>CAVXFM010000022.1:0-101784 GCA_963760985.1 uncultured delta proteobacterium | reverse complement strand
TCCAGTCGATGCAGATTGGTGAGCAAGAGGAACTGCTCAACGTAGTCGTGGACGGTGAAGAAACGGTCGAACTGCACCCGGAAGAGACTGGACAACCGGTGTCGATGACGGTCGTGGTCGTGCGCCGTAGCTCGACATGGTCGTGCCGCGCCGCCACTTTGTTTACGGCATCGGGCCGCGGTACGAGCCTGCAAATCGGTGATCCCGGAATTATTTTCGACATCGGCGTCATGCTGCGGGGCACTTCCGTGGAGGACGGGCGCGGGGTGCATCTGCGGAGCCGGTTGGATAAGAACCCGCATTCGGCACTGTTGGCCTCGAACCTGGGCGATCTGCTCATCCGCACGTGGTCAATATGAGAGGCCGGGACCTGGCTGGAGAAGGCGTATCGGCGCGCTATTTGCTGCCCGACAACGGGCGGCGTACCCTGATGCTGCTCATGAGGTGCGCCGCCGACAGGCCAAATCGACCGGCCCGGACGAAGCTGAGACGAAAATGATGCCTGCGCCGACCCGCCACGCGAGGCGGTCTCGACGGCGGTGCATATCACCGATGGCGCGCGGCCCTTGCCCGGTCGGCGATAATCATCGGCCCTCCGAATATTACAACAGCCTGCGCTTGTGAGCAGGCCGTTTTTGTGTTCATCGATATGAGTGTGCATGACGGCAAACTTGGAATCTGTGCAATATATGAGGTGTCTTCTGCAGCAGACTACAGTGTACCCCTTATTCCTATATGTGCTAATTCCACTGACAAATTCGGATTCGAGACCTCTTCGTTATGCCCGCAACTGCTGCTTTTCGCTCAATGGTTTTTCCTTGTTGGGTCGATTGTCATCCATCAAAAAACTTCCGATTCACGATCTGCTTATCAATGTTTTCTTGCCAATAGATAAGCTTATGATAATAGTAGTTGATTTTGCCGCGAACCGGCTCTTGATATCCATCTTTTCCAAACCTGAAGACAAGCGATGTCAACTCATAAAAGGGAAGCCCTAAAGCGTGAGTCTCAACATGAACAGTCGCACCCGCGTGACCAATCGCATGGCACAATGCGCCATATACTCTGTCATCTATTTCTTTCGCGACACATGGGCATCCAAAATCGCCTGTTTTGCGGCAGGCATCTTGATTTTGCCTCTTGACCATGTTTGGCAAAGCGCCAATGCCGCTCTTGGCCTTAACTCATATGGATATTTCTCTTCGAACTGAGCGAGTGGAACTTCGCACAATCCAGCGCCCACATAACGAGCGTGCGGTGCTTTTGCTCTTCTATCAGCCGTTTGAGATCATATAGACATTCGCTGTCACGAGAAAACAGTACCGTATTTTTGATCAACCTTCTTGCTTCACGCAGGGAGGCTTTGCCATGTTTTCTGACGTGGAGCAAAGGTTAAATAAGAAAAATACGGTACTGTTTGCTCGTGACAGCGAATGTTTATATGATCTCAAACGGCTGATAGAACAGCAAAAACACCGTACGCTCGTTATGTGGGCGCTGGATTGTGCGCAAGTTCCACTCGCTCAGTTCGAAGAAAAATATCCATATGAGTTAAGGCCAAGAGCGGCATTGGCGCTTTGCGAAACATGGTCAAGCGGTAAAATTAAGATGTCTGCCGCAAAACAGGCAATTTTGGGTGCCCATGCTGTCGCGAAAGAAATAGATGACCGGGTATATGGCGCATTATGCCATGCGATTGGTCACGCGGTGCGACTGTTCATGTTGAGACTCACGCTTTAGGGCTTCCCTTTTATGAGTTGACATCGCTTGTCTTCAAGTTTGGAAAAAGCTGGATATCAAGAGCCGGTTCGCGGAAAAATCGACTACTATTATCATAAGCTTATCTATTGGCAAGAAAACATTGACAAGCAGGATCGTGAATGGGCAAGTTTTCTGATGGATGACAATCGGCCCAACAAGGAGAAACTGTTGAGCGAAAAGCAGCGGTTGCGAGCATAGCGAAGAGGTTACGAATCCGAATTTGTCAGGGAGATTAGCACATACAATAAGGGGTCCACTATAGTCTGCGTGCAGCAGACGACTCTTATATTGCGCCGGTTTCCAAGTTTGCCGTCATGCACACTCATATCGATGAACACAAAAACGGCCTGCTCACAAGCGCAGGCCGTTATAATATTCGGAAAGCCGATGATTATCGCCGACCGGGCAAGGGCCGCGCGCCATCGGTGATGTGCACGGCAGTCGAGACCGCCTCGCGTGGCGGCGACGGTGGCGCAGGCATCATTTCGGTCACAGCTTCATTCGGACCGGTCGATTTGGCCTGTCGGCGGCGCACCTCGTGCAGCAGCATCAGGGTACGCCGCCCGTTGTCGGGCAGCGAATAGCGCGCCGCATACGCCTTCTCCAGCCAGGTCCCGGCCTCCTCATATTGACCACGCTGCATGAGCAGAATCCCCAGGTTCGAGGCCAACAGTGCCGAATGCGGGTTCTTATCCAACCGGCTCCGCAGACGCACCTCGCGCCCATCCTCCACGGAGGTGCCGCGGCAGCATAACGCCGATGTCGAAGATGATCTCCGGGATCACGGTTGGCTCGTACCGTTCGGCGCGATGCCGAACAATACAGCGGCGGCGTGGCACGACCATGTCGAGTTCGCGCACGACTTTGACCGTCATCGACGCCGGTTGTCCCGTCTCTTCCGGGTGCAGTTCGACCGTTTCTTCACCGTCCACGACTACGTTGAGCAGTTCCTCTTGCTCACCGATCTGCATCGACTGGAGCAGCAGCGGCTGCGTCGTCGTATTGGTCACCCGCACGACGCCATCCGCGGTGACCACCTTGAGATGCTTGGCCGCCACTTCACCGTTTTCCGCCAGCGCCAAGGACTGTCGTTGGGGATATTGCACGTCGAGCAACTCATAGAAATCTGGCGAATAGTTCTTGAGAATGCCGACATGCTCATGCGATTCGTCGTTCTCAATCAGTTCGACGACGATCTTCTTGCCGATCAACCGTTCCAGCAGCGGATCGTACGTGCTGCCCACCGACCCGACCACCTCTGTACTAAAGCGCTTGAGATAGTCGTCACTGGCATCCGTGATATAGCGCCCGGCGGGCTTGCGTAAGCGTCCCATGATCAGACCCAACACTTCACTCAAGGAGTCGTTCGCCAGTGTAAAAAAGTGCTGCGTGGCTCGGATCGACCGGATGACCGGTCCCGGATGAAAGTGACGCTCCAAGTCCTTTTGGCGGCGCTCTCGATCTGCGGGTGACAGGTCGTCCACAAACCGAAAGATGGCCTGCACGTCTTGGAACTCATCGCCATAGAGGAGATAGCTGGATTCGACATGATTCGAGTCTTGGACCGAATCTCGATAACGCAGTTCAAGTCCCGTCGCTTCCAGCTCCATCACGCCCCAGACGACCTTGCCGTTGGCGCGCTCCAAGGTCACGTGATAGCCCTCGAAGGATTTCAGACATTGATCCCGCCGATTCGACCGCAGGTAAGCGCCGTGGCACTCCTGGAACCCGGCTGTCTGTCCGCGCTCAAGGAAGGTTTCGTCACGCCGTTCTTCGATGTGGCCCATGAACAACTTCTCGACCATGTGGCCGATTTTCGGGAACTCGAAGGACTGGACGTGCGGCCTCCGGACATCTGGAGGGCCTTTGTGCGCGTGAAGCCCGCGGTGTTGCGGCAATTCATCGACGAAAACCATTTTCAGGGCATGGCGGAACGCTTCGCGGAAGACGAGTTCGTGAGCAGAAACACGTTCCGGTTGAACACGCGTTTCTATACCTCCCTGGGAGACAAACAGGCGTTTGTGCTCTCCCACGGTCGCGACGTGATGATATTGAAGATCGTGGGGTACGCGGAGAACGTGGTCCGGTACTACAAGTTGGACGACTTCCAGGCTCACGTGTGGATCGCACACCAGCGGTACCCCACCAGAGGGAGGGTTTGGCATCCTGGCGGCGCACATCCGTTCACCGGCTTGAACGAGGCCCTGGTGCACAACGGTGACTTCGCGAATTATCACGCGACGTGCGAATATTTGAAGCAACGCGGCATGCAGCCGCTGTTCATGACTGACACAGAAGTCAGTGTCATGCTCTTCGACTTGTGGAATCGAGTGTACGGGTACCCTCTGGAGGTAATCATCGAGGCCCTGGCCCCCACCGGTGAGCTGGATTTCGATCTGCTGCCGCCTGAAAAACAGTATCTGTACGAAATGGTTCAGGCAACTCACCTGCATGCGTCACCGGACGGACCTTGGTTTTTCATCATCGCGAGAAATATGCCTGAATCCAAGACGTTCCAGTTGCTCGGTATTACCGATACCTCCATGCTCCGTCCGCAGGTATTCTCTTTGTACGACGGGGAAGTCCAGATCGGACTCATCTGCTCCGAGAAGCAGGCCATTGATGCGACTCTCCGGTCTTTAGCCGCGGAAGATCCGCGCTTCAGCCCGGTCGCGGACAAATACTGGAACGCGAGGGGTGGATCGTCTTCCGATGGCGGTGCGTTCATGTTCAATGTGGTGCCGAACGGAGACGGTTCGCGGCTCTCTGAAGTGTTTTGACAAATTCGGTCGCGAGGTGACCGTGGAGCGTCGGCCTCCCATGGACGTCACCGTGCCCGTGGTGAAGCCTGCAGGATACGACCTTGACGCGAGACCGGCGTTTATTCAGGCCCTGAGCTCGGGCGATCCCACAAAGTTGTTCGACCTCTTTGTCGAGCGGGTATCTCAATGGGATTACAACGGTCTGAGATGGGCAATCGGCCGTGCAGGCTGGAGAGCGCGTTCTCACGCGCCTTTCTTGAACACCGTCATCGAAGCGTTCACCATGATGCTGGACAGGCGCTTCCCCCTTGGTGCGAAGAAACGTTCAGCCCTGATTCGCCTTGTGATGGACGAGTTGAATCTGACCTTGCGGTCCTTGCCCAAGGTCACAGAGACGGGCAGGATCGGAAATTACGCGCTCGTGGATTTCGCCACGAGGAAAGGCTTGCGACCGCCTCTTTCCGTGGAACGTACCCTTGTGGTGGATGCGAGCAATTTTCAGCCAGAGGGCGATCTTTGCGACTCGATGTTCATCGCGGACGCGTTCGTGCTGGGTTGGCGCCGATTCATCCTGTTCGATCTGAGAGGACAGCGGTTCGAAGGATGCGGCTTTGGTCCTCGCACCGATGATGTCCGGATCGACCTGTACGGCTCCTCCGGTGATTACGTGGCCAGCGGCATTGACGGGATGGAAATCCACATACATGGAAACGGCCAGGATCAGCTTGGTCAGATCATGAAGAGAGGCCTCTTCGTGGTTCATGGTGACGTGGGCCAATGCTTCATGTATGGCGCCAAAGGCGGAAGGGTTTTTGTGCTAGGGAATGCAGCGGGTCGACCCCTCATCAATGCTGCGGGGAGCCCGAGAGTGGTCATCAACGGGACCGCTTTGGATTTCCTGGCCGAGAGCTTCATGGCCGGCGATCCGCACAAAGGGGGCGGGTTTGTGGTCGTGAATGGGCTCACCATGAATGAAGACGGTGAGATCGAGTTTCTCGAACGTCCCTATCCTGGGTCCAACCTCTTTTCCTTGGCCTCAGGCGGGGCCATTTACATCCGGGATCCCCATAAGACTATTGTGGACGAACAACTCAATGGAGGCCGTTTCGGCGAGCTTACCGACGAGGACTGGAATCTGATCCACCCGTACCTATTGGAGAACGAGAAACACTTTGGTATCACGGTGAAGCAGCTGCTCACGGTGGAGGGCACCCCTCGATCTCCCCAGGAAGTGTACCGCAAGGTGGAAGCCGTGCGTCTCGCTATACTGGCTCAGATTCCCGAAACCGACGACTCTGCGTGGGCATCCAAGGCCGCGACGGGTTGAGCTTTCTCGTACGGAATCGGCTCGGAGTGGGAAGGCCCTTTCTCAGGGCTTTCCACTCGACAAAATGGTGTGCGTGGGGTCGTTCCCTTTTCTGAGAGACGGTTGTGAGATGCCGCGCGGTGGCCTAACCAGTCCGGCAGTCCTTGAGCGGCGAACAGTCGGAGGCTCACCTTCGCTCGTTTTCCAGTCCCCCGGCAATCACGGCATCGAGATCGTACGCTTTTACTTGACTCTTTGATCTGATGAAAGAGAGCCAGTCGGTCTTTTTTCTCTCCAGCAAAATGAGTCTCCGCCCTGCCAGTCCAGGTAAGAAGTCCACCGAAAAATCCGTCACCATCCCTTGGAGAGCAGGCGACTGCCACTTTTCCACGAGCGTATCACCGTTCCAGGCCAGCGCACACACCTTCCCGTCTTCAAGCATCTTGCTGCGGGAGAGGTATCTCATGGTCTTGGAACTATGGCTGAGCGCGAGTGACGTTGTACACATTGCTGTGGTTCAAGTCCATACAGAGGATTCTCGGCCTGAAAAAAGCCTTGCCCCCTTCCTCGAAATCACTCGAAGATTCCTTTCGCTCCTCTGGGCCGGCCGAGCGGAGAATGACGTCAGAGCTTCCGTAGAATTCCTTGGACACATACATTCGCTTGCCATGAGGACCATAGACGCGGAGATGATCACTCTTGTCGTACATCGCGATCAGGGGGGTTCGTGTGCCGTCCAGATCTCCAATGGCAAACCCGAAGATGGGAATCTTCAGGGGAACACCGAAACGGCCAGCCTCCTCCAACTCGGTTCCTTTGTCGTTCACGCGGAACACGGGGCCCTCGTAAATCCTGCTCATGCCTTTGCGCTGCCCCAACAGGATCGGCCCTCGAGTTGGGTAGTTGATCACGCGAAGATAGTAACGCACATCCTGGATTACCGGTTCGAGAGCGCGGTTGCGGAGTTCCAAGACAAATGAGGCCACAGTTCCTCTATTCTGTGCGGTAATGTAAATGCGACAGGGTCCCTGCTTCCTTATCTTGGCTACATCAACGGATTTCAGTTCGAGCGAACCCGCTGAGTACTCAGTCACCAGGTCCAGCCGACCTTGCGTAACGCGATACACGTACACGGTGCTGGGACTGATGATGACCACTTCATTGTTTCCGTCTCCATCCAGGTCGCCAACCCCCATGCCGATACCGAGAATGTCCAGGTCCTCGCTGCGCCACACTTTTTCCGCAGCAGCCGACTTCGACTTGCCATTGGGGGAAATCTCTTTCGCTCTGTTGGTTGATTCCTTGGCCTCGTGAGCCCACCCCCGGTCGCCAGTCTGAGCGAGCCTCCATGAGGAGGCCGTTGCGCCACTTTCGCGTGAAACCGACTTGTCCTCAGAAACCTGCCGCTATAACCCGGGAAATCGGCAGTGCGTACAGCACGAGCAAAACAATCAGGAGTCCGCGAGAGAAAACTCTCATCGTTGCCCCCATCTGGGATGCCAACCTGCCAACAGGCCTGTCTTCGTACGTGAGGATTGGGATCGCGAATCGTACGAGGGCACGAAAACGAGGAGAGCGCGGTGCCACACCGGCAGCAAGAGAGAGGAACGTCGAAATCCAAAGGGGAAAAACCGCGTGGAATCTACCGGACGTACTGGTCAAATCTTCAGACCTCTCCTGAACATACATGCTTTCTTCGGGGAGCTGTGCTCCGGGCACGGAGCCTTGCTTCGACCGCCACATGCCCGTGGCATGAACGCGGAAGTTCCTGCGGAAAAATCCCCGGCATCTCTTGGAATAGCACTCTCACCATACGTTTGTCCAGGCGGATTCTCTCAGCACATACTGCCCCGTCTCCAAAGCAGCCCAATGTTCGGGATCATTCCCATATCCATCCGACCGCCGATATAGGGCCCGATCCAGGTACCTGGCAGCTTCGGCAGGAATTTTCCGGGCAGAGCTACCCGGCCTCCTCTAGCATGTCTGGGGACCAGCCCCCCGGGAGAGTCTTGGTGCCCATCAAACCGACTTGCAACACCGGGTCTATGCCTGGGCCTTGTTATTCCTAATCTGGCCGAGACAAACGACTCATCCCGCGGCCGGAACAGAGCGCGGTCCTCTCGGGCGACAAAGTGGCGACAAGAGTTTCGCTCAGATGAAATACATATACTTGTTTTCCAGGTCCCGAGAAACGCCCTGCTGCCTGGCGAGCGCGCACAGGTCTGCTATGGACACCGATTTGTAATAGTCGACCAACATCCGTTGGGTCTCTCTCCATACGTGTCGCGTGATGCAACAATCTAAGATATCACAGTCCTTTCTTCTGGCATCGTGTCCCGATTCATCGAGGCACCTCACAGGAACGATTGGACCTTGGGCCGCAGCGATGATGTCTCCTACCGTAATCTCCGCGGCATCGCGGGACAACATGTACCCGCCCCTCGGCCCCCTCCGGCTCTTGAGAAGGCCCGCCTTAAGCAACTTGTTGAAGATCTGTTCGAGGTACCTTTGTGAGATCTTTTGGCGTCTGGATATGTCCTTAATCTGTGTCGGTTGTCCGCCTCCATGATAAGCCACATCAAACAGAGCCCTCACCCGTACCGGCTTGTAGTAGTAATGCGCATACCAGTTCCTCAGGAAAAGACGATTCTGATATGAAGAATATCTCATATTCTGTCATAATTAACTTTACTGATGATGTCAAGAAAATTCCTTGATTTTTTGCTGTAGAAATTCGCGGCGTCTGAACCCCCTGTCTTGCTCTGAAAGAGAGCCTTTCCAGAAGAGTCGCGTTTGTGCCGACCGATAATTCCGACGGATATGCGCAAAAAAAAGCGGCCACCCCTTGACGGGGAGAACCTATGCATTAATTGATGGAGAGAGACCAAGCTTCCGGGAGCGATGTGAGTCCCGCGATGGGGCTCGATTACGCTCCACGAGAGGCAAAGAGGCATTGGTGCGACATGCGCGGAGCTATCGGGTACAAGAAACCATAAGAGCCGCGGATGAGTTACGTGAACGAAGAATTTTCTTCCCAGGACTTTCAGGAGGCGTTTTTTTTACGCTTTCCCATCTTATATCAAGGAGACGGCACACGTAGCGGTGTCATCGCTGCGTTTTTTCGGAAAATCCCTATGGGGAACCGTGCCAGAGACGAGTGCTCGTTCGCGAACAGGCCTGAGGGCCATGCGTGGCCGAAGAAAAGTGAAAAGAACGCCGCGAATTCTTCCGAGAGTATTTGACAGCCGTCCCCGAGCGTGATAAATGTACAAACTTCACAAATGCCAGAGAGGTGTGAATGGGGAGCGTAGTAAAAAAACGACGAAAGAAGATGCGAAAGCATAAACACAAAAAGCTTCGGGCACGGCAACGGCACAAGAACAAGTGAGCGGTTTGTCATGGTGGCAGCTGGGTTTTTCACGCGGTCTGACCTGGCTATTCTCGGCAAGGCGGCGTCTGTGGCTGAACTGCTGACGAAGAAATACTTCGACCTCACTGAAGATGATTGGAAGCGCAATCCTTACGCCGTCTTTACCCGGAAGCACGTCACTCGAAATCTGTACGAAGACGCAGTGTTTGCCAGCGTGATCCGCTTTGGTGGCAGGCCAGACCGAGGCAAAAACGAACCAAGAGTAGAAAACTATGGGATCGTGCTTCAGGATCCTAACATACTACTTGCGCTCCTCAGATCTTCGGAACACGATCTGTGGAGCCTTGGGTTGTTTGTCCTGACGCACGAACTGATTCACATCGTCCGATTCCGGAAGTTCGGAGCGGACTTCTTTGCCTGTGCGGACGATCGTGACAAGGAAGAAAAACTGGTGCACGGGATCACTCACGAATTGCTGTCTGGGATGAACCACATGGCCCCCATGTTGGACCATTATCAAGAGCATGCAGCCCTGCTGCAACGAGGGAACCCTTCTTAGACGCCAAAGGGACGGAGGTTAGTACATGCCGATTTACGAATATCGTTGCGAAAACTGTGGTAAGGAATTTGAAGAATGGCAGAAGTTTTCGGATGCCCCTGTAGAAAAGTGCCAGGAATGCGGGGGGAAAACCCACCGGCTTATTTCTCAGTCCACATTTGTGCTCAAGGGAAGCGGGTGGTACGCGACGGACTACGGAAAGGGCAGCTGCTGCTCTTCGGGAAAATTGCCTGAAAAGAAGGATTCTTCTTGCGAGACAAAATCCTCGGAGTCCTGTTCCTGTAAGGATACGTAATCTCAAAGTTCCCCTGCATGAGAGAACGGCAATGAAAATCAAGAGGATCGCCCATCTGGGCGTCGCGGTCAAAGATTTGGATGCGGCCCTGGGTCTGTTCACCGGCGGGCTACCACTTGAACTCACCCACACGGAAGACTACCAGGGCATGAAGATCGGATTTATTCCTGTGGGAGATAGCTCAATCGAACTCCTGCAGGATGTTTCCGGCTCGTCCGCGATCAAGAGATATCTGGACAAAAACGGCGAAGGTATCCATCACATCGCGTTCGAAGTGGACGATATTCATGAGGCCGTGGCCGAACTCAAGGCAAAGGGGATCAAGTTGATCGACGAAACCCCCCGGCCGGGCGCGCACGGAATGCACATTGCGTTCATGCATCCCAAGGGTACACACGGCATTTTGATGGAGTTGGTCCAGCCTACGGAGGGCCTTCACGAATAGATTGCCGTTCACTCGTGTGTACCGAGGTGGGTCGTACCGCCCACGCTCTTCATGCCGGGCTGTAGTACGAATATTTCTGAAACGCACACGCAAGGACGTGCCACGGGATGTGACAGCTCCCTGCCGCGGACAGAACCGACGCAGCTGGCGGGACACGAACCTTGATTTCCGAGGGGCGGAGGAGACACGGCTCCAGGTTTCTCGCACACACCTGTGCTCCCTTTCAAAATCACCCGCCCACCAGACGGCTGTCTTGTCGAGTCACCAAGGCACTGATATTGAGCGGGCTGAGCCGGTGCACGTGTAACGATATTCGCAGATGAAGTCTTGGGTCTTCCTTGACCGCCTGCCCTTTGATGTACTCGGAACCGGAGACATTGCTTCGGCGGGTTGGGCGGTTTTCTCACCTATACACCACTAGTCACAGGAGGTTTTGGAGATGGCGGATTTGACAATGCCCATGAACGGCAAAGTGATTGCCATAAATGTGGAACTCGGGCAGGCTGTAGAAGAAGACGAAGAACTGATCGTTATCGAAGCCATGAAGATGGAATTACCCGTGGTCGCTACCGACAGCGGAACCGTCAAAGAAATCAAGGCCAAAGTAGGCGATTCATATCAGGTAGGCGATGTCCTCGTAGTCATTGGTTGAGCGTTCCTTTTTCAGGCAGCCGCCACATGCTTTTCTGAGGTGAAATGCACTATAAGATGCGAACATCTTTGCAGCAAGGCGGGTGTGATTTTCGGTCTCACCCCAGGCGATGAAAGGCCCACAATACCCCGGCGGCGTCCTCGTTTCTGTCTGACATTCAGACAAAAGGATTTGGGTTCCCTGTTCGCGGAGACAGAGCGCTGAGACAAGGCAGTGCTCCGCGTTGCTGGCCGCGGACGAGGAACCATTCCTCAGGAACCGTCAATAGCATGCCAGAATTATTTGAAACAACGTGGATAGGGTCTCTGGAACTTGCGAACAGAGCCACACGCTCCGCGACGTGGAGCGGCTTGGCCGACGAGCAAGGTTATGTGACCGACCGGGCAGTCGAGTTCTATCGCGATCTTGCCAGAGGCCGCGTTGGACTCATTATCACCGGATACCAGTACATTATGCGCAACGGCAAGCAACTTCCGTTCATGATCGGCAACTATGAGGACGATCAGATTGCGGGGCTGAATCGTCTGGCAGAGGCCGTGCACGCGGAAGGGGGTAGAATCGTTCCGCAAATCGTGCATTGTGGAGCCCAGGCCAATCCCCAGCTGATGCCGGAAGGTGGAACGGTATGGGTGCCATCTGCGACCCAGGACCCTGTGACGGGAAGAATATCCCACGAGGTCACCAAGCAGGAAATCCGTGAACTCGTCGAGGCGTACGCTTCTGCCGCGGTCAGATCTCTCAAAGCCGGATTTGACGGTGTCCAGCTTCACGGGGCCCACGGATACGGAATCAACCAGTTCCTTTCTCCGGCATGGAACAAACGGGGAGACTGGTACGGCGGCAATGCGAAGAACCGGTACCGATTTCTCGGGGAAGCCCTGGAAGCGGTCCGGGGCGCGGTGGGAAACGAATTTCCTGTAATGATAAAACTCAGCGGTCATGATTTTCTCGAGCACGGGCTGGTCCCTCAAGATGCGGTAGACATTGCCCGGCGCTTGTCTGATGATGGAATAGCCGCCATTGAGGTGAGCGGGGGCAACGCTGCATCCCTCAACGGTCTTGGTCCCGTTCGCAACAACATCCACCAAGAAGAAGACGAGGCCTACCTGGTGGAGCTATCGTCAGCGATAAAGGCAGCTGTGTCGGTTCCTGTCATGAGTGTCGGTGGAATAAGATCTCTGATGACCATTGGCAACATACTTGAGGGACACAAGGCCGACTACGTAGCCATGTCGCGTCCTTTCATACGTGAACCGCACTTGATCGCTCGCTGGCAGAGCGGAGATACAAGGAAAGCCCTCTGCGTCTCCTGCAACGGGTGTTTCGAGACGGGCATGGCCGGGACAGGCATCTCCTGCAAAGCGGAGAAAAGACTCAAAGAGAATAGACCGGACCAGTAGGAACGAGGAAATTTCCCTGTTGTCGAGGGAGCGGGATTTCCTTATCTTTGCCCCCCCCTTGCGTGGGAAAGATGAGGGCATCTCCGAGGCGCATGTACAGGCTGGCCTCATGGGCGGCAAGGCCCTCTGCCCCGTTCGCCCGATGGCGCTGACGCTGCAACAAAGCGATTAATGTAGGGAACGCGTGCTTATGCCGAACGTCGTGCAAAATGTCCACGTCAGCGCAGCATCCCCTTACGCGGTTCTCCGACAATGTCTCCTTATCATGCAACCTTTTGGTCGATCGATATTGAGCAGCCATCGAGAATGACGACATTCTCCCCTGGATTCAGTGTAACCTCGGTCGTGCGCCTGCCCTCAGAGCAGCCTAAACAATTGCAACGTTCCTCCGGCTCATGCGTCTAGGGAGGCATCGTCTCGTTTGCATTCCTCAGAGCGACCTTCTGCCAGGCTTGTCGCAATGAAGGTCGAGATTGACTCGAGAAACAGGCGGCTTGAGCACGATTCCTTGTGTAGGTTCTCTCGCATTGCCCCACATGGTGGACGGGCCGGTGGGTCTGTCTTCTAAAAATAAAAATTAGGAACTTTTGAGCCCTGCGGGCTGTGTCCGTTCGCCCGGGACTGGCGAACGTTTTCCCATCCAGGGCGATCTTCGGAGGTGAGCTGTGGCCGATGACTTCAAGGAAAAGGTCCTCCAATGGGAGGACAAGGTACGGAAACAGTGCGAAAAGAGACCAGAGCGCCGGGCCGAATTCTCCACCGTATCGTGGTTGCCCGTTGAACGTGTGTACTGGCCGTGGCACGTGGACAACTTCGATCTCCAAGACGACCTCGGAACCCCGGGGTCATATCCTTTTACCCGCGGGGTGCAGCCGACCATGTATCGCGGGCGTTTCTGGACGATGCGCCAGTATGCAGGATTCGGCAGCGCAGAAGAGACCAACAAACGATTCAAATACCTGATCGAGCAAGGCCAGACGGGACTGTCGGTGGCTTTCGATCTCCCGACTCAGATCGGGTACGACTCGGATCATGAACTGGCAGCCGGAGAAGTAGGAAAGGTCGGAGTAGCCATCGACACCATCGAGGACATCAGACTTCTCTTTGATGGCATAGACCTGGCCTCGGTGAGCACCTCCATGACGATCAATTCGCCTGCAGCGGTTCTGTTGGCCATGTACATGACCGTCGCAGAAAAATACGGCGCGGACCTTTCCAAACTCAGAGGCACCATTCAGAATGACATTCTGAAAGAGTACCCGGCCCGTGGCACCTATATCTTTCCGCCCGCTCCATCCATGAGGATCATCACCGACATCTTCGCGTTCTGCAACAAGGGCCTCCCCCAATGGAATACCATCAGCATCAGCGGGTATCACATCCGCGAGGCGGGTTCCACCGCGGTTCAAGAGGTGGCGTTCACTCTGGCTAATGGCATCGCGTACGTTCAGGCGGCCATGGATGCGGGCCTGGACGTGAACGCATTCGGCGAAAGACTGAGTTTTTTCTTCAACGCGCATCAGGATTTTCTTGAGGAGGTCGCCAAATTCAGGGCTGCCCGGCGTCTGTGGGCGCGGATCATGAAGGAACGATTCGGCGCGACCAACCCGCGTGCCATGATGCTACGGTTCCATACGCAGACGGCCGGTTGCACTTTGACCGCGCAGCAGCCTGACAACAACGTGGTACGCGTGGCGTTTCAGGCTCTCTCGGCAGTGCTGGGAGGAACCCAGTCTTTGCACACGAACTCGCGGGATGAAGCCCTCGCTCTGCCCAGTCAGGAGTCGGTGCAAATAGCGCTTCGGACGCAGCAGATCGTCGCGTACGAGACCGGCGTGTGCGAAACCGTAGATCCTCTGGCTGGATCGTACTACGTGGAAGCCCTCACCAGCGAGATCGAGGGTAAGGCAGCAGAGTATATCAAGAAAATCGACGAGATGGGCGGAGCGGTACGTGCGGTAGAATGCGGATTCGTGGAAGAGGAGATCCAAGATTCCGCGTATCGCTTCCAAAAGGATGTGGAATCCGGCGACCAGGTCATCGTGGGGGTGAACCGCTTCCAAACCGAGGAAGCGCTTCCCAGTGGCCTCTTGCGCGTGGATCCCTCGGTAAGAGATAAACAAATCAACCGATTGGCCGAAGTCCGTGCGGCCAGGGACGCAGCAGCAGTAACCAGCGCTCTTGAGGACTTGAGAAGCACCGCACAGGGCACAGGCAACTTGATGCCGCCCATCATTGAAGCGGTAAAGCGCATGTCCACTCTCGGTGAGATCTGCGGCGTACTCAGAGAGGTCTTTGGCGAATACACGCATGCGTCGCGCTGCTGAGCGCTCAACGCCATTGACGGAGATCCTGGACCCGGGATAACGTCCCGGGTCTTCTTTTTGGGCCTGCCTCCGGCACAATCGTTCCGGGGAAATAGTCCAGCGAGGAGTGGCACGATGGATTTGACCGATTTCACCAGAGAAACGCTCCGCGGCCTTGTCGGCGTTGCGGTGGTGATAGAAACACTGAAAGAAGACGCTGAGGCTGACGGATTGAAAGCCTCGGATCTCCAGGCAGACACCGAGCTGAAACTTGACCAGGCGGGTATCGAGGTGTTATCCCACGAGCAGTGGCGGCAGACTCCCGGACGGCCCTGGCTTTACGTGAGCGTGAACACCATCAAGTACCTCGCAAGCTATTTTTTTTCGGTCGACGTGCAATTGAAACAGGACGTGAGCCTTCCAAGGGACCCTTCTATCCTCACGAGTTCCGCGACATGGGAGGTCGGCTCCATAGGCTTCGTGATCTCGCCGGATCTGTCCGAAAAAATCCGGGGATCGGTCGGCGGGTATGTGACCCACTTTATTCGCGATTACTTGACAGCCAACGGCAAACTGACGTGACGAGGGAACATATGCGCCTCTGCCAACCGCAATGCTGCAGCCTTTTCTTCTTATTTTACAGACCGCGGTAACAGAGACGTGCCCTGTGGCCGCCGGTTGGGGGTCGGCCCGCTGCCGATATTGAATTCCACGCAATCATGATATAAAGTTGGGATTTGGGCAAAACGGTTGCCACCGGGGAGATGCCCACACGGACAGCCGAGTAGTCCGTACCTTCCCCAGTCGCAAGGACCACCTCCCTCATCACGGTGAGATGAGCGTCGCAGGCTTCATCTGCGGAGAATATGAATGACCGGTTCTCGTAAGCAGAGCCCGGATTCCTCGGGCTTCCGTTTCATTTTTTCGGAAATCGCCTCCTTTTTCACGTCAGTCAAGACGACGATCGGGATCCTCTTTCTGCTGGCATCTGCATCGATTCTCGGGACGGTGATACCGCAGGATCTCAACCCGGAACAGCTTCAACAGAACGCGTCATTGTTGTCGCAACGCCTGATGATCATCCTGGATCTTCACAGCGTGTATCGGAGCTGGTGGTTCATCTTGCTTTTGACGCTCCTCGCGCTGAATCTTCTCGGCTGCCTGTTGAAACGCTTGCCTGCCATACCGGCCGAGTGGAAACACGATTATCGCAAGAGTTCGTTTTCCTTCAGCGTCACCGACCCTAGGCCGGTACAGGACGTCCAAAGGATCTTGTCCACCCGTATTCGCAGTCTGATGCACGTGACCCCGCAGACGTTCCGGACAGAGCACGGTGAGGCCTTGCTTTGGATCAGGGACCGCGTACAACTCTTGGGCTTTCCGTTGATGCATGCGGCAATCATCCTTATTCTCCTCGGAGGGCTGATAGGGCTATTCTACGGTGTCAAGGGACACGTTCAGATCAGAGAAGGCGGCTCCGCGAACCGATTCAGAGCGACTCCGTCGGGAGAGACGAGGGTACTTCCGTTCACTGTTGCGGTGGACAACTTTGTGTTGACCCGTTACCCCGGGGGAGAACCAAAAGAATTCCGCAGCGATGTACGCTTGCTGGTGAACCACAAAGTGGTATTCAAAGGTCCGATTCTCGTGAATCACCCTGTCACATTTGAGGGAATTTCCCTTTATCAGGCCGATTATCGGCTCGCAGGGGTAAAAGAAGTCAAACTCGTTGCCATCGCCAAAGATGGTAAAGAGTCGGAAATCATTGTGCGACCGCACAAGGAGACTCCGTTGCCTGGCAGTCCCTATCGGCTGCATCTGCTCAGCGTCGATCCCGGGACCACGATCCAGGGACCGGGAGCCGAGATAAGGGCCGAATCCACCGGCAAGGAACCCAAGGTGATTCGACTTTTCACCAAGGACGCACAACCCGTGAAACTCGGAGACATGAAGCTACGATTTGACAGGTACGTACCTTTGTATGCGACAGGGCTCCAGGTTGGCTATGATCCGGGAACGCCCTTTGTGTGGACGGGCTGCATCTCCCTGGTCCTTGGCTTTTTGCTCACCCTGTTCACCAACCATCGGGGCGTCCTTGTGGAATTTCAGGCAATCGGCGAGGCCACTACCGTACGAATTTCCGGTCGAAGCAAGAGGCTACGCCGGGAGTTTCGTGAAACCGTCGAAAGGACGGTTCGAGAGAGTTTGAAGAAAACGGACCAAGGGTAGTCTCCTCGCATCGTGGAGACTCCTGTTGCAGTTCGTGATTTCAGGGAATACTCATGACAAGTACCGAGCTGAACACGTACACGACCTTTGGTTACATGGCGTGCGGAGTTGGTTTCCTCGTGGCCAGCCTGGGAGGGGAGGCAGCCTCATCGCTTAAGAAATGGGTGCTGCGCCTTTTGGTGGCCGTATGGCTTCTTCACACCGGAGCGATCGGCCTGAGGTGGGTCGAATCCTATCAGCTGGGAATCGGGCACGCACCGCTGTCGAATTTGTACGAGTCTCTGGTCTTTTTTGCCTGGGCTGTTGCTCTGGCCCTTTTGCTGGTGAGATGGCGTTTCGGCCAGGACATTGTGGTCTTGTTGGGTCTGCCTATTGTCTTCCTGATCATGGCATCGACCTTCCTTCTGGACCACCACATCCGCCCCCTCATACCCGCGCTGCAATCCAATTGGCTCGTGGCTCACGTGATCACCTGCTTTCTCGGTTATGCGGGATTCGCAGTGTCCTTTGTGGCAGCGCTCCTGTTGCTGCTCTCCAAGAGTTTTGACAGCCTGGGTAAGCGTCTGCCGCGGCGAGACGTGTTGGACGAGATCGTGTATCGATCCGTGCTCATAGGCTTTCCGCTGCTTACGGTGGGAATCATTACCGGCGCAGCGTGGGCAGACTACGCGTGGGGCACGTACTGGTCATGGGACCCAAAGGAGACGTGGTCGCTCATCACGTGGCTGGTGTACTCGGCATTTCTTCACGCGCGGCTAGCCAGAGGCTGGACCGGGAGAAGAATGGCCCTCCTGTCGGTGCTCGGATTTGCTGCGGTTTTGTTCACCTATTTCGGGGTAAATTATTTACCCGGTCTGCACAGCTACTTCTGATACCAGGGTGCGCAAAAGCGAGTAAGCAAGGCGTCATGCCCCATCCACTGCAAACTGCCGGATTGACCGCGTTTTGGATGTATGGCACCTGCTCGCCAGTCACTCCCTGAATGCGCGCACAACCGCGTGAGAGGATGAGCAGCGGCCACTATGGAGTGTAAGAGCGTGTGGGACGAGCGGGACATAGGGAATCTCTTCATGGTCGGGTTCTTTGGAACCCGTTTCGACCGTGAGGTCCGAACTCTTATCGACGAGCTTAACCCCTGCGGGGTGATCCTTTTCTCGCGGAACATCGAAGACCCGCTGCAAACAGCAGAGCTCAACCAGGCACTGCAGCGGCATGCCGTTGCTGGCCTTCAGAGCTTGTTCGTTGGAGTTGATCAGGAAGGCGGCCGCGTACGGCGCTTGCACGCACCCTTTACCGTGTTCCCCTCCGCGTGGGAAATGGCTTCGTCAACAGCCGGAGAGGAAGCGGTACGTGAATTTCCGCGTACTACTGCCCGAGAGCTGCGCATGGTGGGCTTCAATCTGGATTTCGTCCCTGTGCTCGATGTGGTGGAGCCGTCAGCGGACGTTCGGGGGTCGGTCATAGGGGATCGCTCCTATGGCGCCGATCCTGAAATCGTTTCGCGCTTCGGAGCCATTGTCATGGAGACCATGCGCTCTCACGGAGTGATTACGTGCGGCAAACACTTTCCCGGCCATGGAGGCACGCTGGTCGATTCGCACAAAGAATTGCCCGTGGATGACCGGCCGGCCGAGTTCATTCGGGCGCGAGACCTGGTGCCGTTTAGTCATGCAGCGACTCTGCACGCGGACATGCTCATGACCGCGCACGTGCTGTACCCGTCTCTGGATCCACACCGACCGGCGACCTTGTCTCCGGAACTGATCGACAGACTGCTACGCCGCGACATGGGATTCGACGGGGTGGTCATAACGGATGATCTTGACATGGGAGCGGTGGCGCGGACCCACTCGGCAGCGGAGAGTGCGTTCCTCGCGGTGGCAGCGGGGGTGGACATTCCCCTCATCTGCAACAATCCGGATAAGGCTTTTTCCGCCCGAGAGCGCATATTGCAGGCCGTGCAGAGTGGCGAACTCTCAGCAGACCGGATTCAACAATCGTTGGATCGCATTGCCCGCCTGAAGGCAAGATATGCGACGTCCATGAAACCTTGCGACTTACAAGAAGCGCGGGACTATTTCCGCCTGTAATGGCCCGCCAGGTGACGACTGCCGATATCTGAAAGAAGGATCGTAAGGAATGAGGCTTGTAAAAGGCGTCGACGAGAATTTTCCCGCTCGCTTTGTGGGCAAGGTGGCATTGGTTACAGGAGCCGGCCAGGGAATCGGCCAGTCCACTGCGTTCCGGCTGGCGCGTGAAGGAGCGGACATAGGGGTCCTGGATCACAAACCACATACCGCAGCGGAAACGGCCGAAAAGATCAGGGACATGGGCGTACGTTCCCTGGAATTGGTGGCCGATGTCGCGGACGCGGAATCCGTGGCCGCGTGCGTGAAACAACTCCATGCCACTTTTGGGAGAATCGACGTGCTGGTGAACAATGCCGGCTTTGATAGGCCCGGGGCTCTTGGCAAGATCGCTCAGGAGGATTTTCAGGCGGTTTTCGGAGTTCACCTCTTCGGTGCGATCAATTGTTGTAAGGCCTGCGGACCCTTCATGATCGAGTGCGGCGATGGCAGGATTGTGAATGTGTCATCCATTTACGGCAAGATTGGCGAGAAAGGTGAATCCGCGTACTGCATTGCCAAAGCAGGGCTCATAGGGTTGACCAAGTCCCTTGCCAAAGAATGGGGCCCCCGAGGTGTCCGCGTCAACGCTGTCCTTCCCGGACTCACTGATACGCCCACCATCCGAGATTTCATGCGCCAACGGTATAAAGACGACATCATCAGGGAAACGCCTTTAGGGAGATCCGCGGATCCGTCGGAAATTGCCGCAGCCATCACGTTCCTGGCTTCGGATGATGCGAGCTTCATCACCGCGGCTACTCTCGAAGTCACCGGAGGCTGGCGCGCTTGATGGGCCGTGACTTGCCGAACCCGTGGCGTGCGATCCCTTGCACAGGTGACACCAGCCCCCTACTGGCGATGAAGATTATCCGAGGGCTGTCCCTCATACGATCTTCCGCACCAGAACAAAAGCCTCTGCTGCCTCGACTCCGACTTGTGACCCCCTCCACGTGGCCAGAGCTTCAACGGCCTTGAGCGACCGTGCGGATGGATGAGGGCTCGTCTGGCTTTTGTAGCATGCCAAAGCCTTGAGCTTCATCTCCAGATAGTCGCTGATATCCACCCAGGTGTTGGGGAGAAACCCCTGCTCCACATAAGGGAAGTTCAGGTGAGTTTCGGACGACACCTCATAGGCATACACTTCCTTGATGTTTCTGCCGCTTCTCGTAAACGGTCGCCATGCCACGGAAAACGAGTGAAAGCATTCCCGGTGATCCTTGTGGAGATCGTTGAGAAAAGGCACGTACATGATGTCAGGCTCCACAGACTGGACGATGTGGCCCGTCACCTGGTTCAGCTTCCAGACCGGCTGCTCCGCGACCATGACTGCAGGAATCTCTTCGAAAATGATGTCCGCTACGCCGAGGATGGCGCACGCGTCACGCAGTTCGGCCCTGACCGTGTCCCAGACTTTCCTCGGCCAGAGAGGATGCGGCACTTCATCCCCGTGTCCGGTAAGGACCGCCACAGTCACCTCGTGCCCTTCCCTTGCGTATCGGGCAATGGCCCCGCCCATCCCGAGGGTCTCGTCGTCCGCGTGGGGCGCGACCACAAGGATTTTCATGGGATCGCTCCTTAAAAGTGGTATGTAAGAACGTTCAGTTGAGGACTTCGCACGATCTTCACGGCCGTCTGGATACCTTGATCGCATAGGTTCGCGCACAAAACCGTGATAGGATGGCGTGCGAGCATGTGACGATCATACTGTGGCTGATACCAAGATGCAACTGCGGTCCCATCTGCAAAACCTGATCCGACGCGCTTCTCAGACCCCCCGGTCCAGCTGTGCCGTCACCCGGTGGCTGTTTCACGCAAAGGTGGTGAGCAGGGTTCATCACGACCTCTGGGACGCAACGACTCTCGTGCTGCGCGCTGCGGTCCAACGATACGTCAAGGACGGGTACCGGGTGCTCGACCTGGGCACCGGTCACATTGGGGTGTTGGCCATCTATTGCGCTTCTGTCCGACGGGTCAGGGTTAGTGCGGTGGATGTCAACGAGCGCTTCGTCGAGAACGCAGCACGCGTGGCAAAAGCGAGCGCTGTGCCACACATCGAGTTTTCTCGAAGCAACTGGTTCTCCCAAGTCTCAGGGCGGTTTGACCTCATCTTCAGCAATATCCCTTACGTGCCCACATCTCAAGGCGAGGGCCGCAAGGGCGTAGCGGAATTTCAAGAGGTCTGGGACGGAGGGAAAGACGGTTTGGCTCACGCGAGGACGATCCTGAGTGGTGCTGCCGGATTTCTCACCGAGCAGGGCCGACTGCTACTCGGTCTCAACGCGTTCTATGTTCCCAGGAGCGCAACCTTGGCGCTGATTGATGAGGTGCCAGGACTCGAACTGGAAGACATCGTCACTTCCCGATGGTCTCCCGGCGAGGTGTACGTGATCCGTCCCGCGTCGTGACTCCTACCGAATTACCTCTTCGGGTTCCAATCTCAGTGGCGTTTCAGGTTTCATTATCAGGCAAGAGCCAATAGCCAGAGCATCTATACCGGTGCTCCAGAAACGTGCGAAGCGCGTCACGCGGAGACGAAACGATTGCTTCGCCTTTGATGTTGAAGGACGTGTTCAAGAGCACCGGCACACCCGTTCTGCGTTCAAATGCCTTTAAGAGGCTGTAGTAACGCGGGTTGCTTGCCGGGTCCACGGTCTGGACCCGCATGGTGCCGTCAACGTGGACCACTGCGGGAACCAGTCTTGAAGCCTCCTCCGTTGCCCCAAAAGCCATGATCATGTAGGGCGCGGGCTTACTCATTTTCATGAATCGCTCAGCGGATTCTTCCGTGAGACTCGGGCAAAACGGCCGCCAATATTCCCTGAATTTGATGGCCGCGTTCACGCGGTCCCTGCTCTCATCTGACCGAGGATCTGCAAGGATGGACCGTCCTCCCAATGCCCTCGGGCCGCCTTCCATTGCCCCCTGAAACCAGGCCACGACCTTTCCGGACGCGAGGAGATCCGCAGCAGCCTCCGCTATGTCCTCGCACGATCGGTACGCAAGGCCGCAGGATTTTATCTGGAGTTCGATTTCCTCGTCCGAATACGAGGTGCCCCAAAACACGTTCTCCAGCGGCTCAGGACGTTTGCCGGTAGCTTCGTGCCACACCCCCAAGGCAGCGCCGATCGACGTGCCTGAATCCGAGGGAATGGGAAAAATGAACGCGGTCATCGAATATTCCGCTCCGAGAGATCCGGCTGTTCATCTTCACGTTGAGACCGACCCCGCCCGCGATGCACAGGTTTCTCAGCCCGGTCTTTTTCCGGAAATGTTCAAGGAGCCGCATCACGCGCTCCTCAAGCACACGCTGCGCTTCAAAAGCCAGGTCCTCGTGAATACCCTCCAGAGGCTTCAGGCCCTGCCTGGGCTGGATGCCCAACAACTCGACCAGGTAATCGGTAAATCGATCCGAGTATGTGTGCGGTCCGTGATGAAGGTACCGTGGGTCCACTTGATAGTCCCAACCGTTCTCCCCTTCCCTCACCACTCGTGCGAGTGCCGTGCGTAATGCGAGATTCTCCCGGCCATACGCGGCCAACCCCATGACCTTGTATTCCCCGTCGTACGCCTCGAATCCCAGAAACTCGGTAATGGCCGCATAAAACCACCCCAGTGAGTGCGGTATGGGCACCTCGTACAGCAGACGCAATTGGTCGCTGTTACCGTGCCACAACGTAGCGCATTGGTGGTCGCCCGACCCATCCACCGTGAACACGAGCGCCTCATCAAAGGGTGAGAGAAAGAAGGCCGACACTGCATGCGAAGCATGGTGCGGATAGGAGCGCAATTCAGGAATTTTCCCCTCGCCGTAGAATTTGACGAGCGCCTTTCTCAGGCGTTCCCTTGCATTATCTGCGTTGAACCACGACACCACGAAACGCTGCCACGCCCGTGTCCCTTCGTCGGGTGGATACTGCTGGTTTACCCGCTCAAAGAATGCGTTCATGGTCCCGTTGGTGTACGCGGGCACGTTCCACCCATACGCGAAGCAGTCGATATCTTTCAGGCTCAGTCCGGCTTTATTCAGGCAGAAATCAATGGACCTCACGGGAAAGACGCCACGCGCGTGCTTGTACCGTATCAGACGCTCTTCCTCGATGTACGCGAGAATTCTTCCCTCAGCCACGAGGCATGCGGCAGGATCATCCCCCTGAAAATACCCAATGATATTCATCTGAGTTTCTCGTCTCTCTGCTGCGATGTCTGGGCTACGGGCACGCGATACGAGCAGCGGTATTTCGCGACAAGGTGGCCGTCAGAATCGTGAAAACGCACTGCCAAGTCAACCTGCTCCTCAATGCCCTGACTCGGTTCCATGTGATCGCTCACGTCTTCAACGGTCACGCGGCCGAAGAGAGATTCCCCCAATTTCGGTCTGCGAAGGTGAACAAATTCCTCTTGGAATACACGCAATCCTATGGGATCTACGCCCAGTTCTTCCCACACGGTGAACAAGCATGCCGTGCCTTGCAAGGCCATGAACGCGGGCCAGTTGGACGGGAGCCCGCCTCCGGGTGGTGGATCCATCGCGCGAAACAACTCCATAATCTGCGCGGAGAATTCCTCGGTAATTTCCACCTGGAACTGAGGAAACTCCTTGCCGACAAATCCTCGATAGATCACCTATGCCGCCGTTCTTGAGAAGGAGTATTGGGGTGCGCCATCTGCTGCAGGGGATGGAATCTCGAATTGACGGCGCATGTCGTCCACACGCGCTGGGTCGAACTCCTCGATCTCAGTCAAGGAACGGTCCAGCGTCTCCACATTGCGGAACGCCTGAATCGCAAAGTGCTCCACATCACCCAGAGCTTTCGCGATGAGCGCAAGTTCCGCTTCTTCCACGAGACCCGGAACCACTGTGGTCCTGAACCTGACTTCCACGAAAGAGCGTGTGAGGATATCAATGGAACGCCTGATCACCCCCGCGTTCACCGCCACGCCCGCCACCTTTGAATACTCTTCCGAGGTGAGCGGCGCTTTGACATCCATGAACACCGCATCGACCAGATCGTTTCTCAGGAGCGCTTCGATCACATCAGGACGAGAGCCGTTGGTATCGAGCTTGATCTTGAGGTCGAGCGACCGGAAGGTTCTGAGTAAATCCGGTAGGTGCCTGTCACTGGTCGGCTCACCGCCCGTCACGGTGACGCCGTCTATCCACTCCTTGCGCAGGTCCAGGTATTGCAAGATCTCTTCCTGAGGAAAATCGGGAATCGATCCGGGGTCCAGAACAAGCTTCGGGTTGTGGCACGCACGGCAGCGGAATCCGCAGCCGCCGAGAAACACCACGGAACAGACCTTTCCAGGCCAATCCAGGAACGACGTCTTGATGAATCCTTTGATGCTCACACGGCCTCCCGTCGATTCTCGCTGGTTTTCCGGGGAGGGACTTTGTGTCGTCCCTCCCCTATCCCTGTTCAAAAACCCCAGAAAACGCGGTCCCTTGCCTCCGTAGCGACAGGAACCGTGGCGAGGTGCATGACCGGAATTCCCTGAATTCAGGTCAATTGCACTGTTCCTCCAAATACCTGGTGATGTTCAACGGCCCGACGATCACCTCCCTGGCATCCGACACCAGTATGGGAAGCTGTTTCTCGGAGAGCGCCACACACTCGTAATATGCGAGCAGGGCCAAGGCCTCCGAGTTCTCACCGTCCAGCGTAAGCACCTGCACGCCCTTTTTTGAATCCAGATCCACCGTGCTCTTGATCGTCTCGCACGCGCCGCAGCCCTTTTTTGTGAAAAGATACGTCATAGGTCACCTCCTGAATTCATACCCCATGGAACTCAATGCAAAACAACGAACGTTCTTAACCTCGTGCTACCTGTCCGCGCCGATCAAACCGTTGTTGCGGAATCTGTCTTTCAGTTCGCCTCTTTTGCCCTTGTTCCAGCTCGAGACCTTGGTGAAGTACCCCGTGATGCGGGTGATCTGTTCCACCATGCTGGAGTGGCAATACGGGCACGCGTCGTGCAATCCACGCGTGGTGCGACCGCACTCGACACACGTGGTCAGCTCCGGCGAAAAGGCTACTTGATCGTTCTGCGTCATCCGGAAGACCTTCTTCACGAAGTTCGCCAGCGACTCTGCCGATGGCCGGCTTTCCCCGAGCCAGATATGCGTGAGAGATCCCGCTTCGATCAAGGGGTGAAACAACCCTTCCCGTTTGACCCTGTCTATGGGGTCCACTGCCGCACCCACATTAAAGAGCGTGGAATTCGTGTAATAGATCTCGTCAATCGCCATATTGCCTTTCACGACCCGTTGGGCCTCAGGGAAGAGTCTCATGTCCAGTTTGGCGAAACGGTACGCGGTGCTCTCTGCCGGCGTCTGCTCCAGGACGAAACGCATGTTGTGTTTTCTGCTCAGCCGAGCAGCCACCAGATTCATGTGTGCGATGACCTTCAGACCGAACTTGATGGCATCTTCACTCTCATGGAGTTCTTCGCCCAAGTGGTACTGCACCATCTCGTTCAGACCCACCATGCCCACGAGGTACGTGACCCGCCGCATACGCAGGTACGCCTCACCGTCGCGGTCCATGCAAAGGAGAGCCAGCGGACCTGACTCACCCAGGGCAAGGAGCCTTTCGATAAAGTTCTTCTTCTGCAGATGCGCGTCCGCTGCCATGGAGACCCTCTCGGTGAGAAGCGAAAACAGTTTCGTGTCGTCTCCTTTGGCTTCGTACGCGATGCGGGGTAAGTTGAGAGTCACGTTCTGCATGGCCGAGTAACGCATCTTCCAGGGCTGAACCGCATCTTCCAGGTCGCTCTTTTCCAGTTTGAAAGACAACCGGCAGCATTCGGAGATCTTTGCGGTCTCCCCCCGGTCGAAGACAAAGTAGGTATTCCCTTTCTCTCCGGCAATGTCGCAGATGTGGTTCAGAAAGGCCTCATGCCCCTCTGTACGGAAAAATTTCTCGGTGATGTGGATCAGAGGCTTGGGGAAGAAGAAAGGCCGTCCTGCGCCGTCTCCTTCACGATAGATGTCGAACAGTGTCCAGACGAACTCTTGCGCTTCCGGAAGATAATCCGAATACGTGTGGCCCGTGAATTCCCCACCCGGACCGATCGCAGGCACATTCTCAAAATGCTTCGGGATCTCCCAATAAAGGTTGATATCCGTGAAGATCGCCTGACCGCCACGCGCCACTGCCTGCTGCGAGAACTCGAATATCAGCATCTGAGCCAGTTGCCTTACTTCTCGCTTGGGCATGCCTCGCAGGTACGGCGCGAAGAAAAGATTTACCGCGTCCCATCCAATGGCTCCTGCAAAGTGACTCTGCAACGCTGCAGCAAACTTCACCATATGCGCGAGCAACACCTCAGGATGCTTGGCAGGTTTTGCCATGGCCAAAGAGTTGGGCAGATTCAGGCCGAACTTCTTGATGTACTCCAGGGATTGCCCCGAACAGTACGGCCTATCGATAAAACCCAGGTCATGCAGATGAATGTCCCCGCGCATGTGTGCGTCGCCCACTTGCTGATCGAACACGTTGAGCAGCGCGTACTCTTTCTTGATGTTCTCCGCGAGGGTAAGGTTTGTGGCCTCCGGGCCGTGAGGCACATTGGCGTTCTCTTTGTTGGGCCGGGTAATGAGTTGGTCCACGTCATACAACGGCACACCGAGTCGTGTGTGCAGTCTTCTGACCGCTTCCAAGCCTCTCTCCAGGAGTTTCGCGTTCACCATTTCGCGGATGAGAGGCGCTGTGATGACTTTGATCCCGCTGCGCCGGACGATGTTTTCGACTTCGAGACTGATATCCTCGGCAGTGCCCTCGTCAATGAACGTTTCCCGGAGAAGCGCATCGACGATCCTGCTCCGATCCCACCCATCCATGGCCTCACTCGATGTGCGGACGAACAAGGCCATATCGGTGGTTTCCATACGCGCCGGAACTTCCTTTCTGTAGTCTTTAATTTCGGTAACGCCAGCCATAGCAATCCCCCTGTGCGGGTCAGACCGAGAGACGGTTGTAGATATTCGTGAAGGCACCAGACATCCGGTCAATCCACGCATAAGAAATATGTTGTTTTCTCAGCCCCTTACCAGATCACTTTCAACGAACTACAAGAATAGCTTTGAGCCGATCATTGCCCGGTTCCACCTGGAACGGCACATGCGAACCCCTACATCCTGATCATCTCGGTAGTCAAGTTAGTTTAGCTTGACCACTCACCCCTTGACCGGGAACTTCAGAATTGGTTGAAGCCTTTCTTGGAAAACCCGGAAATCGGCAGACAATAGCAAGACGACCTCCCAAAAGAGTGGATCATCTTGTGGAGGGCATCTTTAACGCCACAACATGTAGTGTGTCAAGAGGAAAAGACGATGAGTGCGGCCAAGGAACCTTAGGCGTGTGAAATTTCAGTTCATATTTTTTTGTATGGTGATATTAGCACGTTAGCCATAAACGTTCGACTTCTGGGAAGGCAGCCCGCCCGACCTTCCGACCCTTCGCGTCTGCACCGTACGTGGCGCGGGGGGAACGGTGTGAGAGCCTCCCCCAGAGCCATTATTTATCTAACCATCTAGGATTACTCATTAACTCTAATGCTGTCCGAGCTACGAACCAGTACGTAAATGAATTCCTCCAGATCGAAGGGGCTCGTCGGGAACTCCCTGTTCCAGTACTGCCCTACCTGGGTCGCCAGATCTTCGAGCAGCATGGTCCCGCCGTTCTTCGCTATGACCGCGAGTATCACGGTCATCAAAGGGGTCCTCGCGTCTGAGGTCGCTTGTGTGTTGATCTGCTCGATCTCCTCGAGGACCGGCGCAGACGAGAGGTCACCCAAGAACATGACCGTGAATTTTCCGATCTCTCCCTTGGGAGGAGAATCCAGTGAAGTGGCAGGCCTGGGGTTCATATGGCCCAGTGTCCGCCGTTCCTCGGTCACGTCTGTTTCAGAAAGGTCCGAGTTGCCCTCGCCCACGGAGGAAGGCTCGCGAGAGGTTTCATCGAGCCCCGCGTTGGTCAGGTCTTTGTCTGGCATCAATTTCTCCTTGGAATAGACATCACTGAGAGTTCCCATTCTGTGAACTTCTCGCACAATACCATGAATTCGCAGTACCAGGCCAGCCTTCGCTGCCACCAGAGACCGCGCGTTTGCGTGCGTCTGAGTACAGAATCTGCGATAAGACTCTACAAACGTTTGATTTTACGCGACGCTCCACGTTATGTCAACAGTTTTATGAGCCAGAGGAGCCTGCGGTGGGGATCTGCAAAGCCGCCTGGGTTCTTACTTAATAAATTACTTTAATAAATCTCCGTAACATTTCGATTGACAACGACATTTTATGATGATATCTCCCGATGCGGAATTGGGAAGGAGGGAACATGACGCCCACCCGTCAAATCCCCAATGAACGTGAATACTCCTCCACGAGAAAACAGGTGTCGAAAGGAGATACTGGCATGGGAAAGATTGTGACTATTGCGGCGGCCATCGTAGTCTTGACGGCGTCGTGGGTTTGCGCCGGAGGCTTTCAGGGCCTTGCCGACGCAGCAGCAGTTCGGCCGCTTACTCCGCTTTACATACAGCCCGGAACCATAACCAAAGTGGAGTTCAAGTCGAACATGAGGACGAACTCCGACATGGAACTGGACTCGGACATCCCTCTCGCGGAGCCGGTCGCGGCCTCAGGCGGTCCCAACATCACGGCTCGTCCGGCAGTAGCCTTCAGAGAAAGGCCGTCCGGAGCCATGGCGCCACCACCGCGGACCCGCGCGGACGGTGACTCCCGCGTGGGTACCATGGCCGAGAACCAGGATGATTCCTCGAGCCTTGAGTCGGAACTGGATAAGGACCTCGTGCTTTCTCCTCCGCCTGCCAAGACAGAAGAGAAGACCCCGAGCACATCCAATCAGGTCATCGAGAAAAAACCCGTGGAGCAAAAAGCGGGGGTATCGGGCGTAAGGAACGAGAAGAAGGCCGCAAAGCAATTTAAGAAGCCGCTACCGCCCGATCGGGTGCACTTTGTCACCAAGTCGGGAAAACCGATACGCAAGGTCCATCCCTTGTCACAGAATCAGTGGAATATCCCTGCAGGCTCCCGTGACGCGAGGTATGGCAGGCCTGCGACCGCGAGGGTCGATCATGCAGCGCGATCCCGGCACATAAGGACTGCGACGCGTGAGCCGATGGATGACAGATACCGTCCCTATTACCAGGGAAACGCGGTGGCTGAAAGAGACTACATGACGTCAGCACCTCGCCGCGCAATTGTGCCTCCACCCACTGCGGACCGGTTCGTGCGAGATGGCGTGACCATCAAGCTCGCTCCGGCAGCGGCTGCAGAGACAGGGTATCCTGATGAATACCGCGACGATTCCTCCGGATCGGACATCCTGTCCGCGGCTACGGAGATAATCGGGCTCCCCTTTGCATTCATCAGTTCACTCTTCTAAGAAACCTTTCCGTACGCACGAGACGCGTCTGTCCCTTTCGGGAAAGACGCGTCGCATTTTTCAGGCCTACAGGCAACTCGCCGATCAGGCTTGCACCATTTTTCCTTGCGCTGATTCCAGGGACTTGATCAGGAGTGTGAGGGTCCGATTGACCACTGCGGGTATGCCCGAAGTGTGCGCATGTCCTGCCAGCGCTCCGTTGATGAAGTCTATTTCGGTCTTGCGACCCGCAAGGATATCCTGAAACATGGAATTGATATTAGGCGCGGTGCCTTCGCATACCGCGAGCACGCGTTGTTCAGGATCGTCAAAGATGAGCCGAATGTTCTTGGCTCGCACGATGCTCAAACACTCTTCCACGATATCGTGGATCAACTCTCTTCCTGCTTCGGAAGCCGGGAGATCTCCGTTGCGTACGCGCAGGAGCGTGGCAGGAGCGTTGATTGCCGCGTTGATGATGAGCTTCGACCAGACGCACCCGACCGCGTTGTCCACCACGTGCACAGGGCCTGTGTTCATCTTTTCCAGCACGCGCGCGAGTGCGCGGGTGCGATCGCCAATGCTGCCGTCGGCCTCACCGAAGTGGGTTTGGCCAAAGCCTGTGTGCCGGAATCTGCCCCGCGCCACCGTCATCGCTCCCGAGGTGATCGTCCCCAGAAGTACCTGACCGGGGAACGCTTCGTTGAGCGTCTCAAAATTGCCGATACCATTTTGAAGCGTCAGTACCACACCTTCCGGAGCGAGTATTTGTCTCACCGCATCCACTGCAGCGCGGGTATCGGTACGACTTCACCAGCACGAGAACCAGGTCAACACTGACGCCGTCTAACGGCTGGCAAACTATTCTCGGTCTGAGGAGCCGCTCGCCTGTCACTCCTTCCAGCCAGAGTCCGTTTTCCTTCACGAAACGCACTTCTTCCGGATCTCGTTCGATCAGGACCACGTCCAATCCGGCTTCAAAGAGCAAACCTCCTAACACCGACCCGAGCGCTCCGGCCCCTACTACTCCAATCCGCATGAGCACAACCTTTCTCTCAGACGTGGGCGCGCCCGCGACGCCTATTCAGGGAACAGCTTGCGCAGTTCGTCTGCCACATCCGAGGGCATGGGGTAGCAATGTTCCGGCGCGGGGAAGGCCCCCTGGGCTACATCGCTCTTGAATTCTTCGAGGGCCTGGAGGATCTGCGATCCCAGTTCGGCGTATTTCTTGACGAATTTCGCCACTCGGCGGTCGAACATGCCCAAGATATCGTGGATGACAAGCACCTGTCCGTCACAATGAGGACCCGCACCTATACCGAAGACAGGGACCGACGCTCTCCTGGTGATAATCTGCGCCACTTCCGCGGGGACGGCTTCCAGCAGGAGGCTACTCGCACCGGCTTTTTCCAGGATCGCGGCATCTTCGACGAGCTTCTTTGCCGTGTTCAGGTCTCGGCCCTGCGCCTTGAACCCTCCAAGCTGCGCGGCAGCCTGAGGGGTCAGGCCGATGTGGCTCATGACAGGGATGGTCGCGTCAGCCATGGCCCGAACGGTTTCGGCCATCTCCCGACCGCCTTCAAGCTTTACCGCATCACATTCGGCCTCGGCCATGAACCTGCCCGCGTTGCGGATGGCCTCGGACTTGGAGACCTGATAGCTCATGTAAGGCATGTCTCCCACCAGGTACGCATCGGGCGCGCCCAATCGCACAGCCTTCACGTGAGGCATCATCAAGTCCATGGTGACCGGTAGCGTGGAGTTGTACCCGAGTACCACCATCCCCATCGAATCTCCGACGAGGATTACGTCAATGCCGGCCTTTTGTTCCAAAATGGCAAACGGGTAATCATAAGCGGTGAGAAAAGTCATACGCTCACCGCGAGCTTTCTTGTCTCTGAGGGTCTGGATAGTAACTTTTGGCATGTTCACTCCGCCTGAATCGTTTGTTCCCCGCTGACGCCCTGGACGGACACGCAGTTGACGCGAGGAGGTGATCCGACAATTCCTTCTCCGTCGATGGAGCGTAGGATCAGATGTACGGCAGCATACACGAACCGTTCCCGGAATCACAACTAGGTTTACCAGTTTTTGTGCACGGCGGGAAAGAAGGAACAAATAGGGTAGAATTGCGTGGGACCCGGGAGTAGGTCACCTCATGCCGATGCACGAGCGCGAGGGTCACGAATTCCAAACAGCACGACGACCGCGGCCCAGGGAGACGTCTCAATGCCGCGGTCGTGAACGATTGGCTTGAAATCCGGAAAACTCCGGCCGCCTAATCCTGGCATTGTTCACGCCAGAGGCACTTGGCCTCTCCGCAGCCGCTGATCTCCTTGAAACAGGGGGAATTTCCTTCGGTTTCCTGAATGACTCGAATCAAGCTTTCTTTCTTGAAACGCGTCACGTTCTTCACACCCACGATTTTAGCCTTTTCTCGAATTTGCTTTAAGGTCATGATGAATCTCCTTGTTATTGGACCGCGTTGGAGACGCGGCAACCTGCGTCAAGAGCTTCTTAAGCAAAAGCACGTGGGAAAATCAAGGAGAAATTGCTGACAGGGTGCTATAGTTCGTCGGCACGTCGCGGCAAATGACCACACCGGCGCAGGATTTCGTGGCGAGATATGTCGGATAACATTTTGTTATGATGCTATCTTTTGGTGATACCGCAGGGGACCTCGCAGTGTCACCCAAACTCCCGCGTGCCTGCTGACACGTGCGCGAATCCCTTAGGGAGCCATGACCGAATCCACGAGAATGAGGAGCAATAAAGAATATGCGTGCGGTCCCATGACCAGAGCAGTGCATCAAGAAAGTGTTCCGCAGATGTCCAGGCGTCGCCATCCCCTTGCCGTAACAGCTCTGATCGTGGGTTTGGTGGGTATTCCTCTCTTCGGGCTGCTCACTGGAGCGATAGCCGCGATCCTTGCGGGGGTGGCTCTCGGCCAAATCGCGGGCAATCCCCGCCTGAGCGGTCGAGGAATCGCGGTCGCTGCCGTGTTTGTCGGTATTGGAGACATGGTCGTATGGGTAGTCATCATCGGAATCATGCTTCCCCGGATGAACGTCCCGGATGCGCTGCCTCTGACGCAGACGATGTTCCCTTCATTCCATGCCCCTGAGGGAGCGCCCGGCCCCATCCGACGCGCGATGGAGGCCAATGTCTTTCTTGTGGTGGACAAGCCTCGACGCTGGCCGTTTCTGGGCACAGAATCGTACAGCGGTTCGGGTGTCATCCTGGACAACCGAAAATCCGGGTGCGTCATTCTCACCAACAGGCACGTGGTAGATCCGTACCTCGTCGCGGACGATCCTGGTTCGGTACCGCGGCCCGCAGCCATCAGGGTGTATTTTCACGATGCGTCCCACGGGCCGGCTCGGGTGTGGTGGGTTGATCCCCAGGGAGCGGACATGGCCCTCATTGCGACGGGAAAGGCTCCCGCGCATTTCGCGGCTCCGCTGCACGACAAGACCCGCGACATACAAATCGGGGACAAGGTTTTTGCGGTGGGCAATCCGCACGAATTGAGCTGGAGTTATGCAGAAGGAGTGATATCAGGCGTGCGAGAGCTTCCCCAGGGCGGGACCACCCTCAAGGTTTTTCAGCTTCAGGTTCCCATCAATCAGGGGAACTCGGGTGGCGGTCTGTACACCATGGACGGGACGCTCATCGGCATGGTCTCTTGGACCAAAGACAAAGCTCAAGCCGAGGGGATAAGCTTTGCCATCAGGTACCAGGATTTTGTGTCCCACTTTCAGTCAGGAAGAGACGGGAGGGAAGGCAAGCCATGATGCCTCCCTCCGTTAGGGAACCTATGTAACGACGCGGCACCCCTGTTTCGACTGGGCGCATCACCGCTTCAGATGAGTCTGGATGAAGTCCACAATGGCGTCGGATCGGGAGCCCGGCCCGAAGATCTCCTCTATGCCGCTCTCTTTGAGCGCGGGAATGTCTTCCTCCGGGATGATGCCTCCACCCAAGAGGAGGACGTCGCTCACCCCTTGCTCACGGAAAATTTGCGCCACTTTAGGGAATAGATAGTCGTGAGCCCCGGACAGGGAACTCATGCACAAGACATCCGCGTCTTCCTCGATGCAGGCCTTGAAGATTGCTTGCGGCGTTTGCCTCAATCCCGTGTAAATGACCTCCATGCCCGCGTCACGCAACGCCCGTGCCAATACCTTGGCTCCTCTGTCGTGGCCGTCCAGGCCGGGTTTGGCCACTACAACCCGTATTCGCTTGTCCATCTCCGGTCCTCTTTTATACCTGAAAAAGATACTGTCAAAAATGCGGTTCGCAGCGGATCGTACGAAGAAACACCGCCTCTCACGATCCCGCTGCTCGTTTCATACCGATTCGCTTTAAACTTATCATGGTCCAGCACAGCAGGTTGCAGGCTGGGGGTCTCATTCGCTACGGACGACGCCGAGCCGTCTAATCACTCCGCTCATGAGACCCCCATCCCTACGACCTTACTCGTTTAACGGCGAAAGGGTATCAGACATCCTACGCGCAACGCGCGGTTGCGTCTCCTAAAGGGGGATGTTTCCGTGCTTGCGTGGAGGTTTGTCGTCCACCTTGTTTTCCAATTGTGCGAAGGCCTTGATCAGGACCACTCGCGTATCGTGAGGCATAATAACCGCATCCACATAACCCAACTGTGCGGCCCTGTACGGGCTGGCGAACTTTTGGACGTAATCGCTGATGAGCTCTGCACGACGCGCGTCAGGATCCGGGGCCTCTTGGATCTCTTTGCGGGAGAGAATCTGAATAGCCCCTTCAGGCCCCATGACCGCGATTTCTGCCGTAGGATACGCAAGGTTGATGTCAGCTCTCAGATGCTTGCTTGACATGACCACGTACGCACCGCCGTACGCCTTGCGGGTGATCAGGGTCACCTTGGGAACGGTGGCCTCGGCATAGGCGTACAGGATCTTTGCTCCATGCTTGATAATGCCTCCGTGCTCCTGCTGAGTCCCCGGAAGATACCCGGGCACGTCCAGCAATGTCCACAACGGAATACCAAAGGCATCACAAAAGCGCACAAAACGCGCACACTTCACCGACGCCTCGATATCGAGGCATCCTGCCATGGCGTTGGGCTGGTTGGCCACAATGCCGATGGTCTTTCCGGCGAGACGACCGAATCCCACAATGAGATTACGTGCATAATGCGCGTGCGCTTCCATAAAGTGCTGATCGTCCAGTACCGGCTTGATGATCTTCTTCATGTCGTACGGACGGCGAGAATTCTCCGGAATCACCTCGTCCAACTCCGGCACGAGCCTGTCCTCCGGGTCATCAGTAGCCACCGCAGGAGCCTTTGCCCGGTTACTGTCCGGCAGAAACGACAGAAGCTCTTTCACCTTGGCCAGCGTGTCCTTTTCCGTCGGATAATGGAAATGGCATACCCCCGACACCCGTCCGTGGACCTTCGCTCCACCGAGGCTCTCCGGATCGATCTCCTCGCTGGTGACCTGCTTGATGACTTGCGGACCGGTAATGAACATATAACTGGTCTTTTCGGTCATAAAGATGAAGTCGGTCACTGCGGGCGAGTACACCGCTCCTCCCGCGCAGGGTCCCATTATCACCGAAATCTGCGGGATCACGCCTGAAGCACGCACATTGCGATAGAAGACCTCTCCGTAACCGCCCAGGCTCTCGACGCCCTCCTGGATCCGCGCACCGCCGGAGTCGTTGATGCCGATCAGAGGGAAGCCGTTACGATAGGCCAGGTCCATGACCTTGGTGATCTTCTGCGCATGAGTATTGGACAAGCTCCCGCCGAACACCGTGAAATCCTGAGCAAAGACGTACACGCCCCTGCCGTTGACCCTGCCGAATCCACTCACCACCCCTTCACCGGCGATATGGCTCTTCTCCATGCCGAAATCGGTGCAGCGGTGAATCACGAACTTGTCGATCTCCTCAAAGGAACCGTCGTCCAGAAGTTCCAGGACTCGCTCTCTGGCGGTCATCTTTCCCGCCTTATGCTGTTTTGCGACCTTGCCCTCACCGCCTCCGGCGTCGGACTCAGCCAGTCTCTGAGCCAATTCCTCGAACTTCCCTGCATTCACGGCCATGTATGTCTCCTCTTCCGTGGTCCTTATCGCGAAGGCGTTACCGGTGAAGCATCTGTTTGACCAGCGCTCCCACCTGGGTGATGTTCTCGATTACCGTAACACCGGCATCCGTCAAGGCCTGAATCTTGCCCTGAGCTGTACCGCTTCCTCCATCAATGATTGCGCCCGCGTGGCCCATTCTTTTGCCGGAAGGCGCACAGCGCCCCGCGATGTACGCTGCCACGGGTTTCTTGAATTCGTTCTTGATATACTCGGCAGCCTGTTCTTCGGCGGAACCGCCTATCTCGCCGATGAGCACGACCAGTTCCGTTTCCGAGTCATCTTGGAACATCTTCAAGCAGTCGATGAAGCTGAGTCCCACCACCGGATCGCCGCCAAGCCCCAGGCACGTGGTTTGCCCGATGTCGTTCTTGGTCAACTGATCCACCACCTCATAGGTCAAGGTACCTGATCGCGAGATGACTCCTACGTTTCCGGGCTTGTGTATGTACCCGGGCATGATGCCCACTTTGCACTTCTCAGCCGGAGAGATGATTCCCGGGGTGTTGGGGCCGATCAAGAATCGTCCCTCCCGACGAACCGTGTGAAGGGCTTGTATGGTGTCCTGAGGGGGGATCCCCTCGGTGATGCACACGATCACGCGGATGCCCGCGTCCACGGCCTCAAGGATCGGGTCCTTGGCGTACGCGGCAGGGATGAAAATCAATGATACGTCCGCGCCGGTTTCCTTAACTGCCTTCCAGACGCTGTTGAAGACGGGAATGCCGTCAACGGTTTCCCCTTCTTTACCTGGAGTCACTCCGCCGACCATTTTGGTGCCGTACTCGCGGCAGGCCAGGGAATGGAAAGTTCCATTTCGTCCGGTTATCCCTTGGCAGATGACTCGTGACTCTTTGTCGACGAGAATTGCCATATCAATCCTCCATGCATAAGCTTGCGAATAGTTACGAAGATTTGGCTTTCTGCACCACGAGCTTGGCCGCTTCATCCAGGGAGAGAATCATATGGATCGGGAGCCCCGATTCCTGGAAGAGTCTGCGACCTTCTTCAAGGTTAGTGCCTTCGATGCGGGCTACCACCGGCACTTCCACGCTGCGACCCTGAAACGCGCGGATCACCCCGCGGGCCAACACGTCGCACCTGAGGATGCCGCCGAAAATATTGATGAACACCGCACTCACTCTCGTGTCATCGAGCAAGATATTCATCGCGTCCGCGACACCTTGTTCGGTCGCGCCGCCGCCGACATCCAGGAAGTTCGCTGGAGAGCCGCCGTGTAGCGAGATGAGATCCAGAGTGGCCATAGCGAGGCCCGCGCCATTGACGATACAGCCGATATTGCCGTCCAAACGGATGTAACTCAAGTCATCCTTCTTGGCAGACAATTCCAGCCGATCTTCCTGGGAGCGGTCACGCCAGAGTTCCATCTCCGGGTGCCTGAAGAGCCCGTTGTCGTCGAGATTGACCTTCGCATCCAAGGCCAATACCCGATCCTTCGAAACGATGAGAGGATTGATCTCCGCCAGAGAACAGTCGTAATCGACGAAGATTTTGTACAGGGCAGTGATGACGGACGTGAGCTGTGACGCCACGGCCTTCCGATCCGAAATCCTGTACGCCAGTGCCCTGGCTTGAAACGGCTCCAGCCCGCTGAGGGGGTGCACACTGACGGTGAAAATCTTTTCAGGAGCCTCCCGTGCGAGCGTCTCGATCTCAACCCCGCCTTCCGGGCTTGCCATGATCCTGATTCGGCCCGCGTTCCTGTCCAGAACCACGCCGACATAGATCTCCTGATCTATGGGCAGGACTTCCTCCACCAGCAAAGCGCTGACCGGTTTTCCCTGGGGTCCGGTCTGATTGGTGACGAGCTTTCGATTGAGGATTTCCGCGGCTTTGACGCGCACATCGTCGTCCACCGAGACCAGGGCTACACCCCCAGCCTTGCCTCTGCCACCGGAATGGACCTGCGCCTTGAGGACCACCCTGTCGGTTTTCAATTTGCGGGCCGCTATGAGGGCCTCGAGGGGATCGTAACAGATGAAACCCCTCGGAATGGCAACTCCCTTTGCCGCCAGCAGCTCTTTCGCCTGAAATTCATGAAGGTTCATGCAAACAATGCCTCCGACCCTTTTTCAGGTCCGGTAATCCCGCGCCGCGCGTCCGGTAATGAACTCACACGAACTCACATGCGCTCAATAGTGGGAAAGGCTTTCTTGGGAACACAGCGGGGACCTTCAAAGTTACTCGCGGCAGGCCTGATTTGCAAGCGAAAACTGGCCTGCCTCACAAGCCTTCGATCACAGCAACAGCCTGTTCTGCGGGGGATTTTTTCCTGAAAGGTTCTTTTTCCCTTGTCCCTGTGACTATCGGAAGCTAATATCGCGGGGCTATGAAAAAGGGAAGAATACTCATCGTTGACGATCAAGAAGAAATCCTCGAGTCCCTAGGTGCGATCCTTGTGGACGAAGGACATGAAGTACTCCGCGCCGGTGACGGGCAAGAAGCGCTCCATATCGTGCAGGACGATTCGCCGGACGTGGTGTTTCTCGATATCTGGATACCCGGCATCGACGGCATGCAAACCCTCAAGGCCATAAAGAGGATCGATCCCTCGTGCTCGGTCGTCATGATGAGCGGTCACGGCACGATAGAGACCGCGGTCAAAGCCATCAAACTGGGCGCCACCGATTACCTGGAAAAGCCCATCAATCTTGAGGATGTGCTCCATATCGTGCAAAAGGCTATTTCCGATCGATTGGACGGCTCCAAGGCGGGCCACGCCAATCCGATATCGCCCGGCAGGCTCATCGGCATATCGCCCCAAGCGGCAGCCCTGCGCAAGGCGGTCGAGAAAGCTGCTCATGAGCGGGTCTCCCTCTGGTTGGCAGGAGAAAAAGGGACCGGAAAAGAATTCCTCGCAAGGATCGTTCACGGTATCGAGGGAAAGGATCGGAGCAGTCTCATCAAAGTGCGCTGCCCTGAACTTGACGAACGGACCCTGGAAGAGTCTATGTTCGGCAAGAAGAGCGCGTCAGGAAGAGCCAAATCACGGCGGAGTGCGAAGGCCAAGAGGGGGACGCTGCTGCTGGTCCGAATAGACCGTCTGGAACCACACCTGAGGCCGAAGATTGCCGAAATTGTGCGGAATCACGTGGATCCCGAGACCGGTAACCTGGTTCTGCCTGAGTGGGATCTGCGAATCGTCTGTACCTCCCTACAGGATCCTGAAACACTGATAGCGGAAGAAGGATTTCCCCAGGAGCTTGCCGATATCCTGGCCAGAAGAGTGATCCGCATACCCACACTGGCGGTAAGGAAGAAAGACATACCCCTGTACGTGGATCACTTTCTCAAAGAAGCAGTGGAAGAGTTCGACAGAGACATCACCGGCGTGGACCAAGAGGCCATGGCGAGACTCATGGCCTATTCCTGGCCAGGCAACGTCAAGGAATTGAAAATCCTCATCGAGCACGTAGTCATGACAGCCCCCGGCCCTCACATTACCGCAGGGGACCTGCTCATCCCCGCGGACGATCGGCCTGCGTACAGTGCGGCGAGAGACACGGCCGCCGGGCTGGCAATATCGTTGGGAGAGCCGCTGACAGGCGCTGCCTCAGGTGGAAACGGACGCGACGGTGTCGGCTCGCAGGGGGAACTCGCGGGTCTGTCGCTTCCTGCGGACGGCTCGTTCCGGTACCAGAAGACGCTCCGCGGTCGTGTGGTGATGTACGGGCAGGGACTTCATTCAGGCCAAAAGACCGGATTGACTCTCTCGCCGCTTGCAACCTCGTCGGGTATCATATTCGGCCATATCACCTCAGGAGATACGGTCCATGCAGTGCTGGACAATGTAGACTCCACGGATCTGGCTACCTGTCTCAGGGCGAGCGGGTCCACCGCCAGGACCATCGAGCATCTTATGGCAGTGTTTCACGCGTATGGCCTCACCAATGTGCTGGTAAAGATTTCCGGTGAGGTTCCTATTATGGACGGCTCTGCCGTAGAGTTTTGCAAACTGGTGGAAAGTGCGGAGATCATCGTTCAGGATGAACTCATTGAAGAAGTGATCATCACTGAGCCCATTGACTTGCCTTTGGACCCGTCCGGCCCCAAGAGAATGAGGGTCGAGCCGTCGGATTGCCTGGAGGTGGAGTACCACCTGGATTATCCTCCACCCATCGGTACGATGCACATGCTCTACCGCTTTGAAGGCCCCGAGCACTTCAAGGAACAAATAGCGCCGGCTCGCACTTTCGGATTTGTGCGAGACATGCGCATGATGGACGAGATGGGGCTGGCCGGTGGCGGTCGACTTTCGAACGTGATCTTATTGGACGATGAAAAAGTGGTCAATCCGCCACTACGGTTCACCGACGAGTTTGTCCGCCATAAAGTGCTTGACATTATTGGTGATTTTTACTTGCTGGGGAGACCTTTCCGGGGCAAGATTATCGCGAGCCAGACCGGTCACACCCAGAACATCGCCATGCTCAAACTCATCAATGAAAAGATGAAAATCTTAGGGTAGATCGAGTCCTCTCAAAGGGCACTCTCCCCGACGCGATCGCGTGCATCTGCGAGGGAGCGTCCCCACTGCTGAAGTCCGGAAAGCGGCGGTCATGGGGAAGGGGAACAGCGGTCTCTGCCGCATGTGCGGTCAGCAGCCGAGGCTGATCCTATCCCGAGGAGTCTTAGGGTCTCATGCGAGGATTTCCCGAAGAAAAAGCTGCGGTGGTGCTTATCGAAGGGTCCATCCTGTGCGATCCCGCGTATCCACAGGTGGTGCCTCATGGGACCACAGTCATTTCGGGTAATCGGCTGGTGAAAGTCAACGAGCCGATGAATTCCCACCTTTCTTTTGATGAAGTCATCGATTGTTCCAATTGCCTCATTATGCCGGGGCTCGTGAACGCGCACACCCACGCTGCCATGAGCCTGCTTCGGGGCATGGCTGACGACCTTCCCCTGGAGAGATGGCTGCGCGACTATATATTCCCGGCAGAAAACCAGCATGCGGACAGCGGGTTCGTGTACCTCGGCACGAAGCTTTCCGCGGTAGAAATGGCACTCAGCGGGATCACTACTTTCGCGGACGGTTATTTCCACATGGAAGAGGCAGCCAAGGCAGCCCAGGATGTCGGTGTGCGCGCGGTCATGGCGCAGGGAGTGCTGGACGTGCCGACTCCTGACGTCCCGGTTGCGGGATTGTGGAGAGACAGAGCTGAACGATTTTTGGAGCAATGTCCTCAGGATGGTCTGATTACTCCGGCGCTTTTCTGTCATTCTCCTTACCTGTGCTCTCCGGAAACCTTGTGTCAAGCAGCGGAACTGGTGGGCACACAAGGAAGGCTCTTATTCTCTCACGTGTCCGAAACTGCACAGGAAGTAGAGGACATTAAGAACCGTTACGGCTGCAGCCCGGTGGAGCATTTGCACAATCTGGGGATTCTCGGCGATCGATTTGTCGCGGTTCACGCCATTCATCTCTCGGAACAGGAAAAGGATCTGCTTGCCCAATCCGGGACGTGCGTGGTTCACTGCCCTGAATGCAATATGAAACTTGCGTCCGGAGCCGCGGACATATCGGGTCTTCTCAAGAGGGGCGTCACGGTGGGCATAGGCACTGACGGTCCCGCGAGCAACAACAATCTGGATTTGTTTGAGGAGATGCGCTCGGCATCTCTGATGGCCAAACTCATTACCGGAAATCCGGAAGCCCTGGATGCTCGCACGGTCATTCACATGGCCACTCTCGGCGGAGCCAAAGCCCTTCATATGGACGATGAGATCGGTTCGCTCAAACCGGGGAAGCTTGCGGACGTCACCGTGGTGGACCTTGACCGGATCCACCTGACTCCTGCGTACGATCCCTTATCGCATCTCGTGTACGCTGCCCGCGGATCCGATGTCCGCCATGTGCTGGTCAATGGGAAGCTGGTGGTGCGCAACGGGCGCGTGGTCACTGTCGATGAAGGAGACCTGAAGAGTCGAGTTCGGTCCAAGGCGAGAAAGATAGGTTCGTCTCTCGTGAGACAACCGAGGGGAGATTACGCGCGACATGTCTGAAAAGATTACGTACAAAGACGCGGGAGTCGATGTGGAATTGGCCGAAGAAGTGATTGGCTCCCTGGCTGACCGGCTGAAAGCGACGTTCAGGCCCGGTGTGATGGGGCCCATGGGTGGGTTCGGGGCCATGTTTCGGCCGATGTGGGCCCGATACAAAGATCCGGTGCTCATTTCCGCGACAGACGGCGTAGGGACCAAATTGAAGATCGCGTTCATGACCGGAGTCCACGATACGGTGGGCATTGACCTGGTCGCCATGAACGTAAACGATATTCTCGTTTCAGGGGCAGAGCCGCTCTTTTTCCTGGATTATTTCGCTACCGGCCGTCTACTGCCGGAGACAGTGAGATCGGTGATTTCGGGAATCGCCGATGGGTGCGAGGAGGCCGGCTGTGCCTTGATCGGCGGTGAAACGGCCGAGATGCCCGACTTCTACACGGCCGGAGAATATGATCTCGCGGGATTTTGTGTGGGCATGGTGGATGGGCAGGCAGTGGTGGACGGCTCACGCATGAAACCCGGGGACGCAGTGATCGGGTTGGCCTCGTCGGGGTTGCACAGCAACGGATACAGTCTGGTAAGGAAAGTGTTCATCGACCACAAAGCGTATCCACTGGATAAGTTCTTTCCCGAACTGGGCAAACCTCTGGGAGAGGAACTCCTTACCCCCACGGCCATCTATGTCAAGCCTGTGCTCGAAACGCTCAGGAACGTGCCCATATCAGGGATGGCCCACATTACGGGTGGAGGCTTTCCCGGGAACATCCCTCGGGTGGTGCCGGCATCGTGCAGCGTGCGGATACGAAAAGGTTCGTGGGAACCACCGGCGATCTTCCACTTGCTCCGCCGTGACGCGGGCCTTGACGACCACGAGATGTTCCGCACCTTCAACATGGGCATCGGGATGGTGCTGACCGTGCCCGCAGAGTACGCGGACCGTGCAGCGGAGATCCTCGCACAGCACGGCACGAGCGCGTTAATCATCGGCGAGGTCACGCCCCGACCCACGAACGGCGAAGCGATCATTATGGGCTGAAATCCTCAATGTCACGAAGCGTTTTCGTCATCAGCGCGTGTCTTGCAGGGATTTCCGTGCGGTACGACGGAGGCTCGCGGCCGCATCCCCGTTTGAAGGATTTGGCAACCCGAGCCATTCTCGTCCCAATATGTCCTGAGATTCTCGGCGGGCTGGGAGTGCCTCGGCCTCGGTGCCATTTTGTCCGCGGGGATGGCATGGCGGTGCTTCGCAAGGAGGCTCAGGTCATAGACCAGCACGGAAACGACCGGACCGCTGCATTTCTCCGGGGAGCTGAAGAAACCCTTCGCATTGTGGAATTAGTTTCCCCTTCTCTGATCGTTTTCAAAGAGGGAAGCCCCTCATGCGGGCTCCGCAGGGTCGACATTCGAGGCGAACGCACGCGGGGTTGCGGAGTCGCAACTGCCTTCTTGCGTGGAGCGGTGGGGATTCCGATAATTTCTGAGGAAGACTCAATTCCGCGAGAATCGCCGCTGTCGTAACCGCCCGTCTCCCCTCCAACCCGTCGCGCCCTCCTAAAGCTCGACTGACTGCAGGGCTCCCGCCTTTTTCTCCATCCCGGCCAGGAGTCCAGACCATTGCCTTGCCCTGCCCGCTCCAGAACTCGGCTGCGTCCTTCAGGATGTCGAGCGCAGTAGCAAACTCGTCCGGCGCATGATCCGCAAATCGGCTGAACCGGTCCAGCACCATCAGGTATCCGCGCGCAGGATGCCACGACATATCCCTGAGACAGTCCTCAAACGCGTCCCAGTTGTTGCCGAAATATTCAGGAAATCTCAGCGCTGTAGCCACAGCTTGCAGCAACTCTTCCTTACGGCGAATATCGTCACCCTGCACATGGAAGAAAGCGAGTGTGTTTTCTGCAGCCAGCTTCTCCAGCTCATCAGTCCGTGGCGTCCCTGCGAGCAGGTATACACCCGATGCGTCGGCCTCGGCCAGTATCCGGGAGAGTCTCTTCACGGCTCACTCCTTGATCCGCTTGAAGGTGCGGTAATGGTCCGCCGTGTAGTAGAATTCGCCTCCTTGCCCTGCGATGATGCGGCGAGCCCCACGGTCGCGCGCACCAGGCGTTTTCACGGTGTATTCCCGATAATACCCCGGTGGATGGGCAGGCAGGCGGCCCTCCCTGTTGCGGAAAACCGTTCCGTCTTGCGGATACGGAAACGGGCCGCCTTTCTTGATGCGCGCCAGCGTGTGTCGCGCCTCACGAGGCAGCTCTCGGGAGGTGACGGATTCAAATTCTTTGGTCAGGGTTCGCTGGGTACGGTACGCGAGCAGGTCGTGAGCGGCAGCAGCATGCGCGGACGCATCCCACGCGTTCACGAGCCCCCACACCGCTGCCAGGACTATGATCAGTCGTTTGACGAGATCGATCGTGTGACGTGCTTCATGCCTGAGCGAGGATGCTTGTCCCGTTTCCATTTTCTCCCACGTTTGGTCCGCGTTCCGCGCGTGAGCGACCTGCCCCCTTTTGTTCGTCAGCCTGACCGGACCGAGTAACGCGCAGGCCGCCAACCTTTTAGTGACCCGAGGAATTCGTGAGCGGCAGATGTGTCAGTCTACAATTTCGTACGGCTCGATTTGGGCAGGTTTTGCGAGTAGCCCCTTGGCCTTGGCCAGAAAGGCTTTCATATGATCCGCTGACAGATGGCGGTCGAAATCCTCCTGGCTCGCCCAGTTCTCATAAAAGACGAATTTGCCTGGTGTCTGGAGCGCACGCAACAGGTCGTAGTTGATACATCCTTCTTCGTCAAGGGTAACCTGCGTCATGGCAAAGAGCTCCTGTTCCAGTTCGATTTCTTTTCCCGCCTTGGCTTCCAGAGTTGCGATTACGGTAAACACAGCACTCTCCTTTCGAAATGTCCAATGGGGACTTGACCTTAACGGAGCCTTTTCCTTCCAATATAGTGGAGTTGCTCGACCGTGGCAACGAGGAAAAACCACAGCTTGTCGTTTCAGCAGGTGTGGACGCGGGGTTCGTGTGAATGGGAGCGCTTTTTTGCTCGTTCGCAGGGATGAGATAAGGTCTGGGAATAGTGAGGAGGGACGATCGCGTAATTCTCCATCGGGCTTCAGATCGATCGACCAAAAGGGTACATCAGCAGAATCTGATGCTTCACGGACCTGCCTGAGGGCTGGCACGCCTGGTCGTCATTTCCCGTGATGTGCAGGATCCGACAGCCGGGCACGGTTCCCCGGAACGGGGGTTCACCAGACAGCCTCCGGTCAGAATCAGATTCTTTGTCAGGTTCTTTTCTCCTTTCCGAACAGTTCATACAAAGGAACCGAACTCATAATTTCAATGAACGTCGTGCAAGAAGGAGACTCAGCGAATGAAAACGACAAAGATAATTCTTCTGGGAATGGCGGTTTCAGCCCTCTCGACACTGTGTGCGGTCAACGCTTTCTCTTGGTCTTATGGTCCCTATGTGGTTGCTCGGCCGGTGTATCCTCAGGTCTATGTCGGATATCCTGCGTACCCCCCAGATGCCGTATGCGAGTACGATGGCGATCCGTGGGCATATTACGGACCTGTGTACAGGGCGGGAAAGGCGTTTCGTGTGCATCGTCGGCATTTGGGCCGTCGCCACTGGTAGCGGGAGATCCTCCAGCCCTTTGACTCGGACTGGTCAGTGAGAGCGAGTAGCGCCCGTCCGCACCAGTCCTTAAGAAGCGAAGACCGAGAAAAACCGCATCGTTCCTGGTCTGTACGTGACCGATGCGGTTCCCTTGTCTCTTCGCGTTCTCCGTGGACATGTTGCCGATCTTGCTCCAGGAAACGGTGTGTGAGGCACACGCCTCACTGAATCGAGCGACGCTGCCCGGTTATCGGGTCCGCAACATTCTCCCGCTCATTCATGAACAGAGGTTACGGTTTTGAGAAAAATGCGCGCATCAAGAGCCTGCACGCCGTTGGGAGCAGCGAGAAGGGGATTGATGTCCAAGGATTCGATGTGAGGGAACCGCACCATCATATGGGCTACTCTCAAGAGGGCATCCTTGAGCGCTTCCCGGTCTGTGGGAGGCATGCCCCGCACGCCCTGGAAGATCTCCGACCCTGGAAGGTCTTCGATCATCTCTTCCGCCTCTGCAGCAGACAAGGGTGCCATACGAAGGGAGGTCTTGCCCAGGACCTCGACGAGAATTCCGCCGTGTCCCAACAGCAACACCGGCCCGAATTGCGGATCTCGCTTTCCGCCCACAATCAGTTCGAGCGTCCCCGGCAGTCGCTCGGCCATCCGCTGAATGAGAAGCCCGCGGAAACCGCAGTCAGTGGAAGCGAAACGCTCAAACATCCCGGCACAGATCGTCCGCAGAGAATCCCTATCGGGTACTCCGAGAGCCACACCGCCCACATCGGACTTGTGGGACAAGCTTTCCGCAACTACCTTCACCGCATAGGGGGCGGGAATGTCGCGCACGTTGGCGTCGATGTCGTCCAGCCTGCTGATCACGGTAAATTCAGGCACGCGGATTCCGGCCAGTCGCACGATCTCCAGGGATTCGTGGAGCAGAGGATCGCGTCCCGCCTCTTTAAGGCGCTCCCAACACAGATTGATTTCGCGGTCCTGTGAGGCTGGTGCGGACAAGGGCCCCGCAGGGTGCGAGGTCACCAGCGGCATGCGCTGCCTGCGCTTTATCGCCACGTCCAACGCGTTTACCGCTCTTTCCGGGCTGAGAAATATGGGGAATTCGAATTCCTTGTGCAAGCGAGAAATCTCGAATTGCTCAGTGGACACGCACATGGCGACCGGTTTACCGTAGGTGTCTGAGAGGGATGCGGCCTTTTGCAGCAATTTCCGGGAAGCCTCTCCTTCAATGGCAGCGAAATACGTGTGAAGGAAGAGTACCCCGTCCACATTCTTCTGCTGCAAGGTGTGCTCGATGATTCTCACGTACACCTCGAAATCGAACAGGTCCCCCAGGTCCAAAGGATTGCCCAGCCGGATCACGTCCGCACGGAGGTGTGTGCGAATCTCTTCAAGAAAATCCTTGCCGAACGGCGGAAGATGAAATCCGTAGAGAAACGCCGCATCCGCAGCGATGACCGCGTGTCCGCCCGACCGAGACACGATTGCGAGGTTGCGCCCTGCCATCTCCGGCAACTGGAGTATTTTCACGAAATCCAGATATCCCTGCATGTCCCTGAATCTCACCATGCCCGCCTGACGCAATGACGCCTCAACCACCGCATCGTCATTGGCCAGAGCCTCGGTGTGAGATTGCGCAATGACACGGCTCATGGAGCCGACATTTGCCTTGTGCACCACAATGGGCTTGGCAGACTTCCTGGCAATTTCGGTGAGCCGTCGGCCATCCTTGATGGATTCGAGATAAAGGCAAATCACCTTCGTCTCCGGGTCCTGCACAAGGTATTCCAATAAATCGTTCTCATCTACGTTGAGCTTGTTGCCAATGGCCGCGAACTTGCTAAATCCGAGTTGCTCCCCGTGGAACATGTTGAGAAACGTCAACGCGACTCCACCGCTTTGTGCGATGATACCTACCCCCCCGCGTGGGAACACGTTGCGCATCGCGGTAAACGGAGTGGACAACCCATTGGCGGAATTCATGATGCCGATGCAGTTGGGCCCTATGAACCGAATGTCGTATTTTTTCGCAATTGCCTTCACGCTCTCCCCGAGCTGGTGACCGTCCCCGTCGAACTCTCCGAACCCGCCGCTCTCGATGACGACCCGTCGAATCCCCTTCGCTCCGCATTGTTCCATGATAGTCGGGACAGTCTTGGCTGGAGTCAGAATGATGGCCAGATCAATAGGCTCATTGATCTCCGCGACAGACCGCGTGAATCGTGCGGCCAAAGAGCACGCCGCCCTGCGTCCCCACAAAGTGGATCACCCCATTATATTCAAATTCGAAGAGATTACTGGCTATCTCCTTCCCGAGATTCATCGGCCTTGTGGAGACGCCAAAAACAACAACCGAACGTGGACAAAAAAAATGCTCCAATTCACCCTCCGCAGTGTGGAATCGAACGTGTGGAAATAGGGCGTCTGAAAGAGTCTGGAGCAGATCATGCCACAAAACTCATGAAAAAGGGAAGGCTTGAGGCGCGTCGAAGGTACGCATGGCCTTGTCCGGGCCACGACATGTCCGCAGGCCATCCGCGAGAATTGGTGGGCAGAGCCTCCCCATCCCGGAATTATGGGCGCTTCTCGAAACGCAGGCGGCAAGCTCCCTCCCTCGCGGACCTTCCTCTGCGTAATGACTGATACCCATGCGCTTTCAAAAGAGCACAATGACGTGCAGCCAGTTGCGGCCTTAGGAGTGAAGTGATGACGCGGCATTGTGCGGTGCAGCGCGACCGAGATATCCAAACGACCGTCGCAAGCGGAGTGACTTGCGTCAAAGCGCCCTCCCATGAACGCTCACCTTGCATCCCGGAAAGTACTTTACACATTACTCATCGGTTTCCTATACTGCTGGCGCAGCACTATCCCCTCAATACGATACATCCTCATTCTGAACACGAAACGCAGGTTACGGGGAAAGAGCCAGCGAAAATGAAATAGTATACGGAGGTAGACAATGAAGGTGCAAAAAGGCGCCGTAGCGAAGATCGTGGCATGTGTATTCATCACAGGCACCTTGATCCTGGGCCTGTGGGCTCCCGTGTTGACCAGCCAGGCCAAGGCAGCGCAGGAATCCGGCCAACAGAATCAAGGCCCGGCCATGATGATCAAAGGCTGTCAAATGGTCTTGGAAGGAGCGAAGCTGTTCCAAGAGAAAAAGGACGTGGCCGGAACCAGAAAACTCATGACCGATTCCTGCACGTTGCTCTCTCAGGGAAGAGCACTGATGCTGAAGGACGAAAAGCTGATGATGGGGTCCGAGCGACTGGGCGTGGGACTGGAAATGATGGTAAGCGGGTGCAAGATGATCAATTACGGCTTGAAAAAGATCGAAGACAAGAAAGATGAGTCTGAAGGCAAGAAGCTTATGGCAGAGGGAAAGAGTATGGTCATGGATGGCAAGAAACTTTTTGATGAAGGCATGGGAAAAGTCCAGGCTACTCACAAGTAATCACCGAACTATTCTCGACTCCTGCAATGCCCCCCCAAATACTTCATAAGTCACACTGAAGCGCAACGGGCAGTATGCCCATTTGCCACACGTTTCAGGGCGAAAGAGCGAGCGAAGCAATCGTTTGAGCTCACCGTGAGCCACAGGGGGATTGCTTCCTCGCCGTGTGCGTGTCAATGACACAGGAACGCGACCCGCTCAGAGGGAACCACCTGTAGGTTGCCCTACGGTGCATCCCCTTTTTCATTTTGTACGCTATTCTCCCGCAGCAGCAGCCATCTGGGGCTCGGCCTTCTCCAGCCGCACTGCACAGACCTTGTACTCGGGTATCTTGCAAATGGGATCGAGCGCAGGGTTGGTCAGCACGTTCGCATTGGCTTCCATGAAGTGAAAACTCATGAAAACCGTGCCCGGCTCAACCGTGTCGGTGACGAGGACTTTGGTTTCCACTTCTCCGCGTCGGGAGACGATCCGCGCAGTGTCACGACTCTTGAGTCCCAGCCTGTCAGCGTCCTCGGGGTTCACCTCCACGTGTCCTTCCGGCATCTCTGCATGAAGCGACGGAGAGTTCCTCGTCATGGTACCCGTATGGTAATGCGGGAAGTAACGACCCGTGGTGAGCTGCACGGGGAATTCCTCGTCGATCAGCTCTGCAGGAGGTCGGTACTCAATGGCATGGAACAGGCCTCTTCCTCGGGTAAAGCGCTCTTTGTGCAGTATCGGGGTCCCCGGATGATCCGGAGTGGGACATGGCCAGGGTATTCCGCCCTTTTCCAGCCGCGCGTGGCTGAGACCAGCGTAACTGGGCGTGACCTTTGCGATTTCGTCGAAGATCTCGCTCGGGGACGCGTAACTCATCGGAAGACCGAACCGGGTCGAGAGATCGCAGATGATCTGCCAATCCGGCCGCGCATCCCCTACAGGTTCCACGGCCTTGCGGACGCGTAGCACGTTGCGCTCGGTGTTGGAGAACGTGCCTTCCTTTTCCGCAAAGGAAACGCCCGGCAACACCACATGCGCCAGTTTTGCCGTGTCCGTCAAGAAAATGTCGATGACCGCAAGAAACTCCGCGGCTTCCAGGGCATGTTTGACATGGTTGCTGTCCGGATCGCTTCCCACCGGATTTTCGCCGAGGATCACCATTCCTTTGAGCGAACCATCCTCCAGACCGTGCATCATCTCCATGATGGTGTATCCCACCTTGTCGGAGAGACGCGCTTGCCAGGCATCCTCGAATTTCTTCTTGTTGCCCTCGTCGGTGACGGCCTGGTACGCAGGATATACGTTGGGCAGGCCACCCATGTCGCACGCGCCTTGCACGTTGTTTTGCCCGCGCAAGGGATTCACTCCTGCTCCACGTTTACCGAGGTTTCCGGTCATCATAGCCAGGTTGGCGAGACTCTTGACATTATCCACACCGTGGGTGTGTTGGGTGATGCCCATGGTATAGAGAATAGACGAAACCTCTGCCGTGGCGTAGGTCTCCGCGATCTTTACGATATCTTCCGGGGCCACTCCGGTAATTTCTGAAACTCTTTCAGGCGTGTACCCCTTCACCAGTTCCTCAAGCTTTTCGAATCCCTCGGTCCGCTCATCGATGTAGGTCTTGTCATGCAGATTCTTCGCCAAGATCACGTGCATGATGCCGTTGATAAGCGCTACGTCCGAACCGAGGTTTTGGCTCACGTAGATGTCGGCAATGGCCGAGATATGTATTCTGCGAGGGTCAGCGACGATCACCTTTGCGCCCTTGGCTTTGGCCCGATACACTCGGTGAGCGATCAGAGGATGAGCGACAGTGGTGTTAGACCCAATAATGAAAATGCATGCAGCGTCCTCGATCTCCGCGATCGAATTTGTCATGGCTCCGCTCCCGAAAGCGGCGGCAAGACCTGCCACCGTTGAGGAGTGTCAGAGACGGGCGCAGTGGTCTATGTTGTTTGTTTCAAACCCCACTCTCGCAAATTTCTGGAAGAGGTAATTCTCTTCATTGGTGCATTTGGCCGAAGTCAAGAACCCCAAACTGTTTCCACCGTGGGCTTCCTTGATTTCCTTCAGGCGGGACGCGGTGAAGTCCAGCGCTTCGTCCCACGAGGCCTCTTGCAGGACCCCGTTCTTTCGCACCAGCGGTTTGGTGAGTCTTTCCGGGCTTTGCACGAATTCATGCACATTCCAGCCTTTGATGCAAAGCTTGCCTTGATTCATGGGGTTCGTCTTGGAGGGAATCGTACCGATCAGCTTCCCATCCATGGCTTCGAGCAGCATTTCGCAGCCGCAGCCGCAGTACGGACATGTTGTCCGAACATATTTCAAGTCCATAGCGTTCTCCTGGAACCGCAAAGAGATCGAATCTCTTCCTTCGCAAGAATGTGGCTTTTCCCAACCTATGGGGCAACCGGGAGCGATCCGGGACCGGTATTGGGGTATTTGGCGTGACCCCACACGCGACCGTGACTCCTGGAGTGTCTCGGCATGAGAAGAATCGCGCCATGCCGCGAGGCTATCGCTTCTTGCCCGCAGAGAGACAAGCCTTCTCCTGGCCCGACACACGTGTACCGACTGGCCCGCAAAGGTCCGCCACCATCAAATTTACCATTCCGGTCGCCTGGAATCAAGATACATGTTTGGTGAAATCCCTCCAACGAATTTCCGCCATGCCATGCTCGCACGATTGATCACGCCGAACATATTTTTTCACCCCACGTCGCGGAAAGAATTCCCGTTTGTGTCTCGTTTTGTTAAGAATAGACGAGGAACGCGTCAAGCTTCCCTGCCGCGAGGGGATTCTCCACATCTTCCGATGCCCTGACGGGGGTACGTATGGCTCCTGAACCGACAGATTTCTCCGAATTGCCCGAACAGACAGCCCTCACCGAACCTGAAACCGCAGACGCGCGTGATGCACCAACCTCAGAAGCCAATACCGAATTGCTCGGGGCTGTGCTCGAAGGCGACACGGAGGTCGTGGAACTGCTTCTGGAACGCGGAGCAAGTCCTGGTGCGAAAAATTCTTCTGGTGACACAGCCTTGATCTTGGCGGCGTACCAAGGCAACCTTAACGTGGCGCAAACCCTACTGCACAAGGCCGCGGATGTTAATGCCAAGAGCGAATACGGCAATACTCCTTTGCACAGGGCCGCATACCGAGGACATCTTGACGTGGTCAGGCTGCTTCTCAAACATGGAGCCGACATCAATGCCAAGAATCAATACGGCAATACCGCGCTCATCGAAGCTGCGCTGGGCGGACATGTGCGGGTCGTGAAACGACTCCTCTCCGCAGGAGCGGATGTGGAAGGCGCTGATCATGACGGCAACACCGCACTCATCGCCGCGGCCAGCGGAGGCCGTTTCAAGGTAGTTCAAGCGCTGCTGGGTGCCGGGGCATCCGAAAAAGTCATGAACATCTACGGGAGCAATGCGCTGATCGTTGCGTGTCGTGGAGGATACACCAGGGTCGCGGAGCTGATCCTCGACGCGGGAGCCGACGTGGAAGCCAAGGATTCCCGGGGTACTAGCGCACTGGTTGCTGCTTCCCGCTCCGGTTATGCCGAGGTGTTGGAACGGCTTCTCTTCGCGGGAGCGCAAGTCGAAACGACCGACAGCTCCGGCAATTCTCCGTTGATGAGAGCGTCGTATAAAGGCTATACCGAGGTAATAAGGCTTCTCATTAGCGCAGGGGCGCAAGTCAACCGCAGAGACACCCGGCACGGGTTTACTGCATTGATGAAGGCCTCCGTGAAAGGCCACCTCAAGGCCGTGAACCTGCTTCTGGAGCGAGGGGCTCGTCCGAATATCACTGACAAGGCAGGACGCACCGCTTTGATGATGGCCGCGTTTCGGGCCCATGAGCGCGTGGTCAAGGCACTTCTTGACGGGGGCTCCGACCCCGAGGTGAGAGACAAGTTTGGCAAAAACGCTCTCTGGTACGCACAGACCGCGGATGTGGTGCATCTGCTGCACCAAGCAAGCGTTCCTCAAGAAAGCAGTTCCTAAGGCAAAGCGGAAAAGCATTCCACGGACGGGGCTCCAAGGACGCGGTTCTTGCGGATTGTCTGTGCCATGCGCCGTGGAGCGCGGAAGAGCAAAGGTTCGTACGCGGGTTCCTGAACACGCACCAAGACTTAGCAGTCAGATTTCTCCGCTGACGGATTCCCCCTGACCAGAGGTCTCTTTCGTCCCCCCGGCTCACATGATTCTTGGCACTCATCGGCCTGCCCGGCTCCGCGCGAAGGATGAGAAATTCCGCGATCTTCACTGCTTCCCACGCCAAAGGAGTAATTGCCGACTTGAACATTGGTTCCTCCGGGCTGTATCATACGTGCAGACGATACCAGGGTGACGAGGTGTCCCGTGTCGCCAAGCGAAGCGCACAGAAAAGTAAATGCCAAGGCTTTTGTGGATGATTTTGTTCGCGGAGCCTCGGATCGGGAACTCTGCGAGAAATATATCCTCACGGGTTCGAACCTGACCAGATTGATAGGAAAGCTGAAGCAAGCAGCTCTATTGACTCAAGCCGAGATCGAACGGCGCGAGGAAAACCTGAAAATCCGATTCGGCTCTTCCAATGGCCCTCAGGCACGCCATGAAGAGAAAGGGCTCCACGTTGACGCAGACACGGGGCTGGTGCTCCACTGCCCGTCGTGCGGCGGACCTGTGGCTCGGGGTGCGACTCACTGCGACTATTGCAGGTCTCCCCTCGATTTTACTCTCAAAGGCAAGACCATCCCTTGCCCGCACTGCTTTGCCTCCAATCCTGCGGACAGCAGCTTTTGCATCCGCTGCGCTCGTCCATTGAAGGGGCTGGTTCGTAACGGTGAAGTCTTGCCTGACAGGCTCTGTCCGCGCTGCGAGACACCCATGAGCGGGAAGACCATCGGGGAGTTTTCCGTGATCGTGTGCAGCCAATGCTCAGGCCTCTTCATCACGAACGACATCTTTGAAATGATGCAGGAGCATTCCGTTCGCGTGGTGTTTCCTGTCCAGCGAGTTCCCAGGGTTCCGCTCGGTCCGGAGACGATCGTGCGGTACATTCGATGCCCTGTGTGTCGGAATATCATGAACAGGACGAATTTCGCCCGGATTTCCGGAGTGATCATAGACTCTTGCTCGGCCCACGGCATCTGGTTCGACGCGGATGAACTCGAAAAGATCATGGCCTTCATCGTGCATGGCGGCCTGCAAAAGGCGCGGGAGAAGGCCATTGAGGAATTAAAAGCCGAAGAGGAACGCGCCAAGATTCGTAGCATGAATGTGAGCGGCGCTCAGGGGGAATACGGCGGCCGCTGGGGCATGTTCCAGGACCCCGGTGGGACCGTGGATCTATTTGATACGCTGAGAGATATCTTCCGACTTTTCAAGAGATAAGCAAGGAACAAAGAGGACCATATGGCTGAAAAACCAATTGTAGCGGTCAGGAAAACCAAACCCGAAACCGTGGTGGATGACATACGCATTCTCATGCACGACGCGGAATTTACGTCACACCTCGATCCGTCCGCGCCTGTGATACTGAAGGACAACATTTCGTGGCACTTCCCCTTTCTCGGAGCAAACACCACGCCCTGGCAGCTGGAAGGAGTGATCCTGGCCCTTAAAGATGCAGGGTATGACAAGATAGTGTGCGTGCAAAACGAGACCGTGGTGACCAACGCGTTCAAAGGCGAACAGCTCAACAAATACGTCCCCATCTTTCGAAAATCCGGGATTCAGGTGCTGTACAATTTTAGAGAATCGGATGTGCGCTGGATCAAATATACACCAAAGGCCGAAATGCGGGTGCTCAACGAGATTTTTCCCGAGGGAATCAGGATCCCGGACTATTTCGTGGGAAAGAACATCGTCCATCTTCCCACAGTGAAGTGCCACATTTACACGGGCACTACCGGTTCCATGAAAAATGCATTCGGAGGACTCCTGAACTCGAGGCGCCACTATACGCACTCGGTCATCCACGAGACACTCTGCGATCTGCTCGCGATCCAGAAAGAAATTCACACAGGAATCTTTACCGTAATGGATGGAACCGTGTGCGGCAACGGCCCCGGCCCGCGCACCATGATTCCGGTGGACAAGGATTTTATGCTCGCATCCGCGGATAGTCACTGCCATAGACGCGGTGGCAGCCAAAATGATGGGCTTCGATCCTTCAAGCCTGCGCTTTGTGAGCATGGCTCACGAATCTGGGCTAGGGGCAGGGCGTTTGGAAGACATTCACGTGAAAGGAGAAGATATCTCAGGGGAGAACTGGCAGTTTACCGTGGGAAACAATACTGCATCCCGTGTAGGCAAATTCATCTGGTTCGGTCCTTTGAAACCGATCCAAAACCTCTTCTTTCGCACTCCCCTGGTATATCTTTTCGTGTTCGGGTCTTTTTTCTACCACGATTACGTGTACTGGCCTTTGAAGGGACGCCCCCAAATGCAAGCTTTCAAGAAAACCAGCAAGTGGGGAAAACTTTTCGACACGTACCGGACTAGGAATCTGCCGCGTCATTCGGCAAAACGGGAAAAGTGACCACATTGCGAGACTGCCGCACACATCTCGGCCCTGTGAGGAGGCTCTTGAGAGTCTGACATACCGAGCTTCCCCCACAGGGACCCTGCACGGACGATGTAATCGGCAAAGCCATGGCGGCCCTGCCTGAGGCAAACGTTTGCGGAACGCGGGATTACGGAACAGCCTCCTTGACTACCGTCCCCCCCGGCACCGGCTGGTCTCAGTCACCACGAAAAAACTCGCTGTTCAGATGGTCGTTCAGTTCTTGCTGAACCTGGGCTCGGAGGACCTTGACATCTTCGCGCCATTGCTCGATCTTCTCTAGTGCCTCGGTTTCCCATGGAAGACGTTCGTCAGGGGTCTTGGCAAGTATGTCACGTTCCAACTCTCGCGGAACCGGGCACTGGAGCACCCTCTGGTACCGGCTCCTGATTTTTCTGATGACGCGCAGGAGTTTGAGGAGATCTTCTCTGGAAAGGCGCTTGGCTTTGACCTCGGAACGGTTGCGTGGGACGAGCTGAAGGTCTTCGATGGGAGTTCCCTCTTTGAGGGCTCTGTTAATGAGTCGTTTGAGATGGCGGTAGTTGCTGTCAAAGTCTCCGGGAGGTGCGGAAACTCCAGCGGCCGGATCAGAAAAAGGGAACAACATTACCATACCTCCTACGTTCAAAGTGGAATACGAGAGGGGTCCGACAATCCCGACTCTCGAAAACAAAGGCCTGATAACACGCTCCCAACGTCGAGTCAAGAGATAGTTTATAGTTTTGACATATAATATTGATGAAAGAGAACAAAAAGTAAATTTCACGTGACAGAAAATGCTTGCGAAACGCTGTCACGTTCTCAGTCCCCCGAGGAAAATCGGTGCGGGCACCTGGAGATCGGATCAGGAGTGGGCGCGAAAGAAATCATCATACGTGGGGCAAGAGAGCACAACCTCAAGAATCTGGACGTTGATATACCGCGAGACAAACTGGTCGTAATTACCGGTCTCTCAGGATCGGGAAAGTCCTCGCTTGCGTTTGACACCATTTATGCCGAGGGTCAGCGCCGGTATGTGGAGTCTCTGTCCGCGTACGCCAGGCAATTCCTTGAAATGATGGATAAACCCGATGTGGATCTGATCGAAGGCCTGTCCCCCGCCATCAGCATCGAACAGAAGACCACATCAAAAAACCCTCGTTCTACCGTAGGCACGGTCACTGAGATCTATGACTACCTCAGGCTCTTATATCCGCGTGCGGGCATTCCTCATTGTTGGGAGTGCGGCAAACCTATCGCGTCCATGACTATTCAGCAGATGGTGGACAGCGTCATGGCACTCACGCCAGGCACTCGCGTGCACTTGATGGCTCCCATCGTGAGCGGCAGAAAAGGGGAGTACCACAAGGAGCTACAGCGCCTTGCCCGCGAAGGCTTTGTCCGGGTCAGGGTAGATGGCGAGCTTCGTGACCTTTCCGAAGAAATCCGGCTGGACAAGAACAAGAAACACACCATTGAGGTGGTCGTAGATCGCCTCGTGATCAAAGAAGGCGTCGAACGACGGTTAGCAGACTCATTAGAAACCGCTGTGCGTATGGGACAGGGCACCACCCTCGTGGAAGAACAGCCCGGAGAGCGCCATCTGTTCAGCGAGAAATTCGCGTGCCCTGACCACGGCGTTTCTTTTGGAGAGATCGCTCCGAGGTTGTTTTCTTTCAACAGTCCCTTTGGCGCGTGCGAGGCGTGTGGGGGCCTTGGAGTCCAAATTCTTTTCGATCCGGAACTGGTAGTCCTCAATCCCAGCCTTTCCATTGCCGACGGTGCGATCGGGCCGTGGGATGTACGCAATTCCGTGTTCCTCGAACAGATGATGGAAGCCCTGGCAACTCACTACCGGTTCGATATACATCAACCTTTCAGAGACTTGCCCGAAAGGATTCAGCATATTCTTCTCTATGGCTCGGGGAACGAACAAATAGACTTCTTTTACGAGCGGGACGGACGAAGACGCGTGTTCCGCAAGGCGTTTGAGGGCGCTATCCCGAACCTGGAGCGAAGATATAAGGAATCCGATCAGGAGAGTTTTGATGAGGAATCCAGTCGGTACATGAGTTCGGTGCCCTGCCCTTCGTGCGGAGGAGCAAGGCTCAAGCGAGAGGCACGGCACGTGTTGCTGGAAGGCATGCCGATCCACAAACTCACCGGACTTTCGGTCCGCGACGCGCTCCGGTTCATGTCGGAACTGCAACTTGATGAGCGCCGCGCGGAAATTGCCGCGCCGCGTGATCAAAGAAGTCCGCGATCGTCTCGGGTTCTTGGAAACGGTCGGGCTTGGGTATCTTACCCTCAACAGATCCTCGGCCACTTTGTCCGGGGGAGAATCGCAGCGGATCCGCCTTGCGACCCAGGTCGGGTCGACGTTGGTGGGGGTGCTGTACATACTCGACGAGCCCAGTATCGGGCTCCACCAGCGTGACAACCAGCGTCTGCTTTCCACCCTGATGCATCTCCGAGACCAGGGAAACTCCGTCATCGTGGTAGAGCACGATCCTGAGACCATCCTTGCAGCGGACCACGTCATTGACATGGGACCCGGAGCAGGCAGGATGGGTGGAGAAATCGTCTGTGCGGGCAGGCCTGAGGCAATCCTTGCGTCAGACGCTTCCCTCACTGGCAAATATCTCTCCGGAAAGGAATTTGTTGCCATTCCGGCAAGACGGAGGCCGGTAGGAAAAAAGAAGATCGTGATCCGTGGTGCGCGTGCAAACAACCTGAAGAACATTACCGTCAATATCCCTCTCGGTTTGTTCGTGTGCGTGACAGGGGTATCAGGGTCAGGAAAGAGTACGCTGGTAGTGGACATCCTCCACAAGGCTCTCGCTCAGCGCCTGTACCGAAGCCGCGACAAGCCCGGCGAAATGGATGCAATCCAGGGAATCTCGTACATTGACAAGGTCATCGACATCGATCAGAGCCCTATCGGCCGAACTCCCAGATCCAACCCCGCGACCTATACGGGCGTCTTCACCCATATTCGCGAGCTTTTCGCGAATTTGCCGGAATCCCGCATGCGCGGATACAAGCCCGGTAGATACAGCTTCAATGTGAAAGGCGGTCGATGCGAAGCGTGCCGGGGCGACGGAATTATCAAGATCGAGATGCACTTCCTACCGGATGTGTACGTGAAATGCGACGTGTGTCACGGCATGCGGTACAGCCGCGAGACCCTTGAGATCAAGTACAAGGGCAAGAACATCGCGGAGGTGCTCGACATGACGGTAAACCAGGCCGCGGAGTTCATGGCGAATATCCCCTCCATTTCCAACAAACTCCAGACCATTCAGGCAGTAGGCCTGAGTTATATCAAGCTCGGCCAGTCCGCGACCACTCTCTCCGGAGGTGAGGCTCAACGGATCAAGCTTTCCAAAGAGTTGTCCAAGCGGAGCACCGGACGAACGCTCTACATACTCGACGAGCCCACCACCGGTCTCCACTTTGCCGATGTGCAGAAGCTCTTGGACGTGCTCATGAACCTGGTGGAATCGGGCAATACCGTGGTGGTGATCGAGCACAACATGGATGTGATTAAGGTCGCGGATCATATTATCGATCTCGGTCCTGAGGGGGGGGACGAGGGAGGAGAGGTGGTCGCGTGCGGTACCCCGGAGCAGGTGGCTGAGATTCCGGGATCGGTACACGGGCCTGTATTTGCGGGAAACGCTCAACAGCGAACGAGGCTATCAGCCTTTCCGAGTGGATACGACTCAGGTGGGCAGGCAACAGGCTGAAAAACAGGGCCCTGTGGTCGTAGAGACGAAGAAAGCCTCGAGGGCCGTGTCAGCGAAGACCGCCCGGAAGCCTCGTCAGAGGAAAGTGGCCGCGGGCGAAAAGGCCGGTCCTCCTCAATACGGGCTGTACGCCTCGGGCACGCCATGCGGATGGTCGTACTCGCTTGTACGACAGGGTCTGCAGGAACGTGCCTTGAGCGACTTACCCGGAGGTATCCCGTGGATTACGAGGAGATAGTAAGACAGCTCAAGGCTTCGGCAAACCCTGACGCGGTCGCGGGCATGGCCCGTTACGGAATCAACCCTGCCAGTCCGTACGGAATTTCCATCCCCGTTCTCCGGAAGATTGCAGCAAAAGCGGGCAAGAACCACTCCGTGGCTTGCGCGCTCTGGGTGTCGGGCATCCACGAGGCGCGCATCCTCGCGTCCATGGTGGAGGAACCGCGCACCTTGACCGAAGAGCAGATGGAGAAATGGGTTCAGGATTTCAATTCCTGGGACCTTTGCGATCAATGCTGCAACAATCTGTTTCGGAAGTGGTCCCACGCACACGAAAAAGCCATGGCCTGGAGCGCCAGAGAGGAAGAATTCGTCAGGAGAGCGGGATTTGTCCTCATGGCCTGCCTGGCAGTGCATGACAAACAATCTTCGGACGAGGAGTTCCTCAGATATCTGCCGCAAATAAGGCACGCTTCCGCGGACGGGAGAAACTTTGTGAAGAAGGCGGTCAATTGGGCTTTGCGGCAAATCGGCAAACGCAACCACCGCCTGAACGCTGCAGCCACGAAAGCAGCGGAAGAGATGAGGAAACTGGATTCCCGACCTGCCCGGTGGATCGCCGCGGATGCGATACGGGAATTGACCGGCGACGCAGTGCAGGCGCGGCTGCGCTCACGACAGGACGACGATTGATTCCACTCGACCCGTCATGGCCGGGGCAGGATTCACCCCTTTTACGATTCGAAGCTCTGAGCGATGGCCTCAGCCTGGAAGTGCATGTTCAGAGGATCGATGAATTGATCGAGAGCGCCTTCCATGATCTGATCGAGTTTATAGATGGTGAGATTGATGCGGTGGTCGGTCAGCCTGTTCTGCGGGAAATTGTACGTGCGGATGCGTTCCGAGCGATCTCCTGAACCTACCTGGCTCTTGCGCTCCTTGCTTATCTGAGCCTGCAGTTCGTCCTCCTTGAGCGCGAGCAAACGCGCTTTGAGGATCTTCAAAGCCTTGGCCTTGTTCTTGTGCTGAGATTTCTCGTCCTGGCAGGTCACCACCATATTGGTGGGCAGGTGGGTAACCCTTACCGCGGAATCCGTGGTGTTCACGCTCTGGCCACCCGGCCCGGAAGAGCGATACACGTCGAATTTCAGGTCCTTTGGGTCGATGTCCACTTCCACGTCGTCCGCCTCGGGAAGCACAGCGACCGTAACTGCCGACGTGTGGATGCGCCCCTGTGATTCGGTGGTCGGCACTCGCTGGACCCTGTGCACGCCTCTTTCGTACTTTAATCGCGAATACGCTCCTGCACCGTGAACCAGTGCAATCACTTCCTTGAAGCCTCCCGCGGCCGCGTCCGACGAGGACATCAATTCCACGCGCCAGCCCCGGGCTTCCGCATATTTGCCGTACGCCCGAAACAAGTCAGCAGCAAAGAGTGCCGCTTCCTCGCCACCGGTTCCCGCCCTGATTTCAAGGAAGGTATTCTTCGCGTCGTTGGGATCCTTGGGCAAAAGCAGCACCTGGAGTTCGGCCTCAATCTTGGCCTGTTTCTCCTTGAGCGAAGGCAGATCTTCTCGTGCCAATTCCACGAGTTCCGGGTCGGCTGCCTCGGCCACGATAGCCTCCAGGTCTTCGATCTCACGCAGGACGTTGCTCAGGTGCCGGTAAGCCTTGACGATCTCATCCAGATCGGCCTGTTCTTTGGCGAACTTTCTCAGCTTGCTCAGGTCAGCCATGACCTCCGGCCGCGAAAGTTCCGCACCGAGTTCCTCGTACCGACGATTCAATTCTTCAAGTTTCGCGAGTACCTGCATAAGTTACCGTCAGGCAGCAGTCGATTCGGAGCTGCCCCACATCTCCTCTTTCTCAAGGGTCTTTTTCAGGGCCACGAGCGCGACTTCGAGCTGATCATCGCTCGGTTCTCGCGTGGTGAGCCGTTGCAGCCACAGTCCTGGAAGCAAAAACGCGTTGAGCACCGGATTATCCAGCTTGTCGCCCAGCCGTATGATTTCATAGGACATCCCCGCGATCGGCATCAGAAGGAGCATCTTTACCAGGATGTACACCGCGTTGGTCACGATTTTGCTCTGGAACAGATCCTTGGGCAAAATGGGAAAGACCGCAGTGAACAGAAAAATGCTCAATACTAAGACCAAAAGGAGAAACGCAGTACCACATCGGGAATGGAGCGTCGGGTACTTGCGCGCGTTCTCCACGGTGAGTTCCTCCCCGCGCTCGTACGCATGAATCGACTTGTGCTCTGCGCCGTGGTACTGAAACACGCGGCGAATGTCGTTCATCAACGAAATACCAAGGATGTAACCGACGAAGATCGTTACCTTGATCACGCCGTCAATCACATGAAACCAGATGCTCCGCACGCCCAGGTCCGCGCCGAAGAGAGACCCCAGGGCAAGCGTAGCGAGATGTGGGACCACCACGAAAAGCACCATTGCTCCGCCCAACGCCAGGGCAATTGTCCCACCCAGCGCCCAGGGACCAAGCTTTTCTTCCTCTTCCCCAAGGGCTTCTTGTGCTGAGTAAGTGAGAGCCTGTATGCCGTTGAACAGGGCTTCGTACAGCACCACGCACCCTCGCAGCAAGGGTTTCTTGAGCGCGGGCCACTTTTCCATCGGCGAGTGCCAACGGTCCTCGCGAACCGCCAGTCCCCCGTCTGGTTTGCGAACCACCACCGTAAACGTACGGGGCGCTCGCATCATGATGCCTTCGATAACAGCCTGACCGCCAACTTTGATCTGCTGGGTCCCTTCAGACAATCGAGCATTTACGAGCATGAAGCACCATCGTGCCGGGCCTGAAGCATGACTTTTTGGGATACTCCCCAGACGGTGCACCGTCCAGTGGAGCATCCAAGAGCCAGAAACAACGGCCTATTTCTTGTCCGCCGCGGGTTTGGTTTTCGCGGCAGGGGGCTTGATTTTCCTGATCGCAGTTTTTGGTGCTGCGGCCTTCTTCGAGGCTTTCACCGGCTTCTTACCAGTGGCGACCGCGGTATCCCCGTACTTCCTCATGAAGCGCTCGACCCTTCCCGCGCTATCCACCAGTTTCTGTCTTCCCGTGAAGAACGGGTGACAACCGGAACAAATTTCCAGTTTATATTCGGGCTTAGTGGACCGGGTCTTGATCTCGGCCCCGCACGCGCATCGGAAGACTGTTTCTTGGTAGTTGGGGTGTATATCCTTCTTCATTCCGATTCCTCCAGCAACGACCTTAAGCGAACCACGTTACCATACTACTTTCAAAAAACAAACAGAAAAACGTCGGAGCCGCAGGGCTTTGGTCGTCTATTGACGGACCATGCGTGTACCGACGGTTCCCCCCTCTCCTTGAGTCGGAAGGGGAAATAACCTGAGGCCATGCGAGCCAGTCGTCAGCGATGCATGTGGAACGATACCGGAAAGACCGTCTGGCCACTGCGCTCGTCAGGCATCATCCCAACGGCCCGAGCACCAGAATCGCAGGCAAGAGAAGAATGCCGGACGTCAGCATCCAGGGGCCGGAAGGGCCTCCTCTCGCCTTGCATTGAAGACCGATGACTCCCGCTACGAATCCGGCTACCAACGACAATGCCGCGACCGCAAGTGCCATGAGACCCCGATTCACACATCCGACCAGCGTCACGGGCATGAAATACAAGCCGACTACCGCCAACGGAGCCAATGCGGGGAGTAATACGTGTTTGACGATTACAGTCATCATTGACGCGGAACCTATTGAGAAAAAGACACCGGCGATGTGCCTATGTTCCCCCGGCCGGCAGCGTACCTGTGATGATCCTGACCCAATGCTGCCGTCACGTCCTCATCATTTTACACGCCAAGATCCTTGTGCCAACTGCTCCGATCAATTCTCGCCCCGTGCGGAACCCGGCCGCGCGGGGCTACCTATGCCTGCCTACCTGTTCATTATTTCGAGAAATTCCCGATTCGAGTCGGTTTGCATGATCTTGTCGAGCAGGAACTCCATGGCATCCACCGAGTTCATGTCTGCAAGAAGCTTTCTGAGCAACCAAATTCTCTGAAGATCCTGCTGCGTAACGAGTAGCTCCTCTTTTCGTGTTCCCGAGCGATTGATGTCGATACACGGGAAAATCCTCCGCTCCAGGAGTCTTCTATCCAGATGGATCTCCATGTTACCGGTGCCCTTGAATTCTTCGTAAATCACCTCATCCATTTTGCTACCCGTGTCTACGAGCGCAGTAGCGATGATCGTGAGGCTCCCGCCTTCTTCCACGTTACGGGCCGCGCCGAGAACCGTTTCGGCCGGTGGAGCGCGTTGGAGTCAACACCGCCGGAGAGTATCTTGCCGCTGGGGGGGACCACCGTATTGTGGGCTCTGGCCAGACGCGTGATGCTGTCCAGGAGGATGACCACATCGCGTTTGTGCTCCACGAGACGCTTGGCCTTCTCGATGACCATGTCCGCGACCTGCACGTGCCGCTGGGCCGGTTCGTCAAAGGTTGAAGAGATGACTTCGCCCTTGACGGACCTCTGCATGTCCGTGACCTCCTCGGGACGTTCGTCAATGAGCAGCACAATGAGGTACACTTCAGGATGATTCCTGGTAAGGCTGTTGGCTATCTGTTGAAGTAAGACTGTCTTGCCTGCCTTGGGGGGAGAAACGATGAGACCGCGTTGCCCCTTGCCCAGAGGAGTCAGCAGATCCATGATGCGCATCGAGTAGTTTCTGGGATCTGTCTCGAGCTTGAATTTCTCCTGCGGATAGAGGGGAGTCAGGTTGTCAAAAAGCACCTTGTCCCGCACCGCCTCGGGGTCTTCCCCATTGATGGTCTCGACCTTGAGAAGGGCGAAATACCTCTCTGTATCCTTGGGAGGCCGGATATAGCCCGATATGGTGTCCCCGGTTCTGAGGCTGAAGCGCCTGATCTGGCTCGGCGACACATAGATGTCGTCAGGGCCGGGAAGATAATTGTAATCGGGGGCCCTGAGGAACCCAAATCCGTCGGGAAGGCATTCCAGGACGCCAATGCCGCGGATCGGCATTTCCTTTTCGGTCTGTTGCTGGGCCTGCAGGATAGCGAAAATCAGCTCCTGCTTGCGCATGCTGCTGGCTCCATCGACGTGAAGGCCGTTGGCAATCGCCAGTAGCTCGCTGACCTTTTTTTCTTTTAATTCTACGACGTCCATAAGATCTCCTGGGTCTCCTAAAACTCATCGAAAAAAAATGTTTTGCCTGGGGTTCTGTTCGAAGTTGTTCGAGAGACGGGTCTATCGACATTTAGCGACCATTCGATTTCCGAATGTCCCCTACCATGGAGAAAAGATTTGGTACCTCAGAGGAAAACGTATTCCCGGGGGGTCTTCTCAATCGTGGCTATAGTTTTATTAAGCAACCACCGGAACTCTGTCAAGTGTTTTATTCCTTGTGCAGGGGAGAGGACTACCTGTTCAGCGGGCTCAACGATCGGCCGGGATTGCCGGCCTCGCGATGGAACCGGACACGTGCGCCTCCCCGTTTTCGAGCGAGTCCGATAAAGAACCCTGCTCTCTCTGCACAGACACATTGAACATTGTGAAGATGCATCATAGAATCGGTTCTCATGACTCAATTGCTCTTAACACTGAGGACACCTCCACGTTTCACCTTTGAGAGCCTCGTCTCTCATGAGGGGATCAGCAACGCAGTGTCCACCATTGTTTCCGTATACGGGGATTCCACGCGTCTTCTTCCTCCCCTGTTTCTCTATGGACCGCCAGGGACAGGAAAGACTCACATCCTTCACGCGACAGGATCCCTCATCGCTCACCGCAAGGGCTGTGCGGATTCTCACGTGAGGGTCATCTCCGCGCATGGCGGCGCCGATTCTTTTGCAGGATTGGAGGAAATCGTTTCCGGGCCTGACGAGGGGCAGACCGATGTGTGCGTGGTGACGGTCGATGACATCCACTTGCTCCCCTTGGACCGATGGACCCAGTTGTGGAGCCTCTGGAACAAAACAACCCGATGGGGCTGCCCGCTGATGATGGCTTCTCGATCTGCTCCGACCGAGGTTTTTCAGGATGATCCGCACCTGACCACACGCGTCACGTCTGGCTTGGTTTTTCGGCTCGATCCCCCCGAAGACCAGATCAGATTACTCATCCTCGACAAAATGGCTCGCGACAGGCACGTAAGGATTTCTCGGGACGTTTGCAACTACTTGGTTACCAGAAAGTCTCGCAATGTCAAGGAATTGGAAAAGCTCCTGGACCTCCTGGATCGTACATCCCTCGAATTGAAGAGGCGAATAACCCTTCCTCTGATAAAGATCATGGAACAGGAAGGAGTTATGTGACTTTCTTCAATGAATACTGAATACACTGTTGACATTCCGGCACCGTTTTTCCACCATATTGATGGCGAGCGGCTCCAGGGGGCGCAACCTTTGCCAGGATCCTGCCGAAAACGCAGTGCAGTCTTGTGCCCGCGAGCTTCCCATGGGAGCAGGGCAATCATGCCCGACCGCGGCCTCGTATCCGGTGAGTTGTCATGAATCTGAAAAAACTGCTGATCAGCCGTAGTCTTTGTTGTTTCGCCTTTGCGGGGCTCGTAGGAATTCTCCCGTTTTTCAAGAGTGTTGAAGAACCTGAGGCCGCGCTGCAACGCTTTGTCGCCCTTTTCAAAGCCCAGGACGCCCAAGCCATTCACCAAATGATTTATCCTGAAATCGTCAGCCAGACTGAATTGGGTGTGAGCGACGTGGAGGCGTTTCTCAAACGATACCGAAGCAAAACCTTGACGCTCGAGCGCCTTCAGGTAGACAAGAGGTTCAAGTCCGAGGACGGTGAAGTGGAACGGTTTCAGGCGACTCTTCTCTTTCGGGGCCCTGTCCTTTCCGCGCGATACAAGAAGCCGTCGTTGCTGTCCATGACCTTCCTCTGGATTTTGGACAACAAGAAATGGTGGCTTGAACGGCCGCTGGGGATCAATTACCTGGTGACGGTGAACGACCCGTATCCGACCGCTGAGCAACAGGAAACCGCGCTGCGATTGCAGACCGCTCTGGGGATCCTGGCCAAGCTGGGATTGCCGGGTTCCGAAGATGTGGAGTTTGTCTCGTCTCCGTCTTCTGGATCTGGGGTCGAAGAATACAGGGAACTGGAACGGCTCTACTCCCAGGAGCGAAGCCCCCAGGGAGTCGACCCGGACGGGCGAGGAGTTCAGGTGTTCCTGAAGGCTGCGGCCCACCAGCAGGGCGGATTCTTGAGTCTTTATCAGGCAGACTTTGAGAACGATGCCAGCAAAGGGAGGCGGCCGCCGCCGTGGGAAATGTATAGCGACTATGTGCGGGCCAGCACCAAACTGGCAAAGTCTTTCGAGAAACGGAAGAAATTCAGACGCGCGGAATCCATCTACCGCACGTTGATCTCGTTCGGGAGACAGTGGCTCAATGAGCCCGGTGGGTACCAATTCGTCGCGTGGGGAATCACCTTCCAGAAAATGGGGGCCGAGGAACTCGCTCGGCTCTTTGTGGACACCAATGACCCGCGGAAAGAACCGGCTGAGGCGTTTGCTCGTGTGGTATCCAGGAGATTGGACCTCTTGCAGACCGCCTTGAGCTGTCTCGACGACATGACGGATTACCGATCCCTGCAGGCGGCCATCATTGCGGGCGATCCTTCCCCTGTCGATGTGTTCAGGCCTTGGGCAATCAACACTCTCGCCATATTGGCTCTCAAAGGTGCGCCTGCAAGCTCTGATGCCATGAAGAAAGCCGGCGCCATGGTAATCGTAGACGACCCTGCCATGAGAAAGGTCGCATGGAAAGCCCTGGAGAAGCTCGCGTCAGAAACCCTCGGGAAAGCTGAAGACGTTCATCGAGAAACAAAAGAAATGGGTTACAGACCATGAAGTATACGGCACGGTGCAGAGTTTTCGATAGCTCAGGCCGGCCTGTCCGGCAGCACTGAGGCGGAATCAGTTGTCCTCTGCAAGATCAATTATTCTGAGAAAACAGGATCGCGGCGAGGCCGATGAACTGGTGAAGTTCCTGAGCCGCGATTTGGGGTGGCTCACCGGAATAGCCAAGAACGCCAAGAAAAGCCGTGTGCGTTTTGGCGGACACCTGGAACCGTTTGCGCTGGTGGACCTCTTTCTCAGACCGCGACGTAAGGACGACATGGTCTGGATTGATGATGCACAGGTGGTCCGGGGCTTCCTGGAGATCAGGTCGGATATCGCAAAAGTGAGTCGAGTGGCATATTTCCTTGAGCTGGGATCTCTGTTTGTACCCGAGGGCCAACCGGACGAGAATCTTTTTGATTTCCTTTTGCAGTTCATGGAAACCTTGGACAGTACCCGACACGAGTCCCCTCCGGTACTTATTGGATGAAATCTTGCTTCTCGGCATTTTGGGGTACGGACCCCGTTTTGACCTGTGTCCGTGCTGTGGGAATGCCTTCCGTCCTGGTGAGGATGCGGTGTTTTCCGCGAGCCTCGGCGGTGCGTGCCACCCTTCCTGCCTCCCGCAGGGCGACCGCACAAGGCTTTCTTTGTCGCCTGATACCATCGCAGTGGCGAAACGAGGCTTGGAAGTAGGCCGCGAGGCATCGAATCGGTTACGATTGGGCAAGAAAGGCGTAGAAGAGCTGCGCAACGCATTGTCTGCCCTTGTCAGGCACGTGCGCGGGGAACAGATCAACTCGCTCGTATTTATGGAAACAATGGGGTTCTAGCGTGGGGGACAAGATCGATCGTCCTTCCGCGCAATTTCCCCGTTGGCGCTCTGTCCGCGGCACTGCTCAACGAGTCGGTTAGTAAAGAGGCTGCTTTGGGGGCCCTTTGGCGCCGGAAACGGGACTCTGGAGAATGCGATCGACTGCGGACGATTCTTCCTCACCTTTGGCTTGCACTGCCTGTAGACGCTCGTTCAGCGTGGCGATTTCGCTCTTGAGTCGTTCCGTCTCCTCCGCACAACTCTTGACTTGAGCCCTCGATCGTGCGTCGGAAGCTTGAAAGTCGGCCATTTGTCGGCGCATGTCGTCTTCATTGGTTTGATATTGCTGGATTTCCTTGACCGCATCCTCAACCTGGTGCTGGGTCTTCTTCAGTTTGGCAGCATTTTCGTCCAAAGCGGACCGCAGTTTTTCTGCTTCGGCTTCGGCATGGGTCTTTAATTTGGTGGCATCGGCCACTGCCTGCTTCAACGTTTCCAGAAATGCGGCCTTCTCCTCCAGATCCTGTTTGAAGCGTTTGGACTCCGCGGAACGCTCCGCAAGCTCTTTGCTCATACTCGTGAGCTTCGCGTTGACTTCCTCGGAGCGCAGCTGATCCGCTGCTTGCAGTCGGTCAAGCGTCTCCGAAAGCCTCGCCACCTCCGCTTGTTTTTGTTGCGCGTTTTCACGGATCTCTTTGAGCGCTTGCTCCTTGTTTTCCAGATCCTTGGTGAGCTTGTCCAGGCGTTGGCTCAATTGCTTTGCGCGAAATTCTGCAATCGCCTTGGCACCAAGCAGCCCCACGCGGGTTTCAGGAGTCAGGTTTTCATCCTGTGGAGCAGGCTGAGCGGCCGGTTCCGGAGGCGCGGGCTCGGGAGATTCCTGCTGAGCGGCTTTTTCTTCGAGGTCTTTGATTTCCCCTTTCAGGTTTGCCACTTCTTTGGCCAACGCAGCGTTATCGTTCTTTTGGCGTGCCAATTCGTCTTCGGCCTGCGAAAGGTTTGATTTCAGCTGTGAGATGACCTGAGCGCTGCGATCTTCCTTTACTACGGGTTTTTCAGACGGTTTTCGGCCGCATCCCTGGGCCATCATCAGGGCCACACCGAGAAAGAAGATCAGACAGAGGCGAAAACACTTCATCAGCCGGCCTCCTTGTCATCGAAGAAAAAGGGTTAGGAAACAGTAGCCATTCACCGGCGAGGGGAATGCCTGATTTCGAAAGCCCAACAACACCGCATCAGATAACTTGTTCAAAGTGAATTATACGAAGAAATAGGGGCTTTTGTCAATATACAACCGGAAAAAACACGTGAATCATCCTGTAGTTGTTGAGTTTTTCTTGAGACTCCCGCCTGAAGTCATGGCCCGGATACCCATTGGGCCTCGACGAAGTTGCTCAACTTGACAGAGAGACTCCTGGTCTGGTATGGGTGACAGGTAAAGTCGAAATTTTAATCTTTCCAAATCGACGTCATCCACAATACTTGAGTCAATCGTTCGAGGTGGTCATCCCAACGCAGGACCATTGCCAGGACGAAAATCACGCGTGCGAAACGTCAACCGCGGCAGCAGGACCGGCCGTGGGAGTGGTAAGCCCTGCAAGTATTGCGGAACAGTTCGTGTCTGCGAATCACGCAATAAGGGGGTTTGAGAATGGCCTTGAACTTTGATCTTCCCAAGGATGCCGAGCTCACCAGGAAAGTCGTACGGGAGTTCGCGGAAAAAGAGATCGCTCCTGTTGCCCAGGACCTGGACGATAAGGAGGAATTCTCTTACGACTTGACACGTAAAATGGGCGAACTGGACTTTTTCGGTCCGTTCGTGTCCGAGGAGTACGGCGGGAGTGACGTCGGGTACCTCAACTACATTATTATCGTTGAGGAAATCGCGCGCATCGACGGCTCACAGGCCGCGACCATCGCTGCGGGCAACTCCCTGGGAATCGCACCCATTTATTATTTCGGCACCGAAGATCAGAAGAAAAAGTGGTTGCCCGACCTTTGCAAGGGCAAGATCCTCGCGTCCTTCGGACTTACCGAACCGGATGCCGGTTCCGATGCGGGTGCGTCAAGAACCACTGCAGTGCTCGACGGGGACGAGTGGGTGATCAACGGCAACAAAATCTTCATCACCAACTCTGCCACGGATATGAGCGCGGTGTGTATCGTCCAGTGCGTGACCGATTTCTCCAACCCCCAGAAGCCGGAAGTGAGTTGCATTCTCGTGGAAAACGGGACGCGGGGATTCACCGCGGAGCCCATGCACCACAAGATGTGCTGGCGTGCATCGAACACCGGAGAGCTGACTTTTCAGGACTGTCGTGTACCCTAAGAGAACTTGCTCGGCGCAAGAGGTGAGGGTTTCCACCAGATGCTCAAGACCCTTGACGGCGGGAGGCTCTCCATAGGAGCGATGGGCCTGGGCGGCGCTCAGGGAGCGTTTGAACTGGCCTTGGATTACTCGAAGAAACGCAAGCAGTTCGGAAGACCCATCGGTTCGTTCCAGGCGAATGCGTTCAAGCTCGCGGACATGGCCACAGAAATCGAAATGGCAAGGCTCTTGCTGTATAAAGCCTGCTGGCTCGCGGACAACAAGAGAGTGACCCCGAGAGAATCCGCAATGGCCAAGCTCGTCTGCTCCGAGACCTACTATCGATGCGCCAACCATGCAGTACAATTGCACGGCGGGTACGGTCTCATGAAGGACTATGCGGTCGAGCGGCATTACCGGAATCAGAAGCTCCTCGATATCGGCGAAGGAACCTCGGAAGTCCAAAGGATCGTCATCGCACGGAATATTGGCGTGCCCGGTAGATCCATGTAGGCTGCCGCGTGCTGCTCATTGGCGGGCGCCTTGGGGATTTCCCCTGACAACACCGAAAGGATCACTCATGGATGAAGAGAAAAAGGAAGGTTCATACGAATCGTTCCGACAAGTCGTAGATGAATATTCCGAAGACAAAGGACACGATCTGCTCACCGATCCGGATGCCGTGGCCGCTGCAACGGAACGGGTAGCCGAGGAAAATGCAGCCACTCACGGGGACAGGCTCCGCCAGGCACGGGAAGCCCAGGGCTTCACCATCACCGAACTTGCAGCCAAGACCGGTATTGCTGCTGACGAGCTATCACAGTTGGAAGCCGGAGAGACTCTGCTGCCGTTGGGACAACTCATTAAGTTGAGCAAAGTCCTGTCCCTTAAGATGTCCGACATGATCTCTGCCGGAGACAAAGCCTTTACCATCGTGCGGTCCGGCGAACGGCAGGCCTTCAGCAGATTCGGCAAGGCCAAGCAGGCAAGCCACGGGTACGAATACGTGTCTTTGGCACCCGGAAAGAAGGGGCGGCTCATGGAGCCGTTCATCGTCACGCTGCTTCCTGCAGCGGGAGGCGAACCCTCCTTCCACGACGGACAGGAATTTATCTATGTCCTGGAAGGCGAGATGGAAGTGATCATCGGCAGTGATAGCGAGGTCCTCAAACCGGGGGACGCGGTCTATTACGATTCGACCAGCACTCACCTGGTGAGGGCCCATGGAGACCGCCCGGTGAAGATACTGGCCGTGCTGGTGAGCTAGCCGATCCTTCTCCGTGTGAAGGTCAGAAAACCACGATCCTGTGCACGACACGCGTGTACGGACACGAGCGACCGTCCGACGACTCCCGCGGCATGGGGGTCGTCGTCATTTGTCTAATAAAGCCGTAAATCCCCTCTTGAGGTTTGTTCCCATGACTATTCTCGAGCCGGCAGACGTGTCGGTGGCCGGCATTCCCGGGCCCAAGCTGGTCCTTGTGATCATTGTCTGCGCTCTATCCCTCTTCGTGTACGTGATGTCCCGCCGTATCGAACTCCTCAGAAAGGCAATGCCTGACTTTCGTTTTTCCGACATCGGGGAGCGCATTCGGCTCATGGTCGTGTACGGCTTCGGCCAATTGAGGCAGCCCCGCTACATGGTGGGCGGAGTAATCCATATCCTGCTCTTTGCAGGGTTCATGATTCTCTCCGTACGATCCCTCACCCTCATAGGGAAAGGCTTTGACCCTGCGTTCCACCTGCCGCTCTTGGGTGGCGCGGGCGGCCATGTATACGAGATTTTGAAGGACTATGCGGTCCTGATGGTGCTCGCAGTGTGTGTCGTAGCCATCATCAGGCGTGCAGTGTTCAAACCGGCCCGGTATGCCCACGCCGCGGGCCAAGGTCACGAGGCAGAGGCGTATATCATCCTGGGATTAGTCTGTGCGCTCATGCTCACGGACATGATCTTCGACGGCAGTGCGCTTGCGTTGAGCGGGAAACTTGATGCTGCGCAGTTTCCTGCCGCAAGCCTGGCCGCGCTGTTCATGTCAGGTTTGCCAGCGGAGAAGTTGAATTCTCTGCACATCGGAGCTTATTGGAGCCACATTCTCATCTTCTTCGCATTCTTGAATTATCTTCCCATGTCAAAGCATTTCCACGTCATCACTGCGATTCCCAACGTGTTCTCGAACCTGCATAGGGGAACGATCAAACCCGTACGCTGGGGAGTCGATGACTGGATGTCCTTGGATGAGTGCGGAGCAGCCCGGTTTGAATCGTTCACCTGGAAGCACATGTTGGATTTCTACTCCTGCGCGGACTGCGGCCGGTGCACGGACAATTGCCCTGCCAATGCAGTGGGTAGGATGCTGTCGCCCCGGATGATCAGCATCAAGGCCAGGGATTACGCGTATAAGTATTATCCGGTGTTCGGGACGCCCCCTGCACGCGGGGACATTTCGTTCGTAGGTGACGTGATCACCGAAAAAGAGATCTGGGCCTGTACCACATGTGGGGCGTGCGAGCGCGAATGCCCGATTTTTATCGAATACATCGATAAGATAGTGGACATGAGGAGGTACCTGCTCGACAAAGGACAACTCCCGCAATCCCTGCAAAAGCCCATGCAGTCCATCAAGAAAAGAGGCAACGCCTACGGAGGCGCCAAGAACAAACGCGCAGCGTGGACCAAGGAACTGGAGGATGTGCCCGTACGCGAATTGAAAAAGGGCGAATCCGCGGATCTCCTGTTCTTTGTGGACAGTTGCGGGTCGTTCGATCCGAGGATCCAAGAGATTTCCCGGTCTCTGGCGCGCATATTGGCCCGAACTTCCGCTGATTTCGGCATCCTGGGCGCGGATGAAACCGATTCGGGCAACGAGGTACGGCGGCTGGGCGAGGAAGGGCTTTTCGAGCAGGTGGCTCAGAAGAATATCGACGCGTTTCAGGCGCGGGAATTCAAAGAGATCGTGGCCTTTGACCCTCATGCGTTCAACGCGATCAAAAATGACTATCCGGTCCGATTCCCGATCATCCACGCGAGCCAACTGATTTTGCGCATGCTGAGATCGGGGGACATCAAGCTCAAAGGCGATTACATTGCCGGCAGAACCGTGACCTATCACGATCCTTGCTATCTGGGACGCCATAACGGGATTTATGAGGAACCGCGCGGTGTCCTGAAGGACATTCCGGGGATTCAGTACCGCGAAATGGAGCGGTGCATGGACCGAAGCTTCTGCTGTAGCGGCGGCGGGCTGCTGCTTTGGTACGAAAATGAGGAAGAAAAAGAGCGCATGGGCGAACGCAGAGTCAAGATGGCAGAAAAAATCGGAGCTCAGGTGATAGTCGTGGCCTGTCCCTTCTGCCTCATCAATCTCGAAGACGCAGTAAAGACGTCCGGCAACGAAGGCAAGATCGAGGTTCTGGATCTGGTAGAATTGGTGGATCGTTCACTTGCGTAAGGTGCCGTGACTGCAAGAGGTGAGAGACGTATCGGATTCAACAGATGGTTTGCGAGAACTGGGAGGATCAATGGACATCATCGTGTGCATGAAATGGACGCCGGACACCTCCGAGGCTGATCTGGCCGTTGACAAGGAGGGCAAGGACATCCGCAAGGATGACCTGGAATACGATATGAACGACTGGGATCGTTTCGCTATCGAGGAGGCGGTTCAACTCAAAGAGAAACTCGGGGGCACAGTCACCGTCGTTGCAGTCGCGCCGGATGATGCGGAAGAAATGCTGCGAGAATGCCTGGCACGAGGCGCTGACGAAGCCTTTCACCTCTGGGACGATGCGATCGAGGGGTCGGATGGATTTGCAGTCGCACGTGTGCTGTCCACGTTCATCAAGGGCCGGTCGCATGATCTTGTCCTCACCGGCACGCTCGCGGACGACGACTGTGCGGCCCAGATGGGCGGAATGCTCGGTGCGATGCTGGGTATTCCGAGCGCGGTCCTGGTCTCGAAGATCGATGTGCAAGGCAGCGTGGTGAAGTTCAATCGGGAGTTGGAAGCAGGGCTCTCCGAAGTCCTCGAGATGGATCTTCCTGCGGTGTTGTCTGTAGGCACCGGTCTGAACGAGCCGCGATTCGTCTCCATTCGCGCGGTGCGCAAGGTGGCAGGCATGGAAATCCCCATGTGGGGGTTGAGTGAGGTGGGTCTGGAAGAATCGTCAGTCGGCCCGGACGGCTCACGCATCCAGATCGAGCGCATGGAATTGCCGCCGGAAGGCGAAGGAGCTGAAATCATCAAGGGCTCGGCTGAAGAAGCGGCTGCCAGGCTTGCGGAGATCCTCAAGGAGAAAGGGGGTATTGGGTGATGAAGCACATCTTTGTTCTCGTGGAACATCGCAAGCAGCAATTGAGAGACACTACGTGGGAAGCCATTGCAGCGGGCCGCAAGTTGGCGGAAGACCTGGGTGCCGACCTTTCCTGCCTGGTGCTGGGAAGCGATGTGGACGCCATGGCCGAAGCTCTGGCCAAAGAGTGTCCTCGTGTAATTGCCGTGGATGACCCGAATTTCGCGCAGTTCAATACCGAGGCTGTCACCAAGTTGCTGACCGCGATTCTCGCGGATCAGGCGCCGTTCATGCTGGTCATGGGCAATTCCAACACGATCATGGATCTTGCCCCGGGCCTTTCGGTGGCGCTGGACGCAGCCCTCGCTACCGATTGTTTCCGATTCGAGGTCCAGGACGGCCGCCCGGTCGCGTGGCGGCAGATGTACAGCTACAAGCTCAATACTCAGGTTTCTTTCAAAGACGCGGAGCGTATCGTCGCGACACTTCGTGGGGGCTCGTTCTCCTTTGTTCCTGACGGAACCGCAGCCGGTGCGGTGGAGAAGGTTGCGTCACCCGTAGCCGGTCAGGCCTTGCGTAAGCGGTTTGTCGGCTATGTGGAAGCAGAAAAAGGTGACGTGGACATCGCGTCCTCGGATATCCTTGTGTCTCTGGGCCGAGGTATCGGCGACGAGCCTGACATGGATATGTTTCAATCCCTCGCGGACGCGATGGGTGGAGTGCTGGCCTGCTCCAGACCGATCGTGGACAAGAGCCTGCTTCCCAAGTACCACCAGGTGGGAACCTCAGGTGTGGAGGTCAAACCGAAAGTGTACCTCGCACTGGGAATTAGTGGAGCTTTCCAGCACGTGGGAGGAATCAAGGGCTCTCCACTCATCGTGGCCGTGAACAAGGACCCGCGAGCCCCCATCTTTCGGGTGGCCCAGTACGGCATCGTCGGGGACCTCAATGCGGTGGTTCCGGCTCTGGAGGAAAAGATCAAGGCACTCAAGGGATAACGAGGGTTCTTTCATCTTTCCGCTTTCCAGGCCTGAGCCCGACCAAAGGATCTTTGGTCGAAGAGAGTGAGCTTCCAAGAGGAGGCCCTTGCGAAGGAGCCTCCTCCCTGATCAAGCTCATCCATGATATGACGGTCGCAACGAGCCATCTCGATCCCGAGGCCTCGACACGGCGCCGGAGCCATGAAAGTTCGCGGTCGGGGTTCGCTGCAATCAAGGCTGGTTGTGTCGTACAGGATTATTATGCACGACCTCTACCAAATCGTTCAGGACGCGGTGCAGACCCTTCGCAAGGAAGTAAGTCTGAAGCCTGACGCTGCGATCGTTCTGGGCACTGGCCTCGGGGGGCTGGTCGACCGGATGGATGTGAGCGATCGTATCTCGTATCGGGAGATCTTTTCCTTTGCTTCCGACTCGGTACAGGGACACAAGGGCGATCTGGTGTTCGGAACGCTCAACGACGTCAACGTGGTGGTGATGCAAGGCCGGCTCCACTATTACGAGGGCTACACCCTGCAACAGGTCACTCTCCCCATCCGGGTGGCACGCGAACTTGGCGCGGCAGTCCTCATCGTCAACAGTGCGGCAGGGGGCATCAACCCCCTGTTCACCGCTGGCGACGTGATGATCGTTACCGATCACCTCAACCTCATGGGCGACAATCCGCTGAGGGGGGTAACCGACGATCGCCTCGGCGACCGTTTCCCGGACATGAGCAGTCCTTACGACCGCCACCTGATCGAGATCGCCAGCCAGGCTGCTCTGGATCTCAAGATTCCGGTCAAGCACGGCGTGTACGCCTCGGTTGCTGGCCCTTCACTCGAAACCCGAGCGGAAACCCGCATGCTCCGGATGCTCGGAGCGGACGCGGTCGGCATGAGCACGGTCCCTGAAGTAATTGTGGGAACCCAGGTGGGATTTCAGACGCTCGTCCTCGCTGCGATCACCAACGTCAACCTACCCGATGCAATGGCGCCGATCTCTCTTGAGCAAGTCATCGCGAACGCACAGCGTCGCAGAACCACGTGTCGCGGACATCGTGGCAGAAACACTTCGTCGATACGCCATGCCGTGAGCAGCATCGCGAGGGCTTTCTCTGCAAAAGACTTCTCGTGCAGCAACGACTCGTGCGCGAAACTCCTCGCGGTTCTTGCCAACGCGGCAGGCATCATTCTATGTCGAGCCTCACGAGCGCACCTTTCTTAAAAATGACTTCGGCCAGGCGCTCCTGGGCGCTGGTGCGCGGGGCATTCTTGCCTCTCTTCTGCGCGAGTACCTTGAGTTTGTTGGCCTTGACGAACGCCAAGAGATCCTTTTCTTCCGGAAATTCGTCAGTCAGCCGGGAAGCCACATCTGCCGGGTTCCGGACCACCAGCAGCTCCCTGTACAGCGATTTCAGCCGGAGGTAGTGTTGCACCTGTGGCAGGGCATTGTATTCCTGCTCCAGGTCCGACAGAAACCTCGTGAGCAGATCGCTGCCTGCAAATTTTCCCGCTCGGTAGTAATACAAAATCAGGGCTTCCCGAAAGCCCGCTATGGTCTTTGGCGCGGTCGAGACGAGGAGCCTTCTTTGCTCAAGCGGCAGAGAACGAAACTTGTTTTGAAAGTAGGCGAGATTGAAGTATTTCTTGCGCTCTCGGTCAGCGGTGGTGAACAGGGCGATCTGACTGCCTTTCGGATGAGACTTCGCTTCTCTCTTTTCCTGAACAGAAGGCGGAAGATACGGCACGAGCGTTGCCCTCAGAAGATCCATAGCCTGGCAGGCCTCGGCTATCACCTCTGGCGGCAGAGCATTGCGCTGCGATGGTTTGAGCATTCCACACAGGCTTTTGGCCTTGTCACACAAAATCCCGAATTCTGTCATGACCACTCCTGGACCGCGGTGTGTATCGCAGCAGTAAGCGCCTTCACGTCTTGATACGCGTCTGAGCGGGGCTTGTACAGACAGAGTGGCTTTCCCGCGTGTACTGCCTCGGAATGTACAATCAGATCCCGAACCGCATAGTTGAATACTGTCGTTCCCGGAGTGACGATGGAGTATTTCCTGGTAAGTCTCATGTCGTCAATCGTGGCAATGAGTTCATCCAGTCCTCTCTTGAGTTCATTGACCTGCTTGAACTTGTTCACCACCACTCCGAGCAACGAGGCGAAGACTTCTGGCTCATTGTGCCTCTTGAGCTGCATCACGAGGTGGTTTGCCCTTGAGACCAGGAGTTTGAGCCCGAATGTGGAAAGGGTGTCAGGGATGCAGGGCATGAGGATGAAGTGGCATGACCGGATCGCGTTCCGTGTGACGTAGTAGATATTGGGAGGACAGTCATAAATGACGTAATCATACTGATCGATAAATTGACTCATCGTATCGTTGAGATAACCGTATTCACTGTGGAGCACGTATCTTTGGTCGTTGCGTTGGCGATGGTACTTCTCCACGATATGATTTTCCAGGACAATCATGTGGTAGCTGGCTGGTATCAGATGAAGGCCGGGAAGAGACAATCCCTTTTTCCCTGCGCTATCGTAGGGAGCTGTGATTGCGTCCGACGAGAGCTTGCCGCTAAAGAGGCCGTAAGATGTGCGGTTGAGCCTGTCCGGTCCTGACACGCTGCGCCATTTTTCAGGTCCAAGCAGCCAGACGCTCGCGTTTGCCTGAGCGTCAAGATCGACCAGCAGTACCCTTCTGTGCGAATTCCTGTGCCAGACACGCGGCGACATTCACCGAGAGCGTCGTTTTTCCAACGCCTCCCTTGAAATTCACCATGCTCACAATGGTCGCCACACGTGCCCCTTTCCAGGCCTTTTGCCCGATGCAAAGTTACTCACACAGGTTTGCCTGTGGTCCTCACTTTCGAATCGGTCTCGCGGAACGATCCAGCACTTCACGCACCTTCTTTGCAAGGCTCGCCATGGTGAACGGTTTCTGCAGGAACTGATTGGCCGGGTCCGCCAAAGCTTCCTGCAGAATGGCGCTCTCCGCATAACCGGACACATAAAGCACTCTCAGGCCCGTTCGGGTTTGGGAGAGATGGTTGAACAGTGTGGCGCCATCCATTTTCGGCAGGACTACGTCCGTCAGGAGCAAGTGAATCGGCCCATCGTGTGCTTCGCTCATCCTCATGGCTTGCTCCGAGTCCAATGCACCCAGAACGCGATATCCAAGCTTTTCGAGCAACTCGTGCGTCAGATTCAGCACCACTTCGTCGTCTTCGACCAGCAGGACGGTCTCGGAACCATGCTGCGGTGCTTCGACCGTATTTTGCACGAGAATGTCTTCCCCCGCGCCCTCAAAGCGCGGAAGGTAGATCTTGAAGCTTGCTCCACGGCCTGGCTCGCTGCAAACTGACACGTTTCCTTGGTGTTGCCTTATGATGCCGTACACGGTGGAGAGCCCCAGCCCCGTGCCTCGTCCCTTTTCCTTGGTGGTAAAGAAGGGATCGAATATGCGCGCGCATGTCTGTTCGTCCATGCCGACGCCGGTGTCGGTGACAGAGAACATTACATATTCGCCTGGTTTGGTCTCTGCGTGAGTTCGCGCATATTCTGCATCCAGGATAACATTCCTACTCTCAATCGTCAGTTTCCCGCCCAAGGGCATGGCATCTCGGGCGTTGACCGCCAGGTTCATGAGAATCTGTTCGATCTGGCTCGCGTCGGCCTTCACGGTTCCGAGCGTCGGGTCCAGCACGGTCACCAATTCGATGTCAGCTCCGATAAGACGGCGCAACAACTTCTCAATGTTGAAGATGCACGCATTCAGATCGAGCGCCTTCATGTCCAGTACCTGCTTGCGGCTGAAGGCCAACAATTGACGGGTCAAACTCGCGGCTCGCTGGGCCGTGTAGCTAATATGCTTCACTTTTGTGTAGTACCGATTCATGGGGGGGCATCTGCTCCAAAAGCATGTCCGTATACCCGATCATGGCAGTCAACAGATTGTTGAAGTCGTGCGCCACTCCACCGGCGAGCAGACCTATGGCCTCCATTTTCGCGGAGTGCCGGAGTTGTTCTTCAAGGCGTTTGCGGTTGGTGACGTCTTCCACCAGCTCGATGAAGCCCGTTACCGCTCCGTCTGGACCAAGAGTGGGAAGACACCGGATTCTCATGTAAAAAGGTGTGTCATCTGCTTTGGTTTCCTGTATCTCTACCTCATGGGGTTCACCTGTTTCCATGGCTTGAATCCCTGGACAGTATGCACAGCGCTCGTCAAGTTTCTGGATTTCATTGAAGCATTTTCTTCCTACGAGTTCGCTGATGGGACGGTTGAGCATCTTTGCCCTTGCGGTGTTGGTCATGATGATCGTGTGGGTCGCGTCGACAAGCGTGACCCCAATGTCGATGTTTTCAACCAGAGACCGGTACCGTTTCTTCGCTCTCGCGCAGTGAGCGTTCAGCCCGGGCCCGAGTAATTTCGACCGCGGCCAAATTCCCCAGCAGGGAGAGGGTGTCCAGGTGTGACTGAGAGAAGGAAGTCCTGGTCCGGTTCGCCACGAACAGGACGCCAAGGCTAGTTTGCCCTACCTGGATGGGCACGGCGATTCCCGAGATAAATCCTTCCTTCATCGTGACGTCGTGCACACATGGGCCGACTTCTGCGAAGTAGTCTTGGACAATCACGCCCTTGCCAGTCTTGGCGACCTTTCCGCCTAGCCCTTCCCCCAGTGGGATTCTCACGTTCTTGAACGCGTCGGTCTTTACCTCTACGCACGTGTCCACGTACACCGCGCCTGCCGCTTCGTCGTGCAGAACGATATACGCAGCGTCGGCCTTGAGCAATTCTTTGCTCTGGCCCACGACCAAAGAGAGATTCTCATCCAGGCTGCGTTCGCCGGTAATAGCCACCGCGAGATCGTACAGAGCACGGAACTTGGTGAGTTCCGCGGCGAGGCTCGCTTCCGCGCGCCTACGTTCTTTTACTTCTCTGAGGAGTTGGTCGTTAATCTGTACCAGCTCAGCGGTTCGTTCCTCGACGCGCTTTTCCAGCTCCTCATGAGCTTGCCGCAGCTCTTTTTCCGCCCTTTTTGCCTTGATGGCATTATCCACCGTGATAGGCAGTGTCTTGAGATAGTGTCCTTCGCGGTCTTTCAGCAAGTAGTCTGCCGCTCCTGCTTTCATGGCCTGGACGGCTATTTCTGCATCCGAGCCCCCGGTGACAATGACGATCGGCACATCAGAAGGAACCAGACCAAACAGATCAAAGGCCGTGCCGTCACCAAGCAAGTAATCCATCACCACCACGTCGAAATCCTTTGTGGTGAGAAACGCCCGCGCTGCGCTCACTGAATCCGCACACGCGTACAAATAAGGCAGGCCAGAGCGATCCACGAACCGCTCAAAGGCCATGCGGTCGACCAAATCGTCTTCGATCAATAGGATTCTAATTCCCCTGTTTTCCACTGGTCATACCTCATCGGGTATTTCACTGATGGTCCAGGTACAGGTGCAGGGTTCTGACGACCTCGACGAATTGCTTGTAATCGGGCGGCTTCACCAGATAGCCGGCAACACCGAGATCAAAACTGTCTACTTTGTCTCGGTCTTCCTGGGAGGTGGTTAGCACGACCACAGGGATACCCTTCAGACCGTCATCCCCCTTGGCGATTCTGAGGAACTCTATGCCTCCCATTCTAGGCATGTTGAGGTCGAGGAGGATTATGCAGGGCTTCGCGTTGTCTCCGCCTCTCAAGAATGCGAGCGCTTCTTCCCCGTTGGGGACGATGGACAACTTGTTGCGGATTTTCAGATCCCTCAGAGCGCGCTTGACCGTCATGACATCCACCCGGTCGTCCTCTACGAGCAGAATGGGTCTCCCGTTCTTCATCTGTTTCCCTCGTTCTTGCCCAGGGTGAAGAAGAATTTGCTTCCCCTGCCCTCTTCAGATTCGACCCATACTTGGCCTCCGTTCATGTCAACAATCTTCCTCACGAGAGCAAGCCCAATTCCGGTGCTCTCCGTGTGATCACGTGGCATAAGAGTTTGAAACATCTGAAAGATCTTCTCGTGGTACCGCTGACTGATTCCCGGTCCGTTGTCAGTGATGCAAAATCGCCAGTGCGAAGCATCATCCACACAACTGATGTTGATCTCGCCTTCAGGCTTGTCCATGAATTTTATCGCATTATCCATCAGATTTTGGAATATTTGCTGGAGTCGTGTTCGTTCGCAGCGTATGACAGGGAGGTGATTCTCCACGGTTATCCTCATGTGGCTACCTGTGCCGAGGAGATCGACGACATCACGAACCAGCTCGTTCAGATCTACGGGTTGTTCTTTTTCTTTGACACGGCCGATCCGTGAGTAATTGAGTATCCCCTCTATAAGATTATGCATTCGTTCAGCTCTCCCGAGGAGCAGACACATGTGTTCTTTGCCTTGGTCATCGAACGCGGTGGCACAATCCTGGGCTATCCATTCCCCCAATTGGCTAATAGCCCTGAGGGGAGCCTTGAGATCATGTGAGACTACGTACGCGAAATCCTTGAGCTCTTGATTTGCTGCCTCCAGCTCGCTCGTCCGCTCTCTGACCTTATCTTCCAGTTCATTGGCATACTGGGTCAACAGTGTCTCTCGCTCCTTGAAGTAATCAACCCGCCGTCGAAGTTCCTCGGGGGTTACCGCAAGGTCCGCGAGGATTTCCGCGTAACATACCGACAGTTCCCTAGCCTCCGAAGGCGTGAAGACCAACCATTCCTTCATGGCCCTGTGCGCTTCTGCCGTGCCGATGGATCCCGCGAGGTGCTTCTCCACTTGACTGCGCAACTCGGCCAGTTCCACGATCGAAATATGGCTCCGTTCTGCGAGTCCCGTTGCCGCAATGCACTGTTTGGTAATCGCGTGCGCTCTGGCACGGTCGAAATAACCCTCGAGCAGGAAAATCAGCGACTGCCGCTTCTTGGTGACTTCTATGCGGGCATCACGTCGGACCACGGCTCTTCGTTGAGGGATGGGATCCAGAATTCCCACGAACTCTTCCACGCGGGCTTGTTCCTCCTCGGTCTGCTTTGCGGACAGAGACCCCACCACATACAGGCCAATGTTACACAACATCGACCAGAACACCGCGTGGGACACAGGATCCAGGCCCGTGGTTCCGAAAAGCGCTTCCGGCTTGAGAAACCCCAGGCCCCAGGGACCGTCATGGAGCAGCCCCGCGGGTAACCAGCCGCTCTTGCTCGCAGCGGGAATCAGCATCGTGTAAAACCAGACCGATGCCCCGGCCCCAAGGCCAAGAGTCGCTCCAAGCTTGTTCCCTCGACGCCAGAACAGGCCTCCCAAGACCGGGGGAGCGAACTGGAGCACCGCGGCAAAGGAAATGATACCCATATTCACGAGCATGTACTCGTGCGCAACCAATCGCTGACACCAATACCCCATGCCCACGAATACAGCGACCGCGGCCCACCGACACCACAGCAAACGACGGCGCAAGAAACCCAACCACCCCACGCGACCCACACATGGCAACACAATGTGGTTGTTAATCATGGTGGACATGGCAATGGAGCAGACCATGATCATTCCCGTGGCTGCGGAGAATCCGCCAATGAAGACCAACAGAGAGAGCAGTTCTCTACCTTGCCGCATCGGTAGGCCCAGCACAAACGTGTCCGCTGCCCGTGCGGGAAGTCCGCTCAATAATCCGCCCATGGCCACGGGAAAAGTAAAAATGTTGATAAGGAAGAGGTACAGGGGAAAGACCCACATAGCAGTCTTTATGTGCCGCTCATCCAGGTTCTCCACCACCTCGACGTGGAACTGGCGAGGAAGGAACACGATCGCGCCCATGCTCAACAGGAGGTAAGACATCCACCTGACAGGCGAGACATCATAAGAGAAATGCCAGGCCTGGCCTTTTCCCGGCAAGTGGACCGCGATTCGGGTAAGAATGTCTCCGAAGCCATCGAACATGAAATAGGTGACGAACACACCAACCGCCAGGAAGCCGAACAACTTCACCATGCATTCCACTGCCAGGGCCATCATCATCCCCGGATGACGCTCAGTAGGATCCAGCCGTCTTACCCCAAGAGCAATGGTGAAGATCACGAGCAACACCGCAAAGACCCCTCCCCTGGCCTGCTCAATCCACGCGGACGGGTGCGGGCTCGGTGCGACAATCATCGCGAAGGTCGACTCGATTGCTCTGAACTGAAGGGCAACATAGGGAGTCACCCCGACAAATGCCACGAGCGTGGCCAGCGCAGCAACGCCCTGAGCACGTTCGTATCGGGCTGAAATCAGGTCAGCGACGCTGGTGCTCCGATGGACGGACTTGATTCGCACGAGCTTGCGCAAGACCGTCCACCACAACGTGAGAGCAAGTGTAGGTCCGAGATAGATCGTAAGGAAAAGCAATCCGGAATTTGCCGCAGCTCCCACGCTGCCATAGTACGTCCAGGCCGTGCAATAGACTGCCGGGGCCAGCGCGTACACGAGCGCGTTGTGGGGCATCTTCTCGCCTCGATCCACTCGGCGATCCGTCCAACGTGCAACGGCAAGAAGGGAGGCCATGTACAGGCACGTCACTGCGATAACGGTGAGAGAATCGAACATAGTTCACACGTATCCGGAACGCTTCGATCAGGAGAGCGACGAAGAATTGTGGGGCACGCGGCATAGAGGCATTCCCACGATTCCCCAGGTAAGACCCTTGCAACACGGAAGTGCCCAGAAATGTCTGGCAAGAACCTTAGAGCGGCTGGTCGCTCATCTGTCCAGGGAAAGACTGCCCTTGCTGTCGCGGTTGAACCACCGCAAACGACGGTTGGGCCGAAAGAGGAAACCGCTCCCGCTCATTGTGCCACTTTACCCAGGAACTGGGCAAAGAGAATTGTAAGGAAAAAAGAGTTCTGCATGAACGAGCCGAATTCGATTCTCATGGGGGAAATTCGACAGGAGCTGACAGGCAAATTCATTCGTCGAGCGAGTGGCCATCGGGCTTCACGTACGCAGCGAGTTCATTGATTTGGCCCACGAGTCCCGTGCGGTCTCTTGATCGGTATGCCGCGCAGATCGATTCCACCTCTTCCGCGAAGAGCGCGACCACATCATCCATGACCGGATTGGGAAAGGCCAGTTCCGCGTACAGATCCGGATTCTCTGTCACTTGATTCCTGAGCATTTCCACGAGCCGCGAAAACCAGGGCCCTGAAAGAGGGAGGTCAGACGAGATGTCATAGTCCAACCGCATAAGGGTTCTGCCGAAGCAAAACACCAGCATGTGGCGCAACACCTGCACAGATCCCATCAGCCTGTCATGCTTGGCCGCGTCTATGTCCACGACTCGAGCCCCGCGATCCTCCAAAAAGGCGCGAAACCACTGGACCCAGCGGCTGGACTTTGCAGGACAGATAAACACGAGCTGGCCTTCCAAAGACGACACAGCGGGTCCAAAGAGTGGATGGCTTCCAATCACCTCTCCCTGGCAATGTGCGAGCATGGAGCGAAGTGGCGCTTCCTTGAGAGACGCGATGTCCACCACAACCCCGTCTTTTCGGGTGAACGGTCCCAGGGCTCGGACCACACGATCAACCGCAGATATGGGAACCGCCAATAGGATCACCTGATGCTTCCCGACCCCTTCCCACGAGATCGGACCCATTTGGGAATCCGCGATCGTCACGTGGTACCCCGCTTCACGAAACGAGGCGCTCATCAGCGCGCCCATGCGGCCAAGGCCCCCGACGATGGCGATACTCTGCGGTTCCATAAAATGACCTCAGTCGCGGCACTCTTCGAAATGCATACCTTCCTCAGACTCGCGTTTCAGTGGCCGCGGCAGTGCGGATTCCCGCGAAATGGGGCGGCCGCCGGTCAACTCGGCCTTGGGATAGCAGCCGAGAATCTTGAGATTGTCCACGTAACTTGAAAGGGCTTCCAGAGCGTCTTTTACCCGATCCTCGGACAGATGTCCCTCTATGTCTACGAAAAAGATATAGGTCCACAGTTTTTCTTTGGACGGTCGGGACTCAATCCGAGTCAAGTTTATCCCATGGTTCGCGAACGGCGTCAATGCAGCGAGCAATGACCCCGGCTGATGCCGTGCGGTAAAGAGGATCGATGTCTTGTCTTTGCCTGTCATACGACTTTCGGCCCTGCCGAGGATGAGAAACCGGGTGAGGTTTACTGAGCGATCCTGGATATTTCGGGAAAGCACTTCCAATCCATAAAGCCGCGCGAGCATTTCGCTTCCCACTGCTGCGGCTCCCGGCTCCTGCGCTGCACGTTTCGCGGCCGCGGCCGTGCTCGGTGTCTGGACGATGGCTCTGCCGGGGAGGTTACCGGCCAACCATCCGAAACATTGCGCCAATGCCTGCGGGTGCGAAAAAACTGACTCTATCAGATCCAGATCCGTGGTGCGTGACATGAGAGCGTGAGAGATGGGCAAAAGGATCTCGCCACAAATTCTCAGGTCCGATGTGGCCAACTGATCAAGCGTCAACCCGACCGCTCCTTCGGTAGAATTTTCTACAGGAACCACACCGAAGTCAGCCTGCCCGCTTTCGACCTCACGGAACACGTCGACTATCGAATCTCTTGGCAGGAGAGTGCTCGATCGACCGAAATACTCCAGGGAGGCAGTGTGGCTAAAGGTCGCTTCCGGACCCAGATATGCCACTCTGGTGGGACACTGGAGCGCGCGACACGCGGAGATAATCTCGGTAAAGATGTAATTGAGCGCGGAATCGGTCAATGGCCCATCATTGTGAGTCAGGAGCGCGTCCATCACCTCTCGCTCACGACCTGCGTCAAAGGTAGGCAGGCCGAGGGATTGCTTCAGGGGGCCGATAGCCAGTGCGCACGCAGCCCGCCGGCTAAGGAGTTGAATCAAGTCTCGGTCGATCTGGTCGATCTTTTCTCTGAGGCCGTCAATTCTTTGCAGTTCAGTCACACACATTGCTTCTTTGCCCTTGTAAGAAAGTTGCGCGTGGAAGGAGAAGCCTTTCTTCTTTGAAGAAAGTATGTCCGGATCCATCTCAAAGGAAATGCTTGCTAAATCTCCCGGCTCACCAGGCCGGCCATGGAGCGCAGTTCGTTCATGAGTTGCGCGAACATCTCGGGATTCAGGGACTGGTCTCCGTCGCAGAGCGCCTTTTCCGGGTCGCAATGCACTTCCACCATGATACCGTCAGCTCCCACCGCCATAGCTGCCCGTGCCATGGGGATCACATAACGCGAATGACCCACCGCATGACTCGGGTCCACGATCACGGGAAGGTGCGTCCTCTCCTTCAGCACCGGGATCGCACTCAGATCCAGGGTGTTTCGGGTCGCGGTTTCAAAGGTACGGATGCCTCGTTCGCAAAGAATCACCTGATCGTTTCCCGATGCGAGGATGTATTCCGCGGACATGAGGAACTCATCCAGCGTGGTCATAAGTCCCCGTTTGAGCAGCACGGGCTTGCCAACCTTTCCGAGCTTCTTGAGCAGCGAGAAGTTCTGGCTGTTTCTCGTTCCGACCTGAAGAATATCCGCATAGGACGCCACAAGAGGGATGTCTTCCGAGTCCATGACCTCGGTCACTATCGGGAGACCTGTCATCGTACGGGCCGCGTGGAGGAGTCGAAGGCCTTCTTCTTCCAGGCCCTGGAAGCTGTACGGCGAGGATCTTGGTTTGAACGCCCCGCCCCGCAGCATGGACGCGCCCGCGTCTTTCACGGTTCTCGCGGTGGAGAGAAGCTGGCGTTCATCTTCCACGGAACAAGGGCCGGCAATCACTACGAACCTGTGGCCACCCACGCGCACCTCGCCCGCACGCACGATGGTGGCGTCTGATTGGCTGAGTCTGCTCGCTAGCCGGTACGGCGGCAGCTTGGGCGTCTGCACAGGTGGGGCGAGCAATCCCGGAGCGGGTAAAGACTGGGTCATGACTTCAATGGTTGCGTGCATCATAAGGTCCTCCTGATACCTCAAAGAAAAAGGCCGTGGAATCTGCCCACGGCCCTCTTTCGAAACAGAAAGGGCCGTGAGCGGCTTTTCGTCTGCCCACGGCCCTGTTTGGAATTCGGTTTACTCTATCCTGAGAGTCACCCTCCACGGGCCCACGGGCAGACGTAGCTAAAATAGTAATAATAATAGCTGCTAAACCGTCCGTTCATGCCCGTAAGTTTTGTGGTGTGACTCATGTCAATCCTTGCCAAGGTCCATTAGGCTGAATTCTTACATGTCGAGGCAGGTCTGTCAAGCCCAAAATCCGACGTCGTGGAACGCCTCGAGAATGGGGCCACGTCAAAAGCCAATCCTTGCCGCATTGTCCTGCGGCTCATAGCCTTTTCCCCGAGTCCTCGCCACTATCCCACGTGAGGGCTAGCCATGATCAGTCTGACCGGGTTGTCCGTCTCAAACCTGTCCTCCAGGCGACCGAGAACCGTAATAGGACTTACCTCAGCATGTACTCATTACGCTTGTACACGCGAGGCTGTCGTCGAAAAGCACCCTTTTCGCGATTCATACGCCCTCGCGGCGGCTGAACCAGAGCAGAGCCAGAGTGTAGGATTCCGCGCCAAAACCTGAGATGGAGCCCGCTGCCACGTCCGCGAGGAGTGAGACGCGGCGGAATTCTTCACGCGCCTGTGGATTAGTCAGGTGCACTTCCACCACCGGAATGCGGATCGCAGAGACTGCATCCCGCACCGCCACACTCGTGTGAGTGTACGCTCCAGCGTTGAGGATCACTCCGTCGCAGTCTGTTCCTGCCTTTTGGAGGGCATCCACCAGTTCTCCCTCCCTATTCGATTGGAAACAATCCACCACGACGTCCAAATCCTTGCCGAGCCGTGTGAGCGATTCCTCGATCTGGGGCAGGGTCTTGTTTCCGTACAGGCCCGGCTCTCGCTGACCTAGCAGGTTGAGATTCGGCCCATTCATGACCATGATCCTCATTGTGTTCCTCCGGAGCACGCAATCTGCTCAAGCAGCGCGTCAGCCAGCACCAGAGCGGTCATGGCTTCCGCCACGGGCCCGATCCTACCGCACAAGCACGGGTCGTGGCGGCCCTTCACTTCAATGGTGCGGGTTTGTCCATGAATATCGATTGTAGCCTGAGGTTTGGAAATCGATGATGTCGGTTTCACCGCCAGACGCATGACAATGGCCTGTCCGGAGGAAATGCCTCCCAAGACGCCGCCCGCGTGATTCGACAGAAACCCTTCAGGAGAGATCGGATCGTTGGCTTGCGAGCCTCGCATGGCAGCAAGCTCGAACCCGGTCCCGAATTCTATTCCTTTGACCGCGCCAATGGAGACCATCGCGGCACTGAGAGCCCCGTCAAGCTTGTGGAAGACCGGGTCCCCCAGTCCTGCAGGTACGCCCTCGGCAACGACCTCCACCACGCCGCCTATTGAATCCCCCTCAGCCCGCGCAGCTTCCACCTCTTCTGCCATCATGCCAGCCACGTCAGGATCTGCACAACGCAAAGGATCCTGTTCCGCGAACTCCGGGTCTATCCGGGCAGCCTTCACCTGCCCGATGCGCACCGTGTACGCGCGTATCGCTATCCCGTGCTGTTCCAGCAACGCCCGGGCAATCGCGCCTGCGGCCACTCGGCCCACGGTCTCCCGTCCGGAGGATCTCCCGCCGCCAGGTTGGGGGGTCAAACCGTATTTCTTGAAATACGTGTAATCAGCATGGCCGGGCCGAAACATTTCTTGGATGTTCCGATAATCCCCGGACCTCACGTCCCGATTTCGCACAAGTAAAGCCACCGGCGAGCCGAGCGTGAGACCGTTGGCAATTCCCGAAAGGATCTCCACTTCGTCCGACTCTCGGCGTGGTGACACAAAACGGGATGTCCCCGGTCGACGCCGGTCCAAGTCTCGCTGAATCTTGCCGGCATCCACCGCAAGTCCGGGCGGTACGCCATCCACGACCACTCCCACTGCCGGGCCGTGAGACTCGCCAAACGTCGCTATCTGAAAGTAACGGCCAAAAATACTCCCCATCTCAGACCTTTCTGTAAAAACCCACCGGGAAACCCCTTTTTTGTGCAAAAAAGGGGTTTCCCGGACCCTTCCCCGAAAAACTCTACTCTTGCCAGCTCCCGCTGGTCGCTGGAGGGCGTTTCGCTCCCAACCCGCACAGCGCATCTCAGCGGAGCACACCGGTGGGATCAATCTCCGAGCTTCCCAATCGCAGCAGCCAACTCTTCCTGAGAAACGTCTTCCACACATATCGGCTCGCCCACGCCTTCAAGCAGCACAAAGACCATGCGGCCACGCCTGATCTTCTTGTCATGGAGCATGATTTCCCAGGCAGCGTCCAACGGCGGACACCCCACGCGGGCGCGGGCTTATTCTGCGGACGGTCCTGACGATCCGTTCGGCAGTATCTCGAGAAATCAGTCCCCTTGACTCAGAAAGCAAGGTTGCCACGATCATGCCCAATGCCACGGAATCCCCGTGGCTCACCTTGAACCGATGGAACCCCTCCACCGCGTGACCGAAGGTATGGCCGAAATTCAGAATCCTGCGCAATCCGGACTCCCGGAAATCCCTTGAAACCACGTCAGCCTTGGTTTCGGCTGACAAGGACACTACCTGCCCCAGCAACGGCTGATCGCCGGCCAGCAGCGCATCCGTTTGAAGGTCCACCAGTTCAGCCAGTTCCGGAGACGCCACGAGTCCGGCCTTGTACGCCTCTACGAGCCCTTCGCTTCGGTGGTTGCGACGGAGTGTCCCCAAAGCGGCCAGATCCAACACCACCAGCTCGGGTATAGTGAAACATCCCACCACGTTCTTGGCATGCCCCAGATTTACCGCGGCCTTGCCGCCCACTGCCGCGTCCACACACCCCAGCAGGGACGTGGATACCAGGACAAATCCCATGCCGCGCTTGAACGTGGCTGCCACGAACGCTCCCAGATCGGTGACCACCCCGCCTCCCACCGCGACCAGAAGATCTCCCCGGTCGAATCGATGGACCAAGAGACTTTCGTACACACGCTGTGCGGTTTGCAGGGTTTTGCTCCGATCTCCCGGCTGTATGGTATACACCAGCGGGTCTGCAAGCTTCTCACGGAATCGGTCCAGATGCAGGCGGCCCACATTCTTATCGGTGAGCAGTGCGACTCGGCGGTCGTGTGTCGGTTCTACGAGGCTGTCCGGTGCTCGCCACGTGCAGATGACAGGACATGAGGTATCGCCGAGAAACGCGGAGATTTTCCGGTCCGGAAACAACCTCGCGACGATTGCGCGCGTTGCATCCACAGGAGTTTTGCCGTCGATGGAAACCGAGATGTCAGCCTGACAGTACACGGCCTTTCGGCTATCGAACAGACGCTCCACAAACTGCGGGTCTCGCCACATGGGCCGCAAACCTCTGTCGCGGTCGTTCAGCCGTTGCTTACATGAGACAAGATCCGTTTCCAGGTGGACTATCTTTCCCGAATCCGACATGAAAGCCCGATTCTGCTCCCGATCCGCAGCCCCGCCACCTGCGGCCACCACCAGCCGATTCCTGCCTGACAGGGTCTTGAGAAGAGCCGTCTCGCTGTCCCGGAACACCTCTTCTCCGCGTTGTGCGAAAACCTCGTGAATCGGCTGGCGGAATTTCGTTTCCAACTCTTGGTCCATATCCACGAATCGTCGGTTCAAGGTCTGAGCGAGAATCCGGCCTACCGGTACTCTTTCCCGAGCCCATGAATCCTACGAGATAAATGTTGCCCGTCATAGCGACTCCTCGAGAGCCTGCATGAACAGGCGCACATCTACCCGCAATCCCGTCCAAAGAGCAAAGCTCAGCCGGGCTTGGTGGACAAGCATCGGTAATCCGTCCATGAAGCGAGCGCTCATTTTTGCGGCAAGATCCAGCCAGAAGTTCTCCAACCGACCGTAATTGAGATCGATCACCAGCTCACAACCCGGCACGTCCAGCCGATCCAGCTTGGCAGCCAGCTCAGGAGACTCGCGAAAGTTCGAGACCGGCGTCGCGTTCACCACCAGTTCCACAGGAACCGGTCCGTGGAGCAACGAATCCAGCGGTCGCGCCTCCGCACCCACCCGGCGTGCGACCTCCCTGGTGCGTTCTTCTCCCCGACCTGCAAGCAAGACTTTGGCTCCTCCCACTCTCGTCAGCGCATATGCCACGCCCTTGGCAGCGCCGCCTGTCCCGAAGACCAGGGCAGTCTTCCCTTTCATGGAAAAGCCTACTGCCTCAAGAGCCTCCGCGAACCCTCCCGCGTCCGTGTTGTGCCCGGTGAGTCCTTCGGGGCCGGGAACTATGGTGTTTACCGCGCCGATGGCCTCGGCCTCGTCGGAGAGACGGTCCAGATGCGGTATGACCGTTTCCTTGTAGGGGACAGTCACGTTCGCTCCGGCCACGTTGAGAGCGCGCAATCCCCTCACTGCATCACCCACACGATCGGGCTCTACCATGAAGGGAACGTACACGCCGTCAATCCCCACCGTGTGCAAAACGGCAGTATGCATGGCCGGCGACTTGGACCGAAATGCTCTCGAGTCGCTCAAGATACAGAATACTCTCATCGACTCAAACCTTTCAGGGTGTCATGAAAAGCGGGGTACGAAATGTTCACCGAGCTTTCTCCGTCGATGAACGGATCTGACGCGGCCAGCAAGCCGGCAAGCCTGAGTGTCATGGCGATGCGATGGTCACCAAAAGAATCCAAGCGGGAAACCGGTTTGAGAGTGGTCGGCCCTTCGACCACGAGGCAATCGTCCTCCGCGATGATCGTCGCGCCCATAAGACCCAGTTGACTGGCCACTGCCGCGAGCCGGTCCGACTCTTTCACCCTGAGTTCGCCCACCCCGTGAAACACGGTTCGGCCCTTTGCCTGAGTGGCCACCAGCGCGAGAATCGGTACCTTCATCCACGAGAGAGGGCACCTCTTCGGCTTGCACCACACACGAGCACAAGGCCGGAGAAAATCGTGCGGTGACCGCTCCCCACGGCTCGGCAGCTTCTTTCGTGGAGCGTATGTCGAGATCGGCTCCCATCCTTTTGAGGACGGCCAGGAAGCCTGTCCGGGTCGGGTTCAGCAGCACGCCTTCCGCAGTGACCTCGCTGTCGGGCGTGATCGCAGCAGCAGAGAGAAAGAACGCAGCAGAAGAAGGATCTCCGGGAATATGAAACGAAGCGGGAAAGACCAAGCGGGACCGCTCGACCTGCACCATCCCCGCAGATACGGAGATCTTCCCCCCAAAAAGACGGAGAAGCCTTTCCGTATGGTCTCTGCTCGCAATCGTTTCCTTTACCGTGGTCCGTCCATCGGCCTGCAACCCTGCGAGGATTACCGCGCTCTTGAGCTGGGCGCTCGCCACAGGCAACTCGTATGCGATGCCCGTCAGACGATCGCCACGAATCCTCACCGGACATTTGCCGTCAGTGCTTTGAATGGCTGCGCCCATACTCCTCAAAGGGACGGCCACGCGTTCCATGGGCCTCTGCCGAAGCGAGTCGTCGCCGTCAAGGACAAACTCTCCCCGGGTGCCGGCCAACACGCCCATGAGGAGCCTCATGGTGGTTCCGGAATTGCCGCAGTCAATGATCGCGTCGGTCTTGGTAGTACCGCGAGCGCCTCTGATAATCAGATTGTCTGCCTCATAACGGACCTCACTGCCAAGGAGACTCACCGCGTCGAGGCTCGATCGCACGTCCGCGCCTGGAGAACAGTTGGTAAGGCGACACTCGCCTTCAGCCAGAAGGGACATGAGTGCGAACCTGTGGGATATCGACTTGTCTCCAGGCGGAGAAAACGTGCCTCTCAGGCTCACGGCAACCTCCCGTCGCGCGCGCCGTTCACGGCTTCGGCCACTCGCTGTATCATGGGCATCAGCGCTGCGAACGCTTCGAGGGTGAGGCTTTGTCGGCCGTCTGACACCGCGCTGTCAGGATCGGGATGGACTTCTATCATGAGGCCGTCCGCTCCAGCCGCGACCGCAGCCAAGGCCACCGAGCTTACCAGCTCTCTCTTCCCCACGGCGTGGCTCGGGTCCACCACCACAGGCAAATGAGACAACTGCTTGAGCAAAGGCACTGCAGAGATGTCCAAGGTGTTGCGCGTCTCTCTCTCAAAGGTGCGAATGCCCCGCTCACAGAGAATGACCCGTGTATTGCCTTTGGCCAGAATGTACTCTGCGGAAAGCAACAGTTCCTTCACCGTGGCCATGAGACCTCGTTTGAGAAATACCGGTTTGTCCAGTTCGCCTACTGCTTCCAGAAGAGCGAAGTTCTGCATATCACGCGTGCCGATCTGAAGGATATCCGCGTAACGGGCCACAAGATCCACTTCATCCTGGGCAAGCACCTCGGTGACCACAGGAAGCCCGGTCAATCGTCGTGCCTCGGCCAAGTACTCCAGGCCCTTTTCGCCCAGTCCTCGAAATGAATACGGAGATGTCCTCGGTTTGAACGCTCCGCCCCGCAAGAAACTCGCGCCGGCCGCTTTGATCGCCTGCGCAATCTCGATGATGTTCTCCCGGGATTCTACCGCGCACGGACCGGCCATGACTGCGATATCTTTTCCCCCGATCACCCGTGAGCCGACCTCAATGGTAGTGCGGTCCGGCCTGAAACTCCGAGATACGAGTTTCCACGAGGTTCCGAAAGTCTCGATCCCCTCGATCCCCGGCTTCTGAGAGAAGATGCTGGTGAGGTTCGCCACGAGGCCCTGTGCAACATCCTCTACCACGCCAATTACCACACGAGGTCCCGGTGAAATGATTCTCGGTTCCAGGCCGTGGCTCCGTAATACTGCCAGAACCTCGCCGACCTCTTTCTTCTGGCAGTCTTCCTTCATTGTAATGACCATGTCGTACCCTCGCGGCGTTCGTATTTTGACTTATCGAATCAGCCCGGTTCTCAGGCAGCCTGACGAACACCCAGATAGAGGTCGAGAAAATTCCGGAAAAGCATCATGCCCTGTGGAGTGGCAATGGATTCCGGATGGAACTGGACGCCCTCCACTTTGAGGTCCGCGCATCGCAGCCCCATCACCGTGCCGCCCATCGTGTATGCAGAGACTTCCAGAGGAGAGGCTACTGTCTCTTCGGCTGCTACCAGAGAATGATATCTGGTGGCTCGGAAAGGATTTCTCAGTCCCGCGTAAATCGTCCTGCCGTCATGGAACACTTCCGAGGTCTTGCCATGGACAGGAGTCTTGCCACGCACCACTCTCGCGCCAAACACCGCCGCAATGCACTGGTGTCCCAGGCATACGCCCAAGATGGGAACGCGTCCGGCGAATCGCTCGATGACCGCGCAGCTTATGCCCGCATCGTTCGGCGTTCCGGGACCCGGCGAAATCACTATCGCTTCCGGGGACATGGCTTCCACGTCCTGAACGCCGACTACGTCGGAACGCACCACGGTCAGCGTTTGCCCCAAGGACCCGAGTGCATGAGCGATGTTATACGTAAAAGAATCATAATTGTCGATTAAGAGAATCATTATTGTCACCTCACATGTGATCGAGAAGCTGGGCTTAGCGTGCCTTCGCTGTTCCATTGCCATTGCCGCTGGGCGTTTTTCCAAGCGCAGCGCTGAGCGACGCGGCCAAACGGGAGACTGCAGCGACCTGGTCGCCCGCGTTCTGGTATGCCTGAATCTGCCTGATGAACGCGCTGCCCACGATGATCCCGTCAACCATAGGCGCAAAAGCGCGTGCCTGATCAGGTTCCGCGATACCGAATCCCACTGCCACCGGAACCGGAGAGAGGCTTTTCGCGAGGTCTATCTGAGCGACCATCTCATCCGAGATCGCGCATGCGCTGCCGGTTACCCCGGTCGTGGACACGTAGTAAAGGAATCCCCGCGAGAGTGAAGCGATCATTTGCATCCGTTGCGGAGGCGTGGTGGGAGCCACGAGGAAAATGGTATCCAATTCGGAGCCCCGGCTGACTTCCACCCATTCTGCGGCTTCGTCGGCAGGCAGGTCCGGAATGATGACTCCTGCACAGCCCGATTCTTTGGCCTCGCGTGCAAACTCCCTCAACCCCATTCTCAGTACCGGGTTGAAATAGGTCATCAGGACGAGAGGGCAGGTCATCTGTTTGGCCGCGCGAGCGACCACGTCAAAGACCACAAACGGCGTGACTCCGTTGTCCAAGGCCGTGCGGCTGGCCGTCTGAATCGTCGGACCGTCAGCCAAGGGGTCGGAAAACGGCACCCCTACCTCGATAACGTCCGCACCGTGTTCGGCAAGGGCTTTCAGCAGTTCCACGCACGTGTCAGGATCGGGAAACCCTCCTGTCAAGAAGGGGATGAATGCGCAACGGTCCGCTGCCAGCGCTCGATTGATTGCTGTGTGTACGAGTGATTTCATGAGAGAGCCTCCATGGCAGCGGTCACGTGGGCAACGTCCTTGTCGCCCCGGCCGGAGAGACAGACCACAATAATGTCCTCCGGCTCCATGGTAGGAGCGAGACGCTCCACATATGCCAGAGCGTGGGAACTCTCCAGGGCCGGCAGTATTCCTTCGGTGGAAGCCAGAGTATGAAAGGCTTTCAACGCCTCTTTATCGGTCGCGGTTTCGTACCGAACTCTTCCGATATCTTTCAGGTACCCGTGCTCAGGCCCGACGCCCGGATAATCGAGACCTGCCGCGATCGAGTGGGCTTCGATGATCTGGCCGTACTTGTCGTGCAGCAGGTAGCTCTTCGCACCGTGGAGCACGCCTACAGATCCGGCCACGAGGCTCGCGGAGTGCAGACCGCTTTCGAGACCTTTTCCCGCGGCTTCCACGCCTACGAGTTCCACAGGATCGTCCAGGAAGGGATGAAAGAATCCTATCGCGTTGCTTCCGGCTCCGACACAGGCCACCAGAGCGTCGGGCAGCCGCCCTTCCCTTTCAATCATTTGCCTTCTGGCTTCCCTGCCGATCACGGACTGAAAATCCCGGACCATTCGCGGGTAAGGATGTGGTCCGACCACAGAGCCGATGATGTAATGCGTGTCCCGCACGTGGGTCACCCAGTCGCGGATGGCTTCGTTTACCGCATCCTTGAGCGACTTGCTTCCCGAATGCACGGGTTCCACGGTTGCCCCCAACAGTCGCATCCGCGTGACATTGAGCGCTTGCCGCTCCATGTCCAGGGTCCCCATGAACACCACGCATTCCATGCCCAGCAGCGCAGCAGCGGTGGCCGATGCCACCCCATGTTGCCCCGCGCCGGTCTCCGCGATGATGCGCTTCTTCCCCATACGGCGGGCTACGAGGCCTTGGCCCAGGGTGTTGTTGATCTTGTGTGCGCCTGTGTGAGCCAAGTCTTCCCGTTTCAGGAACACGCGGGCCCCTCCTATGTGCTTGGTCAGGCGACGAGCCTCGTACAGCGGAGTCTCACGGCCCACATAATGCGTGAGGAGAAGCTCCAATTCCTCATGAAAGCCGGGATCCTGTAGAGCTTCCTCATACGCGGATTCCAGCTCGTCCAGAGCAGGGATGACCGTCTCGGGAACAAACCGGCCCCCGAAGGGCCCGAATCGACCCCGTGAGTCAGGAAGCGTTTTCCAGGGATTTAGCCCTGCGAATGAAACGTTCAACTTTGTCATGATCTTTTCTCCCCGGTTCCCGCTCCACTCCGCTGGAGATATCCACTGCGTAGGGTCGAACCGTCGTGATAGCATCAACAATATTTTCAGGAGTGAGGCCTCCTGCAAGAATGATCTGCCTTTTGCGTGCCGGACCGATTGCCAGACCCCAATCAAAGGTCTTGCCGGTGCCGCCGACAGATTCCGGGTCGTACGTGTCGAGCAGGAGCGTTGCTCCCTGAAAAGCCGTGTCACACTCCAGCGCGGTCTTAGCCACTCTCAGGGCCTTGATCACCGGGACCCCCAGGGCTTGGACCATCTCTTCGCTTTCATCTCCGTGAAGCTGGAGCGTCCCGAGACCACAGAATCGCTGGACCTCCCTCATGAGATCCAGGGGAGCGTTCACAAAGACCCCCACGGTCATCACGTGAGTCGGCAAGCAGCGTATGATCGTGCGTGCCTGATCCGGCAAGACCTGACGAGGGCTGGGAGCAAATACGAAACCCAGCATGTCCGCACCCATCCGTGCCGCAGCCAGACCATCTTCGCGCGTAGTTATGCCGCAAATCTTCACACGAACCATGATCTAGCCTCCCGCTCTGCACAGACGCGAGAGCGTCCCTTCCGGATCTCCGGACTTCATGAGCGTGGTGCCCACGAGGAACGCATCCACCCCTGCATCCAAAAGCAAGGCCACGTCTTCAGGGCCTTTGATACCGCTCTCCGCGAGAACCAGCGTCCCCTCCGGAATCAGTGGCCGTAGCCTCACGCAGGTCTCCAGGCTGACTTCCATGGTGCGGAGGTTGCGGTTGTTTATTCCTACAATCACGGGGTCGAGCGCCATTACGCCGGAAAGCTCGGACTCCGCGTGAACCTCGACAATCGGCGTCATTCCTAGGGCAACGGTTTCGAGATACAGTTTCCGCAAATGCTCCAGGCCCAGGACTGCCGCAATGAGGAGTATGGCGTCTGCCCCCGCGGCTCTGGATTGGTAAAGCTGAATCGAATCAATGATAAAGTCCTTGCGCAGGACCGGGAGGGTCACGTGAGCGCGAGCCTCATGGATGTCCTCGAGTTTTCCCTTGAAAAAAGGTCCGTCGGTGAGCACGGACAGTCCGGCTGCTCCACCCTTTTCGTACGACCGTGCCTGGCCCGCGACATCGGTGCGGTCATTAATGGTTCCCAGGGACGGAGAGGCTCGCTTGATCTCCGCGATGATCGGCACATGCCTGCAGGAACGCAACGCGACGATCATGTCTCGCACCGGGGGAGCCTCTGCAGCGTGCCTGTGCAGGTCATTGATGTCGGTGTGTGCCTTGAGAAGACCGACCTCTTCCGCCTTATGGGCCAAAATGTTTTCCAGCACGGTCATTGTTCTTCCTCGCACGTACTGCGTTGCAGCATTCTTACAAAACTCGGCAAGGGAAACCGGCAGTAGCAATCAAATCCCGGAGTTTTCCCACAGCTCGGCCTGAGTCGATGGAATCCGCTGCCATTTCCACACCCTCTTTCAGGGTTTGCGCTCGTTCTGCCGCAACCAGAACCGCACCCGCGTTCATGAGGACCATATCCCGGCGAGCATTCTTCTCTCCTCTGAGCACTTCCAGAACAATATTCGCGTTCCGGGCCGCGTCTCCCCCCGCGAATTTCCTCCGGTTGGGCTCGCTTAAGCCCCACTTCCTCGGGTGTCACGCTGGTGGTAATAATTTCATCTGCACGGAGTCGGGTGATGGTGGTTCTGCCCGTGATGCTGATTTCGTCGTAGCTGCCTTCGCCGTACACCACAAAGGCGCTTTTGGAACCAAGCCTTCTGAGTGCCTCTGCCATGGTCTCGGTGAGATCTTCCCGGTACACACCGAGCACCTGGACGCTTGCGCCTGCGGGATTGGTCAAGGGACCGAGGATATTAAAGATCGTGCGAAGTCCGATCTCGCGTCTCGGTCCCACCACGTGACGCATCGCGCCGTGAAGCATGGGAGCGTACAGAAACCCGATGCCGACCCTGTCGATGCAATCGCCGACTTGCTGCGGGGTTAAATCCAGCGGCACGCCCAGCGCTTCCACCACGTCCGCACTCCCACATTGGCTGGAAACGGACCGATTTCCGTGCTTGGCCACTTTCAGGCCGGCTCCCGCGACCACAAAGGCCGTGGTGGTGGAAACGTTGAACGTCTTGGTGCCGTCACCTCCGGTGCCGCAGGTGTCCACCACGGTCTCGGCTTCCACGTTGATCTCGTCCCTATCCAGGGCCACGTTCGAGTTACCCACGGGAATGGGAACGCTCTTCGCACGCATCACACGGGCAGCGCCGACGATCTCGTCCGTTTTCACGCCCTTCATGCGCAGCCCGATAAGAAACGCGCCGATTTGTGCGGGAGTGGCCTGTCCTTCGGTAATCTGGTCCATAACTCTCATCATTTCGGCCTCGGAGAGGTCCTGTCCTTGTACGACTTTGGCTATGGCTTGCTGAATCATGATGCTCCCTTTGCCGCGGCTTCAACCGCAAGAATGCTTTGAGCCGCTTTGTTTTGGATTTCTTTGTATTCCATCTCGGGAATGGAGTCCGCGACGATGCCCGCTCCCACCCGGATGGTGAAATGGTTGCCTTGAAACAGAATGATACGGATCGCGATGCAGGTGTCCGTGGAGCCATCCGGGCCGAAGTAGCCTACGGCTCCCGCATACGGGCCGCGGGAGTCGAATTCCAGCTCGTCGATGATCTCCATGGCTCTCACTTTGGGAGCGCCGGACACCGTGCCCGCGGGGAAACCCGCCTTGAACGCATCCACTGCGTCAGCGTCTTCCCGAAGGATCCCCTGCACCTGCGAAACGATGTGCATCACGTGGCTGTATCGTTTTACGGTCATGTACGGAGCCACGGAAACCGACCCGTACCCACTGACTCGCCCCACATCGTTGCGTGCCAGGTCCACGAGCATGATGTGCTCTGCGCATTCCTTCTCCGAGCCCAGGAGTTCCTCCTCCAACTCATGGTCTCGTGCGGGGCTGCTCCCGCGGCCGCGAGTCCCCGCGATTGGCCGCACGGTCACGAGTCTTTGGTTCACCTTCACGAGGGTTTCCGGGGAAGACCCCACGAGCTGATACCCACCGAAATCTGCAAAAAACATGTACGGTGAAGGGCTTCGCACCCTGAGCCGACGATACGCCTCAAAGGGACTGAGGTCGGTCTCGCCTTCGAAGCTGTCGGAGAGCACCACCTGAAAGATGTCGCCCGCGCGGATGTATTCCTGGGCAGTCTTGACCGCCTCGTAGAAGCGCTCTCTGGGTGGAGCGACTACCTTTATCTCGCTGGTCTGCGAGCGAACCACGAACGGTTTATCCAGTGTTTCTTGCATCTCACGGATCTTGGCCTGGGCAGTAGCTTCGTCCGCGTCGATCGCGAGCAGGACCATGACCCGGCGCAGATGGTCGAACACCACGAAACGCGATGGGAACACCATCCTCGCTATGGGCAGCTTATTGGGTCGCATGTTGGGCAGCCGCTCGATGAGACGAACCGCGTCGTACCCGATAAAGCCCATGAGCGACCCCACCGACGGCAGGTCAGGAATCGGCGAGCACTGCAAGCGCTCGATATTGGTTCGCATTACGTTGAAGAATTCCGCGGCAGGAGCGACGCTTTCCATGTCACGATCCCAGGAGATGACCCGGTCCTGGTCCAATTCCATGGCAAAGATCGGGTCGAATGCGACAAACGAGTATCGACCCGTGATGTCCTTTGTTTCCACGCTCTCCAGCAGGAACGAATCGGATCCGTTCCGGCAGAGCTTGAGATACGCCGAGACCGGCGTGTCAGTGTCGGCCAATTTTTCTGCGCTTACGAGTTTCAGCGCTGACATGGGAACCTCCTGGGAAAAAGAAACAAAAAAACCCACCGTTTTTGACGGTGGGTTGTGTTGGACAAAGGCTATTCTGTCTACGAGATCACAAGCGAACTCCCACCGTCAAGCGGTTTTGCCACCACCACCAGCCCTGATAAGGGGTAGTATTGACGGAGAGAGCGCACGCACTTATGGAGGAAGCAGAGGAAATACCCTGCGGGTCGGTTTCGGAACGGTAAAAGATTTGTATGGAGTCAGAATTCACCATAATGATCTTTTCTACCCCATCGAGAATTTCGCGTCAAGAAAAAAAAGAATTGGCCGAATTTGAGCAGACAAAGGCCGGTTCAACCGAGCGGCATGACGGCCAGCGAACTCAGCGGCCAAGACGCTCTCGCACGATCGACTTTGTCCCTCACGCGTCAATGCAGCAGGCCTATTCTAAGAGCGCACTATCACCAAATGCCGGATTACGGGAGGTGGCGAAAATTAACGGCTTTCAAACCTTTGTCCAATGCCGACAGATATAGATCCAGGTCGGCAGTGAGAATCGTTCGAGAATTGTCCGAAATCTCGAGAAGAACCGAGTCGGTTAGCCCAAGCCGCAGGAACTCGCGAGCTTTGCATGCGATTCGGCTCTCCACGTACCTCCTCGGGGGTCGAAAGGATCATGGAGCGAAACGTCTCACACACCTCGGTTCTTGCGGGTTCGCCAATTTGCCGGAGCAGGTTGGAAGTCTCTGTTAACGTGTGCGGCGTGACCAAGACTTGGGATGAGCGCTTAATCACGTCTAACAACCGATCAAAGTCCTCAAGAGAAAACTCTTTCAAACGCCTATGCTTTCCCACATATTTGCGGTTGG
>CAVXFM010000021.1:0-55010 GCA_963760985.1 uncultured delta proteobacterium | reverse complement strand
TCTACACTTTTCCTATAGGAGTAATTATAGGCTGTCCACTGTCCATATTGGTATATATACTTGATACTATTGCGGAAAGCACTGGACAGGGGGTGGACAGCGCTGGACAGCCAGCAGGGTTGCTCGGCTCTTCAAGTTGAAATGTGGCGTCATAACGCTGGCTTGAATGTGCATGCGTGACTCGGGTTGCGTTCAAGATTGTGACGTCCCCTGTCCAGTAAGCCCGTACCCGCTTTTCAGCTTCAGAATTTCTTTGACTATGACTCTCGGTCTGGATATATCGTAGATGCTACAATTCTCATGATGTTAAGGAGGGTTATCCAATGACCAAGGCTGAACTCGTTTCTCAGATGGCGGAGAAGTCCAATATCACGAAGAAGGCTGCTGAAGCGGCGCTCAAGTCTCTCATCGATACAGTCCACCAGGCGCTGAAAGATCACGGGCAACTTCGCATCGATGGACTCGGCACGTTCAAGGTAATGGAGCGAAAGGCGCGCACCGGAGTGAATCCGCGAAACTGGGGCTAAACTGGATATCCCGGCTACAAAGGCGCCTACATTTAAGGCTGCGGCGGCCCTAAAGGAAGTGGTGAAGGATATGCAGAAAGAGGAAATTACCGCTAAACCTGTTGAGCAGCGTGCTAAGAAATCCGCGAAGAAAAAGAAATGAAGCGAGGGAGAACGTTGGGCCTATGAACAAGTGCGATCTCATAAAGGATCTGAGCATCCAGATGGAGCTGCCTCTACGAAAGGCCCAGGATATTGTTGACCAAGTGTTCGGCGTTATGTCTGAAGCTCTTCTCAGGGGAGACCGGATAGAGATACGGGGTTTCGGTTCGTTTGAGATCAGGAATTACGAGGGATACACCGGGCGGAACCCCAAAACAGGCGAGACAACATCCGTCGGGTCCAAGAAACTCCCGTTCTTCAGGGTCGGTAAGAATTTCAGGGAAAGACTGACAAAGGAATAGTCAATGGGAAGGAAGCCCCAACAGGGTAGCTTGAGTAGTGACAAATCGCATGAATCTCTGACCGCACGACAGTGAGCCAGTTTCGTCGGTCAAGGAGGGTTAGATGAAAGAGGACGCGAGAACCAAGGCCGAGAGCATCTTCCGGGAGGCCAAGGGCAAGATCTCAAACGTTGAAATTGCTCGGCAAGTTGGCGTGAATGCCCTCACCGTGGGAAAATGGAAAGGGAAATATGATTGGGCTGCGAGCCCTGCCAAGGTCAAGAAACCACGCCCGCCCAGAAAAAAAGAAGCCCTTGAGCAGGCACTGCAATTCTATTTGGAATCTGGCGGTAATATTTCCAACAAGGCCCTTGGCGACAAGGTGGGGGTAAGCAATGCCACGATAGCCAACTGGAAGAAGGCGGGCACCTGGCTTGAAAAGCTTGCACCCCAGATGCCAGAAGAACCAGCAGTGACCGAGGCGCAGCTAGAGGCTCCGAGAGAAGAGGCGACCGAACCACAACGCGAAGCTGTTCCTTCCGAGGCAGCAGAGGAAGACCAGGAGATTGAAGTTGATTTGGACGAAATCGCCCGCCCGGATCACTTTACCGTGCTGAACCAACGGATAGATGAAATGCTCGGGAGGGATTACCTGTCCCCACAGGACTTGAAGATCGCGGCAGAAGCGAAGGAAGCAGTGCTGAGTGCGGTGGCCGCATACCTTGAGGTTTTGGAAAGAGGCTCAAGGTTCTAAGTTCGGTTCTGGAAAAGCACCCTACGGTCAGGGAGAGAATTTGTCCTTTACCATTTACCCGGACGGAGCACTACCGCTTTTGGGGCTCATTTTGTACTGAAAGCGGATCATGGACTTGCTCCCCGCGGCTTTTTGTTGCCACTGGACGGGTGGACGGGTGGACGGCTCAAAACATATATGCTTCTAAGAAAAAGTGTAGAGACAGGTACCTCTCTCCTCTTTTTGCTATAGCAATATATAAGTACCCGTCCTCCGTCCAGATATGGTATATATACTTAATATTATGAGACAAAGCACTGGACGGGCGCTGGACGGAAGACCCACTTTACCCGTCCACGCGAGGATGACAAAAGTCGGCGATTCCACTTTTAGCCTGAATTATCAGTCTGTTGCAGGGTCGTTCAAGTCAGGCTGGTTTCGATGAATTACGAGCTCCTCCCGTCCAGTAAGGGCGTACACAAACCCTACCTGAGTCACCGGCTCACCCGCTCAATGGTTCCGAAGATTCTCGGCGGACTGAACCTTATGAAATGACTTGTGATACGCTCCGCCATCTGCTATTCTGGCTCCTGATTCAAGCTGATCATGAAATTCTGATGAATTACGAGAGGGTAACCCATGACGCTGACCAAGGCTGACGTGGCACAAAAGGTAGCCGGTGATTGTGGATTCATGCGGGGAGAGGCCACGGAAATCGTGGAGAAACTCCTGGAGATTATCAAGGAGAGACTCATAGCGGGAGAAGATGTGCTGGTCTCTGGGTTCGGGAAATGGTCCGTGAAGTCCAAACGGGCCCGCCGCGGAAGGAACCCTCAAACAGGAGAGTCGATTGTCTTGGATGCGAGGAAAGTGGTCACGTGGCAATACTCGCCGGTGTTGAAGAAGGCCGTTAACCGCAGGTGATGGAGTTGCTTCACGGGTAGATTGCGCAGAGATCGTTGACGAAGGGGACCCCACGAACAAGGTTAGCCTTGTTCTCCAGTGGGAATCAGCATGTGCATGGTCTGCCTGACATCACCTCTCGGCTGCTCTCCCTCCGCAGGAATTAATTCGCACGCCGCCGGACGGGCCAGAAAACCCCGAATTATTCATCACACTGGTAACATTAACTATTACCAACAATTTCTCGAAAATTCCCTCCCGAATTTCCCTGAAAATGGCCGAAAAAGCGGGGGGCATTTTATCGGGGCATTTTTCAACCAGTTGGAATAACCTGTGAATTAAACTATTTTCGTTAGAGATGGAAAACGTTACGATATGCATGTCAGCCGTAAGACGACAGAGGTGTTCGCAGCGCGAAAACGCGCTGTCCTTTTACGAGCACCCGAGGCTCCCTCGGGAGAATGACCGCCAAAGCTGCTGGCACTACGACCAGCGGCGGCGTATTACGTTAGGACTTATTTTGACCGACAACAACCCAGAAGAAATCAGATCCGCCGATTTTGAAATTGAGGAGGCCCCGCTGACAGGGTCAAGAGGATTGCACTGCTAAGCCCCAAGAACCTTCGGAGGACATCGACTTGGATGAATCCGATGACGTGGATGAATCAGGCGATTGCCAGGTACCTGTTGACCGATGGAACTCGTGGCCGGTGACTCCCATCCGATACGCCAATCTTACGGAGAAGACAAAAATTGAGCGGAAGGGAAGGTCATTAAAAGAGAGAAGAAGCCTTGAAGCGGATTCCGGTCAATATCCAACGATAGACCCCAAGCAGGTAAAGTTCCACGACAGCTTCAAAGGGCTTCTTAGCATAGATGAAGATTTGGTAGAAAGCATGCGGTACGATATGGACGTGGAAGGCTATAAGTTATCGAAGCCAATCGTTTTGGCCACATGGCCGGGACAAGAAGACCCCGTGCTCATAGATGGGCATAACCGTGTCCAAGCCGGGGTAAGGTCTGGTATCGAGAGGATTCCTTATGTGATCGAAAGGTTCGACGACATAGAGGGCGCTCTGGAATATGTCGCAACTGTGCAAGCGAAGAGGCGGCACACAGACCAGTGGGTCCTGTACCAACTGATCGTAGCGGTTGACAGTCCAATGGACCGAGGAGGAGACCGGCGGAGTGATGAGGCCAAATCAAAAGGACCAAATGGTCCAATTGAAACGCGATGGAGAAACTCGGCCCAGAGGACTGCCTTTATTGTTCACACCAATGAAACAACTGTAAAACGGGCTCGGAGAATTCACAGAGAAGGCACGCCTGACATTTTTCAAGCCTTGAAAGAGGGCAAAATGACAATCAGTCAGGCCGAGAAGGCGATTATCAAGAAGGCCGAGGCCGAGAACAAAACTGGAGAGCAGTCGCTTACCGAAACAAAGGAGAACTTCATGGTCCAGCTCACGGATGAGAACCTTGCGGTGCCTAAAGGAGTTGGGAGAAACGGTTCATTATCACACCAACAAGGCAGTCAGGATGTACATCCGCGGACTCCGCAAAATGGGACGTCTCCCAGAGGAATAGCAACCGGACGGATCGCAAGAAGAATCCTAACCGGCAAGGCAGGCTCTTTTACATAGGTGCCGGTTATCACGCTCATGATTGCAGAGATCGATTTGTGTACTATTAGGTAGGCGACCGAACAATTAGTGACGACAAATTTTGACCCGATTGGCATCCTGACTTCCAGATATTCCCTAGAATCTTCAGATTCATCCATGCCACGTGAGACCCCGCGGCAGGCGGTCAACAGAGATATTCCCACAGTGGAAACACTTTCACACATACGAAACAGCAGGACAAATCTGTTTGTTCTCCCGGCAGAGTGGTCGAACTCCAGAGCGATAATCATTCTGAAGCATTTTGCACATCTGCATAGCCAATCCCTGTCCGAACTGAGAAGCCGCACCTGCGCGCTTTCCAGTGAACGACCCGCGAGTTGCCATGACAATTACTTCTTTGTGTAAATTTTCCAATGATTGATGACAATTATGGCTGAGTACGCGAAGGGCAGCACGCCACGGATGCCCGAAATCCAGTGGCCACAACGGGGGCATTCAGCCGAAAAATTGGTTTGGGCCCGAGAAATTATTCAAGGAGACTAATGATGTCTAAGTCAAAACAAGAAGTTATGAATGAAGTAGGGAAAATGTTGGTCGGCTACAAGACCGCCGATCTGACAGCCAAAATGGAAATTCTGTGCGGGGTGACTCAGCACCTACTGGAAAATGGGTATGAAAACCTGTGGGTTTCCCTGTGTCTGGCTCCTGACGACGCCGTGTTCAACGTGGTGTCAGGCGAATGGGATGAAGCCACTCTTGAGAGAGATACGCGTGCCGACGCTGCACGCATTGGAGCAGAGTGCGTGGTGGTTGCAAACGATGCTTGGACCGTCCCCACGGAGCTCATGACTCATCCCGGCCAAGACCTGTCTGAGCATCCGGCTCGGAAAGAATCCATTATGCTGGTGGCCAGAGACAGAGCCCAACATCTCGTAGGTTGCAAGCCTTTCGTCGGAACAACTGACAAGTTGGTCTTCGGAGAGCTTCTCATCGAACCGATTGCCAATTCGTGGCTGGATTATCCCGGCAGCGCACAGATGATCGTGTGAGACGATTGAACGCCTCCAGACCGATTCCATAGTATTCAGATTCTTTCTCGCCACGTGAGACCCGGCGGCGGGCAGTAAACAGAGAAATTCCCATAGTCAATTCAATGAGTTCAACGAGCTGACGGGAGGTCGAGCCGCGTCTTGAGGCTCAACCCCTCTCTCCGCATAGCCCTGAGGCTCCCTCGGGCAAAATTACAACAGAAGGCGGCGGGGCATCCGTCGCCGAAATTACTACCAACACAGGAGGCAAATTACTGTGAAAACTAGAAGACCTAACGAAATTAAGACCCATCCGACCTTTGAGTCGCTGTTCCCGATCAATCCGGCGCTGCTGGAAAAGATCGAGCAGGACATGCGCCAGGGAACCTACGACCTTTCGCAACCCATCATATTGGCCACATGGGAAGGCCAAACCGAACCTGTCTGCATAGACGGCCACACAAGATTGCAGGCGGCCATCAATGTAGAAATTGAACACGTCCCCGTATGGATTCACGAGTTTGACGACTGAAGAGGAAGCCGTGGAAAAGGCGATCAAGTTGCAACGCCACCGCCGGAACATGACCGACGCGGACATCCTCACCTGCGTTGAGACTTTGGACAAGAAAAGGGCGAGAGGCGGAGATCGTAGGAGTGAAGCGAGAAAATCAATTCCGCAAGATTGCGGAATTGAAAAAGGGAAGCATTCGTCAGCTGGGGAGACCGGCGAGTTGTTGGGAATCAGTGGACGGAAAGTTGAGCAGGTGCGTACCGTTATGGATCACGCTGACGAGGCGACCAAAGAAGCGGTCAAACAGGGCGACCTTTCTATCAATCAGGCCTGTGAGGCGACGCAGAAGAAACGTAGGGAGACCAAGAAGGCTCCCGCGCAAGACAGGAAAGATTCCAAAAAAGAATCCGCTTCAGGAGGCTCGTGGCCTGAACCCGTTCCCAAACCTGCGGCGAACCCGGCGGAGCCCAGTCCGTCCATGAGTGATCCATCGATCACCTCGGTCCAGAGCGTCACCGTGTATCTGCCCGATTGGCAATACTTCGCCTTGAGACGGTTGGACGGGTACATGGACACCCATGTGAAAAAAGGCGTCGATCTTTACCTCGAATCTTTGGGCATCCGAGAAGAACCGGAAGACGATGACGAATACTTTGACCCGGCGGATTACGAGGAAGATTAGCATGCTGTAAGCATTTCAGGCCCTTTGCCGCCCCCGCGGCGAGGGCACAAGGCGGGTGTGTTCCCGCACGGCAGCCCAGAGCTGCTTGATTGATACGGAGGAAAAGATGAATGACGAACAAGGAAAACAGAAAGGAGAATGATAACGAGAAGATCGGTATCGAGCGACTCCAACCAGAGACCACAATTAATTGACATCATTGAGATTAGTGTAGATAGCCTTCAGGACTGGAGGGTCGGGGGGCGTGAATGAGCGCGACAGATTCTACCCCGACTGATACGGCTACGTGATGCGGCCCACTACCTCGGCATGGACCCGAACCGTTTCAACGCCGAGGTCAGACCATTTTAATAGAAATTCCAATTGGTAAACAAGGAATAGCCTTCGACAGAATTGACTTGGACGCGTGGGTGGATCAATATAAGGACCGCAACGGGCGGCCTGGGAAGGCTATGGGAGGAAAGCCACCATGGGACAAAAAGTTCCACCAGGGCTCGTCAAAAGGGGCGAAGTCTGGCACATCAGAAAAACAATCGGGAAGCACAGAATTCAAGAAAGCACTGGAACGAGCATCCTCGCGGAAGCGGAAAGATACCTAACGCACCGTATGAAGAAGATCAGAAATGCTGAAGTGTACGGAATCAGGCCGAAAAGGACATTCAGGGAAGCCGCAACGAAGTATCTGAATGAGGAAGTAAAGCGAGCATGGGTGTGAAGCTATCCATCTGAGAATGCTTGATCCGTTCATTGGCGATCTGCGATTGGAGAGTGTTCATATGGGAAGTCTTCAAGGTTTCATCCATTATCGCAAGGCCCAAGGTGTCAAGAACCGAACCATCAATTATGGCTCTGCAGGTGGTAAGGCATGTTCTTAATTTGGCATCGGGCGAATGGATTGATGAAAACGGATTGAGCTGGCTGCAGCATGCGCCCAAAATCAAGCTCTTACCGCGAAACGGACAAGAAAGAGCCTTACCCGCTTTCATGGGATGAACAGACAAGGACTCTTTGACCGAGCTTCCGTCCGCATCTCAAACAAATGGCCCTGTTTCGCAGTGAATACCGGTTGTCGTGAGAACAAGAAGTTTGCGGTTTGAGCGTGGGATATGGAAGTGGATCGTCCCGGAGCTCGATACCTCCGTGTTTATTATTCCTGCCCACCGGGTGAAGAACAGGCAAGATCGCCTCGTGGTTTTGAACAGCTTTGCCAAAGCCGTCATCGAGGGGCAACGAGGAAAGCACCCATTCCTATGTTTTCAGCTATCGGGGGGTTCCGTTAACGAGCATGAATAACACCGCTTGGCAGAAATGCCAGAGAACGAGCAGCCCTTCCCTCACGTGCGAGTTCACGATCTCAAACACACGTTTGGTCGGCGGCTACGCGCAGCGGGAGTATCATTCGAGGACAGGCAGGATCTCCTGGGTCATAAATCCCGGAGGATCACGACCCACTATTCAGCCCCTGAGCTGGTCAATCTGATACAAGCCGCAGAGACGGGTTTGCACAGCCATTGGTACAAATCTGGCACAATGGTTGTTTTGAGGAAACAACTTAGGCGTCTAAGAGCTGTGTAACGTTGCTGGAATCTAGTGGGTTATTTGGAGCCGAGGGTGGGAATCGAACCCACGACCTGATGATTACGAATCATCTGCTCTACCTCTGAGCCACCCCGGCGTTTTGCTCGTCCGAAGACGATGAACTTACCATAAATCAAAACCCCCGGCCCTGTCAACATTGAGTGCCAGAGAACTCGCAGGTGCCTGCGGACCCTCACGAAATCGAGCCCGGATTGCTCACCCCAAGGGTGCCGCGCAGGTTGTCCATCTCCTGTTCGCCGGTGAGGGTAAGAAAGGCCTTTTCCAGGTTACCTCCGGTTTTCACAATGGTATTCTTGATGTTGACGGGTGTGTCTGAAGCGATCAGCTTCCCCTTATGAATGATGCTCACCATACTGCAGATTTCCTCTGCAACACTCAAAGTATGGGTCGAGAGAAACACCGCCATACCGCGCTCCGCGGCCATCTCCGTGAACAGATCTTTAACCAGCCGCACTCCGCGCGGATCCAGACCCACCATAGGCTCGTCTATGATGAAAATCTTCGGCCGATGCAAGAGTGCAGAAGCAATGATCAGCCTCTGCTTCATCCCGTGAGAATAACCCTCAATAAGCTCGTCCTTCCAGTCCGACAATTCGAACATTTCCAGATAGAGGGACCCGAGATGCTGCAGTTCCGATTGACTCACCCCATATAACCCCGCAGCAAATTCGAGGAATTCCCACCCAGTCAGCTTCTCGTACAGATACGGTCGGTCAGGGACGAACCCTGTGACGGCCTTGGCCTTTTCCGGTTCGACCGCCAGATCGATCCCATTGAGCAATATGGTGCCGCTGTCCGGCCTCATAAGGCCCGCCAACATGCGGATTGTGGTCGTCTTACCCGCTCCGTTAGGTCCCAGGAACCCCATCACCGCCCCAGGCGGTACGTGGAGATTAATGTGGTCAACAGCCAGTGTTTTTCCAAATCTCTTGGCCAAATTTTCGATACGAATCATCTTCACTCACGCCATCATTAAAGGGAAAATCAAAGCTTGGCCTCGAGAACTTTCAAGTGAATTTGGCCAAGAAATGACAATACGTTTACATGCTTATCTACATCACCGTAAATCAGGGCAATATGCGTGGCAGTCGCGGGAACGAGGTTCATCAGCGGATCCCCGGTAAACCATCGCTTTCCAGCCCAGTACGTCACCCACGCGTGGAAATAAAACGAGCCTTCCGAATACACGAGCCCCACCACCACGCGGCATGGAATACCCACCGCGCGTGCCAGAGCTGCAGCAAGCACCGCGTGTTCATTACAATCACCTTGCTTGTTCATTAACACGCTGTAAGAATCCGGTACGGAAGGCGTGGGAACTTTTCTCAGATTCTTGTACACCCACCGGTTAATGAGCATCGCTGCCTTTACCGGATTCTTTTCATTTCCCACAATCTTGCGCGCGGTTTCCCGTACAGCGGAATTGTCGCTCTGAATGAACCGAGAAGGTTTGAGTTCCTCTTCGCGTGCGGGATCTGTACACGGAAGCGTGTACGTAGCTTCAGGGAGCTCTTCCCTGGTGATGGTAAGTTCATCCCCTTTCATCTTCTGCCTGAAATTATCGCTGGGAATGCTCAGGTCTCGATCACAATGCACCTTCAATTTGAGTTTTTTGATCTTGTCCGCTTCAGGCAGAGCCCCATCCAGAGGAACGCTGGCCAACGCGACCAGGTCCGGTCGTTCACCGGCGAGTTGCTTGGTTTCCCTTGCGATTTCATCCTTGTCCGACCGGATGACCGTGATTCCCAACGGCATGGTTCCCTTGAGCAGTCGGCCTTGGTCATCTATCCACATGTACAATTCGATGGTGCGGAATGTGCCCCTCACTCTCCATGCCTGAACCTTGCGGCCTGATATATCGAGATCTGCTTTTTCCAGAACCCTGATCGCCGCGTCCCACTTTTGACCGTCCATGGGATCGAATATGGGAATGCGGAAATCATCGCCCACCTTCAGGCCGGTTAAAGGCAAGGGCAGCCCGAGCGATCGTGAGATTCGCGGACTTTCGTACAATTTGAGTTTTCTCGTTCCACCGCCCATCGCCTTGGGCACCTCCAGGACGAGTTCATGGCCTTGAATATGGCCCGCTTGTTGAAAAGAGATGATTCCGGAGGTCACCTTCAAGCGAAAAGAGATCAACCGAAACTGATCATCGACTTTTGATTCGTTGATGATGCGAATCGCCTTTGCCTGCCCCTGAAGGTTGAGGGAAAGGCTCATCTCGTCGCGAACCGTCCAGCCATTGTTATTGCGAAATTGTCGGGATCGTCCAAATCCTGCATACGAGCCCCGGATACGGATGACAAACCAATCATCCGATTCGGCCTGTGAGAGGTGAAACACATCGGACATCGCTGAACCGCTGGGCATGTATTGGTCTTTGATGAGAACGCCCATGAGCACAGCCCATACGGCCACCACCAGCACGGTCACGAGAGGCTTGAAGCCGGTTCCGGAACGAAGCAATGAAGCGAGCATCAATTACGGTCACCTTCTGGCAAGGCGCTTCTTCAAGGTTGCGAGAAGTTTCTTCATTCGTCTCCATGACGGTCTGCGCCTGAGACTCAGTCAGTCCTGCACCTTGCAAAATCTGGAGTGCGCGTTGACGGGTTATCAAATTATCAGGAGTGTGGGTATCGGTGTCAATGACTAGTCGCGCGCCTGCCGCAAGAGCGATCCTGGCTACATGGCCGTTCGTCAAGGAATGTCCGTGGCGTGAAGTGATTTCGAGAAAAACCCCTTTTTCCGCGGCGAGTCGCGCTTCCTCGGCAGTGATGAATCCCGGATGCGCGAGAATGTCTGGCAGGGATTCTATGGCCGCGCGGTTGGTGCCCGGTGCCACAGGTTCCACAGGGCTCTCTCCGTGCACGACCACCACCACGGCCCCCAGAGTCCTCGCTTCCGCGACCAATTCGTGAATCTGCGCGGGCGGCGCATGGGTGATTTCCGCGCCGGGAATGACAAACGTATCCTGAAACCGGTTCAGTTCTTCGGCAACCTTCACGATGCTTCGCACTACTCCCGCCAGATTGGAACCATCCACATGGTCGGCAAGTCCGATAGCACGGTACCCGACATGGTTCGCCCTGCGAACCAGTTCGGCAGGCACGAGAACGCCGTCACTTAACAACGTGTGTGTGTGGAAATCGATCACGCGGCACCTCTTCCAAAGAGATTACATCGTTTCGCACCAAAGGCCAAGAGGTCGGAAAGTCGTGAGCTCTGAACAAGGGAGATTTTCCGCTCAGACTTCATTGAGGCAGTGACGGCTTTCTGGATGACTCGCTCTCGAGAAGAGCGCTTACGCTTCTTTTGCAGCCACTCAGTGCGACCGTTTGTTGAACCCGGAATCGCAACCCACAAAGCCGCCAAGCCTCGAAGGAGCCACCGGTCAATTCTCTTAATCAAGATGGGACCGCCGGCCATTCGACGATCCCGTCACCATCCCGACCCAGGGATATCGCCCGATTCACGAGAACGGGTTCCCTCAGATCGCCGCAGGGTGCAGTGGGTGTGCCCACAACCTTTATCCGGAAAGGAGGGATTCGAGGACTGCGAGTACACGGTCCTGTTCAGTTTCGGTCATGTGTGAATAAAGTGGCAATGCCAGCGAGTGCGAGCTGGAAGACCACGTGTGAGGAAGATCCCCCACCACGCGATGGGGACGATTGCGAAACGCTGTCTGAGAATGTACAGGCGGAAAGAAATATCTCTTGCTCTGGATACCCGCTCCCTTTAGGCCCTGATACACCCTGTCCCTGTCAGCTTTTGCCCGTTCACCGATGAGCAAGGTGAAATAATTTCCGCTGGATGTCCGATCTTCGGGAAATTCCTGGACGCGACATCCGGGCAGGTTCTGTGTTCGATTTCTATATCTTTGTATGAGGGTGAGCCGTGAAGTGACGAGTCTTTCCGCGTTTCGGAGACTCAGCAGGCCTACTGCCGCGTGAAGTTCGCTCATTCTCGCGGAAAGCCCGTTGTACACCATATCTTCGCCATCAGGGCCCTTACCGTAGTCTCTCATAGATCTGAGCTTCTCCGCGAGTTCCCTGTTGTTGGTGGTAACCATTCCTCCCTCGATTGCGGTAATCACCTTCGTGGGGCTCAAGGAAAAGACCTCGCACAGGCCGAACCCACCAACTGACCTGCCTCTATAGGTGGAGCCCAAGCCCTGCGCAGAATCAAATACTAAGGGGATGCAGTGATTGCGCGAGATCTCCTCGAGTTCGTCCATGTCCGGCGGCAGGCCATAGGTGATTACCGGAACAATCGCGACCGTTTTCGGTCCAATGGCTTTTCGCACTTCCGCAGGATCCATGGTCATGGTACCGGGAAGGCAATCCACATAGACTGGGGTGAGCCTGTTCCACAGGTACCGCCTGAACCGTGGCGGCAAACGTAAACGAGGGCACGATCACTTCCGCGGCCTGGGGAAATCCCATCGCTGCCAGCGAAAGGATCAACCCTGATGTGCAATTCGATACGGCCACCGCATGGGTGACATTGCAGAAGCGACACATTTCGTCCTCAAAACACGCCACCACCTTGCCTACGGTAACGCTCCCCGAATCGTACGATTCTTGGACCGCGTTCCACACGTCTTCCATTGCTGGCAGAGTAGGCCTGATAATTGGCAGAGGATGTGAAAAATCGTTCATGATATTATGTGTTCCTTACTTCGTTGAGGAGACCGCCAGCCCCACGGTCTTATACCGATGCGCGATCACGTAAGTGACTTTGGTCTGCGGGCGGCATGCCTCTGAAGCGCATTCAGGCCGGGCCGTTCGTAGCGAAAGAGGTTTGCCGCCGGTGTCGTACGCCTAAAAACGCATTGGTATTACTCGTTTGAACGCGAATCGGTATGAGATTTATCTGCCTTGGCGTCCATGAGCTTTTTGAGGTTACTCTTTGCGGCCGCATGGTCCGGGTTGATGGCCAAGGCCCGATGAAAGGCTTGCACCGCTTCCGAATCCCTGCCCGAGGCAGCAAGAGCCATCCCCATCTGACCGTACAGTTCCGCGTTGTTTGTGATCATGGCCACCGCCTTCTCAAAACAAGGGATCGCCTCGCGCACGCGACCGGATCTCAGGAGCAAGGTGCCGAGATTCGCCAGTGCAGGGGGAAAATGCGGTTTCAAGGCAACTGCTTTCTCATAGCTTTTGATTGCCCCTTCCGTGTTCCCTGCGGCAGCCAGAGACTTGCCGAGGTTAAAACGGAACTCGGGGGAATCTCCTTCAAATTGTACCGCTTTTTTGTAGCTTTCGATCGCGGGGCCAAGGGATCCGGATTTCTCCAGCGCGATGCCGAGCAGGTTGTAGACCCTCGCAGACCGGGGCGCTATCCTAGCCGCTGTACGGGTACTGGACCACTGCTTCGGAGTAATTTCCCGTCTCGCGGAGTATATCACCAAACCCCACACGAGTGTTCAGATCGTCTGGAAACAGCTCGACTGCTTTCCGGATGCACTTCAAACCCGCATCCTTTTGGCCGTGGTTGAAGAGTGCGATGCCAAGATTGTACCGAGCCCACGCTCCACGCGGGTATAGATCCACGACCTCTTTGAGATACCGAATTCCTTCCGCAGTGTTGCCGCTCCGGATCAACGTCATCCCGAGGTCGCCTATTGCCAGAGCCTTTTTGTCGCTCTTGGGGTCGACCTCCACCTCGATGGCCTCTTTGAACAGTCCTATCGCTGGAGGGTACAGGCCTGATCGGCCCAGTTCAGAGGCATAGCTGGAAAGCACATCCAAGTATGGATATTTCTCTACGTCAGGGGAATACTCCGGCAGATGAGCGTACGCATCCTTCCAAAACGAGAAAGGATTCCATCTCTTGGCCTGGGAGAATGTGAAGGCGCCCAGACACACAATGAGTACGACAGGGACGAATACTGCCAGTTGCCGAGCGCTTTTCTCCGGCCGCGCCCGCAACGTGGCCAGCGCGTCAGCCAGGACCATCAACACTCCGGCCATCGGCAGGATCGCACGGTATCCGCAAAAGAGATACTGCGGTATCATAAGTGATTCTGGCAAAAGAGTGATGAGAAAGAACAGAATCCCAAGCGAACCCACGGGTGTTTCTTTGAAAGCCGCACTGCGGCTCCCGCAAGACAACCTATGCCAAGGGCCGCGGCAGCGGTTACCGGAGGGTTCCACAGGGATCGTGAGATGACTTCGGCTTTGAGCAGCTGTGCGCTGTAACCGAAGGGAGCAATGATCATGGAGAGATAAGAGAACCACACGCGGCACTCTGTCCACAGTACCTTCGGAAAAGTCAGCTCCACCTTTTGATAGTATGCAAGCAAACGGCTGACGGTACCCGTCATGATCTCTCGGCGTTTGCGGTTGATGCAGAGCGCTCAACAAGCAGAAACTGAATAGGAAAGGAAGCGCCACAATAAGGGCAATAGGTATAGCTTGTCTGAGGTGTTGCCGCACATTTCCGCGAAAGAGGACCCATTCCGCCACTATCGCGGTAACCGGAAACGACATCGTGTTTTCTTTTGAGAGAATTCCGGCCAGCACCAGCATGGAAGTAACCACATACCAGCGCATTTGGTGCCCGAACATCCCGGACCGCCCTGCCACGTACGCGGTCAGGGCAGCGTAGTAGAACAGGCATGCCATGATGGCTTCACGCTGCCAGATGTACAATACCACCAGCCGCTGCAACGGGTGAACCACAAAGATCAGGCCCACGAGAATACTCAGGCATTGCTTTTCAAGATCACTTAACTGCTTGGGCCGTAACGAGATTTCAAGCAGCACCCATGTCAGCAAGGTGAGCGCCAGTCCTGCGGCAGCCAGAATCGTAGCGTTGACGAGGCGAAAAGAGAACGCATCCATCCCGCTCAGCAGATAATTCACATAGAGCGACGCCATGAAGAGCGATCTCTGGGGCGCGATGGCGATCACCTCCCGGAGATCGTGGCGAGAAAAAACGTGTGCATTGCCAAGCAACAACGATTGCGAGTCATAAATCATCCTGGAATGAAAACCAGGATAATGTATGGCGACGGCCACCACGAAGAAACCTACAAAGACTAGCCCCACGCGCACACTCCGGAACCATCGTCCGGTGGGGACGGGAAGCTCTGAAAGGTCAAGCGTGATCAATAGGCCCAGCATGCGTTACAGTCCATTCATCTCACTCAGAATGCTCCCTTGAGAGTTCATACCGGTTTGGGGGCTCTCAGGTAACTTGGAGCATGCCGCGCCTGCGAGGCCCCTCCCCGTGGAGTGATGCAAAAAAGAATCCCACAGTTTGCTGCCTTGCTCGATTTTCTCAATCGCCGGAAAAGGTGTCAGTCATCAGTCCGTTCCAAGCATATTCGGGCGAACATGGCAAAGAAGCGGTTCCAAGGCTGCACGCGCTTCTCCAGCCACCTCACGGGCTTAAAGGCCGCGCCCGGAGCGAAAGCCCTCCGAGACACTCCCCCCGAAAGCAGATAGCTGAAGGGCATGTCCGGATCGATACTCCTCACGCGCCATTCCGGGAATTCCGACGTGAACCGGGATCGATCTCGGTGAAACATGATCCAGGGAAGCGCTCCATTGGCCCCTGATAGAGGACCGGAGCGTCGGGCAATCCCCATTGTGCTGTTTCCGGATGAAAAGGTTCGTGATGTAGCCACGTGTGCACTAGCCGCGACCAGGATGTTACCCACGGCTCAATCATGACCATGACGCCTCCTGGTCTCACGCATCGCGTAGCCTCGGTGAAAAAGCTTTCCGGAGCAGACAGATGGTGAAGCACATCAATCATGAGAATAGCGCGGAGGCTGGCATCCTGAAAGGGAATTCGGTGGGCGTCCATGACCACGCTCATGTCCGGGATCGGAAGCACATCAGAGGTAATGAGGCCGGGGAGATAGTCTCTAAGGAAACCTGCCCCGGTTCCTAGTTCCAAAACCAACCCTTCAACAGGGGGCAAAGAAGCGACGAGCAACTGATACCATTCCTTGTACAGGTGTCTCAAAAACTGCTTTTCTTCCAAAATGCGTTTGCGCAAGACCGTCGCGCGCGGGTCATCAGGATCAATGCCGCGGGCAAGTGGATGAGCCAGCAGGTGTTTCAGCATATCAACTGCTCCGGATCGAGCGGAGTCCGACCACGTCGTATACGTGAAAAATACTATGATAGCATGCCGTTCGTAAAGAAGTAACCCCGTTGACGTGGTAGCACCACAGGGGAAAGCACTCTATGAGGAACCCTCCCCCTATGATGGGCGTGTCAGCCAATTCTCGCCGGACACGGAAACGTCCCCATACCAATCGGCCCATCCATTGGGATATATGCGAGCAGCTCACGGCCTCGTACCAATTGGCCGGAGCTGATGTGGTAACCAAACGCATCGGGCGCTGCGTTACGAAAGTGCCTCCTCGCTCCTCTTCATTCGAGCGCTTCGTGAGAGCCGGTGAGGGGATCATCATGGCTCATAAGGCGATCCGGAGGTCCTGCTGCCGAATGGCGCTGAAAACCGGGACCAGGAAACAAACCACCATGATGCTGATCGGGACCGGAGCTGGGGGGTAGTGGCGGCGGGCTTCCCGGTGCTGGCAGCGGACCGAATCCTCTCTCATCGAGGTGGGGACCTCCCGGTCTCAGCCGTCGAAACATGGATCGGATTTCCTTCCGAAAATCTCTTATGAATACCACTAGCTTAGCTTGTTGCCTCACGGTCAGGACTTTGGAGAGCTCCGCAAACTGTTCGTCCATAAGGGCATCGAGCTTCTTTCTTTTGTCTCGGACGCTTTTGATCTCCTGCGCCAGTGTTTCGTCCGTGACCTTGCCGGTTTTATCTTGGAGTTGTTCCCTGAGCAAGTCGATTTCGGCTCGTATTCCCTTTACCAATTCCTTCTTTTGTCCAAGGAATTTGCGCCGAATTTGATAGACCTTATCCGCTGTAGGCTTGTCCAGGTCAAGCGCTTCCATGAGATTCCACATGGTCATCCATTCGAGCCTGTCGTGGAATTTCTGGAGGTTCTTGGGTTGCTCCTGGGCGAACAGTCCTTGTGCGCCGGCGAGTGCCAAAACAACGACCATGACACCGGTGAGGACAGCGCGCATGGATTTTCTCCTTTCTGTAATCAGAACAAGTAAGAATTCGCCTCGTCGTCGAAATCAAACCATGTCATGAGGTCATGACTCGATAACAGCGTCCGGGAATCGACCGTCACGAGGGCACGATCAGTGGAGGGCTTCCCCGTGGCAATTTCATCGGCCACCGGCCCATAAAATTCGGTCAGCTCCTGAATGACCGCAGGGTACGTGGCGCTCGGATGCCATTGTTCCGGGCTCTTTTTCTGAAACGTGCTCTCCCACGCGATGAAAGCGACCAGCACCCCCGAAACCGCCACTGCCGCCACTTTCCCGCGCAAGCTCCAAAACGGCCTTCGGGATAGCGCCTTTTCTCGCAATCGAGCGGCCAACGATGAGTGATACCGCGTCCAAAACTCTTCACCAGGCTCGGCCGGGGCGTCCGCTGGCAAGCACGAGAGCAGGGCAACAGTTTCTTCCCGCAGACGTCGGCAACCCGGACAACGCTGGAGGTGGTGATTCAGGATATCCAGTTTCTTTGGTTCCAGACCTTCGTCCAGATCCTTTACGATCCACTCGTACGCGGTGGTGCAATTGAGTTCCTTCATTTTCCCACCTCAAACGTTTCCCTCAGACGTTTCACTGCCTGAAAGAAGTTGCCACGCGCCGCACCTTCGGTGCCTCCCAGTATCGTGGCGATATCGCGATAGTCCAATTCTTCGTAGATCCTCAAAAGGAGGGTCAGCCGCTGTTTCTCCGGTAACTGCTCAACCGCCTCGCGCATTCTTTTCAGATCGCGCGCTTTGTCCAATTGCTCGTGAGGGGGGTCAACGGGATCAGGAAGGTCCTCAAGATACGCGGACACCATCACCGGCTTCGCCTTGCGGAGGTGATCTCTTACCGAGTTCAGAGCAATCTTATAGAGCCACGTCTTGAAGGACGAAGCGCTGAGAAACCTCGGCAGACCCTCAAACGCTTTGAGGAACACGGTCTGCGAAAGGTCCTTGGCTTCTTCCAAGTCTCGGACCATCTTGAAAATCATCATAGTTAGCGGCCGCTCATGCCTCTGAACCAATTGCGAGAACGCGTCATGATTGCCCTTTCGGGACTCTTTCAGCAGTTCCGTGTCGTCCATTGGCCCCTCTGTCTCTCTTAGACGGACGCGACCGCGCACCGTTAGAAGAGATCTTCAGAAAAATATACCGGGCGTCAGGGAAAATAAATGCGCCGGCGCACTATTTCGTGACCGGCCTTTCCTGACAAGACTTCGTTATGATACAATGTTCCGGCACATTGATACTCAACCGGTGTGGAGACTGACTTTTATTCTCATCGCGCTGCAGTAATGGGGGGAAACACTTCGACGGCTACGAATAGGAAGGGAGTCTTGGCCAATTGCGGCACCAGGTGGCTTGCTCAGCAACCAAACAAATAAGCGATGTTCTACCAATTCCACCTGGTGCATTCCTGACGTCATTAGGATTCGGTCACGCTGCGGCTAATTGTGACCTCATGTAATTACCGCGTAATTTTTCCAAAGCGGATCTCTCAATCTGCCGAGCACGCTCTCGGGTTACGCCAAAGTGCTTGCCCAGTTCTTTCAGCGTCAACGGTTCGTCGGAGAGCACACGGTTCTCCAGGATATACTTCTCTCGCGGGCTGAGCGTGTTAAGCGCTCTGGAAGCCCACATCTTCAAGTCTTCCTGTTCTTGGAGCTCAGAAAGGAGCTGTTCCTGATCCGGAGAGTTATCTCGCAACGTGTCCGCGAAGGAATCCCGCGAGCGCTCACCAATCAAGTCGTCAAGGGACAGGTCGTGAGCCTTGAGCCGCGCGGCCATGTCAATGACTTCGTCCGCGGTCACGTCTATTCTTTCCGCCAATTTGGTGACGTTCTCCCGGTGAAAATCCGGATCCGGAGCTTCCGGCAAGTCCCAGATGCGGTAGAACAACTTGCGCTGCGCCTGCGTGGTGCCTATCTTCACCAGAGACCAAGACCTAATGATGAAATTCTGTATGTATGCCTTGATCCACCAGATTGCGTAGGAAATGAGGCGGTAACCTTTGTCCGGATCGAACCTCTCCACGGCTTTCATGAGTCCGATGTTTCCTTCTTGGATAAGGTCCATCAGTTTGACACCGTAGTTTCGGTATCCCAAAGATACCTTGATGACGAACCTCAAATTCGAGGTTATGAGTGTTTGCGCGGCCTGGGGGTCGTGGGTTTCCTTGTATCGCACCGCCAGGACGTTTTCCTTTTCTCTGGTCAGAATGGGGTAATTCTCAATCTGAGAAAGATATATTCTGAGTCCATCAGTCTCCATGGGATCGCTCATAACTTGTCCTCCCGGTTGGTCGCCCAATCTGCTTGCTATAGATAGGATGCGCGTACGACGGAAAAGGTTTCACGCGGGAGGCGATTTCGTGCAAAAATCTTGTGAACCTTGAGCGAAGCCAGCGGAATCAAACGCCCTCCGAGCGGGGAAACTGTTTTTCGCTCACGAGGCCTCTTACGACACCAAAGAACCGAGGGGCGAATAACCCCACGCTGCCGTGCCGGACGCGTAGCCCCCCTTGAGCCGCGCAGGATTCTTGGCGCATCTCTCAACCGTCTTGACGAAGTCCTCGGGCAGCGCGACCACAAACGTGGCAGCCTGAGGGAACTGGTCAACCGTGGAAAAATCTCTCTCGAATCGGGAAGCACGATGTTTATAGACAAACTATGGGTCAGAATTAAGGGCGAGTTGCTCACACTTAAAGAGGACCTCTCCGTCACGGAGGATCTCAGGACCAAAGCCGGCCGACTGCTCGATCACGTGCAGGAACGCGTAATCGGAGGATATCCGGATCCCACAGTGATCGACCACGAGAGTCAGGCCCCCCCGAGCGTCGGCCAAGAGAAAGTCTCAGAGCGAACGCGGAGGGACCTTGCCGACATCGAACAGGAATGGCAGGAGCTTGCCAAGGAACGAGACCGACAAAAGGGCACGGATGAGGAAACCAAATCTCCTCCGCCCAATCCGCGGCGGCTGGGATGACGCGCATGCCTGAACAACCTCCTCATCGGGTTCGTCGGTGGATCCTCCGAGAAGGAAACAGAAGAAAAGGGGCATCAGCCGCCTATGCGGGTGATGAGACCTTCACACGCGTTGGTGCGCGGGCCGGGTTATTTCTCATATGGTAAGAGAGAGTCGCAACTGCAACGCACTCAGGCTAAAGCAGCGCCGTGTGGTTCGTGGCGCGCTCGTGACCATGGTAATACTCGTTGCTGCCGTGTTGCAGGTGTCGGCCAATGGCTCCCGCTTTGCCACGGCTGTTCCGGGACGCGACTTCGCGTTTCCGCGAGACCATGGCAAACACCCTGAGTTCCAGACCGAGTGGTGGTACTTTACTGGAAATCTCGAATCCGCGCATCAAGACCCGTGGGGATTCCAACTCACCTTTTTCCGGAGGAGTCTCCTCCCAGGAGCAAGCCCGCGGCAATCCTCCTGGGCAGTGAGAGATCTCTATCCAGCCCATTTTCGCGCTCACTGACGGCAAGCACCGGAGATTCTTCCACGCGGGCCTCCTTTCCCGAGAAGGTCCTGGCTTGGCTGGAGCGGCTCGTGATGAGCTGAACGTCCACGTGAAGAACTGGAGCGTGACAAGACAAGGAGAAGCAATTCTTCTCAAGGCCGCGCAAGAAGGATACGCACTGGACCTTCGACTCGTTCCGGCAAAGCCGGTCGTGCTGCATGGCAAATCCGGTTTCAGCCGCAAAGGGAACAGAGAGGGACAAGCATCCTATTATTACTCGTTTACTCGGATGAAGGTCATCGGCGAGATCACGTTCCAGGGAAGAAAGCACCAGGTGAGCGGTCTCGCATGGATGGATCATGAATTTGGCTCCAGCATATTGTTCGAGGATCAGGCCGGCTGGGATTGGTTCAGTCTCCAACTTGACGACAACACGGAATTGATGGTCTTTCACTTGCGCAAAAAGGACGGCACCGCGGAACGGCCTTTCGGCACATTCATTCCTGAGACGGGCGGTCCTGTTGACCTTGAAGGCCAGCGTATAGTCCTTACCCCGGGGGAAATATGGACGAGCCCTCACACGGGAGCACACTACCCGTTGGGCTGGACCGTAGAGGTTCCTGCCCAGCACCTCACACTCGAGGTCACTCCCGTTGTGAGGGACCAGGAGCTCACCGGCCGACACGGCTCCGCGATTGCCTACTGGGAGGGAGCGGTCGCGGTTAAGGGACAGCGAAACGGTAATCAGATTCGCGGCCGAGGCTATGTGGAACTGACCGGATATGCGCGTTCGTTGGGAGGTCGCTTGTAGCTGTGTTTTTCGGACCGTGGACGCTTCTTGAGACCTTGTGGGGCTGCCGCGGCTTCATGAAGGCCGTGAGTTGTCCGGTGCGGCGCTTTGGGTGACGGTTTTGCCCCTCTTCACCTTTCCTGGAAACACTGGCGTTTTTCTGTTGACATCGCACCGGCCAGTCCTGTAGGAGTGGTATGTTTGTGGAGGTAAGGGGAATGGCAATTCTCTTCTTGATATCACTTACCGCAGTGCTTCTGTGGATCGCGTTCGGAGACAAGCGAGACTGGGCTGGAATGTGAGTCTCAGTCTGCGGCTTACGAAAAAAACCGGGAGTTTCCCTGTAAAGGTCAGGACTTCCGGTTTTCATTTCGAACGGGAAAGGCAGGAACCTGCCTTCAGCGCCTCACAGCTGCCCGCTTCATCTGCAACTCCCCTGCCTCGCATGATCGCACTTACTCTCCCTTCCAGTCCATAACCCTGCCGCCGCCACTAAAGCCTATGGACCGATCCCTGAAGGTTTTGTCGGGTTCACCACGCGACCCACGATAAGAATGCTCCCGGACTGCTTGTCGCGAATCATGAACACAAACGGATGGTCGGCCACGAATTCAGTCTCGGCAAAGGACGCAGATTCTTCCATGGCTGCAGCGCCGGCCGCTGCTTCGGTCCCGCGTTCGTTTACTTCCACCGCTGCCTCGTGAATCACCTCATCGATGGCCAGATCCCTGTTCCCGTCAATGCCCGAGAAATCGGCAGGAGGAGCCGAGAAGGCGTCCGCCATGCCCATGGTTTTCAATGTCTCCGCGAGCATGAATTTCGTACTGAGCTTGAACCGCGGGAAATAGACCGAAACCTGTTTTTCCACCAATCGGCTGAGCCAATCATTGACATTTTCAGTCGTCAAGGTCTGCTCGAGTTCTGCCAAGCCGTCATTGGCCTTGGGAAGGATGGCCAGCATGGACAGTCTTTTCCCCAGGTAGTCCATTACCAGGATCTGAAAGGTCTTTTCTTTCAAATAAGCGAATTTCCCGGTCTGCGTCATCATCGGCGTCATCACGGATTTGCCCGCACCGGTAACGAAAGGTCCCACGTTGGTGTTATCTTTATCAAAAGGTGAGGACCAAATCCCCTTGAAATACGTCGCACTGGTGAGCATTAATTTCGTCGAGGGGCCCACCACGCCGGGAGAGACGAGTCCTTTGATCTTGCCGAAGGTTTGTTTCTCCGTCCACGCGTTGAGAGATCTTCTGCACGCGGCCGGGGTCGCGCGGAAGTCCAGTTTCAAAATTCCGGCTCCAAAAGTCGTATTCACGAGATCCAGGTAGCTGGGCAGAAGATCGCACTGCCGGCTCACCCCCAGCGTGTTGGCCAGGACAAATTCATCTTGATCCTTCTTGCCGCGGGTGCGGAGGTCCCTATTTATGTCTCCCCAGAGATTGAGCAGCCGGCCAGCATCCGACGGGAAATGGAGGGTATGGGCCATGAGTGTGGCGGTTTTTCCGCGGCCGCCCGCGTAGACCATTGCAAGAGTCGTGGAAATACCGCACGGCGAGAAAACCAGATTGCCTTCCCGTTCGCGAAGGCCCGCATACAATGCGAATCCGAATGCGTTGGTCGCTTGGGCGATGGTTTCTTTGTCTGAGTCCGGAACTGTCGAGAGTGCCTTTCCCGCAATTCCTGTCCAGATAGTAAGGGTTGCAGCCCAAATCAGAAAGAGCCTATGGCTAGTTTTCATTCCGCGCCTCGCTCTCGGCAGAGAAATTGGCTCAGACGCGTCGCAATGCGGTCGGCCCAAGCTCCGTCCTCTTATACCGAATCGCGTGCAAAAGAGTAAGGCCGTGGGGCTGAGGCGCTGCTGAGCGAAGTGATGAGACGGCTCCGCGTTGCTCGCCCGAAGTTAGGGCCGGTGGGTTCCCCGGGACCTAAAAAAGACTTGTGCCGTGGAATGAATTGACTGGTTTGTTGCGATCACGAATAATGCCGGTCAGGGAAAGATGATCGCCGTGGCGCCGCCGCGTGCAGCGCGTACCTGAATGCCACGATGGGTGCGAAAGCGTCCTTGGGCCGTGGCAACGCAGTCCGGCCACCGCAGTTTGACAGGTGTTCCCGGTTCGTCTGGAATCCGCGGGAGCCATCCTTTACGTTTTTCTCGAGCAAAGGTGGGCCCTAAATGTTTCTCGAGGACTTGCGTCCCTTGACTCTTGCGAGAACCATCCTATACTATTTCTGTAGACAATTCGTGATAGGATTTCTTCATGGGCAAAAAGGCCTTTTCCATAGCACTGTGTCTGGCTCTTCTCACCGCGGCTCTACCTGGATATCCTTTGGGTCTCTGCCGCGACAAGGGGCTGCGGGCGCACGTGTGCAAATGCAAGGGCCAATGCCGATGCGGGTGCAGACCTAGTCCGATGGGCCGAATGTGCCGGGCAAAGCACGCCTCGTCGCCCGCCACCGCGTGTACCACTTGTGTTCAGGGCTCTTCCCAGGCCGACCGCTTTGGTTTGCTGCCTTTCCCCTATCGTGGCGCGAATGAAGGTGACGCGGGTGTGGAAACGATGTTCGCACCGCCTCGAACGGCTGACTTGCCTGGCGTGCGCGTGGCGTTGCGCAAGAACGGATTGTCGGAACAGGATGTCTTTCTCCGGGAATGTTCCTTCCTGTCTTGATATCTTTGCTCGGAAGACAACTCAAGTTCTCAATAATGACCAGCGGATAGCTGTACGATCGGTTTTCACTCTCGTCGGGGGCGGTGGAGAGAGGCACGCGTGTGATGCATGCAACCGGTCCACGCCACACCGAGGATAACCGCATGAGGGGCGGCGAAATCAGAATCTTCCGAGGAGAATCCATGCTCAAGAGAATACTGTGGGTTGCCATTGTAATAGTCGCTTTTGGAGCGGGGTACTGATATGTCCGGTGACCATCGTCACAGGGTCGACCCACCTGCTCCCGCGGAAAAGGCCTCTGCAGTCGTGCCACCGGCTAAGAAACCGGCAAAGAAGGAGTGGTGGACATGCTCAATGCATCCTCAGATCAAGCTTCCCCACCCCGGCAAATGCCCCATCTGCTTCATGGACCTTATCCCCCTTCAGTCTGACGGAGACGAGGCAGCGGACTCCGGTTCCCGGCAATTGACCATGTCCGAGACCGCAAAGAAGCTGGCCGAGGTGGAGACCGCCGTGGTCAAGAGGGAACAAGCAAAAGTCAGGGTGAGCATGGTTGGCATGGTCGTGGAAGACGAAAGGCGTATTGCTGCGCTCACCTCCCGGGTGGATGGCCGTCTCGACCACGTGTACGTGAATTTCACCGGGGACCACGTGAACAAAGGTGACCCGATGGTGACCATCTGGAGCCCCACCCTCATCAAAGCTCAGGTCGAGTTGTTCGAAGCTCTCCGCGGTCCCGCGGTGGAAGAGGAGGTGGTCAAGGGAGCAGAAGAAAAACTGGTTCAGGACGGTCTCACCATGGACCAGGTCAAACAGATAGAAGAGCAGAAAAAGGCCATTACGTCCATTACCCTGCGCGCTCCCATCAGCGGCGTGGTTACCCAGAGAATGGCTCTCTTAGGACAGTTCGTCAAAGAGGGCACCGACATGTTTATTATTAATGATCTCTCCCACGTGTGGGTGAAGATGGACGCGTACGAGACCGACATGCCCTGGATCAGGTACGGGGAAGACGTGACATTTACCACGCCATCGGCCCCCGGACATACGTTTAAAGGCAAAGTCCTATTCATCGATCCGGTATTGGACATGAAGACTCGGTCCGTCAAAATTCGCGTGGAAGCGGAGAACCCCGATCAGGAATTGAAGCCCGGAATGTTTGTCTCCGCTGAATTGGAAGCGGAAGTAGACAAGGCAGGGAGAGTGATCAAGTCTGAATGGGCCGGCAAGGACGTGTGCCCAATGCATCCCAAAGACGTGGCGAGCCCGGTTCCGGGAACGTGCCCGGACAGCCACCTGCCGCTCCGACCTGCCGTCGTCCTACGGGTATGCGGACGACGCGAAACCGGAGTTTCCCCTGGTTATTCCTGCCACTGCCCCTCTGATCACCGGTAAACGCGCCATAGTATATGTTGAGTTGCCCAACCGAGATCGACCCACGTACGAACTGAGGGACGTGGTGCTCGGACCAAAGGCCGGTGACAAATACGTAGTTTACAAAGGTCTTCGCGAAGGCGAGCGGGTCGTGACCCGAGGCAATTTCAAAATTGACAGCGCCATGCAAATACTCGCCAGGCCCAGTATGATGTCTCCGCAGGAAGACGCGGAAAAGCCCAAAGAAGCGGCCGCTCAACCGCAGGAAACCCAAGAAGAAGTGATTGAAAAGATAAAGGCTCCTCGCGAGTTCCTCAGTGAATTGACACCTTGCATAAAGGCGTATTTGAGTCTGAAACAAGCTCTTGTCGATGAAAGGACGAAAGACGCGGCTCAATATGCAGAGAATCTGAAGAATCTGCTCAGCCAGGTCAACCCTTACTTCCTTGATGACAAGGGTAAGGGCGTGTGGAAGGACCTGTCCGCGTCCATGATCGGGGCTCTGGACAAACTCGCAGGACAAAAAGACGTCGCGGGCATGAGAACCCAGTTCGACCCGCTTTCAGAGTCGTTTGCCAAGGCGATCATGACGTTCCGGCACGTCACGGAGCACCCACTTTACGTCTATTTCTGCCCGATGGCCTCGGACAATCAGGGCGCGTACTGGATCGACGCAAGTAAAGATCGGACGAATCCCTATTTCGGTCGAAAACCTGTGAAGGGTCAGGACATGCTCAAGTGCGGGGAACTGTCGGAAACGATCCCTCCTGAGGTCCTGTCTCCGCCCACTGTCAAAGGGGCTGACGTTTCCCCCTCCAAACGTCCGGGAGGAGACAAATGATGCCCCCTTCAAAGAAAGAAATCGAGCCATGCGATCCGGTGGCAAAAGCAACGCTTTTTTCACGGCTGATGCGATTCTGGATCGAACAAAAGCTGCTCATGGGGCTGGTGATTCTCGCGACCCTCTGTTTCGGGTTGTCCGTAGCGCCTTTTGATTGGGACATCCCCTGGTTGCCGCGGCATCCTGTGCCGGTAGACGCCATCCCCGACATTGGAGAGAACCAACAAATCGTCTTCACGACCTGGGAAGGAAGGTCACCCAAAGATATCGAGGACCAGATCACCTACCCGCTTACTGTTGCCTTGCTGGGTGTGCCGGGGGTGAAAGCGATCAGGAGTAACTCGTTTTTCGGTTTTTCCACGATCTACGTGATTTTTAAGGACGACGTGGAGTTCTATTGGTCTCGGTCCCGTATATTGGAAAAGCTCAACTCTCTTCCCTCCGGGACATTGCCTTTGGGGGTCCAGCCTTCGCTGGGACCGGATGCGACTGCCCTCGGGCAGGTCTTCTGGTACACCCTGGAAGGTGAGGGCTTTGGCCTGGACGAACTGCGCACCTTACAGGACTACTACGTGCGGTATGCCCTGCAGTCGGCAGGCGGCGTGAGCGAGGTAGCCTCCATTGGCGGGTACGTACGGGAATACCAGATAGACCTTAACCCGGATGCCATGAGGGCCCACTCAATAACCCTTCCCGAGGTGTTCAACGCGGTCCGTATGTCCAACGTGGATGTGGGAGCGGGGACCATTGAGGTCAATCGGGCAGAGTACACCATCCGCGGGCTCGGGTTCATCCACTCCGTCGAAGACATTCGCAACAGTGTCGTCAAAGTCAACGACAACGTACCCCTGTTTATCAAAGACGTTGCTACGGTAACGCTGGGACCGGAGATGCGTAGAGGTGCGTTGGACAAAGAAGGAGCGGAGGCCGTTGGCGGCGTGGTGGTGGTGCGATTCGGAGAAAACCCGCTTCAGGTCATAAAGAACGTTCGTGCCAAGATCAAGGAAATCTCCCCCGGATTGCCCACCAGGAAACTCCCGGACGGCAGGATCTCCAAGGTAAAGATCGTTCCGTTCTACGATCGCACACAACTGATTCACGAAACATTGGACACGTTAAAAAAGGCGCTGACTGATGAAATCCTTGTGACGATCATCGTGGTCATCGTCATGGTGAACCATATTGCCAGTTCCGCATTGATCTCCGCGGTCCTGCCGCTCGCGGTGCTCTGCACGTTCATTGTGATGAAATTTGTAGGTATCGACGCGAACATCATGGCTCTGTCAGGTATCGCGATCGCGATCGGAGTCATGGTGGACATGGGTATCATCCTCTGCGAGAACATCTTGCGGCACATGGAAGAAGGCTTGCACGGGAGGAGCATGGCGCGGGCTATTCGAGAAGCCGCGACCGAAGTAGGAGGAGCGGTAATGACCTCCTCCCTGACCACGATCATCTCGTTTTTGCCGGTGTTCTCGCTTACCGGCCCTGAAGGGAAGCTATTCAAGCCGGTCGCGTTCACCAAGACTTTTGCGGTGGGGTCTGCGCTGGTGCTGGCTCTCGCGATTATTCCTCCCTTGGCTCACCTCGTGTTCACCAAGCGAAATCTGCGCGGAAATACCCTGGTGATTTTGCACGCGCTCACTGCCGCTGTGGGCGTGTGGCTCGGTTTTCATTTCACCTGGTGGCTTGGAGCCCCGATAATCTTCGTCGGGCTCCTCAAGCTGGGGTGCTTGTTTGCGCCGCCGTGGGTTCAGGAAAAGAGTGCCACGGTGCTCAACCTGGCCGCTCTCGTTTACGTGGTCGTGATGTTGACCGAACACTGGCTCCCGCTGGGACCTGAGCCGGGCTTTCTGAAGAATTTGATCTTCGCTTCCGGGATCATCTTCGGGCTGCTCGGTGTACGAAAAATCTTTACCAGCTTTTATCGTCCGCTGCTCAGATGGTCCCTGGATCACAAGGCTCAGTTCCTCTGCGTGCCGTTATCCCTGATGATCCTGGGGGTGACCATATGGATCGGATTCGATCGGGTGTTTTCCTTTATTCCCGCAACCGTGGGATTATTTGTCGGAGGGAAACGGCCGGCAGTTACCGCGCAACAGGCGAACAACGCCCAGACAAAGGGCGAGGCGTCCTCTGCGGCCATGGAAGTTACCGACCCGGTCAGGCAGAGCAGACTGTGGTCGAAACTCTCCCACACCTTTCCCGGCCTGGGCAAAGAGTTCATGCCCGACCTGGACGAGGGTTCGTTTTTGTACATGCCCACCACCATGCCTCACGCGGGCATCGGTGAGGCGCTCGACGTGATTCACAAGCAGGACCTGGCCATCCGGGCCATCCCTGAAGTGAAATCCGTGGTCGGCAAAATCGGTCGCGTGGAAAGCGCTCTGGACCCTGCACCCATCTCGATGGTGGAGACGGTGATCAATTACCTGCCGGAATATAAGACCGACCCGAAGACCGGCGAGCGCGTGCTGGACCCCAAGACAGGGAAACCTATCAGAAATTGGCGACCGAACATAAAGTCTGCTGACGATATCTGGAAAGAAATCCTCAAAGCAGCCCAGCTTCCTGGGACCACCTCCGCGCCCAAGCTCCAGCCGATTGCCGCGAGAATCGTCATGCTGCAGAGCGGCATGCGCGCTGCCATGGGCGTGAAGATTCGGGGAAAGAACCTCGAGGAGGTGGAAAAAGTCGGGTTGGAAGTCGAACATTTTCTCAAGCAGGTGCCTTCAGTTGAACCGGATTCGGTGATCGCGGACCGGGTCGTGGGAAACCCGTACCTGGAGATCGAGATCGACCGAAAAGCCATCGCGCGATACGGAATCAAAGTGCAAGATGTGCAGGATGTCATCGAGATCGCCATAGGTGGCAAGCGCATTACCACGACCGTGGAAGGGCGGGAACGGTACCCGGTTCGCATACGGTATCAACGTGAACTCCGTGACTCCCTGGAAGCGCTGCCGAAAATACTGGTTCCCGGTAACGGCGGCGTGCAAATTCCTCTTAACCTCATTACGAAGATCAGGTACACGCGCGGGCCCATGGTCATCAAAAGCGAGGATACGTTCCTGGTCAGTTACGTCCTGTTTGACAAGAAACCGGGCGTGGCAGAGGTGGACGTGGTGGAGGCCGCGAACAATTATCTGAAGCATAAGGTGCAAACCGGAGAGCTCAAGCTCCCTCCAGGCACGTCTTTTGTGTTTGCAGGGTCGTACGAAAACCAGGTGCGGTCGGAACAGACGTTGAGGATAGTCATTCCGGTTGCGTTGTTGTTGATCTTCCTGGTCCTGTATTCGCAATTCAATTCCGTGCCCACGTCCCTGAACGTATTCTCGGGCATTTTTGTGGCCTGGTCCGGTGGTTTCATCATGATCTGGCTGTATGCTCAGCCCTGGTTCCTCGATTTCCACGTGTTCGGCGTGAGCATGCGCACACTCTTCCAGGTCAAGCAGTACAACCTCAGTGTTGCGGTGTGGGTGGGATTTCTCGCGCTGTTTGGCATCGCCACCAATGACGGCGTAATTTACTCCACCTATTTGGACCAGGTGTTCGGCCAGCGTAAGTTTACATCGCTGGCAGAGATGCGAGATGCCACGGTGGAAGCGGGAGTCAAGAGAGTGCGGCCTGCACTCATGACCACTGCGTGTACGATTCTCGCTTTGATTCCGGTGCTCACGTCGCAAGGCAAAGGAGCGGACGTGATGGTCCCCATGGCCTTGCCCAGTTTTGGAGGCATGACCATTGACATCATCACGATTTTTGTCGTCCCCAACATTTACTGTCTCGTGAAAGAGATCGAATTCAAGAGATTTCGCAACGGACGAAAGGAGAACGAAAATGGTTAAGTATGCGAGAATGATGGTATGGGTCGCGGTTGCGGTCCTGGTGCTCCCACTTACGCTGCGGGCTGCCGACATGGTGACTCTGCCGGACGGTTCCAAGTTGGATCTTTCGCAGTCCTGCCCGGTGTGTCACATGAAAGTGGGCGGCGGTTCCTTGGGCCATGCGGCCGCGGTGTTCAAGGACGGTAAAGTCTTGGGGTTCGATGGACCGGGCGATATGTTTCGGTACGTGCTGGAACCCAGCAAGTACAGCTTTGATCCCGCGAATATCACACATCTGTACGTCGCGGAATACGGTTCGCCCAAACTCATAGACGCAAAGAGCGCGTTCTTTGTGGTGGGTTCGGATTTTATGGGAAGCATGGGGCCTGATGTCGCGCCTTTTGCCACGAAAGAGGCCGCGGAGAAGTTCAAGGCCGCGCACCACGGCAAGGGCGTCGTGGCCTTTTCAGGAGTCACTATGAAGGATCTCGCGGGCAAGAAGAAAATGATGAAGATGGGTCACTAATGCCCGTGCGCTTTCACGTGTATGATAGAGATGCGGGCTGAGGATCTCCTTCGGTACGGACGACGCAAAGCCGTCTCATCACTGCGCTCAGGAGGCCCACAGCCTACCATCTTAGATAGGTGAACTCGAATCGGTATAACGCTGACAGCCCTAATTTCCGGTCCCAGACTCATTCTGGGGCCAGATACGACAGGTCCTTACCCAAGAGGGGCAAGGCTCAGGAATGACGCCTTGTCCACTCTTTGCAAGGGCTTCGTCCCAATCCGGTTTTGGTGGGTCGGTTCCTGCCTGGAAGGAGCGGTCTCTGTGAAAGGGTATTGCTCTTGAATGCCCCTTTCTTCCCTGTCCCACCCGCAGCTCGATCCACGATGGCGGGGTTCCTCCGCCAAAGTGTTTTGATTCGCGTCTCGATATGCTATACAGCCCCCCCAGTGGGAGATTGCCGTACGCGGCGCATTATTTCAGAACCAAATTCACCGACGTGGGTCAAACCCTATAACATTAAGCCGTACGAAGGAGAACCCTAGATGAAGAGACGCTGTTTTCGTCCACTCATTTCAACCCTGGTCGCGATTGCGGCCATTTTCGTGTTATCCGTTGCGATTATTACTCCAGCCCAGGCCCAGGCGCCCGCGGTTCTCAAGGAACTCGGCTCGGCTTTTGTGCAGGTAGCGGAAAAAGTCACCCCCACCGTGGTGAACATCAGCTCCACCAAGAAACAGGAACCGGAAGCCATGAGAGAAGGCGGCGAGCCTTTTTCCAAGAACCATCCTTTTCGCGAATTTTTTGGTGACGAATTTTTCAAGCGTTTCAAGAAGGAGTTCCATCCGCGGGGTTTTCGGCAGCACGGCCTCGGCTCAGGCCTCATCGTTTCTCCGGATGGCCTGATCCTCACCAACGCACACGTGGTGAAGGATGCTGATGAGATCAAAGTGACCCTCGGGGACAAGCGATCTTTCAAGGCCAAAGTTATCGGAGCGGACCCGGAGAGTGATGTTGCCGTGGTCAAGATAGACGCGAAGGGCCTTCCTACGGCGAAGTTTGCAGATTCCGACAAGCTTCGGGTGGGAGAAATCGTGATCGCCGTGGGCAATCCCTTCGGGTTCAATCAGACGGTCACGTCGGGCATTGTCAGTGCAAAAGGGCGCACCAATGTGGGCATCATCGACTATGAGGATTTCATTCAGACCGATGCGGCCATCAATCCGGGGAATTCAGGCGGACCTCTCGTAAACATTGAAGGCGAAGTGGTGGGCATCACCACAGCCATCGCGTCCCGTAGCGGCGGTTACCAGGGCATCGGGTTTGCCATCCCCTCCAATTCCGCGAAACTCATCATGGACGACCTGGTAAAGACCGGCAAAGTCCGCCGCGGTTTGTTGGGAGTGAATATTCAGGATGTAACGGATTCTCTCGCCAAATCCTTCGGTCGTGCGGCAGGCGGCGGAGCGCTCGTTTCCCAGGTGATCCAGGGAGGCCCTGCTGACAAAGCAGGAATCAAAGCAGGCGATATTATCTTGAAGTTCAACGGGGAGCCCGTTACGGGCGCGGCCCAATTGAAGAACCTCGTGGGTCGGGTGAAACCGGGTTCTACCGCCAAGCTGACCTTGTTCAGGAACAAGCAGTCCTTGGACGTTACCGCGCATATCACGGAACGAACCAAGGAGGCGATTGCCTCGGTAATGCCTTCCTCTACTACTCCGGAGTCGTCCAACGAGTTGGGCATCGAAATCACCAACGTGTCGGCATCTCTCAGCGAGCGACTCGGTCTAAAGGACGGTGGCGGCGTAGAGGTCAAAGACGTGTCCCCCGACGGGTACGGCGCAAGAATGGGGCTCAAGGCAGGCGATGTCATCCTGGAGGTTGACGACAAAACTGTTTCCGACGTGTCAATCTTCAACAAGGCCGTGACCAAAGCCAAGGAAAACAAGCTGATCCGCCTGAAAGTACGTAGAGGCAAAGGCATTATTTTCCTTGCCACAAGTCTGAGCTAATTCAAGAAGGCGTCTGCAGGGGGAAGACTCTGTGCACGAGTTTTTCCCCCTGCGCCCCCCTCGATTGATTTCTCCGCGGTACCTCTGCTCGCACATGCCATCCGTGCAAACTTCGTGACTTTTCCCGAACCTGTGGTATAAACTGCGCGATGTATCTGTCTACTTGCTGATGGTGTGATTATACCATTGTGCGCAGAACCAAGTAAGACAGCCGTCATGACTCCTTTGCTACGCCCAGCGGGTTTGGCTGCGCTTCGGAGACATGGCGACGACTGCCTGCTCGTGCTGCCCGAATGAGCTCACAATGGTATGAGAGGGTATGGATCGATGAACGCGCTTCCTATCGTGAGAGTGGCTCTCGCGGTTTGCCTTTTCTTGTCAATGTCTGCTCATTCCGCACAAGGACAGACCTGTACGTGAGGGTACACTCAACCAGGCTTCAGAACAGCCCTCCTTTGAGCTGTCGGACGAACCCCTGGAAGCGCCGCAGAATATTGTCACTGTCGAAGCGGTCGTGGTCAATCCCTATCGGTCAGCCCACGTCGGAAGCCAAGTGTCTGGGGTTATTGACAAGTTTTATTTCGAGGAAGGGGATCTGATCCGGGAAGGCCAGGTGGTCCTTCAAATCGATCCCACGCGGTATCGACTCAATGCCCAGAGGGTGGAGGATAAACTCAAAGGCCTCGAGGTAGCTCTCAGACGACTGAAAGAGGAAGCGGGGCTCAAAACAGAACTCTTTGACCTGGACGCTCTCTCTCGACAGGATTTCATCAAAGCGAGAAGCGAAGACGAAATAATGCAGTATCGCGTGGGCGAAGCCAGGAAGGAACTGGACATGGCTCTCCTGGACCTGCAGTACTGCAAGGTTAAGGCCCCATTCACCGGGCATCTCGCGATCAGATACAAACAACCGGGGGAACCTACCGAGCGTCTCGAAAAGATCTTTTTCCTCGTGGACAGCTCGAAAGTCTACGCAGTGGCCAATGTGCCCGAGCCTTTGCTGCCTCAATTCCATAAAGGCACCGAAGCGCTGTACGTCTATTCCTCGAAAAAGAAATACAAAGGAACCGTGGACAGGATAGGCAAGCTCATTGACCCGAAATCCCGAACCAAGCGGGTTTATCTGCTCATCGACAACTCTGCGGCCGGACTCGAGGTAGGCATGACCGGCTCTCTCCAGCTCGTGAAATGAGACCATTGATGGAGCGAGGCCAAACCACGATCAGAAATGCCATTGCTGGTGTGGCCTTGTGCCTCGTGCTCTTGCTTTGTCCCTGCTGCGTCAGTCTGACCGGGCGGACGGCAGCGACCGGGGCTCCATTGAATGAGCTGACATCGGGCCTCATGGACCCGTTCCGAGGGGCGGATCCGGAACAAGTCACCCGAGTCAATTCAGACGTGACTTTGTTGCGCCATCGCCTGATGCCCGCGTCTGCAGCAGCAGGAAAAAGGGCCCTCACCCTGGAGGACTGCCGGAGCATTGCGCTTGCAAATAACCTGGATCTCCAGGTAGCACGCATGGACGAGATCACTAAACAGAGCATTCAGTACAGCAACAAAACCAAACTGTTGCCGCATGTTTTGTTTTCCGGAGATCTCAGCCAAAGGGATAACCCGTCGTTCGCGTACAGCGACGTCTTGGGTCAGGAAGGGACGCCACCGAAAACAGCCCCCAGCGACGCGGGCGTCACCAGCTTTTCCACAGGACATGAACGCACCACGTGGCGGTACGTTCTGGAAACAAGATGGAGCCCCACCGACGCGGCTCTCGCGTATTATCTGAGCAAGAGCAGTATGAACGACCGGCTCAGGGCTCACTATCAGAAACTGAGGGTGGCCCAAAGGTTGATCGCCACGGTGGACGCCGCGTTCTTTCGTCTGCTGTCCCTTCAAGAATGTGTAACGCTGGCAGAGCAATTGTCGGCAACCCGAGCGACAGTTGCCGGCAAGATTCGCAAGGCCTTTGACAAGAAACTTGTCAATGTGGACGAATTCAACAAGGCGCAACAAAATGCGATCAGGGGCCGTAGAATATGGGACAAAGTACGCAACGAACTCCACAAGCAACGAAACGTTCTCGCGTCGGCCATGGGTTTTTCTCCGGATCAGTGTGTGGATGGGGGATTCTATGTGGTCGGGCCACTGGAGCCACCGTGCTTCGCCATGAAGCTTTGTGATATGGAATTGACCGCTGTGAGAAACCGGCCTGAGGCGATAGATTCAGGGCTGACCCATCTGAATTCCACCTATGATTTGAAACGAACTATTGTGAAGTATTGGCCGAAGGTTACCGGTTTCTGGAGATACACGCGAGACAAGGACAAGTTCCTGTACAACAAAGACTGGAAAGAGGTGGGAGTTTCAGTGTACTTCGATCTCGTCGACTGGCTGACCAATGTGGATGAATTCAGGGCTGCCAGATCCAATGCCAAAAAGACCGCCAGGGAGATGGGGACCGTGGCCCTCGGGATCACCTCGCAGGTTCGGCTGGCAGCCCTGCAATACTTTGATTCCCTGGCCGAGCTTCAGTCCAGTCAGGCGGCTCTGGGCGCAATGAATGAGGTTATGGCGGTCGTGGAAAAGCGCGCAGCCAAAGAGGATCTGGATCAGCTTACCCGGGATGATGCCCGGGCCAACCTCTTGCAGAACAAGATAGATTGGACAAAGAGCCTGGGAGAAGCCAATGCGACCCTTGGGGAGCTGCAGGGGATCATGGGCACAAATTACCGTGAACCCAAACCCCACCTCTGATGTCTTCCCCGCACTCGTCTCGCCATGCTCACGGCCGTCGCGGGAAAATCACCGTGCGCCGTGCGCGGCTTTCATTAGAGAAGCGGACACTTTCTGGGTCGTTCCGGGGGACACGCCCCCGCGGGCACGGACCGTGAAGGCTTGGGAACACGCATACCTGCCGGACGACAAGAGGGGAAACATCTGTCCAAAATCCGGTCCAACCCGCAAAAGGGAATGGCTACAATCCTTGTCAATGTGCGCACGGAGGTGTCACACACATCAACCACCGGGTTAAGCAGCCGACACAGCAGACCAGGAGGAGGGAGCACTTGATCCGGAGGCGGGAGAGGCAAAGGCCCAGGTGGCGCTGAGGCCACAGCCGCTGCCGGCGAGCCTTGCGGAGCAGGCCCGAAAGCGGAAGCCTCAACCGCACAGAGAAGCGCGACCACCGCGAATGCCACCGTTATCCGGGCGAATTTGCTCCGATACATCTGACTTCTCTTCTTGCCTACCACATGGGCACTATGTGCACAGGGTGGAAGTATCACTGTGCATGGAAATTCAGGGTGTTACATACTACAAGCGCTGTGGGGGTGTCAAGGACAAAAGCCCATGAAGCCTGAGGAAGCGTCGACCCCGGTCCAAACCGAAGGGAGCGATTGACAAGCGCTGATCTTTCAAGCAGTATGGGCAGTATTCCTTATCTTGACGATCTTGTTTTCGCAGAGTGACACAGAAGGCTGCTCGGATAATCGAGGGTGTGTCAGGGGTCCTGGGATGAGAAGGATAGCGCTTTTTCTTCTGCTGGGGTTTTCGATCTCCGTGGTAACTACCGAGATATCCCCGAGACCAGCCTATGGATTCGGCAGCTTCTTGGAGTCATCCCTGGGAAGCGTGGTGCTGACCCCCTCGTTCAAGTTCGGCTGCCAAGCAATGGGGCTCCACATCAACGTTCCCATGCCCCAGGGATCGACCCCCGGAAAATTGTTTCTCTTCGGTGTCGAAGGCCTGGACGCTACGATAACGAGTGATCATATGTGGGTGGCCAGCGGTCGCCTGGCAGCTCAACTCGACGACTGGTATTTTTTCGTTGCCGTTTCAGGGACGGTTCCACGCAAGGTGACCGCGAGGTTCGATCAGCACCCCATGTTTCTGGACTTGGGAGCAAACGCACCACTCGAAATGACTCACTCCAGATTCAGTTGGTGGTTGGTGGAGGGTGGAACGGGCTTTGAGGCATTCGACCACGTGATTCTCTTTACAGGCCTGAGACGGGATCAGGTTTCGGCCACGTTAAGCGGCCCCGAGTTCGAGGGGGGCGGTTCCCTGCCTATCGACCCTGCCGGAGATCTCAATGGAGACCTCCTTGCCAGGATCTGGATACCTTATCTAGGAATCAATCTCTCAGCCGCACGTTTCAGTACCTCGCTCGCATACAGTCCCTTTGGGTTCTCTCAGGTGAAGCTTCCGTGGAAACGCAGGGATCAAGGGAATAATGCGTGGGAGACGGCTCTCTATTCTTTTCAGACGCCAGGAGTCTTCCTTGAGGGCAAATTTGATTATGACGTGAAAGTGGGCAGCACCTTCGACCTTGGGGTGTGGGTGAAAGGAACGTGGCTCCGGTTTCGCGGTGAAGGAGAAGAGCACCTCAAACAGACAGTCATTGCTCCCACTTCTGTAGTTCAGGCATCCGGTTCCGGGACTTCCCGCATCAACCGATACGATATGTCCTTGGGACTCACCGCAGCGTTAGCCTTCTGACATGGCGTCCGGCACATTGAGTGACGCGGGTCGAATCTCGCGGATAGGAGACTGTTGCGTAACTCAATATTTTCCCGCAAACGTGGCACCATGGTGTCGTTTCCCACGAAATTTGGCACCGGTCCCCAAGAAAAAGCTTCGTACAATTATCCACCCCACTCTCTCGCACTCGGAAAGCTACCGATTCGGCTTCATTTTCAGCCTAATCTTGTGAAGCGCTAGCCACTCTTCCTCATTATCCAGTTTGTCACCGGTCCAGTGCTTGTACTCCACCGTCCCTCCCCAGGCAAGCACAATCTTACCGAAGTGTTGACCGGGGTCGCACAGAGTGATATGAATGCTGAGCAAAGGGCCGACGAGACACGTAGCACTTGCCTAAGAACGTAGCACGGGAGCTACGAATGAGGTTCGTTCAGAGGCACCCGGGCGTGAGCCATCTTGGGGATCATGGACAAGGAGCTACTTACGCCAGGATGTATGCTGGATTCTTTTGGTAGTCTGCGGACATTAGGCAACATGCGGCAGCCGTGAGTGTGAATATGACGAGAGTGAGCGCATACAAGGGATCAGCGGTCCTCGGCATGGTCTTGGTGATGGTCGCGCACATGTTCAGTGGGTTTGGCGCATCCTGTGCCAATAGGGCTTCTCTCTCGCTCGGTTCCTATGGACTTCTTCCCTTGAGCCTTGTAATGGCAGGATCCGGTCACCACGACCGAGTGATCTATGGAAAGGACGGGCTTCAACCTGAGGGCCGGACAGGGCCTTTCAGGCGCTGTTGTAAGAATCAGAAGAAGTGTCCTCCTATTCGCCGTGCCGCGGTCACATCTCATCAGACGCGTCGATTCCACGAAGCTCAGTTCAATAATAGATCGGCGAGTTCCCACTCCCTTGTTAGTATAGGCGCGGATCTTCGTGCCACTCCAGGCGGTGACAGACCGTTCAAAGAACGGGTCTGGAGTGAGCCGTTCTTCTGGTCTGATCCCCTTGCCCGTACCTCTGTCCTCTTGTGTTGATTCCCTCTGCCATACCACGTTGAGGCCGCGCAGCTCCGGCGAAAGGAACCTGACGGGTTCCGGACCCTGAGATGAAGAACTACGTTCTCGCTTGAAAAGCGGTGAAAGCCACTGCTGATCAAGCGCTGTCATGTGACGCGGCCGAGAATGCAATCGATCTTAAAGGGAATCACATCAAGAGAGGTAATATCACTATGAAGAAGAATACTTTGACCCAGGTTTTCGCATGGACGGCTTCGGCAGCGATGATCTTCACGATTCTGACTGTCAATGTGGTCATGCTATCGTCTGCGAACGCTGCAGAAAATGTCAGCAAGACAACTGCAAACACGAACGTAGGAAATCTGGAGGAAGTCTTCCAGGTAGGGCTCAAGTTCCACGGCCACAAATGCCCTGCCATGCCCATGGGATTAAGAGCGGGAATGGCTGCAATGAAAGCTCTGGGAGTAGAAAGAGCCAAGGACAAGGAGCTTTTCGTCATATCTGAGACCGGAAAAGGGCACGCGGCCGGATGTTTTCTTGATGGAATTATGACATCAACGGGGTGTACGTACGGGAAGTCGAACATCCAAAAACTCTACTGGAGTAAGATGGCCTTCACCCTCGTTGACCAGAAGACCGGCAAAGCCGTCCGCGTATCAGTCAAACCGGACTTCTTCGAAAAAGCCCTGGCTTCACCTTTTGTCCAACAGCGGAAAGAGGGCGTTCCGCCTCAGGACATCAAACCCGAAATCACGAACCCCATGGTGGCTCGAGTTCTCGCATTGGATGAGGGCGCCTTCCTGGAGGTAGGTCCGGTGCACACGGTGAAGGTTGCGAAGGGCAAGACCGTTTTCGCTTTCAAGCGCTGTGCGCGATGTGGCGAGCTGACTTTTGCCAACAAACTCCGTGTTGCAGAAGATGGCTCTCCTGTGTGCATACCCTGTTCCGGATACAAGGAACCGCGTAACTGACCACGGGCGTTTTCGCGTGCGCCCCTCTTAAGACCAAGAGGGCACACGCGATGCCTTACCAAAAAGCAAAGGTGAATTCTGACCGCGGTGGTGCCGATTCACTCTGTTGGTTTGTACCAGTTGCCAAAAGCTCTGACCGAATGGCTCGTGCGTTGAAAAGGTGGCGGGGGGTCCTCTGAACGAAGATTCGACGGCTCTGCGTCGCTCGCAAAGAAGCGGGACCTCCCGGCACCCAAGAAGAATCGAACAGACGCAACTCTTGGGAACCTGTACATGCGGGCCTTCGGATAGCGCGAACCACACACGAAAGTTGAGAAGTCGCAGCCTTATGAGGGTAAAAGGTTTATATTCCGAATTTCTTCATGTGTCGATACAGAGAATCGCGAGAGATTCCCAAAGCCCGCGCCGCCTGTTTCTTGTTTCCGTTGGCGAACCTCAGTGCTTCTGTACAAAACGCCTTGGTGATTTCGTCAGTGACATCCTGCAGTAAACGTCCCGGCTGGTAACGTAATTCTGAGACGTGATCCCCCGCTGTGTTGAGGAGACCCCCTGTGGCGGAACGAGACCCTGCGGAGGATTGGTTCCTGTCTGCACAAGAAGAATCGTCGGCCCAATGAACTCCCAATCCCGCGAGACTCAGTTCTTGCCCGTCTGCCAATATCAGGGCTCGTTCCAACACATTTCGTAACTCCCGCACATTTCCGGGCCAGTGATAGCTGGTGAGCGCACGCAGGGTTGATGCCGATACCGTGGGTTCCCCATGAAATTGCATCTCTCGGCAGATCTGCGAAAGCAGTTCCTTCACGAGTATGGGAATGTCTTCCAGTCGTTTGCGCAAAGGAGGGACCTCTATGGTCACCACGTTCAGCCTGTAATAGAGGTCTTGCCGGAACCTGCCATTTTGCACCTCAGCCATGAGATCTCGGTTGGTGGCAGCGATAAGCCTCACGCTGGCAGTGATCTCCTTCTCCCCGCCCACGCGGACAAATCTCTTGGTGTCCAAGAACGTGAGCAATTTGGCCTGCAAGGGGAGGGGCAATTCCCCGATCTCGTTCAGGAGAAGAGTCCCGCCTTCGGCGAGTTCCAACATTCCCCTTTTTCGCCCCACCGCTCCGGTGAAGGCCCCTTTTTCGTGACCGAAAAGTTCTGACTCTGCAAGGCTCTCAGATATTGCCGCGCAATTCAGCCCTAAATAGGGACCGTGGGAATTGTCGGAATGATGGTGAATGTATTTGGCAAGATGATCTTTCCCGCTACCGCTCTCACCGAGAAGGAGGACCGTCGAAGCTCGTTGAGCGGTTCTGCGTGCCAGGGAGAGTGTTGATTGCATGGCCTTGGAAGGATACTCTTCAGGGCGTTGCGTGGACTCCAGGTTTCTCGGTTTTCGATCGGTCACGTCTCGTGCAATCCCGAAGATGCCGGTAATGTTGCCGTCAGCATCGGTGAGAGGGGTGATGCGGAAACTCAAAATAACGGAAATTCCCTTGATCGGGACCGCCAGCTCACTCTCTATGGATTGGCCTGCCACCGCACGCAATTCCATGTCTTTACTGTAAGTTCCCACTACGCTGCCTCCGAGTTCCTCTGCCGTACGCCCGATAAACTGGGAAGGTTCGAGGCCCGAAGCGGTGGCCAGCGAGGCGTTTACCTGAACAAATCTGAGATTTCGATCTTTGATGAAGATGAAATCCTCGGCTCCATTCAACGCGAGGTCAAGCTGGTGCTGTGCGTCTCGCAAGTTCCTTTCCGCCAGGCCTTTTGCGGCCCGATTCCTGATCGTGGCAATTCCGAAGCTTACGTCGTCGGCGAGTCTGGTGAGGAGTTCAACTTCTTCCGTATCAAACGCATCAGGCTCGGCCGCATAGATCGTCAATGCGCCCAAGACGCCGGCATCGGTAATCAACGGAACTGCAACGGAAGCAGCATAGCCCCTTGCCAATGCTTCGGAGCGCCAGGGACTGAACGCAGGGTTCGTGCTCGTGTTTCTGTTTATCACCGGTGTCATGGTTCTCATGGCGGTTCCGGTGGGGCCTCGTCCTGTCTCAGCATCTGACCATGTAATGGTGACTGCGTCGAAATACCCTTCCTCTGCTCCAGCCCTCGCGACCACTTGCACGGTTTTTGCCGCATCGTGGAGCCCGTAACCAACCCATGCCATGCGATATTCCCCGTTCTGCACTACAATGCGGCATGTGTCCTTGAGGTACGCGATTTCATCTTCGGCCCGAACCAGGACTTCGTTGCACTTGCTGAGGACCCTCCACGCGCGGGTCATGCGCCGAGCGGTGCGTTCCGCCTTTCTGATTGCCTCCAACACGCGATGCCGTTCCACCGCATGATTGAGACAGCGGTTGATGACATACCCGTCCAGGCGGTCTTTGCAGAGATAATCCTGAGCGCCCCTTGCCACTGCTTCCATGGCGAGTGTTTCGTCATCGATTCCAGACAATATGACGATGGGAGTCCCCGGACATAGGCTCAGAAACTTCTGTTTGGGTCTCAATCCCGTAGCTGTCCGGTAATCCGAGATCCAAGAGAATGAGCTGGAACGCCTCTCTCGAAAGAATATCACGGGCTTCGGAAAGGCTCTCGACGTGTGAAATCTCAAATCGGTTCACCTCGCGTCCCAACTCGGACGTGAGCCGAAGCACATCGACCGGGTTGTCTTCCACTACCAGTACTTTAAGAGTCTCTCCGCTCATCAGCTGGCATTTCTCGTGGGTAGAGTTGCGGTGGAAAACCAAAAGTCTTCAATGGATTTTACCACCTGGGCCAAATCTTCCATATCGACGGGTTTGGTGATGAAGCAGTTCCCGTGGAGCTGATAACATATAGTGATGTCCTTTTCCTCGTCAGAACTGGTGAGGATGATCACTGGGATATGGAGGAGACGCGGGCTTTGCTTAATCTCGGCAAGTACTTCCCTGCCGTTTCTTTCTCGGGAGATTCAGATCCAAGAGAATAAGATCCGGACGAGGCGCGTCCGCGTACTTGGCCTGTTGCCCTAAGAAAGCCATTGCTTCCTCACCGTCCTCCACTACATGCAGCCTGTTGACAATATTTGTTGCCTTCAACGCGTGCTTCATCACGAGCACATCAACCGGATTATCTTCGACCAACAGGATTTCCACGGTTTTGGATCTGTGTTCCCTCAACATTGTGTGACATCCTCCTGAATAGGAAGCGTGAAAAAAAATATCGTCCCTTTTCCTGGTTCCGAGTTCACCCATATCTGTCCGCTGTGCCGCTCAACGATTCTCTTGACAATCGCGAGGCCGATGCCAGTGCCATCATACTCCGTTCGTTTATGCAGTCGCTGAAAAATCACGAATATTCTTTCAAAGTGCCGGGGTTCGATCCCGATTCCGTTGTCCTTGACCGCAAAGACCCATTCACGCCCGTTTCTGGCAGCAGAGACATGTATTCTCGGCAGCGCAGTGCCATGAAACTTGAGGGCATTTCCGATGAGATTTTGAAATACCTGTGCCAACTGGGCGGCATCGGCCTTGACCGTGGGGAGAGGATCATGCGTAATGACCGCTCCATGCTCTTTTATGCTCGTGCTCAGGTTTAAAAGCGTGAGTTTGAGGACGTCCTCACAATCTATCAGGCTGTGGGTCTCTTCCTTTGTCGCGACGCGAGAATAGGTCAACAAATCCTGAATCAACGTCTTCATCCGTTTTACCGACTCGACCGCGTAATTCATGAGCTGCTCCGCTTCCGGTCCAAATCGGCCCTTGTGCGCCTTCTCCAACATGTGCATACAATTAGCGACGTTACGTAAAGGCTCCTGCAAATCGTGGGACGCCACGTAAGCGAATTGCTGAAGTTCTCTGTTGGAACGCATCAGTTCTTCTTGAACCCTATGACGTTCGGTTATGTCATGGACGATCGAATAGAGCAATGTTTTTCCATGGAGGGAAATGGGGCTTGAATAAACCTCCACGTGCCGCGTTTCTCCGGTTGCGAGCCTGTGCCTGAATTCAAAATAGTCTTTCTCTTCCGCGTAAGCCCTTGACATCTCCTGGTATATTTCGTCAGGAGAGAGCATGTTGATGTCAACGATTTTCATTTGTTTGAGGCGAGCCAATTCATACCCGTAAAACTCCGCGGCTGCCTGGTTTGCATCAAGAATCGCGGAGGACTCCGGGTCAATGAGTAGTTTCACTGCGCGATTGTTTTGGAACATTTGGCGATATCGTTCTTCACTCTCACGCAAACGCTCTTGTGCTTGGCGGCGTTCCGTAATGTCGAACATGGTCGATCGGCTCCTGACGAAGTTGCCCGACGCGTCTCTGATCGCGGTCGCGCTGAGGAGCACAGGAAACGTGCTGCCGTCCTTGCAGATCATATCAAACTCTAAATCCCTTATCCCTCCACTCTGAAGCAAGACAGGAAAGTTCTCCTCAAAAATCGTGAGGCTTTCCGAGGTGATAAGATCTTGAAAGCTCTTTTTTCCAATGATTTCTTCGTTCGTGTATCCGAGCCAGGACAATTCGGTGTCGTTGATCCTCACATACATGCCTTGGTCGTCAAGTGAATGGTACCCGCACGGCGCGTGGTGATACAGATCTTCGATCTCCTTCAAAGCAGCCAGTCGTTCCTCATCCGCATGCCTGCGAGCGGTAATGTCCACTGCGGTGAAGACCGCCCCTGCCAAAGGGTTTGCCTGGTCCACGGCCGCGGAGCTCAAGATAATATGCATGGCTGAACCGCTCTTGTGCCTCCATTGGGTTTCCACTGTTGCGGTAATGTGTGCTTGCATTTGGGCCGACAGATGCGTTCGCGCGGTTTCATATTCGTCGTAGCTCGGGTACAGCATGCTCGGGTCAAGAGCGGAGAGTTCGTTCTCCGAATATCCGGTGATCAGGGACATGGCTTCGTTGGTCCACTTGAACGTACCGTTAACTGCCAAACCAATGCCCGTAGGCGTTGCCCGCAACACCGTGCTGAGAGTGTTTTCGCTTTCACGAAGCTTTTGTGTGGCCAATTCCCGCTGAGTCACCTCCACCAGCACGATGATTACCCCGTCGACCTGTCCCTGCGAGCCTGTAACCTGATGGACGGTCCAATCCCAATAGGTCGTGCCTCGATCGGGATGGCCAGGAAATTCAAACGGCCTCGCGTAAGCGGTAAATGGCTGGCCTGTCTCGAGAACTTGCCGGAAAATCGCCTCGTTTTCTGCATGCGGGAACAGATCGAAATGGTTTTTTCCGGGAAAAAACTCCGGAGGGTATCCACATGTGTCTGCATAGGCCTGATTCACACGGATGAAATTGAAGGTCTTATCCAAGAAGACGATGCAAGAATGGGTGGTGGCAAAAATCTTCTCCAGAATATTTGCGGATTCAAGCGCTTGTTTCCGCGCTTCTTCGGCAAGTTTGCGCTCAGTAATATCCCTGTACAACCCTTGAACCAGATTTTCGCCCACGCATCGGCCGGTCACTTCCACATGCAGGTGCGTGCCATCTTTCCGGCGCATTCGGCGCTCGATGCGGATCGTCTCGCCCCTCAGCATCTCCTTGAATCTGAATGGCTTGAGTTTCAGGTCGTCGGGGTGAATCAATTCTATCACTTTGGTGCCCTTGAGCTCTTCCAATGGGTATCCATACATTCGGAGGCTCGCTTCATTTGCATCGAGGATGGTTCCGCTGTGGTCCAAGAGGAAGATTCCATCGGCCGAGGCCTCATACAGAGCCCGGTACCTTTCCTCACTTTCGCTCAGTCGTTCCGCGGCTCGGTTGCGTTCTTCAATTTCTCGCATCAACTGTTGGTTGGCTAAAGACAATTGTGACGTACATTTCTTCCAGGAGGGTCTCGAATTCGCTTCGGAATAGTTTTACGAGGATGGCGTCCAACCGTACCCCGCGGCCCTCCATCCCCTTTTTTTCCCGATACACGGCTATAAAGAGATAGATACCTCCCACGTACTGGGTCAGTCTTCCGAGCCAGCTGACAAGTCCTCCCACTGAATGCTCGAAAAGGGTGCAAAATAACCCTGTGGCAAAAAGGAGAAGGGCCATCCCGTACCGGTACAGGAACGAACTTCCCAACCGTCGGTACCGCCGCAGAAACAAGAGGCCCGAGGCTCCGAAAAGAATCGCGGCAGTTCCCAACACACATTGGCGCAACAGAGTGGGGCCTTTGCCCTGCAAAAAGAAGTTGGGACGTAGGCCCTGCATTTCTCCGAGGGCCATGAGCGCCATAAGAACCAGGATACCGGAATATACGAGTACGAGTGTCGAGTGCCTTTGCCGCTCGTTACTGTGTGGCTGAACTCCGGCGAAAACTGCCAGCGCGCCGAAAAAGTGAAATATCCCTGCCAGGAGAGCGGAAGTGTTGTGAAGGGCCACTGAAGCGTCGGCTCCCCTCAGTGGGAGCATAACGCCTGCCAGAAGACTTCCCACGGCAAAAGACAGGGATCCGCTGCCGAGCCCCAGGAGGCTTATGGATCCGCTTCTGAAATACCCGTTGGTTGCGCCGTACACGACTATTATGAGACAGAGGAAAAGAAAGACAAAATTCAACACAGGCAGTAACGCGGGTGGATCGTGTACACCTTTGAGCTGTCAAAGTTCGACGCAACTACAGCGAGAACCATGAGAACAACCACTGGTATCGCGGCCATGGCCCGGGGAACGTCAAACTGGGTACCTCCGGTGATTTTCAAGGTTCTCCTTTTCGTCCTCCGCTCAAAAGGAGCAATGGAGCGCATGCTCCAAGGATCTCTGGCAACAACGTGAGGAGATGCAGCCTCTCCCCCACCCGAGGTCACTAAGGCAGGACGCGGAATCATGGCACGCATACCGGTTCCCCAAGTCTTTGTACCCGAGGCTACCGAGAGAATGGACCCCTTTACCCATAAAGTTCTGTGAAAACAGTCCTGAATGATCGTTGCGCCAGATCGCTATTCACGCGGACAAAGGAAGCAATCCGGGTTGTACAACCCGGGTCTCACTAGGATCCGTTCGTCACGTGTCCTTCCCTTGGAGCGAAGGCAAGCCACGAGATCACTGTTCAGGAGACCCTCAATTACCTTACGGAACATTGACTTTGGCAATCTTCAAAATGTCATTTTAAAGCATACCTCAGTCTCATTCCTCGGTCAATCAGAATGTCTTGTAGTGCAGCAACGCGACCCGTCCCTGTTCAGACAATCTTCTCAAGTCACATTCGTTATCTATTGGAATGGATCGAATTTGATGTGCGTGACTGCAGTGAGACTGTTCTTGGCCAAAGCGGAAGGCATGGTCCACCGATCCTGAGAGTCGCATCATCCTTGACGGCACGCCCAAGGCGTTCGTTCCGGGGACAACGGCCAGGTCGAAGTGGATGGTGCGTCCCCGGTGATTCTATAGTGAGCCTCATTGCGATTCGCCGCAACCTTGGGCATTATGGAAAGGAAGCGGAGACAAGGCGAGGACGTGATTCGGGCTTGCAACATCGCGGTGGGCGTACCTGATGGACCGGAGCCGGGTCCGGGTGCTGTCAGTGAAATCGGCTTTTCCTAGGGCTTGACAAAAGATGCTACGGCCTAGGTATTGATTTCAGAGATTGAGGAGACTTCCAGCGCATTACCATCAATTTGCAGGTCCTTTATTGGATTCAGGCAAGCGGGGGTGGACTGTTTCCAAAGATCGAGGAAATGACGGAAGACACATTTGCTGCCCTTCTGTAATGCAGGATCGCTGGTTTTGTGAAACCCGTAAATCTTGCGACCGCGGTCACTCCCACTGGCCTTTCCGTACTTTCCGGCAACACCGGAATACAAGGCGCAGCCTGAGGAGAACTATGACGAACCGTTTCATACGTGGAAGATGGGAAACAGAATTTTCCCCTTGAAAATGTTTTCAGATGCCGTAATATGAACTGCTAACCCTACGTATCCATGCAGGAGAAACCAAATGGTGCGACTCCCATTATACTATTTCAATATCGGCCATACGGACACCCGGTCAGGAACCAAGGATTCGTCCTCTGAAGCACTATGGGCTGAGGTACAAGATGCCATTCATTCCCTTCAGCATGCGCCCAAAAAGATGTATCACGACGGTGTATTCACGTTTAACAACAGGTTGATTATCATTCCGCCAGAAAGTGTCCCTGATAGCTTGAATGAAATCTACAGGATGCCTGAGGGGCAAAACAAGAAGATGCTCATTAAATTGGCTGAGTCGGGGACAAGTCTTGTGCCGTGCGAAGAACAACAGCTTTTAATGGCATGGAACAAGAGTGAGACTGAAATAATAAGGAAAGAAATAGCTGGGGAAGCGATATCGGCAGAGGAGATTGGGAAGCAATCGGTATACCTCTTGACGCGGAACAAAGTTATTGGGCAAGTAATCGCCCAGACGTTGTCCGAGGATGAGGCGGGGGTATTATTCTTGGGGGCTGTTCACAATCTGGAAGGCATGATGGTCAATTATTTGAGAGATGTCCAAGGACTCCACGTCATCGAGATGAATCCCCATATTCGTTGATCGTCCGGCGCATCTGCTGTCATGTCGAGCCTTCCACGCCATGGGAGCCTTTTGCTGACCGACCCTGACTCGGGACTTTGCCCGGATGGTCGGACTTTTTTGTCTTGGGGGCCAAGGCCACCGATTTAGTGGCGGCCACCTGACACTCTTCCGATTTCCTCCCAGGAGCCTGTCGCGAAACCCCTTACCTGGTTCGCATCTTGCTGCGAGTATGCCCCAAGAATCGGTTCCACTTCTAGGCTGACATTCCGCATAAGGTCGAGTGCATTTTGGCGTAATTTGCTTGACGTCTTGCGATGCGCCTTTTCTTGGGATAGGGAGTGACGAGACAGTCAGGTGCCAGCTCCAGAGGTTCCAAGTATTGGAGTTGAATCTCCTCCGGAGGCCGTGTGAGCTTTCTGCCCATTGACGAGACGAGGATGAACACTCCGATAAATTTGGTGGTCATCATCAGGGAGGTAGGATGGGAGGTTTGCCTCTTTTCCCAACTGGTAACCTTGGATTTGGTGGCAGCGAGGTTGGCCCGCATGGTCCGTTCCATGCGCCTCCAGATCAGCAGTGCCAGGATGAGTACGAGCCCCAGGGCTTCGATACGTCGAGGGGTTTTCAGAAACCAGAAAATGACAAAGACCGGGTCCTTGAGCTTGGCAGACTCTTCTTGTTCCTTCGCGATCTGTGTGTCCACCCTATTCTGGAAGCGCTCATCGTGTGCGTCGGAATGGACTACATGAAATGAAGGAAAAACCCTTTTCCCAGTCCTTGATCAGCGCCAGGTTGTCCTTGGTGACCAGGGCAGAGTCTGCGACAGAGATGAAGTCCTTGCACCCCAGGGTGCGCATGCGCTTGACCATCACCGGTATGAGGTTACGGTTGATGTCCTTGTCAGATGCGTTGCCGTCGAGCATCTTGGAATAGATCGGGATGCCGTGATCCACGTACAACAGGCTATGCACTAGTGTCACGTTCTCGAAATGAGGTCTGCAACCAGAAGTTGCTCCAGCGTGTCATCCCAATACGTTGGGAATTCTAGTGACACACCTAACTTGCGGAACGTAACGCTAGTTGTTTGAGACCGGGTCGATGGGCTTTGCTTAATCCGTGGGTGATCATAAGAAAGTGGTCGTGGCCTTCCCTGGCGTGAAGGAGGTAGTCCCCACACACGCTGTGGCCGGCGGTGTCATGGGGTTCCTTATCTGTCACAACCACCCTCTGCGTTTAAAGTAGAGATACGGCAGAATCGCAGAAATTATCATGCACACAATAGCCGCCGGATACCCCAATGCCCACTGGAGCTCCGGCATGGTCCGAAAATTCATGCCATAGATGCTTGCAATGAGAGTCGGCGGCATCAAGACCACCGCAGCAACAGAAAATATCTTGATAATGCTGTTTTGCTCGATGTTGATCATGCCGAGAATCCCGTCCAGAATGAAATTGACCCTGTTGGCAAGAAAGCTGGCATGTTCACTGAGCGAACGGATATCACGGATGAGCGTTTGGAGCCTTGACTTTGTCTCCTGACGCCACAAGCCGTCACTGGACTGGGAGAGAAAAATAAGGAGGCGGTTCATATTCAGCACACTCAAACGGGCCTCTGACACCAGCTCTCCGTACTTTCCGATCTCAGTGATGGTCTCCTTGAGGTCCACGTTGGCATCTGCCAATCCCCCGTGGTTGTTCGAGGGACCTGAAAAGAACACCTGATGGGCCAGTCTGTCCAAGTCGAGAGCCGTCGCTTCGATACTGTCTGCGAGGTCGTCGATGATCAGCTCCAGCATGCTCTCCATGAGGGCATCGCTGGATTGCGTCCGGCTGCCCCCATGGGTCAGGCGGTTGGTAAACAATCTGAAACGTCTGGAATCCACGTATCGGACCGATATCACGGCAGCTGGCGTCAGGATGAATCGAATGTCCGTAGTAGAGGGTTGATCCGACTCGAGACGGGCGAGTAAAGAGGCGGTCACGTAGATTGTGTCCTCTCTCCGGTAGAATCGGCTGCTGTCCTCTATTTCGGTGATCTCCTGACTCGTCGGGACCTCGATCCCCAGGAACGACTCGATGACTTGTTCTTCACTCTTGGACGGCTGGAGCAGGTCGAGCCACACGGTGTCTTCGGGAAAGTCAGAGATGTCCTGTATGGAAACGGGTTTGACTCCGTCGTGAGTCTTGACATAGGCCGTGATCATGGTGTTCATTCCTCTGCGTTCGGTTCACCGCTCCGCACTGCCTGACTGTTCGCTCTGTTCGGTAACAGCGCGTGAAACGTTCTGAACGACTGCTTCGACGGAAGGATCTTTCCTGATCGTACCGAAACGGTACCAGAAGTCCACGGGCAACACGCTCGGATCGTAGTTGATGGTCGCCGATCGAGACCAGACACTCAGCTTATACCCCTTGAGGCCGGGAATGAGTCGCATGCCTCGGTCCACATCAATTCCCTGCAAGAGTGTCAGCACGTGGGGAAGATCGGCGAAAGACACGCGGGTCTCGATTCGGCCTCGGGCATGATCGGTCACTTCTACCAAATGCGCGAGCTTGAGGAGAATCCCGATGGCCTCCTCCACTTCATTCAATACGTTAGCACATGTCATATGTCATTGCTCCTCTTTTTGAAAACACTATGTGGGAGAAGGGTGAGGGTAGCCAAAAGGTCGGAGACGAATCTCGCACGATTTGTGCCGTTCCTCAGGTCCTCAAACCAGGATTACACGTGCCCATGGGGCTCGAAGGACCGGCCCGACTACGCTCTGGAGGCATGGCGCGTGCCTGCCAATGCAGCCCGCACCGGCGCACTCTGGCAAGACCCTCTATTACCATAAGTTGCAGTGTTTCGCTTTTTCCCGGTGAAGGAGTGCCATGTAGCGTTTCTATGAAAATGCATTTTCGGGGGAAGGCCCTTCTTGAAAGAAGGGCCTTCTCCCGAACCCCCATCCCCAAGAACTTTAAGCACTTGCCAGCTCCCGCTGGTTGCTGGACAGGGTGCCATTTTCATGGTTCGTGGTGACCCTCCAAGTCATGGCAGTTCACTTCACGTAGTACCCGCATCCAATGTACACGTCCTCGTGCGGTCTCGCCTGATGTAGGACCTTTTTTTCACAGGGACCTTGTGGCCCGGTCTGTTCCAGGTGGACCCGACCCAGCCCGAGCCAGTGGTCGCAGCAATTTCACCGAATTTCTCGAAAAAGCGATGGCCGTGGGTATCCCTCACCTTGGTCAAATTGATTCCGTGCAGGGACTTGTCGTAAGGGTGGGCAAGCATGACGTTTTCAAGGGACAGCGCAAAAACGTAGAGCTCCCCCTTGATGAAAGGGCCTCTAGGATTGCTGATAGCGGCTAAGGCAACTGGCCGGCCTTTGTCCTTGAACATGGCAAGGCACTTTTGTACAAGCGCTTCACATTCCGCTTCTTGCCCCGCAGCCAGAGCGACTGTATGAAAAGTCAGGAGACTGAGCCCCACAAGCAAGGCTATGATTTTCTTCATTCTCTTCCCCCTGGCTTCCTGTTCCTCTTGGCTCGCACTCCCTTTAACGGTTCTTGTCGACAAGTTCCCGAGCAACCCGCCAGGGGAAGGCTGCATCGAGGTCAAACCGTCCCGGTCCGCGTGTTTGCGAGGTCTGCCGACATCTGCCTCCGTGTGTGAGTCCGTCAATCGTGATGGCTGTTGAGAACATTGCATTTGTCGCGTACTCATTTCTCTAGAACACATCAACATTACTTATTTTGCCTCGGATTGCACGTAATGCGGGCCTAGTCCGCGCAGGGCACAAAACTCTATGAATTTGGGCAGTTCAAGGGCAGCAGACTTGGAATCGTAGTACAAGACCAGCGGAAAGCATATGGGGTAAGAACGATTTCGTGTGGTTTGCGCGGACGGCATGACCGCTTCGGAATTCTCGTCCTTCTTGATGGCGATAATCTTGACCATCCCTTTGAGCTTTCCTCTTACCGCTTCGGTGTAACGGGCGTCGGCGATGGAGCCCTTCCGCTCCCACACTGCGTGCACGATGTCATGGCTGGCCTCCCTGATGGTCTCCTGACAAAAAGGATTCCCATCAAGCACCGCATCCTGAAAGAACTTCTGAGTTCCCGAAACCGCGTCGTCACGAGACACCGTCACAATAGGCTCGTCCAACCCGCTTACTTCCTTCCAATTCCGGTACTCACCGAGGAATATCTTGCGAACTTGCTCGACGGTAAGCTCGGTAACAGGATTCTTGGGATGGGTTACCAACGCGACCGTGCCCCAGCCTATGACTTGTTCGGAGAGCCGCATGCCCTGGGATTCTGCATCCGCCTTTATGTCATCGTCGAGTTTCCCCAGGGTCATGATCGCGTCCGCGGTCTTCTGCGAAAGACACTGCAGGAACGTGTAGGGTTCCGCCTCCGCGACCGCCACCTTCGCGTTCTTGTGGTCCTGCATATACACCGTGGCAAAGTCGGTTACGACAAAAAACGCATAACGCGAACCCACAAGCCTTACCACATCGGTATCCTTCGCGAGAAGTGCAGAAACCGAGATCGTGAAAGTGAGGAACACGCAGCCCCAGACCACGGCGATGGCCTTGACGCGGCTTTGCGCAAGAGGACGTCTGTTTTGATATGGTGACATGGCAAGCAACCCCCAAATGTGCAACTGTCGCAGAACCTGCCGATGCAAGTCCTTGGCTTCCCGGTCTATGCCGTAGAAAACCGTTCCGTCAGGAGTATTGCTGCCAAGCATTCAGGCATCGCTAGCAGGGGGTTAGTTTCTCATGAGAGCAACGACCTTCCTGGACTGCCCGTTTGCAATGAACGCTCCACGGAGCCCAAATCCTTGCAGCCGGATACTGTAGAGGCCTTTCCCTTGGATCTGGATCAGCGCTGGGTTCGGCCAACGATCAGGAAGGTGGAAACTGGTTGACGGAGGCGCCTACGGTGAGTTACGCTCTCGAGGGAGGCGAAGAGCCGTGTTTCCCAAACGAGAGCAAGGCCTTTGGGCCGGTCGGAGACTCGGGGCGTGTCACGAGCTATTGTTTCTCGCACGCAGAGGTGCGTCCACTGAGCGCTCACAGATCCTCTGCTCGTCAAAATGAAAATATCGCGGAATAATTGCAGTTTCCAGTATTTTTGAAAGCGCTTGCAAGCGCGAACCGGCTCACCAAGGGGAGAAGAGCACTATGCCCAGAGACATACCGGTAGGCAACGGGATGCTCCTCGTATGCTTCGACAGTTCGTATGCAATCCGGGACTTGTATTTCCCGCACGTGGGACAAGAAAACCACTTGGGTGGCGGATTTTCCCGGTTCGGGGTGTGGGTGGACGGGAAATTCTCGTGGATTGGAGAAGGTTGGACTGTCTCACTCAATTATGTCCCCGACACGCTGGTCACGGATGTGGCCCTGTACAACGCTGAGCTTGGCCTGCTCCTTGTGTGTAACGATTTAGTGGATTTTCATGAGAACGTGTTCATACGAAGTGTTTCCGTACAAAACCTCGTCGCGGCCAAGAGAGAGGTCCGCCTGTTCCTTACCAACGACTTCAGCATCTCTGGGAACAGCGTAGGAGACACTGCGGCACTGGACCCGAAGACCGGTGGAATCGTCCATTATAAGGCTGCGAGATATTTCCTTTCCAATGGGAGAACGCAGGATTCGGACGGGCTCTCTGGGTTTGCGGTAGGTCAGAAGGGCGTCGGCGGCCTGGAAGGTACATATCGTGACGCGGAAGACGGCGCGCTCTCCGGTAACCCGATTGCACAGGGCGCGGTGGATTCAGTGATCTCCTTGAGCCTGGAAGTGGAAGCCAACTCCAGTGCGAAGGCCTATTTGTGGCTTGCTGCAGGTCAAACCTGGGAAGAGGTGCGCTCCATAGACTCTGCGGTGCGAGAAAAACATCCCGAAAGCATGATAGCCCGCACATCGGATTACTGGCGGTTGTGGATTCACAAGCAAAACCCGCGTCTGGAATTACTCCCTGACAAGGTCTCGAAGCTTTATCACCGGAGTCTGCTCATTTTGAGGACTCAAATCGATTGGGCAGGGGGTATCGTTGCTGCGAACGACTCTGACGCGATCCGTTTTAATCGAGACACGTACCTGGTACGTCTGGCCCAGAGACGGCGCTTTAGTGGCCAATGCGCTGGATCAGGCCGGATACTCCACTTTGTCCAAGAATTTTTACGTGTTCGTAGCGGGCCTGATCGAAAAAGGAGGATACCTCCTTCACAAATATAACCCCGATGGAACCTTGGCGTCCTCGTGGCATCCTTGGTTGGGCAACGGTCATCCTCAGTTGCCCATACAGGAGGACGAGACTGCTCTGGTTATCTGGGCGTTGTGGCACCATTTCGTTCACCATCGTGACGTGGAATTCATCAAGCCATTCTACAAACGGTTCATAAAGAGAGCAGCGGACTTTATGTGCGAATTCAGGGACAACGAGACCGGCCTTCCGGCCCCCTCCTATGACTTGTGGGAGGAGCGCCGGGGCATTCTCAGCTTTACCGTCTCAACCGTATTCGCGGGGATTACCGCTGCATCGCTCTTTTGCACGGTATTCGGCGAGACAGAAATGGCCGAGCGCTACCGCAGGGTTGCGGCGGAAATTCGCGACGCTGCGTCCACGTACCTCTGGCGAGAGGATCTACACCGGTTTTGCAGGATGATTTCTCGAAACTCAAAGGGTGAGATCGAAGTTGACGACACACGCGACTCAAGCCTTTGGGGACTTTTCGCTTTCGGTCTGTACGCTCCCCATGACCCCAAGATCGTAGCTACCATGGCCGATTTGAGAGAGACCCTGTGGGTCAAAACCCCGGTGGGCAGAATGGCGGTAATCAAAACGACTATTACTATCCGTGTAGGCAAGGAAGTGCCTGGTAATCCGTGGTTTATATGCACCCTTTGGCTGGCGGACTTTCTGGCTGAGACAGCCAAGGACGAAGCTGAGGTCCAAGGGGCTCTTGATATCATCAACTGGGTGGCCGAACACGTGTCCTCCCTTCCGGTGTGCTTGCCGAACAGGTAGAGCCGTTCACAGGAAGCCCCTTGTCCGTGTCTCCTCTCACGTGGAGCCACGCCACATTTGTGTCAACAACGCAACGAATCTTGAAGCGGCTGGAAAAGATCAAGGTCTGTCCCGAGTGCGGTTCCGCCTTGACTGACACGCCAAGAGAAGACTGGATTGCGAAATTTATGTGTAAGTTGCCTTGTGATTCGATTCACGGGATGTGCAGGATATAACGGTCGTTTGTGCGAAACCGCGCAAGGCCGCCTCGTCGTTTGCCATGAGCCCCCGGCAAGGCAGGGGGCTCACCATTGTCTCGGTTGCGTGCAAGGCCGCTCAGTGATATCACGCGCTCTTTCACGTCTTCGCTTGGCCACTCGCGCCATAAGCCTTGCTAAGTTCCCCCTTGAGTATTTTACCTGAACCGGTTTTGGGCAGTTCCGATACGAAGTTGACAAGCCGAGGAACTTTGAAGGGAGCCAAT
>CAVXFM010000020.1:0-16059 GCA_963760985.1 uncultured delta proteobacterium | reverse complement strand
CGCCGTCTAACATAGTCAGTTTCTGAACAAAAGTGTCAGGTTTCAGGCAGCTTTGTTGAAGGTACTGCCTGGTGAATAAGGTCGTCCAACTGGTCATCGACTCTTCTGAGGGCATCAGAAAGAGCCTCTGGCAATGCGGCGGGAGATTCCTTGAAAGCAGTCAATGCAGGTCGAAGACGCGGGCCTCCAGTCGATAAAAGCCCAGCCACCTTCAGCCATATCCGGCAAGGAAGTTCGGTTAGTCCCAGTAGGCTTGCATGAGACCCTCCGGCGTCACCGCTTCAGGTCGTAGGCCATCCGCGCTGCAGTGTATGAGCAGATGTCCGGTTCAAGGAGGTCGGCCACATGGGAACGCAGATCGCGGTTGCGAAAGCCATTGATAAGGTTCGTGAACAAGGTGAGCGCCAGGAACAGGGCCATGACTCGGGGATCTCCGAATTTTAGGCCTGGGGCACGTTGGTCGTCTGAATTGACGGTGGGTTGAACGACCCTTTGGATGCTTTCGTCCGACATTCCGCAGTTGAAGCTTACCCTTTGGACGTCCAGAAGACGTCGGTTAATGTTGCGACCCAACTGCTGCAGATACGGGACACTTCGAAGACCCTTATTGATTGCGAAGTCTTTGGGATCGTTGAAGGTTCCTTCTGTGCGTAGGGCTCGACCCTCTTTGAAATACTGTTTGAGGTGGAACTTCTTGTATTCCACGTGGAGACTGGGATGAACTCCGTCGGAAATCACGCGGGTCCGAAATTTTCCAGGGGTTTTCTTCGTAATCTTCCGGTCAAAGAGCAATGCAACCCGATCCGGACGTCCGAGATCCAGGTTGTCCCGTATCACTTCCTCGAAGAACTGCCGGCCGCACAGAGGCCGATCAAAGACCTGGGTCAAGCTGACTTCCACCTGCCACATAGACAATTCCCAGTCGTAGCCCGACACCCGATCTTCGGGAGTCAACGGCAAGGGAATCCGGCGGAGCCATTTTCGGAAGAACTGGTCAATGTGGTCTGGGCCAAGAGCGTCACAGATGTCCTGCAATCTCTTGGGATCATCGCAGCTCCGAAAACCATTATCCAACGTTTCCAACTTGACGCCGGCTTTCTCCATCTGACGTTTGGCCCACTCATGGCCGTTGATGCAGACCTTGATTCCCCACGGAGCGTAACTGCAGATCTTTATGAAAACCGGCCCGAAGTCCTCGTCATCGATATAGAAATAGTAATGGTTTACGTACACGGACTTATTCCGCTGGTACTCAAAGCCCACATAGCCTTTCTTTTCACGCTTGCGACCGGAAAAGGCCCTTGCCTTTTCCTGAGCCACTCCGATGAACACGACCTCGTCTCTCACCGCTCGCTTAATGCGCATCTCATTGGCGATGTCGTCTTTGCGCTGCTTATGCTCGAACTTAAGCAGAGGGATCCCCTTGTCGTCCGCAAACTGCTTCACCGCAGCGACGAAGCCATGGGTTACCTTCCCCAAGAGCGCAGGAGAGGGTATCGGTTTGCCCAGACGCTCGATCATGAAGGTCACCAACTGACCCCCGGTCTGGAGTCTGGGAATATACCCATTGAGGTAGATCCGGTCCAAACACTCCAACTCAAGGGTCACATGGTCACGCAGGAGATCGTTTATGTTTGGCATAATGGAGCAGGATACTCGCAACCACGTCCGGGCTCAACACCATGGTACGCGACTCGTCGGTTTGAGGCCGAAGGCTTCGCTAGTTAATAAGTAGAGACAAAAAATGTGAGAGCGCTTCGGCTTCCGATGACGGGAGACCGGGGCCAGTAATTGAACAGCAGCAGAGCGATCCTTTTCATAGTTACCAGATTTTATTCATAGTCTTCAGATCCTTACCTTATCGGCTGGCCCCGTAGCCACACGGTTACCACACAAGCGGGCCAGCCACCTCTGATCATTCCATAGCCACATTCATTAACAATTTCAGCAGGCGGGACACCGTTGGTGCCCCGCCACTCGGGTCGAGTACGTTCATGCTCGACCCATACATGGAGTAAAGAGACTATGACAACGAGAAGAATTGAAGACATTCAAGACCCATCCCCTCTTTGAGGGACTATTCACCATCAACGAAGATTTACTGGCGAAAATCGAGCAAAACATGCGTGACGAGAATTACGATGACTCCCAGCCCATTATCCTCGCTACCTGGGAAGGACAGGACGACCCTGTGTGCATAGACGGCCACACACGGCTGAAAGCGGCCACCCAGACAGGGATTGACGAAGTTCCCTTCTACTCTTACGAGTTCGAGACGGAAGAGGACGCCTTTGAGTATGCGCTACGTCTCCAGAGCAACCGAAGGAATCTGACCGATGGCGACCTGCTCCACTGCATCGAGCGTCTGCACCAACGCAGGCCCCGAGGTGGTGATCGTAGGAGCGAGCATGTAGAGGGCTTAACGCCGCAAAGTTGCGGCAAGCAAAACGGTCGATCTGCTGGGGCCAAGCGTACGGCTGATCTGCTGAATATCAGCTCTCGCAAAGTGGAACAGGCCCTTACGGTCGTCAACTACGGGAGTCCCGAAACAAAAGCCGCTGTCCTGAAGAACGAGATGTCGATCAACAGAGCGTATCAGAAAACGCAAAAGGAGCGAAAGAAAGCCGAAGCCGAATCTTCTGCTGAGGTTTCGCAAGGGCGGGCCACCGAGGAGAGCCAGGAGGGGAAAGAGGGAGATGACAGCCTGGTCCCGAAATTTCAAGCCCCCGTATTCATAAGCATGGAGCACTTCGGGGCGCTACACGAATTGGGTGGGTTCATTGAGAATCACCTGTACCAGCGCCATCGAACTGTATCTGGAATCTCTGAGAGAGCAGGATAAAGGGAATCCCGTAGTGAATGACCACGGTGACGTGGAAGACGACGATATAGATGACGACGAACATTACTTCGACGTTGACTCCTTCGACGACGCATAATTCGCTCTCATTCTTGTCACACATCAAGGCCCTCATGCCGCATTCTCACCGGCGAGGGGGCACAAGGCGGGTGTGTTCCCGCAAATGCGCCGAGGTAGCCTCGGCCAATATCAAAAGCGAGCGCTCAAAGGGCTGTCATTCATCGTCCGCAGCGCTCAAGGAGGACCACAATGTCCATAATTGAAGACTTGCAAAAGATGCGTGTGCCGATTGTCGGGCCTAGTAAGGACGCCGTCAATCACTATGCCGAAGTTTCTTCGGAAGAACAACTATCAAACGAGAGGAAGGAAATGATTATTGATGGGTTTGAAAGACCGAAAAATCCAATTTTAGAAAAATATCAAGCGAATATGCTGTGCGACTTGAGGCGGCTTTTGAGGCTGATCTATCACCTGTTCGAAATTATCACTAAGGCCATGATGAGCGAAAACTACTTTGACCGTTTACTGGAGCTAGATGATGAAAAGAAGAGAGAAGTGATAAGAATCGCCCTGTCAGTGTGGTGCAGGCTCAGGTACTCTTCGGATGAGAGTCGAAGCGCCGCTATTGCAGGCTGATCACCTGGACGTCTGGGAATTGCTGGCTGACTTGCGGGACTATGCCTGCTCAACACACACTGCCTTTTTTCCCGTAGTTACCGATAGCCCCTATGATGAGCCTCTTCCAGAAAGATTAGACAAGCGGATAGTCTACAATGCTACAGAATGCTTTGCGATTTTCGATTCGCTGCTTCGTGAGGATGTAGAGATCCTGGAGGACCTGCTCAGCGAGATGTTACCCGAAGTGGATTTATCCCCAATTTCAAGCTCCCTCATCGTAAATCGGTCGAAGCGAAGACAGAAGGCCGCTCGTCACTAACGTGTGTTGCGAAGCCTCGCAATCCGCATACCGGCCCCTGCCTCCACTCCTCTGAGCAAGGCGGGGGCACAAGGCGGGCGCAGTCCCGCAAATCCCGACGTTCAATCGGGAAAAAATTGATGAAGATGCCCATGGTGAGCAAAGGGCATCGAGGAGAAAAATTATGAAACAAATCAAACCACAGGTAGAATTTATGCAACAGGCTCTATTTGCTAAAAGAAACAGTGAGTTCTATTGCGGAGCGTGCTGAGTCCTGGGGGAAAGAAGATGAGGAGGCCATTCCGTACGGTCACCGGCTCGTCCGAAGTCCTCTTGCGAAAAGAGTTGTGCGAGACCTGGTTTACTGGTCTTGGGATGCAGCCCGGATATTGGGGGAATACACAATAGACGCCGACCCGGCGGCTTTCCAGCTTCTCCAGGATTTGAGTGAGCGCAGCTTCAAGAAACCCGGTGGGAGCGGTGACGCTGGACTCCTGTGCCTCGGAATACCAGGCTCTGAACCTGAACGAACTCAACTTGGCCGCCCGAACTCTGGCCGAGATCATTGATAATGTTTTCGGACGTGTATTATTTGACCCGACACGATCGCTATCGCCGTCGCCCTCGCCCTCGCAGATTCGATACGGTTGTGATGACATTTCTCAGTATCTCAGATTGCTCGACGGTAAGATTGAGGAGAAACTCTACTGGCTCGGGGAAATCCTTGAGGACCTGGGGAACATCATGGCCCCTGATGGGGAAATCGCTGCCAGTGAACACGACATGGAACCATCGATCTGTCTCGATCAGTTCCGCATAAGAACGCAAGAGTCTGTGCACTGATTGCCCTCGTTGAAGCGGCGAGAAGAATCCATTTCGCCTCAACAGAGATTGACGCTCCGCAGCCGTAGAGCGAATGAAAGGTGAATACTGCAAGGCTACACACCAAGAGAAACCAACATGCCGTACGTACGGCATGTTCGCGTCAGACCCTACGTCGGCGCAATAACAACCTATCTAAAGCGAGATCCCGCGTGTACGGGATTCTCGTTGAGCGAGACACGACAGACCGTAGATCCTGACCGATGATCTGAGACTGAATTGATGAAATGGAATTATGACCTGATCCGAGATACTGACTGACAAATTGCTACACGCCCTGCACGGGCCTCAAACGACAATTACGGGCTGGGAATGCTCAAGGAGAAATGATGAAAGAGAAAGGGAAAGAGAAGAAACAATTACGAAAAATTGCAAAACGACGTTGCCGAGGAGATCGGCTATCTCGTGAAAGTGCTCAAGACAGAAATCAAGTGGCTTGAGCAGCACAGCAAAAAGAAGATAAGCACCTGCTCCACAAGCGGGGAGCTTCGAGACCTTGTGAAATTGAAAGACTATCTCGACGGAACGAAGCGGGAATTGCGAAGACAGAATTATTTCCTTGGGGACATCGATGGCCAGGTCTCCTACCTGTTGGACGGGACCGAAGTGGATTACGACGGCTATTGAGCCGCGATTGAGCGCATCGAGAAACTAACAAGTGTGCCTCCGCAACCTCCGACGGGGGCCGCACTTCATTACCAACGGAGGAAGGAACCATGAATGGAAAGAAAGGAGTTGCTAAATAGCGCCCAGGTGGCTGAGTGGCTGAATGTGAAAGAATCGACGATCAGAAAATGGACACATTATGGATTTATCCCGCACGTCAAGCTCGGTCGGTGCGTGCGGTTTTGCGAAAGCGAGATTGAACAATGGTTACGCGAGAGAGCCGAGAAAGGGCGGTCGTCCATGACCCCCGACATCAACTGGCAATAAATCATCATGGACACCGCAGGCCGAACTCGATACTCTGTGACCCAAGAAGGGAGGTGATACGAGGTTTTGTCCAACGGTGTCCTTTCGGAAGCGATTCCGAGAGGAGAAAAAATGGGAGTTTTCAAAAGGCAAGGGAACTGGTGGATCGATTTCTACCACCAGGGAAAACGAGTAAGACGGAAGGTCGGACCTTCCAAGAGAGTGGCTGAGATGGCTCTGGCGGATATTCAGGTGAAGAAGTCCAAGAACGATTTTCTGGGCGTGTGCGATCCCAAGCGCATCCTGTTCAAGGACTTTGCCCGTGAGTATCTGGAATATTCCAAAGCGAACAAAGCCAAGTCGAGCTATGAGAGGGACGCCTCCATAATCAAGTTGCACGTCCTGCCCGTATGGGGTGAGCTGGATTTGACGAGGATCACGGCGCGCTCGGTGGAGGATTACAAGGTGCGACGTTTGGAGGTCGTGACAGCGGCCACGTTCAACCGTGAGTTCAACACGATCAAGAACATGTTTCGCAAGGCGGTGGAGTGGGGACACTTGAAAGAAAACCCGACTCAGGGCGTAAGATGGATCAGGATCGGCCAGACAGGGTTCCGCTTTCTTTCTCGGGAGGAGATGAGTCTCCTGCTGGGAACATGTTCAGACATCGGCAATCGTCAGTTTTTCGGGATTGTCCTCATGGCATTGAACACGGGAATGCGTAAAGGAGAGATCCTCAGGCTCAAATGGAAAGAGGTGGACCTCAGACGACGGCAGATACGCGTGGTCAGCAGTGAGGATGGGAACACCAAGAATTACAAGACGCGGACCATTCCGCTGAACAGGGCCTTGGAGGACTTCCTCAAGAAGCATCCGCGTCGGTTGGATTCCCTTTACGTGTTTCAGGGTCCGAGCGGTACGCCTTACACGAAGACCAACTACCACTTCACGAGAGCGGTCAAGCGGGCTGGAATTCCTCACGTGAGGTTCCATGACCTGCGCCACACGTTCGCCAGTCATCTCGTGATGAAGGGGATCGACCTGAGGACGGTGCAGGAGCTTCTCGGTCATGGTGATATGAGGATGACCCTCAAGTATGCACATCTCGCACCTGACCATGTGAGAAAGGCAGTGGAGGTTCTTGATGAGCCTTTGGTACGATGTGACGCGGGGATTCTTGACAGTCACTATTTGGACACCGAGGGTCCAGAACGAGGAAATCAGGATGCCCTCTGCCAAGGTTAACATCCTGATTCCGTTAGCAAATACGGTGGCAGTCCCAACCGGTTTCGAACCGGTGTCTCCGCCGTGAGAGGGCGGTGTCCTAGGCCTCTAGACGATGGGACCTAATGGCACTACCTTAGCAAGCACGCCTGAGCCTTGTCAAGCACGGGTTGTGCTCAATAGCGATTTTTTGGTGGAAGCTGAAGTCAGAGCTGACATTCCGCATTAGTTCGAATACGTTTGGGTGTATTTTTCATTGCCGTCTCGTGATGCGTCTTTTTCGAGGATATGGCGTGACGAGGCGGTCTGGTGTCAGCTCCAGCAGTGTCAACCATTGGAGTTGAATCTCCTCCAGAGGCTGTGCAAGGCTCCTGGCCGTTGACGAGACGCGGATGAACACTCCGATAAATTTGGTGGTCATCATCAGGGAGGTAGGACGAGGGGTTTGCCTTTTTTCCCCAGCAGTGACCTTGGATTAGGTGGCACCCAGGTTTGCCCGCATGGTCCGTTCCATGAGCCTCCAGATCAGTAGGGCGAGGATGAGCACGAGCCCCAGGGCTTCAATGCGTCCCGGGGCTTTGAAAAACAAGGCAATAACAACGATCGTAAGCGTTCAGCACGAGTAAGCGTTCAGCACGAAGGCAGACATAAGGCTTTGACGCTCTCCAAGATTGACCCACCTGTGCTCTGAAAAACTGACCCACCGGTTTGAGTGCTCTCGGAATTGACCCACCCTTGTTGGACAAGGAAAGAGGCATCCTATGGCCCAGTCGTGGTCTGGGGGTGCTTCGTGGCAAGACGTCGTCGTTGTGTGGCGTGTGGCAGGCTGTTCGTTCCGTGTCCGAGGGTGAAGGAACAGGGATATTGCTCCGCTCGGGACTGTCAGAGGGAGCGCAAGCGGAGATGGCACAGGAAGAAAATGGCCGATGATCCCGATTACCGCAAGAACCGCCGGGACTCTCAGAAAAGATGGAGGGATTCCCACCCGGATTACTGGCGGTCCTACAGGGACGCCCATGCTGGGTACGTGGAGCGGAACAGGGTGCGCCAGAGGGAACGCAGGGACGCATCGCGTCCTATTGCAAAGACAGACGCGTGGAAGATGGAAAATCATATCATTCCCGGCAGATATCAGCTCGTTCCTCTTGGCCCGGGGACCGTTGCAAAGACGGATACAATAAACGTGGAAATCCGTGTCGTTCCGAGATGTTGAGCCTTTATTGGAGCTGATTGCAAAGATATGACTCGATAGCCATCAACGCCTGCTCCGTGATACCCAGGGGGCATGGCAAAGAAATCTCACAATCCGATGGAGGTCGATCTGTCGAGCCTGGACCTGAGGTATGCGCATACCCGTGTAGCAAAGCCAAAACACGTGGACATGATCGCACATTCCATCGACCGGTTCGGCCAGATCACGCCGGTACTCATCATTGCTCAGGATGAGCTTCTTGTGCTCATTCACGGGTTTGTGCGTATGACAGCCCTGAGGAAGCTTGGCCGGGACACGATCCTGGCCGACATCCAAGAGGTCTCCGAAGCCCAGGCGCGGTGTCGCCTGTTGGCAGACACGGAACAACGCCAATGGGAAGCGGTGGAACAGGCATGGATCATTCGGGATCTCAAGGAGCGCCTCGGGTGCTCGTTGAGTCAGATCGCACGGAGCATCGGGTACGACACGAGCTGGGTGGCAAGAAGATTGAGCCTCGTCGAGGGACTGCCCGAGGATATTCTCCGCTCGGTCGCGACCGGTCACGTCTCCACCTATGCTGCCACTCGTGTGCTCGTACCGTTGGCGCGCGCCAATGGCGAACACGCAGAAAAGCTCGTAGCACACCTTGCCGAGACTCCCCTGTCCACCCGCGAGCTTTCCGAGTTTCTCAAGCACTATGAGCGCTCGAATAAACAAACCAGGGAACGGATGATTTCCGATCCCTCTCTGTTCGTCAAAGCGAAGAAAACCAAAGCAGACACGGCTGCCGCGCACTCCCTGCACCAGGGGCCGGAAGGAGCCTGGATCAAGGATTGGGACATCGTGAGAGCAGTGATGCGTCGTATGGTGCGCCAGCTCTCCACGGTGATCTATCCCGGCCAGGATGAATCCGACCGGCTGCGCCTGCTGCGTCCTTTGCAGGACGTGCGAGCGATGATGGACGAAATGGACACACAAATTGGTCAGGTTGACCGGCGATGATCGCGGACGAGACCAAACAAGCCATTCTTGGCATGCATGAGAAGGGCATGAAGATCCGACAGATCGCTCGGGGCCTGGGTATCTCACGCAATACGGTGCGCACGGTGCTCAAGGGGACCACTCCCCTTCTGAGAGACGCCAGCCCATCATTTCAGGATGAGATGCCCTCTGATCCGAGAGGCGTTCGCCCAATGCCGAGGAAACGTGGTTCGAGTGCAGGAGATCCTTACGGAAAAGGGCATCGTCATCGGATACAGCACCTTGACTCGGATCGCCAGGGACCAGGGGCTCCGAGAATCTCGGAAGACCAGAGCTGGAGCGTATTCCTTCGGTCCCGCAGAGGAGATGCAACACGATACCTCCCCTCATAAGCTCATCCTGGACGGCAAAACGATCATTGCTCAGTGTGCGGGTCTGGTGCTGGCATACTCAAGAAGGATCTTCATCAGATACTATCCCTGCTTCACCCGCTTCGAGGCCAAGGTTTTTCTCGCGGACGGGTTCGCGTTCATGGACGGAGTCACCGATCGGGTCGTGATCGACAACACCTCGGTGATCGTTGCCCACGGGTCTGGTCCTTCTGCCGAGATGGCCCCTGAGATGGAAGCCTTCGGCCGCATCTTCGGCATCACCTTTGTTGCCCACCGGATCAATCACCCGGACAGAAAGGGGAGGATAGAACGTACCTTTTCCTACGTGGAACGGAATTTTCTCGCAGGTCGCACCTTCCGCGATTGGGACGATCTCAATACTCAGGCCCTTGCCTGGTGCAACGAGAGAGCCAATAGGAAGCTCAAACGCTCGGCTGGGGATGAGTCCTGACGAAGCGTATCTCGTGGAAAAGCCCTATTTGAAGCCTTTGCCGCCTTACCTGCCTCCGATCTATGAGACCATCCATCGAGTCGTTGACGTGGCAGGATACATCAACCTGGATACGAATCGGTACTCGGTCCCTGAAAGGCTCATCGGAAAGAAGGTGGAGGTGCGCAAGCATGCCGAGAACGTGGTGGTGGTTTTTGAGCACAAGCAGGTGGCAAGCCATTCCCGGCTCATCGGCAAGCGTGAAGCCCACGTGACACATCCAGGGCATCATGGGGCGCTCTTTCGAAACAGGGTGTATCGAGGTCCTTCGGCAGAGGAAAAGGCGCTCCTGGGGGAATCGGAGGTCCTGGACCGCTATGTGGCTGAGATCAAGAAACGATCCTCCGGCCGCGGGATCGCAAAGCTCCGAAGGTTACTCAGTCTCAAACGGACGTATCCGTCAGAGCCGTTTCACGCTGCGCTGAGCAAGGCCCTCACGTACGGTTTGTTTGACCTGTCGCGTGTGGAAAAGATGATTCTGGAGCATGTTGCCGGGGACTTTTTCCATTTCCCTGACGAGTATGACTGATGCAACGACAGCTCGCAGATCTCATGAAAACGCTCAAGCTCACGGGCATGGCTCAAGTCCTCGAACGGGAGCTTGCTCTGGCAGAGAAGGAGGGGCTCGCGGCAGCACAACTGATCGAGCGGCTGCTGCGGGAGGAGTTTCACTTTCGTCAGGAGCGCTCTCTGCTCTACCGGATCAAGCAGGGCAACATGCCTTGGCCCTGGAGCCTGTCCTCCTTTCCTTTCGATCGACAGCCCGGAGTGAGTAAATCCCGGATCATGGACCTGGCATCGCTCTCGTTCCTGGACAGGGCGGAGAACATCGTGTTCATCGGAGATCCGGGCACGGGCAAGACAGGACTGGCAATCAGCCTATTGAGACAGGCGCTTGTTTCAGGCCGCCGTGGCCGATTCTACAAGGCACAGGACCTCTCGGACGAACTCTACGCTTCCCTTGCCGACCGAAGCTCTCCCAAGCTCTTCAAGAGGCTCGCGGCCTACGACCTGTTGCTCATCGACGAGCTGGGGTACCTCACGCTCAATCCGGAGCAGGTCAATGCGTTCTTCAAGCTCATGGACGAGCGGTACAGCAGAAAATCGACCATCATCACCACCAACCTCGACTACCCCCAATGGTACGATCTATTCAAGCGCAAGCCTTTGGTCGATGCCCTCCTCGATCGCCTCCAGCACCGGTGTATCACGATCCGCATTTCCGGCCCTTCGCTCAGAACTCCTTCCCAGACCGAACCTCAAGAATCCCGTCACACCTCTTCCAAGAAGCAAAACTCCAAATTAAAACCAGCCACAAAGTAGCTGCGCACTCAACGGGTCAATTCCGAAGAGCACGAAAGGGTCAGTTTGGCAGAGCGCCCAGGGGGTGGCGATGGTCGGTGGCGGAAATAACGGACGGTGTTCTCCACTCCTTGATAAGATAATAAGGTCAATATCGTTTCAGGCAAATAGATCCCGGGGAGTTTTCGGAACGATCGTGCAACAGGCGTCATGGACGGATTGTCTATCTGTCTAAAATATCCGACACAGCGTTTGAAAAACCGCAGAGACCACTCACCGGACAACGAGACCCGCTCGAATGAGAATAGCCAACGAAGGGCTACGGCAGGTGGTGTTCCCCTAGTGCGGGACCAAATCCCTATCACCAGATACCTTCGGACAGCCGGCTTTCGAACATGTCTATGATGCTGGCGTCTCCACCTGGCGTGATCCTAGAATGGAGGAAATCCTGCCAGGGGCAGAGAGGGTAAGTGCATGACCTTTCGCCTTTTTTTGCCACTTGTCACCAAGACGCTTTGGTATAAAAGTCTTTTGACATTCGCTTGACTCAAAGCCATACGATGCGTACGCTCGTTTATAGGATGAGAGGCGATCTTTGAAAACCATGGCTTTCGCTCTCTCTGGTTTATTTGGTTTCAAGGCAGACTGGGGGAACTGGGTTCCGGGCCCTCAAGAAAAAAACGAGAAAGAAAAAGATCGCTGCACGATGAGTTCCAAAACTAGGCTTTTATAGAGACCCTGGTCCGCTAGGTGCGAAGGTCTGAATCGGCGTCCTGTAGCTATGGTGTTTATTCTCGGGAAACAGAAATCGGGCTTAACAATTCGTACATATGGCCGGGTTGAGAGAGGAGCTTGATTCGATGTATGACAAAGAGGAATTATGTGAAAAGATAAGATCAATCTACCCGGACATTGGCGAATGCGGCATCGATATTGATGTCGAGTATAGTGAAGCGAAAAAGGCTTGGGTAGTTGATCTGAAAAAGGACCGGCATGAACTCAAGACGCATCTGGAACCTGAGGATGCCGCCGTTTGCATGGATGGAAAACAATGCATTTCTCTGAGCATTCAGATCTCCCAGCTGAAAGAAAACATCAAGTCCAGTTAACAATATAGCGGTTTCGTTGCCCCGGCCAGGAACCTTTTTTTACCAGCAATCGTTTGTTGGGACTGACTGAGCAACGTCAGCGAAAATGGGAGCCGAGATAGAATCATTTTAGTGGAGAGTTTTGGAGGTTGAGATCGTGTAGTGGATGATCCTGGGATCCTCATGTGTCCACATACTCATCAGGTTTCAGACCGGAGTTTCCGGGAATCGGCTATACAAAGCTGTAACGCTGCGGAATTCTGGGCCAAACCGCTCCTTGGAGCGTGCCTCTAACTGATAGTGACACATTATGCTTGACAGTGACCTTAATGATGTGATAGATGCCTCTGCATGAGCTACCTGCAGAAAAAGAATATCCGAGGTCACACCTACTACTATTACACCGTGACCAAAAGGATCGAAGGCAAATCCGCCAAGATCCAGCAGGTCTATTTGGGGACTCCGGATCAGATCTTCGAGAAGTGCTCGTCCGCTCGAGAACCGGAACTGCCGGTCAAGACCTCTCACCTGGAGTTCGGGCTCGCCGCGGCACTTTACCAGCAGGCTCTGGACCTGGGAGTTATCCCGCTGATCAACTCGTACGCTTGTGGCACCTCCGCGTATCTCGACGTAGGCCAGTATCTGGTGCTCGCGGCCATCAATCGGGTCTGTGAGCCCAAAAGTAAGAACGGAATCGCCGCATGGTACAAGAAGAGCATGCTGCCCAGTCTGTTTACGATTCCCGTGAGCTCGGCCACGGGACAGAGATTCTGGGACGCGATGGACCGGCTACCTGTGGAAGCGATTCCGCGTATCGAAGAGGGCTTGTGGGCGAACACCCTTCAGCAGTTCTCCGTCCCGCTGGATTGGCTCATCTACGATACCACCAATTTCTTCAGTTACTTGGCTGAGCAGACTCCATCCGAGCTCAACGAGAAGGGCCATAACAAAGCCTTTCGCCATCACCTGCGTCAGGTAGGCCTGGCAACTTCCGTGGTCAGGGGGCTCGGCCTGCCGCTTATCCACGAGCTCTACGGAGGCTCCCAAAACGACGCAACACTCTTCCCCACTGCCATATCTCGGACCATCGAGAGAGTCCGGGCACTCTCGGACGGACATGTGGAGAGCCTTACCGTCGTGTTCGACAAGGGGAACAACTCCTGTGCGAACATTGCAGGCCTGGGTCGCGAAGGAGTTCATTTCATCGGAAGCCTTTCCCCCAGCCATTACCCGGAACTCTGCTCCATCCGCCTGTCCCGTTACACACCAGTGACACTGGAAAACGGGAGAGAGATCCTCGCATTCGATACCAAGACCAAGGCCTTCGATCGGTCCATCAGGGTGGTGCTCACGTACAACGCGGCTACTGCGAGGAAGAAGGAGCGACGCTTTCAGAAGGATCTGGGACAGGCTTTGGCCGAACTCAACCAAGTTCGCTGGGCAAAGGTCAAAGACCCTGAAGCCAAGATCCGGGAGGTGGCCTCCCCAAAGCTCCCCGCTTATCTGTTCAAAACCGAAGGCACCGGCGCCAATCTCAAGGTGGGTCTCGATCAGAAGGCAGTGAAGAAATACATGAATCGTTTTGGAAAGATTCTCGTCTTCACGGATCGTACCGACCTGACCGCTCTGGAAGTGGCTCAAGCCTACACCGATCGCAATGAGGTCGAGCAGCTCTTCGGAGAGATGAACGACCCGATGACGGTGCCGTTCCAGCCTGTGCGCCACTGGACAGATCAGAAGATCGTAGTGCATGCATTCATCTGCATCTTGGGGCTTCTCTTGCTCAAGCTTCTCCAACGCAGGCTCAAAGAGAAGGGCATCACCTTGAGCCTGGAGCTCATTAAGGACGAACTGTCCTCCGTGCAATTGGGACTGTGGGTAACCCGTTCAGGAAGACTCTTCAAGATCATCTCCGACCAATCCAAGCTCCAGGCGAAGATGTACGACATCCTTTCACTTCAAAATGTAGCAGCAATGTTAGGGGCTCGGCCCGACTCATCCTAGTCTTCTGATATCACTTATGATAACGCGGTTTGTTTACTGTTCCGGCGGAAACTCATGTTTGATTCCCTTGATGGCTCTGATGATGTGGGACCAGCAGAATTGTCGGACGCCATTGTGAAACGCCTTATACGCCGAGTACATGTCCGAACAGAGAATTCCCCTGTATGCATCGCCCAGAATCTCCCTGAGGATCTTTGCGCCCCGGGATGCAGCCACATGGAAGTACTCGTAAGCAGGGGCGACCACAACCCACAGCCAGCGTCCTTCGCCTTGCGTCTTCCATCCGGTCTCGTCGATGTTGAGGACCGGCTGTTCCGGCAGGGCCTGCCTGGCCTTTTCATGGGCGGGTGCCAAGGATTGCGAGACCTCCTGATGAAGCTTGCAGACAGATCCCAGGCAGATGTCTATCCCGAAAATGGTTTTGGCGATTTCCTGACAGCCCCGACGTGTCACTCGGTGAAGCCCTGTCAGATGGGCAAGAAATGCCGTGAGCCTGGGCCCGAAACCTGATCGCGCCGCATGCGGGATTCTGCCCCAGCTTTCCGTTCCGCAGGAGCACCGCTTCCACTGAAGCTGAAATTCGGTGACTTCCGGTTTGGGCTCCGGAATATCAATGACCTGATGACGCCAATACTTGCCGGATGAGCAATCGGAATCCTGCGTGAGAACCGCACCGCATCCAACGCAGGAATCGGGAAATACCGGGATGACTCGATTGACGTCTTCAGCCGGAACCAACTTCCTGGTAGAACCTTTGTGGCCTGGTTGACCACCAGCTTTGCGCTTCTTGGATTTCATCGGAGGACGCGGCTTGGGTTTTGCAGTAGGTCCATCCGACGAGGGAGGTTTCGAAGAATTGGAAGAGTCTCTCGTGAGCAGAGCAACCTTGCGCTCCAGCTCAACGACTCGCGCGGTGAGAAGCCCGATAGTCTCCACGAGCTGCAGGATCAGATCAACTGCGGCTTCAGGATTCCCGTATACCAGTGCTGTGGCTTCTTCCCTGGTCATGGGGAAGAGCCAAACCCCATTCCTAAGATCTTGTCAATAGGGTATGAAAAACGTGCGCGATATCGCACGACTAAACAACCCCCCAAACCGACTAAACCTTCAACATCAACCCCAGCGGGGGGATCGCGCTGAACGCTTACCTCCTTCCCTTGGGGATGTAACCTTGAACTCGTCACATGTCATTGAAGGAAGTCTTATCGCGTAATGAACGTGCCATGACGTTCCTTTGGCCCCCGGTTCCTGCACTGTGGTACCGTCAATGACCTTCAAGGGGAGATCCATGGAACACAGCCCCTGATTCGAAGGCGCTAACCAATTCTCCATAACCCCTACAGCCAGCCAACGCAGCCATTCACCGCATTTCTTCAGACGCTTGCACAAAGCAACGGAAGAAACGTCAGCAAAGTCGGCTTCCCTGGCCCGCACCGCTGTCTCCTTCAAAGAACACCCCAGCGCAATATGAATGAGCAGCGTGCGCAGCAACACTTCCTTGTTGCGAAAGCACCGACTTCGTTCCCAAGCCCCCAACTCCTCTGCCTTCTGCTCCCAGCCGTCAGGCAAGAATCCCTCAATCACCGCCCAGTCTTCTGCTATCAGATCTTCCCAGTCTGTCATTTCAACACCTCCGGGAAGACAGCTGTACTACAACCGCGCTATAAACGCGAGATATACGTTAACGCCTATGGGGGCGCTGGGTAACCGGCGTCCCTACCGCGACCACTACGAGGTAGAACGATGCCAGATCGCCCTAGCATTCGCTGTCGCTATGCCCGTACAGGTCAGCGGACATGGGCAGGGCGTGGAATCC
>CAVXFM010000019.1:0-82072 GCA_963760985.1 uncultured delta proteobacterium | reverse complement strand
CTTTGGCAACTATGCCAACGGCGGCAGGTTCGGAGGTCGGTGGCTGTTCCTCGCTCGTGGACTCGGGTTCCGGCTCCTCTGGACCAGGTGTGTCAACTATGGCAATTATGCCGGTGCCCTGCTTTGGGTCCTCTAGTGGTTCCTTTGTGGTCCCTGTGGAGGCTGTTTCTTCATTTCCTCGCGGATTTTCGCCACAAGATCTGTCTGGTGAGTCTTCCAGTATGCGCTAAGGCTTCCCACTTTTCCTTGATATTTCGTGAGCTCCTTGACACGATCCATATTCCGTTTGGGCCCCGTGTCCGCGTCCCGTTCAACCATTCCTCGGGAACAGGGGTCCCGGCCTTGGCACTCTCATCAATGACCCGGAAAATCGCATTGACCACGCTGTCAAGCTGCTCGTCGGCTGCTGTGTCTTTCTTCTGTGTATGTGTTGCCATCGTATGCGCTCCCTTCTAGCTCTGCTATGGCTGTCATGTGCTCTATCAGGTCGTATGTCCAGTCCTCATCGACGCCTTCCAGGTCGTCTAATAGGTCCTGAAACCGAGGGTCCCCCGTGAGGGAAGACACCTCGGATTCGATGCCCTTGCTCATGCTGCTTTCAAGATCTTCCATATTTCATTCCGTCCTATGGCCTTACCATTTCGGTTGTGTATCCAGCCCATCCAGAGCTGTTCTATTCCGCGTATGCTGTAACCATCGGCGTGAAGTTTGCAGTTCTCTCTATGATGCGCTGCTCGGTGGCATCTTTGACAACTTTGCCATCATTGGAGTGGAAGCCGAAAGGAGCATGGTTACTGATGCGCTCCCTGCCTCCTTTTTTTTGCAGCGCCGTCTTTGTGCGCTCGCTTATCGTGGCCCGTTCCCACTCGTTCATCGCAGAAAGGATGTGAGGAGAAGAGTTTCCCCGTGGCGCTCGATGTGTCAATGCGCTCGTTGATACAGGCAGGCCGACATTCTTTTTTTGCAGTGTACAGCAATTTCCAGGCTTCTTTAGGTCTGCAAGTCTGTCTAACTTAAGGATGACGATATGGTCTATCTTGCGAGCCTTCACCATCTCAAGAACTCTCGTCATTCCGGGACGGCCTGCGATGCTCTTTCCCGAGAAACCGGCATCCTCGACGAACACTATCACTCCAACTCGTGCAAGTCGCAATAGGCCTTATTCTTCTTGGCCTGCGCTGCCAGGCTCACGCCTTCATCTGATTGCTCTGTGGCTCACTCGAATCTACCCGATTGCCCTGGTTCCTGTCTTTTCCATCGCCCCGTCTCCTCTCTGTGCAACTTGCCAACTATGTCACGATTGTAGTTTCTGCCTGGAAACATGTCAAGCGAATAATGCCAACTTTGGCAAGATACTTTCGCCCTGAGGAGTAACGGCTTTATCACTTACCTTTTCGGTTTGTGGCAACCTTGGCATAATTGCATGTTGTCCTTTAACCGTTCGGTTAACGGACAGAGGACAAGGAAAGATGGTTACGAGGGTCCGATGCGCGCGATGACGCCGGTCACGTTCGAGAGGGATCAGGTGGCGAGGATGCGCGTGGATGGTTCGGTCTCCTGATTATGACGGTCATAATCAACCACTGTCGCACGAGCACAAGGAGACACGGCCATAGTTACGCACGATGCGGTTCATGAAAGGGTTCCCCCACACACAAGAGGAGACACTGACCAGACCTCTCTCATCATGCGAGGGGTTTGGTTCTCCCATAGCGCAAGGATGACAGAATCAATGTCGCATGATGACACCTTGATACTCCTACAATGATTCACGCCAGCTTCGGCCTCGTGTGCTCCACGCTGTGCTGCGTTCGTCGCGAGGCAATGGGACTGCTCCCGGAAAAGAAGACGTGGCTCCGTGCATCTCACGGCCTCGTGCTGCGTCTGGTTCACATCATGTTACCCACGGCCACGATGCGTCGAGTCGTCGGCCTCGATCCATCGGCGTGGTCGTCTGCCCCCCCCCCGGCATATTGGAACCAGGAAAATTTGCAGACGGCCAACGGTTGTTATAGCGATGGTAATTCTCCAGGAGATTTTCCCCACGTGTGGCGCTTGACAGATTTTTTCCGGTAAGCCTCAGTGAGCCCTTTGTGTTTCTCGGCCTCTCCGCAAGACCTCTTGCCCAACGCTCACGTAAGCGGTAAGTGGACGTGAGGTTCAGCCATCATGAAAATCGCCATCGACAGCATGACCGCGGCTCAGACATTCGTGAACAACACCGGCGCAGCGGACTGGACGTGGGTCGGAAACGCCTCCGCGGAGGGATTCGCAAAATGGGTTTGGATAACTGTGAGGAAATCGACCGCGACAATTACGATGCGGAGTTGAGGCAGTATTTTGAAATCCGTGGGCGAGAATACGTCGGAATACAATTTGTGATCTACACGCGGCTCGGTGGTTTTTCGGATGTTACTGCCGGGGAGGTCCTCCATTTCTTCGCGGGCGGAATCCGTGTTTGTGTACAAAACCATACCTTATCGTGTACAAGGAGGCGTTAAACAAAGTGGGTTCAGAGAAAGGGGTGAGACCGCCCCCCCCCTAGCGTTGGCTCAACTGCGGTACAGCGGTCATCATAGGTCTGCAATGCGAGCCATCAGCCACATTTCTTCCAAGCGTTTCTTTCTATGAGAGCCTAGTTGTACCCTAACCTCTTGGGTATATGTCGTACATCCCTCTCCCTTCATTAAAATAAAAATGGAGAGACCTTGGACTTTCCCTGGTCGCTAAACTAAAATATTTTACGAGTCGATCTGTTGCGGGATGCAAAACAAAGGCTCCCATTGTGGCTTCGTCAGGCGTACCAGAAAACTGAAAATGGCCGTTGTTTTCAATCTCTTTGGCATAGTTTCTGGCGGCAAAAATACGGAACCCCTTGTCGCTGTCCTTGGCCCCCTCCAAGAAACCCCACGCATCCGCCAAGGCTCCAAATACTGTCGACCCCACGGCGAGGAAGACCTCCGTACCCATATCCTTCCGAAAAATGACGAATCCCATCCTATTGCCACCTTTCTTCTGTCTGCTGTCATTATGAACCGAAGTCAAACAGTGCCTGGTCAGTCATAAGAGAATATCGTCTAACCATGTCCGGAATTATGCGAGGATCTTGCCGATTCTGGGGTGAACGCCACAGAATACGATCTCCATACGATCCCCTCGACTGAGAAAAGCCTCTAGGAATCTTTCACGAAGGAGGAACCCGGCAAGTCCGGCGGTCATGTTACTGAAAAAAACTTGCTTGTCCTGTTTTGAGTCTACTTTGTCCGCCACCCCTCGCCAACGAAGACGTCCTCGCCGTCCTGTATTCCCCGATTCGCAAGGATATTTAAAACAGAGATGGCTCAACAGCCGACGGACTTCAGAAACCTCCCGATGGCGCAGAGTTGTTGAAATCTCGATGATGGCTGACGCTTCTCGGGGCTGACAATTCTGTGAATCGTCCCGTCAGAAGAATCTAACGCGTAAAGACCGATGCCAAGCCGCTGAAATGCCACGCCATGACGTTCTGCCCTGTGAACATTTTTCGATGGCATCACCACTGCCGAAGCGTTGGCGAAGGCCCGGGTACTGCAAAGCCTGAAAAAGTGCTCTGCGCCAATCGGAAACTTTGATCTCGAAGGCCCACATATCAAAAAAAGTCTCTGGAAACCCGGGTGAAAGAGCATATGTTGGTCCGTCCCCTTCCTCTACCAGCTCCAGCTCCCTCAAAACCGAGAGCGCCTTGCGAACGACGGGCCGCGAATAGCCTGTCCAGCGCAACAAGGATTCCTCCTGATGAACGGCGCGTTGTGTCAGACCCGCCGCCACCCGGGCGACGGCAGGTTGAGCCAACGCCTGCCCTAGCCTCGTCCGCATCACGGGATCAATGTGTGCCAAGTTGCTTGAGGAAGCCACAAAGTCGGGGATCCCCTGAATGGCGGCCATCTCAGGAACCACATGGATAAAAAACGGCAAATGAGCACACCATACCTGGGATGTGACAAGCGCAGCAAATGTTGCCGATAGTTGCTCTTCGGTTATCTTTGCTCCGGTCATATGCTCACCTCGTTCCGGAAGTCTTCCAATCCTTGCCGCCACAATTCAAGGTTGGCGGGACCGGACGACGGAGAAAAAGGCACGTCGTCCCTCTGCAAGAAAGTATAAGTCCCCAAAGCCTCGCTCACCATGGTTCCAATAAGATCGAGCCGGTCCGAAATGTCCTGGGTGGCCTCTATGCGGGATGTAAGACTTTGCAGAACCGACCAATGGTGCAGGCAGGACACTTCCGGGGTCCAAGGGGCTTCGCCGGGATTGCGTAATATAAACTGGTCGTCGTATTGAGTGCCGGATAAAACGCGGTCAATGTACCCCAAGTCACGGATTGTTTCCAATTCCGGAGAAACGAGAATAGAATTCAGTAAGGGGCTGGAAGTGTAGCGAGGCCGTGGTTGGCGCCCCCCACTCGATGGAATGAACCGTCTCATGGAGAACATTCTAAGACCATGGGACCACCCGGTGGCAATGTCCTGAGCGCCTACCGCTTGAAGCAGCAGTCCGACCAAGTCGGTGTAACCACAAAGGACATGAAATCCATTGAGCTCACTTAATACGTAAATAAAATACATCAAGTTCTTCAGTCTACTTGCCTCTATGCGCGGGGGAAACGATTCTGACTGGGACTTCACGAGAACGTAAAAGCCGTCCGCTGGCATAACGGAAATAATGTCCAGGAACTCTTCCATTGCGTTAAAATGATCGAGAGCCGTTTCAGAGAACGGAAGGCTAATGAAAAGGGGCCGTGAATCACTTAGCCCCTGTCGGCAATTAACCGATTCTTGTGCCATGGTGAGTGCCGTCTGGCTCCAAGGGTCAGCAAAGCTGTCGAAAAGAGGTGATGGCGAGATGAGACAATCTAAGTCCAACTGGCATTCGTAGTCCAGGGTGCTTTGAACATAGGTTGCGATATTACGCGCAGAAATTAACTGAGATCTGGTCAGCGATGATTGATAGTAAGGGTACTTCGGTAGATGCCGGTCATTTGCCTGAGGGATAGTTGAAGCATAAAACTGGGGATCCAACGCTATGGTGACACCCCCCTGAAAATCGCCTCGCAGTTGATTCACCAAATCCGTCATCTTATCAGGGCTCTCATCACGAGGGCTCAACACTACTCCGCTGATTAAGCCATCTCTCAGACCCAGTTGGATCTTGTCGGACTTTCCAAACCCATGCTGCGCGAGAAACGGTCATGAGGACCTCCTGGTTTTAGTTCCAAATCAAACGGCTTCGAGGTCTTGTCTGAGGAGGCTGCAAGACCGGTAACGGAGGTGGGGCCGCTTACCAAGAAGCCGTAATATGATGCGATCCAGCGCCGACGGGATGCCAGGGAGGATCGAGCTCGGTGAGCGAGGGCGTGTGGTCAAGATGTGACCCCAGACCGCCGTAAATGAGGCTCCAGGTGTGTAGAAAGGGTGCTGCCCCGTAATGGCCTCGTACATGGTCACGCCTAAGCCAAAGAGGTCGGAACGGAAATCAAGCTGACGCTTAGCGGCGGGGTTCAGCTGCTCAGGTGAATAATACAGCGGGGTCCCAGCAACGTGGCCGACGGCGGTCAGCGAGATATCTCCCAGATCAAAAATCAGTCCCAAATCGAGCAAAACAAAGTCGTTGTTGTCTCGTCTCATGATGTTTGCAGGCTTTATATCTCGGTGTATCTTCTGGTAAGACCAAAGCTCGTCAATGGCCTCCGTAACCTGCAGACCAAGGCGTACCACGCCAGCGGCTCCCAAAGGGCCGCTATCCGCAAGATCCGTTTTCAGGTCCTGCCCTTCAATCCATTCCTCAGAAAAGTAGATTACGTCTTGTCCAGCAATTTGTTCGGAGCACAAGCCGATTGGCCCAAGTCTGACAAGGTGTGCACTCCTGCACTGTCGCATGGTCTCGACTTCTCTTTTGGCTCTCTCCGTGATTTCATCCACAACACCGACCGTCTGGTCAAGAGGTCCAAAAATCGGAGAGGGCGTGGGGGCTCTCAAGAACTTAAGTGCATAACTGGTCCCCCGCAGATCGCATCGAAAAACCTGCTTCTGCCCTCCACTTCCTCTGAGCCTCACATTGGAGACACCCGCTGTCAGTAGTGCACTTTCAACGTCCGCGGCGACGAGGTTCGGTGACGACATGAAACCAACTCCCATTCGATTAAAATGATGCCAAATGTCAAGAGGATATGTCCCGCAATCTGCTCGCGCTGAGCAAGCGACCACATCGCGGGAATTCCGATCGAATGCGACCATATCAGAACTCGTGTTGTTCGGAAAGAAGTATCAGCTCGCCGGGGAGACTGAAAGCGCCGCACTGGCCCGGCTCCTTGCACCGTCCATCGCGGGGCTCACACTGCCATTCTCCACACAGGATATCGATCATCGGCGCTGCATCGTTCTGTGGTCTGCCTGGTATTTTCGAACGGTGCCATGATCGCGCGTGGCAGTCGGCCCAGCCCTCGACTCATCGTTCAACCTCGTTGCACCGGAGTCGATCCATCACCCGAGCGTGTACGCCTATGGCGTAGGGTCCTTTCCCCGAGAGGGAGGATTTTGCTTACACGGCATGGAAGTTAAGAATGCGCGACCTGCACTATTTCTCTGGCATCCTCACCGCCTTATCTATGATCCGTCCCATTCCGCTTTGTGGAAAATCTTTCTTACACCTTTCTTACATCCGCGAGGATTTTGATGTCCTCAAATGAACTGACGCGTACCAACGGGTATTGAAATGACTTGAGTTCCTAAGCAAAGCCCCCTATTTTATTGGGTATTCTCTGCGTTCGCAACGCGGGGGTCGAGGGTTCAAATCCCTTCATCTCCACCAGGAATTTCATTAAGATAGGCGCTGCGCACACAGCGCTTTTTCTTTTCTGAACCCCATTTTCTTACATCTTTCTTACACTTTTTTCCCTTGCCCATACTTCCGTCTCCCCATGATTGAAGGTCATCCGGTCCACGGCTTCAAGGAGTTCCGAATCACTCACCCTGCCGTACCTCTCGCTGACTCTGCGCCCACGGTCCCAATGCCCGAGAATAGATTCTGCAATGTCCGAATCAACCCGTGACCGTCTGGCGTTTGCCCGCCAGGTGTGCCGCAGATCGTGGAACCTTGGTTTGTTCTCCACACCGAGCGCCTTCACTGCCCGATTCCATGCCGGCCTGATAAGATGTCGGTCAATAGGCTTCCCGTCCCTGGTGAATACCCGGTCGGTCCCGATCTGACGTACCTTCATGATTCCTTCCAAGACAGGGATCAGGCTCCTATGAAGAGGGACCCTTTTCCAGTGCCCTTCTTTGGTGTCTTCAGGTCCGAGAAACGCAATGCGCTTGCTCAGTTTCAACCGAGAACGAGAGAGCCCCAGGATTTCACCCTGACGCATACCACTGTAATACCCGGTCACGATGATAGGCTGTAGCCACTCAGGAGAGCCCTCAACAATGGTGTGAACATCCTGGAAAGATAGATACACCATGCGCTCTTCCGGCTTCTGAGAGAGGTTCTTAATGAGCCTTCATGGATTCTCTTGGACAATCTCCAGTTCTTTCAATACCTGGAACATTTTCGACAAGGTTCCTTTTCCCGGTTCACTTGTGATGGTGATACGCCTGCATTCATCCTCTCGGCGATGTACAGCTTTATCTGTGGGACCCATAGACTCTTTACCGGACAGTCTTTGCCGAAGTGCTCTATCAGGTGGACGAGACAGGACATGTACCGCTCACGCTCTTTACTCCTCTTTGTGTCCGGGTAGTTCAAGAATAGCTCAGCGCCTTTCCACAGAGTTAACTCAAGTTGTGGTCGTTCGACAGGAACCAGGGTCTCGGGAAACTCCCAGCCTTGGTTCTCAAACATCCTCACGCAAACGGCCCTGCTGTCAGGGTCAATACTTGTGACTTAAGCATTTGTCAGCTTCCTGAGTTTGGCATCAAGCCATTTGTTTTTGCTCCTTTTTGTGACCCTGGGTTGGGAAGGTCTTGGCACCTTGGGACGGTAGTAAATGACTCGACGGATTTCTTCGAGGATTTCCTGAAAGACCGTGAGGGCTCGTGCGGGATCATCAGCGGCGAGCACCGCAGCGTCTGAAGCAAGTGTCATGATGGCATTCTTGAACTGTGGCTCCCCTGGATCGCCGGCGAGCATCTGTGAGAGTACCATCAGGGTTCTCGAAATGACCGACTGCCCCAATGGAAGGCGTTTCCACAAACCGCGGTCAACCCCCGCGGATCGATCATGTCACCCTCGGCGACAACCAAAAGAGTGGTCTGAAGCGGGCACGTGACCCAGAAAAGAGGATCGAGTGCCACGTCTTCAGCAAAAATATGCGTTACCCCCCGATTCGGGCGTCCTTCTGAGCGAGCTATCCCCCTGAGCTCGGCCCACCCCCCTGAACGCGACAGTTCACCCCCCCTGCGCTCCGGATCATCCCGAATTGCACAGGCACATCATTCTCCTCCGTGCGTGAAAAAGTGTCTCGTTCGATGGATGCCCCCCGGAGAGTCGAACGAAAAGCTGCCGCGCCCGTTCACGCACGCGACCAGGCAGGTTGATCAGCCGGAAGCGTATCGCCTTCATGCGGGGATTCACCCAGCTCTCTCCCAGCACTAGGCGCTTCATGGCTGCACTGACGTTGAACGCAAGAATCATGATCTGCCACCATGCGGCATTGGCTCCAAACAACTGAGAAGGAAGCTTCCCCCCGGCAAGATCTTCCTTCATGATGGAATGCGCTTCTTCACTCTTGCCGCAACGAGCCCGATACCGCCAAATGAGCTCATCACCCGGCAGGTCACGGTTGGTCACGATTCCCGTCACCTTGTACGTTACCGGTCCCCAATTCACCGTCTGGAAAGGCAAGGTGAGCTGTGCCTCCATGCCTGGCAGAGGCTGCTGCTCAAGCGCTTCACGAATTGCCAGATACCGATACTCAGGCCCGTCCTTCTTCTCAGCCATCCAGTTAGGCACAAAACAGACCTCGGCCCACTGCTGGCCAGTATCCTTTCTCTTCCCGTCAACCACGCGGAAGAGACGATGCCACGATGTCTCGGGCACTTCCCGTACCGCAGCTCTGAATGCAGGGGTCACGTCCGCTCCAATGGCAAACCCGATGACGCCAAAGCGTTGGTTCTTGGCCTATGCACAGTATTTGAGCAGCTCCACGTAATACCCCGCAGTGTCGGAACGCAGATACACCGTCTTCACGCCTGCGGGAACCGACTCCAATGCTTGCGTGAACGGTCGAAGCAGGTCATAGCCCGCGGGGACATTCCCGTCCCGAAACTCACTGAGGAGCATGAGACCCTGTTCCCCCCAATACACGTTGAGCGGTTGATAAGCCTTGAATTTCTTGTAGCAGTAGAACGCCGCCTTCTTGAATGTCTCCACCAGAGTCGCATCCATATCCAAGGTCGCCGTGCTCTGGGGTGACCGGCGCTGCACCTCCGCTGCAAAGGCAGCATTGAGTCGCACCAGGGCCAACAGAAGCTCCGAGGGTTGAGGAATAAATGCCGTATGCGGCTCTCTGTGCTTCTCTTGGTCGAGGTCATGGAACAGCTCCAAGAACTCTCGCAGCACCGTGGGAGAAGCAAATGCCCGAGTGCGTGGCTTGCGCCACCGCCTCTTCAGTGCTCGTCGTTCCGCTCCGGTCCGACCGAAATTCTCGATTGCCCTGAACACGCGGCAAAAGCCCTCATCGCCTTCAAGCACCCTTACATCCTCGACACTATCTCCTCCCGAAACATTCAAGAGCATCACGGCCAGGATCATCTGCTCGTCGGTCCAACCCTGACCACCCACCCGCACACGCACGTGGTGGGCGATGAGACGAGGAAGGCCCATGCGCTGTGCGAACTCCATGAAGAGCGGCAGTCCGGCCAAGGCTGTCATCCCCCCGGTCTTTTCGTCCACTTCGTACTGGTAAGGAGCAAGGTGTCGTGCCATACTGTTTTCACCTCGTTGGTGATAGAATCTTCGTAGTAAAAGCATTCTATCCTCTTGATCTCTCAAGAACAACGAGGTTTTTCATTTTCTTTGATCCGCGATCCAGGTCGTTGCCTCCGCCATGAGACAGCTTGGCAGTGTCAAGCCAGGAGTTGCTCCCTATAAGCTATTTATGGTAATGAGAGGGTTATTCAGCAGGTCAGCGTCGAAACATCACCGTGGACCCAGAAAACATTGAGCTTATGCTAAAGAGCGTTATCACTCCCGAGCAACAGATGAAGCCTCTGATTGAAAGGATAATCTGCAGACGGATATGGGAAAACCTGAAAAGATACTCCTGGCCGCCGAGGACGCTACCGGTCGGCAGTCAGCTTGAACGTCTCTCGTGGTGGTCAGGTGAGTTCTCAGGGATTTGCTGGAAGAAAATGGGTGCAATTCCGTGAAGCGCAACAGGGGGCCAGGACGATATGGTCGCCGGTCCTATGAGTCCAGATGCAAAGGAGTCAGGCATGACGCGAGACCGGATTCTCAAGGACAAACCAAGCCAGCTGAGAGCGCGAGCTGAGGCATTTCTCCGTGACCAGGTTGCGGATGGAAAGAACGTATCCGGACTTTCGCCGGAGGATGTTCAGCAGATCGTGCATGAATTGCAGGTCCATCAGATCGAGCTGGAAATGCAGAACGAGGAACTCCGTCAGGCTCAACTGGCACTGGAGGAATCCAGAGACCGGTATGTGGATTTATACGACTTCGCGCCGGTGGGATATTTCACATTGGATAAAGATGCCCTAATTCTGGAAGCCAATCTTTCGGGCGCGGGCCTGCTGGGAATGGAGAGGGGATCGCTCATCGGTAAGCCGTTGACGAGTTTTGTGCATAAGGAATACCAGGACACCTTCTATTTTCACCGTAACCAGGTCCTGCAAACCGGAAGCCGGCACTTGTGCGAAATCAAACTGGTGAAATCGGACGGCAGTTGGTTCCAGGCTCAACTGGAAAGCGTCGGGATAGCGGATTCTGGCAGCGAACACAGCCGATTGCGCACAGTCATATCGGATATCACCGACCGCAAGCTCGCAGAGGAGGACTTAAAGAAAGCTCACGATGAACTTGAGCGCCGGGTCGCAGAACGCACGTCCGAACTGCTCAAGACGACCGAGCAACTCACACGAGAAATTGCCGAGCGCAAGAATGGCGAGGAGGCCCTGCGGCGCAGTGAAGAACGCTACCGTCAGATGTTTGAAAGAAATCGGGCTATGAAACTCCTGGTGGATCCTCAAACCGGGGCCATTGTGGACGCGAATCCGGCAGCCCTGGAATTCTACGGATACAGCCTGGATGAGATGAAGCAACTGAAAATCACGAACCTTAACACACTCACTACCGAGCAGGTTGCGGCTGCAATGACCGCAGCCGAGGCGCAAGACATAACCTCCTTTGTTTTCAAACACAGGCTGCGTTCAGGGGAGATACGAGACGTCGAAGTTCACTCCGGTCCACTCGATATCCAGGATCGCAAGCTGCTTTATTCGATCATCCATGACATTACCGAACGGAGGAAAGCGGAAGAGGCGCTTACAAAGAGTGAGCGGAGGCTGAACCTGGCGTTGAGCGGAGCGGCGCTCGGGACGTGGGCCTACAATATTCAGACCGGGGAGACCTTTTTCGACCAACGGTGGGTCGAGATGCTGGGGTTTTCTCTGAAGGAAATCGAGCCGCATTTTCGTACTTGGGAGGAGCTGATCCACCTGGAGGACAAGACTCGGGTCATTGCGGCCTGGAATGCACACCGGGAAGGACGTGCGCCTTCGTACGAGGCCGAGTACCGGCTCCGGACCAAGTCAGGACGATGGAAGTGGATACTGGCGCGCGGCAAGATCGTTGAACGGGATGAGTACGGTAACGCATTGCGGGCCGCGGGCACGCATCTCGATATCACACAACGCAAGCTGGCTGAGCAAGCCTTGCGTCTCAGTGAGGAACGATTTCGGGCACTTGTCGAGGGTGCACAAGACCTCATTTTCATGAAGGATCGGCATCTGACCTATACTCACGTGAACCCTGCGATGGCAAGAATGTTCGGACGTGACGTCTCAGAAATCATTGGGCGTAAGGATGAGGATCTTTACGGAGAGGCAACCGCGAGACAGATCAAACAAGTGGATCTGCGCGTGCTCCAGGGCGAATCTATTGAAGAAGAATATACCACGTCCATCAAGGGCGTTCAGGTCACCTTGAATACAGTCGTCACACCGCTTCGCGACGCTGAGGGCACGATAGTCGGTATCTATGGTATTTCTCGTGATGTCACGGATCGAAAGAGAAACATGACCGGCCGAAGACCGAGCGCCGAGGCGTACCCCTCGCCGGCCATGAAGGCTGCTCTGCACGAGGCTCGTCTCGCTGCCACCACTGACAGCATCGTCCTGCTCCAGGGGGAGAGTGGGAGTGGAAAGGACTATGTGGCACGCTGGATTCACGACCATTCCAGACGCGCTCCGGGACCCTACTTTGCGTTGAATTGCGCTGCCATATCCAGGGATTTGGCGGAGTCGGAGCTTTTTGGGCACGAGCGGGGCTCATTCACCGGAGCGCACGGCCGCAAGCGAGGACTCCTGGAATTGGCCGAGGGAGGGACCCTCCTGCTCAACGAAATTGGAGAGCTTACCCTCTCCTTGCAGTCCAAGCTCCTGACCTTTCTTGACACACGGTCATTCCTTCGTGTTGGCGGCCAAAAGAGCATCACCGTGAATGCGAGGATCATTGCAGCGACGAACCGGAGTCTCGAGACAGAGGTTGCACAAGGCCGATTCCTTTCCGCTCTGCTTTATCGTCTCAACGTGTTTGCCATAACCGTGCCGCCGCTGCGTGAGAGGATTGAGGACATTCCCGTACTGGTGGAAGAGATTATGTCGCGACTGGCGAAGGAGCTCCAGCTGACCTCGCTCCCCGCGATCGACCATGCGTCCGTCATGGCGCTTTCTGTGTACGATTGGCCTGGAAACGTCAGGGAATTGCGAAACGTGCTCGAACGATCATTGATGTTATCGGATGGCCTGAAGTTGAACGTGGCGGTCCCCTCCATTGCCACAAGCCACCAAAGCTGGTCTCACGTGTCCGGTTTTCCGGAGCACGAGCGCACGCTTCACGATGTGACGGGTGAGGTGATCAAATCCCTGTGTGTCGAGGCCCTGCGGCGCTCCGGCGGGAACATAAGGAAAGCTGCCCGCACACTGGGCATTGCACGGGACTCTTTGTATCGGCACATGAAGCGTTTCGGGATTGAGCAGCAAGATGCGGCCATAGATGAACCGGATTGACCGATGTTAAGACACCCTATGAATTTAGAACCCATTGAAATAACAGAGACCTGGAATTCAGCGGTCCGTTGTTAGGACACCCGCCCCTTTCTTCCTGATCTCCAGTGGCTCACCCCAAAGTCGGAGATCGTGTCTAACCACCTGATAGGACTGAGTAGTTTAGATAGAATGGCTCGTTCTTCTCAACTGGCACGAAACTTGCTAGTTCACGATGTAAGGGTTAAAAGCATCACAACTCGATACTCTGAACCGCTTTCTTGATGCGTGGACCAAGTCCATCAACTGCAGCCGTCTCCGGTGGTGTCACGGTGGGTGACCGGAACGAGATTGATCCCCGCCCATAACAAATAAAAGGATAGAGGACACTCAAATGAGTATTTTCGGAGTAGGCATAGGGACCATCCTGATAATTGTTTTGCTTGTATACCTTATTTTCTAACAGGTACACACGCAAATGATTGCTCACAACAAAATCAATTTGGCCGATTGACTCTGCTCGATTTAGCACAACAGATTGTAGCGGCAGTTGAAAAGGGATTAGTAGCGGAATCTACCAGGGTCAGTCGACGACCGAGGGAGGAATTCAACGCCATAATCGACTACATCCTGAAGTGTGCGGAGGGCGTGGAAATTCACGAGGTGGAGTCAGGGATCTACCGGAGGCTGCTGCGGCTGGGCCTTATCCTTCTGGAGCTTTTCGTGCTGGCTGCGGGGACGGGCAAGGTCGGAGAGGCATTGATCACTGGGGACGGTACTGTCTATCGATATGTTCGGGATACGAGGCGCAAGTATTTGTCGATATTTGGAGAGATTGCCATAGTCAGGTCCTATTACGGGAAGGAAGGACGACGAGGGCTATTCCCGCTGGATGTGTGGTTGAATCTTCCCGAAAGAAAGTATTCGTATGTTCTGCAGGACTGGATGGCATCCAGGGCGGTTGAGACTTCGTACGAGAAGGCGGCGGGCTGGGTGAACAAGCATCTTCATTTGGAAATAGCTCACAGGCCGATTGAGCGAGTGACCCGTGACTGCACTGAGGCAGTCCAAGAGTTCATGGACTCGTTACCGCCTCCGTCGGAAGAGCTCGAAGGTCCCATTCTGGTGCATACGGTGGACTGCAAAGGAATTCGGATGCGTCCCGACGAGCGAAACGCCCAGCAGGTGAAGACCGAAGACAAGCCTGGCGAAAAGAAGATGGCCTGCGTTGCCGGGATGTACAGTATCTCATCCTCACTTTCGGCCGAACGAGGCAATCGCAGACAGCTTCTTCGGCGCTCAGGACCCGAATGCGGCCAAGAGAAAAGATCCCCGTCGTCCAAAGCCTCTTTTTAGGCGGACGTTTGTGTCACTGAAAGACAAGAAACCCGAGGTGTTTCGCAGGTCCACTCACTCTGCAAAATCTCGGCTTCATGCCGGCATCGAAGAGAAATTGGCTCTCATGGATGGGGAAATAGCGCTCAAGCATCGGTCTCGTGAATTCCTGCCGGATTGGCCGGAAGCACTTGACATTACGCATGCGGTGGAAAAGCTGCGTCTTGCCGGGCAGCTTCACTACGGCGACGGACCTGCGGCAAAAGCTCAGAGAGATTAACAATTTCTGTCAACACGCGAGTCGATGATTTGATCCTTGCATGCGGGCTTTTATGTAACCCTGATTCTGGTTCAGTGTCTCTGCAATGCGGGTAAGGATCTTTGATTACATGACTGCAGTGCATGGTTGGATCATGTTTGCAATCACATGAGTCGTTCCCTCGGAGGGCGGCACATATCGAAAGAGAGAACGTTCACAAGGAGCCCCACATGGACGACCATTCCAAAATGGCGCAAGATCTTCAGGATTACGTCAGGTGCCGCACCGAGGACGATTCCCTGATGCAGCAGTACGGGGCTTGTTACGAGGGATTGGATAGCCTTTGTGATGACCTCTTTCAGGCGGGTAAACTCATAATGGTGGATGAACCGTATCTGCAATCCAGTCGCTAGAGAATCAGAGCGGAGGTATCGCGTTCCGATACCTGAGGGTACAAGCTCATGACGGATTCTTTGCTCGGTTGTCTGATAGAGAATGAGAACATGGCACGATTACGGTAGGATGTGATAGGCCTCTCAGTATAGTACCTTATTTTCTTTGTCCGCGCTCCTTTTTTTCGCGTAACAACGAGCGCAGTCTCGTCAATCACTGATAGAAAACTCATTCCAACGGCTCAGCATACGAGTCGGACACCCGATAACCTGACAACTGTATGCCTTGAAACCAAGTATGTGCGCTGGATTGAAATTCGTACAGGATCGCCCTTATTCCTCCCGGTGAAGTGGATACCCGGAGTGAGACTCAGGAGAAAGAATTATGAATAGAAACCTCTTTTTTGTATTGGCTCTGCTCTTTACCGCCCTGCTGGCCTTCTCGCCCGCAAACGCAATAGCCCAAGCCGTAAGCGGACCTGATCAGTCGCCCAGGCCTCAGCTGGATCGGTCTACAAACACGAAGCAACAAACCGATCCGAGCGTTCGGGGTACCGTAACCGGCATAGATCAGCCTGACGGCTGTTTGAGAATTCGCCAGGAAGCCTCGAGTTCATCGAAGATTATCGGATGCGCGAAGATGGGCGATATGCTGCCACTGAGCGGCAATTACAGCCGTGACGGCCGCTGGGCGGAACTTGCGGATAGAAGTTGGGTTTACGCTGCCCAGATTGACGCGCCCAACAAGCCAAAGCTCCAACGCCAGGCCCGCCGGAGCTACGAGAGCTACGACACGGAAGATGACTCTTACCCCATGACATCCGATTCGTCATTGTGGCGTGAGCCGGCCGGCTCTTATTACGGAACCGATACCGAGGTCGTGTACGGAAGTCCCTATGGGTACGGCCCTGTCGTCGGCTTAGGTTTCGGGTTCGGTCCCGGCCGCGGTCGTCACGGTGGCAATCATCACGGTGGCAATCATCACGGTGGCAATCATCACGGACGACGCTAAATAACAAAAAGGGGGGATACAGCGAGTCCTCCTTTGGCGCTAATCTCTCATGCCAGCGTATTCAGGGCGGTTTTAGGACCGCCTTTCTTTTGTCACATGACGCCCATCAAACCTCATAGAAGTGAGGAACAATCGGTTACCCGTTCGCTTCGCGGCCGTCATCCCTCGATTGACGCAAGCCAGCGAAGCTGCTCTTTCGTATCCCGTTTTCCGGCACGCGAGCACAGTCGCCATAACAGAAGTTTTCTCTACGCCACACGAAGCACTTCCGCATTGAGCGCGAAAGTCAGTCAAAGGCACCAGGCCCATTGACCGATCCTAAGGCGCTGATGGATCTGATAACCCCCTGATAAAACAGCCACCACGAATCCAATGGTCCGTTATTAAGACACTCGCTGGTATCCCTGCCTGCTGTCGTGTCCCTCCTTATGCTCCATCATGGCCGCTAACAACTTGATAATACGGTTAGTCCTCGTCGACTCCTCCATTCTTGGCTGTTGGCACAAAAATTGCTTGTATTGGTTGCAAGGGTTAATGGATCTCCAGTTGAATAATCTGAAACGCTTGTTGAGTCGCTGGACCAGTCGGTGACACCTACAGACTCGTAGGGCATCAAGGCGGAGGCGCCGTGGTGAGCAGGGTCAGGTCTACCGATAATTGATACAACGAGGAAGCCGTGCCTATTGAGAGGCGAATGGACGATTTGATTGCTGTGGTCTGGCGTGCCCTCAGCCCGGATTCTGGTCCAATGGTGGTTCAATACTGGAAGCAAAGGGCGCTGGACTACATGACCGCAGTGCATGGGTCGGATCACGTCTACACAAGACATTTCGCAAATTGGTTTCGCCAAAGCGAGAAAGAAGGGAGAGACAAATGATTCGAATCAAAGTGCCTAAGAGAGTGAGCGACATACTGAAAACCACGGTGGAGAACGGTCGCGGTGAAAAACTCGGTACCTTGCAGGATCTTATGGTGGATGAGGAAGGACGTCTAAAATACGCCATCCTGTCTCACGGAGGTTTCCTGGGGATAGGTGACGTGCTGATTCCCGTTCCCTTTGAGGCCCTCATTACGGATGAGGAAAAGGGAACAGCGGTGCTCGACATTGATAAGCAGACTTTGGAAAAGGCCCTCAATTTTGAGAGGAAAACATGGCCCGACTTCACAGCGGCAGAATGGGAGGAAAAAATCGATAGATACTTTGCGGCATATGCGGCTGGTGCAAGTCAGCAGCGACCGGCGTAAGCGTGTTTACCAAGATCGACCGGGCACGAACAAATGAGATAAAAGGGGCAGCCATGACTATCGATGGGCGCATCGACGACTTGATAGAAGCAGGCTGGGGTGTTCTTGACTCTGATTTTGATCTAATTGCCTTTCAGCGCTGGCGGCGAAAAGCTTTCGATTGCCTCACCGCTGTGGTCGGCCCGGATCATGTGTACACCAGATATTTCGCAAATTTCGTTCGACAAGACGGGAAAACAGACCTTCTTGCTGCCGCTGGCATACTGAGTGCGGCCCAAAAGGTGTTCGCCGGCAACGGGAGCGATGCCGTCAGGGGCACTGCTAGCATGCAGCGGACCTCGGCCCTGATCGAGAAGACCGGGGGAGCCGAGGAATCGAGAGAAGGTGATGATCGTGGTTGGCAGGGCACGGACACGCAAAGCCAAGGTACTCGGCAGTGACGTAAGTGCTACTGAGACCTGCGGAATTGGACGGATCCGCCAAGAATTGATACCCGGCCCTGGCGTGGGGCTCGGTCCGGGTGAGATGTCACTCCGTTTAGTCCTATTGGGCCTGTTTGACTTGTACAAACAGGGGAACGGGGAATCAGAGAAATGAAGACGAACGTAAAACAGATTGGCTCAGCCTTGCTGCTCTTACTCATTGCTCTGTTGCCGGCACTTGTTCGAGCAGAACCGGCAGTGCCGCTGTTCGACAAGGCCAAGTTGATCGTCGAGCAGCTTCAAGACCTCGAGTCGATGCAGCGTAACGTAGAGGCGTGCTACTTCTCGGAGAAGCGAACCTCCACGGTAGCAAGTCGGTCGGCACGCCTTTGGCCAGAGCATGCAGAATTGGACGGCAAGCTGCTGAATCGAGTGTTCAGTCATCTTGCTGGGACCCCCGAATATGAAGGGTTTATGTCAGCATACCGGTCGCTTGTGCAACGTCCCGATTATAGGAGACTTCACACTGACGAACTGTTTGCCGAATACATGCGCCTCCTGGAATCAGGACGGATGCGATTTCTGACTCAGCTGAAGGATTGCCAAGAAGGTTCAGCAGAAAGGTTTCCGGTTCAAGCTCACGAAGGATTGGCAGGGCCCATTCCAGCGAAGACAGCCAGGTTTGGGCTGGCGAACGGTTCGGAGAGACCTGGAAGCGGGCGAGCAGTGGCAGCCATACAGCTGCACATACACGTACCCTCAAGCGGCTCCAAACCTTTGACGATGGGTCAAAAGAGCCCTTTGAGGATTGTTGTCCGCGGAATGAAGCGGTCCAGCGTAGTCAGCTCGGCTACTCCCGCAACTGATGTGGTGGAGCTAGAAATCCTTGTTGTAGAGGAACTGACTGCTCCCCTGGAAGAAGTCACGATGCACTACGGTTACGACTTGGTCCACGTAAGCCGATCTCGGCCTCGTACGAATCCTCGATTCTCAGGTGCAGTAGAGAAGGGAGTGGAGGCAAGGCAACAATAGGTCAGAACGAGGAATGTGCGCCAATCTTGGTAAACGTTAAGGCACAGCAGGCAGTAATCCGGCAGTGGTACGAAGCATACTGCAGGAAATTGAAAATGACGGCAAGGAGTGGTCGTTCATAAGACGTCTTTCCAATGCTGGCTATTACCGACACATTCTTGTCTGGAAGGAGAAAGTCGATGGGAACAATTTTAGTGATTATCCTGGTGCTTCTGCTTATAGGAGCGCTACCGACCTGGGGACATAGTCGTAGTTGGGGGCGTGGCCCCAGCGGTGTCCTGGGTCTGGTACTGGTGGTTGTGTTGGCGCTCTTGCTGATGGGTCACATCTGACCCCTGAAACACGAAAACCGCGGCGAATAAGACCCACATGCGACAAGGAAGGATCATGAACTGGAATCAGGTGGAAGGCAACTGGAAGCAGTTTCGAAGCAAAGTAAGACAAACGTGGGGCAAATTCACCGACGACGAATTGGATGTCTTGCACGGAACACGTGAGCAATTCGTTGGGAAGCTCCAGGAGAAATACGGTCACACACGCGAGCAAGCGGAGAAGGAGTTGGATGAGCATCTGGGCAAATGGTAGCTCCGGGCGGCTGGCCAGGGAACGATGCGCTCCGAAGCCACAGGACCGGAGAAGCCTCAAAGGCAGGCCCGGGCATGAGGATGTCACGGGGGAACATGGCACAAGGGCGAGAAGGTCAAACAGGCGTTTCAAAATGCTGTTTCTTCGCCCGAAGACCGAGAATTCAGCCTTTCAGGTCTTCTCGTTCAAAAGTTGTTGATCAAAAGTGGCCCCTTGAATCGGGATCGGTGTGCTGCCTCCTGAAAATGAGGCTGTGTGGAGGCCGCTCAGCCCAACGGTGAGCGCTCTGAAGATCTTTTGTCACGAAATCTAGCCGGATCGTCGCAAGATGCGGCACCAGGAGGAAGGAAAATGCTTTGGACCTTAGCGATAATCTTGTTGGCACTTTGGCTACTAGGCTTAGTCACCTCGTACACACTGGGCGGGATCATTCACGTCTTCTTGATCATCGCTGTCGTGGTGATAGTGCTTAATCTCTTTCAAGGTCGCAGAGCTCTGTAGTGGCCCTGGAATGGCTTTTTACAGCAATGCAAGCCCACGGTCACGCAGTCGCGTAACGGGATTACGTAGCGAAGGAAAGAAGAAGCATCCATAAACCCAACAGCCTGACCTATTCTCTGAGTCTTCACGGGCGAGCATGCGTGCGTCTCCTGCAATGCCGTGGGACACGCAGAACACGCTTGCACTAATGCGAATCGCGGGTCTCGTACAAGGAGGTGAGCAACATGAACCTTAACCTAACAAAAAGCCTGGGGATGCTCTTGCTTGGCATTTGGCTCATCCTGACAGGCCTGCTGACAGTTTTATCGGTCGGTAATCCGATCGTCCATGTTTTGTTGGCCCTGCTTGGGGTTGCTGCTGGCGTTTTTATCGTGCTGGGTCGGTAGACGGTTCAGTTTCAGCGTTTATGGACATGTCCACCGCACCGATCGTGGAAATTCCGGCTTTCGGTTTGGCAGCTGCTAGTGAGGCGTTGGTTTCATCACTCTGACGCTTGCCGAATTTTCCTGTAAGAGGAAGGAAAAACCTGATGAAGAAATCGAGAAACGTGATCGCTGTGTTTCTGACAATCTGTGCATTCTTTCTGACTCAAGCCCTCGCCGCTGAACAAGAGGTAAGCAAAACCCCCAGTGCCCCGGCTCAAACGGATGAAAAAGCCGCGACGACTACGGGACCGAGTCAAACAAACGGAAAAACTGCCATGGAGCAGGCTGACAGGGTCAGTAAGATACTAGGAAAAAAAGTGATAAGTCAAAAAGGAGAGGATCTTGGAAAGATCGAAGACCTCGTGCTGAGCAAGGAGGGATGTCTCCAATTTATCATTTTGGCTCCCGGAGGTTTACTTGGAAGCGGTGATCAATTGATCCCGGTTCCGTGGAAAGCCGTGAAGACAGGTGCTCAAGCGGACACGATTATTATCGACATGGACAAAAGTCAGTTGGAAAAAGCTCCGACCTTTGAAAGCAAGAAATGGCCGAACTTCACCGACTCGGAGTGGTATGGAAAGATTCGAGATTTCTTCGGGGGAGGAAAGTAGGCTGAGAAGAAAGGTCTCACTAGGATTTTCCGGGGTAAGTTCGTCCGGGAAAACACGGAGTGAAACCTGATTGTTCGAAACAGCAATTCAAATGTTTGTGGTGAGGAGTAATCCTATGAATGGGAATCGATTGGCAGGACATCTGAAGCAGTTGAAGGGCAAGGTCCGTGAAAAATGGGGATGGTGGACTCATCGGTATTCCAGCGTCTTCATGGGGAAAATCAATCAACTAACCGGCAAGGTACAATTGCTGTATGGAAAAGTGAGAAAATGACTGGAACGGGTGCCTCGCCGCACTTCATGGAGAAGCATGGGTGAATTCCCGTATGGACGGCATTGTGCGACATCTTTTCGAAGGAGCACCACATGAGAATCAATATGCCAATTGAGCCTTTGATCGGCTTCCTGGTCATAGGACTGGTCGCCGGTTTTCTGGCCGAACGAATTATAAAAGGAAGAGGAGCCGGTCTGGTTATCAACCTGGTGGTAGGAGTCGTAGGCGCTTTCATCGGGGGCTTTCTCTTCGGCTTCTTGAGGTTGTCCTTTCACGGCCTCATCGGCCCCTTGATGAGCGCGACGCTCGGGGCGGCGGTACTTCTGTTCGTACTGGGATTAGTCAAAATTATGCTCCTTCCGCAGAAATCCGGATGGCAAGGTTGGAAGAACTGGGCCAGGGCTCTTGGACGCCGTTAGAGACAGAGCCGTAAGCACGAACTGACGCTTGGCTTTGTGAATCAGAATAAATGCAGCTTCGGAGAAGCGATTCTCCCATGGAGGAAGACATGAACATAAATCTGCAACTGCAGCCGATGGTGTCACTGATAGCAGGCATTTTGATACTCGTTGCGCCTCGATTCCTGTCATGGATCATCGGGATCTATTTGATCGTAGTAGGCGCATTGGGTCTTCTTGGCAGATAAGATTACGGGTTTGAGTCTCGTGCCAAGACTACGATAGGGCACGCCTCGTCGTTCCAGTCAGGGGCTAAGTGCTCCGTTACGTAAATTCGGTCACGTATACGCGTAGGATGCGGCAAGCTGGGCGAACCGCATCTGTCGAGAAGAAGCCCCGAACGATGCGGTTCCCGATGGTCACCACATCCTACCGCACGGAGGCCTGCCTCAAAAAAGTGTGACCGTAATTAGGAGATCGAGCACTAGGTGATCTAAATCGGCACTCAAACTCAGGCGGAATGCGAGGGAGCGCGAGCCATGAAAACGAAAATGACAAGGACCGGAAGTGTAACTTTGGCAATCGCCATTGCGGTGGTGTGTGCTACATGGGCCAGCCCTGCCGTCGCTCAAAAGGCCGACAGGTACGGCAAGGACGAGGCTGCTATCCGAAGTGGAGCCGATTCCTATGTTCAGGCGTTCAACCAGGGTGACGCGGGAAGGCTCGCATCCTACTGGGCCGCAGACGCGGAGTACATCCTTCCCTCTGGGGAACACCTGAAAGGCCGGGACAAGATCGAAGAAGCATTTAAGAAGTTCTTTTCCGAAAATAAGGGAATCCAGATCCAAGTGGCCATATCGCAGATCAGTTTCCCTCGTCCCGGCAAAGCCGTAGAAGAGGGCTCCGCGGTGGTTTCCCGTCCGGGAGAAAAACCTGAAGATTTGACTTACGAAGTGAGGTACGTAAAGCGGAAAGCCGCTTGGAAGATTGCCCATGTGGAAGAAACCGTGAGTGCCCCGTCGAATTACGAGCACTTGAAGGAACTTGAATGGCTGACGGGGGACTGGGTGGACGACAGCGAAGACGTAGACGTTGAAACCCTGGCTCAATGGACCAAGAACAAGAATTTTATGACACTCTCATTCACGGTCCGGTTCGAAGGCCACTCCGCGCTTGATGGCACGCAGGTCATAGGATGGGACCCCTCAGTCAAGGCTATCAAGTCGTGGATTTTCGATTCCTTGGGCGGGTTCGAGGAGGGGGTCTGGTCGAGAGACGGCTCTCGCTGGACGGTGAGAACCAAAGGCGTTCTGATCACCGGCGAAAAGACCTCTGCAATCAACACCTACACATACCTTGACGAGAACACCTTCACATTCAGTTCAATCGGCCGCGAGATTAACGGGGAACCGCAGCCAAATATCGAAGAGATCAGGGTCGTTCGCAAGGCAAGAACCCAGTAAAAGCTGTCAGACCAGAATTGGAGGATTTGTCCATGAAGAATTCAGCGATTTATTCCATCACTCTCGCTTCCGTCCTGGTCTTATCGCTTGTATATGTCGAGGCTCGCGGTCTGGGAGCGAGAGGCGGCGAGAGCCGCGGACGGTCGGGTGGCCATGTCGCAACCAGTGCGCCCACAGTGAGTCGTCCGTCACGTGTGCAGACGCAGTCGGTTCAGCGCTCACAGAAGGTGAATCGTCCGTCACGTGTGCAGACGCAGTCGGTTCAGCGCTCACAGAAGGTGAATCATCCGTCACAGTGTGCAATGCATCGCGTTCACGTAGAGCATCGGTTCAGCGCTCACAGAAGGTGAATCATCCGTCACGTGTGCAGACGCAGTCGGTTCAGCGTTCGCGGCAGGTGAGCCGTCCGTCCCAAGGGCAAGTGCAGCACTTCCTCAATCTACCCAAGACCTCGGAGGGTGCAAAGCCGGGCCGTGGAACAATCGGACCAGCTGTCGGCGGCGCGGCGGCAGCGCTGGCACTACAGCATTTAGCTAAGCCCGGCGGCGGGGAGGCTCACCGCACAGGTGGTGACACGGCTCGTACGGACCGGCACGGAAAGGGTAACCATGGGCGCGGCGATAATGCTCAGGTGGCCCAACATATTCGTGATAATTACCGCCAGCAACACATTCTCGACTCTCGTTGGGCGGAAAGCCATCGTTACTTGGCAAACGACCATTGGCACAATCACGTGTGGCGCAATCACGACTGGAATTATTGGTGGCAACCGGCTACCTGGGCAATCGCTGCTGGCTGGTTCCCTTGGGGTTGGACTTCGCCGGTGTCCTACGATTTCGGGGACAATGTGCTTTACGAAAACAACATTGTCTATATGAACGGGCAGCAGGTGGCCACGGCTGGTGAGTATTACCAACAAGCGTCCCAACTTGCCTCGACCGCCAAGGCAGACACCGCGGATACGACCGAGTGGTTGCCTTTGGGCGTATTCGCTTTGAGTCGGGGAGACACAGGAGCGTCCAACACGGTCCTTCAGCTTGCAGTGAGCAAAGAAGGCGTAATATCAGGAACGTACTACAACACGGACACCGACATAGCGCGTCCTATCAGAGGAATGGTGGACAAAAAGACTCAGCGGGCAGCATGGACTTTTGCGGACGGGAAAGATACCAACTTTGTGATGGAAGCGGGGATCAATAACCTCACTCAGGACCAAACCGAGGTACTGGTCCACTTCGGCAAGGACATGACTCAGAAATGGTTGATGGTCCGGTTGCAAGAGCCCCCCGCAAAAGAGACCAAAAAATGAGATTCCGAGGTTCGGTGATGTCTCTTAATACGAGAACATGCTCGTAAATACAGGAACTTATCATGCGTCTCGCCGTGCAGATGCCACCCTCAGGCAAGGCCGAGGAAGTGCGGCTTCAACGGCAGCAGGCGCCGCACCACCTACAACAGAAAAAGGAGGTCCCGGGACGGCAACAGCATTGACCAATTGCGGTAGGGGTGGATCAAGGGGAGCCCATGCTCCGGGTCCCAGACAGTGGAATACAGCAGTAAATACCCATCGGCTGGCCTATGAGCTAAAGCCCGCAACGAGTTCTCGAGGAAACAATTCCAGGAATGGGGGCTCAGATGAAAACCAGAATTGGCAATATGATATTGGTGCTGCTGTTTGCATGCCTTGCATTCGTTGTCGCTGCCTTTGTGCAGACGACGACTCGGACTGGAACCAAAGATGCAGTGGAAGCATCTTTGAGCAAGGGCAAAAGGATGTGTACGGATCACTCCACACAAATGGTGGCCGGGGCCAATACGGTGCCTGAGGCGGTGCGGATTATGCAGGACGGGAAGGATACTCCCAAGGCCCGGGAACTGATAACCGAAGTGCAAATTATGCGTTATGGCATGATGAGGGCCGAGGCATTGCTCACGGAGAGGCCTAAACGCTTGGTAAAAGCTGCCAGAAAGGTTATCCCTGGCTCGTCAAGGCTAAACGGCCAGTGAAATTGCCACCCCTTGCTGTTACGGACAGCATTGTGTGGGGTTGGTAGGACAGTAAACGATTTGAATCGCGATTAGCGAGAGACCGGACATCTTGAGAAACAAGCGCAAACAACGGAGGTGAAGTATGAAACGTCAGTTTTTGAAAGGGTCGTCAGTAGTGTTTGTTGTGATACTCTTGTCTCTGATGACGGGGGTTGCTCTGGCAGAGAAGAAACATTGGTTTGTGGTCAAGGACAGAGACGGTGTGTGCAAAGTGATCGAGGCAGAGTCTGTTGCGGGGCCCTTCAAAACCATGAGACAGGCAGAGAAACGAAAGGCCAAGGTCTGTCCCAGGGGAGCCGGGCAAGCCACAGAACAGTTGCGCCACCAACAAGATCAAAGTGAGCACGTGCGGCCTCAACAAGAGCAGGCCGAACCGATTCGACGTCAACACCGGCAGAGAGAGGAGCGACAGCAACAACATCTAAAACAGCAGCAAACGCCGCAACAACAGCATCAGCAGCAGGTCGAACCGGCGCGGCGTCAACCCCTGCAGCGAGAAGGGGCTCAGCAGCAACATCTAAAGCAACCACAGGCGCCTCAGCAAGACCAGCAGGCTGAAAAGATAAAGGGAAAAGTTCAAGAGAAAATCGAGGGGGCCAAGTCCCCAGCGGAGAAAGGTAAGGAAAAGGCAAAGGAACCCATCCCGTCAGAGAGGAAGAATTGACCGCTCGTTCTCAACGCTTTCTTGTCTGATTTCCCGGATGAAGATGACGGTACCGACGAGTAAGCTCTCTTAGTACCAGCTGCCCCACGATAAGTACCGAGTAGCGTCGGCAATAAGGTCAAGATGACACTCCCGCTATGTGGAGGAGAAACAGGAATTTGGTTATCCGGCCGCAAGGTGCTCATTTCTCTTGTGGCCTTCGTTAAACCAGAATTGGATTCACGCACGATTTCGGCAAACCTTACCTGTGCTCGGGTGCACAGCCCGGATGTCGATAAGGAGAGGTCCACCGAACGTGAGACGGTAAGTCTTGCAGATTAGCGCCGGTGACACTCTGAAAAGAAACGGTTCGCCATTTGTTGGTAAACGAAGCAGCCTTGTCGAGAACTGAAGAATTAAGCTGTCATATGTGAAGACTCACAGTGGCGTTATGGGTTGGGAGTCAGGATTAATGATATCAGCAGGCCGTCTTTTGCGGTTCGTCCTGTCAGCCCTGGTGTTGATATTAGGGGTTGCCCCGGTCAGTTTTCTGGCGGGAGGCGTCGTCGGTGTAATTGCTTGGTGTACCAATAAACTGCCTGAGATTCCTGAGTTGGCTAACTATAGACCGAAAACCGTTACCACGTTCTATGCGGACGACGGAACGATCATTGGAGTATTTTTCAAGCAGAAGAGATTTGTCGTCGATCTCGACCGCATCCCTTTTCACGTTTCGCATGCTTTCATCGCTGCAGAGGATAGGCGTTTTTTCGACCATTATGGCATAGATTGGAAGGGAATCGCACGCGCAGCGTACAAGAATGCCATGGCGTTCAAAGTTCAGCAAGGGGCAAGCACCATAACGCAACAGGTGGCTCGACACGTTTTGTTGACTAACGATAGAAGAATCTCCCGAAAAATCAAGGAAATGCTGCTGGCACGAAAGATTGAACGGCTTTGGGGAAAGCAGAAGATCCTTTACGTGTATCTCAACGAGATCTATCTGGGGGATCAGTGTTACGGGATAGAGGCAGCTGCCCGCAACTACTTCGGCAAGCACGTGACAGAACTGAGCATAGCGGAAGCTGCATTATTGGCGGGCATCGTTCCCAGTCCATCGAAGTACAACCCGTGCAAGAACCGGCATATGTCTATGGTAAAACAGCGGCTGGTTCTCGGGAACATGCTGACATGTGGGGTCATTACCAAGGAGGAGTACGAAAAGGCGTTAAGAGAGAAACTGCAATTCCGAACCAAGGCGGATCGGCCCTTCGACATAGTGCCCGACTTCACTGAAGCGGTGCGTCGCTATGTGCTAGAGAAATACGGAGAATCGAGAGTCTACCAAGATGGGTTGAAAGTATACACAACGTGCAGACTCGAGGATCAGCAAAGAGCAATCCAGGCGCTGAAGAAGGGACTTGATGAAATCAAGGGTCGAGAAAAACGGCACACGGTACTTCGCAAAATCAAAAGGGAAGATGTGGCCGGATTTCTCGGAGGCCGCTCTACACCCAAACTGGTAGTAGGCCATGATTACCAAGGGCTGGTGACTAGCGTTTCCCAGTCCCCAAAGGGTATCCGGCTGCACGTATCGTTTGATGAGTTGGTCCACGGACAGGTCGACTTGCCCAAACGCACCGCAGCTTACACAGTCGGCCAGCTACTGTCACTCACATTCGAGAAGTACGAGAACAGGAGACCTGTTTTTGTGCAGGCTGAGGACCCTCCCCTACAAGGAGGCCTTGTGTGCATCGAGAACGGCACGGGGTTCGTCCGAGCACTTGTGGGAGGATCATCCCGCGACCACTTTCAATTCAACAGGGCGACGCAAGCGAAGCGCCAACCGGGGAGTGCTTTCAAGCCCATCATTTACGCTGCGGCCCTTGAGCAGTTTGGCTACACCCCTGCTACCGTCATTGTCGATGAACCGGTGGTGATCAAACTGAAGGGCCGGGAGGAAGATTGGTCTCCAAACAATGCCGATCGATCTTTTCTTGGTCCCATTTCTCTGCGTTGCGCTTTGGAGAACTCCCGGAACATTTGCGCGATCAAGATCCTCATGGACGTCGGTTTTGAGCCAGTGATCCAACTTGCACGGCGAATGGGTATTCGATCAAACCTTGAGAGAAACCTCTCCCTCTGTCTGGGGACCTCCGAGACATCCTTGTTCGAACTGACATCCGCTTATACGGTCTTTCCCAACGGTGGAGTTTATCTGGAGCCCGTATTGGTGAAAAAGATCGAGGACCGCTATGGAAACCTTCTCGAAGATAATACCCGAATCACCAAGCTCGATAAGGGGTTCGTGCCGGTGCCGTCACTTCGTGAAAAACCGGGGCAAATAGTAGTCGCGCCTCACAGCTTGAAAGCCTTGGGGAAGGCCCGGCCTCCCCAAGTTGAGTGCCCCTCTCCGGAGGACCCGATGCGGGTGTGGCCTGGCGTCCAGAAAAGTTTCGGGAGATCTTCCCACGACAAGAGACGACATCAGTTGCCGAATACGACACCTGTTCCCAATGCGTGTCCGCTCCATCCAAGGCTGGAGCGCCCAGCGCTCTCACCGCAGACGGCGTTCATCATGACGTCTCTTCTCCAGGGAGTGGTACGGAGCGGAACCGGCTCCAGGCTGGCCAAATACACCAAGAGGCGGGATCTGTGCGGTAAGACCGGAACCACGGACAATTCAGATGACGCTTGGTTCATAGGGTACAATCCAAACTACACCACCGGGGTCTGGGTGGGGTTCGACGACAACAGAACCTTAGGACGAGAAGAAACCGGTGCCCAGGCTGCCCTTCCCATTTGGGGCTACTTCATGGACGGACTGCTGGACGGTAGTCCGCAAAAAAAATATCCGGTGCCGGAGAAACTCGTAAGAAGAAGCATGTCTACGGTTGTCGTCGACAAAGGAATCGGTACCGTTTTGGAACCTGTGTATGCCCCTTTGTCCGGGAAGACATTGGCCGTTTCTCCTCTTGACAGTCTTGAGGCCATCCAGCTTGCTCTAGCTGAAGCCGAGCAGGTGAGGGAACAGAGAGCGATGGCCGGCCGGCCGTATAAGGCAACATACGTCCCCAATCAGCACGGCCCAATCCCGGTCATGGCCGGGTCCGCCTCATCCCCCCGGGACGCTGCCGGAAGCAGCCTTCCAACTCCTCCTCTACGCTCCCATCCTGTGCACCTGCGCTCGTGGCCGGGGGCCGCGAGCGCGAAACCCATTCCGGCCTCAACTCCGGTCAGTAATCCCTGATGGCGATCGATAACGAACAGGCAGACCACACGGGCACTGGTTTGTCGGCATGTCTGAACTGAACGCTGAAATCGGAGGTATCAGGGTTGATCCTGTGGGAGGTCCAAGTGATGTGGATAGCATGCTTGCTCCGACAGTGCCTGCTGAAACCTGCCTTTATTCCACCCAAAGCCCAGAGACAGTGGCGCGCCCCGCTTGAGTGAGAACTATGACAAATAGCCACAGTGACTTCAAAGGCCGAATCCGATTGACCGACATTAAGACACTAGGTAAATTCGTAACCCTTCAAAAAGACTGACACCAGGACTTTAGTGGTGCGTTATTGAGACATTCACCTCCCGGAGGCCCTGCTCTCGTGTCTCACCCTAAGCAGCGTGACAGCGGCGAACCATACGATATCTCAGCTCTTCCAAAAATACTTCTCCGTTTCCCACACTTGGCACAAAAAATGCTACCGCTTGTCGTAAGGGTTAATGGAGCTCCTGCTGATTAATCTGAATCGCTTGTTGAGTCTATGGGCCAGCTAGTAACAGCCAGAGATTCCGAAGCCAATCAGACTGGGGAGCAGTGATGAGCAGGCTCCTGGCACTGATTATTGATAAAGGGGGGAAGCCATGTCCATCGAGGGGACAATCAACGATTTGATCGAAGCCGGCTGGTTGTGCTTGACCCAGAGGAACAGTTGGGCCACAGCATCGTTACTGACAGTGACAAAACTCTTTCCAAGGAGGAAATTCATGAGAAAGATCACTTTTATTAAGAGCGGAAGGGTTTGGGCTACTGCCCCGGATTTTGGAATTGCCGTCTTCGTAACAGGCGGGTCGGCTATGGCACAAAGTGGACCGAAGGCTATGGAATACGATATGGCTCAGCACAAAGCCACTATGATGGACGGCTCCAAGAGAATGATGGAGGAGGCCAACATGATGCGGGAAGCTGTGAAAATGATGGAGACGAATTCGATCGGATGAAGAAAGATATACTCTCGTAAAGGCAGGTAATGGTGAAGATCGGATCGCTACTGTCCGTATCTCCGCTGCCCAGGAGAAATGGCCCAGTTTAACTTCCAGTAGCCTGTCAGGCCCAAATTCTGGGGCACATTTTTGGGCAAGAATTTGCGGTCTGGATTGATGTAAGGGATGTCAGACTCTCCGGGTGCTCAGCTACGTCAAGAAAGAGGTTGCACCATGCCGCATTCATTGACTGTTTCAAAACTCATGATTCCCAGAAATGCATGGCCTCAGCTCAGAGCTGAGACCACGGTTGGGGATGCAATCAAGGTGTTACGGATCGTGACCGAAGACAGGATGCTGGAGCATGGCCACTCCACTCCTCTCGTCCTCGATGACAACTACGATCTCCTGGGGTTCGTCCACCTGTCGGACCTCTTGAAGAGCGTCAGGCCATTTTGCCTGCAGCCGGACCGGCCGTGCGAGCTGGACAAGGCCACAACCCCCGTCAGAGAGTTGGTCGTGCCCTTTGCGGGGGCAGTGGCAGAGACCGACAGTATCCTTAAAGCCCTGGACATTATGATGGACAACTGCGTGTCCTTGCTTCCGGTGATAGGAGAGGGAAAACTAAAGGGGCTTGTCCAGCTTTCAGATATTTTCAGCACGGTTGCTACACTACTGTTTGACGTGCAAGACATCGAAGAAAGGGACCGACTTGTCAAACACTACCACTGGTAGGGTTCCCAGGAACTCCTGGGGGACGAAAGGAACATGCATGCACCAGCTCGATGCTATTTTTTCCCCTCAGTCCGTTGCGGTTGTGGGCGCTTCCACCACCCCTGGGAAAGTCGGCCACGATATTTTCGTAAACATTCTGCAAGGCGATTACCACGGAACCTTGTACCCGGTAAATCCTAGAGCCAGGTACGTGAGATCCGTAAGGGCATATCCTTCCATTGCCGAATTACCTGAACCGGTCGATTTGGCTATTATCGTACTGCCGCCTAAATTGGCGTTGAATGCTGTAGATGAAGCTGCGGAAAAGGGAATAAAAGGAATCGTTATCGTGTCCGCAGGGTTCCGCGAAGTGGGTGAAGATGGGCGTAAGATTGAAGACGAAATTGTAGCCAGGTGTCGGCAAGCCGGCATCCGTATGGTGGGGCCCAACTGTCTGGGAGTAATCAACCCGAATCCCTCTGTGCGGCTCAATGCCAGCTTCTCTGCCCGTATGCCGGCGTTCGGCAATATTTCATTCATATCTCAAAGTGGGGCCCTCTGTGCTGCCGTGCTTGATTTTGCTGCAGATCGGGAGTTTGGTTTTTCGAAATTCGTCTCCATCGGTAATAAGGCTGATGTGGATGAACTTGAGCTCCTGCGTTTCCTGCATCAGGACCCGGAGACCGACGTGATCATGATCTACTTGGAAGAGCTGAGCCGGGGCCCGGAGTTCATAAAGACGGCAAAGCACATTACGTCCGGGCATCGGCCTACCCCTATTCTCGTGACAAAATCCGGAAGAACTGTCGCGGGACAGCGTGCGGCTGCTTCCCATACGGGATCCCTGGCCGGATCGGAGGCTATCTACGACGCGTTGTTCCAGCAAACGGGAATCATCAGAGCGGATTCCATTGAGGACCTGTTCAACTATGCGGCCGCGTTTTCATGTAAGAAAATACCCGCGGGAAATCGGGTGGGCATTATCACCAATGCCGGTGGCCCGGGCATAGTTGCCACGGACATGACGATATCATCCGGTCTGGGATTAGCTAAATTCAGCCAGGAGACTGTGGACGTGCTGGCGAGTCATTTGCCGCCTACGGCTAATGTGCTTAACCCGGTAGACGTGATCGGAGATGCTCCGGAGGAGAGATATGAGGATGCCCTTGCAGCGGTCATCAGCGATGAAGGAGTCGACGGTGCCATCGTAATCCTCACGCCTCAATCCATGACCAACGCTCTGGGGACCGCACAAGTTATCTCCCGAATCGCGATGAGCACTCACAAACCCATTCTCTGCTGCTTCATGGGGGTCATCGACGTGTCAGCCGGGGTGAAGCACCTCGAGGAACAAGGTCTCCCGGTATTTCGCTTTCCGGAGCACGCGGCTCAGGCATTTGGAGCCCTTTATCGGTACTCTCGCTGGGTGCATCGTCAGTTTCTCGATGATTTCTCGATGATTCACGACAAAGACCGGGCCTCGGACATTATACAAGGTGTCCTCTCTCAGGGTCGGCTCAGCATGGGGGAATCAGAAGGAGGACAGCTCCTGAAGTGCTATGGGTTTGAGGTTCTCCCGTCCAGACTCGCGAGAACCAAGGAAGATGCCGGCGAGTTTGCGGATTCCCTCAAATCACCGGTAGCTTTGAAGATTGTCTCACCGCAAATTCTCCACAAGTCGGATGTGGGTGGCGTGGTCCTCAATATCAATGACGGCAAGACCGCAATGCGAGAATTCGAGACAATCGTACAACGAGCGCGGGAACATGTTCCCCATGCAGAGATTGACGGAGTCCTCGTCCAAAAGATGACGGACCCGCAAGGTCAGGAGATCATTCTGGGCATGAACAGATATCCTTTGTACGGGCCGCTCCTCATGTTCGGACTTGGAGGCATCTTTGTAGAAATCTTCCGAGACGTGGTCTTTCGCGTGGCACCCATTGGGCGCAATGAAGCCCATAGAATGATTAATGGAATCAAAGGAATAAAAATACTGCAAGGATATCGGGGCAAGCCTCCCCTGGATGTGGAGACACTGGAGCGATCCCTTGTCAGCCTCTCTGCCATGGTGATGGATCATCCAGAGATCCATGAGCTCGATATTAATCCGTTAATGGTTTATGAGAACGGGAAAGGCGCCGTGGTTGCAGATTGCAGAATCATTTTGAAAGTGCCCGAGGAACAGCAAGCCAGCCTCTAGAATGGAGAGCGCCGTTGGCGGGACGATGGGGAACTATGATCCCGCATTCGCCACAAAACCAAATTCAGAGGCCGATATGGCAGTTAAACCAAACGTTCTACAGCATCTTTGGCCTTGGCTGAAAAAATGGAGAACTGAACCATGGAGACAAAAACTCTGGCGCCGGAACTGCTCAGCAAGATGGATGCTTACTGGCGCGCGGCGAACTATCTGTCGGTCGGCCAGATTTATCTGTACGACAATCCGCTGCTGAGGCGGCAACTGACACTCGCTGATGTGAAGCACATGCTGCTGGGACACTGGGGCACGACGCCAGGTCAGAATTTCATTTACGTGCACTTGAACCGGGTCATCAAGAAGTATGATCTGGATATGATCTACGTCTCCGGCCCTGGACATGGCGGCCCGGCTGTTGTTGCCAATACTTACCTCGAGGGCACTTACAGCGACATTTACCCCAACATCAGCCAGGATGAAGCCGGACTGCAGAAGCTCTTCAAGCAGTTTTCGTTTCCCGGAGGTATTCCCAGCCACGCCTCGCCAGAATGTCCGGGTTCGATCCACGAGGGCGGCGAACTGGGCTATTCGCTCAGCCATTCCTTCGGAGCCGTATTCGACAATCCGGATCTGATCGTAGCCTGTGTCGTCGGCGACGGCGAGGCGGAAACCGGTCCGCTGTCCACGGCTTGGCATTCCAACAAGTTCCTCAATCCGGCCACCGATGGAACAGTGTTGCCGATCTTGCATCTCAACGGGTACAAGATTTCCAACCCGACCGTCCTCGCCCGCATCACTCGCGAGGAGTTGGAACAGCTGCTGCGCGGCTACGGGTGGACTCCTTACTTCGTCGAGGGTCACGACCCCGCTCTGATGCATGAGGCCATGGCCGCGACGCTCGACACCGTGGTTGAACAGATCAAGAAAATCCAGCAAGACGCCCGCGTCCACGGCGACCGAACACGCCCGCGCTGGCCGATGATCGTCCTTGTGTCACCCAAAGGCTGGACGGGACCGAAGATCGTCGATGGTGTGCAGGTAGAAGGCACTTTCCATGCGCACCAGGTGCCGCTCTCCGACCCGGTCACTCATCCCGAACACCTCAAACTGTTGGAAGACTGGCTCAAGAGCTACCGGCCGGAGGAACTCTTCGATGCGCAGGGTCGCCTAAATGCTGAGCTGGCCGAACTTGCGCCCAAGAGCGAACGACGCATGGGAGCGAATCCTCATGCCAACGGCGGCATGCTGCTTCGCGATCTGCGCATGCCGGATTTCCGCGATTACGCGGTGGACGTGCCCGCGCCGGGGGTGCGCGGCATCGGTGACACGCACGTGCTCGGCAGCTTCCTGCGCGATGTGGCGAAGCTGAATAGCGAGCAGCGGAATTTTCGGGTCTTCGGTCCTGATGAGACGCTCTCCAACGGCCTGGAAGCTCTCTTTGAAGTGACCAAACGCCAATGGGACGCAGCGACCGTGCCGAACGACGAATTTCTCGCCCCCACCGGACGCGTGATGGAAATGCTCAGCGAGCACCAATGCGAGGGCTGGCTGGAAGGCTACCTGCTCACCGGGCGGCACGGGCTCTTCAACTGCTACGAGGCGTTCATCCACATCGTCGATTCGATGTTCAATCAGCACGCCAAGTGGCTGAAGGTCACGGCGCATCTGCCCTGGCGGCGCAAGATCGCTTCTTTGAACTACCTGCTGGCCTCGCATGTCTGGCGCCAGGATCACAACGGCTTCACCCACCAGGACCCCGGTTTCATCGACCACGTCGTGAACAAGAAGGCCGAGGTGGTGCGAGTTTACTTTCCGCCGGATGCCAACTGCCTGCTCTCGGTTATGGATCACTGCCTGCGCAGCCGCCACTATGTCAACGTGGTGATCGCGGGCAAACATCCCGCGCCGCAGTGGTTAACCATGGACGCCGCGGTCAAGCACTGCACCGAGGGAATCGGAATCTGGCAGTGGGCCAGCAACGACCAGGGTGATTCGCCCGACGTGGTCATGGCCTGCTGTGGTGATGTGCCCACGCTGGAGACGCTCGCCGCAGTCTCCCTCATGCGCGAGCATCTGCCCGAATTGAAGATTCGCGTGGTTAACGTCGTCGACCTCATGAGGCTACAGCCTCCAAGCGAGCACCCGCATGGGTTGAGCGACATGGATTTCGACGGGCTCTTCACCAAGGACAAGCCTGTCATCTTCGCCTTCCATGCCTACCCGTGGCTCATCCACCGGCTGACTTACCGCCGCACAAACCACGACAACATCCACGTCCGTGGGTACAAGGAAGAAGGCACCATCACCACGCCCTTTGACATGACGGTGCTGAACGATCTGGACCGCTTCCACCTCGTAATGGATACCATCGACCGTCTGCCGCAGACCGGCGACAAGGGCGTGTACCTGAAACAGCAGTTCAAGGACAAGCTCGTCGAACACAAGCAATACATCGACAAGCACGGCCAGGACATGCCAGAAATCTTGAACTGGAAGTGGAAAGGATGAGACAGCGATGGCGCTGCGCTTGATAGAAATGGTGTTACGGGAGGAGGACGGCGAAAATGTTCGTGAGCTCCTCAAGGAGCACAAGGTACTCGAACATCGACAGGTCCGACTCTCTGACGGGGAAGTGCTGGTGCGAATTTTATTGGATGCTGAACGGAATGAGGCGGTACTGGATTTGTTGGAGAAACACTACACCGGTGATGAAGGTAACCGGGTGGTTATTCTTCCTGTCGAAGCGACTTTGCCGCGCGCAGAGCCGGAGCCTCCCGCGGCACCCGGAGAACCACGGTCAGAGGAAAAGCCACCGCAGCGGATGGGCAGAGAGGAGTTGTACGAAGACATCAAGGATGCTGCACAGTGTTCGCGGGGCTATCTGGCGATGACGGCATTGTCCACCGTCGTGGCGGCTATCGGTCTGCACCAGAACAGCGTCACCAGCATCATCGGGGCGATGGTGATTGCGCCGTTGCTCGGGCCAAACATGGCCCTGGCGCTCGGTACGGCGTTGGGAGACTTGCCGCTGCTGCGGAGTGCAATTCTGACAGCCCTGGCAGGGATTGGAACGGTGATGGCGCTGTCCCTGATCATCGGCGTGCTGGTGCACGTGGACCCTGAATTGTCCGAAATAGCGGCGCGCACGCGGGTGGGTATGAGCGACATCTCGCTGGCATTGGCATCGGGCTGTGCAGGGGCTCTCGCGTTCACGACGGGTGTGTCGACGACGCTGATCGGCGTGATGGTGGCTGTGGCATTGTTGCCGCCTCTGGTGACGTTCGGGCTGCTGATGGGCAACGGTCAGCCGGCATTGGCTGCGGGAGCGTTGTCGCTGTTTCTCGTGAACCTGATTTGCGTGAACCTATCCGGAGTGGGGACGTTTCTGGTGCAGGGCATTCGCCCGGCGATCTGGTGGGAGAAAGATCGGGCCGTGAAAGCCACGCGCATAGCCATCGTACTGTGGGTCGCACTGTTGGCGGCATTGACCGGCCTTATCCTCCTGTTACAAAAAGGTTGAATAAGGTAAGAGAGACGCAACAAGTCGAGGACAAACTCATAAAGGCCAAGAATTACATCGATAAACTCGGCCAGGACATGCCGGTAATCCGGAACTGGAGCTGGAGTCGAAATGAAACGTACAAGGAGAAATCGTGGGCGGACATGAACCTTGGGATGGCATTGAACTACATGACAGGCGAATCGTCAAGAGTTTGCAAAAGAGTCGTGGGATATAGGAGGAGGCATCTTGAGCTTCTTTTCCCTGGTCAGCATCCTGATCTCGCTCGCGGCAGTCTTGAGCTACGTCAATTACCGCTATATCAAGCTGCCGACTACTGTCGGCGTCATGCTGGTCGCCCTGGTCGCATCGCTGACGCTGGTCCTTGTTGGTCCCTACGCCGGAGGGTTCCGCGAACAGGCAGCGACACTGGTCTCGCAGATCGACTTCAACCAGGTCGTACTGCATGGCATGCTCGCGTTCCTGCTGTTCGCCGGCGCGATACAGGTGAATCTCGATGAACTTGGCCGTGAATGGCTGACCATTTCGTTGCTCGCCATTTTAGGGACGCTCATCTCCACGTGCATTGTTGGCGGCGTTACGTGGCTGGTTCTCGGCTGGCTGGGCCTGGGCATTCCATTCCTGCATGCGTTGTTGTTCGGCGCTCTGATCTCACCGACCGACCCCATCGCTGTGCTGGGAATCATGAAGTCCGTTGGTGCGTCCCGGCAGCTTGAGGCGCAGGTGGCTGGTGAGTCTCTGTTCAATGATGGGCTGGGGGTCGTCATCTTTCTGGTCCTCCTGCAGCTCTCCGGCCTGGACGGAACTGCAGGTAGCGCCGCCACGGCGTCGCTTTCGATTGATGTGGGTGCAGTGGGGATGTTGCTGCTCAAGGAAGTGCTTGGAGCCCTGGTACTGGCACTGGCCGCGGGAATCGTGACCTACCAGATGCTCAAACGTGTCGACAACTACCAGGTCGAAGTCCTACTAACTCTCGCCCTGGCCATGGGGCTGTACGCTTTGGCGGACGCCTTGCATCTGTCCGCCCCGATCGCCGTCGTGGTCGCTGGGCTATTCATAGGCAACCGGGGGCGAGCATTCGCCATGACGGAGAAGACGCGTGAACACGTCGACACCTTCTGGGAGCTTGTCGACGAGATTCTCAACGTCGTTCTCTTTCTCTTGATAGGCCTGGAGCTTCTCGTGCTGCCAATCGAACATGGATGGCTGGTGGCCGGAGTCCTCGCGATACCGATCGTACTGTCGGCACGCTTGCTAAGTGTCGCGGGAATCGTCGGTCCACTTAGCATGGTGACAGCGCAGTCGAAAGGGGCGATACCGGTCCTCACCTGGGGCGGATTGCGTGGAGGCATCTCATTGGCCATGGCGCTCTCGCTGCCAGCCAACGACTCACGGAGTCTGGTGCTGACCCTCACCTACTTCGTGGTGGTGTTCTCGATCCTTGTCCAAGGCTTAACCGTGGGCCGGCTAATTCGGACGACCAGCGGCTCGACCGCTGCCCCTCGGTCTTCTTTAAGATTCTGATGGCGCTTTGGCGAATATCACGCCGCCATGGAAATTACAGGAGCATGACGACACGTATTCCGCAACTCACGAAACCTGCGGCATATAAGAGACGGAGGAATACTCACATGGAACCGAACCCGGACCAGCCCGAGGCTCCCGAATCGAACCCGGGACCTAAGCCCGATGCGACTGCCGATCTGCAATCCATTCCCATGGCGGAACTGCAGGCAAGATTGGGGTCGTCGCTGGACGGCCTCAGTCAAGCCGAGGCGCAGAAACGGCTGACCCAATATGGGCCTAACGAGATTGAGGAAAGGAAAACTAATCCGTTCCTGAAATTCCTCACGTATTTTTGGGGGCCTATCCCGTGGATGATCGAAGCGGCAGTGATCCTATCGGCGGTAGCCCGGCATTGGCCGGACTTTGGCATCATCCTCCTTCTGCTTCTGGCCAACGCGGGGGTCGGATTCTGGGAAGAACATCAGGCGGGCAACGCCATCGCCGCCCTAAAGGCCAAGCTGGCGATCAAGGCCCGTGTCCGGCGCGACGGGAAGTGGACCACTCCAGAGGCGCGTGAGCTTGTGCCGGGCGACGTCATTCGCGTGCGTCTGGGCGACATCGTGCCCGCGGATGCGCGATTGCTGGAGGGTGACCCGATAGAAGTGGATCAGTCGGCGTTGACAGGCGAATCTTTGCCCGCCACTCGCAAACCCGGTGAGGCTGTGTTTTCCGGGTCGATTATCCGTCAAGGCGAAATCGGCGCACTGGTCTATGCCACGGGTGCGAACACCTACTTCGGCAAGACCGCGCAACTGGTGCAGGAGGCGCATACCGTCAGCCATTTCCAGCGCGCCGTTCTGAAGATTGGCGATTACCTGATCCTCCTCGCGGTGACCCTGGTGGCGGTAATAGTTGCCGTCGCTCTCTTCCGCGGGGATCGGATGCTCACCACGCTTCAGTTCGCATTGGTGTTGACGGTGGCCGCGATTCCCGTGGCGATGCCCACGGTGCTGTCAGTGACCATGGCGGTCGGCGCGCGCCTGCTGGCCAAAAAGGAGGCGATTGTAACCCGGTTGGCGGCCATCGAGGAATTGGCGGGCGTGGACGTGCTGTGCTCGGACAAGACCGGCACCCTGACCCAGAACAAGCTGACGCTGGGCGATCCGTTCAGCGTGAACAATGTCCCTGCCGATCAAGTGATCCTCAACGCAGCGCTGGCGTCGCGCTCGGACAATAAGGACACCATCGACCTTGCCGTGCTGAGCGGCCTGAAAAATAATGAGGTCTTGAACGACTACCAGGTGGGTCATTTCCAGCCGTTCGACCCGGTGCATAAGCGCACCGAAGTTACCGTCAAGGGCACCGACGGAAAGCAGTTCAAGGTGACCAAGGGCGCGCCGCAGGTAATCTTAGAGTTGGCAGCCAATGCAGGGCAGGTCGCGCCCGCAGTCGAGAAGGCAATCAACGAATTTGCCGCGCGCGGCTTTCGGTCGTTGGGCGTGGCTCGGGCAGACGCAGAGGGCCCATGGCAGTTTTTGGGCGTGTTGCCGCTTTTCGACCCGCCCCGGGAAGAAGCTAAAGCGACCATAGCGACTGCCCGACAGATGGGGGTACACGTCAAGATGGTTACGGGCGATCAAGTGGCCATCGCTCGGGAAACCGCCGCGAAATTGGGGCTGGGCACAAACATCCTCGATGCCCGCGGCTTCGGCGACACGAAGCATCACGAGTCGGCGCAGTTGGCAGCGTCTATCGAGAAAGCGGACGGCTTCGCCCAGGTGTTCCCCGAACACAAGTTCCACATTGTAGACGTCCTGCAGCAACGGGGCCACATCGTCGGTATGACCGGAGACGGGGTGAACGATGCCCCCCCGCTGAAAAAGGCCGACTGCGGCATCGCCGTTTCGGGCGCGACGGACGCGGCGCGTGCTGCGGCGGACATCGTGTTGATGACGACCGGCCTGTCGGTGATCATAACAGCGATCAAGGAGAGTCGGAAAATCTTCCAACGGATGAACAGCTATGCCATATACCGCATCGCCGAGACACTACGCGTCCTCTTGTTCATGACGCTGGCAATCCTGATCTTCAATTTTTATCCATTGACGGCAGTGATGATTGTGATGCTGGCGTTGCTCAACGACGGGGCGATTCTGTCCATTGCCTACGACAACGTTCATTACGAGGACAAGCCCGAGGCCTGGAACATGCGAATGGTGCTGGGGGTCGCCACGGTGCTGGGTGTCATTGGCCCCGTGGCTGCGTTTGGCCTTTTTTACCTCGGCGAGCGTGTCTATCACCTCGACCATGCGCACATCCAAACTCTCATGTACCTGATGCTCTCCGTGGCGGGACAAATGACGATTTTCCTGACGCGCACGCGCGGCCCGTTCTGGTCCATACGACCCGCTCGGATTTTGTTGGTGGTTGTGCTCTGCGCACAAGTCGTGGCGGTTCTGATTGCGGTCTATGGGCTGTTTATGACACCACTCGGCTGGGGCTGGGCGCTGTTCGTTTGGGGCTATGCGCTGGTATGGTTCCTCGTGAGCGACCGCGTGAAACTGCTCGCATATCGGGTGTTCGATCCAAATGCCGATCCCCTATTGGGCAAGAAATCCTTCGATATGGCACCGGAGATCGCCACGTGAGCCTAGGAACTCCACGAGCAGCGAGGCCACAGCGATGTCCAAGCAGGTCAGGACCGGCGTTACGCGGAGGGAAAGATCCTAAAAGATGAGTCTCCCTCAGTCACTTGAAGAGGGATTATTAGGACCTTGGAACTCGATGGCCTTTGCAACAACAACGTTCGTTTTCTGACCGTAAACGCGGGGTAAGCAATAAATAGTGACTACACGGGAGAATGGCTCGTTGGTCAGGAAAGGGCCGACACCACGCCGGTCGAAACCTCGACGCCTCCCGTGACCACGACGTGTCGAAAAACCGCCTCGAACGACGGGGCGTGAAGGTCCGCCTTGAACAAGATATCAATGACTTGGACAGAATGTTGCGGTGATTCCAGAGAGTTGGGATCGACGCCGAAGCAGCGGGATGACCCAACAGGAGTCCCCGCTACGGAATTTGAGAGGAGAGCCATGAAGGTGAGTCCCCTTGCGGGAAAGTCAGCCGAAACATCGATGCTGGTTAATGTGCCTAGACTGATCACATCCTATTACACCGAGGCGCCTGACCCTTCGGTGCCGGAACAACGGGTGGAGTTCGGAACCTCAGGGCATCGCGGCTCGGCGTTCCAGAAAGCATTCAACGAATGGCATATCCTCGCCATCACTCAGTCGCTTTGCTTGTACCGTGCACGACAGAAAATCGATGGCCCGCTGTTCCTCGGCATGGACACGCATGCGCTCTCGGTGCCGGCTCTTGCAAGTGCGCTGGAAGTGCTGGCGGCAAATGGGGTGGAAGTCATGCTCCCGGAGAGGGAAGAATATACCCCGACGCCCGTCATCTCTCACGCGATTCTCACGTACAACCGTGGGCGCCGAACGGGACTCGCCGATGGCATCGTGATCACCCCCTCGCATAATCCGCCCCACGATGGCGGCTTCAAGTACAATCCGCCAAACGGTGGGCCAGCCGAAACTGGCATCACCGGTTGGATCCAGGCGAAGGCGAACGAGTTTCTCGATGCCGGTCTTCGGGGGGTGAAACGGATTCCCTACGAGAAGGCTCTTCACGCCTCTACGACGCACCGGCATGATTACCTTAATGCCTACGTAAGCGACCTCGGCAACGTGATCGACATGGATGTCATTCGCGACGCGAAGATCAGCATGGGGGTGGATGCGCTTGGCGGGGCCGGGGTGCACTATTGGGGGCCGATTGCCGAGCGCTACGGGTTGAACCTCACCGTCGTGGACGAGTCCGTCGACCCGACATTCCGTTTCATGACCCTTGACTGGGACGGCCAGATCCGCATGGACCCATCCTCGCCCTATGCGATGCAGAGGCTAATCGGCCTGAAGGATCGCTTTGATATCGCCTTTGCCTGTGACACCGACCACGACCGGCACGGGGTCGTTACCCGAAGTGGGGGACTGCTTCCGCCCAATCACTATCTTTCAGTCGCGGTCTACTACCTCTTCCAACACCGGCCCGGGTGGCTCGCGCATGCGGCGGTGGGGAAGACCGTGGTGAGTAGTCAGATGATCGATCGCGTCACCGCCAAGCTGGGGCGTCAGCTCTACGAAGTTCCGGTCGGCTTCAAGTGGTTCGTTGACGGCTTACTCGACGGTTCGCTTGGCTTCGCTTGCGAGGAGAGCGCAGGGGCCTCCTTTGCTCGTCTGGATGGTAGCGTCTGGACGACGGACAAAGATGGCATCGTCCCGGCTTTGCTCGCGGCGGAGATCACAGCCCGGATGGGCCGCGATCCAGGGGAAATTTACCATGAACTCACGCGCGAGTTCGGTGAGCCTTTTTACGATCGCGTTGAGGCGCCAGCCACTCCGGATCAAAAGGAACTGTTAGCGAAACTCTCATCCCAGCAGGTCAAGCTCACCGAACTGGCGGGCGAAAAAATCCAGACTGTCCTCACCCGGGCGCCGGGTAACGGCGCTCCCATCGGCGGGTTGAAGGTGGTAGCAGCGAGCGGATGGTTCGCGGCGCGTCCCTCGGGGACTGAGGATATCTACAAGATCTATGCGGAAAGCTTCCGTGGAGCGGATCATCTGCGCCGCATCATGGAGGAAGCGCAGACGATCGTCAGCGATGCTCTGGCGGCGCCCCGCAGCAGCAGGGGAATTCCGCCCAAGGCAAATGTGAAGGAGCTACCATGAGCAAACCAACACGTGTCAGTCACCCGATATACGGACTTCTGCCCATGGAAGTTCCGGGGTTTGATCTCCTGGCCGAGCTGGCCCTGGACATGCGGTGGTCGTGGAATCATGCCGTCGACGAGGTCTGGCGAGAACTTGATCCCGCACTATGGGATCTCACCCACAACCCCTGGGGCGTTCTGCAGACTGTCTCGCGGGAGCAGATGGAACGCGTGTTAGCCAACCCCGGCTTTCGAAAAAAGGTCGATGACCTGGTACGAGCAAGGCGTCAGGCGAAGAAAGCACCGGCGTGGTTTCAGCAAGCCTACTCGCAATCAACACTGGCCTGCGTTGCGTATTTCAGCATGGAATTTATGTTGAGCGAAGCTCTCCCGATCTATTCGGGAGGACTTGGGAATGTGGCCGGCGATCAGCTCAAAGCCTCCAGTGATCTGGGGGTGCCGGTGGTCGGCGTGGGGCTGCTCTACCAGCAAGGCTATTTTCGCCAGGTGATCGACCGGGACGGTGCGCAACAGGCGCTCTTCCCGTATAACGACCCAGGCCAGTTGCCCATTACGCCGTTGCGCAAACCGAACGGGGAGTGGTTGCGGTTGGAGATCGTATTACCCGATTACACGGTCTGGTTTCGCGTCTGGCAGGTGGAGGTCGGCAGGGTGAAGCTATACCTTTTGGATAGCAATGACGCGGCAAACTTGCCGGTTCATCGAGGGATTACCAGCGAACTGTATGGCGGCGGTCCGGAACTGCGTCTCAAACAAGAGTTGCTCCTGGGGATTGGCGGATGGCGGCTGCTCTCCGCACTCGGCATCCAGCCGGAAGTCTGTCACTTGAATGAAGGGCATGCGGCTTTCGCCGTTTTGGAACGCGCCCGCAGTTTCATGCAAGAGACCGGGCAGCCCTTTGAAGTCGCACTGGCCGTCACGCGAGCGGGTAACCTCTTCACCACTCACACGGCGGTGGCTGCGGGCTTTGACCGTTTTGTTCCGGCCCTGATCGAGCAATACCTCGGTGATTATGCCGAGAAGAAGCTCGGCATTACACGCCGCGATTTGCTGGCCTTGGGCCGCCAAGAATCCGGAACGACTCATCGGAAAGTTTCAACATGGCATATCTGGCGATACGAGGGAGCGGGGCGGTCAATGGTGTGAGTCGCCTGCACGGGAAGGTGAGCCGTCACATGTTTGAGCCTCTCTTTCCGCGCTGGCCGCAGGACGAAATTCCGGTGGGACACGTGACCAACGGAGTCCATATGCCGAGCTGGGACTCGGCCGCGGCCGACGATCTGTGGACTGAGGCCTGCGGAAAAGACCGTTGGCTGGGGACAACGGAAACCCTGGAGGTGGACATCCGTCGTGTTTCGGACGCCAAGCTGTGGCAACTTCGCACAGCCGCCACCAAGTCTCTCGTCGAATACGCCCGCGAGCGATTATCCCATCAGCTGGCCGCCTCCGGTGCGTCGCCCGACGCGGTTGACGGTGCCAAACATCTGTTGGATCCCAACGCTTTGACGCTGGGCTTTGCGCGTCGTTTCGCTACCTACAAGAGACCGAACTTACTGCTGCACGACCCGGAGCGACTGCTTCGCTTGTTCACCGATCCTCAGCGACCTGTGCAACTCATCATGGCCGGCAAGGCGCATCCGGCGGACCAGGCTGGGCAAGCCCTGATTCAAGAATGGATGCATTTCATTTGGCGGCCCGAAGCGCGTCCTCATGTCATCTTCCTCAGTGACTACGACATGCTTTTGACCGAGCACTTGGTGCAGGGGGTAGATGTCTGGATCAACACGCCACGACGTCCCTGGGAGGCGTGCGGCACAAGCGGTATGAAGGTGCTCGTCAACGGCGGTATCAATCTGTCGGAATTGGACGGTTGGTGGCCGGAGGCGTACACGCCTGAACTGGGGTGGGCCTTGGGGGATGGCCTGGAGCATGACGATGATCCGGCCTGGGATGCCTCCGAAGCTGAGGCGCTCTACGACCGTCTCGAACGCGAGGTTATCCCCGAGTTCTATACGCGCGACGAGACGGGCATTCCTGCCGCTTGGGTTGAGCGGATGCGGGAGAGCATGGCGCGGTTGACACCGCGATTCTCCGCCAACCGTGCGGTGCGGGAATACACCGAACAACACTACATCCCGGCTGCCGCAACGTACCGTGAGCGGGCTGCCAATAGAGGCGCATTGGGCGAGCAGATCGTCATGTGGCAGCACTCTCTGGAACAGAAATGGGCCACGCTGCACTTCGGCGAAATGAAGATTGAAACTGATGGGATGCAGCACGTATTTGAGGTTCAGGTCTACCTTAATGACCTTGCCCCAGATGCCGTGCACCTGGAGCTTTTCGCCAACTCAGCAAACGACGGCCCTCCGATACGAATGGAGATGAAGCGTGTGAGCCAACTGGCAGCCCCTGCCAGCGGCTACGTTTACCGTGCGACAGTGTCGGCGACTCGACCCGCGACTGACTATACGGCGCGTGTCATACCGCGCCACGACGGCGTCGCCGTTCCGTTGGAAGCCTCACAAATCCTGTGGCAGCGGTGACACCCTATTCGAAAGGAGGAATTCGAAATGAAAGAAAGGGAGTTCAAGAAAAGCACACCGGGGGATCTAGGAGCCTGTGGTGTAACCGCAAATTATTAGAAACTCCCCATCCTGTGCTGATCAATCTCATCATTGTTTGCCCTCAAGCGAAAAGTGCACAGTCAGTCTGAGTCGAATCAGGAAGGTAAATAATGAGTAATTCTCGCGACAACCAGAAAAGCTCTCCCGAGCAATCCGACGGGGATGAAGCCGCCAAGAAGACAAGTGGAACCCACCTGTCAAAGTTAACACTTACGGCCCTGGGTATTGTTTTCGGAGATATTGGGACGAGTCCTCTTTATGCCCTCCGTGAGTGTTTTCATGGTGAGTATGGTATCGCTGTGTCCAGTGAAAACGTTTTCGGGGTTCTTTCTCTGATGTTTTGGTCTCTTATTATGATCGTGACCATCAAGTATCTGGCTTTCGTCGTCCGTGCCGATAACAATGGTGAGGGCGGGGTTCTTGCTTTGACTGCCCTTCTGAAACGCACCAGGCCTAAGAAACAAGGGCAATGGTTCAGTCTGTTAGCGATTGGCATGTTTGGCGCTTGTTTGTTATACGGGGACGGTATGATAACTCCCGCTATATCGGTACTCGAGCGCGGTGGAAGGTATTCGAATCATTACCCCCGTGCTCAAACCGTATGTGATTCCTGTCACCATTGCAATTCTCGTGGGATTGTTTCTTATTCAACGCCGGGGCACGGCAAAGATAGGAGCCCTTTTTGGGCCCATCATTTTGATATGGTTTTTGATTCTTGCTGCCCTAGGAACGATCCAGATCGCGTGTAACCCAAAAGTACTTGTGTCTGTTTTTCCGTGGCATGGCGTCAGCTTTTTGGTCCAAAACAAGTTGGCAGGATTTGTGGTTCTGGGCGCAGTATTTCTGGTGGTGACGGGAGCTGAAGCCCTTTATGCCGACTTGGGGCATTTTGGTAAAACTCCGATTCGTTTGGCTTGGGTAGGACTGGTGTTGCCGGCGCTGATCCTTAATTATTTCGGACAGGGCGCTGTTCTTCTGGCCCGACCGGAGATGTCGCATCATCCATTTTATGCCCTTGTCCCGCATTGGGCGATGGTACCCATGGTTCTTTTGGCCACGGTGGCTACAATAATAGCTTCTCAGGCGGTAATTTCAGGGACCTTTTCGCTTACCCAGCAGGCAATCCAGCTCGGATATCTGCCCCGTTTACGGATTACCCACACCTCTGCTTATCATATCGGCCAGATTTACATTGCGCCAGTAAACTGGCTGCTTATGATATGCACCATCGCTCTGGTTTCCGGCTTCCAATCCTCCAGTAACCTGTCCGCTGCTTATGGCGTGGCAGTTACTGCGACGATGTTGATCACCACGACACTCTTCTTTGTCGTGATGCGGGAACTATGGGGGTGGAGTCGACCGGTAGCCGGCCTGCTATCGGGTGCTTTTTTTCTGATAGACATCCCCTTTTTTGCTGCGAATATCAGCAAAATTTTGCACGGCGCCTGGTTTCCCTTGGTCATTGGCGCAGCGACTTTTACCGTAATGATAACTTGGGAAGATGGTCGGGAAATCCTCCGCAAGAAGATAAGGGGTCTGACCCCAAAGCTAGGGAAATTTAACGAAATAGTGGCAAGGGAAAAGCCACACAGGATTAAAGGTTTGGCAATCTTCCTGACCGGCAATCACGATCTTGTGCCAGCAGCCCTGATGCAAAACATGAAGCACAATAACATCCTTCATTCGGACGTGATCTTTCTGACTGTTGGCACAGAAGAAATACCTCGTGTTTCGAATTTCGAAAAGATCGAGGTCGAAAAGCTAGGTGCGGGTATTCACTCCATCGTTGCTCATTACGGCTTCATGGAACAGCCAAATATACACACCATTTTTGCTCTATCCCATGACAAGGGGTTAAAACTGGAAATGGAGGAAGCCAGTTTCTTCCTCGGCCGTGAGAAATTGGGGATTAGCCATAAACCCAAAATGAGCCCATGGCGGTCAAGCCTGTTTATATTCCTTTCCAAGAATTCATTGGACGCAAGTTCATATTTCGGTATTCCTTCAAATCAGGTGATTGAAGTCGGTGTGCAACTGGACTTCTGAAAGGCGAACAGCTTGGAGCAGGCCGCTCGTTACCTCGCTCCTCCCATGCTGGATGTGATACTGCACTTTACTACGTGGAATACTCGCCTTGCGGGTCGATCAGTGAGTTTTGTGCGGTCGGCCTTTCACTCGGGCCTACCCTCTGCCGGAAAACGCCCGACGTGCGGGAAGAGTGCCACACAACTCATGGACATGGCGCGCCCTAGCCTCAGCAGCCTCGTCGATCCTGAAATTCCCGATCTCATTCAAGGCATCATCTCCTGCGTCCACCGCCACCTCCTCCTCGGAAGGCCATGGCTCGCGAACCGCTACTCCGCAGTCCACGACTGAAGCCGCCGGCACGCCTGGAAAACTTCGATAGACTCCTGCTCGACGCGATATTCCCTGAGCGGAAGTTAGACAAATTCCGACCAGTCCCGCGTGTCCAGTTGTTAAAGGCGGTATTCTTCCTGTACAAACTGCCACGATTGGAATTGATAGCTGCGCGATTGGCCCTTGGCCAGGATCGGTTGTGGTTGGCCCACCGATTCCGGTTGGCCCAGTTGTTCCTCCAATGCCTGTGGGGCCAGTATCCATAGTATCTACGGAAACCAGGGCCAACAATCACTGAAACACCCGGGAACCACCCAGGGTAAAAACCGAACGCGCCATACGGTCCAAAATACGAGGGGACACCATAGGTCCCGAAATCGTAGGATGGAGCACAGGTGTACGCCGAGCCATCGGTCGGCGGCACGTACTCTGTGTATGGTTGGGGGGCTGGAGCGGCTTCTTCGGGCTCGGCATCGGCAACCGGGGGCATGTCACAGGTCATGAGGTCGGTGCTGATCTTCGTCCCGTCCACCCATCCGCCACTCTCCAGTCTGGCAAAGTTGTTGATACTCCAGACGCCCGAGAGTTGTAGCTTCTCGCCCAAAGTTGCACAACCGGCCTTTTCGTACGAGCTATCCGGACCTTTCCGGATGACGAGACATTGGTCAGGCGCGTCCACAGCGGCAACTGCAGCCTCGCCGCCCTTGGGGTGCAGGTTGGCCATATTTACCCAACCATTTGGGAAAGGACCCTGCAATCTGACCCACGGATTCTTGAAATCGTTGCACGCTCTGATTTCGGTCCCCACCGGCAGGTACCCCACCGCAGGAGAAGATGCGGACGGCTGTGCCCTTACCGACAGACCCCGGGGGGTATCCGCTTTCTCCACCGTGCCTGCGATAATTCCAAAGGCTTGTCCCCAGGCGTTGTCCGCAATGCCTGGACCCAGTATCGAACCCGCGACGAAAAGTGCGATCAGCCCGAAGATCTCAAAGTATCTTAAGCTTCTCATTTCCCAGCTCCTGATTTATCTCTGCTAGGGCCATTCTTGCGCGCTCTCTGAAGAATTCCCGGACAGCCGTGTGATCACAAGGCACCGGTCACGTCATCCCCCCTGTCACTTATATACCTCCCAGACTCGGATTACCCGCGCTCTCCGCCTTGCAAATCTTGCCAGATTATCGCACCGCCAGGTCAGAACAGAAAAGAAGCAAGTCCTCTCCTTCAATTTGGAATTCCTGATGCCGACATCAAGCATTTTTGGGCAACCCTGCCTTGGAAAATGCGTTGGAAGCCGGATGAAGCACCAAGATCCACGATCAGCTTCGTCGTGATGGTCGTGTGGCCCCTTGGGAGTCCCAATGCAGAGGCTCCGGGCAGGCACCTGACCCAGAGAACGGGTCGCGTGGCACGTCTGCAAATCCCGTATGCATTCTGTCTCGATTCGGGCGTACCTTTGAACGCCCCATGCCTCCAGGCTCATGTCTGCTCTTTTCCGGCAGCGCTTTGCTCTCCTGCAAGTCGAACACACCCGCAGAGTCCCGGTACGATTGAGCACGCGACCGGACAGCCTGATCGACCCGAACCGTAAGGCCATGACGGCACTCGACTCGTCGCACGGAAAGACCTCGACTCACCCCGTCGCGAGTCACTTGATAGCCGGTAATACCAATATATTGGGCCCTGGAGTTTCCTTTTCACCTCATCTTCCTGATCTCAAAATGCAACATCATCTTCACTCAGCGTCCAATTCCTGTTCGGCCTCATGGTATTTCCCTCGGGCCATGCTCCGATCCCTTCTCAAAAAAGATGTTTGCTCCTCTTGCGGGCCACTCATTTGCTTGTGTTCGGCTGGATTTTCGCCCCGATTCATCCTAGGCCGGAAAACGACCGGACGTCCGACGTTTCTGTACCATATTGAAATCACATAATCAGGCCGGACCTTCCGCTGGATGCCCACAAAATCCAAGAAACGCTCATACCAAAGCATACCTCCGGACAGAAAATCGCGCAGAATCGTTCTCAGGTGCCTTTTCGTCGATTTCTCTGCCGCCCATGATCGCGTTGTGCATGACGCTCCGGCCGGAGTTTTATGGTGGAGTCCGGCCGTCACGGGGGATGGCCATGGACGAATCAATTCGTTGGCTGAAAACAAAAAACGGAGCCGAATCTGATCAGCTCCGTTTCATGAGTTAAGAAACTCACGTTGTTACGACAGGAGTTCCCGTCGTATGTTTTTTCCCAACACTATTTTTTGAAGCCACTGGTTTCTTCTGCCATAAAGCTCCTTTCGTTGGTCGGGTGAAAAACACCTTCGATCCAAATCGAATAACAACTGAGTCCATTCTTACCGAGGGGACTCGGCGTGTCAATGAATTTGTTAGGAGGACCAACCTTCGGCCAATCCAGCAATCGTCGAATGGCGCATCTCAAATGCCCGAACGTCCGGCGACTCTGTGATTTACTGAAATTCCGTTGCCAAGCCTTGGCTTGCGGCCCACCCCACCCCAAAGTTCGAAAAACGACCATGCTCGAGCATCCCCTCGAATAGAAAGTCGCGGAGAATCGTTCTCAGGTGCCTTCTCGAACGAATCTCACGGACAAGTCCAGCGGTGTGGTAGACTACCGAGACCACCTGATCAAGAGTTGCCCATGAGTGACGAAGAGGACCTCAACGCCGAGCGTACCAGGATGATGGAAATCTGGCATGAATACGGCAAGACCTACAATGTGTTCGTCCCTGCGGAGCAGCCCGACCCGCACGATTGGAACCGCCAATGTTTCAGCCGGATGAAAAGGGAAGCCTTGATCCTCAGGCGCTGAAGCACTGGCGGTATTTCGAGAAGACCAGAGATTTTCTGCGCCAACGCTATTCGGACCATGGAATTCTTGCCGGCCCCGTGCTCACTTTCGATTGTCTCGTCCCGAAATTCCAGAAGCCCTTGGACATGCCACCCGAGAAACGAAAGCAGTACAAGCTGCCCAAAACCTGGATCGCGGATCAAAGAAAATGAAAAACCTCGTTGTTCTTGAGAGATCAAGAGGATAGAATGCTTTTACTATGAAGATTCTATCACCAACGAGGTGAAAACAGTATGGCACGACACCTTGCTCCTTACCAGTACCAAGTGGACCAAAAGACCGGGGGGATGACAGCCTTGGCGGGACTGCCGCTCTTCATGGAGTTCGCACAGCGCAGGGGCCTTCCTCGCCTCATCGCCCACCACGTGCGTGTGCGGGTGGGTGGTCAGGGTTGGACCGACGAGCAGATGATCCTGGCCGTGATGCTCTTGAATGTTTCGGGAAGAGATAGTGTCGAGGATGTAAGGGTGCTTGAAGGCGGTGAGGGCTTTTGCCGCGTGTTCAGGGCAATCGAGAATTTCGGTCGGACCGGAGCGGAACGACGAGCACTGAAGAGGCGGTGGCGCAAGCCACGCACTCGGACATTTGCTTCTCCCACGGTGCTGCGAGAGTTCTTGGAGCTGTTCCATGACCTCGACCAAGAGAAGCTCCGAGAGCCGCATACGGCATTTATTCCTCAACCCTCGGAGCTTCTGTTGGCCCTGGTGCGACTCAATGCTGCCTTTGCAGCGGAGGTGCAGCACCGGTCACCCCAGAGCACGGCGACCTTGGATATGGATGCGACTCTGGTGGAGACATTCAAGAAGGCGGCGTTCTACTGCTACAAGAAATTCAAGGCTTATCAACCGCTCAACGTGTATTGGGGGGAACAGGGTCTCATGCTCCTCAGTGAGTTTCGGGACGGGAATGTCCCCGCGGGCTATGACCTGCTTCGACCGTTCACGCAAGCATTGGAGTCGGTTCCCGCAGGCGTGAAGACGGTGTATCTGCGTTCCGACACTGCGGGGTATTACGTGGAGCTGCTCAAATACTGTGCATAGGCCAAGAACCAACGCTTTGGCGTCATCGGGTTTGCCATTGGAGCGGACGTGACCCCTGCATTCAGAGCTGCGGTACGGGAAGTGCCCGAGACATCGTGGCATCGTCTCTTCCGCGTGGTTGACGGGAAGAGAAAGGATACTGGCCAGCAGTGGGCCGAGGTCTGTTTTGTGCCTAACTGGATGGCTGAGAAGAAGGACGGGCCTGAGTATCGGTATCTGGCAATTCGTGAAGCGCTTGAGCAGCATCCTCTGCCAGGCATGGAGGCACAGCTCACCTTGCCTTTCCAGACGGTGAATTGGGGACCGGTAACGTACAAGGTGACGGGAATCGTGACCAACCGTGACCTGCCGGGTGATGAGCTCATTTGGCGGTATCGGGCTCGTTGCGGCAAGAGTGAAGAAGCGCATTCCATCATGAAGGAAGATCTTGCCGGGGGGAAGCTTCCTTCTCAGTTGTTTGGAGCCAATGCCGCATGGTGGCAGATCATGATTCTTGCGTTCAACGTCAGTGCAGCCATGAAGCGCCTAGTGCTGGGAGAGAGCTGGGTGAATCCCCGCATGAAGGCGATACGCTTCCGGCTGATCAACCTGCCTGGTCGCGTGCGTGAACGGGCGCGGCAGCTTTTCGTTCGACTCTCCGGGGGGCATCCATCGAACGAGACACTTTTTCACGCACGGAGGAGAATGATGTGCCTGTGCAATTCGGGATGATCCGGAGCGCAGGGGGGGTGAACTGTCGCGTTCAGGGGGGTGGGCCGAGCTCAGGGGGATAGCTCGCTCAGAAGGACGCCCGAATCGGGGGGTAACGCATATTTTTGCTGAAGACGTGGCACTCGATCCTCTTTTCTGGGTCACGTGCCCGTTTCAGACCACTCTTTTGGTTGTCCCCGAGGGTGACATGATCGATCCGTGGGGGTTGACCGTGGTTTGTGGTAGGAGCCATGCGTTGACAGAATGCGGCATAAACTGATATGGTGCGGAACATCTCGCCTATGTCGCGATCTAAGGAGGTAACAATGAAAATGGGCCCGGTTCAATAGGGAGGTAGTGTAATGAAACACCGCTATCAGCTGTTTGTTGATTCAGACGGCCGTTTATTCTGCCTCGATTTCTGTAAGTTCGTGAGGAACCCTCCGCGGTATGACCGCGTCCTCAACGCGCTCGTTCGCAAGGACGAGTATATGCACGTAGGAGAGCGAAACAGCCTCAACATGCCCCCAGGCTATGCACAATATTTGTTCCTGTCCCCCGCAGGGGAGTCGTTTTGGTACGATCCCAACCGCCCCGCCGTCTTGATCGATATGTGAGAGTCATCCTCCATTTACACTCCGTTGGCGAGACTGCTGGAGCATCCTAACTCCCTGACATTTTAACCCCGTCATTTTGACGTCACTGTTTTTACAGGTGATTCTGGCGCGGCATTTCCGGAAATAGGGGACCCAAATTCCAGAACGGCGCGCCGGAAACCCGAGAGCGGAGGGGTTCACAAATCTGACAAATACTTTCTGCACGATTTTCGCTGTAAGGTCGACGCATCTTTCCCAGCCAGTGCTGGTGAGTGTTTTGCGATTTCCGGTAAGTGCGAATCGGCCTGGTCTACGGGGAGGATGCCCCACAAAAGGCGAGAGTGAGCGCCTCCCTACGGATCGGAGGATCGTCGGGTGCGCTCCAAGGTCAATACCCCTTGCTCAATTCCGCGGAACTTTCGACGCCTCACCGGGGTATAATCAGCGACCTGTTCAATTCTTGCTGTTTGTGACGGAACCCCTGGTGATGCCTGGAACCCTCTCCGGGGTTTTCGTCGTTCCTGGGTCCACGGGATGGTCGTTGCAGGGGTATTTTTGACTCTGTTGTGGTGGCGACTCACAGTGAAAAGGCCGGAGTCTCGTCCATGTGACGACTCCGGCCTTTCTCGTGTATGGTGTAGAGAGATTGTGGGAGTGGGTTGCGTTCAGACTAATCGCATTCTTGCACCCAACGGCACCGACGATGGCCGAATGAGTTGATGTAGCACCTTTTGACCATCTGGCAGTCGTCCACGACTGCTGTTGAATAGATCCCGGATCCCCAATACCCGCCATGTCCCCAGTGTCCGCCATGATGGCCGTGATGGCCGCCATGATGGCCGCCGCCGCCGTGTCCCCCAGGCGCTGCAAGCGCAACCGTGTTGAACGTGAATGCTATGGCCGCGACGAAGAGAATTCCCAGAATGATTGCTGTCAACTTTTTCATTTTCTTGCTCCCTTGATTTCGTGTTGCGCCTTGCGCCTTTAACCTATCAATTCGTGGTCCGTTCGAAAGTACCACACGACTCCGGCAAAATTTTTAACGAACCGTGTGTGCTTGGGCACCAGTGCGTTGACAGGGATGCTCAGAAATATGACTTTTCAACTTGGTGGATTTTTTCCGGTAGGGCTCAAAGCTCCCTTTATCTTTCTCTGCCATCCCCGAAAAAACTCTTGCCCAGCGCTTGCGTAGGCGGTACGGTCTCGGTGGAGGTTCAGCCATGATGAAAATCGCCATCGACAGTATGACCGCTGCTCAGACCTTCGTGAACAACACAGGCGCAGCGGACTGGACGTGGGTCGGCAACGCCTCCGCGGAGGGATTCGCAAAATGGGTTTGGGATAACTGCGAGGAGATCGACCGCGACAATTACGATACGGAGTTGCGACAGTATCTTGAATCCGTGGGCGAGAATCCGGCGGAATATAATTTGTGATCTACGCGCGACGCCCGGTGGTCATCGTGATTGCCGGGTGCGCCATAACTGACCGCTGTCTGGGGGGGGACAATTTGACCCCACTGTTTCCATTGATGTTTTCCGCTGAGTGGCGTATACGGGGGGCTCATGAAAGCGCCTCATCGCGCCATATCAACACTTGTCCCCCTGGCCCTCTCTTCCCTCATTGCTTTTACTTTGCTTTTTACCTTCACCCCTCCCTCTTCCGCTCAATCCTGGTCTGGGAAGTGCGTCGGCGTGTCGGACGGAGATACTGTCAAGCTGATACGGGATCGTGAATCTCATCTCAAACTCGTCGCAACAGTGAGCCTGACATGGAACGCCGGTGATTTACTGGCGCTGTGCAGCTGTTGTTGAATTTCCCCAGAAGCTCGCGTTCGGCAGCAATAGGTGTTCGATTGAGATGATTTTGATTTTTGACCACCAATAATATCATCATGTTGCGACTTGTACACAGATGTCTTTTGTGATAAGACCTGGGGGACCTTTTCGAGGGGGTTCCCATGGCGGAGCAAGGCACCGATTTTGAGATTACTGATGCACGTTTCCTGCCCGTTGTTTCTGCTTACGCTGAGGGGATACGGCTCGTTGAGCGTATCGACCGTTTGTGTGATTGCGATATGGGGGTCAGTCCGGGGCGAGTGGTGCGCGCCATGATTTTGGATGCCCTCTCTGGGAGGAGTCCGTTGTTTAGGCTCTGGGAATTCTTTGCCGACAAAGACGTGGAACTCTTGCTCGGAGACAACATCCCTCTGGCCAAATTTTCGGATTACACCCTCGGACGAGTCCTTGAACCAGTGGTAGACGCGGGTACCCATAAAATTCTGACTGCGGTCGTGCTCGGAGCTATGAAGTTCTTTCAACTCGACTTCTCCCACGTCCACCATGACACCACCAGCCACTTCGCTGTACGGAGATTATCTCCTCTATGACCGGGAAGACCACGACCAGCCCTTTGTTATTACCGCCGGGTTCAGTAAGGCCCATCGGCCGGATCTCAAACAGATCGTGCACAGTCTTCTGTGTGTGGATCACCTGGCCAGGAATCAACAGCGGGTCACGGAGTGGGTCAATCGGTAGACTTCCAGGCCAACCTCCTTCATGATGACCACCAAATTCATCGGAATCTACGTGCTTACCTCATCCGAAGGAAGGCGACTCGCAAAACCCTTGACTCCTATCCAGATCGATTACCTGAACCTGCGGGAAGTCACACCAGACATCTTCACCAAGCCACCTTCAAAAGCCAGACGAAAGAAAACCATGGGTAACAGAATTACTCAAAACTCATCCTAAATGCTGCCGAATGTGAGCTGAAGGTCTCCCTGATCAGATCCCTCTGGTGGATTGCCACCTCGCCGTGAAAGGCCGGCTTGCGGTATTTGGTGATCCACACGATGTGGAACCTAATGTCATAGACGGCGTGAGATGTTTTGCAGTAATACTCCATGATACCGCAAGCCTACTAAAGTCTTCGCCTAAAGGCGAGGGTTTTTCTCCCATTCCCCGAGGAGGACAATAATCTCTCGTTCACCAGAATCTAGCCCCATATTTCAGGCAGTCTATAATGGTCAACTGCCCAGCGTGGCCGAAGGTGTGGACTCCGTGGATGTCGCTTCTCCATGCTGGCTCTATTCCAGCAACCACGTCTTCAGAATAATTGGAACTATCAAGTTCGTTCACCTTGTTGAGGGAAATACCATAACCATACCTTCTCGAACAATCCTGTGCCGGACGATAAAGATGGCCGTTATGTCGGAATAGCCATCCTGCAGGTCTTGCGCACCTCACGTCTGACCTTATCGGATTTCTGCGATGTGCGTGCCAGGGCCCCAACGGCGAGTCAGCAAAAAAGAGGTGCAGTTCATCGTTGGGTGATTCGCCCTCGTTCGCCAAGTTTACGAACATCCACCAAATGCCATTATCCTCGTATAACGTCGTGTCAACGGCGATGACATCTTCCATCAACACTCGATCGAGTTCCCAGCGATCAGGAAACTTCGTGCATCTGTACAGCTCAATCGAGCGATTGCGGTGTGATTCAGGAATCATGTAATAACCGTCGCGCCATTGGAAAACAAAGGGATAGGAGAGGTGATAGTCTCTTTCCAAGACCTTATAGGGAGGGCTCCATCTACCATTTTCGTCGATCTCTATGACTGAAATGTGACCCTTCCAAGTCTTGGACATGAATTCTTCCAGAAAAACGAGATGCTTCGTTCCATGGGCAAGGGGAAACGGATCTGCCCAGAAACGGTCCCCTGGAGGAATCATATACTCAAAATTATAGAAATGATCCGCCGGGAGACCCGACGATTCGATCCTATATGCGAGGCACCATTGCTCTCGAAAGAAAAACTGCCTTAGTTTATGCGTCGCCATTCTCCATATGACTTTGGTAAGCAAAGGCAACATTTCACTGTTGGTTGGGCGTTCTGTAGAGTGGTGCGCTATAAGGTGTGAATCTCGACCGAGTGGGATCTTCCTCTCAGCGCCGCGTCTCCTCAAATATAAAGGTCTTTCAGTTTTCTGATCACGAAATTTGCAGACCTCCAAAAGCACTGTTCCCGGTTTCGTGTCGGGGAAAAAGGCTGGGTCTGTGACCAAGATCGGTGGATAACGGCTTCGCCTGTTTCCCGCCGTCAAGTCCTGAAGTCAGTCTCTTGAAGGATGGACCCCAGTTATTGGAGTGCTATGTGACAAATTTCCCAAAAGCCCGCTGGCCCTCCGTTGCTGTAATCCATAAATTATCATCGTGGTGAAAGGACCAGATTCCATGTCGGGCAATCGTCATTGCCTCTCCCTTTGATTATGCGAAAGCCAAACCGAAGAGCAACATCTAGATCGCAAGAAATGATTTCATTCACACCTGTGACATCGAAGTAGTCAATATGACCATTTTGAACTGGGGTAACCAACAATCTCGGGTATTCTGCCAGCAATTGGGTTATGTCAATCTCTTCAAGGGCAGACTCAGTTGGGCGAAACAATCTGGCATAAGCTGCCCATAACAAGTGGTTTCTCCTGGCTACAATTTTTTGGATGAAATTCGCAGGTCCCTTTGGTTTTGCCCCATTCTGGATAACCAAAACGATTTCGCCGAACGATGAACGCTTGATATCCTGAATTATCCGGTCCACCCACCGGGGCTGGATGAATCCATCGATGAGAATCCCTATCCTCAACTTCCTTCCGTAACCTGTCTCCATTATGCCTCCGCGTTGGACCAAGTGATCATCGTTTTATTTCACAAGCATCTGTGTCTTTGGCGAGTACCCAGAGTGCCCTCTGTCCAGTCTGGAGATTTCGGAAGCCACTATCTCCATGACAAGTCTCAAGTTTTAAGCCTGTGATGACAAGTTCGTAGAGTCAGCCTTACAGGGACCCCGAGTAGGTACCCTTAGATGACCTCCGCTAGCAGCCCCACAGACGAATTGGTCATAGATGTTCAGCGCCCCCCCCTTTTAATAACTGCCCTCCGAATCGTGATCATATGAGGGTTTCAGCAGACGGACAAGTGTTTTTGAGTAGATCGGCAGGGAGATTATCCGTCTGGTTCTACCAAGGGTCTGTAGAGATAAGCAACTACCTCCTCGACAAGTTATTTGACGGGGGCATCGCCGCTGCGTCTGCAAGGAATCCGAGGAAATCAACAGCTACACGGCCTTGTGCAAACATCCCGACCTCGGTCCGAGCCCTGGAGCCTTGAGCGTGATGGTGCGGGTGGCGGCACAGGAGAAGCTCTTTGAGGCCAAGAAGTTGCCCCTGGAGAAGCTCTCATATTCCCACGAGGCTGAACTTCACAAGTTATCAGACGACAATCTCAAGCTGATCTTCACAGTGACTTTGAGAAAGTTAGACGTGCCACGAATCCTGGTTTCCACGGATGGGGGCATTATCAAGCGGCATTGAGGATCCGACGAGCGGCAATACCACCCAACTGAAAATGCGGGGGTGGATTATGGACCAGAAACAGACTTGCGCAAGAGATGATTCCGATGTATTCTGATTACGGCCCCGGCTTCTCATCGGCGGGTCACTGAGTAGCATGGGGTTTGAGCCGCGGCTAGGCTCTTGATATTCTAAGCTATTGTGCCAGACGTCGACGACCTGCCGGATCATGCTACCCCTGGCGAAGTACATTGGCCGGAACTCCCTCAGTGGGTATGCTTCGAGGCCTCACACCGGCGGCCAGTTGGTCACATTCATGATGAAGCGTGCCGGTGTACGATTTACCCACACAGGGTTCACTGAATCCCCGGCAGCGCTGCCCCAGGTCTTTCCGCCGCACTCAAGACCGTTCATGCTCAACTCGGCAATGTCATTCAACGCGCAGCACAGGAAAACGTGCAGCCTAAAGCTCGACTGATTTGGTGAAGAAAATGCCGTCCGGACGGCTGGTAATATGGTTTCAATATAGACGGAACAAGGTTCGTCACTTGAGTGCAAGGCGACACGGACCCAACAAATGCAGCCTCGCAGACTGTTGCGGAACGCAATGCTTTCCCGTAATCATGGCACGCTGGCCCCGGCTGTCAGGAAAAGGCATCACACTCGACCTCCCCAGGAGTCAGGCCATTGGTTCGACATGACTATGCGAGGCTCTGAGTGACATGATGACCGTGGGTACGTCCAAATCTCCCGAGCTGGGTGCCTCGATCATCAAAGGAGTCCCTTACCTGGCCCAAGAGTATCCATGGGTCTCGAGCGTGTGCTCAAGGACGCATACTGACGGATTTCGCTTGCGGTTCGGGATGAAGCTACCTCATACGTGTTTTAGATAAGTCACTTGCGAAGAGTTCTACAAGCTCTCGCTCAGATGCTGGTGAGGGATATCTCGGCTGGAAGTCTCACATAAGGTCACTATCCACCGAGGGACACCAAGTGGAGGTCATGCAATGGCGACCAAACCGACATACGAAGAATTCAGCAAGCGGGTCATTCACCTAGAGCGCGGGATTCTGCAATCAGAGGATGCGTATGATTCCTTAGCTTGGGAGCGTCTGCTATCTGAACAAGCGCTGGACAGGTTGCCAGCGGGACTTGCCTATTTCAACGAGGACTTTGTTTTGCTCAAATGCAATCATGCATATGCCGATTTCCTCACCATTCATACTGCATATGACCGTGAACAGGCTCTGGGAACGTGTTACTTTGACTGCAAACCAGGGATTAAGCGCTATATGATAGACTGGCTCCGCCATGTGAGAGACTCTGGCCTCTCAGATACCCGGTACGATATGGAACTGAGCTGGACGGGCAGAGATGGCAAGGAACAAGTCAGTTATTGGGATGTACACTTGTCCCCTGTGTTAGGCTTGCACAAGCGAACCGAAGGCCTCTTGATGTGTTGCGTCGATACCACGGAAAACCACTCGATCAAATGCGCTTTGGGAGAACAGGACCAGCGCACGGCTGTGGAGTTCCGGCAGATAGACGAACTTAAGAAAGCGTTGAGAGCAATACTGGGGCTTCGGGAAGAAGACAGGACCCTCACACAGGACAAATTGGTTTCGAATGTGAGGCAAATGTTGGTTCCTTGGATCGAGAAACTGAAGCAAAGCCCCATGAATGCTGAACAACAGACTTACCTGAAGGTCATCGAATCCAACCTGGCGAAACTGACTTCCCCCTTTTGTCAAAGGCTTTCTTCCGCGAGTCAAGGCCTGACACCGACGGAGATTCAAGTGGCAAATCTTGTTGAACAGGGAAAAACAAGTAAAGAAATTGCTGAGCTATTGAGAGTGTCCAAGGAATGCGTTGATTTCCACAGAAACAACATTCGCAAGAAGCTGGGGCTCAATGGCAAGAAAGCCAATCTTAAGACGTTCCTCTCAGCCATCGGTCGCTAGTTCACCTCGTAACCTGTCATGAGAGACGACGGCTCGGCCCAGATCCTTGGTTCATCAACGTGAGGCATTGCGCCCCATATCAGGGTTTTCCTACCACTTCCCTCATACTCTTCTCATATTTACTTTTCGACCAGCCTACCAGAACATGGAAACGTCGTCACGGCCTGTGTGTTCCGTATGCGAAGGAACAAGCATGGGGCATCTCTCCACTACAGACTGGCAAGGAGGCTATATCATGGCAGGCAGGGTCAATTGGGACTGGGTCAACGAATGGAAGAAAGACGTGAACCCGTTGGGGCGCAAAGAAGAGTTTCAGTGTCTTTGGATTCCCTATGGGCTTCCGGAAATCGTTGATCCGCACGGTACCAAGTACGGGATTGGGGTCGAGGTTCAACCGGCCTGGGACATCCCGAAGAAAGTCTTCATTTCTCAAACAGTGGTAGGGGCCTTTTACAGCACGAAAGGCAACCCGAACCATCCGGTCGAGCCAGACCAAATCAAGGATCAAGCTCTTGCTTGCCTGGATGCGGGCGCGCCAAACATCCACATCCACGTGCGAGACGAACAGGGATATAACGTGCTGGATCCGGAACTCTTTCACTACGTGATCGACCCCATCAGAAAAGAGTATCCGGACAGAATTGTGTGCGGGTGCATGGTTCCATTCCAGCCAGGGGAATGGCCCAAGATGATTGAATGCTTGGAAGACGGTCTTTTTGATCAGACCCCCATCAATACCGTGGCCGCTTACTGCGGAGATACCCTCTTTGTGAAACCCCCGCATGTGATGATCGAAAAAACTCGAATCTGTCAGGAATTGGGCGTGAAACCCCAGATCGCGGTCTACAGTGATGGGGACATCGATAACGCGGACAGGTACCTCATCAAGACAGGCTTGCTGGAAAAACCCTACTACTGGATCATACTCCCCACCTTGCCGGGCGGCTCTCCGATGCAAAACCCCAAGGCCATGGTCGAGGTGATCATGCATTACACGAATCGCATCAGAGAGATCGATGAAGACTCCGAGATCGTGGTGTGCGCGTCGGGAAGAGCTTCCAGCTATCTTGCCATCTTTGCGCTCCTGCTGGGCCTTAACATTCGCATCGGGATGGAAGACACCGTATGGATGTGGCCGCATCGCAATGAGCAGATCAAGCAAAATATCGACCACTTCCACATGTTCAAACAGATCATCGAACTCATGGGCCGGGAGATCATCTCGCCCGACGAGTTCAGGCAAAAGATGGGCATGAGGAAACCCGGAGGCAAGCTGAGTGAGAAGTGACGGACGGTCTGACCCGGAGGGGAGGCGAAAGTCTCAAGCCTCCTCGGGCAAACGCCAGGTCGTGAGCCGAAATGTACGGAACGCTCCGGCGTTCCTTCCGAACTCAAGGAGCCTTCGCCAAAGCTATGGATCGCCCAAAAGGAGTTTCGGAAACTCGAGCCGCCAAAGCCCGGTGAGGCGCTGTCTACTCTGCGTCCGTGACGCCGAGATATACCTGGACCAAGTATCGAGACAACTGTTCGGAGGAGGCTAATCAAATGACGGTATTGCAGGAAAAAGTGGCGATTGTTACCGGTGCAAGTTCAGGCTTTGGGCGTGCGATTGCCAAGGCCTATGCCGCCGAAGGTGCGAAGGTGGTATGTTCCGATATCCGCCAAGAAGCCAGACCCGAGGGATACGAGGAAGACATAGAACTGTCAACCGATGAAGCGATTCGGAAAGCAGGCGGAGAGGCAATTTATGTGAAATGTGATGTAACGAAGGAAGCCGAAGTTAAGGCCCTTGTTGAAGCCTCAGTTGAAGCATACGGAAAAGTTGACATAATCATGAACAATGCTGGTGTATTCACGCATATGGCAAGAATCCACGAATGTACCGAAGAAGAGTATGATTTCACGATGGGTGTCAATGCGAAGGGCGTGTGGAACGGTTGCAAGCATGCCGTTGCTCAAATGCTCGCACAGGGCAAGGGGGGCAAAGTTATTAACCTTGTCTCTATTGGAGGGTTGGTAGGACTGGCAAATGAACCCGCTTATTGTGCTTCTAAGGGCGCAGCAGCGAATCTCACAAGACAGCTGGCAATCGATTACGGTCCGGAAAAGATCACCGTGAACGCCATCTGCCCAAACTATGCGCCCACTGCAATGTGTAGGCCGGTACTTTGACGATCCTGAAGTTAAGCAGTTCGTGGAGGAGGTTACCCCGCTGGGCAGATGGGTACGGGCTGAAGAGGTGGCCGCTCTGGCCGTGTTCCTGGCGTCGGATAGTGCCAGCTACATAACGGGAAACCTGATCCAAATAGATGGCGGATACACGGCACGATAGACGTGTATGAGGTTTTCTTCCCTTGGGGAGGGTGACGCGATTTTCGATCTGAGATAGGTGTATGTACATACAGCTTCTAATCCGAGACCTCCTGTGTGCTTGGGGCTTTCGTGAGGCACAAGGGCCGGCAGGCAGGTCTCGGCTGCAAGAGAAGAGAGAGGAAACGCGATCGGGAATTCAACGTGACTCTCCACTACATCGTCCGAGGTACGGTGGGCTGGGAGATTCATGAGGCTCAGGAGCGTATCGATCTCCATATCGACGCCGACGTGGGCAAGAAGCGAACTCGAATTGGAGCGAAAGCACAATCCCTCCCCTTCTGTTTGGCAAGAAGGGGGGGATATACCGATGTGGGGATCCCCGTGTTCATGGTGGCCGTCCCCGTACGCCATATGCAGACTCCAGAGGAAATTATCGGCCCCGAGGTCTGGCAGGATGCCTCCGGCCCAGGTTGGCGACAAGCGGATTTCATAACCAGGAATGCCGGATTTCAAGAAGGCATAGCAAAGGGGAAACATCAGATGCTTCGGTTGCTGCAGGACGCATTCGATAGGGTTGTAGGAAGAAGAAACGAGATTCTGTTCATCGTCGCCGCCCTCAGAGCAGACAGACACATCTTCCTCGAAGGACCGCCGGGAACATCGAAGTCCACCATCCTGAGAGCTATTTCCGAGTCCGGAGGTACGTGGTTTTGTCTCGTGACGGGCAACAGTGACCTCACCACGTCCAAGCTTATCGGCTACTTCGATCCTGCTGAAACCCTGTCCAAAGGATACCTGCCGGAGCACTTCCATGCAGGCCCGCTGCTCAAGGCCATGAAAGAAGGCATGTATCTGTATGTGGAGGAATTCAACAGACTTCCCGATGAGACGACCAACGTGTTTGTGACGGTCACGTCAGAGAATAAACTTTCGGTACCGAGGCTCGGGATTGTAGAAGCTCATAGGGATTTTCGTATCGTAGCAGCGCTGAACCCCCTCGACGACATCGGAATTAGCCGCATTTCCAGGGCTCTGAAGGATCGTTTTTGTTCGTTCAAAATGGATGACCAGTCACGAGACGAGGAGATCGAAATCGTCAAACGAACCACCGGGGAAAAGGCCGAGGAAGTTATCGAGCTCGCGGTGGATATGGCAAGGCGAACCCGCACGCACCCGGATCTCAAACTGGGCGCTTCCGTGAGAGCCAGTATCGACACGGTGGGCATCTATCGAGAGGTTTCGCGAATCGTCCATGATGCTGAAACCGAAGACGTGGAGCAACTATCCGAGAAATTGTTGCTTAATTCCTCAATGATGGCATTCAGGAACAGAATTTGGATCTATGAGACGTCTGAGAAGACTCCCGAACAAATCATAGAAGAAATTTTCTACGGATTACGAGGACCGAAAAAAAAACCATCGAAATAATGAGAGACTGATGTCCGAGTCCGGGACTCTCGCCGGCCGCCGTCCCCGGGATAGATCCGATTACACGCGCATGGATCACCGCATCGATGCCATGATCCAGGACAATCAGGTCGAGTCCCTCGTGGAGTTCGCACAAGAACATGCGGGCCGGGTGGGGGACATGCTAGGGAATTACAGACTGGTGTTGGCTCAGTGGGAGACATATAACCCCGATCTGCTCCGAAAGCTGCTCACTTTGACGTGGGATCGACTGGACGTGGCAACTCGCAGACAATTCATTCACCTCATGTTAAGAATGACTTATCGAGTGTCCAAGAGCGAAATCGCGAGCAAGGGGCGCCCCACCGGTGACGTCATTACCACGCTGTTTGACTTCCAAGGGGACGAGATTGCACTCGACAAGACGGTGGAAAGATTGATCGAATCCAGCTGTGTATCCTACGAGAGCATTTTCGTTCTTGACCGAAGAAAGAGAAAACGAGCTGCAGTCTTGATGATGGATGCATCGGGTTCCATGCAGGGTATGAAGCTCTCTATGGCAGCAGTCGCCGTAGCATCTCTCGCCATGAACCTGAACTATGGAGACGAATACGGGATCGTCTTGTTTTCCGAAAAAGTGCACCATCTGAAGCGAATCGATCAGGCAATGGATATCGACCAGGTGATTTGTCAGGTGCTGGATGTCCTGCCCGAAGGTCGCACCAACCTGGGGCTGGGTCTTTCAGCAGGTCTTCACGAAATTCAAAGATCTCGAGTGGAACAGAAGATCGGAATTCTTTTGACTGATGGCTGGCAAAACATTGGCTATGATCCGGTCGCCCTTGCTGCAAGATTTCCGAAGCTACACGTGATCAATTTTCCCGGGGGAGCTCCGGAGAACTCGCAAAAGATAGCCAGGGCGGGCCGCGGACGGTGTATGCCGGCAACTGACATGCTGGATGTGCCTAAGGCGGTCCGGGCCACTCTCCAGTAATGTGGTCTGATACCGATTCGCTTTCGACAATACCACTTGGCGCAAGCAGCAGGCTGGGGACCCCCTTCGCTACGGACGACGCAAGGCCGTCTTATCACTTCGCTCAGGAGATCCCCAGCCCTACGATCTTACGCGCTTGAACGCGAATCGGTATGAGACCGAAGGTAGGCTGGTGGGGAAGTCTTCGGCGCAGACGACGGAGCGAATGAAAGGAACCGGCATTATGCAGCTCAAGAGACTGAGGAACCTACTGGAGCGTGTGCACAGGGGGCGGCTGGAAGTGGATGCGGCCTTGGACCCGCTGAAGAGACTCCCGTTCGAGGACTTGGGTTATGCAAAAATCGATAATCACCGGTGTCTTAGGTAAGGCGTGCCTGAGGTGATTTATTGAGAGGGCAAAACCATTCCTCAGATCCAAGGGATCATCCAAAGGATCGCTCGGGATTACCGCAATGTTCTGCATCCAGGGCGAGAAGGGAGGTCTTCGAGGGCATTCGGGAGATGGTTGACGACTGCTGCTACCACGATAAGGCACGCATGGTGGTCATAAACCCGCGGGATGTAGAGCACGTAGGGAACATAGCAGTTGGCAGTGCGGGGACAACGGACATGTCGGTTGCCGAAGAAGCGACGATCACCGCGGAAACGCTGGGAAATCACGTTAATCGATTGTACGACGTGGGTGTGGCGTGCATTCATCGCCTCCTGCACTGCTGCGACGATCTGTTCCAAACCAACGGGGCGGTGGTGGTGGCAGGAATGGAGGGTGCACTCGCCTGCGTGGTGGAGGGGCTGGTCTCTTGTCCTGTCATCGGAGTTCCTACCAGCGTGGGGTATGGAGCCAGTTTTGGCGGAGTAGCGGCGTTTCTCAGCATGCTGAACAGTGGTGCATCCGGAGTATCAGTGGTTATACTGCCGCGTAGGGAGATTGATCCAAAAGGACGCGACTCTTTGGGGAGGATTTGATAAGGACCTTCCAAGGCTTTTTGGGAGGTGTGGAGATGCGCCGAATCGCACTGAGGCTTTGTCCCGACGAACGGGGCGATGTGAGAAGGCTTCGCGTGGGTACCAAGAAGGCAGGCAAACACCGCCTTGATTTGAGATTGCGAGCTGTGCAACTGCTTTCCGAAGGAGCTTCCGTCGAGAGGACCGCAGTACCGTGCGAAGTCTGCACGACTACCGTGAAGCGTTGGATAGCCACGTATCGGGACGAGGGCATGTAGGCGCTGATTTCCGAGGGGCCATATACCAGGGTAGGCCTTCGAGGCTGTCGGACGAGCAGATGAAGGAGTTGGTGGACATCGTTGAGGCCGGTCCTGAAGTGAGTGGTCTTGATACCGGCGTATGGACCTCGCCCATCATCACGGACCTGGTGAGACGCCGATTCGGAATCAAGTACCATCCTTCGCAGATCCGCAGGATTCTGCACAAGCTGGGATTCTCGATTCAGTATCCTTCCCAAGGTACTCACCCGACCTCAGCGCGGCCGAATGGGTGTGGAAGGAAACACGGAGGTGGGCTACCCACAACAGGTTCTTTCCCAAGGAGTCCATCCTCAGAGAAAAATTGTTCAGACGACCTCAACGATTTCAGGGCGATCCCGCGTCATTGAGATCCCTGATTGCCCCTTTTGCGAAAAGACCGTTTTCAACGCACAGCAGTATAATGCTTATTGATCTGCAGTGGCTTTCAGTTTCCTTTTGAACACGATCTCTTTTTCCAGGCAATAGATGGTAGGCACCACAAATATGGTAATGGTAGCCACCAGCATGCCGCCGAAACTGGGTAGAGCCATAGGTACCATGACGTCCGAACCGCGGCCAGTAGAGGTGAGCACGGGAATAAGAGCCAAAATCGCGGTTGAGGCGGTCATGAGCGCGGCTCTGATTCGCTTGGTGCCTGCCTCAACCGTAGCCTCCCTGATCTCCGCTATGGAATGGAAGTGGTGTTTCTCGAATACCTGATCCAAATACGTGGAGTAAATCACGCCATCGTTGGTAGCTATCCCGAAGAGCGCGAGGAAACCCACCCACACAGCGACACTGAGATTGTACGGTTTCACCTGGAAAAGGTCTCTCATGTTGACACCGAAGATGTGGAAATTGAGGAACCACGGTTGGCCATACAACCAAAGCAGCAGGAAGCCTCCAGACCACGCGACAAAAATCCCGGAAAAGACATTGAGCGAAGTCGGTATCGATCGAAACTGGAAGTACAGGATCAGAAACACCAGGAGCAAGGTCCCTGGAATAACGATGATCATGGTCTTCTCCGATCGGACCTCATTCTCGTACGAACCAGCGAACCAGTATGAGGTGTTGGGAGGTAACTTCAGTTCGCCAGTGGCGATCTTTTGTTTCAGGTATTTCGCCGCGTCTTCCACCACGTTGACCTCGGCCGTGCCGGGCTTCTTGTCGAACACCACATAGCTCACCAGAAAGGGCCGCGATTTCTTGTCAGAAGGAAGCATAACGAAATCTTAGGGATAGGAGTGGAACAAACCTGGTCTCCGGTCCTCAAACGGTGTACATGATGGTTGCGCAACAATGTATTCCGAAGGAGGGCCGAAGATGGATCAAGACTTAGCGCGGATGTACTCGCTGGTCAATGGGATTCTTGGCTTCGTTCGAGGAGTAGGTCAGGAGATGGAGATTGGGGAAGTCGAGAGACGGCTGTTGGGTATGGTCATGGAGGTAGGTCGAGAGGCGCTCATGGAATTTCTGGAAGCCAAGGGAAGAGGCTATGAGGGCCGGGAGATTATCAATGCTCAGGGCGTGCGTCTGGCCTATGTGCGCGACAGAAGCTGCACGTACCGGTCGGTATTTGGGAAGATTGACGTCAATCGAGCCTACTACCATGCAAAGGGGGAAGACGGCGTGTTTCCGCTTGATGGAATGCTCAACCTTCCCGAGAGGGGCTATTCGTACTTGATGCAAGAGATTGCTTCCAAGCTGGCGATGAACGCAAGCTACGAGAAGGCTTGTGAAGTGTTTACGGACATTTTTCCGTTCGATCTTCCGATCAGATCGCTGGAACGAGTTGTGGGGGAGACCTGTGAGGATGCTGCTCGCTATTATGTAGCAAAGCCTCCCCCAGACCCTCCGGCCAAGGCGCTTGTGACGGTAGCCACCGTGGACAAGAAGGGGGTAGTGATGCGTACCCCCCCATTGGAGGACGCTGATAAGTCGACTGATCTCCTCGACGGTAAGAAGCGTGGCAAGAAGAGAATGAGCACTGTCACATCCGCGTATAATATTGAACGTCATGTGAGGACTTCGGATGATGTTGCCGGTGAGATTAATGAGGAGAAGGCACCGCCCTGGAAGCCTCGGCCCCAATGTAAACAAGTGTGGGGCACTCTCACCGAGGGCCCCGAAAAGGCAATAGCGCTTCTGGCGGAACGGGTGAAGGAACGATTCCGCAAGGGGAATGAGCTTGTTTGCATTCTTGACGGAGAACCGCACTTATGGCGTTTGGTTCGCAAGTACTTTCCTTTGGCTTTCTTTGTCCTCGATATATTTCACGTGTTGGAACACCTCGCGGATGTCGCTCATTGCTTCTTCAAGGAAAAGAGCCCTGAGGCGAAACAGTTTGTGAGACAACGGTTGAGAATGCTGCTGACCGGGAACGCAGGGCGAGTTATTGGCGGATTGAAGCAGATCATGACCAAGAGGAAACTCACCAAGAGCCAAAGATACCGGATCAAGCAGGTAATCGGATATCTTGAGCGAAACAAGCAGAATATGCGATACGACGTGTGTCTAGCGAGAGGGTATCCCATAGGGAGTGGAGTCATAGAGGGAGCCTGTCGCAATCTCATCAACGACAGGTTAGAACTGACAGGCATGAGATGGACTTTCCATGGGGCAGAGAGCATGATACGTCTCAGGTCAGTCTACTTAAACTCCGACTGGAAGGACTTTTGGAGCTTCCGCAGGAAATCCGAACGGTCGCGTCTTTACGGATTGCCACACGGTGACAGTCACATGGTCTACGATATGGAGTTGACCGGGGCAGCCGCCTGAATTCTGACAGGAAGTAGTTGCACTGTCTTCGCTCTTTATGACCATCGGCCCGCGAACGTACCTTATTTTCGCAAGTAAATTCATGGGGATGTGAGCATCGTTCGCAGCGGGGACCAAGATACGATTCAGCGCTTCCACGGAGTCACGCAGTTCTCGTTTGTACCGAACCCTCACCGGGTACCGTTCCCTGCCCTCCACTGTGGTGGTGATTTGCCTGCCGCCGATGGCTATTTCTATGATGTCGTCCACGTCTTGCACATTGACCCCGTACCTGGCTATGGCATCCCGATCGATGTCGATCTCCAGATACGCTGCTCCGATCACACGGTCCGCATTGACGGAGGACGGTTCTATGCTCGGCACTCGTCTGAGGTATTTCTCGATTTGCAGACCCGCTTTTTCCAGATCCTCCAAGCTGTTTCCCCTGATCTTCACCCCCATGGCTGACCTCATACCTGTTTGGAGCATGGCCAATCTGCCCGCGATAGGTTCCAGCTTTGGCGGAACAGTCACGCCCGGGAGAGCCGCTACCTTGACAATCTGCTGCCAAATGTCGTTCATGGAATGAATCTGCGGTCGCCAATTGCGAATAGGCAGTCCCGTCTTGGGATCGAGCACTTGCTGGCCGGTCTTGGGGTCGGTCTTGTACTCAGGGACAATATTGACGATAGTCTCCACCATGGAAATCGGCGCAGGATCCAGGGGACTGTCTACACGGCCGATCTTTCCCACCGCAGACTTCACCTCGGGAATCGTCTGAATTGCAATATTCTGCTTCCGCAGGGTCTCCAGAGCGGTCCCTATGGAAGCATGCGGCATGAGCGTGGGCATGTACAGGAACGTGCCCTCTTCGAGTGGTGGCATGAACTCCTTTCCCAGACCTGGAAAAAGCTTTGCCAGCGTCTGCCACGGCCGGCTCGCTCGAATGGCGTCCGTCGGCATTTCCATCCCGACCGGTTTTGCTTCCCCCATTGACATGTTCATACCGGGCATGCTCATGCCTGACTTTTTCTTCTCGGACTTCTTCATCTTGGCAACGGCCGGAGGCTGTCCACCGATTCCCAGGCGATCGGCAGCGCCGGGAATGAAAGAAAACACTCGGTCAAAACCTAGCCATACCATCGCCCCAAGAATCACGAGCGAAACCGGCACGCAAAGAAAGGTAGCCTTGTGGTTCAATATCCAGGCCAGGCAGCGAGGGTAATGTGCGGTGAGAAACCGGTTGAACGCGAGAAGTACTGCAATGATACCGGCCGCGAAAATCATGTTCCTGACAAGACCTTTTTCCGGCCCCAGAGGCATCCAGTGATCGGTGAGCAGGAACACGACGAGCCCCAAAGCAATAAGGTTCAGGACGAACGGCGTCTTCTCGCGAAATGTGGCAGGGACAAAGAGAGAAAGCTCTTTCACTGCTGCCATCACGACCACAGCCAATCCGATGGGCCAGGAGATCCAATGTCCGATTCCCACGCCCAGGAGGATGCACAGTCCGTTCACGATGGCACTCGATCTCGGCCCCAACTTCCGCTTGGTAAACACGATGTGCGCGAGAGGAGGTATGATCGAAAGCGCCAGCACGAGCGAAGACGCAATCGCAAAGGTCTTGGTGAACGCCACCGGCTTGAACAGCTTTCCTTCAGGGCCGGTCAACGTAAACACAGGGAGAAACGCGATGATCGTCGTGGCTGCAGACGTCATAACCGCGGCGCCCACCTCGGTGGTGGCCTCGTGGATGAGTTGAAAACGACTCTTCCCAGGCGGATCGTGTTCCATGTGGCGCACGATGTTTTCACAGAGGATGATCCCCATGTCGACCATGACGCCAATGGCAATGGCAATACCGGACAGGGCCATGATGTTCGCGTCCACCCCGACCGTCTTCATGATGACGAAAGTCATGAGCACGGCCAGCGGGAGAACCAGCGAAATGAGTGCTGAAGTCACCAGGTGGCTGACCATGACCACCACCACGATGATGGCCACGAGGATTTCATCGGAAAGAGCATTTTTCAGCGTGCCGAGGGTTTCGTGTATCAGTTGGGTGCGGTCATAAAAAGGTACGATCTTGACCTGTGACACACGACCATCGGGGAGTGTCTTTTTGGGCAGAAAGGGCGCAATCTGTCGAATCTTGGCTTTCACGTTCTTGATGACCTGCAAGGGATTCTCCCCAAAGCGGACCACCACCACGCCACCGACCGCTTCCGCTCCTCCTTTATTGAGGGCTCCTTGCCTGAATGCCGGTCCCAGGGATACCTTGGCCACGTCTTTCACGTACAGCGGGACGTTGTTCGTGACTTTCACCACCGCGGTTTCAAGGTCCTTTGTGGATTTGACAAATCCAAGCCCGCGGAATCATGTAATCCACATTGTTCAGTTCGATGGTCCGGGCTCCCACGTCCAGATTGGACCTTTGTACGGCCCGGTAGATCTCGGGCAGCGTCACTCCTGCTGCTTTCATCGCGTTGGGATTCACATCGACCTGGTACTCTTTGACATAACCTCCTATGGAGGCCACTTCGCTTACCCCTTTGGCCGATTGCAACAGGTACCGCACATACCAGTCCTGAATGGTCCTGAGCTCGTCCAATCCAAACCCTTCCCCCTCCACCGTGTACCAGAATATCTGGCCTACTGCGGTCGCGTCCGGTCCCAGGTACAGGCTGGACGCCGGAAGGAAGCGTACCGGGTTGAAGGGAATTGAGGCGTTCCAATATCCTCGTGCGTGACCAGTAAAAATCGACGCGGTCTTCAAACACCACGTATATGGTCGAAAAGCCGAAGTACGAATAGCTCCTGATGGACTTGACCCCGGGGATCCCCAGCAGTGACACGGTGAGAGGATAAGTAATCTGGTCCTCAACGTCTCTGGGGGACCGGCCTGTCCATGTGGTAAACACAATTTGCTGATTTTCCCCGATGTCAGGGATGGCATCCACAGGGACCGGATCCCGAGGAATCAAAGGGATGTCCCAGTCGAATGGAGCCACCACGAGACCGTAGGTCACGAGGCCTATCAAAGCGATAAAGACCATCAGCTTCTGGTTCATCCAGAAGCGCATCATTTTTCCGAAAAATGTGGGGGCCGCGACTTCTGTTTCATCGGTTTGAGTGGGCATCAGTGTTCCTCCTTTCCCTGGGAGGAAGGAGCCGGATGTGCCGCGGTAGGAGCCTTTTCGTGTGTCGCTGCCTTTCCTCGCCCGACCGCCTGGTGAGCGGAGTGCGGTTTCGGTGCGGTGTGAGAGCTTGGCATCTCGGATGATGAGGTCTCGTTATGTTTCGCAGGATTCATCATGCTTGGTTCACCGAGAATCTGAACCGAGCTGTCGATCTGAAAGTTGCCCTTGACGACGACCCGTTCACCGACTTTCAGGCCGCTGTACACCACATAACTGTTCCCCACGCGGGGGCCGAGGGTCACGTCACGCTGCTCATAGGTCGGTTGAGGCTGGTTGGGGACTTCCACGTACACAAGGGATCGCTCGCCGGTGAAAAGTATGGCGCTCTGCGGTATGACCATCGGCAGGACTGGGTTTTGGACCCCGCTGTACCCATAGGCGGTAGCGGGCTGTAACGGTTGTTTGCTCTTGGGGCAAATCCCCGGAACCGAGCTCACCTCTTCAGGATGGAACGGGCAGATGTATTTTCCGGCCCACTCGGACTTGACCACGTGTCCGTGGGCATCCACCTCGGATCGGATCTCAGCGTTGACGAACATATGCGGTTTGAGAGCATAGTCGGGATTCGGCACATCGACCCTGACCTTGACCGTACGGGTGGGCATGTCGAGGACCGGATTGATGAAGATCACGGTGCCTTTGAATGTCTTACCGGGAAATGACGGCGTGGTGAACGTGACCTCCTGACCGTACCGTATCCAGGGGAGATCCGGCTCGTATGCATCGAGCTCCACCCACACGTGCGAGAGGTCGTTGATGACGAACATGTCCTGGCCTTCTTTGACGAATTGGCCCAGGATAGCCATTTTCTTCATCACAATCCCGCTGATGGGAGCTTTGAGGGTGATGTATTCCTCGGGCTTTTTGTTGGCGATTATCCGATTAACTTGTTCTTGCGTCATGCCGTACTGCATGAGCTTCTCTTTCGCGCCCCGAATTATTCCCTCGGTATCACCGCTCCTCATGCTCTCGAACAATTCGACTTCGCTCTGGATCAGGGTCGGGCTCCATATGGTGACCATGGGGTCGCCCTTTTTGACTTTGACCCCCGTGTAATCAATGAAGACCGCATCAAGACGACCGGCAATGCGGGCAGTCAGGGTGGCGAGCCTCGTCTCCGCGTCAAAGACCATGCCGACTGTGCGTAAGATCCTTTCCGCCTTTTCTCGCTTGACCACTTGAGTCTGGACTTGTGCAAGCATTTTGGCTTCCGGCGACATCGTGTAACGCACGACGCCTTGTGTGGATGAGGATTTCATCCCCCCCCCCGGCTCCCTGTGCGTGACCTGGCATGGCCATCTTTGTGCCTTTCGGCATCTTCATGGAAGTCGATTTCGCGGAAGTAGGGTGGACCTTTGCGCTTTGCTGCAGTTCCGCACCCCTGAACCAGTGCAGCCCGACTCCCAGCAGGACTATAATCACGGTAATGAGGAGAATCCTTTTGAGGCTCTTCGTGGACAGGGTAATGGTCTGATTCATCGCTCTCCCCTTTTTGAGTCGGGCACCGTAGCCATTCGTGGACGCATGCGGTCTGGCACGTTGCGTAGTTCAAGGAATCTCGCAGGCCTTTTCCTGTGTCACCGGAAAGGCCGTGGAGTCTTGGTTACTATTATGAGCCAATGAATCAAGAAAGAAAAGAACAGGACTGCAGAAGCGGCTCAATCGCAATGCAGCGAAGGAGTAGTGTCTTGGTGAGCGGGAGGCTCCGAGCCAGCATAAAAAGGTCAGTACCGCCACCGTTTACGGATTCAGTCTGAGTGAGGTGTTCAGGAACTGCACTTTTGTATTCGTACACAGCAACAATCGCAGGGTCGGCTCCGCACTCGTCGCATGTGCAGTGATTCGCATCGCAGAGGCACGCGTCGTTTCCCGCTAAACCAGTACCGACCGATTCCGAACTGCTATCGGCTCGTCGCACTGATTGACACGTATCATTGCCACAGCAGCAAGATGCCGTTTGTCCATAGCAAGCAACATTGGAGCAGATCAGAAGCATTATGAGTATTCTGGGCAGTAGACGACGCATCTTTCATCTCTCCTCTTTTGCATCATAATATCGGTTTGAACGAAGTCAAGCCGGCGGAAGTACCTATCGGCGGGACCTGGGCCAGGGTGTCCGCTGAGGCAGAATGTTCCATCTACCGGGTGAAACACTCATAAACGAAGGATGAAGCAGAGCGACACACTTCTTACCGTGTTGTGTACAGCTATCTACGACTGCAGAGCTGTGGTTTTCCTGAGCGCAGTGAGGAGACAGCCTTGCGTCGTCAGATACCCAAGGAGATCCCCAGCCCGCATCCCGTGCCCTGTCATACACGTGAAAGCGCAAGGGTATCAGCCCTTTTTTGGCCGCACCTGGCTAACGAAATGACCCAACGCCCCTGCAATTCAGGCTTCATATCCACCTGCGCCTTCCCTCACAATCAACTGCGGCGAGAGCGAAGCCAAGCGCTTGGTTCAGGAGATTTGCCGATCTTGTTGAGGGGCATTATTCAAAATTATTGAGTGCACCATGAGTAGGCTCTGAGGTCTATCAGACCTTGCCTTTGTGCCAAGTGCGAAAGCTGAGATGGGAAGAGATGACCATACATTATGCCTTGCCGTTGGAGCCCACCCCGCGTCGGCCTCGTCAGTTCTCTCACCACACAGCCCGTCGACCACGTTGAGTTTGGTTCGATTGCGCTTGACGTAAAGAGAGGTGAGGGGGTATGGTAGATCACATACAAACAAACACTTTGGTCACCAATAAAGCGGTTCTGGTTGGTGGTCCAAGTTGGGCAGGGGTGTGGCTTCGCGTTTCTGCGCGTAGAAAGGGCCTCCCTTTACCGTTTTGTGATTTCCCTAAGACCTCCACGCGTGGACCTCTGCATATTACCGGATCATTTGCGCCTCAAGACGTATTTCGGAAGCATCGACGTAAGTCTACCCGCGCTCAAAGACTTCAGAGATAGATATTTGCGAAAATCGATCGACACGAACTCCTGTAGTGCGCTGCTCGATCCAATCGTTATACGCAACATGGTTGTGACGAATGAGCACTGAACGCAAGATACTGTTCCTTCTCATTGTGCTTATGTCAAGTGCTCCGTGTGCCAATGCCTGGGAATTCAGCATGCAGGGGCACTATGAGTACAGGTTTCGATGGTTCGGACGCACCGGCCACAACGACATCTTCGGCAACGCACGCACCGAGGATCTCCAGGTCAAGGGTGTTCGGGTTGGATTTGCGGGTCCTAACATCTACAACTCCGGAGCGCTTCCCACTGTTCCCGCGCCGACAAGCAACTTTCGATGGAATCTCGGCAGCGCATCCGGAAGGCAGATGCTCATCACTCGAGGCGGTTTTTCGTCCTCGGGATCGGACGCCCTTTATTCTGATTCGCGGCTGACGTTGAAGCCAGTGATAAGCTTGAACAAGTCCATGAAGATAGAGGTCGTGTATAATCATGGCGGATTCAGGAATAAATATCATCAGAATGCAGCGTCTGAATCGGACTATGTCAGCAGCCCTCCCTTTGAGCGCTATTACATGTCGCAAACGAGTATGAACGCCTACGACACTGCAGCAATCGTAAGTGCCGAGCAGATCAAGGGAACGGTTTGTTTTCCCTTCGGCACTTTGTCGGTTGGAGTCAAGGACTTTCCTTTTGGGACAGGCGCCACTCTGGGGAACAACACCCGGTCGGATTCCCTCCTGCTTGCAGTCCCCTATGGCCCCTTTCGTTTGCTTTACGCTGCATGGCTTGCTTCCTCAGTCGACACACAGGCATCATGGGCCACGATTCCAGACGGCACTCAAAAAAATGACTTCTCGCAAGCAGCCGGCTTCACTGTGGATCAGGCTAACCTCAGCATGGGTGCACTGGCCGTATTGAGCCGTTATCATGGAAATATTACCGTGCCCCGTGGTGAGAGTTGCTATGAGAATAAGCTCTTCAACACAGTCTATGCCAAGTTCCGATACGGTCGATTCTTTGCTAACGCAGAATATGCCTGGATGAACGTCGATCGGTACCGTCCAGTTTCTCCCGTTGATGGCACGGTCGCACTCGGTACCGAGGCCCAGACCCTGTATATGGAAGGCAATCACCTATTTACGGAAGCAGGCCTCTTGTTCGGACCGGTGAAACTCACATTTCTTTATGCTCTTGCCTCCGGGCCGGTGCTCAACTCGTCAAACCGACTCAGGAACGTGTATGCAGGCGGTTTCTTCCTCGGAGCGTCAACGCCTGCACCGTTTTCACCCGGGGCCAATCCCAAGGTATATACTCCGTTTCCTGTCAACTACCAGGCCTTGGAACCCTATGAGTTTCTCATGTTCAACACGTATGCAGGGGGGAATAATGGAGGCTGGAACGCGCTGGACTACGGTTTTGTTGCTGACGAGCACGGCATGATGACAGATGCTTATTGCTTTGGCGGCAGACTAGACCAGGCACTGGCTTCCAATCTCAACGTCTGGGCCAGCTACATCTGGGCCCACCGCCTGGAACGCGCGGGCGCTTACTTTGGCCAGTATCAGGCCAGCGGTTCACTCGCGGCCGGAAGTATTCCCAACCTGCGGTCATTTTACCGCCACGCGGGTCGGTCGTTTGGAACCGGTCACGATTACGTATCAGACGGTTTCATAGGTTGGGAGACGAACGTGGGCATTGAGTGGAAGCTTCTGGAAGGTCTCACCTATAGTCTGAGGTATTCCTATTGGGCTCCGGGTCAGTGGTTCCGCGAAGCTTATCAATCCGTTACCTTTGACGGAGCAGGGACCCAGATGACGACAGGAGTGCTCGAGTCTCGTGATGCGATACAGGCATTTCAGGCGTCACTGATCATGGAGTTTTAGATTACCGCGGAGGAAACCACCGCGCGGTTCTCTTCCTCTCCACGACAAACCTTCCCGTAAGCCGCCGGTAATCACAGAAAGACACGTGCGAGGTCCCCACATTCCTTTTAGCTCTTCGGGAAATACATAGTTGCCATCGAGCAACTAATCGAGGTAGGACAGCCAGTTTCCCGAGCCTTGAGAGCAGCCGGTTCTTCCCGGGATGGAGGGGCAGCTGAGCCTGCCTTTTCCGACCATGGATTGGGGAGCGGTGAGATACACCTGACAGGAATTGGGACCAACCGCGACCTGGGGAGTCATGAGGTTATCTGGTGGTATCAAGGATGCTGCGGCAAGAGTGAAGAAGCGCGTCCCATCTTGAAGGAAGATCTGGCCGGGGGAAAGCTTCCTTCACAGCTCTTCGGAGCCAATGCAGCCTGGTGGCAGATCATGGTTCTTGCGTTTAACATCAATGCGGCCATGACGCGGCTTGTGCTGGGGGAGAGGTGGGTGAATCGTCGCATGAAGGCGGTACGCTTCTGGTTGATCAACCTTCCTGGCGCGTGGTGGAGAGAGGCAGGCAGCTCTCGGCTCAACTCGTTGGGGAGCATCCGTCGAACGAGATACTCTTGGAAGCACGAAAGAGGATGGCACGGCTGTGGGATTCGGCCTAACCCTGAGCGCAGGGAGAAGCAAGGTGGTGTTTGAAGGGCACTGACACGAGCCTGGGGAATAGCTCGTTCAGAAACATGCCCGAATCGAGGGGGAACACACACGTTTTGATCGACGCGTGCCACTTGACTCAATTTTTGAGGTCATGCGCACGTCACGAACCTATGCATCCGGACCCCAGAGGATCCACACCAATACCGTGACCCAGTTGACAGTGGATTGTGGCCCATAACTTCCCTTGACACAATGCGTGCCGTGAGATAGGGTACGGACCGTTCACTTTAACTTCTGGGGTTATTTGCCCTTGGAATCCTTCCACTTGAGGCAGTTCTGGGTCAGGGAAAGCATCGTCTTGTGACCCTCGATGGAGTCTCGGACAGGTTTCAAGAGCGTTATGGTTGGTGGAGGAGGGGATTATGGCGTTCTCCCGATCTCGGGTGCCTTTTGGCTTGCTGGTGCTCCCCATTTTCCTGCTCTGTTTTTTCACGCGGGGTGCGGGGGCTCAGGGCATTCCGCAGACGCCTTACCGTGCAGCCAACGAGGCGACTAGGCTGGGAACAGCAGGAGGACTCGACTTAACCCCTTCTAACCCTCTGGGAATGCCCGGGAGCCCTGACGGGTCCTGTAGCGGGTTCTGAAGTCCTTCCTGTGTCAAGCGAGATGTTTCGGGATTTGCTTCCGCCTATCCCCAACCTGGAAATAGGGTATCTCTGGAATTATGCCAACAAGGCTCGGAGCGGACGTCTGACGGTCGACTATGTCCGTCCTTTCACACTTTCCCCGACCAGCGTGATCTATGGTGAAGCTCACGGCGAATTTTCCAATTTCTTGTACACGGTGAAGCGTATAATTGGACTTGAGACCGCCTTTACCACTACAGATATGATGACCACCACTACAGGTCTCACGTCTGTCAACGAACGAATAGACCTGTCCTTCGGCGGTGGGTACCGTAGATTATTCCGAGACGGCCTTTTGCTCGGGTTGAACGCTTTCTACGATACGTCGAAACTCGCGGGACAGTGGTACGGCGGAAATGCGCTCGCCAAATGGTATGGCGGGAGTGGACTGGGCATTGAAATCGCTGCTCTCGTTTCCGGCAGTGATGCGATCGACCTCAATTTCAATTATTACGGAAGTCTTTTTTCAGGCCGAAACAGCATTGTAAACGCCTTCAGGAACGGAGGTGGGAACTTCGACCTCGAAACAGGATATTCACACCAGCTCTATACGGACGGACCTGACCTGCGGGTCAAACTGACGGGATATCAGTTCGACATAGGGCGGAAGGTGTATGGCTGGAACGCGGGTACGGAATTGACTACCCGCGATGGGATGTTCTGCCTGAGAGTCGACGCGGGTAAAGACAAAATCAATGACACCTACTATACCGTAGGTGGTTTCGTGAACGTGGGGTTTCAACTGGAAAACCTGTTCAGCGGGGAAAGCCCCTTTACTACCCCCGAGCCGATTTTCAAGTGTACAAGGAATCTGAAATCACTGCTCGCCAAGAAAGCAAAGAGAAACTGGCACCAGCCTGCAGCAGTAATGCTTGCTCGCTCTCAAGAAATCGTTACAGCGCTTCCCACTTTTCAAATGACAATAACAGGTAACTTAATAGGCACGAGCACGTTCGACCCCGACTCGGCAGTGTGGACCTTGAATTCCTTCGGCGCTCAAGTTAACTCTGGATGCATAGCCCTCTTTGGCCCAGGTGGCGCAGTGAGGGCAGCGGCCTATACAGTCTCTCTCGTAGGCGACACCAGCAGACTTACTTTTCCCCTTACCTTTACATTGACGCCAATCCCTGATACGTCCCCCGGTCATGGACTCGTCGGCATATTGGTGAACAATTTTCCTGGCGGTGGTTGCGTTGCAGGCAGCCTTAACGCCCCCCTGACAGCGCCAGCTGCAACACTGGCAACTCCAAGCTCTGTTTTTGATAGCAGCGGTTTTGTGTTCGGACGTCCGATAGTGTTTGTGAAAAATCCTCTGCCTGCCGCGGGAGGAAACATAGGCACCTTCCTCATCACAGCCGATCCACCTAATAATGTGTTGGTCGCCCCCCTGATCGTACGAATTGTTGCAGGTCCGTAATCCGGGCCCGCTCTGGGCGGATCTGGGCCGTCCAGATCATCGAACAGTCCTGCTCACCCTCAGCGCCAACTTCCATGTGCGTCAAGGCTGGTTCCGGAGCGAACCAGCGACCGGCCCATCGCAGGTCTACTGAGAATGCCTCCTCCACAGTGATGATCACCGCCCCAAGGTCCTGCTGGTCCACGAACGAGGCGAAGAGTTCGTTCGCTTTGTTCACGAGTGACTCCTCGGATGCCCTCGCGGAGTAATTGCTGCCCCTTCATTTCAGCCTACCCATGGCGGAATATGCTTCGTAGGCCCGGACCTCGAGGTCGTCGATGGGGCCAGGAAGAGGACGGACGATGCCCCACAGGCCAAAGGCCGGTACTAAACTGAGGCTCCAGAGAGCGGACCACTACAAGGGCGTGGTTGGCGGGCACAACCAAGTGTAGGGTCGTCCTGAGCGATCGCGCATAGAAATCTTCTCATGCGCTGACCACAATCGTGGCTGCCCGCTGCCCACGAAAGGCTCCATAAACGGCCCCCAAAAAAGGAAATACGCACTCCCCGATGCTTCGCAAAGGGGGTCACTGTTCACACAACCCACCTCCACCGCAGTGGCTGAACACAGGGATAATCACATAGAGAAGGAGAGTTGTGTATCAACCTGTTTCGTCATAGCTTCGGACAGGTAGTTATTTTCTCAGGATAAATCATCACAAATACCAGAGACGGCAAGAGGCAAAGACACGCTTCTGGCTTCACCCAAACTCTGCGCTGGGCCAAAAGCTTGGTTGCGGCCCATGTGCGGGGAACCTCGCACACGGGTTTGCGGAAAGCACTTGCAGATCCCGGCCCGCGTTCGTTTCGCAGCCGAGGACCTGCAAGGCGTTGACGACCTTTTAGGTCAAATATAGAATGGGGATTGTCACAGATGCGCTTCGGTTCACGGGATTGCCCCACCACGGAGAATTCGCGTGGGTTCCTCTGTCATCCACGGTGACCGTCACGTAATCATCCGCAGTGGCGTCGTCCAGGGTCCCATGGGTGTCGAGACGTGTGCACTGCAACGTACCCAAGTAGTCGTTGATATGATCCACATTGCCCCTCAGGTACATCCATCCTGCCACCCAGTCGGTTCCATCATCCACGCCAGTCTGGTTTCCGTTCGCAGGAGGCGCCTGAATTACTTGCACGCCCGTGTGAACCGCGTCGGTGGACGACAAGACTCCGTAAGCCACCCGAATGCCCACGTCAACTGTCGGGGTGGCAGCGTCTGCGATCTCCAAGGCGTTACCTCCTGTAAAGAGGTCTGCCATTCCAGCCGCACCGGTAAGGTCAATCTCTCCTGGAGAGACAGGGAACGACGGGTTGTTTGTGGTTACGCTGGCACTCGTGTTTACCGGAATGTAGAAGTTTGAAATCACGAACGCGGAATTGGTCCGAGTAGTAGCGTCCGCATAGTCAGAGTCGGTCACGCTTACCATAAAATGGCCCGGACTGCTCGCGTTCGAGGATATGCTCGCCTGCATGGTGGCCAAGACCGCATTGACTCCATCCACAGGGCCGGTAATCTGCCACGCGGACGAGCTGGTACCTTACTCGGCTCGGTAATCGTGACACCGGAGTCCGCGTTGGAGGTAAAGGTCATACCCGTGATCGTACTCTCGCTCAATTTGAGTGGATTGTAATCAATCGTCACGGTCATATCAGTGGTGGTGGTTCCCAGGATGCGGACCGCGCCGCTCAGATCCGCGACTCCACCCGGAACCGTAGGAATAATGGCGCCCATATGCGCAGTATCGAAACCGGGAGGCGGTGAGAGCGCGAGGTCTCCCGGATAGGCTACCAGGTCTGCCGTGTCAAGTACGTGGTCCATGTGTGAGGAGGGATCTGACGAATATTCCAGATTCCAGTGAGCCGCTGCGTCTGCCATATGATCAGGACCGCCGCTTAACGTGGCATCCACGGAAGCGTCAAGAACGATCCGTTCTTCCAATTCTTGAAAAGTCGTTCGGCGCGACAAACGGTAGCCTTATGCGCAAATAATGACTCTCGTGCCTGGGATATCCATTCGTCGGAAAAATAGAGATCTACATTTCTCGAAAGATCCGTGGCGTCTCGCAACCGCTGTTGCTGGTCGCAATTTTCTCCATGAAACGGGTTTGGTTACGGACAAGAGCTCACAACCATTTCTGACGCGATAGGCGCGGTAAAATCGATTGACATCATGACGCTCAGAATGAATATGGTCAGAATGGAGAAGATAGTTATTGG
>CAVXFM010000018.1:0-40472 GCA_963760985.1 uncultured delta proteobacterium | reverse complement strand
TAATATGAGCCTCTTGCAAAATGCCTTGATGATGACGAGTGACAGGTGCCGGTCAAGCGTAGAAGACGTGACGCTAGGAAGCTAAACCAGGCCCTAATGCCGATTCGGCGAGGTTTGGGGACAGTTGTCCGTCTTTTGAGGGGTGCCTATCTGGCTAGTCGACTAATATGACAGTTGATTGGGAAAGGTCAGGTGGCCAGTTTTAGCAACTGGTCAGCAAAGACAGAAACCACTCCGAACATTAAGTGCATCATTACCTTCTGCGCACCTGGTACCATGATATTGCCTGCGCCGAATTCTTCCTTTATCCTACTGTTGAACCGCTCTGCGGCAGTCCGTTCGTTATATCTGGCCGCTTGGTGAGGAGCCATGGGGATGATCTCTTTACCACGCGAATTCTTGTCGATGATGGGAACGTGACCAAGGCTCTTACTGACTTTGTAAATCGGCCCTGCATCATAGGCTGAATCCATCAGATCATAGAGATAGTCGACTTTGGCACTGCTCATCTTCATCAACGGTATGGCTACCTGACTATCGTGGACCGATGCGGCGGTCAGCACAACGCTGACGGGCAGCCCGCAATCGTTAACATCTGCATGCAACTTGTAGCCAATCCAGGTCTCTTTGAATCCCTTGGAATTTCTTACTGCAGCGATCGCAGAATACGGGCAATTCGGCAAGAGATTGTGCGACTGACTGACAAACCTGTCTCTCAATGCGTGTTTGCTCCTTGGCATCTCTCTGTTCCCCTTGGCCGGACGTCCCCTTTTCTTGGGAGCAGGCTTCTCCTTTGGAGGCTTCTTCATCGGTTTCTCGCGGCCTACTATGGCTGTCGCATCACGGGATATATGGCCCACCAATTCAGGTTTCAAATACCGCTCCACCAGAGCATCATGCACCATTTCACCAAGCTGGCTCTCGGCAAATTCCTTGAATGCCCGGGAGAACGTTGACTGGTCCGGGATGTCCGAGACCCTCTTGAATCCGCAGATTCGACGCACGCTCGGCGTAGTCTTAAGCGCCTCAATCAAGCTGCTGGTAAACGGATACCCATAAACGGCCTTGGCCACAAAAGACCGTGCTATTGGTTCACGGTCACGGGGCTTCCTTCCCAACCAGTGGCTGTCAACCTTGCGCAGCACAAATCCTTCAACCCCAACCAATTCCAGAATGGATACAAGCTGCTGCTCCTTGGCAGTCAAAATAGTGCTCCAACACTCCTCCAGACCGGGAAACAGACATCTCTGCAACGTCCCCTTCAACCATGATATTGCTTTGCCAAGCTTCACAGGCGTCTCCTACAACAAGCTTGCGTCTTACTGAAAGCAGAATATCACGGCTTTGCGAGACGCAAGCCTATCGGCACTGCCGGACTGCGAAAAATCACTTTTGCAAGAGCCTCATATTATAGATATATTTCAGACAGGGGTGGGTGTCTGGGGGTGCTAAGGGTGTCTGGATCCTGGAGATGTGATGGGGACTATCTGAACCTACACCCTTTCTCGGAAGCCCTACCTCAGACACCTTCAGACAGGGGGGGTGTCTGGGCTTATGCCCTGATATCGTTTACGTTAATGGAACTCAGACACATTAGACACTCATATGTACAAAAGCAAACTGTCTGGATGTCCGGAACACCTGGTGTTCGATTGGAGGGGAAATGGGCAAGAGGAAATACGAGCCGATTCTAACTGGAGCGAACGCCGAGACATTCGGTTGTCAAGCATGCGATTCCGTACGTGGTGACATGTGCTGGTTTGATAAGCGACTCCCACGACCGATCTCAACATGGGGCTGGTGTCCGTCTCAGCAGATCGAGGGGCCTGTTCAGCTCTGGCGTGGGCGGCGGGGTGCGAGATGAGCATGATACAGGTCGTCTTGATACAAGACACTCGCGAGCAAAACGGCTTCGGGCCCCTGTTCCAGGCACCGCATATCGTTGAAGGGTTGCCCACGGGTGATTATTGGATTTGTGGCCTGCAAGACAGGATTGCCATTGAACGCAAGAGCCTGAGTGACCTCGTGGGGTCCCTGACTCATGGCCGTGACCGCTTCGAGCGCGAGCTTGCCCGGGCACGAACCCTCGAGTACTTCGCCGTGGTAGTTGAGGGCACCGCACAGGCGATTCTTCGGGGGGAATATGGCAGATCGCAGGCGAACCCGACGGCGATTTGGGGGAGCGTCTGTGCTTTCAGTGTGCGGTATTGCCCCTTCGTGTTCATGTGTGACCGGGCCACAGCGGCGAGATGGACCGAATCCGTCTTGATGAAATTTGCCAGGGAGCATGTGCGGGCCTTCGATGCAATGAGCAAGGCAGCCCGCAAGGCTGGGGTGCGAGGTGTGGCGTGATTTGCGGAGCCCCATAAGTATATACGACTACCGGCCCGCCCCAACTGCGAGGACAGCCGCATTCAGAGCCACTAACAGAGCGGAGAGCCGCTGCGCATTTTTCACAAAATACCGCACTTTTGGCAATACCATAGGGGGCTGTAAACTAATCAACCGTTAAGGATTCGCCTGAAAGTCAGCCGTGGATGCGGTGAGGCTGTGAAGATGGCAGATAGCAATGAAGAATACTTTTGTAAGATCTTGAACGCAACGACAGTCCAGACAGACTTAACCCACTTGGTTAACTGTCCGCGTGACACACGTTTCATATTTGAGCAGTGCGGGCCGTTTAGGCGCATGGAGTTTATGATTTGACTATCGTCCCTCCCCAAGAGATCGCAAACCATTTGCGCAAATCCCTGAGATGGGTTTATGCTCATGGCGCCGAGCTGGGAGGCGTTCGAATAGGGAAGTCGTGGTTCTTCACTGAGGAGGGACTGGCGAATGCCTTTCAAAGACAAGTCGAGGCCGGGCCGGTGGCACGGTCAGGTCAAGTGGGAAGGAAAGATCTACAGGGCCCGGTTCGCAACCAGGCGCGAAGCCTTGGACTGGGAAGTCACCAAAAGAAAGGAGCTGGAACAGGCAGCGGAACGGATGGAGAAGACGCAGACCGCCACGGACTTGCTCGGATTCTTCAACCAGTACCTTGACCATGTGGAGCTGCGTTATACGAACAAAGTCTTCAAGGAAAAACAAGCACTCTGTGCGGCCCTTCTCGAGCGCTGGGGGAACGTGCCCGTAGCCGACATAACCCCCCGTATGGTCAATGACTACTTACAGCACAAAGCACATGAACGCTCCGCCAATATCCACAATCGGGACCGCAAGAATCTTCTGGCCATGTGGAATTGGGGACAGAAAATCTTAGATCTTCCCAGCAACCCCGTGGCGAAAACGGACAGGCTCCCACATGACCGAGCGCCACAATACACACCGAGCACTGAGGACGTCCTGAAAGTGCTTGCAGCGTGCACCCGAGAGGAGCGGATCTTTCTCGGCGCCTACTTGAACACGGGAGCGCGACGTTCGGAGATCTTCCGATGGGCCTGGAACGAGGACATAAACTTTGAGCGTCGGGAAGTAAGGCTTGGCACACGAAAGACGCGGGACGGTTCAATGGAATATGAGTGGTTGCCCATGAACGACGAGTTGTATTCGGAGTTGTGGTCCTGGTGGAAAAGCAGGCCGATCAAGGATACTCCATTCGTCTTTGTATCCACGAGCAACCGTCACCACGGGAAGCCGTTCACGGTGCGACGGCAATTCATGAAGGGCCTTTGCAAGAGGGCCGGCGTTAAACCGTTCGGATTCCATGCGTTGAGGCGGTACGTGGCATCCTATTTGGCCGACACTCACAAGATCGGATCAAAGACTATCCAGCGGATTTTGAGACACAAGAACGTGGCGACCACGGAGAGGTATATCCAGAAAATTAACCAAGATCTGGCCGCAACCCTTTCCCTTCTCTCGGAGAAAGGGCTACCAGTCGGGCTACCAAAAGCCCATAACAAGGTGGGAAATGATTCTAACTAGCTGGAATGTTTGGCGTCCCCAAGGGGATTCGAACCCCTGTCGCCGGCGTGAAAGGCCGTGGCTAGACCTAAACAAATCAACCACATATCCAGGAACCCCAGTCATTTCGAGCCCCATCGATCCTTTTCGGTCCCTGTCGATCCCTCAGGGTCCCTCAATTTGCGTACAGGGTGCGTACAAGATTCGTCTCCTCCGACCTCCTGTTGACCAGTCCCTTCATCCCCGGGACATTGTCCCATTCGTGTTGTGTTCGGGCCGTCGCAGGGACAGTCAACGGTGAGGTTTCCCGAAGGTGCCCTGCCCTACTCCGCGTGTCCTCGGAAGGATTCCTTGATCCATCAACCTTGAGGGTCGCTGACATGCCAAGCCAGTCCACATCATCAGAACGCGACGATACGCGAATCACGCGTCTCTGATGATTTCACCAATCAGATTGTCAACGACCACCGGGATAGCGAAAGAGACAACAGACGGGTCTGCGCCATATTTCTCCGCGATAAATTTTCTCCATCCATCGGTATAAAGCCGTTCAGCGTCTTCACGGGACCTCCACAGGTAGACGCCTCCCGGTGTTCCTCCGTCCTCGGACAGGAGATAATATTTGCGAATCAGCCCGGGAACGTCCCTGTATTTGGGAGCCGTGCTCAAGGAGATTTCTCGCTCTTTCTCTCACGTCACCTGTTGAGGAAGCCTGAACTGAACAAGTGCCGTTATCACAATCTTTCCCTTCTCTCACGCTGTCGCCGCCTACGGTCTGCTATTCCTACCGGCGTTCAGAGCAATACCGCATCACGGAGTAGCTGCCAATCACTATAATCAGTTGAGTCTCCTTGGCTGTGCATTCCATTCTATCCCTCCACGCGTGATCAAAATCCTGCAGAGGATCGTAGGGTCCATCGCCGAATGTCCTGCATGCTTAGCCCAGTCACGGTCGCATTCCATGCACTTGAATTTTCTTGTGATCTCTCAACCATCGCGGTTGCAGATCTTTCGCTCTTGCCTCCGGGGGGAAGACTCCGGTGCCAGGCATGAACCGGCGTGAGTCTTCCCTCGCGCCGTGTCACCAAAGAGATATTTGTGCGTAGGCTTCGTTCACTCCTCGGGCATTTCTACTCCTTCGGATTCCACTCCTGCCAGACCTTTCCCACGAGTTCGGGGCTTGGTTTGAGCGTAGGTTCACCCGGTCGCCATCCTGCCGGAGTAGCCTCTGTTCCGTCGCTGTTTCTCACATGCTGGAAAGCCATGACTTGCCGGATCAGCTCTCCAAAGTTTCTTCCCACAGGCGGGGTCATGACCTCCATGGCCTGAATGATACCATCCGGATCGATCAAGAACCTCCCCCGTATGTCCACTCCTGACTCTTCATCATAGACCCCGTAGACCTTGCCTATCTCGCCGCCCGGGTCAGAGAGCATGGCAAAGGGCACGCCACCGGGAACCATCTTGGAAAGTTCTTCTTCCTGCCATATTTTGTGGGTAAAGCGACTGTCCGTGCTCATTGAAAGGACCTGAACACCAAGCTTCAGCAATTCGGCATGTTTTGCGGCAACTGTCGCGATTTCCGTGGGTCAGACAAATGTGAAATCCCCGGGATAGAAGCAGAGCACAACCCACTTTCCTTTGTAATCCGATAATTTGATATTCCTAAAGCCTCCATCGGCATAAGCTGATGCTTCAAAATCCGGAGCCGGCCTGCCAACTCTCGCGATCATTCTCACTACCTCCGTTGTATGTTGGGTGCCGCTCGAAGCAGCTTCAATCGATTCCGGCGGAAGGATCGGTCCCTTTGCCGCTTTTACACAAGAATCTTTGGTTTGTGCCATCGCGTGAGCCTCCTTTCGAGTTGTAATATCGCTCGCTGAAGACGGGATTGCAGTTGCAGAAAACCTTGGCGATAAGGCTTTCTCTGACGGTTCTTGCATCAGGTCCTTGGCCCTTTGTCACATCCGGAAAGGCTATAATGTCGTTTTGCTCATATTTGAGACTTAGCGGGTTTCTGTATGCTCATCGTTCAAGGTGTGACAGAAAACCCCGCGTTCTTCCAGCCGCGAATTCCACCAGCAAGGCTGTGGACGTGGGAAAACCCGTTTTGCTGAAGGAAGCTGGCCGCGATGTTGCCCCTGTAGCCAACACCACACATGACAATGACCTCATCGTCCCGAGGAACATCGAGGCCTTGACTCAGGAGCTTGGTAACCGGGAAGTGGATGGCTTGCTCGATATGGCCATCCTTCCATTCCCCAAGGGTTCTCACGTCGAAGAGATGTCCGTAGTCTCTTGCCTCCATCTTGGTTTTCAATTCCCTTGGGGATATTTGAGATAGCCTGTTTATGGGGAAGCCCCCGAGCTGCCAAGCGGAAATGCCTCCATCGAGATAGCCCAGGATGTTGTCGTACCCGATACGGTGGAGCTCGGTGCACATGGCGTCGTACGCTTGTGCCCCCGTTACCACCAGGACGATGTCCAAACCGGGTTCGACCACCATGCCTACCCAGTTGGCCGTTTGCTTCTCGAATCCTATGTTTATGCTTCCAGGCACATGTACGCCCCCGAAAGCCGCCGTGTCCCGCGTGTCAATGGCTACAGACCCCTTTTTCATGGCATCCTGAAACTGCGAGGGTGTCAGCGCACGCTGCAGGGGGCATCTTTCCAGGAGGGGAGCGCCTTTAATGTTTGTCGAAATTATGTGAGAAAAGCTCCTGGGTCGTTCGGGAAACTCCTGGAGATGAGCTGTTTTGAACGCCTCGAAATCCATTTCCAGCATCGGATTGCTGCACCTCTCGAAGCCCAGGGTAGATGAGCTTTTGAAGCTCATGCCCTTTCCGCACAATGAGCCCTGCCCGTGAGCCGGGAATACTTCTACCCTTCCCGGTAACCGTCCTAGTTTTCCCTTCAAGCTGTGGTAGAGGTTTCTCACCTGCTCTTCCAGGATTTCTTGCCCCGCAAGATCAGGCCTTCCGATGTCTCCCACGAAGAGCAGATCCCCTGTGAGAATCAGCCATGGTTCCTTGGATCGACTCATGTCGGTGACCAGGAGTGACAACGAATTCGGCGTATGTCCTGGTGTATGGAGCACCTCCAGTTTCGCAGCGCCGAGTTCTATGACATCGCCTTCCTTCAGAGTCTTGTGGGGGAAGGTGACGCAGGCCTTTTCATGGAAGTAGATGTCCGCCCCCGTGTAGGACTGGAGCTCCAAATTACCGCTTACGTGGTCAGCGTGCACATGGGTCTCGATGACGTGGGTGATTCTTAGACCTTCTGTTCTGGCAATGTCCAGATAATCCTGTACGTCCCGCTTGGGATCAACTACGGCAGCCACGTTGGCAGCGTTACAGCCGATCACGTAAGACAGACACCCCATGCCGGGAACAGCAATCTGTTTGAAATACATATAGCCCTCTCCTCTTCAAGCCAATTGTTCACGGTTCTTCTTCCGATGGGACGGTTTCACGTAGACCTGTCAGAGCTGTCACGAACAGCCACACAATGAGGTCAGGTCCGATTTGTGATCAGCGTGTGCGATGCTCCACCAGAGCGGATTCACATAGCCAGACCTGGGGATACTCGACAGTACCATGGTCGGAGCAGCGGCATGGCAATGAAAAGTCGAAGAGGACTTCCCGGTTGCGATGCGGAGTGTCATCTTCAAGAACGGCTCTAGCGCCATCAGTCAAGTCAAGATTCTCTGCGAATAGAACATTCATGCAGAGCATGTTGGCTGGAGAGGTCTCGACGCATCTCCATCCATCAGCGGCAGTGAAGGCGTACTCAAACCCCTGGGATTGCGACAAGGTTACGCGACTTGGGCCATGCTTTCTGTGGTAAGAGAACAGGGCTACGAGACGATCGAAGAGCCCGAAACTGATAGCCCATCCGGGGACTTGTCGTGCGACATCTCCAGCCGCATAGGAGCGGTTCGTACCGATGAGGTCGTACTCCTCGACGGCCTCGTCTCGGTATGTGGCTCGCATGGCATCGAGGCTCTCCAGAGTGAAAAAGCCCCAGCGGTCCTCCACATCATAGGCGATTTCCAGGGTTCCGACCATGAACAAGGAGTCTGGGATAAGGAGCCTCGATTCGAACCGGGGGGTGTTGCTCTCGTCAAAGTGCTTGCTCTCCAGAAGGGAGCGTTCATAAAATGAAAAGGCCGGGAACAGCGGGTCCGTCCGATAAGGAAAGCACCTTACCGAGAAAAGGCCGTGGTAACACCCGATGTCGTCAGGGCCGTCCCTCCAGGCGCGCTCCATCTGAAGCTGATAAGCCCGCGGTCCCTGTGCAATCCAAAAATACCAGGCAGGGACATCATCCCAGATCTGGCTGACTCCCGTCACCCCAACCTGCTCACGCACGGCGTTCACCCACGCCGCGATGGTGAGCATGCCATCCAGTTTGTTTCGGAAAAAAGCTGCGAGGTCGATCTCAGGACCATCCTTTCTTCATGAAGAGCTCCTTCACGATTTCAAGCTTTTCCCTGCCTTCGCACTCGATGCCCTCGATCCGGGCAGTTTCGAGGAGAATGTCGTCGGGATAGCCAAGGGTCAGTGCGTAACTTGATTCGTAGGACTGGAAAAATTTGTCGAAGTCGTTCTGCTCGGCACGGTTCTCATCATTCTCGCCTGAACCAAGTGCTGCCTTAGGTGTCACGTGCTCGAGCAGGCTCTTGAAAAAGGATCTTTTGCCTTCGTCTACCATGGGGTTTTACTCCACGACCTTGCGGTTGAGAGGCCACTTCTCGAAGAAGTCGGCGTGGACCATGATGACGCTCAAGAACAACAGCGTCCACACGAGAGGCGTGTCGTCCGGTTGAGCTATACCGGGCACTTTTCCCAACACGTACGTACCAACAGGTGAGTAGTACAGCCAGTAAATGAGTCCCCCTCCTACGAATGTGATAAAGGTGCGGACAAGGCCCTTCAGCCAACCGGACTTCACATTTGGAAAATTGTTGAAATACACCGACAGGATGAAAGCGGCAAGAATGACGAAACCACTTATTTCACCCGCGTGGAGGTAGCGAAAGTACGGGGCGTCAGTGTATTGGCCGCCTTCGAACGGTTCCATCCAGAAGGCGGACATCACTTTGAGGAGGATGAAACAGGAAATGAATCCAAGGAGCGTAGAGCCGACAATAGCCGCTACACCCGACCAGAACCCGTTCCGTCCATCTCGGGCCAAGCTGCGCCAGGGATAATGTTCCCAGAGAAGATCCGAAATTACCAGCCAAGCCGTAGCCGAAAGGATCAATCCGAGACCGAAATACGCACTGCTGGTTCCCGCGAAGGAAGACCACCATGCCTCTGCGCCAGCCTTGTTCTGCGGCGGGTAAAACAGGTAGCAAACATGCGGATGGAACAGAACGGCAAACGTGACGATGCTCAGAACGAGCACCGTCATCAGTCGCGACCATGCAGCGACTCCCTTGGTCGAGGTCACCCAGGGCCAGCTCCCAAAAGCGATTTCCCACGCAAGGGCCCACCAGAGAAAGGAAGTGGCGAAGTAAATGATCGCGGTGGAGGAGTTTCTCTCTTGCATTGTATGGCTCAGCCCCTGTGCCACCCGAGGCCACAATCGCGTCGGGACTGAAGTACGCCACTCCGAATTTCCCTATGAAACCGCGAAAGATCGCGTAGAACACAAACAGAGTCAGAATGAACGTGAAGACGGTGAGTCCTAAGCCCCTTACCAACCGTGCCTGGTCTTGAGATGGTACTTCGTTCAGTGGGTAAAACCCCAATACTCGTGTCACAAGCACCACACAGGAGAGAAATACGACCACGAGCGCGAAACCGTACATGGGTGTGTACAGTTTCAGAATCCCGTTGGGATGCATCAAAACGTACCAGAGAACAGTCACGGTCGTGCATATCACTGCGAAGCTCGTCACGCCGGCAACGTAACTGAAGCTTCCTTGATCACTAGACGCTGCGTCCATGTCAGAGTTCCTCCTCTCACAAGATTCAAGGGGGCACTCACCGGGGACCTGGCAAATACAGCCCAATCATAGCAATCCCCAAGGGCAGTGGGTGCCCCACATCGGCTCGACAGGTGCCGGTCTCTAGAATGTTATGGAATCGCCGTTGGTCAGGAACACGTTGCTTGCCTTGGCTACCGTCGAATACCGCTTGTACTCCTTGTACTTGTTGGTACCTTTCACCACAGGAACTCCCGCTTCCGCAGCCTTCTCGGCCCAGACCCATCCAGTGCAATGGTTGCATCCAACCTTCTGGAGCTTGAATGTCTTGACTCCTTTGATGATGTCATCGAACTTCGGCTCCCAATTCTCGAACAGAGTTATGTGAAGACCGCCGTAGCAGCCGTAAGGCTTGTACCCATCGATATTCGCCCGCGCCCAGGAAAAGAGAGACAAGACGCCCGGATGACAGCAACCGGTGACCGTCACAACGCCCTTGTCCTTCACATTGAAATACAGCACATTTTCTCCACGCACACGCAGAAGAATTGGCACGTCGAACATCCTCACGGCTACTCCCGGCATTAGCCGATAGACGCCGTCTCCCTTGTCGCCTTGCGGAACGCATTCGACCAGCTTTCCTGTGTGCGGGACGTCGTTCTTGCAGATAAGCACTTCCTTGCCGTCTTTTGTCTTGGCCTTGTGGTGGGCCTTTTCCCTGAGAAGGGCGATGTCCTCGGGATAGTGGGTTTTTGGTGCGTAAATCGTGATGTCGGGCTTGTGCTTTAACGTGGATTCAATGCCCCAGAGGTGGTCCAGATGCCAATGGGACAGCACCATGAACTCGATTTCACCGCTCTTGAGCATGGCTCCCACGTTGCTCTTCTCGTTAAATATGTAATCCATCCATTCGGTATTCCAGCCCGTGTCCATTAGGAACTTCCGCTCTTTGCCGTCGAGCCCGGTTACCGTAACGAGAGCGGCATATCCCCCGGCATTGTTCCATTCCCAGGGAATCGTGTACTGGTTTGTCATGGCCCCGCCATAGTCCATGAGGTTTTTCTTGAAGATGTCATTGTCAAACCAGCTGGTTTCCGTTAGGACATCGACCTTCACGCTCCGGACCTGGCCGATATCCACTTTACCGGCTGCCTGGGCATTACCGCTCAATGGCCCTACAGTTCCCACAACGGAAACGGCCACACCTGTTGCAGCCATAGACTTGAGAAAATCTCTTCGATCCATATGACCCCTCCTGTTCTTAATTCTGCGATGGGAATGTTCCGTTGCTGATTGATCACAAATCTCATGGGTATCCTGCTTCCCAAACATCACGGACGGCGGCCACCCAGCGGTCGCAGCGCCTCTCTAATCGATGTTGTTCCGCAATCGTCGTTCACGTTCATCCTGCTTCTTTTTCCATTCCTTTTCGAAGGTCGGAGAGAAGTCCTCCTATGAGTTCCGTTTCTTCGGGGGTGAGGTCAAGTCCGTACCCGTGCATGGTCTTAAGCACCACAATCCATTCGTCCCGGTTTTTCAGGGTTGGCTACGGAATCGTGACACAGGAGGCACTTCTGTTTGTACACGGCGAACGCCTTCTTGTGATCCATCTTCTTCTTGCTGGCGGGATTTGGGCCCTTCTCACCGGCCACGGCGAAGATAAGTGAGGCAACGACAAAGGCGAGGCAGACCAGAAAAGGCAAGCCCTTTTTTGCAGGCGAATCTGAACTCATGCACACCTCCGCATTGGTGGCATATCACTGAAGGACAGGGGATGGTCTAGTCGAGTGTAACGCTAAACTTTATGCAATATTCGTGCCTTCTCTGAGAATTAAAGCGTGACATCCTAACCCTGTGATTAAACTATAGAGCCTATGCGCATCCTTCCCGTCACACGCCATTGCGGGGTTGTCGTGGGTGCATAATGCACAGAATGGCGTACCGATAAGTTGCATTATGCACCACTCTCCGCTCGCTAGCGGTCCGAACAGATACCCTCAGGACAGCTGGCTCGGCAAGTGATCCCCTAATCCATTGTTCTGCAGGGCAGCGGCGTTATTGATGCGCGCAGAGCGACTGCGCTCCCGTATCTCTTATCTACCCAACCTCACACTCGCTCATCCCCAGGTAAGGATGTAGGTGCAGGAGTCGGCTCCATCTTTTCTGCATGGCTGAGAATCGTCATGGCGCACCACTACGTCGGTTATGCCGTCCGGCCTGAACCGATTGGCGAATCCTTCCGGGACACCCCGGTCAAAAGCGCAACAATAATGGTTCGTACTGACCATTTTGCCTCGTGTCAGGCCTGCAACGCATCCTTGATGGAAATATTTCCAGTGGCCGATCTCTCCTCCCCTGTATTTCGAGTGCTAGCCCTGGTCCAGTCCCCCCCAGCGCCGCCTCGAGACAGTCCCATTTGGGAGGAAGTTTCACACGCAAGGCTATGCGTTCCCCTATTCGCGTCATCATATTTCGCCCCATCCGTTGTGCAACATCCCTCATTGCGTCGAGAAACGGTTGCGCTTGGTAGAATCCGGCCAGATCGGCATCACGAATTCCATGGTTTTGCAAAACCACAAGGCCGATTTGACGCAGATCCTCGGGGAAGGCCTGAACTAAAGCCTCGATCACTTCTCCCAGCACTTCAACCCGTTCCGGCTCATATCAAGTGAATTCAGCGAAAGATCACTCCTTTTCGCGTCACGACACTGAGAGCCCTATTCAGCAGGCCAAGACCGCTCTCGGAGTGCGGTCGATCATGTATATGACACTCACCCGGTCCCGGGAACTGACATCTGTTCGACGCTCATGAAGCGGTCTCCTCCACAAGCGAATGGGTCATGCTTGGTCAAATCTGTCGCGAGTTACCATGCAGACTCGCATCGATAATCCGAGGGACGATATCCGACCAACCAAGTGGCATGAAATGGACTCCCTGAAACATGGGAGCGACTTCTTTAAGCAAGGCCGAGGTCATTTCGACACACAGCTCATTTGCTCCTCCCTTCGGAGCTTCCTGAAGGCGCTTGACCCAAGCGTCGGGAACCGTTATTCCAGAGACGTTCCGATTCATGAACTGCGCCATCTTCGCAGACTTGACCAGGACAACTCCAAGTTGGATGGGCACGCCCAGGCCTTCGGTCTTCCGAATGAACCTCTCAAAGAGCGCCGGATCATAGACGGTTTGCGTCTGGAAAAACTGAGCCCCGGCATCTATCTTCTTTGCCATCTTGATCAATTGGAGATCCAATGGCTCGAAATTCGGATTGACCACTGCGCCCAAGGCAAAGTCGGTAGCCTGGGTAAGCTCGTGTCCTGTCATGTCATAACCGGTTTTCATCTGCGTTGCGACTTTCAGGAGCTGAACCGAATCGAGATCGAACACGGGCTTGGCGGATCGATGGTCACCCAATGTGGTATGATCACCGGTGAGCACCAACACATTGTCTATTCCCAGGGAACAGGCGTTGAGGAGTTCGGACTGGAGCGCGATGCGGTTCCGATCCCGACAGGTTATCTGGTAAATGGGTTCTATTCCCCGCTCCTTCAGTTTGACGGAAGCGGCCAGTGACCCGAGACGCATGAGGGCACTCTGGTTGTCGGTCACGTTGACAGCGTGAACATGGTTGCGCAGCAGCTCTGCCTCTTCGAGGCACTGGGGCGTCTGACCATTGCCCAGATCCCTTATACAGCCTTTCTAAGGTCCGACTTCGCTGGTGAGTACGTAGGTTCCTTGAGAAAATAGATCGGTTATTTTCACGATAATCCTCTTATTCAGGCAAGTTTCAAAGATCGCGGTTTGTTGGCTTTTGCGTAATCCTTCGGTTCCTTGTACCCGCGCAACGAGTCAAGTTCACCAAGAGCCCGTAAACGCTCGTAGATGAGAATCCAAGGGCAGTCACGGTCGCGATCCACCTCGCATTTACCATTCTCTGAACCGCCGCAAGGACCGTTGAGCACGCATTCGCCACATTCCTGGCACTGTTCAAGAGCAAAAGTCCCGGCCACGATAGTATCCATGTGCCCAACGGAGTCGAGTGCTATCTTCACAGGTATGGTGAGCCCCATTTCTTCGGTGGCCTGCCGCAAGAAAGACACATGCCCATCGAAACGTACCACAAGCTCGCTCATGCGTTTCAGAAGACGAGCCTCGTGCACCTGCAAGGCTGGGGAGAGCCACTCCTCCACCCACAATTCTTCGAAATGGTTCGCCTTGCACGCCACTGTGGTTGCCGGGTGGGAACCACGACCAACGGTATGCTTGTCGGAGAAGATGTGGTGGGGCGAAAGGTCAGTGAAGGTTTGGGTATTGTCGGCTTCTCGCTCGCAGGAGACGGGCGAGTTTTAGGATACGATTCGCCGGGGTACTCGCTTCAAGAACGTCTTGCTGGCTGTGCAACGGCTGGATGAGGCCAAGAGAAGGAGCGGTTCTTCACTTCCGGAGATACATGTGGCGTACATGTGGTTGCGCTCTCAGTTTCAGGCTGTGAGGGCCTTGCCCGCCCTCTTAGAGGGAAAAGGAGTCCGCCAGGTGGTCGTGAGCACTCTCGACTTCGTACCTCACCCGGACTGTATGCGTTCAGGGGGTTCGAAAAGACGCCCCCGGTTTACGTGAGAAAAGGACGAGGCTCTGATTTCTAGTCGCGCCATATCGCGATAGTTTTCTGATTTGTGTTGCAATGGCAGTGCTTCTTGTTGTTATGTCACCCCATGACGCGAGAAGAGGCCACAGCAATCGCATACGGAGATCGCGATCTTATCATCGAGATCCTCTTGCAGCTTAGCTCAAGGATTGACGAGTTGGAACGCAAAGTGGCTCTTCCGACCAAAGATTCGTCCAATTCCTCAAGACCTCCATCGTCAGATGGCCCTTCTTCAAGGCCAAAGGCAAAGCGGCCTATCAAATCGAGGAAACGCAAACCGGGTGGACAGCCAGGTCACAAAGGGAAAACCAGACATCTACTGCCTGTGGAACAGGTTGATCACGTAATCGAAACCTTTCCCGGCGTGTGTGAAGCGTGCCACGCTCCCCTTGACCCACACCTTGTGACCGCAGAGCCCGAGCGTCGCCAAGTGACCGACATTCCCCCGATCAAGCCCGTAGTCACGGAATACCGTCTCCATAGCATTACCTGTTCGTGTGGCACTATCACCAAGGCTGCTGTGCCTCCAGAGGCGAGATGGGCATTCGGTCCTCGCATTCAAGGGTTCGCAGCCTATCTCACCGCATGTCATAGGATTTCTCGCCGAGGGCTTCAGGAAGTCTTTGCTACGCTTTTCGGCGTTTCCATGTGCCTTGGCTCCGTATGCAAGCACCTCGAAGAGATGACGCGATCGTTGGAGCATTGCTGTGACGAAGCAAAGACCGCTCTCTCTGAGCAACCCGTGCTCAACGTGGATGAGACCGGGTGGAAAACCAAGGGAGTCGGCCGATGGTTGTGGGTGTTTGTAGCACCCATGATAGCGTACTTTCACGTTGTTCAATCTCGCGGCTCCAAGGTGCTCAGAGACATCCTCGGAGAGACCTTCTCCGGAGTGCTCTGCTCGGACATGCTCGGCTCTTACAAAGCGTTTCACAAAGGAGTCCGGCAATTATGCTGGGCTCACATCATTCGGGCTCTCAAAGGGCTTAAACACACGTGTCGCAGTCCGGATGCGGTTCAATTCTCCAAATCAATGCTCTCCGAGGTAGGTCACCTCTTCCGACTCTGGCATGCTTTTCGGGATGAGGTAATTGATAGGAAGACCCTGGTCAAGAAAGCCATGCCTAACCTGGCTCGCATCATGTATTGCCTGCGCTTGTATCAAGACAGTTCCGACCCTGATGTGGCCAGAACGGCAAGGAGCCTGTTGAAAAACTGGGACGCGCTGATTCAAGTTTCTTCTGTATGCTGGAGTCGAACCCACCAACAATGCGGCAGAACGAGGACTCCGCCCAGCGGTCCAGTGGAGAAAGAACTGTTACGGAAACCAATCCGAGCCGGGTGAGCAACTCACTTCACGACTGCTGACCACCACCCGAACATGCATTCTTCAAGGCAAGAATCCCCTGGACTTCTTGGTACACTCCATTATCGCTTACCGCACTGGGACCACTCCTCCATCGCTCATGCGGGCTGCCACCTGAACGGTTACCCCGGACTTGGACAGAGAGTTTATCCACGCCCAGGACGGTGAAGAAGAAGCATTCCTCAAAGGGATTATTTCGGAAGTGATTGAGGACGGCACAGGACGTGGGATGGACATCGCTTTCCGTCTTGTAGCGCCATACCGAATGCCCGGAACCTGCACGGAGAACGTGACCAGAGCGCTTTTCGTCTCTTCTCGCGGCTTCGTTTCCCCTTGTGTTTTTTGATGCTTACCGGTCAACGGAGGATTCGGTCGGAAGAAGGGGGGACTCACTCCGCCTACGAGCCTGACATTCGGTAACCTAAATGATCAAAGCGTCTCGGAGATACGGAGAGGGAAGCCTTACAGAACATTTCGAAAGAACCACACCAGAGGTCTGGCAACTCATGCTCGCGGAGCCTGTCCAAAATTGTTCTGTTTGACGGATGAGTGAGAATGGTTGTTCTTTCCAGCGGGAATTGTGCTCGGCATAGGACTCAGTGGTAGATGCCCGAGATAGTCGGACGTGCTGCAGGGCCGAGGTCTGATCGCCCCTCTTGTCCATCCGTGTTCTCCCCCACTCACAACTAGGTGCACAATGCACCGCACTTCTCGTCGCTAACGGTGCAGAATGCACCACCACGCCTGCGCTCAAGATTCAGATTGCCTCACCCCCATGACTCTTAGCTAGCTCTACGGGCAAAACATCACCACTTGGCACAGATATTGCGGTACTCTAGTCGGGAGCTAATTATGAAGATCGCAATTCCCGAACATCAGGGTCGTGTCGCGCCGGTGTTTGACACGTGTCGACATATGCTGATCTTCGCCCGGGGCGAGAACGGAGAGGTCTTGGTCGCGGAGCAGGACTGGTCGACAGTATCTCGCCAGGCCAGAGCACTCCGACTCAAAGAGCTTGGGATCTATGTGTTGCTCTGCGGAGCAATCAGTTGCGGGATTGAAGATCAGATCCATGGGCAGGGGATAAGGCTCGTTGCATGGCTGGCCGGAGAGGTGCCCACTATCCTGAAAGCCTATAGAGAAGGCAGTGTCATGGACCCGGAATATGCCATGCCCGGTACGCTCGTGTGTAGGCAGCGTCGGCAGAGGAGACGAGGTCTAAGAGCCCAAATGCAAAGGAATCAGAGCGCAACTCTGAAGACAAAGGAGAAGAAGTCATGCCAAGGCTAGACAGGACAGGACCACTTGGAGCGGGCCCTAGAACCGGATTGGGACTAGGCAGATGCGGGGCCTATGCGGCTGAAGGGTTGCGTCCCTTGCAGGGAGATCGCCGGGGAATCGGCCGCGGAGGCGCTCCGTGGGGCGGAGGAAGAGGCAGGTGCTTCGGCGGCCGCGGCATGCGGTTGTTTCGTGGGCCTTTTGCTGCCGGGGCTTCCCTGTCACCGTCGCAGGAAGCCGAAGCACTGAGGGTCCAAATGGCAGCGGCCGAGAATGAAATTGCAGCATTGAAGGCTCGCCTGGAGGAGCTGGAAACGAAGGGCTGAGCCCAATGACTCAGACGTCGAGGCGTGGAGCGGTGCGGCGGAAAGGGTAAATGCCGACAGCACGTCAATCAATTCACGCGTCTCGCACGAGAAACCACGCAAACATTCTTCTGAGCCTCGCTCCAGAGCGCGAGGGTTAAGAACGGGAAAGGTTGAACCAAAATGCCAAGAGGAGATCAAACGGGCCCATCGGGCCGAGGGTCGGGACAAGGGCAAGGGAGCGGCACGGGACAAGGCCGAGGAGGAGGCCGAGGTCGGGGCGGCGGACGTCGTGCAGGTCCTGGCGGAGAGTGTATTTGTCCGAGCTGTGGGGAGAGGGCTCCTCATCAGGCGGGGATTCCCTGCTTCGACCAGAAATGCCCGAAGTGTGGGACCCTTATGGCACGGGAGTAGCCATGTCTCGTCGCGAGTACGGAACTTCAACTCTTATGCGAAAGGGAAAGGCTATCGACTAGATGTCGCAGACCAATACATGTTCACCCGATACATCTTGCGGAAGTTGTCATACTGCCGACACGTGTGATGCACAGAGTCAACAACGGCACATGGAGGAGCGACTCAAAGACAAGTTGTCCTCCATCAAACATCGGCTGGTCGTCATGAGTGGCAAAGGAGGAGTCGGGAAATCCACCGTCGCGGCAAATCTCGCGGTGGCACTTGCTGACGGCGGCAACAGAGTCGGGATTCTCGACGGAGACGTCCACGGGCCGAACATACCCAAGATGTTGGGGCTGGAAGGTGCGAGCCCCGAGGCTGGCCCTGCCGGATTGCTTCCCGTGGAGGCATCTGCGAACCTGAAAGTCATGTCCATGGCATTTCTTCTTCCGGACTCCGACACTCCTGTCGCTTGGCGTGGGCCGATGAAACACACGTTGTTCCAGCAGTTCATATCCGATGTCGACTGGGGCGAACTGGACTATCTCGTGGTGGACTTGCCTCCGGGTACTGGGGACGAGCCCATGAGCATCGCACAGATCCTGGGGTCACCCTTGTGGGCCATTATTGTCACCACCCCCCAGGACGTGGCCCTTTTGGATTCGCGCAAATCCGTAGTGTTCGCAAAGAACCTCGAGATGAACGTCTTGGGGATCATTGAAAACATGAGCGGGCTGATATGTCCGCACTGTGCGGGAAAGATTGACTTGTTCAAGACCGGTGGAGGGGAAAGGGCCTCACGGGAGCTCATGGTTCCCTACCTCGGGGCCATACCCATCGACCCAAATATCGTCGTTGCCGGGGATGCGGGAATCCCCATAGCCAATTTGGATTCCGGTTCCGATGTCTCCGAGATATTCCGGGAATTGGCAGCGATGACTGACCGAGTCGTGAAAAACCTAAGAGGACCGCTGGGATTTATCGCGGCTGATAATCTTAGCCAGATTGAAACGGAGAGGAGATCTCGTAATATGTTATCCAAGACTGTAGCTGTTCCTTCAATGCATCCCGGAGGATTGGACGCCACGCGTTCAGGCCACTTCGGGCATTGCGATGCTTTCACGTTAGTAAGCGTCGAGAACGGAGAAGTCCGTGATGTCTCGATAGTGCACAATCCGCCGCACCAGCAAGGCGGATGTCAAGCGCCGGTCAATTTGCTCCACCAGAATCGAGCAGATGCCCTAATAGTGGGAGGAATCGGCATGAGGCCGCTTATGGGATTCCGACAGGTTGGCATTGATGTCTATTTCGGCCCCGAGGGCGAAACCGTGGGGGCCGTGATCGAACATCTGCTCCAGGGACGGCTGGAATTGATACAAGAAAACCAGGTGTGCGGTGGGGGCCAATTCTGAAGGGGCTTCATTCGGAGGTTGTCATGAAGATCGCAATAACGGCAAGGGGAAAAGAGATTGATTCCCAGATGGATCCCCGTTTCGGGAGAGCACAGTACATCGTGATAGTAGACGAAACCGGCACCGTCCTCGAGGCGATCGATAACTCGCAGAACCTCAATGCCATGAGGGGAGCGGGAATTCAGACCGCGAAGATCCTGGCCGACCGGAAGGTGGATGTGCTTATAACCGGCCATTGCGGACCAAACGCATTCACCACGCTCAAGGCTGCGGGCATAAAGGTTGCCACTGAGCAGTCCGGGACGGTGCAAGATGCGCTGGCACGTCTCCAAGGCAATGAAGTGACGTTTGCCGATCAGCCCAATGTCGAAGGTCATTGGTAGCCACACCTGTTGTCGCTACATACTCGGACGTGCGGACCGGTTCGCCCGAATTGAACGTCCTTCTCTCCCTGACCGGTGAGAAAGGCTGAGGAGACTCCTCGATAGGCAAGATTCTCTTCAGCTGCCTTCCCAGGCCGGGGCGAGCGGCGAGTGTGATTGAAGTATGACTGACTTTCAATTCCTGTATGCGGTACCCTGGAAATCAGCACAGGTTAGGGCTGTTTTGAATTTTCTGCTTATCGGAGGGTGACATGGTTCCAGTTGAAATCAGACCCTGAGCGAGGAACCATTGACTCGCCCGATGCGAGTGCATTTCTTCGGGGCAAGTGCGGAGACTCCATGAAGATCTCGCTCATGTTTTCCTGCGACCGAGTCGTTGAGGCACAGGTCCTGCACCGATGGGTGTCGGATGAGTCGAGCTTGCGGGGCAGGCACTGCCAGAATCGCTCTCCATAAGACGCCCGAAGAAATTGCGGACATAGACCACCTCTCTATCGAGAGAGAAGTGGGTGGATTGCCCGAAGAGGAGGTGCACTGTGTGCGACTCTTACTGCCGGAACGTTGTAGGAAAGTGCTCAGGGTCTCGCTGGTCGGAGGGAGGACCCAAGCCTCGATCCGCCCAAATGCCGAAAATCCACGCAATAGCAAGCAATCAGGCTGATTCAGCCGCGTGAGTGTCGTCATATGATTATAAGCGTAGCGAGCGGAAAGGGCGGAACCGGTAAGACCACCATTGCAACCAGCCTTGCGGCGGTGCTCGGCTCAAGAGCACAGTTGCTGGACTGTGACGTGGAGGAGCCCAATTGCCACATCCTCATGAAACCTGTCCTGCAAACGTGTGAATCCGTAACCGTTCCCGTGCCGATTGTCGACATGGACAAATGCACACTCTGTGGGAAGTGCGGCGAGGTTTGCCGGTTCAGTGCGATCGTCGTGATCGGAGAGCAGGTCCTCACCTTCCCTGAGATGTGTCACGGTTGCGGGGGGTGTTCGCTTCTCTGTCCTGAGAGAGCGATTAGTGAGGGCTCCCGAGAGCTTGGGGTCCGGGAATCGGGGTTCGCGGGACCCGTGGAGTTCGTCCACGGACGTCTCAGGATTGGGGAAGCCATGTCTCCCCCACTCATAAGGGCAGTCAAAGAGAAGATCAACCCTCACAAGGTGGCGATCCTCGACGCTCCTCCCGGTGCGTCCTGTCCCGTGATCAACACGGTAATGGGATCGGATTTCATCATCCTCGTCACGGAACCTACTCCATTCGGACTGCACGATCTGGGCATCGCAGTGGAGGCAATCTCTCATCTCGCCATCCCTCTTGGCGTGATTCTGAACCGGTCGGACGTTGGGGACAAAGAGGTAGAGAAGTTTTGTGCTCAGCGGGGCATTCCGCTGCTGGCAGAGATACCGCACGACCGTCAGATCGCGGAGGGCTACGCACGGGGAGATCTCCTCGTGATCTCGGCTCCTCAATACATGAAGATGTTCCTTGAACTCTTTGTGACGATACGCGAACTGGTCAACGGCAGCAGAGCACACCTCAAGGAATCAATATCATGAAGGAACTCGTAATAATCAGCGGAAAAGGCGGCACAGGGAAGACGAGTCTAACTGCATGTTTCGCGTTCCTCGCCAGAAACAAGGTGCTGGCCGATTGTGACGTCGATGCGGCCGACCTTCATATCCTGGTTCATCCCAAGACCCTCCACGAGGAAGACTTCCGGGGTGGGGTCAAGGCCACGATAAATGGCGAGAAATGCTCTCAATGCGGAGCCTGTCGGGAATCGTGTCGTTTCGGGGCGATCTCCTCAGAGTTCGTGGTCAGTCCGCTCTCTTGTGAGGGGTGTGGGGTCTGTTTCCACGTGTGTCCAGAACAGGCAGTCTCCCTTGAGGAGGGTTTGAACGGGCACTGGTTCATTTCAGAAACCCGCTTCGGTCCTATGGTTCACGCTGCCCTTTTTCCCGGTGAAGAGAATTCCGGCAAGCTGGTAGCGCTTGTCAGGAATCAGGCCAAGGTTTCTGGCGAGAGAGCGAGATGCACCCCTCATTTTGGTGGACGGGGCTCCGGGACTGGGTTGCCCTGTCATTTCTTCCGTCACGGGAGCCGACCGTGTTTTGATCGTGACCGAGCCGACGCTGTCGGGGCTCCACGACATGGATCGGGCCATGCAGCTCGTGCGTGGCTTCAGGATTCCTGTTTCCGTGGTGACCAACAAACATGACCTGAATCCCGAAGTGACCGAACAGATTGAAGCATATTCCCGCGACGCACAGGCCGGTGTTTTGGGCAGGATTCCGTACGATCCACAGGTAACTCACTCTATGGTTCAGCGTCACTGTGTGGTGGAGGATGGCGATTCTCCTGCAAACAGGGCCATCCGGGCAATCTGGGAGTGCCTGGAGCCGGATCTCTTGTCATAAGGAACAAACCAGTGGAAATGAAAAACATCGAAACGCAAGTCAGGAGCGCTCTCGGGGAAGTGATCGACCCGGAGACAGGCCTAAGCATTATGCGCATGGATCTCATTCGCGATCTTGAGGTGACGGCGGACGGCTCTGTAAGCCTCGTGTTTCGTCCATCTTCTCCAGTCTGCCCGATGGCCTATTCGTTGGCAAACTCGATAAAGAAGAGTCTGGAAGCAGTGGACCGGATCAAGTCCGTGAATATCAAAGTAGAAAACTTCGAGAGGGCTGCCCATCTGGAAAGCGTCTTACAGTCACTAAAGCCAAGCGCTAAGGGAAAGATGGACTGATGCCGATCTAAGAATACAGAAGTTCGGAACGAGGTAGTGTAACTGAGCTTCTCGTCAATATCGGAAGCAACTTGGATGATCGCGTCTGCGCCTCTTGCGGCGGATCTCGTCTGTAGCAACTTATGTCCGCTTCGGCAATTTCGATCAATAACGAACCCTCTGGCCATGCGCAAGGCTCCACATGCTGCGGAAGCAATTCTTCGAACAAAGGGGCGCGTTCCGGGAAGTTGCTATGGGTCTTCTTGAGCGCGTTTCGACTCAGTAGCAAATTCTCGGTCGTATAAGAAGGCGACATGTTGCACCGCTTCGCAAACCGGGCAACGGGGATGGTCGTGATCTTCGGTCAAACCCTCAATACATTTCTCCGAGGTTAACCGCATGAGCAGGGAAAAAGAAGTCTTTGACGACATTGAAGGGCTGGTTCTCGAAGAGGCTCGGAAAACGTACTCGCCGCAAGTCATAGAACATTTCTTGAACCCGAGAAACGTCGGTGAGCTGGAAAACGCCGATTGCTTCAATGCAATGAGCGGAATTTGTGGGGACACCATAGGAATTTTCGTTGGAGTTGATGACGGGACAATCGCGCGCATCAGCTTTGTCACGAACGGATGTGGTCCAACGATCGCCTGCTCCAGCGCTATCACATGCATGGCTAAGGGACTCAAGATTCAAGAAGCCATGAGAATAACCGGCAAGGATCTAATGGATTACCTGGGAGGCCTTCCAGTGGAGCACACCCACTGCGCGGACCTGGCGGTGAACACTCTTCGCAGCGCTCTTGCAAAGTCGAGGTAAGACATGCGGGTAAGGAAACGCATCATAGACATCCTTGAACCATCATGCGCAGGCCATCTGATTCGCGACGTGCGCATCGGGCTCGGGTACACAGCGGTTCAACTCGATGACGGCAGCACCGGCGTGGCGTACACTCTCGGAAGAGAACTGCTTAGAGGCTGCACGGCGTTTGCAGGAAAAAGACCCATTGTAGGAAGACCGGTCTTGGGAGCTCTTCGCTATCTCGATTCCGAGGGTCTCGTTGAATCCGCCCTAGGATTGGCGACGGCAAACGCAATAGCAAACGCTACTCCATTGCAAGGCGTAACGGGTGATGTCCTTAAATCGGTAGAGCTTTTTTCGAACGACACCGTTGCAATGGTGGGTTTCTTCGGCCCGTTGGTTGCCGAACTCCAGGACCGGGTTGCAGAGCTTGAGATATTCGAGGAACAGACAGGGTTGTTGCCCCATCTGCGGAGCTCTTCAGAGGCGTTTTCTGCGATACCAGAGCACAACGTGGCACTCATAACGTCGACAACCATCATCAACGACACTATCGATGAACTACTGGAAGCGGCACGATACTGTCGCGAGACAGTTCTGATCGGTCCGTCCACCCCGATGATCGCCGAAGCCTTTGAGGACACTGCGGTAACGTGGCTCTCAGGGATTACCGTTGAAGATCCCGCTGGCCTGATGAGAGTAGTAAGCGAGGCTGGTGGAACCCGTTTCTTCGAACCCTTCGTCACAAAATGGAACATTGCTCTCAGGCACGAGGGGCTGTAGCTGCAAGCACCCTGAAACAGGACAAGTGAATCACAGCGGCCTTGTTAAGGCGATCACACAATTCATCAGAGGAATTTCGCTTCGCATATGCCGGCGTTGGTTCCGATGAAAGAAGGGGCAGGAATGGAACGCCTTTTGTTCCTCATCGTTTTCGGGGACTATCTCGGTAATCCCGTCATGTGGTCTTACTATTCGTTGCAACTTTTGCCGTATATGGTCCCACGAATTCGCCCCTGGATGCGTTCACCACTCAGGGAGAGAGACCTGACCGGACCTGCCGCTCGATTAGTACCGGCAGCCCCTTGAACGCCAAGTTTGATCTGTGCATCGAAACTTTGGCCCATGGAACCATCATGTTGCCTCTCGGAACAAAATCGATGGACTCTGACCGCATGAATGGCGACCACCAACCGACCCGTATCACGATTCTCGTGGACAACGACGTGCAACCGTCGCTCAACTTGATGCCTGAACACGGCTTTGCTGCACTGGTGGAACGTGGCTCAGGTACCAATACTCTTCGACACCGGACAGGGACCTGCTCTGGCGCATAACGCCCAAGAACTTGGGATTGACCTATCGTTGCTCTCTGCAATCGTATTGAGTCACGGTCACTATGATCATACTGGCGGCCTGCTCCATGCGGTCAGATTGAACCCCGGGATTCGGGTTGTGGCCCACCCCGCGGTTTTTTCCCCGCATCTGAAATCGCTTGACAATGGAAAGACGTCTCGCTGGATAGGAATTCCTTACTCACGGGAGACCTTGGAAGAGGCCGGAGCAGTCTTCGACTACGCTCCAGGATTAGAGGAAATCCTACGAGGATTCTGGTTCACCGGCTTGGTGCGGAGGGTTTACGAGGTCATCCCGGCCAAACACCTTGTCACTACGGAAGGCAGTTCCACCATCCCCGATCCCCTGGAAGACGATTGCTCGCTGGTGATGAATACTGCTTCGGGTCCTGTATTGCTCTTGGGATGCGCCCACGCGGGGGTCAGAAACGTGTTGGAACATGTACGCAGGAAGCTGGCAATGCACCACGTGTATGCTGTTATTGGAGGAACTCATCTGGGCATGTCCCCCGAGACCGAAACCAGTTCGGCAATAGAGGCTTTCGAGCAATTCGATGTTCAATTTCTAGCCCCAGCCCACTGTACTGGCCAGGGGCCGATGGCTGTTCTGAAATCCTACTTCGGCAGCAGGTTCCACGCTGCAGGAGCTGGGGCTGTCTTTGAATTCTAGACGGCTTCGAGTATGGATGCTCAACTGTACCGAGAATCCTTCAATCGAAGAGCGAAAAGGAGGGAAGGCTTGGACCAAATCAGACTGAGAGCGATTGTAGTTGTAGATGCTCACCATGAGGCCTCAAGGTTAGTGAAGAGCCTTGAGAAACGAGGTCTCGCCACGACACTGAGAAGCGATCTTAATGAAGCGCTCGACGAATGCCGACGGAATCCTCCAGACCTGGCTATCGTCGAAAAGACTGCGGGCGCCATGACGGGCGTCCACTTCTTGGCCGAGTTGCTTAAGGTTTCGTGGACGACCTCGGCTATTCTGATAGCTGATGAAGAAGAGAATGTGCTTCATCAGGAAACCGAAGGACTTGGCATCCTTGGCACCATCAAATCGGTGGACGACGTCGAGGGCATGGAGAGACTCATCGACAGATTTCTTGAGGTCCTCTCTCCGACTCAGCGGACCGGGTCGCGATTGATTACGGACGAAAACCAATGCAGGAGATAATCTACAAGCCTATAGGAGTGGTACGTTCTCCCTTTCTCGACGTCGAGGGCATGCCCATTCAGCCGAAGGCCGCATCCGGTATAAAGGGAAGTGTCGAGTTGAATCCCGACCTTGCGTCCGGCCTCAAGGATCTTGAGGGATTTTCACACGTCATCTTGATCTACCACTTTCATCGCTCCAAAAGACATTCACTACAAGTGAAGCCCTTCCTGGACGATACACACCGAGGGGTATTTGCGACGAGAGTCCCGTCACGTCCGAATGCTATTGGCCTATCTGCAGTGAAACTCATCGGCATCTCGGGTTCGACTTTAGCCATTGAGGACGTAGACGTGGTTGATGGCACTCCTCTGCTTGACATCAAGCCATTTGTGCCTGACTTCGATAATCGAGAAACCCTACGTTCAGGATGGTTTGCGAAACAGGTGTCAAGGGTAAACGAGGTAAGAGCAGACCGAAGGTTCGCGATCCCGCCACAACAAGATGAGGCTAACTCAACAGCTACGCAAACATTACGCACAAGGAGCAATCGAATGGAGAAGATTCTTATTGTTGGCTGTAAACGGGCAATGGACGATGTATGCATAGGGTGTTCCCGGTGCATGGTGGGGTTTAATCGGCGAGAGGGCGAATTCTCCCGATACCAGGTCGGGCAAGCTGAGCTGATAGGTATGCTGAATTGCGGAGACTGCCCAGGAGCCACTATCGTGACTCGACTGGCTCAGGTCAAGCTGTGGAATGCTCCCATGGAAGAGATGGCGACCAAGATCCATCTGGGGCCTTGCATTACTGACCACTGTCCGCATAAAGACGTACTCCTGGGTAAGATCAGAGCCAAGTCTGGCGTGGAGGTCGTCGAGGGAACCCACCCATACAAGCCGGAGAATATTTTTGCTCCGTGAGACATCGTTATCCAAAACTGAACTGTGAAGGGACAGGCGATCCTGCAGCGTAAAGGAGACAAACGTCGACAGTCTCCGGACCCAGGTCTGGAAAAAGGGCTCTTGGAGAAAGTCCATTTTCTACGAGTTGAATTCTTCGCCGACCAGTTCTTGCGTGGCTGTGAGGGGACCGTGGCGGAGAATGAAATAACACTATTCTTGGAAGTCGAAAATTTTGCGGTAGGGACGATGGGCCGGCATGCCCAAGCGCGCGTTCGGCAGCAGGAAAGGCCACATTGGGTGGAATTAGTTTGTTGTGCAGCAATAGTATCAACGAAGTACAGCTTGTAAGACGACTTTTTTTGTACAAGACACGTCGGGGCCTTCGGAGGAGGTTCCCTGGCTCACCCCGTAAGTAGGCGCGTGACACATCTCTTGGAAATCTTCATCAGAGACCTCGGGGTCTGTCCCGCGACGAAGCAAATACCGGCCTCCTTCCGGAAGGCTCTCATGGCCCGGCCACAGGTGAGCACATGTCAGCGCTCGCCCCAGAAGCCGAATTGCGAGCGAGCGCATGACACAAATCTCTGTGGCACCTTGCTTGTGGGCTTATGTGTGCATGTCAATGAGTCTCTGGCCGAGTTGCTTGGCCAAGCTCATGTAGAATTTCCTGCCGCTGCGCTCGTGCGCATCAAAGACTTTTTCCAGTTGTAACTTGTTTATTTTCAATACTGTTGTCGGGACGAGGCACTGAGCGCGGGCCGTATACGTGTGGTTGCCCACCACGGCTGACCAACCAAAGGCCTCTCCCAGATTGTGGACGATGTATTCCCTGGTCTTCTCTTGCCCCAAAGAAAGTTGCACGCTGCCATTGACAAGGATGTAGAAATGGTGTGCCGGATCGCTCGCTGCAAACAGCAGGGCGCCTCGATCGTGATTCTCTTCCTTGGCGATCTCGGAAATCTCGTTGACCGCCTCCTGCCTCAGGTCTTTGAAAATCTCACTTCTGGGTAGAAACATGTCGGCCTCCTTTTGGAGAAGCAATCGTTGGACCGAGCATCCCTTGCCACGCAGAATGATCCTCTTTGTTTCTCTGCCTCCCGTCACGCCTGTCCATTTTCGCGGCACCCCCGGTTTCTTGCTAATTCTCCTTTCCGGCGTGGCCAGAGAGCGCAACGCCTTTGAACCTTACCTGCATCGCGACTGCTTGGGAAACACCGAGCGATGCGGGGGTTTTCTCCGTGGAAGTCACCTGGCTCCAAAGGATTGGCGCAGGATCGTTCACAGGCAGATCATGCGGGCAGGTAATCAACCACTTGGACGTGACCTGAAACACGCCTGCCACTACTACGGCAATGACCGCCAGAATTGCGGCAGTAAACACGCCAGCCATGATCATGCGCGACCGAGGCTCGCCTGACGAAGGTGTCTCTGCGACGCGAGGCTTTGTTTCCGCAGGAGGAGCTTCCACAGGATGGGAGTTCGGGATTTCCTCAGCGGAATCCACAGGGTTGCCCTCATTGAGTATTTGCCCTTTATTTTCCTGTTGTTCCATGGGTCCATCCTTTCGCGAGAGACTCAGTTTTGAGTAAAGGAGCCAGGAGCTTTGCAGCCAAGGACGTTGCGCTCTACACTTTGTACGGAGCTACCCTTGGCGTGTGCTCTGGTACGCCTTTCGGCACGAGAGATTACGTAACCCCCTTCTCGGTTTCCGGAAGATCCCTTGGCGGGAAACGCACCACAAAAGTCGTGCCCCGCTTGGGTCGGGATCTGAACGTAATGTGTCCTCCGTGTTCCCGCATAATCTTTTGGGTCACCATCAAACCGAGACCTGTGCCCTTGTCGCCTTTGGAAGTGAAAAAATCCTCAAACACGTGACCCTTGAGATCCTTGTCAATGCCCATGCCGTTATCAGCAACCTCGACGACTGTCGATCCGTCGCGTCCTTTGCGCGTCCTGAGCTCGATCAAATGGGTTTCTTTCCACAGATCGATCTTGCACGCGTCCATCGCGTTGGTCACGAGGTTTGCCAGCACGGTGTGGAAGCCTAGAGGATCTATGACTGCTTCATGGAGACGCTCATCCAGATCGAGCTTGAGGGAGATCGCATAACGGGATGCCACATCTTTAAACAAGTCGTGCACTTGCCGGACAATGTCGTTGGGCGCAATTCTATGGAAATCAGGTTCCCGCTCCTTGGAGCAGTACACAATGTCCTTCACGATGTGGGAAATCTTGTCGAAGTTCAGGAGGACCATGTCCCAGCCGTCTTTGACCTCGTCCTGGTTTTTGGCCTCCAGCCCCTTGTTTACGCAATAGATTCCCCCTTCCAATCCCATCATGATGTTCTTGATACTATGGGCCATGCCCGCGACGGCCTGCCCCACCAGTATCAGTTGCTTCTGGATGTCCTTGACTGGCGTGATGTTGACGGCAGTTTCGATGACCGAAACGATTTTCCCTGCATCGTTTCGTACAGGAGATGCGTGGACGATCACATTGATACGGGACCCGTCCCGAGCGGTGAGCAACATCTCTTTGCCGTGGATCTGGCCGTCAGTGAACGTCTCTTCCACTGGGCAATCAGCGCACTTACCCGTGCCGATCCCGTAAAGCTCGTAGCAAGTCTTCCCCTCATGAGGACCGAAATCTCGAAAGGTAAGCTCGTTGGTCCACAGGACTTTGTGCGCGTGGTCCTGCAGCGTCACGTAACAGGGCAGCGCATCGAGAAGTCTCCCATACTCTTGGCTGGCAGAGTCTTTCATCGCGATACCCGTCCGGCTTCCCTCAAGGGCAGCAGCCCGGCTGGGCTTCAATGCCCTTAATTCCTGGTGAATCCCCTGAGCCCAGCGCTCCCACTTCCTCGCGCTGAGGTCCGGAGCCTCTGACGAAGGCAGGCACCGCCAGAGGCGCTAGCTCCGAATCCGCTGTTGCCCTGGCATGAAGAGCACCACGGGGTGGGCTCCCATGCTACTCTCCAATGGCGTTCTTGACCGCGGCGATCAATGCGTCCCGGTCAATGGGTTTCTCGAACACAGCCACCGGTTTTGTCACTGCCAAATGACGGCCGGGAATTCCGCTGATCACGATGACCGGCAGATCCTTAAACTCCTTGATTTTGACCATATTGCGATAGAAGCGTGTCCCAGTCTCATTTGGCATCTGGAGATCCAGGGTGATGAGATCCGGTTTTTCCTTTTTCAGGACCTCGAATCCTTCCTCACCGTTTGCAGCAGAGCATGTGTCATAACCGCAATCTCGGAGAAACGTGGTCAAGTATTTTACGATGTGCGGTTCATCGTCTATGACAAGAATCTTTTTGGGCATGAAGTCCTCCTTTCCGACCCGCTCAGTGCTCTTCGGGTTCGAAATCCGGGTGCTCGTAGAGGATGGGCATCCGGTTCATAATCCATCGGAAAGTAAGAATGCCGATGGTCACTACCGTAACCGTGAGCATCACTTCCATCCAGGATGGCACGTACCTGTCAGCCCAGGGAAGGTGCCAGTTGAACGCGATGACCGACTGATTCAGACGATTCAAAATGATCCCGATTACGGCCACGACCGCCCAGCCTCGGATCATGCGTACCAGCCTGTTTTGTACCGCATACATGAGTCCCATCGCAGGAAGTAACACGAATCCGAGGATTTCCACGAGATACCAGTATCCGTACCCGGTAGTCAAATAGTGCCAGTTGTTCCCGTGGGCCAGCCCGATGATTTTCATGAAAAAGTACGCGAAAAGCGTGACCGAAGTCGCCTTTCCCAGACCGATAGTCACACGGTCCAGGTGGTCCGGATCATGATGCTTGATCATGTGCGAGAAGATGCGATGCGATGCCATGCTCTCAATGATCGTCATGGCAAGCCCGCCCACGATCGCGGACATGAAGAACCACAGAGGAATGTACTCCGAATACCACAAAGGATGCAACTTTTCCGGCATGAGGAGAAAAATTGACCCAAGAGCCGACTGATGCAGCATGGACAGGCACACGCCGAATATGGTTGCTCCCAAAGTGGCTTTGATGAAGATTCTCCTCAACTTCGTCAAGTTGAGCCATTCCCAGATGGCCGGGCACCATTCCACGAACTGGCACGTTAAGTACAGCGCCACATGCCATGCAACCAGAAACAGTACCGAGTTGACGCCCCATGACACTACCATCGGGTACGGAATGCGATAGTACCGGCCCAGGTCAAAAGTCAGCGCGATAATCGCGAAGAGATACCCGAGGAAACCGGTCAACACCGCGGGCCTGAACAGGAACTCGTAGTCCTTCATCCCAAAGAGATGCACCGCGGATCCTATGACGAACCCTCCCGCGGCAAGGGCGACTCCGCATAGCATGTCAAAGCCAATCCAGATACCCCAGGGGTTGTTGTCCGAAAGATTGGTGCTCGGTCCCAGACCGAATATCAAACGGTAAAAGATTACCGGTATGCCGATCGCGAGGATGAAAGCCACCACAAGATTAAAGGGGGTGTAGTTGCTCTTGAGGTACTCCTTGAACGTCATCCCCAGAAAGAGTTTCTCCTGGACCCAACCGGGCTTGAGTTCGGCAGCGGCCGTGGTGGCATCCATTATTTGGCCTCCTTGTGGTTTTCAAGAGCCTTCTTGATCTCTTCTTCGGTCATCTTGTCTCTGCGTTTCTTGAAACTGTAAAGCCCCATACAGAGCGCGGGAATGGTGATAAACACCGGTGACACCAGTGACAGGAAAGGCTTGCTCAGAGAAGGTATCGGCGTGGTCCCCAGGTCCGTGCGAAAGCCGATCATATTGAAAGGCACTGAAGACAGGTACATCCAGCTCGTGCCGCCTACTTCCGTTTCGCCGTACACGTGGTTGACGTACCTGGTGGGGTTGTCTCTGATCTTCTTGTGAGCCAGATCGATCAGATCGGTTCTCTTGCCGAACGTCATGGTTTCTACGGGGCAGATGCCGACGCATGCAGGCACTCCGCCCTCCGTGGAAATCCGATCGAAGCAGAAGGTGCACTTGGTGACTTGCGGCGTGAACGCGTTGTCATACTGGTACGCGGGGACGTCAAAGGGGCATGCAGCCATGCAGTACCGGCAGCCCACGCACAGAGACGCGTCATACGTCACCGCTCCCACGGGCCGTTTCGTAAACGCCTTGACAAAACACGACGACGCGCATCCCGGCTCATAGCAGTGCATGCACTGCTTTTTCACATAGATCGGTTTTGACGCATCTCTCGGGTTGCTGAACCGATTCACCACAGTATAGGTGTCAGCATGGGTTCGTCTCCGGATATCGAACGCAGCCTGATCTTTCTCGTATTCCTGCAAGGATTTCTGATTCGGAAGTTTGTTCCATTCCTTGCAGGCCCATTCGCAGCGTCGGCATCCGATGCACTCGGTCGTATCCACCAGCACCCCGAATTGGTCAGGGTACCCAGGCAAGTTCTCCGCACCGGCAAATGCCGAACCGGGAAGACCCAATGCCGTTGCGATTCCGGAGCCTGCCACTATTTTCAAGAAGGTTCTTCTATCTGAATCCATATCGACCCTCTCCTGTCATAAGGGGTACATAATGACCCTTGGGTGGTGGTTCCCTTCTTGTCAGTCTTTGTCCTTGTAGGTGAGAAACCTCCAGAAAGAGATGAACACGAACAGGTATACGATCACCACCAGGTATTCCATTCCCTTTGTAACGGTGTAGAATTCATGTAAAATGTGAGGCATCGTCTTCTCCTTTCTCACCTGGGCTCAATCCGTCAACTACTTGTGCGCTGAAACCGGCGGGATCAAGCCTGCCGCCTGAACCCCTTGTTTTGCGGGATGACACTTGACGCACTCAAGCGAGGTCGGTTTCTGGTGCATGGCCTGGTGACATCCCATACACTGGCGATGATACGCGGCCAACACTAAGGGCTTGCCAAGAGCGGTCGCATCGAAAGACCGACTGTGGCAGGTGCTGCACTTCGGCGCCTGAACTGCTGCCTGCTGGAGATCGCTCCTGTGATGGCAGCCCGAGCACAGCGCGTGGTCCTTGGTTGCATGGAATCGTCTGGCAAGAGAGCTGCCATTGGAAATGGCAACCAGTTTGTTGACGATCTTCATATGCGGCATGCCGGCCGGTTTGAATTCCTTCTCAAGCCCTTTGATCAGGAGTGTCTCAGGAACTTTTTGTGCGTCGCGATACAAAGGAATGGGAGGTAGCTCCACCACTTTCCCTCCTGTAGTCCCTGTATGACACACCGGGCAGGAGGTCTTTGGCGTTGCGACCTGTTTCCACTGATGACATCCCGCGCATTTCTTGTCTTCCTTTGCGGAATCGTGACATCCCGCGCAGGACTGCTGTGCAGTGGCCCGGTGGAAAGCTTGCTCATAACTGATATTGCCACCTTTGGTTGCCGCTCCTGCGGCAGTGTGGCAATTCTCACATTTTTCGAGAGAGTGATGATGGCAGGTGCTGCAGAATTGCGCTTGGTGCTCGTGCGCTTTGTGATTGAAAGGAACCACCTTCATCCTCACCCCGGAAGGATTGGTCAGCGCTACCGGCCTAACTCCCGGGACTGAGACGTCCGGCACGTATTTCAGAGCGAGGTCCATCACGTCCTTTTGCCCGCGGACCAACCGAGGAATCTTCATGATTTCCTCAGGGGTGAGTTCCTTGTGCACCGCGTGACATCCCGCGCATTCCACCGGTCCGAACTGCTTCTTTTCCGCCGCGAAGAGCGTTACCCTGCCGCTGCGAAGAGCTTGCTTCTTTATCTTTTCCGAGAGTTTCATATGGCACCCAAGGCACGCGGCATGGGCCACATGCTTCAGGGACCGGGCATTCTTGTCGTCTTTCGCTTTGTGACAGGCCCCGCACGAGTTCTCGGTGTCCTTCTTGTAGATCAATTTTTGGGCAGCCGCGTCGTAGGTATGATGGCAAACTTCGCATTTCTTATCAGTGACCTGGCCGATCAGTTGCACGTTCTGGGCCACGTTGACGTGGTCGGATGCATCCCACTTCTGGCCGGCCTGCACATGCTTGGAGTGGCGAAGATAGTTGAATACGGGCTGCCAGGCCCATTTCACCTGCCGAGCCTCGGGCTTTCTCACATGGCATTTTCCGCACATGCCAATATCCGGACCGGTCTTTTTCCCTTCACTGGCCAGCTTGCGATGACAGCTCACGCACGCGTTGTGGTACGCGAACATGATGCTGTTCTTGTTTGTCGCGTCAAAAGATGTCTTGGGAAACTTGAAGACCTTTACTTCCGGGTCTCTCAAGCTTGTGTCCTTGTCCTTGAGCACGTGGCAGACTGCGCAATCCTCGCGGCTGGCCGATTTCAGCGCAGTCGTATGTCGGTCATGCTCGAAAAGTACCGCAGGACGGTCCAGCTTGGACGCGGATCCCTGATGCGCCAATATCAACGGCAGGCTTCCGGTCTCGGACTCACTCGCATTTCCGGCAGTTTCCGCGAGGAGCCTTGCCATTCCGCCGTGTAACAAAACGAGACTCAGGCCTATGAGAGTCGTGAGCGCTATTCTGTGTATCCAACGCATGAGTCCGCTCCTCCGTCATTTCATCAGTCAGGGCGAGACCGGTGCTACTCGGCCCTCAGTTCATCGGGAATTTCCATGACCTGCATGAGAATTTCGCTGAAGAATTTCACATGCATACCCAGTTTGTACCCGCCAATAATGTCTTCGATGCCGCTGTGACAGTTGTGGCAAGGAGTAATCACGATATGAGCCTTGGTGGCAGCCAGTTGTTCGGCTTTCACACGGTCCCCTTTCACCCGAGAAGTCTTCCAGGGCGGCCCGCAGTTGATGACTCCTCCGCCCGCACCACAGCAGTAGTTGTGCTCATAGGCCGGTTCCGGCTCCCTGAAATCCGAGCATGTGGCGCGTATGATCTCGCGAAGCTTTTGGCCCAGCCCTCTTCCTCGGATGATGTTGCAGGGTTCCTGAACGGTCACGGGCTCGTCGAATTTTCTGCATTATCTTGATGCGGCCTGAAAAGATGAGATCGTGATAGAATTCCACCGCATGAATCAGCGGCACGGGCGGCTCCTTCCATGCCGAGCCATTTGGGCCCGTCATACACGGCTCCTCGAAAGGCATGACCGCATTCGCCCATGACAATTCTCTTGACCTTCAGTGTCAAGGCCGCCTCGTGGTGAGCCCGTTCCACCCGGCCCATGGTCTCGAAGTCTCCCGAATACATGGCCATGTTGCTGTTATCCCAGCCATCGAAGGAGGGCATGGTCCAGTCCACCTTGGCCACTGCCATGATTTGGGCTATATTGCCGATCAACTGGGCCAATATCTTGGGCTCCGGAGCGATGACCGAGTACATGACGTCAGCTCCGTACTTGTCCAAAGGTATCCTTGCAGTGGTTACCTCTGACCTGGCTTCTTCTTCCTGCCACTGGAGCGTGTCGATCCACTCGTCCTGTTTCACCCACATCTGATTGAGCGTCACCGCGTGACTATTGACCGTGTCCTGCATGAATTGCGGCACTACTCCCAGTTCATGGCATATCCGCCGCACCGTCAAAAGCAGGTACGCGATGTCAATGCCAAAGGGGCAATACATGCTGCATCTTCGGCATACGTTGCATTCCGTCTGCGCGATACGCGAGCACTCCTTGATAAAATCTCCGTCTACGTCTCCCTTTCTCTTCACGATCTCCCAAAGGGTCTGTTTCACCTTGCCCACTGGCGAGAATCTGGGGTCACGGTCGTTCGACAGGAACCAGTGGCACGCATCCGAACAGAGTCCGCAATGCACACAGGTGTTCATGTATACTTTGAACCTGGCCGCGGTTTCCCGGTCCAGCACTCGGTTTATGACCTCTGATATCTGCTCCCGTGTGAGATTCTTGGCAGTCTCATCCACGCCAGGATCGGAAACCTGAGGAAGCGTGGGAAACATCGTTGCAGGTAAGCCCATAATCTGCCCTCCATCCTGATTCGTACGCCTAGGAGCCTGTTGCATAACCTGATGCACGGTGACAATCGTGCTACTTCGGCAGAGACACTGCGATCTCGGCTTCGCAGGGAGGCTCCTATGAGTCTGACTTACTAAGCTTCTCCTGGGTAGCTGGTGCCGAAAGTCATCGGAACTGACCTCATCGTGCCACGTAGCCGGGAAAGCATTGCGTTACGCAGCAGCCTCCTACCAGTCCTTGGCATGACGGACTGCGCCGAATTCCGATCCCATGTACGCTCTGGTGAACGGGAAAAACAGCATATGGCTCAATCGGGTAAAAGGAATGGCCATAAGCATCACTGCTCCTGAAATCATGTGGATCACCACCATGGTGTCATAATCAAACCACTGATGATGGGCTATGAAGCCTGTCACGAACGGGGCCGCGACGATCGCCAGCAAAAGATAGTCAGAGGCTGAAGTGACATACCTTACTTCAGGGAGCATCCAGCGCCGTACCAGGAAGAAAATGACCGCCAGCATGACGAGAATCGTCAATGCGTCCCCTGTCCCGGTGGATACGGTCGGCCACTTCAGCCCCCACGCAAGTGCGAACATGGCCACATGAGCGGTGAGAAAGATGGGCAGAAGCACAAGACACAGGTGAAACGCAAAGGTCACGATCGTGGTCTCGTCACCGCATCCGCATGTTCCTAGAAGCGAAAGGCACCACCCAGTGGAACAAAGAGCGAAGTCCGGCTTCCAAATTCATGTACGGGTAGATGACCTTGTCTTTCTTGGCCAATTGGAGCATGCTCACGAACTGGTAAATCATGCCGCCTAAGAACGTGATGAATGCAATCCACACCAACGGTCCGCTGGCAAAGCTGTACATTGGTGATCTCCTCGTTAAGCTATCGAAGCAGTGTTTCGATCGGAAGGACCTTTCGGAAGAGCTTCCCGAATTCCATGTCCTTGATGAGAAGCCTTGTCCCGTCAGGACTGAACATCGGGTCCCACAAGTTGGCGCTCCCGAGCGAAACCACCCGTCCGTTGACGACCAAGTAGAATTTTTCCCCTTGGGCCGCTCTTGTTACCACGTGCTTGCCATCGGGGCTGAAAACTGGATCCCAGACCATGTCATAGGTGCTGCCCCAGGGGATGCCGTCCACTGCAATAGTCCAGCGATTGCCTTCCTTCACCACTGCAGCAACGCGCCGTCCGTCCGGGCTAAAGATGGGTGGCAGCACCGCGTCTCCAAACGTGGTCTTCCAGACATCGCCGTCTACCGCGATCGTCCAGCGGCCGAAGCTCGGAGCGACCACTGCTGCCAATCTCTTGCCATCAGGGCCGAACCGCTGATGCCACACCTGCGCAAAAGAGTTGTTCCAGAGAGGCTTTCCATCGATACACAGCTTCCAACCTTCCGGGGTGAGCACGGGCGCAATCACCTCGTGGCTTCCTGGAACAAATCGAGGCTCCCAGACCGCCCTGAAGACTTGAGGCCATGGTTGACCGTTACACGCGATGGTCTGACGATCTCGATCAAGGCGCACTTCAGCTGCAACCATCGAGGCGTCGTCGCTGAAAGCGCAATTCCATACGTTAAGGAAGTGAGTGTCCCAAGTCTGCCCATTGACCGCCAGGCTCCAGAGTCCCTTGTCAAAGGTGAAGATGTCGCCTTCTGTCATCGGCTCCATCTGCACGTTTCCCGCGGTGCTCAGTCCGTCAGGACTGATTTCGCAGCTTCTCATCTGAATGAATCGGGATTCCCATGACTGGCCGTTAAGCGTGACGCCGTACCCGTCGGACGTTCTCGTGTTAGCCGCTACGCCCTTGCCGTCTGGGCTGAACCGGAGGTTCCACACATAGTCGAAGGCTTCCTCCCATGGCTCGTCCTCCTGCACCACGGTCCATTCGTCATCGTTCATTCCGATGCAAGCCAGACGACCGTCAGGGCCGAATTGCAAAGACCATGCTTTCTCAAAGGTATGAGTCCACGGGCCTCCATTGACGCATATGGTGAAGGTGTCGTCTTCTGCCTTCACTATTCCGGCGACCCTCTCCCCGTCCTGGCTGACCACCAGTTCCTGAACCTCTGCAAACTGCTCCTGCCATTGGACCAGGTCGGTGATGACCCTTGACGTGATGTCCCAGTCCAGCGCGCCGTTCAGCCTCTGTTGTGCCGGTTGTTCCATAAGCCCCTCCGTTGGAGCGGAGATGTTTCGGACCAGTTCGTTTCCGAGGTCTGGTCACAGATGAAGCGCGATCGTTCGTAATCCGAACCGATCGTTCCTGTGAGCCTCCAGTAAGGTACCGTGCCGGAGGAAGTCCTCGCCATCCGGGGACGACGCAGGGCTGTCGCATCTTTTCTCATACCGATGCGCGATCACGTAAGTGACTTTGGTCTGCTGGCGGCATGCCTCTGAAGCGCAGTCAGGCCGGGCCGTTCGTAGCGAAAGAGGTTTGCCGCCAGTGTCGTATGCCTGAAAACGCATTCCCATGAAAGTCCCCTTCGATGTCAGACTTTCATCGTTCGTTGTGGCGGTGACCGCCATGGGGGTTGGTATCAGAAGGCCTCCGGCCTCCGATCTACGTAACTCGTGTAACTGCCGCATTGGCGTCAGCCTTGGATTCGGGTGGGATGGTGCCTTCTTGACCATTCCCCTTTGTCTCCTCCTGCTGACCGAGGGATTTATGAGCGTGATTTTGGATGTCCCGCTCCTCCTCTCTCGAAGGCAGCACGATGGTGAAGGTCGATCCCATTCCCTCCTGGCTGTCAAAAGAGATTTTCCCGTCGTGTTCCATGACGATCTTGCTGGTCACCATGAGCCCCAATCCGGTGCCGCGGCTCCCTTTGGTCGAGTAGAAGCTTGCAAAGATTTTCCGCTTGGTTTCTTCGCTCATGCCTCCGCCATTGTCGGAAACCTGAAACATCAGACTTCCGTCCTGATTCTGCCTGGTTTTCACGATGACACGGTGTGCCTCTTGTTTGGTGTCGAGTTCACATGCGTCCATTGCATTGGCTACCAGGTTGGAAAGGCACGTGTGAATGCCGCGCTGATCGAGGAGTGTCTTGGACATGCGGCCTGCCTGGGGATCGAAGTCTCTCTCGATGACGATGGATTTCTCGCGGGCTTTGATATCGAAGAGTGCGCAGACATCTTCTGCAAGAAGGTTCGGGTCGGTCTCTTCATATTCGGGCGCTCTCTCTTTCGAGTAACTGAGCAGATCCTTCACCAGAATCGATACGCGTCCGATGTTGTTCTGAATCATCTTCCAGCCGCGGTGCAAAAGCGCAGTGTCATCGTCTTCCAGCGCGGTATCGACCACAAAGACTCCGCCTTCGAGGCCTGTGAGAATATTCTTGATCCCATGTGCCAGTCCCGCGACCGTCTGGCCGACCACCGCCAAGCGATCCGATGCTTGCTTTTCTCGTTCCAACTGCTTGAAGGTGCGCAGGTCCTGGAAAAAGCCAACCGCTCCGGCAATCTTCTCTTTGTCAAAGAGAAGGAATCCTGAGAAACGCACCGGTATCGACTCTCCGTTACTCGCAGTGACTATCATCTCTTGGGCTATGAGTCGCGGCTCGTCGATCTTCTTGCCCGAGTGACACGCGAGAATCCTCTCCACGAATTGTCTCGGGAAGTATTTCTCCAACTCAGAGTCGCCCACCACCGCTTTCGATTGGTACCCGAAAAGACTTTCCGCTGCACGGTTGTAAATGGTTATCCTTCCCTGCTCGTCTGTGGCGATGATTCCATGAATGGAGTTTTCTATCAGGTTGGTCTGAAACTCCTTTGATGCCTGCAAGGCCCCCTCGAGTCTCACGCGGTCTCCGATGTCCACTGCCATGATCATTGCGTAAAGCACTCGATTGTTGTTATCCACAATGGGGGACACATAACTTGCATAATTGGCATCTTCCCCGGCGCCGGTTACCCCGCAATGTTCCCTTGCATAGGTTTTGCCGTTCGCGAATGTTTTGTCTGCATGACATTCTACGCATTTCGTAGAACTCTTCTTAAAGACCTGATAGCAATGCATACCTGTGCTGCCTTTGAACACGTCCTTCATGAACGAATTCTGACGCACGATTTCGAAATTCTTGTTTATCACACAAATGAAGCAAGGGACCTGTTCAAACAGGCTCTTGTATTCTTCGCGGCTGCGAGTCAGCTCCTGGGTGCGCCTCCTTATTTGATCCCGCATCATGTTGAACGCCCACGCGCACTCACTAATCTGATCTTCGGTATCAACGGCAAGCTTATTGCCGAAATCGCCGAGCGTGATCTTCATGGCAGCATCTCGCAGCCGGGTCACCGGCCTGCACACGCGAAAAGTAACGTACACCCCTATGGTGGCCAGCACCGCAACAAAAGTCCCAAAGCCGAGAAGAACAATGTTGAGCACGAGGGAACGCCTGTGGGAATCGAATCCCTTGAGAGACATTCCCATGTCTATCACTCCCAACACCTTCTGTGCCTCGGGATGCACATGACACGCGGCTTTGAAACAGCTTGGATTATTGTAAATAGGGGTTATCATCCCGAGTACCCTGTCCTGTCCGTGATAGTAAATACGGCTTCTCTTGTCCGTGACTACTTCTCTGAACGGTTTGTCCGCGGAGTGACATGCAAAGCAGGCCTCACCGGTTTTGTCCGCGCGGGTTCCGACCTCTGCAGGCAGGTTGGAGAACCTGATGACTCCCTCATGGTCATAGATGCGGATATCCGAGATATCACCTTGCTTGCCCATGTCGCTAATGATGCTCCGGGTCGCCTGACTATCATCCTGGAGCATGCTGTGGTTCGTGGCATTCCGGATGGCAACACTGAAACGGTCTGCTTCACGGATCACCCGCTTGAAATAGAAATCCTCTTGAATCTGCAGGACCAGATAGATGAAAACCGCGTACGACACCAAGAGTATCACCCCCACGCTGAGGGCGATTCTGAAACCCAGACTCTTCACCAGGGGTGTCCCATGTTCTTTAAGCCTCGCCACTTTGGACCCCCGTTTCTCGC
>CAVXFM010000017.1:0-719271 GCA_963760985.1 uncultured delta proteobacterium | reverse complement strand
GAGGGCTCGAAAATGTATCGACCAGCCAAGGGAACCGTGCAAGCAAAGCCTGTAACGCCACATCCGCCCTCGTCTTCTCTCTTGTGGTTGGCAGGGAAATCGAGTGCGCCCAATTCCTTCATGCGGCTAGAGACTATCTTATCAGCAAAAGAGCCGTCGTATGTCATTGCGCTTCTCACTTCAGACCATCCCGGATGTCGTCGTCAGGCACGTGGGAGCTGTAATCCAAGTGCGCGAGGCAATCGGTCCTGCCCACGAGTTCTCGGATGCTCCTCAGGCCCAAGCGGTAGAGTATTTCCTGAATCTGCTCTCGCCAACAGCTCAGCATATTGATGATGCGCTGGAAGGCCCATTCCAATTCCATGAGTCCGACCAGTTCCAGGTCAGTGGTAGCGATCCCCCGTGCACACCCGCGGCCACTCTCGCAATTGTGACAGCGGAGACATTCCAGGGCGACCAGGTCGGATGTGCCTGTTACCACTCCATCAGCGCCCAGTGCGATGGCCTTGGCCACATCGAAGGCTGTGCGGACTCCGCCTGAAGCGATCAGGGTAATGGAATCGCGGACTCCCTCATTAATGAGGAAGTTGTGGACCTTGGGAATGGCGTATTCCACAGGCATGGCGATGTTCTTCTTTGCCACGTCAGGGGCGGCTCCTGTGCCGCCATACGAGCCATCGATATGTACGATATGGGCTCCCGCATAATACGATCCCACGGCCACCATGTCCACGTCAGAAGGAGTCGAAACCTTTACGGAAACAAGACCCTTCGCGTTCACGGCCTTGATCCAGTCGATGTGCTTCTTGTGGTCCTCGACCGAATACACCGAGTGAAACGGAAACGGGCTGAAAAGAGATGAGCCGGGAACCGTTTCCCGGATCCGCGCCACGGCTTCGGTGACCTTCGGGCCCAGCAAATGGCCCCCTAGACCCGGCTTTGCGCCTTGTGCATACTTGAACTCGACGATCTTCACGCGTTGGATCGTCTCTTCCCTGACTCCGAACGATCCTGTGGCCACCTGGGTGATGATATGGTCGTCAAAGGGATACCGGGCCTCAGGGTAACCGCCTTCGCCGGTGCATGTGAACGAGCCCAGCGCGGCGAAAGCCCTTATTCTTCCCAACATGGTGATCTGACTGATAGACCCGAACGACATGCCTCCGCCGTACACAGGAATCGGAATCTCGATCTCGTGCCGACCGTCCTTCCGTTTGTTGAGAGAAATGGAAGTGTCGATCTTCGCCTTGTTCAATTCAGGAAGAGGGCGGACGCTTGGGAAATACGAACCGCAATTTGTCAAACCCGCCGCCGGAACCACCAGTCCGGTCCTCCAGACCGTTCTTCGGGAGACGACCGGTTTCTGCCATGTCCCAGGTGCTCATGAGCAGATCTCCGGTCCAGCGCCGGTCTCCGAGAGTGCGTGCGCTCGGATTGGGACCGACCTTGATCGCTCCTACCGGACAGTTCAGGACGCAACGGTTCGACTTTTTCGCGCGAATCTACACCAAGGCACAGGTGATCCCGTGGAGGAACAAGCTTCCCTCCTCTGGTCTCAAAAACTTTCTCAGGACAGATTGCGACGCATCTAAGGCAATCGTTGCATGCGTCGGAAACCATGACGCTGTACGCTCCGATGCCATGATCGAACCGCGAAGGCGTGTTCACCACTTGAGCAGGAGGAACCTCACTCCAAACATTTCTATAGTGCATAGAGGACCAACCCTTGGTTACGAATTTCCCTGTGAGAAAAGCTTGGCGAACGTGTCTCGTTCGAGATCTTCCATAAACAATACTCGGCCTTGTTCGCCCCTCAATCGTCTGGCCTCCCGGATTCCCATCGCGCCCATCATCTCGAGCAACTGGTTATGCCATGCGGCCATAAGGTTCACCATGCGTTGCGAAGCCCATGAAGCATCGACGTGAGCTATGTCGACCGGGCATTCGCCGCCGTTTCGGCAGTTGCGACACACGCGGCATTCCAGGGCTACCAACAACGGCACGTCAACCGCCACGAGGTTCGCGCCGCAGAGCATCGCTTTAATGACATGTTCGGCCATTGCCAAACCGCCTGAGGCCATCAACGTGACTTGGTCTCTCAAGCCTGCATCCAGGACTGCCGCGTGGATATCCCGGATCACATCCGACACGTGAGGACCGCCATCCGCTCCTGCCGCCCCGTATCCTCTCTCATCCGCCGCATAATGGATCAGGTCCACGCCCACGCGGGAAAGCTCTAACGCTCGCTGACGATGGTCGGGCTGTACTGCCGATGAGGTGCGAACCGATACCAGCAAATCGGGTTTAACCCCTTTGAGAGCTGTGATGACGCTTGGCACGTCCTGGCTGTCGCGAATCTGAACCATGCCGAAACCCTTGACCCAGTCCGCATCAAAAGCACCTTCATCCATAAGAGGGACCACGTGCTCAGCGAATTCGGCAAGCTCGCGCGCCTGCTGTTCAGGAACGATCATGAGTGTGTGCAGCTCCGCAGCGGCTCTGGCAGCGGCTCGCCACACGGACAGAGAAAGATCGCCGAACGGGAACGCGTTGAAAACAATCGGTATGGGTATTCTGAGGAACGGCCACGGCTGAGTACGCAGCTCACCTGATGCGTCAAACTCCAGTCTCGGAGGTCTGCGACCAAGATCCACCACGGTGGAGATATACTCTCGACCGTGAATGCCGTCTCGGGTAGGGCGAACGATTTCGCTCATATCCGTCCACATGGAGTCGAATCCCGGTCCGGAAAACGCGCCGCCGTACCCTGCTCCGGAAACAGGGATCTTGCCGGACTCAGCCTGGTTCCAGGTGACGGAGATGATCTCCGGGGTATATACGTCGTCACCGAGGTTTTCCCATTCGGGGTTGAGCGTCTTGTGTATCAGCCTCTTCGGGCAACCCTGCACGCAGCGGTAGCAGTCCTTGCACAATTGGTCGATGGTGTCGCCCAGTATTTCCGGAGAAAATGAACGCTCCCGGTACACGTTGTACACGCACTGGTGCTTCACGCACTTGGCGCATTTCAGACAACCTTCACCCCAGTCTACTATTCCTGACCTTCCGATCAAAGGATAGCGGTTCGGGGCCACTTGTACGTCTATATGGTATTTCCTGGGCATTTCTTACTATCTCTTCACTGGGAGATTTTGGGCGCCGTGCCGCCAGAGAGTTCCCGCACGTGTTCCGGTGAGTCCACGCGCCGATGAACAGCTCCACGCCTCATCGTCGGTCAGACCTCCGGTCTCTTGGCCAATCCTGCTGCCGCGAGGATTTCCGGCACCTTCTCTTCCCATTCGATGGCCATAAGGTGGACGCCTGCCACTCCCTTAATTTCACGGACCTTCTGAATGGTTTCTACGGCAATCTTGATTCCCTCTGCCGCTTGCTTGTCCTTCGGGACGCCGGCCATCCGGTTGAGAAGCGCTTCCGGGACTTCCATGCCGGCTACCTTATTGGCCATGTACCGGCCCATACCCACACTTTTCATGGGCGTGATACCGGCCAGTATGCTCACCTTTTCGGTCAGGCCCATTGACCTGGCCTGATCCATGAACGCCGCGAATTTGTCCACGTTGAAAATGCACTGGGTCTGAATGAAATCTACCCCGGCAGCAACCTTCTTGGCCAAACGTACCGCTCGCCACGTGGGAGGATCGGCAAAGGGATTGGCTGCTGCGCCAATAAACAGCTTGGGGGGTACCTGAATCGCTTCGCCTCCAATGATCGCCGCGTTATCCCGCATATCCTTCACGGTCTTGACGAGTTGGATGGAATCCAGATCAAAGACTCCTATGGCCTCTTTCTGGTTACCGAAGCAGTGGTGGTCGCCCGTGAGGCACAGGACATTACGAATCCCCAGCGCATACGCGCCGAAGAGATCGCTCTGGAGCGCGATCCGGTTGCGATCTCGGGTCACCATCTGCAATATCGGCTCGTGCCCCAGCCCCCTTAATATGGCGCAGGCTGCCACAGAAGACATTCTGACGATGGCTGTTTGATTGTCGGTCACGTTGAGCGCGTCGACGTATCCCAGAAGGGATTTTCCCTTGGTTTCCAGTGCTGCTCATCCGCGCCTTTGGGCGGACCGCATTCCGCGGTCACTGCAAAGTGACCCGCGGCAAGGACTTTTTCCAGACGGCTTTCGGTCTTCACGGTTTTTGATCCTCCCTGACCACGCGACGTGGGCCTCCCGAATGGGAAGTAGACCAGTCCACGGGCGGCACATATTCCTCGAGTCTCGACAATTCTCCCAACGCGTCAAGACGGCGGATGATCATGTCCCATCCACACAGTATTTCCGGGTTTACCTCGCACTTGCCGTCCTTGGAACCGCCGCAGGGACCGTTCATGAGTTTCTTGGAGCAACGCGTTACCGGACACACCGCGCCGAAATGCGCCAATTTGCATTTGCCGCACCCCAGGCAGTTTTCCTGCCAGACACCGCGCATCTGGGTCTCGCCAATAAACAGGGTGTCCAGCGCAGGAATGATGGGCTTATCGGTGTACACCCGTGCAAGAGCCTGCACGCCTGCTCCGCAACCCAGTGAGAGTATCGCTTCGTGGTCAGGGACCAGGTGTGCGATCCGCTCGATGAAATCGTCCACGCATTGCCTGTCAAGACAGGCTTCGGTAATGACAGGGTTCAAGTTGTCTTTCTTATACGAGAGCTTGAGAGCAGCAGCGAGGAGCATTGTCTCCCGTTGGCCTCCAGCAGCGCATTCGGCTACGCAGGAATCGCAACCAACCACCAGAATGGAAGAGTAGCGGTCGATCATATTCCTGATCTCGCGTATGGGTTTCAGTTCGGCAACAATCACGGATTTCCTCCTTAATCGGCTCAACCATGCCGATTATCGAGTGTTTGGCGCGTGCCCTCAACCGGGGGACTCAGGTGGGAGCCGATCTACATTTCGAGGGTCGTCAACAGGCCTGGGAGCCGACGTTGGTGGTTATCGTTCCAAAAGAATTCAATTTGGCGGTGAATTCCTTCAGTATCTTTTCCAACGCTGGCACATCCATGGGAGGCATATGGAGGAATTCCACACGTTCCGGTTCGATGTTGAGTCTCTCGAGCCAGGAACGGGCATAGTCCGCCCGCTTGTGGGAACGCTTGGAACCTTCCAAATACTGGCACGCCTTTTCCGCACATGCGAGCACGAGGACCCCTTCCGCTCCCGCGGCAAGAGTCTTGAGGATGTGGTGTGCCTCTACCTTGCCCGAGCACGGGATGGCCACAAGGCTGAGGCCCGGCACGGATCGCGCGAAGGCCTTCTGTTCTCCGGGTTTGAACAATCGCAAATTGCGACAATGATATACTACTATTTTTGTAGGCTTTGTGTCCATGGTGTCTAACGCGGAACCTTTCGTCGGGAATACGCAACTTCTAAGTATGCCATTCGCGACACGTGGCTTCAAGCCTTTTTTGCCGAAACGTGGAAACCGCTCCTGGTGCGGCAACCACTGGGTAGCCTCCCCCTATGGGCCGATATTCAAAGTACCACATGCCCGTCGGGTATGCCAGTACCTCCCGGAAAACTGACTCAATTGATAAGAGCGACTGAAAGACGATGCGCTATTTTCAGTCAGCTTGCGGCGCTCCTACGCGCATACGACGAAAATCGCCTTGTACTGGTGCTTCCCATTATTGGGTCAGGTGCGTCGCTTTTCGAGTTCCTCCGCAAGGATCTGATTGAGCACTGCCGGGTTGGCTTTTCCCTTGGTGGCCTTCATGGCCTGACCGACGAAAAAGCCCATGAGTTTTGGTTTGCCTCCCAGGTAACGCTCTACTTCTGAAGGATTATCATCGAGAACCTTGCGTGCGATGAGGGTAAGTTCGTCCGCATCGGATACTTGCACCAAACCTTTTTCCTGGATGATCGCGGAAGGGTTCTCGCCTGTGGAGTACATCTCCTCAAACACGGTCTTGGCGATCTTGCCGGAAATGGTCCCATTGTCGATCAACGTGAGCAGATCTGCGAGAAGCTGAGGGGTCACGAGGCAGGCCGTTATATCCGATTCCTCGCCTTTCAGCTCGCGCATGAGTTCAGTCATAATCCAGTTGCTCACCAGCTTAGGGTTGGGAAACAATCTGACCGTCTGCTCAAAGTATTCGGCCAGATTCCGCGAGGCGGTAAGCACGCCCGCGTCGTACACCGGGATCTCGAACTGCTTGAGAAAGCGTTCTTTCTTCTCCGCAGGCAGTTCCGGAAGTTTTCCCCGCATCTTTTCCACCAGTGCAGGTTCCACGCGCAAGGGCAAGAGGTCAGGATCAGGGAAGTACCGATAGTCGTGGGCTTGTTCCTTGCTCCTCATGGGCGCGGTGGCTCCGCTCACCGGGTCGAAGAGTCGGGTCTCCTGCACGATGCGGCCTCCTTCGTTCAGCAGCTCGATTTGGCGGTCAATCTCATACTGGAGCGCTTTCTGCACATTCCGGAAGGAGTTCATGTTCTTCACTTCGGTCTTCACGCCCAACTTCTGCTCGCCCCTGGGACGAATCGAGACATTCGCGTCGCAGCGGAAGCTCCCTTCCTGCATGTTTCCGTCGCATATTTCTAAGTACACGAGTATGGAATGCAACGCGCGCAGGTACGCGGCAGCTTCTTCAGGAGATCGGATCTCCGGCTCGGACACGATTTCGATCAGCGGCACCCCCGTGCGGTTCAGATCTACGTAAGACAAGGGCTTGTGCTCATCGTGAATCAGTTTTCCCGCGTCCTCTTCCATATGGATCCGGGTGATCCCGATCCGTCTCCCTTGGCCGTCAGTCTCCACCTCGACCCACCCGTGTTCCGCGACGGGAAGCTGTACTGGGAGATCTGGTAGTTCTTTGGCAGATCGGGATAATAGTAGTTCTTGCGTGCGAACCGGCTGAACTCGTTAATGGTGCAGTTGCACGCGATAGACATGAGCACGGTGAATTCCAGCGCCTTGCGGTTCAGCACCGGAAGGACTCCCGGCATACCCAGGCAGATGGGGCAGGTATTCGCGTTGGGCTCTGCGCCGAAGCGTGTAGTGCAGGAGCAGAATGCTTTGGAATCCGTAAGGAGTTGAGCGTGGATCTCCAGTCCGATTACAGCCTCGTATTCCATGGGTCCGTCCTATAGAGGGGGTCGTTTGAGATGATGATCGGTTTCTCTCTGGAAAGCCGCGGTTAACTGAACCAGTCGAGCCTCCTGAAAATGGGGCGCGATCAATTGGAACCCCACAGGAAGCCCTTCCCGGGAGAATCCGCCCGGCAGGGCAATTCCCGGAAGTCCTGCCATATTCACGGGGATCGTGAATACGTCGGTGAGGTACATCTGTATCGGGTCGTCGATCTTCTCGCCAATCTTGAAAGGCGGTGACGGCGCGGTGGGACAGAAAATCGCGTCGCACGATTCAAATGCCTTGATGAAATCGCGGGTAATCAGGGTCCTGACTTTGGCTGCCTTGAGGTAGTACGCGTCGTAGTAACCCGACGACAGGGCGTACGTTCCCAGCATGATCCTCCGTTTGACTTCCTGGCCGAAACCTTCCGCTCTGGTCTGGCAATACATGTCGATCATGCTGTCAAAGGCTTCTGCGCGAAGGCCGTATTTGACGCCGTCGTAGCGCGCGAGATTCGACGAAGCCTCGCTGGGAGCGATGATGTAGGTACGCAGCAATCCCGTAATCCAGGTGGGGGAGAGAAAGCTCGATACATGTGACCCCCATGCGCTCGAATACTGCTCGGGCTTCCGCGCATACCCGCGCGACGTCAGGATTTTCCAGCTTACTGAAGAATTCTGTGGGTATCCCGAGAGTCATGCCTTTCACAGGCTTGTCGAGAAAGGTCGTAAAATCCGGGTGTTCCACGGGCACCGACGTGGAATCCTGGGGATCGTGCCCGCAAATGAGATTGAGCAGCATCGCGATGTCGACCGCGTCTCGTGCGATCGGACCGATTTGATCCAGGCTGGAAGCGTAGGCCACGAGTCCGTACCGGGAGACTGATCCGTACGTGGGCTTTATTCCCGTGACGCTACAGAATGCTGCAGGCAAGCGGATCGAGCCACCCGTGTCCGACCCGAGACTCACCACTGCGGCTCCTGCCGCAACTGCAGCCGCAGAGCCCCCGCTTGAGCCGCCCGGGATGACCTCGATGTTCCAGGGATTGCGTGTGGTTCCCCAATGGGATGTTTCCGTAGACGAGCCCATTGCAAACTCGTCCATGTTTGCACTGCCCAGGATCACCATTCCTTCTTCTTTGATAAGACGCACGACAGTCGCGTCATACGGCGGCACAAAATTGTGCAGTATTTTCGACCCGCACGTGGTCCGCTGCCCTTTGACGCACATATTGTCCTTGACGACGATGGGAATACCGGTGAGGCTTCTGCCGTCGCCACTTGCGAGACGTGCGTCCGCGGCTTTGGCCATCTCCCGTGCGGATTCTCGCGCTACCGTAACGTACGAGTGAACCCTCTCGTCCACCGCTTCGATACGACTGAGAACCGACTCGGTGATTTCCACCGAACTGGTCTTCTTTTCCCTCAGGAGCCGCGCCAGTTCCGCGGCGGTCTTTTCGTACAGATGTGACAAGGTTTGTTTCTCCCGTGGGATGTGTGGCGTAATGTCAGTGAGCGATCACACGATCGTGATGTCCTTCCCGGCGCGATCCGTCAAGGGTGTGCCTGACCGGAAGACAATCGGCCACAAACGTTCGTGTGAACGCGCGTGATACAATTATTCGATCACCTTTGGCACACGGAAAGACGCGCCGGTCCGTGCAGGGGCATTGGCCAGCGCCTCCGCCGCCGGAAGAGAGGGCTTGACTATGTCCTCCCGGAGCGGCGTAAAAAGCTCCACTGGCCCTGCCATGGGTTCGACATCGTCTGTGTCGACCTCTCCGAGCATGTCCATGTATTTCAGGATATCATCCAACTGGGCCTGGTATTTCTTTCGTTCTTCCGGTTCCAGCGAGAGCCTTCCCAGAAGGGCCACATAATCGACCTGTTCAGGCGTAATCTTCATGTCATCGACCTGTGTGGGGCCGCGGATAGCCTTTGCGGCCTGTTGAAAATCGAGCTTTTGAGCTTACCTCGCTGAGCGACGGCTGTCAAAGGGTCCGGTCCGGGAAAATGATCGCACAAGATGTTTTCGCTGTACAAGATCAACTGTTTTGTCACGTGCAGCGGACGGATATGAACCCCACTTGACGTGGTCCGCGGTTCTTTGTTACCCTAAACCAGGAACGGTCCTCAGACGCGGAATGCTGTGGACTCAGATGTCCATCGTCTCTCGTTCGTACGAAACAGCAGAGACACGGGAAAGCCCTCAGCCGCAGTCTCCTGTTTGTCCCTGTGCTCCCCGGGCGCCCCTTGATTCTCACCGCCCCGTAGTGGGCGCTCCAGTCTGCTTGGATAGTGTCGCAGTGTACCTGCGCCCCGGAACGGATTTAGGCCTGAAAAGGACGTAACGCGAGGAGAGACAACCATTTTCCTCGCCGCATCACAACCAATGGAGGCGTGCAATGGCGGAAATTAAGGGAAAATTTGTCATGCTGGCCTGTTCTCTCCTCGAGACCAAGCCCGAGGCCAAGGCTCAAGCACTGGCAAACGTGAAAAGGCTCACGGGCAGCGAGTGGAACGAACTTGATCCGGAAGGTTGGTACGACACCAAGGTCCTCAACTCGGTCTTTGAGGCCATTGAGGGGACCTCGAGTCCTATCCTCGCGTGGGCCGCGATCAAGGTAATCGGCCAGAATGTGTATCCCACCATAGAAAAAACCGTGGGACTCCCCAAGAGTCTCAAGACGCCACTCGATTTCGTCAAGTTCGAGGCAGAAGGGTTTCTGGCCAACCATCGGGGCGCGGACGTGATACCGCGGCAAAATAGTGAGTGCGGAGCCCGGTTCGGTGGTGGTGGAAGCTCCTTCTCCCGGATACAATTGCTCGTTTATCGAAGGCGTGTTTGATGGGATACTCATCATGTGCGGCATCAGGCTCGGCGAAGTCACTCAGACGAGGTGCGTCAAGAAAGGGCACGGCACGTGCGAATATCACATTCGCTGGTAGGTCGCGATCCGGAAGAAGCCCTCACGGTTCTTTGACTGCGGTTCCAGAATGGCCTTTCAAAAATCTGTACCACAATATCCGATGACGGGATGACGGGTTGAGAAGCTTCTCAACCGTCTCCTTGTCCAACGGACCCGCCCCGGGATGGGTGCTCCATTGGAGAGCATTTCCCTGCTGATCCACCAGGGCGTCCCAAATGACTCTGTGGCCGGGAATTTTCTGCTCCGCAGACCAGAGAGGGGTGAAACCGGGTTTTTGAATCCCCATGAGCCCCTCGCCTAATCCAATTGCCTTGGTGTTTCCGTGACACTCCTGACACGACCTTCCTGTCGTTGCGGTCGTATGGGGGGTATACGGATTCATGATGAGAGCAGGAAAGCCTCCACCTGTGGTAGGTATCTCCCGATCCAGAAGCAGGTTACCCTCTGCGTCCACGTGGGAAACCACGTATTGGAACATGGGACGCATGACCGAGACCTTCCCGCGATGATCCACTCCCAGTGGAGGGCGCTCCCATCGTCTCGCGGTGAATCCTCTAAACCATGCACCGCCGCGATCTTCGCCTGTGAGCCAGTCACGGGTGAGAGGGGGGGGCCAGTTCTCCATGGGCTTTGGGGGTACCTGTCCTCCCAAGGGGGGAATCAGTTCCACAAAAGTCCCTACATTACGTCTGAGAAGATCCTGCACCTGCGGATCGTTCTGCGCTGCGGTGGGCGCCCATTTCCAGTAATCTGCCCTTTCCTCCAACATGAGATGCAGGCCGTAGTCCTGAAAAGACCATGCAGCATGGCACGCGGAACACGTTAATCTCTCGCGATGGGCTTCCACCCGGTGGGGGATCGCCTGGGGATTCCAGCGCGGAATGCGGCGACTTTTGCCTTTGAGCAGGGTCAGATTGCCGTCCCCGTCTTTGAGTACTGCGGGGTGATCGCCCCGCACATGACACCCTTCACAGGAAATCTTCACATGGTTTTCCGGAGAAGCGGGAATCTCGCCGTTCCCGTGAATCTCGTCGATCGTATGGCAGTCTGTGCATTGCATGCCTGCCTTGAAATGCACATCCGGAGAGAGGCGGTTCTGCTCCGACCCATAGATAGTGGGTGGCTGCTTCCCTACCACGATAGGAGAGCGGAAGCCGCGATGAAAATCTTTCTCAAACAGGCCAACGAAATCAGCTCCTACATGATTGGAATTATGGCATTTGAGACAAGCGGTCATACCCGCGTTCCTCACCAGCGCGTGATGCCGCGGCTTGCCGTCCGAGCTATTGGGATAGGCCACGTGACATGCGGAACATCCTCGGCCGCGGTGTTCGCCCCACCGGGTAGAGCCCGCGGTGTACAGATGACAACGGAGGCAAGAACGCCGCAAGAGATCATCGCCAAGATTACCGGAGCGGGAAGGGGAGGGCACTTGGGTGAGGCTCTCGAAATCGACGCCGGCATGAATGGGATCAGGCCGTGGCTGACCGCCAAATGCGTATCGCGTATGCCCTATCATTCGGGGGGCCAGGGCCATGGGGGAACGTTTCACTCGGCGGGCCTGCTCGGGGTGGCATCTCCCGCAGGTTTTTTCAACGAAGCGTAAGTCACCGGGATCCTTGATGAGTCCGGTATGTGCCTTTTCTTGATCCTCAGCCTTCGGGTCACCCCCGTGACAACGCACGCAAGCCAGCGCGTGGGAGGGATCCATTCTGGATTGGTCCTCATGACACGTGACGCACCGGCCCGGGTCCTTGCAAAGCACATCCGTCCCCTGTACCGGGGGGGGGGGCCACCAACGTGGGTACAGAGGCGAGGACACGCTCGACGGTTCTCCTGCAGGAGAAGGCACAATCGGAGTCTGGCCATCCGTGGTCGATTCCTCGGTTGCTCCTCGGACCAACGCGAACGGGACCATCACGAGCAGAACCAGTAAGAGAGCGATTGTTCCGAGCGCGGATAGGGGCACGAAGAGGAAGCGTTTCATGGAAATAGTGTCATTTCATCCGACACAGCGGATTCTCTCCGGCTACTTGAGTTGTCTGAGTATTCGTTTAAGCTGGGTGGTAGGGAGTTTGCCTCCTTGGGGATGGCTCCTGGCAAAGTTCACCAGCACTGCTTGCAGGTCTTTGAGCGCGTCATTGTAAAATGGGTGTTGCTGCGATACCCCGTTCACCGCCAGTATTTGCGCTGCAGCTTCCCGTTCTTTGCCCGGAACCAGGTTGAGAGGATTAGGCCATGCTAACCTGATTTCGCGCTCTTTCGGCTTTGCGTGTGCTTTTTCCGGTTCCTTTGCCGCCGGCTCCGGGGTTGCTTGCTTGGCTTGCTTGGCGCCTTTGCCCTCGCAGTGGTCGTGATTTCTGAAGCATTTCAGTTTGCACTGTTCCGTATAGTACCTCGTCGTATCCTGCACGCGCACAGCACGCATCGCATTGGTCACGGGTTTGACTGCCGAAAGCCGTGGAACCTGAAAGCGACACCAGCGTCATCGCTACGCAGCAGGCAAGCAGAAGCCTCGGAATGGTATGGGACGTCACCCTGCTGTTTCTTCGCACTCCATGTCTCAAAGCCGTTGTCAATTTTCTCACCTCCGTTCCGGACCGCAAGAATTACGAGGTAACGCCGCGGGACCTCAGGGGTCCGTGGCGGATACAGATCCTGAACTCACTATAGCATAGCACCCTGCGGCTCTACCACCAGACTCGCCTACCGCTGGCTGCCTTTGAGGTCCGTACATTCCTTGCCCGCGGACGAAAATCTTAAATGATGCGCGAACTGCGACGCGGGCCTCTTCTCGGACGCGTAGGAGTTTTCCCATTTTTCGTCTATCTCGTCCCAGGAGTACACCACGAACGAGAAGTATTTCTGCTGTGCCACGTACACGGTAAGGGACCACTCATCGGTGATGGAATTTCTGCACAGCCGCGCGAGCGTGCAATCTCGTTCCTTCTTGATCAGGTCAGATGCCTTGCTTTTTATGAGTTCCACGTATTCGACGTGATCATGTTTCTTGAACGATTTACTCTTGTCTAACTTGTCCTCAGATTCATCGGCTGAGCCGGCAGCGGGGCCGTTCTTGTCGGTTTTGTCCTTGGCCGTTGCGGGAAGCGCGTGTGCACGGTCTTGTTTTGGAGGAATCGATGCGGCCCCTTTGCTCCCGTTCTTTTTCTCGGGCAGGCCAGTCCGGGACTTGGGCGAACCTTTTCTTTTTTCTTGAGTAGCCTTGTCAGTTTCAAGATCTTTGGTGGAGACCTTGACGGAGGAGCGGGAGCCGTCTCTCACAGACTCCGCGGGGCGCTCTGCCTCTTTGGACTTTTTCAGAGCCGCATTTGCCCGCGAAGAGGTTTCCGCTGCTGCCCGCTTGTCAGGTTGTTTGGCTTCTCCACTTATCCAAGGGGTCCAGTTTCTCATGAAAGATACGCATCCCGCGCACAATACGAAGCAAACCAGGGCAGCAGAGGCAAGAAACACGTACAAGAGGCCTAGGGGACGCCTGTTCCCCGAACCTTGAGGTCTACTTGGGGCCGATGTGTTCAACATGCCCTTCACGAGAAACGAGAAATTCGGTCTTGGGCCACGGCCGAGACCACTGCGCGGCATAGCCGGCAACCACGACTTATAAGTTCATTCCTCGAAAAAGGCAACCTTACCAGCCTGTCGGGCTAAGGCGCGGACCCTACCTCAGCCGATCTCGGTAGTGCCCGGCCGGGAATCCGCGAGGAAGGCCCGTCACGCTTTCCCCCGCGGAAATATCCTGTCCAAGGGGCCACAGTTCCGGTGGTGGTCTTTCTGGAGCCCTATTTGTGTGATTGGAGCAACCGGCGCTCGAGCTGAGTCAGTTCTTGACGGAGTTCGTCCGGAAGCTTGTTGCCGAATTTTTCGTAGTGCTCTTTGATCAAAGGAACCTCAGCCATCCAGTCGTCCACGTCCACCCGGAGAAGTTCATCCAGTGCGGACTGGGCCATAAGCAGGCCGGAGACGTCCAACGCTCCCGGGGTGGGTACGCGGCCGATAGGCGTTTCCGTGGCTGTGGCTGATCCCTCGACACGCTCGCAGATCCACTTGAGCACTCGGCTGTTCTCACCATATCCCGGCCACAGGAATCTGCCCGTCGCGTCGCGTCGGAACCAGTTCACATAGTAGATCTTTGGCAGTCGTTGCGGATCCGCGTTGTTACCTATCTTCAGCCAGTGTGAGAAATAATCTCCCATGTGGTACCCGCAGAAAGGTAGCATTGCCATGGGATCGCGACGAAGCTGTCCCACCCGTCCGGTAGCGGCAGACGTCGTTTCGCTGCTGGTGATGGATCCGAGGAACGTTCCATGCTGCCAATTGAATGCTTCGGTGACGAGGGGAACGACCGTACCACGACGGCCGCCAAAAAGGATCGCGTCGATGGGCACTCCGTTGGGATCTTCCCATTCCGGCGCAATCACCGGGCATTGACGGGCCGGCGCGGTGAACCGCGCGTTCGGATGCGCAGCGTTACGACCGGAAGTGGGACTCCAAGGACGGCGTAGCCAATCGCAGAGTTCGCGAGGCAACTCGTCGGTCATTCCTTCCCACCACACGTCTTCATCCGGCGTCATCGCGCAATTGGTGAAGATCGAGCTGCTTGCCGCGGTGAGAATTGCGTTGAGATTGGTTTTCATGCTCGTGCCCGGAGCCACGCCAAAGAAACCGGCCTCAGGGTTGATGGCATAGAGTCTTCCGTCCCGCCCGAATTTCATCCACGCGATATCGTCGCCGATGGTCTCCACTTTCCATCCTGGTATGGAGGGGATCAACATGGCGAGGTTCGTCTTTCCGCACGCGGACGGAAACGCACCGGTCACGTAAAACACCCTGCCACGCGGGTTAGTCATTTTCAGGATCAGCATGTGTTCAGCCAGCCACCCCTCATCGCGCGCCTGAACCGAGGCAATGCGCAGGGCATGACACTTCTTGCCCAGCAACGCATTTCCTCCATATCCGGAGCCGAAAGACCAAATCTCCCTCGTATCGGGAAAATGACAGATATATTTGTGCGTCGGGTTGCACGGCCAGGGAGCATCCGCACCTGACGGGCCCAGGGGCGCACCCACTGAATGAAGGCCGGTCACGAAGTCACCATCCGGACCCAGCACATCGAGCACGCTCTTACCCACGCGCGTCATAATGTGCATGTTCGCGACCACGTACGGCGAATCGGTCATCTCCACGCCGATCTTCGCGATATGGGAACCGGTCGGCCCCATGCTGTACGGTATGACGTACATGGTCCGGCCCTTCATGGAGCCATCAAAAAGCTTCGAGAGCGTAGCCTTCATCTCGGCCGGATCAGCCCAATTATTGGTCGGCCCGGCATCTTCCTGACTTCGGGAGCAGATGAACGTGGAATCCTCTACTCGGGCCACGTCCTCCGGACTTGAACGGACGAAGATGCTATTCGGTCGCTTGACCGGATCCAGCGGAATCGCTGTGCCTGCATGAATCATGAGCCGAATCATGAGCTTGTACTCTTGGTCCGAGCCGTCGCACCAGTATATGTGATCCGGTTGGCACATGCGCGCCGCTTCTTGGATCGTCTCTGCGAGCTTCTTGTTGGTGGTCATCGAAATTCCTTTCGCCTCACATCTCCGGCGGTTTTCTGCGGGGCGGCCTTACCGGTGTTGCCGCGCCCGGAAACACATCTCCTGCTATGCCTGGCGCTGCCGAACGGTTCATTCACTTTCGGCATGAAACAGGCGCAATTGCCTCAGGCCCATGGCACGCTACCGTGCCACGGCCTTATTCGCCTTTGTCCACGTGATTGCACTGAAGTTGCCGTGTCCTTCCGAGCACAAGAGACCGGGAAAAGACTGTTGGCCGGGTTCTTGGGTCGGTCCTGGCTTTGTGTGCGATCTTGAGGCTTCGAGAGAGCCATAAAGCAAGTGCAATGACTCGAGAGTCGTGGGAAGGGGCGTGCCGGGGAAACCTGGTCTTGCCGAGGTTCCGCCTTGGCACGCGTAGGGTTCATCAAGAATTTCCTGCGGGTTGGAAGGGAGCCCACCCACAGACAACATCAGCAGCCCGGCACGTAAATCAGTGAACAAATCTCGTGGAATCTATTTCTTTGTTTCGTCCGACGGCGATTCCGGCGCCGCGGGATCGGCTACCGGGGCATAACCGGCCTGCGCCTCTGGCGCTGCCCCCTTCAGACCGACGCTCTGAAACAGGCCACCCACCAAATTGCCGACCCACTCGTGGGGGAGGATTTTCTCCGTTACCCAGACGATGACGAAGATTACGGCTGCAATGATGCCAGCCACAATCAGGAAGCCTATGAGAGCAATGAGCGCAGTCAGAAGAAGCACGAAATAGACCGGGAAAAAGAAACCGTAAAGGAAACCCCTGCCGATTCGCGCCTCCGCTTTTTCATCTTCTTCTCGTCCAAGGATGTCGTCAAAAGCCCTGACATAGTAGTTCTTCTTGTAGTAGCTGAGCGCCGCGCTGAGTAGACCCAGCACAATCATTCCGATAAGCTTCAGGATCATATTCTCCTCCGTGATGTGTATGAGTCCGGGTTGGCAATGCCTGCACCGGGATGGTGAAAGTTCCACACGATTGAAGGGGGAAACCGGCTCGATGACCGCCGCCCGGCCTCCCTGAAACGGGGGAATCAGATCGCATCTGATCTTCGTTTCATTTCTTCTTTGTTTTTTTTCGGTCCTGCTTGGCTTGCTTTGCCTTTTTCTTCTTTTTCTCCAAAGCCTTCTTAGAGACCATGCGACCTTTTTTCGCTTCGGGAAGGCCAAACGGATTTGCCGGTCCCATTCCTTGGTCCTGAGCGCCCGGCGGGCCATTGAACATGCCGCCGAACATCTTCCTCATTCCCTGCATTCTTTTCCACAGGCTCTTTCTGACCTTTCCTCCACCCATGGCAAACATGAAATCGCGCATGTCACGAAATTTGAGGAGCAGGTCTTTGACCGCGGTTTCCTCTCGGCCCGAGCCTTTGGCAATGCGCTGCAGCCTGCTGGCGTCTATCATCTCCGGGTTCTTGCGTTCAGCAGGGGTCATGGAATTGATGATTGATTCGATGCGGACCAGTTCCTTGTCATCCACCTGAGCCGAATCGGGCAAGCCTCCGGAAAAGAAGGGGAGTTTTTCGACCAAATCCTGAAGCGGCCCCATCTTCTTGATGGCACGAATCTGACCGAGGAAATCATTGAGGCTGAAATCCCCGCGAAGCATGCGCAGCGCATCTTCTTCAGCCTTCTTTTCGTCCAGGACCTCCTCAAAGTCTTTTACCAGGCCGACTACGTCACCGAACCCCAGGATACGGGATGCGAGCCCGTCGGGTCGGAATTCCTCCAGGCGATCCATTGCCTCGCCCATTCCGACAAACTTGATGGGCACCCCGGTAGCTTCCTTGATCGAAATTGCCGCTCCGCCTCGCGCGTCGCCGTCCAGTTTCGTAAGAATAAAGCCCGTCAGCTGGATGCGCTCATTGAAGGCCTTGCCGATGTTGACCGAATCCTGGCCTATCATCGCATCGCAGACCAGCAGCACATTTTCCGGGGACGTGAGTTCCTGGATGCGGCGCAACTCCTCCATGAGCGGTTCATCGACGGTCAGGCGTCCTGCAGTGTCGAAGATCGCTACGTCGCAGCCGCGCAAGGGGGCTTCTTTCACCGCCTGTTGACAGATCTCCGGTGGGGTGGCTCCGCTATTGTCTGAGAATACGGGTATATCGAGATCAGAACCGAGTTTCTTGAGTTGCTCCACCGCGGCAGGACGATACACGTCCGCGGCCACGAGCATGGGCGACTTGCCTTTCTTGGAAAGGTAACGGGCAAGCTTGGCAGCGGTGGTGGTCTTGCCGGAACCCTGAAGGCCGACCATCATTATCGTGCTCACGGGTTTGGCTCTGAGACTCAGGGACGAATCCTCCGGTCCCATGAGCCTGGCGAGTTCCTTGTGGCAAAGGCTTATAAAGTGGTCGCCCGGAGAAACCTTGAGCTTCCTTTCCTTGTGCTTCACCGATACTTGAACTATCTCACCGAGAGCCTGCTCCTTGACTCGCTCAAGAAACGAGCGGGTGACTTGGAACTCCACATCCGCCTCCAAGAGCGAGACGCGGATCATTTGCAACGCTTCACCGAGGTTTTCCTCGGAAAGGGTGCGCACTCCTTGAAGGTATTCCCGGACATCTCGGAAGCCCCGGGTAAGAATCTCAAGCACTGGGGAAGCCTCCTGGCAATCGAATTTCTGAAACTCTTTCCAATAGCATATCAGACTCTAAAACGTAAGCATTTTCTTTTGTTGCCCGCTCCTGGGTTTTCTGCTATAACCGGAGCGCCCCCAGTGATGGACTTTTCTTGGCCTTCGAGGTTTGCATGGATACACAAATAGGAAACTTTCGTGTCAACACCCACATCGTTTTCGGTCGGGGAGGGATTTCTCAATTGGGAGAACTCGCCCGCGATATGGGTACGACCAAATTCTTGCTCGTGGTAGATCCCGCTCTTGAAGCCATTGGCTTAACGAGCCTGGCCACCGAGAGCCTGCAAAAGGCCGGTCTGACAGGCGAGACATTCAATAAGCTGGAACCGGAGCCTTACCTTGACGGGGCTGACGCTGCGGCAGAAGTCGGTCGCACGTGGGAAGCCGACCTGGTCGTCGGAATGGGTGGCGGCTCGGCCATGGATACTGCCAAGGCTGCGGCGATACTCATCACCAATGGCGGGAAGGCCCAAGACTACGTGGGGCTGAATTTGGTAAACCTTCCCGGGCCATCTACCCTCATGATTCCCACCACCGCGGGAACAGGCGCTGAGGTGACATTTACCGCAGTATTCACCAACCGTGAGACGTCCGCCAAGGGCGGCATCAATAGCCCGTTTCTCTTTCCGCAAGTGGCCTTGTTGGACCCCGAACTCACGTTGAGCCTTCCGCCTCACGTCACGGCAGCCACAGGCATGGATGCGCTCACGCACGCGATCGAATCCGTGACCAGTCGTTCGTGTACTCCGTTCACCGAGGCCCTGGCATTGGCTGCGGTGAGGCTTATTGGGGAAAATCTGAGGCGAGCGGTGTTCTACGGTGATGACATTTCTGCCAGGGAAAACATGCTCTATGGCAGCCTCCTCGCTGGGATGGCTCTGGCCGACGCTGGCGTGGGTGCAGCCCATGCGCTTGCATACCCTCTCGGTGGCAAATACAGAGTTTCTCATGGATTGGCCAACGCTATGCTGATCCCTACCGTGATGGACTTCAACCTTCCTGCGGCAGAGCGGCACTTTGCCTTGATAGCCAAGAGCATGGGCGAGCCTGTGGATGGATTGCCCCTCCGACGAGCTGCAGACGCAGCGGTGGATGCAGTGAGGACCCTGTGCTCAGACATCGGGATCCCCTGCTTCCTGTCAGATTTGGGAATACCGAGATCCGACATTCCTGCTCTGGTCGAAATGGCTCTGACCGTGACGCGTCCCGTGCAGAATAATCCAAGAACGCTCGGGAAGAATGAGGCTACCATGATCTACGATCAGCTGTTCTGTTGACCAAAGAATGATTCGGGAGGCCATGCACGAACACCCAATCATCCCGTGACAGACCTTTTCAGGACTAGGAAGGCCCTAGCAGGTGCGGGACGACAATCTGTAGGCAGGGGCCTATTCAGTTGCGAGTTTGATGTTCAGGAGGACTTTATGCCCGGATACGAGTGGCTGGGGGAAGCAGAAAAGGAACAGGTAAACGATGTCCTGGATACGGGAATCCTCTTTCGGTACGAGTTCAATGCCGACCGTAAGGGCATCTACAAAGTAAGAGAATTCGAGGAGAAGTTTGCTCAATACACCGGAGCGGTGTACGCCCAGGCGGTCACATCCGGCACTGCCGCGCTTCGGGTTGCCCTGGCCGCGCTCGGGGTCCGTCCCGGAGACGAGGTCATTACCCAGGGGTTTACCTTCATCGCCACCTTCGAGGCCATCGTTGAAGCCGGCGCGGTCCCTGTCCCCGCGGAAGTCGATGAAACCCTGAACATGGATCCCGAGGACTTTGAGCGAAAAATCACCGAAAAAACCAAGGCCGTGATTCCTGTCCACATGCTTGGATCTCCGGCCCGTATCCAGGAGATCATCGAAATTGCCCGCAAGCACGGCATTCGGGTTCTCGAAGATACCGCACAGGCTCTTGGGGCAGCGGTCGGTGGAAAGAAGCTCGGAACCTGGGGTGACATGGGAACGTATTCCTTTGATTTTTACAAGACCATCACCACAGGTGAAGGCGGGATGATAGTGACCAACGACCGTGACCTCTACGTGAGAGCTTCGGAATACGCGGACCACGGTCACGACCACAATCCTGAGGTGGGAAGAGCCCTTGAAGGCAGGAATTTCCTCGGATTCAATTACCGTATGTCCGAACTGCAAGGAGCCGTGGGATTGGGGCAACTGGCCAAGCTGGACGATATGATTGCGCGGCAGCAACAAAACCAGCGGTTGATTCGCGAAGCCCTCGGCAGCCTCGAAGGTATTACCATCAGGCCTCTCCCGGAAAACGGGAAGGACAGCTACACGCACTTGTGTTTCCTCCTCCCGGACGCGGACAAGGCAGTGGCGTTCCATAAGAGCTTTACTGCCAAAGGACTCAGCGCCATCTACTTCCATAACAACCTCTGGCACTTCCTGCCAAGGTGGGAGCATCTGCTCGAACGCAAGACTGTCCACGGCTCGGAATTCCCCTTCCAGGGGGCTCCGTACGGAGGGGATTTACGCTATTCGGCAGATATGCTGCCCCAGAGCAAGGGAATCCTGGAAAGATTGGTGGTCATACCCGTTTTCCTGCAGATGGATGAAGACTTGATCGAACGCATTGTCATGGAACTGCAGGCTACTGCGGAAGAAATTCTCTAGGTATGTCTTGTGGGGCGCCGATCCTTCTGGACGCGCAAGGCGAGGCCGATGGGCTGATGTTGGGTAAGTCTAGGAACATAGTTGGCTTCATCCCCGGACGCGCGGAGTCTACCCGCTTTCCAGGAAAACCGCTCGCGGATATCCTCGGAAAGCCCATGATTGTGCGAGTTTCTTGAGCGGGCTGAACAGTGCCCGCTCCTGGACGCAGCGTACGTAGCGACAGATTCACAGGAGATCCTGGAGGCAGTTCAGCATCATGGAGGAAAAGCACTTCTCACTGCGAGGGCACACGTATCCGGGACCGACCGGATCGCCCAGGCAGCGCGAGAATGCGGACTTTCGGGAAACCACATCATTGTGAACATTCAGGGAGACCAGCCACTTTTCGATCCGGTCATGATCGACGAGGTGGTACAGCCGCTCGTGCAAGACCCGGCGATTCCCATGAGCACGCTCATTTATCGCATCGTCAGACACGAGGAAATTTCCGACCCAAACGCGGTGAAGACCGCGGTGGACAACGAGGGGTTCGCTCTGTATTTTTCCCGAGCAACCATCCCGTGCTTCCGCGACTCGACCCACGAACCGGTCTACTACAAGCATCACGGGATTTATGCATATCGCAACGACTTCTTGCAAAGATTTACCCAACTCCCCCAAGGGTTCCTCGAACGAGCTGAACATCTGGAACAGCTCCGAGCGCTGGAGAACGGTTTTCGTGTCAAGACTGTCATCACTGACAAGGACTCCATCGAAGTGGATACGCCCGCGGATTTGGAGCGGGTACGCGAAACTTACGCGAAGATGATTTGACAAAAAAGAAGGATGAATGATATTTCCTGTGACCGCTTGTGATTCAGTGACCGCGCCACAAGGCGCGAACGAACAAGGGCAAGGGACAAGAAAACTAACCGAACACAGTTGGCGTTAAGGGTGGCAGATTTGAGTAGAGAAGATAACGTAAAAGTTGAAGGAACGGTAGTAAAGGTACACTCCGGCGGCATGTACCAGGTGGAAACCGAAGACGGTCGGAGCATCAGAACCAAGCTTTCGGGCAGAATGTCGAGGTTCAGAATCAAGGTGCTTTTGGGCGATCGAGTCACCGTGGCTCTTTCTCCGTACGACCTCTCTCACGGCCTGATCGTTTACAGGGGCAAGTAGGAGCGCGATGAGAGCGCCGAAGAGGTATCTGTCCCACGGCACGCGCTGAAACCCCTGAGATCATGCAAGGATTGTGGGCAATTCCTTTCGTTTGGACTCCCCGCGGGGTCAGTGCCCGTAGCGACCACGACCATTTCCCAATAGGATCGGATCAATGGAAATAACCTTTTTGGGGACCGGGAGTGCGTGGTGCATTCCCGAGCACTCGTGCGTCTGCGCGATATGTCGGAAGATGGTCGAGGAGGGAGAAGAGAGGACTCGAACCTCTTTTCTCGCCAAAGGAACAGAGAGTGTACTGGTAGACTGCGGGCCTGATCTGCGCGGCCAGATGATGAAGAACTGCGTGGAACTACCGGATCTGATTCTTATCACTCACGAGCACGGGGACCATTACCTCGGGATGGACGACCTGTTGGCATTCCGCCGATCGCTGCCTAAAGAATCGTGGCGCCCAATTCCGGTCTATGCCTCTGAAACGGCTTGGAAAAGTATTGAGGTTCGCTTCGGTTACCTCCTGGGTAGCTTGATCGAGAAGCGGCTGGCAACACCGGGGGTTCCGTTGGAAGGAACCAGAATGCGTATCACGCCGTTCAAGACGTTTCATGGACCTTTTGCGGCAGGTTCGGTCGGGTATGTGCTGGAAGATGTGAACCACGGAGGTACACGCACAAAGCTCGTGTACACGTCGGATTTTTGCCGAATTGAAGAGGAGTTGCCCCTCTTGTGGGAGCCTGATGTGCTCATCATTCAATCCCATTGGCTCAACGAACCTGTGGAGAACCGTCCTCACCATCTCAGTTTTCAGCGGGCAATGGATTACATCCGACGATGGAAGCCCAAGAAGGTCACGTATCTGGTCCATATCTCCGATGCCGATCAGGTTCCAGGCGATCCATGCAACTCCTTTCTGAAGAAATACGCTCCGCTGTCCCCTTTGACCGACCCCGCGACAGGAAAACCCTACCCAGTACCGCGATGCCAGGCCGAATGGCAGGAAACAGTGGAAAAGATTTGCAAGGACAACGAGGTGCCTGGCCCGGTGCTTGTTGCTCAAGACGGAATGCAAGTAACTGTCTGACGATTTCCGCGTCCGAGCCGCCTTATGGGACTGCTCTTCGCTGTCCTACCGACGTGCCAGGGAGGTACCAATGGAAGAAGATCTCAAAGCCAAGACAATGAGAGTCGCGAAACTCTATTTCGACGGCTATTCTGACGAGCGGCCTTTTGATCTTTGGCGTTCCTTTGACAAGGAAATGGCCAAGGATCTCTCCGTGTTCATCACGGGCAAGATGTATGCAAGGGAAAAGATTCCTCACACCACACGCCAACTCGTCGCGGTGTCGGCATTGACCGTGCTGGAAAGGACCGAAGAACTCAAGCTTCATATTCTCGCCGTGTTGAATGTAGGATGCAGCCCGAAAGAAGTGGCTGAAGTGATTTTTCAGTGCGGGACATATGGCGGCATGCCGGTGGTGAATCAGGCGCTGAAGGTTCTTAGGCAGGTGCTGCGAGAAAAGGGGCGATGGCCTCTGGAAGGACAGGACGATTGATGCTGAAAGTCAGCAAGGTCGACGCGTGGAAACACCTTGCCCCATGCGGACCGACCGCTGACCATTCATGAACCTTGGGAAAATATGTTGCCACGGGGCCGTGACATCCTTTTCAGAAAATTAATTCGTCACAGCCCTGTAGTGCCTCGTGAGAACGAACCATCCTGCTCATGGGGTCAGTCATCAAGGGTGAATTCGAAATCGTCTCCCACAGAGTCAAGATCGAGTTCCGCTTCTTGCGAGCTCGTGCTCGGCACTTGCGTGGTCTTGCCCGGTACCGGTGCTGGCAACCCCGCCTGGCGCGCCGGTGAGGAATTCCTCCAATCCGACTTCCGGTTCGGCATAATGGATGCCCAATTTGCTGCGGACACTCGACATGTCCTTGTTGCACGCAGGACAGACAAGATTATAATCGAAGCTGACATAGCCGCATTTTTCACATTTCAATGCGCACCTCCAGGATACCAAACGGTTCCGGTTATATAAATTTAGAATACCATGAAATACTTGATAAATCAAGTGATGACCGGCGAAAGAAAACAGAACCTCATTGAATGCAAAAGGCCCCCTCGAAGAAACGTAAGCGAAGGACTCCTCCCTCGTACACAGCCAAAGATCATCGCTCCGTGCGGGTGCGCCATGGGACAATCCCAGAACTCACAGGTACGGCTCTGGCGTCAAGGACGAACCTGCCGCGGCACGCGATGGGTCGGATGGCTCGGCCTGGTAGGCATCCTCTCGGTCACGGTAGGATGCGCTACGGTTCCCCACACCGGTCGCCGACAACTCAACATGATTTCCGACCGACAGTTGAATGAATTGGCGCTCAAGGCATTTGCGGAGATAGAGAAAAAAGAACCCCAGGTGGCTGACAAGCGTCTCACTCGGATCGTGAAGCGCGTCGTTGATCGAGTCAGCAAGGCCGCTGAGCTTCTTGACAAACCCGGTTTCAAGTGGGACGTCCGAGTCGTCAATGAGGACACTCCCAACGCCTTTTGTTTGCCAGGAGGCAAGATCGTCGTATTTTCGGGCATAGTGCCGTACGCGAGGAACGAGGCGGGTCTGGCCGCGGTTATTGCCCATGAAATCGGGCACGCAGTGGCTCGACACGGCGGAGAGCGTCTCACTCAGCAGCTGGCTCTCAAAGGGGCACTATCTGTGGGCAGTGAGGTGTTGAAAAAGAAGGACGGCACCTTGGATCAGAAATCGCGCCTCATGCTGGGAGCGTTGGGGTTGGGCGCGACCGTCGGAATAGTGCTGCCTTACAGCCGAGTTCATGAGTTCGAGGCGGACCGCCTTGGAGAAATCTACATGGCACGCGCAGGATACGATCCTTCTGCAGCAGTGGACGTGTGGGGACGCATGGCGAAGATTAAGAAGCCTCCTATTCCCGTATGGCTGTCAACGCACCCTGCGGACGAGGATCGTGTCCGGAAGCTGCGCGAATTTCTTCCGGAAGCACGAAAGTATTACAACCAGGCGCGGGAGAAATATGGCATGGGCGTGCCGCTGTGAGATTCTTCTTGAGGCACACGGAGAGACGGGGACACCTTTGTGCAATCCCTGTTGAACGATTCGTAACCATCGGGAAAGCGAGCAGACACGGTGCCAAGAAATTCAGATGAAATACGAGGATTTATCGCAATCGAGCTGCCAAGGACCGTCAAAACTTTTCTGACGGAAATCTCCGCGGACTTGAAGCGATGCCGGTCAGACGTGAAATGGGTGAGGCCGGAAGGAATGCACTTGACCCTGAAATTCTTGGGCAGTGTGCGCGGCGACCTTATTCCGGCCATCGAAGATACGCTGCACTCGACCCTGGTCGGGCACACATCCATGAACATGCAAGTAACGGGACTCGGAGCTTTTCCTGGCCTCAACAGGCCGCGGGTCATATGGGCAGGTCTGAAGGATGTGTCGGGCAGGATCGCACCGCTGGCGACAGAAATAGACCACGCTCTGGAATCGCTGGGCTTTGAGAGAGAAAAAAGGCCCTTTAGTCCTCACCTGACCTTGGGCCGGGTTCGCTCAAATTCCGGGGTACACGAACTCGTCGAAGCGGTCCGGCATAAGATGGACACTGCCGGACCGAAATTCGTCGCGGATCGCGTTATCTTCTTTGAAAGCGTGCTCAAACCCTCTGGCGCCGAGTGACTATCCTCTTTGTGCATTTGACCTGCCCTCAGGGTAAGGCGATTGACAGGCATAGATACTCGTGTGTACAGTGCCTCCATGAGAGGGCTGCTCCACAGCGAGAGTTCGACATGACCAGCCGCGTGCCTTGTTCCGTGGCTCTCCTGGCGACGCTTCTTATGTTGGGAAGTGCCTTCGGTCCTTGTGGGCAGGCTCAGGAGCAAGTCTCGCCACCGAGTCCGGCTCACACCGCGCAACCTGATCAGTCGCCCGTGTCTCACCCGGCAGATGAGCCAGACGCACTGGACTGGTTGGGGCTGAAGGACGGCGATCTGGTAGCACCTCCCCGGTTTTCGTCCATCCCGAACGATCCCTGTCTTCCACCCCTTTATAGGAATTGGTACGAATTCTCCGCAGATGCGAGACAGAACGACCCTGACCATGAGTTCGCGGCCTTCAGGATCTTGTTGGACCGTGCGACGTTCACGTTGAAGTTTCAGGGTCTCCACCGCGGGGGGGCCACAGAAACGGTGTATCAAAGCGCGTGCGGTATCGGGGAAATCGATTCGCCGACTCCTGAAGGGAGATTCATCATCAATCATGTCTATGCGTATCCGGACGCGGCGTACTTCGGCGCCTCCGGAGAACCGCATCGGGGCCTTTACGCTGGTTTTTTCGCCCCGTTACTCGCATGTGATGACGACGGACTATGTCAGCGATTCCAGGAACTGGGCATTCACGGCTTCAATCCGTCCGCGTATCCCGATCCTGGCGAGATCAGGCTCGAGACCTGCGGAGCGGTCTCCGGGGGGTGCGTTCGGCTTCCTGACCCATGTAAGTTCAAGACCACCTTGATACGGCTGGTGGGAATAGGCCCTCCGAAAAGGAACGACCGCGGGGTGTATCATTGGCTGAACAAACCGGTCGAGGTAGTCATTAGCGGAGACTATCCGGGTACCGCTGACTTCGGCAATTTGGTGTCGCTCTTCGAGCAAGGACTCAGTCAGGTGGGCAATGGCCTCAAGAACCTCTTCCGTGGCTTCGGACCGTAGTACGACCGGGCTATAGACTCCACGCAGAACACGCAGCCGCCATGTCATCGGGAAACGACGGTTGGCAGGATTGGAGTCTTATTCACGTGAGCAGGCCGATGCGCTCCTGAATGAAGATTCCGCGGTATGTCTTCGCGAGAAGAAAAGACCACTTCCAGAAGCCCCCGAAGGTCGTCGGTTCCTGCCGCTTATACCGCTGTGAGCAAATTCAAGTAACTTAGCAGAGGGAGATCTCCTTCACCACGAGCGACGCAGGGCCGGCGAATCTGCGTTCAGGAGACCTCCCTGCGATGGGCTAGGTTACTCAAAAGTGAGCGCACTGGTGTTGGGGCGAGCCAACAGGTCAAAACCTCCGCAAAAGCCTACTAAAGCCCCAAACGTACAGACAGCGGTCGAATCATCGACCGCTGTCTGTGGGGAGGAAAGTATTGGGCCTAAGTAAAAGCCCTATGATTGAAATGACCTCTATTTCCTGGGTGGGGGGGTTATGGGGGAGGGAGGGTGTCCATCCAGGAGAGAGGTCTTATCGTGGAGACATTTTCGACTTTCGTCGAATCACGTCCTCACAGGTCGAGAATATAGGCTAAGCAGAATCAAAAGTCAAGAAAATACTTTAAGAAATAGTTATAACATATTGAATTAGCGTATATTATAACTCAAACATTGCGAGGAGGGTGCCCCTTGGCGCGGCCCTGTATTGAGTAAGCCCATGATATGATAGGACTCCTTTTCGGAAGGTTACGCCTGCTTCTGCCCCGAATCTCAGCGGTTCCCGCTCACACCTCACCAAGTGTGTCCACGCGTGGAACGCACAGTTCGTGAGGGTTTTCCGCAACACCTTGGCCAAGGCCGCACTGGCAGCACGCGGGAAGACCGTCCCCTCTTGATACCTGTGCGCTGCCACACGCGTAACATCGATGGCCAGGAAAAGGCGTTTTGAATCCGGATTTGGCGGCCATGCGGTCCTATCCCAGTACCAGAGCTGCCTTCGTTCATGCGCGTGGTTGAGCGCGCACAGGAATTGTACGGCTCCCAAGAACAATATCTGAGGGGAGGGTGATAGTAGCACCATGGCACGGGAGTCCTCGGTCGCCACCACCGTTTGTTGAGGCGGCTTTAGGTTCACCACGTGTCAGGTTCCGGAGATCATGCCGATTCGGGTTCACACGAGCAAGACCGTAGGGCTAGGGGCCTCATGAGCGAAGTGACGAGACGGCTTTGCGTCGTCCGTGGCGAATGAGATCGCCAGTCTCAAGCCTGCAGCAAATTGTCATATGAATGCACAAGCGAATCGGTATCAGACGGTCGGACTCGTCCTTTTGGGACATGACCATGCGCAAGCCCTTGCTCGTAAGAAAGCCTGTGGTCCCCGCGCCAGGGTGCTGCGGTGAAAGGGGAGGGCGAGGAAATCAGGCCTTCATGGAGCCGGTGAACATGAACACGATCATCAAGATGCTGAGCACTACCAGAATGACAAAGGACGCCCATGAAACGATATTGAGAAACAAACCGTTGGTATGCTCCTTCATGACCTCAGGGTCGTTGCTCAACAGGATCATGAAGATAAGCACAGCGGGGAGAACCAGGCCGTTGAGGACTTGTGAGATGAACATGATCGGGACGAGAGGCAGGTTCGGTGCGAGGATCACGAGTCCTGAGAACAGAACGATAAAACAATACAAAGTGTAGAACTGTGGAGCCTGAGAGAATTTCTGGTCCAGACTCGATTCCCATCCGAACGCCTCACACACCGTGTATGCAGTCGACAGCGGCAAGATGGACGCGGCGAACAACGAGGCGTTCAGCAAGCCAAACGCGAAGAGCCACGTACAGTAATCCCCGGCCAAGGGTTTCAAGGCCATGGCAGCTTCTTCCGCACTGTTGATCTTTATGCCTGCTTTGAACAGCGTCGCGGCACACGCGAGGATGATAAAGAACGCCACCACATTGACGACCACCGATCCGGTGATCACGTCCATGCGCACCGCTTTCAGGTCATGGATAGAGAGACCTTTATCCACTATGGAGGCCTGGAGATAGAACATCATCCACGGAGCGATGGTGGTCCCGACCAGTCCGACGAGCATCACCAGAAAGTCGCTTTCCAGTTTCACGGTCGGCGACGCGAGGGATGCCGCGACCGCACTCCAATCCGGTCGGACAAGAAACCCCGCAACAATATAGGCCACGTAAAACAGGCACGCGGTGAGGAACACCTTCTCCACTGACCCGTACGTGCCTTTGACTACCAGCCACAGCAAGAACAGAATACTCACGGGAACCGAGATGTACCGTGATACCCCAAAAATCTCCAGGGCTGCTGCGATTCCCGCGAACTCAGCGAGGGTGTTTCCCAGGTTATTCAGGATGAGCACTATCATCATGTAAAAAGCGCATTTCACACCGTACCGCTCACGGATCAGGTCCGAAAGACCCTTACCGGAGACGACGGCCATCCGTGCTCCCATCTCCTGAATGATGATAAGGAGGAACGCAATCGGGACGAGCGTCCAAAGCATAGTCATACCAAATCCGGCTCCTGCCAGGGAATAGGTCGCTATGCCGCCCGCGTCATTGTCGACGTTGGAGGTGATAATCCCAGGTCCCATGAGGACCAGGAATCCCCACAAAGCTATCCAACGTGTGCTGAGCCGACTCCGGAGAGTGCTCGGAGCGGACGTATGTATCCCTTCTGTCACTTGCAACGCTCCCGATAGCTATTTCCCAAGGTGAGGCGCAATAATTTCCAGAATCGTCTTGAAGCGGATAACCCCTTTTAGCCGATTCTCTTCATCCACCACGGGTATAGCGCGAAAACCATATTTCCCTAAGAGATCTGCCACCGTATCCGCTGCATCGTCCAGCTTTGCGGTGATGAGCCGCGTGGCCATGATTCGTCCCAAGGGAGTGAAGATCTCATTGGTGAGGAGTTCCTTCAGGGTGATAACGCCCAGAAGCTCAGATGCCTCGTTTGTCACGTAAATATAATAGATCACGTCTATTTTATCGGCATTTTGTTTGAGATAGGCCAGGGCGTCCACGATAGTCTTGTCAGGGGGAAGTGCGACGAATTGGGTGGTCATCAGACCGCCAGCTTCGTCCTCTTCGTGCTCGAGCAGTCCCTTGACCTGTTCCTCGTATTCGTCGTCCAGCTCTCTGAAAATGACCGAAGCAGTGTCTTTGGGGAGATCTGCAATCAGGTCGGCAGCCTCGTCCGGTGACATTTCTTCGATGATGTCCGCAGCCTTTTCCGGCTCAAGTCCTCGCATGATGGACACCTGAACCCTTGGGTCCATTTCTTCCAGCGCGTCCGCGAGCACCTCTCTGTTGAGCGATTCAACCACTGCGGCGCGCTCGTGTATGTCCATGTCTTCGATCAAGTCGGCCAGGTCAGCGGGGTGCAGTTTGGCGAGTCTACTTTGCGGGATCTGGAGTCGGAGCCGGTTCGGATCGGCCAGGGGCTGCACGTAGTTCCATGCGATGAAGCGTTCCTTTAAGGTGTAGTCGAAAAACCATTGGCAGAACCGGACTGCCTGGTCTTCAAATCCCAGTCGTCTCAGAAGACCTCGGAACCCCACATCCACTTTGACGAGCCTGAGCTTGCCGTTGCTTCCTACGAAATGAAGGTCGTTGACCCGCTCGAGCTTCGCGCCATCAATGTCAACAATCTGCTTGTCCAGGAGAAAATCGTGCAAGAAGATCAAAGAAGAGGAACGAGATGCCTCAAGCGCAAGCACTGAAGGCTGAGCCTCCGGTTTCAACTGAATCTCACCAGGGAGGACCGGCACGACCTCCGACCAGGGGACGGACCATCTCTGCCGAGACCAGCGAGCGCGATACACCAGACCTATTACCTCGGGCTGCGGCAGGTCCAGATCGACCATGAGATCGACGACCTTGCCCACAGCTTCCTTCCCGGAGGAACGAACCCTGTTGCCGAGCAGCTCGCTCAAATAGCAGGACGTTGTGCGAGTGTCTTCCACCCGGGCCTCCGGTAACAGGATGAGTGATTGCGACCTGGTGTCTCGGGTCTTGAATACAAGGAATGATTCGGCCCCGAACCCCTGCTGGCTGCTCAAAGGCGATGGTTCTGACAGATCCATGATTATCGCGCCCAGGGGCTCATATTAAAAGGAGAACTTTGGGAGTAACCGAATTCTCATGAATCCTGAGCTGCGGAATCTCGACCGATTTCCTTCAAGCAAGTCCCCGCTCGCACGGGACAGCGGTTCACTACGATGAAGATGTGGATAAAAGCCGGATTTCGTGTCGTGAGCGCAGAGAACGAATATTTTCCGTTGAGAGCGTGGCAAATTCAGGCATAATAAGGACCACGCGAGAGAAGTGTGCACTGGCCCTCCAGGGCCAAAGGGCCGCGAGAAGTTGATTGCGAGGGCGCTGACCACGCGCTTCGCGTTGCAGCACGCGTACGTGCGCCCGCGTGCGCGTTCAGAAGGTTCGGGGGCCTGCAGGGCCGCTCAACGGGTATAATTCGAGATCTCAGGAGACAGCGATGCCAATCAAGAAGCAACTCGAAGTCATGCTTGCCGATGCTCCCGGCGAACTGGCCAAATTGACCGACACGCTAAGAGTAGAGCACGTGAACATCGAGGCGATGAGCATACAGGATGCCAACGAGTACCTGCAGGCTCTTTACGATGTGCGGAGCCAAACAGGAAGGCGTGTGGCTCCCTTGGAGTATTACGAAGCCATACTCAAGGAATCGGCCAATTACTCGATGATCAGATTGATCACGGACAATCCCGGCAGAGCCGTGGACGTGTTGAACAAGGCGGGTTACCAGGTGAAGGTTCACGATGTCATCGGGCTGGTCCTGGACAACAAGCCGGGTATGCTCAACACGGTTTCCCGAATGTTCGGAGACGCGGGAATCAATATCTGGTACACCTACGGGTCAGGTTTTTCCGACAGTGAATCCGCGCTCTTCATTTTCCGGGTATCCGACATGGATAAAGCCCTCGCGCTGTTTCCCGATGGACATCTGTGAGTTTTACACCGAGCGACGTGTTCCCAACGTCAACATAGGCAACCGGGGAGACGGGAAAGACCCCGCGGATGATAAGGATCTCTACGAGGTCCGCATCATTGACAACGATCACAACACGTACCAGGAGGTGATGGAAGTCACCATGCTGGCGTTGGGGATTGATGAAGAGCAAGCCTTTGCCGTAGCTTGGGAGGTGGATCATTTAGGCTCGTGTGCGGTGGCTCACGGGCCGTACGATGCTGCCCAGACCATGGCCAACCTGATCAAGACCATCGGCATCGAGGTTCAGGTGAATCCCGTGAACCGCAGTGTGAACTGAAAGGCCCCCTCATGCCCCATATCGAAGGTCCGATAAGATATATTATGTTAACTCATGGACGCCGGTGGTTTTTTCGCAACTCGACACCAATATTGTCTTGCCGACCATGCGCCCATGACTGATCGTACGAATCCTCCACACGCTCCCTTGCTGTCCGTGGTCGTCATCGCGAAGAACGAGGCTGATCGTATCCCGAGGCTACTTCGGTCCACCGCGTTCTGCGACGAGGTGGTAGTGGTGGACTCAGGGAGTACAGACGCCACACAAGAAATCTGTGTGGCGGCCGGGGCACGGGTCGTGCATCATGAGTGGACAGGCTATGTCCGACAGAAACAGATTGCCCTGGAAGCGGCCAGCGGAGAGTGGATTCTCAACCTCGACGCGGACGAGGCTTTGTCTCAGGAGTCCCAAGGGGAGATCTTGCAGGCGATCAGGAACGCGGAGGCTGGCGTGAACGGATTCTCCGTGCCCAGACTCAGCCGGTACCTGAACCGGTGGATACGTCACGGGGGCTGGTACCCGGACAGAAAGGTCCGGGTGGTACGCCGAGGTCACGGTCAATGGGTCGGAGACGGTCTGCACGAGAAGCTGGAAGTGTCCGGAAGGATCCAAGAGCTGAAACATCCGTTGCTGCATTTCGTGTATCGCGACATCTTCGACCAGATTGAGACGATCAATCGGTTCTCGAACGTCACCGCTGAGCACCGGCCCACTGCAGCTCCCGGATGGTACGTCATGCTTGGCCTGTTCCACGCAGTAGGAAAATTTCTCGAATGCGCGGTGTGGAAGCTCGGCATTCTCGATGGCATACCCGGTGTCGTAATAGCCATGAACAGCGCGTTCTACGTGTTCCTGAAGCACGCCAAGGCATGGGAAAAGGGACTTGATCCTGAGCAGACCACGACGCTGCCCGGCACGGATCGGTAAGTATTCATGAAGATCGCCCTTGCCTTGGAGAATTTCGGTCGTTTTGCCGGCGGTGCGGAATCATACGCGGTTGAGTTGGCACGGACTCTCGTTTCGGAAGGATGGGAGGTTCACCTTTACGGCCACTCCTGGGACGGAGAGCCTGCTCAGGCGGTATTTCATCCGATTCCACGACTTCCTCGATGGGTGCCGCCGTCCATACGCATCCTGGATTTCGCGTTTCGCCATAGCCGGATGGTGAGTCAGGAACGATTCGACGTGATCCTGGGATTCGGGAACACGCTGGTCATGAACGTGTACCAGAGCCACGGCGGGGTCCATTATCTCAGCAGTATGCGAAAACTCCAGGCAGTGCGCAATCCGATACTACGGTTCTTCAAACGGCTGGCTCTGTGTGCTACGCCGAAATACTATGCCAGGGCCTGGATCGAATCCGCTCCGTTCAGGATGTCACAACGTCCTGTGATTATTGCAATAGCTGACATGGTACGCCAGGATATGGCCGACTATTTCCACGTGGACAAGGAAAGCATCCGCCTTGTGTACAACGGAATCGATCAGGCCCGTTTCGGCCGGACAGACCTGAATCGTGGCGCGGAGGTCCGGCATGGGCTCGGATTCGGGCACGAGGACGTCCTGTTTCTCTTCATGGCGTATGATTTCCGGAAAAAAGGAGTCCGATACCTGGTGGAAGCAGCGGGAAGGCTCCGCGAGAAGATAGGTTCCACAGGGTGGGGCGTGGTAGTGGTAGGCCGTCCGCCCTCCCCTGCGGTGTCTCGCTTGGTGGAAAGCCTGGATCTAGGCGGAAAAGTCGTGTTTCCCGGCTCTACCAAAGAACCCGAGGCCTTGTACCGGGCCTGCGATGTGTTCATCCTGCCTACCTTTTACGACACGTGCTCTCTGGTGGTTTTCGAGGCCATGGCTGCCGGGCTTCCCGCGATCACCACGCAGTTCAACGGCGCCGCGGGCATCATCACCGAAGGCGTGGATGGCGCAGTCCTGAAAGACCCGAGAGATATCGACGAGATGGCTTCTGCCATGCAGCGGTTTCTGGACACGCGTCTGTTGCAACGAGCATCTGACGCGGCACGGCAAACCGCGTCGCACTATACGCTGGAAAACAATCACCGGGCCATGCTCGAAATTCTGCGGGACGCCGCGAGAATTACCCCGACCGCAACGGGTGTGACGCGTTCATAATCGCGTGCGGGCAGCAAAGGCCCGACAAAAACTTCAGGACATAGCGTAGAACAGGTCTTTTTCTTGCGGTATACCCCCAGGTCTTCGCTGCTGGCTTGCCAGCAGTGCCTCTCCCGTTTCCACGTAGGCCAGAGGCACGCTCATCCTACTTTGTATGGCCAAAGTGCTTTGCCAATGCGCTTACCAGTCCGTCTATGGTGTATTCCGCTGCTTCCACATGAACCGGCAGACCGTTTTCCTTCAACGTGGCCGAGGTGACCGGCCCGATGGACGCGACCACTACACCATCCAGGAGTGCAGGCACCTCCCCTGTCCCGAGCATCTGTACAAAATGCGTCACCGTGGAAGACGAGGTAAAAGTGACCGCGTGTACGTCTCTTCGTTCCAGCGAGTCCCGTGCCGCTGCGATGTCAGAGCTGTCAGGCAGGACCGTCCGGTACACGGAAACGACTTCCACTTCGCCGCCCCGCTGGGAGAGGGTTTCCGGCAGAATCTCGCGAGCCTTTTCCGCACGCGGAATGAGAAAGCGCTTGCCACGCACGTCCGCGTCAGAGAGCATTTCCAGCATACCTTCCGCGACGAACTCCTTGGCCAGCAGATCCACCTTGAGACCATGCTTGCGGATTTCTGCCGCAGTCACCGGGCCGATCGCACCGAGGCGCGGGCCGGCCAGTTCCCGGATATCTTCCCTAATTTCAAAGAAACGCCGGAAGAACCGTTCCACGCCGTTGACTGACGTAAACACCACCCAATCAAACTCCCCGGCTCTCCGTATGGCATCATCCAGGGCCGTGATATCCGAGGGTGGCACTATCTGTATGGTGGGGAAAAGGATCGGCTCCCCACCCAGCTCCGAGATCCGATCAGCCATTTTTCTCGATTGTTCGCGGCTGCGGGTGATAATGATTCTCTTGCCGAACAGCGGCTTCTTTTCAAACCATCCCAGCGTCGGGGCCAAAGAGACCACAGATCCCACCACGAGCACGGCAGGAGCCTTCATGTTCCGCCGCTGTGCCTCGTCCGGAATATCGTTCAGATTGGAAATGAGCGAGACCTGGCCGGGAGTCGTGCCCCATCTCACCAGTGCAGCAGGCGTGTCCGCGGGCTTCCCGTGCGCGATCAGGGATCGCGTAATGGTGGGAAGGTTCTTCACGCCCATGAGAAAGACCAGCGTTCCCGGATTGCGGGCCAGAACAGCCCAATCAATCGCCGATTCCTCTTTGGTCGGGTCCTCGTGACCGGTGATGAACGTGACCAAGGACGCATGATCGCGGTGAGTCACAGGAATGCCCGCATACGCAGGCGCTGCCACTGCTGAGGTCACGCCCGGCACCACTTCAAAGGGAATGCCGGCCGCAGCCAGTTCTTCAGCTTCTTCCCCTCCCCTGCCGAATACGTAAGGATCGCCGCCCTTGAGTCGTGCGACAGTCTTGCCTTCACGCGCTTTGGCCACGAGGATTTGGTTGATGTCAGGCTGTTCGACCGTGTGATCCCGGCCCTTCTTGCCCACATAGATCAGCTCTGCGGAAGGCTTGGCCTCCTGCACCACCTGCTGACCGGCAAGATAGTCGTACACGACCACGTCTGCCGAACGTATCTTTTCCAGGCCCTTTACCGTTATCAGACCCGGATCCCCTGGGCCGGCTCCGATGAGGAACACGATCCCGGGATTCGGGGAATGAGATTCCGCTGTGTTTTCTGTCATCTGCCTTCCGGTTTCTTTGAAAATGGGTTTTCGGGAAAGCGCCGCTTTTGAAAAAAAGCCTCCTTCCCCGAACCCTCATCCCCGAAAACTTCCAGAGAGTTCGGCACCCTCGGTGGCCGCATACCTCCTTGCCCGTAATCGGCATAGGGGCTTCATCGCTCGTCGTGTGCGGCCCTCGTGACGCAGGGACGGAGGACGATGCGCTTCACGGAACGTCGGCCATCGGCACAGGCTGCCAATCTTCAGCCAACACACTCCTGAGAATGGTGTCAGCACCCTGCCCTATGAGAGCGTCAGCCAGATTCACCCCCACACGAGCATCAATGGACGGCCCCGCGAAGGAGTCACGCACCATCCGGCTCCCGTCCGGGTGAGCCACTGCCGCGATGACCTTGAATCCTCCATTTTCGCGAAAACAGTATGCAGCCATGGGCACCTGACAACCTCCGCCCATTCGCATGAGGAAGGCTCGCTCCACTTGCACGCAGGCAGCGGTATCAGGGTGATCCAGGGTCGCGATTACCTCGCCAATCCGGGGATCCTTGTCCCGCGTCTCGATCGCGAGCGCACCTTGTCCGATGGCAGGGATCATGAGATCAGGCGCGAAGAATGCGGTTACCCGATCGGAAAGCCCCATCCTTCGCACGCCCGCAGCGGCAAGCACTACACCCGCGAGATTCTCGGTTTCGATCTTCCTGATACGCGTGTCCACGTTTCCTCTGATGGAGACGACGCGCGAGTTTCGGGTACCGGTTCATGAGAAACGCACCGCGGCGCAAACTGGACGTGCCAATGGGAGCGCCCGACTCAAGAGCCTCAACGGGACGACCGTCCCGCGAGATAAACACATCCCGCGGGTCTTCACGTTTCATGACCGCGGCCAGGCAGAGGCCGTCCGGCAGCTCGGTGGGGAGGTCTTTCAGCGAATGCACGGCCAAATCTATCCTGCCATCCAGGAGCGCATCTTCAATTTCTTTGGTGAATAAGCCCTTGCCGCCTATGGTGGCCAGGGGAACATCCAGTATCTTGTCGCCCCGGGTCTTGATGATCAGCAGTTCCACTTGCACATCGCTGTGGTGTGTCTCGATGGTCTTGGCAACGTACCTGGCCTGCCACAAGGCCAGCGCACTGCCTCTCGTTCCGATAATCAGTTTCATCTGTCTTAAGATTCTTCTTCCTCGCTGTCGTCCAAGAGTCCGTCCAATTTGAACATTCTCTGGGCCGTGTACAGGTACACATTGCGTTTGGACGTGCGGCCCACCTTCTTCAAGAAAGAGATGGGCTCGTGGGCGATCTTGTTAATGATGGACCGGGTGATGATTTCCACCACTTCCCGCTCTTCCGGTGCGAGATGGGAAAGTTTGCCGTTGAGCCTGGCCAGTTCTCCTGCGCGAATGGTTTCGAGTCGTTCTTTGATGGCTACGATGGTGGGCGTGGAATCAAGCGTCCTGGCCCAATACGTAAATTTCTCCACCTCTTCCGCGACGATTTGTTCCCCGCGGAGCGCCTCCTGTTTTCTCCCGCCGAGATTCTCGTCCACCACTGCCTGCAAGTCATCGATGTTGTACAGGTACACCCCGTCTATGTCGTTTACCGCTGCCTCTACATCGCGTGGAATCGCAATGTCGATCAGAAAGATCGGTCGGTACCGTCGTTTCTTCATGACCGCCTTCATCTGAGCGAAGGTAATAATGGGATCGCAACTTCCAGTCGAAGTAATCACCACGTCCGCGGTACCCAGACCTTCTTCAAGTTTGTCCATGGGCGCTGCTGATCCCTGTAGTCGTCTGGCCAGTTGACACGCGTTTTCAAGAGTGCGGTTCACCACAAGTATGGGCTTTTCCACGTGCGTGGTCAGGTGTCTAGCGGCCAATTCCGCCATTTCACCTGCACCGATGAGAATCACGGCCTTGTCATTCAGGTCGCCAAGTATCTTCCTCGCGAGTTCCACCGCCACATAGGCGACGGAGACGGCCGCCGTTCCGATTGCCGTCTCCGATCTCACGCGTTTTGCGGCAAAAAAAGCACGGTGCATCAGCCGATTCAACATGGGCCCCGTCGCGTTGGAAGTTGCGGCCCGTTTTGTACCCCTCTTTGACCTGCCCCAGGATCTGCGGCTCTCCGAGAACCATGGAATCCAGGCTGGATGCCACCCTGAATACATGCTGCACCGCTTCCGGTCCTTCCTTCAGGTAGAGGAATCCGCGAAACGGCTCGGGATCAAGCCCGTGGATATTGGCAATCTCCTCAATGAGTCTTGGGCTCACCGTCTCGGCGGTATCCGTCACGGCAATGATTTCCGCGCGATTACAGGTAGAGAGAATCATGGCTTCTTCCACGCCATGCACCTGAAGCAGACTCCGGGCCACTGCTCCGTCCTCGTTACCGGGAAAAGTGATCCTTTCCCGTATTTGCACCGGAGCGGTCGAATGGTTGAGACCTATGACCAGAATGCTCGCGCTCACCGCAGCACGCCTCCCCTGAAGGGCTGCATGCCTCCGAACGTGTGGTGCCCGCCGAGAAGCGTGCTCACCCCGAGAAAGGTGAACATCACGAGCACAAATCCCACAATAGCCAGCGTGGCAGCGCGTCTCCCCCTCCACCCCAAGGCCAGACGCTGATGGATCATAGCCGCGTAGGCAAACCACGTGACGAGGCTCCATGTCTCCTTTGGATCCCAAGTCCAATAAGATCCCCACGCGCTTCCCGCCCAAAGCGCTCCGGAGATAATTCCGAGCGTCAGCAGGAAAAAGCCCATGGGAAGCCCCTGCCGGTTTATCGCGTCAAGAGTTTCCAGGGAGGGAAGAAGCCGGTGGAATCGTCCAATTCTCTTTCGCTTGATCAACCTTTCCTGCACGATGTACATCAGGCCGCCAATCGCGGTCAACGCAAAGATCCCGTTGCCCAGCAGCGCGAGTGTCACGTGAACAGGAAGCCACCAGCTCCTGAGAACCGGAACAATGGGCTGATCAATCTGATACGAGAATGTCGCACCATACAGCATCAGCACACACGCCATGGGAGTAGCGATGGAGCCGAATATCGGACTGGGGTCCCGGTACCGCATAGCCAAGAAAAGTCCGATCACGAGCCATGAAAAAAAAGATAGTGCATCAAAAGCCGTGGCAAGCGGGAAAAAATCCGAAAAAATCGCTCTGTGCAATAGGGAGAGTGTGTGGAATGCAAACCCCAAGAGAGCGGCCCAGAACCCAATAAGAGGACGACTCGATGAGCGCGCAAGAAGAAAGGCAAGATAGCCCACCGCCGCAACGAGGTAAAGCACGACGGAAATCTTGAAAAAGATCAAATCCACTCGGTCTTCCTTATGCGGGAGTCAAGGATGAGGGCGTTCGTCAATGGCCTCGTCGGGGTTCACGTCTTGAGGGAGAATGGTCTTGAGGATCGCCAGGGCTTTCTCCCGGTCGTTGTCGCGGAGAGCAGAGAGTATTTCGGAATCCACGATCTCCATGAACAGCTTCCGGTTCTCATCTGACGAACTACCGGTTCGGAGCACGAGTTTTCGCAATTCTCCCATGACTCTGGTCATTTCGGCATATTCCGGACCGAAACGCGATTGCAAGTCCTCCCGTATCCGCCGCGCCAGCGCCGGAGACGAACCGCCGGTATCACCGCGATCATCAGTTCCCCTTGAGTGATCACCGCAGGGACAATGAAGGTGCATAGGTCGGGCACATCCGCGATATTACAGGGAATTTTTCGATCTTTCGCAGCCTTGTGAATCTTGAGGTTTACGTCGCGACGGTCAGTAGCGCCGAAGATGAGTACCGTGTCCGGATATTGATCCAAAGACGCTTCCTCAAACCGTTCAGGCAGCCAGTCGATCTTTCCCTCGTGGGAAAGCGCCTTGAGGCCGTCCCTCAGCTCGGGAGAAATGACAGCGGGTACCGCACCGCTCTCCAGAAGGCTGGAAACCTTGCGCGCTGCTACGCTCCCGCCGCCTATGACAACGACACGTTTCCCTTCCAGATTCATCATGATGGGATAGAGCTTCACCCGCTGCCTCCTCAAGCCATCCTTATGGTACACAATCGGCTTTTGCCGGTCAATCCTGATGATTCCCCGAGGCCCCTGCAGGCTTCACGGTGCCAGGTAATATGATCCGGATGGTTGAGCCTTTACCCGGCTCGGACTCCACTTCGATCCTTCCCATGTGCTCGTGCACGACCCGCTCGACTATGGCCAATCCCATCCCCGAGCCATGAACCTGTGTGGAGAAGAATGGATTGAAAATATATTCGCGATCTTCATCTCTTATGCCTATTCCATGGTCCTGCACTTCGATTGCCGTACCTTGCTCGCCGAGGAAAAGACACAGCTCTAAGGTGGAGCCGTCCTGGGAGAAGTCAAAGGCGTTCTGTACCAGTCTCAAAAGAGCAGTCCTGACTAACAGGGGATCGAACGACACGTGATGTCCCTGTGGGAGTTCGTCGCGCACGACGAGAGAGATGTCTCTTGCCTTTCCCACAGGCCCCATTTCCGCAACAACCGCGGTTACCACGGTCGAGAGTCTTCCCGGCGAGAGACTGGGCTCGGGAAGATCGCAGTAATGTTGTACCTCGTTCACCACTGCCTCAAGCTTCCGTGCGTCCTCCACGATGTTCTTGGCGAAGCGCCTTGTCTCTTCACTATTCTTCGGATCGTGTGCGATGCGCGCGGCAAATCCGCCGATGGTCACCGTGGGGTTTCTGATCTCGTGAGCGACTCCCATCGCCAGTTTGTGAAGGCTGGATATCTTCTCGCGGGCAATCCTCTCCTTTTCCTTGGTCAGGTACTCCTCGTTGCGGCGGAGCCGAAAGATTTCGGTAATGTCCTTGAACAGAGCGACAAAGCCAATAAACGTGCTCTCGTGTTCGCCTCGGTCCAGTAGGTACGACGTGGTCACTGCGAGCTGCCTGACAAAGCCGTCAGGGTGGCGATAATCGACCTCGCGGTAGTTCTTTATGTCCTTCTTCCAGAGAGCGTCCAGAAAAATTCGTTTGAAGTCCTGGGTCTGGTCTGCAGAAAAAAAAGATCGCCGAGCCCTCTCTTTCGGAAATCCGCCAAGCTGTATCCGAGAACCTGCTCAGTGATCGAATTTGCGTAAAGGATCTCGCCATCTTCGCCAAGCACTAACAGACTGTCGCTCATACTGTCCAAGACGTTGCTGATGATGGTCGGCCCCACGGAGTTTGTGCAATCCAGGGGGAATAAGTCAGGGTTGTGGCTGGGAGATTTCATCGACTCTTGCCTTTCTGCGCCACAGGAGGCTCTTTGCTTCCGCCAGATGCCACATCGCCGATCTGCGTGATTTGGAGCGGTCTCCCTTGGTTCACTTGTCGAAAAAACTGTCTGGATTTTCGAGGAACTCTCTGTAAAATTGATAGTGCACGGAATGTTGGTACCCCGTAGGCTGAATCGAGGGACCGTCGAAATTCAGCACACACGCTCCCGGACACGCCATGATGATCGGAGAGTGTGTCGCGATCACATACTGTCTTCCGCCTTGCGTGAGGGTTTCACGGACCGTGCGAACGAACGCGAGTTGATTGCGGGGCGACAACGCGGCTTCCGGTTCGTCTATGAGATACAAGCCGTCGAGTTGAAAGCTGTAGCTCTTGAAGAACGCGAGAAAAGACTCCCCATGTGAGAGCGCGTTGAGGGATTTGCCTCCAAAGTACCGATCACGTTCAGGATCGTCGAGGATGATATCATCCAGTGACGCGGCGAAATTGAAGAAGGCTTCAGCCCGAAAATGGAAGCCGTACGGGTGCCTGGGGTCGAAGAAAAGCGAGAGATAGTTGGCGAGTTGGCTTTCGTACGGATTTCCGTGGCTCCGGTGCATCTTGTTCCCGCCCCATGGCAGCAGCCCGCTCTTTCGCGCGATCGCGTCCAATAGAGCGGACTTGCCCGAACCGTTTTGCCCCACAAGAATCGTTACGGGCGACGAGAGTTCGATCCGCTGGGTAGCCTGAAACACCCCTATGTTGAACGGATACACATCCCGCGTGGGAAACCTTTCAGTATTGATTGCGATGGACTTGAGATACATAAGGCTCCTGTCCCGTGTGATACGAATGTTGAGCGAAACAAGCAACATGCAGGGCGGAAGTCTCGTTCCGGGTGGCCACGTTACTCACGCCACGCGAAGTGGCAGAGGTCGAAAGATCCGTCAACCTCCCCAAGACCGCGGTCACCAGTTTGGGCCGTGATCCTAAAGCCTGAACATCCCCGTGTCCAAAAGAGCGCTGAACATGTCTTCGGCTTTGGCAAATCCTCTGAATTCTTTGCTGTATTCTTCTTCGAACTTGAAGCCGATTTCGACAAATTTGTTGATGTTGATGAAGAACGCATACTGGACCGTAGGCGCAGCCTCTCCCGCAGAGTCCCGATTCTTGTCCACGTGAACGTTTATGATATCGATTTGCGGCAGATCCACGTGATCCACGCCCCTGTCCTTGAGACTCAATCGCTCCTGCAGGTTCTTGGTGGCCATCCAATCTTTAGAGAGCACCAGAGCCACGTCGAGATCGTATTCCAAATCGCCCCCGCCCACACAGTTGTGCATGGTAGGCCTTGCGTAGATGGTAGTAGAAAACTCGTCATAGGAGGGCGGCTTCTCATCCAGTTTGCAGCCTTCCTTGTCCATGGAGGATATGGCTATCACCGGGCACTGAAGTTCGAGGCTCAAGTCAGCCAGTTGTGCGGAGGCTTCATTCACTTGAGACCGGATATCCTCATATTGACGCTGCAAGGGGATCTTCTGAAGATAGTCGAAGAAAATAGCAACCTCTCCTGAGCGGAATTCGTGCATGATGTTGTACGCTTGCGCTTTGATTCGTTCTGATGGTGTCTGTGCGACCTGCTTCGATGACAAACAAATTATTGCTGTAAGCAGCGGAACGTTCGATCACCTTATTCACCAGCGCATGCCGTTGCTTCTCCTCGGGAGAAACCTCGGTGAGCAATTTCACGGGGTTGATGTAGCATTCACGTCCGAGAAGCCGCGCTGCCAGGGTACGCCTCGTCTGTTCCCACGTGTAGAAGAGGACAGGAAACTTGTTCCTTTCTGCCAGCTTGGACGCGATGTCAAGGCTGAAGGTCGTTTTTCCTCGCCGCGGAGGTCCAGCCACGCCGTAATAGAAGCCTTTCCGTATTCCGGAGAGTATGTGCTCCAGTCGCTCGAACGGCTTGATGGAAAATCCGAGCAGCTGCTTCTCCGGGGTCCTCGGGCGGTCGGTCAGTTCGCGGATCTCGCTGATGGTTTCTTTCAAGGGAGAGACCCGCTTCTTCACTTTTTGTTTTTGGAGAGCAATGAGGCCCTGGATGATCCTGCTGTTGAAATCCAGAAATTCTTCGTTCTGGTGTTCCCCCCCGCGCTCGCAGTATTCGCTCATGACTGCAGCTAGCTTCCGCATACCCTCCCGAAGCGACTCGTCTTTCAGGATGTCCACATACGCCATAAGTTGGTCTGCCTGGGGAGCTTCAGCCTTTTTCAGCCGCACAATGGCCTGGACGAGTTCCGGGGTAGACCAGCCACTGCGCTGGAGGGTGTTCTCGAGAGTTATCCAGTCAACCACCTGTCCGGGGACCTGACTCATGTCGTAAACGGTCTTAAAGAGAATCCGGTGGTACTGATCTCTGAAATGATCCGGACTGAATCCATCGTTCACCACTTTGGTGAGCAGGAAACGGTCACTCATCACTGCTGCGAGCACTTTTGCTTCAATTTCTTGTGACATGGGGGTCCTGTCAGTGGCGGTCGCTACGGTCATGCAGCGGAATCAGAGGGTTTCTTCCCCTGTAAAGACCGGTTTGAAAGATGGATGCTTGGGCACGCTCATCTCGCGCTGCTCAGCCCTCAGAACATCGAGCGTCGGCCAGAAATTCGTCATATCATGCGTCTGCCATAAAAAGTACCATTGCACATCCAGTGGTGTCAAGCCGGACCCGCCTGTCCCGGTGCTTCGGGCCAAAGAACCTCCTGGCTGCAACAGCTTCCGCCTCCTCGACTTACGAAACCGTAAATCTCCATTGGCAGATCCGCTCCGGCGGATGCGGATCCAGTGGCGCGTGTACACAATGCACCTGGATTGCCGGGTCTATGGCCGCGGCGAAGCTCACGAATTCTCCTCGGTGCATTTCCTTGCACGCATACTCGCCGAGGTTGCGCTTCAGTCGGGCCGCCTGGGTCGGGCAATCGGGCACGCTGATGACCACTGCGTCTGAATGGTGCTCGATCTGGTATCCCACGATAATGGACCACGGGAAATACCTGATGGCTTTCACAAAACCCTCCAGGCCTTGCTCCCTGATGCCGAATCTCTTCACGATATCTTTGGCCGCCAGACTTGCGACGCGGCCCCACACCCTCTCATTGAAGTGGTTTGCCATGTCAGCGCCCTGCTCTTCTTCAATATAAAGATACCAGAACGCGTCCACAACCCGATACTGGCGGATAAGAAAATCTACATAGTTTTTCAGATCTTCTTTTGCCATAGTCCCAAAATCCATGGTGATGGCCTCCCGACGCTGGTGCCGATATTGAAAGCGATGATGAATCAAGCGCGTAAGCCTGTCAATATGCCTTGATCGCGCATCAAAGAAAATGAAAAAACTCGTTGTTCCTGAGAGATCAAGAAGATAGACTGCTTTTGGTACAAAGAATCTATCACCAACGAGGTGCACGCATTATGGCCCAGGGAGTTCTTCCTTATGCTGTTGACATGTACAACCCCTGATGATAAAAAAAATGATTCCTGTCGAATACCCCACGGAGACAACCAGTGAAAGGCCGCATTGAAATAGACAAGGAACGATGCAAAGGCTGTGGCCTGTGCATCAACGTGTGCCCCAAGAAGCAGATTGAGATCTCCGACGAATTGAACACCAAGGGCTATTATCCTGCCCGGTTCCAAGAAGAGAATCTCACGGAAACCGATCCTGCCGAGTGCACAGGTTGCTCGATGTGCGCAATCACGTGCCCCGACGTTGCAATCGAGGTCTACCGTCAGACCAAGGACGACCCGGACACAACCAACGACGAATCATAAGGAAGAGTAAGGTGTAAGGAAGATGGGCGCCAAAGTCCTCATGCGCGGGACACATGTCCTGGGAGAGGCGGCAATCAGGGCTGGTTGCCGCGCATATTTCGGCTATCCGATCACACCCCAAAATGAATTACCCGAGTACATGGCCGCTGCGTTCGCCAAGATCGAAGGAGCCATGTTTCTGCAGGCTGAGAGCGAATTGGCCTCGATCAATATGGTAATCGGCGCCAGCGTTGCAGGCGCACGTGCCATGACTTCTTCGTCGAGCCCCGGAATCAGCCTCAAGCAGGAGGGAATATCCTACCTCGCGGGCATGGAACTCCCCGCGGTCGTGGTCAATATGATGCGAGGCGGCCCGGGCCTCGGTAATATTGCTCCGTCCCAGAGCGACTATTTTCAGGCCACGCGTGGAGGCGGTCACGGCGATTACCGCGTGATCGTGCTCGCGCCCGCATATGGTCAAGAGATCGCGGACATGACCGTGGCCGCGTTCAATCTGGCCGACAAGTATCGTAACCCCGTCATGATTCTCGGCGATGGAATGATGGGCCAGATGATGGAACCGGTGGTGCTGCCTGAACCCATCGATCCGGCTTCCCTCCCGAAGAAAGACTGGGTACTCGACGGGGCCAAAGGCAGACCGAGAAGAATCGTCCGGTCTTTGTTGCTCGACCCCCCGTTGCTGGAAGAACTCAACTGGCGCCTGGTGCGCAAGTACAACATCATCTCCCGAGAAGTGCCGGACCAGGAGATGTACATGGTCGACGACGCGGATCTTATCGTCGTGGCTTACGGAACTGCAGCACGTATTGCAAAAGGCGGTCTGCACCGGGCAAGGCAAGCGGGCCTGAAAGTGGGCCTCTATCGACCCAAGACCCTGTGGCCATTCCCGTCCGAACCGCTAGCTCAACTGAGCCGCAGAGTCGACCATATCGTGGTCTTTGAGATGAGCACGGGCCAGATGGTAGAAGACGTGCGATTGGCCGTGGAAGGCCGCTGCGACGTGTCGTTCTACGGAAGACCCGGCGGCGTGGTTTCTACTCCGGAAGAAATCGCCAATGTGCTTTCCAGCACGTTCCATAAGCGCCAGGCCCATAAACAGAATGGCAGCGGACACAGCGACACGAATCAGCTCAATGCCGTCGGCGTGGCCTGATCAGGGAAAAGCAGCGCCGTGAGGCTTGCCCGATGAGGTTTCGTCACGACCGTGCACAGGGAGTAGTCAGGTGAAAAAGATTTTTTCCAGACCGGAGTCTCTTACAGAGACCCCTTTCCATTATTGCCCGGGTTGCGGCCACAGTATCATTCACCGGCTTGTGGCCGAAGTCATAGATGAGCTGGGAATCCGGGAACGCACCATTGGTGTGCCGCCCGCGGGTTGTGCCGTGCTCGCATACAATTACTTTGACGTGGACATGATTGAAGCGCCTCATGGCAGAGCTGCAGCGGTGGCCACCGGAATAAAGAGAATGCTGCCTGACCGGATAGTGTTCACGTACCAGGGCGACGGCGACATCGCGGCCATCGGCACTGCCGAGACCATCCACGCGGCCAACAGGGGCGAAAGAGTGACCTCTATCTTCGTCAACAACGCGGTGTATGGCATGACCGGAGGACAAATGGCCCCGACCACACTCCTCGGACAGGTCACCACCACAACGCCCCTCGGAAGGCGGCCCGTGCCCGAAGGAAACCCTCTCGATCTCAGCCAGATGTTGGCAGTGGCTGCGGGGAGCGTGTACATCGAGAGGACCAGCGTCACCACGCCGAAGAACATCATTCGCACGCGAAAGGCGATCAAGAAAGCCTTCATGGTCCAGCTCGAGGACAAGGGATTTTCTCTCGTGGAAATCCTGTCCGCATGTCCCACCAACTGGAAGATGACTCCTTCCCAGGCGATCCAATGGGTGGACGAGACCATGACAAAAATCTTCCCGCTGAAGGTGATAAAAGATGTTGCTTAAAGTGATATTCTCGGGTTTCGGGGGGCAAGGAGTCCTCATGATGGGGTACGTGCTGGCCAACGCGGGAATGAAGGAAGACAAGCACGTGACTTTCCTGCCTGCGTACGGAGCGGAAATGCGCGGCGGAACTGCCAACTGCACCGTAGTGGTTTCGGACGAGGAGATCGCGTCTCCCATTTCCTCATCTCCGGATTTCGTGGTAGCTATGAATTACCCGTCCATGGTCAAATACCAGAACATGGTGCGGTCCGGTGGAACCATGTTTCTTAACAGCAACTTGATTTCCGATGTGCCTTCTCGCACCGACATCACTGTCGTGAAGATACCCGCGAATTCTCTGGCTCATCAGATGGGAAACGACCGGACGCTGAACATGATCATGCTAGGGGCGGTGAACGCGATCACGGGCATGCTGTCTGCTTCGTCACTTGAGCAGGCCGTGGAAACCGTGCTCGCAGGGAAGAAGCAGACCCTGGTCGACGTCAACCAAAAAGGGCTCGCCACAGGCGCTCAATACATTTCTGTGGAAAACTGACTCTCTCCTCTCGCTTGAATATTCGTGGAGTCCAGTGCGGCAACGCTGAGGGAGACAAGCTTGTATGGCTCACAGGCGATTCTGCCCATGGCTTGTCATAGCGATGCGTGCGTCGGACCATGGGGCGACTCTGAGGCGAAGCAAGTCACGCAATGTGCCGCGTGAAAGGCATGCAGCGTTCGTCGTTGCCTTGAATGCGAGACGAATTGAGGTCCATACCGCATCGGACAAATTTTCGCACTCGCGTGCCATGCGCGTGAGAGATCGCATGACGAGTCGGGGACAGACAATCGGAGGTTACTGATGAAGACCGTGAAAGAGGTGGTGCTGACACTGGAAAACAGGCCGGGCGCCCTATCCGAACTGAGTGATCTTCTGGGCGCGAACGGTATCAATATTCTCGCTTTGACCGTGATAGCCGAGGGGGAAAAGGGCACGCTGAGCTTTGTGGCCAATGACCCGCAGCGCGTAATGAATATCCTGGAGAGCGCAGGCTATTCGCCTTCGCTCCGAGAGATTCTGGCAGCGGAGGTTCCCCATCATCCCGGCGGGCTCAACGCGATTCTCAAGCCCATGAAGCTGGCAGGGGTCAACGTGGCGTATCTGTACTCCTACTTGGGAGCGCATGGGCCTGCGGACCGGACCGTGATTCTCCTTGGGGTAGACAATCTTGCAGCTGCCCACGACGCGTTATCGCGGGAATGGATACAGCTGTACGGAGAAGAACTGTACAGCTTCTGAGACTGACTCTGCCGAAGACCCGTTTTTCCAGGACTTATTCGCCAAGATAGGTGCGGTGTTTCTGCAGATTGTCTTTCCGTACGTATCCTTCGAGACATCGACGTTGGCGCCCTACCCTTCACTCGGGCGCCAGCGCTCGCTCCAAGACACCCCTTGTGCTGTTTCTTGACCATCCGTGTGAAATGGGGGGCCGCAACCTGTGGTGGCCCGGGAAACATCGACCCGAATCAGTCTGTCTGACGGTTATTTTGCAGCATGTTGCTCAAGAGTTCTCGAGCTCTCTTTGCCAAGGCCATCGAGACCTCGACCACCTCCAACTCTTTCTTGATCCTGTTGTCCATACCACTCAACGAGACTTCAATAGAGTGAACGAGGCTTTTCAAAGTCCGGAGTGATTCCGGGTCGATCTCTGTCATCGGGTCGTTACTCACTGCTCTTTTCCCCTTTTGTTTCACGAAACAGGTTGGCGGCCAAGCCGTGTGGTACGCCAAATGCATCTCGGCAATTCATGATTGGGCTCATTGTCCGGGCCCTCCCTTCGTGGTAAGTTCGTTCCCGAAGGACCACCCCACACTGCTGTCTCGAAGATGTCGTTCGATGATGGCAGGAGATGCACATGAACCTCACCTTCGATGATTATGCGCTGCGCCTCTGGCCAGCTGCGCAAGTCCTTGCAAAGAGCCGAGAAAAAGCCTCGTTTGGTTCGCTTCTCAGAGTCGTCCAGGACGTTTTTCGACCTCACACGTTTCGTACGGATCGAGACATCGATCCCGGTGAGCTGAAAAGCCCTGCCACAGCCGACCAGATCTTGAAGTGGATCGAAACGGTCTGGAAGCGAATGGAATCCGCGGAGAACGCCGAACTTCTCGGAGAACGCCGCACGATTCTCAACGAAATCGTGGAGTCTCCCCTCACAGGAGAAGAGCAGTCTCGGCTGCTTTCCGCCCTGGACTACCTCTTCAGGTTGTGCTCCGCGAGGAATCTGGCGCGGAGTTCCACGCGGGAGACACTGCCCTGATCCCGAGCTCCGGGAACCGTTCGATGCAAGCCGCGTACCAGAAACTGGCGGGCCTCGCTGCAACCGACCTCCCTGTCTGGATAACCGGCGAAAGGGGGACTGAGCTTGAATGGCTTGCCCGTTTGATTCACAAGCTGCGAGGCTTGCCGGACCACACGTTTCACGTATGGGACTACGGCAGGTCGTGGTCCATGGCTCTCGGGGAACTTCACCAGGAACTCGGGTCGGACGCGACCATCTTTGTAAGCGGAATAGAGGACTCCCCGGGATCATTTCAGAAGATGCTTTACCAGCAGTTGATGGCAGAGCTGTCCTCCGAAGCTTCGTTTCGGATCATCGTGTCGTCCGTGCCGCCCGACCCGTCAGGCATAGAGGTTGCGGGCATGATTCCCGAGTTGCTGTCCTTTCTCAATCCTATGAGGGTAGAGATTCCTCCCTTGCGCAACAGGACTGATGATATCCCCGCTTTGATACGATTCTTCACGGTATCGCGGGGGGAGTCGGATCCTCTGAGCAGATTCGATCCCCAGGCGCTGGATGTTCTCCGTGAGTAACCATTGGCCGGGCAATCTTGCGGAGCTGGAGGTTGCATTGGCATTCGCTCTGAAAAAGAGGCCGTCAGGCAGGATTCGGATTGAAGATCTTCCGGAAACCATCGGAACGGTGATGAACGCCCCTGCTCGGCTTCTAGACGCGTTAGAGGAAATCCTGAAGGACGAAGGATTTCGCGTGCTACGCTCCGAGCAGGGTCGCCGCAGTCTGGCCGCGTTCCTGAGCGATCATGAAGATAGGACGTTCGGCGCTGGTGATGTGCAGCGGTTCTTCGGCCTGGGTCGAGAGACCGCGCGGCGGCTCCTTCGCTCGCTGGTGGAACACGAGCTCGTGGAAGGCCTTTTCGGCGCGGAAGGGAAAAGAGTCACGCGATATCGGGTTGCGGAGCAAAAGCCGCAACGCGGCAATGCTCAGGAATAGGAGCGAACGCCACGAAAGATGACCGCGTCAGGGCACCTTCCCATGGCGGAGCCTTGCGACCACGTCTCGTCATGATGCGACCTTTTGGTTGATCGATCCTGAAGCGTCTTGAGAATGACCGTCATCCTGAATATGCTTCAGGAAGACTCCTGCCTGGCATTGCGGAAATAGGGCCTATTGGCAGCCCCGTGTGAGTGTCATTGGCCCTGTTTCCGTTCGCACCACGCGGGGGTGCTGCCCACTTCATTCTTCAGCCCCTTCCACGCTCTCTCTGCCACACCATACCCTTTGGCTCAAGAATTGCATTCAGACCAACACCGTTGAGACGCGGAGAATTCCCGATACGTCGATACGTTCCACCTGCGCAGGAGAACACTTTTGCCTTGATGTGCACGAGACATCACCTACGAGATTAACGAGCGGAACAGACCGGTTAAGAAGGACGGTTACAGCGATCTCCCTGCGGGAAGGCTGTCGCGGAACGCTTCGTCGTCGTCCGAGAGTCTGAGGACCCAGGCTGCGTTGCCCCGTAGCCCCCTTATCCGATCATGTGTTCGTCTTTCCGTCCCAGGAGTCTGCCGGCTGTCCGTCCATGCACCCCCTGAGATACTCGCGGAAAACCTCATGCCACAACCTGTCAAACCATCCTCGTCCATGGTGAAATTCGAATGTCCGCTGTGCGGCCATGAGCATTCCTTTCGAGGCACGGGCCAGGCCTATCCGATCAAGTTGGATTGCCCGGGACATAATTGCTTCTACTCCTTTGTGATTCATCCCAAGAGCGCCTTTTCCCATGTGCAAGAGGCCGAACGGTTACAGCAGGAACCAACTGCCCACCGTGGGGCCGAGGTATACCGTCCCGCACGAATCCCACTGGATACTCGCGCACCAATACCGGGAGGTGGAGCCCCATAACGTGGTCAATCTCACTCAATTTGTGAGCGAGGATGCGGTCAGGGCGCTGCTTCAAGGATTCAGTCACGTGTTGGGGTCCAGCGTCACCGTGCTGGAGCCTCGCGGGGACACGTTCCATCGTATCGATCCCGGAGATCCGGACCGATACATAGGTGACTTCTGCACCCGTGTGCATGCCGACCACGAGGGGATTCGACGTTGCCACAAATCGATCCAGGCCATAGTGACCAGGCGGAGGGACGACAAGAAACCGTATTCCGGCGCCTGTTGGATAGGCCTGGAAAAATACTTTGTTCCCATCCTCGTGGAAGGACGAGTGGTGGGCGTATTTGTCTGTGGGAACATGCAGAGGACCGATCTGCGGGATAGGCAGGAACGCCAGATAAGGAAGGGAATAAAGGAGGCGAGCGCACTCGGGCTGGACAGGCGCGTGCTGGAAAGAGCTGCAGGCATGGAAGCCATGGGCTATGCGGCGCCCCGTGGACTCAAAGGTTTGTTGGGGTTGCCGGGGGTGGAAAGGAGTGAGCCCGCGGCTTGTGCTCCTTTGGCGTGGAGGGGGGAACACGAACACTGGGAGCGCAAGAAGGCGGTGGAGTCCCAAGCCAAGATACTCGCGGAACTGGCAGAAAAGGCCTATCACGCGCAGCGGCGCCGTATCGACGGGAGATTCATTAACGAAATCGGAGCGCTTTTCAATACGCCGGAGTATCGTGTGGGGGCTAAAGCGCCTCAAAAGATCTCCACACGGGAGGCTTTATGGCGCAGACTCACGCATGTCCTGCGTCGCATGACCGATTTTCTGGAGATCGAGGAAGCACACTACCTCATGGCGGAGACTCAATATGGTGGAGAAAGGACCAGGGCAGTCTTTGTGGTGAAAGCGTCTTCCACGCCGACAGCCCCAACCACCCAACTGGAACGCTCCTTGTTCAGTCCTGTCCTGGATGCCAAGCGAAATCGATTTTGGCCCAGCCAAGAGGAAGGATCCGACGTGGTGGGACGGCTCGTGGAAGCTATGGAGGGCTCGTGGAAGAAGAACGTTCACAGCGTGGTCTTCTGTCCGATGGTTCCTCGGGAGGATGGCGAAAGTTGTCTCGTTCTGGTCAATCGAAAGGATCGCCCCCTCGGCTTCTCTTCGGCCTTCAGCCGATGTGTGCGCAACGTGGCGAGAGAGGTTTCTCACGACATCAATCACGCGCTGCGAACCATCCGTCTCGAAGCCGAGCAAGAGAGACTTCGAGACTATATCGAAAACACTTTTCACACCTTGAATCAGAGCATGTACGACATCGGCATGGCCATGGAAATTCTGGACCTTCGCACGGCTCGCGACGGGTTCTCGGAGAAGCGTGTGCACCAGGCTCTCAACCGAATGCGTGCAGCTGTCACCGAATTGGATGCAAGGAAAGATCTTCTGTATTCGTACGTCAACTACCGTCAGGCCGTGTATCAGTTTGACATGCCATTCTCTCTGCGGGAGCTCATTCAGGAATGCTCGGACAAGTTCAAGGCCGTGGTCCGTTCGAGGGAGATCGTGATTGAGTCCACCCTGGACCTGAGAGAAGATTTCGTACGCTGGGACAAGTTTCACGTCGACGTGCTCGTGACCAATCTCATTCACAACGCGATCAAGTATTCTCACCGGCACAAGAGTGTCATCATAAGCGTCCGAGAATCAGTGCCCCTGCAGGGGATTGAGATTACGGTCAGCAATTTCGGACACGGTATCCCCCTGGAAGAAACACGGAAGATCTTTGAACGCGGCTTTCGTTCATCGGTCAAAGATAGCCGTCGTCCTGTCCCCGGGACCGGTCTGGGCTTACTCATGGCCAGCGAAGTGGTGCGGAACCACGATGGTGATATTCAAGTCTCCAGTGTGCGCGACGGAAGGCAGCACTCGCTGAACGAAGACATTAATTGGGAGGGGTTCAACACCACCTTTACCGTTACCTTGCCAAGACACGTGGAATAGGTAGGAGGTCTGCAATGCCCACGCTCCTGTACGCGGAAGACAAGCCCGATGACGGTCTCGTCGAAGTTCTCGAAGAAGAAGGCTTCACCGTTCTCAAAGCCGAGAATGGAGGCGAGGCGCTGGATGAACTCAGGACCAAACAGGTGGATGTCATGCTCCTCGACATTATGATGCCCCCTGGGGAAGGCTTGAGCGACGATCCTCACATCGATGAAGGGTTCAAGACCGGACTTGGAGTACTGCGCTGGCTCACGGCCCAGCAAAAGACCATACCGGTGGTAGTCCTGAGCGCGAATCCCTCGGCCACGGTCAGACAGGAGGCTGAGCGCTCGTCTTTGGTGTGCAAATTCATCGCCAAAGGGGGACGCACGAGCCTGGTCGAAATCGTTACCGCACTGCATGACGGCGTGGAGGGGAGGTCCATTACTGATGAACGCCGTTCCTAAAGAGCTACTGGAACTGCTCCGCCAAATATTTTCCAGTTGGGATCCCTTTACAAACCCTGAACCGGACAAAGCGCTCTTCGATCTGATCGCTAAGCTCTTTTCTGCTGACGAGTTGATAGTGCTCAGGCAAGACCCCGCGGATCCCGGGAAGTTTACCCGCGAATGGGTCGTGCCGGGGACCCCGGCAGGGGCAATCAGTTGGACAAACAGCACTGGTTCGCACAAGACGACATGCTTTGCTCCGAGCGAAGTGTTTCTGGGCAAGATGCGGAAAGCGGGGCCCAGTCAAATTGGTTCGGTGATTCTCGTGGACTCGAAGCACGAGATCGATCTCCTGTGGACAGAAATGGGTGTATTTGATCCGGCAACGACAGACGTGGGGCTCATGATCTATCCTTTCTCGCTGGGCGGAAGAGACGCTCTCTTACTCATGATGGCCACCAGAAAAGGGATTCCGGATCACGAAAGTCTCTTCAAGACTGCTGATCGTGAGAGATTTACCTCAATTGGTAACTGTGTCGTTCCTTGCTTGCAGGCAGCGGGGGCCATCATAGAGAGCAATCTGGCCTCTTGGCGCAAATTGCTCAAAGACCCTCATGGAATCACACGGTCCTTGCTCGCGTCATTCTTGGAGGCTATAGCCAAGCGTGAGATGGTGGGGATGAGAAAGGTCTCCTTTGAGAAGGGCCCGATTGACGTCATCGTTGACACCATGTCCTATTTCGTCACGAACGAGATTTGTAAAGATGAGCCCAGCGCCACTGCCGACCTCATTGGTCGACATGAAAAACTCTTGCATGCCTGCGACGAGTTTATGGGGGATTTATGCAGCGGGCTGCCTGAGATCTTCATTACCTGGAGGTTTCTCCTCGGCTTTTTTCTGCATTGTTTCATTCAACATGTTGAGAAGAATAAGAATGTACTGTGCGGTCTCTCCGAGCAAGAAACCTTAGAGCTTTATAGCCGCCTAGCCAAAGCCGTGAAGTTCTATTTGCTCTGGTCCAACCACACTCGTACCAAGAACACCATCTATTTTCGAGGCGATCCGCGACGTGATTACACTGAAGAAGCGACCGATTATTTTGCCACCATCGGATACCTGGCCTCGGAGTACGCTTCGCTTGTAGACGGGGTGGATCGTCGCCTGAATATTGAGAGTGATCTTCGTAAAATGGCATTGACTCAGGCGCTTTTCTACGCCACCAAGGAGCGGTACCGCGACCATTTCCTCCATGTCCTTGATGTGTGCCTGTTAGGGCTCTTTCTCATGAAGGCCGTATTCCCCGAGTATTCCGTTTTTTCTTCTGGTGTGTCGTTAAGGAATTGGCTCGTAGCATCCCTGTTTCACGATGTCGGTTACATCATGGAACTTCAGGACATGCGCATGACCGAGACGGAATTCTTGGATTTCCCCGAGATCAAAGAGTTCCGCGAGAGCATTTCCGCGCAGGTGAAACAGGCCGAGCTTCGGTTCAACGATCAGGCCCGAGAGCGATTTGAGGAAGCGGGATTGCGGTTTCCGGCCTCTTCTGCCACAAAGTTGAATCACGGAGTGGTCAGCGCACTTCATGTCCTGGACATTCTCCAGCGAAATGGGGACAGGACACCGGAGGAAGCCTCGCGGCTCGTCAAAGGCCATGAGGACACGCTCTATGCAATGGCCTCCCATGATTTTTCCGGAGAGACGCTCGACGTATTTCGCTACCCTCTCGCGGTTCTGCTCAGACTGTGTGATGAGATACAGGACTGGGACAGGCCCAGGATTGACGTGCTGTCCTTCAGGGAACAGATTCTCGCAGCAGTCAGATACGGTGGAGCGTTTGCTCCGGATGGAGCCAGCATGATGCGACACGTGCGCATCACCGCACAGGGGAATCCATTCCTGGGAAAGCTGACTTTGCCGTCAACGCCCTACGGCAGAGTCCCACGGCTTTCCATAGCCCTCGACTATCGCAAAGTGGAAGATCCGGGGTTCTTCGTTATTTATTCGTGGTTACTCAAGTGCCATAAATTCCAAGGCATTGTTCTCCAAGAACGCCCTGGACATTGAGATCACGTTTCTTTCAAAGCCCCGTGCCAAGGAAGGAGACATGAACCGTTTCAAGGTGGCCCGGCGCAAGCACCGCATATGGCATTTCGAGGACTGGCTGAGCCTCGTGGACACGTCGTTCCCTGATGCCAACGGGGACGAGCGCTTGACGGTGTCCATCAAGAAACTCAATGAGGCATACCCGATTCGTGTCGATCCGAACGAATATCTGAAGAAGCTCATCCAGGAGTGGTAACGGACAACCGCCCTGCCGCGGCGAACTATGCTAACGCACGCGCCTCTTCGAAGTGGCTCGCATCGGTACCGGCGGCGGCACATGGAGTGCTCGGTTGAGGAAACACACCAACCGCTCGAATGCGTCGAGCAACGCGGGTTTCATGTACCGGGTCTCTTTGCGCATGTCGTAATACACGTTGAACATGTGCTTTTGGCAGGGATAGATGTACACCTCATAGGGTCGACAGTTGGTCTTGAGGTCGAAGGCAAGTTCTTTTGCGTACTTGACATCGTACACGTCGTCGTCGGTGCCGTGAAAGATGAGAACCGGCGGCAATCTGAGCACGTCGTACGGCATGGTCCACGGCCAGCCACCATAGTTCCACACCACTGCCTTAATCCTCGGGTCACACGATGCGTAGGTCAACGCTGCATTGGCAGGCTGAGAATGCCCTGAGAGAGCTATCCTGGTCGGATCCACCATGAGATTGCAGCATAGCCAGTCCACCGTGGCCCTGATGGTCCGCAGGTACCAGTCGTGGGTAAAGGCAAGCTTTGCCGCGACCACTCCCTGGTTGACACTCCCGAGCGCATACCCCGCGCCCTTATCCCAGGAGTACGGGTTAGGAGCCATGGATTCCGGATAGTTAGACGGGTCCATCAACACCACGAAGAAATTACGATCCGCGAGAAGCTGGCAATGCTCACGATATTGGGGGATTTGCGTGCCTGCCACGCCCACGCCTACGATCACGGCAGGAAGACGCCAGTTCACGGGATGCCTGGGAAGGAAACAGTATATCGGAAGGAAGCTTCCATCGGAAACAGGAATCACTTGTCGACAAGCTTGCGAGAAAGCCGGCAGCGCCCACAGAAGACACACCAATACCGCACACCAGCAGTGCTTGAAAATGATTCTCACAGTCCACACCTCACGCAATACAATGCAACCGTGCTACCATAGCATCTCAATATAGAAAAGTCAACAAACTCACCATGATGCAATCATAAGCTCTCACAGAGCTAAACCTTCATCTGACGCGCCTTGTTCACCGCAGCCCTGAAGTTGCTGAACCCGATCTTCATAAACGAGGAGAACCACCGCTCATAATTGAGCGTGCCCGGATGAGGCCGGACCGTGTGATCCCTGTCGCGAGGACACAAGCGATGCGGCTCGCCGATGCGGGTGAGCCGGGCCCGTGACGATGCCAGGCGTGCAGGAATCATGTACAGCCACTGGCTTGAATATGCCCATGTAATCCGCTGCCTTGCCTTCACGGCCTCTTCAGGCAGAGGATTGTGCACAAAACTTCCGGTCCTCCGGGTGGAAAGCCATTGATACGCCACCACCAACGAGAGGCTTTCCCCGTTGCGTTATACAACGGAAACTCGAACAACTCCGCGTCGCGCCCCGCCCGAAAGCAGCCTTCGTACGCAAGGAAGTTTGCCGAGTCATGATCAGGATGACCACCTTCGTAGGCAGTGGAGAATATCGTGTCCGGCGCCAATTTGTCAATAACTTCCGCCACTCTGTCCGCTGCCTCGTCCAGCATCCGTATCAATCCAAGATCAGGGAAACGAAAGAGATGCACTTGTGCACCGGGGAGGCCGAGAAGCGCGGTTGCGTTCGCAAGTTCCTTCTCGCGAAGCTCGCCCTTTCCGAAGTAATCTCCGGACGTCAACCACACCCCATGCACTTCCGCTCGGGCCTGAATGAGACACTTCATGGTCCCGGCAATGAATGTATCATCATCCGGATGTGCGAATAAGAACAGGTATCTTTTGTGTGCGTCAAGATTCATGGTGCCTCGTTCCAAGAAGAATGCTGCGCATGAGAGGACCCTCCTCGTCCGGGCTCGTGAGAGGGTGGTCTCGCGCGGGGCTGCGGCGATAAAGGCATTCCCGAGCCATTAGTGAATCAGGTGGGCCCTGCCGTGTTCGGGGGACGCTTTGGGGTGAATATGGGAATAGATGTCTTCCAGGAAGGCTTCTTTACACGAGGGACACATGACGAATACGTCATCCTCGTACACCTGGCGATTGAGTTCCTCCTCGGTGTACCGGGAGGCATCCGCGAACGCTGGCAAGGTCCTGGCCACTCCCCTCGTGCGCGGGGTCACCGATGGACCCGTCGAACAGCAAACGGACCCGCACGGTCACCTGGTATTTGGGCGCGCCCTCGGCCAAAGTCCGGCCGCATCTGTTGCAGTGAATCCTGGTCATGACATTGACAGGACCTCCTAGGCAGATTATAAAAAAAACGTTCTCACTCTACCAGCAAAAAACATTGGAGACCCTATGCGCTTTCCTGAATACAGGGCCAGAAGACTCAGGCGGACCGAAACTCTCAGGAGAATGGTTCGCGAAGTGCAACTCGATCCCTCGGACTTCATTCTTCCCTTTTTCGTACGACCCGGCAAGAAGGTCAAGAAGCCGGTAGGAAGCATGCCTGGGCAGTTCCAGCTTTCCGTGGACACCCTACTCGACGAGCTGAAAGAACCGGTGGAACGCGGCATCCCCGCGGTTTTGCTCTTTGGCATTCCGGAAAAGAAGGACGCAGTGGGATCCGAAGGTTATGCCAAGCACGGCGTGGTCCAGCAGGCCGTACCAGCAATCAAGGACGCATACCCCGAGCTGGTGGTCGTTACGGACGTGTGTCTGTGCGAATATACCGACCACGGGCATTGCGGGATCATTGTCAACGGGGATGTGGACAACGACCAGACACTGGAGCTTCTCGCGAAAATGGCGGTTTCGCATGCCTCTGCCGGCGCGGATATCGTGGCTCCCAGCGACATGATGGATGGAAGGATCGGCGCGGTCAGGGAAGCGCTTGATGAGGCCGGGTATGAGTGGCTTCCGATCATGTCGTATGCAGCCAAATACGCTTCGGCCTTCTATGGTCCGTTCAGGGATGCGGCAGAATCCCCGCCGAAATTCGGTGACCGGCGGTCGTATCAGATGGATCCTGCCAACGCGGACGAAGCCCTTCGCGAGGTCGCCATGGACGTGGACGAAGGAGCGGACCTCATCATGGTGAAGCCTGCCTTGCCCTATCTGGATGTGATCTCCCGCGTGCGCAACTCGTTTGACTTGCCGCTGGCTGCATACAATGTGAGTGGCGAGTACGCCATGATCAAGGCAGCGGCCGAAAGGGGTTGGATCGATGGCGACCGGTGTATGATGGAAGCATTGACGTCCATCAAACGGGCCGGAGCAGACCTCATTATTTCGTACCACTTCGCTGGAAGCGGTGCGTATCCTTCAGGGCGATTCTTCGTCTTCGAGAAAAAAGTGAATCCCTTCGAATTGAGATTGGTAGCCTGGGAGATGACCCGGGCTTGTAACCTCGCGTGTGTGCATTGTCGCGGGGGTGCGTGCCCGGACGCGGACCCCGAGCAACTCACCACCGAAGAAGGCCGCAAACTGATTGATTCCATCGCTCGTGTGGCCAAGCCTATACTGATCATGACAGGGGGCGAACCTCTTTTGAGGGAGGATTTCTTCGACCTTGCCCGTTACGCACGGGCAGCGGGACTGCGGCCGGTGCTCGCGACAAACGGCACCTTGGTAACCCCTGACATGGCCAAGGAGATCGCGGCAGTGGGGATTCCTCGCGTGAGCATCAGCATCGACGGGCCTTCAGCGGAGGATCATGATCTTTTTCGCAAGGTTCCGGGTGCATTCGACGCATTGCTGGCCGCGGTGGAGAATTTGCGGGCCGCAGGAGTTCCGGTGCAGATCAACACCACGCTCACGCGGGGCAACCGCGCGAAGCTTGCCGAGATCATGAAACTCGCGGAGGACGTGGGAGCGGAAGCGTTTCATGTGTTTCTGCTGGTTCCCACCGGTCGTGCACGTGACATGGCAGGCGAAGAAATGGGGCCCCAGGAGTACCGAGGAGAGCCTCCTCGAATTCTATCGTTTGGGTCGCAGCTCCAAGATGGAGACCAAGGCAACCTGCGCTCCGCAGTACGATCGCATACTCAGGGAGCAAGCCAAGGCTGAAGGGATTGAGGTGAGCGAACAAACCTTCGGACTCAACGCTCGCACGCGTGGGTGTCTGGGAGGACTCGCTTTCGTGTTTGTGTCCCACAAGGGCGAACTGCAGCCCTGCGGGTATTTCGACGTGCAGGCCGGAAGCGTCCGCGAGACGGACTTTGCGGAACTTTGGGAAAATGCGCCCCTGTTCAAGGATCTTCGAACCTTTAGCCAGCTCGAAGGAAAATGCGGCCGTTGCAATTACTTGCGTTTCTGCGGCGGGTGCCGTGCACGCGGGTACGAACATACCGGCAGGTACATGTCCGAAGAACCCTATTGCGCTCACGTACCACCCGCGCTGCGGAACCGTTGAGTTTCTTAGGAAATGCGGTTTCGGGGGATGGACCCTTTTGAAAAAGGGTCTCCTCCCCCGAGCCCCCACCTCCCAAAACTTTCAAAGTTTCTGGCTCCCTGCGGTCGCCGAGTGCTCTTTGCGCTGAGCCGAGATACGGCATTTCCGCTGCACGTTGCGACCACACGGGGCGCGAGGTCTTTTGGTAAGGACTTTCTGGAGGAATCAATGATTATCGAGCAGATACAGATCAGCGGATTTGAAGTGTTTTGCTACGTGCTCGGCGACGAGACCACGGGCCAAGGCATCCTGGTGGATCCGGGCGGCCCCCCGGACGGCATCCTCAAGAGGGCCAAAGACCGCGGGGTAGCAAAGATCGAAATGATTGTGAACACCCATTCCCATGTGGATCACGTTGCAGGCAATGACCGGATGCAGGAAGCCACCGGTGCGCCCATTGCGATCCACGAAGATGACGCGGACGACTTGGCCAACCCACATCCGGCCATGCTCGCTATGTTCAATGCCAAGGCATCACCTCCACCCACCGTGCTTCTCAAAGACGGGGATAAAATCACCTTTGGCAAAGAGTCCGTTCAGGTCATTCACACACCGGGACACTCGTGTGGGTGCATCTGCTTGTACTGGCCCGGCTATGTGATTACCGGAGACACGCTCTTTGTCGGCGGCGTGGGGAGGACCGACCTGCCCGGAGGCTCGTACGAGGTGTTGCAGGCTTCCATAAGGAATCGGCTGTTCACGCTACCGGACGAGACCATCGTGCTTCCGGGTCACAATTACGGCGCAACTCCCACGTCAACCATTGCCCGGGAAAAGGTGGACAATCCTTTTGTCTGAGGCCACGCGCTTTCCCCGCATCCTGATTCAGGGAGAAGAACCCGCCTTTGCTGATTGAATTCGATGAAGACCTCCCAAAACCTTTGGGAGGTCTTTCACTATGCTCCTTGTACCTGAGCGTTTGCAGCAGAGGATACGAAATTGTAGCGAAGAAAAGACGGGTGTTCAGATGTCCGGAAGAGACAAGAAGCGATGCCCGCACACGTGGGCGCACCGGTGGTCATGAAGGCCGCGACGGTACCCGGCAGTCGTAAGCCCGCGAATTTTAGCCGCTGAGCAGCATCCTCGTCACATCGCGGGCCATGTGGTCCCTGACGACGAGAGACATCCGGATAAGCAGGACGTCCGGACGGCTCTTGATCTTCTGGATGAACGGAACTCCTTTTGTCATGGTGATGGAACCGAGGACCAGGTTCGGGGTGTCGAGCGTACGGACGAGCGTCTCGCAAAACAGGGGTGAAAAACACTCCATCTTGCCGATCTCGTCGATGACCACGATCTCTTCGGAAGTTGACGGAATCATGGACGGGACAGCGATCCCTTCCAGAGCTTCCAGACTTACCCCATACTTGCCGACTCGCAAGGGGCCCTCGACGGACTCGTGAGCGAGCAACCCTTTCTTTCCCGCCAGAGTAACGATCTCGAAGCCCGTCCTCCGGCCCTTTTCCGTCATTTCTCGGGTGAAGAAACCCGTGGCCGATCTCTCAAGGGCCCTGACCACCTTTTCTATCAGGGTGGATTTTCCGCAGCGAGGGGACCCGGTAATCAAGATGTTTTTCCGGATCATAGATCTTCCTCAGCGCTCGCTTTTCAGGGCACGACTGTCCGGCACCACGCTGTACAAAGCGATTACGATGACCAGAGCTGTGGTGCCCACAAACCAGAGTCCCCGGAAATCCTGCGGTCCGGAGAGGCTCGCGGGGTCGCTCCCTATCACTGATCCGATGATATGTGTCATGACGCCCGCGCCCAGCATGGTGAAGAGATTCACCGCAGTGAGGGCCTGTGCGACCATGGACGCGGGCAGAAGCTCTTTCATGTGAGCGTAAAGGATCTGTCCCGGAGCGGCAAAGCATCCCAGCCCAAAGCACACCAGGTACACCAGCCATCGGGAGGTCGCGGGCGTGCATCCTCGAGCGAGCAGCGTGACCAGGCACAAAACCACCAGACTGGCCAACACCACCTTCTTGCGCGACCTGAGCACCCGGTCGCTCGCGGAACCTGACAGGGGCAGCCCGACCATGTATCCCAAGCCCAAGAACAGCAAACCGTTGCTCGCGGCAATCTCTCCCATCCCGAGCCCGTAAACAAGGAACGGTCCTGCCCACAGCCCCTGAAGAGCCGCGAAGTACCCGTAACGCACGAAACTGGCAAGGCTAATGGCCCAGTAGGAATACATGCGGAACATGCGCGACAGCCCGGAAAAAAGGGACTCTCTTCTTCGTACGGGAGCCGCATGGCCCGGCGGTGAGTTTCTGATCACGAGTACAAACGCGACTACCGCGACAAGGTCGATGACCGCGAAAATAAGAAAGCTCTCCCGCCAACCGACATAAAGGCTCAGGTATGCCAGAGGGGTGGCTGCAAGCAGGTTACCGACCACTCCCACCGACACCACCAAACCGCTGAGCAAGCCGAATCTGTCCACCGGAAACCAGACAGACAACAGGGTGAGCACGACCATGAAGTTGCCGCTCATGCCAATCCCCAGGAGCACCCTGCCGGCAACGAGCAGTGTGGGGGTTGTTCCGAGTGCGAAGAGCACTCCTCCCCCCACCCCGACCGCGGCAAGGATCGCCATGGTGATCCGGCAACCTAGCCGATCCAGGGCTATGCCGACCGGCGCCTGGGACAGGGCAAACGCGTAAAAGAAGGCTGCGGAGAGGTCGCTGAGCTGATTGCTGGTGAAACCGAGTTCCTCCACCAGGTTCGGACTAATCACCGCCACTGAGACGCGGTAAAACATGGACACTACAAAATTGAGGCTGCCCACGACAAAAATCACCCACCGTCTCACACTGCCCGGCGCGGGATCCGGAAAGCGTATCATGAGCGCAGTTTACCCGCGGGTGAATATGTCCTCATGCAGTAACGGAGAGATAGTCTTGCGAACAAGCTCGGATTCCTCTTGTACCCTTTCCGCAGCGAACTCAACGGCCAAGCGGCTTTGTCTTGCGTAGTCATCTTGTGCGAAAGCGGTGAATGCGTTTGGCCACCTGCCCCAAGGAAAGCAGAAAAGCCACGATGCCGATCAACAGAACTGTGTGGGCTATTGATCGGGAAAAACGCTCGAGCAACAGATCCTGAGCCCACACCAAGAAAGCGGAGAACGGGATGGACAATAACGCGAACGCTATGACCTTGTCCACAAACGGGGTCAGTTGCTCTTCGCCCGCCTCGGGCTGGGGCGCCACCTCCTGATCTGGAGATCGCCCTTCTTCCAAAGGCTGTTGAGGCTTGTCCTCATGTGTCATATATTCGTCCTTTCCATCTGCCGTTGGCTGATGTTCGTGGTGAGGAGGAACCTGCCACGCGTACGAGGAGAATTCAATATTTTCCTTTATCGCGTACGCTCAACGGTGCATCAAAGCGTCCCGCATTTTGCTCAATCCTTCAACCAGCATTGAGCGCTGGCACCCGAAAGTCAGTCGCAAGAAACCCGGACTTCCGAAATACACTCCGTTTCCCAGCCCTACCCCCGCGGACTCGAAGAATTCAGCAGGATAGTCGAGGTCCGCTCTTCGTGTGTCGATCCACGCGAGGTACGTGGCTTCCACATGGGTCGTGGAAAGCCCCGGCATCTCCTTGACCGCTTCGGAGACAAGATCACGGTTCCTACGGAGGTAATCCAGCAAAGCCGCCTGCCACGGGGCGCCGTCTCTGTATGCGGCTTCCGCTGCGGTGTATGCGAGAGCGTTCACGGACGGAACAATACCAGCCATGGCTTTACGAAAACGGTTCCGCAACTCGAGATTGGAAATTATCGCGAAAGAGCAACCGAGCCCCGGCAGATTGAAAGTCTTGCTAGGGGCCATGAGGGTCACGGTCCGATCGGCAATCTCCGGGCTCAACATTGCCGTGGGGATATGGGGCTTGTCCTGATCGAGGATCAATCCGCAATGGATCTCATCCGAGCAGATGACAATGTCATGTTCTTCACAAATAGCAGCGAGAGTGGCGAGTTCTTCTCGGCTGTACGCCCTTCCTACCGGGTTGTGGGGACTGCACAGCAAAAACAACCGCGTGCGAGGAGTAATCGCGGCCTTGAGGCGATCGAAGTCGATCTCCCATCGATGTGGCTTCTGCACGAGCGGCACGGTAACCAGGCGGCGGCTCCAGTTGTCCGGGGCTGTCAGGAAGGGCGGGTACACGGGGACCGCGGGTAAGTACCTCGTCCCCCTCCTCGCCGAACGCCCGACACGTGACGTTGATGCCCACCACCAAACCGGGCAACCACACCAACCAGTCCTGCTGCACTTTCCAGCCGTAAAAAGTCTCCAACATGTCCATGACCACGCGGATCAGTTCGTCCGGCGCCGCGGTATATCCGAAGACGCCATGTGCGACCCGCCGCTGCAAGGCCTCGATGACCTCCGGTGGAGACCGAAAATCCATATCAGCAAGCCAGAAGGGGAGCACGTTGCGTTGCTCGTACATGGCCCATTTCTCGCTGGCGGTCCCCAGGCGGTCTATTGGTGTGTCGAAATCGAAATGGTTCGTCACTTCTCAGTCATCCTCCTGATTCTTCGGTCCAGACTCAATCCGACGTTCGTCCGACTCACGCAGGTTACCAGAAAAAAGACTTGCGACAATGCCCTATCTGCCGCGAAGATACCCGTATCCGCCGTCAGACGCTGCGACCGATGCCATCACCCGGACTCTCACAGGAAGACCGCGACGCATGGCCCACCCTGTTGCGGAGCCGTTGTTTCGATACTAGCGATGACCGTTCGTGCGAAAGAAGGGACGTCGTAGTTTTACAAGGCCTTTACTCAACCTGCAAACCGGTTCCTTTATGCGTACAATAAGGAGGGGAAGGATGATAGTTACCACGACCTTCGAGTAGTGGGGTACCAGATTAAAGAATACAAGGGTATTGTCCGAGGGATCACCGTACCGATCCCCCACCATCTCCCAGGGCATCCTTGGGGGGCTCAAGGGCATCGTCGGCGGGCAAATCGCCGTGTACGCGGAAATGTGCGAACAGGCGAGGAGTCAAGCCTATGATTTACTGGTCGAGCATGCAAGGGGACTTGGGGCAAACGCGGTGGTGGGGTTGCGGTACAGACGCGTCCGAAGTAGTGAGTTCAGGGTCTGCCACTGAGGTGCTCTGCTACGGGACCGCGGTGGTGATAGAAAAGGCAAGGTAGAGGATTGATCGAGATGACAGTCGCTCTCGCAGGCATCAACCTCGCCATTCGGTGACCCGTCCGAGGCTCACCGCGTCGCGAGCATTTGCAGCACCTGATTGCACAAGGAGCGCAGCTCGTCCTGCGCTTTTTCAAACTGTGCCTCGGCGGAGTCAGTGCCCGTACCTGCAACGGAGCCTGCACGAGCCCCGGGGGTCATGTGTTGTCCCGCGTCTGCCCGTGTTTGGCCGCCATCCGACGCTCCGGCCAGCGCGCCGCGTCTTGCGTCAAGCGTCTGAGCGAGACTGTCAAGTTCGCGACCGACCAACTTCTGGTTCGAGCCGGCCACATCCATGGCATGGCGGTACGCTCCCATGTTCCTTACGCTGCCGGATCCTTTCCACTCCATCCTTGTCTGCAATTTTCCCAGGTAGACCAATTTCTGATACAACTCGTGCATCTTCTCATTGTACGGAGTTCTACGGCTCTCCAGCACTGCCGCCATGGCTCCGGTGGCGTCACCGAAGATCTCGGCCAAACGCGAATAGTTCGGTACGGTTTGCGCATTACTCGCATCGAGCACTGCTTGGACGTTCTTGGTCAATGCCTCGATCTCGGAGCGTTTGATCCCGCGATACACAAAAAAGGCTACGACAAGGACCGCGCAAAGGGCAGCAATCCCTGCTATCTTGAAAATGCCCGTCTTCATCACAGGCGGTACCGGTTGATGTGCACGCGAAGCGGCCTCGTGCGGTTCTTCCTGGTACGGGCGATCGGCCCGCGAGGGGGACGTGTTCACGGATCTTGGACAACACCACTCCGCAAGTCGGGCATTCATCAAAGGGTTCCGCATGAGCGGCACCACACGAAGGGCACTCGAAAGTCTTCTGTGGCCGTGATGCCTGAGCCGGACGCTGCTCCGCCGGTTTCGAGGGCTTCAGCAAGCCCCTTTCTTCCAACTTCTTGAAAGCCTTCTGCAACTCGCTCGGCGAAAGACCATACGCGGCCATGAGCGCATTGGGATGCATTCCCGCTTCCACGTCTCTGACGAACTGTTTCGCGTCAATTCTCTTCTTTTTGTCTGTTCCCACGTGTTTCCTCTCACTTCTTGGAAGGATTCAACAATCGAGCAATCGCCCCGTACCCTCCGAGAGAAGCGACCTTCGCGGCAGTCATCCCTTCCCAGTCCTCGATGTCGGCTTGCGCACCCTTGGAAAGGAGGAGTTTGACCACATCCAGGTGTCCCTCTCCGGCAGCAAGAATCAGCGCGGTCGAACCTCGCTTGTTCTTCACGTTGATACTCACGCCCTTGTTCGTGAGGAATTGGACCACTTCCTTGTGCCCCTTCCCTGCTGCGAGCATGAGTCCTGTCGTGCCATCCGGCCTCTTTCCATTGATGTTGGCTCCTTTGCCCACGAGCAGACGGACGACCTGTACGTGACCGTTTTCCGACGCCAGGAGCAGCGCAGTGGAATCATCCTTCTTCTTGGCCGCGAGATCCGCCTCTTTGTCCAGCAGGATTTTCACGATGTGAGGAAATCCCTTTTCCGCAGCGATGGTCAGTGCGGTATCGCCTTCCTCGGCAGGAAGGTCCGGATTCGCACCTTTCGCGAGGAGTTGTTCCACGATGGGTTGGTGACCGTTCTTGGTGGCGTACATCAGCGCAGTCCAGGAACTGTGGTCCTGAACGTTTACGCCAGCCCCGGCAGCCAGCAGCGCCTTCACCACGTGTACCCGGCCATTGTACGCAGCCCACATGAGTGCATTGGAATTGAAGCTCGTTCTCGCGTTGACGTCAGCTCCTCGTACGAGCAAGGCCTGCACCACGTCCAGATGTCCGAGTCCCGCTGCGAGCGTCAGGACCGTGTCTCCGGAATCGGTAATCACGTTGACGTTTACCCCTGCCTCCAGGAGTTGCTTGACCTTAGCGGCGTTTCCCAAAAGCGTGGCGCGTATCAAGTCCTGACGCGCGGGAGAGCCTTTCGGTTTCTTGCCGGATGCGCTCACGCCGATCGCGGCACCCTTATCCATGAGGAGCTTCACGATTGCCGCATGCCCGTACCGAGAGGCCAGACTGAGCGCAGTGCGATTATTGGCATCCACGAGATTCACGTCTGCTCCCCTTGCTAAGAGGAGCTTCACGATCGCCACGTGGCCACGATATGAAGCCAAACTGAGTGCGGTGTTGCCGGTGTCGGTCCTCGCCTTTATGTTCGCTCCTTTTTCAAGGAGCAGCTTGACGACCTCCGTGTGGCCTTCTCGGGCAGCCCGAGTCAGGGCTTTCTCACCTTCCCGATTTTGCACGTTCACGTCAGCTCCCGCGGCCAGAAGCACGTCCACCACGTCTTTGCGACCGCGTTCCGACGCGCAAATCAAAGCGGTGTTGCCGTCATTGTTCGTGTCATCGGTGCTTGCTCCGCTCTTGAGAAGGAGCCTTACCACCTCGGTCCGGCCAGCCCGAGACGCAACGATCAAGGGCGTGTTGTTTTCCCGGTCCCGGCAGTCCACGTGAAGCCCGCCATCCACGAGTTCCTGGACTATCTCCATATTCCCGGACTGGCACGCGAGCAGGAGACGTTGCCTCAATTCAGAAGTATCTACCGCCGCGCCCACGTACGAAAGCGGAAAGGATCCCACCACGTCACCGGCAGCCCGTTGCGGCGTCTGAGCGCCACCTGTCTCCGCCTTGGTGCGTTTGTATGCGTACTGGTACGCCTCCTCAAGGGTCACCACGCCGTTGCGGTCGCGGTCAGCCTTGCCCTTCAGTCCGTCCAGGAGGTAATGCGTAAACACACTGTTTCTGAACTTGTCCAGATCCCACGAACTCTCGCCTGGTTTCGAGGAGAGTATGGTGGCGATTCCGGATGACTCGTCGATTTCTCGCAAGAACAGCTCCATGGCCGGAGCAGGGGACTTGGGATGTGCCCCCTGGGTCAGAAAAGAAAAACCTCCGGCATGACACGCGTCGGCAATGACCAGCACCCGTTGAGCGTCATAATGTCTTGCAAATTCCAACCCGCTCATCTTGACCGACGATGCTCCCAAATATTCGGGATCCGCGTCGTAGGTCACGAAGTAGAATTCACTGGGACTCGCTGGGTCAGGAGCGCCGTGTCCGCTGAGGAAAATGATGATGGTATCGTTCTTGAGGGCTTTTTTTAATTTGTATTTCAGGTGAGTTTCGATGGCCTGACGAGTTGCCTCGCTATTGGTCAAGAGGGTCACGTGCAGGTTTCGGAAGACCTTGTCTTGGGTTTTGAGGAATTCTGCAAAGTCTTTGGCGTCAATATGGGAACGGTTGAGTCTCCCTATTTTCGGATTCTGATACTCTGAGATGCCTACGACAAGGGCGTACAAATCGCCTGTACGCAGAGCCGGGATACTTGCCACAGCCCCCTGTGCGTTATTTGGTCCGGTCTTCGGTTGGTTGGCTGCCCACGACCGTGCGACGAACGGCGAAAAGAACATGAGGCTCGCACCTATCAAGACCAAGGCAATTCTCGAGACGCTTACCTTCTGCGTAGGAGAGGCCGTGCAGACCATATGGTTCATAGATCGTCCTCCGTACACCGAGCGCACGGTGTCACACCGATTGGCTTTCGCTTGGATAACTTGACACGGGCTTACTCGTTTGAAAGCGAATCGGTATCAGCCAGTTATGCGTGCTCGTCGCTTCCTGCCGATCAACGCTCCGGCACCGCCGTCGTTGCTTCCCATGCCTTGCCGAAACGCCACAGGGGCATTTTGCGGTAAGTCAGAGACGCGATCTCATCTCCTGGCAGTAGACCTCCTGTCATTTGGTGGGAATCCCCTTTTCGGTCAAGACGACTGCCACTTTTGGCTCGTCCGGTCCGTCTTTCTTTTTCTTTCTGGCGTGCGCGGAGAAAGGCGCGGCAGTGGTAAGAACAGCCAAAGCCAGCAGCAAGACCAGGAGTTTCTTCAGCTTCATAAGGGCTCACCTCTGCAGGCCGTTCTCGGGCCGGTTTGTAGGAACAAATTGTGTGCCAGGCGCACGAGCGGGCTTCCTTGCATCTCCAGGTTAAGCCAAGTGCGCCAACGATCACAGTATAGGACGAAGGCGGCTCTCCGTCAACGTCACGCGGGAGCCGGAATCACCATGAGGATTTGTCTGCGAGTGTGTGAAAAAGAGATTGACAAAGGGGCCCGAGTGAGTGATATTTACTCACCGATATGTAAGTAATAATCACTTACCGCATGGCGGTCTCTCGGACACGCCACTTACGAACCAAGGATTTCAGGACATCGTGGGCGTGGATCAGGATCAGCTCGACCTCATGGAACGCAGAGAGGCCTCCGCTACCGCGCCGCTCGTGAGTGCAAGAATCCTCATCGATGTCGGCTGAACTGACCGCAAGAGTGAACAGTCAAAAAGGAAGGAGACGATTCGTGGACATCCTCCCGTACACCGAAGATCACAGAATATTCAGGGACGCACTGAGAAAATTCTTCGCAAAGGAAGTAGAAACCCCACATCGAGGAATGGGAAGAAGCGGGAATAGTCCCGCGAAGCGTGTGGAAAATCATGGGGGAAAACGGATTTCTGTGCATGCAAGTCCCTGAACAATACGGAGGACTCGACGCGGACTTCCTGTTTTCCGTCATCGTCATGGAAGAACTCGCGAGGAGCAATCACTTTGGCCTGCTGGCCCCCCTGCACAGCGACATCGTGGTCCCCTACCTGACCGCGTACGCATCGGAAGAATTGAAGCAGAAGTACCTCCCAGGTTGCGTTTCGGGCGACATTATCACCGCGGTGGCTATGACCGAACCGAATGCCGGCAGCAACCTGGCTGGTATGAAAGCCACAGCGGTGGCCGACGGTGACCACGTGGTGATCAATGGACAGAAAACGTTCATCAGCAATGGGATAATCTGCGACCTGGTAGTTCTCGCGGTCAAGGATCCCGCGGTAGCGAATCCTCACGAGGCAGTGGACCTGTACGTCGTGGAAGCGGGCACCCCTGGATTCGACAAAGGAAAGAAGATCAAGAAGATAGGGTGGCACAGTCAAGACACTGCCGAACTCTTTTTCAACGATTGTCGGGTTCCCAAGTCAAATCGGCTCGGCCAGAAGGGCGCGGGTTTCCGCATGCTCATGGAAAAACTCCAACAGGAGCGTCTCGTGTGCTGTATCGGGGCACAGGCTCTTGCGGAAAACGTGCTCCAGAAGACCATCGACTATTGCAAGCAACGCAGCGCATTCGGAAAACCCATCTCCAAATTCCAGAATACACAGTTCAGAATCGTGGAGATGGCTACTGAAGTCAAACTCGGTCGCACGTTCCTTGACAGGCTCATCGTGGATCACTTGGAAGGCACGCATGTGGTGGTGGAGGTGTCCATGGCCAAGTACTGGATCACCGAAATGGCCAAACGCGTCGCAGACGGTTGCCTTCAGCTGCACGGTGGATATGGATACTGCGAGGAATATCCGATCGCGCGGGCATGGCGTGACGTGCGGGTCATGTCAATCTTTGCCGGTACCAACGAAATCATGAAGGGAGTGGCCGCCAAATTCATGGGCCTGTGAAATTCCTCACGGTGAGCAGGCCGTGCAACCACGGCGGGAAGCCCATGATTCCGGCATCGCGGTGACAAGGCTGACACAGACCTCAGGCAAACGCTATCCCAGAGAGGATAGGACATCATTCATTCCCAAAACTGGGCATCACCCATGAAATGGTTCTGTTGGCCTGGTAGAGTGAGGCGTGAGGAAAAGCCCCTCACCTCGAGTTTTCAGGAGGGTTCCGGATGAGTCTTACCACAGAGGGTATTTCCCTCAATCTTATAAAAGAACTCGTGGAGAACAAGGTAGCTTTCCTTTCCCGCATGAACCTCAAGGTGATGGATCTGCGTCCCCGGTACGTGAAGCTTTGGGCACCGCTTCGGGGGAACGAAAACCATGTGGGGAGCATGTATGCAGGGGCGCTGTTTACTCTTGCTGAAATTCCCGGTGGCGCTTTGTGTCTCACGACGTTTGACGCGACCAAATACTATCCCCTGGTAAAAGAGATGACAATTCGGTTTGTTCGTCCCGCGTGCACGGATGTAACCATAGAGTGCTCTTTTTCCACGGGAGAGGCCGAATGGATCCAGGCTGCGGTGGAACTGCACGGCAAGGCAGATTTCACGCTTGCAGGGCATGTCATTGATCAGAGCGGCGACGTGGTGGCTGTCAGCAAGGGGATCTACCAGTTGCGCGAAATAAACACCTAGCAGGCTGTTGCGGAGCGCAATGCTTTCCCGGCAACGTACCACGCTGGGGTCGGTTGGCGCCAATCCACGAAGACGGAACCAACCGAAACCTAGGTATGTCAGACTGATAGGAGCCTGCCCGAGACGCGGAACCGATTGTTGGGGCACACGTGTGTCACGATGCGAACCCTGTATGGGGTTCTGCGACAGGCTCCTAGGCTCCGGAACGGCTCCGGCAACCCGCACCACGGGGCCTTCTTCTTCCCTCACCTCCTCACAAAAGAACGTGGAAGTCAGCAAGCCGATCGGTCGGACACACCGTGAAGACCGATCGCGATGGTCTTGATCGCGCTCCTTCGTCTCTCTTTTCTCGCCCGATTCGCTTCGCTTTTCTCATCGCACCTTCCCAAAGACATGACGGACCTTTGCGCAAAGGATTACTCAGCTTCACCTGCGTCCGCCCCTCAGGCACAGGGATACAGAGTTGACACCTTTTTCGCGTTGGGATAGATTACGTCGATGGTGATCATTGCTAATTCCGATATATAAGCAACCTCTGTCGAGACAGTGGACAAGGAAAGGAGACATTATGAGTGCCGAGTACGAGCAGATGTGGAAGGATTTGGGTCTGGATCTGACCGCCCATGACGCTCTTTTGGGGGTATTGGGGAAGGGCTACCAAGACATCTTCCTGAGCCAGTCGAACCGACCTCAAGGCATGGATTATTTCAATTTCGTCATAAGCGAGGTGCACGGCCTACGCGTCAAGGAGCTTCTTGACGGAAAAAAGGAAGGTCACAAGGTCGTCGGTTCCTTCTGTGTCTTCGTACCTGAGGAAATCGTAAGAGCTGCCGATGCCACCTTGGTCGGACTGTGCACAGGCGCCGAATTTGCCACCGACGAGGTGGAAAAGATCCTTCCGCGTAATACCTGTGCGCTCATCAAGTCCGCGTTCGGGTTTAAACTTGGCAAGGTATGCCCGTATCTCGAATCCTCTGACATGATCGTGGGAGAAAATACTTGCGACGGAAAGAAGAAATCTTACGAGGTTCTGGACAAGCTGGTTCCGAACCTCTACGTGATGGATCTTCCACAAACGAAATCAGGCAAGGGTCGGGCCCTTTTGCGGGCCGAATACGACAAATTCAAGAAAGCGATGGAAGAACTCACCGGGGTAACCATCGATGCTCCGCGGCTGAAAAAAGGCATTGAAATCGTCAACAACAAGCGCAAGGCGATTCACCGCTTGGCAGAGCTGAGAAAAGCCGATCCGGCTCCCATTTCCGGTCTGGATGCACTTTTGATCAATCAGGTCTTTTTCTATGACGACCCGATTCGGTTCACCGACTCGCTGAACAAGATCTGCGACGAGTTGGAGGTGAGAGTCCGCGAGGGACAAGGCGTGTGCGAAAAAGGAAGTCCTCGCATTCTTCTCTCCGGCTGCCCGATGGCAGTGCCGAACTGGAAACTGCCATGGGTTATCGAAGCATCCGGCGCGGTAATCGTCGGCGAGGAATCTTGCGTGGGCGAGCGGGGAACCCGCAACCAGACAGACGATTCCGGCACCACCGTTGATGAGCTCATGGAAGCCATTGTGGACCGATATTTCAAGGTCGACTGCGCAATTTTCACGCCAAACCCTGACAGGCTCGAGCATGTCAAGCAAATGTCCAGTGATTATCACGCAAACGGTGTGATCCATTATGGTTTGCAATTCTGCCAGCCGTACCAGGTGGAGTCTTTGCCGGTTGAGAAAGCGCTCGAAGACGCGGGGATACCGACTCTCAGAGTGGATACGGACTATAGCATGGAAGATGTCGAACAAATAAAGACCCGAGTGGAAGCCCTGGTCGAGCGTATCCGCATGTCCAATTGCGAATCGTGCCGCTTTTCTTTGCGCTGATAAGGATATTGCCGTTGGTGTAGCGGGAGGCCCTCGTTTCGGGTCTCCCTCATTCTCGTGAAGGACCTTATATTATGGCCGTTTGTGGAATAGATGTAGGTTCCAGAAGCATCAAAGTGGTTGTCCTGGATATTGATGCGAAGAGAATTGTGGAATTCCGGAAAGTCGAGACCACGTACGCACCATTGGACCAATGTCTCAAGGTAATGAACGGATTGCCTGTGGAACGTACGGTGGCTACGGGGTACGGGAGGAAACTTCTCCAGGACCGCATGAAGAGCGAGTGCATCACGGAAATTTTCGCGCATGCTCTCGGGGCAAGGGACGTATTCCCTCAATGCCGGTCCGTCCTGGACATTGGTGGACAGGACACCAAGGCCATTTCACTGGATGCGTCGGGCCGCGTGGGGAAATTCGAGATGAACGACCGCTGTGCAGCAGGGACAGGAAAATTTCTTGAATTCATGGCCACCAGCTTTATGATGCCCATCGAGCAGTTCGGGGCTTTTGCCATGAATGGACAACCGGGCCTCTCGATCAACAGCATGTGTACGGTATTCGCAGAATCAGAAGCGACGTCCTTGATGGCAGGAGGTCACAGGGCCGAGGATATAGCCCTTGCTCTCCATCTATCCGTGGTGAAGAGGTCGCTTTCCATGTTAAGAAGAGTCTCGGTCCACGGCCCGCTGGTCTTCTCCGGCGGAGTGGCCCGCAACCGATGCGTGACGGAACTCATCGAAAAGGAGCTCGGGTCACCGGTTCTCGTTGCAGAGGAGCCCGACATGCTCGGAGCATTGGGTGCGGCTCTCTATTGCGCGCAGCTTCACGCGGGCGTATCGGCCAGGACCGGGTGAAACACCCGAAATTGCATCAAGCCTGTAAGAAAAGAGTGGTAATTGACCGGTCAAGGAGTGAGCGTCCTGAAAATGCACGCGTCAGCGCACCATCCTCAGGCTGGTTTTCTCTTACCACGTCTCAAGATGACAGAATCGTTCTTGAGAGAAACCTTTCCGGAAATCCTTTGGGTTTTCGTGCAATATGGAGGTTGGGACTATGAAGAAACGTCATGGGATCCGGTGGGAGAGAATCGCTCTGTTCGTTGCTCTGGCAGTGTGCCTTGTCTATACGACAGGACGATGTGACGAACTGGGCCGATTTACCGCCCTCCAGGGCACCCTGGACATCGCAGGCGGCACGGCTCACATACCGGTCATGAAGGACGCTGCCGAGAAGATCATGAGCAAGAATCCGAAGATACGGATTAGCATCGCGGCAGGCGGCTCAGGCGTAGGTGTCCAGAAAGTGGGCGAAGGGCTCGTCCAAATAGGCAATACAGGGCGGCCGCTCACACAGAAGGAAATCGACAAGTACGGCCTCAAGTCGTTTGCGTTTGCCGTTGACGGCGTGGCTGTGGCAGTGAATCCGAAAAATCCTGTGAGCGGGCTTACTTCTGCCCAGCTGAAAGACATGTTTGCAGGAAAGATCACCAACTGGAAAGAGGTGGGAGGAGTCGATGCCCCTATCCATCTGTTCACCCGTGACGAAGCAAGCGGCACGCGCGAGGTGTTTTGGAAACGAGCGCTCAAAAAAGGTCCGATCGCGACGAGCGCAAATGTGGTGGCTTCCAACGGCGCGATGAAGGTTGCATTGTCGCAAGATCCGCTGGCCCTGGGATATCTGAGCATTGGACACGTGGATGCAACGGTGAAGCCGATCAAGCTTGACGGGAAGGAACCGACGCAGGAAAACGCGACCGATGGCACGTACAAGGTCACGAGAAAACTCTACATGAACACCAAAGGTGAACCGACGCCCCTGGCAAAGGCCTTCATCGCGTACATTCTCAGCCCGGATGGGGCTGCGATAGTCAAGAAACACGGATTCATTCCGACACGCTGAGTGTCCGGTTCCGATGCAGAGCCACGTGTCGCGCAAATGGCATGAGTCTTTTCTCGAGCTGATCCTGTTGCTTTCGGGGGTCGTTTCTTCCCTGGTGGTGGCAGTCATATTCCTCTTCCTGCTCTACTTTACGATGCCCATCATCGCAAGAGGAGATCTGCTGCCGCTCATGTCCTGGGATTGGCGACCCCTGGCAGGAAAATATGGTATCCTGCCTATGGCAACTGGGTCCTTTTGTCTTGCTGTGTCCGCGACACTCACTGCCTACCCGCTGGGCCTGGGAATCTGCTGTTTCATCCACGGAATAGGAAATCGTCCCCTCGTGCGGCTGACCTTGATCGTCATCGAGTTCATGACCAGTGTGCCAACCGTGGTGTACGGATTCGTTTCCACGTTTCTCCTCGTCCCTTTGCTGAGGCAGTGTTTCGCACATGGTACGGGCTTTTGCTGGTTGGCAGCCTCAATAGCACTGGCCGTGTTGATCCTGCCCACGATAGTTCTCGTGATACACACGCAATTGCAGCAGCTCGGGTCCGGGATGGCACTCACTGCCGTCGCATTGGGCATGTCCCCTGCCCAGGCAATCCTCTGGGTCTTGTTACCTCAAGCTTCACAGGGACTCGTGGCTGCCGCGGTTCTGGGATTCGGCAGGGCTTTGGGCGATACGATTATCTCCCTGATGCTGGCCGGAAACGCTCCCCAGATTCCTCATTCCCTCTTGGACTCGATCCGCACGCTCACCGCGCACATTGCTCTGGTCGTGGCCACGGATGTGCATAGCGCTGCCTATGAGTCCCTCTTTATCGCGGGGCTTATCCTTGTGACCATCTCCGCGCTGGTGAACCTCTCGATTCGCTGGATTGGGGGGAAATCCGGTGCCCGCTAAGCCCATGCAAAGATTCGTGGAAGGCCTTTTCGTGGCTGCGACCTGGCTTTCGGCTCTTGTGACGCTGACCGTGGTAGGCGTATTCCTCGCATATCTTCTTTTCCGAGGCTTTCACACCTTAGGAACGGGCTTGTTTTTCGGCAATGTGCCAATCATCGAGGCCATCACCGGAAGAATGCCCGTTTGGCATGGGATCTGGCCTGCGGTAGCAGGAACGTTCCTCCTGGTCCTGATTTCCGCGGCCATCGCAGTACCGCTGGGGCTTGCGAGCGGCATTTATCTTGCCGAATATGCTCACGGGAGATGGAAGAAACCTTTTGAGCTTCGCGGTGGATTTGTTGGCAGGTACCCCGTCGATCATCATGGGGCTGTTCGGCTTTGCTCTCATCCTGTTTCTCAGGAAGACGATTCTCCCCACCGCTAACCTCTGTTTGCTCTTGGCCGCCTCTTGCCTTGCTTTACTTGTATTGCCCTACATGATACGCACGACGCAGGTAGCGCTGGAGGGACTTCCGGAAACGACAAGACTGATCGGTCCGAGCCTCGGATTTACCCGATGGCAGAAACATCCGGCACGTGCTTCTGCCCGCGTCGAGCAAGGCGTCGCTTTCAGGCGTGATTTTGTCCATCGGCCGAGCGGCTGAGGACACGGCTGTCATATTACTCACAGGAGTGGTCGCCAATGCCGGTCTCCCCGCGAGTTTATCGGACAAGTTTGAGGCCCTGCCCTTCACCATATACTATCTCGCGGCAGAATACCGAAACCCGGAAGAACTGGACACCGGGTTTGGATCGGCCCTTGTGCTGCTGACTCTCACGGTCTCCCTTTTCGTGGGGGCCAAATTTCTCCAACGAGCCGTTCAGCCGGACCGGGTTGTCTGATGATACTTTGGCACGGTCATTTGCCATGATGTGCAGTACACGAAAGCCTGTGCGGAGCGAAGATGCGATACAAGTGGAAGGACTCCAGGTGAGTTTTTGCGGCAATCGCGTGCTCAAGGGGCTGACCTTTGGGTTCCCGGCCAAAACGCTGAGCGTGGTCATCGGTCGCTCAGGATCCGGAAAGACGACTCTGCTGCCGCACGTTGAACCGGCTGAATGAGTGTTTCCCCAGATGTGAAACCTCCGGAACGGTCAAATTGCGAGTGGATCAAGCCCTGCTTGACGTGTACGCAAACGGCATTCCGCTCACAGAATTGAGACGACGTGTAGGAATGGTGTTCCAGGCACCGAATGTCCTTCCCCTGAGCATATTCAAAAACCTCGCTCTGCCCCTCAAACTGGTGCTCGGGCTGGGGAAGCAGGAGATCCCTCAACGAGTAGAAGATGCCTTGCAATCTGCGCACCTCTGGGAAGAGGTGAAGGACCGTCTTCAGGATCAGGCAACGACGCTGTCCGGAGGCCAGCAACAACGGCTGTGTCTGGCCCACGCTCTGGCCCTTCAGCCTGATGTCTTACTCCTGGATGAACCCACCGCATCCCTCGATTTTCGTGCTGCGTTGAAGATTGAGGATCTCCTGCTCGATCTCAAGGAGAAATACACGATCATTGCCGTGTCTCATAGCTTGAGCCAGGCGCGGAGACTGGCAGATGTGGTGGTGGTCTTGAGAGAAGGTCAAATCATGAAGGCGTTCTCCGGCCAGGAGTTTTCAGAGCATCAAGTCAGGGAGACCCTGTTGGAAGAGTTCTTCTGAGCAAAATCGGATTTCCTGATGCTTCTCATGTGAATGCATTTTCGGGGGAAGGCCCTTCCCCAGAACTTCAAGCACTTGCCAGCTCCCGCTGGTCGCTGGGCAGGGTGCCATTTTCAGGGTTCGTGGTGACCCTCCAGGTCATGGGAATTCACTTTTTTTTCAATCGTATCATGACAACCGCTCGCCTTTTTCCCGAAGGGACTACTGCCTCATTCACGGTGAACGTTGCCCGGCCCTCCACATAGTCACGAATCGTATACGCGTGATTGCTGATCTTGGCTCCCGGGCAACTCTGGAGACAGACGATGCACCCGGACCTCCACACGGGAATGAGGGCTTTCTGTCCGCCGAAACGCAAATCCACTCCTTTGCCTCCGGGATCCTTCAGGAGCTTCTCAAGGGGGAGCGGCTCGGGGAGTCCCTCCCACCAGACACGCACGTCAACCGGAGACCCCTCGACGCGTGTTTCCGCCGCGGTGCTGTCCCGGTTATTTCTCTCATCCCAGACTGCTTGTGTGAGGTTGTTGCCTGGTTTGGCCCCGAGGGAGACCATGGCATCAAAGAGCTTGGCGTCGCTGGTAAAGGTCGCGAGTAGTGCTTCATCGGCCTTCTTGCCTCCCTTCCACGTGACCGCGTGGTGGCCGGGCAACTGCGTAAACCAGCCGCTCCCGAATGCCGCGGGCTGCAGAATCGCGAGCAGGCATATCTGCCCGGTTCTCTTTTCAATGACCATGGGATGCTCTTCAGTGAGTCCGTCGAAATAGTCTGTTGAAGCACCAATCGCCAGGGTCTGCACGCATGCGAGCGCCACCAGACCGATGAGGATGATACCTGTACGTCCGTTCATGTGGGACCTCCCAAGAGGGGCTAGGAGCCTGTTGCGTGTAAACCCGGTCATGGTGAGATTCTGCCACTGCGGGCCTCGCACCACCATCTCGGACAACCACCCTGCTCACGATTCTGCCATACTCGGCTTCTGTGTAGCAACCGGTGAAAAGAGTTGTCAGAACCCGCACTATTGAGACGGGAGATGCCGTGCTGGTCCGGGATTCCTGCGGCGAAAATGATTGTGTGCAGCGGTTATAGCAATTGCCAAAGGTTCTGACCGAATGGCTCGTGCGTTGAAAAGGTGGCGGGGGGGCCCCTGAACGAAGATTCGACGGCTCTGCGTCGCTCGCAGTGAAGCGAGACCTCCTGACACCAAGCGAGAATCAAGCGGACAAAACTTTTGGCAATCAGTGTATGCGTGTGAACGGCAGGTTGAGAAGTCTGTACGCGGAGACGCAAAAGCCTCGATCACCAAGCCTTGTCAGACCAGTGAGATGCGTGAAATCGTGCGAAGCTCATTGTACGAGGAACGAACTGAAGCCCTCTACCTTACTGTGTGCACACGAAGTTTCTTGATCCATGCTTGGGCTGCCATCTGTACCGGGTCCCACGGACTGCTCAGCGGCGGAGTATAACTCAGATCCAGATCGCTCAACTGTTCCACCAGCATTTCGCTGAAAAGCGCAGTTGCAAGAAACATCGATCCGTTTCGATACTTCGGACCCGAGGTGTCCGAGAATCTGACCGCCCAGGAGACGGCCTGTGCGCCGGTCACCTGTAATACGGATGAACATTCTTTCCGCTCCAGGATAGTACGCTTTGTGATCCCACGCCTCGAAGTGGTCGGTGAAAGGCTCAAATCCAGCTTCCCGCGCCTCAGTGTCGCGAAGCCCGGTGCGAGCAGCCACGAGGTCGAAGATTTTCACTGCTTGCGTGCCAAGCGATCCCATGAACTCGCGGTCACCTTCAACCACGTTTTCTCCTGCCACACGCCCTTGTTTGTGGGCCGTGGTTCCCAAAGGAAGATAGGTGTACCTGCCCAACAGGGCGTGCCAGGTTTCCACGCAGTCTCCTGCTGCGTAAATGTCCGGGAGGTTGGTTTGCATGCGGCGATTCACTTTTATAGCATTCTTGAGCCCCAGGACGATTCCCGCGTCTGCCGCGAGGGTAGTGGAGGGGCGGCATCCCACGGCCATGAGCACCAAGTCGGCACTCGCCCTGAACCCACGGGTTCCCCGTACCGATGAGCCTCTCGTGCTCGGTCTCAATCGACTCGATGCCCACGCCCGTGGCCACAGTGACCCCGTGCCGGTCCAGTTCACGGCCGACCTCCATGCCCAGAGGCTTGTCAACCGTGGTCAGCACACTGTCGGCAAACTCCGCGACCGTGACGGACAAGCCGCGAACGCGCAGAGCCTCGGTCATTTCCATCCCGATGTAACCGCCGCCCACAATAACTGCTGATTGCGCATGGTTTTCGGTGAGTCGTTTTTGAACGGCAAAGCTGTCTTCCATCCACCGTAGCGCATAAACCCCTGGCAGATCCAGCCCCTGGATGGCGGGTTTGATTGATTCCGCTCCCGTCGCGATGACGAGTCGATCATATGGCAGCTCACGACCAATCCCGTCAGCGTCGAGGACCTTCACCCTCTTCCTGTCTGGATCGATGGCGAAGGCGCGGTGATCCAAAAGCAAGCGGATCCCTGCCTGCTCGATTTCTTCTCTGGTCCTATGAGCCAGATTTCTCCAGTCAAGGACTTCCCCACTCAAGTAGTAGGGCAGGCCGCAAATGCTGAAATTCGGGTAACGGTCGGCAACCACAAGGGTGGGCTCAACGAGGGGATCAATTTCGCGTGCCCTGAGGGCCGCACTGATACCTGCATCGCTTCCTCCGATGACAACAAGTCGGGGCATTCTCACCTTTCCTCGTGTTTCCGCGCCGGTGAGAACCGGCAGTGATCGCTAAGCCTGCTGAGAGGTGCGGGAACCTGAAAGCGGACCCGTGCGAGAGCCACTGAACGGGCGCCCGCGCTCTCTCCTTGCGTCACTCTCCGCGGTAGTGCGCGCCAAGACCCCGCGATTTGCACCGAGCCCTGCCACTCACGCAAGGTATTTGTCGTAGATCGCGCGAATGGGCTCCCCACATTCGAAGGCTGTCCGGGAACTCGTTCGTCACACGTCAAAGCTGAATTGAGCGAGGTAATCTCCCAGCTTCGTTCGGTTATCCGCGTCAATTTCCGGACAATCGTCAGGACTTTTGAGCCCTTCTTTCGCGCGCAACGCAAACACTGTGCACGTGGGTTCGTTGCATTTTCCGCAATTGGTTCGAGGAAGCAGTCGCAAGATGTCGAGCCATTGCGGCTGGGGTGGGGCGTCGAAGGTCGGTTCGATTTCCCCTCGTTTGTCCCACGCCTCATTGATTTCTTTCTTGAGCCAGCCGAGGATTTTGTCAGCTTCTCCCTCGTCTTTCAGCGCGTTCACAAAAATCTCGCGGGCATGAAGAGTGATTAGCTTGCCGTGAACCCTCAGGGTGAGCGAAGGAGGTGCTTTCACGTAATCGCCTCCGCCCATCGTGGTGTTAAGGTATGGCAAGACTTCGGCAATGTCCTGATCCAATTTGGCCAGGCAATGCACGGATTGAAAGCTCGGATTGCATTTCGGACGAAACATTTCCTTTGTGAATCCCTGAAGTAACATTGAGCCTGCTGCCTTTCCCGTCCTCGGACAACCTCCGGACCTCGTCTCGGTCCGTCGGCGCGGCCAGTATTCTGGCTGCGAAACCGGGGACGATATTCCGTTTCACGTGAGTCCTGGTTCGAGATTACGCCAAGACCGGTGCACCACACAAGAAAGATCCATCAACCCAAACCTCCAGGCGCCACTTGTGTTGAGAAGGGCAAGAAGAAACGTACTTTGTGAGCCATCATCCGTTTGCGCCGGTCAGGGGCGAAAGCCCTGCGTGTGGACTTTCACCGGTCCGGTCTTATTCCGAGAATAGCATGAGCGCTGCCCCAAAGCACGGGGTACGCCTGAATTCGGCCATCCTCTTCGCTAAGCCGGGAAGAGCCGTAAAAACGTGCCTTTTACCTATCGCAGTGGCCAAAACCGACGTGCGATTCACTCGAAATGGCCCAGGATCTCACAAAGGAAATTCAACGACCGTGAGTGCCTCGTCGCAGTCTTCCACGGGCGCGGACTCTGAAGGCCTACTCCTTGGATATTACCAAACGATTCGTTTTGTGTGAGTTTTGCAAGAGAGGCTTCTTCCCCCCCTAGCCCGGTGGATACTCCGGGATGGCCGTGCAACGCCTTGAGCAGCACGATGTCACTATGAGAGAGGTTGCGCAATAGGCTCATGGGTGGTCAGAAGTTCCCCGTCCAAAGCTTTCGCCCACTGTGCGCCGCGCACTTCCGGAGTTTAGCTTGACATCGGCAAGACCATTGAGGACAATTACTCTATACACTGTGTGAGGTGCGGGACTTGGTCGCTGTGGCAGGAGGTGGCAATGCCAGGCAATGTACCACAGATCAGGCCTCAAAGAATCAGTGACTTGCGGATGTGGGGCCCCAATAGTGGGGGCAAGATACTGTTTTTCGCTCCGAGGACCGCCTCTTTGGCACTGCTCGATCCCGCTGCAAGCATGGTCCTGTGCATGTGCGACGGGGTTCATACAGTCGAAGAACTTTCCCAGATTTTCATGCCTGAGATGGGGGACGCGGCCCCCCCCACGCCATGGGGCCGGTTATCGATTCCCTGCGATCAGCCGGAATGATCGAAGGCTGGCAGGAACAGCAAGTCACTAATCCCCAGGTTGAACCCCTCCAACGTGTGGTCCTCTTTCTTACCCGCGCGTGCAACTTGAGATGTCGCCACTGCTATCTCTCCGCGGGGATCAGGAGAGAAGGAGAATTGGCGACGCAGGAGTGGTTGGCACTGGTTGACGACCTGGCACGAATGGGTGTCCGACACATCGGATTCAGTGGCGGAGAACCTCTGCTGCGAACTGGCCTCTTCGAGATCGCGGAAAGAGCACAACAGAGTGGAATCGGTACCACCCTTGTGACAAACGGCACGCTTCTTGGCAAGGCAGATTCGGAGCGGATAGAAGCATTCTTCGATGGCGTACAAGTCAGTCTTGACGGACTTCGGCCGGAAAACGACTTATTGAGAGGGGACGGGAGCTTCGCGCGTGCGGTCAGAGGCATAGAAAGCCTACGTGGTCGCAATGTTGATGTGACCGTGTCGTGTACCGTGAGTTCTCTCAACAAGGATAAGCTGGACCCTTTCCTGGCTTTTCTCGTCGAGTTGGGAGTGCGGGAGATGTGCGGTGTGCTGCTCACCGAACTCGGGCGCTGCGAGGAGCTCGGCAGCGTGAGGATGGCTAAGAAAGACTTCGTTCGGTGTCTGTCCGAGCTGTCAACAAGGTGGGCAAACAAGATATCTGTGCGACACAACATGAGTCTGATGCCCCCACCGGGTTCGCTCAGAATGAATTGCAGCGCGGGCAATGGGGTATTGGAGATTGATGCCACGGGCGAGGTGTATCCTCGTTGTAACAGGATGAGGAAGAACCTCACGCCTGTAGGATCTCTCCGCGATTCGGACATATCGACGATTTATTATCGTTCGCCCCAGCTGAACGCTATTCGCAAGATTTCGGTACTCGACGAATTGGTGTGCAGGGAGTGTGATTTCCGGCATCTTTGTGGAGGAAGATGCCTTCCGGAGGACGGGGTTTTTCAGGCGCAAACCTGTGAAATGGCGGAGATATATACGTACATCTTCGGGGCCCAAAGTTGGGGGCCGTGCGGCGACCGGCTTCTGCACTAATTGTCCGGCTATGCTCTTCAGGTTACCGGGTCACCCGAGAGAAGGGGCCACGGTGCCATAAAGGAAGGGGACATCATGACCAATGACACCATCAGGAAGCTTTGTGAACTCGCCATGGGCCACGAACAGTTTTGACCGACAAGCTGTACGGTCCCGTGCCAAGCGCTCCCTAGATCGTTACAAGAGACGGGCCCCCCTGTAACCTATCCTTGGGAAGGTGCGCAAGCTCCTGTAATGCCAATGCGCTTCGGACGGGTGCAATGGTCCTCCAGCGGTGGGAGGTCTCGTGGGCGGAGTGATGAGGTGGTTGGGGAGGCCTTGTGTGGCCCTCACCCATTGCTTGGCAAGGTAAGGTGGCATCCTTATTCTGGGGGCCTGAATGGCCGACCCTGTAACTGTGATAGTGAGCCCCATTGCGATTCGCCGCGACCTTGGGGAACAGCCTCAGGTGGGCCACACCGCTCAGCTTGCCGCGGATGACGGACTTTTGGCACGCGGGATGGCGAAGCGCCGGTTGGCACGACCCTTCAAACGATAAGGCTCGAATCGGTCTTCAGTATGCCGCTATCTCCTATGAAAATGCATTTTTGGGGGAAGGCCCTCCTTGAAAGAAGGGCCTTCCTCTGAACCCACATCCCCGATAACTTCAAGCACTTGCCAGCTCCCGCTGGTCGCTGGACAGGGTGATTTTCATGGTTCGTTGTGACCCTCCAGGTCATGGGAGTTCACCATGTTGCCGGTTGGCCGCGATCTGCCGAACCGCTCGGAGTCCTTCCAAGACATGTTTGCAAATTGCTCGCTTGCTCTCCTCCGAGTTCTTGTCAACCGAGAACCACCTGCGGAGCTGCATACTCCTTGGAATATTAGGTGGATGCCAATGATCGACGAGTGCAGGCGAAATCTCTGGTTCACTTCGTGCGTGCCCTTCCCAGTGCTCCAACACGGAGCACTTCTGATCCTCAACTCCGCTTACTTTCCAAAGTTCATACAGAATTGACGCGATTTCCGATGCAACCGGAAACCGGTTTACATCCAGGTCGCGCAATTCCTTCCATGCCAAGAGGGAATTGGTCGAGAGATAGCCGTTGAACACGGCACTTCCCAGGACAAACCCTTTGAATAATCTCACACCCAGATCATTTCTCAGATCCGCGGAAACCCAGTCGCTTTCTCCACGGGTGAGCAATCCGAATTTCCTGCAATCCCGGGCTATGGGTCTATTGGGAATTACTCGCATGAGCGTGGGGTGACCAAACACCGCGTACGGCTGGAATTCAAATACGAACAATAAGGTTTCGACGAAGTCGGCCACTGTTTCTCCGGGAAAGCCTATTATGAGAAAGAGATAGCTCTCAATTCCTGCCTCGAACGCGTCTCGTATCACTCTTTTAGCCACGTTGAGGTCAAAATTCTTGCGCATGAGCTTAATAACACGAGGACTACCACTTTCGAGTCCAAAATTAAGAGAGGAGCAGCCGGACCGTTTCATCTATTGGAGCATGCGTGGGGTCAAGTCAGGACTGAAGCGGGCGTATGCCAGCCACTCAATATCGAGACGGGCCTCGATGAGCTGATCGCAGAGCTGCTCGAGTTTTCTCGAATCCCCGTTAATCAGGAGGTCACAGAAATATACTGTGGGCCTGGGCGTGTATGTGGCGGCAAGCGGGAAACGTCGGTTATTTCGTCGACTACGTCCGATGCCCGCCTGGCTCTGTATTTCCGACCTTCTGGGGAGAGACTGCAAAACACGCACCGGTTTGGACAGCCTCGACTGAAAAAAACAGGAAAATGACCCGGACGGTCATAATCCGCAAAGTCGAGCTGAGACCAATCCGGCAGGAGGGCGTGGGCCTCTAAATCGGGAAGTTCGGTGGGGCCGGTATCCACGATCTTCCCACCGGCCTTGTACGCGAATCCGGCCACGGAGGTCCTATGGTGACCAAGCGATGCGAATTCTCGCAAGAATTTCGGGAGCGCTATTTCAGCCTCGCCCTGACATATGATGTCAGGAGCGCCTTCTTCCTCCTCAATGAGGCACTTTTCCGAACCGAACGGAAAGCACGCTGGCCCCCCAAACAGGACGAGCCGGTGCGGTTGCCTTAAACGGAGGAAATGGGAGGCCCTCAGCGTGAGGAATTTGTTTTGAGAGTTCACGCTGAAGGCTACGATGTCATAGTCTCCGGACCTTTCCAGTTCTTCGAGCTGCTCTTCTATGACAGTCTTGTATCTCTGAAAGAAGCTGCTGACCCATTCCGTGCGGTTCCAGACGAAGAATCCCTCTGCCGAGTTGAGTGTCGATCCTGTAATGTCAGGGGGCTGCCAGCATGTGCGATCGCGATCCGTGACGATTCGCTTTGCTTGTACAACCTGGCGCAGATTGCAGGCAGGAGATCCCCTACCCTACAATCTTGCTCGTCTGAAGGCGAATCGGCATGAATGAAGTATCGGCTTTGGATGCTGGGCATGTCAAACGTTTTAGCGCGAAACTTGGGACCCGATTTTCAGTGCATTGGCATCAGACCTATAGTTGTATGATACAGCAATGCCGCCTTGCAGGTGGGTGAAGTAGCCAGATCCCAGGCCGCGGGAGCTTCGACAATCTGTCATCACAGGGACTACCATGAGCATCTTGTTGGTTCCCAATCCATGGACGGTGAAACACGTGCCACTCGGATTGCTCGCCGTGGCAAGTTCCCTCAGGAAACACGGGACGAAAGCGGAGATTCTCGATCTGAACAGGGTCTCCCGTGACCTGGACACGCAAACCCTTGCGGACGAAATACTGCGAAGATCACCCCGTGTCGTGGGTTTTTCCGTAATGGCCAGCCAGTTCCCGCGAGTGCTGGCGACGGCACGGCGCATCAAGAGAGCCAGGAGAGAAATCAAAGTAATCTTGGGAGGCCCTGACCCCACGCTCAAGGCTGCATCTACGCTTGAGCACTATCCGGAGATAGACATTGTCGTGCGAGGGGAATGCGAGCAAACAATATTCACGCTCGCGCAAGCTTTAGCAAGGTCAGAGTCGCTTCAGGACATCCCAGGCGTGTGTTTCCGAGAGAGCGGATCTGTGAAAAACACACTGTCCGCTCCCCTGTTGACAAATCTCGACCGGCTCCCCCTTCCTGACTACGGTCTCCTCGAATCCATAGATATCTTCGGCGAGGATGCCCACTTGCCTATCGAGATCGAGGCAGGGAGAGGATGTCCTTTTGGGTGCTCGTTCTGCTGCTTGACCTCTTTGCTCCAACGCAAATAGCGTGTCCGGTCCCCTGGGATGCTCGTGGCCCTTGCAAAGGATCTGGCTCTCACACATGGAGCGAGACACTTCTCCTTCAAGCATGACAATTTGACCTACTCCAGGAACTGGACCCTCAATCTCTGCGATGCGCTTGAAAAGGCCGATCTGGATATCATCTGGCAATGCTCGGGCCGCGCTGACATGCTTGATGCTTGCCTCCTGAGACGTATGGCCGCGACGGGGTGTCGTCACGTGTTCATGGGAATCGAGACTGGCTCTCTTCACATGCAAAGGCAGATCGGGAAGAACCTCAAGTTGGATCTGGTTTTGCCCACGGTTCGTCGCATCGTCGACTTGGGCATGTCGTTCACGGTCTCCTTCATAGCAGGATTCCCGGAAGAGAGCGTTGAGGACTTGACCGACACCCTTCGTCTTATGATGCAGTTGCGCTGTGGTACGCGCCATGAACCGCGGGATTTTCAGTTCGGTTTGGTCTGCCCTTTGAAGGGCAGTGCGATCTACGACGAATATCGACAGGATCTGCGGTTTGACGGCAACTACGCTGACATGGCATACGCACCGTTGTCTCAGGAGGAAGAGCAGATTATCAGGGATCGGCTCACTTTCTTCCCCGAGTTCCATTACCTGCCGAACAGATTTCTCAGCAGGAGCGTGCTACGTAAAGTCCCGCATCTCGTTCTCAACTTGCTACCGCTTCGCTACACCTGCTGGATGTTATTGCACGATTCGGCACTGGATTTTCCTCGGTGCATCTTGACCGAGGATTCTATGAATGCGTTCGAGGTGGACCTCTCCAACCGTGTGTCTGTCACTCTCCAAGGGATGGAACGAGTTTGCAGTCTTCTCCGCGGTGTGTTATCCCAAAAGGGATTGGCTGAGCACCCGATCGCCGATATCATGAGGTACGACCTTGCTCTCCACAAAACGGCAGATGAAGCGTCGCAGGAGTGTTCGGTAACGACCGAACAATTCGCTTTCGAGATACAGCGCTGGGTGAAGAGCGTGGATTCGGCATCATCTGAGCCTGCCTCTATTGCGATCCCACGAGTTCCGAACTCGGTAATGTTCTTGCGCTCTGAAAAGACGGTGGTCGCGGTCAGAATTCCCCACAAATCGGGAACGAGCACATAATTCCGATTGGCTTTTGCCTGCACAACTCGGCGCAGGCTGCAGGCTGGGGATCCCCTTCGCTACGGACGACGCCGAGCCGTCTCATCACTTCGCTCAGGAGATCCCCAGCCCTTTGATCTGAGATACGGGAGCGCGAATCGGTAACAGTCATGGTTTGGGGGGACGAATCCATTCGCCAATATCCTGATAGCCCTGGACAGCGGCCTTCAATTCTTTCCTCCTCGCGACAAACGTGTCCTTCATGCCCCGCAAGAAAGTGAAATGCTTCGCTGCATCATCGTACGACAAGAAAACGGCATGATCTCCTCGGACGGTGTCTATCTGAAGGCCACCTTGCTTCCAGCCGTAAGTCCCTTTGCTGCTGCAGACCATGCAGCGTATGTTTCCGTTTTTCAGGAAGCGAAACGTGTCGCCGCCGCAGAGCTTGCATTTCGGGACATGCGGCTCACTTTCACGCTCGGAAGTCTCTCCCAGCAAAGCCTTGGCCAGGAGTTTCGCTACCTGCTTGCCTTGGTCGGAGAGCAAGACCTCTCCGGGAAGGGCTGCATAGACCACCTCAGAGCCACGAAGATCGGCCATTGAGAATTTGATGAAGCTGTCGACCATGAGCTTGGCATAACCTTCCATCCCGTCCAAACCGGCGAGGACAACTCCCACGGCTGGCTTTCCCCAAAGCCGGTCCAGATACCCGCTAAAGGTCAGTCCTCGGTCCAGTAGCCCCTTCAAGCTTCCGGGTGCACCAAACAGATACGTGGGGGAAGCTACGACGTATGCATCAGCCTGAATCATGGCTTCAAGCACCATGGGGAACTCGTCCTTCTGCACGCACCGCCCTTCCCTGAACAGGCACTGGTAGCACCCCAGGCACGGTTTTATGGAGAATTCAGGAATTCTGAGGAGCTTGAGCGCCCAACCTTGCGGAAGCTGTTTGTAGATTTCCTTCACTATCAGCTCGGAATTGCCCATCTTTCTTGGAGAGGCCAAGAGGCCTAACAACGTTTTCACCATACTTCTCCTCCTGGACATGCGAACCCTCGGACTTGATCCGTTGACGCGCCAGGCGTGGGGTTCGATTCGTACACGTGGGTGTACAAAGAATTTCTTTGCCGGTACTGCGTGTTCACGATCACTGCGCGAATTCACGGCTCGCACAGCAGTTGCCCAAAGCTTTGACCGAATATCTCGTGTTCTTGACAGGTGGCGGGGACCTGAACAAAGATCCGGCCACTCCGCACTGCTCACAGAGAAGAGGGAGCTGCCGCCTTGAACGGACCGAGCAGACAAACCTTTGGCAATCAGTGTAGGTGCAGTGTGAAAACGCTCCCTTGTTAAGGCCCTTGAGCTGCACCATGGTCCGTGCCTTCCCGGAGCTTGCGATATTTCCTCCGAGATCCTCGCAAATGCGCCTCATTTTTTCAACCGGTTCGACATTGCTCTTGGCGAGTTGGCCTTTCGCACTGAAAAGATTGTCTTACAATCCCGCGTGAACGTGCCCGCCTCACGTCAGGGCTACGGCTCCCATGCGGAACTCATGCGGTCAACCGGTGCCGATGACAGACCATGTATACCGATCGCCGAACAGCCCCTCTGCGGCAGTCTTGAGACGTATGAGGTAACGACCGGCTGCCTGAGCCCCACCCACGACTCTGAGCACAAATTGCATGTGCAATGGGTATTCAGAAATTCTTCCAAGGAGCCTGTCGCAGAACCTCAAACATGGTGAGAATCGTGCTACGAGTATGCACCAGCAGTCGGTTCCACTTCCCGGAAAGGCTCTTATCAGTCTGACGTACTCAGGTTTGGGTTGGTCCTGTCTCCGTGGCTTGGCGCCAGCCGAGTCCATCATGGTACGTTGTCGGGAAAGTATTGCGTTCCGCAACAGCCTACGAAGTTCCTCAAAAGTGCGCAAAATGCTATAAGGAAACGTGGAGAGGAGTTCCGTCATGAAAGAGGGAGAGGATTTTATTCCAGAGGAAACACTTGACCCAGATGACTGGGAATCTATGCGTTCTCTGGGACATCGCATACTTGACGACGCCCTGGACTATTTGGAGTCCTTGCGAGATCGTCCAGTCTGGCAGCATGCGCCGCATCATGTCAAAGCACATTTTGAGGGATCGCCTCCGCTTGCCCCCCAGCCTTCGGAAGAGGTTTACCAGGAGTATCTCCGGTACATACTCCCCCATCAATTAGGCAATGGCCACCCGCGCTTCTGGGGTTGGGTCGCGGGTACCGGGACGGTGATGGGAATGTTCGCAGAGATGCTGGCAGCCTCAACGGATGCGGTCAGTGGTTCCTTTTCCTATCTCAGCAACAACTATGTCGAGATGCAGGTTCTCAAATGGTGCAAGACCCTGCTCGGGTACCCTCTCACTGCCACCGGGCTGATTACCAGCGGCTGCTCGGCTTCAAATCTCATCGGATTGGCTGTTGCGCGGAATGCCAAGGCAGGGTTCGACCTGCGGAGCGAGGGCATGCAGGGCGCATTGCAACAAATGACCGTCTATGCTTCGGAAGAGGCTCACTCCTCAATCCAGAAGGCCGTTGAATTGCTCGGCTTTGGAAGCAAATCATTGCGCCTGGTACCTGTGAACGAGTCCATGCAGATCGAGATCGCTGCTCTGAGAGAAGCGATCGAGAAAGACCGCGAGAACGGACTTCTCCCCATCTGCGTGGTCGGAGTCGTGGGAACAACCAACACGGGCGCCATTGACGACCTTGAGGGGCTCGCGGATGTCTGCGGGGAACAGGGGTTGTGGTTCCACGTGGATGGTGCATTTGGTGCCTGGGCAGCTATCGCTCCCAAGTCCAAACACCTCGTCGCAGGCCTGGAAAGAGCGGATTCGTTGGCTTTTGATCTCCATAAATGGATGTACTTTGTCTTACCCCATCGGCTGTGTTCTCGTGAAAAACGCCGACGATCACCGACGAGCGTTCTCGCTGACACCGACGTATCTCGCGCACGGGAAAGGACAGCGCGGTTTGACCGGTGTCGATGTGTCCTGGCTCTCGGACTACGGTTTTGAACTGTCACGCGGCTTCCATGCGCTCAAGGCATGGATGACGCTCAAAGACCACGGCACCGAGAAGTATGCGCGGCTCATCCAACAGAACATCGACCAGGCACAATATCTGGCTCAACTGGTCGAAGCCTCTCCCGAACTTGAGCTGGCGTTGCCGGTTTCACTGAACGTGGTCTGCTTCCGCTACACCCGGCCGCACCTCAACGACGCCACGCTCAACGACCTGAACAAGCAAGTCGAGATCGAGCTTCAGGAACAGGGGATCGCAGTGCCCTCTATTGTAAGCATAAGGGCCAAGAATTTCCTGCATGTCGCGATTACCAATCATCGCAGCTGTCGGAGCGACTTCGAGGTTCTCGTGCGAGAGGTAATACGAATCGGCAATGAGCTGGCCTAATCTCCGAATGCCTTTGATACCCATTGCGTTTTCAAGCGTGCAACACTGGCGGCAAACCTCTTTCGCTACGAACGGCCCGGCCTGAATGCGCTTCAGAGGCATGCCGCCAGCAGACCAAAGTCACTTACGTAATCGCACATCGGTATGAGTTGTCACACACTGGTCGCGGGATCGCACGTCGGGAACATGCAGAGCGTCTTTCTCGACTCCTGCAGCCCGCGGCCGGACAGAATCTTTCTACGATGCCAGGTAACAGCTCGCATCACCAAGGTCATACGCGACACAATCTCAACCTCTCCGAGTCTCCTCACAAAGTCTCCCTGACGACTCCCAAATTCGCTGACGCTGCACAGTCCAAGAGGACCTCCCTCAGGTCATTGCCTGGCCCCTTTCCACCCAGAGAAGCGATCTCCTCATCGGAGAATCCCGCGGCTCTCAAGGGGCTCACGATATCCTTTCGGAGATCCGGGACCCAAGACTTAACGAGCGAAATGAAACCCGAAGGCTCCACGGTGAATTCCCCCAGGCCTGCAGGGATCAAGAGGGTGGATCCCTGTTCCAACCATATGGGATCGGCATCCGGCCATTCAATCGAACCCTGGCCCGCGACCACATTCAGCACCCAAAAGCGTGCAGGATCGGACATGAACGGTGTTTTCCCACTCAGGTCCCATCTGCACACCGCGAAGTACCTGCATGCGCAGAGAAACGCACATTGCCCTGTATCCTGCGTCAACTGCACAGGGTGGATGCGATAATCTGGTACCTGGTCGAAGTTAAGCACATCCAAGGCCTTTTCCAGGTTCAATGGTCTGGCGATTCCGGTGCTGTCGAGCCTGTTCCAGTCGTAGAGTCGATAGGTTATGTCCGAGTTCTGCTGGATTTCCAGGACCGAGATTCCCGGACCAAGCGCATGGACCGTACCCGAAGGGATGAAATACACGTCTCCCGGCTTGGGATGAATGGTCCTGAGCGCTGATGAGAAGTCTCCCTCGTTGATTTTTGCCAGAATGTCCTGCTTGCGCAAACCGTGCGCCCATCCGACGATGACAAATGACTTGTGGGCAGCGCTCAGCACGAGCCACATCTCGGTCTTTCCCCGGCCGTTCTCATGCAGTCGTGCATACTCGTCATCGGGATGGACCTGAACGGATAGCGCCTGTGCGGGAAAGAGATACTTGATGAGGAGTGGGAAAGAGCGACCCACGTAGTGGACCAGGTCCTGACCCACGAGGGATGCGCCCAGTTCTCCCACGAGTTCTCGCAGCGGTTTCAGCCTGTGCGACCCGTTAAGCACCACGCTGCCTTCGTCCTGGCCGTCGAATGTTTCCCAAAGTTCGCCGATGATGGGCAAGTTTGGCATATCTTTGGAAAAGGCCCAGCCTATGGTGGGACTGCCCCAGATTTTCTCCACTGCTATTCTGCTCAGTTCCAGAGGGTAAAGATCCGGAGTCGACACCTCCGACTCCGTCTTCGGACGCGCCGGTCGCGGAGGGAACCGCCCATCACTGAGAATACGCCCGCGGCTCACCCGATAGACATCGTCGGTTCCCCCTCGAATCTCTACCCGTCCGCGCACGGTCACATTGGATTCAAAATAGACCGAGCCGTACACATCCAGCACATCCGACCTGAGGAGAGATATGGAGCGGGGATCCTCAAAACGGTTGTCCATATCCAGCGGAGAATTCAGGAAATCCTCAGAGAAAAAGACCCGAGGCATCAGGGGGAGTGAAGTGGGTCTCGATGGATTTCTTCGAAGCCTGAACGTGGCATCGAGCACGCAGGCATCCGATTGGAGCACAAAAAGATCGGAAATTTTCTTGGTGGGGAAGAAACGGCCTCGTCCCACCTTCAGAGCTTTTGCACGGGAAAAACAGCCCAACGCAGCACCCATAGCTGTTTCGACCTGCACCACCTGTTGCGATGCAACAGTTTTACGATTTTGAATAATGGGAAGGTCCATTGCTCCATTTGCCAGAAACAGACCGGAGTGCACGGAGATCGATCCAGATGTTGTTTGTATTGAAAAACGGAAATCGATGGATGTCCTGAAAAGTCTTGCGCTCTTTCGGGCTCACCTGGGCGATTTCCAAGAGCTGGAGCCTTCCGCCTGTCATGATTGGGGTTCCGCCCTTGCGATCGGCATTGGTCCGGTCCGTGACTTCCAAGAGGAAATCAATGTGTTCGTCCTCCATTAAACCCAATATCCAAGGCTCGAGGCAGGCCGCTAAGTTGTCCAAGTTGGAGATGAAAGCCCACCGGTATCCGTCGTCGAGCAGCGTGTCCAAAAGGCCGCTGCGTTTCATGCTGTCGTACAAATCGCCATGTCCGGGAGGCACCCAGTCCTCCTCCGTGCCCGTTTCCAAGGGAGCAAAACTTTCCTGAAGGAGCCGCGGCACTTGACTTTGTATCAAGGTCATCACCGGCACATTCAGGCGGTTCACAATTTCCATGGTAGGATCGTGGGTGAAGAAACTGTTCATGAGCACCAGAGGAATACCTAACCCATATTGTTTCCTCAATGCTTCAATTTGCGCGACCACAATCTCGAGATACGAGAGCCCGTCCTTGGCAGTGAGGATGCCCTTTGGCACGCTTCCGCCCATGGTGGTGCTTCGTCCGCCATTGAGCTTGATCACCACGAGCTGTTTGAGGAGCTTCGCTCCGCACTGGTCCAATCTCTCGAGCCACGCTGAATCGCGGTTCAGGGTAACGAGAAGATCCGGACTCGGCGGTTCAACCTCCGAAAGCGGCACATAGCCAAGCTGTGTACAGGCTTTTCTTACTTTGGCCACAAAGTCGTCTATCACCCCGTCTGTGAGGCCGCGGGCCTTCATTGTGCGCCTGATCCGGTCTTCACTGTTTGCGAGCATAGCCCTGACTCCTTTCCCCACCTATTCCCACGAAACGCGTTCAGCTCATAAACGCCCACCTGATACCGGTTCGCTTTTCCCCGCACAACTTTACGCAGGCTGCAGGCTGGGAATTCCCATATTTACGAACGACGCAGAGCCGTCTCATTACCTCGCTCAGGAGACCCCAGCCCTACGATCTTTTACTCGTGTGAAGGCGAATCGGCAAGAGCTGTCCGGTCACTCCGTAGGGGCTTGCACGCGTACCAGATGGTGAACCACCACCTCCGGAGGGCAGTTGAACCGGATAGGTAGGCCCGAGCTGCCGCTTCCACTGTGTGTGTACCCCGGCATGCCCTTAAAATGCCACCGTCCCCGGCAATATTCCCGGGAACACGACGCGTTCATCCACAAGGGAAAGCCCCCGGGCAGACACACCTGACCGGCATGTGTGTGGCCCGACAAAACGAAGTCGGTGCCATGCCGGTGCGCATCTTCGAGCGTTTCCGGAGAGTGGATCATGAGGATCTTCGTGTCCTCTCGCGGGATCTGCCCAAACCCTCTGTCATAGTCCTGTACACCGTAAAAATGCGCGTCATCAAGTCCCACTACCCACAATCGTGCTCCTTCTTTCTCCAAGGCAATCGATTCATTCAGAAGCATCCGGATTCCATGGGATTCCATTTTGGGCACGAATTCCAGGAAATCATGATTGCCCAGAATCCCGTAGCACCCGTAATCGCATTTCAAATGCAGCGCCAGTGCTTCCACCTCTCGGAACGTGGGGTAATAATTGCTGTGAGTGTGGAATCGGTAATCGCCTGTAATGAGCGCAACGTCATACCTCTGGGTCGAGCAGATCCGCCCCAGGTGCGCGCCCATTCCTTCGCATACGTCCAGGTGCAGATCGGACAGATGGAGCACCTTGAATCCGTTGAACGCGTCCGGCAACCCTGGAATTTCAACCCGGTTTATGACGATCTTGTGCTCCTTGATGTTCGCATATCCCCTGTCCCACGCGCGGAAAACTTTTACGAACCACCCAAACGAGCGAAGTGCCCAGTCCAGATTTTCAAAATGGAAGGAGCCCAAACCCGGACCCAACACCGTTGCCGCATGCTCTACCTGTATCTGGAGCCTCTTGGCCACGTAGGATTTCCCGCATCGGGCAATAAGCCCATCCAGGTCTTTCTTGTCCATACTCTTTGGCCCCCAAGAGTCAACGTGACGCGGTCTGTATGAATGGCCCGAAGTGTGTTCCGCTCATTCTGACAGCCTGCCAGTGGAGATGATGGCAGCGGAGAATCTGGCAGTGGGCCGTTTTCTCCACTCAACAGTCTCACTCATACCGATTCCTTGGGGAGCCGCCCCGTACGCAGGCTAATGAGCTGATCCCCTTCCATGTCCCCACAGTCTTTGCCGCAGAACTCTCCACAGGAACACTCCATTGCCGATCAAATAGCGTTTCCAGAGCCGTCCCGGTTCCTGTATGAATCGGTACACCCATTCCATGCCTATCTCCCGCATCCACAAGGGCGCACGGGAAATACGGCCGGAATAGAAATCGAACAGGCCGCCCACGCCCATGGCAACTCGGACGCCCGTTTCCTGGAGGTGTTCTTCGATCCACATGTCCTGCCTGGGGGCTCCGAAAGCCACCAGGAGGACATGAGCACCCGACGCGTTGATCCGTTGGATGACCGTTTGTTCTTCCTCGGGTTGAAAATAGCCGTGTTGCCAACCGCATATCCGGACTTCAGGAAAATGCGTGGCCACCCAATCAGCCACTCCCCGTGCTACTCCGTCGCGAGCTCCGAGCAGGAACAGACCGTTGGGTTTTCCGGAGACGGCCTCACAAAGTTTGGGAAAGAGATCGGTTCCATTCACGTTTTGCCTGACGTCTTGGCCCAGCATCTTACCGGCAAGTTTCAGACCTATCCCGTCGGCCAGGCACAGATCCGCCTCCCTGAGCACCCGCAAATAGGCCGCATCCCGAAAAGCGATATTCGCACAATCGGCATTCACGAAGCACACCTGCCTGGTTTCTTCTCCGTCAATCCATTCCATGATGGTGTCCAGGGCCTCGGTCATGGTGAGGTTATTGATGGGAATTCCCAACACGGTCAGGGCGTCCGGCGCGGTAGGAACCCCTGCTCCGTACAGGATCGCGGGAATGGCCTTGAGAGAGATGCCTATGTCGCTCCATAGCGTGTGATGCGCCACGTATTCTGCATCCGCTTCCCATTGGGTCCCGTAATGGATATTAGCCCGCTGACGGATCCACCAGGGAGAAATCAGGCCGGGACGCACGTTGTATCTCTTGCGCACGGAACGCTCAGCAGGACTCAAATCTCCAGGAGAGGCCGGAAGAGGTCCCACAAAAGACATGTCGCCCTTGAAGATGTTGATCAGTACCGGGAGCCGTCTGAGGCCGATCCATAGAATGATACGTCCGGCATGCGTCCTGCCTGTATGGAACGCCAGCTCATCAAAAGAACTGCACCATTGGCCCACACGTGGCGTCACCTGGAAAGAAAACCCAGACAGCACGTAACCGATCAGCAGGAGGGGCGAAAGCAGCGCCAGAAGGGCCAGAGAAACCAGAAAATCACACGCTCGCTTGCTCCCGGAAACGAGCGTCACGACAACGACCCAGATGAATCCTCGAAAACGCAGTCGCATGCGACGCCGCCACTGTGCAGTCCCGCGATAGTGTTGATACAGTATTTTCCTTTCCTGGGCGCGGCGTTCACTGTCCTGGTTTTCATCCGTCATGATCTCAGGTCCTCGAGGCTGTCAGGCTTCTGCACCATATCTATGCTCAGTCTGTGTGACCGTCTTTCCCAACGGGACACGACGTGATCAAAAATGAGGTTCGTCGATTGTTCAACAGGGTCAGTCCCATCTACCACGATGTCAGCAAAAGCGCGGGTGGGCTGGATGTACCTATCATTCATCGGTTTCACGGTGCGCAGGTATTGCTTCACCACGGATTTCCGGGTCCGGCCCCTTTCAAGAACGTCCCGTGCGAGTCTGCGAACCAGACCGTTTTCATCAGGGAGCCACACGAACACCCTGGTATGCATGATGCGGCGGATTTCCTGCCAGTACAACGCAAACAACCCCTCCACAATGATCAGATCCGCGGGCTCCACATGAACCGGGTCCGTGCCGCGGGTATGGGTGGCGAAGTCATACACCGGTCGGTGGATATCGCGTCCTTTAGCCAGGGTTTCCACGTGACGGCGCAGGAGATCGTGTTCGATGGCGTCCGGGACGTCGAAATTTCTCCTGTTCGCGTTCTTCCGGGTCTAGAGCCGACAGATCGCGATAGTACGCATCACACTGGATAATGACTCGGCGCATCCCGCGAAACTTTTGCTCCAACGATTTTGCCAGATACGTCTTACCCGAGCACGTGGCGCCGGCAATGCCAATGATGTACGGTGTGCGGGAGGTCATCCCTGTTCCTCTACGGCTTGGCGGATCGCGGCCAAGGTCAGGGAAGCGGTACGAAACCAACTGTATTCCTTGCACCTAGCCAACCCTCTGCCCACGCATTGCTGCCGCAGACTCGTATCTTGCAGCATCCGTTCCAGGGTATTGCTTATTTCTTCTTCATTATAAGGATCAAACAGGAGTGCCGCATCCCCTGCCACTTCAGGCATGGAAGACAGGTTCGCACACACCACCGGCGTACCGCATGCCATAGCCTCGAGGATTGGCATGCCGAAGCCTTCATAGAGCGACGGAAAGGCAAAGAGATCTGCAGCACGGTACAGCGCGGGCAAGTCAGCGCCGTCTGCAAAGCCCACGAATGCGATGTCCGCACCAAAGGGAGATTGCTCTCCAGCCCGAAACACCTCCTCTGCACGGCTCCACGGGCTTCCGATACACACCAGCTGGTGGGGAATTCCCGTCCGGGCCTTCAAGCGATTGAAAGCCTCAATGAGTCGCAGGTGGTTCTTCCCCGGATGTTCGATTCTCGACACGTACAGGATATACGGGGGCCGAAGCCCGTACTTACGCTGAACCTGAAGAAGGGTATCTTCCCCTATCTGGGGAGTAAAGACTTCCAGATCAACCCCGTTGGGGGTCACCTTTACACGGTCTTCCGGAATGCCGCACACCTGCACGATATCTCTCTTGCTGCTCTCGCTTACCGTCAAGACCATGTTCAGCCTTCTGATGAGGAAGGGTGTCACCTGCTTGATAAAGAACATACGGGCAGGATCGTACTTCTCCGCCACATGAATACCGGAAAAGTCATGCACGGTCCCCACGGACGGGCATGGCACCCAAAAGGGAAGCCGTCGGTTTGCCGCGGGAAGAAACAGCAAGTCGTACCCCCGCTTGCGGCACAGTTGAGGCAGCACCACCTGATGCCATGCCACGTTGAGCACCGGATTGTGCAACCTTTTCCCGCAACAATACGCTGACATGCGCTCGGATTGAGGGACGAAGATGGATTGCTCCTCCTCGTACACCACGACTTCCCATTCAAGACCGCTATCCATCACCGCGAACTGTTGGAGAAGCTTGATGATGTATCTACTGATGCCGGATTTCCCGCCATCCCCGCCAAATGTGGTGATCCCGATGCGCATCAGCAGATCCCCTCCCCTGCGTTGTTCCCGCGCGTGAGCGATAACCCCACAGGCGCTCCGTTTTTCCGTCCCGAAACCTTCCGGACAGCTCCGTTGACTTTGAGAACCGCTGAAGGCTTTCCCGGAAAGCCTTTCCCGATTACGCATTTTCTAGCGAAAGACGTCCCAGAGATGAAACTCCGGAAACACATCCCACCCGAACATTAGTTTTAGCAGATACAAGAAAAAAAACAGCACCAGCAAGAACGGCAGGGCCATTAACAGCACGAAAAGCATTCCCCCGGTCCACGAGATTCGTTTGCCCCTGGATTCCTCGGCCCTTCGGGTGCTGACCCTCCGGTCGCGGCAGACGAGAAAGACGACATAAAAGCGAGAAAGAAAAAGAGGAATACCCCTTCGGACGTCAATGAGATAGTTTTCACGGTCTTTATCCCCGATGGCATGGACCACCGCGTCAAATTGTGACGGAGTCAGAGAGTCGCGCACCTTCGGGTCTATCCTGCGTACGATGTGTTCCGTGAGCGGGTCGAACTTTCGCGGTTCGGTCATGGCCATACTTTCCATGGGAGTGAGTTCTCGGAGGCTCACCGTTTGGGAAACGGGCTTGCCTCCCTCATGTGGAACCCTGAAGATGGCATTCGGTTTGTTCCACGTAATGTGCAAAGGAATAGCGTTCCTGCACCCGTTCCAGTCCCGTTTTGCCCATCCGACTCGCGCGTTCCCGATCCGAGAGCATAGTTTCAAGGGCATTCGCCAGCGAAGCAGTGTCCTGCTCGGGCACGAGCAACCCTGTGACGTCATGTTCAAGCCAGTCCGGGATGCCACCCACATCAAACCCTACCACCGGCCTGCCATGGTTCATGGCTTCCAGGCCGATCATGCCAAAAGGCTCAGGCCAGCGGCTGGGCACCGCCACCACCGTTGAGCGGTCATAGAATGCTCCGATCGCATCATTGCTCACCCATCCCTGGAAATGCACGCGGTCCTCCAGCCCCCACTTCTTTGTCAGAGCCTTGAGACTTGACTCGGCATTTCCGGTACCCACAATGATTGCGCGAAAATCGCAGGACAACTTCCCCAGAGCCTGAAGCAACAGGTCGATGCCTTTTCCTCGAATCAGCTGAGCAACACAGAGGATGACAGGGTCTTTTGGCAAGGGGCGAAATGTCGCGGATTCCCACGGCACCACAGGCGGAAGAATGTGAACCTTGCCCTCAGGGAAGCCATTCTGGAGGAGTTCATGCTGCATGAAGCGACTCCCCACCAGCAAGCGGTCGAGAAGGTAATTCTTTCTCATCTCTCTCAGTTTTCCCTGAATACTCACCAAACCCACTGGTATGCAAGATGCGCGGCGCCTGCCCAAGAAAGCCAGATCCAGATAGCAGATCAAACCGGCTTTGTTTCGACAGACTCGTCCGTTGGACAAGTAATATTTGTGGCGTCGCGGACAGCACAGGTCATGATCATGCACCATGCGAACCGTGCGAATCCTTGAGACAAAGGGCACGCACGCGTCGATACTGCCGATCTTATGTACATAGAGCACATCCGGGGCAACACGTGTGACCACGTTCTCCCACGTGCCGACAGTCCCCACTTCCCGGGAGTTGAAGGCATCCGGACATGCAAACACGTCATCGAACAATTGCCTGTATCGATCCAGGCCCCGTTCGGTTTCACTCCCGTACGCGAGGAAACACCGGTGCCCCTTTGAGCGCAGCCCCTGGGCAGTGGCAGCCACATTCTGTTCAACTCCGCCAAAATATCCACATTTCTCGTTAACGAAGAGGATTTTCACGAATCGCGTCCTGGTACAGGGCCACCAGACGACCGACTATCACGTCCCAGCCATATTCGGTGCGAGCTTTGCGTTTTCCCGATTCGGCCCAGGCCTTGGCCTCATCCGGGTGTTGCACGAGAAACCGAAAAGCGTCGACAATCGACCGAGCATCGTTGGATGGGAAGAGGAAACCATCCTGACCTGAAACCACGAATGACAATATGCCCCCCACACGACTCGCCATGACAGGAAGTCCGGCTGCCCAAGCTTCGAGGATGACTATCCCGAACGGCTCATGGATCGACGGGAGCACGAACGCATCTGCCGCATGGTATGCATCTGCGAGAGCCTGTCCTCCGGCCGGGAGTCCCCGAATTATCGTGATACGCTGGTGAAGGCCGCTCTGTGCGATGTATGCGTCCAGCTCCCGACCATATTCCTCATTGGTGACCGGGCCTATGACGAGATAATGGATCCGCTCGTGAATCGTGGCTAATTCGGGAATCAGCCTGGCGACAAAGAGCTGATTCTTCTGTGGGTCTATGCGGCCTACGGTCAGCAACAGGAAACTATCTTCCTCTATGCCGTGGGAATGGCGAAACCGTCTCCCCTCTCCCTGGGCAAAGCGGTCCGGATCTACACCGTTGGGAAGATGGACCACCTTTTTTGTAGGATAGCGGCTTTGGGTCTGTATCCTCTCCTCTTCTCCCACGCAGATAATCGCCGCGGCATCGTCAAGCACCCTGCGGGACCCCACCCACCATCCGAGGAGCTTTCCCCATTCCAGGGTCCCGCGGGTAGGTTCGGTCCACGTGGAGGCTTCAGCAGTAGGAACGTCAAACATCCCGCCGTGCAAGGAAACCACATACGGAATGCGTCTTCTGAGCGCAACATATCTGCCTATGCCGCCTGTGCGCTTGGCCGTGTGCAGGTGGATGAGATCGAGCCCGGGCTCGTTATTCAGGGCCTTCATAAGCGCGAAGGAAAAGAGGTTGCCGCCCTTGAGATCCAAGAGTTCCCTTTTCTCGGCTTTCAATCCGAAGTACGGATAGAAATAAGGTACCCGAACGACCTGAATGCCGTCCACGATTTCCCGTTTCTCCGTACCCAGGGCATTGGGGCAGATGATCTGCGTTTCATGCCCCATATGCACGAGCCGTCTGCACGTCTCCAGGATGACGGTCTCGGTCCCGCCCCAATGACTCTGTACGAAGCGTCGCGGCACGTGAACGATATTCACGGTTCCCTGTCCTTTGTGGTTGCCTTCAGATCACGCCCATTTGAGATAGAGTTGGTCTACCGCGTTAAGCACAAATCCTGCGATGGGTACCTTGCTCGTTTCCAATCGCTCCACCGCGGTCTTCAGAGCAGAAGACGTACACGTACGAGTGCGCACCACGAAAATCACCGCGTCACACCACTGAGCGACCAACTCCGCATCCACCAGGTCACTTACCGATGGGCCGTCAATCAGCACCAGGCTGAAGTGTTTCGACACTTCTTCCAGAAGCTCCTTCATTCGACCTGTGCCAAGCAAATCCGGCGTTACCGCGGCTTCTACCCGCGGAAGGCACTCGACACCTGCCAACACCGTCGGCCAGACAATATCCGTCCATTCGTGGGCCTCGAAGGACAACCATTCGCCCAGGCCTTTGAGTGGCTTGTCCCTTTCCGCGATCATGTACCGAAGATCCGATTCGCTGGGGATGGAACGAACCTGCGCATCCATCACCAGAACCCGCTGGTCGTGTCGACCAAGACACGCGGCCAGATTCGCGGTAACCAGAGTCTTGCCTTCTCCTCGATCGGTACTGGTGATCATGATGCGAGCCCCACGCTTGTCAATATCGCGTCCCACGCGGTGAGCGATAATCCGGAATATCTCGATCAGCGGAAAGCTCGACTCATCGGGCAAAAGACTTTGTGAGGGGTTGATCAAAGGGATCACCCCTATTACCGGGGAAGAAAACTTGTGCTGGAGCTCTGCAGCGGACTTGATGGTCGTGTCGAGAAGTTCCGAAGCGAGGATGAGAATCCCGCCAGCCATGGTTCCCAGGAAAAGCAACGCGGCAAAGAAAATCTTCCGGTTGGACTTGATGCTTTGTGACGGTGGTCGTGCTGAGGACACCATCACGAACCCGGAATCCTCAGAATCGTACTCCGCTCGCACTCTGGCCAAACGTCCCTGGATCTCGCTTCTCACCGCGTCTTTGTCCGCAACTTCTTTGCTGAGCGCGGCCTGTTGGCGCTGGAGGTTTGTCAGGACATCGAGTCTCTCTTTGCACTTGGAGATCTGGCTCCTCACATGGCCGACCTTCTTTTCCAGGGAGACCTCTTGCAGTTCCATATCGAGCAGCTTCACCTGTTGGCTTTGCAGGAGTTCCTGGGTGGGCGATTTGAAGCTCTCCTTTTCGGGAATCACCTCAGCTTCCAGGACCTTGAGCTGTCTCTTCCATTCTTCAATCTGTTCGGTATCGAGGGCCTTGACTTGCTGTTCTTCGTAAACAGCCTTGGCCTTTTCAAGATCCTGTTCGGCAATGAGCCCTTTCTCAAAAAGTTCCTTGGCCCTCTGGTAAGCCAGCGCATCCTTTCCCAGCTCCACATGGTTTTTGCGCTGTTCCCTGTCGTCATGGATAGCCCGTCGGAGCCTTTCGATCCGGATATTAAGATCGGCAAGGCTCTTTCCCTTGGTGGTAACGCTCTTCTCTTCCGCTACTTTTCCTTTGAGAACTTTGATCCGCTGAGTGAGGTTCTGCTTTTGCAGATCGAGAATGTCCTTTTCATTCTGGGAATTGGAAAGGCTCAATCCCAGGGACGCAATCTGATCCACATTCCATTGGATCTCCTTGCTCAAATCCACAATTTTGTTTTCCGCAATAAAATCCTGGAGCTTCTTGTCCGCCTTTGTATATTCCTTTTCAGCCTTTTTGAAACGGACATTCAACTCTTTCATTTCCTTCTCGGCATCTGTCTTGATCAATTCCATTTGGTTCGCGATGAACACGTCCCTCAGGGTGTTCGCCAGTTTCGCGGCCATAGTGGGGGAGTCCCACTGAGCTTTAATGAATACCAGGGAAGTCCGTTTCTCCACGCGCACGTCAAAAAGGTCGGCCAGATTCTTGGGATCGATATCCAGTTTCAACTTCTCAGCTACCTGCCGCAAGTTGGGAGGTATCTTCACCATCCAAACCCGGGTGCTCACCGGTGGAGTGAGTCCGCCTGGCTCGTTCTTCAGTTCCTGAGTCTTATAGAGGATGATCGTTTCTGCTTCGAATGTCCGTTTTCCAAGTGTGAAAGCCGCGATACAGCCCAAAATTCCCGACACGCATATTGCAGCGACGAAGATCTTCCACCGCCGAATCAAACCGATCAGCAGGGTTACAGGCTCAATAGGGAGAGCGGGGGAAGACGCTATGTCATCATTGCGTTCGGTCACGGCAGCGGCTCGTCCTTTTTTGGCTGATTTTGGCCGGCCTTGTTGCCATATTGTTTTCCGCGCAAAGTCCTCAGCACCTTCTCGGCAAAGTACGATCTTTCTTTGGCCTGAAACCCGAGAACCCAGTACACCGCGGCGAAAACCGCTATTCCCAGAACTTCCAGAATGGCCACTTCCGCGAGAGTGGTCAAGACCCAAACACGGCGCACGGCAAAGAACATTCCAGCCATGACCAACGCGGGAATCACGCTGGGCACTACGGTGGCACGGTAGAAGTGCCACAGCGATCTCCCTTGGACGCGGCCGGCAAACATCTCAATAAGAAACACGTACGTAGGCACTGCCGAAATGAACGTGGCCACGGACACCCCTACAATGCCCCAAGGACGAATCAAAATGAGAGAAAGCAGGAGGTTGAGTATCTGACCTGCGAAGATCGATAAGGCCACGTGCCGATGATGTCCTCCCATGCTCAGGACGTTCACGGTGTTTCCATGCACGAGTCCCACCATTGCTGCGGCCACGAGCCACCGGCATACAGGAACCGCGGAAAGAAAGTCAGGGCCCGTCCACGTGACAATCAGGGGTTCAGCCAGGAGAGCGAGTCCCGCGAGCAATGGCGTGGCAAAAGCCACGGTCAGTTTGGTCCCCAAATAATGAGCCGCACGAATGTTGGCCTGTTCGCCCGCGCCGTGAAGCTCGGCAAACACCGGAGTCAGCGCCCTGGTCAGGTGCGAACAAAAGAGGTTTGCCTTTTCAGACAGTCTCATGCCTATCGAGTAGATTCCTACCGTCTCCAGAGGGAGAAAGAGCTTGATCACCATGGCATCGGATCGCGTAGCAATCATGCCGGCAACCTGGACCAGCGAGAAATAGAGAGAGAAGGACGAAAGCTTTACTACCAATGACCGGTCGAAATAGCGTGGGCTGAGGCTGAATCCAGGGATCAGGAATCGGCAATGCACCATCATGGCCAACATGGGGAGGAGACCGGTCACCGTGTTCACCACGGCCAGCCCTCTCACGTCCGGGGTCCAAGTCAGCAAAAGGAGGACTGAGACCAGATAGATCAGAGATGCGACCACTTTGTACGCGTTGGCTATCGCCATTTTCTGAAAGCCCACCAACACGCCGCGGAACATGCCGAGAGGTAGGTACACAGCGCAACGGATTCCCAGGATGAGCAGGACCGCGTGAGCCGTGCGCTCCTCATCCGGCGGAATCTGAAAGACCTTGTTGAAGAAGAGCAGGCTGAGCCCGATCCCGATCATTACGATGGCACCTTGCACCACGTAGCTCCAAAACAGCGTGCAGACAATTTTCTTGAGCTGCTCGGTGTCCCTCTTGCCTCGGGCATCGGCCACGTATTTCACGACCGAAGCGGCAGACCCCAGATCCGCAAGTTCGAATATCGCGAGAAAGGCCCAGATGAGAGACCACAGACCAAAAATCTCTTTGCCCAACGTCTTGATGATAAAGGGGATCAGGACGAGGAAGGCCACTGTGTCGACGATGTCCCGTCCGTAGCTGGAGAGCGTGTTCAGGAGAATGTAGCGTGACCTGTTTCTTTTCTCAGGTTCTGACGCATCTCCTCGCGGTTCTTGGGGCATCATTTACTTCTCCCCATCGATTCCCTAATGCTGTTCATAGCCCTTTTTCATTAGAGGACCGCAGGCTACCATGAGCCCGGACAACAAACAGAACAGATAAAAGACCTGGGTTTGACGGAAGATCCATTCCAGCAACCCCTGCAGGTGTAATGTGGTAAAGCCTACCAACAGGCCCAGTAAGATAGCCTGATAGTACGCATCGCGCGCGCGAAACAGCAGAATCAGGTTGTGCACATAGTATCTGGCAAGGAAAAGCACGAAAACAGCGAGTCCCGGCCATCCGATTTCCGCTGCGAACAAATAATAGATGTGGTGGGCCGTCCCAAGCCGGCTTTCCCCCATCTTGCTTTCCCGGAACGTGTCCTCATCCTTCACGTTTCCCCGTTCTTCCGGGTACATATACCAGTAATAATCGGTGTGCGCCAAGGCCCAGGAAAAAGAATTCAACCCCACGCCGAACAAGTGATCGTGAGCCATTGCACGCGCTGCAGCGTTGAAGTACACGCGAGTCTCCTCCGAAGCCTCAGGCGCTTTCTGAAACCGCTCGATAATCTTGGGAGCAGCCAGCAGGCCCAAAAGATCAAAAACCAGGAATCCGGCCAGAGCGATGGCAATCTTTTTGCCCGAAGGCTTCAGGACGATGGAAAGTCCGGTAACCAGCGCAAGAGCTGCCGTAACGATCACCAGGGAAGCCCGTGATTTGGAAAAGATCACACAAATGAGACCGCCTCCGATTGCCGCCACTGCCCACTTGTTGGCTTGTTTGGAGAACCCTCCCGCGAGCAAGAGTGCCAATAACGTGGGAACGATCAGGTCCACGTACATGGCAAGACTGTTCGGGTGCGGAAACGAGCCTATCGATCGATTCACCACCGTGTGGGTGATGTACTTGGCCCACAGCACAATCCCTGTTTCAAGAACCACTGCAGCCAGGACTCCGTAAATGACGGCTTCCACGTCCTCTTTCTTGCGGACCAGGTTCACGGTGACCCAATAGAGGAGATATCCCCGAAAGAACTTGTGGAGCGTGAAAAGACCGTAATAGGGCATGGCAGTATTTATCAGCGAGAGCACCGAGACCGCGATGAGGAGCTGCCAAAGGATCGTGTTGTAAGGCCACCAGATTATCTTGTCTCCCGAACGTCCCAAGACAATCCACAGGAAGAAACCGAAAAAAATGAGATCCGCCACCGTGACGCCAAAACCTCGGTCCACTCCACGATACGAGACGAAAAACACCTCCATGTAAAACGGTTTCTTCACATAACACGTGGCAAAGGCCATGAGCGCGAGCAACGGCCGGCGCAGCTGTGGGTACGCCAGGAGACTCACGAGAACCGAGGGCACTCCGATCAAGAAAGTCAGAATGCCTAGCAATGAGGCCAGTTTCATGGGATCATAGCCTCACGAGTGAACGGTCTTGCGAAACTCACGAGCCCGCGCATGCCCTGCATCACGTCTCCGGGATTCCTGGAGGTGAGTTTGAGCATGAGCCAGCGTCGCCGGTGATACTCGTAGTAGAAACGGTGGACGATCTGAGGGAACGTGATGCTTCCCAATCCATCACGCAGGCTTCCCAGAAGACTCTCCTTGAAGCCTCGAGGAAGCAGCATATTGGCCAATGCAAATCGAAGGTTGTAAATGTCGTTAAGAGGATGACTCAGTGGATTCGCGTTCGCAAAATCGATCAATCCTATTTGTTCGTCCTTGACATGCATATTCTTGAACACAAAATCCCCGTGAACAAAGGAAGGCACGACGGGGCTCATGCGGAATGCATCTGCGATCTCTTTGGCCTGAGAACGCATACCGGCAAACAGGATCGACCCGAGAAGCGGTGTCTGCTCCATTCTTGCCGAACTGTAATCGAAATACTCGAATATGAAGGGAGAAGTTTCCGTTTCCATCTGCTGCGTCTGCTCGTACCACGTTCTCAGCACTCGACCCAGAATTCTCATGAAGCGGCAAGCCATCGGCCGAAGTCCACTATCCTTACGAGCTTTATACAGAAAGTCGCTGAAACGATCGCCATCCACGAAGCCTATGCACAGCAGTCTCTTCTCCTCCCTCAGGAGAGGCTCGCCCGAATCTATCAACGCTGAATCGTTTTGAGCCAGACGATGGTATAAAACAAGGGCCTCAGCCTCGACTCTGACCAGACTCGGGTCGCCCGCGTGGTATTTCTTCACGATGCACGGGCCGTCGGGAGTGTGCGCGCGATAGATCGTGCAGTACTTGTTCTCCTGGATGAGTTCCAGAGAGGTGAGCTCGAGCCCCAGGTCTTGTGCGTATTCCCGGCATCTGTGGTCGTACATTCAGTTGAACCTGTCCCAAACCCTGAGGTAGTTTCCGGTTTCTTGCGGCCAGTCCCGGACCGATCCTTCCACAAGGCCCAGGAGAACCGGCAAACGAGCGTACAGCGCTTCCCGAGGATATCGCCAGCTGAGACGTCCCAGTTGGAGGTTTCTGACCACGTTCCGCGCACACCGTTTGAGACCGTGTTGGTCCGCTTCCCTGGTTCCCTTCCACAGGACGTATTCGCGAAAGGAGGGCCACGCACGTCCGGTACGGACCGTTTCCACATGGAGAAATACCGATCCCCACGCCTGAGCCAGAGTCTTCAACGCACGTTCCGAAGGAACCTGCCCATCGACCCGATCCGGTCGAAACTTGAATCGCAATGCCTCGTCGTACAAGGTTCCCAGGTGAAATGCTGCTACGTTCGGCTCGGATCGTTCCAGGGCCGCGACCAGGCGATCCCGGCCTCGATACGCGGTGGTATAGCTCCGGTGACCGATGAGGAGCGCATCACCCAGGGCCAAAGCACATTTATAGTAATTGCGTCGGACAAAATCTTCGTCAGGAGATGACTCGATCCCGCGGACCACGCGCAGTGCCCACAGGAGCCCTGTCCCTCGATTCAGGAGGAGCCTGGTGCCCTCGATAGCGGGGAGCGGCTCTTGGAGCTTCGAAGGCGCGTGCCGGGTCAGGATATCGGAAACCCCTCTCAGCACCACGTGGCCGTTGAGCAGGTCATACCACATGAGCCAGTGAGGCCATCGTTCCACATCTGCTAGGGTGAGAGGCCGGCTGAAATCCACGTGGATTTCGAGTTCTTTCGCGAAATATTCTCCGATGTCACGCAGTCGCTTCCATTTCACCCGGGACTTTCGGGCTACCAGCAGGGTGAAGTCCAGGTCGTTGTACGGTCTTTCCACGCCGTTTTGCTGGACCACGCCTCCCTCGCCCCTTCCGTACCCTCCACCGAGGACCAGTGCCACGAGATTCCCTCCCAAAGCCTCTTCCACCTGATCCGCAACCCTGAGCAGCGTTTCGTGCAACCTTTCGTTGAACGCAATGGATCCGTCCCCGGAATACATGTGCGTCATGGCCTTTTCTCCTTCAGGCCGTCCATGAACCCCTTGCGTCGTCCCATCATCTGGGCCAGGCGCAGGGCAGGAGACCACACGCATGGTCCCGGGAGTCCCTTTGGCAGGGCGTATTTCCAATCGCTCAGGACCTGCCTCGCATAGGGGAGCAGAGAGTAACTGTACAAGAGAGGCTTCCCATGAGGACCATGGAAAAATCGATGCCTCGGCCCGCCCCTCTCCGTAGTGCCGGCGGTAGAATTGACGCCACGTATAGTTGTGAGAATGCATGACTACCGAGTTCGCCACATAACGAATTTCGTACCCTGCCTGCCGCATTCTCCACGTCCAATCGATATCCTCGGAATAGCGGAGGTCTTCGTTGAATTTTCGGGATTTCCATACAGGTCGCGATATCGCGGAAGATGCCATGGAAAAGCAATGTCTCCAGGACCGTTGCCGGGAGCCATCGCCGTACGTCTCTTCCGTATCTTTGGCCAGGAGGGGATGACAGTCGGGCCGCGGAATTTGCCTGCCGAATACGGCCGCGATACGTCCATCGTGGTCAAAGCCCCTCAGAAGATTCTTCAGCCACTGCGAGTCCTGGGGCGAACAGTCGGAATTAAGAAAAACGACCTTCTTGCTGGTGGTGAGTTCCATCCCCAGGTTAAGCACTTTTCCCGGTACGTACGAGCCCTGGGGAATGTTCACGATCCGGTTCGTGTACTTGCGTAGTTCATCCAGGGTGCCGTCATGGGATTCATTGTCCAAACAGATGAGCTCAAAGGCGCCGTCCTGATCGTGAAGCCTGACCAGCGTTTCGGCAATCAAAGGCATGTCGTTGTGCGATCGCATGACCACAAAAGGAGTCATGACTCACCCGCCTTGAATGGCTCTCCCCCAAAATCGACAAGAACTCGAGAGAGTCGTTATTGTGGCTATTGTTGTCCGAATCTGCTCGTTTCGTGGCTCACGCAACGCCTTCCTTGCCACCAAACGAGTGCACCGCATCATCAACCATGTCAAAAACCTGTACGAACCTGTCTACGCGCACCAGTTCCAGAATATTTTGCACCGACCGTGTCACCGCGGATAGCCTTACCGATGCGTTCATTGATTGTGCCTTGTTGATGCAGGAAAGCAGAGCCCCGATTCCTGAACTGTCGATAAAGGAGAGTCGACTCATGTCGAGTACGATTTTTACGTCTGATTTCAGTAGGTTTTCCATGTCAGACCGAAAGAGTTTCGCATTGGTCACGGTCAGGGAGTCAACACAGAGCTTTGCAACGGTGACGTCGCCAACATGCTCCACTGAGAGTTCCATTCGATCCCCTCACAAGCCGACTCGGGCCAGCCACCTCGTCTCCGGGAAGCCCCCTATCCCACTTCACGGTCAGTCTTCCGATTTTCGCAATCATATCAACGTTGAGCAGAGCAGTCAAATCCTTACTCCCGGGGCATGCCTTACTTCTCTGCCGCACGATCCTGGTCATGTGTGCTCAAACCGGGGACTGGCTTGAGCAAATGAAACACCGCGGTGCACACTGCCATGTTCACAATGGTAAATTCCGTCATGGGCACGAGTTTATGGGAATCGACGAACCGCCGGAGGATCGGATACGGATCAAGGGTGTCCCGAGCGGGAGGAAAAGAATTTTCGTCTCTCTGAGTCGCAGCATAGTACGGTTCTTTTTGGGGAAGATGGGCAGTAGGACCGAAGATCGGTAATCCGGGAACAGGTGCGGTTACTCCGTCATAGAGCGAAGGAAGATGCAGCGGATCCTTAGGGGAGACCGAGCCCAAGCCTGTGATGAAGCACAATGAAAGCGGATGAGCCCCCAACTGGGCGTCCAGATTCAGCAACGCGGCAGTGCGGAATCTCTCATCCTTTGTCACGGTCCAGGCCTGGAGCAAGACAAATGCGTATCGGGTGCTTTGAGTGAAAGCTCCCCATCCGATCCAATCTGGCACGTCCAAGCGGGCGCCGTTCCGGTAAGGATTTGCATAGGTGAGGGAGAACACCGCTTCCGCGTTTCGAATCAATGCTTTACGGATATCCTCTTTGACAGCAGCATTTCCATCCGGCCAGGCAGACCTCATGTAAGCCCAGTACGCACAACGAGAAAAGTGTTGCCAGTCGTTCCATCCCCACGGATGTGCGGGACTCTTGGTCCACCATGCCTCGAAGTATTCCCGGTATTCGGGTTTGCCCGTAGTGCGGTACAGTTCTGCTGCCGCCCAGAGGCGGTTGTCCACGTCGTCGGCATCACGATATTCGCCGGTGGCATTTCCCGACGGGTTGTGAAAACCGCCCTCAGGAACCGCTCTTGGGTGGAGCTTCAAGAAGTCCCAGGCTTTGAGAGCCCTTTGCAGATAGAGATCGCTTGTGTGTGTGTCAAAAGGTCTCCATAGCCGGGACGCACTGGCAAAGACAGCGGCGGCAGACGCGGTATCATGGGTGGTTCTTTCGAAGAAATATCGGGGATTGGTTTCGTCCTGCGGCATGCCCTGAAACCACTTCTGAGAAGTGAGTTTGTGATATACGCCGCCGTCCGGGCTTTGCATGCGCATGAGCCAGTCCAGTTCCCAGCGGGCTTCGTCCAGCAGATCCGGAACACCGTTACCGCTTTCCGGAATATTCCAGGCTTTGTCCGGGAATTTGAAAGGGTTCATGTCGTACGCAGTGAAGAGATACCAGAGAGCAGCCGCGGCAGTAGGAAACTGTACTTGCCGTAATCCCCGGCATCGTGCCATCCCCCATGACCGTCCTTCATCGCTGCCGGTTTTTCGCCATCGTACAGGAGGGTGCGGGGAAGCGATTCGTGAAAGGCTGCGTCGATTCTGCGGCCAGAGGGATCGTACTCGTGGTCGAGAGGCCTCACATAAGGCTTTTCCACGTACGGTTCGGTCAAAGCCGTGCCGCAGCGCTGATAGTAAAATGCATGTGCGGACACATACGCGGCTCGGTCCAGGGCATCGTTTCCGATCTTGAAGCGGTACGACACGCCTATGCCCGGGACAAGGGCGCAATACACCCCAGGTGTTTTGAGAGCGGAAAAGTCAAAGGAATACACATCCTCTCCGGACAGTTCCCAGTTCGCGTATTCCAGTTTCAAAGGCACAGTAAGGACGGACTTGCCCGTCGACACTTCCAGGATAGTAACCTGAGGCAGCCCTTGAGGCAGACGCAGAGCCCCATAAGGCAGGGAAAAGACCGCGAACAGATTTTCCGAGCCCAGAGGGGATTCGGGCTTCCCGCCAGGAGCAGGGGATGTCAGTAAGAGCGTGGTTCCCGCGAGGCCTACGGCTCGAACCTCACGCGCGATTCTGCCTGTTCAGGCTATACAGAGACTGCGAGGTGCCGCTTGGGATAGCCTCAAAAGCCGATTTGCCGAATCCTCGTTTGTGCAAGAGAAGCCCATGATCCCCGCCGATCCACGTTCCGCCGCCGCGATCTGCCTCAATCGCACGCAGGGTTTCCCTGGTGTCCGGAAGAGCCTCGAATCGGCCCCATTTGCCCGATCTCCCCAACAGCACCGTTCCGTGTGCGCCGACCGCCCAAAGTCGGTCTCTGCCGTATCCTGTGACCGTGTAAAGGTCTGATTCTGTCGCAGAATCCTCTTGAATCCATTGATTGCCGTCCCAGCTGAGGACAGTCCCATGATCACCCACAGCCCAGGCCGTATCGTGACTACCAGCCCAGACTCCCCGGAGAGTCTTGTGCGAAGGAGTTGGTACAAGAGCCCAGCGCCCGTGATCGTACCTGAGTGTCACGCCGCCAGCGCCAACTGCCCAGCCTATTCCTGTGGGGCCGAAATGGACAGCGAGCAGATCCTGGCTCGTGGGAGAGGGCACGAGGCTCCACGCTTTTCCATCCCCACGGAGGATGACACCATGGTCGCCCACGCAAAAGACCCCGTCTTCTCGAATTCCACCGATTCCCCGTAGGGCAGTCCGCACAGGGGACCGGACTCGTGCCCACCCTTTTCCCCTGTTCCGGGAATACAGGGAACCTTCTGCTCCGGCAGCCCACGCACCCCCGCCGAGGTCCCCCAAGTAACCGCCGACATATCCCGTTTTGGGTGCATCAACCAGGTATCCTTCCTGGTTGACCTTGACGTTCCCGTTGACGAGTTTCCGGTCGTCGTAACGGATGACCACGTCTGTCGGTTGCATGACATTACAGAATTCATCCTCGATTCCCTGGACGTGAAGGAGGTACTCAGCTCCTCTCTTCATAGGAAGAGGCAAACGGAGGTACACGGAAAAGGTCAGGCGGGGAACCGCACTTGAGCTGAAATCCCGAACGCGGTACTTCATCCCCACCTCCGCCGGATGGAGCGGATCGGCATACGCTGGGTCCGTCTTACTGGAAAGCGAGTAATTCTCGAGATTTCGTATTGTGGGTTCGAGCCAACGTCTACTCAGGGTGAGCCTGAGGACCGAACTGCTTTCCGGAAACGGAGCGGCTTTTCCCTCAGTGAGGAGGACAGGCTTTCCCGCTTGTCTGAGCACAATATGGTCCACATAATAGACTCGCCGGTCGGGATCGCGATTCCAGGCGAGGAATTCCACGTTTCCCAGATCCCACTCCGGGGTCATGAGATCCACGAGGGGAATCCTCACCAGCCTGAATGTGTCGTCGATGACTCCCCCCTCTATGTAATCCTTGATTGCCACGACACGGGATTGTCGATTCCATGTGCCGACATGGAAGAGGGGATTCCCCGCATCAGGGTTCGCACTCCGAAAAGAAAACTCGATACGGTTAAACGGGGAAAAGTCTCGGCGGGATTTTCCTGAACAAGCGAGCCGCAGGGAAGGCCCATTCCACCGATCCGGCATGAGCTTCAGCGCTTTGCCGGTGCCCCTGCCACGGCCATCCTCGAGAACGATCCGACGAAGGAATTTTGCAGGACATTCGCCCGAGAAGAGCTGTGCGGGCTCACGGCAGGGAGGCTGTCCCAGGACGAGCAGGGGGCTGACGCAGAGCCACAGGATCATTAAGATCGTCCACATTCGCATCATGTAAATTCCGTCTTGCCGCAATTCGTCATGAAACGCCGCGAAGAAATGAGTGATTACTATTTTCCTTGGGGGAACTGACCCGCGAGGGGCAGCACAGGCACAAATATTTCCATTCCTTCATATTATTTCCTGATGCGACAAAGGACAAGTCCTTCGCACACGCCCTGCGCTCATGAATCGCTTGAGGGACTTGACTGAGAACCGGGCACCTCCAGGAGAATCGACTTGACAGTAACCATATAAATAGCTTATAATTTTGCAAATTAGTAAAAATGTCACACTCGACGTGTTTCACATCCGAGTAATCGTCAAGGCGATACTCGGCTGAAGAAGCATTCCGCGGAAGGGCTTGTGGAGTGGAACTTGGTTCTCCGTCCTCTTAACAATCTCATAGCCCTTTTCCTCCTTTGTCTTGCGCCGCTATGCGTCTCGTCCTGCGCGTCTTTCAACTGGAAGCCACTCCTTGCTCGTGCGTTTCCCTCTCTCGCTCCCCCTCCTCTGGAGAGAGGTGCCACCGCAAAGGCTGCATGTCCAAAATCCTCACATTCCGGAGCCGTACCCGGCATTCCCTACCCCTGACCGCCCCCTTGAGGTCACCTTGTCCGATGCTATCGTGTTGGCTCTGGCAAACAATCGACAGTTTCAGGTCGAGCGGCTTACGCCGGCAGTCGTCAGCACTGCCGAAGGAGTAGAACAGGCGGCATTCGATCCCGTCACGCAGGCCAATGCAGAGCGGTCGCGCACAAGAACGGGCAAAAGCGTCGTTTCCCAAGACTTCAAAGCAAGCACGGGCATCTCCAAGTTTCTTCCCACAGGCACCACTCTGGATTTGTTGTTCGGCACGGAATGGACCAAGACCATGCCGCCTTCCCAGGCAGCGGAAAATGACTGGCAGACATACACAAGGTTCAGCGTGACGCAGGCTCTGCTGCAAGGTGCGGGTATACCCGTGAATTTGGCCAACCTCCGTCAGGCCAGACTGGACACTGGGATCTCCGTATGGGGACTCACCGGCGTGGCCGAGACGCTCACCTCCGAAATCGAGAACGCATATTGGAACTATTTTTTGGCGTCCGGGCAGGTGAGTATCTACTCCCGTTCTCTCGCGTTGGCCACCCGCCTGGTGCGGGAAACCCGCGAACGGATTAAGCTTGGCCAAAAGGCTCAGTCAGAAATCTATTTTGTCCAGGCCGAGCAATATGCCAGGGAACAGTCTCTTATTGACGCGCGAAGCTTTCAGGAATCCAATCGGCTGAAGCTCCTTCGCCTGATAAGTCCTCCCAGTACGGATCTGTGGAACCGGCAGTTGAAGCTCCTGACCAAGCCCTCTATGCCCAGAGATTCCGTAGACGACCTCCAGAATCACATTGCGGTGGCCATGCGCATGAGGCCTGACATCAACGAGGCCCGACTCCTTGAACAAAGAGGCGAACTGGAGATCGTAAAGACGAGCAACGGCCTCCTGCCCAAACTTGACCTCTTCGCCATGCTCGGTCGCAGCGGATATTCCAGCTCGTTCAACCGCTCGGTGAGTGATATCACCGCTGGCTCGGGGGGCCTTGATTTCCTGGCTCGTTTGCAGCTTGAATATCCACTCTTGAATAGAAAGGCCAAAGCGCAGTATGATAGGTCGGTGTTTACTTTGGCGCAGGAAAAAGAAGCGGTGGCGAACCTGATTCAATTGGGGCAACAGGACGTGCTCCTGGCTTACGTGGAGATCCGCCGGGCCAGAGATCAGATAACAGCCTCCACGGCAACGGTCAGGGCCCAATTCGCAAAGAGGAATGCGGAAATTGAAAAATACCGCCTCGGCACGTCCAACGCGTACCGCGTGGCCCAGGCTGAAAGGGACACGGTGTCGAGCGAGATATCCGCGCTCCAGGCGCGTATCGATTATCTCAAGGGTTTTACTCAGCTCTACTTGGCCGAAGGATCTCTTCTTGCTCGACGGGGGATCGGCGTCATTCCGGGGGTGTTCTGAGGCTCGACGCATGAGAGTAATACGGAAGAGTGCCGAGAACGGCCTTCATTCTCCACAGCCCGCTCAGTACCCATCGGCACATAGCCGTTTCCTTCGAAATCGATAAATGAGCCACCAAGAAGCAAAGACGCACAGAAAAGCGACAACTGGTTTTTGACTTTTTCGGGTCTTGGTGACTTTGTGGTTTGTTTCCTTGTTTCAACAAAGGATCGCACTGGACCATTACCGGGTATCGCTGAAAGCTTAACTGAAGGGCCAATGCGGGCGGTCCGGCTTCTTACTTCATGATGACATCTTACCTGGAGGGGGTGGCCTTTGAAGAAAATTGCCATTTTCATGTTCATCGACGCGATGGGGTGGGAGATCATCAAGGATCGGAGCTTTCTCAAAGATTTGCTTCCTCATCGGTACCGAGTGGAAATGCAGTTCGGGTATTCATCCACTGCGATCCCCACCATTCTCACCGGAGAAAGGCCCACGGTGCATAAGCACCTGAGCTTTTATTATTACGCTCCGGAAAAGTCACCCTTCAAGCTTCTCGCTAGGATGGGTTTCGGTCTCTTGCCTTCTGCCATCGCGGATCGGTGGAGGGTGCGCCATGTGCTCTCAAAATTGGTGGCGAGATATTACGGATTCACCGGCTATTTCGAAATGTATGCCATGCCGTTTATGCGGCTCCCCTTCTTCGATTATATCGAGAAAACGGATATCTTCGTTCCTGGCGGTCTGAGGCCGGTAAGGAATTTGGCAGACGTGCTTGAGGAAGAACATATCCCGTATCATATCTCTAATTGGAGGTTGTCAGAGTCACAGAATATTGAAGCGCTCATCCAGGATGTACGACAAGGGGACATCCGATTCGCCTTTCTTTACACAGCGGCAATGGACGGGCTGCTCCACCGAGTGACAAAACACGGATCCGAAGTGGGCACCAAGCTGGAATGGTACGAGAGCGAAATCTGTCGTCTCATTCAGGAGACCGAGAAAGGATATCAGGACATCCAACTCACTGTGTTTTCAGACCACGGGATGACTACACTGGCAGGGGTGGTTGATGTAAAGCGGCTTTTGGAGGGACTCGGTTTCGCGTTCGGCAAGGACTACGCCGCAGTGTACGATTCCACTATGGCACGACTGTGGTTCTTCAACGCCGCATGTAGACAGGCGATTCTCGAGACACTCACCAAGGTGCCGCATGCCCATGTGCTGAACCGCGAGGAATTAGAGAGGTACCATATCGATTTCCCAGACCACATGTACGGCGAGACCTATCTGCTCATGGATCCGGGATGGCAAATCGCACCCAGCGACATGGGGCTGACTGCCCTGCCCGGCATGCACGGGTTCGCTCCGGAACACGAGGATTCGTATGCAGCGTTGCTCAGTTCCCGTCCAGCTGCAGTCCCGCTCAATTACGTAGGAGACTATTTTCGCCTGATGATGGGAGCATTAGACGCTTTATGACGCGCATGACATTGACGGAATGCCCGCATTGTGGTACGTAACTAGCGGAATTCTTTCAGGTGGTTTCAATTTCATGACCAAGCGGCGAATCGTAGCACGGGAATTCGTCGAAGACCTCAGGCACGGATTGGACGACACTGAGTTGAAGCAGAAGTACGGCCTTTCGGATGTCGGACTCGGCCGGGTGTTCGACAAATTGATCGACGCCGACCTCATCAGCCTGGACGAACTTTGGGAAAGATCGCAGCTCAGTGACAGCCGCATTACCCGCGCCTTTGTCGAGGCACAAAACGCAATTGATGAATTGGACTGACGCGGTGTGTACGGTTCGTACGAGATCCTGTAAAAACAAGTCTTTCAATGGACCTATCTGGCGGGAAACAGGCCGCAATCTCCCAACCTTCGCGTCCAATGTCTTCTCATGACTCACAATCCGTGTGATCGTGGCTCAGCCTGAATGAGTGCTGCCGATATCTGGGCAGGCATACGCGAACCCGTGTTCCGCTCTCACCTGCGGACTCGATGGTGAGCGTTCCCATGTGCTCGTTGACGATCCGTTGCGCGACCGCCAACCCCATTCCCGATTTGTCCGGCACGGTAGAGAAGAAAGGGTTGAACACGTAGTCAAGGTCTCTTGGAGTGATGCCTGCTCCGAAGTCTGTGATCTCTATGATGACGGTTTCCCTGTTTCCGCTGAGGACCGCGTGTACGAGCCCACCCTGCGGGGAAAAATCAATCGCATTTTGCACGAGGTGCCGCACGGCCTTGCCCACGAGTACCGGATCACATGCGCAGGAGCGCACTCCGGCCGTTTCATCCCGCAGATCAAGAACCACATCTTTGCTCCGCGCGAAAGCAGCCAGTTCCGCCAATGACGTATTGACGACTTCCCACACATCGACCTCCAAGAAATCTGCGTGAGTAATATCGCAATAAGCCTCAACTTCTTCCACTATGAGCTCCAGTTTTTTCGCGCCGTCCAGGATCTTGCGAGCATAGTCGGTCACGGGTTCGGGCGCGCGTTCCAGCTTGAGGAGGCGTGTGGCGAATCCGCCGACCGTGACCACAGGGTTTCTGATCTCGTGGGCAACCCCGGCAGCGAGTTTGTGAAGGCTTTGGGCCTTTTCGTCCGTGAGCCGTTGTCGTTCCTCCAGCAGGCGCTTTTCGCGTTCGCGAAGCTGAAATACTTCCGTGATATCCTTGCAGATGACCATGAAACCTACGAAAGAATCCGGGGATCGTGCGGAATCAACCACGTAAGACGTGGTCACTGCGAGTCTCTTTAGCGATCCATCAGGGTGGAGATAAGGCACTTCGCTATACGTTTTCACTGCTCTTTCTTGGATCGCATCCACGATTATTTGATTGAACTCATAATTATCGTCCGTCATGAAAAAGGTGAGGCCAAGTCCGTGCCTGCTCAACGTCTTCCGATCACAGCCGAGGATCCCCTCTGTAGCTTTATTGGCATAGACAATCATGCCCTGGCGACCGATGACCATGAGACTGTCGGTCATGCTCTCCAAGATGTTTTGGACCATGAGATCTTCCATCGCACGCTCCCGTTCTTTCCGACACCTTTGCCGTGTTGAGCTTGAATCTCCGCCATTTTGTACAGTTTGCGGTGAGTCCAGTGTTACCTCAGTCTCTCCAAACTATCAACATGCCGCAGCGTTCCTGGGAAGACTAGGCATTCATTCCGAGCTGTACCACTGCGGGATGTCGGTGCAACAATCCACGTGCAATCTACCAGGCACGGTCACGAGAAAAAGCGTTCCGGGAAGAATACCTTGACGCGGTCCAGGCCTCAAAGTATCCTGATACCGATTCGCCTGTACAACTTGGCGCAGGCTGCAGGCGGGGAATCTCCTTCGGTACGGACGACGCAGAGCCGTCTCATCTCTTCGCTCGGGAGATCCCCAGCCCTCCGATCTTGCTCGTTTGAAGGCGAATCGGTATGAGCCATCGTTTTGATCATCGTGAAAGCCCGTGAGACCCGGTCCGCTGAAAAACAAGGCGGGGGAACAATGACTGAATCGCGCTCACGCATATTGGTGGTAGACGATTTCCCCACAGGACGAAGACTTCTCGCGCACAAGCTCAAGGAAAACTACAGTGTCACCACTGCAGCCTCCGGGGAAGAGGCTGTTGCGCTGGCAAACCAGCACCAACCTGATTTGATATTGCTCGATGTAGAAATGCCAGGGCTGGACGGGTTTGGTACGCTCGAACTATTGCGGCGGGGAGTCATCGAGGAGACGGTGCCGGTGATCTTCGTCACTGCGCGACGTGATAAAGAGAGCCGAAATAAAGGGCTCGCTGCCGGGGCTGTCGATTTTCTCACCAAACCTTACGATAAGGAAGAACTGCTCATCAAGGTGACCAATCATCTGGCCCTTCACGAAGCCAGAAAACAGCTCGATCACGCGAACAGGCAAATGGCCGAAGAGCTAAAAATGGCTTCGGACCTTCAGCGTGCGCTCCTCCCCTCGCAGTTCCCTGCCAATGAGCGGCTTACTTTTTGTGCGGTGTTCATCCCCGCTTCTCAGGCGAGTGGAGACCTCTATGACGTGGTGACATTGCCCAATGGCCAGATTGCATTCGCCCAGGTCGACGTGTCGGGCCACGGTGTGAGGTCTGCCATGATAGGTGCCATGTTCAAGATGGGGTTTCAGGCCACCTCCAAATCCGATTTCTCCCCTTCCCTTTTTCTGGCCCGGTTGAACGACGACCTGGTGGCTGTCACGCCGGATACGGACTATCTCACGGCTTTCTGTGGCCTGATAGATCGCGATTCCCAGGAATTGGTGTACAGCAACGCAGGACATCCACGACCGTTCCTTTATCAACATGCGTTACAGGAGGTCCTCGAATTACGCGAAGGAGGCATGATGGTCGGGGCATACCCTGGCATGGACTACGACGAGGGAAGGCAGAAGCTGAATCCTGGAGATAAGATGCTCGCGTATACGGATGGCGTCACCGAAGCGCCCCACCGAGATGATGGTGTGAGCAGGCTCTACGGTAAGGACCGGCTGCGGGATCTGTTCGTGAGAAATGTCGACCGGCAGCCTCAAGACATTGTGGAAGAGATCCTTGCGGATGTGAAAGAATTTCAAGGAAGTTCCGCTTTTCAGGACGATGTGAGTCTGTTGCTCGTGTCAATCGAGTAAGTCCGTGTGGTCGTCTCCCGGAGTGTTCACTCAATCCTGGCCAAAGCCGATTTGAATTCCGTCACCTGCTTGGCAAACATCGCAAGAGACCTGCGGAGCGAATCCACCTCATCCCCATAACCTGTCCGGTCTCCCCTCCTTGCACGGAGTTCGATCCGGACGGCAGCCGCAGCCATGTCCTCGAGGAGCATTTCCGCAGCTCCACCTTTTACCGCATGGGCAATCTGCCGTGCCTGTTCATGATCTTGGTCGTTCAACGCGATTTCAAGGGTGTCGAGTCTTGGGCCTACATCCGCGATGAACTCCTCAGCCAAGTCGAGGTATTCTTCCGGGAGCATTCCCAACTCCCTGCACACGCGGGCCAAGAAACTCTCCTCAGGGACTGATTCTTTGCGGATCACGGTTCCTAAATCGGGGAAGTGTTGCTGCGAGATTTCCCTCCCGTGGTCCGCGGAGAGCGTGCTCGGACGGTCGAGCGAATCTCCGATTCCGTCAATATCGCAGAATTTATTGAGAATGGCTTTCATCGCCTGGCGATCTATGGGCTTGGACACATAATCGGTCATGCCCGCGTCGAGGCATTGCTCCTTGTCGCCTTTCATGGAAGAACCGGTCATTGCCACAATCGGCGCATCAATGCCCGCGCGGCGCAACTCTCGCGTGGCTTCCAATCCACCCATGACCGGCATCTCCACGTCCATGAGAATCAAGTCATACGAGCGTGATCGGGCCATTTCGACGGCCTGGGATCCATTCTCAGCCGAATCCACTTCAATGCCCATTGTGCCGAGCAGCTTCCTCGCCATCCGCCGATTCACCGGATTGTCTTCCGCGACCAATACCTTGGTTGGGCCTGATTCCTTCATTGTAGTCACATGGCGGGTCAGGTTTTCTTGTGAGTTTCTCGAAAAAAGGAAAATACTGGTGGTCGTCGCACACACCCAACCGTTTGTCGGTCTCATGAGAAACCCGTGAACGCTGGTTTCATGCCGATTCGCGTTGATGTATCTGAGATCGTAGGTCTGTGGGGCTCCCGAGCGAAGCTATCAGACGGCTTTGCGTCGTCCGTAGCGAAAGAGGTGCGCAGCCCGCTATGTCCTGCCATACACGCGAAAGCGCAAGGGTATCAGGCAGCGTCCTCTGATCCCTTGAGGGCGAATCACGTGTCCCTCGATCCTCCTACGTCATGACAACCGGGCAGGTATTTGACGAGCCTCAACACATTGCTCCTGGCCGGTGTGGATTCGTACACACATTCGTTCATGAGCTGCTTCATCAACCATACTCCTCTGCCGGACTCCAAAGGACTCTCCAGGTCAGGGGGTTGCCAACTCGCCTCGTCAAACGGCTTGCCCTGGTCTTCGAGACGCAGTTCCAGATGATCGTCTGACAACACTATCGTCACCACTACGACCCCATCCTCAATGTCTGCATACGCGTGCTGGCACACGTTGGTGAAGGCCTCATGCAATACCAAGAGAACGGCGTCGGATGCCTTCCCCGTCAGCTTCGACCGGGCCATTAACAGTAATTCCCGGACAAAGTTACTGAGCGGCCGGAGAAGTTCCAACCGGGCGCGTAATTCGAAGCGCACTTGCATGGTTTCGGTCCCTGACACCTGTCCTCCTCGGAAGTCGGCTCTCGTAAAACGCAGCTTCACACGTTCGACAAGGCACTTCACTCACCCGTAGGATCGGACTGCCGAATCAAGGTCGTCGAACATTTCCAAGATGCGATGAAGCCGCGTCAATTCGAAAAGGTCTCTCGCCTGCGGCGAAGGCCTAGCTATCTTGATGTCGCCCTTGCTCTTTTCTACCATTCTCAGTGACGCTACCAGGGCTCCACAGCCTGAACTGTCGATGAGTTTACAATTCTCCATATCCACTACAAATTTGACCAGCGAATCTTTGATCAATTCACTGATCTGATTCTTGAATTTGGGCGCTACTACTGCATCAAACAGTTCTCCCATGGTTATCACTACCACGTCTCCCACTTTGCTGATCTCCATTCGTGCACTCCCTTAGGGTCACATCGTAAGTAAAGAGGTTGCAACACCTCAACTGTCCTGCGGTTGAATTGATTCTGACTTCTGCCCTGTGATTTACCGTGCGGAAATGAGCCTGAGCATCGATTGGCAGAGGATCTTCACATCACTGGACAGTTTTCTCGTTGACGCATAATAGTTTTCAATCACAAGCTTTTCATCTTCGTCGAGATTCTGCGAGTCCAGGGTGTCCAGCATCGTGAAAAGGCCTGCTGGGGAATCAAACCTCAACATGGTCCAGTCTTCCGTGAGACGCGCGGCTTCTTCCTCCAAAAGAGGCCGAATTCCTACGAGGGCCAAGCGTCCCTTGATCACGTCCCATAGACCGGGGAGCCTGGAAACAAAAGGATGAGCGTGGTCGAACCTCAGCAGATTGACCCGAGAATCCCATGAGGGAACCGATCCACCAAGTCCGGGGTCATTGACCACGAACGCCTGCATGTGGAAAAAAGGTTTGCCCCTTACCACGCGGACCAGCCCCTTGAGCATCCAAATCGGACAGGTGGCCAAGAAAAGCACCAATGCGAGAGCTTTGTCGGTGAAGCGCCTCGCGGCCGGCCCCAGGATCTTCTCTCGAAGTCCCGAAACGATGATGGGGTCGTCCACCTTCAATGTTGACCCGGCTTTCACGTTGAACACATATTTCCCGCTCGCGATCCTCTTCACCAGATTGATATAGCTGCCAATGTACGTGTGATCCATGATGACGCTCGACTCCACAAGTGCATGGGAGTCAATAATAACCCCGTTTCCGATCACGGAGCCCCTCTTGATTTCTGCACCGGAACTGATGCACACATGATTACCTATGAACACCGGCGCCTCAACGGTGGAGTGAGGATCGATCTTGCAATGATGCCCCACCCACAGGCCTTCTGCGGTCAACGCCGCGGAAGGGGGAAGAGCCCGCGGAAACTCGCCATGCAAGGCCGCGGCATTGGCTTCCCACAGCTTCATGGGGGTGTCCACTCTCACCCATTTCCCCTCACACACGAAGGTGTCTTCAGACGCATCGGATGCGAGCGGCGCATCGATCACTCTGATGCCCGTGTCATGCATGCGTACACAGGACGAGGCACCATCGCCTCCTTCGGCAAAGGAGTCCGTCGTTGCCGGCCGTGCGCATGCTTCACTGGCAGACACGCGGGTCACACGTGCCGCGTGTTGTTCGTGGAACACGAGCAAGGACCGGAGGTCTATGTCAACAAGCGTTTCCGCGGGAACAACGAGCACCGGGCCGGAAAGATCCGGAGCCAGTCTTGCCAAGAGTACCTCATCCGTGCACGGCTCTCTGAAAACCCAGGTATGTATGTCAAGTCCCCAGCGTTCGCCGTTTCCGACAAACTGTCGAACAGGTCTCGGGTGTTCCACCAGCGCAATCTGAACGCGCGTCAGCCCGTCATCGGCGCATTGTTCTAAAAGATGTTCCAGGAGAGGTTTATTGAGTACAGGAAGCATGGGCGCCGGGGCTCGCTGGGCGAGGAACCCGAACGGCTCGCAGTTTGCAAAGCAGGTCAGAATTACCAACACGCTGATCTCCTCTACCGGCCATTCTCGAAAAAGGCAGCGGAAAAAGGCTTTTCAGTATGCTCCCCGACCGGACAGGACCGCAGGCACGGTTTTGAAAAGGATCTTCACATCTCCCCAAAGAGTCTGGCTCTCGATATATTGCACGTCAAGAGCCACTTGCTGCGTGAACGCGATGTCGCTTCGCCCGCTTACCTGCCAGATACAGGTGACGCCCGGAATGGTCCCAAGTCGCTTCCTATCGGACAGGCGGTATTGTTCCACTTCCCGAGGCACCGGAGGCCTCGGCCCCACGAGGGACATCTCTCCTTTGAGCACATTGTACAACTGGGGCAATTCGTCGATGCTGAGCTTGCGGATGATTGCTCCCACGTGGGTAATCCGAGGGTCGCGCTTCATTTTGAACGTCACGCCGCCGGATTCGTTTTGCTCAAGGAGGAGGTCCTTTTTCTTATCCGCATCCACAATCATGGATCGAAACTTGTACATGGTAAAGACCTTCCCCCATTTCCCCACACGTTGCTGACAATAAAACACCGGCCCCGGGGATTCGACCTTTATCGCGGCAGCAGCCACTGCGAAAACGGGAGACAGGATCACCAGGCCTGCTCCCGAGGCTATCACGTCAATAATGCGTTTTAGAGCCCGGCTCCCTTCGAGAACCCCTATCCACACATTCTTCTTGCACACATAATATGCCCATTGCCTCCACCCGGAAATCCTAATCCCTCCGCGAGCATATTTCCGGTACAGCTGGTCAGCGAGATCCTTGTCTCTCGGGAAGCTTTCTCGGTGCTTTTCCATGTCAACCTCTCGACAAGTCCGGACAGGCATTCCCGGTTTCCGCCCCCTGGACGTTTTGTGGCATGAGTCGCCAGACAGAAGTGTCGTGATATTAGTGCGTTGCGTCACGCAATGCTTTGCCGAACACGTGGTACCATGAGGTCGGTTCCGACGACTTTCGGCAGCAGCCCCCGAGACAAAGCTTGATATACCAGTCTCCTGAGAGCCAGGCAGCGGTGCCGAGATGGTGGTGGTAGCCCCAAAGGACCACGATTGTCGCCATGATCGAGATTACGCAACAGGCTTCCATGGAGCCTGGACAACTACCTCTATCACCGGACTCATGACCCCTCGTCGTCTCAGTGCCGCGCCCCCCTTTACGACACCCCAGCCGTTCCCCTCAACCCGAGCGAGCCACAACTTCAAAAGAGAGTTTCCGTGTATCCCGACACGCGACACGTGCAAAGAGCATCCGGTTCCTTCACAGCATTGCATGCCTTGCAGACAGGGTAAGGGAGAAGTGGCCTTTCTTCAATAAGGCCCTGCACCCGAGAGCGCTGTTTCACGGCACCCTGCCTTTGCGGTCACCGGTGGATGCCACATCCTCCCCAAGGCCACTTCTGGGTAGGCCGCTGTGTTCCAAGATCTGAGTGGGAGGACAAGACTTTTTGTGCAATGAGTTTAGCATACTGCAACCTTCAGCCGGGGTCAACGTCAACAATGAACCCTAATCGCCCCACCCGTGTGAGAGCGGACCGTCTGTTTTCTCGGGAGCCGTGAAATGCCTCGGTGGTGGTGTCCCCTTCGTGAGCGAATGGGGCTTCGTGGTCCACTTTGTGTGGGCAACAAGCTACTCGGATGATTGCGCTTGACCGGGGAACGCGAGGTAGGGTACGTTCGAGAAAATCAGGCTAAAGAGGGGCTTTTGGACACGGTGCCCTGCCTTTGTCCACATGGGGCTGCGTGGGACATTAGACGGCGACCTATTCGGGGGCAGAGCGACCACCCTGTGACCGTTCTGCGGCACTTGAAGCTCCCAAACGGCAAGACCTCCGCATAATGTCGGGTAAGTCCGCGCGACCCAGGAAAAAATCTTGGTACCCGCGGTGTGGGAGAACCAACTATGGAAAATCAGGATGTCTATGAAAGACTCGCCAATCACTTGAACAATCTCGGAATGGGCTATCCTGTCAGAGATACCCTGAGGGAAATCCTGAGGGAAAACCTCGATCCATCCGAAGCTGAAATCGCACTGGCGCTTCCTACAGGCCTTGTCCCTCTCTCGCCTGTCAGCGTGAGCGAGATCGGGAGCCGAGTCGCTATTCCACGGGAGGAATTGGAATCGGCTCTTGAGAGTCTTGCACAAAAAGGGGCTCTCTTCGTAGGCACGACCTCGGATGGTGAAAAAGGGTATGCCCTGCTTCACGTGGGGTTCGGGTTCCCGCAGACCTTCTTCTGGAAAGGCGAAGATACTCCGCACGCACGAAAAATGGCTCTCCTGGTGGCCAAGTATTTCAACAGACAGGTTACCGTGGAAGCATATGGGAGCCAGACCAAGCAGTACCCGGTACATACCTGTAGGCAAATCCGTCACGCCTGATCTCCAGGCAGTATTCCCGGTCCAGCTCATGGAACAAGTCATTGGAAATGCTCGCCGTGTTGCCGTAGCTCATTGCCCCTGCCGGGTCTCGTACCGTCTCGTGGGAAGGGGATGCGCACATCCCACCGAAGTCTGCATGAAATTCGATGAATTGGCGGATTTCGTCATCGAGCGTGGTCTGGCCCGGGAACTGACCAAGGAAGAAGCCCTGGAAGTGATCCGTGTGACCGAAGAAGCCGGCCTGGTTCACTTCGTGGACAATGCAGAGGGTGACATCAAACACAACTGCAATTGTTGCGGCTGTGCGTGCTGGAACGTGGGCAACATCCGAAGAAGAAAAATCCCGCGAGATTCCATCATGGCCACGTACTTCATGAGAGAAACCGATGCCGCTGAATGTTCGGGCTGTGGAGATTGTGCAGCGATTTGCCCGGTACAGGCAGTGCAAATGGATGACGGCGTACCGATCGTGGATCGCGACTGGTGCATCGGTTGCGGCGTCTGTGCAACGGTGTGCCCGACCAATGCGGCGGTCCTGGCGGTGAGGAAGGACAAACCCGGGGTGAGGCCGGCGAAGACCTTCCGAGAGCTGCATCAGACAATCTTGGCGGAGAAAAGATCAAGAGGCTGAGAAACGCAGTGCGGAACGTGAACGCAGATTCCTGAAGAAGCAAGATCTTCAGATCCCTCTTTCCACAGGCGCTGATATCGCATTACTCCTACCCGCAGGAAGAGTTTTCGTAATCGTTCAGAGCGACCCTTTGTTGAGCGTGGAAAATCAAACCACAAAGTCACTAAGCCACGAAGAAGTCAGAAACCAATTCTCTTCTTCCTATGTGTCTTTGTGCCTTGGTGGTTCATTCCCTATCGCACGCGGTGAACCGTTACGGGTTTTCATGAAGGCCCTGGCCCGAGTCCACAATCATTGGACTAATCGGGAACTCTCCGGTGACTTCTGCCTACCTGCCGGTTCCATCTTACCGGATAGTGTCGGAACAGCGCCCTATCCGGACTTTTGTGGTTGACCGAGGGCCTGGGGTGAGGTACGGTCGCTCATAGAAAATGCAGGCTTTTTCAGCAACATGCTGGCCGCGTTGCCTCCGTCGGCGCATGAAAGAGATGTGCCAAGGCCTTCCGGAGTCAGAGGAATCATCCCGGGGCCACTAACTGAGCTACGGGCAGAACAAGGGACACAGAATGCATCCTCATCGACTTCTCAATTTCTTGCATTGTGTCTTGCGAATCGTTGAACAATTCTTGGGAGTTCACCATGACTGAACAGGATCGCTTCCTCTTAAAGAAGCCTTTGGCCGTTGACGGGACAGAGTGCAGCGAGAGTGTGCACGAAAGGGGGGAGGACGACCTTTCCCGGGCTGAATTGCAGGAGAGAATCCAGGGAATCGAGCGTTTCAACCGCCTGGTCATGGCAAGGGAACAACGGATCCTTGACCTGAAAAAGGAAGTGAACGAGTTGGCCCAAGCTGGCGGAAAACCCGCTCCTTACGGCTCATTGGACCGGATTGAAGCAGATGAGGCATGGGACAATGTGGGCCCACCTACGACGGATCAAGCTGATGCGGTACCCTCTGGGACTGAAGAATTGCAGCTGTCGGACTTGTTGGATCTTGAGGACTTGCAGACCCTTCTCACCAACTTCTGCAACGCAGTAGGGGTTGCCTCTGCCATATCAGACCTCAATGGCAACCTGCTGCTATTCGCAAATTTTCGGCGAGCTTGCGCGGAATTTCATCGTGTGGGCGAAATTTCCTCTCAACGCTGTGCCGAAAGCGACGCAATAGTGGGTTCCGGACTTGAGAAGGGTCAGGATTTCACGATTTATACCTGCAAGAACGGCCTGACGGACGCGGCTTCGCCCCTGATCATAGACGGGAAGCATCTGGCCAATATTCTTATAGGCCAGTTCCACTTGCAGGAACCCGATCTGGACTTCTTCCGTCGTCAGGCTCGAGACCTCGGATACGATGAAGAGGATTACTTGGCAGCCATAAAGGAAGTGCCAATCATGTCCGAGGCAAAACTACCAAGCATCCTCGGTTTCTTATCGGGTTTCGCCAAGATGATGGGGTCTCTCTCGCTAGATCGCATTCGGGCGTCGCAAGCCGCGGAGGACCTGAAGAGGAGGGCCGAGGAACTGCGCCGCAGTCGAGCAGCCGCTTTGAGCCTTGCTGAGGATGCAGAAATGGCTCGCAGCGAGATCGCGCGATACAGGGATCGTCTGGAGCAGTTGGTCCAGGAACGCACCGATGAGCTGCGTGTATCGGAAGAGCGTACCCGATTACTCTTGGAATCTGCGGGCGAGGGGATTATCGGCGTGAACACGGACGGCAAGATCACTTTTGTCAACCCCGCGGCTTGTCGGATGCTGGGATACTCCGCGGATGAATTTATTGATCAGGGTCTTCACAGCCTCATTCATTATTCGCATGAGGACGGTTCGTCATATCCGCGGGAAGAGTGCTCCATGCACCAGTCGGTCTCACGCGGAACCATAAGCCATGTGGATAATGAAGTGTTGTGGCGAAAAGATGGCACGAGTTGTCCCGTGGCCTATTCCAGCAACCCTATCCGCAAGGATGGCAGTGTCGTCGGTGCGGTGGTTACGTTTAGAGACATCACCGACCGTCGTCGCGCGGAGCAGGCACTGGCAGACAGCGAACGCAGAACGCGCCGGATTTTGGATACGGCCAACGAGGGGTTCTGGCTGGTGGACAACGATGCCGTCACTTTGACTGCCAACCCTGCGCTATGCACGATCCTCGGCAGGCCTCAGGAACAGATTGTCGGCCAGCAGATCCTTGACTTTGTTGATGAGGAAAACCGCAAGATATTCGTGGCCCAGCTCGAAGAAAGAAAGAGAGGGAAGTCAGGGGCGTACGAAATTTCGCTGCAGAGACCTGACGGGGTGAACGTGCCCTGCTTGATCAGTGCTACCCCTTTTCTTGACGACAAAGGGGCCAAGTATGGCTCTTTCGCCCTTGTCACGGACATCACGGATCGCAAGCAGGCTGACGAGCAGATGCGTCGCGCCAAGGAGATGGCTGAGGAAGCCACTCGGATGAAGAGCGATTTTCTCGCGAACATGAGCCACGAGATCCGGACACCGATGAATGCGGTAATCGGCATGGCGCACCTTGCTCTTCAGACTGAACTGACCCCCAAGCAGGCGGACTACGTGAGAAAGATCCAGCGATCAGCCCACTCTCTTCTGGGGATCATTAACGACATACTGGATTTTTCCAAGATCGAAGCGGGTAAGATGCGGATGGAGACCGTGGATTTCAGTCTTGACGAAGTCCTCGACAATGTCTCCACCGTGGTGGGCGTGAAGGTCCATGAGAAAGACCTGGAGTTCTTGATGGATACCTCACAGGACGTGCCGATGGCGCTGGTGGGCGACCCCCTGAGGCTGGGGCAGGTCTTGATCAACCTCTGCAACAACGCGGTGAAATTCACGCAAGAGGGTGAGATCGTCATTTCCACCAAGGTGGTAGAAATGGATGAGAAGTCCGTCACGCTCAGTTTTTGTGTCCGAGACACCGGAGTGGGTCTGACCGAAGAGCAGAAAGGGAAACTTTTTCAGGCTTTCAGCCAGGCAGACATGTCAACCACGAGAAAGTACGGCGGGACAGGTCTGGGGCTGACCATCTCCAAGCGGTTCGTCAACATGATGGGAGGGGATATCTGGGTGGAGAGCGAGCCCGGCAAGGGGAGCCGGTTCGTGTTCACGGCCAAATTCGGGTTGGCCAGGAATGTGTCAAGAAGGCACCTGGAGCCGTCGGTGGACTTGCGCGGGATGCGGGTTCTGGTCGTGGAAGACAATGCGTCATCCAGGGAGATTCTGCAGACTCTGCTGGAAAGCATGAGTTTCGAAGTAAGCGTGGCAGCCTCTGCCGAAGAGGGGATCGCTGAGCTGGAGAAAGAGGCCGAAGCCCGTCCTTATAGGCTGGTAGTGATGGACTGGAGGATGCCGGGCATGGATGGGATCAAAGCATCCGCGGTGATCAAGGCGCATCCGAACCTCCCCCACAAGCCCAAGATTATTATCGCAACAGCCTATGGTCGGGAAGAAGTCATGCAGCGATCCGAAAAGGTGGGAGTGGACGGGTTTCTTCTGAAGCCCGTGGGTCAGTCGGTGCTTTTTGACGCGATCATGGTCGTCTTCGGAAAGGAATCTTCCGCGGGTGAACCGGTAGAAGGGGGCAAGGGCAGTGATGAGGAAGAGCTGCGAAAGATTCGCGGGGCAAGAGTGTTGCTCGCAGAGGATAACGAGATCAACCAACAGGTGGCGAAGGAAATTTTGGAGCAAGCCGGATTAATGGTGAGCATTGCCAACAACGGGTCAGAGGCCGTGGAGATGGTCAAAACAGGGAACTTTGAGGCGGTGCTCATGGATATACAAATGCCGGTCATGGGAGGGTTTGAAGCGACCAGAGAAATTCGAAAGGATGATGGGCTTAAGGCTTTGCCGATCATCGCCATGACCGCGCACGCCATGGCCGGGGATCGTGAGAAAAGTCTTGAAGCCGGGATGAACGATCATGTGACCAAGCCCATTGATCCGGATCAACTCATGGCTGCGCTGGTAAAATGGATAGAGCCGGGTAGACGAGAGACGTCTGAAGGAGTGTGTGAGTCTTTGATTGCCAAGCAGGAACCCCAGGATAAACTGCTTTGTGAATTGCCCGGAATTTCCGTAGCCTCCGGCCTCGGCCGGGTTGGAGGGAACAGGCAGCTCTATGCGAAGCTCCTTTGCAAATTCAAGGATGGCTACGAAACGGCAGTGGAAAAGATCAACGCGGCTCTCCAGGCTGGAGATGCGGAAACCGCGGTGCGACTTGCCCATACGGTTAAAGGAGTCTCCGGAAACCTCGGTGGAGAGAGCCTGTACCGTGCAGCGGCCGAGTTGGAAATCGCCATGAAGGAGGGCAGAGAGAATTTGGATTCTCCCATGACTGAGTTCGGCTCTCAGTTGAAGGTGGTCATGGAGGGGATACGCGTCCTGGAGGAAAGCCTGGCAGCGCAGCAGCGGCACGATAAACCTGCGGAGGAGATACAGGTCGATAAGGAAGCAGTGAAACCTCTGCTCCAGGAAATGGCTCAGCTTCTGGAGAGCGACCTGACAGAGGCCATGAACCGACTTGAAAGTTTGAAGCAACACCTGGCCCATTCATCCGTTCATCATGAATTCGAGAGCCTGGAAAAGCAGGTGGAAGGCTTTGATACGGACAGCGCTCTGCAAAGCGTGGAGGCCATTGCCACGAAGCTGGACATCGAGCTGTAAGGAAGGAGAAAGACGGTGGAGGCCGGGAGAAAACCCAAAGTGCTCATTGTGGACGACACTCCGGAAAACATCCAGGTGCTCATGGAGGCGTTGAAGGATCAGTATACCATCGTGGCGGCACTCAACGGAGAGAAGGCCCTGAGAATGGCTGTCGCAGAACCGCGGCCGGATCTTATACTCCTGGATATCATGATGCCCGGCATGGATGGATACGAGGTGTGCCGCAGACTCAAAGCCCTCGATCAAGCACCTGACATTCCGATCATTTTCGTCACGGCAAAGACCGAGGTGGAAGACGAGACCCTGGGGTTCGAGTTGGGCGCAATGGACTATATTACCAAGCCGTTCAGCATCCCTGTGGTGAAAGCGAGGGTGAAGGCCCACCTCGATCTGAAGAGACTGCGTGACCTCGAGGCAAGTCAGAGGGCAAAGCTCGAAGCCGTGCTTGGGAAGCTCAATTACGAACTTGCTGAGGCTGCCGATTACGCGAAGTTCCTCTTGCCGCAGCCCCTCACGGAGGGACCTTTGCAGGCCAATTGGCGCTTTGTGCCCTCAACCGCACTCGGAGGAGATGCATTAGGGTACCATTGGATCGACGAGGATTCCTTCGCAATCTACCTGATTGACGTGTGCGGACACGGTGTGGGAGCAGCGCTCCATTCCGTGTCCGTGCTCAATGTCCTCCGATCCCAGAAACCTTCAGCACACCGATTTCCGGGAGCCGGACCAGGTTCTCGCTGGCCTCAATGCGGTCTTTCCTATGGAGTACCACAAAGACATGTATTTTACCGTCTGGTACGGTGTGTACAACCGCGTGTCTCGCCTTCTGACCTACGCCAGCGGAGGGCATCCCCCGGCCCTGTTGATAGAGGATGTGCCGGGAGTCGGGCCTGAGATCCGAGAGCTGAGAACGCCGAACATCTTCATAGGTGGCCTGGCCGGCGTAGATTTCGGCCGTGACGAGGTTTCCCTCAAAGGTCCCGCGAGACTGTACGTGTTTAGCGACGGGGTATTTGAGATCATGAACGACAGCGGCCCCTGTTGGGGATTCGAGGACCTCACTGCCTACTTGGGGCAGCCGGGTGCCCGGGGAAAATCGATAATTGACGATCTCTGGGCGCATGTACGGCAAATAGGGGGCTCGGAAACTCTCGAGGATGACTTCTCTGTTCTGGAGATAGTGATACCCTGAAAACCGGGGTAACATGCGCCTGCACGGAACAGTTTTGCTCCTGGACATCGTGACATACCGATTCAACGTATTCGTTCACTCAAAGCGGAGTGTTCTCAAGCCCTATGAACGGATACTGATTATAAGGAGGGAGAGAGATGGGAGACGGTGGGAAGAAAAGCAAGGTTCTCATCGTGGATGATACTCCGGAAAACATCCAGGTGCTTATGGGCACTTTGAAGGATCAATATGCCATCGTGGCAGCGATCAACGGTGAGAAAGCTCTCAAAATGGCCGCCATGGAACCGCGACCGGATCTGATTCTCCTGGACATCATGATGCCCGGGATGGATGGGTTCGAAGTGTGTAACCGACTGAAAGCTGATCAGGAAACTCGGGATATCCCCGTCATCTTTCTTTCCGCGCTCGATGATACCGCGAATAAGGTAAAGGGGTTCCTGGCAGGGGCTGTGGACTATATTGCAAAGCCTTTTCAACCGGAAGAAGTTCACGTGAGGGTCAATACCCATCTCACCATGAACCGTTTGAAACAGAGTCTCGCCGAGAAGAAACAAGGAACTTCAGGCTTACAGCGAACACCTGGAAGAAAGGGTAAAAGCACGAACCGCGGAGCTGGCGTCTTTGAATACGGTCTATGAGCGTTTTGTTCCCAGAGAGTTCATCGATTTACTGAAGAAGGAGACCATTCTGGAAATCAATCTGGGTGATCAGGTGAGCCAGAAAATGACCGTCATGTTTGCGGACATTCGAGGCTGGACCACTTTGCTGGAAAAGATGACTCCAGAGGAGGCTTTCAGTTTCATCAATGCGTATTTGAGACGGGTGACCCCAGTGATCAAGGAATGCAATGGGTTCATCGATCAGTACTACGGTGACGGCATTATGGCCCTTTTCCCTGAAACACCGGATGATGCGGTGAGAGCTGCCGTGGGAATGCAAAGGGCTGTGGCGGAGTACAGACGGGAACGCGAGAGAGACGGGTTTGAGCCCATCGGCGTCGGAGTGGGGCTCCATCTTGCCAATCTCATGCTGGGCATCATCGGGAGTGAGGATCGCTTGCAGGGAGCAGTGGTGGCAGATGCGGTGAACCTTGCCGCGCGCATCGAGGGTTTGAACAAGATGTACGGCTCCTATGTCAGCTTGAGCGACGAAACCTTTTTCGCGATGAAGGAACCGGACCGGTGCAGGCATCGTTTCATTGACAAAGTGCGTGTAAAGGGCAAGGAGGACGCAGTCACGGTGTACGAGGTGTTCGAGGGAGATCCCGAAGGAATCGCTCAGCTGAAAGAACAGACGAAACCTGAATTTGAATGCGGTCTTCAGCTCTACTATGGCAAAAAGTTCTCAGAAGCCAGCGTTCATTTCAACCAGGTACTTGAGAAGCATCCGGAGGACCTGGCTGCCGCGAATCTATCTGAAACGCTGTGCCCACTACATGGTGAACGGCGTCCCGCCCGATTGGACGGGCGTGGAGACGCTTCAGGAAAAATAGGCTCTCGGTTTGTCACGAGAGCCCTGAGATCCTGACGTACGAAAACAAGCGCACTGAAGAGGAGCGCCTTTGCTTCGTCAGACCAACCTGCCACACCTGGCACGCCATGAGGCGAGCAGCCCCTTCTTCCCACGGAAAGATTGGCTTGGCGTTCAGTGCACCTGGGATCAAAACTGCCGAAACGCTACGGGGGGACGACGTAGCCAAGCACAAAGAAACGCGGAACTTGACGGACATCGTCGTCACGCTGACATCGCATACACGCTCAGCCGCGCCCCGTACGTACCGATCACTTACTCTTTTTCCCGGCCTTCTTGGGAACTTCTTTCACGGCTTCTTTGAGTGCCTTGGCAGCCCGAAACGCGGGGGCCTTGGTCGCCGGAATCTTGATTTTGGCCTGCGTCTGCGGATTCACCCCCATACGGGCTTTTCGCTCTACCACCACGAAGGTGCCAAGCCCGTCAATGCGAACCTTACCGTCGTCCTTTATGCCCTTTTGCAGAGTCTTTACCAAGGAGTCGAGCATCGCTGCCGCTACCTTCTTGGTAACGTTCGCATCTTCTGCCAACTTTGCCACGATTTCCGCCTTTGTCATCCCCTTACCTCCCGTTGAACTGTGAGTCTTCACACTCGGAACCTTCGGACACGCTGCGAGAAGCTCCTTTTCATTCTTGTGTAGCCGCTTGATCCTGAACTCTTGCGTGAACGCATCCGACTTATTCTGCGCCTCAGCAAACCAGACCAACTGCACCGGCAGCCTCGACCGAGTGTAACGAGCCCCTGTTCCGGCGTTGTGTGCCTTCACGCGGCGGTTCAGGTCAGTGGTAACCCCACGGTACAGGCTATGGTCGACGCATCGAAGGATATAGACGAACCACGACATTCCTATTTCCGTAATCCCCAGGCCGAGGCCCTCTTGAGCAATAGTGCGACTGCCCATCCATTCAATGCTTTGTGCTGCGGCACCTTTCTCTATCGCATCTGCGCAGCCTTGTCCACCAGTTTTTTGCGTATTTCCGTCGGACGGTCGCGGCAGGAACGCGGGATATACGGCGCCCCCGCACAGATCCATACTACTTGGTTTCACGCATGCGGATCCTACTTCGGGTGCATCACGCAATAGCGGCCGGTGGAATACCGATGCAACGCGTGGACACGAGGGATCAGCATGTCAGCCAGCAGACCAAAACGGGCCCACGGGATGCGGTGACGATCACCCCCGTGCTGCAGTGCTCGGGTACTCATGCCAGTTTGCGCAAAAGTAAGTAAATGAGCCGCCATGTCTCCTTCGCGACGGACGCCCAGCCTCGCTGAGCTCAGGAGCCCCACAGCCCTAAGCCTTTAGACAGGTGACAGCGAATCCGTATCGCCTCCTGAAATCCTAAGAAATTAGCATGTCTTATGGCGTTTCCTCACTGAACCTATTTGTAAGGGGTAGCTGTTTGGGCCTTGTCCTGGCACAGACACAGACACGCAACCTGCGCGCGTGTGAGCGATTTTGAACCTCCCGCGCAGGGTAACCTATGCCAGGAGGGGAACGTGCATCTCAGCGCGTCCCGAAACACGGCCTTTGAGGATTTCGGGCAAATCCGTGAGACGAGCGGAGCTGATAAGGCAGGGGGCGCAGGGTTCTTTGAAACGTCCCGGGGGGTGACCTGCAATTGTGAGCTGCAAGCCTGGGGTTAGCCGAGACACCGGGGAGAAAAGGGGGGAAGGAACTCCGCGGTCCTACGCCTGGTCCATTATGACACCCGAACTCGTGGCTGGTTCCGTTGTCCTCCGTAACTGCACTTCCGTCATGGGAAGGTAAGCGGCAGGATGAAAAAAGCGAGAGGCGCGGTGTTCGGGAGACTCGCAACGTCAAGGCTTACCGGCGGGACCTCAACACGGGTACGCCGGGCCCTTCAAAATCTTTCGAGGTCAGTGGGCCCGGACCACAGAGACGCGAGTCTACTTGTATAACCGATCCTACGCCTCAACTTGATGGACACTCAACTCTGTGGCTGGTTCCCTAGCATCCCATAACCCGCCCTTTTAGCCCCGGATAGCGCTGAACCGCGGTCTTTGAAGGTTCCCTCGGGTAACAGTCTTTCGCGATCTGACCAATTCAGGAATATAAGAACTCGCGGTTATTGTCCCCTTCGGGGAATGGGAGAAAAACCCTCGCCTTTAGGCGAAGACTTTAGTAGGCTTGCGGTATCATGGAACATTACCGCAAGACATCTCATGCCGTCTATGACCTCAAGTTTCACATGGTATGGATCACCAAATACCGCAAGCCGGTGCTTCACGGCGAGGTAGCAGTTCGCCTTAGGGATCTGCTCAGGGAGACCTGTAAGGCCATGGATGTTGACATTATCAAGGGTCATGTCTCCAAAGACCATGTGCATATCCTTGCTTCGGTACCTCCTCACGTGTCTGTATCGACCCTGCTGAAGCGCCTTAAGGGTAGGAGTTCCCGCAAACTGCTCAGTGAATATCGAACCCTGGCCCGTCAATTCTGGGGGCGGCATCTGTGGGCCCGCGGATACTTCGTTGCAAGCAGTGGCAACGTCACCGACGACGTCATCGCTCAATACATCGAGATGCAGGACAAGATGGAGCGGGGCCGCGATGACGACTTCCAGATTGGCGACGACGGGTGAGGTCGACTTTCAGTCGACACCCTGAAGCCACCGCCTTTAGGCGGTTGGAGCCTTCACTGTTCCGAAACTCTCTGAAAGCATCAGAAGTATGCATGCGCCATTCCCTGTCTGCCTGGTGCCATTCTTCAGAGACTATCAGACATTTTCTCGACTAAGCGGAACAAAGGGCGCACTATGTGGTATCAAGTGGTTTCGGAATGAGGAGGCTGTTGCGTAACGCGATGTCTTCTCGAAGACGTGGCACCGTGGCGTGGCCGCATCCCATGGGATTTGGCTGCATGAGGCATCATGGAAGAGTCAGGCTCAATCAAAAGGATGCGGGCCGAGCAACCGGAACTTCCCGTGTGGGAAGATAACTCCGTCTTCCGCGAACTTGTGGCCGTCCTGAAAGGCCAGGCCCCAGAGCAACGAGAGCGGCGACAGCAACTCGTGAACCACATGGCCGACGAACAAGGGAGCAACGAATCATGAGCACCAAAGAAGAGGACAAGGGAGCCTTGCTGACTGCCTTCGCTGCAGGGGTTGTGGCCGTAGCTGAAGAGAGGGGGCTTGCCATCGACAGCATCCAGGGAGGAATTCCAGACGAGTTGTGGCCTGACGTGTGCGAAAGGCTTAACGAGACCGCGGTAAGGACGGCCAAAGAGAAACCGTGGCGCAAAACCAACGCTTCACGGTACTGGAGCGAGCACAAAGATACATTGATTGACATCTGCCGCGCACTCATGGCTGACAGGGCAACAGACCCGACCACTCAAAGAATCGTGGAACTCTGGAACGAGGGGATACCCGTCCCGGCCATCGTTGCGGTCCTCACACAAGAAGGTTTCACCACAGAAGCGGGAGAGCAGTTTAGCCTGGAAACCGTAGCGAGAACCATAGACGCCAACGAAGGCAGAGCCTTCCCGACATTTGTGCCACCAGAAATCATAGAGGCCTCGGCAACTCCTGGCCTTCAATATGACGGAAACTCTCCGACAAAGTCAGGAATAGCGACTATCGGAACCGGTCCGACCCTTTCAGACTTCCAGGACCCATCTATTCAGAAAGGGTCTCACAACCCGAGACAACCCACCGACGGTGAGGAAGCGGTAACGAGAGGCGAACTGGACTTGGCCTTGGGTGAACTGTCCGAAAGATTCAGAATAGAGCTGACAGCACTCTCCGAAGCATTCCGAAAGGAACTGATCAGCGTGGCGGACGCTTTCAGTTTCGAGCTCAAACAATCCCTGCAGGATGCCCAACAACCTCGGGATCGGCCGGATGAACTTCCCGAACCGCCGCCGGCAGCACCCTTGCGAGGCCTAAAGAAGCTCGGCACCCGAGTAAAGATTGCCGGCACCATCGACAAATCACTCATGGATCTGATCGAGGCTGAGCGGAAGAGTCGCAATGTCACCTTGTCGGCCATGATCGACCTTGTCGCCTGGCATTATTTTGATAAGCCGTTGCTAAGTTTCCAAGCAAAGGAGCCTGAGGAATGATCAACAAAGAGGGTGGCAAGGGCCTACTGAATCTCGCGTAGCGAAGGGGGCCCCAGACTGCGGCCTTCGCTAAGTTGTACAATCGAAAGCGAATTGGTATGCGAGGATGAAGCTGATGGACCGGGCGGTCGATGACGAGTGCTCGTCAGGAACCAACACAACACGAGACAGGTACCGCACACTTCTTCGCATGTTCCCACCAGTGCTGATTGAGTCCGGGATTTCGGCCTCCTGGAGAACGGTTTGACCTGGAAGACAGCCAGTTCTATAATGTGGGGCACCTGCGGAAGCGAGTGAGAAAAGAGCTTGCGCCGAGCCGCCTTGTTCAGTTCACACCGCCAGCAAGTCTTCCGGCCGTGCAACGGAGAGGAAGGCCATGACAACTGACCTATTTGCCCCGGTTTCAGATTGCCCCGAAGACATCACGACTGATGCAGCACTTCTTTTTGAGGGTAATACGGCCCCGCCCTTTTTTGTCAAGTGGCTCTCGATCGAAAGGCCTCGCATCATTGAAGAGTGGGTCGACCGCCTGATGGCGCTGTCTCCGGCCTATCGCACACGTCCTCGAGACGAGTTGATGGACACGGTGAGTGAGGCTTTTGAAGCCAACTTTGACTGTTTTTCCCGAGGCCATTTCTTTCGCATAAATCAGTTCATTGATTACATTACGAAAGTGCGCTTGGAGGCAGGATTTCCCCTGTCGGATGTTCAGAAGGCATTTGAATTATTTCGATTCGTCGTGGTGAGGAGGCTCACTGAAGAGCGTCGTTTCAAGATGGTGGCCCGAGCCACTGAATTTCTGAACGGTTGTCTGGCCTACACGATTCACCGGTTTTCCGATCGATTCCAGCACATGCACGAGCGATCCATTCGTGACCACGCGACCAACCTGGAACACGAGATCGCCATCCGTACCAAGGAGCTGTCGGAGAGTGAACGGCGCTACAAGGCGCTCGTGGAAGAAATCAACGATGGATACTTCGTCATTCGCAACGGGCGTATTCTCTTCGCTAATTTGGCCTTTTGCCGTATGCACGGAACCACACCCGAAAAAGTAATGGGTCAACCATTCCTCAACTTTGTCGGCCCGGAATGGCGAGACCGGCTGCGCGAGGCCTACCTGGATGCTTCAACCAATCAGTCGGCATCAAGCACTATTGAGTATGATCGCTTGGGCGGTGCACCTGAGAATTCCGCTACGGAAATCAAGGCGCGTGTTGCGGATCTTGGTCAAGGATCGGTCATCATAGGGATCTGTCGGGACGTGAGCGAACGGGTGGCCATGGAACAGAAGGTCCGTGAAACCGAGCAGTTGGCTTACGTCGGACACTTGACCGCTTCCCTATCCCACGAGATCAGGAATCCCCTGTCGTCCATCAAGATGAATCTTCAGATCCTAAGCCGTAAGATGGAGTTGGAGGGGTTTGACCGACGCCGGATGGAAATCATAGTCCGGGAGGTTTCCCGACTCGAGTGCATCCTCCGTCAGCTCTTGGACATCGCACGGCCAGTGAGAGCGGAACTATCCCTTGTGGACGTGCGGGAACTCGTCGGAGCCTGTGTAGATCTTATGCAACCAAGGGCCAATGAGAACTCGCTGAAGATAGTGCGACGAAACTCCCGGGACCTTTCCCCGTGCCTGCTGGATGGAGACAAGATCCAGCAGGCCCTGATCAATCTCTTGCTCAACTCCATCGAAGTGAGCCCCGAAGGTTCACGAATCATCTTGTTTGCCAAGTCGTCAAATCGTCAAGGGAAGAGATACCTGGAGCTGGGTGTTCGGGACAGTGGTCCAGGGATTGAGCCGTATATGATCCCACACCTGTTTGCACCCTTCGTAACGAGCAAGGCTCACGGAACGGGCCTCGGCCTCGCTAACGTGAAGCGAATTGTCGATGCCCACGGAGGTACTGTTGAGGTCACCAGCCGTGAAGGGCGAGGCACAGGCTTCACTATGAGATTGCCATGGAAAAGCTGAATCGAATCCTGGTTGTGGATGATGACGCCTCGATTCGTGAATCTGTAGAGATGTTTCTGCGCGACAAGGGGCTTGAAGTAGATACTGCTCAAACCGGCGGTCAGGGACTGAAGATCTGCCTGGAAACCAATCCGCAGGTGGTCGTTCTGGACATCCGCCTGCCCGATCTTTCCGGTCTGGAAGTGCTCAAGGGCATCATGGCGAATCGACCGGAGACCAAGGTCATCATGATCACCGCATATCACGACATGGAGACCACTATTGAAGCGATGCGACATGGTGCCTATGATTATATTCACAAGCCCCTTGACGCAGATGAATTGGATCGAGCCGTTTCAAAGGGAATGCGCATATCGAAAGCCTCCCTCTCGTGTCCATCTCTCCTCGGCGAAGACCAGGAGCAAATTCTCCTCAAGCGAATCGTGGGAAGCACCCCGGCCATGCGCTCCATATTCAAGTCCATCGGACTCCTCTCGTGCAATCGTACCACGGTGCTCATAGAGGGGGAAACGGGAACAGGTAAGGAACTCGTTGCCCGCATGATCCACGAGTTTTCCTCTTGTAAAGACCACCCTTTCGTCACCGTAGACTGCACCACCTTAGTGGAAGGCCTCCTCGAGACCGAATTATTCGGCCACAAGAAAGGAGCTTTCACAGGAGCGGTTGAATCCAAGCTTGGCCGGCTTGAACTGGCTGGCTCAGGAACCATATTCCTTGACGAGGTGGGTGACCTTTCCCCTAGTGTTCAGGCCAAATTTCTTCGTTTTCTGGAGTATCGCGAATTCACTCGAGTGGGAGGGAGTCATCTCCGTCGCTTCGATGCACGTATCGCTGCTGCCACGAACAGAAATCTGCAGGCAATGGTTGGGCAAGACTTGTTCAGGCAAGACCTCTTTTTCCGCCTCAGAGTGGCCAGTATTCAAATTCCGCCCTTGCGGGACAGACGTCAGGATATTCCCGAATTGATAAAGTTTTTTCTGGCCAAGATCAATCAGGAACTGGGGACTCGGGTAGTGAGAGCGGAAGAACGGGCAATGGAAATGCTCCAATCCCATTCATGGCCCGGCAATGTCAGGGAACTGAAGAACGTCCTCACCAAAGCCGTTCTGGAATCCCGCGGGGACGTCTTGATTACCGAGTCGGTCGAGGCTGCGTTGATCAAATCGCCCTCCCAGACTTCCCGGACACCGCGGCTGTGCGCGCTCGATGACATAGAACGGGAACACATCCGCAACGTGATGACCCAATCCCGAGGGAACCTCTCGGCTGCAGCCCGGGCCTTGGGGATATCCAGACCTACTCTCCGAAAACGGCTCAAAGATTATCAACTCCGCTCGTGAGGCTGATCGCTTCGGTACATGGAAGTTTTTTTCCAGGACTGGAAAGCCGGTTGCCACTTCTTTCCACTTCTTTCCATTTCTTTCCATTTTGTGCCATTTCTTTCCATTGTCAGCCCTTTTGCCTGGACGGTAGTGCGAGGTTTTCCGAGCAGGAGCGTATGGATTTAGCCCGCTCTCAGGACTGCCCGCCTGCTGGCACAGAACTTGCTAAGCCGGGGTAACCCCGCAACAGGGCAATCCGATTTCCGCTTCAGCTGCATGGTACCGGATTTGTTTGCACGCGGGTCAAGATACCCTCCTCCGGAAAGTAAGTCTACCTCGGGGCCGGCAACACGGACACCTCCTCCGTTGAAAACCGACGGCAGAGCGTGGGAATCGCCGCCCGAGTCATACCGAGTCAACGTCGCGCCGAACTAACCGGCGCACCGTGTCATCATAGGGTGCCAATCGTCTCTCGATTGGTCGCAGGATCAGCAGGACCATTGTCCAACCGAGGACCTTTTCCGCGCTGGATCATGGACCGCTTTGCCGAAAAATCACAAGTGCTGCCGGTATGATCCTCGGACTCTCCTCCAGCAGTGCATTTACCGATTCAAAATCTATTTCAGGAATATCATGAGTGACGCTCCCAAGATGCCCGCGGTCAAGACGCTGCGGCAACTTCATAACGAGCATATCGGGCAAGTGCTGCGGTCGGTCGGTGGTGACCTCGATAAGGCAAGCCGGATACTGGGAATCAGCGTGGCAAGCTTGCGACGCCGAATCAGACGATATGAGATTCCCTACGAACGGGTGAAGTCGCCGGGTGGGGTGTGACACCCCGGTGCTCTCCGTTGGGAAGCCTTCAACGGAAGCAACGGAAGCAACACATTCTGCGCAGGAGTTTCTTTCAAGTATCCAAGGGCACTGTCTTTCCCATGGACACGCCAGACGAATGAAAGGGAGCCAACAAGCCGAATCGTGTTCCGTGCAACCGTGCATGTGGGGACGACATCTAGTGAGCGCCTTGTCACCTTTCGCCGGGCACGAAAGACGATGGGACGATGGGTCGCGAGCAAGAGTACTCAATTGCCTCCCGTAATAGGGAAGGAATATTCATACGCGACAGGGACGCTATGTCCCGGAAAAGGAGTGGTGAATATGCAGCAGAAGGTGAGAATGGCGTTGGTTGTCCTGACGGCCATCGTTGCACTGACTGGCCTCTGTGCGCCAGCTTTTGCGGAAAAACCGATCATACTGGGGGCTCCGCTGGCCACGGCGTTTCTCTATGGCTGGGACGCGGAGCGGGGAATTAAGCTGGCGGTCGATGAAATCAACGCGGCCGGCGGGGTCAAGGTGGGCGACAAGAAACGTCCGTTCGAGGTAGAGGTCATCGACACCCGCGATCTCGAGCCGGGAGTGCCTGTGAGCGAGGCCCTGCTGGCAGTGGAAAAACTCATCCTGGAGAAAAAGGCCGATTTCATCATCGGAGGACCGGTGAGATCTGAGGCGGCCCTTGCAGCCATGCCGCTTCTCTCAAAGTACAAAAAAATCTCGATTCTTACCACAGGTTCGCTCACCCCCAAATATGGTGCGCTGATAGCGAAGAACCCTGAGAAGTTCAAATACTGCTTCCGCATCTCCGGCGAAGCAAAATGGATGGTGACCGGTGAATTGATTCCCTGTCTGGAGCACATCGGCAAAAAGTTCAACCTGAACAAGCTGATGATCATGGTGCAGGATGTGGCCCACGCAAGGACCGGCGGGGGGATACTCGCCAAAGTCATGGCCAAGAAAGGCTGGCAGGTCCTCGGCGACCCGATCGTGTATCCCACGGGAACCACCGATTTCTCCATGGGATTGTTGGATGCGAAGAAAAAGGGCGCTCAGGTAATCATCATTTGGATGGACATGCCCGAATCTGCCATTCTGCTCAAGCAATGGTACGATAATAAAGTGCCTGCACTGCCCTTCGGAACGATCATCTCCGCGGCAGAACAGCCCAGTTTTTGGAAAGCCACGGACGGAAAAGGCGAATACTGTCTCGCAAATGTAGTGAATGCAGGAAACGTTCCCTGCAACGCTACTCCGTGGACTATGAAATTCGTCAATGCGTACAAGAAGAAATATGGATTGGAGCCGGAGGGGTACGGCACATCCTCCAGCTACATGGCAGTATACACGCTGAAAGACGCGATCGAGCGAGCCGGTTCCACAGATTCGGACAAGGTGGTGGCTGCTCTGGATAAGACCGACCTCATGGGGGTGTATGGTCGCATTCGCTTCGACCCGAAAACCCATCAAGTCATTCCCAGCCTCGACCCGAAAGAAGGCGCTGTGGGAACCGTCTTCCAGTGGCAGGCAGGCAAACGCGTGGTGGTGTTTCCGCCCAGTATTGCCACCGGCGACATTCTGCTTCCGCCCTGGATGAAAAAATAGTCAAAAATCAGGGACGACAGCATGTCCTGCAACGATGGGGAGAAGGAGCTCTTGCCCTTCTCCCTCGCGTGCGGCTTGTGACGGTACAGAGGGTTATCAATGGACATCCTAATTTACGGGCTCATCAACAGTGCGGCTCTCGCGCTTATGTCTTTGGGTTTTGCATTGGTGTACGGAGTCAGTCGCCTTCCGAACTTTGCCCATGGCGCACTGTACGTGCTCACCGGTTACACCACGTGGCTGCTCTTGAACCGCGTAGGGCTTAACTATCCACTTTCGATGATTGGGGCTCTCGTGTTTACCGGATTGGTGGGTGCAGCCATGTATCATTTCGTCCTGGTTCGCGTGCGCGGCATGGCCATCTCGGAAATTATCGCATCGTATGCCATCGGCCTGGCTATCCTCGAGGGGCTCCGCTGGGGAGGACTCAAGGGCACCACAGTGACTCTGCCTCCATTCGTGGAAGGGGGCATGAGCCTGTGGGGGGTAACGGTGGACTTTCAGCGGGTTATTGTGGTGGTGGCTGGCGCAGCCATGGTCGGTCTGCTGTGGTTGTTCGTGACCAGGACTCGATTGGGGCTTGCCTTGAAGGGCATGGCACAGGACGAGCGGGCTTCTTTGACCCTTGGCATTGACTCGGATCGCATGGCCGTCGTTTCTATGGCGCTCGGGTCGGTTCTCGCGGGAATGGCGGGCTTGCTGTTGCTTCCGCTGGGCAACATCGTGGTAGAGGCCGGTTACAACGTGCTGATCATGGCGGTCGCGGTCTGTATCGTAGGCGGCCTCGGCAGTTGGACCGGATCCATCCTTGCTGCCTTTGTCATCGGATTTGCCCAGATTCTCACCGTGGTATACCTCGGGGCTCACTACCAGATGGTGGTGGCCTTGATTGCGATTATCATCACCCTCATTCTCCGACCAAGCGGTCTATTCGGTCGGCAAAAAGAACTGGAAGAGAGAGTCTAGCCATGGCCCTGGAGACCAAAGACAGGCGTAAAGAGAGACTGGATCGCGGAATCAAAGTACGCACGGATGGTGTGTACGCCATATCGTCCTGGGTCGAAATCAGCTATCTGCTGTTTCCGCGACTCGTGTTTATTCTGGGGCTTCTCGCATTGCCTCTCATCCTCGCTCCCTTCCCGTACTGGCAACGGGTGCTGTCGCAAGTGGCCATCTATGCGCTCCTTGCCATCAGCTTTGATTTTCTCGCCAATTTTGTCGGCCTGGTCTCTCTTGGCGGGGGTTTTTACGTGGGCATCGGCACGTACATCGCGGCGTTGCTCAATACCTCTTTCGGCTTGCCGCCGATCGTTACCATCCCGGTCGCAACGGTTTTCGGCGGAATCATCTGTACGGTTCTGTTCTACCCCTGCTTGCCGTTGAGGGGAGTGTACTTCGCCATTGTGAGCCTCATGTACCCACTCTTGGCTGCTCGCGTCATCGAAGCCTTGGACATCTTCGGCGGGACTGACGGCATCCTGGGGGTCGACGGATTGGGCAACAAGTGGATAGAACTGTACCTCCTTGTCGTGATCGTGCTCGTGGTCACGTTTGTGTTGCGTAGGATGCGTAACGAAGACGTGGGGCTGGTGCTTCGCGGGGTCAAGGACAACGATCAGGCGGTGAGGGCCAGCGGCATCAACATCACCACGTACAAGGCCTTGGCCGTATTGATTGCGTCCTCGCTGGGGTGCCTGGCCGGTGCGATTCTCGCGCACAGTTACATGTGGGCCGGTCTCTCCCAGTTCGCTCTGGATTTCTCGATCCTTCCCATTGCCGCGACGGTAGTGGGCGGAGGGGGCACGCTGATCGGCCCGGTATTGGGCTGTTTGATCCTCGTGCCTGTGTCCGAACTCCTTCGGGACTTCGGCACCCTGAGGATCGCGATCTACGCAATCATCCTCACGGGGTTCATCGTGTTCAAGAGCGAAGGAATCATGAGCTACATGACAAGGAAATACCAACAATTCGAGCGATGGGTCGAGATATAGCGCCAAATCCGGTGCTGCCCAGAACACTGAGAGAGTGAGAAACATGCCACTCGATAACGAAAAGGTCGTACGTAGCGAACCTATACTGAAAATTGACAATGTCACCAAGAAGTTCGGCGGAGTCCTCGCTTTGGCCGGCGTAAGCTTCGATGTGTATCCCGGTGATATTGTGGGGATCATCGGTCCGAACGGATCGGGAAAGACCACACTGGTCAACTCGATCAGCGGATTCATCAAGGCGGATGTGGGGACGGTCACGTTCAAAGGTCAGGACATTACTAACTGGCAGGCGCACAAGATCGCGGATATCGGTTTGACGCGCACGTTTCAGGTAATGCGGCCTTACTACAGTTTGCCTGCGTTCAAGAACCTCATCGTGCCCCTGTTTTCTCCCCGGGCTCGCCGCACCGGCGGCTGGAGGGGCGGCGGAAAAATGGGCAGCCGGGATACGGTGGCAGTGGACATTCTCGAAGAAATCGGGTTTGAGCGCGACTCGTACGTGCCGTACAAGATTGCCTCATCCCTGCCCACCGGATACCTCAAGCGCCTGGAACTGGCACGCTGTCTGGCTCTCCGTCCTGAGGTGATCATCTGCGACGAGGTGTTCTCGGGTTTGAGCATGAGTGAAATGGCCAGTATGGTGCCACTCATGGAGAAGCTGCAAATGGAGGGTATCACCCTGATCATGGTGGAACACCGGTTGCGTGAGCTGTTCCGCCTCGCGAATCGCGTGGTGGTGCTCAACTTCGGGTGCAAAATCGCCGAAGGCACGGCCGAGGAGGTCATGGAGCACAAGGAAGTCAAGGAAGCCTACTTCGGATCGGAGGAGGTTTTCAGCTATGTTTGAAGCCAAGGGCCTGATGGTCTTTTACGAGAATATGCTGGCCTTGAACAACGTCAGCCTCAAGTGCGACAAGCACCAGATCATCGGTGTGTTCGGTGCGAATAGTGCGGGTAAGTCCACGCTGATGTACACACTGTCCGGGATCATGCTCGACATCCAACGCAAAGAGGAAATGGCCGGTGGCGAGCGCATCACCGTGCGCGGGGAAATCCTCTTTGAGGGCCGCTCCATGATGCCTCTCAAGCCCTCGCTCAGAGCCCGTATGGGGATCATCCTCTGTCCCGAGCGTCGGCGCATTTTTCCCGAGAGCACGGTGCTGGAGAATCTCAGGATTGGTGGATACCTGGCCACGTCCTCTCAGGCTTCGGAAACGCTGGAATATGTGTTCACCATTTTTCCTGCCATCAAGAGGCTGTCCAGCCGGCTCGGCGGATTTCTCAGCGGAGGCGAACAGCAGATGCTCGCGATCGGCCGCGCGCTCATGGCCCAACCAAGATTACTGCTCCTGGACGAGCCGTTATTGGGGCTGAGCCCTGCCATCCAGTACCTGCTGGCCAAGTCGATCAAGGAAATCCGCGACCAAAGAGACGTGACCATCATCGTGTCAGAGCAGTACGCACGACCCATCATGCCCATTATCGACTACGGGTACATCCTGGAAAACGGCGCGGCAGTGGTGGAAGGAACCAATCAACAACTCATGGACAACCCGGACGTAAAATCGGCCTACTTCGGGTCATAACAAGGAGTCGGCCATGGAGCTGGAATATACCTTTACTCGGTTCGAAAAAGCCGCGCGCATGTACCCGGATAACACCGCGATCGTGTTTCTCGGGGACAAACTCTCGTTTGCCGAGCTCAAGGAAACGGTCGATCGCTTTGCAACGGGGCTCGCGGGCCTTGGCGTGAAAAAGGGCGACCGCATCCTCCTGTACCTGACCAATTGCGTGCAACTGGTGGTCGCGTTCCTGGCTGCGCAAAAGCTCGGCGCGGTGGTGGTGTTGGTGTCGCCGATCTACACGTCCCACGAGATTGAATACATGGTCAAGGATTCCGGCGCACAGACCATCATCTGCCACGATACCAATTACGGGTACGTGAAGGAGATATTGCCTCTCACCAACCTCACGCACGTGATCGTGACCAATCTTCTCGACATGGTTTCCTTGCCCAAACGGGTGCTCGCCAGGCTTTTTGACAAGGCCCCGCACGGCAAGGTCCGTGGCGGCGCAGAGACCCTGTCTTTCAGGAGCCTGCTCCGCGCGGAACCCAATCCCCCGACGGTGGACATCGATCCGATCAAGGATCTGTCTTACATCCTGTACACCGGTGGCACCACGGGATTTCCCAAGGGAGTGCCGGGAAATCACTGGGGCCAAACCTCGTACGTCAACGACATTACCGACGATGTGTTTGCCGGACACGTGCTGCCGGGCAAAGACGTGTACATCGCGATCAACCCCTTGTTCCATATCATGGCGCTGGGGTTGTTCCTGGGCCTTGGCCTGAACACGGGAAACACGACCGTGCTCATGCCTGTGCCGCAAGTGGATGCGATTCTCGCGGCTATCGAACGGTATCACGCTCGGTGGATGCTCGGGGTTCCGGCCTTGTACCGGATGATCCTGGAAAACGATCGTCAGGAAACGTACAACCTGAGCTCGCTCAAGTATTGTTACTGCGGTGGAGACGTGCTTCCCCGGGAAGTGCTCGCGCGCTGGAAAGAACGGGTGGGCGTTCCCATTTTTCAGGTGTACGGTTCCACCGAAGCGGGTCACGTGATGTATTCCCGGCTCGACGGGAGCGAACCGCAGCCCATGACCATCGGGATGCCGCTGCCCTCACGCCGCGTGAAGATCGTGGACCCTTCCACTCTGGAACCCGTGCCTGACGGCGAAACAGGAGAGCTGCTCGTCACCGCGGACCATACGGTGAAGGAATACCTCAACAAGCCTGCAGAAACCGCGGCCTCGTTCGTGCCCGTGGATGGGGAGATCTATTATCGCACAGGGGATTTTGTCCGGGCCGGAGAGGACGGCCAGATCTGCTATGTGGAGCGTTCCGCGGACATCCTCAAACACAAGGGATACCGCGTTTCCGCCTCGGAAGTGGAAGCTGTGCTCCAGGACCATCCCGTGGTGGTGGGTGCGTGCGTGGTGGGCGTGCCTGACCCCAAGGTGGGCGAACGCATCAAGGCCATCGTGGTGCTGAAGGACGACGCCAAAGGTGTAGGCGCTGCGGAACTCATCAACTTCTGCTCATCTCGACTCGCATCGTACAAGGTGCCGTCTTGTACATCGAGTTCCGAGACATGCTGCCCAAATCCAAGGTTGGCAAGCTCCTGCGTCGTGAGATACGAGACGAAGAGCGCCGGAGACTCGAAAAAGGTAGGAAAGGCGTTTCCTAACAAAAATCCGGGGAACAGGAGTCTTCGGGGGAGGGACCCTCTTGAAAAAGGGGCTCCTCTCCCGAGGCCCCAGCCGTCGGCCCTTCCGGGCACGATCAATATTTGAGCGTTTTGGTAGGGCTCCTGCGCTTTCTGGAAATCGTCCATCAACTATCCTTTCTCCCTCTGCCCCCGAAGACGCCCTCGAAGCGCCACCCACTTCAGACCTTACTGTGCATCCACCTTCGGCGTTTGTTAATGAAAGCCAACACGTTAACACCGGGAGGGAGATCATGCGATCTCAGGGGCAGCGTTTGCCGTATGTTCGCGATAGGAACTGCGCTTATCGGTCCATCTTCGGAATGATCACTATACGGAGGGCGGTACTACCATGCGGATGGCTCACCGGGAGCCTTTCCGTTGGATGGCCAGATCAACCTTCCTGAGAGAGGCTATTTCTGTGTGGTTCAGGAGTTTTCTTCCCGACCTTTCCCGGACAGGGGACGCGGATGCGCCCACGTCGTGGAGTCGAGAATCAGATGGCATTTGAGGGCGGAGACTGCATCAGGTATTCTTGAGCGCTTCGCGGGGTCTGCCCAGAGGCGCTGTGAAACCTCTTCGATGGATGCGATCTCGTCGTGAGATGAATCGTCTCCGCACATACTGGCATGAACCTGGTTGGCGCCAAACCACGGAAACAGCACCAACCGAAACATAAGCATATCAAGATGATAGGAGACTGCCCTAAAAGTGAAACCGGTTGTTGGGGCATACTCGTAGCACGATTCACACCAGGTAAGGAGTTCCGCTACAGGCTCCTCGTCACGATCACGTGTGTAGAGCAGGAAATGCAAGGATCGTAGGCTCTCGTGAGCATTTCCAACTTATGGGTGATGGATTCTTTGCTCTGGTCAACAATCATTGGCACGTATGCTCGCATGTCAGCTTCGAGGTTGGCCAAGTTTTGTGCCGTGGGAATAACCAGGTTGGCCGAAAGGCATGTGCCGTTTGCCCCGTATTCGTATTCGTGGATCAGAGTGCCGCGTGGGGCCTCTACGGCTCCCACTCCCCTTCCCTCACGAGGCGCAACCGTAGCCTGTTCCTCGTCGGCCTTTATTCCCCGCTCGAGGAGCGTGTCTATAATACGTATGCTGTCCTCGATGCAGTGGGCGTATTCCACAACCTGCGCGAGTGTGTTGGCAAACGGATTGAAGCACGGCCGAGAGATTCCCAGATCACTGGCGGCTTCCAAGGCCAGAGGACTGAGTTGGTCGCGGTTGTTATTCACGCGTGCCAAGGCTCCCACCATGTAATGCGGTCGGTGGCGACGGGCGTGTTTGGCTGTGGAATAAGGGACCACGTATTCGACCACGTACTCTCGATACCGTGCAGGTTCCGCGGATTCCCCGTCACTGGAAAACAGGTCTCCGTCATACAACGCATAGTGATCCGGGTGCCGGAGGGACACATACTCGGTTTCGCGCTCGAATTGGGGGAAATGTATTGTGCTGAAGAGCTGTACAGTAGCCTTCACGTCGTCCAGGCCTTCTCTGAGGCGAACCCGCATTGCTGCGAGCGCCTCCTCTGAGTGTACAAAGCTGAAACCGCCGACGGTCATGGCTACTGGATGAGTGTGTCTGCCGAGAACCGTGTCGCAAAGCATGTACGACAGCTTCTTCATACGCATGGCTCGTCGTACCACCTCCGGGCTCCGATCGATCAGAGGAAGCACGCTGGACACGCCGAAGAAGTCCGGTCCTGCCAGGAAATAGATGTGCAAAATGTGGCTGCTCATGACTTCTCCGTGAAAAGCGAGCCGCCGAAGTAAAATCGTTTGTTCGGAGACTTCAACGCCCAACGCGGTTTCGGTGGCCTTCAAGGCCGCACATTTGTGGCTTACGGAGCAGATTCCGCAAACTCTGGGCGCAATGTGGGTAACTTGCTCATACGATCGGCCCAGAAGGAACGCCTCAAAAAGTCGGGGAGCTTCCACTACGGCAAAGCGGACATCCACGAGCCTGCCGTCTTTTATTTCAGCGACAATGTCCCCGTGTCCCTCAACTCGTGTCACGTGGTGCACTTTGATCTTAGCGTCCTTCGCCATGGCTGATAGTCTCCTCACGTCGTAGGTCCGGCCAATTGTTATATACTGCGAATCTGTCCCGAATCTCCTCTGCCACGAGGGAGTTCTTTCTGGCCACTGAAGCCATTATCGTGTGGAGATGCTCCCGAGAAAGGACGGTCGCAGTGGCATCGAGATTCGGCTCATTGATGAAGCCGCGGCACCCCTGGCACGGGTCGCCGTACGCGGTGCATCTCGCATTACATCCACATCGAGTGACCGGTCCGAGGCATACGAGACCTTTCTCGTACACACACAGATGGTCGTTAAGCTTGCACTCGACGCACACCGGTTGGTTGGGAGGCGAATAGGACTGACCGGTGACGATGTGCTTGAATACAGTTAAGAATTCCGGCAAACTGATAGGGCAACCGTGGATCTGATAGTCAACCGGGACCACCGCGGTAATCGGCCGTGCCGGAATGGTGTCGAAGTGGTGCGCGTCCGGGCCGTACACGACAGTAAGCATCTCCTCCATGGAGCGCGTATTCTTGAGCGCGTTGTGGCAACCAATGCTCGCACACGCGCCCAGAGAAACGAGGGTCTTGGCTGTTTTTCGAATTCCTTTTATGCGGTCTATGTCCTGACTTCGTGTTATGCTGCCTTCACAGAAGGCTATGTCATAGTCGAGGCTTTCACCCGTCATGACCTCGCGCCAGGTGACTATCTCCACATGTGAAAGTATTTCCAGAAGCTTTTCCTCAAGTTGCAGAACGGTCAGTTGGCATCCTTCGCAGCAGGCGAAATCGAAGAAAGCGACTCGAGGCTTGACCTGTTCCTTCATGATGTGGCTCCCTGGTGAGTGCTAATCCTGATTTTTTTCCGGTGCCCAGGCTTCCACAGCCTCGGTGCGACCCAGAAGTTCCGAATAAGGAAACACTGGTCCATCCTGGCACACGTATACGTCATTGAGCTGACAATGACCACATTTCCCGATCCCGCACTTGAATTGCCGTTCCAGCGAAAAGTAGATCTGATCCTCCTTCAGACCCTTCTTGAGCAGTTCCATTGCCACGAACCGGTACATCACAGGCGGGCCGACTGCCGCAACCGCCATGCCCACGCGGGAATCGATATCGATCTCCCGCAGAGGCAAGGTGAGTACGCCGGTTCGCCCCTTCCACGTTTCACTGGGTGTATCGACCGTCACGTACACCTCAGTGTCGGGCGCTCTGGCCCATTGTTCCAGATCATCCTGAAACAGAAGACCGGATGGGTTTCGCGCACCATACACCACGATCAATCGTCTGAAATCGTCGCGATTATCCAGCACGTAAGTTATCAAAGACCGAAGAGGGGCCAAACCGATGCCTCCGGCAATGGCCAGGACGTCTTGACCTCTCATTTCAGAGACTGGAAAGCCTCGTCCGTAGGGTCCTCTGATTCCGAGCCAATCGCCCGCGGACACGGCGTCCACTGCCCTGCTCAGGTTTCCCACTGCTCTCACGCACAATTCAAAGCTCTCTTGGTGGGTCGGCGAAGAGCAAATAGATATTGGTGCTTCGCCGTGGCCGAACACAGACACCATGGCAAATTGCCCGGGTGTATGATTGAGCGGCCGACCGTCAGCCAATTGAATTTCCAGGAAACTTTCGGTAGGTCTCATCTGGTACGCCTTGACCACCTTCCCCAATTCCGGCTTATAGAATACCCTTTGGCTTACGTGTATCGTGTCAGTGCCATGTTCACGCATTGCGAGCCCCCATGCGGGAATGACGTATCAGTTCATTCGAAACGTCCACCATGTTGATATCCGCAGTACAGGCGCGGCTGCAACGACCGCACCCCGTGCAAAAGGGACGTCCCAATCGCTTGTAAAGATAGAGGAACTTGCGGTGCCAGCGGTGCCTCACTCGTTGCCATCGCTCCCCACGGAAGTTGTGTCCGCCTGCAACAAGCGCAAAGTCCGGAAGTTGGCAAGAATCCCATGAGCGTTTTCGCACTCCACCAGCCAGTGTGAGATCGAATTCGTCGTCTATATTGAAGCAGAAACAAGTGGGACAGGTGGTGTTGCACGATCCGCAGCTGTAACACCTTGACGCGATCTCTTGCCATATACGAGTCAGGCCGCCACGGGCGAGGATGTCTGCGAATTCCTCTATGGAGGCATCCAACTTGGCGATAGTCCGTGACTGTTTTTCCGCGTGCCATTGCTGCACCTGTTCCAGATCCCTGGCCCGCGGCAGAGCAGTTCTGGCAGCTTCGAGGAGGCTTGCTCCTGCCGAGGTGTGGACCTCCACGAAATAGGCTCCGTCAATCGGCGTAAGAAAGAGGTCGCACGCTTTTCTGGAGTCCGCGGTTCCCATGGAAGTGCAAAAGCAATACTCATCGGGTAGGCAATCAAAGCCGATAATCGTTGCCCGCCTTCTGTCCGACGCCCATCTCACTTCCGCAGGTGGATATGAGTACGCCGCATCCAAAGCATCTATGGCCGCCAAATCGCAAGGGTGCACACCAATGAGCACGAACGGGAACGTTTCTCGGACAAGATCCATTTCCGGCGGACTGGTTTCGGTGAAAGAGAACAGGACTTCTGTGGGTGGAAAGAATGCTTTCTTCGGGGGAATCGTGGTGGTCACGTAGTCGAGGGTCAGATCCAGCGGATCGTGCACGCGATCGAAACGGTGAAACCCAGGCTGATCAGGCCTCTCACGCGGCCCCAGCACCACCCGACTTTCGACGATTCGAGCCAGGAAAATGCTCCAATCTCGGTGTAAAACCACGTACGCTTGCATACCCCCTCCTGCGTGTCAGTGCGTTCAAGTCCGCGCTTGCTCCAGTTTGTGGCGCAAGGCAAGGAGCCAACGTATGTGAGCATGTTCCTGCGCAATTACGTCGTCCACTACGCTGGCCTCGGAAGGGCGAATCATGTCTTTCACCGCTGAGTAAAAGAGTATTGATCGCTTCTCGAAGCCGATACCGAACTCGATGGCCTTGAACGGATCTTCGATGGCGAGCCCTTCCGGGAAGGTTTCTGAGAAGTCTTGAAAGACCCGGTCCTTGACAAAGCCATCGAGGTAGTTGCGCATCTCTCCCGGATATGATTCCGGAAGTGAATAATCGCTGAGCCCTGCTTTCATCCGAGAAAAGATGTCTACGTGCAACCGCTCCTGCTCCCTCAAGTGCCGGAACACGTCCTTCACGTGTGGTTGCAGAACCGCCGATTCGCAGGCTTCATAAAATTGGAGGCCCTGATGCTCAATCTGAATGGCCATGTCCAGGATTTCACCGGCTCGAAAAACGGGATAATCCATTGGCTGTCTCCATCGCCGGCTGGTTGGCTGTTACGGTGGGGTTTTTCAAAAAGCTTACCCAAGCGATAAGCTCTCCCATGACAGGAGGGGACAGAATCAGTGTTACCCGGCAGGAGCGTGAGTCGCTGCACTATTCCATGAGTCCAGTTACCGTTGCGACTGACTGCCGAAAAAGGTTTTTCCGCCCTAGCCTGTCCCCTATTTGTCGCTGCAACTCAAAAGGCCAACCACCCCTGTGATTCACCTATCGGTAGCCCTGCTCACACCAAAGAGTAACGATTTCCCTCACAAGCAGTCTTGCGCAAATGCCGACAAGAGTTCACTCCCGCACCTCGATGGGAGCGGAATGTTATGCGTTCGTCCTCGGATGACCTTCTTTATGATAAAGACCATGTCCATGCGTGTCAACCACCGAAAGATCAAGCAGGGTCACCGGGACTCCTTGAGTTTCGCATATCATTGGCCTTTCTCGGCAGGCACAAGATGCTCACGGGAAATGGCCGAATTTGAAATGCCAGCCCGTACTCACCAAGATGCCCTGCGCCAGAGCCTTTACCGCCAGGATGCCGCTGAGCATGGTCTGACCGACTCCCCACTACGTGAATCGAGGCACACGCCCTGCGTTGACCGTTGTGGAGATCGAGCGGATCGACATGTTCATGCCGCGGAACGTCCTCGTCGGACACCGGTTATGTGGTAGATTATTGCTGAGTTGAAAAAGGAAGGAGGACCTTGACCGTGAGGGTTCTGCTCGTGGAAGACGACGAGAAGATAGCCTTTTTTGTTACTAAGGGACTCGAACAGGCGGGCTTTGCCGTGGATCACGCGGCCGACGGTGAGACTGGCCTTCATCTGGCACTGACCGAGCCCTACGACGCTTGCGTCATTGACGTCATGTTGCCGAAACGGGACGGGTTGAGTCTTATTGAAGAGATTCGACGTCAGGAGATCAACACCCCTGTGATCATTCTGAGCGCAAAGCGGTCCGTGGATGATCGGGTCAAGGGGCTTCAGACGGGGAGTGACGACTATCTGGTGAAACCGTTTTCCTTTTCCGAACTGCTCGCACGCCTGCAAGCTCTCATCCGTAGAGCCGGCCCTCCCACTTTGCCGACTCGGTTGGTGGCGGGGAATCTTCACCTCGACCTTCTCACACGAGAGATTTTTCGGGAAGACCGCAAGATTGACCTGCAGCCTCGCGAGTTTGCTCTTCTGGAGTATCTGATGCGGAATACAGGAAGGGTCGTTTCCAAGACCATGATCCTGGAACATGTCTGGGACTACAGTTTCGATCCGCAGACAAACGTGGTGGATGTTTTGGTTTGCAGGTTACGAAACAAGGTGGATAGAAATTTCGCGCAGAAGATGATTCATACCATCCGGGGAGTCGGCTATGTCCTTAAAGTCTCTTAAACAGTGGAGTAAGACCATCGGCTTCCGATTGGCTGTGTGGTATTCGACCATTTTTATTCTCAGTTCCGTGTCCCTGTTTATTCTCGCGTACTTCTTCCTTTCTTCTTCCATTCAGCAGAAAGATCGACAAATTATTCAGTCAACACTCAAGGAATATGGGGATGAGTATCAGGAAGGAGGGATTAATGCCCTGACCAACAAAGTCACTTCTGACAAACACTCCGGCAAACGAAACTCTTTTTTTATTCGTGTGATAGGACGATCAGGCAATACGCTCTTCTTGAATCTGCCGGACCAGTGGGGCAATCTCGACGTTCACGAAATTGAAAGGCCGACTGCGAATAAGGAAGAACAATGGAGTCGTGTCACGTCGAAGACCGATGAGAACGCGCTGGAGATTGCCTCGGCTCGCCTCTCCGATGGTCGTTTCCTTCAAGTCGGCAAGAGCACGGAAGCGAGGGAAGAACTCTTGGAGAGCTTTCGCGTGGTGTTTTCCAGTGTTTTCATACCTATGATTCTCATTGGCTTTGCCGGGGGCCAAATACTTGCCGGTCGTGCGCTTCACCCCATTCGTCATCTTGTCGCCACTGCCCGCTCCGTGATCGAAACCGGCAAGATGGACCTTCGCATACCGAGCAGAAACACCGGCGATGAACTCGATGAGTTAGTCCTTCTTTTTAACAAGATGCTCGCAAAGATTGAGGTCTTGATAAAGGGGATGAAAGAAGCCTTGGACAATGTTGCTCATGACTTACGTACTCCGATGACGAGGCTGCGCGGTATCGCAGAAATGGCTCTCCAATCGAACCAGACTACTGAGACCTGTCAGGATGCTCTGGCTGATTGTGTGGAGGAATCCGAGCGGGTTCTCATCATGCTGAACACTCTGATGGACATATCTGAAGCTGAGACGGGTGCTCTGAAATTGCATCTTCAGCTGGTGGACATTGCGAGTCTTTTGGAAAACGTTGTCGAACTGTACCGTTATGTTGCTGAGGACAAGAATCTTGTAATTCGCACAAAATACCCCAAGGATCTTTCCACAAACGCTGACCCCCACAGAATCCGGCAGGTGCTGGCAAATTTACTCGACAATGCCGTCAAGTACACTCCCAGTGGGGGGACGATTGATGTGGAAGCTTCTCTGATACGGCGGCAAGTCACCATTTTCATAAAGGATACCGGAATAGGCATCTCCCCGGAAGAATTGCCCAAGATTTGGGATCGACTGTACCGTGGCGATCAGAGCCGTTCCCAGCGGGGACTTGGGTTAGGGTTGAGCCTCGTGAAGGCCATCGTGCAAGCCCACGGAGGGTCAGTAGAGGTGTTCAGCCAACCAGGTGCCGGCTCCTTGTTTACGCTATACCTTCCTAAGAAAATCTAATTCTCAGAACGACCTCCCCATGCTCTCCTCCAAAAACCTTTCCACTTTGTAATGTTGGGGCAAGGTTCCTGTAATCCTCCTGACGCATAATTATCTCAAAGAAGGGAACCGGAAGGTTCAGGAGGTAAAACATGACACCGAACGCCCGCGTGATGAAGGTAAGCAGCCTGGGGCTCGCTTTGGCAATGATCTTGGCCTGGCAAAGCCTTGCTGCTGCCGACAAAGAGGTCAGTCACCACCCCAGCTCTACGTGCAGCATCAAAGTGCCTGAGCCGGAACCTAGGGACCTTTCCTCGTTAGCCAAGATCAAAGCCGACGTTGCCTTGGCAGCGGCCTTGGCTGCCAATCCGGGAACCGCCGTAACCAAGGTTCAGCTGGAAAACGAGAATGGTTGCCTCGTGTACGACGTCCGACTGAATAACGGCATGGATGTGAAGGTGGACGCCGGGACAGGCGCTGTGGTCAAAAAGCAGCCCGTCGATTTGGACAACAAGGAGTCGGAACACGAAGGTAGTGAAAGCGAGGACTGACCGTTCAGGTCTTCCGCAGGGCAACCAGGATTGCTTCGATCTTTTTGGGAATTTTCGAGGAGGCTCCAATGACAGCGATAGAAGTTCGTGGACTGGTAAAATCCTTTGAAGAAAAGGTCATTCTCGACTCCATTTCCATGACGGTGCACCACGGAGATATTTACGGGTTCCTTGGACCAAACGGCTCAGGCAAAACAACAACTCTCCGTATCCTTTTGGGCATCGTCAGCCCGGACAAAGGAGAGATCTCTGTGTTGGGGATGGATCCGTCTAGGTCAGGGCACATTTTGCGTCAAAAAGTCAACGCCTTGCCCGAATCTCACGGCCTTTACGGATGGATGTCAGCTCAGGGCTATCTGAGGTTTTTCAGCCAATTGTACGGAATGGCGTTCAGTACCGATGACCTTCGTGCAAGGCTGCAACAGGTGGGATTGGACCCTGATGACCGTCGTCCCATTAGGACGTTTTCCCGTGGAATGAAGCAGCGCTTGGGCATTGCCAGGGCCATAGTAAACGATGCCGTGATCCTGTTCCTGGATGAGCCGACCAATGGTCTCGATCCACGGGGAAGAAGGGAAATCCATGACCTTTTACTTGGTCTCAACCAGGAAAAGGGACTAACAGTCGTTATTTCGACGCACATCCTGGACGATGTGGAGCGTTTGTGCAATCGCATTGCGATTCTGGATCGCGGGAACGTTCGCTATGAGGGACCGCTGGCTTATAGCCAAGGTGATCGATCTGCTCGATATCGTTTTCATGTCGGAAATGGCGGCTCAATTGCTTCACCTTGGGAATACCCCGGTATTTCATTGGTTGAACAAAAAGAGGGGTGGGTCACCTGTGTAATAGAAGGCATCGCCCCCGCGCAGGCTATTAAAACTCTTGTGGATAGTGGTCTGCCGCTTATCGAAGCACAGGCAGTATCACGTGGATTGGAAGACCTCTACCTTTCCCACACAACACGAGGCGCGGCATGAATACGTTGGTGCCCTTGGTAACAAAGGAATTCACGGAAGACCTCATGGCAGCCAGAGGATCCATTTTCTTAGCGATTGCCTGTGTGGTTCTGAGCATCTTCTCCGTTTTGTTGGTCAGCAACACGGAACTGAGTCTGTTGGACAACGCTCAGGCGGTTTACATGATGTGCGGCATCATCATAGCTCTCGCGTCCTTGCTTGCGGTAATACGGGGAAGCGACGGCTTCGCCGGTGAGCGCGAACGAGAGACACTGGAGCCGTTGATGTTGACGCCTGTTACCGGACACCAACTTGCGCTGGCGAAACTGATCGGCCTCATGCTTTCTTGGCTGATTCTCTTTGTGCTTTCCGTTCCTTACCTCTGGGCAGTGGGCAGCACGGGGCAAAACCTGTTGTCCGCCATCCAATATTTGTTCATTACGGGAACGTTAATGGTTTTGAGTTTTGGGGGAATAGCTCTCGCTCTCTCAGCCAGAGTCGGAAGCTTCAAAAGTGCCCTGTCGGTTGGCCTGACCATTTTTCTCCTGGCAGGAAGCCCTGTCATTCTCGGGCCTTCTTTAAGGCAAGGCACGGTGGGAAGAGCGATAGACCTGCTCAACCCGTTAGCGGGCGCATTGAATACTCTCGACAGTGTGATCATTGACAGTCAGGGACTCTTCTTCCAACTTCTCCGGCTTACTGTCATGGTCGGCTACGCTGTCACTATCCTCGTGATCCTCCACACCGTTACAAGGAGGGTAGAAATATGAAAATCAACATGTACAAGAAATTCTTGTCTTTGACGGTCATTGTAGGGACTTTGACCTTCTCAACATTTCCTGCACTGGCATCAGCGTCTCAGTCAGTGGAAGTGGTGCTGGAACGACCGCCGGGAATCCTGAAGATGGGGGACACGTCAGCCTTCATCGGAACTGTGACAAATATCGGGCAGCGACCTTTGAAGGGGTTGGTCGTCTATCTCTCGTTGGTATCGCTGGAACCTGGCAATGAACACCCCGTAGACTTGGAGGACTGGTCCGCGCAAAAAGCGGTCCGCATTGATCGGCTGTCTCCAGGTAAATCAAGCACCCACTCATGGGGAATGAGGCTGATTCAAGCCGGAGAATATGGGACAGCATTGACAGTAGTTGATCCCCAAGAGAAACGGCCTATCGTCAGCGATCTTGTGCCCTTCGACGTGAACCCAAAGCCGACACTTGCTTCAAACCGGATTCTTCCTGTCGCCATAGGTGAACCTCTCCTACTGCTGACCCTGTTGGGAGCGCTGAGAGTGCTCCGCAGCAAGGCGTAATGAATACGAAGGGATAATTCGGGGACACGCATAAAACCTGACCGCACGTTTGGTTCCGTTATCTTCCATCGGTGTTCCTGTACGCACCTCTCACAATCCGTTTCACTCGATTGAGGAGGAGTGCGACAGGCTTATTATGCAGGCTTCTATGGTGACTGTCACTTTGGTTCTCTTTGGCAGCACCTCTGATGAGAAGACTCCCTAAAAACATGATAAGGAGGTTTTACTTTATGAATTCGACACAAGCTGAAAAGATGTTAAACAAGGTTCCCGAAGTCACTATCTATTTTTGGATTATCAAAATTCTTTGTACGACGATTGGCGAAACAGCCGCGGATTATCTCAATGCAACACTCAATCTTGGATTGACAGGCACATCAATCGTTATGAGTTCCCTGTTAATAATACTTCTGATTCTTCAATTTAGGGCGAGGAAGTATATCCCCTCAATTTACTGGACAGCGGTCGTTTTCATCAGTGTTGTCGGCACGCTGATTACCGACAACCTCACGGACAACGTTGGAGTGCCGCTCGAAACGAGCACCATTGCCTTTGCCATCGCACTGATTCTGACCTTTGGGGTCTGGTATGCAATGGAGAGAACGTTGTCCATCCATACGATCTTCACCTTCCGACGTGAAACATTCTACTGGCTTGCAGTTCTCTTTACCTTCTCTCTGGGAACTGCTGCTGGCGATTTGACTGCGGAAAGGTATGGGGTAGGTTACCTTCCGTCGGTGTTCATTTTCGGAGGTCTCATTGCCATCATAACATTTGCCCATTTCGTGGTCAGGGGAATTCTGGTTACTGAGCATGAGCATCAGTCAACAAACGCGGTGCTCGCTTTCTGGCTTGCGTACATTCTGACTCGGCCTCTTGGTGCTTCCATTGGTGATTACCTCTCGCAGGTCCCGGCTCATGGTGGAGTGGGCCTCGGTCCAGCCGTTACAAGTGCTCTCTTCTCTGCCATGATTTTGGGGACAGTGCTCTATCTCACCTTCACTAGAGCGGATGCGACCTCTCCCGAAATCCCTGTGGCTCACCCCATGAACCGCCCCGGCCTCGAATCATAGGCTGGTTTAAAGTAAAAGATCAGGAAATTTTGAAAACGTTATATGAATTCACAGACTGGAGATAACTATGGCAACGTATTGGCAACCGGACGAATCCCACAGAGACGAATTTCTCAGTAAGGTCCCGCAGGTTACCCTCGCATTCTGGATCATCAAGATCCTGGCGACGACGGTTGGGGAGACGGGTGGTGACGCTCTTTCTATGACTTTGAATCTCGGCTATGCGGTGAGCAGCTTCATTTTCATTGGGTTGTTCTGCATCACGCTCGCCGTTCAGGTTAAATCCAAGCGATATCACCCCTTCGCGTATTGGGCTGTTGTGGTGGCGACCACGACCGTGGGCACCACCATGTCGGATTACCTTGATCGTACCGCCGGACTAGGGTACGTGAAATCTTCGATCATGCTGTTTTGCGGGGTCATACTGGTCCTTCTGGTATGGCGTCGCGTCACGGGGAGAATTGAGTTTGAGAACATAACCGTGAGAAAAAACGAGGTTTTCTACTGGCTGACGATTCTGGTTTCAAACACTCTCGGCACGGCACTGGGCGATTTTGTCGCCACGAGCGCTGGCCTCGGATTCGAGCGCGGCGCTCTCGTATTCGCAAGCCTGATCGCTCTCGTGGCGGGGATATACTTGCTGACTGACCTCCCGACCAGCATTCTTTTCTGGGCTGCATATGTGCTGACACGACCCCTCGGAGCAACACTCGGCGACACCCTCACCAAGCCGCATCTGGAAGGAGGCTTCGATCTGAGCCGGATCACTTCTTCGCTCATTATCGCTGCACTGATGGTGGTGGGTATCTTACTGATGTCGAGGAAGTCGCAACAGCTCCCCGGCTCTTCCGATGGAAATGGTGTGGTCGCATAGCGAAATTTCAGGGTTCACATGCTTGCATACCGCTGTGCGCAAATACAAGTAACGTGGCGGAGGGAATTCTCACAGAGAGCAACACAGCGTCGTCGAACCTGCCTTCAGGCTCCCTCCCCCGCACCTTTCACAAGCACTGCCCGTTCGGTCAGAACTCTTTTGCCGTTTCTCCAGTCTTCGGCCTTCCTCCTGACCCCGACGCGACCCACGCGGTATTCGGGCAAGGTGTCAGGTGCAGGATTCTGCTTGACCCGCGGGCGTGTGGGGAGAGATACTCCCATTGGGGATCAAAGCGGCTTTTCCCGCAACTTTACTACGATGTTTCCGTGCTCGGGCTTATTTGTGCGCCATGCCGCGTGCCTTTCGAGGCCAGGACAACCAATCGTGGGATGCTCAACACGCCCCACACCCATCGAACGGCACGACGTATAATCAGGGACTTGTACGCAAGCGTATGAGTTTGTCCATTTCCCTGGAGAGGAACACCGAGGAGGCTATAATGGAGACAAGAGTTCATGAAACGATTCGTGTCGGTACATTTACTGGAGGGCTCGTTGGCCCCAGCCTTCCCATGGTTGGGCCTCTTGCTGACGGGGGCACCATCATCGCTGAAACTGCCCCCGGATGCTGGGGGCCAATGATTACCCCTTCTTTCCAGGGAGGACACGAGGTGACCACCCCTGTGGCAGTGGAAGGCGCTCAACCCGGGGACGCGATTGCAATTCATATTCAGGCAATTCGAGTGACATCGACCGCGACGTCTTCAGGAACGATGTCCTTTGTGGAGGGCCGTTATACTGGCGATCCCTTCGTCAGCGCGACACTGTCCAGAGTGCGGACTGGAGAGCCCTGCCACAAGAGTGGAGGGGATAGGCCCGGACGCCATCCGCTGCACTGGATGCGGAGCCGAAGTCAACCCTTTTCGGCTGACAAACGGTTACACCATAGTCTTTGACGATGAACGTCGTATGGCAGTGACTCTCGATCATGCGGTGGCTAAGAAACTGGCTGAGGATGCGAGGGAAGTCATGGCCCTGCCAAAGGAATGCCGCGCAGAACCCCGTGGTAGCCTTGTGCCCTGCAGACATTCCCGGCGTGGCCACACGGTTACGTCCTTTTATCGGCAATATCGGTACTACCCCTGCCTTTGACATGCCCGACTCGCATAACGCGGGTGACTTTGGACAGTTTCTGGTTGGCGCTCCCCACAAGTATGGACTTACTCAGGAACAACTCGACCAGGGTCGCACTGATGGCCACCTGGACATTGACTCCGTTCGCGAGGGGGCCATACTCATCTGCCCCGTGAAAGTTGCGGGAGGCGGCGTGTACCCTGGGAGACGCCCACGCGATGCAAGGTGATGGAGAGGTGGCAGGTCACACCACGGACGTTTCTGCGGAGATTACTGCGAGAGTGAGTGTACTCAAGGGCTTGCACATCAATGGCCCCATCCTTTTGCCCCTGGTTGAGGACCTGCCACATCTGGCACGTCCTTTTGCTCCTCAAGAAAAGGAAGCGGCAAGACGTCTTGCCGACAAGTTCGGGCAGAGCTTTCTGGAAGAAGCCGCTCCCCTACAAATCGTGGGTTCCGGGGCAACGTTGAATGACGCTGTGGACAACGGCGTGACGCGCTTCGCTAGTCTGGTGTATGTCCAAAGAAGAAGTGATGAACAGGGTGACGATCTCGGGAGCGGTGGAGATTGGACGTCTGCCCGGAGTCGTTACGGTCACGATGCTGGTGCCGATCGCCAAACTCGAAGAACTTGGACTGGCAGAGCTGGTGAAAGAACAGTTACGGCTTGTAATGAGGTCCCATCGCAGGCCTCAGCGCTCGGTGACAAGAGCGGTTTGCGCACCACAGGGGTTGAGGGCAGGAGCGATCAGGTCGTGCGACAATTCCAGATGAGGCATGTTAATCAGACACCGTGACGAAATTGCCGACATTTCGCTTTGCGATATCCATCTTGCGGCACGGAGGGTTTTCATGACACCGGGAGTCCCCCATTCCGATCTCGGCTATGCAAAGGCAAATGGTATTGAGATAGCGTACAGACACCTTCGGCTCCCCGAGCGCCCCCGCACTATTACTCATCATGGGCCTTGGCGTGCAGATGGTGGTGTGGGACGAGAAGTTCTGTACGCAACTGGCTTCCAGGGGGTATCTGGGTTATCCGATTCGATAACCGCGATTGCGGTCTCTCCACGAACTTGTCTGAGGCAGGGGTGCACGGTGTTGCGGCACTGATGGGGTCCCAATTGCGTGGAGAAGCTCTGGATGTGCCCTATACGCTTGCTGACATGGCAGACGATGCAATCGGCCTGCTCGATGCCATCGCCATCGATTCCGCACACGTGGTGGGGCTTTCCATGGGCGGCATGATTGGTCAAATCATGGCCCTCAGATACCCCGCTCGGATACGGTCGCTCACTTCAATCATGTCCAGCACGGGAGATCCGGGGCTACCCCCATCCAATCCAGAAGCCCTCGCGGTATTGCTCACTCCTATCCTCCCGGAACGATCAGCCTACGTGGAAGGCTGGCTTAATGTGTGGAGGGTTCTGAGTGGCCCGCAGTTCCCGGTTGAAGAGGCACTTGCGAGAAAATGGGCAGAGTTGTCCCATGAACGGGGCCTTAATCCTGATGGATTTGTACACCGAGATGGCCGCGGTCATGGCCTCCCCCAGCAGAAAAGATGCCCTGCGAACCCTGACCGTTCCGACTCTTGTCCTCCATGGGGATGCCGACCCCCTATTGCCGTTGGAATACGGAATTGATACCGCCAATGCCATTCCGGGAGCTAAGTTGCGCATCATCGAAGGTATGGGCCACACCTTGCCAGAGGCCCTGTGGCCTTTGGTGATTGATGCCATAGCGGGCCACGCATTATAAAGACTGACAGGATCGGGGAAGCGCGAAAGTCGTCAGGATGGAGAGAGGCTGCTACGACACGCATTGAATTCCGTCACGATCATTCGTATTCTTTGTGAGAAGCACACGAAAGCTGAGGTAATCACGTGCAGACGGTGACAGCTGCTATTCTCATACGAGGGGACAAGGTCTTCATCGGTCAAAGAAAGGCTGGGAAGCACATGGCCCATTTGTGGGAGTTCCCCGGAGGCAAATTAGAACCGGGAGAAACGCCGGAGGACTGTCTGTCTCGGGAGATGAGGGAAGAATTCGGGATCGATGTGGAGGTGGGCGAATTTTTCGGAGAGAGCGTGTATGATTACCCGCACGGTTCGATAAGGCTTCTCGCGTATCTTGTTGATTGGACGAGCGGAGAAATGTCGCTCATCGATCACCAGGATTGCAAGTGGGTGGCATTCGAAGATCTCGGCCGTTACGAGTTTGTCCCTGCCGACATACCCTTTGTTGAGAGGCTGCAGAGGGTTCATCAGGACTCCTGAGAATATCAGTCATGTCGAAAGTGCTGTCGGTCAAAGATCTGCGTAGGACATACGGTGACACAGTAGCCGTAGACAGGGTGACGTTCGACGTGGGCCGCAATGAAATAGTAGGCCTTTTGGGTCCCAACGGGGCAGGCAAGACCACGACTATCAACATGATTCTGGGGGTCCTTCTGCCGAGCGCGGGGGCCATCAGTATCGAGGGGCTGGACATAGCGACGCAACGTTCCCAAGCCCTGGAGTTCACAAACTTTGCGGCAGTTTACGCTCCCTTGCCAGGGAATTTGACCGTGTACCAAAATCTACGCGTCTTCGGTCTTATCTATGGAGTGAAGGACCTGGAAGGGCGCATCGAAGTGTTGCTCACACAGTTCAACCTCCAGTCCTTTCGGCACGTGAAATGCGGCGTTCTTTCCTCAGGAGAGCAAACCCGGGCATCTCTTGCCAAGGCCATGCTCAATAGTCCACATCTCCTGCTTCTTGACGAGCCCACCGCATCCCTCGATCCTGCAACGGCTCGTGATATACGCACGCAAATCTGCGAGTTTGCCGAGCGGGAATCAGCGGGCGTGCTGTGGACTTCTCATAACATGTACGAAGTCGAGGACGTGTGCGACCGCGTACTGTTTCTCTCTCGCGGGAAGATATTGCTCTCAGGAGACCCGAAGACCTTGCGCCGCGAACACGGCAAAAAGACACTCGAGGAGCTATTCATTGCCGTGGCGCGGGAGCCCCTCGCGCTGGAACACGGGTAGGTATCGTGAATTTCAATCGTATGGCTGCCATCGTGGTGAGGCATTTCTATCTGATGCGGCAGAGTCCGGCACGGGTATTTCCGCTTTTCGCGTGGGTAGCCATTGACATGGTGCTGTGGGGTTTCATCACCAAATACCTCAATTCCGTCACCGCGTCCGGCTTCGATTTTGTCCCGACTCTCCTCGGAGCCGTCCTGCTCTGGGACTTTTTCATTCGCGTGATGCAGGGAGTAACTCTCGCGTTTTTCGAGGATGTGTGGTCACGCAACTTTCTTAACATCTTTGCGACACCGCTCTCAATAGCCGAGTACGTGGGCGGCCTCGTCCTTTCGAGCATCGCCACCAGCTCCGTGGGGCTCATCGTAATGTTCGTGCTCGCGACCTCGCTCTTCGGACTCTCTTTCTTCGTGTATGGCCTCATGCTGGTCCCGTTCCTTCTTGTACTCTTTCTGTTCGGCATTGCGCTCGGCATAGTGAGCAGTGCCATGGTGCTCAGATTTGGACCGGCATCCGAGTGGTTCGTCTGGCCCATTCCCGCACTCATGGCACCGTTTGTCGGCGTCTTCTATCCGATCTCCACGCTTCCGCACTGGATGCGATGCGTGTCGTATCTGTTACCGCCATCGTACGTGTTCGAGGGCATGCGCGCGGTCGTCCGGGGTGGCGCAGCATCGGAGAGCGCTTTGCTGTGGGGCGGATCTCTTGCAGCGGTGTCCATCATGCTTGCGTACTGGGTATTCGCTTGCGTCTATCGTTACGCTGTCCGGACTGGCCTGATAGCCCGATATAGCGCGGAAACTCTGAGTTGAATGTGTTAGGAACTATTTGAAATAAATTGGCATTACTCGCCCGAGTCAGAGAATGTGGTAAAGCCCGAAATCATGTAACCGGGGGCGCCGCGGGCCACTGGAATCCTCACAATCCACAGGACCTGTGGATAACATGAGTTGAAACCTGTGGATAACTTTGCCACAGAGCATGGATGTTTAGGTATTCACCAACAAGCCCCAAAACAGGACAGTTCGTAAGTAGCTGTTATTTCAAATTTCATCTTAACCCCCTAATCTTCTTTGAACCAATTTCTCACATGCATGGGGATTGGGTGGAGTTATAAACAGGTGTTGATAGATGGATTTTCGTGAGCCGAAGATAAGCCAGTGATTCTGGTCACCCACGCAACAGTTCTCACAATTTTTTTGAGGGTGGCCCGGTACCCTGGCACTGGATAGTCTCGTCCCCCCCCCCTATCTTGGCCAAGGCCGAACCAGAACACCCCAGCCAAAAATGCCGCCAAAACAGCCCAGCTTATGGGGAATGTGAATGTTGGCTTCTCATACCGATTCGCTTTTGCATGTGCAACTTGGTGCAGGCTGGGAATCTCCCTTGGTACGGACGAAGCAAAACCGTGGGATCACTCCGCTCAAGAGAGGCCCAGCCCTACGGTCTTGCTCGTGTGAACGCGAGCCAGTTTCAACACAGATTCAGACGCGATTTTCAAGACGCTGCACTATTCTCCTTCGATCACGGAGCAAGAAGGGCTCTGAATTCACGTGGGCACGAGCCGAATCAGCCGATTTTTATGAGTTTCACTCGCGTGCCGCTGAAATCGGGGATGCCCGAGAGGGTTTCAACCACTGGCGTGTTCCCCAGTTTGGGATCCAGGTCTGACAGCATGTTGGGATTCACGCCCGTTCCCAATGCCGGATTCGCTTTCATGCGATCTTTGTTTGCTACAGCCTTTTGTCCCAGAAAAACGGTCTCCGCATCCTTTACGGCAAGCTCCGAAGCACCCAGGTGCGTGTGCCCGTAATGAAATGAAATCGCCACACATCCTTTTCGTACGAGCTGCGTGACCTTGACCTTGCCCACAACGCCCTCAGGGTTGCTCCTGGAAACTAATCTCACAGTGTCTCCGGTCTTCAAACGATAGGAGTCGGCATCAATCGCGTTGACCAACACCTCATTTTCGGGAACCAGCTCCAGCGCGGTACGGTGCCAAATGGTCCGGGACTGCGTATGGATACTCATCTTGTAGCTCACCAGAACGAATGGGTAATTCTTTTCCGCCTGTGCGGCAGCGTCTCCCGAAGCATCGGTCGGGGAAAGATAGGTCAACGAACCGGGAAACAACGCTCCTGTGAGCGCATTTCTCGTGGTAGCGAGCTCCTCATTGTACAGGACGACCCGCTTCACCCCGTGCGTGAAGTTTTCGCCGTCAAATACGTCCTCGTATTTCTTGAAGATCCCTCCTCTGCTGAGAAGGTAGCATGTCTGCAACCACTCCTTGTCGGTGAGCAGGCCCTTACAAGCGCTCACGGGGTAGTTCCTTTCCACGAACTCAACCTCGGCTGCCTGAGCCTGGGGAATGTTGTTCCCCGTCGCAATGTTGGCGATGCCTCGGACATAGAAGTCCTCCGCGGAGTGCAGGGGCAGCGTCTTGCCATGCTTAGAAGGAATCGCGTGTTGTCCGAATCCGGGAAGGCCGGCGGCTTCAGCGAGATCGATGAAGAAGGTCTCGAGGCAAAAGGGTCGGTTGTCCTGGGTCCTGCCGGTGAGGGGTTCCAGCGCGGGAGTGCGTATGCCGGTGAATTTGAGCGCGGGAGCATGCGGGTTCAGCCAACCGTAGTGCCCTTCCAGGTAGGTCACGTCGGGGACAATGTAATCGGCAAACACATTGCTTTCGTTGATGCCGACATCGACGGACACGTGCAGCGGCACCTTGTTCACGTCCTGCAATGTCTCGCGATATCTCCTTCCCCCAGGAATTGAATAGACGGGATTAAAGAAATAGGTGAAGAGCATGTTGCATGGATAGGGGTACTGCTGGTCGATGCCACTCATGGCCTCCACACACAGGCCTCCTTTAGAGAATGGAAACCAGGGCCGCTTCGCGGGGTATCCGCTTCCTGTTTGTTTCTCTCTTTCGCTTAAATTTGCTGGTCTTCTCGTAAGCCGTCTTTTCCCGGGAGATGGGCACGCCGGAAGGTTTTCGTTTACCCTGGAAGGCAAGCAAATCGTAAGAACCTTTTCCCGGTTTTCCTATGCCACCACCAGATTTCGTGTAACCGCCTTTTCGGTCAACCCTTCCTATCAATGCGTTAAGAACCGCGATTGCATAAGCCGCGTACGTGCCGTTCACGTAGTTGCCTGCCCCGTGATACTGGCACACGGCCGCTTTGGTACCGTGCGAACTGAACTCCCTGGCGATCCTGGTGATTTGGTCCGCGTCCACGTGTGCGAATGTCGCGTAATCCTCTATAGAGTGGGCCATGACACCTTCTCTGAGAATCCTGAAACTCGTCTTCACTCTTATGGTCTTGCCCGAAGCGGTCGTGACCGTGGCCTCTTCGTCAAGAAGCGGGCTCGTCGCTTTGTCGCTGGCCACCGGAGTAGCTCCCTGCCGGGGAATGACCATGAAGGACTTCTTTTCCTTTTCTTCCACATGCGGGTCCACATCCTCGGCTCTCAGGAATTTGCCGAAATGGGGATGCTCGGGATCGAGTATGACGAGGTGCGTGGCATTGGTGTGGCACGCAAAACCCTTCTTCTTTGCCGCTGCTTGGGACGGAGATTGCAAAAAGTCTTTATTATGGCGGTTGTGCTCGATAATCCATCGAATCATGCCCATGGCAAAGGCTCCGTCTTGGCCTGGTTGTATAGGGACCCACTCATGTGCATGAACCGAAGCATGTTGGGCCCGCGGATCCACGATGTCGAACTTGAGCTTTTTCTCTGAACTCCGTTGGGCTACTGCCGCACCGGTACGTATTGATCCCAGGCTGAAGCGCTTCATAGATGTTCGCACCGAAAACCAGGATGTACTCGGCACTCCACGGGTCGGCTTTCAGTTCCACTTGCTTTTTTTCCGTAAAGGCGAAATTGCCCATGCGGAATCCGAGGCCACAGATGTCAGTATGTGAAATATGGTTGATGGAACCGAGCGAATTCTTCACAAAACGATTGATGAATTCCTTGCGACCGGACTGTAGCCTCCCGGATAGGCACACAAAACTGTTCCGCAGAGGCCCCAATTCAGGAGCTGACGTGTCTAGAGGTTCGTCGCTGTTCAGATCCTTCAGCCCCTGTATGACCCGATCCTCGCCGAGATGCGAGAACAGCTTGCCGCCGTGAACGATTTCCCGAATCATCTGTTCCCACTCAATGGGTTCGAAAGCCCCCGGAACCTCTTGCTCCTGCCCTCTTCAGAGGTCTGAGCACTCGGTAAGGACTGTACACATATTCCGGAGCAGCCTGCGCTTTCGCGCACACAGGGCTTGGCAGAGGCAGGCTTTTCTCGACCGGCGTATCATAGTCAATCGGTCGAGCCATACTGTTATACGGGTGATAGGGATTGCCTGAGACTTTTTCGAGCTTGCCTTTCCTGATGACGAGACGATTGCCGCAGCGGGCGTTACATCCGAGGCACACGGAGTGGACGATGCGCACGTGCTTGTCCAGGGTAGTGGGAGCACCTTGCTGCACCCGTCTGGGATTCAGCCATTTTGCCGTTTCCGCGACAGCCCTCGTGCCAAGTGCCACACAGCCAGCGGCAATGGCGCTTATCTTAAGCATGGACCTCCGGGCCAGTCGGGAAGTTGAAGAGGTATGCATTTCTTTCTTCAAGCTCACAGTAGTCCTCCGCTCTTGCTCCCGCGTAATGGGACGTAATGTACTGCAGTCCTGATATTGAGTCCCGGCTTACGTCTCACCAAATCCTCCCTCTTGAGATAATCCGCAAACTCGCCAGTTGCCGTGTGGATATCGCCGAACAAACGAGCTTTTTCCGAACAAGCCTCCACACAAGCTGGCTCCAGGCCTGCATTCACTCGATCGAGGCAGAAGTCGCATTTGTCGGATTTGTTCCCATGAGTCGGGTCCAGAAATCGGGCCTCAAAAGGACAGGCAGTCACACAATTTCCCGCTGCCTTGCATTTGTCCCAATCGGTAACCACAATCCCGTTGGAAAGCTTGAACGTGGCGTCGTAAGGGCACGCGGGCACGCAAGGGGGACTTTCGCACTGGTTGCACTGAATGGGAGTGAAGAGCGCTCGTGAAACCGGATAGGACCCCTCTTCTCCCGAAAGGACCTTGGTGTTGAACAGGTGTGGTGCCGTCTTGTTCCTGAGCCTTGCACGCGATGACGCAGGATTGGCATCCGCAACATCGATTGAGATCCACGATCATGGCATACACTTTCTTATCTGCCTCTGAACTGCCGGAGGCACTGCGCCAGGACCAGAGCGATCCAACCACAGCGAGGATGCCAGTCCTCAAAAAAGATCTACGGTTCTTCATGACTTCTCCCATGATGAGGGGACGTTCCGTGAAACAGGCTTTTTTCCCTATGAAGCTCCGTCCTTGAGATGGGACCACCACAGGTCGTGGAAATGGCGTGTGCCTGTCCGAAAGCGAAGCGTACGGCGACCAGACGGAGACACAGCCTTGCGAAGTCTCGAAGAGTCAGGAGGAGAAGGCGATCCTTTTGAAATATGGATCCCTTCCCCAAGGACTCGTGCCTGTACCGGCCAGGCTGAAGAAGGACGGGTGAAAAACGCCTTTCGGAGCTATTTTGCCTGGAACATGATGTCGTATTTGAATGTCTTGGGGTTCACGGAATCAATGGTCTTGTCTCCGACTTGCGCAAAGGGATACATGAGATAGCTCACGGGCTTGCCTTCTTGCGGCGGATTCAAGGTCAGGTCTCTGCCGGTACCGACTTGTACCCGATACGGATCGATGGCGCCCCAGTAATACTTGCGCAGCTCAACAATCTTAGGATCCGTAAGCTTCAGCTTCTGCGTGAGCATAGCCTTGCGCACGTCCGCGGGATCCGCAGGAACCCACCCGTATCCGGGGACGAAGAACTCCGCCCAGCAATGCTGCCATGTTGACACATCCTGTGAGCCTTTCTTGGCCAGACGTATGCCGAATACCTCTCGCGAGGGAACTCCCGCAGCTCGGGCCAGGGCAACAAAGACGGAGTGAATGTCGACACACTTGCCACCCGGTCTTTCGAGCAAAGAGCACACATCACCTGTGCCACATCCGTAAGTCGCGGGATCACGATACATGTTTTGCAATATCCAATCGTAGATCGCGTGCGTCTTGGCAATCACCGTTGTCTTCTCTTTGGTGATCTTGTCCGCCAATTCTTTGACCGACCCGGTAAGGGGAGCGAGGCTGGTGGCTTTCAGGTATTCCGCATAATCTCCGGGATCCCAAGCCGGTTGCGTTGACGGAAAATCTCGCCGTATGACTTCCTGACGGTCTACCTGAAAAACGAATGTGAGCTTTCGGCTTTTCGCACCCTTTTCCCAGCGAGCGAAAAGCATGGGAACCGAGGACCGCTGGTCCGTGTACACGGCCGATTCCACGTAGTCTCCCGAAATCTTGATTGCGGAAATCTTCTGGTGGTGATCCGAGATGGGGTATGGAATCCAGAGTCTCACCTCTTTTGCGTGGTCGTGATCGGACAAGTCGACCCGCATGGTAACCGTTCCCGCAAGGGATGCGGCGAGTGCGAGATGCGACCCGGCAACGAGCAGCATGAAAGCCATGAACCCAATGATCTTGCGCATTGCATTACTCCTCTTTTCAAGAATCTGACACCCCGCGGCAACACGGGCGTGTAGACCGTGTGGTACTGCTGCTTTTCTCATTCATGCCGCCTCGAACGACACGAGAAACCGATTCCTCCGCGAGCCCGGCTGGATCGAACGAGATGCGCGCCTACCGCACCGGGTGTGACAAGCTGGAGCCACCGGCGAATGGGAGCCTCGCAACAGTGTGTTGTGTACGAGAGGTTGCACACGGCGGAGAAACCGAAGCATCCCGGTCGTAAAATGTGTCTTTGTGGACAATAAGAGCGGGCCATGCACCGACCTTTTCTCTCGATCCATTCGGACAGCGTGCGTTCGCATTGCGCAGGATTCGAGAGGCTGTGGTGAGGGAGGGACTGAAACCCACGCGGTCACCCCTTTCGAGATAGTTTCCTTCCTATCCAAACGGTCTGGGCAATGGCACGCCCTACAGACCAGCATCTCTGCCTCGATGCAAGGGTTTTTCTTAGCCACGGGAAGCCATACCATATATCATGGTAAGCGATGAGTCAAATCGGTGTTCGTGATGACTGAGGACCAGCAGCCGGGAAGGCCTCCCTCATTCAGCTACTTCTCCTCACGATGGACCGGGGGCCGTCCTCCGATGATGGTCATAATAGGTGGGTGCAGTTGCAGAGTGCTTGATGGGGAGTATGGGAAACACAGTCCAGCGCACCTTTTCGTGGCTCGGAGCCTTCAGAAGGTTGATGGTGACATGCGAAAATCATATCGAATTTTCGTCGCGTTCTGGAATTCGCCCCCGCCGGCGACACAAACACGAGACATTTCCGAGCTGGCGACGCATCAAGCTATCCAACGGAAAATAGGATGAGAATTACGAAATTCTGGTTGTCCCAGCCGTCGGGAACTGCTAAGATTTTATCTAGCTCAAAATATTAGTAGTGACTTCTCTTAGGCCATGCCTCCCGCCGGGGGCGGTGCGTGCCATAGCTGGAGGAGCCCTTCAGGGTTCAGCTGTAGGACGCTCCGTGGGGTGTGGAGGCTGCGCTGTCCCAGGGACCTCGGTCCAATTGCTTTGCTTGTGAATTGGGAGGGGATGATGAAAAAGTGGTTTCTCGTTCTGTTGCCCGGGCTGTTCATCGCATCGGTCGCCGCTCCTGCCTCTGCGTGGGAGTTCCAGATGTCCGGAAACTTCCAGTGGGGGTATGACTACTTCACTCAGACCGGCCAGACCGGTTTTTTCGGTCCTTACGATGCGATCAACCCTGCAGGGACAGGTCCGGGCTTTGTGAACTATCGTTCCATGAACGTGTGGATCGGCCAGAGGACCATAAACAAAATCCCGTACGGACTCGTGACCGGCAAGGACGCGTCACTCAATTACCAGAGAGTGGAATTCTACCCCGAAATCAAGATTAACCCTGCCATAAGGCTGAGGGGCTGGTATCAGATAGGGTCGTTCGAACCCCCCCCCCCACCGTTATTGTGAACGCTCCCGCGACTTACGGATTGTACGTGAACTCGAGCAACCCGGGTGCGTGGAACCCCATTAGCACAGGTGAATGGACTCAGTGGTGGGCGACAGCGGAGACTCCGTGGGGCGTGGTGGTAGCCGGCAAGAGGCCGTTGCCCTTTGGTATCGGCGCCCAATACGACGGGACGAACGTCACCTCGGAGTGTTTACTCCTCGTGGCGCCTTATGGGCCTTTCCGCTTCGGCTTAGGAATCTATCCCTACCGACGGGCGCTCTGGATAAACTCCTTTGCCACACCCGTCAGGGCGGGGTCCCCCTTTGGCAATGGCGGGGGCCAGCCTGGTGGAGTGAGCCGTCAAATCATAAGCACGTATGACTTCGGGAATTACAACAAACAGTGGGACCACGACTCCGCAATGATGCAGCAGCCCGTTGCATTTATGACGTACCGGGCAGGTGCCTTGGATGTGGGTATCTTGTACGAGTGGCTAAAGGAGCATGAAGGGCCGCAATCCGGACAAAGCAATTACCTGGTGGCATCTCAGGTGACCCGCGATGCCACGGTGGAAGACGGATGTGCGTATGTGAAATACAATAGCGGCCGCTTCTTTCTTAATTCCGAAGTGGCGTGGTCGCGTGTCCAAACAAACTTCCAGCTTCCCCTGATGTTCAATTACCTCTCCCTGTCTCCGGTGGACCCGGGGGATGGAGGCGGAAGTCAGTACGCGCCATATTCCAACGAAGCGTGGAAATTCATGACCGAACTGGGGGCATTGTTCGGCCCTGCGAAGATCAGCCTCCTGTATTCTTGGGTACCGGGCCCGGATCGACGGCATGGGATTTGGATAAACAAACAATCGTGGGAGAACGTGCAAAACGGCCAATATCTGGGAAACGCTCAGGCCTTTCTGCCGTACAGTCTGCTCATGGGGTATCAATACGGGGCAGGCCTCAATGCGGTGAATTGGAACGGCGAAGGGTACATGACCGACGCTTCGAGTTGGGGAGCGAGATTCGATTATGCCGTGGCTGCCAACCTCAATGTGTACGGCAGTTTCTTTTATGCCACTCGAGTTTCCAAGGGGTGGGGCTGGGGCAGTTTGGCCCCCAGGTCCAACGGTAACATTGTGTTGTTTGGCGCGGGAACCGTGGCTCCCTCGTTCACGTCTCCAGTAATCGCCTCAACAAGCGACTACGCCCTGGCCGTGTTGCAAAACGTGTTGACCGATGGCGCACCGTCTATCCCGGACGATGCTCTCGGATGGGAGGTTACCGCGGGAGCGGACTGGAAACTTCTGGAAGGTCTCACTCTGAGGGCTCGATGGGCCTATTGGCAGCCTGGGAGGTGGTTTACCTACGCGTGCGTTGACAAGACTCTTGTGACCACTGTCTACCCTTACGTTCTTCTGCCACAGCGAAGCGACGGAGCAGCGATAGGGTCCTCCTGGGCGGTGAATCCCAACCGGACGATTGATCCGATCATGGGTCTCCAAAGTTTTCTGGTGTACGACTTCTGATGGGGCAGGACATTTTCTGAACTATGCCCCGGCGGCACCTGCCCCGGGGTTCTTTCGTTCTTTGTGCCATTCTCTTCATGCCTTATCGCTTGCGGCGAACGCTTTTCCTTCTCGGATTCACGAGGTCATGGCCGGTCAGGAACAGCCTCGAGCAGGGAGAACCAACCTTTTGGATCAAAGTACCAGCGGCTCACCGCCATGCCCGCGTCACGAATCATCTCTTCTGCGCAATTCCGCGTGAATTTGCGGCAAATCTCGGTACGAATGGTCTCTCCTTTCTTCAGCACCACGGAGATTCCCAGGGCCTTCACGTCCACGCAAATGGCCGTCCGCGCTCGCAGGTGCATTTCGACCTGCTCCCGCTTCACATTGAAGAATGCCGCATGATCGAAGCTCGCAGGATTGAAGTTTGCACGCAGTTCACGATTCATGACAAGCAGCATGTTCTCTGTTGAACTCGGCAGTCACGTTTCGGGAATCGTTGTACGCTGCCTCCAGGATTTGGATCGGTTTCACCATGTCCAGTCCGAGGACAAAACGATCACCCGGATTGAGCATCGCTGCCACATCTTGCAGAAACGCCACGGCCTCCCCCTCGTCCAGGTTGCCGATGGTACTGCCAAAGAACAAGACTACCTTGGGACGATCCGAGTGCAGCCTGTGGAGGTCGCGGGTGAAATCCGCCACAATTCCGTCGACCCTTAATTCAGGGTACGCTGTGGTCAACTCGGCCGCGGATTCCCGCAAGGCAGGGCCGCACACATCCACCGGAACGTACCGCACATGGCCTCTGCGCCACGGGCCCAGGGCGTCGAGCAAGGTTCGGATTTTCCAGTTGGCGCCCGCGCCCAATTCTACGAGATCGCCGTGTCGGAGCCCGCGCACGATTTCCTCGGCATGAGTGGCGAGGAGACTCAGCTCGGTCCTCGTGGGATAATACTCCGGAAGGTTACATATCACTTCAAAGAGCTTCGATCCTCGCGCGTCGTAAAAGTATTTGCTCGGTATATATTTCTGATCGGCCAATAGACCCTTCAGCACATCCTGAGCCATCGCGTCGGTTGCGTCTTCTTCACGCCGGTTTCGGGCGGTGGATTCCGCTGAGGAGAAAGATGCATGCATCACAACTGCGCTCCTTTTCTGCACATACGACCACGAAGCCCGCGTCGACCGTTGCGCCATTTCATCACTGGCACGTTGTCGGGAAAGCATTGCGTTCCGCAACAGCCTGCTAGCGACACGGTGCGAAACGCACACCCGCGGCGGTTTCACGAATCATCTCGCCCAACAGGTCAAGCGTGCGGTCGATCTGTTCTTCAGTATTACCCAGGCCCAGCGAAAATCTCAGCGCACAATGAGCTTGCTCTGCAGACAATCCCATCGCAAGCAGGGCATGGGACGGTTCCGGAGTGCCGGCTCTGCATGCAGATCCCGACGAGAGAGCCACGCCGAGGTGATCCAGAGCGAGAACCACCGACTCGCCCCTCATCCCCGGCAATGTCAGGTTAGCGGTGTTGGGGAGTCGTTGCTCGAGCGGCCCGTTGCGTGTGGCATCTGGAACGATTGTCCTGATTCCCTGCTCCAGCCTGTCCCGCAAAGCCCGCACGCGATCCATTTCAGCGAGCCTTTGATTTGCGAGTTCAGCAGCCTTTCCCAGTCCTGCGATACCTGGCACGTTTTCTGTGCCCGCTCGCATGCCGTGCTCTTGTTTGCCGCCATGAACGAGCGGATCAAGGGTCACCCCCTTACCAATATACAAAGCCCCGACGCCTTTGGGCCCGTGAATCTTGTGGCTTGAAAGCGTGAGCAGGTCCACCTGCCAGTCCCGCACATCGATGGGAATCTTGCCGACCGCTTGCACTGCATCCGTGTGGAACAGCGTTCCCTGCCTGTGGGTCACCTGAGCGAGCTCGGCTATGGGCTGCAAGGCTCCTGTCTCGTTGTTGGCTGCCATGACACTTACCAATATGGTATCCGGACTCAACGCTGCTTCCAGGTTGCTGACCGCGACCACCCCTTCCCGGTTCACAGGGAGCGCAGTGACACGAAACCCCTGCCCTTCCAGCCACTTGCACGTGCCCAATACCGCGGGATGCTCTATGGCGGTGGTGATAATGTGATTGCCCATTCCGCGGCGTGAGAACGCGACTCCTTTGATCGCCAGGTTGTCTGCTTCCGAACCGCCGCCCGTGAACACGATCCTCCGTGCGGTGCAGTTGAGCAATTGCGCAACCTGGCGCCGAGCTGATTCAACGATAAATCGGGCTTCATTCCCGGCCGTATGAATGCTGGAGGGGTTGCCGAAGCATCGTTCGGTGCATTCAGCCACGGTTTTCGCAACTTCCGGGTCTACCGGTGTGGTCGCATTATGGTCCAGAAAGATGCGCGGCTTCGTGCGAGCCCTTCGCGACTCATGCTTCACCGACGTCGGTGACTGAAGGTCCTCGGCACGGTCGCGAATCGCTGTGGGCGAGGTTTCCTCAAGCTTGGCTACTTCACACAGCAGAGCTTTGTATACAGGGAACCCCGAGATGGGATCGTACCGCTGCAGATCGGTCAAATCGTTCACATTACAGTCTTGCCACGCTTGAGGCCCTACAGGTCCCCCTCCACCCATGCTCGCGTCAACCACACCCTGCATAATGTTGTCGGTCACGTACGCCCTGAACCGGACACGGCCCCGGGGGCTGGCCACCTCGACGACGTCACCGGTGGTAATGTTGCGGTCCCCTGCGTCCTGGGAATTCATGGTGACCGTCGGCTCGGGCCGCTCCTTCACCAGATCGGGCACGCCGTGGAACTGGGAACGAAAATCAGTGGTGACCCGAGATCCGGAACTAAACACCAGGGGAAACTGTTCGGCCAGGTCTGGCTGTGCCAGAGGGCCTTCTTTCGGCTCCGTGTACACCGGAAGCGGGTCGTACCCGTGTTCCTCGAGGATGGTCGAAGCGATCTCAAATTTCCCTGTCGGGGTCTCGAAGCCCGCCTGGCCATCGGATCGCAGCCGGCCTTTTTCCCATTTGCGGTATTCCATCATCACCGTGGGTACCCGCGCCAGGCCGCCCGCGGTCCTCACCTGTTCGAGAGTCAAGCCCGCGGGCTTGAGCGCATGCCTCAGCACCGCTTCCTCATTTTGCGGATAGAGATGCCCATAACCCAGGCGTTTAGCCAGTTCGGCAAGAATGAAGAAACCGTGTCGCGCCTCGCCCTCGGGCTCGACCACGCGTTCCCGGATTCTGAAGAGCGGGCCGTACACCATGTATGATTCAATTTCGTAATACGTCGTTGCGGGCAGCACCAGGTCAGCATACGCAGCATCGGCAGTAAAAAAACGATCTATGCATACAAGAAAGTCCAGGGCTGCCAGGGTCTCTCGCCAGATGTGGGGCTGAGGCCACGCAGTGATAAGGGAACCGCCTTCCACGATGAGCGACCTGATTGGATAAGGTTTCCCCTGCAGCACCGCATCCGGAAGACAGATGGCGTGCGATTCGCCACGGTATGCGCTGTACACGGGGAAGCGATCGCGACCGAGGGCCTTTCTCACGTCCGGGTTGGGCAGATGTCCTTCTCGATTCATGGGGAACTGGTTCTCCCGCATGGTGAAACAGCGGCCGCCCGGAACATCAAGCTGGCCGGCCAGCGCCCAGAGCGTCATCGCGGCCCGAATGGCCTGCACTCCGCTGTCGCTGTATTCCAGCCCGCTGTACATGACCGGGGCGGCTCCCCTTGCCGAGGCAATCCGCCGGGCCAAGCGCCGGATCACGTCGGCAGGGACGCGGGTGATCGTCTCCACGACCTCCGGGCGAAAGTGCTGGCAATACCTCGCGAACTCTTCGAAGCCATGGGTCCAGTCCTCAACAAAACGCTCGTCATAGAGCTCTTCTTCGATAAGAACCTGGCACATGCCGAGCGCAAGGGCTCCGTCCGTGCCCGGCCTGATGGGGATCCACTCCGCGTCCGCTGCAACTGCAGTGCCGGTACGGCGAGGATCGATGACCACCACCTCCGCGCCTCTCTGCCGGGCCTTCATGACGCGGCCGAAGTCCAGAGGCGGGCAGTCGGTCGCGGGATTCGCTCCCCATATGACAATGAGATCCGCGTTCTCCAAATCCGAGAACATATTGATCATCATTCCGCCCGCGGTCACGTGTGGGGCGATCATCGCAAAGGATACGTAGCAGAGGGCACCTACGCCCAGGGTATTCGGCGATCCGAAGGGAAAGAGGACGCTCGACGCTGAAGATACCGCTACCCCTTGAGGCTGGAACACATCACACTCGGACTGTTCGAAACTTCCTCTCCCCGTATATATCGCGGTGGCTTCCGGCCCATACGTTTCCCGAATGGAGTTGAGCCTGGGGACGATGAGGTCAAAGGCCTCGTCCCACGTAATGCGAGTGAACTCATACCCCCCTTTCGGACCGGTCCTGCGCAACGGATGACGCAAGCGATCCGTAGAGTACACTATCTGAGGCGACTGCCGACCAAGATTGCAGATCATCCCCAGTTCCGAGTCTTCATCCGGCTGCACCGCACGCATCTTCCCCGCGGAGTCATAGGTTACTCTGACCCAGCAGCCGGCAGGACAAATGCCGCACAAGGCGCGGCGCTGTCGCTCAGTCCCCGAGATCTCAGTGAAATCGGTCACAACAACCTCAATAGTACTCACTTTGAGACCGTGTACTCATGCTCGGTCGCCCATTGCGTGTGGTTATACTGAACGTCATGAAAAAAAGCTCGCCAGAGGAATGTCACACCGATTGATTTCTTTGACAATGTATGGTGATGAGAGTTCCTCTTGATCGATTGATTTCTTTGACAATGTATGGTGATGAGAGTTCCTCTTGATCGATTGATCTTCAAGGTGAAGAACTATCACGGTCGGATGGTTGGCTCGAAGTGCCTCTCTTTGCCCCTCAACACTCCCGACAGGCATCTGTCCCGAAGGTCACTTCACATCCTTGTTTGTTTCAGAGGGTTGCTCGGAGGGAGATGCATTACGTTGCCTTTGCTGCCAATCATCAGGGGCGTACAAAATGGCGTAATGAGAGACCCCCAGCGGGGATCTCCAATTCTCAATAAATGCCCGCACCTCTTCCTTTGTCTCGATGACGCCGAAATGCCCTTCGAGGAGAACGTCCGCCTGCAATTCTAGAAGTCTTGCCAACGAATCCAGATACTGTGTTTCATCAGAAAGGTATTCCGGATGAATCGGGCCGTGGACGTCTTGCCCAAACAGGATAAGCTGACCGTCAATGTGAGTAGTATACACGACCGAACCCGGGGAGTGGCCCGGGCAGTGAATGGCTTTCACGGTCCCGGTACCGATGGAAAGAGTCGATTCTTGGCCCTGCAATCTGACGTCGATGGCAAACGGCTCGATTCGGCCGCCATACCAGGCGGCTCCTGTGACACGGTTGTCGCCCGATTCCAGATATACTGCGTCCAACTCATGAGCTACGATTCGGCAGCCATATGCGTCTCTTACGGCCCGGGCTCCAGCGGAATGATCGAAGTGGCAGTGAGTGAGGAGCAGATACTCGAGTTGGGCATCCGATGCCAGGCATTCGGTAATGTTTTTTATGAGTTGCGGGTGACCTCGACCAGTTCCCGCATCAATAAGGGCTGCTTTATCGCCGAAGCGGACAAGGTACATGGCCGCGTCCGACGGATCAGTCAACTCCATCCCGCCGACGTGCCAGAGATTGTCCCTGATTCTGATGCTCAATCCGACTCCCTATTTGTGCGGTGCACATACATCGTTCGGCCTGCTGCCTCTCATTCCGAATATTACAACGATTGTTCGCCCTTTTTGGCTATAGCTCGTAATGTAACCAGCGTAAGGCACCTACACAAGGGTGTCCTTTACACGACCTGGTGTGTCACTAACACCGGCATGGTTGCGGAGACGGGGTTATACAAGACTGAATAAATTCTCGCACCTCTTGTTTTGTCTCGATAATGCCGAAATGGCCTTCGAGGAGAAGATCGGCCTGCAAGTCCAGAAGTCTTGCCAACGATTCCAGGTACAGTGTTTCATCAGACAAGAAATCCGAATGGATAGGACCGCTGACGTCTTGCCCGAAAAGAATGAATTGACCGTCAAGGTCTGTAGTATACACCACCGACCCCGGGGAGTGGCCTGGGCAGTGAAGGGCTGTCACCTTGCCGGTACCGATGTCCAGGATCGATTCTTTGCCCTGCAATCTGATATCGACCGCGAACGGTTCGAGGCGTGCTCCATGCAGGGCAGCGGCAGTCACACGGTTGTCGCCTGATTCGAGATACACCGCATCCAACTCGTGCGCGACGATTCGGCAGCCGTATGCGTCTCTCACAGCCTGAGCCCCGCCGGCATGATCGAAGTGACAGTGGGTGAGGAGAAGGTATTCCAGTTGCACATTTGGTTCAAGGCATTCGGCAATGTGTGTCATGAGTTGCGAGTGATCTCGACCAGTTCCCGCATCAATAAGGGCTGCTTTGTCGCCGAAGCGTACGAGGTACACGGCCGCATCCGAGGGATCGGTCAGCCCCCTTCCGCCCACTTGCCAGAGATTATTCTTGATTCTTGTGCTCACACCAATTTCCTATGTGTCCGATGAGAATATACCATTCGGTTTGCTGCCGATCATGCCGCATACCAAGGGCTTGCCCGGCTTCATGGTTACCTTCTCCCCTGTTTTCCTTCCTCTGCGTTCGCCCACAGGTTTCAGCCCTTCTTTGACGCTGAAATCCGGGAAACGGTATCCATGATCTTGTCCAAACCATACTTGTCTATCATGGATTCCAGGCCTATCTGCACGTCTTCCTCTCTCACTTCTTCTTCTACTTCCTCTTCTCTCTCTTCATAAATTAAGACATTATTGAGGCACTTCTCCACACACTTCGGCTTTGTGAGCGACGGATCGCTTTCACACATATCGCACTTGAGAGGGAGACCTGAATCGGGTTCTTTGAAAGCATCCCTGGATGGGCAGGAAGCCCTGCAAAACGAACACTCGTCGTATTCCTTCCCGTCAATCAGGTATTTGTCTCTGCCCATACATTCGGCTGGCGCATACTCACCCGCGAATACCGGAAGCCAGATGTTCTTGAGTCGATGACTCATCACCTGAATGCGAGCCCTCGCAGGATTGACGCTGCTGTATTGCGGTGTAGCGTGAAAAGCAGAGCAGATGATCTCACAGGCCCGACAGCCATTGCACTTATCGGCATCAATCTTGATGGTCTTGACCTTCTTCTTAATTTTGGCCATCTTTCAATATCCCCCTTTTTTCCAAGTCTTCGGCAACATAACCCAGATCCAATTCCAACAACCTTTCCTTCGTAGGAACGCCGTCCATATTCCATCCCTTGAATTTGTAATACGTGGACAAGAGTTGGTCCTCGAGCTCCGGAAATCTTCTTTTCCAGTGGTCTTCAGGCGGCTTCTCATGGGCCCTCGTCATGCCTCTTCTGTTGTTGAAGGCCCTGTGCAGATTCCTACTCCTGTTGGCTATTTTCTTCAGTCCGGCTTCATCCACGTCCATCCCTGTCGCCGCGGAGATGAGTTTCGGGTAATTGTGTATATGATAGGGAGGCTTCAAACAAAATGATGCCATACCGGCGCACAATCCCAGGGCGTCGTCAATGTTGTGCAGCATTTCCATCCAATCCACAATTTCACTGCACATGTCCGGAGTGGGGAAATACGGTATCGCGTGATCTCCCCTTGGTTCCCAGTCCAGAACGTATTGTTTAAATCTTTCGTCGGGAACCTGGAGCCAATCCTTTACAAACGCTTCTCTCTGCTCTCTCGTGGGAAAAGCCGCCTGGGGGAAGTTCCCTTCGATTTGGGTAATGCTTATCTTTTCGTTGGTAGAATACATAAGGAAATAGATGGGGTCCAGCATACCCAGCTTGAGAGGGAGTTGCTCGTGTTTCTTGATCGTATTATGATCAAATTTTTCCGCACCCTTGCCGATCTTTCGGGCCGCATAATACACGCCGTCAGCCAGCACATCTCCGATACCTTCTCGGTGGGCCACTCTGTCGAGCAACCAGAAGAACCTCCCCTCTGTATCGGACGGACACCCTTCGAAGTCTTTGTCAGTCAGAATGCCTGCTTCATAGAGCTCAACCGCGAACGCCAGTATTTGCGGGGTTGAGAATGAGTCCACCCCATATTCAGTGGCACGTTGAAGGATTCTGAAATTAAAGCCCAGGTCATCCACATAGGCTGCCATGGAGTAAGTGAGTTTTCCGAAGCATTTCATCATGTATCTCGAAGCACCCTCTGGCGCAACCAGCGCTCCGCATTGCTGCGGACAGTTAAAACAGCTTATTAGCCGCTGCACCGCATTCAATTGAGCGCTCGTCCAGTTCTCTTCATTCGGCTTGCTCCAGAAGTCTCTCCTCCGAGTGCGTGCATTACCCCACATGAAATTCTCGGTATGCCACTTCTCATCGGTGTGCTTCATTTCTTGCGGAGACCCGATCCCTTGCAAGATGGTCATTACGTCCGGAATAGGGTTTGAGTTTCGGAAATTGATATAGTCTGTCACCTCCGCCATATGTTCCATGAATTCAGCACCGCGGGCAAGATAGATGTCCTTCGTTCCACGAACCGCTACCGCCTTGATGTTCTTGTCTCCCATCACCGCGCCTCCGCCGAGCCGGCTGGCACTGGACCTGCTTTGCTCGATGGACGCAGTGAAGACCCGATTTTCACCTGCCAGTCCGATAGCGGCCACCTGGGCTCTCGGCTGTCCCAGTTCCTCTCTGATGAGGTCCTGAGTTTCAAGAGCACCCTTGCCCTTCAAATGAGAGGCATCCCGGATTTCCACCTTGTCATTGTGTATCCATATGTAGACCAACCTGGGAGACTTGTTGCGAAAGATCACCTTGTCATAGCCGGCATATTTCAATTCTGCGCCAAAAAATCCCCCCATCATGGGATAGGCCAGTAATCCCGACTGGGGGGATACGAAGCTAAAAAGGGTACGGTTAGCGCTATACGCGGGTGTGCCGTTGAGAAGTCCGGAACTGATTATCAGCAAATTCTCCGCATCAAAGGGCTCAGTCTCGGGGGAAACCCGATCCCAGTGTGTCTTCACGCTGGTACCCAGCCCCCCAAGATGAAGTTCCGTCATTCTCGGGTCGGTCTCTACGCGTTCAATATTCCCTCTCGCTAAATCGATTTCTAAATTATACCCTGTCTCTGCGTACCTCATCTTGTTTGCTCCTTAGCGTCGACTCGCGATATGCTCGTCAGTGCTTGTACAGCCAAAGAAATGTTGATGGTAATCGTCCTCGGTCGCTCATCGAGCCGAGGAAGAAAATGCTGTCGCGTCCGTGCTCTGATTTGGCGGCTTTAGGCCGGAAAACGTGAAGTCGGGCGCTTCTTCCCGCGTGACGATTCCACGGAGGGCTCAGCCGTTTCGGGCTGTGCGCGAAATCAGAGGGATTCCATCCTTTGCCATAGGCCTTTTCCTGATTCAGGGGAGCATATTTCAAAGGAAGGGTTCCCCTCAAAGGGTCGTCCATGGCGTCCAAAAGCATCTGATAGCCGCAAGCACGATACCAATCCGTGGTGGTGACAAACCGACAATCCATGGGCGTTACAGAACTCCGTGCCAATCTTCAGAGTCTAACGAACATTCCGTGGAGAATACCTCAGCGCGTCAGCAGCACACCTGCCCCTCCCTGGAGGGTATAATTCACCATAGCAGTTGCCGCGGCTTATGTCAACGACGACATAATGCGTAGTCCACGACCGGCTTTTACGGTCGGGCGCCCGAGCTTTTCCAGGATCTCAAATGTTCACTTGTACGAACCTGGCCTCGTGGCGCGGCTTGGTGATTCATGTGCCCCATGCCTGCTATTCGGTCAGACTGTACGCGCCCCCCCTGGCCAGTCTGGATCCCCTGTCTGCGCCAGGTGTCCCTCAGCATTCCGCGCTGGCCGGCCCGATTCGCAAAGGCTCGGAATCCTCTTCTCATCTCAATGAGCATACCTGTGGAGAAAAGTTTTGTCTGCGTGATTCGTTTGCAGCGGGGGATGTCCCTGTTCACCGCGAGCGACGCGCTGCCGTCAAACCAGGTGTAACGCTCATACCACTCGTTATGCGCTACCGCACGGGTCGGGTGGGATCCAGAGCCCAAAGGAAACCGCATCGGTCCGTGCCCTTCCCGGCGGATGCGGTTTCCTGCTCTCGCTGCATACGAACATCCAGCTGAACTTAGGGATCAGATTGTGTGCGGTGGGTAGCTCCGGTCCGGGTCTGTCTCATGCCGGTGGGGTCCATTGGCTGACCTGCTCCCTCTTCAAGGCGGAAGGAGCAGGTAGGCCGGTACTTCGCCGCGATCATTTGTGAGGGGTTGTCGTATCCTTCATTTCCTTCGGAGTCCTCCAATCGGTGATGGGCATCATGACGCCCTTTTCCGGGTCCGCACGATAGAGGCGCGAAACGTTTGTGGGCGCATGGCTACTCGAAGTGTACGTCACCGGGGGCACGATTCCTCCGGTTTTGAAATCCTTCAGGGTTTCCAATCCGTGCTTGAACGACTCGGGAGTGAGGTCTTTTCCCGCACGTTTCATCCCTTCAAGGTACACGGTCCCTACGCCCACACCCATGGTGTACAGAGAGGTGAGCATCTTTGCCGGGTTGCGGTGGTTCTTCTTTGCCAGTTCCCTCACTCGTTTCATGCCGGGCGTGTCGTCCTCCCAGCCGCCCACGCAATTGACTCCGATGTAGTTCTTGGCTGCGGTTTTGCAAGCCTTTACCACCATGTCGTCACAGGACCAGTTTATTCCGAACGTTATCGGCCAGTAATCGTACTTTTCCGCGGTCTTGAGAAAGGTGATGATCGGAGGTGCAAGGTTGCAGGTGACTACGTACTGAACGTTGTCCTTTTTCAAAGCCAGGACCTCGGAGCTGGCATCCACCGAACCAATGTTCAGGACCAGCTCTGAGACCAGTTTGATACCGTATTGGGCAGCGCGCTTGCGCGCAGCTTCGAGGCCCTTCTTGCCGAATTCGGTTTCCGCGTAAACCACGGCAATTCGCGGGTCTTTGGCTTTGAGGTCGTGGAAGATGTAGTCGAACATAAGATTGATCTGCGTTTCGTACGTCGCTCCCAGGATGAACACGTAGGGCCGATGGGGCATGAACATCTCGTCGGCCAAGGCATTTGGTATGTTCACCACCTTGTGCTTATCGATAAGGTCGAACAGGGCAATGGTCTGGGGAGTTCCTCCGCTGGTGACAATTGACAGCACCTTGTCACGGAATATCAGTTTGTTGAACGCGGAAATCGCGAGAGGGGTCTTGAATTGGTCATCCTCCCAGATGAGGTTGATTTTGCGGCCGTTAATCCCGCCCGCATCGTTGGCTTCGTTGAAGGCATCCTGAATGCCCCATCCCTCAGGAAGCCCGAGTGCAGCGACAGGACCTGTCTTGACCAGGATCATGCCGATTTTGATGGCGTCTTTGGTCACCCCGCGTGACTCCGCAAGAACCCACGTGGCAGACAAGGCAGCCACACACATAATGAATGTTACCGTGAGCGCCCAGCTTCCTTTGCGATTCATTGTCTCTGTACCTCCTTGGAGAATTGGTGAGAAATCCATAGCGGAGCAACCAGGACCCGAGACAGGTCCTTGACCGATATGATCGCTCCGAAGCGATGAGAACTGTGCATGAGGGCCCTCATACCGATGCACGATCACGTAAAAGACTCTGGTTTGCCGCCAGTGTCGTACGCCCCAAAACGCATGGGTATGAGACCGGTCATGTGTTGCAATTGAGGGCAAAAAGGTATCAGTGGGTGAACGGCCAGTTCTTGAAACCGGTCTTGATGCGTGACCAAATACCATTAAGCCCTGTGGGTTCGACAATCAAAAAGAGCATGATGAGGAGGCCGAACGCGGCAATATTCCACTCCTCGTTATATCGGCCTTGAAACATGACGATCTGTTCTCCCAAGAATTCTGCGACGCCCCTTATCACATCCGGCATGAACGTGAGGAAGACTGCCCCCAATATGGACCCCAGAATCGAACCGAGGCCCCCCACAATGATCATGGCAACGTATTCTATGGAAAGGAGAAGGGTGAAGTTTTCCGGGTGCAGATATCCTGTGGAATAAGAATAGAGGCCACCGGCAACGCCGCCATAAAATGCGCTTATGGCAAAGGCCATCACTTTGTACTTCGTCAGATTGACACCGATGACGCTGGCAGCTACGTCCCGGTCGCGTATCGCGACAAACGCCCTCCCAACCCTGGTGCGCACCAGATTCTTGGCAACTATTGACAGCAGGACGACAAAGAAAAGCATGACGTAGAACAGCTGCGAAGGGTCTCCCAGCGTATATCCGAGGATGGAGGGCGCGGGGATGGAGATTCCTCGCACCCCCATGGTCAGCGATTCCCAATGGGTAACCACATATTCGACTACCACGCCGAACGACATCGTGGCCATAGCCAGGTACAGCCCTTTCAGGCGAAGGCAAGGGAAACCCAAAAGGATTCCGGAGAATGCCGCTACTACTCCGCCACTGGGGATGGTGATCCAAAAAGGCAAGCCCAATCGGCTGGCGAGAATTCCGGAGGTGTAGGCTCCCAGGGCCACAAATGCCGCGTGCCCCAGAGAGATCTGCCCGGTGAGACCGGTGAGAATATTTAATCCCATCGCGGCTATGATGGCTATCCCCGCGGTGTTGGCCATGTACACCACGTACGGGTCAGCCCAAAAAGGCAGGCAAAGAAGTCCTGCCACGAACACGGTCAGCCAGACCTTCACCCAAATGGTCTGGAATACTCTGATGTCCTCCCGATAGGATTCTCTGAAGGTCTTGCTTCTCATGACATTTTTTCCGAATCGCCTGACGTCGTCCTCCGAGGGCCGGATGCGTCGCACCTACACCCGCTCAAGTTCCTCTTTTCCGAAAAGACCGTACGGCCTGATCATGAGAACCAGGAAGAGAACGACGAAGGAAGTGAGATCCTTTACGCCGGGCAATGTCTGATCCAAATAGCCGCCCGCCAACGTTTCCAGGATGCCTATCGTCAAACCGCCAATGATTGCACCGGGAATACTTTCCAGTCCCCCGAGGATAACTGCGGGAAACGCCTTAATCGCCACGAGACTCAGGCCGATGTTGAGCACCATGACGCTCGCGAGGAATATCCCTGCCACAGACGCGATGGCAAAGGAGAGCGCCCACGTCAGGGCAAAGACCGTCTTGACACTGATACCCATCAACATGGCCGTGTCCTGATCATTGGCCACACCCCGCATGGAGAGCCCCACGCGCGAGTATTTGAAGAACACAAAGAACAACAGTACCGAGGAGAGCGGAAACGGCCATAGCCCAGAGATGAGTGTGAGATAATACAAGGCCATGGAAATGCACGGTTCCCTTGGCGAATGCGGCAGGGAAGATCTTGTTGTCATGGCCGAAAACGATTCCTGACATGCTCCGCAAGAAGATGGAAAGTCCTATGGTGACCATGACGACCGCAAACTGTGGTTCGCCAAGCATTGGCCGAAGTACGAGTCGCTCCGTACCAAGGCCCAGGAGCATGGCGATTCCTATGGTGAGCAGGACTGCCCACAGGAAAGGCACACCCTTCATGATAAGTGCATAACAGACAAATGCCCCCACCATCATGGCCTCGCCATGAGCGAAATTAAGAATATCTGTGGCTTTGTAGACCAGAACGAATCCGAGGGCTACCAGCGCATACAGGCTCCCGACAGCCAGGCCCGAAATGACAAGCTGCAGAAAGTAGAGCATCCCTTCGGTCAATTGATTCTACCCCTTTCGCCGTCGCGCGAACCTCAACGGACAAGCCTCCGTCAAGGTTCCGACTAATACATCGACTCAATGAGGTCCTTGAATTTCTTTTCTATCATGGTCCGCTTCACCTTCATGGTAGCGGTGAGTTCTTCGTCGTCCTGATCGAGCTCTTTTTCGAGAATCGTAAATTTCTTCACAGTCTCAACCCGTGCGAAGTTGCTGTTTGCCTCTTCTACCTCGGCCTGGATCAATGCTCTCACCTCGGGATGAGTGGCAAGGCTCTTGTAATTGGTATAGACGATCCGATTGTTCTGGGCCCAGTGCTCGACGTTCTCCAGTTCGATCTGGATCAGGCAGACCAGGTACTTACGACGATCGCCTATGACAATTGCCTCTTTGATGTAAGGACTGAATTTCAGTCTGTTTTCTATTTCTGATGGAGCGATGTTCTTGCCGCCGGCAGTGATAATGATATCCTTCTTGCGGTCCGTGATGCGCAGGTTGCCGTCATCATCCAGTTCGCCCACATCGCCCGTGTGGAGCCAGCCGTCAACGATTGCCTCCCTGGTGGCCGCGGGGTTGCCGTAGTAGCCTACAAAAATCGGATCGCCGCGGAGCAGGATTTCTCCATCTTCGCTGATCTTGAACTCCACCCCGGGTATAGGTTTCCCCACCCAGCCTACCTTTATCTCACCGTCTCGCGGCATGAACGAGATTCCGGTCGATTCTGTCATGCCGTATGCCTCACGGACCGGAATGCCTATCGCATGGTAGAATGTCATCAGATCCGGTGAGAGTGGTGCGGCACCGCTCACGAAAATCCTTCCCTCAAGGAGCCCGAGGTGGTTTCTCAACGGCCTGAAAAGGAGCAGGTACGCGAGTCCGTACAGGACGGTCATATAAGGGGGCACCGATTTCTTCTCGAGTCTCATGTGAGCCGTCCACATGCCTATCGGGAGCATAGCTCTGAAAATCCACCGCTTGAAGAACACTGCGTCCTGCATGCGTATCATGATATTCGAATGCATCTTTTCCCATATTCGGGGCACGTTGAGAAACGCAGTGGGGGAAATCTCGCCCAAGTCGTCCTGCAGCGTAGCCACACTCTCGGCAAAATTCACCGGTACATCCCGCCCACATGGGAAAAATGAGAGAGAACATGCGCTCAGCCACATGGCAAAGAGGCAGGACCGAGACCAAGGAATCCGAGGGGGAGAAATGCAGCACCTGAGAAAGGCCGCGAATCATTCCCACGACATTCTTGTGGCTTAACATGGCTCCTTTGGGCTGCCCCGTGGTACCGGAGGTGTACACGATAATCGCCACGTCCTCGGCTTTGGTGCCTTGTACCATCTCTTCGAACCGATGAGGCTCCTGTTCGTGAAAGGCCTTTCCCAGAGCCTCCACATCCTTGAAACTCACGATCAAGGGGTCGTTGTACCGACGAAGCCCTTTCATGTCCACGACGATGATCTTCTTGAGCCGCGGCAGGCTGTCCTTGACTTCCAGAATTTTGTCCGTCTGCTCCTGGTCTTTGACCACGACGAAGCTCGATTCCGAGTTGTCGAGAATATAGCGCACCTGTGAGGAGACGTCCGTGGGATATATGCCGATGGTAGTCGCGGCACAGGACTGGGTAGCCAAATCCGCATACAGCCATTCCCGGCAATTGTCGCCAAGGATCGAGAGCTTGTCACCCCTCTCCAGCCCAAGTTGCGTGAGGCCGAGAGCGAAGAAACACACGTGATCCCAGTATTCCTGCCACGTGGTCCGTTGCCAGATCCCGAGATCCTTTTCGCGCAGCGCCACCTTGCCGGCATAGAGCTTGGCGTTCCTCGCGAACAGTTTTGGTAAGGTATCGTTTTCCATGGTCAACACCGTCACATCCTCTGGCTATCCTCCCAGATACGCAGCGATCACTTTGGGGTCCTCTTGAACCTGCATGGGCGTTCCCTCGCCGATTTTGGAACCGAAGTCCAGGACAGTCACCGTGTCTGCGATATCCATGACCACCCCCATGTCGTGTTCCACCATGATGATCGTGATCCCTCTTTCCTCTTTGATGTCGAGCACGAATCGCGCGATGTCTTCCGTTTCCTCCGCATTCATTCCTGCCACCGGCTCATCGAGAAGAAGCACCTTGGGGTTCATGGCCAAGGCCCGGCCGATCTCGACCCTTTTCTGTATCCCGTACGGCAGAGTGCCCACGGTCTTCTTGCGCACCTTTTCGATTTCCAGGAAATCGATGATTTCCTCCACACGCAGTCGTTTCTCCACTTCCTGACGCACTGCCTTGCCGAAGAAGAACGCACACGCGAGAGGGCCGGAGGTCATGTCCGTGTGACACCCCAGCAACAGGTTATCTATCACGCTCATATTGCTGAAAAGTTCTATGTTCTGAAAAGTTCGCGCGATTCCCCGTTCTGCTATTTGATGAGGGAGAAGCCCGGCAATGCTCGTTCCCCGAAGGAGTATGTCGCCCGAGGTGGGCTTGTACACGCCGCTGATGCAATTGAAAAGCGAGGTCTTGCCCGCTCCGTTGGGACCGATCACTGCATGCAGCTCTCCTTCTTTGACGGTCATATCCAATGCAAACAAGGCAGATATTCCGCCGAAATGAAGCGACAGTCGTGTGATCTCCAGCAGTTCCATGGCAGGGTAGCTCCGTTACGACAACCAACGCTTTCGCCGCTTATAATGCTTTACCTCTGCGTAGCTCTTTCTTTCGAGACTGGAAGTTACGCCGAGATAGAACTCCTTTACGTCCTCATTTTGCAGCAGCTGTGCGGTGGGGCCGTCCAATACGATCTTTCCGTTCTCCATGATGTACCCGTATTGGGCGAAATTCAGAGCTGCAACGGCATTTTGTTCTACCAGCAGAATGGATGTTCCCTGTTCCTTGTTGATTCGCTCCAGTATGTGAAAGATCTCTTTGACCAACAATGGAGCAAGCCCCAGGGACGGCTCGTCAAGCATGAGCAGCCGAGGTCTGGACATCAAGGCTCGGCCTATCGCCAGCATCTGCTGCTCACCTCCGCTCAACAAAAGCGCATCTTCCTTGTGCCGGCGCTTGAGATGCGGAAAATACTCCATGACCATCTCGATATCGTCCTTCACGGCTTTCCTGTCCCTGCGTATGTGTGCGCCTATCCGCAAATTCTCCATTACGCTGAGATCGTCAAAGACTCGTCTCCCTTCGGGCACCAGACAGATCCCCATCCTCACAATCGCGTCCGGGTCCTGGCGTCCGATAGATCGTCCCATGAACTCTACGTCGCCTTCCTCCAGTTCACCATTCTGGTATCTCACTATGCCGCTTATGGCTTTGAGCGTGGTCGTTTTGCCTGCAGCATTGGCTCCGAGAAGGGCCACAGCCTTTCCCTCCGGCACTTCCAAGGAAATGCCTTTCAAGACCATGATCACCTTGTTATAGACCACCTGGATATTCTTGACCTTGAGCATGGAACATGAGCTCCTGGCCCATCGAGAGGGCTATTGCACGGCATTTGCGCCTGTGGAGGCTACCGTTCTGGTCGGAGGAAGCTTTCCTGCTGGCAAAGTCCGACCATTGGGACGATGTGCGTGGGAACAAGTAACTTGTCGGAGGGACTTTTCTGTCACTCCGGGCGGCGTAGGGCCGAGGACTGAGCAGTCACGGCCTGCCTCACACTGGTCAAGTGACGCGAAAGAGAGCAAAACACGGCATGGGCTAAATGCGCTCCACCGCCACAGCAAAACCCATGCCCCCGCCCGCGCAGAGGGATGCAACACCTAATGGGAGACTCTCAGCCACCATCTGATGGAAAAGGGTCACCAGCAATCGGCAACCTGTTGCGCCCACCGGGTGCCCCAGTGCGATTCCACTGCCAAAGATGTTCACCTTGGACCTATCCAGAGCCAGTTCCTTTTCGCACGCGAGATACTGGGCAGCAAACGCCTCGTTGATTTCAAAACGATCTATGTCCGAGATTTCCAGGCCGGCTCCGGCCAGGGCTCCCCGGATCGCAGGTACCGGTCCTATGCCCATGATGTTGGGATCAACGCCTACCACTTTGTATCCTCTGATCCGCACCCGCGGGTGCAGACCCAGTTCGTCCGCTTTTTCGAGGGTCGTGACGACAAGACCGGACGCCGCGTCATTCATGCCGCATGCGTTTCCCGCGGTAACGGTGCCGCCTTTCTTGAACACTGTGGGCAGCTTGGCGAGCTGCTCGACTGTCACGTCAGGTCTGACATGCTCGTCGGCTTCGAAGAGGAACGGTTCCTTTTTGGGCCGCTGTACCGGTACGAGAAGGATCTCGGCTTTGAACTTTCCCTGCAATGTCGCGGCAGCCGCGCGGCGATGGCTCTGGACCGCGAACGCATCTTGTTCCTCCCTCGATATCCCGTATTGTTCCGCGAGATTCTCCGCGGTGAGCCCCATACCCACGCCGATGGGGTACTCTTGCATCCCCTTCCAAAGGAGATCGTACGCCTGAAGGTGTCGGATACGCTGTCCCCAGCGTGCAGACTCCATTATGTACGGGGCATTGCTCATGCTTTCTACGCCACCTGCCAGGACTATCTCAGCTTCGCCGCATTGGACAGCCTGGACTGCGCTGATGACTGCCTGCATGGAGGAGCCGCAGGTACCGTTGATGGTGAAACCGGGCACGTGTTCCGGAATACCCGCTTGGTAGGCTGCAACGCGAGCTACATTCTGTTCGATCGGGGAAAAGCAGTTTCCGAAAATCACTTTGTCGACAGTCCGGGCTTCACCGAGTCCTTTGACGACTTCTGACATCACCAGCCGTGCCAATTCCGCAGCGGAAAAGGACTTCAGGGTACTTCCGAAATCACCCAGTGGAGTTCTGAGCGCATTTGCCAGGACCACATCTTTCATGGTCTTTTACCCTCTTTACTCTATTAATGGTTCGCACAATCATGCCAATGGGTTTTCAAGCGTGCACCACTGGCGGCAAACCTCTTTCGCTACGAACGGCCCGGCCTGACTGCGCTTCAGAGGCATGCCGTCAGCAGGCCCAAGTCACTTACGTGATCGCTCGTCGGTATCAGGCGTTGGCGATCATGGCACCGACGGTGGGGCCGAGAAGCGAGCTACCGCGGCCTGGAGCCAACGGAGTGCAGCTCTCCCCTGTGGTGTAGTCACAGAAGCCCAGGCCGACGATGCCGACACGCCACAGCACTGAATCCGGGGTCATGACAATCACCTTGGCCCTATCTGTCCTCGGATCGGTTCACTGCCATTTCGGCTCGCTACATCTTCGCGCACCAAGCCGTGAAGGAAAATCTCTCGAAACGTGCGAACGTATTGTGAACCATCCAAGCCGGTTCGATTGAGGACCCATTGATGAAGAACGCCGTCATGGAGGGCCATGAAAGTGAGAGCGACTACGTCCGGATCGAGGTCCTTTTTGAAGAGTCCTTGGCGTATTCCGTTACGAACGATTTCCGCCATGACTTTCCTGTACTCTGCATAGACTGCCTTGAGAGCCGGTTCAAAATCCACGTCCGCATTCAACTCGGTGGTGAGAAAGGTCAAGAATACGCATAAGTCCTGATTCTCCAAGGCGAACCGGGAATTGAAACTGAAGACACGGTGCATATGATCCAATGCATTTCCCGCGCATTGCTCCAATTCTGAGATCATACCACCAATAAATCGGAGTCTGAACTCATCGATAATCCTGAGCAGCAGTTCTCCTTTGCCGCTGAAGTGAGAGTACAAGGCTCCCTTGGTGAGCCGAACCTTCCGGGTGATCTGCTCCACGGATGTACCGTGGTACCCTTTGCGCACAAACATCTCCAGCGCGGCTTGAATGATTCTTTTTTCTGTCTCGGTGGAGCGTTTCATGAAAGCCTGCAAAGGACATACTGAACGCTTAGCATGGTTTACCCTAAGAGGACGCAAAGCCCGTGTCAAGCACTTTTCTCGCACTGGACATCATTTTGCGCTTGAAGAGCCGTGTCCTACGATGATACATACCAACCGGTCAGTATCTTTTGGTCCGTATTCCGGAACAGGGAGCCCCCCCCTCATCACTTGTTCACTTACGAGCAAACACACGTGGTCGTTGCTGCACGAAAAATCGCGGCCAAGAAGTTTCCGAAAGTAACGTGGAATGCGGTTGCGAGGAAGAAGTCCCAGAGGCGTTCGACAAACAGCCGGTGACCTTGGCTCCATGGCTGTTTTTATCCACCCTGGATACGGCGGTCTTCAGCGCGGAAACCCTCAGAGGGTGCGGCACTTCCTCACGAGAACAAAAGAATCTGGAGCCGATCGTAGAGCGTAGGGCCATTATGAGCTGTGCGATCGCTACGCTCAATTCGGGAAGCAGCATTTTCGAAGTACGAACCCGATCGGTCCGCAAAGCGTTTGCTGCCCTGCGTCTTCATCAGAGCTTCAGGCATGCTTCACCGGACCACATCGTTCAGATAGCGGCAGCTGAAAACGACCTCCCCCATAATCGCCTTGAAGATCGTTCTCAACTCATAGTCAGCATTCTCCCCTGGATTGTGTTAACCCAGCCTCGCTGCCCTTCTATTCCCGGCTTGTCGATACCAGGTCTCGTGTGAATCAGGCCGGCCCCGCGGTGGATACTTTAACTGAATTGACCGCTGACGTACCTCTTTGTCAGTTCTTCTTGCGGGGCTTCGAAAAGCTGCTTCGTGGGGCCGAACTCCACCAGGAATCCTGTGCGCCCTCCGCGAGAAATATCGACCGAGAAGAATGCAGTCTCGTCTGCAACGCGCGTGGCCTGATGCATATTGTGGGTCACAATTGCAATGGTGTATTTCTCTTTGAGTTCCAGCATCAATTCTTCAATGGTTCTTGTGGCGATGGGATCAAGTGCAGAAACACGGTTCATCCATGAGGAGAACCGCAGGCTCCGTGGCAATGGCCCGAGCAATACACAGCCTTTGCTGTTGTCCGCCGGAGAGCGACAGGCCGTTGTTCCTCAGCTTGTCCTTGACTTCATTCCATAACCCCACAGCGGACAAGCGCGTCCTCCACTCTTGCTTCCAGGTTTCCCTTGAAACGGTTCAGACGGAGGCCAAAGGCTACGTTGTCGTAAATGCTCATGGAAAAAGGGTTCGGTTGCTGAAAAACCATCCCGATGAAACGCCGAACTGCCACGGGGTCCACATGACACGCGTAGATATCCTGTCCTTGGAACAAGAGTTCGCCCTTGAAGCGGAAGGATCTGATGAGATCGTTCATACGGTTTATGCAACGAAGCACCGTGCTTTTCCCACAACCCGAAGGTCCGATAAAACCGGTGATCTTTTTGGATTTCACCGGGACATAGCTGTCCCTTACCGCGAGAAAATCACCGTAATACAGCTCCTCGATTCTACAGTGTATCGCCACGTTGTTCTGCCAACCATGGTCGGCGGGTTGCCTTACATCCACCGAGTCGTTCGTTTCACTTTCAAGAGCGACGTTCATTGGATTACTCCCTTGGCCCTTCTTGACGAGTTATTGCCTTCTTGACCACGAGTAGCATCGTGATCACGTAGTTCTTTCGTTGACCGATTGCCCTGCTGACGATGTTGAGAGCCAAGACCATCAAGACCAGCACGAGCGAGGCAGTCCATGCCAATTCGATTTGGTTCTCGTAGGGCATACCGGAAAAATTGTAGATCAACACCGATAACGACGCAGTGGGTTGCATGAGATCGGGGCTTCCGCTTTGAAAGAGCCAGTAATTGCTGAAGAGCGCGGTAAATAACAATGGTGCGGTCTCGCCGGCAGCCCTGGCCACTGCGAGCATCACCCCGGTAATGATTCCGGGCATCGCGGTGGGGAATACCACCTTCCAGATGACCTGGGTCGGCGTGCACCCCATGCCGAAAGCCGCGTCCTTCATGATCCGCGGCACCATCTTCATGGCTTCTTCCGCGGTCAACATCACCGTGGGCACCATGAGCAGTGCGAGCGCAATTCCGCCTGCGGGTGCGGAATAGGTGCCCGTAAGCAAGACCACCGAGGCATAGGCAAACACACCGGCGAGAATAGACGGCAAGCCTGTGAGCGTCTTGGCGCAGAACCTCGCGATGTGAGCGAACTTACTGTCAGGGTCGAACTCTGCAAGAAATGCCGCAGCCAATATCCCAAGAGGAACGCTAAACAGCATCCCGATGCCTACCATGACCAGGGTTCCCACAATGGCATTGCCGAAACCGCCACCCACCTCAAAGGCAGTCGGCGGCAATGACGTGAAGATTCCCCAACTGAGTCGCCGTCCCCCGCGGATTGCGAGCATGATCAGCACGGAAAACAGGGGAACGCACGCGATGAGTGCGATCAACCATGTTCCCAGGTTCAAAATGCCGTTGACCAGAGATCGTCTCTCCCAGAAACGATCGCGAGAGGTTCGGTGCTATCACGGGCGAGCGGTCCAAGATCCTGGCAGGCGTGGCGCTCATGGTTTCAACTCCTGTGCTGACTTGTCAGGGTGATGATGGACTGACCTACCACATTGACCACCAAGGTGATTAACAGGAGGACAACCGCCGCATACATCAACGCTGACGTCTCGGTTTTGGCCGCCTCGGGAAAGTTCAGGGCAAGCAAAGCCGCGAGAGTATTTGCCGGTGAAAAGAGCGACAAAGAGATTTGATTTGAATTGCCCACCAACATGGCCAAGGCCATGGTTTCCCCCAGCGCCCGACCCAGCCCGAGTACCAGAGCGCCGAATATCCCGTGAGAAGCAGTAGGCAGCATGACTTTCAAAATCGCTTCCCAGCGGGTAGTCCCCATGCCGTACGCGGCCTCTTTTACCTTGTAAGGAATGGCCAGCAAGGAATCCTGAGACACCGCCGCCACAGTCGGCAGGATCATTATGGCAAGAACCAACGCAGCGGGGAGCATCCCCGGTCCTGCAAGCGATGTCTTGAAAAAGGGAATCCAACCGAGATCGCGGTGCAGAGTCTCACACATGGGCCTGATGAGCGGGATCAACACAAAGATGCCCCAAAGACCATAAACGACGCTCGGTATTGCAGCTAATAATTCGATGACATTCTTGAAAATGACTTGCAAAGTGGGTGGAAGGAAATCCTGGGTGAGGAAGATGGCAATGGTAATGCCAAGGAAACCACCAAGCACCAACGCGAGCAACGAGCTGTACAGCGTGCCCCAGATCTGCGGAAGTATTCCGAATTGGTGCCGGTTCGCGTCCCACACCGAGGACGTAACAAAGCTCAGGCCATATTGTCGCATGGCCGGAATGGCCTTCTCACCGATTTGCCACAAGATCAGCAACAACAACAGGACGATGAACCACGTGCAACCACGCGTGAGAATGCGGAACGCTCGGTCCGACAAAATTTCTCCCCTTGTGGGAGGTGACGAAACCGAGTCTTGCGACACGATCACTCTGACGAGATGTCTCGCGGTCATAGGGTATCACCTTGACATTCGCAAAAAATGATAAAGGCTGACCGAGGATTCGGTCAGTCCTTCTTATGGGTTTGGCGGCTTTGAAATCGCACCAGGAGCTATCGGGACTGCCGCGGGGACTCACCCGGTGCCCTGGCGCATTTCATCACTACCGGTGACGATCTCTAGTGAATATTCTTCGACGCCTTGGCGACCGCTTCGACGACATTTCCGGGAAGCGGGATATAGCCCATTTTGTCACTGATTTTCTGTCCTTCCTTCAGACAGTACCTCAATCATCCCGTGAATGGCCTTCACCTTCTGGGCATCGGGGTATTTCTTGTAAAAGAGCATCCACGTGTACGTGGCGATGGGGTAAGACTTGTCGCCGGCCGGATCGGGCAGCCATGCACGCATGTCAGCAGGCAATTTGACATTGGCCAGGGCAGCCGAGCCGCTTGCTGCGGTGGGCATGATGAATTTTCCCGCTTTGTTCTGAAGCAGCGCCATGTGTACTTTGGCCATCTGCGCATAGCCGTATTCGATGTACCCTATCGCGCCGGGAGTCTGTTTGATGGTTGCAGTCACGCCGTCATTCTTGGGGGCGGCCACTATCTTGTCGCTATTCGGCCACTTCACCGTCATGCCCGAACCAGGTCCTTTTTCCCACGCAGGGCTTATCGCTGAGAGGTGCTTGGTAAAAACGAAGTTGGTCCCGCTGGCATCGGCCCGGCGGACTACCGTAATGTCAAGGTCAGGCAGCTTCATACCAGGATTGTCTTTGGCGATGAGCGGATCGTTCCATTTCTTGATTTGCGCCAAGAAGATCTTGGAGTACGCTTCACGGCTCAGCTTCAGGCCTTGCGGATTTCCGGGAAGATTGTACGCGAGCACAATGGTTCCTGCGGTCATGGGCAACAACTGGACCCCTTCTTTGACCTGTGCCATTTGCTCGTCCGTCATTGCAGCGTCGCTCGCGGCAAAATCAACCGTATGATTGATGAAATCCTTGATTCCTGCCCCGCTCCCTTTCGCTTGGTAGTTGATGAGGACGTCCTTGTTTACCTTATGATAATCTTTGAACCATGTGGAATAGAGGGGAAACGGGAAGCTGGCCCCGGAGCCGGTAAGCCGGCTCTCGGTACCGAGAACGCTACGGCTGCACAAAGCACGACCGTGAGAAGGGTGAATACCGTGAACGCCGTTCGCAAGGTCTGACGCGATAGTCTCCGCATTGGATCCTCCTTTGTCAATAGGGTGAAACACGCGATAACCCGCCCTTCCCGTAAAGGGGCACTATCCCGCGAAATACTCTGGTGTCGCGAGGGCGAGCGTTGGTGAGGTTCAGGCTAATGGCACTATGTTACAACTGTGTTAGGGCCAAGTTAGTTTGTCGTAAACGGGCTGTGCCTGGGAGGTAATGGATCTAAAGTGTATGATAACAATAGGTTCATGATGGTCCACCCTGGAAGAGAGTGGTCCAGAGGGTTCATATTCAGTTACGTGCGGGGCGCGGGAACCCACGCGAGAGTGCCACGTATGTGCATGAGCATTGGGTTCAGCTGCAGCGGAACCAAAATCGCAAGAGGGCTCGCACTCGAGCGGAGACAGAGCATTTGGCGCCGTGCGGATGGACGAATGAGCCAAACGAGGCCACCATGATGTTGAGGAGATTGAACATGGGCCTGGAAACAGGCATGATTCTCGTTCCGTAGAAAAGGAAGTAATCCTCAGTGGGTACCCGCATGGGGAATGGACCAGCCAGGCTCTGTGCGACAACGTCGACAGGCCCGGGCCTGAGTTGGGGAATGGGCAACAGTCTTTTAAGGAGGCGGCTGTGAGATTGGTTGACTGGATTTTGGGGAAGAGGCACGCAAGCGCGTCCTGGCACGCAGACCCAGGCTACGTGGTTGAACTGGACTTGGATAGGCACGCGCTTTGTCGCTGTAGCATCGGCGATCCCATCGAATGGCTCTCCGGCTTGGGACCGCCTGAAGATTCCCGCGCCCTGCGCGAACAACGGTACTGCTATTACTCTCGAGGAATCGAGATCGGGGAAGAAGACAACAAGGTGGCTGATTTTGCCGTATTCTGGGTTGACTATCTGCAGGCCGGGTTTCAGCCATTTAGCGGGCCGGTAATCTATCGAGACAGAACCATTTCTCTGAACGCGGGAACCCTGGAATCAGAATTCGTGCACGTGTTTCGTGCCCCGTACTGGCGCGATCAAGATCAAGATGAGACAATCCTGTTCTATGAATTCCGGGGAGACATTGAATGGCAGGTGGAATTCACCCTGGAAGGAAGGCTGAAAGCCATGAGAATCGTGTGGCCTGCCATCATGGCAGAAGCGGAGCAGCGAGAACGGTATGGGGTGAGTCATTCCTGGCCGCCGCGCCAGAGCGACAGGAGGGAGTTTGAGTGATTCCTCAGAAGCCATGCCAGCGGTGATGGACAACCTTTTGGTCACACGCTCGGACTCCGGCATGCATCAGATGCCGCGCCGCTTCTCTCATCGTATCACTCCGGAAAGTGTTCCCTCGGGGTTGGGCGTTCCGGTACGGATGCAACTTGACTTCAGACACCCATGAGGCATAATGATCTTGTGACTTGGGGATGGAGTCCCCCGAAAATGCTCAGTATGAGCTGATGACTCCTGCCGCAATTACCTTACGGTGGGAGCGCTGCGTGAACGGAACCCACCGGATGGTGGGTTTTTTGTGTGTAAGGCCAAGGGTTTTCGGCCTTGTGGCTGACTATGCGACCAGGAGGATTCGGCGTGGTTTTTTCAACCTCTGAACGTGCGGATTTGGAGACGTTGTCCTGCGCACCAGATGCGGCTGCCCGGGCTTCCGTGGATTTTCAGCTTCTTCTCGGTGAGACGGTCAGGAGAGTGGAGGACCTGGGTGCCGAGTTTTGGGGAGATCTAGAGAGGCTTCGCCTTCTTCGGACTCGGTTGGAGGAAGGGCGTTTCCACCTTGCAGTGCTAGGCCAATTCAAGCGCGGCAAGAGTACCTTGCTCAACGCTTTTCTCGGGCAGGCGCTCTTACCGACTTCGGTGGTTCCCCTGACTGCTGTTCCCACTTTTCTGGAGCAGGGACCGGAAGTGCGCATCCGTGTCCGCTATCAGGATGAGCAGCCGGTGAAAGAGTTCGTGGGCGGGTCCACAGAAGAATCGGCCGCGCTACTTCAGAGCTTGGTCACAGAAGACGGGAACCCGAAGAATCGGCAAGGCGTGAGGCAAGTGGAGATTCTGCACCCCGCTCCCATCCTCCAGCACGGGCTCGTCCTCATCGACACCCCCGGCATTGGGTCTACCTTCACACACAACACAGAAGCGACGCTGAATTTCCTGCCGCAATGTGACGCTGCGTTGTTCGTGATCTCGGCTGACCCGCCTTTGACCGAAGTGGAAGCGGAATTTCTTAAGGCCGTGAGGTCACGAGTCGCTCGTCTGTTCTTTATTTTCAACAAGATCGATTACTTGAATGAGCAGGAAAGACATACGGCACTGTCTTTCTTCAAGAAAGTGCTTCACGAGAGGATCGGAGCTGAGCAAGACTATCCGATCTTCTGCGTGTCTGCTCGGCGAGCGTTGGACGCGAAGATTGCCGACGACCCTCGGCTCTGGGCTCAGAGCGGTCTGAGCGAGGTCGAAAACCACCTCGTCTGCTTTCTTGCTTCCGAGAAGGCAAATGCGCTGCGCCAAGCCCTGGGCCGCAAGGTGAGCGATGTGCTCGAAGATGTACTGCTGCGGCTGAGGCTTTTGGTCACCTCATTGCAGATGCCCCTTGAGGACCTCGAAAGGCGGCTTGGGGTCTTTGCCAGAGAACTAAAGAACGCAGAAACAGAGCGGGTCTCAGCCCAAGATCTCCTGTCCGGAGAGAGAAAGCGCACTCTGGAAAGGCTGGAAAAGGAGGCCGAGGCACTGCGAACTCGGTCGTCTGCCCATCTCGAGCGTGTACTCGAAGCATCGTTCCGCGTGGTGCAAGACCGCGACATCTCGGAACAGGCCATTCTCGATGGTCTGGCCGAAGAAGTCACCGCGTTCTTCCAAACCTCCGCTGAGGAAACATCCCGGAATTTCGGACTTCATGTGACAGACACGTTGCGTCCTCACCAGCAGAGGGCAGACGATTTGATCGCACGTATCCGTAAGGCCGCGGCGCAACCTTTCGAAATCTCCTATCATGCGCCAGACAGCTCCAAGGCTTTTGAAATGAAGCGCCGGCCTCATTGGGTACTGAGAAAACGAGTTCCCACTCTCCCGATAGTGGTACCTGAGGAAGCGCTCGATAAGCTTCTCCCTGCACGCATAAGGATCGCCCGTCTCAAGAAACGTTTGTGGAGCCAAATCGACACGTTGGTCCGCCACAACGTGGAGAATCTCAGGTGGGCCACGCTGCAGAACCTCAACGATGCGTTCCTGCGTTTTGGCCTCACGCTCGATCAGCGCTTCGGGGAAACCATTGCCGCCACGCATGGCGCCATTCAGGCAGCGTACCTCACACGTAAGCAACACGCGGACGCCATTGCTGACGACGTGTCCCGATTCGAGGCGGCAGCTGCAGAATTAGCACGAATCTGCGCGGAGCTTCAGGAGTGACAGTGCAGATGGTCCGATCCTCGTCTCCCGGATGTGGGACTGATTTTGCGTAATGTCTCGCACGCGGTCCCTACGATGTTGTACTCTCGAAGGCAAACATCCAGATAGGGTCGTGTCACGCCCATGAAAGTAAACGAGAAAAGAAAGGCGTTTCCGGGCACTCCCTCTTAAGAAAGTTGTCCAAAGAAGTAAGGTCGTGAATGCGCTATTTGGGACCTTTCTTTCAACCAAACCGACACAATGGTCCGACACAGAGAAAGGAGGCGGCAAAGGCGGACGCGGAAGCACCGGTGGGGCGAAGAGTGCCGGCACAAGGAGGAGCACACTCTGGCTCGTGACTCTGTTTCGCTTTCCAGGAGGGGGAACGATGATTATTCAAGAGGCCGATCTTTTTAAGGAACTCAGTCAGGAAATCAGAAACGAGATTTCCGAGATCATGGTTGAAGAATCCTACGAAAAGGGGGCGTCGATATTCAAAGCAGGTGAGCCTGCGAACAGCTTCTATCTCATCGTTGACGGAAGAGTGAGACTCTCCGTCGGAACCGAAGCCCAGATCGACTACACCGCAAGTGTGCCCGGTGAGGCTTTCGGCTGGACGGGCATGGTCGATCGTCCCACGTATGTGGCCACGGCCGAATGCTTGACCCCGTGCAAGGTGGTCAAGATCGAGAAGGAGAAACTTGACCGGATCCTGAAAAAGGACCTCGGGAGCGGCATGATATTCTTCAAGCGTCTTGCCGGAGCTGTGGTCCAGCGTCTGATCGACAATTACGGAATGTTCTTATCCCAAGGGTACCTGAAAGGAGTCTCGTACGGCACCGGCCAGGTGCTGGGAAGCGAAGAATAGCGTGTCTCCGGTCGACACGGCATGGATGGTTGATCCGAATCGTGGGAACGCCCTCGCTTTCCGAGGTGAATCTGGGAGGCGGTTGCGGACTGCAACAGCCTCCTATCAGTCTGACATACTTAGGTTTCGGTGAGTTCTGTTTCCGTGACTTGGCGCCAACCGAGTTAGCCGTGGCACTTGTCTTGAAAGCATTGCGTCACGCAACAGCCTGCTAATCGGCACCATGTGCGACAAAGCCCTGAAGATAGGGCAGACCGAGCGTTTCGAGACACCGAATCGCATCCACCACGTGGGGTTTCACCCGCGATGCGGCCTGATCCGCGGGGATCGGGTCCAACCGTTTCTGCAGGATAGCAAGGCACTGCTCCGGGGTGAGTCCGCGCTCGAATGGCTCGACTTCCCACCAATAGTCAGCCCCCAGAAGATCCTTGCCCAAACGACAGACATACTCCGGTTGCGCAAACTCCGCGTGATCCGCAGACGGTGGTTGCATTGAGGGGCGCATGCCAAGCTCAGGGAATCTTCCCAGTTTTGACCAGCCAATTTCCACGGTGAAAGATTCATACCCCTTGAGGTTGGGTTGCAAGACCACCCAGCACCGGATCGGCTCCTGTGGAGTCCAACAGAACGCGCTGCTCGCCAGGAAAAAGATAAGGCGACTTCACCTTTGTCGCGACGAATTGCGGCACACGCGAGTTCATTTCCGCAGTGAAAAGGGCTCGTAAGGCTTTGCCATATTCTTTGCGCATGTCATGGTCCTCTAAGCCGTTCAATCATGACCAGTGGCGGGAACCTTTCCTGCTTTGGGGCCACGGACAGCCAGGGCAGCCCGTCCGCGATGGGTCATTTTTCCGACCGGCGGAAGCCTCAATATTACAGAAGTTTTGGGGCTTGGGGGAGGAGACCGCTTTTTGAAAAGGGTCTCTCCCCCACAGGTGAATCCTCACTCCACCACCGCTTCACCGAACCATTGCTCCAATAGTTCCATGACCCGCTGAGGATCGTCTTCCCGGAACACGGTGCGGCGGAATTCCGTGGAATCGGGCAATCCCCGGGAATACCATGCGAGATGCTTGCGCATGCGCCGGACCGCGGTGAGAAAGTCGAAACACTCCATCTGGTATTGGAAGTGTATCCGGATCACGTCCAGAAGGCGCATACCCTGAGCCGGTTTTCCTGCCGCGAATCCGAGGCCGCTCAGAATCCATGCGGGCAACCATGGTCTGCCCAGAGCACCTCGGCCTACCATTACGCCGTCGCATCCGGTAAGGGAAAGCATGCGCTGCGCGTCCGCCACGCCCACGATGCCTCCGTTTCCGATCACGGGGATCTGTACCGCTGCCTTGACCTCTTGCAGGATCGACAGGGATGGGGGACCGGAATGTTCCCGGGAACGGGTTCCGAATGCACGATCACAGCGTCCGCTCCTTCGGATTCCACACAACGGGCCACTTCCGCGGCATTTTGATGTGCTTCGTCCCAACCTGAGCGGATCTTGACCGTGAGAGCTATCCCGACAGCCTTACGGATTGCCGCGACAATTCGCGCCGCGAGCCGCAGGTTGTTCATGAGAGCGGCTCCTGCGCCTTTGACCACCACCTTCTTCACCGGGCAGCCCATGTTCACGTCCACCGCCGCTGCTCCCATCGCTTCAATGCGTCGGGCTGCTTCAGCCATGGCCTCGGGGTCCGCGCCAAAGAGTTGAAAGACGGTGGGTACACTATGACCGGCAAGCTCCGTTCGTACGGCACGCTTCACGGGTCATGAGCATGCCCTTGGCACTGATCATTTCAGTCCACAGCGCGGACACGCCGAAGTGCTGGACCATTCTTCGGAATGGCGGATTGGTGATCCCCGCCATGGGAGCAAGGAACACATTTCCTTGCACATCAAGATTTCGTAGCCTCATTGCCGAACCATGTACAGCAGTCCTGTGGGAATGAAGTTCTCGGAGGAGGGACCCTTTTTTCCACAGGGTCCCTCCCCCGAACCGCTTTCACCCAAAACTTCTAGAGATTCCGGCTACCGCTGGTCGCCGATGCCCTTGCGTCGCTCGAAAAGAGAGGGTACCTCACGGCACGTGAACGTAATCAAGCGGACGAAAACCTTCGATAAGCTGCATAAGACTGCTACCCCAGGTGAAAGAGTGGGAGAGAGCCATATCAGCCTGCTTTGAAGGCCCCGTCTAGAACCCGAAGGCTCCGCTTTCCACGCTGAATGCGTCAGGGATCAGCTCCACCTCCGGGGTCTGGCCTCTCCTCACCAGCACCACGTCGAACCGGGCAGCGGGCATGGTCCGGAATCTGCACAGATAATACTGAGCTACCCGGATGATCTTCTTCTGCTTCGTGCGATTTATCGAATACGCGGGATCCACGGTCCTGGGCGAACTGCCTGACCGCACTTCAATGAACACGAGGTCGCCCTTGTGGCGGGCTATGATGTCAATCTCACCCAGAGGGCACGAGAAATTCCGTTCCACGATACGGTACCCTTGCGCGTGAAGGTACTCTGCGGCCACTTGCTCCGCGGCTCTCCCTTTTTCTCTGGTGCTGGGGGCTGGGTCATGTATCACTGTTCAGTTCTCGTCGTTACGCTGAACGTCATTGCATTCTGCGTCAATGTGCGTGCCCGATAATCAGATTTGGGCTCAAACCTCATCGCTATTATTCCGAGTTGTTGATCGAGAGAGACCAACGGGAGCCCGATTTTCAAAGGTTTTGGGAGGATGGGGTTCGGGGGAGGCGACCCTTTTTTCCACAGGGTCCCTTCCCCGAAGGCGCATCTTCATAGCAACTACCTTACTTGCGTCTTTCGTCCAGCATGCGCTCGTTCAAACGCCGGGCTTGCAAGAAGAAGGCCTCGAGCCGGGCCTCGATGATCTGCGGAAACGCATTGCCGTCGGTCTCGATGGCCAGGAACGGGAGTTTCTCGTCTTTCCTTCTCAGGACTGCCCCATGTTTGGATGGACGATGCCCGTTTGTCTTGAGCAGAAGCTCCGCCTTTTCGCCCGCGGTAAACTTCTCCGACAACACTGCCTCAGCTACGCGAGAAGGCATACAGCCGAACGGCCCTATGGAAATGATCCCGCAGGCAGGATGAAGGATCTCGTGCAGCGCAGCGCCCACCGTAAGAATCGCCTCACCGGTGAGCATGGGAGAAATGAACTTCTCGCCCGCCTGAACCAGGTCGTCCACATTGAGCACCTCGTGGAAGAACAGGCCTGAGGGCGCAAGAAGGTCCCTTATCTTGCGGTCGAAATAGCCCTTCACATGGTACCCTGATCCAGAAAGGTATGTCGGGCTTGTCCCCCTCGATGCGGTGCCTGATCAACCAGTCCACATACTTGATCCATTCGCTCGTCTGCGAGGTCCGCACCACAAAGCCGCGCTCCGCGAGTTTCTCCACGAGGCGCTGCAAGGAAATGGGATCGTTGCGCACATAAATCTCGCCGATCAGAGACACTTTGGGCAGTTCCGCGTACGGAGCCTCCAAGGGGATATGGGACAAGGTCTCGGCAGCCTGCCGCAACCGAGCACGCATCTGCCACCACGACTTGTCCACCACATTCACCAGATCGTTCCACTCTTTGAAGAAGATCTCAAGGGCCGCTTCTTTGTCCACGGCCGCGGCGAGCAGGGTGGACCATATTTCGTACATCACGTCACCCATGACGATGGAACGCCATGCGGGCAAGGTGAAACGATCTCCGAGCCCCATGTACCCGTTCGCGGCATTCAGGGTGAGCACCGCGGCATTGGGAATGCGATGACGCTCGATCAGACGTCTGGAAAACACATTGGTACTGACCGAACCTGCACGGGCCGCCTGCTCCGGGCATGAAATACGCGGTGACTTCATTGTCAGGCCGGTCTCGCCAGAGATACTTCAGCATGGACCCGACCGTGGTTTGTAGTGGCAAACACTCCTTGCACGAGGAATTGCCGCGGCCGATCTTCAGGACTTCCTCATCAGCCGGTGGCAGGCCGTACGAGTTGATGCCTACTTTGGAAAAAGTCTTCACCAAAGCCATGTGAGCGAATCGACCCATGGCCGGGAGCACCACTCTCACGTCAGGATGCGACAACGGCAGTTTCCTGCCATCAGCGGTCATCACCACGGGTTTGCCGTCCGCAATGCCGCATGTGGCTGCTTTGAAATCCTTGATCACGACGGGAATCTTCTGTTTGCTCTCAAGCTCTCGGTAATACTGCACGATGTCCAGAAAAGCCTCGATACGGGTTTCGAGTCCCGCGTCTGCGGTGTGGCTGTCCAGTTCGAGGGTGAGCGACGGTTTGCGACCCATTTCGTCACGGAAATAACCGACCACGAAGGAGTCCGGACCGCAGGAGAAATTGCTGATGAACGTGCCGAAAAGCTTCGGATGCGACTTCACCAGGCGACTCCCTTTGAGGATCATCCGCCCCATCGACCAGTACATGGTCTCCGCGTCGTCAAGGGTTTGGTCCTCGTACGGGAGCATGTCAAACGGAATGACCCGAAAACCTCTTGATGCGAACTTTGCGGGAATCCCCTTGTTCGCTTCACCGGCGAAAGAGTTGTACGGACGACCAAACAAGACCACCGCCATCGCGTCAGGATCTGCGTCGATTTCCTGGAGCACTTCCGTGCCTTTTGCGCGAAGCGTCTTCTTGAAGTCCTCTTGGGCCTGGACTGCCGCATCGAACGCACGTGAGCCCTGATCTCGGGAGAATCCCAGCTCTGCCGCAACCTGCAGGAAAGCATCGCGACCCTTCGCAATGCCGCGGCTGATATCCAAGTAAGGGGTGATCACTTTCTTGGATTTGGCGCGCTCAAAGGCGCTCGTCAGGTAATACGCTTCGCCTTGCACAAACACGCACGTGCAGGTGTTGGGATTCTCTCCGTCAGTAGGCACGCCCCTGATGTGGGGGAGAAACAGCACGCTGGGATCTTTCCGCAGGAGGTCCGCGATGTACCCGTGCGCAATCTCCACCGGGAAACAGAAGGCTGCTCCCTGCTGGTCCACCCCGGCAGGATCGACCTCATCGGGAAGCACCAGGCGGTAACCGAGTTCCTTGAAAAATGTGTTGAACAGCGGGAAATAGGTGTTGACGAGGAACGATCGGTTCATGCCTACGGTAGGCCGTGTGTCGGTCGGATCGTCTGTAGCGAGACCCCGGAATACCAGACGCTGGCGATATTCGACCATATCCAGAGCGGACTTGTCGAATTCCACGTGCCTGATGAGGTTCACGTACCGGTTACATGCACCGCCAAAGGGGTACGTGGTTCCCTCTATTTCGATTCGTGCGATCTCGCAGCGGCGGTCGCATTTTTCTTTGCCGCCCCCGCATACGAACGATTTCCTGTGGACGACTTCCCGGTCAGCCAGGCGCTTCAGATCAAAGGAACTCTCTTTCATGAGCCCGATCTTTATCCGGCGCTCCACTTCGAGAGCCACCCCGAATGCGCCCATCAACCCCGGTTCCGGCGGGACCACGATCTCCTTGCCCGTAAGCGCGGCCATGGCCGCGGGAATGGCCTCGTTGTAACAGACGCCTCCTTGCATGAAGACCTTCTTGCCCACAGGTCGATTGCCCTTCACGCGGTTGGAGTAGTTCATACAAATGGAGTACACGAGCCCGGCCACGATATCCTCCACGGGGATACCCTCTTGAGCCCGGTGTTCTTGATGTCCGATCCGATAAAGGCTGCACACTGGTCATTGAAATTGGGGGGATTCTTTCCCTGGTAACGCGGTCTTACCAATATCGGTCACTTTCAGTCCGAGGCTCTCCTTGGCCGATTCCTCGAGGAATGAGCCTGTCCCCGCACTGCATGCCTCGTTCATCGCGTAGTCGCTCGGCACGCTGTTGGTGATGTACGTGTACTTGGCGTCCTGGCCGCCGATTTCGAAAATCGTATCCACGTCAGGGTCAAAGTGAACCGCCGCGGTCGCATGAGCGATAATCTCATTGATGACTCCGTCCGTAAGCGCATGAAGTCCTGCAATCTGGCGACCGGAGCCGGTGACGCCGAGGCCGACTATGTCCACCGGCACGTCCAACTGTTCCGAGAGGCTGCGATAGACCTTCCTGGAAGCTGCGACAGGATCCCCGTCTGTGCGGAGATAATCCGCGGCGAGGATTGCCTTGTCTTTGCACCGCATGATCACGCCCTTGGTCGTAGTGGAACCCACGTCCAGCCCCAGAATCGTGCGATCGCCCGCCTCCGCGGAGCCTCTGGGGCGCTCCTTGAAACTCACCAAATGCCGGAAGTCTGCCAGAGGGTTGAGAAAACCAAAGACGGATCCTTTGTTCTGGAATACCGTGTCAGGCCCCCCGTACGAAACCGTTGGGTTGTCAAGAGCCCAAATAGCAGCTCCTAAAGCCTCGAAATAGGGAGCTTCCTCGGGAATGAGCAGATCTTCGATCTCTTTGGAGAGGAAATGGATCATGGTCTTGTTGCGGGACGAGCCGCCCACAAGAACCACGGATTTTTTCGGGAGTTTCTTGAGCAATTCTTTGACTTTGCCGGCCATCATTCGCGGCGAGGCCTGCGACAACCTGCCCGCGGGGCACGCCTTTGTTCAACGTGTGCGTACAGATCGCTCTTACAAAACACGGAGCATCTCCCAGAAACCTTGTGCGGATGCTCGCTGATTCCGAGTTCGGCCACGTCGTCGAGGGTGAGGTTCATCCTGCCGATCTGCTGGAGGAAGAACTCCCCGGTGCCTGACGCACATTTATTGCCGGTTTGAATCCCCTGGATCTTTCCGGTTTCATCCAGGTGGTATACGAGAAAGGTCTCTCCTCCCGCGCTTACCACGATGCGATACCGATCGAGATCCGGCACGACCGCTGCCACGGCCCTTTCCATCGCTTCCGGTTCCGAGATGGTGGTGAGATTGACAAAGTTGATGAACTTGCGTCCCGTAACCGCCACCGGAATTTGGCCGGCGTCCGGGATTTGCTTGAGGGCTTCCAAAAGGGCTTTTCGAGGATTCCCCTCGTGAGTGACCGTCTTGACGTCCTTGACCTCGACCCTGTCTTCATTTCTCGTGACACGCACTATACCCAGAGTCGACGCTCCTAGACATATTCCCAGGGCTTCCATGAGCAACTCTCCCACTAACCGCTGATCAGAGTCATTACGTTAAAGTATAACTTTTCAATTTACTCTACAGGTTTCCAAACTGCAACATATAGTCTGTGCATTTCTCGATTCTTGCATCCCCTTCACGGGATTCCCTTGATTCATGGTCACGCACTGACCATTTTGATCCGTTCCAGGCCTTGGAGAATGGAGAAAAACAGGGGATGCGCTTCCAGAGCCGGACCGTGACCCAGCAGGATCAGCTTGGACCGGGCTCTACTCAGCGACACGTTCAAGCGCTTTCGGTCCGCGAGAAACGACGTTACCCCATCCGAACGAGCAAGGGACAGGATGATTACTTCCTTTTCTCCCCCTTGAAAACGATCGACCGTATCCACCGAGAGAAAGGTCTTGCCATTGCTTCGCTCGCTCAAACAGCGCCGAATCAGGGCCTGTTGTGCGCGATAGGGAGTGATGATCCCTATCTCGTGAGCCGCCACGCCCGACGCGATCAGACTCCGGACTATCTCGCACGCAATGGCTGCCTCCAGGGGGCTGGCTTTGCCGGTGTCCGGACTGCGCACATCCACGAATACTACCGGCAGCTCCGGATCGATAATTCTGTTTATTTCGCGCGTGTCAGCCACTCCGGGATTCACATTGAGCCGTTGCTGCGCCACGTCGGGAAACGGCTCGAGTGTGCCGCCGTAGAACAAACGGGAGGGAATCTCCTGCACCTCCCGGTTCATTCGATACTGAATTCTCAGGCGAGAAATGCGCTCAGAGGGCGCACAATGGAAGAGACGCTCGAACAAAGACTGTTCCAATCCCGAGGATTCAGCGCGTTCAGCGTTTTCTCTGCGTTCTTTCACCACCGGGGGAAGCTGGAGGTGGTCCCCTCCCAGGACAAAACGAGGCGCCATGGCGAGCGGTCCGAGCGTGGACGGCTCGTCCAGCTGACCCGCTTCGTCGATTACCACCCGGTCGAACTTCTGGCCGAGCAAGAATGCGTGTGCGGACGCCTGGTACGCGGTGGCCCCCACGAGTGGTGTTTTCGCGACATGGTTCTTGAACGCGGCAAACTCCATCGGCCGCGCACAGAGATCGTCCAAAAGGCACACCGGGTTGCCTGCCTGCTCCAGCGCATCGAGAAATTCCTGGGACACGCCCCCCCGTCCGCCCACGCGCAGAAAGTCATGAACCCCGAGCTGCATGAGGGATATGAGCAGGCGATCCAATGCCACATTGGTCGGACAGGCTACCAACACACGTTCACCGCGGTCGAGACACAGTCGGAGCAGCCGCGCGAGCACCCTCGTCTTTCCTGTGCCAGGTGGGCCGTGAATCAGTTGATAGGTCTCACACTCGAGCGCCGCTTTCACCGCTGCTTCTTGATCTTCGTTCAGCTCGCTGCTGAGCCCCTCGGAAAAGCAGAGGTCTTGCACGTCGGCACGAGACTTGGGTGCCTCGTCTGCGGATGCTTCCGCAAGCTCAGAAATCGATTCATCACCCGAATGCGTGCCATCCGGAGCCGGCTCCGCATGCACGACCGCCCTTTTGACCGCGGGATCTCCCTGGACCAGAAACTTGAACAGCGCATGCCGTGACACATCCCTGCCCCGGGCAAAGGGTATGCGATCCAGAAACCAGTTGCCGGGTTGGGTGAATTCGATCGTCGCGCGCGACGGCGCATTCTCCTCGCAAGACGGAGAGAACGGAACCTTGATCCCGACCATCATGCGGCCGTTGTCCGATTCCATGACCCTACCTCTGAACGAATCACTGCCACACGGATCCCCGCGATGCACGAGCACTTCTTCTGCCGGACTTACGTCCGCAACCATTTCTTCACACAGCAGCTCCACCAGGAGTCGGTCTTTTGCGAGGGAACGGCCTGGGAAGGATACCGGGTCTTTTCGTTGCTCCTGCGATTCGCCCGGTGACTCCGTCTTGTGCGTGTGGCCGGAGGACGGGCTGACGCGTGGGACGGCCTTCCAGATCCGTGCCTGACCGACCGGCAGGGTAAGGCCTTCGTCGATTCGTTCCTGGCGAGTCCTGTGATCCAGGACCCGGCCAAATTCAGTCTCTTGAGCCCATGCGTCCCGCGAGAGCAGCCTGAACCACGTGGTGTAATAGGCCAGTTCCGCTCCTTTGAGCAGCGCTCCTTTTCCTGTGGCACCATTGCCGAAGAGTTGCGTGCACGCGGCACGGGAAAAGCACTTGCCCTTGCGGCCGCAGCCGTGTGCGAGAGGTTCGGGATTCTCGGACGTGAACGAGTACCCTCAGAGCCACGACGCGGTTCCGGCCCTGTACGACGAGCTTTTGCCAATCGGACCGGGGGCTGTCAAGTGTCTCGGTTCTTCCTGTTGCCGAGTACAGGACACACCCGTTTATCGCTGAATCGGTTCCGTCTTCGCGGAGAATGAGAGCGTACGCGTAAAGCTGGAGCAGGTGCTCAAGGACCGGAACCTTTCCTGATTTCAATTCCACTATGGTGCGACGGTGTTTGTGGTGAAGGATTGCATCGGTGCGGCCCTTGAGTCCCCAACGTGAGGAGATGCGATCCAGTTCGACTTCCGCGGACGAGAACAGGTTCCTCGTATTGTCCAACCACGCCCTGAGATGGTCAAAGTGGACTCGCGCGTCCTTTTCCAGGCTCTTCAGATCGGTAGGTATCCGGGAACCGGGAAGCACGGCCTTGAGAGCCGGCAGTGCCTTGCGGAACGCTTCGTGAAAGGCTTCGTCGCTCGGAGACTCTGCATCCAAAAGCATTCGGTCGAACAGGGTGTGCACGAGCTTCCCTTTGGCCATCCAGAACGGCTCGTCAGGTCCGACGCGGTATCGCACGTCCACAGATCGGATACAACCGGCAGCCTCGACCGCCTCGGTGACGCTCACGGGCCTGTGGGGCTCGAGAATAAAATCGCTCTGAGGAGTGGCCGTATAGATGACGCTCCCGTCGTCCAGCCGGTTGTTGAGCTGCAATCCATAGGCCGCGACGCGACAGCCTTCCCAGCAGAGCAGGGGAAAACAGTAAAGATCGTCACCTGCGAACTCGGGGATGATGAGGAATAAGCGTTCCGTGTCCGTTTCTCCGGCCAATTCGAGCCCTCGGAAGAGGTACCCTCCCTTGGCCGCAGTCTTGGGCTCCGAAGAAATGCGAGTAACGCTGCCTTGCACGGATGCGGTTTTCTCGTCGCTTGACATGCGGGGCAATGTAGCACACGGAGGACAAGAGAACAATGGGTGGTCCGGACGGTGGTATGGTATAATATCCGGCAGGTGCTCTTGGGAGTTGGGCGCGCAATCCCTGGGGGAAAGAAAAGCCCTTCGGAGGGACGTGGGGCAGGAAGAATGAGAAAAGGAACTCTTCGATGAGCTAGTGGAAAGTGTCAAGGAAGGAATGGCGAATCTCCGCGGCGAGATTGAACCTTCACGGGCATTTGTGGCTGAACGGAAGGAAAGACCGGATGTGAAGTCTATCAGATCCAAGCTCGGAAATCTGGGGACATAATACCGATTTCATCGTGGACGGTCACTCCCTGCCTGCAATGCCTGCCACATCTTCGCCACTCGTCGACAGCAAATGAAGTCCCATGCCGCGGCGCTACTGAGTTCGGCTGTACCTGAGCATCTTCTGCATCCTTTTCCTTGAGCCACTCACGTAGAGCGCCATTGACACGAGCCCGCCAACCGGGCTTGCCGTAGCCTTGCTACGGACGAGCGGACCGGACCTTCGGGGTGATCATGAACTGGTCCTTCTTAGTCTCATTCTTGAAAAAGATCTACCAGGGGTTCACGGACCCGAGAGAAATCACGCTCACGCGAACAAAACGGACGGTACGTTCTACGGTTTCATACGGTCTCGCGGGAAGTGGCCCATGAAGTCGGACCGTGGTGTGTGTTCATCATGATCGGCTTCATTGTGCCACCATTCCTGTTTGCAAAGAGCATTATTGGCGACGTCATGGTGATGCTCGCGGACGACTTCTCTTGCTGGAATACGGTCCAGGCTTTGATTGCCTTGCTGGTGACATTCGCTTTCTGGTACGTGTGCTACCACCTTCTCATAAACGAGTTCTTCGGGTCCACATACGTGTACATGTCGACAAATGAGGTCGTGATTGACAAAGGGAACCTTGGGATCATTCCCATAGACAAGATCCGGCTAAAGAAAGCCGACATCACAAATCCACACCTTTCAAAGGCTCTCTTCGGACGCATGCAGTTATGCATCTTCGCCGACGGAAAGCGAATCGTGCTGGCGAAGGCGCGACCCGAAGACGACATGAAGCACCTGCGGGAGATCGTGAGGACGTACGTCAATTCAGAGGAAATATGTGTATTGGACAAGTACCTTTGACGCGCATTCCCCGCAGTAACTACGCCAGCCCAATGGAGGAACGCGGGATTTCGCAACGTCCTCCGCGAGAGGACGAAGGGATAGGTGGAACAATCCCCCTGCAGATCGGACAGACAACAGGAGGGGAGCAGTTTGCGGAGGTGGTGACAATGAAAACTCCACTCGTTCTCGCCAGGATCATTGGACCGGTCATGGTTGCATCCGCGGTGTCCGTGCTTCTGAACCTCCACGCGTATCCGCGATTGGTCGAGGAATACAGCAAGAGTCCGAGTCTCTGCTATTTAGGTGGATTCATGGCCCTTCTTCTTGGGCTTGTCATCTTGCAATTTCACCACAAATGGGAACTTAGCTGGCCTGTGCTCATCACCATCATCGGCTGGCTTTGCGTGGTCAAAGGCGCGGTGCTCATGATTATCCCAGGAACGATGCTCACTGTCTTGCATCCTTTGACCGCGAGTTCGCTTCCTCTCATGGTTTCGTCGCTGATATCCCTGTGCATCGGGGCTTTTCTCACCCTGAAGGGGTACCGGAGCGCTTAGGCACCGGTGTGTGCTCACGGACACAGCAGCGTGCGGTGAACACGGGGGAACGGCTCGCTCGCGGCATCCACCAGCGCCGATTCGCAGGGTTGCGCGGCAGGTACGTCTCCTGCGCGCTCCCCCCGCTGAAAGACGAGACGGTCGTTTCTCGTGCCTAATGACACCCAAGCAGAGCATACGTGTTGCGTATGTCCTCGAGATCCGGTTCCGCACTATCCAGGAAACCGCTGATGCAAGGCCGCGGGTTGTCCTCGCAGTACAGATCGAATCGATGCCCCCTTCCCTGTTCCTCGTGCTTCATGCTCACCTTGCTCCCGTAATAGACCGGACCTTTGATCGCGACATCCAGACGCACGGGTGTGTCCTGAGCGAATGCGGGCAGATGCCGGACGCACAGGGCCAGGCTGAGTTGTGAGTGCGCAAATGCCCGCTCGTACCCCATGCGCCGGGCATAAGGGGCAAGATAGTGGATAGCGTTGTAATCGCCTGCCATGAGCCCGAAGCAGAAACCTCCTCCTCGAGGCATCGTCCATGTGGTTGCTTCACTTGGCTCCGACAGCGCGGGCAATTGCGCAAGCGACGATACACGATCCGGCTCACCAAAGTTGCCGGGAAAGTAATACGTGTGGATGGACTCCCACACAGGACCGTCAATCGCGTGCAACACGCTGTACATGTCCATTTCCAGGCCTTTTGCCACCACCCGCTGGCCGACGATCTCGGCAGAGATGTCCACGGTCTCCTGCAAATCAATCGGCCGGTGCTGAAGGACGTGATTCCTGATCTGCATCATGCGCACATAGAGCAAGGGGAATTTTCGGTGACCCACGATGCTCAAGTGCAAAGGAAACATGAATACCAGAGGATACACCAGAGGCATCGTGTCGCTCGGGACCAAGCCGCACGCGTGCATGAATCGCCTGTAATGATGCGTATCGAACTTGAAGCCCTTCCATTCCGACCGCATCGAAGGCAAGGCCTGCTTTGGAGCCAGGCCGCTGCGGCGCACGAGTAAGCCTCCCGCGTAGATAGGGAGCATTCGCGGACGAGTGGAATACTGCAGACGAACGGTATGCATGGTTTCCTCCTCTGTGAGAAGACTTCCAGTCTGTGACGGTTGCACGCGTTGAGTTCAGGTTTCGCGCGGTTCAGCGCCCAAGCAGCGCCACGCGGCAGATCCCAGCGCGTCGATGGCCTGATCCGGCTCTGTGCACGCGTGGCCGGAAATGAAGAGACGGGTATATTCCATGAGCGGCCCCACAAGTATGGATACGTACATGTCTGCAGGCAATCGGCGGATGGTTCCTGCCTTCACGTATGCGCCAAGCCATCGTGCACAACGTTTCATGAATTCGGCATTCAGCCCTGCAAACACCTCTTTGGCCGAGGCCATGAATCCTTCGTGAGCCCGCTGGAACAGATAACGCGTCCAATCCGGGTTCTGGCTGACCCAATGCAAGTGATAGCTGATTACCGCGTAAATCCCTTCCTGCGCGCCTTCTCGTTCCTCGAGCACCGCAAGAAATCCCTGCTGGTAATCGCGGATTCCCTCCAGGTAGACCTCCGCGGCCAGTTGATCCTTGCTCTTGAAGTGGTGGTAAATACTGCCCGTGCTCGCGCGGGAGCGCCGCCGAATATCTGCCATGCTCGTCTCCGCGAGCCCCTGCTCGCTGAAGCAGGCAAGTGCAGCGAGGATGATTTCTCGACGCCGTGTCGCGGTAGTTGCGTGCCGGGCATTTTTGACCTTCATACTAGAATCATATTTTAGAATACGATTCTAGTCAAGCCCCAAAATTTGCTCTCCGCGTAAGGACAGGGCACGTCAATGCGTCAGCCGAGTTGTGGGATGTCAACGGACATCGTGATGGTTTGACGCTGACTTTTGCGCACATTTTCACGAACATGATGTATGCTTACAGGTCAACCCGTTTCCTGCGAGAAGGGTAAAGAGCCAAGCGACCAGGCTGAGCGCGCGAATTCGGAACCTGGACCGCTTCACGCATTTTCGAGAAAGCCGCTCGCACGAGGCCGAGCCCGGGGCTTCCCCGCGCGGGATGTACGGAAAAAAGACGAGTAAAGCACAGGGAACCGCATCATGAATCCTACCCAGGCATACACGCAGTTGCGCACACGCAGTCAAGACATAGCGTATCTCGGTTCAGCCATGGCAGTGCTGCACTGGGACCAGCGGACACAAATTCCGCGCAAAGGTCATGCACATCGGGCCGGACAGCTCTCCGCTCTCACCGGGCTTCGCCATCAGATGGCCACCGATCCCCGGACCAATGACGAGCTCGCGGTGTTAGAGGGATCCGACAGGGCATCCGATCCACTCTCGCCGGAGGCGGTGAACGTGCGTGAGTGGCGAAGGATCTATGACCGGACGATACGCATACCTCGCCGACTGGCCATGGAACTTGCCCGTGCCACGTCCGAGGCGCAGACAGCATGGGAGAAAGCGCGGCCTACCAGTGATTGGAACCTCTTTAGCCCGTTTCTTGAGCGGATCGTCGCGCTCAAGCTCCAGGAAGCAGAGGCCCTCGGTTATGAGCGCGAACCTTACGACGCATTGCTTGAACATTACGAACGGGGGGAAACGGCTCAAAGTATAGAAGCAGCATTCCAAAAGCTCCGTCCTGCATTGGTGGACCTTCTCGGGAGGATTCAGGACAAGGTCGGGCGGCAGGAACCGAAGATCCTGTACCGCGATTTTCCCATTTCCGCGCAGGAGTCCTTTGCGTTGGATGTGGCGCGCTCCATGGGCTATGACCTGGAAGCAGGACGCTTGGACGTGTCCGCTCATCCGTTCACCACCGGCATAGGTCCCGGCGATGTCCGCATCACCACCCGGTACGATGCACACTATTTCGGGGACGCGTTTTTCTCGGTGATTCACGAGTCAGGCCATGCGCTGTACCATCAGGGGCTGCCGCTGGAGCACTGGGGAACCCCATTTTGCAGTCCGATCTCGCTCGGTATCAACGAATCCCAGTCACGCATGTGGGAGAATATGGTGGCCCGGTCCGAGCCATTCTGGACGCATTTCTTCCCCATGGCCCAGACCAGGTTTGCCGGTCTTGTTGATGTGACCCTTCCCGAGTTTTTCAGGGCGGTGAATTGGGTCAAACCGGGCCTGATTCGGGTGGATGCGGACGAGGTGACGTACAATCTCCACGTGTTTCTGCGGTTCGAGTTGGAAGTACTCCTCATGCGCGGCGATCTCACTGTCCGAGACCTGCCGGATGCGTGGAACAGTAAAATGCAGCAGTACCTGGGGCGTACTCCGCCTGACTATTGTCACGGCGTGATGCAGGACATTCACTGGAGCTCGGGTTCCATAGGGTATTTCCCCACGTACGCGCTTGGGAATATGTATGCAGCACAGTTTTTCCATCAGGCGTCCCATGAGATGCCTGATCTGGAACACGATATGGCCTCAGGAAACCTGCTGCCCCTCCGGGAGTGGACACGAGCCAATATTCATTCACACGGTTCTCGGTGGCTCCCCAGAGATCTCGTAAAAACCGTGACCGGCGAGGACCTGAATCCACAGTACCTTATCGACTATCTGGAAACCAAATATGCCTTGTTGTAGGATGTCGCGCTGGTCGACCGGAGCGAGCCGGAGAAACCGCGGTGAGACCGGAGACCTGCGGGCGTTCCACGCTGAGAGCGGCTTGCGCAAATCCGTTGAGGAAACGTTCCGCATGACCGGGACATATCCCCATGAGCCGCTCGTGAGACGAGAAGGAGCCTCACTTCAATGAAAAGGAAAAGGATTTATCTACTTGCCGCACTCGGTGTCATCCTCATGGGCGGTGCGATCTATATGGGCGGCCCGCAACGGAGAGAGTCGGAGATGGTAAAGGCTGCCACCGACGGAGAGTTGGCCCACGTCAACCGATTGCTGGCCGAGGGCATCGGGGCAAACGCGATGCTCAAGAATGGGACGACGGCTCTTATGGCAGCCTCACACGGCGGCCACATCGAGATCGTTCGGCTACTTCTGGACAAAGGAGCGGACGTCAATCTTCAATGCGACAAGGGTATATCCGCACTGATGGATGCCGCGGCCAGCGGTAATCTCAAGATAGTGGCGCTGCTGCTGGAGCGCCAAGCGGATCTGGGCCAAAAAAACGACCAAGGGAACACTGCCCTCAGCGCTGCCGCGTACAACTGCAGAGCGGATGTGGTGAAATTGTTGCTGAAAAAAGGCGCGTCCGTCAAAGAGAAATCCCGGAATGGCGCTTCGGTTCTTATGGCAGCCACATCCAACGACTGCGCTGAAGCTGCCCAAGCACTGCTGGAAGCGGGTTGTGATCCCAACACCAAAACCGATGTGGGCTTCACTCCTCTGATGCACGCCGCGGCCAATAACCGAATGGCTTTGGTTAAATTGCTCCTCGAAAAAGGCGCTGAGGTGAACGCTCGTGACAATTCCGGAGATTCGGCGCTCATGTTTGCTTCAGCCGCGGGGTCGATGGAAGTCGTGAAATTGCTTTTAGAAAAGGGCGCCGAGGTGAACATTAAATCTAAAGAAGGCAAGACGCCAATGAATCTGGCAGCGTTAAAGGCGCACAAGGAAATAGTCGATTTCTTGAAGGGACATGGGGCCAAAGAATAGAAATACGCGGAACGTCAGAGAGAATGATCTCCCCGGCCCATGGTCCGAGGGACCGATGTCTTCGGCAAGGTATTGTTATAAGGTAATTTGTTGGTCAGTCAATCCCACGCATAGTGCCACGACTTGCGGACAACATTCCGTGCGGCAACCACTTCCCAGGCATCGTGTGGCAGGACAGGTTTTATGAGGAGAATAATTGTGAGGGGCAGCGACCCCAATCGTAGCGTTTCTGTCATTCTTTGCGGAATTTTCTTTTTCTCTGGTGTGGCAGCCTTGATGTTCGAGACGCTATGGTTTCGACTGGCCGGCCTGACCTTCGGCAATAGCGTGTGGGCCAGCGCGGTGGTCTTGTCTAGTTTCATGGGAGGAATGGCTCTCGGGAACGGCCTTGCCGCATCTCAGGGTCGCCGCGTGACGCGGCCGATCCTCCTGTATGCGATGGCGGAAATCGTCATTGCAGGTTCGGGGGTTCTTCTCGTCTGTGTCTTCCCCATACTGACCTCGTGGTTAGCTCCCCTGTTTCGTCTGTTTCTCGACCGTCCCGCACTACTCAATGGACTGAGACTGACTATCTCGTTTGCGCTTATGATGATTCCCGCCACTGCCATGGGCATCACGCTGCCGTTGCTCGTAAGGGCACTGTCTGTCAACTCCCCTACTTTCGGCGCGGTGCTGGGACGATTGTACGGCTGGAACACCCTAGGAGCGGTCGCGGGGGCAGTGCTCGCAGAGGCGGTGTGCGTCGGATGGTTCGGAGTCAGGGGCACAGGCCTGATCGCGGGTGCGCTTAGTGTGACCTGTGCTGCGGGTGCGCTCTGGATCGGAAGGGGCCAGCCGCGGCTCGCACCCGAGCGACTCAACGGCTCGGCAATCGCACCAAGTGCAGGCCTGCCTTCCCTGAGAGGTGTGCGAGTCTTGCTCGCGGGATTCCTTTCCGGCGGCATCCTTCTCGCGCTGGAGGTGATATGGTTTCGATTTCTCATCCTGTTCTTTAACAGCGTACAGCCTCACTTTCGCCATAATGTTGGCAATAGTGCTCGCGGGCATCGGCCTTGGCGGCATGCTGGCGTCCCTGTGGTTTCGTATCCGGCCGCACGCGCATGGATATCTCTTCCCCACGGCACTACTTAGTGGAGCTGTTTCCATTGCGGTTTACGCCTTTTTCCGCCATGGCGCAGTCGGTTCTTCTTCCGCGTCCGCATTTGAATGGACGTACATGGTTTCTCTCTCCTTTCCCCTGATATTTCCTGTTTCTCTCCTTTCCGGGGTCTGCTTCACTCTGATAGGCCAGGCTGCGTACCGACGAGATCCGCGGAAGCACCGAGACTACCGGACTGTTGACCATGATGAATACTGCCGGCGCTATGGTGGGTTCCCTGCTGGCAGGTTTGGTGTTGCTTCCCACACTGGGCATGGAGAAGTCGCTGTACGTATTGTCGCTATGTTATGGAGGAGTGGCCCTTTGTGCCGCGAAGAAAACCGATTTCAAGGGTATCAACCGACATACGCTTCTGAACGGGGTGGTTGCCGTAGTCTTTCTCGGCTGCGTCATCGGTTTCCCTTTCGGGACGATGGAACGCCGGATTCTGGATGTAGGAAGGGCATATCTTCACGGGCAGCCGGGATGGCAACCCGTAGCCATTCGTGAAGGAATAACCGAGACCAGTCAGGTACTGGCAAAAACGCTGGCTGGGGAAACTGCTTTACACGCGACTGTTTACCAATAATCACCCCATGTCGAGTACCTGCCAATCAAGCGAGAAGGTACATGAATGATTTCGTGTACTGGCCTGTGGCGGTCCATCCGAATCCACGCAACGCCCTGCTGATTTGTTACGGGGTGGGCTCGACAGCGAAGGCACTCACAGACACCAAGCGGCTTCGGTCTATTGACGTGGTGGACATTTCGTCTGACATCCTCGCGAACAGCACTATCATTTTCCCGCATAAGAAGGACAATCCCCTGTACCGATCCGCGTGTCACCGTACATGTGGAGGATGGCCGTTTCTTTTTACAAACGACCCCGCGTCGGTTCGACATTATCACTGCTGAACCTCCTCCACCGCTTGCGGCCGGCGTGGTGAATCTGTACTCACAGGAATACTTCCAGCTGATCTACGATCGACTACGGGAGGGAGGAGTAGCCACGTACTGGTTGCCGTCATGGCAGATTTCCTGGTCCGCGACTCAGTCCATTGTCAAGGCGTTCTCTCACGTGTTTCCAGACTGCTCTTTGTGGACAGGCACCGCGTTCGAGTGGATGCTGGTCGGCACGAAGAGAGCAACAGGACCCGTCTCAGACAAAGAATTCCAGGAGCAGTGGAAGGACCCCGTGGTGGGGCCGCAGTTGCGGCTGTACGGTTTCGAGCGACCCGAGCAGATCGGCGCCACGTTCATCATGGATGCCCCTGCGCTGAGGGAATGGACCAAGGACAGTTTGCCGCTAGTGGACAATTACCCGAAACGGATTTTCGGAAAACCTTCCGACGTGTACGAATACACTTTAGCCGATCTCGAGGAGGTCATGGACGCGGATCGCTGTCATGATCGGTTCCAGCGCTCTGCTCTGGTGGCCCGACTTTGGCCTGAATCGCTTCGCAAAAAGAGCCTCGATTTCTTCCACGTCCAGGCCATCATCAACAACGGTTTCGTGCATCCCACGGGCACGGACCCTCTGAGAAATATCCAATCCCTTCACGAGATCCTGACTCTGACTTCTTTGCGATTTCCCGTGTTGCTGCTGATGGGTGGGCCTGGGTTCCCGGATTTGGATCGTGTCCTGGGAGAGGTTGGTGCCCAGGTCGCGAGTCACCAGCCTGGGACGCTCTTCAGTCTGGGCGTGCGCTCCATGGCGGATCGAAACTATGTGAACGCGGCGAAATACTTCGCGGAGGACCAACGAAAAGGACATCTTCCGCGAGTAGCGTATTATCGCGTGTATGCGCTCTGCATGGCCGACAGGATTCAAGAGGCCCGGAAGGTGGCAAGAGACAGCAAAGACGTGTTTACAGGCCGAGCCGCGCCTTGGACTACGAGGTGTGGCTGACGGAGACATTTGGATTTTAGAGGGCAGTCTGCCGTGTTCGCTGCAATCTCCATTCTCGGGCTCTCTCTTACGCAACGACTGCGAATCGTGTATCCTGGCCGCTGAACCTGTGCTCCCTCGGAGGTCGAGAATTCCCACCATGCATGTCAGATCTTTGGTAATCCTTGTGCTATCAGCACTGCTCGTTTCTTCATGTTCAGGCGATCACACGCGACTCCACAAATCCACTCGTGTGATGATGGGCACTCTCGTTGAAATAACCCTTGTGGGAAAGGACGACATAGCCAAAAAAACCGCGCAAGCTCTCTTCAACGAAATCCAACGTATCGACAATCTCGCCTCTTTTCACAAGCCTTCCGCACTCACCAAGGTAAACGATCACGCAGGCAAAGGACCATATAAGACAGACCCGGAATTGTTGAAGCTCATCGGAGAAGCACTCCGCATTGCGCGACAGACCCGGGGTGCGTTTGATCCCACCGTCGGGCCTGTTTCCCTGTTGTGGCAATTCAGTGGCGACAGAGAACCGCGTTTGCCGAAAGCATCGGAGATTAAAGAGGCGCTGACGAAGGTAGGTTGGCAGCGCGTCCTCATCGATGAGGCGGCAGGAACCGTTCTCCTGCCTGAACCCGGGATGGCTCTTGATCTGGGAGGCATCACCAAGGGATATGTCCTGAATCGAGCTGCCGAAATTATCAGAAAATCAGGCATTCAAGGGGCTTTGATCAATATCGGCGGGGACATCCTGGCTATCGGAGAAAAGGAACCCGGCAAACCCTGGCGCGTGGGCGTGGAAGACCCACGGAATAAGAACGGCATTGTTGCGCGGTAACGACCCTCAAGGACCGCGTGATCGTCACCTCAGGGGATTATGAGCGTTTCTTCATTCAGGATGGAAAACGGTATCATCACATTCTCGACCCGTCCACCGGTTACCCCGCGGATACGCTGCGATCGGTGACCGTGGTAGGACCGGTGGGCACGACGCTGCAGCCTCTGGGCACTGCCACGTTCGTGATGGGAGTGGAAAAAGGTCTGAAGTTCGTGGAATCTATTGAGGCAGCCAAAGGCTTCATGATTGATTCACAAGGCAAGTATCATTTCACGCACGGGGCACAAAGCGTCTTTGAAATCAAGCCCGGGTCTTGAAGTCGAGACCGTTGAGGCGCAAGATCCGTCCTCCATCCGGACAGCACGATTCGATGCCGTGTCGCAAAACCGGGATCGCGTCACCTCGGCTCATTTGCCCTTACGAGACTGCCCCGCGGTCGCTTTGCGGGGAATAGTCGACAGGTGTCGCCTGTCTCAAAGAAGCAGGAGACGAGGCCAAAACCATCCTCTCTGAGCCAGCAATTGCCTGGATATGTGCAGGCCCGTCAACGGTTTCATCGGAAGCAATTGGCCAGCTAATACTCCTCGTCTCTCGTCACACGATTCTTGTGCTCAATGCGACCTTCAGGGCTTTGGGGGACCTGCCTGAGTTGCGGGTTTCGCATCAGGACTGACTGCGCCAAGCCGGCGCTTCCCCTGCTGCGGCTGATCGGATGAAGGTTTCTTTTCTTCCTTTCCAATCGGCTTGTTTGCGGGGGCCATCTTCTGCTGAAGCAAATCCTTCACCCCACGGAAACCCTTTTCATCAGCATAGGCTGCGGCGGTCTTGCCGTTGGCGTCTTTGGCGCTTGGGTTCGCCCCTTTTTCGAGGAGCAGTTTTACCACTTCGAGTTGTCCTTGCCCCGCTGCAGCCATGAGGACCGTGAAGTCGGCCGGTCCTTTCGCGTTGACGTCTGCTCCCGCGTCCAACAGACGCCGGACCTGCGCGAGATCACCCTTCCCTGCAAACTCGATGAGCGCCTTGTTCTTGTCTTCCGGTTTTGCGCTCGCTTCCGGTTTGGGAGCTGCTTCAGCTTTTGTAACTCACCTCAGGTGTTTTTTCGGGAGAGGGCTTCACTTGTTCGCTTTGAGACGCAACCGGTGTGCTTTTGGCCGCGTCTTTCTTGGTCTCTTTTGTCGCGTCTTTCTCACCTTTCTTTTCAGTGGCCGTCTTCATCTCACGCGAGGTCGCTCCATGCTGAAGAAGGAGGGTCTTCAGTTCTTCCGATCCCTTTCGGACGGCCCTGTCCAGGGCAGTTGCGCCGTCCTTGGATTTCGCGTTCACGTTCGCGCCCTTCTTGAGAAGCAGTTCGGCAACTGCCGGATGACCTGCTTCCACCGCGGCAGCCAGGGCAGTGAGCCCATCCGTAGTGGCCGCGTTGACGTCAGCCCCATGCTTCAGGAGCGACTCAACCACTTCGATGTGCCCGTTGGTTGCTGCAATCACCAAGGCCGTTGCACCGGTCTTGTCCTTGGTGTCGACCGTGGCTCCTTCGGCGATGAGACGCTCCACCTCGTCCAGCCGCCCCTTTTCCGCGGCCTCGGCCAGCGCCTTGTTCCTTTCGTCCGGGCTCAAGGCCGGTACGGGCGCTTTGGAGGCTGAAGGACGAGCAACCTCAGGTTTCTTGCTCTCCGGCCCTTGCGCAGAGGGTTTCGCCTCAGGGTGTGGCTGACCTGTCGAGGCCTCAGCGGCTTGCTTGTGCTGCAGGAGCAGTTCCGCGACCTTGGTACGGCCTTTCCTCACCGCCCACTGCAAGGCGGTTCTGCCGCGTTCGTCTGTCGCGTTGGGGTCGGCTTTTGCTGCCAGCAGCAACGCCACCACATCGGCTCGTCCCTTGCGTGCAGCCATTGTCAAAGCGGTCTTGCCTCCCGGGCCCTTCGCGTTGGCATCCGCACCCTTCTCGATCAACGCCTTGACGACTTCGGGAAGCCCCTTTTCCGAAGCTTCCATCAAAGCGGTAATGCCGCTGGATTCGTCCCTTGCGTTGGGATCTGCCCCTTTTTCGAGGAGCAATGCCACAACCTCGGAGTGCCCTCGGTTCACCGCCATGTTCAAGGCAGTTCCTCCTCGTATGGCAGTGCGTCCGTTGACATCGGCTCCTCTGGCCAAGAGTTCCCTTACCCCAATTGTGCGACCGTTGATCGACGCGCACATTAAGGCTGTTCTTCCCGTGGCTTTGTCCACCGTATTCGCGTCTGCCCCGTCTTCAAGCAGGCGTGTGAGTCTTTCCACATCGCCTTTCTTTGCCGCTGCGATCAGGGCTCGGTTCTTGTCTTGGCCCGGCACCGTTTGGCTCCGTGTGATCGCAGGCCGAGGGGGCTCTTTTTTGGGCTTCTCGCGTGCACATTGCTGCGCGGGGCGAGCCTCCGGTTTCTTCTCTGCCATTTTTGGGTGGAACAGACTCAAAACTGCTGCCCTTCGCCAATGTGTGGCCCAATCCACTGCGTTGCGGCCATCGGTCCCCTTGATAGCGGTGTCCGCTCCACGCTCCAGCAGGAGTCTCACTACCGGTGCCTGCCCCATGGCCGCGGCCAGAATGAGCGCAGGTCTTCCGTCCTTATTGGTCGCGTTGATGTCCGCGCCACGGTCCAGAAGGACCTCGACCACATTGACATGCCCCTTGTACGCTGCCCAATGCAACGGGGTTCCGCCAAACTCCCCGTCATGGCAACCTATGGATGCTCCGAGGTCCAGCATAGTCCGGACTTCGGCCACGTCACCCTTTTCGCAGGCCACGAGAAGCTTCCAGTTTCGTGACGCCTGTCCTTCCAAATCCTGAGCCACGGCAGCGCTTGCCAAAATGCTGCTCAAGACCATTGCCAACACGGTACGCATGATTCCAAAGACACGAGGATTTCGCTCGTACATGAGGCTGTTCCTTCTGAGGTGAAATCGGTGGGGGAACTATACCGCCCAGGAAAAACCTTTGCCAATGGAAATCGTTTCTCTTTTGGTTTTTTCTCTGAAAATGCTGAAGCGGCAGGGACGTCTTTTCGTGGAGGGGGCTCCTAATTTCCCGCTCGTGAGATGAGGTCAAGAACCTTGACGACATTGAGGCCATCAACTAGACTCCCGCGGTGACAGGAGAGGTTCCATGACCGAAATAACCGATATCACACCGGAAGTATGTTCCCCGACTGACTATGCTCGCTCGTATGTTGCACGCTTGACCACGGTTCTCAGCCAACTGGACTTGGACGCGGTTGCGCGGGTGATTCAGGTCTTCCTCGAAGCCAGGGAGCGCGACTCGACGATTTTTTTCCTGGGAAACGGCGGAAGCGCTGCCACGGCTTCCCACTTTGCCAATGACCTAGGGGTGTGCTCGTCTCCCGAAGGACGCCGTCCGTTTCGCTCACTAAGCCTCACCACGAATAATGCCTTTCTCACCTGCCTGGCCAATGATATTGGGTACGAAAATGTCTTTTATTGGCAACTGAGAAACTTGATGCGGTCGGGCGACGTGGTGGTGGGCATCTCAGCGAGCGGCAATTCTCCGAACGCGGTCAAGGCCCTTGAGTATGCCGAACAGTCAGGCGGAATAGCCGTCGCCATCGTGGGCTTTGACGGAGGAAAGATGAAGGAAATTGCCCGCCACGTGATTCACGTGGAGACCGACCAAGGGGAGTACGGACCTTCCGAAGATGTTCACATGGTGTTGGACCACCTGATTTCCACATATCTAGCCATGATCCCAGGCTGTTAGATGTGGCCCGGCCCCGTGGCTCCAAGAGACCGAGAGGTTTGCAGCCCGCGTCGCTTCACGATACATCTGTGTCGCGAGGAGGGGACGCAGCGTCGCACCACGAGAGACTCACGCACTCCAGCCTGCCCTGCTGCTTGTCATGAATGAACCTTCGTACCTGATCGATGTCGCAATTCCCGTGCCTGTGGACGGTCCCTTCACGTATCGGGTTCCTCCGGACCTGATTCCGTTCGTTGTGGAAGGACGAAGAGTTCTCGTGCCTTTCAGAAACAAGATCAGGGCAGGGTTCATCGTGGGAACCTTGGACCACGACCCTGACTTTCCCGTGAAGAACATAAAGGACGTGACAGATATCCCCGACGAGCAGCCGTACCTTACGGGCGATCTGTGGCGATTCATCCTCTGGGTGGCCGAGTATTATCTCTTGCCCAACGGGCTCGTTCTCAAGACCGCTCTGCCGCCTGGCTCGGACAGACAATCCAAGCCCTGGGCAATTCTGACGCCCGAGGGGCGGAGTTGGTTCGGTGGCAAAGGCGACGACACGGCTCTGCAGCTCCCGTTGAAACTGCTTCGCAACGGATTCATGCAGATGAAGGAACTCCTCCAGATTCTGACTCCCGCATCTGTCGAGGACGCGATGAAGCAGGGTTGGTTGCGACTTGAGGAGCGAATCGCTCGCCCCCGCATCATGCTCCGCAACAAGAAGCTTCCCGAATTGCTGTATCCTGCAGGGACACCCTCATCCTCCCCGCAACAGCCTCCCAAATTGACGGGGGAACAAGACGCGGCGGTGAGCGCCATCCTGGACGCGGTAGCGAGTGGCGGTTTTCACCCTTTCCTGCTCTTCGGTGTGACCGGCTCCGGAAAGACGGAGGTCTATCTCCGAGTCATAGAAGACACCCTCCGTCGAGGCCGTCAAGCGCTGGTACTGGTTCCTGAGATAGCCTTGACCCCACAGTTGGCACGGCGCTTCCTCAGAAGATTGGGAGGGGGAGTCGCGCTTTTCCACAGCGGGCTCACTCCGTCGCAAAGGCATGACGAGTGGCGGAGGATCCGTTCCGGCACGGTGAGCGTGGTCATTGGGGCCCGATCGGGAATCTTCGTACCCCTGGAACGCCTGGGCCTGATCGTGGTGGATGAGGAACACGATCCCTCGTACAAGCAGGAAGACAGTTGTCCGTATCACGCAAAGGACATGGCGCTCACCCGAGCCAAGCTACAGGATGCCACTGTCATTTTGGGAAGCGCCACGCCATCTTTCGAGACGTTTGTGAACGCACAGAAGGGAAAGATCACCCGCCTGGATCTACCCACGCGCCATCATGGCGGGAAACTCCCGGCAGTGGAACTGGTCGACCTGAAGGTCGCCACGCGCAAAGGCGGCCAAGGCGCTTTCCTTACGGCTCCGCTCATCGCTGCCATGGAGGAGGCGCTGAAACGTAAAGAACAGGTGGTGCTGTTCCTGAACCGACGCGGATTCGACACGTTTGCCCAGTGCAGGCTCTGCGCATACGTGTTCAAATGCCCCAATTGTGACATAAGCCTCACGCATCACAAGAAAGAACGATCTTTGCGCTGCCATGTGTGCGGCTTCTCCCGGTCTTCGCCTCCTGTGTGCCCACAGTGCTCCGGCGAGAAGCTCTTCTTCGGAGGTGTGGGGACCCAGAAGGTGGAAGAACAACTCACGTCTCTTTTTCCTGAAGCTCGCGTCGAAAGGCTGGACAGGGACTCCACCCGACGCAGACACGAACTTGAAGCCATCCTGGAGCGATTCAGGAAAAAGGAGATCGACATCCTCGCGGGGACGCAGATGATCGTGAAAGGTCACGATTTCCCTGGAATCTCACTGGTGGGCGTGCTTTGCGGTGATTTATCATTGCATTTCCCGGATTTCAGGGCCACGGAGCGCACCTTTCAAATGCTCACCCAGGTGGCTGGCCGCACAGGCCGGGAAACCGATTCGGGAAAAGTGATTCTCCAGACCTTCGACCCCGAGCACGTGGCGATTCAGTTCGCCGCGGCCCATGCGTTCGAGGCCTTTTTTGCACATGATTCGGTCATGAGACAGGAACTGCTCTATCCTCCCTTCGGCCATCTGATTCTCGTGAGGATCGAGGGGACCTCCGAGAAGCGTGTCGAAAAAAAGGCCATTCAGATCGGTCGAGCCGCTCGGCTTCTTAAGGGCCAGGATCGAGATGTCATGATCCTTGGCCCTGCGCCTTCACCGCGCCGAAAAGTAGTGGGCAGATTCCGTTGGCAAGTCTTGTTCAAGTCAGCTATGCGCGGGCCTGTACGCAACATGGTCAAGAGCCTCATGGCCGAGGGACACCTGAAAGCCCATGGGCTTAAAATAATTCTAGATGTTGATCCAACTGATTTGATGTAGACGATCACTTATTTGGGATGGGCCTTTATTACGCTATTCCCATAATGTGTCCGGTGGGGTACACTGTGAGGATGGAGTAACGCGGGAGGCGCCATGAAGAAAAAACTGACTATAATTGCTTCGATCTGCGCGTTCATTTTCGTGGGCGGGCTGATCGTAGTGTGGGCTGTCTATCAGAAGAATGAGGCGGTGACCGCGAGCCCTCTCGTGCGAGACTTCAGTGATGAGAATTTTGAATCTGATGTGGTGATGGCTTCCACCAAACAGCCGGTACTGGTCGATTTCTACGCTGAATGGTGCATCCCGTGCCGCATGCTCGCACCCATCATCGCAGAAGTGGCGAATGAGGTGAAAGACAAGGCGGTTGTCGGCAGGCTCGATACCGACAAGAATCTCGTATCGCGAAAACTGGGTATCAGCAGAATCCCCGCGGTGTGGATTGTCAAGGACGGCAAGGTCAAGTCCTCGTTTTACGGCGTCGTTCCCAAAGAGACGATTCTCAAGGCCCTGAGGGAACACGGATCCTAACGAGCAAACGGGAACCCATGTTTCAACCATTACCCAATATTACCCTCATCATAAAGGGCACGAGGTAGATGGCTTCAGGCACGCCTGTTCGGCTGCATCGATGCGTTTTTTCTCCAATGTTCACGACCGAGATCCCTGCCCTGGTTGCAGTGAGGCGTCCGGTGAGCTTTTCCGAGACGGTGTATGAGAAAACATGGACCGTGAAAGGCCTGGGTGAGGCTGAGCGGAGGGTCATCAGGTCCGGTACGCAGGTCATTCAAGGACTGACAATTGGTGATGTCAATTCCAGGGAGTGTCCCGCGTATTGCGCGACGATCTCCGAAAAGGCTCGCGCCATAGCGGGAGGTGTGTGGGAAGCAATATTAATGCGCTCCAACACGAGGAAAATCAATTTGTCTTGAAATTCAGCAAGGTTTGGAGTATAACGACAAGATATCAGCAATGAATCGTATGTAAGGTTCATGAAGAAATTACTCTTCGAGGTGCTCACGTGCGCTTACGAATAGGAATGGCCTTAGCGGCGGCTATGGTCTGTTCTTGGGCTACGTGGATTCACGGAGGCACGGACGGTTCATCGTGGGATGTGGCTCGAGCCGGGACAGGCTTCGCTGATCCTGCATCATCAGGTACGTCTGAGACTCCTCAGACCAAGGCACTGGCGGGGAAACGCTTTCACGCATCCGAGCGTCCTGGGGTTTCGCCTGCGATAAGGCTTGCGGCAGACGCGGTACCGGCTGCGGCAGCGGCAAATCCGCGCGATCCGCAGAGCGTTCCGCTTCCGGACACCGATGAATTCCGCCTGTTGGCTCGAGATCCGCTTGATATGCTCCATTTGGAGAATATCAAACCTCTGTACACGTCCCCAGCCATGCCTGGCGAAGGGGTGTGGGAGACATCCGGCTGTCCGAGGGATTTCCAAGGAAGGCCCATTGTATACAAGACGTTCTATAGGCCGAGCGTGTCATTTCCCAATGCAATCGTTTTTGTCATGGTCGTGGATATGACGAAGGTGGACATGCAGTACTATGTGGGGTCCCAAGAACCGGCAGCCCGGCTTGCCGCGTCCATGGTCGAACCTGAAAACCGTCGCAACATCATGGCTGTCACCAACGCGATGTGGATGCAACGACATTCCAAAGGCGCGGGAGCGATATTCAGGGGCAAAGAGGTGTATCCCATGGTTAACGGGATGGCCACCCTCATAGTGTACAAAGACGGCTCGGTAGACGTGCGAGAATGGAGCCCGGATATCCCGCTGCATCTGGTGAGTGACGCGCGCCAACTGCTCCACCTCATTGTCAAGGACGGCATGGTGGTTCAGACGGTGCAGAAAGGCAAGCGCACGGAAGACGCGGAGATCGGACTGGGCTTTCTCCTCGGGGGCGGCGGAAAAGACGCTGACGGAAAACACTTCTGGTATGTTGCCCACCGCAGCGCTTTCGGTATACGTCCTGACGGCAACCTCGTATTCGCCATCGGTCATCATATCGGCAGCAAGGACCTCGCGAAGGCAATGGTTTTGGCAGGATGCGACCGAGCAATGCATGCAGACGCAAATCCTGACAACATCGTAGGAAACCTTTACATCCGCGACTCGTTCGGCAATTTGGTCCGCAAGGTCAAGCTCTCTCCTGAACAGTCCAAATACTCGCTGAACCGATACGAAAAGGCGTACACAAAGGACTTTTTCGCATTCTTTTTCAAGGGAACCGTCAATCCCGAGCAGCATGCGCTCACGCGCCGAAGTGAGACTCCTGCTCGTCGGAATCGTTAGAGGAGGGGCCTGGTGAAGAGAATGCCCATGAGACCGGTGGTAGTGTTTATCGCGGTTCTCTGCCTGGGATCTTTCTGCGCGGTTGCGCGTTCCCAGCCGTCGCAGGTCACCCCGGGGAGCCAGTATGTCTCCGACACAACGCGCCTGGCCATAGCCAAGGCGAATTCAGGGAAGCTCGACCAGTCCCTGGATCTTTTCGACAAGAGCCTGAAAGCATCACACCGTGACGTGATTGCCCTGCTCAACCGCGGCAAGGTGCTGCTGATTCAAGGCAAGCTCAACCGGGCTGTGCGCGATTTCAACGCGGCCATCAAGATCGAACCCAATCTTGCCGAGGCACATCTTGCCCGGGGAATGGCGTATCGGTTGCAAGGTGATTTCTCTAAGGCTCTCAAGGACTTCGACAAGACCGTGAGCCTGGACCCGGGAAACACTTTTGCGCTCCTCCATCGAGCCGCGCTGTTTTTCGACACAGGCAATCATGAGAACGCACTTCAGGATCTGGACCGCCTTATCAAACTCAATCCGCATATGATGCGTGCGCTCGGCAATCGCGCGTACATCTTCGAGCAATTGGGCAAGTACGACGATGCGATCAAGGACCTGGGGAGTATCATCGCTCAAGAGCCGGAAAACCTGATGGCCATGAAGCATCTCGGATTCATCTACCGCCAAAGGAACGAACCGGCCCAGGCGTTGAGATGGTATGAGATGGCACTCAAACTGGAAAAAGATCAGGCTCACCGGAAGTTGTTGCAGCAAGAAATTCAGTCCCTGCAACGCAAGGCAAAAAAATAGCTCACCTTCGTCAGATTTATTGGTCAGGCCAAGGAAGGGGCCCGGACTCGACAGGTCCGGCCTTCCCTCGGCCCGGCCCGTCAAGACCCTGGCCGCCCTCTCAAACTGGCTCCCACTCCCGCAGGATCAGCGGCTGATTTCATACCACCGTTCGTTTTTTGCGAAACAAAGCATCACGCACTTGGGGACGGTGCCGCTCCAGCCAGGAGGCCCACCCCGCTGCCGGTTATGTTCATTCATCTGGTGTAGGTTGCCCCGCCTCCACCTATTTCTCAAGCTTATCCTGCTCTTACAAGCTTGCCCAAGAACATGCGACTGGTCGATCCTACGGGAACACGTGCCTGGTCGAAAATCCACGGTCTGATGCATAGCCCAATGTTCTCAGTAGTGAATTCTCCAAATGCAGTCGGGGGGGGCCGGATGCGATGAGCCACTCGCACCGCATCTGTCACGAAAAGACTTTGTACGATGCGGTTCCCTTCGGTGGCTATTTGTGAAAACGAACACTATAGCGTACGGAGTCACGCATTTTTTTGTTGACTGGAGAGTCAACGACCTCTAGACTTACGATGACTTCTCTTCGAAGTTCCGGTGTCAAATTCCTTGCCCGCCTCAGGAGATCCTGGCTGCAACCGTTGTCTGGGGTCTTCGGCTATTATTGGGGGAAGTCACCTGTGGGCCGGTTGCGCTGCTCCACCCTCGATTCGAGGCGATCAACACGACACCTGATCGGATATCACGCGAAAGGAGGAATCTCCGTGAGATCACTGGTTTGCCTCAAGCAAGTTCCTGACACGGAAACACAGATCAAAGTCAACCCAGCAGGGACAGGAATAGTGACCGACGGCATCAAGTACGTCATTAACCCCTATGATGAATTTAGCGTCGAAGAAGGGCTACGCCTCAAGGAAAAGTTCAAAGCAGGCGAAGTGCTCATACTGAGCATCGGGCCCGACCGGGCTACCGAGGCGATCCGCACCGCGCTGGCTATGGGCGCGGACAAAGGAATCCACGTCAACGATGACAGCCTCAATCAGGCGGATCCTTACGTGATCGCCCAGGCGCTCGCAGCTGCTGCTGCACAAGTGCAATATGATATCATTTTCTGCGGCCACCGCGCGATCGACGACGACTTCGGCGAGGCTGGGGCTATGCTCGCTGAAATACTGAAACTGCCTCAAGTAACCTTGGTGACCAAGGTGGAAATTGCCGAGGACAAAAAGAGCGCAACGGTAGAACGTGACGTGGAAGGCGGCAAAGAAGTCGTACAGGTGCCTTTGCCCTGCGTACTGACCTCTCAGAAAGGCCTTAACGAACCGCGGTACGCTTCTTTGCCCGGTATTATGAAGGCCAAGAAGAAACCCATCGACAAGAAGACCGCCGCGGACCTGGGAATCACTGCGGAAGCCAAGCTCCAGTCCAGGGCGTACTCCATGCCGCCCGAGCGTACCGCAGGAAAGAAATACGAGGGCATGGAGCCCGCGGATGCGGCCAAAGCCGTGGTTCAGGCGCTCCGGAATGAAGCCAAGGTGATTTGACACACTCGCGCCATTACAGCATGATCGAATATGGAGGCACATAGCTCATGTCAAAGGTGATGATATACGGAGAAATCAAGGCCGGCAAACTCAAAAAGACCGCGTTCGAGCTGGCGAGCGAAGGCCGTAAACTGGCCGACGCACTTGGCGGCGATCTGTCAGCGGTGCTCATGGGTTCTCAGGCCGAGCAGTTTGCTGCGGATTTGGGCAGGTACGGAGTGGATACTGTCTATGTGGTAGAGGCTCCTGAACTGGAGACTTACAATTCCGAGTATTACGCTCAAGCGCTCGCGGGCGTAATTTCCGAGAAAAAGCCTGAAGTGGTGCTCATCAGCCACACCATGCAGGGTAAGGATCTTGCACCGCGTACCGCAGCCAAACTCGGTGTGGCTACTGTGGCAGACTGCGTTTCCTTTACCTTGGACGGAACGTCCGTCGTGGCGAAACGGCCGCTTTACGCAGGAAAGTGTTTTTCCGAGTGGGTCGCGACCGCGTCGCCTCAGATGTTCTCCGCCCGCCCCAATGTGCTGGAGACTGTCGAGAACGCGAAGGCAGGAGCGGTGGAGAAGGTTTCTTTTGCAGTCGACAAGAGCCGTTTAACCTACGAGACAAAGGACCTCAGTCTGGATACCAGCGGCAAGGTGGATCTCACGGAAGCGGAGATTATTATATCAGGCGGCCGCGGCATGGGTGGACCGGATTACACACTCCTCGAAGAAACGGCAGCCATTTTTGGACCAACCGCAACGATTGGCGCGTCCCGCGCTGCAGTGGATGCAGGCTGGCGGCCGCATTCGTACCAGGTGGGCCAGACCGGCAAGACCGTCACCCCCAATCTCTATATCGCGTGCGGCATTTCCGGCTCCATACAGCATCTGGCCGGTATGGGCTCGTCCAAAGTGATAGTGGCCGTCAACAAAGATCCGGAAGCGCCCATCTTCACCAAGGCCGATTTTGGCGTGGTGGGAGATCTGTTCAAGATTATGCCGGAATTTAACAAAGAATTGAAGGCATTACTAGCCGAATAGCTCCTGCCCCGGTCCTCGATCCCATGGTGGCCTGGACGACAATGGTTCGGGCCCCTTCCACGGAAAACGCGGTCAACTTACGTGATGGCCGCGTTTTCTACGAAAATGCATTTTTGGGGGAAGGCCCCTCTTGAAAGAAGAGCCTTCCTCCAAACCCCCATCCCCAAGAAACTTCAGGCACTTGCCAGCTCCCGCTGGTCGCTGGACAGGGTGCCATTTTCATGGTTCGTTGTGACACTCCAGGTCATGGGAGTTCACTACTTCTGCTATAGTGGATCCCCCTGCAATTTGCGGCAGCTTTTCACGGATGCTTCACGTGGGCGCCCTCTTGGTCCCTGTTCCAAGAACTCCCACACGATTGGGGCAGCTTATGGTTCCCCCCCCTGGGCGGGACGCAGTCGGAATACCGCGGTGCAGGGAGCAGAAAGCACTTTCGGACCTCGTGATGATTTTCGCGCTCCATGGTCGTGAATAAGACTGACTTACAGAGCCAGCCATTGAGCCAGGAACGGTGGGAGAGGCTCCCAGAGAGTGCGATTCTCACTGTGATTCAGGTAACGCGACAGGCTCTTGGAAATCAAGATACGGTAGGACCACAGAAATAGGTTTCTCTGCGTCTCTGCGCTGAACGACTACTGATTGTACGAGGTGAGTTGCATGGAGAAGATCTGGCTCAAATCATACGCTCCAGGTGTTCCGCCGAAAGTGAATTTCGAAAATATTACCCTTCAGGGGGCCCTTAGCCAGACTGCCGCGCGGTTTCCCGACAACCCCGCGCTCATTTTCCAGGGCAAGGTAGTCACCTACCGGGAACTGGACTTGATGGTCTCGAAGTTTGCATCAGCATTGAAGAGCCTCGGAGTCCGTCCGGGCGACCGGGTGGGGCTGTTGTTGCCGAATCTTGTGCAGACCGTGGTGGGCATATACGGCGCCTTGCGCATGGGCGCCATTGCCGTACCCAATAACCCGCTTTATACAGATCGAGAATTGCAACATCAGTTGAGCGACTCGGGTTGTAAGATCCTCGTGTGTCTGGATACCCTCATCCCCAGAATGTGGCACATTCGAGAAGCCACGGGGATCTCGAAAATCATTGCGTGCCACATCCGGGATTGGCTTCCTTTTCCCCTGAAACAGCTTTTCCCGTTTGTGAAGAAGAGTCTTCACCTGAAAACTCCTCGCGATGAAAACATCTATGAATTCACCGACCTGCTGAAGAATCACGATCCGATTGATACCAACTACCCGTCTCGCATGGCAGACACCGCTGTCCTGATATACACGGGAGGTACGACTGGCGTCTCCAAAGGTGTGGAACTCACCCAAGGAAACTTGTCCTGCAATTGTCAGCAGGCTCGGTCCTGGTGTGCGAGTTTTGTCGATGGTCAGGAAATTGTTCTGGGGTGCCTTCCCTTTTTTCATTCGTACGGCATGACCGGAGCACTGAACATGTCGATCTTCTACGGGTGGTGCGATGTGCTGATTGCCAAACCCGAAGCCGGCGCTATTCTCACCGCGGTAGACAAGCACAAAGTGACTTTCATTCCCGGGGTGCCGACCCTGTTCAATGCGATGATCAATCATCCGCAGATCACCAAATTCAGCGTAAGCTCGGTCAAGGCGTGCCTGTCAGGAGCCGCTCCCCTTGCCATGGAAACGATTCGCGGTTTCGAGAAACTTACGGGGATTCTCATATCAGAGGCGTATGGTTTGACCGAAACCTCGCCCTGTACCCACGCAATCCCTTTTGGCGGCAAGGTGAAACCGGGTTGTATCGGCCTGCCCGTCCCTGACACTGATGCGAAACTCGTGAACGTGGACGATTATACGAAGGAAGTAACCGTGTTGGGGGAGCCTGGAGAACTGTGCGTCAAGGGACCTCAGGTGATGAAAGGATACCACAACCGACCTGACGAGACTGCCGCGATCCTCAAGGACGGATGGCTGCTCACCGGTGATATTGCCACGGTCGACGAGGAAGGGTACTTCACGATTGTGGATCGCAAGAAGGACATGATCATTTCCGGTGGCTTCAACATATACCCGCGTGAAGTCGACGAAGTGCTCTTCTCTCATCCCAAAATCCTCGAGGCCTGCGCAATAGGCGTGCCGGACAGTCATTCGGGCGAGCGCGTCAAGGCGTACATCGTCCTTAAGCAAGGCGAAAGTGCAACTGAGCAAGAGATCATTGCCTACTGCAAAGAACGGATGGCACCCTACAAGGCACCCAAGTTTGTAGAATTCATAGATGAACTGCCCAAGAGCGCCATTGGGAAGATCCTTCGCAAAGAACTCAGACGCATGGAATTAAACAAGTCGAAATAAGAGGTCTCTACAGGAACTTTCGCTCGCGAACGTTGTAGCGAACCGAGGAGGATCATATGGGTTTGCTCAAAGCGGGAGACAAGGCACCGAATTTCGCGTTGACGAATCAGGACGGTAAAATCGTTAAGCTGTCAGACTTCAAGGGCAGGAAACTCCTCGTGTATTTTTATCCGCGGGCTGACACACCCGGCTGCACGAAACAGGCGTGCAGCATCAGGGACGCGGAGCCTGATTTGACCTCCACGGGGGTGGCTGCGGTGGGGATAAGCCCGGATAGTCCGGCAAAACAGAAGAAATTTGCAGACAAACACGGTCTCGCTTTTCCGCTGCTCTCGGACGAGGACCATGCAGTCGCTCAGGCGTACGCCGCGTGGGGTGAAAAGAAGATGTACGGCAAGACCTCGGAAGGGATAATCCGGTCGTCGTTTCTCGTGGATGAGAAAGGTAAAATCATGGGAGCTTGGTACAAAGTAAAACCGGAACAGACAGTCCCTAAAGCCAAGGAAGCGCTGGAGGCATCCACATCGTGATCTCAACGGTGAGCGGCCCGAGCAAAGCCATTTCTCGGGAAGACTGTCACAAGGACGTGACCAGATGAGGACATATCTTGATTGCCTCTCTTGTCTCTGCCGTCAGGCGCTTGAAGCGGCAAGGCATGCGACGGACGATCCGGCGATCCACGAACAGGTGGTCCGAAGGGTCTTGGCCGAGACCGCGGAGTTTGACCTGAGCCTGCCACCGCCGGTGATGGGGGGATTCATCCATCGCCTGGTGCGTGAAGTGACCGGCGACCCCGATCCGTATGCAGCAGCCAAAGAGCACTTCAATCGAGTGGCGCTTGAGCTGGTGCCGCAGTTCAGGACAATGATCGGGCACGCGGCGAACCCGTGGGAGACTGCCGTGCGTCTTGCGATTGCCGGCAACATCATTGACTTCGCCACCAATGCGGCCGTAGACCGAGCCCCTATCGACGATGCTATCGCCGACTCCCTGGCTGCGCCTCTGGATGGGAAAGCGTTGGCCGATTTCACTGAAGCGGTAGCACGGGCTGATCGTATACTTTACCTCGCGGACAACGCGGGCGAAATCGTGTTCGACCGCTTGCTCATCGAGATCCTCCCCCGCGAGAAGATTACCTTTGTGGTAAAGGCGAGCCCGGTGATCAACGACGCAACATGGGAGGATGCACGAGTCGCAGGGATCGCTGACGTCGTCGAGGTGATTGACAATGGATCGGACATTCCGGGCACGATCCTCGGGGATTGTTCCCCTTCGTTCAGAGAGCGATTCGAAAGCGCGGACTTAATAATCGCCAAGGGACAGGGAAACTACGAATCTCTGAGCGACGCGGAGAAGGCCATCTTCTTTGCGTTCAAAGCGAAATGCCCTGCCATTACCGTAGAAATTGGCTGCGAACTGGGCAGCATGATTCTCCGAACCGGCAGAAATCCTTGAAACCGGGTCGGGAGTAATAGGCTCCCCAGGATCGTATCCCGAAGCATCCCCTTCGTAAACCTGTTCACTATGGTGTCCCCCTCTTTGCGGGTTCTTGTGCGAACCTGAAATATCGGGTGGGGGGCGCACCGAGGTCGACTTTGCAATTTTCCCCACATCCGAGGCACATTCACGGCGTATTCTCCCCCTTGCTGTGGTGCATTTATTGGGCTTGATTTCGTGATCTCGCGAGGATTGTAGTTTCACGTCGAGGAATTTCATTGATCCGCGCATGGCCTTTGTGCTAATTTGCCGTTTTTCGATAGTTCTTATCGACCCCACAAAACCGACGCAGCTTCAATACGTAGCCGACGGTTCTGCAAAAACCGAGGAGGTTCGGTAGATGTTTGAGATCCTTGAAATAGGACGGATAGGTCCGGGCGTGAACCGGGCTGTGGTTTCCGCTCCGGATATCGCTAGGGCGCATCATCCCGGCCAGTTCATCATTCTGAGGACCCATGAAAACGGTGAACGCATTCCACTCACCGTGGCGGATAAGGATGCCGAAAAGGGGACCATCACGCTGATCTGGCAGGAAGTGGGCACGACAACCTACTACATGGGCAGCATGTGTCCCGGCGACAGTTTGCATGACCTTTGCGGCCCGCTGGGCAAGCCCACTCATGTGGAGAAATTCGGTAACGTGGTGGGTGTGGGCGGCGGAATCGGTGTCGCGCCTCTGTTTCCCATAACCAAGGCGATGCACGACGCAGGCAACCACGTGACCACGATCGTGGGAGCCCGGACCGAGGGTTTGCTCATCATGACCGACGAGATGAAGAAAGTCAGCGATGAGCTGCTTATATCCACTGATGATGGATCCTTCGGTATCCACGGGTTCGTGACGCAGGTTCTCCAAGGTCTGATTGACAAAGGGAACAAGATAGACTTGGTGGTGTCCATCGGACCTGTGCCCATGATGAAGGCAGTGTGCAACGTGACGCGCAAGGCCAACCTGCCGACAGTGGTGAGCGTGAACCCGATCATGGTCGATGGCACGGGAATGTGCGGCGCTTGTCGTGTGGAAGTAGGCGGAAAGACCATGTTCGGCTGCGTGGACGGACCGGAGTTCGATGGTCTTCAAGTGGACTTCGACCTGCTCACCAAACGACTGGCAATGTACAAAGGTCCCGAGCTCATCTCTCTGAACAAATTCAGAGAAACGGACCGCGGATGCAAGTGCTCGATCCCAGGGGGCGCATGATGACCGAAGAAGAAAAAAAACCGAAGAAACCAAGGGCCCCCCGACAAAAGATGCCGGAACAGGACCCTATCGAGAGGGCCCACAATTTCTATGAAGTGGCCCTTGGATATACCAACGATCTTGCGCTGCTCGAGGCAAGCCGTTGTCTCCATTGCAAGAAGCCCTACTGCATGACCGGTTGCCCGGTGGAAGTGGACATTCCGGACTTCGTCGAAATGGTCAAGGCCGGCGATTACATCGGCGCTTCCTGGAAGATCAAGGAGAAGAACGCACTGCCCCGCATCGCGGGAAGAGTCTGCCCCCAAGAAAGCCAGTGCGAATCCAAGTGTGTCTTGTATAAGAAGGGAAAGGGTGAATCCTGCGCCATCGGTCGACTCGAGAGATTCGTGTCAGACTACGCAGCAGTGCATGGCGGAGGCAAGATCCCGGAGTTCGCAAAACCTACAGGTCTTAAAGTAGGAGTTGTCGGCTCAGGACCGGCAGGCCTGACTCTCGCAGGAGCCCTGATCAAGAAAGGGATAGCGGTAACGGTATTCGAGGCGCTTCACGAACTCGGTGGGGTGCTCGTGTACGGAATACCGGAATTCCGGCTCCCCAAGGCGATCGTGAAGTCCGAAGTGGATGAACTGCGCCAGATGGGCGTTGAGTTCAAGACCAACTGGGTTATCGGCCAGATCGAGACGGTTGACGATCTCCTGGAAAAGCGCAAGCTCGATGGGGTATTCATTGGCAGCGGCGCGGGCGCTCCTCTGTTCTTGCGTATACCTGGCGAGAACCTCAACGGCGTATATTCGGCCAATGAGTTCCTGACCAGGTCCAACCTCATGAAGGCTTACCTGTTCCCTGAATTTGACACTCCGGTGGCCAAGGGGCGCAGAGTGGTAACCTTCGGAGGCGGCAATGTCGCGATGGACTCAGCAAGGACCGCTCTTCGCCTCGGTGCAGAGTCGTCCACCATCGTCTATCGCAGGACCATGGACGAACTCCCTGCGCGATCTGAAGAAGTGCATCACGCGGTAGAAGAAGGTGTCAAGTTTGAGTTGCTCACTTCTCCGGAGGAAATCGTCGGCAATGAAGGCGGCTGGGTCCAAGGCGTAAACTGCCAGATGATGCAGCTCGGTGAGCCGGACGCGTCGGGAAGGCGACGTCCTGTGCCGATCCCTGGCGAGAAGAAGCACATCGAGTGCGACACTGTCATCGTTTCCATCGGCAATGGCGCCAATCCGTTGGTTCCCCGCACGACCAAGAACCTTGAGACCAACAAGTGGGGGAACATCGTCGCGGATCTCGAAACCGGTAAGACGACCAAAGACAGAGTCTGGGCAGGTGGCGACATCGTGACCGGTGCCGCTACGGTGATTCTCGCGATGGGTGCGGGCCGTAAGGCAGCGCTGTCTATGCTCCAGAGCTTTGGAATCAAATAGGCCTTTGGGTACAACCAGGGGAGCCTACGACTGAACCCGCCTGAGGAGAAACACAGAGACGGCTGAGTTTTTCCTCAGGCTTCTCCTTCAAAATTTACCGGCGTGTGCGTTGACTATCGAACGGTTGGGGCCTCCTCCGCGGAGTGTCCGTTTCGATAATGGAGCCGGCATCGAGATGGCACGCAACCATTCAGTGAAGTGCCGGAACCCTCTATGAGCGTTGCACTGTTTCTCAAAGCAGGATTTATGGGTTTCGCCCTCTCCTTGGGCGTGCTCATGCTCGTCTTTTTCCTTGTCGGTAGATTCTTTCAGGTATCTCAAGGGAACTTCATCAGGATCTTTGTGTTCGCAGGGCTCGCGTCCTTTCTGGTCATGGACGCCTTTTTGTACTATAAAATTCAAGTCGTTGGTACTCCTGATGCCCAACTGTTCCTCACCGGAGGCGTGGGTGGATGGTTGAGCGGCATTCTTTCCGGACTCACCCACATGAAAGGACTTTTGCTGCCTCCCCGCAGATGAACCATCATTTGCCCCCATCCTCACCGCCATCCTCATTCTCATCCGTCCTGATCCGCAGACTCTCTTCTCAACCGACCACTCCCTTGCCGTGATCTCGGTTCCACGTTTCTGCCTCCCGCACAACTCAGTTCCCGAAACGTGCTGGTCCATGAAATCCCCACGCGAAAAGGGGACACGACGGCTCGTGTCCCCTTGGTTTCAATAACAATGGTAGCTCGGCTACAGATCGCGCACTTCGACTAGTGCCCTATTGCGGCAGAAGCTCCCACACCGGTGTTCTGACGGACGTAGAGTTCGTCGAACATGTCCTCTTCACGTTTGCTCCTGAACAACAGAGAACCCAGTATCGCGGCGAGGAATCCAATGGGAATGCAGACGATGCCGGGGTTCTTCAAGGGGAACCAAGGCTTGTCAAGACCCATGATCGACGTGCCGTTCTTATTCGCTTCATAGGTCTTCTTGGCTGTTTCGAGGGTTTTCAAGTCAGCAGCGGAGAGAGTTGCTCCCGCCTTTTGCTTGGCTTCGAGGGTGGTCACCAGCTTCTGCGCACCTTGGGCAATCACCTTCGGGTACATGACATTGGGCGACACCATCACGAGCAGGATGGAGACCAGGGTCCCGATCATAAGGCCTGCCACGATTCCGGTAGTGTTCATTTTGCGCCAGAAGAGTGACAATACCACTGTGGGAAGGTTGCCGGCAGAAGCCACGGCAAAAGCCAGGGCCACCAGGTGCGCCACGTTTTGCCTTTCTGAAAGGATACCGATGAGCACCGCAATAACGCCAACGATGAAGGACGTGATCCTGGCAGCTTTAATCTGCTCCCTCTGGTCCGCCTTACCGCCCTTGACCAGGCTGACGTAGATGTCGTGCGAGATGGCTGCAGATGCAGCGAGGACCAGGCCCGACACCACCGCGAGAATCGTGGCGAACGCCACCGCACAGAGGAATGCGAGGAGGAAGTCACCAGCAAACGGTGTGATCTCGTTCCCCAGCATCTGGGCTAACAAGAGGTTGGCCATGTTGCCGCCCTTGTCTACCGCGTGAATAACCTGGGGGCTCACATGGATGGCCGCACCGAACCCGAGGAGCGTCGTGGCCACGTAGAAACCGCCGATAAGAAACATGGCGATAATAACGGATTTACGGGCCGCCTGTGCAGTAGGCACCGTGAAGAAACGCATGAGAATGTGCGGCATGCCAGCGGTGCCGAGCACCAGAGCCATACCAAGAGAGATCTGGTCCCAGACGTTCTTCAGCAGCAGGCCTGGTTCGAGGAATTGCTGCCCATAGTCGAACCCCGCTTTCGGAACGGCCTCTTTCAAGAGGTCGATTTGAACCCATTGTTTGATCTGCGGGTTCGTAGCAACTTCCTGGAAGAACGTGATGGGGTTGAAACCCGCTTTGGCTGCCACGAGGAGGCAAAGCACTGCAGCGCCGGTGATGAGCATGCCGGCCTTGATGATCTGAACCCACGTGGTCGCGATCATGCCGCCCATAACTACGTAGAAAATCATGAGACAGCCCACGCCCGCTATGGAATATACGAAGGGGATACCGATGAGAAGCTCGATGAGTTTCCCTGCACCGACCATCTGGGCCGTGAGGTAGAAGATCGACACAATCACCGTCGAAAAAGCTGCAGCAGCGCGCACAGGCACAGGAGACGATCTGAACGCGAGAATGTCCCCCATGGTGTACTTCCCGGCATTACGGCACGGTTCGGCAACGATGAGGAGCACGGTCACGTACGCGACCAACCATCCCACCGAATACATGAAGCCGTCGTACCCGTACAGCGAAATGAGACCCGCAATACCCAGGAACGAGGCAGCGGACATGTAGTCTCCCGCGATGGCCCAGCCGTTCTGCGCACCGGTTATGGCCCCGCGTGCCGCATAGAAATCAGCGGTGGTCTTGGTGCGTTTCGCTGCCCACAACACGATCATGAGCGTGATACCAATGATGACCACGAACATCGAGATGGTGATGGTTTTGTTGGCCTTCACTCGATGTGGAGTCACGGGGGCGGCTTTGGCCGCGGGCGCCTGACCTACCACGGCAGAGGAGATTGCGTTCTCAGGCCCGGCCAACGCAGGCGCAGGTTGGGCTATCACGAAAAACAGGCCGAGGGCAAGCGCCAAGGCCAGAGCTATCGTCAAACTTTTCATTCGTCGGTTCCTCCTCGCCCTCATTTCGTAAGCTTAAGATCGCTGATGAGCTCTTCGGTAAGCCGGTCAGACACTCTGTTCGCCCAGGACGCGTAGTAAATAGCTATGGCCCAGGAAACGAAGAACTGAGATAGTGCGAACAAATAGCCGATGTTGATAGCCCCGATTACCTTGATGCTAAAGAAGCCGGGAGCGGCTCCGGCACCGATGGGGAGCAAGAAGTAGTACGCAGTGGAGAAAATCCACCAGCCGATGAGGAAGACCGCCTTCTTGTGATGGATTTCGATGAATTTGGGATTCTTGGCAATTGCCGCCCAATCATTCTGCTTTGGTTCCGCCATTCTTGTCTCCTTCTCTGGATTTTGGTCAGGAAACGATCGTGTTCGCGTATCCTGCCTTGTACGTAATCCGTGGTCGAAGATTCCGGGAAAGTCCCAGTTGAGGCCAGGTATTCCCTTCTCCCCTGGCCGCGAAGAGTCGCAGCGCGGGTGCCCCGAACGACGCTATCGCATGAAAAGTTTTGTTCTTTGCTCCAGACCCACTTCTTGTGCGGCAAGATCACAGCCCGGGCAGCTGCTTATCTGCAGCCGCATGTGTCCTTTCTCGTGGGGGCGTGGAGCCACCTACCTCCTCCCTGTGCAATGTGTCGCGAAAACTCAGTGAAAAGAGCTTTGTCTGAACGCGTCATCCCGAAAAGCAACGTGGGGCATAAAACCCTCATCAGCGGCCGCGGTTCTCCATCCAATTGGTTCCTGGACTCTGGACACACCTCTATCCTCAGCGCACGAAATCCCCTTCGCGCGTCTCACGTGTCCTCAGGCCAACGCCGTGATGCATACGACGTGGCAAATCAGAAAAAGAGTTTTTGTGTCCGGAAGGTCTTAGCCCTGAGCCCGGAGATCAATCGTGCCGGTCTGCCTCCTGCTTTCAGGTTCATCGGTAAGTCTAGCATTTGTCGTGCCAGAAACCCCTTTTGAGAGCAAATAGCTTGATAGTGGCAAGATATTAATTGGTTAGGAGTCCACGGAGAGGGGGAGACGAGGTCGCGGGATCAATTGTGCTGAAGGTCTTGAGGGGCGATCTTGAAACACGGCAAGGTGGCTTCAAAGAATATCAAGCAGTTAGAAGAGTGCCGCCTGTCACAAAATCGCACCGACCCTCATGCCTCTGTTTCATCATCGCTCTCGATGTCGTAGTACTTCATGTACCGATAGAACGAGAAGCGCGATATCCCCAGAAGGGTCGCTGCTTCCTTTTTGTTTCCCTCAGCGCGTCGCAATGCTTCTTCACAGAGCGCCTTGGTCACCTGGTCTCTGATATCGTACAGGCTGGCGTCAGAAGGAAAACGCAAGTTGTAGGACCATTCTTCGTAATTCATGCCTTCAGACGGAATCGAGAGACCGAGCCGCCCGCGATCAGGCAATATCATGGCGCGTTCAAGGACGTTTCGCAATTCTCTCACGTTGCCTGGCCAAGCGTGCTGGCTCAACGCTGCCACGTTGGAGGGGTCTAGCGTCGGGACCACGGCTAGGTGCATATCAGCAGCCAGTTGTGCCATGATCTCGTTCACGAGGAGAGGAACATCCTCCAGTCTTTTGCGTAACGGAGGGACATGAATACAGAAAACGTCAAGCCTGTAATACAGGGCGCTCAGGAAACGCCTTGAGGCAACCTCTTCCTTGAGGTCCCGGTGGGTTGCCGCTATGAGTCGAGCGTTGACCGAGACGGTCTTTTCGCCACCGACCCGGGTGAACGAGCGCGTATCGAGAAACGTGAGCAGCTTTGATTGGAGCAGGAGTGAGAGTTCGCCGATCTCGTTCAGAAGCAGCGTCCCTCCTTCGGCCAGTTCCAGCAGCCCCCTCTTTCGCCCGCGTGCGCCGGTGAATGCTCCCGGTTCATGCCCGAAAAGCTCAGACTCGGCAAGCTCGTGCGAAAGTGCCGCGCAATTGATGGCAAAGAAAGGGCCCCTGCTACGTTTGGAATGCGCATGGATGTATCTGGCCAGAAAGTCTTTTCCACTGCCGCTTTCCCCTTGAAGCAGGACCACGCTGTCCGTGGCAGCCACATAGCGGGATCTGAAAAGCGTAGAGCGCATGGCTTCGGACGGGTAATCGATCGCTGTGGGCCTTAGCGCTTGGTTTACCTGCTTGCGCTCCGTGATGTTGCGCGAAATGCCGCACATGCCTATGATCTCTCCCTGGGAATTCTTCAAAGGGAACCTGACGTCATGGAACGTGCAGGGAATTCCGTTGACCGCCCGGGTGAGTTCCTCTTCCACCGTCTCACCAGCTAGCACACGCTGGTCCACCTCCTGGAGGTGTCTTCCGACTTCATCGCCAAAAAGATCGTCTGCGGTATTCCCGATGACTTCTGGGGCAGGACGCCCTACGAGAGCCGCGAGTGCGGGGTTTACTTGAATCAGCCTGAGGGTACGATCCTTGATGTAGATCAAGTCAGGAGCGCCGGCGAAAACGCCACGAAACAGTTCTTCGCTCTGTTGTACCGCTTCTTCCTTGGCTTTAAGTTGCGAAACATCCGTGAGTACAGATACCATCGGCAGGGATTTGTGCCGTGAGGGAGGAATGGCCACGTGGATCAGGACGTGAATGCGCTCACCGGCAAGTGTCCAAATGACTGCGTCTGTCTTGAACAGAGTCTTCTCCTCCGCTATCGCAAGGAGTTGTTCATGGAATGCTTCCGGCGAATCCGCTGCCAGTATTTTGGTTGGTGGACCCAGCAGAAGAGATCGGTCCTGGGTTCGGTACAATTTCAGTGTCGCATCGTTGATGTCGGTGACCTTTATCATGGCAGCAGCAACCTGCACAAATTCAGGGTGCTCGGCCAGGTACTTCCGAAAGTCTTCTACCCCCTGAGATTTCAATTCTTCAAGAGCAGCCCGCAGCTGAGAGATGTCTTCTTCCCAGACGGAAGCAGGGAGATCGTGAAACAGGATCTGATACTTCTCTTCACCGGCTCGTGAGGTTTCTTCCTCGCTCAAACGGTCGGCTTCCGCTTCTTCAAGGGCCGCAACACGGCGCCGTAAGCGCGTGAGTTCGCTGAGGAGTTCCCCTTTGGTCTTGTCTTCGCCTTTCATAGAGAGATCCCTGAACTCAAAACCTGGAAGCCGACGGCCTCCGGCAAATGCCCCATGAACACCAAAGAGCATGTGGAAGGAATGGGGAAACAAAAACTGTATGTGCGACGTCCGTTCGCGAGCATCGCCGTGTCAGTAGATTCGTGTCGGCCTTTTCCATGCCCCTGGAGCCGACTCCCTTGTGCCGCCTTTTCAGGAGGTTTCCTCGGAACACGAGATTACTCAACAGGCTTCGAGACTCATAGACACCGACTTTCGACATGAATCCGGCCGAGGCGCGTTGGCTCAGTGGTCGCCAGTCCCAAAAGGGCCGGACACGTTGATGCATTTGCTTAGGAAAAACCGCGGTGGTTGTCAATTCCCTCTTCTGACGTAATCCATGGTGGCGTCAACGAGATAGGCCCCGTCGAGTTTTGTTCCGGTCAGAATGGACTCAAACAGGTTCGCTCCACCGAGGTTGGCTCCTGTAAGATCAGCTGACGTCAGGTTGGCCTCGGACAGGTTGGCTTTTGCCAGGAAAGCCCATACTGCGCGCACTGCGGTCATGTTCGAGTCGGAGAGATCAGCTCCGGAAAGGTTCGCCTTGTACAAATTGGCTCCGTAGAGGTCCGCGGACGCAAGTATGGCGCCCGACAGATCTGCCCCGGTGAGATCGGTCCCTACGAGAATAGCTTTTTTCAGATCCGCGTTTTGCAGTTTCGCCCCGGAGAGGTCCCTACGAGACAGGTTGATCCCTGCGAGATCGGACTCAGCAAAACTGACCAGTTCCGAAGAGCCCTTTTCCACCAATCCGCCGAGAGAGCGAGCCACACCCCGATAGATGATCCGCCCTGTGGTTTTGTGCTTAATTTCCAACACCCCTGAGCCGGGAGACGGGGTCTGATCCAGCGCTGACTCGTCGATGAGCCCCTGAGAAACCCACCCTTTCAGCAGATCTCGAAGATCCCTGGAGGAAAGCCCATATTTCTCCATGAGCGCTTCGTGCCCCACGCCGGCCTTCACATCTTCGATCACCTTGCTCGTGTCCAAGAGCTCGTGTGGCTCGGGAAGAACCGTTTCTTCCGTGATTTGTTGATCCACCACCACGGTGCTGTGAGTGGTGGCCACCCTCTTTTCGAGGTCTGCCTGACTGATGGCTCCTGCGGAAACCATTTTTGTGAGGAGGCTTTGCAGGCCCCTGGAGGAAATCTCGTATCTCTTCATAAGGCCAGCGTCGTCCATGCCGTCTCTTATGCAATGCAACGCGTCCGCCGCGTCAATGACCGGTTTTTTGACGGTGGGCTCAACGGGTCTTGACGGTCTGACGTTCAACACCACCGATGGATAGGTCACGAAGGTTCGATCCTCGAGGTCAGCGGGCATCAAGTGGCCGTCCGCAAGCAATTCCTCGAAAACCACTTGCAGCGCCTCTCCGGACAAAGCGAATTTTTCCATAAGTGCGATGTCATCCAAACCCGAGCGAATGTCTTCCAGAATAGCAGTGGGATCAACGCCCATCTGGGAAAGGCTGGCCACGGGGCTCGCCATTTTCCGTTCTTCCGGCATCGCGGACGCGTGTTCCGGTGCTGACCGTTCTTCCAGCTCAGCCTGACCGATCGCTCCTGCGGACACCAACTTGTCGAGAAGACTCTGAAGCCCCCGCGGAGAAATGTCGAATCTGGCCATGAGCGTCGCGTCGTCCATACCGGACTTTATACATACGAGCGCCTCCGCAGCCTCGACTACTTTCTTTTTCTGGGAGAACGGTGACGCTTCGTCATGATCGACGCCGATAATCACGGACGAGGGATCGAGCTTGGCCCGGGCCTGTACCTCGGACGCGTGCAATATTCCGGCAGCTACCAGTTGGCTGAACAGGCTTTGAAGGGCCGCGGCCGAAAGATTGAATTTCTCCATCAACTCCCGGTCGGTCATCCCTCGGCGAATGCAGCGCAATGCTTCAATGGCCTTAATGGTTGTTTCGCTACCGGGCATAGGTTCCTGTTCATTGCCTCAGGGCGACGGCAACTCATGGTCAGGCATGGCCGCTGGCTCGGTGACGTGTGGGACGCACCGTTGCCAACGGGGGGACTTCAAGTGGCAGGATAAGCCTGAAGGGTGCCCGCTTTTTGCTCTGGTGTCGTGCTCTGGTTCTCTCAGAGGGCAGAACTCTCGCGGCGCGTTTCTGACCCAGAGTCCCGGACGCATCACGACACATCGGACTCAGGTCTGAAAGTGTGCATCGTGGCGCAGCCTGGGAACGAGATGCGAAGTCGGGCCCCACTTTGTGAGGACTTACCGCCGGTACAGGGCGCTTTCTGTCTAAGATGACACACCATACCACGGGAACTCCGCGAAGTAAATCTCTCCAAGAAGAGAGCGCCTTAACATGGGTTTACCGGATCTTTACCACCTTTTACCGCACCTTTACTTGACACAGTGGCACAATACAGTCAAGGGAGACTGGTGATAGCGCTTCTGCGGTGAAACCAGTAACGACATTTCCCCTTCCTCCACCCGTTCATGAGGGACCAAGGATAGAGGGAGAACAGGCTCCGGGACAAGCAAACCTTCGCTGTCGTCACGACCGCGCAAGGGACGGCAACACCGCAAGATGATGCCGGCTGGGAGTGCAAATCTGTTTCCGAAAATTGTTGCTAAATGCAATACATTTTCAAAATCGCAGAATGATGGTTTCGAAAGAGGTTACGTGTGTTGAGGCCTCAAGAACAAAAGACTCCCATACTAGCCCGTCATGGGCTTTTCGCGATCCTGAGAAGTTCGTGGAACCTTTCGCAACCTCATTGCCCGTACGCGCCGAGCTTGGCAACCGCCCCCTAAGGCAGGTTGCGGAAACCTATTTCCAACTGAACATGTTCACGATGCGGCACTGCCGATGTCTTCAAGAGCAGTATCACTGACACAGGGAGTGGAGCCATGAGAAGAATCCTCATCTTGATCGCGCTGGCGATTCTCGTCTGTTCCTATCCTGCCGCTGCTGCGGTAAAAGTCGACCCGAAACTGTACGGGTCGCCTGAAGGGCAGGTCTGCATCAAGTGTCACGAGCTAAAGACGCCAGGGCTGCACAAGATGTGGCGTCTGGGAAGAATGGGCCAGGCTGGCGTCAATTGTTATGATTGTCACAAAGCCGAAAAGAAGACCGAGAAGACCGCAGGTGACATTGACGGATTCGACCACCGCGGTTTCTGGATAGCCACCCTGGTCACTCCCAAGAAGTGCGCCAGGTGTCACAAAGAGCAATTTGACCAGCAGCAGCCGTCACATCACGCCAAGGCTGCGGACATTCTCAACTCCCTGGACAATTACCTGGGGACCGTGGTGGGCGGGCCGGCCTGCGTGGCCACCGGTTGCCGCCAATGCCACGGCTCCAACGTCAAGGTGCTCAAAGACGGAAAACTGGATCCGTCCACATGGCCGAACACCGGCATTGGCCGAATAAATCCTGACGGGAGTAAAGGCAGCTGCTCCGCATGCCATACGCGGCATCGTTTTTCCAAGGAACAGGCCAGACGTCCGGACTCGTGCGGCAAATGCCATCTCGGCCCCGACCATCCGCAGATCGAAGTTTACACGGAGTCCAAACATGGCATCTTGTACCAGGCGTTCCGCGATAAGTTGAATATGGACAGGGATGAATGGGTAGTGGGAGTCGATTACCAGGACACGGCCACGTGCGCGACGTGCCATATAAGTGCGACTCCGAATCAGCCTGCGTCTCACGAAGTGGGCGCGAGGATCTCCTGGACGTTGCGGCCGCCTATTTCCAAGAAACTCAGCCACTGGAAAGATCGACGAGACAGGATGAAAGATGTGTGCCGCCAGTGCCACGGCGACTTGATGGTAGACAGCTTCTACACTCAGTTTGACGGGTTGGTGGACCTGTACAACAACAAGTTCGCCATTCCCGCCACAAATATCCGCAACAAATTGATGGCTACAGGGAAGATCTCCAAGGCCGATTTCGACGAACCGATTGACTGGACTTACTGGGAATTGTGGCACCACGAAGGGCGTCGCGCCCGTCACGGCGCTTCTATGATGGGGCCTGACTACACGTGGTGGCACGGGATGTACGAAGTATCCAAGCACTTCTATGAGAAATTCCTTCCGGAAGTCGAAAAGATCATGGGCGGCAAGGCGCAGGCCGAGCCATTGCTCAACGAGTTCGTGTTCAAAGATCCGATGCACCGGTGGTACAAAGAAGGGATGAGCAAAGAGCAACTCAAGAAACTCAATGAATTCTATCAGAAACGGTACGGCGGAAAAGAGGCGAAATAGGACGGCATCCTGACGCTGTTCACAGACAAGGGCGCACATACATGAAAGGAAACACTGGAACCCTCAAGGTCGCTCTCGTCGTCCTGGCTCTGGGCATGATCGCGGTGGTTTCGCTGGTGCTCAAGACCGGCATGGCCGGCGCTGCTCCCAAGGAAATTCCTCCAGACTCGAGCCAGAAACATGTCATCCGAGGCACTGGAACCGGGAAGTGATCTGGACCGAGAGTTTCCGGTACCCATAAAGCCTCTGCCCAAGACCATCACTCCGTGTCGCGCGTGCCACGGCCCGGAAAAGGATTTTCCCGTGAACTTCAAGAGGCGGGAAGCCCTTCTGGTCCATAGAAACGTGAAGCTCAACCACGGCGGCGTGCGCGTGTGGTGCCTCGACTGCCATGATCCGGCGAACCGCAACTACCTTCTTCCTCTCAGTGATGGGAAGTTAATCGATTTCAATCATTCGTACCTTCTCTGCGGCAAGTGTCACGGAACGAAGTTTCGAGACTGGAGAAACGGCATCCACGGGAAAAGGACCGGCTATTGGAACGGCGAAAAGAACTACTTCCTGTGCGTGAGTTGCCACGATCCACACAGCCCCAAGTTCAAGCCCCTGGAGCCGATGCCGCCGCCCGCGAAACCCTGGACGCCCGTAGAGAAGAAAAACCGGCATTGAAGGTTCAGAGCCATGAGTGACCAGCAATTCACTGACAACGGTTCGGTGTCTCCCTTGAGGCAAGGTTCGGAACCGACAGAAGAATTGGAGTCCGGGACTCCTGAGAGCCGGGGCGTTCTTCCTGACCGACGGGCCTTCCTGGCCGGCGCGGCAAGCCTCCTCGGGATGGTTGCGGTCAGCTCGTGCTCCTGGCAGGAGTTCTTCCAGAACAACTTCCGGAGGATGACCAAGCAAGAGATCGATGAAACCGTCAAGCGTCTGCAGGCCCAATACAAAGAGAAATACGGAAAAGACTTCGTGGTAGGAACAGAGGCTCCTCTCGACGCGACCCTGTTCGGATACGGACTGGATATTCAGCGCTGCATCGGATGTCGACGGTGTGTGTACGGATGCGTAGAAGAAAACAATCAGTCGCGAGACCCTCAGATTCAGTATATCCGAGTCCTGAGGTTCAAAGACGGCAACATGAACCTGGAACAGTCTGACATCTACTACAATCCTGAGGAGGTCCCGCAGCAGGGGTATTTTTACATGCCGGTGCAGTGCCAGCACTGCGCGAATCCCCCGTGCACCAAGGTCTGCCCGGTCCAGGCCACGTGGACCGAACCAGACGGCATCGTGGTGGTCGACTACAACTGGTGCATCGGTTGCCGTTACTGCATGGCTGCGTGTCCGTACATGGGGCGATGGTTCAACTTCGCGGAACCAGTCATTCCCAAGGACAAAGTGAACGCCCAGACGCACTACCTGGGCAACCGTCCCAGAATGCGCAATGTCGTGGAAAAGTGCACGTTCTGTATCCAGCGGGTGCGCGTGGGAAAGTATCCCAAATGCGTGGAGGTTTGTCCGGTGGGAGCACGCAAGTTCGGCAACCTGTTGGACCCTGACAGCGAAATAAGCCTGATCATCAGGACCAAAAGGGTTTTCCGTTTAAAAGAGGATCTGAACACTCAGCCCAAGTTCTACTACTTCTTCGCTACCTGACAGACGAGGACAATCATGGAGAAATCCGGATTCATCAGCCGGGCAGCACGGATAATCGTGACAGGGCCGCCCGTATACTACGTGTGGGTGGCGGTCCTGTTGGTTCTCGCGGGGATTGGCATCACCGCGTACGCGAGGCAGGCTCAGGTCGGCCTGATCGTGACCGGAATGACCAGCTATGTGTCGTGGGGTTTGTACATAGGGAATTTCACTTTTCTCGTGGGGGTGGCAGCCGCTGCAGTGCTCCTGATCATCCCCGCGTATCTGTACGATTTCGGCCCCATCAAGGACATCGTGATCGTCGGAGAGGCGCTGGCAGTGAGCGCACTCTTGATGTGCCTCATGTTCGTGACCGCGGACCTCGGACGTCCGGACCGGGTGTGGCACCTCATTCCCGGTCTGGGAATACTGAACCTCCCGCGATCCATGCTGGGATGGGATATTGTGGTCCTCAACGGGTATCTGTTCTTGAACCTGTTCATCCCGGGTTACATCCTGTGGAAAGCCTATTACAACAAGCCGGTCAACTACCGATTTATTCTGCCGTTTATTCTGCTTTCCATCCCGTGGGCCGTAAGCATCCATACCGTAACCGCCTTTATTTACAACGGTTTGGCCGCTCGTCCTTTCTGGAACGCGTCGATCCTCGCGCCTAGGTTTCTTGCGTCCGCGTTCTGTTCAGGGCCTGCGCTGATCATCCTGTTGTACCAAATCGTGCGTCACTACACGAAATTTCACGTCAAAGACGAGGCCCTGTTCAAGATCGCAGAGATGATCTCTATTGCCATGGCCATCAACTTGTTTCTTCTGGCCGCGGAATTTTTCAAGGAACTCTACTCCGATACGCATCACCTCGCGCCACTGGAATATCTCTATGTGGGTCTCCACGGAAAAGGCACATACGTTCCCTGGATATGGACTGCATTCGCCTGCAACGTGGTCGCGTTTATGATCTTCCTTATCCCCTACACGCGAAAGACATTCGTCACGCTTAACCTGGGATGTGCCCTCATCATCATAGGCATATGGATAGAGAAAGGCATTGGCCTGATTATACCAGGCTTTGTCCCCGCGCCGCTTGGTGAGGTATGGGAATATGTGCCCACGGGCTTGGAGATTCTCGTTTCATTAGGCATATGGGCCATCGGCATGCTCATCCTGACTATGATCCTGAAGATCATGATTCCCATTGAGACCGGAGAGCTTACGCGGGAAAACCAGGTCGCCGCCTGAATCCACGTCTGGGCGCCTCTTGCGTCACTGGCTCCGGGAAATTTGGGAGACCAAGCTTTCTTCCGGGTTCGCAAAGACGCGGGACCTTCGGCCTTCCACGAAGAATTACACAGGCAAAACTTCTGGCAACCAGTGGAGGAGCAGAAACCATGGGAGCAAAACCGAACAGCTCACGAACTTCCCGGCACTCGCACCTGGCGAGCATCGGTCAGGCCATCGGAGTCATCACGCTGCTCCTCGCCCTACCCTTGTACAGGTGGGGCTGCGCAACCGGGAGCGACTCAGGAAAGTGCAGCAGCCTTGCTGAGAGATCTGAAGAGTCAGGATGCGGAAGTGGCACTGAAGGCGGCAAATGCCCTGAAATATCGAGGCGTGGAGTTGAAGAAAGCCGTTCCAGCCTTGGCCTCGGCACTTCAACATTCCAACGAGATGGTCCGCCTGGCAATCATTGAAATGCTTTCCGACCTTGGCACGGACGCGTCTCCCGCGGTTCCCGCCTTGACCGCTGCGCTCAAAGACAAGGACGCGAAAGTGCCGCGAGGCCGCTGCCATTACCATCTTCGGCCTTGCCGGCGCGGCCGAAAAGGCCATCCCGAATCTTGCCGTGTGTTTGGGGGATGACAGCAAGCCCGTGCGAGACGCGGCGATTCTCGCTCTGGTCAGGATTAACAAGCCTGCAGTACCGACATTACTCAAGTCGCTGGGGGACAAAAAGCCGGTCGTGCGCACCAATGCCGCTGATGCGCTCGCACGCATAGGCCAACCCGTGGTGGGCGATCTTGTCGCGATACTGTCCAAAGGGAATCTGCAATCCGCTGAATCCGCAAGCCAGGCGCTCGCTCGGATTGGGGCTCCTGCAGTGGAACCGCTGATCAGCCTGCTCCGGACCGCGAACGCACGGACAGCCGACATCGCAGGACGCGCTCTGGTGGGGATCGGCGCTCCCGCGGTGCCGGGTCTGGTAAAAGCGCTGCAAACGAAACGATGAGCCCTCACGCGCACCCCTTTGGGCATGGCTATGTGCACACCGACAATGGGAGCCCTTCCGGATGGAGGAGGAACACATGAAAAAGGCGATGTATGTCTTCGCAATTCTTTCGCTCTGTATCGGGATGCCGATGGCGGCCTCCACACAGGACAAAGGGGCTGCGGCTCCTCCAAAGCCGACCAGTAGGGCGCTCGATCCTCTTTGGCAACAGTTCGTGGCGCCTCCTTTGGCTCCAGGGGAACGCCCTGACGCGCACAGGGTCCAGTTCGGAAAACAGAATTGCATAGAGTGTCACAAGAAGGAAACCCCCGAGGGATACAAGCAGTGGCTCGGTTCCAAGCACGGCATAAACAACGTGAAATGCGGCATATGCCATGGTGATGCGAACAATTACCGGGCCCGGCCGGACAAGGTGGTATGCATCGGGTGCCATTCCGCGCAAGTGAACAATATGCCTGCTCAGGCACTGGTAACCAATTGCTCTTTCTGCCACAAGAGCCACTGGTTCACGGTCCACAAAATCAAGCAGTACGAGCGATTCGCTCCAGGACGCGAAGGCCGGTTTCATGTCCCCGGATTCTAATCCCCTGCAGACTACGTTACCCGATTCTTGGAGGATGTCATGACCATGACCCGGAGAGAGATGATCAAATTGTCGGCTGCAGCGTTCGCTGCCGGGGCTTTGCATATACCGTTTGTCCCTTCTGCCGATGCAGCGGGAGATGAGATCGAAGTCGACAAATGGATTAAGGGCACGTGCCGTTTTTGCGGAACAGGGTGCGGTGTGTACATCGGGGTGAGAAAGGGCCAGGTGGTAGGCCTGAGAGGCAACCCCAAGGCTGCAACCAATTTCGGCTTCCTCTGCGTGAAGGGCTTCAAGGGGTACATGAGCATGTACCACCCCGACCGGCTCACTCATCCCTTGGTTCGTCAGGACGATGGGGGTTTCAAGAAGGTCACCTGGGATCAAGCGCTCAACCTGGTAGCCAGCAGGTTCAAGGAACTGCGGCAGAAACACGGGAAGGACGCAGTGGCTTATTACGGATCAGGCCAATGCATGACCGAGGAGAGCTACACCTTCAACAAACTCTGGAAAGGCGGATTCCGCTCAAACATGGTTGAGGGGAACCCTCGCCTGTGCATGGCATCGGCAGTAGGCGGATACATGACCACCTTTGGCACGGACGAACCCGCAGGTTCGTACGCGGATATCGAAAAGGCCAAGACTTTTTTCCTGGTGGGCTCGAACATGTCGGAGTGCCATCCGATCATCTTCCGTCGTATCGCAAGGCGCAAACTCGCTGCCCCGGACAACATCAATGTGATTGTGTGCGAACCTCGCCTGACCAGTACCAGCCAGGATCGCTGATGTCTGGCTTCCTGCAGATCCTGGAACCGACCTTGCGATCTTTCACTGCATGGCAAGGGAATTGATCAGAAACAACTGGATAGACCGCTGGTACATCGACAATCTTTGCCGCTTCACCACAGGGGCTCAAGCGGTTGATTTTTCCGCGTACACCCAATTTCTCGAGCAGTTCACCCCTGAAGCGGTGGAAAAACTCACCCGCTGTCCCGCAGCCAATATCAGAGAGGCTGCTCGTCTCTTCGGCACGCAGGGTCCCACCATGAGTCTCTGGACCATGGGACTCAATCAGCGCACCAAGGGCGTGTGGGCGAATAACCTGGTGCATAATCTTCATTTGATCTCAGGAAACATTTGTAAGGATGGCGCAGACTCTTTTTCCCTTACCGGCCAGCCCAACGCGTGTGGCGGCGTCAGAGAAACAGGCTCCCTATGTCACCTTCTACCGGGAACGCGGCTCATAGGAAATGCCGCAGCACGTGCGCAGGTCGAAAAGGCGTGGAATCTTCCTGCCGGGACCATAGATCCCAAACCCGGGTTCCACACCATGAAGATGTTCGCAAGCCTGGGCGCGGAAAACGACACGTCGAAGCCTATCAAAGGCATGCTCGTTTCCACCACCAATCCCGGCCAGTCGCTCCCCAACGTACAGAAGTATCTCAAGGGGATGAAAGACGGGTTCCTGGTCGTGCTCGATATCTTTCCCACGCGCACTACCCAGTTGGCAGACGTGGTCCTTCCTGCCGCGTTCATTTACGAAAAGGGAGGCGTGTTCGGGTGCTCCGAGAGGCGAAGCCAACTCACCAGCAAATGTGTCGAGCCGCCGGGTGAGGCAAAACCCGATCTGTGGATCGCGGCACAGATCGCCAAGCGCATGGGCCTCGAGAAGTTGATTCCATGGAATGGAAACGACATTCCCGCTCGGTACAAGGCTGCCTGGGACGACTACCGGGAATGCGTGAAGATGACGGAGCACACTCTTTACGGCATCACGTACCGATCGTCTGCTCAAGAATGAAGCAGGACTCCAGTGGCCCTGCCCCAATGCACAGAGCCCCGGCACCTCCAAGAGATACGTCCGCGGCCAAGACCCGCTCATGGACATGCCGGAAATCGTCAAAGTCCCCGCGGACGCTGTCATCTACTTCTATGGGGACAAGAGCCACCAGGGAAAAGCCAACGTGTTTCTCAGGCCGTACAAGGGCGCGGAGGAACCGCCTGACAAGGACTATCCTTTCTTCCTCACCACCGGTCGGGTCATCGAGCAGTGGCATAGCGGAACCATGACCATGCACGTACCGGAGATCGCCCGTTCCCAGCCCAACGCGTACGTGGAAATCAACCCTAAGGACGCAAAAGCCTATGGGATCAAGAAACGGCGATATGGTGAAAATAACCAGTCGTCGAGGTTTCAACATCCTCCCCGCGCGGGTGGTGAAGGTCTCGCTGCCGGGGATCCTGTTTGTCCCCTGGTTTGACCAGAGTTGGGACCGAATGATCAACAGGGTTACCATCGATGCGGTTGACGCGGGTTCCAAGCAGCCGGAGTTCAAGATCTGCGCAGTGAAAATCGAGCGGTTCGGAGATCCGAAAGACGTGGCGGATATGTTGATTATTTCCGACGTCAACCAGCCGTTCCCTGAGAAATTGTGAGGCAATCCCAGGGGGAACTCCCGAGCAAGGATTTTACCCGCAATGTCACCTGGGGACTGCAATCCGGGATTCCGAGGAAGGCAAAGAAGTTTCGCCATGATCATCACCGGTAGCGCGCTCTTTATTGAACCAGGGTCGTACGAGACCGTCAGGGAACTATTGAAAGCCTTTCCTGAAGTGACCTTTTACGCGGTTTCCGACTCCGGCACCGAACTGGTGATTACGCTGGAAGCACAGGATCATGACGATCTGGAACGGCTGTGCAGGGAACTTCAGGAACAAATCCCCGCGATTGTGGAGGTCGCGCACTTGTCTATTAACTTCGAAGAAGAAATCGAGAAGATTCAGTCCGGCCAGATCGAGAGGGCGTCTTTGTGGACTCCTCCAGGCAAGGATTAGCTCTCAGGCCGATAGTCCATCGCATGCGGATTAAATACATTCTTGTCACCATGCGTTGAAATGGGTTGCTCGTTTTTACATGGGAGATTCTTGTGAGCTCCGGACTTGTCGCGTTTTTCCAACGGATTCTGGCTGGCCGCTCCAAGGGCTCGAGTCAAGAGTTCGTAGAAAACCGCCTGCGGCCACCCGGAGCGGTGGATGAAACACGATTCATGTCTCTCTGCATCCGCTGCAACCGGTGCATGGAGGTCTGTCCGTATGGCTCGATCAAGCGAGCCGGTCTGGGGCCTTTCATCGGCACGCCTTATGTGTTCCCGGAACGCAAGGCATGCTACCTCTGTATGGCGTGTTGCCGGCTGTGCCCTACCGGAGCGCTCAACCCGAGATTGCGAGACCCGGAAAAGGTCACCATGGGCAAGGCCAGGATAGACACTTCCCTCTGTTACAGCCATCTCTTCCTGGAACACGACGTACTGCCCGATACATCAGGTAAGAAAATCGGAGCGCTCTGCAACACGTGCTACAACGTGTGCCCTCTTCCGGACAAGGCTATCATGTTGGAGAAGAACCTCTTCCCCAGGATACTCGATGGTTGCGTAGGGTGCGGTATTTGCGTGGAGAGATGCCCCACGAGGCCCGCTCGTGCCGTGAATGTGATTCCCGCGGGCATGGGACGGGTTGACGAGGCAGGTTTCTACTTCCAAAAGGCCCGAAGGCATTACGAAATCGAGTCTCGGAAGAGGAGGTCCGGTGCAGGAAGGGTTCTCAAAGGAGAAGAACTGCTGAGGGAGAAAGCCACTATCGAGGGAGCCCGCGAGCAGCCCAAGTTCGAGTTTCCCTATGAGACGCCAAAATCGGTGGAGGGCTGGGAATAGTGGGCTCTTAGGGAAATGGCCACGTCGGCTTCCCACCCTGCAACCTGGTTGCCTTGGCAACATGCGGGTGTCAGGCACCAACGAAACGATATGAAAGTGTACAAGCCGGTACAGAAGACTTATTCAGGCCACGGTTTTTGCCGCGATGTTCCTGGTGCCGATCCTCAATGCTCTGGAAATCTACACGGTAACGGGAACCTTCTACGCCATCAACATCGGAGGATTGGGCATTGCGGATCCGTCGGTCATCCTTCAGGCGATCTTCGCGTCAGGGGAGTTGACGATCCCCTTGCTGAGTGCCGCGATCTTTCCGCTCTTGGTTGCGCTCCTGTTCGGCAGGATATGGTGTGGATGGATGTGTCCGTATCATCTCCTCGCAGACATGTGCGCGTGGATACGTGCCAAAGTGTCGAAGAAGATGGAACCAAGTCCCCTGAAAGTAGCCGGATCTTTCCAGGCCAATGCGTGTCGCTTCGGTTTCTTGATTCTGGGGACGGCTGCAGCGGGAGCGATAGGCATTCCTGTCCTGAATTATGTGAACGCTCCGGGAATCGTGAGCACTGAGGCCATGATCCTCGTAAAGGAACGGTTCGTGTCCGTGGAATTTGCCTTTATCGGGATATTGTTGGCCATGGAGTTGTGTGTGGCACCACGTTTCTGGTGTCGTTTATTCTGTCCCACGGGGGCAGTGGTGTCGTTATTTCGTATGCCGTTGACCCTCCACGTCGCGTCGCAGGCAAAGGCCGTAAAAGCTCCTTGCTGCAAAGATAATTTCTGTTCCGCGGTATGCCCGATGGGATTGGCCCCCTATCGGGAGCCCGATGATCTACTGTGCACCAATTGCTGCCGCTGCATTGACGTGTGCCAGGCAAGCAGGTTGAAACTCACTGGATTCCGGCAAGGCGAATAGCGCGATGCCCGCAAAACGCCTCGACCCACGCAGTGTCAACCTCGCGTGGAGCTTTTACCAAATAGGCATGTCAACGCAATTTCTTTTCCCTGTCGTGCCGCGGTCAAGCACACCGGCGCATTGTGCGTCGTGCCTCCGAAATTACCCCTCGATGGGTTTCTATGATCGAGGTGGGGGCCTGCTCCGGGCTTGCCTTGAGACACCGAGCTATGGCGTCTCCGATGTTCTTCAGGGCTTCGTCTTTTGTTGCGCCTTGGCTCACGCAGCCGGGAATCGAGGGGCACTCCACCGTCCATATTCCATCCTTTTTCGGATGTACGATTACCATAAACTTCATTACCGACCTCGTTCTCCCGACAGCGGTTGAGACTTCCGGTCTCGGACGCACGCAGAACCTTCCGATATCTTTGTGATACTGATTCCTTCCTACCACGTCAAGCTTTCAATCCAGGGCCACTTCCCTCATGTGCTCCAGGGCTCAATACGCGGGTCTTTACGCTTTTCTTGTGGTAACGCGCGTTTGCGTTCACACGAAGAAAAACGTAGTGCTGGGGGGCCATGAGCGAAGTGATGAGACGGCTTTGCGTCGTCTGAGCCGAATGAGATCCCCAGTCTGCAGCATGCGCCAGGGTATAGATTCGCAAGCGAATCGGTATGGGAGGCTCGTTCGTCGTTGGTGATTGGCAGCTGATCGCGTTGACAGCCCACATTCAAGGCACTAGACTAGAGAAAAGGGCCGCGAGCATGGCTTTCAGGGGGTTCAAGTTGAAGCATGCACCGATAGCGCCTCGTCGCGATAGCGAAACGAGAGACGAAGAAAAGACCAGGGACCAACTCCTCACCGAACTGGTCCAGCTTCGCGAGCAACTGGCCCGCATCGAATCACCACAAATCCTTTCCGAGTCCGGCCAGAAATCAGCCCAGGAGTCCCTGGCAAAATACGAGGCCATTGTGCAGGCCTTTGACGGGCTGATGTACGTCTGTTCCTCCCATTTTCATGTCGAATTCATGAATGATCAGTTCATCGAGCGGACGGGTAAGAACGCGGTAGGGGAGAAATGCTTCCGTGCCCTTCACGACCTGGAGAACATCTGCCCATGGTGCGTAAACGAAAAAGTCTTCAACGGAGAAACCGTACGCTGGGAAGTGCTGAGTCCCAAAGACAATCGATGGTACTACGTGGTCAACACCCCCATACGCCACGCGGACGGCAGCATGTCGAAGATGGCCATGATCCAGGACATCACCGAGCGCAAACTGGCAGAAGAGACCTCGCGGCGGGACCAGCGTATGCTCCAAAACATCCTGCAGGCATCTCCCGTGGGGATCGCGTACTTTGAGCACGGGAAACTGGTGTGGAGCAATCAAAGTATGGCGGAGATCTTCGGGCTCGAGAGCCGGAGTGACTGCAAAGGGATGAGCCCCCACGACTTCTACGCGTGCGAGGACGAATACAAGCGAGTCCGCAGTGTCCTGTACGACAGCCTTGCCCAAGGCGTATCGGCCGAAAGCGACGCGAAGCTCAAGCGAAAAAACGGTGACGTGTTTCACGGACACGTAAAAATGAGTGTGCTCGATCCTTCTGACATTTGCCTTGGCGTCATTATCATCATTTCAGACATTTCCGAGAGAAAACAAGCCGAAGAAGCGCTCCAACGCGCGTATGAACAACTCGAACAGCGCGTGGAGGAACGCACTGCCGAACTCAAGCGCATCAATGAAAAGCTTCTGACCGAAATCTCCGTGCTGTACGCGGGCTGAAGAAGAACTCAGGCAGGCAGAAGTGAAATATCGGTCACTCGTGGAACACATCCCGGCCATCACGTACGTCGCAGAATTGGACGCGTTCAGCACCACGGTGTACGTGAGCCCCCAGGTCGAGGAGTTTCTTGGAGTGTCCCCCACGGAATATCGATCTGACCCGGATCAGTGGCGGAAAAGACTGCACCCTGAGGATTTGGACCGCGTCATGGCAGAGGTTGCCCGGAGCCATGCCACTGGCGAGCCGTTCGTATCCGAGTACCGCATGCGAGCCAAGAACGGTCGAACAGTCTGGTTTCGGGACGACGCGGTGATCGTGAGTGACGCGACCGCCAACCCTCTGTTTCTCCAGGGTATCATGTTCGACATCACCCGCCGGAAGGAAGCGGAGATCGAGCTTCGCCGGAGTGAAGAGCGTTTTCGAGCCGTCTTTGAAGGAGCGCAGGACTGCATATTCATCAAAGATCGCTCCCTGAAGTATACGCATGTGAACCCTGCCATGGAGGAACTTCTCGGACGACCTGTGTCCGAAGTCGTAGGGAGGAGAGACCGTGAAGTGTTCGGGTGGCCGGCCGGCAAACATGCCGAAGAAGGAGACCTGCGCGTGCTTCACGGTGAGACTGTCGAAGAAGAACGGACAAACCAGGTGAACGGTGCGTCCTTGACCTTCCATGACATTCGTGTGCCTCTTCGCAATGCCGAAGGCGAGGTGGTGGGTATTTGCGGTATTTCCCGTAACATCACCGACCGCAGGAGGCTGGTGTCTCGGTTGCCTGTGGGATCTCAAAATTACCCATCGCAGGCAATGCGTTCAGCGCTCGCAAGGGCTCGCCTCGCCTCAGCCACGGACAGCATTGTACTTCTTCTGGGAGAGAGCGGCAGTGGCAAGGATTACGTGGCCCGCTGGATCCACGATCATTCCCGACGAGCCACTGGCCCTTATTTCTCGGTAAACTGCGCGGCCATAGCACGAGAATTGGCCGAATCAGAGCTGTTCGGCCATGAGGCAGGAGCGTTTACCGGAGCGAGGGGCAGAAAAAAGGGCCTTTTAGAGCTTGCCGAAGGCGGAACGCTGCTGCTCAACGAGATCGGCGAGATTTCGCTCTCTCTGCAATCCAAACTCCTGACCTTTTTGGACACCAAGTCCTTTCTGCGGGTAGGCGGGGAAAAGAGCATTCACGTGGATGCCCGGCTCGTTGCCGCGACTCACCGTGACATCGAGGCTGAGGTGGCTGCAGGTCGTTTCTTGCAGCCTCTGTTTCTATCGGCTCAACGTCTTCACCATACACGTTCCCCCCTTGCGCGAGAGAATCGAGGACATCCCCATCCTGGTCAAAGAAATCATGGAGCAACTCGATCCGGGTGTGTCGCCTCAAGACATTCCCGCGATCGAACCATCTGCTCTGGAGTGGCTGACCACATACCATTGGCCGGGAAACGTGAGGGAATTGCGCAATGTGCTGGAGCGTGCCTTCATCCTCTGGGACGGCGGCAGCCTCCTCCACTTGAATACGCCTTCCCTTGATCGAGCCGAAGGCGAGCGCCAGCTGAAGGTGCCCCTTGGCGACGAACTCCACCTCAGGCAGATTACGGATCACGTTGCCCATACCGTGTGCGTCGAAGCGCTGCGACGTTGCAGTGGCAACCGGAGGCAGGCGGCTGACATGCTGGGCATCTCACGCGATTCATTGTATCGGTACATGAAGCGTTTGGAAATTTGCTGCGATAATTCGACGCGAACCTGTGTGTCTGAGCGTTTTTCGGACAAATAGGAGTCGCCTAACTCCTTGATAAGACGTGACAGGGAAGAAGCGCGGTCTGATTTTCGCGCAGGAATATGCTGACACGTACCGCCGCCTTGAAAATTGTGACGAAATGAGATCAAGTTAACTGGCTGATTTCTGCCGTCTTTGTTAGATGGAGACCGATCGGAGGAGCCGTGGCATGAAAAATGCTAAGCGTACTGTTGAGGTGGTGATTGGTGCAAGCCTATCGGGAACGCCGAGACTCACGACAAGTAGGCTTCGACAGATCTCCTTCGGGAGTTGATCTCCAATAAGACAAAGAGTCACAGGGCGTCAAGTAGGTCACACTACTGTGGTGCGGGTCGGAAGCCTTGGACGTTGATCGTGTTCCTCGATGCGAGACAACCCCAGTTGCCATGAATCGTCGCGAGCAACTGCGACGCCGTCGGGTCGGAGGCCCCACCGCTGGTGGCAAGGAGGTTTCGCCATGGTAACTCGATGGAACAGGGAATTCGACAGAGTGTGCGGCGCGGATATTAGGAGCAGGTTCAGCGCACCCATGGCCGATTCGGGAATTCACGATTGGTTGCATGGCCCAGCCGAAATGCTCGATGCTCCAGAGATGGAAATGATCGCTCTTCCTGTGAGAAGGCCGCGGGAAACGGCTCGGGAAGTGTGGCGGACGAGTTCGTTTATCACCGAAACGATTGCCTCGAGACAGGCATAATGCTCTGTGAATGGGATGGAGAACTGAGAAGCATGACCGCGTGTGTTCCGTGTGCGAGGAACATGTGTGACGAAACGATGTAAAGGGATACTTGTGCTGCGGCCGGGCCACCATCCGGAGGAACCGCCCCAGGGGGGTGCTACGTCTGGTTTCCGCATCAGCGGGCCATCGATATAGACACCGCTCTTGAGAGGCGCGCGTGTAGGGCGATGTGTGGCGCCGGCCTTGGTATTTTCGAGAAGCGTGAGTGACGCGCGTCGCACACACGGGTTGACTGCGTGAGAAAGAACCTTGTGACAGGCTGATGGGCAATTATGCGGGAGTACAATGAGAATGTGGGCTATCCCGATGGCGGCTCAACAGGAAGAACGAACGGAGGTGGCTACGTTACACAATGTGGGAGTGAAAACCAGCTTTCGAGGCGTTCCGGCAAGTCAGGTGTCCTTAAGAATTTTAAGCCTGACGTAACGCACATGCAGCGCACACAATTCTCTATCTTTTCTTTGCGAGGAAGGAAGTGAGTCATTGGTACCTCTTGTGTGCGTCCCACTCCATGAGACGGGGATGACAAATTGATCACAATTGATCGCATGTTCAGATAGGTTCCGCTCGATCTCGAGGACGGCATCGAGCAGGTTTGACAGGGGACAAGCCAGAGTGACAGCTTTTATTCCACTGAGGAAGAACCCCAAGGGGGCATTCGAGAAGGCACCAGTGAGCCATATGGGTGGCCCTGTTGTCGCCAAAAGGTTCCACTTCTGTACTGGAGAAAAAGGAGATTCGAATGTGAAGCCTGGGCTTCACTCGCAAATCAAGACCAAAAAGGAGGACGTTTGATGTTGGACATATTTGCACAGCCTATCAAGATGATGGAAAAAACCACGGCCATGTGGCAGGATATGGTCACCGCTTCCCCGTGGCTGAAGAAACAAGATGTTTCATTCGCGGAAATGTGGAATCCTTGGCTTGCCAGCATGCGCTCCACGAACGATCTTGCGACCAGCGCGTGCAAAATTCTCCTTGAACACGGGGAAGACGTGTTTTTCAAAATGCTTAAGGAATCCAGACTGTACAACCAATCCATAGAATCACAAATCCGTGACAACTGGGAAGCGGTGAAAAAGGCGCAAAACGCGCAACGCGAGGCGGTCGAGGCACTGCTGGAAAAGATGGAGTCACTTCTGGCCAAGAAGGAAGAACAGGTCTGATTGGTACTGCTTGGGGCCTTGGGTCACGATGCCTGATGACCTCCTGTTTTCGCTGGTCATCGGGTACTTGGCCTCTTTCCCCGGTGCTCAGGTTCGCGCACGCTCAGTCGATGCAAAAGCTCATGTCGGGGCATGCATCCGAGGGATTTGCTTCAAGAACGTCAGACGTGAGAGGACTTGCACATGCCCCACAAATTCCTTCAGGAAGTTGTTGACACCCTCCGGCAAAAAGCAGCGGCTTGGCACGCCGCGCAAAATCTCGAAGAAAAAACAAGTGTCGAATCTCAAATCGGTGAAGTGGTGTTCCGGGCCATCTTTGCCGAGGACACTACCATTCTCGGCCCTTGGCAGCTCAGGACCAAGGGCAAACGTAAAGAGGCGAAATACGAGGCGTTCAAGGCACGCTGGGAGGCTTTGTGTTCGGCCGACGATTGTGGGATCAACTCGCGCACCCTTCTCGCGTGGTGCCGGTCAGTGGCTTTGCAGAAACTCATGATCGACAAGGGTCTCAAGCCGGAACAACTCGACTGGACGAGGCTTTGCGAAATTCAACGCCTGAAAAGCGTGAACCGAATGATTGCGGAAGCCACAATGGGTATTCCGAATCCGTCCACGGGGCAAGCCGAACTTCACCATGCTCAGGTGGATCCCCGCGGCGTGGATTCGCGGGAAATCCCTGCACCACGCGCGGCCCTGGCCACTGCCGTAGAGGGCATCACCGCAGGACCGCGACTCGCACAGGTGCGGACAGATCAGGCACCCGCGACGCTCGCGGAGTGGGAAATGATTCTGGGAGAGCCCGCTCAATTGCTCACCAACCCCGTGTATAAGAAGCTCATCGCGGATCCGGCCCATTTCAAAGATCTTTCGCCCAGTCAGAGAGAACAACTGCGGAGTCGCGTGGAGAAAATTGCACGAGAGATGGAGGCATTGGCCGAAGGGTACTGGGACCTTGAGGCGGTCCTGAGATGGAGCCGGAGGTTCTAGTGTAGTGTCGCCGCATTAGGTGTACACCATGTGGTTGTGGGAGGTGCGGCTTCCTCTGGAGCGCAGTCAGGCCGTGCCGTTCGTAGCGCAGGAGGTTGCCGCACCTCGAATCGGATCGTTCGGAGTGTAAAGACATTACGGAGACGCTACACTAGCAGGCTGTGGCAGAACGCAATGCTTTCCCGACAACGTGCAGCGATGGACTGGGTTAGCGCCAAGCCACGGAGACAAAACCCACCGAAACCTAATTACTGAATTTCCCAGGTACGGTCGCTCATTTTCGCAGGATGCGTTGAGTTACTCGAACCGCATCTGTCGAGAAAAAAATGAACGATGCGGTTCTCTTTGGTCACCACATCAGACTGAGAAACGCGAGTCCAAGCGACACTGCATGTGTGAAAAACACGCCTAAGCCTGGTGCGTGTCGCCCACGCGTGGTTGCCCTGTTTCTTTTCGAAGCAAGCTTTTCTTGGGGCACGCCCATGAGGGTTACTGTGGCCTTGGCCACCAGGACCTTTGCACCTTCGCGGACATCGAACACTTCAGATTCTGACACGATGATCTGCCGCCCTTCCCTTATAACCTGGGACTCGCAGATCAGGGCTTCTCCGAATGCCGGCCGGAGAAAATTGATTTTGAATTCGATGGTGAGGATCTGGACACCTTCCGGGACGGTGGTGAACGCGGAATACCCTGCCGTATGGTCTGCCATGGTGGCCATGACCCCTGCGTGAATGAAACCGTCCTGCTGGCGATGGCATTCCTCGATCTTCACCGTGGATACAAAACGACCCCATTCCACATGGGTGCCCTCAAGCCCACAGAATCGGATGAATCCGCGGCAGTAATCCTCTTTGAGAAAACGTATCCTTTCGGGAGAAAGCTTCGCGGTGACATTTTTCACCTGGCATGGAACAGATGGTGCTTCGGTCGAAACGATCGGGAGATTCTTCCAGACTCGTGCGCGAAAATCAAGCCTGCACGCCTCTCGGGCACAATCATGCAGTGAACGAGGATAGCACGTGTTTCCGGAGCGGGCTTTCCGACCTACCTATCCGGAAATGCTCCTTTTCCGGTGAATGAACTATTGCATTTTCCCGGCCCACTCTGCTATTATTGCCGATCACCAAATCTGTTTGCAGTGAGGACCATTGCCACGAAGCCTCAAACGACTTGAGCACAGCGGTCCCACGGTTCTCGACCCGAGTTTCGCCCCATTGCCGCCCACGCGCAACTCAGGATCGACCGTTCGTGAAGATGCAGGAGCTTCTCGTGCCGAGACCATGTGTCCGGTAAAAGGGAAAAGTTTGCAGAAGCGATCCGATTGCGGGCAATCCGCGATGCGCATGAACTGACACCAGATCGAAGACGGAGAACACAATGAGCCCGAACTACGTGTATTCATTCCAAAAAGGCGATGGAAAGAACAAGAAGCTTCTGGGGGGAAAGGGCGCAAACCTTTGCGAAATGACCCAGATCGGCCTCAATGTCCCGCCTGGATTCGTTATCAGCACCGAGGCATGCCTCGCCTACCTCGCGTCGCCGACCGGGGAGCTTCCGGAAGGACTCATGGAGGATGTCCGTGAGCACATAAAGGCCCTTGAAAAAGCGACGGGCAAGGGCTTTGGTGACCCGGACAATCCGCTCCTGGTATCGGTTCGTTCCGGTTCGGCACTTTCCATGCCCGGTATGATGGACACCATTCTCAACCTCGGCCTCAATTCTCACACGGCCGAAGGGCTTGCCAAGCAAACGGGCAATGAAAGGTTCGCTCTCGACGCGAAACGCCGTTTTATACAGCTTTTCGCCAAAGTGGCCATGGGCATTCCGGACGACGAATTCGACAGGGTCCTCGATGCCGTCAAGGTTCAACACGGTGCAAGGACTGACGTGGACCTCACGGCTGACGCGCTGCGCGATATCTGCGAACTTTTCGGCCAGGTTGTGGCAGAGCACCGATTGCAGGCTTTCCCGGAAGATGTGTGGGAACAGCTCACCACGGCCATCCAGGCCGTTTTGATTCATGGATGGGCAAACGTGCGTCGATTACCGGCGGCAGTTCAAAATCACGCCGAACTCGCCAAGGCACCGCAGTCAATATTGTGCGCCATGGTGTTCGGAAACATGGGCGACGATTCCGCACAGGCGTGGCCTTCACCCGCGACCCGGCAACCGGCGAAAACCGTATGTTATGGCGAATATCCTGGTCAACGCCCAGGGCGAGGACGTGGTCGCGGGAATACGAACGCCCAAGCTACCCAGGTCAGTGAACTGCGCAAGGTGATGCCGGATTGTATCGTAACTCAGTCGAGGATTACGCAACAAGCTGGAAACGCCACTACCAGGAAATTCAAGACCTTGAGTTTACCATTGAAAAGGGCATGCTGTACATGCTCCAGACCCGCAACGGCAAGATGAACGCCACTGCGCCCTGATCCGTACCTCCATGGAAATGGTGCAAGAAGGCCTGCTCAACGAAAGAGCAGTCGCTCTTGAGGATCAATCCCGAGATCTTGGAACAGCTCCTCCATCCCGGTCTGGATCCCACATATGAAGGAGTGCCATGGTCAGGGTTGCCTGCCTCGCCCGGAGCAGCTTCGGGAAAGTTATTTTCGACGCCGACCTGGCGGAGATCGAAGGCAAGAAGGGCGAGAAGGTCATCCTGGTCAGGGAGGAGACCAAACCCGAAGACATCCACGGTTTCTTCGCCGCCCAGAGGCATATTGACCAGTCGCGGCGGCAAGACTTCGCACGCAGCAGTGGTGGCTCGGGGCATGGGTAAACCCTGCGTGGCCGGTGCGGAAGGAATAGAGGTGCACATCGAGCATCGCCTTGCGATCATCGGCGACAAAGTTGTCCACGGGAAGGTGACGTCATTACCATCGACGGTGGCACCGGAAATGTGTATCCGGGCGAAATTCCCGACAATCGAACCCGAGTTCAGTCCCCAGACTCAATGCCCTGCTCGGGTGGGCTGACGAAATCAGCTCGCTTGAGGGTCATGGCCAACGCCGACACGCCCGATGACGGCCGAAACGGCGTGGACCTACGGCGCGGTGGGCATCGGTTTCTGCCGGACGGAGCGTATGTTTAATGCGTCAGATCGGTTGCCGATCATCGTGGATATGATTTTGGCCGACACACCGGAGGCTCGCGGAAGTAGCCCTGGATCGTCTGTTGCCCTTCAGCGCTCCGATTTCGAAGGCCTTTTGAAGGCCATGTCGCCCGACCCTGTTACCATCCGCCTGTTGGATCCGCCGCTCCACGAGTTTTTGCCTTCCGAGTCCGAACTCGTGCAGCAACTCGAAGATCTGCGTGACCTGAGGACGGCCGTGGCGGCAGCTCAGAAGAATCTCGGATACGCTCAAGATGGTCGATCCTGACGCAGCGGCAGAGTTCATCAACAAACCTGATGGGTTCCACGCTCGTTTGGCGGCCTTGGACCTCAGTCTGGTGGACGAGACGCTCAACAAGAAGGCTTTGGTCCTTTCCAGGGCTCGCATTCTGCGAGAGACCAACCCAATGCTCGGACACCGAGGCGTGCGACTGGGCATTTCCGTGCCCGAGATCTACCGCATGCAGATAAGAGCAGTCCTTGAAGCCGCTGCCGCCTGCGTCCAGGAAGGAATCGGACGTACATCCGGAGATCATGATTCCTCAGGTGTGCACGCTGACAGCGAATTGAATCTGGGTCCATAAGTACGTGGACGAAACGAGGCAAGAGGTCGAGCAGGCCTACGGTTTGAGGCTTGACTTCAAGTTCGGCACGATGATCGAGGTCGTGCGAGCCTGCCTGACCGCGGGAGATCTGGCGAAGATTGCGCCGAATTTTTCTCTTTCGGCACCAATGACCTCTCTCAGGCGACCTTCTCATTCAGCGGGAAGACGCGGAGAACAAGTTTCTGCCCTTCTATGCTGAGACCGGAGTCTTGCCGGAGAATCCCTTTGAATCCCTGGACGTCAAAGGGGTAGGCGCATTGATGAAGATCGCGGTGGAAAGCGGTCGCAAAGCCCGGCCTGGTCTGAAGATCGGGATATGCGGTGAGCACGGTGGCCATCCCGGATCGATTCGGTTCTGTCACCATGTGGGTCTTGATTACGTGTCCTGTTCCGGCCCGCGAGTGCCCATCGCACGACTGGCCGCTGCTCATGCAACGATGACAGAGGGCAATTACGACTATTAGTGGATAGTCTTGCCCCGTTAGCTCAATGTCCGGATGCGTGAGCGTCCGGACTCACCCTCATCAGGTTCGTGACAACCTGATTCCTGAAAAACGCGGCCCCCACTTGGTATGTGTCCGGACATGAGGCCCTGCGGATTCTGCGCGAGGAAACCGCGGTGAGGATCGTGAGCGGACGCGGTCATCTTCCATGACGCTCATGCCGATTCGCTTTCAAGCGAGTAAGATCGTAGGGCTGGGGATCTCCTGAGCGAAGTGATGAGACGGCTCTGCGTCGTCCGAAGTGAAGGGGCTCCCCACTCTGCAGCCTGCGCCAAGTTGTATAATCGAAAGCGAATCGGTATCAGTATACGCGAGGAACTCACATGCCCCTGTTTTCCGTAGATCAAGAGAAGTGTAAGCGTGATGGGTTTTGCGTCGCGGAATGTCCGGTTGGAATCATCGAGATGAAATCCGAAGACTCGTTTCCCTCCCCGATACAAGGGGCTGACGAGATCTGCATCAACTGTGGACATTGCGTTGCAGTATGTCCTCACGCGGCATTGTCTCTCAAGACCATGAGTCCTGACGATTGCCCTCCGGTGAAGCGACAGCTTGTCTTGACCGCTGATCACGCGGAGCATTTTCTCCGGTTCCGGCGTTCCATCCGGACCTACAAGGACAAGCCGGTGGATCGGCCAACCTTGACCAGACTCATAGATATCGCGCGGTTATGCCCCCTCAGGGAGCAATCTCCAGCCGGTCCACTGGCTCGTGATCGAGAAGACCGAGACCCTGCGCGATCTGGCAGGCCTGGTAGTTGATTGGATGAGAGCCGCGATTACTGACCATCCCGAGATAGCCCGGCCGATGCGCTTCGAGCGGGTGGTGGCAGCATGGGATAGGGGACAGGACAGAATTCTGCGTGGCGCGCCGCATGTGATTGTGGCTCACGGTCTTCAATCCATGCCATCGGATCAGTCAGCGTGCCTCATCGCACTCACGTATCTGGAACTGGCAGCGACAGCCCTAGACCTGGGCGCGTGCTGGGCTGGGTATTTCAATAGGGCGGCCAATGATTATCCGCCGATGACCGAAGCCCTGGGATTGCCCGCGGGGCATCAAAGCTTCGGGGCTATGATGGTCGGGTATCGGAAGTACGACTATCACCGGCTCCCTCTGAGGAATGAAGCCCGCATTTCGTGGAGATAAGCTCCATTCACTGCCGCGGCCCGGTGAGCGGCCGTATCGGGCACGCTACTCGAAGGCCAACATTTTGATCAACTTGCGGAGTTCTGTCAGACCGCCCTCGGATATGTTCGTAATCTCGAATCCCGCGGCAAACTCGCCCCGTTCATTCTCCGGGTTGATCCATCGGCATGTGGCTTCGAATACGAACGGGTAGATGTCCGCGAACTCGTCTGCACGGATCAAGAGACTCTTGGCTTCGCCTATACGGGACTTGATGCCGGACACCTGGAGACCGTTTTCGGTAATATCGTTGACCAGCCCCTCCTCCTCGAGATCGTCGGCTTCATATACCGGGAACGAAAACAGCACGAATCGTCTTTTCCACGATCTCCTGTCATCGCCATCGGAAACCCCATGAAAAGACGGGATCCGGTCTCGCACTTCGTCCAGTGCCAAGGCTTTGATCTCCACCATTTTCTTTAACGTGTTGCGGAGCCCCCAGAGGTCGAGCTCGTAGTCTTGTATCAGTTCTTGATTGGTCTTGCCTGACTGGAAATCTCGAATGAAATCCTTGATCACGATGGTCCTCTTGGGCATAAGGAGTCCCTCCACTGTGCTTGAGCTCAAATATACGTGAAAGCCTCAAGATGGCCTATCTTCCGCAAGGGCCGAAAGACCCGGGTGTCTTGTAATGGTTCCCAAAGTATAGTCCTTGTGATTCTTCTTTAGCGTCGGGAAGTCTCCACTGCGAGCACCGCAGAGCCGTCGAATCCGAGTTCAGGAGACGCCTCGACACCTTTCGAGAGCACGAGCCATTCGTTCAGAACTCTTGGCAGCAGTTACCAGCGGACGTGCCGAGCTCGTTGCCCCGCGCATGACGCAAGGGTCTCCGCGTTGCCTCGTTCCCCCTCCTTATCAAAATGTACATAAAATGAAAATCTTTTTGATCAATTGCATACCGTTGTATCCTACGCAAGGTCTGCGTCCGAAGAATCGAGCATAGTTCTGTGGTCTGTGATATTATACGATAGCGTGTGAACAAGGGGCTCGTTCTCGATAGGTCTCCGGTATAAGTCAACAAAAAAGTGGCCCCCTCACCACACGCGGTGTGAAAAACCACGTTTTCGGATGGTACGCGACCGCATGCTCTTTCATAGCTGTCAGTAAATGTTCAGGAAGATCATCTGTCCGCCGTGGGACGAGAAAAATGAGGGCATTGCACGATCAGGACCACGGGAAACGATCATGACGACGTGTCGTATGCCCTGGAGATTGCCTTAAGGAGGGCGCCTTTTTCGAGACACTCGTTTACAGGACGGTGCTTTTGAACGCTATCTCTTCACGATGGAGAAGATGCGCCTCGTTCTGTCCCGTGCCATCCACTCCGGTGCTCCGCAAGAACAAAGACGGCGAACTCACCTCGCAAGGGTTTACGAGAGGGAAAGCATGCTATCAATAAAGGAGGCTTTCCGATCTGACTGGGCCGGAGCATACCTGTTTTTCGCACTTCATAGAGAACTCAGGGGACCGAAAGGACTAGACCATGCTGAAGCTGTTCGGCAAAGATAAGAAAAAGGAATTGCTCGATGCGGTTCAACAAAAAGACCGTTTGCAGGTGAAAGAACTGCTTGCAAAAGGTACGAACCTCGAGGTGAGGGACGAATCGGGCAGTACTCCACTCCTTGTCGCAGCCTTCTCGGGGCAGGGCACGATCGTTAAGATGCTCTTGGCCGCCCGTGCCAACGTAAACGCGCGCGATCAGCAAGGGTACACTGCCTTGATGGGAGCATGTCTGGCTGACCACACTGCGCTCGTGAAACTGCTTCTGGAAAATGGAGCGGACCCCAACCTCGCAGACTCAGAAGGTTTGACCCCCCTGATGAAGGCTGCCCAACGGGGAAGAATCGAAGTGGCTCAGATGCTGCTGGATGCCGGGGCAGATCCGGAATTGCGCTCTCCCGAAGGAAAGACTCCCTTGATGTTGGCTCTTATGGCCAGAGACCCCCTGATGATGGCGCGGTTGTTGGACAAGGGGGCTGACGTCGATACTCGCGACGAAGTTGGCCGTACTCCCCTCATGAGAGCGGCTTTTGTCGGCAATATCGGCATAATGAACCTCCTTTTGAAAAGATCGGCCGATGTCCAGGCCACAGACGACTCCGGAGGGACAGGCCTGATGAAGGCGGCCAGCAGAGGTCATGAGGAAGCGGCTGAACTGCTGATCTCCAAAGAAGCGAACGTCAATGCGCAAGACAAGGCTGGTTGGACCGCGCTGATGATGGCTGCCGATCAAGGCCAGACCTCAACCGCCAAGCTGCTCCTGGACCATGGAGCCAACGTTGATCTTCAGGATCGGGCGGGAAGGACGGCTCTGATGTGGGCTTCCCGAACCGGACGCCTTCCTGCGGTGAGTCTGCTTTTGGAGCGAGGAGCCAGGGTCGATCTGAAGGATAGCGCAGGAATGGGTGCGCTTGCGTGGGCGTCCCAAGAATCCCATGGTCGCGTAGTGGAGCTCCTGTTGGAGAGAGGAGCGGACGTGACCCCCGAAGACGCCACGACTATTGAAGCGATGGTGGATGTCTCAGACGAAGGCTTTACCGAAACATTGGATCTTACCCTGGATAAAGGCTTCTTGGTGGAAGCCCCGGGTAAGGAAGGCGAATTGACCCTGACCATAGCCGCAGCCAAAGGCGGTATCAGCGAGGTCATGCGGCTTTTGTCTAGTGGAGCCGATGTCGATGCGAAGAACGAATATGGCCTTACTGCCTTGATGAGGGCAGCCTACAATGGCCACGTGGAAGTAGTAGCGCAACTCCTGGCACAGGGCGCCCAGGTGGACGTGCGCGACCGGGACGGCAAAACGTCCCTGATGAAAGCATGCTCGTCCGGACACGCGGAGGTTGCGAAGCTCCTGCTCGACGCGGGAGCCGAGGTGAACGCTCAAAACAAGAACGGCCACACGGCCCTCATGCGCACGGCGTACAAGGGTCACGAAGAACTCGTAGAACTCCTCCTGGATAGCGGCGCGGATCCGGAGCTCCGCGACTCAGGCGGTCTGACAGCCATTGCATGGGCCGCAGTGCACGGTCACGCCCACGTGGTGGACCTGTTGGTGAGACGTGGGGCGTGCAGCTACAATTTCGCGCGCAGGACGAGGCATCTCAGGAGGTCATGGCCGCGCACGCTACCCCCGCGGGAACACTGGAAACCTCAGAGACGGTGATGGAGGATCTGGAAACCACCGAACGACAGGTCGAGGCGCTCATTGCGGTGTGCCTTCAGGGAGTCCCTGAGGACCTGGAGGCTCTCCTGGATTCCGGAGCAGATGTGAATTCCAGAGACAAGTCCGGAAGAACTCCTCTCATTTGGGCCTGTTACAAGAACAGGACCGCGGTGGCCGCGCTTCTCTTGGACCGTGGAGCTGACGTGGATGCCCAGGATCACGGAGGCAGATCCGCTCTCACATGGGCAGGGCTCCACGGAAGCCCCGATCTGATGGAAAATCTGCTGGAAAGCGGAGCAAATGTGGATTTGAGCGATCAGAACGGGATTACCGCATTGATGTGGTCATGCTTCAACAAGTCTCCCGAGGTAGTGAAACTCGTGTTGGCCGCAGGCCCCAACCTGGACGCACAAGACAACGAGGGGAGAACAGCCCTGATGTGGGCCGTAGCAAAGCGAAACCTTGAAGCAGCACACCTACTTATGGCATGGGGAGCTGACTCGCAGCTCGCAGATAAGAATGGAAAAAACCCCGCTATGCTCGCGTTTGAGCGAGGGTACACGGACCTCCTGGAACTCCTGGCGGAACCTGCTTCAGGTTAGCGCCATTGATGAAGATCCCCACGGATGGCCACGGGGGAAGTACAGGCACTGAGAAGTCCTGAGAATTCTTGCACCTACAGCCTCGAGACAAATGTCTTGACATGCAAGGGGATCATGGTACCATCGGTGCTTACAAATCCTAGCCGATACGTATAGAATCGAGTTTCCCTATCATTTGCAAGACGGTCCCTTACCGCGTACGGGTGGTCGCACGAATTGTGGGCAGATCGTCACGTGTCGGTAGAGGCCCGGAACATCGTTTGAGGAGGTGCGTGCATGGCAGATTTCTCTATTTGCGTCTTTCTTGACGACGCGAAGCAGAAGCGGCTGGAGGAGGTAGGCCTTGGTGCTCAGTTCCAAGAGGTAGAGGGCAAGAAAGCCGTACAGGTACCGTTAACCCAAAAAGAGCAGAAGAAGTTGCTCAAGAGTTTTCCGGATCTCGTGTTCGACGCGAGCAACGCATGTGTGCTTCCCGAGGCGGCAGAGAACACCCTCATGGATGTCATTGTGAGCATGAAAACTCTGGACGTCATGAAGGTGGCGATTCTTAAGCTCTTTAACCCCTTGGCGGGCAAGGGCCTCCGAGAAAGAACTGTCTGACCGTAACGTCCCTGTCAGGTTCGACGTGTGAGAATAATCGTGAGGCCGTGGTACGCCGGTGGCCCACACCCACACGAGATATCCGGGTTCCCAGGCGCCTACTGGGAACCTCCGCCTCCCACCCCCGGAAGGTCTTTAGCTTGTACGCATCCACCACTTGATCGGTGTCTTCGTCCTCGGGGATTTGAGACTGTTTGGGACCTGCGCAGCACGTCCGATGATTGGGTTGCCCAGCGAATCAGCTTGCTCTTGATCCAGGAAGCCGGACCGACGGAAACAGGTCGGAGCGCGTGTGAGGTAAGAACAACGCTGCCATGAAGTTGTCCATGTAAGACGGGTCTTCGGAGAGTTCCACGTTTGTCATGGAACGGGCAATAACTTGTGCCTTGTCGATGAGTTTCCTGTCCAGCGCGGCCAACCGGGCCCCCTTAAGGGACGAATTGCCGATGAAAGAGAACTTCTCGGGAGGGATGTCCGGCAGAAGGCCTATGGTCACTGCGTGATCAAGGTTGATGAAACTACCGAAAGCTCCTGCAATGATGACCCGATCGAGTATGTCCACCCCGAGCCCCACCTTGTCCAGCAGGCACGTGTACCCGGAAAACATGGCGGCTTTGGCTCTGACAATGTTGTCGAGATCCACTTCGGTCAACACGATGTCTTCGTTCAGTCCGGTCTCTGCCGCCCAAGTTATGACATACTCGTACCCACTACGCCCCTGCCTGACCCTGGGAGTGTTGAGGCCTCTCACGAATTTCGCGTTGGGGTCCAGGATGCCGAGTTTCAGCATCTGGGAAATAATGTTGATGATGCCTGACCCGCAAATTCCCACCGGCGGTTTCGCGTCGATAGTCTTGATCATCGGTTCGTACGTGTCAGGATCTATCAGAATCCCTTCAATGGCACCAGGAGCCGCTCTCATGCCATACTCGAGTCCTCCGCCTTCGAACGCGGGACCAGCAGAGCAGGCGGCGGTCATGAGAAGGTCGCGACTCCCCGCGACGATCTCTCCGTTCGTGCCGATGTCGATGAAAAGAGTCATCTCGTCTGAATTCCACATTCCGTTCGCCAATACGCCGCTGACGATATCCCCGCCGACGTACGAGGCCACACCGGGAAAAACGATCACCATGGCTTGAGGAGGCAGGTTCAGACCGAATTCTCTCGCAGGAATCGGCTCGACATTCTGTGCTACGGGCACGTATGGCGCCTCTCGGAGAAATCTGGGATACAGGCCGAGAAACAGGTGGGTCATGACCGTGTTGCCCGCGGCCACCATAAAGTTGATGGACTGCCGCGGTTGGCCGCTGTGTTTCAGGATTTCTTCGATAATCTCGTTGAGCCCTGTGACAACCTGCTGCTGAAGCTTTTCAAGCCCATCCTTTTTCAGTGCGAACACAATTCGACTGATTACGTCATCACCCATGGAAATCTGCGGATTGTACCTCGATGCGCGGGCCAATACCTCCCCTGTCTCGAGATTGACGAGTTCTCCCCAGAGAGAGGTGGTTCCTATGTCAATTGCCACCGCGGTCGGAGGAGCGGCCAGATGACCGGGGGACACCCGGTACATGCGGTAGAATCGGCCGTCACATTCCGGGATCTCTCGCACCTGCAGATGGGCTGTCATCTTCCAGTCCTGTTCCCGGGCTATCAGGCTAAGATCGCGGAGAATATCGAAACTCGCGGTTACAGGAGCAATGCCATGATTCACCTTGAGAGTGCGAATCGTTCTCTCTAAATCACTCACATTATCTTGCGGCATCGGCGCGTGCGGTTCCATCAGAACCCGGATGCCTATGGGATCGATTTGTGGAATGATCGGCGATTCCATCGGTCTCGCGGTCATTCGCATTCGCTCGGCCTCGTCCCGAGGAATGACTTTGCGGCCGACTTTGACCTTGGGGATTTCCACCACCACGTCGCCTGAGATTCGCGTCTGGCAGGCCAGCACATATCCTTGGGCCCGCTCTTCCGGGCGAATCTTCTCCAGCGTTATTGCCTCGACAGCCCCCTCCGCAACTCTCACCTTGCATCTGCCGCAACTCCCTGCCCCGCCACACGACGCGGGCATGAAGATTCCTGCATCCAGAGCCACATCCAGAAGCAACGCTCCCACGTAGCTTTCCGCTGTCACATCCTCAGGCAAGAACCGAACTAAAGCCTTTTCCAAAAGTCACTCCTCTCGATCAAAAGCCTTGCAACGCATCACCACGCTTCCCGCTTAGCAGGCATTTATTCAATGAGCGCATGGATTGTTAGTTATATTAAAACACAAATTTCTGTGATCAAGGACGACTTTTTTGCGAATTTCTGCTATTCCGTAACATAAGAAAAACGGCAACCCGGGAACGGTGAAACATGAGCCTAATGGTATCCGAGATCTTTTGCAGCGTTCAGGGAGAATCGTCTTTCGCTGGCATCCCCTGCGTGTTCGTGAGGTTGGCCGGATGTAATCTGAGCTGCCGCTATTGCGACTCCAAATACGCCCGGGAGGGTGGCGAAGAAATGACCTTGACGGAGGTGCTTGACCGCGTCTCGGCTCATGGAATCGAACTCGCTGAAATCACGGGAGGCGAACCGCTGTTTCAGCCGGAGACCCCCACCCTGGCCGGAGCCCTGCGGGATATGGGACACCTGGTGTTGGTAGAAACCAATGGGTCGCTGGACATCTCAGCGTTGCCCGAGGGAGTGATCCGTATCATGGACATCAAATGTCCTTCCAGCGGGGAAACGGACAGAGTGCTTTGGGAAAACATATGGAAGCTGAAAGCCGACGATGAGGTCAAATTCGTCATAGCAGATCGTCATGACTACGAGTGGGCGCGAGGAATATTCATGGAGAGGTTCGCTCACACCAAGATCAAGGTCCTTCTTTCCACGGTGTATGGCGAGTTGCCGCCTCGGCATCTGGTCGAGTGGATGCTGGAAGACAAACTGAAAGCACGATTTCAGTTGCAGCTCCACAAGTACATTTGGCCTCGTGAGTCAAGGGGGAGGTAGCAGGCCCGTGTGTGGTGGTAAAGGCCTTCAAGGTCCTGCCACCCTATGATGTGATGCCATGTGCGTGAATGTCAGTGGGCTGGGCGGCTTCCCGGGAGGCTCGATGTGAAGAGCGAGCAGGCGGCGTGCGCAAAGCAATGCCTTCCCCAAGACAGGGCTCCATAGTTTGATTCCGACCGTGTGAGCACGGGTTGCCAAGAAAAGACCCCGTACGTCAGACTACTGGGAGCCGGCAATTTGTCCGAAATGACGGAGCAAAGCCCTGGAAGGCGTGGCTGCCACCGGGATTGTGGTTACGCCACGGCATCCTAAAGACGTTCCGGTGACCTGGGACCGTTCGAGTTCCGTGTCTCTGGACACAGTGGAAGAGGTTCATATGGAAAATGAAACGGTTCAACCTTTTGGCCCGGCAGATCCTTGTTCGTACTCGGTTTCCCGATGTTTGGGAAGTAGTGGGGCCGTGGCTGAAGAGAACCCCTATGTGAACGCACTGGCTCAATTCGATAAGGCCGTGTCCCATCTTCAACTCAAACGTGGGGTTGTGGATACACTCCGGTACCCAAAGAGGGAACTCTCAGTCGCGTTTCCCGTGGTGATGGACGACAACGAGATAAGGATCTTCAGGGGGTATCGCGTTCACCACTCGGTGGTCCGCGGACCTACCAAAGGCGGCATCCGGTATTCCTCTGCAGTGACCCTGGACGAAGTCCGAGCTCTGGCAATGTGGATGACGTGGAAATGCGCGCTGATGAACCTTCCTTTCGGTGGGGCCAAAGGCGGCGTCATCGTGGATCCCAAGCAACTGTCACTCAGAGAACTGGAGCGGTTGACCCGTCGGTATGCCACAGAGATCAGCCTGATGATGGGACCGGACAGCGACATCCCCGCGCCCGACATGGGTACCAACCCCCAAGTCATGGCGTGGATCATGGACACGTACTCGATGCATCGCGGTTTCTCGATCCCCGCAGTGGTAACCGGCAAACCCATTGAGATCGGCGGGTCTCTCGGTAGAACTGAGGCAACAGGCCGAGGAGTGGTCGTGACGATGCACAAGGCCATGCCGCTGTGTGGAATTGATCCTGGCCGAGCTACCGTGGCGATCCAGGGGTTCGGAAATGTGGGGTCAGTTTCGGCCGCGTTGGCTCAGGACATGGGGTTCAAAGTCGTAGCCGTAACCTGTTCCACGGGGGGAGTGTTCAACGGCCAAGGGCTCGATATCAAGGCCTTGCGCAGACATAACCAAGAAGCCGGGACGATTCTCGATTTTCCGGGAGCGGATTTCTTGACCAATGAGGAACTGCTGTCCACGGATTGCGACGTGCTCGTGCTCGCAGCCCTGGAGAATCAGATCACCATGCGCAATGCCGATCGGGTCAAGGCCCGCATGATTGCCGAAGGCGCCAATGGTCCCATTACCCCTGATGCTGACGAATTACTCAAAGAGAGAGGAATCTACGTCGTTCCTGACATCCTCTGCAATGCAGGCGGGGTCACCGTCAGTTATTTGGAATGGGTTCAGGATCTCCAGTCGTTCTTCTGGCCTGTGGAAGAGATCAACCGCAAGCTGGAAAACCTTATGATCAAAGCGTTCGACAGCGTGATCGAATGCGCTGACAAATTCAACGTTCCCAACAGGGAGGCTGCGCAAATTCTGGCTATCCAGAGAATCGCCGACGCACTCATGATCCGCGGGATTTATCCGTAACCGATCTCGGAGATATCGGTAGTGCTGCCGGCTGTCGCCGGTGTGTGACGTGGCCCCACGGGGCCACGCACCTTTGCGAACAGCGGGATCGTGCCCTGAAGCCATCCCATCGACAAGAGAATCACTCAGGCTATCGCAAGACGGCTTGCTCATCTTCACCCAAAGGAAATGCCGGGCCAGCACCACACAGTCGGACGTCAGAGCACAGAGGACCCCATGACCTTCATTTCTGGCTACCAGACGGTCATGCAGATCTATAAGAGTCCAAGTTCTCTGGTCTTTCGCGCAATCCGTCTCGAAGACGGATTCCCAGTCATACTCAAGGTGCTCAGGGAAGACTACCCCACGCCGCACGAGATCATCAGGTACAAGCAGGAATACCACACCACTCTCGCACTGCAGCACTTGCCCGGAGTCATCGGGGTATACGGAATCGAGAAGCATCGCAAGACCCTTGTGATGATTCTCGAGGATTTCGGCGCAGAGTCCCTCAAGATCCTTCAGGAATCTCGGCATTTTACCATCGAGGAATGCTTGTCGATCGCTATTCGTATCGCCGAGATTCTGGGTCATATTCACTCCGCCAACGTCATTCACAAGGATATCAATCCCGGTAACATCGTGTGCAACCCGGATACCGGCCAGCTCAAGATAATCGACTTTGGTATTGCTTCACTCATGTCCCGAGAAGAGCCTGCCATCAAGGCCCCTGACGCGCTCGAAGGGACACTTGCGTACCTGGCGCCCGAGCAGACGGGCAGGATGAACCGCTCCATAGACTATCGAAGCGATTACTACTCTTTGGGGGCCACCCTGTACGAGCTGCTTACCTGGGCGCAGCCTTTCTCCAGCAACGACGCATTGGAACTCGTTCATTGCCACATCGCCAGAACACCGACCCCACCGCATGACCTGAGGAGCGAAATCCCGAAGTCTGTCTCGGACATTGTCATGAAGCTGCTTTCCAAGAACGCGGAAGATCGGTACCAGAGCGCCAAAGGGATCAGGCTAGACCTCGAAGAGTGCCTCGCCAGCCTTGAGGCATGCGGCAGGGTGGATCCTTTTCCGCTCGCGCGACACGACATTCCGGAGAAATTTCACATCCCTCAGAAGCTCTATGGCCGAGAATCGCAGATCGAGACCTTTATGGAGGCCTTTGACCGGGCTGGCGCGGGACACAGGGAAATGATGCTCGTCTCCGGGGGACCAGGCATTGGCAAAACCTCCTTGGTCAACGAAATCCACAAACCCGTCACGCGAACAGAGAGGTTATTTTGTCTCCGGAAAGTTCGACCAGTTTCAGCGAAATACCCCCTTTACCGGTTTTGTTGCCGCGTTCAAAGATTTGATTCGTGTGGTCCTAGCAGAAGAGGAGACGAGACTTTCCCGCTGGAAGCAGAGAATCCTCGATGCGGTGGGTCCCAACGGCCAGGTGATCAGCGGAGTAATTCCCGAGGTGGGACTGATTATCGGGCCTCAGCCCGCGGTGGAAGACGTGGGACCCATTGAGTCCCGAAACCGTTTCTATCTCGTATTTCGCAAATTCATTCGCGTCTTTTGTTCAGCTGAGCATCCGCTGGTCGTGTTTCTCGACGACGTACAATGGGCAGACGCCGCGTCCTTGAAGCTCATGGAGCTGCTTATCACCGACGATGACATGCAGTTCCTGTTCCTCATCGCAGCGTATCGCGATAACGAGGTAGGTCCCACTCATCCGTTTATGGTAACTCTCGAAAGCTTGAGAGAACAGGCAGCGCCGATCACTCGGATAGAATTGAAGGGACTCGATCTTGCTCATGTAATTCAACTTGCATCGGATACGCTGCACAGAGACCCGCAAGAGGTCACCTCGCTTGCCGAGCTTGTTTCCAGCAGGACTGACGGAAATCCCTTCTTCGTCAATGAGTTCCTCAAATCCCTTTATGTGGACCAACTCCTGAGGTTCGATTCTCAAGCAGGAGCCTGGCAGTGGGACATGCAGAGAATTCAACAGTGCTGCATCACCGACAATGTCGTGGCGCTCATGACCGAAAATATCCGGAGATGCAAACAGGAAACCCAGGAACTGCTTGAGCTTGCCGCATGCATCGGCAACCAATTCGACCTCAACACGCTCGCGATTGTCTGTGGAAAAACCCCGAAGGAAACCCTTGCGACCATGGGCGAGGCAGTCCTGCAGGGTCTCGTGTTCCCCTTAGGGGACGCGTGGAAATCCATTGAACTGGATGTTGACCTACCTGCGGGCAATCAGCTCGTGGAATACAGATTTTCACATGATCGCATTCAGCAAGCCGCGTATTCCCTCATTCCGGAGGCTGAGCAACAGTCGGTTCATGTCCGCATCGGACGATCGATGCTCAGGCATATCCCCTCTTCACGCGTTGAAGAGCACGTGTTTGACATCGCCAATCACCTGAACGCAGCGATTCTCCTGCTGGAGAGCCAATCGGAGCGTGATGAATTAGCGCGATTCAACCTCGCCGCGGGACGGAGGGCAAGGGCGTCTGCTGCGTACGAAGCCGCGTTCCGTTACTTGCACCACGGTGTGCGTGCTCTGGGAAAGCAGACTTGGCAGGTCCAATACGATCTGACACTGGCGCTTCACGTCGAAGCTGCAGAAGCAGCGTATCTCAGTACTGACTTCGCCGCGATGGAGCAATTGAGCCGGCAGGTACTGGAACACGGCAGGACACTTCTGGACAAAGCGCAAATATATGAGGTAAAGATCCAGGCCTACATTGCGCAAAACCGCATGACTGAAGCGATAGGGCTTGCCGCTGAAATCCTGAAACTCATGGGGACCCGCATTCCTGCGAGGCCGACCAAACTTGCCATCCTGGCTCGTTTCCTCAAGACCAGGCGCGCACTCGGCAAGAGACGCATCGAGGAACTCCTTGATCTGCCTCCCATGACCGATCCGTTGCGTCTCGCAACCATGCGTGTGTTGTCCAGTGTGGCCAAAGCAGCCTACGTTGCCGTTCCTGAGTTGACACCATTGATTATTTTTAAGGCGGCCGATCTGTCAGTCGCGTATGGGAACTCGCCGGATTCTGCCTTTGCCTATTCCGCGTATGGCTTCTTTCTGTGTGCGGTCATGGGTGAGATGGATCAGGGGTATCGCTTTGGCCAGCTCGCCTTGAAGGTGGCGGAACTGTTCCACGCGGGAAAAAGCAAAGCCAGGACCCTGATGGTGATCAATCTGTTGATAACCCATTGGACACGCCACTCCAAAGAAGTGTTGAAGCCCATTCTGGAAGGCTATCAACGTGGGATTGAAATGGGCAATATCGAGGACGCTGCAGTATGTGCATTCGTCTATTGCTCTGCTTCGTACCATTTGGGGAAGGAACTCTCGGGCCTTCGCAACGAGCTGGATTCCTACAGTGACGCGATCCGCAAACTCAAACAGGAGTCGTCCCTCTACCTCAACGAGGTATTCCGGCAAGCCGTCACGAACCTTGTCGACGGATCAAACGAACCGTGGAGACTCATCGGACAGGCGTTCGATGAAGAGAAAACGCTCCCCATTGTGCAACAGGCCGGTGACCGGAGCGTGCAGAGTATATTCCATCTCAACAAGCTCATCCTGTGTTTCCTCTTCCACCAATACGAGTCTGGCATTGAGCATGCGAAAATGCTGGAGAAAAATCTGAGCGGCGTGATGGGGACAGTCAGCGTCCCCCTCTTCCGGTTCTACGATTCTCTTACCCAGCTCGCAGTCTATCCTTCGTCTGGAGTGTTTCAACGAAAAAGACTCCTGAGGAGGGTAAATGCGTCTCAGAGGAAGATGAAATACTGGGCACGCTTTGCTCCGATGAATTTCCTTCACAAATACGTGCTCGTCGAAGCGGAACGCAACCGAGTACTGGGCAGGGATATCCAAGCCACTGACGGGTACGAACGTGCCATCGCTCTCGCGCGAGAACACGGATACCTTCACGAAGAAGCGCTTGCTCACGAACTGGCCGCACGGTTTCATCGCCGCAAGGGCAGAGACACAATTGCCAGAGCGTATGCACAGGAGGCTCGCTATTGCTTCATGAGGTGGGGAGCCCTTGCCAAGGTCAGGGCTATGGATCGCGAATACGGCGACCTGTTTTTCACGACATCCGGTGCAGCGGTATCCAAGATGAGGGAAACGCGAACCACCGTGACCTCGACAGGAACGCCGGCAGAAGATTTTCTGGACTTGGCCGCGGTCGTGAAGGCATCGCATGCGATTTCCGGTGAAATTGTTCTCAAGAGATTGCTCGACACCCTGATGAAGATCGTGATCGAAATCGCCGGTGCGCAAAGGGGATTCCTCGTGCGCAAGTCCAACGGCGAATTGGTCATCGAAGCCCAGGCAGATCAAAGCCAAGACCGGGCCGAAAAGAGTCCCAGCGGGACCGGGCCCTCCGTCTCTGCCGATTCACAAGCGGACGCAATTCCGGAAGAGCCGCAGCCCGCGGCAGAGCCCTCCAACACGGTGACCGTCCTGACTTCTCGCCCTGTGAAGCATAGCCGGCAGCTTTCTCGTTCGGTGGTCGACTATGTGTACCGAACCAAAGAAAGCCTTGTTCTCAAGAACGCCGCGGCAGAAGACGAATTTTCCCACGATCCCTACGTACGGGAACATAAGCCTAAATCCGTTCTCTGCATGCCATTGATCCGTCAGGGCAGACTCACCGGCATTCTGTACTTGGAAAATAACCTCGCCACTGACGTATTCACCCCGGATCGACTGGGAATATTGAGCCTCGTGTGTTCTCAGGCCGCCATCTCGCTCGAAAATGCGCGACTCTATGAACAGCAAGAAGAGTACGCTCGCACGTTGGAACATAGGGTTGCAGAGCGAACCCGGGATCTCGCGGAAAGTGAGAGCAGATACCGCTCCATCTTTGAAACCACGGGCGCTGCAACGATAATCGTCGAGGACGACACCACCATATCCCTCTGCAACTCTGAATTTCAGAACCTCACCGGGTACTCGGGTAGCGAAATCAACGGCAAGAAAAAGTGGTGCGACTTCTTTGGGGAAGAAGATTTGGCCCGTTTGACCGACTATCACCACCTGCGAAGAACCGATCCCTATGCCCCGCCGAAGCACTACGAATTCAGCATGGTCGACCGTGCGAACACCACGCGGGACATGCTTGCCACCGTGGGAACGATTCCCGGCACGCGAAAGAGCATCGCGTCGCTCATAGACATCACCCAACGCAAAAAGACTGAGGCCGAGCTCAGAAGAGCACACGAACTGGCTGCAGCGGAAGCGCGAAAACTGCGCTCTCTCATTGAGGGAATGGACCACGGAATCGTCTTTGCTGATGCAGACGATGCGGTCACGGAAACGAACACTTGGTTCCTCAGAAAGGTGGGACTTGGTCGCCACGAAGTGATAGGCAGGAAGATATGGGAGTTCCATCGAAACCCGGAGATGGTGGAGAGACTCCGCCCACTTATCTCTGCGTACAAGACCGGACAGCGAATCGCCCCCCTGGAAGTGAGCCGCGAATTCGCTGGAATGCACGCGTCCTTTCGTGTGCAACCGATCTTTCATCAGGCCCGGTACCGGGGGGTGATCCTTTATGTGGTGAACGTCACCGATCTGGAGCTGGCACGAGAAAGGGCAGAACAGGCCAGCAGAGTCAAAGGGGAGTTCCTGACGAATATGAGCCACGAACTGCGAACTCCGTTGAATGCCATTATCGGTTTCTCGGAGATCCTCCAGGATCGACTCTTCGGAGAACTCAACGACGACCAGTTGCGATACGTGGGGCATGTGCTGGATAGCGGTAACCACCTGCTAGGATTGATCAACAACATCTTGGATCTGTCCAAGGTGGAGTCCGGCAAGGTGCTATTGAACTTGGCGCCTGTCGACGTGCGTCAACTGCTGGAAGACAGCCTCATCATGATCAGAGAAAAATCGATCAAACATGGAATCAAGCTGGAACTGAGCGTCGGCCAAGAACTGACTGACGTTGAGATCAGGGCCGACGAACTGAAGCTGAAGCAAATCCTGTTCAATCTCCTTTCCAATGCCGCAAAGTTTACTCCCGACGAGGGAGCGATCCTCGTGAACGCGGGAATCGACGGGACGGATCTCGTGGTCAGTGTGTCAGACACAGGAGTAGGAATTCGGCACGACGATCGGGAACGTATTTTCGAAATGTTCGAGCAGGTGGACGCGTCTCCTTCTCGACGCCAACAAGGCACCGGCCTGGGATTGGCCCTCACCAGACAGATGGTGGAGCTTCACCGCGGACGAATCTGGGCGGAGAGCGAAGGCGAAGGCAAAGGCAGCACTTTTACGTTTGTGGTTCCCCTGCGTCCCGCGGAATAGGAATGAGGTGCGCCCGTGTTGGCATCTCGCGTGATTTCCGTTGCCTCTCTACGCACCAGATGGTACCTTTTATATGGTGTTGAGACTTGCCAAAGAACACGGAGGGCACGATGAGTCAAACAGATGACGTCAAGAAAGCCGTAGCCGAGCTTCTGGATAACCTCGGGACCGTTGGCCTGTTCATGCTCGGAGAGTCCAGGGCTTTTCTCCGAAAGAGCTGGGGGGCATCCAGAGAGGAATTTATGGCCGCTGTGGACAATGTAGCCCGCACGATGAAACGATCCGGTGAGATGGCAGCGGGAGATGTGGAGAGGGCAGCGGACAGGATCAAGCAATCGTGGGAACTTCTCGACAAGGAAAAGGACCTGGATTGGGATAATTTTCTCAAGGAAATGACAAACCGCCTCAACACCATGGGCCAGGTGAGTCGCGAGAGCTTCGATCTGTGTGTGAATCAAGCCAAAGAAGTCCTCGACAAACAGTGGACCGCTGCAGGTCGCATCGGTGAAGACCAGCTCGAAGCGCTGAAGAAACAGTCTGAACAGATGGCCGAGAGTATGAAAGACCAGTGGACCGTTTTTTGGGGACATCTCGAAAAGACGGGAAAGCGCATTGACCGTGCAATGGATGCCGCGTGGGAAGAATTCAAGAAGAAGGATTGACTCCCAAAGGAACGAATCGAGTAAACTCATGCTGGTTGTTGGATTGACAGGGGGAATTGCCTCAGGCAAAAGTACCGTGAGTCGTATGTTTCAAGATGCCGGAATTCCTGTGATCTGCGCGGACGAACTTGCCCGTGATGCAGTGAAGCCGGGGTCTCCGGCATTGGAAGAGATTGGCCGGGCATTCGGGGAGCGCGTGATCGACGAACAAGGCGGACTCGACCGCGTGCGCATGGCAGAACTCGTCTTCAAAGACGACTCCAAACGCAAAGCCCTTGAACACATCATCCACCCAAGGGTGGCCGAGCAGAAAGACCGACGTATCCACGCTCTGAGAAATGACGGGTACAAACTGGCCATAGTGGATGTTCCGCTCCTGTACGAAACAGCTTGGGATAGCCAATTTGATCTCATCATCGTGGTGTTTGTCCCCCGCATTACGCAGGAAGAGAGATTGATTCAACGCGACGGCATGACGCGGGAAGAAGCCCGCGCTCGGCTCGACGCGCAAATGCCCATTGATGATAAGAAGCAGAAGGCGGACCGCGTAATCGATAACTCGGATTCACTTGCGCATACGAGGCAACAAGTTGAGGCGCTCCTGCAAGAGCTTCGACTCCTCGCCGAATCCGCTGTCCCGGCTGAGGCCATTCGCAAGCCGACTGTGCGCGCTCGGTAGGGCATTGATCGCGAGCCGCGCCGCAGCCTGCGGAATGTGACCTGCTGGGGGAAAGCCCTCGGAATACAAAGACTCCTACGCATGCGAGAAACGGCCAGATGGGTCGAGCACTTCTGGTTCAGGACGGCAGTGAAAATGGAATTCATTATTGGTGTCGGAATTTGGGTGATAATATTTGTGGCTTGGTACCTGAAAACTTACCCTGAGAGATTCAAGGGGTTGGTCCCGATCCACAGCATCTTGGCGAAGTGGGGCCGCAGGCGCAAAACCGTCAGGGTGAAACCCGTAGTCAATTCCGGCGCACAAAAGGACTACCGGGCGCTTGTCGAGACTGTAGAGTCCATATGCGCACGTGATCGCCTCGGCTCATCGGACGCTGCCTCCATGGTGCAAGCTGCCCAAAGGCTGATGGAAATCGAGCCTTCCAGCGGCCAGATCTGGGAGGCGTATGCCCTGGACTCGCTCGAGAGCGCGCTTATTACGTGCGATGATTGTAGAGTCCCTGTGGAAAAGACCGTGAAAAAGACGGGAGTCCGTATTGCATGTCCCAAGTGCGGAAAGTGGCTGGCCCTGAAGAATTCAAAGGTTACGGTGATCGATCCGAATCGTGCTGACTTGGAGGATTGGGAACACTGACGGACAGGGCTGGGCAAGAGATCAGCCTGAAAACCGCTGTCCATAAAGAAAACGAGAGAGAGGCGACTCATGCGTATTGCGATAGTAGTAATCGGCATCATCCTGCTGGTCATTTTTCTGGGTGGAGCGGTGAATCTTGGCAAGGCTCCCCTTTTCGGCCACATCGATTCCGTCTTGGGCACTACGGCCCTCATGCGGCTTCACTACGCGGTGTTTTCTGTCATTTACCATGGAGAAGAATCTGCAGAAGAATTCGGCCAGGGCACCCGTTCTGGAATAGACGACATGGCACAGAAGGCGGAATTCGGAAAGAAACAAAAATACAAGCGGTTAAACAAGGCATCCGATTACTAACCCGAAGTGGTGCGACGCGGGACCTGTGTGTCCGAAAATGCACCGCATCTCACAACTCGTGGGTCAATTGTTGATGCGTGAATATTTCAGCGAAGCGCCGCAAGGCATCGCACGCGGCGCGGATTAGCCCGAAATGTACGGAGATCACAGTATGCAGGCCACATCGTGGAGCAACGTCAACGCAGAGAAAATCAACGAGAACGTAACCCGAAAGATGATCTGGGGTGAGAACGTGATGATCACGCGATGGGAACTGGCTCCCGACACCGCTTTTCCCACGCATGACCACGTCTCGGAGCAGGTAACCATGGTGCAGAGCGGTTCCGTGACCCTGGTATTTCCCCACGGAGAAGATGTGACCTTGTCGCAAGGAGATATGCTCGTCATCCCCGGTTCCGTGCCGCACGGAGTCAAAGTCGGTCCTGAAGGGTGCACAGCGCTGGACATTTTCTCGCCCATTCGCCGAGACTTCATTGAGGGAAACGCTTCTTACCTTCCCCAGGACAAGACGAACACGGGGGACCCCGCGGCAGAACCTGACCCACCACTGGATGACGACGCGAAATACCGTCGACTCCAAGGTTTCCTCGCGGGCGCGGGAGTAAAAGTCGAACTGGACGAACTCCAGAAGGTACCTCTGGAAGTGGTCGCGCTGTACGTGGACGATCGGGAGTGCATCACTCTCGGGGAGTTGCGCAAGATCATGGGATGGGACAAGAAACGGGCTAAGGAGTTCCTTCGCGACTTAAAGCACGGCGACGACCACAGCGGATCCAGCCTCAAACGTAAGATGGAGAGACTGGTAATGCTCCCGGGAGAGATTCATCCTCGACCCCGCAAGTGATGCTACCCCCGCACCAAAGCGTGCCAGCGTCCCTTTCCTGCGGAAGGAAGGCTGTTTCAGCATTGGGCGTTTCCCCTGAGAGAGCCCCGCGGTGATGCTCTTTCCTCAACGCGTGAATGATGGTGAAAACGATGGATCCAAGCAAGGTCCTCAAGATAAAAGAGGCCTGTACGTAACAATTTCGATGCCAGTCCTGATCCGTATCAGTCCTTTGAGGATCGTCACGGGTTTTTTCGGCTGCTAAGCGAGAGGCTCCTTTCTCGCATGAATCTGGCCGGTCGGGCCGACGTCTTGGATGTGGGATGCGGCGCAGGTGCGAGCAGCGCACAAATTCTCGACGCGTGTCCCGATTGCCGGGTATGGGGTTTGGACATCTCCTCTGCAATGCTCGACGCAGCCCGCACCAAGTATCCTGAAGGCGACAATTTGCGCTTTATTGAAGGCGACGCTGCCAACCTTACCGCATACTTCGACTTTTCTTTTGACGCGATTGTGTATAGTGCGTCCATTTTTCTCATCCCGGATTTTCAAGAGAGCTTACGGCAAGCCGTGGGTATGCTCAAAGACCGCGGGAGGCTCGGCTTGACGTTCATGGACGGTCTATACGACCAGGATGGCAACAACCTCTTCCAGTTGGCCGACGAGCAAGCGAAGGAACGCGTCAGCCACAAGAAACCCGTGAACTGGTCGGAGTTCGAGTCGTTTTTTGCCGGGATCATCCCTGAACACACGTCTTGGAATGAGGATTTCCGTTTGGAAGAGCACGTGCTGAGGGAGTTCTTTTCGGTTCCGGCCATGTCAGCAGGGTTATTTCCAGGGGTGCCGTTTGCCGAACGTGTCCGCAAGGCAGGACGACTCTTCGACCTGATGCCGCGCACCGAGAGAATTTTCAGGTGGCGGCTCATGATAGGAGAGAAGCCGGGCACATCCGGGACCAACCCATAGACAAAATTCTCTTGTCGGGGAGAGACCACGTTTCCCGTATGACGATCCATTCTGCGGTACAAGTCCGGCTGGCCGCACGCATGTCCGGGGGGAAACAGCGCTATCGCTTACCTTTGACTGCGTTGTCCGCTTGGGGAGTGCGATCGTGGTGCAATGGGGGCCGATGCGCAGCTTTGGCTTCGTGGTCTTTCTTGGCCTGCAGATATAATTGCTTGATCTCATCAATGAGTCCGGGCGAGAGAGCGTATTTTTCGCCTGTTTCCGGGGGCGGTTGGTTCATCTGGTGGCTCACCCACTGATCGGCAGGGGCCGGTGGGGTTACCACTGGTGCGGTCGGGATGACTGGGGTGAGTTGACTCGCCGCCTGAGCGTGCACAAACGCGCAGGGGCTACACACCCACAGAACGGCTAAAAGGGGAAAAAACCCGGGCCAGCGCTTCATTGATCTCTCCGTGCGCAACAAGAGCTACGAACCAGCAAGCGGGAACCTGCAACGCAGTGACCTTCCTATCATAGAATCCTCAGACGCTCAATGATTGTTCGAAGAGAAATCCGTTCACAAGCCCATCATCGGACCTGCGACATCTCTCGGGTCGCCGGCCGGCAAGATCCCAACGGTGCAAGAATTTACGTGTCCGGCTTGAAATGACGTGTCAGCCAGAGCTGCCAAAAGCGTTGGTGCTCCCCAGTAACTCGGCGAGCGCCTGGGTGTCGATGAAAGGGCTCCGATTGTACAGCTCATCACGAGTCACACGGCCTGACTCGATAAGTTTGTCGAATGCGGTCAACAGGGTCTTCTGGCTACCTATGCGGTATTTGCGCATGAGATCATGATCGGCCATGCCCTGGCGGATATCTTCGACAAACTCGACCACGCGGATGCGTACTTGACGGGTCCGGTGAGAAACCATGTGAGACATGCCTTGCATCTGCTAATCCTTCCCATCCGATTGATAAGGAAAGCTGAAAAGATCCGCAACCTTCTGGGTGGTGTCCAGGATGTTTCGACTGGCCATGTCCTGTGGGGACAGGTGTCCAGCGGCCACGAGCTGATCCAGGACCTTGGGCAACATAGCCTCGGTCAAGTGGTATTTCTTGATCAGCATCCAGTCGTCCATGCCATTACGCACGTCATTGACAAAGGATTTCACCTTGATACTTCTCTTGGCTTTGTCTGCCATTGTCTCCTCTCTGGCCCTGTGGCCCTCCCGAGCGTTCGGCACCGGCACGACATTCGTTGGCAGGGGAATCCGTCGTCAGAGGCGTTCGCTGAGCGTAATGTTTTCCCGAAGCCGTGGCACGATGGGGTCGAATCCCTGACGTGTCGTCACGTTCGGCCATGGAAGAGCCCCCTCTCTCAGACGCCCGCGCACCCCGCCCTTACGCCGGATGGAGTATATCCATCCATCCGGCACGGTCAAGTCCTTTCGGGCCCGGGTAGATAGTTCCCCGTTCCCAGGGGCCTCATCCCGACCTCCCACGAAGGGGAAGTCTCGAGGACGTCGTCGAATCCCTTGGACCAGGGCATCACAGATCGCCCTGCCCCGTTAAGCGGAAGCAGTTCTTACCGCTTGACCCTTCACTGACAATGGAGTTTACTGAGCGGATGAACTGACCGGAGGCCTCACGAGCCGAGCGCATTGTTATAAGTTGGCGACCTGGAAAGGGATTCGCCAGGCCCCTTGGAGCAGCAAAAGCACCGGTGACCTCACTTACGGGGCGTGAGCCGTCCTATAACCCCGGAGGAGCATGCATGACCGCTTCACGTGTTTTTGTGGGGACTTCCGGTTGGACGTACCCGACTGGTCAGGGCTCTTTTATCCCGCTGAGGTAAAGGCCGGGGATCGCCTGTCCTTTTATGCGCGTCTGTTCAACACGGTTGAGGTAAATGCCACGTTCTATCGCATTCCTACCCAGACGATGATTGAGGCATGGAACCGAAGGCTGGGACCCCAGTTCCATCTCGTGGTCAAGGGCTCCCGTTCGGTGACTCATTTGAAGAAAATAGCCAACTGCCAGGAACAACTGGACAGATTTCTGGACCGCGTCCTACGACTCGACCGTCTCAGAATGATTCTCTGGCAACTTCCGCCCTCGCTTCACAAAGACGTCGACCGCCTCGAGCACTTCCTTGTCACGTTACCCGAAGGGATTCGCCACGCGGTGGAATTCCGGCACACGAGCTGGTGGGATGCTGAGGTGGCGAAGGTCCTGACCCGACACCACGCGGCTTTTGTAGCGGTGAGTCACCCCAAGCTTCCGGATTTGTTCTTTCCGACTACGGACTTCCTTTACGTGAGATTTCACGGCAAAGGCCAGACACTGTACCGATACGACTATGCACCTTACGAGCTTAGCCAATGGGTTTCTCTGCTCAAACCTCACCTGGACGGGCGAACCCTTTACGCCTTTTTCAACAATGATTATCAAGCCTATGCGGTGAGAAACGCCATAGCCTTTCGAGACATGCTTTCTCTCCAGCCGCAACAATAAGGACATCAGATGACAAATTCCCTGAATGGCAAAACGCTTATCGTTACCGGAGCGTCCCGCGGTATCGGGAAAGCGTTAGCCCTCGAGCTTGTCGGTTCCGGCGCGGACGTGGTCCTCAATGCACGGGATGCGGCCCTCCTCTCAGATACCGCGCGCCAATGTGAGTCTGCAGGACAGAGCGTTCGCCATGTGGCTGGCGACATTGGAGACGCCAAGACTGCTCAGCGCCTCGTACAAGAAGCCATCGCTCTCGGAGGGTTCTACGGGTTTGTCCATAATGCGGGCGTCGCGAAACCCGGCCCGTTTCTGTGGGAGCTTTCTGAAGAAGGCTTCCAAGAGGTGATCCAGGCGAGTCTCGTCGGATCTTATCAGCTCATACGATTCGCGGTGCCCGCACTTCTCGCTCAGGGGGAAGGCATTGCCGTGTTTGTCGGCTCCTCAGCCGCGGAGATGACATTGCCGGGCCTGGGAGCTTACTGCGTAGCCAAGTCAGCGGAAGAGCACATGGCTCGGCAACTTGCGGCCGAAGCCCCGTCCATTATCAGCTTCGCGTACAGGCCAGGGGTCGTGGACACGCGTATGCAGGCCGAAGCGAGGGAAGCCTCGGGCGGAGCCGCTCACTTGCTGCACAGAGAATTCCAAGGGTACCAAAAACGAGGCGAGCTGAAGCCTCCGGAAACCGCGGCCAGGGCACTCGTACACATGATGACTCATAATCCCGCACGCTTCCACGGCAGAATCGCGACCTGGCGGTCCGGGGAATCGTGAAATCGTAGGCAGCTAAGGCTGCTGAGCACCATACCGATCGTTCCGGGGGGAATCGGTTCCCCCAAGGGTCGCTTCGTGGGAGTAAACGGCCTTATCGGCCAATTGGTTCCCGTCTCACGAGACTCTGCACGGGGGCTGAGGTCTACAGCATTTGGTGAGGACGATCTGCCACACCTGGATAATCCTTGCGCGGAACGCGCCTGCACAGGAAAGCAGGTAATATTCCCACATGCGCTTGAATCTTTCGTCGTACCGTTTGCGCAGTCGGGGCCAGGCTCGCTGAAATCGATCGTGCCATGCCATGAGGGTTCTGTCGTAGTGTGGACCGAGGTTGTGGAGGTCCTCCACCACGAACAGGTGCTCGATAGATCGGGTAATCTGTGCGACACTGGGCAGCTCACCATTCGGAAAAATGTATTTGGCAATCCACGGATCGGTTCCCATCGTCGAATCGTTGTTGCCTATCGTGTGGAGAAGGAACACTCCGTCATCCTTGAGACGACGATGCACCACCTCCATGAAGGTCCGATAATTCTTTCTGCCCACGTGTTCAAACATACCTACTGACACCACTCGGTCAAATTGGCCCTGGAGATCCCGATAATCGCAGCGCAGGATGCTCACCGGCAAATTCCGGCAAAACCCCACGCGTAATTGATCTGCTCGTCCGAGATGTTGATCCCGGTGACGGTGCAGCCATGCTTTTCCGCAAGGTACCGCGAAAGGCCTCCCCATCCGGAGCCGATGTCCAGCACGTGGCGGTCTGCACTCAAATCCAGTTTCCGGCAGGTGAGATCGAGTTTGTTGAGTTGGGCTTGATTCAGGTCGTCTGTGTCGTTGAAGTAGGCACAGCTATACTGATTGTATGGGTCGAGGAAGGACAGGAAGAGGTCATTGCCGAGATCATAGTGTCGTTCAGCCACATCACGAGATCGGGTCTTGGTCTGTCGGTTGAGGAGGATCGTCCCCAAAAGCGGTGCAAGCAGTTTGAGGCTTCCTCGTACTTCTTCGTTGAGCCGTGCCGACACAATTCGGTATACGAGCTGGTCGATCGCTGCACAATCCCACCAGCCATCCATGTACGACTCGCCTAGTCCCAGCTCCTTGTCGCGGAGCACCCGCGGGAAGAATCGGTCATCATTGACCTTGATATCCCAAGGATTACTGCCACTCGTGCTGATCTTGCACCGTGACAGCAGGTCTTGCACGATTCGATCATAGTGCATCATGGCGACAGCTTGGAACCCCCTTTTCGCGAATTGTGCAAAGAACGCGGTTCGGAAATCGAACCCTCTTGGAAAGCGGCCAGCCTCACGGCAAAGCCTGATTTCGGATTGTCGGTTTTCTGCCGAGCCCCCCTTCTTTACTGGATGCCTCTCGTCAGGTGCCCTGCGCGTGGTTTCACCCAGGAAACAGGTGCTTCGGCATCAAGAGGCTACCCCTCATAAAAAATACATACTTCGTTGTGTAGGTCCCGTCAACGAGAAAGAGGCCTCGATATGGTCGGGCAGTGGTCCGGGTTCGTGAAAGCCGGTCGTGGTTCGGGAAGATTTACGGTTGAATAGACTCGAAGGGGTCTGTTATGCTGACTGTCACAGAGAACCAAGAACGTTTTCGATAGGCCCCGATATCGTATGTGAAGGGGCGACGAAAAAATACCAGGCGTGAAGGGCTCCCATGAACCTCCCCACAAACAAAACCAGGATCGTCTGCACGATCGGGCCCGCGTCCGAATCGCCCCAGGTGATGGAAGAACTGATGGTCGCGGGTATGACCATAGCGCGGCTCAATTTTTCTCATGGCGACTTCAAGCAGCATCAGAGGGTCATTGAAAAGGTGCGGGCTGCGGCTCGTATCGTCGGCAGACCTGTGGCAATCATGGCAGACTTGCCCGGCCCGAAGATGCGTATCGGCCAGCTGGCAAAGGAGCCTATTGAGTTGGCCCAGGGAGATCCGTTCACTCTTACCATTCAAGACATTCAAGGAGACCCTGCGCGAGTGTCGGTCAGTTTTCCGGGTATCACCAAGGCGGTCAAACCCGCGGACATCTTGTTCCTCAACGATGGGCTCATCCAGATGGAAGTGGTGTCGGTGGACGACACGGATGTGCAGTGCCGGGTCGTCGTGGGGGGCGAACTACGTTCGCGCAAAGGCCTCAACCTCCCGGGTATTGACCTCGGCATAAGCGCATTCACGGAACGAGATCGCGAGTGCCTGAAGTTTGCCATGGAGCACGGCGTTGATGCGGTGAGTCAATCTTTTGTGGAATCCGCTGAAGATATTGTCGCAGTGCGCGCTGCCGCTGCATCTATGGGGTACGATCCGTTTGTCATAGCCAAAATCGAACGGTCCCGCGCTTTGGCCAATATCGATAGCATCCTCAAAGCCTCGGACGGCATCATGATCGCGCGGGGAGATCTCGGAGTGGAGATCCCTATCGAACAAATCGCGGTGAAGCAGAAGCAACTCATGAGGCAGGCCAATCTGCTTGGGAAGCCCGTAATCACCGCGACTCAAATGCTCGAATCCATGACGGAGAATCGGCGTCCTACCCGGGCAGAAGCCACGGACGTGGCCAACGCAATCCTTGATGGCACGGATTGCGTCATGCTGTCCGGTGAGTCAGCAATGGGCCGCTATCCTGTGGAAGCGGCCGCGATGCTTGCAAAAATTGCCGAAGCCACTGAACCGTACCGACGGGTACACTCGGTGAGAGAGGCTTTGCAGCCAACCGACTGCAACCCTGCCATTGAAGTGCCTGACCTGATCGCTCTGAGCGTGGAGACCATCTTGCAACGCATCGCGCCAGCGGCAATATTCGTCCCGACACGGAGCGGAGCCACCGCTCGTAGTGTTTGCCGGTTCAGGCCGTCGGTGTGGGTGGTGGCAGTGACTTCGCAGCGAGCGACCTGTCAGAGGCTGCTGTTTACGTACGGCTGCTGGCCCGCGCACGAATCCGACCACCCGGAAGACTGGAATTCCTACGTAGCAACGTGGCTCAGCGATCATGAAATCAGCGGAAGCCTCGTGGTGCTCACAGAAGGTCCTTCATCCAAGCACCCCGAAACCAACAACCGCATGGAAATTATCGACCTGAGTCGCCACGTGTGACCTGCAAGAAGGCTCCTGTTGGAGAGCTTTCGCCAAACCGAATGCCATGAAGACGCGTCTGCTCGCCTTTTTCTGCGGGAACGCCATCTTCACGCACCAGGCCGGCACACCGGCTCTCAATGTGGTGTTCACGTGAGTAGGACGATAATTTCGAAAACTGCGGCACTCAGCCGTTTTACTTACTTGATGCTTTCTTGCGCTCCATTTCATCTGGAGGTTGATTAAGTCGTACCATCAGCCACTGCTGAGTCTTGTCCTTTCCGAAGTGTACAAGTGCCTCGGTCTGATCTTGGGTGAGGTTGTACAATCCGGCCTCCATAATGATGTCGGTATTCTTGCCGTCCGCAAATGTCCAGGCAGCTCTCTGACTCTTCTTGTCGACCATCCCTTTGATCGGCCTGACGGTGTCCGTAGCGGTGTTATAATACGTTCCTTTAATGACTCCTTCTTTGCTCAGGGCCAGTTGAAGGACCATGTCAGAGTCAGGTGCCTTCCCTTGGCTCAGTGCAAAGACTCCGAGAGGCAACCAGTTTGCGTCAGGTTCAGCGGGAGCTGCCTGGCCGCTGGCTGCGATCGCGTTTGCCTGGTCGTAGTATTCTGCTGCCGTCCCGACGTTCTTGCCCTGCACGTACACCGAATCGTCCTGGTAATACACGGTGTCCCCGTAGTCATAGACAATCGGTTCCTGGTAAGCCGAACCGGCACCGTACGCGGACCCAACTGCCCATGCGGTGCAAGCAGCCCAGGTCGCATGCCGCCACCAATGATTCCTTGCCCATTGATGTTTTCCCGTTTCGTCCCAGGTCCTTCTTGGCGAGCTGCGGATGATTCTTCCACCACTGGGGTGTGAACAAATTGTCCCATCTGTGCTCGAAATTGTTTCTAATCCGGTCGGCCTGGGGGTTTTGGGGTCTCGCAGGCAGTTGACCGGCAGAGGGGCGATGTCCAATCCCCGGCCTTTCCCCCGGTCCCGGCCGGTGGCCTCCCTCCGGACGCCCGCCAATCCCGGGCCGCTCTCCTGGCCCCGGTCTGGTTCCGGGCCCCGCTGGCAGTTGAGAGGGTTTCAGACGCTCACCAGCACCTTCCGGACCGCGTGCTCCTTCAAGGAGCCTCCGCCGCGCCCTCTGCTCCAAGTGCCCCAGCGGCTACGCCTGCACCGATCTTGGCAAGATCTGTACGGCCTCCACCGGTCGGTTGCTTCGGCAAGTTCAGGAACTGACTCACCTGTCCCTGAGTGGGATGGGCAGGCCGAGCTGCAGGTGGACGCGTAGGGGTTGCGGGCCGTTGAGCCACCTTATTGCCCGCGGACGGTCGCGTGGAAGGCCTTGATGCTGTGTGCGATGACGACCTGGGCCGGGACGAGGAGGCCGCGGACCTCGTTCCCGAGTAACTGCTCATGGAAGGGCTCCGCACTGCTGCTCCGCTTCGATATGCTCCTCCGTGTGAGGCTCCGCCCCCCCGGGATGCACCCCCGAAACCTCCCCTACCTCGGCAGAACGAGTCACTGACCGTCAAATATGCGAGAAACACCAGACCAACACCTATGGCAAAAAGGGCATGCTTTTTCATAACTTTCCTCCCTGACTTCGAGGTCATTTCTTTTCCGCTTGCTTGCGGACCACGGTCACCTCGCCGATGTTGGGCAGCAGTTCTCCGCCGACCTCTCTCCCGACGGACTGCCAGGTAAACGTGTCGGAATTCACGGGCGTGTATATATTGATGGACGAGGCTTTCTTACCCGATCTCAGGACACTGCGTGTCTTGACGACCCAGCGATTACCTTCATGAGACCAGGTGCCCTCACCGAAGCCTCCGCTTGAATCGAAGATCCACGATCTGAGTTTCTTGTCCACCGGATCCCATCCGATAACTTCGGTACCCTCCAAATCAACACGATCCTTCACTGCCACGGTAAAAGACCCGGTGATGAAGCTGAAATTCTTCGTCCACTGAAAGACCGTGTCGACCGAGGCGTTCTCGTCCCGGTCTATCCACTCGCCAATGAGCCATGACAACTCCTTCAGGTGACTCTCCGCTTCCGAAGGGCTTGCCGACTCGTCTTCTTCCACCCGCATGAGCTTCCACTTGCCCTTTTCCTTGTGGAGAGTGGCAATAAAACCCGCCTTCTCAGGTGATTCCTGTGGGCTCTCGTACACGGCTATTCCCGTTGCGGTAGCGCGATCCGGTGACAGGATTTCCACGTGGGAGACCGTGGTCTTCAGGCGGACGCCCTTATTCTTTGCAAAGAATGCTGCCAGGGCCTCTTGGATTTTTTCCGGACCCTTGGCCTCTTCTTCACCCGAGGGCGACACGTATTCGCCTTCGCTGCTCCAAAAGGATGCCATCGCATGGGTATCAGCGTTGTTGTATGCTTGTACACGTACAGTTTCGATACCTTTGCGGATGGCTATCTCATCTGCACTTGGCTTCTGGTTCGCGGCAAGCGCTCCTGAAACTAAGAGAAAAGCGCTAATTGCTAAGGCCAATGCTACTCTTTTCATGCAGCAGTCCTCCTCTTGGTTGTGGTAATCTTTCCTTCGGTATTGAAAGTGATTCGCCAGATTGTCATCCCCGTGGGGGAGAGCTGAACGGCGAGCCGGCAATTGCGCTCAAGAGCCAATCCGCGATTCATTCCGGAAACCAACGATCTTTTTTCGGGCCTGGCGAAACGCACCCCGTAGCGACGCCGATGCTTATAATCGGCTCTTCTCAATGCCTCTCCTGGGGAGGGAGGCTCTCTGGATCCCCGAATACGCTAATCAACGAGAGTGAAAAAGACTGCGACGAGATGCCCGGGTGATACCCATTTACCGGTCAACGACCTCGCCGGGCGTTCGAAACCGTTCACCACGGAATGCCGGCACGGAGAACCTGCGGCTTCGGCCCCCTTTTGATGACAACCACTCTATTCACTGGGTTACAAGATCGTTTCGGCGCAACGGTCTCGCTCCTCTGAGTCTGACCGACCGATCTTCCTCCCTACGAGCGTGCAGAAACGACTCGGAACCGACGATGATGTCGTGGCGATATTGCTCATTACTGCGTGAGAAAACAGCCGCTCGATCGGCTGCACACGGATTCACCCCCCGAGGTGAGTCAGCAGTTTCCGACGCCACTCGTAATTCTTTTCGGACGCTTGTTTCACGAGAAGCTTCACAATTTCCTTGTCTTGCATCCCATTCAGCATGGCCGAAAAATGGGCTTGCTGCTTGAGCAAGGTCTGATGACAGTCTTGTATTTGCTTTTGCTTTTGGTGATCAGGCAAAATGCTTTTGGTCTCGAGCCAAGTCTTGAGTCGCGTGATATCCTCGAGAAATATATCCAGGGCCAGCAAACGGAGGTGTTGAGATGGGGTTTTCTGAAGTCTGGAGCCTATCTGCCTATTTAACTTTCTCTCTTCCAACCCCGCCACCACATCTCCGACAGTCGCGGCGATCGAGTCCTTCACAAAGAACACACCCGCTACCACCAATACCACGATCATCAGCCACATGGCGAATTCAGAAATGAGTGTTTTCATGACGTCTCCAAGACTTTTCAGATGCCGCCCACCCGGCCGTCCTCGACTCGTGAAATCACAACAGGCTATTCTCTCATGCCCGACGTGCTCCACTCAGGTTTGAAAGAAGCGTTGCCCTTGGCTCACTTGCGCACATCCGACGAAAAAATAAATCCCCTCCCTTGATTTCGAGCATACCTCCCCGCTCGCCCCGTGTCAACGGTGACCTTACAAGAGGTTCCCCAACAAGAGACGACTCGAAGACGGCCTCAATCCACCCACCTCATCGCGATAGCATAGCCAAAGAATGCACAGGACGCTGGGAACCGATGCCCTCCTTAAGCCTCACCAGGAGGTAGCAAGACGCGACGCGAGCGAAACTGGCAATCTTCTTGACTCGTCAAGCAAACGCACTTAAAGAGGATGCGAGAGTAAAGCATTGTCATCTTTATATATTCGGTGCGCACACTTCCGGTCTCAAGATATGTGGTGTATGTCTCCTTTGGGTGCTCTTCGAGATGCACGTGGATTTGGACGTACAGGATGGATAATCGTCCCTTGCCTTTTGTGGGCCATCTTCGCTCCTGTTCCTGGTTTCATCGATGACCTCGTTGTCTGGTCCTAGCAGGCTGTTGCGGAACGCAATGCTTTCCCTGCAACGTGCCACGATGGGGTCGGTTGGCGCCAATCCACGAAGACGGACCCAACCGAAACCTAGGTATGTCAGACTGATAGGAACCTGCCCGAGACGTGGAACCGTTTGTTGGGACACACGCGTAGCACGATGCGAACCCTGCATGGGGTTCCGCGACAGGCTCCTATCCGGTCTACACCTCGCGAGGTCTCTCGGGAGCCCATGATCGCACAATTTGCCTAGGGTAGCCACCGAAAAAGATTGACAAAATTCTCGTCACATGCGAAACTTTATTCCAAATAGGTGTGATGTTTATACTTGAATTTGGTCTGCCGCCGATCGCTAACTGGCGCCGGTGGACGTTGCATGTTGCATATTTCAGGAGGTGTGCGGTGAAGAGAGTCATTAACATATTCCTGGTTGTTTTGGTCGTCGGCCTGGCGCCTTTGCTTGCCGAGGCTCAGTCGATCCCCGGCTTATCTTCTCTCACAGGGATAGGGAGCTCGTGCAACTTGTCATCGTGTATCGCCGCTCCAAGCTTCCTCGTCGGGTACAGCGACGACCGCAAGGGGGTGACTTTCGGACTTGCCGCTCAAGGAGAAGGGTCTTTGGGGCTCTTTGGAGTCTCTCCTTACCTTGGTAACACGCGAGCCTACCCGGTCAAAGGCGTTTGGCTTGGAGGAGAACTACCTCTTTCCTTGGGGCAGTGTGTGACCGCCAGCTTGAGTGGAGCGTATTTCCTCCCCTCCAATAGGGAGATGACTGAGACCCAGGACTGGCTGGCCGGCGGTGTGTTGCTGACTCAGGGCGAACAGAAGTGGACTACCCACATCGAGTGGTGGAACGTGAACGGCGAAGGCATTTACAATCTTTCAGAATCCTTCGCGTTCCTGGGCGGATTTCGCTTCGATTCTTTTCGCACCACATTCAAGGATCAGGCCCCACCCGTGATCGGCCCGGGCACAGGGCTCACGGGGGCGCAGTCGGACCTAGATGTTTTCCTGTATCTCCCTTACGTGGGCGCCATGGTTGTCCGTGATTGGGGCGGGGGGAAGGTCAAGACGAAGCTGATCGGTTTTCCCTATCTGCCCGGGCAGACGAAGTTTGCCACTACAAGGAACACTCAATTTGGCTTCGGGACGATCTTTGACAGATTCGAAGTTTCGGGAGGCTTTAAATCGGGATATTTCTTTGAATTCTCGACGGAATATGGCCTGCGGGTTGGTGGATTGCTCGCAAGTCTTTTTGCCAAATACGACTTTGTCCACGGTATTGCCAATGTTGTTCTAGATCGCACCCAGCAGTCTTTTCTAGGTGTTGGCGGGTCGGATCGTGGATATGCCCTTTCCTACAACCGGCGGCTGTGGACCGTTGGAGCAAATCTGGAAATGGCATTCGCAAGCCCATTCTGACGCTATCGTAAATCCTCGCATAAAGAAGAGGGCTTTCTCCGACAAAGACGGCCCCATAGGTCCGCAAGGATTTCGAGGACGAGCTTTGGTGGGTTTCTTTAGAGCCCGAAAGGTCCTGGGGAGAGCATTTCGAAGAGTTTGAAGCCTCAGAGCAAGTCTGCTGGCCGTTGTCTCTTCAGGGACCATTGATAACTCCTACGAACTGCCCTATGACGGCCTGTCTGGCGCTCTCGGATAAGTTACCGAATTTCCACGTCGGGGAGCGCTAGACGTGCATTCAGAGACCTATGGATGGAGTTGCCCCAAACGGTTAGCCGAAGCAACATACGGTACAAGATTCTCCTCAACCCTGCGGCATTCAAGAGAGAGTGATTGGCTGTCACTGCCTCGCTGGACGCACCTGCAGCCCAAGGTATTTACTTGTAGCTATTGCTTTGATCGACAGAATCATTTCCTTCCGATTTGCCGTGAAAGGACAAAATCCTACCCGTAGGCTCACCTGACCGACCAATTCTTGAAAAGCTGAAAAGGGAAATTTGAGGCGTAAAGTGAGAGGAGAGTTGCGGCCGGGCTGCTGGTGCTGAAGCACACCCTCGATGTGACGGGGATCTTGGCTGGGATTGGCCCAGGAATTCAACCTGACCGACAGAATGCAGCTTCTGACTACCGGCTGGTACTTGTTTCCGACGAAGAACGAGTCAACAGAAAACTACATCTACAATGTGGGAGCCACGCCCTTCTACCCAGATAGATCCCGGTCTGCCAAAAATGAGTGGTGGTTCGCCGACGCGTCCCTGCTCGTGAAAACGACATGCAACTTCTTCGCGATAGTTGGGGTGCGGTACGATTTCTTCACCACGCGGTTCAACAATCCCTTCAACAGCTGGATAGCTGGCCCCGAGCGCGAATCATGACTCAGGCGACGTGACTTTGCGCGACGTTATCCCCCCTCATCGGTGCTCAGTATTACTACTCATCCGGATCCACCGCATTGAATTTCAGGGTGGTGGGCATCCCCACGCTCGTTGGCTCGGTCAAATATATCGAGAGCGGGATCCGCACGCGAATTGAGGCGAACGGGCATTACAACAACGGTTATTTCCTCGAGTGTTTCGTCGAATACTTCTGTCAGGTTTCCGGCTGCGCTCGTTTCGGCCTGTTCGGAAGATGGAACATGGCCCAGGGCAAAGCTTCTTTGAACGTCGGCTTCATTCAGCCGCCCGTGGGTTACATTCCCAACGACGCGTTTCAGGTTGCCCTTCACCGGAACTCTTGGACTTTGGGCGGGGCCTTTTCGCTTGACTTCACGCTCTACTAGGCCTCCGTCCGGCCTCGAACTCTTCGGGCTCGTAGCGTGAGACCAACCCGAACCGGATCCAACCGTTGGCCCATCTCACAAATGCCCCGGAAGGGACCATACCTTCTTCTGGCCCGTGTAATTCTTCCGCCTCCTCATCGCGACCCGTGCGTCCTGCGGTGACTATTTTTTCCGGAGGACGTGTCCAGTTCCTTCCTGCCCGATTGCAAGTCGTTATTGCTCTGCGCTGGCGGCCGCAATTGTCTTTTTTTCCTGACGCCAGAAGGAATTCACGGTTTCCACATACAGGTCTTTGGGCACGAGTTAGGCACTGATTGAAGAGAGAATCCATTCCACGCATTGGGCTCTGAGACCGTGCGCCGCATAAGACGCCGGTCACGTATACCGGTTGCCGAAAGGCTTGTCGGTTTGATACTTTTGGGTGTGGGGAGATCTCGCTTCACTGCGAGCGACGCAGAGCGGGAGAATCCTTGACGAGGACGCAGCAGCGGGGGTATACTCGTCTGGATTCTTTACGCAGCGGCCACACAACGGAGGCCGTTTGCTACTTCAGGTGCCTCCGGAAAACCGACGTCATGACGGAGCGTTACGAGCGGTTGGGCGTTGCCGCGAGTGAATTCTTCTGATTTTTCCGTCAGAGGTGCCTTTTCGTCAGGTGAGAGCATTCAATAAATCTGAGGGAGTCTGGATAATGTTTAGAGAAGAGCGAACAGCCCATGGATTTCAATGGAAAGATCTCGGCGACATCGAGGTCGGTCGGCCCAATCTTGGTCCCACCACCCTCGTGGCCGTGTATCGCCTTATGCAGTATACCATGCGAGACGCATTGATTACACGTTTCGATGTGGACACTGCCAACGAATTGCTTATCGACGCGGGCAAACTGGCTGGTTCGGAATTCTGCAAGAATGTGCTTAACTGCAGCTTGGAATTTAACGAATTCATTGCAGACCTTCAAGAGAAATTAAAGAGCCTGCGCATTGGCGTCCTGCGGATTGAGAAGGCGGATCTGGAAAAAATGGAGTTCCGGTTGACCGTTGAAGAGGACCTTGATTGCTCCGGCTTGCCACTTTGTGGCGAAACCGTCTGTCATTACGATGAGGGGTTTATTGCCGGAATCCTCAATACATATGCCCACATCGAATTTGATGTCAAGGAAGTGGATTGCTGGGCTTCCGGTGACCGAACCTGCAGGTTCACGGTGGCTCCTGCGCAGAAGGGCTAATCCGTGGAGCCACACGAAAGAGCCATAGTTGAGGGCTTGGCCCACGCCATTGAGGCTCTCCTTCGCGGGGAACCCCCTGAAAACGTGGTTCTGCCTCAATCGGGGCAGGAAAGTGAAGTACAAGAGCTGTGCGCTGCCACCGCCGCTCTGTTGGCCCGCTTCGCGGAAGCGCAGGATTTCATCTCGTCCCTTTCAAAAGGAGTCCTGGACGTTGATCCACCTCCGCGCAATTTCCTGATTTCTCCCTTCAAACAATTGCATTCCAACCTGAACCATCTGACTTGGCAAACCAAGCAGGTAGCCAAGGGGGATCTCAACCAACACGTCGATTTTCTGGGAGAGTTTTCGGACGCGTTCAATTCCATGATTGCCTCTCTGCGGGAAAAGCGACGGATGGAGGAGGAACTGCGAGCGGTCCACCTGGAACTCCTGGAAGCGAACACGCGCGTTATGGACAGCATACAGTATGCTCGTACAGATCCAGTCTGCTTTTCTCCCTCAGCCCCAGGAGATGTCCGCTCAACTGGGCGAATATTTCATCATCTGGAAACCCAAAGACATCATCGGCGGAGATATGTACAAATTCAAGACCGTCGCGGAAGGATGTGTCCTCGCGGTGATGGACTGCACGGGCCACGGAGTTCCTGGTGCGCTCATGACAATGATTGCAGGCGCCTGTTTTGACCTTGCGCTGGAGGGCGTCGGCTATCGCGAGCCATCGAAGTTGCTTCAACGCCTCAACGAGTTGGTAAAGGCAGCATTGAATCAACATGACAAAGTATCTGCTTCGAACGACGGCTTGGACATCGGAGTCTGCTTCGTGAACAAAGCGGAAGGCTTCGTGGTTTTCTCAGGCGCGGGAATCGGACTGCACTATATCGCAGAAGGGATACTTCAAGAAGCGATACCTGATCGACAAAGCATCGGATACAAATCATCACGCTGCGGGCTATCGCTACACCGACCATACGATCCCGATCACTTCGTTGACTCGTTTCTACATCCCGTCCGACGGCGTACTCCACCAGACCGGAGGCCGTTCAGATCTCCCCTTGGGCAAGAAGCGGTTCAAACGCATACTGCGGGAACACTACCACAAACCATTTGCCGTGCAAGAGCGTTCCTTTGAGAAAGCCTTTGACGAGTACCGGGGAGCTGAACCCCAGTTGGACGACGTGACGCTCTTAGGATTTAGCGTTGAATAGCCGCGTACTGTGAGGCCAGCGATTTTCTATGCCTGCCTGACAGACCGCCTGGCCGAGGAGGGCCGAACCGTGTCACTAGACATGCGCCAGCTTTACACGGACCTCAAGAATGATGGCATCATCTTTTGCTTCTGCGGGTCCGTATCACAAAGCGTTGTGGAGGGGATTGGAGAGACTCTGTGGCAGCGCCTGGAGATCGAGGGCACTGAAATGGGTACCATTGCCAGGGTTTTTCCCATCTTTGTGGAACAGATGCAGAACATCGTAAGCCATTCGGCGGAGAAGATCTCGTCTGAGAAGGAGGGCGGCGAAGAGATTCGCTTTGGCATCATGATTGTGGGAAAATCGCCTGATGGAAGGTTTCTACGTGCGCGGCGGAAACTACGTGGGAAAGAGTGACGCTGACATCTTGAGACAAAGATTGGAAGACCTTCGCGCAATGGACAAAGACCAGCTCAAAGAATTGTACAAAGTGCAGCGGCGTCAGGCCAAGAGTGAAGGTAAAACCAAGGGAGCCGGCCTCGGCTTCATCGATATGGCCCGGAGGGCAAGCGGTCCGCTTGAATTCGACCTCGTGCCCGTAGACGGAGAGACGTCATTTTTCTCGATGACCACAACCGTGTGAGGAGTGCAATCTCGTGGAAAATCTCGTCATAGAGGCAACGAAATCGAGCCCCTATGTGCGCTTTGACGCCAGTGCCGGGGTCTTGGTACTCAAAGGAAAGAGCTACCCTGAGAATGCTGCGAAGTTTTTCGCGCCCATATTCTCGTGGCTGAGGGAATTCTTGGACTCTTCGACATTGCCGCAGGTCGAGGTGGAAATGGAAATGACTTATTTCAACAGCAGCAGTTCAAAGGCGCTCATGAATTTTCTTGAACTGCTGGAAGGCGCAGCGTGTGCCGGCAAACCGGTTGTAGTGAATTGGCGTTATCACGAGGAAAACGACACAGCTCTGGAAGCAGGAGAAGAGTTCAAGGACGAGGTCCCCACTGTGACGTTCAATTTCATTGAAATTTCTGCAGAATAGGCGACGAGAAGAAGAACCGAGGAAGCAGGAGCCGTGTCATCCAATTTTCTGCATGGTCTGCAGCAACTGCTTCCAGTCAATTGGTTTGGACATGTACCCATCCATGCCTCCTTGCAGGAACCTCTGTCGATCCTCTTCCATGACGTGCGCAGTCATCGCGATGATCACAATGTGCTTCCCGGTGAGTGCCTCGTTCTTCTCGAATGGCCTTGGTGGTTTCCAGCCCGTTTTTCTGAGGCATCTCCACGTCCATCAGGATGAGGTCGAAATCATTCTCCTCGAGGGCTCGCAGAACTGCTTCTCCGTCTGCCACCGCGGAAACCGTTTGTCCCATTTTCTCTAGCATACGGATAGCCAGTATCCGACTGATCGCATTGTCTTCTGCGACGAGTATCCGCAACTGGTTTGGACAATCCTCGGCCTTCGCATCATGGCGTATTGACAGTGAGTTTGTTCTCGGATTCAGTCGTCTCCAGCAACCGGCTCATTGCCGTCAACAATTCCGCGAGTTTTGGCGGCTTTGGTATCCGGTGGACGATACCCAAACTCGATGCCGCGACAGACTGGGCAGCGCTTCCGAAGGTGGTAAGCAGGATGGGGTGCGCATCACCCAGTCCCGGATCTCGCAACATCTGACGAGCAAAGGCAAGATCGCTCATTTCCGGCATGGAACTGTCGATCAGAATCACACCAAAAGGGCGGTCCCGGTTGTGCGGATCTCTTACGATCTCCAACGCGGCAGCCCCGGTGACGGCCAAAGTGGGGTCCATGTCCCAATTTCTCAGGAACTCTTCGAGGATGTCCCTGCAGACGGAACTGTGACTCACCACGAGAACCCGCAATCCTTTGAGTTCGGGAAAATCCGGATGAAGCGCGTCTCCCGTGCATTCGGGCGCGAGTGCGAATCGGGCCGTGAAATGGAAAGTGCTCCCCTTCCCTACTTCACTCTCGGCCCAAATCGTGCCTCCCATTCTCGCGACGAGCCTGGCACAGATCGCCAACCCCAGTCCGCTTCCTCCATACTTGCCCATGATTTCGCTGTGAGCCTGTTCAAACTCATGAAAGACCGAATCGAGTCTATCTGCAGGTATGCCTATGCCGGTATCGGAAACCGAAAAGTGCACGGTGAATTCGTCCTGCTCAAGGGACGTCACTTCTGCGCGGGTAACGATCTCGCCCTTTTCGGTGAACTTCACCGCGTTGCTGAGCAGATTCATCAGGATTTGGCCCAGGCGACCGCAATCTCCATTGACGCGAAAGGGAACCCCGCGATCCAGGAAGGACAGCAACTCTAAAGGCTTGGCGCTCGCGGTAATTGCAGCGGTTCTCGACTGCGTCGCCGACGCAATCCCAGAGGTCAAAGTCCGCGCACACCAGATCCAGCTTTCCTGCTTCAATCCTGGAGAGATCCAATACTTCGTCCAGCAATGTGAGCAGTGCACTGGAAGCTGTCTTGATATCGTCGAGGTATTCGCTCTGTTCCGGCGGAGAGGTCAGTCTGCTTGAGCAGGTCAGTCATTACCGCGACGGCCGCCAGGGGATTGCGAATGTCATGGCTCATCATGGCGAGAAACTGGCCCTTGGCCTTATTGGCCTGTTCCGCGACGTGACGATGGTGGTCGAGCTGCGCGTTGAGCGTATTCAGCTGATGTTGCATAATGTCGCTGATGCGCACCAGCCGTTCGCTCTGGCGGAGCAGTTTCGTATATTCTTGGAGAAGGCTTTCATAATGAGCGGGCCACTCCTGAAGAGGAATTGCGCGGGATGCCAGCAGCTCCGTAGCACGGTGCACGGTCTCCTGTTCTTTTTCGGAAGATGCTCAAATCATCCATGTCGTGGTCCACTTTTGGGGCAATGAGGAATGCTCGTGTGGTGCGCTTCCTCCAGAGCAAAGCCTGCGTTTCGCAGGTCCATAGTGATAGATTTCCCAAGAGCTCGGTAGCTCGGCAAAAGGATGATTCTGGCCGTATGGTACAATGGAGTCAAGGAAAATTCACAGGACTTCGTGTCTGAACGGGTTGCAAGCGTCGGCCCGCTGGACTGCCGTGTTCCTGAAAAAGTATCTCTGGCTTACCACTGCTTTTGCCAAAACCATTGGCCGACGAGGTGAAAAAGAGGTGCATTTCTTGTGGCTCCGCGTGTAAGATTCTCTGACAGCAAGGTCTGCTCTCTGGTAAAGTCTCAGGTGGACAAGATTTTCACGGACAGACGTGTGGCATGAAAGAATTCTCAGCTTTCTTGCCAATCGTCAAGGCGCAATGCGCGTGCAGGCGAATTCCACTCCATAGGCCTCCAAGTTCCGGGCATTTCACCGGAATCTCTCGGAGAGTTCCATGAGCCTCGACGCTTCCGCTTTGCATGACGACATCACGGACGTGCCCGGCATATACGTCGGAAATAGTGAGGATATTGAGGCAAAGACTGGTGTAACGGTGATCCTGCCCCCTGACACGGGCGTGACGGCAGGGGTACACGTGGCAGGAGCTGCGCCTTCCACTCGCCAGATGGACTCCCTGTCGCCTACTCATGTGGTGGATAGGATTCATGGGATATGTCTCTGCGGAGGTAGCGCCTTTGGGCTGGACGCTGCGGGAGGTGTCCTGGCCCATCTGGAGCAAAACCGCGTAGGGTTCCGGGTAGTCGGTCGCACCATTCCGATAGTTCCGGCTGCAGCCATATTCGATCTGAACTTTGGCGACGGATCAGTGCGCCCTGACGCACGCATGGGCCGTCACGCATGTGCGAACGCCAGCACGGGCCCCATCGGCCAGGGCAGTGTGGGGGCAGGTATCGGGGCCAGTGTCGGCAAGCTCTTCGGAATCGAGCAGGGCATGAAGGGTGGTCTGGGCTCCGCTTCCGTGGTGTCTCAGGATCTGGTGGTCGGCGCCCTCGTGATAGTGAACGCCTATGGAGATATCACCGACTCGCAGGGCAATCTTCTTGCTGGCGCACGGACTTCGCCCCAGTCAGGACAACTTGCGGACGCCAGCGATCTTCTCCGACGCGGAAAAGCCGTGTCGAGAAGAGTCTCGGTGGAAAACACCACGCTCGCAGTGGTCGCGGTGAATGCCCGTCTTGACAAGATCGCCGCGTCTCGAATCGCCGCACAGGCTACCGCTGGCATGGGGCGCGTCATAAAACCCTTCCAAACGCATATTGACGGGGACCTTACCATCGTGATGGGACATGGCGAACGAGAAGTCGATCCTAATCGCATCGGTTTGCTCGCAGCCGAAGCGATCCAGAAAGCAGTGATGAATGCCGTGCGCAAGGCTGACGGATTCGGACTCCTGCCCGCGTGGAAAGACATATGCTCGCGTCGCGACCGCGCAGGCAAGAGTGGTCGACCGGTTTCCGACTAAACCGACTTGACAGTGCTGTCAAGCTCATATAAAAAATAAGAAATGAGGATAATTGAATGAGTTCAGGGCTGCTCAAAGGCAAACAGATCTTGGCCGTAGACGACGAGCGGGACGTTCTGGACACAATCAGGGACGAGCTTGAAGATTATGGGGCAGAAGTGGACAGAGCTTCTTCGTACGAAGAAGGCTTCCAGAAAATCTCTTCACTGACCTATGACCTGATCATCCTCGATATCATGGGCGTGCAGGGTTTTGAGCTACTCGAATATGCGGTCAGTAGGAGACTGCCCGCAGTAATGCTCACTGCCCACTCCCTGAGCCCGGCATCGCTGAAAAGATCGATCGAACTCGGAGCGAGAGCGTACCTGCCGAAGGATCAGCTGGGGCAAGTGGCGCCCTTCCTTGAAGACGTCCTGTACCTGGGGTATCGCTCAGGATGGAAGTCGTTATTTTCGCGGTTGGGCAATGCCTTTGGAAAGCGCTTCGGTCCTGGATGGAGAAAAACCGAAAAGGAATTCTGGGAAAGCTTCGAGCAGGATACGGAGGTTAATGAGGCCACCATCCTGCAATCATGACATGATACCGTCTTGCGGCCGCCAAGAATTGGGGGTTTCCCGTGGCGATCAAGAATATCCAAACATCACATCTTGTCCACGATCTCAAGAATCCGGTCAACATCATAGAGACCAGCGCGCGATCTCTGCTTGAGAAACAGGCCATGTACGGGATGTTAAGCCCGAAACAGGAAAAGATCATCAAGCGCATGCTAAGGAATGCGGTGAAGATAAGAAGCCTTGCCAATAGCATGCTCGAAGTGGACAAGGCAACTCTCGGGATAGTAAATCCAGGCGAATGTACCCTGTTGGCAGTCCTTAAATCTGCTCTGGTGGAGATTTTCGATCTTGTGGACCCCCAGGTTTCCGACGCCTTGGAGGACGCCTCCGACCACCAGACGTTTGAAAAGATACTCAAGGAGAACGGGGTGGTTCTAGAAGCAGAGGTATCTCACCTGAACCGAACCGTGTGGTTGGACGAAGCGAAGTTGGGCCTGGTAGTCACCAACCTCCTGTCCAATGCCTTCAAGTACCGAGAAAAGTGCGTGTATTTGAAGTGTTCTGCGGACGGCCCCACGATCAAACTGTCAGTCCGAGACGACGGCCCCGGAATTCCGGAATGCTACCATCAGCAAATCTTCGATCAGTACTTTCAGTGTATCAAGGTGGAGGGATTTCCCGTGCGAGGTCACGGATTGGGACTGGCAGGAGCACTGGCCTTGACAGAGGCCATGGGAGGAACCTTGAGCCTCTGCAGCACACCGAGAGGCGCTGAATTCAAGATCGAAGTCAATTGCTCACACTGAACGGGGCAGAATTTGCTTGAGTGTGAGACTGGTGAGGTTGCCGTTGCTGGCGAGCCACGGAAACTGGGACAGTGGTCTCGAACCCGCACCTCCGACCCTTTTCAACGATCCCCTGTAGGCGTGCCAAAAATATCCGGATAGAGCCGCTTGGCACAGTCCGGGCAAATGCTGTGGGTAAATTCGGCCTGGGAATGGTCGCGCACATAGACCTCCACTTGTGTCCAATACCCTTGATCGTCTCTGATCTTCTTGCACGAAGCGCAAATCGGGAGCAACCCGCTTAAGGTCTTCACCTTTGTGAGCGCTTGTTGGAGTTCCACCACGAGTTTTTCCAATTCCCGTTCGGCTTTCTTCCGTTCCAGTATTTCCAGGGTCATCCGTTCATTGGTCTGGACGAGTTCAGCGGTTCTTTCCCGGACCCTTTCCTCCAACCGATCGCGTGCTGCGCGAAGCGCTTCTTCTGTCTCTTTCCGGGGGGAGATATCCTGGCGCATGGTCCACAGCGCGTGAAGGTGTTCGTTCTTCACGTTTCCCACGAGGGTATTTTCGAAAAAGCGCGTGTTCCCTGATTCTGGTTGGTGCCTAGTCTCAAAGGATCGGATGGGGAACCGGCCCTTGATCCACATGCGGTAAATGAGCTGATAGGCCTCGGAAAACGGCAGAAGTTCGTCAAGACGGGTCCCGTTAAGTTCCCGGATGTCCCGGCAGCCGTAGATCCTTGCGAATTCGCGGTTTCCTCCGACAAGGGTCGCCTCCGCGATGGCGTGGAGAATTTCGTCCACCGATCGATGCACGAATATCGACTGATTCAAAGCAAATTCAGCTATACCAAAGGGAAACACCTGCACAAGCCGTTGATATTTTTCACTGAGAATAAGCTGCTTCTTTTCTGCAGTGAGATCCTCAATAATGGCGAGAACTAGTCTGTCTTTTCTGAATCGGATGGACCGAAGATGGATCCGGCACCAGTGGAGCTTTCCGTGAATGAGCGTCATCCCCTCAAAGGACTGCGTCTTTCTCTCACGCAGGACTTGGGTCAACACGGAACTCGCCCGGTCGCAGTCCACTGCAGCGGGAAACAGCGACTCGAATGAACCGCCAATTTCCTGAGTAGCCTCGTTCCCTGTTGCCCCCATGGCTTCGTTAAAGAACACCATCTGATGCGAGGAATCCAAGAGGAGGGTAGGCACGGGAAGAGCTGCCAGCAATTTGCCGAAGGAAATATTTCTCACTTGACGCAGGTCGAAGCTTCCTGACGTGGTGACATCTCTCGTAAAAAGATTCTCAATATCAATGCTTTCGGTGGACAGCCCGTTGAATTGAAGAAAATCGGGTTCTGCCTGAGCGTCAATTGTTTCTATGAGGGTGGTGACGTCTGTGTGGTTTGTGCGCATCAGGTTGGGCTCCTCACAAGATCAAACCCGGTAATATCGGCCATTTGTGAACAATGAGGCCTTAATGACGAACGCTTTCCCCATTGAAAAAAGAGCGCATTGCCAAGTTCCTCTCGATGATCACACATCAGAGAAACAAACTCCCCATTTCTCCATGCATATGGTCGGGGTCTGGCCGGAGGACACTACCGAGATCGTGAGGTCGAGTTCTTCTCGTCATCGGCGCAACCGGTTCGTGAAGGACACCGTGATCTGAGAATCGTTCTCAACGGGAAGGTGACGTCCCGTAGATGGTGTCGCACACGGACCCATTGGCCGGGTCCCCCCGGTGTCTTTTTTGAGACATTGTCGTCCCTCGGGGTGAAAGCTCAGTAACTCATTTCCAAAGCGAGCTCGTAATCGCTGGCTCCTCTCATCTCGGGCGTTCCCTGTGGGTGGTGATCAATATATATTGCCACACAGGCCGGCAAAATACGCTTCTTTGCCCCGTTCCACCATATACACTATAGCGGGGGGCCATTGGCACGGTCAAGCAAAAACGTGCCCGCTCATGGAGTATCGTAATTGTGTCCATAAGAAGTATCGATGTCATTGCGATGCTTGTTGTCCTTCGGAACATTTTTCAGCCGCAGTCCGATCACGACCAATCACCGGGGCCTTGAAAAACCGCGGTTGCGAGAATACAATCGAATTCGCCAGCCAAAACAGGATCCTGGTGGCGAAGAGCCGAAGCGAACCTGTGACCACGAGAGGAACCGGCAACGAATGGAAGGCTTAAAGGGAAAGGATAACATTTCTTTAGTGGAAAGAGTGGCTTGGCTGATTTTTTGTCTGATTTGTCTTCATTTAGCCTTTCTTTGGCCTTACTACATTATTTTTCCCGGGCAAAGAGCCAATCTGTTCTCTGGAACCCTATGCGCTATTGCTTTGTGCGCTGCTCTCACGGTCGCTCTGAAACGATCTGTGCGTACCAGCTCAGCGGAGGTCTTGATCTCAATAGGGCTTCTCGGTCTGGCAGCGATGAGTGCATGGGCCAATTCCGGGTCTGAAGATGCAATGTGGCGAGTTTTCATCCTCATGGCCTCAGGACTCGGGGGGTTCTGGTGTGCAAGGATATTGCTGAATTCTCCATTTCGGCAGCGGGTCTTCGCATGGTTGTGTCTTGGATGCCTAGTGGGAATAGGCGCGTTGAGCCTCTGGCATTATCCGGAAACGGGAACCGTGGACTACTTCCTTTACAGTAGATCCCATCCGCTCATACAAATGCTGATTTTGTTTTCCGCAGGCCCCATTGCACTTCTCAGCAGAGGGAAACCGGTTCAGTCCTTGCTCGGGGTGGTTGTGCTGGTCGGCATGTACGTCTGTCTGTATCTGATCGGCGTGGATGACACCCGATCCGCTGTGTTGATTCCGCTGGCTGTCCTCGCTCTGCTCGCGGTGTTGGCTTCCTTCGGATCTCGTCTCGTGGTGGCTGCGTTCGTATTATTACTGGTGTTGTCCGCGGTGACCGCTCATTACGCGAGCAACCTGTCTCACCGTGAGCTGGGCCAGTACCAGGAATACCGGATAGAGAGCTACCCGTTTTCGTGGTACATCGCGGAGAAATATCCGTTGGCCGGGATCGGACTCCGGACCCCGAGAGATTCCTTCGTGCCTGAGTACCAGAAGGTACAGGCCGACTATCCGGAAAACGTGTTCGTCCGGGAAGTGAGTTTTCTGGTCACGTCCGAGAACATCTTTCTTACGTTCATGGTAGGTCTGGGATTGCCGTTCCTTGTGCTCTACGGTTTCGCACTGATCGCCTTACTGGTCAGGCTGATACGGATGGTATTCAGACCGCCGGCAGATGATGCGGTTTTCCATCCCCTCGCCCTGCTACTCCCTTTGGCTGCGAGCCTCCTGCACTCGTTCACCACTGACGTGCTGCTGTACCCTCAGATCTGCTGGTTCTTCCATGTCATCCTCGGCCTGGTTCCTTGCCGACCTCAGTATTCTTCTGAAAAGAGCATGAGTTGGAGAGGCACGCTCGCGCGAACCGCTGCCGCTGCAGCGGTGGTAGCTTTCGGCGTGTTCGTGGGAACTCAGCAGGCTTTCCACACGCAAGGCTCTCTCAGGAATGGTCGGACAGTGTCAGCGCCCTCAAATTCTGATTCGGCCCACGCTTCGGGAGAAACAAGATCCAAAGTCCGCATCGGGCAGCAGGTGTCCGCGACGTCTCAGCCATCTTCCCGCTCGCGCAGCACGGACAACCATCCTGTAGCGGAAGGTGGTAAAGGCCAGGCTGCATCGCGGCCATTCGAGAAAAACTCCGGTACTCTCGTGGTGCATATCGAGAACTATGTCGGTACCCACATCAACTGGCAGCTGATGCTGATCGTGGACAACTCGGATACCTTGTACGCAGAAGCCCCACCCTGGCAACCGACTCGGGCGAGAGCAGCGAGCGATTTCCTTTCGGGCCTCCCACGCGTGCTTCCGGCCACGGCTAAAGTGGCAGTTAGGGATTTTTCGTCTGAGACGTTCGGCCGCAAGGGCGATTGGCAAGTGCCCCTCCGCGTGAGCAGACTGCTGTGTTCGTGGGACGAAGCGCCCTTTTCACAACTGGGGCGGGTCGCATTGCAGATGGACTCAGCGAAGCAGAACAACCTCTGCAACGCTGCGGCAAACTCGATGCAAACCGACTTTGACCCTTCTGAAGATTTCTCCGGGAGAGTGGTGCTCGTGACTGACGGCAGTGCCCGGTGTTCGTGGGACAGGATCGTGCAATTGGCGCAGGCCACACCGCTCAAAGCCGGCATCACGGTGGATGTGGTTGCCTTGGGCATGACCGACGCACATCAGCAACCATTCTTGAACCTGGCCAATGAGACCCGAGGCGAGTTCGTCCGGCTGGAAAGACCAGCGGACGTGAAACCCGCGCTTGAGCGGTACGGCGCGGCACTTCGCCGGGTACGGCCTGCGACCGTTGAGCTGCGCGGATTTACCGGACACTTCAGGGTCCTTCCTGGCAAGGAAATCACCCTACCCGCAGGTCCCTACACCTTAGTACTCCCGCAGATGGATGGATTGGACCCTTCCAAGAAGAAGGTGCCTCAGCGCATTCGCGTCAAGGCAGGGGAAGCGACGTCAGTCACCCTGTCCCTCACCGATGGGCAGCCCACAATTCACTAACCTATTGGGACAACGAGAGAAACGTCTGGACGCGGCCTTTGTGCGAGACGTGAGAAATCCGTTGACACCTGCCTAGTCGCCTAGTAATATAGGCAACTATGAAGTTCACCTTGCGCCGAAACGCTCCACTGGGAATAAAAGACCAGATCAAGCGCCAGATCCGGATTATGGCCGAAGGTGGTGAGCTTGCGGTCGGGCAGGCGCTGCCGTCGGCCAAGGATATGGCAAAGGGTTTGAATGTGAACCGGAACACCGTGTCCACCGCGTACCGGGAACTGGTGGCTGAAGGGATTCTGGAAACCATCGTCGGGTCAGGAACCTTTGTCAAAGGAACAAAAGTGCCAAGCAAGACGGATGCGCTCAGGAAGATCGTGGACGATGCCCTGGAGAAAGCCCTCAGCGTGGGCTTCAGCTCGTCACAGATCACTGATATCTGGCTTCACCGGCTCACCACTTACTTCGTGGGCACCGAGGGCCGGCAGGTGCTGGTAGTGGAGTGTAACCAGGAAGCGCTTGACGAAATTTCCGCGGTCTTGCGCAAAGACCTCTCTGTGCAAACCAGGGGCCTGCTGATTGAGGAATTGGAGTCTACCCCTGGTCTGGCAGCGGAATACCTATCCGGCGTTGACCTGGTTGTCTGCGGATTCAACCACGTGGAGGAGTTCAGGAAAGTCGTTCCTGAAAGTCCTGTGGAAGTAGTGGCGGTGCTGCTCAGGACCGAGGTCCGCATCATGCACGAACTGATGCGGCTTCCCGCGGGCACTGGGGTGGGGTTCACCTGCGTCAGCCAGCGGTCTACGGAAAGCTTTTACAAGGAAGCGATCTTTTCCGGAGGATCGAGCCTGATCAAGATCTGGGCAGGAATGGATAACGACTCGGAACTCCTCAAGATGCTGGAAAAGTGCCAGGTGATATTTGCGTCGGCATACGTGTACGACCGGATACTCGAGATGGTGGGAGAGCATCAGCGTGTGATCAAGGTAGATTTGGGCATCGATCGCTCCAATATCGAACTCATCCGGGAAAGATTGACGCTGTCGGGTATCCGGAGATAGTAGCCCGGAAAGCAAGATTCTTCGTGGGTGAGCGTAGCCCACGCACATAAGAGCGCCTGAAACCATTTTTTGTCGAGGCTGTCTGCGTTTCAGCGGTGGACCATAATTCTCGCGACAAGGGGATTCATCATGGGAAATCTTGACTTGAGCAGGAGTGCGAGGAGCGTCGCGTTGTCTGCCGGCGGGGATCTGGTGGGCATTGTTCGGGTGGCGGATCTGCCGGAACATGCGGAGAGCATTTTCAAGATTGTGCCCTCAGCTCGCACGGTCATGGTGATCGCGTCAAGACACAGCTTTGCTGCCATACGATCGACGACCATTCAGATGGCGCAATTCGACACCATCCACACGTACAACGAATGCGCCAGATCCGCGCATATTACCGGCCGTTTCCTGGAATCCCACGGGTTTGCCGCCGCTGCAGTGCCCGCGTTCATTCCTATAGACATGCAAGCCCCCAAGAAGGGCATGCGAGGGGAATTGTGCTGGCGCAGAGCCGGAGTGCGAGCGGGGCTCGGATCCTACGGCGAGAACGGCCTGCTCGTGACCAAACAATTCGGTGCGGCCATCCGTATTGCGGGACTCGTGACTTCTGCGGACCTTCAGCCTGATTCCCCGCTGCATGAGGATGTGTGCGATCATTGCATGCGCTGCGTGGAAGCGTGCCCCTTCGGTGCGCTCTCCGGCAAAGGTGCGGTTGATAAGAAATTGTGCGGAGAGGCGATTTTCAAGTACGGCTTCCGGTTTTTTCAACGATTCATGCAGGGATTGCTCCAAGAAGACAGAGAAGAGATCCAAGGAATCATCCAAGGTCATGAATTGCGGGAGATGTGGCAGACGTTCATGACCGGGAATTACTACTATTGCTTCGCGTGCCAGTCCCAGTGCCCGCAGACTTTGCGCCAATGAGAGGAGCGAAGCCCCGGGGCACGACGTCCATTGCCAACAAGGAAAAACAAAGTCTCACTTTTTCGGCATGTTGCACATAAGGAGGATTTCATGGCCAGAGTCGGCATACTCAACTGTGCCAATTGCACGCAGGAAATGGATTGCGCCGCGGCAGTGTGCCTCGGGGACCTGCGCAAGCGAAACGGGTTTTTCGAGCGGTACCGCGGTGAAGATGAACTTATCCTGGTGGGCATGATCAACTGTGCGGGCTGTCCCACTGTGGCGGCACCGGAGAAGATTCTCAAGAAAGTGAAGTCACTTGCCGCGTTCCGGGTCGACGCGATCCACCTTTCGTATTGCATGACCGCGGTGTGTCCGTTCAAGGAGCAGTACGTGCAGGTCATCAACGAGGCTTTTCCGGACATACAAGTCGTTCAAGGCACTCATGTTCCCCGTGACTTTTCCGTGTTTCAGAAGGAAGTCGCGGCGGTCCTCTGTGCGCCGAAGAAAAGCATGACGGACGTGATCAGATCCAGGAAGTGACAGGACGATCCGGATCGGTACGGGGCATCATACGTGCTCACTTGAGGGTCCTTTGGCTCAAGAAGTTGCCGTCGGTTTTTGACGCAGTCCCGGCCTGAACTATGAAGGAGCGCGAGTCTAGGCTAGGACCATGGCGATCCCTTTTGCGTACCATGACCGGTCGGAGGAAGGTCTCCTGAACGCAGATTCGACAGCCTTGCGCTTCCCGGTATAAGGCATTGCACGCACAAACCCGGCCCTGCACGCGCAGGAGCCTTTTCGCGGTCATCCAGGAGGAAATGATGACGAAGCAGGTGTATTACGACCTACGTGAACAATTGGATCAATATTCCATGGGATTCCCTTCTACCGAATCGGGGGTTGAACTCAAGATCCTGGAAAAGCTCTTCTCAGAAGAGGAAGCCGATCTCTACCTGAATCTCAGCATGATGCTGGAATCCCCCGAAGCAGTGGCACAACGGATTGGCCAGGACACGGCAGCAGTGGCAGCGTTGCTGGAACGCATGGTCGCGCGCGGCCTCATCTTTCGTCTCAAGAAAGGCGAGAGCGCCAAATACGGTGCGGTCCCGTTTGTGGTGGGATCTTTTGAGTATCAACTCAAAGACATGGACCGGGAATTTGCGGAACTCTACGATCAGTACCTCATGGAGGCCTTGGGCAAGCAAGGCATAGCTCAGACGGCTCCTCTGCGAACCGTGCCGGTGAACAAGTCCATCGACCATTTGTGGCCGGTCGCACCGTACGAAGACGTGAAGGGCATGATCAAGACCAAGAACAAGATTGCAGTGGCAAAATGCATTTGCCGGGTTCAGCAGGGCCTCTTGGACAAGGGCTGCGACAAACCCCAGGAAGTGTGCCTCCAGTTCGGGAGCCACGCGGATTTCTACGTGGACAAGGGCATGGCACGGTACATCACCCAGGAAGAAGCCCTTGGCGTGATCGACAAGTGTGAGGAAGCTGGACTTGTGCCGCAACCGTTCATTTCGCAAGATGCGGGCGGTATGTGCAACTGTTGCGGGGATTGCTGCGGAATCCTGAGGTCCATCAAATTGCACCCCAAACCCGCGGAAAAGGTCTTGACCAATTATTACGCGGAGGTGGCGCAGGATCTCTGCTCCGGTTGCGAGACCTGCCTGGATCGTTGCCAGATGGAAGCCATCAAAATGGGAGACGACAGCGTGGCACAAGTCGATCGGGACCGATGCATCGGCTGCGGGCTGTGCGTGACCACGTGCCCCAGCGAAGCTTTGTCGCTCAAGTCAAAACCCGAATCGGAACGCCGGGAACCGCCTGCCACCGGCAAGGATTTCTTCATGCAACTCGCATCGGTCCGGGGGAAATCCCTGATTCCGCTCGCGGTGACAAAACGCTTCCAGAGCTGACGCTGCAGCGCGGAACAAGCCTGACGCAGCGCACACGTGAGAGCCAAGGGTTGCACATAGGCCCTTGGCTCGTCTTGATCTACCGGGCTCGATGAATCCTGGTACAATGCGAATCACGAAGTGCACCGCATTGCGCGCAAGAAAGACACTTGCGTTCGCTGCTCGCTGTGGGCACTGCGCCCGACCTGGCTCGTTCGCACTACGTGCCCGATGTAAGTATGACGCCCCCAAACGTTCAGCCCACGGAAAAATGTCTTGACGTCATTGCCTCTTGGCGCACCATGTACCCTTCCTGATGTCCATCAAGGTGTAGGCCACTCAAACAGGCATTCTCGCCTCTTTTCAACACAGAGGAAGCCCCCCTGCGCACACGCAGGGTAGCGCGGCGAAAAGCGTCTGGGCACTCGGATCACGTCGAGGCGCACGGCTTGGGTAGAGCGAAAAGCACGAAGAGATCCGCTCCATCCCTTGCTGCCGGAGGTACCGTGAGCGGCCGCGTTGTTTTCAAGAACGCGCGCAGTCCAAGGGCCCCTGCGCGAAACCGTGGGATCGGCCCCTTTTCCGTTCAGTCGGAGTATTTTCATGAAGACTCGACGCATTCCGCCGATCGCAAAGCCTTGGCTGGCTGTACCTCTGGGTACTGGTAGTGCTCGTGTCAGCCGGGATCGCAAAGAACAAGGCTATGCTTGACGAGAAGCTCATTGAGGCAGCAGAGCGCGGGGATCTTCAATCCATACAGGCCCTCGTGGACCAAGGAGCCGACCTCAACGCAGAGGCCAAGGGTTCAGATGCCGCGGTGGTGGCCGCTGCGCGTGCAGGCCACGAAAGGGTAGTGAGACTCCTCTTGAGCAAGGGAGCTGATGTCAATCAGCGTGGAATCTTGGGAAGAACGGCACTCATGGAGGCGGCGCAATGCGGCGACCTGTCGATGGTGAAGGATCTGTTGCACAGTGGAGCCAAAGTCAATTTGGGAGATGCTCATGGAGACACGGCTCTCAAGTGGGCAGCGCTGCGAGGACATTTGAGGGTAATGAAGATACTCCTGCGTCGCGGCGCCGACGTCAATGCCAGGGGCCAACAGGACCGCACAGCTCTTATGGCTGCCGCGGGGAGAGGACACCTGACAGTAGTGAAAGAGTTGCTCCGGCGCGGTGCCGACGTCAAAGCGGCTGACGCTGAAGGCTGGACTGCCCTCCTTGCTGCTGCGGCTGGCGGTCATACGGAAGTGGCGCGAACCCTTGTAGAGTGGGGCTCTCCAATCAACGCACGGGACGAGACGGGCGCCACAGCCTTAACGGAGGCCGCTATACGCTTCCACTGTGACGTGGTAGCTCTGCTCGAGCGCCAAGGGGCCGCAATCACACTCACTGCTGCTGCTTGTCTCGGCAACTTGGAAGCTGTTCGCCGTCTCTTAGAGCGGGGAGTGGATGTAAATTCTAGAGAAGGGTCCACTACGCCGCTGATATGTGCGATTTCGCGAAGTCACATGAGGCTAGTGAAGATTCTCTTGGACAAAGGGGCCGACGTGAACGCAAGAGACATTTCACGTCGGACTGCACTGATGGCAGCCACGTCAGCAGGCAACGGGGAAGTGGTCAGAATGCTCCTGGACAAAGGCGCTTACGTCAACGCAACGGATAATTTTGGAAGTACCGCCCTGCGCGTAGCGGAGGCGAAAGGCTTCGTGCCGATCGTTCGGCTCCTTCGGGAAGGGGGAGCGCACGAATAGGCCCTTTCTACCGACGGTGAGCGTGTATCGGGGCAGCTATTCCTTTTTCCAGGGCTCTTGTACGGCGATTCGAGCTTTGACAGACCAGGGAAGAACGGGTTAGGCTTATCGTGGTTTCCCAGGATTAGAATTGTTCGGAATCAATCCCGGCCCGAAGCTAATTGAATGGGGGCATGGGGGAACGCAGTGGCAACGAGAAGAATCAACGCCCATAAGCTTGTTGCTGACATCGGGTCCGGTCTTACCTACGGCCACCTCATGGAGCGGTACTCGCTCTCGAAAGCATCTCTGGACAGCCTGCTCCAGAAATTGGTGAATTCAGGACTGGTGGCAAGCGAAGACTTGCCCCCCAACGACCATGTGCCTGATGATTTCGACTCGCGCTTGGAAGACGTGGAGTTGCTTGAAGAGCCTACATTGGCTGGGGCGCACCACCACGCGCAGGCGCAATTTGAAGAAACCGGTCAAGGCGGGTTAGGGGACAGGAGGACTGAAGGATCGTGGGAATGCATTGTCTGTGGGGCGGCGCGGCCCAATCGATCCGGTGTGTGTCCGACTTGCGGATTGAAATCAGGAACGGTGCCCTCCCACGTATTCAAAGGAATTGAGGCGGTTTCTTATCCTACGCTGGTCGCGCAAGGTGCTGCTGAAAAGCTTCGTTCGAGCTTTCCGTCAGGTTCTACAGCACGTCCAAAGGGACCGATGAATTCAGTTGATAGGATTATCGACGCGCAATTCAAGACGGCGGAAGACGGTAGGAAGTTGTTCTTCCCTTGGAAGGCGTACTTGTCTCGAAAAAGCTATGGATATGTTGTTCTCTCAGAGAATAAGTATGCTAGGCTTCACAGGGATGAGCGTCGTTGGCTGACGGAATGGACGAGCGCTGCATGCATTGCCAGTTTTCTGATCGGCGCTTGCGCAGAGGTAGCGACAGGCAGCCAGGGGATAGGGCATATTATGTTTTTGCTTCCACTCGTTAGTTCCGGAGTTGCTCACATTCTCTGGCTTCGAAGCCAATGTCGGCATTTGGAGAAAACAGATGACAAGTACCTGACCACCCTTCGCGTTTCGGAAGAAGTGTTACACTTTGGTTGATCAAAGCCTTCCCGCGCTATTGCGTACGTGGGGAAATGGCAACATACGAGATTCATCAGGAGGTCCCATGCCCGGCAGCGGCATAGAAACGTTTTTCGTCGGAGTCTTCGAAGTCTCGGGTTCCTCAGCAATAAGCCGTGGCAGTTCCGGGTACACCATACCCTGTTCACATCCCGATCCCGGAATTGGGCAAAGTGTTTCCGGATTTGATCTCATTCCGCACCCAGAGGCACGCTTTCTCCGTCGAGGGGAATGCTCATGACGTGCCCTATTCCTGCCGCGTGCAGGTAATCCGCAAGCTCGCTGCGCCCCAGCCGACAGTGATTGATGGCTTCCATGTGTACGGCTACGATCTTGGCTTGGGGAGCTGCTTCATGCACCTTTACCACGTCTTGAGCAGTCATGGTAATCGGTTTGCCCACGTTGAATTGAGCCGCACCCGCATTGACCACGATGATGTCTGGCCGATGCACGGCCAGGGCTGTCTGTACCGCGGGACACCATATGGTGTCTCCTGCCACATATAATGCCGGCTCTCCGTCGGATTGGAGGACAAAGCCGGATACGTGTCCCATGACCCGTTTGATCAGGCCATGACCGTGCTGCCCGTGCGTGCGCGAAACACGCAATCCGTTCCATGAGAGCGGCTCTTGTCCGATCGGCATGACCTGAGTAAAACCCATGTGTTGAATGCGATTTGTGTCCGAGGGCTGGCACATGAGCGGGATCTGCTTGGGAAGCAGGTCGGCCGCGGCATGGTCAAAATGGTCGAAATGGCAATGCGATACCAGGATTGCATCGGGCTGGAGGAGCGTGTCAACAGGACAAGGGAGCGGTACGAGAGGATTACGTGAAGAGGTTTTACCTATGGTCAGGGACGGAAAAGTACGGGGCGGGGAAAGCATGGGATCGAGCAGCAACACTCGGCCTGCAATTTCGATTTGAAGGGTCGCGTGACGAATGAGGCGAATTCTCATAGCTTCCTCTCCTTTGCTGCCTATGAGTATCGCATATCATGGTGCCGGCTCCCGCATGATTCTGTGAAGCGTCGCTCCTTGATCACGTGATGGGGTCCCCTCACGCGGAAAATTTCCCGAATTCGAAGACCGTTCCTGCTCCCGCGGATTGAAATCGATCGCCAAAATGGGCTTGCAACACGGCTTTGGGGCCTGCTCCGGTGCAGTGGGTCGGCGCAAGGAGTCGCACATCGGCATGCTCCAGAGCCTCGATCGCAGCGCCGGTTTCAGCCTCGGCGGACAAGCCCAGGTGCGTGCCGCCGATCACCGCATGCACCTGATCGATGCCCAGCTTGGTACGGACATGTTCCCACACGTTTCTCACGCCCGCATGCGCACATCCCAGGAGCAAGACAGGCCCGGAGGGAGTATCCATCAGTAAGGAACAGTCGTCTTCCAAGGGATCAAGGACCGTGAGATCGTGCTCTTTCGTGACGAGTCGCTTATCCGCATTCAGCCCGAACACACGCGGCACCTTGCCTGTGAACCACAAGCCCGGAGCTATCTCCGCAAATTCCGGGACAAAGTCAAAGACAGCGGCCAGCCTTTCCAGAGTCTCCCGCGTGTGAGGAATCCCTATGTATCGCAGTGCACTATCGTCTTGAGGCAATTTGAGATGCGGGGAAAAGATCGCAGGATGGGCAACGACACGAATTCCGGAGTTCAGCTCCGCGACATGGAGCAACCCTCCCGTGTGATCGTAGTGTCCATGACTCAATACCACCGCAGAGAGCGAAGACAACGGAATGCCCAGCACCCGTGCGTTGTGTGCCAGGGCAGGGCCTTGCCCGGTGTCAAAGAGTATCCGTGTGGTCCCGCGCTCCACCAACGCGGAAAAGCCGTGTTCAGCTCTCAGGTTGAGCCCCGGATGTACGTCGTTATCCACGAGAATCGTGATTCGCGTGGGTTGGGGTCTTCATTCCTCATTGCTGATGCCAACGATTCTGCTCCAAGCAATGCCCTGAGAGTTCCGTGAGCCTTCACGCGGGATTCACGGATCAGATGGCCCAGCGGACATCTTTAGCCCCTTCAGAATACGCCTGCCCGTACACTGTTTCAATGGCTCAGGCGCCGTTTCGGAGGGGGATGTTCCATTTGGTGACAAAAGGCCTGAACAGACGGGTTCCTCCCCCCTCACTCACCAATTGTAACAGGCCATCGGAATCCTCCACGGTAATCCCTGACAGCCAGGTGACCGCTGTGCCTTCAAAGGCTTCCGCGATCAAAGGAGTCGATGGGCCCAGCAGCACGACCTCACGGCAGGTCCGTGCCGATTCCAGCAGCTCGTCCACGGTGCCGTTCACAATGGTGGACGAGGTGATAAGCGCCACGTCGTACTTCGGGATAGCGGAAACCGCCTCGGACGCGGCCCGCAGATGAGGCAGTTCCCCACTATGTTCCTCGAATATCTCGACCTCGGCAACCCGGTCCTGCAGTTCCGCGACCAATGGAGCAAAGAAACCCACCATGGCAACCTTGTCAGTCGGCAGAAGCTCCACGGATTTCAACACATCACCCGTGACACCATGGTGGGGAACCCCGTTGCTCAGGGCATTGGCCGTTGCCAAACCTACTGAGGATTCCACGAGGCCCTCAGAATCGAGATAGCTAAGCACCTCAAATGATCCACTCCCCGCAATGGGGCGGTGGCCGCCAAACGCGGTGCATCCTTTCATGAACTCTCTGCCGAGCGTGTACGCCACGCCCGCTCGTCCGTCATCAAGCTGAACTGCGGTGTACCCGAGCCCAATGCGTACATCGCGAACTGAATGACCTGCGCATGAGGGTTCAAGGATGTCGATGAGCCGTTTCCGCAATCTCATGGGTCACCCCGCTTTTGCGAGAGCGCTGCGTAACGTGTTTACTGCAAGGTCGGCACAATGGGTGTTCTCGAGCGGCAAGCCTCCCAGATAATCAATGAGATCCTTGCCGGTGATCTCCATGGCCGCCTGAATTCTCAACCCTTTGGCCATGCTCGTGAGCGCACTGGAACAGGCAATTGTTGGGCCGCACCCGTTTGTGACAAAGCTGATACGCTCGATCGTCCGGTCCTGCAACCCCACGTAGATGCCTATGGTGTCTCCGCAGATGCCGCTCATTGCGTTGAAGCAATCAGGATTTTCGAGGACACCCGCGTTTCTCGGATTCAAGAAATGCTCAATGACTGTGGGCGAATAGGTCTTCCGAGCATCTTCAAGAACCAATCCTTCAATATCTTCAAAAACTTCGTTTTCTCTGCTCATACCGTTGACCTTGGAAATAATGTGTGGAAGGCAGGAGCGGCGGCCAACGAGACGCAGTCACCGATGGCACGTTCGCTCTGTGAGCCTTGTTGCTTTTTTACGGATTCTTGACTTGGGCGGCGTTACCATTCCCGCGTCGCACGGCTTTCCTGCGATCGTGGCACGATGGTGCAATATGCAACCTTCCTTCCGACTACGGTAGATTTCTTCCTTGAGCGTGTGAAAGACACCTTCATTGCTTGTGGTACCCTCCGGATGCACTCAGGTTGGTGTGGTCCGCCTCATTCCGTTTCGCTTGGGTAAATATCACCTGGTGAAGGCTACAGGCGGGGGATCTCCTTCGGTACGGACGACGCAGAACCGTCGAATCTTCGTTCAGGGGACCCCCCGCCACCTTCCCAAGGCACGAGCCATTCAATCAAAACTTTTGGAACTGCTATAAACCGGTTGAGGGCGAATCGGTATCAGAACTGCCCTCCACCGCACACCTGGTTTTGCTCTATCAATTGCAGCCGTCCTCCAAGAAGGTGTCCAATGACGGCTCCCACGGTTTCCCCTTCCGGACCGTAATACACGTCAATGCCTGCCTGCTGAAATCCCATAAGCGGTCTCATGCCGATCCCCCCCACAATGAGCGCGTCCGCACGGCTCTGCTGCAAGAGGTTCACCGGCGCCTGACATCCACCCTGCTGGTGAGGCGGATTTGCCACCACGGAAACGTCGCTGATTTTTCCGTTTTCGACGCGTATCAAGGTAAAGGCGTCGCAATGACCGAAATGGCCCGACCGCATCGCGTTCAAGCCTCCAGGGTGCATGGACGGCACCGCTACCGTCTTGGAAAACTGAGAGTAATCCTCTGCTACGGTTTCACTCGGGTCGAGGGTATCGGCAGCACACGCACATGCCAGTGGTGTGCTGCCGTTATTCGTCATTTGATCCACCTTTGAAGCCAGTCCCCGGAAGACCTCGGAAATCTGGGAGCCTGAATCAAAGCTCAGCATCGGGATTCCCGCGTCGCCGGCCAGCACCACCATGGGGTCAATGGGTATGGCACCCAGGAACGGTACTGCAAAATCCTTCGCGGCCTTTTCGCCGCCTCCGGTCTTGAAGAGGTCGATCTTTTCCTTGCAGTGGGGACATATGAGCCCGCTCATGTTTTCGATAATGCCCAACACGTTCATCTCGAGGCTCTTTGCGAACACCACCGATTTCCGCGAATCCAGAAGCGCCACGTCCTGCGGAGTGGTCACAATGATGGTCCACAAGGGAGCGCCCAGGATCTGCGCGATGCTCATGGGCTCGTCCCCGGTGCCTGGCGGCAGGTCCACGACCAGGTAATCCAGCTCGCCCCAGTCCACATCGGACAAGAACTGCTGGAACAAGGTGTGCTTCATGGGTCCGCGCCAGGCAATGGGGGTGTCGGAATTCGGAAGAAGAAACGCCATGGACATGACTGTGAGGTTGGGGGATGCTTGTAGAGGCAGCAATCCTCCGGGCCCGGCCTCGGGGCTTGCTCCTTCCAGACCCAACATCTTGGGCATATTCGGTCCGTGGACGTCTCCGTCGAGAATCCCCACCCTATGGCCGTTCGCGGCCAGTGCGACCGCGAGATTTGCCGCGACGGTGGATTTCCCCACACCGCCTTTGCCGCTCATCACGACCAGCCGATGTTTGATGGAGGAGAGCTTTTCCGCGAGGCGCGTCTGCATATGCAGTTGCTGAGCCTGTGTATCACACGTGCCGGCAGTTTCACAATTTCCGCAAGATTGTTCAGAAGAACACGTATTGGTTTCCGCCATTTCCTTGATAGCCTTTCCCCTTCATAAATAGCTTTTGCCAAGAATCGTCACGTATCGGTTCGACCTTGGCACGTACGTACACGCGGCTACTCCCGCGCCATAAGCGTGCCGCATTTGGGACATTTCTGCTCAAAGCAAGGATTCCCCGCTTGGTGCGGAGTTTTTTCCCCACAATTCGGACACACGCAGTCGCCGCCGGGTCCTGCCCTGCGGCCGCCACCCCGACCTCGGCCTCCGCCTCTTCCCGTGCCTCGTCCTGACCCAGCGCCTTGGCCTGTCGGACCCGTTTGATCTCCTCTTGGCATTTTTGGTCTATCCTTTCTCGCACGTACCCGGTAATTTCTCAAGCAAGTCTCAGAAGAATGTGTGCACTGGCTCCCGTGCGAGGGGAGAGGATTCGCTGAAGCCCTGCTGACCTTCTTACGCTCAGTCACGGCTGCCAGCGATCCACGCCCCGACGCCTGGATACACTGGGCTCACCCGATAGATGCGAGCTCCTCCAGGCGAGTCCTCATTGCCGCAAGCTGCTCCTCCGCGGCTGCGAGTTGCGCCTTGAGCGCTTCAGCCTCTTCACGTGGCGACAGAGGAACAGGGCCAGCCGAGGTGCGCCAGCCCCAACCTGCGCCGCGGCCACCAAAGCAGCGTCCTCGGGCTCCACCCCAAGGAGCGCCTCCGCGGCCAACTCCCCGGAGATTTTCTTGTGAGACATTAATTTCTCTTCCCGCATAAGCCCCGCACAGCCCCATCCCTCTTCCGGTTCGGGAGCCGGCTCCTGCGGGACCTGTTCTGTCGAATCGTGGCATGGCTTGTTCTCCTTAGCGGCCGCAATGCGACCCTGATGCTCGGAACATGCGATCTTCATGATTTCCCTCATTTAGGAAGGGCAAATTCCGTGCCAAACAGGAAGAGTTACTCGCAAGGCCAGCGGGAGTCACAAAGGCCGAGTCTAACGGCACTCAGCAGCATGCGGGATAGTGCAGGATGCACCGTTCAAGACGCGATAGCGGTGCATTCTGCACCCACCAGAGGAAGGACAAAAACGAGGAGCTGCAATGATTTCTCTCCCGCGTGAGACCGTGCTCATCCGTACGTCACAGAGAACACTTTGGGGCAGCCTTGGCACGAGCGAGGCACGCGGGCCTTGGAATGGTCGCGTCGGAAGGCCTTGTACGAGGTTTCTCTCCAGATTTCTGTGAGGACTCGCTCATGAAGGTTGCCGAATATGAGACTCGTGGGTACACGGAGGCCTGGTATTTCCCGATCCTCACCCGCTGCGACCGGCAAGTTCCTCAACACGCAAGGGGAAACGAGGCCGTTGCATGAGACGAACAAAGACTTGGTCACGTTCTCGGTGCACGCGGCCGGCCTCATGTACCGCGCTGAGACGCGGAAAACGATCTCCACTCCACGTGTTTTGCCATCTTCGATCACCTCTGCAATGATGTCTCTGAGGAAAGCTTCTTCTGACGCATCGTTGGCCTGGATGACCTCTCGGGCCAGGTCCTGCCGAGGCACGAAGTCGAGAGTGCTTACCACTGCCTGGCGGACTCCCCTCCCCTCCAAGAGGCGCGGCAATGCCCTCACTGCTTCACGTTGCGAACGCAACCACAGGTACGCCACGTGTATCTCCGGATACGGAGAACCGTGTGTTATCTTGGCTGCGTGCAGCCGTCGTATCGCGAGCAAGACTTTTTCGAGGGGAGCACCCTGCCGGATCCTATCCTGGGTCGCATCCGTTCCGGCCAGGGAGAAACCGACGATGCTCAAGCCCGTGCTGATCATCCGCTCCGCGATGCTATCCCCCACAAGCATGCCGTTGGTGGTGGTTCCTACCTGGCAGCCGCTCTGTCGTGCAAGGTGAGCCATTTCGGAAGAACTGCGGGTGAAGCAGCGGTTCTCCCCACCCTTGCAGGTACACCAGGCTCGTTCTCCGGAAGGCACGCGAGAGTTTCCTGTACAGATCCAATGGCATGTGTCGGTTTTGCCAGAATTCCCCGAATACGGCATGGGGACAGTACGTGCATTGCGCGTTGCAATGGGACGTGACCTCGACCTGTATCCAGTCAAGGAACGGAGCGAGCAGGTTGGTAAACCACTGCATGGAAGCGGCTCCTTGCGGGAACCTTGGTGACGCGGTCTCTCATCCGCGACAAGGCCCCCATCCGATGTTACCCTAATTTTCGTCACGCAGCGTCTGACACACCGTGCTGCGAGGAAAGGACGCGGACGTTCCGGCTCACGACGGTTCGATGGAACTTGCAGGGTCGACGTCGTTGCCTTTGAAACTCAAATCATACGTGATGTTCAATTTCGACATCTTTTTCCAAAGCGCTTGTCGACTTATCCCCAGCATTCGTGCAGCGTCGCCTTTCTTACCCCCCGACTTCCTCAATGCGTGCATGACCGATTCCCGTTCTCTCTGGTCATCCCGGCTGACGAGCTTACGCAACCGTCTCTCATTACCGGTGATGGTTTCAGGCAGGTTCGCGGCTTCGATGCAACGGGTTCTGCAGACTACGAACGCGTAATCGAATGCATTGATAAGCTCTCGAATATTTCCAGGCCAAGAGTGACGGACAAGCAATTCCATTGCTTCTTGACTAATTTCCTTAATAGGTTTTCCCGTTTTCAAGCGGTTCTCTTCAAGCAGATGCTCGACCAACAGAGGCAAGTCTTCCAACCTCTCTCGTAGGGGCGGTAGCCGTACAGGTATGACATTAAGCCGATAAAACAGGTCTTCCCGAAATTGATTCCTGCCGATCATGTCTCCCAGGTCCCGGTGAGTGGCCGAGATCATCCTGACGTCCACCCTGATCGGTACACTGTCGCCCACGCGCTCGAATTCCTTTTCCTGGATCACCCTCAGTATTTTGACCTGCATCGATAGGGGAATATCGCCAATTTCGTCAAGAAAGATGTCTCCCTGATGTGCGAGTTCAAAACGCCCCTTTCTCGTGCTGTCCGCACCGGTGAACGCACCTTTCACATGTCCAAAAAGCTCGCTCTCCAGCAGGGATTCGCTGAGGGCTGCGCAGTTAATCTTTACAAAAGGACCGTGCTTACGCCTGCCCAGGTTATGAATCGCGGCGGCAACGAGTTCTTTGCCTGTACCGCTTTCCCCGTAGATGATGAGAGGAGCGTCAGATTGTGCCGCGTCGGTGATCAAATCAAAGACGTCTCGCATGACGCGTGATTTGCCTATAATCCCGTGGAAACGGTCCTTGCCTTTCAGTATGGAACTGAGTTTGGCGATGTGCTGGTCGCGTGCCACGATTTCGGTCAAGTCCATGAGTGTTTCCACTGCTCCGGCCACCTTGCCGTCCTTGTCCACGAGAGCGGAAGCGTTTTTCATGATCGGCACTATGGTGCCATCCTTCTTTCTCATGAAGCACTTGCGTCTTTCCACCTTTTTCGTATCGAACAGGTCACACGAAAAACCTTTGTCAGCGCCGCAGCGTGCGGAACAGTTGTCACAGTTGAGAATCGTGCAGGGACTTCCGATCATTTCCTCTCTGGTGTACCCGGTTATCGCTTCGGTTGCGCGGTTCACGGAGACGATCATTCCGTCTGCGTCTACCACCATCAAGCCGTCCATCATGGTCTCGACCACGGTTTTCCAGAAGTTCACCATGCCTTCACGATTCATCGTTGCAACCCTCCATGACCGGAACGGTAATGTCAACCAACACGTTAATCTATCAGTTGACGAGTGTCAATCAATAGGTTGTCATAAAGGAGCTGCATCACTTGCTGCCTCGCTCGAAAGAACAGAAAAATGCTCAATATTTTAGCGAACTATGACCGGAGAGACCTTGTGAAACGCGAGGCTCCTGAAGTGGCACGATCATTGCTATTCTTCGCGACGTGTAGCACATCTCTTCTGCGGGGAGCATCATGAATAGCGCTGACCTGGAACGCCTGAGCGCGACCAAAATAATCGATGCACGAATGGACGTGTGCCCGGGCCCGCTCTTGGAAGCCAAGGAAGGAATCGAGTTGGTGAACGCGGGTGAGGTAATTGAAATCCAGGCTCGTGATCCGGAAGCACGCGGGGATATCTCAGCCTGGGCCATGAAGGCCGGACATGAGTTCTGGGAGTTCTCGACACTCGTGGAGTCGATCGAATATTCGTGATGAAGAAGACGCAGTGAGAAGAGAGACCGTTATTTCGCCTCGGCTCGTTTCGAGGCAACCAACAGGAGGCTCTGATGATAGGAACGGCAAGGAAGCCGGAACAAGAGGTTCTCGACGCGATAAGCAAATTCGATAAAATCATCGTTGCCGGATGCAATGGATGCGCAAAGGCCTGCAAGACCGGCGGCGATGTGCAGGTGGCCGAGATGGCCGAGCATCTGCGGAAACAAGGCAAGAACGTGGTGCTTGAAGTCACCCCGGAACGCACATGCTACATCAACCATACCATGGCCGCGTTGAGTGGGAAGGAAAAGGAGCTTGCAGAGAGCGAGGCAATTCTCGTCCTCGGATGTGGCGGGGCCTTGCAAGTCATGCGACAGGCCACGGAAGAAATGGGGCTCACCATGCCTGTGAAGATCGCACTCGACTCAGTCGGGCACATGGATACGGTCGTAGCCGGAGCCTTCGCGCTCGAACAGTGTCAGGAATGTGGCGAATGCGTGCTCAACGAAACCGGAGGTATTTGCCCTTTCACCAAGTGCGCAAAAAGTCTGCTCAACGGTCCTTGCGGCGGTTCGGAGAATGGGAAATGCGAAGTGGATCGCGAACGTGACTGCGCGTGGATTCTCATCTACGAGCGTTTACGAGCTCTTGGTGAACTTGACTCGCTGCGCGGGTACAAGGAACCGAAGGATTTCACCAAAGCCAACAAGCCGCGATCTTTGAAACTTGCCTGAATAAGAGGATTATCATGAAAATAACCGAACTGTTTTCTCAAGGAACCTACGTACTCACCAGCGAAGTCGGGCCGGTAAAAGGTTGCATAAGGGATCTGGGTAATGGGCAGACGCCCCAGTGCCTCGAAGAGGCAGAACTGGTGCGCAACGTCGTGCATGCAATCAACGTGACCGACAACCAGAGTGCCGTGATGCGGCTGGGATCCCTGGCAGCTTCCGTAAAGCTCAAGGAAAGGGACATCGAGCCCATCTATCAGATTACCTGCCGGGACAGGAACCGCATCGCGCTGCAGTCAGAGCTTCTCAACGCGTGTTCGCTCGGCATAGATAACGTATTGGTCCTTACCGGAGATCATACCACTCTCGGCGACCATCGCGCGGCCAAGCCCGTATTTGACCTCGACTCCGTCCAGCTCTTGAAGATTGCGACGCAAATGAAGAACGGGTACGACATGACCGGCCACGAATTGACGCAGGCTCCTCAGTTTGCCCTGGGAGCGGTGGTGAATCCGAACTTTGAACCCCTGGATCTCCAATTGATCAAGATGGAAAAGAAGATCGAGGCGGGAGCGCAGTTCTTCCAGACCCAGACCGTATATGACGCGGGCCTGTTTGAGCGGTTCATCCGGAAAACCGAGGCTTTCGGAGTTCCCGTGCAAATGGGGATCGTGCTGGTAAAGTCAGCGAAGATGGCTCGTTTCATGAACGAGAACGTGTCGGGGATTACGGTGCCTGAATCCTGGGTGAAGAGGCTGGAGCAGGCTCCCAAAGAAAGCGCCAAGGAGACGTGTGTGCAGATGACCAGTGAACTCCTCAAAGCCGTGGCTCCCATGACTCAAGGAATCCACTTCATGCCACTGGGTTGGTCGGATGTGGTTCCGCGTATCATCGATGCGAGTCTGAACGGCATTGCTCGGTAGATTTGGCCAAGTGCGGATCGTAGAGTCGTTCATTGAGCACGTGCAACTACTTCGCACAGATTGCAGTTGCCGGCACCGAGTGTCGGCGATACGCGATCGACGGCAACGGGACAGCATTCCTCGGTGGTGCGACTTGTGGCTCAGTTCCGAAGCCCGAAGGAGGAAGATTCTATGGGTGAGTTCAGTGCCTATGAACCGGAACGGGTTGAAGTGGTCGGAGAGGTTATTGAGTCGTTTGTCCTTGGATTCCCTGAGGAACTACGTGAGTTCGGCCGTGCGGTGTTCGACGCCCATGGTTTTCGTGAGGTGAATCCGAATCAATTCTACCGGGCGCAACCGTTTCTTGAGGCCATGAGAGACGTAGCTCAACGGGCGGGGCGGAACATGATGACACGAATCGGAGAACGCATAGCCCAGCGTGTCAAGCTTCCACCCACCTGGAACAGCCTGGAATCAGCCTTAGGGGGCCTCGACCAGGGGTACCACTCGAAATATAAGGGTGGAGAGATCGGCCACTGGAAATACCTTCATCAAGGGCAAGTGGGTGGTCTCACACGCGGGATAATGATCAGCACCAACCACTATTGTTGTGCATTTGACAGAGGCGTCCTGGAGGGATTTGCCAAGCGATTCAGGCCGGAAGGGATAACTGACACGGTGGTGCGACATGACGACTCGCGGCCGTGTAGAAAAAACGGCGAAGACTCGTGCACGTACATCGTTTCCTGGGGATAAGGAACAGGGTGGCGAAGAAGAGGCATTTCATGTGCGCTTTTTCGCCTCCCTCATCCGCGCCCGAGGGGTGACAGAGGAACCTCCACAGGAATGGACGAGAAGACCAAGAGAAAATTTCGTTGCTTGGCGTGCAGCTACGAATGGGAAGTGCCTTTTGGCACGGGCCGCCAGCTCGTTTGTCCTCAATGCGGTGACATGCGCATTCGCAGGACGAATCCGGGCGTGATTCCCCCTTGCCTTCGGTGCAAACGCGGCAGGCGCGGGGGACGGCGCGAGCCAAGGGATTAGCACGTTGAAATCGTATGCCAAAGTTGCTCTGTATTCAGTTGTCGTGAACGCCTTCTTCATGTCTCTCAAATACGTCCTGGGAGAGGTGTCGGGAAGCTTGGCTCTCAGAGCTGACGCGGTGCATTCGTTTGCAGACGTGATATCCGCACTGACCATTTTTGTCGGAATCGTGATTTCAGACCGGAAAACCGCTACTTTTCCCGAAGGACTTTACAAGGTCGAAAACCTGGTCGCTCTTTTCTCCGCGTTCTTCATTTTCTATGCCGCGTTCGAGATCGGTGCGGATGCCTTGCATGCGCAGTCGCTCGCGAAGTTGACACATTTTCCGCAGGTCATAGGGGGAATACTCATCATCATTTTCGTGGCTCTCGCGTTTTCGAGATATGAGTTGCGCGTAGGCCTCGAAGCAGGATCTCCCAGTCTCGTGGCCGATGCCAAGCACGTCTATACCGACCTACTCTCCACGGTGGTCATCTTGGTTTCCGTCATAGGAGCCCATATCGGGTATGCGCTGGACAGGTACGTAGCCCTGTTCGTGGCAGCGCTGGTAGCGCGCACCGGTTTTCAGATCATGATCGATGCGGTGAAGGTATTGCTGGATGCCACGCTCGACCATGAGACCTTGCACGAAATTCGCGAGATCATGGAGCGCCACCCGGACGTAGCGACAGTCGTCTCCGTGGGCGGTCGAAGCTCAGGCAGGTACAAATACGTGGAGATCTCGCTGCGAATGCATACGCGCCTGCTCAGAGAAGCCCATGAAATCGTTTCGCATCTCGAAGAAGAGATTCTTGACCAATGGCCGGAAATCGATAAAATCCTCATACACTACGAACCCCAGCAAAAGGAGACGTGGCGCGTTGCCGTACCCGTCGAGGGTGGTAAAGGACCAATGCAGGAAGGGACCGAGAGACTTTCCGACCATTTCGGGGACGCTCCGTATTTTGCCTTTCTGGCAAAGAACACGCGTACCGGAGAAGTCCGCGTGGAAGACTATTTGGACAACCCTTTTCGTTCGATGGAGCGTCAGAAGGGGGTAAGAGCAGCGGAACTCCTGGCGCGCCATGGCGTAGACGAAATCGTCACGCGAGCGAATCTGGAGGGCAAAGGATCCGGTTACGCGCTCGAAGCCTTGCAAATAGCCCACTCTGTCACTTCTGCAGAGACGCTGCCTGAACTTGCGGCACAGATAGAGAGCGAAAGCTGATAGTCCGGTTGGTGGCAGATTGCCCTCTGCGTGATCCCCACCATGCAGTCGGAGAGGGATTTGGGGAGAATACGGTCCTTTGAGAGTTTGCGTTGACGCTGACCCGGTGAAAGACTCCCGCGCTACAGAATGCCCTTTTTGCATAGGCTGGTGCGAGGATGATTGAGGTGCTGAAGTCATGTACGACATAGGCTTTGCAGAGGCGTCTGACTTGGCTCGCCAAGGCGTGTCACCCCTGGGCACGGAGACGGTCCCTGCTTCGGAACTTGTGGGCCGAGTATGCGGGACAGACGTGGTTGCGCTGATCGACTATCCTTCAGCCGATTCGTCCCTCAAAGACGGATATGCGGTGGTATCCCAGGACGTGGCTCTGGCCAGTCCTTCACGTCTCGTGCAGCTCAGGCTCACGGGCACGGTCGCCGCGGGCGATCCCTGCGGGCTCGCGGTGGGCCCTGGAAAGACAGTGCGGGTCCTGAGCGGCGCTGTTATCCCCGCGGGGGCTGATGCGGTATTGGCAGAGGAATTTGCCCACCGAGATTCCAGCCATGTGAGCGCATTCGCGTGCGCGGAACCTGGAAGAAACATTCTCGCCAAGGGCTCGGAAATCGCGGAGGGAGAAATTCTTCTCCGCGCAGGCCAGGTGCTCACTCCTGCCCGGATAAGCCTTGTGGTTGCAGGGGGGCTCGATCGGGTTGAGGTTTTTCGTCGTCCGGTGGTGGGGTTGCTGGCCACGGGCAACGAAGTGCTGCTTCCGGGCAGGACCCCGGAGACAGGGAAGCTCTTTGCAAGCAACCTCGCTCTTCAAGACGCGTGGTTGCGGTCCGCGTCGATTAAAACGGTGGTGCGCCAGGCGCGAGATTCCTTTGAGAGCCTTACCGATGCGGTTCGCTCCCTGCTCTTGGAATGCGACGTACTCATTACCTCCGGGGGCGCGTGGAAAGGAGATCGGGACCTGATAGTCAAAGTCCTTGAGGGGCTCAGGTGGGAACACGTGTTTCACCGGATAAGGCTGGGGCCGGGCAAGGCCGTGGCCATGGGGTTTCTCCAGGGAAAACCCATATTCTGCCTCCCAGGAGGACCGCCTTCCAACGAGGCTGCATTTCTGCTCATCGCGTTTCCCGCGGTGCTCCGCATGACAGGGTACACCGGGTCCCCGTACCCTTGTCTCACAGGAATTATGGAACAAAAGGTGGGCGGACAGGAGGATTGGACGCAAGTCATCCATTGCCGTGCGGAATTGCGAGGTTTTTCGACTCACCTGATACCGCTGGACTCAAAACGCCGCCTTAGTTCCATGGCCAGGGCCGATGCTCTGGTCCTGGTTCCCGAGGGGGTGGAACGCATACCAGCGGGCACCACGGTGCAATACTTTGCTCTCACGAACCAACCGATGGGGGGATGACGCCCACGTGCCGGAACAAAGACAGGTCGTGTCACGCACACAAGCGCCGCTGGCCCCCTGTCACCGGGCAGGACACAGGGGAGACTGCCACTGTAACCCGGAAATAGCGGACGGTTCTCAAGGCATTGATCACTCGGCGTATAACTCGGTCTTGTGCACGCCCGTAGCCTTGATTCTTTCCACGGTTTCACGCATGACCGAGAAGACGTTCTCCCGAATGTCTCCTGCCACGACCACGTAGAGCAGATCGTCGCCCACCTGAAATTCGCCCTCGAGTGCGTCGATGGCTACGGCCACGATCCCCTGCCGGGACTCTGCCCAGCGTTGCACTTGGTCTATGGCCGAGCGATCTACTGCCACGCGAAGGCTTTTCACCCGATGAGTCCCGGAACGATCAGATTCCCTCACGATCCCGTTGTGGCACAGGATCATGCCGGCCTGGGAAATGTGGGGATGTTCTTTCACCTTCTTGATCATGGTCTCTAAAGACATCGACTTCGCCTCCACGCGTATTCCTCTTGGGCTTCCCTACCTGCCACCAAGACGTGCCGCATGCATGACCGCAGCATGGTCCGGGGCCTGATGCCACCATGATACCACGGGTAGGCCGGATCGTTCCAGGAATCTGCCAGGCCCCTGCCCCCCTGTGTCACAAAAGCTGCGAGGCAAATTACCCACACCTGCACTTCCGCTCGGTGCCTGAGCTGCGCAGGAGGACCCGATGGAGGCACGCGGGTCGGTTCTGCCGATTGAAGCGAGATACTCACAGGAGGCCGAACTCGGCAACTGCAAGGTTCCCGTCGGACAGGATTCGTCGCACACGGTTCATTGGTCTTTCGTACCACCCCGCTCCCTCGTCAGGGTTGATGAACTCTCCGTCCAGTATTTCGGTGAGGACCCCGTGCAGGGCTCTCGGGGGATCGATAAACGCGTAACGGTTTCCCATGAGGCAGCGAGGCTTTCGATCGATGGTCCGGTGTCCCGCGTCGTGCAGTTGGTCAAGAGCTTCCTGCACGTCGTCAACCCGGTACGAAATGAGAAACACGCCCTCACCTCGACTTTCCAGGAATTTGCCCACTTCACAAGCCGAATCGGTCGGTTCCATGATCTCCACGGCCACGGTTCCCACGTAGTAGCGGATCACGCGAATGGACTCTTCCTGGGCTACGTACTCACATGCCGGTGCAAGCCCCAAAAGCCCTTCGTAGACCTTACGGGCTTTGTCCACACTTCTCACGGCAAAACAGATGTGATCTATCTCTCTGACTTTCAACGGTATCTCCCTCTCCGGAATTCGGAATGTCCGCCGGCGATGCTGCCGGATGCCCATGGGAACGCTCCCATTCCCTTGGCATGCGGTGCGGACGTGAACACGAGTCACCCCGTCTTCGTGGCTGAAGTCCTCAGAGGAGAAATGGACTGCAAAGCCTTCGCTCCTCCTCCGTGTGTGGGGTGACCGAAAGGATTTCTTTGCGCACAATCACCAAGGCGCAACAGAAGCCCTGCGTAGCAAAGAATGCGCATACTATTTTAAAAATGAGGCAGTCGTGGGCCGGTTTCGGGCATCATGGCACCGATGACGCGTGCAGAGGGCGTCTCGTGGACCCCTGAAAGACCCGTTTCGTCCCGTTCATGACCGAAGAGAGGCAAGACCGTAGTCATATTGCCGAAAAGGCAGGTATTTCCCACCGGGAAGCGTATCTCGCCTCTGTCTTCCCGTCAAGCACAATCTTGGCTGGGCACGTATTTCACAAAGAACTTGACACAGAGCGGGGAGCCATGTTACCCGATTAGTGCACGGTATACAGTGCACCGTATACGCATCTGACGGCAGGTTTCCCCAAGAGAGGCTCACGCGCATTCTGCGCACACTTCAAGCACGTTCACGGGCAGAGGGCTTGGACTCCTGAGCGAACACTCCCGACGACCCTGCGTTGTCTCCGGCAAGGAGTTCCCCGCTTCTGCATGTCCCACGTTATTTGGAAGTGCGCACAGTGACTTTAATCATTTCCGGAGCCGTCTCGCACGACGGTCAATCGAAGGGGTAGTTATGGAAGCAGTTAGCAAACTAAAAGTTCTTTCCTTGGAGCAGGCGACGGTCGTGCCTTACCTCACCTATCGGCTCGCCATGGACGGCGTGGAAGTGATCCGCCTGGAACATCCGGTGTACGGTGACCCCAACCGCATGATCGGTGAGAACATGCTGAATGAAGAGCGGATGAATGCGTATTTCCTCTGCATCAACGCGGGAAAGAAGGCGCTCACCCTCAATCTGGCCGATCCGAAAGGCCGGGAACTGCTGCTGGCGCTGATCAAAGAATTGGATATCGATATTTTCATCACCAATCAGCTGCCTAAGAATTATCAGAAACTCGGCATTGACTACGAAATCCTCAAACGGGCCAAGGAAGACCTTATCTGGATGGGCGTCACCGGCTTCGGGCCTGATAGTAACGAGGCTGCTTACGATCCCATTCTGCAGGCCAGATCGGGACTCATGGAGCTTACCGGCGAAACCGATGGTGATCCTCAGGTGTTAGGTATCCCGCTCGCGGATATGGGAACCAGCGAGCATGCGTACGGCTTGCTGATGAAGGCCCTTTTCAACCGAGCAGCGTCAGGCCGAGGTGCGCGAATCGATTTGTCCATGTTTGAATCAACGGTTTCCTGGCTGACGGTTCCTATCACCATGACGGCCGCTTTCGACAAAAGCATTACCCGCCGAGGCAACACACACGAATTTTTCGCTCCTGTTTCGGTCTATCAAACCAAGAACGGATTCGTGTATCTCGCAGTGGGCAATGACCGCCAGTGGAAGACCATGGTCTCCCAGGAGCTCTTCCATTCTCTTGACAAGCCGGAATACGAAAAGAACAAGGGCCGTATCCAGGACGTGTCCGGTTTGAATGCCGCGCTGAACGCCATTACCCGTGAGCACACCTCCGAGGAACTGATTGAATTCTTCACGTCCATCACCGTGCCCGTGAGCAAAATCAAGACCATCACCGAAACCATTGCCGACCCACTTGTGCACAGGAGGCTGCTTTCCGCAGAGGATCCCAAAACCAAGACCCGCATCACCCTCGCACCACCGCCCAATATGACTTCGTTCTTGGAAAGCACCGGGCTCCATATGACCTTCCCCCCCCGTTTCGGGGAACACAACGGAGAGTATTACGGTCGGCTGGGGTTTTCGGACGAAGCCATCGCCCAGTTGAAAGCAGACGGCGTTATCTAGGTCTGGGGCCCAGTGCCAGGTAGGCTACACCTACGGTAGAGAGATCACATTATGAAAATCATTGTGCTCATCAAGCAGGTTCCCAACACTACAGAGGTCAAACTTGATCCCAAGACCGGTAGCCTAATTCGTGAAGGTGTTGAGACAATAATCAACCCCGACGATCTTCATGCATTGGAGACCGCCATTACCCTCAAAGAAACCCATGGCGCGACCATAACGGTTTTGACCATGGGGCCTTCCCAGGCGATCGACGCCCTGTCCGAAGCCCTGGGAATGGGAGCGGATAAGGGGATTCTGCTGTCGGATCGGGCGTTTGCCGGCGCGGACACCTGGGCCACCTCTTTTACGCTCGGGAAAGCCATTGAACACGTGGGGGAATTCGACCTTATCCTGGCCGGTCGCCAGGCCATCGACGGCGATACCGCCCAGGTCGGCCCTCAGATAGCCGACTTCTTGAAACTGCCCCAGGTGACGTATGTGTTCGATATCGAAGAGGTCGAGGCAGACCACGTGGTGGTCAAACGGAGTCTGGAAGACGGATACGAGCGCATCCAATGCAGGTTGCCTGCCCTTTTGACCGTCATAGCGGGAGCAAAACCGCCCCGTTACCCGCTCGTGTCCAGGCTGCTTTTGGCATGCCGCGAGAGAGCGCCCATCCAGGTGTGGAACGCCGCGGATATCGGAGTCACGACAGCGGAGATAGGTTTGGAGGGATCTCTCACCCAGGTCATGAGGACTTTCGCGCCCAAATTCGCGCGTCAAAGCGAATTCCTGGAGGGCAGTGCGAGCGACGTGGGACGAAACCTCATTGCGCGCTTCAAGGAAAACAAGTTGATATGACTTCCAGAGCCGAGGTATCGCAAGCAAGGACGCCCGGAGGATACGCCTCAAGAAAGGGCCATGAGTCTACGAGGTAATTATGGCAGTCTGGGTTGAAATCGATCTTTGTAACGGATGTCGCCGTTGTACGTGGGCCTGCCCGTACGACGCCATGGAAATAAAAGATGGTAAGGCCCACGTCGGGGATCGCTGCACTTCCTGCGGCGCATGTATGGATGCATGTCGCAGTAAGGCGATCCTCACGGATGCGCAGCCCAAAGCCATACCCGATTTCAGCGGGTACGCGGATGTGTGGGTGTTCGCTGAACACCGCGAGGGCGAACTGAAGCGAGTTTCCGTGGAGTTATTGGGAAGGGCGCAAGGGCTGGCAAAAGACTTGAATCAGGGAGTGGCAGCGGTGTTGATCGGAGACCACGTGTCAGGCATGGCCAACACCCTCATTGAGTTCGGCGCGGACAAGGTTTACCTGGTGGAAGACGCCGTGCTGAAGGACTATCGGACTACGGCGTACACGCAGGTGTTCGAAGAGCTCGTAGCCGCGTACAAGCCCAATATCCTCCTCATGGGCGCTACCCATATCGGACGAGATCTCGCGCCAAGGGTCTCCCGCCGTGTCGGTTCCGGGCTGACCGCAGATTGCACCGAACTTTCCATCGATCCTGAGGAAGGCATCCTCTTGCAGACGCGACCGGCATTTGGCGGCAACGTGATGGCGACTATTGTCAACCGTTTTTCGCGGCCGCAAATGGCCACGGTCAGGCCGGGCGTCATGGAAGTGATCCCCACCCCGGGGAAAAAAGGCACGGTCGTGACGCATGCCACTAAACTGAGAGAAGAAGAGATCGGCACCAAAATCCTGGAGATCGCCAAAGTGGCCAAGGCACACGTGGATCTGTCGGCCGCGAAGATCATCGTGGCTGGCGGAAGGGGTGTGAATGATGCTGCGGGATTCGCACTTCTCGGTCAATTGGCCGAGGCATTGGGAGCAGAGGTCGCGGGCACACGTGTCGCTGTCGAGGCAGGCTGGATACCTGTTTCCCACCAGGTAGGCCAGACCGGGGTAACCGTGCGACCGGACCTGTACATTGCGTGCGGTGTATCAGGTGCTATTCAGCATCGGGCCGGAATGATGGATTCCAAGTTCATCGTGGCCATCAACAAGGACCCGTACGCCCCTATCTTCAAGGTGGCCGATTGGGGGATCGTGGGAGACCTGTTCGACATAGTCCCGGAGCTGACCAAGCAACTTCACGAAGTGTGTGAGATCATGTGCGATTAGGAGCCAGCCCCGTGGTTCGGGTTGGTGATGACAGCGGCCGTCGGAACCAGGTTGTCATCATGGTTCGGGTTGCAACAGGCTCGTAGCCATATAAGGCGCCTCAGGTGGAAGGATCTCCGTAATGATTAGATCAAATCCCGAAGAACTCATCCGTAAGACTATTGCGCGATTTGTGGACCGCGAAATCATTCCGATTGCCCAGGAGTTGGACGAAAAGGCTGAATTCCCAAGAGAAATATTCGAAAAATTGGCCCAGATGGGAGTTTTCGGCATTCGCTATCCGCGCACCAAGGGCGGGGCCGGCGGTAATACGACCCTTTACTGCATTATCTGCGAAGAGATCGCGCGAGGCCTGGTGAGTGCAGCCTCCATTACGGCCATGCAATGTTTGATGGGCACCAATTTTCTGTTCCACCACGGGACCGACGAGATGCGGGAAGAATATTTCTTGCCGGCAATGCGGGGCGAAAAGATCGGCTGTTTTTGTATGACCGAACCCGATGCGGGGTCTGATTTGGGCGCAATCACCACGCGGGCCGTTGAAGTGGACAACGGATACCTGATCAATGGCATGAAGACGTGGGTGACTGACGGGCCTGAAGCCAGTTTTTACACGGTGATGTGCCAGACCGATCCGAGCAAAAGGCTGCGAGGAATAGGGTATTTCTTTGTGCCGCGTCATTTCTCCGGCGTGTCGGTGGGCCCGTCGTTTAAGTGTTTGGGCACGCGAACCACACCCGTCTGCGAGGTAGCTTTCAGGGACGTGCTGATCCCCAAGGAATATCGATTGACACCCGAGGGAGAGGGGCTGAATGCGTTTCTTGGCATCATTGCCGAGATTCGAGCCATGACCGCTGCGCTGGCTATCGGGTTGCAGCGAGGGGCCATGGACGATTCGGTCAAATACGCGTCCGAACGGACTGCCTCGGGCAAGCCTATTGGAAAATTCCAGCTCATCCAGTCAAAGATTGCCAACATGGCCACCAATCTGGAGGCTTCCAAACTGCTGACTTACAAGGCCGCGGCCATGATCGACGCGGGCCAGGATGCCCTGAAGGAAGCCACTATGGCCAAGTATTTCGCCACCGAATCCGCGTGCAGTGCAGCCGACGAATGCACACGCATTTTTGCCGGTTATGGCTATTCCATGGAATACACGGCTCAACGTTACTTCCGCGATTCGCGGTTCCTGCTCAGTGGTGGAGGCACGCATGAAGTGTTGCAGGGTAACATCGCACGCTGGGCCGGACTTTGATTCTCGACTGAGTGCTATGGGAGTTGAAGCTTTCCCTCTGCTCTCCCCTGACACCTTGCTCGAGATAGGATGGACCGATGGCTATTAAAATTGACAGCTTCGCACGCGCTCTGAAGCCGTTGGAGGAGAAGAGATCAGCGGGCGAGGATATCTTCGAGCTTTTGAAACAGGCAATAACCTGCGGCGATATTTCTGCGGGAAGCCGCATGGTGGAAAGCCACATTGCCCAAATCATGGGCGTGAGCCGCACGCCGGTCCGGGAGGCGATTCACAAGCTCGAACGGGAAGGCCTCCTCACCAAACAACGCCACGGCGGGTATACGGTGACGGGATTGACCAGACAGGATATCGAAGAATCCTTTGGTATTCGGGCAGTCTTGGAAGGGTATGCCGCGTGGTTGGCCACCCTCGCACACACTCCGGAGGATCTGCAGGCCTTGTTGGGAAAGATTGACGAGTATGAAAAGGCTCTCCAAACCGATGATCTCGAAGCGTTACCCAAAATTAATACCGAGATGCACGAGATGCTTTACGCGTTGAGCCACAACCACACGTTAATCAAAATCATCAACGATCTTAAGGACCAATTTCTTCGGTTTCGTAAAATAATTCTCAAGAACAAGGACTTGGCGCTCGCCAGCCACCAAGACCACCGCGAAATGTTGGCCATGATGCAGAAGCGGCAAGCGGATGAGGTGGAACGGCTCGTCAGAGAGCATATCTTACGAGGGCTGACAGCCGTGCTCGATCAGCATGACCGAGACCAAGCTGATCCATTGGCCTAGTTTTCTTGAGAAGAGAAGGAAAGGACCATGCAGGGAAAAAAGACAATTCGCATCCTTGTCGCCAAACCGGGCCTGGACGGACATGATCGTGGAGCCAAGGTGTTGTGCCTGGCCCTTCGGGATGCCGGCATGGAAGTGTTCTATTCCGGGCTCCATCAGAGCGTCGATCAAATAGTGAATACCGCCATTCAGGAATCGGTGGATGTCATCGGCTTGAGCATCATGACCGGAGCGCATGTGCCTATTTGCACGCGGCTGATGAAACGCCTGAACGAGGACAACTTGAATGATATCCACGTGATAGTGGGCGGCGTCATTCCCAAGGACGACATTTCCAAGTTAGAGGGAATCGGCGCGAAAGGTGTCTTTCCCGGCGGCACTCGGTTTGAGACCATCGTTGATTCCATTCAGTCGCTGTTTTAAGGGAGCAGTCTATGGGCGTCGCAAAATACATCAAGAACGAAAAAGATGCGGTGGAAAAGGTAATCTATCAGTCCGGAATCCAGGTGAAACCGGTGTACGGACCGCAGGATTTGGACGAGGTTGGGTTCGACTATGCCAAGGATTTGGGCGATCCGGGTGAATATCCGTTTACACGGAGCCTCCACCCGCAGGGCTATCGCTCCAGGGCTTGGACCACCCGCCAGTATACCGGTTTTGGCACGCCTCAGCAAACGAACGAGCGTTTCAAATACATGATCTCGCACGGCCAGAACGGGCTGAATGTGGCTTTTGATCTTCCCACCCAGATGGGCTATGATTCCGACAGTCCTCAGGCCGAAGGCGAAGTGGGCCGTGTGGGCATGGCAGTGGATTCTCTGCAAGACTTTGACATTGCTTTCAAGGACATCCAATTCGATCGCATCGGCTCGGGTCTCACCATCAATGCCGTAGCCAGCATCATGTTGGCGATGTACCAGGCCACCGCGGAGAAGTACGGTTATCCCAAAGAGAAGATCAGCGCCACACCGCAAAACGATATCCTCAAGGAGATGATCGGTCGCGGGGCCTGGATTTATCCCGTGGAACCGGGTGTGAGGCTGGTGTGCGATGCGATAGAGTATTCAGTCAAACAACTGCCCCGCTGCAATCCGGTGAGCATTTGCGGGTATCATATTCGTGAATCCGGAGCCACACCTGCGCAGGAAATTGCGTACGCGTTCGAGATTGCAAAGGCTTACATCGATAATTTGGTCGCACGCGGCCTGTCGCCGGATGATTTTGTAGGCCGTTTTTCCTTCAACCTGAATGTGTACGGCAATCTGTGGGAACAAATCGCCAAATTCAGAGCCGCTCGCAAACTGTGGGCCAAGCTGCTCAAGGAAGAATACCGCGTAAAAGAGAAGAAGAACTTGTTCCTCCGCGGCCTGTTCGGCGGTGGAGGAAGCGGGTTAACCAAGGAACAGCCGGAAAACAACATTATTCGCGGTGCGTATTATGCATTGGCTGCGGCGCTCAGCGGTGCGCAAACCACGGCCCTGTGCTCCTTTGATGAAGCCTATACCATTCCCACACCAAGGGCTGCATTACTGTCACTGCGCACCCTTGAGATTCTCATGGAAGAAGTGGGCTTACGGGACACGGTTGACCCGCTGGCAGGCTCGTACTTCATCGAAACGCTCACCAAGCAGATGGAAGACAAAATTACGAGTGAAATGGAGGGCGTCCAGAAAACGGGCGGCATGATACATGCGGTATCCACGGGGTACATCCAGGCCAAGGTGGCTGCTCAAGCCTATGAGTTTGAGAAGAGCTTGCAAAACGGCGAAGTCATCAAGGTGGGTGTCAACAAATACACCGAGGGTGAACAGCCGGATGTGGAACTGCACGAATACGACGATTCTTGGGTTCAGACGCAAATCGACAAGTTGAAGGCGTTGCGAAGGACCCGCAACAACCGGGAGGTCGCACGTTCACTCAAGACATTGGAAAAAACTGCGCAAGAAGGCAGCAACGTGATGCCGGTCCTGGTGGATTGTTGCCGTGCCTATGCTACGGTGGGTGAAATGGCAGGCGTCTTCAGGGATGTGTTCGGCGAGTGGCGTGAGCCTCGTCTGTTTTAGCCCGCTGTCCGATGGCGCAGGCTTGGGCTCCCGAACGCATGGGTGTGGCGGAAGCCAACTCACAATTTCTTGCGGTTAGGTCGACATCGGAGAACTCATGAAAGACAGGGCATTTCGTTTAGGTTGTGATATCGGCGGTACGTTTACCGATTTTGTGCTCGTCAACGATGAAACCGGCACGTTTTCGATCTACAAATGCTTGACCACGCCGTCCGACCCATCGGATGCCGTCGAAACAGGGATAAAGGGGCTGGAGGCACAGACCCCCGGTTTTATGCCGGAGGTAGCTGAGATTATCCACGGCACCACCTTGGTCATTAACGCCATTATCGAGAGAAAGGGCGCGCGCACCGGCTTGATAACCACCAAGGGATTCAGGGATGTCTTGGAGCTGGGCCGCGAAATCCGCTACGATGCGTACGACATCTTCTCAGAATACCCGAAGCCCCTGGTTTCCCGCGCATTACGGACCGAAGTGGACGAACGTATCGCCAGCGATGGGCGTGTCCTGCGCGAGCTGGATGGCGACGAAGTCAAGAACGTGGTACGTTCCCTTCAGGACGCGGGTGTCGAATCGGTGGCCATCTGCTTGATCAATTCGTACGAAAATCCCTCGCACGAAGCAAAGGTTAAGGCATTGGTCAATGAGCTCGCTCCAGACTTGTCCGTATCTGCATCCTTCGAAGTGCTGCCTCAAATCCGAGAGTATGAGCGCACGTGCACCACTGCTACCAATGCGTATGTCAAACCCATTACGGTAAAATACCTGCAAAAGCTTTCTTCCCGTCTGCAATCGCTCGGCTTCGGCGGCAAGCTGTTCATCATGCTTTCCAGCGGCAGCATCACCACCGTATCCACGGCCTGTGAATTCCCTGTACGTATCATCGAGTCGGGTCCCACCGCAGCGGTGATCGCTTCCCAGCACTATGGCCGCATGTTCGATATCAAGGACATCTTCTGCTTCGACATGGGGGGAACCACCGCCAAGTCGTGCCTCATTCAGAAGGGCGAAGCCGGTCTGGTTTCCACGTTCGAAGTGGGCCGCGTCCAGCGTTTCAAGAAGGGCAGCGGATTGCCCATTCAAGTGCCGGTTGTGGACTTGATGGAAATCGGCGCGGGTGGGGGCAGCATTGCCCGTATCAGCAAAATGGGCCTTCTGCAGGTGGGACCGGAGAGTGCGGGAGCAGATCCCGGACCAGCGAGTTACGACCTGGGCGGACAAAATCCTACGGTAACCGACGCGGACTTGGTCCTCGGCTATTTGGATCCCAATTACTTTTTGGGCGGAACCATGCCTCTGAAATTGGACGCAGCACGTAAAGCCATTGAGGAAAAAATTGCCAGACCGCTCAACACCACGGTCACCGAAGCAGCGTTCGGCATCCATGATTTGATTAACGAGACCATGGCAGCCGCAGCCAAAACCCATATCGCGGAAAAAGGGGGCAACCCCAATAGCATCACGGTGGCTGCCTTTGGCGGAGCTGGTCCTGTACACGCGTACGGACTGGCTCGTAAGATCGGAGCCCCGCGGCTTATCGTGCCACCCTTGGCCGGCGTAGGGTCTGCCTTGGGCTTCTTCACCGCTCCAGTGGCCTTCGATCTGGTGCGCAGTCACCGGGTCGGATTGCTTGACGCGGATTTCGCCGATATCGAGAAGCTCTTTGCGGATCTCGAACGGGAGGCCTCGGCTATCCTGCAGCAAAGCGGCCAGGCAGAGAACATCAACTTCGCTCGCTCCATTGACATGCGCTTTGTAGGCCAGGGAGCGGAGACGAATCTGCCCATTGCCCGCAAGGCGTTCAATGAATGGCAGTCGAGTGAAATTCGCGACCTTTTTGATGAGACCTACAAACGACTTTACGGCCGCACTTACCCGGATACCCGAGTCGAATTCATCACTTTTCGCGTGCGCGCCAGCCTTCCGGAACGTCCCTTTCGCATTCCGCAACTTGGTGCCAGCGGAGGGACTTTGCAGGACTGCATCAAAGGAGAACGCCAGGCGTACTCTCTGATCCAGAGAAAGTACATCCCCTTTACCGTGGTCGATCGTTTGAAGTTGTTTTCCGGCGCCAAGATCGCAGGTCCGGCCATTATCGAAGAAAAGGAATCCACCATCGTGGTGGGTGAGGACGCAGCAGCGAAGGTAGATGACTACGGTTTTGTGTGGATCACGTTTGAGAGGCCTGCAGGTACTTAATGCCGAGTGGTTCATGTGGCGCATCGGCATGTGCAACCACCCGATGAGACCTGTGTTCTCAGGAACAGCCCGTGGGAATCGATTTTCGACGTCTGAAGGAGAAATTGAAGATGCCGCAAAAGTTCGATCCGATTACCCTTGAAATTCTTTGGCGACGGTTGATTTCCATTGTGGACGAAGCCGATGCCTCGGTGGCTCGCACCGCCTTTTCAAGCCTGCTGCGCGACGCGCACGATTACACGTGCATGGTGACCGACAGCCGGGGCAACGAACTCGTGCAGGGCACCTTTTGCACTCCCGGTCAGGCGGGCGCCATGGCGTTGGGAGTGAAAAAGATTATTCACAGCTTTCCTCGGGACGAATATAGACCCGGCGATGTCATTATTGTCAATGATCCCTGGTTGCTCGCGGGGCACTTGAACGATGTCTGCATCCTAAGCCCCGTATTTCACAAAGACCGTATCGTTGCCTTTACCGCGTGCGTGTTCCACCACTCCGACATCGGGGGCCGCGTGGCCTCTGATAACCGTGAGGTGCACGAGGAGGGACTCTTTATTCCTCCTTTGAAACTCTACGAAGCCGGTGTGCTCAACGAATCCGTCATGAAGCTTATCCGGTGGAATGTGCGCACGCCCGAGGAGGTCACCGGCGACATCCGTTCCCAGGTGGCTTCCAATCATGTATGCGCGGAAAAAGTGGTGGAGATGCTGTCTGACGAGGGCTTTGATCACTTGGACGACTTGGCGGATGAAATCATCAGCCGCACTGAATTTAGCATGCGCCAAGCGATCGAGAAAATTCCCGACGGCAGGTATCCCTATGAAGGGGTGATCGAAGGAGCGGGAAATCGGCCCGACATTACCATCGCGTTGACGGTCGATGTGAAGGGCAGTGACATTCTCGTTGATTTTGCCGGCACCTCGCCGCAAGTGAAGTGGGGCGTGAACGTCGTGTACAACTTCACCTACGCATACGTCTTTATGGCCATAAAGAGCGCTTTTGACCCGGAAATCCCCATTAATGAAGGTGCCACACGGCCGGTCAAAATGACCGCTCCGGAGGGTTGCGTGGTCAACTGCACTTTTCCGGCTGCAGTAGCCGCTCGGATGCAAGTAGGTCATTTCATGACTGAAATGGTCTTCAGGGCCCTTTCTCCTGCAGTTCCCGATCGCATTATCGCGGGCAGCGGGGGAACCCCCGCACAAACCAATATCCTTTACGGCCAGCGGAAAGAGGGCAACCCGTGGTTCACGATGATCATACGCGGAGGAGGAATGGGGGCCAGTAGCGCTGTGGACGGACATCATTGCGCGATTTTTCCCGCGAACGGAGCGAACACGCCGGTAGAAATCCTTGAAAGCGATACCCCGCTCATTGTGGACGAACGGTCTCTGTTGCCTGATTCGGGAGGCCCTGGAAAGCAGCGTGGCGGTTTGGGCCGCAGAATGATTATCCGTGTACCGGACGACGAATCGGCCCCTCTTCCGCCGGTAACCATTGCCGTGCAGGCCGGTCGCTTTCGATATCCTCCTGAGGGGCTTTTTGGGGGCCGCGATGGCTCGGGCGCCCGTTTTCTCAAGAACGAATCACCTGCAGATCCCAGCGGTCTTACCTTTGCGGTACCTGGGGATCGCGTGGCCTTCTACAGTGCAGGCGGTGGCGGATACGGGGATCCCTTCGCGCGTGACCCCCACGACGTGGCCGAGGATGTCCAAAATGGGTATGTGAGCATCGCAAAGGCCCGTGAGGATTACGGGGTGATTATTGCACCCGATACCCTTTCCGTTGATGTTGCGGCAACTGCCGCGTGCCGTGCAAAGAGTTGACGGCCGCGGATTGGTGCAAGGGACTCCGAACCCTCCGCACCTGCTCTTTGTCGAAAAAGAATGGTGATGAACTGAATTCCGCTGAGGAGGATTGTCGTGCCCAAAACCTTTATTCCCTGTTTCGCCGACACCGCTCAATTGAGGAGCCACCAGCTCGATGGCCTCAAATGGACGGTCCAACACGCGTATAACGGGTGTGAGCATTACCGCAGCGCTATGAGTCGGGCAGGGGTAGAGCCTCAAGATATTCAATCGCTCGATGATATTCGCAGACTGCCTTTTACCAGTGCCGACGATTTGCGCGCCGGATATCCGTTTCCTCTCCTCTCTGTGCCGATGTCCGACGTGGTCCGTATTCACGCGTCGTCCGGCACTACAGGAAAACGCAAAATCCTTACCTATACGAAAAAGGACATTGACGACTGGGGAACCTTCTTTGCCCGGTGTTATGAAATGGCCGAGCTTACCGCAGAGGATCGCGTGCAGATCGCAGTGGGGTACGGTGTGTGGACCGCGGGGGTCGGCTTTCAGCTGGGCTGTGAGCGTTTCGGAGCCTTAGCAGTGCCTGTGGGACCGGGGAATATCGACATGCAATGCGAATTCCTGGTCGACCTCCAGTCAACGGTCATGTGCTGCACCGCGTCCATGGGGCTTCTCATGGCAGAAGAAATCCGCCGCCGAGGTCTTCAAGACAAAATCGCGCTCAAGAAGATGATCTTCGGGTCTGAACGAAGTAGCGACGCGATGCGCGAACGCATTCGCGATTTGGTCGGTTTGGACGAGATGTTCGATATCGTCGGCATGACGGAATTGTATGGCCCGGGCACCGGCTTGGACTGCACGCGGCATGAGGGCATCCACTATTGGGCCGACTACTTCATATTGGAATTGCTCGACCCCGAGACCTTGGAGCCTGTTGCCCCGGGTGAAATAGGCGAAATGGTCGTGACCACCCTTCAGAAGGAGGCTGCCCCGCTGATTCGCTACCGCACCCGCGATCTCACCCGTTTGATCGACCATCCCTGCTCCTGCGGCAGCACTTTACCGATGCACGATCGTATCTTGGGGCGCTCCGATGACATGATCATCTTTCGGGCAGTAAACATTTATCCCGGTCAGATAGATTCGGTATTGTCAGGAATTGAGGATATCGGTTCCGAATTCCAAATCGTCCTGGATCGTAAGGAGGACGGCAAAGACTATATGATCTTGCGCCTGGAAAGTTGCGAAGGCGCGGACAGAACGCGCTACCCGGAAATCCAACGCAAGGTGGCGATTGCGATAAAGAAAGCCATTATGGTGAGCTGCGACGTTGAGCTGATGGATTATCGCTCGCTTCCCCGTTCGGAGAAAAAGTCTAAACGCGTCTTCGACAACCGTAGCGAGTAAAACTCCTCGTGCGGTGATTTGTCTCTACCGCTCATACGTTATTTACTGTCGAAATCCATCAAGCCGAGGCCACGATGAAAAGATTCACCTACTTAGTTCCCAAAACTCTTGACGAGGCTGTCTCATTGCGTCAATCCCACGGCGATGGGGCCATGTACGTGGCCGGCGGAACCGACGTCGTGGTCAAGGTCAAATCCGGAAAGATAGCCCCTGACTATTTGATCTCCCTAAAACGTATTGCAGGACAGGGCCAGCTGCGGGTGGATCAGGACACCGGTGAGTTGCATATCGGCGCTCTCGTGACGCACCGCACCCTGGAAAAGTCCCCGATGATTCAGCGGCGCTATCCCATCATACATGATGCGGTGCAGAATATCGGTTCATTGCAGATCCGCAATGTCGCCACAATCGGCGGCAATCTGGTGAATGCGGTTCCGTCGGCTGATGGCGCAATTCCGCTGATCGCTCTGGATGCCCGAGTCCGCATCTACGGTGCCGCAGGAGCGCGAGAGGTCGATCTCATCCATTTCTTCGAGGGTCCAGGACAAACCGTCTTGGCCCACGACGAAATCTTGACCGAGATTGTGATCCCCAAGCAACCGGCTCGCACGGGCGGGGCTTACCGGAAATTCGGTCGCAGGGCAGCCATGGAACTTCCCCTCATTGGCGTAGGTGTGCAGCTCAGTCTGGAAGAAGGGTCCAACCGTTGCACCAAGGCCCGCGTCTCACTGGGAGTAGCCGCACCGACGCCGATTCGCACCTTGAGCGCAGAGCGGTACCTGGTGGGAAAGGAAATCACGGAGGAGTCCCTCAGCGAAGCCGGTAACCTGGCCGCGGAGGAATCGCGGGTGAGAGACAGCGTTCGCGGGTCTGCGTGGTACCGACGCGAAATGGTGGCCGTGTTCGTGCGTCGTATGGGCATCACCTGTATGGAAAGAATCAACGCGAAGGAAACCGTGGGGGAACCTCACGGTAAATGACCGCGAGTGCACCCGGTTTTTTTGCAACGACACACGATCACCTCGAGCGCCAGGCACGACATCGAATGTGAGTCAGCGAGATACAGAATGATCGAGAGGGAGCCCGGTTCTTAGGTTTCAAACCCTGTGGGAGGCAATTACATGGCTAGGGAAATTACCTTTAATCTCAACGGCAACCACGTGCAGATGATGATGGAAGATCACTGGACGCTGCTACACCTGTTACGCGAAGAATTGGGTCTCACAGGCACCAAAGAAGGATGCGGCAGTGGTGAATGCGGCGCATGTACGGTGATTGTGGACGGCATGGCGGTCAATTCCTGCCTTTACTTGGCAGTGGATGTCGACGGCACGGAGGTTTTGACCATCGAAGGGCTCGCTGCAGCGGATGGCACGTTGCATCCCCTACAGAAATCCTTTGTGGAACACGGCGGGATTCAATGCGGCTTCTGCTCGCCAGGCATGATTATGTCATCCAAGGCCCTTTTGGACGAAAATCCGCATCCGAGTGAGGCTGATGTGAAACATGCGTTGGCCGGTAACCTCTGCCGCTGCACGGGGTACATCCCGATATTCGAATCCGTGCACGCGGTCGCGGGTAAGGCCCCAGAGGACATCGAAGTGGTGGTCCGGGAAGGCGGATCTTCTGCCGATTCCTAACACGGCTCTCGGTAGGTTGTATGCAGAGGACTCCCAGAGGGTGGTCATCACGAAAGCCTGTGACAGACATGACTCGCAAGATGTCGCATACGACCACAAGGTTGCCTCATCACGAGGCGCACTCGAACCCGACCATGGGACGATGTGCTGACGCGTTATTTGCTATGACGGTCAGTCATGTTCGCACGATCCAGGAACAATAAAGGACAGGATAAGGCATGGAAACCACGCAAGACTTCTCAGCGGTTGGCAAGCGGGTCCCCAAGGTGGACGCGGTGGATAAGGCCACAGGCCGGGCTCAATATATTCAGGACGTGAAATTGCCCGGAATGCTCTACGGAAAGATTCTCTATAGCAAGTATCCCCACGCTCGCATTGTAAAGATTGATACGGAAAAGGCCAAATCGTTACCTGGTGTGCGGGTGATCCTCACCGGCGAGGATATCCCTCCGATTCGCATGGGGGTGTATAAGGACAATCCGCCTTTGAAGGCAGGAAGAGTGCGATCCTATAGGGACGAAGTGGCAGCCGTCGCGGCCACGGATCCCATGACCGCCAAGAAAGCGCTTGATCTCATCGAGGTAACCTATGAGGCTCTTCCGGCAGTGTTCGATCCTGAAGAAGCCATGCGTCCCGATGCACCCCTGGTCCACGAAAATCACAAGACCAATGTGCTCAAAATGCCTTGGAGCCTCCATTACGGCGATGTGGAAGCGGCCAAGCTTGAAGCAGCCTTTTCTGTGAAAGACCACTTCACCACTACCTGGGTTACCCATTGTTGCATGGGTACCAGTGGGGCCATTGCGGATTTCGACCACGCCAACAATCTCACCGTTCGCACCAATACCCAGATCCCGTCTCTTGCCCAGAAGGACTTTCTGGAAACGTTGAAGGCGCTGGGGCTTAAAGACAAACGCGTAAGGGTGATCAAGCCTTATATTGGAGGTGGTTTCGGCAGCAAGCTCGATACCTATGCGTACGAGCACGTGGCCATTCTTCTCGCGTGGCACACGCGTTGTCCGGTGAAAATAATGTTCGACCGTGAAGAAGAATTTGTGGCCACCTCCACCCGTCAGCCCACTATCATCGACATCTCCATGGGGTGCGACAAAGACGGCAAGCTGCTGTACCGCGATATGGCCATGATTCTGGACAACGGCACGTACACTTCATGGGGGGTCACCACTCCTTCAGTCATGATGATGCCCATCACGTCCCTTTATCGAGTCCCCAACGTGCGGTATTCGGCTAAATGCGTGTACACCAACAACACGTATTCCCAGGCCATCCGCGGTTACGGCAATCCTCAGGCGACCTTTGCCATCGAGAGCGCCATGGACATGCTTGCCGAAGCTGCAGGCATCGATCGCATGGAACTGAGACGTATCAACTGCAACCAGCCCGGTGATGTCACACCCCAGGGGTTGCGCATCACCACCTGCGGGCTCTCGGAGTGTATCGAAGCGGTCTCGGAAAAGCTGGACCCAGGTCGCCCCAAAGAAAAGGGCGTAGGCGTGGGCGTGGCGTCGTTGATTCATGTGGGCGGCGGAGCGCGGATCTACAAGTCGGACGGCTGCGGGACTATCATCAAAATGGATGATTACGGCAAGGCGGACGTGTTCACTGGAGCTTCGGACATGGGCCAAGGCTCGGATACCGTGATCGCACAAATCGTGGCCGAAGAAACTGGGGATCAAAGTGGAAGACGTCCGTGTGATGCATCAAGACACGGATATCTGCCCATGGGACGTAGGCGCACATGCCAGCCGCACCACCTTTGTGGCAGGTAACGCGGCTTTGGGCGCGGCAAGACAAATACGACAGCGCCTTCTGCAGATAGCTTCTGAGGCCCTTGAGGCCCATGTGGACGACGTGATCTTGACGGACCGCTTCGCTTTTGTCAAAGGCTGTCCGGAAACGAAAGTGCCTATAGCCAAACTGCTGCGCAACGCTCACTTCACCCACGGCGGCAAGATGATGATGGCCGATTATTTTTATGACCCCCCGAACCAGAATATGGGGCGTGATTTCCGCGGCAACATGTCCGCAACCTATTCGTTCGGCACCCACGGTGTACGGGTGAAGGTGGACGAGGAGACGGGCAAGGTAGAAATCTTGGACTACGTCGCTGCCCATGATGTGGGGCGGGCCATCAACCCCCTGCTGTTGGACGGCCAAGTCTATGGCGGGGTGCTGATGGGAGTGGGGTACACGCTCACCGAACAGGTCATTCTGGAAAAAGGGCGAAACATGAACCCTGATTTCCGCGATTACAAGATTCTCACCGCCAAAGACGCGATTCCTTTGATACCTGTGGTTATTGAAACCATTGACGAGGACGGTCCCTACGGTGCCAAAGGAATTGGTGAGCCTGGGTGTGTTCCCACCGCTCCGGCCATTGCCAATGCCATCTATGATGCCGTTGGCGTGCGGATAAAGGATCTCCCCATTACGCCGGAGCGGGTGCTGGCCACGATCAAAAGAAAAAAAGGATTCGACTCCTGCGGAATCGACCCGCTGACCGAAAAAGCACAGCCATGCGAGTAAGGGAAACGCGAGCCCACTAGGGAGGAACACGTGCGCTTACCAGCTTTTGCGTATGAACTACCTCAGGGTCTCGATGAGGCCCTGGAACTCTTGCACACCCACGGGACGAACTGCAAGATCCTCGCGGGAGGCACCGATCTTCTGGTGAGGATGAAACAAGGCCTCGCTTCGCCCACGCATCTGATCAGCCTCAAGGCTGTGCCGGAACTCGCTATCATCAGGGAATCCGGCTGTCTTCTCCGGATTGGTGCAGCGGTGCGGTTGGCTGATATTCTTGCGTACGAACCAATCCAGGACCGCTGGCCGAGTCTCGCCGAGGCGGTAACATCCATCGGTGCACCTTCTATCCAGCATTTCGCGGGCACTATCGGCGGAAACCTGTGTCAGGACAACCGCTGCCAGTTCTACAACCAGTCGAGATTCTTTCGGAGGACAAAGCAGGCCTGCAACAAGGCCGGGGGAAAGACATGTTTCGCCTGGGAAGGGGGATCTGACCGGTGCCATTCCATCTGCCCGTCAGACGCGGCTCCCGCGCTGATTGCCATGGACGCGCACGCGTGGTCGTTCAGTCAAAGCAGGGAGAGCGAACCTTGCCTCTTGCAGAGCTCTATTCTTCTGTCGGCGAGCGCCCGCTCACCCTGGCGGACGATGAAATCCTCACTGAAATTCAAGTGCCCAACGGAGGACCCGGCACGGGAACCGCTTTTGAGAAACTGGCGTATCGGTCCGCGATCGACTATGCCGTGGTGTCTGCCGGGGCTTTCGTACCGAAGAGATGGTGACCGAATAGTCCAAGCCCGTCTCGTGATAGGTGCCGTGGCCAGAGCCCCTCTCACGATTTCCGCTGCGGAGAACATTCTTACCGGCAGCCCCACGGGAGATCCCCACGCAGTGAATGACGCCGGAGAGCGCGGCCATGAATGCAGCCGGCGGCGTTTATTGCGAACAATGTGGCCCAGCCCGCAGACTACCGAATTCAAATGGTTTCGGTGGTCGCAACACGTGCGCTCAACAGGGCGCTGTCCAGGACCGGCATGATGGAGGCACAATGAATCGACTCCCCATGGAAATAACCGTAAACGGCGAAACGCATTCTGTGGCCGTGGAACCGAACCGCACACTTCTGGAACTGTTGCGGGACGATCTCGATCTCACGGGTGCCAAGGAAGGTTGCGGAGAAGGTGTGTGCGGGGCCTGCACTGTCCTGATGAACGGAAACCCGGTCCGCTCCTGTCTGACCCTGGCCATAGAGGCTGCCGGGGCCTCCATTGTCACCATTGAAGGACTGGCCGAAGGAGGCGACCTCGATCCTTTGCAACAGGCCTTCATCGACCATGGCGCGGTTCAATGCGGGTTCTGCACGTCAGGCATGCTCATGACTGCCAAAGGACTCTTACTCAGGGACCCAAGCGCAGGAACCGCGGAAATCCGGCGTGCGCTGAGCGGGCACGTCTGCCGATGTACCGGTTACACCAAGATCGCCGAGGCCGTGGAGGCTACGGTGGCAAAGTCGAAAAGAGAGAGGTAACGCCGGATGCCGGATTACGCCTTTGTCGGCAAGAGTATGCCCCGGATAGATAGCAGGGCCAAGGTCACCGGCGATGCCTCGTTCACTGCGGATCTCAAATTACCTCGCATGCTGACGGGAAAGATCCTCCGGAGCCCCCATCCCCATGCCCGGATTCTCCACATGGACGTTTCTGCGGCGCTTCGCGTTCCGGGGGTGAAAGCGGTGGTGACCGGACACGATACGCTGGGCAGGAAATGGGGGGTGTTCGGTTACACGCAGGACCAGCAATTTCTCCCCACAGATAAGGTGCGGTTTATCGGCGAAGATGTGGCGGCAGTGGCGGCCTTGGACGAGGATATTGCGCAGGAGGCCCTGGAGCGCATCCAGGTGGATTACGAGATTCTGGATCCCGTGTTCGACCCCATGGAAGCCATCTCACCGGGCGCCCCCCTTTTGCACGAGGGTTTTGCTCAGAACATCAACATTCATGTGCCCATACACGCAGGCGACGTGGAAAAAGGCTTTGCCGAATCCTACTATGTGCGGGAAGACACGTTCACCGCGGCTGAGGACTCTTATTTCCAGGGCGAGCCGTATGCGGTGGTAGCCCGTTTCGATATGGATGACAACCTGGAAATCTGGATGCCGAATGCCGGACCGCACATGAAGGCCAAGCCGCTGTCCAACGCCCTGGGGATTCCGCTTAACAAAGTCCGCGTCCGAAAAATTACCATCGGTGGCGCTTTTGGCGGCAGAAGCGAGATTTCACCGGGAGATTTCATTTCCGCGCTTCTTGCACGCAAGGCGCGCAGGCCAGTGAAGATCGTCTATACGCGGGAAGAGAATTCCATCGCCACACGGCAGGGCCACACGTTGATCACCACCTTCAAGACGGGTGTCAACCGCGAGGGTCGGGTCATCGCCCGGGATGTCACCTGCTACATGGATGGGGGCGCATATAGCTCCACAGGACCCATTGCCACGAGTGTGCCTTTTCTGTGCATGGAGCAGGCGTACAGAATGGAGCATGTGCGGTACAACGGCTATCGAATCTACACCAACAAACCCCCTCGAGGCATGATTCGCATCCACGGAAGGGCCTTCGCGTGCGGTGTGGATACACAACTGGACATGATCGCGGACCACCTCGGGATGGACCCGGTCGTCTTGCGAATGATCAACGCGCGAGAAGCGGGCGAGTACACCAACACCAAGTCTTATGTCGCGAGCTCCGCGATGAAGCAAACCATCACCGAGGCCGCGGAGCGAGCCGGCTGGCAGGAGAAGTGGGGGAAGCTTCCTCCCATGCGGGGGATCGGCATTGGGTGCAATTCCGTACAAACCGGCTTTCCCATGGGAATCCGGGGTGGATCGCAGGCCCTGATCAAGCTCAACGAGGACGGAGGGGCCACGGTGATTTCCGGGGTGGTGGACAACGGCCAGGGAAACGACCACATGCTGGTGCAGATTGCCGCTGAAGAACTGGGCATCCGGCCGGAGGACGTGCAGCTGGTCAGCGCAGATACCGAGTTGACGCCCTCGGATCCAGGCGCCTATTCCCAGGTCTCCACCTTTATTGGCGGTCACGCGGTCAAGAAAACGCGGCTGAAAACGTACGCAACCTGCTGTTCGCAACCGCTTCTGAAATGCTGGAGGCGGATGCTGCAGATTTGATGGCTCGTGACCGCATGATTTACGTCAAAGGTTGTCCTGAAACAGGGATTCCGCTGAAAAAGGTGGTGCGACGGATTCTTGCCCGCGGGAAATCGGTGAGCGGGGAAGGAGATTACTGGCCCAAAGTAGATCCCAAGAGAGAGTGGATCAAGAACCCCTTTGGCCAGATGTGCGGCGCGTTTTCTTTCGGCACGACCATCGCGGAAGTGGAAGTAGATCCCGAAACAGGAAAGGTTCGTGTTATAGAGGTAACGGTGGCCCAAGACGTGGGCTTCGCGCTCAACCCCCTTGTGCTCGAGGGTCAGTTCCAGGGGGCTGTCGCTATGGGCGGCCAGGGTGGCGTGCTTTCCGAGGGCCACACGTGGGACGGAGGGCTTACTCTGAATCCGACTCAGCTCGAATACAAGGTACCCCTGGCTTGTGACATGCCGAAGATCAACACCATCATCGTGGAGTCCAACGATCCGGAAGGGCCGTACAGAGCCAAGGAGGCTGGCATGTCCATCGCCATGTCCGCGGCCCAGGCCTATGCAGCTGCCATCAGCAATGCCATCGGGGTTTACATGACCGATCTACCCATTACACCGGATAAGATTCTCAAGGCCTTGGCGAAAAAGGCGGAAGAAGGATGACGCGGAGCCGCCAAATACGGGCTGACGCATGCGAAATGCACGTGGTCCGTGGTGTATACGGGGATCAATGGCCTGCTATGAGCCTTGCAGGCTCAGCTATTCTGGAAGGCTGGGGCATCTGGTCTCGTAAGCCAATTCTCAACAATCTTCAATACCAAGGAGGTACGTGATGAAACAGAGCCGGTTCTTCTGCATCCTTTCCCTCACAGTGCTTTCCCTCGCAGTGCTTGGCGGGTTCTGGTCGGCCACCCCTGCCGTGGCCGGTCCGATCGAGCTCACCTATGCCAATTTCCCGCCCGCCACCACGTTCCCGTGTATCCAGATGGAGCGCTGGGTAAAAGAGGTGGAAAAACGCACCAAGGGTAAAGTGAAGGTCAAGACCTTTCCCGGCGGGACACTGCTGGAGGCCAAGAGCATGTTCGACGGCGTCGTTGCAGGTGGAGCGGACATCGGCTGCCTGGCCACTGCATATCAGCCGGGGCGTTTCAAGGAACTGGAGGTCATGGACCTGCCCATCGGTTTCCCCAGTGCAGCGGTTGCAAGCGCGGTGATGTGGGACTTGGGTGAGAAATACAAGCCTGAGTCGCTTAAGAAAGTCAAAGTTCTGACCCTGTTCACCTGCGCGCCTGCCCAGATCATGTCGAAAAAGGCTATCAAGGATCTGAAGGACCTGAATGACGTCAAGTTGAGGGCAGCAGGAACCGGAGTGGAGTGGATGAAGCTCTTGGGCGCCGCACCGGTCGGAATGCCTCAGTCGGATGTTCCCGAGGCCCTTCAGAAGGGTGTGATCCAGGGGAACGTGACCTCCATGGATGTGCTCAAGGATATGAAGTACGCCGAGTACTGCCCGTTCGTCACCGTCTGCGACCTGTGGGTAGTTCCCTTTGCGGTGGTGATGAACCAAAAGAAATGGGATGCCCTGCCTGCCGACGTGAAAAAAGTCTTCGACGACCTGAGAAAAGAGCAGGCGATTTGGACCGGGAAGTACGTGGACGCTCACGCTAAAGATGCGATGGAATGGTCCAAAAAGGAATACAAGGTAGATTTTATCACGCTGTCACCAAAAGAGAGGGCGGCATGGATGGCGAAAGTCGCGCCCCTCGTCGACACGTACATCAAGAAGATGGATGCAGCGAAACTCCCGGGCAAGGCAATCGTTGATGATGCAAAGAAGCTGACCGAGAAGTACACCAAAGAACTTAAGTGATTTATCAAACTGAGGTTTTCCACTGGAGGCCATGATAGAGGACTTGCGCGTGCGTGTCCTCTACCGGGCCCCGTGGCGTCTTCCTACTCACGATGTCCTGTTCCAAAGATGGTTGGTGCCTTTTCGTGAGCCATGAGAGCTCCTTGCGGGCACACGTTGAATCCTCCGAGGCTGTCACCCTGTTTCCTTCCCCTCCCCTCATGGGAGGGGCCCGCCAAGATCATGTCTCCTTGCGAGAGATGTGGTAGGTCGGAGAGAGCCGAGCGGTGACATCTGTCTTATTTGTAGGTGCCCGTCAGGGTGGTTGTCTGTCCGGTGAATCAGGCGGCGGTCGCGCCACGACGGAAGCGTTGTTGGAGGGCTTATGGGTTTATTGAGAAAAATCAACGAATGGCTCAGCGATGTCTTTCTTTGGATCGGCGGCATCGCTCTGGTATTGATGACCGGCATATCCTGCGTCAACATGGTGCTGCGGATGCTCGGAGAGCCCATTGCCGGGATTTACGACCTCGTCTGCTACCTCGGCGCTCTCGTAGCAGCGTTGCCCCTGGCATACACCCAACTCCACAAAGGCCACATTGCGGTCGACATTGTCTCTGGTCTTTTCCCGGTTCGCGTGAGAAGGACGGCCGTGGGGATAAGCTATTGCCTGGGGATGGTGTTCTTTGGAGTGGCTGCGTGGAAGCTCGCCAGCCTGGCAAACATCCTGAGACAATCGGGAGAGGTTTCTGAGACGCTCAAGATGCCCTTTTGGCCTTTCACCTATGCGGTGGCTGTGTCGTGTGGGCTCATGGTGCTCTGTCTCCTCGTCGATGTCCTTGGACTTTTGGAAGCGCCGGCAGGAGGTAAGAAATGACCGCAGGACTCCTCGGTATCGTCATATTGTTGTGCATGATGTTCTTCTTGGAACTCCCTGTGGGGCTTGCCATGGGCATGGTCGGACTGGGAGGGCTCTGGTACATGCTCACCCCCGACGCTGCCCTTACGATGCTCGGAAACGAGATCTGGAACGTGTTCCCCAAATATGGCCTCACGGTGATTCCCATGTTCATCCTCATGGGACAGATATGTTTTTACTCCGGCGTCAACAAGAGCCTCTATAAGTCGGCGTACACGTGGATGGGCCGAACCCGCGGCGGGCTGGCCATGGCAACGATCCTGGCCTGTGCGGGCTTCGCGGCGATTTGCGGGTCAAACACGGCTACTGCCGCGACCATGACCGCTGTAGCGTTGCCGGAGATGAAGAAATACAAATATCACACGATGTTGAGCAGCTCCTCTATCGCGGTCGGTTCGACCCTCGGGGTCGTGATACCTCCGAGCGTAGTGTTGCTCGTGTACGGCATCTACACGGAGCAGTCCATTGGCAAACTGTTCTGGGGCAGCGCTGTGCCGGGAGTGCTCCTGGCCGTCCTTTTGTGCGCCACCGTGTACATTGTCTGCCTTGTCCGTCCGGAATGGGGCCCTGCTGGCGAAAAAACGACCATGTGGGAGAAGGTCAAGGCGATCCCCGGCGCATTTGAGATGATCGTCCTCTTCACCCTGGTGATGGTAGGCCTTTATTCCGGGACGTACACCCCTACCGAGGCGGGTGCGGCTGGAGCCTTCTTTGCTCTCGTACTTGGCCTTGTCAGGCGGAAACTTACCTTTAAAGGTTTCGTCGCTTCCGTGATGGATACGCTCAAGGTTACCTGCATGATTATTCTCATCGTCACAGGCGCAGTCATCCTTGGCAGGTTCCTCACGATAAGCCGGATGCCGTTCGAAGTGGCCGACTATATAGCTGCTCTTCCCGTGCAACCCTGGGTGATCATCATCGCTATCCTGCTCATCTACATGGTTGCAGGAATGGTGATGGACGCGCTGGGATTTCTGCTCGTGTCCATTCCCATTTTCTTTCCTGTGGTCACGAAGATGGGGTACGACCCGATATGGTTCGGTTGCATCCTGTGCGTGGTGACGACCATGGGGGCTGTCACTCCTCCTGTAGGCATTTGCGCATACGTGGTAGCCGGGATGGACAAGGAAATACCGCTGGGGACTGTCCTCAAAGGGGTGACTTGGTTCCTGCCGGCCTTCTGGATTGTCCTGCTTCTCATGCTCTTTTATCCCCAAGTAGCACTCTTTCTTCCTTCGTTTGTGCAATAGGGGCATCCGTGTGGAGGTTGACATGACGGACCAAGGCATCCTTTTCGGCAAGAAGCTCCTCGCCGTGGACGACGAAGAGGACGTCCTCGAGGTGATTCAGGAACAGTTGACAGCCTGCGAACTGATTACCGCAAAGGACTACCATAGCGCAAGAAAGCTCCTTCTAGAGGGGAGGTACGATCTGGCGGTGTTGGACATCATGGGGGTCCGAGGATTTGATCTGCTGGAGATCGCGACCCAGAGAAAGATTCCCGCAGTGATTTTGACCGCGCATTCCATGACTCCCGAAAGTCTCCAGAAGGCCATTGACAGGGGCGCTATGTCGTTTCTTCCCAAGGAAGAACTCTCTCGGCTGTCTGAGCTCATCGAAGAGATCCTGGGAGAAGTGCAAGAGGGGCGTACGCACTGGGCGAAACTCGAATCACGTCTCGGCCACCGGTTCAAGGAATGGTGGGGAGAGATGTGGGAAACGATCAAATTCCCGAGTGACCCGAACATCAGTTGGTGACTCATGCGATACTGAAGCACCTTGCGAATGGTCCTCATTGTTTTCGTGAGTACCATTGCAGTTCGCTGTACCCTGCGGTGAAGGAACCTTTTCAGGTTGGCGCGGACGCTGAACTGAACGCGAATGGCCGCCTCGGGACACGCTGAGTAGTCAAGCGCACAGAAAAGGGACCGAGGCGCCAGCCAGCGGCGGTGCGCCGGCTTACCTTGTGCCGCGACTTGCCATGCGCTCTTCTGCACAAGCGAGTGAGTGCCGCTGGACCAGAAGGTTGCACCTTACCCATAGGTCTCCGAAAGAACCACTTTGTGGGACGTGAGACCGGCGAGGTCATTTTCAGGGATCTCCCGGAACCAGGTTGGCCCCACGCGGTGTCGCATAAGGCCCGTGCAAGGGAAAAGCTGGCTCTGAATCAGGCTTCTTCACGCATAAAAAGAACAAGGAACAAGGAATGAACAAGAAACATCTGATTGCGGTATATTGTGCAGTGTTGTTGATTTGCTGGACTTGTGTTTCTGCATCCGGAGAGTCGAAACCGCCCATCCGGATCGGAGCCGTGTTTCTCGGTGACAGGAAGAAACGCAGCCATCGGGAAGGTAAATAAGAACACCGTTTCGATGATCGCGGAACAGGTCAATAAGGCAGGCGGGATCAACGGATATCCATTGGAAGTGCTCGTGGAAGACGACTTGACCATAGAGAGCGGCGCCAAGGCTGCGGTGAAGAAATTCATCGAGACAGACAACGTCCTTGCCGTAGTAGGACCTTGTACAAGCGGTAATAGCCTTGCAGTGAAATCCATGTGCGAAGCCGCGAGAATCCCGATGGTATCCTCTGCGGCTGCAGAAGCCATCGTGGAACCGGTGGAGGAATCTAAGTTCATTTTCAAGACTCCGCAAAGGGACTCCCATGCGGCAATGAGAATACTCGAACAGATTAAGGACATGGGCATAACCAAGATAGCGATCATCAGCGAGACCACCCCTTTCGGCAAACAGGGGCGGGATCATCTGAGGCACCTTGCTCCCACGCTGGGCATCGAGATTGGCGTGGATGAGACATTCGGTCCCACGACGGTTACCATGGTCCCTCAATTGCGAAGAATAAAGGCCAGTGGGGTCGGAGCTGTCGTCAATTGGTCGGTGCTTCCGACCCAGACCATCGTGCCGAGAGAGATGAAGAAGCTGGGAATGCATCTTCCCCTTTTCCATAGCCACGGGTTCGGGAGCCCGAAGAACGTGCAGGTATGCGGTCCCGTGTGCGAGGGCATCATTTTCCCCCAAGGAAGGCTGCCGGTTGCGGAGCTGTTGCCTGAGGGGCACTTTCATAAACGTGTGCTCGTAGAGTATCAGCAAGCGTACCAAGAACGCTTCGGCAAACCAGCCACCACTTTTGGTGCCCAAGGATACGACGCAATTTGGCTCGTGGTCAACGCCATGAAAAAGAAGAATATCACGCCTTTGATGGACGTTGCCAAGGCGAGATTACTCATCCGCGACGGTATTGAACAGACCTCTGGTTGGGTCGGTGCCGGCGGTGTTTTCAACATGAGCCCCACCGATCATGTTGGCCTCGACAAGGACCGCTCCCTGGACATGCTCACAGTGAAGTCCGGGAGAATAGTCCCGCTCTCAAAAGATTGAATCTGCCGATCGGGCAGCGACTTCTTGAGGGCGTCCGGGATGGCACTGCCTTTAAGAAGCTCCTGCTCGACTCGACCGACTCAATGGAGGATAAGATGCTGAAAGCTTTGGTCAGAGGAGCGGGGGATTTGGCGAGCGGGGTCGCCATTTCTCTGCACCACGCAGGGTTTCGGGTGGTCATGACGGAATTGCCTCAGCCAACCGTCATACGTCGCTCGGTGGCCTTTGCCGAAGCGGTTTTTCAGGGTGCCCAGACGGTGGAAGGCGTCACCGCAGAGCTCGCGACCGTGGAAACGTACGAGGATGTGTTGCGAAAAGGACGGATCGCAGTGGTCACGGACCCGGAAGCGATGATCCGCACGAATTTTCAGCCCGATGCCCTCGTAGACGCGATCCTTGCGAAAACTAACCTCGGAACCGCAAGAAATGATGCGCCGATTGTAATCGCCCTGGGGCCAGGTTTCCTCGCGGGCCAGGATGTGGATGCGGTAATCGAAACCATGCGCGGACACGAACTTGGCCGAGTCATCTTCGAAGGGAGTGCGCGAGAGGATACGGGAGTTCCAGGCGATATCGGAGGCAAAACCGGCGACAGGGTGCTCAGAGCTCCGGTCACGGGGAGGGTTCTCCACACGAAGTGCATCGGCGATTTGGTGAACGAAGGTGAAACCGTGATGACAGTCGAGGAAGTTCCTGTCCGTGCTCCCTTTTGGGGCTGCCTGCGAGGGTTGATCCACGATGGGACCACGGCCCCCAAGGGCATGAAGATCGGGGACGTGGACCCGCGAGGGGATAGCCGATACTGCGAAGTGGTCTCTGACAAGGCTCGGGCATTGGGCAGGGCAGCATTGGAAGCGATACTTATCCTGGGCCGTAAAGGGGGCCTGCTTCAGGTCGCGAGAAACGTGACGGACAGCTGACACTGCACTCGTGTGCGGTACACGGCAATACCGGTCCCTATCGTGGCACGGTTCACCGTGAGGAATGGGGAATGAACCACCAAGGCACAAGCTCATAAAGGTACAAAGAAAAGTGAGCATTGGTTCTTGGCTTCTTCGTGTCTTAGTGACTTTGTGCCTTGATCTTTCACGTCCGGTAAAGGGTCGCGCTGAAGGATTACCGTACGATGAAGAGGTTGAAGCGTCTCAAGCTGCCGCAGCGACACTATTTCCGCATATTCCGGTGCCTGAGCGTGGGTAATGGTGCCTCGCCCTGAGTCTCGGAACGGAGATCGGGTAACGCGGTCTTCGTGGTGTCTCCGAAAACCGAGCGTAAGACCGATGACGTCGATTCAGATTACGGGGGAAAGAGGTCTCATCAGACCGATTCGCGTTCATCTATCTAAGATGGTGGGGCCGTGCGTCTCCTGAGCGCAGTGATGAAACGGCTTTGCGTCCTCCGTAGTGAACTCCCATGAGCTGGGGGATCACAACGAGCCATGAAAATGCCACCCTGTCCAGCGACCAGCGGGAGCTGGCAAGTTCTTGAAGTTTCTTGGGGATGGGGGTTCGGGGGAAGGCCCTTCTTTCAAGAAGGGCCTTCCCCCGAAAATACATTTTCATGAGAAGTGTATCCTCAGCCCGCATCCTGTGTCCTGTCATACGCGTGAAAGCGCGCTGGTATCATCCGTCTGACATCCATCTTCAACACGCAACGGGACTGGTGCTCAGTCAAGCCCGAAAGTTGGCGCGTTCCCGCGGGTAAATTCTGTTTTCCTTTCACTTCGCACCAATTGGGCCAAACAAAAAGACGTTTTCTTACAGACGTGGGGAAATCCGTGCCTGCGCCAACCGGCCAACCTAGGACAAGGCCTCTCTGGATGAGCCACAACAGGTGGACACACGCGGTTGATCTCGAGGTCTTTGATAAGTGACCATATACTGTGGTAAACTTTTTATTTTCGAGCCGTTCCACTTCGAGGAGGCCGTCATGGGAGACAAGACACCTCGAATCACAGGTCCGTTTGAGGATACCGAATCAATTGACGTGGCCACCCTCGTGACCGATGTCACATCCTCGGGCAGCTTTGATGTGACTCAATTCAGGACCACCTCATTCGGAAAACTGTTGCACGCCCTTCCCGTTCCTGCTCTCCTGGTCGACGAATCCTGTCGCATTATTTTCGCGAATCAAGCGTGCAAGAAGATTAACCCGGACCCTGAAACATTGTTGGATTCACCAGTGACTGCTATTTTTTGCGGCCCTGTCGTCGCGAAGAAGACTCAGTCCATGTTGAAGAAGGTTCTTTCCACCAGGAAGCCGCAAACGCGTGAAGCCATGCTGGGAACCGGAGGGGCCGGTATGTGGGGCCGCTTGTTTGTGCGGTCGGTAAGGGTGGAAGACACGCGGTTGCTCCTTCTCGTGGTCGAGGATCTCACGCTTGAAAAGAAGCAGCTGATCCTGAGTAAGAAATACCAGGAAAAACTGGAGAAGGAGGTAGCTGAGCGGAAGAAAGCCGAGAAGGCCCTTGAAAAAGTAAACCGAGAGCTCGAAGACAGAATTCAACAACGCACGCTGGAATTGATGAATTTGAATACGCAATTGGAGCGCGAGATAGGGGAACGGGAACGCGCACAGAAGTTGTTCTACGAAAGCCAGGAGAGGCTTGAACTTGCGCTTAAGGGAGCGGATCAGGGTTTGTGGGATTACGATGTTCACAAAGGTGACGCTTTTGTCGACCAGACTGGAGCGGATATCCTGGGCTACCCGCTCGAAGAGATGCAACCGGAAATAGACTTCTGGCGAGGCCTTGTGCATCCGGACGAAAGGCAGAGCGCTGTAGAGGCCTGGAACGCTCACCTTGCCGGACGTACGCCTCACTATGAAGTCGAGCAGCGTGTCAGAGCGAGGTCCGGCGAATGGAAATGGATTCGCTTTCGCGGCAAGGTGGTGGAACGGGATGCACGCGGCGAAGCAGTACGAGTTCGGGTACGATGTTCGATGTCACGGACAGCAAGCGGGCCGAAGAGAAGTTGCTTCAAATGTCCAAAGTCTTTATGGAATCGATAGACCCTATTTTCGTGAGAGATCTCGAAGGGAATGTCATTGACCTGAACAAGGCTGCGGAAGAGACCTATGGGTGGCGTCGGGAGGAGTTGATCGGAAAACCAATAAAAACGATCGTGTCTCCGAGCAGGCACGACGTCATGGGCGACTGGCACGAGCGATGCAAGCGTGGAGAAAAAGTCGAGAACGTGGACGCGTTGCATCGCAAGAAGTCGGGAGAGGTTATCCCCGTCCTGATGAGCCTTTCTCTTCTGACGAACCCAAACGGGGAACCAGTGGGCATTGCGAGCATTACCAAAAACCTCAGCGACCTCAAGCGAAGCGAAGAAATGCTCCGTGCCAAAACCGAGGCCCTCGCACGGAGTAACCAAGAGCTGGAGCAATTTGCCTACGTTGCAGCTCATGACCTACGTGAGCCTCTGGTTGGAATCGCATCTTATTTGAAGGTACTGCAGCATCGCTATAAAGATACACTTGACGAAGAGGCGAGCAAATTCATCTCTCGGGCTCTGGAAATTGCTCTTCGAATGGATCATCTCATCCAGAGCCTCTTGTCGTATTCACGCCTGGGAATTGTCCCGGAGTCGTTGGAACCCACTGATTTCAACATAGCGCTGGAAAGCGCGTTGCTCAATTTGAGGTCGGCCATAGACGCAAGCGGCGCGAGGGTGACACGCGATCAACTCCCGGTCATCGAGAGCAACCCTTCACAAGTAGTTCAATTATTCCAGAATCTTCTGAGTAATGCCATAAAGTATGCCGAGGACAACCCCCCGGAGATTCACGTGGGAGTATTACGGGAAGAAGCCACGTGGAAGTTTCTGTGTGAAGGACAATGGCATTGGTATCGCAAGCCAGGACACGGACCGTATCTTTCAAATCTTCCAACGAGTTGACGCAAGTCGTGAGCGACCGGGAACAGGCATCGGGCTCGCAAGTTGCAAGAAGATTGTGGAGCATCATGGGGGACGAATCTGGGTCGAATCTCAGCCGGCTGAGGGCTCTGCCTTCTTCTTCACTATTCCTGACCGCTTGGGTACGGCTTCTTGATGGCGCCGGGTCTTTCGAAAAGACGGGGTGGCAGCGTCCTTGTGAGCAAGGCTCCCGCCTGCGTGTTGCTGCTCGCGTCAGGCGAAGGAGTCAAAAAGAGGACATGTGGAAATAACAGCGAAGCCTTCGGACTCGCCCCCCCCTTGTCGATGGCTCGTCGGTTGGTGGCCGTAGGTTCGCCCGCTTGATGCATCTCATGTCGTCCGGCCATCCCCAGTGCGCACCAGGCCTGCAGGTGCCGGGGAACAAGTCCCCGGATTTCATACCCCTGAGAAGCTCTACGTAGGACCCGAGAGTGCTCTGGCGGCTCCTCCGGGTGCCGGCCCAAGAAAACCGACAGCCGGGCGTCTACCCCGCAATTGTCTCTTATAAGCCACCGTGGTTCCCGGCAGAATCAGGGCAGTCACCGCCACAAGTTTTTTTGGGGGACCCTCATGCTTATTCCGCCTTGCGTCCGTCATGGCTTTTCCTATCGTGCCCATGCGCTTGGAGCGGATTGGCACACGGAAAGAGATATGCGAAACAGGGATAAAAAGCAGGAATCCCTGCGTTCCGAACCGCTTTCTTTGGTTCGCGTTCAGGCGCTGACCATTGCCGGGCACGAAAATAGGTGATATGCTCAGTTTACGAATAGGAGAGTCTTCACGGCGATGGATATTGGGGCGCACGACGCAGCATGCCCGATGCACGGGCGAGGGAATCTCTGTGGGAAATTGTCTGCCGCACCACTGCGGAGGGTGATACAAGCTTCGCGGTGCACCAGGAACGTGTTTCTGGTGACGCTGGTGCTGGCGCTTGTGCTCGCATGGGCCACCTTTGTCACGGCAGGGGCGAGCAGGGTCGATATCCCCCTCTCGGACGGGGGCACCTTGCCCGCTTTTCTGTTCACGCGGAGCGACCACCCGCTTGGCGTCCGGCCCGGGGTGGTCGTGGCCTCCAACGCAGGTGGCGTGAAACTTCTCCAGTTGACCACGAGTATTGCCGCAAACTTGCAGAAAGAGGCTTCGTCGTTCTTTTGATCGACGCTGTCCAATTTTCCTGAGTCCCTCACGCCTGGACCTGAAACGTGGCGACGAATGCCCTACCACCTATGGTCCTGGGTCGACCACCTCCTTGTAGCAGCGAGGCTGACTTTTGGGCACGACTGGTACGTGCGGAACATTGATGCAGCAGTGGATTACTTGAGGTCGCTCCCGTCGGTGGACCCTGGTCGTATAGGGCTGTCCGGCTTTTCCCAGTCCGCAAACGCGTCCCTGTGCTACGCGAGCAGCCACAACGGTAAAGTGAAATGCCTCGTCTGGAACAACGGCGGATGGCCCTGGATAATGCCGTACAATCCCTCCACTGTTCCCGCAGTCCTCATCTTGCACGGTACAAAAGATGGCGTGTACAGCGTCGATTATGCCAACAAACTCTCATCAGAGATGAAGAGAGCGGGACGCGACGTGGAATGCTTCATCTATCCGGCACAGCGGCACATGTTCATGGTTTACTATGATTTGGAGCGACCCTCGGACGCGGAAAATCCCGCGCTTGCATCCAGCTTTGAAAGGCTTTGCGCATTTCTCTCCCGTACATTAGGCGAGGTGGGACGTTCAGCGCGATCCTCGCACGGGACTGACAGGACAGCAGTGAACCAATGAACCGTCAAGGCACCCCAATACTGCGGTGTCCAACCTTGCAGGCACGACTACGGTACATCGTGCTCCTGATGCTTAGGATAGTTGATTGAAGAAACGATGCAGGTAAAGGTTCACCGATACCAGATAATCGCCCCAAGCCAACCTTGCATTTCGCAACCGAGCTTCACACGCTGCAACACGCTTACGCCTCAGCGTTTCGTCCGCTGTACAATGAATCGTTCTTGCCTTTGAGGGCCACGGTGAGGACGCGCCCAGAAATACCATGATTTCCGCACTGGCATTCCACGACTTGCTTGCATCAAGTTGGCGGCTGGTCTTAAGAAACCGTCGACGATACAAGTTCGTCACCATTTCACAAGCAATGGGAGTGTTAGGCTTCATTATTATCCTGAACGTCGGGGACTCGGTCGAAAGGAAAATGGGCGAACATCTTACGCTGCTCGGAGGGGCAACCATCATCGACGTAGACCGTACGGACTTTGACAGCAAGCACCCGGGTGAATATAGCTTGGAAGACGTCAAACGGCTCAGAAATATCCCCCACGTCACGGAAGTGGCTCCTTTAGTCTCGGAACGTAACATCGAGGCCTCATTCGGCGGGCAGAGCCTGAAGGTTCGCCTCACGGGTGTGGATGCGTCTTTCTGGAATACCATCATGGCTCGGTGCCGTACCGGGCGTCTCATCGATGTCTCCGACGATGCTGCGGGCCGAAGGGTATGCGTGCTCGGCGAACACTTGGTGCGGGATTTTTTCGGTGAAACCGATCCGATCGGAGGCAAAATTCACATAGCGAACCTTGTCTTCGATGTGGTGGGAGGGCTTGGAGGTATCCAGGGAGCTGACACGCGGCGCACGGTGTTCATCCCACTCAGCACGGCCCGCCGACACTTCAACCACCTCTATTCCATCCAGAATCTACGCATTCGGGTCAAGCACTGGGACGACGTGGAAGCGGCCGCTCGCGCGGTTTCTCAACTCCTCAAGAACGCTCATCCGGGCTTCGCGAAGGGAATCAGGGTTCAGCACTATCCGGAGCGGGTGAGCAGGGTTCGCGATTCGCTCTTTCTGATCAAGATGTTGAGTTACCTGGCGTCCTTTGCCGGTATCCTTATCGGGACCTTTGGAGTCGCCTATCTCATGCTCGTGTCGGTGATGGAACGAACCAAGGAGATCGGACTGAGAAAGGCTGTGGGCGCAACGGATTCATGGGTTCAACTGCAATTCCTGACCGAAGGGATCATAGTCTGTTCAGTAGGCACCGTGGCGGGAACAGCAGCAGGCCTGTATGTGTGCTTTGTGCTGAGCCTTGTGGCAAGGCTTGATCTGGACCCGGTGGTGGTGCTCTGCAGTTCCTCGGCAGCCTCTTGTTCATGATGGTGGTTGGCCTCGCTGCTTCATATCGTCCTGCAAGCAAGGCCAGCCGAATGAATCCTGCGACCGCAATCCGATTTCAGTAGCAACTCAGGGCTCACGGCGAAAAGGGGCTCGTGCCTCTTGCAGGAGCCCAGTAGGCGATCCGGACCCGCACAATCATCACGATTCGTTGCATTCCGGGGTGGGCCGGCTTCCTTGCACGTCAGTTCATTCCCGGTTCAGCCTTTCGATAGCCTTCTTATCTGTCCTTTTCATTCGAATCGCATCGCCTCCACAGGATCCAGCTTGCTCGCTTTGAGCGCGGGGGCAAGACCTGCCAGCACTCCCAAAGAAACTCCGATAACCACAGCGACACCGGCTGCCAGGACCATGATTTTGAAGTCAGGGACCATATCAATCCCGAAAGCCATGATCCAGATGAACACAAGACCTGCCGTCAGACCGCAAGACTTACCCGCCATGCTGATGGCTGCAGCCTCTATAAGAAATTGCGCCAGGACCTCCTTGTTGGTGGCTCCAAGGGCTTTTCGCAAACCGATTTCCGCGGTCCGCTCCTGTACGGCCACCAGCATGAGATTGGCAATGCCAAGCCCCCCAAGTGCCAGAATGGCGATCAGTCCACAATAGAACAGCAGTTTTACGAGGAATTCGATACGCTCCATGGTTTCTGAGCTTTTCGGGATAGTATTGAATTTCGAGGGTCTTTGTGTATGCCGGATGTCTCCTTGTCAGGGCTTCAACCACAAGGTTCCGCAGCTTCGGTACCACATGCCAGTTCCTGGCTCGCACGTAAATGCCGGATATCTTGTCTCCGACAAAGAATTGAGACCGAGCCACGGAGATGGGAACCAGCACCGTGGAATCGTAATCCCGGTCTTCAACTCCGCCGAGAACCCCGACCACCACGCACGTGAGCCCCTCGATGACGATCGACTCGCCCAAGGGGGGATGAGAATCAGGAAAGAGTTCCGGGAGCAAGCTCCGGCCCAGGACACATACATGCCTCGAAGCCGCCACATCGGAAGCGACGATTTCTCGCCCTTGTGAAACGCCGATGTGGAAAGTGGAGAAGAAGTTGCCTTCGACCCCCAGTAGCCTACCCTGTGCCTGTACGTCCTTCCAATGGAAGATTTGGTCGTCCTTTCTCACGAAGGCAGTCGCGGATCTTGTCCATGGCAGGCTCGCCAAGGAGCGAACGTCACTGACGTCGAATTCTCCGTGATGCCAACGTGTCTGCTTCTCGAAGTCCCAGCCAGCCTCAAGGATAGTGGCCCTGGCCAACAGCTCCAGGTTACTTCCGATCTTCTCCTCAATAGCGTTCCCCATTGGCGGCACCACGACGAGGCCGAAAATTCCGACCGCAATGACCGCAATCAGAGCATGGTAGCGTCGTTTGTTACGGGCAATCTGCCTCAACGAGATACTCAGGAGATCTGCAAACACCATGGCGCATCCATTCTTATATGCGTCGGCTGAAATAGGAATTCCAAGGCAAGAAAACTAAAGGAGAGTTTCGGCCCGCAGTGTTCCGAGGATAATTCGGTCGACTTTCTTGCGCCCGAGAAGCGTTGCTCTTTTAAGAATTCTGCGGCACACCAGTATTGCCTCTCGCTGCCCGCAGTATACGTCATCGACCGTGAGATTGCCAAATGCTTCCGCTCTCTGACCGAATACCCGTTGTTTGGTGAGGGGGGCAGTTTGGTCGGTACACGTGCCGCCTGCCTTCTTTGCGTCGTATTGCAAGTCCTTGCGCTTCCAGCGCATCGAGATGTGCCCTGGCCGAGGAAATCCCGAAGAATATGTCCAGCCCGGACAGTTCGCCAAGGAGTTTCCTCGCTGCCACGAATTGCGTTATTCCCGGATGTTCTCTTGACGAAGCCTCGCCCTGCTCCAGAATGCGCAGGATTTGTGTGCTTCGCTTGCGATGGTGGTCCTCGATGCGCCGGATCCTGGCCTCAATGTCCTCGAAAGGCGTTCCGTGCCCGGGCATGACCGTTTTTGCTTCCAGGCCCTTGATGCGTCTCAGTGTAGAGTGATGACTGACCAGGCTTTTGTGTTGACTCGAACCGGTTTTTTCTATGGTCGGATTGGAGATGAGCTCAGGGAACAGGATGTCGCCGGTATACAGGGCCCCGTCTGACTGATCGAAAAGGCTTACCGAACCGGGACTATGGCCGGGAGTATGGATGACCTGAAGATTGAAGTCGTCGAATGCGAAAACCGTCCCCTCCTCCATCTTGGTCTCGGTGGAGATCGGACTGCACATGCGCTTGTAACGCGTGAGAATCAAGTCGATCAATGCATCGATGTCGTCTGAGGGGACCCCGGCTTCTATGAAGAAATCCTCAAAATCTATTCTTTTGGCCATGATCTGGTCCGCAGGACCGACAGACCACTGTACTGTATCCCATGGGTGGAGGAAGACTTCTGCCCCGCTGATTTCCGCAATTCTTCCCGCGAGTCCGACATGATCAATATGACCGTGAGTCGCAATTATCCTTCGGAGGTTGCGGAGTTTTCCACCGTGGGCTCCTATGGCCGACTCAATCGTTTTCAAGCCCTCGTCTGCGAGTACGCCGGTATCGATCAAGGTCGGGACTGATCCTGCAAAGTAATAGCAGTTTACCCATTTCACCGGATAGGGAATTGGCACTTGTATCCTGATCGAGTGAGTCATGTCAACAACAAAGTGGCCTTTCATTTCGATATAGCTTGACTTATGCGGCGACGGTGCCTTCTCGCGGTCTTGGTGCCCGTGAAGGGTCAGCGGATGGTTCTTGGAAACCCAAAAAACCACCTTGTCACTGGTACAAAAACACGTAGAGGCAAACCAGTCGCCACGTTCACCAAGAAAATGGCCAGGGCCTTTCTCTTGAGCGTAACCCACCCCATGACGGACAGTCAATCAGGATCTTCGGGTTTGCTCATCGCTCGAACACTGCTGTAGTGCCAGCCACAGAAAGGGGAGACCTCATGCTTCGTGAGAACCGAGCGATCCGGCAACACCTTCCACACATTTAGCGAGTAATGCACGTGCGAACGATTCTGTGCGATTCTTTGTCTCAGGATAGGCGGCGGGATCAAAGAAATGCGGAAAACGCTGTCGCTGGTTCCTGGTTGCACGAGCACGCCAATCGTGCAACATACTCGTTTCATGAACGTTTCTCCTTTGACAAGGGCTCTCCCTTAAGAAGGGACTCTCAACCCCTTGAAGAGATTCTTCATGATTCTGATTCGCCACGCTACCTTCGGCCATCGGAGCTGGTACCCCGAAACCAGACATGGATCTCATGTTCCCGCTTGACAGAAAGCGCATCCGGGAGCAGGGCTTCCCATGGTAAGGGTGCATGATTTGACGCACAGTTTCCAAGGTAGGTGGAGAGCTGCAGGAGATTCCTTCGAGGACCGGCAGGACCTTCTTGAGAACAAATCAGAGAGAGCCGCCAGCCACTATGCCCAGGCCGCGTCGAAAATCTGAGAGCGGCTGTCCACAAAGTGTGCGCGGCCAACGGAAACAAAATGGCCGCACCGGCTGCGCTCAAAAAGAAAAACCGCCTCTGCTCGGCTGAGTAACTAGGCGGTTTTTCTTTGAAAACCGTGGTCGGGGCGACTGGATTTGAACCAGCGACCACCTGAACCCCATTCAGGTACGCTACCAGACTGCGCTACGCCCCGTCTCAATGCCAGAAGTACCTCAACGAGCCTTCGTTGTCAATACCTAAAGGAAGCATATGATAATCATCTTGCCAAATTGGTGTGATATATGATATTCTTAGAAAAAACTTGAGGTGTTATCATAAAGCCTTATCCCATCGAATGCCCTTGGAGTGCTCTATGAAAAGGTTCTCTTTCGCCATCGCTGTCTGCATGTTGATCTCCCTCACTTCCCTCACGGGGTGGGCAGAGACGAACGCCAACCTCAAAATCAACCCCTACGCGGTTGATTATCCCCTGACGCGAAGCGTGCCGTACCGGTCCAGGTCCGGGGATCCTTATGAGACGAGCTTCGGGATCCGAAGGTGGCTCCGGCCCCTCCGCATTACCCACGACCTCATGTATACCCAGACCCTTGACGCCACTCAACAGTGGTTCAGTCGGTACGGCGGCTACGGGGTCCTGGGGCAGGGAGAGGACGTCTTCACAAACCGGGGCGCACGGCTCAGGAGAATGTATCGGGGACGCTGATGCGGCCTTGCAACGACCGGCCGAGGAATTCCCGGACCCGGAGCAACTCCTGCGGGTCCTTCACGGATTTGAGGACCTTCTTCGGCTGGTTATAATCCAGTAATCCCATCTCCGTGAATCGTGCCAGCGCATTTCGGATGCCAATCACGGGCAGAGAGATGGTTCCCAGGTCTGTTCCCGCGTGCGCGATCTCGCCTTCGTGGGCCAGAACCTTGAGCAATTCTTTCACGCTCAGTCCTGTGCCCGCGTTCGCGACGCAAAGCACCAGAAAATACACTTCCAGCAAATCAGCGAGAATGCCTCGGAAACACTCCAAGATGGCTCGGTTGCTCTCAGAGCCTGAGTCCTCCTCCGAGCACGGGATCCAATCGTTTTCCGCAAATGTTTGGTGAACCTTGTCCAGAGTCTCGTCGGTCGAGACCAGTGGATCACAGATAAGTTCAGTGGAGAGAATCCGTGTGAGAAAGAGGAAATCGTCACGCATGGGCTGGGTGATTTCCTTCCCGGCTGGCGCATGCATCAGGAGCACAGTCGCGCAGAGGGATGCAGGCCACAGGAGATTCACCAAAGAATTCTTGTAAAATTCCAGATTAACCCTCGTTCGCTCATCGATCACATACCCCTGGCCGTCGCGTTCACCGGTTTGCGTCTCAACTGTAGCAAATCCTCGCTCGCACAAAAGACCGAGAGCCGTTTCCACTGCGTGGGTGAAATTCTTTTCCAGGTTCTCCGCGAACTCGAATCCCTCACTCCTGATTACCGTAGCAACGCGTTCGATCGCGCGAAAGACCATGGTGCGAGACACATGCCTCCTGCCGGAACACATCAGACCCGCTGCAGCCAGTTGCACTGGCGTCACCACTCCTGCTCGCACGATACCCCGCATGATGTGGTATGCGAAATCCTGGATCAGTTCTCGGTTTTGGGTCACGGATTTTACTGAGCTGCTTTGTGCGTTCCACTTCTCGAGGAAACCGCGAAACGACACAGGCTGATCGAACCGCACGTATGCGCGGCCAAAACGCTGTCCGAGAACCTTGCGTGCGCGGATGACGCCAAGCATGTCCTCCTTGCGCTTTTCTCTTCCCGCGAGCTCCCGAAGGTACGAACTCTCTTCCGGAATCTGGTCGTACCCCACGAAAGTGGGCACGAAAAGAAGATCCGGCACTGCGCCTTCTTCCACCGCCTGCAAGAGAAACGCGAGCAGACCGGTCTTGGGGGGCAGGAGCTTCCCGGTTCTGCTACGGCCTCCCTCTATATAGAAGTTGAGGTTGACCTTTTCTCTTACCAGGACTTTGACGTACGCGGCGAACACCTGAGGGTACAATCTCAACCCCCTGAACGAACGCCGGAGAAAAAAGGCCCCCGTTTTCCTCATCATCGGTCCTACAGGCCAGAAGTAGAGATTCCGGCCCGCAGCTATGTACGGGATGGCCATCTGATTGACAAACGAATAATACCCGATGATCAGATAGTCAAAATGGCTCTTGTGAGATGAAACCAGAACGAGAGACCCTTCCGCGTTGGCCTTTTTCAGCTGTGCGTACTGGGACTCCTTGAGGTCTACCGAGGAGAAAACCCTGTGAAAAGCCCATTTCAAGACGTGGACCCAGAAATTGAGCAGTTCTATACACTGATCGCCGGCTATTTCATCGACGTAGGACTCGGCTTTCCGACGAACCTTTTCTTCGCTGAGGCCTTCTTCGGTCACCATTTCGAGAACCGCCTCGCGTACTTGTCGGTCCTGAAGAACTCGCTCCTTGGTCTCCGTGCGTGAGAGCTTCTCGGGTCCTCTATTGACTCTAATTCTTTGGTTGATCGACGCGATAAGATCCTTGCGGACCTCAAATGGCAGATCTTCCCACGACCTTCCCGACCCAAATTCCTCGAATTGTCCGAGCAGGTACACCGGTTCTCCGGCCAACAATTCAGGGACAGCCCACTTGCGCAGCGCGGTGTGTACCCTTTTCAGCGGGCCAGGCCTATCCGGGTTGCCAAGAAAGCTGTCCCAGAACGAGCGGATCTGGCGACGGGGAGTCCGATCATACAATATCATCATCGGGATGACCGCTATGGAGCCGGGTATCCGTCCCTGCAGATCCAAGAGAATCCGTATCGGATCCTTTTCAGGATGGACGTAACGATTGCGGGAGGTCTTTTCGTCCACCAGAAACAGCACGGCTGCTCCACCGCGGAGCAAGATGTCTCTAAGCACTTCTTCATTGAACGAATTGGGCCATTTTCGCTCATGGACCATTCCGGACAGCCTCGCCCCCCACACCTTCAAAGAACCGAGCAGAGACCCAGTCGCAAACGAGGGAGTCTCGAACACGAAGGCCGGAACGGGCAAATTGAGCTCTGCGAACCGCATCCTCAGGAAATGAAGGTCAAAGACGCTCCGGAATTTCATCGCATACACGACCGGACCTGTGCGAGCCGCATCACGGATCTTGTAAGCAACATCGTCATCGATGCGGACATTCGCGGACAAGAGCGGAATGAGTTTTCTCAAGATCCACGGTGGCATCTCGTCGAGCACGCCATCGAGACGCTCGCGATCGGTGTGGTGAAGAAATTCGGGTACGATTTCACGATCCGTAGGGATTTTCATGAAGAATGCCGACGCCTCCTCTTTCCTGGATCTGTAGGGACAGTGCCCCCTTCGCGGGAGAGGTTGAGAATCTGCTGACGGTGTTGACCGTGACCGCGCCAGTGTATCATCCCATGGCTTGTTTTCTCGTACAATCTATGGTCACTATGTCAGCCTCGTAGATTCAGGCAAAAGCGCTTCCGGGAATGACGAGCAGTCTCTGTGCGCATGAGCATGATGTCCCGCCCAACCAATAGACACTACCACTGGGAGCGAGTCTACCGGGTACAGAAACGCGCCGGCTCCTCGTTCCCCAGTCGCGGAGGTAGGCTATCAAATATTCCGGCGCACGGGCAACGGAGTACTACATCCGAGGAAAAAAATCACCCTTCGCAAAAAAGAAAGGTAGCGAGCAGCCAGTTCTGTGGTAACATGTTTAACTTCTACGATCTGGTCGAGGCATGGGCACGAGAGGAACAGCGACAATCCACCTGGGTCTTCTGACAGTATTGTCGATCTGCGCGATCTCGGTCGGCCCTACCTGGGCCGAAGACTACCTTGATTACTATGAGCACGGGGAATTCGCCCTGCGCGTCGGGAAGTGGGACAGCGCAATAGACTGGTTTACCAAGTCCATTCACGACAACCCGAACTTCTTCGTTGCGTATCACAACAGGGCCGTGGCCTATTCCAAACGAGGGGAATACGACAAGAGCATCAAGGACCTCAAGAAGGCCGTCGAACTGAACCCCGACTACCCTGACGCGTACGGACTCATGGGGCTCGTGTACCAGATAAAGAAAGATTACCCATCCGCGTTGAAAGTGTACCGGGAGGCTCTCGCCCGGGCGAAACGACCTTCGATGCAGAGACTCATCGAAAAATATATTGAGGACGTGGAGGCAAAGATTGAGAAAAAGTGATATGATCGGCTCTCCAAAGGCAGCGGATTCGGGGGGCCGAGCGGGAAAGCCCGCCCATAGCCCAAACACGGGATCTCCGTGTAGGAACTGATGGTCTGTGTGTTCGTGCCTCTCGGACCCAACAGCGGTTGTTGCGGGGGCAAGCCGTCTCACCAAGAACTTACGTTGTGAGTTGTGTTTGCGATGAACTAGTGATAACGTAACAGGATTCAGAGATTTGTCCGGTCATCGTCCGGCAAATTTTACATAAAGGAGGTTTCTCATATGCCTACGCTGGAGATCGAAGGTAGGACCTTTGACGTGGACGAGGACGGTTTCCTACAAGACCCTGATCTGTGGAACGAAGAGGTCGCGACTCTGTTCGCCAAGACCGAAGGTATTCAAGAGATGACGGATGAACACTGGAAAGTGGTTCATTACCTCAGAAATTACTACCTGGAATTCAATATCGCTCCAATGATCCGCAAGGTCTGCAAGGACACCGGCTTCAAGCTGAAAAAGATCTACGAACTGTTTCCCTCTGGCCCTGCCAAAGGCGCGTGTAAAGTGGCCGGACTGCCCAAACCCACGGGTTGTGTCTGATCCCCTTATTCCACCCCCCAGGAGTTCTGCGCCGGCGTACCGCTCGCGGTGCCGTCGCCGCGTAGCTCCTGGGGCTGTATTATTGCGAGACGATATCGGGCGAGGTCTGATTCGACCACAATCGTGCGTACAAGGTATGCGTGTCAGCGGAACCCAAGGTATTTGTACGGGAAGGATGCCAAACTGTTGAGCGCAGAGGATAACCCAATCGTGGTATGGCCGCGTATGCGGGGGATCGACTTTCTGTCAGATGTCTCGTAACTTTTTGCCGCACCAAGGGCGATGACAGGTACCATTCCTTAAAGGAGAACTGCCGTCCCCGCATCCACCCTATCGGTTTTTTTTTCACAAGCCGCCTTGCAGCAGCCCACTCGAAGTATTGATACGTTGAGTTCTCTTTTGACGTGCCGCCTCTCGCGAGGTTTGACGCTCTCGCGGACGCCACCGCCGCATCCTGAGACACCCTGTCAGCACTGCGCGTGAGTATTTGCAATTGGCGCGTGAGCTGCTGCAATCTTCTCGAGCAGTCGATGAGGTCTACTTGGGGAACCCGGTTGAGGTTGCCCTCAGGGTCGCGCACGACCTGAGTATTGGACGCATTGGCTATGCACCTCCGCACCTCGCGGATTTCTCCCTGAATCCGAGCCTGTTGCTGAGCGAGGAAGTGCTGTTTGATCGTGAACGTGCTTGGCGTTCCCACGGAAGGAGACGACGCTTTCGCAGAAGCGCTGGCCGTTTGTCCTTGGACTGTCGAGGCCAGAGCCAGAATCAAGATCAGTACGAAACCGGTGAGCCGGCATAAGGGTATCTTCATGTTCGGTGTTCCTTGCCCACGTCCGGGTCAGGCAAATTGAGGGCTTTGCGATTCGCCGCGGCTGAGGATGCGTCAACACCGTTCCGGAACGTGTCGAGAACGGTTTCGGGAACTTCCCGCTATCATCTTATTGTACCCATCCTGCGTTCCAACACTGCCTCATTGATCCGGTAATTGACCAGTGAGATGAAATAATCGCCCTGTGCCTGAGCGAGCTGCCTTTGCGCGTCGAGAACCTCGATGTACGTAGCTACCTGCTCTTTGTACCGTTCCTGGTTGATGCGAAAATTCTCTTTTCTGTACTCCACGGCCTTCCTATTATCTGCAATATCGCTCTCTGAGCGCTTCATGTCAAGATACGCGGTCTTGACCTCCTCCATGATTTGCTCCACCAGAAGTTCTCGGTTGACGAATGCACGGGCTTGAGTTGCACGCCTTTCTTTCACCGTCTCACGATTGCGGAACATGTCAAAGGTCCAGGTGAGCACTCCCGAGACGCTCCAGTCGTTGATTGCTTCACGGTCAAACGGATTCCAGTCGTCGTTCATTCGAGTCGCCTGCGCCTTCACGGCCACCGAGGGAAGGATGTCTGCTTTGGCGGATTTTACCAGTGCCATAGCCTGTTCCACGCTGATGTTCGCCTGGCGTATTTCGAGTCTGTTTGCCGCCGACGTCGCGTAAATATCCGGAATCCTGTATGGGTTTGGTCGGTACTCGATGTCGTGAACCACTGCAATGGGGGTTTCCTGCGGATAACGGAGGAGATAGTTCAGCGTAGCCTTGTATCGATCAATATCGGTCAGGGCCTGGGTTCTCTGGATACGCGCCTGGGCCAATTGGCCTTCAGCGGACAAGACATCCACTTTAGGCGCAACCCCTGCTTTGTAAAACTCAAGCATTTGATTCCGCAGACCTGCCAAAGCGCTGATGGACTGTTGCGCCACCCAGAGCAGTTTTTCCGCTTGGATCAACTCGTAATAGGCCTCGTACACCTCCAGGGTCAAATCCTGCCTGTCAACCTGAAACTGTATCGCGGAATAGTCGACTCCCAGTCTGGCATATTTGTAGTCATTCAGGAGCTTTCCCCCCGTGTACAAAGGCTGGGTAATCGTCGCGGTGAACGTGAATGAGCGGTAAGGGTCGATACGGTAAGGATACAGGGTCGTCAAGGTATTCTGGTTTGTGAAGACCCGGCGGCTGTCATGCGATACGGCAAAGGCCTGCACGTTCGAACTCTGCTTGTACCGGTCCCAGTCCGTGATGTATTGGAGGTCAACAGTAGGGAAAAAATCGGAGAACGCTTGCCTGCGTTGGTGCTCCTTCTCCTGAACGGCTAGTCGCGAGTCTGCCATCCGCAGGTTCCTCGCAAGAGAGATGTTGACCGCCTGAGGAAGAGAAAGCCGCGGCACTGCGCCTTTCGCTGCACGACCCTTTCCGGATGAGTCAGCGGCGCCAGCGTACGGGGGCGCCATCCCCAGCGCGAGGCTGATGATGACGACACACAACCAGCCCATAATGGGCCTGGAACGATCCATACCCTCAATCCTCCTAGAAAAACAACCTCACCCCGGTACGGAACCGGGAACATCAGAAAAACCGTCGGACCAGCATGTGAAACGGCAAAGCAATCACAGGTCCGACAAAGCCATGCACCTTTTGCCGCCTGGTGAGCATCTACCCTTCGAGGAAAGTGCTTTCCTCGTATTTCCGGGTTCAGGCCCAACCACGCCCGCGCTCGACAGACACCGTGGAGTGATGACGCTCCTCACGGCCCAAGCAGCCGATTTCCAGACCATCACACGGGAAATGAAGTTCCTTTCGCGAGCAGCCTCAGATCATCATCCTGGCAAACACCTTGGTGTTGCCAATCAGGTTGTCGACGGATATCCGCTCATTGGGCGCGTGTGCGGTATTAAGAACCTTCTCCCACACCGCGGCAGAGAGTCCTTTGCGGCGAAAGAAGGTCGCCACCGTTTGCCCGCCGATTCCATTCGGTCTGGCTTGCACTCCGTAGACCTCCTGAACCGCCTGTGCCAGAGCCACGACCACCGGTGCATCAGCCGCGGTCGAATTCGGTGACTCGTTCCGGAGGTGCTCCTCCACCCGTGCCTCCACTTGGAAGCGATCCGCTATGCGCCGACATGCCTTTTCCATCTCGTCGAGCACTCGGGAAACCTGCACCTCCGGAAGGATTCGACAATCAAAATAGAACACGTCTTCACCAGGGATGGTGTTCACGTTCGGCACGTTGGCATCTTTCTTGGTGGGCTCGAAGGTGCTCGTAGGCGGTCTGAAAAAGGGATTCTCTTCGGTGAAGGTCGTGTGCAGTGCATGGTCCAGCTCAACAATCAGATGCGCTGCAGCCCGCAGGGTGTTTGCACACTGGTCAGGGCGGCTGGCATGGCCTTGTTTTCCCCTCACCCGAAAGCGCACATGGACCAGGTGTTTCTCTGCAACTTCTATGTGATCGCCGTCCTTGTTGCCCGCATCGGGAACAAGAATGAGATCCTCAGGTTTGAACAATTCCTGTCGCTCACGAAGAATGTAGTCGAGACCATAGAGGCTGCCGGATTCTTCATCCGCGACCAATGCCAGCCCCACGTTGAGGCGGGGACCGCAGGTCTCTTTGACAGCTCGGGCAGCAAAAATGCTGGCCACCAGCGCCTGTCCGTTGTCTTCCACTCCTCTTCCGCTCAAGAATCCGTTTCGAAGTTGAGGCGTAAAAGGATCGTGCTCCCAAAGGGAAAGTTCACCAGGCGGGACCACGTCGACGTGCGACAAAATCCAGAGCGTGTGGGATCGTTCTTTTCCATGAAAGACAGCGAGAAGATTGGGCCTTTTCCCCTCGGGAACGCGGTCGTCCGGCGCGTGAAGCTCTTCGATACTGTCTGGTTCCAGAGCGCGCACTGCATCCAAGACCACGCGATACTTGGCCATTTCTCCGGTTCCCTGACTTTCGGGTCCTATAGCGGGAATCGAGCAGATGCGAGCAAGGAAATCGACGCTTTCATCTCGCAATTCATCGATTCTACGGGCTACGTCTTGAAATCCCACGTGACCTCCAGGCGGCAATCCTCTACAAAGCTTACGTTTCAGAAAAAAATTGCCCTATTACGGTACGAGAATCAGTCTCTCTTTGTCAAGGTAGAAAACGTTGCTCGTGACCCAGCGTCCGAAATCGGGCGCGGACTTGCGCGCATTTTGGGCCTCTGGTGTCACCACAATTGACAGGCGATCGTACGTAGTTTAATCTGGCCCCATGTTCCAGGGAGATCAAGCATCGCCATCAATGAGTAAGATCGGTGTCCGAATCCTGTGGCGGTCCTTTTTTCTGGAGACGCTCTGGAATTTCGAGAAGATGCAAAATGTGGGATTTTCATTTTGTATCTACCCCACGTTGGAGAAATTATATCCGGAAGCGCAGGAACGTAAGCAGGCTGTCGAGCGGCATTTGGACGCGGTAAACACCCATCCTGCAATGGGGCCTTTGCTTGCCGGGCTTACCGCTCGGCTGGAACATGATCTGCAACCTTCCCGCATAATACCTTACCGTAAGCGGGTGATGTCCGCTCTGGCGGCTCACGGGGACCGGATCTTCTGGGGCCGTGTCCGGCCTCTGGCCGCGGTGGTCGGCGTCGCTTTGGGGCTGTGCTTTCCCGATTCAATGGCCGGGAGTGTTGCGCTGCTGACCATTTACAATCTCCCACACCTGTGTGTGCGAACCCGTGGATTCGGGAAAGGCTGGAGGGAAGGGCTTGATGTGCTCAGAATGTTCAACTCGACCCGAGTGGAACTGGCGGCCCGCATGATGAGACGGACGATCGCGTTGGTTCTGGGTCTGGTAACAGGCGCGCTCGTCGCGTTTGCCGGGCACACAAGGGCGGGAACAAGTTGGCATCAAATCGGGGCCGATGTCGCGTTAAGCTTGGTGATTTTCGGGGTATGCGCTTTTGTGCTCATGCGGAAGGATGTGTCCCTGAGCGTACTGATCTACCCTTCGACTCTGGCGGCAATGGTCCTCTTTGTGCTGCTCAATGCTTGAACTACGGGCTGGATTATGATGATCGTGGAAAAACAATTCCTTGAGATGAATCTCACGGTAACGAACAAGCTGGGAATTCACGCCCGGGTGGCAACAATGATGGTCCAGACTATGAGGAAGTATTCTTCCCAAGTGACCCTCGCCAAAGACGGCGTCGAAGTGGATGCCCGGAGCGTGCTGGGACTGCTTTTGCTCGCGGCAACTCCGGGCAGCGAAGTCCTTGTGCGGGCACAGGGAGCCGACTGTCAAGAAGTCATCCAGGAGATAAGCAGACTGATTCAAGATGAAACGGACGATTAAAGAAAAACAAGAGAAACAAGATCCGCTGCCGCCCCCCAACAGCGAGACGAACAAGATCCTCAAAGGAATTGCAGCCTCTGGAGGCGTGGGCATTGGTCAAGTCGTGGTCATTGAACGGCTCGCGGCAGAGCTCTGCCCCCAGCGCATTCTTGCCCCCGAAGAGATTCCGTCGGAAATCACTCGATTCGAATCCGCGGTCAGACTTGCTGCCGAGCGCCTCAAGAGTATCAAGAATTCCATCGATCCTGACTCTCCGCTTTCCGAGTATTCTTATATTTTCGGAAACTCATATTCTGCTTCTCGAAGACCGCATGTTCTTCGAAGGCACGAAGAAGCTTATCGCCTCGGAAAGGCAGAATGCCGAATGGGCCCTATCCGAGGTCATGCTCAAGATCGGTTCCGCGTTCGACACCATAGAGGACGAGTACCTCAGAGAGCGGGCTCGTGACATTTATTTCGTGGGCGAGCGAGTGCTCAGAATCCTTATGGGCGTTGCTTCGGAAAGCAAGATCCATCAGCTCCCTCCCCACGCGATGCTCGTGGCTCACGACCTTTCCCCTGCAGATACGGCTCAGCTCAAAGGTGAGCATGTGGTCGGCTTTGCCATCGATATGGGCGGAAGAACGTCCCACACCGCGATTATGGCGCGGTCTTTGAAAATCCCCGCAGTCACGGGGCTTGAGCGCATCAGTCGGATCGCGCAGACAGGAGACACTATCATCACGGACGGGAGCACAGGAATCGTCATCCTGAATCCTGATCCGGAAATGCTGTTCCGCTATCGCCAAAGACAGGATGTGTACCGAACGTACCACGAATCGTTGATGGCGTACGGTCGTTTGCCCGCGGTCACCAGTGATGGCAGATGGTCGGTGAGGATAAGCGCGAACATCGAGCTGGCAGATGAGGTGGAGATTGCACTGAGCCATGGTTCCGAGGGCATAGGTCTTTTTCGTACCGAATATCTGTTTCTCGGCAGGCCCGATCTGCCTACTGAGGAGGAGCAGTTCGAAGCGTACCGTCGCGTGCTTACCAGCAATGCGCCCAATCCTGTCACTATCCGGACTCTGGACATAGGCGGGGACAAGCTGGCAGCCAGCCTGAAACTGGCGCCGGAAGCCAATGCCGCACTCGGGCTACGAGCCATCAGGTTGTGCCTGAGCCACCGAGACATCTTCAGAACCCAATTACGGGCCATTCTGCGAGCCTCTGCCTACGGGGACTGTCGACTGCTGATCCCCATGATCTCATGCCTCACCGAGGTTCAACTGACCAAGCAGGCCATCGAGGAGGCCAAGGAAGAGTTACGCGCGGAAGGAGAAGCCTTTGACACCCAGCTCAAGTTGGGCATCCTCGTCGAAGTGCCCTCTGCAGTAGCCATCGCTGATCTGCTGGCCAAGGAAGTCGACTTCTTCAGCATTGGCACCAACGATTTGATCCAATACGCGTTGGCAATTGACCGAGTGAATGAACAGGTCAACTATTTGTACGATACGCTCCATCCTGCAGTGCTCAGGATGATACGCGAGACCACGCGAGTGTGCCAGGCAAGAGGACTTCCCATATCCATGTGCGGCGAGATGGCTGGAGATCCGGTGAACATTCCGATTCTGCTGGGACTTGGGATCAACGAGCTCTCCATGAATCCGCTGTCCATCCCGATGGTGAAGAAACTGATACGATCGGTAAGCTACGAAGAGTGTGCGGAACTCACGCGGCTGGCTTTTGAAATGCAATCTGCCCAGGAGATACGCTCGCTACTGGCCGGTTGGATCGCCGACCGGTTCCCCTCGGACTATTTCCTGGATCAGTCGTAGTGTTTTTCCATGCCTGAAACCGAACATATTAAAATCATCTGTAAGAATAAGAAGGCCCACTTCAATTTCGAGATTGAGGATACCCTGGAGGCGGGAATCGTACCTTGTGGGTACCGAAGTCAAGTCCCTACGGAACGGGCGGGCAAATCTGTCGGATTCGTATGGAAAGTTCAAGAAGGGCGAGCTGTTCCTGGTGGATGCACACATCTCCTCGTACAGACCACTCAGCCAGGGAAAACCACGACCCCTTGAGGGAACGCAAGCTCCTGTTGCACCGGACGCAGCTCAAGAAATTCCTGGGCAAAGTCACGGAGCGGGGATACTCGCTGATTCCCTTGAAACTCTACTTCAAGCATGGTAAGGTGAAGGTTGAGTTGGCGCTGGCTCGTGGCAAGAAAACCTATGACAAGCGTGAGGCAATCAAGAAGAAGGATTTGCGCCGCGAGCTCGAACGGATGAACCGGTACAAGCAGAGATCGTCGTGAGAGGGCGGAAATCCGGAACCAAGCGCAACACCAAGTGTCTGATAAGTAGTCCATTGGGATTACATCTCCAAGGGGGCGAAAAGGTTTCGACGGGGATAGTTGAGGTCAAGGCTGCATGCCGAGCACTCCGGTGACTCGTTAATCCGCCGGTGAATAAATTTACTCGCCAACAACTACGAGTACGCTTTAGCCGCGTAAGGCTAGCGTTCCTCTGCTCTTTTCCTGTGGGAGTAGAAGGGGCGACGCACTGCAGGATAGCCACGTTTCCGGGCCTGTTGGAGACAAGGCGAAACACTTAGCGGGCTGGTCCGGCACGAACCGTACCTGATCGGGTCTGGCAGGACGAGATACAAATATCAGGGAAAGCATGTAGACGTCTTCGGCTGAAGATCTTCGGACGCGGGTTCGATTCCCGCCGCCTCCACCAGTGACAGGGCCTCTGAGTTTGGGGCCGGTCAGCGTGCGCTTGATGTCCCACCCACGTGGATACGCGCTATTTCAACGGAATCGTAAACGGAGAACGTGCTTCCCATCCCATGGCCTTGACTCTGTACCCAGATGCGGCCACCGTGCAATTCTACAAGTTTCTTTGTGAGTGCGAGCCCGAGACCGCTTCCCTCGGTCCGGTCTTGAATACGACCTTTCCACCTGTTCGAAGGCCTTGAAGATGCGCTCCTGGTCCTCGGGAAGAATACCGATACCCGTGTCCTTAAGGCTTATCACCACGTCTTCTCCCTCCTCACGGGCCTCCAGCTCAATCTTCCCTCCATCGGGCGTAAACTTGGCTGCATTCGCGATGAGGTTGAAGAGGATCTGTTTGAGTCTCAGTTCATCCGCGAGGATCTTGGCTTTGGCAAGCTCGTCGCTGATATGGACACGTAGATTCAGATCGTGCTTGAGAGCCTTTTCTTTTACCATGGATACGCTGGCTTCGAGCACAGTCGCTATGTTCACCTCGGATTGCTTCAGGGCAAGCCCCCCAACCTCAATGCTGGACAAATCCAAGATGTCGTTGAGAAGACGGAGCAGGTGTCGCCCATTATCCAAGACATATCCCATATATTCTTGCTGGCGATCGTTGAGCGGTCCTGGGATCTTATCCTGCATGATTTCGGAGAATCCAATGATCGAGTTGAGCGGGGTCCGGATCTCGTGGCTCATCATGGCCAGGAATTGGCTCTTGGCCATATTTGCGGCCTCCGCCTCGCCGCGGAGATGTAAGGCCACGGCCAAGGATTGCTCGATTTGCTCTTCGGCACGTTTTCGTCCGGTAATATCCTCACACGTGATGAGGCATTCCCCGTTGTGAAGCTCCACCAACACGAAGCTCACGATCTTCCGCACCCCATCCTTGGCCTGGATGGTGAAGATCCGTTCTTCGGTCTTCTGGCTGCATGCGGTTGCCAGGTCATTCATCCAAAACGTAATGGCCGTGCGTCTTTCTTCGCTGTCTGGAAAGACCAGGCGAAACCAGGTCTTTCCATCGGGAATGTCGGACAATTCATAACCGAACATCTGGGTGAACTTTCTGTTCACATACTGAAAGCTCCCGTCTCTCGCAATCATCACCATACCGAACGGGGCCTTGTCGGCCAACGCTTCGAATTTTCTCTTTTCCGCTTCCAATGATCGTTCTACGGCCTTGAGTTCCGAGATGTCGCTCATCGTACCGATCATTCCCATGGGCTCTCCCGAGGAGGCACAAAGCAGGGAACTATGCATAAGTGTGGGAAAACTTTCTCCTTCTCTGCGAACGTGCCAGATCTCGCCTCTGAACACCCCGTTTTCTCGCACGAGACGAGTTGCCTCGTTTACCGAGTGCATTTGCTCCGGCACGTGAAGAATCGAAAGGTGCTTTCCGAGAAGTTCCTGACGCTCGTGTCCGTGCATGCGGGCAGTGGGCTCGTTCAAATAGAGCAGATTGCCGTCTAAATCCGCGACCGCAATCCCTTGTTGACATTGCTCTACGGCCAATGAGAGGAGCCCCAGTTTTTCTTCGGCCTGTTCACGATCACGGATCTCGCGTCGAAGCTGCTCATTTGCTTCCACCAATTGGGCCGTACAGTTCCGCTATTCTCAGTTCCAGGTCCTGGCCGGATTGCTGCAACTCGTGTATCAGATCATTCTTTTCAATTCGTAGACGTACCGAATCACACATCATGTGGTGTGCTGCCTTGCCTGTGCCGAGCAACGCACAGGTGTACACCACCCCGACCAGTCCGAGTGTCACCGTGCCCTCGTCGCCCTGATAGAAAAAGCGGCCGATCAAGGGAATCCCCGAGAGGAGAACCGACGGCACGTAACATGCGGTAAGCGGCGCATGGGCAACCGCAACGGACGCGGCCACGATCGTAATGACCGCAGCAAGGAGAAACTGCAGGAGGAAACTGCTTGCAGGAAAGAGCAAGATCCCCGTGAGCCCCCACCATAGATGGGTCACCGCTGCAGCTATCAGAAACCAGGTGCCCCACGAAGTTGCCTCGCCGCCTTGGGGTGAGGTTCTCGTAAACGCGGCCACAAGCCAGGACCGAGCACCCTGAACGATCAGAAAGACAAGCATCCAGCCCAACAGGAGTTGGTGATCAACACCGTTCCAAAGAGTCACTAACAGCAGGAGTGCGGCAAGAAGCCCCCCTCGTGCGGTCACTTTTGATTGCGCGTACAGCTGATGAACCAGAGCGGAATACAGAGTTGCCTCGCCCGACTCAAATGCGCCTCGCTGACCCGGCGGACCGGATATGTGCGGGTCGTTCATCGAAACCCCCTGACTCTGACTCCGGCAAATCCGGTAAATTTCTTGAGCAGTTTACCCACCCAAGTGAAGATATCCTTTCTTGACGAGAATTTCCAGCCAACTGCGGAATTTGACGGAGCGGCCTGTGGTACGCACGCATGCGGCACATGCCCCAGTGATGGGGCAGGATTCCCGCTGTTTCGGACACGAGAAAGGACCCTGCCCCATTATCGCGCATGGGAGAAACCGTAGGCAAACGCACGGCAGCCCCATTTTTCCGCGATTGTGCGGCATTGTGTCAGATAATCGGACAAACCACGATGCCCTATTACGAGTGAACTACCCTCCCGGTAAATCTCCGTTTTCCCATCCAGGCTCCTGATCTGAGTTTTTTGCTCCTCCCTCCTGAGCGTTCAACGATGGCATGAATCGTGCATACTTATGAGCGCAATCAGATGAAAATTCTGGGGACGCGGGGTGCATGACGTTCTTGCAAGGCGAAGGTCGCGTTTCAGGGCCAGGCGACACAAGGTGAACACACATGATTGGGGGCTTGCGAGCCGGATGGCTGGCTCACTCGTCCGGCAAGGTTCCACAGCGGTACGAACGAATCTTCACCACATCGACACGGAAAAGCCGCACGTGGGGATGATACATCATCGGGGTCAGGCATCTTCGGTCAGAAAGAAAACGTTGAACTCATGAAAGTGGGAAGGAGGTCAGGCGATGAAGATTTCGCGTTTCGCGCTCAGGAGTCTCTTAGCCCTATGTTCTCTGATATTTGTATTGCCATCGGTGTCGCGAGCGGAAGTCGCTGTTGAAATACGACTCCTCCTCACTCCCGGAGATGCAGTGGTGCGTTCCTCTGCTGAACCGGTGAGTCCTGCCGCCCGGTATGCGGTGAATACGTTTCCGGCGTCAGAGCGGATCAGCTATCTCAACCTCGCGGGGGCATCTGGGAGAAACCCCACCGCGAGAAATCGGAGTCCCCATTCCCGCGGGGCCTCCCGCTACGGGGCAAGGGGGGGAACCGGTTTCTCGGATTTCGCTCACCATCGACACGCACCCTGTGGCAACCCCGGGGGCTTCCAAGTCGGTTCCGTTGACAGTGGTGCTCGACATTCCTTCTTGTGTGGGTGCCGAAGTTTCCATTCGATGTACGAGCCCCGTAAAGGGACAAGGTTCCTTGGTGCAAGCAAGGGCTGTCCCGTGCATCACCCACGAGGAGCAACCCGGGCCGTTGTTCGGAAACGCTCCGTTCGGGGCAGTTACTCCGGGAAGTACGAGTGCGAGAATAATTACTCCAGTTCGCCCGTGATAAACATTTCGTACAGGGAATATCTCTCGGCGCACGGAGGAACATCGTCGCACATTCCTGTCATGTATGGGCTTCAGGCTGAACATCGTGAAACATAACCGCGTGGTCGCACCATCGTGCGGCGGGTCTTCTCTTGCCACGTCTGTGGCAATGGCACCATCCACGGTATTGATAGTGATCTTCCATGACCCGGAGGGTCACCACGAACCATGAAAATGGCACCCGGTCCAGGGACCAGCGGGAGCTGGCAAGTGCTTGACGTTCTTGGGGATGGGGGTTCGGGGGAAGGCCCTTCTTTCAAGAAGGGCCTTCCCCCGAAAATGCATTTTCATAGGAAATGCATTGCGCTTGATGGTCATTCTCAGTGCCCTTCATTATGCCATTTCATGAGCTTGACAGTCTCCTGAAAGACGGTCTCGGCGGTGATTCCCTCCAGGCATTGACGGTTGGTGCAGGAACGCTTGCGGCATGCAAGGCAGTCCAGGTCGGTTCGCCGGATCACCTTGTGGCCCGATCCGTACGGTCCCACTTTTGCCGGGTCAGTGGGCCCGAACAGAGCGACTATTCTCGTCCCGGTGAAGGCTGCAATGTGCATAGGGCCTGAATCGACGCCCACATATACGTCCGAGGCCTCAATCAGCGCGACCGCTTCGGAGAGGCTGAGCTTCCCCGCAGCGATCAGCGGCTGGTTTTTCATCTGGCCTCGAATCATCGAGATATACGGGACATCAGCAGGGCTACCCGCAAAAACGACTACTGCTCCTGCCTGCTCAATGAACATATCCGCGAGTCGAGACCAAGCATCCACAGCCCAAAACTTCGTCGCCCAGCGGGCAGAGGGATTTGCGTATATCAGCCTTTTTGGCTCGTGAATTCCTGCGTCGTTGAGGAAACCGCGAACCTTTTCACGTGCCGGAGCAGCGGTGAACACGCGAAAATCTTCTGGCAGAACGCCACATCCAAGTCTTTGCGCGAACCAGAGATTCTTGTCCACCGCATGCACCATGTCCTGCGTTGGTGTTATACGCTCGTGCTGGAACAGGGTATTAAACTCTTTGGCGTCTGCAAAGCCGATCCTCATGCCCCCCGGATTTGCCAACGCCAGAAGTCCGCTGCGGAAGGACGCGTGCAGGTCGAGCACCAGATCGTACGGCTCGCGTGTGAACTGCGATCGCAACCGCCTTACCGTGGAGAATGTGGCTTTCCCCGCCCTTGCCCACGCACCGCGGTGCGCGTGAGGATCACTGGTCGAAGGAATGGAGATGGGCAAGATCGCGTCAATGGCCGGATCGTTTTCGAGGATCGCACGGAACGCCTCCTGGACGATCCACCCGATGTGGCACGAAGGATAGGTCCGTTTGATCGCGTGGGCCAACGGGAGCGTGTGCACCACGTCACCGAGGGAACTTGGTTTGACGATCAGTATTCTTTGAGAAGCGAGGTTCATGTGCGTGAATGGGCGAAGAGAATGGGTCCGCTCATCGGCAAGAGTGACCTTGATTCATTGACGTCGTGGCAGCCGGTGCTGCAGGACACGACGAAACGCCTCCTCCTCATCGAATGCGGTACCAATGCGAAGCATTGCGGTGTTATCAAGGACTTTGAACCAGTCAGGCAATCTTGCCCAGTCCTTTTCGGTGAACACGAGGGGAACGCGGGGAAATTTGGTCGCCATTCCTCGAAGTTCGTCATCAGTGAAGCGGTGATGATCCGGAAAGCGACAATGGTCGAGAGGCTTCCACCCGAGGGTTTCTGCCGTAATACGGAAGCGGGCCGGGTTTGCGATACCTGACACGAGGACCACTTGCTCATTCTCGTACACAGTAGGAGGCTTCCTACGAGGCACTTCTCCGCCAGTGTCCACTGAAAGAGGAATCGTCCGACAGCGAAACACAGGGATGTCTCGCAGATACGCTGTAGCAGCTTCAGGCACGCGTGCGTCCTGCCCCGAAAGCACGACCACGTCGGCACGCCTCAAAGCTGATAGAGGCTCCCTCAGCTGTCCCGCGGGAAACATGCGATCCTCTCTTCCCGTCAGCAACACAATGTCGAGATCCCGCTTGAGATCGTGATGCTGAAAGCCATCGTCCAGCACGGCCACGTTGCATCCGAAAAGCGTGAACGCAGCTTGCACAGGAACTATTCTTTTACTTCCCACCAGTACCAGGAACTCCCTCGAGCCGTTGGGCCATGAGAAACGGCTCGTCACCCGCGCACTCCGGGCCTACTGCCGGAGCTTCCGAAACACCATCGGAGACCACCAAATAGGGAGCCCGGTTGTTTCCGCGGTACCCGCGGCTTATTACCGTGGGCTTCATTCCCATATTTCTCAGCATGGTCGCGAGAAAGATCGCGAAGGGTGTCTTTCCGCTACCCCCCATCACCAGGTTGCCTATGGATATGACGGGAATTGAAGCCTGTTGGGCTTTCCGAATACCCCAATCAAAAAGTTTTTCCCAAGTCTTCTGAATCACATGGTAACCCGCTGCCGGTATGGCGGCAAGGCTTCCGGATATGGCAAAACCGTTCTTCATCTTACAATGGTGAGTCAGGCACAGCCGGGACATTTTGCGAGGAATTGTCCGTGGGAGCAAATTGCATGTGATACAGTCTCGCGAATTGCCCGTTAAGCGCCAACAGCTCGTCGTGGCTCCCGTGCTCTACCACGCGCCCCGCTACCAACACATAGATGCGGTCAACGTTCCGTATGGTAGAGAGCCGGTGGGCCACCACCAGAGTGGTCCGGCCCTTCATCAGCTCTTCAAGCGCATTCTGTACGGCTTTCTCGGAGTCGGTGTCCAGGTTGGAAGTAGCCTCATCCAGAACGAGAATGGGCGGATTCTTGAGGAGCGCCCTGGCTATGGCGATCCTCTGCCGTTCTCCCCCGGAGAGTTTGATGCCGTTCTCCCCTATGAGCGTGTCGTACCCCTCCGGCAGTGCACTCACGAACTCATGCGCATGAGCCGCTCTTGCCGCATCCATCACTTTTTCCAGGGGCATATCCGGGCGACCGTACGCAATGTTGTTTCTCACCGTATCATCGAACAATATGGTTTGCTGGGTTACGATCCCTATTTTCTCGCGGAGCGATTTCTGAGTGATGTTGCGCACGTCCACACAATCAATGCTAATGCTCCCTCCGGTCACATCGTAAAAGCGCGGGAGCAGATCCAGCAGAGGTACTCTTCCCTACCCCGCTTTCGCCCACGATCGCGATGGCTTCCCCCACATCCACCCGCACGGACACGTCTTTTAGGATAGGCGTTCCTTCATAGGAAAAGCAGACGCGATCAAAGGCGATCCCCTGCTCCACGCTATCGAGGATCGTCGCGTCCGGGCTTTCCTTCACCTCGGATTCCATATCGAGCAAGGAGAAGATGCGCTCCGCGCCGCTCACGCCCTCCTGGATCGTGATGTTGACTTCATTGATTCTCTTAACCGGCTCGTACAACATCAAAAGGGCAGCCATGAACGAGAAAAAAGTGCCCGGAGTGGATGCGCCGTTTATCACCTGGTATCCGCCATAGAATACGATGGCGCTGACACCGAAGCCACCGAGTGTCTCCATCACAGGGTTGGACAGCGCTCTCACCTTGAATCTACGCATGAACGCCTGGAATAATTGCTGGTTGACTTCTTGAAACCTGGATTTCTCGTAATCCTCCATGGCAAAGGCCTTGACGATGCGTATTCCTGTGATGGTCTCGTTGAGCCTCTCTGTGATGTCTTCCAGCGACACCAGCATGCGTCTGGAGTATCGTTTGAGCTTCTTTCCGAAGATCAGCAGAGGATAAATGGCCAGAGGAAACACCACCATTGCGATCAAGGCGAGCTTCAGGTCTCGATAGAACACCACGAACACGAGCCCTATGACCGTGACCAAATCCCGTACAATGCCCGTGACTGCCCTTGTCAATGCACCTTCCACCATGGCCACGTCGTTGTTCATCCTGGACAGCAATTCGCCGGTGGAATGACGCACGAAAAAGCTTACCGGCATTCCCGCCAGCTTCGCAAACATTTGCTGCCGGATGTCTCTTACGATGCTCTGACCGATGAAGGACATGAGGTAGTACTGGCCGAAATCACAGACTCCCTTCAACAAATACACAGAACAGACGACCAACGGGATGAACAGGAGCATGCTGGCCTTCTTGTCGAAAAAAATGTCGTCCAAAGCAGGCTTGACGAGATAAGCCAGGCACGCGGTAAGGCCAGCGACTCCCAACATACAGATGCCGGCTACGGCAAGGTTTGCCCGGTAAGGTTTGAGGTACGTGAGAAGTCTTCTGTACACGTGCACCTTGTTTCTCCTGGCCAGTTACCAAATTTCCTGTGACAGCGGGCACCAAATGTCAACAGCTGACAAGAGAAGCCCCCTCCAGGACCCGGCAGGACGGTCCCCAAGGGGGGCAACTATTGCGCTATTCACGGCAGCACACAGCGGTCCCGCATCAACTCACGGGCTCCACCGGGCCTTCAGCGGGGATTCCCACGATAGAGATCTTCTCTGAATCGGCCTTCCGAATCATCTCTTCGGCATTGGTGATCATGGTCTTGCCTGCTTCTATTGCCAGCACGCGAGCCTGCGCTGCGATCATGCTTTCAATGGTGGACGGTCCCACACCGGGCACGTCAAAACGCATGTCCTGTCCGGGCTTTGCCATTTTTACCACCACAGCGTCCTGAATGTTCAGTTCACTCGTGCGGCGAATCGCCCGGTCGGTACCCTCGATTGCCTCCACCACAATCACTGCCGCATTCTTCACCACCACGGTCTGGCCGATGTCCAGGCCGCCGATGCCTTGAGCCATGGTGCGGCCGAAAGTAATGTCTCTGTATTGCCTGCTATTGGGTGCCCGTCGTGTGAGCACTCCCAATGGCGCCATCAGCTTGGTGGCCCAATGGGTGATCTCCTGCACCACGATTCCTGCGTTGAGGAACTCTGCGGCTATGGCTGCGAGAATTGTGTCGTCCCGCCAATCGGCGAGGGAACGAATGATTGCGAGGGCACGCCGGTCTGGCAGCAAATTCCAGAGGCGCATCAAGTTAGATTTCTCGATCTTGCCGGCCATGACCAAGCGCGTCACGCCGTACTCTTGCAACGCGGAGATTGCTTTGCCAATTTGCCCCAGCCTTAACCAGACCACTGCTTTCGCGTCGCGTTCCACTACCGGATCGGTAATCCCCGGAAACGCGATGACGATGGCTTCAAATCCCTTGTCCACCGCCTCCCGGACAACGTGGAGAGGCAAGGTCCCGGCTCCGGCTATTATTCCCAGCCTTTCCACCTTTACGGAGTCCTGAAGTGGTGTCGACTCATGGACACGCGTGCCATACCGCGACGCGAACTGACCAGGAAATCGGCGAATTTCTCAATCTCGGGGGCATCCCCGATCTCAGTACGAATCCTTGAGGCCGCCTGTTCCATGGTGAGAGAGGAGCGAAAGGCTATTTTGAACGCTCTCTTGAGCTTGAGAATCGTTTCACGCGGAAAATTGTTTCGTCTCAGCCCGACCTCATTGAGGCCATACAGTCGGATACGATCTCCAGACGCCAGCGTATAGGGCGGCACATCTTTTGAGACTCCGGACACACCGCCGACAAGAGCGTATTCTCCCACGCGAGCGAACTGATGCACAGCGACGATTCCTCCGAGAATCGCCCTGGCACCGATCTCGATGTGACCTCCCAAATGTGCGGAGTTCGCCATGATCACACCTTGGCCCAGGACACAGTCATGGGCAACATGGCAATATGCCATGAGAAAACAATCATCACCGATCACGGTGGCTCCTCTGCCGCGTGTGGTTCCCCGATGAACCGTCACGTATTCCCGGATGGTCACTCTTGCCCCGATTTCCACTCGGGTGTCTTCCCCTTGGTAGGACAAGTCTTGAGGGGGGCCGCCAATACAGGCAAATTGTGAAATTTTGGATTTCGGACCGACAATCGTGTTGCCTTCGATACTCGCCTGCGCTCCGATCACGCAGCCATCGTGAATCACGACGCTGTCGCCTATGGTAGCATAGGGGCCGATCGAGATATCTTTTCCGATGGTGGCTCCGGGATGGATCACTGCCGTGGGGTGGATCATCAGTCTTCCTTGCCTCGAGATGGGAGGAGGCGCTCCAGTTTGCGGACTCTGTCCAGAATTTCCGGGAGCCTCTTGAAAAGGCTCTGAGCCCGGAGAAACACATTGTGGGGCATCGCGGGAACAGAGCCTGCCATGATTGAGCCATCCGGCACGTTTCGGTAGATACCGACCCTCGTTGCCAGAACCACGCCGTTGCCGACCTGTACATGGTCTTTGACTCCGACCTGCCCTCCGACCATGCAACAATCACCCAAGGATGAACTGCCCGCTATGCCTGCCTGGGACGCAATGACGGTCCTCTCGCCTATGTGCACATTGTGAGCAACCTGTACCAGATTATCCAGCTTGGACCCATTCCCAATACTTGTCACCCCTGCCAACGCGCGATCGACCGCGCAAAGGGCTCTCGATTTCCACATCGTCGCCGATTTCCACGGTCCCGCTGTGATATTTCTTTTCGTACACGGGCAATCTTGTCTCGTCCACTTCCCTGGCAAAGCCGAAGCCGTCCGACCCGATCACGGTCCCGGAATGGATTATCGCTCGATCGCCTATTCTCACACGTGCATAGATTGTCACGTGAGGGAAAATCCGGGTATGGGATCCGATGCGGACTTCTTCCCCAACTACCGCGTGTGCGCCCACCACGGATCCGGTCCCTATTACGGCTGCTCGGCCGACCACTGCAAATGGTCCCACCGACACGCCCTGACCGAGAACCGCATCCGGATGAACCTCGGCCCGTGGGGACACACCGTCGGTAGCCTCGGGATACGGATAGTATAGGGCCGTTAATCTGGCGAACGCCGCCTCGGGATTGTTCGCCAGGATATACGGCATGTCATGCGGAGCCAGTTCGGGAGGCAGTATTACTGCGGCCGCTGCGCTCCGATCGAGCTTCCCCAGAAACTGAGAACCGGTGACAAAGGTAATGTCGTGGTCCCGTGCAAACTCCAGGGGCTTTACGCCTTCGATCGACGGTCCCGGTCTCATGGAGGGCTCTGATCCTAAGAACAGGGCCAGCTCTTCCAAGGTGAAGATCATTAATTCCTCGGAGTGGCCTCGTCGGTCATCTCGCCTTCCTAGTCGCCGGTGCCCTCTTCTTGGCTGGGGCCGCGGCTGCAGGGGTGGCTGCGTCGTAACGACGGATTACCTCGTCTGTAATGTCAAGGGCATCATCAGCGGAGAGAAGTGCAGCAGAATTGAGCACGTACGCGAGCTTCTTTTCAATGCGAATCGCGGAAATGATCTTGCTCAGGTCTTGTTGCAGGATCTGATGCGCCTCCCTGGCCTGATTCTGCAGGGAATTTTGGGCCTCCTGCTCCGCGAGCTTATATTCGGTATCTTTGACGCTCAGTTCCCTGATCTTCGCATTTCGGGTCTCTTCCTTAAGGATGGGTCCCTGCTTCTCGAGCTGCTCTTTCAGGCTGAGCAATTCGCTCTTCTTGTGATCCAGCGCCTGCCTCTTTTGCTCCATCAGCGACTGGAACTTCCGTTGCAGCCCCTGGGCTCTGAGGGATTTCTGCTCGAACTTCTGGAGGTTCACAAAAGCGACCTTCCCCTCTTGTGCTGAGCATACGCTCACCACCGCAAACAACGCTACTAATGATGCGCCAAGTATTCGTGCGTTTCTCTTCATCCTATTACTCCTTTGTCTTTCGCTGAGCTTGCCGCTCAAGCGTAAAAATTCTCTTGCAGCCTGAACCAATCAGAACAATTGCCCCATGGCAAAGGCGAAGGCTCCAGCATCCTGGCCTTTCTCTCTCGTGAGCTTCCAGCCTGTACTCGATCCGAATGGGCCCCATGGGAGAGACCCAACGAATTCCTACCCCTGCGCCGGCTTTGACCGTGGTCATAAGGGGGCTGTCAGCGGCGTTCCACGCGTTGCCCACATCGACGAACGCGACCCCGTTGAGTTTCAGCTGATCAACGAGCGGGAAAAGGTACTCCGCATTGGCAAACATAGCCCTATCACCACCGATGATGTTGCCGAATTGGTCTTTAGGGCCGATCTGGCCGTAGTTGTACCCCCGTATGCTGGATATCCCTCCCAGCATCACCCGGCGATCGAAGGGTATGGGGTGGCCCGCAGCCTCCTGCAATGCAGACACGTTGATACGCACCTTGCCCACGGTTCGCCAGAAGAAAGCTCGATAGTACATGGCTTCGGTAAAATACCTGTTGTACACGACATCTCCCCCAGGCCAGCGAAGCGTCCGCCGAACGCAATCTTGGCGCCAGCGGTGGGGATCACGGAGTTGTTTCGTGAGTCCAGACCGAAGGTAAGTGACACAGCATTTTCTGCCTGGTTCATGAATCTCGACGGATTGCTACCAAAACGACGGTAATAATCCATTATGGACTTGGCGAATCCCTGGTCAAACCCACCAAACTTACTGGAATCACGCGAGAAACCAGTGCTCACAGACCATCCCCACCACAGAGGGTAAGAGAGACTGAAGCTAAAACCCTCACCATCTCTCACGTATCTGTCCTCTTTGGAGATTGCTTTGTACCCGCGGATGCTCCCGGTCAGAGGGATATCAAACATCCACGGATACGTGAGAGATCCTTCATAACTGTTGCGGCGGCCGGAAAGATTGGCTTTGGCGTTCGCCACGACACCCAAACCGAAAAGGTTCATCTCCTTGAGATTGATATTTCCCATCGCGCCGTCTTGAGAAGAATATCCAAGGCCTGCAGCGAGAGAACCAGTCTTCTTTTCAAGCACCTCAACGGTGAGATTCATGCGCTCCGGTGTGGAACCAGGTGCGGTCTTCAGGCGAACTGCCTCGAAGAAGTCCATGGACTCCAGCATCTTCTTGGAGGCTTCCAGCCGGTCCGCGCTATATAGATCCCCTTCGCTTATGGCCAGAGATCTACGAATTACCTTGTCCCTGGTCCGCTCGTTGCCCACGATGTCAACTCGTTCGATAGTAACGCGGTTCCCCTTGGTGACCTTGTAGGTCATGTCCATGAAGCCGTGTTCATCGTTCATATGCTGAATCGGCTGGACGTCCGCGTACGCATAGCCCATGTTGTTGTACAGACCGCGTGAGGTTCTTGATGTCGTCTGCCAGCAGGGATCTCTTGAACCACGTTTTCGGCTTGAGTTCAAGACCGGCGACCAACTTCTCCTTAGGAACCTTGAGGTCCTTCCCCTCCACATCAACCTTTCTCACCTGATAACGTTCCCCCTCACGAATGGGATACGTCACCTTCACATTACCTTTCTCTATGTCGACTTTGGGTTCGCCGATTTGAGCGTTGACGAACCCGTGCTCCATATAGTCCGCGAGAAGTCTCATGCGGTTTTCTTCGAGTTTTTCCTGTGTGAAGGTTCCGGACTCGTCAAGAAACCGGAACCAGCCCTTGGGCTTGATGGTCATGATACCCTTGAGCTCTTTTTCCGGAATACTGTGGCGACCGGGAAGGTCGATCTCCTGCAAATAACTCTTCTGGCCTTCGTCGATCTTAAATATCAACTTGGCTTCGTCCCGAGAAAGCTCCTTGATCTCGTAATCGATCCGAGGTTGATAGTACCCGTCCTTCTCGTACATCTTCTTCAATTTGGTAATATCCTCTCGAATCTTAGCGACGCTCGCAACTGCGTACGACTTGGTCGTAAGAGCATCCAGTATCTGATCGGTCGTGAATACCTTGTTTCCTTCTATCTCAATACTTTTGATAGACGGTCGTTCCTTGAGGACCACTCGTACGTCAACCTCGCCGCGGGGGTTCTCCTCCGCAAAGATCTCCACGTTGTCAAAATACCCCATGGCATAGAGCGCTCGGATTTCATCTGCGACCGCAGCTCGACTGAAGGGTTTCCCGACCTTTATGCTGAGTTTATTGAGGATTGCCTCCTTCTGGATGCGCCGGTTTCCCTCAATCTTGATCTCGCCCACAAGCTGTCGTTTGAGGACCACGGTTCCGATCTCGGCAGCGAGGTCATTCAGGCGTTGAGTCAGTTCCTCCCTGTCCTTGCCGGTGGTCGAGAAATGATGCGGCTTCTCCCGCTCGTTTCTTCCAATTGTCGACACCTCCAGGACCAGCTCATCTCCCGATTTGGACAGATTCCCCCACATTACCGCATCGGACTCGGAGCGCGCCGCAATACGGGCCATTTTCGCAGGATCAACCTTCTTTTCCATGACGTTTGCACCGAGCGCACTGCCAGGTATTATCTCCACATCCCCCTCACGGGTCAGGTCAGCTCCGAGCAAGCCGGCCAGTTCATTGCCGTAGTCCGCCTTTGGGCCGGGCTGAGTGACGGTGAACGGGAATATGATCACCTTCTTTAATTTCGGTTTCTCTGCGGCCGACAGAACCGGGAAAAGCAGGAGAACGGCAGCCAAACCGAGAAGCCTTTTCATTGAAGTTCCTCGAGTTTTCCGCCGACCAAGCCGACTCTTCTATCCATGGACCTCGAAAGAGACTCTTTGTGTGTCACGACAATCAAAGTGGTCTTCCTGGAGACGTTGAGTTTTTTCATGAGTGCCTCGATTTCCGTTCCCGTGTCAGGGTCGAGGTTTCCCGTTGGTTCGTCCGCCAGGAGGACGTCTGGGTCCATGACCAGGGCGTGTGCGATGGCGACTCGCTGTTGTTCTCCGCCCGAAAGTTCGCCCGGACGGTGCTTGGCCCGGTGAGCCAAGCCCACTTCTTCGAGAAGGCTCAGGGCCTTGTTCTTGAGTTGGCGTTCCTTCTCTCCCGCTATCAGGCCCGGCATGACCACGTTTTCAAGTGCGGAAAATTCCGGCAACAGCTGAAAGAACTGGAACACAAAACCAATGCGCTTGTTGCGAATGCGGGCTCGTTCCACTTCGCTCAGGATGACGGTGTCTACACCGTCCAGCGCCACGCGGCCTTTCACAGGTTTGTCCAGGAGACCGATGATGTGAAGGAAGGTGGTCTTCCCCACCCCGGACGGCCCCGTAACCGCGACGGTCTCGCCGGCTCTTACACTGAAGTTTATCCCTCGGAGGACTTCGACCTCCTTGATGCCATTGGAATAGCTTTTCCAGAGATCTGAAACCTCGTACAGCAAAGGCTCACTCATAGCGGAGCGCCTCCACAGGTTCCAGGCGAGCGGCTCGCAGAGAAGGGTACACCGTAGCAAGGAAGCAGATGGCAAGAGCCACCCCGCATATGATCAGGACGTCCGAGCCCTTGATAGCCACGGGCAGGGTCGAGATGGTATAGATATCCTCCGGGAGTTCGATGATCCTGTATCGGGCAAGCAGCGCTCCGCCACCTATCCCTGCGACCGCGCCCAGGAAAGTCCCTACAAAGCCCACCACCATCCCTTGGACGATGAAAATGCGCATGATCATGTCGGATGTGGCGCCCAGCGCCTTGAGAACTGCAATATCCCGGCTCTTTTCCATTACTAGCATAATCAATGATATCACTATATTGAATGCAGCAACGAGGACAATAAACGTAAGGATGATAAACATGGCGATCTTTTCCAGCTTGAGAGCGCTGAAAAGATTGCGGTACATCTCCTTCCAGGTCCTGGTCCAGAAGGCCGTTCCCAGGGACGCTTCGATGCGATTGCCGAGTATCGGGGCCCGATAAATATCCTGCAAAGTAACTTCGATACCCGTGACGCCCTTCCCCATTTCGAAAAACTGCTGGGCCTGATCGAGTCCCATGTACACGAGATTTGCATCGAATTCGTACATACCCGATTTGAAAATTCCTACGATCTTGAAATTCTGGACACGAGGTATCGCGCCAATGGGAGTCCGTTTGCCCTGCGGCGAAATGAGCTGCACCACGTCGCCGATTCGGAGCGAGTTCATCGTGGCAAGCTCTTTCCCCACGATAATGCCGGCAGGACCGGTACCAGAACCTACGAGATCGGCCACCGCCCCTTCAGACTCTTTTGTCAGGTATTTCGGCAAAGAAATGACCTTGCCCGCGGTGTGAGCATCTATACCACGAACAATGACTCCTCGGACCCTGCCCCGTGTCGACAGCATCGCCTGTCCGTATATATATGGCGTCGTTGCCTTAATTCCATCGAACAGCTTGATACGATCCATCAAATGATGCCACCCGGTGAGCGATCTGCTGGAATGGCTCATCACTACCAGATGGGAAACAGTCCCGAGGATCTTCTCCTTCAAGTCCTTTTCAAAGCCGTTCATGACGCCCAGAACGATGATGAGAGTCATCACCCCCAGCATTACGCCGAGAACGCTGAACGCGCTAATAACCGATATGAAGGCCTGCTTACGCTTGGCCTTCATATATCGCAATCCCATACGGATTTCGAAACGGCAGGTTCATCCAACCCCTTTTTCAGGTCTCATGTGAGGAAAGAGGATCACGTCGCGAATGGAATGAGAATTGGTGAGCAACATAACGAGTCTGTCGATTCCGATACCCTCGCCGGCAGCAGGTGGCATTCCGTATTCAAGGGCCCGGAGAAAATCCTCATCCAGAAAATGCGCCTCGTCATCTCCTGAAGCCCTTTTCTCCGCCTGCTCCTCAAATCGGCTTCGCTGGTCCAAAGGATCGGTAAGTTCGGTGAACGCGTTGGCCAACTCCCTGCCGCACATATAGAGTTCGAAACGGTCGGTCACCGTAGGGTCTTCTTCGTTGCGCCGGGCCAGAGGCGACACTTCCACGGGATATTTGTACACGAAAGTCGGGCCCCATAGCTTGTCCTCAACAAACTCATCGAACAACTCCATCCACAACCGGCCCAAGGAGTCTTCTTTGCGAACTTCCAAACCGCTTTCCACGGCCTTGATGAACACAGCGTTGCGGTCGTCCATCTGTTCAGCGGAGAGCACCTGATGCTCCAGCAATAATTCCCGGACGGTCTTCCTCTCCCACGGCGGAGTAAGGTCGATTTCCCGCTCCCCGTACGGAAAACGGAAGCCTCCTTTGATGCGATGGGCCAAACCGGAGATCATCTCCTCGGTCATGGCCATCAGGTCCTCGTACGTGCTGAACGCCTGATAGAACTCCAACATGGTGAATTCAGGGTTGTGCTGGGTCGATATTCCTTCGTTTCTGAAATTTCTATTAATTTCGAATACTCGTTCGAATCCTCCGACCAGCAAACGCTTCAGGTAAAGCTCCGGGGCTATCCGGAGATAGAGCTTGCGACTCAGGGCATGATGAAACGTCTCAAAGGGGCTCGCGGTGGCCCCGCCGGGGATCGCTTGCATCATGGGTGTCTCGACTTCCAGAAAACCGCTCTGTTCCAGAAAATCTCTCAAATACGAAATTATGCGGCTCCTGGTCGTGACGATCTCTCTGGACGCAGGGTTGACCATGAAATCCAAATAGCGCTGGCGATAGCGCGTCTCCACATCCGATAGGCCATGCCATTTTTCCGGGAGCGGCCTCAGCGATTTGGTCAAGAGTCTGAATTCGTCCACCAGAATGCTCAGTTCGCCGGTGCGAGTGCGAAATGGCTTTCCCACAAAGCCCCCGATATCGCCGACATCCAGTTTCTTTATCAGTCCGTAGGTCTCGGTTCCCAGGATATCCCGACTCAAATAGGCCTGGAAGTCACCCGAACCATCACGCAGCTTGATGAAGGAGGCCTTGCCGATCAACCGCATGGCCATGATTCTGCCGGCCATCCGTACGGCCTGTTCTGAACCGTCAAAGGAGGCGTCGGCGAATTTTTCCTTGAAGCCTGCCGCAGTCATGTCCGGCACAAAGCCGGTAGCAAACGCGGGAATCCCGAGGCTTTCCAGTTCTTGAACTTTCTGTAGACGCACATCGGTAAGGCTTGAAGCAACGCTTTTTCTTGTTTTCGACGGAAGATCGGACAACGTTTGGTATCTCCTGAGTTCCTACCCTGAATCAAACCGGGTTTTTATCCTTTCCGCGGTAAAAAGTCAAGTGTATCGCCTAAGCGCGCGCAGGAAGCCGGGTCCGGTGCGGCTTGAACGACTGAGCTTTCGGACCTCCCGCACATTACCGCGGGTCGGGCGGGCTCCGCGGCTCATCGAACAAGAGCCTCCGGTGAGGTGAATTGCCGGAGAAAAGGTAGCCTCCTTCAGATTCGGAGGTCCCACACGGTAGGAACGTTTTTCTCTCTGTTCCCGCAGTGGTCTCGAAACTTCAGGTGACCTCGATGTCGTCAGTCGACTGTTATCGCACGACTTCCGTGGGGTTCTCACAAGAAATTTCGCTCCCTGAAGAACTCGTGAGGCCTCCTGCAGCCTCATGGTGGTCGTGCAAAGCGGCGGTCGGCTTCCGTCTGCTCGGTCTCCGTACGAAAGGCGCATTCCCAGGCGGCTTGGGCCGGACGAGCCGTAAATGTGCCCCTCAAAAGACCCAGAGCCCTGGAGAGGCCTCTAGCTGCTCTCTGAACTGTTTCCTTTTCGGGAGTAAGGAATGATGCTGATGCAATCCTCTAGTAACGCCGCTGTACCAGCTGTCTGTAGGCCAAGACGGTGCAGAGCACTCGGCGTAATCGGTACGACTGCCGGCAGCGGGCCGGGTTGTGGGCGGAGCAGTCGCAGTCATTGCTTCAACCGCAACATGCTTTCGAGTTGGCGGCCGCACGCACGGCGCTGAGGTTGCATGGCCCATGTCTTTCCGAACCGAGAAGAAAAGGGCTCGACATGAAAGGCATTACCCAAAGCAACCGTCGTCCGTCGTGGTGTGCGACCGGCCACAGTCGGCGCGTAGGTCGGATGCCATGCCCGCCGCGTCAGGAGCACCATTGTCGCTCTCGGCCGTGAGTGACACAGTTCTCATGGCAATGAGCGCCACCCGACAGGCTTCTCCAGGCGGGCACCTTCATCCCGAGTGCCCATTCAAGTGCCCGCGACGTTACGGGACGCTCTGCTAGTTCCCCGAGGTCACCGCACCGGCCATACCGAAAACGGGGAGATACATGGCAATGACCATTCCACCGCAGACCCCGCCGAGAAACACGATCATTATCGGCTCCATCAACTGGGTCATGGCCTCCACTGCAGCGTCCACCTCTTCGTCGTAGAATTCCGCAATCTTGGAGAGCATCGCGTCGAGAGCACCTGTGGCCTCGCCCACGGCGATCATCCGTACGACCATACCGGGAAAGACTCCGGTTTCCATGAGAGGCTCGGCAATCGTGCGGCCCTCAGCGATGGCCGACCGGGTGTTCATGATGGCTTTCTCCAGTACCACGTTTCCTGCGGTACTGGCGGTAATCTCAAGGGCATCCAGGATAGGCACACCACTGGAGATCATTGTCCCCAAGGTTGCGCAGAAGCGTGCCACCGCGACTTTGCGCAGAAGATCGCCGAGAACCGGCGCTTTTAACGACATGGTGTCTAGGATCCACCTTCCCTTTGGCCACGCGTAAAATCGTCTCATTCCAAGGACAAAGAGGACGATCAGTACCACGATGTGCAGGAAATATTTCTGCGAAAACTCACTCATAGCAAGAACGAGCAGCGTTGGTCCTGGGAGAGACTGTCCCGCGCCGGCGAACATTTCCTTGAAAACAGGGATAACGAAGACCAGGAGAATCCCTACGACGCCCACAGCGATGATGAGAACCACTATCGGATACACCATGGCGCCCTTCACCTTGCGCTTCAGCGCTTCAGATTTTTCCATGAACTGAGACAGCCTGCGCAAGATCGTGTCGAGAATACCGCCTGTCTCACCGGCGTGTACCAAGTTGCAGAAAAGAGAATCAAACACTTTCGGATGTTGCCGCAACGCGTCGGCAAATGTGCTCCCGCCCTCCACGCTGCCCTTTACCGCGCTCAGGACTTTCTTGAAGGTGGTATTTTCTTGTTGGGAGGCCAGGATCTCGAGACACTGAACCAGAGGCAAACCGGCGTCTATCATGGTGGCGAACTGCCGGGTGAAAATAACAATATCCTTAGTGGTGACGTTGGGCTGGAAAAATTCGATATTTGCAAAGAGATCCTTTGGTTTCTTCTTCACCTTGATATCGGTGTAGTTCATCCGCTTCAATTTGGTAGCTACAACCGATTCATTGACCTCACTCATCTCACCTTTGATAACGTTCCCGGCTGAAGTCCTGGCTTTCCAGACAAATTCGGGCATGATCTGTTCTCCTTCGCCTCAAACTCCCGGCGCGTGTCATCCGAGCGGGGCACAACTTTTCTCACCACTTGGCGTGCGGACTCGACCGTGAACGGTCGAGAATCCCTTCGGTTTGCGATTGAAACGCCTTAGCCGCCACGTTTTCGGAAGAATCTCGCGAAACTCGGGTTCACCTCGCAGCCTCCTATGGCCTTTTCACCTGTCTGGGTCCTCGCGGAATGCCCGCCATCATTTGCTTGAGCTCCTCAGGATCCGAGGACCGTGCCATGGCATCGTCAAAGGAAATGATACGCCGCTGATACAACATGAGGAGCGCTTGATTCATGGTCTGCATGCCGGATTTGGACTGGCCCACCTGAATCTGCGAATATATTTGATGGATTTTGTCCTCTCGTATCAGGTTGCGGATGGCAGCGTTAGGCACCATGACTTCGAGGCACAGAGCCCTTCCTTTTCCGTCAAGCGTCGGAATGAGGCCCTGGCACAGGACGCCCTCCAGCACGAAACTGAGCTGAGCACGAATCTGCGGCTGCTGGTGTGCGGGAAACACATCGACGACACGGTTAATGGTCTGCACGCAGGAGTTGGTATGGAGGGTCCCAAACGTGAGGTGTCCGGTTTCCGCAACGGTCAGTGCTGCTTCAATGGTTTCGAGATCCCGCATTTCTCCGATCAGAACCACATCCGGATCCTGACGGAGGATGCTCCGCAGCGCCGAGTGGAAGCCCTTGGTATCCTGGTGCACTTCCCTCTGATTCACGATGCACGATTTGTGATGGTGGGTGAACTCGATAGGATCCTCGATCGTCACGATGTGCTCGTGCCTGTCGTTATTGATTTTGTCGATCATGGCAGCGAGGGTGGTGGATTTTCCCGATCCCGTGGGGCCTGTCACCAGTACCAGGCCTCGAGGTTTGGCGCACAATTCGTTCACCACGCTAGGGAGTCCCAATTCTTCAAACCCGCGAATCTGATAGGGAATTAATCGAAAGGCTCCTGCCATCGCCCCCCGTTGCATGAAGACGTTGGCTCTGAAGCGGCTAAGGCCTTTCACTCCGAAAGACAGGTCCAACTCCAGGTTTTCCTCGAAGCGGTGTTTCTGCGAATCGGTGAGAATACTGTAGCAGAGCTGCCGGGTTTCTTGCGGCTTAAGTGGCGGATAATCCAGAGCGACGAGTTCGCCACGCACTCTTATCATTGGCGGCGAGCCCGGAGTAATGTGAAGGTCCGACGCTCCGCGCTCAACCATTTCTCTCAGAAAGTCATGAAGACTTGCCAACGCTAATTCCTTTCAGTATGCAAACAATGGCGAGCAACATGCCGACCGAAGTCTGCGGTGATAAACCCTTCTGCATGCAGAGGATTGTTTCTGACGTGGTGTTCTGCCTCGGACCCGCCCTGTCATCGAACCGACGACGACAAGGGGCCGCATATCCGACCCCCGTGGCCCCTTATCTGGTGGCTATGTTGTGTCATGTGCGTTCACTCGCCAACAATGGACTGGCAGGCGATCGGCACGCGCCGCCTTCCCCGCGAGGAGTCGTCCCCCCGGTGCCCCCTTTGCCGAGCAAACGCCAGAAAACTGCTGCGGAGCCCGAAACGGGATCACCTCTCTGCGACCGGGTGACCCTTCCACACATATCAGTGAACACAAAGGCTCCTCGGAGTTTGCAAAATGAGGCTCCACTCCTTGCTAGTTCGCACAAAACTTCGGGCGCATCGATCCCGTAGTGTTACGTTCTCGGGGAAGTCTCGCTCAGGCGCGGGATTACGCAACAGGCGCCTAGTCTGCCATGGTACTCCTGGCCACTTCGTTGATAGTAGAAAAACCTTCCTTGAGCTTATTTATCCCGGCCATGCGCAGCGTATCCATGCCCAACCGGATCGCCTCTCTTTTTATCTCCATAGCTGAGGCCCCCGCGAGAACCAACTCCTTGATCTCGTCGAACATGGGCATGACCTCATAAAGCGCTATGCGACCTTTGAAACCCGTGTTGCTACAGAAATTGCATCCGGTTCCCTCGTACACGGGAAAGGTGCCGATGTCTTCCATTTTCACCCCGAGATCCCGAAGCGCCTCCACGGGAGGCTCGACCTCTGTTTTACACTGAGGACATACCCGTCGAGCCAACCTCTGGGCCAGCACCATGTTCACGGAGCTTGCCACCAGAAATGGCTCCACGCCCATATTGAGGAGTCGGTTGATGGTCTGCGGAGCGTCGTTGGTATGCAGCGTTGAAAGCACCATGTGGCCGGTAAGAGCTGCCTTGACTCCGATTTCTGCGGTCTCAAAGTCGCGTATCTCTCCGACCATGATGATGTCCGGGTCTTGTCGGAGAAACGATCTCAGCGCAGAGGCAAAGGTCAATCCGATCTCTTCATGCATCTGGACCTGATTGATCCCGTGAAGGTTGAATTCCACCGGATCCTCTGCGGTGGAGATATTCACTTCCACCGTGTTGAGCTCTGAAAGGGCGCTATACAAAGTGGTCGTCTTGCCGGACCCAGTCGGTCCGGTAACCAACACCATTCCGAAAGGTTTGTGGATCGCTTCCTTGAACCACGAGAGAGGTTTCTCTTCGAAACCTAGTTTGGTCATGTCGAGCTGGAGGTTTGATTTGTCCAACAACCGCATGACCACCTTTTCGCCAAAGAGCGTCGGCAAAACTGACACGCGGAAGTCCATGTCACGACCTTTGCCGAGCTTGAGCTTGATACGCCCGTCCTGAGGCAGACGCCGCTCGGCAATGTCCAGACGTGCCATGATCTTCAGGCGGCTGATCACAGGGTTTCTGAGCTTCATCGGTGGCTTGATGACTTCGTACAGAGCGCCGTCGATCCTGAACCTCACCCTGAATATTTTTTCATAGGGCTCGACGTGAATGTCGCTGGCTTTCTTGACAATGGCCTCCTTCAAGATGTAATTGACCAGCTTGACTACAGGGGCTTCCTCGGCCATTTTGGCTGCGTCGTTGACATCCAGGTCCGACGCCTCAGCGCTCAGGGCTTCTACGTCGTCGTCGTCGAATTCATCGAGCACATTTTCCACTGCCATGCCGGTGTCATAAAATTGGTCCAGGGCCTTGCGGATCTGGGACTCAGTGGCGATACTCACTTCTACCGCAAGCCCGGTCCGGAACTTTATATCATCCATGGCATTGAGATCGGTTGGATCGGCCATTGCCACATGCAGCGTGGAGTCCACTCTGCTGTACGGAATGACCATGTACTTCTGAGCCATGTCCGCGGGCATCACCTTTACCGCGTCCGGATCAACGTCAATTTCATCCAAGGCAACCGTAGGAAGGCCCAATTGCCTCGCCAGAAATTCGACCAGGTCGTCTTCGTTCAAATGGTTGAGTTTGACAAGAGCGCCGTAAACCTTACCGCCTTGATTACGCTGGAACTGCAGCGCCTCCTCAAGGTTATCCTCGTCGATGATTCCCGCTCTTAGGAGCATTTCGCCGATTCGATCTTTCATAGTAGCTTGCTCGCCATCCTTGGTGACTTCGGTTCGATCATCCCAGTCACCACACTGCCTGTGTATAATCTACAACTATATTACCGCGGGTGGGCCTTTTTTTCAAAAAAAAACTTCTTGTAATTTCGATGAGGCTGCCGGATAATTTTTACGAAAAATGTGAGGAGACTAGGCCTTTGTCATCCAAAGTATATGTGACCGATTTGTCTGCAGATGCAAGAAAGAGCCTTCCGCAGAAGGTTTCCGAACTGATTGAATTCCTGGAGCCGGGCAATATCTTCAAGCCGAAAGACTTAGTCGCAGTAAAGATTCATTTCGGAGAGGTGGGAAACACATCATATATTAGGCCCCAGTACGTGAGACGGATTGTGGACCGTCTCAAAGAACTCGAGGCAAAACCCTTCCTCACCGATACAAACACCCTGTACGTGGGAACGCGAACCGAAGCGTATTCGCATCTGGTAACGGCCTTCGATCACGGGTTCACCCGAGAAGTCACGGGAGCGCCTGTAATCATTGCTGACGGGCTGCGAGGAAACAATCAGGTTCTGGTCCCTTTGCACGGGCATCACGTGGAAAAGGCTCACATTGCCGCGGACATACACAACGCCGATGCTCTTGTGGTCCTGAGCCACTTCAAAGGACACGAACTTTGCGGCTTCGGTGGGGCACTCAAGAATATTGGGATGGGATGCGCTTCTCGCGAAGGCAAACTCGCGGAACATTCCAATATTTCGCCGAAGGTAAGCAAGAAAATATGCATAGGATGCGGAGAATGCCAATCCTGGTGCCGCGGTGGGGCCATCAGTTTGGAAGGAGAAAATGAATTGAGAAAGGCTTTCATCAATCCGGAACATTGTGTCGGCTGCGCTGAATGCATATTGGCCTGCCCTCGGGGAGCGATTCGCGTTCGCTGGAACGAATCCATACCCACGTTTATGGAAAAAATGATGGAATACGCCGCTGCCACGCTCAGTACCAAGAAGAAGAAGATGCTTTGCGTGAGCTTCGTGACGGATGTTTCCCCACTGTGTGACTGCAATCCCTTTTCCGATAGGCCTATTGTGCCGGGAATAGGAGTGCTTGCTTCGCTGGACCCGGTCGCCATTGACCAAGCCGCTGCGGATCTGGTAAACGCTGCGCCGGGAATTGCGTCGTCCTCCCTCGGAACGGCTTTGAGCCCAGGTGACGACAAGTTTCGAGCCCTGTTTCCCCAGATCGATTGGACGCATCAGTTGGCCTATGCCGAGAAGCTCGGTCTCGGAAGCAGAGAGTATACGTTGGTCAGGTTGGAGAACGCCTCCAAGGCGTAACAGCACTGCAAAATGCTTTTCTGACGGGCCGCACTTCTTCCGGCGTGGCACGAGACCCTCAAGGCATGTACGTGACAGAATTTAAGAGGCGCCTTGACAGAGTTTGCGTAGTAGTATAAAATAATTTAAGATAAAGTTTGGACACGTGTGTCCACAGATCTGAGACTCGCTCGCCCGGGGTTTCCCGCCGCAAGGAGGACGAGATGATACGCAAAGGGCTCATCATAGCAATGCTGATCGCATTTTCTCAAGGACCGGCCCTAGCCCAAGGGTGGTTGGATTCCGTATTTGGTTCCGGCGGACTCGGGCTGTGGAACAGCGGAGTAGGCCAACAGTGGAATAGCCCTCAATTTTATGGCGGGAGCCAGGTTCCTGGAGCTCCCGGCGGACAGATGTACGGAGAGCAGCCTCTCCCGCAGGTGACGCCAGGGGCAGCTCAGCAGGGATATGCGCCCCAGGCGCAGGGCTATCCGCAAGTTGCACCTTCCTATTCGCAGCAAGGGATATATTCCGATTGGCACGCGGATCGGTCGGCGCCAGTTGGGCCGCAGCAGGGGCAATATGCTCAGCCACCACAGCAATATCAGCCGCCGCAACAGGTACGCTGCCCCACAGCAGCAAGATCAAGCGCCCCAACAGTATGCAGCTCCACAACAGCAATACCAGCAGCAGTACGCTGCTCCGCAGCAACAGCAATATGCTGCGCCGCCCCAACAACCTGCTCGTCACAAAGCCCGAGCTCAGCGGCGACCGGCTCGACGACCTCAGGCGGCGGCCGCTGTAACGCCTCCTGTGTCAGTTCGGCCCCAGTACGCACCCCCGCAGGCTCGGCAGCAGGGTCCAGCCCTGCGAGAGGGGCAGTATGTTCCTGGTCAACAGCAGATGACGGCTGATAATCTCCCCGCGGGAGCGGTACAAATGACCACGACGACACCCGAGGGTACGCAGGTTCAGTATTTTCCGCCTCCGGGCACGTCGCTCGAGCAGGCTCCTGCCGTGCAGCCGCCACCCCGACGCCGGAGACCCCGAGCCGCTGCTCGCTCCAAGGCTGCCAAGCCTCAAGTAAGGGAACATGCCGCATCTGCGGGTGAGACGGAAATCGCTCCTTCAATCCCCATGCCCAGGCCGGTGGAAATTCCTCGGGGACAGGACCCGCGCGGGCTGGGGAGCGACAATGAATAGATCGGGTGGGGGAACCCAATCGAGGTAGGTGTCGCTCACGCAACGTTTTGTCAGTGTCCGGGCCGGAAGATTCCCAATGCGGGCAATCACCGGCCCGACCTGTCCCACAGCACTGAAAGTCCGGTCCTGGGAGTTTGGCCGACGAATCCTTTGCCATCGCATCTCTTGAAATTGCCTACCTCGAACGTATACAATTAGGTTTCACGATCCAACCGTGAGAGATTCCTCATCTGCCAGGAGAAAACAGACGATGTCTGATTCCTCATCCAAAAAGGAGGCCTGCGGCATTTTCGGCATCTTCGGAACTGAAGAACCGGCGCGCCTCATCCATCTGGGACTGTACGCTCTCCAGCATCGCGGGCAGGAATCCGCTGGTATGGTTGTCAGCGATGGCACCACCGTCACCTCGCATAAAGGCATGGGGCTTATCTCGGACGTGTTCAAAGAGGAGACCCTCGGGACACTCAAGGGCACCATGGGAATAGGTCATGTGCGATACTCAACCACAGGAAGTTCCATGCTTCGGAATGCTCAACCTTTCCTGGTGGAGCAGATCGACCGTATTTTCGCGTTGGGCCACAACGGCAACATTGTCAATGTGGCTAAAATGCGCAAGAAACTCGAGTCCAAAGGGGCTATTTTTCAAACGTCCACGGACTCGGAGCTTATCGCCCACCTGATCCTCCACAAGAAAGGATCTCTGGCAGAGCGATTGATCAAGGTGTTCGAAGAATTGAGAGGCGCGTGGTCGGTCGTGTTCCTGACCCCGGAAGGCATCATCGCGACGCGGGATCCCTATGGTTTCAGACCCTTGTGCATCGGGAAAAAAGGTGATGCGCTGATCTTTGCCTCGGAAACCTGCGCCTTGGACATCATCGAGGCGGAATATATCAGGGACGTGGAACCCGGAGAAATCGTCATGGCCAATCACAACGGATTGACCTCGATTCAAGGCCCGAGAAAACAGACACCGGCAATGTGTATTTTTGAATACATTTATTTTTCCAGGCCGGATTCCATGATTTTTGGCCATGGCGTGTACAGCGTTCGCAAGCAACTCGGATTTCAAGTGGCCCTGGAGAGCCCCGTGGAAGGTGCGGACATGGTCGTACCAATGCCGGCTTCGGGGAATTACGCGGCTCTAGGGTACGCTCAGGGCAGCGGCCTGCCTTTTGAGTATGGAGTCATCCGCAACCACTACGTGGGACGAACATTCATCCAACCGTCGCCCTCCATTAGAGACCTCGGTGTGAGGCTCAAACTCAACCCGGTGCGTGAGATTCTCAACGGTAAGAGCGTGGTGGTGGTAGACGATTCCATCGTGCGCGGCACTACGAGCAAACTCAGGACACGGGCTCTTCGCGAAGCAGGTGCGCGGGAGATTCACATGAAGATCAGCTGTCCGCCCATACGGTTCCCCTGCTTCTATGGGATCGATTTCTCCAGTAAAGGAGAGCTGATTGCGTGCTCTAAAACCGTGGAGAACGTGTGCGAATTCATTGGGGCCGATTCCCTGGCATACTTGAGTCTCGAAGGCATGTTCAAGGCTATGCCCTTCCCTGCGAGCCACTTCTGTACTGCGTGTTTCACCGGCAAATATCCGGTGAAAATCAACGACGAGTTCACCAAAACCTGTCTGGAAAGCGGTCCTTCAGATTCTCTCCGATGGCCGTGAGACCAGTGGGCGCCAACCGGGGCTGTTGTTAACTGCTGTTCTGAAGGGGGAATGCCATGATCCCTCCCACGCTGGTGTTGGCAGGGTTCATCATCATAGCGGGCGGAGTCGCGGGCATCATTGCCCTGTTACTGGTTTGGGGCTGCCGAGAAGAGATCCGAAACCTCCAGCGGCTGAACCGCGCTCTGGTGACGAGGGTCGGTCGGCTGGAATCGCTTCGGCGTACACGAGTTGGGCAAGAGCACGAGGCAGAGCCACGCGAACCCATTGAATCGCAAGTGGGCATTTCCGCCCCGGAGCCCCCCGTGCGACCCGCATTCCAACCCGGTGAGCTTCCTCATGCAACGCAGCAGCCGAGCACCCGTCCGTCACCTCAGAAGCCTCTGCCTGAAAGACCGAGGCATGCGTATGATATCCGCCACAGGGATCAGCAATGGTGGGCAGGCCTGGAGGAACGCGCAGGCAAGCGCTGGATGACGTGGGCAGGGGCTCTGGTGCTATTTCTTAGCGCCGCGTTCTTTCTCAAACACGCGTTCGAGAACCAATGGCTCGGTCCCACCGGTCGAGTGGTTCTCGGCATCGTCGCAGGGATCGTCATCCTGATCGCGGGCGACCATTGCTTGAGACGGCGTATGCGACCGCTCGGTCAGGGGCTGATCGGGGGGGGGCTCGCGATTCTCTACGTTTCACTCTTCGCTTCATTTGCGTTGTACCAATTGCTGCCTCAGCTTCCTGCGATGGGAGCCTTGGTAATTGTCACGGCTGCCGGGGTAGCGCTGGCTGTGCTGCATGACGCGATTCCGCTGAGTTTTCTCGCAGTTCTCGGAGGTTTTATTACCCCTTTGCTCGTCTCGACGGGGCAGGATCCCCGAGACGCGCTTTTCTGCTATTTGACTCTCCTGGATCTGGGCGTGCTAGGCGTCGCGTTCTTCAAGCGATGGAGGGCGTTGGATCTGCTGGCGTTTGCCGGAACGTGGGTGCTGTTCTCGGGCTGGTACGAACATTTCTATCGCGCTGCTGCTCTGGTGCCTGCGCTTTGGTGGGTAACCTGTTTCTTCCTGATCTTTCTGATCATTCCTTTCGTGTATCCTCTGCGAACCAAGGCCTCGGCCAATGTGGAGTCGTTCATCCTTGCTCTGGCTAACGCGGTGATGACCTTCGGATTTTCCTACGTAATGTTGAGAGCACACCACCGGGTGGTTCTTGGTTTTCTCGCGGTGGCCATGTGCGCATGCTATCTGGTCATGGGTTATCTGTTCAGGACGCGGGTGCAGGACGACAAACGATCGGTATTCGGATTTGTCGGTCTGTCGGTCGTGTTTCTCACGCTCGCGGTACCTCTGCATTTACGACTTCACGGGATAACCCTCGCGTGGGCTGTGGAAGGCCCGGTCTTATTGTACCTCGGGTACGTGTATCGGTATAGACCTGTAAGAATCGCGGGAGCCATGGTGATCGTCTTGGCAGCGATTCGTTTGTTCTCCGCTCATTGGCCTCTCCATGCGACACTTTATGTGCCGATCCTGAATAGACAGTTCCTGGCCGCAGCGTCAGTGCCGCTGGCTGCCGCTGGCTATGCTGCCATTCATTTTTGGCAACGGAACGAGTCCACCGAATGGGACAGGTACCTCATGATCGGGAGTGCGATCTCCGCGGGCTTTGCGATGATTCTCATCATGCACGGAGAGGTCGTGTACTGGCTCCTTTTCAAGGCCCAAGATCTTCTTTCAGACCCTCGGTATCTCTCGTTCACTGGGGGCTCGTTTGTGTGGACCGTGGGCACGCTCGGATTCCTGGTCGGGTCCTTGGCCACCAAATCCAGGGCTTCGTTCTATGCGGGTCTCGGCGCGCTTTCTGTCGCTCTGACTCTTTGGATGTTTTCCTACGCGTCTGCACGGAACTGGGAGTATCATCTCTTCTTGAATGCTCGCTTTCTCACCGGCCTGGCCTTGGCTGCTTCAGCAGGGGCATTTGCTTTCGTTGCCAGGGGCTATGGCGAGATTTTCTCCCAGGATGACCGGCAGCAGGCAAGGATCCTTTCTGCAGCCGCGGTCTTCTTCCTGTTAATTCTTCTCAGTGCGGAGACGTACACCTATTGCGTCGAAACGATACCGAACAGCTTGAGGGCTCGGTGGACTGCTCAGATGTCTCTGACCATCGTGTGGGGACTTTTCGCGGTAACTTCTCTCATTATAGGATTCCTGCGGCAGGTCCGTGAGCTCAGATTTGCAGCGCTCGGTTTACTGGCGGTTACTGCGCTGAAACTTGTGCTTGTGGACATGGCTCAAGTTCACCAGATTTACCGAATCATCTCCTTTGTCGTACTGGGGCTCATCATGATAGCCGCGTCATTTTTGTATCACAGGCTCGAGAGCCGGCTCGTCCAGCCATCGGGAGACCCCGGATGAGGCTCCATATTCTTACGTGTGCGCTCATTTTCAGCATCCTGCCCTGGTCACCGTGGCCCGTGCAGGCAGGGGATATGAAAGCCTCGGACTGGCCCTTGTTGGCTCCCGTGGAAATGAGTCACGAGTCAGGCAAGGGAGTCGCGGAAGTGTGGACTGACTCCCGAGGTTCTGGACGCCTTGCTGCCGGACCTCCGGGATTTGCGGGTGGTGGTTAACCGGACCGAAGAGACCGCGTATGTCATCCGAACGAATTACGGCAGCACTTCCCACGTGCAGCTTCCCACGAGGCTGTACAATCGCACGTTTGTCGGTGACCGCGAAAGCACGGTAACCGTCGACTTTGAGAGCAAGGTGCTGAAGAACCGCGTGCAGGTCATGACCCCCGGAACCAACTTTCGTCGCAAGGTACGCGTACAAGGAAGCGATGACGGCGAGAACTGGGGAACGATCCGTGACGGGGCTTTTTTGTTTCGCGTACAGCGCGGGGATGCAAAGTCTCGGGCGTATGAAGGCAATGTGGTCACGTTTCCGGATAACGATCAGCAATACCTGAGGGTCACGGTGTATAACGGGGAAGACGACAAAGGAGCGCTGGAAATCCTGGCAGTGAAGGCGTTCCAGCACAAGAGGACCCCCGCTGAAACACTGCCCGTTCCCGTGGTTTCCACACAAGTCGCACAAAAGAAACATCGGTCCTGAGGTCACTTTGGACCTCGGATACCGCAACATGCCTTTGCACGAGCTGACACTCGGGTTTTCCGATCCGAATTTTTTCAGAAACCGTGAGCGTATGGGGCCGCGATCAAGAGACACGCGTGCTGCGACGAGTGGTGGAGGACTCCCCTGCTCTGGAGAGAACCGTGGAAGAGCCGTGGAGAAAGGTAACAGCAGGGACGATTCATCGCTTCTCTGCCGACGGATCTACGGACCAGTCGCTCACGCTGAATCTTGGCAAGACGAAATTCCGATACCTGCAGGTACGCGTCGAAAATCGCAACGATCCCCCTTTGCATTTTTCCGAAGCCTTTGTGTCCAGGCTAGCCCCACGTGTGGAGTTTCCGGCTGTACGCCGAGGGCCGTATGCGGTGCTCACGGGATACGCGAAAGCGATCGCTCCTGTGTACGACGTGGGCCATTACATTGGCAAAATCCGTCGTCAGAGAGTCGTGAAAGCAACGTTAGGCAAAATCGTGCCCAACCCGCTGCACAAGCCTACCGCACGAACCATTCCCTGGAGCGAGCGGCACAAGGCAATCCTGTGGCTCGCACTTCTGGCCATGGTTGCTGCTCTGGGATTCCTCGTATACCGTATGGCCATGACAGCCAGAAACGAGAAGGCGGAGACTGCCCCAAGAGAATAAGAAGCCAGCAACCCGGAGCCCACGCTCTTTTTCGTCACTTTCGGTCCGGCAATGCCGCGCAAGGGTGAGGACCACGTGCTTCAAGACGCTCAAAGCTTTCGCGGCTTGACTGGAGCGCCCTCTTTGTCTATTCTATAGGCGTCTTTCGTTACTTCAGCAATTTTCGGAGAACACTATGGCCGAACAGCAAACTCGGAGCCGCAAGACTATCGCTGCTACCTCTCAGATGAAGAAACTCATGGCAGATCACTTCCTTTCTCTCGACAGGGCGCAAAAGGAAGGAAACCGTAAAGTGGCGTGGTGCACTTCAGTGGGCCCGGCCGAACTTCTGCATGCAATGGGATTTCTTGTATATTTTCCCGAAAACCACGGAGCACTGCTCGGCGCCACCAGGATGGCGACTGACGTCATTCCGATTGCCAATGCCATAGGGTATTCTCCGGATATCTGTTCGTACCTCACCGCGGATGTAGGCGCTTTTCTGAAGAAAACGACACCGCTCACCAAAGCGTACGGCATCGAGTCGATCCCCAGGGCCGATGTGCTCGTATACAACACGAATCAGTGCCGAGACGTTCAGGACTGGTTTTCCTTTTACGCAAGAGAGTGGAACGTTCCTATTGTGGGCATCCACACGCACCGGAATGTAGGAGCGGTGGACGATTACCATATCGCGGACATCGAGGAGCAAATAAGAGCCTTGATCCCCACGCTCGAAGCAGTTTCGGGCAACCGGTTCGATCTGGATCGCCTACGGGAGGTGGTAGGACTCTCTCTGGAATGCACGCAGCTCTGGCGACAGGTTCTCGAATGCGGTGCGGCCAAGCCGGCTCCGTTGACCTTCTTCGACGCGACCATTCATATGGCGCCCGCTGTGGTGTTGAGGGGGTTGCCCGAGGCGGTCGATTACTACAAATTGCTCCTCACCGAACTGCACGAACGCATCGACCACAAGATCGCCGCGATTGAAGGCGAGCGGCACCGCATCTATTGGGATGGAATGCCCGTGTGGGGCAAATTAAGAGATCTCAGCAACTTGTTCTCGTCTCTCAAGACCAACGTCGTGGCTTCGACCTATTGCAACAGCTGGATCTTCGACGCATTTGACCCGGCAACGCCGTTCGAATCAATGGCACGGGCGTACACCGAGCTTTTCATTGTAAGAGACGAATCGTACAAGGAAGCGTACATGGACAAGTGGATACGGAATTTTGCCGTTGACGGAGTGATATTCCACGACGCGAGGACTTGTCCGAACAATTCCAACAGCCGATACTGCATGCCTCAGAGGCTGAGCAGCCGCCTGAGCGTCCCGACCTTAGTCATCAATGGCGACCTCAACGACTTGCGATGCTATTCGGAAGAACAGGCAAGGACCAACATCGAGGCATTCGTGGAGCAACTCGACCAGAAACGCCGACATCCCTCAACCGCGAAAGCAGCCTCGTAGGCGGGCAGTGACCGTACCATGAGCAAGCAGTTTGCAGGCGGAGTAGATGTCGGTTCCTGCACGACCAAGGCCGTGATCGTGAGCTCGGAAGGCCGTGTGGTAGGCCGACATGTGTGCTATTCGGGCACGGATTTCGAGGCAGCCTCTCTGAACGTGTGGGAGCAATGTCTCGCTGAGGGAGGCATGCACGCCGGCGACGTGATACGTGTGGTTTCCACCGGATACGGTCGCAAGAGCGTGCCGTTTGCCACCTCAAGCCTTACGGAGATTTCGTGCCACGGCCGGGGATGCCTGCACTGGTTTCCCGGACCGATCACTGTGGTGGATATCGGTGGGCAGGATAACAAGATCATCAAGCTCGACGCACAGGGACAGCGCGTCAGCTTCAAGATGAACCGGAAATGCGCGGCAGGAACCGGCGCGTTCCTTGAAGAAATGGCCTTGCGGCTCCGTCTTCCTCTGGAAGATCTGGACAATCTCGCGAGGAACGCGGACGGCGAAGTTCCGCTGGGCAGCTATTGCACGGTGTTCTCCGCGACCGAGGTGTTGGAGAAGATCAAGGCAGGGCATCCGGTGGATCGGATCGTGCGAGGGCTTTTCCATTCCGTGGTGAAGCGCATCCTGGAGATGGATACCCTTACCGACACCGTGGTGCTCACCGGCGGGGTCATCGAGCACAACCCGTTCTTGGCTGACCTCATCAAAGAACACACCGCAAGCCCCGTACAAATCCCTCCCCATCCCCAGACCACGGGTGCGCTCGGCGCGGCATTGTATGCGCTCAACGGAGACTGACCAACACTATAGTGGTCTGCCCTCAGAATGTTGCCAGTCTCGGGGCAGATCACTGTGATTCGACCATAAGTGTGGCGCCATATCACCGAATTCGGCATGAAGCCTTTTGTCAGCGGGAAACGGTGAGAGTTCAGATTCCAATGAGGTTCACCCTGCCTTTCCCTCTCGGCTGCGCTCGGGGATTTGCCATCCATGGTTCAGACCGACGAACCCCAGTTTTCGCTCGCGTGGGTGTCCCCATTTCCCTCGTTCCCGAATCCCTCGACGTGGTAGTTTCAGGACCCTCCGGATTTCACCTGCAAACCCTTGGACCGTAAGAGCTCACTCCTCGGAAAGCAAATCGGAATTAATCCCTTCGACACTGCAATCATGCTTGATCTTTGGGAGGAATCAGCGATAATCAAACCACGCCCCACGCAATAGAGGGAAACGCCTCACAATAAAGCAGCCGCTGGAGAGGGCTGGACGCTCGGCACCCGACGCGAGCTGCACGCGGGACCTCCACAACGTTGGCTATAGTCCTGAAACGCCCTTTTGTGTCATCCAGCGTTCACAAGAGCCGGAGGCGGATGAGAGATGTCCAGATATGCGAGAAGGGTAAGGCTGGGCTGGTGTGTCACCTGGTGCATGGGCTGGCTCTTGGGGGTAGCAATCGCCGCGCAGGCCATGCCCGCGCAGGTGATTATTATACGTCACGCGGAGAAATACGAAGACCGCGAAAAAATCCATCTCAATCCTCAGGGACACACCAGAGCCAGGGCTTTGGCTCAGTTCTTCCAGACTGACCAGCGGGTCCTGGAACATGGCGTGGTGTCTGCTATTGTCGCCCAAGGCCCCTCTTTGACGAAGAAATCGGTTCGCTGCGAAGAAACGGTTGAGCCTCTGGCCTGTGCTCTGGGTCAGTCGCTGATTCGCCGATTTGCCTACGGACAAGTGAAGGAACTGGTGGAGTGGTTGAGAGCCAGCAGGGAATGGGATTCCAAATCGGGTACCGATTTGCGCGGGGCACATGGACATTGTGCCCATTGCCAAGGCCATGGGAGTGCCGAACGTGAGGCAACCGGTATGGCCCCACGAGACCTATGACCGCGTGTGGCTCATCGATTTTTCTCCTGCGGATGGAAAAGTTACCTCATTTCGCGACATCCCTCAGCACCTACTTTTTGGCGATTCGTTCCAGGCGGCCTCGGGCCCGGGACGGGCGGGTGGTTTTCATTTCTCGCAGACCTATTGCGAAACCTCGGATGGGAACAAATCAGGATCCGTGGCTGCAACGACATGGAAGTGCCGAATCGTCGCGGAAGTAAAGGGGGATTTTTCGAGGTTCGATGACGAAACTATCCCTGTGCTCCGTTTAGGCGGTTTCACATTCGGATACTTTGCTACCACCTTGGGCAAGTTACAGCAAAATAAGAGCGCTAAGGTCGAGATCGACGCATCCGGAAAGTCGGGTTCTCTACGGTACAACTACAACGCGTCAGTAAGCGGCAGCGAAACGACGTATGCCTGGGTGTCGTTTTCCTGGGACCAGGAGCGCCTGAGAGCGGAATTCCAAGCAGAGGTGGATGAAACCAGGATCACTCCGGTTCTGGATATGCCGGTGGAATGCCATCTGGAGAAAACGGAAGGCACCATACACGGCGTTACTGGCTGTTACTTGGCATTCGGGGAGCAGCGGTTCTACGCTCCCGCAGGTCTGGCATATAGAGGGACCGCGACGACGTCCAAAGGCGAATTCCACAAAGAAAACTACCAGGTAAGCCTCCAAGACGAGAATGGCTTCATAGTCAAGAAGCTGTACCTCCCGGAGTTGTGACATGTTAAGAAGGCTTGCGCACCTCAGTCTGTCTGCCTGGATCTTTATCGGTCTTGGTCTGGGCCTGATCGCAGGTCTTTTCTTTGGGGAACTATGCCGCCCACTCGACTTAGTAGGCAAGGCCTTTGTCATGCTGTTGCAGATGGGCGTGCTCCCATACATGGTGGTTACGTTGATTCAGGGAGTCGCGTCCCTTTCGCCGGTCGACGCCAAACTCATGGCCGGCAAGGGTTCGCTCATGCTCGTGTTGTTCTGGGTGGTTGGACTGATCGTCATCTTCGCGTTCAGCTTCGCGTTTCCCATGACCCAGACTTCTTCGTTTTTTAGCGTGTCCCAGCCCACCCCTGTCGAGGGAGTCCGTTTACTGGGACAATACATCCCGGCAAACATCTTTGCCGCCCTGTCAGGGGCATTAATCCCTTCCATCGTCTTCTTCAGCGTGTTTCTCGGGATATCTCTCCTGCGTGTTCCAAGCAAAGAACCACTCATGAACATACTGTCGGTTGTCGCGCAGGGCCTCAATCAAATGACCAAGATGGTGATCAAGACAGCACCCATTGGCGTGTTTGCACTTACTGCCATGGCCGCGGGCACCATATCTATTGACCAGCTTCAGCGTCTTGAAGTGTACTTTATCTGCTATATCCTGGCCACTTGCGTCCTGGCGCTCTGGGTACTGCCCGTGATGGTCACGTGCTTTACAGGGTTTACATTCAAGGATGTGCTCAACTTTTCCAAGGAAGCATTGGTCCTGGGTTTTACCACGGGGAACAACTTCGTCGTGCTGGCGGTCATTGCTGACAAGTCTAAAGAATTATTTGCGAAGGTGGTTACGAAAGAAACCAGGACAGAGAACGTGATCGACAGCGTGCTTCCCCTCACGTACGCCTTTCCCAGCGTCGGCAAGATCATTGAACTCTTGTTCATCTTGTTCGTCGCCTGGTATGCCAACCACTCCCTGGGGATTCTCAAACATCTGGAACTGGCGTTCGCGGGGGTGATGAGCCTGTTCGGCTCCCCTAAAGTGGGGATTCCATTCCTCTTGAAGTACATGGAATTGCCTGGAAACTATTTCGATCTGTACATTATGGCCGATGTGGTAACCCGCCGGTTCAAAGTGCTACTTCAGACCATGAGCATGCAAGCGCTCACGCTGATCGTATCTTATCTCCTCCTACGAAAAGCCACGGTGAGAGTACGGAGGGTTCTAGTCGCGTCAGCCGCCACGGTCGTGTTGATGGCTGTGCTTGTGGTGGGTACAAGGACAGTTCTGGATCCGTTGGTGCAAGGCACCTATCACGAACATGAAGTTCTCATGGGCATGGAGATCAAGGGTCAGGCTCCGGCTGAGACTCTATTGAGTCCCCCCCAGCTCAAGGAGGGGCTTTCCAATCCGGCTGACGGGAAAGAGGACTTTCTTACCCAGATCACGAATCGAGGGATCCTGCGAGTGGGATACGATGCGGATGCATTGCCTTTCGCATTCTTCAATTCACGAAATGAACTCGTGGGATATGACATCTATTTTGCCCATCGTCTGGCCCAAGACCTGGGGGTTTCGATACAGTTCATTCCTGCCAAGAGAGGACAAGCACAGGAATATCTGGAAAAGGGTGTCTGTGACATTATCATGTCGGCATTTCCCATGAGGGTGGATAATTTGGGAAAGATGAATTTTACCCGCCCGTACATGGAAATGAAATCAGCCTTCATCGTCAAGGATTTCCGCAAGAAGGAGTTTCAGACACGCGCGGACATTTCTGTGATGCCTGGACTGCGCGTGGCAGTAACGCAGGCCAACAGCCCTGAAGACCGCCGCTTGCTCCGCAACTACTTGCCACAAGCAACTCTGGTGGAGCTTGATGGGGTGAAAGACTTTTTCTCCAAGGCGGATGTTGCCGATGCGCTGCTCACCACCGACAAGATAGGCAAGGCATGGGCTCTGTTATATCCGGAATTCGGAGTTACCGTCCCTACGCCTCACTTGTTCGTGTACCATGTCGCGTATCCCCTCCCCATTGCCAAGGGGGATCACTACGCCCTGGAATACCTGAACCACTGGCTCACGTTGCAACAGACCAGCGGAGTCGTGGCCAAGCAATTTGACTATTGGATACTGGGCAAGACCCCTCAGCGGAAAACCCGCCGATGGTCCATCATCCGGAACGTATTGCACTGGGTTGATTGACCAAGAAAACTCTTTCATGCCTATGCTCAGAGGGGTGACGCGTTTCGCCGTCGTCTGGGGATCTCGCCCGTAGCGAACGAGATCCCCAGTCTGAACCCTCAACCAAGGTATAAATTCACAAGCGAATCGGTATGAACCCACACTCTCGCACTGTGCAGTCTTGGGGGACACCTCCCTGCCTCCACGCCGAGAGGTTCTCACCGAAAGAAAACCAGCGTCATGCTTGGCTTCAGGCCTTGAGTTCCGGAATATTGGCGAAAACCTCCAGCACATCCGGGTTGGCGAGTGCGTCCTTGTTGGTAACCGGTTTGCCTTCGATCACATTCCGGACCGCGAGTTCCACCTTTTTGCCGTTCAATGTCACCGGCACATCGCTGATGGGAAGGATCAACGCGGGCACATGCCGCGGGAGTGGTGTTGTCACGAATGGTCTTCTTGATCTTGTTCTGCAGCGCGTCGTCAAGCACAGCTCCCGCGGCAGTCTTCACGAACAAGATCACCCGGACGTCGTTTTCCCAATTCTGGCCTACCACGATGCTGTCCGCAATCTCTTCGAGAGACTCGACCTGGCGATAGATCTCCGCGGTGCCTATGCGCACCCCCGAGGGATTCAACGTCGCATCGGATCTGCCGTAGATGATCACCCCCCCGTGGTCGGTGATCTCGATAAAGTCGCCGTGAGCCCACACATTGGGAAACGAATTGAAATACGCGGCCTTATACTTGGAATTGTCCGGATCGTTCCAGAAATAGATGGGCATTGAAGGGAAGCTCGCACTGCATACCAGCTCACCCTGCTCATTGATCACGGGTTTGCCGTACAGGTTGTAGGCTTCCACTTTCATGCCGAGTCCACGGCACTGGAGCTCTCCTTCGTACACAGGCAGGATCGGACATCCCAATGCAAAGCACGAGATGATATCGGTTCCCCCCGAGATGGACGCGAGGCAGATGTCCTGCTTGATGTCACGGTACACGAAACGGAAACTCTCCTCGGACAGCGGAGACCCGGTGGAACACATGGTCTTGAGGCTGCTTAGGTCGTATTTTTCCTTGGGTATCAGGCCGGCCTTCTCCACTGCGGCGATGTACCGGGCGCTGGTGCCGAATATGGTCATCTTCTCGTCTTGAGCCAACTGGAAGATCGCTCCCGCGTCCGGAGAGAAAGGCGACCCGTCGTACAGCAGGACGGTCGCTCCCACCGCAAGGGCGCTCACCAGCCAGTTCCACATCATCCACCCGCAGGTGGTGAAATAATAGATGTTGTCCTCTCTCTTGAGGTCGCCGTGAAGCAGGTGCTCTTTGAGGTGCTGGATCAGGGTGCCGCCCGCTCCGTGAACCATACATTTGGGCAGACCGGTGGTCCCGGAAGAGTACATGATGTACAACGGATGGTCGAAGGGAAGCTGAGCAAACTCGATCTGCAACCCTTGTTCCCTGGAAATGAAATCATCGAAGTGCACGGCCCTGGGCACATTGCTGATGTCCGCCGCGATCCTGGGTATACGGAATGACCACCACCTTTTCCACGCTGGGCAATTCCCGGATTACGCCACCGATTCGCTCCAGTGAATCGTGACTCTTCCCGTTGTAGTAGTACCCGTTGGCGGTGAACAGGATCTTCGGCTGGATCTGGCCGAACCGGTCCAACACGCCCTTGATGCCGAAGTCCGGAGAACACGAAGACCAGATCGCGCCAATGCTCGTGGCTGCCAACATGGCAATCACCGTGTGCATCATGTTGGGCACATAGCCCGCAACCCGATCGCCCTTGACCACGCCTGCGTCTCGAAGCGATTTGGCCAGCCGAGCGACTGTGTCATACAGCTCCGCGTACGTCATGCGAACCGTGTCCTTGCCTTCTGGTTTGAACACCAGAGCGACCTGATCATCCCGGAATCGCAAGAGGTTCTCCGCGTAGTTCATGCGGGCCCCAAGGAACCATTTCGCGCCGATCATGGATGGGGAGTCTTCCAGGACCTTGTCGTACGGCTGGGAAGCGATGACGTTGCCAAATCCCCATACCGAGGCCCAGAAGTCTTCCCGACTGTCGACAGACCACTGGTAAAGCGCGGCATAACCGTCAATTTTCAACGAAAACTTCTCATTCACAAACTGTATGAAACGAGTGATGTTCGCGTGCTGAATGCGTTGTTCAGACGGTTCCCACAGAGGGCGCATATCGAGACCTCCTTTGTTCGAAAATCGGATTTCAAAGGAGAAACCTTCTCCGCGAGAGAAGGCTTCTCCGGGATTCCTTCGCAAAACACGTGCGAGCCCATGTTCCCGAAAGAGCACGCAGCGTCACATGGTAAGACGTGGCAGCGCATCTGCCTACTTCTCCCGCCCTTTGACCGTGGGCTCTTGGGCACGGTGCGGCCGGCGGTTTCCTGCTTCCTCTTTCATACCGAGCATCATCGGAAACGATCGCGCGGCCGCAGCATCACGTGTCGTGTGCTTCATGAGCACACGTGGCGTTGCCCCGGCTTTTTGACCGATAAAGCGAGAGATCTGCCGAGAATGACCACCATTCCCGAGACGCCTCGGGACACTATCGTGCCTTGTACTGGGCAGTAGCCGCCCACCCACGGGGGAATTTCTGTCCGGGTTCCTCTCCCAGCCGAGTCTTGAGCTCCGAGAGGCCCTTTCTCTTGTACTCGTCACGGGGTTGCTTGGGAATGCGCCGGTTGAGGATGGATTCCGATCGCAACCGTCGACCGATGGTCTTTTCCATCATGACCCCAAGGTTCAGGAGTCGATCCACGTCGATTCCCGTCTCGATGCCCATCTCGTCCATCATCACCACCATGTCTTCGATGCACTGCAAACCTACGAAGTGCGGATCACGGTAGTAGTAATCGCCAGTGCCCGCGACCGGAACCCGATCCATGAAATTTGCCGGCTGACCGCCCAGGCCACCAAGAGTCCCCTCAAAATTGGTTATGCCCGCCTGCAGAGCAGCCAACACATTTGCATTGCCCCATCCGCGGGTTACGTGGAAATGCGCAATATGCAGGCTGGGGTCGGGCATCTGTTCCAGGACCAGAGAATAATACCTATACACCTGGTTGGGTGGAGCGCTGCCGTCGTGGTCGGCATGTTCAATGTCCGCTGCCCCAATGTCGAGCCACCGTCTTGAAAACTCCACGGCCTCTTCCAGCGTGGTCGGGCCTGAAATCGGCGATCCCCATATGGTAGAAACCGTTCCGTTCATGGAGATTCCCACGTCTTTGGCCTTTTCGATGCACCGTTTCGCCTCCTCCCAGTAGTTGGGAAGCGTGGTGCCGGAGTTGGCAAAGTGGTGTTCCTCATCGGTGGAGACCATCATCAGAATGCGGTCAGGCCCCCAGCCTTCTTTCTTTGCAGCAACGGCCCTGTCTACTGCCCTTTCACGAATGGTGATCGCGGTGAGGACCAAATCGCCCCAGTCAATGCCTGCGCGAGACAGTTTCTTGGAATTCCTCAGGCGCTTGAACAATTCGTCCGCGTCTTTGAACTGCGGCATGGAAGCGGGATTCCCCAGATTGGTGACCTCCAGGTGCTTTATCCCGCAAAGGATGAGTTCTTCCAAATAGAAGAGCTTCGCGTCGGTGGGAATGAAGATTTCCTCATGTTGAAAACCGTCACGCACCGTTATGTCGGCGACTCGCACCTTCCTGGGGTAGTTCAACTCATGTTCTGGCATATTCCGCGGTCCCTCCTGTGCCTATTCTCCCGTATAAACCGGTTTTCTTTTCTCTCTGAATGCGGTCAGGCCTTCTGTGCGGTCCTTGGTAGGAATGGTCACTGCATACGCGTTGGACTCGATAGCCAACCCCACGGGGAGGCTTACTTCGATCCCTTTATTTATCGCATACTTTGCTTGGGCTAGGGCTACCGGGCCATTGGCCGCTATTTCCGCGGCAATCTCCAGGCAACGCGGCAGCAGTGAGTCAGGATCCGTCACTTCGAGGAACAGACCGTATTCACATCCTTCGACAGCACTAATGCGTCGCGCTCTGAAAATCATATCTTTGGCACGAGCCATTCCCACCACCCGTGGCAGCCTCTGGGTTCCGCCCGCGCCGGGGATGATGGCAAGGCTGGTTTCAGTTAATCCCACTATCGCACTGCGTGCTGCCAGTCTGAGGTCGCAAGCCAAAGCCAGTTCCAGGCCCCCACCGAACGCGTACCCGTTGACAGCGGCAATTACCGGCCTGGGTAGCTCCTCGACTGCGGTGAAGAGATTGCGGATCGTCTGAATGTACTGCCTGACCTGGTCGGGGGACATCCCTGCCCTCTCCTTCAGATCCGCTCCCGTGCTGAAGGCGTTCTTGCCTTCCGTGGAACCGGTGATGATGACGACTTTCACCTCCTGGTCAAACGCGATCTCCTGCACGGTCTCTGCGAACAGCTTGAGCAAGGGCATGTTAAAGCAGTTCAGCGCGGTTGGACGGTTGATAGTCAGAATGAGAATCCCGTCCCGTACCTCCCGTAAGAGCACATTCTCGTCAGCCATACTTTTTCTCCTGTAGATGGAGCCCCTGTCGTCCAATAGTTCACGTATATGAACTTCTAGTCCTCTCTGGGGCCATCCGATAAAGGGGAAACGGCCTCGGAAGCCAGAACCAAAGAGGATCTCATGCCAGGGAATGATCGAGGCAATTCATAGACGTCGTCTTGTATAGCATTTTTCGGCTTGACTTTTCAACACGACTTTCTCCATGATGGACGCGTTACCACGACGCTGACACGGGCGGGCTCGGCGCGATTCGTGACTGAGCACGAGCAGACAGAGAGGAATGGCGCATTTCAAGGGCCTATGCCGGGCAGGTCGGCATTGCGAGCCCTACCTTTTATCCGCGGCATCAGGTGTTCGCCTCATCTTGGCCCGAGCGAACGCGAGCGACCCTATGCCGAGTGGATCGGTTCGGCATGTGCCCCATTCAGCCAGTGCCACGTCTCGCAGCGGGACGCGCCGGATGTCAGCAACGCCGGAGCGAACCTGTGTACGCCGATAGCGTCCCCATCTTCCGGACTCCTCACTTACATCCGAGGAGAGCATGACGAGTCGAAAATTCGAGAGTTGCAGGAAAAGCGAAACGCTTTGGTCAGGAGCGGACAACAAGGTTGACCTGGCGCGTCGCTTTTGTTAGGATGCAGGCCCTATCCTGACCGGGGGAAACCCGTGTCGGCTTCCAAGGGTATTGCTGCCCCTATCGCCGGACAATTCGCCTGACAACCGGATGCAAAGACGAACGGCTGAACTTCAGTGGTGAACTACGTAAAGGGGAAACGGAATGTCGGAAGTCATCCTTGAGGTGAAGAACATCTTTCTGTCGTTTCACGGAGTAGCCGCTCTGACCAATGTGAGTTTCCAGGTCAAACGTGGTGAAATCTTTTCGATCATTGGCCCTAACGGCGCGGGAAAAACCTGTATGATGAACTGCATCAATGGGCTGTACCATCCGAAAAAGGGCCAGGTTTTCTTCAAAGGTGAAGACATCACGAAGTTCTCGCCTCACCGTCGGGCCACTATGGGGCTTTCCCGCACGTTTCAAAAAATCGAGCTTTTCGGGGGCATGACGGTTCTGGACAACATCCGGCTGGGACGTCACATTCACCTCAGGTCGGGCATAGTGAGTTCGTCTATTTACTGGGGAAAGACCTCACGCGAAGAGATCAAATCGAGGAAGTTTATCGAAGAAGAAATCATTGACCTCCTCGAGATCGAAGCGGTGAGAAACGAGGTCACCGGTATGCTTCCCTATGGAATGCAGAAGCGGATCGAACTCGCCCGCGCCCTGGCCTTGCAACCGGATCTCATTCTGCTGGACGAGCCTTTGGCCGGCCTAAACCTGGAAGAGGTCGAGGACATGGCCCGTTTCATCGTCGATATCAACGAGGATGAACGGTGGAAAATCACCTGCGTGCTGGTAGAGCACGACATGGGGGTTGTCATGGACCTTTCGGACCAAGTCATGACCCTCAACTTCGGGGTAAAAATCGCTGACGGAACACCGGCAGAAGTCCAGGAGAACCCCGAAGTCATCAAGGCCTATCTGGGCGAGGTGGAGGATCTATATGTCAGCCGCAGATGAGCACAGTTATCGAGACGAGATCGAAATCACCAAAGCCCTGACCTTGCCAAAACTGTTTGTCCGCCAGTGCAACAAGTTCGGGAGCGATAAAGTGGCCATGCGAGAAAAGGAATACGGCATCTGGATGCCGATCACATGGACGCAATACCTCGAGAACGTCAAGCACATCGCGTTGGGAATGCTCAGCTTGGGGCTGCAGCCCAATGACAAAGTGATCATGATCGGCGACAACAGGCCGGAAGCCTTGTGGACCGAGATGGCCGCCATGTGCGTCGGAGGAATCGGGGTCTGGTTGTTTCAGGACTCCCTGATGGACGAAGTCCAGTACATCGTAGACCACTCGGATTCCAAGTTTTATGTCGCGGAGGGACAAGAAGAGGTGGACAAGGCCCTCGCGATCAGGGATAAATGCCCAAAATTGGAGAAGATCATTTGGGACGACCCCAAAGGCCTGCGGCATTACGACGACCCGATGCTCATTAGCCTCAAAGAAGTGATGCGGCTCGGCAAGGAAAAAGAAAAGGAAGATCCCGGCCTGTTCGATCGACACATCGCACGAGGCAAGGGTGACGACGTGTGCCTTCTCTTCTACACCTCAGGAACCACTTCAGTACCCAAGGGCGCTCTCTTGACCCACTACAACATGCTCACCATGGGACAAAATCTCATGCGAGTAGACCCGTGCTTGCCCACCGACGACTTTGTCTCTTACCTTCCCTTTGCGTGGATCGGCGAACAGATGATGTCGATTTCCTGCGGCCTGCAGGTGGGTTTCACCATAAACTTCCCTGAAGAACCGGAGACTGCTCAGGTCAACGTGCGGGAGATCGGCCCTCACGTGATGTTTGCCCCTCCCCGCCTCTACGAACAATACACCCGGACCGTGCAGGTCAAGCACCTTGATGCATCGTGGCTCAAACGCAAGCTCTATGAATGGAGCATGAAGATCGGATATTATTACGCGGACTTGCTTTTTGAGAAGAAACCTGTTCCCGTCCACTGGAAACTGTTGCGCACGATAGGGGAGTGGACCTGCTACGCAAAAATCAGGGATCATCTGGGCCTGAGCAAGGTCCGGCACGCGTACACCGGCGGCGCAGCAATGGGGCCGGACCACTTCCGTTTTTTCCATGCCATTGGGGTGAACCTCAAACAGATTTACGGCCAGACGGAGATCGCAGGGATTTCTGTGGTTCACCGTGACGGGAACGTGAAGTTCGATACGGTGGGAACTCCGCTTCCGGACACTGAGATCAAACTCACGGAAACCGATGAGATTCTGTCCAAGAGCCCCTCGGTGTTCGTGGGGTATTACAAGATGCCCGAGGAAACCGAGAAGGCCCTCAAGGACGGCTGGCTCTATTCGGGAGACACAGGGTTCATCGATGCGGACGGCCACCTGGTGGTATTCGACCGGTCCAAAGACATCATGATCCTCAACGACGGGCGCAAGTTCTCACCCCAGTTTCTGGAGGCTCGCCTCAAGTTCAGCCCGTACATAAAAGACGCTCTGGTCGTGGGTCATCAAAAGCCCTATGTGATCACGATCGTATGCATCGATTACAACACCGTAGGCAAGTGGGCCGAGGATAATGGAATCAACTACACCAGCTACACGGAGCTTGCCCAGGAGCCGAAAGTCTACGATCTCGTGGAAAGGGCGATTTCAGAGGTAAACCGCACGCTTCCGGAACCGGCCAAGATTACACGATTCGCGAATCTGTTCAAAGAGTTCGACGCAGACGACGATGAGCTGACCCGAACCCGAAAGATCCGGCGTGCGTTCGTTGAGAATCGCTACCAGGACATCATCAATGCCCTTTATACGCAGGAGAACATGGTCCATAACGAGACTGCCATCACGTATGAGGATGGAAGGGTCGTAGAAATCAAGGCGGATATTAGACTCCAGAACGTTGCGCAGGCAGGAGGGAAGAAGTAAATGGAGAAGCTGAACATCTTCGTCCAACTCGTCATTACCGGCGTGATGCTGGGCTCCATTTATGCTCTCGTCGCCCTGGGCTGGGTGCTCATTTACAAATGTTCTGGCGTGCTCAATCTGGCGATGGGCGAACTGACCATGATTGGCGGTTACGTATGTCTGACGCTCTACGCCATGTTCGTGGCGCAAATGCCGCACGTCGCGCTCACGTATCCATTCCTGCTTGCCCTGGCATGCACGCTGGTGATCGGGCTCATTTTGGGACTTCTGACCGAACGGATCTTCCTCAGAAAGATGATCGGCGAGCCGGTCCTGGCAGTGATCATGGTCACGGTGGGGCTGTCGTTCTTTTTCAAAGGGGTCATTTTCATGATATGGCCCACGGACACCCAGATTTTCGAGCCCCGCTTGTTCGCCATCGACAACTTCATCATTTTCGGCATCCCCATCGGCCGCGTCTATTTGTGGAGCTTCATCGCTTCGCTCCTGCTGATGGTGATATTTGTCTGTTTCTTTAAGTACACTCGCTGGGGACTTTCGATGCAGGCGTGCGCGGATGACGAGATGGCCGCCCTGTCACTGGGGGTGAGCGCCAAGTTCGTGTACGCCCTGGCGTGGGGCATAGCGTTCATGTCTGCCGGAGTTGGTGGGACTCTCCTGGGAAACATTAACGGACTTAACTACTCGGTCGGACATTGGGGACTGCTGGTCCTCCCTGTGGTGGTCTTCGGTGGGCTCAACTCGGTCCCTGGCGCCATTGTCGGCGGGATAACCATAGGAGTCTTGCAAAACCTTGCAGGCGGGTACCTGGATACGGTGGTTCCAGGCAGCAAAGACGTGGCTCCGTTTGTGTTTATGATTATTTTTCTCCTGTTCAAACCCTATGGTTTGTGGGGTTGGGAACGGATAGAAAGGGTTTAGTCCATGAGTTATCTTCCGTGCGGCCAGTATTTCGAGTCCTACCAGCAGGATCAACAATGGTGGCGAACCCGCTTCATCAAGGGAAAGATGATCGCCATGGTGATTGCGCTCCTCATTTTCCCATGGGTGGTGGAAGCACGATGGGTCGCAGTGGCGCACAACGTGTCCTATTACATCCTCGCTGCCCTGGGCGTGCAGCTCCTCATCGGGTACTGCGGTCAGATTACTCTCGGCCATGCGGCTTTTGTGGCGGTGGGGGGCTATTGCAGCGCAATCATGATGCTCTTTGTGCCATGGCCCCAGTTCGTTGTGGACGCAGGCCTGGTATACCCGATCAGCATGGTGTGTGCAGCAATTCTTGCCGGCCTGTGGTCCGTGCTCTTCGGTCTTCCTTCTGCGAGAGTGAAGGGTTTCTACCTGATCATGACCACCATGGCGGCTCAGTTCATTACCGTGGACCTCGTCCTGACCCAGTACGTCAGCCGGATAGGGGGCCGAGGTCAGGCCTTTGCCATACCGCCGGGAACCATGACTATTGGTCCGTGGGCCCTGGATGCCAGTTCCATGATCGGGTCGTTCGAGATTAACTCTGACATAAAGATTTATTACTTCGCCATTTTTCTCATCGCGTTGTGCCTCTTGGCAACGGGGAATTTGATGCGATCCCGAATGGGTCGAGCGTGGGTTGCGATTCGGGACAACGACATCGCTGCGGAAACCATGGGCGTCAATATTGTGGCGTACAAGCTGTATGCCTTTTTCGTCGCGGGCTTTTTCGCAGGAATCGCAGGATCGTTCTATATCAGCACGTTATTCTTCGTCAGCCCGGAGCACTATGGATGGGGTGAGTCGCTTCTGTGGGTCGGAATCATCCTTATCGGCGGCGTGGGAAGCATTCAGGGGCTCGTTTTTGGTTCCGCGTTCGTGGTGGTGGTGTTCAAGTTGTTGGAGTTGACCACCAGCAACGCGAGCGACTTTCTGATGGCCTCGTATCCAAGCTGGGCGTGGGTCACCACCAAAGTGGTGTTTTTCAAGGACGCTGCGTTCGGCCTGGCAGTCATTTTCTTCCTTATCTATGAACCCAATGGCATTTCCTATCGTTACTGGCAATTCAAGAATTACTACAACCTCTGGCCGTTCTCTTACACCGGGAAGTGACATCCATGATATAGGCTGGTGGAAGGTGAGCAACCGAAACATGCAGTTCGTCTGAGCCCGTTCAATGGGGTCCAATTTCCGACAAAGAAGGAGGAAGAATATGAAGAAAAAGGTTTTGCTACTGACTTTGGCTTTGGCTCTCGTGGGTACGTGGGCTTTTGCCGCAGGGGAAATCAAAGTAGGCTCGATCAATGACTTGACCGGTGCCACCTCCGATGTGGGAAAGGATGCAGCTCTGGGCGTCAGAGAATGCGTAACCTTCATCAATGACACGGGCGGAATCAACGGTAAGAAAATCAAGTTGCTGCTGCGCGATTACGGGTATAGGGTTCCCGAAGCCATTACCATCTACAAGGCGTTCAGGAATACCGACAAAATCGCCATGCTCCTCCAGTGGGGCACAGGCGACACCGAAGCCCTCTCCGCGACGGTCAACCATGACAAGATGGTGACAATCTCCGACTCTCTCTCCGGCCACTTGTGCGACCCGAAGAAGACGCCGTATAATTTCATCTATAGCACGGACTATTCTACCAATGCCCGCGGTGCTCTGACCCTGTGGTACGAAGAAGTGTGGAAAAAGAGCGACAAATGGAAGAAAGCCAGAGAAGCGGGGAAGAAACCCAAACTGGTTTGTTTCTACATGTTCGCGTCTCCGTATTGCAGCGCTCCCATCAAGGCCATCAAGGACCAGGCCAAGTTGCTGGGAATCGAGGTCGGAAAAGATGAGGATGTGTCGTTGACCGCGCTGGACACCAAGAGCCAGGTGCTTGGCGCGAAAAGCGAGGAACCAAACGTGATCTGGCACGGGAATACCACCATGTCGGTGGCCGTGGCCATAAAGGACGCGTATAACGCGCAGCTCGGAGCGGACCACATCATCGACAACTGGGGATTCGACCACAATCTCTTGAAGTTGACCGGCAAGGCGGGCGAAGGCGTGATCGGCGCGACGTCATGCGCCTTTCTGGACACGAACGTCCCGTACATGGACAAGGTCCGGGAATATTGCAAGAAGGTGAACCCGAGCATTCCTCTGGACAAGCGGGACATACGAACCGTGCAGGGCTGGCTGAAGGTGAGCCTGGCCGCTGCGGGCCTGAAGATTGCCGACAAGAAAGGAAAGCTTGACGGCCCCTCGATCAAGGCCGCTCTGGAGTCTCTGAGAGATTGGAGTCCCTTTGATACGCCCGGGGCTTTGGGCCAGTCCCATTACACCATCACCGATAAAGATCATCGACCGACACCGGTTGCCACGTTCTACACGATCAAAGATGGCAAGATCGTGTACTTCGGGAAAATCAACATGAAAGAAAAATTTCCCGACAAGTGGCAGAGTTGGCTTGGGTGGTAGAGCCCCATACGGGGCGGATTCTTCCGCCCCGATACGTCCATGTCTCCTTTGCCGAGCTGCACAGTTGCTGAAATGAGGGAGAAGGTTGTGGCCGAGAACAGCAGTATCTTGAAGATCAACAATATCGAGGTGAGATACCACGAGGTTATTCTCGTCCTCAAGGGAGTGTCCATCCAAGTCCCCGCGGGCGGAATCGTGGCACTACTCGGCGCCAACGGCGCGGGTAAGAGCACCACCCTGAAGGCCATTTCAGGCCTCCTCAATCACGAAGAAGGCCACGTGACCGATGGGAGTATCGAGTTCATGGGGGAAAAGATACACAAACTCCCGGCAGAAAAGATCTCCCAAAGAGGAATCATCCAGATTATCGAGGGGAGACGGGTCTTTGAGCACCTCACCGTTGAGGAGAACCTTATCGTAGGAGGGCACCTGAGACCCGGCGGGCTGAAAGAACGCTTGGAAATGGTGTATCATTATTTCCCTCGACTCAAGGAACGGCGGAACATCATGGCCGGTTTCATTAGTGGAGGCGAACAGCAGATGTGCGTCATCGGTAGGGCAATGATGGCGCAGCCGAAACTCATGCTTCTCGATGAACCGTCCATGGGGTTGGCGCCGCTGCTTATCAAGGAGATCTTCGAGATTATTCAGCGCCTCAACCGGGAGGAGAAGATCCCTATTCTCCTTGTGGAACAGAACGTGAAACTTGCGCTGACTGTGGCTCCTTACGCGTACGTGATGGAAAACGGGCGAATTGTGATGGACGACACGTCGGAAAAGCTCAGAGAGAACCCGGATATAAGAGATTTCTACCTCGGTCTGACCGATGTGGGCGGGAGGAAGAGCTTCCGGGATGTCAAGCATTACAAACGACGCAAACGCTGGCTAGCCTAAGAGCCCTTGGAGGGCACTGGAGGGATCATGAACAAGACAGTGAAAGTAGTCACCGCTCTGATAGTGGCGTTTGGTTTTGCAGTGTTACCGGCTCTCGCAGCAGAGAAACCGGTCATCACACTTGAGAAGGTCGAAATTGCCAGTATTGAACCTTTCTTCGTAAAGCCCCGCATAGGGTACAAAAGCGAAAAAGAACCCGGAACAGTGGGAAAGTACGGATACAGTAGCATGCTGAGCGTGGCCTATGTCTTCGACATCAAGAACCCGGGAAAGCAGCCCATTATGCTCGATGAGCTGCAGTTCACGACCGCGTTCGACGGCTTTGATGTCAACACGCCGATGGTGTACGAGAAATCGTGGATTCCTGCAGGCAAGACCAACCAATTGCGGGTGGTGGTCAGCAACGAGGCTTTTCCCACCATTGTGAGCCTGTCCGTAAGCGCCGATTTTGCTCCCAGGATCGCGGCAATGAAATCCTCACCCGGTGCTCTGGTAAGCAAGTGGTGGAAAGGGATTTCCGACTTTTCTTTCCCCATTGCGGTGAAGAACGGCACGGCTGTGTTCAAAGATGAGAAAGGCAAGGAGATTCGGGTCGAGTTTAAAGGCACATGGCCAAAGAAATAGCTGTTTTTTGTGTCCGGTCCTCGACGCAGTTGCGTCTGAATCGACCGGACTTGCAGTGATAGTCATCATTTTATTGTGAGGCGGCTCCCGGGCCGTCTCCTTTGTTTCAGGCGGTTGACATTACCCTGCACACGGTGAACTCACACACGACGGTCGCGGACGGGGAGACTCCCGGAGAAGAATATCGGGTTGAAGAGAACCTTTTGGCTGCATCGTGCACCTAAAGAACCAGGGGCAAGAGCCGCCGTTCCTTTTGTGAAGGAGGCGTTTTTCCCATCACCTCAAGGCATGTCATGACCCACACTTTACCCTCGAAAGCGATTATCCGCGAGATGGAAGAGATTCGTCGGCAAATCCGACACCACGACCATCTCTATTATGTGCTGGACGCTCCGGAAATATCCGACGCGGATTACGACCGCCTGTTCAGAAGGTTGCTCGATCTGGAAAAGGATTTTCCCGGGCTGGTCACTTCTGATTCGCCTTCGCAACGCGTCGGCGGCCGGCCTCTTGACAAATTCGGAGAGGTGGCTCACACGATTCCCATGCTTTCCCTTTCCAACGTGTTCGCGGAGTCGGAATTGCTTGAGTTCGACGCGAGAGTCAAGAGGACTCTTGGGCTCTTCTCTGACGTCTCGTACGTGACTGAGCCCAAATTGGACGGAATCGCGATAGAACTCGTGTACGAAAATGGAATCCTCATATCAGGATCCACGCGCGGGGACGGATTGACAGGCGAGGATGTCACGGCAAACATCCGCACCATACGCGCAATTCCCCTGAAACTTGTCACGAACGGCTCACCGGGGGCGATAGGGCTTATTGACGTACGAGGTGAGATCTTCATGAACCGGTCCGACTTCGACGAACTCAACCGAAGTCGCGATGAAGCCGGTTTGCCGGCTTTTGCAAATCCCCGCAATGCCGCTGCCGGAGCTGTGCGCCAGCTCGATCCGCGTGTGACAGCAAGGAGACCCTTGCGATTCGCTGCTCACGGAGTCGGTCGCTTTGAAGGCCCCATGCTCGCAACGCACATGGAACTCCTCCACACTCTCAAAGACTTCGGCCTTCCGGCCAATCTGGAAAACTCCCGGTTGTGTGATGACATCCACGCGGTTCTGGCCCACTACCATGAGCTTCACCGCATTCGGGAAGGGCTCCCGTACGAAATCGACGGCGCGGTGGTCAAGGTCAACTCGTTCGAAGCGCAGAATCGGCTCGGCGTGCGAACCCGCGCACCACGATGGGCGGTGGCATTCAAGTTTGAGCCTTTGCAAGCAACCACGAAGATCCTCAGCATTGAGATCGGCGTGGGCCGCACAGGCACACTCACTCCTGTGGCGGTAATGGAGCCGGTCAATGTGGGAGGCGTGAAGGTCAGTCGCGCTACTCTGCATAATCAGGACGAGATCGACCGCAAAGACATACGTGAAGGCGACACCGTCGTGATCCAGAGGGCAGGAGATGTCATCCCCGAGGTGGTGGAAGTGGTCAAGGAACTCAGATCTGCGGAGAGCGTTCCGTACGCCATCCCGGATCGGTGCCCGGTATGCGAATCTATCGCGGTACGCCTTGAGGGACAAGCTGCCAAGCGCTGCGTAAACGTCTCCTGCCCTGCCCGTCTGAAGGAGACCATACGGCACTTTGCCTCGCGAAACGCCATGGATGTGGAAGGGCTCGGGGTGAAACTGGTGGAGCAACTGGTGGACCGCGGCCTCGTGAGTAATCCGTCAAACCTGTATTCTCTGGACAAGCACACGCTCGCCTCTCTGGAAAGGATGGCCGAAAAATCCGCTTCGAATATTTTGGCCGCGTTGGACCGTTCCCGAACAGTTGCGTACGATAGGTTCCTGTTCAGTTTGGGTATTCCGCTCGTGGGCGAGCACGTAGCGAGACTGCTGGTCGAGGCTTTTGGCGACATTCACGCACTTTCCGGAAAGAGCGAGCAGGAATTGCAGCAGGTCCACGGCATTGGTCCGGAGGTTGCGCAAAGCGTGGTCGCATTCTTTCACGAGCCCCATAACCGACAGATGATCGACCGTCTGCTGGCTGCCGGTGTGAATCCGATACCGTTAAAACCGTCTCCGCCCGCTCCTGACTCTGCGTTTGCAGGAAAAACCGTGGTGTTTACGGGCGCGCTGATTATGCCCCGAGCAGAAGCCAAGAAGCTCGTGGAGGATGCCGGAGGTAAAGTCAGCGGATCGGTCAGCGGCAAAACAGACTTTGTAGTGGTGGGAGAGGACCCGGGCTCCAAACTGGATCGCGCGCGAGAGCTGGGCGTGCACGTGTTGACAGAGGCGGAATTCCGCGAAAGAGCCGGAATCGCGTGAAGCGCGTGTCCGGCTGTTCCCTGGTGTCGCACCGGGAACACGACATGGCTCAAACGGGCCGTGGATCGCAGGAGGAAATCGCAGACCACGGATCGTTCGGCTGAACTGAATTTGGTTCTGCGTTTTCCATGGAGGAGCACACATGGAGAAGATTCGTAGGAGAGTTCTGATTTCGGGGATGGTCCAGGGCGTCAACTTCCGCTATTACACCAAAACTGCAGCGAGAAACGGTGGCGTATACGGATGGGTGAGGAACCTGCCTGACGGCAGAGTGGAGGCGGTCTTCGAGGGCGACCGGGAAAAGGTGCATGCAATGATTTCGTGGTGCCACAAAGGCTCGCCTCACGGAAGGGTGGACGAGGTCAAGGTTATTGAAGAACCGCATAAAGGTGAGTTTGCTGACTTCGACGTGAGATACACAGGGGGTTTTTGGTAAGCATGGATTATTACCCGAATTGGCTTCACTGCGTGGTACTGGCGGTATTCCTCATGCTGTGCTCGGTCGGCACTGCTCTGGCTTCATCTCCCTCCTGTATGGTGGATCTACTGATGGGTGAGCCGATTCCCATGGAAACGCTGCTGGATGACTTGGCCCAGGTGCGCGTGGTGTACGTGGGCGAGATCCATACCATCGCTCGACATCACGAACTCCAAGCAGCCATATTGCAAGGGTTAGCCGCACGAAACCCGAAGCTCGCACTCGGCATGGAGATGTTCACCCAGGAGCAACAACCGATCCTCGACCGCTGGCAAAAGGGCAACGAGGACATCTCCGCACTCATGCGAGACCTCGGCGGTGGCCGATGGACGAACTTGAACGATTACCGTTCCGTGCTTCTCGCTGCGCGGAGGCTTCATGTCCCGATCAAGGGACTGAATGCCTCGGACATACTCGTCCACAAGGTCGCTATGGCCGGCCTGGACAAGCTCACTCCGGAAGAACGCAAAGCGGTTCCTTCTGACCTGAAGAAGAACATCAATCCCCTGAACGATCGTCTCCTGCGACTGCGCCTGAGAGTACACAAGGCGTTTCAGGGCATGGGATTGGACCGGATTGTGCTCGCACAGGCTCTCCGCGATCAGACTATGGCGGCAGGAGTGGTACGTTTTCTCAAGTCACCCCAAGGCAGCGACAGGATTATGATGGTGATCGCGGGAAACGGGCACGTGAACTACGGCTTCGGCATTCCCGAAGCGGTCAAGCGCGGTCTGGACGTGCCGTCGAGGATTGTCATGGCCTCGGAAAGCGGGGAACTGGTCCTGTCCAAGAAAGAACAGCGCCAAGCAGTTCCCATCGACATCACCCACCAGGATCTTCGGTTCATCCGAGTCCCTCTTGCGGATTATCTGCAAGTCGCACCGTTGCCCGACGAGGAATCGATCTAGGAGGCTGCTGCGTAATGCGATGCTTTCCCGAAAGCATGGCATTATGGTGTCGTTCCCGGAGGCTCTTGGCCGGGACACCCAAGGATAAGCTCGCATGTCAGATCTCTAGGAGTGTGGCAGTCGGTCCGAGTTGCTGGCCCACTGCCGCAGCCAGCACGATGGTCACCAGGATCGCTGTTGTGCAAAGGCTCATCTGGCGCCTCCCCCATGTTTTACGCGGTGGCTATTCCACTTTTCCAGTGCCGTGCCTACGCGTTTATTCAGCTCTGCTGCAAAAAAACCTTACGCGGATGCCTCCAAACATCACGAACGGTCTTGACACGAAAAAACATTAGGAATAGGTTACCCCTATTCTTCGTTCGCGAAAAATTAATTCTATCGAACTGTTTGAGGGGGTGGTTCCATGACTAAGGCCGAACTCGTTAGCCGCATGGCGGAACAGGCGAACATCACGAAAAAGTCGGCTGCCTTGGCACTTCAAGCTTTTGTCAAATCCGTACACGAGTCGTTGGCCAAGAAGGATGGAAAGATTCGGGTATCGGATCTCGGCACTTTCCGGATAGCCAAGAGGAAAGCGCGAACGGGTGTGAATCCGCAGACCCAGAAGAAAATCAAGATCAAAGCATCATTGGTCCCGCGGTTCAGCGCGGCAAGGGCGCTCCGCGATGCAGTGAAGACCTCTGACTGAGGCTTATTGCAGCTCACAACAGACGATCAGCGCGCTGTGAGGACCCTACACGCCTCTGGGGCAGGTTATGCGCTGCCCTAGAGGCATTTCGCCGCGCTATTGTCATTTTTCAGGGGAAAAATCGCTTTCGGCCCGAGATTTCCTGCTCACAAGACGATCTCAAAACTCTGTGAGCCGTCCTGCTCGGTCATTCCATCCTTTTGCGCCCCATCCAGTTTCGTACCTTCCAGATAAGCCCCACTCAGATTTGCGCCTGTAAAGATCGTCTGGAACAACTTGGCCCCGACCAAGTTCGCTCCCACAAGGTTCGCGTTGGTAAAGTTCGCTTCCGAGAGATCAGCCCAGCACAGGAGCATGCTCACTCCTTGAATCATGGTCATGTTGGTGTCGCAGAGATTGGCCTGGGAGAGATTCGTCTTGTACATGGTCGCACCACTCATTTCCGCAGAGGCAAGATCCGCTCCTGTGAGTTGAGCTCTGCTCAGATCGGCTCCCACGAGTATGGCCTTGGCCATGTCAGCTCTGCAGAACCGGCCTCGCGAAAGATCAGCTCGCGCCAAATTCACTCCTCTCAGGTCTGCGTCGGAGAGATCCACACTTGCGGACAAGGCAGCCTCAATGAGGTCTTTCAAGGAACGTGCCCGACCGCTGAAAATTACTTCATCCGAGTTCCTGTGCCTTATGGCAAAATCGATCCGTTCGTCGGGGATCTTGCGATCCAGTTCCTCGCGAGTGGCAAGACCTCGGGACACCACGTCGCTCAACAGAAGCTCCAGTTCGGTTTCCGAAAGACCGTGTTCTGTCATGAGCGATTCACGTTTTCCCCCTGTCTGCACGGACTTCCAGAATGCCATCAATTCATCATCCGCCACGCCGATGTCTATGGCAAGCCCTTGCACCTTTGGTGGTTCTACCTCGACACGCGTGTGCCGTGGCGGCATGCGGTTCTGCAATTCTCCTCTGCTTATTGTCCCGGTGGTGGTCATCTTCTTGAACAGGCGCTCCAGCCCAGACGCGGAGAGATTGTACCTCTTCATGAGCGCGACATCGTCCATGCCTGACCTGAGACAATTGACCACGTCGGTGGCAAAGATCTTGACCCGTGGTTTTATTTCTTTTTGTACGGGAAATTTCGCTTCCAGCACTCTCATGCTGCCCGATTCGTAGAACAAAGCTGCCCTCTGCTCCAGCTCGGAACGCGTCAGGATTCCCGCGGCCACCATCTTGTCGAAGAGGCTTTGAAGCCCTTTGGCTGAGACATTGAACCGTTCCATGAGAGCGCTATCGTTCATGCCCGACCTGATGCACCGGATAGCTTCTGCGGCCTTTATTGTCTTCAATGGGGGAGGCATGTCGCCGCCTTTCAAAAGAAGAGAGCATACAGCATCATTTATCGAGCCGGACTAGGTTCTCCCGTGGGCGCATGTCACGTGCGGTTGAGAACTATCAGTGAGCAGCAGGACCCTTCTTATGCCGCTCACGGCACCTTTTTGGCGATGCGAATTGCACATCCGACACGAGGGCCGCGCACAAAATCTGTGCTCACGAGGAAGGCCACCCGCAGGAGTGCCAGATCACTACCGTCCATAACCGTGCGAGTGAGTAATCACGAGAATCGATGTGATCATGACCGTTTAGGGGAAAGCCTTGCGCTACGCAACATCCTTTGAAGGTCGCTCGACACGGTGCACTACGCACCAGCGCCAGATGAGCGCCTGCCTATGCTATATTCATGGACTATCATGTCCGTCAAAGAGTGTCAAGCCGGGACAGGGCGCAGGTTTCTTCGATAACAAGGGGCAGACTCCAGGGCCTACCGGCATCCCGAGAGAGGGCGGTGCTCGATCGGGGCGACGTCGCCTCTGTGGAGCCAAACGCCACGGGCGTGGGCATGCACGGTACACACAATTGAGGTCGCCCGTCATCCAAACTGTTCCCTTGCATGGGTGCACAGGTTTCTTGCGGATTACGGAACAAGGGCATATCATAGGTCTCAGATGAGATAGCGCCTCAATGTGGGCAGACCAAACCCACTAATTGTTTCAGCCAGTCAGACCCTTTTGGTATCCTGATCCACGTGGGGGCGTGCGAGCAAGCGCGGGCGGGCTCCCTAAGGCGGCACCCTGCCACGGATACGCAACGGCTTTGAACAGGTAGAAACACGATGTTCGCCGTACCCGGGTACGAAATGCTGGACATCATTTACGAGAGTTCCGGTTCTCTCGTATGCCGGGCCGTTCGAGAGCCGGACGGACTCGGGGTCGTCCTGAAAGCCCTGGCCAAAGAGCACCCTCTTCCTGAAGAAATAGCCAGACGTAGACGTGAATATGCGATTCTCCACAGCCTCACGGTAGATGGAGTCATCGAGGTCTACGGACTGGAAGAAAACGCCAGCGGACCGGTGCTGGTCATCGAGGATTTCGGGGCCGAGCCGATGAGTAGGTATGCGAAACAGGTCCCACCGTCTTTTCCCGAAATCGCCCGCATAGCTCTGCGCATGGTCGGCATTCTGGGGGAGCTTCACGCTGCCCAGATAATTCATAAGGATGTCAATCCGAGCAATGTGGTCTGCTGCCCTAAGACCCGGATGCTCAAGATCATTGACTTCGACATTGCCGGTATCTTTTCCCGAGAGGACCCGTTCCCAAGAGATCCTGCGCGGTTTCATGGCACGTTGCCGTACATATCTCCCGAACAGACCGGCAGGACGAACCGATTGGTCGATTACCGCACAGATTATTACGCGCTCGGCGTGACACTCTATGAGCTGCTTGGCGGCTGCCTTCCCTTTGAAACCACAGATCCGCTGGAGCTGGTCTATTGCCACATCGCTCGGATGCCCACGCCACCTGCCGAGTTGATGCCCGGAATCCCTCGGGCGCTTTCAGACATCACGATGAAGCTCATGGCAAAGAATGCCTCGGAGCGCTACCAGAGTTCATGGGGAATCAAGGCTGACCTTGAGGAATACCTCGATCGTCTGGAATCACCCGCTCCAAATGAATCGTTCCCCCTGGGCCGCAGCGATCGTCCCGCGAGATTTCAACCCGCGCAAAAGCTTTACGGACGAGAAAAGGAAATCCAGGCGCTTCTGGACGCGTTTGAACGGGTTTCGACCGGTCCGAAAGAGATTATGTTGGTCTCGGGAGATCCGGGAGTTGGCAAGACGGCCCTGGTCAGGGAGATCTATGAACCGGTCACTCGCAACCGAGGCTCTTTCGTTTATGGAAAGTTCGATCAATTTCAGCAGGATTCTCATCATTTCTCGATAATGGACGTGTTTCGGCAGCTTGTCAGGCAGCGTCTCACGGAGAGTGATGAAGAACTCTCCACGTTACGACAGGAACTCATTGCCGCATGTGGCCACAATGGGCGTATCCTTCTCGACGTCATTCCGGAACTTGAGCACATCATTGGGCCCCAACTCGCGGTGCCTGAAGTTGTCCCCGTGGAAGCGCAAAACAGGTTCAATCGCCTCTTCCGGGCCTTCGTGAGGCTTTGGTGCAGCCGAGGCCATCCTCTGGTGTTGTTTCTCGACGACATCCAGTGGGCAGACGCGTCGTCGCTCAGGTTGTTGGAGCTGTTGATGACCGACGATGAACTGAGATTTCTGTTGGTCGTCGCGGCATATAGACCTGGCGAGGTTTCGAAAGTACACCGATTCATGCGATCCGTCACCCGGATGACTCTTGAGGGAGCTGTCGTCAATTCGGTCAGTTTGGTTGCTTTGCGTCTCGAACACCTCACTGAACTTGTGTCAGACACCTTTGGTGCGGACAGAGACTCAGCAGTGCCCCTGGCACATCTCATATTGAAAAAGACCGCAGGTAATCCCTTCTTTGTCAATGAATTTCTGCGCTCGCTGTACGAAGCAAGGCTCCTGGACTTCGATATGGAGAGAGGGGTGTGGTGGTGGAATCTCAAGCAGGTGGAAGTTCAAGAGATTACCGAAAACATCGTTGATTTGATGTCCCTCAAGATCCACAAGCTCCAGCCGAAGACTCAGGAACTGCTTAAGCTCGCTTCATGCGTGGGTAGCCGTTTTGAACTGGGAATTCTCATCGCAGTTTTCGAGTATTCACCCGCAGCCGTCTTGGATGCGCTTCGTGAGGCTGTGGCCGAGGGACTGGTCCTGGCATTGGGGGACGTCTGGAGCGGAGGTGAGACAGACCATTTGGACACAGATGGCACTGTTCCCGTTGAATTCGCGTTTTCCCACGACAGGATTCAGCAAATTACGTACGAACTGATTGAAAGTGGGGACAGGCCGGCTCTGCACTTACGCATGGGGCAAGTGTTGCGCGATCGAGGATTTCTTTCGATGAACGGCGAGAAGTACTTCTGTGTGGTGGATCACCTGAACGCGGCAACCGACCTCTTGGAATCCGCACAGCAGAAGCTTGACCTCGCTGAGCTGAACCTGATGGCTGGCAAGCGGGCGAAGAACGCTACCGCGTACGAAGCAGCATTGCGCTACCTCAGAGCGGGGATTGCCCTATTGGACCACGGAGGCTGGCAGGATCGGTACGAACTGATATTCGATCTCCATGTTCACGCTGCCGAGGCAGCCTATCTCTGCACGGATTTCGAGACCACGGAGCGGTACTGCCAGGTCGCGCTGAGAAACGCTTTGGGGGACCTTGATAAGGTGAGAGCGTACGACGTCCTCATTCAGGCCTGCATAGCCCGGTACCAAATGTTGGACGCGGCGCGTAATGCCGTGACCGCGCTCAGGCTCCTTGGTGCGGATTTGCCCGACGAGCCTAGCACCTTTGTGGTTTTCAAGGCGTTGATGAAGACGAAGGTACTCCTCTTGGGGAAGAGGATCGAATCCCTCGTCGATTTGCCCGAGATGACCGATCCCAGGGCGCGCGCTGCTTTGCGCATCATGTCAAGTGCGGCCAAAGCCGTGTATGCCGCAGCCCCCAGGCTCACACCTCTTTTGGTTTCTCACACCGTCAATCTCTCCATCAAGCTCGGAAACGCGCCTGAATCGGCGCTTGCGTACGCGACGTATGGCCTGGTTCTGATCAGCCTTGGGGACATCGACAAGGCCTATCGATTCGGGGAATTGGCTCTCAATCTGGCCCAGCGTTTCGGCATAGTGAAATCAACCATTCGACCCATGATGGCGGTGTATTTCTTCATTAAGCCATGGAAAGAGCATTACCGGCAATCCATACAACACTTCAAATACATCTATGAAAGCGCTCTGCAACTTGGAAACTTTGAAGATGCCTCCCATTGCGCGTATTTCTATTGCACGTGCTTGTACCGCACAGGCGAAAATCTCCTGGTGGTCGACCGAGAAATGGCTGCGTACAGTGAGGTCATCCGCAAATTGCAGCAGAAATCTGCGTATCGCCTGCTCGCGGTGTTTCACCAAACCGTATTGAATCTGCTGGGCAATGCTCCGGATCCACGCTGTTTGAGAGGAGGAGCATTTGACGAAGAAACCGCATTGCCCCTCCTTCATAAAGCAAACGATCTTAGCACTCTGTGCGTCACGTATGTAAACAAGCTCATGCTTTGCTATCTCTTACACGATTACGCTCACGCAGCGGAACACTCGAAAAACGCTGCTCGATACCTCGAAGGAGCAAGAGCCACTGTTGCGGTGCCGAGTTTCTGCTTGTATGATTCTCTTACCTGCCTGGCCTTGTATGCATCTGCAGACAAATCGGCGAGAAGGTTGCTTATGCGCACAGTGGCGTCCCATCTCAGGAAAATGAGAAGGTGGGCTGTTCATTCTCCCGTAAATTACTCGCACAAAGTCCTGCTCATGGATGCGGAACGCATGAGAGCGTGGGGAAAGGACGCAAGGGCCGAAAAATGCTATCTCCGTGCGATAGAAGGAGCCAGGGAACACAAATATCTCAACGAGGAAGCCCTCGCACAGGAACTTGCCGGCCAGTTCTTTTTGTCCAGAGGAAATCGGGAAAAGGCCAAAGCTCACATCCTTCAAGCCCGGCATTGTTACGCCAGATGGGGCGCACGAACAAAGGTTCGCCATATCGAGGAGACGTACCGCGATTTGCTCGGAGTGCCTCCTGAAGCCGCGCCCATCGGGATAGAGGAATCGGCACGGACCACCACCGTTTCCGGTGGCCTGGGCTTCAACCTGGATTTGGCGACAGTCACCAGGGCGTCGCAGGCCATCTCCGGCGAGATCGTCCTGGATAAGCTCCTGGATAAGATGATGAATATCGTCATCGAGAACGCAGGGGCGCAAAAGGGTCTCCTCATTCTCCAGTCAGAAGATGGGCTAGTAGTGAGAGCTGAGGTGACGACCGATCAGCAAAACAAACCGCTGCGACATTTGCTCCCCATTGAGCAATGTCCTCGACTTTCGCCAGCCATTGTCCGTTACGTGGCCCGGACCAGAGAAAGGGTAGTGCTCAACGATGCGGCACGCCGGGGAATGTTCACCGGGGATCCGTATATCGTGTCCTGCCAGCCCAAGTCGATCCTTTGTGCAGCCCTCACCAATCGAGGCAAACTCATGGGGATATTGTATCTGGAAAACAACTTGGCCACCGATACGTTTACCGCAGATCGGCTGGAATTGTTAAGAATTCTGTGTTCCCAGGCAGCCATATCACTGGAGAACGCTTTACTCTACGAGCGCATGGAACAACTGGTCCAGGAACGGACAGGCCAGTTGCAGTGGTCCAACGCGGAATTGCGGAGAGAGATCATCGTAAGGGAACGCGCACAAAAGGCTTTGTACAAGGCGAAGATTGAGGCCGAGGCCGCGAGTCGTGCCAAAAGCGGGTTCCTTGCAAACATGAGCCACGAGCTCCGGACCCCTTTGAATGCGGTGATCGGTTTTTCCGAGCTTCTTCAGGATCAGTGGCCAGGTAAGCTGAACGAAAAACAGCTGAGGTACGTCTCGCAGATATGGGAATCAGGACACCATTTACTAAGATTGATCAACGATATATTGGACCTGGCTAAAGTCGAATCAGGCAAACTGGATCTCCAACCCACGGATGTCCACGTGGCAGCCCTGATAGAAGACAGTCTCGACATGATCAGAGAAAAGGCGGTCGAGGGAGGGCTTGAGCTAGAAGTGCATCTACCGGAGGATATGAGACACCAGGTGATGTTCGCTGACAAGGTCAAGGCCAAGCAGATCCTGTTGAACCTTCTGTCCAATGCAGTCAAGTTCACTCGTGAGGGAGGGAAGATCAAGGTCGATGTAAGCAAGAACCATGAAAAGCTCCATTTTGTGGTGACCGACACCGGTATCGGGGTCAAAGAGGAGGACTCTGAACGCATTTTCGGCGCATTCGAACAGGTGGATTCGTCGCTTGCTCGACGCCAGCAAGGGACAGGTCTGGGGCTCACGCTTAGCCGAAGCCTTGCGGAATTGCACGGGGGGCGAATCTGGGTAGAGAGTGAGGGCGAGGATAAAGGGAGCGCTTTTGTCCTCGAGATTCTTCTTGAGCAAACGGGGCCCCACATGGGTTTCCTTGCTCGGGACGATACATGTGGCGAGAACCAGCCTGCGGGTAAAGAAAAGGCCATAGTTACGGATACCGTGTCGGGTCCGACGGTCTTGGTGGTAGAAGATAACGAGCCAAACACGAGGCTTGCGAGGGACTTGCTTGAGGAGGCAGGCTATTCGATATTGCAGGCCCGGAATGCGGACGAAGGGATACGCTTGGCATTCTCCCGATTACCTGCTTTGATTCTGATGGACATTTCCCTGCCCAGCATGGACGGACTCGCCGCCACCCGCGTCCTCAAGCAGGACCCCCAAACCCGTGACATCCCGATCGTGGCTTTTACAGCCCACGCTATGAAAGGCAACCGGAAAAAAGCGCTGGACGCTGGTTGTGACGGATACCTTCCCAAGCCGATCGACAAGAGCACTTTTTCGGCCACGATCGCGGGTTTGTTATCCCCTAATCATCGTGGAGACCTCTGAGCCCCTGCCGATCCCTGCAGGGACTCTTGCGTCGGAGATTTCGTGAAGCCGATGGGAAGTCTGCTCCCAAATCATTTGCGCCTCACCTGACAGCATGCTATGCTTGAACACTGCACTGTGCCTGTTTTTTGCTCTTTCTCGGAAGAGTGTCGTTGCGTGGACGGAGACCGATCCGACCCAAGAAATATGCCATGGTCGAAGACCTATACACGGAGAGCATTTTCGCGTGGTGCGTATGGCTCGAGAGTTGAAGGATTCCACTTTTATCACAGCGGGGCTGTGAAGATATCTGTTTTCGGCAATTGCTTCGCATAAACGTATGCGCCCTATGAAAGAGGGGCGAAATCCGACGTGGCAGCAGCGAACGGAGATGAACCTCGACGGCACAAAGAGGCGAGTCGATCTGCAGAGTCTCCCGTGGCGGCCGACACGCTCGGCTTGCCTCGGCGGCACTCTGCACTACCCGTGAACCGCACCGAGCGTGAGGAAAAAGCAGTCGGGTGAGAAGCGTGGTTCCGGTTGCGCACCTCGTCCTTCGCGAGCGGGGTATGCTGATCACTCTTCACGTCCTTTTGTCCGACAAGGCCCTCAGGGGCTGTCGCCTCGATTTTCCGATGTCTGCCTGGAGCCCGTTGAATGCGGGTTTGGTGGCACATGGCTGAGAGCAGCGCTCCCGGCGAAACGTGTGTCTGTCATGAGCCGCCCATGGGAGGAAGAGATACATGACGAGCGTCAAGAAAATTCTCGTGGTTGATGATGACAAGATCAATCTCAAGGCCATAGACCACCTCTTGAAGTCTTTCGGTTACCACACCGTCACCGCGTCAAGCGGACCTGAAGCACTGGACGCGCTGGACGACGATATTCAGATGGTACTGCTGGACGTGATGATGCCGGACATGGACGGCTTTGAGGTGGCACGTCGCGTGCGAGCCCACGCGGAGTATGGCGACATTCCCATTATTATGGTCACAGGCCTCACGCGCAAAGAGGATCGCCTTGCAGCAGTACAGGCCGGCGCAAATGACTTTGTGTCCAAACCTCTGGATAGAGTCGAGCTGGAAATCAGAATCTCTTCCCATCTTAAACTGAAAGAAGCCCAGGACAAGCGCCGAGAGAGCGACGCCAGGTATCGCATGCTGGTGGAAAATTCCCCTGTGGGCATTCTCTGCTGCAACCGCAAGGGCGAGATTACCGAAATCAATGCCGCAGCAACCAACCTTTTCGGGATACCCCAGAGCGAAGCAGGCTCCCCACAAAACCTGTTTGAAAATCCTGAGCTGAAGCCTTCCGGAGTCTCTGACTTCCTGAAAGCCTGCCTGGAATCAGGTGAAATGGTTGTCAATGAACTTCCGCTTGGAACGCAGGGGAACAAACACGCGAGACTCTATGTCGTCCCGGTTTGGGATAGGGACGGCTCTGTATCGGGGCTCCAGGTGGTGTCCGAGGACATCTCCGACCAAAAGAGGGTAGACGAACTCAGCCGGCGAGGCACCCGATTGAGGGCCTTTGCGGAAATGGCCCGTGGGTCGGTGGCGCACTTCACGGATGCGGTGCAGAAAATTGTGCAACAGGCGGGAATGGGCATAACCGCCATGAACGCAGGATCTTACGCTGAAGTTCGCCTGGCGCTCGACCAAGTAATGACTGCATCAGAACGGGCATCACAGACATTGAAGCTCTTGGAAAAATTTGCCCGGGGCTATTCCAAGCGTGACACCCCGATATGGGTGACGTTCGACTTCTCTGATGCAGTGCGCGAAGCGCTTGACCTGACCAGGCCGTCGTGGGAAGGCGAACCCGCGAGGAGAGGCGTAGAGATCAAATTGGAATTCGATTTTGTCAAAGGGTGCCTTGTGGGCGGTGAAAGAGGCGACATCGTGGATATGGCCGCGCATTTGATCAGGAATGCCGCAGAGGCCATGCAACGCGGCGGCTCCCTACGCATCAGGACCGCTCGCCAGGGAGACCATGCGGTCCTTACCGTGCAGGACGACGGGGTGGGAATGAGCCAGGAACAGATGAAACGGATTGGGTACCCGTTCAGAAACGTCTAAGAAGTCTCACGTGGGCTTGGGTCTCGCGGTCAGCTTCGGCATAATCAGAAGGCATTTCGGGACCTTTTCCGTCTCCAGCAGGAGGGGACGAGGAACCGTCTTCATGGTAAAGTTCCCGTTGAGTATAAAACGCAAGGACGACTCCCTGGAAAGTACCATGGAGATCCTCGCAGCCAATCCGAGAACCCTCTTTGTTGATCCGGATTCGGGTATCAGCGACAAAGTTTCTCCTGAACTGCAAAAGAAGGGGCCAATGTATTTTGCGAGAAACCATCGAAGAGGCTGTCCAAACCGTGTATGAGAAGAAACATTGACGCCATTGTGTGCAGTGAGGCGCTCCCTGCTGCGGACATTGCCGAATTGGGCAAGAGGGTCAGTGCATTCTTTGCGAGCAAAGGAACGGTGAGGCCGCCGTTCATCGTGTTAGGCCCGGAATCGCCTGCGGATTCGATTCAGAACCGCATATCAGAGGCCTATGTCGATCGCCTTGTGGACACCGCTATAGACATGGAGAGCCTGACGCAAATCGTGGACGAAGAGGTTCGGTCAGCGGTAAGTGGACCGCGCATTGCAGGAGCTTTGGGACAAATCGACGTGCTTGACGTGGTCCAAATGATGTTGCTCTCAGGCCAAAAACTGGTTCTCGAAGTGATTTCCGAGCAGGGCAGAAGAGCCCTCTTGTACATTTCAAATGGTGAAATAGGCCACGCCACTAGCGGCAGTTTGGAAGGTGAGCTCGCGGTATACTGGGCGCTCGGCTTGAGATCCGGCTCTTTCGCGACCCTCGCATGGGCTAAGCCGGAACGAAATACCATAGACATGCCCGGCGCTATGCTCCTCCTGGAAGCAGCACGCAGGAGAGATGAAATCAACCAACCTGCGGAGGCTGACGACCCGGAAGATAGCGTGTGACGACTGCCGAAGCGCTTCTGACACGAGGTTCTGATGCCGGTGGCGCAAGAACCAGGTAAGACACGTGTCCCGTGGTCTGCTGCGAACGTCCGGCCGGACTCCGTTCTGGAAGCACGGCGTCTGCCACGGAGAACTGCCGTACCGCCACAGATGGCCATGACGCATTCCCGAGACGTGGCGCGAGTCGTCACATTCTCACTGACGGGGCAAACGCAGCTTACTGAAAAGTCCGAGGCCGGTCCTGGTGATCAGACTGTCCCTGGTATCAAGTCTCACCTGTAAGCTTCCGAACCCGCTATTTCACCACCTTCGCAATCACGTGCATCAATTCCTCGATGTCAACAGGCTTTTCCAGCACAGCCTCCACACACGATTCGTACATCTTGGCCTTGTCCATGGTTTCATGCCCCCATGCGGTAAGCAGGACAAACGGTGGACTAGGAATCTGCTTCTCCTGACACAGGTCCACTATCCTCTTGCCGACCTCCCACCCGTTCATTCCCGGCATCGCGAGATCACACAGCACCAGATCAACTTCATGGGATTGAAACGCCTCCAACGCATCCTCTCCGGACAATGCGGTGAGCACGGTATGGTGGTACGCTTCCAGTCCTAAGCGTAACATCATCAGGGTCGATTCCATGTCATCGACTGCCAGGATCTTGAGGGTTCGTTCGACTGGAGAGGCTGCGGGGATTTCTGTTGGCTGCAGGGGGCTCGGAGCGAGAGGAAGTTTGACGGAAAAAGTGGTGCCCTCACCAGAGAGGCTGTGCACGCTTATGTCGCCTCCATGATTGTCAATAATACGCCGACTCGTTGCAAGCCCAAGACCCGTCCCGGTTTCCAACTTCGTCGTGAAGAAGGGGGTGAACAGGCGTCCCATGTCTTCTTTTCGAATCCCCATCCCGGAATCGCTCACCTCGAAGACGACCTTCCCCTTCACCACCTTAGTCTCCAGGTGAATGGTTCCTCCCTCGTTCAAAGCCTCTGCCGCGTTTTTGATCAGGTTGACCAGCACCTCGAAGACCTGCCCCTGGTAACCTTTGACAAAACAGTCTTCAGCAAGAGTCACTTCGAGGTCGATTTTGATTCCTTCTGTCCGAGGATAGGTTTGCCAGAAAGGTTGCGTAAAATCGACCGCCTGGTTTGTCAGTTTGGACAGGTCAAACACAGTGCCATGCTCGGAGGAGCCCTCATCGCCGACCTTCGAGAAATTCTGCAGCCTTCGCACGGTTTCCGCTCCATGCTGCAAGCTCTGAACAACTTTTTCCAACTCTTTGCGCGCTCCCGCAGGGCTGTCGCATTCAAGCTCCCGCAAAGCGCCGTGAGTCAGCCCGAAAAGCATCTGAATAAGATTCTTGAGATTGTGAGCGACGCCTGCCGACATCTCCCCAACTCCGCGCAGTCTCTCGCTCTGGACGAGCAGGTCTTCCGCTCTCTTTCTTTCTATCATCTCCTTCTCGAGCTTCGCGTTCGCCTCGGTTAACTCGGCAGTGCGTTCCTCCACACGTTTCTGGAGTTCATCCTGGTATTTCCGACTCAGGCGCAGCAACTTTCTCTCGTTGGTCAGGTCCTGTACAAGCACCAGCACAGACCGAAGGTCCATGATTGGAATGGAGCGAAACGTCAATCGCGCCCAGATGTTGCCTTGGCCGATCCGCAACATGCCTTGCATGGCCCTTGGTTTCCTCGTCTGGAAAACCTCATCCAGGATCTCTGAAACCTTCGTTGCGTCGATCGAATGGGGAAAGAGATTCGCGAAAACACGCCCTTGGACGTTCTCATAATCGGACTCGATCCTCGCACATGCTTGATTGACCACCATCACCACGTAATGCTGATCTACAAGAAACGCCGGGATAGGCAAAGCTTGGAGAAGCTTGCCGAAGGTACTGGCCCAAATCCCGCCCCTGATGTCGAAACTCCCGGATGCGGTGACGTCTTTGGTGAACAGACCCCCGAGATCGATCGTCTGGGTCGGCTCGTCTTCCAGCCGAAAAAGCTTTAGCTCGGGCCTTTTTTTCGAAGAAGAGTCTGGCTTGCGTTCGTCCGCCATTTCTCACACCTCGCTTGGCTCTCGACCTGAGGCCGCCCAAGAGCACACATGAACGCGGGATCAATCATTTTTCTACATCTGGAGAGGCATTTCTCGCTGCGAGTTCCAGGATGACCGACTGAAGTTTTTCGGGATCCAGCGGTTTCTCCACAACTGCATCAACACCGGATTCCGCCATTTTCGCTCGTTCCTCCAGTTGTCCTCCCCACCCGGTTAACAGAATGAAGGGTCGTTTGGGTCTTCGCTGTTCAGCACAGAGGTTCTTTATTCTTGCTCCCACTTCCCACCCGTTCATATCTGGCATCCCAAGGTCACATATTATCAGGTCTATGGATTGTTCCGCGAAAATTCGAAGCCCTTGTTCCCCTGAGAGCGAGCTCACCACCTCATGTCCGAACTCGGAAAGCAGTTCGGCAAGCATGGTGGTAATGGGTTCCACATCGTCGATGACGAGGATTCGCAGTCCTATTCCCACCGGGGCGATTGTCTTCGCTTTCTCGCCCTCTTTTTCGCCCCTCGAAAGCGGGAGAACGACGGTGAAAACAGCCCCGTGCCCCTGGTCACTTTCGACGGAGATACTTCCTCCGTGGCTTTTCAGGATTCCGTAACTGCTGGCGAGTCCCATTCCTACGCGTTGAAACCCTTTGGTGGTGAAAAAGGGCTCGAAAACCTCCCCGAGCAGATCCTTTCTGATACCGACACCTGTATCCTTGACTTGTAGCTGCACGTGATCCTGGATCACTGAAGTCTCAACGCGAAGCTCACCTCCGGTGGGCATGGCCTCCATTGCGTTCCTGATGAGGTTGGTGATGACCGCGAACAGTTCGCTCTCATTGCCCTTGACAAAACAACCTTGCGGGAGGTCGGGAATGAGAGTGAGGTGAATCCCTTTTTTCTGCGCGTCCGTCTGCCACAACCCTCTGGTGGTTTCTATGGATTGCAGCGCAGTGTTGCTCAGGTCAAAAGTCTGTTCATGGGAATCTTCTCCAGTCCCAGTCCTGATCTTGACAAATTCCTGGAGCCTGTGCACGGTGTGAGCGCCAAACCGGGAACTCTCGATGATCTGTTGAAGCATTTCTTTCGAGCTTTCGAGTTCTCCCTGTTCCAGTTTGATCAGTGCAACCGACGCGCCTCCCATGATCACCTGGAGCATGTTGTTAAAGTGGTGGGCCACTCCTGATGCCAAATCAGCAATAGCTTCGAGACGTTCCAGTTTGAGTTCCCGCGTCCTCAGTTTTCTTTCGATCAAGTTGGCTCTTGACGCGTGCTTTGACGATTGGCAACCTGAACGGTTTGGTAATGTAGTCCGCAGCGCCTAGTTCTAATCCCAGCTCTTCATCAATTTCCTGACTCTTTGCAGTGAGAAAGATCACAGGAATGCGAGAAGACCCGTCTTGAGATTTGAGTCTCCGAAAGACCTCGTACCCGTCCATCCCCGGCATCATGATGTCCAGGAGGATGAGGTCAGGAGGTTTCTCAGAAGCGGCGATCCGCAACGCATCTTCACCGTTGGTCGCAACGCTGAGCTTATAGTCGTGCGCCAAGGCATGGACGAGCACCTTAATGTTTTCAAGCACATCGTCAACGATGAGAATTTTGTGCTGTTTACGCAAAACGGTCATTCCGTCTCCTGTGTCAGTCTGACTTCAGCGCCTGCACGATGGAATCAAGAGCCCTCATCGCGCCTTCGAAGTCATAACGATCCAGGCAAGCTCGCAGCCTTTTGATTGTTTCCTGAGGGGCAGATCGTCCCAGAATTCGTTCGAGATGGGTCGCGAGCTCGAGCGCCTCAGGATCGTGCTCCAAGACCGACAGCGCTAATTTCTCCATTATTTCACTCATTTTACCTACATCTGCAAATTCTTCGGTCTCGACCGCCCCGTATCGGCCATCCTTCCGGTCCTTGGACTCCTCCTGCAGGAAGTCTATTGAGTGTAAAACAAGCGATAGCATCCTGTGAAAACGATCATGCAGAAGAGGGACATTCTTCGCGTCATGGTTTTGAATTGCCTGTTCCAGTTCTGCTGCGGCAGCATACAAGTCCCTGGCGGACAGATTGCCTGAAACGCCTTTTACCGAGTGCGCCAACCTGCGCGCTGTCTCATAATCTTGTTTCTGCCATGCTTCCAGGATATCGCCTGCCGCGTTTCGAAAGTCTCTGCCGAACTCCAGGAGAAGTTCATGAAAAAGCTGCTCGTCGCCAACTAGCCGGTCAAGTGCTGAAGCCACGTCTATCCCAGGCAAGTCTCCGGACACCGTCCTAGGGGCGGGCAAGAATGCGAGATCACCGTGCAATTCCTGGTCTTTGTGCTCCAAGTCAGTCGTTGGCGTCCACACCTTGAGGTACCGACACCAACCCTTCCAGGCTCAGGGGCTTGCTCACATAGTCGTTCATTCCGGCCGCGAGGCACCTATCGCGGTCTCCCTTCATTGCGTGAGCCGTCATTGCGATAATAGGAAGGTCCTGAAAACGATGATCCGCACGAATTCTCCTCGTAGTTTCAAAACCGTCGATTTCCGGCATCTCAATGTCCATAAGCACGGCGTCAAAGAGGGACTTCCCGAGGGCTCCCAGAGCCTCCCCACCGCTATTTGCTACGGTCACTTCCACTCCGATTCGTCGGAGGATCTCGCGTACCACTTGCTGGTTCGAAACGTTGTCCTCCACCACAAGGAGCCTGGTTCCTCTGGGCAGTTTCCGTTCCCGGCCCAGACGATCCTGGTTCCCAAGCGAATCGGTTGCGGCGCTCGTGCGCTCGCCAAAAGCCTTCAATATGGTCTTATACAGCAAAGGCGTCAGTACGGGGCGGCAGATCGAGGCATCCGCCCCGCTATGCCACGATTCAGACTCTTCCTCATGATCCGCGGCACGGGTCGTCACGATCACTTTTGGGCCCAGATCGAGCAAAGCGCCGTGGTGTCTCACCAGTGCGACTGCTTCTTCCACACCAGCATCTGGTAACTCCCTAGACAGGATCACCAATGCGTATGGGTCGGTCTTTGCCGAGAGCTGCAATTCCTCAAGTGCGTCCCTCAGTGACCCGCATCCACTTGGCTCCAGGGAGAGCTGCTTCAAACACTGTTGAGTGATGTGCATCGATGTCTCGTTGGCATCCACCACCAAGACCTTTCTCCCCATCTGCAGCTCCGGGAGGACATACCCTTGCTCTGGGTCTTTATTTTCACGGGACAGAGGAAGAGAAAAGGAGAAAGTGCTCCCTTTACCCGGCTCACTTTCTACCCGTATGGAACCGCCCATGAGCGACACCAAACGGCCGCATATTGCGAGACCAAGCCCCGAGCCGCCGTGACTGCGGCTCGTCGAACTGTCAGCTTGGGTGAAAGAATCGAAAATCGAGGACAGCTTCGTGCCAGGAATCCCTATTCCTGTGTCACTCACGGCAAATACCGGTGTCACAAAATCATTGTCCGAGTCCGTCATGGTGACACGCACGACGATTTCGCCTTTCTTGGTGAATTTAAAAGCGTTTCCCGCGAGGTTCAGGAGGATTTGTTTGAGCCTCAACGGGTCGCCCACCAGCCGAGTCGGCACCTCCGGGCTCACCAAGATGTAAAACTCGATCTCTTTTCCCGCCAGTTCGGTGAGACAGAGACTCCTCAGTTCGCTGAGCAATTCCTCCAGATCGAATGAGGTCGACTCAAAATCGAGTTTCCCCGCTTCGATTCTCGAGAAATCCAGCACATCGCTTATCAGATGGAGCAACAGGTGCGACGAATGGCGAACCGTGCTCAAATACTCACGCACTTTGGGTGCCAGAGGCTCATCCATGGCCAATTCTGTCATGCCTATCACGGCATTAAGCGGGGTACGAATTTCGTGGCTCATATTCGCGAGGAACTCGCTTTTCAGCCTGCTTGCCTGTTCCGCGGCTTTTCGGGCTTCAATAATTTCTGTGATATCTACAAAAGATTCTACCACGCCAATCATCGTGCCTTTTTCATCAGACAGAGGCGCTGCATTCTGCAGGACCGTGAGCAATCTGCCGGTCTTCGTTCTCACCGCATTGTGCCGTCGGAACACAGAGCTGTCGGCTTTCAGTCCTGAGAGCCAGCACATTTTCCCTTCTGCGGCACGGCAGAACAAGCTGCAGGGTCGCCCCACCACTTCTTCTCGACGGAAACCGGTCAGCGACAGGAATTCTTTGTTCACACTCGCTACCAGCCCTTGTGGGTCAATCGTGAAAATCGCAGTGGCAGCGGTGGCCAGCAACTGCTCCTTAAGGTGGTTTGCTTCGCGGAGTTCTCTCTCTCTCTCTTGAAGCCCTAGCTGGGCAGTCTTGCGCACACTGATATCGCGAAACACTCCCAGCAATCTCGTGAGAGCTTTCACACGTATTCTTGTCATCGAAAGCTCGACAGGAAACTCGGTCCCATCGCTCTTGATGCCCAGAGCCTCCTGTGTCTTTCCGACAATCCAATCTTCATCCCAAGGCGCTGGTCCTTTGGGACTTCGCGGATGCTCTTGAGCAGTGGGGTCACCATCCGATCTTTGCGAATCGCTCAACAAATCCCGGATGTTCATGTCGGCAATAGTCTCGTCATCGTACCCGAACATGCGACACGCTGACGGGTTGAATAAGCGGACAGCGCCCGACGCGTCAAAGGTAATGACTCCATCCATGAGGCTGGAAACTACTGTCTTGAATCTCGCTTCGCTTTCACGCAGGGCCTCGTCGGCGAGCTTGCGTTCGGTTATGTCGAGAGCCATGCCGGCCACACGGCGCTTTCCTTCGAGAGACTCTACGAGGAACCCCCTATCCCACAGCCAGCGGACTGATCCATCCGGTCGCACCACTCTATATTCTACGTCAAACCCCCTCTCTCCCCGTACCAGTCCCTCAAAAGCCGCACTTACGGACTCCCGCTCATCTTCGTGAATGCCCCGCACCCACAACCTTGGGTTCTCCTTCAGGTCATCAGCGCTGATACCCCTTACACGCTCGAAAGCGGGGCTCACATACAGCACCCTTTCCACGTCACCTATTTCGGTCAGCCAAAAAACCTCTTGGATGTTTTCAGTCACCTGGCGGAGGAGCTCTTCTCTCTCATGGAGAGCTTCTTGAGCGCGAAATTGGTTCATGATCCTGCCGGTTCTCTCTGCTATCGCACTCAGGAGTTGCCGTTCTTCCGGTCGGAATGGCTCTTCCTGTTCGCCCGTGGTTGCCTCCAGGTAACAGACCTCCAAGAAACCGGCCGCACAGGCATCCAGTCTCACGGGAACCTTTTGATTCCACTTCGTTTCTCGGAAATTCGCGGTGCGGAACTCGTGTCCCGCCAAGACCAGCCTCGCACAAGCGAGGTCCGGATACTGCCATGCAACAGGAATAATATTGACGATGGCCTGGAAGAGTTCATTAAACGAAAGGCAGTCGTTCTCCCTGATCTTGGATATGCCGTACAGACAATTCAGCTCCTTGACTTTTGCCTCAAGATTCTCCGTGACAGTGAGAATCCGGGCTCTCGACCTGGTTAACTCGGCAATATTCTTTGTTGATGTCTCTTGCAGCCTCTTGTACTCAGTGACGTCGCGAGCTACGTGCACGCAGCCCGCGAGTTTACCCTCCGAGTCGATGAGTGGGGATACTTTCACGTCAAGGACGCTTCCAAGTCTTTCATCAACGATTGCTTGTGAATAGGGCTCGCTGTCCCCCCGAAGTCTCTTGAACGGGCAAGGAGTAGGACGGTGATCCTTCCCGTGAACAGCCTCGAAGCAGTACCTCCCTATTGAGGTGTCCGGGGACACTCCGAAGCGGTCAGACGCAGCCTTGTTCATGCGGAGGATTCTCTGCTTTCCATCCAGGATCATGATGGTATCGGGAACCGCGTCGAACGTGCGTTCCCATTCTTGTTCCGCTCGGATACTCCTCTGCTCCGCCAGCTTCCATGGGGTGATGTCGCTTGCCGTGAGGAGCAGGTGCGGTTGTCCCTTTCCCATGAACCGACTGATCCTCCAGTCGAGCCACATTTCGTCATAATTAAGCCGAGCCAACCGAACTTCCTGACGCTTCTCAGCACCGCTCGACAAAACAGCAGTAGCCTGATCCGCGATTCCCGCGGATTTCCATAAAGGAGATTCCCAGAAGTTTTCCCCGGTGAGCTGGTGTGTGGTCGCACGGAGCAGCACGGCCATCGCTTCATTGGCGGTAAGTACTTTCCCATCAGAGGCGACGACTGCCGTCCCATGGACGAAGCCGCGAGTATCGCTCGATTGAAATCGAGAACTTCCTGTAAATGCTGTTCCGCACTCTTCAGGCGAAGTAATGCCCTGACGCGAGCCACGATTTCGCGATCCGGAGCAGGATACGCAAGGTATTCATCCGCACCGAATGTCGCTTCTTCATCCTGACCCGCCGATCCTGCAACCGCCTCGGAAAGGAGTAGCACGAATATCTGAGAGGTGTTGGGATCTCTCTTAATGGCTCTACATACTTTCCTTCCCTCCATGTCGGGAAGGATCGCGTTAAGTATGATAAGGTCGGGCATTGGTTCGGCGAGCAATCTGAGACACTCCGCGCCTGTCGCCGCCCCCGCTGGCTCGTACCCTGCTGACCGAAGCAGAGTGGTCATTCTCTTCAACGAGGTGGGTTCGCCATCTACCACAAGAATTCCCTGCAAGCAATTTCGTTCCATGACCGAACCAACCTTTCGAGATTTTCTCCATCCGTTATGTGAGCCGTGCGGGCACGTGGAGGGCAAGGGAACTTCAGGATGTCCGGTCCTCAGCGGGCCTGCTCAACCAGAGCCGTGAAAGTAAAACAGCCCTATCCTCAGGTCCCCCCCATGGAGTCAATCTCACGTTGCGGCCCACAGTAATTCGCGGACGCCGAAAGCTCACATGGTGGGGGAACCATCCCGGGCTCGCTTTGACCGATCGGTTCCTGCCACCTGAACGGTGGAGCCCCACGCGTGGTGCCACCTTGAGGCCAAAAGCAATGGCACACGTAAGGACGTTCAATACCCGCAATTCTCACTGCTTCACCCCGCCGGGCTCCGCGTTGTCGCGACACGCCCCTGGAAAACGGGGGTCCCACAAAGGCACTCAACTCCTTTCGACGCTGGCGGTAAACGCCTCGATGGTGTCGTGCAGCGTCTTGTACTTGATCGGTTTGGCGATGTATCCATCCATCCCCGCAGCCAGGAAAGCCTCCCGTTGCCCGGTCATCGCGTGCGCGGTCAGGGCGACGATCGGGACTCGGCTGCCGGTGCCTCTTTGTTTTTCCCTTATGATTCTGGTAGCCTCAACGCCATCCATTTCCGGCATTTCCACATCCATGAGGATCAGGTCAAAATCACCTTTCTGTTGTAGACTCACGGCCTCCTTGCCATCAACCGCAACGGTTACCGTATGGCCCATTTTCTTGAGCATGTGTTTCTGCAACCTGTCGATTGATGTGATTGTCCTCCACGAGAAGTATCTTCAGCGGCCGTGTGCCTTTGGGAAAGGTGTCGGGCTTCCCGGACGTGAGGACGGCGGGGTCGACGCATGTGCCCTGCACGCACGTGGAAATCGCCCGCAACAATTCAGAAGGCCGGATAGGTTTAGCCAGACACGTTTTGATGCCGAGTCTCTCACATTCCTTTACGTCAGCCTCTCGACGAGTGAAACCGAGCATGATGATGTTTGTCATCTCCCGGCCCGGTTCTCGCCTTATGGACTCAGCGACTTGGAATCCGTTCAGTTTCGGCATGACAGTTTTCAGAATTACCAGATCAAAAGGGCTCCCCTTCTTTACTGCCTCTCGGAAATCATCCCACGCAGATAATCCGTCCGCATGGCCAATTGGCTTCATCCCCCAACTTGCGAGCAGATCCCCCAAGATTGCTCGGGTCGTGGCGTGGTCGTCCGCAATCAGCACCTTCACTCCCTGCAATGCTGAGATCTCGGAGGGCGTTGGCCAGCTGGTAGCATCGTCCTGAAGACCAAGGCGAACGGTGAAGTGAAAAGCGCTCCCTAACGAGTCTTCCGCTCCGAGCCAAATCCTGCCTCCCATCATCATGACGAGTTGCCTGCAAATCGCGAGCCCGAGCCCACTGCCCCCGTGTTTACGACTGCTCGATCCCTCAATCTGCTCAAATTGTTCAAAGATCCTCTCTCGGTTTTCTTCGGAAACGCCGATCCCCGTGTCTCGGACACAGCAGTGAAGGAGCACATTGTCCGGCTCGGCTGACTCAGTCTCTACCGACACCAAGATTTCCCCGTGCTCGGTAAATTTCACCGCATTTCCCACCAGATTCACGAGAATCTGCCCCAGACGCCCTCGATCCCCTTCTACGGCATCAGGAACCTCCGGGGCCACGTGACACACGAGTTCGAGCCCCTTGGTGGCTGCCTGTACCGAGAGCCCTGTAATTGCGTCGAAGACGCACTCGCGCAGGCTGAAGCCCGTGGGAGCGAGCACGAATTTTCCGGCTTCTATGCGAGAGAAATCCAATATGTCGTCAATTATCCTGAGCAAAGTGTCCGCGGACAATACCACGGAATTGAGATACCCACGTTGCTCAACTGTGAGATCGGTTCCCAGAGCCAGTTCGGTCATCCCCACGATCCCGTTGATTGGGGTACGAATCTCATGACTCATTCGGGCCAAGAACTCACTCTTGGCACGGTTTGCAGACTCTGCCGCCTCTTTGGCCACCTTGAGCTCGTTCTCCATCCGTTTGCGCTCGGTGATATCGGTAAGCGTGGCAAAGGTGCCGGAGAAATGTCCCATCTCGTCGCTGAGGTGCTTGGCAGAGACGGTGGTCCAAATCTCTCCACCTTCCTTGCGCAGGAAGGCTCGTTCGTATCTCTCGCGAAGCCCGATCCTGCGCCTCTCTATGCGCACTTCGTGGTCTTTCAGCTGATGCTCGGACAAGAAATCAGTGGCCGGTCTGCCGAGCATCTCATCCATACTATAGCCAAGCATATCGGCCATCACCTGGTTGACATACGTGGTGCAAAGATCGGAATCTATTACCCAGATGCCCTCCAATGCCGTTTCCACGATACTGCGGTGGTATTCTTCGCTCTTGCGTAACGCTTCCTCCGCGCTCTTGCGCAAGGCGATCTCTTCCTTCAATTCTCGGTTCGCTTCTTCCAGTTGGGCAGTGCGATCACTCACTCGGTTCTCCAGGAATGCGTTCGCGTGAGCCAGTTTCTCGTATGCCTCGCGCAATTCTTGTTCCGCATGCTGGCGAGTGTGGGCCTCGTGTTTCAGTTGTTCGTTTGACTGTGCGAGCGCTTCCGTGCGTTTCTTGACCAGATTGGCAAGTGATACTCGCAATCGCTCGTTGGCCTGAAGTTGAGCCTTTTCACGAGTCAAGTTCTCGATAAGAGCCAGGATGAACCTTTCATGCCTCACTCTGATCGAACGAAAAGTGACGCGCGCCCAGATCTTCTTGCCGTCAAATTCCATTACCATTTCCGAAGTCCGGGGTCTTCTGGTGGAAAACACTTGGTCGGCCAAGTTTTGAGCAGTCTTTCCCGCTGCAGGGTCGGAAAACAACTGCGAAAAGGAGGAACTGCGGATTTTTTCATGCGAAACACCTACCCTGCCCCAGGCTTGGTTGGCCGCCACAATCCGAAAGGAAGAATCAATCATCACCGCAGGTATCGGCAGAGCCTGCATCACTTTTCCAAAGGTGGTTGCCCATATGTCGCCCCGAACGTCGAAGCTGCCGGAGGCTGTCACATCACGGGTGAAGAGCTTGCTTAAGTCGATACTCTGCGTTGCCAACAAGGGATCGACCTCCGAACGATCCGGAGCGGTTTGTACGCTGGGACGCTGCAGTCCGTTCAGTAATGGTCTTAACGGTTCTTCGTGGCCCACTGTGGGTTGAGTCAATTCGGCGAGCTGTTTACGCAGAGCCATCACTTCTTCGATCAATTCATCCTTTGTCTTGTCCCGATCCATCATGGGGCCTCCTGGAAAAGACTATCTTTACCCGCAGCGAAAAGATCCGTATCACAAGCCCTCTGGAATCCTAGGGAGAGATCCAGAGTCAGGCCCGCACGGAGGCAGTAACGCACATGCAGGGACTGAATCCTGTTGCATACCTCGAATCATGGTGACAATCGCACCGAAGGGGCGTCTCACCACCGTCTCGGACCGATGGGCCGGTCCTGGGAGTCCGAGACACTCTCGACAATTGCCCGACTATCACCACCAACAATGAAAGGAGTGTCTCCTCCGTGCACTGCGATATATCGACTGTCGTGTGTGCCGCGTCCAGCCGAAACATGTATCATAAGCTTCCGTAATTGGTTGGGAATTCTTGGAGACTCCCTATCATGTAAAGCTATTTTCGGGTAGCCTCAGCCGAAAATCGTGGGAACCGCCATCAAAACCCCCCGGTTTCTGGAGAGCATTACGCACCCAGCAGTCCACGATTGCAACTCAGTGCGTGTGCACTCCCCTTCCAGGGCCTTCTCGCCCGCATAGCATTTCACGTCAAGCATAATGCTACACGAAATCCGGGTCCCGCGCCAGTCCTTTTTGTTCCGTCATGTCAAAGCATTACATCCAGGACACCTATTGTTTTGCCCGACACATGGGAACAGCCTGCTTTTTGGCCCTTCCACGGAAAAGCAGGAGCCCCCCAAAGGGTACCGTCGTACTTGTTTCAACGCGAGTCAATTACATGGTAGGGCAATATGGCTGTCTTTGCGTCTTGGCTTTGAACGATTCGCGTACGGTCCTCGGGCTTGCCCGAGCCAGGGTCGAGCTGCGCGGAATGATTGCTACCCTGTTACGCGGGAAGGCGTTACGGAAATACCATGCCAGCCGCCTTCTGCGTGCCCCGGCTGCGTACGATGCCTGTTTCTTTAGTCACCGCACCCCATTACTTCACCCCCGGACCACTTTCACGCGACTGAGCCGCTTAGCCGGCACAGGTTATCGGCTGGGCCCGCTTGCCAATGCGCGGGGATTCCTCACCATAGCGATGGCGAGCCAAGAAATTGATGATGTGGGTGGCGTATTCTTCGGGTTGCTCCTCGTACGTGTTGTGCCCGCAATCCGGCAGGACAGCGAGTTCCCCCTTGGGAAGATGCCGGTAGAAGGCCACGCCCTGCTCCACCTCAAAAAGGTAACTTCGGTCTGGGTACAGCACCAGAGTCGGACAATTCACTTGAGGCAAAGTGGTACGGAGATCAAAGACGGATTTGCCGTAAGCTCCGCCGAACAGCCGGAACTGGTTGAAAAACCTCTCGGTTCTTTCTCCATGCCAGCCGCTGAGTTTCTTTTGGAGATCGGGATCCAATTGCTCGAAGGTCTTGGTGAATTTGGAAGCATTGAAGGCAGACATGTCAATGCCGCTGTAACACATCGTGCTTGATATCACAGCGGTCTTGACACGATGCGGATATACTGCAGCGTAATCCACCGCAACCACGCCACCTTCGCACTGCCCGACCACGTGAAACGAATCTATTCCCAGCCAATCGCGGAAGGACTCCATTTCACTCACGCTTTTGGCTCTGAACTCTTCGCCCACGTAGAATTCTTCAAAGCCGGTTCCTGGATCGGATTGTCCATACCCTCTCCGATCATAACAGATAGTTTTGTAACCCCGTTCTATTAGTCTCGGCACTATTTTGTCCCACATTCTCACACACCCGAAACCGTGGTGCATGAGGAAGACCGGATCCCCATATCCTTGTATCTCATAGTAAAGGTTGCTTCCGTTGATCTCTGCATGAGGCATGGTGAACTCCTCGCGGTTGGCGCGTTCTATGACACAGGGCCTACATCAATGACGCGGACTCCTGTGGAAGATGATGTTTTTCTCTGTACAGATGGTTAGCATGAGCACAGACCTTCTTCAAGGTTCAAGCCATCGATCCGTCATCCTATTGGCCTGAGGTGATGCAGGGCAGGGTTCTTGACGTGGGTAAGTGACCCATTGGGGCAGTGGTTCCGCGAAGCGTTCAGTCCACTGGCGAGATAACGATTCTAGGGCACCACGTCTTGAAAATGGATTCTCTTTTCTCGATCTCCCGAGCACGCAGGCCAAATCACGTTGAGCCGGTTGAGAAAACCGGATCATTTGGGAATCGCAACGGTGTTGCGTTGATAGATCCCTTGAGCAGCGCTCGTGTGGCACGCTGAGCAGTGAGACAAGGAACCTATTGCTTGCCTGGCCAAGACTTCAGACGGTATGTCGCGATGGGTGCGGCGGATATATGGTATCTCCGTAATGCGATCGGGATTGTGTCCTCTGAGGCATTTCATTATCTTGACCGAAGGTTTCGCACTGGAGAATTCTGCGGCATTGTCTGTAAGGTATTTGCGGATTTCCTCTTTCGAACTGTCGTCAATGTCCACAGGCTGCCCGAAATGATCTTGAAGGTTGCCAAGAATTTTGTTCCAAGACGCGGACGGTAACAAGCCTGGTTGATATACGAAATGGCATGCGCCACACGTTTCCTTGTACGCTGCATTGGCAACGGGTTTCAGATGTGTATCGCTCTTAAGACGATGTGGGCCGCGGTCGCGTCGATGAAATCCGCGGCCGTTGTGGTGGCCCCACCTCCCATGATGATCGCTGTCCGCAATTGCACCACAAAAAATGCCGATTATCATCAAAGACACCGTTGCGACAGCAATCGCGGAAATCAGAATTCTCATCGGCTCATCTCCTTAGCCGGCTTTAAGGCGCAGTCAGGATCTGGATTCTTTCTCCACCTTCTTGATAAGCCGGTACAGCGTGTCACGAGAAACGTCGAGGAGCCGAGCTGCCTCTTTCTTGTTGCCCTTGCACCGCCTCAGGACCTCGGTGCACAAAGAAGCCTCGACCGAATTGGTCACGTCGCGAAGATTGAGACCCGGAAGATACCGAACCGTATGGCACCATTCCCCGTTATCCTTGGTCGCCTCAGGCACCGCGAGCTTGAACTCTCCTCCTGTCCAGAGAATCAGGGAGCGTTCCAGTACATTGCGTAATTCTCGCACGTTACCGGGCCAGCGATATTGAAAGAGCACCTCCATGTGGCGCGGCGATATCCGAGGAATCTCGGTAAGCTGCATTTCAACCGCCAGCTTGGACATGATTTCCTGGACGAGCAGAGGTATGTCCTCTACCCGTTCTCGGAGCGCGGGCACACGGATAGGAAATACGTTGAGACGATAGAACAGGGGTTCCAGGAATCGTCCCTGGCCGACCTCGGTCTGCAGGTCACGGTGCGTGGCTGCAATCAGCCTCGCATTGACCTGCACTCGCTTCTCCCCGCCCACACGCAAAAAGGACTGGGTGTCGAGAAAGGTGAGCAGTTTGGACTGTAACGGCAGCTCGAGCTCGCCAATCTCGTTCAAGAGAATGGTACCGCCCTCGGCCAGCTCTAACATGCCCTTTTTCAGACCGGCAGCGCCGGTGAATGCGCCACGCTCGTGCCCGAAAAGCTCCGACTCAGCCAGTTCCCTGGGAAGCGCTGCGCAGTTGATGGAGAAAAACGGACCGCCGGCCCTCTTCGAGCGATCGTGCAGCCAGCGTGCGAGAAAGTCCTTGCCGCTGCCACTTTCACCTTGAAGCAGGTACGATGCTGTCGGTCCTAGCCGCTATGAGGGCTTGCTTCAGGGTGTTGCGCATGGCTTCCGAAGGGTATTCGTGGGCTACGGTGAGGGACGCAGAATCCAACCTCTTGCGACTCGTAATATCGCGAGAAATGCCGCAAATCCCCATGATGCTGCCCTCGCTGTTTCGGAGTGGTGCGAGAGTGTCGTGAAACGTCATGGTCGTGCCGCGGATAACTCGCGTCTGTTCCGTTTCGATCGATTCTCCAGCCAGGACGCGAGCTTCGCGTTCCGACAACTGTCGTGCGGTGTCTGCATCGTAAAGGTTTTCAGAGCGACGGCCGACAATCTTGGATGCGGGCAGTCCGAGAAGCCGGCACAGGGCCGGATTCACATGGGTGTACTTGAGGGAACGATCCTTGACGAATATGCAGTCTTCCGCACTCTCAAAGACTGTACGAAAGCGTTCCTCACTTTGTCTCAACGTGTCCTCAACACGTTTTCGTTCGGTCACGTCGTCAATTGCCGAGAACAGCAGGGTCCTCCCGCCGATGAGAATGGGACCGGTACAGACTTCGACGTCTCGAATTTCTCCACTCGCGAGGCGATGGCGGAAATTAAAATACTTGCGCTGCAGCGACTTGGCCATTTGCATTTTCTCCCACACCTCTTCACGCGGGAGGACATTGATTTCGTCAATTTTCTTTCTTTTCAGTTCCTCGTGGGTGTACCCGTAAAAGGAGCATGCCGCGGGGCTGACATCCTCTATCTTGCCGGTTTGCGGATCGATGATGAGCATGACCAAGTGATCATTTTCAAAAATTCCTCGGAAACGCTGTTCACTTTGCCGCAACTCCTCTTCTGCATGCTTGCGCGCGGTGATGTCCAGGATGCTGAGCAACACCATAGGCTGTTCCCTGACCATGAGCTTTGTGGCTGAAAGGAGAAAGACATATTCCTCTTCTCGGCCCGCGGCCGAGATTGACAGGCTGGCTTCCACCTGAAAATGGCTCTGCCCGGTTTCCAATGTATCCTGGACGGTTTGGCGAACCTGGCACTGCTTGCAAAAGGCCCCAAAGCCGCACCCTTGCGGGTCATCGAGCGAATGGACGCATCGCAGCGCCTCACCGCCTCGCAGCCGGATCATCTCGGCAGTGGACCTGCCCGCGAAGGTGGCAGCAGCCACATTCGCTTTTCGGACCCTTCGCTCTGCGTCCACGAGCATCATGATGAGTGGTGCATTCTCATAGATGGCGAACAGTTCCGCTTCTCGTTCTTGAGGCCTCGTTCCGCGCGTTTGCGTTCCTGTAATGTGGCCCCATTCTCGCAAAGTTCTGTCCGCAGGACCGAGGCATATCGAGAAAAGCCGCCTCAGACTTCACCACATAATCAAGAGCCCCTGCCCTCATTGCGTTGACTGCCGTCTGCTCGTTTCCATGGCTCGTCATCACGATGAGCGGGATGAGGCCGGCTATTCTGCTGTCCTGTGCCAGTTCGATACCCTCCCCGTCCGGCAACAGGAAATCGGTAACGACAAGGTCAGGAATGGCATTATCAAGTGAATGTCGCGCTTCACGAAGGCTGCCTACGACGCTCACCACATAGGAGCGCCCGCCCGCATCCTCGAACGAACGGCAGATGAGTTCCGCGTGCGATTCTTCGTCTTCAACGATCAGTATTTGCGATGGTTGGTCGCACACTGCCGATTCCATAGGTCCTCCGAGCAGTTCCACGGTTTCTCTTCAGTGGTTTCACAAAGGGGCTTGCGATTCCACGCGAGCCAATAGAAACCCAGATCGTCCATTAATTTGTTGAACTTCTCAAAGTCCACAGGTTTTACCAAGTAGCTATTCACATGCCTGTTGTATGCGCCGACCATGTCCCGCTCAGATTCAGAGCTTGTAAGGGCCACGACCGGTATGCGACGCAGTTCTGGTGAGGATTTGATCTCCTTGAGCACTTCCAGGCCGTCTATCTTGGGCAAGCGCAGGTCCAACAAGATCACGTGCGGCAGGGGACTCGTCTTTGGATTCAGGTACGGCCCTCGGTGGAACAGGTAGTCCAGAGCCGCTTCCCCATCCAGGACATGGAAAATCTTGTTCACTATGCGATGCTCTTCAAAACTCCTCACGATAAGTTCCGCGTGGTCGGGATTATCCTCCACGAGCAGAATGATCAGCGGTTCTCCGTTCATGCTATTCACTCCCGGTCTGTACTGCAATCCTTGCTCTTAGGAAGAGCGAAACAAAAAATGCTGCCTTTTCCAAGCCCCTCGGATTCCACCCAGATCTGGCCGCCATGGACCTCGACGATGCGTTTGACAATGGCCAAACCTATGCCCGTACCTTCAACGCCCTGTTCCACTCTCTCGAAAAGTTGGAAAACCTTGGCCTGGTATCGAGGATCTATGCCGATTCCGTTGTCCTTGACACACACGATGTTTCTGCCACTGTCGTCACGAATCTCGATTTCCAGACGGGGATGGGACTGGTCTCCCATGAACTTGACCGCATTGTCAAGGAGGTTTTCCACTACTTCACGCAATCGGGCAGCGTCTCCATAGAGCACGGGAAGATTGGGGGGAATATCCACGGCAATGCAGCGCTCGGCAATTCGGCCTGCGAGTATGTCCATGGCTCCTTCCACCAGTTTGGCCAAAGGAACATCTTGCGGCGGGTTCACGATGCGGCCGATCCGGGAAAGCTCCAAAAGTTCGTCGAGTAACTGGCTCATTTTCGCCACCGCGCCATGAATCCGTGCGGTGTCGTCGCGCAGCCGCTCCAGGTTGCCCGAGACCATGTCTCGTTCAAGGTACCCCAGAAAACCTTTGATGGTGATCAGGGGGCTCTTCAAGTCATGGGAAACGGTGTACGTGAACCGCTCCAATTCCGCGTTCTTCGACGCCAGCTCCGCGATGAGCCGTTCCCGCTCCTTCTCGTGGCTCTTGCGCTCAGTGATGTCGAGGGAATACTCAATAACCTGAGCCACTTTCCCTGACGGCTCGAACAGGGGATATGCATGAATTTCCACGTTCCTGGGCTTACCGTGTTTGTTCCGGTGGACGTGTTCGATGACCACCGGTTGACCGGTTTGCCTTACTTCTTCCAGAGGACACGGATGGAGCAGGCCTTCGCAAGGTTTGTCTTGGCCATGGGTAAGCGCATAGCAAGTGCTATAGTCGGAAACCGCTCCGAACGCTGCAGCGGAATTGGCCACCCGGATAGTGTAGTCTGCTGCGTCGATGACGTAGAATGGATGAGCAAGGGATTCGATGATGTTTTTCAGGAAAGCGTTCTGTTCTCGAATCCTCTCCTCTGCACGTGTGCGCTGAGCGACCTCTTTGGTCAGGCTCTCATGCGCCTCCCGGACCACCTTTTCGGCTTGGGCATAGGTGCCGAAAAAATATACCAGACAGAGGAGATACGCCAGCAATCTCATCAGGTGCCAAAACCACCATGCATAGTTCCAATAGTGCGATGGCGCAAACATGACGCCACACACGCCGAAGAGAAGCGAGACGTTCAACCAGAGCAAGTCATCCATGTCACCGCGGTTTCGGTACTGCACAAGGAAAAATACTGCTGCAGCCCCATACAACAGGCCGCCAATCGTGTTGAGCGCTCCGGTGATTGCGGTGAGCGCTTCCGGCGGAATCGTGTCCTCGGGAAATTCGGGAAACGCAATAGCGGCGAGCGCCAATACCATCGCCCCTGCAGCAGCTGCGACGGGCATTAACACGATCCGTCTCGACCCGACCAGTCGAGCCGGAAGCCACACTGCAGCGAAGAGGGCTCCCCCGACAAGCGTGGAGATGGTGCGAAGCCACGCGAAAGGAAGAGTCGCGCCGAGGCCCGCATGAAAGAGATCCAACGTGCCCTTGGCAACTAACGCGGTCGCTATCCAGAGATGGGGATGCGCTGTCTTTCTCTGTTGGGCCAAGAGGACCAGCAGAATTCCCAACGTTAAGGCTGAAAATGCAGCGATCGATTCCGCCGTGGAGTGCAGCGCCTCGCTGTGCCAGCTCCACGCACCGTCCAGCGCAGGCATCCCCCAATAGCAGATCAAACCTCCTGCTAGAGGAAGCAAGCCACAAATTACGATCGACATCGCGATGCGCGGGTACGAGCCTTTCATGTGTCCCTCTGATGACGCATAAATGTAGCACGAGGTCATTCTTTTTGCTACTATCATGGGGTCTCATACCGATTCGCATTCAAGCGCGCAAGATCGTAGGGCTGGAGATCTCCTGAGCGAAGTGATGAGACGGCCTTGCGTCGTCCGTAGCGAAGGGGGTCCCCGGCCTGCTGCCTGCGCTAAGTTGTACAATCGAAAGCGAATCGGTCCAGACCGCTTGGAAGTCGCATACCGAACTCTCTCCGCTCACCGCGGCATGAAGGGTCATCGACTCATGCCGAACGTGACCTGAAGGGATGTGCCTGCTCTTGAGAAATTGTTGAGGAATAACAGGGTTTCGTGTGAGAACTCGCGGGCTGGTATGGTCGGAAGATCCCCATCCCTTTCTCACTTTTCGCCCCACATCTGTTCGGCCGTATTCGGGCTGGAAATCGCCACACGTGAACAACCGCCGCGTGCCACGTGTGGGCCGCAGGGGTGAAAAGAATGAATTTGCTCAAAGAGCACTCCATCATTTATGGTGGAAAAGCGACTTAGTCGGTCCATCGATCTGTTGGCGAGGTACCCGTGGTGCGACTCCGATCTGGTGATACCCGCGGCGCGTAGTGCCTTGCAGGGCCATCCCCCGCTATCCGCCAGGCTCCGAAGGGTCTTACATACTGAGCTTTTGCCTCGCATCCCTTGCTCAGGTAGTTGTCGGAACCGACGCGGCCGTGTCACGTCTTTTGGGAAGGCATTGCGTGACGCAACAGCATCCTAGTCCCCGGATGGACTACGGGACGTGGATTCTTCGTGAAAACTCGGCGGTCTTCAGCCGGAATCCCCGTAATCCCCCACGAAGGTGTCGTACGGGTAGGAGGCCCCGAGCCTTAAGACCCTCCGGATGCTCGTTTTTCGAGGAAAGGGGACACGTAGATGCACGTACGCGATATGTGGGAAGAAGATCTGTGGATTTACACTGAGGTCGGGGTATTCCGATTTTGTGCGAGAAGCCGGTGGGAACACCTCTTTGTCCGGATTGTCCGTACCGGCTGGGAAATGTCCTCGCAAGGTGATGTCGGCTGGCTGCACTCAGAGCTCAACCCGTATCCGCAAGGCTCCTTCTTCACTTCCAGGGACGCGAAGAGCTTTGCCGCAGCCCTGAAAGATTGTGTTTCAGCTGGAACCCAGGACTTCACGGACGCTGAGTTGAAAAAGTTGGCTGAGCTTTTTTCCCTGGGTCCGGTGCTTATCCGCGCCAAACCTCCACGGAAGACCGCCTTCGGCGACCTGAGGGAAGTCGCGTACGGCTATTCCTGTGCGGTGTGCGGTTTCATATATCATGGCAGCTGGCTTTTCAGCACTGCGGAGCTGAGTATGGAAGAAATCCGATCCTCCGTGGAAACCATGCTGAAAAGTACCTATTGCCCGCTATGCGGTGCCGAAGAAATCATTTCCGTTCCCTTGTTCCTGCAGCCGTTCGATCCTGACCATGTTTCCGACTTCACGACTTGGGAAGATCGCACCGCGTAATGCGCGCATGTGGGCATTCTCAACTCCTTGCACCATGACCGGGGCGAATGATCAGACGACAGGTTGGCATGGCCACTGAAATCTGGGAGTATGCGGCCGAAGCCCGGCAGTTTTGAAGCGCACCATCCGGTGGAAGAGGTCCTCGGGTGATCTTTTTCAGTCTTGCCTCATCAGAATCGAGTCTGGTAAGATACAGATCCGGAGGATGAGTCTTATGCGACCCAAGAGGCAAATAGCCGTCGCGCCCTTTCTCGCGGACATGCGGGCCGGAATGACCGACCTACAACTCATGGAGAAGTACAGGGTGTCCTCGCGAGGGCTTCAACGTATCTTTAGAAAACTTCTGGATGTGGAAGCGATCACGCCTGCGCAGCTTTTCGGAAGAGTGCCCTCGTTCGAAGACACCGTAAGCCTGAATTTCGAGACGCTTCAATTCCCTACCGACGAGAATCTCTTCTGCCTGGTGCCAGCATATTATGAAGGCGATCCTGCATCGCGGGGATCGATTTGTGAGATCGGGGACAACGGCCTCACGGTAGAGGGGCTGCATGCACGCCCCAACGAAACAAAAAGAATCGTCGTAGCCGCTCGGGAGTTCTTTGACATTGACTCATTTGCCGTGGAAGCCCGATGCAAATGGTCTAAGACCAAACGTCCCGGGGATCTCCCACTCGCTGCATTCGAGATCACGGGCATTTCTCACCACGACAGTCCTAGTTTAAGAAACCTGGTGCGCATGGTGAAGATGCAGGACGGGTAAGGGGTTTCTTGCAGGGCTCCTCCCTTGAGCCGGGAATCCATCGGCCCATACCTGTATGCGGCATTCCGGACTCGTGCCGGCAGGCGGCCTCATGGCTCCAGAGGTAGTCAACTTGGCCCTTCGCGGGAGTCCGGGCATGACGTCGTTCTTATTTGTGTCCAAGCATTCTGCGAAACAACACCGATCCGCGGGCGTCTTCTCCAACCAATTCTCTCCTGACCTTGTCGGGCTCAATTATCCTTACCAATACTGACAATCGTGCAAGAGGCAAGGACTAGGCAGCTTCCAGACTGATTGATTAACGTGGTGCTTCAGTTCTTTATAATTGAGTTATTCTGTAGAGAACCTTGCCCATTGTCCAAACGCCTGATATACTCACATAGAGAGACTTTCGATTGCGCAATCGGAGAACCGGTCGGAGGCAATTATGGAACGCCAGAATTGTTGGGATTACACCAAATGCGGAAAACAAGCGAATTGCCCTGCATACCCCGACCACGGACGCACGTGTTTTGCGGTGACCGGTACGTGGTGTAGAGGAGAAAAACAAGCCTCCTATGAGGCAAAAATAGAAAAATGTCGCTCGCTCTGCGCTTTCTACAAGGACATCATGGGAATTACGCTATGGGAAAAGATCGATAAAGTCGTCAATGGCTGACTACGCATCGAGCCACGTGCCCCGTGACAACAGGGAAGGTGTTTCTTGGAGGCCCTTCATGGGTCGAGAACGATCGTGTGCGCGTGATGCGCAATGCTTCGTCGTCATTCAAGTTTTAACCTGCACAGCAGCAAACCGTGCTCTCCCAAACTTCAAACTCGACGCACGACGTAAAATCGCTTGACAGGGAGAAGTGCCGGACGTATGCTTAAGCCCGAAGCTTAACTTGTGTTTCTCCAGTCGACCTCCTGTTTAGGACCACGGGCGTTATGCAAGGATTAAGATTGTAGGACATAGGAGCCCGTGCCGAGGATTGTCACGCCGCAAAGCCAGTCGATTTATCCCCGTTCACAAAGTGCCCTTGTTCGTCCCATCAAACGCACTCTGTTCACATGTTTCGAGTGCTATTTTTCTCAAGGAGTGAGAGCATGAGTATTAACATCTATGTCGGAAACCTTTCTTTTGACGCGAGCGAAAGCGAACTCAGGGGCTTGTTTGAGGCCTACGGGGCAGTCGACTCCGCGAAGATCATCGTCGATCAGTTCACCAATCGATCTCGAGGGTTCGGGTTCATCGAGATGCGCGACCGCGAAGAAGGGCTCAAGGCGATCCAGGAACTGGATTCCAAGACCGTGGGCGGCCGAGCGCTTAAGGTGAATGAGGCTCGTCCTCGCACCAATTCCGGCGGCGGTGGTGGTGGTGGTGGACGGCGAGACTCGGGTAGATCACGCTGGTAATGCACTTTTTCTGACACCGAAATCAACGTTGGGCCAGAGATCAGCTCTGAGAACTCTGGCCCGATTTCTCGAAAGACGTACTGATTAACTCATTGTAGATGTCCGTGAGCGCGCTGTGGTCGGCAGGATGGTCATTCTCGTAGAAAAGCGCGCCGGATCGCGCCATAGGGAGCAGACTCACCGGAAAGTCACCACGTGGTGCTTTTGCGGTTGTCCGATACCGAGTTGGTCAAGACACGGACAGGGCTGGCACGCTATGAGGTTCCCCGAGGGAACGGACGGTCCCCTCTCGGCCGTGGCGGTCAGTTGCCAGAGCTCGGTAGGTGGCGGACGATGATCATCGTTATCTGGTGATTCACCGTCGATCCGAGTCCCAGAATTAAGCTTTTCCCGGAAAGGAGTGGATGCGTATGCCGGGAGTAGTGGTCAAAGAAGACGAACCGTTTGAAAGCGCCTTGCGACGGTTCAAGAAACAATTGCAGCGGTCAGGTGTTTTCGCAGAGGCCAAGAAAAGGCGCGCGTATGACAAGCCAAGCGTCAAGAGAAAGAAAAAGGCCATATTGGCTCGGAAGAGACTTCTCAAGAAAATGAGAAGAATGCGCCGATACGGCTGATCAATAGAGGGTCTGAACGTCTCGGGCCCTCCGCACGTGCTTGCTCGCTGTTCGCTCCCGACAGCCGAGTCATGGCACTGAAGCGCAAAGCCATGGGTCCCCGCGCGTGACAGTCTCCGATATAGGGATGTGCGCATCTGTCCGTGCAAGCGAACGGGGACCCGGGGTTGCGACACACCCTGCAGAGATTCGGGAGCGCATCATGGTGCAGCGCGGGCACTCTCCTGAATCCCCAGGGTTGCCCGCACTTGATTACCTTCGTGGGGCGAACGTGGTTGACTACCGAATGCGAAGTAGTCGCCTTCCGAAGCGATTAGCCCCCAAGCCAAAACCGTTGCGAAGGGTCCCGTTGACTCTAGTTCTGGAGAACGGCCCTTGAGCATGCGTCATACCTCTCCCCTGCCCATCTTTGAGACTCGTTGACAGCACAAAACCGGGAAGATTGTTGCCACGATGAGGGTGCAGTGGAAAGCTGCTGTGCGGGCGACCTCTCCTGGACTCTTTCGACGAAACAAGACTTTTCAGCCGGTTAATACCGACTCACTCGCGCACACGTGCCTAAGATGGTAGGGCTGTGGGCCTCCTGAGGGCATTGATGAGACGGCTTTGTGTCGTCCGTAGCAACAGAGCCCCTCAGCCCGCATCCTACGTCCTGTCATGCACGTAAAAGCCCATTGGTATCATATACAAAGGCTTTGAGAAAGAGAGCCATTCCCTCGGGTTTCTGTGTACCGAGCTATTCGCGACTGCGCAGTTTCATGAGAAGCCTCAGGATCTCAATGTAGAGCCAAATCAACGTGACCATCAGCCCAAAAGCGGCATACCATTCCATATAACGAGGAAAACCGTTGCGCGCACCCGTCTCGATAAGATCGAAATCGAGCACCAGATTCAGTGCGGCAATTCCAACGACAACCACACTAAACCCGATCCCCATAAGGCCGTTCCCATAGATGTACGGCATGCTCACGCCGAAGAATCCGAGAATGATCGAGACAAAATATACGAGAGCGATTCCGCCCGTGGCAGCTACCACGCCAAACTTGAATTTCTCGGAAACTTTGATCAGGCCGGAAGAATAGGCCAAGAGCATGGCAAGACAGGTACCGAAAGTGAGCCCTACCGCTTGAATTGCGATACCAGGATACTGGGCCTCGGCCAACGAAGACATGCCCCCCACAAACAGTCCCTCCAGCACCGCATAAATCGGCGCGGTCACCAGGGCCCACTGGGGTTTGAATACAGTGATGAGAGCGGCAATGAGTCCGCCGATCGCGCCGATCATCATGTACGGAGCCACCGTAGCGGGATCAGGGGTGGGTTCGCTGAAGAAGACATGCCAGGTCCAACATGCCGCGGCTGTCACTAAGATCAGCAACAGCCCGGTCTTATTCACCGTTCCCTGAACCGTCATCGCCTGGTCCGCGTCCGTGTACCGTGCGATCCCGGCAAAGGTTCTTTCATTGAGGGCAGGATTCGCAGTTCTCACAATTCTTGCCTCCTGAGTAATGCTGCCTCATACGATAAGGAACAGCGGGAGTAAGTCAAGGGTGCAGAGCGGGCCTGCCAATGGCGTGGCAGCGTGAGGCTTGCACGCGAGGGCTCGGCTCCCTTCTGCCATGCAACCGGCGACGGCAAAGCCTCCTTTTGGGCTTGACGCGGTTGGCCTCACCTGTGAATATCTTACGAAAGCGAATGTGCTTCTGAGGACAGAGAGGGCGTGACATGCCAAAGATACTCGCCATTTACGGGAGTCCGAGACGAAACGGGAACACTTCCCTGTTGCTCAAGTCCGCGGTGGACGGTGCAAGGGCAGTCGGCGCTTCCGTCGACGAGGTGATACTCCGGGATCTTAAGATATCTCCGTGCCTTGAGATCTACGGATGCAAGCAAACCGGCAGGTGCGTGATTCAGGATGATTTTCAGAGGATCTATGATCAAATGCTGCAGTGCCAAGGTTTGATCCTGGCGTCCCCCATCTTCTTTTACACGGTGAGTGCGCATACGAAAGCGCTTATGGATCGGTGCCAGTCCCTTTGGGTGAAGAAGTATTGGCTGAAGAAACCCATTTTGGCAGCCGACGCTGCTCCGCGAAAGGGCCTGTTCATCGCGGCAGGAGCAACGAAGGGAAAGAAGCTTTTCGATGGCGTACTCCTCACCGTGCGCTATTTCTTCGATCCTCTGGAGATGGATCTCTGGCGAGCGCTGTTATACCGAGGACTGGATTTCGAGGGAGACGTGTCGAAGCACCCGGAATATTTGGAGGAGGCTTATGCGGCAGGCAGAGACTTGTGCTTGGCACTGGCCGAAGAATCATCTATGTCCCATGGATCGGTACCATAGGGATGGCAAAGGCAAACGCACTGCCTTTTCCCAGGCCCTCACTTTCCACCCAAATCCGTCCGCCGTGGATTTCCACCAGTTTGCGGGCCAAAGCCAGCCCCAGTCCGGTGCCTTGTTGTCGCCTTGCCACGGATGTGTCGACCTGTTCGAAGGCGTTGAAAATGCGCTCTTGGTTCGAGGGTTCAATTCCCGTGCCCGTGTCTGTTACGCTCACCACCAACTCGTCAGACACTCTCGTTGCTCCTACGGTGATTGTGCCTCCCCGGGGAGTGAACTTGACCGAATTGGAGAGAAGATTCAACATGACTTGCTTGAGCTTCAGTTCGTCAGCCTGAATGGCAATTCCCATAAGTCCCGGCTCTACCGACAGTGCAAGGGTAATCCCCTGTTTGATGGCCCTTTCCCTGATCATGGCCAAACTGCCCTCCACGAGATGAAGGACATCGACGTCCGCCAGTTCCAAACCCATATTTCCTGATTCGACTTTGGACAGGTCCAGAATTTCGCTTATAAGTTGCAGCAGATGCCGCCCGCTGTCGACGATGTATCCCACGTATTCCAACTGTGCGTGATTCAGTTCTCCGGCGATCCTGTCCTGCAAAAGTTCCGAAAATCCTATTATGGCATTGAGGGGTGTGCGCAACTCGTGACTCATGGTCGCGAGAAACCCGCTCTTGGCCTCATTGGCAGCCTCAGCCAGGTTCTTAGCCTCTCGCAGCTCCTCCTGTTCGAGCTTGCGATCGTGGATGTCCAGAATGTTTGCAAGAGTGGCTGGTCTTCCCCTGTGCTCGACGGTCGTATCGAGGACTTCCACCCACCTGGTTTCGCCGTTCCTCGACAGCACTCTGAATTGGTGTTGCGAATTGCGCTTTCCCCCCACAACTCGTGCATCGATGGCTACCTGCACGGGTCGGTGATCGTCTGGATAGATGAAATCCCAGATACTCCGCCCGACCATTTCTTCTGCCGCATAGCCTAGCGCATCCGCGGCCCATTCATTAATGTACACGAGGTCGCCGTCCTGATGCAGTGCGATGCCGGTCAGGGAATTCTCCGCAAGCGTGCGGTAACGTTCTTCGCTCTCGCGCAGGGCTATTTCCACACGTTTTCTTTCGGTAATGTCTCTCGAAATGCCTTCCACCCCGGCGACATTGCCGTCCTTGTCCCGGTACAGCGTGGCAGTGGTGGACACCCACACAATATCGCCATCTTTCTTCACGAGTCTCGCCTCGAATCCGTTCACCACACCGTCTCTCGACATCAGTTTCATGAAGGCTTGTCTTTCCTCAGGATCGACGTAGAATTCCGCAATATTCCTCCCTACACCCTCTTCCGGTGTATAGCCCGCAACCTTCTCACTGGAGGGGGAGAGAAACGTGAGGGTTCCCGTCAGGTCGGTCCGGTAAAAGGCGTCTTGCAGATTGTTCAGTATCAGTCGGATGTCTGCTTCACTCTGCCCGACCTGACGGGCCGGGTCGTTGATGAGCCTATCTGGGGTTGCATCGGAACCATGCGTGGAAGGAGGATGCTGAGGCGGCAGAACGGCTCCCTGTGGTAACGCACATCCCGCACACGTACCCGAACCGCCGCGAATGAGCGAATCTCGGATTTCGCAAGCTGACCCGACGAGAGTTATTCCTACGGCTCCTCATGAAGCTTCCGCTCCTCCAAAGAGTCTTCCCCCCATTGGGCGGCACTGGGGCTCTTCGCGGAAAATTGCAGAAAGAGTATACCATGCGTGGAAGAACGGACAGCGAATAGTTTCGCTTTCCACGGGGAACATCGAGAGAGGCGGTCTCATTGTGCAACCGCATTCTCCGTGAAAAACGCTCCTCACGGCAGGGGCTCGATCCCGCGCTTCTTGCCCCTCTCTGGGGGCTCTCTCTGTGCGGGCGGACTTAGCGCTCGTTGCACGACGTGTGGAAATAAGTCAAAGACTTCAAGCGGTCACCCATGCATTCGCCTTCAGCATCCCCTGTTCTCACTGAACCCCTCTACGAGAAGCGGACCACCACTTTCCCGAAATGGGCCTGGCTCTGCTGGTAGTGCAGTGCCTCCCGCACCTCGCCAAAGGGGAAGACTCGGTCAATCACGGGTTTGATCTGATGAGCGGCCATGGCACGATTCAGCGCCTCGAACATCGCTTTGGAGCCCACAAAAATACCTTGAATGCGGATGCTCTTCATCACCGCAGGCAGAGGGTTGACTTCTCCGGTTTGGCCGGTCAGAACGCCGATGAGGCTGATATGTCCACCGATTCGCACAGCCTTCATGGATTTGCCCAACGTGCCTGCGCCACCTACCTCGATGACCCGGTCCACGCCTTTTCCGTGGGTAAGTTCCAGGACCTTCTTGTCCCAGTCCTGAAAAGTCCGGTAATTGATCCCGAAAGCAACCCCCATCTGGCCCAATCGAGCCAACTTCGCGTCGCTCCCGGACGTCCCGATCACCTGGGCTCCCGCAGCGGTGGCCAACTGCACCGCAAACACGGAAACGCCGCCAGTGCCAAGCGTGAGCACCGTGTCCCCACACGTAAGTCCTCCTGCGTTGAGCGCATGCCACGCAGTCACTCCTGTACATGGGAGTGTCGCTCCCTCTTCATAAGACAGATGTTCAGGGATCGAAACCAGTCCGTCTTCCGCAAACAGGACGTATTCGGCCATCACCCCGTCTATTTCGCCCCCCAAGGCGGACTTGGCAGCTTCCGGGCTGATTCTTCCCGAAGGCCATTGCTGGAAAAACGTGCTGAGGACTCGGTCGCCGACTTTCCATCGGCTGGCTTCAGGCCCCAGCTCAATTACCTCGCCAGCGCCGTCGGAAAAAGGAACACGAGGCTTGTGAAGACGAGGGTTATATTTTCCCTCAATCATCAATATATCCCGATAGTTGACTGACGCGGCTTTCATCCTCACCAGGACCTGCTTGTGCCCGGGCTTGGGAACCGCTTTTTCCGCGAGTTTCAGGGCATCGATCCCGAAATGTTCGTCGATGCAATAGAGCTTCATCAGGGTACCTCCTTATTCATTGCGTCGTGTTCATGGCTTCGCACATGCCTGCCACCACAGAATGTTTCCGGCCCCAGGCCGCACCGAAAAGGTTGAACAGTCGTCTCAACGGTCAGTCAGGCATTCCCGCGTCTATCCACTCCGCGATTTCTGCGATCTCCTCTGGGGAAATGTACGGTCCCCGTGACGGCATGCGCCGAAATCCACCGACGTTCCTGGTGAGTATTTTGATCAGGTTGGTTTCCCCAGCCCGTCCTGTACCCACTTTGTCAGGCTCGATCAGCTGCAAATCAAACGGTTTGCTCGCGGCGAGTTGTTCCTTGGTCTCCCACTTGAGGTTGGCGTCGTGGCTGACCTTCAAAGCAGGTTTGCGCCCCTGTTCTTTTTCCCACCGCGCTATTGACTCGTCCAAGATCTCTTTTACCCTCAACCAGCCCACTTCATCCATGGCTCTCACCTCTGGCAGTGCAACCCGATCCTCGGACTGCCATGCGCTTTCTCAAGAGTATAGGGCACCAGGGCTCGCATGCAAGCAGCCGTACTCGCGAGAACGTCTCTATAGCACCGCGGCGCTCATGTGCAAGGTGTTTCGGGTGTATTACCGTTCTGTATAAGGACCGTGATCAATCTGAGGAGGTATTCCCATGAGCTCTGAGCTGAAGCTGCAAATGCTAGAACCGGAAAAGAAACGAGGTCTGGTGGTGGTGATCACCGGATACGGCAAGGGTAAGACCACGTCCGCGTTGGGCGTGATTCTCCGCGCGGTGGGTCACGGGCTGAGGGTCTGTTTGATTCAGTTCATGAAAGGTGACATGTTCGCGGGTGAATACGAAGGGTTGAAAAAGCTTGCGCCGTATGTCGAGCATCACTTGACAGGTAAGGGGTTTTGCGGCATTCAGGGCAATCCGTACCCTCATCGCGAGCATCGCGCCAATGCTCAGGAAGCAATAATGCTGGCCAAAGAGAAGATGCTTTCAGGAACATTCGACCTTGTCGTGTGCGATGAGATCAACAATGCGCTGCAACTGAACCTGGTGGATCTTGATCAAGTGGTCGACATTATTGACTCCAAACCTCCAGACCTGCATCTTGTGCTTACCGGACGGGATGCGCATCCGGAGGTAATCGCCCGCGCTCATACCGTGTCGGAAGTGAGAGAAATCAAGCATGCCTACCGAGAAGGGATTGAACCCCAAAAAGGGATAGATTACTGACATGGTCAGGCAGCACCCGGTTTTTTTCTCTTGACGATTCGCGGAGGTTGCGGTCAACTTTCTTCCTCGCGGATCTGCGCTGCATACGCAGATCCCACGCTTCTGCGTGATTTCTTTTTTACCGTTGTGAGGTCTTTCGTGCCGGTCATTGGTGAATCCTCCTATCGTCCTCCGAGGTTCTTTTCAGGTCCTCATATTCAGACCATGTATCCCACCCTGCTCCGAAAGGTGCAGGGAGTCACATATTCACGCGAGAGGATAGAAACGCTCGACGGTGATTTCCTCGATCTTGATTATTCAAGGGCAGGCGCTGACAAGGTGGCTGTCGTTCTCCACGGATTGGAGGGCGATTCCGGTCGATCTTACATGCGGGGAATGGTGCGGGCCCTGAACCGCGGGGGATGGGACGCGATTGCGGTCAATTTCAGAGGATGCAGCGGCGAGCCCAATCGCACCCCGCGCTTGTACCACAGTGGAGAAACTCAAGATCTGGATCACGTGATCGGCCACGTGGTACGAGAGAATGATTACTCAGAAACTTGCTCTGGTCGGGTTCAGTCTAGGCGGCAACGTGATCCTCAAATATGTGGGCGAGCAGGGCAGCAATATTCGGCCGGAAATCACAAGAGCTGCCACGTTCTCGGTGCCCTGTGATCTGGCTTCAAGCTCCATCAGACTGGCTGAAATTACCAACCGACTGTATCTCATCCGGTTCATGAAAATGCTGCGCGAGAAAATACGAATAAAGAAGCAACTCATGCCGGACAAGATCGACGACAGCGGGTTGGATGGGATCAGGACCTTTGCACAATTTGACGAGCGCTATACTGCTCCGCTCCACGGGTTCAAGGGTGCACAAGATTACTGGGAGAAGTCATCCAGCAGACAGTTCTTGCGGGGAATCACGATCCCCACTCTGCTGGTGACCTCCGCGGATGATCCGTTCCTCGGCCCCTCCTGTTATCCCTTTGACGAAGCGGCTGCCAGTCCCTGCTTCTTCCTGGAGACCCCGCGATACGGCGGGCACGTGGGCTTTGTGGCATTCAACCCCGAGCGCGAGTACTGGTCCGAGCAACGGGCAGTGGCGTTTCTTAATGCCCCGGAGCCTCAGTTTTCATGAATCCAGCATGCCCGCGGCAGCCAAAAGAAACGCGTCCATGCCCTGTGACGCGATCAGAGATAGACCAATGGGAACGCCCCTCACGTCGGCCAGGGGCAACGTGACCTGCGGCAATCGGCAGATTCCCGCGATCGCCGTAAACGCCAGTGTTCTCGGGAAGTAGGTCTCCACGGTACGATCAAAGCCCAGACTCCCCTTCTTGGGGGCCAACGTGGGCGTGGTGGGCATGCATACCAGGTCATGCGGACCGAGCCAACTCTGCACGAGCCGGAAGCAGGCTTCTCGCCGTCGGACTGCCTCGGTGATGAGGGAGCGATCCATCTGCCGAACCAGCTGGAAATTCACTCGAGGTCTTGGCCCAAATTTCGGTTGTGCGTGTTCCACCCATGATCCGAGGCAACTGCGTATCTCCGCCCACTGGATACGCGCATAGATTTCATACCAGCCTCGCAGACCGTTTTCCGAACCGGGAACCCCCAGATCCGTGAAGGATGTTTCCCTCCCCTTTCCCGCGAACACACGCTTGATACGCTCGACCGTCTCTGACAGAGCGTCCCTGACTTCGCGATCGGCCGCGTCAAAGGCATCTGCAAGAAAATGAACCGTCGCGACCTCGACCTGTTGCGGGACATCGCGAGCCAGGAGCACGGAGGCCGCTTTCTTCAGTACAGCGGAACTGCCCGCGAGCAGCCCCACCGTGTCAAAGGACGGCGCCAAAGGATTCACCCCAGCGACTGAGATGAAACCGTGTGACGGACGCATGCCGAAGATGCCGCAATTGCTCGCGGGGACCCTCACCGAGCCTCCTGTGTCCGTTCCGAGCGCAAAGTCCGCGAGGCCGCATGCCACTGCCGAGGCTGAACCGCTTGATGATCCGCCGGGAACACGATCAGGTGCCCTGGGATTGAGCGGAGTGCCATAGAAAAAATTTTCGCCGTCCAACCCGAACGCCAGCTCATCGGTAATGGTCTTGCCCACGCAGCGGCCGCCCGCCCAGAGGAGCTGATCCACGCAGACCGCGTTGGCCACCGCGACAGGGTGCGTGGCAAGCCAGTCCGGGTTTCCACAAGACGTTTTGTACCCGGACACATCGATAAGATCTTTTACCGCAAAATCCAGACCGTCCAGAGTGCCAGAGCTTTTGGGCTCGACGGTGATTTGCTGGACAAATGCGTGCGAGTCCTCACACGTGTATGTGATGGGGGTCTGAGTCACCGTGCACTTCTCCACGGGATGTCGGTTTGCAGGGTCGGACCAGCCAAGCCCCTGCCAGTGCCTATAATGCAGATTGAAGCCCAGGACATGCAAGGCTTTCCAGGGGTGTCCGGCACTTTTTTGACTTCACCAGCCCTCGTGCGTACGATCAAAAGGAGAATCGAGTGGTCTGAACCTGATATGAAGACATTGTCACTCAGAGAGGTATGAGCCATGGATCGATATGCAGGGATCGAGGAAAAAACGAGGGACGTGGGGCGACAAATCTTCTCGATGATCGGAGAAGAGGTTCCTTCCCTGTTCGACAGGAAACGCTGGACCGGGAAGCTCATGGATTGGGCCATGAAGGACGAGAACGTCAAGGTCCAGCTTTTCAGATTCGTCGATGTGCTCCCCTGCCTGAAAACCGACGACATGGTGCTCCGCCTCTTGACAGAGTATTTTGACGATCCTGATCAGACGCCGATCCTGCGCGGAATCGGGCTCGTGTCCAAGAGAGGCTTCTTTCCTCGCGTGGCCGGGAGACTCATCAGAAGGAACGTGGAGACGCTGGCAAGGCAATTCATCGCGGGCAGCAATCCTGAAGACGCATGGCCGACCCTTGAAGCCTTACGACAACAGGGGCTGGCCGTCAGCGTAGACTTGTTGGGCGAGGAAGTCCTGAGCGATGGCGAGGCAGCCGTATACACGCGTCGGTATCTCGACCTGCTCAACGCCCTGAGCACACGGGTCATGAACTGGCCGACAGTGCCCATACTCGAAAACGACCATAAGGGAAAGATCCCGAGGTTGGACGTATCAGTGAAGGTCTCGTCCTTTTCCTGCCGACTGGATCCAGTGGATTGGGACTGGTCGGTGCGAGAGACCGTTGCGGGCCTCAAGCCGGTGGTACAAGCAGCCAAGAAACTGGGGGTTGCCATCACTTTTGACATGGAGAGCTACTATTTCAAGGACCTCGTCATCGCGATCGTCAAGCGCCTTCTCGAAGAACAGGGCGACGGCCCCTTTGCCGGAATAGCGCTCCAGGCCTATCTGAAGGAAACCAAAGACGACTTGCTCAGCATCATCTCCTGGGCCAGGCAGAACCGTCGGCGGTTCGGCCTCCGGCTGACCAAAGGCGCATATTGGGACTACGAAACCGTAGTGAATCGGCAGAGAGGCTGGCCCACGCCAGTGCTCTTGGAAAAGTCCGAAACAGATGCTCAATTCGAGGAGTTTACCCGCATACTTCTCGAGAACGTCGAATTTGTCCGTCCTGCACTGGCCACACACAATGTGAGGAGCATTTGTCACGCGATCGCTGTGGCAGATGCCCTCAAGGTGCCGAAGGAGGCGCTCGAATTTCAAATGATCTACGGCATGGCCGAACCTATCCGCGCTGCCTTACAAAAGATGGGATACCGGGCGCGGGTGTATGCGCCCATTGGCGACCTCATTCCGGGCATGGCGTATCTCATTCGGAGACTGCTGGAAAACACCTCCAATGAATCCTTTTTGAGAAAGTCGTTCTCGGAAAAGACCAATCCGGATGACCTGACAAGGCCGCCCCAAATCAAGGGGCATGCTGCGCAAGAAGAAGTCCCTGCCGACCGTTTTGCGAACGAGCCGATGACGGATTTCTCGAAACTCGTTAACCGGGAACGGATCACCAATGCACTGGACAAGGTGAGGAAGACTTTTGGCCGAACGTATCCGCTCGGGATTGGCGGAAAAGAGGTTCGGTCGGACACACAGATTCAGTCAGTCAACCCTGGCAGACCTTCCGAGATCGTCGGCAAGGTAAGTTCCGCATCGCGGGATCACGCAGAGAAAGCTGTGCGCGAGGCCCGGGTTGCGTGGAAACAATGGAGGAAGACATCCGCAGCCGAGCGGGCCGATTTTCTTTTCTCCGCCGCGGAAATCATGAGAACGCGAAAGTGGGAACTCGCTGCTCTCGAGGTGTTCGAGGTAGGCAAGAACTGGAAAGAAGCCGATGCTGACGTGGCTGAGGCCATTGATTTCCTCGGGTACTACGCGAGTGAAATGATCAGAATCGGCGCGCCCAGACTGCTCGGTGACTATCCGGGAGAAGCGAACGTCTCTGTGTACGAACCAAGAGGCGTGGGTGTAGTCATCTCTCCCTGGAATTTTCCCTTGGCGATTGCTACGGGCATGGTCTCCGCGGCCATTGTCACGGGAAACTGCGTGGTGTTCAAGCCTTCGAGCCTATCTCCGGTTCTTGGCTGGAAACTCTTCGAGACGTTCAGGACTGCCGGACTGCCCACAGGCGTGCTGCAATTCCTGCCCGGCTCAGGGGATGAAATCGGCGACTACCTGGTTTCACACCCGGATGTGGATTTCATCGCGTTTACCGGATCGCGAGATGTGGGCTTGGGGATCGTGCAGCTTGCCGGTCAAGCGACCGCGGACCAGAGGAACGTGAAGAAAGTCATCGCGGAAATGGGCGGCAAGAACGCAATCATCGTCGATGACACTGCGGATCTGGACGCGGCAGTCAAAGGGGTCGTGGAGTCTTCGCTGGGATTTCAGGGACAGAAGTGCTCCGCGTGTTCACGAGTGATCGTGGTGGGTGAAATCTATAGCGAGTTCTGCGATCGGCTCAAGAAAGCAATGGAGAGCGTCACGATCGGTCCTGCAGACGATCCGCATCACTTCATGGGGCCGGTGATCGACGAGCACTCGGTGATGAATATAAAGGAATATCGAGAAGTTGGTGAGTCATGTGGAAGAGAAGTGCTCGCGATGAATGCGACAGGAGACGGGTACTACGTAGGCCCGGGACCTGTTCGTCGACGTGGATCCTGGCTCGCGCATAGCTCAGGAGGAGATATTCGGGCCTATTGTCTCGGTCATGCATGCGCAAGACATCGACGCAGCGCTAGAAATTGCCAACAACACCCGGTACGCGTTGACAGGAGGCATCTTTTCCCGGAGTCCTGCCAATATCCGTAAGGTGGAAGCCGAACTGAGAGTAGGCAACCTGTATATAAACAGAAAGATCACCGGTGCTCTGGTAGGACGCCAGCCTTTTGGCGGATTCGGCATGTCAGGAATCGGGTCCAAGGCAGGCGGTCCTGACTACCTGCTCCAGTTTCTGCACACGAGGTGTGTCAGCGAAAACACCTTGCGCAGAGGATTTGCGCCCAGGGCGCGGACAGCGAAAACGGACGAGGGCCGCAGCAGGGAGAGCGCAAAACTTACGACGAGAAACTAACTCAAGAATCGGTCAGCCCGCTTATGAGAAGGCGCTTGTTTTTCGAGCCTTTCCGTTGCGAGGGGAGCGATTGCTGCCACTTTTCAGTTGACGGAAGCACCTATATCTCGGCTATAATGAGTGTAAACTCGCGGCGTTCCGCTCCGAGCAGGCCGCAGAGACAATCAGGGGGGAGTCATGCCAATCCGCGTGATAGATGCGAAGCAGGCCCTGGAAGACATTCGTTCTGGGATGGACGACAATGCGCTCATGCAAAAGTACCGCATTTCGCCGCCCCACTTGGAACAACTGTTTGACAAGCTGGAATTGCTGCATGTCCTCAAGCGGTTACACGCACGCACCTTGCTCAAGGACATGAGAGCAGGACTCACTGACGCCAATCTTATGGCCAAGTACCAACTCTCCGCGCCGGCCCTTCAGAACGTATACTCGGAGATGATCAGAAAGGGCCTGTCGCTCCCGCCCTCCAAACCGCCGCAGGTTCCTGAAAAGAGACGCATCAGCGCCAGGGAAATCGTGGGAGATATTCGCGCGGGAATGACCGCACGCCAGCTCATGGAGAAGTACGAGCTCTCGGAAAGGGGCCTTCATAGAGTGTTTCAGAAATTGCTGAACGCTGGTTGGGTGGCCGAGAACGAGTTTTCGGGCGTGTCTGCTGATGAAGACATTTCGGTCGTAGTGCGGAAGATGCGCAAGGCCACGCGACGTCATCCCGTCTGGCCAGTAACTTTGTATGAAAAAGGGAAGCCACACGTGACAGGTCAGCTTCACGACCTTTCGGAGATAGGACTTGGCGTATTAGGCATTCATGCGAAGGTCGACGAGCTCAAGACCCTCGTGCTGGTGCCCGGAGAGTCCCTCCCACTTGCTCCATTTTCGGTGCATGCCATGTGCCGTTGGTGTAAGGAGGGCGATGCAGGCTCGTCCTGCTCCGCGGGATTCGAGATCACGCATGCTGAGCTGAGCAGCTTGGAGGCCTTGCGGGACCTGATCGAGCAGGTGACTCTCACGTTCGACACGCACCCGCAGGCGCATTGAGAGTGGTCCTGATTCTCTATGGCGGTTCAGTTTCTGTGTAGGAAACGATTCTTTCGCGCCATGTGGATTTGGAAAAAACACGTCAAGGAATAGCCGGATAGCGCGTCATTTTCCCTGGCGTTCGGTCTGGACAGTCACCACAGTGGAGGCATGGCAAACCGCGAGTAGCACAAGCGCTGGTACTCGCGGTATTCCCTCGCGCGGCAATCACCTCATGGTCTGCCACTCTCCTGATTCCGTGAACAAGAGGCTGGAGATAAACTTCCTCACGGCATTTTCGTCATCAACGGAGAAGTTGATCATCCTATATCCCGCGACAAGGTATTTCTTGTCCTGCCCTCGTCTGGCTACCCATCGGCATTCGCCGATCACGAGAAGCGGATCGGCTTGCATGAAGATATCCAGAGGAATTTCAAAGGTCTTGACCTCGCCGACGGTCGCATCCATCCCCACGACCCGAAAACCCTCGCGTGAGATATCCCTCAACAGGCCGGAGGCAAAGGATTGAGTATCGTATATCGGTAATGGAACGGTCAGATACGCTCTGTTGTGACGCCGTCCCTTGAACCCGTCTATCTTGGCTTTATAGGATGCGGACATTTCATACAGTTCGGAATGGCTGACCACATCGGAGTCAACGAGCCGTTCAAGAAGTCTCCGGAACCCCTTGGGCGACAATCCGTATTTCTCCATGAGGTCCGTTTCTCGCACACCTGATCGGAGGTCCCGGACGACATCTTTTGCCACGATTCTCCGTTGCCGCCCCTTGAGCACGCCCTTGATCAAAGACTTGCGCCGGGCAAGTCCCGACGGTGGCATAAGGCCATCCCATACGAGCTTGGTCATCGTTCTGAGCAGCGCCTGGGGAGAGAGTTCGTATTTTTGCATCAAACCCTCGTCGTCCATTCCCTCGACGATATCGGTTACTATCTGATTAGCCTTAATCTGCCTTTTGCCCATGACTTCCTCCCCCTTCGGAAGACACCCATAAGAGCACTCTACCACAAACACGAATCCATTAGAAATTTTGACACATTGGCGAGACGTTTGTTCCAGACCCCTGCATCCATCCCCGTCCGCGAAAGACGCGCGTTCCCCTTGACAGCCGCGGCGATGTTGATAGTATATATCTATGCAGCATATAGACTATTCCGATCACCTCGTTGGGAAGCAAATCGGGAATCCCGACTACGAACCGCCAAGGGAACCGATCTTACTGACCAAGACGGAACGGCGTTCGGAAAGTTTTCAGGCGCTCTGGTTACCGTATGTTCTTTGCATTGATGAGCGGGACTTTACAGGTCCGTTCTTTCCCATGGCTGTCCAGGAGTAAGCCCTCGATGACATATCCCAAGTTGGCGCTCTGCAATTTCATCGACGATCCGCTACGTCTCAAGCGGTTCGCGCTCGCACATGGTTTCGACGGAGTAGATTGGACCTTCTCCCAGGACAACCTTCCTGCGAATCCCCAAGACATGGCAGCGCTGATTGACACGATTTCAGGTCTCGCTCCTCTTGAAGTGCGGTATCATTGTTTTCTCAAGAACACCGACCTCGGGGACGTTGACGAACAAGAAGCTGATAATGCCATGCGCATGCTCAGGTCCGCGTGCACGGCTGTTTCCGCGGTCCGCGGCAAGGTGGTCACGATCCACATCGGCTTGGGCCGCGATTCTACGGTGACCCTCTCGTGGGATCGGACCATTGAGCGGCTCGCTCAGTTGGTAGGATTTGCAGACAGTCTGGGCATACGCCTGTGTCTGGAGAATCTGGCGTGGGGCTGGACGAGCAGGCCTCGACTGTTCGAAAAGCTTTTGCGTAAGTCCGGCTGCTGGGGCACTCTGGACATAGGGCACGCACGCGTCAGCCCCAGCGTCACGAGTCAAGGCTACCATGTTGCGGATTTTGTCACTCCCCATCCCCAGCGGTTTCTCAACGCGCATATCTACCACGAGGAAACAGAGAACGGCCATACCGCGGCCAAGAAAATCGGCGAAATTAAGGACAGGCTTTGTCTCCTGGAGCGACTGTACCCGATGCGATTGGTGGGTCTTGGAACTGAGGGAAGAAGAGGCATTATTGCAGACTTTGGCCACTGTAAGGGGATTTCTCGACGCCAGAGCTGAGCAGCAGACTGATCTTCCCTCAAGCCCATTCACAGGGCACTGGGTTGCCCATGAGCATGTCAGACAAGACCTTGCATGACAGCAACCATCGTGCCGAGTCTGAGAGCCGGTTCTTCCTCATCCGGGATACCGGTCGCGGAAGCCGCAGACTCGTGCCCCGGCTTGTCCTGGGCGAACTTCCCGACCGAACGTTCCCTATTCCTCTCAGCCCTCTGCAATAGCGAGTCGTAGGGCCCGACACGTGAGGCCGATCACGGCTTCACTGCCACCGACGCAGAGTCGTTCAACCTTGGTTCATACCGATGCGCGATCACGCAAGTGGCTTTGGTCTGCTGGCGGCATGCCTCTGAAGCGCAGTCGGGCGCGGCCGTTCGTAGCAAAAGAGGGTTGCCGCCAGTGTTTCACGCGTGAAAACGCATTGGTATCAGGCCACTCCGCCAGCTTTCAAAGGCACGAGCCATTCGGTGAGCACCGTTGGTCACTGCGAGATAGTTTTGCCGAGATCTTGCTCAGGTTCTCCGAAATGAGTGGTCTGGATCCCTCTTCACGCGCTTCGTCGAGAGCCGCTTTCGTTCTTGCTGACCCGAAGCGTGCTATCCGGTGAGGGATGCACACGAAAGACTGTTATTTCGGGGGGACAATTGATGCGCCAGGGCACGAACGTGAGACCGCATCCGCGGCTGAGGTACATGCGGGTCTGACCTTCCCTGTACCAACCGTGCGTGTAAGGCGAAGCCACTGCCGCAAGACTTATCCCGCGATCTGTTCCAGGCACAGGAAAAATAATTTGGCCCCCATGAGTGTGGCCCGCGAGCACAAGGTTTATTCCTGAATTCGCAGCCAGAGGAAGGATGTTCGGCCGGTGGGACAGGAGGATGCGAAACCCGGGTGTCTTCGGTGCTCGGTCCATTAGCTGGGGCCAATTGGGAAAGGTCTTCCCCCAGGCCCAGTTCACCATGGGATCGTCAATCCCTCCGAGATGGATGCGAGCCGATCCCTCGGTGAAGGTGGCCCATCGGTTCCGAAGGAGGGTCCATCCGCTGTCCTTAAGGCTTTGCACCGATCGCCACTCTCCCGCATAGAAGTCATGGTTGCCCAATACCGCGAAATTCCCCAATCGTCTTGGCCTGATTTTGGCAAGAATCGGGGTCGCACGTTCAATCGGAGACATGGGCGAATGAAACATGTCGCCGGTCATGAAAACCGCATCCACTTCTATGGCGTTGGCCATATGGACCAGTCGTTCCAGCTCCTCGCTCCCCAGGAACGGGCCGAAATGAAAGTCCGATATCTGTAGGAAGCTCAGCGGCTGGGAGGCCCCTTGCAGGCCCGAATGCGACAAATGAAACGTAGGGACCAGCGGCGGCTCGTACCCCTCGGCAACTCCGCGTCCTGCATAGCCTGACACCGCGACCACTCCTGCGGCAGCAGTCCATTTCAAGAAAGTCCTTCGGCTGGGCGGCGGTCCCTTGAGATCGGTGGTGGACTGGACCGGAAGCGAACGTGATGGCGTTACTCCATCCAGTAAACCGGGGTCTGCCTTGCACCCGGGAATTGCAGCGTGCGGAATCCCTGATTCCCCCTCAGGAGCCAGTGCCCCCGTGTGCAAGCATCCTCGTTCGCGGCACATGGTCGCGTCCGTGGGCAGAGAAGGGACTCTCCTCAGGAAAAGAGCGTCCTTGAAACGAAGCGCGTGATACACAAGACCGAGGACAAGAAAGAATAACGTGAGCGCCAGCACGCATCCCAAGTAGCTGAAAAAAAATACCGCTGCCACTTTGTTGGCCAGGGTGTCCACAGGCAGGAAGTCGGAACGGATCGCGATTCGGACGAACACGAAATTCACGATACCTACGACCGCGAGTATTGTGTACGCGGTCTTTCTGGACACCGCTGCGTAGCGTTGAAGCACATACCTCCTGATGCACGAGATCACGTACCATTGACAGAGAACGGCAACAGACCCGATCACGGACAGGAAGAAAAGAAGGCGGTTCATCGTGTGAGCGCTCCGAAGATCTTTCTTGAATACATTATAGGACGAAGGGCTCACTTAAGAAAGAGGCACGTCCGCGACGGTGCCTTTGCCCGGATTTGCACACGAATGCTCTTCTGCTTTGGCCGGCTCATTCTCGCGAAAACCCTCCGAATTTATTCCGTACAATCCCCCCTTCCCTTTGGGCGCGGAAAGGGTTACGGTGGTGTATGCAAAACACTCCAAGGCGTGAATCGTGGACCACACTGACCGCAATCCTCGTACCAGGATTCGAAACCATATAACTCTCACAGGTATCCTCCAGGGCATCGGATGTCGGCCTACGGTGTACCGACTGGCAACGAGGCTTGGTCTGGCAGGCTGGGTCAAGAACTCGACGTCGGGAGTCCATATTGAGATCGAGGGCACTCCTGAGCAATGTCTGCGGTTTATGGCGGACCTTCCCGGAGCAATTCCTTTTCCCGGCAGGATCGACGACGCGAAAATCTCGGACAGGACTCCGCTGGGGGAGGCTGACTTCACGATCGACACCAGCCTCCAAGAAGAAACGGTCCGTGACGCCTATCCCTCCTGACGTAGCTGTCTGCGATGAGTGCGTGCAAGAGCTGTTTCAACCGTCAAATCCGCGCTATCTGTATCCCTTCACTACGTGTACCCTTTGCGGACCTCGGTTCACCGTGGTCAGGTCGTTTCCCTATGACAGAGAACGCACCAGCATGGCTGACTTCACCATGTGTCCGCGTTGCCGGGAGGAATACGAGAGTCCTCGCGACCGACGGTTCCATTCGCAGACCAACTCATGCCCGGAATGCGGTCCGAGGCTCACCCTGACTGACCCTGATGGCTGTGCCGTTTCGGAAGACCCGCTGATCGAAACGCTCCGATTGCTCAGACAGGGGAAAACCATCGCCATCAAGGGCATTGGAGGATTTCATCTTGCCTGCGATGCGCTCGACGCAGGTGCGGTTGAACGGCTCAGAGACCGTAAGGGGCGCATGGAAAAGCCCTTTGCGGTCATGATGCCTGACCTGGCGACGGTGCGCAGGTTTCTGCGTGCTCGACAGGGAAGAGGAACGGCTCCTTGCGTCCGCAGTCGCTCCCATAGTTCTGCTGGATGTGGGCGCAGAACGTCTGGCCCCGAACGTGGCTCCCTTCATGGGCACGGTCGGCGTGATGTTGCCTTATGCTCCGCTTCATCACCTTCTTTTCAAACACCCCTTGGTGAGCGCAGAGGAACGGCCCGTCGCTCTGGTCATGACATCAGGCAACCGATCGGAGGAGCCCATTGCGCGCGGTAACGCGGAAGCCCTTACAAGGCTTCAGGATCTGGCTGATGCGTTTCTCCTTCACGATCGCGAGATCGTGCTGCGCGCGGATGACTCCATCTTTCGGGTGATTGCAGGCCGTGCCACGGTTTTTCGCCGGTCACGAGGTCTGGTCCCCGGAGGATTTACCAGAGCGGCACCAGAAGCGCCGAACGAGTTAGCCGGAGAACCTCATCAGCACGCCGGAGCAGGGAGCGCCTGCAAAGCCGCGCCTGTAGTGCTCGGAGCGGGTGGAGATCTTAAGAATTGCCTTGCAGTGCTCACCCATGCTCAGATAGTTCCAGGTCCTCATGTGGGGGATCTCGGCTCGCCTGTGGCTCAGGAGTATTTCACGCAATCCATCGAGGTGCTCACCGGGTACCTGGAGGCTAAGCCGGAGTTGGTTGCTCTGGACCCGCATCCTGAGTATTTCAGCCACAGCTTGGCCAGAGGCTTGGACCTCCCGGTGGTGGAGGTGTTTCACCATCACGCCCACGCGGTGAGTCTTCTCGTGCAGCACAACCTCAGCGGACCGGCCATCTTCGCGGTGTGTGACGGGACCGGTTTCGGGTTGGACGGGACAATCTGGGGCGGGGAATTCCTCGTGGCAGATCTGGAGTCCTTCCAAAGGATGGGCCATATTGGATTGTTTCCGCTTCCCGGCGGTGAGGCAGCGATTCGAGAACCCGCGCGCATTCTCGCCGGTCTCCTGGCTGCGGACGGAACCATTCCCGAAGACTACCTGCCCCTTCTCGGCCTGTACCGCGATCGAGCGCCTTTTTGGCTGGAAGCGACGCGCAAGGGCATCAACGCTCCGTTGACCTCGTCCGCTGGCAGGCTTTTCGATGCAGCGGCTGCGGCTGCGGGCTTTTTGCGTCCGGTGACCTTCGAAGGACAGGCGGCCATGTGGTTGGAAGGTATCTCTGACCGTAACGAAACAGGGACGTACCGGATTATTTCCGTGAGCGACGAGCCGTTGGTGCTCGATCCTGCGGCCTTGATTCGCCAGGCGTCTCGGGATATGCTATCGGGATCTGCTGCGGGGACGGTTGCCGCACGCTTTCACAATACCCTCGCTGAGCTGATTGCAGAGACATTGGCAAAGCTGTCTGAAAGGACTGGAATCAGAAACCGTGGGACTCACGGGTGGGTGCTTTCAGAACAGGCTGCTCACCGAACGCAGCCTGGAGGGCCTCAAAGACAAGGGATTCACCGTGTTGATCCACGAATCGATCCCTCCCAATGACGGTGGCATCGCCATTGGGCAAGCCGTTTCCGCACGCGCGAGAATGTCGTGAAATGGGCGTTTCCAGGAGATGTCACGTTCTTCAAGAAGGTTCGTGTTCGCCCTTCCAGGAACGCAGGACCGTTGAAGCCACCTCCCGTGAAACCCGCAACTTGAGTGCCACACACGGGCGTCGGAAGCGTCCAAGGCCGGTATGGGCCACACAGGGTGTGGTCAATTGACGAGAGGAGATGGGATGATCGTGTCCCTGGTTCCGCAGAATTGGAGAGGTTATCATCAATGTGTTTAGCAATTCCTATGAAACTCGTGGAAATCACCGGAGAAGGAACGGGCAAAGTGGACACGGGCGGCGTCGCTGCTGACGTGAGTCTCGTAATGGTTCCGCATGCGCAAATGGGAGACTTTCTCATTATTCATGCAGGGTTCGCTATCGAAGTACTCGATTTTGAAGAAGCGCAAATCCGACTCGATTTGTTCCACGAACTGGCGGCAGCTACCGCAGGCGAGGACGAACCGTGAATCCTGATCGCGAGAGAGATACGGCTGAAGCCTTGGTGCGGGAAATCCGAGGTTCGTGCAAGAAATTTTCCGGATTGATGCGATTTATGGAAGTGTGCGGCACCCACACCATGGCCATCCACGCATCCGGAATCAAGAGCCTTTTGCCGGACAACGTGCGGCTGGTTTCCGGACCTGGGTGTCCGGTATGCGTCACCGAAAAGGGTTTCATCGATGCGGCGATTCTGACCGCGAAAAAATACGACTGTCGACTCGCTACCTTCGGTGACCTGATCCGTGTGCCCGGTTCCTTTGGCTCCCTGGCAACGTTCCGGTCTGAGGGCGGTCGTGTGAGCGTGGTGTATTCCCCCATGGATACGATCAAGATAGCCTTGGAAGAGGCATCTCGACCGACGGTATTCTTGGGCGTGGGGTTCGAAACCACGGTGCCGACCATAGCGGCAACGCTCAAGGCAGCGCTGGCTCGCGGGATCGAAAACCTCTTTGTGCTGCCCGCGTTTAAGACCATACACCAGCCACTCAAGGTCCTGGCCGCAAAGCGGGATCTTCACGGCTTCCTGTTGCCTGGTCATGTGTCCGCGATCATCGGATCGGACTGCTACGAGTATCTCGCGCGTGACTTTGCAAAACCCGGCGTGGTAGCGGGATTTGAGCCTCTTGATATCCTCCTCGCGCTCAGGGACCTCGCAGCGCTGACCGTCGAGGGGAAAGCGGAAATACGTAACGATTACCGAACAGTCGTGAGAAATGAGGGCAATCCTTTTGCCCGTGCCATTGTTGAAGAGGTATTCGATCCTGCCGATGCGGTGTGGCGAGGCCTCGGAAACATCCCGGGCAGCGGTTTGAAGCTCAAGGGGCCGTTTGCCAGGTTTGACGCGGCAGCACTGCTTCCGGTAGAGGTGCCACCTGCAAAGGACGATCCACGCTGCCTCTGCGCCGCGATTCTCACAGGCAGCAGAACCCCGGACCGTTGCGGACTCTTCGGCAAGGAGTGTACGCCGGAAAATCCTGTGGGCCCATGCATGGTTTCCTCTGAAGGCACCTGTGCAGCCTATTACAAGTATGGAGCGGCTTGAGAGCATGACAAAGGACAACAGAATCCTCCTCGGCCATGGCGGAGGAGGCAAGATGACAGGACGCCTGATCAAGGATCTCATCCTTCCGAAACTGGACCGTGGACGCCTACGAGCGCTTCCTGATTCGGTGGTTCTTTCCGACGTGGGAGAGCGCATCGCGTACACGACGGATTCGTTCGTGGTTTCGCCGATCTTTTTTCCTGGCGGCGACATCGGCTCTTTGGCTGTCCACGGAACGGTCAACGATCTCGCATGTTCGGCCGCGCGGCCTCTGTTCCTGTCATTGGGACTGATTCTGGAGGAGGGTTTTCCGACGGATCAGTTGGAACGCATCCTGGACTCGTTGGCTCGTGCTGCGGATCAGTCGGGCGTGGAAATCGTCACCGGTGACACAAAAGTGGTGCCTCGCGGGAGTGCGGACGGTGTTTTCATCAACACGTCGGGGATCGGCAGGGTGGAGGCAGCGGTCGTGCCCTCCCCCGCGCACATCGAGGTGGGGGATTCGATCCTGGTGAGCGGTCCGATCGGAAATCACGGGATGGCGGTCATGCTGAGCAGGGCGGAGTTCTCTTTCAACTTTGATCTGCGATCCGATTCAGCGTCCGTGTGGCCTCTGGTGGAAAGGCTCATAGAGCTTGGTCCTGGACTGAAATTCTTGCGTGACCCGACCAGGGGCGGGCTCGCGGCCACCTTGAACGAAATCGCATCGAGCTCCGGCAAAGGCGTGGTGGTGGAAGAGACGGCCATTCCTCTGGACCCTGCGGTGGTCGCGGCTTCGGAGATGCTCGGTATTGACCCGCTCCAGGCAGCCAATGAGGGCAAGATCGTCGCGGTGATCGCACGAGGCAGAGCAAGAGAAGCACTGGATCTGCTCAAAGACTGCCCCCTTGCCCTGGGAGCGGCAATCGTGGCGGAAGTGACGAGCGACAATCCCGGAAAAGTGGTCATGAAAACCAAGATCGGCGGGTCGAGGATCCTCGCGGAACCGTCAGGAGAGCTGTTGCCGAGAATATGTTAAGAGAGAAGCCCTATTGGCACAGGCTGAGTCGCCCTAATCGTCACCCCTCGTTTCTCCCGACTGATCTTTTTTCTTCGATCGGTCTGATCGTCCGGTGAGAAAGTTTCGCCAAAACAGTCTCGCGGGCTCATTGTCGGAAATCGGTGTTCCGGGAAGGGGAACTTGTCCGAAATAGTCCTCGACTCGGGCCATCATGAGTGAACCGATCCCTTGTCTCCGGAACTGCTCCAGGACCCATATATTGTTCACCTGGGGATTCCACCCCTGGTTGGCATACCCGTGGGTGTATCCGATCATTTCCTGACCGCGAAACACCTTCACCTCATACCAGTCCATTTCTTCATGATACTGGAACGTGAGCAGCAACAACGTACGAAAGTTGTGCTGGGTCAGCTCGAAGAAAAGACGGAATTCCAATTCCCTATACCCTGGCGTGCGTGCGCGGTCATCCTCTCCGAAAGGCGTGTGCAGTTTTGTCGTTCCCGCGTCAAGGCGGCAAACACGTTGCAGAGCTCGATTCATAGGCTCTTTCACCCTGTGAACTGCGGCAGATTCGTGAGCAACGGCCAGCTAGAGAGCCCACGGGTTATCAACAGATGCGGATACCTGCGTCTAAACCTTCAGCAGTAAGACAGTGAGCAGCGCAGGGAGTTCTCCATCTGTAGGGACACAGCATTGAATTTGGGTCAGTGCCTTCATCTGTTACACCTCAGAGCACCATCAGTGTCTTCTCAGTTCACTGCAACTCATCCACCGCGTTAGCCGCAACTGATCAACGGAACCTGCCGAAGACGCGAATTTTGTCCGGATTGCCAGGCCCTGCCCTCGGACGCGACCACCCAACCGAATTCGGCGGTCCAAGACTCAAAGAACAGCTCTAATAGTATATATTAGTTTATAAGAATGGTCCAACGCAAAGAACTCAATAACGAAAAAATAACCAATCTGGCGAGGCGATGAGGCGAGAAGGAATCGAGACTCCAGAGCGGCCCTGTCAGCGTCCCCGAGTCGGTCGCGGACAGGGCCGTATGGGGGTGTTTCTTCTTGACGGATCAAATGCCGAGAGCTTCTCGAATCTCCTTTTCTCTAAAACCCACGATGACCTTTTCACCCACAATGATGGTCGGGAAAGCGCATCGTGTGGTGAGTCGTCTGATTTCATCGATTATTTCAGCTTTATCGTTCTCCGGCAACAGGTCCACGTCGGTAAACTCGTATTCAATGCCACAGTCACCGAGAAATCTTTTGCAGGCTTTGCAATGACTACATGTGCTCAAGGAATAGAGCTTGCACTGTTCCATCAGTTCCTCCCTGGTGGTCTCAAGGAAACCGTTCCCGAAACTCTTGATTGGTGGCTCAGCTTATCATTATCCCGCGTGTGGCGAAAACTTTTTTCTGGCGAATCCGCGAGAAAGGAGTTACGAAACCTAATAGACGGTGCGAAACGCACTCTCGCGGTATCAGGGGAGGACAATGGATTTCGAAAACATCCTGCTGTGGTTCAGTTGGTTTTCGCTCATATTCTGGTCGGGAGTACTGATATGGTGCATTGCGAGCATCATCATCAGGCAGCGGCAAGAAAAGAAGTGGTTGGAGACCTACGTGCCCACCTTACAGAGCGATATCCGAGAGCCCGAGATACAGTCCTGGTTGACCCTGACCACTTTGACGGATTTCAGGAAAGAACAGGAGCTAGCCAGGAGAACGGGAGGGAAAAGAAAGAAGCGCCCCACCGCCACCGAGGACGAGGAGGAGGAGTGACTTCGGACTGTTGACCCTCACGTGCCGCTCATAACCATCGTAACTTCTGCCTTTACGCACTCTTGATCATCGCAGTGGAGGGAACATTCGACCGTACGACTTGTCCGGCCTTTCTTGACGACGCGAGCACGGAGGATCACGTCTTCGTTGAGTGGAACAGGTTTGAGAAATTCCACGCGCATGGCTCGTGTCCAGCCAGTCGGGAGTTCGGGACCCGCTGCCATGTCCAGCCCCCTTGCCCTACACTCCAAAGCGCAGGCAGTCCAAGCGGAGTGGCAATCAATGAGCGTGCACGCGACCCCTCCGTTGAGGAAACCCGGATAGGAGCAGTGGTGTGGTTCCGGCAGCCACCGGCAGACGCCTTCGTCTCCTTCCAGGAAACTCTTGATCCTCAACCCATGGGTATTGTCTGCTCCACACCCGTAGCAGCCCCGTATGGGAGAGTCCGGATGGAGAAGGTCCTGTAGAGGTGTATCAGAAGACATGACGCTGTATCCTCGCTTAAATGTCCCTCGGCAGGACCGAGGGGTTTATAGGGTTGTGCGCAGAAGCAAGTAAGACACTCGGCATGCCTCCTCCGGTACGGACGGCCTGACCCCACTCTGGAGGCATGACGCCTGCCTGTCAGTCCTACCTGAATCGGCGCACTGGTATGAGATTGTCTTGGTTATTCGCTCGTCTTTGCCTCGAAGTATCCCGCAGCTTCGTGGGGAAATATCGCGTGAATCAGGATCTCCTCTTCGGTCAGACCGGGGAACTTTTTTTCCAGTTCCGGCCACATGGGCGGCAATAATTCTGCGGGGCGCACCGTGGTAGGCGGCTGGCCTTTCAGAACCCTGTCCTGAAGCTCCTTGTTGACGGCCGCGGGCGTTTCCCCGTAAAGCCCCTTGAGCAGGTTGGCAGTGTGATTGGCGATTATCTTGTACCGACCCAGCATTATGTTGAAGGTGGCCTGGGAAACCACGATCTGCGAGGTGGGAGTCACGAGCGGTATCCAGCCGAGGTCCTCTCTGACCCGCGGAATCTCTTTGATGATGTCCTCGATCTTGTCCAGCGCGTTTTGCTGCTTCAATTGGCTGGTCAGATTCGACATAACCCCGCCCGGAATCTGGGTTACCAGCATCCGGCAGTCAACGCCACTGTAAGGTGCTTCGAAATCGCTGTAGTGGGCCCTCATGCCTTTGGCTTCTTCTGCCGCTTCGACGAGTTTCGCGAGGTCGCAGTTGGTCTCATAGCCCAGACGGTGTAAAGCGTAGACCAGCGATTCGGTGCAGGGATGTCCGGTTCCACCGGAAAACGGACTCAGGACGCTGTCGAGCATTTCGCAGCCTGCTTCCACCGCCTTCAATGCGGACATCATCCCCATACCGCAGTTATCATGAGTATGGAGGTGAATAGGAACGCTCACCGCTTTTTTCAGACTGGAAACAAGCTCAAAGGTCGTGGCAGGATCGATGAGGCCGGCCATGTCCTTGATCGCTATCTGATGCACGCCCTTATCTTCCAACTGTCGGGCCTTGTCCACGAATTTCTCGATCGTATGGACCGGGCTTATGGTATAGCACACCGCTCCTTCAGCAGTCTTCCCCGTTTCTCTGACCGCCTTGATGACTGCTTCGTGGTTTCTCATGTCGTCCAGGGCGTCAAAAATGCGGAACACGTCAATGCCGTTCCGTGCGGCCGCATATACGAATTTTTGGACCACGTCGTCGGAGAAATTGGTATAGGCAACGAGATTCTGCCCCCGGATAAGCATCATGTTCTGAACGTGGGGCATGGCTTCCTTGAGAAGTCGGGCCCGTTGCCACGGATCCTCCCTGAGGTACCGGACACACACGTCGAATGTGGCGCCGCCCCACGTTTCTGCGCCGAAAATTCCGGAGTCTGCGAGTTTTCTTGCCACCTTGAGTAAATCGTCGAGCTTGACGCGAGTGGCCACTTTGCTCTGGGAACCGTCCCTGAGCGTGATGTCGAAGATCTTTACCTGTTTTGCGCCCTCGGCTTTCATTCAAACCTCCAATATGGGATAAACGGCGGAACCGTCCGGAAGGTCCTGCCCTGGTTTCAAACGGTACGCACGTGACTCAACGACTCTTACCCACGCCAGGTATTTGACGTGAAGGAGGCCTCGTTCATTCGGAGCGTCGTCGGCCCTCGGAATCTTTCGTCAGGAGAGCCTTCCCCGAGCATCCATTTCACTCTTTTGTCAGCACGCTGGCATCACCTGCTCACGCTCCGGTTGCCATAAAGGCAACCATGCTCTCCCCGTTCAGCATAGCGAACCCCATTATTACTATACCACAAGCACTTGATTGAGGAAAAGGAGGTTTTCGCACGTGTGCATTATTGACGCAAAGAGATCCCTTTGGCCGGGACTTGGGGAAATAGCGTGCCTACCATCTGTATCTCGTCTTCTCGAGTCGCGACCTTTCCGTCGATTCGCGCGTCTCTGAGGACCGCCAGTATCGCACCGAACACAGGCCCCGGCTCGTATCCCATCGCGGCCAAGTCCTTTCCGGACAGGAGCGGTTTCACCAGGCGCAGCGAGGTGATGTACTCTGAAATGGTCATGCGAGTCTGTTCTCGCGTGGTCTTGGCCATCATGAACAGCAGAGACCCCATCGAGAACCTGCGCAGGGTTGCGGCGACTTCGCTGGGACGCTCCAGCACTCCTCGCGCGAACAAGTTGAGCACGCGGCGTATCTCAGCCCGCTCCAAGGTGAGACGTGTCACCTTGGGCTCGGGAATGGAAAAACGTTTGAGCACTACTTCAAAGTCAGTCTCCCCTGCGGAATCCGACAGGGCCAAGAGATACACGAACCAGGGTTCCACCTCGTCTTTCATGAACAGATATTTCCACCAGGAGAGCACCCCGAACACCGATTCTACCAGCTCTTTCGTCTTCGCGGAAAACCCCAGAGCCGGATGCAGAGCCCGAAGAATGCCCAATCCGGCCATCAGGCTCAACGGAGGCACGGGACTCTTCTCGTCGAACATATGAATCAGCTCATTCAGGAGACGTTTTCCCTCGATCTTGTCGAACATCTTCATCTTGATCGCGGCTCTCATCAAGGTGAGCGTGTGCTTACCAATGGCGAATCCGAAGCGGGTGCTGAACCGAACCGCTCTCAGAATTCTGGTGGAATCCTCCACAAAAGCCAGATTGTGCAGTCACTCTGATGATCCCTTCTTTGATGTCTCTCGCTCCACCGAAAAAGTCTATCAACCTGCCAAGCACTTGAGGATTGAGAGCGATCGCCAGCGTATTCATCGTGAAGTCGCGGCGGTACAGGTCCCGTTTCATTGAGCTTGTTTCCACGGTCGGAAGTGCGCCCGGTCGGGCATAATACTCGTGCCGCGCAGTAGCTACATCGATTTTGAACCCGTCAGGAAAGAGGATGCAGGCAGTGCCGAATTTCTCGTGCCCGCGAACCCGTGCGCCGGGAAATTCCGAGGCCAACTGCTTGGCAAAAGGGATACCTTCGCCTTCTATCACCAGATCGATATCCAGATTCTGTTTTCTCAGAAGAAGATCCCTGACTGCCCCGCCTACCAGATATACTTCTTCCCCGCGAAGCTGAGCCACCTCGCCCGCACGGCGCAGAATTCCCATTACCCTTTTGGGGAGCATCTCTTCTACCAGCCTACGGACACTCTTGTTTCTCGCTCGGCCGGAGGGAAATTCCTCCGGGCTTGGCGCATCACTGCGACGAGGAATCTTGAGGTGTTCCAGGAGGTCGCTGCGGCTGATCACGCCCACGAGCTTTCCCTGATCGATCACGGGTACGAGCCTTTGACGGCCTTCTACGGTAATCCGGAGCACTTGTTCGATGGATTCTTCAGGCGTGACAAACACGATGCCCGGATTCATGTAGTCCTGCACGGCCTGCCTCTCGAGGCCGTGATGAACCGCCTTCTCTACCGCATTCCTGTGGAGGATACCCACCACGGGACCGTCATTCGCCACGGGTAGGGAACTGATCTGGTAGCGACTCAGAAATTCGGCAGCCTCGTCGATAGTCTGGTCAGGTCTGATGGTGATGACCGGATGGCTCATAATCTCGCTGGCCTTGCGTTTCGGTCGCACCCTCTCGTGGAGAAGAGCGACGAGTTTGTCTCGCACCTCGAAAAGGGTCAAGTCTCTCACCGTGGCGCTGGCTGCACTGCGATGTCCGCCACCACCAAATTCGGTAACGATTTCCGCCGCATTCACCTCCTCGAGCCTGCTGCGTCCGATCACATACACGCGATCCTCCATGCGCATCACTGCGAAGAGCGCATCGAGGTTCTCCATATCCTTGTATTTGTGCACCAGCACTGCCAAGTCGCCTACGTAGCCCTCCACGCCTGCGGTCGCGACCATGACTTCGACGCCGCCTACAATGACGTATTCCGAGCCCTCGATGAGCTGGTGCAAGACCTCGATCTGATCTTTGCTCAAATCGCTGGTCATCATGTCGGACACGGTGTTGAGGTTTGCTCCTCTGCCGAGCAGCCAGGCGGCAGCCTCCATGTCCTGAGCGGTAGTGGAAGGAAAGGTGAATTGGCCGGTGTCCTCGTAGATGCCGAGCGCCATGATGGTGGCCTCTTCCGAGTTCACTTCCAGACCTCTTTTCCTGATCTCTCGGACCAGTATGGTGACGGTCGCACCTATTTCTTCGACGACCTCGATGCTCCCTTTCACGTCTTCGTCAGACGCGGGGTGATGGTCGTAAATGTGGATGTCCACTTTCTCGGAGTTGGCGATTTCCGCGAATCTTCCAATTCTGCCTGATTGTCGCGTGTCCACGAGGATGAGGCGATCCACCTTGTCCAGGTCAATGTCTTTGGCTCGTTCGATGGAAAGTATGTAGAGACTTGATTCCATGAAGAATTCCCGGAGGCTTTTCTCCTGGGAACCTGGAAAGACGACCACTGCCTCGGGATAGAGCTTTTTTGCCGCCACCATGGAGGCGAACGCGTCAAAATCTGCATTTATGTGAGAGGTAATGACTTCCATATAAAGATGTCAAAAAAAACTCGACCACGGAATAATTGGGCCTGAATACCGATCGGGGAGACTCCCAAACTTTGCCCAGCCTTCATGCCTTCCCAAAGACGGTATTACAATCCACGGGGTTTGACAACCCCCGACGACTGCCAATGAAAATGCATTTTCGGGGGAAGGCCCTTCTTGAAAGAAGGGCCTTCCCCCGACCCCCCATCCCCAAGAACTTCAGGCACTTGCCAGCTCCCGCCGGTCGCTGGACAGGATGCCATTTTCATGGTCGTGGTGACCCTCCAGGTCATGGCTGTTCAGTGCTTGCCTGAGTGCGACATGGCAGAAAGCGTTGCGCACACCTGCAATCCTTTTGTGCGGTGACAGGACGGAAACTCCTCTGTCATATTTATTCGCGTGCACACGAGTACGGCCGCAGGGCTGAGGGTCTCCTGAGCGAAGTGATGAGACGGCTTTGCGTCGTCTGTACCGAGGGAAATCGCCAACCTACAGTCTGCATCAAGTCACACCTTCAAAAGCGAAGCGGTATCACACAATCTGATTGCAGGAGGTCACTCAAGTTGGTAAGTTGATGCCTGACCACGTGAACCGTGGGATTATTTTTGCCGCGTTGGCGCGATGTATTAAACTCACGTTTGCTGGTTCTTGTAGCAATTGAGAAACAAGCTGGCAGCGCCCGGCAGCACAGGAGACTAGGGCCTTGGAAGAAAAAGATTTAACTGAAAAACAACGTGAATGGTTGGCGCTTTCCCGGAAGATCGGCCCAGGCGCCCTGACCAAGACGGAACGGGAATCCCTGGAAAAGGCTTTTGCCGAGATGCTGCCAAAGGAGCAGCAGGACCTTCAACACTACATCGTGACCACGTACGGCAAGAAAGAAACGGACAAAACCGAGACAGACTCCGAACCGGAAGACCCTATCACAGCGATGGAAAGGATGATCTGGGCAGCTCCTTCCGACCGTCTGAGAACCGCCCTGTCCAAATCTCAGAAGGCAAAACCGTGGTCGTCCAGGAACGAGTCGTAAATCTGAGAACTTCCCGCATTTCAAGGAGATATGCATGCTCGATATAGCCTTCATTCGAAGCAACCCAGAGTTCGTCAAAGAAGGTATCCGCAAGAAGCGGATGAAGATGGATCTGGACGAGCTCCTGGTTTTGGATGACGAAGTAAGACGACTCAAATCCGAAGTGGAGACCCTTCGCGCGGACCGCAATCGCCTGTCAAAAGAAGTGCCCCGGCTCAACGCCGAGGAAAAGGAACAAGCAGTGGAGCGGGTCAAGGCAATCAGAGACAGCCTCGCTTCGCGGGAACCCGGACTCCGTGATGCGGAGGCTCGTTTCGAGCAGCTCATGCTTTTGGTTCCCAATCCTCCGCTGCCTGAAGTTCCGGAAGGCGATTCCGATGACGACAATGTGGAGGTCCGTCGCTTTGGCGAACCGCCGCAATTCGATTTCACTCCCAAAGACCATCTGGAGCTTGCTGAGTCCCTGGACATCGTGGACATGGCTCGCGCGGTCAAGTTCGCGGGCGCGCGGATGTACTGTCTGAAAAACGAAGGGGCCATGCTGGAATTTGCTCTCTTCAAGTTCGCTCTGGATCATCTCACGTCCAAGGGCTTCCAACCCATGATCGTGCCCCAACTCGTCCGTCGTGAAGCCATGATCGGCACGGGCTTTTTCCCCCTGGGCGAGGAAGACACCTTTGCCATCGAAAAGGACGAGTTGTTCCTCATCGGGACGTCGGAAGTCTCATTGGTCTCGTACCACATGGACGAGATCCTCAACGAAAAGGATCTGCCCAAGCACTACTGCGGGTACTCTACGTGTTTCCGGCGGGAAGCCGGCTCCTATGGAAGGGACACGCGAGGATTCTATCGACTCCATCAATTCAACAAAGTGGAGCAGGTGATCATCTGCCGGAACGATCCGGAAATCTCCCGGGCACAGCACAATCTGTTGTTGGAAAACGTGGAAGAAATCATGCAGGCTCTGGGCCTGCCTTACCGGGTGGCTCTCGCGTGCGGCGCGGAAATCGGGCAAGGCCAAGTGCTCAAGCACGAGATCGAAACCTGGATGCCCAGTCGCTCCAAATACTCGGAAACCCACTCGTGTTCGTCTCTGCACGAGTTTCAGGCACGCCGGGCTAGAATTCGGTGGCGGGGGACCAACGGGAAGACGCAGTACCTGTCACACGCTCAACAACACGGCCATCGCGTCACCACGCATTCTTATACCGATTCTGGAGAATTTCCAGAATGAAGACGGAAGCGTCACCATCCCAGAAGTGCTACGCCCCATTCTGCGAGGAATGGAGCGGATCGGACCGAAAAAAACATGATCTCCCTCAGAAAAAATGCAGACCGAAGGGTTCGAAAAGGCCATCCGTGGATCTTTTCCAATGAAATAGGAGACCCGCCGGTCTCGCAACTGGAGCCTGGTTCAGTTCACGAACTCTCCGACTCACGGGGAGAATTCCTCGGCATGGTGTATGCGAATCCGGCCAGCCTTATCACTGCCAGGATTCTCTCGCGCAAGAGGATCCCCATTGATCTGGATTTTTGCCTCTCGCGAATCCAAGCCGCGGCAACCAGGCGGAAGCGTCTCTTTCCCGACAGAGAAGCGTACCGGCTCATATTCGGAGAGGGAGATCTCATGCCCGGTCTGATCGTCGACCGATACGGGCCGGTTCTGGCCGTCCAGAGCCTTACCGCGGGCATGGATCGACTCCAGGAGGATGTCATTCAAGCCCTGGTCGAGGTAATTCAGCCCGAGGGCGTCTTTTTGCGCAACGATTCTTCGTTCCGCGCGCTGGAAGGGCTCCCGCTCGAAAAGAAAATTGCGTATGGAACGGTTCCGGATCCTCTTATTGTGCAATCACATGGGCTTCAATTTCAGATAGATGTGCCTCAAGGGCAGAAAACGGGCTTTTATCTGGATCAAGAATCCAATCGGCCTGTCCTGGCTCAGTATGTGTTTCCCGGTGCCACGGTGCTTGACCTCTTCTGCTATTCCGCTGCATGGGGCTTGTATGCTGCTGCTGCAGGCGCGGGATTCGTCACTGCGGTGGACTCTTCCCGTAGCGCCTTGGAGCTTGCAGCCGCAAATGCAGCACTCAACGACATGCAAGATCGCTTCACCTTCGTGCGGGACAGCGTGCTGGATTTCCTCAAGAAAACCCATGACCAGTGGGATGTGGTCATCGTCGACCCACCTGCGTTCATCAAGAACCGTAATCAGGTGAAGGAAGGGGTGAAGGGGTACATAGACCTGAACCGTCGTGCGCTGGGGAAGATCAAGCCAGGCGGGATTCTCGTGACCTGTTCCTGTTCTCATCACCTGGATGCGCAGAGCTTCGAGGACGTGCTCCAAAGCGCGTCCAAGCAAAGCGGCAAAGAGTTACGGATACTCGACGTGCGCGGGCAAGGCCCGGATCATCCGGTGTTGCTCTCCATGCCGGAAACCCGCTATCTCAAAGTCATGGTGGCACAACTCGTGTAAACGTGGAGAAGGATAGCCATGGCCCTGATGAAGGCGCTGGTCAAGGCCGAGCCCCGACCCGGCCTGTGGCTGCAAGACGTTCCGATCCCTCGGATAGGGATCAACGACGTCCTCATCAAGATTCACAAGACATGCATCTGCGGGACTGATGTCCACATTTACAACTGGGATGAGTGGGCGCGGAAGACAATCCCGGTCCCCATGCACGTGGGACACGAGTTTGTGGGGACCGTCGCGGAGATAGGGACCAACGTCCGCGACTTCGCACCCGGCGATCTCGTTTCCGGTGAAGGACATGTGGTGTGCGGCAGATGCCGCAACTGCATGGCCGGGCGTCGACACTTGTGCATGAAGACCAGTGGAATAGGCGTGAATCGGCCAGGGGCTTTCGCGGAATACCTCAGTATTCCGATGACCAACGTATGGTACTGCGACCCTGGCATCCCTCAAGACATACTTTCGTGCTTCGACCCATTGGGCAACGCTGCGCATACGGCTTTGTCGTTCGACGTGCTCGGTGAGGACGTGCTCATCACCGGTGCGGGTCCTATCGGCTGTATGGCAACCGCCATCGCAAGGCATGCAGGAGCCCGGTACGTGGTGGTTACGGACGTGAACCCGTATCGCCTGAAGCTCGCGAAGAACATGGGAGCCACTCTTACCGTCGACGTCCAGCATGACTCCATCGAGGAAGCTTGCAGAAAACTGGGCATGACAGAAGGCTTTGATGTGGGACTGGAGATGTCCGGTAATGCGGACGCATTTCGTTCGATGTTGGCGAACATGTGCCACGGAGGCAAGATCGCTCTTCTCGGCATTATCGGCCAGAAAACCCCTATCGACTGGGATATCGTGGTGTTCAATGGCATCACCATCAAAGGCATCTACGGACGGGAAATGTACGAAACCTGGTACAAAATGACCGCGATGCTCCAATCCGGGCTAAATATTGTGCCGGTCATCACCCACCGATTCCCGTACACCGAGTACGAAAAGGGCTTTGAAGTGATGCGGTCCGGACAGTCCGGGAAGGTGATTCTGAATTGGGTCGACGCATAGCGCAGCGGCAACAGCGGAGAAAGAAGATCTCTTCGGGCAGGCACTGACAATCCGGGAGAATTGACATGTACCGCGAAGTCGAGCAACACCTCGTGAAGGAACTGGCACGCATCCGTGAGGATGGTTTGTTCAAGGACGAACGTATTCTGATCACCCCGCAAAGCTCCCACGTAGCGGTGAGTCGAGGCAGCGAGGTGCTGAACCTTTGCGCGAATAATTACCTCGGCCTGTCATCTGACCCCCGAGTGATTGCCGCTGCAGGTGCGGCACTTGAGACGTGGGGTTACGGCTTGTCTTCCGTGCGGTTCATCTGTGGCACCCAACAGATCCACAAGGACCTGGAAGCTGCCATGAGCGCATTCCTCGGAACCGAGGACACCATTCTGTACACCTCGTGCTTTGACGCGAACGGGGGACTTTTCGAGACCGTGCTTGCGGCCGAGGACGCGGTGGTGAGCGACGAGCTGAACCATGCCAGCATCATTGACGGGATAAGACTGAGCAAGGCCCAGCAATTCCGGTACAGGCACGCGGATATGGAGGACCTGGAAGCACGGCTCAAAGAGTCCGGGTCGTGCCGCTTTCGCCTCATCTGTACAGACGGCGTGTTTTCCATGGATGGAGATATCGCGAAGCTGGATAGGATTTGTGAACTGGCCGATCGTTATCGTGCACTGGTCATGGTGGACGACTCCCACGCGACGGGTTTTGTGGGCCCACGGGGACGCGGCTCGCACGAGTACCTGCGGAGTGATGGGCCGGGTGGATATTATCACCGGCACCTTCGGCAAGGCGCTCGGCGGAGCCAGCGGCGGTTTCACCAGCGGGAAAAAGGAAATCATAGACCTTCTGCGCCAGCGGTCTCGTCCGTACCTGTTTTCCAATACGGTCGCGCCGATGATCGTAGCCGGATCGCTGAAAGCGATCGAACTCATCAGCGAGTCTACTGAATTGCGTGACCGCCTTGAAGCCAACACCACGTATTTCCGGGCAGGCATGACCGCTCGGGGCTTTCAGATCAGGGCCGGAGACCACCCCATCGTGCCCATCATGCTGGGAGATGCGGCGCTTGCCCAGAAAATGGCCACAAGGCTCCTTGAAAAAGGCGTGTACGTCATCGGTTTCTTTTACCCTGTGGTGCCTCTTGGCCAGGCAAGAATCAGGGTGCAGCTCAGCGCGCTGCATACCCGAGAGGATCTGGACTTCGCGATGGAGCAGTTCAGCACGGTCAAGGCCGAACTCGGCCTTTGACGATCGGTTGCGTACCGGGCCACGCGGCGCGTTGGTTGATCAGGAGGGATCGGAAGGTTCGTCCATGTCACGCAAGACGCGAAACCGGATCCAGGAATCATCCGTGCTCTCCTCGGATTCTTTTCTCCGGGAACCCAGCTCCGTTTCCGCGGGAAGGCCTATATCGGTGAAATCGGCGTCTCCCTGGGGTAAATGGCCGCTCACAGGAATCGCAAAAACAAAAGCACTCCCGCGTCCCAGCCCCTTGCTTTCCACCCATATGCGTCCACCATGCAGTTCCACCAGGACACGAGTCAAAGCGAGCCCCAATCCGGTTCCTGATTTCAGCCTGGAGGACGAGCCATCGACTTGTTCGAATATCTTGAAGATCCGCTTTTGGTCGCGGGGATCTATTCCTATGCCGGTGTCAGTAACCCTGACGATCAACTCATTGCCTGACTTCTGGGCTCTGATCTCGATCCTGCCTTCATCCGGCGTGAACTTCGTCGCGTTCGAGAGCAGATTGAATACGATTTGTCTTAACCTTACCGCATCCGCCTGAATCGGGCTGATCGTCAGTTCATGCGCGACGCACAATTCCAATCTCAGCCGATGCTGCCGAACCGTGTCCTTGAACATCACGAGGCTCTTCTTCAGAAGTTCCGATACGGTCACCTCGGATAGCGTGAGCTTCATCCTTCCCGATTCAATCCTGGCGAGGTCCAGCAGGTCGTCAATGAGCGCAAGCAGATGCCGACCGCTCGTGACAATGTACCCCGCATATTTCAATTGCGCTTCGTTCAGGGGCCCGAAGAGCTGATCCTCAAGGATCTCGGAAAAACCGATGACCGCATTCAACGGGGTGCGCAGCTCGTGGCTCATGTTGGCGAGAAATTCGCTCTTCGCACGGTTGGCCTTTTCCGCCTCAAGACGAAGTTCCCTGGATACTTCCATGGCTCGCCTGAGGTCGGTTATGTCCACGGCCACTCCTCTGATTCCCCTTGTCTTGCCATCACGGGTAATCGGACTCATGTACGTGACAATGGGAAAAGTCTCGCCGTTCTTTCTGAGAGCTCTGTACTCGTTTCCCAGGATGGTTTCCCCGCGCATGAGTCTCGCGAAGTCCCGAGCCACCCTCTTCCGGTCAGCCTCAGCGCAGAGCTTCATGATATTGAGTCCTGATGCTGCTTCTTCCCGCGAGTAACCTCCTGCTTCCCATCCGGCCTGGTTGATGAACGTGACGTCGCCTCGCTCGTCCAGTTCAAATACAATCTGCGGCAGAAATTCGGCAAATTCGCGGTACTTCCGTTCACTCTCTCGCAGCGCCTTTTCAGCCAACTTCCGATCGGTGATATCACGGTCTGTAGCCAGGATGTACGTCTCGTTTCCCAGTTCGATCGGCGCGGCACAGATCTCTACAGGAAAGACGGTGCCATCCTTTCTGTGGTGCTCGACCTCTTCCTTGACCCGTTCGCCTCGCAAGATCCGCTTGCGGCGTTCGAGGCCCTTGTCTGTGGCCGCAGACGGGTCCAGGTCGGCGATTTTCATGCCGATGAGTTCATCGACTGTGTATCCATGGATCTGCGCTGCTGCCTGATTGGCGGAGACAATGCGGCCTGGCTGGTCTCCTTGTGCCTCCATGAGGAGAATCGCATCGCCCGCATTTTCAAACACCATGCGGTAGCGCGTTTCACTTTCTGACAGAGCCTGCGCAATCCGCTTGCGTTCCGCGATTTCCTCTTCGAGCATGACATTGATTCTGAGAAGGTCCGCGGTTCTCTCCTCGACACGCTTCTCCAGCTTGTCTTGCTCGGCACGCAAAGCGGCTTCAGCGTCCTTTCGTCGCTGCTCGTTTCGATAGGCGATAATGATGTTCGCGCAGGTATCGAGATAGGGTTTGAGAAAATCGGCCAGTTCTTGCGAATAACCGCCGGGACGGTTCGCTGCTCCCACCATGCCTACAATAGCGCCTCCGGCCACGAGAGGAAGGCCCAGGAAAGAGTGTATTGTCGGATGCCCTGTGGGAAGTCCTCCCCGCCGCGGGTCCTGAGAAGGATCGTTCGAGATCACTGGTTTGGAGCCTGTCACTACGGCCCCTGTCAGGCTCTTCAGGTTGAAGAATTTGAATCCTTCCCGAGCAAGTTCGTCGTAGGATGCCCGTGTTTCTTCGTCCCACGCGATATTCGTTATTGCATGGGCTTGACGATACACGGAACCGTCATTGTCGCGATACACTTCGTCGATGAACCCGTACTGGCTCTCCGTTACCGAGAGAAGGGCGCTCAGCAACCCGTCGAAGAGCTGTCGCGGATCGCCGTTGCTTATGAAGCGGTCCTGGGCAGCGTTCATTGCCTCGAGCAGCCGAGTGGTCTTTTCCAGTCTGTGGTGGTTGGTCCACTCAGTTCCTTGTTCGGTACCTGCCGAGCACGTCTGGAGATCCTGGGGTGCGTCCCTTGGCTCCCGCGGCATTGGGTCCGCGTGCCGCGGTGCGAACTCGGCCATTTGTTTGCGTACGCGAGACAGTTCGCTTAGGAGCTCTTCCCTGGTCATGTCTTTGTCATCCATAGGAACTCCCTGCGCTTCACACAGAGGCACGTGCCGCTACACGACGTGGTGTCAAGTCTTATTTTTCTGGCCTTCAGACGATCGGAGAGACTCACTCGCCTCTTCCTGCCCATCAAAGCGTTTCATGTAACGGTAGAGAGAATCTCTTGATATCCCTAGCAGTTCAGCGGCCTTGCTTCTGGCTCCGCCGGAGCGCCTGAGTGCCTCTTTACACAGAGAGGTGATTACCTCCTCTGTCACGTGATGCAAGCTCGTACCTTCGGGAAATCGGACCTTGTGCCACCAGTCCTCCGGTTCCGTGGAAGGACGTGGAAGCGCCACACGGATGGTCCCTCCGGAAGAGACCATCAAGGAGCGTTCAAGCACATTCCTGAGCTCTCTGACGTTTCCGGGCCAACGGTATTGTGCGAGCGTGTTCATAGCCGCGGCATCGAGAGTCGGAATTTCCGTCAGGTGCATTTCCTTGGCCAATCGTACCAGAATCTCTTTCACAAGTACCGGGATGTCGTCGGACCGTCTCCGGAGCGGTGGGAGTTCAATACTAAACACGTTGAGTCGATAGAACAAAGGCTGCAAGAAACGTCCTGAATTGACTTCCTCCTGCAGGTCTCGATGGGTCGCGGCCATGAGCCTCGCATTGACATGCACGCTTCTTTCGCCGCCTACACGCAAAAAAGACTTCGTATCAAGGAACGTAAGCAATTTGGATTGGAGAGTCAGTGACAGCTCGCCGATTTCGTTGAGCAGCAGAGTCCCGCCTTCGGCCAATTCGAGGAGCCCTCTCTTCCGGCCGCGAGCGCCAGTGAAGGCGCCGGCCTCGTGTCCAAACAGCTCGGACTCGGCCAGCTCGTGAGGAACTGCCGCGCAATTGATAGAAAAGTAGGGTCCGTTGCAACGACGAGAATGTGCGTGAATCCATCGCGCCAGGTAATCCTTCCCGCTACCGCTTTCTCCGAGAAGCAGCACAATGCTGTCTTTGGCAGCGGCATACCGCGCCTTTGCCAAGGTCTCCCCCATGGCCTTTGACGGATATTCTGCGCTGACAATTGCGGGATCTGATTCCATCTGCTTCCTTTCGGTGATGTTCCGCGAAATCCCACATATGCCGATAATCTGCCCTGTTCCACTCCGGAGCGGCGCGATGATATCGTGGAACGTCATCTTCTCTCCGCCCACCGTCCTCGTATGCTCTTCCTCCACGGATTCGCCCTTCAGGACGCGAAGCTCCACTTGCCTGATATGTCGTCCTGCTTCTTCTCCATAGATTTCATCGGCAGTGAGCCCGATCAGGTCCGAGGCAGGACGTCCCAGGAGCTTTTCCATGGCCGGATTGACATGACTGAGCTGCAGATTTCGATCTTTGATGAAGACGCAATCCCGCACGCCCTCGAAAATTGCTCGAAAGCGCTCCTCACTCCTTCTCAGGGCTCTTTCGGCACGTTTTTGAGCTGTGACATCGCGAATCACCGACAAGCTGACCGATCCCCAGTCCGGATCGTGCATGACCGTCGAATCCAAGAGCACATCAATTACCGTGCGATCTTTTCTCACGTACTGATAAGATACGTCAGTGATCTTCCCTGCTTCCCAGTAACCCGGTAGAATATCCGTAAAGGCCCTCCGCGCTGACTCGGGCGTCATGATGAGATCAAGCCGACGGCCTATCACTTCCTCTCGCGTGTACCCGAGCACTTCGAGCCATTTCTTGTTTACGTTGAGGAACACTCCTTCACGATTGATGGAGTGCATCATCACCGGCGAATTGTCGTAGATCTCCCGAAACCTCATCTCACTGAGAAGCAAGGCACTCTCGGCCTCTTTCTGGTCCGTCACATCTCGGGAGAATACCGCGACAGCCAACACCTGGCCGTCTTTGCCGAAAATGGGATACAGCCTCGTGTCAAAAGACCTTCCGCTGCGCTGGTACTCGTGACGCGCCGGTTTGCGCTCTTGATATACTTGCTTGAGGAGTTCCCGTCTTTCCGCTGCCTGATCGGCCGGAAAGAAATCAAGAATAGACTTGCCGAGAAGGGTGACAACCCTCGCATTGAGTCGTTCTGCCAGAGCCCGGTTGAGTGCGAGAAATTGTCCCTTTTGGTCCAGGAGAAACGCGGCGTCCTCTGCTGCGTCCAGGAGAGCCCTCAGGGTTTCCCCGCAGTCCAGCAACTCCTGACTCGAAGAATTCATCCCCTGGGCTGCCCCATTCTTGGAGTGGTCGTCGTGAATCATTAATCTCCGCTCTTGTCCTACTTACTCAGGCATGCGGTCAAAGCGATTCCCGCTGTTTTTCCCCCCAGGCTCTTGCGAGACCGGCTCATCCCTGCCAGTAACTCCTGAATCAATGCACACCGCGTCATACCATGATGTGAAGGCTGATCTCGTCTCCCGCGGAATGGCTCGAGCCACTCGCCCTCTGCACGTCGCTTCCACGCGTGCCCGAGATTTCCGCCCGGCATGCTCGCACCACCCACGGCACCATTCCTGATAGGATGCCCACGTCCATGAAGACGAGCACGCTCTCGCGTAATGCTACGCCTTCCAGCCAGCGTGACAGGAACGTCTCTGTTCCCCTCACTTTCTGCTGCATGCGCCGCACACGTGAACCAGAGTATCGCGGGCGTACGGAAGAGAGACCCCCTTTACCCTTCGTGAAGACGGCAGGTCGATGCGAGAGTATGTCAGCCTCGTAGGGCTTTTCAGTCGTGAGAGGCGCGGGAAACACGATCCTTTCGCATCCGGCGGCTCCCTTGGGCCAGTGTCGCCAATGGCTCAGGAGCCGTCCTCTCTGGCGATTTGCCCCACGGCTGGCACTTGAGCACGTGGCCCCTTAAGAGAGGCATCGGCGTCAGCACGGGGCGGTTTACCCCCTAGAAATCGCCTGGTTGTCAGACTTCTCCTTTTACAGAGATGCTACGAAGAACTCGCTTTTACCCGCTCTCTTCCTATGAAAATGCATTTTCGGGGTAAGGCCCTTCTTGAAAGAAGGGCCTTACCCCGAACCCCCATCCCCAAGAACTTTAAGCACTTGCCAGCTCCCACTGGTCGCTGGACAGGGTGGCATTTTCATGGTTCGTTGTGACCCTCCAGGTCATGGGAGTTCACAAAAGAAAGTCCGGCGAATCTTGTGAATGAACTAGTCCTGACTTTGAGCCCATGCCCCTGCGAACCGCCTCCTCATCAGTCCATTCCCCAGGCAAGAGAGCCGGCTTTGTCTCTCAGGGATGCCACGTCGGCTTTGGTCCGGGTGATGCGCTCCGGCGCTCCAGGCAATTTCAACAAGCTGTCACAAAAAGCCTCTACGTTAGCCAAGTGTCGATATAGTGCATTCACAGACCGGAGATACTCCTGCCGAAGTTCCGGAATCGGCGGACAGTATTTCATTGCTGCCCTTCGTCTCTCGAGAGAACTGATGAGAGGGTTTCCGAATTCTAGCGCATCTCGCGCCGCGTTCTCCCCCACAAGAAAATACTTTTCTATCTTGGCCTCTGCTCGCTCTCGAGTATCTGCAAGGGTTTCGGCATTCGTATTGCCATCTGTATTTTTGGCCTGTCCTTTCTGGCCTGGGTTCTTTACATGGTGAATAGCCTCTGCAAGCTCTTTCCTGGCCTTGCTGAGTTCGAGAATCGAGTTTCTCATTCTCGTCATCTGGGGTCCCACTTCCACGGCTTGAGCGAGCTGCAACATGCCCACGTACCCACTTCTGAATTTGGCGCTGAACGGTTCCATCTGCAGCGCTCTGGCAAGCACTTCGAGGCCTTCCTCTGTACTTTGCCAAGACATCCTTACGAAACTCCGGGTCCAACTCTATCATCAAACGAATCAGCTTCAACTCAATCAGTTTTCCCATATCCATTCCGAGTTGTGGCACGGTTCCTAAAGGGGTAAGACACCATGTTTCCAGGCAGTCGTTGGCAGCGAAGGTTCCCTCCCATTTGAACTTGTCGTCCTTGCGTTCTTTCCTTTCAAACGCCTCTCTGACCTTCTTGATTTCCTTTACTGCCGGCCGCGGCAATTTCTCAAAGGCCTTCAAGGCCAGATCCCTGTACTGCGGTTTCTCATAGATGAGCAATCGAGGCTGGACATAGGCGACATTCATGAATTGGCAACTTACCAGTTCCCAGGGACTTACCGGACCTTCCGGCCTCTCGGGGAACAAAATACCCCCATGCCTCCCGCTTCCCGTGTACAGCTGGGTTTCCGGGATGTCAAAACCGTCGCTGTCCGTGGTCTCCACGACGATCGAACGCCCACGGTTGTTGAAACGACAATATGCGTGGCCCGGGGCCAGACACCCCACGACATCCAGCCCAAGGTGGCGACCGAGAAACGTGTATATGATCGCGCCAGTGAGGCAGAGATACTGCTTCTTCTCAGGATCAAGCACATTTTCCGCGGGAATTCCTTCCACCAGCGCGTAGTTCTTAAGCACATTCTGCTTGAGCCAGGCGAAAAGCGCCCTCGCCCGTGTTTCCGGATCCTTGATTTTGCCGAATTTTTCCGTAGCGGTCTTCTCGAGGTCGGAAAGACGTTGCTTGAGGATCTTGAGCTGTTCTTCCTTGTTGTTCCTTGCTTCTGCAGAATCCGTGGCCGAGGGAGACACCGACGCGCGCACAAAAAACTCAGGCAACAGGGTCCCAAGATCTTTATCGAACTTGAGAGGCGACCTGGGCGAGCCCCATCCGAGAGTCACCGGTTTCAACCTGAAGACCGGCCGACCTGATTCTTTGTCTTCCACTTCATGGTATGCGGTCACATCGATAGCGTTTCTCAAGTAGGACAGCAGATCCTCGGAAAACAAATACGCGATCACCTTCTTAGCCAGGTCGATATCGGGGAAATTCCCTAACTTCATCTCAATACGTCGTTCAAGCTGGGCAGGGGTCAATCCGATCATAGTGGCATAAAGAGGTGGCGCCCAGTAGCGGAAGGTGTTCATGTCGAGGGTCGCGGATCGGTACATCTGGTTGATCATGTAAGGATCGTCCCGGTAATACGAATTTCTGCTAAAGGCCACGGGACGCAAAGCCGTCAAGACTGCATAATAATTGCTCCGCTCCATATAGTACTGTGCGAGAAGGTACCATGCCTCAAAGGACTTGGGAACTTTCTGCGCTTGACGCGTGTAGTGTGCAAACTTCCGCTCATCACCCCGGTTTCGGGATATGTGTGCCAACTGGGTGTACCGCGTGGCGGACGCGACAATGTCATGAGCCAAATTCAGATATTTGATCTGCTCCTGAGACTCGCCAAGGTCCGAATAGAGTTGGGCCAGCCTCAAGTACGCCTCTACCCGTCCCGGCTCCTCGATGGCGGCAAGATGCAGATAATGTATGGCGTTGAACCTGCTGCCTTTTTCCTTTCGCCGCATGTGAAGATCGCCCAGCTGAACCAGCAGGTCGTACCGAGGGAGATCGTCACTTTCCGGATCGTCCAGGAATGCCGTCAGGCTTTCTTCCATTCTCCGAAAAGCTTCAGGCCCCAGATCGGTCGTTCCCGCAAGTTCCTTCCTGAGGTCTTCGAGCTTTCTGATCTTGGCGAGTTTTCTGACGTCCTTGGAATCAAGCTGGTCGGCTTTTACGAGTGCGGCTTGCTGCACAGGTTTTGCGCCGACTTCCTGGGCCCACCCCAGCCCGGCCACCGCAAAGAGAACACAACACAACACCGACAACGCAAAACAGGCTGGTCTTCCCATCTCTCCCTCCCATCCCGTCTATAGAAATCGCATGATATATCGTGTACCATAAATACAGCAGCTTAGCAAAAACTTTCGGCTGCGGCACGTCAACGGCTTGACTCTTGACCGAAGATGACCTAAGGTCGTATTAGACCCATGGACAGTTGCCGGAGACAATAATGGCCAATGCGATGCATGAATTGAAGTCAGCAGCCACCCAGGCCCGTGCCAAGGCGCCCAATAGGCGAGAGCGACGCCGCGCAGAAATGCGTGAGCGTATCATTCGCGCGGCGCTCCGCCTTTTCTCCGAACGCGGCGTGAACGGAACTACCGTGGAAGATATTACCAATGAGGCTGACGTGGGCAAAGGCACTTTCTTCAATTATTTTCCCAATAAGGAAGATATCTTGATCCATCTTTGCCAATTACAGATGGGGAAGATCCGTGAATTCGTTTCAAAATCGCTTCACTCTCCGAAATCGATGGATCTGGTGCTCTATGAGCTTGCCTTGAAGCTCATTGAGGAGTTCGGACATTCCCCCGCGTTGATGCAAAGCATTCTTGCTGCATTTTTTTCCAGCGAATCCGCACGGCAACAGATGGCGAAGGATTTCGTTGCAGATCGCTTGGTGCTTGCCGAGCTCATGTCCGCAAGGCAGGGCAGAGGTGAGCTTCGAGGGGATTTCTCGGCAATGGAATTGGCATTTCAGTTTCAACGGGCGCTCTTCGGCACAACGGTCTTGTGGTCCCTGGATCCGTCGAAACCCTTGCCTGACTGTTTGAAAGAGATGGCAAACGTACTCTGGTCCGGTATTAGAAACGGAGAGAACAGCCGAGGAGCGAAAGATGAGCAACAAGATCGGTCTTAGCACGTACCGTCGGGCGGTGAGCCTCATCACGCGAAAACTGAGTCGCACCAAAGAAACCCGCGCTGGCTCGGAGAGCTTTCGCCGAATCCCCGGAGAGGCTTGGCATGCGCACAGGCTTTATTGGAGCGCTCAGTGTGATCTGCTTGCTGGTTGCATTGCTGGCCGGCTGTGGAAACAATGCCCAGTCACGTGTTACGCGGCCGCTGGCCAGAGTAGCGGTTACCGAAGCCATTTCACGGGACGTGCCCGTGTATCTCGACTGCATCGGCAAGGCGGTCGCAATTGAAGTGGTCTCTATCCAACCCCAAGTGTCGGGCCGCATCACCGAGATTCATTTTACGGACGGCGCTGACGTCAAGAAGGGCGACCTACTCTTCACCATTGATCCGCGTCCGTATCGGGCCCAGCTCCATTTGGCCGAGGCTACCCTTGCAGAGAAAAGAGCGATGCTGGAATTGGCCAAGATCCAATTTAAACGCTACTCGGAACTCCTGGCGACAAATTCAGTTTCCCAGTTCGACTACGATCAGCGAAAGAACACTCAGGAGACTGCGGATGCCCAGGTCCGTGAGAGTGAGGCTCAGGTGGAAACTGCTCGCCTCAATCTCGAGTACCTGCTCCATTCGCTCGCCCATAGATGGCAGGGCCGGGCAACGGCTCGTGGACATCGGAAACGTGGTGGCCGCAAATACCGGCTCGTTATTGGTGATTCAGAGATTGGACCCGATTTACGCTGATTTCACCATTCCCGAACAGGACCTTTCGACAGTACAGGAGAACATGCAGGCAGGTACGCTGAAAGCCGAGGTAAGGTTGCCCGGACAGCGGAGTCAGCAGAGGTACGGCAAGCTTACCTTCCTTGACAATGCGGTTCAGGACGGAGTCGGCACCGTCAAACTGCGTGCCACCATACCCAATAGCGATCATTACTTCTGGCCGGGCCGCTTTGTGAAGGTACGCCTCGTTTTGCGTACGATTCAAGGAGCAGTGCTTATTCCCGCGGCCGCCCCTCAGATGTCTGCCAAAGGTTCGTTCGTGTACGTGATCAAACAAGACACCACCGCGGAATTGCGTCCGGTGAAGCTCGGACAACGGCAAGGTGATCTGGTCGTGGTGGATCACGGACTCAAAGCCGGCGATCGGGTGGTCACCAACGGCCAACTCGCGGTCATGCCCGGAGCCAAGGTCCGGATTGAGGAGCCTGGTCACGCGGATCGCCCGGCCGCGACCGGCAAGGAGCAGCGGTCATGAATCTCTCCGAACCTTTCATCCGCAAGCCGGTAATGACCGCAGTCTTGACGGTTTCTGTGATCGTCTTCGGGGTGCTGAGTTATCTGCGGCTCCCGGTGAATGACCTCCCTGCAGTGGATTATCCGGTCATCCAAGTGGACGTGAATTATCCGGGAGCAAGTCCCGACACAATGGCCAACAACATTGCCACGCCTTTGGAGCGGCAATTCATGCAGATCAATGGTCTGGAACTCGTGACCTCCAAGAGCACCCAGGGTCACACGAGCCTGACTCTGCAGTTCGTGCTGGAAAAGAGTATTGACGCTGCAGCGACGGATGTGCAGACCGCGATCACTCAAGCCACCGGCAACCTGCCGATCGATCTTCCTTCGCCGCCAACTTTTTCCAAAACGAACCCGAACGACCAACCCATCCTGTACATTGCGCTCACGAGCGATTCGGTCACACGCGGGCAACTCTATGACTACGCGAACACACAGGTGGGCGAGCGGATCAGCATCCTTCCTGGCGTGAGCCGCGTGAACGTGTATGGCACCAAGTCTGCGGTGCGCATCAAGGCAGATCCGGCCAAAATGTGGGCTCGTAATATCTCCATGGAAGACCTGGCCGCGGCCATTAAGAACGGCACGAGCTACATCGGTGCCGGGCAGTTCGACAGTGCTTCGGGTACTGCGCTGCTTCGGCCCAAGGGCCAGCTGGACAACGCGGAAGCCTACGGGAATCTCATTGTTGCCACCAGGAACGGCGCGCCGGTGTTCCTCCGCGACGTGGCCCAGGTGAAGGATTCGGTTCAGGACGAGCGGATCAACATGCGGTTTTGGCTCAGGGGCTACTCTGTTCCGTCTGCCACCGTGGTAGTGGCCGTATTTCGGCAAGCCGGATCCAACGCGGTAGAAGTGGCGCGCAACGTCCGGGATCTGCTGCCTGTCATCGGTGCGGAACTCCCCGGATCGGTGCGGGTCACCCCCATCTATGACCGGTCCCGAACCATTGTCAACTCGGTCGATGATGTGCAGTGGACGCTCTTCCTGGCTTTTGTCCTGGTGGTCATTGTCATTTTCGTCTTTCTCGGCCGCGCCACGGACACGTTGATCCCGGTCGTGGCACTTCCGTTGTCACTCCTGCTCACGTTCGTGGCAATGTATGTGCTTGGGTACAGTATTGACAATCTGTCGCTCATGGCCCTTGCTTTAGCCATCGGATTCCTCGTCGATGACGCGATCGTGTTTCTGGAAAACACCGTGCGCAGGATGGAACAGGGAGAAAAAGCGCTGCACGCAGCTGTCAATAGCGCAAAAGAGATCAGCTTCACCATTTTTTCCATGACCATTTCCCTGGCTGCCGTGTTTATCCCCCTGGTCTTCATGTCCGGACTGATGGGCCGTGTGTTCCGTGAGTTCGCCATCACGATCGTGGTTGCGATTTTCGCGTCGGGTATCGTCTCACTCACACTCACTCCCCTGATGTGCGCCAGGCTGCTCAAGGACCGCGGTAAGGATTCCAAGCAAACGTGGATGGAAAGGGTGATCGGTGGCCTTGAGAAGCGGGTATTGGCCGCGTACGGATCATCGCTCTGGTGGTTCCTGCGAAGGCGCTGGATTTCGGCCACGATCTGGATCGTGTGCCTCCTCGGCACGGTGGGGCTATTCATGGTTATTCCCAAGACTTTTCTTCCCATAGGTGACAGCAGCTTTATCTGGGGAGTCATGATCGCCAGGGAGGGCTCGTCTCCCGAACAGATGCGAGTATTTCAGGACCGCGTGGACGCACTGATTCAACAGGATCCCGGTGTCAACGCTACGTTCACGATGACGGGGAACAGCACGTTCCTCTCTTCGAATCAGGGTTTGCTGCTGGTATTCCTCAAATCACCTGACCAGCGAGCTCCCATTCAGGCTGTTTCCGGTCGCCTGATGGGCAGCCTGAGCACCATTCCCGGCATTTTTCCGTTCTTGCGTCCTTTCCCGGTATTGGAGATCAGTACGGGTGCGACCAACAGGAACCAAGGGCAATATGCCTTCTCCATATCCGGGGTGAACCCGCACGAGGTCTACAATGTGGCCAACCGCTTGATGGCGAAGCTCAGACCGTACCCGGGATTTCTGACCATTTCCTCGGATTTTTTCAACCACACGCCTAACCTCGACATCGATATCCGCCGCGACCAGGCAAGAACGTACGGAGTATCGGAGACCCGTATTCTGAATCTTTTGAAAACCGCGTATTCGCAGAATTACCTGTATCTCATCAAGAAACCCGAGGATCAGTACCAGGTGATTCTGGAAGCCAAAGACGCTGCTCGGTCCAAACCCGAGGATCTCTCGCTCCTGTACATCAAGTCTGACGACGGGAAGAACCTTGTGCCGCTCAACGCTCTGGTTTCGTGGAAGACCTCGCTCGGCCCTCAGAGTGTGAACCACATCAATCAGTTTCCAAGCGTGACTTTCTACTTCAACCTCAAGCCTGGGGTGGCAATGGGTGATGCCACCGACTTCATCACCAAGACCGCGGCAGAGGTCGGTACCGCCGACCATGCGTGCAAACCTGCAAGGCGAGGCGCTTACGTTCCGCAGTACGGTGACGGATCTCACGCGGCTGATGGCGTTGGCAGTGTTCGTCATGTACGTAATCCTGGCTATCCTGTATGAGAGCTACGTTCACCCGCTGACCGTGCTTTCGACCCTTCCTACTGCACTGGTGGGCGGGCTCTTGACGTTGTTGCTGTTCGGAGAGCAGGCATCACTGTACGCGTTTGTGGGAATGTTCATGCTGATGGGAATCGTCAAGAAGAATGGTATTATGATCGTTGACTTCGCGGTGGCAGAGGGTTGAGGCCGGGGAAACGGCAGAAAAGGCGATTCACGACGCGAGCATGGACCGGTTCCGCCCGATCATCATGACGACCCTTGCCGCGGTGATCGGAGCGATCCCCATTGCAGTGGGGTTCGGCGCTGATGCGGCTTCCCGCAGGCCTCTGGGACTGGTGGTAGTAGGAGGGCTTGTGGTGTCTCAGTTCATCACGCTGTACATCACGCCAGTGATCTATTTGTACCTGGAACAATTCCAAGAAAAGGTGCTCAATCGCACGACGTTCTTCCGTTCGACCCGCGGCCAGGTGCATCCCGGCAGCGTCGTTCCGGTGTCTCCACGCGGGGCTAAGCAGGCGTGAAAACGAGGCAATGGTGCGACGAAGAGCCGGATGTTTTGACAATTACTGCTAGAGAATACAGCGGCACTTGGGCAAATCGAGGCTCTTCGTCGCTTTGGCCCGACACGGTTGCTCTCAGCAGCGTGAGTCTCCGACCGAGGAGCGACGATTGCCCGCGAGGTGAAATGACACCGTGCTCTTTCCAACCCGACCAAGGCAACCCACCGCGGAGGGAATCCCCTCCGGCTGCGCCTCCTCCCGGTCCCCTCTCAATGAAAGGCAGATTTCACGGATAGACTGATGCGCAGAATTGTCATAGCAAAAGTCGGTAGTACTATGCCCTCTCTCGCATTGCAGAAGAGGGACTTTGAAGATTGGATTCAGGCCGGGTTACAGACCACTGATGAAGACACACTCGTGGTAGACGTGCGTCACAGACCCGCCCTACCCTCGGTACGATGCCATCGCGGGCATTGTGATCACAGGGTCGCATGCGATGGTGACCGAGCACCAAGACTGGAGTGAACGAACGGCCAGGTGGTTGGCAGCGGCAGTAGAGAAAGGGATTCCGATACTCGGGATCTGCTACGGGCATCAGCTCCTGGCCTATGCGCTCGGAGGTGAAGTGGGGGACAACCCGAAAGGACGCGAGTTTGGCACCATTGAAGTCCACGTGACGGATAGTGCCAGAGAGGATGCCCTGTTAGGTGGACTGCCCACGCCAATCACGGTACACGTAAGCCATACTCAGTCGGTCCTCCGCCTACCTGCACAGGCAAGACGCCTGGCGTACAGCGAGCGGGAGAGTAACCAGGCTTTTGCCATAGGAGCCTGTGCGTGGGGAGTGCAATTTCATCCTGAGTTCGATGCCGCGATTGTGCGAGAGTACGTCCATTCCCATAGAGATGAGCTCTCAGCAGAAGGCCAGGATCCCACTGCACTGATTGCCCATACCAAGGACACTCCTCATGGGGCTGCCATATTGGAGCGTTTTGCCTCTGTTGCATACGGGCAGCGTCCGGGCGAAGGCCACCACTGAGCTCAGAGTCCGACTGCATAGCCCCAACCTGGTGCGACGTGAACCAATCTTGCCCCGTTTTCGGGCGAGGGTCACTGAATAGGGCCTGCGCCACCGCTCCTGCTTCCCGCAGCTGCACAAGAAAACCAACCCCTGACATGGTCTTGCTGGCAGCCTGGAACCGCATGACAGGCCGTTGTAGGGACCTACACAATGTTTGACGCCGCATCGTTATGTTGTGGTATAAGATAGGCAAATATTCCGGCCTCCGAACAGCTCGCACGCTGTTGCGGAACGCAATGCTTTCCCGACAACGTGCCACGATGGACTCGGTTGGCGCCAAGCCACGGAAAGAGAACCAACCGAAACATAAGTGTGTCAGGCTGATCGGAGCCTACCACTAGAAGCGGAACCGATTATTCGAGCATACCCGAAGCGCGATTCGCACCATGTAAGGGGTTCAGCGACGGGCTCCTAGAGCACCCCGGGGGAGCTACCGTCGCTTCCGAGGAGCCCGAGGTTTTCGCCGGTGACGCTCAACCACACTCCATTCCGTCGCCCTGCAGGGCAGGCCCGCAAAGGCGGCAGCAGTTAGCCGAAAAAAGGCTTTTTCCAAGAGATACAGGAGGATTTTTCCGTGGGACGTAAGCGTTTCATAGACCTCAGCATCGCTATAGAAGCCGATGTTCCCAGCGATCCCCCCTTTATGGTTCCTAAGATACAGTACTTCGATCACGCGGTGGGCGCACAGCAGATGAAGGAGTTCTTTCCAGGCCTGCGCTCGGAACAGCTCCCAGGGGGCTTGGGCTGGTCTGTCGAGCTTCTCACGCTCGCCACTCACAGCGGCACCCATTTGGATGCACCGTACCACTATCACCCGTTGATGGATCACACGGTGCCTGCGCTGACCATTGATCAAGTGCCGCTGGAATGGTGTTTCAACCGTGGCGTGGTGCTGGACTTCCGCCACAAACAGGACGGTGCAAGAATCACGACGAAAGACCTTCAAAAGGAACTGGACCGCATCGGGTACGAGATCGAGCCTTTGGACATCGTGCTCATCCACACCGGCGCAGACGCAGCCTGGGGGACTCCCGAATATCTGACGAAGGGAGCGGGAATGGACAGAGAGAGCACGCTTTTCCTTACAGAAAAGGGTGTCAAAGTGACCGGGATCGACGCGTGGAGCTGGGATCGTCCCCTGAATTTCCTGGCGCAGGAGTTCATGGAGACCGGCGACCCCAAAGTCATATGGGAGGCCCATTTCGCGGGGATTGAGATCGGGTACTGCCACATGGAGAAGATGGCGAACCTCTCTGCTATTGGCCGGTCCAGTGGATTCACGGTGTGTTGCTTCCCTGTGAAAATCAAAGGAGCCAGCGCGGGTTGGGTGAGACCGGTGGCCATTGTGGATGAGAATTGAGGGACTGAGCGGCATCGCATCACTCCTATGGACGGGAAGCCGGCCGGTAGTGTACCGCACTTGCTTTTGCCGATACACGCAAAGTTCCGAGTCGTGAGCCATTTCCTCGCGAAGGAGACGCAACAGCGCAAAGGGCTGTCCCTCTTTTTTCTTGGGAGGGGGTCGCTCTCGGCGCTTAGGCAGAATTATGCTGGAAGGAACTCAGGTAACGAAACGTTTCGGTGGAGTGGTGGCGTTGGCTGCGGTGGATTTCCGGGTCAACCGGGGAGAAATCGTTGGGCTCATAGGGCCGAACGGATCAGGCAAGACCACCTTGTTTCATGTGATATCAGGTCTGTACTCGCCGGACGCGGGCACGATCACTTTTGAAGGTCGTCCCATCGCCGGGCTGGCGCCTCACCGGATTGCAGCCATGGGTGTGGGCCGGACGTTCCAGATCGTGCGACCTCTCATGGACTTGAGCCTTTGTGAGAACGTTGCCACCGCGGTACTCTACGGAAGCGAAGGGATTGAGACCATAAAGATAGCTCGGGAAAGGGCACTCGAGATTCTCGCGTTCACCGGTCTCGTTGCAAAAGCCGATCAATATCCCGGCCAGTTGGCTCTTGAGGACCGCAAACGCCTGGAGGTGGCAAGAGCCCTTGGTTCGGGCCCCAAGTTATTGTTGTTGGATGAGGTCTTTGCCGGTCTCAACCCCTCGGAAATCAAAGGAGCCATAGAACTCACCTTTCGCATCAAAGACCAATTCGGCACTACCATTTTTATGATCGAGCACGTCATGAAAGCGATTATGGAAACATGTTCGCGCGTGATCGCCCTCCAGCACGGCGTTAAGATCGCAGACGGCTCCCCGGGCGAGGTTACCAACCATCGAGATGTCATCAGGGCCTACCTGGGGGCAGAATATGCTGCAAGTTGAGGGTCTCCGGGTCCATTATCAAGAGCTCAGGGCTTTGCAAGGCGTGTCTCTCGAGGTGGGCGAGGGCGACCTGGTGGCGCTCATCGGATCGAACGGATCAGGAAAGACGACACTTCTCAATGCGGTGTCAGGCCTGTTGCCTTGTTCGCAAGGCCGGATTCTGTGGCAAGGCAGTTCCGTAACGGGACTGTCCCCTGACGAGATCTGTCGACTGGGAATCATTCAAGTGCCTGAAGGCCGAAAACTCTTTTCCGGCATGACCGTGGAGGAAAATCTGGAAATGGGCGCATACTTGCCCGTAGCACGAGCGCGAACATCGGAGACTAAACGGCAGATGTTCGGCCTGTTCTCACGGCTGGAAGAACGCCGCACACAGCGTGCAGGAAGCCTGAGCGGCGGCGAGCAGCAGATGCTGGCCCTCGCGAGGGGACTGATGGGGCTGCCCAAATTACTCATGTTGGACGAGCCTTCTTTGGGGCTTGCTCCCATCGCTGCGAAAGAGATTTTTCGCATCGTAGAGGAACTCAACCATCAGGGCCTGGCAGTGCTTCTGGTGTCCCAAGAGGTTTTGCACACCCTGTCCATTGCGAAGCACGGTTATCTGCTGGAAAACGGCAAAGTGGCGCTGTCTGGTTCCGCAGGAACACTGTTACGGGACCCGAGAGTCAAGTCTTCATATTTGGGCCTTTGACCCAGGCAACTCAACCGCGGTCATCAGCAACACAAGGAGAGAACCATGAAAAGGAGCTTCTGCAGAACAATCCCGTTCCTGGTCTTTTGTCTGGGCCTCATGGCGGTCCCTGGTTTGGTGGGTTCAGCGAGGGCGGCGGAAAATCCCATCGTTATTGGCGGGTCTTTGCCGCTCACGGGCAAATTTGCCGAAACGGCAGTCTGGATTGAGCGAGGCATGAAATTCTGGGCAGACGAAATCAACGCCAAGGGTGGTCTCCTGGGAAGACCTGTGGAATTCAAGATTTACGATGACGAGTCCAATGCGAGCAAGGCGGTGACTTTTGCTGAGAAGGCCATCACCGTCGACAAGGTCAACCTCCTGTTCGGAGGGTATCCAGGGACCGCTGCGCGGGCAGTGATGCCGCTGGCAGACAAGCACAAGTATGTGTACGTCTCGATGGGCGGTCACATGAAGAGCTTCGAGCAGGGATACACATACTGTTTCGGCGCACCGCCTCTCATGGGTGAATGGTGGTACGAAGGTTTCTTTCAGTGGCTGGAAACGATCCCGCCGGCTCAGCGGCCCAAGAGAGCCGCGGTGTTTACCATGAACAACCCCATCGGCGTTTCCGTGAGTCAATCGATCACCCGGTGGGCGAAAAAGCTGGGCATTGAACTGGTAGTGCAAGAGAAGTACAATCTTCCTCTGCCTGACGCCACTCCGCTGATCCTCAAGGCCAAACAACTCCATTGCGATCTCCTGTTCTCCAACGGGTTCTTTGATGATGGCGTCATGACCATGCGCGCGGCAAAAGCCCTCGACTACAATCCCAAAGCCATTGTTCAGGCCATCGGTTCTGTAGTGCCCGCGTGGCTCAAGGAATTGGGGCCTGATGGAAATTACGTCTTTTCCGGCACATCCTTGCATTACCGACTCAATTTCCCCGGAAACGACAAACTGAACGCATACGTGAAGAAAACCTACAACTTGGATGGATATCCCCTGTATTTCGGTTTCGGTTATTGCTGGATGCAGACACTCGCACAGGCAGTGGAAGGAGCCAAGAGTCTGGATCAGACCAAGATCCGTGATTGGCTCAGGTCCCACACGGTCCATACGATCGCCGGCCCCATGAAATTCGATAAGAAGGGGCTCCCTGCTCCCACGAACTTGTGCACACAGGTCGTGAATGGCCGGGTCGAACTCATCTGGCCTCTCAACGTCAGGACGGCAAATCCAGTCTATCCCAAGCCCCCGTGGAAGTAGCGAATCTTGCCGCGTGAAACCTTGCGGGAAGCCCTTTGTCGCGCCAAGGGCTTCCCGCCTGCCTGAGCCTGCGAAATTCCTCGTGAAGATGGCGGCATGATCGGTACGCACGTGCCATCGATCCGGGCCGCGTCGGGAAAGATACGAACGATATCGGGAAAAGGCATGAACACAGTCCTGGTTATGCAATCACTCATAAGCGGCATCATGATGGGGGCAGTATATGCGCTGTTGGGTGTCGGTTTCTCCCTCACCTGGGGCGTGATGAAGGTCATCAACATTTCACATGCCACTTTCGGTCTCGCGGGTGCCTTCATTGTGTACGCTCTTCTCAAGCACTGGGGGGTGGATCCGATTCTCTCACTTGCAGTGTCGGTCCCGCTGCTGTTTCTCGTCGCATGCCTGCTCTATCGGGTCCTCATCGTGCCGGTTACCCGAGCCAAAGAAGTGATCGTCTCATCTATGATCCTCACGTTCGGGATTGCGATCATCCTTGAGAACCTCTTGCTTCTCATATGGGGACCTGATCCACGGCTCCTCACCACGGGTACACCAGCAAAGTGCTCATCGTCGGACCGCTGTATTTTCAGTATCCACGCATCATTGGTTTCGCGTTGGCCGGACTCGGGGTCCTGCTTATCCATCTGTTCCTGAAAAAGACCTGTACGGGCAAAGCAGTGAGAGCGGCCTGGCAGCAGCCCGAGGCTGCCCAGTTGTGTGGCGTGAACCTGAAGCGCATTAGCATGATTACCTTTGGTATTGCAGTGGCGTCAGCTGGGGCAGGCGGCGTGGCCATGGCGCTCCTGTATGCCTTCGAACCGCATGCCCACAACCTCTGGTTGGTGTATCTCTTTCTCGTGGTCATTGTGGGCGGCGTGGGCAATGTGCTGGGAACCGCAGCAGCCGGATTGCTTATTGGCGTGATCACCGGACTGTCTTTAGCTTTATTGCCTTATCAATGGGTCAACCTTCTCACCTTCGGGCTTTTGATGGTCGTCCTCGTGCTGCGACCTCAGGGCCTCTTCCAGAGTGAGGCCTGATATGGCTGAAGGACGCACCCACTCCCACGCGCTTGTGGGTACGACGATCGCTCTCACTACGTGTCTGGCTGCGTTTCCTTTGCTCGCACCGCCAATTTACTTCATATCCCTGCTTTTCATCGTGTTCATGTATGTGACCTTGGCTACTTCGTGGAACCTTGTAGGAGGGTATGCAGGATATCTTTCTTTCGGTCACGTGGCCTTTTTCGGAATTGGCGCGTATACCACTGCCATACTGGAAAAACACTTCGGTCTGTCTCCCGCGTGGACTGTGTTGTCTGCCATCCCTGCCGGAGGCGTGGCGTCTCTGATGGCAATCGTGGTGGGATATCCGTGCCTCCGGCTACGAGGCCCGTATTTCGCGGTAATAACCCTTTGTTTCGCTTTCGTGGTCCAGCTGGCGGTCAAAAACCTGGACATACTGGGAGGCGCAGACGGTCTCTGGCTCAAATCTATGGACGTGCCCATCCGCGTGAGTCGGTCCATTTTGTTTGAGGTGATGCTTGTGCTGATGCTGATCACGGTCTGGATCAGCGTCCGCATTGCCCGTTCCCGATTCGGCGCCGGGCTCAGGGCCATCAAAGAAGACGAAGAAGTAGCCCAAACCATGGCCATCAATGCGCCTTGGCTCAAGATGCAGGCATTCGCGCTTTCGGCATTTTTTCCCGGAGCGGCTGGCGGAATTTACGCGTATTACTTGAGCTACATTGATCCGCAGATTGTGTTTGACGTGAACATCTCGATCCTCATCGTGCTGATGGCCTTGTTCGGCGGAGGGAAATCATGGCTGGGCCCTGTGGTGGGAGCCGTGGCGCTTTCACTGATCAACGAAGGCCTATCCACATTCGTGAAAGCAGAGTGGGCGCGGATCATTTACGGGTGCCTTTTTATTGTGGTAATCATATTCATGCCTGACGGGATCACCGAGTTCTTCGGTTCCCGGGGCAGACAGCGCACCATCCCATAGACTGTTTTCTGCGGCAATGTATCGTCCGGATGCAACCTTTTTGCTCGACTAGTAGCGAACCGACAAAGACAAGGATCTCCTTGTCATTCCGGTTCAGTACATTACTGATATCCCTCACAGGAGTCCATTATGGAAAAACTCATCATCACTGCTGCCATTAGCGGCGCTGCAACTATTCCGTCACTCACGCCTTACCTGCCCCTCACTCCGCGAGAGATTGCAGACTCGGCCATTGAAGCTGCCCGAGCGGGCGCCGCAATCGTGCACGTCCATGCGCGGCGACCCGAAGATGGTTTTCCGTCATCAGACCCGAACCATTTTCGTGAAATCCTCAGTCGCATCAGAGAACAATCCGACGTGGTGATTTGTTGCACCACCGGAGGCTCGGTGCTCATGACCGTGGAGGAGCGTGCTCAGGTGGTTCCCCTTTTCAAGCCGGAGATGTGTTCTTTTAACATGGGGTCCATCAATTTTGCGCTCCACCCTGCGTTGAAGTACATCACGGAATTCAAATATCCTTGGGAAAAAGCGTATCTCGAAATGAGCAAGGATTTCGTCTTCAAAAATACCTTCAAGGACTTCGAATACCTCTGCAAAGTTACTCAAGAGAATCACACCAAACCGGAGCTGGAAATCTACGACGTAGGCCATTTGTACAATCTCGATCACATTGTCACAGAAGGCATGATGAAGCCGCCGCTGCATCTTCAGTTTGTGATGGGGGTTCTTGGAGCCATTCGAGGAACACCTGAGGATCTCACGTACTTGACCACCAAGGCTGAATCCCTCTTCGGCAGGGACAAATTCACGTGGTCTGTGATCGGTGTCGGCGCAGCGGAGATCAACCTGTCCACCATGGCAATCCACATGGGGGGCCACGTGAGAGTGGGCCTGGAAGATAACATCTACATCCAAAAAGGCCGACTTCGCGAAAAGCAACGCGGAACTGGTAGAAAAGATCGTTCATCTCTCCGAAATGCTCAACCGCGAGGTGGCAACCCCGGCCGATGCGAGGAGAATTCTCAGACTCAAGGGCATGGACAAGGTGAACTTCTAGAGGCGTGTGGGGTATTGCCCCTCAAGGTGACAATCATGCTTCTCATGCCGATTCGCGTGCGAACGAAAAAGGCCGGAAGGCTCGCGTTCTCCTGAGCGAAGCGAGGAGACGGCTTTGCATCGTCCGTAGAGGAAATTCCCGGCCTACAGCCCGCGCTGAGTCGTACAGGCGAAAGCAATCGGTATGAACGCGGAAAACGCGGGATTCGTGTTTTCGGGAACAGAACGGGGATAGGAGCGCCCGGAGCGCGGCGGTCGTATGAAAGCCAATCGGTATCACCGCCGGCTCAGGATGCTCATTCTCCCCGTTCGTGCGATCATTCCCCTTTCAGTGCGGCAGCACTGATGGGAAGCTGCCGAATGCGCTTGCCCGTGGCCGCAAAGATCGCGTCGGCCACTGCCGGGGCAATCGGCGGCACTCCGGGTTCTCCCACGCCCCCCGGTGCTTCACTGCTCTGCACAATGTGCACTTCTACTTTCGGCATTTCGTTCATGGCCAACAGCGGGTAAGTGTGAAAAGTTCTTCTCCTGCACCCGACCGTCTTTCAGCGTGATCGCTCCATGCAACGCCGCAGTGAGTCCGAAGACGATTCCACCCTCCATTTGCCCCTCGATTATGTTCGGATTCACTATTCTGCCGCAATCGATCGCACACACCACCCGGTGGACTTTCACCTTCCCCTCAGCAGTGACAGAAACCTCGGCCACCTGTGCGACCCAACTGCCAAATGACGCATGCACAGCGATGCCGCGTCCATGGCCTTCGGGAAGCGGGGCGCCCCAGTCGGCCTTCTGTGCCGCAAGGTCCAAAACACCCAGGTGTCGAGGATGCTCGGTGAGAAGGTTACGCCGAAACTCATACGGGTCTTTGCCTGCAGCGTGTGCCATCTCATCCATAAAACTCTCCACCACAAAACCCGTGTGCGAGTGCCCCACCGAGCGCCACCACTGCACCGGAACGTCGATCTTCGGACTATGCAGGTCAACCCGAAGGTGCGGAATCGCGTAGGGCATGTCCGCTGCGCCTTCCACGGAAGCAGCGTCGATGCCGTGGCTCACCATGACTTCTTCGAACAGCGTCCCGGCCATGATCGATTGCCCGACAATCGTGTGCTCCCAGGCGATGAGGTCGCCGTGAGCGTCGAGTCCCGCAGCGAGTCGGTCGTACCACATGGGACGGTACCAACCGCCGGTCATGTCGTCTTCACGGGTCCACATCACTTTGACCGGTTTCTTCACCGCCTTGGCCACATGTGCAGCCTCAGTCATGAAGTCCGAGTGGGGATTTCCCCGGCGTCCGAAACCGCCGCCCAGCAATGTGGTATGCAGTGTGACCTGTTCCGGCTTGAGCCCCACGATCTCCGCGGCAACGTTGCGATCCATGGTTTGAAACTGCGTTCCGGTCCAGATCTCGCAGCTGTCGGCACGAAGATCCACCACGCAGTTCAAAGGTTCCATGTCTGCGTGCGCGAGATAAGGGACCTCGTATTCCGCGACAATTCGCGTGGCCGCATTGGCGAGCGCTTGGGCAGTGTCGCCCTCCTCCTTTGCAACCGTTCCCCGTGTGTGAGCCAGTTTGGCATACTGTTCTCGCATACCCTCTGTGGAGAGGGTTGCATGGGCTCCTTCGTCCCAGATGATCTCAAGAGCATCCCGTCCCGCTCTGGCAGCCCCGAAGCTAGTCGCGACCACTGCGATCCCTGACGGCACCTGGACGGCGTCCTGAACGCCTGGAACGGCTTTGGCTTTGTCTGCCTTGAAGCTCGCCACCTTGCAGCGGAACACGGGTGACCGGGCCACGAGCGCCGTAAGCATGCCGGGAACGCTCACATCGATTCCGAAGATTGCCTCGCCCTTGGTTTTGTGAGGAATATCCAGCCGTTTTATCGACGTGCCGAGTAACTGGTATTGAGAGGGGTTTTTGACGCTGACTTCTCCGGGCGGTGGCATCGTCGCCGCTTTGCTCGCCAGTTGGCCGTAGGTCAGTTTCCGGCCGCTCGAATGGATTACGCACCCGTTCTCCGCTCGACAGCCTTCCTTTTCTACTCTCCACGTATCGGCCGCAGCAGCAATCAGCATTTCTCTGGCACTGGCCCCGATCCCGGACAGACGTTCCCACTCGCTGACGACACTGGTCATCCCACCGGTTGCCTGGAGACCAAAGAACGTATGATTGTACGCGGGATCTACGGGTGCTGCTTCCACTCTCACTTTGGTCCAATCGCACTGGAGTTCTTCCGCTACCAGCATCGGGAGTGCGGTGTAAACCCCTTGCCCCATTTCCGAGTGGTTCACGATGATCGTCACGGTCCCGTCAGGGCTGATGCTCACGAAATCGTTCAAGGCAACACGTGATCCTGGGCCGCTGATTTCAGGCCCCACGGACAGTCCTTCAGACCGGTGCCCTGCCGCGATTTCCGACGCTCGATGAATCGCCCGGCGGATCCGTTGATAGGTGCCACACCGACAAAGGTTGCCTGTCATGGCACGGTCTATGTCAGCGTCGGTCGGCGCAGGATTCGTTGCCAACAGGGCTGCAGCGGTCATGATCTGGCCGGAATGGCAATAACCGCACTGCGGGACCTCCTCCTCGATCCAGGCTTGCTGCACGGGGTGACTCCCATCCGGCGAAAGTCCCTCTATCGTGACGATCTCTTTGCCCACCACTTTCGACACGGGAGTGACGCAGGACCGAATTGCCTTGCCGTCCGCAATGACCGTACACGCACCGCAGCGCGAGATTCCGCAACCGTATTTGGTGCCAGTCAGGCCGAGGCTTTCTCGGATTACCCACAACAGAGGCGTACTGGACGGGACAGCAACCTCGTACTCCCTGCGATTGACCTGAAGCCGTACCTTCGAGGCACGTTGAGGATCAACTTCGTGTGCCATGGAATTTCCTCCTCATGTTTGCCGGTTTTATCTGGCGGATCAATACTCTCCGCCAAGGCTGGCCAGCACGTACAGGTGACTTGAAGTGCTCCGCTCTGGCCCTCAACCGGTGAAAGGACCGCGAGGTAATGATGCCAAGGATGAACCTTGGGGATCTGGAAGATTTGCCCAGGAGAATCCTTTCCGATCGTCAGCACGCGTTGCCTCCGCAAGGCCAGATTCTCTTAGTGCTCCGTTACGTAAATTCGGTCACGTATACGCGTAATATGCGGCGAGCTGGGCGAACCGCATCTGTCGAGAAGAAGCCCAGAACGATGCGGTTCCCGATGGTCACCACATCCTTGCCGCACGGAGGCCTGCCTCAAAAAAGTGCGACCGTAATGAGGAGATCGGGCACTTAGTCATCGCACAGACCGGGGTACAGCTTCCTCGCACACTCCGGGCACACACTGTGACTGAACACTGCCTCGGAGTGGGCCGATATGTAAGCCTCTAGCTGCTGCCAATGCCCTTGGCTGTCTCGTATACGCTTACAAGCTCCACAAATGGGCAGAATTCCTTTCAGGATTTGCAACTGATCGAGAGCTTCCTGAAGACGACCGATCAGCGCTTCCTTTTCCTTTTCTGCCTGTTTACCTTCCTGAACTTTGAGCTGGAGTTGTTCATTCGCGAAAAGAAGCTCTGTCTGGAGATCTACAATTCGTTGTCCCGCGGTGATCCGGACCCTGAGTTCATTGGCGTCAAACGGTTTGGGAATAAAATCGTCCGCTCCTGCTTCGAGCCCTTGCACAATGTCCTCTCTTCCGTTCTTGGCAGTGAGCAGAATCAGGTAGGTGTACGGTCTTTGGCCTTGTCGGCGGATTTCCCGGCAAATTTCCGTCCCGTCCATTCCTGGCATCATCCAGTCGAGAACCGCCAGCCGCGGAGGATCTTCCCCTCGCAGATGCTCCCAGGCTCCGATCCCGTCAGTTGCCTCATGGACCTGGTACCCCCATTCCTCCAGGGTAAATTTGAGAACGCGAAGGGAAGCCACGTCGTCATCAGCTATCAGGACTCTCATGGTAGGATCCTTATCCGAGATCGGTCAGGGCTTTCGTGAGTCTTGCGACTGTCTCTTCCAGAGTGTGATACAGGCTTTCCGCAGCGTTGAAATCTTTGTGTGCCCCCAGATGTTCCATCTTGAGGGCAGCCTCCATGACTTCATGGGCAAGGAAGTTGCTCGCTGCCCCCTTCAAAGAGTGGGCTGCTCGCCTCAGTCCCTCAGCGTCGGCAGCGTCGATGGACTGTCTGACCGCGGAGACTAGGCTTGTTGACTGAGCAAGGAACAACGCCGCAATCTCCCGCAGCAGGTCCTGTTTTCCTCTCAAGCGGGCCAACGTCCAGTCCAGATCGAACACTTGCCCTGTTGCGTGGTGGGACGTGACCATTGGTGAGTCGTTTACGAGGTCAGGAGAAACACCCTCCTCCACTGCTTTCGAACAGCCGCTCCAACCGCACTGGTTTGGAAAGGTAGTTATCCATTCCTTTCCTAAGGAATTGCTGGCGCTTCCCGGCCATCGTGTGGGCAGTGACTGCGATGATGCGCACATGTGCTCCGGTCGTTTGCTCCATCTCGCGGATGGCAGTGGTTGCGCGTATGCCATCCAGTTCCGGCATCTCCACGTCCATCAGAATGACATCGAACGGCCGATCTTCCTTATACGCGAGCACAGCGTCTTTGCCGTTATTTACCACTACCGGCCGATGCCCGCGGTGTCTCAGGCACTCGACCATTACCCGCTGGCTTACAGGGTTGTCTTCGGCAACCAGTATGCGGAGGCTTCTCAACGGCTTTGGGAGCCCCTGTTGGGGAACAGCAGCGACACAGTCTGTCTCGATCCCCACCTCTCGGATCGCTACGATGGCATTCAAGAGTTCTGACCGTGTCACGGGTTTGGTGAGATATCCGGATGCGCTCCCCTTCTTACTATTCGCGCATGTCTCCCTGGGATCGGCTGAGGAGAGGATCAGTATCGTCGTATCCATGAGCCTGCGGTCTTGCCTGATCCGGGTGGCCACTTCAGATCCGGTCATCTGCGGCATCATTTGGTCGAGCAAGACGAGTGCATACGGTTCCCCGAGATCGGCTGCCCGAGATATTTCGTCGAGGGCCGATTGCCCGCCTTGGGTTATCATCGCTTTCATCCCCAAGTTCGTGAGGGTCTCTTGGATGATCAAAAGGTTTGTCACGTTATCATCCGCGACCAACACGGACAAACCCGCCAATTGAGCAGGAACGGGTACCTCTTCATCTGTGGACTGTCCCTGAACTCCGAGACGGGCTGTGAAATGGAAGGTTGAGCCTAGGCCAACTTCGCTCTCAACCCAGATGCCGCCGCCCATCTGTTGGACCAAGCGGAAAGAAATTCCCAGGCCAAGACCTGTGCCCCCGGCCTGACGAGTCGTGGAAGTATCCACTTGGGTAAACGCTTCAAAGATGTGCGTTTGCATGTCAGGAGGAATGCCAATCCCTGTGTCCCTGACTACCACGTGGAGACACACCTCTGTTTCCGTCCTTGAGTCTACCTCGACGCTCACGTTAATCTCACCCGTCTCGGTAAACTTGACCGCGTTTCCGACCAGATTGATTACGATCTGATTGAATCGTCCTGAATCACCTATGACGACTTCAGGCAAGTCAGGAGCAACACGGTAGGTGAGTTCCAGACCCTTTTCATGTGCCTTGATTCCCAGACTTTTCAGCGCCTTTCCGACACTCTCACCCAATGGGAAGGGCTTTAATTCCAGGGGCAGTTTGCCTGCCTCCATTTTAGAGAAATCCAAGATGTCATCCAGCAGACGTAGCAGCTGCTCTGCCGCGGAACCTGCAATTTTCAGGAATTCTCGTTGCCTGGGAGAGAGTTCGGTTCTCAAGGTCAGATCTATCATTCCCATGACCGCGTGCATGGGGGTCCGGATTTCATGGCTCATCCCCGCGAGGAACTCGCTCTTTGCAACTGTAGCGCTCTCAGCTGCTTCCTTGGCTTCTTGCAGTTCCCACGTGATCCGTCGGGCTTCCGTAATATCCCGAAGTACTGCCACGCCACCGCGAATTGCGCCATTTTGATCCCGCAGCGTGCGACCGGCGACACTCACGAAACGGCCTTCGGAGCGTCCAGGATCGCTGATGAACATCTCCAGTCCGTCGGTGGCTTCCCCGCGAATCGCACGCACGAGAGAGAGCTCATCAGGCAGGAAGGGCGTGATCCGGTCGGTGTGAAAAAGACCGTACAGTTCCGGCCAACTCTCAGGTGCTGAATCGGTAACCCCCGTGCCGAGGATGCGTTCGGCAGCGGGATTGAAAAGAAAGAACCGCGCCCGTTGATCGGCACAAATCACCCCATCGCCCATGCTCTTCAGAATCGACTCGAGAAGGAGGGTTTGATCGTGCAGGGCAGCCTCGGATCTGGCCAGTGCCTCCCGCGTTGTTCGGCCACCGCGGTCCGTTCCTGGACGCGCAATTCAAGCGTGTCTCGAGCTTGTTCAAGTTCCCGAAACATTCTGTATCGATCCGCAAATCCCCTCAAAGTGAAAAACAGCATGACGAACAATGCCATCATCCATGAGAAGAAGAGCATCGTCCACAGCCGCGGGGAATGGGACGCGAGGTATGCCGATTTCGGGGCGACTCTGATAAGTTCAAGGCCGGTCTTGCCCACCTGGCCCCAGGAAATGATCAAAGGTTCTTGACGAAAGCCTTGTGGCGGCGGAGAAACCTCAAGGAATTTTTCGGTATCCGCGCGGCCGTGAGGCAGCCGGAACACGTCAGCGAGGTTCTTTCCCCGCAGTTCTTCGGGTCCCACTACGAGGAGCCCTTTGGAGTCCATCAGGCCGGTGAAGTCGCTATTCTTTTGAAGCGCTTGGAGCTGGATTTTGTGGCTGATGGTTTTGTTATCCAATTCAAGGACAACCCAGCCCTTACGTGCGCCCTTGTATCGGGTACTCGGAACAGAGGAATAAATTGGGATGAGCCTCATCGGTCACTATCAGCGCCGGGCCATCCGCGGACCGGCGCCTCACCCTTGCAAGAAAAGGCGCAGTGAATCCGCCCGCATGGAACTCTGCATGACTCTCTGCAATCACCCTTCCGCTTTCATCCAAAAACGCAATGTGTCGGTAAAAGGGGAGTCCGTCTTCTCGAGATGTCTTCCGCACGCGGTCGAGCTCTTTCGCAATCTGATCCTGCGACACGGCCAGACCGTACTCCAAGGACATCCCAAGGGCCTTGTTGTGATGATAGGTGTTTAAGACCTGACTCCCGGTGATGGTCAGCAGGTCATGTACCCTTTGCTGAAAATACTCTTCAATGATGGTGATCCGGTTCTGGGTCCCCTCAACGAACGCGTTCACATCGGATTCCGCCAAGAGGACGGAGGTCCGATAGAGCCGCACCAGAACATAGGTCGTTGAGCCAATGAGGATAAAAATCAGTATCCCGAAGATCCATATGGTCTTGCGAAAATTTCTCCGCTCTTGCGAAAACCCTTCTTCTTCGGGTGGCATGTGAGTCCTACCTTCTACGGACGGGTAAAGTCCGCAAAATAGACGCCAATATGTGGATAGTACTTGAGCACCAACTGCCTGAGCTTTCCATTCTCACGGATTTTCTCCAGGAAAGAATTGAATGACTTGAGCAATTCCGGAGAACTCTTTGATATGCCAAAAGCCATAACCTGTCTGTCCGTAATCGTTCCCAACACTTTGATCTTGCCAGGGTATTTTTGCAGCGCAATCATGGCATCCGGCACATCCAAGATGGTCAGGGGCGCATCACCCTTGATCATTGCCGGAGCAAGGTCATTGAGGGTAAGCCCTTCTTTGTACAGCGGCTTGATCCCCTCGAGATGGTACAGGCTGTGATCCACGCAGGTATTGCGAATACCCAGCACCTCTCTGCCTTTCAGGAGTTTCCGCGTTGCTTCTATGTCTTTCTTGATATCCCCCGCGGGAACGATGGGCCTCACATCGGAGTCGTCCCGCGCCAATACCCAAATTGCGCTCGGAAAGTACGGGTGCGAATAGCTGATCACCTTACTCCGCCAAGGTAAGACCGTGAGGCCGTTACCGATAATGTCTCCTTTCACCTCACACTTCCCCACTACTTCGACATCCTCTCCCTTCGGCACCACCTGCAGGCCTGCCAGATCGGCTATGACGCTTGCCCACGACGCTCTCACGTATTCGTACCGTACCCCAATTTCATGCGCGTACAGTTTGATGATCTCTGCATCCAGTCCGTCACCGTCTCCTGTCACAAAATTTGCGTAAGGAACCCCCAGGTGCCTTATCACATTTCTTTGTTTGATGTCCTTCAGGTCCGCCAGGACACCGGACACGGTAAAGACGCACAAAAGTGCCGCCACGATCCCCGCGACGAGTGTGCCACGTTTCATTGTCTGATACCTTTCTCGGTGCTGCGTGTTGCTGGCGTGCCCGGCTTTGAAGAAGCCCTTTCTCGTACACCGCCGTTGTTGTCGTGACGAGTCACTCCTCCAGACAAAATTCCGACGGACCGCCCAACCTGTTTCGCAAGAAAGTGGCAATGAATTCATGTCAGTTCGCCGGATTCTCTCACAATGCTCGGACCACGAAGATGCGAGCATCCTACACAAGCGAGAAGACGAGGTGGCCAGCGAGGCCTTCCCGCTGCCAAGTTTTACTCTCCGACGTGGTCTCTCTCACTAACATCCCGACAATGCCTCGTGGTGGTGCACCGTGCGCCCTGAACAAAGTCTCTCACTGTCCCCTTGGATTGCACATCCGCGATTAGCAAGCACATATCGTGCCACATCTTGCTTTTGTGTCTCAATAATGATATATTACTGACATGACACACCATTGAACATGAGCCATGCCATTCCGGACTCGCGAAAAAGTACGTACCATCCTGCTTTTGTCCGGGTATCGGACACGACAGCGGGATGTCCGTGTATTTTCGGTCAGTTACCTATCCAGCCGTGTCCGACATTTGCAACAGTTGTGCGCACATCCAGTCTCGCTGCTCGTCTCCCCATCTCAATAGCTGCCGCAGCCTCTCTTTGCCGCGGAGAATCCAAGACACCGATTGATCCTTGCACGCTTCTTTCGTATGGCGTCAGACTTGACGTAGCGGTTCAGTCAACCGTCCCGGAATTCAATGTTGCCTTGTCCTGGTGGCTATCCACTGCTGCCTCACACGGCCGAACCTTGGGAAGTTACTCTGGCAGAGCCCCCCCTTGCCGATTTTCGTGTGATCGAGAAAATGACAGGGTACCGGGCTCTCCCTCCATCTCAGTCAGCATCGTCAGCCTCCATATCTTCCGACTGAGCCGAGTCAAAGATTCCCAACCGTCTGAGGTGTCGATAAAAAGAATCGCGAGAGATGCCCAGGAGTCTAGCTGCCGCCCTTTTCCCTCCGTCACATCGTTGGAGCGCTTCCACGCACATGAATCTTACGAGTTCATCCGTCACGTCACGGAGGGTTCGCCCGTCCGCGCTGATGGTGATTTCCGGCCCTTTGCTGTCTCCGTAAGAGGAGGGCCAGGCCGCGCCTGCACTGGCCACGTCCAAGTAATTCCCATCCGACACTATCAATGCTCTTTCCAGCACATTTCGGAGTTCCCTCACATTCCCGGTCCACACGTGGTTCTGAAGAGCCTTCATGGTTAAGTCATCAATCCCGGGCATTTCGCTTATTTCCATTTCAGCGCAAAGTTTTGAAAGGATTTCTCGCACGAGGATGGGGATGTCTTCCCTCCTTTCTCGGAGCGGGGGGACCGTGATGGACATCACATTGAGACGGTAAAAGAGATCTTTGCGGAACCTCTCTGCCTCGACCTCTTTCTCCAGGTCTCTATTCGTAGCCGCAAGAAGCCTGGCATCCACCGACACTTCCTTTTCGCCGCCGATGCGGGTAATTTTCCTGGTGTCCAGAAAGCTGAGGAGCTTTGATTGCAAGGCAGGTGACAGTTCGCCTATCTCGTTCAACAAGAGGGTCCCGCCCTCAGCCAATTCCAAAAGTCCTCGTTTTCTTGACGCAGCCCCTGTGAACGCGCCTCTCTCGTGACCGAAAAGTTCCGATTCAGCCAGTTCGCGAGAGATCGCGGCACAATTGACTGCAAAATAGGGTCCGTCGGCACGGGGGGAATGGTCGTGAATATATCTGGCGAGGTGATCCTTGCCGCTCCCGCTTTCGCCCAAGAGCAACACGATGCTGTTTTGTTTTGCAGCCATCCTCGCCCTGTTGAGGGTGGCCTGCATGGACCGGGAAGGGTATCTTTCTTGTGCCGGTACACGGGTTGCTGCGATTCTCTTACGGTCCGTGATGTTATGCAATATGGTGAGAATGCCCTCAGTTTCGCCTGAAGCGTCACGGAGGGGGGTTCTCATAGCCAGAAACGTCATTGGTACCTCTCGTATTGTCCTGACGTGTTCGTCTTCTATGGTGTCTCCCTCCAAGACGCGCAGCTCCTTATTGCTGATGTAAGCAGAGTCCTGTGTTCCAAACACATCCTCATGTGTCTTGCCGACAATTTCAGAAGCAGGAGCACCCACGAGTTTCTCAAAGGCAGGGTTCACCTGGGTAAACCGCAATGACCGGTCCTTCAAAAAAATAGGGTCCTCCGCGCCTTCAAAGACTGCCCTGAACCGCTTTTCGCCTTGGCGTAGGGTTTCTTCGGCAATCTTGCGATCAGTAATGTCCGTTAGAATCGTGCGGCATCGGTCCTCCGGATCTTCAGAATCGGCTATCACGACACTCTCTAACCGGATATATCGCCTCGCACTCTCATTCTTGAGTTGTAATTCGCACGACTGCTTGGCCCTGGTGCGAAATACCTTCGTAAGATACAAATGGAGAGTATCAGCATCGCTTTTGGAGAGAAGCGCGGAAAGACGTGTGTTGAGTAGGCCCTTTCTCTCCTGGCCTAGAAGTTCGGCTCCGGTCAAGTTTACCTTAAGGATCACCCCGCGCTCGTCGAGAGTGAAATAGCCTACAGGAGCGAACTCATACAAATCCGCATACTCTTCCCGTGACTTTTGCAAATCGAGTTGGGCCTTGCGTAACTCCTCATTCTGCATTTCCAACTCGATCTGGTGGACGTGCAATTCGTGGATTATCTGCCCCATATCATGCCGGGAGAGCCCGGACACATCCGGGAGGTGGGTAGCTTTTTTCGACGAGGCCTGCCCTGTCCCGGTAATCAAGGGGGAATCACGTAAATTTGTCGCATGTTCCCCCACACACTTCTCATTCTCGCCCTGGGGGCTCAGGCGCACCATCGCGGCCAGAAGTCGTTGCCGTTCGATGGCATAGTTGATGGCTCGTGACAACATGTGTCCGTCCCATTGATCTTTGATGAGATAGTCCTGCGCCCCTTTTCGCAATGCCTCGATGGCCACGGTTTCGTCGTCCAGACCTGAGAGCACCACGACGGGCGTGTGTGAAGCGGAGTCCTGAATTTGTGTAAATGTCGTCAATCCTTGGCTATCGGGCAACCCCAAGTCCACTACGACCACATGGAAATCCTTGTGGGCCAGACGTTCTTTGGCTTCTGCCAGAGTCTCTACGTGTGAAATCTCGAATTCCATGCTTCCTGCCTCCTGGAGGGTTTCCTGGAGACAAAGGGCGTCCACAAAATTGTCTTCAACAAGCAAAAGCCGCACGGGTGTCATCACGACCTGACCTCTCAGCACCGATTCTCATTTCCTCGGCAGTCTTACCACCGTCAACCAGAAATCCTCGAGGCTTTCCAGGGCCTTGGTAAATTGCTCCATATCCACCGGCTTGGTAATGAAGCAGTTGGCTTGCAGCTCGTAACTTCGCCAGATATCGTCTTCGTCTTGAGAAGTCGTGAGCACAATAACAGGAATGTGCCGCAAAGCAGGATCTTGTTTGATCTCGGCCAAGACTTCCCGTCCATCTTTCCTGGGGAGATTCAAGTCCAGGAGAATGATCTCCGGTGAAGGTGCGGAAGAGTATTTGCTTCTCTTGTACAGGAAGTCCATTGCTTCGTCGCCGTCTTCAGCCACATGCAGGGTATTGCATACCCTGCCGCTGTTGAGGGCTTCTCTGGTCATCATGATATCCACCGGGTTGTCTTCCACCAGGAGAATTTCCACCGGTTGAATCATCATCCCTGGAACCATCATGTCTGTATCCCCTTTTCAGGCATCGTGAAAAAGAATGTGGTACCCACGCCCAGCTCGGATACCACCCATACCCTCCCCCATGCCGTTCTACGACCTTCTTGACAATGGCAAGGCCCATGCCCGTGCCCTCGTATCGGCTCCTTTTGTGCAACCTCTGGAAGATCACGAAAATCCGATCGAGGTGCCGGGAATCCATACCGATCCCATTGTCCTTTACCGAAAAGACCCATTCGTTTTCGTTCTTGACCGCGGACACATGGATCTGAGGAGGCTCATCCCTGCGAAACTTCACGGCATTTGCAATAAGGTTTTGAAACACCTGCAACAATTGTGTGTCGTCGGCAAGAATAAAGGGAAGAGGATCGTGCGTAATCACGGCTTTGGCGTCGGCAATTGACGCTCTCAGATTTCTCAATGTGTGATCCAGTAGCTTGGTGCAGTCTATGAGTTGGGAAGTTTTTCCCCGTGTCGAGATACGGGAATATGCCAGGAGATCCTGAATCAGGGCCTTCATGCGCACCGCAGAGTCCACGGCATAGTGGATGTACTGGTCCGCTTCCGCGTCAATTTGGTTCTTGTATTTCTTTTCCAGCATTTGCAGGCACGTGGCCACGTTGCGAAGAGGCTCCTGCAGATCGTGGGACGCCACGTAGGCAAATTGTTGAAGGTCTTCATTGGAACGAATCAATTCTTCTTCCGCGCGCTTGCGGTCCGTAATATCCCTCGCGGCAGCGAAGATCCCGACTACTTTCCCGGAATCGTCGCGGTATATGGATGCGTGGTATATGACCGGTGTCACCCGTCCGCGCTTGTGTCGGATTGCCAGTTCGTAGTTCTTCACCGAACCTTCACGAAACACCTGTTGATAGCCAGCCCTGGCTCTGGAAGGGTCGGTGAAATAGTCCGCAAATTCGGTCCCGATGAGTTCTCTCTCGTGAATAGCCTGTCACGCGTTCCGTCGCGGTGTTCACGTCGGTAATCTTTCCTTCCGCGCTGATGGTCACCAGGGGGTCCAAACTGGCCTCAATCAGGCTTCGGTTATAGGCGCTTGCGGTTTGCAATGCCTCCTCGGCACGTTTGCGCTCGGTGATGTCACGAACCACATGCACCGAACCTATGAACTGACCATCTGGATCCTTCAGCGGAGAAACTCGCACGTCGAATACTGCCCCGAGACGCGTTTCCTTCACTTCTGTTGAATGTTCTTTCCCGTCTACCAGAAGCAGGGAGTGGGGGCAAAAAGCAGGAGGCTCCTTTTGTCCATGCACAAGCTCACAGCAGCGTCTCCCTGTCAACTCCTGCGGCGACATTCCGAGGGCATCAGCCATGGGTTTGTTCGCCCGGAGCACCCTGTGTTCACGATCCAGTACCATCACCAGGTCTGAGGAGGCATTGAAGGTCAGTTCCCATTCCTCATTGGCCCTCGCGAGATCGTCCTGTGCTGCTTTACGTGCGGTGATGTCCCACAAGGCTGTCCGACACCCGTTGACTTGGCCGTTTTCATCCTGTACCGCAACCAATTCCAGTTGAGCGAAAAAGCGAGCACCGTCCTTTCTTGCCAACTTGATTTCGCACGTCTGTGTGGATTGGGTTTCAAAGACCCGCCCAATACTTAAGTAGCAAGCATCCCTGAACTCCTTACAGACAAAGCGGGAGAACGGCATCTTGGCCAATGCCTGCCTGTCCACACCGAGCAGCCGGGCCGCGGTGAGATTGGCTTCCAGAATAATCCCCTTGCCGTTCAGCGTCACATAGCCCATGGGTGCAAAATCGTACAGGTCCTGATACTTGTCTTTGAGCTGTTCCACTTCGATCTGGGCTCTGCGCAAATCCTCGTTCTGCGTCTCCAGCTCGATCTCGTGGACCCTCAACTCATGTACCAGGCGTTGGACTTCTTTCGAAGACAGTGCGGAAACATCTTCCCAGTCCGCACGCGTGCCATGAAGGTCATTCTCGGCGCGGGTTCTCAGTCCGGCGAATCTCCCCTCTGAATCCTTGTCCTGCGCCATTTCCAATCTCCAGTCGTTCCCCGGGCGAGAAACCCTCCGTAGCCATGGCCGGCAACGTGCAGGTCTCTCGGGATAGAGCCGCTGAGCGACCTCCTTGGTGTGGTGAGCATCATCCTCGTGGCGGCATTTCTTGCACTGGTGCCATGCCTCACGATCTTTTACTTAATCGCGGGCCTCAATAGCCAGGAGGATGAGTTTGTCTTCTTCTTGTCCCCCTCCGCGATCTATTTGACGAGCATTGAGAAGCATCTTCTTGCGCCCGAGTTCCGGAAACACGTGATCGACCTCGAAATCAGTCACTTCCGTCTTCTGGGCCATAATTTCTCCCAAGAGTTCCCGTAAGCGGGGGATATCCCACTGACCGTGGCCCAGGTCATAGAGCAGGTTGCCCTGGGTTTCCTCGGGTGTGAAAAGGAAAGTGCGGTAAAACGCGCTGTTCGCGGAGACCACGCGCAAGTCCGCGTCGATCACGATCAGAGGCTCACGCACCGTGTTCACAATCCCTTCCGCATAGTCCAAGGACCTTTGCACCCGACGCTCCGCCTTCTCACGCTCGCCAATCTCTTCCCGCAGTTTCTCCTCGATGAGCCGGCGCTGGGTAATATCCACGAAGGTAATCACGACCCCGTCTATCATGTTCTCAATGGTGCGATAAGGGAGTATGCGCATGCTGAACCATCGGCCTTGTTTGGTCTCGACTTCCATCTGTTTGGGTACCAGGGTCTGAAGCACGTCCCTCGCGTCTCCGATCAGGCCGTCGTAGTGCATATTGGACGCGAGGTGACTCACCGGACGACCGATGTCGCTCGGCAACAAGCTGAGGAATTCGGTGGCTGCGGGTGTGAAGCGACGAATGTGCAGACTCGTATCCAGGAAGAGTGTCCCGATCTCCGGTACTGGCAAGAAGGTTATTCAAATCACTGCTGGTTTTTGATAGCTCCTCGATCTTTTGTTGTAGCTCGGAGTTTACGGTAATGAGCTCCTCATTGATGGATTGCAGCTCCTCCCGCGACGTCTCGAGTTCCTCATTGGTACTCTGCAACTCCTCATTCGACGACTGCAGTTCCTCGTTGGTCGACTTGAGTTCCTCGTTGGTGGTTTCCAGTTCCTCGATAGTGGTCTGGAGGTATTCCTTGGTGGACCTGAGTTCCTGCTCGAGTTGCTGGACCCGGGGATCGGGTAGCTCGCCAATGCCGCGCGGGGAATCGGCGTTCGTGTCCGACCGTTCTTCAGACAGTGACTCCTCAAAAATGACTAACAGCGAACCTTCCAGGGATGGGGGCTGGGAAATGGGCTTTACGACCAGATTGACGAGTTGATAGCCTCCGTTGGTCTTCACCCGCAGGTGCTCCGTTCTGATTTCGGATTTCTGTGTGAGGACCTTTCGCAATGAGCTGGCCAGCTCAAGCTTGAGACCTTCTCGCGCCATTGCCAGGATATTGCCGGTGAACTCACCCGACGGAGGTTCAAGGTATTTCCCTACCCTGCCATGAATGTAAAGCACCTCGCTCTTTTCATTGATGAGCACGCCCGTGGGACCGTAACTCTCCAGGATGATCTTTTCCGCCACTTCCCGATAATTGGTACCGATCATGGGTGCGGCATGCCGGGCTACCTGGATGTGAACTCTCCGATCCGTCACGGTAGGCGAGCGAAAATTCAGGACTTGTATGTGGGAAGGATCCGTGTCCTTGCGCGTGAACAGCTTCCATTTCCTATCCAGCACCGCAAAATAATCGGAGAACTCTCCTATGGTTTCCGAAGAGCCGAGAAACAGGACCCCATCCTTGTTCAAGGAATAGTGAAAAAGCGGCAGCACTTTCTTCTGGAGCTCCTGGCCGAAGTAAATCAGGAGGTTCCTGCAACTTATAAGGTCAATTTTGGAAAACGGTGGATCCGTAATCACGTTCTGCAACGCAAATACTACCTTATCGCGGATTTCTTTGTTGATCCTAAACGAACTGTCCTCACGCGTAAAGAAACCTTCCAGGTATGCAGGCGGGACATCGACTGCTATGCTCTCGGGGTAAAGTCCCTGGCGCGCGGCTTCAATAGCGTCGCTATCAATATCAGTGGCAAAAATCTGGGCAGCAAAACTCCTCCCGGTGGCTCGGATAAAATCCTGACACAGCACCGCGATCGAATAGGCTTCTTCGCCTGTGGCGCAACCGGGGACCCACACACGCACGGGATTGTCCGAAGACCTGTTTTCAAAGAGCTTCGGGATCGCTTTGTCTCTGAGTGCCTCAAATGCCTCTTTATCCCGGAAGAAATTGGTCACGCCTATCAAAAGTTCCTTGAAGAGAACGGACGCTTCCTTGGAGTTCTCCTGCATGTACCGCACGTAATCCGACAGCCACGTGATTTGGTTGAGCGCCATTCTCTTTTCAATGCGGCGCAGGATCGCGTTCTCTTTGTAATAAGAAAAGTCGTGCCCCGTTTGAGAGCGCACCAGAATGAATACCTTTTGCAGCAAGCCGGGGTCTTTGGTGGTCGCGTCCGCAGTGACGGCCGAAACCACGTCGACAGAATGCCGGATATACTTGATGAGTTGTTCCGCCATTTCTTCAGCTGGAAGCACAAAATCCACCAACCCGGTCCCGATCGCGTTTCGTGGCATCCCGTCATACTTGGCCGACTCGGGGTCCTGGACCATGACCATGCCGCCCGCGCCCTTGACTGCTCGCAACCCCATAGCCCCCTCGGTTCCCGTGCCGGAAAGTGACAATGCAAATTGACTGTTCTTTCCGGTCCTCCGCGAGAGATCGGAAAAAGAAATCGATCGGAGTGCGCAGACCCGGGATTTCCGACTGCTCCAGGAGATGCAGGTTCCCGTGCAAGAGGGCCATGTTGCGGTTCGGGGGGATGACATAGATGGTGTCGGGCTCCACCACCATCCCGTCTTCCACTTCGTGAACGGTCATCCCGGTGTAGCGCCGGACCAGTTCAGACAGAATGCTCTTGTGTTTCGGATCGAGGTGCTGGATGACGACGAAGGCCATACCCGTGTCCGGGGGCATATGGGTGAAGAACCGCTCGAAAGCCTCCAACCCTCCGGCCGAAGCCCCGATACCCACGACGGGGCACGTCCCTTCTTGCTCCTCCTCATTCAGACGAGGCGTCTTTGTGCGCCGTGTACCGGACGACAGTCTCTTCTTCTTTGAGGTTGGTTCCTTCTTGGTTCTTCCCCGGCGAGAGGGAGCAGGCTTCACTGCTTCGTCAGCAGACGTCTTCTTTGGCATGGGGCGGTCTCCTCGTGAAGAAACGACCGATTGTTCCTCGAACGGTCATCCTCTGAAACCAGGGGCAGGGTGGGAGTTTCGCGCGGTGACGGAAGATGGCTGAGCGTGGGCCTCTTTGAAAAAAAGGAAATTGCACAAACTACGCTAGAGCGATCTTTCGGGACTACCGTGCCAAATCAACATACGTAGGGCAAATGAAAAAGTCAATGATCGTCGCCCCATATCGAAAAGAAATCCCTCCCTCCCCATGTTGATTCGATACGGCCTACCTACTGCGATTCGTTTTACTTTCGGAGCGCATTCAAGAGCCACAATAAGGCAAATCCAAACATACCATAGCCGTTTTTATACATACTTTCGGATTCGTCTTGTTCGTGCAAAGTGCTTATGCGGAGCTTCGGCCGAAACCAGGGCCCCGCATAAGCGGGAAGTGGCTTGAGTCCTCACGGTTGCCACATGACTTCCTTGCACCTGTACCCACAGGGCGTGTGCCGCGGGGACGCTGCGTCATCTTTCTTCAGACACATTCCTCACGCGGGCAGCACTACAAGAGCGATGGCGAAGAACAGAAAACCGATAAGCATGACTGCCATGGCGTACCCCATGATCTGGCCGGCCTTCAGCCCGGTAAGACCCAGCAAGGGCAGAGCCCAGAAGGGCTGGAAGAGGTTTGTCCATTGGTCGCCATAGGCCAAGGCCATTACGGTCTTCGGGTAGGACACGCCCAGCGTTTTCGCGGCGGCAACCAGGACAGGTCCCTGAACAGCCCACTGGCCTCCCCCAGAAGGAACGAAGATGTTGACCAAGCACGCGGACAGAAAGGCAAAAATCGGAAAAGTGTACTGATTGGAAATGGTCACGAACCAGGCGGATATGACCACTACCAGCCCGGAAAACTTCATCATGCCCATGATGCCGGAATAGAACGGAAACTGGAGTATGATGCCCGCGCATCCTTTCGCGCCTTCCGAGACGGCCCTCACGTAGTTTATGGGGCGGCCGTGGAGAAGGATTCCTACGAAAAGAAACGTAAAATTGACAATGTTCAGATTGAGGCTGAAGCCTTTCTCATAAAAGTACCACACCACAACAGCCAGCCCCATAAAGCCGACGATCATGCTGATCGCGATACTTTGCTCGAGCCAGTAGGCCACAGTCTTTTTTGCAGGAACCTTTTCTTCCTCTTGCTTCAAAAGGCTGTCCACGTTGGGCAAGACCTTGTCCACGGTAATCATGTGCTCTGCAGAAGTAGGAGAAAGCATTTTGAGCAAGAGGGGCAGGAAAATGAGCAAGCAGAGCCCCACAACGATATTGAGGGGGCTGAACAAGGTGGCGGAAACCGGTATGATGCCTATCTTGTCGACGAGGAAGTGCTTTTCGGTGGCCACCGTCAGAGGCGCGGAACCGGACAGGCCTCCGTGCCAACATGCCAGCCCGATATAGCCTGCGGTTCCGAGGAGCGGATAATGCATGGGAATGCCCCGCTTATAACCTCGGAGCGCTACCTCGCGAGCCATCAGGGCCCCTACGATGAGGCCTAGTCCCCAGTTGACGTACGCCGCGAGAATCGCCACGAAACAGACAAGGGCTGCAGCGGAGCCACCGTCTTTCGGGATGCCGGCAAGTGCGTCTATGACCTTTCGCACGGCTTTTGTCGTTGCCAGGGCATATCCGGTTACAAGGATCAAGCACATTTGCATCGAGAACGTCAACAGGGTCCAGAAACCCTTGTTCCAATGCTTGAGCATATCGAAAGGGCCGCTTTTGGTGAATGTGACCCCTAAAATCAGGGTGAGAAAAGTCAAGAGAACCGCAAAGAGAAACGGGTCCGGCATGTACTTTTCTGCCCATCTGGTAAAATAGTCGCCCATTCTTCGTATCATGACTAACTCCTTTCAACACCAGTGATTGAATTTTCTCCAATCAAGGCTTCCGACCGGTCGACAGCCGATCGGAAACCAGCATCACATGCTAACTCTTCAGGTCTTCCAAATCAGCAAACAAATCGAGACACTCCGGGTTGGCCAGTGCGTCTTTGTTGGTAACAGGCTTGCCGTGAATGGCGTTTCGCACCGCCAACTCCACCTTTTTCATGTTTATGGTGTAAGGGATATCGCACACCGGGATGATCTTGGCTGGCACGTGCCGTGGGCTGGCGTTTTCCCGGATCGCCTTCTTAATGCGCCGTGCGAGATCATCCGTGAGTTGCTCACCTTCCCGGAGTTTGATGAACAATATGACGCGCACATCGTCCTGCCAGTCCTGTCCGACCACCAGGCTGTCCGCGATCTCGGGTAAGGTTTCCACCACTGAGTAGATGTCAGCCGTGCCTATGCGCACTCCTCCAGGGTTAAGGGTCGCATCGGATCTCCCGTAGATGATGACTCCACCCTGTTCGGTGATCTGAATCCAATCACCGTGGCACCACACCCCAGGATATTTGCGGAAGTACGCGTCCAGGTATTTCTCCCCTTGAGGGTCGTCCCAGAAATAGATGGGCATGGAAGGAAAGGGAGCCTCACAGACCAGTTCGCCGGTCTTGCCGATCACAGGCTGCCCGTGTTCGTCGTACGCACTCACCTTCATGCCGAGTCCACGGCACTGGAGCTGACCCGAGTATACCGGTCCGATAGGGTTACCAAGTGCGAAGCAGCCGTTGATGTCCGTGCCTCCTGATATGGAGGCCAACTGCATGTCCTGTTTGATTTCCCGATACGCATATTCAAAGCCGTCCTCAGGTAAAGGTGAACCGGTAGAAAGAATCGCACGCAACGACGAGAGATCGCATTCTTGGCCCGGCTTTGCGTTCGCCTGGTCGAGCGCGGTGATGTACCGGGCGCTGGTACCGAACACGGTGATTTTCTCAGCCTCGGCCATTCTCCAGAGAACCAAGGGGTCCGGGTAAAACGGAGACCCATCGTAGAGCAGAATGCGAGCGCCTACGGCAAGCCCGCACACCAGCCAGTTCCACATCATCCACCCGCAGGTCGTGAAGTAGAACAGGGTGTCGTCCCGGGTCAGGTCGCAGTGCAACAGGTGTTCCTTGAGTTGATTGAGAAGGATACCCCCGTGGCCCTGGACCATGCACTTCGGTTTGCCCGTGGTGCCTGAGGAGTACATGATGTACAAAGGATGCGAGAAAGGTACCTGCTGAAAATCCAGTGACAGGTTCGGTTCGCGAGAAATGAAGTCTTCCCAAAGCACCGAACGGGGCACCACAGAGATGTCCGGGCTGGCACTTACGTTGGGAACTACGACCACTTGTTCCGTGGACGGAAGTTCCTTGAGAATTCCCGCGACGCGTTCCAGGGAGTCGAACGACTTCCCATTGTAAAGATACCCGTCTGCGGTGAAGAGGATTTTGGGCTTGATCTGACCGAAGCGATCCAGAACCCCTTTGATGCCAAAATCAGGAGAGCTGGACGACCAGATAGCCCCCAGGCTCACCGAAGCGAGCATGGCAACCACGGTCTCGCTGAGGTTGGGCATGAAGCCCGCTACCCTGTCACCCTTCTGTACCCCCGCTTTCTTGAGAGATTGGGCTAAACGGGCCACCTGATCGTACAGTTGCGCATAGGTGATATTAACCGGCTCCCCAGTCTCACGTTGGGAAATGATCGCGACCTGATCGTCGCGGAACCGCAGAAGGTTCTCCGCAAAATTGAGTTCTGCCCCGTTGAACCATGTTGCTCCGGGCATTTTGGTCAAGTCATCCACCACCTGCTCGGGCTTACGAGAGCACCTGACCTGGGCAAAATCCCACAAGGCACTCCAGAAGTCGGGAATGTTCTCCACAGACCACTGGTAGAGGCTGTGGTAGTCGCGAAACGATGTCCCATGCCTCTGATTCACCGCATGAATGAAACGGGTCAGGTTCGCGTTCGCAATTTTCTCTTCCGATGGTTTCCACAGGAGCTTGGACATGGTTATTCCCCTCCTTCAGCATGCTGAACAGCGGCTTTACAGGAAAGCACGCGATGGCAGTGTACGTGTGTGCCGGCAATCCGTGAGAGAACCGGCACCCATGAGAGCAACATCCCAATGTACAGCCCAAGGCGTACCCAAATCGCGCGAGGTGTTTCGGGGGAGCCGACGCATAGTCACCCCCTGTCTCGTCGATTCACAGTGGACCCGGCCGGGATTTCGAAGGCCCCGACGCGGCTCACCTCTCCGGATTCAGCGTGATTCAAGTAAATTGCACTGGTTTAGGGAAACGATCATGTGAGCCCCAACCTGTCCGGGCCACGATCAGGAGCCTACAGAGGCCACGCATAGTCCAACTTCTCGTGCGCCTCCGCGCCTGATACCGATCGGTACCGCGAGTGTAGTCCTCCCCTTGGCCCGCGTCAACAAAAAGCAGTTCCAAACCTGGCAATTGTCATGACACGGCTTGTAGGGCCCGCGATCTCTTAAGGGAGGTGATGAGACGGCTTTGCGTCGTGTGTACCGGGAGATTCCCCGTTTGCACCGAGGAGAGTCTGGGGTCGACCCACAACCCAAGCCGACCAGTTCTCGTGAGTGAACTCTTGCACATACCGGTCGGCAGAAGTCTTGTCGGTTTGGTTCTTCCGAGGTGCCGGGAGGTCCCCTGTCACTTGGAGCGACTCAGGGCCGTCGCATCTTCGTTCAGGGGTCTCCCGACCGTAGCGCGTGAATCTCAGGTTGATATTGGCAGCCACTCTCGGCCGCGATTGAGAGCCGGTATGAGCCGGTCTTACGCTCAGCCCAGGCTGGCACCCCGATCCTTGAACTGATCCCTGAGCTGGTATTTCATCACCTTGCCCGAGACGTTGACCGGCAAAGCCTCCACTATCTCCAACAGCCGCGGAATCTTGTAATCCGCCAAACGAGTCTTGAGAAATGCCCTCAATTCCTCGATCGTCAGTTGCTGTTCAGGTGCCAAGGTGACGACGGCCATCACCGTTTCTCCCCAGGTAGGATGCGGCACGCCGATGACAACGGCCATGCTGATCTTGGGATTCTCGAAGAGAGCGTCCTCAACCTCTTTGGAATACACGTTTTCCCCGCCGGTGATGATCATGTCCTTTTTCCGATCCACCAACGTGATAAAACCTTCGTCGTCCATCATGCCCAAGTCGCCCGAATGGACCCAACCATTGCGGATGGTTTCCGCTGTGGCCTTGGGATTCTTATAATACTCCCTCATGGTGGTCTCGCCCTTGATGACCAGTTCGCCGACCACCCCCGGTTTGGTGATAGGGTTGTCCTGGTCGTCGACGAGTCTGGTCTCCATATTGACAATATACTTCCCGCCTGCCCCGGCCTTGCGGATTTGGTCCTTGGGATACAGAGCGACCCCTCCAGGGCCGCCCTCGGTGAGGCCGCAGAGGCAGAAGAAGTTGGAGGTCTTGAATTTGCTGATCGCCTGTTTGACCGACTCCGCTGCCATGGGGGCCGCGCCGTACCCGAAATACCGTACTGACGACAGATCGTACTCGTCGAAGTTGGGAACCCTCATCATGGCCAGATACATGATGGGAGCACCGAAGAACTGCGTGACCTTCTCCTTCTGCATCGTCGCCAACACCTGGTTGGGGATAAAATCCCTCATGATGACGTGGGTCGCTCCCATGTACGTGCCCGGGTTGAGGTACAGGTTGAGTTCCGCGGAGTGGAACATGGGGGCAACGTGCAGAATACGATCGTCCGGGTTGAGCGCATACAGAGAACACACGGGTACTGGTCAAGACCATCTGGTTATGATGAAGCAGGACCGCGCCCTTGGGTCTACCGGTCGTTCCTGACGTGTAGATGATCTCGCTCTCCGAGAACTCGTCCACTTCGATGTCCGGGTCTGACGAATCGCCGCTCGCCATTATGGCTTCCATGGAATCGCATCCGTCGAACCTTCCGGGCCCGGCTGACATGAGGCGCTTCACTTTGCCCAGCCTTGTTTTCATCTCCTTCACTACCGGCTCGAAAAGGTCATCGAAGATTATCCCCACCGCGTCGCAATTGTCGAAAATGTATTCTGCTTCCGGCGGGGCCAGACGGAAGTTGACAGGCACGGCAACCGCGCCGGTCTTGGCAATTCCGTAGAAGGCAATGACGAACAGATCTGAGTTGAACATCCACATGGCCACCTTGTCGCCTTTTTTGACGCCGGCCTTGAGGAGCGCATTGGCAACCGTGTTGACCCGGTCATCCACTTCGGCCCAGGTGTACCGTTTGTCCTGATAGATGACGCCTTCCTTGTCGGGAATAGTGCGCTTGTTGCGCGCGACGAGTCCTCCGAGATGCATGGTTAAACCTCCTTGTGTCGAGAATGGTGATTGGCTTCGGGCGTTTTTCCGTTTTCTTGCATCACCGCATGGATCGTGAATGGGTTCACGGAAACTGAGGCCTGAGCGAGAGGCCCATAAATTTGGCGGCAATGGTTTTCATGAGTTCGTTGGTCACGGTGAAGACTGGACAACAGTCCGAAATGATTGGAGCTGGCCAATTCCTCCATGATGATGAGGGAATACAGGAAGTCTGATTCCAGGCCGCCATACTCCTCAGGAGCCTGCATACAGAGGAAGCCGTTATCGCCCATCTTCTTCCAGACCGACCTGGGGAGCATGCCGGTTTCTTCCCATTCCTCTGCGTGAGGAATCACTTCCTTGGCAAAGAATTTTCTCACTGCGTCCCGAAAAATCCTCTGTTCTTCCGTGTAAGGCAGAATATTCATCGATGTAATCCACTGAGGGACAGACCGGCGGTCCTGGCCCTGCTCCCAAGGTATGAAAAGTGATGGTTGTTCACGAGGCCGGTGAGCGCCAAGGACAGGACGCTCCGCTCCTAATTCCGGCGTTCTGTTATTCCTCGGAAAATGATCGCACAGAGCTGATCTGCGGCTTCTTCCGGATTCAGCGAATGGTGGAAAAGTATGGTGGGAAGGCATGTGTGTTCGATGCCTCCTAGAATGACTTGCATGATGGCCTGTGCGGGAACATCCCCGCGGAGGGAGCCTTCAGCGATCCCCTCCTCTATGATTCCCTTGAGCACACGAGTGTATCGTTTGACCGTCTCGTATGCGTCACTTTGAAAATAGTCCGGGTGGTTTCTCACCTCCAGCAGGAGGATCCTTGAGAAAACCCGGTTATACGCGTACATGGTGACATGGATCCGGATCACCGTACGCAGCCTGTTCAAGGCCCCCTCAACGTCTTGGAGATCCTTTTCCATGCGGGAGATGAAGAAATCCACATAGTCCGCGAGCACCGCGTGGAGCAGGTCTCGTTTGTCCTTGAAATACTTGTAGATCAGGCCCTCGGTGACTCCAGCGGTCTGAGCGAGCTCTGCGATGGTAATGGAAGAAAACTCCTTTTGTTCCAGGAGAGTCCTGAGCGCCTGCATGATTTTGACCTTCCCCGGAGGAAGCTTCTTCTCGGGAAGGTCAGGGATCGGAATGTCGAGTTCGCTAGGATTCATGCAGGCTCCGTCCAAAGACATGTCCGTGCCGGCCCGATCGAGCTTGGGTGATTCGCAAGAATCATCACGATCTCCGTGGCCGGCAAGGACACGTCTTGCAAGAGGCTCGCGCCGGGGATTTTGATGTAATCTCCATGGTCGCTGGATCAATCAGACCCTTTCGATAAGGGTAGCCGGCGCCATGCCGCCGCCCGTGCAGAGAGTGACGAGGCCGTACCTGCCCTGCGTCCTCTCCAGTTCATGCAGGCAGGTCACCATAAGTCGACACCCGGAGTTTCCCACAGGGTGTCCCAGCGCAATGGCACCTCCATTCGGATTCACGCGCTCCCAGTCGGGCTGGTATTCTCGCCCCCATGCCAGCGGTATCGCGGCAAAGGCTTCGTTGATTTCCACCTCAGAGATGTCCTCCAGGGTCAAACCGGACATCTTCAGGACCTTCCGCGTCGCGGGAATAGGTCCCGTGAGCATCATCACCGGATCTGCCCCCGCGACAGCCGACGTGACCACCCTGGCCCTGGGCTTCAGCCCCAGTTCTTTTGCCTTGCGACCCGACACGAGCAGAATCGCCGACGCTCCATCGGTAATGGGACTGGAATTGCCGGCAGTGATGATCTTGGTGCCGAACACCGTCTTCAGGCCGGCCAGCGCTTCCATCGATGTTTGAGGTCGCACTGTCTCGTCCTGGGTGAACAATCGCTCACCGTCCGGGCCTGTGATCTTTACGGGGATTATTTCCCTGTCGAACCGCCCCTCAACCTGGGCTTGATGTGCACGCTGATGGCTCCGCAGGGCAAAAGAATCCAGCTCTTCCTTGGAAATCCCCCACTTCTCGGCTATGAGCTCCGCAGCCTGTCCCTGGTCGACGAACTTGCCGCCGGTACGCTTCAGATATGCAGGACCCAGCGGCATTCCTGCGGGTTGACCGTTTGCCAGAGTCAGGTTCATCCACTCCGCGGCTATCGCATACTTGCTCATCACCTCGCAACCACACGCGATCATGCAGTCCCGCCAGCCAGCTATGATCTGGGCAGCACAGAAATTCACGGCCGTAAGACTCGAGCCGCACTGCCTATTTATGGATACGCCGGGAGTGTCATCAGGGAATCCCGCAGCCAGCACCGCCATGCGCGCGAGCGTGAATCCCTGCTCGCCTACCTGAGTGACCGTACCCCCCACGACGTCTTCCACCTGCGCGGAGTCCACGCCCACCCGGTCAACCGCTTCCCTGAGCGCCAATCCCAACAACTCGTCGGCTCGAAAGCTCGCGAGGCTTCCATTCCTCTTACCTACCGGCGTTCTTACCGCACTGACGATAAATGCTTCTTCCACAGCTCCTCCACTAGATCAGACTCGAATCCACGCCGCACGCCACGAGTGCATCGAATTCCGGCGCGGGTCGCAGTCCCGGGATGGCGAACTTGTCGGAAAGTTCGATGAGTCTTTGCTTGACCGCCTTCACTCCTTTGAGGCTCACGTATCTGGCAGGCCCGTGCCAACAATCGGGAAAACCTATTCCCAGCACTGCACCGAGATCCATGCTGTAGTAGTCCTTGAGGACCCTTTCGCTCATGCACCAGAATGCCTCGTTCACCATGCCAAGGAGCAAGATGTCCTGAGCTTCTTCAGGCGTGGGGGTCGGCACCCCTTGTGTGCGCACGATGAACTTCGCGGCAGCCTCGTTCGGCACCATCTTGCGCGGGTCCAGGTAAAAGCTCGGCTTGCCCGCGCCGATGAACCCAGCGTCGTACATGTTCACGAGCGACGCGGGGATGCCTATCCGATCAGGCAAACGGGAAACGAGAATCTGTGCCGCGTGATAGACCACATTGCCGCCTGCGGTTCCGTACACATTGAGCGGCCCCTGGGGGAAACCCGCTTTCAGCGCCAACAGATCCACTTCCCAGGGTGAGAGTCCCATTTCCGCCAATCGAAAGCCAGCGATGACGTAAGACGCGAACGTGCGACTCGTATAGAATCCCGGTCCGTCGCCCACAAGGATGACGGTCTTACCTATGGCCCGCCCTACGCTCACGACAGTCGCCACTGCGGCAGCACTGGACTTGGGGCCCTGGATGACTTCCAGCAGCGGCATGAGCGGTACCGGAGAGAAGTAATGCATGCCCACCACCTGCTCCGGCCGGGAACAGCCACTCGAAATCTCGGCCATCGGGATGGTCGACGTGTTGGATGCAAAGATCGCGTGAGGATTGGCTTCCTGAACCTTGGCGAGAATATTCTGTTTGAGCGGCAAATCCTCGAACACGGACTCAATAACCAGGGGAATATCCTTGAGTTGTGCGTAGTCGTCGGTGAAGTCCAAGTGAGCCATTGCGGCATCTTTTCGCCGCTGGGGCCACCGACCCCTTGCAACGAGATCGTCCAGGGTGGCCTCGATCTTCTGAACTGCCCGACCTGCCGTTTCCACGTCCACGTCTATGAGCAAGGTCTTGATACCGCTATCCGCGGCCACCTGAGCGATTCCGCTGCCCATGAGTCCGGATCCGATGATTGCCAGGCGCTCGACAGGTACCGCCTGACGGCTGTCAACCTTGACGAGCCTGGGCCCTACACTGGAAGCCAGGAAGAACAGATCGATTTTGTTGCGGGAATGGGGATTCTGGAACAGTGGCACAAACAAGTCGATGTCGCGGTGGACCGCGTCGGCAAACGGCATCCTGAGACCGCCTTCCATGGAGTCCAGCGCTGCCTGGACGTACGGACGGTACGGAGAAATGCCGTGTCGTTTACGTGCATCCGAGAGAATCTTCTCCTTCTCTGCCACGGTTGACTGATCAGGGGGACTGTGACTGCGGATCGTAATTCCGATTGACGATTCCCTGATGCTGTGCGATCCACTCGGCAGCCCCTGCCTTGAGCTCGGCCGAGGTGCCGAGCGTAACGAATCCGGTCTCCCCAAAGTCTGCAGCGGAACTTACCCGCCCCGCGAGGATAGCATCTACTGCAGCCTTGAACCCGATGATCTTTGGCAGAATCTGGGTTCCTCCGCCTGCCGGGAAGAGCCCCAGGTTGATTTCCGGCAAGCCCATCTTGGCCGACGAGGTCGCGAAGACCTGGTCGCAGGCCCAGAGCAGCAGCTCGAAACCGCCGCCCAGAGCGCTCTGCCCATCGAGGACCGCCACGACGGGGAACGGACTTTGCGCCAGAACGGCCAAGGCCTCCTGGAATCTCAGCACCACATGACGAAGAGCCCCGGGACTCGCGTCGGTCAGGAGTTCCTTGAGATTGGCCCCATCAAGGAAGCTTCGTTTCTTCCCGGACACCAATATCACCCCGCGGACCTCGTCCGAGAGGGCTTTTCCTGTAGCACGCTCCAGGTCAGTGACAAAAGCCTGTCCTACGGTGTTAACCGGGCCGGCGGTTTCTATGGTGAATATGGCAATCCTGGAGGACTGGTCCAATGTGTAGGCAACTTCAGACATGACAAACCCCTTCTCGTCCTTATGCACGAATGATGACAGCCTCGCCCTGAGTCAAACCGCCGCAGATCGCAGCCACTCCGAGACCGCCGCCCCGACGACGCAGCTCGTACATCATTGTCATGGCGATTCGGAGGCCGGAAGCACCCACGGGGTGTCCTATGGCGATGGCTCCCCCGTTGACGTTGGTCTTCTGCAGTAGCTCAAACCAGCGGTCTTGGTCGCCGTCCGCAAGGATCTTGGTGCTCACCAGCGGCATGGCTGCAAACGCTTCGTTGATTTCAATGAGATCGATCTGATCTATCGTCAATCCTGCTCGAGAAAGCGCTTTCCTGATAGTGAGCGCAGGTATCCACGAGATTCCGTATGGGGCATCGGTCTCTCCAGCCCCTTCTACGATCGTACCCAGCGGTTCCAAGCCGAGCTCCCGTGCACGCGCTTCGGTCATCACCACCATCGCGGAGGCTCCATCGTTCAGGCCCGGAGCATTTCCCGCAGTGGTCGTGCGTGCTCCGAAAACGGTCGGCAACTGCTCCACTGCCGCAACCGTGCTGTCAGGCCGCGGGGACTCATCTGCAGCGAAGAGCCAGGTTTCCTTGCCTTTTCTCACTTTAATGGCAGCCAACTCGTCGGTGAGTCTGCCTTCCGCGAGCGCACTGAGAGCCTTCTTGTGGGAGCCCACCGCCCACGTATCCAGCATCTTTTTTGGCACTTCATATTTTTCCGCGCCATCGGACGCGTCAACGGCAACGGAATTATATCCGGTGTACGTGATCGGATATATCGGGTCTTTCAAGGTGACATGGCCAATGCGAACCCCTGCCCTCAACTCGCGATTCAAGTGAGGTATCCTGCTCATGGCCTCGACTCCCACGACCAAGGCAGCAGAGAAATCCCCCATCTTCAGTCCCCAAGTCGCCATGCGGAGAGCAGTAAGTGAAGAACAACATGCAGTGTCCAGCGTGATAGTGAATTTGTCGATGCCCAGTTTCAAGCCCACTTGACGGCCCGTTACCGAGGCCGTTTCGAAGGACGGCGGGAAACAGTTGCCCACGAAAAGATGATCGATCGCATGGGTAATATCAACGCCTTGGGCGGTCAGGGCAGCCCTGCTGGCGTGAACCGCCAGATCCAGGGGGTCTGTTGCGGACAGAGCGCCCAGGTATCTCCCGAAAGGGGTTCGTTTAGCCCCTACGATGACAAAAGCGTCTGACATATGTTTTCTCCTCGTACCGGTTGTTGAGAAGCTCGTACACCAACGCGCGTGGAAGCGGGAAAGACACGGAGGCGGCGTAAAGGCCTTTGTTCTGGTCGGTGGCGCCTGGCATCGCTTCGCGAAGGTGCCGGATGCCTACCGATTCCCACATTCAGTGGCACCAAGCCGCATTGGTCGGCCGCTCGGACCTCTGGGTTCAGGAAACATTTCAAGTCGTCGAGTAGGTGAGTGGTATTTACTCACATTGGTAAGTAAACAATACTCACCGTCCAGCTGTCAAGTTCTTTCTTGGCCACAAAACCGCATCCCCTGTCTTTTTCGTCTACAATTTTCTGCCCGGTTGCGTGCAAGGCATGGCGGCCGGCGGGGAGATCGTCATGGTGATTCGGCATGTACCACTTGACGCAGGCTGCAGTCTGGGGATTTCCTTTGGCGCGGACACACATCGGTGCCTAATCACATGGGTGAGGAGATCCCCGGACCTACGGCCTGACGCTCGTGGGAAAACGAATCGGTATCAGATTCGCGCGTGTGGACCTCAGGGCTACCTATTGACCTTCTTGAGTTCTTCGGGTGTGCGACATATCTGCTCTGCCTGGATCGACTCTATATTGCTCAGCGTTGCGAAACCGTATTTGTCGCTGTATGCAGTTTCTCCCCATACCACGTCTTCCACGACCTGATGGTCTTCAGGGCGCATGATCTTCCACCCTTCGGGAGTCGGCCATGCGAGCGGCGACTTTTCTACGGCTTTGATGATCGCTTCCGCTTCAGTCGTTCCCGCACGTTCCACCGCGACTTTTATGAAATACACGCCTGCGTACGTTTCCTCAGCCATGTAGTCTGGGTACTCTTTGTATTTTTCATGGTATTTCTTCACAAATTCCCGGTTTTCGCTGCAATCCGGAGTGGTGAAGAAGTATCGAGAAGCCATGTACAATCCTGCGGGAGTCTCTTTCCCCAGCGGGACGAGAGTCTCCAACGCCGCTCCTACCGGAAAAGCGAACTTAATCCGGTCGAAAAGCTTGGCTGCTTTGGCTTGTTTGATAAAGTTTACCGCATCCTGCCCCCACAAGGGGCACCACACGGCATCGGGTTTGGCCTTGCGAATCGCTTCTATGCCTGGGCCATAGTCTTTTGCCATGAGCTTGGGAAATGTCTCGCCTACCACTTCTATCTCGGGCTTCAACTCCTTGAGTTTTTCCTTGAACAGGCGCCAGGATGAGTGACCATAATTGTAATCGGGTCCAATGCACATCCACTTCTTAAACGGTTTTGACGCCATGTAGTACGCGCCTGATCGCGCATGCATCATTACGTTACTCAGGGTGGCGAACAGATAGGGATTGAACTTTGCCCCTGTCAGCGTGTCCGTGGCCGCTTGCGTGACGATGAGGATCTTCTTGTGTTTGCGCGCACACTCGGAGAGAGCCATAGCAATTCCGCTGGAGGTGGGGCCCATGAGAAAATCCACCTTGTCCTCGTTCAGGAATTTCTCGGCTAAGCCGACGGCCACATCAGGCTTCAATTTCGTGTCCCCAAAGGTGAGTACCAGTTTCCTGCCGAGTACACCTCCGGCCGCGTTGATTTCTTCCATAGCCATCTCTATGGCCCGCCTGCCGTTGATTCCATAACCTCCGAGCGGCCCGGAACTAATGAACATCGCTCCCAGCTTGATAGGTTTTTCATCGGCAAGAACCGGGGCAGCGAGCGTCACCGTCAACAAGAGTGCGACAAAGAAGCGAATCCATAACCTCATGATCTTCCTCCATTATACGATAAGTCGTGTTTCCAGGTACCGAGGGAACAAAAAGGTCTCGCCCAAGAAGAGGGCGACCGTACCTGTTGACAGGCTATGAGCCTGGCCAAAATCATCCACGTACGGAGATTTCACCTCCTTTCCCCCGCGATGAGCGGAGAGTGCGCTGTACCGCATTTTCTCGAAAACAGGTCCACGGGTCCTTTCATCACCCTGGAGAGTGAGACGCGGAAAACCGTGGCAATCATCCCCGTGGCGGAAATCGAGCGAAAGGGAGTGCCAATGCCGAATCCTTTTCAGAACTGGTTTCAAGACCACGAAAGTCTTGAAGAAAAGGGAAAGAACACCGACACCCTGGTCGGATTGCGAGCTGTTTGGGGGCGGTTCGCGGGTTGCCGTCGCTTGCCCCAATTTGGAGACGAAGTTGGTTCGCGTCGTGTGAGAGTTGTTGTTGCCCGCCTGACGCGGACGAAGCGGCCCACACTCTACCAAATGTGGACAAATTGTGCCAGCGAATGATGGGCCCTGTGAGGACCACGGGTAAGAATTCAGTGTACATGCCATGGCTCAGATGGCCTCACCCCGTCGAATCAATTGCTTGACAATCGCTCCGGATCTGGATAGCCTACAGCCCTCTTTTCCTCACAGTATTGTTGAATTCCCAGGGGGCATGTGATGACGAAGTCCGAACTTGTGGGTAGGATTGCGGAAAAGGCCGGAATTTCCAAGAAGGCGGCAGACGCTGCCCTCAAGGCTATGATAGGAGCTGTGCACGATTCGTTCAAGGAAAAGGACGGGAGTATCCGCATCGCTGACCTGGGCACGTTCAGGATATCTGAACGCAAAGCGCGCACAGGCGTGAATCCCCAGAATGGCAAGAAGATGAAGATTCCCGCGATGAAGGTTCCTCGTTTCAGTGCCGCCAAAGCCTTAAAGGAGATTGTCAAGCAAGCCAAGTGAGGCTTGCCCGACGGGAACCGCAATGAATAAATCAGACCTTACCAGGACGTTGAGCACAGAGTACGATCTTCCCTCTCGGAAGGCCGAAGAGATAGTTGACATGGTGTTTGCTGCCATGGCCAGCGCTCTCGTTACCGGAGACCGGATAGAGATCAGGGGATTCGGGTCTTTCGCGGTCAAGGAATACGAGAGTTACACCGGTCGCAATCCGAAGAGTGGTGAAAAGATCGTTGTCGAGCCAAAGAAACTGCCTTTTTTCAAAATGGGCAAAGACCTCGCGGACAGATTGAACCACGGATAGGCCCTGAGAAAATACCCCATTCGATCGCGCGGAAGTTTCTAACTTGCCCACGAAGGCCCTGGCCCGGAGTGGGCCAACCACCGTCATGGCTTGAGAGCAAGGCAAAGCTGCTTTGCGGCCAAAATCAACCGGATGACTGCCAAGCTCTCGCATGCCAATCATGGCCGGGTATTGCAAGGAGAGACGGATTCCGATCACAGGCCGGTCACGTTTTCCCGCGGATAACCGATCTCGAAATATCGATGAATGCCTGTAAAGTAGGTGAAAGCCATTTCTCCTTGTGGCGGATCATGAGGATGGCGGTTTCCAGTTCACCTTCTTCCCATGGCACCAGTGACAACTCTCCCCGCTCGATCTCGCTGCGCGCCATTACTTCCGGGATCATGGCGATTCCCTGGCTGGTGTGCAAACAGCTCTTGAGCATTTCCACACTATTGAATTCAAGCACCGTGTGGGGTTTGACGTGTTGTTCCGTCAGGAACTGCTCGAATGCCATCCGATAGCCGCAATCGAATTTCGGGAGGAAGATCGCCTGATCCACCAGGTCTCTCGCGGACACTTTCGCAGTTCTTGCCAGCGGGTTTTCCGGATTTGAGATCATCACGAGACGCTCAAAGCGCAGGGGTTCTGCCACCAGACTGGCCGAATGAATCGACTCGGCCAGTAAGAACGCAAGATCAGTCACTCCGGTTTGAAGTTCATGTTCCAGGCTGTGAAACGCACAGGTGTGGAAATGAAAGTTCACCAGAGGAAAACGCGTGCGGAACTCCCCCAATACCGCAGGAAAGTACGTGTTGCCGATGCTCTGGGGCACCCTTATGGCGAGCGATCCTTGTGGCCTGTTCCTCGCTTTCACGTCAGCGAGGGTCTCAGCCTCTATGTCGAGCATCTTCTGCGCGTACTGGGAGAGAAGTTCCCCGCGTCTGTGAGCACGATCCGTTTCCCCAGCCGGTCGAAGAGTTTGACTCCTAAATCCTCCTCCAAGGTGCGTATCTGCGCGGACACGGTTGACTGGGCATAATTCAGCAGGTCGGCAGCCCGGTTGAAGCTCAGCAGTGTGGCTACCGTGCGAAAGGTTTTAAGCTGGCGGAGTTCCATGTGCGCACCCTGAATTCGAAAAAAGCGATCACAATGGGCAAAATAAGTCGTTTGACGCGAAGTTTGTGATTGATTAGACTCTATCCCAGCCTTTGACCGCGAGTCAAGGTCGTATGGCCGTGACCGTCACGAAGAACCGGGTGCAAGGGCCGTTGCTGTCTCTCATGACAAGTTGCAGCGGACGGCCTTTGCTCAAGCAGGTACTGGACCCTTTACTCCTTAATCCACTCAATTATGCGAGGGACGATCACGATGAAAAGGAATGCACTTTTCTTTGGGCTCCTGTGCGCGTTCACGCCAATGCTCCTCTTGGCAGGTGCGGGCCCCAGGATTCATTTTGCGGAGCAGGAGCATGACTTCGGAGACGTGATCCGGGGGCAATCTCCCTCTGTGGAGTTGCCTTTTTCGAATACTGGTGATGTCGACCTTATTATAGAGCGGATCGCTTCATCGTGCGGTTGCGCCAAGGCCATACGAGGGAGTCGCAGTGTGCCCCCAGGCTCTTCAAGCAAGGTCTACGCCCAGATAGAGACATCTGGAATGTCTGCGGGGAAACACATCAAAACGGTCGCGGTCCATTCAAATGATCCCAGGCATCCTGTCACCGCGTTGAAGCTCTTATTCAACGTAATCCGGCACGTGAGTATCCAGCCGGATACGCTGGCCACGTCTGTGTCTCAACTGGAGCAGGAAGACGTGTTTCCGATCGAGGCAACGAATCACTGGACAGAACCGGTCACCTTGAGAGCGCCACTCGCCGATGAATCTGATGCAGTGGTGTTGCTGCCGCGGGAGATGGTCCTGCAGCCTGGCGAAAAGGCAAGTTTCCGCCTTTCCGTGCGTATCAGACACGAGACTCCCCTGCCCTACCTGAAAGGGAAGGTGATCATTAAGACCAGTGATCCCGTGGAAAAGGAACTGCCTGTTCGGGTCCTTCATCCGGGTTACCAAGAGCGGCCAAACCTGAAATTCGGTGGCGCCCCTTCCCAGGGGAGGCCGTCGCTGCACCGTAACTTCGCACCATTTGTGGGTATCCGGCCGAGTCTCGTTACGATGCAGCCATTTGGTCCGTCAACCCTGAGCGGTTGAGGTATGGCGAGTGGTTTTCAACCCCCGGGAGGAGCCCATTTCTTCTCCTCCCTATCAGGCCAGTTGGGTAGCGGTAATCGCCCTTTGTCGAAGCTGGCGCCCAACCCAGGCTGGAGGTGTGTGCAATGGAAAAAGTATTGATAGTAGGTTGCAAGAGGACGATGGATACAATCTGTGTCGGATGTTCCCGCTGCCTGGTGGCTCTTAACCGGTATGAAGGCGAATTCGAGCGATACAAAGACCAGAAGGCCCAACTCATGGGTCTCACCCACTGCGGTGACTGTCCGGGAAACATATTGATTCCCAGGTTGGCTCTCATGAAAGTCTCGAATGCGCCTATCCGTGAAGAACCCACGAAGATACATCTCGCTCCGTGCCTCGTTCATTGCGAGCACTGCGATGCGATTATCGACAAGATCGCGGCCAGGTGCACCACTGAAATCGTCAAAGGCACTCATCCCTATCGGATGGAACGCATCTTCTCCTGAGCTACCTGGGCACGCGTCGCCCCGCGCGATATCCCAGGGAGTAGTGCAGCAGGCTAGCCGCTGCTGGGTGATCCAGCAGCGGCGTCAACCGCAAGTGTCATTATGGGTGGTTTCTACTCGGCGCTTCTTGAATGCGCGAGGTCAACGTGGGTGAAGTCAGGCTCTTGCCCTGATACTTTAAAGGCATGGGCAACACGGCGGCATTCGGGACATAGGGTTTCAAAAGGCTTGTACGCGTCGGAAGCGACAAGTTTTTCCACATGTTTCAGGAGTACCTTCGGGGCAAAGTGGGTCCCGCAGCCTGCACATTCCTGCAACTTGATCCTGTTGATGATGGTTCCGCACATCAAGAGGAATCTCTCACCCTCGCTATCTTGCATCTGCAACGCTCCGGTCGGGCAGATATTCACACAGGAACCGCATCCGATACACATGGGGAGTCCATGAACGTAATCCTTGAGGATGAGCGAGCTTTCTCCCGCGTGATGGAACTTGATGGCAGAAACGCCCAACTTGTCCCGGCACACCTCGACACATTTGCCGCAACGCTCACAAATGTCGCAGCGCATGCACCGCTTGGCTTCCTGCCGCGCCGCAATTTCGTCCAGTCCGAGTTCGACCTGATCAAAGGTATGGAGCCTCCGGTCGAGGTCGATAATGGGGATTTCCTGGCGCTGAATAAAGGATTTCTCATGGTAGTTCATGACGATGGGGGCCACCATATCCCGAGGTCTTGGCGCGACCTGATGGGGCGTGGCATCACGTCTCACGTACGCATGGATTGCTCTCGCGGCTTTCTTCCCCGCGCCTATCGCTTGAACCACCGTCGCCGGGCCTGTCACCGCATCTCCACCCGCAAACACATCGGGGATGTTGGTCTGTTGCGATTGCGCTCCGACGCGGATGGTCTCCTTCCGGGTGAGCTCCAAATCGCCCAGCCCCGGGTAACTCTTTACGTCAGGCCTTTGCCCTATCGCAGCTATGATAGCCCCTACCGGCATCTTGTACCTCAGACCCCGGCACGGCAACCGGTCGGCGGCGTCCTGTTTCATCAGGCTCCCCGAGTGAAGCCATGACACATTCCAGGAAGTCGACTTTCCCGTAACTTCCTATCACTTTGGAGGGTATGGTCAGCTGATGGACGTGGATGCCCTCTTCCGCCATCTGAATGATTTCTTCAAAATGCGCGGGCATTTCTGACCGTGTGCGGCGGTACACGATGCTCACCGATTGAGACCCGAGACGTACGCACGTACGCGCGGCATCGACCGCAGCATTGCCTCCTCCCACAATGGCCACTTTGTCAGCCGGTTTTATTTTCAAACCAAAGGCCACATCTTTGAGAAACCGCAGCGCGCTGATCACTTGTGGATACTCATCCTCGCCTTGGATGCCGATCAGATGCCCATGCCACGCGCCGATGCCAAGAAAGAAGGCCTTGAAGCCCTGCGCCCTCAGGTGATCCAGAGTGAGGTCAGCCCCTACGGGAGTATTCACCACGATTTCTACTCCCATGGCCTTGATCGCATCTATCTCTCGGCGAACAACCTGGCGGGGAAGCCGAAACTCCGGGATACCCGCGATGAGGAGGCCACCCGGTTCTGGCATGGCTTCGAACACGGTGACAGGATAGCCTTCCCACGCGAGAAAATACGCTGCAGCCAATCCGGCAGGGCCGGAACCGATCACCGCTATCTTTTCCTCATAATGATTCTTCGGTTCGGGGATTTGGTAGTTCCCCCCGTTTCCCATTACCATTTTCGCGGCCAGTCCCTTGAGGTCCTTTATGCACAGGGCCTTGTCCAAGTACCGCCTTTGGCACCATGACTCGCACGGGTTGGGGCACACCAATCCGCAAACCCACGGGAAGGGATTGTCCTTCCGAATAAGGTTCACCGCGTCTTCGTATCTCCCCTGACCGATGAGCGCTATGTACGAGGGGACATCTATCCCTGCCGGGCAATTGAGCTGACACGGAGCCGACGATTCCCGCTTGAGACCGTCGTCGCCATATACAATATAGTCAGGGTCTGCTCCAGCTCCGGGAGGAAATAAGGGATTCTTGGACATGCTGCACTCCTAAGATACGCGTGCGCACGCTTCAACGGTCTGGATCGGGGCAAAACCAAACGTCCGCATGGGGACGGCCTCCAGGCCCGATGGTCCGCGGTCGACAAAGAACGCTTGGAGATTCGGGAGGGGGGCAGGTGTCACTCTCATCGGTTCCGAACGCTTCGCGTGTTTCTCGCGCATTCACGAGATGATGAATGAGAGCATTTCGCATAAGCTCCACTATACGCTTTGATAATGGCATATCCAACACACGCGCGTCAAGATCTGAACACCTGCTGCCTCTGGTTACTTGTGCAAACGATAATCGAGACATGCACCTACGGTTTTTCGGTGCACGCGTGCATTCCGTCACCTCACCGGAGCGCCTCTCGTTATGGTGAAAGACGCGGTCATCGAGCAGACCGAGCAAGCCCGTATTTCTTCATCTTGCGCCAGAGGGTAGTTCGAGGGAGGCTGAGAATCTTGGTTGCCTGGCCCAGGTGGTAATCCGTAAACTCGAGGACCCTTATCAGGTATTCCTTCTCGTGTTCTTCACAAGTGAGCCACTTGCCGTACGGAGTCACGGAATACTCGCGCAGATCCGGCGGGAGGTCCTTCGCGTGCACGGTTTCGCCTTCGGTAAGGGCAACTGCCCTCTCCATAATGTTTTCCAACTCTCTCACGTTGCCGGGAAAGGAATAGCTCATGAGCACTTCCTGACAAGCAGGATCCATACCCGAAATCTTTTTCGCGAAACTTGTGAGAAAATTTGGTGAGGAAATGTCCTATCAGGACCGGAATATCTTCTTTTCGTTCCATCAGGCTCGGCACGCCGATCTGCACCACGTTGAGGCGAAAGTACAAGTCCTCCCGGAACCGACCGTCTCCTACCGCGCGTTTGAGATCCTTATTCGTGGCGCCGATGAATCGCAGGTCAAGCTGAATAGGCTTGGTCGCGCCAACCCGTAAGATCTGCCTTTCCTGTATGACTCGTAGGAGCTTGCCTTGCATGGAAATCGGCATATCGCCGATTTCGTCCATGAATACCGTGCCGCCGTGAGCGGTCTCGAGAATGCCGATCTTGGTTGCCACCGCGCCGGTAAATGCCCCGCGCTCGTAACCGAAAAGTTCGCTCGCGATCAGGTCTTCCGCGAACGCGCCGCAATTGAACGCGACAAAGGGCTTGTCCTTGCGCCGACTCTCACGGTGGATGAGCCGGGCCACCAACTCCTTGCCCGTACCGCTTTCACCTTGGATGAGCACATTGCAATCAAGAGGCGCTACCTTCTCGATCATCCGAAAGACCGCTTTTATCCCGGGACTGACTCCTATGAACTCGGTCGAGCCATCATTCGGTCCCAAGCGTGCCCGGAGAGATCGATTCTCCTGAATCAGCACTTTGTGTTCCAGCGCCCTGGATGCGAGATGCCTTATTTCTTCAAGCTTGAGAGGTTTTGCGAGGTAGTGAAACGCGCCCAGCCTTACCGATTCGATGACCGAATCAATCGAAGCGTACCCGGTGATGAGAATCACTTCTGTCTCGGGAAAACGCTCCTTCGTGCATTTGAGCACCTCAATGCCGTCAACTCCCGGCAGTCGTAAATCCAGGAAGACAAGATCGACCTGCGCATTCTCCTGTGCCGTAAGAAAGTCTTCTCCTGTGCCGTACGTCTCGACCTGGTATCCGTCTTTGGCGAGCGCTTTCTGAAGCCGAGTGCGAACAATCGTCTCGTCATCGACTACAGCTACACGCATGAAACCCTCCGTTTTGCTCCTACCCATTACCTTTCACGAGCCACAGGGAGACTGACCGTAAAGGCGGTACCCATGCCTTTGTGGCTCTGAACCTCAATGTTCCCTCCGTGCTTCTGGAGAATACTGTACGTGACTGAAAGGCCTAACCCCGTGCCCTTGCCCACTTCTTTGGTGGTGAAGAAAGGGTCGAATATGTGAGGCATATTCTCCTGTGCGATTCCTATGCCTGTGTCGGACACGTCAATGCGAAGCCAGTCACCTTGTTGCACGCGGGCTCCCCGTATGCTCAGTTTGCCGCCGTCCGGCATGGCCTGAATCGCATTGATGAAGAGATTGAGAAACACTTGTTGAAGGCTCTTGTAATCGCCGTACACCGCGGGTAGGTCATCAGGAACCTCAAGTTCTTCTTCAACTCCGGACAAAAGCAGCTGATTTCGCACCAGCTTGAGAGTATCCTGAAGGACAGAAGGAACCGAAATATCCACCATTTCCGGACGTTCCGACCGTGAGAAGTCCAGGAGATTCTTAATAATCTCGGAAGCGCGCTCCGACTGGATGATGATGTCATGAATCATTCCCAGCGCCTCTTCCTCTTCTATCTCGCGGAAATCCTCTTTAAGCGCCTCTGCCGTAAGCACGATGTTGTTCACCGGGTTGTTGAGCTCGTGTGCGATTCCTGAGGTGAACGTGCCTATTGCGGAAATCTTTCTCGCCTGAAGGAGCTGTTCTTGGCGTTCTTCAAGCTCGCTGATCATCCGGTTGAACGCGCGAAACAGAGGAACAAATTCTTCAGAGTGGCATTCTGTCTCGGGAATGGGCGTGAAATCTCCCAGGGCGATTTTCTCCATGGCCTGTTGCATCTGAATCAAAGGGCGGGTCAGCAAGCGGGAAATGTAAAGAGCAACCAGGAGACCCAGCACGCCAAAAAAGGCCATCGAACAGACAAAAAGGTACAGGGCCCGGCGGAAAAGCCCATCGATCTTCCGCCGCTCCTCCTTTGCCATCGCGCCGGTCATGTCCAAGAGTTCCTGCCCGATGGTACGGAGAGAGTCCTCGGACTTGGACACATCAGGCGGAATTCCCGCCTTCCGGGCCTCGGTGAGACTCGATTCTACCTGGGCCAGGGTATCCTTGTACCGGGAGAGCGTCTTTAAGAATGGCGATCCCTTGTCCTTGGTGAGGCGCAAGATGTCGGATTCATGTCTCAGGTACAGGCTTCTCACGGAATCCGCGTACGACGCGGCCTCTGCGAGGCTGCTTGGCTGTTTGTACAGAAAAAAGTTCTTCTCGAAGCGTCGCACTTCCAAGATATTGTTCACCAGGTCGTCCGCGACCTCCAGGAGGCGCAACCGATGTCCGATTTCCCGATGCACTTGAAAACTCAGCGCCGCGAAGGTCAGGACTGAGAGAAAGCAGAACAGGAAAGCGGTAATGATCTTTCGACGGATCTTGAACGTCGCCTTTTTCATGAGCATATTCTTTCGGGAGTTGGAACGGGAGGGTGTTCCCGCGCTGACAACGCTCTTGAGGGTCCGGAGCGGTCGATCTGTATGGTAACAGAAATTTTCCCGAGTATCAACGTCACATCGCAGGAGGAGCAACGAGCCCACTGCCAGGCCTGCCATTCCTGCTCGCACTCAGTACCCTGAGTCGGAAGCGGTCGAAGGACCGGAGACCTTTTCTGAATCCAAACCTCCTGCCCTGCATCTATATCCCAAGAAGGGGTAAACCCCAGGAGGTGAAAAACATGTCCTACAAAAGGTACATGGAAGAATATATTGCAGAAAGCGAAGAAGCCAGGTTCGGGAATCAGTTCAGCCGTCCTGGCGTTGAAATCTGGCCAGACGACGAAGACGCTCAGTGGGTCATGAGACACACCGATCCTGCGCGAGCGATAATTTGCAGCACACCGGAATTCGGTGACAGTCCTTTTTGCGGCATAGGTCAACACTAAGCTCCACAGGACGAGTCACGGGAGATGCCGTTCCATATAGGATGCCACGGTACCCGCCCTAAGTGCGGGCTCCGTGGCCAAAACAAAGCGTATGGGCCCTTTCGGGGGCTAGAGTCCTTGCGCGGACAGAGCAGGGCCACATGCCTGAGCGAGCCAAATCCGCAGTTGCTCTTTGATCTTTTCGAGATATATGCTCCTTAGCGGCATGCTTTTCGTTGACCGGGTCCCTATGGCGGCTCACTGGCTTTCCTGAAGAATAATCTCGTCCACGTGATCGGTGTTGACGAGAAGCGCCTGTGACACTGAATGAGAAAGCTCCTTGCCTCCCGCACTCCGCACGTCAGTGCGGTGAAGAATGATCCTCATGCGAGTCGTCCCTGTCATTTGCAGACTCTCGGTTTTTCCCGCCTTTACGAGCGCCGCAGATCACATTTCCTTGTCTTTTTGTAGGCTTCTCGTTGCTGCTGCCCTTGCCTTTGTTCGGGGGTTTGTGGTATTTTCTTGGGTGCACTTTTCTTGTAAATTGTCAGAACGCGGCGAGCCAAAGCTTCCTCAAAGGCTCAACGACGGACACACCATGTGAGGTTATGAACGTGGTCGAAAAACCAGTACCATAGTAGGGGGTGGGATAGCAGGCCTCACTGTGGCGAAAACACTTGCAGACAGTGGCATAGCGTGTGCGATCGTGGAACGGGATCCCCTTCTCGGCGGGCATGCGCGGCAGTGGGCTTGCATGGCCACTGACAGCTGTCAAAGGTGCTTTTGCTGCCTGATTGAGGACCTTGTGCGAGATATCAACGCATCTCAAAAGACCGATGTCATGACAGGCTGGGGCGTGTCCTCTGTCACTGTATCCGAAGGAAATGGCACACAGGTCTGTCTCAAAGAGGTTGAAACAGGGAAAGAGGTCACGTCGGACGTGTGGGCCCTGGTTTTTGCCACCGGCTTCGAACCTGTACAACCCCGCAGAGAAGATTTTGTGGGGCCATGGACGTGTTGAAGGTGTGCATACCTTGGCTGAAGTGGATGCGCTGTTGCGTGGCGATCAGCTCTCGCAGTTCGCGGGGACTGGGACCGGGCTCAAGATCGTGTTCTTCCAGTGCGTCGGTTCCAGGGATGCAAGTTCCGGCGCAAATTACTGTTCACAGTATTGCTGCAAGGCCGCGTTGCGGATGGCTCTCAAGCTGACCCATGAATGCCCAGGGATTGAAATTACGATCTTTTACATAGACCTCCAGCTGGCCGGGAAGTACGCAGGGGATCTGCTGAAACAGGCAGAACAGGCCAACGTGAGCCTTTGCCAGGGGGTTCCGGGTGAAATTGTTCAGGGCTCTGACCGTGGCCTCGAAGTCATCGTCGAAGCTCAGGGGAAGAATGTAAGGGAGCGGTTTGATCGAGTGATCTTGTCTATCGGTCAACGCCCCGAGGGCGTCATGGTAGCCCAAGCCGCTCACATGGGCCTGGAGGTGAATGAATTCGGCTTCCTGAAACCGCTGTCACCTCTTGACGCCAGCAGAACTGCCACTCCGGGCATCTATGTGGCAGGAGCGAGTTCAGGCCCCAAAGACATTGAGCAGACACTCGCACATGCCGGCCAAACTGCGGCGGCAATCCTCGCGGACCTGCAAGGAGGGACTTTTTGATGACCACGAACCATTCCCTCGGAGCGCAACCCGTCACTCACCGCGACGACGCTTTGCTACGGGCACTGGTCCTGGGAGGCGGCATACCTGCTCAGGTCGTTACGCACACTCTCGCAGCCATGGGAGTCGAAGTTACCTTTGCCCGATTCCCGGATATTCCGACGCATTACTACTTCCCGCAGCCTGGGGCGGAAAGTGATGAGGTCATTCCGACTCTTTCTCAAGGCCACACAGCGGTGAATACGATCGATGTTGATCAGGCCCCGACAATTCGTCGTACCAAGGAAGGGTTCATGGCGATGTTTGCCAATGGGACCGGTTCCTTGTACGACTGCATTGTCGTGGCTCCAGGCATCTCTCTCCGTCCCAAGCCAGCCAGTATGCCTGACCATACCGAGCTTTTTACCTCAGACTTTGCGATCAAAGCCGGAGAGCGGATCGCTTTCTTGATGGATTACCCCTGTTTATCCGACCCTGCCCTTGGCATGACCGCCATGAAGGTCGCGGCGCGAAACGTGCTCAGCGGGGGCTCATCTGTGGTGTGTTTCAAGCACGCACCAGTCCGGCACATCTTCGGAGAGACGCTCTATGACGAGGCCAGGAAGGCGGGAGTTCAGTTCGTCCGCTTTGGAGCCGAGCCACCGACCCTTCATCCTTCCGACCCATCAGAAGACTCCCCGCGGTTTCGACTTGTCGCACAGGACGTGATCGACAGGGAGAAGGAGTTTGTGTACGATTGTGACCGGGTAGCCTGTGTTACCGGTCCCGATGCCTCATCTCTTCCGGAATGGGCAAGAAAAATTGCAGGCAAGAACCTGGACGATGAGGGTTTTGTCTTGCCGGACAGTGTCCACTGCAGCGCGGGAACTTCCTTTGCCAGCGGGGTCTTTTTGGTGGGCGAGGGCACGGGAAACCTGGATTTGATTGCCGGTGTCGCGGAAGGCAGCGCCTCGGCAGGCAAAGCACTGGCCTGGATGACGGCCTTCCGCGGCAAGAGGGCGGAGGAACCTGTTTCGGTCAGCTCGGCATGCGTGGGTTGCCTTACCTGTCACAGGATTTGTCCGCATGAAGCCGTAGCGGTTCACGTGGAGCCCTCTCGTGCTCGTGTGGAACCTTTGCCTGGGCTCTGTCGCGAGTGCGGTTTATGCGCTTCCGTGTGCCCAAGTGTAGCTCTTAGTGTGCCCGTGTGCCCGGAAGAATCCATGATCAGGTTCGTCCGCGACGTGCCTGCCACGGAAATTGAGCACACGATATTTGTGTTCGGGTGCCAGCGGTCTGCGGGGGTTATCGCTTCGACAATCGACATGCCCGCACATGTCCGCTTTCTTGAGGTTCCCTGTGCAGGTAGCGTGTCGGAGCACGTGATCTGGTCCTCGCTCGCTGCCCGTGCGAGAGGCATCCTTGTCATGGGATGTCATCACGGTAATTGTGCGTCCCACACGGGCACGGATTGGGCGGCTGCACGCGTGAGCCAAGCCCTTAAGACAGGGTTGTTCCCGAAAGAAGCTCCCCGCGTCGGATACGCGACCCTTGCAGCCAATGAGCCCGGTCGGTTTCACCGAATATTGTCCCATTTTCTCGAGGACTTGCCCATACTGGACCAAGAGCCGAAAACCCCGTGACCACGCAAACTCCTGTTTCCCGGTCACTCACGAGAGTTTCTTTTCTCGTACGCAGATAGGAGACATTCATGTCGCATTCGCCTTGCAGCAAAGAAACCAGCGTAGGAGGAGAGAGCACTCTTTCCTCTCAGCTCACTTTCCGGGACTGTCTGACTTGTGGGCACTGTATTTCCCGCTGCTTTCTGAGTGACGCCTATCCGGAGATGAATCCCCGCAAGCTCGTGCATGGGATGGTGTCGGGTAAGGAACAACAACTCGCACTTTCCGAATTCATCTGGGCCTGTACGCTTTGCGCTCGGTGCACCACGGACTGCCCCAAGGGTGTCCAGATGGATGTGCTCATACGCCAATTGCGCGGCCTCGCTCTGCAATTGGGTAAAGCTCCTGCAAGAATCGTCGAGGGAGTGCAAAAGGCTCTGGAATTCGGCAACAACACAGGGTTCGGCAGCGAGGAATTCACCGAAATGGCCGAATGGCTTGCCGAAGAACTCGAGGACGACATGGACGACGTCCCCGAGGGTGGCCTGCCGGTCCCGATTGACAAGATTGGCGCAGAGGTGCTGTACGTGCCCAACCCGAGGGAGTACACATCCAATCCCACCATGTTCCAGACTTATCTGAAATTCTTCACGTACACCCACACTGACTGGACGCTGTCCTCGCGCATGTTCGACATCACGAACTGGGCTTACTACCTCGGCGACCAGGAAAATGCGGTAACACTCCTTCGCAACCTTGTGGAAGAGGCGAGGCGATTGCAGGTGCGCACGCTGCTGTCCACGGAATGCGGACACGGCTTCAAGATCTTGAGGAAGGACGCGGAGCGCTGGCTGGGAGAGCCCCTGGGAGTGGAAGTCCTCTCTGTCGTGGAGTTGGCTCACCGGTATTTGAAAGAGGGCAGGCTTCAACTCAAACCAGGTTCCATCGAAGGGACGGTCACGTACCACGACCCCTGCAACGTGGGACGCAAAATGGGTCTGTACGAGCCGCCACGCGAGCTGATCCGTGCGGTAGCTTCCGAATTTGTGGAAATGTGGCCTAACAGAAAGTACAGCATCTGCTGCGGAGGTGGAGGCAGCGTAGGCCAGAACACTGATATGGGAAGAAAGCGGCTGGAGCACGCGCGAATGAAGCATGACCAGATTATGAAGACCGGGGCCACTATTGTCACGACCTCGTGTCAGAATTGTCTCAGCCAGCTCAACGATCTGCAGTCCCGGTACAAAATGCCTGTAAAGGTCAAATCCGTGGTGGAACTCCTGGTGGAGGCCATGGAGACTTGACACTACGAGAAGAATCGCATCCCGGGGCAACGGTTCCAAGGGATCGCTTCCTCCCCGTGGGAAGCCACCTCACCAACGCCTCGCGAAATCAACCTTCACGCGCGTGATGCACCCCTCGATCGCGGGCACGGTCAGGCCCGAGAGGATCAGAGGTTTTCCGGGTGTCTGCGCGTTATGCGCGTGGTGTCTTCTTAACCCCTTTGCGATGCCCTACTCATCTCCCTTGAATCGTAATATTTTGTTTCTGTACACCAGAATAGGCCGAGTGGTGAGCCGCGCGAGATTGAGCGCCTCATCACTGATCAGGCTTAGGTACTTCGATTGCGTCCGGCCGTATGCGCCCAGTACCACAAGGTCGTATCGCTGCACTGCCACGTCCTTGAGGATTTCCTCGACAAACTCACCCCTTGCCACCTTGGTGAGAGGCTCGTAATCGAATTCTCTCAGGATTCCCGCTCCCTTCTGCAGCACTGCTCGGACGTGTTCATCTTCTTCTCGCTGGCGATTTTCCTGCACGTACAACAACGTAATATCCGTCTTCTTGTTGGCCAGGAGGGGTGCGATGAATCTCAGCGCACTTTGGTCCGTTTCAGATCCGCGATACACCACGAGCACTCGTCGGATCTCTCGGAACTGGCGCACAATGAGCACCGATTGGCGGGCATGGTGGAGAATCTTTGCGTGCACAGCCCCGAGCAACAGGCCCCTCAGAGACGATTGTTCATGCGATCCCAATACGAGCAGGTCATACCCACCCTCGTGGGCGTAATTGAGAATTTCATCAGCAGGGTCGCCCTCAGAGACGTGGAGTTCGCAAGTGATTCCCGAACTCGTACAGTCCTTGATGCTTTCGAGAAATTGACGTTGCACTTCATCCACTTCCGCGTTCGCGGAATCGACGACCTTTGCTGACGTCACAAAGGGAGCGTAGCTTTCAGCTGCGAGGTCCGCCAACTCGGGCGTGACGTGAAGAGCGTCCACCTGGGCGGCGTTATTCTCCAAGAGGTGGCATGCGTAACGAAGACCCGTGTATGTTTCAGGGTTCTTGTCCACAGCTACCAAAACTTTCATGGCAAACCTCCTCTGCAAAGTCCTCGGCAGCAAAGCGTCGCTCTGTGCGAGCTTTTGCCGATGGATGGGTATCCAAACGTTTCTCCTCACCGCATTACCAGCACCGAGGACTGACTCTTGCTTACGAATCCGCCCACGCGGTCGCCGGAAAAGAACCGGCTGAGCAAGGACCTTTTACCCATCCAGAGTGCAATCAGGTTTTGTTGTGCTTCCTGGCTTATGAAGTGCTCGAAATCCTTGAGCTCCATGAGCCGGGTATTCACGGTAATATCTCGATCGCTGTAATAATCACCGACCTCGATCAACCGTGTGTACACCGACCTGTCCATGTCACCGTTTCTGGTTCAGTCCCACCAGCTCCACTGGCACCCCATGGATGGTCGCCATCTGGTTGATCATCTCGAGAGACTCTTGGCTGATATAGCCTTGATCGAGGCAAGCGAGTATCCGCGTGACCGGCTGATCTTCCTTCACCAGTAAGACAGAGCAGTTAGCTTTGGCCACCACGTCCTGCGGAACCGACGGGGCACCCGTCCACACGCAATCAGATCCTCCGGGACATCCCAGCACCACGAGATCCGCGCTCTCTTCGGTCACTTCAGAGAGTATCTCGTCCGAAGGGTTGCCTGATCTTATGCGTACGTTGAATTCCTTCTTGCGGCCGCGAAAGATCTTGATCTCTTCGTAGACTCCGCTTCGTAACGACACCCATTCGTACGTACCCTGTCCGGATTCATAGGGAGAGTCCTCTTTGTTCCAGCTTCGGAGAAAGGTATCCCGATACGCCTGCAACTGCCTGCCGATGGGCAAATCGCCCAGCCAACTGGTTCCCTTGGCGGACGATTTGCCCGAAGCCGCGCTGAGCCCCAGCAGGGTCACATCGGCCCAGGTGTTCATTGCCAGCCGGATCAACTGCTTCAGAGCAAACTCGCTGTAAGGGTGTTCATCGGCAGCAAACAGAATTCTCATGCGGTTTCCCCTTTTACTTGGAATAGAGCGCCACCAGAGCAGATGTCTGCACTAGATGAAGCCATCGGAACTGAGCATGCTCTTTCTTGGAGTCTCTGTCCAGGGCAATGGCCACCAGACCGTAATGCTTCAGTGTATCCGCCTCGCTTGATTCCGGGCTTGGCAATAATCCGTCCTGAACGGTAACTGCACAGCCCGCCTTCTCCAGCAACTCTTTGGCCTTTTGCACGGCGTCCTGTAATCCGGGATGCTCCTCCCCTGCCCCTTGCCGAGATGGATACGCAAGCTCCAGAGGAACCGGACAGTTCTTCCACATTTTCTCCAGCATCATGCTCACCGCGAGTGTCCCCTCGACAGTCGTGCAGAGAACCAGTACGCTGCTCACTTTTCGCAAGGATCGAACCAGCGCCAGCGGAGAAGGGAGTTTCTGATACAACCGTCCGTGGAACCTCCGGAAGATGTCGGATGGATTCCAAGGAAAGTGGACTCCCTCCACGAACAGATCGAACGTGTTTTCCTGCACGATCTTGAGAAGTTCAGTATCCCGGTCGCCGTACACCACCCTCGGTTCCGTGAGCACCGGACACAGGTCCATTTCCGTGGCAATCACTTGGGCGATCTCTTCTTTTCCCCGTTCAATGGTTTCACGTTCCCACGTGTGGCTAGCCCAGCCCGCGCCCATAGCAACATCATGGGAGGGCGAGCCTATCACATATACGGGATTGACCTCCATGTTGATGAAGCCACCCATTTGACACGCGAACCGTATGGCCAGGCTGGATGCCAGGTCCACTTCAATTGAAACTAACGTCTTGATCACGCTGCAGTCCTCCTTAGAAGGGTTAGGGTCCGTTGCGAACGGTTCGCACCGGTCCTTCACCACCCTCATTACTCGCCTCGGATTTTGGCTTCAGCCCTGCCGACCACCTCTTGGATCTCGCTGAGCTTGAAAGGCTTTGCAATAAAGTCAAAAACGCCCTTGTGAAAAGACTCTTTCGCGGTCTCCATTGTTGCGAAACCGGTTATGACAATTACCTCGGTCTTCGGGGAACGCTGTTTCGCTTCCCCGAGGAGTTGCATGCCGTCGATTCCTTTCATCTTCAAATCGGTAATGATGATGTCGTAGTTGACGTGCTTGAGTTGCTCCATAGCGTCAGAACTCTGGGTGAAAGTCTCCACCTCATACCCTTGTTTTTCGAGCGCGGGTTTCAATCGCTTGCAGACTATGGGTTCGTCATCAAGCACCATGATTTTCAGTTTGGTCGCTTGCATGCTGGCCTCCTTATGTGAGGAATTCCGCGAGTTTGGAGTGTCGATCAAAAAACCTTTCCACCGAGTCCCCAATATCTTGATCATTGCGTAACTGGATATCCAGTTGACGAGTGAAACCGATGAGCGCGCCAAGCACTTGAAGGCGCCGCTGGATCTCTTCCATGGGCAGATGGAGCAGGCGCCCCACGACCAGATCCCCCCGAACGACCACGTTGAAATGGTAATGGGAGAGAATCTTTGCGAGAACTTTGGCCCTGCGGGTGCGCCGCGTGAGATCCGTCACTCCGCCCATGAATCGGAAATAGATATGATTGTGTTGATCTTCCTTCTCCATGCGCGCGTCGATAAGATTGAAGTGGTACCCGAGACGCAGATGGAGATTCATATAATAGCGGTTGATTACCGCCAAGTTGAACCCGGTGGCCGACGCGCTCGTGCCCGTGGCATCCCAGTTCCGAGTCAAACTCGACATAAGCCCTTTGAGGTCCACGTGCACCGGCTCTGTGCTCCACGCGTCCGGGAGGGACACGCCTACCCACAGAGCCCTCAGCGGAAATGAGCGTACGTGCTCGATCGAGACTTTGGTCCCCTGAAGATCCGGATCGATCCCTTCCCCGAGATCGAGAATCCTCAGCCCGATGGGGACGTCAGACGTAAGGGTCCAGACCTTGCTCCCCTTGTAACGCTGGAGAAAAGAGGGGAGATCGATGAGTTCTCTCACCGCGTTTTCATGGATATACCTGATCAGATCGTGAACGGAAGTGCACCCTGCGGGACTGAAATCCAGAGACTCCGGATCGATGAGGTGCAAGGGCGCCACCCGTTTCAGAAGTCGTCGCAGCAGTCGGAATTCCGCGGACTCCTCGAACACGGTCGGCTGAACCAGTTCGTAATCGATCAACTCTCTGACGAGGCCCTCGTAAATGATGCGGTGATGGGTATCCAGGGTAATTTCCATGCCGTCTCGGAGGACTTCGATCGCATTGCGGACTCCCACAAGAGCCGGCACGCGGAATTCCCGGGCAATGGTTGCCAGATGGCCTGCAGGGGAACCCCGTTCCGCAATGATTGCGGAAGCCCTGGGAACAATAAGAGCCAGCCAAGGAGCAGTGTACCGGGTCACGAGGACCGCTCCTTCGGGAAAGCCTTCCATTTCATCGTTGGAATGCACCGTGTATACTCGGCCCGCACCAACTCCACTGTGCGCTACCGCACCCTGGTCCTGGATCAAAATGTGGTAATTCGCACACGATTCGCAAATGTCCGCGTCCTCGCGTCTTGCCTGCCGACCCGCTGAGAGTTGCCTGCACTGCACCAGCCAACTATTCCCCTGAGCATCCACGGCCCATTCTATTTCTTGAGGGCGTTTGAAGTAGCGTTCCAGCGTCATCGCCCACTTTGCAAGAGTCTCGACGGTTTCCACGGAAATGGATGCCTTAGCCTGTTCGGAGCTTACCAAAGCAGTTTCTTCTTCTCCCCCACCGACCGTCGACAACACCGCTGATTCCTTTCTCGCGATATTTTGACGGACGATTCGATGGGGTGGGGTCCTGTCCACGATAAACTGATCGATAAGATCCCTGCCCTCCACCACGGTTCGCCCCAATCCAAAAGCAGCGTAAATGGCCAAACAGTCCGGTTGAGGAGCCTCCAAGGCTACCGTTTGGATAACGCCGCCCGCGTGGCTGTGCACCATCTCTTGACAACACACGGACATGGCCGCTTCTTCCCCGACCATTCCCATTTCACGACGATACGCGAGGGCCTCCGCAGCATAGAGACTGGCAAGAAACTCGCTTATACGCCTCGGGAATTTCACTGGAAGTGACGTTCAGGACGCTCTCGTGCAGGCCCGCAAAGGACAGTTCTCCGTCCTCGCCATACGCGCTGCTTCGGATTGCCCAAAATACCCCCTCCTTTCGCGCATGTTTCTTGATGTCCCTCGCCACATGCGGGGGCACTATCCCCGCGAGGATGCTGTACCGAATCTGGCCCGAGACCTTGAGCAAGTCTTCCTCGCCAGAAACCCACGATTCCAACCACGCATGGATTCTGCCTTCCAGGTCGTTGAGTTCCAGGAAACGCCGATACGCATAGTTGGTGATCACAAAGCCACTGGGTACGGGGATTCCAAGGCGATGAATGATCTCCGAGAGCGTATTGGCCTTGCCTCCAATGAGCTCGGGGCTGTCCAAGGGTGCCTCGGACAGTGAAATCACGTACGGTGCGTCCGACAAACTCAGTCGGCCCCTGAGGTCCGCTTCCATAGGAAGAAAAATGCGATCAAGCGCGGCGTACAGGTCCTGGTACCGATTCGAGCCAATCAGGTTGAGCGCCTTCACCATCCGCAGGAGCAAATCCTGGAGTTCCCTCGTGATGTCAAAGAGATATTTGCGGTCGAAGATGTAATCTCCACCCGATTTCTCCCCCAAGTCCGCGATCAGCTCCATGGCCTTTTGGTGATGCTGGAGCAGGTCTTGAAACTGCTCAAACACCTGAGGAAAGGCTATGACATCGCGTTGTCCGGAGAATAACTTGCTCCAGAGCCCTGAGAGAGAGGTCCACACGTGCTGAACTCCTTGTCCATCGGACGCGTACGCTTAATGCGCTGCCTTGCCCTTGAACACGAACCCCATGACGAATCCAGTCAAGATGGCTATGCTCACAGCCAGTAAACCGTAGAGTAACGCGTGTTGGTGCGCTAGCGTGTCAAACAGCGCAGGCAGGCCCTTCATTTCCACGGGGAAATCGACGGATTTCTGTGCCAACAGCTTCCCGCTATTAAGGACAGATACTAGGATCTGATAGTTCCCTGGAGCAATGTTGCTCGGCAGGCGAATGGTCCCTTGCACTGTCGCGTGGTCCCCGGTTTGTGTCAACTTCAGCGCTCCCGGGAAGACCCCGTACAGCCCTTGGCTCTCTTTGAGACGCACCAACTGCTCAAACAGGACTGCAGGTCCGCCCTTGGGAACCGAGCCTTCAAACTGGACTGTTTTGCGCAGAGCGCTGTAACCCCATGGAGCGTCCACGTCCGAGCGCCCGGGAATGCCCGCATCCGTACTCATCATGAGATAGAGCGACGGAGCCTTGCGCACGTGGACATCTCCTACGTTCATCCAGAGTCCGCCCCGCCGTCCCTTGCGCAAGAGATGGACGTCATGAGTGCGCCCCTTGACTTCGATCACCGCCGAGGCCCCTTTCGGTATTTCCGCGGAGACATTCACCGACGCGCCTTGGAACGACTCCCTGACATGCAGGTAATCAGGAGTGACGCGAAAGTCCAGGGGAGTTGCCGCAAAGAGCGACTCCGCACACCAGACGATGAGAAAGCAGGCGATCCAAGCGCTCTTTCTTGTGATGTCAATCCTCATGTTCACTTTAGTGTCCTCCCTTGTACGCCAACATGATGTCTGGAGGAAGAATCAACCCCACAAGCATCTGTATCATGACGAAAAGCACCACCGACGCCAGAATGATCTTGAGCTGATCTGCCTTTAATCTTCGACTTATGCGAGCGCCGAACTGTGCGCCGATGGTTGAGCCCAGCAGGAGAAGGATCGCGAGGACAATGTCAACGGTGAAGTTCTCCACCGCCTGCATGACCGTCACATTGATGCACGTGAACAGGATCTGGAAGAGACTGGTGCCTACGACCACATGCATGGGCATGCGCAGGAGGTACACCATCACCGGAACCATGATGAACCCGCCGCCAACTCCCATGATTGCGGCCAATACGCCAACGAACACCCCAGAACCAAAGGAAGCGCTGCGGACAAGGTCACCCCTGACTTGGGAAACGTCATTTGCCAGGGCAACGCCTGAACAAGTCTCACGTACAGAGACGGCCCTCCGCGGTCAACGCTCTCGGATCGCACCTTCTGTTTTCGGAGACTTTGCAGACTCTCCAAAAACATGTACGAGTCCTACCACGCCGAGCATCACCACGTACGTTATCTTGATGACAAAGTCAGCGTTTCCGAGGCTCCTCAGCATCTTGATGAAGTACACGCCCAGGGTTCCGCCCACCACGCCGCCGATGAGAAGTAAGAGTCCCATCTTGAAGTCGACGTTTCCCATGCGGTAGTGGGCGTAAGTCGCTGAGGTAGACGCGGCAACGATCTGATTCGAATCGGACGCGGCAGCGACCAGCGGCGGAATCCCCACCATGATGAGCAGCGGGGTCATCAAAAAACCTCCGCCAACGCCGAAGAGCCCGGACAGAAATCCCACCAGTCCCCCTAACCCTAGCAAGAGGAGTATGCTCACGCTGTTCCCTGCGATCGGCAGATAAATGCTCCAACCCATTACGACTTCTCCCTTACTGAATTCTGAAGATTGAGATCGGACACGCGCGTGACGTGGCCAGCCTTTTGCACGAGGAGAATCTCGCCTTCAAATGCCTGGCGAACCCGTTTCAACTCAGATGCGAAGGTGGACCCACCCTCGAGATTCGCATCCGCGGGCGCGGCCATGACGATGAACTGCACTGATGGCTGAGATGCAACAAAGCGTAGGATCTCCTCAAAGAAAGGACCCGACCCGATGAAGATCTCCAGACTCACCCCTGCCCGTTGGCTTTCGTCCACCACCTTGTCAATCCAGGGGTTTTTCCCTCGATCCATGTGGGTGGTCTGTATCTGTGCAATACCGGCTCTGCCACGACGTCTCGAGGGAGATATGACGATCAAAGCCAAGGGACTGTTGATGCGAGCGGCCAACTGAATACCGTAAAAGGCCGACGAATCGGAACCTGAAGTCAGATCCACGGCTACAAGCACTCTTTTGCCCATGGGTCACATCTCCTGTGGTCAAAGGCCTAAGCAAAATCAGCGCCACTTACGAAAGGCACGTAATAACAGCGCATTGTCTGCCTCACGGTTTTGGATCAGGGCCGGAAGGTGTTTCAGAATGAACAACAGTGCGAGATGTATTCAGGAAAAGCCTCTACAGAAGCCACGCGGGGAATGTTTCAGAATGGAACACGCTGTGGACACACGCGGCTGCGTGGGCTCACCAGCACAGGAGCGGAAAAGCCTCACAGGAGACAAAGCGGGATAAACCCCAAGGCATAAAGACACAAAGAAGAAAGATTGGTCTTAGGCCTCTTCGTGTCTCGTGACTTGGGGCTCGGTTTTCCGTGGAGCGTTCTCATGTGAAAATGTATTTTCGTGGTTCGTTGTGATCCTCCAGGTCATGGGAGTTCACCAGATCGCGGTGGGCGGTTTTTCCTTCATCATCTCAGCCCGTTTTCTAATCCTTTCGTCTATCTGCGCGAGCGTGACCTCCGGCTGAATCGCTGCCTCAGGGCAGCAGCGGATGCAGTTGAAGCAATCAAAGCATCCGGCATTGAACTGCGGAAAAGGCGCCAATTCAATGACAGCAGCCGGGCACTCGTCCGCGCAGATTCCGCAGCGCGTGCATTTTGCCTCATCCACGGTCCGTGGAGTAGGCCCTGGGGGCGCGGTGAGCTTGTTTTTCATCTCCGCTGCCCTCTCCGGCGGGTGGTAATCGAGTCTGCTTAACGGAAGAGCGGTGAAATTACGGTCCTGAAGCCTGGTACCGACCAGGCGGACAAGATCCTGTATCGCCAGGTCGTCGTCCCCGTTGGGATGCCCCTGGCCTAGCGGCGTTTCCGACCCCCACATGAGCGAATGTACCCCGAGCACTCTAGCGGCCCCGGCCAAGAGGAACCCTTTGTTCTGTAGTTCCGTTGCCATTTGCCAGAGCGCGATGCCACTGGCCGCTCCCCCCCACGTGACGAACGGGACGGCAAAACCCCCTGCATCCTCAGGCAGAGCTGCAATAAACTTCATCACCGGAGGCACAGCCAGGTCTCGGTACACCGGCGAGCCGATGAAGATGCAGACGTTGCTTCCCGCTTCCTTGATCGAATCCAGAATCCGCGACCAATCGTGTTCCCTGCCCAAATCCAAAGTAGCCACACGAGCCGGCAGGGCCCGGGCAGCATCTGCGATCACCTCGGCCACGTGTTTGGTGGAACCGGAAGGAGAACAAAAGACGACGAACAGTTTCTTTTCCCACATAAAGCCTCCGCGCAAGTGTGCGCACTTTCACGAAATTCTTGGAAGATTGGCCCGAGAAACTCAGGCAGTGACCATGCTACTCATGTGACCCCATTGGTGAAACGATCTTCTTGTAGTACGAGCCGTGAAGATAGACCGCTGCCAACGGGTTGTGTCCTGTCACTCTATCCTTTACCGCGAGCACGGTCGTGTATGCCTGAGCATGTTTGAAAAAGAGCGAATCATGTCCCACGCAAAGCCCCAGCAAGACATTCAGATCGGTCTTCTCCTCGTTGAGCACCATTGCCTGGAAGATCGGGTTGCACATGGCCTCTTCCGTCCCCTGGAAAATCTTGTCCGCCTCTTCTATGCCTATGAGGTCCTTCGAGGTTCTTCCTGCTTTGCAACACACTGACACCACGTCAAGACCCTGTTTTTTGAATACGTTCTCAACAATTGACGCCTCGTTCTTAAGCCCGACGCAGAACACGAGCCCGAGACGTTGATAGCCCATTCGCTTTGCAAATTCATAGATTTCCACGATGCGGGTTTTGGTAGGCTGCATGACATAGGGACGTTCATGACGATTCGCGTAACATGAGGCTTCCTGGACCGAGGCTTGGTGAGCGAAATTGCGGGCTTCGGCATCTTCATATTCTTTGTTCGCCCGTGCCAATAATTCTTTCTTGCTCACCGTGGGGCAACCCTTATAGCTGGAACCCTCGGCATACATGCAAAGCATGGCCGGCATCTCGTTCGGACAGGAAGCACATGAAGGGCTGGGTTTCTTGTGATCTTGCGGCATGGAAGTCTCCTTGTGTGTGGGCCGTGGGTTCACGGCGTGTCACGCAAAATCCGCTCTTCTCGGTCATCGATTCCAGGGATTGGAAAAACTCCTGAGGAGCGATCTCACGCGAGAAGTAACCTGCACGTCATTGAAAATGGCTCTCATTCCCAATGCGCGGCCGTATTGCTCTCACCTCAACACCTGAGCATACTCTCGTTCTTCGACCCTTTTCAAGGCCTCGTGGGAAAACCCTACTCATAGATCTGGTGAGGCATTCAAGGCGAGGTGGTCAAGGCGAAGTGGTGGTGGCGAACTGCGTCGTCACGGGCAGCACATCCCGGCGATCCCGTTTTCGCCGGAATGACAGCCCGTGGTCCCGGCTCACGCCGAGGTTCTGTGAAAGGGGCGGGCTCTTCACCGCACAAACATCGATCAAGGCCAGCCCCCTGCCTTCTGCCGGAATTTGGCGTTACCGAATTTGAGAACACGAGCAATTCGTACTATTGGTCGGCAAAAGGCACGAACAAGAGGCCCGAAAAAAGGCTCACCACGCAGTGACAACGCGGCTATGCCTGACGGGCCTCAATCTTTTCAATCTCCATGCGTTTGAGTTCTCTCTTGAGAATCTTCCCAGTCGCGGTCTTAGGAAGTTCGTCCATAGTGGTGAACTCCAGTTGCCGCGGTGCTTTGTACGCGGCCATATTCTCCTTGGACCATAGGATGAGTTCTTCTTCCGTGGCGGTCGAGCCCGGACCGAGCACCACAAAGGCTTTGGGAATCTCTCCTTTGAGTTTGTCAGGAATGCCGATCACCACGGATTGCAGAATCTTGGGGTGCTGCGCCAGATAACTTTCCACCTCACTGGGATAGATATTGTACCCGCCGCAAACCAACATATCATCCTTGCGGTCGACAATGCACAGACTACTGTCCGTGTGGTTGTTGCCGGTGATGTACGCAAGATCGCCGGACTTCCACCACCCGTCTTGAATTTTCATGGCGGTCATCTCCGGGTCTCTCCAATATTCTTTTATTACTCCCGGCCCTTTGCACCACAGTTCACCGATCTCGCCGAGAGGCACTTCTTGGCCTTCATGATTTACAATCTTGATCGCCCAGCCTGGAGGCGGCCAGCCAGGACTTCCTGGCGTATGGTGGCGGAACCGCGTGTGCGTAACCGTACCGGCAGTCTCAGTGGCCCCGTAGCATTCGACCAGTCCTATGCCGAACACCTCCTCGATCTGCCGAGCCAGATCTGCAGGGAGCGAAGATCCGGCACATTGACCGAACCAAAAGCTCGACACGTCGTATTTGCCGGGATTCTTGAGGTATTCTTCAATAAGATACGCCCACATGGTTGGTGTGCCCATAAAATGAGTGACTTTATGCGTGGTGATCAGCTCCAGGGTTTCTTTGGGGAAGAACCGCTGCAGCGTGACCACCGCTGCCCCCGCGTAAAGCGTAGGCAGAACGGTAAATACGACGTACACATGAAAGAAGGGGGTACCTGTCAAGACAAGGTCCTCGTCCGTCATGGGCACCACGCTGGATGCGTTCATTGCCGCTTGAGAAAGCCAGCCGCCATGTGTGGACAGTGCGCCCTTGGGCCGGCCGGTGGTGCCGGAGGTATAGAGCAACGACAGACCGTCGCTTTCTTCCATGTCCCGCGCGAGAAATTCCGAAGAGTGCTGTGAGAGAAGGTCTTCGAAACATAACACGTTGGAGCTGGTCCCGCCTCCTGCCACGCCCTGCACCGAAATGATCTTCTCCAGCGAAGGGAGTTTCTCCCATATGGGAAGGACGTTCTCGTCCGTCTCTCCTGCCATGCCGAACAGGATCTTCGCTTCGCTGTGGTTCAAGATGTACTCGATTTCCATCTTCTTGAGCATGATGTTGAAAGGAACCGAGATTGCGCCTAATTTGGTTATCGCGAAGAAGGCCACAATGAACTCCGGAACATTGCGGAGGTACAGGGCTACGCGATCGCCTTTTTCCACGCCCAGCGCCTGCAGGGCATTGGCCGTAGAGTTGACTTGAGAGTCCAGCTCGGCATAGGTGCAAACCGTGCCTCGCACGCCATCGATTATCGCCGCGCGGTTCGGGATCCTGCGGGCGTTTTTCTCTACGCATTCATGTGCCAGATTCATTCCTGTAATCCTTTGCTCTGTAGGAGACGTGTCTGATGCTGATTCGCGTTCTCACGAGAACGGCCCTGAGACTGGGGGTCTCCTGCACGAAGGGATGAGACGGCTTTGCCTCGTCCGTAGGGAAGGAGAATCCCCGCCTGAAGTGAAGCCTGGACCAAGTTATGCATGCAGAAGCGAATCACGCTGACACAAGGCACGACGATCCTCGTGTCTATTCTCTTGCAAACGAGTGTCTCAGAGGGACGACACGCGTCTATGTGGCCTTCCTCAGTTTGAACCGCTGGATCTTGCCCGTTGCGGTCTTTGGCAAGTCATCGACAAAATGGATTCCCCAAGGACGCTTAAACCTGGGCAGTCTTTGCCCCACGAATTCAAGCAGTTCACGTGTCAAGGGTTCCTTATCGCGGGGACGGGCCGCTTCGTTCAAAACGACATAGGCAAACGGCTTCATGAGGCCCTCTACCTCTTGGCCCACTGCTGCGCACTCATGCACCCACTCGTTCTCTATCAACGCATACTCGATCTCCATGGGCGACACCCAGATTCCGCCTACTTTGAGCATGTCGTCTCCCCGCCCCTGATAGGTGAAATACCCGTCGGTCTGGCTATACATATCACCTGTCAGGAACCATCCACCCTCAAGCATCTTCAGCTGGTTCTCTTCAGGCCTGTTCCAGTATCCAGGAGTGAGGCTCTCTCCTCTGATCAAGAGGTGTCCTGTTTCACCGGCAAGGAGTTCCTTGCCTTCGTCATCGACTATTTTGGCTTCGTATCCCGGAACGAGACGACCGGAGGAGCCTTCTCTCACGTCATGCGGCTGGTTGGAGATAAATATGTGGAGCGCCTCGGTGGAACCGATGCCGTCGAGGATGTCAAGGCCGGTCCTTGCCTTCCATTGTTTGTAGATCTCGGGAGGAAGGGATTCCCCGGCAGATGCGCAAATGCGCAGCCAAGGCATGCCAGCGCCGTTCATCTTCTTCAACACCGAATTGTACTGGGTGGGTACTCCAAAGAAGACGCTGGGACGATATTTCATCAAGGTCTCGATAACCTTGTCCGGGGAAGGGCTCTCGGACAAGAGAATCGATGATGCGCCGAATCTGAGGGGAAACGTGAGACTGTTTCCGAGGCCATAGGCGAAGAAGAGCTTGCTTACCGAAAAGCACACGTCTTGCTCGGAGATCTTCAACACACGTTTTGCGTACGAATCGGCAGTAACCAACAAGGAATTCTGGCGATGCGGAGTCCCTTTGGGCCTGCCCGTGCTTCCCGAGCTGTACAGCCAAAACGCAATATCCTCTGGGGATACCAGATGTGGATCGGCCTCGGTGGAGGCTGCGAGCATGAGCGGTTTCAGTCCGTTGTCCGGAAACAGTTTTTGGCGCAAATAGTCTGTTTCGACGCCTGAGGCCTTGCTACCCCGAGTGGTCACGAGCACACGAGCCTGACTGTCCTCAAGCAGGTACTGATAGTCAGCCTCGCCGAGCATGGTATTGACCGGTACCGGCCACGCGCCGTGCTTTATGCTGCCAAGGAACGCATACACGAACATCGGTGAGTCCGGCAGCATGATCATCACCCGATCTGTGGGCTGGATGCCCATCTCGTGGAGCACATTGGCGAATCTGTTGACGTTCTGTTCGAGCTGCTTGTAAGTTACCGTCGTATCCCCGCAGTACCAGAGCAACCTTGTCCCCGCGCACCGACGGATTATTTCCGATGAGTTCCTGCGCCACGTTGAAGTTCTTTCCGGCCGCCGCTCCAGCCATGCCTATTCCCTTCCTTTCTTGTTGCTGACTTGACGCTCTTGTCTTTGGTTGGACATTTTCTTCTTGCAGCTCAGATTCCGCGTGCGGCCAAGGAGCCTCCCGCATGCGGGGATTGATCCCGGGCATCCTCTGAGCCTTTAGGGGAATCCGTGTCATCCGCGTCCCTTTCGTCAGGGCAATTCGGGGTCTTAGTCAGTGGCTGAGCGGATGCACGTCAACGGTCAAGAGCATGAATGCAAACTCCATGCCTGAAGGCTCGATCGTGACGAGAAGGGCATGACAGGCTGAATCGGTGATGGGAACAATGGAGGGCTGGGGGGGTCGTCTCTCGCTTGAACGCCGACGAATGGAAAAACTCTTTCCAGTGCTGGTAAAATTGTTACCGGTTCTTGGTAGTCGCGTCGTCAGGGAGGTACAAACCGTAATTCTTCAATCGTTTGCGGAGGGTGGGACGTGAAACTCCCAGCAGCTTCGCGGCCGCGGACACATTGCCGCGGGTTTCGATCATGACTCGTTGGATATGGGCTTTTTCCAACTCGTCCAGAGAAGTCAACGATGCCGCGGCAGGCGCATCCGTCCGGGAAGCAGCAAGGACGGTTTCCACCGCATCTGTGAACAGGACCGACCCCCGAGATTCGAGGATCGCCTTGGTGAGGACATTCTTGAGTTCTCGCACGTTGCCTGGCCAACCATGGGCTCTCAGCACTCCCATGACGTTTTTTTCCAACCGGGATATCTTGGTCCCCAGATCGCGGTTGATCCGTGAGAGAAAATAGCGAACCAGTTCAGGTAAATCATCGAGGCGCTCGCGCAGGGGTGGTACGGAAATGGTGATCACGTTGAGTCGAAAAAGCAGGTCTTGCCGAAAAAGGCTTTTTGATACCAGGTCCGCGAGTTTGCGGTTGGTTGCCGCGATGATACGCGCTTTCGACTGAAGAGTCTGAGTGCCTCCCACTCGTGTGAACTCGCGATACTCCAAGAAACGCAGTAATTTGGCCTGGAGAGTCAGCGGAAGGTCTCCGATTTCGTCAAAGAAGATCGTGCCTTCGCCGGCAAGTTCCAACCGCCCCTTCTTGGTCTCTCCCGCGCCGGTGAACGCACCCCGCTCGTGGCCGAAAAGCTCCGATTCAAAGAGGTTGTCCACCAACGTGGTGCAGTCTACGGTGACATAAGGTTGCTCGCAGAAGATTGACGATGCGTGGATCACGCGTGCGATGAGTTCCTTGCCGCAGCCTGTCTCGCCCTCGATGAGGACCGTAGCCCGATTCCTGGAGAGCAGTCCTATGGTCTTGAACACGGCTCGCATTGCAGGGGTATGACCTACGATTCGGAGGCGCTCGCACGTATCTCGCTCGCTTTTGGACAGAGAAGCGGTGTCGTGGGCTGTCTCCGCGATACGAAGGCTTTTGTTGATCGAACGATCCAACTCATCCACGTCGATCGGCTTATGAATGTAATCGTACGCCCCTTGGCGCATGGCCTCAATCGTGGTTTCCATGTCGTGATACGCGGTGATCATGATCACTTTGGCCTCAGGGTCGGTCCCCACGATATGATCGAGAATTTCGAGTCCCGAGATGTCGGGCAGCCGGATATCCAGGATGACCACTTGCGGCCGGTACTTGGCGTACGCGTCCAGTCCTGCCGCGCCGGTTCCTGCCGTAACCACCTCGAGGCCTTTCTCCCGGAGAAACATCTCCAGGGACTCCTGGATCGCGGTTTCATCATCGATGACCAGCACCCGTTTCATAGGAGGCATGGCAACCTCAGGACAAACGTAGCGCCCCGGCCCTTTCCGCTTCGAACCTCGATCTGTCCGGAATGCGCATCCACGATCCGCTTGACGTTGCTGAGCCCCAGTCCGCTGCCATGGGTCTTGCTGGTGAAAAAGGGGGTAAACAGGTGGGATATCTGGTCGGAGTCGATGCCCGCGCCGGTATCACGGACCCCCAATTCCAACCGACGATCTTCCTGGCCTCCGCGTGCTTTGGTCCACACGGTGATGCGGCCTCCCTCGGGGGTCGCCTCGATGGCGTTGAGCAACAGATTTATCAGTGCCTGCTCCAGCTTGCTTGCGTCAACCTGAGCCAGCGGAAGCTCCCTGGCATAGCGTCTCACTATCCTGATGTCCTTCGCTTGAGCCTTGGCTTCGAGCAGTTCCAGACACCCGCTTGCCAGCACGGACAAATCCACCGGGCCCGTGGTGATGGTCAAGGGACGAGCGATATCCAGCAATTGTCGCAAGATGCTTTCCAGACGGGAAACCTCGTGGACAGTGATCTCCAGGCGTCGAAGGTCGTACCCATCCAAGTCCAGCTTTCTGGCCAGGATCTGCAGATTCATCTTGATCGAGGAGAGCGGATTCCTTATTTCGTGGGAAAGCGAGGCTGACAGATGCCCCACATACGCGAGTCGCTCGTGTTCCCTCATCTTAGCTTCCATGGCGACCCGCTCGCTGATGTCGCGACATATGCCGATAATTACGGGCCCCTCGCCCAGATCTACCACCCGAGCCTTGATCTCGGTGGCTGCCTGCTCCGGCGATGCGCCCAAACGTGTATACTGAATCTGCCCCGCGGCGGGATTTCCCGCAATAACCCTGAGATAGGCTTCCCGCATGCTGTCACGGCAGGCGGGCGAAACAAAAGAAAGGAAAGGTTGGCCCAATACCTGCTCAAGGTGTGTTCCATGCATCTCGCAGAATGCCTGGTTGGCAAATACGATACGCTCGCCTTGCACTACAAAATAACCGTCAATAATCTCCTCGACCAGGGTCTTGTACCGGTGCTCGCTTTCAGCCAGTTCCGCGGTGCGTACGCCTATTTCTCGCTCCAGATTCTCCGCGTGTTGGCGGAGGGTCCGTTCATGCATGCGCTGAAAATGTTCGGAAAAACGGTGAATCGTGTACGCGAGACACTCATTGACCGGAAGCACCGACTCGACCAGGAGTCCGTGAAGCTCGAGAGCGGTGAGCTTTTGCACCACTATGGACCTGAAGAGTTCAAAGGACTGTTGCACGTCGGAAAGGGGAAACCCGGCTCCGAGGCGCAATTCGGTGATAAAATTAATAAATTTCTCGATCCGCGAAAAGCGACACAAATCGAGAACCTCCATATTGGCATCGAAAGCTTCGGTGACGGTATCGACCAATTCTTCGAGGGGTCGTTGCCGATAGGAGGGTGAGAGGACCGAAAGCCTCTCAGCCCACTCATCCAAAATGTGTTGCCGTTCTTGGTACAGCCACTGGAGCAAAACCCGGGACGCAGGACGGCAAGATTCAGCTGACATGGCAGCGCCCCTGAGCCCTGCTCTTGAGGCACGTGCAGCAGGATTGCGTGAAGCCATTGTACCGTGGTCCTGATTTGTCCAGTGGTTTCCTCAATGCTCTCCGTTGTGCCTCACGCGTCTGCGTGTGAGACTCACGACTTTCATCAACAACGGTCCACCGGTCCAGAGTGCTACTCGTCGCCCACCGCGAGGTTAAACCGTTCGCGGTCCATGATCACGTAGGTGCCAGTGGCCCTGGTACAAATTGCCCCGTGGCTGTCCGTGATTTCGGCTTCCAGATTGACCTTCGCGCCGTCACGAGACTGGATACGGCATCGGACTTCGATGGACTGCTCCACGTAAAGTGGCTTGAGAAAATTCACCTGGAGAGATGCGGTAACCGCAACCTGCCGGGTAAGATGCAGGGTCGTCCATCCCATGATCTCGTCAAACAGGCCGCTCTGGATTCCTCCGTGCAGTATCTTCCCGAAACCTTTGTACACTTCTGAAGCAACCCACTGGCATACCAGTTCATTCGGCTCAGTTTCGGTTTCCTGGAAAGACAGTTTCAGTCCCTGGGAATTTGACGGACCACAGAAGAAGCAACCTCCTTCGCGGTACGGGTTGGCTAGGGTTTTCATGGGTCGTTATCCTGCGACATCTTGTCGGAATTGTGCGGTACTTACCACGGCAGGCCACGCAGATCTCCCGGCTCTTGCAGCGAAGTTTTTACAAACCGAGTAAGCCATGACTGTCCCCGTGCCTAAGTTGAGCGCGGGTACGGAAACGTGCGTGTACAATAAGCGGTTTTCCCGCTGAGTTTTCAACCGTAGCTCACGATCCTGTGCTCAGTCAAGGGTCTTACCCTGTCGCGGGAGCGATCACCGCTCATGAAGCGGAGGGTTGAGGCGACCGGGCGACCATCTTGATGGTCTTCCAGTATCCTGAGCGAAAGCGGAGACAAAATGCCAATCCGAGCACGATGACATACACGAGCAAGCAAGTCCACGCGCAGAGCATTCCCCAATGAAGGTACGTGATGATCACGTATACCGCGGGCACAAAAAGAATCCAGGATAACCCGGTTTGGGTCCACATCGCGAAGCGAGTGTCCCCTGCCCCGTTGAGCGCTCCGGAGAACACGATGAACATGTTGTTGAACAACGAGTAAATCGCCACAATACGCAAAAGAATGATTCCTTGGGCCACTATCTCGTGAAATTCACCGTGCTGCGCTTCCGATCCGAAAAGTTCCAGGAAACGCTCAGGAACCGCCACAAAAAGGAAAGAGAACAGCAACGAATACGCCAGTGCAAGCTTCAGCGCGGAATACACGCAGCGCTCGGCCACGTCGTGGTTCCCGCGACCTATGTATTCGCCCACAAGGGTCGCGGTGGCTACGGACATGCCAACCATGGGGAGAAACGAGAGCAATTCTATGCTGAACACGATATTGCTCGCGGCAAGAGCGACCTCTCCCAGGCGACCTATCAGAAGCACGAACATCGTAAAGGACGCGACATCCAGAAAAAACTGCACCCCTGCGGGAACGCCATAACGCAGCAACAAGAGGAAGAGCTTGCTATCCCACCGGAATTCCTTGCGTGTTCGGTAGGAGGGCTGATACCGTGGTGAAAGGAACAACAAACCCCAGTAAAGGCCCGGTAACACGCCCGTCACTGCAGCGGCCAAGCCTGCTCCTCGTATGCCCATCTCAGGAAACCCGAACTTTCCGAAGATGAGGACATACGCGAGCGCAGCATTGGCCACGTTGCCGAGGAGATTACCCCACAACACAATGATCGTCTTTCCCCGACCTGAAAAGAACGACGACAATGCGCCATTGAGAGGAAGAGCGATGCCTCCTATCATCAAGAGGGAGAAATACTCTTTTTCCTGACGCAGAACCTCGGCCTCATGGCCACCCCATGTAAGCACCAGATTACCCAGCGGTATGCACGCAACGAACAAGGGAACGGACAGCACCGCAAAAAAGAGTCCTTGCCATACCGCTCGAGCGCAAGCCGGTTTGTCCCCTGCCCCATGGTGCTGGGCGACAAGCGTATTCACGTATTCAGTTGTACCGATGAAAAACGAGCATATGGTGAAAAAGGTGACGCCTCCGGGCGTGGCTGCAGCGACCGAACTCGCGCCGTACCACGAGAGCAGCATCCTGCTCACAAAGAGCATGAGGGTCAGAGACGCAGTCGAAAGAATGAGAGGTACTGCTATCCGGAGGACTTCCCTGTATCCTCCTTCCTTGTCTGCCTCTGTCCGCTTGTGATTGACCGGTCCCGCGGTCTCTGTTTCCCCAAGGCACGAGGCGGTGAGATCTTCTGCGGTTTGGTCAGCCGTATTCACGTATGTGAGTCCTGTCCCTCGGCGATGCTTTGCAGGGAATGCCTACTGTGCCTCAATTCATAGCCCCGATTCACGCGGGTGTCCAGCTCATACCGATTCGCTTTCGACTATACAACTTGGCGCAGGCCGCAGGCTGGGGACCCCCTTCGCTACGGACGACGCTGGGCCGTCTCATCACTTCGCTCACGAGATCCCCAGCCCTACGATCTTACGCGTGTGAACGCGAATCGGTATCACATGGTCATCAGAGATTCTGCTGCCGACTTGTGCACCAGGTGCGAGGGGGAAGCTTAGTACAGATCTTCGCACTTACCGTCGCGTATTTCCGATCGCAAGGGATAGCACCGATCGAGACAGTCGTGAGCGACGAGGTTCCTGGTGGTCACCACGTCCTACGGCACGGGAACCTGCGTCACACAGGCGGACCGTATTGAGGAAATCGAGTAATGGGCTCACAGGGCCTCAATGGTAGGCTGTTGCACGCAACAAGGCGCAACTCATCCACAGGAGAGGAACGCCAAATTCCCCGAGACTCGGCACGTGACCCGCAGGTCGAGCTCACGAAAAAAAGCCACTAGCTGGTCCTCGGTCCTCGGGATCAATGCTCCCGTCTTTCCCAACATATTGAGGTAATTGTCCGCGAGTCTGTGGTTCCGGATCAGTGTGGTCAGGAACATTGTCCCCGCATCCGCACGCACGTTTCTCAGTTCCTGCAATGCCTTCTTCACATCCTCTATGCAGTGGAGCACGTTGAGCGAGATAATGGTGGAAAAACTCCTCGGTTCAAAGGGCAACTGCAGCACATCGCCGTGAAGAAAGACCATATTATCGGGCACTGCTCCGTTGAGCTTGACCAATTTCGCTTTGGCCATCATGAGCAACTTGATTGACTGGTCCACACAGACCACCGGCCGGGCAGAGTAGCTGAGATAGGCATTTGCAGTGAACGCCAGAGAACCGCATCCCGCGTCCAATACCCATCCGTCGTCGGAAGATCCGAGCGCACGCAGGCACAGGGAGTGATACTCGGAGATCCAGTATCCCCACACGAGGCGATTGTACCAGCGGTTGCACGCGACCGTATCGTAAATCGAACCCATCCGGTCATACGCGTTGGTATTCTCACCAGGCGCATGAAGCGAGTAGATATGTGGTTCAACCACACGGAGTCTCACCTCAAGGGGAATAATCTCGTGCAGTCTCTGTGCATCTATCATTCCAACACTCTCCTTCTCTCGTGACGATCCTCAAAGCAGCTCACTGAAGCCACCAGTAATACCGATTCGCTTTCGACTATACAACTTGGCGCAAGCAGCAGGCTGGGGCCCCCCTTCGCTACGGACGACGCAAGGCCGTCTTATCACTTCGCTCAGGAGATCCCCAGCCCTACGATCTTACGCGTGTGAACGCGAATCGGTATAAGACATTCAGCTGATCGGGGCACGTTCGGCTGATCGCCAATGGCATGCGTGCGGAGCAAGATTGAAGATGCCCGCAGCGCTGTACGATGGCCCGGTCTTTCAGCCACTTCTCGTCCTGCCCCGTGAGTGTGGCATGAGATTGCTTCCGGTCACACCCGATTCTTCGGGGCAGCGTACGTGCATTCAGTCCTTTCCTGGCACCTTTACCGCGTCGAAGCCGTATCGTTGGCGAATAATGTCGACCGCTCGATCCCGTTCTTTCCGCACGAGCAGTCCGGGATCGAACAGGCTCATCTGGGCCGCAGGGTCTTCGATTCCTGCCAGTCTTACTCCTACTTGCCGGATTCTCGAGCCCCGCGTGATGGTTTTCCAGAAGAGCCGGTCCAGGCACTCGAGAATTTCCGCGTTGCCGTTCACCGCTTCTTTCAACGTCGTCGAGCGACTCACGTCTTTAAAGTCCGCATATCGAATCTTGAACGTCACCGTGCGAGCACCCTTGCCATCGGCCCTAAGCTTGGCCGCGAGTTTTTCGGCCAATTCCCGTGTAACCAGCCGCACGTACCCGTAATCAAGAGTATCTTTTTCAAGGGTACGATCTTTGGAATACGATCGCTGCGCACCGGACCTTTCCGCACGAACTGGACGGGGATCGTTTCCTGAAGCGATATCCACGAGTCGCTCTCCCCACTGGCCCAAGAGATGGCGCATGAAGTCACGGCTCGCAGAAGCCACATCCGCAACCGTAAGGATTCTCTCGCGAGTGAGTATCTCCTCGGCCCTTTTGCCCACTCCCGGGATGGCTGCTGCGGGGAGAAATCCCAGGATGGTCGCGGCTTCCTCAGGTTCCAGGTACAGGAGTCCGTTTGGTTTTGCGAGGCTGGTTGCCATCTTTGCCCAGCTCTTGGTACCAGCGAGACCTCCGGAAACGTTGATTCTCAGGGCAGATCGAATTGCCTCCAGCAAGTGATGGGCCACTCCCCATGCAGGGGCCTTGTGGAGCTTCAGCGTGCCGCTCAGGTCAACGTACCCCTCGTCCACGCTGGTGGCCTCTACCAGGGGAGAGTAGTTGCGCATGAGACCGAACATGCGGCTGGAATATTCTTTGTATGCGTGGAAATTGGGGTCACGGAACACTGCATGAGGGCACAATCTTCGCGCCTGCACAATTGGCATGGCAGAATGAACCCCGAACCGACGTGCCTCGTAAGATGCGGCGGAAACCACCCCGCGGTCTCCGCCACCCACGATCACCGCGAGGCCTTTCAAAGAGGGATCGAGCGCCTGCTCCACCGAAGCAAAGAACGCGTCCGCATCAATATGCAGAATGAACGACTTGTGACTCATCGCGTACAGACCTGCACAGACCGTTCACCGCTCCCTTTCGTGAACCCACAAAGTCATCAGACCCCGACAAAGTCGATGGACTATTCTCTTCACGTAGTGGCTCATTCTCCGTCCCTCACGGTGAACTCTTACCGTCTGACACGCTCCCGAGCGATCAGGTCGTGTATTTCCGGAGAATCCCCAGTACCACGCCCCAGATCTCCACGTCCCCTTCGTCTGAAACCATGTCCTGAGGGGAAGGGTTTGCCGATTCGAGCCTGACCCCGCGCACGTCGCGATGAAATCTCCCGAGCCTCGATTCCCCTGTTCCTGTGGATGCCACCACAAGGTCTCCCTCTGCGGGTACACGGAATCTTTCCATGAGCAGATAATCCCCGTCACACAGGTCGGCGTCTCTCATGCAGTCTCCCTTCACCCGCAACACGGAGATATTGTTTCTGCGTAGAACGTGTGGAGAGATGGGAAATTCGTCAGGCGTGTCAACGACTTCCGTGCACTGCCCGGAACGGCTCTCTCCTTCCGAGGGAACTCCTCCGACCGCTGCTCCCGATGCTTCGGGCGAACCGGGAGGACGTCTGGTCTGATCCTTTGAGTCGTCTCTGGTGCGCACGACGGGCTCCTCTACCACTACGCGGGCAGCTTATCATGGGCAACGCGTGCAGACCATTGTCTTTTCTCTCGCGCGGATCAACCCAGACCTATCCCTTGGACCCGGAATTGACTTCAGTCCCACAAAGAATTGCCTCGGTATCGTGCACTTGGGTCAGCGAACATCCCATTCGAGCCCTATCTTATCGTCCCAACCGTGGCTCTGGCAGATCTCACCGATTTCTCGTGCAATCTCCTTGTTGAGATACTCGATGACCGCCTTGGGCACCGTTTCCACGTGTCTCACCACTACCCGAACGCTGTAAGGCTCCTTTGTCTTGAAGAAGACGCGCACATCATCTGCACCTTCCGTAGGATAGAGCCTGCGCATTTGAGAGAGCAACATGGGAACCCATGCCTGCATACTTAACGCAAGCCATTCCAACTTAGTCGGCTTATATCTATCCTCACTCATTACAGATCCTCCTTGCCCTGCTTCTTCATCTGAACATAATCACCTCCGGAAATGTGTCAAATGCGCTCGGTAGAATGGTCGTGAACGGATTCCCTCACGGCAATACCGGTGTGTGCAGACGCTCGTAATACCATGTGGCCCATTCTTCAGTAACCCAGCCCAGCGGCATGTGGGGAGGTCTGGATCGGAAGCCCGTGATGAAGGCTGCTCAAGCAATCTCTCGCGGAATCGTTCTCAGAAACTTCCTTGAAAAATTGCTGCGTATGGTGGTCGAGAGTGCAGGTGCCCAGGGCGGCTCTCTTCTCTTGAAATCCCGGGAAGATTTGGTGAGGGAGACTCAGGGAAGCTGAGATTTGCGTGCGTACCCCCCCTTACCCTCTGTTTTTCCAAGAGAGTAAGGGGGGTTCCCCTCGAAAGGGGGCATGAATACTCTGTCCGCGCCTCAGTTCCTACGCTCCGGTCGGCGTGGGCCCCATGTTACGCCTGGCAACAAAGCCTTGAGTCTGAAGCCCTGTTGCTGACGAGGTGCCGGCAATCCGTGCGAGAAATGTCTCGCCGAGCTTTTCGATGTGATCGTTGACATTGTCAAAGTAATTGAAATGAATCTGTTCTTCATCAATGATCGTCTCGAAGATCTTGAGGCTGGTGCTGTCGCCGTTTTCTCTACACACCAAGAGGAATTGGTTGTACGTGTCGATAGTGTGGTCTTCCAGGTTTGCATCGAAGGAAAACATCACCCTGACTTCTTGGCCTTTCTCAACCTTTGCCATGGCCTCGGTGATCGGTTCTCCTCCAAGTTCCTTGATACGCTCGGCAAACATCTCTGCATGGCGCATTTCGTCGATGCCTATGAGCTTGACCTTTGCTGCCATGTCGCCGTAATCCAAGTTGTCCAAATTGTAGTGCTGGTTCATGTACTGGGTGATAGCCTGCAACTCCATGCTTCGCGCACGGTTGAGCACCTCTATAACCTTCTGCTTCTTTTGTTCTCTCAGACTTTGATCCACGACACACCTCCTTATTTTCCCTCAGTTCCGCAACAGGATTTTGATGAGCTGACCTGCGTGACCGGTCTTCACGAATCCTCCTGGACCCCTCGAAAGCACAGGATCGTGTGAAGCTTCGTTCTGGAGACGACACGAAAGAGCGCGCGTCCCTCCGAAAGCCTATGCTTCTCATCCGTCCGGAGCATACTTCACGATTACTCGCGTAGTCAATCACCCGTCGTGAGGTTACCTCCGAGGCTTGCCCACGCACGGTCGTGGACACCCGCCTCGCCCATCTCGTCTCCCCGGAACTCCGATGCAGCGGCCACGGGGTGCACCTCTCTCGTTCGCTGTCACGCCGTGTGTCATAGACCTCGGCACGAGGCAATGCGGAGCGGAACCATTTCGAAAGGCAGCACACTAATTAGCCCGATCGTTCGGGATTCGAGCTATAGTAAGGATCAGCTGTCCGAGCCAACGCCCCCCGCAGGCGCATTTTGCGTGAATACTCGAGGTATGCTGGCCAGGCAGCGCGCGGCTCTGCGCGGAGTTCCTGACCGCGCTCAACGTCCCGGAACGGAGTGACCGCTGACATGGAATCAGACGAGAGTCTCCTCAGACGAGTCCCGATCTACTGGTTGGTATTTGCCGGGCTGGTAATTTATGCAGTGACCCTCGCCGTCATTACCGGCGATACCGGGTTTCAGACCGACGACTGGTGGATTCTGAGTGTGCCCTACTGGCACAGCTTTCCGGGATCCATCTGGGATTACGCGGTTGAGTTTCGACGCCCTCTGGAAGGGCTCCCGTGGCTCGTGTTGTTTCCTGTTATCGGCTTCAACCGCACGGCATTCAATCTTGTCGCACTCCTGTTGCTTGCGGGAACGAGCCTATTGATGGGCATGTGTCTGAAGAGGGCATTCCCGGACCGGCCGGCCTTCATCGCGAGCACCATGCTGTTCTCGTTCTTTCTCCCTACGATATGTCCACTCACGTACGTATTTCATATGGACAACATCTGGACGTGCACCCTGCTCTTCTGGGGTTCTGTGCTCGCTTTCCAGCGCTGGGCCGAAGCAAGCGTGTCTCCCCGTGGCCTGATCGCGCCGGTGCTCCTCTATTACCTCTCTACGCTCGCGTACGACGCTGCCAACTTGCTCCTGTTCCTCGTGCCTTTGTTCGTGTACCCATGCAGGCAGCGCAACACGCGAGGGGTTTCTGACCGGGCTTTTTGGTTTCGACTCGGTGCTGCTCTGGCCGTTGGTTTCTCCGCGCTCCTTTTCACCAAATTCCTGGTTTTCCGTGGAGGAGCTGTGGGACTGCGTGCGGTATTTCCGCCGTTTAAGCTGATGCGATCATACGTGGAGAACTTCGTCCCGTACCTGCTGGAACCATTCAAGTCGGTGCCGAACGACGCGTGGGCTGTAGGCATAGGCATTGTCGTGGCGCTATTCTCGGCCGCCTTGCTCCTCCGGAACGGCGCGCCTTTCCATCGAGATACTGACCGCGCCTTTCGGAAAGATCGCATGGAACACGTGTATATCCTTCTCTGGGCAGCGGGTCTCATCCTCCTCGGAACCTTCCCGTATCTCATGGCTGGATATGGCGCGTCATGGGGATTTCATGGAGAGAGTCGCATCTATTCCGCGGCGAGCTTCGGTGTGGCAATTCTGCTCGGGTACGCGGCAACTGTCTGGAGAAGCAGGAGCGTGTCGGGTGCGGCCAAGCTGGCTGCCGTCGTGGTCCTGGGTTTCATGGCTACGTTCCACGTTGACCTGAGACGTTCCTGGCAAGAAGCAGCGAAGATCAATTGCGGCCTATGGACGACCCTGGCTCACCAGTGTCCGAACGTGGCTCCGGGGACTTCCTTCCTTTTCCTGGACCTTCAGTCCTATGTGTCGAATCGCGCCATCATCTTTGGCGGAGTCAACGGATTGACGCATTTCATCCGCATGTTCTATCATCGTAAGGACATTAATGCGCATTACCTCTACCCTCAGACCGAGACGCTCCTGAAGAAGGAATCCAGGCTCGCATCGGTTTCTCCAAAGGGAATCGTAGCCAGGGGCGTGCTGCCGTCTGAGCCCATTGCGCTCGACAAGGTGCTCATTGCTGCACGCGTAGGAAGCCGCCTCGTGTTGCTCGACAAGATCAGTGCCCGCGACAAATTGGCTGCCATTCGATGGGAAGGCGTGTCGGAGATTCGTTCCAATCGCACCCTCATACTTCCCGCAGGAAAGCCGGTTGTCCCGTTCCGAGGTGTCTGTTGCCGCTGGTGCGGGCGCTAATTACCCCGATTCCGCAGTTCGGTCTCGTATTCCCGGCACCTGCCTACGGCTACGGGCAGGACGTCTTCACAGAAAGAATTTGCCGCCAATTAGTGGTCCTACCACTGCTTAGTTCTGCCCCGCGATCTCTCCAACTCCTTTATGGACCATCCTGAAATGCCTTGACGGGTACTTTGAAACCGGATATGGTAGGACCATTGAGTGCATTGCCGAAAAGGTCCTACCAATGACGCGGAGGAACCATGACGAGTCAGCCCCGCTCCGAATGCCGAAGACCCGTGTATGAGGATGTTTGCGAACAGATACAACGCCTCATTCGCAAGGGAGACCTTGCGGTGGGAACAAAGCTTCCGCCTGAGCGGATGTTGGCCACGCAGTTCAAAGTGTCCAGGAACTCAGTACCGAGAAGCTATCCGGGTGCTTGCGGAAAACAAAGTGGTCGAGAGCCGCCAGGGAGACGGAACGTACATCCGCTCTGTCGAGGATGTCGAGCGCTCGCACATGTTGGGACCGGTCATCGCGAAGCAGGGCAAACGCATAAGAGAGATCTTCCAATTCCGACGCATTCTCGAGCCCCAGATCGCCTTTCTCGCCGCGCAAAGCATCACTCCGCAGGAGGTGAAACAGCTCAAAGTGCTCGTTTTTGAACAAAAGCGCCGGCGAGTGCTCGGACAAACCGATGAGGATCTGGATGCGGAGTTCCACCTTTCGGTGGCTCGGGCCACCAAGAATACGGTCATTGTAGAAGTGCTTAAAACCCTGACGGAAATCCTGAGTGAAACGAGGTCGACGTGTTTCCAGGGCCCGGACAGACAATCCGCTTCGTTGCGCACGCACATTTTGATCGTAGACGCGCTCGAGCGCCAAGATCCTGAGGCAGCCTGGCAGGCCATGGAACAGCACCTCGTGGAGATCGAACAGACGGTTCTCGGAGAGGCCCTGAACCCACGCAACATTGACTCACTGTGATGTGCGATCGGGAATCACGGGCTGTTCCCAGTTCGCTCCCGCGTGCATTCGTCCAGAGGTGGAATAATGATTACGATTCTCTTGATGTATTTCGGAGTGGGGGCCGTTGCCGGTGGGCTCGCGGGCCTCTTGGGGGTCGGCGGAGGTGTGGTGATCGTGCCGATGCTGATGTACTGCTTTACCCTGCAGCACGTTTCCTATGATCAAATCATGCACCTTGCCTTGGGGACCTCGTTGGCCAGCATCATGTTCACGTCCATAGCCAGCTTTATGGCCCATCACCGGCGTGGTGCGGTTCACTGGGATATTGTGCGCAGGATTGCGGTGGGCATACTTCTGGGCACGTTTTTGGGATCCTGTCTTGCGGCAAAGCTGTCTACCGTCTTCCTCAGCATCTTCTTCGTGGCGTTCCTCTTTTACGTGGCACTAGAAATGATCATGGACCGCAAACCCAACGAGTCGCGTCACCTCCCAGGCACGCTGGGCATGTTCGGGGTCGGAAACGTCATCGGCGCGGTGTCCAGCTTTGTCGGCATCGGGGGTGGTTTGCTGTCGGTGCCTTTCATGATCTGGTGCAACATCCCCGTGCACCATGCGATCGGAACCTCCGCGGCCATTGGCTTTCCCATTGCCCTCGCGGGAGCGATCGGGTACGTGTATGCCGGTTTTCATGCCCCTCATTTGCCTGATTATTCCCTGGGGTTCGTGTATTTGCCGGGCCTGGCAGGAATCGTCTGCGCGAGCGTGTTCACCGCGCCTCTCGGTGCGCAGCTTGCGCACCGTCTGCCCATGAAGAGGTTGAAACAAGTTTTTGCCGCGCTTCTCACGATAATGGGCACCCGCATGTTGATCGGGCTTTTCTAGGACCCGGTAAGTAACCCCGGTCATAGTGACAATGATGCTACTTAAGAGCTCGCTCCGCCTGCTCTTGGCAACTGCTGGGCTCCCAGGAGAGTGACATACTCAGTATTTTTTTGGGGACCTCTGCCGAGAGGCGTCGGAACCGACGCGGTCGAGCAACGATCACGGGAAAGCGTGGTTTTCCGTAACAGCCCCCTGGACCTCATGCAAGCAAGTTGGCGCTTGCGTTCACGTTCAAAAATCCGCGTCCGCAGGATTGATCGGCGAGCTGAGCCGTGGCCCCTGCGCGTTTGCGGGCGACGCGGACCGTCCCCGATGATCAACATGGTCCGGAGCCATTCTGAAGCGGGCACTGCCTAGTGATTGACTTACCTCCAGCCATTGCGTGAGAGCTTCCCACTTCTTCTTGCCGATTCCCCGGATTGTCCTCAGGTCGCTCATGCTCGTAAAACCGTTTCGGCGCTCACGCTCCTGCACGATTCTCTTAGCCAGCGTGGGGCCTATTCCCGGCACCCACTTCAGGTTGCTGGCCTGGGCCCGATTGACATCGATCTTCTTTCCTGCTGCCATAAGTTTTCCACCAGAGATCGCACGCACCATCATTTCGGACGAATTCCTCGAGAGCCAGATGGATGACCCGCACGGCACGAGCGAACCATAATCCGCCAGCCTTGCGTGGTGTGCACGTCCCAACCTTCGCAGAATATTTTCTATGGATTGCGGATGGTCGCAGAGGACTGTACCCAGACACGCGTTGTCTTCAAAGACTTCGTAGATGCACGGTGCAGTGGCAGGATATTCCTGGGGAGTCCGGAGATCGGTCCAGGCGAGCACAGACAAGAAAAGCTGGTACCAACAGGACAGCCACCCCACCTACGAGCAAACCGGGGAGCGGGTGCCTGTCGTCACAGCTTTCCTTGGGTGGGATCAATGATTACGTGCCAGATCCTTTTGAAGCTTGTAGTCAATACTGTCCACAAGTGCGTCCCATGAGGCTTGGATTATGTTTTCGTTGAACCCGACCGTCCACCATACGTCATCCTTGTCGGTAGACTCGATGAGCACCTGAACCGTAGCGCCGGTGCCGGAGGTCCCTTCCAGGACGCGCACCTTGAAATCGGTGAGCCCCACCTCAGTCACGGTAGGATAGAATGCTTGCAAGGCTTTTCTGAAGGCTTTATCCAGCGCGTTCACCGGACCATTGCCTTCCGCGGCGGAAAACTCCATTTTGTCTCCGACCACGATCCGTACGATGGCATCCGAGTACGTCTTGGTGTCGCCTTGACGTTTGGAGTTGGAGACCTGGAATCCGTGTAAGGTGAAAAAACGCTTGTGAAGTCCCAACATGCGTTTCATGAGAAGCTCAAAGGAGCCGTCCGCCACGTCGTAATTCGCGCCGCTCGCTTCAAGGTCCTTGAGGGTCTTGAGGATTTCCCGCACGCGTGGATCGTCGGGTTTAAGTGCGATGCCGTACTCGGAGGCCTTCTGCACGATCGCTGCCCGACCTGACTGTTCGGAAACAGGAAACGACCGAGCGTTCCCCACCAGCTCAGGGTCCACGTGTTCGTACGCCTTGGTGTTCTTGATTACCGCGGATGAGTGCAATCCACCCTTGTGCGCGAATGCGGCAACTCCCACATAGGGCTGAGCCTTACGCGGAGTCCGGTTCGCCATTTCATCCACAAATTCGGACACGCGTTTGAGTCGTTTGAGTCCTTCTGCGCTTGGTTTGATCTTTCCCATTTTCAACGCCAGAGCGGGGATGATGGACACGAGATTGGCATTGCCGCAGCGCTCGCCGATACCGTTAATCGTCCCTTGCACGTGCAACGCTCCGGCTTCAACCGCCATCAGGCTATTGGCTACGGCCGTTCCGGTATCGTTGTGTGCGTGGATGCCCAGGGGAGTTGCGACCTGCTGCCTGACCTGCCTGATGATCTCCACCACATCCCAAGGCAGAGTGCCCCCGTTCGTGTCGCACAAAGCCAGAAACGTCCGCGCCTGCTGCGGCCGCAACCTGGAGGGTTGCGACAGCATAGTCAGGATTATTCCGGAACCCGTCAAAGAAGTGTTCCGCATCGTAAATGACTTTCGCATAATGGGGCCTGAGAAAAGACAGGGAGTCCCTTATCATCTGCAAGTTCTTGTCGAGCGGTATGGCCAGGATTTCGCGCACGTGCAGGTCCCAGCTTTTCCCCACGATGGTCACCACTTCCGTGCCGGTCTCGAGAAGGCTCTTGATCTGTGGGTCCTTGTCCGGATCCATGTCCGCACGGCACGTGCTCCCGAACGCGACCGGGCGAGCGTGCTTGAACCGGACGTTCTTCACCTTCTGGAAGAAAGTTTTGTCCTTGGGGTTAGATCCGGGTACCCGCCTTCGATGAGATCTATGCCCAGTTCGTCAATCTTCTGAGCAATTCTCAGCTTGTCATCGAGCGAGAAACGTGATGCCCCACGTCTGGGCCCCGTCCCTGAGAGTAGTATCGTAGAGCTCAACAGTGTCCACCAGTCTTCTCCCTCGGCAGCCTCAATCTCAGATGAGCCGGAGCGGCCTCTGCACTCAAGATTTTGACGGCTCCTTTTCCAATTCGAAGGTATCGTGAAGCGTGCGGACCGCCAGTTCCCGCGTATTTCTTCTGCACTACGCACGAAATCTTGATCTCTGAAGTGGAAATCATTTCTATGTTAATTCCCTCTTTTGCCAGGGCCGTGAACATCTTAGCTGCCACCCCCGAATACGAGCGCATTCCCAGGCCGACTATCGAAACTTTGGCTATGTCATCCGAGCCGGACACATCGTGGGCTCCCAGCACTTCCTTGATATCGCGGCAGATAGCCATGCTCTTGCGCAGATCCACGTCAGGGATGGTGAACGAGATATCCGTGAATCCGTCCACGCTGGAGTTTTGAATGATCATGTCCAAGACCACGTTCGCATCGGACAAGGCTTCGAAAACCTTTGCGGCAACACCAGGTTTGTCTTGCACGCCGGAAAACGTGATCTTGGCTTGCTTGGTGTTGCAGGTTACTCCCCTCACTACTTCTCTCTCCATGTCTTGGCTCTCCTCTGTGACCAGCGTGCCTTCGTGATCGTTGAAGCTGCTCCGCACCACGATGGGGACTTTTTGGCGCATTCCGTACTCGACTGCCCTGATGTAGAGCACCTTTGCCCCCATGGATGCCATCTCCAACATTTCCTCGTACGCTATCTTGGGTATTTTCCGGGCTTTGCGGTATATGTTCGGATCGGTAGTGTACACGCCATCCACGTCCGTAAATATCTCGCACAGATCGGCGTTCAGCGCTGCAGCAACTCGACCGCAGAGGTGTCAGAGCCCCCTCGCCCCAGCGTAGTGATATTGCCGAGCCCATCCACCCCTTGAAAACCTGCCACGACGACGATGTATCCGTGCCGCAAATCTTCCTTGATCGTTTCGTTCTTGCAGTCGTCGATGCGAGCTGCGCCGAAAGCGCTGTCGGTAATACACGGAATCTGCCATCCGCAGTAGGACTTCGCCTTGTATCCCATAGACTCGAGCGTGATCCCCAGCAACGCTACGGTGGCCTGTTCTCCGGTAGCCAACAACACATCGGTCTCTCGTTCGCTGGGGAAGGGTGTAATTTTCTTGGCCAGGTTGATGAGCCTGTCTGTTTCGCCTGCCATGGCCGAGACGACCACTACCACGTCATTATCCCTGTTCTTTGTCTCCGCAACCCTGCGGGCTACGTTGGCAATCCTTTCCAGGTCGCCCACGGAGGTCCCCCCATATTTCTGCACTATCAAGGCCATGAAAACGGTTCTCCTCTGAATCAACGTAACTGCGGGAGTCTTTCCCAGCTTGGGGCTCCTTGCAGGCACTGCCGCCCACAATACCGGATGCAGCAGTGAAAATACACGCCACGCGATTTCGGATCATTTCCTCCACAAGTCGTTGTGCGCGGCCTCGGGAGATTTCTTGCACCAAATCTCCTCAGATGGCATGTAACTGCATTGCGTATCTCATTTTTTCAGGAAATCTGTCAACCTTTGGTCCCAGGAGCTGTCCTCTTTCCATTGCAGGGAAAATTTCCGGCAATTCTCCTCTTTTCCCCATGCAGCGAAAATCGTCAAAGGATCCGATTCGGTCCATTGCTTCCTCTCGGCCCATTCGATGATGAGCGCGCCTTCCTCTTCCAGTGCGTCATCCAAGCCGATTTGGTCGATTGCGCTGCCTTCCAATCGGTACAGATCTGCATGGAACACGGGGAATTCGCCGTCAAAGCGGTGAATCAACGTGAAGGTCGGACTCACGACCTCGCGCGGATCGACTCCCGTCGCGGCGGAAACCAGCCCCTTAGCCAGTCGAGTCTTGCCGGAACCGAGGTCTCCGATGAGCAGGATCACGTCACCCGGCCTCAGGATTCGACCGATAGCGGCACCGAGCTGTATGGTTTCGTTTTCCGAAGACGTGTCGATCTCTAGGATTCCTCTCATGCACTGCAACCCAAAAGAGAACCGCCGAGGACGTGTGCTTCCTGTCAACCTTTACAAACCCAACCGCTGAGCGTAACAGCGACAAAGAGTCATTGCAAGCAATACCTCGCAGTCTTTGCAGGTATTCGGTAATCGGGGAAGGGACCTTCCTGCACGGCAGCCGTTTTCCCCGCACACGTGCCAATGGTTTTCTTGACGCGTTGTGCCCGGATGAAAAGAGAAGCTTTGCCGAAACCCATCTGCCGCGCGCATTTTCATGCGAATGCTTAAACGCGAACACGCGAGACATTCTTGTCTGTTTGTCCGGCTTGTGTTACGTTGAGCCGCGATTTGGCGAGGTGAGGTGATTGTTCGCCGCCCAGCCTTGAATGCAGTGTTGCCTTCTCATTGTTGTGCCATGAACTTTATTGATTCTCTCTTGACCGCGGCCGTGGGCCATCGCGGAAGAACGGGGCGTCCTTTTGTCACGCTGAGCTATGCCCAGAGTCTTGACGGGTGTATCTCCGGCCGTCCTGGGGAGGCTTTGGCCTTGAGCGGACGGCGGTCTCTTGTCCTTACCCATGAACTCAGGGCAGGCCACGACGCGATCCTGGTTGGTATCGGTACGGTATTTTCGGACAACCCTCGGCTGAACGTACGCCTGGTGGACGGCTCCAATCCCCGACCGATCGTGGTCGACACTCGATTGCGAATTCCGCTGAACTGTAGACTCCTTACTGAGAGCTCAAGCGGCCTCTGGATCATTACCGGTGAAAACCCGGAGCCCCAGGCATGCAAGAAGATAGAAGATCTTGGTGCGCGGGTCTTACCCATGCCCTGCGATTCCCAAGGCCTCGTGGACCTGGAAGCCATGCTCCGGGGACTGGGCGAGTTGGGGATAAACAGCCTCATGGTGGAAGGGGGATCCCGTATCATCACCAACTTCCTCAAAGGTCGACTCGCTAATTGCATGGTCGTCACAATGGCTCCGGTGCTATTGAACGGGCTCCGCGGCGTACGAAACCTGGATCTCGCTCACTGTGACGAGTTTCTCCGGCTCAGGAATGTGGGCCAGAAGAGACTAGGGCAAGATCTGATTTTCTGGGGAGACTTGGCGCAGGTATGAGAGGATATGCTCTGCAGTTTGCCGCGCCGTATCGGGTGTGCCTGAGCGAAGAGTCGCCGGCTTCGCCCGCTGCGCGTCAAGTTCTCGTCAAGACGCTGGTCTCGGCCATCAGTCCAGGCACGGAACTGCTCGTGTACCGGGGAGAATGGCCCGAACACATTCCGGTGGACGAAAACATCCCTGCCCTCGCAGGCAAATTCCGCTTCCCTCTCAAGTATGGATATGCAGCGGTGGGGACCGTCATTGAGACCGGCTCGGACGTCCCGCGAGAATGGTTGCACCGCCGCGTTTTTGCCTTCCATCCGCACCAAAGCCATTTTCTCGCTACCCCTGATCAGCTGATCGTGGTGCCGGATTCGCTTTCCTCCGAAGCCGCTGCTTTGCTGCCGAACATGGAAACCGCGGTGAGCTTTCTTATGGACGGCAGACCGCTCATGGGCGAACGGGTAGTGATTTTCGGGCAGGGAGTAGTGGGGTTGCTGACTTCAAGACTCCTGTCGCGAATACCGCTCGCCGCTCTGATCACCGTGGATCGATATGCCTTTCGGCGAGAGAAATCCAGGGAATGGGGAGCGACCGCGTCACTGGACCCCACTGAACCACTGGCAGCAGCACAACTCGCGGAACTCCTCGACATGCAAAGCACGGTGGGAGGTGCGGACCTGGTATACGAATTGTCCGGCAATCCCGCTGCTCTTGACTTGGCTGTACGCGTAACCGGTTTTTCCGGCCGCATAATGGTGGGCTCCTGGTATGGTGCCAAGCGAAGCGACTTGGACTTGGGAAGCCGCTTTCACCGTGGGCGCATGCACCTGGTAAGCAGCCAAGTATCCAGGATCGCTCCTGAACTTACCGGCCGCTGGACCAAGGAGCGTCGCCTGCAGTGGGCCCTGAGGATGCTCGGGGAGAGCCGGCCTGAGGATTTGATTACCCATCGCTTTCACCTCTCACAGGCTGCCGCCGCATATGCGATCCTGCATGAGCAGCCGGAACACGCGATTCAGGTCATGTTAACTTACGAGGACTTATGATGACTTCTTTCAGCAACACATCCCTCTTCACCGTGGCCGTGAGCCGCGATTTCATTGCGCAGCACTTTCTCTTCGGCGGCGACTGGGGAGCGGAGAACCTGCCTCATTCCCATCATTATGAGGTCGAGTTGCAACTGGAAGGCGCAGAATTGGACCGCCACGGGTATCTGGTGGACATCGTGGACATCGAGAGCGCCCTGGACGAGCTGATCGCTCACTACCGTGACAAGACCCTCAATGAGCTTCCTGAGTTCAAAGACCTGAACCCCAGCATAGAACGTCTTTCTCGCTTCTTCTGTGAGGCCCTGTGCGTCAGAATTCAGGCGCCCAACGTCACCGCAATCACCGTGAGAATCTGGGAAAATGAAATCGCATGGGCTGCATTCCGTCGGGAGCGCCGGTGAGAATAGGGCTGGTCATTTATGGCAGTCTCGATATCGTTACCGGCGGGTTTCTTTACGACCGGATGTTGGTAAATCATTTGCGGTCACGAGGGGACGAAGTGAAGGTCTTGGCTCTTCCGTGGAGGAGCTATGCCGCGCATCTCTCGGATAATGCCTCTGGTGCCTGGTTCCGTTCCTTGGTCGAAGCCCGGTGGGATGTGCTGCTTCAGGACGAGCTCAACCACCCTTCCCTTTTCCGGATCAATCGGAGGCTTCGAGGACGGGTACCCTACCCGATAGTCTCCATCGTTCACCACCTCCGGTGCAGCGAAATGAGGCCTGCCTGGCAGAATCGTTTTTATCGCATCATTGAACGACGTTATCTCTCTACTGTGGACGGATTTGTGTTCAACAGCGCCACTACTCGCCGCGCGGTTGAGGCGCTTGTGGGGGCGGAAAAACCATCGGTGCTGGCGCATCCCGCGGGGGATCGAGTCACCCCCGAGATCGCCGCAACCGAGATATGGATGCGCGCAGCGGCCCCAGGACCGCTGCGAGTGCTGTTTGTGGGAGCGCTGATCCCGCGGAAGCAGCTCCATACCCTTATCGCCGCTCTAGGGCTGCTTCCCAGGCGAACGGTGCGGCTCGAGGCGGTGGGAAGCCTCTCTACGGACCCGTCGTACGTCTCGAGAATACGGACCCAGATCGAGAGGTACAAACTGGATGGGGAGGTCACGCTCCTGGGAACCGTCACAGGTCGTGAACTGGAGAAACGGTACGCTGAGAGTCAGATTCTGGTGGTTCCGTCTTCCTACGAAGGCTTCGGAATCGTCTATCTGGAAGCCATGGGCTTCGGTCTCCCTGCAGTGGCGAGCCTTGCAGGCGCGGCACATGAAATCATCACCCACGGCCTTGACGGCTTCCTTGTCGAGCCCGGAGACGCCGGGGGACTGTCCCGTCTCATCCTCCAGATGAGTACAGACAGGGAATTACTCGCCAAGATGGGAGTCGCTGCGCTGAAGCGCTATGCCGAGCATCCCACGTGGGCGCAGTCCTGCGCCAAGATCGCCGACTTTCTCGATGAAATGGTAAAATAGCCTATGGAATCCTCGAACCTGTACAGCTTTACACGCTACCTGTCCGCGAAAAAAACCGTGGACGACCGCAGCCTGAACAAAACCGTCCTGCAGAGCCTGATGGCAGAGCTCTCCGTTCTGCCTGACCACGAGCCTCTCCAAGTCCTTGAGATCGGGGCAGGCATTGGCACAATGGTTGAGCGGGCTTTGGATTGGGGAATTGTCCAACAAGCCGAATACACTGCCCTTGACGCGGAAGCCGAAAACATCAACGCTGCCATGACGCGGCTGCCCACTTGGGCAAAGAAGAACGGTTTTTCTGTCACAGAACCAGACGCCTGGCAGGATTCTGCTCAAGAAGCATCACGCGGAGGTAGCGGTCTGTCTGGAGCAAGCCGACGTGTTCGATTTCATCGCGCGGGGGACTGATCGCGGCAAGTGGGATTTGTTGATCGCAAATGCGTTTCTCGATCTCGTGGATGTTCCCGCGACGTTGCCGGATTTGCTTGCACTACTGAAACCCGGAGGGCTCTTTTACTTTACCGTCACCTTCGACGGTGGGACAATCCTTCAACCCGAGTTGGATCCGGTTATGGATGCCCAAGTCGAGGCCTTGTACCATGAGACCATGGATCAAAGGGTCATTCGCGGGAAGCCTTCCGGAGATAGCCGTACCGGTCGCCATTTCTTCCAGCATGCCAGGGCTGCCGGAGCACACATCCTGTCAGCAGGTTCTTCCGACTGGGTAGTCTTTGCAGGCCTGGAAGGTTACCCGGCTGACGAAGCCTTCTTCCTCCACTTCATTGTCGACACCATGGCTGGAGCGCTCAGGGCTCACCCGGCATTGGATCCGAAGAAGTTCGAACGCTGGATCGCACAGCGCCACGTGCAGATAGATCAGGGAACTCTGGTGTACATCGCGCACCAGATGGACTTCCTCGGCATCGCGCCGCTTTGAGAGGGAATACCGCTCCTTGGTTGGCCACTCCGCATTTTGCCATAGATTACTGGCACAAGCTGGGGTATACTGGCGCGAGTTACCTGGATCAGGCATGAGAGCCCATCCGGAAAAGGGCTGGGTTCGGCGTTCCCACAGGCCGCAGTCTTATCTCGCCCCGCCAGGGATGGGACAACCCGCGAGGTTAGCCAGTCATGGCAATCAAGCTGGAATTTGAATCAGACGATGATAGGGACGATTATAAGGATAAGCGACAGGTGCCGCGGTGCTATCCTGTTGTGGAACTCCCTATCTACGACGTCGACGATCCCACGCTTGAAGGTCTGGTGTGGGATATCTCGGAAAAGGGAGTCCAGGTGGCGGGGATCGAGGCCCGGATTGATCAGAGGAAGACTTTCTTCATTCAAGCCAATGACTTCGGTTCCTTCAGTCCCTTCTCCTTCGAGGCTGAGTGCCGTTGGGTAGCCACGGAACCCCAAAGCGGCAGGTGCATATGCGGTTTCGAAATCTTGGGAATTTCCGCCAAGGACATGGAGGAGCTTCGCACGGTTATCGATCTCTTGGCCCTCTCCGATTGACCAATTCTTCAAGTCCCCCTTCCCCACGACCAAGGTTTTCTGATTGCTTCGTAGGGAGGTCTCGCTCTGAGCATGAGGGTAATTCACCTCATAAACGCTTTCAATAGAGGCGGCGTAGAAAAGTGGTTACTGAACATGCTGGCCGCTGTACCCCGCGAGTCGTGTGCATTTGATGTCTGCTGCAAGGGCGCTGGCCTCGGCCCGTGGGCTCCTCAAGCCCTTGAGTACGGCGTGCGCATATATCACTGTCCTTTGCGACCTTCACAAATCGGCTTTATCCGCGGACTCCGGAAAATCCTGACAGAAAACCACTACGATCTGGTGCACAATCACTTGTCAATCTATGGAGGGCTTGCAGTCTGGGTGGCAAAGAGCGTGGGCGTACCGGTGATTACCACGTTTCATAACAAGGTATTCGCCCCTGCGTCACCTATACTCTCTCTCCCGGTTCTTCGGCAGTTGCTACACGTGTACACGTACTTCAGCATGGGGTACGCGATTCGCCACTCGGACGCGTTGACCGCGGTATCCCAGGGTGTGTTGAGCTCCGTTGTCCCTGCCAAACCGGCGCTGACAGACAAGTCCATGGTAATGCATCTCGGCGTCGAGATCCCCCCGTTGGCCACTTGCGCACAGAAGGTTTCGTGGCGTGAGTCCTTGGGTTGGCATGCGAGCACGCCTGTAGTGATTCACGTAGGCCGTTTCGTCGAACAGAAGAACCATTTTGGATTGCTCGCGATATTTGAAAGAACGCTGCAACAGGTTCCAGAAGCAAAACTGGTCCTGGTAGGCGTGGGGCCACTCGCCAAACGCGTGGACGAACATGTGCGAAACAGGGGTCTCAGCGACGCGGTACGCATGCTCGGAGCCCAGAATGACGCAGCTTCGCTTATCGCTCGATCCGACGTCCTGTTGTTTCCCTCTCTCTGGGAAGGATTCGGGATCGTAGCCCTGGAAGCCAACGCAGCAGGTATCCCAGTGGTGGGTTCTAACGTGATAGGGCTGAACGAAGCGGTGGAAAACCGCAGCACCGCTTGTCTCTGGGACGTGGAAGACTTGGAATCCATGGCCGCGTCGCTGGTCCGAATTCTGAAAGACCACGAGTACGCGCGAACCATGGGACAGGCAGGCAGGGTACGGGCTGAACGCCTGTTCTCGACAAGAGCCTCGGCAGACCGACTCGTAGGGCTGTACCAGGATGTCCTTTGCCGGACGGAGCACCAACGCCTCGAGGCCTCTCGACCAAACCGCAGCGAATAACGTGCGATGGTCGCTGGATCGACACCCGGGGAGAGGCCTGGATTCGCGGGCAAGGGGTGTGTGCCGAGTCTCCTTATCCAGTAGGCACACCCAGCCGGTCGCCGATGAGACCGGCAACTATCGAGGGATCGGCAATGACGGTAACGATGTCTCCGAGTTTCTCGATATCACCCGCCGCTATCTTCTGAAGGAGTTGTCTCAGTCACTTTCCCGCTGCGGGTCTTGGGCAGCGCTGCCACCCATTGAATCGCATCCGGGGAAGCAATAGCCCCGATGCGACGCTTTACCAGATCCATGAGTTCCGCCTTCAGTTTGTCCGATCCGAGGGCGCCCGCGCCTAGCACGACAAATGCGTAGATGCCATCCCCCTTGATGGGATGCGGGAAACTCACTACCGCGGCCTCAGCCACTTGCGGGTGCGTTACCAGAGTGGATTCCACCTCCGCAGGTCCGACGCGATATCCCGAAACGTTGATGACCTCATCAATCCGCCGGGTGATCCAGTAATAGCCTTCCTCGTCTCTACGCGCCCCGTCTCCTGTGAAAAACATTCCCGGAAATCGGGCGAAGTAGATTTCCCGAAAACGTTCATGGTCCTCGAATACGGTCCGTGCCATCCCAGGCCACGGTCTTCGCACGAACAAAGCGCCTTCCTGGTTTGGAAACCTTGTTTCCTCGCCCGTATCAGGATCGATGATGACCGGGTCCACTCCCATGAAGGGAAAAGCACACGAGCCTGGCTTGGCACGACCGACTCCAGGGAAAGGGGTAATCATGTGCCCGCCGGTCTCGGTCTGCCACCATGTGTCGACGATGGGGCACCGCCCCCCGCCTACGTAGCGGTGGTACCACTGCCATGTCGCGGGATCGATGGTTTGGCCTACCGAACCGAGGAGTTTGAGTGACGATGTGTCATGCGTGGTAACGTGTTCCGGCCCTGCGGTCGCGAGCAGGCGAATCACCGTGGGAGCAGTGTAAAATCTGTCAACGCGGTATTTGGCTACGATTTGCCAATAGCGGTCGTACCCGGGATATGTGGGCGTGCCCTCGAATAACACGCTGGTGACTCCGTTTAAGAGGGGAGCGTATACCGAGTACGTGTGGCCGGTAATCCATCCTATGTCAGGAGTGGACCAGAATGTTTCGTGCTCTTTGAGGTCAAAGACCAATCTGGCGCTCATCGCTCCATGCAACAGGTACCCTGCATGGGTATGGACTATCGCCAGCGGCTTCCCACTGCTTCCACTGGTATGAAGGATGAATAGCGGATCCTCAGAGTCCATCGGTTCCGGCGAAACATAATCCGGCAAAGAGGGATTGGACACCGCATCATGCCACCAGATCTCCCGTGGGCAGTCCAACGCAGGCCGGGTTCCACACCGGTCAAAAACGATTACCGTCTCCACGTCAGGACAAGTCTGAAGGGCTTCGTCCAGGTGTTTTTTCAGCGGGATGAGCTTTCCCGAACGCCAGCCGCCGTCAGCGGTCACCACCGCCTTTGCGCGGCAGTCTCTTATCCGCAGCCCTATCGCCTCCGGGCCGTACCCTCCAAACACCACGCAGTGCACCGCTCCTATCCTCGCACACGCGAGCATTGCGACCGGCAACTCCACGATCATGGGCATCAAAATGATCACCCGATCGCCCTTGCGTACGCCCCGGGACTTAAGGACCGCTGCCAGCTTGTTCACTTCTCGGTAAAGATCGAGAAATGTCACACTCTTGGATTCTCCCGGGTCATCCCCTTGCCAATGATACGCTACTTTGTTCTTGAGTTTGTTCAGGTGTCTGTCGAGGCAATTATACGAGGCATTCAGAATTCCACCACCAAACCACTCGATTTTGGGCGTCTCGAAATCGTAATGCAGCACAAAGTCCCATTCCTTTTCCCAGGATAGATACTTTCTGGCTTGCTCCGCCCAAAAAACCTCCGCGTCTTCCAGCGACCTCTTGTAAAGGTCTTCATACTCCTCCCTGCTCTTGAAATAAGCCACGCCGGGCTCCTCGTGCACCTGGGAGCCGCTCCGTGTCCGAGCATTCTCCATAATGTGATGCCCTCCTTTCCTCATCTTAGCGCACATGGAGATCAAGAGGAGTTTTCACGTGAGCGCTTACCAATATGTTTGGTGGACTGCCAAGGGAACGCCGATACGCCAGGCAAAAAATTGTCGGTCAGGTTCGGTGTCTCAGTCCTCAGGACTTGACAAGATGTCTGCCGAATCGGCACTTTGTATCCGTGAGATTTGCGCACACGCACGCGAGTTTGACTTTTCCACCGCGGAATGTCAAGCAGGATACGTCCGATCCCAGGAGGCCACGGGTCTCTGCCTTTGCGGACATCGCGGGAGTGAATAGGTCCCTGAGGGTTCTCATCGCACAGTTTCCCGCGGAGAACCCAAACGGGGTCAATTGCATCTAACTGTTAGAGGGAGTTGTTCAGGTGTACCGTTACGTGCCTCAAAAGGCGGGGTGTATGCATGAGGGTGTGAGCCGCGTTATGGTACCCGGCAGGTTTGCAAGCCTCGCCGGAAACGATGGCAGTCGATGGCAAGCGGTTTCCGCAGTCATGCGAACCAGAGCAAGGTCCGATATTCCCACAAATTCCGGAGTCTGACAGGAGGAGAGACGATGAAGAAATTACCTCTCACAGGTGTTACCGCTGCAGTGGCTGTCGTGGTTCTGCTGTTCCCGGGTGTTCTGTTCTCTGAGAGCATGGGAGACCAGAGTCAGGATGGAGAGTTCCTGCTCCTTCCCCAGGCTTTGTTCAGTCTCCAGTCTCAGGACAGCGACCTCAACGGTTGCCAGCAGGATTGCCGTTCGCGCTTCGGGTATGACATATACGCGAATCCGCAATGGCGCGGAGGCCCAGGAACCAGTGGTACGTATTATGCGTATGCCAATTGCATCGCGAAGTGCAACCGGCGGTTCTGGAAGAATTTTGACAACGAGATGGACGAATTAGAACACGAAAACTGAACTCCGCCACCGTTTCGCCGCTGGGATGCGCACGACAGATCTCACGCAAGCCCCAGTGGCGAAGGGGGAAGCGCGTGCAAAACGAATGGGAGACCCGAGAGGACAGTAATCACCAATCTCCCAATAATCCAAAGAATTTATTGATGCTGCCGGCACCCAGGCTTTCCGACAAAGTATGGGGAGGTCCATTACAAGGCAGGTTTTTTTAGGGGTTCTCCGCGCATCGGCCTCACGCTGTTCGTGTCGGCCGCAGAATCCTGCGGAGAGGGGGAAGGCCGGTCTGCCTGGAAGCAGTGATGCTTGCTTATCCGAATACCCATTTTCGACCGAGACTCGCCAGCATGCCCAGGGTACTCGTGAATGGCTTTTCGAGACTTTTCAAGACTGTGTGAGCTGGGAATAAACGCCGAAAAATTCAGACTGAAACGGGCTGCCTCAAAGTCTGCAGGCGCGGGAATCGGTTCGAGTCCCTCCTTTCTGAAATCCATGAGTGACCTCATCATGTGACTTGCCGAGGTCACCAGGGCAAAGGGTTGCGTGCCCAGAATGGGTCTGAGCAACCGCGCTTCTTCTCGTGTGTCCCTCGATTGGGACTCCAGCACCATGGCCTCTGCAGGAACCCCCAGATCCCGCGCAAGGATGGCCATGCCCTCAGCGCTACTCATGACATCCCGGGAGTACCTCCCCCCTGAGAGGAGCAGTTTCGAACCCGGGATACCTCGCCAGAGCCGAATCCCTTCCATAACCCGCGTCAGTGACGTACACGCGAGGCGGTCCGGTGGCGTCAGTTGGCCGGGACGCACGTCGCCTCCCAACACAACCACAAACCTCGTGTTCTTACGCTGCCAGTACCTGGGGGTCAGCGTACGAGCCTGCGTGAATCTCCAACGATCTGAGCATGAAATATCCGGTGGCAGGCATGGACATGATGAGCAACCACAGGCCCCCCAAGCTCACCAGACCAAAGCCGACACGGCTCCGAGGTTTGAAAAGCCAGAATATCAGTCCGGCTATCCAACACAACAATGCCGTTCCTACCGGGTAGAAAAGCGCACTGACAATCTTCTTGGAGACAAAAAGAGCCCAATCCATAGGTCTCTCGTCCGTTCTTGCAAGTAGTTCCCGTGCCAGAGCCATCGCTTTTCGGAGGCGCTCCGATGGCAAAGCAGAATGCGGGTTTCGCGAGTGATGGATCGTAAGATAGCGGGTCACATGCACAAGAGCAACCGAATTCGGTGTATGAGAGAGACCCGCGGGTTCGTTACATCGGGAAAATAGGCCGGCTGGCTGCCATCATCGGATTACACGACCGTTTGGGAGGCCAAGTCGCGAGTGTCGGGGTTCCAGTCCAAAAGATTTTCTCTTTTTCGGCTTCGGTTGCCTACTAACTTTATGCGCGATAACTTGACTAAGGAACAGGGAGAAAGTTCTTGACAAATTTAATGTGCCTTAATATCCTGACGTCATTCGAGTCGATTTCTGATTTGCCAGGCTATAAGCACGGGATTTGACTGCTTAGTGGGATTGCTGTGTCCCGAGGAGGACACGGGGCTTGTACCTGCCTGGAACTCAACCACGAAATCCGAAAAAGTCCCTTGATGGGCAGTTCATAAGAGAAGGGAGTATCGAACACTATGGAGAATACAGTCAGCCATGCCCTGGCCGTCCTGGAAGAACCCGTGCAGTATATCTGCTTGGCCTGGATGGCCACGCTGTACGTGTTGAAGATCCGCGCACTCCTGAAGAAACCCATGCCGCCGGAAAAAGCCGAACTCAAAGGCGACCGCACTGCGGGGGCGGTCCACTCTCTGTTAAACGTGCTGCGCCCTTGGGGCATGGAGAGCACGAGCAAGAATCTTTATTTTTACGCAGAGTTCTTGATCTTTCACATTGCGGTGGCCCTGACCATTGGCTCCACCTTTTTCATTCCGTTGACCCCAAAACTGATGACTCCCGGCGTCACCACCGTAATCCAAATTTTCATGGGATTGGCATTTCTCATCGGCCTGCGGCGGATTTACCGACGCCTCACCGTGGAGGAGATCCGTATCATCACCACACCCGATGATATGTTCGCCATTGTCTTGATGACCACTTTTTTCGGTGTGGGCGTGGTCACCATGGAACTCTGGAAGAACGGCCACGCTGATACCGGGTGGATGTGGATTTTCTTCCTAATGGTCACTTTCTTCCTGCTGTACGTTCCGTTCAGCAAAATTTCTCACTATGTCCTCTATCCCTTCAACCGGGTGATGTTCGGACACATCTTCGGGGGCAGGGGTGTCCTGAACCAGGAGAGGCCCGGAGCGACGTGGAAGCCTTGAAGCACCGAAAGATCATGTGCGCACACATATAATGGAGGAGATATATGTCCGAAAATCCAGAAAGAGCAGTTGCCCCCGAAGAAGCTGAGATACCGGAGAAGCTCGGAGCCCCGGTAGAGAGGAAATGGCCGAGAAAGACGGAATTTACGCCGGAAATGCTGGCTGAGATGGAAAAACTCCTGCCCACCAAGATCAACCGTGTGGTGGCCGGTGCCCTTTCAGGTTGCATCCACTGCGGCATGTGCTCTGATGCCTGCCATTACAGCGCGTCCAACCCGGAAGACAAGACTCTTGTACCCGCGTACAAGCTCGACAGATTCCGCAAATGGTACAAATATCGCATGGATTGGACCGGAAAGCTCTTTCCCTCTTTTGTAGGGGCCAAACCGCTGACCAAAGAACTCGCGGAAGAGATGTACGATCGGCTGTTCGGCGCGTGCACCATGTGCCGTCGCTGCACGTTCAATTGCCCTATGGGCGTGGATTACGGCATCACGGTGAGGGTCGCGCGCAGCATCATGACCCAAGTTGGACGGGTTCCGGACAATTTGCAGGACACCGTGGACACCCATTACAACCACGGCAACAACATGGCGGTCCCCCAGGACGAGTTTATCGAGACCATCGAGTGGATCGAAGAGGAACTCCAATCAGAAGACGGTTGTGAGAATTTCAAGATCCCGGTGGACAAGAAGGGCGCGAAATACTTCTTGACCCTGAATCCTCGTGAGCCCAAGTACTATCCGCTCACCATCCAGGCCACAGCAAAGGTGCTCAATGCAGCAGGAATCGATTTCACGATCTCTTCCCGATATTGGGATTTGACCAACTACGCGTTGTTCAATGGTATCGACTCGGATGCGAAACTGTTCGCGCAGTGGCAATGTGACGACGTGAAGCGGCTGGGATGCGAGTATTTGCTCGCAGGTGAATGCGGCCACGGATACCGGGCATTGCGGTGGGAAGGTCCGAACTGGGTCGGCGGAGTCCCGTTCAAGATCACCAGCGTAATGGAATTGTTGGCCTGGATCGTCCAGCAGGGCAAGGTGAAATTGGACAAGTCCGTTTGGGACGGCCACCGGGCCACGTATCACGATTCATGTAACATCGCCAGGTCTGGTGGAATCCTGGAGGAGCCGAGAGTCGTCATCCGCGCGTGTATCAATGATTTCGTGGAGATGGAACACAACCGGGAAAACAGCTTCTGCTGCGGCGGAGGTGGCGGCGCTCTCGCCATGCCCGAGTTTGCAAAACGACGCATCGCAGCGGGCAAGATCAAGGGTGATGAGATCCGTGCCACAGGCGCAGACATCTTGCTGCAGTCCTGCCACAACTGCACGGACCAACTCAAGGAAATCGTCGATCACTATCACATCAAGTCCAAGGTCATGAACCTCGCGGAATTGATGTCTCCCGCTCTTGTCCTCCCCTGATACTTGCTTCGGCAAAGCCCCCACGTGGATTCACCGCGGGTGATGCGTGGGGGTTTCCGCGTCTGCTCCGGCCGCATCTGAGGAGCGAGGAGCCGACGTAGAGTTCCGCATGTATCCGTAATCCGCTTTGCAAAAGTGGGTCGCTTGTCACGGGGCACCCGTTCCAAGACTACTTAACCGATTCTTTTTTAAACGAGCAAGATCGAGGAGTTGGGGATCTCCTGAGCGAAGTGATGAGACGGCTCTGCGTCGTCCGTACCGAAGGAGATCTCCAGCCACAGCCTGCGCCAAGTTATACAGGCAATAACGCATCGGTATTACAGATCCGTCTTCGCGACCAAGACTGCGCCTAATTGATCGGGATCTCACGGCATGTGGGAAACCACGCTCTGAATGAGATGGCGGGAACGGAGGCTGCGGAACGTGCGTGGTTGCGCTCGCTCAGCAGCCTGCTTGAAGGGAAGGCTATCAGATGCTGAAGAAGACCTTCTGCAGCACCTTGGGGGTATAACCGACCATGTCGAGGTACAGGGTGATGCCACCGTTGAAGAAAGGCCAGCCTGCGCCCATAATCATCGCGGTGTCGATGTCTTTGGGATCCGCGACCACTCTCTCCTTGAGGATCAGGTCGATCTCCACGGTCAGGCTTGTGAGGAGCCGGTCAAGAATCTCTTCCTTGACGAATTCCTTGGTGCCCTTGTCCTTCCAGATTTCCGCTACGTCCGGGACCAAGGCCTTGCCAGGTCCCATGCCGTTGAAGAGTGCCGGAACTTTGGCTTGCACCATCTTCCTCAGGTTTTCGCTCACAGGGAAGCGATCGGGCCATGCTTTGTGACAGGTCTCCAGCACGTGGAACGCTACTGCCGGGCCCACCAGGGCCAGCAGATCGAACGGCGCCATAGGAAGTCCGAGCATCAGCGCGGCCTCGTCCACTTGGATGAAATCCGCTCCTTCATCGACCATCTGGAAACAATCAGCCAGCAACCGGGTGAGCAGTCGGTTCACCAGGAATGCAGGGGAGTCCTTCACCAGGATTGCGGTCTTCCTGATCTTCTTTGCCGCCTCGAATGCCGTGGCCAAAGTGACTGCGTCGGTCTTCTCACCCCGGATGATCTCCAGAAGAGGAAGAATCGCCACAGGGTTGAAGAAATGGAAGCCCACCACTCGCTCGGGATGCTGGAGCTTGGAGGCCATCTCGGTGAGCGAAAGGCTCGAGGTGTTGGTAGCAAGGATGCAGGTCGGCGAAACCACGGCCTCGGCCTGTGCGAACACTTCCTGCTTGATATGCATTTCCTCGAACACAGCCTCGATGACGAAATCGCAATCCGCAAAATCGCTCCATTCGAGTGTCGGGATCAGGAGGTGCAGCAGATAGTCCGCTTTGGGCTGAGTCATGCGGCCCTTGTTCACCAGGCCGGTCAGTTCGCCCTTCACATAGCCCACGCCACGGTCAAGAAACTCCTGCTTGATGTCCTTCATCACCACAGGAACTCCGTAACGCCTCAAGAAGAGGATCGCGAGCTGCGAGGCCATCAAGCCAGCCCCCACGACCCCGATCTTCTTGATGGGACGCGGCTTGACGTCTTTGGGTCGTCCTGCAGGTTTCTTGGCCCGACGTTGCACCAGGTCGAAACTGTACACACCCGCCTTGCACTGACGGCTCTTGATCAGGTCACCCAGCGCCTTGTCTTCATCCGCGAAGCACTGGTCCAGAGTCTTGCTCGGGTCGCACGCTCCCTCGATCAGCTCGATCGCACGATATGGCGCGGGCGCAGCCCCGTGGACCTTCATGTCCGTGAAGCCCTTGGCATTGTCGATGAGAGACTTGAGCCTTGACACATCAGGCGCTTTGCGTTCTACCTTTTCTTTGCCCTCGATAATATTGAGCAAAAACTGGAGGGACTCGTCGAAGAATTCCACCGCGTCGAACAGGCGGTCCGCAAGCCCCATCTGAAAGGCCTTGGACCCGTCGATCATGCGGTTCTGATTGAGCGGATTGTACACGATCAGCTCAAGCGCCTTCTCAGGGCCGATCAGCCGAGGCGTGAGCGTCGATCCTCCCCAACCAGGTATCAGGCCGAGAAAACACTCGGGAAATGCGATCGCGGGGACTCCTTTGGACACTGTACGATAATCGCAGTACAGGCCAATCTCAAGACCGCCGCCCAAAGCCGCTCCGTTAATGGCAGCAAGGGTCGGGATCTTCAGGTCCATGATCTTTTTCATGGCCGCGTGACCGGCTGCCCCGATCTGGCGACCTTGCTCGAATGTATTGATGTACGGCACCTGCATCAGGTCCGCACCTGCGGCAAAGATGTAGTGTTTGCCGCACAGCATCATTCCTTTGACCTCGCTATCCGCGGCAACCGTAGTCATTGCAGTGCGCAGCGACGCCAGAGCTTTGTCATCAAAGGTGTTGGGGGTTTTATAATCCTGGCCGTTGTCCATGGTGACAATGGCAATTTTTCCCACGCGGGAATCATAGTGCTTTATATGGAACAGAGTGGGTGCATCAGCCATGGCGATTCCTTTCCGCTAACAGGTCTCTTGAAAGGTTGACGTATCATCGGGATTCGGTTGAGGACCCCCAAGCCTGGAACAGGAGCTGCTCGCGGGGCCCTCCTGCGCATCCAGACCCGTGAGGTCCGTACGGGGCAGTCTCAGTCTTTGTCTTTCTTCTTCTTTTCTTTCGCTTCTTTTTCTTCCTTGTCGTGTTCCTTCTTCGCCTTGTCGCCGTTCCGCATGAGGTTCTTCCAGACGACGGTGCCGCCCTGGCCCAGTCCGACGCACATGGTGGTCAACCCGTATTTCACTTCCGGATGCTCCTCGAACGCGTGCATAAGGTGCATGGAGAGCCGGACACCCGAGGAAGCCAGAGGATGACCGAAAGCGATGGCTCCGCCGTAAATGTTCATGCGCGGATCATCGGGGTATTTCAAGCCAAATTCTTTCATGAACGCAATGGCCTGCACTGCGAAGGCCTCGTTGAGCTCGACCAGTCCGATGTCTTCCATGGTCAGACCTGCTACGCTCAGCGCCCTGTGGGTCGCGGGAATCGGACCGATGCCCATGATCTCCGGTTTGACTCCCGAATACGCGAAGGATTTGAGTTCCATTTTGGGCTGCACGCCCAATTCCTCGGCCTTTTCCTTGGTCATCAAGATCGCGCCCGCAGCTCCGTCATTCAGGCCTGATGAATTGCCCGCGGTCACCTTGCCCATGACGCGAAACGGAGTGCGCAATTTCGCCAAACCTTCCAAGGTGGTTTCCGGTCTGGGCTGCTCGTCCTTGTCTGCCACCGTCCACCCATCTTTGGTGTAAACGGTCATGGGAACGATCATCTCACCGATTTTCCCCGACTTAATGGCCTGCGCGGCCTTGGCCTGGCAGAGGAGAGAATACTCGTCGGTCATCTCTTTGGTGATTTCCGGGAACATGTCGTGAAGGTTCTCCGCGGTCTCGCCCATGGACATGGCGCTCGAATCTACAAGCTTGTCCGTCAAAAACCGCGGGTTCGGGTCAGCAGTGGCACCCATGGGATGGTGACCCATATGCTCCACTCCTCCGGCAATGGCCACGTCACACGCGCCCAGGGCTATCTCGCCCGCGGCTGCGGTAATGGCGCTCATGCCACCCGCACACATGCGATCGATGGAAAAGCCTGGAACCGTCTCGGGGAGGCCAGCAAGGATGACGGAAGTTCGCCCCAGAGTGAGGCCCTGATCCTTTTCCTGGCAAAAGACTCCCCACGCGTTTTCCCCAATCATCTCAGGCTTGACTTGGGGGTTACGTTTCAAGAGTTCTCTGATTACTTTGACCACCATGTCGTCAGCCCTGGTGCTCCAAAAGATCCCTTTTTCACCAGCGCGACCGAAGGCGGTTCTGATTGCGTCAACCAAGACTACTGTGCGTGCTTTCATAATTGATCACTCCGATCGGGATTAAGATAGTGCAAACGATTCTTCCGGGAGGTCAATGGCTGAGCGTTCGCCGCTCATGATTGCCCGGGCTTTCCCCTTTGCCAGAGACAGAAACGTATTCGCAAAGAACTGGGCAGACGCGATCTTGCCCCTGTAGAAGGCAGCGCTTCGGTTGGTCCTTACCACTTCGGCCTTTTTCTCGGGCGTGTCGGCCTTGGAGTCACTGTAGATTTCTTCGAGCCGGCGATCCGCAATGACTGCCTGCCACAGGAGCATGAAGCCCACGGCCACATCGCCGAAGAGTTCCAGATAGGGGGTCGCGTACAGAACCGGAATCATGAAGTCTTCGGTAATGCTCTTGAGCCCGAAATAGCGAGTAACTTCGATCAATTGCTTTCTCGCTTCGTCAAAGGGTACTACAATGTCCTTGAGTCGGTAATTGTTCTTGGCTGACTTGAGCAAGTTCCCCGTTTCCGAGACGATACTCCTGAACAGGGCGCCACCCTTGTACCCCAGTTTTCTTCCCACGAGGTCCAGGGCCTGGATGCCGTTGGTTCCCTCGTAGATGGAAGCGATCTTCGCGTCTCTCATGAATTGCTCGACCGGATACTCCCGGCAAAAGCCGTACCCGCCGTGAATCTGAATCGCCAATTCGGTGACCCGGAAGCCCATGTCCGTGCTCCAGGCCTTGCAGATGGGAATAAGTATATCGAGAAATCCCTGATATTTGGCAGCCTCTTCCTCATTGGCTGCAATCATGACCCTGTCTTCACAGTACCCCACGTAATAGATCAGGGAGCGGATTCCCTCGGTCACGCATTTCATCCACATGAGCATGCGTCGGACATCCGGGTGTTGAATGATAGGGACTTTGGGAGCGCTCGGGTCTTTCATGGCCGAGATTTCAGGACCCTGGAACCGCTCTTTTGCATACTTCAGTGCGTGGAGGTATGCAGTGCTGGCCTGTGAGAGGCCCTGGATGCCCACGGCCAATCGGGCACCATTCATCATGTTGAACATGATCTTCATGCCCTCGTTTTCATGGCCTAGCAGATAGCCGATGCAATTTCCTTTTTCTCCGAAATTCAGTGCGCAGGTGGAGGAAGCGTGGATGCCCATTTTCTTTTCAATGGCAGCGGTGATCACGTCGTTATCCACGAGCCCATCACCCTCAATTCTCTTCTTGGGGACGATGAAGATGCTGATGCCCTTGGTTCCGGGAGGAGCGCCTTCGCACCGCGCAAGGACCATGTGAACAATGTTCTCGGTCAGATCGTGGTCCCCGGAGGAGATAAAGATCTTGCCGCCCGTAATGGAGTACGTGCCGTCAGGATTCTTCACTGCCTTGGTCCGCAATGCGCCCACGTCGCTACCTGCTTGGGGCTCGGTGAGGCACATGGTTCCGGCCCATTCCCCTGCGTACATCCTGTCCATATAGAGCCGCTGCTGCTCTTCGGTCCCGTACTTCTCGATGAGGTGGGCAGACCCCACGGTCAGGCCGGAGTACATGGACAGGGCCTGATTCGCGGCAATAAAGAGTTCCATGGAAGCGCAGTTCAGGACATCAGGAAAGCCCTGACCTCCCATCTCTTGATCTATGGGAAGAGAATTCCATCCCCCTTCACAGAAAAGGCGGTAAGCCTGGTGAAAACATTCGGGCACTTTGACCTGGCCGTTTTCAAGGACCACACCTTGGACGTCACCTGGCACGTTAGTCGGGGCCAATTCCTTTTCAGCAAGTTTCTGGGCCGCGTCCAGCACCATGTCAAAGGTTTCTCGGGAAAATTCCGCATATTTCTCGGCTTGGCAGAGTTCGTCAATTCTTAGCTGTTCGTAAAGCACGAACTTTGCGTCCCTCTCATCAACCAGAAAATTGGCCATTGGTTTCACTCCTCCTTGGCGTCAGCTTCACTTGATATCCGGGATGTCTGGTTGGACTGCATGTTGTTGGGCTCGAATCCCGCTCACCCGGGTCTCACTCATGCCCTGTGCGGTTCGCTTTGGATGGGGGGTTCCCTTCCCAAGCGGGCTTCTCCTCGACCGCGGCCTACCCCTCAACGGTCTTTCTCGGGACAGGTCTTTGGGGATCAGTTCATTTCGTTGAAACCGCGAGTTACGAGTTTCGTCCATCATCTAACACTGTCTGGAGGCGACGCTCAAGAAAATAATTTCCTTACCCAATCAGTAGTGTTTATTGTTCGCAAGTTTTCACAAGATTTAACTGACTACAATCACGTGCCTTCCTCGATCACCCCTCAAAAGGGCCTCCGGAGATTTTATCAAAGGCGCGATGCGCGCACCGTGTTTACGGCGCGAATGCGCGATCCGTGGGTTACCGCGGGTGAACGCGGTCTCTACCGCAATGTGAAAATATGGGTCAGGGAAGCCGTTCTCCTGAGAAATCCGCCCCCCCCTGTCCGGCACGTGCGCCTCTTCGCGTTTGTGCGTCGCGCGTCGAACTGGCAAACGGTCTTTGACAAAGCGTAACATCGCTGAGATTTCCCTGAAAAACGCCGATCTACGTGGAGTCCCAAGGCTGACTCTCTGCGGAAGCGTACGAGTATGGTGCGGCGTTTTGGCAAACGAGTCACACGTTGCGAACGACGCTCACGAGTGCGGTTTCTTCGCCAGTGAGCCCCGAGCCCCCTTACGCCCGCTTGCTGCCCGCACCTGCTAAAGGTTGCTGAGGAGAGGCCTTTCTGGACGGGGACTCCGTCACAAGAGACATGGGGCTACGCAGGCGATCCTCTCTTGACACCTGTCGCACAAATGCGCAGACTGAGTGCACCTAAACCGAACAGGACCGTTTTGTGCTGCAAAAGCGAAGCGGTCGCTATCCGCACATTCAAAGGAGCCGATCATGACTGAGGATCTGAGTAATAAGGTTCTCCAGCTTTTCAGACAGGGACTGTTTTCCGAAGCCCTGGCCGCGGGCAAGACGCTGTTGAAGGAAACCGAAGAATCGTACGGTTCCGATGATCCGCGGGTCGCTACCTGTCTTAACAATCTGGCGGAGATCTATCGCGCAAAAGGCGAGTATCAGGACGCGGAGCCCCTGTGGCACCGAGCCCTCGAAATACGCAAGAAGGCGCTGGGGAGGGACCATCCTGACGTTGCCACGCTGATGAACAACCTCGGAGGAGCCTATTTTGAACAGGCCAAATACGAGGACGCGGAGCGCATGTTCATCGGAGCTTCGCGGATCCTGGAACAATCGCTGGGGAGGGATCACCCCCAGGTGGCCACCACGCTCGGCAACCTGGCCGCGACGTACAGGGCTGAGGGCAAGAGTCCTGGAGCCAAGGCCATGTACGACAAGGTCCTGGCAATTCAGATTGCGACTTTAGGCCCGTATCACGTAGAGGTAGGCAGATCTTTGAATAATTTGGGCGGAATCATGGAATCTCTCAACCGGTACAGGGAGGCGGCCGGCTTCTACGAGCGAGCCCTGGATGTAGCGGAAAAGGTGTTCGGCGAGGACCACCCTCACGTTGCTACGAGCCTGACCAACCTGGCCGGCATGTTGATCGCTCAGGAAAAATTTGCAGAGGCGGAACCTTTTGTGGATCGCACGATCGCTATCTGGGAGAAATCCATTGGTCTGGATCATCCCTCCATCGCCCACGTGCTGGACAACTTCGCGGAATTCTACGTCATCGTAGGCAACCAAGCTCAAGCGACAAAACTCAGAGCAGCCGCAGACAAGTGTTCTGCAAGCGGGAAGAGCTGCTGTGGAGAGAAGCCGCGTGCGTGAAGCACAAGTTGCTTCCGTCGCCAAGGCCGCAAGGCTCTCGGTGATGGGTCCTCAGGGGGAGATCGCCATCCTGTGCGCGGGTCTCCCCTGCTGTTTTCCTGTTATTCCGCGTCCACCGTGAATCGCCACGTACAGAAGGCTTCGTCAGGAACGCGGTCAGGCGGGCACCACACGCAGGCTGTTTTGATGCGAGGGTCTATGGCACGCGCAAAGACGGTGTACTCGACTATTCCCGCGGACTTGCACGGATAGTCTTCCATCTTTTTTCGCCGTCGAGCTGCCTGGACCCGGCATTCGGTCATCGAAAACAGGAGACTGCCGTCAGCGTCCCATGATGAGGAGTGTGCGTTGATGCTGGAGTAGATTCTCAATCCCAAGGCTTTTTCGAGTGCGTGAAGTCCTCCGTTCTTGTCCAATCCAAGATACCGACGAATCTTAAACGCTTCCATTTGCGCGAAATGTGACCAGCATACGTCATTGATTCCTTTCGCGTGGTCCATCCCCGTGCTGGACTCCACCGCCTGGAACCACAGACCGTCGCCCGCCACCCAGGTCTTGGCGAGATCCCCGATAAGCAGCAAAAGCTCTTCCCTGGATTTCTCCGCGAGCGTGCGGGGGATTCCGTTTTCCAGTTCGATGCCGAAATGAGGAGCAAACCTCTTCAACACGCTCGACGCGTACCTGGGCAGGATGTTGCCGTCAAATTCCAGCGCCTGCTCCGCGCCCACTCCATGCACCGCCTCGGTGAACCACATGCCGTAATGAACCAGAACGTCGCCCAGAAAAATCCCCACCATCTCCAGCAGATCTTCTTTGGGGAGTTCAGTCAGGTCCATGGGTTTGTTGTCAGCCATTCAACGCCTCCCGGGTACCGGTGCATACGGAATATGCCTCGCACCGCGATGATTCCTTTTGGATAGACCGTCACTCCCTTATGAAATGTCCTGACCGACCGCCGCTCTTTTCCATGAGCCGTATTTCCGAAATCACCATGCCGCGATCGATGGCCTTGCACATGTCATAGATAGTCAGCGCGGCGACGCTGACCGCGGTGAGCGCCTCCATTTCCACTCCCGTCCGAGAGGTGACCCTGACCCTTGCCTCGATCTCCACCACCGAGCGCGGCCGATCGGGGAAGAACTCCACCTTGACCGAATTCAAAGGAAGCGGATGTGCGAGAGGAATCAGTTCCGGAGTCTTCTTCGCAGCCATGATGCCGGCAATGCGTGCTACTCCGAGCACATCGCCCTTGCGTGCGCGGCCCTCAAGTATCACGTCGAGTGTTTCAGGCTTCACGCGTATTTCGCCCCGCGCGACTGCCTCCCGGACAGTAATGTCCTTTTCACCCACGTCCACCATCAGGGCTTGGCCTTTTTCATCAAAATGGGTCAGTTCTGCCATGAGCCTCTTTCCCACAGGTGATTTTCGTCAGCCTCCATCGAAAGATGCTCATACCGATTCGCTTTTTCCTGTACAACTTTGCGCAGACTGCAGGCTGGGGACCCCCTCCGCTACGGACGACGCAGAGCCGTCTCATCAGTCCGCTGAGGAGATCCTCAGCCCTACCATCTTACTCGTTTGAAAGCGAATCGGTATGAGCCGTATATTGAATGGCCCTCACTCTCAAGCGCTTGACATTCACGCGTTCATTTTCTTTCCGGAAGGTAGAAAACGTCCGGGTCCAGCCTCACGAAACGCCACGAAGACCCTACAAAACGAGGCTGATCCCATCCTGACCCCGCGGGTCTCGCCCAAATCCCTTGTTTGGGAACCTTCCGGTCGGTTTCGGGAAAAACCTCGCCCTTCTGAAAGAAGCGAGCCTCCCACCGCACGCCGCCAATGTTGTAGAATCGGCTCTGAATCACCTGCGAGCCTCGAAAATCTCTGACCGTGTCGCGCAAGACGAATGCTGACGTACGCTGATGCGCTTCCGTGACGACCACTCGTGTGGAGGGTCCACGGCCAGGATACCTCTTCCCAGGGCCTCGGGCAAGGCAGGGATACGGAACCTGCCATCCCACCCGTTTCCCAGGAGCCTGTGGGAAGCCTGTGGCGTCACGCAATCCGGTCCGTACCATGTGGCACGAGCGTGTCGGTTTTCACGGCTTTCGGCACAGACTGCCATGCAAAAAGGCCTCACACGTCAGCCTCATAGGGGCCGGTATGCGAGTGCGAGATAGTGCGAAGAGGCCCTGAGTAGCACGATTGTCACCGCGATTCGGGTGAGGCCACAGGCTCCTTGCCCTGCCCTCGCTCAAGGGGCAAGGCAGCGTGCGTGTCACTCCAGCGACAATTGGGGCTTCTTCCAAGGATCTTTCAAGTGTTTTCCTCGAACGATGGCATATACCATCAGAGGCGAGATCAGGACCAAAGACAGCAGACACAACAGGGTCACCACCCCGACCATCGGGATCATTGCCATGAGGAATCCCACGGTCCGTATCCGGGCAGATATTGCAAGCCACCTTTGGTTTCTCTTCCTTGCCACGGCCTTAACCCTCAGCGGCGTCTGGCAGTCACAGATACACTCTCCCCGTTTTTGGTTCTCAGCACCCCGACCATCTTCCTCGGTCCGACCAAGGTCCCGGTAAATGAGTGCCCGTGGTGGTGGGCCACCTGAACATGGGTCCCGTTAATGGATCCCGCGAAGTGGTACGTGGACCTCTTGCCGGTTGGCGCGCGCACTTTGGCAAAACCACTCAATTGATTTCCATCTTGCTGAATGTACGCCGCGAATCTTTGCGCCCAAGACTTTGGCATCCCAGACACCTCCCGCGTCAGCCGCGTGTACGATCACAGGAGCGCATAACGCGCAGACCAGAAAAGATACCAGAATCACATATTTCGGTTTCAATAGCGTCTCCTTTCACGAGAGCAACGGCGTGCAGTTTTCACGACCGCATTCCAGGGAATCGCTGCAATCATCGTGCATTTCAGTGTACGAATTCCCTGTGGGACCTCGATCTTCCACCGAGGCATTAACCATTAGTCGCCTGGAAGCGCTTCTTGTTCCTTAGATTTTGGAAAGGCCGCGAGAAAAGCGGGGCGGAGCCTCGTGTCGTCTGATTTAGCGCATTGGTTTATGGCACGTCAAGACGGATGGTGCCCGTAAACCATCTCAGGGCCTGTCTCGCTAGAATCCTAGCGTGCTGCGTGTCCAGTGTGGCCAGCACACCAACCGCGCCATCTTCGGTCCGAGCGATCACCAGCCCTGGCGGCACGTGCCGAGACGCTGACTCGGTTTTCAGCACCACGGAACGAGCATCCATGAAGACCACCAGTTCCGGATCCCTCTCGGAGACAGCGACCGCCACAGTCTGCATGAGGCCCAGCAAGAGATGGCGATCCGGCTTGGGCAATCCCTCTTTCACGTGGATCTCCGGGGCTTGACCGTCTTCCAGGCATATCACGAGTTCCAGATTGTTGTCGACGAGGGGAGACAGAGGAATAGGGTCTACAATCAACCGCATGGCGTATCCATTCGTATGAGCGCCGGCATTCACCGTCCGGTCTTGTGGTTGCGGGATCGCTGTCTTTCGCGCCCCATCCCCTTCTGCGAGACGCAGCCATTGTCTCAGGCTGACCGGATAGCCCTCACGGGAAACAGGGGAACTCTGCCGGAACCTTACGACGAAGCTGCAATCCTTTGCCGAAACGTTTCCGCCAGGATGATCGTCGCAACCTGGGATACGTTCAAGGAGGCAGTCCTCCCGGCCATAGGAATTGACACGATCGCGTCGCAGTTTTCCCGCACGAGACGGCGCATCCCCTTGCCCTCAGACCCGAGGACGAATGCGATTTTGCCTTTCAGATCCAGCGCGTAAAGCGGTTCCCGCGTGTCTGCAGCTGTTCCGTAGATCCAGTAACCCGATGCCTTCAAGGTCTCCATGGAGCGGACCAGATTCACGACCCGAGCCACAGGAACGTGGGCTGAAGCGCCTGCAGCGGATTTCTCCACTACTGCGGTAATAGGAACCGCACGATCCTTGGAGATGACCACTGCGGCTGCGCCAAGGCATTCGGCACTTCGGAGGATATTCCCCAGGTTCGCGGGATCCTGCACTTCGTCCAGAATCAGAATAGGCCCCGTACTCGCCGACTCTTCAGAAATGATCTCATCCAGATCCGCGTAAGGAAATGGAGCGACTCGCGCGGCAAGACCTTGGTGGTGAGTCGTCTCCACCAGGGAAAGCAGATCATTTGAAGGAACAGCGGACACACGTATCCCCGCAGCCGCAATCCGTTCTTCCGCCCATGGAGGAAGTGCGGAGCCTCTCGCCACATAGATCTCTTCGATCCTTCTCTTGCCCGCGGCCAAAGTCTCCAGCACGGGATGGATGCCGTAGATTATTGCAACGGAATCTGACTTCTTTCTGGTCAATCGGGTTTCTTCTGCACGACGACTTCTTTTTTCTCGATCAGTTCCTCAGGAGTAGCCTGCCGAGCCCAGACCTTCCCGCGGGCGATCTCCCGGAGCGCCATGACCACCTCTCTGTTATCCCTGTCAGTCACCAGGAGAGGGGCCCCTCGTTTCAGTTCCTTGGTTCTCTTGGCTGCAAGGACAACCAGCGCAAAGCGATTTTCCACTTTTTCCAAACAGTCTTCAACGGTTACACGTGCCATACCGAATCCTTTTTTGTGTGTGAGCGTCCAACGAGATCCATGTCAGGGTCTTTCAAGATATGCAGCGAACCTGATGGACGAGCGGTCGTTGTTATTCAATATTCTGGATTTGTTCGCGAATCTTCTCCAGTTCTGCCTTGATGTTCACCACATGCGTGGATATGGTCGTGGCAGAAGACTTGGATCCCACGGTGTTCACTTCTCTGTGTAATTCCTGCAACAGAAAATCCAACTTCCTCCCCATGGGTGAGCCGACCTTGCCTATGGACAGGAATTGCTCCACGTGACTCCTCAATCGGGTGAGCTCCTCGCTGACGTCCGATCGGTCGGCAATCAGGGCCACCTCCTGGAGCAGGCGATTCTCGTCGATATCCATGCCACCTGTGAGATCTTGGATACGCTTTTCGAGCCTTTGCTTGGCAGCCAGCGTTACCTCTTCGACCATGCCTTCAATCTGGTCCACCTGCTCGCGTATGGTGGTCAGTCGCGCATCAATGTCCGCCCAGAGCGCGGTGCCTTCTGTTTGCCTCATTTCGTCGAGTTCGGCAAGACCTTCGATGATGCTTTTCTCGACCGCGTCCGTCCATTCCTGTTCGAGCGCGTCCTCCTTTTCCACAGGGACGATGATCTCGCCAAGGGTAAGCATGTCCGAGACGGTAATGTCTCCTGACAGGCCGAGTTGTTCCTTGAGGTGCTGCAGGCTCGCATAGTAGCTCGCGGCAAGTCGCTTGTCGACTCGGACATCCAGGACCGCGCCCTTGCCTCCTGAGCGTGAGACCATGACGTCGAGCTTTCCTCTCTGCACGCTGTCCCCGACCATCTTTCTGATGGCCGGTTCAAACGAGGTATACATTTTGGGAACCTTCACCGAGATGTCCAGAAAACGGTGGTTCACGGCTCTAATCTCGGTGACGATCTCCACGTCTCCCGAGACTTGTCGGCTCCGACCGTACCCGGTCATGCTCTTCATCACGCCTTTGGTCGGTTCCCCTATTGGAGGACGCATTTATAGGTCTCCCTCAGTCGGTTGAGTAGGCTGATCAGTAAAGGATCAGCGTAATCGGGATAGGTCCATTCCAGCGGCCTGTACGACCCTGATCGGAAAATCAGAGTAAGGTCCGCGAAAATCCCTTCACTTAGATAGATCCTATGGGCGTTATTCTTGCCTGTGGCAAGAACGAAATTACCCAAAGTCAACAGACCCGGGTCCAGGTTCACCCGCCTCTTGCCGTACTCGGTATATGATTGTTCTACCCGATTCGTCAAGCGCTTGATTGGAGCCAGTTGAGATCTATCGACAAGATTCGCGAAAGACCACAGCCACCGGCGAATTCCAGCCCCCATCTCAGCGTCGTAATATGAGGTGTAATCGAAGGCAAGCGGCCCAACGACTTCCTCGATCGGACCAAGTTCTCCACTCAGCGCCTGCGCTGTCGCATCCAGCATATCCTGACACGGGGTGAGAACACTGACGATCAGCCGAGCGGGCTCGGGGATACGGGGAATACTCAAGGCCGGTCCTGCGGACGGTTATCACATTTTATGACTGGGATCACTCTTCGTGCGCTTCTCTGCACGCTTGCGACAACAAAGTGTGTCAGTCTCAGGGAAACTTCCGGTTTGTCCAAACGATCCCACACCTTTTAATCGATCTGGTCGCCATTCTCTTCGGACGTCTTGATCCCTTCGAGCATGGCCTGAGGCACTGGTTTCGGTGCGGTCTCGAACACTTTGGGTGCTTCTTCCTTGCGCTTCCTGATAACCTTCAACGGTTTTGTCACCGGAGGTGCGGTGGGCTCCTCCGCGAGAACCACCGTGCGCGGGGCTCTCTTTTTCGGCGTAGGAATGACCTTCACTTGCACATGCGGTGGAAGCTCCATTGGGGGAACCTCCGGCGAGGGAAGCTCCATTGGTGCAGGCTCGATGGGAGCAAGCTTCGTGGGTAAGGGCTCGATGGGCGCAAGCTTCGTGGGCGAAGGCTCGACCACGGGTTCTGGTATGGCTATCGGATGCGGTGCCGCGACCACGTCGACTATGATCGGTTCTTGTTCTTCTTTCTTGGGTTCAGGGGCCAGTTTGACCGGAAGGATCCTGGGCACACGCGCGGACACTTTCAGTGTCCTTTTTCTGAGCGTCGGGTACTGCCCGTCTTGCCGATTTTCCGGGTCGATAGAGCTTCTTCGCTCCCTTTTCTTGCGGTTCGTCCTCTACCGGATCTGAGGTAATACTTTTCTCCCTGGATTTCATAGGGGTGGGCTCGGGCCGAGACGGTGCTGAGGATACCCCGAATTCCTTGGCGAGCCATGGCGATTGCAAGTCACTGCCGTAGATTGCCTTTGGCATCCCAGGTTCGACGAGGTCTTGGTGACGCGTCAGACCACTAAGTTTGAGCGTTTCAGCAAAGGTTCTTCCATCTTTCATTTCTGTCATCCTCGGGAGGGAAAGCGATGTTCCAGAAGGTAGCTCATCTGAACGTTACACATCATCAACACATTCATCCCGTTGCCGTGCTTCCTGCGTTCACGGCACCGGGCGTTCGGTCTTGCACGAGCGTCAAAGAACACACAAACGATCTCCCGGACAAACAATCTTGACCGCGACAACCACCCGTGGTTCGTGTCCCTCGCAAACAATTCAACTCTGAGATCGTACAGAAGTTCTTCATTACTTTAACGCGCGCAAAGAAAAGTTGTCAATCCCCCGAGCTATGATTTGTAACGGCAAGACTACATTTTTCTGATTTTTTCTTCTTCCTCTTCTGACGTCTTGCACTCGATGCAGTGCGTGGTGACAGGTCGAGCCTCAAGACGCTTAAAATCAATGGGCTCTCCGCAGATTTCACAGAAACCGAACGAACCGTCTTCCACCTTTTCCAGAGCCTTCTTGATCTTGTTGATCAGTTTACGTTCTCTGTCGCGTATCCTCAGTTCGAAGTTACGACCTGATTCCATGGAGGCGCGATCAGTAGGGTCAGGAAAAGCGGTATTCCCTTCGGTAAAAGTCATTTCGTCCACTGTCTTTCCCGCTCCCCTTACCAGTTCGTCCAATTGCTTTTGAAGTAACCCCTGGAAATAGTCCAGGTCTTCCTTTTTCAACTTCATGGTTGGCCTCCTGTTATCCCCGAATCCCTTGGAACGGATTGCGCACTTTCCGGGTGTCCGTCCCCCCTTCGCAATGACCACCGACACACAGGTGATTTGTGCCGAGCCAGAACGATTTGTCTTGCCCGGAGCCGGTCGTGACCCCCCAAACAAGGTCACCATTGTGCGATCCGATAGCCGTCGCCAACTTTTCCACTCTCTTACCAGGCTCCTGGTACTTCGACATACTAAGCGTTTTTTGAGCAGCCTTGCTCAGACACCGTCCGAACCGCCACCACAGCGCTTCCTGTTTCGGAAAGTTCTGCGGAACGCAGGATTCCGGAGTAGGTTCCGCGTGCCGGTTCACTTTCGGTTCCCTCTCAAGAGTCTCACCACGTATCTCCCACGCGCCTGTGTACGCGCTAAGAAGTAAAGCGAATCTCGCCACGGCCCAATAAATCGTGGAGATGCACGATCCCGGCCAGTTCTCCGTTCCCGTTGAGCACCGCGAGGGCGGTAATGAGTTTCCTCTCCATGATCTCCAGTGCTTCTGCAGCCGTCCTATCATCCTGAATCGAGAGTGGGTTGCGCGTCATCAGGTCTTGTGCCAGGCATTGGTGCGTGACCGTCAGTTGCTCAATCGATCTTCGTAAATCACCGTCGGTGATGATACCCAATAGCCGGTTTCCTCGCGTAACCAGGGTAAAACCAAGGTTGATGCGACTTATGGTTGCGACAATCTCGCTCAGAGACGCGTCCTCCCCCACTTCGGGTACTGCGTCGCGATCCAGCATGATGTCACGGACTCTCAAGTTGAGTCGCTCGCCAAGGCTTCCCGCGGGATGATGTCTGAGAAAATCTTCGCGGCGGAAACCTCTCCGGGTCATGAGCGCAACAGCCAAAGCATCTCCTAGAGAGAGCGTCGCAGTGGTCCTCGCTGTGGGAGCCATATTGAGCGGGCACGCCTCCCGCGGCACCCGGCAATCCAGAGTCAGGTCAGCCATCCGGGCCAAAGCGGACGACATGGACGCGGTAAACGCGATGATGCGCGCACCTCTTTTCTTGATGGTCGCGGCCAGGGACGTGATTTCCGGGGTCTCCCCGCTATTGGAGATCGCGACCAATGCGTCGTCCCTGCCGACGATCCCTACGTCCCCGTGAAGTCCTTCCAGCGGATGGACGAAAATGGCCGGGGAACCGGTGCTCGTAAGCGTAGCCGCTATCTTGCGGCCTATGAGCCCGGATTTGCCTACGCCGGTGATAATGATTCTCCCTCTGAGCGCGTAAAGCAGATCGACGCAGGAGTCAAACCGCTCGTCCAGCCGTTCCATCACCGACCGAATAGCCTCGATTTCTATTTCGAGGACTTGTATGGCGATATCAAGGGCTCGCGCCTTGGGGCTACAAGTACTTGGAGATTGCATCTGCCACCGTGTCTACCATCTGCCGTACCGTGTCTTCGTCTTCACCTTCTGCCATGACTCGACAGAGCAGTTGGGTTCCGGAATAGCGTACCAGAAGTCTCCCGTGTTTCTTCAGTTGATCGTTGCATTCTGCGATGACTTTGCGGACCTCAGGAACCTCGTTCAGATCTCTTCTGGCCCGGACTTCCACGTTTTTCAGCACCTGCGGATACCTTCGCACCCTCTGAGCAAGTTCCGAGAGAGGTCTGCCGGTTTCCTTCATAATCCTGATCACCTGGAGGGCGGACAGAATGCCGTCTCCTGAAGTGCTCTGATCGAGAAATATGAGATGCCCTGATTGTTCCCCACCGAAGTTGAGCCTGTCCTGCCGCATCCGCTCCACCACGTACCGGTCTCCCACGGGGGTGCGAACCAGAGAGCCGCCTATCTCTCGCATGGCAATCTCCAGGCCGATATTACTCATGACCGTTGCCACGAGTGTCTTCTTTCTCAATTGCCCCCGTCTGATCATATCCCACGCGATCAGGCCCATGATCTGGTCGCCGTCGACTTCATTGCCTTTCTCGTCCGCGAATATCACCCGGTCGGCATCTCCGTCGAGCGCGACTCCCAGATTCGCTCCTGTGTTCCGGACATGTTCGCGAAGAATTTCAGTATGAAGTGAACCGCATCCCATGTTGATGTTTCTGCCGTCCGGATCCACACCTAGCCCCATCACTTCCGCACCCAGTTCTTCCAACACCGCCGGTGCCGCTCGATACGCTGCCCCATTTGCACAATCGAGGACCACATCAATACCGTCAAAGGTCATGTCACGGGGAATACTGTTCTTCACGAAAACAATGTACCGTCCAAGTGCGTCGTCAATGTGACGCGTTCGCCCTATCTTGCCCGGCGCAGGTTGCTTGGTGTCGAGGTCGTTCGAGTCCAGCAACAGTTCGACGTCTTCCTCAGCTGCATCGGAGAGTTTGAATCCGTCCCTTCCAAAGAATTTGATGCCATTATCCTGAAAAGGATTGTGGGACGCGGAAATTACCGCGCCTGCATCGCATCGCATGTTGGTGGTGAGAAAAGATATCCCCGGTGTCGGCATCTGGCCTACACGGAGTGCGTCTACCCCCATGGAACAGATTCCCGCACATAGAGCGCTCTCTAGCATATCACAGGAGATGCGGGTATCCTTTCCCACGAGTATCCTGTGGGTACAGCGAGGTCGGCCAGCAGCCACATATGCGATCGCTCGACCGAGGTTGAGCGCGGTTCGAGCGGTCATGGGCTCTTGATTGGCCACTCCTCTCACTCCGTCGGTGCCGAAAAGCTTCTTCGCCATTCAAACTACCTAAGAGAAATTGTCGTCGTCGTCATCGACGTGCGCGGAATTCTAACACATATCACTGCGAAGACTCTCTTGCAAGAATTTTCACGCATTTTGCGCACGCAGCAATCGTTCAGCGGGGCTTGAGGCGGCTTGGCATCTCCTAAGCGAGCGACTGAGCATCTGGCAAATCGAATAAGAGTTGACGAAGGTCGCGGCACGCCCTATTTTACGGCACACGGCAGTCTGTGGCAGAGATGAATACCGAATGATTGACCTGCACGTCCACACCACCATGTCAGATGGAACCCTGTCTCCGGCAGAGGTGGTCCGGTATGCCCGAAAAAGGTGCCTCAAGGCCATTGCTGTCACCGACCACGACACGATTGCAGGGATAGGCCCTGCGCAACACGAAGGAACGACGACAGAACTGGAAGTCATCCCGGGTGTGGAAATCAGCGCTGATTGGGCCCCAGGCATTATGCACATCCTCGGGTATTTCATCCGCCCTGACGACCCGGGCCTGCTCCGGCGTCTCGCATGGCTGAGCAAAGGACGGCGGGAACGTATCCCTCTGATTCTGGAGAAGTTGAACGCTCTGGGCGTACATATCACCGAACAGGAAGTCGACACAGAGGCTGTCAATGGGGTCCCTGGCCGTCCGCACGTGGCCAACATCATGGTCCGGAAGGGATACGTAAGCACGCTCCAGGACGCGTTCGACCGGTACCTGAAGAAAGGAGCCCCCGCATACGTGGTGAAGACCAAGCTCAAGCCCGAAAAGGCCATTCTTGCGATCAGCCAAGCAGGGGGCCTAGCCGTGCTCGCTCATCCATATTCGCTCCGGGAAGACAGCTCAGGAAGGCTCGAAGCAACGGTAAGGGGTCTGAAGGAGTACGGACTGAGAGGGATTGAGGCCTACTACTCCAAGCACACTCTCGCACAGACCAGAACCTATCTCGACATCGCTTCGCGGTTAGCGCTGATAGTCACAGGAGGGAGCGATTTTCACGGGTCAAACAAGCCGGAGGTGGAGATGGGCCTAATTCCCGCGGTGGGAAGTCTCGCCTACGAGATTCTACGGAATCTCAAGGATGCTGCGAACCATCGACCTCGCGGATTGAGCCACGGTCTCACGCCTCAGAATGGCACAAGCCTTTCGTGAATTGCCCTCATGGATCCGCACGAATGACCAATCCCCCCTCCCCTTTCACATCGCACCCTGGTGCTCACGAAGCGCACACGCGGGCGAAACGGACAGAAAACGTTGCATCTGACTCTTTGTGCGCGTCAGGAGATCCGGAAAACCACGCGGGGGCCGGGACAAGAATTTCCGCACGATACGCATCCCACACCCGAGTCGCGGTGCTCGGACTGGACGGCGTTCCATTCCCTCTGCTGGAGAGCCTGTTTGATGCGGGGGTCATGCCACGACTCGCGGAAGTGGCGCGGGCAGGTTCTTTTGTAAAAATGCGGACCAGTCTGCCTGCGGTTTCATCCGTAGCCTGGACCTCTTTCATGACAGGAACCAATCCCGGAGCGCACGGCATATTCGGGTTCACTGATCTTAAGGCAGGAGAGATAGCGGTTCATTTGCCCTCTTTCGATGACGTCCGCCAGCCTGCTCTCTGGAACAGGCTACCCGGAAGGACCTCGGTGGTGGTCAATCTCCCCTTCACCTACCCTGCGCGGCCTCTGGAAGGAGTGCTCGTTGCAGGATTTGTTTCCCCCATATTCGACCGAGCCATATATCCGCCAAGCCTGATCCCTTGGTTAAAATCAAAGAATTACCGCATCGATGTGGACTCTGTCCGCGGGAGACAAGACCCGGGCTTTCTCATTGAGGATCTCTTCGACACGCTGAACCTCCGCGGCCAGGTCATGATGGACTTAATGGAGAGCAATCCGTGGGATCTCTTCGTCGGCGTGATTACTGGGACGGATCGGCTGCACCATTTCTTCTTCGACGCGTTCTCGGACCACGCGCATCGGTTTCACAAGGATTTTCTCGACTACTATCGAAGAGTGGACGCGTGCATCGGCACTCTAGTCGAGCGGTTGCAAGGCAGAGCGCGACTGATTGTTCTCTCGGATCACGGGTTCACGGCGCTCAAGTCTCAGGTCTACCTGAACCACATTCTTTCAAACCTGGGGTATCTCTCGTATACGCGCCCCGATCCTCGGACCGTGGAGGATATCCATCCCCGTTCCAGGGCTTTTGCCATGGACCCCACGCGCATCTACCTCCATAGCCGAGACAGGTTTCGGACAGGCGTGCTCAACTCTCGGGAAAAGGAAGAGCTTCGCCAGAAACTCAAGTACGACATGGAGCGCATCCGGCTGATTGATGTGGGAATCCAAGGCGATTCGGACGCAGACCCCGAAGAGCCGCTCTTTGCGGGGGTCAAGTTCAAGGAAGAGCTGTACCGAGGGGAAGCGATGGAGAGCGCGCCCGATCTCGTGATCATTCCCCGAAGAGGATACGACCTCAAGGCCGCGGTGAACGTCACCGCGCCTGTAATGAAGGACATCTTTACCGGTATGCACACCCATGATGACGCATTTCTCATCGTAGACGATCCGTCTGTCGCTGCGCGAATGTCGGATCCGGAAATCTCCGAGGTCGCAGGTCTGATATTCGAAGTCCTCGCACCCCGGTTGGCGTAATGATACGCGAAACGGGAAACGGCCGACGCAAAGCCGTCTCATCACTTCGTTCAGGCGCCCCCCTGCCCTGCTGTCTTACTCGTTCGGACGCCAATCGGTATGAAAAAATGTCCTCGCCGGCATCTTGTCCTGTGGATCGTTTTCTTCTCCCAGGCACAATTCCCATGCATCCTCTTGGTCGTGTACCGAGAGATCCTCTCAAGATTCTTTCGTGTGAGGGAGTGACCCAGCAATGTTGAGCGTAGTGCTCGTACACCCGGAGATTCCGCCCAACACGGGAAACATCGGCAGGCTCTGTTGCGCGGTGGGAGCGAGGCTCCATCTGATTAAACCTCTGGGATTTCATATCGACGATCGGTCACTCAAACGTGCGGGGCTCGATTATTGGGACAAGGTGGACCTTGTGGTCTGGAACGATCTGGAAAGCTTTCTCCGCGCGACCGATCCGGCCCGTATCGTGCTCACCGGGAGCAAGAGGGGTGACGTATACTACCAGGTAAGGTTTTCCCGCGACGATCACATCCTGTTCGGTCCTGAAACGTCCGGGCTGGCCCCTGAATTGTTTGAACGGTTTCCTCTAAGGGTCGCGAGGATTCCCATTGACTTGAGCAAGGTGCGGAGTCTGAATCTCTCGACGGCAGCAGGAATCGTGGTGTCTGAGGCATTGCGGCAGACAGGGACTTTCCCGGGCGAGCTTCGTTGAGCGCGGATGTGGCGAAACGTCCATTGCCCGGGGTCGCGTACGTATCTGGAGCCGGTTCCTTTAATGCTTGGATGGGGTGCGGGCTTTCTTCGTTACCAAGGCACTTACTTGCTCCACCAGCTCAGCCATGTCGCCGGATTTGACCACGTACGCGTCCGCGCCGAGAGACGCAGTGTCAAGCGCCATGTACGGATACGCGGTGCTCACTACGATGGGAATCTGCATTTTCATACGATGAAATTTGTCGAGGAATCCTTGGCCACCCATACCGGGCATCTTCAAGTCCAGGATAATGACATCCGGCCTTTTCTTGCGAAGGATCTGGAAGGCTTCTTCTCCCGAGTTGGCCTGGATGATTTCATAACCCAGTTCCTCGAAAACCTCTTTGTAGAGGAATCGGACAGGAGCGTCGTCTTCCACGTGAAGAATTACGGGCATAGGTCCTCCCTGCTCGCACAATTCTAACAGGTGGCGCGCAGTCGTGCAATCTCAAAAAGGACCTTCCGCGTCAACCGGGGCTGCCCGGATTTATGGTAAACTCGATGAACGCTGCGGTATCTTGGAACTCACCCGAGAGACCGCGACCCTGATCTTGCGGATTTGCCGCGTTGAGTTCACATGACGGAACTCACGCGAGGAAGCGACACCACCCATGGCCGAATCATCATCGTGCTTAGCCGGTCGAAGGATACTGATCCCTCCGCCTCTGAAGCCCGGGGACCTCGTGGGGATTGTTGCCGCGTCAGGACCGGCAGCCCCTGAGATGCTGGATGAAGGCATCCGGTTTCTCGACGCGACGGGGTTTCGGGTGCGTACAGGGTGTCATTTATACGAATGCAGCGGGTACCTCGCGGGAACAGACGCACAGCGGTGCCAGGATCTCAACGCGATGTTGGCAGACCCGGAAATCCGGGCAGTGTTTTTCGCCCGAGGCGGGTACGGCATCATGCGGTTGCTGGACACGATTGACCATGAGGCTGTCTTGGGAGATCCGAAAATCCTCGTGGGTATGAGCGACGTCTCGGCTCTGTCGTTGTCGCTCTTCGCCCGTTGCGGACTGGTGACGTGGGCAGGGCCGATGGTCGCGGGCCAGGTGGGATCGGGATTGGACGCTCTTTCGGCAGCCTGGTTTGTCAAAGCGCTGACCGAATCGATGCACGGCAGAAGTCTGCTTCCTGAGGGATGGCCCGTGCGCGTTCTCAGGCCCGGGCGAGCCCAAGGTCCGTTGATCGGCGGATGTCTTTCTCTGGTAACCGCGCTGCTGGGGACCTGTCACTCCCCGGATTTTCGCGGGGCAGTCCTGTTTCTCGAAGACGTGAACGAGCCCTCGTATCGGATTGATCGCATGCTTACGCACTTGAAATTGGCTCGTGTGCTCGAACAGGTGGCAGGTATCGTGCTTGGAAACTTTTCCGGGAACAAAGGCGTCGATTTGTCCCTCGCGGCGGAGGAAATACTTCTCGGGCTGATCCCGGATCGCCACTTACCGATTCTCTGCGGCTTTCCGCACGGACATGTGTTACCCAACCTCACGCTTCCCCACGGCGCGTTGGTGGAGTTGGGTACCGATCCTCCCGGTCTTTCGGTGGTGTAAGCACGGCTGAGCAGAAACGATCGTCTTGACAGGGAAACTTTTTCTGGGCTAGATTGCTCCGTGGAGGGATGGCCGAGCGGTTTAAGGCGGCGGTCTTGAAAACCGTTGACCGAAAGGTCCGGGGGTTCGAAATCCCTCTCCCTCCGCCACTGCTGACACGTGCGTTTACAGAGATTTGGTTTCGTCCTCACCCACCTGGTATTCCCAGTAGAACCTAATGAAATAATCTACCCCGGACCAAAGGGTTAAGAATAGCGCGACGTAAATGAGCACGGTGCCGATCGCGTGGAAATCTATGGGGATGATCAGCTTGTACCTGATAGTGCACAATCAGGGGCACGACAGCAGCAAACTGCATCACAGCCTTGAGTTTGCCTGCAGCACTGGGTTGCAAAGTCGTGTTCCACGTTTTGGTTATGGCCCTGAGCGCGCTGACCGCCACTTCCCGCGAGATGATCAGCATCACCACCCAAGCGGAGACGCGCCCCAGGGAGATGAGCATGATCAACGCGGAGGTGAACAAGTACCTTATCCGCGATGGGATCAAGAAATCGTCCGAAGGAGGACTCCAGTTGGAACCGCCGGGCAATGAACCCGTCGAAGAAATCCGTGAGCGACGCAATCAGGAACAGTCCGCCTGCCACGGCAGAAGGCAGTTTCCCTGGAAAAAACAACAAGATCACAATCGGGGGAACGAGGACTATTCTTCCCATCGTCAGGAAATTCGGGAGGTGCCTTTTCATCTATTTCGCTTCCATCCTCTCTGCCTCAGCCACTCGCAGATGAGGATTCGCAGTGAATTTCTTGTAAAAACGAATCACCTTCTTCACATAGTTGATCGTCTCACGATACGGCGGAATTCCCGCATATTTCCGCACAGCTCCAGGGCCGGCGTTGTATGCGGCCAACGCCAGACGAAGATCCCCGTATGATGCCATCAGCCCTTTGATGTATTTCACGCCACCCACAATGTTTTCTCTCGGGTCCAGCGGCTGGCTTACATTCAGTTTCTTGGCCGTGGCAGGCATCAGTTGCATGAGCCCTTGGGCCCCTTTTTTCGAAACCGCAGAAGGATTGCAATTTGACTCCGTCACGATGATCGCTTTCACGAGATTCGCATTTATCCGGAATGTATCGGAAATTTCTTCGACCAGCTCGTCTATACTCTTGGGCTTGCCTTGCCGTTCAAAGCGAATGACCGGCACATTACCCGACTCGCTGGCATAGAATACCCAGCCGGGGCCGGAGGGCCGGTTAGTGAATTCCTTGTACCCATCCTTGTGCATGCGCACATATATTTCTGAGTGGGCCACCGCGACACACACGGTGAGCACGCAAGCCAATGCAACCGGTAGAGACTTACCCAAGCGCATCGCTGTCCCCTTTCACGCGCATGTCCTTCTGTAAGAGACGGTGCGTCTCGGAAAACCGTCTTCACACATCGCAGTGGACACGCCTTGTCAACGCTCAAGACTCATCGGTGAGGCCCTCCCCGGGTGGCAGCCTCCCAGGGATGCAATCCGGTCATAAGCCGCTCAGTAGGCAAGAATACTTCGAAGGTCGTGCCTTTTCCGCGTTCGGAATGCACGTTGACCGCACCACCGTGCTCTTCCACCAGGAGGTATACCTTGCTCAAGCCCATACCCGCTCCAGTGGTTTTTGTGGTGAAAAAAGGATTGAAGATCTCCGTGAGATCCTGATCCGGTATGCCTACACCAGTGTCGGTAAACGCAACAGAAACCGCAGAATTGATATTCTTCGCTATGATCTTGAGTTTCCCTCCATGCGGCATTGCTTCGTACGCGTTCACAATGAGATTGAAGAATGCCTCCTCGAGCGCAACGGGATCCGCGCTGATTGTGCTGAGATCCCGGTCAGCCTTGAGCATCACCGACACGGACTTGGTGCGCTCCGGGGCAACACGCTCCAGGGCCCTTTCGCGTGCTTTCTGGATCACTGTGGGCACCTGGATCCTCTGGAACTGAAACGTGTAGAACTTCGAGAATCGGACATAGTCTTCAATCTCTCTCACCATCCTTTCAAGCCGTGACACGTCATCCAGCATGATCTGGGTATATTGGTGACACGTCGCATCGTGAGAGAGAATGTTCTGCAGACGCCGCGTGAATCCTCCGAGAGAAGTGAGACAGTTTCGCACTTCGTGTGCCACTCCCTCCACCACCTTGCCGAGGGAGGCCAGTTTTTCCGATTGCTTCAGCCTTCTCTCCACCGCGTGGAGCCTTGTCAGGTCCGCCACCACGACTACGATGCCCCGGACACGGTTATTCTCGACGATTACCGATGAAGAGAGGTATCCCGGAAACGTGCGGTTGTCCTTTTTCCGAAAATGGAATTCCCCTTCCAGCCGTTTCTTCCGGATCGTGTCCTTGACCAGGTCTCGATAGAGCAGCGTGCGGGCTTCGCCTCGAACAAGAAAGTGGATGTCCTTGTCCTTGAGCTCTTCGAGAGAGTAGCCCCACAGGTCCTCAGCCGCGCGGTTGATGAACTCGATTCTCCCCTGGGAGTCCGTGGTGACAAGCGCTTCGTTGATGATGGTCGTCAGGTGAGCGAGATATCTTTCCCAGCGACTGACCTCATGTTTCAGGCGGACATTCTCGTCATTGACCCGGCGCTTCTCGAGGAGGTTTCTGGGTAAGCCCCAATATGTCCCGCATGCTGAAGGGCTTGTTCAAATATTCATCCGCCCTGAACTTCATGGCCTTGACCGCAGTCTGATCGTTCCCCCACGCGGTCATTACCACCACGATGGTGCGAGGTGCCTTCTCCTTGATGAATCTTAGTGCCTCGATACCATCAAGTTTGGGCATCTGCACGTCAAGGAATGCCACGTCAGGATACTCTTTCAGAAAAACGCTCTTACACTCGAGTCCGTCGAAAGCCTGAACCACATCGAATCCGTTCTCCTCAAAGAAGTCCTTCATCATGTTGTTCAGGATTTCGGAGTCCTCAGCTATGAGAATTTTGGTGTTCCTGACGTGTGAGCTCTTCACGGAATCACCCATTGCTTTCGATGTACCGGCGCCGGCACTCATCAGAGCAGAAGTAAACCGTACCGCCTCTCCGGTTCAGACTTACCGCATCTCGCGTGGAGATGTAAATTCCGCACACAGGATCCCTGACCATCTCACGGGCATCAGATCCGTGCTGTGGTGCGTCGACCCGTCGCTCCGTACGCGATGATCCGACAAGCCGAATCACCCGGGAGATAAACTTGAATCCCACGTAGCACAGTAGCCCAAAAAGAATCAATCGTATAAGTCCCATGGTCTCTCGGGCCGCTCGTACCCATGTGCGTTTCTTTCAAGTAACTTACCGGAATGACATCCTTTCACTCCGAGCAACGCAAGGACGTCACCTTTCCGTTCAGGAAGCATGGTTCCGCACGTCCTTGCTCATCAGAGCGCCATGGGTATCAGGCCTCGAACGGTCGCACTCCTTTCAGATCTTTCTCGGTCAGGTTGTGCAGAAGATCCCGGACAGAGCCACCAAGAAACGGGACCGCCGCATCGGGCGCCACCTCGGCCAGAGGCAACAAGACAAAGGCTCTCGCGTGCATCCTCGGATGGGGGACGAGCATGCCATCCTCTTGAATCGCCTGTTCCCCGTACAGGAGCAAATCCAGGTCAATGTATCGGGACCTGTCGCTCCGGTGGGCTGGATCTTTGCCCAGATCCAATTCGATCTTGTGCATGGCACTCATCAAATCCCTTGGAGACAACTCGGTCTCCACTGCAATCACCGCGTTAAGGAACGCGGAGCCATCATCAGTGAGCCCCACAGGCTCCGTTTCGTAGAGCCGGGATAGCTCCTTGACCACGATTCCCGGAGCTGCTGCAAGGGCTTGCGACGCGGTGCGGAACGTGCCTGCTCTGTCACCCAAATTCGCTCCAAACCCTATGTACGCGGCAACGGTCATTCCACTCGGCTCGCCACGATATTTACCAGGGAACCAATGCCCTCGACCCGCACCTCTACCGTGTCTCCTTCCTGCATGGGGCCTATGCCCGACGTGGTTCCGGTGGCTATGACGTCCCCGGGCAGAAGGGTCATGACCGAGGAAACGAATTCCACCAACTCGAAAGGAGAAAAAATGAGATTCGAGGTGCGAGACCGCTGTTTTCTCTCACCATTGAGGTACAGCTCTATGAGGAGATCCGACGCATCAACCTCGGTTTCTATCCACGGACCTATCGGGCAGAAGGTGTCGAATCCCTTGGCTCTGGTCCACTGACCATCCTTGGATTGCAGGTCCCGCGCGGTCACGTCATTGAGGCACGTATAACCAAGGATGTAATCCTTTGCATTCATCCGGGCAACGTTCTTGGCCGCTTTCCCGATCACAATTGCCAGTTCAGCCTCAAAATCCACTCGCGCACTTTGCCTGGGGAGTACGATTCGGTCTTTCGGCCCCATAACGCTGGTTGACGGCTTGAGGAACAGCAACGGTTCCTCAGGCAGGGCCAATCCCAGCTCTTCCGTGTGGTCCCGATAGTTCAACCCTATGGCAACCACCTTACTCGGAACGCAGGGCGAGAGCAGGCGTATTTGCTCAAGCGAAAAGGCGCGCGGAAGCACCCGGCAGTGTGACGGGCGAATCATGTCGCCCTCCACACTGCCCGTGAACACTTCACCATCGACTTCAAATCGTATAAGTTTCATTGGCTTCACTTCAATCCCAGGACATCCTGCATGTCATAGACCCCGTTCGGCTGGGAAACCAGCCACAGCGCTGCCCTCACGGCCCCTTTGGCCAAGGCGTCTCTGCTGTGTGCCCTGTGGATCAGCTCGATCCTCTCTCCACCGGTGATGAACATGACAGTATGCTCCCCCACGATGTCACCGCCTCTCAGGGCCATCACTCCGATTTCCTGAGGCGTGCGCTCTCCCACTTGGCCCTGGCGACCGTACACCGCTGCGGTCTTCAAGTCCCGGCCGAGGGCGTGTGCAATGAGCTGGGCAAGCTTGTCCGCTGTGCCGCTGGGTGCGTCCTTTTTCATTCTGTGGTGCGCTTCCACGATCTCCACGTCGTACTCAGGACCGAGCGCCCGAGCTACGCTTTCCACTACCTTGAAGAGCAGGTTGACCCCCACGCTCATGTTAGGAGCCACGAGACACCGGGTGCGACTCCCTGCGGCGAGCAGTGCGGACTTCTGTTCTTCTGAAAACCCGGTCGTGCCCACTACAATGGCCTTTCCCACAGCCGCGGCAGCCTCTGAATTTGCCACTGAAGCCGCAGGGGTGGAGAAGTCTACGAGCACGTCGCAATGCTTCAGGATCTCATGCACATCGGAAGTAATGGGCACATCGAGATGACCGATCCCCGCATTTTCGCCCGCATCCACTCCGAGAAGAGGACTCTGTGCGAACTCCATCGCTCCGGAGATGGTGCATTCGGTATTTTCGTGAGCCAACGCGATTACCCGCTTTCCCATTCGGCCAGCGGCTCCGCTGACAGCAATGTTCATCGTCAACTCCCTATCAGATAAGTCCGTATCTTTCCAGAACGGTTTTGAGTTTCTCCATGCTGGCAGCGGAGAGTTCGCACAACGGAAGTCTATATTCCATTTCGATCTTGCCCATAAGGGCCAAAGCCGCCTTCACGGGGACCGGATTTGTCTCGACGAACATTGCCTGGCACAGTTCAAAGATCTCGAAGTGTTGCCGCCGCGCTTCGTCAACTTTGCCGGCCAACATATTGCTCACCAGCGAGGACATCTTGTCAGGAATGATGTTCGTGACCACAGAGATCACGCCCTTTCCGCCAAGCGCCATCAGAGGAAATGTCATCTGGTCGTCACCGGAAAGCACGTCGAAATCAGCACCGCAGAGCCGAATCACTTCGCTCATCTGCAGGATACTTCCCGAAGCTTCCTTCACTCCTACTATATTGGGGACTTTCGAGAGGCGCGCTACCGTCGCGTTCTCTATGTTGACCGCGGTGCGTCCCTGAATGTTGTACAGAACCACCGGCATGTCAGCGGTCTCCGCCACCTTGCTGAAATGTCGGAACAAACCTTCCTGCGTGGGCTTATTGTAATAGGGAGACACCAGGAGGGAAGCATCCGCTCCTACCCTTTTCGCGTGAAGGGTTAGCTCGAGAGCTTCCTCTGTGCTGTTGGAACCGGACCCGGCAATCACTTTCACCTGACCCGCGACTTCCTTCACCGCAATCTCGACGACTCGCTTGTGCTCCTCGTGGCTCAGTGTGGGAGACTCCCCAGTGGTGCCGCACGGAACGATTCCACTGACTCCCCCCTCGATATTGAAACGGATCAACTCCTTGTACGCCGCCTCGTCGACCTTGCCGTCCTTGAAAGGCGTTACAATTGCGGTAAAGGCTCCTGAAAACATTGTGCCCTCCTCTAATGAGATTGCAGTATTTGCGGCGGGATACGCTCCCCGCGGATCAGATCTTCATACGTTTCCCTGTCACGAACGACGAAGTATGTGTCTCCATCCACCAGTACCTCCGCGGCCCGAGGTCGAGAGTTGTAATTTGACGACATCGTGAACCCGTACGCTCCCAGCGCTCATGAACGCCAGCAGGTCTCCCGATTCAACAGCGTCCAGGGAACGTTCCTGTGCAAGGAAGTCTCCCGACTCGCACACCGGGCCTACCAGGTCGGCCACGATTGGTGCGCGTGGCGGTCCATCACCGGTACTCTTGTCCACCCGCCACACCGCGTGATGGGCCTTGTACAGACTGGGCCGGATCAGGTCATTCATGGCTGCGTCCATGATGACAAAATACTTGGTCGGTCCTTGTTTCTGATACAGAACCTTTGACACGAGAATGCCCGCGTTTCCCACCAACAGCCGGCCCGGCTCCATAATGAGAGACACGTTCATGTCAGCCACCTTTTCCAAAATTGCGGCTCCGTACTCCGCGGGAACAGGCGGTTGCTCGTCCTGGTACGGAATGCCAAGCCCGCCGCCTATGTCCAGGTAGCGTATTTTTACGCCGCGGTCCACCAAATCCCGCACCAGCTTCTTAAGCCGGTCGACTGCGTCGAGAAACGGTGACAGGTCGGTCAACTGGCTACCAATATGGCAATCCAAGCCGACCGTCTCAAGGCCTTTCATCTCTTTTGCCCGCACATATAATTCCACCGCTTGGCTCACATCAATCCCGAACTTGCTCTTCTTGAGTCCCGTGGCAATGTACGGGTGGGTTCGCGGATCCACGTCAGGATTGACTCTTAAAGCCATACGCGCGCGTTTTCCCACAGCCCGGGCTCGCTGGTCGAGCATGGTCAGCTCCTCTGCGGACTCCACGTTGAACATCAGAATATCCGCAGCCAAAGCTTCGTCGATTTCCGACGGTTTCTTGCCGACCCCCGAATAGACGATCCGGGAGGCAGGCACGCCTGCTTGCAGTCCGCGGTAGAGTTCTCCACCGGAGACTATATCGAGTCCTCCGCCTAGGCTGCCGAAAATCCTGAGCACTGCCAGATTCGAACAAGCCTTCATGGAGTAACAGATGAGATGGTCGATCGAAGCAAAAGGTTCCTCAAAAACCTTGAAATGCCTTTCCAAAGTGGCCCGGCTATAGATGAACACGGGGGTTCCCACTTGCTCGCATATGCGTTGCACAGGCACGTCTTCGCAATACAGTTCGTCGTGTACATAATGAAATCGATGCATAGATCTTCCTGGTCAGGGTTTGAATTCCAGAGCCTCAGACGCGGTCCTACTCGATTCTTCGTCAGGCTTCGTCGCAGGAAAGCACGTTACCGCGTACCGATATGTCTTCCCACGTTTCACCTCCTTATCGATGAACCATGGATTGGTCAAGGGCTCGGTGTTGGCCTTGAGGAACATGGTGCCGGACTCGGACCGATACACATTATACCGCGTGTCTCCTGAGGGAAGCTTTACCGGATCCCAATACACGCGAATTCCGTCGCGGCCGGGGGCTGTGTTCACGTTTTCCGGCGATGGCACACGAGCAGAAGCCACCCTGATCCTCACGGGCTCGGATGGCCCGGATTCATAGGGTATCCCGCGATTCATTTTGAGGGATCGCACTCGATAATAATAGACCTTGTCCTTTTCCGCTTCCTTGTCTTTGAAAGTGGTCTCGGCCCATTTAGTTGCGCCTATCTGCCGCATTTCGTCGAGTTTGCCGGACTCGCCACGGTAAATGCGATAACTCCTGATGCCGGCGGGACGCGGAGGGACATCCCAGTCGAGGACCACCCCGTCGTCTTCGGAATGAGCCCTCAGCCCCTCTGGGGGAGGAGGAAAGTCGTCAAGCGGAACCGTTACCTCAGGGCTCTGGGCACCTTCCCGGCCTTTGAGGTTGTAGGTCGAGACAGAATACACGTACACATTTCCCGGTGACACATCTTTGTCGGTATAGGTGACATCTCTTCCGTTGACCACGGCATTCGTGGGCTTCTCAAGATCGACGTTTGCATAGAGTTTCCTGTTTTCTTGACAGTTCTCGCACTCTTCGCCGACTCTTTGTTCCGACCGGTACACCTTGAAGCCGGAGATATCCTTGATTAACGAGCCGTCCACGTTGGACAGCGGAGCTTCCCACTTGAGGATCACGTGGTTCGGAAAGGCATGGGCTTCCACAAGAGCGATATCCCCCGGTACTGTTGCCGCGGCAGGACGCGGGGTGGTCTTGAACCCGCATCCGGCAAGGGCCAGGGAAATGATCACCAGCAGAATTCCATTAACTGTTCTCCTCAATCCTTCCTCTTTTCGCTCCCTTGCGGCCAGGAGGAGCGGTGGCCTGCGTGCTCTGTCTGAGGAATGATTTCGCGTCGCGGATCTGGTCCATGACGCGGTCTCGGGACGTGCCTCCCGTGTGGTTTCGCGCCTCCACCATTTCTTCCGGGCTGGGTATTGATGCCAAGGCCGAACCTTCCCCTGCATGCAGTGCGTCCGGCCTCATCATTGCCCCTGTCCTGGCATGAGCTTCCCTGAACGGGAGTCCCTGCCGAACCAGTCGGTCCGCGATGTCGGTCGCAGCAAGCGTGGGGTCCGACGCGGCTGCCCGCATCACGTCGCCATGGAATTGAATGCCCGGAATGAGGCCGCTCATGATCCGCACCGACGTCCTCACCGTATCCACTGCGTCGAATACCGGTTCCTTGTCTTCCTGGAGATCTTTGTTGTACGTGAGCGGCAGTGCCTTCAACGTGGTAAGCAACGCGATGAGATCTCCATACACGCGTCCGGTCTTTCCGCGGATAAGCTCGCACGCGTCCGGATTCTTTTTCTGCGGCATGATGCTGGATCCGGAACAAAATTCGTCCGGCAACGAGCAAAACCCGAATTCTTGCGTTGACCATACGACAAGCTCTTCGGAGAGCCGCGACAGGTGCATCATGACCATGGACGAGTTGAAAAGGAACTCCGCGGCAAAATCCCTATCTGAAACCGCATCCATGGAGTTCGCGCTCGGACGGGAAAACTCCAATTCCGCTGCCACACTCTCTCGATCGATCGGAAACGTGGTGCCTGCAAGGGCTGCGGCCCCCAGGGGCATCTCGTCCATGCGGGATCTCGCATCCGCGAGCCGCTGCCAATCCCTACGGAACATGTGAAAATATGCCATGAGATGATGCGACAGACGCACCGGCTGAGCCCTCTGGAGATGCGTATACCCTGGCATGACGAGATCGATCGCTCTCTCGCTCTTGTCAGTCACCGCGCCGGCCAGGGCCAGAATGTCAGCCATGAGCAGCGTGATCTGCTCCCGCAGGTACAACCTCAGGTCAAGAGCCACCTGATCGTTACGACTCCTCGCGGTATGCAGTCTTCCTGCGGCTTCTCCGATCCTGGCCTTGAGCGCGTCCTCTATGTTGATGTGGACGTCTTCCAGCTCTTCGCGGAAGGCAAATCGCCCCTGTTCCAGGTCGGACAGCACCACGCGGAGACCTTCTTCGATGACACGCGCATCCTCCGCGGAAATGATGCCTTGACGCCCGAGCATGCGGACATGCGCCACACTTCCGCGCACGTCTTCCGCTGAGAGCCTCTTATCGAACGAGATAGACGCGTTGAACGCAGCAAAGAGCGGATCCATGCCTGACTGAAAGCGTCCTTTACGCACTCCGGCAGATTCGCGGGAAGCTGGCTGAGCTTTCTTCTTCGGTCGTTCGGTCATGGATTCCTCCAGGTCATTGGCCAGTACCTGCATCCCTTCTCGCTGCACCTTTCCACCAGATGCCTCTCGTTCCTCACGTCACTTCGTGCGCTTTGCCAGGAGTGCGCGAATCCTCAAACGGAGGGAGTTCAGTTTGATAAAGCCCTCCGCGTCGGCTTGAGCGTATACGTCATCCGCTTCGAAGGTAGCGTACCGGTCGTCGTAAAGCGAGCGATCGGACCGGCGACCGGTGATCACCACACTTCCTTTGTAGAGTTTGAGCCTCACATCTCCACAGACCGCGGCTGCTGCGTCGTCGATTGCGGCTTGAAGCATGCGACGTTCCGGAGAGAACCAGTACCCGTTGTACACCAGAGTCGCATACCGAGGAGTCCAATCATCCTTGAGGCGCATCACCTCCCGGTCAAGAGTGATGGATTCCATCGCGCGCCTTGCCGCATGGATGACGGTTCCGCCTGGAGTCTCGTACACGCCACGGCTTTTCATGCCCACGTACCGGTTTTCCACCATGTCCACCCGACCGACACCGTGCGCGCCGGCCATGGTATTCAGGCGGCCAAGGAGTTCAGCAGGAGACATGCGCGTCCCGTTGATCGCCACAGGGTCGCCTGCCTCAAAAGAGAGGACAACCTCTTCGGGGGTGTCCGGGGCTTTTCGAGGATCAATGGTGAGGAGGAACATGTCCGCGGGAGGTTCGGCCCACGGATCTTCGAGTATCCCGCCCTCAAAGCTTAGGTGCAGCAGGTTCCGATCCATACTGTACGGTTTCTCTGCCGTGGACGTGACCGGGATGCCCTTGTCGCGGGAGTACGCAATCAGGTCCGAACGTGAACGCATGTTCCAGACCCGCCAGGGAGCAATCACCACGATGTCGGGATTGATCGCATAGTACGTCAATTCGAATCTGACCTGGTCGTTACCCTTGCCTGTCGCGCCATGACTCACCGCATCTGCGCCCACTGCCGCAGCCAGCTCCATCTGGGCTTTGGCGATGCAGGGCCGCGCGATAGAGGTGCCGAGTAGGTACGTTCCCTCGTACACCGCGTTGGCACGTAACATGGGGAAGACAAAGTCGCGGACAAACTCTTCGCGAAGATCCACGATATGGATCGATTCCGCGCCCGTAGCCTTGGCTTTTTCGTTGAGCGGCAGGAGTTCTTCTCCTTGCCCGATGTCCGCTGCGAATGCCACCACAGGGCACTGGTATTCGTCAATGAGCCACCGAAGTATCGCGGAAGTATCGAGACCTCCGGAATAGGCCAGAACAATTTTTTCCACGTGTGTGCGTTTCACGAAGCCTCCCAAACCGCGGGAAACTTGCCATCAGTGACGCCGATGGCTCACCAACAGCCCTTCCCGCCGCGAGCAATAGTGCGGTCTTACTTGAACAACATTTCAAAAATCGCCTTCTGAATGTGTAATCGGTTCTCCGCCTGATCCCAAATGAGCGAGTGCGAGGATTCCATTACCTCGTCCGTGATCTCTTCTCCGCGATGTGCGGGCAGGCAGTGGAGCACATAGATATTGTCCTTGCCGTGCTTCAGAAGCTCATGGTTCACCTGATAGCCTCTGAACGCCTCCTGCCTCACGCGGACCTCCTCTTCCTGCCCCATCGAAGCCCACACATCCGTGGACACCACGTCCGCGTCGCGTATCGCGTCCACCGGGTCGCGCACGACGGACACATTACCCGAACCCGGCTTGATGGTCGGTTCGTACCCCTTGGGGCACGCGAGGGTGAGACGAAAACCCACAATAGACGCGGCTTCAATCCACGAGTTGGCCACGTTGTTTCCATCGCCTATCCAGGCAGCATTCATGGCGGTGACGTCCACGCCCGCCTCTTGAAGAGTGAAGAGGTCGCCGAGGATCTGACAGGGATGATGAAGGTCCGACAGACCGTTTATCACCGGGACCGAACTCCACGCGGCAAACTCCTCCAGCACGTGGTGTCCGAACGTACGGATCACCACCGCGTCCACATAACGGGACAGCACCCTCGCGGTATCGCGAATCGGCTCTCCCCGATGGATCTGAATGTCACGCCAGCTCAGGAAAATGGGACGGCCCCCCAACTGAGTGATCCCCACGTCAAAGGAGACCCTGGTCCGGGTCGAGGGCTTCTCGAATATGAGTCCGACGCAGCAGCCTTCCAGGGGTTTTGCAGCGCCGTTCCCCGGAACGCCCTTTTTCATCTCGCCGGCCCGGCGCACGAGTTCAAGAAGCTCTCCGCGGGAATAATCTTCCAGGCTCAGAAAATGGTTATGCTTTTTCATCCGCAGCCACCTTTTCCCTCGCTCAATACGGAATCCAAGGCTACCGTCATTTCGTCTATCTCCTCCTTGGTGACGATCAATGGCGGCAGAAAACGCAACACCGTCACAGCAGTGCAGTTCACCAGGACACCTTTCTCGCGCATGGCCACCGCGAAATCAGCTCCCGGTTGGTTCAGGTCAACCGCTTGCATCAGGCCGACACCCCTGACCTCCCGAATAACCTTGTGGCGGGCAGCCAGATCCTCCAATCGCGACCGGAGATACGCACCCTTCTCCTGCACGCGGGCGAGAAACCCGTCTGAGAGGATTTCCCCGAGCACCGCCAGACCCGCTGCACACGCGAGAGGATTGCCTCCGAAGGTAGATGCATGAGTCCCGGGCACAAAGGCCTGAGCGACTTTGTCCGTAGCCAGCAGCGCTCCGATGGGGACACCCCCTGCGAGACCCTTTGCCAGGGTCATCACATCCGGCGTAATACCTGAATATTCATGAGCAAGGAACTTCCCTGTGCGCCCCATGCCGGTCTGAACCTCGTCGAGGATCAACAAACAGCCTCGGCGGTCACACAATTCCCTGACATGGAGCAGGAAATCCGCGCCAGGCATCCGGACTCCGCCTTCACCCTGGATGGGTTCCACCAGGATTGCCGCGGTACGATCGGAGACTGCGGCTTCCAGCGCACGCATATCTCCATACGGCACATGGGAGAATCCCTGGACCGTCGGCTCAAAACCATTACGGTACTTTGTCTGGCCGGTCGCAGCGAGCGTGGCCAGAGTCCGACCGTGGAAGGATTCCTCCATGGTGATCACATGGTATCGATCATGCTCTCCCCGGTCGTGGAAGTACTTCCGTGCGAGCTTGATGGCCCCTTCATTGGCCTCCGCACCGGAATTGCAGAAAAAGACCTTGTCCGCGAAACAATTCGCAGTGAGCAACTCGGCCAATCGGATCTGAGGCTCGATATGGAACAGATTCGAAACATGGATCAGCTTCTTCGCCTGATCGCACACCGCTTGAGCAAGCCCTGGATGACCGTGACCGAGAGGACATGCAGCAAGGCCTGCTATGAAATCCAGGTATTCTCGGCCATTGCTGTCGCGCACCTTGCTTCCTCGGCCTTCGACCAGCATGATCGGAGTGCGGCCATAGGTGTTGAACAGTTTTTGCGCAGCGATGGCTTGAAAATCATGGGATTCCATAGGCTGTCCTTTCTTGCCGGTTCCTTCGAGCCCGGCATCATGTCAGATGACATCAGGGTGACCGCTCCTCGCATTCATCGCAAGATCGCTCCGGGTCTGTCCTCCAAAATGCTCATCCATGATCCCCGATCAGGAACTCCTCGAGAGAAAAGCCGGTCTGGGCGTGTGAGAGCATTGATCTGAGGAGAGGTCACGGTTGGTGATTCAAATTCCTGGAGGCCCTTCTCGAACGATCTCCGTCCCCACGCCTTCGTGAGTGAATAGTTCCAGGAGCAAGGCATGGGGCGCTCTTCCGTCTATAATATGCGCCTTGGGCACGCCGCCCCGTAACGCGTTCAAACAACAGCGAAGTTTGGGAATCATCCCTCCGGAAACGACTTCTTCCCGTATAAATCTCTCCGCTTCTTCTTCAGGAAGGCTGGATATCAGATTGCCGGCTGTATCGAGCACTCCCGGAACATCCGTGAGCAGGATGAACTTTTCAGCGAACAGAGCGGATGACAAGGCTCCGGCTGCAGTGTCCGCATTGATATTGTACGGTTTTTCCTGAGGACCCGCGCCAACCGGAGCGACGACGGGGATGAATCCACCCTCTTCCAGGCACGCGATGACCTCGGGGTTGACCTTTTCCACGTCCCCTACCAAACCGAGATCCTCGTCCGTGTCGGCAAGCTGGGAGAGCCGCGCCTTTTTTGCGCGGATGAGACGTCCGTCTCTGCCCGATATCCCCACCGCGCGACCGCCGTGAAAATTGATCAGAGAAACCACTTCCTTGTTCACCGTGGCCACAAGCACCTTTTCCACCGCGTCCATGGTCTCTTCATCGGTGACGCGTCGGCCCCTGATGAACCGGCTTTCCTTTCCTATCTTTTTAAGGTGTGCCCCGATCTGAGGGCCTCCGCCGTGCACGATAACCGGTTTCATCCCGATAAGGCTTATCAGGGCTACATCTTTAGCGAAATCGTTCCTGAGCCTTTCGTCAGTCATGGCGCTGCCGCCGTATTTGATGACCAGACGTTTCCCGCGGAATTGCTTGATGTACGGGAGCGCCTCGACCAGGATTTCTGCTCGTTGCGGGGGGAGACAGTTGATCATCTGAGTTGGGTCGGACATGGGGCAAACCACTTTAATTCATTAAGTCAACCTGTTGATAATTTAGGGTGAACCTCAGATAGAGTCAAGCCGAAATCGTGGGGTCCCCCGATTTTTGCCAAAGGAATCATGTTAGCATGCAATGTGGGGCAAAATGCAAGTAGATTTTCATTGACGGTCACGTTCTACCACTGTGTGCAAATTCCACTGGCTTGACAGAGGGAAATCTCTCTCACTGCGAGCGCAACGGGGCCGTGGAGTCTTGACTTACGAAACCTCGATCGCTCCTCACAGGTATGATTTGTGTGGTGAGCATTCCGGGCAACAATTTATCGCTCTTCGCGACGCGTCGCTGTGACAATCATCTGGTGACCGTAGGAAGTGAATCGGATGGCCTCATCGATGAGCTTTCGCAACGGTCGGAGGATCGTGCGAGTTCTCGGGAGTTCCTGTTCGGGGTGATAGAGCTTCCTTCTCAGGTTGAACGAACGGGTACGGACGGTGATGCTCACAAAGCCTTCCTGCTCCAGGAGTCGAGTAATGGTGGCAGGCTCAAACAGGACAATGTGATCCGAACCGTTGAGATACACCCACTCCGGTCCGTTGACGCGTCTGGACAGAGACGCAAAATTCGTGGTGGCAAGGCGCAATGCGCCACCGGGTCTCAGCGCATTTCGAATGTGCGCGACAGCCCGCCGAGGCGACTGGAGGTGCTCGATCACATCCCACATCCTCACGACATCCATTGAAGCGGCAGGAGCGTCAAACTCCTCGGCCGGCTGGACCATGATACGACTCGTTCCTGTGCGCTTGAGGTATTCCAGGGCGTCCGCGTTGATCTCGACCGCCCAGGTCTCCCACCCCGCGTCGCGTGCTTCTTTCAGAAACCAACCCCGACCTGCCCCGACTTCCAGGATGCGGTTGAGCTGTCGAAACGGTTCAAGTCCGACCAGTTCTCGCTTGAGGCGCTTTTGCTGAGACGGAGTCAGCTGATCCTCCCCCATGGATCCGGTGCCCGAACGCTTCTGCGTCTCCAGATGATTGGCAAGGATCGGATTGACAAACACGAGCCCGCATGCACGGCAACGCACGTGACGAAAGCCTTCTTTTACAAAGAGAAGTGCATGATCGGCATGGCCGCACAGATCGCACTTCATACTTGCAGCCTTTGTTTGTTCCGTCATCACCATGGGTTACCACGCGACCCCACGTCGTACTCGGGCGGGAACGGTTCGCCTTCCTGGATGCGCGAGCATGCAGCGACACGCGTCATCGTTCCCTCAGGGGAGTATAACCGGGTCAGCCTTCTCCGGGCAAGCTGACAGCAACGCGGCATCTTTCAGAGTCCCCCTGACTGCGCGTAGCGGTCGGCAGCGCGGACAAAGGACCTTGATACCTGGAGGAAATCATGGTAGTGAACCCCGCAACTCTCAGGTACGGAGTGAGGTTACATTGTGGAATTCAAGCCAATTGCAGATTTCCTGTTTGAGGTCGGCATGCTCAAACGAACGCCTCGATCAGGGTTTCAGTTCCTGGGTACCGGTCATGAAACCGTAGCCGAACATAGTCTTCGTACGGCAATTATCGGGTACACTCTTGCCCGAGTGTCCGGGAATCTCAAAATCGATCGGGTCGTGCTCATGTGTCTGTTTCACGACTTGGTTGAGGCACGGACCGGAGACCTCAATTACGTCAACAAACGATACGTCAAGGCTGACGAGGACCTGGCAGTCCGGGACATGACCGCAGAACTTCCCTTTGGCGAGGAGATACGAGAACTGACCGACGAGTTTAACCGGAGGGCCTCTCCTGAAGCTGCATCCGCCAACGATGCCGACCAGATCGAAATGATCCTCCAGCTCAAGGAACTCGGCGACCTGGGCAACCGCTATGCGAGGGACTGGATATCCACCGCGATGAGACGGCTGCGTACCGACGAGGGGAAACGACTCGCGCGCAGCATCCTCAACACTGATTTTTCTGCGTGGTGGTTCAAGGAAAAGGACGACGAATGGTGGGTCAACGCTGACCGGCAGGAAAAGAGCGAAAAATGAAAAATTTGCTGCACGGAAACGTGGCCAGACGCCTATGCTTTGTCTTGACGATTTCCGTGCTTGTCTGCGCGCTCTTCGATCAATCTAGCTGGGGAATGTCCCTGGGGACGGATGGTTCCGCCATTCACCATGCCGTTGTCGTCGCACCTTCTGAGAGTGAGACCCGAAAGGCTCAAACGCCCCAGGGTGCTGGCAAGAGGTATCGGTGGCTTTTTAAAGAACGTAAAGAAAAGGAGTCGCTCCGCGAAACAGAGTCCACCACCCTGCTCCAAAAGCTGGACAGGGAGATCAAAGAGGCTCGGAGGCTTTATCTCGCGGGACAGACAGAGAACTCCATTCTCAAATACCGTAGCGTCCTGGATAATCTTGAGTCGATCCTCGAAGACATTCCGCCCGGGCATCCTCTGCTCAAACAAGTGGAAGACCGTCTGCAGGTATTTGACGAGGTTGCCACCAAGATCCTGGGTCCCACACAGATCGAACCTAAGGAAGAGCTGTCAGGACGAATCTTCCACTTGATGGAGAAACGACGAATATGCCGGAGAGATCTGATATTGAAGAAGTCCGGGTTGGTCAAGTTCTTTGACGTTTCTCCGACTCTTTTGGCCGAAGAGGCAGACATACTGAGAAAACTGCTCCAAGTGAAGTCGGACATGCCTTCTGCTGCTTCCAGGCAAGCCACACAGGCACTGGTACGCAAACTGTCCGACGTACGCAAGGCCCTGAAAAAAAGTTCGCCCCGTTACGCGCTCCTCCGCAAAGGCGCGGCGATTCCCCTTGCAGAGGTTCAGCGAGACTTGATCGGTAAGGACGAGATGATTCTCGACTTCAACTTCCTCGCTGATCGCATGGTCGTGGGAGTGATCACGTCCGAGAAGGCGTTGTACCATCAGATCCCGTCGAGCCGGGCAGAGATCGACAAGGGAGTTTTCCGTCTTCAAGAAAAACTCCGGGAGTTCACCATGACCGGCAGATCGAGTTTTATGGGCCACGCGTGGAAGGAACCCTCTCGGAGGATCTACAGGGCCTTGATGGGTAAGCTCCCCCCGCTTCCCGAAGGGAAACACAAGGTCTTCATCATACCGGACAGGTCACTGTGGTATCTCCCCTTTTCCGTCATGCTGGACACGGAAGACCGTCCTTTCGGCCGCGGTCGCTCCGTCTCCCTGATCTCCTCCGTGGACATGCTCAAGTTCATACGATCGTCACCCGCGGTATCCTCTGGCCCGCGGGGCGATTTGCTCCTTCTTGAAGCGATTCCCTGGATTCCCGAAGACCAGGTGCGGCAGATTCCCAACCCCGACTCTCCCCGAAAAAAGGAGGGGAAACGAATCTCAGAAGAGGAACAGATACAGCGTCTCATACTCGCAAACCCCGTGTACCCCAAGCCATCTGAGATCGTCGTCAGTCTCCAGAAATTCTTCAAGAAATTCGATGTGTGGATCGGCCCGACAGCCACCGTGGACAAGCTCTTTGAGTATAAAGGAAGGCAAGAAACAGGTGACGGTACTTGCCGTGCCGCTGGCCATGACCGATACCGTGGCAACCGACCGTCAGCCGACTTTCTACTTTGCGCCAGATGCCACAGGGAAGCGTCGGCTTGACTGCCGCCAGCTCTTTGAGATGCCCCTGGGAACGCGAATTCTCGTGCTGCCTATTTCCTGGTTGGACATGCCTGAGCTGGAGTCCCCCGAAGCAGAGGGCCCGCTGTTGCTGAACGTGGCCATGGCTTATATGGGCGTGCGGGTCTCCCTCATTAACTATGCGGATCCCAACTGGGGAGCTGACGACCCGTTTCTGCTCAAGGTGCTCAAGGATGTCGCGGGCAAAGCTTCGCCATCGGAAGCCGTTTCCACGTATCCTTGCGAGATGCCGATGGGCCTTGACGCTTCCTTCAGCGGGAAGCCGCCGTCATGGACCGGATGGATATTGATGGGAGATCCGAGTTAAGAGGCAGGCCGTGAGGTGCACGCAAGCGATCCTGCACGGCCTTCCGGATTAAGATCAGGCTGCAAGCCTTTTTGAAAGCCTCGAAATCGTACCGAGAAGCGGTATTCTGGTGAACGATGCCCTTGGAGACTCCCTTCTGAATCAGAGAACTGGCCAAGCGAAGGAGTTGGGTTGCGTCGACGGATTTCTCGCCGGCAGCAAGGAGGAATTTCTTCACCGCGGTTCTGACCCGGGATCTGTAGGCCATGTTACGGATTCGTTTCTTCTCACTCTGCCTCATCCTTTTGAGGGCTGAGGGATGGTTTGCCATGAGTAGCTCCTTGACGTATGAATCTGTTGCGTATCAGCAATGTACCGAAAAATTGCGGTCTGCGTTCCCGTTCGGCCCCTGGGCCACTCAACGGAGACAAATCGCTCCTTCACGGAAAATTTCTATATGACAGAGAACCGGACCGAAAGTCAACCACTTTTCTCACGAACCGGCGAACCGAAGATGTCCGAAGAGAAGGCCATGACCCGAGCTGCCGGTGTAGTAGGGTTGTGGACCACGCTCAGTAGGATTCTCGGATTTGTCCGGGACATGGCAACCGCGCTCTTTCTGGGCGCTGGTTTTGGTGCGGATGCATTTTTCGTGGCATTCCGCATACCGAACCTCCTCCGGCGCCTTTTCGGTGAAGGAGCGCTCTCTGCCGCTTTTATCCCTACGTACGTAGAGACTCTTCAGAATGATGGGCGTGAGGAAGCAGCCCGGCTCGCGCGCATTGCTTTCACGTTCACGGCTCTTGCCCTCTGCGTGGTCACATTGGCCGGAGTGTTATTGAGTCCGTGGATTGTGAGGGCTATCGCTCCGGGTTTCGTGGACGATCCTGCGAAGTTTCAACTCACGGTCGGACTGAACCGTGTGATGTTTCCGTACATATTCTTTATTTCCCTCGTGGCTCTCGCGTCAGGGGTCCTCAATTCCATGGGAAATTTTTCCGCTCCTGCAGCCGCGCCCGTAATCCTGAATCTTGTGATGATCGGCTCTTTAGGGGCGTTCACCACCTTTTTCGATTTCCCGGCTTACAAGGCCCTGGCATGGGGAGTGGTGATAGCGGGAGTGCTCCAACTGGCCTTCCAGATCCCCTTCATGGCCAGGAAGGGCGTAAAGTTGTGGCCGGATTTCTCGTTCGATCACCCGGCATTGAAGCGGATCGGCGTGCTGTTTGTTCCCGCTGCTTTTGGCGGAGCGGTGTATCAGATCAACGTCCTCGTCGGGACGATCCTCGCGTCACTGCTTCCTGCGGGTGGCGTGTCGTGGCTTTACTATGCCGATCGGGTAGTGGAGCTTCCTCTTGGCGTATTTGCGATCGCGCTGGGCACGGCAATACTTCCGTCCATGTCCCGCCAGGTGGCGAACGGAGACATGAAGGGGCTCACTCGGTCACTCTCATACTCGCTGCGGTTCATCGCGTTCTTCACCATTCCCGCATCGGTGGCTCTCATTATCCTGAGGGAACCGATTATTTCCGTTCTGTTCCAACGGGGACACTTCACGGCAGTCGACACCCGAGAGACCGCGTATGCGCTCCTGTACTACACGCTGGGTCTGTGGGCCTTCTCGGGGCTGAAGGTGGTCAACCAAGGATTCTTTTCCATGAAGGACACCCGGACCCCGGTGTATGTCTCCATCGCTGCGGTCATCGTGAATCTTGTGGCAGGGCTGCTCCTGATGAGACCGATGGCCCAGGGTGGCCTCGCACTTGCCACGTCGATCGCTGCCGCTTTCAATGTGGCGGCGCTCTTTGTCATCCTGATGAGGCGATTGGGAGACTTCCCGGGTTTGGACCTCCTGACATCTCTGCTGAAAATCTCTGCGGCCTCACTCGTCATGGGGGCTCTGCTGCTCTGGGGTCGTTCGATAGGGGACTGGCCGCTCGGACTCACGAGGGTGAACGGACTTGTGCTTTGCGCCTGTGTGTTCGGCGGTCTCGGAACCTTTGCAGTGTCCTCGTGGATTTTCAGATGCAGGGAACTGCGTTCCCTCATGAACCTGATTAAGGTGAGGAGAGGCTCGGCAATCTGATTCCGAAGTGCGGGATTTCTCGATTCGGTTGGGGATCTTCGGGTGCGGTGCGTGACGCGCGTATCAGACAAACACAGTATTATTTTGCTTTGGTGCGTTTGATCAGGTCCTTGGCTTCCTCATCATATCCCAGCTTAGGATATTGGTCGAGAACCCGCTGAGCTGCTACCCGCGCGGCCGTATACTTTCCCATACTCCAGTACGTGTTCGCCTTGTACATTTCTTTTTCTGCGAGTTTCTTTCGGCACTCTTCATATTTCTCTTTCGCTTTTTCCGCCCATTTCCCCGCTCTCTCGTCGGCCGCGAGGGTTTTGAAGGAGTCCGCAGCCCGCTGCAAGATAGCGTTGTCCAGATCCGTTTTCTTGATCTGCTTGAAATAGGACATGGCGATGTAGTACTTCACCCTGGGAACATAGGGATGGGCAGGATACAGCTCGATGAATTGCAGGTACCGGGATATGGCCTTTTCGTAGTCCCCGTTCGCGTACAGGGCGTCGCCTATCTTCACGTACACGGCAGGCATTTTCTCGAAGTCCGGGTATGCGGACTTCAATCGCTGATACGCCTCAACTGCCTGGGGGTATTCTTTGTCCTGGAAGAGCTTTTCCGCCTTCTGGAAGAGCTCTTCCGGAGAAGCTTCCATGGCCGCTTTGGATCCTGTCCAGATTGCGGGGCAGCCCCCTAGAAAGGCGAGAAGCAGAAATGCCAACAAGACGCGGAATCCCGGTTTGAACATGAGGTAGCCTTGATCCTTTATGCACTGAACGTCTCTGTACCAGCGCAAGCGCCTGGTGTCAACGCGTCTTGACCCTTCGAGTGTGAGTCCTTGCCCCGTGTTCCCGGAGATCGCAGGCAACCGCCGGTTTCTCAAAAACTTACCGCGTCCTGTGGAGGATCTTCTCCGCAAGTCCCATCAGGGCAGCCTTCTCCTCAGAATCGGCAAAAAGAGCCAATTGCTCGGTGCCTGTCATGAGGAAAGCCCGGCTCTCCTCAAGTGTCTCCCTTATGCCTGACCGCCGGTGGAGGAAGTCGCGGACCCAACCGAAATCTCCGTCGCAGAGGCGCTGTTCGCAGATGATCCTGCCGATCCGGGATTTCTCTGCCTCATCTGCTCTGGCAAGCGCGAGAATGAGAGGCAGCGTGAGCTTCCCCTCTTCCAGGTCCTTGCCCGGAGTCTTTCCCATGGTCAGTTTGTCCGATTGATAGTCAATCACGTCATCAGTCATCTGGAACGCCATCCCCAGATTAAAGCCAAACTTGGCCAAGGCCTCTTCCCGTGCCGCGTCCATCCCGCCGAGAATGGCTCCTCCACGGCACGCGGTTTCCATGAGGATAGCTGTCTTGTCTGCAATTATACGGAGATAGTCGTCACGGGTCACGTGAAGATTCCCGATATTCATCATCTGAAAGAGTTCGCCTTCGCTCAGCCGTTCCGTGGCTCGCGAGACAATTTCCAGTATGCGCAGGTTCTTGAGTGACGTCAACGCAGAGAAGGCCTTTGCAAAGATGAAGTCTCCTCCGAGCACGCACATCTCGTTGGACCAGAGAGTATTGGCTGCCGGTCTCCCGCGGCGAGTGTCCGCCTTGTCAACCACGTCATCATGGAGAAGCGTGGCCGTATGGATGCATTCAATGGCACCCGACAGCTTTATCGCGTCCGCTCCATAATATCCTCCCATACGGGCCGCCAGAATGGTCAGTTGAGGACGTATCCGCTTCCCGCCGCTGTTCATGATGTGAGCGCCGATCTCGAACGCCACAGGAACACGGCTTTTGAGCCCTGCAATCAACTCATTCTCCAGTTGTTCCATCACGGATTGGATTGACCCGAGCAAATCCAACTCTTTCCTCCAGGCGTTCACGGAGATCCGGGACTGTAATAGGACCGCGCGTTGTGCATAACGAGACTGAGAACAAATCGCATCGGCGTCACCGACCCTCTCCAGTCAGTAAATTCGGGATCTCAAGCCCAACCGCTCAAAATGGGTGGAAACCTACCGGCCTCAATCCGCCTAGTTTTGCGCAAGTCTTCTGACATTACCATTTAATGGTCTGGACCGCAAGGTTTAGGTCTTTTGAGAACCTACCGTTCCTTCTTCAACTCTTGGCCTTACCATGGTATGTAATTTGTCAAGGCTCGGCGTGAGCCTACGCGATTCGCACCTAAGCAGCGGCCGAACCCGCAAAGCAGGGCGTCTTTTCCTGGACTGCTTTCCGTCGGTTCGCACAGGGAATACTCACCGTGATCCGTGCAGCGCTTATCACCTCAGGAGGCCGTGGCACCAGAATCGGGGGCCCGTTGCCAAAGCAGTACCTCGCACTCAATGGCGTGCCCATCTTGGCCAGGACCCTCATGGTTTTCGAGACGCACCCTCTGGTGGACCAGGTGGTAGTAACCGTGCCCCAGGGAAACGAGCGGTTTTGCCGTGAGAGAATTGTCGCGCCATTCACATTGAGCAAGGTCGTGAAAATCGTTGCGGGCGGCCCGGATCGTCAGGCGTCGGTCTATAATGGGCTGCTCCATCTGGAGGGAACTGACCTGGTGGCCATTCACGACGGGGTGAGGCCTCTGGTCTCTGCCGAGATCATCTCGGAAGCTCTTGATGCGGCAGAATCTTTCGGGGCTGCAGTGGCCTGTGTGCAGGTACGCGAGACGGTCAAGAGGAAGACGGATTCTTCCTTGGAGACTATTCCTCGCGAGGATCTCTGGTTGGCCCACACTCCTCAGAGCTTTCGGACTGCCTTGATACGTGAAGCCCACGAGCGTGCACTTGCCGATGGGTTCAGGGGAACGGACGACGCCTCGCTGGTAGAACGTCTCGGTCGCCGGGTCGTAGTGGTTTCTGACTCGGATGACAACATCAAGATTACCACTCCCTCGGATCTCGAGCTGGCGAGGTTCCTGCTCAATCGCAGAGAGCATCCCCCGGGCGCCTGATGCTGACGTGCATCAGAACCGATCGTCCTCAGCGATTTGGGTCAGGGGCGATGCCTGGTGATGTTTGTCGGCTCCTCGTCAAGGTGTTCTCCTCCACTTGACCCACCTGTGGAGTCTTGCCGCGGGAACCCCTTGGACCTTCAAAAGAGTGTGCAGACTGCCACGGCTTGCGGTATACTGATGCCCACTGAGTCCTTTGCTTTTGAGGGCAGATTCGCGCCGTGGAAATCAGTAAATCTTAAGCGAACATTGAGGTGGTCTCTCTATGAAAATGTCGAGGTTCTTTATTCCAACCCTTAAGGAAGATCCCGCGGACGCGGAGGTGGTCAGCCATCGGCTCATGATGAGGGCCGGCATGATACGCAAGCTTACGGCCGGAGTATATTCGTACTTGCCTCTTGGGTATCGCTCCCTGAGAAAGGTGGAGCAGATCGTTCGGGAAGAGATGGACGCGTCGGGTGCTCAAGAGGTATTTCTGCCTCTGGTGCAGCCCGCGGAACTCTGGCAGGAGTCCGGTCGCTGGGAAGTGTACGGCAAGGAACTGCTCCGCTTCAAAGACCGCCACGACCGCATGTGTTGCCTCGGACCGACCCATGAGGAAGTAATTACGGATCTGGTGCGCCGCGATGTGCGTTCTTACCGGGACCTCCCGCTTAACCTCTACCAGATCCAGACGAAATTCAGAGACGAGGTGCGACCGCGCTTCGGGCTCATGCGCGGCCGCGAATTCATGATGAAGGATGGGTATTCCTTTGATGTGGACGACAAAGCTGCCGACGTGTCCTATAGCCTTATGTGGCAGGCGTACAAGCGGGTGTTCGCCCGGTGCGGTCTGCGATTCAGGGCTGTGGAAGCCGACTCTGGCCCCATTGGTGGAAGCTTTTCACACGAATTCATGGTTCTCGCAGATACTGGCGAAGACACCATTGTTGCATGCGACTTTTGCGATTACGCGGCAAATATGGAAAAGGCAGAAATTAATCCGCCCGTGGAGCAGGCAGGCCATTCCACCGACGCGTCAGGCAGCATGGCAGAGTCCGCGGGCTTTAAGAAGGTAGACACGCCTGGAGTCAAGACTATCGAAGAAGTGTCCGCGTTCCTCAAAGTGGAATCCCAGGTGCTGATCAAGACCCTGATACTGACCACCGAATCCGGACCGGTGGCTGTGTTGATTCGAGGCGATCATGAACTCAATGAGGTGAAGGTAAAAAATTTCCTCAAAGTGAACGATCTCGAATTCGCGGACGGCCACACGATCGAGGAACTCACAGGGGGACCACTCGGATTTTCCGGGCCGGTGGCACTGAAGAACCTCACCATCCTTGCGGACCACGCGATCAAGGTCATGCCTGTTGCGGTTGTCGGAGCAAACGAGAGGGACGCTCACCTCGTTGACGTCAATCCGAGGCGGGATTTTCAGGTCAGTCATTTCGGTGACTTCCGGAGCGCCAGACAGGGAGATCCATGCCCGCGGTGCGGAGGTCACCTGCGCATGTACAAAGGGATCGAGGTCGGACACGTGTTCAAGTTGGGGGTGAAATATTCCGAAGCCATGAACGCGCGCTTCCTCGACGCGGACGGCAAAGAACGCCCCATGATCATGGGATGTTTCGGAATAGGCGTGAGCAGAAACCGTGGCCGCAGCCATAGAACAGAACCACGACCCGGACGGCATCATCTTTCCTCCGCCCTTAGCCCCCTTCACCGCGATCGTCACCCCGGTAGGAGCCAAGAATACCGACATTGAACAGGCAGCGGAACATGTATACGGCGAACTTTGGTCAAACGGCATCGATACGCTGCTGGACGATCGTGACGAACGGCCCGGAGTGAAGTTTAAGGATGCCGATCTCATCGGTATTCCCTTCCGGATTACCATCGGCAAGAAAGCCCTGGATCAGGGCAAGGTGGAACTGAGGAACAGAAAAACCAAGAAAGTCGAACTGGTGGATATCTCGGGAGTCGTCCCAGCGGTCAGGCGAGGAGTTGAAGAATGGGGAGCGTCACCCGAGGACGACACCGCGGTTGAATAGTCTCCTCATGCGGTTAAGACAGTAATCGAGGCAGGCGAGACGGTCGCGGTCCTGCCTCGATTTGTCTCTCATGGGCTCTCTCGTTCACGCGCACCCGGCACGAGGGCAGGCATGGCCTATGTATCGCCTGTCAGGTTGCACGTGGTTCGGTCGTCTTGGCCGCGGTTCTGCCCCGCCTCGACCGTGCTTGTGCGACGCGGTAAAGCGAAACACTCATGTGTAACCGATGGAGCCAATGCGTATACTCCTCAAAGGAAGCCGCCACACGCCATGTCAGGATTCGAGCCACGCCTCAGCCTCAGCCCTACTGTGAAACGCTTTTCTCTTTTCCTCGTATCCCCCTCCTGCCACCTTTTGTGCCGATGAATCGACCACCATTTTGGCAAAAGTTTCTCTACTCCAAACCGAGGCGAGTTTCCCTAAGCCTGCGGCCAAGACCGTTTCCTGAAGCTTCTGCACGATGTCAGGGAGGCCCAACATCGTCATCTCGGTGAAATCCACTATTGCGAAAAAGCCAGGTTTCAGGGTTTCACAGGCAGTCTTGGTAGCGGGAACCATGCCTTGTATGTCCTTAGGGTCCATGATGTCGCCAAGCGCCTATATGAGGAGGCGGTTCTTCGTCTTGTCCACCGCAACCCGAAAGTGGGTATCCGATCCTATCTCCTGCATCACTACTCTCCTGTCCACTGTTTACTAGGATTGATGAGCGAAGCTTGCGCCTCGCGACAGCGACGTGGGCGGCGCTGCCGGGTTGCCCCGCGGTGCCCTGGGAACACGCGCCGAACAAACGAGGATTGGCACACGAACACGAGACCGAACTTGGGCCCGGGAATGCTAAGTGCTTGATTTCCTCAATACGGTCACATCGGTCTCAGGTAAGTCTCTGTGCCGGATGTGGTGAACATCGGGAACCGCATGGTTTTGGCTTTTCCTGTCAACCGATGGGGTTCGCCCGGATCACTGAATCCTACGCGACTACGTGACCGAATTTACGAAGCGGGGCACTGAGTCCCTCTCCACAGACTGTGTCATGCAAGTCTCGGCAGATTCATGCTGAAACACGCTCGACCAGTGAAGGCCATGCTCGATGTCCGAGAGCATCAGGGACGAAGTACGAACGAGGGTCTCATTCGTCGAGCCACGCCTCGGCCTCGGTCTTGTCGTGGAACACTTTCCTCCTCACGTCGTATGCTCCACCCGCCACCTTTTGGGCAGACGAGTCAACAATCATTTTGGCAAAGGTCTCTGTATTCCAAACTGACGCGATCTTCTTCACATTTGCATCCATCAGCGTCGCCTGCACCTTCTGCGCGATGTCAGGTAAGGCGAACAGACTCGAGCGCGGTGAAATCCGCCAAGACCGTGAAGTGAGGGCTCAGGGCCTGGCATGCAGCCAGAGTATCCTCCACCACGCGTTTTGTGCCCTCGGTGTTCAGCATGTCCCCAAGAAACCAAAAGTAGGCACGGTTCTTCACCTTGTCTACCGCTATCCGATAATGGGTATCTGATCCTATCTCTTGCATGACTATTTCCTAATCTCCTGTTTTTCGGCGGTGGTTCGCCAGGCTTTGGCGCGTGTACGACCTATCACCAAGGCAGCCGACATTCGTCTCCCGGCCGGAGTTCTCTCCCTCGTGAGTGAGGCGCGGGGGAGGAATCCGCACAATTTTTCCGCGACAGCCATTCCCGGGTACGGCTATTGCGGCGCGTACTGGCGCATGTACGGGTTGCCGGTCATACCCGGGGCATACGCTGGTTGCCATGAGGGCGCGGTCCCCCCGTGGGTTGGTATCCCCCGTATCCAGCCCAATAGGGATACTGGTTGGCATATTGATTGTTGTATACGGGGGGAGGCGTGGTCGGCCCCCACGGATTCGGGTATGCGCTAAGCGGAGCGGACCACTTGATCGGTTCGTCAGCGGTTGCGTTTCCGGGAAGCCACACAGCCGCCACAAACGCCAGAGCGATCAATATGAAACCTTTTCTCATGTAAGGGCTCCTGTTCCGAGTTTCCTTGAGGTTTAGCATAACCTCTTTTAGGTAGTACGTTCAAGAATAAAGAGAAAATGAAAGGAATCTTCCTGCTGGAAATTTCTGTCGGGCCGTCCTATAGTGGTGATTATGGGTAAATCTCGAAAGTCCGGTCGGTCAAAAGAACACAGAACCAGGAACTCAGCCCAGGGCTACCCGAATCCTCCAAGGATTCGCCAGAGAATCGCAAAGCTTCGCGGTCTTTTTGGAAAGAGGTGCTTTTGGGCATCGCCGTGTGCGTGGTTTTCTTCGCTCTCGTCGAAGCAGGCCTGCGCGTCGCGGGGTGGCCTGACCGTCCTGTACAGGATCAGGACCCGTTCGTCGGTTTTTCTGCGCTCCAGCCGCTGTTTGTGGTAAAGGACGGTATCGCCTCCGTGCCTCCGTCCAAACTGAGATTCTTTAACGTCGCTTCTTTCCGTGCGCAAAAGCCCCCAGACACGTTTCGGGTTTTCTGTTTCGGCGGGTCCACCACGTACGGCCATCCCTTTGACGGAAGAACCGCGTTTCCTCGATGGTTGCAGGATCTCCTCAAGGCAGCGTTGCCTGAGAAGACACCCGAGGTCATCAACGCCGGCGGCATTTCATACGCATCGTACCGCATTGTACCGCTGGTACAGTGAGGCGCTCAAGTACCAGCCTGACCTCATGGTCATTTATATGGGCCACAACGAGTTCCTTGAACGTCGCACCTACGCGAAGCTGTTCGACCAAGGCGGAACCGTACTCGCGGTGAGATCCTTACTGGAGGGGCTGCACACCTATCAGGCCCTGAAAAAGGCGCTGGACCCTTTTCTTGCCAGAGGAGCAAGCTCATCCGGTCGTGAGGCGACCTCCCAAGGTTCCACGGACGAGCGAGCCCAACCCGCGCACCCGGGGAAGCCGATCCTCAAGGAAGAGGTCACGACCATTCTCGATCGGAGCGCAGGGCTGGATTTGTATCACCGGGACGAAGACTTCTCGCGTGGGGTAGTTCGCCACTTTGCCTACAACCTCCGGACCATGATCGACCTGTGCAGGAATGCAGGGGTGCCGGTGATCCTGGTTGAACCTCCTTGCAATCTCAAGGACTTCTCGCCTTTCAAGTCGGAGCACGGGGCACAGTTCACTGGTACAGACAAGTTACGCCTTGAGAAGCTTCTCCGTCAGGGCGAGGGTCTGATCGCGGACGGGAGGTACACCGACGCATTGGGACCACTTGACAAGGCCATAAAAGAGGACCCTCAGTTTGCAGAATACTATTATTGGAAAGGCAAAGCTCTCCTTGGACTGGGAAAGCTTGCCCAGGCCAGAGAGAACTTTGTAAAGGCCAAAGATCTTGACGTCTGCCCATTACGGTGCATCTCCCCCATTGACGAGCAAATCAGGGAAATTGCGCTGAAAGAGCGGATACCGTTCATTCCCTTCAGTGATGTGGTGGATCGCAAGGCAGCAGAGATAGGAGACAAGTCGGGCATTCCAGGCAAAGAATTGTTTCTCGATCACGTCCATCCAACCATCCCTCTTCATCAGTTGTTGGCCAGCCTCATTCTTGACAAGATGTCGGACATGGGCCTGGTCCCCGGATCACGAAGACTGAATGCAGAGGAACGAAGCAAGATCTTCGCCGACGGCATGAATGCGCTGGATCGAAAGTCTATGCTGCTCAGAGATCTGAATCTGGCCAAAACGCTGAAATGGGCTGGAAGGAAACAGGAAGCTCGCGCGGCCCTCAATAGGGTGTTTGTCCCTCTCGACTCCAATGCGGAAGTCCACAAAATGATGGGTAGCTTTCTCATGGAGGACGGCAAGTATCAGGAAGCTGTTCAGGAATACCGCCGCGCGGTGGAGCTTTCCGGCCATGACGGGCAGATGGTTTTTGCCTTGGCTACCGCGGCGTACAAGGCAGGGCTGAAGGATGAAGCACTGGAGATGTACCGCCAGTTGGTGGAGAAGGACAAGACAATTCCCGATGCGTATGCGAACATTGCGATGATCAAGCTTGAGAGCGGGAAAGTTCAAGATGCCCTGGATGCGTTGCGTACAGGGCTGAAGCAGCATCCGCATGCCACGGTGTTGTTCGCTCCCTATGGCCTGGCCCTAGCCCTTGCCGGCAATTATCATGACGCGATCCAGTGGCAGCGCCGCGGGTGTCGACGCGGAGCCGGGCGACCCCAAGCACCTGTACAACTTGGCAGGAATGTATTGCCTAGCGGGGAATGCTCCTGAGGCGTTCAGGTACCTGGATCTTGCCATCGAGAGGGGATACACGAATGCGGACAAGCTGGCCAAGGACACAATTTTCAAGACCATACGCGAGAAACCGGAATTTCAACGGCTGCTCAAACGCATCCGCTGAATTGCGGGGGAATCGAAGGGCGGGAAGTTCGTGCGGAAGCTGGGAAGGTCCTGTCCCGATCATGAGGACAGGACCGACGAGATCTACAGGCAGCGTGCGAGATGGCAATCCCACGAACAAGGTGCGGGTTGGCATCCTGTTCGTGGGGTTTGACACTGTTGCTCCGAGAATCAGGTGTTATCCCTTCTTCAGGGGGTATTTTCCAAAAATGAGGTCGTAATACGCCTTTTCAGAGATCGTGCCCCATGGCCCTATCTGTTTCTTGAATTTCTTGAAGGCCTCGTTGACCTTGGTCGACATCTTGTCTTTCTTGGCTTCCTCCTCAAGCACTTCCTCGCTGAGCTTGTGAAGGGAATTCAGCATCGCGTCGGGGAATTGCCTCAGTTTCACATCGTGTTTGTCAATTAACTCGATCAGGGCATTGCTGTTGCGGGCCTCGAACTGGCTCAAGCTCCAGATGTTCGTCTCGGCAGCCACGGAATCAATGGTGAGCTGAAGATCCTTGGGCAGCGAGTCGTATATTTTCTTGTTGAACATGACTTCGAGCGTGGTGCCCGGCTCATGCCACCCGGGGTAGTAGTAATATTCCGCTGCCTTGTACAGACCCAATCGGAGGTCATGCAAGGGCCCCACCCATTCGACCGCGTCAACCACCCCGCGCTCCAGGGAAGTAAAAATCTCGCCTCCAGGAAGCAAAACCACCGTGCCACCGGCTTTGGCGACCACTTTGCCACCCAGACCGGGAATTCTCATTTTGAGGCCCTTCCAGTCGGCCATGGTCTTCATTTCTTTGCGGAACCAGCCACCCATCTGTACCCCTGTGTTTCCTTGGGGCCTGGGAACGATATTGAACGGCGCGTATGCTTCCTCCCAAAGCTTTAGACCGTCGCCCGCGTAAAACCATGAGTTGATACCCTGCGGGTTGAGTCCAAAGGGAACGGAGGAAAACCACTGCGCAGCAGGCACCTTGCCGGCCCAATAGTACGAAGCTCCACTACCGCACGCAACGGTGCCGTTGGAGACCGCGTCGAAGACGCCGAGCGGTGGTACCAGCTCTCCACCGGCAAACACCTGAATTTTGATGCGCCCTTCAGTGGCATCGGTGAGCCTCTTGGCAAACCTCTCCGCGCCCACCTGGAGAACAGGGAAATTCGGCGGCCACGTGGTAACCATCTTCCAGTTGTATGTCTGGCCTTTGGCCCATACTGCCGGCGCTGCAAGGGTGGTAGCAGCGGCTGCGGTTCCCGCGGCGATGCCCGCATTCTTCAGGAAATCTCGTCTCTTCATCAGCAACCTCCTTCTCCGATTTCGATCACCCCCAGAGGGCCCGGCCCCACAGTAGGAGGCGATGTGAGAATAGAGTAGCCGGCCAAACGGCCGACAACCTTTGTCTGTATAGATTTCAGTTCTTAAACACCACTCTCGGCAACCAGGTTACTAACGGAGGATACAGGGCACACACGAGAAGTCCTATGAGCTGAAGAATAACAAACGGAATGATCCCACGGTAAATGTGCCCGGTAGTAATCCCCGGCGGGGTGACAGCTTTGAGGTAAAAGAGCGAAAAACCAAAAGGAGGTGTGAGAAACGATGTCTGAAGGTTTACGGCCAGGAGGACGCAAATCCACAGAGGATCGAATCCGAATTCAATCATGACCGGAACGAGCACCGGCACATGGATGAAGGTGATCTCTATGAAATCGAGAAAAAAACCGATCACGAAGATCACACCCATGACCATGGCCAGAACCCAATACTTGCTGTACGCGTGAGCGAGGCCCCCGAGGAATCCCCTCACCAGGGTATCCCCTCCGAGGCCCCTGAAAACGAGACCGAACGAGGCAGCTCCTACAAGGATGATGAAAACCATGCAGGTCAGCTTTGTCGTGGAAATCATTACCTCTCGCAAGATTCCCATATTGAACCTGCGACTGGCCATGGTCAGAACCATGGCTCCGACAGCTCCCACGGCAGCCGCCTCGGTAGGCGAAGCTATGCCGGCAAATATGGACCCGAGAACCGCGACGATAAGAAACAGGGGCGGGACGAGGGCCTTGGCTACACGCTTTATGAGCTTGCCCCTGACAAGGCCTCCAATTCCTCGCGCGGCAAGGGTGGTGCGATGTCCGGGTGAATGTGTGCTGCAACAAGGATGTAGATGACGAACAAGGCAACAAGAAGGAGCCCCGGAAGTACAGCGCCCATGAACAGGTCACCCACCGGGACGCCAACGATATCACCCACCAACACCAGTACGATGCTCGGTGGAATAATCTGTCCCAAGGTCCCTGAGGCCGCGACTGTTCCGGTGGCCAGCTCTTTCTGGTAGTTGCGTCGTAACATGGTCGGGACCGACAGCAATCCCATGGTCACGACCGTGGCCCCCACTATTCCGGTCGAGGCTCCGAGAAGAGCGCCCACCGCAACCACGGAAACGGCAAGACCTCCGCGAAGCCGGCCGAACAGAAGGCCCATCGTGTCCAGCAATTCCTCGGCCAGCCTGGACCTTTCGAGCATCACCCCCATGAACACGAACAGCGGGACTGCCATCAGAGTCACGTTTCGCATTACCCCCCAAATCCTCAAGGGCAATAGCTCGAAAAAGGAAAAACCGAAACCTAGGATGCCGAAGCAGAGAGCGGTACCCATCAACGTGAACGTGACCGGAAAACCGGCCATCAGCAGGATAGTCAGAGCGAGAAACATCCAGGCCGGCAAATATTCCATCAGGATACCTTCTCCTCATCGATATTCTTGCCGAGCAACTCGAAAGCGCTCTTGATCCCCAGCGAGATTCCCTGGAGAAGAAGAAGCACGAACCCCACAGTAATTGCAGACTTGATGATAAAGCGGTAAGGGATGCCGCCAGGATCCGGCGAGCCTTCCCCCATGGCCCAGGATGTGTACGTGAACCAAGCGGACGTGACTATGACCATACTACATCCGGGAATCAGGAATGCGATGACCCCTATCAGGTTTACCCAGGCTCTACCCTTCGGACTCAGTTGCTGGTAAATAATGTCCACCCGGACGTGGCCGTCGTGGAGGAGGGTGTATCCTGCGCCCACGAGAAAAATGAATGAGAAGAGTTGCCACTCAAGCTCCTGGGTGAACACGAAACTTGTCTTGAAGGCGTAGCGCATCACCACGTCCGCAAACACCACGAGGACCAGCAAGAGGGTCACCCATGATACGGCCATGCCCACCCATTCATTTAGCGCATCTATAGACCGGCACACCATTTTGAAAAAGCGCATGCGGAGGAACCTCTTCGGTTGTTGGGGCGCGGTAAGTGAGAATACAGCCGCGCCAATGTAGCGAAGACGTGTCGTCGTGTCAACGACCAAAAAGGTGATTTCTCATTCTTTGTTCAGCCGTTATGCGTCCAATCGTCGTTGCTGGCACCAGGCAAGGTCGACAGCTCCATCCAAATGATTTATGATAAAAACCACGGCGAGAACAGAGGGAACGCCGTCTTGTCTTTTTTTCCGCCACGGAGGATCTGCCACCTTGAATCCCATGGAACGCCGTATCCTGATAGTGACCTGCTTCGGCCACTTTCTCAGCCACTTCAACATGCTCGTGTTTCCCGCTGTGGTGCTGCCGTTGGCGGGGCTCTTGCACGTCTCGATGAGCGAGGTGCTTGGTCTGTCTTTCATGCAATACCTTCTCTTCGGGATCATGGCATTACCTTGGGGAATGACTGGGGATCGCTGGGGCGGCAAAAAGTTGATGGTTCTCATGTTTCTTGGGTCGGGGTTGTGCGGGTTAGCTGCAGCCACCTTTATCCAGTCTCCCACGCTTTTCTCCGTCGCCCTGGCAGGAATCGGTTTCTTTTCAGCTATCTACCATCCTATCGGATTGGGGCTCATTACCAAGGGCGTGAGAAGAATGAGCGTCGCCCTCGGATACAATGGCGTTTTCGGAGGATTGGGCTTGGTGTTGGCTCCTTTGTTGTCCGGTGTCATGGTCTGGTGGGCCGGGCCGAAGGCCGCGTATTTGTTGCTTGCCGGACTGAACATCTTCGGAATGATCCTTATGGCTATGCTCCCCTTGCAGGAGCCTGAGAAGACGGCCGCCGCGGGCTCGCACGCGGAAAACGGTCTGCTGGGAGCTTTCTTAATTCTCCTGGTGGCCATGATGCTGGGTGGCATTGCCTATAGGGCAGCCACGGTGATCTTGCCTACGTACCTTGAATTGCAAGGCAAAGGCATTTTGGAGGTGCTCTCCCATTGGTGGGGTAACCCCCTTTCCGGCAATCTCGTGGCTACGACCATCACCGCACTGATCTACACGGTTGGTATGGTGGGACAGTATGTGGGAGGGCACGTGGGAGAGCGCTGCGAGCCGCGGTACTCGTACCTCGTGTTTCACGCCATCTGTATTCCCGTAGCTTTCTTGATGGCCTTTACTCAGAACCTCGTGTTGGTGGGGCTCGCCATTCTCTATTTCTTTTGCCTGCTGGGCATGCAGCCGGTGGAAAACACGCTGGTGGCTACGTACGCGCCGCGAAGGCTTCACCACTCAGCCTTTGGCATGAAGTTTATTTTGACCTTCGGCGTCGGATCCTTTTCGGTAAAGATGCTCCAATATATTGAAGCCAGATGGAATGTGGAAGCCTCATTCGTCGCACTAGGGATCGTGTCGATTTTGCTTGTGGCCACGATCTCTCTGCTTATCCGCCACACTCAAGAGCGCCAGGCTGCGGGGACGAGCCTTGCTGACGAGCCTTGCTGACGAGCCTTGCTGACGAGCCTTGCTGACGTGGATAGCAGAATGTTGCGTCATAACGTAATTTCGTAGTAATCGTTCAGTGCGACCTTTTGCGGATCGTGAGAAATCAAACCACAAAGGCACTACCAAACCAAGAGGTCAAGGGCCAAGCCCCTTTTTCTTTGTGTCTTGGTGCCTTGGTGGTTCATTCCTCGTCCCTCACGGTAAGCCCTTACCTTTCGTACTATGGGTTCACGGAAAATCCACAGAAAAGGCATAGGAGAGCAGGCAATCAATTGGCCGAGACATCCACGGACGAGAGGGCGCCAAAGAAACCCAGCAGCGCGCTTGTCGGCCCTTCGTGCTCGACTTTCCGCCCAGGTTGCGGTAAAAGAGGCGAATCGCAGTCCTTCCTCCCGCAAGCACCAGTAAAATGGCCTGATCCCCTAGTTCAGGATATCGTATGCTGATTGTGGCTGTCGCTCGTCTGCGGCTTAGACGAACGAGGCCAGGACAATTCTCTTGACGATCTGAGCTGTTTCACCTATTATATATAGGTTGTTGAGATGAAAATACGCGGTAACGTATGAGAGTGCAACAAACCGCGGACAGTGCGCACTGCCCCGGAACGCTACTGGAACTCTGAATTTTGTAGAGATTGATACTACGACCGCAATCGTACCAATTCTTGCGATCCGTTGCATGTCACGGGTTCAACGGAGGCTGAAAGGTCATAATGGCCATCTGGATCAGCGAAGGCCGGAAATTGCTTCGCAACGTCGAGCGCGTATACACCACGGCTCGCACTCACATGCGATTGCATCATTTGCTCCTCGTAGCTGTTTTTATTTTGGCTGGAGTGAGTTTCTGGTTTTCGTACGAGCTCCGCTTCGATTTTCATGTGCCCGACGTGTTTCATGGCCGCCGCGTGGTGCTTTTGCCCTACGTGGCCTTCCTGAAACTGGTGGCCTTCTATTTCATTGGAGGACATTCCGCAAACTGGCGTTATTTCGGATTACGTGATGTGCCTACACTGTTTGCGCACGGCGCGATTTGTAGCGTCATGATTTTTGTGTTGTCCGCGTCTTTTAGCGAGTTCTGGGTACCTCGAGGAGTCATTGCCATTGATTTCCTGTTGAGCACCATGCTTATCGGGAGCCTCCGCATCGGTCTGAGGCTGCTCCGCGAACGTCTGCCGGACCTCTTTCACAAGGGTGTGCCTGCAGGTCGCAAGCCGGCCATCGTTATCGGCGCAGGGGATGCCGGTGAGATGATCATCAGGGAAATGCTCCGCAACCGGGACAACAGATTTGACGTGCAGGCTCTCTTTGACGATGACAAGAGGAAACAAGGGCAGTCTATACACGGCATCTCGGTGGAAGGCGGAGTCGACGACATTCCTCTGTATCTCCAGGAAAAGCCTGTCGATGTCGCCATCGTGGCAATTCCTACCGCGACCAACGCACAGATGCGACGCATTTACGACTTGTTGAAGCCTCAGAACCTGTCCGTAAAGACTCTCCCCTCGCTCATCGAAATGATGGATGGATATGCCAACCTCAATCAACTTCGAGAGATAAACATCACGGACCTGCTAGGTCGGGAGGAAGTGCAGATCGACACTGAACAGGTGCGCAATTTGATCCAGGGCAAGGTGGTCGTGATCACAGGAGCAGGAGGGAGCATCGGTTCCGAGCTATGCCGCCAGGTGCTCAAACGTGGCCCGAAGGCGCTCATCCTCATGGAACGGTATGAAAACAACCTGTTTCATATTTACCGAAACCTCACCGAGAGACACACCGATGTTCCGGTGGTGCCGTTACTTTGCGATGTGACGGACGCTGACCGAGTAAATGAGGAATTCGCGAAGTACCGTCCTGAGCTCGTATTTCATGCAGCGGCTCACAAGCATGTCCCTCTGCAAGAGATCAACGCTTCGGAATGCTTTCGGAATAACGTGGGCGGCATACAGACCCTGGCGAGGGCTGCAGATAGATTCGGCGTGGCAGCCTTCCTGCTCATAAGCACGGACAAGGCGGTCAATCCCACGAGCGTCATGGGAGCGACCAAGAGAGTCTGCGAGATGTACTGCCAGGCGTTCTCAACGGTGAGCGCCACACGATTCCTCTCGGTAAGATTCGGAAATGTCCTGGCATCAGAAGGCAGCGTGGTTCCCATATTCCTCGAACAGATTGAAAGAGGCGGTCCGGTAACCGTTACCCATCCTGACATGAGAAGGTACTTCATGACCATACCTGAGGCGGTCACTCTGGTCTTGCAAGCGACAGCCCTGGGCGAATCCGGTCAGATAATGATTCTGGACATGGGCAGCCCCGTGAAAATCCTTGATCTGGTGCATCACCTGATTCAACTCGCCGGCAAGAGCCCGGAAGATGTGGCCATCGAATTCATCGGACCGCGGCCCGGTGAAAAACTCTTCGAGGAATTGAGTTGCTCCGATGAAGTATGCATTCAAACCGCCCACAGCAAGATAAAGGTGTTCCATCAGAACGGTCGGGTTCCTCGCGATGCTACAATGGTCATAGATTCCGCCTTAGACACGGTTCGTGCCGGCATAGACCACCACGAGGTTCGGCTCCTCCTTCGAAGGATCGTCCCGGAATATCGCAGTGCCGACACAGGCGCTGCCGGGCAAGACTCACCCGTCAGACCGCGTTCGCGAATCCTGGGAGATACCGCCCAGGGATTCTGAAGCACGGGGAGTCGTTCCCCTTGCGTGCCCTGCCGTAGGGTCCGGACCCAGGAAGCCCGGTCAGTAGCCTCGTCTGACAGCGCTTTGGTGACAATCTCTTGCACCCTGTCGAGACCCCTTTTCCACACCGTGAGAGAGGTGATGGCCGGCTCGCTTCACCGACGCCATTGATTATACTGCATTATGTCGTAGCCACCCGAGGGAGTTTCGCAGTGCGCGGCCTTTCATTGAGGAAAAGTCCGATGGGTCGGGTGGTCCTGCATCCCCCTGTACCGCGACAAACCGCACATCTTCAATGGAAACTCCAGGACACCCTATGCCAGGCTTTCCCATGCTGCCTTCCTCCTTTGTCTTGGTTCGTGATACGCCACAGGGTCAAGAGGCCCCCCAGCGAGAGAACGAGCACTCATCACATAGACACGTACGTGACTATCCCATCTCCGACCTTGACCCGCAAAAGCAGCGGTGCTCTTTTTTGGCCACCGCGGCGTAGCGCGTGAGTCGACCTTTCCCTAAACGTCCTCAAATGGTGTAATATGCAGTGGGTCGACTGGAATTCACTGCGCGGCCTTTGAAAGGGCCGGCAGCCGGATTTCCCTGGGCCTCGCGGACTCTGAACGGGCGAGGGACAGGGGGACGTTCTGTATCAGACTCGCCCCCTTGGAGATAGAAGACCACTACGGCAGGGAATATGTCTCCTCAACTGGATTATCGCGAAATAGCGGAAAGAGCATCTCTCGCTCGGGAACTGTCATCTCCGTGCGGTCTTTGCCCGCGGCAATGCCGTGTACACAGGCCAGCTGATGAGCACGGATATTGCGGAGCCGGCTCTAAGCCCACAGTCGCAGCAGTGGTCCCCCACTTCGGAGAAGAACCCCCGCTCGTCGGCTCAGGCGGGGCAGGAACGATCTTCTTTTCGCATTGCAACATGGCCTGCGTGGTACCGCCAAAATTTTCAGATCAGCCAAGCGGGAATCGGTTCCAAATTGCGCCCGAGGATTTGGCAGTCCAGATGCTCGAACTGCAACGCGTCGAGTGCGCGAGCATCGAACCTGTATCGCCGAGCACGCATCTGCCGGGATTGCTGGAAGCACTTGCTTTGGCCGTTGAAAAAGGCTTACATCTTCCCGTAGTGTACAATACCAACGGATATGAAACCCCTGAAACACTCCATCTGCTGGAGGGCATCGTGGACGTCTATGTCCCGGACCTCAAATACAGCTCACCTGCAGCAGCTACCGTGTACTCGGATGCTCCCGGCTACGTGGAGACCAGTCGGGCCGCGGTACTTCAGATGCATTCGCAAGTCGGGAATCTGGTGGTCGACCTGTACGGCGTGGCTGTGCGAGGGCTCATAGTCAGGCATCTTGTGCTCCCCGGGGACCTTGCAGGAACCGCTGAGACGCTCGCGTGGATTCGGGACAATCTTCCTCAAACCATTACCATTTCCCTCATGGCTCAGTACCGGCCACTCCACCGGAGCTCCGAGTTTCCGCCTCTGGACAGGAAGCTCTTTCAACACGAATACGATCAGGCCGTGGACATGGCCTGGGACATGGGGTTCGCTAACGTGTTTATTCAGGACTTGGACTCCCCGTTGTCGGGAATTCCCGACTTCCGGGACGATCAGCCCTTTAACTGGGAATGAGGCGCGGAACGCGGAGCGCGCCGTACGGGAGGTTTCCATGGAAGTAAGAACCTTCGAACTGGAGTTCGCCAAATTCATACAGAGATTTCACCAGCCAATCAAAGAGACCTTCATCGAGGACTCTCTCGACAAACGCGGTCTGCTCGCGTACTGCCCAACGGCACGAGGGATGCTCGACGAACTGGCAGATGACGTGCTCAAAGAGTTCACCTCCAACATAGACAGGAAAACGGCAGGAGAAGCCATCGCGGAACGGTACATCGAGCTGGGTAATCGATGTCGCGAGCAAGGCGTAAGCTACGCGGACATGGTACGCGTACTTACCCTGCTGAAGAGGCACATCTGGTTGTTCTTTCAAGAAAGCAACTTCGCGGGACAACCATTTGACGTGCGCTCTATCGTCGCGTTGAACAACCGAACCGCGCTGTTCTTCGACCGAGCAATCTGCCATTTTCTTGTGGGGTACGAGCAAAAGGCGAGGCAGGTTCCAAGCGAAATCGAAGTGCTTTATCAGGCTCTTCTCGACAAGGTTCGTCGGGACCTAGCCACTGGAGGCGGAGCATCTGAGTAGCGCCGACTCGTGAGGTCCCCCCTGGATGGGCACGTGCGGATGAGACGCATCTCAAGAGCGGTTCACTGCCAATTTCCCGAAGGGTCGTATGACAGGGGGCATTATCGGAATAACCGGGTCGCGGGTTCGTGAGCTGGACCGATTATTTTCCATGAGGTTCCGTAAAGGCGCGTAGGACCCCCTCACGAGCGGAAAGGGGGTCTCTCTAGCCTGGCGCGGGAGAAAATGCGGCAACCTCTATTGTACTACCTGGACCGTGTACCCGAACTTCTCGCCGCCCTCTTTGAGGTAATCTACCTTGACTCGTTCGCCGACGGCCGGTCTGCGGAATGGCACGAACTTCGTCTTGAGCCCGACTCGAATGTTCACGACCTCCGCGGCTTCGCCTTCTTCTGAGACCCTTATCGAGAGGCTCTTCGGGGATGAAGCCACCACCTCGCCCGTCAGGCTCTCGTACTGGGTAGCAGGCTTTTCCTTGTGAATGGTCTCCTTCGGTGCCTGGGTAGTAGGAGCGGGCGCAGGCGTCTTGCTCTTTTTCTCGAGCTTCGCCCTCTTCGCAGCCGGTTTTTCACGTCTGTGTGCACGCCCTCTTCCCTCCGGTGACCATTCCCGGTCTGTTACGTGGGCAGGGGGCTTGGTCGAACAAATCGGTCTGCTTGCGCCGGCACAAGTCTCTCGCGCGGGCTCCTCGCCAGGCACAGTCCTGCATACCGTTCCTCGCGGGGGAGGTGGCGGAAAGCACTGCCTGGAGGGGGGCAGAGGAGACAAGCTCACTACCTTGGTAGCCTTCATGTATCCGTCTGCGAGAGTGAAATCAACAGCGACGCGTTCGCCAAGACACGGACGTCGGTTGGGAATGAACCTGGTCCTCCACCCGACATTGACCTCAGCACATTGTCCACCGGACTTTACGGTCATGCTGCGCCATCCGTTGTCGATCACTGTTCCCTTGAAGGTGCATATGCGATAGGCTTGTGCAGGATCGACTGCCGAGAATGAAAGGACGAGAGCCGCAGCGACAAGAAATGCTGGGGCCGCGATGAAATATTTCCGAGACATGGGGGACCTCCTCACCGGGGGGAGTGGGGATTGGCTCGTTTCATATAGGATCCGCGAAACGCCGCGAGTCCTTTATAATAAAGTGGTTGAAACATAGTAATTTATGAGAAAAATGTCAAGTAATTTATGACTTAATTATCCCGACACTTCGTGACAACATACCCTTTTTGGATCAAAACTCCTGACGAAACCACCCCTTGCCAACCTAGTCAGCGTATGTTATCAGTCGGAAGAGGAGGACGCAAATGGGGATGTTCAGGGAATCCGGGTCCACCGAGATCGATATCATTAAGGAAATGGCTGAAGGACTCGGCAGCACTGGCTTAAAACTGGAGGATCTTCTTGAAAAGGCCAACGCATCGAGAGAGACAGCGATCCGATCAATAGGACTCTGTGAGCAAGGCGCTCAAGACATGAGCGAGGTAAACGACTCCATCACCCAGTACAATAAACTGGTGGACCAGGCGGAAGATACTCTGAGGTGGCTTTTGATTCAACGGGAGGCGTGTGGTTTCAGAACCCATAGGGATGTCCACGTGCACTATCCGATTCCGTCAAAGATGAAGCTATTGAAGTGATGACCCGCGAGCGATCGGTCATTGGACCGTGTTTGTTCCTCATATTGATGCTGTGGTGCTTCTTGCCTCCGTTGACCGCGATGGGAGGCCCTCAGGCGTCTCGGAAGAAAAGCGCCACGGTGTGGGTGGTGTTTTTTTTCTCGCAGGATTGCCCTCGATGTGAAAGTGTAAGGGTTTTGCTGAAAGCATTGAAGTCGAGCTATCCGTTCGTACGCCTTCGAGTCTTTGACGTAGCGCGGGAGAGAGATTATGAGCTCTTCCGGCACCTTGAAAGCATTCACAGTAATGAACAGTTCGGGGTTCCCCTTGTCATGGTGGGGGAATCAATTCTTGAAGGAGAAGACCAGATTGCCGCTAAGCTGGAGAAAACGGTGAAACGCCTTTCCCGAGCGGGCGGTGCTTCTTTGCCCTATCTGGGGCCGCACTCCACCAAGAAACACGTGGCCCGCGGGCTTCCGCGTGAAAAGGGTCCCTGCCAGGACAAGGGCGGCCCCCCCACCTTACGCGAGGAGTTGGGCAAGATGAGGGAGCTTTTCGACAAGTTTTTCTAACTGCGTGTACGTAACCCGACTCGTGGTGCCAAGGTTGCTCAGCGCCTCTCACCACTATCTCGGACGCAGTCTGGCTTTTGCGAGTCTGACATGCTCATTTTTCTGAAGGCCTTTGACGGAAGTCGTGGGAACCGACGCGCTCGAGCCGCGTCTTCTGAAAACACAGAGTGAGAATGGTGCGTCTTTGGACCAAGGGCGAACCACATTGCCGTCGCTGCCCGGAACGATGTCGAGGGGCGTGGCCGGACAAGGAACCGATTGATACGTGAGAAGTCTACGAGCATTCATATCCATAGGGAAAAATTGATGAAACGTGTATTGAGGCTCTTGGTCATCCTTGGGATGGCCTACGCGATCATTTCTTGCGCCTGACAAAATTCGGTGCGCCGCAAAGCGTCCGGTCCGGACGCGAACAACACTGCAACCACATCAAACAAGACGTGCCCTGAGGGGACTCTTTTCTGCCCCTTTTCAGGGAAATAGTGGAATCCCACAGGGAAGGATTTGTGGACAGCCTTGCCTTTCTTTCTGAAAGCGCTTGACTATATGGTAATATGTGTATAGTTATATATAGCGGGTCGTTGGATGCCGTACTATTTCAAATGAGGAGTAACAGAATGATCACCATCGATGATGATGCCAGCAACTATTTTAGGGACAAGCTGGTCGAGAATCAGGCGGTTCGTGTCTTTTTCGGCGGCTATGGTTGAGGCGGCCCCAGCATGGGGTTGGCTCTGGATGAGCCCCGAGAAGGCGACGAAAACTACCAGGTCAATGGCCTGCAAGTCACCGTGGACCCGTTTGCCCTCAAGTTGATCCGAGAATCAGGCGGCATAACCATACGATCGAGCATATTTGGCCCCATGGCCGAGCTGAACGCTGCTTCCGGTGGCAGCTGTTCCTGTTCGTGACGGGGGAGCCATGCCAATCTTCGAATTCAGATGCAATCAGTGTGGGAAAAGTTTTGAGCGCTTGGTCTTTTCGTCGTCCAAGGACCCTGAACCCTGTCCTGACTGCGGGTCTATGGAGACGAGGAAGATGTTTTCCGTATTCGCTTCTGCGGGTGGGGCGAGAAAATCTGCGGCTTCCTGCTCTTCATCGCACGGTGGGGGGTGAGGTTCGCACTGAGCCACCGTGTGTGGCAGTTCAGGACGGGGGCCGGCAGATGGCGACAGCGCCCCAAGGGTGGCACGATGCGTCTTGCATCCACGTGCAGCAAACGGGGTGGCGTACGGTCGGCACAATCACGACTGTGGTGAAGGAATAGCGCCAAAGACCGTCATGACCAGGACGCAACGGACAATATGCGTGAGAGCCGCTCGTCTCGGTCGGAAGATCGTGGCCTGTGGATGCGGAAATCGCAGGATCGGAAAGCAATCCCATACAATCGTCTGGCCGTTCCCGAGAATAGGGCTATTTTGGGGTAGGGGAAACTTCTTCCACGAAATTCCCCCTACCCCATCAGCGCCTTCGCGGGAGATGGCGTTCCCGCCTTATCCCGTCCGACCATGGCGTCGCACAGGGGGGAAATGAGCTTACAGCTCTGTCAATCCCACTTTCTCACATCATCGATGATTTTGTGATCTGCAGGAAGCGTCCCGGGCTGAAGAATCTTGACTGATCCTCGCAACTTGAGTGTCTCCCTCATGGTCTTTTCCACTTGCGGCACAAAGTCTTCGCCGACAGAAGACTTCAGTTCTATTTCGAGAGTCATCACATCCTGGTCTCGATGTCTGTCTACCATGAGTCGGCCGCGGCTGATTTCAGGATGTGCGGCAACTACCTTGTCCACCTGAGATGGGTGCACGAACATCCCTTTCACCTTTGTCAGTTGATCCACGCGTCCCATGATGCGCGTCAGGCGCTGACCGGTGCGGCCACATGGACACGGATCATCCACAAGGCTCGATATGTCGCCGGTGCCGAACCTCACCAGGGGGTAGATCCGGTTATTCGTGGTTACCACTACTTCCCCGGGCTCACCGTTGGGCAGGGCCTTGCCTGTGGCGGGATCGCAGATTTCCACGATCGCGTCATAATGGCAATGCATTCCGTTGACTTGCGGGCATTCGTAAGAGACGCAGCCCACGTCAGCGGTGCCATACGCTTGCCTGCCGATGAGGCCGTATTCGTCAGACAGTCTGTTTCTCAGCGATTGGGGCAACATTTCTGCAAGCAGGAATCCGATCTCCAGTTTGAATTCTTCCCGCACGTTGATGCCCATGTCTTCGGCTTTCTTATAGATCGCGGTCAGGAAGCTTGGCGTGCCCACATATCCGGTCACACCGAGTTTCTTGATGATCTCCACCTGGGTTTCGGTGTTGCCCACGCCTGTGGGGATCACTGTGGCTCCCAGTTCCACGAGGCCTTCTTCTAGCATGTGCCCCGCGGGGGTGAGATGGTACATGAACGTGTTTACCACCAGATCGCCAGGCCTAAAACCCACCGCATGAAGCGCGGTCTTCCAGCGCCAATAATCCTCCACTCTTCCCACAGGATCGTAAATGGGACCCGGTGACTGATGAATGCGGGCAAGCTGGCTGACCGGAACCGTGAGAAAGCCCCCGAAAGGAGGATTCGCCTTTTGTGCCTCTGAAAGATCGGTCTTCTTGACCACCGAGATCTTTTGAAGATCTTCTATGGTTCCGATGTCGCCGGGTTTCGCTCCGACCGCGTCGAGCCGCGCTTTGAGCGGAGTTCCGGCTGTGTACGCCAATTCCACTACTTCTCGGAGAAATTTCTCCTGATAGTCACGGCGTTGTTCGAGGGACAACTTTTCCTCAGGATTCATAATCCCGGAGTTACGATCCACGTGATGCATTCACTCCTCCGTTTCATGGGGAAATGCCGACACGGGGGACGACCTCGGCGCACCGCGTAGTTCGCGGCAGCCACCCCCATTTCATGACAATCATATGAAGACGCGTACGAAGCTCACTCTACTGCCCAGGGCCATCGAATTCAAAGCCCACAGACCGTTGAATCACAAAGTTACCAGATCGCGGGCGCGACACCTAGGGGAATCATGAATTTGTATTTATTGGAGCCCACAGATCTGATGATCCTATGACCGTCTCTTCGTCTGCTGCCTTCAGACCACCACGGCTGCGGGGCAAACGGATCCCCGATTATTTTTGCGCGAGCCTGGAACCAGGGGCGGTTGCGTTACGCAATGCTTTCCCGAAGACGAGGCACGAGGGTGCCCTTTCCGACGACTTTTGGCAGCAGTCCCGATGAAAAACCTTAGTACGTCAGGCTCCTGGGAGCCGGGCAGTTGCTCGGAAATGATTGAGCCAAGCCGGGAATCACACGATAGTGGCCGTGATTGGTGTTACGCAAGAGGCCGCGAGTACGCGAAGAGGTTCCCTCTGCTTGCCGCTTTTTGCCCCCGTTCGTAATGTAACTCGCGCACAAGAGCAAGCCTTACCGTGGTTGCCTGCTTTGGTTGCGTACGCGCGTAAAGAGCGCGTCAAATTCTTCCGCGGTGTTGTCCCAGCTCACTCCGGAGCGCATGAGGAAATCGTACCCCGCGTGGCCCATGTTCTTGCGGAGCTCAGGTGAGCCCACCAGGGTCCGAAGACACGCACGCAAGGCCTGCACGTCACCTGGCTCGAAAAGGAGAGCGGTCTCCCCTTCCCTCACCATGTCCGGAACGCCCCCGATACGCGTCACAATCACGGGCACTCCGGATGCCATAGCCTCGTTGACCACGTTGGGTCGGCCTTCCATGTAACTGGGCAGGCAGAGCATGTCCGAAGATCGCATGATCCGCGCGACTTCCAGCGGAGGGACCGCTCCCTTCCACTCGACCCGTTCCTTCAAACCGAGAAGTTCCGCCATTTCGGCAAGGAGCCCCGCGTTCGGACCTTCCCCCACCACGGTGAGCTTCACTTTGCGTAAAACAGGATCGTCGAGTGCATCCAGAAGGTCTTGAAGCCCCTTGCGCCGGATCAGACTGCCCACAAACAAAAGCCTGATGTCTTCAGAAAGTTGGGCAGCGGTGGTGGGTGGATGGAACATGTCCGTGTCCACACCGAAGCGCGGAAGATGGCACTTGGTTTCAGGCACGCCAAGCTGTTGCATGATGCTCATAAGTTCGCCGCTGACCGGCGCGACCATGCTGGCACGGCCTGTCACCCAACGAGTCAGCACGCGCCATATCGGACGATCTCGCGCCAGGTATCCGTCATCTCCCCGAAAAGAAACCACCAACGGCGTGCGCGTAAGCAGATTCGCCACTGCTCCCACGATACCGGCTCCCAACCAATTTGCGTACACGACCTCTGCATTGCACATCTCCCGCAAGGTCACGATGACAAACGCGAGCATCATCGGAAGCACTTGGAACCGTGCAAGCAGGCTCTCAGCCATATTCTCAGGAATGCCCCCGCCGCCCCTGGTGAGCCGTTCCAGAGAGCGGGGCCAGAAATACCCGAAGCGTACGGTTTCTATCCCATCGAGCACGCGCCGGCCGTGAAACACGCCGTTGGAAGGAGCGACCACCGTGATCTCGTACCCCCTGCGGTGGAGCGCGGCCAGGAGTTTGGCGATGAATATTCCCGACGGATCCTTCTCATCCGAAGGATAGGACGTGGTCAATACAAGGATGCGACAAGGAATCGCGTCGGCTCCCGAGCATGTAAGATTGTGACGGCTCATAGAATCGTGCGGCAACCTCTCTTAGCCGACAGACGGATCGTCCCCGATCGACGTGCCTCGCGTATGCTGAACGCCATGGGAAAATGCCGACCGTCCGCCCATCCCTCTGCTTGCTTTCCCACGAGCCTAGTGTGTAACCCAATCGTGGCACCAGTCGTGGTAATTGGCTCCTGCCATAGCCATTCCTATGAAAATGCATTTTCGGGGGAAGGTCCTTCTTGAAAGAAGGGCCTTCCCCCGAACCCCCATCCCCAAGAACTTCAAGCACTTGCCAGCTCCCGCTGGTCGCTGGACAGGGTGCCATTTTCATGGTTCGTGGTGATCCTCCAGGTCATAGGAGTTCACTATAGCTCCCGGCTCGGTTGTCCCTTCAGGGCGTCTGTTTCCAAAGGACTCCCACCCGCACGCCAGTACCGACTTCCAGCCACTCTGAGGCACTCCCGCGATTCACGGCAATTTCCAGGAGGCCAAGACTGTTAATCAGGGCTACAGGCTTTCCCTCCTCGACCTCTCCGAAGAAACGGCTGATTCCGTCGATCGCCACCTCTCCTATGAGCACAGCGGCAACCGGCCGTCTGATCATGTCTGCTTCAATAGTAGAAAACAGGTTTCCGAATCGGTCAACATAAATCACTTCTCCTTCCAGGCCTTGCTCGGTGGACCTCACCGCAGGCACGGACAGAGCCACAGGGTCCTCAATCAGCGGCCCGACCTCGTCAAAGCCTTTGCCGAGAGAGAGATGTGCGGCCACGGGCGCAAACACGTCACGACCGTGAAAAGTAGGGTGAGGACTCGTGCTGAAGAAGTCGGCATTAGTAATCTCTCTTGTTTGGTGCTGCTCTTCCGCAGCAGCGCACAGAGAGAAAAGGCCATTGTCCGGGCCGACGAACAACTGGCCGTGAACCCTCATTACCACACCACGGCGGCTGGTGCCCACTCCCGGATCCACCACCCCCACGTGGATCGTGCCGGAAGGAAAGTGACGACTCATGCCTTTGAGCACCAGAGCCCCTTCCATAACGGCAAACGGCTCGATGTCGTGGGTGACGTCCACGACCCGCGTGTGCGGACTGATCCCGAGGATCTTGCCCTTCATCTGAGCGACAAAACCGTCACACGTGCCGAAATCTGTGGTGAGCGTGATGATCGGATTCATGGAAGGGACCCATTATATATCAAAACCAAGAGCATCTGCCCAACTTTTCGCTGAATTCACGCAACAGCGCGGCTCGACGCACCTTAGTGCAACATCGTCTTCCACTCATCCAGAAGCTTGAGGCTCACGCCCGCACCTCCACATACTATGACGACGATCGGTCGCAGGCCTTCCAGTGGTGTGGCTTTCCCGTACACCGCTGCAAGTGACGCCCCGCACGCGGGTTCCACCAGGACTCGATGTTCGTCGGCAAAACGCACACACGAGTCAACGGCTTCTCGGTCTGTGACTTGCCAGGGAGTGATCGGATGCGCACGTGGTCCATTCAAGGGCTTTGGCTGCCACGGTCCGGGCTCCCAATGTGGTGGCCACCGAAGTGATGCGGTCGAGAGTCACCAGATGACCGGCCTCGATCGCCGCGGCAAAGGAAGCTGCTCCCTCTGTCTCCACAGCGAGGATAGGGACATCGGTCCATCCGACCGCATGCAACCCCTCCAGTAATCCACAGAGGAGGCCACCGCCTCCCACGGAAACCACTATCGCTCCGGGCTTCACGCCCACCTCAGCGATCTCGTGAATAATCGAGGAATGACCTTTCCACACGCGCGGATCATCAAAGGGATGGATGTACGCAGCATTTTGCTCCTGGGCCAGCACCGTGCCATAGGCATGAGCGTCATCCCAGGAATCTCCGTGCACGATGACCGTTGCGCCCTCTCTACGCACCAGGTCTCTCAACCAGGCCGGTGTAGTCTTGGGCACCACCACGGTCACAGGAATACCTATCTTACGTCCGGCATACGCAACCGCGTACCCCGCATTGCCTGCGGAAGCGCACACGAGCCGCTTCGCGCCCGCGTCCCAGCTATCCTGGCAGGCAAGCCCAATGCCTCGGGCTTTGAACGACCCCACGGGCTGGAATGATTCCATTTTGAGAAATACAGGAGCGCCAACTGCAGCGCTCAAAGAGGGTGACTCCCAGAGAGGAGTGACGACATGAATGGGCATGTGACCCCGCGGCCGGGTTTCGATGGTGTGTGGTATCTTTCGGGCTATCGCAATTGATTTCATTGTCTCTGAACCTCCTCTGGCTCAATCGACAAGACGCTTTTCTGAGGCGGCCCCAGGGATTCTACTGACGCTGCCTAATAATCAGTATATGTCGTATATGGATGGGATCAAGGCCGGTCGAACCGGCAACAAAGTGCACTGGTGCCCGAGAAAATGTGAAACGGGGTTAAAACAGGTGTGACTCCCCGATGAGGTGCCGGAAGTCTGTTGAGCGACGCAATCTTAGTGGAGGACAGGGTCTCTGGCACGTGAGCCGCTATCTTTTCTGAGCACTGCGCAGGAAGAACCTCACCTGTCAGGTTCTGAGGAACCTGTGGGCAAGCATGAGTACGTAAGAGCTGCCCTGCTGCAGCATGCGGCCTTTACGAGATCCGTGAGGTGCCCCCACCCCTAAGGCACGGGGAACTCTCCAAATGCCTCGAACGATTCCCCTTTCTCCGGGGGACCTTCCACGATCAGCACCGGCCGATGGGCCATCTTCAGGACGCTTCTGGCCACGCTTCCCATGACAAGATGTTTCATACCGGTGCGGCCATGGGTCCCGAGCACGATCAGGTCCGCAGATTCCTGTTGGGCCAGGGCAACGATCTCTCCGGGAGTCACGCCGGTGCGGCAGTAGCTTCTTACATCCTTCACCGTCGGAGCGCATTCCTTCAGCATCGACTGAAGGTGCTCGTTTGCAGCGCTCTTGGTTTCCTCAAGAATCTGACGCAGTCTCTCGCCCCAGTCAACATAGCCGGGAAAATTCTTGTAATCTATGACATGGAGGATGAGGAGTTGGGCTCCAAATGCTGCGGAGTAGTCCATTGCCAGTTCCCATGCGGGCCGGCTGTTCTCCGAAAAATCAGTGCAAAAGAGAATCTTTTTCGGAACCATTGCGCACACCTCCTTGTGCCTAAGGGATGTCAAGAACCGCTTGGAAGCGGTGCTGGTCCATCGTTTCCGGACAATCTTCTTCTACCCATGGTACTACGATAAGCGAGCGTAACGGTGCGAGTCAAGCCAGAATCCAAGTTCGCTTTGACATTTCCACATATGCCCAGTTGATCGCAAAAAGAGGGGCATACTAACTACAATACCGGGTACGTTTGGAAACGAAACGCGGATCTAATGCCGACTGAAATTGCAATACGGCATGGATTTCGTCCTAGCCCAATGCGGCAAACGTGTGAGCGGATTGCCACGAAAGTATCTCAGGGTCAAGAAACGCGGCGAGGACGTTTACCGCGTAGGGGTCTTGGTGCTGTGCGGCATCGACTCGCGCAAAGATCCCAAACCGTGCCGGATTCAATTGTCTTGACTCATTTCCATTGCCAGAGTATACGCGGTATACATTTTCAATATAACGTAGGTTTTTCTGCAAAGTTGCTGCGCCAGAAAGCGTGATCGGCCATTCCGCGGCTTTGCGTGTAAACATCAATCGAGGAGGATTCGTTATGTATGCTATTTCTGTATCCGCTCAGGGGGGCTCATCAAACGAGCCGAGAACGCCCTTCGTGGAGCACGTCGGGTCGCTCGGATAAATCTGCCGTCCCCCCCTTTTTGCGTCAAATGGACTGAGCGCGCTGAGCAACGGTGTGTGTAGGCGCGCCATATCGCGACAGTTTTTCGCTTTTCATTGCAATGCCGAGTGGTTGTGATATGCGGTGCCGCCATGACTCGGGAGGAAGCCATCAAGCTCTATCGATCCGGTGAGGAGCCTACAGTGAAGGTCCTCCTGGACCTGAGTCGGCGTGCTGAGAAGGCTGAGGAGACTGTTGCGAGGAGATCGACAAACTCCTCCAACTCCTCGAAGCCGCCGTCATCGGACGGATTTGTGAAGCCACCGAGAAAGCGGAGAGCGCAAGAGGGGGAACCTAGACGCAAGTCCAGCGGCCAGAAAGGTCACAAGGGCATGACCCGAGAACTTTTCCCGCCTGATCAAGTGAGAAAGACCGTTCCCTTCTACCCAGAGAGTGCAAGAAGTGCGGCGCTCCAGTACCTGATGATCCCAAGCCTGAGATGTTCAAACCGGACCCAATCAGGCATCAGCAGCTTGAAATACCGCCGAACAGTCTCAACGTTACTGAATGCCGGCGATTTGGTTTTGAGTGCTCGTGCGGAACAACCACCTGGGCAGAGCTGCCTCTGGAATGGCAATCAGGGTTCGGCCCGCGTCTCACAGCTACCCTGAGCTATTTGACGGCAGGTCACAGGATATCACGACGGGGAGCAGAGGACGTAAGCCGCACGATCTTTGGAGTCCCGATCAGCACCGGGTCGGTATGCAGCCTCCTCAACCAAGCTGCGGCGGCGGTCAATGAGACTTACGACCAGCTTCTCTCAAAGGTGCCGGATCTTGCGATTCTCAATGCCGATGAGACCGGTTGGCCGTTGGGTTCGAAGCTCAACTGGCTGTGGATCCTGGTTGCCCCGTTGTTTGTGGTCTTCAAGATCGGACCCCGCACGGCACAGACCCTCCAGCAGATCATCGGAGACAACTTCAGCGGAATTCTATGCTGTGACCGCTTTCGGGCCTATTTCAAAGCACACGACGGAGTATTCCAATTCTGCTGGGCTCATCTCATCAGAAACTTCAAGGAGTTGGCCTCCACATGCCTGAAAGGGGACGCCCAAGACCTCAGCCGATGGATGTTGGACGAGTCCAAACGGTTGTTCCAGATCTGGCACAAGTTCACAGCCGGGGACATCACCCGATCTGAATTGATAACGCTTTCCGTTCCCATCCGGGCACGAATGGCTGCTTGTCTGAAGAAATATCAGGCAAGTGACACCCCAAGGGTCGGGAGATTTGCTGGGAATCTTCTGTTGTGCTGGGGTGGGCTTTTCACCTTTCTCTACCACGAGGGTGTGGAGCCGACCAACAACATAGCGGAACAGGCGGCGCGGTCACCTGTAATGTGGCGAAGGATCTGCCAGGGGAACAAAACCGAGCAAGGGGCCTGGGTAACAAAACGACTCCTCACGGTCATACACACCTGCCGAATGCAGGGCAGACACCCCATCGAGTTCCTCACTCAGGCCATCACTGCACACCGCAGAGGATTACCTGCGCCCTCGTTACTGTCCAGAGCAGACAATCAGATCAAGCTCGCTGCTTGATCCCCCTGAACGGATTTTCAGCCAAAACTGCGTTTATTGGTAGCCGCCATGGTGCTTGTCGGCATTTTCGCCACGACTGCGACCGCTGAGGAGTTGTTCGGTGCGGCGTTGCCCGGGATGCCGTCCGTGGCGGGGGCCTTGTACGGAGATGGACCACTCGGCTGGGCAATAAGTTCAGATGCAAGGGTGGGGTATGGGCACATTGGCGTCAACTTCAATGTACCGCGTCCCGACGTGGGCCTCGACTTGGACCTCTCGTTTAAGGGTGCGAATGTGTGGATAGGATCGGTGGGCGTGAGGGCTGATTCCTGCTCCGGATTCTTTCTCGCGTTGAGGGGCCAGGGCGCCGCATCACGGAACATACGCATCCGGACCCCGGCGGAACCAACTGGCGCAGTGCGGTGGGATGGCCCGAAGTTGCAGTGGTGGGCCCTTGACGGCCACATAGGATATAGGGTGAGGCCGAACTGTGCTGCCCTGGTGGGCTTACGGAGGGACCAATTGTCCGTGGGACTCACAAATCCGAGAGATGAAACAGGCCAACCGATTAATCACTCTTCGAGCGGTCCGGGGGATCGTTATGAGTCTGTCAGGGTTTTCGGAGATTTTTCCTCAAAGGTCTGGATACCGTATCTAGGGTTGGAAATCACCGGTCCACAGGTACAGGGCTTCCTTGCTGTGGAGTCCATTTGCACGGGCAGACATAAGCGTCCCTGACCGTCTGATGAGTATCGTTCTTCCTGCTCCACCTCCTGTCCAGACCGATCTCTTAGGACTTGTTCTCGCATACCAAGTGCACAAGCCGATGCAGTGTTTTGAGTACAACTTTGAGTATAATGTCAGCGTGGGCCCGAACTTCTTCTTCCAAGTATGGTCTTCGGGTGATTGGATGCAAGTTCGTGCGCAAGGCGCTGTGGATTCCTTGTTTCATTTTCTTCAGTTTGTCGACAATGTCACGGTCACAGATTTTTCCGACCGCTTTCGTTTCGGCGCTAGAGCGACGTACACGAGGTCTAACATGTCGGGAGGCATTGGAGCAGTGTGGTCGTTTTGATAGGCCACGGCGACGCAGCAGCAGTCCGCCATCGTTCTGGGTTGAAAATGTCTCGGCAGTATACTGAAGCGCATCGAACGATGTTTTCGTTCTCTCTTGCGCTTCAGTACTCTGCAATCCAGTGTTTCGAGGTGAAGCAGATTTAGGACCCTGCATCGCCGTGCCGCAAAACGATCCCTCCTGGGCCTCAGATTTTCTCCAGCAGACCTTTGGCCAAATCATCCACAGATTGTTGTTTTACCTTGTAGTGGACCTTCTTGCCGGTCGCTGTCAGGGGGAGTGTTTCCACAAACCTGTAATAGCGAGGTCTCTTGTACCGCGCCATCATCGGGTGATTCAGACAGAACTCATCGAGTTCCTCAGCGGTGAGGGCGGGATCCTCCTTGACCACATACGCGACCACCACCTGGCCCCACTTGGGGTCAGGCATGCCCACGATGACATTCTCGCGTACTTTGGGGCACTGATTGATGATTTCCTCCACTTGTACAGGCTGAATGTTTTCTCCGCCGGAAATGATCATGTCATCCTTTCTTCCCACCACGGTGATGAATTCGTCTTCACTCCAGGTGCCAAGATCGCCGATATACAGCCAGCCCTTGTAAAACTTCTTCTTCGCCTCATCCGGCTTGTTGATGTAATCAAAAGCACATTTGCCGGTCGGCTTTACAATAATTTCTCCTACTTCCTCATTGTCTTTTGCGACATGATCATCCGGTTCTGCCAGACGCTCTGAATGCAGTTTTACCACGGCTACGTCATCGTCGGTACAGGAACGGCCAGCGGACCCTGCCATGTCCGGGAGATCGTGCGGTCTGAGGAATGTGTTCCAAAATGCTTCGGTGGAACCGTATCCATTGAAAATGTTCGGGGTCAGCACTTTCTGGAACGCGATGCAGCTATTTTTCTCCAAAGGAGCGCCCATGGTGACGATGCCCCGGAGCTTGCTGAGGTCTCGCGGTTTTTTCAGCTGTTCGTCGTGCAGGCCTTTGAGCGTCACCGGCGCTCCGATGAGAAACGTGAGGCCGTATTCCTGCACATGGTCGAGGATTTTCGCGGGATCGAATTCCCGCAGGCACACTACTTCTCCTCCTGTGTACAGGGTGGGATTGGGTCCTCCTGAGTAGAGCCCTCCGCGGTGAAACCACGGCGTCATATTCATGGTCTTGTCTCGCGGGGACAGAGGAAAATGCATGATGACATCATGGGCGCTGAGGATCTCGTTTACGTTGTTCAAGGGAACGCCCTTGGGCATACCGGTCGTCCCGGAAGTATACAATCGCGTGGTCTCGTCATAGATGTGGCTCGGTCGAGGGATCCCCGGATCTTCCTCCGACTTTCCTCGCGCATAGTCATCGTATGAAATTGCTCCGGCAAAGGGCTTGTGCGATCCGGACACATCCACCATGACCACCTTCGCGGGCTTGTGTGATGCGCTATTCAGGGCCTTTTCCGCCACATTGCTGATTGCCGAGTCGTAGAAATAGATCTTGGGCTTGCTGTCATCTATGGTATATGCAGTTTCTCCATACGAAAGCCTGAAATTGATAGGGCAGTTGATCGCTCCGAGCTTCTGAGGCGCAAGATAGAGGAAAACAAATTCTGCACAGTTACACAGTTGGTACATCACTACATCGCTCTTGCCCACGTGATCATCACGGAGGGCATGAGCTAGTCTGTTCACTTCGCGATCAAGTTCGGAATACGTCCAGGTCCTTTTTCTTATGGGGCAGGTGAGTGCATTGCTGTTTCTGTACCGGTGGGTATTTCGCCGGAAACCCTCCGCATACGTGAACTCGTTCTCGAACGTGTCCTTGAACATGGCGAGATCATAGGTACGATGCTGCTGACTCATGTCACGGTCCTCCCTTTTCTTGTGCAAATATGTAAAGGTTTCGGACAGACTGATGTCATGTCATGTCATGTTTCCTGAAAAGGCAGAGCCAGGGGCAGACATCATGAGGCGAAGTCTGCTCCCGGGAGAAAAACATCGCCGTCATGGTCAGAAGGACGTCAACCTTTTGACCCTGCATCCACTCATTGAGTCTGCTCGGTTCGACTCGAGAAGCCTGTTGCCTCGCCCCGATCATGGTGACCATCGTGCTGCTCCGCGTATCGCACCATCATCTCAGCCCCGGTGCGTGGCTCTCAGAATTTTGATGCACCAATCTCTTCCTTCCGGACATGCGCCGGAAGTGGTCGGAATCCACGCCATCGTGCCGCGGTTTTGGGAAAGATTCGCCTTACGCGACAGCCTGTTAGGCTAAGAGATCCCTTCCTGCTATCAACCTCATGATCTGATTGGTTCCCGTGTAAATCTGGGTAAGTTTTGCATCTCGCATCATGCGTTCCACGGGGTAGTCCTTCATATAACCGTAACCACCCATGATCTGAACCGCGTCCGTGGTGACCCGCATTGCGGTGTCCGATGCGGTGAACTTGGCCATTGCCGCAATGGTGCCCGCACGTGCCGTATCGCCCTCGTCGAACAGAAGCGCTGCCTCGTGGGTGAGCAGCCGTGACGCCTCCACAGAAGCTGCCATATCCGCGACCATGAACTGAATGGGAGCAAGTGCGGCAATGGGATGAGCGAACTGCACACGTTCCCGGGCATACGCTACGGCATGTTCCAGAGCGCCTTGAGCGATGCCGACTGCCTGGGAAGCGCAAAAGAGCCTGCTCATTGCCAATGTCTTCATAAGACAGACAAATCCGCTCCCTTCTGCGCCGACGAGGTTTTCCGCGGGCACCTCCATATCCTCGAAATACAGCTCGGAGTTGACCGAGCCACGCATGCCCATCTTGTTTCTCGTTCTTGCCGTACACGAGGCCGGGGAAGTCCTTTTCCACGACAAAGGCGCTAATGCCCCGGGATCCCTTGGAGGCATCGGTATACGCAAACAGCACGAAGAAATCCGCTACGGATCCATTGGTGATAAAGCATTTCTGGCCGTTCACCACGTACACGTCGTCCCTGCGCACCGCCTTGGTCCTCATGGAGAGAAGATCCGAGCCCGCGGACGGTTCTGTCGCGGCAAGAGCGGTGAGTCGGCGGGAATCACCCTCAAGACGCGGGAGGTATTTTTCTTTCAAAGCCTCGCTTCCCCCATGAAGAATCGGCAGCATCCCGTCTGACTGCGCAATGAGCAACAGCGCGGACGACGCGCACACCCGGCCGATCTCCTCAAGAATCAGGGAGAAAGTGTGCAAACTCAGTTCCACGCCGCCGTACTGCGCGGGCAGGAGAGGGTTGAGCACACCGTTCTCCGCGAACGCCTCCACCGCGTGCACGGGGAATTCCGCTGTTTCATCCAGTTCCGCGGCTTTGGGCGCAAGCTCCTTTGCCGCGATCCGACGGACGGTTTCGAGAATCATCCGTTGTTCATCATCGAGCTTGAACAAAGTGCAACCTCCGAGCCTCACACGCACAACGGCGAGGTAGATATGCCAAATGTCTTGCGAAATCCCTCAGATCCTGAAACCCACTTCGCCCAGGAGCTCCCGGGCAATGACGATTTGCTGAATCTGGTTGGTTCCTTCGAAAATTTGGGTGAGTTTCGCGTCTCTGAACATGCGTTCCACGGGAAAATCCTTCGTGTATCCGTATCCTCCCAGGACTTGAACCGCATCCGTGGTGATCTTCATCGCCGCGTTGCTGGCAAAACACTTGGCCATGGATGCGATCTTCGTGTTCCGCTTGCCTTCGTCATAGAGCGCAGCGGCGCGATACACGAGACCACGGCTTGCTTCGATGAGCATCCCGCAATCCGCGAGAATTGCCTGGATCATCTGATGTTCCGCAATGGCCTTACCGAAAGTGTGCCGCTCTGTGGAGTATTTCACCATGACGTCGAGCGCTCCTTGGGAAACCCCCAGCGCCTGGGCTGCGATCGTGGGCCTGGACATATCGAAATCCTTCATGGCCAAACGAAAACCGGCGCCTTCTTCTCCGAGGAGGTTGACCGCGGGCACCCTTACCTCATCAAGAAAGACCTCCGTGGTATTGGACCCGCGCTGGCCGAGCTTGTTTCTCTTTCCTCCCCACCTTCACGCCTGCCCGATCTCGTTCCACGAGGAAGAAGGTCAGCCCGTTGTGGCCTTCTCCTCGGGAAGTCCTGGCCAGGACCGAATACAGAGAAGCCACTCCCCCGTTGGTGGCGAAGCATTTGGAGCCATTGATGACGTATTCGTTGCCGTCTTTCACGGCCGTGGTCTTGATCCCGGCCACGTCGGACCCACCCGAAGGCTCGGTCACGAGATACCCCACGAGTTCACGCTGGTCCCGGATGCGGGACAGCACCCGATCCCTGATCTCGGGAGAGATCCCGTGAACGATGGGGAAGGACCCCACTGCTTGAATGATGAGCAGCAATGCAGATGATGCGCAGCATCGGGATATCTCTTCCACCGCGATGCACAGTGCTGTGCCCGCGTTCTTTTCTAGCCCCCCGAATTCCGGAGGCAAAGCAAGGGTCAACAGGCCAAGGTCCCAGCAAAGTGCCTCGACTTCCCGGTTAAACTCACCGGTTTCGTCGATTGACGCCGCGAGCGGGGCAATTTTGTCCCGGGCCGCCCGACTCACTGCGTCTCTGAGCATCGCGAGTTCTTGTGTCGTTTCATTGGAGAGGTGCATGGTTCGCTCCATTCCTTCGCGTGTCTGTGACACACTGAAGCTTGGTTCTTTCAGGCAAACCTCCGGCATATCCGTTTCCGTACACCGGCCCCGGAGGTCAATTTCGTCGCACAATGTGTGAAGAGAGAGCGTCGCGTCGTCACGCGACGAGGTTTGTGAGGGCGGTTGCCCCCGAAGACGCCCCACTGAGTCGGGGCGCCAGGTTCCCAACATCCCGTGAGCCACGGGAGTGATACGCGAAGACCCGACCTGCGATGCAATACCAATACATGGGCCCCGGCAAGGGCCGCTGGGTTGCATCCGGGCATCCGGTCCGACTCAACAATTTCCACAATGATCGAATGCCCGAAACCTATCGGTACGAGGGTGTAGTTTCAGGAAGGCAGGTGAGGCCTGCCCTACTCTCCTTTTCTTCCGCCGCCCTACCCCACGCGTTCCGGGTCCGCGTGTCAGTCGTGAGTTCCCTTCTTGCGGAAGGCTTTTGTCCCGTTGAAGGCCAGTCCGCCGAGCACCGCATCCGCGAGGTGTTGTGCCAACAATTCCTCATCAAATTCCCGGCCGAATACCACAGCCCTGAGGCATGCGTGTTTCTATGCTGCCCACGATGACATCCTTCACGCAGACCAGAGGAATGTCGTCCCGAATCTCCTGGTCCTGAATCCCTTGTTCGATAATTTCGTCGATGAGCCTCGCGTATTGTTTTACCAGCTCGTACGCGTCGCTCTCAAAATACCCGGGATAGTTCCTGACCTCGAGCAAGAGTATCTGAGAGAAGACACGGTTCTTCTTGTGAAAGGATATGGTTCCTTTCATAAGCGCTCTCAATTTGTTCAGCGCACCCTTCACCCGATCCACACCTCTGCGAATCTGAAGAAGGTGCTCCAGGGTGTACTCGGCCAAAACCTTGTGCAGAAGCCCGCGCTTGTCCTTGAAATATCGGTAGATAAGAGCCTCGTTCACGCCGGCCACCCGTGATATCTCAGCGGTGGTGATGGCATCGAAACTCTTTTCCTGGAGCAACAGCTTCAGGGCCTCCAGGATCTTCACCCCTCCCGGGGGCACATCGATGCGGGGGGAATCCTGCCCATTCTGTGGGGCGTCTTTTGCGCACGCCAGCGTGTTCTCTTGATGTCATAGCGCCTCAGACCATGTATGTAACACTTACATACAGGAATACCCCCCTGCCCCACCCTTGTCAAGAAAAAAGAACGGGTCCGGGTACACCGTGTCTCAGATCCTCTGTGGTCCGGCGTAGTGCTCCGGTTGACCCGCACTCGTCGGTGTCGAAGGAAGGAAGGACTGGCACCCCGGATTGCCGCTCTGGGCGATGTGATGAGTACTGGCATGCAGAGGCGCAAGACACCCTGACACGATGTTGAAACACGGGGATGAGCAAGAGTCTTTGCAGCGCTTTATCTCACGATTTCGGACGAGGGTCTCGTGGCGGCTAGAGACACGATGAAATTCGACAAAGGAATAAAGGACATACGGGGGAGGAAGTGATGGTCACCGGCAGGGCCGCGCACGCACTCCGATCCATCAATCTAGCCGTCTTACATAGTCAGTTTCTGAACAAAAGTGTCAGGTTTCAGGCAGCTTTGTTGAAGGGTAGCTGCCTGGTGAATAAGGTCGTCCAACTGGTCATCGACTCTTCTGAGGGCATCATAAAGAGCCTCTGGCAATGCGGCGGGAGATTCCTTGAAAGCAGTCAATGCAGGTCGAAAGACGTGGGCCTCCAGTCGAGAGAAAAGCCTAGCGACCTTCCAGCCGTATGGGGTAAGGAAGTATCGGTTAGTCCCAGGAGGTCTTGCAATGAGACCCTTGAGGCGCAACCGCTTCAGGTCGTAGGTCATCCGTGCTGCAGTGTATGAGTAGGTGTCCGTTTCAAGGAGGTCGGCCACATGGGAACGCAGATCGCGGTTGCGAAAGCCATTGATAAGGTTCGTGAACAAGGTGAGCGCCAGGAACAGGGCCATGACTCGGGGATCTCCGACTTTTTAGGCCTGGGGCACGTTGGTCGTCTGAATTGACGGTGGGTTGAACGACCCTTTGGATGCTTTCGTCCGACATTCCGCAGTTGAAGCTGACCCTTTGGACGTCCAGAAGACGTCGGTTAATGTTGCGACCCAACTGCTGCAGATACGGCACATTTTGAAGACCCTTATTGATTGCGAAGTCTTTGGGATCGTTGAAGGTTCCTTCTGTGCGTAGGGCTCGACCCTCTTTGAAATACTGTTTGAGGTGGAACTTCTTGTATTCCACGTGGAGACTGGGATGAACTCCGTCGTAAATCACGCGGGTCCGAAATTTTCCAGGGGTTTTCTTCGTAATCTTCCGGTCAAAGAGCAATGCAACCCGATCCGGACGTCCGAGATCCAGGTTGTCCCGTATCACTTCCTCGAAGAACTGCCGGCCGCACAGAGGCCGATCAAAGACCTGGGTCAAGCTGACTTCCACCTGCCACATAGACAATTCCCAGTCGTAGCCCGACACCCGATCTTCGGGAGTCAACGGCAAGGGAATCCGGCGGAGCCATTTTCGGAAGAACTGGTCAATGTGGTCTGGGCCAAGAGCGTCACAGATGTCCTGCAATCTCTTGGGATCATCGCAGCTCCGAAAACCATTATCCAACGTTTCCAACTTGACGCCGGCTTTCTCCATCTGACGTTTGGCCCACTCATGGCCGTTGATGCAGACCTTGATTCCCCACGGAGCGTAACTGCAGATCTTTATGAAAACCGGCCCGAAGTCCTCGTCATCGATATAGAAATAGTAATGGTTTACGTACACGGACTTATTCCGCTCGGACTCAAAGCCCACATAGTCTTTCTTTTCACGCTTGCGACCGGAAAAGGCCCTTGCCTTTTCCTGAGCCACTCCGATGAACACGACCTCGTCTCTCACCGCTCGCTTAATGCGCATCTCATTGGCGATGTCGTCTTTGCGCTGCTTATGCTCGAACTTAAGCAGAGGGATCCCCTTGTCGTCCGCAAACTGCTTCACCGCAGCGACGAAGCCATGGGTTACCTTCCCCAAGAGCGCAGGAGAGGGTATCGGTTTGCCCAGACGCTCGATCATGAAGGTCACCAACTGACCCCCGGTCTGGAGTCTGGGAATATACCCATTGAGGTAGATCCGGTCCAAACACTCCAACTCAAGGGTCACATGGTCACGCAGGAGATCGTTTATGTTTGGCATAATGGAGCAGGATACTCGCAACCACGTCCGGGCTCAACACCATGTACGCGACTCGTCGGTTTGAGGCCGAAGGCTTCGCTAGTGAAGTGTCTCGCGGTCAACAACGACCTATCCTGTTTACAAAACGTCGAGAGCCTTCAAGAATGCGTCTCTACGAATACCTGCCTGCGTAAGTATCGTACGCAGGGTCGAGCCTTTGATTCTCCGGTGATTGGGTATGGTCATGGGCGTCCGCGTCCCATCCTCATTCTCACGCAGCAGAGCAACGTGATTGCCGGTTCTCACCACTCTTGGAACCCAAGACTCTCCAAAGCCCTTATGACGTTCTCGACGGGGACGTCCACCGGGAACTTGGCTGTCACACGGCGACTCCTGTCTCGGCTATGAAAACTTCCAACGCGGAAGACGCCTCATCAAGGATTTCCGGCCCGAAGGTTTCCATATGAAATCCTATTGCAGACGTCACATCATGCAGCGCCTCTTCATAGGTGTTGCCCTCACCCACGACCACTCCTTTCAATCCAATGGGATAGGCAACGTAACCGTCCGAATGCTTTTCCACGACAATCTTGAAACTCTTGACCATAATGAACTCCCACAGCACAGAAACTGACGAGGGCGGCCAAATCCACTTCGTTCTCATGGTGGTCGATAAAGTCGTCGCTGTCAAGCGGAGGCGGTCCGGAATGGCCGATTACTCGCTGAATAGCTGAAACTCGATAGATGCGATCCCGTGTCGCGGAAACAAGAAGAAGTCGTTACAGGTTCTCTATCTCACGATTTCAGAAGAGGATCTCTTGGCCGCATGAGATATGATGAGATTCGAAACGGGGCAGACGGATATATGCGCAAGAAGTGACAGTGAGAGGAGTAGCTCCCGGGAACAAGGAGTCGCAACAGGAGATCGCGCTTCATTGCTCCTCAATCATGCTCTGGCCCGGAGGACGGCACACACCAACCCTCCAAGGCAGAATATTCGATCTTCGCATCCGAGGACGCCGACGAGTCCTCAGGGAAAATACTTGTCTATGTCAAGCGCTCCATGGAAAACGCCAAGAATATCAATGTGGTCGTCTCGCTTAATCACATACGCTATCCTGTAATGGCCATACAGAAGAATGCGAATATCACCATCAGGTTCCGTGCGATACTTGTAACCATCTGAGGAAAATCGGCCAGGACTTGAGACTGCCGGTAAATGCCTGTCACGACTCGTTCAGCCGCGCGGGGATTGTCCTGAGCGATATGGCGATGGATATCCCCGAGCCATTTCTCCGCCTCATCTGTCCAGTTTATTTCTCCCATGTGTGGATTCGCCGTTCCATCTCTTCATTGGATATGGTCCGGCCTGCACGTGAGTCTTCAAGGCCGCGGTCGATCATCCGAGCGAATGCCAGTTCTCGAAAAATCTCTTCATAGGAGCTATCGTCAGGTTGCTGCTCAATAATTTCAACTAGTCTTTCTTTTGCGGTGGTCATGTTCGCACTCCCCTCACGGGCCAACTCTACTGTTTGGGTCTCGACGATCCGTGGACCCGGCTGCGCAATCCTTACCTGTGGTCCTTCTGCCTCCCGTAACACGTATTCTGTTTTGTTTTCCGAGTGGACCACTCCCTTTATGAAGATGGCCAAACGGCACGTCGGTGTCAAGCGGAAGAACACCTGCTGCCGCGGATTGCCGATCCGGGTGAACCGCGGTAAAGGCCGTGGGCTTCGACCCGAAACCAAGGGTCCACCACCCTCGGCTGCTGCTGGTTCACGAATGCCGTGCGTAGCAAGGTTTACCCGTATATAGCCGATGCGATTCTGGGTCACGGCGACAAGAAGAAGTCCTTGCAGGCGCTCTATGTTACGATTTCAGACGAGGATATGCTGGCAGCGATAGATTCGATCAAATTCGACGTGGGCGAGACAAATGTCCGGACGAAGAAGTGAGTGTGAGCGGAGATAACGGACAAACGTTTTCATGGTGACCAATGAACCGGCCGGCGTCAGCTGAAAAAGGTCTGTTGCGGCAGATTGCATGTCGACACGGTAGATGGCCTGCAGAAACGCCCCTGGAAGATGACACGCCATATTACATAGCTGGGACGTGAAGACCCGTCGCCAGCTATGTAATAAGCGGAGTCTCGAGTGTTTGATGGCATCTGAAGCGGACTAAGTGCCTCCATTGGATTTAGCTGGTTTCTGATAGGCTGCATTGTATCGGGTGGTGCCAGGAACAAGCTCGATCATTTCCTGTTTCACCATCCGTTGGAGTATTGTCTTCATTTTGTTTTCCGAGCCAATGTAGCACCTACCTCGAGCTTGACGGTTTGTGATCTGGTCGTGATCGTCGAGGTAATCGAGGATCATTTCCTCCGGGGAAGCCAGTGGCTCATGCTTGAGAGCAACTTTTACGTATCCTCCGTCCTGAAAAATAACAGGGTCCTTCAGCTTCATCCGCCGCATTGCCTCGAAAGCGGTATTCAAGCCCTCTCCCACGTCTTTGTTTGGAGGGTTAGGAAATTTATTTATCAGCCTGACGATTACTCCGTTTCGGGCAAAACGCTCGTCAAGTATGTTTTCAGGGGTAATGTGGCCGGGAAGAGTCCCAGGGCTGAGGACTTCGACTCGATTGTCAAAAATCTTGATGTGGATGTCGTCTGCTACGCTGTAGTCCCGGTGCAGAACGGCATTCGTTACAATCTCATGGATTGCCTCTATCGGATATCCTGCCGAGATCAGGCCATCCGGCGTTCGTAACGCGAACTGATTCAATGATATCTCTTGCAGTCTCCACTGCTTCCATGATCTGGTCATAGGCACATCCCTCGATAGAAATTGGATCAAAGTCCAGCGTGTCCCGAGTACCCTCAGAGTCCGTGGTTTTGTAGCGATAAACCTTGACTCCGCACCGCTTTGGGAGAACCGCCTGTGGTTCGTCTGCAAAGAGTGACTAATCCCGCAACTGTGGGTTTGTCATCAATAAGTACGCATTGCTTTTTCAACCAAGTATCGGGCTCAGAAGTTGGTACTACCTCCAGCATAAAACCTATAACGGTCTCTGAGTTCGTGATGAGGGTAGAATCAGCACCGACGGTCTCTGTTTCGAACGACGTGAGTCCCTTCTCGCGACGCAGTATTTCCAAGCGTTCTGGAGTTGTGTAAGGTAGGTTTTGGGCTCCCCGCCTCACATAAACAGTTCCATCCGACGCTTTCTTTATGTCTCTGCTCTTTTGAACTTCAGCTTTGAGCACCCAGCCCTCGCGATTATCGTTGCGCAAGAAACTGAGAATACAACCCGAATCTAATGCAAACAACTCATCAAACAGTTGAATGTGTCCATTGGCTTCTTCTTGAGAGGCAAAGCCATGCCACGTACGTGTGTTGGCATCCTTGTCCTCCCGAATTCCGATGAATAACTCCCCACCCTCTGCATTGGCGAATGCAGCTATACTCTTGGAAAGCTTTGCGGGTTTGATCTCTCTGGACTTCAGGTCGCAAAAGTGGCCTTCCTCCATACCGAGCAACGCGTCACTTCTCGATCCGATATCTTGATCGCTTTCAAATCAGCCATTTTCCTACTCCGAAACCCTGACCTCTTTGAATGGCGTACAGTCTCCTATATTCCAAGATAATGCCTCATTTAACCTAATTTGTGTCGCCGGGGGAAACCATTCTCAATTACCACTCGAATTAAGTGTGTGTTCCCCGACCTTAGCTGATGACCATTTTTCGAAATTTCTGCGTTGCCAGTCCTTGAGAATTGGCTGGAATCGTTCCTTGTCTTCGCTGAAGAACATGTGGCGGACCTGTGTGTATGGATTGAGCGTCTGCCCGTACTGGATTCCACTGAAACGCGGCGTAGTCAGAGACCTCATTGGACCATTTCTCAAGGACTGACCTGAAGGATGGCACGGTCATCTTAGAATCGCACTCAGCGATGACGTTAAGGAAACGGTCGATGCTTTCCTGAAGGAACTGATACTTAGGAAACTTCTCACGCATCAATACGAGAAACGCCGTCATATCCAGCAGAGCTTCCTGTTCGCTAGCGGTGTCAGATAGAGCGGTGTTTAGTCGCTTCTCCTCAAAAGCGCGAGTTTCATTACGAATTCGAAGGAATTCCTTGTCGGCAAGCTCAAACAGAGCTGCGAGGCGGTTCATGGGTCGCTTCAGTTGACCCGGTATGTCTTTCTTATAATGTTTGTG
>CAVXFM010000016.1:0-781305 GCA_963760985.1 uncultured delta proteobacterium | reverse complement strand
TCCTTGGGACGGCCGCACATTGGAGTGGATGACATCTTCTCCTCCGCCATTTTCCCGAAAATACCTGACGTAGATGAAATCGATGCCTTTATGGACATGAAGGAAAAAGGCATCGCATATCACCGGCCGGATCACTATAACGACATCGAGATGCCGAAAAACGCACCACACGGCCTTATCATCGGCCTCTTGGCTTTCGTGTGCGGATTTGCCGTTATCTGTACATCTGGTGGCTGGCCATATTGGCAGCTCTGGGTATGCTTTTCACGGTCATTGCCCGCTCTATCGATGACGACCTCCATTACATTATACCGGCAGCCGAGGTCGAGCGGATCGAAAATGAACGTTATCGCCAGTTGGCCGCGGTGAAAAAACGTTTCGCGGACGAACACACCATCCCAGACCTGTACCGGAGATGTAAAAGAGGACCACAGGCGCTTCGACCATCGGCACCACTCATTACGAAGAAGTTGACTACTCAGAAACCTTCGGACGCAGACATTCGGTTTCTGGATCTATCTTATGAGCGACCTCATCATATTTGCGACGCTCTTCGCATACTTTTGTCGTCTTGGGTCGTAACTATGCCGGCGGGCCTACGGGGAAGGAATTGTTTGACCTGCCTTACCTGTCGGGTGAAACCTTGTTCCTGCTGTTCAGCAGCGTAACCTATGGGCTGGTTGTGCTGGCAGTGCACGACGACAAGAAGAGGTGGGTTCTGATCGGACTTGCCGTGAATTTCCCCCTCGGGCTCGGTTTTGTCCTCATGGAAATCAATGAGTTCCAATGGCCTCTCGATTGTTGTGTGACGGACCCGGACCGAATCCGCAGTGCCTTCCTTTCGAGTTTTTTCACCCTCGTAGGGACTCACGTAGTCATGTGACTTTCGGGCTGATCTGGGACGGCCTGCGGTCATGATAGGTCAGGTCTCAGTCAAAGGGTCGACCGCTCCCGTTCAATCACGCTTGGATGCGGCCGAGTATGTTTCTGGTATTTTCTCCTATCACACGGATTTGCATATTCAGTATCGTCTAATCCCCATGGGAGTTGTGTAAATGAGGTCAAGCAGCTATCCACAGCATCGGCGCAAGCAAGGGGAGTCTCAAATCCTACCTCACCGGATTCGTTTCTTTCCCTTATCTCGATCCCGCCATACCGTTTGCATTGGCGACAAGCGGTACCTTTGTCCTCTTCGGCGACCCTCCTCGGCCTCCTCGCTGCGGGTATCGTGCAGGTTCCGGGACACTTGCATTATTTCCTTCATCTGGACACTTCGTCCGTGGCGCGGTGGAATGTGCTGGCCATGGTGTTCACTTTATTGATCTTGTGCCTCTTCGTCGGAGGAACCCTCTGGATTATGAATACCCATAATTACCGAATGACGTGAGAATGCTTGAAAGCATCGAAAACTATGTGCTCGTTGCCAAACCGGGGATCATTTTCGGCAACCTGATCTCAGCGGCAGCCGGCTTTTTTCTTGCCTCCAAGGGGCAGGTAGAGGCGTTGCGCTCCCGCGACTCTCATCGGCATATCCCTGGTTGTGGCTCCGGTGCGTTTTCAACAACTGTATCGATCGAGATCTAGACCGAAAAATGATCCGGACACGCGATCGCGCGCTTGCCAAGGGGCTCATCTCTCTGAAGATAGCGTATCCTACGCAACGATTTTGGGCGTCGCGCATGGCCCTGCTCTGGGCGGCAACAAACTGTTGGCTGTTGTCATCGTTCTCACAGGCCTTGTGATTTATGCGGGCGTGACAGCATGTACATGAAGCGCAATTCCGTGTACGTGCTCACCCATCGCAGTCTGGCGGGAGCCACCCACCTCTCGCGGGATATTGCGCAGTCACCGGTCGCTTCGATATGGGAGCGGTGATATTGTTGTTGATCTTCAGCCCATGCAGATGCCTCACGCCCACGCCATCGTGGTGTTTTGATTTGACGATTACACTGCTGCGGCCATCCCGGTTTTGCCGGTCAAGCAAGGAAAGCCGCGGCGAAGAAACATATGGTCGGTTACATCTTGGCGTTTATGCTAGCCACCGCTGACGCTGACCTTCGGGGGGTAGGTACTGTACCTTTGCAGTTGCCACGGGATCGGGCTGTGCTGGATGTATATGGCATGGTCGGGTACAAGGGGCACCCACGAGGCTCTGGCTCAAAAAGCTTTTTATCTTCTCCATCTGACGATATTCTTTCTGAGCGTCATGATGTCAATCGATTTTACTGCTTTTTTGGCATTTTTGTGTTCTAGAAACTGTTTCATGGAGAAAAAAACGACCAGCAACAGCGTAGACGCCGACTGATCTTTCGAGAAAATGTAGATTCTTGGATTTTTCCGACGAATGGATATCCCAGGCACGAGAGTCATTATTGCTTCGGGGAATGGGAGAAAAACCCTCGCCTTTAGGCGAAGACTTTAGTAGGCTTGCGGTATCATGGAACATTACCGCAAGGCATCTCATGCCGTCTATGACCTCAAGTTTCACATGGTATGGATCACCAAATACCGCAAGCCGGCGCTTCATGCCGAGGTAGCAGTTCGCCTTAGGGATCTGCTCAGGGAGCCTGTAAGGCTATGATGTTGACATTATCAGAAATTATGTCTCCAAAGACCATGTGCATATCCTTGTTCGTATCCTCACGTGTCCGTATCGACCCTGCCCAAGCGCCTTAAAGGTAGGGTTTCCCAAACTGTCAGTGAATATCGAACCCCTGCCCGTCAATCTGGGCCGGCATGGGGCCCGCGGAAGCTTCGTTGCAAGCAGTGGCAACGTCACTGATGACGTCATCGCTCAGTCATTGAGATGCAGGACAAGATGGAGCGGCTCTGCGACCGACGACTTCCAGATTGGCGACGACGGGCTGAGGTCGACTTTCAGTCGACACCCGAAGCGACCGCCTTTAGGCGGTTGGAGCCTTCACTTGCGCATAAGGCTACCGTTTGCTCGCGCCGAATGGTTACCTTTCGAAGAATTCGGGAAGAACTGTATTGTTTCTTGACGCTTCCGTGGATGCCACGTTAAGCGGCGGTCCCGATCATACGGCAAGACGGAGCCCCCACGGGAATCTGGAAGATTGTCACATCCTCTTTCACACATGGGACCACGGTACTTGACACGGCAGACCTGGTAGCCTATCCGGGAGACCTCGCGTCTCTCACCGCCTCCCGGTTTCGCATACTGCGCATATGGGCGCCATTATTCCTACGGTTCCGGGTGGAGTTGTGGGATCCGAGCCGCGCGGTCCGTATCCCGGGAACCACCACCACTGATATGACCGTGACGATTGATTACAATCCACTCAAATCGAGTGGAGCAGTACGATCACGGGTATGACCTTTACCTCCAACGCGGACTCCGGTGTCACGATTACCGAGCCGACTAACAGTACGAGTCGCTCCGCGCTGTTGATTACCGGCCCTGTGGATGGAGTCAATGCGGTCTTGGCCACCATGCAGGCCAGCATATCCTCGGAACGCGAGCAGTCCGGGCCATTTTACTGTAAGCGTGACCGACTCTGACTATGCGGACGCTACTACTCGGGGTTTTTCCGCGTTCGTGATTTCAAACTCCTCACATTCCGGTAAACACGGAGCCAGCCTCCCCACAAACAACCCGTCGTTCCCTGTCTCTCCAGGAGAGATTGACCTTACGGTGCGGCTGGATGGATAGTCTTTACAGGAGGTAACGCCTTGGAGATCGCAGATGCTGCCACCCCGACAGTTGACGCTTCTATTCGGGTGGCTTACGGAGTCTTGTCGTCCACCGACGCCAGTCGACACGGGCGTGCAAGTAATTCAGGCGCCTCCTGCGAACGGAAACCAGACTGGCGTGGATGATGGAACCGACTGGGTGGCAGACGGGCGCAGGTACTGTGGGGTATCATATCAACGAGGGGTACGTTGCAGTACACACGTCTCGACACCCATGGTACCTGGACGACGCCACTGCGGATGATTACGTGACGGAGACTACCGTGGACTACAGTAGGTACCATGCGAATTCTCCGTGGCGGGGGTATTCCGCGAACCGAAGCCGACCGCTATATTTCTCATTTATATTTGACTAAAGGTCGTCAACGCCTTGAATGTCCTCGGCTGCGAAAACGAATGCGGCCTGGGATCTGCAAGTGCTTTCCGCAAACCCGTGTGCGAGGTTCCCCGCACATGGGCCGCAACCAAGCTCCAGGCTTAGTGCAGAGTTTGGGTGAAGCCAGAAGCGTGTCTTTGCCTCTTGCTGTTTCTGCAATTTGTTTCTCTGAGAAAATAACTACCTATAAGCTATGACGAACAAAAGGTTGATACACAACTCTCCTTCTCTATGTGATTATCCCTGCGTTCAGCCACTGCGGCTCTAGTGAACAGTGACCCCCTTTGCGAAGCATCGGGGAGTGCGTATTTCCTTTTTTGGGGGCCGTTTATGGAGCCTTTCGTGGGCAGCGGGCAGCCACGATTGTGGTCAGCGCATGAGAAGATTTCTATGCGCGATCGCTCAGGACGACCACTACAAGGGCGTGGTTGGCGGGCACAACCAAGTGTAGGGTCGTCCTGAGCGATCGCGTATAGTAAATCTTCTCATGCGCTGACCACAATCGTGGCTGCCCGCTGCCCACGAAAGGCTCCATAAACGGCCCCCAAAAAAGGAAATACGCACTCCCCGATGCTTCGCAAAGGGGGTCACTGTTCACACAACCCACCTCCACCGCAGTGGCTGAACACAGGGATAATCACATAGAGAAGGAGAGTTGTGTATCAACCTGTTTCGTCATAGCTTCGGACAGGTAGTTATTTTCTCAGGATAAATCATCACAAATACCAGAGACGGCAAGAGGAAGACACGCTTCTGGCTTCACCCAAACTCTGCGCTGGGCCAAAAGCTTGGTTGCGGCCCATGTGCGGGGAACCTCGCACACGGGTTTGCGGAAAGCACTTGCAGATCCCGGCCCGCGTTCGTTTCGCAGCCGAGGACCTGCAAGGCGTTGACGACCTTTTAGGTCAAATATAGAATGGGGATTGTCACAGATGCGCTTCGGTTCACGGGATTGCCCCACCACGGAGATTCGTGTGGGTTCCTCTGTCATCCACGGTGACCGTCACGTAATCATCCGCAGTGGCGTCGTCCAGGGTCCCATGGGTGTCGAGACGTGTGGACCGGACTGTACCCAAGTAGTCGTTGATATGATCCGACATTGCCCCTCAGCTACATCCATCCTGCCACCCAGTCGGTTCCATCATCCACGCCAGTCTGGTTTCCGTTCGCAGGAGGCGCCTGAATTACTTGCACGCCCGTGTGAACCGCGTCGGTGGACGACAAGACTCCGTAAGCCACCCGAATGCCCACGTCAACTGTCGGGGTGGCAGCGTCTGCGATCTCCAAGGCGTTACCTCCTGTAAAGAGGTCTGCCATTCCAGCCGCACCGGTAAGGTCAATCTCTCCTGGAGAGACAGGGAACGACGGGTTGTTTGTGGTTACGCTGGCACTCGTGTTTACCGGAATGTAGAAGTTTGAAATCACGAACGCGGAATTGGTCCGAGTAGTAGCGTCCGCATAGTCAGAGTCGGTCACGCTTACCATAAAATGGCCCGGACTGCCGTGTTCGAGGATATGCTCGCCTGCATGGTGGCCAAGACCGCATTGACTCCATCCACAGGGCCGGTAATCTGCCACGCGGACGAGCGGTACCTGTACTCGGCTCGGTAATCGTGACACCGGAGTCCGCGTTGGAGGTAAAGGTCATACCCGTGATTGTACTCTCGCTCAATTTGAGTGGATTGTAATCAATCGTCACGGTCATATCAGTGGTGGTGGTTCCCAGGATGCGGACCGCGCCGCTCAGATCCGCGACTCCACCCGGAACCGTAGGAATAATGGCGCCCATATGCGCAGTATCGAAACCGGGAGGCGGTGAGAGCGCGAGGTCTCCCGGATAGGCTACCAGGTCTGCCGTGTCAGTTACGTGGTCCATGTGTGAGGAGGGATCTGACGAATATTCCAGATTCCAGTGAGCCGCTGCGTCTGCCATATGATCAGGACCGCCGCTTAACGTGGCATCCACGGAAGCGTCAAGAACGATCCGTTCTTCCAATTCTTCGAAAAGTCGTTCGGCGCGACAAACGGTAGCCTTATGCGCAAGTGAAGGCTCCAACCGCCTAAAGGCGGTGGCTTCAGGGTGTCGACTGAAAGTCGACCTCACCCGTCGTCGCCAATCTGGAAGTCGTCATCGCGGCCCCGCTCCATCTTGTCCTGCATCTCGATGTATTGAGCGATGACGTCGTCGGTGACGTTGCCACTGCTTGCAACGAAGTATCCGCGGGCCCACAGATGCCGCCCCCAGAATTGACGGGCCAGGGTTCGATATTCACTGAGCAGTTTGCGGGAACTCCTACCCTTAAGGCGCTTCAGCAGGGTCGATACAGACACGTGAGGAGGTACCGAAGCAAGGATATGCACATGGTCTTTGGAGACATGACCCTTGATAATGTCAACATCCATGGCCTTACAGGTCTCCCTGAGCAGATCCCTAAGGCGAACTGCTACCTCGCCGTGAAGCACCGGCTTGCGGTATTTGGTGATCCATACCATGTGAAACTTGAGGTCATAGACGGCATGAGATGTCTTGCGGTAATGTTCCATGATACCGCAAGCCTACTAAAGTCTTCGCCTAAAGGCGAGGGTTTTTCTCCCATTCCCCGAAGGGGACAATAATGACTCTCGTGCCTGGGATATCCATTCGTCGGAAAAATAGAGATCTACATTTCTCGAAAGATCCGTGGCGTCTCGCAACCGCTGTTGCTGGTCGCAATTTTCTCCATGAAACGGGTTTGGTTACGGACAAGAGCTCACAACCATTTCTGACGCGATAGGCGCGGTAAAATCGATTGACATCATGACGCTCAGAATGAATATGGTCAGAATGGAGAAGATAAAAAGCTTTTTGGCCCAGAGCCGCTCATCGGATGCCTTGTACCCCGACCATGCCATATACATCCAGCACAGGCCCAATACCGTGGCAACTGCAAAGGTGCGGTAACCGGTGTACCCCCCGAAGGTCAGCATCAGCGTGGCTGCCATAAACGCCAAGATGTAACCGACCATATGTTTCTTCGCCGCGGCTGTTCCTTGCTTGACCGGCAAAACCGGGATGGCCGCAGCAGTGTAATCGTCAAACCGAAACACCGCGATGGCGTAGCAGTGAGGCATCTGCCATAGGCTGAAGATCGACAACAATATCACCGCTCCCATATCGAAGCGACCGGTGACTGCGCAATATCCCGCGAGGGGTGGTGTGGCTCCCGCCAGACTGCCGATCAACGCGCCGTACACGGAATTGCGCTTCATGTACATGCTGTACACGCCCACATAAATCACAAGGCCTGTGAGAACGATGACAACAGCCAACAGGTTTGTTGCCGCCCAGAGCAGGGCCATGCCCGCGACGCCCAAAATCGTTGCGTAGGATATCGCGATCTTCAGAGAGATGAGCCCCTTGGCAAGCGCGCGATCGCGTGTCCGGATCATTTTTCGGTCTATATTTCTATCGATACAGTTGTTGAAAACGCACCCGGAAGCCACAACCAGGGATATGCCGATGAGAGTCGCGGGGAGCGCAACGCCCTCTACCTGCCCCTTGGAGGCAAGAAAAAAGCCGGCTGCCGCTGAGATCAGGTTGCCGAAAATGATCCCCGGTTTGGCAACGAGCACATAGTTTTTGATGCTTTCAAGCATTCTCACATCATTCGGTAATTCAGGTTATGCATAATCCAGAGGGTTCCTCCGACGAAGAGGCACAAGATCAATAAAGTGAACACCATGGCCAGCACATTCCAGCGCGCCGCGGACGAAGTGTCCAGATGAAGGAAGTAATGCAAGTGTACCAAAACCTGCACGATACCCGCAGCGAATATGCCGAGCAGGGTCGCCGAAGAGGACAAGGTACCGCTTATCACCAATGCAAACGGTATGGCGGTCAGAATAAGGGAAAGAACGAATCCGGTGAGGTAGGATTTGAGACTTCCCCTGCTTACGCCGATGCTGTCGATAGCTGCTTGACTCATTTACACAACTCCCATGAGATAGACGATACTGAATATGCCGATCCATATGATATCCAGAAAATGCCAGAACATACTCAGCCGCATCAGCCGTGATTGAACGGGAGCGGTCAACCCTTTGACTGAGACCTGACCTATCATGACCGCCATCCAGATCAGCCCGAAAGTCACATGGGTACCGTGAGTCCCTACGAGGGTGAAAAAACTCGAAAGGAAGGCACTGCGGTCCGGTCCGTGGCCCGCGACAATCAAGCCGTGGAACTCATTGATTTCCATGAGGACAAAACCGAGCCCCAGCAAAAATGTCACGGCAAGTCCGATCAGAACCCACCTCTTCTTGTCGTCGTGCACTGCCAGCATAACCAGCCCATAGGTTACGCTGCTGAACAGCAGGAACAAGGTTTCACCCAACAGGTAAGGCAGGTCAAACAATTCCTTCCCCGTAGGCCCGCCGGCATAGTTACGACCCAAGACGACAAAAGTAGCGAAGAGCGTCGCAAATATGATGAGGTCGCTCATAAGATAGATCCAGAAACCGAATGTCTGCATCGCAAAGGTTTCTGAGTAGTCAACTTCTTCGTAATGAGTGGTGCCGATGGTCGAAGCGCCTGTGGTCATCTTTTACATCTCCGGTACAGGTTCTGGGATGGTGTGTTCGTCCGCGAAACGTTTTTTCACCGCGGCCAACTGGCGATAACGTTCATTTTCGATCCGCTCGACCTCGGCTGCCGGTATAATGTAATGGAGGTCGTCATCGATAGAGCGGGCAATGACCGTGAAAAGCATACCCAGAGCTGCCAATATGGCCAGCCACCAGATGTACCAGATCACGGCAAATCCGCACACGAAAGCCAAGAGGCCGATGATAAGGCCGTGTGGTGCGTTTTTCGGCATCTCGATGTCGTTATAGTGATCCGGCCGGTGATATGCGATGCCTTTTTCCTTCATGTCCATAAAGGCATCGATTTCATCTACGTCAGGTATTTTCGGGAAGTTATAGACCGGGGGAGGAGAAGATGTCATCCACTCCAATGTGCGGCCGTCCCAAGGATCGCCGGTCGGATCGCTGAGGGCACGGCGTTCCTTAATGCTGAGAAACAATTGAATTCCCTGAAAGAGGATGCCGAGCGCGATCACTGCCGCACCCAATGCGGCGACGAGCAGATAGGGGTGCCAGGCCGTGTCGGCATAATGCACCATGCGCCGGGGCATGCCCATGAATCCCAGCACATACAGGGGAGCAAAGGCAAGATAAAAGCCGATCAGCCAGCACCAGAATGCCCGTTTGCCCCAATCTTCCTTCAAACGAAAGCCCATGGCCTTGGGAAACCAATAGTAATAACCTGCAAAAAAACCGAACAGCGCACCAGGGATCAGCACATTGTGGAAATGAGCGATCAGAAACAGGCTGTTGTGAAGCACGTAATCAGCGGGTGGGACCGCCATCAGCACGCCTGAAGCGCCGCCGATCGCGAAGGTCACGATGAACCCCAGGGTCCAGTACATCGGCGTAGTAAACCTTATGCGGCCACGATACATGGTGAACAGCCAGTTAAAGATCTTCACCCCGGTGGGGACTGCAATCAACATGGTCGCAATGCCGAAAAAGAGGTTGACGTTCGGGCCGGCACCCATGGTGAAAAAATGATGCACCCAGACGGAAAACGACAGAACCGTGATGACCGCAGTGGCATAGACCATGGATACATAGCCGAACAGCCGTTTTCCGGAGAAAGTGGCGACGACCTCCGAAAAGATCCCGAAAGCCGGCAGGATCACGATATAAACCTCAGGGTGCCCCCAGGTCCAGAACAGGTTGGCATACATCATCATGTTGCCGCCAAACCCGTTGCTGAAAAAATGCATATCCAGGTACCGATCGAGTGTTACCATGGCAAGAGCGGCTGTCAGAACCGGAAATGCCCAAACCATGAGCACGTTGGTGCAAAAAGTAGTCCAGACGAACAACGGCATCCGCATTGGCTTTCATGCCGGGAGCGCGCATTTTCAGGATCGTGACGAGAAAATTGATACCGGACATGGTGGAGCCGATACCGGCGATCTGGAAGGCCCATATCCAATAGTCCACCCCTGTACCGGGGCTGTACCGTTTTTCGGTCAGCGGGGCATACCCCGACCACCCGGCTTGGGAAAACTCCCCCACCCCCAAGGACACCATGACCAGCAACGCCCCGGCGGTGGTGAGCCATAAACTGAGCGAATTCATGAAGGGAAAGGCTACATCGCGTGCACCTATTTGCTGCGGTACCACGATATTCATCAACCCGACCAGAAACGGCATGGCCATGAAGATGATCATGATCGAGCCGTGAGCGCTGAATATCTGATTGAAGTGCTCAGGAGCCAGATAGCCGGCGGAGCCGCCCGCAGCAATGGCCTGCTGGGCAGCGCATCATAATGGCATCGGAGAACCCGCGCACCAGCATGATCAACGCGAGGATAATGTACATGACGCCGATCTTTTTGTGGTCAAGGCTCGTCAGCCATTCTTTATAAAGGTAGGTCCACTTTCTGTAGTAAGTGATCAAGCCCACGATCACCAGGCCCAGGAGAACCGCACCCACTACGGCACCCATGGTGATCGGCTGGTTATACGGAACCGCTGAAAGGCTTAACTTGCCAAACATCTCAATTTCCCTCCGAAACGTCGGGTCTTGCGTGCGGAGAAACGGATTCGCTGCGCATTGAACCGTGTTTTTTGCCCCAAGTCGGATCGAATTTGCGTAGGATATACAGGAAAAGATCGGGTTGGACAGCAGAGAAATAGGTCACGGGGGTGTTGACACTCGGCTTTGCGAGCTTCTCATAACGGTCCAGATCAAGCTTTTCCGGAGATTGTCTGATCTTTTGCACCCACGATTGAAACTCTTCACGGGACACCGCATTGGCCTTGAAAAACATGTCAGAGTAACCGCGACCGCTGAATTGCTGATTGTGACCGGAATAAGTTCCGGGTGTATCAGCCAGGAGGTGCAATCGGGTTTGCATACCTGCCATGGCGTAAATCTGGCTACCCAGCTGCGGAATGAAGAAGGAAGTCATGACGGTTTCCGACGTGAGTTTGAAGCTGACAGGGACATTGGCGGGAAAAGTGATTTGATTGACGGTTGCGATATTTTGATCCGGGTAGATAAAGAGCCATTTCCAATCCAGGGATACGGCTTGGATGTTGATGGGCTTCTCCGCCGAGGGGATGGGCTTATAGGGATCCAGAGCATGAGTGCTGGTCCAGGCCAGAATCGCAAGAACCGCGACAATGGCAAAGGGAAACGCCCACATGAAGAACTCGACTTGAGTGGAACGACTCCATTTCGGCATATAAGTCGATTCGGTATTCGAAGCTCTGTATTTCGCGGAAACCAAAAAGCCATGATGAAGACGGGAATTACGACGATCAGCATGAGCACGATAGCCGCAATGATGACGAACCGCTCCGCGTCGCCAATCGGTCCTTTGGGGTCGAACAGGAGTATCGTGCTGCAACCTTCGAGGAAAGGCAGGGCACATAGGGATGACAAGCCGACAAGAACAAAATATTTCTGTCTCTTCATTATATCCCCCAACGTCTCAACCGGGGTCATGCCGCGGTCTTGCCAATTCTGAGGTGTTTGCCCGGAATTCGATTTCGCCAGAGTGCCCCCGCACCCGCAAAAAGCCCGGATGGTCTTTCCAGGGGCAGGAGGACGGCAATACGGGCGTCCTGTTAATGAAAAGCCGGCCTTTCGCTTTATTTGAGCGTATCTCCCCCTCCGTGTTTCTGTCAACCCTTTTTCCCACCTCTCTTGTCGCCCGAACACCGCGCGGCAATGTGGAACCAAAGGAAAGTCCGACGCGATATGAATATCGCCACATCCCGGCGTGATACGCCACTTTCGGTCCTGCCTCGCTCGGGCGCTTAATGAGCTATCCTATTGACCGTTTTGCCTCCCTGCCATTGATACCGCTGTGCGTACATTCAATTACCTTGACGGAGGCAAATCTCCTTGGCTGCGTGCGGCAGCGAAGCGGAGATCCCCAGTCTGCAGCGTGCGCCGAGTTATATGTGCAAGAAAAATCGTCATGGGGGGCGCTTCAGATCCAATAATCTTGACATTCTTCTGTCATCATGCTGAGGTTGCGATAAATGTGCAATGTTTCGTGAAGGCGGGGGCCCTGCCGGAGTGGATCTCTTGGTGAGGCTTCTGGTGCGCTCCAAACGGGATTTGCCTTTGGCAGGCATGAAGGATGCACTCGGACGCGGATTCTGCGGCCCGCGTATCGCGCTCGAGTCGACCGGACATCCGGCCCTTCGGCAGACTCTGATGCGATCGTGGGACAGGAAATGTCCGCGTAGGCATTGTTTGCCCTTGGCAGGCTCGTGCACGACTTGTGTGTATTGGAATTTGTTTGCAAGGGGAGTGTATGATGAAACGATTGCTGACCCTGGCGATAGTCCTGCTCTTCATGGGCGCAGCAGCAGGTCGCGTGCTCGTGTGGGAATTCGAGATGTCCGGGGACCACGAGTACCGGGTTCGCTATTTCGCACGAACCGGCTCCGTTGACTTGTTCGGCAACGCGGCGATGCAAAACTCCATCGGCACGTTCATTGGATTCGCCGGGCCCAACATCTATGGCACCGGCAATCTCGCAGCGGTCGCGGGTGACTCTGCGAACTCCATCAATCCTGCATTCATCTCGGCTAACAGCTCACCTCCGGTGCCAGTCTCGGTGGCAAATTCATACAGGATCACCCGCGGGGGTTTTTCACGCTGGGGCTCTGACCGGCGGGTACAATGATTCCCGGATGACCCTCAGGCCCATGATCCGCATAAATCGGGCTGTCCGGGCATATGGCGTGTACACCATTGGGGGAATGCGCAACAAGTACAAACAAAACAATGTCGCGGATTGGACCCAGGACCCGGTGCTAGGGACGCCTCGCGGCATGGCCGGGAGTTTTGGCCTCGGCGCTGCCCCTCTGGAACGCTATCACATGTCCGGGACGAGCATGAACGCTCAGGACGGCACGTTCGGGACCTGGGAACAGTTCAGGCTCACCGCGACGTTCCCGTGGGGAATTTGGTCATCGGTGTCAAAGACTTCCCCTTTGGCACAGGAGCGACCCTGGCGGAAAACACTCGAGGGGACCATTTCCTGTGGGTGGTGCCGTACGGTCCGTTCCGCTTCTTGAGCGCCACCTGGTTCGGGAGGGGTAGGTTCCTGGAGAGTTGGAGCACGGTTCCGGATGGTGACACAAAGACCACATGGTTCCAGGGGCTTGGATTCATCTACGATTCTGGTTCGTTGAGCGCCGGGGCGCTCACCATATCGAGGAACTATCACCAAAACAACGGGCCTTTACCCGCGTTTTCGCACTTAGCCGGGGCGATTTTGCCCAGTGGACAGGCCGGTCTCAACTACTTCAACTCCACGAGTTTCTCACTCTTTGGTATAAGCACGCAACAGCTTCCCGCTCCACGCGCTCTGGACGAAAACACCCTGATAAACCTGGCGTTCTTCAAGTTCAACAACGGACGTTTCTTTACCAACGCGGAGTATTCCTGGGCAAACATAAACACCACGTTTCCCTCGAATGTTCCCGCTAACTTTGCACCTGCTCCCGGACCCGCTCCTGTGTACACGGAAGCCTATCACTTCTTCTCTGAATTCGGGCTTTTCTCAGGGCCGGCGAAATTGTCCCTTATGTTCGCGCAGGCTTCCGGCCCGGTACTCAACAACCGGAATCCTACCAAGGTGTATGCCGCGTATCCTGTCAACTACCAGGCCTTGGAGCCGTACGAGTTTCTCATGTTCAACACGTACGGCGGTGGGAACAGCGGTGGGTGGAATGCCACTGACATTACCTTCGTGTCCGATGATCATGGCATGCTCTCTGATGGATACTGTTTTGCGGGGAGGCTGGATTACGCGATGGCCGCGAACCTCAACGTCTACGGGACCTATATCTGGGCGCACCGATTGGAACGCGCCGGTTTCTTCAATGGCCAGGTAATCGACACCGGGGATGGGTTCCAGGACAAGTTCGGTTTTGGATCTGGATTTGGGGTAAGGGTACCGCCAGGCACCTTTCTCAATCAATACGGCGGCTCCACGAAGTACCTGCCCGGATGGATTCGTCGGCTGGGAGGCAAACGTAGGGATAGACTGGAAGCTCTTGGAAGGCTTGACCTCCAGAACCCGCTATTCCTATTGGAAACCGGGAGTGGGTTTGATTATGCATACCAGGCATGGGGATGGGGAACGGCCTTCAGTGTCACCGGCCCGACCGATGGCGTGATCGTGCGTGATCGGTCCGCGATCAATGCACTCCAGTTTTCGGTCCTGGCCGAGTTTTAGCGAGGAGTGCTTTTCGGGGACCTCAGTATTGGATGGCGCAAATACGCTGACGGATTGGGGCATTGTCTTGCGGTCAAAGTTGTCCTTTCCGTCGTGGGTGGGCCGGACGTTATACGTGGGCAGAAAAGTGATCAATAGCTTCTCGAACCCGCATGTATCACTTCCGGCCTGCCCTTCAGAGCCAGACGATTTCGACACCGAACATTTGCAATGTTTCGCGAAGCAAGTCCGACCCCTCTGGCCCTCCAAGCAGCGTTCCTCGATTCAGCCGCGGAGAAACTTCGCCTCGGTGCAGGAGAGCGCAAGATGAGCGACCGCATCCGAAAGGTTTTGCTTGACTTTTCAGGACGGATGCCCCTACGCTACGGCATACTAAGATGGGCAGGCTTGGCCATGGACTGTAAGGGGTTTCAGTCGGTCAAGGCATTGGTTTCGGGATGAACGGGGGTCGTCTCTCCTGAATGCTTCGATGGCCCTGGTTCTCGGTAATCCATTCGGATTGGGGAGGGTAGGATGGTATTCAGGCAAACCGCGCGCACGTTGGTTGTGGCTCTTGGCATTTGCCTCATCATCGGGGCAAGTGTCTCGTCCGCATGGGAATTCTCCATGGCGGGAGATTGGAACTGGGAGTACAAGCTGTATTCCCAGATGGGGGACAACGGTTTCTTCGGCAAATTCAATATTTCCAACGCCACCACGCTGGGAGACGGTGCGTCCTATAACGGGTGGCTGGGAAACGAGATAACTGGGGATTTTATCGTCTCAGGAGCGGACGCGTCCGCGTCCACCATGTACACGTTCCTGAGACCTGAAATCCGCATCACTCAGGCGGTGCGCCTGCGGGGAAGCTATTACATCGGGTCCTGGATACCCATTGGTCTTTCTTACTCCAATTTGCCATTTCCCACCACCTCAGCCGGTGCAGGGTCCTTCATGAAGCAGGAGTATTTCACGAATACCATCCCAGGGACCCAGAGTTCGTTCTCGCCAGGTTACTGGAACACCTTCTGGGTTACTGCCCAGACTCCTTGGGGAATAGTGGTACTGGGAAAGAGGCCTTTCAGTTTTGGCACAGGGCTGATTCTCGACGGCGCGGACAACACCACCTATGAAGGACTTTTGATCGTCGCCCCCTATGGGCCTTTCAGAATCGGCGGTGCATGGATGCCGTGGACCCAGGGCAGTTCTGACTATTTTACCCAATCAGACAAGAACGCGGTCCAGACTTTGCGCGTGGGAGGGTTCTTTACGTACGACAGTGGGCCCCTCTCTTTCGGAGCGATCACCGAACTGATCAGATGGCACGGCGGTCCTGAATCGCAATTTCACCCGGGTAATTCCGCAGACGGGCCAGGGACTCCCGGCCGTTACGGATATGTGCCCAACGACAATGAGCTGCAGTATGTGACTGCTTTCACCAAGTTCAACAACGGCAGGTTCTTCTTCAACGCGGAAGCGGCCTTTATCAGACTGGATACCCATAATCAGCGAAACCTGAGTGGCGTGGACAATCTCTACATTGGTCTCCCCGGAGGGGACTTCAGCGCGTTTGCTCCGTATTACACTGAGCACGCCCGGTACATGACTGAACTGGGTTGCTTTTGCGGCCCGGCCAAGCTCAGCCTCTTTTGGGGGTACGTTCAAGGCGGTGAGGACAGACGAAACGGAATTAAGATTGACCGCCAGGCAGATACGCGGGGTCTGTCGCAATTCAGCAACTACAGCGTATTCAGACCATACAGCATCTTGTTCGCGTGGGATTACGGCTCGGGAAACGGGTCGTACACCTCCCGTCCCACGTACATTGGTTCGGACAACGGATACGTCACCGATGCCAACACGTACGCGGCCAGACTGGACTACGCGGTCGCGGCCAACCTCAATGTGTACGGGAGCTTCTTCTGGGCAGAACGTATTTCCAAAGGAAACGGATGGGGTTACATTGCCCCATTGTCGGTGGTCAATTTTTCTGTATACCCGCTGGTCACCTATACAAACAAAAGCTCACCGGACGGCGTTGCTCCCGCGATACCCGACAATGCCCTTGGGTACGAGATAGACTGGGGCTTTGACTGGAAGCTCCTCGAAGGGTACACGCTTTGCACGGCTTTTGGATACTGGGTACCCGGAAAATGGTTCAACTATGCGTGCATAGACCGCCGCGTAGTTGGCTGGGATGAACCGTCACTCGCGAACAACTTTGGCATCAATCCGAACCGGAAAATCGATCCTGTGTTCGGCATGGACGTGGTGCTCAAGGCGGAATTCTAAACCGTCTCACGTGACACATTTCATCAAGCGGCGGCGAGCCTGGATGCTCGTGATCAAGGCTCACCGCCCGCTATATCTCTTGGCATTCGCTCATCGGCACTCAGGTGAGCACGCCACAATCTCTATCGCGTGAGACAACGTCTGGTGCACCGGACACGTCCCGGCGACCTTGGCCAGTTCCTCTCGTTGTTCGGCTGTCAACGATCCTTCCACGGAGAAAGAATATGTGAATATCGTCTTTCCCGGCTGAGTCCTGTCTGACGAAACGGTGGTGAAGACCTTGGTCATAGGGATCCCCTGCTTGTCCGCGTACATGCGAATCACCATGTTCAGGCACCCTGCCAATGCTCCCTCGAGGAGTTCGTGGGGCCGTATTGCCGATCCCCCACCTCCGTGCGCGTCCGTGGTATCCGCAAATATTTGGTGTGTTCCGTTCGAAATGACCACGCGATACCGTGCTTCTTCATTTTCGCAAGTAACCATCTGATTCTCCCAATCGACTCGTGCTGAACGTCATTGACAATGAACAGCGGTCCGGGTTGGCCAGATTGGCTCAGGCGCCACCAAGCCGTTATCTTGAGACGTTTCTGTCGCGAGATACTGAACAGCTCTTGAGAACTCGCACCATTGTTCATAGGATTCAGTATACCATCTGCTTCGCCAAGTTTTACCTCGGGGATGGAAGGAGATGGCATTCCCGTATACACCGTTTTCCGTGCTCCGTGTGCCGAAAGGCGATCTCGGACGGGACCTGGCGCATGTTACAAGAGGCACCACTGGTCCTTTGTAGACAGCGGCAAGGTGAGGTATACTGGGGTACACTCCGCAGGACTCCACTGGCCCGGCAGAGTCGATTCGCTCGTCCGTTCCGCACGGAGACGGGTCCGCGGTCGGATGACGATGCGTGCCGAAGAGGAGCGAGCACCCATGATTTCAGACGATCTTCGCATGATCAAAGAATCCTTGCTGACTCTTCTGTTTCCGCCTTTGTGCAGTTTCTGCGATTCTCTGGGCGCACGCAGCGTGACAGGCCTCTGCGCATCATGCCTGGAGGCTCTCAGCCCCCTGCCCTCTCCGGTGTGCGAGCGATGCGGACTTCCCGTTGCGGGCCTGTCCGACAGTCGGGCCATGGTGTGCGGCCGATGCCTCACCAATCCACCGGCTTATACGCGTGCACGTTACGGGTATCTCTATTCAGGTGGTTTGAAAGAAGGCATCGTGAGGTTCAAGTACGCGGGCAAGCTCTACCAGAGCAGGACCCTCGGCAGCCTTCTCGTGGACGCGTTCACGCGGCATTTCTCTGCGCGCGACTTCGACCTGATCGTTCCGGTTCCGATTCATCGGAAAAGGCTCGTTGCCCGAGGATTCAATCAGGCTCTGATCCTGGCGGAAAAGCTGGCCGAAGCCACGGGAATTCCTCTGGACCGGTCATGCTTCGGGAAGATTCGGGACACGCCACCGCAAGTCGGTCTGCGCCGTCCCGAGCGTCTGAAGAATCTCAAAGGATCCTTCGGAGTTATACGTCAGTCTGCGATTCTCCGCAGGCGTGTTCTCGTGATCGATGACGTGGCCACCACCGGTGCTACCATCGCGGAGGCTACCCAAACACTACTTGCGGCAGGAGCGGCCGGAGCCGATGCACTCGCTCTCGCATTAAGGTCGGAATCTGCCGAGGACTTCACTCCAGAAATCAACCAGGGAGGAAACGCCACATGGCTTTGATGACACCCGAACAATTTGAAGAGAGTTTGAAAGGCATGAAGCCCAGGGTCTTCATGAATGGCAAACGCGTGGAGAGCGTGCTGGATAATCCCAATACCCGTACAGTGGTGGAGGCGAACAAGGCCAGCTATGAGTGGGCCTTGGACCCTGAATGCAAGGACGTAATGACCTGTCATTCCCCTCTGATCGACGAGACGGTCAATCGGTACACACATGTGAGTGCAAGCGTCGAAGACCTGCTCGCCAAGGCCCAAGCAGGTACCTTTACCGCTGAGAGGTTGGGGACCTGCATCTACCGATGCGTGGGTTATGACGCGTTCCACGCTCTCGCGGCCACAACCTGGGAAATGGATCAGAAACTCGGGACAGACTACCGATCGCGTTTCCTGGAATACCTCAAGATGGTCCAGAAAAAGGACCTTTCCGTCGCGGGCGCACTTACCGAACCTCGAGGCAGCCGCAAGAAACGGACGCTGGAATGGACTGATCCCTTCCTGTCGCTGAAAGTTACGGAAAAACGAAGCGACGGCATTGTAGTACGAGGGGCCAAGATCAACATCAGTGGCGCATTTGCCAGTCATGAGCTGGTAGTGTTGCCGCAGTCCTCTCACGGGCCCGGAGAAGAGGACTATGCGGTTGCGTTCGCGGTTCCCACCGATGCGGAGGGCATCACGTACATCTGTCAGTATTCCCCCTATTCTGCGGAGAGAGAACAGGCCGGCGACATCTACGAACTCGGTAACCCGCTTTATGGTCAGCGCGAAACATCGATGGTAGTGTTCGACAATGTGTTCGTGCCGTGGGATCGCGTTTTTCATTGTGGCGAAACCGAGTATTCGGGAAAGTTCGTGACGCGCTTTGCCAGGACCCACCGCATGACCTGCGGCGGCACCTGCAAGGTGGGGTTCATGAATCAGATCATCGGCGCGTGCAAGCTGGTCCAGGAGTACAAAGGTCTGGAAAAGATTACTCATATCAATGACCAGCTCACCGAAATGGTGGTGCTCCGGGAAACAGGCCGCGCGTGTGGCATGGCTGCTGCGCAGCTTGGCAAGGAGGAACCGCCGGGCTCGGGTGTGTTCCTGCCTGATGAAGTGATGGGAAACGTGGCCAAGCTCAACATCTGCAATGCGTTTTGGCGGACCATGGCGCTGGCCGGAGATATAGGCGGCGGTCTGATCGTGACGCTTCCTTCACTCAAGGAACTCAAGAACCCGGAGACAGCGAAGTATGTGGAGGAGTTCTACAGCTTCGGTTCGGACGAGCCCACGGAAAACATCCTCAAGGTGCACAAACTGCTCCAGCACTGGACTGCAGGACAACACGGCGTCGGCACCTGGCACGGGGCCGGACCGGTGCAGGCCCAACGGATCATGCTCCAGAGAGTGGTAAAGTTCGACCATGAAAAGGATCTGGTGAAAAAGACCCTCAAGATCGAGATAAAAGATTGACAGGAACCTGATGACCACGCGGCGGCAAGAGGCTACCAGGGAAAAGCTGAGTGCATGTGCCCCTGGGAGCCTCTCCGTCCTGTGGGATGGCGGGTCTGGCTACGAGGACTCGTTGCTATCGGAGACCCGCGAGAAACCGTATACCGCGTCCAATGCTTTGAATGGGCTGACCTGAGCCCCGTACGGCGAGATAGGGTATCGGACGCCTCTCTTGAAGAGTTTCTCCAGGTTTGCCAGGATGCGGCCGCAGTCTTCCGCGGGCAAGCCGATGGCAAGCTCGTCGTCGGCAGCGTGGCCGAAACGACGTTCTCCATAGCAGGGTATCGAAAGGGCAGGAACGCGGTCGACAAAGCATCGTCCGAGCACGTCCGAACAGGAACTCTCGCCGACGGAGTAGAAGACCATGCGCTCGAATTGGTCGAACTGAATTGCGTTGACCATCAAAGACATCTGAGCCGGATTCCCGTAGATGATCACGATGTCCGGGATGAAAGGATCGTACGCGGTCGGAGCTAGCGTCACCGCCTTGTACTTGCCGCAGGGGATCCGTTGGATGATCCGTTCACACGCGGCAGCGTCCTCTTTTTTCTCCAGCCACACGATGCTTCTCATGTCGCCGGAGGTGACGAACTCCGGTAGCTCTGCAAGCCCCAGCACCGCAGCGCACCCCGGGGTCACCAGATCGTCCGCGGTGGCGCCCACGGTCCAGTCGAAGGTACGCACGATAGTAATGAGCTGGCACAGCGACAGCTTTTCCTGAGGCCTCCTGAGCCAGGGATTCTTGCCCAGTTCTTCCGGATCTTCCAGCATTTTCAGTCCCACAGGGAACGTTTTCAACCGCAAGAAACGCTCCATACCGCGGGTCCATTGAGACCAGGTGATTTCTTCAGGGTTCATGTGCAATCCTATCGGTCATTTCATCCTCTCCACCTCAAAGCGATTGCCGAGGATTGCCTCCACCAGCTCTCGTTCATTGTGAAGGGGGTCGTGAAACAGGGTAACGCAAGTGCCGACGTCTCGTGGTCGGTGTGCATCGCTGCCCCCCACTTGCAGCAGTCCCAGAGCGTCAGCCGCACGGCTGGCCATGTGATTTTCGTCAGGAGTGACCATGGAGTTGCAGATCTCCAGCCCGTGTACGTGGGAAAACGTCGGGTTGTCGATCGCCGCGTCGAGATCCATCTGCAATTGACCGAAGCCGAACAGGAGAAAGCCTCGGAACGGATGAGCGGCAATGGCCACTCCTCGGGCTGCGTCGACTTTCGCCTTCAGTTCGGCAGGTGTCCACAGCTCGTCTCCGGGTTCTTCCTCAAGGCCGAAGACCAGGATGTCTCCACCCGTGGTCGTCACCTCCATGCCTCGAAACACGGCAAGCCCGTGTGCGTCGCTCAAGGAGGCCGCATCCCGCGGGGACCACACCTTGTTGTGTTCGGTGATGCACACTCCGTCCAGGCCGGAGTCTTTGGCTGCGGCCATCAACTCGTCGGGCGTCATAGTGCTGCAAGGGGAATGCGCGGTGGTATGTATGTGAAGATCAAGTTTCATCGAAATCAGCTCGCATCGCTATTGGAACCGAAGGTATTCGGTCAGTTGCGGGTGGCGCTGGCAGTAAGATTGTGCGAAGGCTTTCTTGTCCAGGCCGGGTTCGGATGTCAGAGCAGCACTCAACTCTCGGACGAATTCCGCTCGAGCTAGTGCCCTGCAACAGTCGACCATGAGGATCGCCATGTGCCTGCAACCGGATCGACCCAGTTCCTTCTTGATCCGGCTGTCCAGGTCAGGCCCCAGTTGCCAGCCTTCGGCTCTTTCAAACACGTGCTCAGCCAGGGGGCAGCGCTGCGTAGTGAAACGCTTCATGCGCGCCTGCACGGTCTCAATGGTCAAGGTAGGCCAATGCACACTGATCTCGCACTGCATGGCATACAGCTCGTCTTCCAGTATTCCCGTCACTACCCGGCGGTCTTCGGTTTGCTTCTGTACACCTATGGTCTTTGCTCTTGAATACGCGAGCATAATGCAGCTTCTCCTTATACGTCTTTGAACGCAATACAACTGTCTTTGAGACGTGGATTGGATGCCATGGTTCGTACAGCCTCCAGGCCGATCACCGTATCATTGAGAAAAACCTTCGGGCCATCCTTTTCGTGCTTCAATGGGGCGCCCGCGGTTTCAACGCCTTTTCTCAATTCAGGGAGTGTCAGTGCATTGACAAGCATTTCCATCGCTTCCAGTGCCAATTCCGCGACCCGAACCGACCCCTTGGGCCCGCCGAGCACGCCACGCACGATCTTGGTCATGCCCGGCCCCACCCTCACGCCTACGAGCCTTTCGACCGCGGGGGAGAGATCAGGAACCATTCCGATTTCATCGCGGGTCACCTCGACAGACGCTTTTCTGATGTCCAGCGCAGGCATCTTCACCTCAAGGGTCAGCTGCGCGGCAAAGATATTATCTTCACAGCGCGCCGTTACCCGCCAGAGGCCCTGTTCTCGCTGTTCTACCGTGACCAAATGATGATTCTGAAAGTCAAGAAACAAAATGACCTCTCTTTCGCCGCACACAGTCTCAGTGGGGGAAATTCATGCTGGCTACACGAACACGAAGGACCCTTCCCGTGCTGTGGGCTGCTTCAGCTACAAAGGCTTTCGGTACACTCGGTACCTTTTGTATACCCTCGCGCCTATGTCTGATTTCGAACTGATTGATGTCGTGGTTGTCTTCCAGGTTCCATCCTAGTTCGAGGTATCGGTATTTTCCTTTGATGCTCCGGAGCTTGTTCACGTGGTCAAACGCTACCAACGGGAGTCCAAGCTTCTGATGGGTTTGCTTGAACCCGAAAAGGAGTCCCCTGAGCCCTCTTATTTCACCGCGATAAAGGTACATTTTCGCGAGCCCAAGCAATCCTATCTTTCCATTAAGGCGTCTCAACACGGGATTGACGTCGGGCACGATCAGGCAGAAACCCACAGGCTCGTCGTTGTAATACACAAAGAAGGCAAAGTCCGGATCCACGATCTGTACAAGATTCTTTGCCATTTCCATCAGTTCGTCGTCGGACATGGGCACAAATCCCCAATTCCGGCTCCACGCTTCATCGTAAATGCCTTTGATCAACTCAATCTCGGAGAGAAAATCGCTGATGACCGCGGTGCGTATCCTCACCTTGCCTTTTCCTCTGATCCGTTCCGCAACGCGTTCCAGGTAAACCCTTTTATCTTCACCCACGTCCGCGGTCATGATCAGAGCCAGGAGATCCTTCTCCTTTTTCAGCCCGCAACCTTCAACGAGAGAGGCATAATAGTGGGGATTGTAGGTCATCATAAAGGTGGGAGGATATTCGTACCCCTCGATCAGGAGTCCTGCCTCGTAGTTGGTAGATGGATTCAGAGGCCCGCGCAGAAAGGCCATACCTTTTGCCTTGCTCCATTCCTCAACTTTTGAGAATAGCGCCGCTGCAGCTTCAGGATCATTCTCACATTCAAAGAACCCCCAGGCCGCCATTCTTTCCCTACGGAATTCATTGTGATGGAGGTCAACGATTCCCACTATCCTGCCCACAGTCCTGCCCCCGCGGCGAGCAAGCAAGCTTATCCCCTGGGCAGCCTTCCAAAAGGGGTGCTTCTCGGGGTCGAGAAGCCGGCGAACCGCCTTCTTGATGGGCGGAACCCATCGCGTGTCGGCCTCGTAGATCCGCCACGGCAAATTGATGAAAGCCCTCCAATCTGCCGCGGTGGAGACCGTAACGATCTCGACCTCAGACATACAGAATCCTCTTGTTTATTCAGACGAACCCTTATTAAACAGCACCGTTTCCCATAAGACAAGACGAATCAGGCGATTCTGCCAAAACTTCGTGCACGATAGGCATCCCGTCCCAATGAAACACCTTGGCGGTCAGGTGTTCGTCTCGGGTCAAGGGCAGATCGATCTGGCTCGAAGCCTTGTTCTACCGTGTGCTCAGCGAACACGGAACGCTTCGTTCCTCTCACTTGCAGTCTCTCGTACGAGAGAGGGTAAAGACAGTGACCTCTTGATCCGGGAACCCCTCAAGAGTCACGCGTGACGTGTGCTGCTCACAGCTGAACCCCCGGCTTATCATACGGCCCATGAAGCGCGACACGCAGAGCCTCTTTCGATCTGCGAGCATGATACGACCGTTCGGAGACAGAAGTCGTTCGAGAAGCGACAGTAGGCATCCATGGAAGAAATAATCATACACAACTTCGGACCCGAGAACCAGCCCGAATTCCCCATGGACTTCCGGATTCTCCCAATCGAGCACGCGGTAACTGGCTGCCGGTTCGGTCAGACCGTTCAGCAGACTGTTCTTCGCGCGCAAACCACAACGCGTCTTGGACATAGTCGGTGAAGGTTACTTGGCCTCCCAGCAGCCCCGCGGTCACTCCCGCGAGCCCTGTTCCGCAGCCGAGCTCCAGGTACCGATTCTCCCGAGAGACTTCCCGAAGACTCCAGATGGCGCGCAAGCGCCACCGCAGCAGACGTGATCCCCCACCAGAAACGTGATTCGATCCGGAATCTCCTCCGCTGCAAGAGGAGCGCTCATCCTTACAGACAACGCGCCCACCGGAATTACGATTTCATTGGTGTGTGCAACCGGCATGTGCCCCACGCGTACCTCGGCCTTGGAAGGCCCCTATGCTGTTGGCGTCAGGGGAATCTCATAAACGCTGCCCTCAGTCGGGCTGACGCTTGGTAGTCTGTCCCGGCACCGAAAAAAAAGTCTGGAGCAGAGGTTCAAAAGTATCATAAGATCGTGGTCTTTTGGTAGAGTCGTCCCAGGGTCAGTCTCCTCGACTGTACCACTGCCGATTCCTGGGGATACGCCTGATGAAGAGCCTTCGCGTGCAAACTCCGGCCAAGATAAATCTTTTTCTCCGAGTGCTTGGAGTTCGGGCAGACGGATATCACGAGATAGAAACACTCTTTCAAGCGATTGGTTTGGATGACGAGCTGATTATAGCGAAACGCGGAACCGAAACGACTCTGCAGGTTCCCGGGTTCCCGGAATTGGAATCCGAGCACAACCTGGTCATGCGCGCACTACGATGGCTCGAAGCCCATACGGGCCGAGAACTGATCGTCTGCATGACCCTGCGGAAAAAAATCCCCGTCGCCGCAGGCCTGGGGGGCGGGAGTTCGGATGCGGCAGCTGCACTGAAAGGCCTGTCGCTCCTGTTTGATGTCGGTTTGTCCGATGAAGAGCTGCAGTGCGCCGCGTTGGCGCTCGGTGCGGATGTGCCCTTTTTCCTGACCGGGGGGACGGCCGTTGGCGAGGGGATCGGTGAGCGCCTGACCCCCGTGACGCTTCCCCTTGATTACGAACTCATCCTTGTGAATCCGGGTTTTCCTGTTTCCACTCGATCCATCTTTCGCGAATTCTCCAAGAACTTGACAGGTAAGGCGCTGGAGGGTAGGTTGCGGATGAGGATACGCGATGGCCGGTCCGTGGAGGACCTGCTTGTGAACGACCTCCAGAGTGTCGCGGAAGCCTTGCACCCGCAGATTCGTGAAGTGCGCGTCCGGATGGAAAAGGCTGGCATCAGGAAAACCTTGATGAGCGGAAGCGGTCCGACGGTGTTTGGGCCGGTACCTGTCCATTCTTCAAGTGCCCGGATGAGCACGCTTCCCTCTCACTGGAGAGTCGTGAGGGCCCGGCCCGTGGCGCGTGGCATGGTCATAGACTGAGAATTCCAAGTGTGCTGCGAGACTTCTTTCGTCGCACATGCCTGCTGGGGTGTCGTCAAGCGGCAAGACACGGGTCTTTGGAACCCGCATTCGGAGGTTCGAATCCTCCCACCCCAGCCAACACTCGCAAGTCAAGCCCACCTTTTTTTTCGGTTCTCTGCCGAGCGTCTTGCTTCCCTTCTTGACTTCGTGGATAGGACTCCTTATAGTAAGCGTTTTCAGTCAGAAACGAATAGTGTCCGAGGTGATTCATGGGCTCCAAGCATTTGCTGACAAAAGAAAGCCAAAGGGCTAGATTTTCGGAAGAAGCCGAAAGCCGAGTTGCCCTCCTCACGGAAAAAGGTCTGGACGCGAAGGAAATCGCACACGATTCGATACTGAAGCGCCTCAAGGCAAGGATCAAACAGGTCAAAGGCGCGGTGACTCGCATTACTTTTCTTGAAGAGCAAAAACAGAAGCTCTTGGAACGGAAGGAACAGCGCAAGGCTGAGGCCGAAGCGGCCAGGATAGAAGACCGGGCCAGCGGAAAGAAATCCAAGAAAAAGGCAAAAGTCGAACCGGCAAAGCCCGCGGCAGGCGGCAAGAAGGGCCAAGCAAAGGCCAAGGCCCCCGGGGGCGACAAGGGCGGAGCCAAGAAAAAGGGCAAATGATACGGGGGTCCTCTGGAACGTTCGGATGATCCGAACAGACCACCGCGGGAACGGAGACCCTGAAAATGTCCAGCAATGCCCAAGTGGCGGCCTGATCCCAAAGGACTCGGAAGTGGCGACGCCCGCGAGGTGAGAATTACCGCACCATGGACGGCCTGAACCTCTCACGCATCATCCAGGAAATTCTCCTTGTGGCACCGGGTTTTCTTCTGGCCATCACCGTGCATGAGGTCGCACACGGATACGTGGCATACCGGTTTGGTGATCCCACGGCCAAGGCCCAAGGAAGGCTCACCTTCAACCCCATCAGCCACCTGGACCCGTTCGGCACACTCGTGCTGGTGGTCACCAGGACCATTGGCTGGGCAAAACCTGTTCCTGTGGATCCGCGCTATCTCCGCAATCCCAGGGCAGACATGTTGTGGATCAGCCTTGCCGGACCTGCGGCCAATCTTGTGACAGCAGCAATCCTGGCAGCGGCCCTGCACCTTCTGGTGTATACCACGGGCGGAAGGCCCTCAGGCCAAATCTCCTATTTCATTCTCCAACCTCTCATCTTAATTCTTTACATGGGGATTCGGATCAACGTGGTGCTGGCCGTGTTTAACATAATCCCCGTACCCCCGTTGGACGGCTCGAAGATTCTTGCCGGCCTCCTCCCCAGGGAACAGGCCTTTCAGTTCGAAAAACTGGAACCTTACGGGTTCCTGATTCTCATGCTGCTCATTTTTACCAATGTCCTCACCTACGTGATCAGCCCTCCTATCAAGTTCATCTTCGGTTTACTGATGACCGGTTTGATATAGCGCCATGTCCTATGAAATCAGGCTCGAGGTCTTTGAAGGTCCGCTTGATCTGCTTCTGCACTTGATTCACCGCAACGAGGTGAGCATCACGGACATTCCCATCGCGCTGATAACCGGGCAATATCTGGAAACCGTCGAATTGATGAAGTCCCTCAACCTCGATATCGCGGGTGAGTATCTTGTCATGGCCGCATATCTCACCCACATCAAGTCTCAGATGCTGCTCCCTCCTTCCGAGGACCGTGAAGAGCCCGGCGAGACCGGTCAAGACCCACGAGAAGAGCTCGTTGCCCATTTGTTGGAATACAAGCGTTACAAGGAGGCCGCAGCGAACCTCTCGTCACTGCCGTTGCTGGACCGTGACACGTTTGCACGAGACGCGGCCGAGGATGCCGCGGACGTCTCCAAATCCGCTCAACCGCTCCACGTGGGACTGAACGACCTTGTGGACGCACTGAAAGATATCCTCGCACGCACCTCCAGACGAGACCTTATCGAGCTGGAACCCGAGCGTCTCCTCGTGAAGGACAAGATGCGAGTGATCCTGGACCGTCTGCAGAGCGAATCGCAAATTACCTTCGATTCCCTGTTTCAGGGGGATCTGTCACGTCTCAGCATACTGACGACGTTTCTGGCCCTTTTGGAACTGGTGAAGCTCCAATTGGTCGCGATTTACCAGGATGTTCCCTTTGGCACGATCCTGTTGTCCAGTCGAACTCGGCCGTCAACGGGCAACGGCATGGACGTGGAATTAGGGGAATGATCGCGTGTCAGATTTCCTCGACTGTTATGGCGTCATTGTCGCACACTGACACGCACGACTCGCATCCGAGGCATTGATCCGGCTCGGTCACGGCCGCGGAATTTTCGTCCGTGGTCAGCACATCTGCAGGACACACGTCCACGCATTCTCCGCAGACTACGCATTTTTCAGCATCAATTTTCGGCAAGTACATTCGTTCTCCACCTCTTTTTGCACTGGCAACGACCAGTGCGCACAGCTACAGTGACTCCGGATCTTGGCCAAAAGCGACCGCGGCGTGAAAGCTTCTCTCCGCATCAGGAATGGGGAATCCTTGTGCGTCCGCATCCGGCCATTGCGCATGCCTGTCCCCCAGGCTCCTGCAAGTCCTCTGCCGAGTCACCGTTGCTTGTGTTTTCTCACCGCTGGCGCGCCCTGTCAAGTGGGGCAACGCTTTCGTGGCGAGTACCCTCCGGGTCGTCGGTCGATCCTCTCGACATCGAGGTTTTCCTCTGGACAGCTGATACCCGCAGAAACAGGGATTCCGAACTCGTTGACAACCGATAACCCCGGTGTTAACCTGCGAAAATAGGACAAGGGCAATTGCTGGCAACCCCCGTACACCTACTTCCACCCGCCTGAGGAATTTTCAGAGGTTTCTGATGAAGAATGAAAAGAAATTCAAAGAAATGACCGTGGTAGGAATCGCTTCCGACACCCGAAACATGCAGCCTGTCGTGATACTCAAAGAAAAAATCGGAGAGCGAGAACTCTATATATGGATCGGCCCTGTAGAGGCGATGGCGCTTCAACGGGCAATCAACAAGGAGGTGTTCCAACGCCCCCTGACCCACGAACTCTTGAGAAACATCATCGACAAGACAGGGATTAACATCGAACACATCGAGATCGACGATCTGCGCGATCATACCTATTTTGCCACCATCTACCTGAAGAATGCCGATTCCGCGCTCATCACCGTGGATGCTCGTCCTTCCGACTCGCTGGTGCTGGCCACGTGGACCGGCGTGCCCATTTACGTGAGCGAAAAGGTCATAGAAGGTATGGCTCAAGCGGAAGAGGAAGAAGAAACCAAGCACAAGGTGATCTTCACTCAGGAAGATATCGAGCGCACCGACGAGGAGCTTACCAAGATTCTCGAAAGAATGAACCCCGACGATTTGGGCAATGCCTGACCCGGGTATCCCGGCGTCGTGCCATTGCGGAAACACGCTTCTGGGGTGAATCTCCGCCCGAGGGCATCAGAAGCCCTTTGTCGAGCAACCCCGTCTTGTTTCCCGCGAGTACGTCGAGCTTTATCCCTCTGCGTTTCTCTTTACCCCCACAAGGCAGGATGATACATTGCACCTGTGCAGATGTACTGGCTCCCGAGAGTTTTGCCCGTGTGGTTCTTCTCGTGTGTCGGAGGGTACCCCTTCACTGCGAACCTTGCCCCTATGAGAGGGCGTGAGTACAAAGGGTCCATGGGTGCGTACCATGCGTAAGGATTGGTTTCGAGCGGCCGCGGCTGAAGGCCCGTTCAGGCTGGTAAAATACTTCATTATTTCCGGATTCGTAGTCATCGCGGTGGTGACGTTTGTCTTGGGGGCGTTCCTCTATACCCGGAGCGTGGACACGTTGGTGCAGAGTGCGGAGAACTATGCCCGACTCCTGGCAGAGAATCTTAATTACAACATATATATAGGCTTTTATTCTCCTCTCAAGGCCCGAGGGATTCCCATGGACCTTCACAAGTGGGACCAGTTCGGGACATTGGATTCCCTCATCAAGGATTTTACGTACGGACTCAAGATACAGCGGATCAAGATCATCGACACCCGAGGCAAAATCGTGTACAGCACGGCATACGACCTCATCGGTAAAGATGAACCGAGGAATTCGCCCGCAGACCAAGTCCTAAAAGGAAAGGACCTGACCCTCATCAGACAGGAGAAACAGATCCGTGCGCCGTTGTACGGCAGCTGGCTCGTGGACACGTACTACCCCCTCAGGGAAGTGACCGGGAACTATTGGATGCTTGGCCAGATCTACGGCGCGATCCAGATCACTCAGGACGTTACCGACCGGTACGTGAACGTGCAGCGCTTCATCGTAGTCATCATATCGGTGGCAGCAGGACTGATCGTGTTCCTTTTCATCGCGCTGACGCTTATCGTGAGACGTGGCGAAAACATCCTTCTGGAAAGGGCACGAGACCGACAACGTCTCGAAGAGCAACTCCAGCAATCGGAGAAACTCGCGTCCATAGGCCAAATGGTGGCAACCATCGCGCACGAGATCAGGAATCCTCTGGGTATCATCCGGTCATCTGCAGAAATGCTGGTCCGAAAACAAAACCCCGACCCTGCCAGGATCCGCAAACTCTCCGGCGTGGTCGTTGAGGAGGCCACACGATTGAGCAACATTCTCACGGATTTTCTCGAATTTGCGCGGCCGCGGTCTCCGGTGTTGAAAACCATCGATGTGAGAGATGCAGTCTCCCGCGTGAGAAACAACCTCGATCAGGAAGCACAAGATCGGAAAATCCAGTGGCCGGTTGCCACTTGCAACGGAGACGATCCCCTAGTCCAGGCCGATCCGGATCTCCTTTATCAGGCTTTCCTGAACCTGGCCATGAACGCGTTCGATGCCATGCAGGAGGGAGGAACGCTGCGCGTAAACATTCGAAAGCAGGATTCTTCGCAAGTTCGCATCGATTTCTCAGACACCGGTCATGGCATCAAGGAAGAGGATCTCTCGAGAATCTTTACTCCGTTCTTCACGACTCACCAGATGGGAACGGGTTTGGGCCTCTCGGTGGTACACAATGTCGTTACCGCTCATGGAGGCAAAATCTCGGTGACGAGCAAAGAAGGCGAAGGCACGACGTTCTCCATCGTGCTCCCCCACGGTACCCCCTCACGTGCAGAAGAGGCATCACCCCGTCCGGAGCGAGAGAGACCATGAGTACCGTATTGGTGGTTGACGACGAAAAGAACTATCTCGTGGTTATCGAAGACCTCCTCTTGGATGAGGGGTATGAAGTGGTCACCGCTTCTTCCGCGTCGGAGGCCCTCGCAATGCTCCAGGACACTCCAGTGGATTGTGTGCTCTCGGACATCAAGATGCCCGGTATGTCCGGCATCGAGCTTTTGGACAGGATCAACGCGCTCGATCCGGACCTGCCTGTAATCCTCATGACCGCGTTCGCTGAGGTGGATCAAGCTGTGAGTGCGATGAAGAAAGGCGCGCTTGACCACATTCAGAAGCCTTTTGACAACATGGACGTCAAAAGGGCCGTTGCCCGGGGAGTGGAAAAGCGCTCCCTGGTGAGAAACATCCGGTACCTGGAAACGGAGTTGGGCACGCTGTGGGGGAATATCATCGGCAAATCCAAGGCCATGGAGAAGGTGCTCACCATAATGAAGCGCGCCGCTGACACCCCAACAACCGTGTTAATTTGTGGCGAATCCGGTACAGGGAAGGAATTGGTAGCCCGGGGACTCCACAAGGCGTCATCGCGGAGTAACGCTCCATTCGTGTCGATGAATTGCGGGGCTGTACCTGAAAATCTGCTGGAATCGGAGCTTTTCGGCTATGAAAAGGGCGCATTCACAGGTGCCAACAGCCTCAGGCAGGGAAAGTTCGAGTTCGCGAACGGTGGGGTGATCTTTCTGGACGAAGTGGGCGAGATGCCCCTGAATCTCCAGGTGAAACTGCTTCGCGTGCTACAGGAACAAGAGTTCCAAAGGGTCGGAGGAAACAAAGACGTCAAGGTGGATGTCCGTATTATAGCGGCAACGAACAAGAATCTGAAAGACGAAGTGGACGCGGGTCGATTCCGAGGGGATTTGTTCTTCCGTCTTAATGTGGTGCGGATCGAGGTGCCTCCGCTCAGGGACAGACGTTCGGATATCCCGTTCCTTGTCGCTCATTTCCTTAAGAAGTTCGGGGAAAAGCTCGACAGGCCCATCCCCGAGGTGGACCCTGAGGTCATGAGATCCCTGTACGGGTATTCCTGGCCCGGGAACGTCCGGGAACTTGAAAACACCATCGAGAGATCCATGGTGCTGTGCAGAAATACCACCATCATGCCGGAAGATTTGCCGGCAGAGATGAGGGAATCCCCGGAAATCGAGGACGGCCTGGACAAGCTGATCTCCGGCGAAAGAGGATTGATTGAGACCCTGGAGGCTATCGAAGAGAGATTGATTCGCCAGGCCTTGAAAAGAGCGGGGAATATCCAGGCCCAGGCTGCAAAAACTCTGGGCGTTTCCCGAAGCAACCTGCAGTATAAAATGAAGAAATACGGTCTCCTTACATAATTACAGTTTTATTTCAACTAGATAAAGACAGTCCTATCCAAAAAATGAACAAACGTCGCGGCCAATAGTTGACACAGTCCGCAATTCCCTTATGTTGGACCGTGTGCAGAATACAAAAACGGCCACAAGGAGAATCCGGAAGCGTTGACAGGGGCACCGAATTACATTATAGATGGAAACGATTTCAACCTGGTGAAGGAGTTTTCGCAGTCATGAGGCAGCACAGCTCGTTAGTTTTGCGGAATTTAAGGATTATTACCGGGTTGCTTCTGTTCGTGGGTTTTCTGTCTGCGAGGGCCGAGGCCCAGATGTACTACTCGGATGACTACACCCAGGACCAATATTATAGAGACTTTTCGCAGAATAGGGCATCGAACGAGCAGCCCCCCCCCTATTCTCGCCAGCGTACCCGACGGCACCCTCAGAATCCTTATGCCGGGCAAAGTCCCGCGGCCAATCTCCAATACGAGCAGAGAGACGCGGAGATGATTCTGCGGGATCAACTCGCTCGAGCGAACCAGTACGCGAATCAGTACCCTCAACTGGACCCCCGCGGACAGCAGCAGACGTACGACAATTACTACGATCATCGAATCAGTGATGAGACGCAGGTACAGCGCGTCATGGCCGAAGCGCGGTACATTGGGAATAGTCTTGGAAACAAGAACGCTAAGCCGATGATTGTTATAGACAAACGGAACTTTCAGTTCTATCTGTACAGTAGAGATGGCAGGCTCCTAAGAATCGGCCCTGTGGCCATTGGCAAGGGAAAGACTGAGGTCGGCGCCTTTGAGACGCCGGTAGGAATTTTTCCGATCAAGAGCAAAGTCGCAGTTGCGGACTGGGTCAGACCTGATTGGTATTTTATCGAAGAAGGAGAACCCATACCCAAGAAATGGGAAGACCGGCGGGTTCCTGGCTTTTTTCGGTACAAGCTCGTGTTTAACGAATCACGTTACATACACTACGCTGAAGCAACGGGCGGGCGACTTACTCACGGCTGCCTGGGACTCGATTGGCAGGACGCGGAGGCGGTGTTTCATACCCTGGAAGTGGGGTCGTACTGCATTGTTGCCGACCAATCTCTCCTCAGCAGGCTTGCCAGAGGCGAATTCCCCGTAAGAAAACAGACGGTGGCCAAACCTGCCAAGAACCAGGAGGCTCGGGCGACCGTCACAGCTAAGGCGGAATCGGAGCGCACTCAGGCGCCAAGCGATCTCTCAAGAGCAGCAATACCAGAAAAGGCGTTCCGTGATCTCTGGTAGAGATAGTGCGAGACCGCAGCTCCTCTTGACCTTTTGCCGCTTTGTTGGCAGAGGCGCAGGCCGAGGGCAGTAGGATTCGCGTGCGTACGAGAGCGGCAACCCCTTGGGTTGCCTTGATATTTACTCTCCTCCGCACAGAACTTCTCCGGAAAAGCAAGTTCTTCTGTTCCTAGCCCGCTTGTCCGGTTATGATAAAGGCAGTGTTCCATGGGTCTTTTTTCCCGACGTGTGATGGCGGTGGTTGCGTGTCTGGCCGCGCTCTCTTGCGCCTCGTGCCTGACCATGACGATGCCCAGGACTGCACGCGTCGAGCCTGGAGCGACCGCAACAGGAGGATCCTCGGACAAGCGCATTGTTGACACCTGGGAACTCTTGTACCAGACCGATGATAAAGGAGACAAGCAGCTTCCCACGGAAGGCACCAGGACGCTCATAGAATTTACCGATAAAGGCCGGGTAATATTCAATAGGATAGACAAGGACAATTCGGATCGCGTAAAAAATCGCACGGGTAAATATTCTCAGGAAAACAACGAAATCGTCATTACCGATGATAGTGGAAATAATGTGAGATGGACGTACAACGTCAAGGATGACACTCTGGTAATCACCGCACCTGAACTGAAGAAGACTTTCCACTGGCGTCGCTTTCGATGATTCGGCCCGTCTCGACCGGAGTGGCCTAAGCAGCCGAAAACAGCGACGAGGCCTCGGGTGGGTGGAGGAATCAGTAGTGAACTTCCTTTTCAGGTCTTCTCTTGCAGTGGCTTGCCTGAGTATGCTCGCCCTGCTCCCTGGCGGTGTGTGGTCCGCGGATTTCGTGTGGGCCGAGGCTCCTTCTGGCGTGGCGATTTCGCTCGGAGCGACCCCTATCAAGGCGCTGTTAGGTCCCTGGGTTCTCGTCCGAAAAGCCCAGAACGGCGGCCCTGAGCAACCTGTCCCTCCTGCTGCAAGCACGCTTATGGAGTTCGCCCAGGATGGTGTAGTAACAGTTACTAAAACTCACAAGGACAACCCGAGCAGGCCAGATACTCGGCCAGGCAAATACTCTGTGGAAGGCAGCACGATGCTCATCACGGATGACCAGGGGAATACGGCTCGATGTGAATATCGGATACACGGCGACACCCTTGAGTTGGCGATTCCGGATATTCACCGAGAGTTTTACTGGCGCCGAGTAAAATAGGAGGCCCTCCGAGACAGGACAGGAAGGGCGCTGCTCCTGGGCGCTATCTATGTCGGGTTGGTGCCTCACCCGCGAGAGAGGATGCGAAGCCTTTTCGCGGGAGCGGATCGTTAGGGTCTTTGCTGATCGGAGAGATGTAATGTTGGGCTGCGGTTCTGGTTCGGTGGGAAGGTGTGTCGCTTTACTGGCTTTGGTCTCCCTTGCCGGTTTCTTCTTGCTTGCGTCTCAAGGCTATGCTTTTGAGTCGGGCGAAGTACTCCGGTACGAGGTGTCCTGGAACGGTAACAGGGCCGGCCACGGTGACGTGACCACTACTCGCGAAGCGAGCCTTGTCAAGGTGATGGCACAGGCTGTGTCGGATGGTCCGTTGAAGAAGATCCTAGAGATCTGGAGCCGAGTTCAGGCCACTTTTACCCTACGCGGGTTCAAACCCCAACAATACTCCTTTATTCTCAAGTCCAACCTCGGCGGAATCGAAGGCGTAGACCTTTCGTTCAACCATGCGACGAGCCTCGTTCAGGTAAACAAGCGCAAGGGCGACGAGCGGGAAAGCCATGCGGAAAAATTCGTGGGTAGCGTACGATCCCATAACTGCCATATATCTCCTGAGGAGTCAGAAGGACCTCACCAAGCCTCTGTTCGTGGACATCTATGACGGTAAAGACCGCTCAAGGCTGTTCGTCAACCGGGTGGGAGAAGAGCAGCTTCAAGTGAGATCGGGACTCCATCGGGCCATGTGCCTGTCCTGGAGGCTGACCAAGCTCGGACGCGACCACCAAGAACTTGCCACAGGCAAGCTGTGGATCTCCAACGATAAGAATCGGATCCCTCTTCTTCTGACCTCACACCCGGTGGTAGGAACCATTCGTCTCGAGCTCGTTCAGGCTCAACTAGGTAACAAACGCCGCAGTTCTGCCAATGCCGGCGTGCCGACTCACACATTTGCCGGCTTCCGCGATGCCCGCACACAATGACCATGCGCTCATAGAAATACTTAGCATTCTCTGCGACTTGGCTCCTGAATCTTACGTGGTCGGAGGAGCCGTGCGCGATGCAATCTCTGGAGGTTCGCATGGTACAGACCTGGACCTGGCTGTCCAGGGCGACGGGTACCACGTGGCGCGTACGGCTGCAGCGCGCATCGGCAGTGCGTGCTCATTCGTTCCGTTGGATCCAGGCCGCGGGACCGCTCGGCTCGTCTTCAAAGAAGGAAGCATCCCCGCAATAGACATCTCCACATTCAAGGGACCGACCATCCGGGAAGATCTCATCAAACGAGATTTTACCATCAACGCGATCGCAGTTCCGACCCGAGACTTTCTCACCGTTGGCAGGGCAGAGCTTATCGACCCCTGCGGAGGAGAGGAAGATCTTCTTCGCCGGAAGATTCGCGTCTGTTCCGACGATTCCTTCGCGGATGACCCTTTGCGCATCCTCAGAGCTTTCCGGTTTGCTGCTGCACTGGGTTTTACCATAGATGCCGGCACGAGAACATTAATTCCTTCCGCGCTTGCGCGCCTGGCCTCAGTTGCCGGTGAGCGAGTTCGGGATGAGGTGTTCGCGATCCTCGCTGTCCCGCGAGCTTTTCCGATCCTCCAAGACATGGACGCGATCGGCGTCATGGAAACGCTATTCCCTGAAATCAGCCCCATGAAAGGATGCACCCAGAACGCGTACCATCACCTTGACGTGTGGGCTCACAGCCTCGAAGCGGTGCGCACCATGGAAGGGTTGTTGAGCGGAGACACCGCGGGTTTGGGCTGCTTCAAGGATCTGGTACACACGTACGCCGAGAGGGAGTTGGTTGCCGGGAGACCTCGCAAAGCCCTTATGAAGCTCGCCGTGCTCTTTCATGATTCAGGCAAACCGAATACGCGATTCGTCGATGACCGAGGTAGGGTAAGATTTTTCGGCCACGACGCGGTGTCTACCGAGGTCTTTGCTCTGGCGGCTGAACGGCTGAGACTCTCGTCCAGGGAAATTCACGCGGGCGCAGAATGGATTCAGGGCCACATGAGGCCAATCGTCCTGTTCAGCAAGCCGGTTTCCCGACGCGGAATCTTCCGACTCTGGAGAAAGTTCGGGGAGGAGATGGTGGGGCTCTTTATTCTCTTCCTTGCGGATCTTGCGGCAACGCGCTGGGCCTGCTCGTCCCCCAGGTTCGGATCAAAGTGCACGAGAGGCCGTGTGCGCTGCCCTCGAAATGACTTGGGAATTTCAAGAGACCCCTTCCACCCCTCTGGTAAACGGGAGGGATCTCATGGATGCGCTGGGATTGCCCCCTGGCCCGAAACTAGGCAAGATCCTTGGTTGCCTTGCAGAGATGCAGGCATCTGGAGAAATAACCACGCGTGACGGAGCGCTCGTAGCTGCAAAGGAACTCGTGTGAAGGTTATGTTCGGAGGGGGAGATCGGGCTTTGTGTCAACCGGCACCCACGGCCCCACCCATAATGCCACGCGGCACAGGGGCCAATCCGGGCTCAGACTCAGAGTTTCACATCGGGAGCGAAGGCCGAGTTCACCTATGTACGGAAGACACGCTCAACCTTACGCCGAGGCTAAATCCAGCATGCACGGGCCTTTTCCCTGCAGGATACCGAACCGCCATCCGGAAGTCCTGGGCCCGCCCTGGGTACACATCCCGCCGCTTCGACGCGCAACCTCCGCGCCGCTTTTCGGTCCGCGCCCCCCGACGCGCAACGGTTCATCGCAGATAGGATTCTGACGGATCACGCTGCTTCTGACTGTCCCAGTGAGGAGCAGGTCAGTCATCTACAGCACGTGAAGCGCCCGCAGCCCGCAATATCGCCTTCCGGCTGACTCAGCGCGTCACATACCGAGCACAGGAATGGGTTCCTGTCCTAGTCCTTGCTTCCGAAATCCGGACCTAGATTCTCTTTCAGCAGGTCACCAAGATTGGACGCCACCACTTCTTGGCTGTGGGAATACCCTCTCACCTGATCGTAATCGCTGGTTCTCTCGAGACTCTTGATGGAGAGTGCGATCTTCTTGTCCTTCTTGTTGACCTTGAGGACCATGGCAGTCAACTCATCGCCGACTTTACAAAAATCAGAAGGTGAATTCACCCGCTCCCTTGAAAGCTCGGAAACGTGGATCATGCCCTCGATACCTTCTTCTATTTCCAAGAACACACCGAAGTCAGTAACGGAGGTGACCTTGCCCACGACCTTAGTTCCAGGAGCGTACCGATCCGGAATGGTTTCCCAGGGATCGTCGTACATCTGCTTCATCCCGAGGGAAAATCTCTCGTTTTCCTTGTCGATATTGAGCACCACCGCCTGTACGGTCTGGCCTTTCTTGAAAAGCTCGGCAGGATGCTTGATCCTCTGTGTCCAGGAAATGTCGGAGATATGCACCAGGCCGTCAATACCCTCGTCAATACCGACGAATATACCGAAATCGGTGACGTTTCGTATCTTGCCTTCGATTTTGGTGCCTTCCGGATACCGTTCGGCGATGACATCCCAAGGATTAGGTTTGAGCTGCTTCATCCCCAGAGAGATCCGCTTTTGGGCCTTGTCGACATTGAGCACCATCACATCGACTTCTTCGGCGATCTGAACCAACTTGGAAGGATGACGCGGTTTCTTGGTCCATGTCATCTCGGACACATGTACCAGGCCTTCCACGCCTTTTTCCAGTTCGACGAACACGCCGTAGTCCGTGATACTCACCACTCTGCCCTGCCACCTGGATTCCGCGGGATACCGTTCTTCCACCGATTCCCAGGGATCTGGCTGGATCTGCTTGAGGCCGAGAGAGACTCTCTCCTTTTCCTCATCGAATTTCAGGACCTTGACCTGAATTTCGTCGCCCACCTTCAAGATGTCCGCGGGGTGATTGATTCGGCCCCAGGACATGTCCGTGATGTGGAGCAATCCGTCGATTCCGCCGAGATCGACAAACGCGCCGTAGTCGGTGATATTCTTAACCGTTCCGGTAAAGACACCCGTTCCTTCCATGGCGCTCACAATCAGGTTCTTTTTTCTTCTCTTTGAGTTTCTGGAGCAAAGGCCTTCGGGAAAGGACAATGTTTCCTCGCTTGCGGTTGTACTTGAGGACATTAAACTCAAAGGTTTCCCCGATGGACTTCTCAAAGTTGCGAACCGGCCTCAGATCCACCTGTGAGCCAGGCAGAAAGGCAGGCACGCCGATGTCTACTTGCAGTCCACCCTTGACGCGACTGACGACCTTCCCGGCAATGGTTTTCTCTGTCTCGCAGACTTCAGCAATCTCTTCCCAGATGCGAATCTTGTCCGCCTTAGACTTGGAAAGTCGCACTTCACCGGAGGCCTCTTCCGTGTCCTCAAGAAAGACCCTGACCTCGTCCCCTACTTTCACGGTGATCTGGCCTTCCTCATCCGTGAATTGCTCAACGGGGATTTGTCCCTCAGTCTTCGAGCCCACGTCCACCATGACATGATCAGCAGTAACTTGCACCACGATGCCCGTTACTACCTCACCTTCTTGAACCTTGTGAAAGCTGCTTTCGACTAACTCGGCAAAATCCTCTTCTCTTGAAAGCTCCTGCTCGTTTCTCTTCGACAGGAATGTTGTTAGTTTGGGTTTCCACGTTCTCCATCCGGCTACCACCCCCAGACTCTTTTGTCCCTCGTATGGTTATTCACCGACCCAGGATAATCGATTATATGTACCTTTTTTTTTTCTCTTGTGACAAGAAGAAACTTTGGCTTCGTGCGATATTTCATTCGTTCCTTCACGAAAACCAGGACCTATCCTGCCCAAAGCCAAGGCATGAGCGCAGAGATACCTGATTGCAGGGAGGTCTCCTTCTGTCCGACTGAGGTAGGCAGTCTCATGGAAGTCCATCAGACCACCTTCCGATTCCACGTCTCATGTCTTCGACTGCGTATCCGTGAGGCATTACCCCTTCATCCGACGCTCGATCACATCGAGCATCAGCTCTACCACGGCCTCAGGGACCAGCCTCGTCGCATCCACGGCAATCGCGTCCGTAGCCTGGACCAAGGGCGCTATGACTCTTGTTTCGTCTCGCAAATCTCGCTCCCGCATTTCCACAAGGACTTCCGGAAAATCCGGCTGCTCCCCTTTTTCTGACAATTCGCGGTACCGTCGTCGAGAACGCTCCTCCAGATCCGCGTGGAGGAAGAATTTGGCACGAGCGTGAGGAAACACCACGGTCCCCATGTCCCTGCCCTCGGCCACCAAGTTCCATCGGGCACCCGCGTTTCTTTGCAGCACAAGCAAGGCATTTCGCACCGCGGGCTGGGTGGAAAAACGAGAGGCTGCCACGCCGAGGGCTTCCCCTCTAAGGCCTTCGGTCACGTCTTCCCGATCGAGGAACACTCTCATGGATGCCACCTCGGGCTGGATCACCAGATCCAAAGACGCCAGGGTGTCTTCAGGAACAATCCCCTTATCCGGCGACACGTTCCTGCGGAGAAGGTGGAGAGCCAGCCCCCGATACAGAGCGCCGCTGTCCAACAGGAGAAAACCGAGTCGCCTCGCGAGCAACCGCGCCACCGTGGACTTGCCCGCGGCAGCAGGGCCATCAATAGTAATCACCGTCGCAGGAGAGTCACTGTTTTTCACCCTGCCTCCAAGCCTGCGAGCACTTTGGTCAGGGCCTCGATGAAGCGCACGTTGTCCGGTTCCTTGCCCACGGTAACACGAATGCACGTGGGCATGCCAAAGCTCGCGAGATGCCTTACAATGACTCCTTCCTTCAGCAGCGCCTCATAGAGGGGCTTTGCGTCGCGGCTCCAACAAAAAGCCACGAAATTCGCGGCAGAAGGAATGACTTTGAATCCAAGGACGGTCAGCTTCTCGGAAAGATATCTCAGCCCCTCAGCAGCCATCCTCCCGGACCGCTCCAGATGCTCAATATCCTCCAGCGCTGCCTTCGCTGCCACTTGAGCCAACGAATTCACGTTGAATGGGGGTCTGACCCGGTTCAGCAACTCCGCCAGCCATGGTTCGGCAAAGCCATAGCCAACCCTGAGACCCGCAAGGCCGTAAATCTTTGAAAACGTGCGAAGTACCAGAATAGTACGCCTTTGCCCAGATAGTCGAGCCCCACAGGGCAGTCAGGTGACTGCACGTGACTCGCGGTACGCCTCGTCCACCACGAGGACCAACCTCTTTGTAGGAAGATCCTTGAGAAAGGCTTCGAACTCGGAACGGGTGACTATCGTGCCTGTAGGGCTGTTGGGATTCGCGAGAAACACGAGTCTGGTCTTATCCGTGATCGCGGCAGCCATAGCGTTGAGGTCGAACGCGTAGTCTTTCAGCCCTACCCTCACCGCTTTCCCACCAAAGGCCTCCACACAGATCCGATACATGGAGAAGGTGTTCTCACCCATCACTGCTTCGCTTCCGTGTGTGATGAACACATGCGCGCACATGCCCATAAGCTCGTCCGAACCGTTTCCCAGTATTACCCCGTCCGGAGGCAGTCCGAAATGGTTGGCCAATGCAAATCGTAGTTCCGGCGCAGACGATTCCGGGTAGATGTGAGACTGGGAGACGTGCCGCTCGATAGCCCTCACCGCCAAGGGAGAAGGGCCGAGAGGATTCTCATTGGAAGCCATCTTGATCGCGTTGGGCACACCGAGCTCCCGTTCCAATTCAGCTATGGGCTTACCAGGAACGTACGGAGGGATGGCCAGAATGCTCGGATCGATAAGACGATCCACCCACTGGGGCCTTTGGGTATCCATGGTTCTCCAAGAAACAAGTCGTTCCTCAGCACCGCCGGGAATTCAGGAGGCGAGACTGTCGCAGGCCTGCGGGGCCTTTCTCCCCCGTTGCGGCGGGTGAACGGATATTTATAACTCCGCGAACGGAAAGGAGTCAACCTGGGCAGGGCTAAAATCGCTTGACAGGGAGCCAGGAACATTATACTGTCACTAAAGCAAGTTCTTTTAGGGTATTAGAATGAAAACCTCCAGTTATTTCAGGCTATCTATCATATCCTATCTGTTTTACATATTTTCTATGGCAGGATACGCTTCCGCAGGCCCCTCTACCACCCTCCCTGGCTTGGCCCCGGACCTTACCCGCGATCTTCAGATCCGGCTGCGTAATCCGTTTAAGCCTCCTCCCAATCCCTGGAAACCGTCTGAAGTCAAGTGGCCCGAGAATTACATCGAACCTACCGTCAAGTACGGCCTGGATTTGGTGCTTCCTGAGAACGTGCGCAACGGCTTGAACTTCGACGCGGGCTACAATCGTCATGAGGGCCTGCCAACCTTGAAGGCGGATTATTTCCTCCCTGTCAGGGCATGGAATGACAAGACCCTTTTTGTGACACCGCGTCTCTCGCTCGAGGCCAAAACCGAGTGCTTTTCCGTAGGAGCAGGGTTCCGGCAGTTGATCACCTCGGAGCTGATGGTAGGCTTTCACGCGTTTCACGACTGGACCCGACCCCGCGGGACGCATAAGAATTTTGTGAAAGAGGCGGGCGTGGGATTTGAGCTATCAGCGTTGCCAGGTAAGGGTGCGGATATCAGCCTCACGATGAACGCGTATTTTCCCACCAATGAGCGGGTCTCGGTAAGTTCGGACGGAGACACGCTCATCAAAGAACGCCTTCCCATTGGCGTGGACGCAAAGCTCACGTGTTTGCTGCCTCCCCTAGTGGACTGGTTGGATCTCAAGATGGAAGCAGGGATCCATGCGTATCGCGGCGACCGGGTCAATCTGAACGGCCACAAGGCGACGCTTTCGGCAACCACACGAAATGGTATGCTGGGTCTGTCGCTTGGGCAAGAGGAGGACACGTTCACTCACGAAAATTTCAAGGTGATGGGAACGCTCAATCTCGTGTTTGACTGGAACGAATTGCTCAAAGGTAAGGAACCGTTTTCCGCGCCGTATCAAGTATCCGGCCCCAGGTACCAGAGAAAAATCCGGGATGGTCTTTACCAGCGAGTGGTGCGGAGACACGACCTGCCCACCGATCGGGCTGAACAACGCCTGGCGCTCGCCACCATGGTTTCCGATAGGACCGTATCCTTTGAAGGCGGCTTCCCCGACCTCCCCCACGCGACACTTGCCATACAGGTTTCGCAAAGCCCGTGGCGTGACACGGGAGAAGTGACCACAGACGGGTCAGGCACTTATTCCGGAAAGATACACCTGCCCCCGGGCGAGTACAAATTCAGGCTCATTCACAAGCCCACAGGGAAAGTGTCCGCGGTGAAAACTGTCAAGATCGAGGCCGAGACAGCACATTCGGAACAGTAGTGCTGGTTACAGGGAAAGAACGTCGTCAATGTCGTCGAGTCACTCGACGCGGCCACGCGTTTTCCCGATTGCCTGCCCCCCTCGTACAAGCCCGTCCCCGGGTGCTCTTTCGGCTCTTACATGCTGCGGCGGTACTGCCCGCCTGCCCGGAACAACGTTTCGGATATCTGGCCGAGGGAGCAGTAATTGACCGTCTCCATCAGTTCCGCAAAAATGTTCTCTCTGGTGAGCGCCACCTGGTACAAGCGATCTAACGCCCGAGGAGCGTAGTCCTTGTTTCGTTCGACGAACTGCCTCAGTCGCCTGAGCTGTGATTGCTTTTCCTCTTCGGTTGCACGAGCCAACTCCACCGCGCACGCCTGATCCGTGATTTCCGCCTTGGGATTCAGGAACGTATTCACCCCGACGATGGGGTAATCGCCCGATGCTTTGAGATGCTCGTAGTAGAGCGATTCGTCCTGAATTTTGGTCCGTTGGTACCCGGTTTCCATCGCGCCCAGAACGCCCCGCGCTGAGAGATGCGGTCGAACTCCGTGAGCACCGCTTCTTCCACCAGGTCGGTGAGTTCCTCAAGGATGAAGCTTCCCTGATTGATGTTGTCTACCTTGCTGATTCCCCACTCTTTGTTGATGATCAACTGAATCGCCAGGGCTCTGCGGACCGACTCCTCGCTGGGCGTGGTGATGGCTTCGTCATACGAATTGGTATGGAGGGAATTGCAGTTGTCGTAGATCGCAATCAGCGCCTGAAGCGTCGTGCGGATGTCGTTGAAATTGATCTCCTGTGCGTGCAGGGATCGACCGCTGGTCTGGATGTGGTACTTGAGTTTCTGCGATCGATCGTTGCCCCGGTACTTCTCCCTGATCGCCAGCGCCCAGATGCGCCGGGCCACTCTGCCGATGACGCTGTACTCCGGTTCCAGCCCGTTGGAGAAGAAGAACGAAAGATTCGGCGCAAAATCATCAATGCGCATGCCCCTGGAGAGGTAGTACTCCACGTACGTAAACCCGTTTGCCAGAGTAAACGCCAGTTGGGTGATCGGATTCGCACCTGCTTCCGCGATGTGATACCCGGAAATAGAGACCGAATAGAAGTTTCTCACCTCATTGGCGATAAAGTAATCCTGGATGTCCCCCATCATCTTGAGGGAAAAATCCGTGGAGAAAATACACGTGTTTTGTCCTTGATCCTCTTTGAGAATATCCGCCTGAACCGTGCCTCGTACGTTTTGCAACACGTTGGCCTTGATCGCGGCCGTCTGTTCCCGTGAGGGCTCATGACCATGCTGCTCGCGGAACTTGTCCACCTGTTGGGCAATGGCGGTGTTGAAGAACATGGCCAGGATCATCGGCGCGGGACCGTTGATGGTCATGGACACGGAGGTAATGGGCGAACACAGATCAAAGCCCGCGTACAGTTCCTTCATATCGTCAAGGGTGCAGATGGAAACGCCCGACGTGCCCACCTTTCCGTAGATGTCAGGGCGTTCGTCAGGATCCCGTCCGTACAGCGTCACGCTATCGAACGCAGTGGAAAGCCTCTTGGCCGGGCTTCCCGCGGACAGGTATTTGAACCGCCGGTTCGTACAAAACGGGTCCCCCTCTCCGGCAAACATACGAGTCGGATCCTCATCCTGCCTCTTGAAGGGGAAGACCCCTGCTGTATACGGGAAACTTCCGGGAATATTCTCTCGCAACAGCCATCTCAACACTTGGCCCCGGTCCTGATAAGTGGGCAATACCACACGGGGCAGCGTAGTGCCGCTCAAAGTCTTGAATTTCAAGGGGATGCGAATCTCGCGATCGCGAACCTTGTACACCAGTTCGTCACCCGCGTACGCCTCCTTGGTATCTTCCCATTCTCCCAGAACCCTGAGGGATTTCGGATCCAGCCTCCGTTCGATCTGATGCTGGAGACTGCGGATCTGCTGAAGAGGTTCAGAATCCTCTTGCAACCCGTCCCTCGCGAAAGGCCTTGGCTGCCGCATCCAGTTGCCAGATCTTACGGACCAGTTCCTCCTGTTCCGCTCCCCACTGGTGATATTTCCGGACAGTGTCGGAAATTTCCGACAGGTAACGGGATCTGTCCGCGGGAATGATGACTGTGCGCGACGACGGTTTCTTGTCCGGTCTGTTCTTCATGTGCGTGGCCCATTCAACCCCGGTCTTTTCCTTGATTGCCTGAAGAATCCCCACATAGAGACTCGTGACCCCATCATCATTGAATCGGGAGGCAATCGTGCCATACACGGGAAAATCTTCCAGAGACCGGTGGAATTCCGCGCGGTTCCGCTGAATCTGTTTGCGCACGTCGTGCAGCGCGTCCTCTGACCCCTGCCGGTCGTACTTGTTGAGCACGACCACATCGGCAAAATCGAGCATGTCGATTTTTTCCAGCTGGCTCTGAGAACCGAAATCCGCGGTCATCACATACACCGCGACATCCGCAAACGGAACGATGGCCGCGTCTCCCTGACCGATGCCTGCAGTCTCCACGATGATCAGGTCAAAACCCGCGGCCTTCAGCACCGCGACCGCTTCCTCGAGATGGGGCGGTATTTCGAATCCGTAGCTCCTGGTGGCCAAAGATCGGCAATAGACACGTTCGTTATAGATGGAATTCATCCTGATGCGGTCGCCCAGCAGCGCACCCCCGGTCTTGCGCCGACTGGGATCTACAGAGACAATGCCGACCGTCTTGTCCGGCTGGTCGTTGAGGAACCGGAGAACCAGTTCGTCCGTAAGGGATGACTTGCCCGCTCCGCCGGTGCCGGTAATACCCAACACCGGTGTCTGTCTGCCGTCGATCTTCTCCTCCAAGAGGGCGTGAAAGGCAGGCAAGTTGCCGTTACCGCTCTTTTTCACCGTCTCGGCGGTGGTGATGGCCCTGGCAACGAGCTTCCAGTTGGAGGGAGTCAGGTCAGCCATGTCTGCGTCGAGCGTGCCATCTGATGTGGGGAAGTCGGACAAGTGGATGAAATGGTTGATCATGCCCTGCAGTCCCAGCTTTCGACCGTCTTCGGGACTGTATATTTTGGTCACCCCGTACGCTTCGAGTTCTCTGATCTCCTCAGGAACGATCACGCCCCCACCGCCGCCAAAAACCTTGATGTGGTCACAGCCATAGGACCTGAGTAAGTCCACGATGTATTTGAAAAATTCTATGTGGCCGCCCTGATAGCAGCTCAAGCCTATTGCCTGCACATCCTCTTGAATAGCGGCAGTGACGACTTCGGTGGCAGAGCGGTTGTGCCCCAGGTGGATGACTTCTGCTCCCGAGGACTGAAGGATCCTTCGCATAATGTTGATCGCTGCGTCATGCCCATCGAAGAGAGAAGCCGCGGTGACGACTCGCACGTGATTCACCGGCGGTACCGGTGCGGGAGAAGGGTTCATAGGTTCCCCCTGTCGGCCTGGTCGGTCTCGGTTTCAGCACTTTTGCGGAACTGTTCTCGGATGAACGCGGCAGGAGCGTCCAGGTCAGCCCCACCGGGAAACACTCCTTGCACTCCCAATTCCTTGAGCACGGGGACGTCTCTGCTGGGGATCACTCCTCCCACAAGCACCATGATGTCGGTCACTCCCTTTTGCCTCAGCAAGTCCATGAGCTTGCGACAAATCGGCACGTGCGCGCCCGACATGATGGAGAGTCCGATTACATCCACGTCTTCCTGGATAGCGGCCTGTACGATCATCTCCACGGTCTGATGGAGCCCCGTGTAGATCACCTCGAAGCCGGCGTCTTTCAGCGCGTGGGCCACAACCTTGGCGCCCCGGTCGTGCCCGTCCAGGCCGGGTTTAGCCAGAAGGATTCTGGGCGTGCGTCCGAAAACCACTTCCACCTCCGTTATGTTCAGGGTTTGGTTGAGCTGAAGATACGTATTCCACCATATATTATTTGGTAAGCAGATTCAACCTCGCGGATCTTCCTTGCCACGTGGAGGTGCAGGCCAGCGGTCTATTCGCGGTCTCCCGCATCTGAAGGGGGGAATAATTCCTTGACACATCAGCCGTTCATGAGCTATCTTTCACGATGTTACCGTGTTGCCATTGTTATTGAACCGTTTTCTTCTTGGAAGAGGTATGGATTGAAATTCAAGATCCATGTCCTAGTGATCGGCATGTGCCTCCTGCTCGTTGCCTCCAGCGCAATGGGCCTGTTGGCTCCAGCCGCGTCTTGGGCACAAGCTGAAGCCGCAGCGCTGGGACCCGCGCCCAACTTCGATTGGTCGGATTACCGGGGAACCGCGAACGGCCGCCTGTACCTGGCAAGGCTTTCGTCGGTGAGCCTTAAGGGAAATCTGAAGCGAAATCCGGGAGGCCAGATTTCGAATTTGAGAATTTGGGACCGTATCTGAACAACGACATGCAGCTTTTCAAGGAGATTATCGGAACGCTGTACGTGGACAGGCTCGGGTTGCGCATATGCGCGGAAGAGGCCACGGTAGAAGGCAGGCACGAAGATCTCGTTGCTAGCCTTAATGGTAATCCACCCGTTTCCCGCGCTACCCGCAACTGGATATCGGCCCGACCCGCTTCGGCCTGGACCTGGACATCATCCGTTACCCCTTTATGAAGTTCGGCGTGAACCTGGACTATGGTTTCCACGGGGTGTCGCTGAAGCACTTCAGATTCCCCCAAACCGTGGCAGCGGAATTGGTGATAGCCTAACTATACCTGATTCTTGCGACTATTCTTCAACAGGCTGAGTACCGGGGCGACGGCCCGATCACCATAGGGCTCCATGCACAAGCCATCCCCTTCCGGCTCAAGGAGGTCCCGGCCATCATTCAGGCTCGGGTCCGTGCGCCTGTGCCGTACCTCGAGCAGGTTGCCAATTTTGTAGGTCTCAAGCAAGTCGCGGAGATCGCAAGAGTCAAGGTCCTTGACTGGGAGATTTCCGGCGGTCTGCGACCGGCAGTATGGGACACGAGCTTTCTCGGCCACAGCACTTTTTCCATGGCCATTGAGGCAGGTTTTCGTTCTTATACTCATCGACACACCGCTGGGATGCCTGTTTGCCTGCTCCAAGCCGCCCAGTTTTCTCCGCGGAACATCCCGACCTCAATCTCGAGCCCACTGGCAGGGCTTTTTCTTCCAGGCTACGGCTTTCTACTAGAAACCTCTCAAGAGCACTACTTCCCTCTTCCAGGCCAACCAAGCCGGCGAAGGCGAGCTTTGAGAGCTCGTCTCTCCAGGCATGGGGCGCCTCACTGAATCCTCACAAGCCTCGGTATTTTTTTTGTTGCCACGACCATGGGGGATGCGCTACCCTTCGACGTTCCCAAGGGGTTCTTGACCTGTCTCATGAGGGAGTGAATATGCGGAGGTTCGGATACGCGCTATCCGCTGCGGGCCTGATCTTTTGGTTTATCTGTTTTCCGACCGAGGCCCCAGGCTGGGAATTGAACATGGCCGGCTCCATGCGATGGACTTATGAATGGTATCAGCAGCTTGGGAGCAAGGGCTTTTTCGGACCGTACGACCTGGATCTCGGAGCGAACACGACTACCGCCAACCTCAATTTCTGGAACGGCGGGCAGTTCGACACCAACATCACCACCGGTGCGGGCTCGGGTGGTCCTATTTTTGCGTGACCTTTGACCCGACCATCAAGATCAATCAAGCCGTGCGGCTTCAAGCCCGATTGCGTCTGGCCGATTACGGAGATATTCACGCATCCAATTACTTCACCGAGGGATCGCCTGGCGCGAACAACGCGTTCTCTGAGGGCCAGTGGACCCTTTTCTGGGCGTCTGCCCGCACTCCGTGGGGATCCATAGGGGTGGGCAAGCGGCCCTGGCAGTTCGGCAACGGCCTCCAGTACCAGACGGCACTGACGCGCTGACCACCGAGTCTGTGCTTCTCGAGGTTCCGTACGGTCCTCTGAACTTCGGGTTCGGATTCTATCCGTACCGTTACGCAGGATTACAAGGCATTCTACCGGAAGACCCGTTGGATTTGCAGATAGGCCGCTATTTCAGCCGCGCGGACAGAAACGGATCGTTTTCTACAGATATCCTGTCGTTTCTGACTTATGATTGCGGCCTGCTGAACGCGGGCATCCTTGGGGTGTACGGAAGCTATCACATCGGTCCCGAAGCTGTCCTGGGACCTAACCAGCGGGTTGCCCAGAATTCTGAATACTTCCACGGCACTGCTTTCCTCAGATTTAATAATGGTCACTACTTCTACAATAGCGAGATCGCGTGGCTCTTCTGGTCGGACAAATACCATGATCCTCTGGGACGCGTAGGCCCTCCGAACCCTCGATACGTCCAGCAGATACGCATGATGTCAGAGCAGGGAATATACGCGGGTCCCTTCAAAGCCAGTCTTCTCGAAGCATGGATGCCCGGCCCGGACAGGAGAAACGGGGCGCTTATCGACAGACAAGACGCGGCTTTTGTGTGGCATCCTACTCTTGACAGCTATCTGGGAGCTTTCGACGTATTCCGACCTTACAGCTACCTCTTCAGTTACGATTATGGATCGGGCCTCAATGCGTACAACCAATCACGAGACGGTTTTGTGCGAGACGCGATGGTGGTCGCGATAAGACTCGATTACGCGGTGGCAGCCAACCTCAATACGTACGGGAGCATCTTCTACGCGCGGCGGACCACCAACGGTTACGGATGGGGGTGTATCGCTCCAAATGATTATTCTTTTAACAAAATTGACAACGATGGGAACATACAGTTCAATGTCAACGGCATGCCTGGGTCGCCCAACATCCCGGACAATGCGTTGGGGTACGAAATTGACACCGGTCTTGAATGGAAGTTGCTGGAAGGCTGGTCCGTGAATGTGGTGATCGGATACTGGCAGCCGGGCAAATGGTTTAGCTATGCGTGTATTGACCGGTCTGTGCCCAATTGGAATCTCCCGGGTGCGATCAACTTCGGCACGAGGCCTGACAGGACCATTGACCCGGTTATGGGCGGAGAGTTCTCTCTCAATTTTCAGTTCTGAGAGAGGTTGTTTGCAAAGAATTCCACACCGAGCACACAGAGACCTGCACTCCTGCTCAAGGGACTGTCAGTGGATAGCGTCCGCGGTGACGCGATCCACATACTTGACCCAGTCATATCCATAGTATCCCTCAGCGACGAGACGAAGCGGGAAACCATGTTTCAGTGGCAGAGGTAATCCGTTCACCTGGTACGCGAGAAACACCCGGTCCGCGACAACTTCCGCTAATAAAGTGCGGCAGACCTTCGAGTAAGGTCCCTGAGGTCCTCGGAACGTCACATAATTCACCTCGGTACCCATGCCTGCCGATTGGAGCAGTTCTTTGACCGAAACTCCCTTCCACAGTCCATTGTTCACAAACACTCCGGGACACACGAGCAGCACCGCCTTCTCAACCGAAGGTAAGTCACGTAATTCCGAGTACCTGAGGCTCAGAGGCTTCGCGACCTTGCCGTCCACGCGCAGGCGCCATTGGTCCAGATCGACCTCGTGGTCGTCAAGCCCCATGGTTCCGAAGTTTTCCAAAGGCGTGACCTCAAGGTTGCTCGTGTCCAGGTCCTTGGGATTCTCACCTCGCAGATCCTTGGGCAGCGTACCTCGCGGCACGACGTATTTGTGGGTTCGGCCATAGGCATTCTTCACCGTGGACCACAACGGGCTTCCCAGGAATCCCATTCCGAACACACCTGTCAACAGCCGTTTTACGAAAGTTCTCCGTGTGGACATCGGCCCCCCTCATCCCCACGTGTGGCTTGCAGGGATCTTTGTTTTCGCTCTTGAGAGTGGACCTATGGGGAAAGCATTCCCCCAGTGCCTATTCCATGACCTGCTTTCTCAAAAAACTACGGTCACGATGCTGCCTTTTGGTTCGCTGACGCTGAAGCGCCATGAGGGATGACGATTATTCCCCAGGGGCGCTTCAGTATCCGCTCAGAACGCTCCCACTTCTTCTCCCATAGTTTTGTACATGGCCGGGAATTCCGGCTGGAAATTCTGATAGAACGTGACCGGGTATCGAGCGCCCACCTTCTTCCCTGCGTGTTTGAGGCCCGTCACGAGGGTTTCCAGAGCGTGGCCCGGCAGAGCAAAAACCATCTCGTCATCCTGAGTCATGGAAAATATGCGATCGCCGTTTCCTGGAATAGCAACACGAGGAACGCCAGTCTTGTGCGCGGCAATCAGATACTCCGTGCATTCTACTTTTCCCCCAAAGTTGCCCGTGATCCTCTGTCCTTCCTGAAAAACCCATGCCTGCACCATGCGCATGATCTGTGCAGGATTTCCATAGATGGCCACCGTGTCCGGCTCCACCAGTCCCTTCTTCAACGGAGCCAGGATCATGGCTCCTGATTCGCCTTTTTCGAGCATGGACATGGACGCGATTTCTCCTGCAGCGCCCTCCGCGTCTTTGGCGAAATCCACCTGGCAGAAAAGCTTGCCCAGCTTGCCCCTCTGGTCAGACGTCGCGGTGAGCCCGAACGCGATCATCGCGGGCACGCAGACCAAGTCCGCCTTGGTCAGCCCCACGGTCCAGCCGTACAACCTCGCCAGGGTGACCGCCTGGCATATGGTCATCTTCTTGCCCAACGTCACCGAGGGCTGCCGGGTTTTCTCGGGAAATTCGCTTTTGTCAGCTAAGAATTTCACCGCGATGGGAAGAGTCTTGAGTCGAAGATCATTGCTGATGAATTCAGCCGCTTCGGCCAGAGTCATGATATGCCTCCTCAGTCGATTGCTGCCGGAGTCACGCTCCAGGATTCGTGGAAACGAACGGAAAGGCTTCACAAACCAACGAACATTGCCTCAGATTCGCCATCCAGGATGAAAGGGGTTGGTCTCTCGTATGCGGTATTCTCCCGAGTCTCGTGTGCGGCGGGGAATTGCACCATAAGCTGCCGCAATCCTTTGGAACTTCTTGGAAAGTATGCAAAGGGAACACCATGTGTGGAACGGTCTTCCCGCGAGAAACGCGGCCTATTGTGTCATGCGGTTGATCATGTGGAGAAGCCAAGTGTGTATGGGCTGCATATCCTTGAACTTCATGAGACAGTAATCCAGAATGTCGCGTGAGTAAAGTTCCTCCGGGATGGGGGTGGAAACGAAAGCGGTCAGGCCGTTATAAAGCAGGAATTCCGCGTTCTCATGGGTGGGGTCGTATCCGCGAGGGGTTTTCTTGTAGTGTTTCTCGCCGATCTCGTAATTGCCCCTCCTCTTTACCGCGTTCACCGCACGGCTGAGCGCAGGTCCCTGTTCCTCGTCCACCACGGAATCCCGATATTGTTCGAGCAAAGGCTTTGAGAAGCAGTGATTGCCCACAGCCACCAGGATACTCGGGGGTTCCAAATGAAAATCAGTACCCCGGGCAGTCCATTTTAGCCCTATTGCCCTCCCAGAAGAGTATGCCGAGATGGGTCTTGTACGGGGATTTGTCCTTACTGAACCGTGTGTCGCGATAATGCCGAAAGATTGAACGGTCCAGCCGCGGATCGGCAACGATCTCCGGTGATATCTCTTTGAGCAGATTGCCCATATGGTACACGAAGTCGCGTGCGGTTTCCATCACGTAGCGCTCGAACTCGCTCTTGTGCTCCGAAAACCACTCCTTGTTGTTGTTTCGCGCGAGTTCCGCGTAAAAGGTCACGCACTCTCTCGGGAATCCTCTGAACCCTGTGTTTGCCACCATCGCCGTGCAGCTCCTTCTTTTCCACAAGACCGCCACTTTGCGTGGAATATACGCAGAAGTGAAGGCATCCGTGCAACTTCTTCCCGTCAAGAAGACAGAGTCTGTTTCTCTTCCTGTACAGGAGTCATCTTCCCATCACGGATTGGTCAGAGAGGGAAATTGTTGTATACTCAGCGACACCGAAAATCACCGCGAGCGCGTACCATCTCATAGCTCGGTGAATTTGACAATGTGTGGCGATGACACGCACGTAAGGCGGTGGACGCCGAACGCATTGAGGAGCAAGGCCCCTTTCCACACCCTTCGGCACATGCCATTGCCGAAAAAGGAACGGGAGAACCGTTCTTTGGGCTGACATAGGGTCTGGGATCCATGATGGCCAAGAAACAAAGGGAGAGATGGTCTCCCCTTCAACTCAGCGGGGTACCGAGCCACCACAAGCCTCGCGGAACGAGTCCGATACGGGAAATCCGGATGGAACGACATCAACCGCCTGAATGGACCAAGGCCCGAAGGGCTGCAAGCGACCAACGGGTACGTGAAGACAGTTCCCTTTCAGAAGGAGATGAGACATTCCGCGGAGAAACTCCCCTGGACACGCGGCGGATGCTGGACGGGCTTCTGGAAGAAAAGGCCAAACGAGCGTCGAGACGCAAGTGGACAGGCAGGGGTCTCATGGTGTTCGGTTTTATCACCATGCTGGGGTCTTGTCCGCTGTCTGTGTTCTCTCTGATGGGGCAACAGGCGATCCCGCTGGCAGCAATCCTCGGCTCGCTGGCACTCATCGGCGGGGGCTTCGCGCTCACGGCTCTGCGTACCAGGTTGAAGGACGCCAACGAGGCTTTGCTCGTGGCCATGAAATACGGGTATCGGCTCACTGCCGCTCGTCTCGCGCTGGAGATGGATATTTCCTTTGCAAAGTCTGAAAGGATCATTCAAGAACTGGTGCGATCCGGCATTGCCGAGATCGACCTGAACCACAAGGACCTTGACAATACGATCACTTACAGGATCAAAGGGCTCTAGTGAACCCCCATGACCTGGAGGGTCACAACGAATCACGAAAATGCCACCCTGTCCAGCGACCAGCGGGAGCTGGCAAGTGCATGAAGTTCTTGGGGATGGGGGTTCGGGGGAAGGCCCTTCTTTCAAGAAGGGCCTTCCCCCGAAAATACATTTTCATAGCAAGTGCCTTGAACATCGCGGCATGCTCAAGGCCGATTCGAGCCTTACCGTTTGGCGGGTCATGCGAACCGGCGCTTCACTATCCCGCGTGCCCAAAGCCCGTCATCCGCGGCAAGCTAAGCGGTGTGGCCCACCTGAAGCTGTTCCTCAAGGTTGCCGCGAATCGTAATGGGGCTCACTACAAAAGAATTCTCGCATTCGGTTTCCTCAGGATTCACCATGAGTTGGCACACGTTGGTAGGCGCCTTGGAGCAGGGCTTTGTATTCGGTCTGATGTCGCTCGGCGTGTACCTCACGTTTCGGGTGTTGGATTTTCCGGATCTCAGCGTGGACGGGACGCTGCCCTTGGGTGCCGCTGTGTCTGCGACGGTTATTCACGCGGGGGGCTCGCCGGGGATTTCTCTTGTGGCTGCGATTGCAGCGGGGATGGTTGCCGGTGCAGTCACCGGCTTCATGAGCACCAAGCTCCGCATATTGAACCTGCTGGCAGGCATCCTCACCATGATAGCGCTCTATTCGGTGAATATCCGCATCATGGGCGCGCCCAATCTCACTTTGCTGAACCGCCCGACAATTTTTGACGCGTTCTTGTGGCTCGGTGCTCCGCGTTTTTCGATTCCGACGATCGTGACTTTTGCCATGGGATTGCTCGTAATGATAGGGCTGGACGCGTTCTTGCACACCAAATTCGGCTTGGCATTGCGCGCCACGGGCGACAATCCGAAAATGGTCATTGCTCAAGGTTTCAACACACATACCGCCATCATCGCGGGAGTGGCAATTTCCAACGGCATGGTTGCGTTGTCAGGGGCCCTCCTCGCGCAAAGTCAGGGCAGTGCGGACGTAGGCATGGGAGTGGGGACCATTATTGCCGGGCTTGCCGCGGTCATTATTGGAGAGGCGTTCATCGGCGAGCGATCGGTGTTTCTCGCCCTCGTGGGCGTGATGCTGGGCTCGGTTCTCTACCGACTGGCCATAGCTGCCGCGTTGAGTTTCCGATGGGGTTCACTGAGTTTGACACCCAGCGACCTGAACCTCATCACGGCAATTCTCGTCATGGTCGCGCTCACCTTTCCGCGAGTGCGCGGCCGGCTGAAAAGCAGGATGGTTCCATAAAGAAGGCGCTGTGGTAAGACTGGAAGGCATCACCAAGGTTTTTCACCCCTGCGAGGTAAACGAGGTAATCGCGCTCACACGGGTGACACTTCAAGTAAATGAAGGTGGTTTTCTGGTGATCCTCGGGGGGAACGGCTCGGGTAAATCAACGCTACTCAATCTCGTTGCCGGAGCATTCTTTCCTGACGCGGGCGGCATATTTGTGGCAGATACGGATGTTACCTCGGTGCCGGAATATCGTCGTGCGGCCCTCATTGGTAGGGTATTTCAGGACCCGCTGATGGGCACTTCCGCGGGGCTTACCATTGAAGAGAACTTCGCTCTTGCTGCTTCCCGCGGCGAGTGGCGGGGCCTCGGACCGGCTCTGGGATCGAGACTCCGCAGGGAAATCCGCGATCGGCTCTCCACGCTCGGCATGGGGCTCGAAAATAGGTTGAAGGCCAATGTGGGACTCCTCTCAGGAGGCCAGAGGCAGGCAATCACGCTGCTCATGGCGGTATTTCGCAAGCCGAAGGTGCTCCTTCTGGACGAACACACCGCGGCTTTGGATCCCAGAGCCTCGCGGGAGATTATGGGCCTCACTAAATCCATCGTGCACGATTCCGGTCTCACCACGCTCATGGTCACCCATAACCTGGGACACGCGCTGGACATTGGACAGCGAGCCATCATCATGAACCGCGGACAAATCGCCGCGGATCTGAACAAGCATGCCTTATCGACCATGAAGGTTCAGGATTTGATGGCCCTCTTTCTGGAAACGCAGAAGGACCCATCTGAAACCCCGGTGGACAGCGGAAACGCATAGCCACCCCCTCAGGCACATTCTTTGCAAAACTCAGACGTTGGCGTTATCCTGGGGTGAACTCCGCGAAGAGGCGTACGAAACAAACCAAGCGGCCCTGGATAAGATAACTCCGATGATCTCCGTGCAAGAGCCTCACATTATCGAGCCCCCCACCCAGGGCGTCCCCCCGCCCTTCCCCCTCCAGAAACCCCGGAGGCTCGCGGAACTAACCCTTTCGATCAAGTCCAAACTGGCTCTGCTGGCACTGTTGGCTGTGGCGCATTTCGGGCTCACTTTTTGGTACGCTGCCCCCGGTCCCCTGTTGTCCGATGAGGCTATTTACCATTGGATGGCCAAGAGTTTTTCCGATTCGGGCCGCTTGGACGTATGGAACGGATATAAGGAATTTCCTTCCCCGGAACTGGCCCACAAGTACTTAAGAGTGAGGTCTGGTAAGCTTTTTCCGCAGTACCCATCGCTGTTTCCGGTGTTGGCCCTACCGTTTTATCGTGTTTTCGGGTTCTTTGGCCTGTTTGTCATGAATTCCTTCGCGTTCGTGGGGGTGGTGGCCCTGACTTTTCTTGCGGCCAGAAGGCTCTTTCGCGATCTTGACCTTGCACTGAACTCCTGCCTGATTCTCATCCTTGCGACGTTTGCGTGGGAGTATTCCCAAGCAGCCTGGCCGCACGCGGTAGGACTACTGTGTGTGATGGGAGCCTTCTTTCTCGGCATTGAAGCCTATTACTCCCCCAACCGGAGAAGGGCAATGGTCCTGGCTGCAGCGAGCGGAGCGATCGGAGCCCTCGGCCTCGGCATGCGGCTTGATGGCATTCTTGTGGTTCCCGCATTGATTCTCCCTTTCCTCTTTACCAGACCTTGGCGTCCTGCCGAGGCACTCATGGTAGGTATTGGCGCGGTGCCTGCTCTGTTGCCGTTAGTAGCGATCAATTACCTCAAGTTCGGGGTTCTCGATCCGTTTTCCTATGGCAAGGGTCCCGGTGTGCAGGTGGTTTCACCCTGGCCCGTAGCTGCTGCGGCATTAGTGGTGGTGTGTGCGTGGGTTGCCACGAGACCGGCCTTCAGCCGATCACTCGACACGCGCACCCGTAGAGCGGGTATCACTGCAGGGGCTGCGGCTCTGGTGGCGCTCTTGCTGCTTACGCCCGCTGGGATGGTTCTCTGTCGTACCGTGCATGACGCGTATATCTGCGTCATAGACATACGGGCCCTGCCGACCGACTTTGTCGTGGCAGCCCGCAGCACAGGCGGCGGAGTGCTTTACCTGGGTGCACACAAGAAAGCTTTGCTGCAAAGCATGCCGTACGTGGTCCTGCTGTTCATTCCGCTTCTGAGGATCGCGAAGCCGGATAAGGATTTCACTGCGTTGACTACTCTCTTCCTGACTCCTCTGACCGTCATCGCCTTTTATTCCTATTCCTTTCCGTTTCACGACCTGGGAGGGCTCTGCCTCAATACCCGCTATTTCTTGCCATCTCTGCCTTTTGTGGCGATTCTCTGCGCGTACGCCATCAAAGAGCTGAAGAAGGCTTCGGGAATTTCTCGTCTCCCGCTATGGACAGCCGCCATATGTCTGGCCATGGCTGCGCTCTTCTTTCTGCTGACCAGGAAGGAGGGAATGACCGTGAACGATCTGGAGTTCCCTTTGCTCGGGTTACCGTTGTGGATGGCAGCTCTGTTGATGGTTCTCTTGGCGGTAGGCCAAGCGGAGAGTCACCGTTGGACCCGGGCCTGCGCTCGAGCAACTCTTTTCGTGGCGCTCGGCGGCATGGCGTGGGCGGGCATGGTCGCGCTGGGTTACGACTACCCGGCTCACCGGTTTGCGCGAACAGTCCACCACTTCTGCGGTGAAGTTCTTCTCAAGACCATTCCGCGATTCGATCCTGTTTTCCGATAACATGACTTTTGCTGCCAGCACCGCAGTGATCGACATAGGACCGACGTGCGCATCGCGTTCCCTCCCCAGGACCGATTCGCGGATTTCAATCGGCTGCTGCACTTCCAACTTCAGGCGGGCCACAGGTCTTTTGCATTGTTCCAGGACAGACTGTGGGACGAACTCAAGGCCGGCAATATGGCGAAGGAATACCGAATTACGCCCCTCGCTGTGTTCCACGATTTCACGCTGTCCGAAATATCTTTTGCCTCCGGCAGAAAGGATACGTCGACGGCTGACCTCAATAAATGACACGAAGAGCCGGGGGCTGTGGAAGCACCTGTAATCTCGTACCCGTGAGAGGCCTCAGTGGCGCTGTCACGCGTGCCGCCTCACGCGACGGAAACCTGACGCTCCAAGTCAGGAAAGAAACGCCGTTGCAATGTCTCGGCAGCCATGATAGTGCTTTACCAAGCTACTTGGCAATGTCCTGTGATAACCGCGTTTGCTGATCAAAGCGACTATTCCAGAGCCTTGCCGGCGAAGCCTACGTATCGGCCACACCAGGAACCCCACGAGGGATTTTTGCAAGAGCCTCGTTTGAAAAACCATTGTCATAACCTCACATTGTCCGGTGCAGTGCATGCAACAACGCCCCTACGCTTCCGGGCGGTTGATACGCTCGGTGAGGCCGCGTAATCTTCGGCTGACCTTTGTCTCGATCGTATTACTGGCTGCCGTTCAACTGGCGGTTACCTTCGTTACGGTCATACCGGGGTACCTGAGCATCGACGAGGCGCTCTACCATTGGATGACCAAGAGCTTCTCCGAGACATATGGGTTGGCCCTCTCGAACGGATATGAAGAAGCACGGTCACCGGAACTTGTTCATCCTTTCATAAAGGTTCACGATGGCAAGCTTTTCCCGCCGCATCCCTATTTGTTTCCCATGATTGCGCTGCCGTTTTACCTCGCGATGGGATTCAAAGGACTCTTTTTGCTCAATTCCGTATGTTTTATCGGGGTAACCATACTCACGTTTCTCACGGCAAAGAAACTGTTCAATGATCCCACCTTGGCCAGGAACTCAATCTTGATGCTGGTTTTCGCGACTTTCGCCTGGGAGTATTCTCAGGCTGCATGGCCGCATAGTGTGTCGATGCTGTTCGTGCTGGGGGCCTTTTATCTCTTTCTTTGCGCGTATGGAGAACCATCGGGCGGAAGATCGCGGGCGCTCGCCTTGTGCGCCGGACTGGTTGCCGGTTTGGGGATGGGCATTCGGTTAGACACGGTCCTGGTGTTCCCCGCTCTCACTCTGCCTCTCCTCGTGGTACGGCCCTGGCGTCTGACGGAAACAGCTCTGACCGTGTGCGGCGCTTTTCCCGGGCTGGGAGCGTTAGCGCTGGCTAACTTTATCAAATTCGGAGTATTTGATCCCTTTTCGTACGGACCGCAGGGAGCGGGGCCTGTGTACAATCGGCCAATCATGCCGTCCTCCGAACTTTTCATCGTCGCAGCCCTTGTACTCGCGCTTGTGATCATCCTTCGGCAACGGGTACTGGAACGCATTCCCGTGAAGCAGCAAGGGAAAGCTGCTGCCGGAGCGGCGATCGTGCTGATTGCAGCTCTTTTGTTGGTCCCTGACGTCCGTTCTGCCATTTCCTCCGTTATCTCCTATGGGTATGTCTCTCTTGTGGATATGCGAGCCCTTGATCCGGGAATTGTCTTTTCCCCGATGATTCGGACCCCGGGTGGCGGAGTCGTGTATGTGGGGGCCCATAAGAAGGCTCTTCTGCAGAGTATGCCGTTTCTCGCATTGCTCGTGGTGCCCGTAGCGGTCATGTGGCGAAAATCCAAGGACGTTTCTGCGATCCTTCTGCTTCTTCTTGTCCCGCTTACGTTCACGACATATTATTCATATTCATTTCTGCAAGGAGAGGCAGGTGGAGGGTTGTGTCTCAACCAGCGTTATCTGCTCCCGTCCTTCCCGTTCTTGTGCATTTTGGCTGCATATGCCGTCAAGCGAGTCATAGACCAAGCTGTGCCCCTTTTCGTCCTTTATGTGTCGGCAGCGGCAGCCTTGTTGACCGTGGCGTATTTCTTACTCGCCACGAGGTTAGCATCACCCAACCTGCAACAGCTTGAATTTCCGCTCCTGGTATTTCCTTTGCTGATAGCTGCAGGGCTCGCTCTATCCCTGGCGGCTTTGCAGTTCCTCCAAGAGGATCACTTGGGCTTGCTCAAGCCCGTGGCAGTTGCATTCATAGCATCAGCGCTGGTTTGGTCAAGTTTAGTGGCTTTCTGTTACGATTTGCCACGCCACCGGTTGTTACGCGCCATTGACTATTCCTTTGGGGATCAGGCAATCCGAGTAATCCCCGAAGATTCAATTCTGTTCGCCGGCCACGGTTTTTTCACGGCCTCCGTGAGTCTTATCGAAAAGAGCGGGGTGTGGATTGCGTACCCTGCTGCCGATAAATTTAGAGATTTTAAAAGATTGCTGGAATTTAACCTCAGGTTGCACAGGAAAGTCTTCGGTGTCTTTCGCGATCGTGAATGGAAACGTCTCAGGGAAGGGCTCCTCCACTCTTATACGGTGACATCATTGCTGAGGGGCAGCGATTTCTTCCTGGGTGAGATCACCGTCTCGGACGCCCAGGGAAAACCCCCACGGAACTAGCGTACCATTACAGCTCGTAGTGAAGCAGGACCTCCCGGCCCCAAAGCAGAATCAAACGGACAACACTTTTGGCAACCAGTACAAGACGCTGCATTGGCGTCCCCTTATTGACACTGTGTCAGGTTTTCTATATGGTAACACTGAGTTATGATAACCCTCGCCTCCCGGCATCCTGCTTCCTCACGACCCTTCTTTCTCGGGGAATCGACACATGAGAGATGAAGACAAGACCAGAGAAGAACTTCTGACCGAATTGCAGAGAACCCGCATACAGATGGCCCACATGATGGAGGCTGAAATCTTTCGTGAGCGGGCTGAGCGAGAACTTGACATGGTAGCCCAGATCGCTGCTTCGATCGTCAGGAACTCTCCGTGTGGACTTCTGGTCCTACAACGACAATCCCCAGACCGACTGATTCTCGTCAACGGCAACCCTCCGGTGACAAACCTCCTGGAAGCGGCGATCGATGAAGTCAGCGGGGCTGAACTGGAGGACATTTGGCCGGGCGCAACGGATCAGGGAGTAAAACAAGCTCTCTTGAACGCGCTCGATACCGGGGAAGCCTTCGAGACTGATCACGCATCCTTCAGGAGACATTCAGCGGAAAAGATGCTGCGACTTCGTGCGTTTCCCATGCCCGAAGAACGGGTGGGCGTGTACATCGCACACGTGTCCGAACTTCACACTCATCCTCAAGCGCCTGATATGGCCGCTGAAAATTCGGTGGAGCTGGAGCAGCCGATCCTTGATGATGGTTCACGCATGGTTGAACGTCTCAGACAGGAACTCGAAGAAGATGAAAAGGGCGAAACCCGCGTGTGCGAGGATGAGGAACCGGACAGAGAAGCGGAAGACCTCTCTGTGCAATTGTCTGAAGCGCATGAGCGCATTGCCGAAGAAATCGGACTCAGGCAAGCAGCGGAAGCAATGAATGCAACCATCTGGAGCGAACTGGAAAACCGGGTCAAGGAACGAACCGAGGAGCTTGTCTCGGTAAACCAGTCTTTGGAGCGATGCATCGCGGAAAGCCAGACGCAAGAGGAGGCTCTTCGTGCGGTTCGCTACGACCTCGAGAAGCGTCTGAGGAACCAGGAAAACGAAATCGGAGAACTGACCGAGGCTTTGGAAATTGAGATCGAGGAACATAAGAAGACCGAAGAAAGACTGGTAGCCGCGCGTATCGAACTCGAGACACGCATGACCGAGGTGGATGAGGAGCTGGAATTTACCAATGAGCGACTCAGCGAGCAGATCGTAGAAAGGCAACGCGTGGAAGACGAACTGCGCGCATCGCTCTCCGAAGGGGAAGGACTCGTGTATGAGCTTACTGTTCGGCTTGCGGAGACGACGGAAAGCCTCGACCGTGAAATTGCCCGCCGCGAACAATTCGAAGAATCCATCTCGAGAGGAGGGCCGTCCTCAGTAACGTGGGAAAACTCTCAGCTCGGGATTGTCACCTTCGACAGACAAGGGACAATTACCGCACTCAATTCTCACCTGGTAGCAATCTTCGGCACACCTTCCACTAAGGACCTTCTTGGGATCAATTTACTTGATTTCCCCCTCGTGGAGGATTCCGGCGTTTCAGAGGCTATTCAAGAATGTCTGCGTTCCGGTGAACCGTCCATTCAGGATTATCCGTTTGCTGACGCATCAGGGAGACGCCTTTGCGTCAGGATACACGTGGCTGCGACCCGCGGTCCTTCCGGGGAGATTATCGGTGGGGAAGCCATCTTTGAAGACCTCTCCGCGGATCGCGTCCGCGAGGGGCGCGTCGCCCGGTCCGAGCGCTTCGATGCACTCAGCAGGATGGCCGGGGGACTTGCCGCCAAATTCAGCGAGACCCTTCAGACGTTTTCCGCGCAAGTCCAGGAAGCACTCGCCTGTCTTGAGTCTGCAGACTTTTCCCACATCCCGCCCTTGCTGGAGCGCATGCTCAATCAATGTCGCGACGCAGGCCGCACTGCGAGAAGACTGCGGCAGTTCTCCCGCATGAGACCACGCCGGGAAGCCGCGCAACCGCGAGTATTCGATCTGACCGACGTGGTAAAGGAAAGCATCGAGATGGACGCGCTCTGGTCAAGGCCGAGTACATCCGGAAACGGATCCGACGTATGCGTGGAACCTTCTCTCACCCCCGGCTGCCGCGTGGAAGGAGAGGAAGACGACTTCATCGAGGTAATGGCGAGCCTACTCGAAAACGCAGTGGAGGCCGTCTCCGGGGGAGGCAAAATATCGGTGGAGACGTTTTTGGACGGAGATGAGGTCGTGACGCGTGTGCATAATGAAGGTGCAGGGATTCCTAGGAACCACAAGGCCAGCCTATTCGAGCCGTTCTGGACGACCAAAGAGCACCACGATGGCTTGGGCCTCCCCGTGGTTTTTGCCATTATTAGGCGATATGGAGGAACCATGACAGTCCACAGCGAAGAGGGCAAGGGCGCCACCTTCACTCTGAGACTGCCTCATATCCGAGAGCTACCGGCTGAGCAAGGCCTTGCAGGAGAGGAACCTGCCCGAGGAAATTACAGGATCCTGCTCATTTATTCTTTGGAACCCGTTGCCAGAATGATTCGCAAGAAACTTTCCCGATTAGGGCACAGTATCTTCATTGCACAAACACCGGAGCAAGGTGTTGACCTGTTGAAGCGGACAAAGGTAGACGCGATAGTCTGTGATCTCTCCGAGGAAACCGCGGCGTGGCCGGATGTGAACGCGGCCGTTACCTTGATGCGCATGGACACAGGTTGCCCTCCCCCGCCGATTATTTTGCTTACCGAGTCGAGGGACCAGGTGGCTCAATCCAGCAGCCTCACCTATCCCGGTCTGAACCGCATCGTTGAGAAACCCGTGAGCGTGGCCAGATTGGTGGAGATTGTCGCGGAGGAGGCAACACACTCAGCTTCGGGTTATCCGGAAATGGACTGGGAGCAAAGCGTTGGTTGCTCATCCCCGGAGTGGATGACCAGGGCACCTCATAGGAAGATGCGTCCACGGTGGAAATACGGGAAGTATGTGAGTGAAATCCAATCATCCGGACAGCGTGACGAGTGGTTTTCACGCCACCCCTACCCTTTCAACGTATTGAGATCACTATCTTGAACTCAAACCAGAGCCACGCCGACGCATGCGCACACGCACAGGTCGAGTCCACGCGCTTGACGGCAGTCTCCGCATCGCCTAACATCCTGTATCCGGCCGATTTTTTTCGGGCACATGAGTCTAGACAGCAATGGCACGAGAATTGCTCATTCATAGAAGTTCACCCCACGCTCTGGGAAAGAGATGATCCTCACCCTGGCCCGTAGGGAGAGAAGGTTTGTTCCGCGGGAGAACATGTGCCTGAAACGCGAGGATGCTTCCGGCCTGATGCCGATTCGCGTGCAAACGAGTAATGCCGTAGGGCGTGGGGTCTCCTGAGCGAAGTGATGAGAAGGCTTCGTGTCGTCCGGAGGGAGATTCCCAGCCTGCACCAAGCGTTACATGCAAAAGCGAATCAGTATGAGCCCATGGTTCTTCTGAGCGCACAAGGGCCTTCATGCCTCGTAGAAGCGATCTTCGGCATGGGGAGAGCTAAGTCCTCGACAATTCATTTCTTCACGAAATCATTCCGCCGGGACAGGCTCATCTGACAATGCCATTGATGCGAAGGCAAGCCCTTAAGATCACGTCGTCTTCTTGAGCCCCCCGCAGCGGAGTGCGAGGATGCGATTCAAGTCGACAATTTCGCGCCCCAGCAACGCTCTTTGCTAATCCTGGTACTGGATACTGCGAGCTGAGTGCGCGTTGCATTTTCTCACTCAGGTGAACTCCCATGACCTGGAGGGTCACAACGAACCTTGAAAATGGCACCCTATCCAGCGACCAGCGGGAGCTGGCAAGTGCCTGAGGTTCTTGGGGATGGGGGTTTGGGGGAAGGCCCTTCTTTCAAGAAGGGCCTTCCCCCAAAAATGCATTTTCATAGGAACGTAAAACACAAACGCCGATCTTCGCGGCAAAAGGAATACGCGTTCGCAGTTCTGGGTTTCCACCGATCGGAAAGGAGTTCGGGATGAGGTTCGGAGATTTCAGCGTAAAGACAAAAATCATGGCCCAGGGGGTGATCCCCACCTTACTTTTGCTGGTGCTGGCGCTGGCCGCGGCCCAGAGCCTGCGGGCACTGCTCGATAGTGTGTATTGGGTCGATCATACCCACAAGGTAATCCGAGACGCGATGGCCATCCAGGACGATGCGATCAACATGCAAACCGGTATGCGGGGCTATCTTCTCACCGGTCAAGAGAGCTTTCTGGACTCGTACAAACAAGGAGCAGAAACTATCAACAAGCGATTCGAGTCCCTGAAAAAAACCGCTTCCGGTCAGGAACGGTCCAATTCATTGGACGAAACCCAGAAGGTGATTGAAACGTGGAGGAAAGACGTCGCAGAGCCGGCGATTGCCCTCAGAAGAGAAATTGGTAATGCGAAAGACATGCAGGACATGTCAGAGCTGTATCGTCAGGGGTTGAGCAAGAAATTCTACGAAAAATTCAGCGGTCAGATGAAGGCTTTTATTGAGAAGGAGAAGAATGCTTTTGTGCAGCGCCAAAAGGAGCAGGCCCGTGAAACCGATCCCGTGAGACTGCGCAGTGCCATTGCCGCGGTGGACTATACGAATATGCTTATCGAACAAGGACTCCAGATCCTGGTTGCCAGCAAAGAAGTGCAGCGCGCCCAGCTGGGGTATCTTCTGTCCGGCAACAAGGAATTCCTCGATGCGTATCGAACAGGCTCAGCGAATATGCTTGGCCGCGTGGCCCAATTGACCGAGGCTGTGGCAGATGATGACGCTCAGGTCAAACTCTTGGACGGGATGGTCCGGATGTGGAAAGACTGGAAGACACAGGTTCTCGAACCTGAAACCACCCTCAGGAAACAGATCGCGGAATCCAAGACCATGGCAGATATGAAGGCCTATGTGGCCAAAGGAGAGGACAAGAAGTATTTTGACAAATTCAAGGAGTTGATCTCTGCTTTCGAAACGCGAGAGAATGCCCTGATGGGGGAACGGCAGAAGGCCGCTGATGCCACGGCAGCCTTCACGCAAAAGATCCTCTACGTGGGAACCTTCTGTATCTTTGTCGCGTCACTGGTGATTTCTTTTGTGTTGGCAGGAACGCTCACAAGGCCGCTTCTTGAGGCCATGGGGCTTGCAGAAAGCATCAGCAACGGCGATCTCACACAGAGGTTGAAGGTCCAGAATAGAGATGAGGTCGGCCGACTCGGGGCCGCTCTCAATAAGATGGGAGAAAGCCTCAGACTACAAATCCGCCGCAGCCTGGAGGTAGTGAACGTCCTTGCCGCGTCCGCATCAGAAATCTCTGCCACGGTGTCGCAGCTCGCGGCCAGCACCAGCAGAACCTCATCTGCAGTGACAGAGGCCACCACAACGGTGGAGGAACTCAAACAAGCGGCAAGAGTCTCCAGCGACCAGGCAAAGAACGTCGCAGATGCCGCACATCAGGCGGTTCAGGTGTCGGAATCCGGGAGACAGGCCACCGAAGATACGGTCAACCGCATGCGCGTGATTCGGAACCAGATGGAGTCCATAGGCGAGACCGTCGTGAAGCTGAGCGAGCATAGTCAAGCTATTGAAAACATCATCGGATCAGTCCAGGATATTGCCGATCAATCGAACCTCCTGGCGGTCAACGCGTCGATCGAAGCCGCACGAGCGGGCGATCAAGGCAAAGGTTTTGCCGTAGTCGCACACGAGATCAAAACTCTGGCCGATCAATCCAGGGAGTCCACGCAACAGGTGCGTTCGATCCTGGAGGAAACCCGTAAATGGGTGAGCGCTGTGGTGATGGCCACCGAGCAAGGCGGCAAAGCCGTGGACGCGGGGGTGGAGCAATCCTCTCTCGCGGGACAATCCATCCAGAGCCTGAGTGGGAATGTAGTGGTATCGTCTCAAGCTGCAGCGCTGATTGACGCGTCTGCCCAACAGCAGTTTGTGGGCGTAGAACAGGTCGCGTCCGCCATGACCAACATCGAACAGGCCATGCGCCAGAATCTGGACGGCACCACGCAACTTGAACAGGCCGCTCATAAATTGCAGGAGTTGGGAGACTCACTCAAACACATCGTGGAACGGTATCGCGTGTAGCTCAGTTTGCTCGTAGGCCTCGCTGCGAGATCGTCGCGTGGACAGGTGCCGCAGAAGGGCCTTAGATGAAAGGGGGACCGGGACCATGTGCCACCACACGAAGAAGGCTGCTGACATTGCGGGTATCCTGCCCGAACTCATTGATCCGTTTGATGCGGGTGATGCGACGGAACACGGGGCAAGCGGAGACCTCGCACTGACCGAACCGGGGGATCTTCCTACTCCGGAACAGATGATCGACCGCGCGGTGGAAGTTGCCGTGGTAAAGGCCATTTTTGGGGGCAATGATGTCTCCAGACGAAATTTCATGAGATTCATGGGCTCTACGGCTGCCGTGTCGCTCATTGCGAGCGTATTTCCGCTGCAAGCGGCCAAAGCCTGGGCCCAGGACCCTACCGAGGCTCTGGAAAAGAAGGATCTCAAGATCGGCTTCCTGCCTATCACCTGTGCGAGTCCTCTGCTCGCGGCGCAGCCCCTGGGTATATACGACAAGCACGGGCTCACAGGGACGAAGCCTGTCAAGCGGCTGAGTTGGGCTGCCATGAGGGACTCGCTCATGGCCAGAGAATTCGACTGTTTTCACTTGCCCTCTCCCGCGCCGCTGGCCGTGACACTGGGTGTGGAGATGACTCCCGCGCCCTTCTGCGTTGATGCGATCGAGAATCTCAATGGCAACGCGTTGACCCTCCACGTCAAGCACAAACAGGTCAAAGCAGCTAAGGACCTGAAGGGCCTTATTCTGGCCGTGCCGGATGATTTTTCCATGCCCAATTTTCTCCTCAGGTACTACCTCGCTGAGGAGGGTCTGGACCCGGACAAGGACGTGGTCATCCGCATCATTCCTCCGACTCACATGGTGCTTTACCTGCGATCCGAGCGCATCGACGGTTTCTTTTCCCCGGATCCGTTCAATCAGCGTGCAGTATTCGATGGCTCGGGATTCATCTTCAAGCTGAGCAAGGAAATATGGCCTGGACACCCGTGTTGTGCGTTCTCCATGTCCAAGAACATCTCGTGGGAGATGCCTAATTCCTTCAAAGCAGTTCTCAATGCCACGGTCGAATCGATTCTCTTCGTCCAAAAAAAGGAAAACCGCAAGGAAGTCGCGAAGCTTATCTCCGGGAAGCAGTTTCTGAATCAGCCTTCCGAAGTGGTCGAGCAGGTCTTGACCGGCCATTTCCCCGATGGTCTGGGAAAGACACGAAACGAGCCCGATCGCATCGCATTCAACCCCTTCCCCTGGCAATCGATAGCCGTATGGATACTTACCCAGATGAAACGTTGGGGATACCTCAAGGGTGACGTAGATTATCAGAAAATAGCCGAGCAGGTGTTCCGGACCTCAGAGTGCGGAACAGCTATGACACAACAAGGCCACCAGCCGCCGGCGGCCCTGAATGAAAAAAGCGTCATCATGGGAAAGGAATTCGACCCTCAAAAACCTGAGGAGTATGTGAGCAGCTTTGCCATCAAGAAGGAGGGATAGCAGGGTACAGCCTTTCTCCGCGTGGCGGATTCCTGCTATTTTCAAAGGCAGGCGACGACAACGCGCCGGGCCGTCGATCCCGAGAGCACCGGGTGTACGTGTCTCCCAGACCCGGTGATGCATGCTGAAGCTCTGGCCGCGTGTAACTCATCTCGCAGAATTTGTGACGGGCAATACTTGGCAGGAAATTCGCAAACGAGCCTTCTTTCGCACTCCACAGGTTCGTCACCGTCTCTCGAGAAGTACTATTCTATTGTTCAGGTGCATAGGAATAGGCGACAGGCTTCAGGATAACTCTGCTGCGATATCGCTGACTGCGGAGAAAGGGAGTGCGCTATGGCATTCGCGAACCTTATGCTCAAGTCGAAAGTCCTTTCCGGGGGACTTGTCCGTATCCTCCTCGTGGCGGTCCTCGCAGTAGTGGGGGTGGCGGCGGTCAGAACGCTCCACAAGGATCTCAATCGACTGGACGCCGCGAACCATGCGATCCGCGGTGCAGCGCAGATCGAAACGTCGGCCACCCACATGCAGACATCTCTCCGCGGATTCTTGTTAACGGGCGAAAGCTCCTTTCTTGACTCAAGCAAGAGAGACGAGCAGGCCGTTCTCAAGGACTTGTCCCTGCTGAGGAACATGGTGAGCTCAGACAAGGCCCAGGTCACACGTCTGAATGACGCGGAGCGCGTGGTGAAAGACTGGACGACTCAGGCCCTACACCCGATGGTTGAACTGAGACAGCACGCGGGCAAAGACGACCGCTCTGTCATCCCGCAGCCGACAAGGGACACCCCCTATCTTGCCAGACTCACTCAAGTATTGAGTTCCTTCAAAGCGGCAGAGGAAACCCGACTGAAGGGCCGGCGGGCCGAAGCAGATACGGCAGCCTGGTATTCGCAGCTGATCATGATTCTCGGCACGTTCGTGATAGCCGCCGTGTCTCTCAGTATTTCTTCTTTTCTCGCGGGCAATATTACCAAGCGGGTGAGCGAAGCGATGGCACTCGCGGAATCGATCAGCAGCGGGGATCTTTCGGGGCACATCCAGGTGAAAAGCCAAGACGAAATCGGCAGGCTTGGCACGGCCTTGGACCGCATGACTCAGAACCTGAGAAACCAGACTCTTCAGACCTTGGAAGCGGTGAGCGTGCTTTCGGGATCCGCGGCAGAGATCTCTGCAACCGCGGCTCAACTCTCTACAGGAGCTTCCCGGACCACTTCCGCGCTCATGGAAACCAGCACGACCGTGGAAGAGGTGAAACAGGCTGCAAAGGTTTCCAGCCAACAGGCAAAGAGCGTTGCCGCGACCGCGCGTCAAGCGGTGGAAGTGTCGCAGTCGGGCCTGAAGGCCACCTCAGATACCATTCACCGGATGAACCAGATTAAAGAGCAGATGCAAAGCATCGGAGAGACGGTGGTGAGGCTGAGCGACCACAGTCGGGCCATCGAGGCCATTATCGGATCTGTGCAGGACATAGCGGATCAATCGAACCTGCTCGCGGTCAACGCGTCTATCGAGGCTGCACGAGCGGGAGACCAGGGGAAAGGTTTTGCGGTAGTCGCGGTCGAAATCAAAGAGTTGGCCGATCAATCCAAGGCTGCCACCGAGCAGGTCCGCGTGATCCTCGATGACACCAAGAAATGGGTAAGCACCCTTGTCATGGCCACTGAGCAGGGGATAAAAGCGGTGGAGGCCGGTGTGGCACAGTCCTCGGTCGCGGGAGAATCCATTGAGATTTTGAGTCAGACCGTGGGGAACTCTGCGCAATCTGCCGCGTTGATTGACTCTTCGGCCGAGCAACAGTTCGTCGGGGTGGAACGAGTCTCCAGCGCAGTCTCCCGCATAGAACAGGCCCTGAACCAAAACCTCGTGGGCACGACCGAACTGGAAACCTCCGCCCGAAGGTTGGAAGAACTGGGCGGAGCGCTCAAAGACCTGGTCAAGCGGTATAAGATATAGGCGAACTGACAAGTTCCTGGGAGCTGTCAACCTCTGACGCAGTCTTGCCGTTCTGAAGCCCGGTCGAAAGCAGATAGGAAACGAAGTGATTGAGACTCACGTGGTTCTGCTTCGCTCTGAGGGACAAGTCCCTGTGGAGGGACTTGGGTAATCTTACGACAAATTTCCCGCTGTACCTGATCCTCATCCGGCTCCGGTTCTGGGATGTCGACCCCTGCTTCAAGGTATGCCTGAAATCTTTCCTTCTTAACCTCTTCCAAACTCCGCAGAGCCTCGTCGATGGTCTCGCCGTCTCCGCACACCGCGTATTTCCCCAGTTCAGGCAAACTCGCGGTAAAACCGCCGCCATCAGCCTCTGGGATAGGCCGAATCTCAATCTTGTACGGCAACTCCATCAGACTCTCAAAGTTCTTCTCCCGAGCCTTCATCTTCTTCTCTCTCTAGTTCCTTTATCATATTTATAGCTTGAGCAAGTCTCTTTAGGTAATATCCTTTGACACGCTGGCCGCTCTTGACGGGGACTGTGAAATCGCCCACCGGACCGAATCCACGGAAGCCTATGAGACGGTCATCGGTTACGACGATGTGGGACCCAGATTTCTTCAGGCAGTGCCCGGGGAAATACCGTTTGAGAATGGCTTCAACCTCGTCAAAGGGAGCATCGCGAGGTGTATTCTCAAGCCACGACTGGATTCGTTTTCTTGAGCTTCCCGTCTCGCACCTCACCACAATAATACTACATACAGTATCGAGCGGCAACGAGTTGTTTACAAAAATGCAAAAAGGAGATCCACTGACCCGCGCCCGCGGCACTGGCATGGCAAGAGCGGGCCAGCAATTTCTCAGGAATGCGGTAAAACGACAAGTTCAAGACTCTTGGCAAAGGCCAATCCGTCAACACGGCATGCTCTTACCTGCTTCATCGGTTCGCCTCCACCCGGAGGATCCGGGTCCCCAGGACAATCGGGACCCTTGTCACCTCAGGCAAAGCCGATCGGTACGGCAGCCAGTGCCAGCATCAGCACTAATATGAGCAGAATGCCCAGTTTCTTCATACAAACCTCCATGTGATGCCCCCTTCTTCTCCCTACTTCCCATTCAGGCGGCGAGCAGCGGGAGAGCCGCCCAATGTTTGGAGTTTTTTGGGGAGGGGGCGTGGGGGAACCCCTTTTTTATACAAAAAAGGGGTTCCCCCACAATACTTCTGCAGAAAGAACGCTCCAGCACTAAAAAATGCTCGGCTCCCGGAATTCGCCGAACACGTTCCGAAACACGCCAGCCATTTCTCCCACGGTCGCGTACGCCTTGCAGCATTCCACCAGCGCGGGCATGACATTTTCTTTTGCGCGTGCCTTTCGTTCCAACTCGGCGAGCGTCCTTTTCACCTCCGCGTCGCTGCGTTCCGCTTTCACCTGCTTGAGCGTCTCGATCTGTTTCTCCTGGGTCGCGGGGTCGTACTCGTGGAGTTCTACTTCAGGCTCACCCTCATCAACGTACTTATTCACTCCGATCTTGGTGTACTCGCCGGTCTTCAGTCCCCGCTCCCATTCGTACGCTTGCACAGCCACGAGCTTCTGCACAAACCCCGTGGACACGGCGCTGACCATTCCACCTACCTTCTGAATCTTTTGGCGCTCTTCCTCTATCTTCTCTTCCATCTGCTTGGTGAGGGTCTCGACAAAGTACAAACCCGCGAGCGGGTCCACCGTGTCGCGCAACCCGATCTCGTCCATGAGCAGTTCGCAGGTCCTTAGCGAAAGCAAGGCAGCACGGGGCGTTGGGATGGTAAAGGCCTCGTCAAAGGAACACAGAGCGGTTGTCTGTGCACCTGCCAACGCAGCCCCCAGAGCGTAGTACGCGCTACGGATGATGTTGTTCTCAGGCTGAGCTTTGGTAAGCCCGAACCCACCACCTCCGAAAAGCCCGCGCAGATGCATGGCTTTCGGGTCCTTCGCACCATATTTCTCTTTCAGGTTCTTGGCCCAGAGCTTGCGTGCGGCACGGAACTTTGCCACTTGCTCCCACAGGTTGCCGAAAATATTGAAATTGAATGTGATGCGGCGGGCTACCTCATCGACCGAAAGCCCTCGGCCACAGGCCTCGTCGATATACGTGTTCGCGATCTCCAGGGCAAACCCGATCTCCTGTGCGGGATTCGCACCGGATTCTCGGATGTGATACCCGCATACGGAAACAGGATTGCACCGTGGAAGCATCTTGATGGAGGTACTCGATGGTGTCGCCGATGAGCCGCACTGCGTCTTCAACCGGATAGATCCACGCGCCCCGGCCGATCATCTCCTTGAGGATGTCATTCTGAGGCGTGGCGCTGATACGCGTGAGATCAAATCCTCGTTTCTCTGCCATTGCCTGGTACATGGCCAACATCACCGATGCAACTGCATTGATGGTGAGTCCCGAGCCTATGCGATCCAGTTGAATGTCCGCGAAAGCGTTCTCAAAGTCCCGTAGCGTGTCCACCGCCATGCCCACGCGGCCGACTTCACCTTCAACCAGGGGATCGTCCGAGTCGTATCCCATCTGGGTCGGCAGATCGAACGCCACGTTGAGGCCGGTTTGCCCGTGAGAGATGAGGAGCTTGAATCGCTCGTTGGTCTCCTGGGGCGTGCCGAATCCCGAGTATTGTCGCGTGGTCCACGCGCGGGACCGGTAGCCTTCCGGGTGAATGCCCCTCGTGAACGGGTATTGGCCGGGATCGGCGAGGTCCTTCTCGTAGTCGAAGCCAACGGCTTCCAGATCTTCGGGACCGTAACTCGGTTTTGACCTTGATACCGGACTGGAGGATTACCTCCGAGATTGCATCCTTATCGTTCTTCTTGTACTTGGCAACGCCCATGGGTGATCACCTTATTCGTGTGGGAGTTCTTGCGGTGCGGTTCCGGTTCAGCTTGGCTTCAGCGTGGGACCTCATGGAAGAACAATGTACCACAACTTGGCCACAATGGTCTGAGAGTTTTTCGGAAGATGCGCAAACGTCAGCGCAAACCCGGTAGTCTCGTCGTGCCCCGCGTGCAGTCACTCAGCAACCAGCGCATCAATCGGCAGGCGTCCTTGCCCAACCCTTGGGTTCTGCACAAGAGCACGGTGTCTTGTTCAAGGGACAGAAACCCTGATGTTCCTCAAGAGGTCCATCCGAACAGCCGTCCTTTATTGGGGACAATGATGTTGACAGTGAGTTTCTGAGCGCCTATGATGGGATCATGGTAGCGGTCCTGCGCCTCCGTGACCAGTTAATCCGACAAGGGCCATCGTGTCAAGTTGATTGAAGGAACGGGTCTCGTGCGCTCGGATTGCGTCACAGGCCGCTCCGTTCATCCTGATGAACTGACGCTCCGCATATCGAGGAGTTGACATGCGCTTGCCTCCCTTTGAATACCATGCGCCGGAGACTCTGGACAAGGCACTGAAAATCAAGAGAGAAACTCGGCGCCGCGATTCCTGTGCTGGCCGGTGGGACTGACCTGATCGTGAACCTCAAACACCGGCTCTCGTCTCCTACTGCCCTGCTCAGCCTCAGAAACATCAAAGAGCTCAGAGGAATCCAGGTTAAGCCGGATTCGGTGGTGCTCCGTGCGGGCACTCCTCTGAAAGATATCGCGGGTCACGAGGCGCTGCGGCAACATTTTCCTCTCCTCGTCAAAGCGGTGGAATCCATCGGAGCAATGAGTATCCAACATTTTCGCGGCACGATCGGCGGGAATTTGTGCCTGACGCCTCGCTGCCTGTTTTACAATCAGTCTCTCTTCTGGCGAACGGGAAAGGGAACCTGTCACCGAACAGGTGGCAAGGACTGCTTAGCTCTGAAAGGGACGGAATCTTGCCAGGCGATCTGCTCCTCGGACACAGTACCGGTTCTCATGTCGCTTTCGGCTCAATTGTCCCTGGCAGGAAGCGGCGGCACCCGTACCATGCCGATCACCGATTTCTTTACGGGCAAGGGAGAAAGCCCTTTCAACCTTTTGCCAGAGGAAATCGTGACGGCAATTAGGATACCGCTCCCGTGGGGCCCGATCTCAGGGTCGTATCAGCGGCTGAGCTTTCGGTCTGCCGTGGATTTCCCCCTGATGAACGCAGCAGCGGTGGCAATTGTGGAAAAGGACAAGGTTGAGAGTTTTCGGTTGACCCTGTCCGCGGCTGGCCCTGCTCCCGTGAACCTCAGAGAAGTCGAAGCCGCGATCAAAGGCAACAAACCGGATCCGGAGATGGTTCGGAAAGCGCAGGAGGTCGCGTCACGCTCCGCTGAAGGCATCGTGGTCGAAAATGCGAGCGCATCCAAGGACTACCGCGTCCAAATGGCAGGCGTCATGGCGGGAAGGGCCGTCAAAGAGGCGCTGAATCTGTGACCTCTTCCCTGATGCAGCATCGCTTCTGCTCCAGCCAGAGGGAAAGACAACCGAATCCCCCGTATTCATCAAGGGTCGATAATGAAAAAGCAGCTCGTGAGCATGATCGTAAATAGCGAAGACGTGGAAGTGGCAGTATCGCCGAACACGACACTCTTGGAAGTTCTCCGGGATGATCTGGGGCTTACAGGAGTCAAAGAGGGGTGCTCGGAAGGGGTGTGCGGTTCCTGCACCGTGCTCATGGACGGCGAACCGGTCCGGTCTTGCCTGACCCTTGCATTAGAGGCTGAAGGTGCTTCCGTGGTGACCATAGAGGGTTTGGCAGCGGACGGCACATTACACCCGCTTCAGCAGGCCTTTGTCGATCACGGGGCTGTTCAATGCGGTTTCTGCACGCCTGGGATGATCCTCTCTTCCAAAGCGCTTCTGGATCGGCAGGAACACCCCACCAGCGATGATATCAAGACCGCTCTCGCGGGACACTTCTGCCGCTGCACCGGTTATAGCAAGATTTTGGAGGCAGTTGTTGCGGTAGCCACCCGAAACACCGATGAATGACCATTCCCTCGGGGGAACCCCTGTATGTTGAAGCCCCTTGGAGGTAGTCACTGTGCCCAGAGATGAATTCACGTACGTCGGCAAAAGTATTCCACGTATTGACTCCCGGTCCAAAGTCACTGGCGAAGCGATATTCACGGCCGACATGACACTACCGAGAATGCTCGTGGGCAAGGTTCTTCGGAGCCCGTTTCCCCACGCGAAGATCGTCCACATTGACGCTTCCAAGGCCAAAGCGCTTCGCGGGGTGCACGCGGTCATTACGGGCAAGGACACTGCCGGCGAAAAGTGGGGCGTATTCAAATACACACGTGATCAACAACTCCTCTGTGTGGACAAAGTACCGATACGTGGGGGACGAAGTGGCTGCGGTGGCGGCTGTTGACGAAGATACCGCGCTCGAAGCGCTCAGCCTGATCCGTGTGGAATACGAAGAGCTTCCGGCCGTTTTCGACTGCTATTCCGCACTTGCTCAGGACGCGCCGCGGCTCCACGAAGATTTCCCCCGTAATATGAATGTCTCGGTCAAGATCGATGTCGGCGACGTGGACGCGGGTTTCAAGCAATCGGCCCTCATCCGGGAAGACACCTTTGTGGCCGAGGAAGACTCGTACTTCACCATGGAGCCCTACTCGGTAGTTGCGAACAGTCACGCGGACGGGTCTGTGGAAATCTGGATGCCCAACGCGTCGCCTCATACCAAGGCCAAGGCGCTTTCCAATGCTCTCAAACTGCCTTTGACCATGGTGAATGTACGTAAGATCACCATCGGTGGTGCATTCGGGGGCCGCTCGGACGTGTTCCCCGCGGAGTTCATCACCTGTCTCTTGAGCATCAAGAGCCGACGTCCGGTGAAACTGGTGTACTCCCGGGAGGAGAACTCCATCGCCACCCGCATGGGCCACGCGATGATCACCACTATCAAGACCGGCGTGGACAAAGACGGAAAGGTCCTCGCACGAGACATCGTGAGCTACCTTGACGGAGGCGCGTATTCCAGCACCGGTCCCATAGCCACGTCCGTGCCGTTCTTGTGTCACGAGCAGGCCTATCGCCTGGACAACGTGAGATTCCACGGATACCGCGTGTACACTAACAAGCCCGTGCGCGGCATGATACGGATTCACGGCAGGTCCTTTGCGTGCGGCGTGGACACTCAACTCGACATGATTGCAGAGGAACTGGGCATCGACCCTGTGACTATCCGGCTCAGGAACGCACGAAAACCCGGAGAAACCACCCCCACCGGCTCGTACGTCGCCAGTTGCGGCATGATCGAGTGTATCGAAAAAACGGCGGAATCCAGCCATATGCGGGAGAAGCTGGCCCATCCTGTGCCCAATCGAGGCATCGGCATGGGGATGAATTCGGTTCAGACAGGATTCCCTCTGGGCATACGTGGCGGCTCCCAAGCGTTCATCAAGTTTCACGAGGACGGCGGCGCAACCATCGTATCCGGCGTGGTGGACAACGGTCAGGGAAACGACCACATGCTGGTACAGATAGCTGCTGAAGAATTGGGCGTGAGGCTGGAAGACATCCGACTCATATCCGCGGACACGGAAGTCACTCCCACGGACGCGGGCGCGTATTCCATGATTGCCACCTTTGCCGGCGGCAATGCGGTGAAGTCCGCGGCAGAAGACGCAAAAGCACAGCTCTTTGAGGTGGCGTCCGAGATGCTGGAGGCGGATCCCCGGGATCTTGTGGCCCGGAACAGGAAGGTCTTTGTGAAGGGTGCTCCGGACGTGGGCGTCCCCATCGCGCATATTGTAAGAAAGGCGCTTTTGCTGGGCCGTCCTATCATGGGCCGAGGATCGTTCGCACCGGATGTGGATCAACGGCGTGAATGGATAACCAATCCTCGAGGGCAGCTCAGCCAAGCGTTTTCATTCGGTGCGACCGTCACCGAGGTGGACGTTGATCCGGAAACAGGCCAGGTCAAAGCCCTTGAAGTGACCTGCGCTCAGGATTGCGGTTTCGCGGTGAATCCCATGGTCGTCGAGGGCCAGTTCGAAGGCGGTGTGGCCATGGGCGGCCAGGGAGGCATGCTCGGAGAGGAGCATCGATGGCATCAGGGGCATGTGCTCAATCCCACCATGCTGGAATACAAAATGCCTGTCATCAAGGACATGCCTTCGATCACACCCATTATTGTGGAAACCGTCGATCCTGCAGGACCGTACGGAGCCAAAGAGGCGGGGATGTCGGTTGCCATGTCCGCGGCCCAAGCCTATGCCAATGCGGTGAGCAACGCGCTGGGCATCTATTTCAACCACTACCCGCTCACGCCAGAGAGAATACTGCACGCAATCAAGAAACAAGAAACCGGGGATAAAGACCGCATGGGAATTTGAGCCGGCCAGGGTGATCAAGAAAGAGGAGTGAGGCTTCACCATGCCGGCCGGTACCGAGGAGTGACACGCCACACGGTCTCGGCGAAGACGCGTGAGTTTGATCAAGTAACTGCGATTGGGAGGAGCATTTCATGACCATCAGTAAATGGATCCACATGGGAACAGTCCTGAGACAGCAGGCGACTCATTATCCTGACAAACTGGGTTGTCAGGACAAGCACAAGGATTTCACCTTCAAGGAGTGGAACGAGCGGAGCTGCCGTGTCGGCAACGGACTGAGCGCCATGGGGTGCGGCCATGGAGACCGCTTCGCGGTGATCGCTTTCAACCGCGTAGAATGGATGGAGATGTACGCAGGCTGCGCCAAAGGAGGTCAGATTTGCGTACCCCTCATGTTCAGGCTGGCCGGACCGGAGATAGATTTTATTGTCAATGATTCCAATTGCAAAGCAATGATAGTGGAGAAACCTTTTGTCGGCCTCGTTGACAGCATCAAGGCAAAGCTCCCCATACCCCCTGGGAATTTCATTTTTTTGGGAGACCCCGGAGACGAGACTCCACCCGGGTACGTGGCATACGAGGATTGGCTTGCCGGTTCGTCGGCCGAGGAACCTGACATCATGGTTGATGCAGCAGACCCCTGGACCTTCATGTACACTTCAGGCACCACCGGCAGACCAAAGGGCGTGGTCAGGACCCACGAGAGCTACCTCGCCATGTACCTATCTGGTCATCGCGAATCAGGGGCTCAGGCCAACCGACAAGGTCATGATGGTCATGCCCATGTGCCACGTCAATTCCATATTCTATTCTTTTCCTTACACCATGGTTTCCGCCCCGGTCTGCGTGTACAATGAGTCCAGTTTCAGCGCAGAAGATTTTCTCACCACGGTGCAGCGGTTCCGGGTTACTTTTGTGTCGCTTGTCCCCACTCACTACATCATGATCCTGTCTCTCCCTGAGGAAGTGAAAAAGAAATTCGACGTTTCCAGCATGCGCCAGTTGTTGATTTCCTCGGCCCCTGCACGAAAAGACACCAAGGTGGCCATTTTGGAGTTCTTCAAGAACGCGGAACTCTGGGAGGCGTACGGCTCGACAGAAGCGGGTCTCGTGACGCTTTGCCGGCCTCAGGACCAGCTGCGCAAGCTGGGCACCATCGGACAGGAAATCTTCGGCGTGGACCGAATCAAGGTTCTGGATGAGGAAGGCAACGAAGTCCCGGACGGGCAGGTCGGCGAACTTTATGCCCGCACTCCCATGCTGTTCAAGGAATACTGGAACCTTCCCGAGAAGACCAAGGAGGTCTTTGTCGGCGAATGGTTCACCGCGGGCGATATGTGTTTTCGTGACTCTGAGGGGTTCTACGTGCTGGTGGATCGCAAGGCCAACATGATCATCAGCGGGGGCGAAAACATCTTTCCCTCTGAGGTGGAAAACGTCATTGGCGGCCACCCCGCAGTGCGAGACGTGGCGGTCATTGGAATTCCGCATGACAAATGGGGCGAATCCGTGCACGCGGTCGTCATCCTCAATGAAGACGTGGAACGTACGGAAGAACTCAAGAACGAGATCAAGAGATTCGGCCGTGGCAAGATCGCCGCGTACAAGGTCCCGAAAACCATGGATTTCATTGAGGACGAAGACATGCCGCGCACAGGAACCGGAAAAATCCTTCATCGCGTGCTCAGAGAAAAATACGGCAAATGGAGCGACAGCCGGTAAACAGTGTCATGTAGTCCAACCTGGCGGGCAATCCTAGCCCCCAATCGCGTCGGTTCGGTAACTGGTTCCCAGGCCCTGCCTGGGAACCAGTTACGTCAATCACTCGGAAACCTAGCCGTGCCACCCCAAACTAGTCCATAAATAGCCATCAATATAAAGATGTTATCTCATTTTAAAGAGCAACTTTGTCGCAATATTGACTTATCTCGTTATATCTGCTAGTATTTATCCAGGATTTTCTCGATAGACACACCAATTCGCGGAGGATTTCCCATGTCGGCTCTTCGCCGTGGTTTTACTCGGTATCTCCTTCTCTTCTGGTTCTTCGGCTGGATAAGCTATTCTGGCTGGTGTAACCCGTGGTACTCCAACACGCCGGAGCAGTACCGCGTATCCGGCAAGCCTTTCGTCTCCCTGCGATCCGCCGTGGGGTTTCTGGTACTGGTAGGCAAACAGGGTCGGATCACCCCAACCCGTCAGACGCATCTCCCCTCACACGTGCTCATGTCAGCGTGAGACTTACTGTGAAGTGAACCGATGAGCAAGCGTGCGGGGAGACTCTCGCGAATAAAACCCTCGCGGTAGCCTGCTTCCAAGATTCTCAGCAATTGTCGCGGTTCGTGCATTTCAACACGGGATTTCCTATGGTGGGAGTTGTCAGCCTGGAATCACCCGTTGAGGGGCTTCCCCTGAGGTCGTTCCCCCTCGCTTGCGCAAAGACTCGGTCGCTCTGATGCCGATTCGCGTTTGCCTATCTAAGACCGCAGGGCTGTGGGTCCCATGAGCGCAGTGATGAGACGGCCTTGCGTCGTCCGTAGCGAAGGAGGTCCTCAGCCCGCACGGTGGTCCTGGCATACACGTAAAAGCGCATTGGCATGAGGCGAGAGCCCTCGCTCATACCTTTCTGAACGCTGCTGCACACGCACCGTGTCGATTACTTCCCTTTGAGCAGGCCTTTATCGTAGAAATAGTAGAAAACCACCAGTTGGTCGAGTCCGGTCAGTTCTGAGACCTTGAACACCGTGATCGATTCGCGGGCCATTCTCAATTCGTTGATGACCCTGGTGATTCGGCCGTACACTTCGCTGCTTTCGTTAATGTCCATGGCTTTTCAACCTGCTTGTCGCCTATCATTGATCGTTTCCCGGAAAAACGCCACTGCCGAAGCCGTATTCTTTGGCAGAAGCCTGGTGCCGAGAAAACGCGGATCTTCTCACATCATATCTTTTATCGTCTCCAGGGCCTTGTCAAGGCCGCCGATATCCGGCCCCCCTGCCTGAGCCATGTCAGGCCGCCCGCCACCGGATCCTCCCACACAGGCCGCTGCCTTTTTTACGATATTGCCCGCGTGGAATCGATCGGTCAGATCCTTGGTCACTACCGCGGTGAGGAATACCTTCCCTTCAGCTTCGGCCGCGAGCAACGCAACACCCGAGCCCAACTTGTCCCTCACGCGATCCGCGTAATCTCGGAGGTCTTTGGGACTCGACACATGGTCCACACGCCGCGCCAATATGCGAACCCCATTAACTTCACGAATCCCTTCGAGGAGGTCCGTAGTCTGCCCGCCGGCCAGTCTGCCTTTCAGTTGCTGAATCTCGCGCTCCAGGGTCTTCTTTTCCTCGAGCAGTTTGTCCAATTTGCGGACCAGTTCCCCGCGTGACCCGCGCAACCGTTCACCGAGAGCCCGAGTCTCCTGCTCCAGGGTCCTCACGTAATCCAGCGCACCGATTCCTGTCACCCCTTCGATTCTCCTCACTCCCGCGGCGATTCCTCCCTCGCTCAAGATCTTGAACAGAGCGATGTCACCGGTGCGATCCGTATGTGTGCCTCCGCAGAGTTCCTTGCTGAAATCACCCATCGACACCATGCGGACCGTCTCACCGTATTTTTCGCCGAAGAGTGCCATAGCCCCTTGAGCCCGGGCCTCGTCAATCGGCATGGTCGTGGCCTTGACCGGAAGATTCTCACGGATTTTTTCATTCACGAGATCTTCAATTTGAGCCAGTTCCTCGGGCGTGATTGGAGAGAAATGAGTAAAATCGAATCGCAAGCGACCCGCTTCCACCAGAGAGCCGCTCTGCTTCACATGATCCCCGAGAACCTTCCTGAGCGCCCACTGGAGGATATGCGTGGCCGAATGGTTTGCCATGATGGATCGGCGGAGCGACTGTTGCACTTTCAAGTCCACCCGGTCTCCCAGGTGAAAACGCCCCGCCTTGATCACCCCTTTGTGCGCAATAAGGCTCGGAAAGGGTTTCTGGGTGTCCTGGACCTGAATCTCATCCCCGTTCCGACTGATGGTACCGTGATCGCCCACTTGACCGCCCGATTCTCCGTAGAACGGTGTCCGGTCAGTGACAATCTCGACCGTATCGCCGGCTCCGGCTTCCTCAACGGACTGCCCCTCCTTGATGATCGCCTTGATGATTGCAGTGTCTTCCAGGGTCATGTACCCGGTGAACTCACTGTTGACTCCCTGCTCCAGGAGCTGTCGCAGAGCCTGGGCGTCTTCGCCGTGCATTCCCTCCCAGGATTGCCGGGCCATTTCCCTCTGACGTGCCATTTCCGCGTCAAATCCCGCATGGTCCACTGCCATGCCCGCCTCACCAGCCAGGTCTGCGGTCAGGTCCACAGGAAAACCGTATGTGTCATACAGTCTGAACGCCACTGCACCTGGGAGGACGTTCCGGCCCTGGCCTCGCACCTTTCGGGCTTCCTCCTCAAAGAGCGTGAGTCCCCTGGCCAGGGTCTCGAGAAAACGCTCTTCCTCGTTGCGGATCACTTTCTCCACCAGCGTGGCGTGCTGGGTAAGTTCAGGATACACGTCGGACATGGTACTCACTACCACTGCCGCGCTCGTATACAGAAACGGTTCGTTCAAGCCGATATATTTTCCATAACGGATAGCCCGCCTGAGTATGCGGCGCAACACGTACCCGCGGCCTTCATTGGACGGCAACACCCCGTCAGCAATGAGAAACGCAGCAGCACGGCTGTGATCGGCAATCACCCGAATTGCTACGGAATCCAGGTCGCTGCCTCGGCACTCCCGCCGGGAGAGCCCCTCCACATGCCTGATAAGGGGTAAGAACAGGTCAGACTCCCAATTGCTCCGGACGCCTTGCTTGACCGCTGCCAGACGCTCCAATCCAAGGCCCGTGTCGATACAGGGTCTGGGCAGAGGCGTCATCTTCCCCGCCGCGTCCCGGTCGTACTGCATGAACACCAGATTCCACAGCTCGAGGAATCGATCGCAGTCGCAACCAGGGGCGCAGTCCGGCTTACCGCATCCAAAATCCTCGCCCTGATCAATGTGTATTTCCGAACACGGACCGCACGGCCCTGTGTCACCCATGCTCCAGAAATTGTCCTTCTCGCCCAGCCGCACGATGGGATTCGCTCCTGTGCCCAGCAGCTTCTTCCAGATTCGGTCCGCGTCGTCGTCATCCTTGTAAATCGTTACGTGGAGTTTTTCCTTGTCAAGGCCCACCGTCTCGGACAGAAATTCCCAGGCAAAGGCAATAGCATCTTCCTTAAAGTAGTCTCCGAAGGAAAAGTTGCCGAGCATCTCAAAAAACGTATGATGCCTCGGCGTATGCCCTACATTGTCCAGGTCGTTGTGTTTTCCGCTCACCCTGAGACATTTCTGCGCAGTCGCGGCACGCGGGCACTGCCGCTTTTCTCGCCCGGTGAAGACGTTCTTGAACTGCACCATGCCCGCGTTGGTAAAAAGGAGCGTCGCGTCTTCTTTGGAAGGCACCAGAGAAGAACTCTCCATCCTTGTGTGGCCCTTTCCCTCAAAATATCTCAGGAATTGTTCGCGTATTTCCGCGCCGGTCATATTTCCTCCGGTTTGACTCTGTCCGACTCACATGCCCGCGTCAATGCGGCCTTGTTCCCATCTATTCACGGGCGGGGTCTCCTATCAAGCTCTGATCGAGGGGGAATTACCTACCCCGCGCCAATCAGCCCGTCACCTCACCGCCGCGTCCGGCAGCCGATCACACACGATGCGTAAAGACTGCACTTTTCCGCGCGCGTCGCACAGGCCAGCCCCATCGGCACTCAACCGCGACGTGAATGCTGCTAGGGCCTTTGGCTCCTGATTGCCGGTATTTGTTTCTGGAACAAGGTTCCGTCTGAGGTTCTGCGGAGCACCAGCAAGTAACAATATCACATAATTCAGGTTTCTTGCAAGTGAGGAGCGGCAGCCGTGCGCTTTATCGCACGTTGCTTACCCACCGGAACGGTCGTCTCGGGAACGCGATGCCGAGGCCCTTCAGTGGTTTGTGGCCTGTTGAGTCGCTCATCCACATGGCTGCGGACGCAGCAATGTTACATCAGTATTTTTTACCAATTATTTAAGGATAATTACATTTTTCTATTGACCGAAGCTTCAACAAATGCTAGCGCCTTTTCTGCGGTTATTAGTTTACCGTCTTGAAATCACATTGCTAAATAGGAAGATACGTGAAACAAAGGACAGCCACGCGATCCTTCGGCACAGGAAAGAGAGAAAGTCACGACTCTTCGGCCTTTTACGGCAGACGACTCCATGCAGCACCTCAATGCGACACCGAGTGCGCACAGGTCAATGCGATTCCGTCCCAGTCGCTTGACAGGGTTTTCTCCCATTCTTGCGAGCATATGTCAGAACTTCCTGACAACTCGGTCGCGCTGATGGTCACCTCCCCGCCCTATAATGTGGGAAAAGACTATGACGAGGACCTCAGCCTGGAGGAATACCTGAGTTTCCTCAAGCAGGTCCTTAAGGAGACTCATCGGGTCCTGGTACCGGGGGGACGGGTCGCATTTAACGTCGCGAACCTGGGGAGAAAGCCCTATATTCCCCTCAATTCTCATGTGGCAGCCATTGCCGCGGAGCTAGGGTTCCTTATGCGCGGGGAGATCATCTGGGTAAAAGGCAAAGGCACCACCGGGTCGTGCGCGTGGGGCTCTTGGATGTCCGCGGCGAATCCTACGCTGAGGGACATGCACGAATACATTCTCATCTTTTCCAAGCAGCGCTTCGACCGGCCGCGCAAAGGTCAGTCCACCATAAGCCGCGACGAGTTCATGGCCGCGACCACGAGCGTGTGGCACATTCCGGCAGAATCGGCTCGCAGAGTAGGACATCCGGCTCCATTCCCTATCGCGCTGGTGGAGAGATTGATTCATCTGTACACCTTCGAACAGGACACAGTGCTGGACCCGTTTATGGGGAGCGGTTCGACTGCGGTCGCGGCACGCGGCTGCGGCCGTCATTTCGTGGGGTACGAGATTGACGAACGGTACGTGGCTTTGTGCATGGATCGGGTCGGGAGCTTGAACCGGCAGGCGCTCGCCGCATGCCATCCCGCGTGAGCCCGCGTGTATTCCCCGAGGCAAAGGCACCCCCTCAGCGCCCTTTGCCTGTGATCATAGGTCCGGAGCGACATCGTTGCTTCGGGTCACTCTTTGGCGATGACATCCCTCTTCGCCTTGAGCATCGCTCTGATCTCATAGGGCTATAGTGAAGCGCCTTGAAAATCGCGTCATACTGAAGGCCGAACCGAGCCTTGCCGTTTGGTGGGTCATACCGACTGGCGCTTCACTATCCCGCGTGCCAAAAGCCCATCACCCGCGACCAGCTGAGCGGTGCGGCCCACCTAAAGCCGTTCCCCAAGGTTGCAGCGAATCGCAAGGGGGCGCACTATACCTGATGGAGCCCCTGACCAGCTTCCGGATCTGATCAAATCCTTTTCCCTCCGACTGATTGCGTGACTCGAGTGAGAACGACACGGTGTCCGGGAGTGTGTGCCGGCCTCTTCTCCCGGCTTCACCTGAGGGCACGAACGTTTTTTCCTGTGGGACCACCGAATCAACGGTCCCTGTGTGGAGAGATCCCCCGAGGTTTCGAGCTCATGCGGGTTCGTTCTTGATTGTACACATTGGGCGGGCTGCAGGCTGGGAATCTCCTTGTCCCTCTCCGTCTCGTGAGCAGTGTCGCACCTCTGTCATTTTATGATACCCTTGGACAAGAGAAATTCCTTCGCTACGTCCCGAGCGGATCGCCGTTTTTCATCTACTTCGTAGTTCAGTCTCTGCATAGTGGCATTGTCGAGAACACCATCTAATGCCCCCAAAGCCTTCACCAATTCCGGGTGCCTGTCGAGGGTCTCCTGGCGAACGACAGGAGCCGCGTAGTAGGGCGGAAAGAAGTGCTTGTCATCGATAAGGGGCTTCAGATGATAGCTTCTCATTCGCGGGTCTGTGGTAAATGCGCAAATAACATCCACTTCATTGCTCGAGATAGCACGGTACATGATTGCCGGATCCAGATCCGTGACGGTGCCAAAGCTGAATCCGTAGCACTTCTGCAATCCCGGGTACCCGTCCTGACGTTCAGCGAACTCCGCTGTCCAACCGGCTCGCAATCTCGATGCCACGTGTGCCAGGTCTGAAATTCTGGCCCAGAGGTTGTCTTTGGCATCGGCCTGGCGGACCGTCAAGGCGTATGAGTTGTTGAACCCAAAGGGATTCAACCAGGCTATCTGAAACTTTTTCATGTACTCGCGTCTCACAATGTGCATGACTCTGGCCGGGTCCTTGATCGGCTTCAGCTTGAGAATGGTGGTCAGCGCGGTGCCCGTGTATTCAGGATAAAGATCTATCTCACCACTCACGAGAGCGTCGTGGTTGATCATGGTGCCCCCGAGATCGAAAAAGCGCTCGACGTGCAATCGTGTCCCGTTTTCGATCACTTGGGCCATCAACTCCCCCAATACAAGTTGTTCGGTGAAGTTTCTTGGTGCCTATTCGTATGGTGGTGTTGACGGTTGTGGCATCACTGTCCTCGTCAGCGAATAGCGCCTCGAACCCGTGACACAAGAAAATTCCTCCCACCAGTACGGCAACCGGCAGGAGCACTGCTACAGGCTTCAGTCGGTTCAGGACACTCTTTTCTTGGGACCCTCCGGTTTTCATTCCCCATTGGACCGCGGCTATGGAGATATCGATGACGATGGCCAGAAGCGCTGCCGGGACTGCTCCCAGGAGAATCAGTGAGGTATTTGAAAGGGCCAAGCCACGGTTGATAAAATCCCCGAGGCCGCCGGCGCCGATAAACGCTGCCAGAGTGGCAATGCCCACCCCCACTACTGCAGCGGTCCGGATGCCAGCCACGATGTAGGGAGCGGCAAGCGGAAGCCTGACCATGCTTAGTTGTTGAAAAGGGGTCATTCCGACCCCTCGCGCTGCCTCCATGGTGTCGCGGGAAACGCCTTCCAGACCTGCAAACGTGTTGCGGACTATCGGCAGGAGGGCATAGAGCGTCAGTGCGATCATCGTGGGCAACGCACCGATCTTCTGCAACAAGGCAAGGAGAATAACCAGCATGGCAAGGCTGGGTATGGTCTGAAAAATGCCGATCACCGCAAGCACGGAGCCACGAAGCCAACGGAACTGAAAGGCGATGATGCCGAGAGGTATGCCCAGTATGACTGCCAAGGAAGTGGATACCAGGGTCAGAACGATGTGCTGCCCCGTACGGAGCTGCAAGTCGGGAAGACGATCCATAACGAATGTGAGCCAGTCCAAGGCAGCACCTCTGCGTTCCGCTCGGATGAGTGCGCTATAGTGAAGCGCCTTGAAAATCGCGGCATACTGAAGATCGAACCGAGCCTTACCGTTTGGTGGGTCACACCAACCGGCGCTTCACTATCCCGCGTGCCAAAAGCCCCTCATCCGCTAGAAGTTGAGCGGTGTGGCCCACCCAAAGACATTCCCCAAGTTTGCAGCGAATTGCAACGGGGCTCACTATAGGAAACAGTCCCGCAAGATACCTGTGCCGCACTGGCAATTGAGCCAGGGGCAGGGACGGTGGCGTTCTCCCACGACAGAAGCTCACACCGGTGCGATCACAAAGAACGGACAAAGGATGACAGGTGCTTCAATGGTTGCAGGACAATCTCTTTCACGCGGGGGGAAGCCGGATTATGGAGAATCTCTTCCGCAGTACCCACCTGTTCCAAAGTTCCTTCATGCATCACTGCGATCCTGTCTCCCAGCCGAAAGGCTTCCACGATGTCATGGGTGACAAAAACGATGGTCTTGTGGAGGCTCTTCTTCAGACTGAGCAGTTCACTCTGGAGCGAATCCCTTGTAACCGGATCCAAGGCTCCAAAAGGCTCATCCATGAGCAGGTATTTGGGTTCCCCCGCGAGAGCTCGGGCAACCCCCACGCGCTGTTGCTGTCCCCCGGAGAGCTCTCCGGGAAACCTCTCGCCGTATTCATCAGGCGGAAGGCCTACCATCGCCAAGAGCGATTCAGCTCGCTCCTTCGTCCTTGTGCGGTCCCAGTTCAAGAGTCTCGGTACGATCTCCACGTTCTGTCTCACAGACATGTGCGGGAACAGTCCAATGCCCTGGAACACGTATCCGATGGAACGCCTCAATTGGTACGCCGTAAAACTGCTCACGCTCTTGTTGTCTATAAGGATATCACCGTGGGAGAATTCGATCAGACGATTGATCATCTTGAGGGTGGTCGTCTTACCGCAACCGGAATGGCCGAGCAGCACAAGGGTTTCACCCTCAGAGACATTCAACGTCAGATTTTTCACCGCGTGGGTGGTTCCGTTGTCGAACGATTTGCTGACCTTGTCGAGCAGTATCATGAACCGGCCTCGTCACGCGGTTTCAGCCGCCGAAAGCTTCTGAAGTGACCCAGATCGTGTGTTTTCCAGGGGAAACCCTTTTACAAAAGAATACCACAGTTGAGACCGATTCGTTTTTTGCATGTATCACTTGGTCCAGGCTGCAGGCTCTCCCTCGCTACGGACGAGGCAAAGCCGGCTCCTCACTTCGCTCGGGAGCCTCCCGGCTCCCCGGCCTTACTCGTCTGAACGTGGATCGGCATCATGGTCGGCAATAGGACCACACCACCCCGAAACCCAACCCCTTTTTTCGCGCGTCCGCGGTGCCACTTCCTTTGCACGTGATTCATGCCTAACCTTAGATCAAGTGTTATCGGAATGCGTGTGGGCGGGAGCGTACAAGGCCGGAAATGGGAATGCATCGAACGACAAGACCAGGCTACCGAGGCTGCGCGGCCTGGCGCAAAGCCTCCAGGTGAAAGGAGCATTTCACAATGAACGAAAAAGAGGGACTTCCCTTTGATAAGCAAGATGTGTCCGGAACGAAGCCTCTCCCCGACGCGGGGGCGGACGAATGCGCGGGTATACGAGATCCGGTAAGACGGACCTTGTGCAAGGTCTGCAACGCTCCGGTAGTGGGCAATGCCCCGTTCTGCAAGGACCACGAGCCACCGGTCCCCTGAGGCTTCACAATTAACCATTGCACAGGGAACAATGAGGAGCGGCTCTCGGGTCGCTCCCACCTCATGCCACCATGTGCGGATTCCGGAAATGGTGACATGCGTACATCGTGCCTTGGTCCCGCGTGGTTGCGGTGGACCGCACGCCATAGGCTGTCCTGCCCGTGGAGCGGTTTTACGGAATGGGATGATCGGTGTGCCACGGCGGGGGATGGCGGGCAAAAGTTCTGATCGGATGGCTCGTGCTCTTTTGGAAGGTGGCAAGGATCCCCTGTACGTAGATTTGATTACTCTGCATCGCGGGCAGTCGCTCGTGTCCTCCAGGCATCAAAGAAGAATCACACAGACATCACTGCGGGAGATCGGTACAGGGCAGGCCTGTGCGTCTGTCTCACTTCGGCCTGTTACCTGTTGACGCACGGGCTCTCTTGAATTAAATTAGAAAAGTTCGAATCCCGTCATGGTTAGAGATGAATATGAGCGAGTCTTATGAAATCGTGTGGCATGGTCGTGGCGGTCAAGGCGCAGTCACGGCAGCCAAGATATTCACCGAAGCTGCCTTTTATCAAGGCTTCAAAGGAGTGAGCGCCAAACCCACCTATTTTTCGGAGAGACGAGGCGCTCCAGTCAGCGTACACACCCATGTGGCGCGAGAACCGATCCGCACCTTTTCCAACGTGCAGTTTCCCGACATCGCGGTAGTGCTGGACGACAACCTCTTGGACATGGTGAACGTGACGTCGAGTCTCAAGCCCAACGGCCTTCTCGTGATCAATTCATCACGGAGCAGAGACGAGCTCGGCCTTGACGGCCCCTTTACCGTGGCCATTGCCGACGCGTTCCACTGTTCCGAGACAGCCGGCCTCATTGTGGAGGGCAATGTGCTCATCTCCACCTCCATATTGGGCCCTGTGACTGCCGCATCGAATTTGGTCAGCATAGAGAATATCCGACAGGCTGTGCAAAAACGTTTCACAGGAAGCGCGCTTGATCGGAACCTGAAGGCTCTGGAATTAGCGTACAAGGGCACGAGGATTTATCGGCACGAACTTGCCGCCGCGTCTGCCGGAAGCTAAAACCCCGCTATCTTTTCCCCCTGAAGGGCGATCGAGACGGTTCACTATTTCGGCATCCGTGCGTTCCGGGAATAGCTCAATATTTCCTTGAGAGGACTTTATGTCGGACAAGATAGACGATACTTTTGTCGCCGTCTCCACACCCGCGGCAGGCGAAGCGGGCAAGACAGGAGACTGGCGGTCGCAGACCCCTCGAATTGATCACGAAAAATGTTCCAAGAAGGACACGTGCCTACTCTGTTGGATGTACTGCCCGGATGGCGTGATTACGCCTGATTTTCCGCTCGAAATCGACCTGGAATACTGCAAGGGCTGTGGCATCTGTGCCGAAGAATGCCCTCGCAAGGCCATTACCATGGTTGAGGGCAGATCTGCCGACAAGACCGGTTAAGAGTGCGAATGGATGTGCTCCCACCCCCGCTTCTCGCTCTTTTGAGGGCGAACGATCCGTGTGTGTTCACGCTTCCATGAAGGAAGCGACCGAATGGTGTAGAGGGACCTTATGACTGACGTAAGAATAGTGACAGCTAACACCGCGGCGGCTCTTGCCGCGTGTCTGTGCAAAGTCCAGGTGGTGGCAGCGTACCCGATCACTCCCCAGACCCCTGTAACGGAAGAACTGGCCGCGATGGTGGAGCGGGGCGATCTCCGGGCTGAATATCTCACCGTGGAGAGCGAACACTCCGCGATGGCTTCCGTGGTAGCAGCTTCGCAGGTGGGAGCGCGCGTGTTCACCGCAAGCAGCGCCAATGGATTGCTGTACATGCACGAGATGCTCCACTGGGCAGCGGGCAGCCGCGTCCCGGTGGTAATGGCCTGTGTGAATCGTGGAGTTGGTGCACCGTGGACGATACTGAACGATCAACAGGACTCCATCTCCCAGCGAGATACGGGCTGGATACAGATTTACTGTAGGAATAGTCAGGAGGTCATCGATTCAGTGATTCAGGCGTACAGAATCGCCGAACAAGTCATGATTCCGGTGATGGTGTGTTACGACGGGTTTACCCTCTCCCACGCGAGCACCCCGGTGGAGGTTCCTTCACAGGCCGATGTGGACCGGTTCCTGCCGCCGCTTCAGAGCACGCTGAACATCACGGAGGGCGGACCGATGAACGTGAATCCGCTCATCCTCAGCGAACCCCGCGCGCATCCGGATGGCCGAGTCATGCCGGGGTATATGGATCTCCGCTTTCGCTTGCAGGAGGATCTCCTGTCTGCACGGGAAGTCATTGGTGAGACAGACCGTGAATTTGAGTCGGCAATCGGCCGATCATGGGGCGGGCTGGTCTGGACGTACCGCATGAAGGACGCGGAGCATGCGGTGGTGAGCATGGGATCTCTCGCTTCAGAATGCACCATGGCGGTTGACACCATGAGAAAAGAAGGACTGAAAACAGGAGTCGTCGGAGTGCGTGCGTATAGACCGTTTCCTGCGGAAGTGCTCGGAAACGCTCTCGCGCGGGTCGAGACGGTCACGGTGTTCGAAAAAGACGTGAGTTACGGCTACGCCGGCGCACTCGCCAGTGACCTTAAGGCTGCCCTCTATGACGCGCTGCTGCGCCCCAAGTTTTCTTCTTTTGTGGCGGGCCTCGGCGGAAGGGATGTGACGCCCGATACGCTGGCAAGGACCGCAACCGGCGCCATAACAGGGACATGCAAATCCGCGTGGATGGATGTACGCTGCTGATCCGATTTTGTCCGTGAGCAACCGCGCTGAACGCCAGTGAAGGGAGCAACGTAGGGGCGCCAAGCTGAACTGTCGTTCACCGGCTCCGTTTCCATGACGTTCAGGATACCTGATATTGTCAATTTCTTAGAAGGAATAAGGCAGAGATGTCTACCAAGCTAGCCAAAGAACTACCTAAAGAAGAATTTATCCTTCCCGGAACCCGTTCTTGTGCCGCGTGCGGCCTGATGCTCACGTACCGGCATTCATTGAAAGCGCTGGAGCCGGGCAAGACGATCGTCGCGGTTCCCGCGAGTTGCATGACCGTGCTCCACGGGGTATATCCCATCACACCTGCCCGGGTTGTCTGCATTAACAATCCCTTTGCAGCCACCGGCACGTCGGTCTCCGGGATCGTCGCTGGTCTGAAGGCCACTGGCAAAGAGGGATACACCGTGGTGGCGTTCGCGGGGGACGGGGGCACATACGACATTGGGATTCAGTCGCTTTCCGGTGCCTTGGAGCGGGGAACGGATTTTCTTTACGTCTGTTATGACAACGAAGGGTACATGAACACAGGCACACAGCGGTCCAGCGCAAGCCCTGCCGGAGCGGTCACCACTACGACGCCTATCCTTGCCAAGTTGCAGCACAAGAAGGACATGATCGGCATCGTCGAAGCCCACAGAATCCCTTACGTGGCCACGGCATCGCCTGCGTTTCCTCTTGACCTGTACGACAAGGTTTCCCTTGCCAAGCACATCCATGGACCGCGGTACATAGAGGTCCACGCGCCGTGTCCTCCCGGATGGGGTTTTCCCAACAAGGACCTCATCAAGATGGGCAAATTGGCGGTGGACACCGGCGTCCACGTCCTGTTCGAGATCAAGGACGGCAAGTTCCGTCTTACTGCGCGCTCGCTTGCTCTCGCGGAAAAAGGCCGCAAAAAGACCGTGGCAGACTACGTGAAAGGCCAGACCCGCTTCAAAAAGATTTCTGCCGAGCAAATCCAGCGCCTCCAGGATTTCACGGACCGACGGTGGAACGAACTGGTCGGACGGCATGCCAAGGACAACGGGTAAATGTGATCATCAAGAATGAGTTTGCGGGGGAGAGACCCGTGTGAAAAGGGGTCGCCTCCCTCGACTCCCCTGCCCCCAAAGCCCTCCGTGCGTTCAGCTCCGGTGATCGCTCCAGGATCGCGACGTTTCCACCTCCACGGTCTTTATCCTGAGACGCCTACCCCCTTCCGCAGGGAAACCACGCTGAAGAGACCCCTGCTGACCGAACTTTCTTGACTTCTTTCCTTGTCAGAGACGAAGATATGAATTGTGATAAGTCCGGACTGGCGCTCGACACTGCAAAACTGCTCACGCGGCAGCCGGAAATCAGCGGAGCGGCTTGCTGACGTGGAACGCTGAGATCTATGAGTCTTGCCCCGGGCAAAGGAATCGTTTCAGGAAAGACCATTTGTGGCCGCCGAGCTTTCGAAGTCGAAACAAGAAATACCAAACGCGACGCGAACGGTTTCCGATACTCGTTTTGATCTTTTTTCGGGAGGGCTGCTCCATGACCGAGGAATATGTTTCAATCCTTCTGGTGGACAGAGATTCCCGCCGCACGGACTCCTTCGCGGCCAAGCTCGACCAGCCCGGCTTGGTGGTGACCCCAGTCCATGATGGGGCTGAAGCCCGCTCCCTTCTCAAATCGAGGCAGTTCGACGGACTGATCATCGACGTGCTCATGACCCGCACAGGCCACCTGGATATCGTGTCATGGATCAGATACCGACAGCCCAGCATGGTGATTGTCGTCACCTCAGATCTGCGAGCCCCTGCGGTGGAACGCGAAGTCCTGGACCGGGGTGCGCATGTAGTGGTCACCAAGCTGGTCGCGGCAGATACACTCGCGGGATACTTCACAGGTGGTAAAGACGAACCCACCCCTCGTACGGCTCCCTTAGAGGCCACGGAGGATCGCATGAACCTCATCGAGCGCCTCGACATGCTCATGCGGTCCGGCAAAAAAATGGTCCTCGAAGTTGCTGCGGACGGACGCCGTCAGGGACGGATCTTTGTGTCCGAAGGACAGGTCCGCCATGCTGTATGCGGCGAATTACGCGGGGAAGAAGCACTCTACCGATGCCTCAGCTCCAACGACGTTCAACTGCTGACCTTTCCTTGGCGAGAGCCTCTGCGGGTCACGATTCGCACGCATCGCGAAAAAATCCTCCTGGAGGCAGCGCGGAGAAGAGACGCGGGTGTGAGGTAGTCCGAGAAAGGTGCACCACGCGGCAAACCAGCACAGGCATCATGTTCGTTGCATTGATGCTATCCGGAATAGGCGGCCTCCGCCCTCGCTTAGTGCTCAATGGAGCTAATAGCAGCGCCACGGCGAATAGGCAGGCCCACAGGGTGGGCTGCAAGGTGCTGCCGGACGCCTTTTTGCCGGTTTCTTCTTAGCTCGCGGCTGTTTTGCCTTGGGAGTAACGCACCGCGTGTCGACGCCTGGAGGTGCCATGTGCACATTGGGCTCCGGTTTCGCTTCTGTGGTTCCTGTCTCTGGAGGCGCGACCTGCGGCGCCGGACGTGACTTCCCAGGCGAAGTGGAAAGCGCCGGGGTCTTCGGTTCGTGCACCGCCTGAGGAACTTCCGAAGGCTGGCGAGGCTGAGCAGCCTTTGGCACCACGACCTCACGGCCTGGCTCGATGGGTCTTACCACGGGTTTCCGCGGAATCTGCAGCTCTTCGGACGGCCTCGGTGAAGGGACCTCCTCCTTTGCCGCAGGCTGCGCGGGACGAGGAGATTCGGGGCGAATTCCAGGCGCTGACGCAGGAGTTTCTTTGGGTCTCTCAGGTCCCCACGGTTGCTCCTGGGGTATCGGCTCGGTCAACTCCGGAATAGGCTTCCTCTTGGGGCTGGTGGTTTCTTGAGGCGCTGAGGGAGCCGGCGTTGCCTGTCGGATGTCGGGCACTCGGCGGACACGCGGCTGTTCGGTCAGCGGGGGAACAGGAGCGGTAGCGGTGGGAACCAGCTTTTTCCGCGTGGTCGGCTTCTCCGGTATGCCAGGCTGGGGCAGAGGCTGCCGAATCTCCGCCTTGCGAGTCGGGGGTCGCCGCGGCTTCACAGGAACGACCACGTACTGCGTGCAGGGAACTCCCACAGGATAACGCAGGACAGGCTGATACTCGCAGGGGGGCAGGCACGGTCTCCTGGTCTTCACTGGCACGACGCGACAACCCTCAGGCACGTATACTACACCACGTTTCTTCGGATTTGGATTAGCGCACGGATTCGCATACTGCTGAGGCGCAGGCTCAACCCCGAGGCATGCGGCAACGAGCCCGCAGGGAGCAGTGACAATGTCGCAGAGCACGTCAAAAAGACCTTCAGAACGCTCATAAGGCTGCGGTTGGCATGCCCACGCGGACGGAAGATATACGGCCATACACACCAGAGCGATGACAGCAACTCGTTTCATAACACACCCTACCCCTATTCATAGGCATTCGCACTGATGCTAACGAATTGGGTAGGAAAAGTCAAATGTCGTCGGCTTCCCGCATGCCGGCACGCGGATCCTGGTGACCGTAAGGGAAGTCATTCCTACGGCACAGCAGGTCGGACTTCTCAGCGGGACGAGAGGCCTATCCCATCCAGATGGACTGCTCCTCTACTGGAACGCGTATCAAAAACCTGCGTGCCCCTGAGGGCAAGTCCGCATGAACTGCTTCGGGAATTGCTCCATGCGTGAATGGATTCACGCTCACTCAAGTTTGGTTCCACAGTCCGGGCAAAACTTGGCACCGGCATCTGCCGGTTTTCCGCACTTGGGGCAGGCTGCATCTAACGCCTTGCCGCACTCGATACAGAATCTTGCGCCAACCGGGATCGCTGTGCCGCATTGGACACAGAATTTACCCTCTCCTGGTTTGGCTGCAGCGGGACCGGGTTGAGCCGCGGGTTGTGATTGCTGCATCCCTGCCGCCATGGCCGCGCCCATTTGCTGGCCCATGGCAATTCCCGCTCCCATTCCCATGATCTCCCCTGCGCCACCCGATTTGGCAGCCTCGGGAATCGCTTGTGCGGTCTGGAATTGCGTCAGACGACCCAAGTCTCCTGCGATACCCATCTGGGAACGGACATCCAACATTTTCTCCACCTCAGGAGGCAGAGAGATATTCTCAATGACGAATTTGGTCAACAACAGGCCAAAGTCTTGAATGTCCTTCTCCAAAGCCCCCCGGGCAGTTTCGCCGATGGTCCGATAATTGGCGGCAAGGTCCAAAGCTGCGATCTTGGCTTCGCCAAGCAGATTCGTGAACCCGGACACCAACATGCTCCTGAGCTGGCCTTCTATCTCTTCGGTCGTGAAGCATCCCAGCGTTCCCACGATTTCTTTGATGAAACGGCCCGCGTCGTTCACGCGGATTCCGTACGTGCCAAAGGCTCGCAGACGAACCATATTGAGCTCCGGATCACGAAGCATGATCGGATTTTGCGTCCCCCACTTCAGATCCAGAAAGATCCGTGTACTCACGAAATATACTTCAGCCTTGAAGGGCGACTCGAATCCGTATCTCCAGGACCTCAAGGTGGTCATGACAGGCATATTTTGGGTCGTGAGGCTGTAAAGGCCGGGTCCGAACACATCTGCAATCTGCCCCTCATTGACGAAAACCGCGACCTGGGTTTCCCTCACGGTGAGCTTCGCGCCCATCTTGATCTCGTGGTCTTCATCGGGAAACCTCCATACAAGGATGTCTCCGCTGTCATCGAGCCACTGTATGACCTCGATGAGTTCGCCTTTGACCAAATCCCAGATGCCCATGATGCCCTCCTCTTGCTGCGGTGATATGCTCGTACAGAGAGAATTTTCCCGGATATTATACTGAACGCCATTGGAACTGACCGCGTAAGCGCACCACACGAGGCCAAGTCTCTCCGGCAACGTTTCGTTATGATGCAACCTTCCGCAAAAGTCGTGTACAAACCTTATCATCTTGCATATCGAATGACAAGAGATGCCGCAATGACACAACTCGCAACGGCTCTATGCAGTACCCCGAACTCAGGGTTTCGTAGAGCGCGGGTAAGGTTCTTCGGGAATTTCCGGGTGTGGGAAGAGGCATAGCAGGGGGAGCGCTTCACGGCTCCCCTCACTTATGCCTGCGGAACGGGGAGCGATCAGTCTTCGATCGTGTATTTGCCCTTGTGTTCTTTGTCGAACTGGACCTTGGCCTTCAGATACTTGACGTTGAATCCCGCTTTTTTCAAAACGTTGTACGCCATTTCCGCACGAGCGCCAGTGCCGCAGTGAACCAACACCGTCTTATCTTTAGGAATGTCCGACAGGCGTTGCTCCAGTTCGTCCAAAGGCACATTAATGGACGAGGGCAGCGCCCCTTCAGCCACTTCTGAGGCGTTACGCACATCCACGATGACGGAATTGGGGGAGGGCTTTTTCAATTGCCCCTTGAATAAGGCAAGTTCCACTTCCCCAGGAGAGAGCTTGCGCACGTAGGTAATCGTCGTCGCTGCAGGGCCTTTGGCCACCTGTTTCCCGGCCTTTTCCCAGGCTTGGAAACCGCCGGCGAGCACGCTTACCTGTTTGTACCCCCAGCTGTGGATTTTCTTGTACGCATCCTTAGCCGTGGCTACGTCGCCATGTTGGTTGTACAAGATGATGGCTGCGCCCTTGTATTTGGGAAACTGTCCCTTGAGTGCGTCGAGGCTTTCGGCAGGCAATGACACTGCGTGGGCAATGTGCCCCTTTTCGCTGATGTTTTTCGGTCTGAGATCGATGAGGATGTAGGAAGAGTCTGTCTTGTTGTACCCTTCGAGGCCCGCAATATTGGAGACAACTACTTGATCGGCCTTTTTCCAGGCCGGCAATCCTGCGTGGAACACTTTGACGTTCTTGAATCCGAGCTTTTCCGCCTTCCTAGCGGCCAATGGGCTCAACACTCAAGAGAATCCCGCACAGTAGTAAATCTGTGTGATCTCCTTGTCCTTGGGCAACACTTTCTCAGCGAGCTTATCGAAGGCGGGAAAGGGCAGGGAAACCGCGGTGGGAACATGTCCCTGGTTGTACATGGCGCCAGGCCGGCTGTCCAAGAGCACGTACTTGCCCTTTTCCGGACCCATGGCAACGAGCTTGGCCACGTCTTCCGCGGACATCAACTGGTCTTTGGGAACTTCAATGCCCTTTTTCACCTCGACCAGTTTGGCAAACGCCTTGCCGCCTTTCTTGTAATAGGTGATCCGAATGGATTCCTTTTTGGGGATCTTTTTGAGCGACTCCGCATTTTTTACGACCGTCGCGTCGTCGTAGTAAATGACCTCCATGTCCTTGTTGATTTTCAGCTGGATCGCTTTGGCCTTGGATGACACGTCGACCAGCTTACCCGCAAAGAGGTTAGGCTCCTGATCGTATTTGTGGCACTTCAGACAGCTCGCATCGGACTTGGACGGAAGCTTGTCGTCCGCTGCTGCGGCACCGGGCGGGATGCACGCCGCGGTGACCGCGAGGATGACGGCAGAAACGAAGGCAGGCAACAGCCTTCCACGCATGAGTTGTCTCCTTTCAACGATACGGTGATTCAGAACGGTAGGTTCGTGATTCTTCTGTGACTATATTAATATATCACTACGTATATATCCATATCTTTTTTCTTGTCCGGACAATTTTTCTTTTCCCGTCGCGTGCGTCACTCTGCCCGTTTCTTGAAGAAGAGCGCCTTACGAGTGGAGAGGGTCCCATCCGTCATCTGCTTCTTCACCTTCACCACGTCGATTTTCCGGCCTCGGCCAGAGGCAAGCAGGGATTCGCCCTTCTCCAGGCTCGATCGGATGCCTCCCACGGCCAACAGGAGACAGAAAATCAGCAACCCCAGAAACACGATGTCCGGGAAACGTGCTTTGATCGCGCACAGGATTCGTGCGTACAGGGGAAAAGACCCCTTTAGCCGATGACCAAGCCCTTTGCGCGGTGCCAAGGTGTGCGGAGAGGGATTCATTCACCCGCCCTCCCCTCCTGGTGCCGCTCCTGTCTCTCGTGAGCTGAGAACAGGCATCGGTGGCAGCGGATGCAGTCCACATCTTCCGGAAAGGTGACGCCGAGGTCGCACCGTCGAGGGATCGGTCGCGGGGCCCACTTTCTGAGGATTCTGACCCGATTGCACAGCGCGAGGAACGCGCCGGCAGGGCACAAGTATCGGCACCAGAACCGGAAATACGCGGTTGAGGCAGCAGAGAACCACGAATGCAAGGGTCAGCACCCACACATCCATCTTCCATCCGAAAAAATGTGCAAGAGGGCTGAACTGAAACCACACCGTGTCGTCGGTAACCAGAAAGAGGATGACCAGCACGCTGAGTACCGACGTATTTCGTGTAACGGCCGGCCTGTTCCACCGGTGGTGATGCTCGCCTTCTCAAGGCCTTTACTGAAAGGAACTCTTGGAGCGCACCGAACGGGCATAGAAACCCGCAAAAGGCCTGGCCCCAGAAGAGGGATATCCCCACTACCGCAATGAAAAGGATGTTCCTCCACCACGTCCCTGGAGCCGGGACTTCTCCTCTGAGCAAAGAGGCAATGTCCAGACAGGTAAACGGAGCGTTCAAGTACATCCCGAAGGTTACCAGCGAGAAGGCCAAGCACGCGGTCCTCAGCCCGCGAGATCGGGAATGAAACGCTACCAGGAACAGACCGATTCCCCCCAAGATCACCCACACACGCACATCCGCGAACACGCTCGTGAGTGTCGTATGCGTATCATACCCGGGCACAGGCTCCTTCAGGCCAAGAAGCGGGCCGGCAATCCGTGTGCCCGTCCGCTTCAGGATCTCCGTCACGGCCCGGCAGGTTATGGTGGCTCCGGTTCACGCGTCCACTTCGGGGCTCAAGGGCTGGAGGATCGAGCGTCCTCGGAATCGAGCTAACCATTGCCCCAAATCCTTGATGTACGACGGGGTCTCCCGAGATTCCACCAACTCGACGCCTCGAATGATGCCTGTTTCGGAAACGGACACGATCAAATTGAGGGGACCGCCATATCCTCGGACTTCTCCCGCGGGGGGAATGGTGCTCAGCGTCACAGTGAACCCCGGATGAGTGGCGGACGTGCCCTTGTAGTACGGATACGGTTTCTCGGAATAGACGAACGTCTCGGAACCGGATATCTTCCTAAGCGTGTCCTCGGAAAAATTGAGCACAGGACCACGTGCCGGAGGCCCTATCAGGACATGCCAGACCACTGCGGTGAGCACCGCAAAGGCAAGCGCCCACGACACCCTGAAAAAAGGAAAGGATATTCTGAAACGAGCCCGGAATCTCGCCAGAAAAGGCTCGATTGGCACGAGTGTCCGTTCGAGCAGCATCAAAGCAGCCGGTGTCAAGAGCGCCACAGCCAGAACCACGCAGCCGCGTTCCATCCCCAAAAGAGGAACCAGAAGCACCCCCGTGACTGCGGCCCCTGCTGCCGCGCCAAAATGATCGGCCGCGTCAGTCCAGCCCGAACTCTCACCTGCGTGCCCCGTCACTCCCCAGTGTCGAGCAGCGACCAGCGGAAAGCCCATTCCGGTAAGGAGTCCGGACACCAACACGAGAGCGGAAATCACTGCTTCGATGCACCAAGGTTCGCGACCCGCGACAGATTCCAGGCATCGCGTGAGGAGCGCACAAAAGACCGCAAACGCGAGCAGCGTTCCCACCAGGGCTCCCTCCTTCACGCGGATTCTCGGCAGAAGCACCTTGGCTGCCTGGCCTCCCGCGGCCAATCCGGCCATGAAGATCGCCGCGATCAGGCCGATCCTCTCGAACACGTATCCGAAGAGGCTCTGAAAGCTATAGATCAGAACAATTTCCGATCCCATGGCCGCAGCTCCTATTGCCGCCATCGCGAGCATCACCTGAAACCGGGTTGCCGCGCCTTGCCGAGGTCCCCAGCGTATGCGAAAACCGACCGCGGCAACGAAGAACAGGAACATCGGTATCAAGAAGACCTTGAGACCTCCTCTGCGAATCGTGTTGAGGCCATCAAGCCCCTCGTTGCCTGAAAATCTCCCCCACAGGATCATGGCAAGCGACGAGGATACCGGAGCGAAATCGGTGTTGATGACCGCAGGGGATTTTTCCAGCTCTTTCCTGACAAACGCTGTCTTTTCCGGAGGAAGCATCCCCTTAAACGCGGCCGGATCGAACGCGGAAACCCGCAAAGATCGGTACCGCTCGGTGAGAGTCGCAGGATCGAGGCTCAGCGCTGACCCTGTTGACGACGCAAAGAACAGCGTTCGATCTCCGGGAGTGCCTTTCACCACAGGAAAGACCTGTTTCAACGTGTGGTACACCGAACCAGCGTACGATGCGACCGCGGAGCCCCAGAAATTCTCTGATGATGTCACTCCTGTGAAGAATATGCCTCCTGCCGTGAGAGACCTTGCAACCGCGTCGAAAAACTCACGCGTATAGTACCGGTTCCAGAATGACGAGACCGGGTCAGGAACCATGCAGACCACCGCGTCGGTACACCCCTTTTTCCACGCGGTTCACGTAAAACCTGCCGTCGCGGAAGATGAGCCTGACCCGAGGATCCTTCAGGGCCAGCACGTGAGAAGAGGCCAGGAACTTCGAGGCAATGGTCAACGCTTCAGGGTCAGGCTCGATCACATCCACCCGGTTCACGGGATACGCGAGAAGCGACTTGACAAAGCTCCCGATTCCGCCACCGATGACGAGAAATCGTTTGGCGTCAGGCTTCGCTGCCATAATCAAGGCAGCCAGCCGGTCAGCCGAATGCGGATCAGGGAACGAGGAGACGATCTTGCCGTCACCGAACAGGGAATATTGTTTCCCGAGCTGCGCCACTTCGATCTGCTGATAGCGCGTCGGCTGGGATATGAGGAGCTTCAGGCCGGGGTGCAGGGCATTCCACCTCACGCGGATAGACCAGTCAGACAGCCGACCGCCAAGCGGTGAGAACAAAACCAGTCCGGCTGCAACCAGGGCTATTGCTCCCCCCAGGCTTGGCCAGCAGCGCTCGCCCCTCGCGTAACCCATGAGGGCCCCGCCGGTAAGAAGCGCTGTCACCGCGGCAATGTGCAAAGGCGACAGGAAGCGGACCAGGAGAAAGGTGAAGAGGATTCCTGCTACGAGCCCACCGAGCGCCTCGCACACATAGAGCCTCGCGATGAACTGATCTGTCGCCTCAGGAACGGCCTTACACCCGACAGGAAAGACAAATCCGGTAAGAAACGCGGTGAGGAACGTTCCCGCGGGAACCGCCACAAGAATGCCGTGGAGTGGGGCTAGTTCCACGGGCGCGGCCCCGAGCAGATAGGGCAAGGTGCGGATCACCACAATGTGCAGAATCAGGGAAAACCCGAGCGCAACGAGGCTCATGATGAAGATCGCGAGCAAACCTCGTTCTCTGCGTTTCACCAGCCATGCGCCGCATCCCGCGCCGAGTCCGATACCTCCCAGCCACATGCAGAAAAAAATCCCGATGGAAATCTCGGTGCCGTGGAAGATCACCAGGATTTCTCGCATCAGCGTAATTTGGCCGGTCATGGACACGAGGCCGAACAGGAAGAACATCCAGGCCATCATGTGTGCACTCTCGGGTAAGGATATCGTATTCGGTCAACATACCACGGTGTCGTGGGTTGAACCAGTATTGCTCTGGCTTATGGACTTCGGGATGATTAGATCTAGAGAACAAGACCGATTCCGGATTCCCGGAATCAGGGAGAGCGGGAGGCTTCCATGAATCATAAAGACATGGCTTTGTGGATCGATTCCAAGATATGCGGCTCCTGTCATCAGGGATATGTGTGCGACGACTTTGGCTGCGAACAAGCTCGGCAGATCGCCGACATACTCAACCGCATGGTCCCTTTCAAAGGCAAGGACACCAATGGCACCGAGGTTTCGGGCTGGCTGGTGCCTGATTCCAAGTGAGCAACATGCTCTGAGTGGAGAAAAGCTCGATCGATTGAGTAGTACGGGGAAGCTCGAGAGTCCGGAGGCTTCCCCGTTCGTGTGAACCAGCCTCGGTCGGTCACTTCCAAGAAACGCTCCCGTCCCTTACGTGCACGTGCTGCAGAAAAAGCGTTGACAATTGTCAACCTTACCACCCATCTTTGTGTGAGATTGTGCGCCGGTCGGACGTAAATCGCTCTGAGCTTCAGGCGTAAAGGGATCGAAAGCGCCGCATTGCAGGAGAGGCCGCCATGTTCACGTCGTTTCAGGTGAAAAACTACCGTTGCTTCAAGGACTTGACCGTCGCTCCCCTGGAGCGGGTGAACCTCATCGCAGGCAAGAATAACGTGGGCAAGACCGCCCTTCTAGAAGCGCTGTCAGTGTATCATGCGTATGACAACCCCGCTGAGGCCATTATGGTGACCCGACGCCGACGCCTCTTCGGCTTGGATGGTGAAGAATACCTGAGTTCTTTGTTTCACGGATTTGACGTGGATTCACGTATTCAAATGGAAGCGATCGAACACACTACCTCTGGACGAACCCTTTCCATCACAGTCAGCAAACAAGTTAAGGTGCGTATCTCCAACGGTCCGGCTCCAGGAACAACGGAAGGCGCGGAAGCTCCTGTCGCAGGGTCGCCCGAAAGGTACAGCCGCGAGTATGAGCTCGTCTACGAGCACCAATGGCCGGACGGTAAAACGAGCGAGCATAAAGCCACCGTTTACCCGGAAGCCACCATCGCACAAAGCCGACCGGGACATTTCGACCTGCCGGAATACAACTTTCTGCTGGCTCGTCAGATGGATGATCCGAGATGGGTAGCGGAAAAGCTGAGTGATGTAACGGAGCGTAAGGAGAAGAAGATCCTGATTGATGCGCTGAAGATCATCGAACCCAGACTGGAGGATTTGAGCATTTTGCAGAAAGGCCGATATCCGGTAATCTATGCCGATATTCAAGGAATCGAGAAACTCATGCCCATCCCCCTGCTGGGCGAAGGAATGTCGCGCCTGCTTTCGATGGCTCTCGGTGTTGCGTCAGCCCCAAAGGGTTTATTGCTGATCGACGAGGTCGAAAACGGTCTTCACTATTCGGTGATGACCGAGGTGTGGAAAGCCATTGGAGCATGGGCCCGGCAATTCAATGTTCAGGTGTTCACGACGACCCACAGCGATGAGTGTATCCGAGCGGCACATGAAGCCTTTTCCGAGGACGACACCTACGATTTCCGACTCCACCGCCTCGACCTGATCAAGGGTGAAATCGAGTCTGTGACCTACGATAGAGAAACCCTTGCGTTTGCGTTGGATGCCGGGTGGGAGTTGCGATGATGGCCAGGACTGAAAGAAGACTACCTCCGGTCTCGAAACCGAAAGTCCTGCTTGTGGAAGGCCAAGACGAGGTGAAGATTTTCCAAGCCATGGTGAAGAAAGAGGATCTGGAAGCAGAAATCGAAGTGCGTGAGATGAAAGGGAGAACAAACCTGTCCGATGCGGTAAAGGGTCTGACTGAGGATTCCGGCTGGAAGGCCCTTGGCACCTCGCTCGGCATCGTGCTCGATGCGGACAACCACGCTCGTAGACGGTTCGAATCGGCCCGTACAGCCTTGCAAATCGCTAACCTGCCGATCCCCAATGAGCCCTTGAAGCCTGCTGAATCGTCCGCTCACAGGACGATGGTCATGATCGTCCCACCAGGTAAGCCCAGCGGAATGTTGGAAGACGTGTTCCTCATGTCGGTGGCTGACGATCCCGCTATGGACTGCGTGGACAAATACTTCAATTGCCTTGCTGGAGTGCTCCCGAAGATGCCGCGTCCCACGTCAAAGGCGCTGCTCAGAGCCTTCCTCGCGTCATGGGAGGTCTTGGAAGAGTCTCATTCCGGATTTGTGGCAGAACATCTCCAAGAATGGGTCCCCGACATGCCCTCCGCTCCCTCTTCCGAGAAGGTCCATGCTTTTCTCGCTTCCCGGAGCAAGCCTACCCTGGACCTGGGGACTTCCGTCAACAAGAGAGAAGGATATTGGGACCTTGACCACGTGGCATTCAACGAGATGCGGGAGTTTCTCCGGGAACTGTAGACATCATCACTTATGACGAAGTCCTGCAGAGCCTCACCAGCTATCAATGCGCTCTTCCGTAATGGGCCGATACGAATCGTAGTCCTCACCACCAAACGGATCGACGCTAAGACCTGCATGTGCCCGGTTCACCTTGATTTTTGCTCCTCCCGATCCTATAGTGGATTTAGGGCGGTACGGCCAGCGCGCCGGGAAGAATTTGCCCAGTCCGGGCTGCTGAGTCGATCAACAGATACTTTCTCGAACAATTTGCGTTTCCAGCCCAAAGTAGGCCGTCATGGCAAGATCAGACGTTTTCCTCTGTGAGCTGTGCCCGAAGAACTGTCGCATCGCGGAAGGACACAGCGGGGACTGTAAGGCCCGGATTGCGGTCGACGGTGAGTTGCGGGCTGTCACGTACGGGAGACCGTGTGCGCTCCACGTGGACCCTGTGGAGAAGAAACCGCTCTTCCACTTCCTGCCTGGTACTCCTATCCTTTCTCTCGCGACGGCCGGCTGTAATCTGCACTGCAAGTTCTGCCAAAACTGGACGATCTCCCAGGTGGCACCGCAAGATATCCGCAGCATCGACCTGCCCCCTGCCAAGGCAGTGGACCTGGCAATCGCTCAGCGATGTGCTTCCCTTTCGTACACGTACACCGAGCCGGTGATCTTCTTCGAGTATGTGATGGATACGTCCTCGTTGGCAAAGCAAAGGAAACTCCTGAACGTCACGGTCACCGCGGGGTACATCAATCGCAAGCCCATGGAGATGCTGTGCACGGTCATTGACGCGTCCAATACCGACCTCAAGGCGTTCAGCGACACGTTCTACCGGGAAGTGTGCGATGCAAGCCTCAAGCCCGTTCTTGACGGCATGGTGCTGATGAAGGAACGAGGCGTATGGCTGGAAGTCACCAATCTCATAGTGCCCACGTTCAATGATGACCTGGATATGATCCGAAAGATGTGCCGCTGGATGCTCGCGAACCTCGGCCCGGACACTCCGTTGCACCTCAGTCGCTTCTTCCCGATGTACAAATTGAGGAACCTCCCGCCCACACCGGTGGATTTCCTCATGAAAGCCAGACAGGAAGCCCTTGAAATCGGGCTGAGGTACGTGTATGTGGGCAATGTGTTGGGGAGTGGTACGGAAGACACCCATTGTCCTCGCGACCAGACGCTCCTGATCAGGAGGGTGGGTTTTTCTGTCACGGAAAACAACCTTGTTGACGGGAAGTGTCCCAAATGCGGTCAGGTCATTCCAGGGATATGGAGCTGCAATGGCGGAAAATCCTGAAGTGCGGAGAAGCGTGCGGGCTGCTCTGTGCGAAGACGCAGCGAACGCGTGCGACACGGCAAGGAACAGTATCATGCCTTTCTCGATCGCTCCGACTGTCGGGCCTGCGGACGCGTGCAGTGCCTGGGCAATACCGCGCCGAGGTTTCTTGAAGGTACCTGAGCTTCCTGTCTTTAGCCGCACTGACAGCGGCATCCCCGGATCACGCCTTTGGCTGCTCGTGTAAACCGGCCATGTTCTGCCGCAAGCTTTGAAAGCGTTCGCGTGGAAAGGGCGGTTCCTGTGGAGCAGTTGTTACCGGAGACGTTCAGGTGAGGCGCAATGAAAAAGCCCATCCTCATTATCGCGGGGTTTGTGGCTGCGCTCACGTTGGCTTACGTGGTCTGGGAACACCTTCCACGCAAGGTCATCTTCGCTGAAAAAGAGGATAACGTGTTGAAAGAGGACTCTTCTCCCCGGCCCCTGAGGTTCACACCGGAGAGCAGCCAAGAATTGCTCACTCTTGCACGGGCCGCAGTGAAATCGGCGGTTGAAGGCAAGTCTGTGGCGTATGATGCGAGCAACAATGCGGAATTACAGGTCAAAGCCGGATGCTTTGTGACCTTGAAAAACAAGGGGGCTCTCAGAGGTTGCGTGGGAAGATTTGCCGCGAACGAACCGCTGTGGCGCACCGTGCGTGAGGTGGCGATTTCGTCGGCCAGAATGGATTTTCGATTCGCGGACAACCCAATCACGGCGGCAGAAGTGCCACATCTGGAAATCGAGATATCCGTGCTCTCGCCCATGCGACACATTTCCCGTCCCTTGGAGGAGATCAAGCTCGGTCGGGATGGGATTGTGATCATGGACAGGGGGCGCAGCGGGACGTTTCTCCCGCAGGTTGCCGTGGAAACGGGCTGGAACATCGAGGAATTCCTCGGTCACTGTGCACGCGACAAAGCCGGTCTGGCATGGGACGGGTGGAAGAGCCCGACCGCGCGAATTCTCGGATACACGGCAACCATCATTCGAGAGAAAGATTTCACCTCTGACGGTCGCAAATAGTGTATAGGTGGGAAAGGCTGGACGCTCGTCGCAGCAGCGCCCGAGTCATTTCCTACTTTCAAATTCAGACGGGAAGGAGTGTGTTTATGGAAGACTTGATCGCCCGTTCGGTGGTTCAAACGTGTTCCCTGTCCCCGGAGTGCTCGGCCATGGTATGCTCTTTGTGGCAGTGGGGTTTCTGGGCGAGCATTGTTGTTGGCGTGGTAGGTGGTGTGGTCTGTTTGTTTCTTAAACGTGCGGAAGGGGTATGACCCGAATCGGCACGCGTCCAAGGCCTTTCCGCTTCGCACGATGCACATCAACCGCGAGGGGATGACAGACATCTCCTCCATCCTGTCCCGGGAATGTCGCGTGGTTTTGACTCGACTCCCCGGATCACCTGAAAAAACGTAACCATGCCTGATGGACGTCAACTGCGCATACCCGGCAACGTTCCGGAGGATTTTGCCAACGCGGTAGCCACGGTGCTCCTCCTGGGAATTGCCGGAGCAGGAGCTTGGGATCTGATTTTCCGTCACTCGGCAGATGAGTCTTTGGGTTGGATCGACGGGATTCTCCGTGCAAACGATACGGCTGGATTGGTGCACCCTGACCTGCGATGGTGGGAGTCACCAGGTTCGCGGACACTGAAACAGATTCCTTTTCCCTTGGCGAGATCGCGCAGCGTGCCCATGGTCGACCTTACACGCTCGCGGGAGCCTGTCGGGTAATCCCGCTCCTGCAACGACTCTGCACAAAACCGCGCACCCGGGGGTTGATTACCACGACTCGTGGCACAGGCAGCCGAGTGAAAACTCGTATGTCAGACTCGCGGGTGCCGACCCGTGATTCCTCAATGGTAACGAGACGCTCTGAGTAGCACGATTCTCTTGATTATTCCGGTCAGATCGCAGGATCACAGCTTCCATGAGCTTGCACCTCCCGGAGGATGGCAGGGCTCACCCGGATGAGCTTCTCGTGTGAACTTACATCCGAACTACATAATTGTCACGGTAAATGGGACTTTGTGCCGGGGTCCGGTCGGCCTACTTCTCTTTCCTCGTTCACGCCCTGAGAGCCGTGTGAAAACGAATGTCCGACTCAGGAATTTTGGCAACAGGTGCATTACCTTTCCGTAAAGTATCACTTTCTTGGTTTCAGCCTCGTCACGATGGTGTTATAATTGTCGCTCCTGCTCGCAGATCAAACCACGCCGGGCTTGACACGAACCGAGCACCGCAGAGGAGCGCTGTCGCGTCAAAGGATGGACTACAACGGAAGCGTCTCCAGAGGACAATCGACCGTGGAGGCATAGAACCATCCATCCCGGTCGGGGCCGTTCCCGCACTGCATTTCAGAGGGAAGACACTTGCAATATATGGGCGTTGCAAGGGGGAATGAATGGGCGTCAGACTGAACATTCAGGAATTCATTCGAGACTACTGCGACGGGGTCAAGGATAAAGATCTGCTCGCAAAGCACCGGATAAACGCAAAGGAGCTGATCGCGGTCGTCAGGAAACTGATCAATGAAGGACTCATTTCCAAGGAAGACTACTTTGACCGCAATCGCAAGATACAGGAACGTGAAGTCCGAGAAGAGAAAGACTTTCTCCAGTCTCTTTCGCACTGCCCTGTATGCGGCCACATCCATCCCACTCCGTTCACCGTATGCCCCGCGTGCGGAACCGACCTCAACAAGCTCAACAAGGCCGACGCACCTGAGGAAGAGGTTTCCGTCGCGTCCCCTGTCACGTCCTCCGTGGCGTCCGAGAGCCACCTACCTTCTCCCGCTCTTGGGGAGTCTCCGTCGGGCGTGTATATACCGCATGCGACTCCTGCCGCCTTGCTCGTCGCTCCAGCCTTGCCAGACCCCAAACCGATCCCCGACTACCTTAATCGGAAACTCGATCAGAGGCTGGAGAACTTGACCCTGTTGCCCGACGTACCCGCAGATTACCTCGAGGGGGACTTTGTCCTCACCGACATCCTCTCACACGGGGCTCTGACGACTCTCTTCAAGGCTGAGGATCTGTCTGGAATCCGTCCCCCTCTCGGGGTGAAGCTCTTCGCTTCTGATCTCATTTCCGAGGATCTTTTCGAGGAATTTCTCGAGCGAGTGATTGCGTATCAGTCCGGCATGAATGAATTCAACATCCTCAGAATCATGGGACGTGCCGAATTAGATCAGGAAAAAGTCCTTGTTTACGAGTACCTGCCATCGAATCTCGAGAAATCGGTCAGAAAGAACCCGGACGGGCTGGACATGGACCTCTTGATGACTCTGCTGCCCCAAATGCTCAACGCGCTCGGTTACTCGCACATGCACCGCAGCAAAGATGGAACGGTGCGTCGCGTGCCTCATCTGCATCTGAAACTCGCCAGCTTTCTCTTCGACGAGCAGAGCTATTTTCTGAAACTCGATGATTGCGGCCTTTGGAAGGCCCTCGTGGACGTGAGGGGCCACAAGCGCAGGATCTGGCAAGAAGCGGACATGGATGTGTCTGCTCTTGCGCCTGAAGCGTTCGTTCAGAATAGCAAGTTCGTCAACGGTTTTTTCACGGACATTTATGCTCTGGGCACGGTGCTGTATCGGTTGGCCACAGGAAGGAGCCCCTTCGCCGCATCCACGGTGGAAGAATACCATTTCGCGCATCTGAGGACCTTTCCTATTCCTACGCGTGTGCATCGGTACACGATTCCGGCCTGGTTCGACGCGATGATCATGAAATGCCTTGAAAAAGAGCCCGCAATGCGGTGGAGAAGTGCAACCCAAATGGAACTATCTATCGGCAAATCGTTTGTCGATTAAAAATGCAGCGTACGACGCTGTATGCGGAATTATTGGCCTGGTCAATTGAGAAGCCATGGAAACAGACCATTACCGTATCTGTGCAGGCTGTGACGGCCCACTTGGGCAAGGTGACCCTTTTTGCGTCGACTGCGGAACGCTCAGCCCTTCTCTGTTGCACTTCGGAGCCCTCGCAATCGAGGTCCAGGATGTTCCGGGAAAAAGGCTTCGGACCAAGATCGTTGGTGTCCTGAAGGCTTGGTTTCCGACCATCGACACGGTCCGCGCTGATGAGCAGTTCCGATCCGGATGGCACATTCTCGTTCGTGGCGTGGACGAGGATTCCGGGCGCAGGCTCCTGGACGCTCTGAAGAAAATCAATCTTGACGGCCATCTCGTGCGCGAGCACCTCGGGACTTCGTGGAAGGAGAGGCTCGTAAATCCCGGCCTGATCGTTGGTGCCGCGTGCGTGCTCCTTTCTGTCATTCTGGGAGGAGCGGCAGCAATGGCCCTGGTGCCGATTGCCCTTGCCGCACCGGTTGCGTGGGCGTTCCTCGCATCCCGCGGGCAAAGGGCCCTGGTGTCATTGGAACAACCAAGTCCGCAGTATGAAAGATGGTTGCGGTTGTCCCAGGAATATGCGGACGCGATAGGGCAGCTGAGTTCTCAAGATCGTGAGACTGTCAGGACCCTTACCAGGACCGTTTTCGACCTCCAACGCAGGTTGAGCGCTGATTCCCTGGTAGCGGTGGCCGCGGGAGAGGACAAGGGCGATCTGCACTCCCGTTTGACCGAAGCGATCCGGACAGCCCTGAGCCTTGGCAGAGGGATCTCGGACGTCAAAGATGAGGAGGAAGGATCGCTTCTCAAGCGGGAACTTGAGTCTCTCTCGGAGACGGTCTCGAAAACCGCTGCCTGGTTTCGCAGCCTGGAAGAACGACCAGTGAAAGAGCCGGACGTCTTGACCGGTGAGCTTCACGAGATCACCGGCCGGATCGACAGAATACTCAATCAGGTACGCACCCCAGGCAAAGGGGAACCTCCACGACGCAAGCCTATCCGCGCGTAACGCCCGTGGGAACCGATTTACCACGAAGAGATATCTGCCTTGGCCCCGTTGCCGATCTCGCACGCATCTCCTGCTGACCGTTGATACCGATTCGCGTGCACCTATCTAAGACCGTGGGGCTGTAGGTCTCTTCAGCGCAGTGATGAGAAGGCTTCGCGTCGTCCGTACAAGGACAACCTCAGCCCGTACCCTGTCATATACGTGAAAGCGCATGGGTATGAGAGCCTTTGGGAAGAGTCCCGGCACTTGCTTGAGTCCCGGCAAGTTGGTAGAGTGGCCGTTGCAGCCTCACCCATTTGCAGGAGATATCAGCGTGCTCAATCTTCAGGTCTTCATCTTGACACTCATTCCATTGCTCTCGGGAGCCGTGCCGGGAGACGGCAGAATGCCCATCGGGGCACTCTCCTTTCTTGGTATCGGGCCGTCAATTTCGTCGGAGTTTCTCGTGGGAACCTGGAGGTACTCCGATGAATTCTTCAAATGGGGAATTACCGACAAAGAACGCGCGGAGGTGAAGCCTGCTCGCCGCGGGCCTTTATGTCTTTGCGCACGGACGGCACCATGAAGATGGTCCACCTGTTCAGACCTTCCGAAGGCAAATGGAAGTTATCCGATGACGGAATTGTGCTCTTCGACCCGCGCCACCCGGATCGAGTAGCCCAGGTACTTCCGGTGAGAAAACGAGACCAGGAGCGTATCTGGCTGTTGCTCCCGTTTACCGGAGGGGCATCCGGCATCGGGATGAAGCGCGTTTCCGAAGACGAAATGACAAAAGCTCAGGCCAGTTCGGCACAAAATACCCCCAAGCCCCGAAAAAGCCCGCAGCCATGGGATGCCCCTTCCGAATAGCGCTGCCTCACGTGAAGAAGCCGCGCTGGACGCGGCACACGTGGCACAGGCCGCTCCCCCGAAAACACCTCGTGTAGAGAAGCATGGTCACTTCTTCGATTCACGACGCCTTTTCAGCAGACAATCTTTTTCCAGGATGCGCTGCAGGAGAGTCTTCAAGGTATCGTCTTTTATGGGTTCAAGGATCTGTCCGACAATCCGGAGATCCTGAGGGTCAAGCTCCAGCCGCGGGAGTTCCGCAACTTCCTTGGGCTTCTGCGTTCCCCACGATCGTTGGCTGAACCGTATGTCCGTGATCGGTGCTGCGCCCTTTTCCAAGCGCGCGTTGACCTTCTCCAAGAGAAGGTCCTTGATCGTGGCCAGCTCGTACATCCATACCGATGAATCCACGATCACATGGAGAGTGCCCCCCGCTACCCTCTCAGCCTTCGCGTGACGCGCCACAGTGGGCTCGACGATTTTTGGCCACAGATGAACCACGCGGTGACGAGAGAGTCCGGACCGCAGTCCCAGTCGACTCACCACGGCTCGTAAGACCTGTCCGGCATTCACCGGTTTGCCTTTGCGTCGAAAGGTCATGTCATGGATCTCGCGGAAAGGCGGATGTCCACGGGAAACACCAAGCCCCGGTTGAATTGCAATCCATTGAGTATGCTCCGAGTTCCCGTGCGCAGTGAGCATACGCGACAAAAGAGCATATCATGCCAAGAGGTTAGCGGAGACCATATATCATCGGGGGTTACGCTGCCGCGGTCAGGGGCAATGACGTGTCACATGAGCTGTCCGCGTTCATGCGCACTCGGAAGGATCGCCCTGGATCTTCGCGACTGCATGGTTCAGGGCCGGCAAGACAACCTCCAGGTTTTCGAGTGCACCTTTGGGACTCCCTGGGAGGTTGATGATCAGAGTCTTCCCGCGCACCCCCACCACGGCCCGAGAGATCATCGCGTGCGGCGTCTTGGCAAGACTGGCAGCCCTCATGGCTTCTGCCATGCCCGGGACGACCCTGTCCAGCACCGCGGAAGTGGCTTCGGGCGTGACATCACGGGGGGACAAACCTGTCCCCCCGGTGGTCAGTATGAGGTCTGCACCGTTCACATCGGCTAGATGGGTCAGCACATTTCGGATCTCAGGCTCTTCGTCGGGAACCACTTCTGTCCACTCAACGCGGATTCCGTGCGATCCCAAGAACTCGACAAGACCCGGACCTGAGGAATCTTTCCTGAGTCCCTGAGCCGACCGATCACTGACAGTGACTATTCCCGCAAGCAGCATGGTGCATCATCGTGAAATTGGGCTCAGGAAGTTCGCCACCAGTGGGAAGCCCCCGCTGAAAATACCGCACTTGCATATCGCCCGCTTCCAATTCTCGTTTAAGAAATTCAGCGGCCTTCCAAGGATCAACCTTGGTGCCGCATGTAAAAATGTCGACCGCAGCATAGCCGAATTCGGGCCAACTGTGAATCGTCAGATGGGATTCGGCGATCACGACAACCCCCGACACTCCCTGAGGGTTAAAGTCCTGAAACGCGGTTTTTAACACGGTTGCCCCCGCTGCCTCTGCGGCCTGGGACATCACTTTATCCAGGAAGTCGAGATTATCGATCTTTTGCCTGTTACAGTAGGTAAACTCGATCAGAAGATGAATACCCAAGGCTTTCATCGTCATCCCCCGTACCGAGTGGGCTTATAGCCTCTCGTTGTAATACGGCCGACACTCACCGTTCGAAAAGTGTCCTCGCACCAGTCCTGATTCGGGAACTCGGCCGGCACCCGTCGTCTGATGCGATCACCAATACACTATTCCCTCATCGCGGGCTTTTTGCCCGGACAGGGAATCGCCTTGCCAGTGAGGAAGCGGGCTTCCTCAGACCTGGTGAGCTCGAGGTCTTAACCGTACGAGGAGGGAAACAAACGTCCCCTCGCTCAGGCAAGTCCCTCCTATAAGAGTTATTGATGGGTCGGATACGGAAAGAGAAGCAGTCGATACCGAACCGGCGAAGGGAGTTCCCCCCTGGAAAGAGCTACCCAGGGGCATGTAGGTATGTTTCCGGTTCATGTTCTTCTCCGGGGGCAGAAGCCCCGCGATGTGTATTTAAGCATTCCTTTTTGCACTGTCTGTGAGTCTCTTGTCAAGCAAAAAAGTTCCGGGCCCCAAAGTCTGCCAATTTTCTCAAGAACGCTGCCACCGTTTCAAAAACCGCCATAGGCGATGTGGCTGGACGCACGGGCATCACGTTTTCCATCCCCGAGAAACCGCGTTGCTCGCGGGATCAGAGACTCAGCCAGCCCTGTTGGTGGCAGAGTCTGTCGATCCTATCATACACGGTCGGAGCGGTCATCCAATCTGTGGCAGATCCTGACCGGGACTCACCGCTGTTTTGGCGATTTCTCGATGCACCGGTGGCGTCAGACGAGGCTATCGCCACAATTGGAACACTTCTTGTGGAACTTGCTCACCTTGCCTTTCCATCCGCAGGACAGGCACTCTTTGTATACGTATCCTGCGTCTTCCCCCTGGCCCTTCTTGCCCGAGCGGAACAGAAGACCGAGGAGAAAGAGACCTACTGCGATGGCGATTCCGATGAGAGAGAGCGTCTTTACGTCCCACGTCATGTCTATCCTCCCTGCACGGTTCAGCAAGCGATGCCTGAACTCGGTGACGCCAGAGTCCAGTAAGGGTCAGTAGGTCTTCAAGTCTCAGCTGCCATGTTCCGAGCAACACATGGGAGACATGCTCGCGGTGTCGGCCGCATAGGCGATCCGCGTCCGCGTACTGCCGCGGTGGTTCGCTCCCGGTCGAAAAGACGCGGTGATCGGAACGTTCACAGCCCGGGTGCACACCAGTTGGTCAAGGCCACCGAATGACCGCAGCAAGGACACCTATCCTGACAGGGCTCCAAAGGATCCAGAGGAGCCCGGCACCACCCGCAATATCGCCCCTCGTGCTCCTCCAGCGGGTCGATCTCAGATCCGCACCGGGAACATACCTCATCGTCCTCCGGAACATACGCGCCGCACTGAGGACACACGACAAGAGCTCCCTCCGTGAGAGGTGGGAATGGGGAGCCGGCGAAGAACTTTGGAATCCTCCGGTCCAGCAACCATCCCATGAACACCATGAGGGGGATCAAGGTAAGTATGGCTGCTTTGGGATCCACTGCAACGAGAAAATTGTACAGACCATGCAAGAGAGCGGCCAGCAAAAAACCGCGCAAAACGATCCACAACTCTCCCTGCCTCTTAAAGCGTGCCAAGCCCAGTGAATACCCCCACATGGAAGAGAACAACACATGTGCCGGCGTGGCAAACACCACTCTGGACACGAGGACACCCGGCCCCATCTGTCCCAAATAAACTGCGTTCTCAATCGAGGCAAATCCCAGCGCGGCCGTGGCAGCATAAAATATTCCGTCAATCGGCTCACGAAAGTCCGGGCTCCGGTAAATCGCCATCCACACCGCGAGGAGTTTGAACCCCTCCTCGATCGGGCCGATAAGGAAAAAGCTCACGCCCGCGGAGCGGAGAATGGTGTCCTGGATAAGACCGGCCCCGGTCAAGTGCTCGATGACACCGGTGGGAAGAGTGCATGCACAGGCCCACACAAACACTCGCAAGGTGTTGGCAAAGGATCTGGACTTTGCCCGGCCTTTGTAAAAGGCGTACAGCAGCCAAGCCACGCCCGGAACCAGTCCAAGGATGAGATAAGGCGATTCCAGATCTGCACCTCGCAATTGACTTTCACACGACCTGACCGTATAACACGGAACCAACGGTTAGCCAAGGCCCGCCGGAAGCAGCACCTCTCAAATCCGGCTGGAGTTGGCTGCCTCGCGTGCCTGGCGGTGCACCGCTTCGCCGCGAAGTCTTTTTACGCGCGGAATTGCCTATGCATGCCTTCAGCGCTAGCGCGCCCATGGAATCGACTGGGGAAGGTCCCTTGGTCCGTCTAGAACGGTTGTACAAGTATTTTCCTGTAATAAAGGGCTTCTTCCGGGGTGAACTCTTGAAGGTCCGCGCGGTGGACGGCGTGGACCTGGATATCGCTCAAGGCGAGACCCTCGGTCTCGTCGGCGAATCCGGATGCGGAAAATCGACGCTGGGAGCGCTCATTCTTCGACTTGAGCAGCCCACTTCGGGCAGGATCATCTTTGATGGACAGGACATCGCTTCTATCCGTCCCAAAGAGATGAAGAAGCTTAGGCGGCGCATTCAAATTATATTCCAGGACCCCTATTCCTCTCTGAATCCACGCAAGACAGTCCGGAGCATCCTCATGGAGCCTTTGACGATACACGGAATAGGAACACGAGCGGAAAGACACGAGCGCGTTGCGGCTCTCATGGACGAAGTTGGCCTGAGACCCGAATACCTTCAGCGCTATCCTCATGAGTTTTCTGGCGGCCAACGCCAGAGAATCGGTATCGCACGTGCTATTGCGCTGAAGCCGAGCCTAATCGTGGCCGATGAGCCCGTGTCCGCGCTTGATGTGTCGATCCGTTCCCAGGTGCTGAATCTTCTGGAGGACCTGCAGGAAAAGTACGGCCTCACCTATCTGTTTATTTCACACGATCTCTCGGTGGTAGAGCATATCGCGGACAGGGTTGCGGTGATGTACCTCGGCAGAATCGTGGAAATCGCCAACAAACGCCAGATCTACGAGCAGCCGCTGCACCCCTACACTGAGGCGCTACTCAGCGCAGTACCCGTGCCTGATCCGACGCGAAAGAGCTCCCGCATCATCCTCGAAGGGGACGTGCCGAGTCCGATTCACCCGCCTTCAGGTTGCCGCTTCCACCCCCGATGCTGGCTCAGAATTCCTATCTGCACGGAGAAGGATCCCCAGCTTGAGGAAGTACGCCAGGGCCACCGGGCTGCATGTCATGTCCGCGCGCCGGGGATACGGTGACGGGAGTCGCGTCTTTCGCCGGAATCAAGCCTATGGCTTGCAAAAGCCATCGAAGCGATTCTCGGTGGGCAGTGCCCTCGTCCTGGAGCAACCAGGGGCATTGGTCCATGCGTGACTTGCCCCGGAAAAGCAGCATCGCGAATTCCATGCAATTCCCATACGCGCACTTGCCGCAATTGTTTCCTGGCAAGCGCTTGAACATCTCTATCGCTCCAATACCGTTTCGCGGATCGGTTTCCGGCTGAAGATTCAGCCTGTGGTCCCAGGCAGAGAGGATAAGCTCGGTCATGCATCGGAGCATGATCCACGCGTCCAGGAGATCGTCAGCTCGGCAAATCACCATCTCCGTACCAGAGACGGCCAGCAGTCGGTGTTCCTCCTCGAAAACCAGGAGAGGGACCTCGTATCGGTAAGCCCCTCCTCGAATGAGCCTCGCCATCATGGGTATCAGCGGCTTTAGGCTCTTTTCCGGCTTCACTTCCACCCGCAGTTTCAACGGGTCTGTCAGGCTTGGTCGCACAGAGGAAACTTGGACGCGGCCCAGTACGTGCTTCCACCTGGGATCCGGCGGACCTGCGTCCGGGATGTCCCTGAGGAAAGGACGGTACGGGAGCACTCCGCTTAGCGCTATCCCTCTCCTGCGCAACTCGAGAGAAAGTTCCTGAATCGCTCCTGTCACGCGAAGAGCAGGAGCCACTATTTCGCTACAGAATCTCGGCACTTCCACTGGCTCGAACGGGACTTCGTGCACAGCGAAGGCTTCGGTCGCGAGGTCATACGACTGCTGATCGGGAAATACAAGGATATAGGCCATGGTGCGAGTAAATCACGAACAGGAACAGGAAGTCAATCAAGACATTCCGGGCTAGCTGGTCCGTCTCTGTAAGGCCCGATGTATCCACAGATGTGAATAACTATTGTGAGCTCCAGAAGCGGCCTATTGCACAGGCCACCGAATTCCCGAAGGTTTGCTTAGCTATTGTTATCATGATGGATTACTCAATGTCCCACAATGAGACATATCGGTCCGGACCCTCAAAACAAGCGACCTCAGACACGTTATCCACAAGTTTGCAGCCGGGTTATCCACAGGACGTGTGGATAGGCTCAGCGGTCGGAAGGACGAAATCTACCTTAAATGCGCTGGAAAGTGCTTCGCGTGGATTTCCCACCCTTGCAAAACAGTCAGAAATATGGTTTGGATGACCTTTACCCATTTTCGATGGGGATGGAATGTACGAGCCCGGCCACCCGTGGTCGGTCTGAAATCAGAGCATGATGCAGCCTTTCAGCGAAGTACTCTCTTCAATCAGCGCGGCCAACGTGGCGGACATCTTGATCATGGCTGTGTTGGTTTACTTCGTCGCTGCCTGGCTGAAAGGAACGCGTGCTTTTCAGATTCTTGCCAGCCTTGTCGTCATGGTGATGCTTTACTACGCGGCAGCGCGGTTGGGATTGATTCTCACCTCCTTATTGTTCCAATACTTGTGGGCAGCGATCATCGTGGTGTTGGTGATCGTTTTCCAGCCCGAAATCAGAGAGATGCTGGATCGCGCGTCGCCCATTCGTTTCCTGAGCGGGAACAAGGCTGATCGGGTCAGGCCCGAATTGGTAGACGAGACGGTCAAAGCGGTCGCGGAACTGGCAAGTCAGAGACTCGGTGCCTTGATCGTGTTCAAGAGACGGGATGGGTTGGGTAACCTGACAACCAAAGGCAAACCACTGGAAACCCTGATCTCTTCTGAAGCGATCGTCATGATTTTCCAAAAAAGGTCGCCTCTTCACGATGGAGCGATCCTCGTGAAAGGAGATCGCATACAGTCTGCAGGTTGCATCCTTCCCCTCTCCAAGAACGAAGAACTGGACTCTTACTACGGTACCCGGCATCGTGCAGCGCTGGGACTCACCGAACGAAGCGACGCCTTGTGTGCGGTAGTGTCAGAGGAGCGTGGAGAAGTGTCGCTGGTGGAACGGAATCAGATCACCAACTACCGCAAACGGGGAGACTTTCGCCAGGCATTGGAACGGGGGTTGACTTATGGCCAGACCGACCACGACGAGACATCTGTGGGCCTCGGAAAACTTCTGCTCTCCAACTGGCCGTTGAAGATCGTGTGCCTTTTGATCTCGATCGCTCTCTGGCTCGTGGTAGTGGGTCCCCAGCGCTCCGAATTGGGCCTCACCGTGCCTATCCAGTACACCAACCTTGGTCCTGAGATGGAAATCACCGGCACGTGGATGGACCGGGTGGATGTGCGCGCCCGGGGCTCAGAGGCGAGCCTGACGAATCTGAAACCAGGGTCGGTCAGAGTGGTGGTGGATCTGAGCAGCGTGGTCACGGGCCTCAACTATTTCCGGATCACTCCGAAGAATGTAATTTGCCCGCCAGGCATCACTATCTCCGAGGTTCGCCCTTCGGATCTCCATCTGAACATCGAGGCTGCCTCTTTGAAGAAGATTGCAGTGGTCCCCACTCTGGTCGGCCGGCTTCCGGAGAAAACCAAGGTCACCTGTACCCCTGCCGAAGTTCAGGTGCGAGCAGTCCAAGGGGAACTGAAAAAGGTCACGTCTGCCACTACCGAACCGGTCAATTCAGCGGACCTGGAGGCAAAAGGCAAGGTAGTGGTGCCCGTGGTGATCAAGCCTGACGGGCTCAAGATCGAATCAATAGAACCGATGCAGGTCACCGTCACTCTGGAGGCTGAGAAGACGTGAGCATGCGGAGACAATCGTCACCAACTCCGGTTTGCGATTCCCTGGTCCCCCTAAATGATTTTGTTGCCCTCTCCGCCAACGTGATGGACGCACATACTGCGGCCCTTTTTGTCGAGGACCACGCGAGGGGAGGCCTGTGCATGGCCGTGTCGTGGTCGCTGAGTGATCACCTCATTCATGATGCGGTTATCTCTCTTCAGGATACGGTTCTGGGCACACACTACCGCTCCGGTCAACCTGCCGCGGAATCGTATTTCGAGGGAGATTCGACAAGACTGGGGATGTACGCGCAACCTGAACCCATTCGAGCGTACATGACGGCTCCGGTAGGCTCACGTGGCCTGTTGTGGATCGATACCCGTCAAGCATACCGGTTCACCGGAAAGCACCTCAAGATCCTCTGTGAATTGGCGCGCACTGCCGAAGATCTTTTCCATTTGTCCGGACAGGCAACAGCTCTTCGCCAGGCAGCGTTAGGGGCTGAAATCATGCGAGGGATTCTGGCGCATTGTCGGGAACCTGCTGACACAGGAGAAAAATTTCTCGATGCAGCAGTACGCATGATCAAGGAGAAGATGGGCTTCGATGCGGCTCTTACTGCTGCTCGCTTTCCTGGGAAAGATCTGTGCAGGATTACCGCGTGTTGCGGTGTCCCGCCGTTTATTCAGATAGGCAGACGGGTGAGGCTTCGACAAGGATGGGTCAAGTGGTCTCTCGATCACCGGCAGCCAGCGATGGTCAGCGCAGCGGCCACCGGCGAGGCAGACCTGATAGCTTTCCATGCGGGCGAGCGATTCGGTTTTCCGGTACGGAGTCTTGCGGTAATTCCGTGGAGATTGGAGGAACATGACAGGGAATCCCTCTTGATCATGGCCTCTGCGACTCCGGGCAAGGTGGTGCCGGAATCAAAGGACACTCACCAAACCTTGGTCGATCTGATCCGGCTCGTCGAGGCTGCGTCCCTGAGGAAAAGGCTCCTGGCAGGCGTAAGGCGGTACGACGCGGAGTCGGGCGTGCTGAGTGAGGGCGCATTCTGTGTGGAAAGCCGAGACATGTTATCTCACGCTCGGGACAAGAAGGGCACTCTTGCGCTCGTGCTGGCCGAAATCTCCGGTATGAGGCGCATGTACCTGGAATGCGATCCGGCCACGGTGAATCATTTTCTGGAGATGGTTACGGACTCCCTCGGGCTTTTGCAGTCCAGGCCATTCGTCGTAGGGAAGTTCAAGACCGGCGGTTTCGGTCTCCTGGTGGAGAACGCGAAGGAACAGGAAATCCGGCCCATCTTTAAGAAAGCACAGTCTCTTTTCGGGACAGGGTACATGAACGTCGGCGGCTGGCAGATTCGATATGGCATGTCGATGGCTGTTGCTCATTTTCCAAGCGATTGCTCCGACATAGACGCGCTTTGGTCGACCGCGCTCACCAGGCTCGAACGACCGTCGAGCGCCTTGTACCGTTGGTCTTCCGTCAGGCAGCTCTCGGGGGGCGAGGCTGGAGGGTCCTCAGGCGAATTCAGGGATTCCGCGAACTCCATCGATTCCCTATGAGCCGAAAGCTGGGCTCCGCGCGGGATTGCGCGGGTACGGTTGAGAAACGCTATGTGTAAGAGGCTTGTTCACCCTTTGTGAGGCCCTGAAGGAGCTTTGACGTTTATGCGTGTGTTGCGGACACTTCTGGGATCGCTGGCCAAAGGATTCAGCATTGACCTTGCCATGGATTTGGGGACAGCCAACACCCTTATCTATGTCAAGGGAGAAGGCATCGTGGTGAACGAACCTTCGCTCGTGGCCATCGATAACCGGACCCATAAGACCGTTGCCATCGGCCGCCAGGCCCTCGAATTCCGGGGACGCGGGCCGGAACACATCCGCGCGGAACGACCACTCAAGGACGGGGTGATCGCCAATTTCGACGCGGCAATGGCAATGATCAAGGGCTTTCTCGGCAAGGTGTTCCGACCGCGGATCTGGCTCAACCCGCGCATTGTCATCGGAGTCCCTTCAGGGATCACCCAGGTGGAAAAGAGAGCGGTCAGAGACTCCGCATATCAGGCAGGAGGGCGACATATTTTGCTCGTTGACGAGCCGATGGCCGCGGCCATGGGAGCAGGCCTTGACGTGGAACGGGCCAAGGGCAACATGGTCGTGGACATAGGGGGGGGCACTACTGAAGTGGCTATCATCTCCCTGTGCGCGACCGTGTATTGCGAGTCAGTGCACGTGTGGCCGGAGACGAGATGGACGAGGCGATCATGAGGCATCTTCAACATACCATGCATGTGGAGATACCCCAATCTCTTGCAGAACAGATCAAGATCGGGATCGGTTGCGCTCGACCGCTTTACGACGACCCGACCATGACTGTCACAGGCAAGCAGCTGGGCCGCGGTGGGCCGCGTACCATCACTCTCAGCGCCACCCAGATTTGCAAGGCCCTGGAAGAGCCGGTCGATGCCATCCTGGACACGGTCCGCAGAGCCCTGGAACAGGTTTCTCCTGCACTCGCGGCGGATGTCAAAGATCGTGGACTGGTGCTTACCGGAGGGGGTGCGTTGCTTCCAGGGTTGGATAGGCTGATAGAGGGCATGATGGGGATACGCGCGGAGTTGGCCGACGATCCGTTGACCTCGGTGGTCCATGGATGCGGCATGGCTATCGAGGACCTGAAGCGGTGGCAGGGTATCTTCGTCGCATGAAGTCCGTCGTCGGGGCGAGGCACGCGCACGGGAGTCAGGAACGAAACAACCACCCACATACAAAGGCCGATCTCGGATCATGTGTGCCGCGGGACCATTCGGATTGACGATTCTGCGTTGCAGTTTCGTTCCACCCCGCGACCGCAATTTTCCGAGTGCTGCGTGTCTGCGAGCCTTGTTGGTGTGGTTGCTATACTGGTTCCTATGAAAATGCATTTTCGGGGGAAGGCCCTTCTTGAAAGAAGGGCCTTCCCCCGAACCCCCATCCCCAAGAACTTCAAGCACTTGCCAGCTCCCGCTGGTCGCTGGACAGGTGCCATTTTCATGGTTCGTTGTGACCCTCAAGGTCATGGGAGTTGCCAAAAGTTTTGTCCGTTTGATTCTTCTTGGGTGTCGGGAAGCCTCCTTCACTTCGAGCGACGCAAAGCCGTCGAATCTTCGTTCAGGGGACCTCTCGCCACCCTTTAGGGGCACGCACCATTCGGTCAGCGCTTTTGACATCTGCGATAAAACGGTTGCTCCAACCAATTCCCGTGGAAGGAATCTGCTGAATGGACGATCACGATAGAGACCTTCTCAATGCAATCCAGGCCGGCTTTCCCGTGGAACCCCATCCTTACCGGGTGATCGGCGAAAAGATCGGTATGGACGAAAAGGACGTCATGGCCCGCATCGCAGGTCTGAGACAGGAGGGCATTATCAGACGTATCGGGGCATCGATAGATTCGAGGCGTCTCGGCTTTGTGAGCACCCTTTGCACGGCAAAGGTTCCTCCCGACAAATTCACGTCTTTCGTGGAAGTAGTGGGGGCGTGTCCCGGCGTAACGCACAATTATGAGAGAAAGCACCAGTACAACGTCTGGTTCACCCTCATAGCGCCTTCTCTCGCGGAAAAAGAACGTATCATCAGTGAGCTGATCGGAAAAACCGGCGTGGAGATCCTGGAATTGCCTGCAAAGAAGATCTACAAGATCCGCGTGGACTTCAGGTTCTGAACGGAACTACCGCGTGGTCAGCGTCGGGGTCCTTCTTGTTGACTACCTTCATAGGGCCGCCGCAACGAGGACATTGCGACACTTTTTCGAACTGGATTTCCTTGCAAAGCCTACACTGGAGTACTGGCATGAAAACGGTTCGCGCGAGAGATTTGCGTCGGGCCAGTTCCTTCGGGGTCAACAGACCGTCCCATAAGAGTTTGCTTATCAGGCTCAGCAGGCCCCGATGGGACAGTCCGAATTTCTCCATGAGTTCTGAATCGGACACACCGGATTTGATGTCCGACAGAATCGACTTCACACTGACCCTGGCCTTCGCAGCCGGTCCCGATGGAACGACCACGGTCGAGACCGCCGCAGCAGCATCCCTTGCGTGGGAATCGTCCTCCAGCCATTCGTTGACGGTCACGGGTAGTCCTTCAATGAGCGAGTCAAATGAGGGCCATGCGCGGGTGCGGTCCTTGTTGAAGCGCACTTCTATCATAATGCCCGAACCCTGTTTGGACACGCGCAGCGCAAAATCCACATCTATCACGTTACCCTGAGGATCCGCGTAACGGATGCCGTGGAGCTGCCGAAGTTCTCGCTCAGACACCGCCCGATCCAGGGCCTTGCGGAAACCGAACTGTCCCATGACTTCGTTAAGCCTGGTCAGCCCTTCATCAACCTTCATATCCGTCATCTTGGCATGCCCATCCCTTGATTGTTCCGCACTCTGGTCAAGGAGGTCCCCGTCACGGTGTCGAACGATCCCCGTTCCGGAACATCCCGAGCCCCCCCGGTCAACACAATAATCCCCGCGTGGAATGAAAGGCAACGTCCGTCGGATCGATGACGTTTTCCATCCTCATCAGGGCAGCGCCGCAGTCGTAGAGCCCTCCGTAGCCATGCTGCGTGCCTCGCCCCGGCAAGCTCGGTTATATTCCGAGGAGTCTCACAAAATTAGTATACATTGTCTCTGCATTCATTTCCAATCTCTGTTTCACTTGGTCGTACCGGTCCAGAATTCTTTGCCTGTCGGGAGAATCCGCGAACCATTCAGCGAGAATATCTCCGGTGACCTCCACATGAAACTGTAACCCCACCGCGTTCCGGCATCGGAACGCCTGGTGCGGACAATCCGTGCCATCCGCCAACAGCGCCCCGTTCTCCGGGATGTGAAACATATCGCCGTGCCACTGAAGCACCTCCAAGGTCTGGGGAAACCCCTGAAACAGCACATCCGAGCGCCCTGCGTCGGTCAAACGGATAAGTCCCCACCCCACCTCCTCTTTGGGAGAGCGGGTCACACGCGCGGCTGCGGCCTTTGCAATCATTTGAGCGCCAAGGCAGATCCCCAGGACCGGCATGTCCGCGTTGATCACCCGATGCAGGAAGCTAGTTTCTTCCCGAAGAAACGGATACTTATCCTCTTCGTACACGTTCATGGGGCCGCCCATCGAGATCACTGCACTCAAATGGGACGTATCGTCAGGCAAGCGCTCCCCTTGGTAGAGCCGCGCCACTTGGAGTCGCACTCCCGCTGAGGTGAGGAAGCTCCCCAAACTGCCGGGGCCCTCTGAATCCACATGCATGATCACCAAAATGTCCATTATTCGTCTCTCCTCAGTTCGCCGCCCACGTACCGATTTGTCATGGGTAGCCTCCTGTCACGACCGAAGGCCCTGGGCGTAATCTTGACTCCCGGCGGAGCCTGTCGGCGCTTATACTCGTTGCGATCGACCAGGGCTACAATCTCCCTCACGAGCGCGTCATCGTACCCTTCTATCTCGTCAGGGGCTTTGTCTTCCTCCACATACGCCTTGAGAATGGGGTCCAGCACTGCGTACGGCGGCAGAGAGTCCTCATCCTTCTGGTCGGGCCTCAGCTCCGCAGACGGGGGCCGGATGATGGTACTGCGGGGGATTACGTCTCTCCCGGACTTGCGGTTCACATACTCGGCCAACTGATAGACCAGCGTCTTGGGCACGTCTTTGACCACCGCAAAACCACCGGCCATGTCGCCGTACAGCGTGCAGTACCCCACCGCGGTTTCGCTCTTGTTGCCGGTAGTCAACACCAGCCAACCAAATCGGTTAGACAGCGCCATGAGGATGTTGCCCCTGATCCGAGCTTGCAGGTTCTCATACTCCAGGCCTGGCTTGCCTTCGCGGAAAGGCTCCTCCAGAGCCTCCTCGTACGCATGGAATACGCCCCCTATCGGGACGGTAAAGAGTTCCACGTGAAGATTGTGCGCGACCAACTCAGCGTCGGAAAATGTCTCGGTGGAGGTATATTGGGATGGCATGGTGACGCCTTTGACCTGGTCGGGTCCTAGTGCGGCCACGGCCACGGCCGCGGTCAACGCGGAATCGATGCCGCCGCTGAGGCCCAAAACCACTCCACGAAAGCCGTTCTTCTGCACGTAATCACGGGTGCCCAGCACCAGCGCTCTGTACACCTCCTCCACCGGATCGAGTTCTGAGGCGACTGTCGGGGGAAGCGTTCCGCGATCCGATGCATCCTTCATGTCCAGCGTGCTCACCGCCCCGTTCAGGTTCCATGAAGGGGCCTTCTTCACCGTGGGTCCTACCTTCACGTCGGTCACAAGAAGATCTTCCTCAAAACGCTTTGCTGAGGCCACCAACCTGCCATCCGCGGCCATTACCATGCTGCCGCCATCAAAGACGAGCTCGTCCTGGCCTCCCACGAGGTTGTTGTAGAACACAGTACTGCGAGTAGCCGTAGCAAAGCGCCTGATGATGCAGTCCCGGCGGAACCAGAATTTTCCGGCATGGAATGGAGACGCGGATATGTTCAGCACCACCTGCGCCTCGTTCTTAATCGCACACAATTCCGTGGGTGATCCCGGTACCCAGATATCCTCGCAGATACTCACGGACACGCGGCAGCCACGCGCCAAAAAAATCATGCATGTCGATCCCGGGCAAAAGTAGCGCTTTTCATCAAACACGCCGTAATTAGGGAGTTCGATCTTGTGGTACACGCCGAGGATACGACATTGGTAAAGCAACGCGGCAGCATTGTACGCGTGTCCATCACGGGAATCGGCAAAACCTACCAAAACGTACATATCCTCGCAAAGAGCTGCCAGATCCTTCAAAGCCCGTTGGTTATCCGCAAGAAATCGAGGCTTGAACAGGAGATCTTCCGGTGGATACCCACACAAGGCGAGTTCAGGGAAGGTCACCACGTCCGCGTCCATGGATCGCGCGCGGCCTATCCAATCAGCGATTTTCGCGACATTGCCTTTCAGATCACCTACGGTGGTATTGATTTGTGCTTGCGCCACTCTCAACACAGCCATGCGTGCGCCTCCTCGAACGACGAACAAACCTCATTCCTTGCGAGGCATTGTATCACAAAAGGTATCGGTAATTCGGGATGCTTAAGGAAACTGGAGCCTCGTGCATTCATAGTGTGGGTAAGAGATGGCGCAACAGGCAACAGCGCCAGCGTGAGACCCACTGAGGATCAAACCGCTGCAACGCGTTGGATCGCCCTGTGATGGTGCTCGTCCAATGGAAGTTACCGTGAGTAGCAGATTTGCATGGTGATGTCCCGTGGAAGCGGCAAAAAGAGATCCTTCAACCACTACCACATTGTCCACAAAATGCTTGTACGCTCTGTATTGGGCTGATCGCAATACCAACTGGATTCTCGATTCATGCGTTCGCGCTGGATAATTGTCGTCAGTCCCCTTTTTATTGGTACAGATCGGGCGATTCAGGATCAGGTACCAGCCGGTCTCGGGTTCGTCCCCGGCTTCGATACTCTCGTAGTTTGGGCGGCCCGGATAAGTGATTCTCCTCACAAGGCCTGCTAAATAAACGATACTCGGCTCATAGTCTAGGCATTGAGGATATGCCGGCCCAACCAGAACCATAAGAACCAGGAGCAGCGCCGTGGAACGAGTGCGGATCATGGCGAACCTCCAGCCGGTACTACCAGACAAAGAACAGCATAAGCGGAATCCTCAGGAAGCTCATGGCGAAAAGGCTCAGCCGTCCGATCCACGGGACGGCTGAGCGTAGGAGTGAGGTCTTTTCGAGAAAAGAACAACTTAGCAGTCGAAGTACAACGCGAACTCGTACGGATGCGGTCTCATGCGCACGGGGTTCACCTCGGAATCAGTTTTGTATTCAAGCCACTTTTCGATCACGTCAGGAGTGAACACGTCGCCTTTCAGGAGGAACTCGTGATCCGCTTCCAGGGCCTTGAGCGCCTCTTCGAGGCTGCCCGGCGTGGACGGTACGTTCTTAAGCTCTTCCGGGGAAAGGGAATAGATGTCCTTGTCCAAGGGCTGTCCGGGATCCAGTTTGTTTTCGATGCCATCGAGCACTGCCATCAGCAACGCGCTGAATGCCATGTATCCATTGCAGGACGGATCAGGCGTGCGGTACTCGATCCTTTTTGCCTTGGGATTCTCGCTGTACATGGGGATTCGGCAGCAGGCTGACCGGTTTCTCGACGAATAGGCCAGGTTCACCGGAGCCTCAAAGCCTGGCACCAACCGCTTGTAGGAGTTTGTGGTGGGGTTACAGATGCCGCACAAGGCAGGAGCATGTTTCAGAATGCCACCAATGCCCCACAACGCCATCTGGGAAAGCCCCGCGTACTTGTCGCCAGCGAACAGAGGGGTTCCGTCCCTCCAGATGCTCACGTGGGTGTGCATTCCCGACCCGTTGTCCTCGAACAGGGGTTTGGGCATAAAGGTCACTGTCTTGCAGTGGCGCTTTGCCACGTTCTTGAGCACGTATTTGAACCACATGAGTTGGTCGCCCATCTTTACGAGAGGGGAGAACTTCATGTCGATTTCCGCCTGGCCGGCGGTCGCAACTTCATGATGCTGAGCTTCGATCGTGATGCCGAGACTCTCCAGAACCAGCGTCATTTCCGTGCGGATGTCCTGCTGGGAGTCGGTAGGCGATACAGGAAAATACCCTTCCTTATGCCTCGGTTTGTACCCCAGGTTAGGATTCTCTTCGCGGCCGGTATTCCACCAGCCTTCCACAGAGTCTATCTCGTGGAAACCATGATTGTGACCGTATCCGTACCGCACGTCGTCAAAAATGAAAAACTCCGCCTCAGGACCGAAGAAGGCCGTATCTCCGACTTTCGTGTACTTCAGATACGCTTCAGCCTTCTGAGCAATATTGCGGGGATCTCTGGTGTACCGTTCTTTGGTGACCGGATCAACAATATTGCAGATCAGAGAAAGGGTGGGATGCTGCATGAACGGGTCCATCACCGCGGTGACCGGATCCGGGATGACCAGCATGTCCGAGGCGTTAATCGGCTGCCAACCTCGAATGGACGATCCGTCGAATCCAAAGCCGGACTCAAAGGAATCTTCCTCCAGTTCATGCAATGGCACACTGAAATGCTGCCACATCCCGGGAAAATCCATAAATTTCAGATCCACCATTACGGCCTGGTTTTTCTTGGCAAACTCAAGTACCTCTTTTGGCTCCATGCATTGCTCCTTTTACTTGGGGAATAAGGTAAGGTGTCCCGCCATGCGGGACATCTATTTGAAGAGAGCCTTACTCAGGGACTCTTACATGCGAATGAGAGCACCTTGTGCCCTGTACCAACACTGTCGTCCGTAACCTCACGAACCCGGAAGAACCGCGTGCGGCCGGCAAGTCGTCAGAGAGCGTCGTTGTCTCTCTCGCCGGTCCGTATGCGTACCACGGTCTCCACCGCGGTTACGAAAATCTTGCCATCACCGATGCTGCCCGTGCGAGCGGCTGAGATGATTTTCTCAATAGCCTGCTCCACCAGTTCCGAGCGCACCACGAGTTCCACTTTGATCTTAGGAAGGAAATCCACCAGATATTCCGCGCCACGGTAGATTTCTTTGTGACCCTTTTGTCGGCCAAATCCTTTTACCTCGGTGACAGTCATGCCGTGAATCCCAAGGGAAGTTATCGCCTCTTTGACGTCATCGAGCTTAAAGGGTTTGATGATCGCTTCTATTTTCTTCATACGGACCCCCGTTCCACCTCTCGGGCTATGTGTCGACGTTATTACCAGACCTCTCCTGGGAAGAGCCGCGCAAGCGAACCCAACCATACTCCCGGCGAACGCGCCTTACAAGCTATACCCAGCCTCGCCATGAGCAGAAGTGTCTACTCCAGCCTCTTCATGGTCTTCGGACACCCTGAGTCCCATGCAGGCCTTGATGACATAAAACAACACCCAGGTCACGGCAAAACAATACGCGATCGTCACCACCACGCCCAAGAGTTGCAACCCGAACAAAGACGCGTTTCCGAAAAACAATCCGTTCGCGCCGTCGGGATTGATGAGTTTCGAGGCAAACAAGCCCGTGCACAGAGTTCCCCACACTCCTCCTACGCCGTGGATACCCACCACGTCCAGAGAATCGTCGTACCCGAGCTTGTCCTTTGCCAGGACTGCCCCGTAGCACAGGACGCCCGCAACACCACCGATTATCAACGCAGCGCTCGTTCCCACATAGCCCGACGCGGGAGTGATGGATCCGAGACCGGCCACAGCCCCGGAAGCCAGGCCCAGAGTCGTGGGCCTCCGCTTGAGAATCCATTCCGCGAATGTCCATGTCAGTGCGCCCGTGGCCGCAGCCATGTGAGTCACCAGGAACGCACTTCCCGCCACTGCGTCCGCAGCCAGACGGCTCCCCGCGTTGAATCCGAACCATCCGAACCACAACAATCCCACGCCCAAGAGCGTGAGCGTCAAGTTATGCGGGATGAACGGTCTGGTCCCGTACCCTTTGCGTTTGCCCACTACCACCGCTGCCACCAGAGAGGCCACACCACAGTTGAGATGGACTACGAGCCCTCCGGCAAAATCTATGCAGCCCAACTTCTGCAGCCAGCCGCCGCCCCACACCCAGTGGCAGATGGGAGCGTACACAAAGGTGATCCACAGCACCGAGAACACGACGAACGCACTAAACTTCATCCGCTCCGCAAATGCTCCGGAAATGAGCGCGGGCGTGATGATCACGAACATGCCCTGGAAGGTCAAGAATACCGTCTCGGGGATCGTGGTCCCCTCTCTAACCGCTGCACCGACGCCAGCACCCATGAAGTGGGACAGGTTCCCGATCACTCCTCCCACGTCAGGGCCGAACGCAAGGCTGTACCCGTAGACCAACCAGATGACTGATGCCAGTCCCATAAGGAAGAAACTGTGCATCATGGTGGAAAGCACGTTCTTCGAACGTGTCAACCCGCCGTAAAAAATGGCAAGTCCCGGCGTCATGACCAGCACCAGCGCGGAACAAACCATTACAAAAGCCGTGTCCGTGGCATTCATTTTCGCAAATCTCCCGTGGTGTTCTTGGACCTCGAGAGACTTGGCAGCCGGCGACACCCAACTCTCTCCCGGTCTTGATCGCGCATTCACCGAAGGATTTCGATGAATTTACATTCTTGGCAGTTCTCGCAATCGATGTGCCAAGAGATCCGGGAGGTCGAGCCGCCCACATAACTGCTTGATATAGAGGACCTATTCCGTCTTTATTTGGCGCAAAGGACCACACCACCGGGGCAATATGCTACCAACCGGTAGGATACGGCCAGTTTATAGTACAATTTTGTAGGCTCTTTTCAGTATCACTTAATCATTGGACTCCTTTATTCATCAGGGGTCATACCCTCACCGTGTCCCTTCTCATTCACGGGAGAAGGGACACCTCAATGCCCCTCCTCTTCAATCGGAGGGTGGGTGAGGGCCAGAGTGAGGGCTACTTGGCGGTTGATTGGGAGGAACCTTTCAGTCACCCCGACAAGCTGCCGCTCCTCTGCCCTGCGCGTTGGTGGGGCACACAGATGGTGCCCCGGGGGTTTCTCGATCCGGCTTCCTGTAGGGAAGGCCGTCTGGTCACGTCACACGTCTTCTGCTCATACCGCGTCCGCGTCTCTCTCGCCGGTTCGAATGCGGATTACCTGATCCACGGGCGAGACGAAAATCTTGCCATCACCGATCGTTCCAGTCCGGGCAGCTGCGATCACCTTCTCAATTGCGCTGTCCACCAGGTCTGCCTTGACCACCATTTCGATCTTGATCTTGGGGAGGAAATCCACGAGATACTCAGCTCCTCGGTAGATTTCCTTGTGGCCCTTTTGCCGACCGAATCCTTTGACTTCCGTCACGGTCATCCCTTGTATGCCTATTGAACTCAGAGCCTCTTTCACCTCGTCGAGTTTGAAGGGCTTGATGATGACTTCAATTTTTCTCATTCTTGTCCCCTTTCCCTATGGCGCTCCGTTGGAGGCTTCACGGAGCGTATTTCCGCTGCCTCTGGGTTCCGAACGGTGCGTCGGCAACACGCTACTAGAGGTTGTATCCGGCTTCTCCGTGAACTGATGTGTCCACACCGACCACTTCGTCTTCCTCGGTGACCCTGAGCCCCATGACCGCCTTGATCACATAGAGAATGATCAGCGTCACCACAAAGGAGTAGACGACAGTAGCGAGCACCGCCCAGATTTGGGTCAAGAATTGGCCTGGGTTGCCGAAGAAGAGCCCGTCGCTCGCACCGGAGTTAATAAGCTTGGATGCGAACAGGCCCGTGGCCAAGGCACCCCAGATTCCGCCTACACCGTGCACACCGACCACGTCCAGAGAGTCGTCGTACCCGAGAGAACTCTTCGCCAATACTGCCAGGTAACACACCACGCCAGCCACTGCTCCCAGGATCACCGAAGAGACCGGCCCTACAAACCCGGCAGCGGGAGTAATCGCCACGAGTCCTGCCACTGCGCCCGAAGCCACGCCCAGGGTGGTAGGTTTGCCTTTGATGATCCATTCCGCGAATACCCATGACAGCGCAGCGGCTGCAGTAGCCATATGCGTGACCACAAACGCCATGGATGCGGTGTCATTAGCCTTGAGTGCGCTTCCTGCGTTAAACCCGAACCAACCGAACCACAGCAAGCCGGCTCCCAGTAAGGTTAGCGTCAGGTTGTGAGGCATCATGGGAACTGTGCCGTATCCTTTGCGTTTGCCTATCACCAAGGCGCATGCGAGAGCCGCAACACCTGCGTTGATGTGCACGACCGTTCCACCGGCAAAATCCATTGCCCCTATGCCGCCAAGCCAGCCACCAGGACCCCACACCCAGTGAGCCACCGGGCAGTACACAAACGTCATCCACAGAAACATGAACACGATGAACGAGCTGAATTTCATGCGTTCTGCAAAGGCGCCCGAGATAAGAGCCGGCGTGATTACCGCGAACATGCACTGGAACACCATGAACGTGGTCCCGCAAATCGTCAGGGTTTCCTTGGGATTTGCCGGATCAGGCCACACTGCTCCACCTACCCCGTTGAGAGCAAAGTGCTGCAGGTTTCCCACGAACCCGCCAAAGGCATCGGGCCCGAAGGCCATACTGAAACCATAGAATAGCCAGATGATTGAGGCCAAGCCCATGAGGAAGAAACTGTGCATCATGGTCGAGAGCACGTTCTTCGACCTTGTCATCCCGCCGTAAAACATGGCCAAACCCGGCGTCATCAAGAGCACCAGCGCCGAGGAGACCAAAACCCATGCATTGTCCGCAGCATTCATCTCTGGAACACCTCCACAAGATTTTCGGTTCTTGAGCCGCGGCATGCAGGTCCGCATGAGTGTGCCGCTGAGACCTCACCTTCCAGACTCGATACAGGAGTGGGAGATGTACGAAGGGTCGCTCAAGTCTTGGCAGGGAGGAGAGCAATCCTGATGCCAAGACCACCAGGATGCTCCGGCTGATCACATGTTACTGATTTATATTGGCTTTATTGTGGAGGGATAAAAGCTGACACGCGAAACGGAGACAAAAACCTACCGTACGGTAGTTATTACCCTAAAGGGGTGACACATTTGTCCGAAACTTCCGTGGGTCGATTCCGTACTTCCTCACCCGAAGGCCGATGATCCTCTCAGTTATTCCCAATTCTTTTGCAGCCTTAGCCTTGTTTCCCCGTGCATTTTTCAGCGCGTCCATGATCAGGTCGCGCTCGACGTTCTCGAGCGTACGGTCAAGAGGCCCTTCATGGGCCGTTCCGCTGGCCTCTGCGGTCTGCAGCGTGGGGGGCAGGTGGTGGCCATGAATCACGGAATCGGAGCTCAGCAAGATGGCGCGCTCGATGCAGTTTTCCAGTTCCCTCACATTGCCCGGCCAGTGGTAGGTCATGAGCATGTCGATCGCGGGGGTGGAAATCCGTCGTATGACCTTGTTGTCGATCTTCGCGTACTTTTCCACAAAGAAATCCGCGAGCAAGGGGATATCGGTCTTGCGCTCTTTCAGTGGCGGAACGTGAATGGGGAAGACGTTGAGCCTGTAGTACAGATCCTCCCGAAACATTCCTTGGGAGATCAGTTGTTCCAGTTCCCGGTTTGTTGCGGTGATGACTCGCACGTTGGTCTTGATGGTCGCGGTCCCACCGACGCGTTCGAATTCTTTTTCCTGGAGGACGCGGAGCAGCTTGATCTGAGTCGTGGGAGAGAGATCTCCGATTTCGTCCAAGAATATGGTGCCGCCGTGCGCGAGTTCGAAGCGCCCCTTGCGCGTGGCGATCGCTCCGGTGAACGCCCCCTTTTCATGGCCGAACAGCTCGCTCTCGACCACGGTCTCCGGGAGCGCGCCGCAGTTGACCTTAATGAAAGGCCGACCTGCCCGTAGGCTATTGTAGTGGATCGCGTGAGCCACCAGTTCTTTTCCCGTGCCGCTCTCACCTCGGATGAGCACGGTCGCGTCGCTCTTGGATACCTGAGCGATGAGGTCGTACACCGCGTGCATGACCTTGGAATTCCCGACGATATTGGAAGGACGAAACCGCTCTTTGAGTTCACTTTGCAGGCGCTGGTTTTCTTCCAGGAGCCGATGTCGCTCCTCCTGCGCAGACTGCCTGAGCCTCACCGCCTGCGCGATCATGGACGCAATAATGGCCAGGAGTCGGACATCTTCTTGGAAGGATACGCCTTCCTCAAAAAAAAGGCGGTCCGCGCTCAGCGCGCCAATAACCTCGTTTCCCATCTTGATAGGGACGCAAATGAATGAGATATCACGTTTTTGCAGGCCGCGACGCGCACCGGTGCGATCCAGGAACAGGGGTTCCTCTGAAATATGCGGAACCACTGCAGGAGTTCCGGTGACTATCACCTTTCCTGTGACTCCCTCCCCTGCCTTGTACTTGCCGCGTTCTTTTTGGCTGTCAGAGAGGCCATGTGCAGCCTCAATCAGTATCTCGGCGGATTGACGATTCACCAGCGTAAGCGTACCGCGCAGCATGCCCATGTGGTGTGCGATGGCCTCGAGCACAGGTCCCACCACCTCACGAAGGTCCATACTGCGGTCCAATATTTGGCTGATCTCGAAAAGGAGTAAGAGTTCCTGAACCTCTCGCTTAGCAGCGGGGTCTCCATTTTGCCGTTCCATTATTCTCCTGCTTGGCAACATTGCACGCCTTGGTTGGTCTCTTGGGGAAAACCTACGAAATTGTAGGACACCTTGACGGCAATGTCAAAGAGAGTGTTGCATGCTGGATGCTCTTTTGTTTCAGACGCGCTGGTCTGCCACCGTTGCCCCAGGTTATGACCACATGGTTCGTGCCTGGAAAAGGTGGAGGGCGTCTCCTTGACGAAGATTGGTTAACGCTGCGTCCCGCGCAAAGAAGCGGGACCTCCGGACACCAAGGGAGATTCACACGGACAAACCTTTTGGCAACCAGTGTACGCGTGGCGACCGGGATATTCGAAACGGATGGGGGCACGTGCGGTCGTGGCATGAGAAAAGTCTTCTCATCGCAAATCGTAGCTCGGACAGGTGGCGGTGTTCTGCATCGCAGCACGAGGCTCGCACGGAAAACGCCAAGGCCTTGAGCGAATAATTCGCTCAAGGATAGTCCAGGACCCCCTCGATCAGTTTTCATCGAAATTTCCTTATGTTTACCAGGAAACTTGATTTTAATTCGCTAAAATCGTAGACTGGAGTCGTTCGATGTGATCAACGCTGGTCAGGCCAAGCCGTGACCCACACGCGAGGGGGCTGTGGACCGTGTTTCGCAAATCGATGTATGTGTGCGTCTCTGCATTGCTAATCTTCATAGCGATCCCGCAGTACGCCTTGTCTCTCACGGTTTCAACCGGACCGATGCAGGACTATCTGTTCAAGGAAGGAAAACGACACTTCGACCGGGGAGATCTCATTCAAGCGCAACAAGTATGGGCCAACCTCTTTCCCGGAAAACTGTATGGTCCTGTCAGTTACTTACTTCTCGCACAAGCCCGGTCAGCAAAGGGTGAACACGGCAAAGCCGAATTCCTTCTCAAGGAGTTTCTCCGCCGCCATCCGCACACCGTGTATTCCCACGTTGCCCAGGATGCGCTCGTCGAGGCCCTGTACCGGCAGGATAAGCCTGAGGCAAAGCCTCTGCTCAACGCCATGCTTCAAAAGGCATCGGAAAAGGACAAGCCTGCCCTGATTCTACGACTCGCCGAGCTGGACCGACGACTGTCCCACTATACGGACGCCGCGACAGGATACAGGAAACTCTTTGTGAAATATCCCGCCTCAGTGGAAGGCCTCCAGGCTGCTGAACGCATCGCGTGGATGGTTTTTCACGGCAAGATAGCGCGGATGATGTTTTCCGAGCCGGAGGAATTGGAACGGGCCAACGCGTTGTCTGCGAAGGGCAGGTTCGACCTGGCCGGTGCAGCGTATCATGAGTTGTTGAAACTCAAGCCTGACGACAAAGGCCTCAAGCTGAAGATGGCTCGTTGCCTGTACAAGGATCGGAAGGACCAGCAAGCCATAGCCATGCTCAAGGAGGTGCTCAAGGGACAGGTCTCGGACAAAGACCGTATGGAGGCGCTGCATCTTCTCAGCCTTGTGTACTGGCGGCTCGACCGTGACAAAGACTTTGAGTTCTGCTCGAAAGCGCTCATCGAAAAAGCCCCTATCGCCATGAAAAGAAAGGCACTGTTCAACCTCGCGAACTACCACTTCGAGAAACACAAATTTGACGCGGCTCTTTCCACGTTTGATCGTCTTTTGAAGACGCACCCGGATGCCTCGCTCGCTTCCCAGGCAAGATGGAGAATCGCGTGGATCAGGTATTCGGAAAAGAAATTTGCACAAGCGGCCGAAGCGTTTCGAAACGTCCGTCAGTCCGCTGCCACGGGCAAGCTGGCGAGCGCGTCGAAATATTGGCAAGCCAAGTCTCTCAAGTCCGCAAACCGGCCCAAGGAGGCTCAGGCGCTCCTCAAAGAGCTGGCAGAGAGCCACCCGTTCCAATACTACGGTCTTGAATCCGCCCGTCAGCTCAAGGCCATGAAGGTTTCGCTCAATCCGCAAAGGAAAACCGAGCGGCCGTTCCCGAACGTGAAACTGACCCTCGAGCAAAGCCAGAACCATTTGGTTGCGGCTGCGGAAAAGCTGATGGAGGTGGGACTCCACGAGTTTGCGTTCATGAACCTGGCCGCGCTTCCAAAGTCAATGCGATCTTCGCCCGCGATCGCATTCCTCACTGCTCGTGCCGCGTATGGTGCGCATCAGTACAAGATAGCGCTCGACGTGCTTTTCTCGGCATTCGGCCCATTCATGGAGACCCCCCCGCCTACTGCTCCTCGTGAATTTGTGGAGATGGCCTATCCACGAGTCCTTTTCGCAGAAACCGTCCGGCTCGCGCAGAAGCACGCGGTGGATCCCCATCTGATTTGGGCCATCATTCGCCAGGAAAGCCGGTACGATGCGGATGCGGTTTCTCCGGCAGGCGCTCTGGGGCTCATGCAGGTCACCCCCGGCGCTGCGGGTCTCGCGCCGAAAAAGGGCAAGGTGCCTGCGCGAGCGATAGCGGAGATCCTGGATCCGGAGCGGAACTTGGAATTCGGTATACGCGTCCTGGCGAAGAATCTCAGCACTTTCCACGGCAAGCTCGTGCCCGCGGTCGCTTCATACAATGCAGACATCCGAAAAGTGCGGACCTGGATGAAGAGAAACGGCAAGATGAAACAGGATGAATTCATCGAGCACATCCCTTTCCGTGAGACTCGATTGTACGTGAAGCAAGTGCTGGCAGGGTATCGCGCGGTACGCCCAATTGCACAGGAAGAACGACCTCGCGGGCCTGTGGTAGGGCAAAAAGGATCTACGGGAATCGCCATACGGGAGGCCCTTTTCTCGACCGATGCAATGCGTACCGCTCGGTACCTCCTTTGCGAATCCGTGACCGCGCCCACGCATCAACGTATAAGGTGCTCACTGGTAATTTGTCCCGTGCGGAGTGGGAATGACACAACCTCCTGATAAGACATCCGACAAAATCTTCGACGCCACGCCTTACCTGAGGCTCTTCATCGACAAAGAGGGCCGATGGTTCCAAAACGGCGTGGAGATCATTCACCCGCTCATCTTCAAACAGTTTAATCTGATGCTGGAGAAGACAGCCGATAGTCAGTACCTGGTGAGGCTGGGTCGTGAAATATGCCAGGTGGAAGTTGAAGACGCTCCCTTTGTGGTGCAACGGGTGACGGAGCAGAGCAATGGGGATTTGTCGCTCGAACTCAATGACGGCACCGTGGAACCATTCTCTCCTGACCGGTTCTGGATCGGCGACGAAAACATCCCGTATACCGACGTAAAAGAGGGAGCTTTTCACGCACGATTTTCTCGGGCCGCGTACTATCAGGTGGCACGCTACATCGCATGGGATGAGGTCGATCAACAGTTCTATGTCACCATCGGGGACGGCCGGGTTCCTGTGAGGACGAAGCTGAGCAAAACCTCGCAGTGATTTCGCGACCGCAGCTTTTCTCGGGAATCACGGAGCGTCCAGGATCAAGGTCACGGGTCCGTCGTTGACCAGTTCCACTTCCATCATCGCGCCGAACACGCCTTCCTGGACAGGAACTCCTTGGTCCCGCACCGCGTCGCAGAAACCCCTTGTACAGGGTTTCTGCCTCTTGCGGCCGCGCGGCGTGCGCGTACGAAGGACGTTTCCCTTTTCGGCAATCGCCGTACAAAGTGAATTGGGAAACGATGAGCATCTCGCCCCCCACTTGCAGCAGGCTGAGATTCATCTTCCCGTCTTGGTCACCAAAAACGCGCAGGCCCGGCAGCTTCTCAGCCATCCAGCGGACCTGCTCGGGTCCGTCCTCTCGCGATGCAGCCAGCAGTACCAACAGACCGTGCCCGATGCGACCGACGGTCCGACCGTCCACGAAGACCGAAGCGCGCAGTACCCTCTGAACGACAGCTCTCATGTGTGCCTCTCAATGAACAGGTGCCACAAGAGCACAAACGCGGGGACAAAGTCAGCCGGATTGGCGTTCATCAATTCCGTCACACGCTCTGGTGTCATGAATTCGCCCCATATGATCTCCTCCTCGTTCAGGACAGGCGTTTGGTCGGTAACGGTAGAAAAGAGAACCACGTGCTCATTGTCCGTGTGCGCGTGCGGTTTGACCGAAAGCACCCTTGTCACCTGTGCGTCGATTCCCAGTTCTTCTTCCAGCTCCCGGCGGGCCGTGGCCTCGTACGACTCACCAGGGTCCACGTGACCTGCCGCGGATGAGTCCAGTTGCAGCGGATGCCGATCCTTCGTCGCGGACCGTCGGTGGACGAAGATTTCTCCGCGGGTGTTAAAGACGAAGATGTGCACCGCGCGGTGGACGAGGCCCTTCTCGTGAATTTCGCGACGAGTCGCGGTTCCGACCACGCGGTCGTCATAATCTACGATCTCAAGGATCTCGTTATCCGTAGTATGATACTGGGTCATAGGGCGCTCTCGGCCAAAAGAGTTGATTTCGGATTTGGCAAGCCGATTGCTTCAGGACTATTCTTTCTGCCCTTTCTCAAGTTTGTCCTCGACCGACCTGACCTTGCGCCTGATGCAGCCCTGAACCCCCTTGCGATCGTCGATCTTCACGTACGTAGCCACTCGGTCGCTCTGCGCAGCCATGTTTTCGTGACATTTCCGTATCACGTCAAACACGCGATCAGCCGGGCCTTCGATCAGAGTGCCCATGGCATGGAGTTCGTAATCCAGCCCGCTTTCCTCGATAATTCGTATGGACTGGTACACCCATCGGCTCAGGCCCTCGTGCCCTTTGTCCAGAGGAACGACGCTCAGTTCTGCCAACATATTGTCCCCCAACTGTCGCTTGATCCATGTGTCGATCCCGCGACTCAGTGAAAAACGCTCCGTGCAGAGCCCCACGATATCATATAGTAAGAAGAATGCGTACCCCATGAGAGGACTCCCTTGTTATGCCCAATGAGCTGGCCAGTCAGCAAATCGACGAGTTGAAGACCCTTTTGTACTCGTATGTGACCCTGGGACCGCTTGTGTCAGCGCTCTTCGCGAACCGGATAGACGACAGACTCGTAGCCTGTCTTCTCTTTGTGTCCTTCGTCGGCGCTGCTTTTGTCTGGATCAAGAAACGGATGGAGAGTCTGGAGCAATCCGTGCGAGAGCAGGAAGAGCAACTGGAAAAGCTTTCCCAACTCCTGGAACGCACACCCGGAGAAACCGAGGATTTTTGCTCATGAATGAAGTCGTTTGCGCGTCAATCCTTGCTCCGCCCTATTCGTGCGTCTCTCGATTCCTGAATCTGCTTCGCAGGAGGTGTCCCTCAATGCGAACCAAGCGAAGTCACCGCGCGACGATACCACGGCAGCAGGGGACGATTGCTCTGTCGCCATGCCCAAAGGAGGAGAATCGCTCACGTCAGATTATCGCAAGGTCTGCAGCATGATCCGCGTCAAGAACACTTCTTGTGACGAAACTGAGGTGGTTCGCTCTTGAATCCGTCGAGCAAACAAGGTATATGAATGGGTTTGAGAGATGAGAATTATTGCCGGCAGTTTCAAAGGCGTGCGGTTGAAGGTTCCACGGGGAAAAACCGTTCGCCCCACCACGGACCGGGTCCGCGAGGCTCTGTTCAGCACGCTCGGCAGCACCGTTGAAGGCAGCCGGGTGTTGGAGTTGTTCGCAGGCACGGGCGCGTTTGGTCTGGAGGCGCTCAGTCGCGGGGCTCATTCCGCGGTATTCGTAGACAGCGATCGCAGAGTCGTTGAGTCTTTGGCGCAAACGGTGCGCACTCTCGGGCTAACTGATCGGGTAATGCTGCTCTCAACCACAGCGATGATCGCGTTGAACAAACTCGCTGCGGCACATGACAAATTCCGGATTATCTACCTGGATCCCCCCTACGCGAGCGACTGGATTGCCAGAGTAGTTTCCGCCCCTCTCTTCCTCGACCTATTGGAAGCCCCAGGGCTTCTCGTGGTAGAAAGAGACGCTCATTCAGCGGAGCTTATGTTGCCCGGCACCTTGGAAGAGCTTTTTTCAAGGAAATATGGTGGAACCATGATAGAAATCTTCCGCTTGGCCTCACGTGCCGGTTGACCTGTGTTCATGATCCTTGTGCGTGCCAGGGAAACACTTCGCGGGTCGTTTCCCCTTACGGACGTGCCAGCAGGAAGGAGCGTCGCTTGCGTGTGTGTCCGGTGCTGATCGGCAGGCAGGCCGCTTTTGGGGTCGGATTTCATGCGGGTGCTTCTCCCGCACTGCGTGGGCCGACGATCTGATCAACGTAAGAATGGCTTTAAAAGCGACCCGAGTGTTCGGGCCGCCATCACTGATCGGGAAATCGAGGCGATGGCTAAGAGAGTTGCTGTGTATCCGGGAACATTCGACCCGTTTCACAACGGGCATTTGGAAATAATCCGCAAGTCGCTGGGCGTGTTCGATCGCGTCATCGTGGCCCTTGGAGTGAACCCTGAGAAAGAAACTATGTTCACTCTCGAAGAGCGCCTGGACATGATAAGTCGAAGCGTGAACGGCGATCCCCGTATCGAATGCGACTCGTTCGAGGGGCTCCTGGTGAAATACGCAGAACGGAAAAAGGCTCACGCTATTGTCCGCGGACTCAGGGCAGTGTCGGATTTCGAATACGAGTTTCAGCTCGCTCTGATGAACCGCAAGCTTAGCCGCAAAATAGAGACCTTTTTTCTCATGACCGCTCACAGGTACCTTTACGTGAGTTCTCGCATCATCAAAGCCACGGTCCTGGCCGGCGGGTCTCCGGAAGGACTGGTGCCCGAATACGTGCTGGGAGCCCTCAGGAAGAAGTTCCCCAGGGAGAATAATGCGAAAAGCGCAAGAATAAACCAAATCCACTCGCAGGAGCGATAGTGATGAAGACCCTCTCGCAAAGAGCACGCTTACTGAAACCATCTGCCACGCTGGCCATCTCGGCCAAAGAAAAGGAACTCAAGAGTCAGGGCGTGGATGTGGTCGGCTTTGGCGCGGGCGAGCCTGATTTCCCGACCCCCATTCATATAAGGGACGCGGCCAAGCGGTCCCTCGATCGAGGTGAGACGTTTTACACTCCCGTGGGAGGAATCCTAGACCTCAAGAAGGCAGTGGTAAAAAGGTTTTCAGAGGACTACGGTCTGGATTACCAGCCGGATCAGATCGTCGTCTCGTGCGGAGCGAAACACAGTTTGTACAACATTTTTCAGGCCATCGTAGACGAGGGTGACGAAGTGCTGATTTTCGCACCCTATTGGGTGTCGTATCCCGAGATGGTCGCGCTTTCCGGAGGCAACCCGGTCATCGTCCAGACGCGAGAAGAGAATGGCTTCCTTCCCGATCCGAAGGAGGTGGAAGCGCTCATCACCCCCAGGACCACAGCCATGCTGATCAACTCGCCGTCCAATCCCACAGGGGTTGTGTACCCGGAAGAGGTCCTCAAGGAACTCGCTCGCGTGGCCCAGAAGCACGATCTCCTGGTCATATCGGATGACATCTATGACAAGCTGATTTACGACACACGCACATTCGTTCCGTTCGCGTCGTTGCCAGGGATGAAAGAACGTTCTCTTGTGGTCAACGGGGTGTCCAAGACCTATGCAATGACCGGCTTGCGCATCGGATACCTGGCGTGCTGCAAGCCGGAGCTGGTGAAAGCGGTTACCAATATCCAGAGCCAATCCACGTCCAACCCGAGCAACACGGCTCAGGCAGCGGCGGTCGAGGCCCTTATCGGCTCCCAGGACGAGGTTTCCCGCATGCGCGAGATCTTCGAACGGCGCAGAAACCTCATGATCGAGGAACTGAACAAGATACCGGGGCTTTCCGCAGTGAAACCGGATGGCGCGTTCTATGTCTTCGCGAACGTCGCAGCCCTACTTGGAAGAAACGGCATCGAAAATTCCACTGACTTTGCGACCTATCTGCTCGAGCGCCATTGTGTGGCTGCGGTGCCGGGCGGCCCGTTTGGTTCGGACGATCACATTCGGCTCTCGTTCGCTACCGGCGAGGAAACCATACTCAAGGGACTTGAGCGGATTCGCAAAGCCTGCGCAGAGCTGAGCTGAGATGACGGATTCTCGCCCTCTGATTCTGCTTACCAACGATGACGGCATCCATGCCGATGGTCTGAGATACCTGCGCATGGCAGCTCTCAAGATCGGCAGAGTCAGTATCGTTGCGCCGGAATCGGAACAAAGCGCGGTGGGCCACTCGATCACACTGTACGATCCTATCAAGGCCCGAGAAGTAGCCAAGGAAGGGACATTTTACGGATATGCCATAAGCGGCACACCCGCGGACTCTGTCAAGTTGGCGCTGCATTCTCTTTTGCCGACAAAGCCGGACCTGGTGATTTCCGGAATTAACAACGGAGCGAACTTGGGCATAAACGTGCTCTATTCGGGCACAGTGTCCGCGGCCACAGAGGCCGCGATTCTGGGCGTACCCGCCATGGCCGTTTCCTTTGCTCAGAAAAAGGACCCTCCGTTCCAGTGGACGCTCCCGCATATCGAGAGATTGGCTCACTGGGTACTTCAGTACGGTCTTCCGCGTGGGGTGGCGCTGAGTGTCAACATTCCAGCGCTCCCCCCTGAAGAGATCAAAGGATTTATTTTGACCCGTCAGGGACTCTCTCGATTTCGAGAAAGCTTCGAGCAGCGCGAGGACCCTCGCGGAAATCGGTATTATTGGCTCTCAGGAGAGGCGCCCTCAGAAGAAACCGATCAAACAGTCGATGCGGTCGCGGTGCAGCAGGGATATGTCTCCGTGACTCCCCTTTACTATGACCTCACTGCACACGCGTACGCGGCACAATTAGCATTTCCTCCGGACACATGGTGAGCGACAGTTACATACTAGAATCATTGGACGAAGTGGAAGCGATTGTCGGATACCGCTTCACCAACCCTTCCATCTTGGTGAGCGCACTCACTCGACGCAGCTTCTGGCATGAGAACAGGGAAACCTGTGAAGAACACAACGAGCGCATGGAATTCTTGGGCGACGCGGTTCTCGGGCTTGTGATCGCGGACATCCTGTACAGGGAATTTCCGGACGAAGAAGAAGGGGAACTTCAAAAGAAACGCGGGAGCCTTGTCAATCGAGCGGCCCTGGCACAACTTATGAGACACCTCGACCTGGGACGATTCGTTCGAATGGGCCGCGGGGACGAGATGTCCGGCTGTAGGGATCGTGACTCCATCCTCGCGGACACACTCGAGGCAGTGATCGCGGCGGTGTACCTGGACGGTGGTTTTCCGCACGCGGAGAAAATGATCGAAGGTCACTTCTATCCCCTGATCGAACGATGCGCCACCAGGGAGGGGATGGAGGATTCCAAGAGCCTTCTCCAGGAAAAGGCCCAGGCCCGATTCGGCATTACCCCCACGTACACGGTGGTCGAGGAATGGGGTGAAGAACACAAGAAGATGTTCGCGGTCGCGGTATGCCTGGGGCAAGAAGTGTTTGGATCAGGCACCGGCCGCAACAAGCGGGAAGCCGCGCAAAAAGCTGCCCGCGAGGCCCTGGCTCGCATGGATGAGCAACCGGTCTCGTAAAGTTCCGCATGAGTTCAGATCCTTTCTCCGTTACCCCTCAGCTTAGGAGCCGTTCCGGACTAAACTGGCCTTCTCTCATCCGTGGGGTGCTTCTCAAACGGTACAAACGCTTTATCGCTGATGTCCGCTTGGATGACGGCAGCGTGGTATCTGCTCACTGCGCCAATTCAGGGAGCATGAGAGGTTGTGCCGAGCCGGACAGACCGGTGTACCTCTCTCAAAGCACCAATCCCAAGAGACGCCTCCCGTACACCTGGGAACTCATCGACATGCCCGGTTCTCTCGTGTGCGTGAACACCTTTGTGACCAACATTTTGGTCAAACAGGCGATTACCGATGGTCTTGTGCCCGATCTGTCCGGGTACGAACGCTGTCTGAGCGAAGTGAAGTGCGGCGAGCATTCCCGAATCGACCTGGTCCTGGAACGTCAGGACCTGAAGCCGTGCTTTGTGGAGGTGAAGAGCTGCACACTCGTGGAGGCCGGCGCTGCCTCTTTTCCCGACGCGGTGACAGCCAGAGGGCTGAAACATCTCAAGGAATTGCAGGAACAGGTTCGCCTCGGCAATCGAGCAGTGATGTTTTTCCTCATTCAGCGCATGGACGCGACCAGCTTCAGCCCCGCGGACCATATCGACCCGGTTTACGGCGTCGAGCTGCGGAAAGCACGGCGCAAAGGCGTGGAAGTTCTCTGCTATGATGTGCACGTCACCACTGAGCGAATGGTCCTCAATCTTCCCATTCCTACGGACTTCTGATACTTCGTTTTCAAGCTGGCCCTCAGACTTCGTCCTCTCGATTCCGTAAGGCTCTTGACTCACGGGAACGGCATGAATACTTTACGGAAAACATGTGTACAACCAGGGGGGACAGGACTATTGCCTCAGATTCTGTCCTGGCCAGCGATCGAGGGAGGCTACCTCTCTTGCCCCGTTTTTCCCGAACAAAAGGAGTTGAACAGTGGACAACGAACTGACGAGACGCGAAGCCATGGCGGTTGCGGGCGTGGCTGCCACTATGGGAATGCTCTCGGCCGCGCTGGGGTCCGAAGCGATGGCTCAGCCGCCTAAGGAAGGTGGACCGGCCTTTATGCACAAACTTCCGCCTCTGCCGTATCCGGAGGATGCACTGGAACCCGTTATCGACAAGGAGACCGTCAAGATCCACTATGAGAAACATTTTGCCGGGTACAGTCAAGGGTCTCAACGGTGTCCTGCAGAAGTTGCAAAAGGCAAGAGCCGACGGACACTTCGAGGCAATCAAGGCCCTGAGCCGCGATCTCGCGTTTAATGGGTCAGGTGTCGTGCTTCACTGGATCTATTTCACTACCATCGGACCCAAAGCAGGTGGAGCACCAAAAGGCGTCCTGGCTGACATGATCAAGCGTGACTTCGGCTCGTACGAGACTTTCTGGAAGCAGTTCTCTGCCGCGTCCAAAGGCGTGGAGGCATCAGGGTGGGGAATCCTGGCCTGGGAACCTTTCAGCAAGTGTCTCGTCGTGCTTCAGGCCGAAAAGCACCAGAATCTGACCTCCTGGGGAGCCATGCCGCTCATGGTCTGCGATGTGTGGGAGCACGCGTATTATTTGAAGTACCAGAATCGACGAGCGGATTACGTGGATGCGTTCGCGAAGATTATCAACTGGCCCAAAGTCGAAGAGCGGTTCCACAAGTTCTGTGCACCCAAATAGCTTTGCCGAAGGCGATGCGTGACAAAGGTCCTTGCCGCAGATTGCGGCAAGGACCGCACCGATGCACGGACGTTCAACGGTGAAACCCCTCAATCTGTGGTGTTGCGCCGTATGAATCCGGACTGCGCATCCTCTGTTACTGCCCTCTTACTCATTCCCTTGACTCATACCACGTGAGGTCGTTTCACTCTCTCACGCAGGACGAGTGTCTTACCTGCTTCCGCACACTGTGTGCATCAGCATGCGTGATCGCATGCGCCATGCTTCTGAATTCGACTACCCTGAGGGGCGTGGTTTCTCGTGCGCCTAAATTCGGCCTCTGTTGCGCTTGCCAAGGCAAGGCGTGCGCCATTTCAACATAATTTCATTGCGTTTCAGGTTTCCTCTACTAAAATAGGGTGTCGAGTTACCTCAAGCCAATACGTGTTCCATACGCAATTTCCCGCGGCTGCCAGTATTTCTCGGGAGGGTACATGAAAAGACTGACCTCTTGCTTAATCTTTGGAACAGCGCTTCTCATGGTCCTTGGACCGCTGGCGCTGGATTGTCCCAGAGCGGAAGAATCAGGCGAAAAGGCTGCCCTCTCCGGTGCTTCTGCAGTGCAGTACACAGGTTCCACGAGTTGTCGCAAATGCCACGAGAAATTCTATCAGTTGTGGGCCCCTTCCCATCACGGGCTGGCCATGCAGCCATATACCCTTGAATTTGCCAGAAAACGCCTCACAGACCAGACAGAAGACATCGTGATCGGAAATTTTCGGTACCGCGCGGACATCAGCGGACCGCAAGGGTGGGTGGTCGAACGTGGTCCCGCGGGCGAAAAGAAATATCGCATCGACCACACGATGGGCGGCAAGAATGTCTATTACTTCCTTACCGCCCTGGATCGGGGTCGGCTTCAAACGCTCCCGATCGCGTACAACGTACACCAGAAGAAATGGTTTGACATGGCTGCGAGCGGGATACGCCACTTTCCAGGTCACTCCGACGCACCGATGAGCTGGAAGGACTGGCGGTACCACGTTCAACACCGCGTGTTATGGGTGTCACGTGAGCCAGGTGTCTACCAACTACGATCCGGCAACCGATACCTATCACACGGTCTGGAAAGAACCCGGCATCAACTGTGAAACGTGTCATGGGCCTGCTCAAGAGCACATTCGGGTTTGCGAAGCTGCTCCCAAGGGAACCGTGCCCCAAGATCTCAAGATCACAAGAGGCGGCAGGAAATTCACGCATGACCAGAACAACGCCACTTGCTCCAGTTGTCATGCCAAGGCAGTGGTGCTCACGACCCATTTCAATCCGGGAGACAAATTCTTCGACCGGTTCGGTCTGGTAACGCTCGAAAACCCTGATTATTACCCGGATGGCCGCGATCTTGGGGAGAATTACACGTACACTTCCTGGCGCATGAGTCCCTGCGTGAAATCGGGCAAGCTCGACTGTTTGCATTGCCACACTTCCAGCGGTCGATATCGGTTCAAGGACGATGACAAGGCAAATCAGGCGTGCATGCCCTGCCATCAAGACAAGGTGAGTAATCCGACCGCGCATACCCACCACAAGGCCGAGAGCAAGGGGAACAAGTGCATTTCCTGCCATATGCCGATGACGGAATTCGCTCGGATGCACAGGACGGATCATTCGATGCTTCCGCCGACTCCTGCGACAACCATCGCGTACAAGTCGCCGAATGCCTGCAATCTCTGTCACTCCGACAAGGACAGCGGCATGGGCTGACACATACGTACGTAAGTGGCGGGCCCGCGATTATCAGAAGCCGGTGCTCACACGCGCTTCTCTCATCGACGCGGCCCGCAGAGGCGACTGGACCAAGCTACCGGAGATGATCGCGTATGTGACGAGCAAAGATCGAGACGAGATATTTGCCGCGTCGCTCATCCGGCTTGTCCGGTCTTCCGGAGATCCTCGGGTGGTTCCCATGCTGTTTGCGTCAATGAAAGACCCTTCGCCGCTCGTCCGCGCTTCAGCAGTAGAGGCCCTGCAAAGCGTGGCCACGAGAAACGCGGTTCTGGCTCTCGTTCGTGCGACCCAGGATGAGTACCGCCTTGTCCGGGTCCGCGCTGCTGCGTCGCTAGCCCCATTTAAGGATTTCCCGCTCGCGGAGGCTGACAGGAAAGCCGTTGAAGCCGCAAACAAGGAGTACCCTCGCGTCGATCCTTTCTCGGCCGGACCAATGGGAATCCCATTACAACTTGGGAAATTACTACCTGGACCGCGGCGATTTCACTCAGGCAGTTGCTTCGTATAAGCTCGCGTTAAAACAAGAGCCCCGGGCGGTGCTCGCGATGGTGAACGAATCGATGGCCTATGCCCGTATGGGGGACAACCAGAAGGCCAAAGAGGCATTGCACCAGGCACTGCAGGTTGCGCCCGACAACGCTGCCGCACACTTCAACATGGGCCTGATTATGGCTGAAGAGCACGACCCCGCGCGCGGAGAAACACCTGAGGGCAGCTTTCAAGGCCGATCCGCACATGGCCAAGGCTGCGTACAACCTCTGCGTGCTTCTCTCCAAAGACCGCATCGACGAGGCCCTGATTTTTGGCAACAAAGCCGTAGCACTCCACCCTGACGAGCCGCGGTACGCGCGGACGCTGGCCTTCTGCAAGCAAAAGAAGGGAGACCTGCCCGGCGCTGCCCGCGTGTTGGATAGCCTTGTCACAAAATACCCTGCCTATGCGGACGCGTACCTGCCGCTGGGAGTAATCTACGAAAAGCTCGGTAAGAAGACTGAAGCAGCGAAAGTGTACCAAGAAGGGTTGGCTGCAGAGGGTATCCCCCCGCAGTACAAAATTCACATGAAGGCGCGGCTGGATGCCCTGAAGAGTGCTGATCCGGACGCTCCACAGAAATGAATTGTTCCAGAGAGCGACGAAAGAAAATTCGATACAAGGGGGGTGAGACGACGAAGGCAAGAAATGACAAGCCTAGGCTGCCGCAAAAGCAGCCCCGGAGCGGTCTCGCGCTCATTGGACTTTACTTAACCTTCCGAAAGGATTGAGAATGAAGGAAAGAAAACGGATTGTAGTAATGGCCTTTGCCGTCTTTTTTGTCGCGTTGGCATTGATGACCGGCCCGGCATATGCCGCCGACAAGAAACCCAACATCCTTTTTATTATGGGTGATGACGTCGGTTGGTTCAACATAGGGGCTTACCACCGCGGCATCATGTCCGGAAAAACACCGAACCTCGATAAGCTAGCGGCCCAGGGGATGATGTTCACCGACTATTACGCGGAAGCAAGTTGTACCGCGGGCCGGGCGAACTTCATCACCGGCGAATTGCCAATCCGGACGGGCTTGACGACGGTCGGCCAGGCAGGGGCCGACGTGGGCCTCCCCGCGCAGGCCTGCACACTCGCTACCGCGCTTAAGGCGCTCGGGTACACTACCGGTCAGTTCGGCAAGAACCACCTGGGTGATCTGAACAAATACCTGCCGACGGTGCACGGTTTTGACGAGTTCTTCGGATACCTGTACCACCTCGATGCGATGTCGGACCCGTACTGGTTCGACTACCCCCAGGACTGGATAGACAAGTACGGGCCGCGCAACCTCGTGCATTGCTGGGCCACCGACAAAGACGATCCGACGGAACAGCCCCGCTGGGGCAGGATCGGAAAACAGAAGATCGTGGATGAAGGACCCTTGGCGCCGTTCCCCAACATGGCAGGCCGCCAGAACTGGCAGGAGGGTCGCAAGGCCAAATACAACATGGAGACCTTCGACAGCGTACTGGTCGAGCATTCCGAGGCCTTCATGGATAAGGCCAAGAAAGAAGGAAAGCCCTTCTTCATCTGGCACAACACGACGAGGATGCACGTCTTTACGTATCTCTCCCCGAAGTACCAGGCGCTCATGAATCCCAAGAGCAACTACAACGTGGAAGAGGCGGGCATGGCCCAGATGGACGACGATATCGGTGCCCTCCTGAAGCACCTGGAAGACATCGGCGAGGCTGACAACACGATCGTCGTCTTCACCACCGACAACGGGGCGGAGGTGTTTACGTGGCCGGACGGCGGCATGACGCCGTTCAAGGCTACCAAGGGGACCGTCTGGGAAGGCGGCTTCCGCGTTCCAGCCATTATCCGCTGGCCGAGCAAGGTCAAACCCGGCACGGTTGAGAATGGCATCTTCTCAGGACTGGACTGGTTCCCCACTCTCGTGGCCGCTGCCGGCAACAGCAACATTACCGAGCAGCTTCTGAAAGGGGTAAAGCTCGGCGACCGCACATACAAGAACCACCTTGACGGGTACAACCAGATGAACCTTCTGCTTGGCAAAGGGCCGTCTGCTCGTCACGAGATCTTCTACTTCGGCGGTCCCCACCTGGGTGCCCTCCGCGTCGACGACTTTAAGTTCCAGTTCTTCCAGCAGCCGCTGGGCTGGCCTGGACCGAAGGTCACCACCGACATGCCCAGCATCGTGAACATCCGCCAGGATCCGTTCGAGCGGACGCCTGCAACGGGTGGCCAGAGCTTGAACGACCTCGGCGGCGGGTACATGAACGACTTCTATGCACGCGAGTTCTGGCGTTTCGTGATGGTCCAAGAATATGTGGCAAAGCTCGCAAAAACGGCCATCGAGTATCCTCCGATGCAGGCTCCGGCGACCTTTAATCTTGACGCTATAAAGAAGAAAATAGAGGAGACACTCAGGAACCGCGAGGGGCAATAATTCCGCAAACCGGGCGCTCCTTCCGGGCGCCCGCTTCATCATGACAGTCTCACGATCGGTGGGCCAGACCACTCAAGAAAGCTCTCAGGGTAGCCTCGCTTCCTCCGTTGCGACTCTGCTTGCAACAAAGGCGAGTGAACGGATGGAATACCTACGTGGTTAGGATCCGGGCCCGATCATGAGAGCGCACGATATAGCAGGTGCCAAAAGTTCTGACCGGATGGCTAGAGCTTTCAAAAGATGGCGGGGGGTCCCCTGAACGAAGATTCGGAAGGCTTTGCGTCCCTCGCAAAGAAGCGGCATCTCCCGACGCCAAAGAAGAGTCAAACAGACAAAACCTTTGGCAACCAGTATAACTTCCTGGACGGCAGAGTGTGTGGTGGGGTAAGTGACTGGTCCTTCCAGCCCGGGAACGCGCGCAATTTGGGAAGGAGAAGGATGAAGCAGTTCTTCGAAAGAGTTCTTAAGGTATATTCGCACGAATTTGGCCGGTTTATCTGGCTTTCTGCATTATTTCTGGCAATTTTCTTTGTCACTGCCATTTTTCGCAACTACGTGGATACAGCCTTTCTCAAGCGCTTTGGCCCTGCTTACATCCCGTGGATGCTGGTGATCAGTGCAGTGCTCACCATGGTGGTGTTGTCATTTGCAGACAGGATCGCCAGGAAGTCTTCGGACTCTCAGCTCATGTCACGGCTTCTGTTCTTCTATGCGGCCGGGGCTGTTCTTTGTTTCTTCTTGGTGAAGGCCAAGTTTACCTTGGTGTACCCGATTCTGTACCAAGGTCTTCAGCTGCTCGATTCGATCCTGTTGGTCTACCTGTGGAACATCGCGGGGGATCTCTTTGACGCACGCGCCAGGGAAAGCGTCTCTTCCCTCTCGTTACCGCGGCACAGGTCCTTGGCACCACGCTGGGCAGCTTCTCCACGAGCCCCATCACGCATATCATCGGCGAAGACGCTGCCCTGGTGATCTTTGCCGCCGTGTTCTTGGCCACAGGCCTGTACCTGCACCATAGCTACCGGGGCTTCGTGTCGGCAAAGGCACTTAGGGCACCCGGGGCAGCAGCGGTTTCCTCAAAAAGGCCTATCGCCGAAGTGCCCGGTCTCATGCGAAAGTTTCCGATCGTTCGGTACCTTATCATTTGTGGATTGATTCCGAACATCCTGCTTCCCATCTTTTCCTACCAATTCAGTGTCATAGCGAACAGCAGTTTTGGGTCCGAGCAAAGCCTGATCACGTTCTTGAGCGTTTTCCGCGGCTGCACCACCTTGCTGACCTTTTTCATCCTCTTTTTCGTGGGGCGTTTGTACTCGCAAATGGGCCTGCCCAATGCATCTCTGGTTCATCCGGTCAATTTTACGGTTCTGTTCAGCTCGTTGGCAGCGTTCTTCAACATCTACGTGGCTTCGTACGGTCAATTCAGTGTCATTCTCATCCAGAGAGCGATAGCCGGCCCGGTGAACAAGATCCTCTTCAACGTCATCCCGAAGGAGCTTCAGGCATGGAGTCGGACGTTCATCAGGGGAACCGTGCTGAAAGTAGGCATGCTCGTGGGATCATTGACCATGATTTTGCTCAAGCCGGTCATGGATGCGCGGGACTTCGCGTACATCGGTGCCATCTTCGGCGTGGTACTGGATGTGTGAGACCTTGCTTTTCAGGAAGGAATACAAGCGTATTCTCAAGCAGGTGATTGTCCAAGGCAACATCGATTACGACGAAGTGGAAGCTGTCAGGACCTTCGATGCCGGAGGCGCGCCAATGGGCCTGGAATCATCTGTCACACTGGCCACAGGCGGAGAGAATGACGCAGAGCCAGCTCAAGTGCCGGCTATTCCGCTGGACCGGGCACTGAGGCTCTTGGACGATCCGCATGCGTCCGTACGAGCTGAAGCAGCAATTGTGTTCGTAGGATCTCCGGACATGATCGCAGCCCGGAAACTCATCCGCTGCCTGGAGGATCCTGACGAAAAAGTGCGCAGCGCTGCACTGGAAGCACTTATTGCCTATCCTGGAGAGATCCTTCCTTTCTTGGAAGCCTCGCTCCTCCAATTGGGAATCAGAGGCAAGCAAGCAATTCTTGAAGTCATCCGACTGTCGCCGCAGATCAGTGAATTCGAGATGAGTCACCTCTTGGGTAGGTCCGTAGAAGAGGCGTACAGCAATCTGCTCGTGATTCGCCAGCTCCAGTCATTGGAAAAAACGCAGGCTGTGGACATGCTGACCGAGCATCTCATCGCCACGAACGACGAAATCCTTAGGCTCGTTTTCTATGGCTTGTGGGTATACCATGCGGACATGCGACTCATGTATCAGGCCCTTAAGTCGGACACGGCAGCGGTGGCCATAGAGATGGTGGAGACCACGGTTCGAGGCCGAACCGTGCCGTACCTGATTCCTCTCATTGACGATATGCCCCTCGACGAGAAGATTGCAAAGGGGCGCAAGCTTTTCAACCTCGTGGAAAGGGCGAGCCCGGAACGCCTCCTCTCTCTTCTCACCCAATCGACCGATCCCGTTACCCGGGCGCTCGCGCTGTTCGTAATCAGTGATTTATTGCCCAACCAGGCGTTTATCCCGGTGATTGAGTCCTGCCTCGACGATGACGACACGACCGTGAGGCAAATGGCTGAGTTCGCCCGTGCAAAGAGTACAAGAACGGAGACAAAAATGCCGGATATCATCCAGACCATAGACACCCTGAGAGGCTTTGAGCTGTTTGCAGGCATGGGGAGCCGAGAGCTGCACGCGGTTGCGTCCGTGACCACCATTCAGGAGTTCAAAGCCGGGGAAATTATCATCAGGGCGGGCGAACCGAACAGCTCTATCTATCTGATACTCAAGGGCAAGATCGCTATATATAGGAATTACCAGACACCGGAGCAGGAGGAGATCCGCTCGACCGAGGCAGGGGGTTATCTCGGGTTTGTTCCCATGTTCGATAACCTTCCTCCCTCCAACACGTCGGTAGCCACTGAGGACTCAACGCTCGTGGTGTTGCCTCAGAATCAATTCCATGAGATCATGAGAGTCTATCCACAGATAGGTCTCAACTTGTTGGGGCTTGCCGCGCGATTTTTGAGAGAAATGGGCATCAGCGCTTAGTAAACTGATTCGCCAGGTCGATGAATGGTGGCCCTTGCCATGATACAGGACGATTCCTGAGGGGAGGGAGCCCCGTTCAGTTCGAGCGATGCTAGGCCGTCGAATCTTCGTTCACGAAACACTCCGCCGCGCCTCAAAAGCGTGGGCCATTCGGTGAGGTCTTCCGCGAAACGCTATAATCCATCATGGATTTCCGAAGACGCCCATGATCGGATAATCTGAATCTCCTCGTCCGGAATGGAAAGGAACTTCAGGAAGAGGAGGTGCTTCTCCGGCGCGAGTCGCTCGAATTCCACGTGCCACCGGAGCATATCCGCTTTGCTGAACCCTGAGGCCGAGAGCAAGGAAACCCACGTTTCCTTGTTGATCACGGTGATGTGCGCGATGACATCGTGGTTCTTCAGTAGCCCCACGATGAAGTGCTGCTGCTGATGCAGACGTTCGATGTCGGTGTTCAGCTCGTCAAGCCTTTTTTCCAGTGTTGATACGAGTGTGCTTTCAGGGGATTCCAGCACGTGATGTATGTCGGCAAGGGGGAGCCCTGCCCGGCGGTACACGCAGATTTGGTCGAGCCGCTTCGCGTCTTGTTCGGAATACATGCGGTATCCCGATTCGGTATGCGAGGACGGACTTAACAGGCCGATGGAGTCGTAATACAGCAGTGTGCTCCGTGACAGGTGGAACTTCCTTGCCAGCCTTCCTATGGTGTACACCGGGCCATCCTCCTCGTGGTTCCTGTACAGACTGTGAGCACTTAGGCGGTTCGGCACATGCGATCTCTGGGGGCTCCTCCGCTTCGGATGGCGCAACGCCATCTGATCTGTCGCTCGGGAGTCCCCAATGCGCGGCCCCTTGTCCTCACTCGCTCTGAGCCGGCCCGCACTACTAGCCGCGATGCAAAGCTGCGTGGAGGGCTCCGAGTAATGCGCTCTTCTTGAGCATCTTGCCCGTCCGGCAGTAATGGTCCAGCGTCTTGAACAACAGTCCCATCCGCTCCGGCTCGGTTTCGTTCGTGTAGTTGGCGACAAAGGCGTTTCCTTTGTCACTCAATCCCGTGATGGTGTTGGTGCAGTTCATGAGTGCCGATTTTTCTCCCTCAGCTTGCAGCGAGATATCGAACTTCAACGCGTACATTTCCGGGTTGATCACGACAAACTGAATCGCGTAATTCTCAGGGTCGTAATGACTCACTACCCAGACTTCCTCCATGCCTCGAGGGAAGCTCGTGGTGAAGATGCAGTTGTTCTCAGCCACACCCGAGTCGGAATAGATCATCCGGCACGTCCATCCGTCTATCCAGTCATGCTCCCGCACCGGGCATAAGAGAGGAAAGATGTCACCAGCTGATGCGGCGATCGTGTGGCTGTAGTTCGTGTGTGCTCGTTTGGCCTGAAAAGCGCTCATAGCTCTTTCTCCTTGATCAGAATCATATTGTCCCCCCGTCGAGGACAGAGCGTGAGCTATGAAGCTATAGTCAGGTCAAGCTTTTTCCCACGTGCCGACTAAAGGCTGTTCGAGAGGTTATATTTGAGGATACACCACAGCGCGCGCAGTCCGTCTTTCCAATTGATCTTCTTGCCTTCTGCGTAGGTACGTCCTGAATAGGAAATGCCCACTTCGTATATTCTGCACCGCAGTTTAGCGATCTTTGCGGTCAGCTCGGGCTCTACCCCGAACCTGTTTTCCGAAATGGAAATCTGCTCGATGACTTCTCGTGTGAAGACCTTGTACCCGGTTTCGATGTCAGTAAACGTGAGATTGGTGAACATATTGGAGAGCAGGGTAAGAAATCTGTTGCCCAGGCCATGCCAGAAAAACAGCACCCGATGCGCATCGCCTCCCATGAATCGGGAACCGTACACCACGTCGGCCTTGCCTAGTTCAATCGGAGCCAGTAGGGTGGCATAGTCAGAGGGATCGTATTCCAGGTCCGCATCCTGGACGAGCACCACGTCACCGCGTGCCGCGGCTATGCCTGTGCGCAATGCAGCCCCTTTTCCTTGGTTCACCTGATGATAAATCACCTTTGCTACCAATGGCTCGACACGGGATCTCAGTATCTCTTGGGTGCCGTCAGTGGAGCCGTCATCAACGATGATGAGTTCCTTATTATCTACCGGTGCAGCAAGGACCGCTGCCACGATACGCTCGATGGTGTGGACCTCGTTAAAGCAGGGCATGATTATCGATAATTTCATAGGATGTGCGACTCCGCATACGTGAAACCGAGGAAACGACGTTCTATACTGGTTGGCGAACCCTCTTTTTGATTCTTCTTTGGCGTCGGAGGGGCCCGCTTCACTGCGAGCGACGCAGAGCCGTCGAATCTTCGTTTTAGGGGCCCCCCGCCACCTGCCAAAAACACGGACCATTCGGTCAAAACTTTTGGGGCCTGCTATACTTGTCTGCATCCGGGCCTTCGACCGACCGCTGTACCCACCAGGCCTGTCCTGAGTTTACCGCGCGAAACCGAGAGTTCTCGCGGTGTTCCGAGTTCGTATCGAATAGTGCCACAGCGGGGGATCTCTTACCAAGCCTATTGTCTTCGCATGGGCGAAGTCATACGTTTGAGACCCAAACTTACGGACAGATCTCGATGGTCGGAAGAAGCTAGTCTGTCTCCGGTCTCCAATAAGATGTCCGCAGATCAAACGTCTTGGACAGCCAGTCGAGAAAGGCCTTGGCCTCTGGTTGATCGAACAATGCCCGGTGCTCCCGGACCGCGCTCCGGGCTTCTTCGTATCTGCCGGTCAGGCACTCAAGATAGACTCGAAAGAACGTGAAATTCGAGGTGGAGCGGCCTTTGGTTTCGTCAGAGAAATCTGCAATGGCTGAGGGAAAATCTCTGTCTGCCATGGCCGTCACGCCGGGGTAGCCTTCCACACGGAGATTCGACCGCGACAAACCCGCATCCATGCGCGCCATGGCCGGTTCCAAATCAGGATAGGACCGACCTCCTGCCATCAAGAGTATGGGCAAGCGAAGCTTCGATTTGGTGAGTGTTTCATGCACGCATTCCATGATCTCGGTGATCCGGGGCGGGGATTGGCTGCAGAGCGCTTCATTGAGCCATTTTTGGTCCCCGAAGAACGGCAGCGTTTTTTCCCGCAGGGATGGAGGCCACAATTGAGCGATGAACCGGGAATCTTCGAACCTCTTTCTGGCCATGTCAGCGCTCATCACGTCTTCAAGATCCATAATCGTGTGCTCGTAATAATCCTCAGGGATACCGAAGATCCGCCGCGGATAATTGTCTACCACTGGCTTCACCGGACCGACCCACCTCTCTATTTGGCGGTGATCCATGAGAAAGGTGGCTCCGATCTGCTCGGGCGTCTCAAATCCACAGCGAAGAAGCTCGGGACCTACCAGCCGATCTTGCCATTGGCTCGCAAACTGTTCTTCAGAAATCGGGCCCCGAGCGTTTCGCGTTCCCACCATCATCCACTCGAAACCTGTCGCGGTCCACAGGGAACAATCCGGAAAAACGCTGCTGAAAGCCTTGAGAATTGATTTGATTCCTGTCCAGGGGATCTGGTTTACCGGCAACCAGTAGGTGACAATACCCCCTTCGCGCAGAGAATTGTACACGAGTTGAAAGTATTCCTTCGAATACAAGTTCACCACGCCCGCTTGCAAGGGCGGAGGCGGCTCTCCTGTGATGATGTCGAACTTCTCGTCTGTGGTTTGCAAGAACAAACGCCCGTCCTCCACACGAACCTTCACCCGCGGATCGTGCAGGGGATCATCGTGTGGATTGGGGAAGACAGTCCGGGAGCCACGCAAAATGTCACGCGAGATGTCCACTACCGTGATGGAGCGGAGGCATTTCGTGTCTGTGAGTGCTTTGGCTGTCGATCCAAGCCCGTAACAAATGAGCAGAGCGTTCCTCGGCCGCGGATGCACTGCCACAGGCCAGTACACAAAAAGCTTCATGTACCTTCGCCCACCAAAGCAATTTGAGGCCATGGAATGACTGTTCGTGAACAAACGCGTGCACAAAGGCGTTTCCATGACCTTCTTCTGCCAGGACCGGCTCGTTTCCGTGAGACCTTCGTGGATTCGGACCGGTTTCCATTCCGGGTCGTGCCCAAAGAACTTCTCTCCTACTGCGAGCATGTGCGTGTGCAGGGAACCGAGAGGGAAGGAGGCCAGGCAGGCGACAAAGACCGCGGCAACTGCATAACTGCCGTACTTGGCCCAAAGATTGTCCCGTGGGCGGCTGCTGTCGAAACCGCAAACTGCCACGGCTCCGTACGTAGCGGCCAGAGCCAGGAATGATATTTCCATCCCGACATGCGGCAAGAGAACAAAGCCCGCCAGCAACGAGCCCCACATCGCTCCGAGCGTATTGGACATCGTGAGAAGCCCTGTGGCATCCAGTGCGCTTCCCATTTCTCGGTATACCGCACCCCCGATCAGAGTGAAGAGAATCCCGGAAAACAATGAAACAGGGAGCATGAGCGGCAACGAGAAGTACAAGGTGCGAAGCCCAGGTACAGACAAGTCTCCGACTACGGGCAACACGTAGTCGAATGCGCGGAACGCCACCAGCGCAGACGCGCCAGCCAGCAGCGCTATGGAAACGAGGTGTCGGTCAGCGTGAACGTCGCGTCTCTTACCAAGCCGAGGCGATGATGCCTCCCAATCCTATTCCCGCGAGCACTACCGCCAGCATCACCGCAAAAGCGAGACTCAGCGCATCGAGAAACAGAAGGAGGAATCGAAACCACACCACCTCCAGGGCAAGGATGATAGCCCCAGAGAGGCATCCGGCCGCGAGCAGACGCCTCGTCCGGGGGGACAATTCGGACAGTCTCGACGCTACCGACGTCTTTTCCGAGGAGCGGGCAGGAGAACCGGGTAGGCTGCTCCAGAGGCTCAGAGCGACAATAGCGGAAATAACGTTGAGTCCTCCTGCCAGGACAGCAGTTCCCGTCATCCCTAACGGACCGATGAGCACCAGTTCGGTCAATGCGGTTCCGGACACGGCCCCGAGCGTGTTCCAACCGTACAACCTCCCGAGCACACTGCCGTATTCCGTTGAGCCATCCTGCAGCGCTTTTACGAGCAACGGCAACGTGGTGCCCATCGCGGTCGCGGGAACCACGAACAACAAGAAAGACAGGACAAGCCTGATGGTGTTGAACGCCCACGGCATATCCGCGACCGGCCGGTACAATGGTTTCAGCCATTCGGTGAGGTGCGGGAACACGAACACCAGGGCAGCTCCGGACATCCCTGCTATCAGCTCCACCACCGTATAGGCTTTCAGGGGATGGATTCTTCGACAGCCCCCGAAAGCCATGATTCCATTGCCCAGGGCAAGCCCTCCCATGAAACTCGAGAGCACGATGGCGCTCGCCCATACGCTGTTGCCGAACGTAAGCCCCGCCAGACGAAACCAGAGGTTTTCGAAGACAAGAGCCGAAATTCCCGAAAGGAAGAATATGGCGCATAACACCAGTGAATTAAAAGGCTTGCCAGATCTCATTCTGAAGGACTTGCCCCTTGAGCCCGCGTCCGCGTGGCCCAGCCTCGTGCAGCAAGGGATTTCCCGATACCTGCAATGGACTTCCGGATGGTCGTGCGCTCACGCTTCACGCTGCCTCCACCCGCAAGGCTGACGAGTCTCCTCCACAGGATCGCTATCAGGACAGCCACATTGAAGAAGAACGTCCCCAGGTCCTTGCCCGCGACGATATGCGCATGAAGGTGGAACACCACTTGCCCCCCTCCCCTGTTCACGTTGACAAAGAAACGGTACCCTGACTGGGCAACCCCGAGCCCCTCAGCGATCTTCCTGGCCACGTGTCCCATGTGCGCGAGGAGCTGATCGCCGTCAGTCAAGTCGTTCAGCGTGGGAATATGCGTGCGGGGCACAATGAGTATGTGAATCGGCGCGGCCGGATGTGCGTCCCAAAAAGCCACCACCAGTTCGTCTTCATACACTCTGCGGCTCGGCAGAGTTCCCTCCACGATTTTGCAAAACACACAGTCAGTCATACAACCTCTCACAGGAAACGAGCCTGTCACTCGTCTATTCCGACGAGGGAGTCTTTGCGATCAAGTGAGCGTGCAGGTGGAACACTACTTGGCCGCCTGCACGGTTCACATTGACAAATAGCCTGTACCCGCTCTCAGCCACGTTGAACTGCTCCGCGATCTTCTTGGCTGCCTGGCCGATGTGAGAAAGAATGTGATCCTCAGGCTCGATGTCGTTCAACGTGGGAATGTGCGCGCGGGGAACAATCAGGATGTGGATCGGTCGCACAGGGTTCGCGTCCCAGAAAGCAACCAGCAAGTCATCTTCATATACTTTCTCTGCCGGCATTCTGCCTTCCACGATGTTGCAGAAAACACAGTCCTTCACGGATTCCGTCATTCCAGCTCTCCTGGGTGATTTGCAAACCTCTTGAAAAGTGGCCACTGCAGCGCACCATCCTGTGATGCAGCATTTCCGATGAGGTGAGGGTTCGGAGGCCGCCTTACGCGACAGCCTCGCTGCACATATTCCTCGGCCACGAGGCAAGCATCGGAAAATCCTCGTCATTGTCTCGTCATTGCATAGCAATACGCGGTCAGCCTGTCCAGACTCTTCGCTTGCGGACTCGGCCACGGTTTCCCGGTGAACGGTTCAGAGAATTTCCGGAGACGCTTTCATCGCCCTGTCTCGAGCCCAAGCCTCGATTTTCTGAATGCGCTCCCGCATGGTGCGTGACAAAGGCACAATGTTCCTGAGCGTGTTTGCCAGCACATGTTCCGAAAGTTCTCCCTCCTGGGCCAAGCCTTCAAAAATAGCGCTCACAATACCCTGCTCGATTTCAGCGCCATTGAGACCCTCGGTGGACGACGCCAAGTAATCCAGGTCAAACTGCGAATGATCGACGTTTCGCTTCTTCATGTGAATCAAGAGGATCTGCCTGCGTTCTTCCTTGGACGGCAGGCCCATGTAGAAAAGCTCATCAAAACGTCCTTTACGAAGAATCTCCGGAGGGAGGACTTCCACTTCGTTCGCGGTGGCCCCCACAAAGACCGGTGAGGTCTTTTCCTGCATCCAGGTAAGGAACAGAGCGAGCACGCGTGCCTCGTTCCCTCCTGCCTGTTTTTGCTGCTGATTGGCTATTCCGGCCTCGATCTCATCAATCCAAAGCACGCATGGGGCCAAGGCTTCCGCAGTCTTGATCGCCTTTCTCATGGCCTGCTCCGGCGGCCCGGCAAGGCCATCGTAGATCCGGCCCATGTCGAGCCTCAACAGCGGCAACTTCCAGAATGAGGCAACTGCCTTTACGCAGAGACTCTTTCCGCAACCGCTCACCCCCATGACCAAAATGCCTTTTGGCGGGTTGAGACCGTGTTTGGCTGCGTCGGGAGCAAAGGCTCCTTTCCTTTCCTCAAGCCATTTCTTGAGGTTTTCGAGCCCTCCGATTTCCCAGCGAGCAGCTTGCTGACTGACAAATTCCAGTACGCCGCTCTTTCGTACCAGCGCGCTCTTCTCTTCGAGCACTAGATCGACGGTCTGGCTCGTGATTTCCTTTTGATTCAAGAGAGCGTTATAGAAAACCTCCACTGTCTCGTTTGCCGTGAAGCCCATCGCAGATCGCACCAGCTTCTCCTTGAGCTCCGGTGTAAGCGACGTCTGTAACTCCTTCCACGCGGGCCGGTCGCGGATGCATGCATCGAGAATTCTCGCGAGATCCTCGTACCGGGGCAGGGGAATGTCCTCTATCTTGAAAATCGAGAAAAGCTCGTGAGGCAAGACAAGTTCGGGGCATACGAAGAATATCTTCTTGGGACCTCCGCGTAGAACCCGGTACGACTCCTTCAATTGCCGTATCAACTGCGCATTGCTGTCCAGGAGCAGGTGGAGGTCTTTGAAAAGCAACAGGGACGGCTCGCGTATTCCGAAAAAGAGCGCAAGCGCCTCCACAGGATCGGTGGTGGGACTGACATTCTCCTTACCACGAGAAAGCCCCGTGATGCAGGACCACGTGTACACCTGGAATGATGCGTTTCCGCACTTCTCCGCCACGGCAGATATCATCCGCTCCACTCGCTCTTCTTCCTCGGAAACGAGAAAGATCAGAGGAGACTTCCCCTGAATGAATCGACGAATCTTCTCCATTGACATGTGTTCCGCCTTCCCGCTCGTGGCACTCCGGCGCGTCGTATCTGGTCAGCCATGGCTGTCGTGGGCCAGTGCGGCGTGGGAGCGAGAGTCCATGTCCGCGTGTTCTCGAATCTCGTTCGGATGTGTATCTCCGAGCGGCTCACCTCATGCCTCGTCGCATGAGCGGTTCCCACTCTTCCACTATAAGAATAGCATAACGTTATGCTGATGTAAGGAGAGAATGATTCTCCATTCCTTGGGAAGTTCACCATGGCGAATCCTGCACCGCATCCTTGGAACCTCGGTAAACTTCCTTGACCCTAATCCCCGGCGATGACAGGATACGGCACGGAGGTGAAAATGGGTGCTTTGGATGGATTGAAAGTCGTGGATCTGAGCAGACTGCTCCCAGGTCCGTTTTGTACAGCTGTTTTGGCGGATCACGGCGCGGACGTGGTGGTCGTGGAAGCACCTCGATTCAGAAATGATCCGGTGCTCGGTCATGTACCGATGGTAATGAGGAACAAGCGTCATATCAGCGTGGACCTCAAGACCGACCTAGGCAAAGAAGTCTTTTTTAAACTCATTTCAACGGCAGACGTGCTGGTGGAAGGATTCAGACCAGGCGTTGCCGAGCGCCTCGGCGTCGGGCAGGATGAGGTTCGACGAGCCAATACGAGGATTATCTATTGTTCGCTGACCGGTTACGGGCAGGATGGTCCGCTGTCAAAAAAGGCCGGCCACGATCTCAATTATATGGCCGCGGTAGGAATGCTGGACCTGATTCGAGACAAAGACAGGACTCCTATTATGCCAAACTTTCAGATGGCCGACCTCTCAGGGAGTCTTTATGCTGCGCTGGGAATATTGCTTGCCGTCACTGCCAGAGAAAGAACCGGCAAAGGTCAGTATGTGGACGTGTCAATGACCGATGGGCTCCTGTCATTGCTGGCAGTGCCGCTGTCGTTCACTTTCGCGGACAAGTGTTTCCCCGGCAGACCTCACAACGATTCTGCCGAGTGGTTTGCGTGTTATCGGGTGTACAGGACAAGAGACGGGGAACACCTTTCCATAGGACCGCTGGAGCCACATTTGTGGGAATCCTTGTGCAGGAAGCTCGGCTGCCCGCAATTTACCGCGCTGCAGTACGAAAAGAAGGAACAGGGCAAGATAATCGCCCACCTGGAGCAACTCTTCGGGAGCAGGGATCTCAAAGATTGGTTGGGACTCCTTGGCGACCCGGACGACTGCGTGGCCCCGGTCACGAGGGTGAGGGACTTGCCGGATGACGCGCATCTCCTTGCCCGAGGTATGATTCGTCAGTCTTCCCTCGGAATACCCGAGCCCGGAATCACGCCCAAACTTTCCGATACACCAGGCCAGTTACGTAGACCTGCGTACGCGTTCGGCGAGCACACCCGCGAGGTGCTTGAGGCACTGGGATACACAGAGATTCAGATGAGACAGATGGAGGAAAGTGGTGTGGTCTGGTCCCCTGCCGATTCGCGTTCACACAGGTAAGACCCTGGGGCCAGGGGACTCATGAGAGAAGTGATGAGACGGCCTTGAGTCCTGGTTTGTTCAAGACCCTGTCCGCATCCAAGCGAGTGAAGCGGAGCAATCTCTTTGAATTCGCTCTTCACGAACCAGAGAGTGTTTCGTCGCTTCCCTCCTCTCAAGGGCCTGGGCGTACAAAGCCCTGTTCGGGTTGGAAAAAGCACCTTCGCGCTGGCCCCTTTACCCACATTACCGAAAGATTGTACGGAGGCTTTTCCAACCCGAAATCTCAGGACCGTTGAGAAGCTCCGGCGCTGCAACAAGGGCAGCGAGGAGCATTATTGAGGAAACCGGTTTAAGGGAGTTGTGCCTTATCGCGTTTTTGCGTTCCGATTGAAGGCAGTTTTCTTGAACTTCTTCCCCTTGTGATGCGCGGACTTCTTATGGCTTCGCCACTTATGGTACGAGCGGCTCTTGGACGAGCCGTGCTTCTTGCTCGCGTATTTCTTGTGTGAATGAGACTTGTGGCTCGCTACTTTCTTGGACTTGTTGTTCCGGTGAGCTGACTTGAATTTCCCCTTTTTGCTCTTGTTGGTGACCTTGGTGTCCGAGCTGTGGTGAGTGGCTTTCAAGGCCTTGGCAAGGCTGGCGTACGGTGCATGGTCTTGCTGTTTGAGTTTCTTGTCGCCCCCGTCTCCGGGCGCTTGGCCCGCACACAGGGTTCCTGTGGTGAATGTCAACAACGACGCTGCCACAAAAGACACCAATAACAGGAATCTTGACATGGCTTCGGTTCTCCTGGATATAAGGATTTGTTTAACCCTACTAAATCAGGGGCAATTTGTCAACAACCAAAGTTTGCGGTTTCCAAAGTGTACATCCTTGAACTCACTGATATTACGATAGAACGTGAGGATGCCCTGTGGCCCGGAGGCGCATGAAAACCCCGGAGTCTTCTGAACAGCCCGCGTGGTGGGAAGATACGCGTATATTTTGGATCATGTCGGGCTTGGCCCTTTTGGGCCTTCACCTTGCTCTGGTAGCGTTTTCCAGGGATTTTGGCTTCGGTGTGCCCCTTGCGCAACAACCTGTGGTGTGGTTCGTGGCCATCGAGCTCGCTACCGGGACGGTTTTTCTCGCGGTGGTTTGGGTCGCGTCCAGGTGGCATGTGCGTAAGGCTTGGCTTCTCTGGTTGGTTGTCGTGGGCATCGCCATGCGCGGACTGATGTGGTGTTCCTCCCCTGTCCTCGAGTACCGATTATTACCGGTACTTGTGGGATGGCGCGGTCCTAGCCCATGGGATGAATCCTTTCCGGTATGCGCCGGCGCAAGTGGCCGACTCGGAGACTCCTGTGCCGGAAGAACTGCAAAGGCTTGCTCAGGAATCGGGAGATGTCTTTCCCAGGATCAACCATCCGGGGCTGCGGACCATTTACCCGCCAGTGGCTCAGGTTGCGTTTGCTGCGGCGTACCTGATCAAACCCTGGAGCCTGACCGCGTGGCGGTGTGTGCTGGCCTTTTTCGATGTGGCAACCGCGCTGCTCCTATGGCGGATTATAAGGAGTTTGGGCCTCCCCTCCTCATTCGTCGTCATTTACTGGTGGAATCCGCTCGTGGTGCGAGAGATCTTCAATACAGGTCACATGGATGTGGTAGTCTTGCCGTTTGCACTGGCAGCCCTGATGCTGAGCGTCCGAGGCAGGAATCTCTATGCAGCGGTCTCTTTGGCCTGTGCGGTAGGCGGGAAGTTGTGGCCGTTGGTGCTTCTCCCCGTGGTCCTCTCACCTTTGTGGCGCATGCCCAAGAAGCTCATCCTTTCTCTGGCGATCTTTGGGCTTTTGACCTCGCTGCTGTGTGCACCTGTGTGTGTGGCGAGCCTTGATAGTGGTTCGGGCTTTGTGGCATTTGGGCTGCACTGGCGTGTGAACGAGTCGTTGTTCAGGGTTCTTTCCTTTTGTGTGGGATATGCTCTTGAGGCTTGCTCGTGGGATTCCGTGCAAGGTTACGTAGTCACGCGCTTTCTCGCGGCTCTCCTCTTGTGTGGATGGATCGGCTGGCAATGCAGGTCGGTTCCTCGCACGCCAATCGAATGGTGGGAGAGATCGTTGTTGATTGTGTCCGCGGCGTTCTTGCTGAGTCCTGCGGGTTTTCCCTGGTACTATCTTTGGGTTGTTCCTTTCCTCGCGATTCGGCCTCGGCCGTCGTTGCTACTGCTCAACTGCCTTTTGCCGCTCTATTACCTGGTGTTTTATTATCGGGGACGCCAAGAGGGACAGGTATTCGACTCGGTCATCGTTTGGATCGAGTACGCACCGGTGGCAGCGGTGTTCACATGGGAACTCGTCTCCGCAGCGGTAAACCGCCGCCCTGGTCGACGACCGTATCGATCCTCTGCATGAGGCTTATTGTTTCTGCAATCGCGGCAACCATCTGGTGAAAATGGCTGAGGTCCTCATAGGAAAGCGTGCGTCGCCTGCGTTCCTTGAGCCACTTATTGCAGACTTGATACCCGCCTACGCGGAAATGCCATACGTCTGACGGAATTCCCTCGAAGTACTGGGACCGGTTGATCCATACCCGGCCTTGTTCTTCGCCTTGACCCGGTTCCGCGTACCGCACCCGTTCCACGCGATCATCGCCGTGGATCGGATACGTGGTCCGCACCGCGGCTTCTTTCGTCATGGTGTGCAGGTCTACGAGTTCTCTGCCCAGCCTGCACAGGGATCTGAACAGGGACAGATCCGACGTCACCTGCGCACGCGGGAAGTCGATTTTCAGAAACTCCCGGTACCTGTCAGCATACGTGGGACAGTGGAAGAACGCATACAGATAATGAAATATGTCTTCAGGTCCGAAGCTCGTCACCAGATCCCCGGTACCGTGGGGAGTGAAAGAAAGACCCAGCGATTCAACCATTTCTTGGATAAAGACGGGGTGAATGTTGACCCAACGGCGGACCTTCCGGGGGAAGAGGTTTCGGATCGATTCCCGAGTTCGTGCAACTTCGGATGGTACGTCGACCTGTCCGGTCAGCACCCTGGGGATCTTGTCGACCCAATGCATCACGTCTTTGAGTGCATCCGATCGCAAGAAGAAATCCTCGTGATCCGCGGGCGAGAGATACAGAGGGAACATGAAGCACCTGTCCAGGGAAGAGACCGCATCCTTGCCGGCAAACGTGTGTGCGGCAAGGACGTGCCTGTTCCAGTCTTCTCTCACGTGATGAGTGGTGCATAGCGCGAGATTGTTTCCCGCGAGCATGTGTCGCGTAATGCCGTAACGCGGATACGCTATAAATCCTTTTGACTCCGGGTTCAACCAGGTGTACCGCACGTCAAAAGGTCGGTACAGTATCCTGTGAGGAGTCAGTTCCCCGAGATCCACACGAGATACGCATTCCTTGGCGCGTTCCACGGTCCAATCGTGTGCGTCGGGTCCCACACGAGAGAGAGTGCGAAAGCGCTCTACAGGATCGGACTGAAGGCTCGTAAGCAGCCGAATCAAGGATTCCGCGTCATAATGTATGGTGACGCGGTCCCTTTGGGTCTCAATTCCTCCCGCATTGTGCGGAAAGATGTCCTTGACGGACCAGCCTGCGCAGTATTCATCCGCGTAATCAAACGATTTGGGTGTGAAGAACCGGAAGCGCCCGAGGCAACAACTGCGCTCTCTGTCATGGAGTTCGGTCCATTTTGTGGTACTCACGTCCGATTCGGCCAAACGGGCGTACTTCTGTGTTCGTGATCCCCACAGATCCGCGTAGTACACCTTGGTATTGCCTTTCCTCTGCGGTTCTTTGACAAAGATGCCTATTGCCACGCTTTGGCGAATGTCAAAAACGTTCTCGTCCTTTATACCTTGAGGGGATGTTTCCCTTTTTCGCGTGGACCCGTGGAGATCGAGGATAAAGATCTTGGAAAAGGTCTTCATGAGCGATTCACGCATGACGCGATGAGTTAAGCCATCAAGATAGGTATTGCTGGTGACGAAAGCCATGATTCCGTTTCCCGCGCGCTCGATGAGCCACTGACCCAATCGCATGAACTTGATGAACTCATCGTCCAAATTGAGCTTCTTTTCCCGAAGACCTTTCTTGTAGTCCTTCAGCAGTCCTCGTATCCATTCTCCTCTGTTGACCGCGCCGAAGTTGGAGTAAGGCGGATTCCCCAGAACCACCATGATTGGAGCCTCAAGCTCGACCGCACCCTCAGTGCTTGATTGCTCGGCGAGGGGTCGATCGAAAGGGGGCGACATTCCGCGGCCATCCACTAGCTCGAGTGCGTTGGCCAAAAACAGCCTTAAGGATTCGTCTGGCTCGAGGTCGTAACCCGTCTGTCGCAACTGCTGGGCCAGTTTCATGTGTGCAACGGCATACGGGGCCATGAGGACTTCCCATCCCCAGAGCCTGGGTAAGAGGTCGGTACGAACGTAATGGGGCCACAGGTGTTGTCTGTCCCGGAAGGATTCGTGAATCTTGTCGACCACCGCGTGCAGAAAGGCCCCTGTCCCGGTCGCAGGATCCAGAATGTGCACCCTGTGCATTGCCGCGGGATTCTTTGCAACGGCCCGCGTGAAACCGGCTTTCGAGGAGTCGGCAAGCCCCTCTCGCAGACCGAACTCTCGCGTGAGGAGGTAATCCACGCTTCTCACGATGTAGGACACTACCGGTTCCGGCGTGTAATACACTCCCCGTGCCTCCCGCATTGCAGGGTTGTATTCCGCGAGAAATGTCTCATAAAAATGAACGACAGGGCCTGCCCCCTTGTTTCGCCTGCCAATACTGTCCAGAACCATAGTGATGTCCGCTTGCCCAAGTAACGCTGCGAGTTCGTCCACTATCCAGTCGATGGGGTCATCCAGGTCAGGAGCTGCAAGGTGCCCGAAGAGTGTCCTGAGAAACGGTTCGGCGGTCGGGAGATCATACGCGGCATTCTGGCGCGAGAATCCGACTCCCGAAGCAGCGAGGCAACGCGCAGTAAATAATCCGAAACAAACCGTCTGTGCGTACATGTCCGAGAATTGATCCTTGGTGACATCACCAAGCGAGCCTTTCCGAAAGCCGTTCATCTGTGCGTGCAGGGAACCGCACAGGGGTTCATGTCTCAGGGCAACACGGAGAGACTCTCGTAGAAGGACGCATAATTGTGCCATTTTCTTGGCGAGTGTTTCGGGGCTCACGATGGTTCGCGCGGGAGGATTCAAAAAGAACCCCATCAGTTCGCGTAATTGCGCTTTCCCCGATTCGCCGACACGCACCAGGCTTTTCGAACCCCGCTCGTCAAGCCTGGCAGTGGCGCGGTGATCACCCTCGAAGTACCAGCGGAACTCAACGCAATCGGTCAGGACAAGATTCGCAAGATTTTCGCGGAAGTGCGCAATCTGGTCGGTCTTTTCCGCAGCATCGAGTGGGGTGCCGATATCCTTGGCTTCCATGTACCCCAGGGGAGTCTGTGCTCGGATCACTACGTAGTCCGGAGCGCCGCACCTGACTCTCCCGGTTTTGCTTGTAGCGACGACTCTCTGGTCAAAGGATTGTACCAGTTCGGCCAAGGCCGTTCGGTACGTCCGCTCGGAAGTCTGCCCAGCCTCCAGGCATTTCCTCATGCTACTGACGTAAAGGTCTATGGGATCCGGCATGGGCAACCTCGGTGGTGGCAGAAATCAAGCTGAAGGATGGTCGCAGCGGGTCCTTTTCAGTGACGTTCAGTATTACAATTGACGTGAGCACAGCGGCTCGGTAATCATGTCGTACCGAACGGAGGGACGCCCGTCCTCTCGGACCTCGGTTTTCCCGATGCGTCTGGGATGAGGCTGGCGGGCACGCACACGATGAAGAGAAATTCTTGGCTCGCGGCTTGCCAGCGAGAAACTCACGCACATTGTAGATGAAGCAGGGAAAGAAAGGAAACCATCATGCTTCTTGCCGTTGACGTGGGAAATACCAACACGGTTATCGGAATTTACGAGGACGAACGAGCCCTTGGCCTGTGGCGGATACGGACCCTCGAAGAGACCACCGCGGATGAATACCGGATGATCCTGTACAATCTTACCGCTATGGAGGGTTTGGAGCCCCCACTGATTGACGGCGCGATTATCTCCTGTGTGGTGCCGCCACTTGTCGGGGCTTTGGCGGAGTTGTGCCTGGACTATTTCAAGGTTCCTCCCATGTTTGTGGGACCGGGCGTCAAGAGCGGCATGCCCATACGTTACGACAATCCCAAAGAAGTGGGCGCGGACCGTATTGTCAACGCAGTAGCTGCGTACGAGCGCTACCGAAGCGACCTCATCGTGGTGGATTTTGGCACGGCCACCACCTTTGATTACGTGAACAAATACGGAGAGTACGAGGGCGGATCCATTGCGCCCGGCGTCAAGATCGCTGCTGAGGCGCTGTTTCATGAGGCTTCCAAACTCTTTAGAGTCGAGTTGGTCGCCCCTTCACGGGTGATCGCCAAGGACACTGCTTCTGCAATTCAGTCGGGGATCGTGTTCGGATACGCGTCACTGGTAGACGGGATATTGCAGAGGATGTTCGAGGAACTGGGCGCGAGACCGAAGGTGATTGCCACTGGCGGCCTTGCGCGGGTGATCTCGTCCGAGGCCAAGCTCGTGGACGAGATCGAGGACGACCTGACCATGGAGGGCTTGCGGATTCTCTATCGCCGGAATCGACCTGCCCGCACCTGATCGTGATGAATCTCGGCAGGGACGCGATTATTCCAGGTCCCCATGGGAGCCCATCGAGGGAGTCTCCCGGGCAGCGCCATGCCTCCGAAGCGCAGTCAGGCCATTCGTGGTGGAGGAGGCATGACGGCTGGCTCACTTGATTTGGCCCACCATGGCATGAGACATCCGTAATTGGCCTTTGGACCTGCGGAACCTTGTGTGCGAGGAATTCGTGACTAAACTTGGAGTGAGTCCTTGATGCGCCTTCCCCCCGGTGCGCAGAGGGCTCACAGCCTCCGGGAAAAGGCGATGGGATCCCGGAGGTTTGTTTAGCTGCAGTGCGGGTTTTCGCCAGAAAGGCATTTACTCGCAGCTTGCGTTTTCCCAAGAAAAACCCCGTCGCGGGGAGACCGCGGCGGGGTTGATTGTTTCTGACCCACGTGTTGCTTAGAACACGCCTTTGACCTTTCCGGTCTCCGTATCCACGTCGACGCGGCGGTACGCGGGGTTGGAGCTGGTTCCGGGCATGAGCGAGATGGCCCCTGCCACGGGCACCACAAATCCGGCGCCCATGTACGTGAGGATGTCTCTGATCGGGAGGATCCAGCCCTTGGGGGTCCCCTTGATGTTCGGATCGTGGGACAGGCTCAAGTGAGTCTTCACCATACAGGTTCCCAACTTGGACAATTCCGGATCGGCTTCCATCTTCTTGGCCTTGGCTTCCGCCTCAGGTGTGTAGCTGACGCCGTCTGCGCCATACACTTCTTTCGCAATCAACTCAATGCGCTGACGAAGCGGGAGTTCCAACGGATAGAGGAGTTTGAAGTCATTCTTCTCTTCACATGCGTCAACAACCGCATCCGCGAACTCGAGTGCGCCGTCGCCGCCCTTGAGCCAGTGCTGAGACACCGCAGCCCTCGCGCCGGCAGCCTCGGAAAGTCGCTTCACCGCCGCGATCTCATCCTTGGTATCGGTGTAGAATGAGTTGATGCAGACCACCGGATTGATGCCGGCCTTCTTGACCGTCTCGATGTGATGAATGAGGTTCTTGCAGCCGGCCTCTACCCATCCCACGTTCTCGCCTTCGTATTCCTTGGGCATGGGCAGTCCGGGTCTGGGAACCGGCGCGCCGCCGTGGCACTTGAGCGCGCGGATCGTGGCCACGACCACCGCACAGTTCGGTTTCAGACCGGAGAAACGGCACTTGAGGTTCCAGAATTTCTCAAAGCCGATGTCAGCTCCAAAACCCGATTCGGTGACATGATAGTCGCCCAGCTTCAGAGCGACTCTGTCCGCGATGATCGAGGACTGGCCGATAGCTATGTTGGCAAACGGGCCCGCATGCACGAACACCGGCTGGCCTTCCACGCTCTGGAGCAGGTTGGGGTTGATGGCTTCGACCATCCACGCGGTCATGGCGCCGTCGACCTCAAGGTCACCTGTGGTGACAGGGTTGCCCTTCTTGTCGTGCGCGACCACGATCTTGCCCATGCGCTCACGCATATCTTTGAGATCCGTGGAGATGGCCAGAATCGCCATCAATTCGGAAGACACCGCGATGCCGAACTTGGACGGCATCATGAAACCGTCCATCTTGCCGCCGATGCCGATAATGATGTTGCGCAGCGACTGAGCGCAGAAGTCTATAATCCAGCCCAATTCCACATTGTTCGGGTCGATGTTCAGTCTGGGCTGTCCTCTTTTGGCCCATTCTTCGTCATCGTAATTGAACTCGTGCTGAATGCGGGAGGTGAGGGCTACCATTGCCAGGTTGTGGGCGTTCATGATGGCGTTGATGTCGCCCGTGAGACCCAGAGAAAAAGGCGTCAGCGGGATGCACTGTGCAAGACCGCCGCCTGCGGCCGAGCCCTTGATATTCATGGTCGGGCCACCCGACGGCTGGCGAATGGCTGCCACGACACTCCTGCCGCGCTTGCCCAGTCCTTCTACCAGTCCCATGCTGCTGGTAGATTTTCCTTCGCCCAGAGGGGTAGGAGTGATGGCGGTGACGTCGATATACTTGCCGTCAGGTTTGTCCTTGAGGCGATTAAGAATCTTGCGATAATCGACCTTTGCCACATAATGGCCGTGCGGAAGGAGTTCTTCGTCGAGCAGTCCAAGCTCTTCTTTGAGCTGAGAAACGGTTTTCATCGTCTTTTCGGCCTCTTCGGCTATCTGCCAGTCGGCCATCTTGGTCGGGTCCAGAGCCATCTATACCTCCTGTGTAACTATTCACCGTGCAGGCAGCCCTGCGTTAATCGCCATGTAGGTCAGGTAGTTCACGAACGTCCAGGTGGGAGAATAACGACGCATTTTACCGTAAAAAGCCAAACGTGGCAACAATAAACAAACCCCTGCAGAAATCCTGCAGGAAATTCCCCGTCACATCTCCTCCGCACGAACCGATAAACCGTGTCGTCTAGCTTTGTCGAAGGTACGACGCGGCGTTCTTAAATATTGCCAATCCATCGCCTTCTTCCGGCAGGTCTTCCCGGGTCCACCGCGGGTGGGTGGTGCGGTGTACGAAGCATTCCGGATGCGGCATCATCCCGAACACCCTCCCGGTCGGATCGCACAGTCCCGCTATCGCTTCTTGTGAACCATTGGGATTGTGGGGGTATTCCACCGCCGGCTCGGCACTGTCCGGAGATGCGTATCGCATAGTTGCCAGGTGCCTGTCCACCAAGTCGGTCATGAGACCAGTCTCCAGGCCGACGATTTTTCCTTCACCGTGGCGTATCGGCAGATACAATCGCTCAATCCCCCGAGTAAACACGCACGGAGAGACGCCGTCGACTAGGAGATGAACCCATCGATCTTCGAATCTACCGGAATCATTTCCGATGAGGGAGACTATTCTCTTCCCGTAATCTCCCTTCAGTGCGGGGAGCATACCCAGCCTTGTGAGCAATTGGAAACCGTTGCAGATTCCCAACACAAGTCCCCCGCCATTCACGAATTCCACAAGGCGTTCGAACAGCGTGCGCCCGTTGACCCTCGAGTGCCGAATCCGATTCGCACAGGCTTGGGCCGCACCAAGGTCGTCGCCGTCAAGGAACCCACCAGGGAAGACAATAAGATTATACGTCGCGGGATCAACTTCGCCTTTCGCGAGGAAATTGAGGTGAACCATATCAATGCCGTCAAATCCGGCCAATTCCAGCGCGCGACGCGTCTCCAACTCACAGTTTATTCCATGACCCGTTGGAACCAGGGCCTTTATTTTCATACCAGGTAGTACTCTCCCTATCTCCGTCTCATCCCCCGCAGGTGTCATTTGGACCAGTAAGGGACTTCCTCTCCGGCTCCCATATAGGCCGAAAGAAAAGTCCCTTTTCAATCAGTTTCTTTTCCCCACTTGGCAGGCCTTCGCCGCGCACAGGAAGGGTGCCGCTCACGAGCTTGGAGTCTCAGCCTAGAATAAAGGCTTCACCGACTCCAACGCGAGATTTAAATAGGTGGTGGGGCAAATCCCGATATACATGACCGCCACCACGGTGATGGACAGTGCAAGAACCATGGCCGGGCCGAAGCTCAGGCTCGCTGGCTCCTTATCGGGCGCTTCCATGTACATCTTCATTATCACTCGGAAATAATAGAAAACAGACGCCGCACTTGTCAACACACCGATGACGACTAGCCAGACATAACCCGCGCTGACTGCTGCACCGAAAATGGCAAACTTACCGACAAAGCCCGCGGTGGGGGGAATGCCGGCCAAGGAAAACAGGAAGATCGACATCACCAGTGCCAGTAACGGATGGGCGTTTGCCAGACCGCGATAATCGTCAAGCGTGACATTGGCCTCTCTTTTTCTGCCCACAAGAGCCACTACAGCGAAGGCTCCCAGATTGGTAAACGTATAGGCCAGAAGATAATACAGGATCGCAGACGTGCCCAATGTTTTTCCTGCGACCATCCCGACCATGATGTACCCCGCATGAGCGATACTGGAATAAGCCAGCATCCTCTTTATGTTATCTTGAACTAGCGCTACCACGTTTCCGACTATCATGGTCAGCGCGGCCAACACCCACAGGATCTGCACCCAATCGACCTGCAGCGTCGGCAGAGCAGCGAAGAACACTCTCACGAACACGGCAAAGGCCGCTGCCTTGACTGCGACGGACATGAAGCCCGTCAAGGGAGACGGAGCACCTTCGTACACATCGGGCGTCCACATGTGGAACGGAGCGGCAGCCGCTTTGAAGGAAAACCCTACCAACAGCAATCCCATACCTACAGCGGCCATCGGGCCCGTAGGATGCGTCTGCAAATATTTTGCAATGCCCGGCAAGCTCAGAGTCCCGGATGCCCCGTACAACAGCGCCGCACCGTAGAGGAATATGCCACTGGAAAACGCACCCAGAAGGAGGTATTTCAATGCTGCCTCCTTCGCCTTCGCGTTCTCAGGCATCATGCCTGCCATGACGTAAATCGCGATGGAAAGCGTCTCCAGTCCGACGAAAATCACGAGAAAATGGTTCGCAGAAACCATGAACATCATGCCTGCCGTGGCGAACAGCAGCAGCACGAAGTATTCATAGATGTGGTGCCCTTCGTCACTCAAATACCGCACCGAGGTCAGTACCCGTGACTCCGGCCGCGACAAGGAGCAGAACGTTGCAGAACCAGGAATAGGGGTCCACGTTTATCAATCCGGCAAAGGCCTGCCGGTGCATCCCCCGAAGAGGATTGTTTGCCGCGAGAGCCACGATTACGCTAACGAGACTCACGATCGCCGAGAAGGCCAACACGCCTTTTCGGATGAACAATCCCAGTAACATCACCACCAGACCGGCGACGCACAGAATTAGCGCCGGTAGGACGCCTCCAAGATCAAGCTCGGGTATCATCCCCATTGCTCCTCATCCTATCGATCAGCGTTGGTCGCACTCGGCGATACCGACCATGTAAGCTTCACGCCAGCCCTCTGGGTACTCGCCTGTTTCTTCAGCTCTTCCATTTTCAGGACCGCTGCGCGTTTGTGTTGAACCTGTCCAATAAATTTGTCTACGGATGGTTCCATGGGCTTCAGGAACGTGTTCGGGTACACCCCGATCCAAACCACAAAGATCAAGATGGGCACCAGGACGAGGACTTCACGGCTGCTCAAATCTGCCAGGATCTTATTCTTGGGATTGGTGACCTGACCGAACATCACTCGTTGGAACATCCACAGCATGTACACCGCAGCAAAAATGACTCCGGACGCCGCAATAATTGCATACACCTGCCATACCTTGAAGGCGCCCAGGAGAATCAGAAACTCGCCCACAAACCCGTTGAGTCCGGGAAGTCCGATCGAAGACAGGGTGAATGTCATGAAAAAGACCGCAAACAAAGGCATGGTCTTGGACAGGCCGCCGAACTCCGAAATGAGACGTGTATGTCTTCTCTCGTAGATCATGCCGACGATGAGGAACAATGCACCCGTGCTCAGACCGTGATTGATCATCTGCAGGATGCTCCCCTGGAGTCCTTGGGTCGTCAGCGCGAACATTCCCAACATCACGAAACCGAGGTGGCTCACGCTGGAAAACGCTACGAGCCTCTTCACGTCTTCCTGTACCATGGCTACCCACGCTCCGTACACGATGCCGATTACCGCGAGCAGGCACACCCACCACGCGGCATCCAACGCAGCGTTGGGAAAGAGCGGGATTGCATACCGGATAAACCCATACGTCCCCATCTTCAGAAGCACCGCTGCCAGGACCACACTTCCCACGGTAGGAGCCTCGGTATGCGTGTCCGGAAGCCATGTGTGAAAAGGAAACATGGGCACTTTAATGGCAAAAGCCAGAAAAAATGCAAGGAACATCCAGAACTGGGCCTGCAGAGGAACCTGGAACTCGTAGAGCTTGAGCAGGTCGAAGGTGTACACACCGGTGGTCTTGCCTGCCATGAAATACAATGACAGAATAGCGACCAGCATCAGCAAACTGCCCACGATCGTGTACAGGACGAACTTGATCGCCGCGTACAGCTTGCGGGCGGGATTGCCCCACACCCCGATCAGCAAATACATGGGAATGAGCATGACTTCCCAGAAAACATAAAACAGGAACAGGTCAAGGGATACGAACACGCCAATCATGCCGACCTGAAGGATCAGCAAGCAAATCAGGAACTCCTTAACCCTATACTGAATATCGTTCCACGACGCCAAAATGACCAAAGGCCCCAACAAGGTGGTCAGCAGGACCAGAAACAGACTGATCCCATCGATTCCCATCTTGTACGAAATGCCCCAGTTCTTCACCCACACATGGCTTTCCATGAACTGCATCGCGGGAGACGACGCATTGAACGCTGAATAGGCAAGCAGGCTTACCACAAAATCCAGCAGCATGAAGACCAGAGCCACCCATCGCATCGAATCCGATTGCTGCCGATTCATGAACAGCAGGATCGCCACCCCCGCGAGGGGCACAAAGGTGATGCAACTGAGAAACGGGAAGGAAACATTCTCCATGGAAGGCATTCCTCCGAGTCCTATTTCAGGACGAGATAACCGATTACCACGAGAGCCCCGACCAAAATGGAGAGGGCATAATCTTTCACAAGACCGGTCTGAGCGAGCCTCATGACGCCACTGCAGCCCCTTACCACGCTCGCCGATCCATTCACGATCCCATCGATTATTCCCTCATCGAAACGCTTCCACAGGAATCGCGAGAAATCCACTATGGAGTTCACGAAGAGGAGATCGTACAGCTCGTCGATCCAGTATTTGTTGTACACCATGGTGTGCACAGGTCCGAGACGCTTGACCATTCTGTCTGCCGCGTCGGGTTCTTTCACATACATCCAACGAGCCGCGAGCAGGCCCACTATGGCTATGCCTAACGAGACGGCCATCAGAAGCAACTCAAAGCCCACGCTGGGGTGGTGTGCAGCGTGATGCCCACCGCTGAGAATAGCCTTGGCAGGAGCGAACACCGGACTAATCCATTCGCCGAACACGTGTGCGCCCTCAATGATGGGGATTCCCACGAATCCTCCCACCAACGAAAGGAAAGCCAGTATCATCAACGGCACAGTCATGAGAGCTGGCGATTCGTGCACATGGTGTGCTGTTTCCGGTTCAACCCGAGACTCGCCATAAAAGGTCATGAACAGTGAGCGGAACATGTAAAAAGAGGTTACCACTGCAGCGACGGCACCGATCGTCCAGAAGGCCGGGTTGCGCTCAAGCGCGTGGAACAGTATTTCGTCCTTGCTGAAGAATCCGGCAAAAGGAAAGATGCCCGCAATGGCAAGAGTGCCAAAGAGATACGTCCAATGCGTGTAGGGCAGCTTAGATCTCAAAGCTCCCATCTTCCGCATGTCGAGTTCGCCTGACATGGCGTGCATCACGCTCCCTGCTGCAAGGAAGAGCAGACCTTTGAAAAAGGCATGAGTCATGAGGTGGAATATTCCTGAGGAAAAGGCCCCCACCCCGCACGCCATAAACATGTATCCGAGCTGGCTAATTGTGGAATACGCGAGTACGCGTTTGATGTCATACTGCGTCACGCCCATTGTTGCAGCAAAGAGCGCGGTGGCTGCGCCAATCACCGCCACTACCGTCAAAGAAATCGGGGCCATCGCAAAGAGTACGCTGCAACGAGCCACCATGTACACACCCGCAGTGACCATGGTCGCTGCGTGAATCAGGGCGCTGACGGGAGTAGGACCTTCCATGGCATCAGGGAGCCACGTGTACAGCGGGATCTGAGCCGACTTGCCAGTCGCACCTAAGAAGAGAAGCAGCGTGATCAGCGTCACGATCACCCCACCCTGCGAAAGGTGCGTGGTCGCAGCAGCGAAGACCTCGGTAAAGTTAAATGTCTTAAACGTGATGAATATCAGGAACATTCCGATGAGAAAGCCGAAGTCCCCGATACGGTTCACCACGAAGGCTTTCTTACCCGCGTCGGATGCTGACTTCTTTTCGTAGTAATACCCGATCAAGAGATACGAGCACAGCCCGACTCCTTCCCACCCCACAAACATGAGAAGGAAGTTGTTCGCGGCAACCAGGATGAGCATGTTGAACACGAAAAGATTCAGATAACAGAAAAAGCGGCGGAAGCCGATCTCCCCGTGCATGTACCCAATGGAGTACACGTGGATGACAGACCCCACGCCGGTTACCACCATCAACATTATCATGCTCAGCGGATCCACCAGGAAACCTATCGGTACACTCAGGTCGCCCGACGCCATCCACGTGTACACGACTTTCTGGACCGAACGGGAACCCGCATCCATACCGAGAAGCTGGATAAATATCGACAGAGCCACCACAAAGGAGGCACCGACCGCGCCAGCTCCGATCCAGCCAACGGCCTTCTCGGAAAAACTCCTCCCAAAGAGGCCGTTGATGAGGAATCCCACCAGAGGAAAAACAGGTATTAACCAGACCAGGTCAATCATTCCAGGCTCCTCATTTGAGGTTAGAGGGAATTGATTTCAGCCGCCTAAGACGTCGGCAGATCCTGAAGCCTCTCACCATTTCATGAGATTGATGTCATTGATATTGACGGTTCCCCTCTGCCTGAATACAGCCACGGCAATGGCCAATCCTACGGCTACCTCGGCCGCAGCCACCACCATGACGAACAGCACGAACACCTGACCCTCTATTGACCCCAGATAGCGGGCAAAAGCGATGAACGAGAGGTTTACCGCATTGAGCATAAGTTCCAGAGACATGAGGATGACGATCAGATTTCTCCGAAACATGACCCCCACGACTCCCAGACAAAAAAGGGCCGCGGACAAAAACAAGTAGTGTTGCAGAGTGACCATTTCTTCTCTTCCTGACAGGAGTTCCTCAGATCGACAAGGTCTGACGATCCTCAGGACTTCTTTTTCACAAGAATAACCGCTCCGATCATCGCAGCGAGAAGCAGGACCGACGTGATCTCGAAAGGAAGGAGATACGTGGTGAACAGCTCCCGACCGATGATCTGCGTGTTGGAAAGCGTCATCGCCCTTTCTGCTGCAACGTTCGCGACCGGCGCGAACGATTTGAGCACAGGAACGAGCAACAGTGCCAATGCCAGTGCCATACCTATTCCTACCCACCACCGAAAGGCTCTGGGGCCGGCAGGAAGAACCGATTCGTCCAAATTCAAGAGCATGATCACAAACAGGAACAGCACCATCACGGCTCCCGCATACACGATGAGCTGGACCATAGCCACGAACTCGGCTCCCAGCAGGACAAATAAGCCTGCCAAGCCGATCATGGTCAGGATCATGAAGAGCACGTTGTGAACGGGTCTACGCAACACAATCACAAAGAATGCGGAGACCAAACTGATGGTGCCTAATACATAGAAAATCAATGCTTCCATGGGTGGTCCCAAACCTCCGGCGATGAACGGATGAAATCTATCCCTCGTCCGTTCAGGCGCATCGGGCGGTTATTCTTCCGCCTGGAATGGAGATGTTCCTCTCAAGCCTCATCCCCGCGTGTCCAGTGTGGCCCTGCATGCACAAGACCTCGGCTCACTACAGGCGCCAGGTGAAGCGAGAAATTCCTCCACACGTCTTTGTCCAAGGACTGTACAACAGCCTACAGGAACTCTACCTTCCTACTCTGAGAAAACACACCTATCCGGCCTTCTTCTTCACCTCGTACCTCGGTTCAGGAGGCTCCAGGAGTCGCTCCTTGTCGAGGATGAGGTCCTCTCGACTGTATTCCGAGATCTCATAGGCCGTGGTCATTTCTATAGCCTCTTTGGGGCAGACCTCCACGCAATATCCGCAGAAGATGCACCGTCCCAGATCGATCTCGTATTTCTCCGGATACTTTCTATTGTCTGGTTCTGCAGCCGCCTCAATAGTGATGCACTCCGCAGGGCACACCGTCGCGCACAGCATGCAGGCCACACACCGGATCTTGCCCGATGGATGCTTGGTCAGCACGTGACGACCTCTCCATCGCGGGGCCACTTCCCATTTCTCGTCCGGATACTGAAGAGTGATCTTCGGTTTGAACAAGTAACTGAGCGTCAGTTTCAATCCCTGCAACAACGGGATAATCATCGTCTTGAACCTCGTCGTATGTATCAGGCCTGCGAGCCAGAGAAGTCTAAAGTTACGCAGCGGCAGCCGCCAAGTCGAAACAGCGATCTTTTACTCGCCATCACGACCCCGCCTTCACAGTCTTCACACCCCTCGTTGCAGCCACAGCGCATAGAAAAACGCCGTAACCATGACGTTGAGGATGCCTGCCGGCAAAAGAACCTTCCACCCGAACCCCATCACCCGGTCGTATCGAAGCCGAGGATAGGTGGCACGAATCCAGACAAACACGGTTACGAAGAAGAACATCTTACCCAGGAACCAGACAACCGGCGGCAAGATCGGGCCTTGCCAGCCACCGCAGAACAACGTGGTGATCATCGCGCTCAAAAAAAGCAGGTGCGCATATTCACCCAGGTAAAACAGCCCGAATTTCATCGAGCTGTACTCGGTCTGATAGCCGGCCACCAGCTCGTTTTCGCACTCCAACAAATCAAAGGGCGTTCGTGCGATCTCCGCGCTCCCTGCGATGATGAAAAGAATAAACCCGAGCGGTTGCCGAAAGATGTACCATTTCCAGATGGAATCCTGAGCTTCGACAATACCCTTGAGGCTCAGAGTCCCTGCAAGGAGCAGTACGCCAACCACCGCAAGACTCAACCCCAATTCATAGCTTATCATCTGGGCACCGCTCCTGATGGACCCAAGGAGCGAGTATTTGTTGTTCGAAGACCAGCCTCCGAGCACCACTCCGTACGTGCCGAGAGAGGATACACCCAGGACAAAGAGGATACCCACGTTGAGGTCGGAAATCACCCCTTGGTTCAGGCCAAACTTGTCTGCCATCGGTCCTAGAATACTTTTGAGACCTAGCCCATCAGAAAACGGAATGACTGCGAAGGGGATCAGGGCGCAGGTCACCACGATAAGTGGAGCAAGGATGTACACCACCTTATTGGCATTGGCAACGGTGACCTCTTCCTTCAGAAGCAGTTTGGCGCCATCAGCCAGAGGCTGGAGCAATCCCCAGGGGCCTACGCGGTTCGGTCCGAGCCGAACTTGGATCCACCCGAGCACTTTCCGCTCCAGCAAGGTCGTGTACGCCACGAACGTCGGAACTGCCCCGAGAACCACGAGAATCTTAGCTACTAACAGGATTATAGGTAGGGCGAATTCCATATGCTCATCCTCTTCCGGCTTTCATACCTTTTCGATCCGGATCTTGACCAAAGGCTGATCCCAACCGGTCAGACCGTTCAACTTCAGGGCCGAGAAATGCAGAGGCACAATCACAAATCCCTGGGAGGCTCGACGCGAACGCCGCACAGGGACCCTCATCGACGCACCGTTCTCCGCTGTGATTCTTACTGGTGCGCCTTCGGCCAATCCCATCGCCTTGAGATCTTTCGGGTTCATTTCCATGAACCCTTCCGGGCTCACTTCCATAAGCGAGGGACTCCATGCGGAAAATGACCCGGAATGGAACTTGAGTATACCCGGGATCAAAGACACGGGATACTCCCCGTTGCCTGCAGGCCCGGCGAGTTCGGCAGCAGGAGCGAAACTCGCCTTGCCTTTGGGAAACCCTCCCTCGTACAAAAGCGTCTTGCCCGGATCTTCAGAGTCCACGCACGGCCAAGGTATCGGCCCTTGGGAAAGGCGCTCATACGAGATGCCCCGATATACATCCACCACTTGGGCTATCTCAGCCATCACCTGCTCGGGCCCGCCATACGTCATCGACGGCTTACCCATCATGGCGGCCAGTGCTATAAATATTTCCAGGTCGCTCTTGGCTTCCATGTGGTGGTTTAACGGCCTAAGGCGCTGAATCAACCGCTCCGAGCTGGTGTACGTACCCAGTTTTTCGAAATTGGGTACTACAGGCAACACCGCATGCGCCATCTTGGCAGTTGAAGTGAGAAAGAGATCCTGCACCACAAGAAATTCGGTAGAGGCAAGAGCCTTTTCCACCATCGACCTGTCAGGGTACGTCTCCAGAGGGTTCTCACCGACCACGTAAAGCCCCTTGACCGCACCCGATGAGAGATGCTCAAGGATTGCCCGCGCATCCAGTCCCTCTTCTTTGGGAAGAGGCGTTTTCCAAACCTTCTCGAACTTGGTCCTGTCGGCTTCCTCGGCCATACGGTGAAAGCCGGGGAGTAAGTCAGGTCCCAGGCCCATGTCCACCGCTCCCTGGGAATTGACTTTTTCGCCAAAAATATGCACCCCACAAGATGGCTTGCCAACCCGGCCTGTGATGAGCGCGAGATTTGCCGCAGCCTTCGCGAGCTCCACGTTCGCCGGTCCCGGTCGATTCATGCCTTCAGTCAGGACGATCGTAGCGGTAGGAGCGTCCGCATACTCTTTTGCTGCCGCTCGGATCAGATCCGCATTTACCCCGGTCAGTTGGGCAACCTTGTCAGGAGTGTAGTCCTGCAAAGACTTTACCAGTTCGTCAAAGCCTTCTACCCTGAGATTCAATGCGTCTTTGTCGTACCGTCCCTCATCGATCACCCATTTGATCATGGCATTCACGACAAGATGCTCAAACCCCAGCGGCGCCTGCAGCCACAACGAACCGGGCCGATCAGACAGTTTCGTCCGGGTGGCGTCGACGACAATTGCTTTTGCCCTATTCCGTCCTGTAGCCACGATCACCTCGTTCTTTGCTACAGGATGGGTCTCGGTCAGATCTGCCCCCAGCAGCAGAATCGCCTTGGCATCCCTGATCTCCCGGATGGAGTTGGTGCCTGCCGGATATCCCAGGATGGGTTCTACGCCGTCCACCAAGGCTCTATATCCGAATCCCCCGGCATGATCCAGGTGGGGAGTTCCCAGCACGGTGCGGACAAACCGGTTGAACACATAGGCTTCCTCGTTTGTCAGACGGCTGGACCCCAACGCGGCCAAGCTGGACGGACCGGAAGAGTCCTTGATCTGCTTAAAACCGGCTGCCACAAAACTCAGAGCCTCGTCCCAGTCCACCTCTTGCAGAGATCCGCCCTTGCGAATCAGTGGCTTGGACAGCCTCTCAGACGAGTACACGTAAGGCCATCCGTACCGGCCCTTGACACAGAGATTCCCCTCATTGGGGCTATCCGCGGGTGAGGTAACATAGACGACTCTCTTGTTCTTTTCGCCGAGGGTCAGCGTGCAGCCGAGGCTGCAAAAAGAACAAATCGTGTCGGTCTTTTTCAGCTCGAATTCTCTGCCCGTGCCGACCAGCCACTTGGAGCTGATGGCGCCCACCGGACATATCGACGCGCACTGGCCACAGAATTCGCAATCTAGCGGTCGTCCGAAATCAGTGGAGACTTCGCATTCCATCCCGCGCTTGATGAAGCTCAGCTCATTCTGGCCCTGAATCTCATCACAGATGCGCACACACATCCCGCACTTGATACAGAGATTCATATTGAAGCGGATGAAATGCGACTCATTGTCCACATGAAAGTACCGGGATTCTCTAGGAAACGGGAGTTCGAGGATCTCGTATTGGTGGACAAGGTTCTGGAGTTGACAATCGCCGCAGGCGTCGCAGCTTGGGCACAGCAAGGGGTGAGACCTCAGCAGCAGCATCAGCTGCATCCGCCTGCTCTTCTCGAGCTTGGGGGATTGCGTAACCACCTGCATGCCGTCTCGCGCTGGATTGAAGCACGCGGGCATGGTCCGGGTGCGTCCCCTCTGTGTCACTTCCACCATACACACGCGGCACGACCCGTAGGGTATCAACCGCTTATCGTTACAGAGGGTTGGGATGCGCACCCCGGCTTTCTGGGCCGCGTCCAAAATGCTGGTTCCGCGCTCGACACTTACTTCAACGCCGTCAATGGTCAGGGTAACCATAGAAACTTTCTCACATTGGGTATTGTCAACGTTATTCGAGCGGCCGTACCCACCGGCCGGGCCGACCGGTAACCGGTGTTATCGAATGGCGCCGAACTTGCAATTCTGGATGCAAGTACGGCACTTGGTGCACTTGTCCAAATCTATTCGAGCGACCTGTTTCTTTTCCCAGATGATCGCACTGGAAGGGCAGTTTCTGTAACAAAGGCCGCATTTCTTGCACTTGTCTTCGAGCACCACGAAGTCTATCAGGTCAGGGCACACCAACGTGGGACAATGTTTGTCACGGATGTGTGCGTCGTATTCGTGGCGGAAGTAGCGGATGGTGGAGAGCACCGGATTGGCTGCGCTCTTGCCCAGGCCACAATGAGAGGTGCTGTTGACATGATGGCCGATTTCTTCCAGCCACTCCACATCACCTTCCTGACCTCTGCCTTCGACGATGTTGGTCAGGGTGTCCAGCATGGCCTTGAGGCCTTCACGGCATGGGATACATTTCCCGCAGGACTCCTCCACCGAGAACCCGATGAAGAATTTGGCCGTGTCCACCATACAGGTGCTGTCGTCCATGACCACCACGCCGCCGGATCCCATCATTGCACCGACGTCCAGCAGGGACTCGTAGTCGATGGACACGTCCTCCATGCCTGTGGGGATACAGCCGCCAGAGGGACCGCCGATCTGAGCTGCCTTGAACTTGCGCTTCTTGGGAATGCCGCCGCCGATGTCGAAAATCAGGCTCTTCAAGGACGTGCCCATGGGAACTTCCACCAGGCCCACATTGGTCACTGCTCCCGTAAGCGCGAAGACCTTAGTGCCTTTGCTGCCCTCGGTTCCTATCGAAGCGAACCAGTCCCCGCCATTGAGAATGAGAGGATTAAGGTTCGCGAAGGTCTCCACATTGTTCAGGTTGGTAGGCTGGTTCCACAGTCCGGCTTCTGCACTCCGCGGCGGCTTGATCCGGGGCATGCCCCGCTTACCCTCAATGGAGTACATCAGAGCGGTAGACTCACCGCACACGAATGCTCCTGCTCCGGGATAGATCTCTATATCGAAGTTAAAGTCTTTTTCCAGGATATTTTCCCCTAGCAGGCCATACGACCGAGCATCCTCTATGGCTTTTTGAAGCCGCTGAATTGCAAGGGGGTATTCAGCTCGGACGTAGATGTATCCCTTTTCCGCACCGATGGCATATCCGGATATTGCCATGCCTTCCAGGACGGAATGCGGATCGCCTTCCATCACCGACCGGTCCATGAATGCGCCTGGGTCGCCTTCGTCTCCGTTGCACACGGTATACTTGGGAAAGCTCGTGTATTTGCGACACTCTTCCCATTTGAGCCCGGTGGGAAACCCGCCGCCGCCTCGGCCTCTCAGTCCCGATTTCTTGACTTCTTCGATCACTTCTTCGGGGGTCATCTCGGAGAGGACTTTGGCCAGAGCCGCGTATCCATCCCGCGCGATGTAGTCGTCTATGCTTTCCGCGTCGACGAGTCCCCGGTTGCGCAGCACGATGGTCCGCTGGAGGCCGAAGAATCCGATATCTTTCATCAAAGGAATTCGGTCCTTGGCTTCTTCCTTGAACAGGAGTTCCTGGACCACCCTTCCTTTAAGCACGTGCTCTTCGACAATAAGAGGAGCGTGTTCGGGTTTGACCTGGTTGTAGAAGATACCGTCCGGATACACCACCATGATCGGGCCCATCGCGCAAAAGCCGTTGCAACCCGTCATAACAACCGTGGCTTCCTCTTGCAGGTTCCTTTTCTTTAATTCTTTTTCCAGCGCATCCCTTAATTCCAAGGAGCCACTGGCAAGACATCCAGTTCCCGCGCACAACATGAACTGCATTCTGTGAAGAGGTCTCGCACTCATACCGTGTTCTCCACCGAGTTGCCCGACCCTATGGCACCCGGAGCATGATTCTTACGTGTCTTCTCTTGGGTTACTGGGCAGTGGTCTCGCTGCCGCGTGCCAGAGCGTAGTCTTCGACTGCTTTGCCGCCCATCACATGCTCTTCGAAAATGCGAATCGCCTTGTCTCTATCCAGGAGCACATACTTTACCGGCGGCTGGTCCGCGAGTTCCACCGTGGCCATCGGTTCCTTTGCACACAGGCCAGCGCATCCCGAGTTGGTCAATATCACGTCTGCGACGCCAGCTTGAGCCACAAGTTCTCGAAATGTGCTCATGACGTCTCTGGCCCCTGCTGCAATGCCGCAGGTTCCCATGTGGACGGTGATCTTGGCCCTGTACACGCCCTCTCTCAAAACCATCTTGGAGCGCTGACCTTCCTTGATCTTCTTGAGATCCTCTATGGAAATCTTTGCCACTTCATTTCCTCCTGAGGGCTGGATAGGACAGAGCAATAGTCATCAGAGCGGCAGGCTTGCATGTGTCCAGGGACAACCTTGGGGCCTGAATCCCGGCAGTACCCTGCCCATCTCATCCGCACCTCTCGCAGGCCTATTGGTAGCCTTCGAGGATTTTTAGCGTGTCGGTAGGGTTGATGTTACCGTGAGTATCTTCTCCGATCAGCATGACCGGAGCCAAACCGCAGGCTCCCAGGCATCGTACTGCCTCAAGGGTGAATCTGCCGTCCTCGGAGGTCTCTCCGACATTGATTCCGATCCCCTTGACGATATGCTCCAGCATATCTTTGGAACCCTTCACGTAACACGCAGTGCCGAGACACAGTCGTATCGTGTGCCTACCCCGTGGCTCGATGGTAAAGAAGGAATAGAATGTCACCACACCATATACGTGAGACGACGGGACATTCATTCCGTACGCAAGCCTGTGCTGAACTTCCATGGGCAGATATCCGTACAGCTCTTGCGCTTCTTTGAGAGCCGGAATCAGGTAGCTTGGGCTCCCTTCGTACTTGTCTATGATGCCCTCAAGTCTGTCCAGCTCTTCGGGTGGAATCACCTCGACTGCCGGCTTGGGTTTGCGTTTGAGTATTGCGTCTCGTTCTTTCACTTTATCTTCGCTCCATGGCCCTTCCCGGTCGATTCGTCATGGTTGGGCTATTTCCTGGAGGCCCGAAATCAGGTTGCGCCGGATAAGGCCTGTCACCTCAGGGTGGTTTATCGGTATCTCCTCGAGTTCAACACGTATTTCCCGTGTGTCGAGGATATATTCCTTCCCATTTTTCCTATGAGTATACACGAAATCGCATTCGGGGTTGCCTTCAATCAAAGCGAGCATGGTATCCGCCATGTTTCCCATGGGTTTTCGGTCAATATGCCCGTGGCTCATGAAGGCTGTCACCTTCGTTCCCACGCCTGGCCTGGATTCCACTGCCAGATCTCCCTGGGCCTCTCGAGCCGACTGCTGAAACAGGGACAGTCCCAGTCCGACTTTGCGGGTGGTCCGAGTCGTCACGAAGGGATCCAGCACTCTCGCAAGGAACTGAGGTTCCATGCCTCTGCCGTTGTCTTCAATTGTCACCTTCAAGCTGTCGGCCACCGTATCCTCTTCCACCGTGATCGCTATCAGATCAGCCCCGGCGCTTATCCCATTCTCGGCTACATCAAGGACGTGTAAGGAGATATCCTCCATCACCACCGCATTCAAGAAGAGGATCGTCCCTTCCCGAGGCTTGACAGCGTCAGTCTCGAGACGGTTCCTCAATCGCCCTGCCTTCCAATCCGGCAAGGGCCTTTCTCAGTTCTGCGAAATTCGGTTTCGCCATCCGCATCGTGGTAGCCACGGCCCCTACATCTTCCAGCGCGTGCGCATCCGATGACGTAATCAGTGCGTAGTTTCGACACTGGGGGTACCGCTCCCTTGCGGCCTGAAAGTCAGAGCGTTTGGAGACCTCCAGAGCGTCCAACTTAAGCGTGTCCGGGATAAAACCTAGTTGACTGAATATCCCGAATCCACCGCGATCCACATGGGATGCTATGGCCAATCCGTCAAACCTATGTATCAGGTCGACCACCCTCTCCGCTGGCAGGGTAGTCCCTGCGATGAGCAATCTTTCGTCCAGGTCTTCTACTTGGTCATGCTCATCTACCACCACCTGGTACCCGAACACCTCCTCGTTGTTTTCCCCGAATAAGTGCGAATACACCTCATCCTGAACAGCCTCGGCTTTGGCCGGGGTAGGAAAAAGGCCGACAAAGTGCACTTCTTCCGAAGAGGTTATCTCGAGCCCAGGTATTACCGTGAGCCTACTTCCCTGCGCAGCGCGCATAGTCGCAGCTGCGTTGCGGGCCGAATTGTGATCGCATATCGCAATCATGTCCAGCCCTTTTGTCAGGGCCCTGCGAACAATGGCCCGCGGCGTCATCTCCGCTATCTCGGTACACGGAGATAGTACCGTGTGAATATGGAGGTCAACCCTGAATAGCCTCAGATCGACTTTCCGACCCCTTTTTGTGGAATCAGGGTGAACCAGGAGGATACTCTCACCAGCTCACCAGTTTTGGATCACGTGGATCTCAGCGGTGTCGTCCTGTAGTCTGGGGCTGCGCCCGCATCTCAACTCGGAGGTGCCTACGCCTGTCTCCGTATACCCATCTCGTAGAGTCGGCCGGCAACCTCGTAAGCAGGAAGCGTAGTCACCATAATCGGCACGCCCTGCTCTTCCCCTTTTTTCAGGGTATCCGGATCCGGTTCACGGCCTCCTACAATCACTATGCCCGCCAGATTATTCAGGAACGCAACTGCAACCACGTTTTGATGAAGTTGAAGAGTTATCCACAGATCCCCTTCTTTCGCTCCGGCAATCACATCGCTCAGGAGGTCGCTCACGTAACCGCCGTCCACAGGACGCTCCATTTCCGAGCTGCAGGCCTTGACCTCCAGATTCAATGCTTTCACCACATCCCCAAGGGTCATCAGTAACTCCCCTAAGCCTTTGCTTCTCCCAGACCCCGTCTACCTGTCTACCTCAGCCAGCACGATATCCACGCTGGACAGGATAGCGATGAGGTCCGAGAAATAACCTCCGATACACATTTTCCCTAGAGCTTCCAGGTTGACGAACGCAGGGGGACGCCACTTCAACCGGTACGGCCTTGGCCCACCGTCGCTCACCAGATAGCAACCGAGCTCTCCGCGAGGGGATTCGATGCACTGGTAGAGTTCCCCCACAGGCGGTTTCAGGCCTTCCACCACGAGCATAAAGTGGTGGATCAGGGATTCCATCTTCGTATAGATCTCTTGCTGCGGCGGGAAAATCTTTCCTGCCTTTTGGGCTCGGATAGGTCCGTCCGGTAGTCGCTCCAACGCCTGACGCAGAATGCGATTGCTCTGCCTCATTTCCGCAACCCTCACGAGATACCGGGCGTACACATCGCAACCGTATTCTACGGGGATGTCAAACGAGTATTGTTCGTACCCGCAATAGGGCTCCGACTTGCGCACATCCCACTTGACACCCGATGCCCGTATCATCGGGCCACTGGCTCCCAATGCGATGGCATCGTCTGTGGAAAGGAACCCTACACCCTGGGTCCTGTCCATGTAAATGGCATTCTTGGTGAGCAGCGTTTCATACTCGTCCACACGCGTGTCGAAATGCTCCGTAAACTTCTGCAACCGCTCGACAAATCCCTCTTCGAGGTCGCGGATCAGTCCCCCGATGCGCAGATAGTTGGGCATCAATCTGCCGCCGGAAGTCAGCTCGAAGAGATTCATGATCTCTTCCCGCTCTCGCAGCGTGTAGAACAGAGGCGTCATGGCCCCCACGTCGTGGCCATGAGTACCCGAGCCAGAACAAGTGGCTGAAGATACGAGAAAGTTCGGCCATAATCACTCGTATGGTCTGAGCCCGTTCCGGCGCCTCCACATCGAGCAGTCTCTCGACAGCCATGCAGAATACGAGGGAATTGCTGGATGCCCCCATATAGTCGCACCGTTCCGCCAAGGGAATCACTTGGTGGTAGTGCTTGTTCTCGCAGGTCTTCTCGAAGCCGCGGTGAAGATATCCAAGGTAGGGGGTCACGTTGACGACTATTTCGCCATCCAGTTCCACGATGGCGCGGAAGACCCCGTGCGTACTGGGATGATGTGGCCCCAGGTTGAGTTCTAGCGTCTCGTTTCTGAGATCTGATTTTGTACTCGCTACGTCGGGCATAAGTTATCTTCCTTGCGATCAGGCCCTACGGGGCAGGTCTGGAGTATCTTCTTCAGTCCCGAGAAGGGGAAAATCTTTTCTCAGCGGATATACCGTCCACTCCTCCGGGAGGAGGAGCTTTCTGGGATCAGGATGGTTCCTGAAGGTAATGCCGAACATCTCTGCGGTCTCCCGCTCGTGCCAGTCGGCAGTCGGCCAGATCTCGACCACCGAGTCGATTGCCGCACCTTCTGCGGTCTCCTCGACCAGCGCCTTGATCCGAAACCGATGGTTGTGTCTCAGAGAGTAGACCTGGTACACCACCTCAAAGCGAGGCACATTCGGAAGCCGATCCACTCCACCGACGAACGACAACAACCGGAAAGAAAGCTGAGGGTCGTCCCTGAGGAACCGACAGACTTCCAGAATCTTTTCCGCGGGGACTGTCACCGCGATCTGGTCGCGAAATCCCACGGGAGATTGAACGATATCCGCCCCGAAAACCGACAGTAGCCTGTCTCGAATCTCTTCCTGCTTCATCGGCCGGTCACCTTAAGCTCGCTTACACGCGGGTGATGGATGGACTGTTCCCGCATGACCTTGGCGTGGAGCTGGAGTATCCCATCCAGAAGCGCCTCGGGGCGCGGCGGGCATCCGGGAATATAGACGTCCACCGGCAGGTGACGGTCGATACCCTGTACCACGGCGTAGTTCTTGTAAATGCCGCCCGTGCATGCACACGCGCCCATGGCAATCACCCACTTGGGTTCCGCCATTTGCTCGTAGATTCTCCGTACCGCGGGAATCATCTTCTTGGAGGCCGTCCCTGACACAATCATGAGATCCGCGTGTGTCGAGGCGAAGGACGAGCAACCTCCATGCCGAATCGAGCCAAGTCGTATCGACTCACGAATGTGGCGATCATCTCCAGGGCGCAGCATGCGAGCCCAAACCCCAGAGGCCACATGGATGATTTTCTCGACCAGTTGACAAACCACTCAAGATTGGTCACGTGAACCGTGTCGTTTAGGTGTCGCTCTATTGCCATTCCAATGCACCCTTTTTCCAAACGTAGACCAGGCCTACCAGCAGGACCAACACAAAGACGAGCATCTCCACAAACCCGAACATTTTGAGTTTATCGTAGATAGTCGCCCAAGGAAAAAGGAAAATCAACTCGATGTCGAACACAATGAAAAGCATCCCGATGACGAAGAATCGCACCGGAAACCTCTGCCGCGCTCCTCCGATCGGATCCATGCCGCACTCATAGGGCATGAGTTTCACGCGGGTCGGATTCTTGCGCGCCAGCAACTCAGAAAGCACAATAATGGCAACTCCGATAAAGCCGGCGACGAGCAAGACCAAGAGGATAGGAAGGTAGCTATTAATCATCCTTCTTCTCCGGTCGGAGCGTCCTTGGCTCCGACGAGCAGGCCTGATTTGATTGTTAGTAAAATCAGCTATTTCATGTGTGGGGTAGAGGTCAAGTGAATGCCTTGATTGACCCCGCCAATCTTTTACCGTTTTGGCCCGGCTATTGTCAAGAGGTTTTTTGCGGACCTGCTTTCAGTTCGGCTGTCTTGTCTCCTAGCAGAAAAAGTATGTCAAGCCTCGTTCCACCCCCCGGTTCGGAGAGGAGTTTCATCATGTCCGCGCACCGACGAATGTTGGAAAGTCCCATGCCTGCGCCGAATCCCATGTCTCGGATCCACGCGGGAGCCGTGGAATAACCAGGCTTCAAAACCTGTTCCAAGTCGGCGATACCAGGGCCGTGATCCATTGCCGAAATTTGCAGGCGCTCCCTGCGGATGTCCACGATGATTTCGCCTCCCACGTCCGTGTGGATCACGAGGTTCATTTCCGCCTCGTACACGGCCACGGCAACGCGACGCACAATTGAGGGGAGCACCCCTACGCGCTGCATCGACTTCTTGATCATACTTGAAGCCTTGCCGGCATTATCAAAATCTTTGTCGTTCACGATGTACCGAAGGATGAGGCTCGTGTCGTCCGACACGATATCCTGAAAGATGTGGCTGGCGCGATACGTCTGAAGTTTTTCGGCTTCTTTTCTCTGATAGCTCACGTCCATCTGATGCAGCAGGGCCCTGATGAGGGTACCGGTGGTCACGATACCCACCAGTTTGCCCTCCCTGTCTTCCACAGGAAGACGACTGAAACCTTGTCGCCCCAGATCGTTCACCACTTCCGCGACATAGGAGTCCTTAAGCACCGTTTTGACCTGGGTAATCATGCAGTCGCCCACCGGAGCGTGCATTTTGCCATTTTCCATGGCCTGCATGATGTCCGACGAACTCACAATGCCGACTATTCTGTCTCCCTCCACTACGGGCGCCCCAGTTACTCGCTTGTCGCGCATCAGGTCCTTGACTTCCGTCATAGACATGTCGGGTGTGACAACGATTACATCCGACGCCATGACTGTTTCCACTTTTGTCGTGTAGATTAGTTCCTGAACTTTGGTAATTTCTTGAGTCGTCATGTTCACCAAGAGTCATTCTGGATCTTGACCGGCCCAAGACCTGGCAGACCTGCTGCGTAGAGACGACCGCATGCCTCGTACATCGTGTAGGTGGTACTGAGAAGCGATATCCCGGAATCCCTTGCGAGACTCACCGTTTCTGGCGGAGGGGTTTTGTCTCTTACGAACACTATGACGTTGATACCCGCCATCTCAGCGGTTTCTGATGGTCTGGGGGTTTGTGAGGCCTGTCAAAAGTACCATTCCCTCGCTGCCGAACGCGAGAACATCGCTCATCAGATCTGCAGCGCCGCCCCTGGGAACCTCTTCGTCAAGTCCATGAATGTCCAAGAGGATCCTTCCCTGGAGCACCCCCATTATTTCCCGGATTTTCATAGAGTCTCCAGACCTCATGGTGATGGCCAAGACGCAGTATTTCAACACTAAGCAAAAGCCCTTGTCAAGGATCTTATCGGCTGCGCGCCCGCTTGAAAACGATTCTCACGGTATCCATTTCGCACCTGCGCGTGGACAGGGGAATGCGTGCCCTGCCCCTTCATCAATTATGAGGCAAATGAGGCTCCTTTTGTTGGTGTTGCCTGCGGCCTGCTCCGCGACACGGGTTTCAGCCCACATCCTCAGCGAGAACCACGGCTTCGCCTTTGAGGAGAAGTTTTCCGTCTTGATTTTCACATATCGTATCGAGGGTGACGATGCGCTTGTCTTTTCTCACCTTAGTGACGGTCACACGTGCCGTCACGACGTCGCCCGGAAAGATCGGAGCCTGGAAACTCATTGTCTGGCTCAGGTAGATCGTTCCCGGGCCTGGAAGGCGGGTCCCCAAGACCGTTGAGATCAGAGCGGCCCCCCACATCCCGTGCGCGATACATCTCCCGAACCGGGTCTTACTGGCAAAGTTTTCGTCCAGGTGCACCGGATTCGCATCTCCCACCAACGCTGCGAACTCCTGAATGTCTGCGCCGGAAATGGACTTAGTAAACGAACTGGTATCTCCTACTTTCGGTAACATGTCGGCCCTCCCCTCGTATGGACAAATGCTCTTTCCGGCAGACTCTGTCTGCGGAACCTTCGCACTCCGCAAATAACGATCGCTAAATGCGAATGGAGATATGACTCATAGTGAGAGCCAGCAGGACCGCGGTCAACGATTATTTTTACCTGTCCTGCTTTTTTGTTCTCGCTGCCACCGCGTCCGGCGCGTCGCACACGGGAAACAGTTGACGCAACGCTCATCCGTATGGCATCATCGCCACAAAATCGGCCTGGATCTTCCTCACGAAAGGAGTCACGACCCATGAAAGGAACTCCGTTGACGAGAGCCTTCATAACTACGGTGGTTGTCACACTGGGTGCCTGCCTGGGCACGAGCTGGGCTCAAGATCTCCCGTTGCCCAAGCTGAAGCCTTCCGCCTGCCAGAAGATTCAGGAACAGGTCAACGAGGTCGTGAAAGTGTCTCAGTCGTCTGCCTTCACGAATGAACAGAAGGTGGCGCAGCTGTCGAAGTCATGGGCTCAGTCGATTTCCGCCATGCAGGACAAGGCCAAGAATGACCAAGAAATGGCCAAAATGGTGAACGATTTGAGTAAAGCTATGGGACAGGTTCTCGCGCTCGCCCTGGTCCCCTCCGCCAAAGGCGACCAGCAGGTCTCGGGTGACGCGAAGAGTGCCCTTGATGACGTCAGAAAACAGGTGAAACCTTACGTGTCTTTCATGAAAGTTTCTGTGCCCTAATTTGATCCTGCCGCCAGAGGTGTCGAAATAATCCGGAGGGCAAAGTGTCTGGATCGAGGACCGAAACAGCGTTGGTGTTGCAGGGCGGCGGCGCTTTGGGCGCGTATGAAGTAGGTGTCGCCAAAAGACTGTACGAACAGCCTCGGTTTTCACCCACCATCCTCTCGGGCGTTTCCATCGGCGCCATCAATGCCGCGGCTTTGGCGCAAGGCGGGCCTGATGCGTTTTCCAAACTGGAAGAAATGTGGAACCGGTTTGCGATGGAGTCGGTTCCTTTTTTGCCCGAGCCTGTCCAGCGTTTGTTGCCCTTGATGGGAAATCCGAATTTTTTCCAAATGCGATATGACTATGCGAGCATGACGTCGTGGACTAGCTATTACCGCACCGACCCGCTGAGGCGGATTCTGCAAGAGTGCATCGATTTTGACAAGATCAATGACAGTAAGAACAAGGAAAGGCCCCGGCTGGTAATGACCGCCACCAACGTGCTGGCTGGCACGGTTGATTGCTTTGACAACTACGAAAGCGTCATTACGCCGGATCACGTGATCGCGAGTGCGAGCCTTCCTCCCGCGTTTCCCATGACCTGCATTGACGGCAAATACTATTGGGACGGGGGGCTATTCCTGAACAACCCCTTGGGAGAAGCGGTTGCAAGACTGAAGGACAACGAACACGTGCAGGAACGGATGTTGATCTTTGTCGAACTGTTTCCCACCAGAGGAAATGTCCCCCAAAACCTCCTGGACGTGTTCGATCGTGTGATCGAGATCATCTTCTCGAGCAAACTGCGGTTTGATGTGGAAACACTGACCCGAGTAAACGAACTGGTGGACATCGTGCAGGCCATGGGCGCGCACCTTCCCGCGGAAAGTCCCGTACGCACCATGAAGGGGTTTGAGAGACTTACCAGGTACAGGAAGATAGATCGCATTCTCCGGATCGTCAACAACGAGGCTGAACCGTTTACTGCTCCCCTTGATTTTGCGAGGGATACCATTACTCGACGCATTGCCGCGGGGTACAGCGACGCGGACACTGCCCTCCGAGAGGCAGGGGAATTCTCCCCGCGGCAGTAGGAGCCCATGCCCCTGGAGGAGAAACGTCCCGCTCGTCAGAAGCTCCCGGAAGATACGTTCCTGAAGCCGTTGTCGGAAGTCCAATCTTGAAGCCGCAAACCCCTTGCGAGCAAGGTCTCTGCGCGGGTAAGTTCTGCTCCTTCAAGCACCGCACCGGTCAGGTCTGCCCGAGTCAGGAACGCGCCGGTCAGGTTCGCACCGGCCAAATTGGAGTTCGTCAAATTCGCGCCGATAAGATCCGCCTTTGCCAGCTCCGCGCCGCGGAGGTTTGCTCCGGTCAGCACTGCTCGATGCATGTTCGCGGAGGTGAGATTTGCCGCGGACAGGTCCGCATCGGCCAGGCGGGCTTTCGTGAGTTTGGCGTCGCGCAGGTTCGCTCCGGTCAGCACTGCGCCGGAAAGGTCCGCGCCATAAAGGTACGCGCGTGCGAGTTTAGCCATTCTGAGGTCCGCGCCGGCAAGATCCGCGCTCATGAGATTGGCTTCCGAGAGATCGGCTCCATTGCGGACGGCTCTCTCGACTATTTCCCTGAGACTTTCAGCTTCACCGCTGAACACATGTTCGTATGTGAATCGGTTTACAATATCAAACCACATTGCAGCCTCTCTATTGGTGCTTAGGTTTTCGCTATTTCCTGTGAATCCGGTTGAACGTCAAGATTACCTTGCTTCTCATAGCAAACGCGTTTCATGCAGCCTATCCCTGTTATCTGGGGCTTCCCACCGTGTGGGCATCCCGGCAACATTTTCCTCGCTCCGCGTTGACGTCCGTATACTCCGGATGCGGGGATCATAACATAGCGGCGCTGTTTTTTCAAGTGCATCCGGAATTCTATCGCCTTGTTATGCCTATCGTATCCACCATAATATCATTTATTCCGATATCTTGTTGTATGCGCGTGGGAATCTTCCCCTGTCTCTCATCGGGTGTGAGGTACTCACTTTCGGACTGCCGATCCGGCACGGGACAATGCTGTTCTCCGGGGCATGCATGCAAAGCAGTGAGCGCCTTAACGCAGCAAGTCGGCTCTGGATCACACTTGGGAGAGTCTCCGTTCCCTGCAGCTATCTTCAAGTCATGCAGATACCTACGGGAAAAGAAGGAGAATTCTTGACTTCACTGCGGCAATCGTGCTAAGAATACTTGTAGTTTCGGAGTATTGTGATCATTCCGTCTCAACGTCTATGGTTCCGATGGATTAATCGGAATCGGGAAGTGGACCATGTTCATCAAGTTTTGGGGGGTCCACGGCAGTCTCCCTCGACCAGGGCCGTCCACTCTCAGGTACGGCGGGAACACCGCCTGTGTGGAGGTCCGTTGCAGCAACACGTTGATCATATTGGACGCGGGAACCGGTATCAGGGAATTCGGCGAAGAATTGGCCCGACGCCACAAGGACTGTAAGGAAAGACGGGCCTGCATCGAAGGGCACATATTCTTCTCGCATCTTCACTGGGACCATGTCCAGGGCTTTCCCTTTTTCGATCCCATATACCAGAGGGGCAACGAGTTTCATCTTTACGGGGGAGGCGGGCTCAACGACACCGTGCATCGGATCATGAGTACGCAGATGTGTGAACCGAACTTCCCTGTTGGGCTGGAATGTCTGCCCGCGTCTCTTGAATTCCACGAAGTGACGAACGGGGACCGAATCCGCGTTGGCAGCACAGAAGTCGTGGTGAGAAAGCTCAACCACCCGGGAGGCAGTCTCGGGTATAGGCTGGAAGAGCGAGGGAATGTGCTCGTTTACGCCACTGATACGGAACAAGTGGAGGGCATCGACCCTGAGGCGCTGAATCTAGCCAGAGGTGCGGACGTGCTGATTTACGACAGCATGTACGCTCCGGAGCAATACTTGGGATTGTGGGACGACATCCCCCGCCAGTGCTGGGGACACAGCACCTGGGAAGGCGCGGTGGAGCTGGCTCAAGCTGCAAATGTCAAACGCCTGGTGCTCTTTCACCATGGAAACGAAGACAGCGTGGTGGCAGACATCGAGAAACAGGCCCAGGAAAAGTTCCCCGCAGCCATTGCCGCGTATGAAGGCTTGGAGATCGAACTCTAAATCGCACGGGGCCAGGACTCAGAAGCTGGCCCCGTGCGACGTTTCGTACGAAGAGCAGCTTCAATCGGGCGAAATCACCTTTGTGGCTTCACTCAGGGTTTCTACCACCTCGAACATGTTGGAAACCTTTCCCACCTTGAGATCTTGTGCCAACCCGAAATGTTCGAGGCAGGTGCCACACGAGAGCACATCCACCCCTCTTTCCGCAAGCATGCTTACCGCATCCACGGCTTCTTCGTCCACGGTGGTGAGCTTCACCCCGGAGTTGATAAAGATCATCCGCCAAGGGAGACGCGGCGCATCGATCCATGTACGGAGGAACCCGCGCATCAGCTTTTCTCCGAGTTCGTCACTTCCTCTGCCTACACAGTTGGTACCCACATACACCACGATTCGTTGAGGGGCAGCGGTCTCGGGCAAAGCGCAGGAAGGAATTTCTTCCGGTCTTCCGGGATCGGGGGGAGTGCCCGCACCGGTGATGGTGATCTCCGCACATCCGGGGGCTTCTTCGCGGACCGCCACCTCGCACCCGCGGCTCCTCGCAAATCTACTCACATTTTCCCGCGCGGCCTCATTATCGACCAGAACCTTGAAATGCGATGAAAGTGCTTTGTCGAGCACCTTCTTGGTCTCCAGGTACCGGCTGAGGGCATGCCATTCCCCTGGCGTCGATTGTCAGCATTTCCGTCATTGCGGTCTCCTTGGGCATTGACGGACCGGAGCGCTTCCCTTGGAAGAAAAGGCTGCCGCGTCCTCGCCATACATGTTAGTATGCTGGGGTTACGCACTTGCGAAACCCACATAGACCGATCCGATTTCTCATATCGGTGTCGTCTCTATATACCATGAAAAGCTTGTGGAGAAAAACGTGCGGGGAATAGGTGTCATTGGAGCGGGAAACATGGGTTCAGCCCTGATTCGTGGGCTGGTCGCGTCGGGAAAGGCTGCATCGGCGACGATACGAGTATTCGACGTGGATCCAAACAGAGTCCAAACCTTGCAGGCGGAACTCGGCGTCCGGGGCGTGCTCCGAGTGAAGGACGCAGTTGATGCCGAAGTCTCTGTGCTCGTGCTCGCGGTAAAACCCCAAATCCTTGGCGAGGTTCTCGATTCGATTGCCGACCGCATGCACGAAAAGCTCGTGCTGGTTTCCATTGCCGCAGGTATTCCGACCGAATTCATCCTCTCCCGATTAGCTCATCCGGCTAAAGTGATACGTGCCATGCCCAATGCCGCTGCCATGGTAGGCGCGAGTGCGACAGCCATGTGCAAGGCAGGCTCGGCAGACGACGCGGACCTGGCCACCGCTCTCGATCTCTTTGCTGCGGTAGGTGTGGCCGTGAAGGTAGAAGAAAAGCTGATGAATGTGGTGACTGCCCTTTCAGGGAGCGGTCCGGGGTATCTCTTCCCCATGATGGAGGCTTTTACCGACGCGGCGGTGCTTATGGGAATGGACAGGCCCACTGCCAGGGCGCTCACCATTCAGACCTTCGTAGGGTCTGCGATTATGGCCGGCTCTGGAGACGCTTCTTTCAGCGAACTCAAGGACAGGATCACATCGCCGGCAGGAACCACGATCTCCGGGCTGCACGTACTGGAACAAGCAGGACTGCGCGGCATCTTGATGGACGCGGTGCAGGCCGCAACCCGACGAGGAGAAGAGCTCTCCAAACGAGGCTAACCACTTTCGTAATCGTTCCGCTGGACCGTTTGTTGGATCCCGAAAATCAAACCACAAAGTCACCGAGGCACGAAGAGACGAAAAGACAAGTCCCCTTTTTCTTTGTGGCTTTGTGGTTCATTCCTGATCAGTTGCTGGGAACTGTTGCGACTTTCCCGGATCCCAGCGTGGGCCAGCCCCCCTACCACCCAGTCCGAAAGGGCTGAATCCCGCAGTTCTGTCATGTTCCGGAACTCCGAACTGCCTCACGAATAGAGCCGACTTTCTGATGACCGCATTTCGGCTCTCCCTTTCACGTTGAAATCTTCGGAATTTGCGTAGTATGGTGGTCATCATGGAACGCCACTTTAAATGCCCGTCCTGCGGCGCGACCAATACCGTCACCAACCCGGGGATACTCATGCGGATCTGCGACTTCTGCAGGACCGCGATGTACTGGGACAAGGAATCGGTGCTCCGTGCTGGCCGCCAGTCCATGGACCTTCCTCCATCCACCCGATTCAGAGTTGGTGCGAGCGGCAAGCTCAAGGGAAGCTCGTTCCGCGTACTCGGCCGTCTTTCGTACGCCCATGAAAACGGCACATGGAACGAGTGGTTCATCGAAATGCAGGACGGACAGATCATGTGGCTCACCGAGGACGAGGGTGAATTGTTTCTCGAATCACCGGTGAGCCTCGGCACCACCATTCCCCCCTTTGAGGGTCTTGAGGTGGGGATGCAGATTCCCCTCGACGACAAAGTGGGGATTGTGGAAGAGCTCGGCAATGCCCGATGCCTGGGTGGAGAAGGTCAGATACCCTTTGAGATAGAAGTCGGGGAAACCTACCCGTACGCGGATGGTTCCACGCTTGACGGGAAGACTTCGTTCGGCCTGGAATACGACAATCTCGGCCAAAATCCTCAAGCGTTTCTCGGCCGTATCCTCGGGGTCAAACAGGACCGCACGAGACGAGAAGACAGGGGAACGGGTACCGAAAAGGCAGGAGAAATCATCCGATGCGTTGCATGCGGAAAGCCGTACGAAGGCCCCCGCGTGAAGACCACGTCCATGGTGGTGTGCGACTCCTGCGGCGCATCCCTTGCGTTGGACGAGGCAGAAACGAAGGTCGTCGGCCAGAATGTGGGGAGGACCCCGATTTTCACCTTCCGGATCGGTCTCCCCATCACCCTGGACAGCATCAAGTATGAGGTCATGGGCCGCCTCCTTTACGTGGAGATGGACGATCAGATACCCGACACGTCGGTCGATTACGTGCTGTACAATCCGGAAAACGGCTACGTGTTTCTCTCCGAATATCGTGGCCATTACACCGTTGCCAGGGTCACGCACGGACGCGTGGAGATTCCGTCACTGCCCTCCCCGAGACAGCGGGTGCAGGTGGCCGGGGACACGTTCCAGGCATATGAAGAAGGAGAGGTCACGCTGAAATGGGTAGACGGAGCCATTCCGTGGAAGGCCACCATAGGCGAGACCACACGATACACGCACCTTATCAAGCCTCCCGAATTTGTGGATGTGGAGATCACCGGCAGAGAGAGAGAGCTATTCCGCGGACGATACCTGACCCGTGAAGAGTTGGCCACGGCCATCCCGGACGAAGTGGATATTCCGGAGCCGCGAGGCGTGTATTCATGCCAGCCCTTTGAGTGTCCTTATTGGTTGCGGGGCCTTGGCCGGATCGCGGGAATCTTCGCTGCACTCAACCTGGTCCTGTTCATGTACAGTCTGGTTGCTGACAAGAATACCCTTGTGCTCCAGGAGACCCTCACCGCTGAGCAATATTCCAAAGAGCACATGACCGGCCCCTTTCAGGTCGCTCGGGACGGCACCATCTGCCGCCTGAGGGGGAAATCGCCCTTGAGAAACTCCTGGTTGGCTGTGGACTTTGCCGTGGTGAACGACAAAGACAGCGTGATTTCCGAATTCTCCGGCGACGCGTCCTACTATTATGGAACCGATTCCGATGGTTCCTGGACCGAGGGATCTCGATCATTCAGTTCGTATTTCAAGGTCAAGAAAGCAGGCACATACCGCCTTCTGCTCCACGGCCAAGGCGGAAGCGGGTACAACGGTCCCGCGGGCAAGGAGCGCTTGCAGATCATAGTGACCACGGGCAACACCATTTCCTGGTACTTTGTGTTCCCCCTGATCATGTGCGGCCTCATGGCCGCGCTTCAACCGTGCCTCAGGTACCTGTTCGAACTCAGACGATGGGCCCCGGTGACCGGAGGGTCTGATGACGATGACGACTGAGAAGAGCGGAGGCTTAGATGAAATACATCATTCCCAAGATTCTGGCTGCCACGATTCTCCTGTGCTGCACGATCACCGCGTATGGGGCCTGCTTCAACGGCTGGTTCCTGCCGGAGCCGCTCAAGAAGCCCGTGAGTCTACGGGAAGGTTCCACAAAGACCACGCGCGGGCTCGGGCTCGGGCTGTACCTGGCTTGGCGCCAGATCGCACTTCGGTGGAGGATACAGAGGCGGAAAGTAATCTCGCAGTAACTCGCGGCGAGAAACAGCGGTAAGAGCAATGCCTCGTAGAGGCGCTCCGGGAAGGGAGCTGCTCCCGCGTCATGGGTGTTGGAGGTACGCATGGATAATTTCGCAATGCATTTGAACGTCGGCGGGATGGTGAGCACGGTCGTGTACTCCGTGATCGGCCTTGCCCTCTTCGCCTTGGCCCTGCTTTTGATGGTCAAGATCGCCCCCTTTTCCATACGCAAGGAAATCGAGGAAGATCAAAATACCTCTCTGGGTATCATCATGGGATCGGTATTCATTGCCCTCGCGATCATCATTCAGGCAGCCATGCGGTGAAGAAGGCGGAGTGCGTGGAAGCATGTGCGGATTTCAGGAGTCAAACTTCGCGTCAGGGAGATTCGCGATGACCTATCCTGATCCGAGAGTGGGGTGAGATGCCACAGCGCTTCCAGGGTGTTTTTCTCCTTGCAGCCGTATTCGTGATAGCCACGTGCGGGCTCGTGTACGAACTCATTGCCGCTACCCTTTCCAGTTACTTGCTGGGAGGGTCGGTTATTCATTTCTCCATTGTGATCGGCGTGTTTCTCACGGCAATGGGGCTTGGCTCCTACCTTACCCGCTTTATCGAGAAAAACCTTATTGACGCGTTCCTGGGGGTACAAATCGGCATAGGGCTGTCCGGTGGATTGTCCGCGGCCATACTTCTGCTCACGTTCTCGGTTCTGCAAACGTATCTCCCGGTGCTCGTGACCGTGCTGACCGTGACAGGAACGCTGGTGGGCATGGAGATTCCCCTCCTCATAAGGATCCTTCGGAGTCAAGAAGCCCTGAGGCTGACTGTTTCCAATGTGCTGGCTCTGGATTATGTGGGCGGCGCTGATCGCGTCCTGTGCGTTTCCTTTGGTTCTGGTGCCTTATCTGGGTCTGTTGCGGACGTCCTTCTTCTTCGGCCTGCTCAACATAGGCGTGGCAGGCGTGGGCCTGCGGGTGATGGGAGGCATGGTCAGGAACAAGAGGCTGCTCTCGGTTCTCGCAGCATGTGCAGCTTCTGTGCTTGCGGTGGGTTTGGCAGGTTCGGGAGTCTTCACGACCCTCACCGAGAACCTTCTGTACCAGGATGACATCGTGCTGGTGCGACAAACGCCTTACCAACGCATCGTGGTGACCAAATGGCACAATGATGTGCGTCTGTACCTGGATGGCGGTCTCCAGTTCTCTTCGGTGGATGAGTGCCGCTATCACGAGGCATTGATTCATCCTGTGATGGCCGCAGCACCAGGAGCCCGTCGGATCTTGATTCTGGGCGGCGGAGACGGCATGGCTGCCCGGGAGTTGCTCAAGTATTCCCGCGTCGATCGCATCGACCTGGTTGACCTGGACGCGGAGATGATTCACCTGTTCCGCGACAGACCGTTGCTCGCGGAATTGTCGCAGCATGCGCTGGCAAATCCCAAGGTACACATTCACCTCAAGGACGCGGGCCGGTTTCTTGAGGAGTCCCCCGAGTCGTGGGATTTGATCGTTCTTGACCTTCCGGACCCGAGCCATCTTTCGCTGGCCAGGCTCTACACGGCGAGTTTCTACAAGCTGCTCTCACAGCATCTCAGCGAAGGCGGCATTGCGGTGACACAGGCCACCAGTCCTTTCTACGCGCCTGAGGCGTTCTGGTGCATCGTGAGAACCTGGGAACAGACTCCCATCGGGCCGGAGCGAAAAGGTCGCTTCGCGGTGTACCCGTATCACGCGTACGTTCCGTCTTTTGGAGACTGGGGGTTCGTCATGGCATCCAGAAGAAATCTCGACCCGAAGCACCTGACGCTCGCCCCGCACGTGCGACTGAAGTTTCTCACGCAGGAACTGTTGCCTACCCTGTTTGTCTTTGGAGGGGACGCCCTTGCGCAGCGAAACGTGCAACCGAACCGGCTTGATGATCAGGTCCTCGCCAAGTATTATCGAAGAGGCTGGAGACGCTTCGGTCCGTGAATGGTCAGCGGACAGGTCCTCGCGGGAGGACTCCTGCCCGCGGAGCAGTCTCACACGAGGATTCCTTCGGTGTAAGCTCCCTGGGAGATGTTTCCTTCTGTGGAAATTACCCAGTCGAAGATCTCGTCCTCGCTTATTTGAACCACCCCACCGTGTTGGAGATCCTTTCTCAGGACCGGGACATTCTCGATATGACCCACGAGAGAACCACCACGCCAGCCGCCCACAGAAACCCACATCCACTCGTATTTGCCACCTTGTAAGGGGAAGCCGACTTTCACCGCGTGAACCTTGGCGTCAGAGCCCGGTCTCTCCTGAAAGCTCTTCTTGAAGACAGGAAGGCTCTTCCTGGCTTTCTGGTGGGCAGTGAGCAGTCTTGTTCTCAAGGCGTTCTTGGTCACAGAGTGCCGTTCCGCGGGCTTGTCCGCGGGGCCAACGGCCTCTTCCTGAACAACTGCGGCCCCTTCCCGAGGCGCTCCAGTGCTGTGCAGAGCCGGAGCGGGATCGACGGCAGCACGCGTGGCGGGTTCCTGGCCGGGCGTGGAGGAGGGCAACAGCCGCAGGCTTCCTCCGGGAAAATGGCCTTCCGGGTCCTGCGGATGGAATTCCAGGGTCACCTGAAAGGGCGTCTGAGGGAGATCTAATGGCCGGCTCAGGTCTATCTCCTGGTCTTTCAGCTCACGCAAAGACTCAATAGCGCGGCCGATCAGCTTGCGGCACGCGGGGATCAATTCCGGCCGGACACCTTCCATCTCCAGGTCCGGCAATCCGAACTTTTGCATGCCGTGGGTATGTATCCACACCAGGCCTTCTTCATCCAAGATTTCGAGGAGCACATGGGATTCCACCACGCTTGCGCCCCCGTGTACCACGTTGGCAGTCCACTTCTCAGTTCCCCACAAAGCGTGAGATACCGCGTCCTGAACCACCCCCTTGGTAAGCACGCGCACTGACTCGACAAATCTCACCATGAAGGCCAGGTAATCAGGTTCGGGAGGATCGACCAGGGACAATCGCACGCGCACGATCATTTCCGCTTCCACAAGGGTCTTGCGATCGTCCTCTCCGAAGTCCTTCGCGTTGTGCGGAATCATCTCTTCGGGATAATCGAACAACTCCTGAGCGTCCTGCTTGAGAATGTACTCGATGGCCAAATCGTCCTTTTCCACCAGGGATTCGAGCAGATGAAACGTGCGTTCCCGCTCGTCCCGGTCCGGGAGTTGGTCAGCCAGTGCGTGTCGGATATCCTCCCATTTGGGAATGGTCGACTCTCTCGCATAGACCCAGGTACTCCATGAGCACGGGGAATCTCACCAGACCTGCGCGCTTTGCTGCGGCTGCCTGCTTGACAGGAGAAGTGACGCGAGCCTCGGAAGATTTCTGCAAGGGCCTTGGCCGCGGCTCTGACTTTGCCGCTTTTTCCGCGAAGGAGATAAACCTCCGCATATTAACTTTACCCGCGCCGCCCAGGAGTCTCCCGATCGGCCCCTTCTCTCCGAATAGAGACCCAAAACCGCGCTTTCTGTCTCGACCGATCTCTTTGCGGGCCTGCTTGACCAGCGGGTTCCGAGGATCGAGATCCGGAAACGAATCCAAAATCTGTCTTGCCTCATCGCTTTGGCCCAGGCTCTTGAGGGCAATTGCGAGCCGGGCTACGTCCTCGTGCTGCGTGCGTGACCCGAGTGCGTGGATCAAGCAGCGCCCGACTTCTGCTGCCTCCGGGTACTTTCTTCTGTCCGAAAAAGGTCTCGATCAGGCTGTGCAGCACCTGAGCGTCTTCCGGGAACTCCTCCCGCGCCTTTACCAGAAATCCCTCTGCTTTCGCGTACTCACCGAGAAAGGCGTATCCGACCCCGAGAGCCCGGGCGCTGTCATCCATTTCTCCATAGTGACGGACCAACGAATCGAGGGCGTACACAACCTCACTGGCCACATTGCGGCCGTTGAGAATCCGACGGGAGAAGGCCAGCATCTTGTGGCGTGTCTCTTCGGGAACGGTTTCACCTGGTGCGGGACGCCATTCCTTGGGGACCTTGGCATGGCAGTGAGGGCAATTGAGATAGTCTTCCGATATGGCGACGAAGCGTTCCTCAGAAAGAGTTTGAAGGTATCCGCATTCGGGGCATCTCACCTGAACCATTCTTCAGCTCCTTGGCATTAAGGGGCAAAGCCGGGGGTTTGCCGCGCGTTGCGGCTGTTCTGGTGAGTCAACTTTCATAAAAAATTGCATCTGTCAAGAAATACTGACATTATGCAAGTCATGAAACTAATCGCCGCGGGGAGAAGCGGGGAGAACCCGCAGGACAGAAGGGAGCATCATCAACGACCACAGACCTGGCCCCGCTCATTGGCCTCCACACGCGGCAGTTCGCTCAAAGAGCTCCTTTGGTCACCCTCATCTTTTTTCCCGCCTTTACAGAGACGGACCGGGGGGGGGACTTTGCGGTGGAATGAGTCGCGATCTTGGCACCTACGTTCTTCCGCGCGGTGATCACGCAGGGAGAATGGCGGGCTGATGGCTCAGCCGTGCTCGGTCTCATTGCTTGATGTCTTGCGGTTTCTCCCCTTGCACGCCTGTGATGCCCTCGGGCTTGTCACTGGTTACGGAGGTGGGCAAGCCCATGAGATTGAGCGACACCCCTTCCCCGCCTTCCGCTCTGAGTTGCAGGACTATCCTATTAAATCCTTTATCACTCGCGAGCTTTTCGATTCTCTGCTTCAATACCCCAAGCTCCTTTGCCGCGGAGCCTGCAATCTTGATACACGCTTGCCCTTCGCGGGGCTTCAGGGGAGCCAGTTTAAACGGCGTAGACGAGGCGAAGAACACTATTTGGCCTTCCTTCATCTTGTCACTGACCTTGAGCTTGATGCCTGATCCCTCGCCGAAAAGGGTGTACTCCTTTTCAGGTATGATGCGGTTATCAGGAGTTTGGCCATTGGGGAACAGTACCACCGCGTCACCCTTGGAAGATACATAGATGGCCACGATGTACGCCTCGTGAGATGCCTTCATGTGGAGCACGAGCGAATCCCCTGCCTTGAGAGGCTGCCCCTGGGGCTGATCCGTGCGGATCTTGAGGTCGATGGCTTGAGGTCCTGGTTTTCCGATGGTGAGAAGTTCTCCGCGTGCCTTGGGGAGCTTGCGCTTTTGCCTGCGCGAGGGTGTAAGGGATCCCTATCAATCCTATAAGGATCGATAAGAGGACAACCGACCGGCACAGGATTCTTCCCATGGTTTCATCTCCTCCATCCAGTATCAAACCAAATGTGTTCCATCGCTGTGATGATTGTAACCTGAGAACCCGTGGGCTGCAAGCGGGTACAGTACCCGCGACCGCGCAGGCTTTGGTGACCTCACCTGAACCAACGTGTGTCGTGGCGGCTGGATAAGGGTTATTAATCATTCTCTAATTCGGCTATGTACGAGCTTTATTAGCCCATGTTTTTATGGTAAGTTCGTCAGCTGATGGCAATGCCGATTCGCTTTCGGACGTATCACTCTGTGCAGACGGGGATCTCCTGCGCTTCGGACTACGCAGAGCCGCCTAATCACTTCGTTTAGGAGCCCCCCAGCCTTACGGTCTTACTCGTCTGAAAGCGAATCCGTATGAGACGTCGACCGCCCTCGACCATATCATTGCATGCGTCTCGTCCACGACAGGCAGTGGCGCACACGCGGGCTTGGGGAGCGAACGAACACGGCAGTGACACACTCGGAGTAACTGAAGCACTGAAAAATACAGGCAAAGCCGGAGAGATTTTCACCATGAACAAAGTTTCCGAAGCGGATCGCGAGTTCCTGAGGACCACGCCGTTCTTTGCCGCGATACCTGAGGATGCCCGGTTCCACCTCATGGTTGCCATGAAGCCCGTGCATGTGAAGGCAAAGCAACGATTTATCTCTCAGGGGCAGCAAGGCGACAGTTTCTTCATCATCCAGAATGGGGCATGCGGAGTAAATCTCGAAAAGGATGGCGTTCTTCGTCCCATCGCTATCCTGGGACCCGGCGACATGGTGGGAGAGATGGCAATCCTCACGGGGGAGCATCGCAACGCCCATGTGGACGCTCAGACCGATATGGATCTGTGGCGGCTGAGCCGGAGCGCCTTTGAAGGGATTTGCGCCCAATATCCGGAGATGTGGCACTTCGTGACCCAGGTGGTGACCGATCGGTTCGCTCGCTCAACGCTCACCGCTGACCGAACCATTGGGAAATACGTCATTTCTGAGATTCTGGGCCGAGGTGGCTGGAGCATCGTGTACAAGGGAGTCCATACTTCTTTGCACATGCCGGTGGCAATAAAGATGCTCAAGCACACCATGGCTATAGACCCGGATTTTCTCGAAAAATTCCAGAATGAAGCCAGGATCATCGCGAATCTCAACCATGAGAACATCGTGAAAGTATACGATATTGAACAGTTATACCGCACGGTGTTCATCATCATGGAACATCTCGAGGGGGTTTCCCTGGTAGAGATGTTGCGGGACGTCAAGAGAATTCCTCTCTCGCGAGCCTTGAACATCCTGATCCAGGTCTGTCACGGGCTCGCGTATGCTCATGAACATGGCATCATTCACGGAGACATCAAGCCGGGAAACATTTTTGTCCAGCCGAACGATCGGGCCAAGGTGCTAGACTTCGGATTGGCTCACGCTCCGGGCACGAGAGGCGACAGGCTGGTAGGAACCCCGAGGTACTTTTCCCCCGAGCAAATTCGCATGGCCGTGCTTGACGAACGTTCAGACATTTATTCCCTTGGAATTTCGGCATACAGGGTGATCACGGGCCAGGAAGCCTTTCGCGAAATGGACATAGCCACTCTGTTGCAAAAACATCTGCACGAGGACATACCCGATCCTCGCGTGCTGGTCCCTGATTTACCGGAGGAATTGCACGCCTTCCTGATAAAGTCGACCCGCAAGGAGCCTGCAGACCGATACCAGACCATCAAGGAAATCATTCATGATCTCGAACCATTATTGCCTAAGCTAGGCCTTCCGACTGAGCCAGAGTGGCGAAAACACGTGAATATGATGGGACTCTTCCTGTTCTACCGCGATGAACACGAAGAAATCCTTAAGCGGCTCGTCAGCGATTTCGGTCAGGAACTCAAGAAGCTGGGTGCGGTTCTGCGTGACACGGACTTTAAGGACGTCTGACTGGCGCAGTGAAACGGTGCAGCAGCAGTCTGTCGCGGATGCAAAATTGGCACACGCATGTGAGCAACCGACGGCTACGCGGGCATCCGTCGAAACAGGAAGCCGCCGATAAAGGTCGTCACCGCCCAGAACTGGACGAGAATCAGCAGATTCCAGAGCGGAGAAAACTTGTATGGGACCCCCAGTGCGAATCGCAGGCCATCCACGCCGTATGTGAGCGGATTCACATGGGTCAGGATATCGAGCCATCCTGGTAGCCCGTCCAGCGGAAACAACGCGCCTGACAGAAAAAAAACGGGCATGATCAGGAAGTTCATGATCAACTGAAAGCCATGAGGATCTCTCATACGCGTGGCCACTGCGATTCCCAGGCTCACGAAAGCAGCCGAGATCAGGAACATGAAGCCGAACGCGGCCAGGATTCCTATGGGCTCCGGCTTGATCAAACCAAAGGCCAGCAAGATCACCAGAAACACCACGCCCTTGAGCATGGAGGTGGTGACGGTCCCCAGGGTCTGCCCTGCCATGATCGAGATCCGACTCACCGGGGCAACGAGGATTTCCTTCAAGAAACCAAACTGCCTGTCCCACATGACGCTCATGCCGCCAAACATGGACGAGAACAGCAAGGACATGGCGACAATTCCCGGTCCTATGAACGCGGCATAGGAAACGTCGCCCCTGTACCGGAAAGCTCCTTTGAATCCGGTGCCCATGAACACGAGAAACAAAGCGGGAAACGCCATCGATCCAATCAGCCTGCTGGGATTCCTCTTGAATCTCGTAAGCTCTCTCAGCCAAAGTGTGTATACGGCTCCCACGATCTTATCGCCTGCGTCCTCTCATGAAAATGCGCATCCGGTCTTCCGGCTCTGCTGCCGACTCGTTCCGGATATCGCGTCCGGTAAGCTGTATGAACACATCTTCCAGGTTAGGCTTACGGAGAGATACTGAGGTGATCTCCACCGAAAGATTCTGGGCAAGTTCAAAGCAGCGCGGGATGAACGTCTCGCCCTTTGATACGGTGAGGGACACCACGTTGTCCGCAGCGGAGAGATGTACGACATCTTCCAGAGCCTCCAGTCGGTCAAGGAACTCTGATCGAAGCTGACTGATCTCGAGCTCCAGGAGGTCTCCCCCAAGTCGGTCCTTGAGCGCCTGCGGGGTGTCCAGTGCCACGATATCCCCGCGGTCTATGATACCTATTCGCGAACAGAGCTGATCGGCTTCGTCCATGTAATGTGTGGTGAGAATGACCGTCATTCCGAAGGACGTCTTGAGGTTTTCAATATAGTTCCAGATTTTTCTCCTGGTCTGTGGGTCCAGACCGAGAGTCGGCTCATCCAGGAAGAGCACTCGCGGGCGGTGCATCAGGCCGCGCGCTATCTCTAGGCGCCGACGCATACCTCCTGAATAGGTCCTGACCAGATCGTTCCTGCGATCCTGCAGATCCACAAGAGCAAGCACGTCCTCAATGCGAGACCGGCGGGTAGTCGCATCCAGACCGTAGAGCCTGCCGTGAAAGTCCAGATTCTCTTCACCGGTAAGTTCATCGTCCAGGCTGGGGTCTTGGAACACAATCCCGATGCATCTGCGGACGGCAGGTTGCTCGTTCTGCACATCGTGCCCGCACACGGTCGCTCTGCCCGACGTGAAAGGAATCATCGTGGCGAGTATCGAGATCAGGGTGGTCTTTCCGGCTCCGTTGGGGCCCAAAAGACCGAAAAGCTCGCCCTCTTGGATCTGGAGGTCGATTCCGGCAAGCGCGATCAGGTCGCCGAATCGCTTCGCAAGTCCTTTTGCGCTGATTATGGCCGAGGGTATTTACCTCCCTGCCCCCTGGCCGTACCACATGATCCGGCACCGACCAAGAGCCAAGCATTTTCGATGCCGGATCGATGTGTTGTAGCCTATTCCTTGAGCTTGTTCTTCAGCAAATCCCCCAAGGTTCCGAACGTGGTGCGGCCTTCTTTCACAGAAGCGTAATCCTTGAAATTGACGTCCTCGTCTTTCTTCTTGAGGGTCTTGACGCTGAGGGAGATTTTGCCTGAATCCGTGTCGATAGCCAAAACCTGCGTCTGGATCTGTGAGCCCACGGGGAATCTTCGGCGGAGGTCTCCACTGCGACCATCCTCAATCTGAGAAACGTGCAACAGGCCAGACTTTCCTCCGGGAAAACCGACAAACACTCCGTAGTCCTTCACGGAGTCAACGATTCCCTCGATGATATCTCCCGAGTGGAGTTCCGGTCCGGTTTCTTCCGGCTCCTCCGTATCTGCCCTCATCAGTTCCAGCCCCATGCGGCGTGCATCGCCATCCACGGAGATGATCTTGACATTCACCCGGTCGCCTTGATTCAGCACCTCGGAAGGGTGATTGATCCGGCGCCCCATGCCCAGGTTGGAGATGTGGATCAGCCCTTCTATGCCGGCCTCCAGTTGGACGAAGGCCCCGAAATTCATTAGCCGGGTAACCGTGCCCTCCGCGGTCTCTTGTTCCCGATATCGCTGCCCTACGGTGGTCCAGGGATCCTCGATGGTGTGCTTTCTACTGAGAGAGATCCTGTTCTTCTCCCAGTCCAGGTCCAGTATCCTGACGGTGACGGATTCTCCGGGGCTGAGGATATCAGAGACCGCTTCCACACGGTACCAGGCGAGTTCCGACATGGGTATGAGCCCTTGAACACCGCCGATATCCACAAACGCACCGAAATTGGTCAGGTTCTGGACGGTTCCGGTTATGGTATCCCCCGGCTTGAGGGTCTGCCTGAGCTGAGCGACCTTCTGGAGTCGCTCTTCTTCCAGGATGTCCCGCCGAGACACGACGATGTTCCTTCCGCGTTCGGAATACTCGTGGATGCGAAAGGTAAATCGTTGTCCGATATAGGCGTCGGGTGAGTTGGAAGACTGGAGATCCATCTGCGAATATGGGCAGAAAGCCTGTTTGCCGAGAACGGTGACGGTATAGCCGCCTTTCCGCTCCGCATTGACGAGCCCTTCTACGGGCACTCCGCTCCGAAAAGCGTCTCGAATGGCCTCGTCAGACGCTGCCGACGTCATTTTGACGCTGAGTTGGATTTCACCTTCTTTGGTGCTGACGACGTACGCAGTGAGTGAGTCGCCGACGTCGAGATCAAGGTGACCGCTCTTATCCAGCAGTTCCTCTCGCGCGATGACGCCTTCGGTCTTGCCGCCTATGTCGACAAAAATCCACTCATCGCCGATGGAAACGATCGTGCCGACTATCTTGCTGTCTCTCTGGACGCGATCATCTTTTCGTTCGCTGCTTGCTTCGAAAAGGGCCGCAAAATCCTCTTCTTGGTCTTCTACCGGGGTTTCCGGCAGGTTGTCGCCGGTCTTTTTGTCCGGGCTGTATTCTTCCATGGTACAGGCCTTCCTCCAAAATGATCGAACTCCTTGTTAACCTTTTTCGTCTCCTGTTGCAAGAGGCCCGTGCGTCTGCTATGTAATAAAATAGGGATGCTGGCCCTTGCCTCTCTCCTGAGCAGGACATAGGCGAGGCTGGCCAGGAAATGGCGCACGCATGTGACACGACGGACAGCAGGCGCTTTCTGACCGCACGACGAGGTACGAGGCGAAAAAGGCAGGGCCCGGCCACAGGCTTTCCCGCAGGCCTCGGCACTCTGGGTTCTCCTGCGTCTTCCTTGAACGTTCCTCGAATAAGCGCGCACTCAGGTGGAGATTTAATTACAGGAGGGGTGACATTAGTTCGGGCTGATTCAGGCAATTGTGGGACGGAGCTCCACCCTTCCATGAGAGACGTTCCACGACACACGATACGAAAAGTTTGCCCCTATGAAGAGCCCAGCCCCTTGGTGAACGGAGTGCTTACTTCGTATCAAAATTTGGCGCGGACAATGTAAGGGAGCCAGAGGCTATGCCCTATCTCGGACGCAATGAAATTGCATGGGATGAAAGATTTCGGAGATGCCTGTATTTCTTTTTGCGCGATGAACTGGACGGCATTCTGATTACGGAATCACTCATCGAGTCCTATAAAGCTTTCAAGGCAGCCGACAAGCCCTACCCGTTCGTTGAAATGAAGGAACTCAAGCCCCGAGCCAAGGCATTCGGGCCCGAGTATCCGGAACAACGACATTTTATCATCATTTTTGCGGAAGACGTGCTTACCCCCGAATCAAAGATTCACATTCGCTTTTTCGACTCCAACAAGACCACCAAAGAGAATTTGAGCTTTCTGGGGGCGTTCGATCTCAGAGAGGTCTTTCACCAACGGATGCGCTACCTGGACGACGCGGAATTCCTCACCTTGCTCAGAAGCCTCCTGAAAAACGATTTTGCTTTGCTTATCCAGAGAGATCCGAGCGTGAAATCCAGATATCGGTTTGCACTTTCCCATTTTCGCGTGAAGATCGATTGGCCAGTAGCATACGCGGCCGAAGATTTGGGAAGGCATCTCAGGTACATATCCAAAGACCTCTATGAAAGAGGCGAGCGGTCCGCGGATGTCCTCCAGCAGAAGCTCTACGAATACTACGGTCTTCACCACACCGTGGGGGGAAGGAGAACCGCAGGACTGGTCGCGAGTCGATACATGGCCCAGTTTGACTTTATTTCTACCGTGTACATCGCCTCGTCCGAAGCGCGAACGCTCTTTCGCACTTCCGAGCAGGGGATCACAAAGTATGTCCTCATTCGCCTCTCGTCTCAAGACATAAGAGACCTGGCATCACAGGCGAAAATGGACGAACAGCATTTTGTGAGTACCTATTTGATCGATGAGACACCCGAGTACGGTGTGGGTATCTTCTTGGTCACGTACAAACACAATGAGCACTCGCAGCCGCCGCCGGATGGGAAACTGAGGGATCTGAATTCCGAATATCAGTGGCTCAACGTGAATCTCCAATTGCTCGTGCCGCCTCCTTCCAGTGGCGACGCACGGCCTATTCCTTGGTCGCGGGTGTACACGTGATGCGTTGACAGGGGCGCGCGGCAGGGGCATCCAACGGTGTGGCAATGAAGCGCATGCAGGGGGTTTGTTCGGAATTTCGTCGCGGGTCCTCGCCGGGACAACCTCTGTTTCAGAAAGCTTTGCCCCGGCAAGTGCGCTTTTCCAAGAACGCCGGCAAACAGCAGATCAATCGATTTCCTGACCTGTAGTAGTACTGGTTATCTTGCCGTGTTTCACGCCGCGAGTGGAGATGAGGAGCTGACCGGCTTTGCGGACTTCGTCGGCTCTGCCTCTCATGATGAGAACCTCCAGGCAGTTGTGCGCGTCGAGGTGTACGTGAACTGAGGAGACGATCAGATCGTGCTTCCTATGCTGGATTTCGGTCAGCTTTTGCGCGAGGTCACTCTGTTCGTGATTGTATACCACGGTTACCGTGCCGACTACTTCATGCTCGTCCTGGCCCCATTGGTCCTCAACCAGCCGATCCCGGATCAGATCCCGAATAGCTTCGGAACGATTGGTATAGCCCTTTTCCGTGATAAGAACGTCGAATTTCTCCAGAAGATCGTCAGGAATCGAGACCCCGAAACGAACGAGTTCTGCCATTTGCGGATCCTCCCCGTGGCTCCAGAAAACTCAACCGCATCATTCGGTTGGTTCCTGCGTCGCCTCTCTCTTTTCGATGTTGTCTATGACGCACTTGGCCCATGAGTCCGTCACAGTATACACCATCTCGAGGCCTTGGCGAGTCGACGTTATCACTCCGCGGCTTTTTAAATGAATAAGATGCTGGGATACTGTCGCCTGGTGGAGTCCCAAGCACTCCTGCATGTTCTTGACGTTGCATCCGCCGGTTCTCACAAGGCCATACACGATCTTGAGGCGGATGGGATGACCTAACGCCTTAAAGATCTCTGCTTCTCGGGAGAACTCCTTTTCCCTCATCTCTCTGAAGAGCTTTTCCAGTTCCCTGTCGTGTTGTTCTTCTGGGGTGCTCGCTGAGGTCTGCATAGTCCTTACCTTCGTTGAGAGGCGGAAGGGGGGTCGCCCTCCCCTCCATTGATGTCTTTGTGCTCCGATCCACGGAGGAACATGTGGGGGACATTCACGTGGAAATTCCGAATCGTGGAAGCACCCATCGGTTCAGGATAAACCACCCGGCAAAAACGGCCAGAAGGATTCCTACACTTGAGTCCATGACAACCTCGTGCCCTTTCGTTTTCAGCCTGCTCCGTCACCACAGCTCTCTGTGATCGATTCACTTCCCCGCGACCTACTGAGTCAAGCGGCGAGAATCGCCTTTCTGACTTGCCTGAGCGCCCACGGAGCCGCCGAGGATGCGATCCATCCACGTGGGCAGTTCGTAGTACGCATCGGCAGGGGTGAACGGAGCGGCAGTTGGCGCAACAAGACTGGAAAGCCATTTGACCACGGTTGGATCGCTCCATTGAGCCATTCCAAGATGGGCCGCCACGACCTTCCCTTCTCTGTCAATCACATAGGTGGAAGGAAATCCCTTCACCTCGTAAATAGCCTCTTTAGCTTCGTTAAGGATGAAATAGCCCATGATTCGCCCTTTGACCACGTTCTCCATCACCGATTCATACCCGGATGGCCGATAGGCGAACACCAGTCCGTCCGCGTGTTCCTTCGCGTACGATTTGATCCAGGCAGGTCGATCCCAAAAATCCACACACAGCACGATGAGATCGTTGTTGTTCAGGGCTTTTTCCATTTCCTTGAGATATTGCTTTTCTTGCTTGCAATACTGACAGTTCTGGCGCCAAAAATTGAGAAGCACCACCTTTCCTTTCAGATCGGAGAGCTTCAAAGGACGTCCGTCCGCGGTGACCATGTTCATGTCGTTCGCTTCAGGAGGGGTCTCGAAAAAACTGAAGTTCCCCATTGCCGAGGACTCGGCAGCCAATCCCGGGCAAGGATTCATCACGATAATTCCGGCAACGGTTACCAGAATCACAGCCAGTGGACTCACGGAGTGAATACCCGAATGTGCCACGATGCCCTCCTGATGACACTTATATCTGAATATCTGAATATTGTATTTTTGTCAAGCAGATTTTTCCGAAATCGCGCTCGACACCCTTCACCACGAGATCGCCCTATCCGAAAAGCTCGCACTGGCGCGGCTTTCTCTGCTTCGCGCCTGAAGAGCCGTCAAGCGGACTGAGCCGCTCACATACTGAAGCAGCGATGTCTTTTACGAAACGCGACCAGCCCCCTTCAATCCTGCGGCCGTGAACCATTCGTCGGGAAACCTTGGTCAGAAACAGCTCATCACAGGCCCTGGTCATAGCCACGTACAGCAGGCGGCGTTCTTCCTCGATGTCGTCATCGGAAATCGGTTCTTCACCCGGACGCAAAAAGGGAACGATGCCTTCTTCACACCCTGCGACAAACACTACCGGAAACTCCAAGCCCTTGGACGCATGCATGGTCATAAGACTCACCGCGTCAGCCCTGGGGTCGCGAGCCTCTGCTTCTTCTTGCGGGGTAGAACTTCGCGCCCTCTGGAAGGGAATATTCGATGAACGGAACGCTTTTTCCAGAGCGTCTCCCACTGCGTTCAGACGATACAACACGGCAAAGTCTCCGAAGCCGAGTTTCTGGGACGGTTGCACTGACATTTCCCGCGTGTCGATGGAGAAGAACGATGCTCCGCCCAGAAACGCGTCAATAGTGCGGATGATGAACTCGGCCTCAAGAGCCTCATTAGGCAGCCGTACTTTTCTGATGCGGCTGTTGCTCGATCTCTCGGCCACGAACCGATCAACGCCACTGCACCGGTCAAGCAATTGCCCCGAGGCAATGAGGACATTTTCCTGCGAGCGATAGTTTCTGACCAAGTTTACCTTGTAGCACGACGGATAGTCCTCGGCAAATCGGAAAAAGAATCTCCTGTCCGCGCCACGGAAGCCGTAAATCGCCTGATTCGGGTCGCCGATGACAAAAAGGCCCCCCCCGTCTTCGCGCCCGAGAAGCCGCACCATTTCATACTGAGCGCGGTTCACGTCCTGGAATTCATCTACAAGCAGATGCCGCGCGATCTTGGCTGCTATCTCTCTGCATACGTGGGGCTTTCTCCTCAAGAGTCGCACAGGTTCTACCAGCAGGTCGTCCAGGTCAAGCGCGTCAGCGTGCTGGAGACGTGCCTGATAACCCGCGTACGCCCCGTGCAGGATCGGGTCCGCGATCGAATCGTCGCAGTCCGTAAGGTTTTGTTTTAAGAGGCTTACTTGCCGGTACAATGACGGCACCGCGGCAGCCGAGACCTCCAGTCCCCCTAACTTTATCGCCTCTCTGAACATACTCAGTGACTGGTCTTCATCGAGGACGGTCTCTCGTTTTTCGAAACAGCCCGCCTGCCTACACAGGTCGAGGATGCGCGCGCCCAGCTGGTGGAAGGTTCCCAGCCAACATTTGCTTCCCGGCTCTCCGGGAATCAAGCGGCTGAGACGCTCCCGCATTTCCTGGGACGCCTTGCGGGTAAACGTCACCGCGGTAATTTCCGACGGCTCGGCCGCTCCGCTCTCCATGAGACGAGCTATCCGGTGGGTCAGGGTTCGGGTCTTTCCCGTCCCTGGACCCGCCTGAACCAGGACGGGCCTGTCCAACTCGTGCACCGCAGCAAGCTGTTCCTCGTTAAGACCCGATGGGTGTACGTCGGAAGGCTCTTCGGAATTCTTGGGATTGGTTTTCTTACGAGCACGCGGCCCACCTGCGCTTCTCTGACGTCGCGGGCTGGGGGCCTGGATTGGCAGGAACGCGCTCTGCCCGGAGAAATGCGCTCGTTCCCGTTCACCAAAGATGGTGACAGATCCATATTGGCCGTCGAATCCGGGCAGCAGGGAAACCTCACCGGCCCTGGCCCTTCGGATGGCCTCCACTACAATCTCCGGAGCAGACCGGGCCATTTTATCGAGAGGATACGACCAGAGCACCGTCAGTTCCGGACCCAGCGTGCGGAGGATATCCATGAAGAGCGCCTGCACCTTTTTGGACTGCGGCCCAACCCCAAGAACCTGCCCCAGGACTTCGGTCAGGGGGAGCAGTCTCCAAAACGGCGCCGCGTGTGCGGGGATGACTCCCTTTTCTCGATCCGCGAGTTCCACCACCCGGTTCATAACCCCCACGGTGACTGGCTGCCCGCACACCGGGCATCGTCCACCCAATTTCTCGGTCTCTTCAGGTTCGAGGCGGACTCCGCACTTTCTGTGGCCGTCCAGGTGATACTTACCCTCCTCCGGGAAGAAGTCTATCGTCCCGACGAAGGCCGATCCCTGCGCCGGGGTGTCTCTCGATTCTGAGGACTCATTTGCGCCTTGAATGAGTTCCTCCGGTGAGAGACCCCGTGCCCACGTGCCACCTGCACGAATTCCCTCTCGAATCGCCTCGTATCCGGGCTTTCCTCTGAACACCGTCACCTGACGACCGAGTTTTGACGGCGAATGCGTGTCCGAATACGACACAAGGGTGAAACGGTCCAAAGCGCTCACCCGAAAATTCATCTCCGGATCCGAGGATAGCCCTGTTTCCAGCGCAAAGATATGGGGAGTCAGGTCGTCGAAGCACTCATCCACCGAGTCGAACCCCGACCGCGACCCCAGAATGGAAAACCAAGGAGTCCAGATGTGGGCGGGAACAAAAAAAGACTCCGGAGTTGTCTCCAGGGAAATCTCCAGGAGTTCCCGGCTGCCCAGCCCCAGGATGGGACGACCATCCGAGTTGATATTGCCGATGCGGTCCAGCCGCGCGCTGAAATCTGTCCATAGAATCGAGATCCGGCATGTACACCAGATTGTGGACTTTCCTGGTCGCTCCGTTTTTCTTGTAGATCGAGCTGATCTCAACGCCGAGAAGGAATCGCACCTCTTCGGGGCCAAATCCTCCCGGGGGTTGGGCCAACCCTGGCGGCACGTGCTCATCTCTCAGCCGAAACAGACCGTCTTCCACGGGCACGAGCATGTCCTTGATTTCTTGTCGCCACGCGGGGTGCGTGAAGTCGCCGGTGGTAACCACCCGCACGCCCTTGAGCGCAGCCCACTGTGCGAGGCGCGTCAGATCGCAGTCTTTGGAAGTGGCACGAGAGAATTTAGAGTGTAGGTGAAGATCCGCAAAATAAATCAAGAGCGCCTCCGGTGTGTTGGACAGCCCGCCCGGCCATGGGAAGAGGCCATGAGCGATGAGCATGTGTGCGATCCATCGCACTCATCGTCCGGCCTTCCGTGTGCTCAGGCAGCGTGTGAAGAATGCAGCCCCGTGGCGAGGTGTGGAGCGTACCGCATCAAGAGGGAAAAGAGCCGAAACGCTGTCCGCTTCCCGTGGGTTACCACAGCCGGCACTCCTTTGGTTGGGCCCCTTCGGATTGGTCGACCGTGCCCGATCTTGGCGTCATCGTATGGGGGAAGCCCGGCATCGTGGTGCGTTGCAGGCGACTCCTCATCGCTTCTTTCCGCTCAATTTCAATTGGTCGATCTTGGCGGCCAGTCCTTCTCTTGCTGCGGGGTCGTGTGACGTCTCAAATGCCGCAGTGTAGCTGGCCAAGGCTTTCTTAGGGTTTCCCGACCCCTCCCAGGCCGCGGCCATACGAGCGTGAATCCTCGCCTTTTCTTCCGGGGTTCCCGCGCGTTCAAGCGCCTTCCTGTACCACGAAACCGCACGATCCACACGTCTTTGAGCCACCCACGCGTCGCCAAGACCGATGAAGACCTCAGGATCTCTCGGCGCCACTTTCGCCGCCTTTTCCAGGAAGGGGACCGCTTCGGCAGGACTGCCGTTCGCGAGATGCGCGGCAGCCAGGTTCTTCAAGGCGCTCCCATCGGGGGCAAGAGTCATTGCTCGTCGGAAGTCCTTCATTGCCCCTTGCGCATCGCCCTTGGCCCACAACACCGCGCCCCGGCCGTTCAGCGCGAGGGAATATCGCGGATTCAGATCGAGGGCCTTATCATAGTCCTCCCGTGCCTGGTCCAACTCACCAAGGCGCATGTGCGCCACCCCGCGATTGTGGAAAAAAGCAGGCTTATCAGGCTTGAGTTCTATGGCCGCGCTCAGGGCCTGTATCGCTTCCTTGAATCGTCCCGCGGCGATCAGGGCGTTTCCCAGGTTGAACTGGGCCTCTGCGGAGCCGGGGGTCAGTTTCGCAACCGCCTCACAGTCCTTGCACGCGTCCTCCGAACTGCCCAGCCGCAGGTACGTCAGGCATCTGCCGGCGAGCAGTTCAGCGCTTGGTCCAGCCTTGTGAAGGGCTTTCGAGTACGCGTCGACCGCGGCAGGGAAATCTCCCCCAACAAACGAAGCCTCTGCAAGCCCACTCAGCGCAGCCACGTTGTCGGGCTCACGAAGCGACGCGGTTCGGAAACGCTTGAGAGCTTCTTTCCAATGCCCCTTCGCGAGTTTCAGCCTCGCGAGCATCACAAGGGCCGTGACGTTGCGAGGGTCGAGTTTCAGCGTGTGATTGAGGTCTGAGACCGCTGCATCTGTGGTCCGGCCCGCAGACGCGAGAGATGCCCTGTGCAGCAGAGCCGGGACATACTCCGGATTGGCTTCCAAAGCTCGACTATAGTCCTCAACTGCCTCGGACAGATGCCCTTGGCGCTCATGGATCATTCCCCGGTTCACGTACATCGCGGGATCGCGGGGATTGATTTTCATGGCACGATCGAGTTCCTGTAAGGCCTCTTCGTATTTGCCCCGCGTCGCAAAGAGGATCGCACGGTTGTTGTAGATAGCCCCGTTGCCGGGATCGTGTTCCGCGGCCTGATTGAGCAGATCCATGGCCGTAGCGGAATCACCCGCGTGTTCCGCGGAAAGCGCCTTCTCGAACAATTCTGCAGCGGACTGCGCATGGGCCGTAGAGCCGACGAGGAACAGACTTGCGGCAAGCCACACACACACGAGCGTTTTCTTGATCATCCTGATTATCTGTATACCTGTCAACAAGCCACCGGCCTGCCTTTGCCCGGACGTCGCGGTAGTCTTGACGACCATCATGAGAGTTGTTACAAACGAAGAGAGGTCCAGCTACCTCGACGCAGAATTCCGCAGCTCTCGGAGGCTGTTGCATTCGGATCATGTCTACTCGTGCCGCGGAAAGGGACCGAGGTATGGATATATAATGGATGGTGTCTTGTCAACCGCCAATAGACCGGAGCGAATGGTTCTTGGCTTCAAGCGATCTCTTTCCTTGCTATCTCGGGCCGCCGGCTCACCTGCTCGTGGCGGGGATGCGTCCTGGAGTTTCCCAAGGGTTCGGCTCACCTGTCTGGTTTTCGGGAGTTTTCTCATAGCGCTGCTGCTTAGCACGTCCGCTGGCCCCGCGTGGGCCGATCCTTTCGATGAATCGCCTCCCGAATGGGAACGCTTGCTGTGGGGAGGCGAGATTCTCCCCCGCGACAAGCCGGATCCGAGCACCACCTTGACGGGGTCAGACAACTCGAGAACGGGGAGCCCCACACTTTCTCCGGCCCGGAATCAGGAATCACAAGCCTCTGCATCGCATGAAGATGCCGTAATGCGTGCAAAGAACCGTGCGACCGCATGGGAAAAACTGTGCGGGCCGCTGGCTCCCAACGCTGTCCCCCTATCTGACAGCGCCATGCTGCCCGTGTCGTTGAGCGGGTTGCCGCTGGATTTCTGTCGGTCCCGGTATCGGGAAATCACGCTGACAAAGATTCCGCCGCTTTACTTGAGTCCACCGCTTCCAGGGGAAGGCGTGTGGCATTCCCAGGATATGCCTACAGGGCCGGATGGAAATCCCGTGATATACCGGACGAGTTACCGGCCCAGCGTCGAGTATCCGAATGCCATAGTTCACATGCTGCTGTTTGACATGTCACGGCTGTCCATGAGACTCTACCTCGGTTCGTCCGAACCAGGGGGGTCAAAAGAGACTTCCATGATACCCGCGGAACTGCGCCCCTCCCTCATGGCGATCACCAACGCCCTTTGGAAACAAAAACATGCGGGCGATGCAGGAACGATATTCCAAGGAAGGGTGGTCAAGGAGTTGGCCCCCGGCATGGCTACCTTGGTCGTGTATAAAGACGATTCCGTGGACATATTGGAATGGACCGAAGGCATTCCTCCCTCGCTGGTGCGGGACGCGAGGCAGTTGCGGCATCTCATTGTAAAGAACAGCAAAGTGGTCGAGTCCATTGTGCGTGCCGGACAACTCGCTGACGCGGAAATCGGACTCGGTTTCTTGCTCTCGGAGGATCCTGGCGAAACTCCCCCTACTTATTGGTACGGATTGACTCCTTGGCAATCCCGGACGAATTTCGGGCCTGACTGGTTCATCGCGAGCAGGAGCGCTTTCGGAATACGACCCGACGGCAACCTCGTCTTCGCGGTCGGGCATCATATCAGCACGAGAGACTTGGCCAAGGCAATGGTCCTTGCCGGCTGTGAGCGTGCGATCCACGCGGATGCCAACCCACACAACGTGGTAGGCAATCTGTATTTTGCTGCAGCAGACGGGAGCATACTGAAAAAGGAAAAGCTCTCGCCGGAACAGAAAAGCGGCACGTTGGATCGGTATGTGGACAAAAGTTATACGAGCGATTTCTTCGGGTTCTTTATGCGCAACGGGGAAAGGAATTCGTTGTGACACGCAGACTGTGGGTCCTCCTCATTGCCGTTTTCTGGCCTGTCTTTTTGGCCCATCCGGTGTGCTCCGCGGCAGAAGACGCATGCGAGACATGGCGTGTGCGGTGGGTTGCTGCCACTCAGTCTCTCACGGACAGCATGGAGGCGTACCGCCGCACGAAGGTGGGTTCCTTGGCTTCGCGCATTCAGCAGGAATTGAACGACCGCAAGGATGCACTGTCAATGGCAGCCAGCGTGCAGGCCGCACTGAAGGAACGATCGGCCGTGCTGGATCAACAGGGCCGCAAGTGCCGTGAAATGGCGATGGACGAGAATCGGGCCTTTGAACAATGGCGTAGATGTACGGGGAGAGATGATCCGCGTCGGCGGGGTTTCCGGACAGACGGGCTCGGTGCCGCTGCCAATGAGCGTAAGAGACTCCTTGCGTCTTTGCAGGACCTGCTACTGGACGAAGCGTATGCCCAGTACAGAAATTATCACGCCCCTACACCTCCGTCGTATTCGGGCTATGAGCAACAGCCGTGGGGTGTCGGTCGAAGCACGGGTTACCGACCGTATCAGGACAATCGTGGGTACCGATAAGAGGCATTTGCCTAATCCCGTGGTCAGGGAGACGTTCCCGAATACGGGGCACCACGGTGCCGTGTATCACGGCTTTCGGAAAAGGCCGACCCTTTGGCCGGGTTCAATACGTAGATGAAGAAACGAACAGGCTTTGGTAATCGTGCGAGGGCGTTCGTCCACACCGGACTGATCGCGATGGCTGTTATTGCGCTTCAGAGCTTGTGCAGCGCGCCGCTCCTTGCCGCGGGGAGCGACGGGTACGTGCGTGCCGACTACGTCCTGCCGCCCGGCATTGTAAAGGAAGGCATTTCATTCGCGGGTGCTCCCATTCCCCTTACCCGACGAGAAGTGCGTCAACGTGTTCGCGAGCAACTCAACGTGCTGCTGATGGATCGACGTTCCAAGCTAATGGAATGGTTCGACCGCCTGGCAGAGTACGGACCGACGATCAGGAAGGTGCTCGCTGACGAGAATCTGCCCCCGGACCTCATCTATGTGGCGGTGCTCATGGGAGAATTGCTCCCAAACACCAAGACCCGCTCCGGAGGGGTCGGGTGGTGGGCGCTGGCGCCTCCGAAAACCAAGAAGCGCGATACCGTCGTGCCGTGGGTAAGCACTGACGACTGGGACGATAGAAGAGACCCTATTCTGTCTACCCGGATCGCCTGCGCCATTTTCAAAGGCATGTGCCCGAAGAAAGCAGCGCCGGATTGGTTACTCATCATTTCCGCGTTTGCCGACGGCGCGGACAAGGTGGACGACGTGGTCGGTAAAGCCCCAGGTTTTTCTTACTGGGATTTGGTGATGCCGCCGTACGCGGAAGTGCTCATTCCTCGTCTGATCGCCCTAAAGCTGATTGACACTCACAGGACTTTTTACTCCGTGGCCGTGCCCCCAAAGCCACCACTGGCCTATGATTTCCTGGGAAGACTTCCGCTTCTCAAGGACTTACCGCTGCACGTGGTTGCCAAGTGGTGCGGGACCACCCCCAGATGGATGTGGCAACTCAATCCAGGGGTGAGCCCTGTGAACGGAGTGCTCCCCAAAGCGGATAAGAAGCATCCTGCGGGATTTCCTTTGCGCGTTCCTCACGGAATGGGAACCAATGTCCGTCAGTGGCTGGTGAGAGAGGGATACCTGGCGAGCTGACGGAACACGATCGCGCGCGACGTCTTGCCCCACGAGCCCCACACCGAGGAGGGCTAGGAAATGCAGAACTCTCCGATTCATGTGCACCATGTCGTGGGCCTGCGGTGACAGGAAAATGCTTGGATACGTCAAGACCAAAGGCCCGGATGACAAGAAACGGAACGCGTACCACTGTGCCGTGTGCGGGGTTTTTATCACCGATTCAAGCGCGTCACTGCACGTCAACGGAGCGGAAAGACATTCCTTCGTGAACCCTGCGGGCATTCGCTGCAATTTCATGACCTTCATTGCGTGTGACCACGCGTTGGCGCACCAGGACCTTTATGTTGAGCACAGCTGGTTCCCCAGGTACGGATGGCGGTTCCTCATGTGCGGCAAGTGCTTTCAGCACTTGGGCTGGAAATTCGACTCAATAGCCGAGCAGGTGATCCCATCGAGTTTCTTCGGGGTGCTCGTGGATTCCGTGGAAGCGGTGGAACAGCCAGAATAGACGAGACGGACAAAATGGGGTCCAGTAGAGCGCGAACCAGTTGAGAATCCTCATCGTTTCGAGCATAATAACGCTATGGATGCGCCCATCGAGACTCACGATCTTCAGACAGGCTACCAGCCGCGTTGCTTTTCCTGTGCCCATCTTGTGGAATGGCCTTACTGCTTCGCCTTCTTGTCCGGGGAGGGCATTCCACAGGACATCAGGCTGGGGAAGTTCGACCACACCCTTCCCTACCCCGGAGACCACGGTATACAGTTCTCACCCATGGATTCGCCCTATAACCTTTCTGAAACAGCTTTGAAGAGGCTGATGACCGAGTACCGAGGGCAGCGAATCATGCCCGACTTGTCCAAGATGTCGTACCGACCGATGATCGGGGACATTCCTGTCGTTGAGGAGTCCGAGGAGTCCGAACCCGGGCACGACGAGCCTCCGGCCAGCGTGTCCCAGCCGGTAGACGACGAATTGGATGTGGATCTGTTGACCGCTTCCGCGCGCGGAGATCTGCACAATGTGACGAGGCTCCTTGACCGCGGCGTTCCCGTCGACGTGAGGGACGCTCAAGGAAACACCGCTCTCATGGTCGCGTGCCGTAACTGTCAACTCGAAGTAGTACGAATGCTCTTGGAGAGAGGAGCTGATGTCAACGCGAAAAACAGCTACTCCAGGAGGGCAATGGACGTCGCTTCAGATTGGGGATATCCCACCATAATCGAGCTTCTCAGAGCCCATGGAAGTAAGGAACCCGATCCCTCGCTGTCGTAAGACATCAGTTTCCCGAGGGGCGCCATAATGGCCAAAGTCAAGATCAACGCTGCGCAAATTGTACGAGACATCAGGTCTGGCATGGACGATCCTGACCTCATGGGTAAGTACAACCTTTCAGCCAAGGGTCTTCAGAGTCTGTTCCGCAAGTTGGTACAAGCAAAGCTGCTCACCGACCCGGAGTTGGACAATCGAACGCCTCTTCGGGAAAACACGGTTGTGGTCGATTTTGTACAGGCTCCGACAGTCTCTCTGAAATGGCGATTCCGGGCACAGGACGTTATGGCCTCTCCGCTTGCCGATTCCGGAGTAGTGTACTGTGGGAGTTGGGACGGACATCTTTACGCGGTGACCGCGGCCACTGGTGTGGAAAAGTGGAGATTCAAAACTGGTGGCTCTGTATCCGCTTCTCCTGCATTAGCAGACGGCTTGATTTGTTTCGGGAGCGGCGACGGGCATCTCTATTGCCTGGAAACCAAGACAGGCCGAGAGATATGGCGGTTCAAGACGGGTGGCCCCATATTCTCGTCCCCCACCATTGCCGATGACGTGGCGTATTTCGGGAGCGACGATCAGTACGTCTATGCGGTGGGGCTGGCAACGGGTATCGAGGAATGGAAATTCCGCGCAGATGGTCCGGTTCACTCGGGAATCTCCGTCAGCGGCGGAGTGATATGTTTCGGTAGTGATGACAGGTCCCTGTATGCTCTGGACACAGGAGACGGGACCGGCTTCACCGTCAAAGCAAGGTCTTTGTGAAATGGGTGCACGAGACGCGGGCTTGAGCGCATGACCACGTGCTCTTGCGGTCCAATTCGTCCACTCGTTATTCACATGGTGTAATGGGATTGCACTGGGCGATGGATGCATTCCTCCGGCGTGACTGGAGGATTCTTTCTTCCAAAGCCTCCCGTGGCGGCAGGCGCTCTGAACTTTTCAGGAGGCCGCATCGAGCTTCTTGCGCTTCAAACTTGCGAGAAGCGGCTTGTCCTGATGTACCGCCACGTCACGCGCGACCATGAGGAGTTCTTGCTTCAGCTCATTCACGGATTGGAATCTGGCCTCAGGTTTCTTTTCCATGGTCTTGGCCACGATTTCCCATATGCGGCCGGGCACGTCCGAGTGGAGTTCGGTGGGCATCGGAAAGGGTTGTTCCACGTGTTTGCGAATGACTTCTAACGCGGTGAGACCCGGGAACGGCGGTCTGCCGGCCAGCACGTGATACATGGTGGCACCGAGCGAGTAAATGTCCGACCGAAAATCCGTGGCATGTTCGCCCCTTGCCTGCTCAGGGGACATGTAAAGCGGCGTGCCCATAGCTCCTGTCGGTTCCGGAGATTCTCTATACGCTTTGAGGTCCTTCACCAAACCGAAGTCCACGAGCATCGCGTTGTTGGTGCTCGTGAGCAAAATGTTGGCCGGTTTGACATCTCCGTGAACGATGGAATGCTCGTGGGCTGCATTGAGAGCGTTGCACACGTCCAAGAACACCCGAATGAAGTCGTTCGCGGCAAGCGATTCCTGCTTGGCCAAGACCTGGGCAAGGCTACGGCCCGGAACGAATTGCATCACGATGAACTTGTGTCCGTGCTCCTCGCCCGCGTTCATGACGGACACGATGTTCGCGTGGCTGATCCTGGCGATAACCTTTGCTTCCTTAAGAAACCTCTGCGCGAGTTGCGACTCGGTCTTCCGCAGTTCCGGGCTCAAAATCTTTATGGCAACGGGAATGTCGAGGGTCAGGTGATGACCTTTGTACACGGTTGCCACGCTCCCCTTTCCAATCACCTTGTCTATGCGACAGCCCGCGAGCCGCAGGCCCCTGAGCGGGTTGTCCGGCGCAGGATTGTGATGCGAGAAAGGCACAGGAACCGATTCTCCACATACGCACTTTCCGGGCTTCCCGGAAAGGGCTTCGGGCGCAGTGATAATCCGCCCGCACACGTCGCAGTGGAATCGCACCATGGCCGCTCTCTTTCGGTCTTTCTTCTCGTGGGTTTGCAGCCAATCCACCAGAGCGCTCAACACTTTCTTCAGTGTGTCGTTCAGGGAGACGAACTGCACGCCCATCCCCAGAACCGCACCCTTCTGTTGTCGTTTGTTTTCCTGCCTGACCACTTGACCTATGATTTCAAACGGATCTTGGCCAATGGAGTTCGGGAGCTCAAACTTGAGAAATACGAGGGCCCCCACAAAGACCGGTTGATGGGTGAGAACGAACATGCCCAGGACACTCAGGTCCGTTGAATAACCCGTCTCCCACGCGACCTCGTCAAAGGAATACTGTACACGGTTGGAGAACTTGAATCGGGGGGCGCGTCTTCTTGGGTCTTCGTAATGGCTTGTCGTATCCTCCTGAACCGGCTCACGCGTCTCGTCCTTCAGACCGTTCAGCGATTCGTCAAGGAGTGGTCCGCCCTGATCTGTTGATGGTTTGACAAACGGGGAAAAATCCACCCTACGGTTGAGTTCCGTGATTCTCTCCGTAAGATCGGGAAAGAAAGAAGGATCCTCGTTCCGTATGTGCAGCAGACGCTCAAGCGCCGCTTCGGTTCTCTCAAGTCGGATGTACAGGTCGGCGAGGTCGGAATAGATCCACAAGCGATCCTTCTTCTCGATGTTCGGGAGGCAAAGAGCCCTGAGAAGGACCTTCTCAGCCTGGGCCGGCAAATCCAGGTCCATGAGGCAGGCGGAGATCCGGCGACTGGCCCGATACTTCAGAACTTCGTCAGACATGGCTCTCTCGAATTCCGCGATAGCCTCCTTCAACAGGCCCATGTCCTTGTATGTCTCTCCCTTTTCAAAGGAGACGTCCTGACTTGCCACTGTCACTCCCATCTCGTACGCAATGTGCCTTCGCCCTCTTGATTCGCTCTCTCAACATGGGAGAAGGCTTTATCCGAAACCGGGAACTTCCTGTTTCCTTTGTGCATGGAACCTTGTGCCCACGCACCGCGTTACGCAACAGCTTTCTGGAGGCGATTTGCAGGAGGACTCTTTCTGCCCCAATTCCCGAGACCGCAGAAACAGGAGCAACTCAATGCTACTGCCTCCTTGCCCGTTTCAGCAGATCCGCGACGCCTCGATGACCTCTGCCCGAAGCATACGCGAGCGCTTCGTGGCCTTCCCCGTCCTTGATTTCCGGGTCAGCGCCCTCGTCGAGAAGCAGGCTCACCACTTGCTCATGTCCGTTGAACGAAGCAGAAATGAGAGCGGTCCTGCCACAATTCGACTGGACATTGACCCTCGCTCCTCTGTCGAGAAGCAATTTCACCAGATGGCGGTGGCCGGCAAAGGCGGTCCACATCAAGGCAGTGCTGCTGTTGTTGGCCTGCGCGTTGACGTCTGCTCCGCGATCCAAGAGAAACTTCAATACTGGCCCGTGTCCCTTGGACGCGGCCCACATGAGGGGAGTCATTCCCCACGTGCCTCTTGAGTCCACGTCCGCCCCCCACTCTACAAGGCGCTGCACCTCCTCGAGCAGACCCTTCTTGGCAGCCTGGATTAATCGTTCTCCCAGTTCTTTGCCTTTGACTTCATCGAACGCGGGAAATCTAAAGACCACTTCCACGGTACCTTCAAACATGGGAGAGCGGCTGTCCAATTCCGACTGCTGCAATACCCCTGCTTGTACCAATTTGCTGAAAAGGTTTTGCAAATGGTTGGCCGAGAGTTGGTACTTTTCCATCAGGGACGTGTCATCCAATCCCGCTCGGATATCGTTGAGAACTTCCTTGGCATTGATCTTGGCCCTCGTCATGGGAGAACTCCCTCAAGACGTTGCAGGGTTATTTTACCGTCAGTCGCAGGATAGTGAAATAGAATATCTCCTTTCGAAGCGATTATGTCCCGGTTTTTGCTCGCGGATCGGTGAAGGGATCTACGAAGGAGCTCTTCGGCAAACGATTTCTCGCCCGTGGTGCCGCATATTGACAGGCAGAGGGGGGTTGTTATACTAGACAGTGGCGTGATCCCCCTTGAACAGGTTATGGGCGCGTGTTTCAACGCGACAAGAGGAGGGTGAAATGAAAAAGCTGCTTACCGGCGCTGCTGTGCTGTTCTATTGCATGGGCTACTATCCGGCCTATTACGGATATTGCTGCTATCCCGGCTGGGGATGGGGATGCGGCTGGGGCTACTGGTAGTCCTTCAAGAAAGGCCAACTTTTACCTGCGGGTTCTACACAGGACACCGGGCCTGACCCCGTACGACTCTTCCGTGTTTCTTCGCTCGTTGTGTGAATTACCTTATTAACGCGCTCATCCTTTCAGGGGGATCGGAGCACTCGCGTGGATCGTTCATTGTGCGTTTCCCACTGCGTTCATTGGGGGCTTGCGCGTTGAGTCGGACATCCGATGACCGCGACACCAAAGTGCCTTGCGATAACAGCATACCATGAGGCGCTCCTGCGGAAGCCTCATACCAATGCGCTTTCACGTGTATGACAGGACACAGGATGCGGGCTGAGGATCTCCTTGGCTACGGACGACGCAAAGCCGTCTCATCACTGCGCTCAGGAGAGACCCACAGGCCCACCATCTGGGAGAGGTGAACGCGAATCGGTATCAGCTACCACTTGACCGGCAATGAGGTCCATTTGCCCCTCAAGGCCGAGCAAGGTCTTCAATGTAAGATCGGACGAGATTCCTGCCGCTGAAGTTCCCGAGCGTAAGGTAGGCGATGGGCATTTCCTGGCCCAGAACGCTCGCACGTATGCGTCGCCTGCTCCACCCTTCCTTGTGAAGCTTCAAGACACGCGCGCCCGTCTCTTCCAGGTATTCGATCTTGAAGGATAATTCCTCCCCTGCATCGAAGCGCACCGTACCGCTGCCCGCGAACGGTACTTTTGGGCTCAAAGATGCAAGTTTCTTCAGGGATTCAATAATCTGCCAAATATTGTAGTCCAGCCTCAACGCGCGATCGCGGCCTCCCACATACGCGTCTCCGGTAAACAGCCATCCCCTTTCAGGTTCGTACAGACAGATATGATCCGGACTGTGGCCGGGGGTGTGAATCACCTGGAACGAGAGATGCCGAGACTCAATCACCTCACCGATTGCCGACGCTTTCGAGGGAGCCGGATAACCCCATAGCACGAGCTGATACGGTCGGAGCCTCCTCTGCCTCGGGTCGGCAAGGAAGGGCACCGCGTCCGGATGAGCCAGGATCTCCGCGCGAAACTCTTCCTGCAAGGCCGCGTTTCCTGCGATGTGGTCTTCGTGGCTGTGCGTGTTGACGATCCGGTCCACGGTTGAGCCGTGGAGAGCGGACGCCAGTTCCTGAACGGTGTACGCACACCCCGTATCCACTACCAATCCGTCGACCCAGTACGCGCCAGTAAAGTACCACACGCGCCCCCAGAGGGTACGTCCAAGCCGAAATCTCTTCACCTCTCCGATCTGCTCAATGTCGATCATAGGGGAAATGGGTCTCCTGGAAACCTGTCAGCCTATTTCATCAGACTATAGCGTGCGTGGCCAGATGTCGCAACCCGCACTGAAGGGAGGAGGCTGGAGACCATGTGCGCGGGAACAGCAATTCTCCTGGCCTGACATCTCATTTCGACCGTTCATCTGTCGTCAATGCCCGTACACGGGCATTGCTCACCCGCGCTCGCGCGATTCAGGCAAAGCACCCCGCGAGTGTCCGAAATACACGACACACATAAGGCACTGCTACCACTGATAAATACGCGAGAAGACACCGGGTCTGTCCGAAAATTGCAACATCGCCGAACTGAGGCCCGGATTCAATCGGCTTTCCCACTGCGTGGGCCAATCGGGAATGTGGGTCCAGAAGACGGTCTCAGCGAGAAGAGACCTACTTTCGACGCATTGGCCTGATATATGCAAGAGCTTGAATCGATGACTACCGCGTCTGACATCACCGCCCTTCACAAAAAAGGGTCAGGATTAACCAGTAACCGCAATGTTGCCGAAGTAGGCCCCCCGGTTCGGGAAAAAGGTCCGCAAGATACGCGTAAGTTACGGACCAACGCGGTGAGTCCACGCAGGGCAAGGTGGGGCGACATCAATCATGAGGTCTGGAACAATGTGTCGTCGCTTCACTCCTTTCCAACCGCCAACATGGTAGCGATCAGCATGACGCTACCTCAGAGATTTGCCGATGAGGAGACATGATGTTACTCGAAAAGCGGATCGACGACTTGATTGAAGCGGGGTGGGAGGTTCTCACGAGCGATTTTGACGAAAAAGCGTTCCTCAACTGGAGGAAGCGAGCGGTTGATTGTCTTACCGACCTTGTAGGTTCAGAACATATGCTACACTGCCTGTTTCAAAGACTACGTGACCGCTGCGGAGGGCCGAAAGGTGCTCGCGGGCTCGGGGCTGCTCATTGCGGCCAAAGAAGCGGGATCCGGAAGGCTTGAACGACTCAGCGCGTAATTGTTCATTGGATCGGGGTGTGTAGTCCCTTGCAGCGCCGGGTCAGTGCGAGCGAGACGTAGGTATTTTCCCCACTGAGTACGCCCTTGTATCAGTTCAATGTCGTATTCGGCGGTCTCTGAAGGCTGGGCCGGACGTGATACGAATTGATCGGCTTGCTGCCGGATCTCTCACATCCGGCCCGCCCAGCTACCTGAATTTGCGCATAGTCTCATGAGTGTTGGCCAGAAGTCGTTTCCCAAATTCCTCACCGAACTTAGGCACCCAAGCACCACGCGTTCATCTGTGCGCGCAAGAGAGCGGTTCCTCCCCGTAACAGAATAACGGGACGGCATCTCACGCCTTGATCTCTGGCCGCGTCTCGCGGTACTATGCCCCCTGTGATTCTCTTTCTGAAAGGGGCTGCCATGCCGAGCCGGCAAGATGCTACCATTCTGTTGGTCGAAGACGATCCGGGCCACGCGCGGTTGATCGAAGAAAACCTGAGAAGGGCGCATATCGGAAATGAGATTCTGGTGCTTACCGATGGTAAGAAGGCGAGCGATTACCTCTTTAGTGAGGGCTCGTTTGTGGGGTGTACGAGGCCCGCGTCGCTATTGATACTGCTGGACCTGAGTCTTCCGATAATTGACGGGTATGAAATCTTAACCCGTATCAAGTCCGACAGCGGCACGAGACGCATTCCCGTGGTGATCCTTGCCAGCCCGGACAACGAGCACGACGTGGAGCGGTGTTACGAACTGGGGTGCAACGCGTTCATCAGCAAGCCTCTCGATCACTCGGCTTTTTCGGAAACCATCCAAAAACTCGGCGGGTTTCTTTCCATGCTGACCAGCCCCCCCCTGTAAAGGGCGCTCCACAGGAAACAAAATCTTCCCCACGAAATCAAGGGCTCTCGTAACCGGACGCTGCGGGACGCACCCGGTAATGAGATGGCGCGCTTACGCATTCCGTTTCAGTGCGGTTTCGTCACATTGTCCGACAGGAATGTTCAAAAATACCGATCGTTTTCTCCCATAATTCTGGTGATGGTCTCAGGATCGGGATCAAAAGGATTTCTCACTGGTGGGGGCAACTCCAGCTGATGACTCGCGAAAAAGGGCGTTTCCTTCAGCTTGAGATTGTACGCAGCAATCATGAGGGTTTCCAGGTTCGCAGCGTCCAACACATTGTACGAGAGCAGGGTCTGTAAAGCCATGGGATTGTGATTTCTCTTAAAATCCCTCCACAGGAGCACCGCGAAGTATCCGTCAACTCCGTCAAGCTCCTTTCTTTGAATGCCCATTTTCTTTTCACATCCCTTAAGCCCCCCCATGTACCCAAGACTCTTCAGGATGTATCTTAAGTCGATATGAGCCTGCTTCATTTTAATGCCGAATTGGTTCTCGATCACCGGGATGTCGAAGCACTTTCCATTGTACGTGACCACCACCTTGTATCTTCCGATGTCCTGCACGAATTTTTCGAGGTTTCGGTTCTTCACATAGTAGAAGACATCCTTGCCATCGTACATCGCAATGGTGGTGATGGAACTGTGGGGCGCGGGCAGTCCGTCGGTTTCGATATCCAGGTACGCCACTGAATGTCTGAACTCCCCGAATAGCCTCCACAATTCGGTGGAAGGAAGGGAGTCGGCAAAATAGTTGGGATTTTCATCGGCAAGGTGGTCGTTGGACTCTAGGATGCGATAACGGAGCAGATAATTCCTGGTCCCGGAGAATTCCTCGACAGGGATCTTCATGACGTCGTCCCAGCACAGTATGCCCTGTGCCCACAGGGCGGATTCCGATTTCGTCCCGATTCCGGGAATGTGGCAAAAGGTGTTCTTCAGCATCGTCTGTCTTGGGCCTTTCTTCATTTGCGGCAGGGCAACCGGCGGCGCGTCGGCTGGACTCTCCTGTTCACTATACCAATGGCGCGGAAGACCCGCAAGCCGAGTTGCGCGGTATCTCTTCCCACACGGGGGCCGTGTCGCGTGGCGAACCGTCAGCCGCCAGGTTGAAATCTTCGCGCTCCAAGCGTATCATGCCTCGATTGAGGTCATTGGCCCCGCGCATTCCCACGACACACATATTCAGGTGGAAAAAATATGACATTGAGGGCAGACGATTCGCATCGTATCACGGTGAGTCAGTTGGATATGCCTCCCCGGCTTCTCCTGGGACCCGGCCCCTCGAACGTGCACCCCAGAGTCCGTCTGGCGCTGGCCATGAACGAGGTGGGACATCTGGACCCGAGATTTGTCGCGCTCATGGGCGAAACGCAGGAACTGCTGCGGTATGTGTGGCAAACCTCGAATCCGTTCACCATTCCGGTGAGCGGCACGGGCAGCGCGGCAATGGAGGCCACGCTCGCGAACTGCGTCGAACCGGGTGACGTGGTCCTCATAGGAGTCAATGGATATTTTGGGGAAAGGCTTTGCGACATGGCTTCCCGGTACGGAGCCAATGTCAGGCGTATGGAAAAACCGTGGGGCGAGGTATTCAGTCTCGACGAGATCGGGTACGCGCTTCAGAAGCACCGTCCGGCCATTTTGGGGCTTGTCCATGGCGAGACGTCCACCGGCGCGCTTCAACCCATGGACGGCGTAGGGAAGCTCTGTCGTGAATTTGAAACCCTTCTTCTCCTGGACACGGTCACCAGTCTTGGAGGTGTGCCGGTATTTCTCGACCGCTGGCACGTGGACGTGGCATATAGCGGCTCTCAGAAGTGCTTGAGCTGCCCGCCGGGGATCTCGCCGTTCACCTTGGGGCCCAGAGCGCTCATCAAGCTGCACAGTCGCAAGACCAAGATCGCCAACTGGTATCTGGATATGACTCTGGTAGGAAAATACTGGGGGGAAGAGCGGACGTACCATCACACCGCGCCGGTGAACATGAACTACGCTCTCAGGGAGGCGCTCCGTCTGGTCGCGGAAGAAGGACTCGAGGAGAGGTGGGAGCGTCATTGGAATTGTGCGGAATTACTGTGGGACGGTCTCGCGGATCTCGGGATCGAGTGCCACGTGCCCAAGGAGTTCCGTCTGCCCAGCCTCACCACCGCGCTCATCCCGGATAACGTGGACGGCAAGGCAGTGGCAGCGTATCTCCTTCAGCATTTTAATATCGAGATTGCCGCGGGACTTGGCCAGCTTGCAGGAAAGGTCTGGCGCATCGGCTTGATGGGATTCAACAGTAGACCGGAAAACGTCATGCTGCTCCTGACGACCCTGGAGAAAGCCATCGAAGCAGTGGGGTGAGTAGCTAACAGAGCTGGTACCTGTGCGTACAAACGCCTCTCGGACAGTGAGGTGGGGGTTTCATGAGCGCAGCGATGACACTGCTCCGCTGCGTTCCCAGCATGAGGTGTTTAAGGAAAAAACGGAGGCCTATTGCCTCCGTTTTTTCAGTTCTCGATGGAGATTTCTTCTAGAAAGTTGCCAGTAAGGATACCTGAAGCGCGTTGATCGGGGAACGCCCCTTTACGACCACGCCATCGATCGGAGCCGCTGAACCCGGGCAAATGACCCCATGCCTGATATGCGTACGAGAACCATTCCCCAGGCTGCCAATACGAATAGCGGGTCCTGAACATCAGGTTTTCCAGGAGCTTCCAGTCCACCCCCACATTGGCCTCCCAGCCGATGAACCCGTCAGGCACGTACCTGGTGGTCCCGCCGTATATTGCAGAAACGTTCCCGGGAAGATGTCCTGATAGGCAAATTGCGTACCGTTACCCGTGTCCCGGATCAGGCCGTTGAGAAAGCCTGCCCTTTCCAAACGGTGGGCCCAGATGTAGCTGCCGTACACGTTCAGGTTGGATGCGACCGCGTAGTCGAGCCGTGCGGCATACGCGTACGCATCGGACATCATGCCATGCTCGTCAGACACAAAGGTCACGTCAGTCGAGTTCCACCCCCCGTTGTTTCCGCCCGCGAAGGTGTTGAACATGAGGAATTCATAGGGCTCCATAGCCTGATAGTTGATGGGATACGCGCCGTAGATCTTCGTGTGATTGGGGTTGTTGAGCACAGGTCCGGAAGAAAGCGCGTACAATAAAGACAGCTTGGCCGGTCCCGCGTATCCGCCGAACTCCGAGAAGAAATGATAGGCCTCCACGTGCACCGGCGGCGAGCCCGATAAGCCGTGGCAGCTGAAGTGGGGAAATACGTGTCCATATTTGCCCAGGAATATTCCGCGTTGGCAAAGAAGCGTCCGTTGTTGTACTTGAAGAACAAGAGGTTAACCAGCAGGTTTTCGTCCAGGGCCGGCTGAGCTGGCAGTGGTATACACTTCGCGGATTGTCCGGGCTGTTGTAATACCCGTCAGCGGGAGTGCCGTCCGGCAGTTGTGCGAAATCAACTGCCGGATAAGATCGGGAGCGCCCCCTCTTCTGGTGGAATTGCCGCCAGATGACCAGGGCTCCCAAGCTCAGTTCGCCGGAGTCATAGGTCGCGGCATATCCCTGGAATATGTTCGGCTTGGTATCCGCGTCAGGAACCGTAGACCAGCTCTCCAGGAACCGCCCTCGTGCGAGCCAGAAGGCTGCCAGCAATCGGAACGGCCCGTACGGAACCACCCAGAGAAATTCCTCAGCCCGGGTGTTCTCCGCAAGCGTGGCTCCGGTCCCGAAGGGGAAGTCCTTCATACCGACGGACCACAGGCCCCAGGGCATTCTCGCGGTCATACGGAACTGTTCCCAGGTCCCGAAGGTCCCGTCGTACGCATTCATGCTCGTCTGAGACATGTAATACCGGCTGAGCGGGGCAGCGCCGAGGCCGAGAGCTGCCCAAATCCCCCCGGACCCCTACCAGTTGAGCGTTCCGCAAATCGGCCACGTTGTTCTCTTTGTACTTGTTTCTCATGCCCCCGATGGTGTACACGCCGAACACCCTGATCGCAGGGTTGAGGCGGAACATGGGCCTCAGGGTAAAACGGGAGTCATTGTACCTGGCATCCGATCCCCATCGGGAGAAACCTCCGCGCGTGATGCGCATGGAAGCGTTGGTGGTCGGACTGCAAAGCCCACACTGCCATCGAAAGCGCGCGAGGGCCGGGTTTGACGAGTTGGCTGCATCGCCAGGAACGGCCGCGAGGTTGCCGGTTCCGTAGATATTGGGCCCGGCAAATCCGATAAAGATCCCTGTGTTCTCCTGGAGGGAAGCCTGACCGAAAAGGTCGGTGTCTCCGGTTCTGCCGAAATACCTGAAACGGTATTCGTAGTCGCCCTTGATGCTGAATTCCCACGCGAACACGGGTGTGACGCACACCAGCACAGACAACGCCACGAGGGCGACAGCGATTTGTCTCTTCATGATCTTCCCCCTAACCACTACATAGAAGTGGGTTCCTCAAAGTAGCCCGTTTTCGGGATACCGGAGGCGCCCCAGAAAGCAGCACACACCACCTGCCGTGAAGAGGAATTACTCTCTCATCGCAGCAGCACCCATAATTCAACACACGTTTACCGTATGATATTTATTTACATGACAAGGGGCCAGATGTAAAAGGAAAAGTGGCGGGCAGGAGAATCTGTCACGAATACCCTAACACATGGTCATCATTGCTTTGTTTATGGAGAACGTGAGCACACACCGTTTCCCGCGATCGCGGCAACGTGCGATCGCACGCTTGTGCCATCGACACTGCATACCGCGTGCGCAATACTGCGTGTTACGATCCCGCCACCTGTTCGGGTTGGGGTTGGTCGTCCTGAGCCAGGATCTCACGTAATTCCTTTCGGAACTTGGCCCTGTACTTGGCGATTTCTCCGCCGCTGGCCATTACCATATCCAATTGCCGTGTATGAATGATCAGGTACCCGAGCATCTTGAGGCGGGTCTTCATGAACTCCTCGTCCCTGCCTTCGAGGCGAGAGAACACGCTGTCCTCCTTGATTTCCACCCGAAAACCGTATTCCTCGAGAAATTCCCCCACAAACATCGCACGTCTCACCCGCCGCGCTTGGTCCGCGGCTCCGCCCTTGAAGGAAAAGCTCACATAGTTCTCCGAGGAGCGCTCGCTTACCAGCGCTTCTACGGTCGAAAAGTGGAAGCCGAACCGCGAAGCGAGGCTGCAAAAGTTCTTTGAGATCATGAAGTAATTCCGCGCGGCATACGGAGAACTCATGGAAGGGTCCAGTGCGGGATTTGCCGTGGCCTGTATGAGCACCGACATGAAGCCCTTTGCATCGACTGCGGGCGGCCCCTCCCAGGGGATAGCGGTAGCCCCCTCCCACAGCGCCAACATGGGAATGGACACAATGTTGTCCAGTTCGACGAACTTACCTTCCACATCGTGCCTGAATCCGTCGTCCAGATTGATGATCCACCATTGCATGGGGACTTTGTGAAAGAGCTGCTTGCTGGAACGCTCGGGAAAGCGTTGCTCCTTGCCGAAACTGAACATCTCATCCACGGATTTCTCATGAACAAACCGTGTGATGTCGTGAAGCGTCTCGCAGTTCTTCGGATGAAAATGGGGCGATTCCGGATCGATAAGGTTCAGGGGAATGATCTGAGCTGCCACTTTTTCCAGAGTCTCGTACACCGGGCTGCCTTCCATGAGATTGGGCTTGGGTTTGGCTTCTACGAGAAGCGACTCCACGCGGCCTTCATACATGGTAAGACCGTCAGCGTCCACAGTCACGATCTGGCCGTTGGTGAGTTTTTGTGTAGCGTCGGCAACACCGAAAAGAGCCGGCACGCCGAATTCACGCGCCACATTGGCCAAATGGCCCGCGACTCCGCCGATTTCCGTGACTACCGCTGCAGCCTGAGCCAAGAGCGGCGCCCAGCCGGGAAGAGACTGTGCGGTCACCAACACCGCGCCACTCGGGAACTTCAGCTTATCGACGTCGCTCCGCACGATGAACACTGGGCCGCATGCCACTCCCGAGGAAGCGGTGACACCTCCGCTGATCAGTACGGGCACGTCTACTGCCCGGTTGTCGGAGATAGCTCCCGCGTCGGCTTCCAAAGGGAACTGTTTGAGTGGCCGACATTGGAGGAAGTAAATCGACCCGTCCGACGCGACTGCCCATTCGATGTCCTGGGGAGAGCCGTAGTATTCCTCCAGTTTTCTCGCCATACCTGCCAGTTCCAGTGCCTGATCGTCGGTGAGGGACTGGGCCAGGCGCTTATCACCGGTAAGGTCGACGCGGCAGAGGCCTTCGTCGGGATAGCACACGTACTGGAGTTCCTTTTCCTTAATGCGCTTTTCACGCACGTGCATGGGCGGGTCTTTGGATATCACAAACACGTCCGGATCCACGCTCCCGTCCACGACCGCCTTAGGCAGCCCCCAGACTGAGTTGATGATGATCGAGCTGTCCCTGATATTCAAGGGATTGCTGGAATACATCACGCCCCCGGCAGTAGCGTTTATCATGGCCATGCAGCCCACGCACATCGCCACATCCTCGTCAGGTATGCCCCGATTTAATCGGTAGGTAAGTGCGGGCAGGCCGTACTTGCTGGCGGTTACCGTTTTGAACGCGTGGAGCAGGCTGTCCCGACTCACATTCAATTCGGAACGGAACTGCCCGGCGAACGATCGGCCTTCCGCGTCTTCCCCCAGTGCGCTGCTGCGCACGGAAACGCAGACTCCTTTGCCTGCCTGCTCTTCCACCTCCTTGTAGGCATCGAGCATGGCCTGCTCGACTTCCGGAGGAACGGGCGCGGAAATGATGAGACTTTGGAGGTCGAGAACTCAAACGATACAAATCATCCATCTTTTCCTGATCCGCGGTCTGAATCCTGCGGCGGATCTCGGACGGCAGATCCCCGTGTCGGATGAATTCCCGATATGCAGCGGCAGTGGCTACAAACCCGGGAGGCACGGGAAGGTTGAGCGTGTTATGGATCTCCGCAAGGTTGGCCATCTTGCTCCCCACCTGATCTGCCATTTCCCGGTGCACGTCGCGCAAGGGAACGACCAACGGTCCGACATCGGGTAGGGTCTTGCGCACGAGTGCGTCATTGATGCGCGCCTGGATCAGCTTGAACCGTTCGAACAGGAGCGTGTATTTGCCCGGCGCCAGTTCTTCCAGGTGTTTGATCATCCGGAACACATTCACACCCACGGCAGTGCTGTTGGCTCTCACAAAGGCAAGGCCGAACGTTTGCCCGCTCCGCAGGGTCTTTTCGATGTCCGTCATGATCTCGAGGGCCTTGTGATTCGCAGTGATGAGGAGCTTGAAGTTATGGTACCGGGCGGCAAAAGCGGCGCGCAATTCTTGGATGCTCTCAGCGGAACGGCCTTCTCTGCCTCCCTTGGTCACGATTCTTTTCACGAATTGAAAGAGTCTTTTCATCGGTGTGTCTTTGCTCTAACGTCGAACAGATATGCGATTTTATGTACAAGTCCAAAGCATATGCGACATTCTCGGAGCCCCGTAGCCTCTCGTGGTTCTGCGCATTATCTATGGCTGAACGTCATTGAAGAAAGCCGCGTCAGTGCAGCCTCCTCTGAGGTGGCGTCTGCGCCACCATATGGTTATAATTCAACCTTTTGGCACCTTGATTCTGCAACGCATGGCGGATGAAGCCCATGCTCCATGCGTGAGAGGATAATGCGTGTGAGTATATCTTCTCTTTGTGTTGGCTGCACGGTCTTTTTGCGTTCTCTCGCCGGTCCCAGCCCCGCTGCCGCGGCATAATGGTTGACTCTGTGATCGAAATGGCGTTAGATCGTCCCATCCGGATTGGTAGCCGCACTAAGGGGCCGAAGAGCGTGGGGCTCTTTCTTGTGCCAGGGCCTCGGCCGGATTGAGCAGCGATGCAGCAGCTTTGGTCGACATTGCTTCGTGAAGAAGCCCGATGCAGAGGGGAAAAAAGTGGACAGCTTTCGTGTATTGCTGGTGGATGACGAGAAAGATTTCTTGGAAACCCTGGTCAAGAGGCTGAGAAAGCGTAAACTGGATGCTGTCGGCGCATCGGGCGGCCTGGAGGCAGTCAGGATGGTGACTGCCGAGCCTGTCGATGTGGTGGTGCTCGACGTCAAGATGCCCGACATGAATGGGATAGAAACGCTGAAACAAATTAAGAGCATCCAACCCTCTGCCGAGGTCATTATGCTTACCGGCCACGCGGACATGGAGGTGGCGATTCAAGGGATGGAGCTCGGGGCCTTTGATTATCTGATGAAACCCGCAGATATCGACGAGCTGCTGTACAAAATCCAGGACGCGTACAAAAAAGAAGACCTGCATGGAAGACAAACGGAAAGTCCCTTCTCAGTGACGTGAAACTCCTTTGGACGCCTGTTGCCGGCACTGCACGTTGACAGGCACAATGCCCCCTGATACGATCAATCATCAAGTGTGTCCCGAATGCGGGCCTTATTGAGCGAATGGCAACAGGCATCTTGCGCGGTGTGCGCATACGCGACGAAGCCGGAGTATGACCCTCGCGGTGCCTATGTGCCCTGCATTCTGGACTCTCGCCGAGGCGGCCGATAATGTTGGGGTTCCGCAGCAGTATCCTTCTGAAGATGGCCCTCCTGGTCGCGGGAGGCACTTCAGTGGTGTTCGCTCTCGTCCTGATGTACAGCTACCGTTATTCCCGGCAAATCATCCTTGAAGAATCAGAAAAGAATGCACGGAATCTGGCGTTTTCCGTGGCACGAAGGGTGGGGCAAGAATTCCGGGCCGTGGAAAAGATTCCCGGAGGTTTGGCGTGCGTACTCGAAACCACCCCCATGAACGAAGAAACCATGCGCAAACTCCTGGAATGCTCGGTCGCGCAAAATCGGGAAATCTTCGGGTCCGCGATAGCCTTTGATCCTTATGCCCTGAACCCCGAGATCAAGGAGTACTGCCCTTATTGCTATAAAGACGGAAAGACCGTCCGGTTCGTCCAACTCGGCACACAGGAGTACAACTATTTCCAACGCGATTGGTACTATATCCCTCGCGAGCTCAAAGTTCCCGTGTGGAGTCAGCCCTATTTCGATGAAGGCGGTGGTGGGGTGCTCATGGCCACCTACTCGTGTCCTTTTTTCAGCCGGTCCGCGGACGGATCCTCGAAAAAATTCAGGGGCATTGTCACCGCTGACGTATCACTGGATTGGCTGACCAAGCTGGTTTCTTCCATCGGAATCGGCAAGCAAGGTTACTGTTTTATCATCTCCAGCACGGGCAAATTTGTCACGTACCCGCGAAACGAATGGATCATGCGCGAGTCACTGTTCAGCCTCGCGGAAGAGCGTCACTCCCCGCTCCTCAGGGAAGTGGGCCGCCAAATGATTCGTCAGGAAGCCGGCCTTGCGGACTTCGGCACGGCCCTGACCGATCAAGACTCTTTTGTCGCGTACGCGCGCATACCGTCTACGGGTTGGGTCCTGGGGGCAATATTCAGCAAGGCCGAGTTGTTTGCCGAGGTCAGTGCCCTGCACCGGGCAACGGTTTCTCTTGGCCGTGATGGGGGTGCTTTTCCTGGCGCTCGTCGCGATGTTCGTGTCTCGCTCCATGGTGAAGCCCCTGCGCAGGATGGCCGTCGCTGCTGAAAAGGTGGCGCACGGGGACTTGAACATAGATCTGTCTGACATTCGGACGACCGACGAGGTGGGCCAGCTTGCCAGAGCTTTTGCCCGTATGACAGGAGGCCTCCGGGACCGGGATTTCATACGCGACACTTTTGGCCGATATTTGACCAAAGAGGTTGTCAATCGGCTGCTCGAGTCCAAAGACGGTCTTCGGCTTGGAGGCGAGGCTCGTGAGATTACTCTTCTCATGTCCGATCTGAGAGGGTTCTCTGCGTTGACCTCCAAAATGAGCCCCGAGCAAGTGATCACGTTCCTCAACCGCTATCTGGGAAAGATGGTGGAGATACTCCTCGACCATCACGGGACTATCGACGAGATAATAGGAGACGGAATCCTGGCATTCTTCGGCGCGCCCGAGCCCATGGGCGATCATCAGGCCCGAGCGGTGTCATGCGCCCTTGAGATGCAGGCCGCTATGGAAGGCATCAACGCACTCAACGAAGCGGAAGGGTTGCCCCACCTTGAAATGGGCGTTGCGGTTCACACGGGTAACGTGGTGGTGGGAAATATCGGTTCCGAAAGACGATCGAAATACGGCGCGGTGGGCTCTGATGTGAATTTCACCGGCAGGATCGAGGGTTTTACCCTGGGAGGCCAATTGCTCATAAGCCACGCTACCTATCAAGCGCTTGCCGATGCGGTCGACGTGAAGAAGGTTCTGGAAGTGCAGATGAAAGGTTTTCCGGGCAAGGTTCCTCTGTACGACATCACAGGGATACACGGAGCTTACCACGTGAAGCTGCGTGACCGGGAGCAAACCCCGGTACCACTGGACGCCCCTATCAAGGCGCAAGTCTTTCGCTTGGATGGAAAATCCGTCGAGGCAGCCGAGGCAGAAGCCTGGATCACGCACGTTTCCGGGACCACCGCGCAGGTGGTGATGGGCTGCACGGTCGGGCTCTGGGAGGACGTGAAAATGCTCCTCCTGGACGCGGATCAGAACCCAAAAGGTGGCGAAGTATACGGCAAGGTCGTGACCGTCATGGGAACCTGCGACAAGTGCGAAGTGCTCATCCGCTTCACTTCTGTTTCTCCGGAGGCGTATAAGAGGTTTCGAGCGGTCACTGCGCATCAGGACAAGAAGGTCTGATTCGGCCCGTTCAGGGTCGAGCATTACTCCATCTTCCTCATCGTGACGGGGAAGGACAAGACTGGGTGGGCGCAGGGAGAAGACGGACTTCCCAAACGCGGGGACACGACGGGGACCCATGCCCCATGGACGAGGCGGCTTGGCAAGCCGGATTTCCGATGCTACTGAACGATTACTTGGAGGATGGACAAAATGGTACGCCTGCTGATCAATTGGGTAATTGTTACCCTAGGAATTCTCGTTGCAGCCCATGTGATCCCCGGCGTCCGGGTAGGCAGCATCAAAGACGCTTTTGTTGCCGCAGCAGGTACCTGGGCGTACTCAATGTGCTGCTCAAACCGATTCTGGTGTTTCTGTCCTTTCCGATTACGATACTCACCTTGGGGCTTTTCTTGTTCGTCATCAACGCGCTGGTGTTTTGGCTGGCAGGGTCTGTGATGTCGAATTTTGAAGTGAAATCTTTCGGATCCGCCTTATTCGGGTCTCTGACCGTGAGCATCGTCTCCGCGTTGGCAAGCATGGTGGTGATTTAATACCGCGGTGCGACAATTCAGGTAATTTCTTCGGAGGGAGTCCTCCTTCACTGCGAGCGACGCAAAGCCGTCGAATCTACGTTCAGGAGGACACCCTCCGCCGCGCCAGATCTCGGATGAGCGTGAAATGTAGAACATTGATTCGCGTGTGCATGGATAACCTTTTGGTTCTATTCTGGTTTTTTAATTCATCACTTGGTTGAGGCTTCAGACCCGGGATCTCAGTCACTACGGGGCACGCGAGGCCGTCTCATCAGCTCGCTTATGAGCCCCCCGGTCTTATGGTTTTGGTCGTGCGAACGCGAATCCGCATAAGATGGCCGAGAATTCCCGCAGATAGCAGAGGAATCTCTGTCCGCTGTGGCCTGAGGGGGAGGGTGAGGCACATTTTTTTCTTGCAAAGAGAACAAACGTTCCCTATATTATGTCTATGAGCTTAACGAAACGACAGCAAGAAGTCCTCAGTTTCATCGAGAAATTCCATGCCGCGGAGGAACACCCGCCCACGGTAAGGGAAATATGCGAAGGACTCGGGGTCACGTCGCCGGGGAGCCTGATTAAACACCTCCAGGCCTTGGAACGGAAAGGACACCTTACTCACTTTCCAGGAAAAAACCGCGCGTGGAAGTTAACCCGACGCCGCTCCCCGGTTTCTGTCCCGCTCATCGGGCAAATCGCCGCGGGCACGCCCATACTCGCAGCAGAAAACCGTGAAGACGACATCCCGGTGGATCCGAAACTCTTCGGATCTGATGAGGCCTTTGCACTGAGGGTACGGGGAGACTCCATGATAGGCGCGCAGATCCGCGATGGAGACCTGGCCATTATCCGCCCACAAGTTCAGGCTGAAAACGGCGAAATTGTCGCGGTCCTCGTGGAAGGAATGGAGTCTGTGGCTACGCTCAAGGTCTTTCGCCGTCGTAACGGCGACGTAGAACTCCTTCCCGCGAATCCCGCATACGAGCCGTTGATCTTCAGCGGAGACGGACGCTCAAAAGTAAAAATTCTGGGAAAGCTTATCGGGGTCATTCGAGCGAAACCGTGAATAAGAGATTTCCTTCTGCATCGGTATGTTCAGGCAAGTCTTATGGATACCTTTGTACATCTCGAAGTGCGGAGCGCGTACTCCTTTCTCTGGGGAACCTTTACCCCGGAGGAACTGGTGCGAGAAGTCGCGGCGCTCGGACAACAAGCGGTTGCGCTGACGGACGACGGTCTGCACGGAGCGGTGAGGTTTTATAGGGCGGCGCGGGAAGCAGGAATACAACCCATAGTGGGTGCCAGGGTTTCCCTGTGGGACGGTTCTCCGATAACTCTGCTGGCATCGAATTTTGCCTCATACAGAAACCTCTGCCGCCTCGTGTCAATTTCTTTCGAGGGCGGAACCGCACCGCGAAATCCCGTCACCAGACAGGATCTCGCACATTGGTCCGCAGGGCTGATCTGCCTCGCGGCAGGGAGCGGCTCGGTGATCCGATCCGCGTTGAAAAAGGGAAACCATGACACCGCACTGTCTTGTCTGCGGGAACTGAAGGAGGTAATACACGACACCGGGCAACTCTTTGTGGTGCTTCAGAATCACGACCGACCCGACGATACCTCCGGAGAAGCGCTACGGGTCATGGAAAGGGCAACAAACCTGGCCGAGCGTCTGGGGCTTCCCCTTGTAGCCACCAATGCGGTGACTTTTCTCAGACCGGAAGATCTTCTCCTCCATCGGACCGTTACCGGCATACAAACACATCACCACCATCGAAGCGTTTCTCCTCTCTCCAATGACCGGTTCTCTTTGGTGTCAGGCAAGGAGATGCTCGCTCGGGTCCCCTACCCTGAGGCCCTTGAGAACACCGCGCGTATTGCGCAGCTTTGTCGTGCTTTTGCTTTCCCTGTGGGACAGTTGCATCCACCTTCGCTCCAGCCACCCGCTCAAGCCTCCGCAAAGCTCAGGCGACTTTCTTTTCATGAGGCGGCCCGGCGTTTTCACCCTTTACCTGTGCACTACCTGCGCCAACTCGATCAGGAATTGGCGGTGATCGATCAGATGAACTTGGCTGACTTTTTTCTCCTGGTCAGGCAGGTGGTTGATTTTGCGCGTAAGAGCGGAATTCGTCACAGTGTCCGCGGATCTGCCGCGGGGAGCCTTGTGGTGTTCCTTCTTCTGGGCGGAGTGGACCCGCTGGCTCATAATCTCCTCTTTGAGCGTTTCATCAACGAGGGGCGGAGCGATATGCCCGATATCGATCTGGACTTTGATTCGGAACGTCGGGACGAGGTGATCCGGTGCCTGATGGAACTCTTCCCCCGACAGACCGCGATGGTGTCCACCATTCACACCTTTCGGGTGCGCAGCGCAGTACGTTTGGTAGCTCGGGCGCTTGGTTATCCGCTGGGCGAGATCGACCGCCTGGCCACATGTCTGCCGTGGTCTCTGCGGGGTCGGGATTTGAACGAGGCGCTTACGAATCTGCCGGAGTTGCGGGACGCTCCTATTCAGTACGAAACTCGCCTCATTGAGCTGGCCTCGAGGTTGACCGGCCTCCCGTTTCAGTGTTCGGTCCATCTCGGCGGGGTCATCATCGCGCCGGAGGATATCAAGGCATGGACGCCTGTGGGCGCTTCTCCCAAGGGCATTCCCGTGGGCCAGTTGGACAAAGACGATGTGGATGCCCTGGGGCTTCTGAAGCTGGACATTCTGGGGCTTCGCATGCACACGGCCATCAGGAAGGCATTGGAGATTCTTCAGCGAAAAGGAATCCTGTTGGACCTGGATCGCACGCCTCTTAACGATCGGAAGACGTATGCGCTGCTTCGGAGCACCGAGAGTGTGGGAATTTTTCAGCTTGAGTCACCGGGCCAGCGTCATCTTTTGGGACGCCTTCAGCCCCGACGCTTCAAAGATCTGATTGCCGAGGTCTCGTTGTTCAGACCGGGTCCTGTGGAAGGCAACATGGTGGAGACGTTCGTCAAGAGACGCAACCACGAAGAACCGGTGCGGCTTCTCCACGAAGATCTCGCTCCTGTGCTGGCTGAGACATATGGAGTGATCCTTTTCCAGGAACAAGTGCTCAGGATCGCACATGCTTTTTCCGGGTTGCCCTATGCTGAGGCAGACGCGTTTCGCCGGGCCATGACCAAAGATCGAAAGTCCAGAAAAATGGACCTGCTCAAACGACGGTTCGTCCAAGGGGCTCTGGAAAGAGGATACAACCGCATTCTCGTTGAGAATGTTTTCCGTATGGTGGCGTCTTTTGCGTCGTATGGTTTTTGCAAGGCTCACGCGGCGTCTTTCGCTCACATTACCTATCAGAGCTCCTTTTTGAAGGCTCATTATCCGCAGGCCTTTTATCTGGGGCTTTTGAATGCCGGTCAGGTAGGTTCCTATCCGCCTTCTGTCATTCTTAACGAGGCTCGGAGGCGGGGCGTGCCGGTATATCCTCCTCACCTTAACGCGAGTGGTCTGGAGTATGAGCCGGATGGATCCGGTATTCGTGCGCCGCTGAAGGTAGTCAACGGTGTGGGGCCGGAAATGGCCCGACGAATCGTGGCTGACCGCAAGAGAAGAGGTCCGTTTAGGACCGAAGGGGACTTTCTGGTTCGCCTGTCCATTCCTCAGCGGCTGCTGAAGGCTCTTGTATCTGCCGGCGCTCTGGATGGACTCGAAGAAAGTGAATGGAGGCTGACCCAGGAGGTGTGCTCTGGGTGAGGCAGGCTCTCAAAAGGAGCTTTTGCAAGGAGAAACTTCCTATGAAGGAGTTTTCAGAGGAGGGACCATTTGGTAAAAGAATCTCCTTCCCCGAACTCCCACCCCCGAAAACAGGAAATGACGGTTTCTATGGAATTCTCTCATACGCACACGACGAAGATCTGGAACGAAGCAGCGTCCATGAGCGTCTTTTGTTCAGGTCATCCATTGACGGTTCTGCGGCCTCGCCTCGCGGAGGACGGGATCGTCACTGCAAAGGAATTGCGACGGATCCGGTCAGGCAGTCGTGTGCGGGTAACGGGAATGCTCGTGATCGTGCATACCCCGCCGACTCGTTCGGGCAAGCGGGTTATGTTTATCACCATGGAAGATGAAACCGGTCTGATGGATCTGGTAATGTTTCCAAAGGCTCAGGAAGATTGCGCTCGACCTATCTTGACCAGCGAAGTGGTGACCGTGGAAGGGAGACTCCAGCGCGAAGGTAAAAACGGCATCTCCATCTCCATTGTCGTTGAAGAGGTCATCCGCCCCTGGACCGGGTTGCTCGCTGATTTCCTCTGATACCACGGCACGCAGTCTTCGCACTCTCATGCGCAAGGTCGGTCTCATATTCGGGTGCCGCTGCCCGCTTCCTCGGAGTGCGTCAATTCAGGTAGTACGGGCAAGCACGCGCCATGCCTCCAAAGCGCAGTCACGCTAGCAGTTCGGAGCGGAGCCATGGCGCCTCATGTACTTGCTTTTGTGCGCACCGGTATTATTTGCTTTCCGTGCAGGTGAGCGTTCCCCATTCTTGCACAGGATAAGCCAAGGGCCACACTTTCCCGCGGGTCCACGCTCTGTGTGAGCGCGGGACCTCTGTCACCGAAGCGCAGCGACTTCAGTCCCGCGTCTCGTTCCTTGTAGGGTATCTCCCCGCTCGAAGCGGTCATTGCGTCACCGCGGGCATTTCCGATACCAGTTGCTCCGAGGTCCCTCCCAGGATGGGGAGAGAAGAGCCGATATGCTCCCGCGCCTCTTCGATGGCTTCCTCAAACCCTTTCAGAGCACCCTCGATCGTCGCATCTGTCACGCAGTACGCAAGGCGAAAATATCCCGGCAGACCGTACCCTCTGCCCGGCACGGCCAGGATCGATCTCTTCCTGAGCAAGCTCAGAAATTCCATTTCGTCCGGCAAAGGAGATTTGGGAAAAATGTAGAAGGTTCCCTGCGGCTTGACCATTTCATAGCCGAATCCGGTCAAAGCCTCATAGAGCCTGTCTCGTCGGCGTTGGTACACGGACATGTCCACAATGTCATCCAGCACCGTCTTCATCGTCCGCTGCATCAGCGCGGGGGCATTGACAAACCCAAGTATGCGGTTCGAGACGATTAACCCGTCCATGGTTGCGACCGCATCGTCCATATCCGGACTCATCACTGCATACCCCAGACGCTCGCCGGGCACCGAGATACTCTTGCCGAAAGAGGAGGCCACGAACGTGTTCGCATACGCCTTGAGCACGCTCGGAACCGTAATTCCGTCAAACGCGAGATCCCGGTAAGGCTCATCCGCGATAAGCGCGATGGGCCGGTAAATGCGGGAACTCCAGTGAGTGAGGAGATCCGCCAACCCACGAATCTCTCTTTCGCTGTAGATCCTTCCGGTGGGGTTATGGGGAGACGTGATCATCACCGCTGCGGTCCTCGACGTGATTGCAGCATCGATAGCGCGGAGATCCAGCGAGAAATCCTCCTGCGTCTTTACCGGGACAGCCTTTCCCCCATGATTGTCTATGTAAAAGGGATATTCACAGAAATAGGGGACAAGGATAATAACTTCGTCCAGGGGATTCACGACCGTTCTCAAGATAACGTTCAAGGCGCCGGACGCGCCTACCGTCATTACGATGGAGTTTTCATCTACGGGAACCCCTTGTTCTCGCCGGACCTTCTCGGCAATGGCTGCGCGCACATCCGGGTACCCCGCATTGGGCATATAACCGTGTATTCCCGGCTCGGAAACGGCGGCTGCGGCAAGCAAAGCCTCCTTGAAGGCTGGTGTCGGGTCCAAATCAGGATTTCCGAGGGTAAAGTCGAAGACGTTCGACGCCCCGCGTTCTCGCTTCAACCGCGCCCCTTCTTCAAACATGGCTCTTACCCACGCAGATGACTTCACAAACCGGGCAATTGATCTGGATACGGGCATGGTAACCTCCCCGAGGGCCCCGTTCCGTGCTGAACATAGGATGCTTCGGATCATTCTCAAAAAGACCTTGTGGCCCTCGCTTCCTGCCTTGTTCCTAGTCTGTTCATCAGACTTTACGATGTCAACGCGGGACGGGCGGACGGTCTATCCGAGAAGTCGTACCGATTCGCTTTCACACGAATAACACCAATGCGTTTTCACGTGTGCAACACTGGCGGCAAACCTCTTTCGCTACGAACGGCCCGGCCTGACTGCTCTTCAGAGGCATGCCGCCAGCAGACCAAAGTCACTCACGTGATCGCGCATCGGTATAACATCGTAGGGTTGGAGATCTCCTGAGCGAAGAGTTGAGAAGGCTCTGAGTGGTCCGCAGTGAAGGGGATTCCCAGCCTGAAGCCTGCACCAAGTTGTACAAGCAGAAGCGAATCAATATCGCGTACGTGGTCCGGCACCTATCGCGTGACCTCAGTGGTCAAGGCCTTCCGGTTCCAGATTCTTGCGAAGGTTCTCTCGTGTTGCCGCAGATCGCAGGGATCGCGCTCGCAGACAGGACAATCCGGATCCGCACACGGATCCAGATGAATCAGGATGTCCGACATGCCACCAAAATGCGCGGCAAAGGCCCCTTCCAATTTTTTCACTTCACGGTGTCCTTCTGAAAGAGGGAGTTGTCTCGGAAGCACCAGATGAAAATCCACATGCACGCGCTTGCCTGATCGCCATGCTCTGAGGCGGTGCACGTCAATCCAGATGTCCTTCTTGTGCGTGGCCAGCAGATCGCATATCTCGTCGAGCAATGCGGGATCCGATGCGTGCATAAGGCCGCTGAAAGCCTGACGGAGGAGCACGACTCCCCAGAACACGATATTGATTCCTGCCAGGCAGGCAACAATCCCATCAAACCGATACCACCCGGAAAAATAGACCACTGCGACCCCAACCAGCACGGCAGCCGACGTATATACATCGGTCAGGAGGTGTTTGCCGTCCGCTTCCAATACCACCGATCGCGTGCGTTTGCCCACGCGGATCAGCATTACGCCAAGGACCAGATTGCCGATGCCTGACGCGACCAAAAAAAACAAGCCGTCCTGCAGTTGAGGGAGCTCACGAGGATTGAGGATCTGCTTGGCCCCTTCGAAGAAGATCCCGATCGCAGCGAGAATGATCAGGGCTCCCTCGAAGCCCGCGGAAAAGAACTCGATCTTGCCGTGTCCGTACGGATGACTTTCGTCAGCCGGTCTTGAGGAAAGCGCGATACTGCCAAGTCCGAATCCACTGGCAACGACGTTGATGATCGATTCCAACGCGTCTGACAAAATTGCGGATGACCCGGTGATCCAGTACCCACAGAATTTCAGGCCCATCAAGCCGACACCCACGAAAAAGGCGATCAGCATCCACACGAAATCGTCCCCAAGCCCCCCATCCCCAGAGGACATGGCTTCCGCGCGATCTTGGACCTGCGCCCCTTTCGTGCTGCACGCGGTCAATTCCAGGTCTTTCATGAAAAAACCTCCGGGAGCCGTGGTAATGGGACGGCTCGCAGACGCGTTCCTTTTTCATAACGTTCCTAAGAAAATGCATTTTCGGGAGAAGGCCCTTCTTGAAAGAAGTGCCTTCCCCCGAACCCCAATCCCCAAGAACTTTAAGCATTTGCCAGCTCCCGCTGGTTGCTGGACAGCGTGGCATTTTCATGGTTCGTTGTAACCCTCCAGGTCATGGGAGTTCACCATGCAAAGTCGGTTACGTCATACTCTTGGCGCGGGCACACTCATAGCGCACGTCCTCCCATGACGAGAGCGTAGAGTCTAACTTCCCGGTTTGTCATTTCTTTTCTTATTCGCGTGGTCTGTCTGAGAACGAGGTATCCTCAACAAGGAGAGTCCACAAAAAATGTGAGCCCTCCCTAACAGCCGGCTGTTGAGGCGTCTCAAAGCCGCGTCTGAAGATCGCACTGGCGTAATCGTGTCTTGTACTCGGGAAAATTTCGTAGAGTGCGGCTCACTTCAGCAAATTGCTACTGGGGGTAAGTGATGCCAAAACGCAGAAAGCGGAACCTCTTCTGATCGTCGGCTGAAACCCTTTCCCCCACCCTGATGAGCAGAAAATTCTCCGTCCGAAAACCGATACCCGGCTCATTGGTGTGAACCTCCCGGAACCCAAAACCATCGCACAACCTCATCAACATCCCCCGGTACTCGGCAGGAGAGAGACCGGCTGCTCCGCAGTCCCAGTGCCACGAGAGTCCCTTGGCAAAGGCAATCTTATCCTGGAAAAAATCGTCCTGGAGCGTGATCTCCATCATGCGCCGCGCGATACCCATACCGCGGTAATTCCGGCTCACCTCGATCGCGCCCATTTCGTACAGCAGCCCGCCGAGGCTGTACCACCGGTCTCCAGGCAAGGCGTACCAGCAGGTGAGGTACCCGACCACCAGGAATGGTTCCACGACCGCGAGCGCCACCCGTCCCCCCTCGCGCGATGCGATGGCTTCGAAGCTTTCCGATCTATGGATAATGGAAGAATACTGGGAAAAATGGCCGAGACCCGCATCCATGCCAAGGCGGCAGAAGGACCCCGGACGACACTGTGCTCGGATCGTTACCGGTCCTTGGGCGGTTTCAAGGACCACGGTCTTTGCTGATAGGTTGCAGCAGGACTCATCTGTCCCCAAAGAGGTCAAAAGTCGCCCCACTCAGCGGAAAGATTCTTTACCATGATGATCAGGTCTCGATAATTACCGTTACGATCCTTGACGTATTCCTTCAGAGTCGCCTCTTGATGAAAGTCGAGTTTTCTGGCTGCTCTTATGGCCACATCCTCTACGCCCGCGACGAATTCCGCCACGAGCTTCTCGATCCCCATGTCCATGGCAAGCTTCGCACAGTCCAGGAGCATCCAACTTCCGATCTTCTGAGACCGATATGCAGGGTGCACCATGGCACGCACATGTCCCACGTGGCAAGCGCACCCGGAACACGAACGATACAGCCTCAGGTTGGCGATGAATTGGCCGTCATCCTCCTTTACGGCAACCATGGGGAGAAGGCGATTGTAGTCCAGATTCTCGATCCAGTGATGAAGCTTCTCAGGGTCTGTAAGGTTCTCTCTCAGGAACCATCTCTCTGTTTCCGGAATCTGAGAGAACAGTTCCTTCAAGCGCTCTTCGTCCGTGCGGACGACAGGGCGAAGCTGAACCGAGATTCCGTCTTTGGTTACTATCGACTTGGGATAGTCCTTCAGCATGATCTGGTTGCCCTCCACCTGGGGGTGAGGCCGGAGCCTTCAGTCTGGCATAGCAGATAGACCAGGCGCATTCAATCACAAAGTGCTTTTCAGCCGTCGTGGTTCGGTTGTGTGAGCTTTGGGATACGCCATTGCCGCGGGAGAATCCCGCAGAGTAGCTTAACCCGTCCCCCACTTCGGGCTGGTGACTTTCTTCGCACGAAAAGAGTATTGACGAAGAAGATCCACATTGACTGCCGGCCGCCGGTCTCCCCGTTTGCAAATCGATCCCATGGTGGTATCTTCAGGGGAGAATGCCACAATGGCGGCTCATACCAATGCGTTTTCAGGCGTACGACACTGGCGGCAAACCTCTTTCGCTACGAACGGCCCGGCCTGACTGCGCTTCAGAGGCATGCCGCCAGCAGGCCAAAGTCACTTACGTGATAGCCCATCGGTATCAGATACCCGGAATGCGGTTCCAGGGTCCTCGAATTCAGGAAGCGATCCGGGCACCGACGTGGAGGGGACTCATGAAGGCAATCCATCATGAAACCAAGAATCCTGTGGCCCCGAACATGGTAAGGGATGAACGCGGCGATTCCTGGGATGTAGTCGCGGAAGACTACGACAACAATTGCATCGTCCAACACAGTTACGGGGATCGAGCGGCTCTCTTCAAAGGAGACCCACTCGGAGGAAATGATGAATTGATCGTCGTTTTCGACGGCACCACGTTTGTGGATTGCGACAAGAACCAGTGGACGGTATGTGACGGCAGGTGGATAAGGATTGCTTCTCCTGAGAAAATGCCGTAAACGGAGTTACGCATCGATGGCCGACCCTCCGGTGCCTGACGACCGCTGTGCCCGGCTTCTGTTTCGCGAGACAGACATACGGAAGCGTCTGTCCGTGAGTGGCTCTGCACGATGTATCGTCGCACCACGCCATCACAGCAAATCACCACCAAAAGAGGTTCGTCCGGAAATGTCCCCCGACAATCACGCCTTCGCGGCAAGTGGTGTCGGTCAGGCCCCGAACAAACGAGGAGCAGCCGTTCATGAATCAGCAAGAAAAAGGATCCACCAAGCCTGACGCGTCCCAGCCTTCTACCGGCCCGACCAGAGTCATGGCCAACCAACTTTCGGTGTACTATGCGAACTGTGCGATGATCGCGACCAGCCCTCGTGATCTTTCGCTGTTTTTCGGCAGATTCGTGCCCACTGCGGACGAAAAAGGCGGGCAAAAGCTCGTGGAGTTGTACGAAAGACAGATATACATGACCTTGGAACAAGCCGAGGACTTGGCAGCAGTGCTTGATCAGACCGTGAAGGCATTCAAAGCCAGAAGAGGCTAAGACGTATTGTGTCACGCAATGCTTTCTCGACAACCCCGGTTTGATGGCGCGGGTTCCGATGACTTTTCACGAAAGTTGCCAAGAAGAAGCCGAGTACGTCAGACTCTTAGGAGCTGACTCGCGAGTCCGAGCCGTGTATGCGATACGCTGAGTAAGACAATGATCACCGTGGTTGCGGTGTGGCAACAGGCTCCCTAGCGGCCTCGCAGGCTTGTTGTCCCCGGGCGTTCGACGAGCATAGCAGACGCGACCCACCTGAGAGGCAGTCATAGAGCACTTTTCTTGGCGAGTCAGCGTTTTCGTTACCCACGAGTGGACCTCTGTGTTAAATCATTGACTCATGGCACGGGCGATGCTAGCGTTACTGGTAATTTGAGCGGTACATCAGGCAGATCGGGAAGGTCTGTGCACGCAGCACTGCGACTCGATGAGAGGTCAGTCGCCAGTAACCGCATTGCTTCGCGAAATCACATATCTGGCCCACGCAAGTCCGGACAGGCGCCTGCGCTGACATCAACGGCAGAGAGCCGCCCGGCAAGAAGACCGATCGATCCCAACAGTCCCGGCAAGAAACGATGAAACCTACTGGAATAGTAAGAGACCCGAGCTATCTGCTGCACGACATGGGATGCTACCACCCGGAAAGCCCCGAGCGTCTTGCAGTGATCTACCAGATGATCGACGCAATGAACCCAGGCCTGGATCTCCTTGAGATTCCCGCGCGTGATGCGACGGTGGAGGAGATTGCGGCTGTTCACGACCGTAGATATGTGGACCATGTTGCAGCAACTGCCGGTCGGGACGAGACTTTTCTCGATCCGGACACGTCTGCGTGCGCCCACTCGTGGAGCGCGGCCATACGTGCGGCAGGAGGGTTACTCAACCTCGTGGACGCGGTAATTAACGGCACAATCCGCAATGGTTTCGGGCTGGTACGTCCGCCCGGTCACCACGCGGAGCGGCGTCGGGCCATGGGATTTTGTTTTTTTAACAACATCGCGATCGCTGCTCGTTACGCTATCACTGCTTGCGGACTGGAAAGGGTCGCTATCGTTGACTGGGACCTTCATCACGGAAATGGCACGCAGAATTCGTTCTATGAAGATCCCAGCGTCATGTACATTTCCACGCATCAGTACCCTCATTACCCCGGAACGGGCGGTACCCGGGAAGTGGGACATGGACCTGGAGTGGGATTCACCGTGAATTTTCCCATGTCCTTGGGATTCGGCGACACGCGGAGTACGTGACCGCGTTCGATATGGTGATCGCGCCGATCCTTTCCGCGTACAACCCGCAGCTCATCCTCGTTTCCGCGGGCTTTGACGCACATCACCTGGACCCTCTCGGTGGCATGGGCCTGACCGAAGACGGATTCGAGCAGATTCTACAAATACTGATGCACCTTGCAGCGGAGCTGTGCTCTGACAGAATAATTTTGGCTCTGGAAGGGGGTTACAACCTTCAGGCCCTTCCCGATTCTGTCAAGCGGTTGCTCACCTGCCTGGCAAAGTACGACCCGGAAACAGCAACGGTTCCCATGCCTCCTCCCTTGGAAGAATTGAGCAAGACTTTCAGGAGCCGGTTGTTTGACGTGATGAACACCCAACGTCAGCATTGGCCTACTCTACCGATGCTCTGAAGCTCATTCGAGCACACAGGGTCTTGAACCTTACGACAGAATACGGTAAGCCTACGATCCGCGCTTGCGCGGAGTCGCACACGCGGATATCGCGCGGGCCGGCACGTGCGCGAAGATCGTCTGAAGGTTACCCTCGCGATCGCGCCCGCCTGGACTGAATTCCCCCCATGAAGGACTGAACGCAAGATCACATGCATGGAATACTTCTTGTGGACAAACCCGAGGGCATTACTTCCAACGATCTGGTGAGGATCGTCAAGCGCCCCGTGAGACCCTCCAAAGTGGGACACTCCGGCACCCTCGATTCCGCGGCCACAGGGCTGATGGTCGGTACTGATCGGTGCAGCCACCCGCTCCCTGGATTACCTTGACGAGAGTCGTAAAAGATACGAGATGACGGTCGTGCTCGGCGAAGAAACCGACAGTGGAGACAAGGAAGGCAGTATCGTCCGTACTGGCGACATCTCCCAACTCACCGAGGACCGAATTCGGGAAGCCCTCGCCAAATACCACGGCCCCATGGATCAGACTCCGCCACACTATTCGGCCATCAAGAAGGACGGAGTCCCTCTTTATCGATTGGCTCGGAAGGGAATCTTTCCGGAAATCTCCGCGCGGCGGATCGAGATCTTCTCCCTCGAACTCAAGAGTTGGGCTTCGCCCATTCTGGAACTCGCCCTGGTGTGTTCCAAAGGGACATACGCACGAGCCGTTGCAAGGGATCTTGGAAACGACCTGGGCGTCGGAGGAAGGCTGGAAAAACTCCGGAGAACCGCGAGCGGTTCGTTCCTGATCGAGAACGCGACAAGCGTGGAAGTTATCAAGGAAGGCGGGGTGCGCGCCATCGAGGAGCGTCTCATAAGTCTTCCCGAAGCTCTTGCTCACATTCCCGATCTCAGGCTTCTCCCTACTGAGACCAGACTGCTCATGCGGGGGAGTCCTGTCGCACTGCCCAGAAATCGGGTGCCCGTAACAGGCGCAACGGATGCGGCACCTACCCGTATGTTCAAGATCGTTTCAGGCGCGGGAAATTTGGTGATTCTGGTCAAGATAGCAGCAGGCGAACGTGACGTGTCCGTGCGGCCGGTGAGGGTCTTCAATACGCTCGAGATCGATTCTCGTCAGAAGGCGACCGACGCGGAGGCACACGATTGGTAATCGTTGAGTGCGCCCCCCTTGTTGAACGGGGAAAACCAAACCACGAAGACACGAAGAAGTGGACGCCCATTCTCTCTTTTCTTTGTGAGCGGTGGCTCTGTCCCCGTCCCTCCCGGCGAACCGTTACCGCGATTGATCTGAGGTGCCCATCGCCTGGGAAACCGACTGACCCGATACCATTCCGCTTTTGAATGATTCACTCCGCGCAGGCTGGGGATCTCTTTCTTTACGGATGACGCAGAGCCTTCTCATCACGACGCTCAAGAGACCCTCAGCCCTACCGCCTTACTCTCTTGAACGAGAATCGGCGTGGATTACCGCACTGCCAAGCCTGAAGGCAATCGCACCGCGCGTGATCGGTTTTGAGGAAAGTCACTGCTTTGATTGCACGAATTCTCCCATAGGCTTGTCCATCAACCGTATGTGGTTCCTGAACCAGTCGCATGCGCCATTAAGCAATTCGATGGCAATCGTTGACGCGGATTCTCCCGAGCGATAGCGGTTCTGCAAGTCCTTCATTTGGTTGTTGAATGCAATGTGAGCACTTTGTTGGGCAGTGAGTTGGGGATATTGGTACTTGGTCATCAAGGTTTCTTCGTCATGAAAATGGAGTGCAGCATACTCGGTGAGGAAATCCAAGGTCCTGCCCACTTCTTCCTTGGTCCTGCCTTCCCACATGGCCTCGGCCAAATTGTTCGCAGCCTTGAAAAATTGCTTGTGCTGATCGTCTACGGCTTCCACGCCGACTGCAAGATCTTCGGTCCACGATATATGTTCCATTCCCTATCTCCTGAGGCGACATTGTGCTGCGCGTCACGCACGCGCTCAGCATCGAGCGGTCACGGTAGCTAATTCCTGCATGGAAATCAATCTGCTCACCGCTGATCAATGCGAGCGCTCCCCTTTGGTGACGGTGCTGGTGTCGCGTTTGAGACGTATAATTACCAGGACTTTGCGGTTCCCTTTGGGCACGCGAGAAAAATCTACCGCGTAATTCTTCGGATTCTTCACATAATCCCGGATCGTGTACCGCGCGATTACTTACTTTCCCTCCAGGGCAGCTATACAAGCAGACGATGCAGCCCGAGCGCCATTCAGGGATGAGAGCCTTGTTCCCTCCGAAACGCATGTCCACTCCCCGCCCGCCAGAATCTATGAGCATGTCCTTGAGTTGCAGGGGGGATCGTAGTCCCGGCCACCACACCAGCACATCCACCGGCGTTCCTTCCACACGAGTGTCCGGCGCGGAACTCTCCGGGTTGGTGCGCTCGTTCCATGCGGCCATGGTGAGGTTATTGCCGGGGATCGCTCCGAGGGAAACCATGGCGTCGTAAAACGTGCTGTCATCGACAGGAGATGTCATCAACGCCTCTCCGGCTGCCTTCCCCTGTTTCCAGACAAGGGCATGATAACCGGATATCCGTCTCAGCCAGCTCCCGGCAAACGCCTGGGGCTGAAGTTCGGCCAGGAGCCGCACTTCTTTCGCCCTCTTGTTCACCATGATCGGCTGTCTTTCGTCCAGGAGACTCAGACCGGTTTCTTGCGCGGGAAGCGGACGGACCCACGCGATCATCAGGACAAGGCCCGTCAATGCGACGAGGATTGCCATTCTTCCGCACGGGCACCTCGCCGCGGCAAGACGATCGTCCCCCTTTTTCGCTCCGACAAATTCATAACGGGGTGGAACGGAGCGCGTCTGACCCGGATTCGGGGCTGCACAGAAACCTGAGGGCCAAGACTTCTTGTCCCCCCAGTCGCGGAGTTGCGCCAACGTGTCAATGCATGTCCTGTTCAAAAAGCACCTCTCTTGGCGGCACAGCGATTGCCATGGATGCAGCGGTACCCTCTCACACGACCGTCCGTGGTGCGAGCATCCGTTCGGTCCCAGGACTGAAACAGTCCCCCGTCCTCGTATCCGGAGCCGCGAACTTTCCACGCGTGCCCTACTTGCCACGAATACCCTGCCTCAACTATAACATGGTATAAAAGGTAGTCCAGCTTGTCTCGTTGCCCCTGAATAACTTGACAAGTAACGACAATTATTATAGAGAGTTGTGTCTGTGATCTCATGTGATCTTTCACTTGGACCCGAAATGACACGACGATCCTCTTTAATGCCTCTTTGATGTGGGACAAGGAACTCAGGGACGAAGTTGTTTTGAACAGCGAAAGGCCTTTACGAATGAATTTCCGAAGAATGTGTCTCGTGGTCGTGCTCGTGACAGCCGCTTTCTGGACCTGCCAAACCGCTGGTGCAACAGAGCCGGTGCACGTTCAGCGTGCGGACGTGGAGAAAGCGGTCGCTTCCCCTGTGGAAGCGTCGTCCTTATGGATTGTGGTGAATCTCTTTACCGGTCGCACTTCGAAACAGGCGGTAATCGTACGAGATACGCTGGCCCGCCTGGGGGCTGGAGGCCAGGGTATTGTCCTGCCTTTCTCCGAGGTTACCGTGGAAAACATGCGGAAACTGAGACCTGCTTTTCTTGCCCTGAGTCCCAACGGGATTCCCTGGTGCAAGTATAAGGGCCGGAACCACGTGGATTTGATGAACTTCTTCCACGCGTTGAAAATCATTGTGGAAGAGATGGATGTTCCGGTCATCGGCATCTGTGGTGGCCATCAGGCGCTGGCGCTGGCCTTCGGTGGCAAGGTCGGGCCGATTCGCGGGGGAGAGGACGATTGTTTTCCCTATGGGCACAATCCTACGGAACGAGGTCGCCACAACGTGTTCGTGGTGGAAAAGGATCCTTTGTTCGCAGGAATGGGACCAAGCCTGAATCTGGTCCAGAACCACTATGATGAGGTGAAAAGGCTTCCTCCCGGCTTCGTCTGCCTTGCCAGAACCAGCTCTGCCCGTACCAGATAATCAGGCACCCGACAAAACCCGCATACGGCGTCCAGGCGCACACGGAATACTATCTTGCATCCCGGCCGGATGGAGGGACGCTGCTTCGTAATTTTCTCCAGATTGTGCGTACGCATAACCGGATTGCTCGCGCATCGGTGGCCGAAGACGATCCGCACCAGCCTAAACCGGCCAAGAGGCCGTCACGCGCCAAACGAACCTTTTAGCGCTCACGTGCGAACTCGGTCGGAGAGACTTTGTGTAGCCACCAGCGAGGAAGCGATCCCATGATTGATCCGGTAAAGGAACCTGTCAGATACGCCGAAGAGGTCGTCGGCACCGATCCGTTTGCGCGTACCCTCGGCATCGGCATCGACGAGGTGAGGGATTCTTACGCCAGAGTGAGTCTCGTTATTAAGGACGCGTATTGCAATTCTGAGGCGCGTGCCCATGGAAGTGTGCTATTCGCCCTTGCAGATCAGGCACTTGCCGTTGCCGCGAATTCCAGGGGGTACAAGGCCTTTGCACTCGAGATCAAGATCAACTATTTCCAGGCTGCACGTTCAGGGGCCATTGTCACCGCAGAAGCCACCCCACTGGACGTCCGCAAGCGAGTCAGCCTTTGGAACATCGAACTGAGGAACGATCAGGACGAGAAAATCGCGCTCGCTCAGGGGCTTGCCTATCATTTCGTCTCACAGAAGGACTGATTTCATGAACGTCTCGCATCCTACCGGCCATGTGCTCATCATCGAGGACGACCCGTACAACGGCCCATTCGCTCAGCAATTGCTGCAAGGCGCTGGATTCCGAACCGCTCTGGTGGTGTCTGCCGAGGAGGGTCTCGCGTTCCTTGAACAGAGCGATGATGGCCTGCCGGACATGATCCTCCTGGACTTGAACCTTCCCGGGATGGATGGCATGGAACTGGTCTCGAAGCTGAAGATTCACGCGGAGTTTCAGTATATTCCGGTCATCCTGTTCACCGTACACGATTCTCTGGATCACAAAATCGCGGGCTTGAACAGCGGAGCGGACGATTACTTGATCAAGCCATGTGAGTCGGACGAACTCATTCCGCGCGTGAACGCCATGCTCAGGATTCGAAGGCTGTACCAGAGTCTCAGGCACGAACGGCAGGTGAATCGCAAACTCACGCACACCCTCGACGCGACGCAGAGGCTGAGCAATCTCCTCGGCCGTTCGCCGCAGATGAGAGCTATCTCAGAGTTGGTCCTGGACATATCCAACAGCAATTCCCACGTGCTTATCCAGGGAGAGTCCGGCACGGGAAAAGAGGTCCTGGCCCGCGCCATCCATACGGAGAGTTCTCGTGCAGGAGGTCCGTTTGTGGTGATCAACTGCGCGGCGTACTCAGAGACCCTCTTGCACTCCGAGTTGTTCGGCCACGAAAAGGGAGCGTTCACCGGCGCGATTCGCCGGAAGCCCGGCCGTTTCGAGCAGGCCGAAGGCGGAACCATCTTTCTGGATGAAATCGGCGAGATAAGCCTTCCGACTCAGGTGGTTCTCCTGAGAGTCATCCAGGAGAGAGCTTTCGAGCGCGTTGGCGGCGAAGAGACGCTCCACACCAATGCCCGCATTATCGCTGCCACAAACAGAGACCTCAAAAAGGCCTTGGTTCAGGGAATATTCCGGGAGGACCTCTACTGGCGGCTCAACGTAATCGCGTTCCACGTGCCCCCTCTCTGTGCGCGGAAAGAAGACATCCCTCAACTTGTGACGAATTTTGTGGACCGTTACAATGAGCGATTCCAGAAGAGCGTTCAGGCCTTCTCTCCTGAAGCGATGGATTTCATCTTCCGGCATAACTGGCCTGGCAATGTCAGGGAGCTGGAGAATGTCGTAGAGCGATGTATGGTCCTCGCGAAGGGAGAGATCATCGAGCCACGGGACCTTCCGCCGGAGTTGCGGTCTGATGAGCAAATAGGCTTGACCGATCATGAAATCGCAAACCTGGATCGTATCGAACGCAACCACGTCCGGACCATCCTTGAGAAATGCGCGTGGAACAGGTACAAGGCGGCAAAAATAATGGGCATCAGCCGCAGCACCCTGTACAGCAAGATCCGGAAACACGGACTGCGACACGCAGGTTGAGCGCGGTGGCACGTGCACACACGTGATACGCGCTCCCGGCCTGGGGCTTGCCGGCCGAAACACCCACGCGAACGTGGATCCAAGGCCAATGCCTTTCTGAAACCCTGCTCAGCCGCGCCAACCCGGCCCATGCCCGTTTATAGTGAAAATGCATTTTCATAGGAAAATAGCACGGGTGTTACCACGGTGGGGCTGCAGCGACAGGATCAGCACCGTGGGTCCGTGTACGATGAGGGTCACTCCCTTTCAGCGGAGGTTTGAATGCCAAACACGCGGGTGACCCGAGGTACCGGGCTTCTCGAGGGATTCCTGGCGCGCCAGCGTGCCAAGGTTGCGAATCGGCTGATTCCTCCAGGTTACAGAAACGGCTGTCTCCTGGACATCGGATGCGGCTCATTTCCTCTGTTCTTGAGGGAAACCTCCTTTGCCCGCAAAATCGGCCTGGATCAAACAGCGAAAGAAGATTCTGCCGCGTGCGCTGACAGTGAGGACCTTACTCTTATCCCCCACGACTTGGAGAACGATCTTTTCCTGCCCGTCCAGAGCGATTCCTGCAAAGTGGTGACCATGCTCGCGGTGGTAGAGCATATCGAGCCTCACCGAGTCCTTTCCTTGCTTCGAGAGATTTATCGCGTCCTCGAGCCTGAGGGGATTTTCATTCTCACGACGCCTGCTGCATGGGTTGATGGGCTCTTGAGGGCCATGGCCAGGGTGCGCCTGGTCAGTCCGATTGAAATCAGCGAGCACAAGGCGGCATACACCCGCGGCACGCTTCGCGGGGAGCTTCGCAGCGTTTTTCCTGACGACGGATTAGAGGTGGGCTTCTTTGAAATGTGTATGAACATCTGGGCAATTGCGAGAAAGCCGCCCGCTCGTCATTGAACCGCAAAGCAACCCAGAGGCGAAGGATCAGCGGTGGTACCACACGTGCCATCGGACGAATCTCTTACCCGGGCGCAGGGCGCACCGCACACTGCCACACTCACCATATACTAATACTATGTGAATGCCTCATCGCAGTTCTCCGGTGCCGACACCTGCAGCGCAATTACGAGACATTATTCCAATACTATCGAGATCGGCCTTCGATGTGAAGAGTGCTTCAGCACTTAGCCGATCAAACCGTTACCTTCTGACTATACATCAGGGAGAAACCGATTCGCGGGATAGAAAGCAAGCGGAGAAAATCCTTTTGATGTTGGGGGAATATCTTCGTCCGTACGAAGAGCAATGCGATGACTGTTTGAAACCGCTTTCGTGGAAAGGGAGGCCGTTGTTTCGCAATAGTTGTGGCAGTCCCGGAGTAACTCGATTGTCACCATGATTGAGGTTACTCGACAGGCTCCGAACGGGAGGAGAAAGCCCCTCCCTTGACCGCGGGTGACCTTTCGATTAAGATCTTTGTCATAGGCTCATTAATCTCCTAGAGGTTCGTTGATGAACAAGGAAGTTGGCGTGGCCAGAGAAGAGACTTCGGCTACTGAACCGTCCACCGTAAACGCGTCCGCGAGCGTCTCATCTTTGGACACGGCTGCGAATCGTCCTTTTTTCTCAGGCCCATTGCCCTTTGCCGTTTTACTCATTCTTGCCCTGATCGGCACCTTTGCTACCGGGTTTCTCACGTACCGTCATGTGCTCCTTGAAAGCCACACAGGAGTGGTGGGACAATCCTTTCTCTGTCGAGCCAACGGAAAGATAAACTGCGACGCGATCTTGCTGACCGATTATTCGCTGCTTTTCGGATACCTTTCCTCTGCTGCCTTGGGTCTGACCGGCTTTACATTTGTGCTCTGGTGCACGGTAAGTGGAGTGTTCAACGAACGGATGAGGAAGATCGCGTGGGTGATGCTGGTGGCCTATTTCTTTGCCGCGATAGGTTTCAGTTGGTACTATGCTTACATAATGATGTTCGAAGTGGATTTCATCTGCACCTGGTGCATCGTGGTGCACGTGATCAATCTCGCATCCCTCATATTAGTTATCGTGTTTTCCATAAAACGGAGACAAGCGTTTCTCCTTCGTGAGATAGCTTCCCTGGGTGAAAGAATCTATTTTGTCGTGGGAGCGGTGGTAGTACCGCTTTTGGTTTTTGGTGGAGCCACGGTTGCAGAGAAAGTGTTGAAGTTCGATGATCTCAAGATTCAGTACCGAAGAGCTTGCCAACGATACTGCGGTAATTATGGCTATTATCAAGAATTCTCCGACCTACGATATTCCCGTCGGGCCTGCCGACCCGGTTTTCGGTTCGGTCACCGCACCGTATTCCATCATTTTCTTCGGTGACTTTCAGTGCCCTGCGTGCGCGAAGGCGGAAAAGATTCTCAAAGGAGTGGTCCGCCTGAATCCCAAGGTTCTCAAGTTGGTGTACAAGAACTATCCGCTTTCCAAAGAGTGCAACAAAAGCATCATCGAAGGCGCGGATCTTCATCCCCATGCCTGTGAGGCAGCGCGAGCAGCCTATGCTGCTTTTCTCATGCGCGGCATGAAGGGATTCTGGGCATATGGGGATATGCTTTTCGCCCATCAAAAGCAATTGAAGAAGAACCCCTGGACAACTTTCGCTCAGAAGCTTAATCTGGATGTCAAGAGGTTCGAGGAGCTCATGAAGCCCGATTCCCCGGCAGCGAAAAAAGTAGCCGAGGACGTGAAGGTAGGATTGGGTCTGGGCCTGAACGGTACGCCGAAGGTGTTCTTCGAGGGAAAGAATATTCCCGAAAATATTTTCGGCGGATATTTTGTTGACGCTCTGGAGGAACTGATCAGGAGCAATCATCCAGAACAGCAGGTTCTGACGCTTAATCGCCAATGATGCTCTTCTCTGCCGCACGAAAGTTCGTCGGCACTTGCGGCCGCGTGATCCAATGATGGCATTGGGCCAGGTAATACGGATACACAGCAGGGCCGCTCACTTGGGAGATTCGGTATTTTTGTCTGGAGAACACACATGGTCCCTGAGTATCAACGTACTCCCGTGCGGACTCACCTGAGACGCGTAGCGCTCGCACTCGTTGCAATTGCGGCTCTGTCAGTCCCGTTCACAAACCTGACCTATGCCCAAAGTGGTCCCATTCCGAAGGAAATCAGAAACCTCAAGATGGGCTCGTCAACCGCAGAAGTCACCAAGCGAATAAAGTCCGTGGGGACCTTCGTCGCCGAGCCGAGTAAGCAAAAAAACCGGACCATGCTCGTGTGGACTCGGCCTCACGATCCCTATTACAAGAACATCGCGTTCGAATTCACGGAAAAGGACAGACTTTTTCTGATCCGTTTCACGCTCAACGACGCGGCCAGAGCCGATTATCATTCTCTGAAGAGGACGGTTTTCAAAGATTACGACTTCTCGTGGGAGAGGCCGCAGAAGCTCTCGTTGCCAACTCGTGACATGCTGCTCTACGGTCCAGAAAAGGGCATGGAACTGTACTACATCGAGTTTACCGACAAGAAGAGCCACGAGAGATCCTTCGAGCTTTTCGATCGTTCAGTGAGTGCCACTGACCGTCCTGAGCCAATTTCTTTCACTAAGAAGCGACCGCCACAGACACCAAAGTCAGGCCAGCCTTCGGGGCAGGCAGTCAAGCCTCCGACAGGAGAGACACGAGAATCCGCACAGCCGCCTAAGTCCGGAAAGGAGAGTCTGAAGCCGACAACCGGCGAAAAGCGAGAAACAGCTAAACCCGCTCTCCCCGCTGTCGAAAGTCAGAAGCCCGCAACCGGCGAAAAGGCTGATACATCGCAGAAGCCGAAGGTGGACACAAAGCCTGACGTCAAGTGATCACCCGGGGGGCGATTCCCGGTGACCAGCAGGCTCGCACACTTGTCCTTGCCCTTCTCCACACGGGTCGGCGCACTTGGCGCTGACCCCCGCATCTTGTTCTCGCCACGAATGACGCAGGGAGGTTTGCTCTCCGAGGGACTCGCTCTCTCACAGCCCCGACGTGGGATCTCCTTCGTGACCGGCGCAGAGCCTTCGAATCTGCGTTCAGGGGATCCTCCGCCTTCTTTCAGAAGTGGGAGCCATTAGGTCAGAAACTCTTGGCAACGGTTCCATGAGCAAGCGCCCATCACGAGCCATCCAGCCAGCACAGCCCGTGGTACCCCGTTTCAAGATTCGCTCGCGAATTCTTTCCGGTAACATATTGACCGAACCGCAATTTCCGATGCCCCCCGCACGTTGAGCCTTTTGCGCAGAAACGTGAACCGGTTCCGCACATGCATCGCAAGGTGACTCCGGTGGGTGTGAAATGACAGAAACCGAGGGTATGGCGGCGCTTGTGGTCTTGCATCGACTGGAGAAGCAATCTATTATGCTGCATGTAGCTGTGTTCGCAGCACTCAAGCGCCCGGAGATAGGAATGAGGCATTGCCCTCCACTTCAGCACAGGTGATCAAGCGGCTTTCTGAGTTTCCCATTGCGTGGGATCAATTATTGGATGCGTTGCCTGTCGGTGTGCTCGTGCTCGACCCCTTCCGGAGGGTCATGCTTCTCAATCGAGCCCTCGAAGCCCTGACAGGATTCGATTCACAAGAAGCGTACGGCATTCCTTGCTGGTACATCCTGCGCAGCACTCAGTGCGGGTACGACTGCCCTGTGTGCCGAATGCACGAGGTATCGGAATCCCTGTGTCTGCCGGGAGACATCATCAATAGAAACCGCCAGAGAATCCAGGTGCGCATCACCTGTGCCGCGGTAAGAGATCTGCAAGGCAACCTGGCAGGTTTTCTCGAATGCATCGAGGATGTGCGATCGACCAAGCCGCAGCCCGGCGAGGCTGACCAATCCTTCATGTTGGGTAAACTTCTTGGTGCCAGCCCTGAGATCCAAAGCATTTTCCGTGCATTGCCCTCGATAGCCCAAAATGACTCGCCGATCCTCATCACCGGGGAAACGGGAACAGGCAAGAGCGCTGTCGCCCAAGCCATTCACCAGGCATCAAATAGGGTCAAAGGCCCATTTGTCAGAATCAATTGCGGGGCCCTCCCCGAACACCTTCTGGAATCTGAATTGTTCGGACACCAGAAAGGTGCCTTTGCAGGCGCTCTGGAAAACAAACCGGGAAGGTTCCGCTTAGCGCATAACGGAACCATCTTCCTGAGTGAAATAGGCGATCTGCCGTTAGCCCTGCAGGCCAAGATTCTTTCATTTCTGGACGACAAAGTCGTTCATCCGTTGGGCACGAACAAAGGGATTCACGTGGACGTACGTGTCATAGCCGCGACGGATCGGAATCTTGGCGAGCTGGTGGGACAGGGACGCTTCCGGGAGGACCTCCTGTTTCGCCTCAACGTGGTGCGCGTGCACCTGCCGCCGCTCGTGAAACGAGGGGCTGACATGAGAATGCTCCTCGACCATTTTCTCCACACGTTCAGCCGACGATTCGGAAAAAAAATCAAGGGTTTTTCCGACGCCGCGCAGGAGATCGTGCTCCAGTATCCCTTTCCGGGCAACGTAAGGGAACTGAGAAACATCATCGAATATTCTGTGAACGTCTGTGAGGACGGCGAAATCAGGCAGGAGCATCTCCCTCCCTACATCCTGGAACCAGGACCGGCGGTCGAAGGAAGACTCCTTGAGGAAGATAACAGGGCTGCGGTGCCTCTTGCCAAGTCGTCGGGGAAGGCAGCGTACGTGAATTGGGCGGAAGCGGAACAACAAATGATCCTGGATGCCATGGTGAAGGCAAGGGGCAGCCGAACCGACGCGGCCAAATTACTCGGATGGGGAAGGAGCACACTGTGGCGGAAAATGAAGCGGTACGGCCTCGGTTCGTGATGTCGATCCGATTCTCTCTTGGCTCATAACCGGTGAAATCTGCCCTGAGGACTCGTGTTGCTCCGATGACGCGTGTTCCTCATCCGTAACTCAGGCTCTGGAGATCTTGTCTTGGTACTGATGGGAAGCTATGAAGAAGATACTCATACCGTTATTGGGCGATAATGTTGCGCCCAGATTTGATTTGGCGCCTGAAATTCTCATCGCTCTCCTCGATGAGCAAGGCCTTGTACTCGAAGAGAGGACCATAGTGCTGCCTCAGGCATCTGCCGATGCCCTTTGCCACCTCATATTTTCCGAAAGGGTCGAAACGGTGGTTTGCTGCGGAATCGAAGAAGAATACTTCCAATATCTGACCTGGAAGAAAGTAACGGTATTGGACTCCGTCATGGGCCCGTTCGACAAGGTGCTCCAGCGAGTGAGATCCGGCCTTATTCAAAGTGGAGACATTCTCGTTGACAGGGCCACTGTGCAGTGCGAGGCCAAGTGACCTCGCTCGCGGCCGGCCCGATCGGTTCCCTCCCTTGTCATTATCTCGGTAGACTCCCTGTGAGGACCGCGCCATAATGCCGTGATGAATTCGTGTCACATGACCAGACAGGGGCGAGTTCGCGAAAGGGGTGGATGCGGCGTCGCTCTCGCCTTGGTCGGATCACCGACGCACATGAGCACAAGCAAGGAGATGCCGTATGGATGCCAGAGTATTGCTGGTCGACGACGAAGCGCCTTTTCTCCAGGCGCTGTCCAGGAGATTGGCCAAGCGGGGGTACGAGGTCTTGACCGCGTCGGATGGGCAGGAGGCTCTGGAAAGCCTCGACAAGGACCCGGACATTGAAGTGGTCGTTCTGGACGTCAAGATGCCGGGCATGGACGGCTTGGAGGCCCTCAAGGCAATCAAGGAGAAACACCCGTTTGTGGAAGTTATTATGCTTACCGGGCATGCCACCTTTGAGTCCGGGGTGGCAGGAATGAAATTGGGTGCGCTGGACTATATGATGAAACCCTGCGATCTGGAAATGCTCGAGAGAAAAATTGAGGAAGCCAAGACCAAGAAACGTGACAGGCAACAAAGATAGGGCAAACCCGCAGGGTACACGGTGGTCCGTGCGATTTGCGAGACCGCATGTGTTCAGCCGCGTGGTGATGGCAGGTAATTGGCATCCGTCTGTGTGGTCAAAGGACAGATGCATTACGGTGCGGAAAGAAATGCGGAGTTCTTCATGTCTCGTGCGCAGTCAACCCTCGTCAAATTGAAGGAAAACGAACGGGAAGCCCGCAGAAATCTTATTATTGACGCGGCAATCCGTCTCTTCGCGCGGAAGCCTTGTACCCAGGTCGGCATGCGTGACATCGCGTCAGAGGCCGGTATGTCCGCAGCATCGATATATCGTTATTTCTCGGATCGGGACGACCTTTTTGTGGAAGCGCTTTTTCGGGAAAGCAAGGTCATCGAGCAGGGGGTCCGTTGCATAATAGGCGAAAAAGCAGGGTTCTCTCTCGAACAGGTCGCGATACGTTTTGTGGATTACCTGCACGAACATGATGCGTTCTTTCAGATGATGAGGCACTTCATGATTGACGGAAGAATCAGCACGACCGCGCTCCAAAGGTTTAACGAGACTGAACGTCACCTGCTCGACGCGTTCGACGAGATGTTCAGGGCCATTGGAGCCAAAGACGAGGTTCGTCTCATATCCCACGCGTTTTTTGCTTCACTTAACGGCATACTCATTACCTTCGGCAACTATCCGGGTCGTGACCCGCAGGACACCAAAAGACACATGCTTCGGCTGGCACGAATCACCTCTTCCGTGTTCGAGAAAGGGGTCACATGATGCCGGGGTACTGCCGAGCAGTGTTTACTCGAAAGCGCACCTATTCCACTGGTACGGATATCCCCGGTCGGACGAGACCTGCAATGAAAGGAAAGGAGCGGACCCGTGAGATTCGTGGAGGGTCACGCTCTCTTGACTATGACTGCCACCGCTGCTCCTCGCAGGATTACTTGCCCCTCAGGACTGTCTTGAGCACCTTGCCCACCTGATTCTTGGGCAACGCGTCTACGAAACGGACTTCCCGAACGCATTTGAACGATGCGAGCCTCTCTTTGCACAATCGCACTACATCCTCCGAAGCGAGTTCCATTCCGGAGCGCCTGACCACGAAAGCCACCGGGATTTCTCCCCACTTGCTGTCAGGAAGGCCGACCACCGCTACCTCAGCTACTGATGGATGCGTGGTGATGACTGCTTCCAGTTCCGCAGGGTAGATGTTTTCCCCTCCGCTGATGATCATGTCCTTGAGTCGGTCCACCAGGGAGACGTACCCTTGCTCGTCTATTCTGCCAAGATCGCCGGTGCGGAACCAATTGTCCAGCATGGCATCGCGAGAGGCTTGTGCATTTTCCCAATACCCCTTGAAGACCATCGGCCCTTTACACACAATCTCGCCCACTTGACCGGGTACTCAGATCCTCGCCCGAGACCGGATCGACGATCTTCACGTCCGCGTAGAAGATGGGTTTCCCATGCGTGTGACATGTGTCCAGAGGCATCTCATGCACCCAAAAGGTCACGCCTCCGGAGAATTCGGTGCTTCCATACACTTGCTGCACCTTGATCCCGATAGCCAGGTACGCGCGGATCAAAGACTCCGGAACCAGCGCAGCGCCGCACACAATCCACCGTATGCTGGACGCGTCCACGTTAGCGGACTTGGCCGCCATCAACATGGCCTGCAACATGAGCGGAACCGACATAAACGACGTGATTCGTTCCTTGGCGATGACGTTCCAGGCTCCCACAGGATCGAAATTCGGCATGAAGATCGAGGTGACCCCTTTGTGCACATTGGTGGCCAGCGGAGCCAGACCGCCGATATGAAACATCGGAGCCACCAGCAAGAATCGATCCCCATAGTTCCATTGAAGGGTATGAGATATCCCTAAAGATGACCACACGAGGTTGTGGTGACTCAGTACCGCTCCCTTGGGCTTGCCCGTGGTGCCTGACGTGTACATGATTACTGCAGGATCGTCCCCGCCGGCAACAGGTTCCGGTTCTTCAGCAGGGTTACCGGATAGCGCTGCCTGGTACTCCACATCGAGTCCTTCCCCTCCCTTGCGCACATACGACCGTACGGCAATCAGGGGCCTGAGCTGATCCACGGTTCCCATAAACTCCACATCATAGAGGAGGAATGAAGCTTTGCAGTTGTTGAGAATGTATTCCAGTTCAGCTGTCTGCAGGCGCCAGTTCAGCACCACAGCGACAGCTCCTATCTTGCCCGCGGCGTACACCGCGGTCGCCGCGTGTTCGTTGTTCTTGCACAGGATCGCCACGCGCTCGCCCGGGGTGATTTTCTCACTCTTCAAGTACCGCAGCAAAACGATTTACCCTCTTGTTGACCTCGCGGAAGGTATAACGGTACCCCTCTCCTACAAAACCTTCATCGTCAGGTGTGAGATTCGCCCTGTGTCTGAGTGTGTCGCCAATGTTCATACGCATTACGAAGCTCCTCTCGCGTGTTCACTGCATCTATGGGAAGGCTGTGAGCCAAACCAGACGGAGGGAATGGACATCTTTTCTTCACGGAGAATCGGAGCGCGGCCCACTTCATCGAGAGCGCACTCCTGAAACGCTTTGAACAACGTGTCGCAGAAACTGTCCCACGCGGCAGCTCGTTCAGGAGCGCCTGGCTCCAACTCGAAGAAACGGGGGTTTGTGCAAGAAATTTCGCAGTGCAGCGGAAAGCGCCTCGATTGTGCCTTTATCCGCGGCGTGAAGCAGATTTCCCACAAATTCCTCCGGGGAATACCACGCTGAGACACGTTGTATATCTCGGAATACCTGCATGAGCAACACATTACGCGGGCCTTCCCACAATTCGTTGACCGTGGCATCGCGGAACAGTCGCGGCAATGCAGAGAAATCCTCGATTACTCCATGCCCGCCCAAAATGGACATTGCCTTGCGAATGACATCTACCGTCTCATACGCGGTTGCCATCTTCTGGAGGATGATCAACTCCCTGAGATCGAATCGCAACTTCCTCGTTTCCAGAGGTTCCTCGGACGCGAGACCGGCTTGCAGCTTCTTGCCCAGTCGAATAAACAGGTCATACACTTTGAACGCGCCTGCGGTGGTACGTTGCGCCGCGTGTACGAGATTTCTCAGTTGGCCTATTGCCAGGGGCCATTCCCATATCTTCTTGCCGAAGACCTCCCGGAATTGACTGTACAAGACTGCTTCCCGGGCGGCACGCGTCATCGCAGCAGCACTGGAAACCGCAATAGCCATTCGCGACAGCGTGAGCACAATGCCGACTGCATTGGCCACACCGCGATTAATAGGTCCCACCGCATACGCGACGGCACCGTGATATTCGATCTCCGCAGTAGGAAGTTCCGCGGTTCCCATTTTCCACTTGATCCGGTTGATTCGGTACCCGTTGCGTCGCTCCTTGGGCTTGTCCCCAGGAAGCCAGGACGGCACGATGAACGTCCCCACCTCCTCGCTTCCTGTGACCTTCGCGGTAATGACGCTGTAATCCGCATGTGCGGCGGAACAGAAGAACTTCGTACCCCAAATGTGGTAATGATCCCCGGACGGCTCGGCCTCAAGCACGTTGGACGGGATATCCGAGCCCCCCTGAATTTCGGTCATGAATTGCGCGCCAATGCCGAAATCCCCTTCAAGACCTTCCTTACAATGCGCAAGGATCCTGTCCAATTCAGGGTGACGGTTTTCGGGAAACTCCTCGATCAGTGCGACGAGCCCCTCGGTGCACACGAGCGGACATACCACGCAGGCCTCTCCGATTTGGAAAAGGATGAAGCGCTTTGCGAGGCCTTCCCACGGGGTGATTTTCTCGGAGAGCAGAGCCTGCCCAAAGGCCTCCTTCTCCAGTATCCTGGTCGCTTCAGGCCTGACAAGTCTGTCTATCCGGCGGTTGTACGCGTCGAAATGCTCGACATATGGCCGCTCTGCCGGTTGGCTTATCCGGTCTGCCAGGTCGCGCCACCTGAAGGAGACCGTGGCAGAGAAGCGTGCCAGTTCATCGGGCAGTCCGGGCGATTCGTTGGCGCAGTAGTGGCTCACCACCCGCTGGAAAAACGGATCGTCCCGATAGAAATCTAGTGCCTTGAGTTCTTGGACAAACTCCTCGAAAGAATACGGGTTATTCCTGTTCGCAACAGTCATGGGCACTTCCTCCGCGACGATATGGTAAAAAAGAGCGTGTTTTCGCTACGAAAACGTAAGGAGCGTAATCATGAACACTGTTCCGTGTCAGAAACGATGTTCACAAAGAGCAGCGATCAGGCGGACATCGTGAAGGCTCTATCTGTGGCCGAGCAGAATGTCCGATTGGTTCCAGGTTCGAGCTTTCCGCAGAAAAGGGAGCTTCACGCGCGCGGCATTCCCAGTGAGAAGGCCTGGATGAGGGGACAGAGGTCTCGTTCACCACGAGTCCACGGCATCGCGTCGCTCGGAAAGAAGGAGACCTCCGCGAGAAATAGACCGGTCCAAGTGTGCAGACGTAGAGAACGACCTATACGTTCGCGCTTTCGGCTATGAGATCTTTGGCCTTGAGGAGGCGCTGGACGACCTTCGCCTTGCCCACCGTTTCGAGCAGCTCAAACAGCCCCGGACCAACTGAGGTGCCGGACACGGCAGTCCGTGCGGCATTGATGAGAAGGCCCGCTTTCACGCCCTTCTCCTCCACGTACGTGCGGAACACGTCCTCGATCTCATGGCCGGAAAATTCATGCACGCCATCAAGCCTCTGCGCCAGTTCGGGAAGAAATTCCCGCAAGCGAGGTTCCTTGTCGAGATTCTTCTTCTTTGCCTGAGGATCAAACGCAAATTCGTCCGAAAAGTAGCATCTGCCCCGTGAGGCAAAATCCGTGAGCGTAAAGAAACGCGCGCGGATCAGGTCAATGGTCTTGATGAACCATTCTCTTCGTTCAGTGGCGTAGGATTCGTCCCACAGGCCCGCTTCCTTCAACTCATGCTCCACCTGAGGGATCAGGACTTCGAGGGGCATTGTCCGAATATAGGTTGAGTTGAAATGAATCGCCTTGGGATCGGTCCAGTTCTTCGGATCTCCAGGGACATAGTTGAAAATGGAATTGGCACGATTGATGTGCGACAGGTCAAACACGTCGATGAGCTCCTCTCGGGTGAAAAACTCCCGGCCGTCACCAGGATTCCAGCCGAGCAGCGCGAGGAAATTGCACAGCGCCCACGGCAGGAATCCCTGACGTCGATAATACCCTATGGTCACCACCTCGCCGTGAGTGCGCTTGGAAAGCTTTGCCTTCTTGTTGTCGAGGGTGAGCGGCATGTGCGCAAAGATAGGAGGAGTGAGCCCCAACGCGTGGTAGATCAACACCTGCTTGGGAGTGTTGGCAAGCCCGTCCGCGCCGCGAATCACATGGGTGATCCGGTCGATCGAATCGTCCACCGCGTTGCTCAGGATGTACAAGAGGTCTGCCGTCTGAGCGGACAATGACAAAATCCTCGATATCGCGACCTTTCTTTTCGATTCGCCCGTACACCGCGTCGTCGAAACGCGACCGTGGCACCGGGGTCTCTCGGGGCCTTGAAGCGAATGACGTACGGCATGGAACGGCCGAGCCGTTCCTCTATCTGCTCCGGAGTCAAGTCCCTGCAACGGCCGTCGTACATGAAAGCCACTTTCTTGGCCTCAGCCGCACTGCGCTGCGCGTCGAGTTCCTCCCTGGTGCAAAAGCACCGGTACGCGTGGCCGCCCTTGAGAAGATCCTGAGCTGCGTCCACATGTTTCTGGAGGTTGTCGCTTTGAAAAAAGGGACCTTCGTCCCAATCCAGACCGAGCCAGGTCAAACCATCGAGAATCTCCGTGACCGATTCCTTGGTGGACCGTTCCAGGTCCGTGTCCTCGATTCTCAGGATGAAAACACCTTGGTTCTTCTTTGCCCAGAGCCAGTTGTACAAAGCGGTGCGCGCCCCGCCCAGGTGCAAGTAACCTGTGGGAGACGGGGCAAAGCGCACACGCACTTTTTCGTGCACAGAGGTTTGAAGGTTCATCTATCTGTTGGATCCAGGATAACCACAGGCACGGAGCAAGCCTTCTTGAACGTCTCGCGATCCGTGAGCGCGCCCACGATGTCTCCGCAGTGCATAGGAACAGCCACCTTGGGGTTGATCTTTTTCACCGCCTCCGCTGCCTGTTGTACGGTCATGGTGTAGGTCCCCCCTACCGGCAGAAGGACTACATCGGTTTTGACAGAGGCCATCTCAGGGATTACGTCGGTGTCTCCGGTGTGGTAGATGCGGATTCCATCCACCGTCACGACATACCCTACCCAATTCATCTTTTTCTGGTGGAACTCTTTATCCGTGTTGTACGCGGGCACAGCTTCCACGGTTACATCCCCCAATGTGAGGGTCTGGCCCGGCGCTACGGCTTTGAACGCATTGCCAAAACCCGCCGCGCAATCCGCCGGCCCTACGACAACGGTGGACGGGGTACGAATCTTTTCCACATCCTCTGCGGAAAGGTGATCGAAGTGGCTATGGGTTATGCAGACCACATCGGCCGGCACGTTGCTGGTAAGTTTCCATGGATCAATGTACACGGTTGACTTGGAGCCGTCGATGCGAAAGCTCGCATGGCCCAGCCATGTAATCTTTTCTTTCACAAAAGATTCCACGTCCATTGTCTCCTCCTCTGGAGCTTTGTCCCACGCGTTGCAAGCGGTCCGGAACATCTGCCGGCCTACGTCAGGCCGTCAACTGGCCAATTGTATGCATCCCTCCCGCGAATTGCAAATCGTTCCATGAGCCTAGCAGGCTATTGCGGAACGCAATGCTTTCCCGACAACGTGCTACGGTGGGGTCGATTGGCGCCAATCCACGAAGACAGACCCAACCGAAACCTAAGTATGTCAGGCTGATAGGAGCCTGCCCGAGTCGTCGAACCGATTGTTGGGGCATACGCGTAGCACGATTCGAACCCTGCATGGGGTTCCGCGACAGGCTCCTAGAGCCCGAAGATCCGAGGACAGCAGGCAAGACAGAGTCAACGGGAAAGGGACCGTGAGGACTTGCCCTTCGGTCTTCGGGTGAAGAGAATCACACTCAGAGCCTGACACGACGCAGAACTTGAGGTATACTACGCCCATCTTCGCATGAGAGAACCACCCGTGAAACCACCAGCCGCACGCAAACGAAGCCCTGAACCCAGCAAAGTCCGAACTGATAGGGATTGGAGCATGATCGCCATTGGCGCTTTCCTCACCCTGGTTTTCCTTCTGGGGGGATACCTGAGCCTGGACCGTGGTCAGACTACCCCTGCCCCCAAGGAGCGTGGACCGGTGAAGAATCCGAGAGCGTCCAGCCTCATAGATCGTCCTGTCCTCCAAAACGAAAACCCCTTCAGACGGGCTTACAGGATAACCTCCGCGCCGTTTCCTGATGGGGTTTTTGAACAAGGATAATCTATTATACCGCGATGTCGGCCGATGTGGTAGCTCCTCGTGACAAAATTGCTCCGGTTCCCGCGTCCGCGGTCAATTTTTGTGCATGATCGGAGCGTCAGGACGGTTGTCACCAGGTAGCGCTCCGCGTGCGCACTTCTCGGCCTGCTGCTGCGTAGCCCGGAAACAGACCGAATTCGGCTGGAGAGACACACTATGCGCGCTTTTTTTCGCACCTTGGTCCGATTCTTTCTCACTGGCGTGGCCACCTTGATGCCCCTGGTGGTGACAGTATTCGTGGTGAGTTGGGCAGTGAAGGTTGCCGATGCGTATATCGGACCAAGCAGCTCATTCGGAATTTTTCTCGTGAAGGTCGTGGGTCCTGCCCACAAGTATCCTGGCTATTTTGTCGGATACCTGCTGGCTGGGCTCTCGATCATTCTTCTGGGCTTTCTCGTGACCCGAGCGACCATCGCCAAGTTTCGGAGCGAGATCGATGAAATGGTCGCGCGGATTCCTCTGATCGGAAAGCTCTATGCAGGTGTGGGCCAACTGGTGGAGATCTTCGGCAAGAAAGACCAGGGGCCCCTTGAGAGATTCGGCGGTGTGGGCGAGGTGCGCATCGGCAATGTCAAGTTGTTGGTGCTCCTGACGTCCAGTGAACCGTATATCATGCTCGACGGGAGAGAGCACCTCCTTGTCTTTGTGGCGAACTCCCCCATTCCGGCCACAGGATTCAACATGTTGGTGCCTGTGGAGGACGTGAGACGTCTGGACATGCCTGTGGAGGATCTGGTAAAGCTCCTGATGTCTTTGGGGCTGCTGGGGCCGCAGGTTCTCCGTAGGCCGCTGGGCGTGCCCGATCTCGGAGGAGACGAGAATGACCGACAGCATTCATGACGAACTGACTAGGCGCTCGATGGCGGAGCCTTTCGGAAGACTCCTCGGCATAGAGGTGGTAGAAGTAGGGCACGGCACGGCAAGGGTGCAGATGCAGGTGAGGCCGGAACTGGATAACATATTCGGCGCGACGCATGGAGGCGCACTGTTCGCACTCATGGACGAGGCGTTTCAACTCGCGTGCAATTCCCACGGAGTGCTCGCGGTCGCGCTCAACGTGAGCATCACGTATGTGGCGAGGCCCAATGCAGGAACCACCCTCCAGGCAAGCACGACGGAGATGCACCGCACCAACCGCACCGCATCTTACCAATGTGACGTGCGCGAAAAGGACGGTAAGCTCATTGCGACTGCGCAGGCGCTCGCGTATCGAACAGGAAAAGACAATCGGTCGCCGGACCTGGGGGGGCGAGCGGAATAGGCACAGGGTGGCGCGGAGCACATGCCCCGGAAGATCACTTGGCTTTTTTGAACAACCCCGTGAGGCTGAACTTTCCTTTCTTTTCATCCAAGCGAACCTTGGGCTCGTCAGGGGGCTCGATCTCCGCGGGCTCCTTTTCGACCGTGGAAGATCCCGGAGGCTTGAAACTCAGCAATTCCGTGAGTGTCACTGTGTCGAGGAATTCCTCGTCATGCTCGACCGGAGGCGGAGGGCAAATGGAAGGTTGCTCAGACGCAGGACTTGGTTTCACCACCTTGAACTTAATCCCCCGCCTACTCAGGTCCTCTTCGCTGATGAATTTCTTCTGGAAGAGCTGTTTCAAGAGGTCAGCAAACCCCTGTGGGGTAATCCTGAATCTTTCCATAATCTGCCGCGTTCGTCATGGGTCCACGAATGGATTCGACCGCGACCCTGGCATTGAGTTCTCTGCTGGTGGATGTATCGACCATGGCGGGTTACCCTCTTCACTCATTGTAGCGTATTCTGACCACAACGTGAACCAGGTTTCAAGCATCTATTTCGCTCGTTTTGCAAAAGTTGAGCACACGCAAAAACCTTGAGCAGTTGTACTTTTTCGACGAAGTCCTTGTGCTTTCCGAACCTGCCCGCCCCGGGCACAATGTCGAACCTGACTTCAGAAATGCTTTTATTTTACCGAGATTCCTGTATGATCCTCGCTCCGGACGCGGAACGTCCGCGCCGTCCGGAGCTGAGGGAGCCGCGGTGAATTTAAATCGAAAGCTCATAATCGTCTCGCTACTCTATTTTGCGGAAGGGTTCCCGTACGGGATCATCGAACAGGCTTTCCCTGTATACTTTCGCATCCACGGAATGACTCTCGAGCACATGGGCCTTTTGAGTGTGGTCATGCTGCCGTACACGCTCAAGTTTCTGTGGGCCCCCGCGGTAGACTTTCTCGGCAAGCGCAGGCAATGGATCGCCGTGGTCCAGATTCTTATGTCTTTCTTGCTCTGCATGACCCTCTCACTGGACCCCCGTGACCCGGACATCGTCTTATGGGGTTGCCTGTTTGTGCTGGCAATGTTGTCCGCGACCCAGGACATCACGATAGACGCGTATTCCATCGAGCTGCTTCAACCCTCTGAGATGGGAATAGCCAACGGGTTCAGGCAGGCGGCCTACCGCGTGGCATTAGTGGTCGCAGGGGGCATTTTCGTAGCCATGGGGGGATGGATTGGCTGGCGAGCAACCTATCTGATTGCTGCCGCCATTTTAGGGCTGTGTGCAGTCGCAAGCTTCTGGCTTCCTGCAGTGGAAGTGCAGCAACCGACTTTTTCGCTCGAATCTTTGATCGCTCCCGCGAGAGATTTTATCTCCCGGCCCGGTGTGGTCCAGGTGGGCCTGTTCATTCTCCTCTATAAACTGGGCGACATGGCAATGGGTCCCATGGTGCGGCCATTCTGGCTGGAAAGGGGCCTGAGCACCACCGAAATCGGTCTGATTACCGGCTCCTTGGGCATCTTATCTTCCATAGCAGGTGGTCTGGCCGGCGGTCTCTTCATGGCCCGCTTCGGGGTCTTCCACGGCTTGTGGTTTCTGGGGCTCTGGCAATCGGTGAGCAACGTAACCTACGTGTGGGTCGCTGCAATGCCGAGCACCGGTCACATGGGCATCTATGTCGCGTCGGCTGTGGAGTCTTTCTGTGCCGGTTTGGGCACATCCGCGTTTCTTGCCTTCCTCATGAGCGTGTGCAACAAGCAGTTCTCCGCGACTCAATACGCGATGCTATCAGCTCTCTTCAGGATCAGCGGTATTCTTTCAGGTATCCCGAGCGGGTGGGCAACGGGGAGTATAGGGTTTGCGCCGTATTTTGCGTTGACGTTTGTGTTGTCCCTTCCCGCGTTCGCATTCATTCCCGCGTGCCGAAAGTGGCTGCCCGCGGAAAATGGTACGACCGTCTCGGACGATGACCGAAAAGATTGTCCTTTACCTAAATGTTCTGAGTCGTAATGTGCCGTCGACCGGGGAGGAGGCGTACTCGCGTGTTCTCCAATGACGGCCAACATGCTCATCTAATCCGAGCCCACGCGTGTGGGAGCGGGAAGGGCGGGGCTCTCCGGTGAGGTTTCTGCCGCTTTTGGCGCCATTTCGACGTTCCTCCATGCCGGTCGCTCCAACGAGGCAGCGTTTATCGCATCTAGCCGTTCCAATCCTTCCTCGATGCGCTCTAGCGTCTCGGTTCGTTGGTTTTGCACGCTTTCGCACACCGCGTCCAGCCGGCGCTTGAGCAGCTTGACAGCATCGTTGGCCTTCCAGCGTGACATCTTATCGATCTTTTTAAGCCTCCTGGAACCGAGGTACCAGATGAGGCTTCCCTCGCACAGCAGGAGGGCAGTAAGGCCTATGAGTCCCTCTGAGCCGAAAAGTGACGTCAGACAGGAAACCATCATCATCAACGCAGTGGATAGCGACGGGTGCTCCAGCCATCGGCCCACATGGTCAGGCCCCAAGAGCTTGAGAATGAGAAGCACTACAGGAGCGACGAGAATTGCCTTCTGGGTCAGCCGCAGCAATCGCGAGGAAACCAGAGTTCTCTGCTGCTGCGTGTCCTCGACCCACTGAGCCACGAACGCGGATGCACGTTTCCGCGCTCCTTCCACGAGTGACAAAGGATCCTCCCGCGACGGAAACGCTTCAGTGCTCCCCAGAGACATGATCAGCTCGGATTCCGCGCTATCTGTCATGGTCTCCAGGCCCATGCGCCGGTCTTTCCAGATTTTCTCAGCCAGGCCGCGAAGAATCGATTCCAGGCCTTCCGGGCCTCCCAAGTTATCGCTGCCTCGGCCAAGACGGAGCACTCTCATGCCGGCTCGTACCCGGGCCGATGGACGGATCTTCATGAATCAGGAACAGGAAGAGGGACTGAAAAAGCTTCCTTTCCTCTTCAAGGATGCCCATGTCGCCGGAGAGCGGTTGACCAAGTCCTTCGGCCGCTTTCTCACGGATGGACCGAATCACGTGAGCCTTTTCCTGAGGCTGTATCTCACGATTCAAGTCCTTGAGGAGCCGATCGCTTTCCTCCACCAGGTTCACTGTCTTGATCGACGCGATCTCTTTCGCGTCTTTCTTTCCCATGAGAAAGTCTCTGAGCCTTCGAAAGTCGGCCCTGAGCACGCCATCACAGGGCTTTGCGCCGAACTCGCACAAAGCCGAGACGCTGAAGATGCGTGGCTGCTCTATTCCTGCTTCGTGTTTGAGACGAAAGGTGAGGTCGCCCAGGACTTCCTTGAGCACTTGGTGGCGCTGCGATTCGTTTTCTCCGAGAACTTCGTCGGCCTTGTTGAACACGAACGTGAAATTCTCCTGGCTGATGGAGGTCTGTTTGACAAAGCGATAAAAGGCCGCGTCCGCATACTTCTCAGGGCTCACCACCCACACGACGCTGTCCAAGGCAGGCAGTAACTGCAGCGCGGTTCGGCGATTGGCTTGCTCCTGGCTGTCAAAGTCCGGAAGATCCAGAAGCGCCAGGTCGCGAATGGTCTCGGAATCGTGAATCGCATCGGGAGAGCGAAGGAGGTTCTGGAATCTGTCCAACGCTGGTGACGCGGTGCGGTGTCTGTACACCACTGCCTGATCGGTAAAAGGCCTGCGGTCCGACGGCGTTGAGATCTCCTTGCGTGCAAGCGCGTTGATGAGGGTCGATTTGCCCACGCCGGTGCCGCCGAGGATTCCCACATAGAGCAGTTCTCCGGGGCAACGTGCTTTCTCCAAAAGGGCCTGCGCCCTTTCTTCGAGATTCTTCCTGGTCTCTGCAGGAAGGAGAAAGACTGCGTTTTCCTCCAGGAATTCTCCTACCTGTTCGAGGGAGTGCGCTATGGAAGATCGATTCATCGGGTACTGCCCCGTGCCCGACAAGGTGCAGTTATTCTACCCGCAGAGGCCCTACGGGACAAGGGCGAAAGCCGAAACATTCAGGGGGATATCAGCGGGTACTGCATACGGACGCGAAGGGCCGGACCCACGACGATCGATCCCGATCTCCGCACACTCCATCCACGCTGAATTGTGGGAAGGTGGGGTCTCTCCGTGCTCAAGGAACCCAGGAACAGGAGTTACTCGAACAGTCAACGTCCAGCGGCCTGAGCCAGGGAATCCAAATGGGAATCGGTTTCAACGAGAAACAGGGGGCGGGAAATTCAATGGATTTGCAGGTCCCTGGAATACAAACCGAGGCTTTGCCAAAACTCACCCAGGGAAGAATGTGAAACTCGGTCTTGAGAAGCGTGGGCCATATAGGAACGTCGAATGGCAATGACATGGGGCCAACGCTTTCAGGCGGGATCGGACGATCCGGCACACACATCCGAGGCGCGCACGCGCCGGCTGAACACAAGGTCGGTATTGCCACAGCCGCTACCAGAAGAACGGCACAAAGTACTATTCCATACGCTCTCATGGTTTCACCCCAGGACGCAGACCCGCGTCCAACGAAATCGACAGATCAACACCTCAATGGTATCAGTGCTTAGCGCCTTATGTCAAGCTCGACCCGCTCTACATCCCAGACCATGGACCTAAATTGGCCATCGGGCACCGCCAAGAGCCCCAGCTCGCTGCGGATTCCACTTTACCGGGTGGCAGCGTTCAGCATACAGAAGAGGCTCACAGGCACGAAGAGATCAAAAGGCAAGCCACATTCTGCCTTGTGGCTTGGTGGTTCATTCCTGCTCAGTCGCGGTGAACGCTCGCGGTCCTTCCCGTGTGCTACTGCCGAAGGGCGTCGGGGCCTCTCGCATCTCACCACATTTCTCGCAAAACCTCGCGCGGTCCCACCGCGTGCTAATGCCCGCCAGGGGCAGGACGCTTGCCCACCGGAGGCTTGCGGATGATCCACACGATGCAGACTAATGCCAGGAATATCAAGGTCTGCGCATAGAATGCGTCGTTGAAAGACAAGGCTGCCGCCTCCCGTTGAATGCCGCGATGGATGACCTCCCTTGCGAGTTCGGTTTGGTCAGCCAGGGTTCCCAGGCTATACCCCAGATAGGCTTTCAATTGGTCGAGATTGAGCATCAATCCCGGATCGTACGGAGTCAAATGCTCGATCAACCGGTGTTGGTGGAACTGTTCGCGGCGTGCCAACAACGTGGTGACAAACGCCACGCCAAACGACCCACCGAGGTTCCTCAGCAGGTTGAATATGCCGGACGCGTTGTTCATTTGCTCCTTGGGAACGTACACCATGGTCACATACGCGCAGGAAACGAAGATAAACGGCATACCAATGCCCTGAATAGTGCGACTCATGGCAGCAGTCCCGAAATCTATCTGCACGTTGAAGCCGGACATGTAGTACACCGCGTACGCACTGACCAGCAATCCTACTGCCAGGAGATAGCGGGCATCCACGCGCTCGGTGGCCTTGCCCACCAGCGGCAGCATCAGGAGTGCGATCGCTCCGGACGGCCCCAGAACGATCCCCGCCAGGAACGCGGTGTACCCCATCAACGTCTGGAGGTAGATCGGAAGCAGCACGATGGAGCCGAAGAAGGCAAAAAAAGCGAGAAACATCACAATATTGCCTGTGGCAAAGCTGCGATCCCGAAAGATGCGAAGATCCACGATAGGCTGCTCGGTATGCAATTCCCAGAACACAAGGGTCACGAGACACACTGCTGCGACTACCGCAAGTACCACGATGAACTGCGAATTGAACCAGTCCTCCTGTTGCCCCTTGTCCAGAACGATCTGCAAACTTCCCAGGCCCACGCAGAGCAAGGTCAGGCCGGCATAATCCACTTTCTCGCCTTCTGCCCTCATTTGTTGATAGGAGGGATCGAAAATGAAACTCATGATCATAAAAAACGCAAGGATGCCTATGGGGAGGTTGATATAGAATATCCATCGCCACGAATAATTATCAGTGAGGTACCCGCCCAGGAGTGGGCCGAGTATGGGGCCCACCACCGCGCCCATGCCGTATATCCCCATGGCCAGCCCTCTCTGATCAGGAGGAAAGGTCTCCATGAGGATGGCTTGAGACATCGGCTGCAATCCGCCACCACCTATTCCCTGAACTACCCGGAACAGGATGATTTCCACGAGACTCGTGGCCGCGCCGCACAGGATGGAACTCACCGTGAACACGATCAGCGAGGCGAGCAGATATCGCTTGCGTCCCATGAACCGGGCCAGCCAGCCGCTCATGGGAATAACCACCGCATTGGCCACCAGGTAGGAGGTCAGCACCCACGTGACTTCCTCTTGTCCCGCGGACAGGCTCCCTTGAATATGGGTCAGGGCTACATTTGCGACGCTGGTGTCGAGGATTTCGATCAACGTGGGGATCATCACCGACGCGGTAATAAGCCAGCGGTTCACACGCGGCCGGCTCATCCCCTGAAATCTCCTGCGATCTGTCGCCCTGCCCTCTCATTCATCAGGGACATGCTCAGGACTGACCCGGTCGCCCTCCCTCGCGACGTGCAGGTGCTCCAGGAATGCTCACTCAGCGAGCCGTTCCCTGGGAAACAGCGGCAAGGGGTCCGAAGAAGCACAGTCATGGACGCGTGTGTTCGTATAAGCATGGGGATAAAAGGCCGCCTTCTACGGATGGATGAATATATTGGGGGTGACGCTCAGTCCGATGCGGAGCGCGGGAAGCTGAATCGAAGCGCTCGCGTCCAAAGTGATCTTCACCGGCACCCGCTGCACCACCTTCACATAGTTTCCCGTGGCGTTCTCCGGGGGAAACAAGGAAAACGCCGCGCCGGTTCCTGCCATAATAGACTCCACTTTTCCCGTGAGCGTCACTCCGGGATAGGTGTCCACCGCGATTTCCGCGCGCTGGCCAGGGCGTACGTGGGTGAGCTGAGTCTCTTTGAAGTTGGCCGTAACCCAGAGGTCCTCCGCATTCAACGGCACTACAGCCATCAACGGTTGGCCCCGGGAAACCATCAGGCCCGGCTCTGCTCTCTTTCTCGTGACATACCCGTGGGTCGGAGAGGTAATGGTCGTGTACCCGAGATCCAGCTCTGCCTGTCTGACTCGTGCCGCGGCCAGCGCCACTCTGGCCTTTTGCGCCTCCACCTGACGGGACCTGATGCGTGCCTGATCTTCCCCGGTGGCTGCCAGATCAATGTTCGCTTTGATTCGCTCCATATCCGCCTTTATGGAGGCTGCCTGGTTTCTCGCGGATTCCAGTTTGGCTTGCCGCGCCTCGGGCCTGGGCTTGGGCGGTAGTGCACTTGGTCTCGCAGTCGTCCAAGGTCGACTGAGATATGGCGTTGCTCTTGAGCAATCCTTGCATACGTCCCAGATCCAGCGTCGCTTTTGCCTGTTCAGCCTGGGTGCGCTTGAGTTCTTGGGCCGCTGCCTCTTCTTCTTTCAGCCGCATGTCGAGGGTTCTCCTCAGGCTCTTCAGTTCGGCTTCGGCTCCGCGCACCCGTTGAGACGTCTGAGTCAACTCCAGGGGAACGCCGAGTTCCAGGGATGTCAAAGTGGACTCAGCCTCGGCAAGGTTGGCTTTGGCTTCTGCGACCGCGACCTCATACTCGGTACGATCGAGCGAAATCAATGCCTGGCCTTTGGCGACTTCCTGATTGTCCGTGACCCGGACATCGGTGATGTACCCGGCGACCCGTGGGGTGATGGAAAATATGTGCCCGTCCACAAACGCGTCGTCCGTGGACACGCGATCGCTGGTCCACCAATAATAACCGGCCGCGGCTAGAATCATCAGAACTAGGACTGCGATAACCGCCTTTTTCTTGTGATTGTTTGACGTCTGATTGTTCTCTGCCACTAAGCGCTCCTGTGAAAAGGAGAATCACAAACAGTATCTATACCGGTTCGCCTGGACCTTGGCAAGCTACCCACTTGCCCGCGGCCTGGTGTTGTGGATACGCGGCGGTAATGCCCTTGAGCTGAGAGGTGTAGGGTGCTAAGACTTCAAAGGCGGTCTCGACTCACTGGTAGTGTACGGAGCGATCGTACGTGGTGGTCCGCACGGACTGCAGCAGAAAAGCCTCGCATCGACACCCTGCGGTGCGCGAGACGAGCACACGAAAAGGAATCGACAGACAGATCTCCCCTATGGCTTTCTCCGAAGCAAACAGCAAAGATGTCGGATCGGCTGACACGCAGAGTGCCTCCGGCGCTCCATTCATCCTGGAGAAGTCGTACCTGTTCCTCGCACTGTCCGTAGCCATCACCGCAGCTCTCTATCTGCCCCATCTTGCGAGCGTCTTCATCGACTGGGATCTCGTCGCGTATCGAAACATCCTGTACACGACGCATTACTGGGATACCACTGTGCGGCTGTTCACGGACTTCCAGGGGAAAGTGGTTACCGGATACTATGCGCCGGTCGCTTCTGTCAGCCTCATGCTGGACAAGTGGCTCATCGGTGGAAACGAACCTTCCGCATGGTTCACCCTGTTTCTGAATCTGCTCCTGCATTGCCTCAACGGGCTTCTGGTCTTCCGATTGCTCCGTGCCGTGGGTGCGACCCCTCAGGCTGCGCTCGTGGCTGCGCTCATTTTCCTGATTCATCCCTTGCAAACCTCGTCAATCCTCTGGTTTGCCCAGCGCAAAGGGCTCCTGGCCACTGCATTGTATTTGTTGGCGTACCTGAGCTTCGTCAGATACACCGACCGGGGTACCGCGGCAGCCTATTGCGGGTCATTGGCCTTTTTTGCGATCGCTCTCTTGACCAAACCCACCGTGGTGGTACTGCCTGTGGCCTTGCTTGCCTGGAAGGTGATGAGTGACAGGGGCGCAGACTCTGCTCAGCCGACCGAGGGAACCGCGACCGTGGGAATTGCCGCGTCAAGGGATACTCCCGATAAAACGGCGGATGCGACGGCTTTCACGGCGTTGCGACAGGTGGTCCGGTCCGTGAAGAAAAACATTTGGCCACTCGTGCCGTTCTTTGTGGTGGCTGTTGCCGCGGGGCTGGCTGCGGTGCAGAGCGAACGCGTGAGTATGAATGTGGAGGCCACGCCCGACCTGCCAATAGGGGACCGCCCCTTCATCGCTGCTGCCGCGGCATGGTTCTACTTCGGCAAGGCACTGATGCCCCTCGATCTCACAGCCATTTACCCCCGCTGGCATGTGGACGTTCATCAAGCGTTTTGGTGGTTGCCGCTTCTGGGCTTCGCCATCGTATGCGCACTGTTGTTCCGATATCGGGACAGGATCGGAAGTCTTCTCTTCTGGTGCCTTTTCAACTTTCTCATACCGCTTCTTCCGGTCATCGGTGTGATGAAATTCGGATACCTCCGGCTTGCGTACGTTGCCGACCACTTCATGTACCTGCCCATGGTCGGCGTTTCCGGTTTGTTCGGTGTGTTGATTTGCGCAGCGATCGAGCGTTCACGGCCTTTGGTCCGCCCCGCGTTGACTGCCCTGGCCGTAGTATACGTCGCGTTCCTCGGCTGGCAGACGTGGGGGTACGGCGCAACGTGGAAGGATTCGGTTACCTTCTGGTCCTACAACCTCGTGCACAATCCTCTGAGTTGGCACTCCCAGACCTATCTCGGCCATGCGCTGATCGCGGCCGGACGCGCGAGAGATTCCATTCCCTATTTCGAGAAGACCATCGCATTGAAACAAGCGTATATCGAGGATCATCGCGCACGCTCTCGCGGACTGGAGCGCACGGGCAGGCAATCCGAAGCGAAACGGGAACTAAGGGAAGCGGTAAACGTGGAAGAGACTCTCGCCATCGCGTATCACAATCTCGGCAATGCGTTTCTGATATCTCATTTACATGCGCAGGCAATCGAGCAGTACAAGAAGGCGATTCAGCTCCAGCCGGAATTGGTAAGGGCTCTCACGAACCTGGGAGTCTGCTATATCGCGTGGGGAAATTTCCCCGAGGCAGCACGACATCTCGCCAAAGCTGTCGCACTGAGTCCGAACAACTTCGAGGCTCAGTACAATCTGGGATACGCGTTGCGACTTATGGGCAATCGGGCCCAAGCTGAGAAGCACTTTGCAAAGGCGCTTTCGCTGAGGCCCGGTGTCCCGATGCCCCAATTCCCGGACGATGACAAGACCGGGACGCACGGACCGTAGCGACGAAACCGCAACCCAGCCCACGGAGAGTGCCGCTGAGCACGACCGTTTGCTGGACCCCGAACATCAGGTCACCAAGGGACCGGGCTCGTGATCCTGTCCTCGTTCAAGTGAACCGTGACACTGATGGGCAGGCCGACCGGTCCCCTTTACATCTTTGGGGTTCCGAAAGTCTTCTTCATCCCTTGCGTTGCACGTCGACGCGCGTGTCTCCCCGCTGCACGGCAATCCCTTAACGATCCTGAGACTGTTCGGATTCCGGTCGGTCTTTACGGCTCTTGTCCGCAGCACAGCTCACACCTGCTCCTTGCGTGCCGGTGTCGAAACATCCGTTGCAGGAGATGCACGTTGCCTTGCGCAGGTCTTCGCTTTTCCAGCGCTTGATCAAATTCGGCTCGCGGATAAAGGGACGGCACATTGCCACGTAGTCAGCCAGGCCTTCATCGACAATGCGCGACGCCACGGACAACGAACGTATTCCGCCTACCGTGATGATAGGAACCGGTACGGTTTCTTTGAAGCGCTTCGCCAATTGGGCCAGGTACGCCTCTTCTCGTTCGCGAAGAATGTTCGGCCTGGATGGAATCATTCCGTCAGCAGAAGCCCTGCTCCCTCCGCTCACTTCAATGCAGTCGATTCCGTCATCTGCCAATCGACGACCGACCGTGAGCGACTCCTCCTGAGTGAGGCCTCCTTCAAAATAGTCGTTTCCGCTCAACTTGATGAACACAGGGTAGTCTTTGCCCACCGCTCCTCTGATCGCTTCCAGAATCTCACCAAGGAAACGGTACCGCCTCTGGATATCTCCGCCGTACGTATCGGATCGACGATTCGAAGCAGCCGAGAGGAATTGATTGATACCGTATCCATGCGCGGCGTGGAGCTGTATCCCGTCAAAACCCGCTTTTTGCGCACGCGCGGCAGCAGCGGCAAAAGCCTCGACCACTTGGGAGATCTCCTGCTGACTCATCTCCTTGGGAGTCCGGCCGTTCAATGGATCAGGCACCGCGGAAGGCCCCCACACTTCCCCTTCTTCGAAGAACAGATCGGGATTTGCCTTGGCGCCTGTGTGTACGAGTTGAGCCACCACTTTGCCGCGGTGTGCATGAATCGCCTCTACCCATTGCGTGAGCCCTTCGCACATGTCATCCGCATAGTTGCCTATCTGGTAGGGCATGGCCACGCCGTTGGGCATCACGTACTGGAACCCCGTGATAATGAGGCCAACACCGCCATCCGCAAGCCTGGTATACATTTCGACGGCCCGGTCGGTGACGTATCCTTTCAGGTCGCCCACTCCGGACCATGTGGCGCTTCGGACGAACCGATTGTCCAGTTCCAACGATTTTATCGTCGTTCTCTCAAAGAGTTCAGGCATGAAGATCCTCTCTCCTACAGCAAAGTCCGCTTTGTCGCGAGCAGTGATTCCAATTGGGCTCGTTGCTCGTCTTTATCCCCTTCCGCCAGCGGCGTACACTGCACCAATGTTACCTGCCCTGCCGCGAGCTTGAGGGCAAAGGTGAAGCAACTGCTCTCCCCACAGATCTTGCAGTTGGTTCGTGGAAGCAGGCGGTAAAGCTCCAGAGGTTGCAGGTTCTCTCGCATGGTGGTGTCAGGTTCAATTTCCCCTCGTTTGTCCCAGTGGTCGTTGACCATCTGCACCAACTGCTCGATCATTTCCTTGGCCTGCTCCCTACTTTCAAGGTGATCGACTGCGATGCGATCGTGCCAGAAGCCTATTTCGTGGTCTCCCTTTCGCCAGGAAAAAGCGGGGCCATCGCTGAAATAGGTTCCGTTCCTCAGTGTTGCGTTCAGGTACGGAAGGACTTCTCTGATGTCCACGGGGAGGTACGCGATGGCTTCATATTCCGAATTCCTCCACGCTATGCCCTGACACTTCAATTTCCAGCTTGTACCGATTCGATGAGCATTCATGTCCCTCGGACTAGGGTGATTCTTACCCGTGATGTATGAGGCGCGTCTTTGCGCGACGCATTTTGTGGGCTCTTGAATTGGTACGAAAAAAAGGGCCACTGTGCAAGAGTCTTGACCCGTTCAGGACCAAAACCTGCTCACATGCCAACGAGGTTCATCGGATACGGGCCGACGACTGCCCAGGAATTCATGGGGCCGTTCTTCGTGCTCCACTTCGTGTGCGCGGGTCAGGTCCTCTGCCAGCTCCCTCAAGCGCCGTATCCTTTCCGCGGTCGGGGGATGCGTCCTGAGTAACGAGGGCTCAGGCACGCGGCGGCCGGGCATGAACACGCGCTCGAACCAGTTGCCTGAAAGCCGTTCAAGTTTTGTCAACCCCGATATCAACCCTTGAGGATCTCCGGTCAGGCGGACTGCCTCCACATCAGCCTCGAATTCTCGGGTTCGTGCGAGAGCGAGTTGCAACAGGGCGCTGAGGGTGGGTGCGAACACCAGCACCATGACGAGCAGCCACGGAACCCGATCGATTTCCAGCAGGAAGAGAGGAAGATTGAGCAAGAGGAGCAATTGACCGATCCAGGACATGACATTGACCATTTGACTGATGGAATCGGCCAGACTCATAACCCAACCGTCGTTACTCCGCAAATGGCCTACCTCGTGAGCGAGGATGGAGCGGATCTCTCGTGACGTAAACCCCCGGAGCAGGCCGTCGGTCATGGCCACTGCCCCGCTTTTCCACGAGCCCACTGCGAACGCGTTGGCCATGGAACTCGGGATATGGTACAGCTCGGGCATCGCGGGAAGGCCCGCGGATGCGGCAAGGTCGCGAAAGAGTCTGATCAACCCGGGCGCTTCGTATTCCCTGATGGGCTTGGCTCCATACATCCTGAGAACGAGCTGCGGGGAAACCCTGGGGCCGACCACGAGCACGAATATGGCAAGCGTGGTAAGCCAGATCAGGCCCATGGTTCCTCCCAACAACCACCCGATGAGAGCGCAAAGAGCCACCATGCTGCAGATAAGAAGGGCAGAGTGCATGAAGTTTCGCACCGCGTGATGCCTGAAGTTGCTGCCCATGAATGCGCACCTCCCACGACTTTTCGGTGGGGCAAAAGAGCCTCACCCATATCATAACCACTCTGTGTTGGCTTATGCCAGTGAGGCTCACAGGCCTTTTTCTCCCGCCGTATGAATCTGAGGCGAATCGCCCGCATCTAACGTACCAGCAGAATGGAGGAGGAATCTCATGGAAGACATGGTAATCAGAATCCTCGGAATGGCAGCGTGGTTCGTAGTGGTGGGATTTATTATGCGGTCACTGTATCTGACAGGACGATCGGCGGATAGGCTAGCGGCCGCAGACGCCAATTTGATCGAAGAGCGCGCTGGCCAAGATGAAGGGGCGTACGTGCTCTGCTATGAACGCTGTATGAACGACGCGTTCGGTAACCCGGACAGGGTTTCTCTGTGCAGGGCTTCCTGTGCGATATAGCAGATGGCCGGCCTGGAGAACGCACGTGAGTGAAAACTACTTCGCGGCCGTGCAGATGGTGTCGTGGCGGCCGAAAGCACACGTGGTTATGATATGAAATATGGGTGGATTTTTCGGCAAGTGCGTTGAGAATGAGATCATTCTCAACGCACTTGCGCGTGATATGCTCAGGGATCGGGGCTCCCGGAGCGGGGTGGCGACGCCTTTTCAGGATCTCCTGATAAGGCCTTCCCCAAGGGAAGCCCGGCGGATCTTAGTTCGTCTCGTGCTTTGCCTCAGGGAGGATCTTGACGGTCGCACAATGCGTGAGATCAAGGTATTTCCGTGCGACACGGAGCACGTCCTCTGCCTTTACTTCGTGGATTTTCTTGACGTATGTCGGATCGTAGTCATATCCAAGGCCATACAGGGTGTAAAGCCCTGTGGTTTGCGCACGCTCTGCACTACTTTGCAGCGAAATAAAATGATTTCCGATCAGATTGTCGATGGCTTTCTGAAGTTCCGCGTTGCTCACTTTTGTCTTTTTGATGAGCGCTATTTGCTCCTTGAGTCCCGCGAAGGCCCGATCGACTTTTGGCGCATCGCAGCCCATGTATACCCCGAAAACTCCCGGAGACATGCCAGGACGGAAAAAGGACGTCACCACGTACGCGAGCGATTCCTTGTCCCGAAGTTGGCGAAAAAGCCGACCTCCCTGGCCTGCGAGGATATTGTCCAGCACTTCCAGGGGGAAACGATCAGGATCATGCAGGGTGACTGTCTGAAAACCTATCGCGAGGTACGCCTTGACGCGCGGCACGTGCATTACGGTCTCTCGCACCTTTGTGAGGGGTTCCTCAGGAGGGACCACGGGCATCTCGAAAGGTTTCCCTGGAGTTTTACCAAAGAGCTTTTCCAGCGCATCTAAGACTGCTTTGGTGTCCATCTTCCCGACCGCGGCAATGACCGTGTTGGACGGCACGGCAAAGCGCCGGTACGTCTGTTTGAGATCGTCCGCAGTGAACGCGGAGACCGTCTGCACGGTCCCTGATTGATCGAATCCATAAGGAGAAGCAGGGAAGACGGTTTTGTTCAACACCTTGAGCAGGTATTCGGTGGGACTCTCTTGCTCGGTCTTTATATTGTTTATGATCAGGTCGCGTTCTCTTTCCAGCTTCTGTTGAGGGAACGTCGGGTCCGCGTATAATTGAGCAAGCAGTTCCAGGCCCTGGTTCCAGTATCTGCTGAAGAAACTGGCGTACAGACCGAACGAATCGTATCCGGAAAAGCCATCCACCGAGCCCCCCATTTGATTGACTTTGCGCGCAATTTCTTCTTCAGTCATGCCTGCCGCGCCTTTTTTCAGCATGCGAGACACAAAATTCATGATTCCCTGGGTCTCTTCGGTTTCAAATCGCTTTCCTCCGAGACACGCGATTCGGAAGCTGATGACCGGATTGGAGTCATCAGGGACAAGAACCACTTTCACTCCATTGGACAGTTCCTTGTACACGGTGGTATCGGTGGGCACAGCCTTCGGAGAAGCCGCAGCTTTCTCCTTTGGTTGAAATCGACTTACGATTTTCTCAAGATTTTCTATCCGGAAGTCCTTAGCGTCGCCCTCCGGCAACAATACGCTCACCGTCACATGAGGAGGCGTGAGATACTTCTTTACCACTGCGGAGATCTGCTGAGAAGTCACAGCGGAATTCAGCGTGAGATACTTCGCACCGTATTCCGCGTCGTCGAGCTGATTCTTATACGCGCCCATACTCCTTGCCACGCCTTGAACCGTCTCCCGCGCGTACACGTGGTCTGATTCCACATGGATCTTCGCTTCCTGCAATTCTGCCTTTGAGGGCAGCTTCTGAGCCAGCCGGGCCAATTCCTCCATGATGGTCTGAGTCGCAAGCTCGAGATTCCTGGCATCCAGGGTCGCGGACAGGATCATCAGCCCTGATTCCTTGGGCGTCATGGAATAGGCGTAGAACGAGTTTACCAAGCCCTTTTCCTGCTTGAGTATCCTGAGAAGCCGTGAATCGTCTCTCCCGCCGAGGATGTCTGCGGCAAGATCCAATGCATTGACATCATTTCCCTTCATGGAAGGAATGTGAAAAGCGATGTTGAGCCAGGCTTGCTTGGCACTCCGGTTCCGGACCAGAGAACCCCGGATTTGCTCTTCACGCGGTTCCTGGGGGAGTGGCGGCTGAAAAAACGCCGTAGGTTTCACGTCCGCGGTGAGGCGTTCGACATCTTGGCGAACCGCGACAGGGTCTACGTCGCCCACCACCAACAAGAACATATTTTCCGGGACGTACCACTTCTTGCGAAAATCGACGATGTTCTGCCGCGTGAGCTTTTCCACAATCGCCTTGCTGCCTATGACCGGAAATCGGTACGGACTTTTCACATATGCGGTTTTGAAGAGCAATTCGGATGCCACATCATCCGGATGATCTTTGTCCATAAGGATTTCTTCGAGCACGACCTTCTTTTCCTTCTCCAGCTCCGCGGGGTCTATGACCGACCGGAACACCGCGTCAGTGATAATGTCCAGGCCGTTGTGCGTCTTGCAAGAAGGCACGACCACGTGAAAAACCGTTTCGTCCCAACTCGTGTACGCGTTGATGTCTCCCCCGATTTGTTCCACCTCGGTTGCTATCTGCCCGACACCTCGCTTTTTGGTGCCTTTGAACGCCATGTGCTCGATGACGTGACTGATGCCGCGTTCCGCAGCGCTCTCATAGGCACTTCCTACCATTACCCACATTTGGATAGCCGTGACCTTGCGCGAATGATCCTCTTTGACCACTACTTGAAGGCCGTTGGATAAACGGAACTGGGTCAGTGCGCCATCCATAGGGAAAGCGGCAGTAGCCAGAAGCGTCAGCATTAATCCGAACACGAGAAATAGCATTACTGAAAATCTGGCCCGGGGAAATCGCGACACGTGTGTCTCCTTTCGCACGAACATGCTCATTGCCGCAACAATGAATGTTTTGCACCAAAATTTCGGCGACCACCACTGCTCGGCACATCGTAATGCCCCTGTGCGGAGAAGCAAGTAGGACGCTTGTCATGTCTGCCAGTACCGACCTGAATCAACGCACACCGGGTTAAGGTTTGTGGCTCTCAATCGCCATTACAACGTGCAACAGGTGAATCGCAGTGACTGACATCTGAGATTCACCTGTTGCGTCGAGATATCATATTGAACGCCGTTGGCAATAGCCACAACAGCATGCTACGACGTATTTCGGTTTGTGCGACACCATATGGGTATGATGCGCTCTTGGTCGATGGTAACCGAAGCGCAGCCGAGAATAAGAATTTCTCTCGGTGCGCTTCAGTGAATCCCTTACCGAAGGCTTTCCGCCAGGAAGATCGTTGCCGAACCCCGCTGGATTCTGAAGCGTATGATTCCGTTCTTCTTGGCTGCTGCTACTTCTTTGTTAAACTGACCTACCTCGTTGACCGCCTTGTTGTCGACTTGCAGGATTACGTCCCCGGGCCTGAGACCTATTGCAGCCCCCTGGCCGTTGGGGTTCACGTTCTTGATCAGTAAGCCTTCACCGTGTTTCAAATGCATTTTCGAGGCCATCGCCGAGGGAACCTTCTCTACGGTGAGGCCGAGTTCCGTGGAGGTTTCCCCAGCCGGAGAGCCGGCTGCCGCAAGCGCTTTGGCGGTGCGTTCCCCTATGGTGACGTTGAGCTCAGTGGTCTTCTTATCTCGGTACACATTCAATTTCGCAGTGGTACCAGGCTTGGTCTGTCCCACAAGATTCTTCAGCTGCGCAGCTCCACGAACTGCATGCCCGTTGAAATCCAGGATGATGTCTCCCGTCTTGATTCCCGCCTTTTGTGCAGGACCGTCAGGTACGACTTGCGAGACCAATGCACCGTTCGTATCGGTCCTTCCGAAGGATTTGGCCAAGTTTTCGTTAAGATCCTGGATGTTCACTCCCAAAAGACCCCGCTCCACCTTCCCGTACTTGAGCAGTTGATCCATCACGAGCCTTACGGAATTGGAAGGTATGGCGAATCCTATGCCCATGTAACCGCCACTCTTGCTCGCAATTGCCGTATTGACCCCGATGACCTGGCCCTCAATGTTGACCAGAGGTCCGCCAGAGTTCCCCGGATTAATCGGCGCGTCGGTCTGTATGAAATCCTCGTACCCGATAATTCCCACGTTCGTCCGCCCTGTCGCGCTGACGATGCCGCTGGTGACCGTACCACTCAAGCCGAACGGATTGCCAATTGCAACCACGATCTCCCCCACATTCAGCTTGGCAGAATCACCCCATGTAATCGTCGGCAGGTCCTTCGCGTTAATCTTTATCAGAGCAATGTCGCTCTCCGGATCCGCGCCGATCAACTTGGCCTTATATTCGCGCTTTCCCGGGAGGGTCACGGTGATCTTCTGCATGTCCTTCACCACGTGGTTGTTGGTGAGAATCAGACCATCCGAAGACACGATGAATCCTGACCCCAGTAACGTCTCAACCGAGCGAGGGTGGTGAAATTGTTTGGGCATTTGTTCGCCGAAAGGAAAAAACGGGAACTCCTTCATGAACGGTTCCATGCCTTCTTCCGAAGTGGCCGTAGTAGTCTTCGTGGAACTGACGCGCACGACCGTAGGCGCAACCTTCTTGGCAATTTGAACGTACGCTTGGTCCAGATCCTTGATGACCGACAACGGATCAGCCGCGGCAGGAATGGGAGAGCAGATGACAAGCGCTACCACGACCGCCAACAGCACGGAAATTGCAGATTTAACACGATAATCTTGGGTCATTATTCTTTCTCCTGTTTTTTCGCAATTTTTGGAGCAGGGCCCCGGAATGAGGCGAAGGATTCATGTGTGAGGTGAATGTCTGATTTTAAGAAGACTAAACCGGTTTGTTTGAGACGTTGATCACTGTCTGTATATCCCCCTTTTTTCGGAGCTCGGTTGCTCTCTCTTTTCGTGAAAGTGCCAATCGGCACAAGAGCGGTAGTTGACGCATCTTCCTTCACGAGAAATTTGAAAAACTTTGATTGCAAAGCTGCTCTTTGCTTGCTTATGTTCATCCTCAGTCACCAATGCGCGGCATTCATTCTTACGAGGCCTTGCTCAGAAGCCACGCGAGAATCTTGTAACTGATGACCCCTTTGCGTCCGTAGAGTTCCCGATGATACGTATGCTTGGCGTGGGTAATTTTTCCACAACAGACAAGAGCCGCTCTGTTACTGCACTTTCGCGCACGTCTCTGCAAGTGAGTCAGAAGACTGACTTACCTGACGAAACCGAATCCCCACTGCGCTCGCGGCAAGCCGATATCTTTTGCGGTTCACGCCATGACCTGCTATGCTCGCATCAAACCCTTGTTCGCTTGACAGTGCCCGAGATCAACCGCATCGGAGATGCTGCGACATGGAAGAATCACTCATCGACGCAGTCAAGTCGGATGATCTGGCCAAACTACGGATGCTCCTGAGCACGGACGCGGACCTCCACGCGCGTGACGGTCTGGGGTGGTCCGCGTTGATGTGGGCATCGGCACTGGGCTTTAAAGGAGCGGTGCGGGTTCTGCTGGAGCACGGTGCGGACACGGAAGAAAGCGACGAATATGGTGCCACGGCCTTGATGAAGTCATGCCGTCAGGGAAACCTGGAGGTGGCTGACCTTCTCCTCAAGTATGGGGCCGACATTGATGCGGTCGACGCGTTGGGTTGGACCGCGCTCATGAGAGCGTGTCATCGCGGCCACGAGGCAGTGATCATTTTCCTGCTCGAACAAAATCCCCAGTCCGAGATTGCCGACCATAGCGGTGCCACAGCCCTGATACTGGCGGCAGCCGAAGGGCATACACAAGTGGTTGCGCTGCTTTTGGACTGGGGAGTTGACATCCACGCGAAAGACGCTTCCGGAAGGACTGCACGCGCGTGGGCCTCTTCACGAGGGCATTCAGAGGTCGTTGCCTTGCTGACCCGTGCAGCGCAATTAACCCCTTAGAAGTCTGTTGCAGAACCCGGCTCGTCGCGACAAGCGCGCTCCTGGGGTGTCTTACCCCCGTCTCGGTCTCATGGGCAGGCCTTGAAGAGTCCCACGGGGTGAGATTTCTCCTGCCAGCCTGTGCTGCAAATCGTGGGGCAGCCACCGATGGGCAACAGGCTCCTGACTCGGAACTGCCTGAGCTGACGCTACATGGGCAGTGCGCTCTTCTACCTCTGGAGAATCCTGCAGGACCGTGCGCGCTCAGTCATGTCCCTCGTGAGTCAGACGCCGAGTCTTTGCCCTGCGCCTGGAGGAACATGAGCATTTCGGTATTTTCCGTTCATACCGGGGGACACCTCCGATGAAAGACCACACACAGAACCAAGACGGCCATCCTATGACCCCAGCCCAGGCACAGCAAAGAATAGCAGAGCTGGAAGCGGCGCTTGCTCAGGCAAAGCAACGCGAACTTGAACTCAGACAAACCGAAACACGATACAAGGCTCTGTTTGAATACATGAGCAATGGGGTGAGCATCTATAGACCGGAAGAAAACGGGAAGGATTTCCTCCTGGTCGATCTCAACAGGGCCGCAGAAAGAATGGAAAGGATCGCGAAACAAGAAGTGGTCGGCAAGAGCATCACCGCAATTTTTCCGGCCATCAAAGAATTCGGCCTCGTGGACGTGTTGAAAAGGGTCCTACATACAGGGGAGCCCATCGATCACCCTGTGACCAAATACAAAGATGACAGGCTTGAGGGATGGAGAGACCATTTTGTGTACAAGCTACCCTCAGGGGAGCTAGTCACTGTGTATAGCGATGAGACGACTCGCAAGCAGGCAGAAGAAGCCATGCGGCGCAGTGAGGAGCGGTTTCGCGCTTTGGTCGAGAGCGCGCCTGATTGCATATTCATGAAAGATCGTTCGCTCCGATTCACCTATATCAACCCCGCCATGGAGAGTCTGCTCGGCATGAGCGCGTCGGAAATCATCGGGCGTACAGCCGAAGAGGTGTACGGTGCAGAAGCCGCCAAACAAATCCGGGAATGGGAGCGCCGCGTATTGGAAGGCGAGTCCGTTGAGGAAGAACACACCCGTCCCACGTGCGGGGTGTACCTGACATTCCACGATATTAGAGTCCCGCTCCAGAGCGGAGACGGAGAGGTGGTCGGAATCTGTGGCATTTCGCGAAATATCACCGAACGACGAAAGGTTCACCTGGAAGCGTCTGCCATTGCCACGAATTATCCTTCGGAGGAAATGCGAGACACGCTGAATAAGGCGTTTTTTGCAGCTTCCACAGACAGCATTATCCTGCTTCTCGGGGAAAGCGGGAGCGGAAAGGACTATCTGGCGCGCTGGATTCACAACCATTCCCGAAGAGTGGACGGCCCCTTTTTTGCCGTGAACTGTGCGGCGATCGCCCCGGAGCTGGCAGAATCCGAGCTTTTTGGACACGAGCAGGGGGCCTTCACCGGCGCGCGTGGCCGGAAAAGGGGGTTGCTGGAACTTGCCGAAGGGGGTACGCTCCTCTTGAACGAAATCGGGGAGCTTCCCGTGGCTCTCCAATCTAAGCTTCTCACGTTTCTGGACACGAAATCATTCATGCGCGTGGGCGGAGAAAAGGGCGTCCATGTGGATGCCCGACTTATTGCCGCTACCCATCGGAACCTGGAAGAAGAGGTCGCGGGAAAGCGATTCCTGCAACCACTCTTCTACCGGCTCAGTGTCTTTCCCATCGAAGTTCCTCCTCTTCGCGAGCGCATCGCAGACATTCCGCTCATTGTTGAGGAGCTCATGAGAAGGCTTGCGGTGGAGATGCAACTTTCCGAGATACCCGTCCTTGCACCATCAGACTTGGCTGCGCTCAGTCGCTATCATTGGCCGGGAAACATCAGAGAACTGCGCAACGTGCTCGAACGATCACTCATGCTCTCCGGTCGCGGTCGTTTCCGGCTGGCCTTGTCGCTGCCTCAAGGGAGCTACGAAGATTGGTACCTGAAAATCCGATTTCCTGCAGAAGGCACGCTTCGCGATATCAACAACCAAGTCACCGCGTCATTGGTGGTCGAGGCGCTGAGGCGTTGCGAGGGCAGCAGGAAAGAAGCGGCCCGGCTCCTGGGGATATCTCGAGACTCTATCCACCGTTTTATCAGACAGTTCGGCCTCAAGGGCGATAATCTGACTCGCACGTGACAGATGTTGCAATTATCTGACGCGGCCCCACGCCTGGAGACCCGATAACCGTACCCGTTTTGCCTATAGCGTCGGATATCTACTACACATCCGGTCAGCACTCCGTGGAACAACGTCCATTCCGCACGTCTCACCTCGCGATAACCCACTGTTTTCTTGAATATTACACCGCCACAAACCGGACACGTCCGCGTTGGCATGAAAATCGCTAGCAAATGCGCCTGAGATGGACATGGTAGCCGGCAAAGGAACGCTGTCCTTCCGGCCACAAGCACTCTGCGTGCCGTTGATATAATGAGTTTTTCTTGGAGAGCGCTGCCCAACATCGTCGGAAACGACCCCGTCGTGGCACGTTGTCGGGAAAGCATTGCGTTACGCAACAGCCTGCTGGTCCGTTATCGCCTTGAAAAGGAACCCCGATGATCGGCGTTAAGGTCTTGTTGGTCGATGAAGAACAGTCTCACGCTCGAGAATTGGGGACCGGCTTGTCTCAGAGAAACGTACACCTCTCTATTGTCGCGACCCCGGAAGACGCATTGGCACAACTCGATAGAGAGCCGTTCATTGACGTCGCGTTGCTCGCGCTGCAAAAACCGGGACATCAATGTATCGAGACTCTCCGAAGAATCAAACAGAATCATCCGTTGGTCGAGGTGATCATCCTCACGGGTGAAGACACCGTCCATACTGCCATTGAAGGGATGAAAAAGGGCGCATTCGATCTCGTCACGCAACCCTGGGATATGGATGAGCTTGTCCTGAAAATCGACACAGCGAAGCAGAAGAAGCGGAATCATCAGGAGAAAATCCTGAGAGCGGCAAACAGGGAACTCCTGAAACGCAGGGGTTCATGAAGGACAAAGGGCCAGGACCGGCCATTCATCGAGTAGCAGAAGAAAGCCAAGAGCACGAAGATAGTCTTTCTTGCCTATTTTCCCGGCTCGCTGCGGGACGCTCACGACTCATGCCGGACGGCCATCTCCCCTGTACCCGAATGTGTACGTGGGAGTAGGAAGAGACCGTCAGGACCCGGAGGCAACCACGCGAATGCACGGTCTTTGCTCGTGCAGAAGACAGGAGCGCAACTCGTTCTATCTGAGTGATTTTAGGATTGACTGCCATGGCCAACGTCGTTTTCTGGTGTGCGAAAGAGAGGACTCGCTCATGAGGTTTTACCACTGGATTTTGATCGGGGCAGTATGTGCTGTCTTTCTCGTAGGGGAGAACTGCTGGTGTGCGGATGCTCATTCCTCCACCGCAGTTCTGCTCGTTCAAGGCAAGGTCCTCGACTCCGCAGGCAGCCCTCTGTCGGATGCGCGTGTGCTCCCTTATCTCAATGGGAGACCCTATATCAAGACAGTCCATGGGCCCGAAGGGCACAGGGGACTGTCTACGGGTAACAACGGTCTGTTCAGGATAGAAATCCCGGCCCCGGTGGAAAGAATCAAGGACGGGACATGGTCTGTGAAGGTTACGAGGCCGAACTTCAAGCCCTCCCCGATGGTTCTGCTCGGCAAGGTCCATGCTGAGGGCTTGGATAAAGAAGGAGCGCAACGTTTCATCGCCACCTGTGCCGTGTCCCTGCAGAGAATTCAGGGACCGGCATTCTGGATTGCGCTGGTCGTGTTCGTCGCGGTGTACGTCCTCATAGCCTTCGAGATCCTCCACCGCACTCTCGCGGCTTTGCTCGGAGCTACGCTTATTCTGGCAATCACCCATACCTTTGGAACCTTCAGCGACGCTGTACAAGATTTTGACCTATGAACAGGCTCTTCACTCGGTCGACTGGAACGTGATCTTTCTTTTGATGGGCATGATGATCATTGTAGGGGTTTCCTCAAGGCATCCGGGATTTTCCAGTGGCTGGCGTACAAGTCCTTTGCCATCGCGAAGGGGAAGATTTTTCTCCTTTCCACGGTACTTTGCATTGTCACCGCTATTTTGAGTGCGTTTCTCGATAATGTGACCACCATGCTTCTTCTCACGCCGGTCACCATGGAGATCGCGGTGGTGCTCGGGGTGTCACCCTTTGTCTTCCTCATGCCGGAAATCGTGGCGTCAAATTTCGGCGGCACTGCGACGCTGATCGGGGACCCGCCCAACATCATGATAGGTTCCTACGCAGGGATCACCTTCAACGACTTCGTCATGAATTTGACACCGGTGGTGATCGTCGTCCTGATCGCGCAGATCGCCTATAACAAAGTGCTTTACGGAAAAGACTACCGCCGGGCCAAGGTCGACGACGTGGCCAAGATGGTGTCCTTCCTGAAGGAAGAATACCCCATCACCAATTACCGCGTCTTGACCGTGGGGGGTTCAGTGCTTTTGGGTGTGATCGTCCTGTTCATTCTCCACGGGGTATTTCACATGGAGGTGAGCGTGGCCGCCCTGTTCGGCTCCGCGCTGATAATCTTGCTCAACAGGATGGACATCGTCGAGATGTTGGAACACGAAATCGAATGGCCGTCCCTGGTATTTTTTATCATGCTTTTCATCGTGGTGGGGGGAGCGGAACAGACCGGAATCCTCCAGACCATTGCCGACTGGATACTCCATGTTTGTGACGGAAACCTCACGATGGCCGTTCTCATCATCTTGTGGGTAGCGGGGATCGCCTCGGCTATCGTGGATAACATTCCGTTTACTGCAACCATGCTTCCGGTAACTGCATTTCTTGGCAAAACCATTCCAGGCGCAGACACGGGAGTCCTCTGGTGGGCACTGGCTCTCGGGGCTTGTTTCGGGGGCAACGGCACGATTATCGGTGCATCCGCGAATGTGGTCACCACCGGCATCGCGGAGAAGGCGGGTCATAAAATCACCTTCATCCAGTATCTCAAAGAGGCCGCGCCCATCACGATTTTCGGCCTGATCCTTGCTTCGATATTCCTGTTGCTCCGGTATTAAAGGGCTCCTCAGTGGGAATGAGTGTAGCCGCGCATCAGCATATGACGTGGGTTCTCCGGCCACTGCGGTCAGTGACACCTTTGGTTGCTGGCCACTTATACTCGTCGCGGACAGTGGTGTCCCTTGGACGCTCCTTTTGCATCCGGCGGGGCGGTCCCGCTTCACTGCGAACGTGGCAGAGCCGTCGAATCTTCGTTCAAGGGCTGTCTGCCACCTCTCGAAACCACGGACCGTTCGGTCAGGGTTTTCGGCAACTGCGGTGAGCGCACGGAAGAAAGAGGGATATCCTCAACGCGCTTCACCATAACGGTGCCCGCGGCGGGTCAGGAGGTGGTAATGAGGTAAACGCGGAGGTAAGTGCAAGGCACTGGCGGTCATGGTGACCACGATGGACCGGGGGTCTACCTCACGGGCCATTCTCTCGCGTGGGAGCTTGAACAGTTTCCCTTGAGCGTCCGACTGAATGAGTTCCAGATCCTTTTCCGTGAACTGAAACGACTTCGAGCTACGGAAAAAGTCTCGGTCAGCCCAGGTTCCGGCCACACAGATGCCTCGATAGGGGTATCCGAGCGGTATGCCCACGTAAATATATACCCTGTCCGAAGCGAGAGCAGAAATTTCGGCGTTATCCGCTTTGAGACTCACCAATCGGCCTAGGACCGCATACCCAAGACCCGGAGACCGAGCCTCGTACTTCAGGAAGAAGACCAGCCGACTTTTCTCGTCGCGCTCAGGCAATTTCCGGGTTGCGAGAATCGGCCCTTCCATTCCTTCGAATTCTGCCTTGTAGTTGAGCAAGGTACATTTGGGACTTCGCGAGCTGCAGAACCTGTAAGTATGAGGCGATCCGGGCACCCGGTACGCTGCAAAGGCTTGTTCCGCCCTGGTGACTCCCAGGTGCACGTCCGGAGGGAAGCCGAGCGGCTTGGTAACTTCCAACGCCAGGCCTGAGAACATTCTGAAAAACGCAGGGCTGTCCCAACTCCTGAGGGGAAGACCGCAAATCAAGTGCGATCCATCCGGCACAGCTTGCATCAGGCCGCCTGCCATGGCTTGTTCCATGAGCGCCCTGTGGTAGTGCTCGCTGTAGTTGTACGCGCGCAGAAACGATCCGGTTGTTGTTGTAATTGATCACGCACACGAGGCACGCGATCGCGCCGATTCCGGCCAAGATACCGAATCTCCACCTGTTCCCCAGGCTCGTCAGGCCAACGTACACCTGCATAATCAGGAAAGTCGCGAGCATCATGAGCCCGAAGCCGGACACATAGACCGGGAGATAGCCAAGGCCCCAGGTCAGCTCCTTCTGATACTTTGCCGAAAGCGTGACAATCGGCGCGGGCAAGACCCAGAACCCCAGGCCCAGTAAAATCAAAGGCCTTAAGGTGATCGATGTGTCGGACCCTCTGGCATCGGCACAGAACAGCGAGGTAAACCCCCACGCTATGGCCCATAAACAGAAGATCACGAACAAATCGTTTGCAAAGTATACACGAGCGTATTCAAGCGTATCGCTGAAGGCGTTGGTCAGCGTATAATAGCTCAACGGCACTGCCGCTACGAGCTGTTTCATGAACGCCAAGATCCAGTCGCTGAAGACCAAGTTCAGGTGAATCCCCTCATAGTGTACGACAAAGACGGACCGTATCACGAGGATGAGACACGCGTTCAGACAGAACACCACAAGAAAAGGAAGCACCACCTTTGCAATCTTGCGGAAGTTGCTTCTCCCGAAATGAAAATAGGCGATCACGCCATACATGACCAAGAATCCATAGAAAGCTTCGTACACCAGCAGAGAAAGAGCGTATGTCGCCACACTTCCTACGAGATACGCTTTCCGGCCGCTGCGCAGGTGCCACGTGAAAAAGATCAGAGACCCCACGAGGAGGAGAAACTCTACCTGCATCAAAAAATAGTAAGAAAGCAACGGATCGTGGTAGAACCTTAGTTGAAAAAAGAGGGGCGGCAGTAGGGCGGAAATGAGACCAGCGGACTTCGACGAAGTGGTGAGAGAGACAAAATAGCCGAAGACAAAAATATTGGATAGGATAAACAACAGGGTAGCCAATTTGTACAAATACCGGTCCAGGTAATAAAACACGGGATAGTAGTATACAATCGCGGGATACCAGCGGCCGTCTCTTACATAGTCTACCACCACATTCCAGCACAGCTTGGGCAGAGTGATACCGGAAAGCTCCACCAGCCCCTTCAGGGTAGACTCACACCACGCGTCGTCTCCCAAGTACGGGCTGTCGAGCAGAGGCAACAGGTTCACTATATTGACCAACGCTACCAGGACAACGAGGCAGAGGAACAGGTTTCTTCTCGACATGAGCCAATTCACCCCACGGTGACTCTTTGATTTGGTGCGTTCCGCACCACGTGCCTCACGCTTCGGCGTGCCCGATCTTTGCCTGCACGTCAGCTCACGGCTTCCGGAGTTCTTCGTACAGCCCATTATATGGGCACGAGGCTGCTCCTTGGGAGTGTGTCAGACGCATCTTCCCTTCTTGGGGAGGTTCTTCTCGGTCTCTCCGAGCGAGCCCGTTTCCCCTGCCCAAGCTGAGGGTCAACAGACTCATCCACTGCAACTCGTCCTGCTTTCCAAGCCGTCCTGGGGACCGCATGGTTACTCACAACCCGCCGGGCCCGGCGTCTCACTGAAAGCGCGATACCTGGTCTCCGAATCCGAAGCACATCCTTGGACGATCTCCAGTAGTTCGACAGATGGCCGAAAAATCCAGAGGGGCCCCCGAACAAGAGAACGTGTGGGGGGACCGTAAGGCCAACCGGGACAAGTGTGACTACCTTTGGTCATTATCATGAGAATTCCGAGGTGTCAAAGAAATCTCTCCTGTTGGGTATCCCTCCCTTTGCCCATGCCGGATCGCCTGACACGCGCACAACCTCAACCACGTACCAATCTTGAGTGTGTGACCTGCTGCACCCTGGCATTGCTGCGTTTGGCTCTCGGTACCAAAATATCTGCCCGCGGTTTGTCCACATATGTCTTGTGAGCGCCCACCGCAGAAGGTCCCATGCTGCGTGGGCTTTCACGAAAAGGAGTAAGCCCCTGAAAGAATCGCTCGGTACCACTTGCCATGGTGGCGATCAGGCTATATAGTTCAACATAGTGCTGACATTTACGACAATGGTTGCCTACCCCGGGAGGGGTGAATTCCGGTGTGCGGAGGTGGCATCGTGTGGGGAGCCTGCATCCTTATCGCGCTCTATGTAGTGGTGGCAAACGCTGCCATTATATTGATCGCGGCCTTGCGCGTGCCCGGGGATTACTCAGTGGTTTTCGAGATAGGCAGGGGAGCAGGACTCGCTGCCTTTGGCGTTATCTTATTGCAGCCCGTATTGGCTGCCCGCCTCAGAACGATTGAACAACCATTCGGCCTGGACATAGTTTCCCGTTTTCACCGATTCATGGGGGTTTTCGTCGCTGCGCTCTTGCTGCTTCATCCGACGCTCATGGCTCAAGGGGGCATGGGATGGTCTTTACTTACCAAACTCGACCTGGAATGGTACTACTGGGTGGGCAGGGTAACGTTAGTGCTTCTCTTGGGACACGCCCTGTGCAGCGTGTTCAGACGCCCCCTTGGTATCGGATTCGAGCTGTGGCGACGGATTCACTACATTTTGGCCGCGGTCATCGTGGCGGCTGTGTTTGTTCACAGCTGGTGGGGCGGTTACGATATGGGCCCTCGGTCGATACAGATACTGTGGGTTGTCCTGGTGACCATGGCTTTCTCCGCGTTCACGTATCACAAGATCTTCAAGCCCATTGCGCTCGGCCGCAATCCGTATACCGTGGCGGAAGTGCGGCAGGAGACTTCCCACGTATGGGACATAAAGTTCGCTCCGCCTTCGGGGCAGAATATATATGAGTATATTCCGGGTCAATTCCATTTTGTCACGTTGTATCGCGGAGGAGGGCTCCCCGTGGAGGAGCACCACTGGACCATTTCTTCAAGTCCCACTCAGCAGGACTACATCAGCTCCACGATAAAAGAATCCGGCGATTTTACCAAGACCATAGGACTGACCAAGCCCGGAGACAAAGCCTTGGTGCAGGGACCGTTCGGGCGTTTCTCGTAACGTACTTCATCCTGGTCACAAAGAGTTCGCGTTCATCGCGGGCGGCATCGGAATCACGCCGCTGATGGCTATGTTGAGACACATGCGCGACACTGACTCGGACGCGGATGTGACGTTGTTCTGTGTGAACCGGACCGAAAAGGATATCGTATTTCGTGAAGAGCTGAAAACCATGGAAGCGGGCCACAGACCTCGGCTCAAGGTCGTCCACGTGCTGACCCGACCGAGCCCTGAGTGGGACGGGGAAAAGGGCCACTTGGACCGGGAAAAGATGAGGCGATTCCTGGGGAATTCCCTCCCAGCCCGAGCATTCTTCATCTGCAGCCCTCCTACGATGACCGCAGAAGTGATAAAGATCCTGAGAGCTGAAGGTGTTCCTTACGACCACATGCACACGGAGCAATTCTCCCTTTGAGTATACCGGAGAGGCATACCGTGTGTCCGCGTATCCCTGAACAAACACGTTTTGACGGCCTCCAACTTGAACCGGGGAGCGTACGATGCGCATACGAAAGTTGAAGCTCGTTGCAGCCATAGTGGCAGTTGCCGTACTTTGCGGGGTGATAGGACTCGCGTATCTTGAGGACCTTCGTCTTCAAGGAGCCTGCGGCAAAGTCTCAGATCAACCGCTCTCACATTCCTGCGACTGCTGTAGCAAAACCCGAGTCACCAATCGAGGGAGCCTGACAGCCCCCAGGACTCGGCAGCATGGGTTTCCTGGGATCGTCTCGACGGTAGCCGAATCCGGAAGCGAGAATCCCAGGAGTGCGGTACCGCTATTTTGCCCAGTCCAAAGCTTCCTGCAATTGTTCCTCGGAAAAGGTCTTGATCTCGCCGCCCATGAGGTGCGAAGCCAGTTTCGTGCCCCATTCGATCCATTTGCCCGCGCCGACCACGGCTAGCTTCTCAAAATCGTTTCTGTGCTTCAAGCCGAAGGCCGCATCGTCCCATGCCGCGTGTAGTTCCCAACCGCGGAAGTCTTTGGTGAGGTACAGAACGGCTTTGATCTTTCCAAATTGCTTGATGAGTTCCTCCAACTTCGGAATCCAAACCTCTTTGTAATCCGCATCGGTGAGCTTTTCTGTTGCCTTTACCACCAGTAAAGCGCCAATCGATTCAGGCATCACTTCGATCATCTTTCCCCTCCTTCATGTGATTCGATTTACGTCCGGAACGGACAACGGACCGTTGCCGCGGGTCATGCCAATGCGTTTTCAAGCGTGCAACACTGGCGGCAAACCTCTTACGCTACGAACGGCCCGGCCTGACTCCGCTTCAGAGGCATGCCGCCAGCAGGTCAAAGTCACTTACGTGATCGCACATCGGTATCAGACACGCTCTGAAAGCGTGATACTGGTTGCCAAAGTCGTGTCTGTGTGATGATAGTCAACGCAACCAGTGAGACAGGCGACCACATCCTCGTGTGCGACGAACAACCAGTTTGGCTACACTCTGAAAGAACATCCGCTGCTCCCCAGCATCATCTGAATTGGCGCACACGGTCAGAAGACCTGCGGCCTATGGTTTCCGACGGGCTGTTTCCCCTGGGGAGGTACAACGCGAGAGCGTAGGGTTCTCAAGGAACATCTCCCAGCGTGGCCATCAATCTGAGGAATGGGTCAGGCCAGCCTGAGACACCAGCAGCGGGGGTATTTGCCAGTCCTACGCCTCAGTTGGTTGGACACTCAGCACCTGTCACGTGTTCCGTGGTTTTTCCTTATCCTCCTTAGGAGTCATCAAAACCCCAGTAAATGACGAGCGTTTTCTCCAAAGACTCCTGCCTCGCCCTCTGTATCGTACCCCGCGCGTTTCAGAAGTGATGCTATCATCGCCAATTCAGATGCATGGTCGAACCACGGCCAATCGGTGCCGAACAATATGTGCGACGATCCATGCGTACGCAAAAGCTCGACGAACTGACCCTCTGTGAGCGTATGAGCAGCATTGGAGGTATCCAAATAGAGATTCGGTGCAGGGAGTAAATCCCCGCGGAGTTCGTCGAAATCGCACAGCAGCCCACCCATGTGCGCTGCGATGAAATTGATCTCCGGATACTGGTGAACCAGCGCCGCAAGTTTGCACGGTGTCGTGACGTGTTGAGGAGTGGCTCCCAAATACACGTCGGCCTTGACGAACGTATCAAATACCAAAGTGGGTCTCATGCCTCGTTCTCTGCCCAAGCCTTCGATTTCATGCAACATGTCTTTGGTTGCAGCAGATGCCAGGTCAAACCGCTGAGAAAAGCTGGAAAACTTGAATCCATGTATTCCGCGATCAAAGATCCGACGCATTTCACGAGAAACGTCTTTCATGAGCGGGTGCAGGGTCGCAAGGGTGCGGAGTCGGGAGAACTCGGCACACCATCCCATGAACCGGTCGTTTTCGGCTCGTATCCGCTCCGGTCCAGTGCTCGGCAGCATCACGCACACGTCAATGCCGTTTGCCTCCGCGGACTGTTGCAAGGCATTCGGGCTCAGCAAGGGAATCGCTCCTCGCACATTCAAATGCAATTCATTTGCCAGAGCGGGTCTGGCCTCCATGTTTTCGACGATGCGTGTGGTGAAGATATGACAATGGCAATCAACGAGCATGGTCTATGGCCCAGTATGTACCTCGCTCACGAGGGCTGAAATCCGTGATGGTCGTAAGAGCAAGGTCGCTCCAAGTAATGGACATCCTTGTTTTTCCACCGTAATGCACGTCATGAAAAATGCATGCGGCGGTCCGCTATCCCCCCGCTTGGTTTCTCCTCCCTGAAACGATACCACAACCATATCCAGGCTGGTACGAATGCTCCACTGAAAAGCACGGTCGTCGTCAAGGCCCAGGCATATATTTGCACAGAATCGGGAGAGGGAAAAGGAAACAGCGCTTCTTTCTTCGGACGTGTGGGAGGCTCCGATACTGAGTCGCGTCCTATGAAAATGCATTTTTGGGGGAAGGCCCTTCTTGAAAGAAGGGCCCTCCCCCAAACCCCCATCCCCAAGAACTTCAGGCACTTGCCAGCTCCTGCTGGTCGCTGGACAGGGTGCCATTTTCATGGTTCGTTGTGACACTCCAGGTCATGGGAGTTCATCCGAGTAAGACTCGACCGCTGGGGCTCTCCTAAGCGAAGTGATGAGACGGCTTTGCGTCCTCCGTAGCGAAGACCCCAGACGGAAGCCTGCAAAAAGTCATATATTCAAAAGCGAAATCGGCATGAGAGGTGGATCGGAACCATTCGTGAGGAGGATACGTTGCCTTCCGTGACGAATTCACAAAGATGCGTCACGGTTCTTGCAAAACACCGCGATACAGGGTATGGCAATTCACAATATTTTTTCCTGATTATCATCATGCACGCACCTCATGAAACCGTGCGAGTCCTCGGTGGTCTCAGTTCATACATGTGTAAGGAGCTGGCATGCAGGAGGCAGTGATGGATGACGCGGCAAAGACCAGGAGCGAACTGCTTATGGAGTTGGAAGAACTTCGCAATCGTGTTGCCGCGCTGGAAGCAGAGCAATCGGGGGGAATCAGTCTTGATGCGGGTCCGCTCGAAACGAGTGCGATGGAATTTCTCCCTTTCGGCGCTTTCTCCGAACTGGATGAAGCCCCGAAGCCTCTGCGCGTCGGTTATGAGACCACAGAGTCGATTGAGCTGAAATCATTGTTTACTCGGGATTTAACCGCTTCCGGCAGCTTTGACGTGAGAAGCGGGATATGGGCCACTACTTTCGGCAAGGTAGTCCAGGCACTACCGATTCCTACGTTCCTGATTGACGAAACTCTCACTATCACCGTGGCAAATCAGGCGTGCGGCATGTTTACTCCTGAATACGAAAAGGTTCAAGGCAAGCCCTTTTCGAGCCTTGTGGGAGTCACGCCCGCAGCGAAAAGAGTCGACTCCCTTCTGGGAGAGGTCTTTTCCGACAGAACTCCCCGCGTAGGGGAAGGAACGCTCAGAATCGACGATGCAATGGTCTGGGCCCGAATGACTTTCCGCCCCATCAGAATACTCAACGAGAGGTACGTGCTTGTGCTCGTTGAGGACCTCACAAGGGAGAAAGTGCAGCTCCAAGAGAACGAGAAACTCAGACAGGACCTTGAGAAACGGGTGGAGCGGCGCACCGCGGAACTTCGCAGGACAAACGAAGAGTTGACGCTGGAAATTGCCGAGCGCAAGCGCGCGGAACAGGAAAAGGAAGGGCTGGTCGTTGACCTTCGGGAGGCTCTGGGCCAGGTCAAGAAACTGAGCGGTCTCTTGCCGATCTGTGCATCATGCAAGAAGATACGCGACGATCAAGGATACTGGCAACAGATTGAGGCGTACATACGAGACCATTCTGAGGCGGAATTCAGCCACAGTATTTGTCCCGAATGCGCCAGGAGGCTCTATCCTGAATTCTTCAAAGAGTGATCGATCAAGAGTGTGAAGAGCGTAACGAGAAGTTGGGGCGACGGGATTTTGCCTTGCAGCGCTGCGTCAGTCATCGGTCCTTGTCGCATGGCCGGATAATCCAACGATCCGCACGGCCTGTCGCATATGTTCCTGACCGCTTTGCGTTTCCGTGGGGGGAACGGGAGATGACATGTCATTCGTGGTGAATTTTCTCAAATCAGTGGCAGGAATATGTAGAACCAAGCCTCTGGACCCCAGCATGTGGGATGTACGAGGCTCGAAAGTTGCGGTTGCAATTACTCACGTACCGGAACTGCAAGCCCCGGGCGGAGCTGTTCTGCTTCAAGGCAAGGGCCTTCGCGTGCCCATGCTGGTGGTGAGAAAGCCTGACCGTGGTTTTTTGTGCGTCGAGAACCGCTGCACCCACATGGGACGCAAGCTCGACCCTGAGCCGGATGGCCAAACGCTCCGCTGCTGCAGCGTGAGTCATTCTACTTTCGATTATCAAGGCAAAAAGCTCACCGGGCCGGCCAAAGGGCCGATCCGGGTCTACCCTCACGAAGAGAGTGAGGGGAGCCTACTCATCGATGTGACCTGATCCGTAATGCCCGCAATCCCGCGCGGACTCGTGACGCACGTCTTCTCATGGGAACGCACCTTCACCGGTATGACAGGACACAGGATGCGACCTGAGATAGGTGACTGCGAATCGGCATCACTTTCCGCACAGGGCGTCCAAGGCAGCACGGCTGTCTTCAAGCTTCTCTTGCGCTTGAGGGATCGACTGTCCCAACTTTTCCTGAGCCAGCATAGTCGTGAGACGCACCGTGGCAAATGCCGCGGCCTTCGTCCTGACCTCATTGGCCAGCTTCTGGTCCGGGAGCCTCTTCAAGTGCCCGTTCAGTTCCTGCAAGGCCCTCACCATTTCCGGTTGCGCTTGTCTGACCGTGCCTAGGGTCATTGCGGAGTCCACTCGTTCGGCAAAGCTTTCAATGGCAGTGCAAACCTCCGCGGGAAGGGCCGCTCCACCTTGCTGCAACACCGCGTTCCCCGGATGCCCTCGCACGGCCTTCGCCCGTGAGCCGGAATGCGAGAACACTACCCCAAAGAGCAGGCCTACCAACAGGACCCCCGCGAGAGGTATCAGTACCGCTCCCGCGGCCTTGCCCGTGGTGGTATCATGCGTCTCCCGGATACCGATCACGGTCAGGCAATTGCCCCACAGAGCTGTAGCAATCGGACCAACCACGGGTATGGCTGAGAAAATGCTGGTGACACCGGAATAGGAAACTGCCCGGAACGTGGCCTGAAAACCGCTTTGCTCTCCTTTCAACGCCAAGAGGGTGCCGTGGATGAGCAGGCTCCAAAGGAACAGGCTGATCGGGATGAAGACCGCAGAAAGCACGAAAATAACCGAGAGAACAATGAACAACCCTATCAGGCCAAATGCGCCGATTCCGCCCTTGAAGAGTTGAATCCAGAGTGCCGTAAAGAAGACGGCTACCACGATAGACATGGCACCAAAAAGTATGGGAGACAGGTACCCTCCGTCCAACGGGAGCCTGGAGAAGAAATCGGAGGGCGATAAAAGGCACTTTGTCGCTGTCTGGATGTACCCTTGGATTGTTCCCTGGTTGCGCCTGTCTTCCCACGCGCAATATTTCTCGTATGAAATGTTCTCGGATTGTAGCGCCTCAGCGTCCGGTTCAGGAAAGTCGTCCGCAGCGGGAGCAATTGGTTCATTCGGATCTTTGCCACAATGCATGCATTGCGCATCACCCTCGGCCATCGTTCCCGCACAGTGCGGGCACTGCTTGGTTTTCCGGGGCTTTGTCGCCTCGAGTTCTTCGGCAGAAAGGTACCCCAACCGAACCAGTTCCTCCATAAGGTTCTGTAACTGGCTGGGGCTCAGACCGAATTTCACCATCAGCTCGTTCTTGTGGGTCCCTCTTCGTACCTGGTCAGCAACTTCTTCGGCCAATTTCGGATCGATTCCAGGTTCCGGGGTTCCCGTCGGAGGCAGCGGGCTCGACGGCAGCCGGTCAGTCTCACCGGTCTTTGACTGAACCCGGCCGCGGCCGGATATTTCCGCACCGGTCAGGAGGTTCTTTTCGATCAATTTGGCGAAAAGAGACTCAAGGCCCCTGGGGGTGAGATTATACTTTGCCTTCAGGTCTTCATCAGAAATCCCTGACCTGATGTCGGTCACTATTGCCTTTGCGCTCACCTTTTGCTTGGACATATCCTCCTCGTCTTTGACCGGCTCGCGTGCAGTGGGCTACCGTTCTCCGTAACATGCAACGGCTATCCCGGCTTCGCATTTTTCCTGTGGTGCATCGTTGCAGTTGGCATCAACTCGGGCCCCCAACAACCCGAGGCAATGCGAGGACTCGAACGATGCATGGTCCAATTCTTGGGCGATTTGCCGTGGGGCGCATCACCCGCAGCGCAGTGGCCATGCAGGTGACCATTGCCCCTTCTCTGTACTTCCCTGACCTGCCGGGCCCCCAACGGAAATCCGTTGCCCCGTGTTTCGTCTCAAGACCGAATATAACAGCGGCTTTTTGCTACCACGTGAGGATCGCGACGTCAGTCAAGCATGCTTCACACCGCCCCCGCAGTCAACCCTGTTCTTCGAGGACAGCCCCAATTTTCCACAGCCAGCCGTCTATTTCGCGAGGATTTACGCAAAACGTCACGATTGTCCTCAGGCAGCGAGTCCATGGCCAATCCTCTGCCAACACCCTGGTTGACTGAACGACAACGTTGGGGTACTCTGCAAGAGCATCACCACAGCCGATTTATGTGGTACGCTGTGGACGACTTGGCCTTGCCAGCGATACGTTGGCAGGACAATGGAGTCGTGATCACTTGGTAAATCCGGGAGACGATAATGATCGCCATGCAGAGCAATGAAGTGGAAGAACTGACCGTCGGCTCTCTACAATACCGCGGGGTGACTTCGGAGGTCAAAGGAGTGACCGTTTGCTGGCTGTCCAAGGTTGGTCAGGACTCCCAAGGCGGACCCGCGTACGGGCTCAGATTGTTCACTATCGGGCCCGGAGGAGAAATCCCGACTCATAACCATGCGTACGAGCAGACCATGTATATTGTTTCCGGTCAGTTCGAGTGTTGGGAAGTGCATCCGGACACGGATGAGACGAAGAAAAAGATTTGCGGCCCCGGCGACATGGTGTACGTGCCTAGCATGGAGCCACATGGGATGCGCAACATGAGTGGTACAGAGCCGGGAACGTTCCTCTGTTGCATCTGCACCCTCGACGCGGGGCAGGTGTGCCCCGGCTGATTGCCGATCATCACAAGATTGGGTATCGCGTGGAAAATACTCGCCACATCCGGCCACTCGGCCGGACAGTCCAAATTGAGGGAAATGACACATGAAAGAATCCGTTGACCCTACGCAGGCCAAGTCAGAATTGACCGGTTCAACAGGTTGTGACAAATGTGGATCGCCGATCCTCGAAGGGGAAGAACGAGACTATTACGGCAAAATGCTTTGCGAAGATTGTTATATGGACGCTCTATCTCCTACTCGCTCGTGTGACCCATGGGCTGTTCACAGTGCCAAACAGTTGGGCGAAAAGACCGGCGGGCTTCAAGTAAACTCGACCCAAGAAAAGATCCTGCAAATTCTCGCGGAAACCGGAGGCGTCGAGCCAGGGGATTTGGCGAAACGCTTGGGACTCACTCCTGTCGAACTGGAGCGAGAAACCGCGGCGCTACGCCACATGGAAAAGCTCCGAGCGGAACTGAGAGAAGGAAGGAAGTACGTCCTGTTGTGGTGACGTCATCAGCCATGCGGATTCCTATGAAAATGCATTTTCGGGGGAAGGCCCTTCTTGAAAGAAGGGCCTTCCCCCGAACCCCCATCCCCAAGAACTTTAAGCACTTGCCAGCTCCAGCTGGTCGCTGGACAGGGTGGCATTTTCATGTTTCGTGGTGACCCTCCAGGTCATGGGAGTTCACCGCATTTCTCGTGACTTATGAGCCGCAACGACAGATGACCGTCCACGGCGATTCTCATAAGAACGCGGCGGAGCGCGAGCCGTTGTACGTGTGATTCAGGCAGTTCGCACCGGCCCTGGAGTTCCCCTGTACACCCCGATGGCGTGAGGACAGTGACCACCGCGGGATCAAGAAAATGACGAGACAGGAATGACTCTCTGCCGGGCAGGCATGATCTTGCAGCTTCCTTTTGTCGGACCGCCGCGTGTACAGGGCAGTGTCTGCACCATTCGACGGTGGAATATGCTGTCGGGCGTGTGTCACACGAGCGTGGGACGAATGGCGAGAGAGTTGCCGATCTTGGGAGTGATCACTATCTTTCAAGGTACGAGAGGAGGGGCGCATGCTGCCAAAGAAGCCTCGGCCCGAAACTGACAACATGGATCAGGTCATCGCAGCTGCTCGCCGAGACAAACAGCTGAGAGAAGCAACATATCGAGACAAGGCGCTCAAGTTGTTCCCGCGGATCTGTGCGCGCTGCGGCCGCGAATTTTCGGGCAAGAAACTCCGCGAGCTCACTGTCCATCATAAGGACCACAATCACGACAACAATCCACCGGACGGGAGCAACTGGGAGCTTCTATGTATCTACTGTCACGATATGGAGCACCAGAAATATCTGGACGAGGAGGTGTACGGCGATGCGGGGCCGGGTGACGATAGCGGGCCATCCTCCACGTATAGACCCTTCGCGTGTCTGGAAACCTTGTTGAAGAATAAGAAGTGAGCGATCAGTCGCGTGTTTCGGATGCCACGGCGCAGGCTCAATCTTGCTGAGGACACGCGAACGTGTCCCCTTACCCAAGAATCGCGGCAGATAGTTTTCACATGCCCCTCACGTGGGCATGCTGCAGTGTGAAGCTCAGGTGGGATCCTTGGAGCCGAGGCACTCGTGGCACTGAACCCTGGCCTCGATACGATTCCCGAGGTACGTGGAAGAGGCTTTCGAATCGATCAAATATGCGACGAGCAGCGTCAGAACAGGGATCGCTATTGTGATTCCAAGTAAAATGTTGGCGTTATCCATAGCATCTCCTTCAATCCAGCGGACCGACTTCATCCCATTAGATGCCTCTCGTCAGGAATCGGTTCCCACCTAACCTCTTTTTTCCTGTATCTGCGGCATCAGCTATCGGACAAACCCGACGGGCACGCGTGAATTTGGGGACAAACCGGCTGATTTAGTGGGCTGGTTTGCTTCCGTCAGCTGGCCCTACAGGCCTGGCTTCCTGAGAGGAACTCTCTGGGAGTGAAACTGGCGGCTTGGATGGCGTGGCACCGTCTTCGTCGTCCATGCTTTTCTTGAACGTCCTAATCCCCTTGCCAAGACCTTCCATGATTTCCGGGATCTTTTTGGGTCCGAAAAGAATCAGCACGATTGCCAAGATAAGCAGTAACTCGGTGGGGGACGGAACTTCCATGAGATTTCCTCCCAAAATCTTTTTCGCATGCACGTGGTGAAATCTTCCTCATCCCACTTTCTTATGGTAGTGCCGCGCGATGTGCGGGTCAAGCCGCCACCCGCATGATTCCGCACTTGAGAGAATTTCCCGGTTCTGATACGGATGAGCTGCCGCACGAGTCAGGCTGCAAGGCTGGGGGTCGCCTGAACGGACAGATGAGATACCTTTGCCCCGTCTTTAGCCAAGGATCCCCAGCCTAAAGCCTGCACCGGGTTGGACGCTCAAGAGCGAATCCGCATGAGGAAGCCGCTGTTTCGTCGGTGGGAAGAACCCGCGACGCAATCCCTCTGCACCCCTGAAACTTTCGCAGCGAAAGTGCGTCTGAAGAGGGTAAGAGGACAAACGAATTGGTGCGGAGCCCAAATTATCGCTGGGAGGTCTCGCAATGGAAACAGATCGCAAATTGATTGGGTCATTATTGTTGGCCTCGGTTGCATTTCTTTTCATAATAGCTTGGACTACCACCGCGTCGGCAGTGAACGCAACCGCGTCCCGACCCACCGGGCAGACGGTCCTGTCGACACTGCGCCGTGGGCCTACCGTGGCAGGTTTCCCGAGACATGCTGCGTATCGAGTGCCACACAAGGCTTGGCCGAAAAAGGCTGCAAGAGCCGCTACTCACGCGCTACCCACCGCGGCGGCGCCCCCACCGGCAGTTCCGTACCACAATGCGCTTCCTGCGGCCTGTTACTCAGGTTGTAACCCGTACAACTCTACCTGGGAATATTCCTGGACTGTGCCTGCGACCGCGGGCGGGCCGCAGATAACCTACTACCCACCAATTCAGCCTCAATTACCGGCCAGCCCGCCACGGCCGGCTCTTCAGGCAGGCGCTCGTACTTTACCGCCACCGCCTCCCCTTGCGGCATACACTCCTCCATGGACCTACTCCTACGGGTGCGGTCCGTACCCCGCGGCCCAGAGTGCCACGTGGCCCCAACCAGCTGTGGCAAATCCGGGTCAGACGTATGACCAATATTCCTCCATGCCTCAACCGAAACGGAAACTCAGGGTTTCCGCGCGAACAGGACGGGTCTTGCCCGGCAATTCACGGGCCAGACGCTCATTGACAGGTCGTACGGCCCTTGCAGCCAATGAGGGCGCGTCGTGTCCGACCACCCCGACCTATGGCTGGGATCGACCTGCCGCGGCGGGTCCGGTTCATAGGCCGGCAATTCCGATCCGCCCGACGGTGCCTCCTGCACCTCCGGTAATCGGGGCTCCCGCAGCATCATCTCAAACGATCACTGGCCGTCCGAGTTGGCCGCTGTGGTGGAAGGGTCCGTACAAGAAGATTAGTTCACTGTTTTCATTGAGCTGGCTATGATACTCAGGAGAGCCGAGGACAAAATCACCGAACCACCTTTGCTTGAGGCAATCACCACGGTGACCGGTGCGAGGAATCTTGCCGTGTGGGCACCCGGTCACCACGACCAGTTCTGTGGAGCCATTGTTCGCCTCCGGGTACTGAAATTCTCGTAAACGGAACCGCCAGTGAGCGTGAAAAGGCCTCTCAATAGCGGTTTCGTTTCGTTTGTCGAAAAGTTGCATCTTAACGCAGCGTGGTCGGCGAGATTCCCTCACGGGTCGATGCACTGTCGCCGGGAATTTTTGATTTCAAGGTGCATGAGACCAGGTTGGGAGAGTTCTTCCCAGGCACGACCGAAAACCTCACACACGCGCACCACCGGTTTGCGGCCGCATGCAACCCGGCAGTCTCAGAAACTCCTTGACTCAATGCCGCGTCTGCTATATTCGGTTCCCACCATCCCTGATTTTTTCCGAAATCCCTCGAAAGGACGCTTCTGATTCATGACCAAGGATGAGGTAATTTCAAAAGTTCGGAAGCTCTTCGAATTGGCCAACTCGCCCAACGAGAATGAGGCGGCTTCTGCAGCGTCCAAAGCGCGTGAGCTGTTGTCGCGCTATAATCTGGACATTGCCGATCTCCCCACAGACGACCTCAAGAACGCCATTGCAGCAACGGAGAAATCCCTGGGAGTTGGCAAGGTGCTGAGGAACTGGGTTAAAGGGCTGCTCATTCACATCGCCGAGGGGTTCGAGTGCGAGCACGTGATTCGCCGCCGTTATGGGTGCCCTCCCCTGTTGACCTTTATAGGCACTCCAGCCGATGCGGAAGTCGCAGTATACACGTTTCAATTCCTGTACAGGGAGCTCAACTCCTGCGCGGACCGGGCTCTGCCCATGCTGAAGCGAGAAAACACAAGTTGGAGCACCGGTGCGCTCAGGTATGCGTACCTGGATGGAGCTGTCAAGAGAATAGGCGAGAGGTTCCGGGAACAGACCGTTTCCGTGCGCGCGGCGGAACAGCAAGGCTGCAAAGACTTGGTCCTCGCGAAAGAGCAAATCGTCAGAACCTACATGGCTACGGCTTTTGGCAGCCTCAAAACGGAGTACGGGAGACGACGATGCGTGAGTGTCAATGCGTTCCAAAAGGGGTATCGTGATGCGGCAGGTATCGCACTACGGCATGGTATAGAGAGTGAAACCTCCGATTCTCGCGTGGTGGGCGCGTAGTTCTCTCGAGACTCTTTGCACCACAAGACAAGATTCAGATGCACGACGCTTTTCTTGATCAACTTGCCCAACCAAGGCCGGATCCGGGAGGAGGAGCAGCTGCTGCCCATGGAGGCATCCTTGCGCTTGCGATCATGGAAAAGATCGCGCGACTTGAATCGAAAAGAACGCCGCATGCGGAGAGCAAGCCAATTTGGGAGGAGCTCATCCACAGGATCCGGACCGACTCAGAAGCGTTTCGGATACTCCGGGAACGTGACTGCACCGCTTTTCTGAAGTTGGCCGAGGCCAGGGCCGCGGGGCTTCACGGATACGACCTTGTGGAAGCCTGGGAAGAAGCGGTGGCATGTCCCATGTCGATCATGGAGACGGCAGCGGGAGCTCTGGGAGCAGTCTCGGCAATCGGAAGCTTGTGCGGCAGACACCTGGTGGCGGATCTGCACGTGGCTGCAGAGTTCCTGGCCGCGAGTTTTCGAGCCGCGTTTCACATCGCGATATCCAATGTGAACCTTATGCCAAACCACGCAGAAAAAGACCGCTTCGCTCTGAGGCTCTCCGGCCTTTTGACTCTCGCGGAGAGTGAACTGAAATCCGCGCAGGAACAATTGAGGCTCAGACCCGGTTTGAGAGAGACATTCACCCCGTGAAGGGGCGTAGAGTCGCTCGCCGCGGGGATAGGCACCAAAGAATGTTGATCGCTGCTGACAATATCCACGCCATGAACCCTACGGTGTCGGATGCGCTTCGCCGACTGGATCCTGAGCCTATTCGAGAGCTTACGCGCGCGTGCGCGCGCAACGGCGCAGAATTGATCGATCTGAATCCCGGGTATCTCTCCCCTCGGCACGAAGATCGCATGCAGTTTCTCGTGGAAACCGTCCAGGAAGTGACGTCCTTGAGGCTTATCCTGGATAGTCCGAATGCACGAGTGCTCGCCAGAGGGCTCGCTTCATGCAGAGACACGCCGATTCTCAACGCTCTTTCACTGGAACCCCTGAAACTGCAGGAGATCCTGCCTCTCGCTGTAGAACACGGCACTGACCTGGTCTTGCTCCTCATGGATGCGCACTCGTTCACGCCGCCATCCACTGAAGAAAAGATCTCTCTCGTGTTGGAGCTGCGCGAGCATGCCCTGTCGGCCGGCCTGCCTCAGGAAAACCTGATTTTCGACCCGGTGCTTCCCAGCCTCAGTTGGGATGACGCATTCCTCAGGGTGGCGGAAGATATCAAGACCGTACGTCTCCTGGCCAGCGGCGCAATTTTGCAGGAACCCGTGCGCACCATGGTCGGGCTGTCCAATTTGCGCAGCGGGCACAGCAGCGCCTATGGCGCGGAAACCGATTGCACGTGCTTGACTCTCCTGGCAGGGGCGGGCCTGCACATGGCGCTGGCCAACACGCTCAGTCCCGATCTTCTAGACCTGTCCAAACTGCTGAGACGCTTGTCATGAGTGCGGTTGCACTCGTGCGAGAGGCATACGAAGATCCACGGAGAATCCCCTGTTTCCGTGGACGCGGATCCTGAGCCCACACAGATTTAACCGGAAACGACCGGGACGAAAGAGAGGACATATGAAACACATCGGCACGCTTTCGAGGCTTTCGTGGTTATTCCTGCTCGTTTTTCTTTTCTCCGTTTCATCCGTCCATTCGCAAGGCCCGTTGACAGACGTCAGCGACCTGAAGAGAGAAGTCAATGACCTGAAAGCTGAAATTCAGCGGCTCACCACCATGGTATCCCAAATGAGACAGGTGATGCTGGAATCCGCAACCGTTCCCCCTGTCAAGAAGGAGACAAACGCGCCGCCCACGGAGCAGAAGACCGTCAACAAAGAATCACCCGCTGATGAAGCGGAGATGACGAAAGTCATATGCCGATCCGTGGGCACCTTTTTTTCGGAAGCTGAAGCCGCGTTGAGGCTGACCGATCCCGCAGCTGCTCAAGACGGAATGAACAGGGCGCTCAAGAAAATGACCTCAAAACTCCATGGGTACAGGGGAACGCACAGAGTGACCAAGCTTGTGAAGATTTACGAAGGCCTCGCATGGGATACGTTTGCGGCAGTGCAGTTGTCACGAAGCGTTCAAGGAAACACGGCTTTCCTTGCAAAGCTGCAGCAGCACAAACAAAAGTACCTCGAAACATGTCCCAAGAAATGAGCTGGTGAGAACCGGCGTAAGACGGCGTAACCGCATGCACGTCAAGATAATGACTGTTTTTACACCCACATCCCCCAGGGCCGCGTGAGGAAAGGACAGGAAAAGGCGGTTGTGGTTGCCGCAGTTTGTAGACGGGGATAGTTGCATGCCCTGACGATCGCTCTACGACCAGCTGTCCCATCTTGACGCGGATGCCAAATGACACACCGGCCGTGACTTCCCCGTTGCCCGGGAAAGGCGACACCAGCCGTTCACGTATGGCAGAGAGGGAGGTGGCACCCCGTTTACACGGACGCACTGGCCTGTGCGAGATGTGTCCCACTCCCTTCAGGGGGTTCATCACACCGCGTCAGGGATAGGAACACTCGACTCGGTGCCCCCCGCAGGAGCTTCCGCTTGTGGGTTGCATTCAGCCAAAGTATCCCGCAACGTATCGTAGACCGATTCCTGCGATCACAATGGCGAGAACCGGCCGTATGACTGCACTCGGCACGTACTTCTGACAGGTGGCCCCCAGGTACATGCCCACGAACCCGCCGATTCCAAACAGAAAACCGAGAAGCCAGTCCGGTCGGACTGACTGACCGGGAAGAGCCACGTACGGACCAAAGAACTCATAGAACATGACGCCTCCGATTGAGGTGACGCATGTCCCCATAAGAGTGGCCCCAGCTATCGTGTGAATCGGCAGACGGAAGACGGAAACGATAAACGGCGCTATTATCGCACCTCCACCAATTCCGTACACTCCGCCGATCAGTCCCACCACAAGGGAAAGTGCGAACAGGCCGGCCGTATGGAATTGGAAACGCTCTCCGAAAACTCATACTCGGTGCAGGAAAATGACCATCGCAGAGTGCGGATAGCTGGCTGGCCCGGGTTTGTTACCGCAGATCGTCCGGTACCGTGCTGACGCATTTTGGTTTCTATTGCTTTTTCCGAGGTCTTCTTTCCCCGGTCTGTGGCGAGCTGATAAAGCATGCGCCCACCAATGTATAACAGGACGCACCCCACGAACAGCTTGAAAGCTCTTGGATCGGGCAAGTACCCACGCGGACAAACAAGCCGATTATGAGGCCGGGGATGGTCCCCACAATGATGTTCCACGCCAATGGCCAGTTCATGCGGCCTTCCTTGAAATACCGATAGACCGCGCTGGGAATGCCCACCACGTTGAATACCAGATTCGTGGGAGTCACCGCAGGGCTGGTAAAACCCAAAACGCTCATCTGAAAGGGCAGGATAAGAAAAGCTCCTGATATTCCTGCCATTGACGTGAAGAACGAGATGACGAGTCCTACCAGCGGCGGGACCCAAAGGGCAGTTTCTACTCCTGAAACGGGAAATGTCATCACAGCCTCCTGGTCGACTCTCCGTCCGAGGATGTGGTCACGTCCGGGCATTGCGAATCCCGAGCATTACTCGCGGCTGTAAGGTCTGGCTTCCGATCTCTCGTGTTCGCGCACTATGACACAGGAAATTCTTACGGCTGCTCGGACGTCTCGCCTTTCTCAGCCGGCGCTTCAACGACCAACACAGGCCGGTGTGCGGTCTTCAGGACGCTTCTCGCAATGCTGCCCATGACCAAGTACTTGACTCCCGTGCGACCATGGGTCCCGACCACGATGAGGTCGACGGCCTGTTCGTGTGCAACGTCAACGATCTCGTAGGGAGGAAAGCCAACGCGAAGGTAGGTCTTTACGTCCAGCTCGCATTTCGACGCCAGCGACGCCATGCGCTCTTCGGCCGCTTCCTGGATGTGTCGCAGCAACTCGTTGATTTCTCCGCTCATGCTGGGAGTAACCCAGTCGACGTCGCTGGGAAAGCCACTTGAATCGATGACGTGAACGATGAGGAGTTGGGCCTTGAAAGCCTTGGCAAAATCTACGGCAAGCACCCTTGCGGGCTCGCTATTCGCGGAGAAGTCGGTGCAAAACAAGATCTTCTTGGGGAGCATAAGACGAACCTCCTTCCGCTCTGGAGTGTGGGTGGGTACATCTCAAGCCGCATCAGACCATCCGATACTGGCACGTTTTTTACTAAACTCATGTGAGTATGATAGTGAGCCCACCGGCTTGTTGTCAAGCCTTTTCTCATTGACTCATGTATTGGTCGGAGCCAGCGGGTGTGCTAGACTCTGTAGCCGGAGATTAATTGGCTACGGGATTCCGAGGAAGGAAGCCATGACTGAGAAAAGAATCCACAGGTCCGAATCATCTGGCGGCAGCTCCGGGCACGCCGATTCCGGTCCTGTCAATCCTGCGCGCATCTATGCAGTGCCTTCAAATGCTCGGTGTCTCGATCCCACTGAGTTGGCACGGCTCGAACGTGCGTTTCGTTCGTGGGCAGAAGTTTCGCGGCGCTCCGATGTACGCGCATCCAGGAAACGAATTCTCTTGATATTTCTGCTCATTCGATACACAGGAGCACGCCTCAACGAAGTGTTAGCCCTCAATCTTTCCAAGGACTTGGATATGTCCACGCAGATTGTCCGGTACGGCAATGTCGCGGGGGCAGACGAATTGCCTCAGCGGGAGGTGCAGATTTCTCCGGAGCTTGCTGCTGAAATTCAGAGGACGCGTGATGATCCTGCGGTGGGAGAGGACGCGGGCCAGTTGCTCAAGATAGATGCAGGACATGTGCGACGCAAGTTCTATGAAAGAGCCATAGAATGCGGGTTTGCAAAGGACCTCGGCTCACCGAATGCCATCCGCCGGGCTCGGGCTGTGGAACTCATGCAGAACAACCTGCCCCTGCCGGTAGTGCAGAGGATTCTTGGGCAGTCGACTCCGAACCTCACCGCATCCTTGGTTGCCTTTTCAGAAGAAGATGTGCGTCAGGTGGCACGGCAATTTGTGGAAAAGGAAAGCCGGCGGAAGACCAGTGCACGCAACACGTTTTTCGGCAAGATCCGCCATGTGAGAAAGGGCGATATTCAGTCGCGAATCGAGCTTCTTACCATCGGCGGCGACGTGGTGACCACGGTCATCACCAACAACAGCCTGACGAGGATGGGGCTCAAGGTGGGATCGTTGGTTACCGCAGAGGTAAAAGCGCCGTGGGTCATATTGCAGAAGGCCGATTCAGCGCCCCTTTGCACCGCAGAGAACGTGTTTCAAGCCACCGTGACCCAGATAGCCCGCGGCAGGCTCACTACAGAAGTCATCGTGAGCCTCCGCGATGGAACGGAATTATGCTCTGTGGTGACCGAAGAGAGCAGGCGCAACCTGGATGTCAAAGAAAACGATACTGTCTGGGTGATGTGCAATAGTTTTGCGGTGATCTTGCGGGTGGACTGACTCGCAAAAACTCTCGGGCTTACTGCCTCAAGAGATCCCCAACCCTCAGCCGGAGTATCCGGTGCCTGAGACGAGCAGCCTCTTGCATAACCCGAGATGGTCAAGGTCATGGTCCTTGGGGCCTCGCACGACCATCTCAGACCCCTTGCCCGACTCCGAGTTTCCTCCCCAGCAAACTTCTGTTCAGCAACCTCTGCCGAGAGATGTGGGGAGCGCAGAAAAACGAACCTCGGTTTCTGTTCCCATGCAGGGCTTTGGACATAATTACCTCCCCCACACAGCCACCCGGGGTTCGGATCGCGTGTCCACGCCCACGCGAGGGCTGTCTGTCCATACGCCTGATTTCTCATGCCGTTTCGCATTCAAACGAGTAAGATCGTAGGGCGGGGGGTCTCATGAGCGAAGTGATGAGACGGCTTTGCGTCGTCCGTAGCGAATGAGATCCCCGGTCCGCACCCTGCACCAAGTTATAAATTCTAAAGCGAATCGGTATCAGCCCCCTTGAAGGGTCTTCAATTGTTCTCTGAATCTCTCCAGGGGCAGGGCTCCCACGATCTTGTACGTCTCGTTGATAATGAAGGTGGGGACTGCGGTGACTCCGTATCCCGCAGCCTCGTGCATGGCCGCTTCTACCCGGGCAGCGTAGAGTCCTCCCTCGAGGGAGCGTTTCAAGTCCTCGGGATCGAGGCTTTCCTCCCGCGCCAGGTTGAGCACTATCTCCATATTGCCTATGTCCAGAAGGTCGGTGAAGTATGCTCTGAAGACTCGCTCATGGAATGGATGGTATTTTCCGTGGTCCCTGGCGTATTCGCTTGCTTCCAAAGCGTGCCTGGAGCTGGAGAGAAACGTGCGTTCCCCGAATCTGATCCCCAAGGGAGCGGCTGTCTTGTTGAGACTCGCGTATCGCTCCTTCATATCAGGTACCGGGAAACAGCACTGCATAAGGAATCCCTTCAGGGGGCGTCTGCGGGCGTAGTTGATACGACACCCATTGATCCTCAATGAGAAATTCTTTCTTCAGTTCTTCGACAATGCCCTTGCCGATGTAACAGTAGGGTCAGACAAAATCGGAAAAGATTCTCATGCGAAGGGTCATGAAACTCCATCCTTTCGATGTGCGATTCTGCTCCGGAACTGTGGGGAGCCTTTTCCATGGTGAGAGATTTTCCGCGGAGGCCGGCCATTCATTCTCCTGGTGCGCGAAGGCCCTCTGGCTAATCTTCAAGGAATATCTCAGAGGTAAGAGTGCGGCCACGGTTCCCTTGAATAGGCCTTCTGTCCCAGTCCGTTAGCATACTCGTGGCCATGGCCTTTAGTCAATCGATCTGATGGGCTTTGAGAACCGAATCCTGAGTCGATGTGCGTCTTGCGCCATTGAGGCAGCTACTCAGGATCGATTCCGCGGGCATGCGGTGCGTGGAGGTCCTGCAAACTCGTGCTACTGAAATACCGTGCGACACTGACACGAAATATTCCCACAAGCCAATGTGCGTTATTGCACGAAATAAACACAATCATGTCAGGGAGATCTGTTCTTGACAAAACTGGTTGTGGAATGGTTACACATGCATAACCGAACAGAGGAACGGATTGAAGTTCTGTGCGCCCATGATCTTTCACGTGAATGCCCTTTCACAGCCTTGCGACAGAGAACAGAATCCTACAAATTGCGCCATGGCCCGCTAATTGCAGAGCAAAATAGTGACCAAGAGAGGCCGGGGTCAGGCCGGGCAAAATAAATTGGAGGCATTCATGAGTAGAAGGACTATGACAGGGCTTTTGGGTATTGCTCTCGCATTTCTGTGGATTTTTCCCATGCAGGTGTCCGCTCAAGAACCGATCAAGATCGGATTTGCACACGTATTCTCCGGAGGGATGGCTACCTTCGGCCAGGTAGCGGTTCAGGGTGCGGAACTTGCGGTTGACGAAATCAACAAGGCCGGGGGAATATTAGGAAGGAAGGTGGAACTCGTCAAGGGAGACACCGCGGCAAAACCTGACGTGGCAAAAGCCGCAGTGACAGGTCTGGTTTCTAAGGACAAGGTCGACATCGTGATAGGCATTGTCTCCAGTTCCGTGGCAAAAGCCGTGACCCCATTGATGATCGATCTGAGATGCCCGCTCATTATTACGCATGCAATGGCTGAAGAGGTTACAGGATCTCTCTGCAATCCCTGGACGTTTCGGATGACTTGGAACCTCGACCAGTGCTACAAAGCAGCCGGCCTTGTGGCAAGAGATTTGAAAGCGCACAAATGGACCACGGTGGGTCCCAATTACGGTTTTGGCCAGGAATCGTGGGTATTCTTCAAGAAGTATCTTGCGGGCCTGGGAACTTCAAGCTTTGACGAGGGAATCTTCACGCCGATGGCAACCAAGGACTGGCGGCCGGTTATTAGTAAAATTAAGGACTCAGGAGCTGATGGCTTGATGCTATCACTGTGGGGACAAAACCTCCAAGATTTCATTCGCCAGGCCAAGGAAGCGGGACTATTCGACCGTACAAAGGTCATTTGCCCTGTCGGAGGTTCTGTCGAGATCTTTGTAGCATTGGGGTTCTTGAACATGCCCGCGGGGATTTGGGTCGGCTCACCATATTGGTTCGAGGCCTATACGAACGACGCAAACAAGCGATTCGTCAAGAGCTACGAGGGCTTGAGTGGTGCCCGAATCCCTCCCTGGTACGCGGCTTTCAATTCCTATGCTGCGGTCAAAATGTTTAAAGCTGCCGTGGAAAAGGCGGGTTCCACAGACCGCTTGGCGGTCGCGAAGGCGATGAGTGGTATCACGGTCCCGGGCCTGCCCTTTGGGTCGGTCACGTTCCGTAAAGAGGACCACCAGGCTCTGTTCAACATAGTGTTCGGCAAGACCTCCGGCCATGGGGCTGTCGGCTATAAGAGAATGAGGGGACTGGAATCCTTCCGATTTTTTACGCCTTCGGAGGTCACCCCTCCCGCGTCTGAGGGTAAATGCAAAATGCAGGAATTTCCGAATTGACAGGATTTCTCGACGCATCACTTTGAATGGTGCCTCCTTCGATTCAGGATACCCCGGCGAAGACGTCGCGCACAATGCCGTGAGAGCCACTCCCATGCCATTGTGCGCACAATTAAGTACCTGCCTGAATGACCGAGTACAGGCTATTGCTTCGTCGCTTCGCTTCCCTCCGTGACAATTGACCATTCCGAGCCTTGCCCACGCGAAACAGTCGAGCCGTGGTCTCTTTTTGTCTTGACATACATCGTTACGATATATATCGTCAAGCTATGGAGGCGCCATGGACGTGCAATCGATCCTTCTCGGATTCCTCATGAAGAAGAGCATGACCGGGTACGATCTCAAGAAAGCTTTTTCGATCTCTTTCTCGTTCTTCTCCGGCCTCAGTTATGGCTCCATCTACCCAGCGCTCAAGAAGATGGAGACACAGGGATTGATCTCAAAACAGGTGGAAATTCAGGATGGAGCGCCCAACCGTAAAATTTACTCGATCACAGACGCGGGGAAAGCGGCCTTTATTCAGGCTCTCAAGGCACCGCTCGCGCTGGAACAATCCAAGAACCCCTTCTTGATGCGACTCTTCTTTTTTGCCTACCTCACCCCTGAAGAGCGGCAAGCGACGGTCGTCAATTACCTGAATTTCGTCGGGCAGGTGCATACACAGATGGAGTCCGCGCGTCCTGAAATTGAAGCTCACGCGGACAGGTTTCAATACTTGTGCTTCGAATTTGGCCTTCGCTTTTTCAGAGACCTGACCCGCAATCTTTCTGAGATTGTCCATGCCTTAGACGAAGAGGAGACAGGGAATGGAGAATGAATCTTTGAGAAATCGCGACGAGAAGCCAAGACTGTCCACCGCGAAACAGATTTTTCTGTACAGCGCCCCTTTCCCTGCTTTGACTTTCTTCGCGATTTGGGCGTCCATGGGAGGAGGGTCCGGCCGCTTGTTGATGGCCGCGTGCGCCATGCTCTTGTACTGTGTGTGCTGCCTCACGCTAGCGCTCCGGTGGGATAAGCCGACCTATTTTGATTGGACCGCGTGCGCTTACTTCCTGACGGTCGCGTTAGCCGTGGTTTTCTGGCCTACAGGAAGCGCACCGATCGTCACGGAATTCGCGGTGACAGGGGTTTACCTCTGCCTGTTCGTGGCAACGTTCTTCCCGCCCGTAATCGGTCTGGACCCCTTTACGTATCACTATGCAAAGAAGTATGCCCCTAAAGCTGTGTGGAAAACTCCGATCTTCGTGACCATCAATCGGATCATGACTTTCGCGTGGGCGGGCATTTTTGCGATTTGCGTCATCCTGAGCCTGTGGCCGTCGGTGGTTTTTCGCGCGCTCATTCCCATCGCCCTCATCGTGGGCGTGGGCATTCCATTTAATCTCGGATTTCCAAGGGACTATCTCAAACGGCTCGGCTTGCCCTTTCCGGCGCAAGCACCGAAATCGGGCCGCTCAAATTCGTCCGAGACAGTTTCTACTGCCGGCAGCCACGGGGCTCCACCTTTGGCCACTGCGCCTCCTCAACCTACATCAGAGCCTTTCCTCAAGGAATTGCCTTCACGTCAAACTGGGCCAGCGAACGCGGCCCTACTTCCAAAGGAGAGTACCATGAAAGTTTTGGCCCTCAACTCCAGCCCGAGAAGTCACGGAACGAGCAAGACGGGAATGCTTCTGGACGCTCTGGTACAGGGCATGAGCGACGCGGGTGCCGCGGTGGAAACCGTTCATCTACGGAAGAAGACGGTAAAGAACTGCATCGGCTGTTACACCTGTTGGACCAAAACTCCCGGAATTTGCGTCCACAAGGACGACATGACCAATGAGCTGTTCCCCAAGTGGCTGGACGCGGACATGGTGGTGTATGCCACGCCTCTGTATCATTTCACGGTGAATGCAACGATGAAGGCTTTCATCGAACGCACCTTGCCTGTTCTGGAGCCGTTCCTTGTGACGGGAGCCGAGAGGACGACCCACCCCTTGCGACACACGCCTCCGAAAGCAGTGGTTCTGTCCGTGGCCGGCTTCCCTGAGCCGACGGTCTTTGCCCAGCTCTCTTCCTACGTAAGGTTTCTGTTCAATAAGGGTCTCGTGGCAGAGATTTACAGACCTGCGGCTGAAATCATGAGCGTGCCCGAATGGTCCGAGGTTACGAAAGAGATTCTTGAAGCCACGACTCAGGCCGGTAGGGAACTCATTCAGTCCGCGGCCATATCTGCACAGACAAATGAGCGAATAACCCAGCCCATTGGAGGCGATTTTGACTCTATGGCAGCGATGGCCAACCTGTTTTGGAAATCCTGCATCCGTGAGGGATGTACTCCTGCGGAGTTTTATCGAAAAAATCTTGTTCCGCGGCCCGATTCCCTCGAGACCTTCATGATGATCATGTCGAGCGGTTTCAATGCCGGAGCTGCTGCCAACACCACCGCTGTCCTGCAGTTCGCCTTTACCGGGGAGGTCGAGGGAACCTGTCATTTCAGGATCGACAAGGGAACTATCGAACCGAGCGCAGGTGCGGCAGACAAGCCGGATTTGGTCATTGAGTCGCCATTCGACGTGTGGATGGACGTCATAACCGGCAAAGCCAACGGGCAAGAGATGTTTATGCAGCAGAAATATAAGAGCGTCGGCGACCTGTCTCTGCTCATACGAATGAATGAGCTTTTCGGCAGAAAAGAAGGGTAGGTCGGCTCTCAAAGTGCAAGGCATGGCCATGACCGTAGACTCGCACGTGTCACGTAATCCATATTATCTCCGGTTTCTTGCCAGAATCGGCTGAAATGGCCCGAGTGAAGTGCGCATTGAGTTTTCCTCGACAGCCGATTTACCGCCTTATACCGATGTGCATCAAGTAAAATAGGACGGAGCCAATGCCTCCTCCGCTACGAACGGGCAGCCCGTACGTTTTGGGGGCGTTGACTCCTGCCTTCCTTCCTACTGAATCGGCGCACACCGATATCAGACCTCCTATGCGGGCCTTGTATCCTCCTCGGCCCCGTCTCTCGTACGTCGCAATCACACCCTCGGCCCTCGCGCAAAGGAGACCGGGGGTTTTGGCTTGCATCCAAGCTTGACCTGCTGCTCAGCGGTGTGGTACTTTCCGGTATTGCCGAAATCCGTAGCGCACCGGCCAAGCCTGGGCCAATCACCACCGGTGCGATGCGTGGCGAGCAACGGATTTCCCGATGCGCGAAATATGATTGTTCGCCCAAAGGCGCCACGAGAACGAGGCGTGTTCCGAGAGACACGACCATGAAATGATGCCGTAACACAGTTATTTCAAGCCACCTGCAGGTGAGTCACAAAAAGTTCGCAGCGAGGAGCAGACCCCATGACAAAGGAAGAGAAAATCGAGGAAATTAGACAACGGGCACGGAAAAACTTTTCTTTAGGATACAATTGTGCCGAATGCATCACTGAGGCGGTCTTTTCGTCAATCGACACGGGCCTTCCCCAGGACGTGAAGAAGCTGGCCACCGGTTTTGGTGGGGGAATCGGCCTGTACGGGGACACGTGCGGCGCGCTTGCAGGCGGAGTCATGGCTGTGAGTGCGGTGCACGGCCGCGCGTCACTTCCTGAGGGCGAGGATAGGAAGGACGTGGCGAGCAAGGCCAAGAATCAATTGTACGGGAGACCTGGTCTGTACCGCCTGTTCAACCAGATCCCGAATCGTGTAAGAGAGAAATACGGCGATACTTTGTGCAGAGAATTAACAAAAAAATGGCATTCTGATTGGCTATGTCGCGAGCACGCGCTCCACTGTCGGGAAATTATCACCGACATTGCAGGCATTGCAGCAGAACTCATACTTTCGGACACCGAAGAGTTGGCATCGAGAAACTTAGGCGAGAATGTGGAGAACCTCGTCGACTGAAAAGGTTCCGCAGGCGCTTCCACCAGATACTGAAGCACGAAAATACCTATTGACACCCGGGCCCGACTGTGCCATATGAACGCGCGGTCAAAATCGCAATCTCACACACCATACATACCGAAAATAGGATGCGGTGGGTGATCACAAAGCCATTACCGGACAGGTGAGATGACTCTGAAAAGTACCAGAACCACAATAGACATCAGCCAGTTACCCAAACACTTTGATGCAAGGGCCGCGGAAGACAAGTTTCAAGCGTTGTGGAACAGCCTTGGCTTATTCCGATACGATCCTTCCAAATCACGCGACGAAACATTTGTTGTCGACACCCCACCTCCGACGGTTTCAGGGTCTCTCCACGTGGGCCACGTATTTAGTTACACACATACTGATATTATTGTGCGATATCAACGCATGTTAGGGAAGAATATTTTCTATCCCATGGGCTGGGACGACAATGGTCTCCCGACCGAAAGAAGGGTTCAGAACTATTTTCACGTGAGATGCGATCCGCATACGCCCTATGAAGAGGCTTTTCACGTGAGCCACCCAAGCGCTGCGGACCGAAAGAAACCACCGAGAATCATATCACGACCCAATTTCATTGATCTTTGCCAACAGCTTACCAAGGAAGATGAACAGATATTTAAGGACTTGTGGCAAAGGCTGGGACTCTCCGTGGATTGGAGTCAAGAGTATTCTACCATCGATACACGCTGCCGGACCATGGCCCAATTGAGTTTCTTGGACCTCTTCAGAAACGGTCATGTGTATAGTTCAAAGAGCCCTACTATGTGGGATGTGGATTTTCAAACGGCCATCGCTCAGGCCGAGGTTGAAGATAGAGAAGTGGATTCGGCTTTTTGCGATGTACGGTTCGGCATTGCAGGTTCAGAAGAAAGTTTCGTGATTTCAACCACCCGCCCGGAATTCCTCCCCGCGTGCGTGGGAGTTGCGTTCCATCCTGATGACGAGAGATACACACATCTCAATGGGAAGAAGGCTATTGTGCCGCTCTTCCTTACGGAAGTTGAATGCTTTCCCAGTAAATTGGTGGAGCCGACCAAAGGAACAGGCATCCTGATGGTCTGCACGTTCGGGGATCAAACGGATGTGCAGTGGTGGCGAGAGCAGAACCTTCCGCTCAAGCAGATTATCGGGCAAAATGGTCGACTTGCGCCAGTGACTTTCGGCCAACAGGGTTGGGAAAGTCAGGACCCCGACCTTGCAAATAGCTTTTATGAAGGTCTGGTAGGAAAGACGGTGAAACAGGCGAGGAGCGCCATCATCGACATGCTCAAGACCTCGAACGGATCGGTCGCGGGGTCCGAACCTCCTTTGGTTGCACCCCCACGTTCCATCAAGCACGCGGTAAAATTCTTTGAAAAAGGGGAGAACCCTCTTGAGTTCATCATCACGCGGCAATGGTTTGTGCGACTGCTGGATAAACGCGAGGAGCTCCTGAGAAAAGGGGAGGAAATACAGTGGTATCCAGGTTTCATGCACAGCCGATATCGAGATTGGACGCAAAATCTCAACATTGATTGGTGCATAAGCCGCCAACGATACTTTGGAGTGACTTTTCCGCTCTGGTATAGGCTTGATGAAGCGGGCATTCCTGACTACGCGAACCCCCTTTTGGCCGACGAGTCCCGGCTGCCTGTTGACCCCTCCGTCGTCCGCTGCCAGATGGATTTAGCGAAGCCCAACGAGGCCAACCCAACGGCTTTATGGCCGAACCTGACGTCTTTGACACCTGGTTTACCAGCTCACTTACCCCCCAGATCGGATCTCACTGGGTGCAGGATGCGGATCGCCATCGACGGCTGTTTCCCATGGACGTGCGACCCCAAAGTCACGAAATTATAAGGACATGGGGCTTTTATACCATTGCGAAGGCCATGCTCCACGAACACACGATACCGTGGAAGAATATTGCCATTTCGGGATGGGTTTCTGGATCCGGACAGAAAAAAGATGTCAAAGAGTAAGGGAAATGTGGTCGTCCCTACCGAACTGCTTGAGAAGTTTTCTTCTGATGCCCTTCGGTACTGGTCCGGCAATGCGAGACTGGGGGTCGATACCGCGTATGATGAAAATATCGTCAAGATCGGTAAGAGGCTTGTCACCAAGATATATAACGCGTCCAAGTTCGTGCTCTCCCAGAACGGTCCTGTTTCTGACATATCCTGTGAACTGGATCGTGCATTCATCGATCGTTTGCGAAAAGTCGTGAAAACCACCACAGAACAGCTCGATGCATTCAATTTCTCCAGTGCGCTTTCCACCCTTGAGAGCTTCTTTTGGAAGTCGTTCACCGACACCTATGTCGAGTTTGCGAAGAATCGAGCGCGAGGTGGTGTAGGCTCCATACTGGCAGATCAAGGTTCGGCCCTCGCGACACTACGGCTTGGTTTGGAGACCCTTATTAAGATGTTTTCGCCTTTTATCCCTTACATCTGCGAGGAGGTTTGGTCCTGGGCATTTGCCGAAGAGACCGGAGTCAAGAGTGTGTGCGTCGCCCCGTGGCCCAAGGAAGCCGACTTCGAGGCCATTCCTCGGCCCGACAACCAGAGGCGCTTTGACCTGGCGGCTCTAGTCTATTCTGAGATCAATAGGAAGAAGTCGGATCAGCAACTGTCTCTGGGAGTCCCCATTGATACTCTTACTGTGACAGCTTCTGGAATCACCATTCCTATTCTCAGGGAGATGGAGGATGATTTGAAACCAGCGACTCGATGCCAATCATGGAACCTGGTGATTGCCCCCGGCTCCGAAGACTATGTTGTTGAAATTTCGGGGATGAAAGTAGGGAAAAAGGACTGACCGCGCCTGGAGGTTGTCGCGGAACATCACGTGTTCCCGACAGCCTCCTGTCGGAGGTCAGAGAAGTGGTTCAACGCCCTGCTCCACCGTCTACACACTGACTACCGGCCACGGATCCATCGTCACACTTGCCGCCACTTGCTACGGATCCGGCCTTGCACTTGCCCCCATACGTGACCGAGCCCGAATCGCAGTGCCCCCCTGCTGTGGAACCATCCTGGCAATTATTCCCGGCAGACGTACCGGGCCCACAGACTTGACCTCCACCCGGTGAACTTCCTTCAGAGCAGTTGGCGCCCCGGGCCCACTCAGCTGACGTCAAATCTACCAGTCGAGGCTTTTGGTACTTCGTTCTCCCCAGGAGCCATCCTCCGTTTCTACTCTCATCACCTGCGGGCAGGCCGTGAGTATAGCAGTTTTTCTTGAAGGGGCCAAGGCTTGCGAAGACATCCTCCAAAAGGCTGGGCGGGCCCCTATGATGCTTGACCGCGGCGGAGCGCTGCAGTATCTTTGCTTCCCGGCACACAAGCTACTCGTAGCGCACGGTTGCCGAAGCGTTTCGTCTTCCGATCGTGGGACGGGAGGATTCCGGCTACGAAATTCCTTATGCGGGCAGTTTACTGCACCCTGCACTCATGAAAGGGATCCGGACACATCCCGAACCCGAAGTGTTTCGAAACGTGACAACTCGAGGAGGCCGCTGGATGAAGAATTGTATCTACGCACTTTTGGCCCTGGTAATTGGCTGGGGGTTTCTTGTCCCCGCGCACGGAGGCCAATCGGAACCCGCCGCATCTCAGATTATGAAGCAAGGGCAGAAGGCAGGAGGCACTCACATGGACACTCAACGGAAAGTCGTTTTTCATCTGGATTCTGATGAGGAAGCGCGGCTCACGCTGGCCTTGGAGAACATCAAGAACCTTTTCAAGGAGGTTACGCCTCCACACTGCCAGGTGGCCATGGTGGCGAACGGAAAGGCAGTCAACCTGTTCCGCAAGGACAGAGTCGGCAAGCACGGGTCTGACATGGAAGAGCTTCACAAACTGGGCGTGCATTTCAAAGCGTGCAGGAACGCACTGGCCAAGAACAATATCGCGAAGACAGATCTGTTCCAGATTGTCGAAGTGGTCCCTGCGGGCATTCTGGAACTGATAGACCTTCAGGCGAAAGGCTTCGCGTACATAAAACCCTGATGCGTGCGGTCACGGTTGCAAGGCCTGAAACGAGAATGAGGGGGAACCGACCTCTTTTCATCGGGCGTTCCCCCTTACTTTCGCGTAAAAGATCTTCCTCCAGGACCGACTGCCAATCTCTGATATCGATTCGCTTTCGCAGGTATATACTTGTTCCCAAAAGTTTTGTCCGGTTGATTCTTCTTGGGTGTCGGCAGGTCCCCTTCACTTCGAGCGACGCAAGGCCGTCGAATCTTCGTTCAGGGGCCCCCCCGCCACCTTTCACAAGCTCCAGCCATTCGGTCAGGGCTTTCGACCACGGTGATAACTTCCCCCAGGACAAGGATCTCCTGCGGTACGGACGACGCGAAGCCGTCTCATCACTTCGCTGAGGAGATCCCCGTTCGTGCGATCCTACTCGCGTGAGAGCGAAACGGTCTCACTTCAATGACCGATGGTCGCGGTCGGAGTCATTATTTCTCAAACGCTTCCTTGTACGACACTCTCATTTCACGCTTCAATATCTTGCCTGTAGGCGTTTTGGGTAAGGCGTCTACGAAAATAATCTTCTTGGGGCACTTGAACGCTGCCAGTTCGCGTCGGCATAGGGCAGCGATTTCCTCTTCGGTGATCTGCTCGCCTGCCTTGGGCACGATGATCGCGGTAACCGCTTCGACCCACTTTGCGTGGGGAAGGCCGATTACTGCCACTTCCTGGACTCGTTTGTCCAGGTAAATGGCCTCTTCCACTTCTCTTGTCGGCACGTTCTCTCCACCGGTCTTGATCATGTCCTTTTTTCTGTCCACCACGGTGATGTACCGGTCCTCATCCATGACGCCGATGTCTCCGGAATGGAACCAGCCGCCCTTCATGGCTTCTTCTGTCTTTTCCGGGTCTTTGAAATACATGGTCATAACATGCGGGCCTTGGCCGCAGATTTCACCGGAAATTCCGGCCTCAACGATCGCGGTTCCGTCGTCACTTTCCAACCTGGTTTCCATGTTCAAGCCACCCATGCCTGCAGACCCGAGCTTCGCGGTAGCATCTTTTGCTTTCAAAATCGTGTGGTACGGTGCGAGTTCCGTTTGGCCGTAATAGTTGTAAATCTTTGTTCCAGGCAGGCGATCCATGATTTCCTTGAGGATTTCCACGGGCATAATGGATGCACCATAGTAACATTTCTTGAGACTGCTCAGATCGTGGTCTTGAAATGTGGGATGCCTGAGAATCGCAATCCAAACCGTGGGCGGCGCAAAAAACATGGTAGCCTTGTAATCCTGGATGTTCTTGAGAATTTGTCCGATATCCGGTCCCATGAGTATATTGGTCGCGCCGAGCCAGAAACATGGGGTTCATAAACACGTCCCTTTGTGCACAGTGATATATGGGCAATGCGTTGATATTCACATCGTCACTATCGTATTGGCCGTCGATGATGCAGCCCATGTAGTGGGCCATAAGCGATTGATTGCTTATGATGACTCCCTTGGGCCGCGATTCCGTCCCACTGGTGTACGTCATCTGGCACGGGTCCTCAATGTGGAGAATCGTATCAGGGGCGGTTGACGGATGCGGCTTCACCCACGAGTCAAAGTCCTTGAACCGCTCACTCACAGGGGGTTGCCCTGCGCCCTGATTTGACCAGATCAGTGTCTTGACCGTGGGCATTTCGTCGAGCACATCTTTCACCAGGTCGTACAGGGCATCTTCCACGATGAATACTTTGCTCTCAGAGTGATTGATGCAGTACGAAATGTCTTTGCCGCGTAAGAGATAGTTGATAGCCAGATACACTGCGCCGATCTTGCAACAACCGATCCACGTGAGCACATGATGGATGGTGTTGTGAGCAAGTATGGCGACGCGATCGTATTTTCCCACTCCCAGATCGGTCAGCGCATTGGCGACACGGTTGCACTCATCTTCCATTTCACGATAGGTCAGGCTCTTGTCGCCATAAATCATGGCCTTCTTGTCCGGAAAATGATAGCGAGCACGCCGGATCATATCAGCGATGACCCAGCGGTTCGTCTGATTGTACCGATTCATAAGGAATTCGTTATTTTCCCTGTTCAGCACTTCGTAATGCGCCTTTTCCTCTTCGGTCAACGGTTTTGAGAACTCGGACATCTCACATCTCCTTCTCACGGATTGTGGTGGGATAGATTATTGGTAGTGACGCGCCTCAGGCACCGGTGGACGAAGAGTTACGTCGCGGAACCTTGGCGCGGGCAGCCCATGCTGGTTGGCCGGGGACACTTGACCCGACGTTCCCGGTCCTCGTGAGCCTCTTCTCAGAGAGTTCCGCGGCCAAGTCCTGCGCGGTGTCGTTCGACCGCTCCAGCCTCAATGTATTACGCCTGTCCTATCCCGCGTGCCAAAAGCCCATCATCCGCGGAAAGCCGAGCGGTGTGGGCCACTTGAAGGCGTTCCCCAAAGGTGCACCGAATCGCAGTGGGGTTCACTATAGATCCTCAGTGAGTGTATCGAGCATTGATATCTCAGTCAACCTTCAAAGATGGGGTTGCGTTGTCCATAAAGATGCCCTACCCTTTCGCTTCAGACTTTCTTATCCTTGGTACTCGGCAAAGGGTATCCTGTGTGCGCAGCGTCACTCCGCTCAGGTAGGCAAAAATGGGCCACGCGTCCCCTGGATTTGTTTATCTGGAGAACCGAATAGGATTCAGTGGCAAGCTTTTGCGGAGACTTGCACGTGGGAGCAAGAGCGCGCGGCATGAATTCACAAGTGCCTGCGTACCTCGGCAAAGGCTCCCAGGAGGCCGTTGCCACAGGAAGGGAACAGCCTATGGTTACTATGTGCAAAGCCACTTTGGAGGACATTCCGCAACTGTCCGAGTTGCTCAGCCTCCTGTTCGCTCAGGAAGCTGATTTCAAGCCGGACATCGAGCGACAAACCGCGGGATTCGCGCGCGATCATCGAGCATCCGGAAGTCGGTTGCATCCTTGCGTTGCGAGATGGCCCCGAGGTCGTCGGCATGGTCAATATTCTGTTCACCGTGAGCACTGCGTGCGGAGGTCGAGTTGCCATTGTCGAGGACATGATCGTACAGGCCGGAAAAACGGAACGACGGTGTGGGGTCTTTGCTGCTTTCCGATGCCATTGCCGTGGCACGGGCAGCGGGATGCTCACGTATCACGTTGCTGACCGACAGGACCAATGATCCCGCGATTCGATTCTATCAACGCCATGGCTTCGTGCTGTCGGAAATGATCCCCTTACGCCTGTTTTTTCAGGACTGACACACGAGCCGGGTACAAATGTACCCCGTTCAAGGCACTTCCTGCGGTGCCATGGCATCAGGGTCACCGAGAAGAGCACTTCACGTGAGACTCGCCGATCCTCCCGCGTCACCCGTGAATTTTCTTCAGAAGCCACGCGAGGTTCTGCCCTAGCACGCTCATGGTGCGGAGCCCTTCTTCGTCCTTCTCCACTTCACCTTTTTCCCTTCCAAAACTCACGTTCCAGTAGCTTGATCCGACCGACATCATTTGGCCTGCCAGGAAAAAATGGTTGAGCGTGTCCAGTGCATGTATGGATCCGGCTCGGCGTGCCACGGTGACAGCAGCGCCCACCTTCCGCTTCAGCATGTCTCCATTGGCCTTGGAGACCATGCCGGATCGGTCTATGAGTGCCTTCATCTCACTGGTAACGTCTGAAAAGTACGTAGGTGAACCTAGAATGATGCCGTCCGCCTCTCTCATCCGCTCGATACATTCGTTGACAAAATCCTTTTCCACCGCGCATCGGTGATTCTTCTTCTCCCAGCACTTGTAACAGGCAATACAGCCGTGGACCTTCTTGCCGCTCAATTGCACCAGTTCGGTTTTGATACCTTCTTTCTCAAGTTCCGTGAAAACGTGCTTGATAAGAATTGCGGTATTGCCATCTTTCCGCGCGCTACCACTGAATGCTACCACCTTCATTTCAGCCTTCTCCTCATCGCCTTTGTGCGGCTTTCAGATCCTCGTTCCCGCGGATTCGGCACGAGGAAGCAATGGCAGGCTCCACGTGGCACAGCAGGCGTTACCCGGCTGTCGAGAATGCTTCTGCGCTTTGCGTGGAGCCCCATTGAACCTCGTTTCCGCACGAAAATCTTCGAGTGTCCGGTCCCGCGGACGACACATCAGTATGGTGGTTGCCCGACGATGACCTTTGTTCGCATTACTTGCCTTTGGGGTGTCCTACACTCTGAGCACCCATGATCTTCTGAGTAGGTCTCAGTTTCAGCGTTTTTCCCAATTTCTCTTTGTCGATGGATACACGGAATCCGGTGTTCAGTCCCTCGGAAGCACAGTACCAAATATACATTCTGAGCCACAAAGCCGGTATCCATAGCGGTGATAATCATCTGGGCCGATTCTTGGCCTTCACCCATCTTTGCCAGATCGGAGACATAGACAAGATCGACGGGAGCATCCTTGAAAACCGACTGGGTGTATGTCTGTGCACGAATGTCCCCGGATACCACAGGGACCAAAGCATTTGCTTTGGCATCGTAAAGATACATGGCTTTGGGAGTTGCCACATAGATGTCGACTTCCTGCCGGTTGTAGGCGGTCGGTGCAGTCACGCTTTCCCGAATCAGGCCGATTTATGCCCAAAGCTGCCCAAAGTAGGTTGGAGAGTGTCTGTTCCGAAAGGTTGGTTGTTGCAAATTCCCGAGTGGTTTTCCTCTCTTTGAGTGCGTGAGCCAAGGACTTGCCCGGGTCCAATTTGGGTGCAGGGAGTGGAATGGTCTTGAGCTCCTGTCCAAAGGCCGGCAGAAGCAGCCCTACGCAGACCATCAAAGACACTGCAAGGACCATGAGATGTCTTGTCTTCATCGTGCTTCCTTTCTGAAAGCGCACAATTGATTTGACTGGCTTATGGAAATCAACGCCAAGTCTCAAGGCCGGTGGGGAGCGTACATCGGCCCGTGAACGATTGTCAATGGGCAACAATAACTGTCGCTAATCATTACGGTACATTCATGACCCGCGAGCAAAAGCAGCCAACCGGAGATCGAGGCCCCCGGATAGCCTTTGACATCTTCAGGCGGAGTTGGGTAATCTCCTGTGAGAATGCAGCGGAGTGTCTCCGCATCACCTGAGCGAATTTTTTCTTGCCATAGATTCTTACGGCGAAGGGGCCGGAGTCTTTTCGTACGCAAGGCTTCGACCTGTTCTACGCGGGGAGATGGATACGGAGTCCGTTCAATTCGCCCGATTTTAGGGTGCCTTTTCATCGGGTTCTTGAGGACTTGGCAGAGGGAGGCGTATCCTGATGGCTTTCAGCCTGGCGCTCATAATTATCGCAGGCCTTGGTGCTGATTACTTGTTCCGACTCATGAGACTTCCTGGGCTCGTGGGGATGCTCCTGGTGGGGGTTCTCCGTGGGGCCTTTTGTCCTGGGCCTCCTCTCGCCCGAAATGATGACCGTCTCCGGTGACTTCAGAAAGATCGCGCTCATCGTAATTCTCTTAAGGGCGGGCTTTGAACTTCACAAGGATACACTGAATCGAGTGGGTCGAGCTGCTTTTACCATGAGTGCAGTTCCGGCCATTTTTGAGATCATCGGTATCGTACTGGTGGCCCCCGGCCTACTCCACATCAGCTATCTCGAAGCGGCCATGTTGGGAGCCATACTCGGAGCAGTCTCTCCGGCGGTGGTCGTTCCACTGATGATTGATTTCATGGACCGCGGTCGCGGCACGAAAAAGGGTATACCGACGCTCCTGCTCGGCGCGTCATCTCTAGACGACGTCTTTGTCATCGTGCTCTTCACCGTATTTCTCGGGATGTACGGGGGCGGGGACGTGAATATGGGTGCCAAGCTTGCCGAGATTCCTCTTTCCATCGTTCTCGGCATCGTGTCGGGGCTCATTCCAGGGTACGTGTTGCTCCGGCTTTTCCAGGCGTACGATTGGAAGCCTCCCAGGTGTACGCTGGTGGTACTGGGCGTGGCCATCTTCCTTACGTGGATGGAAACCGCGTGCGAGAAATGGATCCCCATTGCCAGCCTTCTCGGCGTCATGGCGATCGGATTCATGATCCTCGAGAAAGCCGAAGCCATCGCACATCTCATATCTCAAAAGCTCAAGAAGATTTGGGTGTTTGCCGAACTGCTCCTGTTCGTGCTCGTGGGAGCCCAGGTGAACATCCATGTCGCATGGGATGCGGGGTTCGCAGGAGTACTGGTTATCGGAGTCGGTCTGATCTTCCGGAGCGTGGGGACCTATGTCTCTCTTTTGGGTGCACCGCTCGACTGGAAAGAGAAATTATTCTGTATTGTCGCATACGTGCCAAAGGCCACCGTGCAAGCGGCCATCGGAGCAGTGCCTCTGGCAGCGGGCGTTGCTTCCGGAGAGGTCATTCTCGCGGTGTCGGTGCTGTCCATCCTGCTCACTGCGCCGATTGGCGCGATAGGAATCGTATTTCTCGGTGAGAGGATTCTCGATCACGACGAGCGACCGGTGTACCGGTTCCAGGATCTTCGCGAAAAGCTCAACCTGCCTCACGTGGGCGAGCGTGTAAGGAGTAAGTCCCACGGGACCGTATGGAAGATCATCGAGGAAAAAGAGACCTGGCTGGAACACCCTGAAGGTCCTGCCAGGCCTGAACCTGCTTTCCATCTGGTGCCCGCGATCTACATACGCTATTGGAAAGAGAATACAGGCGAAGGACCGGGCACGGGCCGGACGTTTGTGTACCGGTACAGCCAGATAGACCCTTCCTTCCACGATCACTGGGAAGTACTTTACGATTGGTAGGTCGCGCGGTCACTCCTTTTCAAAAGGGAAAATGACCTTCCAGTCCTTTTTCATGTCCACCACGGTCCACCCGCGCTTGTGCGCCTCATCGAGGGCCTTGTCGAGTCTGCCGAACCGCGTGTGTCGGTCATATGCGTACTCACGTACCGCGTCCGTATGATGTATCAGGACCATGAGTCGCGCTCCGTTGCCTGCTGCGGTCCACTGGAGCATCTGTAGGTCACCGTCAGAGTTTCCAAACGCGGCGATAGGCCGACGGCCAATGAACTTGTCGATCCCCACCGGCTTGCCTTCTTTGTCGTCAACGAAGTCGATTTGAGGTACACGCATGAGAACCGGCTTGCCGTTGCTCATGTCGAACTTCGTCTTGACACTGCTTCCGACGACCTGCTCCGGAGGAATTCCGTAGACCTTTTCGGTCCACGGCCGCATGAATTCCACTCCACCGCCCGACACGATGTACGTCTTGAACCCGTGAGCACGGCAATATGACATGACTTCCAACATTGGCTCGTACACGAGTTCCGTAAAGGGTCGATGGAATCGTGGATCTCTCGCTTTCGCAAGCCACTCGGTGACCAGATGTCGAAAATCCCGTACGGTCATGCCCGTGTTCGTGGCCAGGACGAGTTCCATAATTCCCTTTTTTCCTGTAGAGATAACGCCTTTCAGGTCGTTTGCCAGTACGGAGCGAAACGGCTCCTTTGTCGCCCATTCCGGATGCTGCGGCGCCAGGGCTTTCACACGGTCGAGGGTGAACAGCAACTGGGTGTACATTGGATGTTCCGTCCACAGGGTGCCATCGTTATCGAGGGTGACTATCCGTTGGTCAGGCGGCACGTAATTTGGGCCTGTTTTGTCCGACACGGCCCTCACGAAATCGATGATTGCCTTCTTCGCAGGTCCCTGGTTCCAGCCGGGCAAGGGATCGTCAACATTGGGCTGTTGTGCGTTGACCAGAGCCGAGAAGACCAGGAAACTGGCAGCGCAAAGGAAGATGACCACTTTCCTGTGGCCCGTACGGATCGAGAAACGCGTGTGAACAAAGCGGATCATGATTATGTCTCCTCGTACAGCGTGGTGGCCTCCTACCGTTACGCTTTCAAACCAGTAATACGGGTTCGCGTTCAAACAAGTGAGATTGTAAAGCTGGGGGTCTCATGAGCGAAGTGATCAGACGGCCTTGCGTCGTCCGTAGCGAATGAGATCCCCCGCTTGAAGCCGCAACCAAGTGATAAATTTGAAAGCGAATCCTACAAGATCGTAAATTCGGGCATCTCCTGAGCGAAATGATGAGACTGTTCTGCGATCAGGAGATTCGGCCCCGACTGGTCAGGATACTCCAACGGGAGCGAATTAGTATCAGAGGCCCAAAAGATGGCAACGATCTGCCCGGTAATCTGTCGGGGGCCTGCTGGCCCCCGACATTTCTTGAGAGAAGACTTGTTGCCCCAAAGGCTATTCTTTGGGGTTTACAGGCCGCCCTTTATCATTTTCTTAATAGCATCTCCCACCAGTTTCTTTTGCATGTTCAGCTCAATATGCTCTTTGGTGAGGAAATTCCCCGCTCCTGTGGGAAGACGGTTCGGTATCTTTGCAGTTTCTTCATTGAAGGGTACGGTAACTTTGTCACTCATGTACCCGACCTGCCACATGCGGTCGCCGGAATAAGGTGTGAAAAAGAGGTTATGCTTTTCTTGCGGGTCCCACTGGAGGTTGTAGAGCGCGGGAATGTTTCTGTCGCTCTTGACCCCGAGCCACGTGTCGCGATCGGTGTACAGGAGCTTATACGCGCCCATGCGTATACCTCCGAAGTTCAGGTCCTCGAAGTAAATGAAGGAATCTCGCTTCGATGGCCCTTTGCCGAGAAAGAGGTCGGTCTGATCGACGCCGTCGAAGATCATCGGCTTGTCTGCTTTGTCTTTCCAGATATGCGGGGGAATCGGCAAGCCCGCGAGCCTTGCTGCGGTTGGGAAAATATCCATGTTTGCCACGATTTCATCACAACGGGTTCCCGCGGGTACGTCGACCTGGCCACCACACAATGGCAGGAACGCGAAACCCGGCTTCGAAATTGGTGCCCTTCGCACCGCGGAACGGCGTATAGCCGGCATCCGGCCACACGTCAACCCATGCGCCGTTGTCCGGCATCCAGATCACCAGGGTGTTCTCGGCAATTCCTGCGTCCCTGATGCACTGCACCACGCGGCCTGAGTTGTGGTCCAATTCCATGAGCGAGTCCAGGTAAGGATGCCCGCCAGGAGCTTTGCCCTTCCACTCCGCTGACGGGTATGTGGGATTGTGCATCTTCATGAAGCAGAGGTACATGAAGAACGGTTTTGCGTCCTTGGCGTGTGTTTGGATCCACTTCACCGCAGTGTCTGCCATGCGGTTGTCGCAGGTGGCCAGGTCTTCGCTCGTGAATACTTTGGTCTTCTTGGGAGGCTGCCCTTTCACGCCTTCCCATTCACCGTCGTTGTACACCTTCTTGAACCACGCCATGAATCGAGGGTCATTGCGCGGAAAATCAGGGTACACCTTCAGGTCGGTCCACGTGTACGACGTTGGCGTAGTAGGGCAACATATGATACATCTCGTCAAACCCCACCACAGTGGGGTAATACTCGGGTCGGTCGCCCAGGTGCCACTTCCCTATCTGGACGGTACGGTAACCCGCTTTGCCCAGATAATCGGCCATAGTGACTTCATCCTTGTTTATGCCTCCCGGGCTGGCAATAGTGAGCACTTCGCTCAGGCCCGAACGGACAGGATAGCGACCGAGGAGGAATGCTGCTCGTCCTGCGGTGCAGCTTGCCTCACCATAGAAATTGGTAAAATACATACCCTCTTTGGCCAGGCGATCCAGATTCGGTGTAGGAGCGCCTCGAGTTGCTCCGCCACCATACACGCCCAAGTCACCCCAGCCCACGTCATCGGTCATGATAACCACGATGTTGGGCTTCTTGCTTGCTTCCTTTTGTTGAGCCCCAGCAGGGCCCGTATTCCACGCCGTCAAAGCTAACGACAGCGCGGCAATCCATAGTATTGCAGCGGCATGGCGCTTATTCTCCATTTTCACCTCCTGTTTTACCATCAACAACCAATGGAGTGATCACAGATCTGACGTTACCTGCACACGCGTCACCTTCACTGGCGAGTTCTGGGGGGTTCAGACCTCCTGAAACTCGCGCACCATTTACATGCATAAGGGGAGATCGTTACGATCGGACCGGTTTCTCGGGAAATTCCCGCGGCACACGGGATTCTGCGACAGTCCCGTGACTGCAACTCCTCCTCTGCAGAGACATCCCCGACTTGTCGTTTCGCCAGCATGTGCTACCAATGGAAAAATAACGTCGCTGCGCTCACCACCGTTTGTGGATCCCGAGACATCCGATGCCCGTGTGCCGATCAGAATGCGGAGACACGGGTGCCTTGGCTGCGGATGCCTCCTTCAGAAGCAGGCGAAGCATACTGCACAGTGATGCATGCGGTCAACCACGATTTTAACCGGCCTTGTACTCGAATCGCTTCTGCCAGTGGGCAAAGAAACCTCAAAGGAATCTGGAAATGCAAAAAGAAATTCGTAATCGTTCAGTGCGATCCTTTGTTGAGAGTGGAAAACAAACCACAAAATCTCCAAGACACGAACAAGTCAAAGACCGATGGTTTCTTTTCCTTGTGCTTGGCGCCTTGGTGGTTCATTCCCTATCCCTCGCGGTGAACGGTTACAGATGAACTTCCTTCTTGTGAGCTCATGAGTGATCAAACAATCGCTATAGCATTGCATAGTATTTTTTCGGTAAAGATATTGCATCCTTTCGCTTGTATTGATATACATCCAGCGTTCTGAAAGCAGTTCCAGGGTTGACTTCGAGCCTCTCACGTGATAAACGAGGAACCCTCAAATGTACGCGAATACGAATTCGCGATTCCGGCCGGTGATTTCGAGCACTTTCCGCCTGATGCTCTGTTACCCCAGGATGCATGTGAAAGGAAACCAGCAAGCAAGAAGCGTGGCATCATAGTACAGCCCCCACGAGACTGGAAAATCATCAATCGCTGTGGTCACGGTTTCCACCGGTCCCCAAGCGAGAGGGAATTTCCCTCACAGCCTGCACGAGAGGGCCTGACATCTTGACAACTGACCTACAAAACCTCATCTCACCCGATCGGCCTCTGCGACCAAGCTTTGTGCTCCTGGGAGTCTTCCTTCTCATCGCGCTGCCCTTGTGCGGTCCAGGTGTGGGTGCGGAAAGCACCGTGCAAATCGATTGGCGCTCCATCGCGGAAGTTCAACCGGAATTGAAGGTTCTGGTCTTGATAAAGAGCAAGCAGCCTCTGTCGCTTGAAGATCTTGCCTTGCTTGCAGACCGCGGACTTACCCCCGCAGACCGTGACCCAGGCTTGGTCATCGGCCTGAACCGTGCGGTATTCAAGACCTTGCTTGGCCGGTGGATGGCGCAACCGCCCCTTCCGGAGGCCTTGCAGGGAAAGTTGATGGCGCGCTTTCATCTCAGCGGCATGTACCGGGTTGCCTTTAAAGTGAAGGCAAGGGCGTACGACGGTCCTTTGAACCTGGAGGTGACCGAGCCCAGAAGCGGTTTCGGAAAGAAACTCCTATCTTGCGAGCATGTGGTGAGGCCGGAGGCAGCTGTATCGACGCAGGAGGATTCGGCCGGAAACCGCTGGCTTTCCGCGGAGTTCTCACGGCTGCGAACCGGGGACACCGTGAAGATGCACATGAGTTTCAAATATCTGGTGGATGTGGCGGAGTTGCTCAAGCATGACCTCCAACTGGCGCATGTACCGGAACATGCTGACATCCCGCGTGAAATTTTGCCGTATCTCGGTCCTGGGTACAAAATCGACCCCAAACTTCCCCGAGCCAAGGCATGGGCTGCGCAGACCGGCACCTCCCCACCGAACGCGCGGCAGGAATTCAGGCGTCTGGCCAAATTCCTGCTCGACACCATCACCTATGACACGCGTAAGAAGGCCGAATACTTTGGTGGACTGGCAGTATATTCCAACTTGGATCGCATGTACCAGGCGCCTCGCGAAACCCTTCATCGAGGGACCGGATGCTGTCCTGACACGGTGCTCTTGGAGTGCTCCTTTCTCAGGGCCCGTGGTATCCCGTGCCGCACTGCCGGGCGATTCGGCCATTTCTATTCCGAGGTGTACGTTCCGGAAAACGGTTGGATGTCCACTTCGGTCACACCTACCGGAATTCCCCTAATAGTTGCTCCCAGTCCCGACCATGTTCCCTACCAGACGTGGGAACCCAACATACCTCTCAGGACGTCACGTCTGGAGGCGAGAATAAGGATTGCCCCCCTGGAGGAACAACAATGAGAATGAGCCGATTGGTTTTCGCGCCGTACGACCCGACACGCGACGTGGAGGTCAGAGAGCTTTTCGAATTCTACCCCCACAAGGATTATCAGCTCCACACCATGGGGGTCTCAAAGGAACGTATGGCAGCGTATTTGGAAACCACTCTTACCGAACCCCACATGCAAAGCATATGCCTTCGCGATAACGGTCGTTTGATGGGGTTGATCGCATTGCAGCGTCTCCCTTGGATGAGTCGGCACTTCGGGGTGCGCATGTATGCGGTTCGCCATCTGCTGGTAAGATCGGACGGCCCCTTGGAACATGGCAGACTTGTTCGATTCGTCATCGAGGAACTTCGGGAGGTCGATTTTCTCGATTGCAGAGTGGCGGTGGACGATATCTACTCAGCGCACGCTTTGGAACTTTGCGGCTTCCGATACGTGGGCGCAGAAGTGTTCATGGGCCGGACTTTGGATCTTGAGACTGAAACCGGGCCTGCTGGGGAAGCACACATTCACCCCTGCAACCAGGATGAGCGCGAGGAAGTACTGGATATAGTAGAGGAGACCCACATCCACAATCGATTTGTGTACCGATCCCATGATCCAGACGGAAGTTGCGACATCACTGTATCGACGGTTGGTGGACAACTGCTTCGATGCCGATCAATTCCACGTGATGGTGGCTCGTTCCTCGCGCGGCGTGGACGGATTCATTACGTCGAAAATCAGCGATGGATTTTCTCGGGTCGTAGGCACGCGGGCAGGCAGTCTGGATTTCATCGGAGTGCGGAAGGAGAACCGCAGTCGCGGCCTCGGCGTGGCTCTCAACAAAGCTGCCCTCTGCCACATGGCCCGCAATGGCGTTCGGTTCGCTGCGGTCCGCACGCTGGCCAGCAATTACCCGTCCTTGCAGATCCTGTTTCGCAGCGGCTTCAAAGTCACCTCAAGTAGCCTTCATTTTCACAAGTGGGTTCATCGACCCAAACTATCTGCACACACAGTCCAAACGGAATCCTCGAACATTCTCCGGTTTGCCAAGGGTTTCGCTTATTGCTAGAGGCGTGTCTTATAGTGAGCCCCATTGCGATTCGCTGCAACCTTGGGGAACGCCTTTAGCTAGGGCACACCGCTCAGCCTGCCGCGGATGATGGGCTTTTGGCACGCGGGATAGTGAAGCGCCGGATGGCATGCCCCTTCAAACGGTAAGGCTCAGTTCGGTCTTCGGTATGCCGCGATTTTCAAGGCGCTTCACTATACCACCTGCACGGAAAATTCATCGGCTACGCGTTGATTCCCCACAGAGCCCTCGGTACGCCATCTGTTTGCTTGATGAATGAATGTCCCACACGATGCGAAGAAGTGTGGAGTCATTTGCTGTCTCCTTTCTCCTCGGTTATACTGCTTGCCAAAAGTTCTGTCTGATTGACTCTTCTTTGGCGTCGGGAGATCCCGCTTCTTTGCGGGCGACGCAGAGCCGTCGAATCTTCGTTCATGGGACCCCCCGCCACCTTGAGGAAGCTCTAGCCATCCGGTCAGCACTTTTGGTAACTGCCTTATGTTACGAGGAATCCGTTTTCGTGGATTCGCGGAACACTGAGAGCATGGGCCAAGAGGCGGGCACAGGACTCGAGGCGTGGCAGAATCCACCACTGGATACGGTACATGCAGTGAACTCCCATGACCTGGAGGGTCACAACGAACCATGAAAATGCCACCTTGTCCAGCGACCAGCGGGAGCTGGCAAGTGCTTAAAGTTCTTGGGGATGGGGGTTCGGGGGAAGGCCCTTCTTTCAAGAAGGGCCTTCCTCGGACAATGCGTTTTCATAGGAATCTTTTTCACCCACAAGCATCCTGACTGCCCTGGCCTCTATTCCAGGACAAGTCCCGGGAGGTTGGCATGAAAGATCAGAGACTCGGATTCATAGGCGTCGGCCAATTGGCCCAACCGATGGTGAAGCATTTTCTCGAAAACGGTCACGAGGTACCTGATTCACAACAGACGCCGCGGCCCTTTGGAAATGCTGATATCCAAAGGCGCGGTATATTGTGAGCGACCGGAAGACACTGTCACGGAAGGTGGCATCTTATTCAACTGCCTTCCTGACGACGAAGAGGTGTTGTCGGTTTTCAACGCGCACAGCAGGATTTTCGCAAAGCTCGGGCCTAGCGGGCTCCATGTTTCCATGGCAACAATTTCTCCGCACGCGTCCACGCTGGTACATGAGCGCCACAGAAAGTTCGGCGGTAAGTACGCCGTGGCCTGCGTCATGGGTCGGCCCGATGTCGTGGAAAACAAGAAGCAGTTTCTATCTTCTCGCAGGCGAATCACCTGATTTGGAGCGAGTACGCCCCATACTCGAAGCAATCGGAAGCGCTACTTTCACCTGTAGCGATGAGCCGCAGGTCGCAAATGCAGCGAAGCTCGCTTTCAACTTCCTCATTGTTTCTGCAATCGAATCCATGGCTGAGTGTTTCACGTTCGCGACAAAGAACGGGGTCGATGTGGAACAGTTCCACTCGATAATGACCGAGACCCTGTTTTCCTGCCCTCTGTACAAGAATTATGGCAGGGCGGTCCTTGAGCGGCAATTCCAGGAACCTCTTTTCAGACTGGCACTCGGTGCGAAAGACGTTGATCTTATCTGCTCCTCTGCGAAGAAGAGCCGCTCCCCCATGAGGTTTGCCAGCGTGCTTCAGGACAGGATGACAGCCTCACTCGCCAAAGGCCGCGAAAACTTCGATTGGACGGGGATAGCGCTCGATGTCGAGGAGGAAGCCGGGTTGCCGTAAAGAAGCTCTGTGATATTGCAGGTCCGGTCGTTTGGGAGTCTCGTTCCTGTGCCCGCGACAATGAGAGGTCGCGCAGATCAGAGGCTCCAGCGATCCTACCACGAGGCTGATGGCTCCGCGGACATCTTCGGCAGCATGCAGTCTTTGGATCAATTCTCTCGTGCCACTGCCCGTTTGGTCAGCTCCGAGCCCCCTTGAGGAGTAACCACTCACGACTATGACTGTATGCCAGAGGCTGTCATTCGGCCTGTTTGGTCGACCACGTGCTGCCACCATGTGGCTTTATTGGTCCATTTGAGTGAACCGCTATGGAGAATCAGGGCCATTCCCGGTGCGCTTTTGTCATTTGCTCCTGTCTCGGCCCCACACCTTATCCAGATATTGATCGCGGCCGGAGTGTGTGCGATAGGATTCATACCGATCGGGATGTTTCTTGGAGAAATCCTGATGGCCTTCTTCGGCTTGGTAGAACGTCGAGGCAGGGAGGATCTCGGTCTTCAGCGGTCTGTGAAATCTCCGTGATTTTTCAAGTTCTGCCTTTGATCTTTCAGCCTGTTGCTTCTGCTCTTCCGTGTGAAAGAAGATCGCGGAGCGATATTCCGGTCCCCTGTCAACGAACTGTCCTCCAGGGTCCGTGGGGTCTATCTGCCTCCAGAATACGTGGAGAAGGTCGGGAAAAGAAATGTGTGACGGATCGTACGTAATTTCTACGGCTTCAAGGTATCCCTTTCGCGCGTAGTCTCCGTACGTAGGGTCTTTGCCCGTGCCGCCGGTATAGCCCGCGCTCACCTTGATGACGCCTTTGAGTTTTTCAAACGGCGGCTGCATGCACCAGAAACACCCACCCGCGAAAGTGGCTTTTTCATGGAGAGGCTGTGCTACGGAGGTTCCGCCCAGGCTCAGCAGTAGCACAAGGCATCCGGCAATTTCCTTTATCAGATATGGCACCATGGCTGTCTGCTCCTTTCTTAAGCTCCGAGAAACGGCAATTCATACTATTTCGCTCATTCTTGAGTAACCTAGCCCAACGGAGGGAGGTCTCATACCGATTCGCTTTCGACTGTACAACTTGGCGCAGGCTGCAGGCTGGGGACCCCCTTCGCTACGGACGACGCAAGGCCGTCTCATCACTTCGCTCAGGAGATCCCCAGCCCTACGATCTACGCGTTTGTAACGCGAATCGGTATCAGAAACGCAGATTCGACGGCCCCGTGTCGCTCGCATAGAGAATTCTCTCCGTCAAGTTGCTTGCATTGACGCGTGCCTGTATCACATGCCAGGACGCGACCAGGCCTGGCACCGCGGACACCGCCTTTCCTAGAATATAGTGCATGCCACGTCCGCTTGCACATTGCCCGACAACTTCGTTCAATGGAGGTTGCGGTGTGCCCCGGGTAATCCAGACCGATTCTGTTGCTGGGTCCAAGGCTTCGTGTGTTCAATGGAAAGATGAGCCCATCCATCAGCGGTTCGACCGCGTCTTCGCATGGACGAGGATTTCGCGGCAGCCGGACGAGAAGGCTTTGTTCCCCCGATCGCGATATGATACGCTACGAAAGGCTACGTATCCTTCCATGACGAATCCGCGACGGTGAAAAGGCAGAAACCGAGGACACATGAAAAGGAGGTAACCGAACTTGCTGCAGAAACTGAATCCCACGCACACGGCAAGCTGGCGTCTTCTCGATGAGCACTTCGCACGAATCAAGGACGTCCGCATGCGAGACCTCTTCGTTCAAGACCCGCACCGATTCGGGACGTTTTCCCTCAGATTCAACGACATCCTCGTGGACTACTCCAAGAACCGCATTACCCGGGAAACCCTCAAGCTTTTGATAGGGTTGGCAGAAGAAGTTGGGCTGAGCGAAGCTATCGATCGGATGTTTACCGGGGACAGAATCAACGAAACAGAAAACCGGCCCGTGTTACACGTAGCTTTGAGAAATCGCGAGAACACACCGATGTATGTGGATGGACGCGATGTCATGCCTGACGTGAACGCGGTCTTGCATCAAATCAAAGACTTCTCCGAGAGGATTCGATCCGGAGAGTGGCGAGGATACACCGATCGAGGGATCTCCGACATCGTGAACATCGGCATCGGCGGATCGGATCTTGGCCCTTTGATGGTGACCGAATGTCTGCGACCGTACGCGAAGCCGGGTTTGTCTGTGCACTTCGTGTCCAATGTGGACGGAACCCACATCGCAGAAACATTGAAACAGCTGGATCCTGAGACCACTCTGTTTATGATCGCTTCCAAGACTTTCACCACTCAAGAGACCATGACCAACGCCTTTTCTGCCCGGAAATGGTTCCTGGACCACGCGAAAGATGCTCAGCACATTTCCCGGCACTTTGTGGCGATTTCCACCAATGTGGACAAAGTCCAAGAGTTCGGCATAGATAAAGACAACATGTTTGTGTTCTGGGATTGGGTGGGCGGCCGCTATTCGCTGTGGTCGGCCATCGGTCTATCGATTGCGTGCGCGGTTGGGTTTGAGAACTTTGCCGAACTTTTGCAGGGTGGATGTGACATGGATCGCCACTTCAGGACTTCCCCTTTTCCTGAAAATATTCCGGTGATTCTCGCATTGATCGGCATGTGGTACAATAACTTCTTTGGCGCACAGACCGAGGCTATTCTCCCTTATGACCAGTACATGCACCGTTTTCCGGCCTATTTCCAGCAAGGAAACATGGAAAGCAACGGCAAGTCTGTTGATCGCAGTGGAGTCAGGGTCGCTTACGAAACCGGACCGATAATCTGGGGGGAGCCGGGAACGAACGGCCAACATGCGTTTTATCAGTTGATCCACCAGGGAACCAAATTGATTCCCTGCGATTTTCTCGCACCAGCCGTCAGTCACAACCCTTTGGGTAATCACCACGCAATCCTGCTCTCGAATTTCTTCGCACAGACCGAGGCTTTGATGAATGGCAAAACAAAGGAAGAAGTGAGTGAAGAACTGAGAAAAGAGGGCAAGACTGAAGAACATCTCGAAAGACTCGCTCCTTATAGGGTTTTCGAAGGCAACCGGCCCACCAATTCCATCCTGTTCCCGCAGTTGACCCCGCGGCTGCTGGGAAGTCTCATCGCCATGTATGAGCACAAGATCTTTGTGCAAGGCGTCATCTGGAATATCTTCAGCTTCGATCAGTGGGGCGTTGAGCTCGGCAAGCAACTGGCCAAAAGAATCCTTCCGGAATTGGAAGATGAGAGGGTCGTCGATGCGCACGATTCGTCGACCAACGGACTGATAAAGGCGTACAAGGAAATGAGAGTTCGAGAAAAACGCTGAGATTTCAAAGGTCGATTCCGGTTTTCACAGGGGGGGGATATTCTCTCCCACGATGAACCCACTACCGATCCACCATCAAGGGAGGTACAAAATGACATCTGGAGGATTTGACGGTCAGGAGAGGAACCGATGCGAAGGGGCCATGAGGACAGAGCAGAGGAAATGCCGTTGCCGTGGCGAGCTCCGCTGGTCCGATCTCCGCTCGATCGGCGGTCTTGCAGCAAGATTGTCCCTCGTGTGTCTCGCAGTGATCGTGATGTCCGGATGCGGGAAGCAAAAGCAAGAGTTGGAAAACGCAAAGCAGCAGATCGACCGCTTGAACGCGGAGACCAAGAGCCTTACCGAATCCTTTGCGAACCTCGGCAAAGAAAAGGCGCGGTTGCAGGAGTCTATGAAGCTCCTTTCAGAAAAGAATGATGCGCTGGAGCGGGAAGTGGCCGCGCTGAAAAGAGCAAAGGCTTCTGTGGAAAAAGAAAATGCCACGCTCAAAGCCGGCAATGAGGAAGCTCGCAAGGAATTGGAGTCCTTGAAAAAGGAGAGAGACGACCTGAAGCGCGAACTGGAGACTCTGAAGAAGAGTGCTGCCGCTTCTCCTGCCGTATCGGCACAGCCCGAGCAAAAAGTCACCGCCGCGGAGCAGAGCGCGGCAAAACCGCCACAGGCCACGAGTCCGTGCGCCGCGGTGATCCACTACATGAAGAAATGCGAAGCTATCGTGCGCCAATACAAGGGCAAGGAACGAGCCAAGTTGCTGGAACAGGCGAAACAAGAATCGTCGCCCCAGATGCGTGGCGCTCCGGAAAAGGCGATAGCGGCAGCAGATCGGTGGGTAAAAGAAGTAGCACGCATGTGGGACAAACCACGTGAGGATTCTGCGTTTATCTTGCTCTCCAATAAGGACATCGTCCTGAAAGCTTGCCACATCACGCCGGAGCAAGCTGGATTCTGAGGGAAGAAAGGTGAAAACAGGGGTGAGCACGTAGGGTTCTTTTTCATGTAGCCGGTTCTTTTCCGTACGAGGCAGCTAATGCAGGCAATCTGCCTGTACGGCCGCCACGTGGTTGCCTCTTCAAGGTACCTCTTTTCAAACGGCAAGACACTGGCTATTATCCGGGTATGGGCACTACGTTTGCCCGCAAAAGGAGGGAAACGACAATGAAGACCGTGAAATCCTTGATGATAGGCGTAGTGGGACTGGCTGTCCTTACGGGCGCGGTGATTCTGTTCGTGCAGGCCCACATGGTCGCGGCCGCAGAACCGGGCGCTGACTGGGATCAATATCAGCAGTGTAAGATCGACTGCAATAACGATTACGGTGGCTTAGATACTCTGCCCCCGGCTCTCAGGAGTGGGAACTCCCTTGGGTGGTCAAATTGCGTGCTTCGGTGCGAGCGAAAATACTGGAAACGATTCGACAAGGACACGGGAAGCGACTAGATGATGGGCAGGACCTGTCCTCGTGACGCAAGCCACAGATGGCACTTCTCTCCACCGGTTGCGGGAGTGCCTCGATGGAAGGGAAGGTCAATCACACCAACGGCTTCGGCACGAGCGAAGACTGCATGTGCACATGCGAAGCGATCTTTCGCGCTTGTGGAGCGTTGGGGTCGCCTCACAGAAACGCCCGGGGGTGCCGTCACGAACGCACGCTAGTTGGGATGGAACGGGCATGCAAAGAGCCCTTCCCACGCATCCGAGTTCTGCGAGGGGTATGCGGTAGTTCGCGGACGCGACTGGTGATGTGCGACGACCGGGTACCCCGCGAACCGGCACCCACGAGGCTTTCAAATTCCGTGGTCCTTTTTCTTCACCCCGGATTCCACATTGATTCTGTTGATGACAAAAACCGTTTTGTTCTTAATCTTGTCGTGAAGGACGGTTTTGATAAAGACGCTCCGATTCAAAACTTTTCTCAGACGCATCTCCACCTTGAAGTACAGATCCATGACCGGTGACCGGGAAATTCGGTTAATCCTGAGTGCGTTTTCCTTGCCTCCGAGCACCTTACCCGAAGAGTCCAGGAGCAGAAAATCTACCGCACAATCAATGATATACCGATCCTGTGACTTCATCGTGCTCACGTTCGCGGGCTCACAGTAAAGCACGAGCTTGCCCACCTTTTGACCCGGCTCGATCGGGGAATACACACCATAACCTTCTACGGAAGTACACGCGACGATTTTGCGAAACCCGAGTCTTCCTTTGTTCTGGAGATCTATGATGCGTTCCTTCAGTGTCTGGACTTCGTCTGGAGCCCTCTTTCCGGACGTCCCTTTCTTGTCAGGAGTGGACGAGTCCGGGCCGCGATGGACTTCCATCGGCGAATCCGGAGGATTGGATTCAAGTCCTTTTGCGCCAGTAAGGTGTGGGAACGACAAGCCGTCAGGTCGCTCGCCCACATGAGGCCCCATGCCGGCTTCACTCAGCAGGAACGCCGGAGATGCCGCAATCGTCAAGGCGGGCTGAAATAGGCTGGCCGCGCACAAAAGAAACAGGACAGGGGTCCACCGTGAGTTTGCATCCATCTCTCGATCCTCTGGCAACGAAGTATGGTCGTCGGGTCGCCCGGAACTCCCCGGCAAGGCCCCGCGTCGCGGCCCGCGCACCGAGTGGTTCTCTATCCCTGCCCTGTAGTCCCCTGGTGTAGCAATACTCACAGGAGGCCGGAGTGGTGAGCAGACTTCGGATAGAGCCCCTTTGCTCATATAGCACACGCAACCCGGTCTTGCGCGTGATTTCTCTTGTACCGTGTCATGTTTGAACCCAACATGCTTCATACTGATCCGCGTTCACACGAATAAGATCGTAGGGCCGGGGATCTCTCGAGCGAAGCGATGAGACGGCCCCGCGTCGCTCGCAATGAAGGAGAACCGCAGCCTGCACCGAGTTGTACCGACGAAAGCGCATCCGCATCATTTTGCCCGTGTGTGCTTTCGGTTAGTTTTTGGTCAGGTTTCTCTCGTCACGAAAAGGCCATGATATAGAAGAGAGCGATCCTCAAACACCCTGCTTCGGAGGGAGTTTAAGCGGGGCAAGAGGCTTCGACCATCCGCGGGGCCGATGAACGAATCACGAGAGTCCAGAGGGCATGAATTGCACTTAGTTCATATAATTCACAATACTGTGGAAGGAAGGACTCGGTTTAAGGTCAAGGGACTGTATCGCAATGAGTCGCTCAGGACCCACATAGAAGACGAACTCCTCAAGGATGCGGAGGTGAGTTCTGCTGTCGGCAATGTGCTCACAGGCAATGTGCTCGTATTGTCTCTACCCGCGTGCAACCCTCTGAGAATGCTCACCCTTCTTGAAAACCGCGTACGCGCGCACGTGGGCCGTGGCAATGAAAGTGCCTATTGCGTCGGCCCGACATCCCCAGGAAACGGCAATGGTAGCGCGGGTACAAGCCGCTTGGTCCCTCCGCACAAGACCCTTGGGAAATCCCTTCCCGCTGCTGCGTCCTTTGCGACTCAAGCTTTAGAGCCATGGCACGCTACCGAGACCTCGGAGGTGCTGCGCCGCCTCAAGTGCTCGTGGAAAAACGGTTTGACCGAGGACTCTGCACGCAAGCGCCTTGAGAGGTTCGGCCCGAACGCGCTTCCTGAATCCCTCCCCAGGAGCAGGTTCAGCATATTTCTCGCTCAGTTCAAAAGCCTTCCTGTGGCGATGTTGGGCGTCGTTGCAGGGGTGTCTGTGCTTACGGGGGGATTGCTTGACGCCATTGTCATCGCGGGCACGGTCTTGCTCAATGGCGTAATTGGCTTTGCCACGGAAAACGAGGCGGAGAAAACCATCGACTCGTTGCGGGACCTTGTAAAGCCCACAGCGCTGGTGAAACGCGACGGCCTCATCAAGGAAGTGCCCGCACCACATGTGGTGGTGGGCGATATCCTGGTCCTTCGGCCCGGCGTATATGTGACGGCCGATGCTCGCCTCATCGAAGCGATGCATCTGAGTGTGGACGAATCCGCACTCACAGGCGAGAGCATGCCGGCTGTGAAGTCCCTGGTCACATTTCAGCATGAGGGTGTTCCCTTACCGGACCGCACGAACATGGTGTATGCAGGCACGCTCATTACAGGGGGCCAGGGTGAGGCTGTGGTCGTGGCAACCGCACAGTTTTCTGAAATCGGTCGTGTGCAGGCTCTCGTTTCTGCGGCCTCGCCGCCGCAGAGCCCTGCCGACCGGCAGCTCGAGCACATTGGGCATCAGCTTGTCATGGGTGCAGGCCTCGCATTCGGATTGATGTCGTTCATCGGTCTGCTCCGCGGCCAGGGCCTGTTGCAGGTCTTCAAGACCGCCATCCTCGTAGGCCTCGCTGCCATTCCCGAAGGGTTGCCGACGGTTTCGACCACCGCTCTGGCCCGGGGAATGACGAATATGCGGAGGGAGAACGTCCTGATCCGCAATCTGGAAGCGGTTCGTACCCTGGGGTGCGTGCGGACGATCTGTTTTGACAAGACAGGAACCATTACTCGTAACCGTATGTCGGTGACAAGGGTGTTCTCGGGGATGCGTAGTGCCGAAGTCGCGGAAGGAACGTTCGTAACCGGCGATCAAACGATCAACCCGTTCGCGTCCGAGGAGCTTCGGCGCCTGCTCCATGTGAGTGTCTTGTGTAATGAAAGTCAGATCCTCGGCAACCACGGCACGTACGTACTCAATGGCTCGCCTACTGAGAATGCACTGGTGCAGCTCGCGCTCGTAAGTGGCGTCGATGTGGCCTCCATGCGCGAAGAATATCCTCTTGTGGAGACGTACCACCGATCTGAGGATCGCCCTTACATGATTACGCTGCACGAGTGTCCTGACGGTGGAAAGCTCACGGCATTGAAGGGCAGCCCAGTGGACGTTCTCTGTCTGTGTGAGGAGCAGATGAGGGACGGGGTTCGGGTGCCTTTGACTGAGGATGATCGGGATACGATCGAATCCCAGAACGACTCCATGGCCGGCGATGCTCTGCGGGTTCTCGGAGTGGCCTACGATCTTAAGAATGGCAATGGCAACAATGGACAAAGGGCGATTTGGCTCGGTCTCGTAGGCATGGAGGATCCGATTCGACAGCGAGCAAGAGAAGCTATCGCAGGGTTTCATCGGGCAGGCATAGAAACCGTGATGATCACCGGTGACCAGAGTTCCACTGCCTATGCCGTGGGCAAAGCGCTCGACCTGAATCCCGGAAAGCCGCTGGAAATTCTCGACGCCACGTCCCTTACCGGTGTGGATGCCGAAGCACTTAAAGCCTTGGCCATGCAAGCCAACGTGTTCGCGCGAGTGAGCCCCTCGCACAAGCTGCAGATCGTGCAGGCCATCCAGAGTGCGGGTACGGTCGTGGCCATGACCGGTGACGGCATTAATGACGGACCAGCGCTCAAGGCTGCGGACATTGGTATTGCCATGGGTCAAGGGGGAACTGAAGTGGCCCGTCAGGTGGCGGATATCGTGCTCGAGAATGACAATCTGGAGACGCTCATTATCGCCATAGGCCACGGCAGAACGGTCTACAACAACATTAAGAAATCGTTGCATTATTTCCTTGCGACGAATTTCAGTGAAATCCTGGTTATGATGGCCGGTGGAGCCTTGGGAGTTGGGTATCCACTCAATGCCATGCAAATACTCTGGATCAATTTGGTCTCTGACATTTTCCCCGGAATCGCTCTTGCACTGGACGACCCGGAACCTGATGTGCTCGACCGCCCTCCTCGCGATCCTGATGAGCCGATTGTCAGCACTTCTGACTTCAAAAGAATCGGTCGCGAAGCCGCCACGTTGAGCCTGGCATCATTGGCCGCGTACGGGTACGGAATTGCCAAATACGGGAAGGGGTCGGGTGCGGGCACGTTGGCATTTCAGAGTTTGACGATCTCCCAGATACTCCAAGCCTGGGCGAGCCGTTCGGAACGGCACGGCGTTTTCAGCCGAGAAGGGCTGCCTCCCAACCGATTCTTGAATTTTTCCGTGCTGGGATCGCTCCTCGTACAGGTGGCAGCCCAGTTCATTCCAGGCCTTCGCCAGTTATTGGGCACGGTCTCCATGTCGCTCACGGACTGGGCTGTCGTAGCTGGTGCTTCAGCGATACCTCTGCTTGTCGATGACATGGCCAAAAAGGTAGACGAGAGGAACGATCTATGAAGAGAGACTTTATCCATACTTCGGAGTCCGTCACAGAGGGCCATCCTGATAAACTGTGCGACCAGATCAGCGATGCGATTGTGGATCGTTTTCTCGAAAATGACCCCTATTCCCCGTGTCGCGGTAGAAAGCGCCGTTTCCCTCTCTGTCGTGTTTGTCGCGGCAAGGTTTGCGTCCAAGGCCAAAGTCGATTTTCCCAACGTGGCAAGGAAGGTGATCAGGCGGATTGGCTATGTGGACAACGAGTTCAATTACAAAACGTGCAGCATCTTGACCAGCCTCAAAGAGATGGAAATGACGGAGGATTACCTTTTCGATGAGGACACATTGACGGATGAGGAGATTGAGCGCATCCCGGCAGTCGATCAGGTTACCTTGTTCGGATTTGCATGCAAGCAGAGCCCCACTCTCATGCCACTACCGATTTGGTTGGCCCATAAACTGGCCTGGCGTTTGTCACACGTCCGCCAGCAGAATATCCTTGATTATCTGGCCCCTGACGGAATTACTCAAGTGGGCGTGGAATTTAGAAACATGCGGCCATACCGCATCCACAGCATCACCGTGAACACGAGCCAAAAGGACCGCAACTACCCTAAACCGCTCGTACTTCAGGAGGACATCCGACAGACGGTGATCCAAACTGTCTTTGAAGATGAGGATGTGGTGCCGGACGACCGTACGAGAGTGTTTATCAATTTTGGAGGCCCTCTCAAATTGGGAGGTCCGTCGGTCCACTCGGGTCTTACCGGCCGGAAGAACGCCATTGACACGTATGGAGGGTATTCTCGGAACGGAGGATCGGCTCTCAGTGGCAAGGATCCCTTTCAGAATCGACAGGGTTGGAGCGTACGCGGCCCGTTATGCCGCAAAGAATGTCGTTGCTGCAGGTTTAGCCGAGCAATGCGAAGTGCAGCTCAGCTATGCCATCGGGCTGTCTCGGCCGGTGAGCATTCAGATCGAGACCGACGGGACGGGAACCATCCCGGACAAGGAAATCACCGAGCGTGTGAAGCGCAATTTTGACTTTCGTTTGGCAGGGATCATTAAACACTTCAACCTGAGGAAGCTCCCTTCTCTTTCAAAGAAGGGTTTCTACCGCACACTCGCGTCCTATGGTCATTTTGGCAGGAATGACATAAACCTCCCCTGGGAACACACCGATAAATCTGAGAGCATGGCGCTCGGGTGACGCTTTGAACAGGACGGCAATTGTGGGACTTGCTGCGTAGCGATACCCATTTGCGTTCAAACGAGCAGGCCCGTAGGGCTGGGGGTCGCAGTATCTCCGCTTCCTTTATGGTCGCCGACCCTTGGCTACATCTCGAGCCCACCTCGCATGGCACTTATCGCCTTTTCCATCCGACCTGGGATTCTGCTGCTTGGATACTTGTGGTATCATGCCAGATGAACAAGATTGCACTCCAGGAAGTGAGTCAAATGCCCCCCGGCTCTGCAGGAGGTCATTTAACTCGACGGTAGCCTGTCAGAAACGGCTATCCTGGCTCAGGACACAGGCGAGGAGGTTCCATATTATGCGCAGGCTCATAGCTCCAGCATTCTTGGGCACCGCGGTCATCATACTCACAGGATGGCTGCATCCGTTTGCAGTTCAAGCTAAAGACGACCCCAGGGAAAGAGTTCAAGTTACGAAAGATAGAATTGTCCAACAAAAGGATATTCCGCTTTACACCTACAAAATCATCAAGAAGTACCCTCACCGTACGACATCATATACTGAGGGCTTGGATATGAGTGGAGGCCTCTTGTATGAGGGCACGGGCCTCTATACCAAGTCTCGACTAATCAAGCAAGATCTTGGAACCGGTGATATTCTCAAAGAAAAGGTCTTGGATGAGCGGTATTTTGGCGAAGGAATAACCGTGCTGGGTGACGAGATCTTTCAACTGACCTATTTGTCCAACACCGGCTTCGTTTACGACAAGAGTAGTCTCACAGTAAAACGAGAATTCCAGGACCCGGCCCAAGGCTGGGGTCTGACTGACGATGGCAAAAACCTCATCATGAGCGATGGATCGTCGGCTTTGATTTTCCTTGATCCTCAAACCCTAAACGTAATGAACTACGTCATCGTTTCCGACAACATTGGTCGCGTAGGGTTTCTTAACGAACTTGAATACGTTCGCGGGTCGGTCTTTGCCAACGTCTGGCAGACAAATTTCATCGCAAGAGTATCCGCAGAATCAGGAAAAATTACCGGATGGATTGATCTCACAGGTCTCAATCCGAAGCCGGAGAAGCTCAAATATCCATATGTTCTGAACGGCATTGCGTATAACGAGAAAACGGACCGCTTATTGGTAACCGGAAAGTGCTGGCCCGAGATATATGAAATTGAACTCGTGCTCGTGAAAGACAGATAAGTCGGACGCGCTCCAGCGTCCACAGAACGACGTGTACGCACGCTCTCATTGACTGAATGCCTACCGCAGACGCATCTGAAATCCGCGCAGAACTTTTCTCAGGTTCCTTCTCGTCTATTTTGTGTGCGAGGGATCTGCGAGCCTTTACCGCCACAAGGAATAGGTGAGATGAACCATATGTCACATCAGTGAGATGTGCCAAAAAGAAGAGAACCCCAGATCCTAGCCATGCGGGATCGAAGGAGCTCTGGACAGTATAGGATAATTCAAGGGGATTTTGAAATAATCCCGGTAAGGATTACACTTGCACATCAGCATGTAGAACAAGGGTACCGTGATACCCTCTTCCTCGTCCAAGCTGTCAAAGTTTCCCCCTCCTTTGCTAATGACCAAGTCAGCGTGGGACCACAGGCTCCGCATTTGTTCCGAACATCGTGAGAGGATTGTGCCGGGCAAAGGACCATCGATACCGTTTTCCACCACCGTTGCCACTTCATCAATCCCGACCCGCTTTGCCTCTGTCATGGTGGCATCGTTGAGCGCGGGGACGCTGCGGACTACAAAAGTTACTTCAATATCATAGTGGCTTTTGATCGTTTCTATGAGCAGTTTGTCGGAGACTATCTCGCCGCAATTATCGCCAAGATAGAGGACCCGCCTGCTCTGCTGCAGGTGGTCTTTCAGTTCCGCGACGCGGTCCCTGGGCACCGGATTCGCCAAACTTCTTCGTATGGCCTGCTCGACGTCATCCGGATTCAGTTTTCCCATCGGATCAATCGAGTTTCCGATGATCGAAAGATTTACTGCCGTGAACAGGGGGTCGTCCGACTTGATCACCAGCTCTTTGAGTCGCGGGTACAATGCGAGGCACTGCTGGTTCTGTTGCTCTTTCAATCGTCGGAATGGGTCGGGGTTGCCTGACGCGGTTATGATCCGTGTGAATACGTGTTCGACGAGCTGTGAGCCTGTGAGGCTCCAGTCGAGCGCTCGCATGGCAGGGATCTGCATGATATCGGCAGTGAGGGCCCTCACTTGTCCCGGTTCCAAGGTGAGTTCACGAATCGCCATAAGCGCTGCGTTCAGGTTACAGACAATACAATCAGGCACAAGTCTCATTGTGTACTCCGAGAAGGGGTCTCATGCCGTTTAGCGTCTCACGCCGCTCGTGGCGTAAGAGGCGCGCCGACTGACTTGAGTATCACACATCCGGACACGCATTCCCATAGGTTATGCGATCTGGACACGGAGAGTCTCCCGGTATGCGGACACCAAGGAAAGGACCATGCGCTGAGGATCGCAGACAGATAAAGACCCCAGCTCATCCTGAATGGCGCAGAGGTGACTGATTTTCGCCACGATGGGCTCGAGTCCCTCAAGATAGAAATCTGACGCAGGTCTTCGCGTCTTCGCTGCCTTTGACATAGATTCCGCGGCCAGGATACCACGCTTCAGCGCTGAGCCAATCCCCTCAAAGGTGAGAGGAAAGATCAATCCCGCAGCGTCCCCCACGAGAAGGACATTTCCTTGCGCGGGAACGAAGCTTTTTGAGCGGAGTTGCTCGTGGAGCACGGCTATGGTGCACCCATCCTTCCATTCCGGTGCTGTGTCCGGACAAAAGCCGTAATCCCTGAGCGTTGCATTGATCTCGGCGTGCAATTCCTTGATTCCGCTCCCTTCGATAAGAAATACGCCATCTTTGTGATTGACGTTGAACCGCGGCCTCGGACGCGGCGTGGGGAAAAACCAGTGGATAGCGGTCTTTTCCACGTCCAGAGCGCCTCGGTAGCACTCGCGGATCGGCGCGGAATAGCGGACCTTGAGTTCAGGAAACAACGATTCCCGCTTCACTGAAATGCCGCCATCCGCGCCAATGACATCGAAAGTTTGCGCGCTGTCCATTTCAGTATCCTCTCGGCTTATGGATTTGCAGCCAGGAAAACCGCATTCCCGATCTGTTCCCTCTCAAGCTCATGCCTGGGAAGCTCAAATCCGTATGGGTGCCTTAGGAAAGAATCGGGGCATTGTGTCTTGCAAGACAGCCTGGCTTATGTTTTCCTTGTAGTGCGTGGGAGTTCCGGTACCCCGCGGCCGCGCTCATCACGAATTGGAGGATTTCCCGTGTATGCTGTGGAGACGTACGATGTCATTGGTTACCGCAATGAGAGAGTTCCTTCCACGTTTTTTCGTCAAGAGCGCGAGACAAACCACCTTACCGTACTATTTCCTGGATATGGATACACCGCGCAGATGCCACTCATGTATTATCCCGCGAGACTTCTTGTCGAAATTGGCGCGGACGTTTTTGTGCTTGGGTATAACTATTCTCAAAGGTCGGACTTCCACTCCGCATCCCTTGAGGAGCGAGACCTTTGGTTGCGAACGGATACCCTAGCCGCCTACGAAGTGGCATCGACCCAACGGAACTATGATCGGGTGACTTTGGTGGGAAAATCCATCGGCACCCGAGCCATCGGTCACTTATTGGCTACCGGCCGGCAACTGCCGTCACTGGAGTGTGTCTGGCTTACTCCCATCCTGCGCAACGAGCTCTTGTGCACCCAGATAAAGGCGAGGCCACACCGTGCATTATTTGTGGTGGGAACGGCTGACTCTCATTATGATCCGGTGAAGTTGTCCGAGGTTCAGGACGCAACGACAGGACAAGCGCTCATAATTGAGAATGCGGACCATAGCCTGGAAGTCGACGGTGATATTGTGCAATCTATTCGTCATATCGAACGGATCATCGCGGAGATTCAGCGTTTCCTCGCGCGGTAGGATGCCAGACGTGCCTGCCACCAATCCTCGTATTCATGATGCCGGAGGTCATAAACCCGACCATCCTCCGCCTCTACTCTGAACCAAAGATAATCCGGTTCCCGCCACGACGAGCGGACGCTTCGCACCTTGCTTTCCCTGCCATCCACACAGAACGCGAGGGGTCTCTCATCTGCCCTGTGACTCGAAAGGCAGCGGACTTCCGCAGGTTTCCAGGATTTCTCGTCGATCGCCACGCACTGTTCCTTATTGAAACCGCATGAGCCACGCGGCCAAACAGCGTACGGATCAGTGGTCTCAAGCCGATATTCTGCCGAGACTCGCACAGTGGACAAAGGGAACAATTTGGACGCGGCAGCGACCAGCGTGACGCGTCCACCACGAACAGGTACGCTTTCGAGTTCCTTCACTCAGGCCTCGCGTGCAGCGTGGAGGAGAACGCATTGTGCTACGTAACAGCCTTCTGGATACGCAGGCCATTCTGTATTTCTCCGAAACGAGGAGACCCCACCGCTGCAATCTTGAGAAAATAGCTCCGAATCGGAGTGAGCACTGCGGGGAATGCATCGCGGCCGAGAGGGAAATACTTGACATCCAGCGCCCCATTGATAGGATATACCGATCAGGTATATCGTGATAATCTATTTTTATGGCACGATCGTCCCCATGCGGGGGACCATGAGTCGACTGACAGGCCGAGAGTATGAGCAGACCCTGAACTGTCCGAGCCTGACTTTGCGGCCCACGGTGCGCTCAGGAGATCCCCTGCCCTATGATCTTACTCGGTTGAAAGCGAATCCGTATCAACTTTGTGATAGCGGAGGTCTTCGGGGCAAGAGCCAAGGAACGGATTGAAACCCGGGAAAGCGGCCACAAAGCGATAGGCTCCTTGGGTGTCTTTCTTCCGGAAGACACCCAAGGGGCCGCGGACAGCCGCGAAACCACCGAGAGAAGGACCTTCACCATGGATATGACGCCATTGATGAACGACGGTTTTGACGGTGAACCGGCCAAGAGGGTGCTCAACTACATACAGGGCCAAAAGGCAAAAGGCCGGCCCGTGGTCGGTATCTACTGCGGGTACGCACCCATTGAGCTGATTCAGGCCATGGGGATTGTGCCCGCAGTGCTATGCGCCTTTTCCAAGGTGCCTATAGCCAGTGCGGAGACCGTGCTGCCCGCTAATCTCTGCCCCCTGATCAAATCCAGTTACGGGTTCATCCTGGAGGGCACCTGTCCGTTTTTCGCCCTGTCAGAGGCGGTGATTGCCGAAACCACCTGCGACGGCAAGAAAAAGATGTTTGAACTGGCTGCGGAAGTAAAACCCATGCATGTCATGGATCTGCCTCAGCTTCCTGACGAACCTGAAGCCTTGGACAATTGGACGGTCATGATCCGCAAACTCCAGGGCTTTTTGGGACACACTTTTGGCACACACGCGTCAGATGAGGACATCGAAACCGCCATTCAGAAGGCAAACCGCAAGAATCGCTTGATGCGCAAATTCTATGAGTTTGCCCACCTGCATCCGCCGGTGATTAACTGGCAGGAGATGTACGATGTGGGCTATCTCGCGTTACCCGCCACCGCGGACGACATGGACCCCATCCTGGAAACGGTCTTGGAGAGGCTTGAAGATCGGGTGGCTCAGGGTATGCACTACGGGACCGCGGATTCTCCCCGGGTGCTGGTAACCGGATGCCCCGTGGGCGGAGATGCCCTAAAAATCTTCAAAATCATCGAGGCCAGCGGCGGGCTGGTGGTGGCACCGGATGCGTGTACCGGCGCCAAGGCCTTTATGGGCGAGATTGAAGAAAATACCCCCGATCCGGTCAAAGCTATGGCCCGACGGTATCTCGAAATCCCCTGCGCGTGCATGACACCCAACCAGCGGCGCCTGTCCGCGCTTTCCGACACGATTAACCAATTCAAACCCGATGCAGTGGTCGAGTTCGTCTTGACCGCGTGCCATTCGTACAATGTGGAGTCTTACAAGATCAGCAGGCATGTGAACGACATTCACGGATTGCCCTATCTGAAAATCGAATCCGACTATTCGGACAATGATGAAGGCCAGATCCGCACCAAGATTGAAGCCTTGTTTGAAATGATGGTCAAGTAAACGAGGAAAGGAACGGTCTGTGGACTCGAAGGTGGATAATACCGATTCGCTTGTGAATGTACAGTTTGGTGCAGGCTGCAGGCTGGGCATCTCCGTCGGTACGGACGACGCAAAGCCGTCTGATCACTTCGCTCAGGGGCCCCCCAGCCCTACCGTCTCACTCGTGTGAACGCGAATCGGTATCAAGCGCTGGGTCGAGCGAACAGCGAACCGCCGATGCAAAAAAAAAGAATGGTCAGTGCCGTGGTCATGACTGCCGAACAGGGCGGCATGACGTGTTTCTCCGATGATGCTTCGTGAGGATGCCACATCCGGGAAGATTGATACTGACCTGCTATCGAGAATGTTCGCCATGCTCCATAGCGGTTCAGCATGGGTGCAATGAGGATTGGAGCAGCAGCCATAGCGTTCCCGCGAGTTCGTGGAGGGCAAGCCTGGTAAGCGCCATCCCTGAAGCGCTCGGCCAAAACCACCGAGCAGAGGGCTTTATATGCGAAAGGAAATCCGTGGGAGCCGGAACCGGATCTAGCCCTTGCCTCCTGAACGTGAGAAGCGTCCGCTGCATGTGGAGCGCCCACGTGGACAGGATGAAACGTTCTCGCTTCAGAATAGCCTTCAGCTTCACGGCCTGCTCTTGGGTGTCCCTTCCTTCACTCTCCACGATCATGGCCTCAGCGGGAACTCCCATGGCGCGGGCGCGGGCGACCATGACGCGGGAGTAACTCCCCGATGAAATTACCAATGTGCTGCCACGAAGTTGTCTCCACACCCGCACCCCCTCCGCGACATTGCCCAGGACGACCACGTAGCGAATTCCATGAAACGCCGGTTCGCGGAGATCCGGCTCAGTTCCGGCTCTGGCCTCAAGAGACCTGAGAAGGAGAAATCCCGTGGCAGGGAGTGAGGCCACCAGCAACCACACGGTTCCCGCGAGCATGAGCGCGGTGCCTGCGATGCGCTTGGGCTTCCACAGGCAGAGGATTATGCCGACGAAGGAAATCGCCATCCACGCGTTTAGCGGGTAAAGGAACTGCCCGAGAAACTTTTTCAGGGCAAACACATCTGATCCTCAGCCACTCATGGCTGTGCAGGCACGTTCTTCTTGACGAAATTGACCGTGAACCTCATCACCCTTCGCGACCTTCGCGAGGAACTCCTTGCGTGGGCAAGGCTGCCGGACTCGATCCGGATGGTTGGGCCCTGGCTCGGATGATGGGGGAATGCAACGCAGATGGAATGATCCGACGCGCGCGCATGGCCCCCGAATCGGCTTTCAATATGCCGAAATTCTCAATGCGGTCCTCTTGTTGTGAACTCCCATGACCTGGAGGGTCACAACCAAACATGAAAATGGCATCCTGTCCAGCGACCAGCGGGAGCTGGCAAATGCCTGAAGTTCTTGGGGATGGGGGTTTGGGGGAAGACCCTTCTTTCAAGAAGGGCCTTCCCCCGAAAATGCATTTTCATAGGAACGCAAACCGGCCGATACACCCACAGCCCCCGGTCCTCACTGGTACCCTGCGGCCTGGCAAAGCCGTTCCTTTTCCGCCTCGCCCAGATCGGCCACGACCATTCGCCTTACAAGCTCGCCAAAGGTGACCCTGGGCTTCCATCCCAGAATCTCCCGTGCCCTGGTCGCGTCACCGAGAAGGGTATCAACTTCCGTCGGCCGAAAGTAACGAGGATGCACCGCAACCAACGTCTTGCCCGTCTCTTCATCAATGCCTTTTTCGTCGACTCCGGCTCCCTGCCACACGACCGTAATCCCCACATGTTTGAAAGCAGCTTCTACAAATTCTCGGACCGAATGATTTTCACCCGTGGCGATGACAAAGTCGCTCGGCTCGTCGTGTTGCAGCACGAGCCACATGGCCTCCACATAGTCGCCCGCGTACCCCCAGTCCCTTTTCGCATCCAGGTTACCCAGATGCATCATGTCCTGCATTTCAAGCTTGATGCGCGCGACTGCACGGGTAATCTTCCTGGTCACAAAGGTTTCCCCTCGCATGGGAGATTCGTGATTGAACAGGATGCCGTTGGACGCAAACACGTGGTACGCTTCCCGATAATTCTTCACGATCCAGTACCCGTACAGCTTGGCCACCGCATAGGGACTCCGAGGATAAAACGGAGTCGTTTCCCTCTGAGGCGTTTCCTGCACCATGCCGAAAAGCTCGCTGGTGGAAGCCTGATAGAACTTTACGCGCTTTTCCATCTTAAGGATACGAATGGCCTCCAGGAGCCTCAAAGTGCCCAGCGCATCTGCATTGGCTGTGTACTCCGGAGTCTCAAATGACACTTTCACGTGGCTCTGAGCCGCGAGGTTGTATATCTCCGTGGGTTGAAACTCCTGAATCACTCGAATGAGATTGGTTGAGTCGGTCATGTCGCCATATTCGAGGATGAAGCGTCGTTCCTCTACATGAGGATCCTGATACAACGGATCGATCCTCCCGGTGTTTATCAGTGAGCTGCGCCTCTTGACTCCGCAGACTACATAGCCCTTGTTGAGAAGGAACTTGACGAGGTAGGCGCCATCCTGACCGGTAACCCCAGTGACGAGAGCGCGTTTTTCTGGTGTTTCATTCACGAGAGGAGTTTCCCATCTTTCTATCGGAGTTGGCCAAAACCTGTGCGGTTCGGCATGTAATCCCTTAGCACGACATGAGCCCATCGGTCAAGCCCAGCGCGGAAAAGGCGGGATCGTTTGCCCTGAGATGCCTGGGACAGAAACAAGGCTACTTTTCCCCATTCATCATGTGATGAAGTTTTCAAAAATAATGCGAGATTTTCGTTGAAACCAGCAGCCTTTCCCAAGGCCCAAGACGATGACTTGAGTCGTTTGTCAAAGGTTTCGCCCGAAAACCCGGAAGCGAGCCAGATTTGTGCTTGCCACGCCATGTCCTATTGTGTACGCTCAGGTATACGCAGGAGTATAAGTCATCTCGGCGGGCAACGAGTGATGCGGTGCACGGGAGCGGATTGCCGAGCGCGACACCGATTCATGCACTGCGGGAAATGTTCGGAGAATGCCGGGGCCATCCCAAGGGTCGACCGCAAAGGCGAAACATGGTCACAAACGGTGACATTCTGGTGGTGGAAGACAGCCGCTTTCAGGCCAAACGCCTCAGAGACTTTCTCGAGAAGAACGGGTTCCGCGTCAAGCTTGCTCTCAATGGTAAGGAGGGGCTTAGTGCGGCACGGCTGGAGAGACCAGCGCTCATCATAAGCGACATTATGATGCCGGTGATGGACGGGTTCGAGATGTGCCGTTTGGTCAAGAATGATAAGGAACTCAAGGAGGTTCCGGTCATACTCCTCACCTCGCTATCCCATACCGGCGATATCCTTCGAGGTCTCGAGGCGGGAGCTGACAGCTACATAAGCAAACCCTGTGAAGGCAAGATGCTGCTTGCCCGGATACAAACCGTGGTATCATCGCCGGTTTCTGACGACGGGGACGTATCAAAGAGGAAACTCCAGGTGATTCTGGGGCGGAATACTTACGTCATGGATGCGGGTCGCCAACAGATTCTTCAATTTCTGCTCTCCACCTATCAGGACGCCATTGTCCAGAACCGTCGTCTCGAAAAGATGCGAGAAAGACTGGTCGTGCTCAATGAAAAACTCGAGAAGATGGTGGCTGACAGAACCGCTGCACTGCGAAAAGAAATCGCCGAACGCAAACAAGCCCAAGCAGCCCTGGCTCAACAGGCCGAAGAACTGGCTCGATCCAACACTGAACTAGCCCAGTTCGCGTATGTGGCCTCACACGACCTCCAGGAACCTCTGCGCATGGTGGGAAGTTACACGCAGCTGCTCGCCAAACGCTACAAGGGTAAGCTCGACGCGGACGCGGACGAATTCATTAATTTTGCCGTGGACGGCGTAGTCCGCATGAAATCACTGATCAATGATCTCCTGGACTACTCTCGCGTGGGAACGCGCGGTAAGGAACTCACCCCGACCGATTGTGAAGAACTCGTGGGGTACGCTCTTGCGAATTTACAGAGTTCCATCGAGGAGTGCGGTGCGGTCGTCACCCACGACCCTCTGCCTAAAGTCTTGGCTGATGCAAGACAACTGGGGCAGCTTTTCCAGAATCTGATCGGAAACACGGTCAAGTTTCGCGGCGAAAAGCCAACGACAGTCCACATAGGAATCAAGAAAGCACAGACAGACTGGATTTTCTTTGTCAGGGACAACGGGATTGGGATCGATACCGAACACATTGAGCGCATCTTCGACATTTTTCAACGCCTTCACAGCAGGGCAGAATATCCTGGGACTGGCATCGGACTGGCGATTTGCAAGAAAATCGTTGAAAGACACGGGGGACGAATCTGGGTAGAATCGCAGCCGGCCGCAGGCAGCACGTTCTACTTCACGATTCCCATCAAGACAGGGGCATCGGAGGAGAGCAAATGAACGGCCGGCCTGTTCGTATCTTGCTCGTGGAGGACAACCCAGGGGACGCGCGCCTGACCGTAGAGGTGTTCAAGTACAACAAGATGCCAAAGACGCTCTCCGTGGTTGAGGATGGAGTCGAGGCTCTGGCCTTCTTGCGGCAAGAGGGGAAGTACACGTCCACGCTTAGGCCCGATCTGATCCTCCTGGATCTGAACCTGCCTAAGAAAGACGGTCGCCAGGTGTTGGCAGCGATAAAGAACGACGCCAATTTACGACGAATCCCGGTAGTGGTGTTGACCACATCAGGAGACCAGGAAGATATCCTGAGAGCTTACGACCTCAACGCAAACTGTTTCCTTACCAAGCCTGTGGATTTCGAGCAGTTCGCGAAGCTGGTAGAGGCCATCGAAGAATTCTGGCTCAAGGTCGTTGAGTTGCCCAAGGAGTAGAGGCCTACGTTGTGACTCAAAACCCTATCAAAGTCTTGCTTGTTGAGGACAACCCAGGGGACGCTCGTCTCATACGCGAGATGCTGGCGGACGTGAAGAATGCGTCTTTCCAACTGGAATGGGTAGACCGACTCGCCAAGGCATTGGACCGCATAGCGCGGGGAGGCATCGATGTGGTCCTCCTGGACCTGACCATGCCCGACAGCAGCGGACTGGACACATTCACCAAGATGCACTCCAGGAATCCGCGAGTCCCTATCATACCTCTGACCGGTCTGGACGACGAAGCGTTTGCGGTCAATGCCCTACGCGCGGGAGCGCAGGACTATCTGGTAAAAGGCGAAGTTGAAAGCAAGCTGCTGGCCGGCGCGATACGGTATGCCATTGAGCGAAAAAAAGTCGAAGAAGCTCTCAGACAAAGCGAGAAGAGATATCGCGCCCTGTTTGAGGCGACAGGCACCGCTATTTTGGTGGTGGAGGACAATGGAGGCATTCTCCTGGCCAACGCGGAATTCGAAAACCTGTCGGGTTTTTCCAAACAGGATCTGGAAGGGAAACGAAGCTGGAAGGAATTTATTCTGGAAGGAGACCGGGGGAAACCTCTGAAGCCGGAAAAGTCGGGCCGCCTTGCAAACTCCGATCCTCCCCCCACCACGCAGGAATTAAAGTTCATCGATCGCTTCGGAAATGTGAAGCATATTTTTATGACCACAGCCACGATTCCTGAGACGGAAAGTCATGTGGTATCCTTGAGCGACGTTACCAAGCGAAAGAAAATGGAAGAGGAGCTGCTCCGCGTACGGCAGCTCGAATCGATCGGAGTCCTGGCAGGCGGTCTGGCCCACGATTTCAATAATATTTTGACCGCTATTCTGGGAAACATAAGCCTGGCGAGAATATACAGCAAACCCGGGGATAAGGTCCTTGCAAAGCTGAACGAAGCGGAAAAAGGCGCTCTTCGGGCTCAGGAATTGACTCGGCAATTGTTGACCTTTTCCAAAGGCGGCGCACCTGTCAAGCAGACCACGTCCATTGGTGAATTGCTCAGGGATACCGTGAACTTCTCACTGGCAGGGTCTAAAGCAAAATGTCGATTCCGCATTCCGGAAGACCTCTGGCCGGTCGAAGCTGATGAAGGAAAGATGAGCCAGGTCATCAACAATTTAATCGTCAACGCTGACCAGGCAATGCCGACCGGTGGGTTGATCGAATTACTCGCGGAAAATGTGTCCGTCCACGACAACCATACCCAGCCTGGTCTGCCCCTGTGCGAGGGGCGCTATGTCAAGTTTTCCATCCGCGATTTCGGAGGGGGAATTCCTCCCGAGCATTTGCAGAAGATATTCGATCCGTTTTTCACCACCAAACCGAAAGGGAGCGGCCTCGGATTGGCCATCGCCTATTCCATCGTAGAGAGGCATGACGGACACATCGCGGTGGAATCCGTGCCAGGGAAGGGAACCACTTTCCACATCTATTTGCCCGCGTCCGCCAGAGAGGTCCGGGCAAAACCCGTCGAAGACGACCGGGTATGGCGAGGCACAGGAAAGATCCTCGTGATGGATGACGAGGAAATAATCCGCGAACTGTCCCGCGACATGCTCACCGCATTGGGATACGTGGGAGATTTTGTCAAAGAGGGTGGCGAAGCGGTTGCATATTACAAGAAAGCCTTGAGCGAAGGGAAACCGTACGATGCGGTCATCATGGATTTGACCGTGCCGGGTGGCATGGGCGGCAAAGAGGCTGTGGAAAGAATCATGAGTTTTGATCCCGGAGTCAAGGCCATTGTCTCCAGCGGCTATGCCAATGACCCCATCATGGCTGATTACCGGAAATACGGTTTCATCGGCGTGGTGCCTAAACCGTACAGGATATCGGAGTTGAGCAGAACCCTCCGGCAGGTCATCGCCACAAACACCTGCCAGTAATCGGGCCACCCTTCATTTCACGGGACTCGCCGCAGCTTCAGTATACCCGTTGCCAATGGTTCTCACCGAAACGTTCGCGGTTCTGAGAGGTGGCAGGAGGGTCCCCTGAACGAAGATTCCACGGCTCTGCTTCGCTCGCAGTGAATGGGGACCTTTCGACACCCAAGAAGAAACAAACAGACAAAACTTTTGTCAACCGCCATACCATGAGACATCCTGTATCTGGGAGGCTCTTTCGCTTCGGACCAGGCGAAGCCATATAATCTCTTCACTCAGGAGTTTTCCAGGATGCCGACGTTCTGCAGTGTACGATGCGTAATGGAGCGACGCGGGTTTCGTGCACCGGCAATAGTGTACCACCGTTTGAGTCTTCTCTCGATAATATCATATTTTTATTGGTCAATAATCCTTGACACCGATCAAGGGCCTGCCTAAACTCCGTCCGCATGTTGCCAGGATAAGCATTTGTCCTGATTGAATTGTTCTTCTCACTTCATGGTATGAAGGGTTCGGTATCGCTGCCGCGGTTTTTTGCCTTTGTCCGCAGGATCTCGTCTAGGAGCGGTGACGGTGCGATATCTCAAGATCCGGTACATCTTGCTATTTCTTGCATACTGCACGTGGTGGGCAACAGGAACCGCGTCGGCCTGGGAATTCTCCATGAACGGAGGACTTGCCTGGAAGTACGACTATCGCAGCCAGATGGGCCCCAAAGGCTTCTTCGGACCTTACAACAGGGACAATGGGGGAAACGGCGTCGACGTCTTTGCCGGAGAGTATGCATCGGCAAACGGGTGGCTCGGTTATTTCTCTTCTTCCGTTCCATCTCCACACGGAGATATGGTCACCGGCACCGATGGATCGCGCGCCCTGTACCAGGCATGGTTCGCTCCCCTGCTCCGCGTGAACCCTGCCTTGTCGGTGAACGGCAGGCTGCGGTCGGGACCGGGCCGGCTTGTCTCTCAAGCTCCGGGATTTGACGTGATGTTGGCCAACATGGAGTGGACGCTTTTGTGGTTCACCGCGAAGACGCCGTGGGGTCAGGTGCTTTTCGGGAAGCGCCCCTTCGGAAAGGGATGCGGCCTGCAATATGACATAGCGAATCGCACCGAGGAGAGCCTCATGTGGGTCAGCGCATACGGTCCGTTTGAGGCCGCGTTTGGGACGTATCCTTGGCGACGGGGAAGCACCTGGTACGGCAATATCGTGGATAAAAACGGCAGCACGGACGTGGATGTGATCGGTTACGTACACTGGAACGCGGCAAACTGGTCCCTGGGCCTGGGCGGAACTTACGTGCAATTTCATGAAGGGCCTGAGGCGAGGTATAGCGTGAATACCGATCTTCCGGACAGCAAGTATCGATTTCGGCCGCGGGACGTGAATCTCACCGAAGGTTGGACATTCGCCAAATTCAACAGCGGCCGTTGCTTTCTCAATCTGGAAGCAGACTGGTATTACAGGACCAATCGATTCGCTAGATCCGAAGCGGGCATCGCTTCGCCCGACGCGTACGACTCTCCGGACGGGCGAGGAAGTGTCTTCCGTCCCACCTATGTCCAGTCGTGGCGATACATGATCGAGACCGGATTGTTGGCCGGCCCCGCAAAGGTGTCCTTCTTGTACGCTTTCTTGCCTGGACCGGACCGGCGTCATGGGGTACTCATTGACAGGCAGCCGTACATCTTGGGCCCTGACGTGGCCAACACGGGGCTGTTTCGACCGTACAGTTTCCTGCTGAACGCGGGATACGCTTCAGGTGCGGGAGCGGTCTTTGAGCCTTTCGATCCCTTGCGTGCCCACGGACGTAGCGCACTCAACTACGACGGCGAAGGGTACATCTCCGATGCGTCCGTGCTGGCAACCAGGCTGGATTATGCGGTGGCAGCAAATCTGAACGTGTTTGCTTCTGTCCTTCACGCGGACCGGGTCTCCGACGGGTACGGATGGGGGTACATCAAACCCAAACGGAACGGTCGCTCAAACACCGCCACGGTGCACTATATTCGGCAGGGAGTCGATGCCACGTCAAACGATCCGGCCCCGGCGATTCCGGACAAGGATCTTGGCTGGGAAGTCGATACGGGATTGTCCTGGCAACTTCTGGAGGGATGGATACTCAATGTGAATGCCGGTTACTGGAAACCTGGACGATGGTGGAATTTCGCGTGCGCTGACCGTGACGTCCCGGGTTGGAATTCGGACCTGTACCCTATTCCGAAGACAACGACGTCTGCCAATTCGTGGGGGACCAATCCTGCCAGATCCATTGACGGGGTCATTGCGACCGAAGTAATCTTGTCCACCGAGTTTTAAGCCCGCTTATAAGGCCAGACCGTACCTTCTTGGAGTCGTTCCCCGCGACCGTTCCTGGTACGTGGAATCTCAGAATACAAATTCCCGCTTACGGGAAAAAGTCAAAGGACACGTCGCACTTTCACGGCGTCTTTGTGCCTTGTGCGTCAGTCCCTAGGAGCCTGTCGCGGAACCCCTTACATGGTTTGAATCGTGCTACGAGTATGACCCAATAAACGGTTCCACTTTTAGGGTAGGCTCCTATCATTCTGACATACTTAGGTTTCGGTTGGCTCTATTTCCGTGGCTTGGCGCCAACCGAGTCCATCGTGGCACGTTGCCGGGAAAGCATTGCGTTCCGCAACAGCCTGCTAGTCTTTGAGGGGAACGCTATCTTGAATTCTTTCCCCGGTTGGATCCCGCGTTCCGCAACCGCCTCCAGAGATGAATTACCAATGCCCCAATTGCGATCGAGATCGGTCCTATCACAAAGACCACGAGGATTAATCCTGCGAGTACCCGTAGGGCAGTCTCCATATACTATCCTCCACCTCGTTCGACTTGTAGCATGCGGAGACGAGCGCATCGGTTCCGTCGGGACCAGCGCTCTGCAACAGGACCGACAGCTGAGTGCTCGATTTCTCAAATGCGGTGACCTCCAAACAGGGCGGACGTCACCGGTCGCCTCACCGCTTGGGTGCCACTGCTGGCTTGTCCAGCAGTGCCTCAGGAAGACACTGCGAGCAAGCTAGCAGTGGCACCCGAGTACGTCACCGAATTTAGGCCATTGAGCACTAAGCCCGAGGCAATCGCCTCAATCCAAGCCGCGGAAATTGCTTGTGCCCTCGTGCGGCTATTCAGGTAATACACGCAGGCAGGCAGGCATTTTGCCTCCGGAGCGTGTTCAGAATAGCCGTTCGTACCGGAGGCAGGACGGCGCCTGTCACACCGGTTTTTCCGCAAACTGGTGTGATCTACCGGTGTGCAAAATCTCTTGCGATTTTCAGGCCGTTGACGGGCCGTCAGCGCTGCTCAGCGACTTCTTGCGATTCAGATTCCCAAAGGCTGTTGCCATTTCTTCTTGAGTTCCCAAATGTCTGCATCCACGACCGTATTCCCGTTCACGCCGGTGATCGTGAGCCGCTGCTCCTCTCCTACTTCACCCACTCGAGCCAAGGGAAAACCGTTCATCAGTTCTTCGAAACGTGCAACGCATTCCGGCCGTACGGTGACCACAAAACGGCAGGGGGTCTCGGAAAAGAGAGCCACGTCGTCGCGATCGACTCCGTCCCGGCAGAGGCTTGCAAGGGAAATCTTCGCACCAAGCGCTCCGGAAAAGGCACATTCCGCGAAAGCCACTCCCAGTCCGCCGTCTGACACGTCATGACAGGATGCCACGAGAGATTCAGCCATTGCACGATGCACTGCGCGATACATGCGAATCGCTTCGGCAGGATCAGCTACTTTGGGAGCCTTGTTGCCCACGTATCCGATAGCAGCGTAGTATTCCGAACCACCCGTCTCATCGCGAGTCTGTCCCAGCACGTAGATTGCGTCCATGGCACGTTTGAAATCGGGAGTCACCGCGAGTCGCACGTCAGGGACGATGCCGATTGCAGAAAACAGAACGGTCGGAGGTATGGAAATCTTCGTCCCTCCGATCTGGTAATCGTTCTTCATAGAATCCTTGCCTGAAATGCAAGGGATGCGGTACGCGGTAGTAACGTCGTAGAGCGCCTCGTTCGCTCTCACCAGTTGTGCCAGCTTGTACTCTCCGTCCAGAGTTTTTTCGGATTGGACCGGATCGCACCAGCAGAAATTGTCCAGGCCTGCCATGTGGTCAGGATCGGCCCCTGCTGCCACGATATTGCGGACTGCCTCGTCTATGACCGCAGCCATCATGCCATACGTGTCAATGTCCGAGTACCGGGGAGCGATGCCGCACCCCACTGCAATGCCTCGGAATCCGTCCTGGATCGGCCTTAACACGGCTGCGTCTCCAGGGCCGTCATTGTGAGCCCCCACCAACGGCTTGACCACCGTGCCGGCCTGCACTTCGTGATCGTATTGGCGGATCAAACGCTCCTTGGAGCAGATATTCCACCGCCCCATCAGATCCATGAGCGCGCCAGTGAGGTCCGCGGGCGGCTCAAAAGAAGGTTCCGCATGAACCGGAGGCTCCCATCGGGCCTTGAGCTGCAACCGTGGCAGGCCGTCGTGCAGGAAATCCAGAGGGAGAGCCACTGCCGCACGATCTTGCCAATACACCGTGAACATGCCGTCATCCGTGAATTCGCCCAAATCAGTAGCTTCCACGTCCATGGCCGCAGCGAGAGAGAGGAATTCCTCAAGCTTTTCCCGCGGAACTGCGACCGTCATGCGCTCTTGAGCCTCGGAAAGGAGTATCTCCCATGGCTGAAGCCCCGGATACTTGACCGGCGCTTTGTCCAAGAGCAAACGAGCGCCTCCGGACTCTTGTGCCATCTCTCCTACTGACGAGGAGAGTCCGCCCGCGCCGTTGTCCGTGATAGAGGTGTAAAGATCCCGGTCTCTTGCCACCAGGAGGAAATCGGTCATCCGTTTCTGCGTGATCGGGTCGCCGATCTGCACCGCGGTGACCGGCGATCCCTCGTGGAGCTCCTCGGAAGAAAACGTGGCGCCATGGATGCCGTCTTTACCGATGCGCCCACCGGTCATGACTATCCGGTCGCCCGGTCGGGCCTGCTTGACATGGCCGGGCTTGCCGTTGATCTTCGCGGGCATGATTCCCCCGGTGCCGCAGTACACCAATGGTTTGCCCAGATACCGGTTGTCAAAAACCACCGCACCGTTGACCGTGGGGATACCGCTCTTGTTTCCACCGTGCTCCACGCCTTCCCTCACTCCTTCGAACACTCTGCGAGGATGCAGAAGCCTCGGAGGGATGGTCCCTTGATAGTCAGGCGGGGCAAAACAGAATACGTCGGTATTGAAAATCAATCGGGAACCGAGACCTGTGCCAAAGGGATCGCGATTCACTCCCACAATACCGGTGAGCGCTCCGCCGTACAGGATCCAAGGCAGATGGCGAGTTGTGCGTCTCCACCTTGAACACCAGATTCCAGTCATTATCAAAGCGGATCACGCCTGCATTGTCTTTGAACACGGAGAGGCAGAAATCCCGGTCCCCAAGCTCGCGACGTATTTTCTCGGTAGAGCCCTGAATGTACGTGCGAAACAGGCTGTCAATGCGACGGGTTCGGCCTGCCTCGTGATATTCGATACGCGCGTTGAAGATCTTGTGTTTGCAGTGCTCCGACCACGTCTGAGCGAGCACCTCTAATTCGCAGTCCGTGATCTCCGTTCCGAGCGCCAAGCCTCTGCGCATCTTGCGGAATTGGGCATCGCCAAAGAAATCCCTGATCGTCTGCATTTCCTCGAGACTCAGCGCGAGAACCCCCTCCTTGCTGATGCGCAGTAGCTCTTCGTCGCTTACATTCAGGTTAAGGCTCCTGATAACCGCTTCCGTGTGAGAGGTGACCCGCGGTAGGCTTGGAGAACTTCGATCGTCTCCCGGCGCATACACGGTCCAGGTTTGTATGAGGTCATTGGCCAGAAGGCCACGGGCAATGGCGCTGACCTCTTCTCCGGAGAGATTCCCTGTGATGAAATGGAGCTTCCGGGTAAACACCACCTGCCCCGAAACCGGGCCAAGAGCCAGCGTCCTTGTCACCGCCTCACGAGCGGTTCTTCCCACATTGTCCGTCACGCCCGGACGGAATCCGACTTCGATGAGCCAATCAAAAGGGACGTCCAGCGGCTCGTCAATGGTAGCTTCCTGGGTCACGGGGTCCTGAAAGACCTCTTCCACAAGCATTTTCAACTGCTCACGATCGAGCGCGAGATCGAGGAGGTACTCATCCCCGGTCCGGACGTCATCCACGGTAATACCGAGGTCGGATGCGATTCTGGCCTTGAGCCGGCCACCGGCAGGGTCGGGAAGCGACGGATTGAGACATACTTCAATTCTATGAGCCATGGGTCTTTCCTGAACGTAATCGTAAGGGATACAAAAAGAGAAGTTAACCGCAAAGAAGGGAGAGAATGCAAAAGAAAAATGGCGTTTCGCTCACAAAAAACGTCAATGGCGAGTCGAGCGCGGCCGAATACTCCACACCACCTCTTCGATGATGATGGCCGTTGCCGGTCGTCCGCAGAGGTTTGCGGCCCTGGCCTCCGCTATCTCAACGATCCGCGGCCGAAGGTTGCCTTGAACGAATCCTACGGGTTTCCACCGGTACACCCGGGCTCAGGGGCAAACGGTCCACTATTGCGCGATGTGCGGGAATGTTGGCCAGACGGTCCGTCTCATTCCTCAAGCTCTACGACGCCTCCTCCTTGTTTTCTGGCTGTGCTCAGAGCCTTTTCCGCTAATTTCATGAGGGACTCCGCGTTGCGATGCTTCGCTCCGTCTCCTGACACCACGCCGCAGCTCATCGTGAGCGGCACTATCACGTCACCTATCGCGGCCCGGAATCTTCTCACCGAAGAACTCAGCCTTTCCGCAAGCAATCTCGCGGTCTCCCTGTCGCATCCCGGCGCCACGATCAAGAAGTCCTCGTCTCCTACACGTCCCACCAGGTCGTAAGATCGGACAGTCGAATGGATCCGCAGTACTACTTCCCTCAAGATCGAGTCCCTGGTCATTTCGCCGTAACGTTGCGCAAGGCGATCGGACTGATCGAGCCCCGCAGCTATGACGCCCACAGGTGCCTTATCCCTTTTTGAACGCCCCAATTCCTTGAGCAAGAGATCTGCGACCGCTGGTCGATTCCACAAGCCGGTCAAAGGATCGTGAGCAGCCTCATGCTCGGACAACTTCAAGACGGAAAGGAATGCTTCTTGCAGGCGCACGATTCGGCTGCCAGCTCTCATCCTGACCTGAAGCTCATAGACATCCACGGGCTTCACGATGTATTCGTCCGCTCCGGCTTCCAGTCCCTTAAGCATCTGGTCCTTGGGCCGTTCGTTGGTCAGGAGAATGGTGTACACGTACGGCCTGCCCTCGAGTTCCCGGTATTGCTGACAGATCCGAGGCCCGTCAATTTCCGGCAAGTCCCATTCCAGCAGCGCCAATGTGGGAGGGTCGTCCTCCTGGAGAACACGCCATGCGTCAGCGCCATCTCCGCAGATGACCACTTCGTACCCCCATTGGGTGAGATTGTCTTCAAGGAGACCAAGCACCACGGGATCGTTCTCAGCCACCAGTATCCTCATCGGATGACCACCTTGCGGGCCCTTTCTCGGCCGGATAGTTCATACCGATTCGCGCGGGAATTGGTCACTTGCTTCAGGCTGGGGATCTCATTCGCGGGGAACGACGCAAGCCGTCTCCTCACTACGCTCAGGAGCCTCACATCCCCACAATCTTACTCGTGTGAACGCGAATCAATATCAGACAGCGGGAACTAGGGTACTATACCGGCCAGTAGCTCGCGTGTCAAGCTGGGTAGCGCCAAAGACCTTTGTCCGAGCGGAGGTAAGGACAGACGTGAGTTCGGCCTGTCAGATTGCCGTTCGGGATGGTGATTCATGGCCCAGCTCATATGCGGTCGTGCCATCGTGCCCGATTTCAGGACACGAGGGGGCCTGCGGACAGGTACAGAGTGCCGCATGACCGTCTTGGTATTTGTCTTGCGTTGCACCTGGAAATGGTGCAAATTGGCCCGGGTCGTTTTGCCGGAGACATGTGTAATGCGAGCAGGGCGTCGGTGATTCTCACGATCCGTCGGCCAGGAGTCTGTGGGGTACCGCAATACGTTTCCCAGAACCGGGCACCGCGGCGTCAGGGTTTCGCAGCAGCTTACCGGACAAGGTCACTAATGCACACAGGATGAACGCGAGGCCATGAAGGTAGCTGTATTATTAGTCATAAATTTAGGCCTGATTGCGCTTTTTTTCTATCTCATACGCCGGCAGGGCCTTCTCACCTACTATCAGGGCGGCCGTTTTTGGCTCACATGGTTCGCAGTCGCGATTATCACCCTCATGGACGAGCTTACGTCCGTGTTCTACGCGCCGGCAGAAGCCCATCGCTTCCTGGGCCCGAGCGCGATGATATTTATCGTGTTCACGGCTGTCTTCATCCACTACATGACCACTCGCCTTGTGGAAATTGCCGAAATATTGGAACATCACGGGGTATTTGGCGGGGGAGTGTATTCCTTTTCGTACCTGGTGCTGGGCCCGGTGGTTTCCTTCGTCGCGGTAGCTTCGATCATGGTGGACTATATTCTCACCGCATGCATCTCATCGGTCAGCGCGGTGGAAAATGCGACCTCCTTTTTCGGGATGTCTCACCTTTTCAAGCAGGTGTTGTCCATGTCGATTGTGTGGAGCATAGCCGGTTTGAACATTCTGGGCATCCGGGAAAACGCTCGGTTCACTTTCACCATTTTCATAGCTGCCGTGTTCGTGTTTGCGAATTTGATCGCATCCGGTGTGTTGGCGTTCGACCACGGATGCATGTTGCGATTCACTGATTCGTTTTCGCATGCGCGGAGCAATCTCGGCACAGGGTCCTGGACAAGGGATTACGGGGTCTTCATCGCATCGGTGGCCAGTTGCGTCCTTGCGTATTCGGGAGTGGAATCTGTCTTACAGACTGCCGGGCTCGTGCGAACCTGGCGCGAAATTGGACGAGCTTACATTTTCCTCGCACTTTCAGTAGGACTGGTTACCCCTGTGGTGGCAGTGTTGGCTCTCAGTGCGCCGATCGATTTCCCTCGCCATGAAGGCGACCTCATCACCCACTACGCGACCATGCTGAACGGTATGCCCTTTGGAGTCATTGTCGCGGGTCTGGCCAGTTTGACCTTGATCATGGCGGTGAATACCGCGTTCGTCGCGTCCAGCGAGCTTCTCGAGCGCGTCGCGGAAAGATATGGGTTTCATTGGCTCATCGCGACCAACCGCAACCAATCCCTGTATCGCATCCATATCTTGAATGCTTCTTTCTTTTCGTTCATCATCGTGTTGACCGGTGGGAGCCAGATGATTCTGGCAGACATGTACGCGCTCGGACTCATCGCAAGTTTTTCGATCAACATGGGGTCCCTGCTCATCTATCGGTATTTCATGGGCACCAAAGAGGTGATCCACTTCAACACGAGCCGGCTGATCACCTTGGTCATGTTCTTGATTTTTGTCAGCTGCTTCGTGTTCCTGGCATGGATGAAACCCCACGGTACCGAGTTGTGGGCCGTGGTTACCGGCATGGTCCTGGTAGCCGGCCTGATCGTGGCTCGCACCCGCGCGCCGGAAATCAAAGAAATCGCCGAGACCGATTCTCAGATGGACTTGATATTGCATCTTGCCGAGGCGAACGAATCCGAGGTCAACGTATTCTTCCGGCGACCAAGGGAGGAATCGTTGCGACATGTCAAACAGAATGAAGCGTACGTCACGTTTTACCATCCCCGTGGAGGAGCGCCTCCCCGGCTTGCAGCGAATCATTTTCGTTTTGCCGCAAAGACGCGTAGCGTGTACCAACATATGGTAGGACTCTTAAAGGTGGTGGAACACGAGTTGACCGACCGCGAGGTCACGGTCCATTTCGGGTGGCCTCTGTCATCCTGGGTGGATCGACTCTCCATAGGAGTGATGGTCTTCAACATTATGCGTTTGCCGCGACAGTTCCCCAACTTCCGATTCGTCATCCACTATCCGGGAAGAATGTACGGGGCCGGGGGAGCGAAAGCGTGATCGAGAAAACTGGACAATGCGCAGAATGCGAGAAACCGGCTCGTGGAGACGTAACGTCGCCGTCGTCCGAGCCACGAGCTCTTGGTCTGTCGGGAGAGGGAAACGGGGCCAAAAGCGCTCATGCCTTCACTGAGGGCATGACAGCCAAGAAGCAGGAAACTCAGGACCGTACGCGGGATGAACGACGCTCCCAAGGGAGCCGGCCCAAAGGACTCGTGAGACGTCTTTATGATCTTGTGTACACCCACCTCATCGAACCGTTGGTGCTCTCCCGGAATCCTCCCTGGTTTGACGCACGGGGCGTTGCGCTGGGGCTGGTGGTGGGGTTCGGCGTCCCCATGGGAGGGCATTGCCTGGTTCTCGGCCTTTTGCGTGTGCTGCTGCGGTTCAATTTGGTGGTCGGCATAGGGGTCGCGGCGGTGGTCAATCCAATCAACATAGTCCCGCTCTACTACGGGTACTATTGCTTGGGTTCGGTCATCCTCGGCAAGGCCACGACACTGAACAAGGCGGTATTCGCGACACTCATGAATCCGATTCTCGATAAGACCCATTTCTGGGAAGCTTTCAGGGCTTTCATGGAATTGGGCGCGGATATTCTGGGCAGATGGATGGTAGCTGCAGTGATCGTGGCCACGGTTCTCGGCATTCTCGGTTATGTGGCCACTTTGAGGATTCAAAAGAACCGTTGCAGAACGGCAGCCAAGAAAGTGGGCATCAGGTACGAAGAGTTTCTCGCGCAGCTGGAAACGAACTCAACACAGGGGGCTGAGTTGTCGGCACCTACCTCAACACGGACTGAGTCGACAAAGTGAGTTCTCAAACCTATTCTGTGAGAAACCGATTTACCGGAGAGATTCTCTTTTCCCGGGACGCGTTATCGCTCAAGGACGTAATCGAGGATGCGGTACACGCGGGGACAGATCTCTCTATGGCGAACCTATCCGGAGCGGATCTTTCTGCAGCGAACTTGGGCAACGGTTCATTCGAGCGGGCGAAAATCACCAATGCCAACCTGAAGGAAGCCAGACTCCTGTCCGCCAACTTGGAGCGGGCCGATTTCACAGGAAGCGATTTGTCGGATGCCAAGCTTGTCGGGGCACGGCTGACCGAGGCCTGTCTGGCTGAAGCGAATCTTTCCAGCGCAAACTTGTACAAGGCCGTGGTTTCTCGAGCTGATTTGTCCGAAGCAGACCTGTCTGCCGCGAATATTCAAGAAGCGGACCTCTCTGAAGCGCGACTGGTAGGTGCCCACTTGTTCCGCGCAAATCTCAGGGACGTGGACATGTCCGGTGCGAATCTCTATAAAGCGAGACTTGGACGCGCAATGTTGATGCGGGCCCGTTTGAAAGATGCCAAGGTGGCGCTCGCAAACTTGTCCAGAGCCGATCTATCCAACGCGGAACTGTTCAGGGCAGACTTGTCTGCCGCGGATCTCTCCGGCGCCTTCTTTTTTAAGACGATGTTGACCGAAGCGGACCTGTCTGCCGCGGATTTGACCGGCGCGTCCTTGTTTGGTGCGATAATGGCAGGAGCGAACCTGACATGCGCCATCCTCATCGGCGCTGACTTGCAGGGGGCAGACCTCACCGGCGCCATTCTGGATGGAGCGAATCTGGCAGGGGTGGACCTTTCCACGGTGAATCTCACCGGAGCAACGGGGACTTTTCTGAAGGTGTGAGGTGAATAACAAGGGTAACAAAGATAATCGCTACTATTACTCGCTCACCAGAAACATGGTCTTTACCATCATTCTTGTATCTGTGACGCCATTGCTGGTGATCTCTGGTATCACGCGTCATTTCTTTCAGGTGTCTTATCGTGAAAAGGCACGAAATTACTTGGAGGCCGTGGTTTCCCGCGAAAGACAGATGATAGACGACTTTTTCCACGATCGCCTGGCTGCGTTGCGGGTGGTCGCGAATGCAGCGAGCCTTGCCCAACTTACTGACGTCAGTTTCCTGAACCAGACACTGGACTCACTGCAGAGAGAATATGGCACATCGGTAAAGGACCTCGCGGTCATCGACGCACACGGAGTCCAGAAGGCCTATGCAGGGCCCGCATCGGAGCCGGAGGGAAATCCTTCTCACGCGAAGTGGTTCCTCAGCGCCATGGAGCAGGAAAACTACGTGAGCGACGTATTTCACGATTCTCGGGGTGCGCCGCATCTGATCATCGCTGTGCGGAAGGACCAAGGCGACACAAAATGGCTCGTCAGGGCTGCTCTGGATTTCTCCGCGTTCAACGAACTGGTCTCCACGGTGCGCATTGGTAAGACAGGCATCGCGTTCATCATGAACAAGGACGGGGACATTCAGACCAGGGGCCCGTCGGGCTTAGTGCCACCCACCGAGCCTTTTCTGAGTTTTCTCCAGTCAAAGACCTCACATCCCCATGAAGTGACGATCCAGGAAGAGCCCGACCCATCCGGCGAAGAATTTGTCTATGTCATGGCGCGGGTGAAGAATGGCAATTGGGTGCTGGCCCTTCGTCAGAAAGCGGATGAGGCGTATGCCGACCTGTATGCCGCGAGGCGTCTGTCGAGTGCGGTGTTCTTCATAGGAGTTTTGGGAATTGTCGTGGTAGCGGTCCTGCTGTCGCGACGAACCGTCAGGCGTATCGCTCAAGCTGACCAGGAAAAGAGTACCATGAACGACCAGCTCATCGAGGCAGGGAAATTGGCGTCCCTCGGCGAACTGGCCGCGGGAATAGCCCACGAAATCAACAACCCTGTGGCGGTGATGGTCGAAGAAGCCGGCTGGATGCGGGACCTGGTCGAAGACGAGGACCTGTCTCAACCGGATAACCTGGACGAGTTTAAGCGGTGCCTGAGCAAAATCCAGACACAAGGCCGGCGTTGTAAGGACATTACCCACAAGCTCCTCAGTTTCGCGCGAAAGACCGATCATGCAATCAAAACGGTTCAGCTGAACGAACTGATCGAGGAAGTGGTAGGCCTGTCCGAGCAAAGAGCCCTCCACAATAACATACAGATACGCACTTCCCTCCAGGAAGACTTGCCCATTGTGAATGTATCGCCTTCCGAGGTGCAGCAAGTTCTGCTGAACATGCTCAACAACAGCTTTGATGCGATGGACACGAAAGGCGGGAGCGTTGAGATAACGAGCAAGGCAAGCGCCGGATACGCAGAAGTGGAGATATCCGACACCGGGCCGGGCATCCCCGAGGACGTTTTGCCGAGGATTTTCGATCCTTTTTTCACCACCAAACCCGTGGGCAAAGGCACAGGGCTGGGTCTCTCGATCTGCTACGGTATCATTAAGAAAATGGGCGGAGAAATCAACGTTACCAGTGCGGAGAACCAGGGGACTACTTTCCACTTGTTGTTTCCCCTCCTTGAGAGTAAGCCTGACGAAAACTGAAGCACCCGAGCAGGAGGATGGCGTGCCCTTAAAATCCTTGGGGAAAACGAGCGCGCCGGACATGGGGGGCGAACGCCACGCTGGATTGCGTGAAGCAGCAACTGCTTAATATTGATGCTCTTTGTCATGTGCCACTTGGGGGAGGCCGGAGTTCTCGGCTACTGAAGATGCGGGATCTGCCGGCACCCAAGGAGAATCAAACGGCCAAGACTTTCGGCAACCAGTATACTCGTGTGAACTCCCATGACCTGAAGGGTCACAACGAACCATGAAAATGCCACCCTGTCTAGCGACCAGCGGGAGCTGGCAAGTGCTTAAAGTTCTTGGGGATGGGGGTTCGGGGGAAGGCCCTTCTTTCAAGAAGGGCCTTCCCCCGAAAATGCATTGTCATAGGAAGAGAATCGGTCTCACCGCGAATTCAATCGCAGTAATTCGTTTCGCGACACATTCTGCGTGCTCACACGGCAAAATCGGAGTATTATAGATAAAGACGGTCGGAAATTCGCGCGATCCTGTACCCGCGAAACGAACCATGGCGAGCTCTCGCCGCGGGCTTGTGCAGCCGCGGGAGTCATGGCTGATCGCAAACTTGCTCAGGAGGCATCACAAAAGCCGGGCAGAGATTCGACTCTCTTCTCGAATCTGCGGCAGAGTCCACTCACATTCCGGAGACCGGGCCTCATAGGGGGGCAACCGCTATGCGTTGGCCGTACTGGGGAGGGGACCATGGGGTATGAAGTCGAATTGGAATTGCGGAAATTCGTTGCCCCAGAATTCGTTTTCGGCGCAAACGCCCGACACTTGGCAAGCCGTTACGCGAAGAACTTTGGCGCCCGTCGGGTGCTGGTGGTGACTGATCAGGGCGTGCTGAACGTGGGGTGGACCGCGGAGGTCGTCCAGGATCTCGAGGCAGAAGGTTTTAGGTGTGAGGTCTTCAAGGATGTGACCTCCAACCCCAGAGCCGAAGAGGTTATGGCTGCCACTCAGGCGTACCGCGAGGGGGGGTGCGACGCGATCGTCGCGGTAGGCGGCGGAAGTCCCATGGATTGTGCGAAAGGCGTGGGAATCGTAAGCTCCACTGGGGGAAACATCCTCCGGTTCGAGGGCGTAGACAATGTGGAACGCCCACTTCCCCCGCTCATATGTATTCCCACCACGGCCGGCAGTTCGGCCGATGTGTCCCAATTTGCCATAATCACCGATATTGACCGGAACGTGAAAATCGCTATCGTGAGCAAGACGATCGTGCCGGATGTCGCGCTTATCGATCCGGTCACCACTACTACCATGGACGCCAACTTGACCGCGCACACCGGTTTGGACGCATTGGTGCACGCGGTGGAGGCCTTCGCATCCAACGCGCATTCGCCGATTACCGATTCCCATGCGCTCGAAGCTATCAGGCTCATCTCGGATACCTTGCCCGAAGCGGCACACAATCTCACAGACTTGCAGTTTCGCGGCAAGATGATGCTGGGGAGCCTCTTCGCTGGCTTGGCTTTTTCCAACGCCAGTCTTGGGGCTGTGCACGCCATGGCGCACAGTCTCGGAGGTCTTCTTGACCTACCCCACGGAGAGTGCAACGCTATTTTGCTGGAACATGTCGTGAAGCGCAACTTCGCGTTCGCTCCCGCGGGTACAGACGCGTTGCCGAGGCCATGGGTGTGCGAACCGATGATTTGAACGATGTGGCCCTTAAAGAAGTCCTTGTAGACGCTATCTCACAACTGCGCGGCACAGTTGGCGTTGACGTGACTCTGGGACAACTCGGCATGAAGCAGGAAGACATCCCGCGACTGGCCAAGAACGCCCTGATGGACTGCTGCCTGGTCACTAACCCTGCACGACTTAGTCAGGCGGACATCGAGCAAATCTATGAGCAAGCGCTCTGAACACGACAACGACTCCTCCACCTTGAGAGACAAGATCATCGGGCTTGGGGAGAGGTCCATCCGCAAGAGCTACTATCCCACGCTCAGGGAACGCATCGCAGAGCTTGAACGGTTCAGAGCACTCCTGGACCACACCACGGACGCGATTTTCCTTTTAGACGCGTCTTCCGCGCGTCTTGTGGACGTAAACGAATCAGCGTGCAGCCAACTTGGTCGCGCGGCAACAGCTTCTTGGCATGACCGTGGACGAGTTGTTGACCAAGGCCGCTGCGGATGCGATCAGGAGACTGTTCCTGGACCAGGATCGCACGGAAGCGCTCGAGACTGTCGAAGCAGAGATGATCACCTGCCAAAACGGCTGCATACCTGTGGAAGTGACCCTTCGCCTCGTACACTTTCACCTCGCTGCGTACGTGGTAGCGGTTGCCCGAGACATCACCGAACGCAAGCGAGTTGCGGCACAGCTGGAGAAATCCCTTTCCATCCTTCTATCGGCCATCGAGTCGACTGCCGACGGCATTGTGATCGTGTCGAGAGATGGTGAGGTCGTCATCCACAATCAGCGGTTTGCCGAAATGTGGAATTTGCCGGAAGGATGGCAATATCTCCCTTTGCGCGAACAACGTTTCGCGTTCCTCCGACGACAGATGCAAGACCCCCACGCTTTTGTTCGGCAGGTTCACGAACTGGATGATAAACCGGACGCGGAAGCATATGACGTCATCCAACTGAACGATGAAAGGACGTTCGAGTGCTATTCATTGCCCTATCGCACCGCGGGCGTAATTGCCGGCAGGGTCTGGAGCTTTCGCGACATGACGGAACGTAAGTGCGCAGAGCGATTGCTTCTACAAACCGAGCGCCTCAAGGCCGTAGGCGACATGGCCGGAGGAGTGGCCCACAACTTCAACAATCTGTTGCAATTGGTCATCGGACGAGTCGAAATGGCTTTGACCCACATGGAGTTGGGTAATCTCTCCAAGGTGGAAGCAAATCTCCAACAGGTTCTGGAAGGGGCCAGAATGGGGGCTCAGACGGTAAGGAGACTCCAAGACTTCGCTCGTGTGCGAACGGAGGACCCGACCCGTGGTGGCACGACTGTCGATTTGGCGCACACGCTTCGCGACGGGATTGAAATGAGCAAACCTTTTTGGAAGAGTTCTGCAGAAAAGCGAGGTGTGAGGATATCGGTAACTGAGCACTCCGAACCCGGCTGCACCGTGTCGGGAAACGAGAATGAACTGTTTGAGGTAGTGGTCAATCTCATAAAGAACGCGGCAGAAGCCCTCCCGCAGGGAGGCAAGATCGATTGCAGCACCGTGGTTTCGGATGCCGAAGTAATACTGACGGTCGGGGACAACGGTATAGGCATACGCGAGGCGGATCTCGGAAAAGTCTTTGAGCCTTTCTGGACTACCAAGGGACCTGAGGGAACCGGGCTGGGGCTTGCGAGCAGCTACGGGATCGTGCATAGGCACGGAGGATCGCTTTCGGTCAAGAGTAGGAGCGGACAAGGCACCACCTTTACGGTCCGACTCCCTCTGTCGACCGTCCCGGCGGAACAGACAGGAATAGAGAAAAGGGACTTGGCCCAGTCGCCGCTTCGAATGCTCCTTATCGATGATCTTAAACCTGTGCTGGCCATGCTCGCGGAAGGGCTGAGGCAACACGGTCAGACGGTGTACACCGAATCCACAGGCAGGAAGGGACTCGAGGTATTCGCGCGCACCGAAATCGACGTCGTGATAAGCGATCTTGGAATGCCCGAAATGAATGGCTGGCAGGTCGCGGAGCAACTCAAGGAAATCTGCTCGAAAAAGGGTATCCCGCGTAAGCCTTTTATTCTTCTCACCGGCTGGGGAGGTCAGGTGGAAGAAGAGGAACTCATCGAAAAAGCGGGTGTCGACCGAGTATTGGAGAAACCGGTTGATATTGTCAAATTGCTCCAGGTGGCCCACGAGTTGATGCAAGAATGGAGGGGGACCTTTGTTCCCGACAAAGAAACCTCGACGGAATGATTCTCTGAACCACTTCACCACAGCCGCGTTTTCTCTTTGTCCGGGAATCGTCTTTTGGAATCGAACCTCACCCCCGTCCGTTCAGAGGCCCGTTGCTCTCCTCTTTCACCATGCGTGACTCACACGCGAGTGCAAATCACGCCTTTTCTTTACTGGATGAAACCCTCTGCGCAATTTCCACACACCCCTGGTCCTCTGATGCGTGAAAAAGCCTCGTAATCCTTACAAGCCCTCAGTCTCAATGTGTACCGTCACGGGAGCGAGAAGTCGCGAGCACCGATTTTTGCTCGGTTTCAAGGTGTCGTTTCTACCGATTCGGCAGTCAGGCATGGAACATGCATATGCCCAGGAGGCTGTGCGAACGTGCAGAGAACTCATCACCGGAGCAGCAGTCACCCCCGATACCACGGCTTCAGTCTGATGACGCAGAGGGACGCACAGGAGACCGCGTCGATCTGCCGAGCCACAAGCGTGCCTCTGATCGGATGCTTCGGAGCCAGTCTCTTGCAAATGTCGCAGATGTTTTTGTGGCACAGCGCAAGAGCCACCCGTCCGGGGCCATATGAGGATCCTCAGCAGCGACGAGGGGTAACAACCGGCCGGGGATCGTAAAGCCCAATGGGCTCTCGGCATTGCTTCTCGCTATGGCGAGAGCAGAAGAGCCTTCAGATCCGAAAAGACCACGGTGGCAAAGGAGCATGATACAGGATGAGATATATTACCCGGAGTTTGATGGTGAAACTGGTGGCATCGTTTCTCCTCGTGGCCTTACTCCCCATTGGAATCGTAGGATATCTGTCGTTTCGGACCGCAAAACAAGCTCTACGAGAAGCCAGACTTGCAGCGCTTGCCTCCGCACGAGACCAAGGAAAGCAGCATATACGCGAATATCTCGACATGATGCTTTCCGACATGAAGTATCAGGCCAAGAATCCTGGGGTTCAGTCGGTCTTCAAGGATCTGTACGTGTACCTGGATTACGCGGCGTACCTGGATTACGCGAAGGAACATCGCGACGCTCCGGTGGACATTCAGTCCGAGGAATACAAGAAAACCCTCGCGGACATCGACCCTGTATTCTTGCGATTCTTGGATAACTTCCAGGCTGAAAGAGGTTACGAGGATATCCTCCTGATCGTCGGAGATAGCCTCGGACTCATCATGTACACAGGGAAAAAGCTCTCTGACCTTGGTGCGAGCGTGACTGAGGGAGCGCTCAAGGAAAGCGCTCTCGGAAAAGTCTGGGCGAAGGTCATGAAGACGCACAAACCCGCGCTCGCGGACTTCACCACTTACGCGCCGTCAGGATCCGTGTCCGGATTCCTGGGCGTGCCGGTCTTCAGCAATGAAAATAAGTTTTATGGCGTCGCGGTCCTCCGGTTCGGACCCAAGCAGATTAGCGAGCACTTGAATGCAATAGGTCAGGTCGGGAAAACCGGCGACGCGGTAGTAGTAGGACGCAACATGCTCGCGCGATCCTCGTCCCGATTCACGCCCCAGGGGATCCTCACACAGCGGATAGACACTGAAGCAGCCCGTGAAGGACTTGCCGGACACACGGGCCTGGGGGAAATAAGTGGCGTGGGAGGCGTGCCTGTGCTCAACGCGTGGGCGCCTGTGGGAATCTCGGCCAAACCAGGTCTGGGAGCTGATTTCGACTGGAGCATGATAGCCAAGATCGACTCCCGCGAGGCATTTGAAGACGTGAGAAGGCTCGGAAAGAGGATCATCGGGATAGGAGCCCTTATCGGACTCGTGGTCGCGATCCTGGCGTTTTTCGTCGTGAGGAGGCTCGCCAAACCCATCAGCAATCTCGCTGCAGTGGTCGCACAGGTCAGCCAGGGTGACCTTACTGCGCATGTCCCGAAACTCAACCGCACCGACGAGGTCGGCCAACTGGCCAATACATTCGGTACGATGGTTGACAATCTGCGGCAGCAGATCAGAGCCATTCTCGATGGTGTGAACGTCCTTGTTGCCTCTGCCGCGGAAATTTCCGCCACCTTGTCCCAGGTTTCCGTGAGCACGGCTAAGACGTCCGCTGCAGTGACCGAAACGGTCACCACCGTAGAGCAGCTCAGGCAGGCTGCGAAGCTTTCCGGTGAGAAAGCCAAACACGTGGCCCGGAGTTCCTTGGAGGCGGCAAACGTCTCCGAAGCAGGAAAACAGGCAACCCACGACACCGCACAACGAATGGAGATGATCAGACAACAGATGGAATCCATCGGAGAAACGGTGATCCGACTCAGCGACCACGGTCAGGCTATTGAAGCCATTATTGCCGTGGTTCAGGACCTGGCCGACCAGTCCAACCTCCTGGCCGTGAACGCGTCCATCGAGGCTGCGCGGGCAGGTGAACAGGGAAAAGGCTTCGCGGTAGTGGCTCAAGAGATTAAGAGCTTGGCCGATCAATCCCGGCAGGCCACCGAACAGGTGCGCACGATCCTTCACGACACCAGAAAGTGGGTCAACGCGGTGGTCATGGCCACGGAACAGGGAGGCAAAGCCGTCCAAGCAGGTGTCGAGCAATCGGAAGTTGCAGGCCAATCCATCAATGCACTTGCGAAGGGCATTGTCGAATCGTCTCAGGCAGCAGCAGTGATCGATTCATCGTCTCAACAGCAGTTCGCAGGCGTGGACCAGGTTTCTCTCGCGATGGCAAACATTGGGCAGGCGATGAAGCAAAACCTTGATGGTACGACCGAGCTGGAGGCGGCCGCCAAGAGGCTTGACGAATTGGGCGCGCAACTCCGGAAGTTGGTCGAACGATATAGAGTTTGAAACATGATTGAGGAGGATTATCGATGATCAGGCTCATGTGCTTTTTCATGATCGCATTGGCGACGCTGACGATATCGCTGACGCCGGTCACCTGTGTCGCAGCGGAAAAGAAGATTGCAATTATGTGGGTGGGAAAAGCCGAGCAATGTCATGAATGGACCAGGCCCTTTCTCGCGAGGCTAAGGAAGATCGCTCCTGACGTAAAAGTCACGCTCAAAATGGATCTGCCCGATATGGCGACCGGAGAGAAGGTTTTTCGGGAGCTGGAACCCCAGATGGACGGAATTGTGTTCCTTCGGTCCAATGGCGCGAGCTTTCTCGGCAAGGCAAAGCCGAAGATACCGTGCTTCGTAGGGAACGCGAACAATCCACAGGAACTGGGAGCCATAGCCAATCTTGAAGCGCCGGAAGGAAATATCACCGGGGCCACTCACTATATCCCCTTTGACAAGCGATTCGCGGCGATCAAGACCCTGTTCCCTCAGGCCAAGAGAATCGGCCTTCTCCTGGAAAAGGGCCATCCAGGCTCGACGGTGGATCAGCGTGGGACTCGCGAGCAATGCGAAAAGCTCGGGATGGAATACCACGAATGCAGCGCCTCAAATGTGGACGAACTCGTTCAGGGAGCCAAGGACCTGGTCGGCAAGGTGGACGTGATGATCATGTCCTCCACTGCTCTAGTGCACGACCACACGGAAAAGCTCGCACCCATCTGTCGCGCTGCCAAGGTTCCGCTGTTCGCGTACGCGGACTCGCCGGTAAAAAGAGGAGCGCTGGCCAGCGTGGGAGCCCGGCCCGATGTGATGGGTGCAAAACTCGCAGATATGGTGGTCGATGTGGTGGTTAAGGGCAAACCCGTGTCCCAGGTTCCGGTCCAGATGGATCCTGATCCGCGTATCACTCTGAATGAAGCCGAGATGGAAGTGTACGGTCTCAAACTGCCCCCCAGCGTGCTCCGTCAGGCGCGGGTCGTGAAGAATAGATAGCAACCAGCTGCTGCGGCTGGAGAGCTTGTACGCGGTAACCGCTTACACAGGGATCTTTCGGTTGTCTCAGGTAACCGGTTACCGTGTTCATAACGATTCGCTCTTGTCTGTACAACTTGCCGCGGGCTGAAGCCTGGAAATCCGCTTCAGTACGGACGACGCAAGGCCGTTCCATCACTTCGCGCAGCAGATCCCCATCCCTACGATCTTACGCGTTCGGAGGCGAATCGGTATCAGTCCTCTTGTCCCTCGGTCTTGGATTGAGACAGGCGCCCGATCGCGTGCGAGAGGAGTTCCACGTGTTCCTCGTTCACCACTATTCTGCCGTTGTCAGACATGGCAGCGTCCAGTCCTGAGGTATCTCCCGCCAGAGCGTTCAGCACGTCTTTGATGGCCGCAGCGTACGCTTCGGTCGCGTGGCGCCGGACTTCGTCCCAGGTCGGATTTCTCATATGCGCGTACGGAAGGAATACCGAGAGTTCATGATTTCGCAGGACCTTCTGAAGCAGTTTGCGGAGTTCTTTCAAGCCAAGATGCTTCTTTGTCATGGATCAGACCTCATGACAGCACGGGTGGCGGTCATACTCAGCGTGGCTGGCTGCCGGTGTGCGCAACTGGGAGCTGCCAGTCCACGATTTCGAGAGGCTGACCTGTGCTGAGGATTTCCTTGCCCTGCACCGCGCGTTGCGTCCGGAGTGGTAATGGTTGATCGGCAACGGTCAGTCTCCTGGCCTTGAGACGCTCTGCATGGAAAGTGATCCGCATTTCGTCTTCTCTGTCACCGTCAAACCGACAATCTCCCACGCGGGGGATTCTCGTGATTCCAGGGGCAATTTCCTTGTCAGCCCACGAGGCCAGGTTGTTCGGTGTCGGGTTTAAGCTCCACCCCAAGGAGCTTGACACACGCGTACCCGAAGAGGAGGACCAACAGGGCTCTTACGATTACGGTTATCGAAAAACGCACCGACGACTCGGCAACGTTCATGCTCGATCCCTAGTTTCCCCCCCAAACGATCCGGCACGGGCTCAGCACTGCCCCATCAGGCACGCGAGCCCCAGCACGAGTCCCAACAGTCCAGAAATCACTAACATTTCCGTGGTGATATCACTAAGGTGTTTCTTCATTCGTCCACATCCCTTCCAAGAACAATATGCCCCCGTCCGTACATACCCGCCGCGTGCAAGAATCCCGCGAAAAGAGGATACCTGAATGGTAACTCACCCGCGTGTGCGTATCCTCGGGCCGGCAGAGAAGCAATACTCATAGTGTGTGCATTCGCTTCAGTCAAGGGCACGCGTGCAATCGGCGTTGTCTTCAGGCAACTCATGACCTTGGCCAACGCGCGAGAGAAGTTCGTGAAGGACACCGGAAAACACGGATCGGCTCCTGTATCGGGTCAGATGACCAGGTCCTCGGAATCGGCAGACTCCACAAGGGAACTGCACCCGTGACGGACAATTTCTCCGGTAACCATGTAGATCACGTCCTCGGCTATGTTCGTGGAATGGTCGGCAATTCTCTCAAGATGACGCGATACCAGGAATAGGTGGGTCAGCGCGCGCAGCCGGTTTGCCTCTCCCTGTAGGCGCTCCTCAAAATTCCTGTGCAGCCTGTGCTTCATGACGTCAACCGAGTCATCCGCAGCCAGCACTTGACAGGCCACCGTGTGGCTCATATTCACGAAAGCGTCCAGGCTTTGCTTGAGCATCACCTGGACCTTCCGGGCCATCTCGTAGTATTCGTCCGGAACGCTCAGAGGTTTTTCCGAAGCGAGGAACACCGCGGTCTCAGCGATATTGACCGCAAGATCTCCAATGCGCTCCAGTTGGCTGTTCATCTTGAGCACACCGGTGATAAACCGCAGATCCACTGCCACCGGCTGATGCAGCGCGAGAATTTCCAGGCATGCTTCCTCGAGGTCGATCTCCATGCGGTCGATCTCGCGATCGCCGTCGATGACATTTGTGGCAAGCCCCGCGTCCTTAAGCCGGATGGCCTTGACCGCCAGTTCAACCCTTTCCTCGACCTTGGTGCCGAGGGTGATCAAATTCACCTTCAGTCTTTCGATTTTTCTCTGAAGTCTCAAACGTCCTGTCGTGCTCATGTGCTCTCCTCGTATTGACGCATCGCCACCCGTGCGTTGCGAGGAAACCGTATCACATTGGGGTGTCAGGGCAAGAGCAAAGCGGGCGTCCCAAAGATATCTTGATCCAAGAAGACCGAGCACCGATGCCCAGCGCGGGAGGTTGCCAAGGCCCGCGGCCCGAAGGCGCGGCACATCTGTGAGGTGTGTCCTCTCTGCATACCCTTCATGACTACCGATTGCGCGCGTTTTTCACTTTCTCGGCTTGCGCACAGGGCTGATATGGATTAACCTGACGCGAAACTGTCTCACATGCTCCGTGACCAAAATTCACACTCGCGGCCCTGGAGGTCGATATGAAAGGCCCGGACGTTCCCGAAGACCCACGTGCAGGCGATGGGGAAAAGGCTGCTCCAAGCGGTCGTCACGCTGAAACGAATGAGTCGGAGGGTAATCCGCAACAGTCTGCTGAAGATCGTCGCGCGGAACGATATCGATCGTTCTTTGAGAATTCTCCGGAAGGGATCGTCTTTGTCGATCATCGCGGCACGATTATTGAGGCCAATCAAGCCTTTTGCGACCTTTTCGGTTCCGACCCCGTGAGCATAATAGGAAAGGATATTGAGTCCTTGTACGCCTATTCCGGGGATCGTGAACAATTCGAACGGGAGATCCTGAACTACGGATTTGTCAAGAATTTCGAATGGAAAGCTCGTACGGGTGACGGGTCCGAGAAGCATTTCCTCGTGACCGGCACGCTCCACCGGTATCCTGATGAGACCGCAATGGGCTACCAGAGCATAATTCACGACGTATCAGAACAAAAAAGAGCCCTAGAGGCTGCATTTCAAACTGATCGCATCAAAGCCCTCGGAGAAATGGCAGCCGCTGCCGCACATAATTTCAGGAATCTGCTCCAGATCATGGTCGGCGGCTCACGGCTCGCTCTGTCCAATCTGGAAACAGGCAATTTGTCCGAGGTCAGGCTGAATCTGGAGCACATCCTCGCGAACCTTCGTTCCGCGGGGGAAACGGCAAGACTCTTGAGTCATTTCTCAGGGGTTCGGCGGGGGAAAACCGATCCGGTCGGCAGGATCTTTGATTTGTCCAATACGGTGGAAAAGGCGGTGGAGATTTGTATTCCCTGGATTGAAGCCGATCCGGATCGAAGCGGCATAAACATATCCCTCAAACCGTACTTGCAACCCGGATGCCTCATCAAGGGTGTGGAGACCGAATTCCTCGAGGTGATCGTCAATCTGATCTGGAACGCTGCAGAAGCCTTGCGCGACGGGGGGGAAATAACGGTGAGCACGGCTCAGGAGGGCGCATACATTGTCCTGTGTGTGCGAGACGACGGCATCGGCATCCCCAAAGAGCATCTTCCTAAGGTTTTTCAGCCGTTCTGGACCACCAAAGGCCTGGAAGGGACGGGATTGGGGCTTGCCAGCAGCTATGGCATTGTGTGCCGTCATGGGGGAGACATCTCCGTCGAGAGCGAGGAAGGCAAGGGAACCACGGTCTCCGTCAAACTACCGGTTCCGGACAAATCTCTTATCCGGGTGAGGTCATACCAGTCCAGACAGGCGGAAGCGAGTTTCCGGATTCTGGTGGTCGACGATCTCGAGCCCCTTCTACGTATCCTCAAACACGGATTGGCAAAACGCGGACACCATGTGTTGACGGCAGCGTGCGGCGAAGACGCAGTCAAGCTTTTCGAGGGGAATGAATTCGATGTCGTAATTTGCGATCTGGCCATGCCTCACATGAGCGGATGGCAGGTCGGTGCCAAAATCATTGAAATCTGCAAGGCAAAAGCGGTTCCAAAGCCACCCTTTATCCTGTTGACCGGATGGGGTGGCCAGGTAGACCAGCAAGCAAAAATTGCAGAAAGCGGCGTGGACGCCGTAGTGGAAAAACCCATGGATATCCCCAGACTCCTCGACGTAGTGCGAGAATTGGTGGTTCAGAGCAGGGACACGTGACGTTGATTCACAGACCGTTTCGCCCTTGGTTTCCAAGGACGGTCGCACTGCAAACTCTCGGAAAACTCATTCCTCTCGACCGGATTATTGCTTGACATGGTGACCCGCTACACGCATAGTTTATAGTATATTCGTGGGCCAAGAATCCGGGATGAATGGAGGGTATTTCCGTCAAGGGGAACATTCCCGAGAGAATGGGAGCCGGGAAAGCACTTGCCGTTACGTCCTGTGAACGAGCATGCAACTACGGAATGTTACAGGTGAGGAAGTGTAACGCCTCACCCCCAGAGGAGGGTGAGGCGCTTTTGCATAGGGCTTGAGGGAGTCCCTGAGTTTCCTTATGTAGGGGATCTTTGACAAACGCACCGATACCGGAAACCAAGCGTGCGAACCGACATCCACGAGGTCCGGCGTGCTGCCTGGGAGAATGATCGATGAAAAATATCGCAGAACTGGTAAAGGGCATGCTCGAAAGCGTCCCCGGCCTGCGAGCGGTGGTGGTGATTGACAGTGACGGAATACCCATTGCCATGGAAGGCAAGATTGATATGGAAGCGGAAGACCTGGGGGCGATGTTGGCATCTGCGTTTCAGTGCTATCAGGCGCTCGGGGACGGTCTGGGGCAGTTTTATTGCGAACTGGTCACTGCAGAATTCGACGGGCTTAATGTTGCTCAGCAAATGATGCCCCGCGGATCTCTGATATTGGTGGCAGAAAAGTCAACCCCGATGGGCGTCGTGCGCGTGGCTGCCAAGACGGGAAGGCAAGCGCTCCATGAAGCCATGGAGACGACGGCAGAGGCCAGAAAACGATTCATGGAGGAACACAAGCTGCGCTTGCCCAAGACATCTGCCGCAGCGGGTAAGCCGCGACCGGTGAGCCTGCTATCCTTCTTGGAAAAGAAGAAGAAAGGATGATGCGTTTTGAAGATAGTCGGTGACAGGATCTATCTCAAGTTGATTTTCTTTGGCGCGGCCCTCGCGGGGAAAACCACGGCTTTGGAGTGGTTGTTTTATCACGCAATCCCTGATGAGATGAAACTGGTCAAAGAGCTTCGGCAAGTCAAGACATCATTCGGTCAAACCTTGCTCTTCGATTTTGCTCCCATTGAAATCTCGCAAAACGTAGTGACGCGAATGTTTTCGGCTACCGGCCAGGACTACTACAAAGGAACAAGGACGAAGGTCCTTGCGGATTCTGATGGGATCTTCATCGTGGTGGATTCTCAGAAGGAGCAACTGGAGAACAACCGACTGATTCTTAGCGAACTGGAAAAGTGTCGCCGTGAAATGGAGAATTTGCAGGACGCGGAGATCGTCGTCCTCTATAACAAGAATGACCTCGAAGAGGTCTACCCTATGGAATACCTCAGTGAATACCTCGGCCTCCAGCAGTGGGAAGGCTTTTCTACCTGCGCCTTGACGGGTAATAATCTCGAGGAGGCTCTGATTGTGATGCTGAGAAGACTTACCGCAAAGCTTCAGGCCCAGGGCTTCATGGTCGAATGATCATCTTTGACGCAAAAGTGGAAGAGGCGATCAGGGACGGCTTGGCTGACCAGGTGATTCTTGCCGACCCGGACGGATTCGTTCTGGACAACAAAGGGTATGTATATGACCCGGATGAACTGGTTGCGATTTTTATGTCCACCCAGCGGCAAATCCAGGACGGAGCGGTGAGATTCGATTTCGGACAAGTATCGGAGTTCAGTTTCGTCCTCGTGGGGACTGAAATGAAGGTGGCTTGCCGGAGGGTCTTTTGGCATAATGGCGGCTGTCTGGTGGTGGTGGTGGGAAAGGTAGACGCAGCGCACAATATCATCATCCGAGATGTTATTCGCGCGTACGAACGGTACATTGAGGTACAACTGGCCGCGCTGCGAAACCCTTGACCGCGGGAGTCATAGGTCGTCGTGGCGATCGGTTTTCCCTCTCCCTTCACGGTCATGGGAAAACAAACGTATCGTAATTCGCACTCAACCAGCCGTAAGCGCAGCAGAAATCAGACGACCCCACGTTGTTTCTCGTTTATTCCTCCGTTGCGGTTTTCCGGTCGGTTACATCAAGAATGATACCCTGCAAGTGAGTGACTACGCCTTTTGAATTGCGGCGCACAAAAGTGCGATCATCCACCCACCGCACTGCACCGTAACCGGTCAGGATCCGATATTCGAGACTGAACTCTTCACAGTCCTTGTCTTCGGAATAGTGTGCGACCTCATCCATGACTCGCTGCCGATCGTCAGGGTGGATAATGGAGGCATACACTATTTGACCGGAAAGAAGATCCTCAGACTCATAATCGAACTGCAACACATTGTCCGATACGAACTCCACGGGCCAATCGTCCGTTGCTCGACGTACAAAGGCAACGGCAGGACTGATCTCAATGATGGATTCCATCTGCTTTAGCCGTTCCACCGTAACTCGTAGTTGTTCCTCCACTCTCTTGCGTTCTGCGATCTCCTTCTGAAGTTGGCGGTTGATCTGGATGGCGTTTTCATAGGTAGATGCCAACAAACTTAACGAATGCTCAGGATCCACGGTCACCACGTGGGTTTTACCCCACAGGTTCACTTCCAGGTCCTTGAGGTCCGCACTCTTCTTTTTTCCCGCAGGTTGGCTGATGACCGAGTCTACCTTGGTCAAGAGAAACGTCTCATCGTACGGTTTGGTCAGGTAGAAGTCGACTTGTGCCTCAAGCCCGTGGATGACGTCTTCAGGATCGGAAAGTTGGGTAAGCAATATAACCGGAATGTCAGCGAGACGTGCATTCCGTTTGATCGCTGCGGTCAGCTCGTACCCGTCCATTTCCGGCATGACGATGTCGCTGACGATCAGATCCGGCTTCTGTCCTTCCAGGAATTCCAACGCTTCTTTCCCGGACACGGCTCTTGCAACCGCATAGCCGTTCTCTTCCAGGAGGTGAGTCAGCAGCATTGCCTGGGTCAGGCTGTCTTCGACGATGAGGATTCGTGCCTTTATACTCTGGTTGCCGTTATCGGACTTCATCATTCTGATCCATTGCTTCCTATATGGTGCGTGTGCGCATTGCACACTTCATGAGGGTTCTCATTCTGCATATTCGTCGGTCCTGTGCCCGGTCATCCCACCAGTTTCTGAAGCATGTCCTTAATCCTGTCCGGAGGGAGCGTGTATTTGGCTCCGCCGAGCTTGACCGCCTCTCCGGGCATTCCGAACACAATGCAGCTTTCTTTGTCCTGTGCGATGGTGAGTGCGCCTTTGTCTCTCATGAGTTTCAGTTCCTGTGCGCCGTCCCGTCCCATGCCGGTGAGCAAGACCCCCACGGCCTTCTCTCCAAAAGCCTGTGCGACTGATCGGAACAGGTAGGAAACCGCTGGTCTGAGGCCGTTCTCGGGAGGATCCGTGGTCAGGACAATCCGCCTGGCGCTGTCAATTCCCATCTGATGGCCATCAGGCGCGACGTATACGTGTCCGGGAAGGGCAATCTCACCACGCGTGGCCAGGCATAATTTCAGCGAAGACGTCCGGTTGAGCCAGTCCACGAATCCCGCGGCAAAGCCGGGAGCGATGTGCTGGACCAACAGGACTGGAGCACCGAATGCTCCGGGCAGACCGGAAAAAATACTTTGCAGCACTGGAGGGCCACCGGTAGACGCGCCGATCGCGACGACCTTGATGTCCCTCGGTTCAACCGAGACATGAACCTTCGGGGCTTCCGAAACGGTCTTCCCGGTACCCGCGTTCCTGCGCCACCGCCGCACTACCTTCACCTGGGACATGAGCTTGACTGTCTGGAGTAGTTTGTGGGTCGAATCGCCGGGATTACCCATGTCGAAGAATCCCGGCTTCATGATCTGCGCCACAGCTCCGGCCTCTACAGCCCGCCAAGTCTTATCCACTTCTTCCGGGAGCACGCTTGCGCTCACGATCACGATGGGCACGGGATGCGTTTCCATGATTTTTCGTGTGGCTTCGTACCCGTCCATCTTGGGCATCATCACGTCCATAGTCACGACGTCCGGATGATCCCGCGCAATAAACTCCACTGCTTCGAGTCCGTTCGTGCAGGTTCCGATCACCTCGATTTCAGGATCAGAGGAAAGAATGTGCTTGATCAGTTCCTCGCGCGACTGCCGAATCTTCTACGATGAGAACTCTGATCATGTCATGTCCTCAGCCATTACACCAACCTCTCCACGATCTCCAGAAGGTTGTTCTGGTCGAAGCTGCCCTTCACGATATAGGCGTTCGCGCCCACGTCAATCCCGCGCTCTCGATCTTCCCGCGAACCCAAGGAGGTCACCAGCACCACGGGAAGGTCCGAGAGCTTCTCATCCGAGCGAATGCTGGTTGTCAGCTCAAAGCCGTTCATTCTTGGCATCTCTATATCCGATACGACCAGATCGAAACGTTGTGTTTTCAGGGAAGACCAGGCGTCCGCGCCGTCGACTGAGGTGGTGACCTGATACCCGGCAGACTCGAGGATATTCTTAAGCAGCATGCGCGAGGTTATGGAATCCTCCACCACAAGGATGGATCTGCTTTGTCCTTCCAGAGCCTCCACATGCACAGTAGGACCTGCAGCAGCCAACGCGGGTTTTGTGGCAGACTTGATCAAATCTGGGACGTTCAGGATAGGTGCGAGCTTCCCCGACCCAAGAACCGTGGCACCCGCTACATTTCGCACGCGGGAGAGCTGCTTGCCCAGCGGTTTCACGAGGACCTCCTGTTCTTGAAGAATCTTGTCCACGCTGAATGCGACACGTCGTTCTGCCGCACACAGAATCAACACAGGAATGAATCCCGCTTCCTCCATCTTCTTTTCCTGCCGCGGCAGTTCCAGCACGTCGCCCAAACGCACCAGCGGCACGGCCCTACTGTTCACTTCGATGGTGTCGCGATTACCGACGGTCTTGATCAAGTCCTTCTTGATCCTCGCCACACGCTCTACATTGGCTGTAGGAATGATGAAGAGCTGCTCGTACGCGCGTACGAGAATACCCCTGAAGGTAGAAAGAGTCACAGGAAGGAGAATCCGGAATGACGCACCTACTCCCGGCGCGGTACCCACCGAGATGTTGCCGCCCAAATTTTCCACCTTTTCTCGCACAATGGCAAGACCGAGCCCTCGGCCGGAGATGTTGCTCACTATCGGGCTCGTGGAAACTTCCGACCGAAACACCAGAGAAAGAGCTTCCTGACTATCGAGCCTGAATTTCTCTTGTTCAGACACCATTCCGCGACGTGCAGCGGCCTCCCGGACTTTGGCCACGTCAATGCCGGCTCCATCGTCCGACACCACCAGTTCGATCTGATTGCCGCTAACCTGAGACATCGCAATGGTGACGTTTCCCTGGCGGGGTTTGAGGTTTCGCTCTCGTTCTTCAGGTTTTTCGATACCATGATCGATGCTGTTTCTCACGAGATGAATAAGGGGTTCCTTCATTTCCTCCAGGATGCGTCTATCAATTTCCAGGTCGCCTCCGTGAATCACCAGATTCACTTCCTTGCCGCTGTCGCGGGCCAGGTCTCGCACCAATTTGGGAAAGAGTTCCAGCATGGACGAGCAAGGAAGCATGAGCACATTCATCATGTCTTCCAGAAGGTCGTCCACCATGGTGCCTTGCATTCGCGAATCACTCTCCGCGGATTTGGCTAAAGCTTTGAGCTTGTCTTCCAGCGTTTTGATGCAATCACGATTCCAGTCCAAGAACTCGACGAGTTTGGCAACTTGGCTGTCATTCTTTCCGGACTCTTCAGTGGAGTGTTTCTTAGCCAGGGCCGTTCCAAAGGTCTTTCCTTGGGACGCGACATTGGCCCACCGCTGTTTCCATTGGTCAATAGTGGCCACGATCTCCAAGAGGTCAGACACGCGTTGCCTGGTAGTCAGCTTGACCGAAACCATTTCTCCCACTTGGCGAAGAAGCGGATCCAGTTTGTCCACCGCGATTCTTACCGTCTCGGACTGAAGGGATCGCTCTCTCCTGGGGCCTGCGCCGCCCGGCTCGGATTCTTCCACTGTCGCGGTCTTCACAAAGGTACCCTCCTCGCGTGCATGTATTTCGTGCTCCCGATTCTGAGGTTCAGTGACCCGGGAGGGCGCCTCTGCCGGCTCTGGGGACCGGGGCGGCAGATCAGCTGGGGCTGGTGATACGTGAATGTCCTCGGCCGACAGCTCGGACTCGGACGCGACTTCTTCTGTCACCGTCGTGGCCTGTTTCGTTTCCTTTTTCTTGGCTGACCTGGCCCGCGCAGATGTCGCAACCTTGTTGGACTCCAGCAGGCCAAGCAGCTCGACAATCGGCTGAATTTCCACACTTCCAGGCTCGGCCAGGAGTTCCGTCATCGCGTCTGCCGCCCGGTGTAATGTGTCGAACAATTCCGTTGACGCACTTATCCGGTCTGTCTTGAATGCAGAGAAGATGCTTTCTATCGCCTGGCAGACAGCCTCGATGTCGTTCATGTTCACCGAGCGGGCAGCGCCTTTGAGGCTGTGAGCCTCCCGATACATGACCTCAACGAGGTCGACTCTTTCGGGCCCGCTCGACATCTTCTCGAGTTCCACCAGTCCGTTGGCAATAGCCGTGATGTGCTCTTCGGCCTCGATCTTGAATATGGACAAGAGCTTTTTCAGGAATTCTTCGTCTTTTACTCCCATATCGAGTTCTCCTGCAAGGAACCTATTGCGAAACCCCAAGGGCCTGTCCCGAAACTCCCGCAGCAATGATAATCGCGCTGCTCAGGGCCTCGCACAACCATCTCAGGCCGCCTGCCTGGCTCCAGGACGTCTCATATCGATGTGCGATCACGTAAGTGACTTTGGTCTGCTGGCGGCATGCCTCTGAAGCGTAGTCAGGCTGGGCCGTTCGTAGCAAAAGAGGTTTGCCGCCAGTGTTGCACGCTTGAAAACGCATTGGTACCACATACGATCATGTTGCCGTGAATGCAGGCCGATTCATTGGGGCGCAGGGACGCGGTCTTCATTGAGGGGGACGCAAGGACGTCGAATCTACGTTCCCGAAACCTTCTGCCATCCCTCATACGCACACACCATGCGGTCATGACTCTTACGACGGGCGTGAGAAAGAGAGCATTTTGCGCGTGAACGGCCTACCACCTTCCCTGCCCCACCATGAGAACTTCCGCCAATCTTCCGCCAGGCAGTATTATTCGCCCACTTCCTGATGGACGATGATCGCGTCGTCGCTCAGGAATTTGTCCACATTCATGACCACGAGCCTGTCTTTGGTAACGCCCCTCACGTATTGTTCCCGCGCTCCGATAAACGAAGGCATGTCCGACTGAATATCAGCCACAGGGATCTTACGCTCGCCAACCACCGCGTCCGCGAGGATGCCTAGTTCCATCTTCTGATTCTCGAGAATGAGTACCTTGGCCTGATCCGTGATTTCTTTCTTCGGCAGATCAAAGAACTGCTTGATGTCGGTCACGGAAACGATTTGCCCGCGGATGTTGATGATACCCAGCACAAACGAGGGCGCACAGGGAACCGAAGTGAGATCCTTCAAAGGGTATACTTCACGCACATACGCGACTTCCACCGCGTACCGTTCATGTGCGAGCAAGAACTCTATGACTTCGAGAAACTGCTGGCTGCGGTCGTCCGCCTCGGGAGCATGAGCGAGCTTAAGCGCCCGTTCTTTAAGAATCTTCTTCCTCTCTTCGGGAGAGACAATATGGGTCACTGAGAGCGGCACAGGCGCGGTCTCTTCACCGGAGTAGAAGTCAGTGGGAACCATCGCATCGGCAGGCGTTTCTCCGCTGTTGACATCCATGGGCTGATTTGCAGGATCAGGACTTTTCATTCGGGATCTCCTTCGGGCTCATTGCGAGAATCATGTTCATCAGCCTCCCCGCGGTCATCCCCTCCGAGGCCGGCACTGGTGCTTGTTCGTCGTAATTACCCAGGATCTTGAGCGCGGTCCGATAGTGGCGATCTGCCTCTTTGGGCTTCCTCTGTTGTCGAGCGATGTTTCCCAGAGCAAAATGAGCGACCACGAGATTAGGTTCGAGAAAGACCGCCCTTCTCAAGGACATGACTGCCGTATCCACCCTGCCTTGTTCCTGAAGGATGGTGCCATGCAAGTAATGGTAATCAGAGTTGAGTTTATCCGTCGCTATGGTCTTTTCCGCCCATGCGAGCGCTTCGTCAAGTTTCCCGAGATTGGCATACGATCGAGCCAGCAAGGCCATGGCAGTGCCTGACTTGACCTCATGAGATTTGTTTCGTTCCAACTGTTGGACGAGTTTTTCGGCTGCCGCGGCATATTTACCCTGGTCATAGAGCGCTAACGCCTCCACGTACGGAGTGATCTCGGGTTCCTCAGCAACCTCGGTTTCCGGAAACAACTCGGCCAGAGAAGGCGACACCTCGGTGGCCAAGTCGCTCGTAGGAGGCATCCATGGTGTAGGATCAATCTGGGCAGTCGAGTCCGTGCTTGGGAGGAAAAAGGGGAACGCTTCGATTGGATCCGGCTCCTGCGAAGGAGCGTCTTGCGCGACGAGAAACGGATTCGCAGGGGCAAAGTCGAATGTCGGGGCCAGATCTGATGCAGGCGAAGATGTAGCGTTGGCAAGAGTGAGCGCGAAATACCTGGTCTTGCCTTTGTGGGATATGTCCTTCCGGTATATGACCACACCAGGATGGTTCACGCTGACGAGATTCGGGTGCATGACCACGGAGGCCTCAGCAGGGCTCACCACAAGCCAGCCGCCATCCACGAGGCTCTCGTAGAAGCCCTCGATGACCTGTTGTTGTTTTTCCGGCGTAAAATACATCAGCACATTGCGACAAAAGATCATGTCCATGGAATGCGTGTCGGTCTGTGCCTGGGGATAGGCGCATCTCGCCAAGTTGAGGCGGTGAAATTTCACCATGGCCTTGATGGCTTCAGCCACTTCGGACCCCTCCCCCTTTTCCGTGAAAAACGTTTCCTTGATCCCCGGTGGGACAGTGCGAAAGGACCACTGGCTGTATATGCCCCGCTTGGCTTTGCGGAGAAAATCGCGGTTGATGTCCGTGGCCAAAATCGTCACATCCCAGCCAGCCAGGTCATAGACCACTTTCCTGACCACCATGGCCAGAGAGTAAGGTTCCTCACCTGTGGCGCACCCGGCACTCCAGATCCTCAGACGTCGCCCCGTGCCTCGACGGGCCGCGACCAATTCCGGCAGGATCTGCTCCTCCAAGACCTCAAAGACCTTCTCGTGTCGGAAGAAATGTGTTTCTCCAATAGTGAGGTGGCGAGCCAGTATTTCGATCTGTGACTCAGACAAAGGACCTTCCAGGAGTCTGCGCGTGCACTCGTGCAAGTCTTTGTAACCAAGTGACGGCACGGCCTTGGTGATCGCACGCTCAAGGTCCCGCAGGCGGTCGTGAGGATAGCAAAGCCCCATATGCGCAGCGATAACCTGGCTGAGCATCTCGAGGATTGCATCGGCAGCATTCTCAGACATCGTGAGTTCCTTAGGCGGTCTCAATCACCCTCTGAAGTTTGTCATGCTCGGCAGAAGAAAGGATTCTTGACACGGAGAGAATGATGACCATGCCCTCGTCAACCTTGGCTACTCCTTGCACGTACCCGGTGGCCGGCAATACCTGCTCTGAGGTGACGACCTGTTCGTCGGTCATCTCGAGAACCGGCCTCACTTCATCTCCCACAAGAGCAAGGGTGCGGTCGTTCTCACGGGCTATGATGAAGAGGTCTTGCAGTTCGATTTCCCGTTCGGGCAACCCCAGACGCTTGCCGCGTGTTCACCACAGGAATGACTTGCCCCTCGAAGTTGATCACACCGAGCACCGTTTCCGGCGCTTGAGGCAAATGTGTGACCTCCACTGCGCGAACTACCCTCTCTACACAGACTAAATTCAGGGCGTACTGCTGATCGTCCACAGTAAACACCACCAGTTGATTCGATCCGGCCATCTCGCTTCCTCTACTTGATGTTTTCTCGAAAATCCCCGCACTCGTTTGCGGCATTCAACTGTACCGGGCCTCGGAATCGTACCACACGTCGATTTCCGTGGGTTCTGCCGGGCCGGATGACGGCAGAGGAGACTTTTAATCTCGGGCGATATGTCCAGCCGCTTGCAGGAAAGCAATTCTCGTGCCATTACCCCCGGTAGGACCAAGACCGAAGAAAAAGGCAACAATACTCCTTTTCGGGCCGGAACAGCCTGCACGCTGCTCGTGGTCCGGAGGCCAGGAATTGCACATCCAGGAGTCGCAGCCGATCCGAATTCGCTGAACGATAACGATTTCTTTCGGTTGACGAATCCATCACGAGTGAAAAACACTCATCCACTGGCATCTCGCGTGCGATTTTGACGCATGGCGTTCCTGTGTGGCCTTCCCGGTCGTCCTTGGTCGCGGTCATTTGGGAAGTAAACCGCTTCGAGGAGGATCAGAAGTACGGCTGTCCGGCCTGAAATTCTTGGGGCACCCTTCGCGAGGTTCCGCGTCAATGTCCTGGCAAGGACTCACGAGCGCACCCTTGTCCTCAACGACGACAGTGTGAATTTCCAGGGAACGTACCGTTTGGGCGATGCACTTCATCACGTCAATCGGTCAAGTCATCCTCCGGTGCTCTCCCTCGGTGAATTTCGCGGGTGATCTTATGCTGGCCGGTAATTTTCATGTCATCCCGCCGACGTGCCGCCTCGAGGAGCAGGAATTCTCCGGGCTTGTCGATTGATACCCGTTCGGGTACTTGCCACGGCAGATTCGAAAAACTCCCGCCCGCAAAATTCACGCAGCGATACACCGCCTCTTCTCCCTCAAGGTCGCCACAGGTTGCATGGACAAAATGCCCTTTGTCAAGGTATATCAAACCCTTGAGACCTGTCTTAAGAAGCACCTCGACGAGGACTGGCTTACCGGTCAAGATCATGAGCTGCATGTACTCCAGGAGATCAATTCCTTCGACCATGCCCGAAAAAGCCATGGTGGTCGAGGCTCGACTAATCTCATCCGCGATGATTTCCAGCAGTGCCGGCACATTAATGGGCTTCTGGACAATGCGATCCACCTCCGGATGCGCGAGAATCTCCTCCTTGGATAGTTGTCCGGCCCAGCCGGTGAGCATGATGAACGGTGGTCTGGAAATACCTTTCTCTACACAGTGATCGTTCATGCCCCTGGCTACTTCCCACCCGTTCACTCCGGCCATGGCCAGATCGCAGATGACCACGTCGACCTCAAGCTCCTTGAAAACACCGAGCCCCTGCTGACCCGAAAGAGCAGAATAGGTGGTTTGCCCAAGAATCCTCAATCCTTTTTCAAAGATGCGTATCACCGGCTCGTCATCGTCTATGAGCAGGATGCGGAAACCCCTCTCGGTTGCCTCCTTGGCCAGCGCCTTTCGCTTCTCGGACGGATCTTTGACCCATGGCAACCTGACGGTGAAGATAGTTCCCCGAGGTTTCATCCTCTTGACGCCCATGGTCCCGCCGTGCTGGCGAATGATCCCGCAACTGAACGAGAGCCCTATTCCTGCGTGAGCCTCTTTGGACGTCCAAAACGCCACGGTGATATGCTTGATGTCCTGGGTGCGAATGCCCACACCATTGTCCTGAACGGTGAGAATGACCTGTTCATTTCTTAAAGCGGTTCTAATTTTTATTTTGCCGCCCCTCGGGAGCGCCTCGACCGCATTCTTGAGGATATTGAAGGCCATCCACGCGATCTGGTCAGGCACCCCTTCTACCCAACAGCCTCTGAACAGGTCGACATCATAGGCTATCTGTACCTTCTTTCGCTCCAGGTCCGCCTTTGACCACAGCTTGGCTACCTCTATGGCTTCCTTTACCGATTCACTGAGGTCGACTACTTCTTTCTTGGGAATCCCGCGGTGAGGCCTTTCCCGACCGAATTGCTGAAGCCATTTGACCGTCTCAGTGGCGGCTTTGGTGCTTCCCACGATTTGTTCCAGGTTGAGTCTCACGGAATCATATTCTTGGAGCTCCAGGTTGGTCAATGCCATGTTGGAATTGCCCGACACGACTTGCAGCAAGTTGCTGAACGTGTGACCGACTCCGGCCGAGATCTGGCCGAGCACCTTGAGACGCTCGGAACGGATGATAAGTTTCTTCCGCCCGCTTTTGGTCGGAAATGTCTTGCACGAACGCATGAACACCGGTAATGCGATGGTCACCGTCTCTGATCGGCACCACGTGTAACCGAGTGCACACAAGCCGGTTTTGTTTGCTCTTGTTACTCGAATTCTCCGATGCTCGAGTCGCCCGATTCGAGACATTGGAGGATTGCTTCGGAAATCCCGGCCTCAGCCATAGGAAACAGCGAGAACAGATCTAGCGGTCTCGATTTTTCCGCGGACGGCGCACCCAGTATGTTCAACACCGCGGGATTGAATTCGGTGATCTCTCCCCGCACGTCAAATGAGACCATGCCAACGGGCGAGCTTTCCACGAGGGAGCGATATCTCCATTCACTCTGCCGCAAAGACTCCTCTGCACGCCTAGTTTCCGTCTCGTCCACCATCGTGCCGAGTATTTCCAACGGCACGCCATCTTCCTGCCGGATGAGATTCAGTTCATCGCGGACCCATCGGTACTCACCGTTCTGGTGACGGAAACGGTACTCATGCACCTGATGGATATCTTCGCCCAGCTCACTGAGTTCCTTCATAACCTTGGCAGCGTCCTCCGGATGAATGCGTTCCGTCCAAAAGGACGCGCTGTTCACGAAGTCCGAGGGAGCATACCCGAACTGAGACACCACATTATCGCTGACGAACGTCGCGTCGTAATCTCCGCCCCACTTCCGGGTGTAGATGACTACCTGTGCCCCCCGGTGTGGTCCGCGCGACCCGGCAGCTCGATCCTTCGATGACGTGCTTGCCGTCCTGCGGCGATTGGCCTGATCAGGGGGGACGATTGCCGTAAGGCCTGAAAGCAGTTTGTGCACACTACTCTCTGTCATTGCTGGACTCTCTCGCCTACTTGAGCTGGAATGAAAACTTATTCCGGCTGCCGTCTCTTGTGCCCTAGCGACTGTTGCGAGACCGGAATCATGGGGCAATCATGTTACTCAGGAGCCCGTACCACCGTCGCGGGCCCACATGCCCGGCTCCCATGGTTGTTGCATACCAAGCCTATTCCCGGGAGCCTTTTTCGAAATTCGTCGGGTACCGATGCATCAGGCCACGTTCCGGGAAAGCACTGCGTGACACCACAGCCTCTAGGAGATGGTCACGATCATACCAGACTCCCCAGGTCTTGGGAACACCGCGGCCGGACCGGAATTTCGCCGTGGGACATAGTCCTCGCGGTTCGAGGCCTCAGCCTCGCATGAGTTGTTTGCTTACTTCGGCAACCGTCATCATGCAGATCTTCTTGAATGTAGCCTTGACGCCGTCGCCTCGTAGCGCACTCGCCTCAAAACAGGGCCACAGGGAATCCCCATTGAGGTCCCGTTCCATTTCGTTCACAGGCATGATGAGCGTATCAGGGCCATTCAAGTCGCGCTTGTTGTATTGCAACACGACAGACACCGACGAAAGACCGGTGCCAATTTCTCTCAGGTTTTCTTGGAGATTGTGGAAGCTCTCGATGTTCTGCTGCTTCCTGGCCTGCAGTGAATCCGCAACAAAAACAACTCCGTCAACGCCTTTCAACACCAGTTTACGCGTATCATTGTACCGCACCTGTCCTGGGACCGTGTACACGGAAATCTTAATATTGAATCTCCTGATGAGCCCAAGGTCCATAGGCAAGAAATCGAAGAAAATCGTTCGATCTCCCGCGGTTTCGATGGATATGAGTTCTCCGCGGCTTCTTCTTCCCACGGCCTTGTGAATCATGATGAGGTTAGTGGTCTTACCGCCTCGTCCAGGACCGTAATACACAATCTTGCAATGGATTTCGTTCGTCTTGGCACGAATGATGGCCATGAGGTCATCCACTCACACGGCTGCACGATGTCGCTGCACGGCGGCCGGTTAGCTTGCACCGTGGCGCGGTAAGACTGCCCGGTTCGATCAAGATGGTACCTAATCCATGAGTTGCGCAGACCGTCACGGGTTGTCCACCCGGGGCAATCTGACCGTTATGGTAGTTCCAAGGCCATAGTGGGTACTCTTTCGGACGTCGCCTCCGTACCGGCGAATAACTCCCGAAACCGCTGCCAGGCCTAATCCACCATGTAGAGATTTTGAGGTCCCAAATGGCTCGAATATGCGCGATGCGTCGTCCTCAGGAATTCCTGCGCCGTCGTCTCGGACCTCAAGGACCACACAGTCTTCTTCCAGGAAGGTCTTGACCGTCACGCGTCCTCGCGGGTGAGTTGCTTCCAGAGCGTTCTTCAGAAGCATATTCACCACATCGAGGAGCTCCGAGGGTTCACCTTTCACATAGCAATCGCGGCCTAGTATAAGCTCTTGCAGCACGGGAGTCACGTTCTTCCCGTCACTGCCGTTCACATCGGACCTGACTGAGTCCGCGCTTTCGCTGACGACCACGCTCAAATCCAGGGTCTTGCATTGAGACAGACCTGTGGCCGGAGCAACACGGGCGAACTGTCGTAACTGCTTCACGACGGAAGCAACCTCATTCGCGGCCTGTTGGATTTGCTCCAGAGAAGGCCGTACCAGAGACATATATCCGGACTCTAGTCGTGCCAGCGCCCGTCTGGCAGACTCCTGCACACTCTCCGTCGGATGGCTCAACAGTCGTGCCGCGTGACCGGCCAACTCTTCCTGCGCGGCAAGCCGGCCGGACTCCCGGGCCAACTCCTCGGATCGACCGATCGTCGAGTCATCTTCGCGCACGTGCCCGTTCCGGGTCGTCGAATCCGAGGTCTCGGCTTCTCTCTGAGTACCCCGCGCATCCTCGGCTTTCCGGTTAGCTTCCTCAGCCCGCTCTTGAGCGGTGAGATCCAGAAATGCTACCCCCAGACGCTCTCCCGGCATTGAAAAGGCCTTCACCCGGAAAACCCGTTCTGTCCGGCTGTTTCGATAGAGCGCCTTCCCAGCTTCGAAAGGTTTCCCCGTGCGGGCTGCTTCGAGAAAGGCATTGGTCAAACCCTGCCCTCGCGCATTGGGCCACATCTCGTCCAGTTCCACCCCTCGGGAATCTTCCTGCTCCAGTCCTGTGAGACGCGTAGCTTCGGGATTGCAGTTGAGAAAGAAACAGCTCGCCAGGCGGCTGATATTGGAACAGAAACAAACCGGCAGGGATAGCCTCGATGACGTCGGCAGAGATCTGCAACATCTTCCGAAGCGTCTCGATTTCCCTTTGCTGCTCCGCGACCTGACGCATGAGGTCGTCATTGCCTGGATGCAATCCGGCCTCACCGTCCGCCACAGGGGAATCGCGAGTGTCATGGATCGGATTCGGCCGTTCGTTGCCGTCTCCAGGATCAAGAGGTGCTTCACGAGGCAGATCAGAAACCAGTCAGCTCCTCACCCGAGGGCAGGAAAGCGTGGTTGCTCTGACCTTCCTGGGCTAACGGGGATTGCCTCTCTGCACGTTCGTCCGGAACCGAGACCCTGAACACATCGGGATCTCCTTGATGCGCGGAAACGCTCGTTTCTGCCTCCAAATCCTCGTCTGTGTCGTTGCTGTTGCTCATAGCGCCAATGATGGGTTGTGGATACGTTGAAACATTCCTGCTACCTTAAAGACCCCTCGCATAAGTTCAGTGTCATATGCGGCTGCCCCTCCGTCAGGGGATGTGCGTGGCTGTATCATCAGCTTCCCTCATCCGATTCTTGACCTGCACCCCACGCCTCGTCTCTCTTGCGAACGGCCTCCATCAGCAGGAATTCACCGGGTTTGTTGATCGTAACCTGTTCCGGTTCTTCCCACGGGAGATGTTTGAAGGTCCCTTCTTTGAAGCGAAGGCACCGGTAGAGCGCCTGTTCTCCTTGCAGAATGCCGCATTCCGCATGAACCACCAGGCCGTCTGACAGAAACACCCGGCCCTGGGTACCGAGAACTCGAGGTAATTTCCAGAAGGGTCTTAGTGCCTCCTAACATGATGAACTGCATGTACTCGACAATATCCACTCCTTCCACGGTACCGGAGAAGGAACTTCGGGTACAGGATCGGAGAGAGGAAATCATTCAACCTGTTGAAGTCTACAGGCTTGTGCAGGAAGAGGTTTGCTCCTCTCGCAAGCACGGACCGTTCGATCACACGGGATGTCGAATTTCCCATGACCACTATCCGAGGCCTGGGACAAAGACATCCTGCCCAACTGATCAAGTCCAGGTCGTCGACGCGCGCGGCAGCCACGTCCATGATAAGCACTTCAAAGGCTCTGAATTCCAGGATAGAGACCGCATGAGCGCCGTTGCGTGCGGTCAGCACGGAATGGCCGGCTCGCTTGAGCGTCTGGGCTATCAACTGTGCATTGGCCTGATCCGTGTCCAACACGAGAATCGAACAGTTTATGTTGACCACTCCTCGTTTCCTTTCGCCCCACCCGCGAGTGCTCGGGACACGCAGCTTCCCTCATGCTCGTGAAAGCTCGTACGGAGTCTGCAAACGCACACCGTACCATGGCCTTTCTCCGCGTCACGCGCCAGAGTACCCATTGCCGCATTGCTTTTCGCACCGCTCATACCTACCGGCTGAGGTTCACCGCAATGTGCGCCGAGCTTGTCCGTGGATCGGGGAATCCGATTCCAACTATCCCGGAACGCGGTCAAATGGTCAAGCAAATGTTATGCCAGCCCTCGTCATGAGCGGAAACCCGCAAGACCCGCTGTTTCCTTCACTTTGCGACATCGCCTCACAGGACACAACGCGCGCGTCTTGCTCACGATCGAGTTCACCTCACACGGTCTTTCTTGTAAAGACAGTGATTTCAATCGGGTGCAAAAGCCGGCACGAGTCAAAATCGCTCGCGTCCGGCCTGTCGTGCGTGATTCACACTCATTGTAAGACTGTGTGTGTGTGTGTACCTCGGACGCTGTCACGCCCCGAGGATACGACACAGGTAATCTATTATACGATCTCATGATGATTTGATCCAGGCAATCGTGCGGTCTCTTGTATGCACCTCGCGGTTGAACAGGCGTTTTACATTGTTATGTCAGCATATTATAGACCGCGGGTTTGCACAGGAATACTACCGATTCTCGTCCAGACGAGTAAGACCGTGGTGTAGGGGGTCTCCTGAGCGAAGTCATGAGACGGCTTTGCATGGTCCTTCGCAAAGGAGATCCCCAGCCTGCAGTCTTCACCAAGTTATACGTGCAAAAGCGAATCGGTATAAAGTATAGTGAACAACCATGCTCCCGGTGGTGGCACAACGAACAATGAAAATCGCATTCTGTCCAGCGACCGGCGGGAGCTGGCAAGTGCTTGAGGTTCTTGGGGATGGGGTTCGGGGGAAGGCCCTTCCCCCGAAAATGCATTTTCATAAGAAACGCCTTTGAGAATACGGTTCGTGGCTGTTGGCGCGGACGGAGAAGCGGCGTCCTACGAACGCACTCCCGGAACACCCATGCCTTTCGCCCCATGTGTTGACTTAATAGGCTCGACCTTGGCGGGTGTGAAACCGTGATCTGCGTGAGGAGTCCCGGTCATGTGTGGAATTTGCGGTATCGTTGATCTTGCCGTGCAACCTTTGGCCGAGACGGTCGCTCACATGACCCTTGCCTTGAAGCATCGCGGGCCCGATGCAGGGGGCGTTCACGCGTATGAGGCCTGCGTGTTGGGCCATCGGCGCCTGTCCATCGTGGACCTCACTGAATCCGCAAACCAGCCCATGCTCTCTCCGGATTCTCTGACCGCCTTGGTTTTCAATGGTGAGATCTACAACTTCCAGGAGATCCGCGACCGGCTGGAACAGAAAGGGACAAGGTTCCGGACGCGCAGCAACACCGAAGTGCTCCTCCATCTCTATCTGGAGAAGAAGGAAGCCATGCTGGACGATCTCAACGGCATGTTCAGCCTGGCGATCTGGGACGAAAACGAGAAGCGCCTGTTTCTGGCCCGAGATCGAATGGGCAAGAAGCCGCTGTATTTCTGCCAACTCGGGAACAGATTGAGCTTCTCTTCGGAGATTTTTTCGCTGGTTCAGGATCCTGCGGTCCCTCGAAGTCTCTCTCACCGCTCCCTGTTCGAATACCTTCTCTATGACTTCATCCCCTCCCCGCATTCGATTTTTCGCGAGGTGTGCAAGCTTCCTGCAGCCCACGCGGCGGTCCTCGATGCGAAGGGCTTTCGCATGTGGCAGTATTGGAAGCCGCCGGAACCGGATGATTCTGCTGATTACCTGAAGGCCGAACAAGACTTGACCACTCTGCTGCTTGACGCTGTTCGCTTGCGCCTGGTGGCGGATGTGCCGCTGGGGGCTTTCCTGAGCGGAGGAATAGACTCCACGCTGATCACGTCCTTCATGACCGCGTCAAGTCCACTACGGGTGAAGACTTTCAGTATCTCTTTCCCCGGCACATCTCACGATGAATCACGCTGGTCAACGCTCGCTGCAGACGCGTTGCAGACGGATCACAGGCAATACCCTGTGGAATATGACATCGAAGATGTGTTTTCCCAAATGGTACGCCACTTTGGCGAGCCGTTCGGGGATTCCTCCGCGATACCCACCTGGCATCTGTGCCGGCACACGAGAAGCCGGAGTTACCGTAGCCCTTTCCGGCGACGGTGGTGACGAGCTATTCGGCGGGTACAAAAGGTACCTGGCACGCCGTTTTCAATTGGTGTACGACTGTATGCCGCTGACCCTGCGCGAGCGTGTCATCGAGCCGTTCGTCGATCGCCTGCCTGCAACCACGGATTATTACGGTGCCAGTCTGTCGAAAAAGCTTAAGCTCTTTGTGCAGGCTGCTCGCCGGATGAGAGAAGAACCTCTCGCCGCGATTCCGAGGACGTTCTCGTGTGATGAGGTGACAGCGCTGACAGGCATCTCGTACGAGGCGGACGCGGACCCGGTCATTAAGGCAGCAAAGGAATGGGTGGGACTCGATCCGGTGAGTCGGATGTTGTTTACGGACATTCAGACGTACCTGGCTGAAGACATTCTCACCAAGGTGGACCGCATGAGCATGGCACATGCGCTCGAGGTACGCAGCCCTCTGTTGGATTACCGAGTCGTGGAGTTCGCATGTCGTCTGCCGCTTTCGTGCAAGATCGCGGGGCGCACCACCAAGAAAATCCTCCGAGACGTGGCACGCGGCCGTGTGCCCGAAGCCATCATCACACGCTCCAAATACGGATTTCAGGCTCCTTTGGGGTTGTGGCTCAAAGGGGACCTGAAAGCATGGGCGGGTGAACGGCTTATGGATTCGTCTCACGGCATATTAGACCCGGCAGTGGCACAAAAGATTTGGAAGGACCATCAAACCGGACGCGCGGACAACGCGCATAAGATCTGGCTCCTCTTGTTTCTCACTGAATGGGCCAGGCAGTTCTTGTGAGACGGGCATTTTCAGGAGGGGAAATCTACGCGGTGCAATCTGCTTCCCAGATTCCCGAACTTATGGTCTGTGAAACCAACGTGGGGCGAAGGACGCTCAGGTACGGTAACATCAATCGACTGGTGTTTCCGCGAGGGAAGCGCCTCTTACCTTGAGCAATACGGGTCCCGGGGTTTTCGACCATTGCCGGTCACGAAGATTGTTGGGGTCGATGCCCTGCCCGTCCACGTTCGCTGTGCAGCACCCGCTCCAGAAATTGGCAGGCCGCTCCCTGAAGAATTCCTCCAGAGCCTTTGGATCAAGACACACCCCCATGCCAAGAAGCAGCGGCCCGAGTTCAGGGCACGTCATATTGAACAGCTTGAGAGTCACCAATCCATCCTTGACCTGCTCGGATTCACCCCCAGCCACGTACGAAACATTGTCCCGCATGGAAGCATAGTACCCTCCCCTGCGGAAAGCGGCGCCAACAAATCCCGGCATGGAAGCCGAAAGAGCCAAGGTTGCTCCGTGTGTGACGATCGCGGTGTCCACGTCATCCACCGCTTTTCCGTTGAGGAACAGCGTGTTGATTCTGTTATCAAGGTATTCATCGCTTACGCCGGTCCTGCCTGCACAGAAGCTCTCTGATAGTGGCAGGGACCCGCGCCTTGATCTGCACTCCGTGCGACGGAAACCTGAGGAACGCGGCCATGGTGTCCGGTTTCCAGGTCAGTTCTACCATTACTCCACAATTTCGTTCAGGAATCGCTTCAGCTCCTGGTTGGGATTCATTGTTCATCCGAAAACACTCTCCGTGAACGACCGTGATGGATCCCCGGGAAAGCTGTCTCACCCAGCCTTCCCGGGGATACCTCTCATTCGGATTCGCTTCTGAATTTGTAACTTGGTTACCGCTTCAGACTGGTGATCTCCTTCGCTACGGACGACGCAAGGCCGTCACATCACTTCGCTCAGGAGATCACCAGCCCTGCGACGTTACTCTTTTGAACAGCGAATCGACATCAAGTGTTCCTCAATACTACCAATTGAACAGGCTGTCCAGGTCTTGGTCCGTCACCTTGAAGGTGATGCCGTGAGGTGGCAGCAGTTCTGTCTTGAAGAACGCGGGGAGTCGATCGTCTGCGGAAGTAAACCCTGCTGCCGCGTTGAAATCTCTCTCGGCCTTCAGGACCGTTTTGCCCAACGCGGTGACGTCGTCTGCCGTGAGGCTCGCCCCATAGAAGGAATTCAAGAGATCCAGGAGGGCCTGGAAGGTTTCCGGCTGATCCAGAATCGCAAACGCGATGAACAGACACATACCGGTAGCATCCACTGCCGCTGTCGCGATTTGGAGATTCCTGGACAGTTCAACTTGCCCCTCAGCGCCGAGGGGATTTACTGATCCGCCAACCTGAAGAATGTTTGTCGCGACCGCGTATCCGGCAGTATGGTCTGCCCCCATGGTGCTGGTCGCATACGTGACTCCGATTCCCTGAACGCCTCGCGGATCGTACGCGGGCATGGCCTGATTCTTGACTACAGGCACGCGTTCCACGCCGAAGACCTTGCCCGTGACCGCTGCGCCGTTCCCGAGGATGCGGCCCAGATGTGTTCCTTTTCCGACCTCATGAACCAGGTTAATGGCTGCCTGTGCGTCGCCGAACTGCGCGAGACCCGCTTCCATAGCCACTCCTATGGTTGCGCCCATTTCGATGGTGTCTACGCCGTAATCGTCGTCCAGCCGATCCATCAAGGCGATGCTGTCCAAATCATCGATGCCGCAGTTCCCGCCATGCGCCCAGACGGTCTCATACTCCGGCTGTTTCGTGAGATAGTGTCCATCCTTGTTCATGTAGGTGCCTGAGCACTGGATCACGCAGCCCCGGTGGCAGCCATGGGTGGCGCTGCCGCCCCGTTCGATCTCCGTTGCTGCCTGGGTCTCGCCGCTAATCTTGGAACACCCGTCAAACCGGCCGAACATGAAGTTCTTGGTGGGATACGATCCGGCTTCATTGAGCACGTTCGTCAGCACGTTGGTCCCGTACGCGGGGAGTCCTTCGCCGGTGACCGGATGTTTCCTGAGGCCTTCGACCCATCTTTTGTTCGCTTCTTTGAACTTCTCCGGGTCCTTGGCCGAACGCATGGCCATGCCCGTATCGTCCAAGACGATGACCTTGACGCCCTTGGAGCCCATGACCGCGCCTACGCCACCACGGCCTGCGTGACGAGTCGGCCGGAGTTCCATGTCCGTGCAGGCAACTGAAGCCGCACTGTATTTCATTTCACCGGCAGGTCCGATGGAAACACACGCGATCTTTTCGCCGTATTCGCCTTTCATCTTGTCCACCACCGCGTAGTTTCCAAGCATTTTCAGGCTGTTGTCTGCCTTGATGGTGACGCCGTCTTTGTTGATGAACACTTTGTAAAGGGTGTCGTCCTTTGGCTTGCCTTCCAGCACGATTGCCGCATATCCCAATCGTGCGATGACTTGCGCGGCCTGTCCTCCGGAGTTGGCTTCTTTGATGCCACCGGTCAAGGGACTCTTACAGCCGACCGACAGTCTTCCGGACATGGCTGCAATCGTACCGCTGAGCATTCCCGGCGCAATGACCAACTTGTTGTCCGCGCCCAGCGGATGGCACAGGGGGGGGACTTCTTTGGCAACGATGGTCGATGTGAGGGCACGTCCTCCCAACCCGGCATATTCCCCGACCGGAACTGCCGTGGCCTTGGGACCACCTTCGGCACTCATGTTGATTCTCAAAATACTGTCCATGGGCACGCTCCTCTTTTGTGTGTGTCTCAGGAAAAAACAGTTCCGGCCAGGCCTGCCTGGTCTTCACCGTCGTGACCCGTTGATGTGAAGAACCGACATTTCCTCTTAAGGTCAGGGTAGCTCCCCCCAAGTGGGCAGTCAAGACAAAATAGACCAGAAAGCGTAATTATATGTGATAGTTATGTCGACAGAGACATAAGATCGTTCGTGCGGGGATCAATCAATCGGGTCGCTGACGCACTTCACACTACCTGACGGACATGTCCTCGGAAGTGCTTCCTCATATGGGCTCGCTTTTTCCCGTTCAACTTGACGCTGGCTGCAGGCAGGGGCCCCCCCTTCGTTACGGACGACGATGCGGAGCCGTCTCATCACTTCGCTCAGGAGATCACCAGCCCGACGATCTTGCTCGTGTGAGGGCGAACCGGTATGAGGAATGCAAACCTCGGGCAAGAACTCTGAGGTTCTTATGGAAAGATCGTGGTGAGTCGGTTACTGGCGAGATCAGTCTCTGACGGGAATGATCGAGGCGTGTGACCGTGCGATGGCTCTGTTCACGCCGCGGCTCTCCTTCGCGATACCCCGGAACCTCGGAGGTGCCTTTTAGCCTCCGGCAATGGGCGGAAACACCGCGAGCCTGTCGCCCTCTTTCAACGTGCTGCTCAGTTCCGCATGGATACCATTCACGAAGATGATCTTGGGCACGTGCAAGGGGATTTTCAATTGTGTCAAGAGCGCCTCGACGGAAATCCCGTCTGCAACGTCCATCACGCAAGAGTTGCTGCCGGTTTTTTCGGGGAGGTGCGACGCGAGAGACGCGTATAAGCAGATTTCCAGCTTCATTGGGGTCACCCACATGCGATGCGGCTATATAAGGCGCTCGCAGTCTGCGTCTCGGCTTCAGGAGAAGAGTGTTCCTCCTCATCCGGACGCTAAACGCAGATTATTCCCGGCAAGCGCTCTGACAAATTCAACCATAATGCGTGTCGGGTTTCAAGCACACCAAGGTGCCTGAACATCCTGCGCGCATGCGTGTCTCCTGAGACCCCACAATTTCCGTTTTCCGACGAGCTGCGGACGGCACTTACCGCGGGAACCGACGCTTTGAAAGCGCAGCGGCTTTCCTTTTTTTTCGCGAAACTACCTCTGTGAAATGCTATACTCACACGACCTTGAATAGAAGGGGCCTGACATGGCTGACCGAGAGGAAGTGGCAAAACAAGTCCTCGAGTATATCGAGGCTGGCGTCAACGACCAGAGCATGAGGGAGAAGTACGGCCCCGCGTACGAGGGACTCCAGTCGCTCTTCGCGGAACTGGCAGACGCGGGTTTCATGGGCCGTGGGGCTCAAGAATGCAAGACGCCTTCCAAACGACGCATCCCGGCCCGGGATGTCATTAGAGACATTCGTCATGGCGCGGGCAAGTCCGAGCTCATGGACAAATATTCCCTCTCTGCCAAAGGCTTGCAGAAGGTGCTCAAACAGCTCGCGGACACCAAGATGGTGCACACGTCAGAGTTCCCGGCAGAGCTCTTGACGATCTTTCGCGCTGAAGTGCCCTCCGACACGCGCCGGGCAGAGCGGTACTGCATTGATTTTGAGTTGCCTGTGTGGGAAGTCCCGTATCCGGAGGTCAGGGGCCAGGTTCTTGACATCACCGAAAGGGGCATCGGAATCCTGGGCCTGCCCGCGACAATTAATGAGGTGAAGGCGCTTGTCATTTATTCAGAAGAGTTCCTCGAGATTGAGCCGTTTACCATGGTTGCCGTATGTTGCTGGGTAAAGCGAGCGGAAGGCGAGGGCGAATACGTGTCAGGATTTCAGGTGTCGAAGATCCACGAAGAGGATCTCGAGGAACTCAGAAAGCTCATCCAATTGCTCACGCTCTAATGTCGGTCTCTCTGTTGGCTTACGGACCACACGTTGCCGGTCCAACCAGAATCGTCACGAAACCCTCGTGCCCCCGAGGAGCCCGTTTGTTCGGCCAGTGACGGACCACGTATGCGTACGCGTCCAGGGCCGCCCCTCGCTCAAGGAACGTGTCTGGAGGCCGGGCAGCGAATACTATCCCCTTCACATTTCGGACGTGATGCATAGCTCAGTTTTCCGCAACACGGAAATGCTGCTGTGCAAACGCCACCCGCTGATTCGCGCTTTCAAGATCGGCATGGTGCTTTTCTACAAGTTCCAAGCGGGACAGGAGGCCTGTATTGTTGGCTATCTGTATATTGAGGCCCGGCCGTGCGTTGAGTTCGAGAATAAGCGGCCCCAGATCCTTGTCCAAGACAATATCTACTCCGAGATATCCAAGCCCGGTAAGCTCGTAGCAGCGCGCCGCTACGGCCAGCAGGCCTTGCCAGTTGGGGATGGTGAGTCCTGCAAGAAGGTTCCCCGTATCCGGGTGCTGGCTGACAATTTCGTTCTCCATGACTCCTGTAAGGGTCAGCCCCGCGGCGAGGTCAACTCCGACGCCGACTGCCCCCTGGTGAAGATTTGCTTTGCCATCGGATACGCGTGTGGGGAGACGGATCATGGACATCACTGGCACACCCAGAAAAACGATGATCCGTATGTCCGGGTACTCCCTGAAACGTGATGTGCGCAAACAGCGGGTCGCTCTCGACTCGATATTCGATCAGCGCCGTATCCGGCTGCCCCCCGAGGCTGTACAGGCCGCTCAACACGCTGAAAATATGATGGTTCACTTCATCCCAGGTCAAAAGACGGCCGTCCGCCTTCCTGAGCCTGTTGTTCACCGAGCCGTTAATGACGAGAATCCCTTCTCCACCGCTCCCGTGAGCCGGCTTTATTACGAAGTCCTCTCGTCCCTGCAGGACCTCGGGCAATTTGCGCACTTGACCTTCCACTTCGATTGCCCAATAGAGCTCCGGCACTGCGATACCGTTTTTCAGTGCAAGCTCCTTGGTGCGCAGCTTGTCGTCCACAAGCGGGTACAGCCTCCGGGGATTGTATTTGAGCACGTACTGGGCGTTTCTCCGGTTAATGCCCACTACTCCCCGTTCTCTGAGTTTTCGTATGATCGTGAACATGACGTTCAGCCTCGAGCCAAGGCTCTGAATCGTACCAAATCCATAAGTCTATAACCGGAATACCGACCCAGAAGAATGTTGGCAGCCAGCAGCACCAGAAGCAACTCAGGAAATACGAATACAAGATGTTCCACGCTTTTGACATTCATGAAAAGAAACGCCAATGCAGCGGCAAGCAAACTGCCCAGCCCCGCGGTCAGTGCTTCGGAGGAACCTCGCTCTTCCCAGAGAATGCACATCCGTTCGATGGTCATGGTCAGAATCACCATGGGGAACAAGGCCACAGACAGGCCGCGATGAAACCCGAGATCATGGGTCAGGACGCTGAGCGTGGCCATGAGACCGACCACCACAATCAAGACCGCGGACAACCGCGGCACTACGAGTAATTTCAGGCTCTCCAGATAGAACCGGATGCCGAGCCCCAGAAACACCACCACAGTGAACATGCAAATGCCCCACAACAGCCCGGTCTCCCGGAAAGCCAACGCGATCAGCACGGGCATGAACGTGCCGAACGTCTTGATCCCGATGATATTTCGGAGGATCACCAGCACAAACGCACCGATCGGCACAAGCAACATTACGCGGTACACTGCCTGAGTATTTACCGGAAGGCTGAATAGCGACAACTTGAGAAGAAGCGGCTTGGTAATCTCGCCTCGCGAAACGGCCGCTGCAATTCCTTCTTCGACCTTCGGGCTTACAGAAAACGTCGTTTGGGGTTTTCTGCCGCCCTGCAAGTCGACGAGGCTCGCCTGGCCTCGCCACCAACGGAACCAGTCGTCGGGAACGGGCGTGTTCCCTTCCACCGGTTCAAAGGAATGCCATTTCTTATCGTAATGGGCCTCGATCCAGTGCATTACCTGGGCCTTCTTGGAGAAGTCCTGTTTTTGTTCCTGCAGACGAATTCCCTGAACCATACGTGCGGGTATACCGCCCTGCGCCAGGACGCGCACTGCGGTGCGCACTCTTCGCGCTGCGGTAGGGGTCTTTCCGAGCAAGAGGCGGACATTGTCGTCGGTTTGAGGTCGGTTGAGTCGCTTGATGAGACCGGTGACCATGCCGGCAGTGTCTGCTGACTTTGCCCTGATTTCTTCAAGCAAGGTCTGCGCAACTGCCTTCTTTGGCCCTTCAAAGGGACGAGCGGTGGTTTGAGCCGGCTCAGATTCAAGCTCCGGGGATTTGGTGCGGACGCTACGGATCACTGCCTGATAATAGAGGCTCTGTCGACCGTTTGCCTTACGGATCGACCAGGTAGCGCGTCGGTTTCCATTTTCCGTCGTGGCTGCCAGCCCGTATCCGCTTGACACGAAATGCTCGTCCAAGATGGCGAAACGTCGGGTCCCGCTGGGGATGAATAGTGAGGCCTTGACCGGCTTGTTCTCGGCAATAAAGGTCACGCGTGCTTCGACGTTCCACACGCGAACCCTCGTACTGGGAGAAAGCGGGAATCCCATGACGTAGGCCTTGTAAAGAAAGATCCCCAGTCCGGCCACGGTGAGGACAGCGGCCAATACATAGATATGGAGTCTGTTCAAGAGTTTTCCGTACCCCCGTGACCTGGTTCGGCCGAGTGTTCCACCGAGGGGTCCACCAGAATGGAGCCTGCCATGAAGCCTCGACCCACAAGAAGCTGGCACTTGAAACGGCTGCGGTCCACCAGATTTACTTCCGTTTCTCCACAATATGCCCCTACGCAAAGCCCCATCATGACCACCGGCCGTTCCTGACGGCTTCCGACGTGGCGTTTGATCTTACCCACGCGGACCACCTCGCGCTCGAAAGTTCTTCTCGTGCCCTCATGATTGGTGACAGAAAACCGGACCCATTGCTTCCCGTCTCTCACAAACGAGGTAAATTCAGGCACGTCGAGGGACGAGCAATCGGCCCCTGTGTCAAGCTTCGCCTCGACAACCAGGTTCTCGGGGACTAGCCTCACCCGCTCACGCCAGCCCATGACCCGCTTGGTCTCTAAGGAGGTGGCTGCTACCTGTCCCACGGTCAGCACTGCTGCCAAGAAAAGAAAAGAATAAAGGTCAATGGTCGCCACGTTGCCTCCCGGTGTTCGTATATACTGGCGTGAAATCCTTGTCAACAGCAGCCCAGACCCACTCTCATCCTGGCGAACGGGTTCCGGGGTTCATACCGTGTGCCTGAAGTCTTGTCTGTGTGATTCTCCTTTGGTGTCGGGAGGTCCCGCTTCACGCGAGGAGACCGAGATCTGCTTTGTGTCGGTTACTGGCTGCACTTGGGTTGGCATCATATCCAGTTCTTTCGTTTGAAGAAAAGGAGCATCCCGGTGACCACTACGCCGGCAAAGACAATAAAAGCCGGATAACCCCACTGCCATTCAAGTTCCGGCATTTTCTTGAAATTCATGCCGTACCAGCCGGTCATGAAGGTCAAGGGAATGAAAATGGTGGCAATGAGAGTCAAGACCTTCATGATCTCGTTGAGTCTGTTGCTAATGCCGGAAAGATAAATATCGAGCATTCCTGAAAGGATATCACGGTACGTTTCCATGGTGTCGATGGCATGAATGGTGTGATCGTACACGTCTCGCCAATACGGGTGTGTCGTCTCCTTGATCAAGGTCCCATCGCTTGCCACCAGCCTGTTGACGATCTCTCTCAGCGGCCAAATGGTTCGTCTCAGAAAGATCATGTCCGTTTTCAAGCGGTGAATCACATCCAGGGTATCGGATGTCGGGCTGGTGACAAGCTCTTCTTCCAGGATCTCTATTTTCTCCGCCAGTTTTTCGAGAACGACAAAATAGTCGTCCACCGCGGTGTCCACGATGCAGTACGCGAGATAGTCGGATCCCGCTTTTCTCGCTCGGCCTTTTCCGGACCTGATGCGTTCCCTGATCTCATCGAACTCTCTGCCCCGCGACTCCCGGAAACTCAGCAGATAGTTATTGCCGAGCACAAGCCCTATCTGTTCTGACTCTATTTCCGCTGTCTCTTCCCTGTAATGAAGCATTTTAAGCACAAAGAACAGGTAATCACCTGCATCTTCCACTTTCGGCCGCTGGGTCGCGTTGACAAGGTCTTCCAGTACGAGAGGATGTAAATGAAATCGTTTGCCGATTGCTTCGACGATTTTCAGATCATCGAGACCTTCCACGTGAATCCATCGGCAGGCCCCGGTTTCCGGCAAGCTGAGGATTTCTCCTGCAGTAGGATCGCTCATCTCCCGGAGTTGGGTTTCGTCGTATTCCATGACGGAAATGCGCACTTCCTCCCCTGCCTTCTCGCCCACATGCACAAGCGTTCCGGGAGGGAGATGTCGTTTCTGAGAAAGCCGTTTGTTCGCCTTGAGGAGCTTGTCTGCTGCTCGGGTACGGCCGAGTTTTGCACGAGATTTCTTAGCCACACGCATGTTCACTCCCTCTCATGAGAACGTGTCCGGAAAATCATGGCGAGGACCCAAACCGTCAGTCCGCGCCTCTTCCCACCGAAAACAAGGATTCTGACGCCACATGTTTCAACCACTTGCAGCGGTCCGGCCACACACGTGCCGCACATACAGACGCTGAAACCTCCTTTTCGTTTTATCCCTTGCTCAACGTAGGGTGCGATTGGTCCTTCGACGCCTTGCTGGCTTGCTCGGCAGCGTCTCATGAAAGGGCTTCTCGCACACCCGCATTACCGCCCCTGCGCGGGAGCAACCATGAATCTGAAGACTCACTCAAAAAAAATGCGACGTCCACCGGCTTCGGAGGGCATCGCATTTTGTCTGGATAAGCAACGGGCGGTTTGACTCACAACCTCAAACGCGCCCTGTCCCGTGACTTGTTTCTATGCGCCGTGGCAAAGACGCGGTAATTCCGTGTCCTTGGGCAGCGCGGAGCGGCAAATCACCGCGTGTGTTTCCACCGCGAGGCACTACCTGCACTTCTTGCAGTCTCTGAGTACTTTGCCCTTTTCTTTCTTGCATTCGGCCTTGGTCACTTGTTTGCATTCGCCTTTGACGCAGCACTTCACTTTGGGTGCTGCCTTCTTGGATGAATGCTGTGCCATGGCTAGGGGCGCGGAGACAAAAAACGCCATTAAAGTCACAAGGATCATGAATTTCTTCATCACGATACTCCTTCGATTCGCGAACATGTAACCTCTCTCCAAAGGTAAATGGGAGAGGCAAGAACACCTTTTTTCCTCCGAGAAGTCTCTCGGTGCATCGGTCTCGGTACGACTCTCGTCACGTGAGGGGCCGTGAGAACCCGTTCTCCCGGGTTTTCATGAACCGCCACGGCCGACAGGCCCAAGCTCTCTTACCGTGACACACAGACAGGTCCCTTTCTCTCCCTCCAGTCCGGAAGAGAACAGCCTCTGGCTTCTCGTGGGTCCCGAGGACTGGACGCCAATATCACAATTCCGTACAAAGTAAAGGTCTTTCGTGTCCTTTTTTGAGCCGAACAGGCTCGCCTTTCTGAAAGCCTTCACCCGAGCCGCGGAAACTGTTGACGGACCCAGGACGTCAAGATAGAGTCACCGACACGAGGGGGAACCTCTTATCCCGATTGCCATGCCAGATGCTGACGTCGATCGAATCGAGACAGGGCTTTTGCCCGTTGGCCGCGGGCAGGACGCTCCACTGTCGACGAAAAGGCATGAGCAATCTGTGTCCCGCTGCGACGGGTCTTCCTCACAAGGAAGCGGTCGAGACTCGCAGCACCAACGGTATCCCCTGGACCTCATTGCCTGAGCCTGTACGCGGCCACTGAATCGCGAACGATCGTCAGGGGTCCTTTGATTGGGAAGAGCGGTTCATGGGCAGAATGCGAGAATAATTCAAGGGGGCTTCACATGTTTTCCCAATCCGAGGCAGCTCAGCATCGGACCGTCGGCAGAATCGTTCACGTGTGCCGTGAATATGCAGCACTGGCGGGCGCAGGAGGGATGAAAGATGTCACGGAAGGCCTTGCCAGGGCATCGGCCGCCGCGGGCATTGATACCCATGTATTCCTCCCCTATTACCGAGTGATCGACGGCCACACAGGCCTCCACGCGGAAGAAGCCGACAGTTTTCGGATCTCGATGAATTACCCCCATGAAATGCGTACAGAGTCGGTCACGATGTATCGCGTTCAACCGGAAAAAAATCTCACCATCCATTTGGTCAAGACTGACAGGTACCAATTCCTTAGCGAAGGGTCCGGCAAGATCGAGCGCCAGGGAATCTACCAGTACACCGACGCTGAAGCCAACTCGCTCGCAAGACCGGAACTTAAGGACAAGGGTTATTTTGATTTTTTTGCGATGAATGTGGTGCTGGTAAAGAGCGCGTTGCACACGCTGGGGCTCATGGAGCGGAAACCGGACGTGATCCACTGCCACGATGGCCATGCTGCCCTGTTGCCGCTTATCGCACAGACATCACAGGAAGATCTCGATCCTTCCCTCGCGCATGTGCCATGCGTGCTCACCATACACAACGCAGGCACCGGGTATCACCAGGAGGTTTCCAATTTCGAGTTTGCTGCGACGCTCTGTGGTGTTCCCGCGTTACGTGGTCAAAGGCTGCCGCCTTGACGACAAGTTTGATCCGTTGTTGGCAGGCGGAATGTTTTCCCAGCGTGTCAACACGGTGAGTGAGAACTACGCCGCGAGAATTACTGCATTCCGGGCAGGACGCGCTGACCGGCTGGTTAGGCCACGCGTACCTGGCGCACGGAATCGAATTGACCGGCATCACGAACGGTGTCGACCCGGATCTATATGATCCGCGCAATGCCGAACGACTGGGCCTTGCTGCGCGGTTCAGCCCCCTCCAGGGCGACCTGGACGGAAAAGAACTGTGCAAGAAATCCCTGTTGGACGCGTTGAGCCGAGGCGAGGCTTCCGACAATACGAAGGTCTACGGCACAATACCCTATTGCAAGGGCGCTCCTCTCCTCACATTCGTCAGTCGTCTCGGAGCCCAGAAGGGCATGGACATCCTGGTAGACGCGCTCGGGAAACTGATGACGCGCGATCCCGACGTCCAACTGGTCGGTCTCGGTTCCGGGGACCCGACGATTGAAGATCGTTTCAAACGTCTTGCGAACGACTTCTCCGGAAGAGTATGCGTGGCGTTCGGGTTCAGCACGTCGTTGGCGCAAAAGGTGTACGCGGCAGGCGACTTCTTCCTGATACCGTCTCGTTACGAGCCGTGCGGCCTGACCGACTTTTACGCGCAGCTCGCGGGGAATGTGCCTATTGTTCACAGGGTGGGAGGGCTCGTAAAGACCGTCGACGGCAAATTCGGTTTTTCCTATCTGGGCGGCAAGCGCGAGTTGTTGCACGCGATGGAGAGGGCTCTCGCTGTATACCGGAGAGAAGACAAGAGCACCCTGAGGCAGATGCAAGAGGAAGCGGCAAAGAATATATTCGAAAATTTCACGTGGGAAAAAGTGTTTTCCAGGAAGTACCTCCCGCTGTACCACGACGCCATGGCTCAAGCCGAACCAATTTTGCCCTATTGACGCGATTCGAGATTCGACGAAACGTAACGGTTCTTTTTGAGGGAGAGGGGATAAGCCACCAAGAAGAAAGGGAATTGGTCTTTGACTTCTGCTCTTAGTGCCTTGGTGGTTTGATTGTCCCTGTACCACAAAGGTCGCGCGTAACGATTCTTACGGAACCGCACCCCGTGTACAGGCAAGGGCAGCATGAAGAGGAGTGCCCTTTGACTTCTTTGCGTCCTGGCTTCTTGGTGTACCGGCGGGCCTGTACCCAGGTCGCAAGGAGGCAGGAGGGAGAGAGATGCCCTGGTCCTCAGAAAAACCCCTGAACGAAACGCTGAGTGCATCTCTTGGAGGATTCTGGCGCAGGTACGCCCTGAAATGGCTGAGCAGCCACGATTGGCAGCTCATGGGAGCCATCTGGGTCTTGTCAGCCGCACTCGGGTATGTGGGGTTCGTGGATTACTATGCCTCTATCGGTGAGAAGCATTCTTCCTGGGACTTCCTGTACAGTTACCATCCAGCTCTATGTCCTGCAATCAGGGTGGGTGCAGGGTGCAGTGAATTGGAAGCTCGAGCTGGCGCGTTTCCTTGCTCCCGCTGCGACGGTATACACCGCGTTGGTCGCAATGGCGGTACTGTTTCGAGATCAAACACAGGTATTCCGCGCCAGACTTGTCAGCCAACACGTGGTCATCTGCGGGCTTGGCAAGAAGGGATTCCTGCTCGCGCTCAGATTTCTCGATCGCGAGGAACCCGTGGTCGTCGTGGAGCGCGATCCGGCAAACGACCTGATCCACTTGTGCAGAGAACAAGGAGGAATAGTCCTCATTGGAGACGCTTCGGACGAGGAAACCTTACTCCGCGCAGGAGTGACAAGGGCCGATTACCTGATTGCGGTGTGTGGCGATGAAGGACTGAACGCGGAAATAGCCGTTGACTCCCGCGGCCTCGTTTCCCGGAGACACGGAGCCCCTCTGAAGTGTGTGGTACAGATCGAAAATGTGGAACTGTGCAGGCTGCTCAAAGGCCATGAACTCGGCATGAGCAAAATAGATAGCTTTCGTCTCGAATTTTTCAATAGTTATCTCCTCGGCGCCAAGGCCCTGTTGGCGAAGCATCTGCCATTTGACGAGGATTCTGAGGATATCCCTCACATACTTGTCATCGGAGTCGGCCGGCTTGGAGAAAGCGTGGTGACGCACATCGCCCGCTCGTGGCTCGGTCCGTACAGGTTGCGGGGCACGCGCCTGAGGATAAGCCTGCTTGATGCGAACGCGGAGGAAAAACGCAAGCTGCTGCTGTTGCGGAACCCGTTCCTTACGAAGATCTGCGACGTGAATTGCATTCAGATGGACGTACGCTCCGCGCGGTTCCTCGAAGGGAGCTTTCTCCTGGATCCGCCCGAGTCATGCCCGGTAACCCGAATATACGTCTGTCTGGACAACGATTCGATGGCCATGGCTACCGCTCTGGCCCTGCTGAAGCGCCTCAGGGGCCGAGAAGTGCCCATCGTGGTCCGAATGAGCCGCGATAGCGGAATTGGCACGCTCTTGGAGGGTGCGGACGAAACCCGGGAAGGATTCGGCTCCCTCTCTGCATTCCCGCTCCTCAGAACGTACCTGTGTGCCGGATCTTGTTCTCGGTGGCACTCACGAGGTCTTGGCACAGGCGATCTGTGAGTATTGGCTGGATCAACAGGGGCACCCCACCACGGTGTCTGCACGGAGAAGACCCTCGGATGATTGGTCCGATCTTCCGCCCGATATGAAGCGTTCGTTCAGGCGCCAAGCGGACCAGATAGGCCTGATGCTCAGGTCCGTAGGCTGTACGGTCGAGCCTCTGTCCGACATGGATGCGGAAGGTTTCCGGTTTTCGGTGAAGGAAAAAGAACTTCTCGCGAGAAGTATTCACGAGTTCCACCTTCAGGAGAGCGGCAGCGATGGTTTCGCTTTTCTGCCGTCTGCGAGAAATCCCGGCGAGGGAAATCCTTCCGCGCCCCTTGCATGGGAGCTTTGTTCAGAGGTCGTCAAAGACTCGTACCGTGACATGGTGACGCGGCTCCCCGAGTTCCTCGCGAGAGTCGATTTTCAGATATATCGTTTGCGGTAAGGACGGCCGGAGGGAAATGCAGGTCGCGAGAGACGTCCTGGTGAGAGTCATGAGCAAGGCTCAGGGAGGTCATTGTTGCGGCATTCATATCGATACCCAACCCCATGGACCGTGGTGATGACCCTGGGTCTGGTGGAATCGGGTTCGACCTTCTTGCGCAACTGAGCGATATGCTGGTCGAGCGTACGCGTGGTGCCTTCATATTCAATGCCCCAGACTGCATTCAGGAGATGATCTCGACTCAACACCTCGTTCGGGTGAGCGTAAAAGCACTTGAGGAGATCGAGTTCACGCGCGGAGAGGGAAAACGTGTTCCCCTGTCTCCTCATTCGGTATTGAAGGGCATCGACTTCCGCGTTGCCGAAACGAAAACTATCCGGTGACTTTGTCTGTGCCTGTTGCGCGGCGTAGGGTCCGACGCGCGCGTCTGAGCACTGCCGCTATCCGGGCCAGGAGCTCGCGGACGCCGAAAGGTTTGGTAATATAATCGTCCGCACCGAGTTCGAAGCCGACGACTTTATCAATCTCCTCCCCCTTCGCGGTGAGCATGACCACCGGAACATCCTCATCAGTGGAGCGAATGACCCGACACACGTCATACCCGCTCTTTCCCGGCATCATGATGTCCAGGAGCACAAGGTCGAATTTGTCCGCACCGAGCATCCGCAGTGCCGCATCGCCATCTGCAGCGGGCGTGACAATGTACCCCTCGCTTTCAAGCGTGTCGACGAGGCCGGTGAGGATGTTGCGGTCGTCCTCCGCGACCAGAATCTTGGCCGGCTGCATGGACCTCCTCCTGTGTGCGTGGCCTCACACGGCTCCTCCACTTGGAGCGGACGGACTGGAGATGTGTTTCTCCCCTTCCCCGGCTGTCATGAACGGTTCTCTCGACCCACGGGGATTTCAAATACAAAGCAGCTTCCTCCACCCGGCCGCGGCAGGTACGACAGATCCCCACCGAGGTCGCGAGCGATTCTGCGGCCGATACTCAACCCCAGTCCTGCTCCCTGTTGTCGCGAGGTGAGGGAATCATCCACCCGGTGAAACTTGTCGAAAATCTTTGCGCGATGAGCGGCAGACACCCCTGGCCCGCGATCCATGACTCGCACGATGCAGCGCTGATCGGTGATCTCCAACGCAATGAGCAACTCTCCGCCTTCGGCAGCGTATTTTATCGCGTTGTCCACCAAGTTGAGCAACACTTGTTCCACCCCGTCCCGGTCGGTTCTCACGACCGCCGTTCGGTTCGGAATCTGCACGTGGAGCGCCAAGCCTGCCTCTTGGATACGCAGGCGATGGGCTTCCACGAACGCTCGCGTATCACGGACGAGGTCAGACTCTTCATAGTGATACTTCTTACGGCCCTGTTCCAATCGGCTGAAATCGAGCACGTTATTTACCAGTCGTGTGAGTCGTTGGCTCTCGGCAACGATGACCTGCAAATACTGGCGTTTCTTTTCAGGATCCTTGACTCGCTCCTCACTCAGGAGTTCCGCGTACATACGGATGCTGGTGAGCGGGGTCTTGAGTTCGTGCGAGACGTTGGACACAAAACTGGTCTTTTGCTGCGCATCGATCATGTTTCTGTGTGCTTGTCTTGTCAAAAGCGCGCCACCCGCGACAATGGCGACCACGAAAATCCCGAGGAGAAGCCCTGACAGGACCAGAAACCCCCTCGGCGAATTTACCGCGGCCCCGTCAGACCCGAAATATACCGCCACCTGCCAATGAGGCAATTGAGGGGCCAAAGAAACGGTCAATTCAGGTGCATTGGCGGGTTCTCTCCGCGGCTGCGCCTACCTGATGGAGAATCTTGCCGTCACCGTCCACCAGCGCGTACACCGTGCCTTGCGGCGCTGACGCGGGGAACTCCCCCACGATTCTCGAGAGCAGAGCCATCAGTTCGAGTTCCACTCCGTAAATGAGACCCGTGTCATCTCGACGCACCCACCCTAAAATGTAGAGCCGGTTTTCCGCAAACCAGGGAATCCATCCGTTCTGTCTCCTCTCCACACGTTCCTGTTCCATGTGTCGTTCTTCATACCCCTTCGTCGCGGAGCGGGTTGTATCTGTGAGCCGGCTGAGATCGCTTTTCCGTGTTCTCAGGTCCTTCGATTGCCCCGCAGCGGGCATGCGGTTCTGCGTGTACCACCACGATGCATACCGTGACGAGCCTCCTCCAGGGGTTTGTGCGCGACCTGGCTTCTCGGTGCCAGCCACCCACCACGGGACTCGACCGGAAAACAGAGCGTCGTACCGCACCACAAAGCGTCTTTCGTCCGCGGTGGCCGACGTGCCGGACTCTGGGTATTGGAGGCCGGCACCAGGCTTCCAGATGAATACGTTTCGCACCAGAGGGTTATTCTGTTCCCAGGTGCCAAGGGTTTCGCGCTCTTTTCCCGAGGGGATGCGATTCAGCGATGCGGTGAGGTCGTCCTCCACGGATTCGATGGAGATCAAGAGGTGCTCTGCGATCGCGCGGGCTCGGTCCCTGGCCACGGCAGTAGCCTCCTGGATGATGCGCTCCTGCTCGCGAGAGAAATCTGGAACGCTGCCACCGCGATCGCGACGGTTGGCACGAGCAGGAGCGACCAGTACAGGATTATGGACCGAATCTTCATGTGCAGTTTTCGCACCCGTACTACGCAAAAGGCCTGAAAACATCTCTGTCCGGCATAGCATACTATCGTCGTATTTGCTGCTGGTTCTTGGTACTGGTACGATTCGGTTCTGAGCACCTTCCGGCTCTTCACCGTCATTCCTTCTTTCTCGATGTGGGCCGCTTGGCGCTCGGTTTCTTCCGCTTTCTTACGCAGTTCCTTGTCGTGGTATTGTGTTGCCGTGTCTTTCATGTGGCGGGCTGATTCACGAAGCTCACGTGCTGCCTCATGCGTCCGTCCCTTGTCGGACAAAGCAATGGCCTTTTCCTGCGCCTTCACGTTAAGATTGAGCTGGTAATCTCGTAGTACTTCCGCGTTGGCCGACTTTTGCACTTCCTGCTCATCCTCGCTGAATTGTGCTGAAACCGCTCCTGCAGCGGTCTCAGTCTGCTGAGTGAACGGGTTATCGTACGAAACCTTCGCGGTGGCTATTTCCCTGTCTTGTCCTTCCGAGCCTGCAGGAACCTCCGCTTCGAGCAGCACGTATTTCTGGTGGCCTCCATAGAGTTGGTTCAAAGAGAGTTCTGCACATTGGCCTCGAATCCTCCCTTCGCGACCGATGATTGACAGAGGCCGGACTCCCTGGGAAAACTCTATGATCACGTGCACTTTCTTGGCTACCACGTTCAGGACCTCCCCTAGTTCCGCAGAAAAGATCCGCGGAAGGTCCGCGCTGGATTCCACGAAGTTACGAGTGCCCGTCGCTCTTTTGGGAAAGTCGGGTCATGAGATCCTCGTTGTAATCCATGCCGACCCCTACGGTGGTAACTGATATATCCTCTTTAATGAGCGCTGCACCGAGCCGTTCGAGGTCTTCCGGAGTGCTCGGGCCCACATTCGCGAGCCCGTCGGACAGCAGAATAATTCGGTGCACGTATTTGTGAGAGATGTTCTTCCGGATCTCGGCCGCTCCCTGGCTGACACCTCCGAACAGGGCCGTCCTGCCGCCAGGGCGAATCCTCCTGATGCGACCTTCTATCCATTCGGCATTTGCTGCGCTCTGCGCAGGAACCACTGTTTCCACATTGTGATCGTACACTACCATCGAAAAGATGTCTTGAGGCCCGAGCCTTCGGAAGGCTTCGATGGCAGCCGCCTTGGCCTTGTCGAGCTTCGCGCCCGTCATGGAACCCGAGCGATCCAACACGATGGCCAGGTTCACTGGAGGGCGAGCTGATTCCTTGGGACGCCGCGCATCCAAGCTCACCTTCACTACCACCCTTTGATTCCCACGGGCAGGGAGCACGCGACGATCCAGTTCCACCCGACACGTTACTTTGGGTTCAGCATCCTTTGCGACAGCCGATGAAACCACCATGGGTGGGCAAACGACATACGCGAGTGGGAGCAGCACTGCTGCCCACCATGGAAACTGCTTCCTGGTTGACCACTGTCTCATCCTGCACCTCCTCCGCTGCCCGTTCATGGTCGCACCGCGCCGGGCAGAAGTCATCTCATTGAGTTCCGAATCGAGCACCACAGGTGAACCATAGCGAGAGTCACCCTTTTCATGTGTAGAGAAACATAGCGGGAAAGAAGTGTTGTCACCAGAGCGTAAAACAAATGTAAAAAGTGTGTAAATTCTTCCGAGAGCAGTTCCCAATGCTCATTTCCCACACCCCCGGTGAAGGGGATACCTTTTGCCAAGAATCTTTATCCCGAATGCAGCGCCGAATTGAGCAAAATAGGTACGTAGGTCGAGACTAATGGAAACGCCCTACGTGGTGATTTCCCCGTGGGACAACTGTTCGGGCGTACACGTCTTTCAAGTTTGTGGTTGTCGCTCTCGGTCTTGCAATGCTATAATCATTGACTAATTGCGTCGGTATTCAAAACAGGAGACCTTCGTACTACACCAATAGTAGCTTCAAAAGCCAAGATCTACTCTACACAATCGGTCTGAGGTGTCTGGGCCTACACGGTATCCTCTTCGGGACCGGAGGCGGAAAAAATGTCAACGCAACGGAAGATCAAAGCAGCGGAAGTCATCAGAGACATTCAAAAGGGGATAAGCGATTCCGGGCTCATGGACAAATATATGCTCTCCGCCAAGGGTCTTCAAAGCCTTTTCAAGCAAATCCTCGACGCGCGCATGTTGCAACCTTCCCAGCTTGACCGTCGGTCTGCCTCGGATGACAGCCGCGTCCTCCTGGAGAACCTCCGTTCCGTGCCCAGGCAACCTTTGTACATGCCAATTCCCATGCATCTGCGGGACCAGCCTGAGATGAAAGGCCTGGTCGAGGAAATGACCGACAAAGGATTGAGGGTCAGAGATATTGCCGCGAGAATTGACGAAAGCAAGACCTTTGTCCTGGCCGTGGATCAGTGCTTTTCTCTCGACCCGCTCGTATTGGACGTGAGGTGCAAATGGACATCGAGCGATGACGTGTCAGAAGGCTTTGTCGCGGGATTCGAGATCGTCAATGTGGTGCAAGGTGACCTGAAGGGCCTTATGGCGTTCGTTCGTGCGTTTCCCTTTGGTGAGGCGCTGGATTCTGAGGGAATCCCTCTGGTGGGGGATGAAGAAGATCCTACGGAAACCGTGGATTTAAGCAATCTCTTTACCACTGACGTAAGCTCTTCAGGGAGCTTCAGTTTCCGAGGAGTGACGCAAACGTGGTTTGGAAAATTGCTTCAGGCTCTGCCCATTCCTGCCCTCCTGATTGATCAGCATTTCCGTATAGCTTTCATGAACCAATCATGGAGCACGATCAGCCCTTATTTCAAAAAGATGCAAGGCCAAGCATTTACCTCCCTGATCCCGGATCCCAAGACAGCCGCAGAAGCCCGTTCTTTGGCTGAAGCAGTGTTTGTCACCAGGAAATCGATGTCCAGCCAAGCGGTTTTGGAAATCGACACCAACAGGAGATGGGGTCGCATACATCTCCGCTCCGTGCGCATGGGACTGAATCGGTCTATACTCCTGCTCCTGGAGGATCTCACTCTCGAACGGGAACAGCTTTTGTTGAAAGAGCAACATAACGAAAGGCTTCTCACAGAAATCGCAGAGCGTAGGAAAGTGCAGGAGGTGCTCCTCCAGGCCGAACGACTCAAGGCAGTGGGAGAGCTTGCCAGTGGGGTATCCCACAATTTCAACAACCTCTTGCAAATTGTTCAGGGAAACGCCCATCTGGCGCTGACCGGCCTGGAACAGGGCGAGTTGGAAGGCATAAAGTCAAGCCTTGAGGAAATTATTCACACTTCCGATCTCGCGTCCGGCACCATCAGGCGACTTCAGGACTTTGCCCGTGCCAGACCCGCCACGGAGCCCGCAGAGGGCAAAGTGTTCGACTTCTCCCAAATGATCAAGCAAGCTACGGAAATGACCAAGATCTGGTGGAAGACGGTCCCGGAGAAAACCGGTATCGTCGTGCGACTGGCGCAAAATCTGGCTCCCGATTGTAGGGTAAAGGGTCGGGAGCACGAGCTGTTCGAAAGTCGCGGTAAATCTGATCAAGAATGCAGCAGAAGCATTGCCAGAGGGTGGGGACATTTGCGTCGACACGTTCATCGAGGACGATCACCTGGTACTTCGGGTGACCGATAACGGGGTCGGGATAGGCCCAGAAAACATCAACAAGCTTTTTGAGCCATTTTTTAGCACTAAAGACGTGCAGAGCGCGGGCATGGGGCTGGCCAGCAGTTACGGAATTGTGAAAAGCCATGGGGGAACCATCTCCGTAAAAAGCAGTCCCGGTCAAGGCGCCAGCTTTTCGGTGCTGCTTCCCCAAGCAAAGGGGAGCGCGCAAGACCTCCGCGCAAGGCCCAAGGAATTCAAGCGGCAGCTCCGCATTCTCCTCATCGACGACATGCAGCCGGTCACCGCGTTGTTGAGCTCCGGATTGACAGAATACGGCCAGATAGTGACCACCGCCCTTTCCGGAGAAGAGGGGCTGCGGCTCTTCGTGCAGGATCCTGTCCAGGTCGTTGTGTGCGATCTCGGCATGCCAGGGATGAACGGTTGGGACGTAGGCGAGGCGCTCGTGGCGCTTTGCCGGGAGAGATCGATCCCCAAGCCGCCCTTTGTCATCCTCACCGGTTGGAGCAATCAGTCAGAAGAAGAGGACAAGATCAAAAGGTCGGGAGTGGACACGATTCTCCACAAGCCCGTAGATATACCGGAACTACTGGAAATCATGCAAGAGCTCGTACAAACCTCGGAAGGAGGACCGGCCTCAGATGCGTCGCCCCCAGGCACGGATCGAGAAAGGAGATGAGGTTCTGGGTTGCGCAGGTCGTGATTATTAGGGGAAAAAACCTCAAGTATTTTCGAGTTTGACAACCTTCAGACGACTGTGTATCTTGTGGTCGTTTAACAGATACAATGTGTTTTCCGGGAAGGTTTGTTCCTGGTTTGGTTTGAGTCCGGCTGAGGGTATAGGGGTTAGGGTCGGACTCTTTCTGTTTTGTACGCACGCACCTTATCATCTTCCGCGCTTTCCTCCCAGTATTTTCTTGACAATACACCTATGTCCGTGTTATCGATGAATAACCTACCAGCCATTGTGCTGTGCAAGGTCGAAAACCCGGCGCTCCTACCTGACCCCGCTCCGGGTTTTCATTTATTTGGCCCCCTGGTTACTCTCATACCGATTCATTCTTGCATGTATACCCGGGTGAAGGCGGGAGCACTCGTTCGGTACGGACTACGCAAATCCGTATCATAGATTATCTCGGTACCATGCGATACTCAGTTCCAGGCCTTCACGCAGGCCGTGTTCTGCCGTGAATCCCAGCATCGCGCTCGCGCGGGAACAGTCCGCTGAGGAATGCATCACATCCCCTTGCCGGGGCTGGTCATGCACGGGAGCAATGCGCGTAAGGAGCAGGCCCTGCAAGGTTTCAATCAGTTCCAGGATGGTGATCCGTTCCCCTCGCCCTATATTGTATGCCGACCCGGCCGCGGCAGCCGGTGCGTCAAGTGCACACAGATTCGCGTGCACCACATCGGTGACAAACGTGAAGTCACGGCTCTGTTGCCCGCTCCCAAAGATTCTCGGCGGCTCGTCGCACAGCAATCGGGAGATGAAGAGCGGAATAACAGCGGCATATTGGGAAGCAGGGTCCTGTCTGGGGCCGTACACGTTGAAATACCGTAACCCGATCGTCTCCAGACCGTACAAATCATGAAAGAGGCGCGCGTACGACTCGTTGACCTGCTTAGTGAGCGCGTAAGGAGAAAGGGGGAACCCTTCCTCGCCCTCACGTTTGGGAAGCACTTCGCTGTCTCCGTACACGGACGACGAAGACGCGTACACCACGCGGCCAATTCCGTGGTGTCTGGCCGCGAGCAGGACATTCAACGTTCCGTCCGCGTTCACATGCTGGGTCGTGGCAGGGTCTTCGACGGATCGGGGGACGCTCCCCAGGGCTGCCTCATGCAAAATGGCATCCACACCGGCTGCTGCATGTATCACGGTATCCAAGTCGCGAATGTCGCCCTCGATCAGCTCAAAGTCCTCGTCCGGTTGCCAGCGGCAGTTGCCCAGATTTTCCAGATTCGCTCTTTTTCCCGTACCTAAAGTTGTCGAGCACGCAGACCCGATCTCCGCGTGCGAGCAGACCCTCCACCAGGTGGCTACCGATGAAACCGGCTCCACCGGTTACCAATATCTTCTTTCCGCGTTCACGCATACACACACTCCTCACAGGACACGAAGAAATTTCCGATTCAGAGAAGTCCCATCCTTCGGGGACGCTCATGGCAGAGTCGGGATTCGCCGGATTGGCTACTGAACTTTCGCGTCGAATTCCTGTAGATCTTTCATCAATCGGCCTTTGGATACCATACCCTCGTACGACTTCTTTACTTCAGCGCCGCGAATGATGAACAATGCGGGAATGAGACGCACCTGAAAGCTGTTGAATAATTTCCGCTGGTCAGGAAACACCAGGCCTACCGATGCGTTCCCCGCTGTCTCCTTGGCAATCTCCTTCAAGACGGATTCCATCCGCCGGCAAGGCATTCAATTGGGAGAATAGAATTCTATGAGCACCGGTTGCGTCTTGGAGACCGTGACCACCTGCTGCTGCAAGTTCTCGTACGTAAACCTCTTTAATTCAGGAGAGGCGTGCCCGGGGCTGTGGGGGAGTTTCACCTCGTGTGGGCGTGTGCCTCCGGTCCACTTCAGCAAAGCGACTCCTAATGCCGCGCAGAGGAGTAGACTGCCCACCACGGTTATCCACGCAGTCCTGTTGGTCCCATGGGATTCGGCTTGCCAGTTCGTCCGAATAGGCCTGCAATCGGCGTCCACGCGTTTTCGATGGGAAAACTTCGACACGACAATGCCACAACGCGGGCATTCTTCCATCGCGTGGGGCTGAGGAGCTCCACATGCCGGGCATGTCCAACTCATGCGTCTTTCCTGCTCATGTGCGGTCTATGGGCCTGCACGCCGCTCATTCCGGATGGGAATCCCTCATGGCAAAGACCATACTTGCGTTTCGGGGAAAATGGGTCCATCCCCGAGAGTGTAGCCTCTCTTATTGGATCCTCGGTGGGGGGGTGTCTTTCAGATTGTCCCATGAAGTTCCGTTCCTATGACAGGATGGTCTGTCAGGAGTATTGAGGATAGTCCGGTTCTCGCACTCTGAACCGGAGATAGAGATGCACAGTGGTTCCCGCGCGCTGCATCGGGTTCCGCGAGGTGAGACAAGGTGTCCCTTTTCAGATCCCACGTCGCGTTCCTTTCTCCCGTGAGAACTTCGCGACTGGGCCTGGTCAGTACTGCCTTCCCAGGATTCTCGACCACGCTAATGCACGTTCGCGGGATTCGGAATCTCTTCCTCGCTGACTTTGCGCACACGTCCATGAGAAAACACGTAGCTGGCCAATACCAACTTGTCCTTTTTCGAGGGATGGAGGAAACGGACGCTAAAGCCGGGTTTGCCCTCGAAACGGTAATTGGTGATGGGCAAAATTCCTACCAAGCGCAATTGCCATCCGATGACGCGCCTCTTGAGTTTTACCGACCAATTCATGAAATACAGCCGCGTGTAATCGCACCCGGCATCTTTTCCGATCGGTGCGTACGCCACAATGTAATTGCTCTTGGCTCCCTGGTCAGGGTCGTCCTTGGTATTCACCGTGCGCCAGGCAACGAGACGCATGAAAGGCACCGCACGCTCGATGTCTTCCGGCGGGGTGAGTTTCATATTATGTGTGTACAGGTACCCGACTCTTCCGTCCTCAATCTTGACCTTGTACCACACATCCTTCTTCGCTCCCTCTCCGGAGATATCGTCCGCGGGGCTTTCTTCGGTCACCGCGTTGGGAAGCGGGTTGCGGCCTCGCGTGGACACAGACGCGTCGGCAGTTCCAGGTCCTCGCACGGTAACCACACGCTCGTACACTTCAAACTTTTTCCCCGGCGGTAGGACTTCTATGACCTCATTGCCACGCCCCGGATCCAGCCGAAAGTTGGCTCGATTCTTGGTAATTCCTTCGGCTTGCGGAGGAATTCCCTCGATCGATTTCCTCAATTCGTTGGTCTTGACAATGATGTCCTGACCTCCGACGACCTTTTGTTCCAGGTATCCTTCGCGACCGTCGCGGGTTCTGACTCGGAACCATTCCCCCACGCTGTCGACGAGATGTACAGGGGTCTCAGCCGGAAGCCTCCGCAACACCTCGGAATTGGGATTTGCCGTCTGATACAGGGAGCATGGTCGAAAGGTAATGCCGTCCCTGGGAGTGAAAGGCTTGGGTTTCCGGACCTTGGTGACAAACTTCACCCACAGCTCTCTCTTGATCGTGTCCACTTCCTGGCACCCAGAGCCCATTACCGCACAAACAGCCACAAGAACCCACAACAAGTGAAGGCTCAGTCTGGGCCACTTTTCTCCGCTGTATCGCATCCGCATCGCCTCCGTTGACCCTCCCGGCGAGACACATTATATCTGATCATGCGAGAAATCAACAACGCAATTGCCGGGAATTTTCATGATAATCCTTGATTTACTTGTCGAAATCGGTTACATTTTCCGTCGGCGTAGTAATGTCTGTGCGTGGCGAGGCACTGAAAAGTATTGTACGACGGGAAAACGAACGAAGACCAAGGGCATCCCGAATTCCCGCGTGGAGACGGACACGTGATTGTTGAAGGCTGGGCCATATCCGATGTGGGCAAGCAGCGGACCGTCAATGAGGATTGTACCTATGTGGGACTCGACGTGGGGCTCTTTCTCGTGCTGGATGGCATGGGGGGGCACCGGGCTGGCGAGGTAGCATCTCGCCTGGCCATGGAAACCATGGTTTCTTTTTACAAACAGTATGAGTCGGTCAGCGGCAACCGTCCGGATGTGTTCGAAGAGTTACGATCCAAGCTTTACGCTCCCCGCGAATCTGCTCCGTCAGGCTGCGTTCATGGCCAATCGAGTCGTATTGGAAAAGTCCCTCGAGCAGGAAGAGTTTCTCGGGATGGGCAGCACGGTGGTTGGCATGGTGGTTCAAGACTCCACCGCTTCGATGATCAACGTGGGGGACACCCGCATGTACCTGCTTCGTAACGGTCGGATTGAACAAATATCCAAGGATCATACCCTGGCCGAAGACCAGGTGGAACGCGGACTCATGAGCCGGGAAGAAGCGAAAGAGTCCCAGCTGAGGCATATTCTCTCGTCCGTTATTGGAGTGGATTCGCGTATCCGCATCCACATGGATGAATTGATCGTGTTTCCTGGCGACATATGCGTTCTTTGCACCGACGGGCTCACTGCGGTCATGGAGGACGAGGAGATCCTTAGCGCCTTTTCAACAGAACGCCCAAGCCCTGACATGCTTCAGCGCCTCATCGACGAGGTCAACGCGCGAGGAGGCCCCGACAATGTCACTCTTGCTGTGGTGTGTTTCTCCGAGGAACCCAATACAAGCGATAGCGCAACAGGAACCTCGTAGACCTATGAGTCTTCGGAAATGAACAGTACGAACGCAGACAAAACCAAGAAAGCAAGAGTCCCTGGAGGATATCGATGTTCAAGCTGATCCTGAAATTTCAGGATGCGGTTGTGGAGGAGTGCACATTCGATAAGACTCCCGTCACCATCGGCCGACGTGAAGACAACAATGTGGTGATCGACAATCAGGCCGTTTCGGGTCATCACGCAAGAATCGAAACGGAAGACCCGAATTTCTTCGTTCTCGAGGATCTCGATTCTCTCAACGGGACGTTTCTCAACGAGAGGAAAATTACCCGGGAAAGGATCTTCGATAACGACTCCTTCATCGTGGGTAAACACCTCCTGTTTTTTGTCGATCTTCGGCCATCTGACGCACGACCTCTCAGGGAAGGCGGCGTTGACGTTCCGCCAGCCCAACCGACTCCTGAAACATCAGCCCTGAACGCGCAGGAGCAAGAAGAACGCTCGGCAAAGCAGCCGGAAGAGGGAGATCTTTCTCCTGAACAGGCGATTGCGCACAAGCCCAAGAAGATTGAGCTCTATGGGTCTGTTACCATCATTTCAGGGGGCGTCCCGCAGATAATCGAGCTGACTAAGCGTATCACCACTATTGGTAAGGCTGAAGACGCGGACATCAAGTGCTCGGGACTTCTCGTAGGAAAGACTGCAGCGGTAATCAGCAAGAGGCCCAACGGGTATTTTCTGTCTTATTCCGAAGGCACCAGGAAGCCAAAGGTGAACGGACAGGATGTATCGACGCAAGTGCAGCTGCAGGACGGCGATGACATCAGCATCGCCAACACCCATATGACGTTCAGTCTACGGGAAGAGATACTTTCCTAGGAGCCCCTTGGGTAACCACAAATATGGCGCAAGTCGTGTTACTCTGGGACTGTCAGAACCATTTCGGAACAGCCTGGCTCCTGGGGAGCCTGACATACTAGGTTTTTTCTTGGAGACTGCTGCCGAAAGTAGTCGGAACCCACCCCCTCGTGCCACGTCTTCGTGAAAGCATTGCGTTACGCAACAGCCGCCTAGATACCTCTCCTCGGCCCCGCACCGAAGGGCGCTCCCCGTGCTACCTGGCGAAAATACCTCGCATGACGCTGCCAGCGCCTCGCGTCGTAATTTCGGAAGACCCTTTGCGGACAGCGGCGAACGGATAGACTCACAACCGCGTGTCAAGTAGACGCGAGCCACGCCTTCTTTCCGCTATCCGCTGCGATCGCGCCCTGAGCATGACAATAAACAGCAACAATAGTCCTATCAGGAGCATCGCCATACCCAGAATCTTGCCCACTGTCGTCGGATGAGCGTCCCTAGGAGAACTCATCGGTCGGGGCCGCGGGGGCAGGAGATTTTTCTGTTCCTTTCCGATGGTCACGTCCGATGAAACGGCGAGAACGCGGGTAAGGTTTATTGACGGTTCGGTAGTGTCGCTGGAAAAAGGCTTCGCGAGCGGGTTGTCATAGAAGAGGCGATAGGCCAGTCCTGGACGAAATTTGAATACGGCCAGTCTCACCGCGCTCTTTGCTTCCATGGCTTTCACCGTCACTGCAGGGCCTTCCCCCGTCAGTTCAAGCATAATGTACCGGCCGGTCTGCGGCTCGAATTTCGCTTCCAGATTCTCCTTTGCAGCGTCGGCCTTCTCAATCCGAAAAAACGTCCCTTCGTAGAATGGCCGCCAGGAAGCGGGTGATTCGGAAGATCCTTGAAGCAGGCGCACCTTTTTTGCGAAACTCACGGCAGGGGTTGAAATCTTGATTCCCTTGAGGGGAAGCCGTTTCTCGCCAAGGTCGGCAATGACCACGGTCGAATTGTCAGAGGAATTCAGGCGGTTTTCCACAATCCGCACATTGCCGGGCAACGTCCAGGCACCGGTGCCGGGCGCAGGAAAACACAGCGCTCCATCCACCTTCAGAGGCGTTTGATTCCCATCGAGAATCCGGAGATAAATGTAACGGAAATTGTTCAACGGGTGAAACAGCTCAAGACTCTTTATCGGGGTCGGCCCTGGGAGGTCGCACACGAGGCCGTCCATCATGATGACGTAGGTCTCGTTTCCGTTGTCTGACCCACGAATTTCCACTTTGCGCGCGAAATTCTTTGAGCTCGTTTGAAGTTGCACGCCTCTGGTCAGAATCTTGGCCTTCTTGTCGATCCACACATCCGTCCACTTTCCCGGTCGTTTCATCACCTTGAATAGCACCCCCGGGAAGGGACTCGGCTCGTCATGGCGGAATGAGTCGCTGATCGTCACGGGAACTACTACGCCCTCAGAGGAGATCACGCGTAGATCTGCGAGATCAGGTCTACTGTGCTCGAAAATGGCAGATTCCAGGGGAGCGCCGACAGGTGCGGCCCCGACATGAGGAGGTATGTGTATGTCTCGGAAACGCTTCCAACCGGAAGAATCAAACTGCGATGCAAGAGAGCCATTCGGCATGAACAGCCCCAACAAGAACACCACGACAATTGCCCTGCGGCCGTTCACCATGCGTGACAAGGGAATTCTCTGGAAAGAATGGATCTTCAACATGGCCCAGGATTATACGCGTGCATCGCCGGTTGATCAAGAAATGGTTCGAGTGAAAACAAGGCAAGCGGTCCGTTCGGAGTGAAATCACGACGGAGCGCGCTTGGGTGGATACTCCTTGAGTGGGACAAATCCGAAGATTACTGCCAAAACGTTCTGCGGAAAGGCCGTGAGTAATCGGTTGTGCAGTCGTGCGATTCTGTTGTAATCTTCCCTCAGGAATCTGATCCGTTGAGTAAGCACCTGAACTTTCTTCCAGAGCGTCGCAAACGGAGGATATTTCTCCAACGCGGAATTTGATTGAGCAAGTCTTTCGATTTCCGCGAGATATCCATCCATGACGTCTACGGATGCGACGATTGCGTCCTGATCGGCTGCACGCAGGGAAATTCCTCTTGTTTCAAGCACTTTTTCCGCCAGCTTTCCGAGCCCGGGCTGAAAGCCTCTCAGACCTTCCATCATTCCAGGCAGTAACTCATTGCGCTCTGCCACTGCGCGGCAAAAGGCATCCCAATCTGCGCGAGCTTCCAGATTGATCTCTTTGAGCATGGGTCTCAGTGTGAGAAAGGAGATCAGGATGAGCACCAAAAATGCTATAATGAAAGAAAAGCTGAATTCGACGACGCGAGACACAGTCATTGAGACCCCTCGACCGTACACGGGTGAATCGCTTTGCGTACGTGAAAAGAACCTGTTGCTCAACGCAACGCTATCCTGGAATCGTCGCACGGTCACATCACCTCCTTCACATCTCGTAGAGGCGGGCAAGAAAGAGCTTGAAATATCCAATTCCTGAGAGCTTTTTTGCGCAGCAGCGATGGAGATTAGGGCCGCTGGGTGGAATTTCTGCCACCCGCGACGAGGTGCTGAGACACGCACTGCTGTTGCCCTGGAGGCAATCCTCTCAGCAAATCACACTACTGGCGCGGTCAATCGTCGGGCCTCAGCTGGAAGTCCGAGACATAATCCAAGGGTCCGCTCCCAGGGTACGCGTCTGTCAGGAACATCTTTGCGACAGGCCCCTACTATACCCGGACCGGCTCTGTGTCAATTGTTTTTCTCACTCCGTTTTACACGGTTCTGGACGTTGACTTTCTGAAAACGAGTATTTTACTAAAGGTTATTGTCGCCAGTTACTGGCGTGAGAGGAGACCCCGTAATGAGTGAAACCCCCCATCGGAGGGAATTTCTAAAGACCGGATTGATCGCCACGGCCGCGGTAATCACGGCAGGACCACTTAGCTTCTTCGGACAGGACCAAGCGCTCGCAGAGCAACTCCCTGACGTGGCCATAGCTCACGGCAGCGATCCGGCTCAAAATGCAAGGACTGCGGTTGATGCCATCGGCGGGATCAAGAGGTTCGTCAAACCCGGCAACCGTGTGGTCATCAAGCCCAATATGAGTTTCGCGAGCGGACCGGATCGCGCGAGTAACACCAACCCGGCTGTGGTGGCTGCAGTAGCCAAAATGGCCGCAGAAGCAGGAGCTGCGAGTGTCGTCGTTCTGGACAATGTGCTGGCCAATCCTGAGGACTGTCTGTCCCGTTCCAAGATCCCTGAATACTGCAAGGACATCCCCAATACGTCGGTGCGAATCGTCAAAGCCAAGAGGCTGTTCAAGGACGTGAAGGTTCCTCACGGCGTGAAGCTCAAGTCCCTGGGAGTCATTACGGAGGTACTCGACGCGGATGTGCTGATCAGCGTGCCAGTGGGCAAATCCCATGCTGCAAGCGGGGTGAGTCTGTCCATGAAAGGCATGATGGGTCTTATTCACGACCGCGGGGCGTTCCATTCCCGTTATGATTTGCACACTGCCATAGTGGACATGGTTACGGTGCTGAAGCCCCATCTGGTCGTCGTCGATGGCACCCGCATCCTCAGTACAGGAGGACCGGGAGGTCCAGGCCGCGTCATTCCGTTGAACCTGGTGATCGCTTCCCCGGATATGGTCGCGGCGGATGCGCAGATGGTGGCCTTGGGCACCTGGTACGGCAGGACTTTTGAGCCGAGCCAGGTCAAACATATCCGTCAGGCTGCGGAACGTGGTCTGGGAGTGATGGACCTCGCAAAACTCAACGTGAAGAATATTAAGAGCTAATGCGATTTCAAAGACTCACGCAGGCCGTCAGCCTTGCGATGTTCGTCGGCCTCCTTTTCCTGGCCGTCCATCCTTGGTGCGAACGTGCATCAGTGGATGTGTTTCTCAGGCTGGACCCTCTCATCGGCGTAGGAAGCGTCATCGCAGCGCGAGCATTCCCACTCTCACTGTTACCAGGGTTCCTTGTGTTATTGTTGGCCTTGGTGTTGGGGCGCGCCTTTTGCGGGCACATCTGCCCCATGGGAACCACGCTGGACATCCTTCAATCAGCTCTGAAGCCCACGCACAAGCGGTCGGTCAAAAACAACTCGTATGAGGCTGCCGGTCGATACCGCGGCTGGAAGTATGCGATTCTCACAGTCATTTTGGCTGCAGCCGTCGGCGGCGTGTCCCTCGTATTCTTGGGCTCACCGCTCTCGCTGGTGACTCGCCTGTACACGTTGGTTTTCCACCCTGTGTTCCTGTTGGTTGCAGACTCAGGGCTGGCATGGGTTGCTCCTCTGATAGATAGAGTCGCTTCCACTGAGCTGAGCTACGTCACGATTGGCAACCGCGTTTTTCAAAGTAACGTGTTCGTTGCGGCATTTTTTGCTGGAATCACCGCGCTCGGCGTACGTGAGTCCAAGATTTTGGTGCAGGAATCTCTGCCCCGCGGGCGCCCTTCTGAGCCTATTTTCTCGATCCCCGCTCGTGAAACGACAGGTGAGCGATTCCTGCACGCGCTGCGGTCGCTGTATCAGGGAGTGTCCCACCGCTGCAATATCGGAAGATCCGAGAAAAACAGCTCATGAGGAATGCATCGTATGCTTGCGGTGCGAAGAAATCTGCCCGGAAACGGCAATCTCCTTCCGCATGGGACAAGGCCTGACTGAGACCCTTGTCAAAACGCCGGATTCCACCAGGAGAGGCATTCTGCTCGCGGTCGGTTCCGGGTTGATCACGTCCGCTCTGGTGAGGACGGGAATATACCAACCCGCCGCGTTGGGCCGCGAAAGGCCCCTCCGAGACGCGGAATTGATACGGCCGCCTGGCGCCCTTCCCGAACCTGAGTTTCTCACCCGGTGCGTGCGGTGCGGAGAATGCATGAAGGCGTGTCCGACCAACACGCTGCAACCCATATGGCTCAGGGCTGGCCTCGAAGGAATCTTTACCCCGGTGGTGATACCTCGTCTGGCAGCATGTGCAGTGGGCTGCACTGCCTGCGGGAAGGTCTGTCCCACTGGGGCTATTCGGAACCTGTCGTTGGTGGAAAAGAATCATGCTAAGTTGGGAACTGCATGGATAGCTCGCGAGGTACTGCCTTGCGTGGGAACGGGATAAGAAATGTCTGGTGTGTGACGAAATGTGTCCGTACAAGGCTATTTCTCTGAAGTCAGTCCCTGACCACACCAACGCTGTCCCGTTTGTCAACGCAAACAAGTGCGCGGGATGCGGATGGTGCGAAAGTAAGTGCCCTGTGGAAGGGGCCTCTGCTATAAGAGTGAATATCATCGGTGAGGTACGACTGAAGACAGGCTCATATGTGGAGAAGGCTCAGGAATACGGCTTGGACCTGAAAACACGTACCCCGCACTCCCAGAGTCCTGGCCGGGATTCATCCGGTTCCACGTATCCGTCACGCGGAGAGTCTCCCGCAAGCGAGTCGCGGCCCGAGGATTCGGAGTTGCCCCCTGGGTTCAGCCCGAAATAAGCACTGACAATTTCACCATAATCTGCTATAGTCGACCTGCGGGGAGCGTAGTTCTTACCATGTAACCGCAAAGAGACAAGAGACCGCCTGTCGGCTCGGCCGCGGCGGTGGCCAAACTGGAGCCCGAACAGATATGACCGATCCCAGGCCTTTCAAGGATGAAATCCAGCGCATGTGGCAAGAGGCGGAGGTCTACGAAAGCCAGGGATTGTACAGACCACGCGGTGTTGGTATATCAAAATATTCTGAACAGGGAACCTAACAACAAACGAGCCCAAGCCAAAGTCATTCAAATCCAGTTCAACCAACGGGTTGAGGATCAGCAAACCACTCGTCACTCGGCCACCGACGAATTTTCTCCTCGTCTGGCCCTGGACCTTGGACTCGCGTATATGGGTATGAACCTCTATTCCGAAGCCCTGGCGGAGTTCGAAAAGGGCCTGGAAAATGCCCCTGCGTCGGACCGGCTAGAATTGTTGCGGTACAAGACAAGTTGCCTGTTTCGTCTGCGAAAATTCGAGGATGCCAAGAACAGTCTGGGCGGGGTTGTCAAAGACTGGCAGGTGCCCCCTGACCAAAAGGGCGACATCATTGAAGAAATGGTGGGCATTTGCATCGAAGAAGGTCTCATGGGCGAGGCCCGGGACCTCCTTATGGAGGTACCCACCGAAGTCAAGGGCTTCATAAGCGACTACGACTTGGTGGTCAGGGAAGTTGAATCTGTCGGCGCGGAAAAACAAGATTTCGAGTTCGTAGTCGAAGACACAAAGACAGGAGAACTCTACGAGGCGGACAAGACTTTTCAACCCACGGCTCAGGAGCCGGAGACGACTTCGAGAGTCAGCGGGAGGGTCGAGGCTCAATCCATTCCTCTCAATGGGGCCATCACCTATTCGTTCGATAACAAGACGTGGCATGACGGTATAGCTTCAAGGCTCTCTGCGGACGGGGCGTTGCTCCGTTTGCCTGATCCGGTGGAGGTGGGCGACTCTCTGGTGCTCAAGATCCACTTGCCCAGACAGATAGCCGACGAACCTGTGTGGGTGGTTTCCAGAATCGCTCAGTCGCCGGATACCGAAACGGAAGACGGGTTGGATGAGGCCACCGCGCGGTTCGTCTCGTTCCTCCCGGGTGGCGAGGCAATCCTCAAGGGTTTTATCGACGAAGTAGTCAAGGACCCGTCGATTCTTTCCGAGACCCCCACGCTCGCACAAATTAGTGACCGCCGCACGGCCGATCGGAAGACCGAAGAGGCGTTTGCCCAGTTGCAGGCAGTGGCGGCCAAGGCCATGGAAATGGCAGCGACCAAAGAGCCCGCGAGTGAAAGAGCAGAGGCCGAACCCGGTGTTACCTCAGGACGTCGAGCGGCCAAGGCTCCTATCTCGATTCCGAGGGCGACCCGCAAACAGGGTCCGAAAATCCGCTTTGCGTGCCAATGTGGACAGGTTCACCTGGTACCGATGCAGCACGTGGGGAGAAAAGGCACGTGCGGTGGATGCGGGGAAGCCATCACCGTTCCTGTGGTGGATCCGAGACAGGACAGCCTTTCGGAACAAATGATCGGGATTACCGTCGGCGGTTGCATGCTCCTGTACAAGATCGGCGGTGGAGGAATGGGAGGGGTGTACAAGGCCCATCACTTGGCCTTGGATGTCGCGGTGGCAGTGAAGCTGCTTCACTCACACCTCGCGGAAAAGGACCCCATTTTCATTCGCCGATTCATACGGGAAGCCCGCTCTGCCGCGAAGCTCCAGCACCCCAATATTGTGGGGGTGATGAACGTCGGGTTCGAAAAAGGCGTCCACTTCCTGGTGATGCCCTATGTGGGAGGGGGCAGCGCAGCAGCCCTCTTGGCCAAGATCGGAAAACTTCCCCTTGCCAAGGTCTTGCAGATCGGCATTGAAATCACTCGCGCGCTCAACGTCGCGGAGGAAAACAAAATGCTCCACCGCGATATCAAGCCCGCGAATATTCTCTTCAACACTCGCGGTGAAGCCATGCTCGCGGATCTCGGCCTGGCAAAGCATTACTTGGAAACCCAGGACGCGGGCATCACGCAGACAGGCATCACGTGTGGGACGCCCCTTTATTTTTCTCCGGAGCAGGCCAAGGGTTCTCACCATCTTGACATCAGGTCGGATATCTATTCGCTCGGCATTACCTTGTACCATTTGCTAGCGGGCTCCCCGCCGTTCATCGGTGAGTCTGCATATGTAATTTTCCAAAAACACGTTCACGAGCCTCTCCCGCCTTTCAAAGAGGGAATCACCATTCCGCTGGAAGAAGAAGTCTTCCAGATCCTCTTCAAGATGACCACCAAGAAGCCGGAAGACCGATTCCAGGACTCTCGCGAACTTCTCCAGGCGCTGGAAGAGCTCAGGCGTGAGCTTTCAGAACAGTCCAAGCCCCCGGTCCGCGAGCAACAGAAAAAGGGCCTGCTCGAAAGGCTGGGGATTAAGAAACCCGGATGATACTTGTGCATTGCTGATTGGGAAACGTAGACCCGCTGGAGCGATGCCCGAAGCTCAGTCAGCCTCGCCGTTGGTAGCCGAGGGGGCATGGCGGCTTTCTTACGCGATCTCCCGCACCGCGGCATTAGGTCTCGGATCCTGGCTCAGCTTCTCTGGGAGGAGGGTTTTCCATCTTATCCCAGGTGTTCGAGTTGTTGCCGATGGCCGAGCGAACGAGACGATGGTACTGCCAGGCCAGATGGCAATGAAGAATGACTTCTTCGATCGTGTCTCTCAGGTCGGTCATTACCCCATAGGTGCCGTCGTTCTCTTCCTTTTCCGCTCCCTCCTTGACCACTGCGTCGACCTTCAGCAAACCCTCGAAAATCTTCCCGAAGCATTTGTGCACGTGCAGTTCGAATTCGTCGGCAGATGTGAACTTCACCGCATGCAGTCCTTTCCGTAGTAGGTGGCGACGCCGGCCCAAGCAAGGTCGGCAGCGGCATCAACAATAACTCCTCACACGCAGGAGTCGGAACCCTTTGTGCGCGGGGAAAATGGTGCTGAGAAACAGTTTTGGGACTTTCCCCAAACCGGAGTGCCTTTTGAGAGCGCTCCGCTGGGGAATCACGTGGCCCCTTATCCCTCATTCCGGCGAACGTAGGAATCCAGGTGCGATGAGACGGCCTCCTTCGTTCGCCGGGGAGACAGTTTTGTCGAGTACTTAACGGCGCTCATGCGACACCCATTGAGTGCCAGTCCTGGGATCTGTGATCCCAGCGACCAAATGGGTCAGGCTGTGATCGTTGTCCATTTCCCTTGGGGTATCAGGAGATCTGCCAGACGCTCCTCCGCGTGTCCGTTAATATAGTATTGATCGGGAGAATCCGGCCCCACAAGGACCACCGGACCGTGAAATTTCTGCGCAAAAGCCTCGATAGTCGTGGTTCCTCCGAAACCCGCACCCTTTTCCTTGTACCCGATGACGAGCACTTCGTACTCGCCCTTCTTGAAGCACTTTCTCAGCTCTATTTCATCGTTTCCCTCGCACAGGCGAAAGCCGACATCCGCGTAGTCGCCGAGGCGGGGATCGAGTGTCTCCCGCATCTCTCTGTCCTTCTTAGTAATGAGTTCCGGCGTCACGGTAGCGGTTTCCGTTTTTTCCGCGTCCACAAAGACCACGTCCCGACGGAGCATATAGGGTGACTCCAGAAAGTGGAATATGTTGAGTCGGGTTTGATGATGACGGGCCAACTCAAGGGCATAATCAAACGCCCAGTCACCTTGCCGTGAGAAAACTGCACACAAGCCTACGCCTTTCATGATTCCTCCTTGTTTATAACTGATAATCCAATATGTCTGTCACTGTGGTCGTTGGCCGGGAGATGGAGCTTCCGGCATCGTCCGGGGGACGAGATACGCGTTCGGGCGGCCTCAGAGGAAGCTCCGCCGTAAACGTGCTGCCTTCTCCAAGCCTGGACACACAGGTGATTCGTCCTCCATGCTCTTCGACGATCTTTCGGGTGACCAGCAAACCCAGGCCAGTACCCTTTGAGCCTTTGGTGGAATAGAATCTCTTGAACAGGTTTTCTTTCACTTCGTCTGACATCCCAATACCGTCGTCAGTGACCTGCAACACCAGTTTTTCCCCTTCTATGCGACCCGCCAATATGACGTGGTGCCTCTCCTTTCGGGAAGGCGCGGAACAGGCCGCAACTGCATTGGAGATCAGGTTGCATAACGCGTTGTGGATGCCGTTTGGATCCAGATGTGCGCTCCCCATGTCGGTGGGGAAGTCTTTGATGAGATCTATCCCCTGCCCCCGGACATTGGCCTCATATAGCTCGTACACCTCTGAAAGAAGCGTTCCGGGATTGCATTCCTGATATTCAGGAATCCGTTCCTTGGAGGCGTAGAGAATGTCCTTTACCAATTCGGAAACCTTTCCCACATTCTTTTTGACCATGGTCCAACCTGTCTGGACCCTGTCTTGTTTACCGCTCCTCAAGCCCGAATCCACCACATATACTCCACCTTCCAAACCGGAGAGGATGTTCTTCACCGTGTGCGAGGTACCCGCGATGGTTTCTCCCAGGATGGCCAGCTCGTTTTCGAGAACCTTCAGTTCCGTGACATTGGTGCACATCTCCATGACCGCCACGACGTCGCCTTGTTCATTCGTGATGGGTGAGGTGCGTGCAATGATGTGCATATCTTTGCCCTCGCGGTGCCAGACTTCTTCGGAGTAATGGCTGAGGCCGTCAGCGAAGGTCTTTTCCACAGGGCAATTATCGCATCGGCAGTCCTTGCCCTTGTATGCCTTGAAACAATGTTCGCCCCAACTGTGCCCGAAGTCTTCCGCAAACATGTTGTTGTGAAACGCGATGCGGAATGTGCGGTCCACCACAGTCAGATAACATGGCACATTGTCGAACAAGTTCTTGAACTGCTGTTCCTTTCGCCGGAGTTCCGTCTGCAGTCGTTCCACTCTCGTGACATCCACCGCCATCTCTAGCACTTCGGCCACATGGCCTTCCGCATCCAATATGGGGCTGGTGTTGACGATTACGTAGGCCTTTCCCCCTTGGTCGTCGACATTCCAGACTTCCTCCGAGCGATGGGATGAACCGTCAGCAAACGTCCTTTCCACCGGGCAATTGGCGCATTTCTCGTCCCGTCCCTTGTACCCCTGAAAGCAGTGTTTCCCTACTTGGTCACCGAAATCACGCAGAAACGTGCCATTTGCCCTCACGATTCGGTACTCGGGGCTCACCACCGTGAGATAGCACGGCACTTTTTCGAAAAGCTCCTTGTACATGCGGCGACTCTGATCGATTTGGCGCTCGCGTTCCGCAATTTGACGCCCCATCTCGTCAAGAGCACGATACAGGATGGCAATAGAGCTCGTCCCTTTGACAGGCGTGTCAGCCACGTATTCACCGCGAGAAATCCGTTCGGCCTTTTTCCTCAGCTGGCGGACCGGTCTGCTGACCAGAAAGATCACGCCAAGACCGCTCATCGTGGAAACCAGGATGAACAAAAAGCACGCGAATATCACTATTTGTCTCGCATTGCGGGCAATCTGGGCTCTCAGTCCCTGAAGCGGGAGCTTGACCTCCAACACACCCAAGACGTCATGAGTGTCCGGATGAGCGTGGCACGCGGTTGACGAGCAGCTTTTGGTGTTGACCAGGGGGTTGACTACGGCAAGGACCTTGCCTTCTTCGACAAATCGATACCTGACCTTTGTATCGCTGGCAATGTCCCCGAGCAGGCTGAGAGTCTCAGCGTTTGCGGGGCGCCTTCCCACCAAGGCAGCGGGGTCGGGCTTGCTCGTGTAGTGTAGCACGCCGTCCCTGTCATAAATGTTGATCGCCTTGAAACCTTCCTCCTTACCGATAGCCTGAACGATTTGACGGATGACTTCCCTGTCTTTGGTCTTCATTCCGTTCCAGATCGCTGCTTTTATGACCTCGGAATCTTTGAGCGCTCCCTGAATTCTCGCGCTCACGAGGTTTCGTTCCTGCGTGGCAATGCTGTGGTACGCAAAAGCAATTACCGTCAAGAACATGACGAGGCCTACGTAGAAGCTGAGCTTGAATCTCAGACTTCTCGTAAACCTCCTCATGAGCTGTAAACATTGACCGAGCATGCCAGTTTTGGGGCCGTTTCCTCAAAGGGTCAACACGGTTATTGTCTAGGCAATTGGCTTCTTTGCTGCCCACCTCAGCCGATGGCCTTCTTGACGGCATCGAGGAGAACGTCCTTGTTCACCGGTTTTTCGATGTACGCCTCGGGCGCTCTAATGGCGCGCTTCTGGATCCACTCTTTGAAGTCCATACTGGGCACATCGTCCTTGCCAAAACCCGTGACCATGATGACGGGGATGTCCTTGACCTCCTCGTCTTTTCTCATCTCGCGGTACATCTTTATCCCGGTCTTGTTGGGCATAAGAAGATCGAGCGAGATCAGGTCAGGCTTCTCTGATTTGACCAGAGTGAGCCCTTCTTCTCCGTCAGATGCGGTGAGAGTGTCGTACCCGTGGTCTTCCAAGAGCGTACACAAGAAAGTAACCATGTCCGGCTCGTCATCTATCACGAGTATCTTCTTCGCCATGTCTGTCCTCCTCCATTCGTTTTGAGATCAACTCTCTGGTTTACTCGTACACATAAAAGAGCTGTTCCCCGAGGCTTCGACGCCTTCGGAATCTTCCACATTCACTCCACGCCTGATCTCTTCTGCACAAAACAGGCACCTACAATCCTCCCGGAGTGTCCCCTCTCCGATGAGACAGCAGCGGAACTGGCCCAGCCAAAAGACTCCAAGTTCACAGAGCGCGTGGTGTGACCACCATGAGATGAGTTACGTCCGTCCGATGCGGCGGTGCTCGCAAAGAGCGAGCTTTTCGCTGCCTTCGGAGGCCGGGGCATCGTCCACCCCGCCATGTGACGCGACCAGCCTAGCCCTCTTTCCTCGGGAACCCAAGACCGGAGCATGCCGGAATGGCGCTCTGGAACCAAGGGCAACTGCTTTTGTGTCAGCATTTCTGTGGGAAACACCCAACAGGTTCTTTATTCACGTGGTCGTGAACCCTATCATGGTATAGGTGTTCCGATAAATCAAGCGGAAAATCCTACAAACTAGGTCAAGATCAGAGAGACAGAGAAACCCCGCATGGACCGGGACCAGGACTAGAAGCCTGTTGCGAAATGCAATGAGACCTCAAAAAAATTATTCGCAGGGACGGTGCGTGCGCGGGATAGGGCTGCAGCGTGAAAAAGGCTCAGCATGTCAGGCTGGTAGGTCCCTGGCGGTACATTCAGGCGAATCGAGAATCACGATTATTTTCAAGAGGCGTCCGTTGTGACTCGACCAGTTGGTTGCGTCAGACTTGGCCGTTGGCGGAGACCCCCGTTGTGGGAGGGCACGCTGACGTGGTCATTTTCCGTCACGTGCGGTTCAGGACACAGGCCATTTGTCACACAACCTCGCGACGCGACGCGGGCATGGCTGAGGTTCAGACCCCATGGGGTCGCTCAAAACGGCATGGCTGGCAGGAGAGGCTCATCATGAAGGGGATTCCACAGCACTGCGCCCCAGACGAGAGCCCGAGGGCCAACACGTGGCAGTGCGCCGCGCATGCGTATTGCGGCAAGATTCTGAGGACACACGAATCGTGGGGACGGCTTCACGCTCGCATTCTTTGATTGAAACCTACACTTCGGGGTTTCCGTCTCATTCCTGTCCGATGGGGACAATTCCTGGTGGCTAAGACCCGCCCTTCACCGGTTCATGAACGCGCTACGCCCGTACGCTCCTGCCCATCATTTTCGCGAGCCATGCGTTTCCTGTGCCCCCTGAATTAACTCTGTATGTGGGTTCTTATGGGGTCCTTACGGTGTGGTACCGCGCTCGCACACATCATCTTGGTGATGAACATACCGATCGCACTGGCTTGAGAATTCCCGGATGACCGAGTCCAGGGGAAGACCGGAGTTTGTGGCTTCGTCGTGCAGCATGGACCACAGGCGGTCCAGTGGAGGAAAATTCTTGTCCGTCAAGGTCAACACCAGGGTGTTCCCGCAGGGGCAGTGCCTATACACCATGGTAAACGGCATACCCATTACCTCTTTGCAGTCCTCGAACACGTGCCCCTTGGGCGTGGTAGCACAGAGATACTCTGAGAATCGTCGGAACTCTTTTGTGCAGACTCGGCATTTCTTGGGAAACAGCTTCTCCGCGCTGTCTGCTCCATCGAATTCGGCAAAAAGCCTAAAAAACTCTACAAATCTGGGATTATAGGAAGAATCCGGGTCTGCTTCGCAACCAAGCGGGGGGTGTGGATCTGCTGTTGCTCTCGAGTTGGATTCGCTCGGTTGATCGGTTTCGGTTGGTCCAGAGGAGTGATCCGAGGGAACCGGTGGTCTTGAATCAGGGGGTGTGGGGTTCAATTTTGTTTCATCTCCGGCGTCATGCCCATAAAAGAGCGCGACGCGTAAGGTTTCATTTTGGCCCTGGGATATCTGCTGCAGACTTTTTCGGTACGACAGTGCTTGCCTCCGTTGCTCCTATCCAGTCCGACTCCTTGAGGACGCGGGGAAGTCCCTTTACTTCAACGACGCGAGCCAGTGGAATCTTCGTTCCCGAGGTCTCCTGCCGACCCTCGAAAGCGTAAATCATTCGGCCCGGACTTTGGGCAACGCATAGAGAAACGCCGTGGGTAAGCAGGCTCATCTGATTTCTTTTTTCGTAAATCATGCTATAATTGTCTGAGTCTCGAGACAGACGAACCGACTCGAATACCTCGCCACTCGTTCAAGCCTGGCGAACAGGAGACCGACAAAATCCGCAGCTCATGCGTAGAAAATGTACCAGGCAGTGTGGAAAAAGTCTACAATGAATTACGGGTTCATGGTACAAAAGACGTAGGTGTCCCCCCTGTCATAGCGGAGCCGTCTCGTGCGGCACATGCCAAAAAACTTCTCGAAGGAGAGGAGCGTGCTAATGGTGTTTCTACAACTGTTAACCTACCTGAGTGGAGCGATCTTCATCGTGGCGTTTGCCTACAAAGTCCTCAAATACTTCACCATGCCCATGCATGTGAGATGGGAACTCTACCCGGTTCCCCACGAGGGCAAGCCTTGGGGTGGGTCTTTCTACGAAGAGGTTGACCACTGGACCAAAGGGCGTCACAAGGACCATGTGGCGCAGTATATGTTCATGATACCCGAGATTCTCTTCATCAGGGCCCTTCACGAAGATAACAGGTCTATGTGGTACTGGTCTTTCCCATTCCATATGGGGCTGTACCTGTGCATCGGAGGTTTGGCGCTGTTGGTGGTAAGCGCGTTGCTCCAGATATCCGGTCGCACCCCCGACGCTTCGGCCCTGGCGATGTTCGTACAGTCACTCACGACGGTGCTCGCGGTCATCGGGTACGTGCTGGGAACCATCGGTGCGCTGGGGCTCCTGGTGAAGCGATCTACCGACTCTGCGCTCAAAGACCAGTCTGCCGGCATTGACTATACGAATTTGGTCTGGCTGGCTGGTATCTTCGTGACTGGGTTCCTGGTGTGGTTGGCCGACCCGGGCTTCACGGTCTCACGGCAATATCTGGTGAGTATCATCACGTTCAAGACAATGACCGGTACGATGGGAGCGCTTCACGTAGTGAACCTGCTGTTGTTCCTGACTTTCTGGGCGTACTTCCCGTTCACGCACATGACCCACATGGTCTCCAAGTATTTCATGTGGGACAAGGTCAAGTGGGAAGATAACCCCAACAGGGGAGACGCTGGTATGGATGCCAAGATCAAAGAGTACCTCGGCTATCCCGTCACGTGGGCCGCTCCCCACGTGGGGGCTGAAGGCGGGAGAAAGAACTGGGCCGAAGTAGCCACATCCAACCCGTGGGCCAAAGAGAGCAAGAAATAACAGGAGGACGTTAGATGAGGCCTGAAGAGATATCCAAAAAATCCGAACGACTGGTTACTATCAACACGGAAGACCTGGCCCCGCTCCCCGCGCCATATGATACCTTCGAGGAGACGCCGATCACGGAACTGACCGACGATCAAAAGCAGCGGTGGGAGCATTCGCTGGACGGGGTCAGTTGCTTGAATCTTCCGATACCTCAGACTCCGGAAGAAGAGAAGAAACTCGTCGATGCGTTTCTAAGCGGTTTGAAGAAACTGCTCACCCGCGAGGATAACTGGACGTTCCTGCAGCCGCTCGCTCTCTCCCTGGAATACTGTGCAAAGTGCCAGACCTGTGCAGACGCGTGCCCCGCGTTTGAAATGAGCGGCAAGAAGGATATTTACCGCCCGACGTTCCGGGCTGATGTCCTTCGCAAGATCGTAAAAAAGTATCTTTCGCCGGGCGGGCAGATCCTGGCAGGATTCCGCGGGCACGACATTGATCTGAACTGGACGACACTTGCCCGACTCGCGGAACTCTCGTATCGGTGTACTCTGTGCCGCCGATGCACGCAAGTCTGTCCTGTGGGCGTGGACAACGGGCTCATCACCCACGAACTGAGGAAGATCTTCAGCCAGGAAATGGGCATCGCCGCCGCAGAAATTCACGAAAAAGGATCGGTCAAACACCTCAAGTTCGGCTCATCCACCGGTATGATCAAGGCAGCGGTCGAAGACATCATCGGATACCTAGAGGATGACATTGAGGAAAAGACAGGCAAGACAATAAAGCTCCCCATCAACAAAAAGGGAGCTGAAATTCTCCTGGTGCACAACGCGGGAGAATTTATGGCGTGGCCTGAGAATCCGTCCGCGTTCGCGATCCTTTTCGACGCAGCCGGTATCGACTACACGCTTTCCACTGAATTGGTAGGATACGATGCGGTGAATTACGGCCTGTGGTACGACGACGTGCAGTTTGCCCGAGTGGCTTTGAAGCATCTCGAGGTTGCACGGGACTTGGGCGTCAAGAAGATCGTTATCGGCGAGTGCGGCCATGCTCACAAGGCCCTCACCGTCATCGCAGACAGGCTCCTCCCCGGGGCGCAAATGATCCCCCGTGAGAGTTCTTACACGCTCCTGTGGGATATTGTGAAGACTGGAAAGATCAAGTTCAATCCGGCCAAGAACGACTTTCCCGTGACCCTGCACGATCCGTGCAATGTGGTCCGGCTCATGGGCATCGTGAGACCGCAAAGAGAAGTGCTCAAAGCCATTTTCCCTCCAGGTCGGTTCCGAGAGATGACACCGCACGGTGTGACGAATTACTGCTGTGGAGGCGGGTCCGGTTTTGCCATCATGAGTTCGGGCAACTTCCCTGATTGGAAGCGTCTGGTATCTGGCAGGAAGAAGCTCCAGCAGATTCTCAATGCGTTTGAGGGTGAGATGGATCCTTCTATCCGCAAGATGGTCTGCGCTCCCTGTTCCAATTGCAAGGGTCAAATCCGTGACATGATGGAAGAATACGAGGTGTTCCCTAAGACAGGAATCTGGTACACCGGTATGGTTGAACTCATGGTCAACGCGATGGTGGACCAGGAAAAGCCCTTCATAGAGTGGCCTGACGACGAGGATGACGACATGTGACCTCGCGTGTAAGCGCACTGGGAAGAAAATGGGCTTTTGACCGAGGGATTTCCCGTCAGGGAAGTCCCTTGGTCGTTTCTGGAGACACTTCAAGCCGTTGCCTGGGAAAGATGTCTCTCTGAAACACCTTCCTTACTTGACCTTTCACGGACTTGCATAAGCAATCTCTTCGGGTTGGTTCGGCGGACCACTTTCGAGTGCAACGTTCGTGATGCGCAGTTAGCTCTGGGTACCGTGCACAAGTGAGCGTTGTCTGAACTTGCCTCGCTTTGAAAACCCCTGCGTTGTGCTTAAATTACTCGACAGAATGGACCACTGTGGAGCGACGCGACGCAAGAGCCCGGTCGGATGGGTCGGGCTAGCAGCTCCGCTCAACAGCTCGCATTTACAGAGCGCTTTGGCGATTCGTCGTGTCTGAACCAGGGATGGGTACCGCAGTACGCGCGTAATGGATGAGACCACAGACGTCTTCTCCGCAAAGCATCGAGGTCCCCTACCACCTCGAGGGGAAGAACACATGAACACCTCAGAACAACTTTCACAGGCAATCGCCAGTCTCGAATCCCAACGGTCCGCGCTGGGCGACGCGGCTACTGATGCAGCGCTGGCAGCGGTACGCAAAGAGTTGGCTTTACTGACAAGCCAAGGCACTGAGGAGACGTCGCATCGCACACCAGGCCCCGCAGCAGAACGCAAACTCGTCACAGTCATGTTTGCCGATATTTCTGGATTTACCGCACTTTCGGAAAAACTTGACCCTGAGACGGTCAGGGATCTCATGAACGCCTGCTTTGCCAGACTCGTGCCGATTGTCGCCAAGTATGAGGGAACTGTGGACAAGTTCATCGGCGATGAAATCATGGCATTGTTTGGAGCGCCCGCGACTCATGAAAACGATCCGGAACGCGCAGTGGCCGCGGCCTTGGAAATGATGGCTGCGATCAAGGAATTCAATGCACAACGTGGCCTTGAGCTGGGAATGCACTTCGGAATCAATACGGGCCTCGTTATTGCCGGATCCGTGGGTTCGGATGAGCGACTCGACTATTCGGTAATGGGTGACACGGTCAATCTGGCTTCGCGACTCGAAGACCTTTCAGAGCGGGGCGAGATCCTCGTGGGCCCGGATACCTATCGACTCACCGAGAAGCTTTTTTTGTGTGAACCTTTGCCAAAAATCCGGGTGAAGGGCAAGAGCGAGCAAGTGCAGGCCTATCGAGTCCTGGGATTCAAGGCAGCCGCAGAGCGGATGGAGACTTTTGCAAAGGACTCTACGTTTGCCACGCTCATCGGAAGGGATCACGAGTTCGCGGCAGTGTATCAACGCATGCAAGAACTGCTCGACGGCAGGGGCCAGGTGCTGGCCGTACCTCGGTGAGGCAGGACTGGGAAAATCCAGGCTTATGGCCGAAATCCGCGATCACGTCGTACGCGACGGGTCGTCCGGTTCCATCCAATGGCTGGAAGGCCGGGCGATTTCGTTCGGCCAGACAATCAGTTATCGCCCCTTTCAAGAGATCCTCTGGCAGTTCGCGGGCATCACCCCCACCTGCGACGCGGCCGAAGCCTGGCGAAGACTTCAAGCCGCAGTCCGCCAGGTACTTGGTGAGGACGGCGATGAGGTCTTGCCCTATCTGGCCGCTATGGTCTCCCTGGAGGTTCCTGAAATCTATTCCTCGCGGTGGACAATTCCTCGACGCAGACGCGATGCGACGTCAGATCTTCTTGGCGTCGCGGCGATTCTTCGAGGCCTGCGCGATCAAGAGGCCTTTGGCTTTGATATTCGAGGATCTGCATTGGATAGATGGGTCATCGGCCCTGTTGATCGAACATCTCATGCCGCTCGTGAAACGTGTGCCCCTGCTGATCGTGTGGGTGAGCCGTATTGACCCCGAGACGTACGCGGCGCGGTTGCGGGATCTCGCGAAAAGCGATTACACCGATTGGTATGGGGAAATCGGCCTCACTCCTCTCTCTGCCAAAGACAGCGGCAGGTTGGCAGAAGAACTTACGGAAATGCAACACCTTGCGTCAGAGGTCAAGGACACCATACTGCGCAAAGCTGAGGGAAATCCGTTCTTTCTCGAAGAAATCATTCGTTCCCTGATGGAAGCGGGCAGGATGACCCGTGATCCGCTCACAGGGAACCGGCGCACGTGTGAACTCGATGCGAAGGCTATCCCCGATACGATTCAGGGAGTCATCATGGCGCGGGTGGACCGCCTGGACAAAGACTTGCGGCAAATTCTCAGGACTGCGTCGGTCATAGGACGCAATTTCTTCTACCAGGTATTGCGATCGATCCAGGAAGCGGATCATCAGCTGGACAGTCATCTCGCTTCCCTCCAATATCTTGATTTCATACGGCAAAAGACTGGGCATCCGGACCTGGAATACATGTTCAAACACGCGATAGCCCAGCAGGCCACGTACGAGACCATTCTCCTGAAAAAGCGTCGCGAGCTTCACCTCAAGGTCGCACAAAGGCTGGAGAGCCTCTTTGCCAATCGTCTGGAGGAGATTTGCGGCCTCCTGGCGAGCCACTATTCCCGTGCGGAGGTGTGGGACAAGGCCCAACACTACTTGCTCATGGCAGGCGACCAGGCAGGTCGGATCGCAGCGGACACCGAAGCCCTGGCCAATTACCGCCAGGCTTTGGACAGCGTACCAGAAAGCATTTGGCGATCAGTGGGATCCCCTTGAAAGAGCCTCGTTGCACCGCAAAATCGGCGAAGCCCTCTTCCGGAGAGGCCAGAATGCCCAGGCCTTGGAGTATTTTCTTGGAGCGCTCCAGGACCTGGGCAGACCGCTACCCACCACCACCGGAAAGACCCGAATCGCCACGGTGCGTGAGCTGGCGAAGCAGTTAGCTCATCGGCTTGTTCCGCAACTCCTTACCGCACCCGACGATAAACCGGTCGATCCGCGTGTGCGTGAAGAACTGCACCTGTACGAAGACATCGGATGGATTGACGCATTCGACAATTATCTGAGGTTCTTCCTCATTTCACTCAAAGCCGTGAACACGGCGGAGCGAGCCGGATTCACCAGTGGCGTGGTCAAGGGCTTGACAGGACTAGGAACCATTTCGGACCTTGTCGGGCTATTCAGGATCGGCGCTTGGTACCATCGCCGCGCCAAGGGCATCGCAGAAACGATCGACCATCCCCTGGCACAAGGGCTGGCCCACGTCGGCCTGACCCTGCACCACATGTGCCTGGGCAAGTGGGACACAGCCCTCCACCACGCACGACGAGCCTCGCATCTGTTCCGCGAGACTGGCGACCTGCGAGGACTTGGCTGTTCTTTGTATTTTGCCGCCGTTGCCCTGGCTTTTCAGGGAAACTTCGAAGCCGCTCTCCAGCACTGTGACGAAATGGCAAGAATCGGCGAAGACGGCGCAGACCCTCAAGTGAGATGTTGGAGTTTAGCCACCCGCGGTTTCGTACTCGAGAATGATGGGCCGACTCGATGAAGCTGAGCCGGTACCTGAAAGAAGGTTTTGAGCTAGCCGAGACCATCCAGGATCATGTGGTTCTCATGTGGGCATCGTCCGAACTGGGTCGTGTGCATTTGCGCCAAGGCCGATTGGACGAGGCTTCGCGAGCCCTGGAGCTGAGCCGAAAGTTCCTGACGCAAGACGGCCACCTGAGTTTGATATGGGTACCACTCCGCAACGCCCTTTGCGAGCGCGAGCTTGCAGCCTCTGAACAGCAATCCGCGGACGAGCGGTCGGCCTCGATGAAACACACACAAGCGGTGTGCCGGAAAGCCCTGGACAATGGAAGAAGATACCGGGGTTTGTTACCGGAAGCCATGCGTCTCTGGGGGGTGTACGAATTCGACAGAGGAAGATCCCAGCATGCAAAGAAGTGGTGGACGCGCAGCAAGAGCGCAGCGGAGGCTGCTGGACAGCGTCACGACGCGGTCCTCAGCGACATGGAAGCGGAGATGCGTCTCGGAGAGCGCGCGCAGAAAGGCCCGGAATGATGCAGCCTCCCAAGACCGCTTCTGCCACATCGGTGGACGGGAAGAACCCAATGCGCAAATGTGTACTGCGGGTATTTTCTTTGCCACTGCCGCGTGTCAGTGCACCCGCAACGAGGTGGCATGCCTGGTTACATATACGGACGGGATCGTTGAGAGACATAATGAGGGAGAATGGGTGCAGCCGGTATCCGTTGCAAGAATCCGTGTGCTCAAGAAGCTCTTTTCCTTCGCTGCCGGCCTTCATTCCTCTTCCCTTTCCGCGACGGCGAACGCGGCAGGCACCGTGCATGGTATGGGTAAGAGATACGTGGACGGAGGTCAACCGGAGTGAGACAGACAGCTCCAGGGCGTTGCCCGCCAATTCAATGCGGGGACGCGTCCGTTCCCCACCTCGGACAAGGATCATGCCCGGGCTGATTCCATGGGAAAATCCGGTTCCCAGCGCTTTTGTCACCGCTTCTTTCGCGGCGAAACGGGCTGCAAAGCACTCGGCAGGCCGCGCGGCTTGCCTGCATGTGGAGATCTCTTCAGGAGAAAAGACTCGGTTGATGAATCGCTCAGCCGCTCGGCTGCGCAGCACCCGTTCTACGCGGGCAATTTCCACCAGATCCACGCCAATTCCATAGATCAACTGGCCACTCTCTCCCGTACGATGGCATCTGCCACCCTGCACGCCTGAACCGTGTGCGCGACCTCATGCACACGTACGATGGACGCGCCTTTCAGCACCGCAGCGACCACCGCAGCCAGGGTGCCTGTATCGCGGCGCGATGCGTCGGGCTCATTGAGGATCTTTCCCAGAAAAGCCTTTCGGGACGGTCCTATAAGCACATGCTTTCCCAGGTCCTTGAAGATGTCCTGTCGATTGAGCAGAACGAGGTTCTGGTCGAAGGTCTTTCCAAAGCCGATTCCCGGATCGATCACGATCTTTTCCGGCGCGATTCCCGCTCGTTCGAGGGTCTGGATGCGTTCCCTGAAGAAATCAACGATGTCGTGAGGAAAGGAATGATAGCGGATTTCCTGCTGCATGGTCTTGGGTTGCCCCAGCATGTGCATGACCACCAACGCCACACCCGTTTCGCGCGCGAGATCGATCATGAACGGGTCATCACGGAAGCCCGAGACATCGTTAATCATGGTTGCTCCGGCTTTGATCGCAGCTTCGGCAATCGGCCGACGTCGCGTGTCGATGGAGATCACTGCCGACGGCTCAGCTTCCATAATGCCGCGAATCACCGGTATGGCGCGACCGAGTTCCTCTTCCACACTCACCGGCACAGAGCCCGGACAGCGTCGACTCTCCTCCCACATCCACAATGTCCGCTCCGTCCTGAAGCATCTGAAGTGCGGACTTCACGGCCTTTTCCGTGTCCAGGTGCACGCCGCCGTCGGAAAAAGAGTCTGGGGTGGTATTGATGACTCCCATTACCAGGGTATGGGAAGCAGGATCAAGGGTGGCTGATGGTAAAGGAATGGGCAAGGGCATGCGGATTTAGGTTCAGCTCCTTTTATCAAAGAAACTAAGAGGGGGCGTGAAGCCCCCTGCACAACTCGTTGAACTCTCTACGAATTCCTCTTCGAAGGAAGGTGCGAGTCTACACTTTTTCCGGATCAGGAGCGCTCGGCCGCGGAGTGACCATAACTTTTCGCTCCTCAGGAGGCATAGGCTCAAACGGCTTGTTGTTTCCCCGTGAGTTCGGGGATTTCTCCAGGGGGGGAAGATCCCGTCCCTGCATCAGGGCATCAATTTCCGGTCCGTCGAGGGTTTCTCTCTCCAGGAGGGCCTCGGCGATCCTAGCAAGGGTATCTCTGTTGTCCTGGAGCACTTTTCTCGCGTGTTCGTAATTTTCCGACACAATCCTGCGGATCTCTTGGTCGACCGTAAGCGCTGTCTGTTCCGAGTAGTCCCTGTGCCGCGCAAACTCCTTGCCCAGGAAGATCTGCTCTTCTTTCTGTCCGAAGCTCAGCGGCCCCAAGACGTCGCTCATCCCCCATTCGCAGACCATTTTACGCGCCAGATCCGTGGCCCGCTGGATGTCGTTGCCCGCGCCGGTGGTCGTGTGATCCAGGAAGATTTCCTCTGCCGCGCGGCCGCCCATGAGCACTGCGATCTGAGCCAGGAGAAAGTCTTTCGAGTACGTGTGGCGGTCGTCCAGGGGAAGCTGTTGCGTCACGCCTAGAGCCCGCCCTCTCGGAATGATCGTCACTTTGTGTATCGGGTCCGTTCCTGGAGTTATCCTTGCGACAAAAGCGTGTCCCGCCTCATGGTACGCGGTGTTCCGGCGTTCTTCGTAGCTGATGACCATGCTACGCCGCTCGCTGCCCATGAGCACTTTATCCTTGGCGAATTCCAAATCGAACATCTCGATCTGAGGCGCGTTTCGCCGAGCCGCATTGAGAGCCGCCTCATTGACGAGGTTCGCCAGATCGGCTCCGGAAAAACCCGGAGTTCCTCTGCTAATCGTTTCCAGGTTCACGTCATTCGCGAGCGGTGCCTTACGTGCATGAACCCCAAGGATAGCGGTGCGACCCCGCACGTCAGGCGGAGGAACCACTACCTGCCGGTCAAATCGGCCTGGCCTGAGCAGTGCCGGATCCAAGACGTCCGGCCGGTTGGTCGCGCTGATAAGGATCACGCCTTCATTGGTCTCAAACCCGTCCATCTCCACCAAGAGCTGATTGAGAGTTTGTTCCCGTTCATCGTGCCCACCGCCGAGGCCCGCTCCACGGTGCCGGCCCACTGCGTCAATCTCATCGATGAAGATGATACAGGGAGCGTTCTTTTTTCCTTGAATAAAGAGGTCCCTCACCCGAGACGCTCCCACGCCCACGAACATCTCCACGAAATCCGACCCTGAAATGGAAAAGAACGGCACGCTCGCCTCCCCCGCGACGGCCTTTGCCAGCAGGGTCTTTCCCGTTCCGGGCGCGCCCATGAGCAGGACTCCCTTGGGGATCTTTCCGCCAAGGCGGGTAAATTTCTTAGGATCCCTAAGAAAGTCAATAATTTCGCTCAGTTCCTCCTTGGCTTCTTCGACTCCCGCGACATCCTCAAAAGTGATCTTATTCTGAGACTCACTGATGAGTCGCGCGCGGCTCTTCCCAAAGCTCATCGCCTTTCCACCCCCGGCTTGCATCTGCCTCATGAAGAAGACGAAGATGCCGATAAGGAAGAGCATTGGAAGCCAAGAAATCAACGCGGTGAGGTACCAGGGATTGTCGTCCTCAGGCAAGACCTGAATGTCCACCTTGTTTTTCATCAGCGCAGGAATCAATCCGCTGTCCGGTGGTGCAAGAGTCCGGAAACTGCCGGACCCATCCATGTACGTTCCTCGTATGCGGTTTCCCTGAAGGTTAACTGACTTGACCGCCCCCTGATCGACATCCTGGCGGAACTGACTGTAGGAAATCTCTTTGTACGGCGCTTTGGTCTGGTTGAACAAGTGAAACAGGAAAATGATCACGAGACAAATAACCAGCCACAAACCCAAGTTCTTGTAAACGGTATTCAACTGATGCTCCGATCAGCAAGAGTGCAGAAATCTCAATGTAGCTATATCACAAAAACAAACCAACGGCAATTTGCCAGGCTCTTCACCCTAGAATGGGTGATCCGCTCAGTATTGTCAAGCTTGCCAGAGGTTGGGACGCTCTTTTCGGGTTTCTCAGGCAAAACGGTTTGACAAAATTTCACGAGAAAACTAACACGTAATTGCTCGCCGACGCGTTCGTCTCAGATAACGCCAGAAAGAGACTCTGAGAGAAAATTTCACAGTCCATCGGGACCGCAAGGCCGGAACCGACTCAACGACCGCGACAGATCTCGAAAATCGTGGATGGTCAATCAGAGAGCCTGCGTGAGGGCCGGAGGAGGATTCTCATGAAAGCTGTCGTAGCGAATTTCAGTCTCGGGAGGGAAGCCTGGGACCGATTGAAGGCCAGGTTTCTTCGGCGTGACGGAGGCACCCACCCGCTCTCTCTCCAGCTTATGCAACTGCCCGAACCCGCGAATCCGGGCCCCGGGTGGGTCAAAGTGCGGTCGATCATGTCAGGGATTTCGGACCTGGATGAGGGCATGTTCCTTCATGGCGATCTCTCGGCCCTGGGGGCATTTCTTTCCTTTCCTTTCGTGCCGGGGAATGAGAACTTAGGTATTGTAACGGAAGTCGGGGAAGGAGTGCAGGGCATCGAATTGGGCGAACGCGTAGTGGTGAATCCCCTTCTGTCGTGCAAGCCCAGGGGAGTGAATCCCCCCTGTCCTTCCTGCGCCTCGGGAAATCCTTCTGCATGCCGCAGCTTTGGCATCGGCCTGCCGGAACCGGGGGTCATCATTGGAGCTTGCCGGGCCACTGGCGGAGGATGGGCTGACTCCTTTATTGCTCACCGCAGCCAGGTCAGAACCGTGCCCCCCGGTATGGAAAGCGATCTGGCCATTATGATTCCTGAGTTCGTCAGGGCGTTGCGAGCAGTGATGCAACATCCTCCCGAGGCCGGACAGCGAGTCATTGTCGTGGGCGCGCGTTCCCTGGGGCTCCTCACTCTGTTGGCCTTGAAGATGCTCGGCCACAGCCCCACCATACTGGTGGTCGCGGAGCAGGCGGCTGAGGCGGACATGGCGCGAAGGCTGGCACAATGTGAGGTGGTCCTTTCCGTGGGACCTGCCACCGCGTATGAGGATGTGGCAGCATTCGTCAAGGGAAGTGTCCGGTACCCTGAGGTTGGCCGCATCACCATGTCCGGCGGCGCGGATCTGGTGTACGAAACCACGGGTGTAAGAGAAAATGTCGAAGACGCGTTCCGCTTTACCGGCGAGGGCAACAAGACCGTACTCATGGGCATGAACCAAGCATCGGGCTTTGACATGAGCCCGCTCTGGTTCAAAAACGTGAGGGTCCACGGAACCGCCTTCTCCGGCGTCGACTCTTATAAGGGAGAGCTTCGTGAGACCATGGACATTGCCCTCGATCTTGTTTCCTCCCACGGCTTGCCCGCAGGGGACTTGATCACGAACCGATTCAAGCTCGAAGATCATTCTGCAGCTCTGGCAGCGCTCCAGGACCGATCCACATCCAAGGCGATCAAGGTGATTTTTCAGCACGTGATGTGATATACTTCACTTTTCGCTGTGGCAGGCCTCGATGCTCCTTGTGGTACATGTGATTGCGCATCGCTGCCAACCCTTTACCGCGTCGTGAGGATTTGCGAGGAGAACGCGCTTGCCCTCTGCGCCACGTTAACAGGAATCACGGTTGGAGTTCACTTGACGAGGAAATTGTACCGGCCGCAGCGCTTCATAGACAGAGAATTCGCGATCGCATTTGTGAACCAACTACAGAGTAATTTACCTCATCACTGGGGAGCGGGCTCTCTCCGCATCATTCGTCACAGAAAGGCGTTGCAATGCCCTTGCAGAAAATTCAATTAATCATACGTGATGCGGGTCTCGGATCGCGGCGAGACGCGGAAGCCATGATCCGTGAGGGCCGGGTGACCCTCAACGGCGCGCCGGTAGAGCACCCCGGAACCATGGCAGACGCGGACAAAGACCATATCAAGGTGGACGGAAAACTGCTTCGTCGGCCTGACCGGGAACGCCTGTATTTCTTATTCAACAAGCCCCGCAACGTAGTCTCCACCATGGACGATCCGGAAGGACGGCCTTGCCTTGGAGAAATCCTCAAGCCGCTGAAAAAGGTTTTGTTCACGGTGGGTCGACTGGACTTCGACGCGGAAGGGCTCATGATTCTGACGAATGATGGCGATCTTGCCCATAGGCTCAGTCATCCGTCGAGCCACATACCCCGCGCGTACCTGGTCAAGGTACGAGGCACCCCGGACGACAAGGTGCTCGGGAAAATTCGCCGTGGCATGCCCATTGGCGACGGCGAACGCCTCGGCGAAGTAACCTGGACCGTAGTGAAAAAGCAGAAGACCACTTCTTGGATTCGACTGGTCCTGTTTGAAGGGAAGAAAAACGAAATCAAGCGCATCTTCTTTCATATCGATCATCCGGTGCGTCGGATCCGAAGGGTAAGCTTTGGGCCGTATGCCCTGGGTTCCCTACCGGTGGGCGCGTGGCGACCGTTCACCCCCCAGGAAGCGGCCAAGGCAGCGGCCTTGATGGCGGAGCCGGCCCCTCGGCGAAAAAAACCCCGGCCACGGCCCAGACCCAGCGGCACTGGCAGGGAGCCGCGGTCATCCGAAAGGCGCGAAGAACGTCGTCCTCGTTCCCGAAGACCGCAAGGCTCGTGAAAGGGAGCGAGTCCGCACGGTCCCCCCATGAGCCGCGGGTGCTGCAAAGGAGGTAAACAGCCGAGTTGCCACCAGAAGATGCCCAATCTTTCGTGTGCGGGGCCAATGTCGTGAGAATGAAAGCCAAACAACCCTAATCGTGTCGGAGTTTTTGAAGAGAGGGTCTCGCGGCCGCGCCCCCGAGCTCCCCATTTTCGTGGGAAGCGGTTCCCCCTGAACCTTTCCTCGGAAAAGGCGCCATGATGGTAATCGACGGATCGAGGCATTCGGGGAGCGGAACCATTTTGAGACATGCGGTCGCGCTCGCGACCCTTTTGGGGCAACCGCTTCGCGTGACCCACATTCGGGCGAAGCGGCCCAAGCCTGGGCTCAGGCGTCAGCATCTTGGAGCTGTGCTGGCCTGCGCGGAGATTTCCCGAGGTCGCGTGGAGGGAGCTGAGGTGGGCTCTCAGGAGATCGTCTATCATCCCGGACCTGTCCTGCATCCCGGTAAGTATGCATTTGACGTGGGTTCTGCCGGCTCGACCACCCTGCTGTCGTTTGCCCTTATTATTCCTGCCTTGTATGCGACCGGACCGTGCTCTGTCACGGTAACGGGCGGGCTTTTTCAGGACTTTGCTCCCACCGCTTTCCACATGAAGCACTGCGTGCTGCCACTTCTCGCGAGGATGGGTGCGCCAATCTCCCTGAATGTCGCGAGGCCCGGGTACGTGCCGCAAGGCCAGGGCCGGCTCACCATGACTATTGGGCCTTTGCTCGGCCCTCTGCGACCTTTGCACCTGGTGAACCAGGGAGAGATTGGCATCATTCGAGGCTTTTCACTCGCGTCGCACCTCGCGGAACAGCGAGTGGCGCAGAGGATGGCGCAGACCTGTACGCGAGCCCTCCAAGAGCGTGGACTGAGTGCACACATCGAAATCCGTGAAGACACGTTGGCAGCTCAACGAGGCGCTGCTTTGATCATCTGGGCCGAAACCGGCACAGGAGCGATCCTCGGAGCGGACATGGCCGGAGCCCAAGGGCGATCGTCCGAGAAAATCGGCAAATCCGTCGCATCGGACCTGCTCCAGGACCTCTCCACCGGGGCCGCGGTGGATCGTCATCTCGCGGACCAGCTCATCATTTTTGCTGCCCTCGCGCACGGCACCACCTCGTATCGCATCCCTGAGGTCACGGATCATGTGGAATCCAACCTCTGGCTCGTCCAAGAAATCCTCGGAGCGAAGGCCAATGTGCAAGGGAACGTGGTGACCGTACAGGGCATCGGACACAGTGCTTCGAGTAACGCAAAGGTGTAGCCGTCCGCTGGACTGATTCATGCTGCCCGACAGGAATCGCCGCGTGTTGACAGGCGGCATTTGAAGTGCGACTATCCTGAAGAGGCCCAGTCAAAGGAGACCTGCCGGTGCCTGTAGTGGCTCAATTGGGAGGAATCAAGATCGAGCTCTACTACAATGAGGATCACGGCCCCCCTCATGTTCATGTCTGGTGTGGCGACGACCTGTGGACCTGGATCGCCATCGAGAACTTAGAGGTCCTGGGCAACAGTATCCCACCCAAATGCTACAGGGAGGTAAAGGAGTGGATGGAGCAGCGCAAGGATAGGTTGATGGAAGCTTGGTAACAGGCACGACACGGACAGAGAGTTGGAAAGATATTTTAGGAGATTGTGGCATGATGAGCCGTATCGTCAAAGCGACCCCCTTGCCTGATCATACCGTTCTGCTGTTCTTCGATTCCGGGCAGGTCAAACTCCTCGACATGAAGCCTTACATCGCGGCAGGAGGCGTATGGGCTGAAATCGACGATTGGCAGCTGTTCTCTCAGGTGAGAGTGCAGGAAGACCTGGGCGGATTGGAGTGGCCCGGCGAGATCGATTTCTGTCCGGAGACGGCAATTAAGATGTCCAAGCCTGTGCCCTCCGCACTTCTGCGGGACCTGATCATTACGTATGTGCCAAAAGAACCAGCCGAGGCCGGTACCCGTGAAATGGCCTGACCGGGAAAGGGCGGTTGCAGAAACCTTATTTCCGACGACCTCCCTCTCTTCCTGCCTAGACGCTCACGCACATTCGTAAGCAGTTGCTCGCAACAGTGGGCAAGCTAGTCAACCGATTAGGCGTTTATCCGGTGCTTGCGGCAAGAACCAGGCAACACAATCGGGTTCGAAACCCAAAATGAGAACCTGCGTTGTTTCATCCTGGCCATTTTGTTGTCTCAGATCTTTCCGCAGGAGGCGCTGGCCCAGCACTAGCCCCACATGATCCCCTACCTTCATCAAAGCGCAGTTGTTTCTTCGATAATGACACGTCCAAGAAACCTTAAGGTTCTTCTCCTGGTGACACTCGCTTTCGAGCCTTTTCAATTAACGCGGCACGCTCATCAGGAGACAGGTGCTCCCAGGTACCCAAGTATAGTGGTGCTTTCCGTGCGGTCCAAGCCATCGCCGGGCCCCAAAGAAAAAGCCCTCCCTTTCCTACGAACCCCTTACGGTCAGCAGGCGGAAACATAAGAAGGTCCTCATTGACCGTAAATCGGATGCCGCTCACTGCGTTTTCACGGAAGCGGTGCGATGCACCACACCCTTTAGCGCGGGCCACGGTGGAACTCCGAAAATCGCGGAACCTCGCGGATCAATTGCAGGTCCTTCAGCACCCCGCCAACCCGTTCGTAGTCTTGCTCTTTCAACTTGCCCAGACCTGATCGGTCGCCTTGGGGAAAGATGAGGTCCAGCATGCGGGAAAGCATCCAGCGCTGATGAGCGCGGTTGGTTCCTGTCGACGCTGCGTTCGCGTATTTCATCACGATCTCCAACGTCTCTTGCTGATGTTCGAGCGCGTAGACCCATCCTTTCAGGGAAGCCTCCACAAAGCCTCGACAGATGTCTGGATGCGCATCGAGCGTCTTTTCCATGCAGTACAGGCCATCCTCGGGAAAGTTCAGGCCCAAATCGCTAAAGAAGAAGGTCGTAAGCTCATCCTTGTTCAGACCGCTGTTCAGAATAGTGTGGTACTCGTTGTACCACATCGCGGCCACTGCTGACACGCCCCCCTTGAGAAAAAGGTTGACCGTCTCATACATGGGAACAAGTCGGACCGTCAGGTCGTGCATGCGAAACAACGCAAGTGGCTGTATGCGAAAATCGCCTTCCCAGCAGCCGATGCTCTTTCCGTCCAGATCGCTTAAGGTTTTGATACCGCTTGCTTTTTTTGCAACCAACATCAGAGCTGAACGCTGAACGATTTGCCCGATATTCACCAGGGGGACGCCGGCAGCCCGAGACCGAATGGCCGTGGAAACCCATTGCGTGCAAAACGTGGTCTGCCCCTTTCTCAGCAACTCGAGGGCCGGGCTCTCCGGACCTCCGCGCATCAAGGTCAAGTCAAGGCCGGCAGCCCGATAAAAACCTTTTTCCTGAGCTACCATGTACCCGGCGAACTGAGCTTGAGGAATCCATTGCGGGAGTAATGACGCGTGAAAGAGCCCATTTTCCGCCGCGGGACACACGACCGCGGAAAGAATGAACCAACCACAAACCGCTATCACGGCCACACTCCGCATCGCGCGGGTCTGACACTTCGCCAGCGGACTAACGGGGGATTTTTCCCTGGAATTCTCCACGGGTTTCAGGTACTCCTTGCACGTGTTCGTGCGGTTATGCCGATTCGTCCGCAGTTCATGCTGCCGACGACCGACCGTTTGAGAGAATCCGTTATCATGGCATAGCCTGATTCAGTCGTTTTTTCAAGTATGTTCGGGAAAAAGAGGTTCATCGGATCTTACGCATGTCTCAAAACGATTACACCTATCAACTCGGCTATTCGGATTATTTCGCGCAGTACCAGTTCGATCCTGAGCGGCAGGACGTCAAGGCTCGTAAGGTAATTTCCGTGCTGGAAGACTATTACGGTGGCCCTGGATCGCTCAGCCAACTATCCCTCCTCGATATTGGCTGCTCAGCAGGCTTGATGACCAACTTTTACGCGGAGAAATTCCGCACAGTAACCGGAATCGACATCGACGCACCTGCGGTGGAACACGCTTCCCGCAGTTTCGCATCCGAGCGCGTCCTATTTTCGGTGAGGGACGCCATGCAGACCGGCCTCGAAGCCGAATCCTTCGATGCGGTCACGTGCACGCACATTTACGAGCATGTGCCCGATTATCACCGGCTGATGGCCGAGATTCACCGCGTACTCAGGAAAGGTGGGGTGTGCTACTTCGCTGCTCATAACAGGCTATGCCTCATGGAGCCTCATTACGCGCTGCCTCTGCTTTCCGTGGTGCCCAAGCCGATTGCGCATGTCTATATCAGGCTTTTTCGCAAGCAGCGCTTTTACTATGAGAATCTCTTGCTGCTCGGTCAGCTCAAGAGACTGGTTTCCCGATTCGCAGTGGTGGATTACACACGCACGATCATCGAGGACCCGGTCCGGTACTGCGCCACGGATCTTCTGCTTCCCGGGTCCTTGAAACAGAGGATTGCGCTCGCGGTTCTCGACATGGCCTATTTCCTGTGTCCCACCTTCGTCTGGATACTCGTGAAAAAATAGGCTATACGAATGCTTCCCAAGGAATCCTGAATGCCTCGCAGGGCTCTTGTGGATGGGACCCTTTCGCGGCTTGAACGGGGCCGCTCATCTTCAGTGTCCCTTCATAGTCCCCATGCGGGCTCAACGTAGCAACATCGTGTGAAAGCGTCGTGTCATGATCATGAATTCTGCCCCGTCTCCCACAGGTTTCGCACGCATCGGTGCATTAATCCCAGGGACCTTTACCAAAGGTCGACTGTACGTTCGCGCTTGCCGTGAGCGCGCTGAGTTTCTGTCTCATCATTAACAGTTCCTGGAATGCAACCCCTGACAGCGCCTTGTATCTTGCATTGGGAGAATCGTTGGCTTCGGGAAACGGATATGTATTCAACGGCGAGCCTCACACATTTGTTCCGCCAGGATTTCCTGCTCTCATTGCAGGGACGGCATGGTTGCTGGGGCCTCATTTCCTGAGTTATCGGGTGCTTATGGCACTTACGGGGTTGCTCACCGCGTGGGTGGGGTATTTGTTTGTCTTACGGTTGTGCGGCCGTGACACGGCCCTCATGGTAGGGGGGGCATTCGCGGTTAACCATGCGCTGGTATCCAACTGCACATTCATCCTTTCCGATGTGCCGTTCGCTCTGTTCACGCTCATCGCGTTGCATGCGGTACTCTCTGCCGCGCGCTCTGATCGCGTGAAGACCTGGACTGTTATTGCAGGGTTGGCCGTCGGTATCCTCCCTGTGGTCCGCATCAACGGAATGGGTATCCCGCCGGTGGCCGCATTCTTCTTGTTCTGCACGTGGAAGAACCTTGCGTGGCAGAGGCGAGTGCTCTGCATAGGGCTTTTTCTCCTGACTGCATTTCTCCCTGCAGTGATGTGGCAATGGTGGAAGGCCTCTTTCCCCGTGTCCATGGCAGAAGGCACGTACTTCGGTGCGGTTGCAGCTCGGGGATTCAGCGAGCAGTTCCATGTGATTGTGACCACTTTCTGGGGGTACTTTGCGGAAACGAGCGACACCTTGACCGGAGTATCAATCAAGACCGGGTTCCTGGAATTGATTGCTCCGCTCATCATGCTCGTGGGAATGGTGCAGGCTTATCGCGAGGGAGACCGGCTGCTTGTCCCTCTCACCGTAGTGCAGTTTTGCGGGCTTCTCTTGTCATCACCGGGCAGCAGATATCTGATATTCCTGATCCCCGCGCTCTATCTCTTCCTCGCGCTCGGTATAGTGACAGTGGTCCCCTGGTTCGTGAGGGAGCGTGCCATGCCGGAACGGGCCGGCCGCGTCCTGTTGACGTGTTTTGTGATCCTCGCTGTGCTCAATGTGGGGCACAATGCCATCACCATCGTGCACGCGCGGACAGCGCTCGAACCTGGCGGAGCGGAATCGGAACGGAGTGTTCCCTTTTTCGCGGCAGCTCGGTGGCTTAAGACCAATGCTCCCCACGCGACCGTACTCACCACGCGATCAAGGATCATCTATTACCTTTCAGGTTGCCCCACCGTGACCCTGCTCCGTTCGGGCGTTCCCGAACATGAGGCCTGGGTGCAGGAGACAGACCAGATCGAGAAACTCATGCAACAACGCCAGCCCGAGTTTCTGTTCACTGATTCAAGCAAAGCAGATTTGTACGCGCAGGTGACCAAAGCGCTTGCGGAACTGGGCATGAAAGTGGACCCCATTCCTGAGGCCACATCTTCCAAAAGGTACCGTCTGTTCAGGATTGTGCGGCCTGCGCAGCCGGGCTGACATGGACTGCGATTCCTACCGACTCGCTTTTTCCTGTACAACTTGGCGCAGACCGCAGGCTGGGGATCCCCTTCGTTACGGACGACGCGGAGCCGTCCCATCACTTCGTCCAGGCGATCTCCATTCTTACCATCTCACTCGTGTGAAAGCGGATCGGTATCACGACCCATCTGCCGTTTCAAGGGGCTTCGGCTATTGCGGCTCTCTGGAATCCGGGCAGGCAGTATTCAGCGGTCACGTCGATGGAGATCCCTCCCCGGGGATTCATCGCTCCCTTCACCCTGGCCCACCGCGGCTGGCATGCCGCGACCAGATCGTCAAGAATTCGGTTTGTAATCTCCTCGTGAAACATTCCGACGTTTCTGAAAGAAAAGAGATAAAACTTCAATGACTTTGATTCCAGGCATTTCAGATGGGGAATGTACGTGATCGTGATCCGCGCGAAGTCCGGTTGGCCTGTAATAGGACACAGGCTGGTGAACTCGGGGCAATCGAACACCACGTAATAATCCCTGGACGGATATTTGTTGGGAAAACTTTCCAAGCCCGCTTCATCCGGACTATCGGGCCGGGGAGCCCCGGTTCGCTTCAAGAGCGTCAGTTCTTCGTAATTCTCTGTTGACAACGCGTTGCCTCTTTCGCGGAATAATGCGCCTGGATACCGTGCGGTTGGCACGTGATTCCGGCAAATTGCCCTCATGGGTTCTGTGTCATAGCACGAGAAGCTCTTCACTCACAAGGGACGCGGTGGTAAGGTTCGTCACGAGCCTCGGCTCGGCTCCGAGCCTAGCGAGCGGCTCGGGCCGACCGCACCGACCACGGATATGTTCAGCAGGAAGGAGAGCAGGGCCTGATATTGTTTCGCTTTTGCCTGCGCACCTTGGCGCAGGTTGCCGGCAGAGGATCCCCTGCCCTACGATCTTATTCGTTTGAAAGCGAATCGGTATGAATAGCGCTCTTACACTTGCCTGATGGCTTTCACCTCACTTGACGTCTTCCTTGGCGGCTATGTTCCCGGCACGTCGGTGCTCCACAAGCTGGACCCTCGAACCAAGCTTGTGGGGCTGATTCTGATGCTGATCGGCGTGTTCGTCGGCCATTCCGCCTTCGGAGCTGTAGCCAGTGCCAGCGCTGCCTTGGTGTTGGCGATCGTGAGCCGCGTGGGGTGGAGGATATGGACAGGGGCTTTGTCGCGCTTCAGGTGGATGCTCGCGATCACTGCGGCCATCAATCTGTTCGTCGGCCCCGGACACACCCCTGTTGTGGTGGCTGACCACGTCTTGCCATTCTTTGCCGAAGCTGTCAGGTCAAGCATCATCCTCTCAGTGCAGCTTGGCACGGCAATTGTGCTTTCCATGACGCTCACCTTCACGACCACGCCTCACGAACTCACCAAAGGGTGCGAACGACTGGCCCGTCCTCTTAAGCGGTTCAGGGTTCCTGTAGAAGATTTTGCGCTAGTGGTACTGATGGCCATGAGGTTCATACCGCTTTTTCAGCAGGAACTCAGAAACATCATCGACGCGCAGAAGGCCAGAGGCGTCGATTTCGGCCATGGATCGGCAGTGAGCCGGGCCCAGAACCTGGTTGCGGTTTTGATGCCCGCAATCCTGGGCACCCTCAGACGCGGGGAACGACTTGCCGACGCGATGGCCAGCCGCGGGTTTCGGCCTGGCGAACCGCGATCCGAGTATCGATCGCTGGTGTTTTCCGTGAGAGACTGGGTAGGCGTTGGCTGCGCGCTTATTTTCAGTTTTTCATGTCTCATATTGAGATGATGAGAATATATGTCACTACTTTCCCTCTGTTCTCGGCCTATTTACCTGACAGAAAAACTTATTATGGTTGCATGACTCCTCAGGTGTGATATAAGCCCACGTAGACAGGAAGCAGCGACCCTGTCACAAACGAGAACCGCGAGGACCGTTGCGGTCCTACTCGCAAGAACGGAGGCTTTTCGATGGGAAGATCCACCAAGGTATTGCTGGCGCTGGCCTGTGCAGCGCTGGTCGCATTCTCCGCAGGAAGCGCCGCGCTTGCCGATGATTTGGTCGTCAAGAGCTGCCCTGAATTGCTACGCATCGCGGATTCGTGCAAGGACGATTTGAAAACCGTGGATACGGTCCTGGGATCAGCCATTGAAATGGGAAGTGTGGAGATGATCCGAAACTATAAGCTCAAGAAGCAGGCGGCAAAGAAGCAACTCGACTCAGTGGTAAAGGCCCTTGAGCTTAAGGGATGCGTCAAAGCAAAATAGGTTACGATAAGGCGCGCGAAACGCGTGGGGCTTCACTCCTTCCCCAGCAGTTGCCGAGCTCGATAAATGACGGGCCTGATCACGCGGAAGACGTTGATCTCGCACCGCGTGGAAGGAAAGAGCACGGGTTTCACCGCGCCCACCTCAACTTCCCTGAAATCGTCCTTGTTTCTCAGAAAGATGCGCGCGAGTTGACCGTCTGCGATCAGACAGAAGAGGTCTTGCGTCTCGTTCTCCACCCATTCCATCAGGTTGGCGTCGTGCGTGACGAGTCGTGACCCCAACACGGCTTCCGCGTACCGCACGGACTTGTCTGACTCCACCCCCAGTCCGCGCATTACCTCGGCCAGCCTGAACATCACGACATCCCCCACGCGGACGCGATCGCCTCTCGGACCGCTCTTCGCCGGCTGAAGCTCACCGTCGGACAAAGCCTGATCCAGTTGGGTCATGTCCTCCAAATCCAGCAAATAAGCAGCATCATCACGGCTCAACAACCGGGAAAACATAGATCCTCCTTCCCGAAGACGTAGACCGCGTTCGTTCTCCACAGCGTCCTGAATCGGTCAAAGACAGACCAGCCGAAACCCAACTAAGGCATCATTTTATCCACATGGGTTGCCTGCGTGGACTCACGACCGTCTGGGTCAAGAGCCAACGGTCTTGCCCCACCCGTTCTTCCGCAGTTCCCTGCATCTGGGCTTCAGTCGCGTGCGGCATTGGGACAGATGGGCAGTTCGCACCGCCTCAAGTCAGGGACGTCGCCGCGATCCTCGGAACGCAATTCGGTATTGGTTAAACTGGATAACACGGTGAGTACGGACGGTCAAGAGATGATTACCTTTGTCGCTCTCGGCCGAACGGCGCTGCAGCGCTTTATCATGATTATGGTGTTATTCTAGCCTATTATCTGGTATATCTCTAATTCCACATAAACTGATTGACAGAAATGATGTGATCATGATATATTACCGGCGTGAATACAAATAATTATCAGATTTAACTGATAAGCATGTAAGCCTACCGAGGAAGGAGTTGGGTATGATGCGCATTCTTGTAGTAGGTCTCTGCGTGGCCTTTGTTCTGGCTGTGGCTGTGCCGTCAGGGCAGGCCTACGTGGCAGCAAAGGGAAAACGATCCACTTACAGCATGGGCGGACCAGCCATGGGAGCCCCAGGTATGTGTCCGCCCTCGGGCTGTCCCACGGGGCCCATGCCCATGCAAATGGGGGGATACGCGGGCCCGATCACGAAGTGCAAGCCAACGCCCATGGCTTGCGGGCCGATGCCGTGTCCGCCTCCATGCGGGCCCATGCCGTGTCCGCCCCCTTGCGGACCAATGCCCTGCCCCCCTCCGTGTGATTCGGGTGGGTCTCCCATGGCGTGGTATTGATGCCCCGTTCTTCCTCTGAGATACGTTGACGGATCATCCGGCCGGCTGTTTTTTTGGGACATCGTCGGAGATCCGTCGACGGCACCTCTGGTTCCCGGGCCCGCGCTGGGGATTTTTTTTGTACGGACCGCGATACGTCGAAGGAGCAAGGCAGGAAGGAACCGGCTGGCCGTGATGTGTCTCGGTACCAATCGGTCATCACGCTCGGCCATCGCGTGGAAAATCTCGCCCGCGGCCCTTGTGGTAGGGGAGTGCAATCAGTAGGCGGTCTGGCGGAGCTTGGTAGTAAAGAACTTGCAAAGATTTATGCCCATCTGCGGGTAAACTCTCATAATCTCCTGGAACTGATAATGCCGCAGCACGTACGCCTCGGTGGGGTCGGCTGCCACGCAGGTAGCATTGGGCGGCATGCGGGAGAACAGGCTGAGCTCACCGAGAAACGAGCCTTCGCCGATGGTCACTTTTTCTCGCTGGTTGGGCGTGCCGAAACCTTCGTAAATGGTGACTTTGCCCCTCACTACCAAGTAGATCGAAGTGTTGTCTTCGCCTTCCTTGATCATGACGTCGCCTCGATCGAAGTTTTCCACGCTTATCACCGATGCGATCGCGTGGAGTTCCCGAATGCCCATTCCCTCGAATATGGAAAACTCCCGAAGTTTATTGATTCTTTCTATAACATCAGGCATCTCAGCCACCTCGTTCTTTATGCGCTGGATAGCGTAATGAGCGATCTGTCTCACGTCAGGGGAGTCGTCCTCGAGCCCGGACTCAACCACAGGGACAAAAGTGTACACTGGCATTTGTTCGCCGATCACGTACATGGTGAGCATTCTGGTGACCGTATCCTTGTCCTGGGCCAGAAGGGTGAGCACGCGCTCGGGTACTGTCGTTGCGCATGAGCGGGAAAAGACTTCTGCCGGCCTGGATCTTCTGATCCAGGGGGATATCCTCGATCAAGGGCACGAGAAACGCAGCCATGTCCTTATGGACCGAACTCTCCAGCAGCTCCACTGCAATTGAAGCTGTTTCGGATCTGAGTGCCTGGTAGAGCAGTCGCATATCCGCATGGTACACCCATAGCGCGTAAAAGATCAGACTCAGGATTTCGTCGTTGATCTCCTGAAGATGTCTACTGAGCATGTCGACGCTCTGGTGGTCTTTGATCCGTTCCAAGCATCGAAGGGCCACCAGATTGCTGTACGCCCGGCCGAGTTCTTTGCCCACAAAGGGCATCATCTCAAACTCTTTGAGACCGGACACGCGGATAACTTCGAGAATCCCCTGTTTGGCGCGTGGAGTGGCTTCGAGCAGGGACACTTCCAGAAAGGGCAGGATAGCCTCACGGTAGCTCACCAATGCGTCCATCGCGGCTTTTCGCACCTCGTCATCCGGGTCCGCGAGACCGCGAATCAATCTGCGCACTGCCCGAATATCCTTGCTCATGACGAATGACGCTGCCGCTTCTGCCCTGGTAATAGGATTCTCATCGTCGAGGAGTTTGAGGGCCACTTCCGGTTCAACTGCAGTGATCTTACGGGTTTCCTCAAGCCCTGTTTCGTCGACGCGGCTTTCCACGTCGACAGGCGCCAGTTCCATTGCCGCTCCACCACTGTCGAAGGCCCGCACGGATTCAATCTGGTCGAAGTCTATTTGTTTCTCTACGATGACCTGTTTGAGAATACGCTTGTAGTGCTTTCGGAAAAACAGAGTCTCCACAACCCAGTACAGTGCGAAGACGAGCGCGGGTACTGCGAGAAGGCGTGCGCTTACCACCGGCTTGAGGAATATCATCATGAGCGCGCCCGCAAGCATGCCGACTTTGATCACCGTGCCCCGAATAAACGTGCGGCTCCAGGCCATCAACTCCCCTGGCACGATGTTGAAGAGCACCTTATTGACCGGTCCTGCGATGGATCTCTGTATAAGGATGGCACTGAACTGCCCGTAGCAAGCCACATAGATGTTGAAAAACGGGACCAGCGAACCGAACAAGAGCACAAAATTCAACGGATGGACCAAAGACGCATTGGTGAGGCCCATCGAGGAATAGAGACGTCCCATGAAGAACAAAAGCACGAACGTCGTCAACGTGGTCAGTCCGCGAAACACACTCAGGAAAGAGATGAGGGACTGCTCCGAGGCAAACGAATGGTTCGCTATCACGCTAAATTGATAGAGAAATATGGGCAACAGGATGTTGGGGATCAGGCCGGTTATCACGAGGTAGCGGAGGATAGGATACTGTTTCATCAGACCCGGGACCTCGCGAAGACTCACCGTGCGGCCGGCAGCCTTAGTGCCCCTGGCTTTGGGGTTGGTCTTACCCAAACGACCGGCTGCCGAACGCGCCACGAAAATAGCAGTTCCCAAACACACCACTGCAAAAAGCAGCAGGGACGGGTTTTCTCCGAAGTATGCGGTGAAGGGCTTGGTGCCGAAGCTGCCGAGTGTGGTGCCGAGCACTTGGCCCGCAGTGATCAGCGGAAAGACTCTCTTTCCCTGTCGTGCGTCAAAAAGATCCCCCGCGATGTTCCAGAGGTACACCAGCAATATCGCATCCAGGAGATAGAGGAGCTGATAAAGGATCGGGTATGCGATACTGATGTCCGCGCGCACCATGAAGAAAAGAACCGCACTGGCAACCGCATAGAAGATGAGAAACCCTATGAGAAGCGTGTGATCCTTGAATCGGCGGCCCAGTCGGTCCGCAATCGCGAAGACGACGAAGGTAAGTCCCGCGTTGATCACCAACATCTGGGGAATGTATTGAGGTCCGTACCGCTTGAGGAATGCGGTGTCCACAAAGTTGCGGAACACTGCGGTGACCAGAAAGATTGCAAAGAAGATGGATGCGATCCACAGGAACCGGGAAGACTCGTGTGCGTAGATCTTGAGATACTTTTCCAGAAATCGCGTCATCGCTTCCCCGAATGAAATGGCATGGTCAATGGAAGGCCAGGATAGACACGAGATTTTAGGCGATCTCACGAGGGCTGTCAATCAGCGAATTCGCGTCTTCACGTACTCGTTCCGAATCTCTTATAAACCGTACCAGATACCAGGAGGAAGGATGCGAATGGCAGCCCTGAAGTTCTTGAGGAATTTTCGCAATTGCAGGATCGACCTCAGCACCGTCGGAGCCTGGCGCGGGTACCGCCACAGGTGCCGCACATCCGGCTTGGCGGGAAGGATGTCCGCATGGATGTCGTCAGAGATAACCCTCAGGCAGGCAAACGGCACTCCCAGCTTCCGTGCTTGGCGGTTCAAGGCATGGCTCTCCATGTCCACTGCGAGCGCTCCTGTGGCTGCATGAAGCTGTCGACGATCCGCGGTGCGAATCACCGCTTTGGGCATGGTGATCACGCTGCCTTTCCTGGAGCGGAATCCTTCCCTCTCACACGCGCAGCGAAGCGCGTCCTGCAGGGCCGGGGAACACGTTAAGGGGGCATCAACTTCCTTTTCCGAAAGGGTGTCCGAAGCCACGACAATGTCTCCCACTCGGAGCCCCTCAGCCAGGGCGCCTGCTGTGCCCACGCTGAGAATCGCTGACGGACGCAGGTGGAGCTTCTCGATGGCCGCGTGGGCTTTGGCCGGCCCCACACCGCTTTTCACGACCAACAGAATATGGCCCTCAAAAAAGACCGTCCTGTACAGTGGCAGACCCCTTGCGCCAGCGTTGAGTGACCTCCACCCGGCGGAGAAACGGATACGCTTCCATTCCCATGGCAAAGACCATGCACATCATGCTGTTTTCTCTGTTCATACACGCCTCGGAGCATTATAGTAACGCAGTTCAGCGAGGGAGCAAGCATTATGTCCACAAGGCAGTTGGACACTATCGACAAAGGAATCCTGGTGGCTCTTCAGGGAGATCTGGGCGACGAGCGGGAACCGTACGCAACGATCGCAGCAGGTCTCGGGACTACCGAAGCCGAGGTGATTCGCCGCATCAAGCAGATGCTCGATGAGGGCCTTATCCGCAGAATGGGAGCCATGATCCGTCACATCGAGGCGGGAATCGGCTTTAACGGCATGGTCGTGTGGAAACCGGAGCCCGATCGGATCGATCAGGTGGGTCAGCTTCTGGCAGGCATTCCTCAGGTGACCCACTGCTATGAGCGGCCTCCGTTCGGAGAGAAACGTGGCACCCTGTTCACCATGGTTCATGCGTCCACCGAAGAAGGTTGCCTGGAAATCGTCCAAGAAATGGCCAAGCTTTCAGGCGTGAATGAGTACGAAATACTCTTCAGCAAGCGAGAACTGAAAAAGATCAGTATGACCTACTTCTCCGACGACGAGCAGCCGGATGAATGACCGAACGCGACCGCGCGGAATTCATTTCAGTCGTGCGCCATGGCACCACGGTAGGCCAGGGGAGGACGACCAAGTCTCTGGGTAATGGGTCAGAAGGGCTCGCGGACGGGGTACGGCCCGATGCGTGGGAGGCGAAGAAACATCTCGACCTCCACACCTGCCCTTGGGGTGATTCCAAGACATAAGCTCGTCTCGGTGGACCGTTGCGATTTCTTCCTTTTTAAGAAAAATACCGTGGGACCTCGGAGGGAAGGATACGGACTATGAACAGGTACCAACACATCTGAATCACTTTTTCGCCAAGCCGTAGAGGTTATTCCCGGAGGCGTCAACTCCCCGGTTCGGGCATTCAGGGCGGTTGGCCTGCCGCCACGGGTGATCCGTTCGGGCAGAGGGTCCAGGATCGTGGACGAGGACGGAAACGAGTTTATCGATTATGTGGGCTCGTGGGGCCCACTCATTTTGGGCCACGCTCACCCGGAAATTCTGGAAGCTCTCCACGAGGCCATGGGAAACGGGACGTCCTTTGGGGCACCCACACGCCGAGAATTGGAGATGGCCCGCACAATCACCGAGATGGTTCCGTCCGTTGAAATGGTCCGGCTTGTCAACTCCGGCACAGAAGCCACCATGTCAGCCATCCGACTCGCGCGGGGGGTTACGGGCCGCGACCTCATCGTGAAATTCTCGGGGTGCTACCACGGGCATAGCGACGGGCTTCTGGCCAAGGCCGGGTCGGGCGCAGCCACCTTTGCGATCCCTGATTCTCTGGGGGTTCCGGCTGGTGTGGTAGCGCAGACCCTGGTTTTTCCCTTCAACGACCTCGATGCGATTACCCGGTACTGGACGATCATCCCAGGACAATCGCGGCAATAATCGTGGAACCTGTGGCCGGGAACATGGGCGTGGTACCTCCACGAGACGGATTCCTCCAAGGTCTCAGAGACCTGTGCTCTCGTGAGGGAGCATTGCTCATCCTCGATGAGGTAATCACCGGCTTTCGCCTGGGGTTGGGCGGAGCACAGGAACGCTACGGCATCACCCCGGACCTCACCTGCCTGGGCAAAATCATCGGAGGGGGTTTGCCTCTGGCTGCCTTTGGAGGCCGGAGGAGCGTGATGGAGCATCTGGCCCCGGTCGGAGGCGTGTATCAGGCAGGCACTCTGTCGGGAAACCCTTTGGCTGTGGCCGCGGGCCTGACCACCCTCAAAATCCTCAAACGAGATAACCCGTATGCGGAACTCGAGCGTAAGTCCGCTCGTCTCACGAACGGTTTGTCACAAATCCTCAGAGAGAAGGAGATTCCTCATACTCTCAATCGGGTAGGAAGCATGTTTTCTCTTTTCTTTCATCCAGGCCCGGTCACCTGTTACGAAGAAGCGTTGGCCTCGGATCGGCAAGCGTTCGTGAACTTCTTCGGAAAGATGTTGGAGCGGGGTGTTTACCTCGCGCCATCGCCGTTTGAGGCATGGTTCGTGGGGGCTGCCCACCAGGACGGAGACATTGAGATGACGCTTGAAGCGGCAGCGGCGAGTGCCTGAGCAGACTGGTGGCACGATTGAAAAAGAGGTAGCATGGCGAGATCGCTGAACTATCCGCCTTGATTTTTGGCTCTTTCTCGCATATTGTACCCCGATGTGCAGAGAGATTATTCAGACAAACGCGTCTTTGAGGCCTCAGTTACTGGGGCTTTAGTGAAATCCATACCTTACACATCGCCCACCGATGCCGTGGCAAGGGATTGCTTCGGGGGGAGTGCTTTGTCTGCCCACGGTCTAGGTGAACCACAGGGGAGTGATTTCAGGAGTCCACGCAAGGAGGTTAAGAATGGACAAGTCTTTTGACGTTCCAGAGAGGTTGGCACTAAAGGGTGTTTCCCGCCGGGACTTCATGAAGTTCTGCGGACTCATGGCAACCATCCTGGGCCTTCCCATGTCCTTTGCTCCACGGATCGCTGAAGCCGTGGAAAAGAAGCGGCCGACCGTGGTCTGGTTGCACTTCGCGGAATGCACGGGTTGCACGGAGTCCTTTATCCGCACCACGTATCCGTGGGCAGCGGACATTATTTTGGACATCATCAACCTGGCCTATCATGAAACGATCATGGCAGCGGCAGGTGATCAGGCTGAAGAAATCCTGGAAAAGACTGTCAAGGATCAGAAGGGCAAGTACATCTGCATCGCCGAGGGTGGCATCCCCACCAAGGACAATGGAGTGTACGGCAAAGTCCATGGCAAGACTTTCATGGAGGTTGCCAACCACGTGGTCAAGAATGCGGCAGCCACCATATGCGTCGGAAACTGCGCGTGTTTTGGTGGTGTCCAGGCTGCCAAACCCAATCCTACTATGGCAAAGAGCGTCAGCAAAGTCACCGGCGTGAAGACGGTAAACCTGGCCGGATGCCCGCCGAATGCCGACAACATGGTTGCCACTGTCGTTCACTATCTGCTGCTGGGAAAACTTCCCGCATTGGACGACAACGGCCGGCCCTTGTTCGCGTACGGGTATTTGATTCACGACAATTGCCCGCGCAGAGGCCATTTTGAGAACGGCGAATTCGTCAAGGTGTTTGGAGACGAAGGCGCAGCCAAAGGCTACTGCCTGTATGAAGTAGGTTGCAAAGGTCCGGAGACGTACCACAATTGCCCGATCATCAAGTGGAATCAGGGGACCAATTGGCCCATAGGGGCAGGGCATCCCTGCATCGGGTGCAGCCAACCTAAGTTCTGGGACGACCTGAGCCCCTTCTACGTGAAGAAGTAGCCGAAACTCGGTCTCAAAAGATCCTCAACCTAATGAACTGAGCTTTTCAGAAGGAGCGATACAATGGCAAAAGTCGTCGTTGACCCCATCCCGCGAATTGAGGGGCATCTGCGCATCGAAGTCGAGATAGAGAAGGGAAAGGTAAAAGATGCCTGGAGCTCAGGCACTCTTTTCAGGGGACTCGAAATCATTCTTCAGGGCCGCGATCCGAGAGACGCTCACCTCCTGACCCAGCGATCCTGCGGCGTGTGTACGTTGGTGCATTCCTTGGCCGGCGTGAGGGCGGTGGAAGATGCGCTCAAAATAACCGTCCCGCCAAACGCGAGAATCGTCCGCAACCTTAACCACGCTGCTCAGAACATGCACGACCACTCGGTGCATTTCTATCAACTCTGCGCGCTTGATTGGGTAGACGTGGTCTCCGCTTTGAAGGCGGACCCGGGTAAGACGTCCGATCTGTCCAGCAAGGCGAGCAAAAGACCCCAGACCAAGAAGTATTACACGGGACTGAAAGCCAAACTCAAGGCCTTCGTAGATTCCGGACAGCTCGGACCCTTTGCGAACGCGTATTGGGGCCACCCCGCGTACAAGCTTCCCCCGGAAGCCAACCTCATGGCCGTGGGGCATTATCTGGACAACCTGCGCCAGCAGGTCCATGCAGCACAGATGACCGCTATTTGGGGTGCGAAAAATCCCCACCTGCAGGGTCACCTACCGGGTGGTGTGACAGTTATCGAGCAACTCAACGCGGACCGGATTTCCCAGTACCCTGTACATGCTCAAGGAACAGATCGCTTTTATTGAAGAAGTCTACATTCCCGATCTTCTGGCCGTTGCCAGCTTTTACAAGGATTGGGCTAAGATAGGCGGGAACAAGAACTTCCTCGCATACGGAGACTTCCCCCAGAGCGAGAAGGAGCCGGAGAGCTTCTATTTCCCCAGGGGAATCATTCGCGACGGCAAGCTGAAGGTTCAGCCGGTGGATTTGTCAAAAATCACCGAGGACGTCACGCACGCGTGGTATGAGCCAGGTGCGGCGCTTAATCCGTCCGTCGGACAGACCAAGCCGCTTTCGGGCGAAGCCCTCAAAGGCGCGGTGCCGGATACCAAGGGCAAATACTCTTGGATGAAGGCTCCGAGATACGACGGTGTAGCGATGGAAGTGGGCCCGCTTGCTCAGTGCCTGGTTTCTTATGCGGGTGGAAATGCGGAGATCAAGGCCACGGTGGACTCAGTCCTCAAGCAACTGAACGTGGGACCTGACGCTCTGTTCTCCACACTCGGGCGCATCGCGGCTCGGGGAATCAAGTGCCTGGTCAACGCAAAGGCCGCTGAAAAATGGACCATGGACCTTGTGGCGAATATCAAGAAGGGAGATACCAGGACCTTCACCGAGTATAAGCTCGATGAGAGCAGCAACGGCATGGGCGCAGGTCTCAATGACGTGGCCCGCGGCTCCCTCGGCCATTGGATCAACATCGAAAAAGGTAAGATCAAGAATTACCAGCAAGTGGTTCCCTCCACCTGGAACCTCGGCCCTGCAGATGCGAAAGGCCAGAAAGGTCCTGTGGAGAACGCTTTGATCGGCACTCCGGTGCATGATCCGAAGAAACCTCTTGAGATCTTGCGTACTGTGCACTCGTTCGACCCGTGCATCGCATGCGCAGTTCACGTGATTGATCCTCAGACTAATGAGGTGTACAAATTCAGAGTCTCATAGAAGCCTGACGCGTGACCTTGAAGAGAAAGCGGTCGAAAGGCCGCTTTTCTCTTTCTGAGGACCTTTTGCGCGGGGCACAGGCCTCAGACGCTCTGGGTAATTCAGTGGATATATTTGTTTTAAAACAGACAATAGTCCATGAAACATAGAAGAAGGATGATGGTCTAATATGATTAGTCAGGAATCACTGGTGTTTCACCTACACGTAACCCTGGAGGCTATCATGACTTCGGCATTTAGAGAATTCTCAGACACTTATGAGAAGTTCAGGAAAGAGTTCGCCAATCATCCGCTCAACGATGAACTCAGAAACTGTATTTCACGAGGCCGACTCCCCAGCGACGAATGGCTCAAAGCGCGCACCACACGTATGAAGGAACTCATGGCCCCGATGTGGCAGAGGCCTTTTGTGAGTGAACGATCCAACTGACTATGATGGTGAAAACGGTAGACCGGGCTCCCCGAATGCGCGATGACAGTTCCCACATGGAAAGCGAGACGGTTGAGAAGGCCATAATGCCTCGATCCGAAGCGAAGCCAAAGCGCACTCACGTGCGGTCATTGATCGGTTATGGGATCGTGACTCGGGTTCGCGATTTTGTGCGGGCATTATCTTGTCGCGCATCGGGGAGACTTCGCCTTTGTAGCCTCGATGTCATGGCCCGAACTTGCTGCCGCGGGCCTCTTGGTTTTGGTGACCTACCTCCTCAATGCCTATCAGTTGAGCTTGTGTATCAAGAGTTTCGGTCTCACACCCGGCCGCGTGGAAATGGTGGCCATCACTACTGCCATGCTGCTAGGGAATTTCATCCTACCGATGAGGGGAGGCAGCGGCGCGCTTGCCGTGTACCTCAAGAAAGTCTACGGCTTGGATTTTCAGGCATTCGCCGCGATCTACGGGGGAACCGCGGTGTTGATAGCGCTGATCAATACGGGCCTCGCGCTCGCCGGTCTTGTCGTGCTCGCGTGGGCCCACGGTTTTGTCAATTACTCGCTCAGCCTCTTCGTGGTGCTCCTCTTTGCCGCCAGTGTATATCTGAGCATATTTCCGCCCCCCTTCGCGTGGAAGGGCAAAGGCCTGTTTGCACCGGTTCTTGAGGCGGCTCATTCCTGGCATGTGCTCACCAGAAACCGTCAATTGTTGGCCCACCTGATCCTGGTCATCCTCGCGCTATCTCTGACCATGGCTGGAACCTTCTTCTTCATTTATCGCGCACTCGGCATGCCCCTGCCCTTGTCCGCGGTGGTAATCACTTCCAGCATGGGAAATGTGGCAGGACTTGTTCCCTTAACCCCTGGCGGTCTGGGTATCGTGGACGCGGTGGTGGTGCAGATACCGCAAATCTACGGCCTGGATCCTGCACGTTCTCTTGCAGCAGCCTTGACGTTTCGCGTGCTCTCTTTTGCCTGGGCGTGTGCGCTCGGCATTCCCGGGATGTTTTACGCGCTCCGCGCGAGCCGCACGGCAAGCAGTACCTTCCCCGATTCCCCGGAGGCCGCTGAGAATCACCTCAGACGATAATAATGGGTTGCTGCTCTCCCTTGACTATCCTATCGCCCACCGAGGTTCCGCAATACGCACACAGGTATTCGTATTTTTCGCCCTCAGGCAGTATGAGCAGGAGCCTCTCCCTGACAGGCATGCTCCTGCCACAGCGCGGGCAGTAAAGCTCCGTTGCCTGGAAGCGGTCGAACTGCTTCTGTTTCGATCCTGGGGCCACACCAGCGGGCGGGCGTCGTGTGACGAATTTCCTCATGGTTGCTCCTCATACGATTTCACCTTCAAAGACCTCACCCTCACTTGCCTTTCTCACTGTTTCAGTGTGCCACCGAATGGCCGAAACGTCAAATTCGGTTCAGCGCATGAAGTGCCATGACCCGAGCCACATTCTTGATGTAATAGTTGACATAATTTGCACTCGTATGCTATTATACTCGTGAATTATTGCCTCATCTGCGTTACAAACGACCGCCCGTGGTGGCGGCTGCATCAATCCTGGAGAGTATCATGAAACGGATTCTCTTGGTCCTCGTGCTGGTGGCCGCAGTAAGTTTCCCGTGCGTGTTGCCCGGCCAATCCTCAGCAACCGTATTCACGTTCGGTTGCCCCCGTGATTGGGAATGCTGCATGCTCTTCCCATGTAAAGAAGCCCCGTGCATGTTTCCTTTGGCCTTGAATCCCTGTGCGGTCCCGTGTCCGCCTCCGAGTTATCAACCTCAGGCCGTGCCATGCGCGTTTGTAACCGCATGCCCCTCGATGAGCCTGCCATGCCACGGAGTCTCTTACGGGATGAATCCATACCCGTTGTTCAAATAGGTTTCCTCACCGGGTTTCTTGCCATGTGGTAACTTGCGTACAGGAGGCCGGCAATACGCCGGTCCTCCTCATCTCACCTATGCAGATACGCTTGGTACCGCGGTGCCTGCGGAAGGCCACCAGAGCAGGCCCCCGTACCACCTGCGCATGTACGTGCAGGGGGACCCTCCATCCGACCGTTGCGTCTTCCCCGTTGTTTCACCCGACCGGAGCTGAGCTCATTTCTTCGCATTTCTCCTATGCGTCCCATTGCCCGCGGGTGTGAGAAAAAGCGAGCCACGGAAAAGTCTTGTATCCAAGCGGCCTCTAGCCCAGCAAAAGTTTTTTTGCCTTGACTCTGGACTTGCATTCATCAGATAGATAAGCATAGGGATATTAGTCAGCCGCGATGAGGGGAGTACAAGGGTACGCCGCGGCGGAGATACCATGCGAGGGAGTCGGGATTGATGCCCGTGATCATGCGTGCAGGGAAATGGTTGGTGTTGATAGGGATCGTGTGTTGTCTTCTCGTCGTGGGCCGACAGGAAGCCAAGGCACAGAATTCCTTTCGCAAGGACATTCGCCTGAGCCATCTGATGCCGAGCGACGTCAGGCAACCGCAGCGGAAAGATGAAGACCCCGTTGAGAAGCTTCTCAGGGACACCTGGAGGCACGTAGAGCGGAAGCTTGACGATCAAAGCGCTACCAAGCGGTTTGCCAGCTTCCAGATCCTGGTCAATATCCACAAGTATACGCTGGAACTTTACGGTATCAAGAACACGTCCGAGAAGGAACTGCTCTATTCGTGTAGGGTGGGTCTGGGATCCCAGGAGTATCCTACCCCACGAGGATCCTATTACATTACGATCATCTACGACGACAGGCCGTTGTGGATTCCGCCCCCCAGGGATTGGGCATATGGCCAGCGGCCGAGCCATTCGGTGTATGGCGGTCACATGATGCCTTTTTTCAAGAAGATCCCGGTCCCGGACAAGAGCGGACAAACGGTTGAGGAACTCGACAACATCGCTTCCCCCATGAAAATGGTGGATACCGGGACGTACCGCATACACGGAACCGACTCACCGTGGAGCGTTGGCTCCAGCCAATCGCATGGGTGCGTGAGATTGCTCAACAAGACCGTCAAGCGGTTGGCTGACACGCTCAAGCTCTACGTAGGCGTCGGTCCGAGATCCCGGAGTGAGAACGGATCGTATGTGACTCTGCTTCGCCCGGTGCGGCTGGTCCTTTTTTGAAAGCCCAGGAGGAATTTGCTTTGTAGCTTTTGTTCCGAGGAGAAGCCCGCTCTGTCCGCCTGGCAAAACGAGCGAGCCGCTGCCTGAAAATGAGAAAGGGATGTGCTCGCCTAGAAATCTCTCCACCGGATCTTGCGCAGTCTGTGCGTGCCCCGCAGGACAGAGGAATGCAAGAAGGGAATCAAGGTCATGAGATTCTACTCATTTCAGATAGTGATCGAAAAGGAATCGGAAGACGAAGGCTATTTCGCCTACAGCCCCACCCTTCCCGGGTGCTTTGGCAACGGGAAAACCTTCGAAGAAGCAAAACAGAGCATCCGTGAGGCCGTGGAGCAGCATCTGGCTTCTCTCCTGGAGCACGCTCAGCCCGTGCCTCAACACGAGCGCCTCGTTCATGTGGAGGAACTGAGTATCGGAGTGCCGCAGTAAGCCGGATGCCTCAGGTTACGGCCAAGGAACTCATCAGATTCCTCAGAGCAAAGGGCTTCGTGGAAGATCGACAATCGGGAAGCCACCTTACTCTGTGGCACGCACAACGGCGGGTCTCCATTACGATTCCCGTCCACGCTGGATGCGAGATTGGCCGAGGCTTGGCTGTGCGACTTCTCAAGGATGCGGGATTCGGAGTGGAAGACTATCTGGACTGGAAATAAACATCCGGGGCCTCTTTTTGCGGGATTCGCCACATGTTCGAGGTCCGTGCGACAGCCCTGTTGCCTCAAGAAGAGCGCTGTCAGCCCGCGTAGGATGAGGTAAACCACCTGAACCGCATCGGTCGGGCTGCGCCCCGCTCCCCCGATACTCCCGGCTTCTTACAGAATGACTGACCGGGCGAGGCAGCGGTTCTCACGCTCGGGACATGATCGGCGCATCCTGCTCGGAGCCCGGTCAATCAGTTGCTGAGAGGATCTTTCTGCCAGAAGCATTCCATCGGCTTGATCCCTTCCAAACGACGGTTTCTTTCATCTTCTTTCGTGTGCGATTCGGTCGACACGCCACGTGTGCACGAATACGCAGACACGCGCGATTCTCCATTGCATCCCCCGTGTCCCTCTGGTAGAAAGATGCTCCATGAGACGTTCGTCGGAACCCCCTTACCCCTACCGCTCATCGCGTCCGTGTGGAACCGGCAGAGCCCCCGCGATTGTCATGTGTTTTATCATGGGGCTTCTCCTGGTGTACGCGGTCTCGGCCTGTGCGGAACCCGCCATAGAACCTAAGCAAATCCCTGACACCTTGGCGAGAAAAGGAAAGAGCCTCAGCGCGTTGAAGGCAGTAATGACCGTGTCCAGCGTGTACAACAGAGGCAAGTCTCGGCAGGACATCAAGGGATTCTTGATGTATCGGCGACCAAGCGATTTCAGATTCCAGGGAATCGGGCCTGGAGGCAATTCCCTGTTCGAGCTGGTCATCAAGGCCAATTCGTTCAAACTGTATGTACCCTCTGACGGTAAGGTCCTCAAGGGCGGCAAGGAATGCTTCGGCCGGAGATTCCCGGACGTCGCCGAAATCGAGGGCCTCATCCCGATGGTCCTGCTGCAGTGGAAGGACGTGCGGTTTGATCGCCTTCTCGCGAGGGACAGCGGAAAAAATTGTCATACGGATCACCTATGGGGGCCGGGTGTGGGGGGCAACCCTCGACCCCAAGACACTCCACGTCACGCGCCTCGTGCGGCTCAGTCCCAGCGGAGACGTGGATTTGACAGCAGATTTCGGGGATTTCAAGGCCGGTAACGAGGGATGGCTGCCCCGGCGATTTGAGGTCCATTCACCCCCGGGGGGATGGCGGACCTCGGTCCGTATTGAGAAGATCGAGCCCAATCCTTTTCTCGTGGAAAAGAATTTTGCCCTGGATTTGACTTTTTCCGCCAAGGTCGAGACATGCCGTTGACTTCGGTCGAGTCTCCATGAATCGCCTGCTGTATAACTTCGTTCTTCACACGCTCGTCGCGCCGTTTCTGTTTGCCTACTATTTGCCCAAGATCGTCGCGGGAAACAAGTACCGACGTTCTCTTCCCGGCAAACTGGGCCGACTCCCCGCTGACTTCGTGCCGGAGAAGCTCGGTCGACCGCGATTGTGGTTTCATGCGGTTTCCGTCGGTGAAGTGGTAGCGCTCGGCCCGTTGGTCAACGCGGTGAAAGAGTTGCTCCCTCACGCTGCAGTCATTGTCTCCACAGGAACCGAGACCGGCCAGGACAAGGCTCGCCATCTGATCACACAGGCTGACGCTTTTTTGTACTTGCCCATTGATTTTCCATCGTGTGTAGATCCTGTGGTCCAGCGTATCCACCCTGACCTCTTTGTCCTGATGGAGACGGAGCTGTGGCCCAACCTGGTGCACAGCCTCAGACGCGTGGGAGCCACTGTGGCACTGGCCAACGGCCGCATTTCGGACCGCTCTTTCCCACGTTACCGGAGGCTTCGGCCGTTCTTCTCGTCGGTATTGCAGGGAATCGACCTGTTTTTGATGGCAACCGAACTTGACGCGCAGCGTATTGAGGAAATGGGCGCGCCCGCGGACCGGATACGAATCACCGGGAACACCAAATTCGATGCGCTTCCCGGAGCAACCGAGCCGGCAGTGGAAACCCGTATCCGCGCACTTCTCGATCTGGGGCAGTCTGATCGAGTAATTGTTGCAGGCAGCACGCACCCAGGGGAACATGAGATCGTGCTCGACGCGTACAGGAGACTCGCGGACCTGTTTCCGGGCTTGATACTGGTGCTGGTGCCGCGGCATGTGGAAAAGACCCCTTCCCTCGTGTCCGCGATGGTCGACCGGAACATGGAGGCTCCTTTCCTGCGAAGCACCGCGGATCAGGGAGAGACGCGGGATGGTCGCCGGGTGGTGATTGTGGACCGCACGGGTGAGTTGTTCCAGATCTATTCTCTCGCTTCAGCGGTATTCATCGGCGGGTCCTTGGTACCCAAAGGAGGCCAGAAACATCTTGGAGCCGGCCGCGTGGGGAAAGATGGTGCTGTTCGGGCCTTCCATGGAGGATTTTCGGGATGCTCGCGACAGCCTGGTTCGGGTTGGCGCGGGGAGAGAAGTGAGGAGCGTAGACGATCTGACGCTGTGTATGCGCGAGATTCTTTCCGACCCTCTCAGAGCCGCGAGTCTCGGCGAGCAGGGGCGCGCCGCGATCCTCAGACATGTGGGGAGCGCGCGCCGAAACGCAGAGCTTCTGGCAGAACGCGTCGCGAAGCTCTGAAAGCTCTCTTTGCGCGCTTTCCTGATTCGGTAGGCTTTTGTCTCGCGAAAACAGGATTACCGCCGCGACGATGGTCACAAGAACGGAGTAACGTCTCCCTTTCCTTTTCGGATGATCTCGGGTTGGTCATCCAGGAGACTGATCACCGACGAGGGTTCGGGAAGGAACACGCCTCCATCGATCACCAGATCCACTTGAGACTTGTACATCTTGTCGATCTCTTTGGGATCGTCCAGCAACTGGTCGTCAGGCATGCGCACTGACGAACTCAGGATCGGGTTGCCCAGTTCGGTGACCAGCGCATGGCAGATGCGGTTGTCCGGTATTCGGATGCCGACCTCGTTCCGTTTGGTGAGCACGATGCGGGGCACAAGCCTTGTCGCCTTGAGCACGAACGTGTACGGACCAGGAAGGTAGCGTCGCAATATCTTGTACGCGTTGTCGGTGACCTGAGCGTATTCGGAAATGGTCTTGAGGTCGGCAAAGACGAACGAAAGGTGCCGCTTGTTGTCCATTCGTTTGATACGGCGCACCTTTTCCAGGGCCTTCTTGCTCTTGATGTCACAGCCGAGCCCGTAGACCGTATCGGTAGGATAGACCATCACCCCGTCAGCACTCAGCATCTGAGCTACTCGCGATATGTGCCTCGGTTGGGGGTACATCGGGTTTATCTGAAGAATCATGAACCTCGCCTCTACCACGCAAAAAAGAAAATCCCTCGCGGATTAGACAAGCGTGAGAAGTCATTTGTTCGTTGGTGGGTGAAGGACAACGCGCGGCTCACTCGCGCACCCGAGAATCAGGCTCCGGTGGATTCGCCGGATGTCCGTTTGAACGAATATGGCGTTTGCAGATTCAACGGAGAGGCTTGTCCGTGCCCGCATCACCCTCAGTCGGGTAAAGCACTCTTCCGTTTACCAATATGTCCGGACCCACTCGGACAACCTCCATGTCCACGAGCCGAGGAGCTTCGTTCAATCGGCCTACGCCGAGCCCACCAATACCACAGGGTGCATCATGGCCCCCGATGATGACGGGCGCGTAGAAAAACATGCACCGATCGACCGCTCGTGCTTCCAGCGCGCCCCAGGCCAGTGCGCCCCCCCCCTCTACGAGGACGGACGTCACTCCGCTTCGGTACAACCGGGCAAACAGGTCCTTCAAATCCACCTTTTTCGGACCTGACGTCCGCACGACCTTGGCTCCTACTTTTTCGAGACTCACCCTGCGGTCCGCGGGTGGATTTTGACATGCTGCGATGATGACTCCTGCAGACGAGGTGGAATTGAAGATCGACGCGTTCGGAGGTGTCCTCAACCCAGAGTCCGCTACGATGCGCATGGGGTCATGCCCGTGCCCCTCGGGCAGCCGGGTCGTCAGGGAGGGATCGTCTGCTAATACGGTGCCCACTCCCACCATGATCGCGGATACCCGATCCCTCAACCGGTGAACCTTCCTACGGGACTGCTCGGAGGTGATCCACTGCGAATGACCGGTACGGGTCGCGATACGACCGTCCAGGCTCATGGCAAGTTTGAGATAAATAAACGGCCTGTGGTACGTCACGTTGGTCAAATACACCTCGTTGATCCGGCGGCAACGGCTCTCCATCACCTGACCGACCACCTCTACCCCGGCCTCTCTCAGAGTGTCCGCTCCACCGCCCCGCACCACCGGATTGGGGTCGTCTATGCCATACCAAACCTTCTTGATTCCCGCCTCCAGGATGGCCCTCGTGCATGGCGGGGTCCTTCCGTGATGGTTGCAGGGTTCGAGTGTCACGAACAGGTCCGCCCCTCGCGCGTCCGAACCTGCCGAGCGGATGGCTTCCACTTCCGCATGGGGCTCGCCCGCTGCGCGATGGTATCCTTCTCCTACTACCCTGCCATCCTTGACAAGCACGGCTCCAACGACGGGATTGGGTGAGGTGCGTCCCAGCCGGCGTCTAGCCAGCTTCAGAGCCAGGGACATGAACGTCTTCGCTTCTCGGGGGATCTTGGATTCCTTGGGTTTCTTCATCGGGGGGTCCGCTCTGAGATCGGCGTTGCTCCCGGGCTTCTTTGAGTTCATACAATTCTCTTATTTCCTTGACGAATTCCTCAATGTCCCGGAAGGAGCGGTACACGGAAGCAAATCTCACGTACGCGATGTCGTCCATCTGCTCCAGTTCTTCCATGACCCGCCCGCCAATATAAGTAACGCTGATCTCCTTCTCCGGTCTCTCCATAAGCTCCTGTTCGATGGCGTCAGCCACGGCCTCAATACGGTCAATGCTTATGGGTCTTTTTTCGCACGCCCTGCGCATGCCTTCAATGATTTTCCATCGGTCGAATGCCTCGCGACGACCATCCTTTTTTATCACATAAGGGAGGATTTCCTCGATCCTTTCGTACGTGGTAAATCTTTTCTTGCACACGAGACACTGACGTCGCCGCCGAATTACGCTATTATCCTTGCCAAGTCGGGAGTCGATGACTCTGTCGTCGATAGCGCCGCAGGCAGGGCATTTCATTATTGACCGCCTTTTATCGAGTGGTCAGCGTCTGATTTCCGTGAGACGATATTTATAACGAATCCCGGCATGATGCAAGTAAAATAAAGAATTTTGTGTATCCATTCAGAGGTCTGACGGCAAGGACCCTCCTGCCCTCTCGGGAACAGGGGGAAGAAGAGGAAAAGAAAAAACTATTCTTTATTAATGAGGCTTTAGACGTCTTTTCCAAAGTGAGAAGGGCCTGCCGGCACAAAACCAGCCCCTGCGTCCCCAGCGCGCAAGTGAACGGATACTATGGACTTTTCGTAAGGGGGAGACAGAGGCGGTACACGGGACTCCGGTCGCGCGAAGAGAGCGACCGGCTGGTCGTCCATGCCCGCGACACGGGGATGGGGTGGCTCTCGGGTGCATATAGGGTATACTTAGAACCCTTTGAAGATCGCTCTCATTCGCGACAACAATACAGGATCGATCTGCCGAGAAAAGGTGCGTCACGAAGGGATCCGGTTGAAGAACCCAGGCCGTGGGGCCGCGTGCGCTCACGAGATCGAGTGCAATGACATTGCGTTTAAGATGGCCACGGGAAGAGGTTGAGAACTCTTTGACCAATACACAGCAGGAAAGATTGTCTCCCGCATCGGGCAATGCGCTGACGAGGTTACTCGGATTCATGACGGCCGGAGACGCGGCCATTCTGGGCATCGTTATCACCGGAGCGCTTGTCCTCTTTTTCGTGCTTCCCACCCAGGTCCTGTCCAGCGGGACCATGGTGGAGATTCGGTCGTCAGATCGGCTTGTGGGGAGGTTCGCCCTGGACAGGGACCGAGTGGTGGAGGTTCCCGGACCGCTCGGCACCACGGTGGTCAAAATTACCAAGGGGCGAGCGAGGATTGTCTCGTCTCCGTGCCCCAAGCACATCTGTACACACACCAAGGACATTGGCCGCGAGGGGGGATTGATCGCGTGCGTGCCCAACGAAGTGGTGGTTCACGTGTCCAATGAGCGAGAGGAAGGCCTGGACGGGGTGACTCGATGAACGAGCGTACTGTCCACCTCGCGAGGCTGTCGGTTCTGCTGGCTCTGGCTACGGTGATCCACACGCTAGAGGGGCTTCTTCCGATCACCGTGGCTTGGTTCAAATTCGGTTTTGCCAATATCATCGGGCTGGCAGCGTTGGAACTGTTTGGCTTTAAGGATGCCCTTTTGGTCACTTTCGGTCGAATCTTCTTGGGCTCTCTCGCGTACGGGCTGTTCGGGTCTCCTGCGTTTGCCCTTTCGTTGTCAGGGGGCGTGGCAGCGATTCTGGCCATGGCAGCGTTTCAACGGTTGGGGGGTTCGCTGTTCTCGGAGATCGGGATAAGTGTGGTCGGCGCAGTGGTTCACAATGTGGCGCAGCTTACGGTGGCATACCTCGTGCTCATTCGCAACGACGCGATTGTCCTGCTGCTGCCGCTCATGCTCCTCACCGCAGCGGGCACCGGCCTGGTAAACGGCATTGCCTCGCGGATCTTCATCGGGCATTTCAGGAAAGTGATGAACGCGCGCATTTAGAACATTTTTACCACGATGTTGCTGATGATATTGGCTGCCTCGTCGACGCGGTCCGCACTTCGATTGAAGTGTCGGTAGATTTCCCGATAACTCATCATGGGACGCGGGTCATGGCCGGAAAAGAGTTGCTTCAATGCAGCCAGATAACGGTCGTTCATTCTGTTCTCGATGCGCTTGGCCCGAAGTGCATATTCCACCGCCACGTTGGGGTTCTTCTTGAGATGCTTCATGGCCAAAACGAGCTGTTCCGCGCCCTGTTGCAGCAACTCAGCCATCTGACAGAGGTGCTCGTTACTCTCCACCCCAAAGGCTTCCATCTCTTTCACCGTATTCTGCGCGTGGTCGAGCACGTCGTCGATTGCCCCGGATAACGCGAAAATGTCCTCCCGGTCAATCGGTGTCATGAATGTCTGGTTCAACTCATCGATCAGGATCCTGCGGATGTCGTCCGCTTCCCGCTCTATCCGATCAACTTCGGCAGCCTCACAGCGCGCGTCGAGGAAACGGAGTAGAGCCTTGCACCCGGCAAGCGTCTTCTCCGACTGTTCCAGTAGCAGGTCAAAGAAATCTACGTTTCTCTTTCGACCAAAAATATTCCAAAACGACATGGGTCGTTCCTTTCGTCTACCGAGCGACCACTCGCAGGAGTATCCAACAGAAACCTGCCCCCAGAGCTACGGTCACCGGCACTGTCAAAAGCCAGGCATAGGCAATGTTTGTGGCCGCGCCCCATCGAACCCCGCTCAGACGCCGCGACGCGCCCACTCCCATGACCGAGGAGGCGACCACTTGGGTGGTGCTCACCGGGCCACCAAGAAGAGACGCGGTGATGATGACCGATCCCGCGCTCACCAGGGAAGCGAAGGAATGCACAGGCTCCATACGGGAGATTCCGTATCCGACGGTCTTTACGATGCGCCACCCTCCAGTGGACAGCCCCAGAGCCAGGGCCGCCGCGCAGGAGACGATCACCCACTCCGGCAAGTGTAACTCTCCGTGCATCTCCCCACTCCCTGCGGCCAGAATCAGTGCGATTACGCCCATGGATTTTTGCGCGTCGTTGGAACCATGACTTATTGCCAAGAAACCCATAGTCGGTTTGTGCAAGACCGCGAAAAACTGCCCTACCCCGCGGTTTGCCCGCGAAAGCAGGTTCTTGAGAACGGAAAACACCATATACCCGATCAGGATGCTGACAAAAGGAGAAAGCAGCAACGGCAACATCACGGCCCCCACTACCTTCTCGACCGCCACTCCATGTACACCAAGAGCCACAACCCCTGAACCCACAAGCCCTCCGATGAGCGCATGGGATCCGCTGGCCGGCAATCCGAGGAACCAGGTGGGCAGCTTCCACACTATCGCACCGCCTACTCCACTGATGACCATTACATAGAGCTGTTCCGCGGGAAGATGCTCCAAGAAATCCGGTTTCAAAATGCCTGTGGCCATGGTACGTGCGACCGCGGTGCCCAGCAGGAACGGCCCGATAAACTCAGCCACCGCCGCCAATGCAATGGCCCGGGTGGGGCGCATGGATCTTGAGGAAATAGCCGTAGCAATGACATTGCCACCGTCGTGGAATCCGTTGATAAAGGTGAAACAAAATGTAACACCTAAAGCAATATAAAACAGCACATCAGTCAACAGTGTACCTCTGACATGGAGCAGTTGATGCGTATACACTCCATCGGCCGTAAAGGTCGGTTCCTTGAAAAACATTTCGAGGTGCCTGCGAGATCATAGCATACCTTTTCGGTACATCAGAACGGTCTACTTTCACTTTGTTGCTTGTCTGTTGGGAATTCCTCGTCATAGATCCAAGGAACTTCTTCTCGTAAAAGATCTCATGGTTTCTTCTTCGGAGTAAATCACTTTTTCGGGTCAGGTGTCTTAGATGCTTAGCGGAGCAGGCAGTCATGCTTGGAAGCGCGACGTGCGGTCATATTCTCTCTCTGGACGAGTGCCGCCTCCATTTGACGCAGCCGCAGGCTGCAATCTGCAAGGGTTGGACCGGGTGGTTGATGGCAGTAAAGGACGGTGCTGAAACAGACGAAACGTAGCAGGCTGTTGCGGAACGCAATGCTTTCCCGGTAACGTGCCACGATGGACTCGGTTGGCGCCAAGCCATGGAAAGAGAAACCGACCGAAACCTCAGTATGTCAGACTGATAGGAGCCTACCTGAGAAGCGGAACCGATTGTTGGGGCATGCTCATAGCACGACTCATACCATTGCGCTTTCAGGCGTATGACAGGACACAGGATGCGGGCTGAGGATCTCCTTCGCTACGGACGACGCAAAGCGGTCTCATCACTGCGCTCAGGAGACCCACAGCCCCACCATCTTGGATAGGTGACCGCGAATCGGTATCAAACCATATAAGGGGTTCCGCGACAGGCTCCTAGGGAGAAGGCCAGCGATCACATTTTCTCGTGTCTCATGCTCCACACATCTCCTGAAAGCGGGGAAGGCCTGGCGGATTATTGGACGCGGTGCATCTTGGACTGGGATGGAAAATCTGGTATAGATGGAAACCTGTTGCGTTACGCAATGGCTTGCCAAGAACGTGGCACGACGACGTCGATGGGCTCAATGCCCCTTCGAGCTTCAAAGAAAGGGCTTCGCAGGTCAGACTCACAGGAGACTCACACGGAGCGGAGATGTTCGTAACGACCTCCTGAGTACCACGTTTGAACCCCTCTAGCGGGATTCGCTGCAGGCGCAGCGTGTCATGATGAGACGCTTGCGAATGCCAGCGGCGTGGTATACCGAACTGGCCTGTTGGGTGAATCATCTTGACCATAATGCATGACCTACCGGAGATGTGCGCGGGAAGTGCGACGCCATCTCATGTCCAGTCAACCACATCGAATCCGCACAAGCCCCGCAGTCTTTTCCGGAGGCGCTTTGTCGATCCGTTTGTCTCATCGAAAAACCCGCCGTGGTTTGACGCGCTTGGGATGGCGGCAGGTCTTTTTGTAGGACTGGGGATTCCGCTCGGCGTTCAGATGCTTTTGCTGGGGTTGTCGCGGCTGTGTATGAGATTCAATTTTGCGATTGCATTCGCGTGCTCGTGCGTCAATAACCCGCTTTCCGTGATTCCCCTCTATTACGGGTATTATTGTCTCGGATCGAGAATCCTGGGAAGACAAACAACTTTGGACGCAGCAGCGTTCCGAGCCATGTTGAAACCCGTGACCCAAGCGGATTATTTTTGGGAATCCCTCCATTCCTTCCTGTACCTGGGTCGAGACATACTGCTGAGATGGTCGTTGGGAGCGGTCCTAGTGGCATCAGTGGTTGCGGTCCTGGGTGGCGTGGTCTGTTACAATGTGCAGCGCATACGACACGGAAGGCCCAACCATGGGTCAAGTATCGCATCGGTGATCCCGGATGCCGTGAAGGGCGTTCCGCAGGCCGCCAGTCGCGCTCAAAGATATTGTAATGAACTAGGAAATTCGCGAAAAGGCGAGGAGAACCTCGCGTAGGCGTTCTTTCCGCACTCCTTTCGAGACACAGCCGCTTATTGCGGTGTCCCTCGGCAGCTGCGCTGTGCGAGGACAGGATCGCGATACACGTAGTTGACGGTCACGCGCCCTGACCTGCTCGCGGGCAGGCAGGGAAAGGACGTGCGCGGCCCTGAGCCGGTGCCACTTCCGTCACCTGCTGCGCTCTACTCCAACCCGTCCACAATACTCGCGGATCGCACATCGCGAGCAAAAAGGTGAGATGGGCCGGCAGATGTTTCTGTCCCCAGGTGACAAGCAAGTCGTTGTATTCGATCCAGTATTCGGAAGGCAGTTTTTCTCTCAGCGCGGTCTCGGTCTGATCCGGGGTTTTCGTGTGCACGTATCCGAGCCGGTTGCTCACCCGGTGCACATGGGTGTCCACGCAAATTCCCGGTTCCCCAAACCCTAAAGTAACTACCAAGTTCGCGGTTTTACGGCCGACGCCTTGAAGGGTCAACAACGCATCCAGGTCGTTGGGAACCTTTCCTTGGAACCTGTCCAAGAGATCCTGGCAGATGTGTCTGAGGTTTCGGGCTTTGGTTTTGTAGAATCCCACGGGGAATATGATGCCCGCGATTTCTTCTTCCGGAATCGCGAGGATCTCCTCGGGCGTTCGTCCCCTGGCCAGTAGCCTTGTCGCTGCTGCCCTGGTCACTTCGTCTTTGGTACGCAGGGAAAGGACGGTGCTGACGAGCACGTCAAAGGGATCGCGTCTGCGCCGGGAAATCTCCGTGACAATGGGCACTTCCATGTCGCGAACTTCCTGCCTGAGGATCGCCACAATCTTGTGGATATCCGGTTCCTTGGTACGCGTGGATTTCATTGGGGTCATGCCCATTCTCCGTGAGACGGGTGAGTTCCTGTGAAAATGAATTTTCGGGGGAAGGCCCTTCTTGAAAGAAGGGCCTTCCCCCGAACCCCCATCCCCAAGACTTTCAAGCACTTGCCAGCTTCCGCTGGTTGCTGGACAGGGTGCGATTTTCATTGTTCGTTGTGCCACCACCGGGGGCATGGTTGTTCACTACACGAGCCCTGTGCTTTGGGGGGGACCTGGCCGGAGAACGAGACGCTCACGTTCCGCCATAGATAGACTAACCGACTGAGAAAAGCCCCTTCTCCCATTGTCCGCAACCTCAATCAGACAGCCGCCATGCCTCCTCAGCTGCGTACAGTGAGCCTGACTGTGTGTCGGACGCGTGGCGGATGCCCGTCAGACCTGAATGGGCGCACACCGGCATTAGTACAACAGGCCTACTTTTCGCCTTACGTCATCTATCGTACCCGCGGCAATCGCCCGTGCCTTTTCAGCCCCGAAAGCCAAGATATCCCGGATGTGGCCGGGATCGTTGAGCAACCTGGCTCGCTCTTCCCGGTTTTCGCGGAAAAAATCCCAGAGCACTCCCACCAGTTCCTTCTTGATCGTCCCGTAGGCTGCCCCGCCATGCAGGTAGAGGTTGCGCACCTCTTCCACGCGGTCTTCCGTCGCGAAGTGTCTGAAGATCTGGAAGAGATTGCACGTTTCAGGATTCTTGGGCTGATCCACAGGCGTGGAATCCGTGACAATGCCCATAACCTTTCGCTTGAGCGTTCGCTCATCGGAAAAGATCTCTATGGTGTTGTCATAGGATTTGGACATCTTCTGCCCATCGATCCCGGGCACAGTGGCCACTTCGTCACTGATCTGCGGCTCAGGGAGCACAAAGGTTTCGCCAAAGGTGTTGTTGAACTTGATTGCAATGTCCCGGGTCACTTCCACGTGCTGCTTCTGGTCTTTGCCTACGGGGATGATGTGGGATTGATACAGCAAGATGTCTGCGGCCATGAGGTACCTGGATACGCGAAGAGACCGTGGTTCGGCGAGAGCCCTCGCGCGATCTTGTCTTTGTAACGAATGACAACGCTCCAGTAACCCCATGGGAGTGATGCACGTCAAGATCCATGATAGTTCGACTACCTCGGGGACATCAGACTGAACCCAAAAGATGCTACGGTTGGGATCAAGGCCCAAGGCCAGGAAGTCTGCAGCGGCCTCCAAGGTGCCGGTAGAGAGTTTCGGCCCATCATGAACGCTGGTCATCGTGTGAAGGTTCACGATGAACACAAACAGTTCAGACTGGTCCATATACTCAATCATGGGTCTCATCATCCCAAGGTAATTGCCAATATGCAGGGAACCGCTCGGCTGGATGCCGGATAGAACTCTCAATCCACGATCTCCTTTCGTGTGGTATCTGATGCTGCCGAGGATACAGTCAACCAGGTAGGTTGCACCAAATATTGCTGCGGGTCAAACAACTTTATCGCAAACCAGTCGTTCCCGGTAATCGTTTCCGCACATATCAGGGGGTAAATGGTTCGGCGCGTCATGTATTGAGCCTGAAAAAGCCGACCACCAAGGCACCCCACGTTGGTGTGCGGATGCCCGCTGAAACAGAGCCTGATCTTTTCTCAAGAGCCATGGGGAAACGATGCTTTTGCAGGCCTGAATGGGCTTTCTCGCTCACGCCGTTCTCTCACCCTGCTCCCCCCGGCAACGTAGTTCTTGATTTTTATTGCAATTTCAGTATAATAAAATTTCCCATTTTAATCAGGAGAAGAGACATGCGTTTCTTTATTGTCGCTCTAGTGGCATTGGCGCTGGTACCCGGGCTTACCGGCACTGCCGGCGCGGCAGGGTATCAGGTAGTAGGGAAGGAGGAATGCACTTGTTCTCCTCTGGTGGCACGTGGAGTTTATCCGGACACGCTGAATAAACTCCATCAGGCAGTGTATTTCCCGACTCTGATTGCCGCGGTGGATCAGGTGGCCATGGACCTCAAGTCGGTCGTGACCCATTTTGTCGAGGGCCCAGCGGCCGAGTCGCAGGAATCCGCTTCGTCGGCAGAGGAAACACAGGCAGTCCAAGAAAAGTCAGCCTCACCGGCACAAGAAAAAGTGCAAAAGGAACGGAAACCCGCGAAGGAAGAAAAGCCCGCTGCGCTCAAGAAGAAGAAATCCACTCACTCCCTCAAAAAAAGCAGTAAGAAGAAGAGAATAAAAGTCCCTTCAGGCGCGAAATAAAAGGTGCCTCAAGAGATCGCCCCAAATTACGACAAGAGACCGCGGCACCGGCAAGTGTCGGTACCGCGGTCCATTGGGACTCCTTGCTTTTGAGGCCTCCGGCCCCGTGAAACAAAAACGCAAGACCGCACGCACGGGTCAGAGCGCTCGGGCTTTTTTCCACGTGCTCGGTAACCGGAAACTCTCCCTCTCCCGAATCACACAAATCAGCGCGCCAGCGTTCCTCGCGTGGCCTTGGCGGCTCGCACCTCACATACCAATCTTCGAGTGGCCTCAGCCGGATCGTCTGCCGACACAATAGCGGTAACGACCGCCACGCAGTCAGCGCCTGCCATGACCACCTCTCGCGCATTGTCAATCTTCATCGATCCGATGGCCACAAGCGGCAATTCAGTGATGGAGCGTGCCTGTGTAACCCCAGCCAATCCCCACGGCGCGGCCGTGTCGGTTTTCGTGCCCGTGGCAAAGACCGGGCTCACCGCGAGATAGTCTGCGTACATGACCGCGTGCTTGTCGATGTCCGCGGGTTTTTCTACAGAGACACCTATAATGCGGTCCGGTCCCAGGATGCTCCTGGCCACCTTTACAGGCAGGTCTTTCTGTCCCAGATGGATCCCGTCCGCGTCGATGGCCAATGCAATATCCAGCCTGTCATTCACGATGAGTGGCACCTTTCGATCTCGGAGAAATTTCCGGATCTTCATGCCCTCTTCGTAAAAGTCTTTCGTTTCAAGATCCTTCTCCCGAAGCTGGACCACGGAGATCCCGCCCTCGACCGCGGCAACGACTATTTCCAGGGTTGACCGATTCTTGGAAAAAGATCTGTCTGTCACCAGGTACACATCCCACGCGAGAGGAGGCGTCATGTGCGGTTGATCCTTGCATGTGCGCTCAAGTCCTCAGGGGTGATGCCATAGAGCGCGTCGAGAATCTTCACCCAGAATGTGCCAGGCAAAGGAGCTTCTGCCGCAGCCCTTTCACCGGCCAGGGCGAAGAAGGCCAGAGCGGCCGCGGTCGCGACGAGCGGGTCCGGCTCCTCGGCCAGGAACGCGGCGATGATCACACTGGCCGCGCAGCCCGTACCGGTAACGTACTTCATCAACTCGTGGCCTCCAGACACCACGAGACCCTTCCGGCCATCGGTGACCAGGTCTTCTTCTCCTGTCACGGCGATGACGGTTTCCAGCGAGAGCGCTATGCTTTTGGCCGCATCCGTGGCTTGATCCGTGGTATGCATCGAATCCACTCCCCGGGTTGTACCGCCGCTGGGTGACAACGCAAGGATTTCCGACGCGTTGCCGCGAATCACTGTGGGAACTGATGACTCAATGATGTCCAGGGCAGTACACGTGTGCGCAGTCTCGTCGCCCCTGCTCCTACCGGGTCCAATACGAATGGCTTGCCAGAAGTTGCGGCTACGCGGCCTGCCAGGGTCATGGATTGTATCCACGGTCGGGAAAGGGTGCCGATATTGATGACCATCGAGTGGGATAGGGCCAGGATATCTTCGATTTCCTCAGGGGCGTGCGCCATGATGGGCGACGCGCCCATGGCCAGAAGCACATTCGCGGTTGAGTTCATCACCACGTAGTTGGTGATGCTGTGGACCACCGGTTTTTTGGTGCGGATGCGGCTCAAGATTTCCCCGGCCACTTTTCGATACTGTGTCATCTTCACGTCTCCTCGCAGAATTGTGGGTCCTCAGTATAGCTCATTCGCTCGGATCGAGCTTACGCTGAAAAGTGTTTTGATAACAAGCCACCGCAGTTTTTACATAAAAATGTCAGTACCTCCCCTCTCTGCAGAATGTCTGATGGAGGAGAAAGGCTGCCGTGGCAAACGCGTTCGCGATGCCACAGCCGGGGGCGTGCCCACGGAATTGCCGGACTTAAGGACCTTGAAGCGCGATTTCGGTCTCGTATTCGGGTAGCATGCGATCATCTGGGGAGAACCGCGTCCGGTCGACAAGAAACCCTGAAGGATGGGGGTGCCGATGGTCACCACATCCGAGGGAACTGGATCGGCCTGCGGTGGCGCCCAAGGCGGGAGGCCCTCGATGCCGCGCACCTCATTCCGTTGAATCCGTATTCAGGAGACCGGGTACGAAGCTCCTTTTTTTTCTTCGCAGGTATGGCCCCACGGAAACGGCGTCCCTCGCTGGTTCTCCCCCTTTGGTGCGTGCATGAAGAGGCCCTGCGCTCTTCGATTCGAGAGGCCGCGCCTGAAAATTGCCCGAGGTAACGCAGGCTAAATCTTGATCTTTTCCTTGTATCAGAGTATCTTACCGGCTGGCAACTCTCAGGAAGTCAGGCCGGATTCCAGGCCGGAACTCAGTTCAGCGGTTTTGAAGTTAGCGTCGGTCAGGGGCTGCGCGTCTCGCACCCTGAGAGACTTTCTTTGTCTTCCCAGGATCACTAACTTATGCGAAGAGATTTCGTCAGCGCAGACGTATCCCGGGAACCGCGATCAAAAGGAGGACGATTCCAGATGAAAGACAAGCATGTTTTCTTCAACCCCTTTCGCTTGATCAGCCCTAAGCTTGATCGTGAAGCATCCAGACTGGAGGAACTCTATGAGTCCCCCCGCTGATATGACCTGTCTGGAAGAGGGGTTGTTGGTCATGTTGACTAGGCTCATGGACATGACCACCCTCGCTTACAAGTCCCTCATCATTGCAGACCCGGAGAAAATGAAGAAGTGCGATGCTCTGGGACACGAGATTCACCAGGAAGAGAAGCAGCTTACCGGCGATCTCGTCTGTTCCCCTTCGACCACCGGAGAAATACTCAAAGCCCTCGTCCTCTTTCCAGGGCACCTGGAACGGGCCGGGGACTATGTGGAGGGTGTAATCAACTGTGCGCGCATCAAGGCCCGCGATGGCATCCCCTTCAGTGACAAAGCCCATGCGGAGCTGACCGAGTTGTTCGGGCTCCTGTCGGACATTCTGAAGACCATCAGAGAAATACTGGCTAACAGCAACTGGGAGCTGCTCGGGCCGGTGCACGAAAAGCAAAAGAAGCTTGCGCAGATGACCGTGGATTTCGCCTTGGCCCACGAGGATCGCTTGATAGACGGGCTCTGTTCCCCCAAGGCTTCATCGCTTTACCTGGATATCCTCGACTCTGCAAAGGGAGCGAATGAGCGCCTGATCCGCATGGTCGAGAGTCTGCTCAAGCTGAAGACAGCTGCGGCGGCTTAACGGGCTATTGCGACACGCAATGCTTTCCCGAATCCGGGGCACGATGGTGTGCTTGGCCACCGTGGCTCTTCGTGGTGCCTCAGGGAAAGCAATGCCTGGCAGAACGCGGCACGCTCGCTTCGATGAGCTCACCGACAACCAATTGCGTCGGCGGGCCCGCGATCTCCTAAACGAAGATCGGACGTCTCCACGCCGTCCGCAGTGAGGGAGATCGCCGGCCTCACGCAGCTCCAACGCCAGTTTGTTGGCAGGTCCTCACCACGTTACTTGCCGGAATTGCTCGCAGATCTTCTCCGACGGTGCAGTGACCCCAGGCGGCGCTGATAAAGCGACCAGATCGGCTTGTACGCGCCCGGGACGTCGCCTCTTTCCTGAAACCCTGCCATGATCCGCGTGGAAATCTCACATTTTTCTTGAGAGGACAATTCCTCTTTGCGCTGTTGATATTGACGAACCTCGTCGTACATCACCATGGGAATGCAACCTGTCGAGGGACGGGGAAAGGCCTTGCACGTGCGAGCGTATATGGTGAGAAAATCCTCATCCTTAATGTTCCCGAACGATATTTCCGCGGCCTCACACGGCTGAACCTCGCCGGTGGAGGTCACAAACAAGTACTCGAAGCGACATTGGCAGCCCAGGGCGCGGTCTTTCTCAAGCCATGTGGAAAGGCCGCTCAGGGGCGGGTGATTCCGATACGCAGGATCCCGGAACAGGTCCTGTTGTAGTTTCTCCAGCACCGGACTGTGCGGGATTACGCCCCTACATGCCTCACGGCCGGAAGGCTTCACTTCCATCACTCGTATCTCCGCGACGCCCAAATCACGCGCAAAGTCGTAATATTTCTTGAAGTTCTCCGCTTCTCGCAGATCGGGAGTCGGCACCAGAGACAGACAGGTATACACGCCGGCTTTGCGGAAGCACTCGACAGCCCGGCATGCGTTCTCAAAGGCCTCAGGATGTCCTCTGAGGCGGCTATGGACTTCGGGCTGAAAATGGTCGAGGCTCACCCACACGCCGAACAAACCATTTTGCTTGAGTTCACGGGCTTTTTCCTCAGTAACTCCGTACCCTGTGGTGAACATCCACAGACAGGTATCCGCGCTCACATGCTTTACGAGCCTCAGGAATCGATCGTATCGGAACATGGGCTCGCCGCCATGCAGGATGATCATCGGCACGCCCAGGCCTTCCACCTGACGTATTGTCTTCTTCAGGAGGTCTTCGTCCAGGTCGTTTTCTGTATTGTGACGCGCGTTGGTCGAACAAAACGCGCATGCATAAGGACAGCAATTGGTAGTGGAAATCGACACGATTCCTGAAGGAGTCTCTGTAATATCAAGGGTGTTGATGTAATTCGAGAGCCGCTTGTCAAAACCACGGGACGGAAATGGCGGAAAGGTGCTGTCCATCACCACCGAATCGCCGAACCGGACCGGGTGACGATATTTCAACAGCGTCGACTTGAGAAAGGAGAGCTTCGCAAAATTGAAAAGCGCATCGACCGGGCTGACCTTGTGCTGTCTCTGCTTCAGCCGGTTCTCCCTTTTCACCATCAATTGGAAGGCGCGCCATGCGACTTTGAGGTGAAATGGTAACGTTGCGGCCCCGTAAATATTTGAGGGCTTGATAGGATCGGAATTCATGTACGGCACCTCGTTCATTCATACCCCGGCACGGAATTCTCATGCCGAGTTTGTTGACACAGCCGCTCAATTTATCATCATGAGGTCCGGCTGTCAAAATACCCACGCAGTAACCGGCTTACGACCCGCTTTCCTCAGTGAGAGAGCATGTACTCATTGCCAAAAGTTTTGTCCGATTGATCGCTCCTGCGGTAGCGGGAACTCCTTCTCACTTCGAGCGACGCAAAGCCGTCGGATCTTCGTTCGGAAGGATTCCCGCCACAGTCACAGACACGCCTATTTCGGTCAAAGCTTTTGGCACCCCCATGACCTTGAGGGTCACAACGAACCATGAAAATGCCGCCCTGTCCAGCGACCAGCGGGAGCTGGCAAGTGCTTAAAGTTCTTGGGGATGGGGGTTCGGGGGAAGGCACCATAGTCGGGCCTTTAACGGGAGGATGTCTTGGAGGAGGGGACGTTCGGTTGTAATCTCTCACCACAGGGGCTTCGCAGTGGGGCCCAACGGCCTGGGACGATTGGTCAATCCTTCTGCCTTGCGAGATCGCACACTGGGGTCGTTGACCACCTGTTCGAGCCACTTCTCTATCTTAGCCCGCCATTGGGGGTCCCTTTCGTGCTTCAAGGCTTTCTCAAAATAGCCTACTGCTTGCAGATGTCTGCCCGAACGCATGCACGCCAATGCCATGTTCTCTGCCGCTTCATTATTGTTAGGATCAAGCGCCAGAACCCACTGGTAATCCTTTATGGCCTCGCCATAGCGCTCCAATGCCGCATAGGCCAACCCCCTGCCCAGGTACGCGGGAACCGAACGCGAAGCCAGTTTTATCGCATGAGAGTAATCTTCGACAGCCGCCTCATGCTCCTTGTTAAAATTCCGCGCGTCACCCCGCAGAATGTACCCGCGAGGATCTTGAGGTCTGAGTTCGATGTAACGCGAAAAATCTCGGATCGCTTTGTGCGCCACACCGAGCTTGTCAAACGCGCTTCCTCGTAAGTGATAGGCTTCGGCAGCTCCGGGCGTGGCACGGATAACCATGGAGAGTGAACGCACTGCCGCGGCATAATGCTTTCGCTCCAGTTGGATCTTGCCGCGGTCCAGATAGAACGAGGGGGACTTACTCAGGCTTTTGACGTGTCTCGGAGGTGAGGGTTGTGCACGGCAGGGCTCACCGACGACGACCAAGCAAACAATAAACACAACTATTATCGAGGCCTTAATAATCAATCCTCACACCATAGCCAAGAATTGCGTTACAATTGGTTATCCTCTCAGTTAATTATTCTGCAACGGACCGAGAGGATTGTCAACCGGAACTGCACGCCATCAACGCGTCTCATACCATATGCTTCTTCGCGGTGTGAATCCGCGCTTACATCTGGCCCAAGCCCGCGCGTTCCAACTGGAAAAGAGCGCTGGAACCGTTATCCCCCGGTTGAGCGAGCGGCAGCCAAATCATGAAGGTGGTACCGTCTTCGTCCGACTTCACGGAAATGGTCCCGTGGTGGTCCTCCACGATCTTCTTGGATACGGTCAAACCTAACCCGGTTCCGTGTTTCTTGGTGGTGTAAAAGGGATTGAAGACTTTCTGCAGATCTTCGGCCGGGATCTTCGGTCCTGTGTTTCGGATCTTCATCTCAAAATACAGCGGTGACTCAAGCTGCCCAACTTTAATCGCCCTGTCGCTGGGGATCGACGCTCCAGTCTCAATTTCGATAGATCCGCCTGTAGGTGATGAGTCTATCGCATTGGACATCAGGTTGAGCACCAACTGCTGGAATCGGCCCGGGTCCAGGGGCACCTCGGCTATTTCGGTCCCGAGCGCCACGGCTAGCCGAATTTGCTTTTCGTGGATCCGCGTATCGGTAATCCCGAGGATGTACTCGATGAGTTCGTTGGGGTTTACGCGCTGCACGTGAACCTTGTCGCGTTTGGTGAAATCGATGAGCCCGTCGAGGATTCTTTCCAGTCTTTGCACTTCAGTCGTGATGATGTGGGTATACTGCCTCTGGCGGCCCAGGTCGAAAGTCTCCATTGACTGGAGTTGTTTCTCCATCCTGCGGGCAAAGCCTCCCACAATGGCCAGCGGTTGCCGCAATTCGTGGGCGACTTCCGCGGTGTGTTCTTCGATAGCCTTGCATTTGCCCGACTGGACGATGTGGTCGTACAGTTCGTCGATGGTCTTTATTTTCTCTACCAGTGCTTCTCTCGAGTTCCTCAGTTCTTCTTCCAGTTTCCTTCTGATGGTGCGGTCGCGCATCACGCCCTCGAACCCCATAGGCCTCCCCCCGGAGGGGAACGATGCCTTACATCTAATTCTCGCGAATTTCTTACGACCTATTGCATCCAGGATGCCTATTTCTTCATCCCATATGGCTTCCGGTTTCAGGTTGGGGATGGTTCGTACGCGTTCCCTGTCCTCTGGAACCACGTAGTCTTCCAGAGGAGTTTCCAGTATCTTTTCTACGGGATACCCCAGAAACAGCTCGACGTGGGTGTTGACGAATGCAAATCGCCCATGCTCGTCAAGGGAGAAGATGACGTCCGGGACCTGTTCCACCAGGTTGCGATAGAGTCTCTCGGAGTCTATAAGCCATTCCTCGGTCTGTTTGCGTTGCGTGGTGTCAATAGTCAATTCAAGGGCGCCCACCACCTCACCGGATTCGTTTCGCACCGGAGTAGCCGTGTGCTGCAGCCAAACTCGTCTGCCCTGCGTATCAAAACGCATCCGCTCGGACGAGGCGCGTTCCTCGCCTTGAAAAATTTTTCTCACCGGGCATTCGGGACACACATCCTCGCTGCATGCCATGAAATCGTGACACACTTTTCCCACCGGATTTCCGAAGGTCTTGATCAGAAGATCGTTTGCGTAGACCACTCGGAAGCTTCGGTCCAGCTCCCAACACATCTGCCCGGCGTTTTCCAGCAGCTTACCAAATCTTTCCCTTACACTCGCGTCTGTCACGACTACTCCTCCGGAACAGGCATGCCGGGAGTACACCCATGAGCGGTACCGCTTGCCGAATTGAGCAACATTATGTGGGACGCCATTGAAATCTAAGTCAACGAGTTATCCGGGAGGTCGGGGTACTCTTAGGAACCAGCTGAATTCTCACCGATTCCTGGTTGACGCATGGCATATTTCCTCGCAAACGGCGCCATTTTTCCTATGGTTCACTATAGCACCCGCGAGCGCGTTGTCCAGAGGATTTCACGCGGACGACCGGTCACGAAGCGTCTTCCCGCGCCACTTTCAGGTACACACGATAAGCCTCGCTCTTTTTCATGCCGAATCGCCGATGCGCCTCGTCAGCCAAACGTTTGCCGGAAAAACCTTCCGCAGCAAGACACCTCACCGCTTCCTCAGGATCCACTCCCGAGCCACCATCGATCGCTCCTTCAACGACGACCACGATCTCACCTTTCACCGAAGCTCGTGAGTCAAGCGCTTCCAGGAGCTCCCCTGCCGTGCCGGCAAGAATCTCCTCATGAAGTTTGGTGAGTTCCCTGAAGAGCGCCATGCGCCGAGAACCCATCATTTCCGCAGCGATCTTTAGGGTAGCTTGGATCCGCCTCGGAGTTTCGAAGAAGACCGCGGACCTCTTCTCGTCCAGAAGTTCCTGAAAAAAGACTCGACGCTGATCGTCCTTGCGGGGCACAAACCCCAGGTACACGAAGGCAGACGCGTCCATGCCCGACACAGAAAGCGCCGCGACAATCGAACACGGCCCAGGCGCAGGGGTCACTGAGAATCCCGCGTCCAGGACAGCCTTCACCAGCCTGTCTCCTGGATCGGACACGGCAGGAGTGCCCGCGTCGCTGATGAGCGCCACGGTCTCTCCCTGTTGCAGCCGCTCCAGAATGGTCGCAATCTTCCGAGCCTCGTTAAACCGATGGAGACTCATCAGGGGAGTAGAGATGTCCCAGCGTGAGAGCAGGATGCGGCTCTTTCTCGTATCCTCACATGCAATAAGGTCTGCATTCTTCAACACTTGCAACCCGCGAATCGTGATGTCGTCGAGGTTGCCAATAGGAGTGGCCACCACGTGGAGAATTCCGTTCTTCATCACTCGGTCTTTTCTGCCGCGGGATCGTTATACAGGTACGAGTCGCGATACGCATCGAGGCCGGTCTTCATCAAGACTTTCAGCGCAGCGGTAACCGGAATGGCCACCAGCAGCCCCACGAACCCGAAGAGGTTCGCACCCACGATCAAAGCCAGGATGTAAACCACAGGGTGCAGCCCCACGGCTTGGCCGACTATTCGCGGAGTCAGGACATATCCCTCCAGTAGTTGTACTGCGGCCACCCACGCGACCACATACCCCACATGAACGAAGTCGCCAAACTTCGCTAATGCTGTGGCCGAACCCGCGGTCAACGCGAACAATGTGCCTACGTACGGAATGATCCACAACACCCCTGACAAGATACCCAATACCAATGCCAGGTCTATGCCTATGACCAAAAATCCGACACTGTACAAGATCCCCAGCACGGTTGCCACGGTCAACTGTCCGCGCACAAAGGCCGCGAGCACCGTGTCCACCTGGCGCACCTTGTCCATGACCGACTCTCGCAGGTAGGGCGGGACAAGCGACTCAGCGTCGCTCTTGACCTGCTCGAACGAGACCATGAGATAATACGCGATCACCGGAACCATCAGCACATAAAATGCCGCGGAAATGAATTTCATTGTCGACTTGAACAGAGACGCGACCAGTTGCGTGCTGTAATCTGCCAGCCCGGGAAGCATCTGCCGACCGCGCTCGATCACCAGGTTCGTGATCTGTGTCCAGTCCTGCGGGACTTCGAGGTTCAGCTTCTGCGCGGCCTGCAGCGCCAGACCCTGAATAGCTGCCCAGTAACGAGGAAGCCTGCTCGCAAAACGGCTGATCTCACCCAGAACCGCAGGCAGCACAATCAACACAAACCCCACGATCAACGCAAGGCCAAGGAAGATTACCAGGAAAGCTGCCCCTGACCTGCCAAGGCCGAAAGAGGCTAGCCGTTGTACCGCAGGATTCAGAATGTACGCCATCACAAATGCCGCCATCAGCATCGTGGTGACAGACGCGAGGCCATGCATGAGCCATATCAGGAACAAGATCAGTGACAGCCCTGCCCCTGCCCTTACGAGCGTTCTCTTGGTCTTCGGGGTCATGATTCCTTTACTCCCGCACAATGCCGCGGCGGCCACGCAGTGTGAACACGCCCAGAACGACACATATTAAGACACAGACCCACGCAAAAACGTCGCCAAAACGACTGTAAAAGGTCTCCGCTCCCGTGTGGGCAGAAACCCGGACAATGAAGAACCCTTGCTTATCTAAAGGAATCTGCCTCACCATGCGTCCGGTCGGATCAAAGGCCGCACTGATACCGGTGTTCGCAGCGCGGACCAACCAGACCCGGTTCTCGACACTCCGCATTCCTGCCATGGCCAGATGCTGATAGGGGGCGCCGCTCCGTCCAAACCATCCGTCGTTGGTAATATTGAGGAGCATTTCCGCTCCCTTGTTCACCGCCAGCCGCGCAAGCTCGGGAAATATCGCTTCATAGCAGATCAACACGCTAAACCGCGGACAATGCGGCAGGCTCATCACGGTCATGGTGTCGCCGGCAGAATAATCCGCTTCTCTTGCCGCGATGCCGGGTCCCAAGGGGAGAAGCCACGAGAGCGGCATGTACTCGCCAAACGGCACGAGATGTATCTTGTCGTAGCGTTCCCGCACATGGGTGCCATCCACCAGGAGGGCGCTGTTGTAGTAGTGGATCTCTTTGCCCACCATCTTTTCAGACGGCGCGCCGATCAGCATGGGCACTTTCAGGTTTCTGGGACATGAGACCAGGGATCTTCCAATCTAGGTCCCGACTGCCGAACATGACCGGTGCGCTGGTCTCCGGCCATACAAGCAACCCAGCCCCCGCTTCCACCGCGTGCCTTCCCAGAGTCTCGTAGGTCTGGAACGTGTGCTCCCGCATAGATTTCTTCCACTTGAGCCCCTGCGGAATATTCCCCTGGAGCACTCCTACGGTGACGGCACGACCGTTGGCCGGTTCCGCGGAGAACTGATCCCTTCTCACATCGCCATATGTCACCACCACGACCAGTAAGCCCACTGCGGCCGCCATAAGCCGCCAGCGGCCCTTGTCCGGCTTCACCGCAAGCCGCGCCAACTCCCAGAAAGCTCCATTTACCAGTATCACCAGGAAGGAAATCCCATAGACCCCGGTGATATCCGCGATCTGTACGAGCAAAGACCGCTGGACCTGAGAGTAACCTAGGAGATCCCACGGAAACCCCGTACAGCACAAAGCCCGCGTGTACTCCAGGGCAATCCAAACAAACGGCGCCACCACCGCCAGATCGACACCTTTCCTGTGAAAACAAGCCAAAATATAGCAGAATGCGGCAGGATACAGCGCCAGGTATGCCACCATCAGAAGAAACACGAGCGCGGCAGGCAAGGGGGAGAAATGACCGTGGGTCGTCAGGGTCGCAATTACCCATTTCACGTCCAGCGCGAAGAAAACCAGGCCAAACACCGCCCCGTACATCGCGCAACGCTCGCGGCTCGCTTCGCCATCCAGAGCCCAGAACAAGGGAACAAAAGCCACCCACGCCACGAGATCCATTCCCCAAGGAGGAAAGGCCAGAGAAAGCAGCAGACCACTTACTCCCGCGGCGAGAAAAGGAATCATAGACGGGGTTCGGAATACACGGTAGCGTTGGGGGATTCCGCTTCTGACGCGGTGGATACTATCACCCGCGTGATCCGTTTTCTGTCACCTCCGCAAATGCGCAGTCTGAGCCCCTGCGACAGTATCTCTTCATCCTTGCTGGGAACTCGGCCCAGGATGTTGATGATATATCCTCCCAGGGTGTCGTACGCGCCACGGGGAAGACTCACTTGGAAATACTCATCAAATTCGTCCAGATTCGTTCGCGCGTTTGCTATTACGGTGCCGTCGTCCTGAACCACGAACGGATCCTCCTCCATGTCGTATTCATCTCGGATCTCGCCTATGATCTCTTCGACGATATCCTCAATGGTCACGATGCCTGAGGTTCCCCCATATTCGTCAACAATGACGGCTAAATGAGATTTCTTCGTGCGAAGTTCGTTCAGAAGATCCTTGACGGGTTTGGTTTCAGGAACAAAGTAAGGTTCACGACAGATTTGCTCCACGGAGAATTCCTGCTCGTCGTTGAGCCACAGGGGGAGCAGATCTTTTGCGTAGATTACGCCGACGATATGATCCAGGTCCTGATCGTACACGGGAATCCGTGAATGGCCGGACTGGATGATCGTGGTGAGGACCTGTTCCCGATCGGCGTCTTTGGAGATGGCAACGAGGTGCGTGCGCGGGATCATGATTTCCCGTGCAACAGTCTCCTTCAAGTCGAAGATGCCGTCGATCATCTCCCCTTCATCGGGGTCAATAAGGCCTCGCTCTTCACTCTCGTCCAGAACCTGCTGAATTCCCAGCCGGCTCCGTTCCAGGCCCATCTTGCTTTTGAACCAACTGGAAAAGCTTCGCTTTTTCCCAGAATGCGATTCGTCCAAAGATTTGCACACCCCCTTTATTTTGCTTCGCCATCGCGGCCTTTACCTTTCGACTGGACCAGGTACCGGAGGGCTTTTGGTGATGCTGGTACTCTGATAGCAACCATCGCCCTACGTGTCAAGGGCTCATTCCACGCGTGGCTGCAAACGCGAGCACACCCCATTCTTGTGCAGGACAGGCTTGTGGTGGCACGCGTCAGGCGAGAGTGGCCATGCGAATGACCGGTCAGTCTCGGAATTGGGACCACATGTGGTCTATCTGCCCGTGTGTACGTGGGCTATAATCAGTTTGGCCGCTTACCAACACCAGACTCGCATTGGAGCGCACACCATCCGATATCATGCCACCTTTTGGTCCATTGACACTGACCCGCTATTGAGGATTACTCCCAATGCGTTTTCAGGCGTACGACACTGGCGGCCAACCTCTTTCGCTACGAACGGCCCGACCTGACTGCGCTTCAGAGGCATGCTGCCGGCAGACCAAAATCACTTACGGATCGCGCATCGGTATATTGCGCGGGAGCGCTCGCCCATGGTCAGAAAACCTGTGCTGCAGCCGTCCGCTCCTTAGCACCATCATAATAGCCTGTTACCGCGTTTTGCTCCTGCAGTTTCTGCTTATCACGCGTCTGTAGCATATTTCTGATAATACCACGCGGTTATGTCGCGGCAATGTGATGCTGCATGAGTATAAACCCGCTAAAAGTGCATTGAGGCTGTTTTATTTCTTGACAGACCGCGAAGCCCATGGTACCAGCCGGTCCGTTGCTGGCTGCTTATTTCTCAAAGTGAGGGAGAGTATCGTGGGTTTTGCGAGATTTGGACGTCGACTTATGGTCGTGTGGGCATGCTGCGCGTTGACCTTGGCCGCTTCGGCCGCCATATCCTCTGATGGGATATCAACCGCGGAGCGCAGTGACGGTAAGAAACATCGTCAAAGCAATCCCCTCTTCGGAGGAAATCCGTCCGGAAGGCTCTCTTCCCGCAGTTTCATCCACCATTTCCTCTGCGGCCCAGGGAGGATACATGCTGAAAATGGCGTACGGCAAAACTTTCGGCACGTGTACCAACCTCGATTATGCTACAGTGGAACTGAGTAAACCCGTTAAGAAGTTTCCGACAGTGACGAAATTGGGCCCCGCAATTGGCGAGTTTCAGGTGGCATTGATCGGCTCGTACGTCATGTACCACGAAGGGAACGTGGAAAAGCTCAAGCGGCTTGATTTCCACGACGGCGTGGAGATTTCGGGAGTGCCCAAGGGCCGGTTCACCTTTCCATTCGGCCCTCTGGGAGCAGCCACCTATTTTGAAAGCGGTGTGGGCCTCGGTTATGTCTCTGAGACGTACAGAAACTCCGGGTCACGTTGGAACTGGTCCTTATTAAGCGGATTCGGTTTCGAAAAGACCCTGTTCGGTCGTGGGCTGGTATGCTTGGGGCTGCAATGGAGGCATCTGTCCAACGGAAACATGTGGGGTAAGGGTGACGAACTGCACAATTCGAACTCCGGTACTGACATGATTCAGGGACTGGCAACATTGGTGCATCGATTCTAATCCCGCACGTGTCTCCCCGTCAGTGTGGGCTCTGGCCCGGACAGATTACCTTCACGGGCGTCCGCGTGAAGAGGCTACGCGGTTGGTCCGAATCACCGTGGGATGTCGGAGAGGACACGTCTCCCCATCCCCCGGGCCTTGAACCGAACCGGTTCACCGCCTTCAAGGTCACACAGGGAGGCAAGGAATTGACCCGCACCACTGTAGCAGCAATCGTTTCTTACCGCGGTCATGTGCGTTTGGGTGGGCATCGCGCAGGCAATCACCTGCGATGAGTGCCGCGAAATCGAAAAGAACCGGGCCTCGCTGGAAAGGGAGATTTCTCACAGGGAGACCTCTCTCAAAGCGGCCTTTGACAAGAAGAAATTTCACGAGGTCACCCAAATACAGAAACAGATCGTGGATCTGCGCAAGAGCCTCATCGAGTTGCAAAAGAAGGACGTGGGCTGCAAAGACGCATGCCAACCCGATCTGGTAAAGGAAACCGAGTGCAACCGCATCAGGTCGGAAATCGTCAAACTCGAACAGGATCCTGCAGCTGACGTGGAGAAAGTGGACACGCTCTACCGAGACCTGGCGAACTGCAACAAGGACTTGGCACAGCTCAAGAAGTCTCGTTAAATCCTCGATGGCCGCGGATAGAGGCCATCGAGGACGATGATGCAAAGAGCCGAGACGGCCCTGGTCAGAATTCTGTATCGTCCGGAGGCACTGCCAGGCCGAGGCCCGGAATGAACGGAATCGGGGCCACAGGATAGCCTTTGGCCCACCGAATTCCGCAACGCAGAACGGTCTTCACAGGCGCGGGGTACAGGAATTCTTCAGGATTCCCGTCTATGGCCTTGTCCTCGAACGTGGAAGGAACCACGCGGATGCAATGTCCCTGGGCAGGTAAGTAGTCGTAAAAGGGTCTCAATTGGTCGGGAATGCCCCCGGGATAATCCTCGATTCCGTGTGAGGTTTTTTCCTCAGCCAGTTCCTCTTCTTCCTTGAGCTGGATTATTTCCCAGAGATTCTCTTTGGGATACGACTCCGCGGAAAACCCTCTCACAGCTCGGTCGAATTCCACTTCCGTCCAGTGCTCGGATTGTTCGAACAGGTCGGGCAATGAAGAAAAGAACCTGCGGAAACTGTTTTCCGTCTCAACTGAGTGGTATCTTCCCTTGTCGTCGTACAAGTGAACGGTAAGCTTCTCCTGTTCAGCCATCATCTTGAACAGATCGGCTTCGCGTCGGGAACAGTAATTCCACCACACGTCAAAGAGTTCCACTGATTCCGCTTCCACTCTCAGCATGGTCAATACGAGGAGAACATCATTGAATTTGATCAATCCTGCGCGCTGCAGAATGGCCGGGGCTCCATCGGAGTGGTTAAATTCGGAGATCGAGCGAATAAAGAACCCTACCTCCGGCTGTTGCGCGGAGGATCTCAAGAAGGTGGCTTGCATGCTTTGCCCGGGAACCAAGCGGAGTTTTTCAGGATCGAGAAAGTCCATGACACACCTCTTGTACTACAGTTTTAACAGAAAGGCTGGGGATGGTCTAGTGGTATGTTCGCCTCAAAGCGTCTCCCAGAAGGCTGACAGAGACCCTGCCAAGGGTCGAGCGCCGATCTTGTTGACCCGCGAGTACCCGGGTCAATGCCGCACGTCATTGAAGATGACCGCGTCCGTGCATCATCTTGAGTCCGGATTTCTCCTCCCACGTCGTGTGATGCCGCAAGGCCCCGTTCGATTGATGGGGAAATGCCACGGAGAATGATCCTCATTCTCCACGCGTGTGAAGAGATGGCCGCCGCGAGAGCGTGACCGACAGATGGCTTGGCCGAGACCTCCACTCCTTCTGTGCGGGATATTTTGGGAAGCGCAGGGAAGATTTCCCACATGGGATTTGGGGGAAGATCATTTCGGGAGTCGGCCGTGAAATGCTATACTCAAAAACGTGGGAATATTTGACACGTTTCTCATGAAAATGCATTGTCGGGGGAAGGCCCTTCTTGAAAGAAGGGCCTTCCCCCGAACCCCCATCCCCAAGAACTTTAAGCACTTGCCAGCTCCCGCTGGTCGCTGGACAGAGTGCCATTTTCATGGTTCGTTGTGACCCTCCAGGTCATGGGAGTTCACTGGTGGTTCCTGGTGCATCTACGAGAGGATTACCTCAGCACACCACGGTACAGAGGAAACCAAACCATAGGCCAGTGCGCGGACGCGGCGGTTTCCGCTCATGCACCGTATATTGCAGTTGCCAAAACCCCTGACCGAATGGCTCGGGGTTTTGGAAGAACGCGGGGGTCCCTTGAACGCAGATTCGACGGTTTCTGCGTCGCTCGCAAAGAAACGGGACATCCCGACGCCAAAGAAGAATCAAACAGACAGACCTTTTGGCAACCGGTATATAATAATCTACCACAAAAGGTCTTGACCATAACCTCTAGAATTGATACCTAAATTCTAGGAAGAGGAGACGAGGATGGAGGGCGAAAGAACCCTATGTGTCATTTGCGCGTGGAGGCTGACCTGCAATAAGAAGTTCTCCATGGACGGGACGACAACGACCCGATGTCCGGAATACACGAGAGACGTTACCCTGCAAGCGCCCAAGGGTGAACACCCACAGAAGGAAGAGGACCACACGTGAGTCCGTTGCTGCCATCCTACGAGCGCAGAGGTAGATACTGAATGAAAGAGATCTTGAGATCTGTTCTCCGCAGCGCGGTGGAAAACGCCGCCCGCAGGAATCTCATTAACGTTCCTGATCCAGCCTCCCTGAGAATCGAGATTTCTCGCAGCAAGGACGATCGGTACGGGAGATTACGCGACCAATGCGGCTTTGGCTCTTGCCGCACAAACCGGCATGAAACCGCGTGAGCTGGCAGCGATCATTATAGACAACCTCAGTCCTCAGGAGACGCTGATTGCCAAAACTGAAATTGCCGGCCCGGGTTTTATCAATTTTTTCCTGTCCGGGGATGTGTGGCGAAAAATCGTGCACACCATCCACAGACAAAAAGCCCAGTACGGATGCTGCCCCCAGTCTGCAGCTCCCGGGATATTGCTCGAATTCGTAAGCGCCAATCCCACGGGCCCTCTTCATGTGGGGCACGGACGGGGAGCGGCTATTGGAGATACGCTGGCCCGGCTCTTGAAGACCTGCGGGTACTCCGTCGAGACGGAATACTATGTCAACGACGCGGGTAATCAGATGCGAATTCTGGGTAATTCTGTGCTCCACCGGTACCGCGAACTACACGGCGAGACCATTACCTTTCCCGAGAACCATTATCAGGGCGAATATATTAGCGATCTGGCAAAAGAGCTGCAAGGCACCCCCCTGGGGGAGAAGTTGCTCAGCCTTTCTCCGGAAGGAGCGGTGGATGCCGCGGCTGAATTTGCCTGCAACAGGATACTCGAAGGAATTCAGGAGGACCTTGCGTTCTTCGGTGTTACGTACGACGATTATTTTCGGGAAAAGATTCTCCACAAGAGCGACGCGGTGCGCAAAGCCCTCGGGGAATTGCGGGATCTGGGCAAGGCAGAAGAGAAAGAAGGCGCGTTGTGGTTCGTCATGAACGGCGAACAGGACGAGAAGGACCGTGTGTTGGTCCGGGCCACGGGCGAACCTACCTACTTTGCGGCTGACGTGGCGTATCATCTGGACAAGTTGCGTAGAGGCCACGGGCTGCTCATCGACATCTGGGGCTCAGATCATCATGGGTATGTGCCGCGAGTGCGCGCGGGCATCGAGGCTTTCGGCTATTCTCCCGATGTGTTGAAAGTGCTGCTCGTGCAATTCGTGAACCTGGTACGTGACGGCAAGAAGATTTCCATGTCCACCCGTTCCGGTGAATTCATTACCTTGCGAGAGGTGCTTGACGAAGTCGGCCCCGATGCTGCGCGATTTTTCTTTCTCACCAAGCGATGCGACAGCCATCTCGATTTTGACTTGGATCTGGCAAAGAAGCAGTCCAAAGACAACCCGGTGTACTATGTGCAATACGCGCACGCTCGGGTGGCAAGCATATTTCGTATTGCTGCTGAGCGAGATATCGACGCGGACATGACCGACCCGGATTTGACCGCGCTTGTCCCTGCCGGAAGAGCAGAAACTCATCAAGCATCTCGCGGACTTCCCCGACATGCTTCTGGACGCGGCTGCCACGCTCGAACCGCACCGCGTGACGTTCCACTTGATGGAACTGGCAGAACTGTTTCATGGATATTACCACGATAACCGTGTTCTCATCGAGGATTCCCGCGTGAAGAAGGCGCGTCTGTACCTGGTCGAAGCAGTGCGCCAGGTGACGGCCAACGGGCTGAGGATTCTTGGTGTGTCCGCGCCGGAGCGCATGTGAGAATCGTCATGGGATTGCGCGAATTCTTCCGACGAAAACGAACGACAAGAAAGGCTAGTCCTCCTGCTCGATCTGCATCGAACGACAGCACCGCGCCGAAGAACGGGCGACTCACTGTGGCCGTGATCGCGGTGATCGTGCTCATGCTGGTGCTTGCCGCGCTCAATGTGCGACTGATTCTCGACCCCTCCATCGCCGGTAAGGCTTTCGGCCCGTGGGTCCCGTCGCGGCCCCAAGCAGAACCCGAACAGGCTGCCGGCGCCTCGTGTCCCGCTCTGGAGACCAAGACCAAAACTGCCCCGCCTCAGGTGACGTTTTACCGCAAGCTTGTCGCGCAAGAAGATCCGCCGCCCTGCTCAGAAGCGCCTGATACGGACCACGTAACTCACCGGGAAGGGAGCGCCGCCCCTGGCAAGGCCCCTGCAGCGGAAAAAGCCAAGCTTTCTGACAAGCACGCGGGGAAAAAGGCCAAGGGCCACGCGACCCTGAAGGCCGGAGAGACGGTCAGCGGGGTTCTCGCCGAGACGAGCCTTCCTGGGCCTGGCTCGGGAAGAGGCACTTACATGGTACAGGTAGGAGCTTTCACTAACCCCGGCATCGCTCAGCAATGGGCTGCCCGGTGGAAATCGCGTGGTTATGAAGTGCTCCTGAAGCCGGTAGCCAGACCCAAGACGGGTATCCTGTACCGCCTGTACCCTGGGCAAGTTCTCGTCCCAGCACGATGCAGACGCTCTGGTCGAGCGACTCAAGGTAAGGGAAGGCATCACCGCTTTCAGGCTTCTCGTCAGGAATTGACCCCGCCCTACCCCCGCGGCCAGCGTAGTTTGATGTATAAATGTTTTCTTGCGGGGAACGCTGGTTGTGCGTTCCTGAAAATTATGCGAAAATACTCCTTCTTTAATGACGAGGTGTTGTCTTGGCCTTCGACGTAGGTGTTGTCCGAGATGTCAGGTACCTTGAGCACAAACCGGGTCTGACTCACCCCGAGAGCCCCAATCGCCTCAGGAGTATCTACCGCATGCTGGACAACGAGTTTGGTGGTAGGCTCGTCCAGATCGAAGCGGAGGCCGCTGCGTTGGAAGACCTGGAACTGGTCCACACTCCGGTGTATGTAAAACAGATCCTCAGCACTGCTGAACGCGACTTCACCACCCTTTCGCCGGACACCTCGGTCAGCGCCAAGACGTACCTGGCCGCGTGGCTCGCGGTAGGAGGCTGCATCAAGGGACTTGAAGCCGTGCTTTCCGGACGTTGCAGAGTATGTTTTGCCCTGGTGAGGCCGCCCGGCCACCATGCATTGCCGGATCGGGCGGGCGGATTCTGCATATTCAACAACCTCGGCATAGTGGCCCGGGACGCTCAGGAAAAATATGGCTTCAAGCGTATTCTGATTGTCGATTGGGATATTCACCACGGGAACGCCTTGCAAGACCTGTTTTACCAGGAAAAGAGCGTATTGTACCTGTCCACCCACTACATGGGGTGGTATCCTCACACGGGTGACTGGAACGAAACCGGCGAGGGAGACGGCCTCGGGTACAATGTAAATATTCCGGTGCCAAAGGAATTGGAAGACGACGACATCATTCACATTTATCGGACTATAATGAATCCGGTCGTGCGTCGTTTTCGGCCGGAATTGGTGCTCGTGGCAGCGGGATTTGACGCGCACCAAAGAGACCCATTAGGGAGAACTCGCCTTTCCGAGAGGGCGTATCGATGGCTTGCACAGATTGTGCTCGAGCAAACCGAGTCTGCAAGGGGAGCTCCATTGCTTTTCGCTTTGGAAGGCGGGTACGACCCCCGCGCGCTTGCCGCGTCCGTGAGAGAAGTCCTCGGGACTCTCGCGTTTGACGGTCGCAGGGAACGGGTGCCGACTGCGAAGACCAAGCGAGCCACGGAAGTGGTGGACAAGGTGCTGCGCATACATCGCCAATATGGAGTGTGGATAACGTGATTTGCTGACCGGTACACCTCCCCGAGCGTGAGGGAATCGAGCCGGTCCTGTGCTTGAACGGGGGAGCCTGAAAATGCCATGGTCCGAGGCGCGGAAGCCTTTTCCGGTGCTTTGTGCCTGCCTCAGGACTCGCGTAGAGTTCGCATCCCTGACTTCAATGTTCGCGGTGGAAGGCGAGGGCGTAGGTTGACCTGGATTTTGCAGGCAACCTCAACCGGATACTTGTATGTGGAAGGAATACCTAAGTGGCAGTGTTGCATGAAAAGACTACCGTAGGAATTGAAGAAGAGGTCCAGAAGTCCTACCTCGATTACGCCATGAGCGTGATCGTCGGGAGAGCCCTCCCTGACCTGTGTGATGGCCTCAAACCGGTCCACCGCAGGATACTGTATGCCATGTTTAGGGGCGGTAATCTTTGGGGCCGTCCGTACCGCAAAGCAGCGCGGCGCGGTCGGTGATGTCATAGGTCAATATCATCCCCATGGTGACGCGGCAGTATACGATGCGATCGTCCGAATGGCTCAGCCGTTTTCCATGCGTTATCCCTTCATTGACGGACAGGGAAACTTCGGCAGCGTCGACGGCGATGCCCCTGCAGCCATGAGGTATACAGAAGTCCGCATGGATCGCATTTGTCAGGCCCTCTTGGAGGATCTGGACAAGGATACGGTCAATTTTCTGCCCAATTACGACAACACCCTGCAAGAACCGGTGGTCCTGCCCGCGCGGTTTCCGGTCTTACTGGTATCCGGCTCCCAAGGCATCGCGGTGGGCATGGCCACGAGTATTCCGCCCCACAATCTGGGCGAAACCATCGATGCCACGATTCATCTGGTCAACAACCCCGGTGCCACGCCTATTGATCTGATGCAGTTTCTTCCCGGGCCTGATTTCCCCACGGCCGGTTTCATCAGCGGTCGGCAGGGAATTATTGACGCATATACCACTGGCAGGGGATCCGTCCGCATGAAAGGCCGGGCAGAAGTGGAAGACGCAGGCAAAGGGTACCAGCGCATCGTAGTCACGGAGATTCCGTATTTGGTCAACAAGGCCAGGATGGTCGAACACGTGGCAGACCTGGTCAAAGACAAGAAGATCCCCGGTATCAGAGACATAAGGGACGAATCAGACCGTCACGGCATGCGCGTGGTCTTTGAGCTCAAAAGAGACGAAAACCCTGACGTGGTCCTGAACCAGCTCTTCAGACATACCCAGCTTCAGACCAACTTCGGGATTCAGTTGTTGTGTGTTGACCACGGACGTCCACATCAGATGAATCTCAAAGAGATCTTGCAAGGGTTCATCAATTTCCGCAAAGAGGTGGTGGTGCGAAGGACCCGATTCGAGCTGGCCAGGGCGCGAGAGCGGGCTCATTTGCTCGAAGGACTCAAGATCGCTTTGGATCACCTCGATGAGGTCATCGCGACCATCAAGGCAGCGGCAAACCCGTCCGCAGCTCGACAGGCGTTGATGGCGTCTTTTGAGCTCAGCGAGGTTCAGGCTCAGGCCATATTGGATATGCGGCTACAGCGGCTGACCGGCCTGGAACGAGATAAGATCTTGCAGGAACTCAAGGAGGTTCTTGCACGAATTGAGGACCTGGAACAGATTCTCGCATCCGAAGAGAAGATCTCGGATATCATCATCGCGGAACTCACCCAGGTGAGAGACCAGTTCGCTGACGAGCGGCGTACCGAGATCGTCGACGACCAAGGAGATACCCTGGACGAAGACCTCATTCCTCGTGAGGATGTGGTGGTCACTTTTTCGAGCAAGGGGTACGTCAAGAGAGTCTCCGCGAATATGTATAAAACTCAGAGACCCGGGGGCAAGGGCAGAATCGGCACCAAGATCGGCAGCGAGGACGTGGTGCATCAGATACTCTTTGCGTCATCACACGATGTGCTCCTGTGTTTTTCCAATCGAGGAAAAGTCTACTGGATGCGGGTGTTTCAACTCCCGGAAGAAAGCCCGTACGGCCGAGGCAAGGCCATAGTGAATTTACTGAGGCTCGATCCTGACGAAAAGATTCGTAAGATTCTGCCCGTGACCGAGTTGGCCACCGAGGGCTACGTGGTCATGGCCTCCGCTTTGGGCAAAATAAAGAAGACGTCCGTTGGGGAGTTTTCTCGTCCACGGCTGTCCGGCCTCATTGCTCTCACTATCGACCCTGAGGACGAGTTGATCGATGTCAATTTTTCCTCCGGGTACTAACGACATCCTGCTGGCTACTCGCAAAGGCAAAGCAATACGGTTCAATGAAACCCGCGTGCGGCCCATGGGCCGTCAGGCCAGAGGCGTTACGGGCATCAGAATGAAACCGGATGACGCGGTGATCGGGATGGAAGTCATCTCCGAGGGGAGTGGCACTCTTCTCACCATCACCACCAGCGGTTTTGGAAAGAGAACCTCCTTGAACGAATACCCGGTCAAGGGCAGAGGCGGTCAGGGGGTAATCACCATAAAGATTAACCAGAAACTCGGCGACGTCGTTGCCATCAAGATCGTCGAGGATGCGGATCACCTCCTGATCCTCACGTCGGGCGGTCGGATCATCAGATTGAGGATGGAGGAGATTTCGGTTATCGGCAGAAATACCATGGGCAGAACGCTCGTCCGTATGGACAGGGACGAGTACGTGGTGGACGTGGCGCGAGCCGAATCTGCCGACGACGAAGACAAGGAAGCTGAACCGGGAGAAGATGAGCCCGTTGCGGAATTGGAAGAAGCGCTCCAAGAGGATGATGAACTCTCCGAGGATTGAAAAGAGCTGGAAGCTCATCGACCATACCGCGGACTTGCGTGTGGAGGTCTGCGGAACCGATTTGCAGGAGCTTTTTGTCAACGCGGCAGCAGCGCTCACCGAGATTCTGGGGGCCGGACCGGATTTGGCGGCAGAAAAAGACCTGGACGTTCTCCTGGAATCCGGGAGTATTGACGAACTCATGGTGGATTGGCTCCGGGAGATTCTCTTCTCTAATCAGGTGCGAGGCTGGATTCTGGTGCAATCCACGATTGAAGAACTCTCGGGCACGACGCTGAAAGCCCGGCTCTCTTGCAGGGTCCGACCCGATGGGGAACAGCCGGATATCGAGATCAAGGCGGTAACCTATCACGGTCTCTCCGTCCAGAAGACTGACCAGGGCTACTGCGCCAAGATTCTCTTCGATATTTGAAAGGGTCACGTCTTGTGGTGGAACCTGCTCTCGGGAAGGGCCGTTTCTCTTCTCTATCGCCAGTGGTAGCGCTTGTCGTTCTTGTTTCTTCTCCTCATTCCGGTTCATTGCTTCAATCAGCCGCTGTTTCAGGACCTCAACGGCTTGCATTCACCCATTACAGACCTGGTCTGGCTGACGCTCACCACCATGGGGGACGGCTTTTTCCTTGGCATTGTCATGGGAGCCTTTGTGGTGAAGAATCCACGTGTGGCAGCGATGGGGTTACTTCTCCTGGTGATTTCAGGGTTGGTCGTACAGGTGATCAAGGCTGCCTTTCCCACTCCCAGACCTTTCGCTGTTTTGGAAGCAGTTCACGTGGTCGGGCCGTTGCTCAGGTCAGGCTCTTTTCCCTCAGGACACAGCGCGGCAGCGATAAGTGCGGCTCTCGCGGTATGGTATGGTTACCACTCACGCATCGTGGGGTTGGTGGCCATCGTCGTGGGGACATTGATTGGGCTTTCCCGCATCTTCGTGGGAGCGCATTTTCCTCAAGATGTGGTCGCAGGCGCCGCGTGCGGGATTGGCAGTTTTATCCTGACCGTTTCTTTTGTGTGGCCTGCCGTAAAACAAGGGGTTCCCGACCGGCCGATCCTCGGTCGGAAATCGTTCAGGGTGGCATTGGGGCTTGAGACAGTGATGGCCGTGTGTGCGATTGTGCTGTGGGGCCCGTATTGGGCGGAATCCCGACCGTGGGCATTGTGGGCGGAATTGCGGTTCTGGGATTCGTCGCTCACGGATATTGGGGACTGACGCGAGGCACCGAGGCGTAACCTGAAGCAGAACCTCTTCATGCTCACGACCATGAGCTGAGGCCGAGCAACGCGGAATGGTCTCTGCCGTGGCAATGTGCATCTTTCCAAGACCCCATTAGTGCCTTATTTTGAGACGACGGAGTGCGTGCACGTCACTGCAACTCGGCCTTGCTGCCGCAAGGAGGAATTGCCATGTCCCGACCGAGACCCTTCAGACTTGTACAAATCGACGAGGTGCGTTGGGAGATTCCTCGAACAGGCCGGATGCGGGTGCCGGGGCTCATCTTTTCCGACGCACACCTTCTCCCGGATGTGGAAAAAGATCAGAGCCCGGATCAGGTGTACAATGTAGCGCATCTGCCGGGAATTGTCGGAAAATCTTTGGCCATGCCCGACGTGCACTGGGGATACGGGTTTCCCATAGGCGGCGTGGCAGCCTTTGACGAGGACGAAGGTGTGGTGTCACCCGGCGGAGTGGGTTACGACATAAACTGCGGGGTGCGCCTCGCGACCACCGCGCTGCACAAAGAAGAGGTGACGCCTCGCATAAAAGAGCTGATCAACGTCCTCTTTGCCCATGTGCCCTCCGGCCTTGGATCCAAGGGGGGAATCACGGTCCGCAAGACCGAAATGAATGCGGTCTTCAAATCAGGGGCTGCCTGGGCTGTGCAGCAAGGAATGGGTGAGCAATCCGATCTGGAGCGCATCGAGGATCACGGGGCCCTCCCCGGAGCCGATCCCGGAGCGGTGAGCGATCGGGCGTACGAAAGGGGTAAGAGTCAGCTCGGGACCCTTGGGTCGGGCAATCATTTTCTCGAGATCGGTTTTGTGGAAGAGATCTTTGACGAGCCCACTGCCACACAATGGGGCCTGTTTCCCGGGCAGGTCACGATGATGATTCACTGTGGCTCCAGGGGTCTCGGGCATCAGGTCTGTGACGACTTCCTGGCACGGATGGTGAAGAATCTGGTCAAGGAAGGCTTGGACCTCCCGGACAAGCAGCTTGCATGCACCCGGCTGAAAACCGCCCTTGCCAGGGAATATATGGGAGCCATGAACGCGGCCGCGAATTTCGCCTTTGCCAACAGGCAGATCATCATGCATCTGGCTCGCACGACTTGGGAAGAGTCATTTGGGCTGTCTCCACGGCAGCTCAACTTCCGCCTCCTCTATGATGTGTGCCACAACATTGCCAAATTCGAGACACACATGGTCGGCAATAAGCCTGTGCGACTCTGCGTGCACCGCAAAGGAGCGACCCGGGCGTTTCCCAAGGACCATCCGGCGCTTCCGCTCACATATCGTGCTACAGGGCAGCCCGTGCTAATTCCCGGTGACATGGGACGGGCCTCGTTCGTCCTGGCAGGGGAACCCGGCTCTATGAAAGAGACTTACGGTTCAGCCTGCCATGGGGCAGGTCGCCTGCTCTCTCGCGGAGAAGCGCTTAGACAGACCAAGGGGCGAGCCATCGAGCGAGAATTGCAGGACCAGCGGCACGTCTTTTCGCGGGCAGCGGGCCGCAAGACTTTGCGCGAGGAATTCCCGCACGCGTACAAGGACGTAAACATGGTGGTGGACGTGGTGCAGCGTGCCGGTCTCGCCGGAAAGGTCGCCAGGATCAGGCCCCTGGGAGTGGCCAAAGGCTGATGCCGAATCGTCCTGAAGACCGAGACCGTGCGTCACTTCGCGAGTCTTATCGCAAGCGGAATCACGCCGGCCAGGACGATCCACCCCCCCCCCACCACGGCAATCATTACCAATGCTTTATGAAACGCGTCGCGAGGCATGGGAAGATCCTCCACCTGCAAGGTTCCGGCAGCAAGGTCCGCAGGACTCCTGCTGTCAGCCCGCGTGTACAGTGTACACCCACGAGGAAACCCAGCCAAAAGCCCCCCCGACGATCATGACCGCGGCAGTTGCCCACACCCCGGGGAACCACCTGAGCAACGAACCCACCCACAGCACTGTCCACCCCGGAACCAGGCTCACCGCTGTAGCAACGAACGCCCGTAGCGCCAGAGACAGGTAGAATCCCCCCATCATGGTCTCTTCCGTGTAGAGCACTTCGATGTCGGCCATGCGTTGCCCCCAGGAAAGACCGCGGTTGAAGATGGGCAACACAAACGCAACAAGGATTATAGCTCCGGCAACCAATATTGTGGGCCAATCCAGCAAGGCTGCCTGGAGAAAAAGGGTTCCCGCGTGGGTCGGAATCGCATCCACAGGCACAAACAAGAAGATCCAGAGCAATACCAGCGCAGCGTGAACGGCCAGAAAGAGCCCAAACGTATGAAGAGACGCAGCACTCCTTCTCTCCCACGAAGCCGGCGTCCGATCCCGGTAGATGACCTCAGGCCGGAGCCTCCGACGTCTGTACGCTGCGTCCTCGTTGTCAGCTTCCTCTATTTCGAGGTCTGTCCTCACGCGCAGCCCGCACCGGGGACAGTCTCCGCGAACCAGCAGCACGTCTTCCGAGGAGGTGGGGCGGTACCCACATTTGGGACACACCACCGCGCCAAAAGGGGACTCCGGGTTTTCTTTCGGTGACTCTGCAGTTGGCTCTGCGTACTCAAGCGGGGGGCGGGGGGACAGGGGAGGCTGCGTGGTCTCTTGCGGTTCCGGTACGGATCCGGGAGTCGACCGTGCCTCGTCGCGCGTAGAGGGACGCACTTCAGGCTGCGGCTCTACCTTTTCTTCATCCTCCGTTTCGATGTGCGACGCGGCTCCGATTTTGCTGAGCACGGCCTGGTATTTCCGCGCTGCCGCCAAATCCAGTCCGCCTTTTATCGGTCTGGGGCAGGCACTCAGGAGCCTTTCTATGATTCGGCCATCCTTCTTGAAAGCTCCGGAGAGTCTCTTGATCACCTCGTCTCGGTCGAAGCCATCCAGAACAAAGCCTTCAAGAATGACCCTGTAAGATCGCTCGCTCATTCTGCAACCCCGGAGCATGGTTCGTTCTTCTCACCGGTTCGTCTCATGATACCGCGATAGGCCGGGTCTTGACTACACTCCCGCGAACGTATAATTTCAGAGGAGGCCATTCTACGCCTTTGGGCAAGGGCTTTACGAAATCCCACGCCATGAGGAGTTGATGCGCCAATTCATCGGAGGAACACGAATGGAAGAGCCTTCCGACTTCAAGGCAGCCGACTCGGTTGCCCTGACGGATATCGAGGAGATAGAGAGAGCCCTTGAGGCCGACCCGGATTCTGCCAGCGCTCATTACAATCTCGGTTTGGCGCTGGCGCGTAAAGGCGACTGGGAAAAGAGTCTCGTGGAATTCCGCGCCGCGTTGAAACTCAAACCAGGCCTGTCAGAGGCCAGAATAAATGCCGCGGGAGTGTTGCTCCAACAGGGCGATTACGACGGTTCCATCAATGAGTGCCTGAAAGCTCTCGAATTTCGTCCTGACTTGCCCGAAGGGTGTGTGACCATCGGGATCGCTTTCATCCACAAGGGAATGCTCGATCAAGCGGTGATGAGTTTCGAGAAGGCGCTCGCCATCGATCCCAAGCTGGTGACTGCTCATCTGAACTTGGGGAACGTATTCCTCGCGCTCGGGCAGATCGACAAGAGTATCGAACACAACACCAGAGCAGTGGAAATCCACCCTGACTTTCCCATGGCCCACAACAACCTTGCAGTGGCCCTCTTCCATCAGGGCAATATCGAGAAAGCACGGGAACACGCGCAAAAGGCGGTGGACCTGGGTTATCCCGTGCATCAGGACTTCCTTAAGCAGCTTAAAGGTGCCTGAGCCGGGAAAGTTCGCGTCACGAGATGGCCACGCCATGCATTGAGCCGTTCCTATGACCCACATCACGCGCATTGATGTGGGCTTATCTGGGTGATTTTTGGGGTGGCGTTGGTTACTTGGCGTTGCGCAGTGGATTCATTGCCGCTACGATGGAGAAAGTTGGCGGCATAGCGGGAGTCACTGCCCGAGAGGAATGCGCCGTCCCCGTTTTCATGGCGAAACCCTCGCTCTGGCGCAATGTGAAATGAGTTCGCACACACGTATCCCTATCAAGGCCAAGAGACTACCGCATGGGACAACCGGGCCTTCGGATCGATGAAGACCTCCGGTGTAAGTCCCAAGATACCGAGGTAGGCCAGTTGTGTCTCGCTGAGGCGGTTGCCCAGACGACGGCTGTCTTGGACCAGGAGCACAATGATCGAACGGAATTTGGTCGTCAACATGAACGTCGTAGGACGAGACGTAAGCTTCTTGTCCCACCCCGTGATCTTCGATGACCGCTCTCGAAGCGATGCTCACATCGTGCACTCCATCAAGCGCCACACCATCAAGGCCAGAACCAGGATCAGTCCCAACGCTTTAATGCGTTGCGGAGATTTTAGGAACAGGGCGTTGACGATCAAGGGGTCCTTGAGGAAACCGAAATTCTGCTCAATGGAATGCTGATCCTTGTACAGTTTGAGAAGATCCTTCGAGGACTGCCCTCCGTCCTCGAAGAATGGCTCGTTGGTGATCAACACGAAACATCCCGCTTCACCTCTATCAACTGAGCTTTGTCCTTTTCCAGCTCTTTGGCCAGCTTCTTCAGACGCCGCTCGTCATGAGCATCGGAATGAATCACTACGGCCCGATACATGATCTGGTCGATGGTGACCACGGTCTCATGGGCTGGATAATGAGCCGCCTTTCGCTTGCCCGAAGCCGGCTCTTCCGCCAGCGGCCCCAGATCCAACCACACATCCTGGTCCACATCCTTGGCTATGGCCCATCCACATTCGTGAAACGTCATGGCCAGCCGACACAGGAAAAGCCGCTGGCTTGAACCCTTTCCATTAACTCTTCGACCCCCACCATCACTTTGGGTTTTGGAGGTAGTGGTATGTAGATTTCATTCTCTTTCTTTTCCATCACCTTCACGGTCATCCCTTCGGGGATCTCAATGCCATTTTGCCTCAAAACAGCGGCGGGATTGTCAAGCAGTCTCTTCTTGAATTCCTCGTCAACCCAGGCCTGAGCAATGATTTTTGCATACTCTCTTCTCTCTTCGATGGTCTTCTTCATGACAATCTCCTTCCCGTGAATCGATTTCGGACTCAGTCCTCAGATTGAACATGTGCCCTATATCCAGGGTAGCCCTCCGGAGTCCCTGAGTCAATCGGCTCCAGGTCACCGCCCCACGAGCTAATCGCTCAGGGATCTAAAAGGGCCGTTGCCATCCGTGCTTCAGACGATATGATGAGTCTCAGGCCGGAAGCGTGAGGTTCTTATTGATCACCGTGTCCGAGGTATTGCCGTCTTCGCATTGACTGGAGATGGGGATGCCATCGTCCACACACAACAGGCTGTGAATCAACTGTTTAAGGTCCGGACGCTTGTCTTTGCTGAAACCATGGGTTATCCGGAAAGGTACGGCCTCTTCACCCACCTCATAATCGCCATACACGCTGCGGCTCGTAGTGTCATGGTGCACGTGAGAAAGGTCCAAATCAAAAAGCTTGACCGCGCGCAGGGCCACAGCGCTAAGGATTTTGTTGGCCCCCACCTCGTAGAGGCTATCCAGCACCCGCCCCACAGCATCGTCATTGAGCTGGCCAACCGTGATTCCTTCCCCCAAAAGCAGTCCCACATCCAGATCTATGAACGAGTCCTGAAGGCGAAACAAAGGGCTTCGCCCCCCCAGCGTATCCAGAATCAGAGCAAGGCAACCTGCCCGGCGTCCACACCCTTCTTCCTGCCGCACAGTCGGGTGATTTCTTCCACCACCCCCACTTCTCTCGCATAGGTCGCCATCAGTGGAAGATACGAAACATCCCACGCACCGATTCCGTCCGTAACGCCATCCATGGCTCACCTCTCCGCAAAGGTGTCCATGCTTTATCAAATCTCAAGGCAATGTACAAGTCCATTTCCGGCGCATCCAAAAAATCATCCTCTCGTGAAGAATTATGTGCGGAACGCGGGCTATGACGAGAAGAAATTCACCGCTGCTCTTTTCTTGGTGACTGGCAAAGACGTAAAGAGGCTGTTAAGCTCCGCAAGGTCAAATTGGAGTGATGCAGCCTTTTTTTCCGTTTCCACTATGCTTGGCTGCCGTGCTCCCGCTGCAGAGCGGAAAAAGGGGCCGATTTCTGCCGGAGCCAGCGCCTTCACGTGGGCTTTGACGAAACGGGCGTCCAAGCCCCATGCCTCGAGAAACAACTCAGGGAAGAAATCCGCGGAGCGGCACGAAAAGAACAGTATTTCACGCACCTCCTGCGACCCGCCCCGAAACTCAGCCAGTGCCTTGTGCGCGTCGTAGCCAGAGGGCGGATTTACCAACCTGGGCAGGATCAACGTCCCCGCGTGGGGCATATCTGCAAGGAGTTCCAGATCCTCCATGGTGAAGGGGTGTTGGGAGAGAACCTTTTTCAGCTCAGGCAACAGTGCTTTGTGAACCTTGGGATCCGCCCCTTCGAGCAGTTCTACCAGGTCTTGAGCGGAAAATCCCTCCAGTGACGCATGCCGCGCAAACGTCTCCTCATACCCGCTGACTCTATGAAACAACTGAACGGTCTGGTCCGGTAAGAGGCGTTTCCACGGAATTCGTTCCACCAGCTTCAGGCCCTCCTTGTGGGGTCGATTCAGGAACTGGTCAATAAGCAATTCAAACTCATACTCGTCCAATTCACCCTCAGAAGACAATATCCGTGTCACGGTGTCGGGAAAATCCGACAGAATAGCCAGCCGCGCCCACCGCTTGAAAAATACGCTTTCCTGAGTTGAGCTGATGGTTTCCCACTCAGCCACAATTGTATCCATCAGTTCCTGAGCGGTGCCAATGACCTCCTGTGCCAAAAGACTGGCCTCACGATCCGGCAGGCCTTCTGCCAATTCGTGAATGAGATCGACCATCACGTTTTCCATGTCCTCGGAAAAAATCTCCTGCCGGTTCAACGGATCGAGAAGGTGCAAGAAACGCCGCACGTCGGCCAGGGTCACTGAGACGGGATCGTCCGACTCCAGGTAACCGGAAATGATCAGAGTGCATATGAGCGCGTTTCTGAGGGAATCGACTTCCGAAAGGTTTTCAGCTCGCACGGACCCGGACCGATTCAGCAAGCCGAAAGGCAGAATCTCCCGGAGCCGGAGGATAAATTCGTACCGATCGAGTTCCGCTTCGTAGTATTCCACCAGACCCAAATTGGGAAACAGCTCGTCGTCAAGGGTGAGAAGCCCTATGGTGTGTGCCTCTGTTTCGGTGAAAATGCTCATCTCCGAAAGTCGTTGACAGGTCAGCTCGCTGAGGCAGTCAAATTCCTCGGAACTTACAAGGATCTCAATGCGGTGATTTTGGAGGAGAAGTGCCCAGCGGTTCCGGAGTTTTTCGATTCGGGTGTGCGCAAGGCGGAACAGCTCAACCGGTGAGATTTCCATCAAGATCCGGATGCCATCGTCCACCGCCCCTTTACTCTTTATCTCCAGGCCTATCCCCATGAGTTTCAGCACGGTTTCTTGGACCTTAGCCAATTCCTCGGAAGACCGGAAGTCCACTTCCTTGTGGAGGACGTACTTGTTGGCCATGGCCACCGAAATCCTAATGATTTCGTCTGCTCTGTCTCGTGTGAAAATCCCTTGCTCCATGCCGTAGTTGACTGCCTTGGCCAGGAAAGTCTGGTCGTCGTGAACTACGAGGGCAAATGAATCCATTCGTGGCTCCTTTAATGCGCTGCAGAGGCAACGGCTGCCAGCCGTATGCAGCGGCATGGCCCTACGCGGCAGGTCAAGTGATTCACAGGTCTATGCCATGACTCGATTCCAGGGGACACCTGCGTCGATCGAGAGATGGTCCCAGACATCTTGACTCCGTGCAGGGATTCCGGCGAAGTATGACGGACCGTGCTTTTCCCTTTGGGCCTCGCACGACAATAGGTCCGGTGAAGGCATCGCACGACAATTTCGACAGTTTCCGCGAATCGTGGGATCTCCAGGAACCTCCTCGCGCCAAATCCGGCCCGACTTGCCCTATACCCCGTGCTCATTTCCGCGAATCGTAATCTCGCGGAGATACGGCGCGTTCATCGAGATTCTTGCCTGCCCATTGTGGACGCGAGGAGGTGGGTGCTGGCGAGATGCCGGAAATCTGTGGGATGTGTTATCTCACTCTTTCCATGTACCTTCCCGTGCGGGTATCAATCTTGAGCACATCCCCTTCGTTGACAAAAAGCGGGACCTGAACCGTCATGCCTGTTTCCAGCGTCGCGGGCTTGTTGGCCCCCCCCGCGGTGTCGCCACGCACCCCGGGTTCGGTAGAGGCCACTTTCAGCTCCACGAACATCGGCGGCTCCACGCCTATTGGCTTGCCATTGTGAAAGAGGACGGTCACGGCTACGTTTTCTTGCAAGTAGCTACGCGCCTCACCCAATTGCTCTTCCGTGAGAAACAGCTGCTCGTACGTCTCGTTGTCCATGAAGTGAAATTCGCCGTCGCTCTCATACAGATACTGCATGGTCTTTTCTTCGAGATCGGGTTTGCCTACTTTCTCCCCTGATCGAAAGGTCCTTTCGATCACGTTCCCGGTGACCAAACTCTTCAAGGTCGTACGAACGAAGGCTCCGCCTTTCCCTGGCTTCACATGAAGAAAATCGACGATCGCGAAAGGTTCCCCGTTCAATTCGATCTTGAGGCCCTTTCTGAAATCAGGAGTCGAATACATCAAGCCCTCCGATAGCTGTGCGCAAATATGAATCTGCAAATATACCACGTGTCGAGTCGTACGTCCACGAAACTACGACGTCCGACTCGGACAAAAGTTCCCCTCTTCCGTTTGGAGGTTCCACTCAAGCGACCGAGATCAAATCCTTGGGCATTTGGGAGAGCACTTCCGGGCCGTTTCGATCCAAGTAGATCAAACTCTCGAGCCGAACTCCCCCCACCCCTTCGATGTAAACGCCCGGCTCGACGGTAAACACCATGCCTTCCTCCAGGGGGCCCCTGCCACGCGGCGAGAGATACGGGGGCTCATGGATTTCAAGTCCCACTCCGTGCCCTAACCCGTGAAGGAAATACTTACCGTACCCTGCTTTCTCGATGACATGCCGCGCTACCGCGTCAATCTGCCGCGCATGCACTCCTGGTTTGATTCGATCCAGGGCCCTCATGTGAGCATCATACACTACACGGTGGATGCGCTTTTGTTCGGCCGAAGGCGTGTCAGTCACCGCGGTCACCGTCTCATCGCTGTGATAACCTGAAACGCGACATCCATAGTCCACCACGATCAATTCCGCGTGACCGATCACCCTTTCCGCGGCGAGGCCGTGAGGCAGGGCGCTGCGTGGCCCTGAAGCCACGATCGTGTCAAATGCGACTTTTTCTGCACCCCGGCGACGAAATTCCGCTTCCAGTTCCGCGGCAACTTCTACCTCCTTCTTGCCGCTAATTCCCGAGGCCAGGACAGACCGACACGCAGCTGAAGCGATCTCTGCCGCTTTCTTGATTAATGCCTTCTCTTCCAGGCTCTTGTGAACCCGCAGGTCATCCAGAAAATTTCGGCTGACCGGAACCGGTTCCAATTCCGGCACGCGGCGGATCAGCGACGTGACAAACTCGTGACTGACGCGTGACGCTTCGATGCCGAGACGGTGGACGCCGGCAGCCGCAAGGGACTTTGCCAGGGAGTCGAGCTTATTGCGCACCACGTGCACGCGAAATCCCTGAGTCTCTTGCGCGGCTTGGGTCTTGTACCTGCCATCGGTGAACAAGTGCCGTTCGGTGAGAGTAATGAGAATCGCCGCTTCCGATCCGGTGAACCCGGAGAGGTGCCTGACGTTGACCGACGTGACCGCCTCGGACGTACTGAACAGAAGCGCGTCCACCTTTAATCTCTCGAGACGCCGATGAAGCCCTAATAATTGATCAGTCATGCCCCGGACCGGCCTGTCTTCATGAGCTCTATGTTATGGAGCCACCGTTCGAGAACCCCCAGAAGTCGCTTCTCTCTGGACTTTTTCCGCGCGGTTTCTTTCCCTTCAAGCAGCGTCTCATCTTGAGGGTTCTTTTCCAAGAGTCTCTCGAAAATCTGCAACGCTTTATCAAAGTGCCCCTGTCGCAACAACTCCTGTCCCATTGCGGCAGTGCAATGCGTCATCGGAGGAGACGCCGCGGCCTGTGGCTCATTAAAAGCCTGCTCTGCCACATCCGATTCGCTCGTTCGCGGCATCGGGGTGGTCTCACATGCGACAAACGGCGCCTTGGCAAGTTTTTGAGCGCTCAACGTGCTCGTTAGCACTTCATAGAGCGTCTTGTATCGCACTCCCTGCCGGAAATCGAGGCCGCGCATGTACGCCTCCCCAATCATGTCGAAAAGCTTGGTGGCGGCGATGTATTTATCCTGAAGGATCAAGAGCTGTTCGAGCGCGCCATCAAAGTCCGAGCTGTTGAGAAGCGTCTGCGCTCTTCCGAGGAGTGCATCGAAATCCGTCGCCTGAGCGTGTTTCGCCGGCACGCCGTCGAATATTTCCCTTACATTAGTGTCACTCATGGGGCCTCACGGTGTTTCTAAAATCAACTCCATGAATTCATTAAATAATCCAATATGAGGTAATAGTCAAGCACGTTTTTCTCGCCCCTCAGCGCGACCCACTCTCGCGCAGGCAAGGTGCCCACGCGAAAAGGCCTTGACCGAACCCGAACAGGTGACGGTCAAGGCCTCTGTTTTTGAAAGGACCTAGCTTGCAGAGCGACCTAAATCAACTCCCACTGGACAGAGACACCTTTGCTCTGGCCACCTTGAGTTTGACGGACAGTCTCTCGTGTTCCTGAGGATTTTCCAGAGCGTCCAGCGCTGAGATCTTCTGCTCAATCTGAGCCACCTCTTCCTCAGCGTCTCTCGCATCGACTTCCTCACCCTTATACGCCTCATCCACGAGACAGGTTACCGAGTCCTTCAGGTACTTCGCAGAAACCCTGGCCCACCACAAACTTGGTGAATCTATCGTTCTCCAAATAGGAAAACACACCTGGTTTGATGAACGTCAACATAGGCGTATGCCCGATGAGGACACCGAACTCACCCATGAGGCCTGGAGCGATCACCTCGTCCACCAGCTTGTCCAGCATGATGCCCTTGGGGGTGACCAGTTGCACCTGAAATTTTTCCGCCATCAGCTTCTCCCGATCACGCGGCGGCGCTTGCCAGTCTCTCCGCCTTGGCATACACCTCAGTCAAGTCCCCAACCATGTAGAAAGCCTGTTCGGGGATGTGATCCAATTTGCCTTCGACGATTTCCTGGAATGCCGCGACTGTGTCTTGAATCTTGACGTACTTACCGGGCGTGCCCGTGAACTCTGCTGCCACGAAGAAAGGCTGAGACAGGAAGCGTTGAATTCTCCGTGCCCTGCCGACTACCAGCTTGTCTTCTTCGGAAAGTTCGTCCATACCGAGGATCGCGATAATGTCCTGGAGGTCTTTGTACCGCTGTAGCACGAGCTGCACACTGCGGGCCACCTTGTAATGCTCCTCACCCACGATCCGTGGATCCATGATTCGCGATGTAGAGTCCAACGGGTCAACAGCCGGATAGATCCCTAGCTCGGCAACCTGGCGTGACGAGAACCACGGTTCCGTCCAAGTGAGCGAACGTGGTCGCAGGCGCTGGATCGGTCAAGTCGTCAGCAGGAACGTAGATACATTCCACCGCGGTGATGGACCCGTTCTTGGTCGAACAGATGCGCTCCTGGAGTTCGCCCATGTCCGTGCCCAGAGTCGGCTGGTATCCAACCGCTGAAGGCATGCGGCCCAGGAGGGCCGACACCTCGGAGCCCGCTTGGGTGAACCGGAAGATGTTGTCGATGAAGAGCATCACGTCCAGACCCTGCTCATCACGGAAGTACTCGGCAACCGTGAGTGCGGTCAGGGCGACTCGCGCTCGGGCTCCCGGGGGTTCGTTCATCTGGCCGTAAATCAGCGCAGCGCGGTCAATGACCCGTTCGCCACTCGGTTTCTCCTGGCCCGGGAGCACGCCGCCCATTTCCAGATACAGGTCGTTGCCTTCGCGGGAACGCTCGCCAACTCCAGCGAACACCGATGTTCCACCGAACTGCTTGGCGATGTTGTTGATGATCTCCATCATGAAGACCGTCTTGCCCACGCCTGCACCACCAAAGAACCCGATCTTGCCACCGCGCATGAACGGAGCAATAAGATCGACGACTTTGATGCCTGTTTCCTGAATAGAGATTTCCGTGACCTGCTCGTCAAAGGACGGGGCGGAACGGTGAATAGGCCGAGTCTCCTCGGTCACCACAGGCCCAGCTTCGTCAACGGGACGTCCCACGACGTTAATGATACGTCCGAGCACGCCCTTGCCCACCGGCACCCTTATGGGGCCTCCGCTGTCTTTGACTTCCATGCCCCTGACCAGACCATCCGTGGTGTCCATTGCGATGGTCCGGACCGTATTGTCTCCGAGGTGCTGTGCCACCTCGATCACGAGGTTATCTGGTTGGTCGTTGATAGTCGGATTGGAGACAAGCAGACCGTTAAAAATCTCCGGAAGCTGTCCCTCCGGGAACTCCACGTCGACGCAGGGGCCGATCACCTGAACTATCTTTCCTACACTCATTCTAGGATATCCTCCTGAAACCGTCTTCGAATTGTTTTCTCTCAACTCGATGGTTCGTTCGTACTAACCTTTCAGCGCCTCGGCCCCACCGACTATCTCCATCAGCTCGGTAGTGATGGATTCCTGACGCCGGCGGTTCAGCTTCAGGGTAAGCTTGTGAATCATTTCTTCGGCGTTGGTAGTTGCTGCTTCCATAGCGCTCATTCGGGCCCCGTGCTCCGCGGCCACCGAGTCCAGCATCCCGGTGAACACTTGGTTTGCCACATACTTGGGAATTACCGCCGCGAGCAGCTCTTCTTCCGAGGGTTCGTACAAGTACTCCCTCCGGCGCTTCGGATCATCCTCCTCAGGGGTGACCGGAAGAAGCTTTCTCAAGGTGAGAATCTGTGTAACTGCTGAACGGAAGCTATTGTACAGTACGTATACTTCCTGGTATTCTCCGCTGGCGAATTTTTCAGACGCCACGGACACCACCTTCTGCGCCAGCTCGAAATCGACACTGTTCATCACATTAACGAACTTCTCCGCGATGGTAACGTTTCTCCTGCGGAAGTAGTCGTTTCCCTTACGCCCCACGTTGATCATATCCACTTGGATACCTTTTGCCTTCATCTCCTTGATGAAGGCCTCGCTCCGGCGATTAAGGCTGGCGTTGAACGCACCGCACAAGCCGCGGTCAGCGGTAATCAGTACCATGAGGATTTTTTCAACGGGGCGAACCACCAACATAGGATGCGCGCTGGGATTTGTCCGTGCAGCCAAGGACAGCATTACGTCGCGCATCTTTTCCGCGAAAGGACGTGCCGCCTTGATGGCTTCCTCGGCCCGTCTCAGTTTCGCAGCCGACACCATTTTCATGGCGTTGGTGATCTTCTGCGTATTCTTAACGCTCGCGATCCGTTTACGAATATCTCGGAGGCTTGCCATATCGACCTCTATATGAAGGCCCGCTTACACACGGGCCTTGTCGCATTCAATTCACATTATCAAATCAATGACAGCTCAGGCGGAGTGAAGGTGCCTTTGAAATCCTCCAAAATCTGCTTCAGCTTGCCTTCCAGCTCAGCGGAAATAACCTTCTTTTCTGCTATTTCTGTGAGCGTGTCGGGATACTTGGCTTCCAAATGGGCAAGGAGCTGCCGCTCATATTCCATAAGAGCCCTCAGGTCGTACGCGTCGGCGAACCCGTGGGTGGCTGCAAAAATAATGGCCACCTGCTTGGCTACAGGCATGGGCTGGTACTGGGGCTGCTTGAGGACCTCGACCAGACGGGTCCCCCTCGCAAGCTGCTGCTGGGTAACCTTGTCCAAGTCCGATCCGAACTGGGCAAACGCCTCAAGCTCACGGAACTGGGCCAGATCCAACCGAAGCGACCCTGCGACCTGCTTCATCGCCTTGATCTGCGCATTTCCACCGACTCGCGAGACGCTCAGACCAACGTTGATCGCAGGTCGAACACCTGAATAGAACAGGTCTGTGGAGAGAAAGATCTGTCCGTCGGTAATGGAAATGACGTTGGTCGGGATGTACGCGGAAACGTCACCGGCCTGAGTCTCGATGATGGGCAGTGCAGTCAGACTGCCTCCGCCGTGGGATCGCTCCCATCTTGGCGGCCCGCTCCAAAAGACGGGAGTGCAGGTAGAACACGTCGCCAGGGTAGGCCTCACGTCCCGGCGGCCTCGAAGAAGCAGTGACAACTGGCGATAGGCCTGGGCATGTTTGCTCAGATCGTCGTATATTATCAGAGCATGCTGGCCGTTGTCCCTGATAGTATTCACCCATGGTAACGCCCGAATACGGGGCGATGTACTGCATAGGCGCCGGGTCGGAGGCCGTGGCCGACACCACCGTGGTGTATTCCATCGCGCCGAAGCGTTCCAGAGTAGCCACCACCTGGGCAACCGTGGACCGTTTCTGGCCGATTGCCACGTAGATACACTTAACGTCGGTTTCTTTCTGGTTGATGATCGTATCGATAGCGATGGCGGTCTTTCCGGTCTGGCGGTCGCCGATGATCAGTTCCCGCTGCCCGCGTCCGATAGGAATCATGGAGTCGATGGCCTTAAGACCAGTCTGTAGCGGCTCCTTCACGGGCTCTCTCTTGATGATGCCCGGGGCCACGATCTCCACCATGCGGAATTCCTTGGCGTCAAGCGGCCCTTTGCCGTCAATGGGCTGCCCGATGGAGTCCACCACTCGGCCGAGCATGCACTGGCCCACCGGAACCTGAACGATTCGACCGGTCCTCTTGACGGTGTCCCCTTCCTTGATGTGCACGTCTTCGCCGAGGATTGCAGCGCCGACGTTATCCGCTTCAAGGTTGAGCACCATTCCCATGATGCCGTGAGGGAACTCCAGCAGCTCGCCGGCCATGGCCTTTTCCAAGCCATGGAGCCGAGCGATTCCATCCCCTACGCTAATCACGGTCCCAGTCTCGCTGACCTCGACTTTCTTGTCGTAGTCCCGGATCTGTTGCTTGATGATTTCACTGATCTCTTCTGCTCTGATCTGCATTTTCCCTATCCCTTCAAGCTTTCCTTGAGCTGGTTGAGCTGAGTACGTATCGTCCCGTCAAAGACCATGTCTCCGACCTTCGCAACGAGCCCCCCGATCAGGGAGGCATTCACGCCAGTGGTCAACAGAACTCGCTTCCCGCTCATTTCCGAGAGCGCGTCTGTAACCCGGCGCAAGGCGTCGTCCGAAAGGGGTTCAGCGCTTACGACTTCCCCTCTGGTGATGCCGTTTATCGTATCCACTGCAGCTCGAAATGCCTTATCTATCCCGCGCGAGCTGGTCGATGCGCTTGCGATCGATGAGCATGTAAACGAAGTTGGTCACCATCGGGTCTGTGCCCAACCTGCCAAGGATGTCACCGGATATTCGCTTCTTGTCTTCTTTGGTGAAAACGGGGTTGATCAGTACCTCGCGGAACTCCGGGGAGGTATCCACTAGCTCACACAATGTGGCCAGATCCTCGCCATAGCGTCCCAAGCGCGTTCTCTTCCTGCCCGATCTCCACGAGCGCCTTCGCGTAACGTTTAGCCAAAGTGGTGTCGATCACTTCATACCCCCGACTTTAGCAAGATAGTCCTCCACGATCATGCGGCGGTCATCTTCCGTGATTTTTTCACGGATCATTGCCTCAGCCATCTGCACGGCCATTTCCACCGCTTCGTTCTTCAGGCTGATTCGAGCTTTCCGCACTTCTTGCTCGGCAGTGACCTTTGCGGACTCGACCATCTTCGCGGCCATTTGGTCCGCGTTCTTGACGACCTTTTGGCGTTCGGCCTCAGCAACGCTGGCAAGCTCTGCCCGCATTTTCTCCAGTTCCTGCGCCATGCCGGCTATTTTCTGCTCATATTCTTTGATGAGTTTTTCGGCTTGTTCGCGCTGTTCGCGGGCGGAGTCCAAATCTTTGCTGATTTGCTCCGTGCGTTCCGAAAAGAAAGTGACGAGAGGCTTTTTGAGGAAATAGACGAGCAGAGCGACGAGAGCGACCGTGTTGATCACCCTCCAGATGAGCTTACTCGTGGTCCAGGGGCTTGCTTCGGCGTGTTCTCCGCCGCTTGCAAAGCCTACCGAAACACAGATGACGCTGAGAAGCGCCATCAAAATAACTGCGGTTCTGAAAACTTTCATGAGAGCGACCTCCCCAATATCTTTTCACAAATGGAATTGGCAAGGGGAGTCATGTCCGCTTTCAGGGTTTGTCGGACCTGCCCAGCATCCGCCTGAATCGCGGCCTTCATGTCGTCCACGATGCGGGCGGCTTCAGCCCGAGCCTTGTCCAGGATAGCTGCCTCATTCTGCTTGGCTTCCGCGAGCAACACATTCTTTTCCTGTGCTGCGGTCTGCTTAGCCTTGGCTAGCTCTTCCTGATGACGGTTCTCCTGATCCTGAACCCGCTGGTCGAGTTCGGAGGCCTTTTCCTGGTCTTTCTTGATCTTCGCTTCTCTCTCCCGCATCTTGGCCATAACAGGCTGGTAAAGCAGGACGTTGAGTAAGAACAGTAAGATCAGGAAGTTGATCAACTGGATGAATAGAGTGAAGTTAACTTGAATCACTGGCGTGGTCTCCCGGATTCGCGAAGTTTTACGACTGTCCGGCCTTCCTCCCGACGGCGGAACACACCGGCTGATTACTGCCCATTTTTTTGTTTTTTTATGAGGATGCTGTCTGAGACCCAAACCAAGAATGAATCGGGATCGTAACAGCTCGTGGTCGGGCTGTCAAGATCTTTTTCTCAGGAAGGGCATAGAATCGAAGGGGAAACACTACTGTCCGTGCTTGTGAAACGAACCTCCGTCGGGACTCTGACCGCTAAGTTCGTCACTCTCCGGGTAATCCGACGGCCACGCCTCCACCGAGATGGCATCCAAGGTCTCGTCATCGGCCGAGGTCACCTCAACCGTCTCAGCGAGTGCCGTGCGCTCAGCTTCAATGGAGGACATCCGGCATGTGCCCTCGAAAATGACCCCTTCTTCCACCACCAGGCTTGGGGTCCGTATGTTCCCGTACACCTTTGCAGGCGGGAACAGCTCGATCTTTTCGGTGGCAATCAGGTCGCCATGGACTTCGCCCGAAATCTTCAGCACGGTGGAATGAATCTCCGCGTGTACCACGGATTCGCTCCCCACCACCAGCGTTCCTCGGCTGATAACCTCGCCCCGAAAGTTGCCGTCCAGGTGAACGACTCCTGAGAACGAAAGCTTGCCCGTGAATTCCGTTTGCGATCCCAGGAATCCGGTGACGGCGTCGCTCTTGGGTTTTCTGAATCGGAGCATGTATCCTCCAGCGTTGGGGAACGGATTGAGTCGAGCCTGACCTATGGCAGGTGGCATTGTCCTTACCATAGACCGCAGTTGCATTCAAGTAATAATTGAAGGTCTGCGGTCAGGCCACGCAGTTTCAATAGAGGAAACGCCGCATGCTCACATTGGCCATTATGGCAACGGCAAGAAATGACACCAGCAGCGACGACCCTCCGTAACTGATAAAGCTTAAGGGTACCCCCACCACCGGTAACAGGCCCATTACCATTCCCACGTTGATGAACACGTGCCAGAAAATGGTCACCGTGCACCCGAACGCCACAAGAGTGCCGAAACTATCCCGAGAGCGGGCGGCAACGGACATCCCCCGAAGCAGGAACGCGGAGAAGAGGATCAAGACCGCCGCGCAGCCCACAAAGCCCCATTCTTCCGCCAGGATCGAGAAGATGAAATCTGTGTGTTTCACAGGCAGGAACATAAGCTGATTCTGCGTTCCCTGCAGAAACCCCTTGCCGAAGATCCCGCCTGAACCTATGGCGATCTGGGATTGGATAATGTGATAGCCGGCTCCCAGGGGATCGTAACTAGGGTCCAGGAACGTGAGGAGCCTCTTCTTCTGGTAATCCATCAGCAATCGTTCCCCCGCGAATATGCCGAGGGGGATCAATGCAACCAGCACTCCTCCTGTCCACAGGAGCACGCGGCGATCTACTCCGGCAAACAATATCATGGAGACGGAAATCAGGAAGATCACACCGGCAGTGCCCAGATCGGGTTGGATCAGTACCAGAATCATCGGTATCGCGGCCAGGAGAATCGGCTGGATAAGTTTCTGCGCCCCCCCCACCTCGATTTCCCGCTCGCGCCTGAAAGTACCGGGCCAGGATAATCACCACAGCCAGTTTTGCAAACTCTGAAGGCTGGAACCGCATGAGCCCTAATTCGATCCACCTCCTGGAGCCGGCGGTCACCTTTCCCAGGCCCCAGACCGCTACCAATGCCACGACTATCCCCACGTAGAACCAAACTGCCCAGCGCTCCAACACGTGATAATCAAAAAGGAGAAAACTCGCCATGATCACCAGTCCCAGGCTACACCAGGTGATCTGTCTCATCACGAACGAGCGGCCTGCCTCACCCAGTTGGGACGTGGCGCTAAATATCAGGCAGAGCCCTATGCCTGACAGAATCAGGCTAAGCACCACGAGCTGCCATTCGAACGTTACCGAGTGCGTGCGAGCCAATTTGGATTCGAGAAACGCCATATCTCCTGCTTATTCCTCGGAGTCTCCCGGATCGGGAACTCCATAGTATCGGGCGATAACCTTCCGCGCAAGGGGCCCTGCACTTGCCCCGCCACCGCCGCCATGCTCCACTATGACCACCACTGCGATCTTCTTGGGCCGATCGTTCACGTACGCGATAAATATTGCATGTGTCCGTTCGTGATAAGGAATCTCATGTCCCCGACGCTTACCTTCTTTTTCCCTTATCACCTGGGATGTGCCAGTCTTGGCCGCGATTCTGATACCGGGCACGCGGGCCTTCTTTCCCGTTCCTTTGGGATCCTCCACCACACCGACCATCGCGGAGTCCAGGATCTTCAAGTCTTCCTGGGGGACTGGAACGGTCCACCTCACCGCGGGTTCGTGGTCGAAAATGACCTCACCTTGGCCCGAGCGAATCTGGCGCACGATGGACGGGGTGAGCAATTTGCCATGGTTAGCCAGAGCTGCCGTCATCATGGCCAGTTGTATGGGAGTGGCCACCAGGTACCCCTGGCCTATGGACAAATTCACCGTTTCGCCGTCTTTCCAGGAGTCACCGTATGTGCGTTGTTTCCACGCGGAAGTGGGAATCAAGCCTGGCAGTTCATGGGGAAGTCCCAGCCCCGTGGGTTTGCCCATACCAAAAAGGGAAGCGTATCGTGCGATACGATCCACACCCAGGCGCAGCCCGAGTTCATAGAAATAGACGTCGCAGGATTCCACAATGGCTCGATGAAGGTCGAGCTTGCCATGGCCGTACCGATTCCAGCAGCGAAAGACCTGGCCCCACAGTTCCATTTCCCCCTTGCAGGTGAATGTGCGATCCGGCGTGATCACCTTTTCAGCCAGAGCTGCTGACGCGGTTACCACTTTAAATGTACTGGCCGGCGCGTACAGCCCCCGGACCACGCGGTTTTCCAGTGGATGGAGCGGATCGCTGTTCAGCGTTTTCCAATGCCGTCTTGAAATGGAAGGAGAGAAATAGTTCAGATCAAAACCGGGTTTACTCACCGCGACCAGTAACGCGTCCCGTGTCAGGATCTACTGCCACGATCGAACCGGCCCGGTGGATAAAGATGCTTTCTGCGTATCGTTGAAGGTCCGCGTCCACCGTGAGGACCACATCGCGACCCGGTGTAGGCGGACGCCGTGCGAGGTTGGCCAATTGGCGCCCCTTGGCGTCGATTTCGATCTGCTCCCACCCCTCCTCGCCTCGCAGATAACTTTCGTATTCCGTCTCTATCCCCGACTTCCCTATCATGTCTCCGGTCCGGTATCCGAGTCTGCCCACCTTGGCAAGCTCTTCGTTTGAGATCTCGCCCAGGGTGCCGATTTCGTGGCAGAGGGTTTCACCGTAGGGATAATGTCTGACCGGCTTGGTCTCGACCACCACTCCCTTCAAGTCCCCGGTGCGCGCTTTGACCAGAGCCACCTGTTCCAACGTCATGTTTTTCTTCACAGGAAAATTCATGAACCGCGGAATTGTATGGCTGCGTTCGATCAGGGTTCGCATCTTTTCCTGGGTGATACCAAGAGGAGAAGAGCATGCCTCAATGACATCCTGAGGATTTTCCAATTCGCCGGGAATGATGGAAAACGTGAAACTCGGAACGTTTTCGGCCAATACACGGCCGTTGCAGTCGAGGATTCGACCTCTGGATGCAGGGAGGCGAATGAGACGCACGCGGTTGCTCTTGGATAATTCGCCGTAAGACGCGCCCTCGATAAGCTGCAGATGCCATAGCCGTACGAGCAGCACGCCGATACACGTGAGCATGAAGAGAACCGCAACGCGGAGACGCGGTCCAAAGTAATCCGTCGATGCATGCGGTGGTGGAAGACTGCTCGTCAAAACGCAACCTCGGAGATAGGCCGAGTGATCTCTTTCACCTACAAACTGTGAACGCCGTTGCTTTTGCCAATTATCGTGCCCCGATAAGGTTTGAATAGGCCGCCTGGAACCGATCCAAACCGGAAAAAACCACGAGGGACACCACGCTTGTACTCAGCAATTTCAGCAATACCCATACTATTGAATTCCATCCGACATCGGTCGACGCGACCAGTGCACGCATGAGCGAAACAATTCCCGCACTGGCCAAAGCCGCGACGAGAATGATCACCGCCCTGGTCACAGGCGTGTCCATCTCGAACACGCTATTGAGATAGCCGCACGAAACCAAAACCATGCAATATAACAGAGCAAAAAGGCCCACAGGAGACCCGGAGAGGAAGTCCACCATGAGGCCGCCCCCGAAACAAAGCGCCACACCGAACGCGAAAGGCAATCGTACGCTGGCCCAGTACACGAGGATCAGGAATAAATCGGGCTTGTACTCCGACGGCACCAAGAAACACAGGGAGGTCGTCTGGAGCCAAAGCGCCAACACGGTGACCATGCCGAAGAAAAAGACGTCCTTCAACGCTTGTCGTCCAGTCCTGGCTGCAGATCGAATCCCGCTCTGTGACCGAGGACCACGAGGACCTCTTCGATCGCGGAAAAATCCACACTGGGGAGCACCTGAGCCTCAAGGAAGAGTCCTTGGGAATCCTTGCGCACCGATTGAATTTTACCCACCGAGAGTCCCGCGGAAATGCACCGCCCAGCCCGGAAGTGATTACCTCATCTCCGGGTCTCACGTCTGATTTAAGATTCAGAGTACCGCAGCACGCACGCTCGGTCGAGCGATCCTGACAAAATTCCCCGGTCTCTCGTTCTGAGCACTCTACAATCCACCGACAAGTTCGGATCAGTAATGAGCAACACTTGCGACATGTCCGCGGAACTCTTGATTACGCGCCCGACCACTCCTTCAGCCACGGTCACCGGCATGTTCGGGAGCACTCCATCATCTGACCCGCGATTGACAAAAAAGGTCCGGTACCAACCGAGAGCATCCTCTCCTATAATCTGAGCCACCAGGGAAGGGAACTCATGCCGGGACTTCAAATCCAGCAGTTTCTTGAGCCTGCGGTTTTCGCTCTCCGCGTTGAGAAGTGCCGCTCTTTCTTTTTGAAGCTCGCGAACCTCCCGTTTGAGCACGTCGTTCTCTTTGCTTACATTGACCAGAGTTACATAGTGCTTTCGCCAACTTACCACGCGGTCGTGCACCGTGGTCGCGGCCTGCTGAAATGGCCTCATGATGCGGTAAACCGAACGAGTGACCAGCCCCTGCTCGCCGGTTTTGTTGTAAGAAGAGAACAGGATTACCAGACCTCCTCCGACCAGGAGTATGACGATGGCTATTTCACGAACTGATCGGGGCATGCGGCAACACTGGGGGCCTGTTGAGGCCCCTGACACCGGAGGACAATCGCGTTATTGAGTGGCCTCGTGAACATGTCGGAGGCAGAGAGAGGCGCGTAGGGGCCTGCAAGGCCATGCTTATTTTGGAGCTTCGAAGAGGCATCGGACGCATCGAGTCGTTGTTTCCTCGTTTTCGGGAAGGCTTTGTACCGCGGGAGGTTATGCAACAGCACCCCTTGCAAGGCAGTCGTTTGGTCACCAGCTCATTTTTTCCCCAAGGTCGTTCATGCCCGGTGCCGCACTATCTAATGAGCACATCTTTGAGGCGGTCGAAATTATCAAACACGAGCCCCGAACCGATAACGACCGTGGAGAGGGGGTCTTCCGCGACGGACACGGGAAGGCTGGTCTCTCGGCGGATGACCTCGTCCAGGTTCTTCAGAAGCGAGCCCCCGCCGGTCAGGACAATACCTTTGTCAACGATATCCGAGGCCAATTCCGGAGGCGTTTGCTCCAGAGCAGTCTTTATCGTCTCCACAATGGCTCTGACCGGCTCGGCGATCGCGTCCGTGACCTCACCGGAACGCAGGCCGACGATTTTGGGCACTCCCGCGATCAGGTCTCTTCCTTTCACTTCTATCATAGCGTCTTCTCTGGTGTGGCACACGCTGCCGATCATCATTTTTATCAGTTCAGCCGTCCTCTCACCGATCAGGAGACTATACTTTTGCTTCACGTACCGGATCACCGCGTTGTCGATCTTGTCCCCCGCCACCCTCAGCAACTTGGCGTACACAATGTCGGACATGGAAATGACCGCCACCTCCGTGGTTCCGCCGCCAATGTCCACTATCATGTTGCTCGTAGGTTCGGTGATGGGGAGATGGGCGCCGATGGCCGCTGCTATCGGCTCTTCCACCAGGTACACCTCTCTCGCTCCCGCGCTCTTCGCGGCTTCCCTCACTGCCCGCATTTCGACCTGAGTGCTACAGGAAGGAAGACACACCACGATGCGAGGCTTGACCAGAAATCTACGCCTGTGGATCTTAAATATGAAGTGCTTCAGCATAGCCTCGGTCACTTCAAAGTCCGCAATGACGCCGTCTTTCATCGGCCGAATTGCCTTGATATTGTCCGGCGTGCGGCCGAGCATTTTCTTCGCGTCCCGCCCCACAGCGACGATCCTGGGACCGCGTTTGAGATCCGTTTTGAGCGCCACTACCGAGGGTTCCGAGAGTATGACCCCCTTGCCCCGCACGTACACCAAAGTGTTCGCGGTTCCCAGATCAATGGCCATGTCGTTGGAGAAAATGCCGGACAGCCGATCAAACAACATCAGGTGCTTCCTGGAGAATCTGACTGGTGATGACAAATTACCCAGAAATCTAGCAGAAGTGCGGATTATGATCAAGGCCTGATCGCACGGCAGGTAAGGAGCTTCAGAGTGGTACTCTCGGACACGCGGGGAATGAAGCATCTTTTCCGTACTGCGAGGCCGCAGGCGGGCACTGCGATCGGCAGAAATCTCTCATCTTCGGATGCTTTTCTTGTGTCCAGCAGGATTGACAAGAAGGCAGGAAACTCTTACGATCCCTCTTTAACCTAAATGCCGATGGAAAGGACAGGCCAGTGCTTGATCTCATGCGAAAACACGCCCGTTCCTGGCTCATAAAGCTGGCCCTGGGCGGTGTCATTATCGTTTTCATATTCTGGTATGGCTGGTCAGGCCAGGGGGAGAAATCTAGGGGATACCTGGCGAAAGTCAATGGTACCGTAATCAGCTTGGATTACTACTACCGAACGTACGACAGCGAGCTCGAAAAGATTCGCATGCGGTTCAAGGGTCGCATCCCCCCGGGGCTGCTGGAAAAGCTGGATCTCAAAAAGAACGTTGCCATGGGGCTCGTCCATCGGGTCCTTCTCCTTCAGGAGGGTCACCGCCTCGGCCTGTCTGTGAACGACGAAGAGCTCAGGAAAGACATCCTCACCAATCCCATTTTTCAACGGGGTGGAGGATTTGACGAAGGGGTGTACCGCGAATACCTGCAAAGCATCAAACTTTCCACCACTTTGTATGAGGATGATCGGCGCAAGCAGATGCTTGAAGAGCAGGTCGCCAGGATCCTGACGGATTCAGTAAAGACCGATCCGGCAGAAATCAAACGATTCTGGCACTTTCAGAATGACAAGCTGGTGCTTTCTCTCCTTCTGATCAAGCCCGAGCAAGAACCCACCAAGGAGCCGGTGGATCCTAAAGAACTCGAGGCGTATTTCAAAGATCACCAGAGCAATTACGCCATCCCCCCGGCGGTAGACTTGCGGTACGTGATTTTCTCCTGGCGGGACCTTGCCAAGCAGCTGTCCATCACCGACGAAGAGGCCCGCTCCTACTACAACATGAACCCCAAGGAATTCGTTGTTCCTGAAAAACTCGAAATCAGGCATATCCTTTTCAAGGTCCCGGAGGGCGCGGACAAGGAAAAGAAAGACGAAATCCTGAAACGAGCCCAGACTATCCGGGAAAAGATCGTCGGTGGGGAAGACTTCGCCAAGGTGGCGAAGGAAGTGTCGGAAGACGACGCGACGAAAGAAAAAGGAGGAGATCTGGGATTGGTCAGTCGGGGTAGCCTGAGCCCTGCCCTGGAAAAGGCTGTTTCCAAACTCGAAAAAGGACAGGTCTCAGAGCCGCTGCTCACCGGCCAAGGTTACGAACTGCTCAAGCTGGAAGGGAAACAACCCGAGAAACAACTCACGTTCGACGAGGTAAAGGAAAAGATCATCACCAGACTCCGTGAGGAAAGGGCAAAGAAAAAGATTCAAAAAGACGCGGACAATTTCTACGAGCAGGTGTACCGTTCCGAAAAACTGGAGGCCCCTGCGAAGAAATTCGGGTTCCAGGTGCGCACCGCGGAATCCGTGACCAAGCTGGGAGGCATCCCTGAACTGATGCAAGAGCCTAAGGTCGCGGCAGAGGCTTTTCAGCTCAAGCCTGGTGAAGTGTCCCACATGATCAGGTCTGGCGACTACTTCGTAGTGTTTAAGGTGACCAAGATCATTAAGGAACGGCTGCCCCAATTCAGCGAAGTCAGCACCCAGGTTGAGAAAGACTATCTCAAAGCACAGGCCGCTATCAAAGCCAGAAAGAAAGCGGTCGAAATAATCGACGAGCTCAAGAAGCCCTCCCAAGATCCGGCAGAGGTCGCCAAGAAATTCGGACTGACCTGGCAGACTGTGGAGCCAGTGTCAAGGACCTCGGGATTTGTCACCCACTTGGGAAGCTCAGAGGAAGTCAACGAGATGCTCATCACGCTTTCTGAGGCTGCTCCTGTGTTTCCTAGCCCGATTCCGGCGCAGAAGGGCATTGCCGTGGTGCGCCTCTCCCGCATTCAACCTGCTGACGAGGCGCGGTATGCCAAAGAGGCCCCCAATGTAGAAAGATGGGTACGGGAGGTACGTCAGACTGAGTTTCTCAAAGGCTGGCTTCGCTTGCTCGAGAAAAAATCCGAGATCGAATTGAACGATAAGGTCTTGTAGCTTTGCGGTGATCGCGAGAAACCGCGACACGATATCCTGTTCCTGGTTCTTGCCCTGAATTCGCGCACGGACCCGGTTGCCTCCCGCTGAACTGAGGCAACCGGATCACGGGGATAAGAATGGCGGACGACGTAGTTTCCCCGGGCCGTCGACCCCCGAGAAACCGCCACAGGACCCGGACGCCGGAAGATCCGAGCGCATGTGACGCAGGCCCTTGCAAAGTACCGGTTCGCGCGGCAGCGCTGGGATTGGGAGTTGCGTTCCTGAATTCCAGCGCCAGTTTTTCCCTAGCCGCCGGTACAAATTCCTTGACACCGAACGGAGTGGTTGCTAAATTCAAAGTGTATGCGGGCATAGCTCAGTTGGTAGAGTGCAAGCTTCCCAAGCTTGATGTCGCGGGTTCGACCCCCGTTGCCCGCTCCAGAGTGTGGTTAAGTCCACCCGGGTCCGAGTCCCGGGTTTTTTATTATGGCCTATAGGCCAGGCTTATGGTAACCGCCTCGGAACAGTGCTCGGGAGTGCAGCGAATGAATAGAGATCTCATCTCGTCTTTGTGGACACTCATTGAGCCGGTTCTGGAACCCGAGGGCATCAGAACTCGTGGAAATCGAGTTCAAAGTGGAGAATGGTCGCTGGGTGCTGAGACTCTATATCGATACGCCCACAGGTGTGACGCTCAAAGAGTGCGAACTGGTCAGTCGCCAGGTCGGCGCCTTGCTCGACATGGAAGATCCCATACGCCAAGCCTACCATCTGGAAGTATCGTCCCCTGGGATAAATAGGGTACTTCGCAGGGAAAAAGACTTTCGCCTTTTCGCCGGATCACCGGTGCGAATCAGGACGCGAGAAAAAATGAACGGCAGACGAAACTTTTTGGGAACCCTTAAGGGAATGGAAAACGCAAGAATCGTCCTCGATGTTGACGGCGAACGAGTAGAAATAGAACCGGATGCTATCGAAAGAGCGCAACTCAACCTGCCCGAGAGTGATTTTTTCCGAGGTGACTTGCGCAGCCGAGCCGAGTCTACGGGGGATTGACCATGGGATTGAACCTGAATCGAATGATAGACCAGGTCGCCAAGGAGAAAGGAATTACGAGGGACACGCTCGTAGAGGCACTGGAAGCTGCTCTCGTATCGGCCGCACGCAAGAAGTATGGCGGGAAGGTAGAGCTGGAGGCGCAGTACAGCGACGAAAGTGGCGAGGTTGAAGTTTTTTTGTTCAAAGATGTCGTAGATATCGTGGAAGACGTGACCACGCAAATCGATCTCGATACCGCGCGTCGCGAACTCGATCCTGACGCGGAAATTGGCGATCAGCTCGGCGTGAAGATGGAGACCGAGAGTTTCGGTCGCATTGCAGCCCAGACCGCCAAGCAAGTCATCATCCAGAAGGTCAAGGACGCTGAGCGGGAAAACATTTACACCGAATACAAGGACCGCAGAGGCGACGTGGTTACTGGTGTGGTCCAGCGTTTCGAAAAACGCAACCTCGTAGTGAATCTGGGACGCGCGGAGGCGATCCTGCCGTTTACCGAGCAGATCCCCCGTGAGAACTACCGGCAAAATGACCGCATCAGGGCACTGATTCTCGATGTGAGACGCACCCAAAAAGACCCCCAGATCATTCTCTCTCGCTCCAACCCGGCGTTTTTGGTCAAACTTTTCGAGCAGGAAGTCCCGGAAATCGCAGAAGGCATTGTGCGTATTATGTGTGCCGCACGAGAGCCCGGCCAGCGTGCCAAGATCGGCGTGCGCTCCACTGACGCGGATGTGGACCCGGTAGGAGCATGTGTCGGCATGAAGGGCTCGAGAGTTCAGGCGGTAGTCCAGGAACTCAGAGGCGAAAAGATCGATATCATTCCCTGGAACGACGATCCCGCCCACTTCGTGTGCAATGCGTTGGCCCCCTCGGAGATCTCTAAGGTCATCATCGATCAGGACACGGGCACGATGGAAGTGATCGTTGCGGACGATCAACTCTCGCTCGCTATCGGCAAGAAGGGCCAAAACGTCAGACTCGCGGCGAAGCTTACAGGATGGAAGATCGACGTACGAAGCGAGTCCAAAGAAGAGAAGATTACCGGAGAATCTTTTGAGAGGCTCCTGGCTATCGCGACAATGGATGAGGAAACAGCGACCATACTCTTTGACAACGGATACAGGACTCCGGAGGACATTGCGAGAGCCTCGCTCGCGGAGGTGTCGAGCTTTGTCGGGATCACCGAGGACAGGGCATTGAGCCTGATACATGGCGCTCTGAGGTATTTGGCGAATCCTCCGGAAGAAGCTGAGGCGGAAGAAGAATCTTCCACTGAGGAAGAAGCTCCCGCGGAAGAACCCGTTGAGAAAGAGGCTTCGGGTAACGGGTCGCCTGAAACGCAAGAGGAGCCATCGCTGGGTGACGAACCAGTGGCCGCTGAGGGGGAAGCCCTCCCCTCGGAGATTGCGGAATTGCCCTCAGCATGAAGAGGGGTCACATTCCCATTCGGCGTTGTGTCGGGTGCCGTGAGAGAAGACCGGCGCAAGAAATGATCCGGCTCAGGGCCGACAAGGACACGGTGATCGTCGCGGATCAAAAAGATAGGACCCCGGGTAGAGGATGTTATGTGTGCCCGCGGGAGGAATGCGTGAGAACAGCGCTTGAGAAAGGCCGCCTTTCAAGGGCATTGCACCGAAGTATGGTGACTGTTCCCTCGCAAGAGACACTGTTGACAAGGCAGGAATAGAAGAGGTAACCGGATGACCATGTTGACCGTTGATGACCTGGCCAGAGACCTAAAGGTCAGAAACGAAGATTTGCTTAAGGAACTCGTGACCATGGGGTTCGAAGTTGAAGGCCCCGAAAGCCCGCTGGAGACGGACGACCCAGCCGCGTTGAGGGCCCAGCTCGTCACCGGTACCTGCCTCAGCGGGAGGTGGTGGAGAAACGAATAAAACCCACCGTCATCCGACGTCGCATGAAAAAAGCCCCCGCGGGCAGTGAGCGATTTGAGGCGTCTGGTCACCCTTCTCAAAGAGCCTTCGTGGAACCTCCGTCCGGGGCGCCGGAAAGACCTCCCGCGCCTGAGAAGATGGAAGTACGTGCCAGGGAAGCCGGTAAGCCCTCTTCAAAGAAGCCTCGTAGACCTGAACCTGCCAGAATCATTGAGATGGCGCCAAAGCCAGAACCAGAGAAGATTCTTGCAGCACAGACGCCCGAAGAAGCGCCTGTGCCCGCGCGGCCCCCACGCAAACCGTCCGTACCAGGAAGCGGCAGGGTCCGAACCTTCCACGGGACCTGTCCCGCAGGATGCGCGTCCCGCAGAAGGCAGTGTGCCACCGTCGCAGCAGGCCCCGAGAGGTGAAGGCGTTTCTGCCGAGCAAAGAGAGTCTGCAACTGAACCAGCAGGCGTAGCTCCGTCCCCACCTGCTTCCGGAGCCGCCCCCGAGCCCCCTCTCGAGGCTAAGGCGGGGGAATCAGCTGCGGAACCCACGGAAGAGGGTGGAGCTGACACCGGTCCTATCAAAGGGGAAACCCCCGCGCAAGCGGAAGAGCGAAGAGCCGCAGCGGACCGAGTCGCGAAAAAGAAGAAGAAAAAGGAAAAGCGTATTCAGCCTGCTCAGATCATCGGCAGAGTCGAACTGAAGAAAGAGCCTCCGCGAGAAACCCGAACGGCCGGAACCTGTCAGACCTCCCATCCCGGAGTCTCCGAGACCGGGTCCGCCGGGTCAACAGGTTTTTCGCCCTGTCCACCCCATAGTCCCGGACATCGTGGTCGACGACAAAGACAGGAAAAAGAAAAAGAAGGACCGCAAGGTAAAGGAAGTTACCGAGCCGGTGGTCGAGGACGACGGCCTGAAGGTTCGTCGACGCAAGGAGGTTATTCTCCGGGACACGTTGTACGATGATGGTCGACGAGGTCGTCTGCGGGGGAGAGGCAAAAGACCGAAACTGCGCAAGACCGAAATCACCCTGCCCAAGGCGAGCAAGCGACGCATTAAGCTTCCGGAGCTAGTCACGGTTGCGAGCCTCGCTCACAAAATGAGTGTGAAGGCCACCGAGGTAATTCGGCATCTTCTCTCCCTTGGGGTAGCTGCCAGCATGAACGAGGGCATCGAATTCGAGGCCGCTGCGGTGGTGGCCACTGAGTTTGGCTTTGAGGCCGAACCCGCGGAACAGGCAGAAAGTGATTTCCTGCCCGTAACCCCGGATACCGAAGAGAACCTGGCGACACGCCCTCCTGTGGTCACGGTTATGGGCCACGTGGATCATGGAAAGACTTCCCTTCTGGATGCGATAAGATCGACTCACGTCACGGATCAGGAAGCCGGCGGAATTACCCAGCACATCGGTGCGCACAAGGTGAAGGTAGACAAAGGAGAGCTGGTTTTCCTCGATACTCCCGGCCATGAGGCGTTTACTGCGATGAGGGCCCGAGGGGCTCAAGTCACCGACTTCGTCGTGCTTGTCGTGGCTGCGGACGATGGGGTCATGGATCAGACTCGTGAGGCCATCAACCATTCCCGTGCAGCGAATGTTCCTCTGATCGTGGCTGTCAATAAGATGGACAAGCCCGAAGCGGACAAGGACCGGGTGATCAGAGAATTGAGTGAGTTCGGCCTCATTCCCGAGACGTGGGGAGGGGATACGCTCTTTTCTTACGTGAGTGCCAAGACCGGCGCGGGTGTCCCCGAATTGCTAGACCTCATCCTGCTCCAGGCTGAAATGATGGAGTTGAAAGCTAACCCCAACAAGCAGGCCATAGGCACGGTTGTCGAAGCTCGTCTGGACAAAGGCAAGGGCCCGGTGGGGACAGTGCTCATCAAAGAAGGGTACTCTGAAACTCGGCGATCCATTCGTCACAGGAACCCACTACGGCAAAGTCCGAGCGATGATCGACAGCGAAGGACGCAGTGTGGACACGGCAGGCCCTGCCACGCCCGTGGAAGTCCAAGGATTTTCCGGTGTCCCCGATGCAGGAGACTCATTCATCGTGGTGGACGAAGAGAAGATCGCCCGACAGGTGAGCCTCCAGCGCCAGGACAAGCTGCGCCAAATCGAAGCAGCCTCAACCGGCCCTGGCTCCCTGGAAGACCTACTGGCGCGCATGCAGGAACAGGAGGTCAAGGAGCTTAACCTCATCGTGAAGGCAGACGTCCAGGGCTCTGTAGAAGCGGTGAAGGAAGCGTTGATCGGGATTCCGTCCTCTGATATCAAGGTGAAAGTCATTCACTCCGGAGTAGGAGGCATCACCGAATCTGACATCATGCTCGCAAGCGCTTCGAAGGCGATTATCATCGGCTTCAGCGTAAGACCGACTCCAAAGGCGACCCAGATCGCTGAAAATGAAAAAGTGGATGTTCGGTTGTATACGGTCATTTACGAAGCCATTGAAGACGTCACGAAAAGCCATGGAAGGCATGCTCGCTCCCATCGAGAGAGAAACGGTGACGGGCCGGGCCGAAGTGGTGCAAACCTTCAGCATTCCGAAGATCGGCCTTATCGCCGGTTGTCACGTCAGGTCAGGCAAGATAGAAAGATCGAACTTGGTGCGCCTGATTCGCGACGACAAGGTGATTCATCAAGGCAAGATCTCTTCCATGAAGCGCTTTAAAGATGATATCAAGGAAGCGCTCGAAGGCTATGAATGCGGCATTGGCATTGAGAACTACAGAGACGTGAAGGTCGGCGATATCATTGAAGCCTTTATCATTGAAAAGGAGTTGGCCAAACTGACCGCTTAATGCGCGGGGGTGGCGTGTCACATGCGGAAGGTGTGACACGACTCTTCTCCGAGTACGCCGCGGGCTCAGCAATGCAGCTTCCCAGGGAAAGCACCGATGGTGGTTGGAGTAGGAATTGTAGAACTGTTGATCCACGACTCCAGCTCATTGAAGGCCAAAAGGCACGTGGTCAAGAGCATACTCGGCAGGGTACGCAGCAAGTTCCATTTATCGATCGCGGAAGTGGACAATCAGGACAAATGGCAGCGGTGCACAATCGGGTTCGCGGTGGTCACGAATGAAAAAGGACATGCGCATACCATGCTCGAGACCATTGCGGCCTATGTGGACGGCCTTCATATGGCGGAGATAATAGATTCTCACATAGAAATAGTTAACTACTGACCAGGACCTTTGTGTTACAGGTCCTGCCTCGAACGGCTGAAAAAGACGTGCTCCCATGGCAAGATTCAGGAAAGATCGAGTTGCTGAACTCATTCGGCAAGTCATTGCGGACGTGATCGTCCTCAAGATCAAGGACCCAAGAGTTCAGGGCGTCACCATCACGGAAGTCAGGATGACTGCAGATCTCAAGACCGCGAGGGTCTATTTCAGCAGCTTGGCTGACGGGAAGGACGCGACCCATCTCGAGGGTTTGGTTGCGTCGGAAGGATTTATCCGCCATCAGCTTCGAGAGGAGCTTGATCTTAAGTATATCCCTCAGCTTGCCTTCTTTTACGATTCGTCGTTCGACAACTTCGCGCGCATAAATAAGTTGCTCAAGGAGATCGATAGCTCCGGTGCAAGAGAAGATTCGTAGCATTGCCGCAGCCCTGGAACAAGGGCAACGCTTTGTGGTCGTCACCCATATCAACCCTGACGGCGATGCCGTGGGTTGCCTCTTGGGGATGCACTTGGCCCTGCGTGAGATGGGTAAGCAATCTTGGCCGCTGAGCCGCGACCGGATTCCACACTCATATGACTTCCTTCCCGGTACCGGGGACGTGGTTTCGGACCCTTCTGAGGTTCCGGTGGCTCCTGACTGCATCGTTTCTTTGGATGTGGCCACTGAGCCTCGTATTTCAGGGGATATCTCCGCGTTCCGCCACGGCGCGCGATTGATCAACATAGACCACCATCCCACCAATCCCGGCTTCGGTGACCTCAACTGCATCGTAACCACCGCGTCGTCCACTGCGGAACTGGTATTCCGAATTCTCAAGGAAACGCAGTACACCCTGTCTGCAGCAGTAGGCAAGTGCTTGTACACCGGCTTGGTCACCGATACGGGTGGCTTTCGTTTCGCGGGGGTCAACAGCAGTACTCTCAGGATCGGTGCGGAATTATTGGACTCCGGTTTCGTCTCGTACGACGTGACCGGCCCTCTTTTTGAGGAATACCCGCTGCACAGGCTCAAGTTGGAACGACTGGCTCTGGAGCGTCTGGAGATAATGCTGGGCGGCAAACTCGCGTTGAGCACGCTCTATAAGGAAGACTTCGAGTCTCTCGGCGCTGACCCGTCTGACGCGGAGAACCTCGTGGACAAGCTCAGGGATATCCGGGGAGTCGCTGCGGGCGTCCTTATGACGAGGATGTCTGACACCCTGGTGCGCGTGAGCCTACGGTCCAAGAATGAAGTGGACGTCTCCGCGATAGCAGGAGCCTTTGGCGGCGGCGGGCACAGACGCGCTGCGGGGCTTCGATCCGATCTTCCCCTCACTCTCCTCAGAGAACAGCTCATCCTCCGCGTCGAGCAGGCGCTTCTTCGCAAGGAGTAGCAGGCTGTTGCGGATCGCACGGTGCCCGGACTTCCGCGCACTCAAGGGCGTAGACACAATCTCGTGTGCGCGTGTAATATCGATCCACTGTTGGATGTATGACTTGGCGCGGGTTGGGGATTTCCTTCGGTACGGACCACGCCAGCCTGTCTCGCCACTTCGCTTAGGCGCCCCCCCTGCCCTACGTGGTGATACTGATTGAGCACAATCCTGTCCGTTTGATTCTTCCCGAGTGGCGCAAGGACTCCTTCGAGCGGCGCAGATCTGTTGAAGCTTCGTTCAGGCAATATCTCCCCACCTTCCCCAGGCACGAGCCATTCTGCCAGACCCCCAATAACTTCATTATTAGATTCGGTGATTGCAAGGTGATGTCCTGTTTTATTGATGTCATACATTGACATTAATACCATCTTTTTGGTATAATTACTAAAAAGTTGCTCCGCCCTTCTGACCGCGGAAAGCGAGGAGGCTTTATGTTCCTGACAAGAATCACCACTGTTACCCTTGCAGCTCTCGTGCTGGCAGTCTTTGCCCAGTGTGCCATGTGCCTGGCATTTCAACCCCCTCCACAGGCTCCAGCGAGCCTGTCGTGGCTTCCCCACGGGTACGGTGGCAACATGGATGTGGATCAGACCACCACTTCGTGGCAAAAAGGGCTCCACGGGTTTCGTGTCTCGCCCGCACATATCGGATGCTGGTCGGAGCCGCTGTGGGGTTGGGACGTAAACGGATTCTATCGGGGCCCGCAGGTGACGTCACCCGATCCCGGGTGGTTCCAGCTTCCCATTGGGCTGATCTACCCAGGCAACACTCCGCCTATGCCGCCCACTGACCCGCGCGTGCGCAAGGTTTCCGCCCGGTCGTACAGCCCGTACCGCCGTTGATGCGTATTGGCGGAAGAAATGGATGGATTGTTCCTATGAAAATGCTATTTCGGGGGAAGGCCCTTCTTGAAAGAAGGGCCTTCCCCCGAACCCATATCACCCATAACTTCAATCACTTGCCAGCTCCCGTTGGTCGCTGGACAGGGTGCCATTTTCATGGTTTGTTGTGACCCTACAGGTCATGGAAGTTCACACGCCATCGAGGGGTCAAATCCCCCCTGCCCCCTTTGCAAAGGCACGGTTCAGTAAAACGCAAGGCGTTTTCGCCCAGGATGGCTTTGCGCATGGTTTCTTCTATCCCGGCTCGATCCAATTCTTTGAGATAGCGGGACAAAGGCAACAGCGGGAAATCGCTTCCAAACAGGATTTTCTCCGTGCCCATAATCCTACACACGATGTCGTAGACCTTGGGATCATAGAGAAACGGTGATGCAGCCGTGTCCAGGTACGTGCGCTGGAAGACGTCGGCCACTTCGGGCATAAGACCGTAGACGAACACTCCTCCGCCAAGGTGCGCCAGGATGAAATCTACGTTCGGGTGCGCCTTGATCATGCGCACCAGCGCAGCGAAATCCACAGGAATCTTCCCCGGGTAATCATGCCCCACAGGTTCGTTCACATGAATCATCACCGGGACCTTACAGGACGCGGCCATATTGAGCACCGGGTCCAAAGCGTCGAAATCCGATGATGTCCAGCCCCCGCGGTATACCGCGAGCTCCCCGAGCCCTGCAAACCCCGCGTCGAGTGTCCGCTGTGCTTCTTGTGGATTGAAGTCGGCAGCTCCCGCGGAAAGCACGGCAAAAGGCACGATTCGGTCAGGGAATCGCTGATGAAAAGCCCATATTTCGTCGTTATTCCCCCTCACCAGATCTGGATTCTCCCACGGAAAGCCGAACACCACCGCCTTGTCGATGCCGGAACGGTCCAGGTAATCAATGATGTCGACCTCTGAGGCCAATTTGGCTTTTTCCGAACGGTACAGCGAGCCGAATGCGCGATCGCTCTCACAAAACGGCGAACGATCCTGGCGCACTCGTTGAGGCAAAAGATGCACGTGGCAATCGATAATCATAATAGATACCTTCTTGAAATTTCCTCGAGTCCGTGCGGTTGACTCACCTCGTAGAGGGCTTCCCGGCACGGCCACACTCCCGCGGAAATGAGTGCCACAAAACGCCGTTGAATTCTAGGCCATTCTCACGTACCATCGAATCGGCACAGCGTATCGTGGTGAGCCTCCCACTATACTGCGCATCGAAGCGTAATCTGCGAAATTGCGGTGACCGCGGCGCAGGGCTCGGCCGCATTGAGAAGACCTTGCTCCATGTATGAACGGACGAGCGTCTTGCCACCGCTGTCCCCACAGGAGACAACCATGAGCGCCGCGACACGGATCCTCCTGGCGCGGGCTAAGGAACTCTTCGCGACGATTTTTCAGGAACCCTTCCCGGCTTCGGATACGAAGTGTGCGAGTTGACGCTTCACGGGGACGAGGCAATCAGAAACGTGCGCGACAGCCGACCCCATGCAGCGCGCATATGGGGCATTAGCCGGGATTCGCTGTATCGCTACCTCAAAGAATAGGACAAACGCGACCAAGCAGACAAGTAGGGAAGAGCTGTGAGTGTTTTCGGACGATTTATTCCTACACTAACCGGTGATTTCAGACACGCGAAAGCGAAACCGTCTGTTTTTCGCGCAGTATGTGTGGAGAAGCGTAACGCGTTGCGGTTGCGTCTTGTCATGCTCAATCTAACATCCTGGTATTTCTCCGCTCTTTCCAACTAAGCCCAGGATCCTCCATGGCATGATAATTGCTCTGACGTAGAGGCAAGAGCCGCGGATCCCACGCACATCCCGCGATCCACGCGGCGTTCATGTAGCCAAATGATGCGCTGGCCAAGTGGGTTGGCCGATCCAGGGCAGGACCGGGGTGGCACGAAGATGCCGTTCCGCCTGTGAGATGGCCGGTATATGGAGGGAAGCTCGGCAAACAGATTGGGCATCCCTGAGCTCTTCTCGGTGAAGCTGATATCTTCCCCCCGCGGGCCACTGACGTGACAGTTCCCCCATGGTGCTTCCCTGAAGAGGCCCGAGCGCATCTTGAACGGACTCGAAGATGACCGAGAGAAACGAGGCCATGCCATGAAAGAGAACAGCATGTTCGCCAATCCGTTCCGGATCCTAAACCCCAGGCTTCACCCGGAGGCTCTGGGGATGGAAGAACCGTACCAGAAACCGGTTTCCAGCTCGCTGCCCCTCGAAGAAGGGCTCGTGCTCATGGTCAGCAAACTTATCGAGATGACTCGTTTGCTTTCCAAAGCAGCCACAAGCGGGGCAGCGGCCCAGATGGACCGTTGTGAGGCACTGGGAAAGGAAGTCCACGATCAGGAGATCATCCTGACCAGTAATCTGGTCTCAGCACACGTGCGCAAGGATCTGCTGAAAGGGCTTCTCCGCCTTCCGTTTCGTTTGGAAAGAACCGGTGACATGCTGGAAAGCATTCTCACTTGTTTGCGTGCAAAGAAGCGCAAGGGTTTGCCGTTTAGCGATAAGGCTCACGCGGAACTCGAGCAATTGTTCGCAGTTCAGATGGATATCATGAAGAATCTGAGAGATGCTTTTCGCGTGCCGAATAGGATTATCCTGGAAGCGGTACTTGCACAGTGCGACAAGGTCGCTCAGATGTTGGAGGAATTTAAATTGGGCCACTGGGAAAGGCTTGAAGCAGGATTCTGCCACGTGGAAGCCTCGTCCATGTATCGCGAGATCCTGGATTCGACCAAAACTGCGAACGAATACATACAAAAGATTTGCCTGAGTCTCCTCGATTTGGGAGAAAACCGAGACCTGGTGAATGAAATGATACGTCTGTCCAAGGAATCTTGATCGCAACGCCCTGAGGACAGGACGGTTTTTTCGACAAGAAGCGTTTATTGAGGAGGTGTGCCGATGCTCGTGAAATACTGGATGAAGAGGGTCGTGGTCTTCGTTGACGCGAATGATTCCATGCAAGAGGCCATCCACCGCATGAAGGAACATAAAGCCAGTCTCCTGCCTGTCATGGAAAACGGGAGACTGGTGGGCGTAGTCACCGATCGTGACCTGAAGCGAGCTTCGGCCTCGGACGCGGCGCCTTTGGAGACCTATGAGCTCGCGTATTTGCTGACAAAAATCAAAATCCGCGAAATCATGACCAAGAGTCCTGTCACGGTTGCTCCCGACTTCACCCTGGAAGAGGCCGCTTGGCTGCTCATGACCAATGACATCTCCGGAGCGCCGGTGAAGGACGAAAAAGACGAGGTAGTCGGGGTCATCTCTCGGAGAGAGATCTTTCTCGCACTTATTTCTTTGACCGGCCTGGCCAACAGAGGGATTCAGCTCGCATTGTGCGTGGAGGATCGACCCGGCTCGATCAAGGAGGTTACCGACGTCGTGAGGACCTTCGGCGGTCGCCTCGTCAGCCTGCTCACCTCCTATGAACGGGCTCCGGCCGGGTACCGCCACATTTACCTGCGCGCGTGCCGCGTGGATCGGTCTGGCCTGGCGCGGATGCTTGAAGCGCTGAGACAACAGGCTCAGTTGCTTTATATGGTCGATCATCGCGAGAACCAGCGGGTGGAATATGAAGAGTCGCAGTATCCGGGCGCCACACCATCAGGCTCGGATGCTATGCTCGTCAAGCAACCCAAGAAAATTGTCTATTGCACCGACTTTTCGGAAAACTCCATCCCGGCTAGACTCCGGGCGGTGGAGTACGCGAAGTCCTTTCGCGCGGAGCTGATCATCGTGCACGTCCTGAGTTCTCGTCTCATGGGATATCCTTTTTTTGAGGAAGCCATCGGAGCCGACATGGCTGAGCTCCAACACAAGCTCGACGAGCGAGTGAAGATCGAGCTGAACGAGGTGGCAAAAGACTGTGGACAGGAATGTGCTCTCGTCCGGACCTGCGTCCGCTCTGGGGTGACCGCGACCGAGATCGTTCGGTGCGCGGACGAGTTGTCTGCAGACCTCATCGTCATGGGCACCCATGGTTGGTCGGGTCTTAAGCACCTGATTCTGGGGAGTACCGTCGAGAACGTGCTCAGGATAGCCAGTTGTCCGGTTTTGATTGTAAGATCCATGGGCCCGAGCGAAACGACACCGGAGGAACCGGTTCTCTCCCCCATTCCTTAGGAGGAACCTCTCTCGCTGTTGCGAGGAATTTCCTCGAGAACTGTCTGGTGTACCGGGATTCGAGTGTCTAGGACCTACGAAGGCCGGCTTGGCAAGAGCTTGAAACAGGCCCCTGGCTCGCCTGGCTGAGGCCCTGCGGGAATGAAGGGGTTTCGGCCATGAAACGGGCTGCACTTTCTTGGCGAGCAGACCATGAACGATACCTCCAGGCTCACGGCCGGGAATCGGTGAGCAAAGACACGGTGCGTTACACGGAAGATTGTCGCGCCACACGTTTCTCCCTCCTCTGGCAAAGAAGGGTGCGACTGGCTATAGGAAAAGAAGCCAAGATAGATTATACTATGAGGAGACGAGTTGGGGCTTTCCGCGGGTCAAGCCTTGTTGAGAGAGAGACTTACACGGCCACGGCCGTATGTCTTGAGACAAGCACATTGTTCGTCATCAAAAAGGAAGCTCTCAACAAAACATTCCTCAAACACCCGGAAAGCGGGACGATATTTTATAGGAGGCTCGCGGGGGCCGTCGTACAGAGGTTGATTTCTACGTAAAATGCCTTTCTGGCCGAGGGTACTTTGAAGGGTGTGACTCCGTACGGCACCGGCCAAGTGGCAGACCCCGAAGAGTCCTGATACCGGTGACCATAGGCCCTTACCGCGGCAATATCTGACGTAAGGCTGGGTAACCCGGCGGCAGGGGCCCGAGGATCGACCGACGCACCATACTGTACGCGTGCATGCAAACGGTTTCCGCACTTCTTTCACTGCGCTGTGGTGTGATACAGGTTGAGCCAAATGAAAAGCGACCGGGTTTTTATCAATCCTTTCCAGATTATGGGCCTCAGCCTCTCTACAGGAGGGGTGGGGATCGAAGATCTGCACAGCCGACCGGTATCTGAATCTCTTTCTTTCGAGGACGGGCTTCCCCTCATGATCGCCAAGATCCTCGAAATGACCCGGTTGCTTTCCCGGTGCCTTTTTAGCGGGTCCAAGGCCCAAATGAAGACGTGTGAGGGCCTGGCTAAGGAAATTCATCGGCTCGAAAAGGTGCTTACACGATCCATCCTCTCTCATGAAGTACGCCCGGACTTGGCCAAGGGTCTTCTCCGCTTTCCCTTCCGGTTGGAAAGGATCGGAGACATGCTTGAGAGCATCCTGAGGTGTTGCCACGTCCGCGCAGACGAAGGCGTTCCGATTACCGCAAGGGCCTGCACCGAGCTGGATCAGCTTTTTTCCGCGTTGCTGGACATGATGGTACACCTCAGGGACGCGTTTGTTTCACCCGAAAAAGAGCTATTGGAACACGTGTTGTTCAGAGGCAAAGATCTCAGCAGGATGTTGCGTGAGTTCCGGTCGGCTCACTGGGCACGCCTGGCTGCAGGCCTGTGCACTCCTGAAGGATCTTCTCTCTATTTGGACCTCTTCGATTCCCTCAAATCAATTAACGAATATCTTGAGAAAATTTGCCTCACGTTTCTCGAACTGGGGACCGCGTTACCCGCGGAAACCGATGGACTGAGCAAGGCGAGAAAGAAGCGTGCTCGTATTGCCTCACAGTGAAGACAGAGGTAAAGACTTTTGTCATTCCTGCCAACGATTTCTTCGAGACCGATCCGATTGTGTTTGAAGCTCGATGCCGATGGGTGAGCCCCAAGGAGAGCGATGCGGATTCCATCGGTGGGTTCCAAAATCGTAGACATTTCTGCATCTAGCCTGGGAGACCTGCGCAGACTGGTTCAGGCCCTGGACATAAACCATCAATAGGCTGGAGTCTCGAATCGATCGCAAACCTCGTCGTGTCATTGTCCCAGAAACCTCCGAGCGATGCTTCTTCGCGTTCCGCCTTGGCGGTAGTTCATCGCTCATGTATAGTAACGCTCGGAGGGGGGAGTCAGTTGCCGAGCTTACCGTGTGAGAGGACTGCAACCTCATGATAGTAGGACACCTGGCTTTGGCCAGCATTGCCAAACGGACTTTGTTCAAGACGGCAAATTATCCTTTTCTGATTCTCGCGAGCTACGCTCCCGACCTTGTGGACAAGACCGGCAGCATACTTTTGGGATATCCTGGCAGGAATTTCGGCCATTCACTGCTGGTGTTCGCATGCGTGTTCTGTATGGGATGGCTGCTGTGCAAGGCGTTCCATTTACGGCAAGACGTGGTTCTTGCGGGAGCGGTGCTGTGGATGTCCCACCTCGTAGGCGATTTCGTGCGGCCCACCGTGCTTTTGTGGCCGTTCCTGAGCCCCATCACCGGTGAGCCATTCCATTTGGGTGGGGCACTTTACCGCATGTACGTAGAATTTCGGTGGCCGGGGCAACTTGCGTTGGAAATCTGTGTGGTAACTCTCGCGCTCCTTCCGTTGTCCGTGCTCGAAAAGATCGAAGAATTGGTCGGAATCTCGGCGCTCGGACGAGAGAAATCCGTCAGGTCCTGAAAGCAGCTGGGGATCAACGCTGCTTTTTTTGCGGGACAACGGCCCCCGGGGTGCGGTGAGAGATGTCGTCAGCCGGAGCAACGTTCGTGCTCCGCTGTGGCAGCCAGATCACGATCCTTGGTGCGAGAATCCACCGCTGCAACGGATGGTCCTCTGCATAACTTCCTACCCAGTCTTAAGAACGGTCGTTCGATTATCAGATACGAGCAGAAGGACACGAGTATCACAGGGCCGGCGACCAAGAGACCTGTCGGGCCAAGCGGGACTCCGGTCTTCACGCAAATCCATAGCACGGGAGAATGCGTCAGGTAAATACTGAAGCTGATAAGCCCCATGGCCCTGATCGGTTTGCACTCAAGGACACTTCGCACGTACCCGACGCCATGGAGCTGTGAGAATAGGAATAGGCAGGACACCAGACCCCAAAGGTACCAGTGCCACGGCTGATCGTTTGGCGAAAACTTCGACGAGACCACGCTACTCCACGCTGACGGAATAAGGAGAATAAGGACCGCCAGAGAGCAAAGAGCTACGAGTTCCATAATGAATCGCGTCCACTGACATTGAACCCCTCCTGTGGCCGCAATCCGAGCGTGAGCGATTGCGCACATGAAGCCCATTAGAAAAACGGTGAGATACCTGGTCAAGTCCAGACAGCGGATCGCAGGTCCTTCTGTGGGAGACAAGAGGAACGTCAGACCTCCTATTAAAACAAACACGACACAGGCGCGAGATGCGCTCCTGCGAAAAACAAAACTCCACGTGGCGACTACAAAAGGCAAGATAAAATAATACCTGCACTCCACGTTCACTGCCCAGAAAATGTGCTCCCCGCGCACTAACGCGAGATGTCCGAGGACAAAACCCGGAATCTCCGAAAGCGCCATCCCCCTTGTTCCCACCCAGTAACGGGCAGCGAACACCAATAGTGCGACCAGGAAGAGCGGGTAAATCCTCAACACCCTCCGAATAGCGTAGTTTCGCCATAGGACCAGACTCTTCAAGTCCGATTCGGGTCTGCGCAACAAGGGCAGCGACAGGAGAAAGGAACTCAACACGAAAAAGATGGCAACGGCCGGCCCTCCTGCAAGTTTGAGGTCACAGTGAGGGAGCACGTATTACCCGCTGCAGCTCATGTGATCAAGGACCACCATCAAAGCGGCAATTCCGCGCAGGCCATCCAAAGACGCCACTCGGTGTCCTGTCGTCACCGAGACGTCGCTCAAGTCCGTGCGAACGATATCAATTGGACTTTTCACAGCCGTCACATTTCCTGAAATCAAGCGAGTGTGTACACGCAAGCCGGTTGTCTGAGTCCTCTCCGTTTGTCACCGGAGGAAGATCTTTTTTCCATTGCACCGCGCCTTTCGTCATGACCATGGTCGCGACGACGCGGCTTCGGACCTGTCTTTTCTGAGACGATAATTCCGTAGCTATTCTTCCTCATTTTACGGCGCTGTCAATGCTTTGGGGCGAGGCTTGAGAAACAAACCTCTCCACGCGGAGCGCCTCCTGCTTCGTGGGACCCGCCGCGGCGTGTGCGGCATGCGGTCCGGAATGACGACCCCATGTGAATTTTGCTTTTGCGTCCCGTGATGGGGTCTGGTCCTCGCCTGTGGCCTCCCTACGATCCGCAGGTTCCACGGTCTCCACTTTGACCCCTGGAACACTGTTTTTCCCTGTACCCAGGTCGAAACGTTGCACCGTCCCATGCGGGTCACGTAATGTTGCGCTGCGCATCTTGAACTCGCGGGTATTCGTTTCTACGGTAACCAGATACGCTTTACCCGGTTTCTGGGGATCAGCCAGCTCCAAGAGGACCCGATTGTCATCCACGCGTGCGCTTTTGATCCTCATGGCTGCCGTGGCCTTTGGTGAGGAATCAGTGCACGACGCTGCCCGTGCCCAAGAAGACGCAGTTACCTTGCGTTTCTCCGACTTGGACGACCTTTCAATTCCCAAAGCCAGTCGTTTGCCCATATTCAGTCTGATTTCCCGGGCTCCTCGTTCAATCTGGAACGGAGGAACCGGGTTGTCCCCGAAATCCACGACCACTCGTACCCGGGAATTGGCGTACCCGAGGCGGATTTCATCTATGGGGGCACGGTCCACCTTGATCTTGGGGGGAATCTTTGCCAGACAGGTTGAACGGACATCCAATACCAGCCTGTACGGGTGCCCCATTACGAATGTAGCATAACTCCCGATACGGCCGTTGTGCTGGATCACAAGGTGGTTCAAATCCGGGGCCAGTCTCACCCCTGTGATCATCCCCTCGTCCGCGGTCATCCCTGCATGAGCGTGACAGGCGATCATCAGGATGCAAAAGCAACAAACCGTGTATTTTATCAAAGAAATTTTCATAGCGTCCCTAACTCCATTCCACCGGACATTAAGCCTCGCTCGGGTTCTTTCGCCCACCTACGCTGGCGAAGTGGCCACGCATTGGTGCGAAACCGCACCATATGCGCGGGAACAAGGCCGAAGCATTCAGGAAGCAAGCTCAAAGGCCCTTCCCGAACAAGATTTCCGGAAGCCGGTCCACGCGAGACTATCATGACTCAGCAGATTATGTCAAACTTAAAGCAGGGCATTTCAAGCTGATGACTGTATTTCATAAACGTATTTATAAGGAAAAACATTGTGTGATGAACGCCTCCGCGTCAGTCCCTGCTTTGTACCGACGGCTGCTTTGCACAGGCTGGAGGCGCCTGCGTTCCGGAGGTGAGGGACAGGGCAAAGATCATCAGAGCCAAGACGAGATACGCGAGGGTGAACTGATAGGCAACTTGTTGTGCGGGTCCGCTGAGCAACCACGGGAGGTACACATTGGATTCAGGCAACGCTGAATGCACGATGCCGAAGAACGTGAAAACCGCAAGAATTGCCAGATAGATCGCACTGGTTCGGAGACGGTGGTCGATCATTTCCGAAAGGAACGCACCCCAAAGCATACCTGTGAGAACAAAGCCGTTCCCGAGGGCGATTGTGACAAGCATCTCCGGGAGACCGCTGCCAACCTTAGCCATCAGAAACTGAAGGTGAGCTGGTGAGACGATGTCGGGGGTCTCGAGCTTTATGGAAAGGAGCCGGGCCACTGTGGGGAGCATCGCGAAGCCCACGGCAGAGGAATGTCGCGCAGGGCTATGGAGAAAGGCCTGACTGGTAATCTCTAGTCCTATGAACACCAGAATGGGAGACAGAACGGCCCTGGGTATCAGTTCCACGAAGAACGAAACGTACCCCAGCATTCCTCCGAGACCGATAAAGACTCCTGTCAGAAGCGTGTATCCCGCGCGTGCGCCCATACGTTTGTACGTGGGATGCCCGATATAGGGAGTGGACTGGGCGACTCCTCCGCAAAGACCGGCTACGAGCGTGGCGTACGCTTCGGTAAGCAGGATCTGCCGCGTGTCGTATTCATCACCGGCCACACGAGCGCTCTCGGTATTGTTGATTCCGCCGACTACGGTCAGGATGCCGAAAGGAATCGAAATGGGCAGGAATTTGAGTGCGGGCACGATTCCCTTGACAAAATCCAGAGTCGGCCACGGCATTCCCACGTGGAATTCCAGAACAGGCTTCGTGTACGTCTGGGCTGCGAGCCAGCTGGGAAACACCAGATGGTACACGTGGTAAAGCACGGTTCCTACGATAATCGCCGCGAGTACTCCGGGAATGTTTTTCGGCAAACGGATGCGGGCCACCAACGCAGAGAACATGAGTCCGAGCGAAACCATCCCCACCACGGGAAACTCGAAAATGTCCGCGAGAGGCATGAACCCTATGAGGATAAGTCCTACGCCTGCAAGGGACCCGAGCAGTCCCGCTCGCGGAACTGCCTTCTGTACCCAGTTGCCACTGAAAGACAATATGACCTTTGCCACGCCGATCATGACCATAGTGGCCATGCCGAGGTACCAGGTGAGGAGCGCTGCGTTCTCCGGCGAGTGGCCATCGTGTTTAAACGCCACAAAGGCAGGGCCAAGCACGGCCACAGCCAGGCCGATACTGGAAGGAGTGTCGAGCCCCAGCGGCATGGCAGTGACCGTGCGGTTCCCCGTCCTCTTCGCGAGCCGGAAGGCCATCCACGTGTACACAAGGTCCCCGAAGAGGACGCCGAACGCGGTTCCGGGAAACATTCGCGTGTACACCACGTCTGAAGGAAAACCGAAACCAAGGATCAGGGCTCCTGCCAAAAAGGAAAGAACCGCCATATTGTCAAACATCAGACCGCAGAAGCCATTGATGTCACCGAGTCCGATCCACCTGTACCGATCGTGTGTATCGTTCATGGGAATTTCCTTGTGAATCGGACTTCCGCGGTGATCCGATTTGCTGGAGGTCGCCCCTTTGATCTTGACTTGGGCAAGACGCGGATTCTAAAATTGTTTGATCGCTTTCTCAAGGAAAAGCAGAAGTAATTGAACGAATCCCATCAACGAGGAACCTTGGCAACCGATACAACTGGTGATTCCCAGCCCACAATCAGTAGCAGCCCCATCCCCCGTCCTATCCTTGTGGCCTCCTTCCTGATCTTTCTTCTCATTGGCCTAGCCATACATCATGCGGGTTTCACCTCACCTATGCTGTACGACTCCAAGGCCTTCATCCACGACAAGGCCCAATTTTTTGCACGCCATGATCCCTCGGAAGTGCTCCGCATCGTCCCGGTCCGTCCTCTGTTCATGATGACGCTTTATGCGAATTATTTGTTTGCAGGAATGGAGCCGTATTATTTTCGACTGGTCAATGTGACGATCCTCGCTGCAGCGGGCGTGATGTTGACGCTGCTTATCCTGCTTCTGCTGGAACTCCCCGACACGCTTCCGCATGTGAGACATACGGCTAAGCGTTGGATCAGTTTGCTGCTGGGCCTGTTCTTCGTAATCCATCCTTTGCAGACCTATGTCGTCCTCTACATCTGGCAGAGGGAAGCCATTATGGCCTGCTTTTTCTATTTCGCGGCCATGGCTGCGTACGTCGCTGTCCGACAAGGAAGGTTTCGTTGCAATTTGCCGTGGTATATCGCCACAGGCTTTCTTTGTTTCGCTGGACTCCTGAGCAAGGAGAACCTCGCCACGCTTCCCTGTGTGCTCCTGATGGCTGAACTCATCTTGTTTCGTCAAGGTCCGTACCAAATTATGCGAAGAGCTGCCGTCATCGCAGCGGTGACACTGCCTCCTGCTGCTCTGTACGCATTCTTGACGACGAAACTCTACGGAAATGGGAGCGTCCACCCGCCAGGAATCGTGCATCGCCTGATTCAGTACTACTCGGACAGTGGGTTGACGCCGATTCAGGTGATGCTCACGGAATGCCGTGTTTTTTTCTCCTATCTTTTTACCGTGGTAGCCCCGTCCCCGCAAAATCTTGACTTGCTCAAAGCTCAGACCATATCCAAATCGCTCATTGATCCACCCTCGACTCTCCCTGCAGTCGTCGGAGTGATCGGCTTGATCGCGGTTGCGGCCTGGCTGAGCCGCAGAAAGCCGTTGATGGCTTTTGGCATCCTTTTTTTTATTATTACGCTGAGTCCGGAATCTTTTCTCATTCCCCAATACCTGTTCTTTGGTTACCGGCCCATTCTCCCCATGGCCGGCCTGCTTCTGGTGGTGGCCCAAGGCCTAGCCGAGGTGTCGAAGGTGAGCCGGACAAATTTGCTCGGCAAGCGCTTCAAGATCGTTGCAACGTCGGGTGTTCTCGCCTTGTTCATGTCTTTCGCCGCGGTTACTTGGTATGAAGCCGAAACATGGAATCCTTCTCGGTTCTGGGAACGTGCTTTTGAGCGGCTGCCTCCATTCTCGGGCAAGGTGGAACTGACACCGTATGTCACCGTGCTGACGGGCTACGGCCGACAACTTGTCGATGAGAGCCGCCAGGTGGAAGGAATCGAGATCCTTGCCCAAGCGGTGCGCTTGGGCTGCGGCGACGAGCCAACCGAGAGAGGACCCTCGACTCACATCAAGACTGGCCTCTGCCCATCTGCCGCGAATAACCTCGGTGAGGCGCTGTTGAGATCAGGCGACCAGGAAGCAGCAGTGAAATTATTTCGGAAGGCTCTCAAGTTCCAGCCAGGACACGCCGGTGCCATCAACAATCTGGGGAACGTGATGCTGGGTTTAGGGAGGGTTTCAGAGGCCATTGCGCTGTATCGAAGAGGCATTGCCATGAACGCCGAGTCCCCGGAACTCCACAACAACCTGGGAGCGGCCCTGCTGAAAGACGGAGATGTGAGACTTGCGCGAGAGGAATTCCACAAAGCGGTGACCATGAACCCTCGGTTCGCGAAGGCACGAGTCAATTTGGCAATCACTTCCTTGAAAATGCAGGCAATCCCGGAAGCTCTGACCAACCTGAACGCAGCCTTAGAAATTAACCCGTTACTCGCTCTGGCTTACGTGTATCGCGGACAGGCGCTCGAACGATCCGGTCACGTAGCGCAAGCGGCACAGGACTATGCGAAAGCTGTGGAAATCAAGCCAAATCTCTTGCAAGCCCACTATCACCTCGCCCGCACGATGGCTCAGATGAACCAGATCCCGTCCGCGATCGCTCAGTACCAACGAGTCCTTCAGCTCAACCCCAAAGACTACCAGGCTTACCGAGACCTGGGGTCTCTATTCCTCGCGACTTCACGGTGGGACGAAGCAGCAGCACACTTGCGTAAGGCCCTGGAAATCCGTCCGGATTCGCTTGAGGCTCGCGCACTCCTGGAAAGCGCACTGCAAGGCGTCAGCCACAAACCGAAGGGTCAATGAATGGTCGTTCCGCGGTGATCCCATTTGCTGAAGCCCGGCCCTTTGACCTTGACTTGGGCAAGACGAGGATTCTAAAATCATGGAATCGCTTTCATTGAGGAAAAGCAGAAGGAATTGAACCAACCCGATCAACAAGGAGCCTCGGCAACCAGAGCAACCGGCGATTCCCAGGCCGCAAAGAATAGCACTCCAATCCCCCTTCCCATCCTTGTAGCCTCCTTCCTGTTCTTCTTTCTCATTGGCTTGACCATCCATCATGCGGGTTTCGCCTCCCCGATGCTGTACGACTCCAAGGGCTTGATCAGCGATAAGGCCGACATTTTTGCCCGCCATGATTTCCTGGAAGTGATTCGCATAACTCCCGCACGCCCGTTGTTCATGGCGACCCTGTACATGAATTATCTGCTGACCGCCATGGAACCGTACTCTTTTCGGTTGGTGAATGTGATGTTCCTGGCTGCAGCCGGTGTGGCGCTGGCATTGATGATCCTGTTTATCCTGGAGATTCCCGGTTGTTCCCCAAAAACGACACACCGTCAAAAGTCGGTGATAAGCTTCTTCGCTGCGTTGTTATTTGTGGTACACCCCCTGCAGACCTTTGCGGTGCTGTACATTTGGCAGCGTTCGGCGATCATGGGATGTTTCTTCTATTTTTCCGCGGTGGCTGTCTATGTGGGAGCGCGCTCGGGAAGATTTGGGGGTGCGGCACCCGTGTACGTCGTGACAAGCATTCTCCTGTTTGCCGGCCTCATGAGCAAAGAAAACCTCGGAACGCTGCCTGTCGTGCTCGTACTGGTGGAACTTATTCTCTTTCGTCAGAATCTTCGACAGGTGATGAGACGGGCGATTGTGATAGCCTTGATATCGGTTCCGCCCGCAGTGGCATATTCAATCTTGATCGGTAATCTTTACGGTTCGGCCGCAGTATATGCGCCGGGATTCTTTGCGCAATTGCACGCGAACTATGTGGAGAGCGGTCTCACGCCTCTTCAAGTCGGCCTTTCCGAATGCCGGGTGCTGTTTTCCTCTCTCATAACGATCATGGTTCCTTTTGTGGCTTGGCCGCAGTTGATCAAGGCTGAAATCATTTCAAGATCTCTGCTGGAACCTCCGACCACATCGGTGGCACTCGCGGGAGTCATCGGCCTCCTGGCAACCAGTGTCGCCCTGATACGCAAGAGTCCGCTGACAGCGTTCGGCATCCTGTTTTTCCTCGTCACATTCGCTTTGGAATCGCTTGCCGTGGCTCAGTTCCTCTTTTTCGGTTACCGGGCCATTCTCCCGATGGCGGGAGTCTTGCTCATCCTGGCACAGGCCTTGGCCGCGGTGACTGCGCACTGTCACGGGAAAATTCCCAGGAAATACCTCAAACCGGTTGTCAGCGTGGCAGCGCTCGTGCCGTTGATCGGTCTTGCGGCCATAACGTGGTCTCAGTCACGCACCTGGAATCCCACTCGTTTCTGGGAGCGTGCCTTTGAGGAGTTGCCTCCGTTCTCGGGCAATGTGCAATTAGCACCGTACGTCACCGTCCTGATGAGCTATGGCCGGCAAGTTGTCGATGCGGGCCGCTATGGGGAAGGAATCAAGATCCTCGCCCGCGCTGTGCGTAGAGGCTGCGACCCCGCGCAACCCGACAGACCGCCGATGCCCGATCTCCGTGTGACCGGGCGCAGCAGAGTCCCCTTGGCTGACATCAAGAGTATCCCTGCTCCCTGCCCAGGAATGACACCTGTGTACCACAGCGCATACTACGAATTGGGCGTGGCCATGTTGAAGCTTGGGGCTGACAAGGAAGCGATAAGAATGTTCCGCTGCGCTCTGGCACTTCGACCGGACCTGGCTGCGGCTACCAATGGCCTTGGAGAAGCATTCTTGAGACAAGGCGACACACAAGAAGCGGTCAGGCTTTTTCGCAAGGCCATTGAGATGCAGCCGGGCTGCGCAGCAGCGATCAACAACCTTGGAAATGTGATGCTGGGCACCGGGAAAGTTTCAGAGGCTATTGACCTCTATCGCAAAGGCATCGCGGTCGCTGCGGACTCGCCTGAACTCCACAACAACCTCGGTGCGGCCCTTATGAGACAAGGGGAGGTCTCTCCTGCGCGGCAGGAATTCCGAAAGGCCGTGACCATGAATCCCCAGTTCGCGAAGGCACGAGTCAATTTGGCAATAGCGTCCTTGAAAATGCACGCAATCCCGGAAGCCCTGGCCAACCTGAACGCGGCCATAGAGATTAACCCGGATCTCGCGCGCTTACGTCCGCGGCAGCACTCGAACATCCGGGCGTCGTGTGAAGGCCGTGGAAATCCAACCGGGTCTCTTGCAAGCCCATTATCATCTTGCCCGAACCATGGCCCAGATGAACCAAATCTCGTCCGCGATCGTCCAGACGAGAGTCCTTCAGCTCAATCCCAAAGACTACCCGGCTCACCGCGACCTGGGGTCTCTGTTCCTCGCGACTTCTCGGTGTGACAAGGCAGTGGCACACCTGCGTAATGCTCTGGAAATCCGCCCCGATTCGCGTGAGGCTCGCGCACTCCTGGAGAGTGCATTGCAATGCGTCAGCCACAAACCGGAGGGTCAATGAATTGCCGCGACCGGGGATTCTTTGTCGCTCACGGATCGTGGGATCATGGGATTCAGTGACGTGCCCTTCTCCTCCCTCGCACAGAGGCGGCTTCTTTGTTCAACGCAACTGACCGGTCCGCACGAGCGATCGGTCGCGATCGGCTATCAGCGGGAAGCATGCCTTCTATGACCCATGCTTTTTGTGAGACTAGGAGGTTCTTGCGCCACGCAATGCTTTCCCGAAGTCTTGGCACCACCGCGTGGCTTTCGGCAGCAGTCCCCAAGAAAAGGCCTCGTATGCAAGACTCCCGGGAGCCAGGCGGTTGTTCCGAAATGGTTATGGCAGTCCTGGAGCAACACGACTGTCGCCATGTTGGGGGTTACACAATAGGCTCCCAGGGCCAGTGAATCGTGTCCACATTCTCCGCGTGTCTTCTTGTTCCGCTGGATACCCAAGCAGCGGGACCTGTTTTGTCGGAGATCGCTGGTACTGCTGTGAAGGACAAACCGCGTCCGGGAGTGTCAACAACATTGACAGAACATTATCATGTAAACCCGGTGAGTTAATGTACTCTCTTTCAGAGCAGTGACAATTCGCGTCGCTTCGTCGCACCTGTTACCCGCGCTCCACAAAATAACATCATTCATTTGAGCGACTTACTTACGAGCCATGATGGTACGTTTATTGCTGTATGTGACTCGAATCTCCAACGAACTGTCAAACGTTGGCGCCCTACGTCGGACGGGATAAGGCTATTCCAAAGCGGGGCATCAACCCCGAAAATCCAAACACCCTAGTCAGGAAGGAGGAGTGTATGTTAAGCAAGATCAAGAATGCGAAAGGCTTCACCCTTATCGAGCTGATGGTTGTCGTGGCCATCATCGGTATCATCTTGGCCATTGCTATTCCTTATTACGTCTCGTACAAGAGAACCTCGTGCGACCGTGCCGCCAGCTCAGACATTGGCAAGGCTTCCGCGAGCTTGGAGAGACTGGGCAACGAACTTGTGGACTTGAACCTGAAATTCGACAATGATGTTGCAGCTCAGCAGATGGCCTCAGCAGAACCTATTGCAGTATCTCGTGGGACCTTACTACGGTTTCCGTGGTGGTACCACGAAATGCGAAGTGGTCATGGCGATGAGCTTGGACGGCAGCCGGTACACTCTTGTCGGATGCTCCGTGAAGGGAAGCCACCCTGCCGGCCAGACCACTCGGTACCTCTATCGAGTTCCGATTGCCGGTGGTGGAGACATGCCGGCTACCGTGTCCGCGGCAGATGTCTGTACTGAACAACGACAGGTACCAGCACCATGGAACTTAACGCCTACCCGACTGGCGGCAGGCACTGACCTGCTACACCGAGTCCATGGTTGACTCGGTGTCTTCCGCCACACTGGTCGCGACTCATGCGTTCATCTCCAGAACGCCCGACGAGCATCCTCTGCAAGCAGATTAGTGGAATGGATTAATTTCTCCGTGTCTCGGTCCCCTTTTCTCAAAGGGGACCGCCCTTCTCTGCCAACCAACGAAGGCATCCTCTCAGATTCACAGGATTCTGCCGGACGGTCGAATGGATGTCCCCCAAACCTCATGTTCCCTCCTTTATTGCGTCCTCCGCCTGCATTTGGATTCTCCTCATTGTCGCGGTCACTGCTGCCGTATACTCGCCCGTTGTCCACCAAGGTTTTTTCAACTGGGATGACCCAAAACACGTGAGAGCCGTATGGAAGCCAAGCTGGGAACGAGCCTGGCGAATAGTCACTGATTTTGATTTGCGATATACGGAAGTCGCGTACTACATTCCCTTGCACTTCTTGAGCCTCATGGCAGACCAGGCGATGCTCGGAGACGCGGAGCGGCCACAGGCCTGGATCTCCAAAGTAATGAATGTGGTGTGGCACACAGCGAATGCAATTCTGCTATTCGCCTTGCTGCTCGCTCTTGGAACCGGGCGGACTGCGGCTCTTTTGGGCGCATTGATCTTCGCTGTTCACCCCATTCAGGTGGGAACCGTGGCCTGGGTGGTGGAACGGAAGAATGTGCTGTCCACGTTCTTTTACCTTGGAGCGCTCCTGTTTTTTCTCAGGCTCGTTCGGACAGGACGGTTCCGGTATGGCTTCGCTGTCTTGTCGTTGTTCGCAGCAGGGCTCCTCTCCAAGCCGTCTGTGGTGACTTTGCCGGTGGTCATGCTGGCAGCGCTGCCTTTGGTCGACGTGAGGAGTTCCTTGAGCAAGAAACCGTGGGTCGTGGTCGGCCTGGCCTTCTTGCTTGCTCTGGCATGGAGTGCGTACGTGGTTTCCACTGAAGTATCGTATCCGGGGATTTTGCCGCGGTGGTACATGCGACCGTTGCTCGCTGCCGGGGTGATCTGGTTCTACGTCTTGAAGTTCGTCTATCCTCATGAATTGGTGGTGATCTATCCCAGATGGCATGTGCCGAGCAACGAGTGGGAGTTTCTGTGTCTCTTTGTGATGCTGGTCATCGCACTCGCGGCAATTGGTTACGCCTACTACCGTGGCCGCATGGACCCGATAGCCCTCTGGGGAATCGCCTTTTTCCTGATCAACACGCTCCCGGTTTCCGGGTTGGTTCCTTTTGGTTACATGGGCCATTCTTTTGTCGCGGATCACCTTGTGTATTTGCCGCTCGTGGGACTTGCGGTTGTCGTAGCGAGAGGAATTGATGCTGTTCTCACTGCGGTCCGGCCGGGGTCTGTGTCTTCCCGCACATTTCTTGCGGGAGCGTGCATGGTGGTGGGGATCCTGGCCCTCCTGTCCGTGAGGCAGGTCAGGTTGTGGCAAGACCCGGCTCTACTGTGGGAAGCTGCACTGAAAGTAAACAAAGGCTCTACCGCCCTGTACCATAACTATGCCGATATATGCGCGCACCGGGGCCAACTGGAAAAAGCGCTCACCCTCTTTCAGAAGGCTGTGGCGCTGTCGCCCGGATTTGACCCCGCGTATAACAACATGGGGCGAATCCTCCTTTCCTTGGGTCGCAAGGAACAGGCGCTCCGGATGTTTGAGAAATCCTTGCAGGTGAACCCGAAAGGCACCGTACCCCGTCTCATGATCGCAAGGATACTCAGGGAGGAAAACAAGGCGGCTGAATCTCTGCAATTCCTCCGGAAATCGGTGGCAGAAACCCCCACAAATCCGGCGCTCAGGACCGAGCTGGCCAACCAATATCGTTTGGCGGGAAAAGAGGATCAAGCTCTTCACGAACTAGACCGTGCCATGGCACTCGCCCCCCTCGACCCGGTGCCCTGTACGTCCAAAGCGTATATTCTTTTGTCCCGGGGGCAACGGGACGAGGCAATTGCATTGTTGCGCAAAGCCTTGAGCCTTGAAAACAATCCGGACACTTACAACATGCTCGGCGCGGCGTTCGCGGAGAAAGGAAATGTGCATCAGGCCCTGGAAGAGTTCTTCAAAGCGTACAAGCTCAAACCGACCGTGCCTGGCCTTCGAGACAATATTGCCAACGCCATGATGGACATGCATGAGTTCCGGAGAGCCCAGGAATTCTGCTCTCAATCGCAGAAATCGGGTCTTCCTTGCTCGCGGGAAACGCTCCGCCGGCTCCAGGACAAATCTACGGGTGCTCATTGAGATTGGCGATCGTTCTCCCCAACACCTCTCACCTTTTCGGTTGACTTGAATTCCCCGGTTGCTACACTGTCCTGTTCATACGCTACCCCCTGGTAGACGCGTCGCTCCAGGTGGACGTTCAGCCTGTGATCTCCTTCTCGCCAGAGTCGTAGACAGCTTAAGTGCGGCTCCAAGAGCTATCCGAAGCGGATCAGAGCGTGGAGCGTCGGAACGAGGCGTGTAACCACAGAGCTTGTCATTTTTTCGCCGGAGGGCATCGATGGAATACAAGGATACGCTCAATCTTCCCAAAACTTCTTTTCCCATGAAAGCCGGCTTACCCAAGAAAGAGCCTGAAATGCTCAAGCACTGGGAATCCAGCCGCGTGTACGACAAGATCCTCGCACAAAGCCGGGGTCGCGAAAAATACATTCTGCATGACGGCCCGCCGTATGCCAATGGTCATATTCATCTGGGAACCGCGCTGAACAAGATTCTCAAGGACATTATCGTCAAATCCCGGTGTATGGCGGGTTACGACTCCGATTATGTGCCTGGTTGGGATTGTCACGGCTTGCCTATCGAACATCAGGTGGACAAGGAATTGGGAGACGACAAGCTCAGGTTGAGTAGCATTGAGGTTCGTCGAAGATGTCGCGCGTACGCGGAAAATTTTATCGATATTCAGCGAGAAGAGTTCAAAAGGCTGGGGGTATTCGGGGAGTGGGATGATCCGTACCTCACGATGAAGTTTCCGTACCAGGCCACTATCGTGAGAGAACTGGGGAAATTCTTCGCGAATGGGGCGGTGTACAGAGGCAAGAAACCCGTATATTGGTGTGCGTCCTGCGTGACGGCCTTGGCTGAGGCTGAAGTCGAATACGCGGATGCGTCTGCTCCTTCCATTTACGTACGGTTCGCGGCACGGGAGGATTTCTCCCCGCGGATCCCCGAAACCAAGGGCAAGCAGGTTTACGTGGTCATCTGGACCACTACGCCCTGGACCATTCCCGCGAACTTGGCTATTGCAGTGCATCCTGATGAGTCTTACGCTGCAGTGGAAGCATCCGGCGCGGTGTACATACTGGCAGAGAGACTGGTCCCTCTCAACATGGAGACCTTTGGAATTACCGATTACCGTATCTTGTCAACCTTTTCCGGAAAGCTTCTGGAAGGCCTGAAATGCACTCATCCGCTCTACGACAGGGAATCGCAACTCATTCTGGCTTCTTTCGTCACGCTCGATACAGGCACTGGGTGTGTCCACATCGCTCCGGGTCATGGCCAGGAGGACTATGAAGTTGGCCTGAAATACCATCTGGATGTGTACGCTCCTTTGGACGACCATGGAAGGTACACGGATGAAGTCGAGTTCTTCCAAGGCAAATTTGTGTTCGACGCAAACAAGGACGTGATCGCCAAACTCAAAGAATTCGGCGCACTCATGGGATCGGAGGTCATGCAGCACAGCTACCCCCATTGCTGGCGTTGCAAGAAACCGGTAATTTTTAGAGCCACTCATCAATGGTTCATTTCCATGGAAAAGACGGGCCTTCGCGAAAAGGCCCTGCAGGCAATCGACACCGTGGAGTGGATACCCAGATGGGGACGGGACCGGATTTATGGAATGATCCAGCATAGGCCCGACTGGTGCATATCGCGCCAAAGAAGCTGGGGCGTTCCTATTACCGCGCTGCGTTGTGCGGAGTGCGATGAGATCGTGGCTCCTCCTGAGCTGTTTGAGAACGCGGCTCGCCTCTTTGAGGAGCAGGGTGCTGACGTCTGGTTCAAGGCCGAGGTAAAGGACGTGGCACCCCCTGGCTTGACCTGTCCCGCGTGCAAGAGCACGTCGTTCACCAAAGAAACCGACATCCTCGACGTGTGGTTTGACTCGGGCGTGAGTTGGGCTGCTGTGTGCGAAAGCAGAGAGAACTTAATTTCGCCTTGCCAGCTTTACCTTGAGGGAAGCGACCAGCATCGTGGGTGGTTTCACAGCGCTTTGTTGACTTCCGTAGGGACCCGCGGACGAGCGCCGTACCATGGAGTGCTCACCCACGGTTTCGTGGTAGACGGCCAGGGCAAGAAGATGTCCAAGTCTTTGGGAAATGTGATCCAACCGCAGGAAATTATCGACAAATACGGAGCGGACATCCTGAGGTTATGGGTTTCGGCCGAAGACTACCGGGACGATATCAGGATTTCACCAGAGATCCTGGAGCGGCTGTCTGAGGCGTATAGGCGAATCAGAAACACCTGCCGTTTCCTCCTGGGAAATCTCGTGGACTTTGACCCGCAAAAGCACCTGCTTCCTGCAGCAGAGATGACGGAATTGGATCGGTATGCCCTTGATGGATTGAATCGAATCATACGCAGGGTCACCAAGGCGTACGAGGATTTTGATTTTCACGTGGTGTTTCATACGCTTTATAATTACTGCACGGTCGACCTTTCCTCGCTGTATCTGGACATTCTCAAGGACCGGCTCTACTGCGAGAAGACCGATGGACCGCTCCGCAGGTCCGCCCAGACGGTGCTTTATCACGTGCTGTCCGCTCTGGTCAAATTGACCGCTCCCATCCTGCCCTTCACAGCGGAGGAGGTCTGGCGGGCATTCAATCAGGATGCAGAGGGATTTACGAGCGTGCACATGCAGCTTTTTCCCGATCCCATTCCCGATGCGGACCTCACTGACGAAGAGCGTGCAGCGTGGGCAACGCGGCTGGAAATCCGCGGAAACGTGGCCAAAGCCCTTGAGGAAGCCCGAGCTAAGAAATTGATCGGTTCTTCGCTGGATGCCAAGGTGGTTCTTTCCACCACTGAAGATCGTGCGGAAACGATCAGCCAGCTGACCAATCCTGAAGACTTCTTCATCGTATCTCAGCTGGAGATTCGCACGGTTCAGGCTCCTGACACGCCGGAGGAGCTTGTGGCGATCACGGAAATCGAGAAGGCTGACGGAGAAAAATGTCCTCGTTGTTGGAAACGCAGGACTGAGATCGGCACGGCCAAGGATTTCCCTGAAGTCTGCTCCCGGTGTGCAGGGGTCTTGCGAGAGTCAGGAGTGTCACCCGCTGAGTAGGAACACCTCTGAGAAAGAGATTATGCCGGTGGGACATAACAGCAAAGCGGTCCGAAGCGTGAGCAGGTGGCTTATTTTCGGCATTATTGCGGGCCTGATCCTTGTGGCGGATCAAGTGACCAAACAAATGGTCGTTGAATCCATTCCTCTGAACCGTGGGGTCGATCTGGTGCCGGGATTCGTGGATCTGGTGCATGTGAGGAATCCCGGAGCGGCTTTTGGCATTTTTTCCGGATCGACCTGGGATTTGAGAAAGGTCTTTTTCATTGTGGTGTCAGTAGCCGCATTGGCGGTGATCGTCACACTGTTCGTGACCTCACGGCAAATGCCCTGGCAATTACTCGTCGGGTACGCTCTCTTTTTCGGAGGAGCGGTGGGCAATCTGGTCGACCGCATCCGTTACGGGGAGGTGATCGACTTTCTAGACGTGCACTGGGGCCATTATCACTGGCCCGCATTCAACGTGGCGGACTCGGCGCTGTGTGTAGGGGTGGGGTTGTTTGCCTTGCACATTCTCACGACAAAAGAGACAAAGGCCCGTTGACAGCCTGGTTATTGTTTTCCTCACTGTGGTGACGGATATGGTGACCGAAGGGAACCGCATCCAGACCGAGACCCGCGAGACCGGCTGACACCGCGTGGATGAAACCGAGCGCCTAGTTCTGCTGACCAACCTCCTGCACCATGTACCGAGTGACTTTCCCGGTCTGATTCAGGCACGCGCCGACCAAGTCCCACAGTTCATGCAACGTGCGCGGTCGGTGCTCAGCCGCGTCTGCAAGTTTCTGCACAAGCGCGTATCCTGGGTCGTTGCCGACAAAATATTCCGGGTCAACGAGCCGAGGATCGCTCAGAACCTCCTCAAGCGCTCGATTGACACGAAAGGCCTTCTTGGCCGCAAATTTCGAGGATTCCCGTAGTACTGCGGGAAGCATGCCTTCCGCGCACTCGCCTCCTCCCTCCAGGGCAGTAAAGAACGGGTGCTGCGTACGCTTCTTGGTAGCCTCATTGAGGAGGAGGTGTACTGCAGCCTCGAAAAGGATGTGACGGTTCATGAGCAGATACTTGTTCTTTTCCGCAAAGCTCCTGGCCCGGGGGTTGGAAAGAAAACGACTGAATACCGACCAGAACGAAAACGGTAGCGCCTTTGCGTGGTACGGCTGGGTCAGATCCTGAAGATAATGCATGGCCCACGCGGCGAAACGCCATGCCCAATAATCGAGGCCTTGATCGAGCGCCACACGTGCTAAGGCCAGAAACACCGTCACACGCACGTCCAAGAAGGTCTTTTCCACGGTCGGAAAGACCTTCACGATGAGGGGAATCTCATGAAAGAACGCCATATGGAAGCAGGCCTGTGAGGTTTTTCCCGTGTCCGCGCCAAAAGGCGGCTTCCCAAGCGCATACGACTCGATGGGAAACAAGTCCTGATCCATCCCCCAGTCCGGCTCATCCGCATACACGCAGAGAATGTCGAGGATGCTCATGCCCTCACCAAGGGCCACCTCCGTATAGGCACCTCCAGGCGGACCCTGCCTTGAAGGATCATGGAGCGTATCCGGAGCGGTGTCTTCGGGATTGACGACTCGGGAATAACGAATCGCTCGATCCGGATTCAATCTGAGAGCCTCGAGAAGGTCGTGGGCCGAACGGATATCAGGCCTCCGACTTCCCTCCTTTGGAGTAATACCTGTCTTCTTTGCCAGCAAGGCCGCATACCGCTCCATCACTTCCGGCAGGTCACTCTTCTCGCCTGAATCCACAAAGTCGTCCAGGCTGGTCACAGGGACCTCATGGCTGAGAGAGCCTCCCTGGAAGGACCGTAGAGCGGATCGCGTGAGCAGGAAATGGGTGTTCCACGATATCTTTTGGATCTGTGCGACGGGATTCTGAGAAGATTCATTACTCATTGCATCGCCCCATCCAAATACGTCGCCAGATCCTCGTCCGTGCGCATGGAGATGCCCAGCGATTCCTGCCACACGTGAGGGGACTCCATGCACAGGTATACCAGTGCATCGGATCGGTGGAACCGGATGCGTTCCGCCAATCTGCGGTAGATACGGATGCGCCGGTCGGCAGTCAGGCGGCTCTTTCCATCGAGTCCGCGGTGAAATCCATCATGAAAATAGGGTATTGAGCCAAAACGTTGCATCACCGTCTCTTTGAGCTGGGGCACGAACCGGAGCACGCCAAGGGAAATCCACGCAACCGACGAGGGCTCGATACACGCGAAAATACGGTCAATGACGCCACAATAGTCGTGCTCCCAGCCAGGGAGTGGAATGATCGGATCAAAGTGAAATCCCAATCGATAGCCTTGCTGCTGTGCGCGTGCGGCCGCGGCCAGCCTGTGATCCAGAGAAGCGGCCCGCATCTCTTCTCTGTGGGTAATCCTTGGTGAATTCATGGAGAAGCTCACCACCACCCTTCCCCGCGGGTCAACCGCGAGGAGAGGCTCAACAAAATCCGTCTTGGTCTTGATCTCCAGCGAAGCGTTCTTCCTGTCCGCAAAGAAGTCCACCAGCTTCCGGGCAAGACCGGTGAGAGAGTCCAGAGCCAACGAGTCTGTGAACTCGCCGGTGCACACGCGATGGAACAGGTGAGGGTCCTTGTCCACATGTCCGGACAGAGCTTGCATAAGCTCATCCACATTCACGAACACTTCCAGGACCGGCCTGTTGAAGTAGACCTGGAGCGCACAATAGCGGCAATCCATCGGACATCCTTGGCCAATGTGGAGAATCTCCAGACCACAGCATACGTACGCAGGGGTTCCGGGACACGGTTTTACAAACGCCCCCTTGTGGGTTTTCAACTTCAGGATGCGCTTGCCCCTGGACAGCGGGTCCTTTTCCAAGAGCAATTCGCGGCTTGGCTCCACGTACTCGGAAGGGCAAAGCACCGGCACTCCGGGCAACTTTTTCAGGATTTGCCGGGTGATCGGAGAATCCTGAGCGTCCTCTTCAATCCATATCTGCTCGATAGGAAATTTCATTGTCAATGATCAGTGTTCCACAGATGGTAAGGAGAAAAAGTCCATGGCAGTGCCGCCCAGAATACGCTTTAGGGAATCCTCGGTCAGACCGAGCTTGCAAAGCCGTTTCAACTCCCGATCCCACGCGTACGGTATGTTCGGGAAATCCGTGCCGTACATGATGCGATCGTGCCGCATGTCTGCAAGCCGAGGCAAGTTCTCTATGGGCAAGTAGTCTGCAAGGACCATGGTCGTGTCCAGCCACAGATTGTCGTATTGTTCCAGGAGACGCTGGTACAGCACGAACTCGTCCGCGCCCATATGCGGCACGCAGACCTTGAGTTCCGGGTAATTCTTGAGGATTCGCTCCACCTTTTCACCCTTGCACAACGAGTTCAGATCGCATCCGTAGTCGTAATCCGGATTCCTCGGTTGCGGTCCCACGTGCATGATCAGCGGTTGATGAAGGGCTGCGCACGATTCGTAGACCTCGTGCATTGCATGGCTGTCCATGTCGAACCGCTGCACGTGCGCGTGGAGCTTCACGCCATTGAGGCCCAGTTCCACGGCCTCTTTGAGTATGCCTTTGGCATCCCTCTCGCCGGGGAAAACGGTTGCGGTCCCTGTGACCTGCGGATACGTGCGGCACACATCAGCCATGAACCGGTTCAACGAGCGCGCGATGCCGGCAGCATGCGCATAGTGGAGCGCAATGAGGTGGCCGATTCCTTTGGAGAGCAGAAACTCGACGGCCTGCTTCGCGGTCAACTGATACCGGACCGGCCACGCGAATCGCTCAAACCATTGCCAGATCGCGCCAAACATGGGATCAGGAAAGAGATGCACGTGCGCGTCCACCGTGAACGGCACAGACGAAGGCACATGTTCGCCCTCAGGGTCGTGTATGGCAGGCATCGGCAAAACCATCATGCGTGTATGCTCCTTGGAAATCGCTCAGCGGCTCGCAGATCCGCAGTGTACCACCAAGCACACGCAGACAAGTCTGCACGGTGCGGCTTGCGATGTCCCTACTGAATGTCATTGCCAAACGGCCGGAACGCAAACTGTCCTGTCACGTGCTGCCAGGCAATATCGCGTAAACGGCTAACCTTCCGGTCCATTGGATCTGAAGCGCTCTTGAGAATGAGTACATTCCCACTGTGTCTCAGCTTACAGCTTGACTCCGATCCGTGCCACCAGGTGCGTCGCCTCCTCGAGGGATCGACAGCGGATTTGTACGGTACATTCCGGACTCTCGAAACCGGCAGTAGGACGCACCGTTATTTCGCGGGACATCACCAGGGCTGCGAGCTTGTCCTGGAACTCTTTCTCTCGCTGAGTGAGTTCAGGAAGCTTCCAGGATCTGTACGAGATTGCGGAATCTGTCTGCGCGTTGTCGCGTGTCCAACTCAGGATCTGACAACAGCGATCGCACGGATTCCTGTTCCAGGAATCCCAGGATCGGTCTTTGCAGAAAGATCGAGAGATCGAACAGGCTCTCTACCACTTCGCCGGTCTTGTTCGCGTTGAGGGCCAGATCTTCACAGAGTCTCAGCAGGCCGTCCCGCTCTTGGGGTTGCATCTTGGACAGAATCCACGCGGTCTTTTTCGTGAATCCGACCCGCGGCCATTGCACCGAGCACGGGGAGTTCCAGACCCCCCACTGCTTGGAGTCGTTCCAACCGCGGCCCATGCTGCGGCACGTGGAGAATGGGAAGAAACTCGTTCGCCACTTCAGTGCGAGGGAAGATTTCCAGAAGCCTTTTCACCACCATCGCGGTGCAGGCCGCATCAAAGGTGCGACACGCGATGTTGTCCCAAAACGCGAGCTGAAAACCGTCCTGTACAGGCATTTCAGAAGGAATCGTCCGGACCTCCACCCGAGACATCCCCAGATCTCGCGCCACGGTCAGACGCCGCCGCCCCAACACGGGAATTGGCCGCGTTCCCGGCCTCTCTTGCAGAATCGGCGGGTGAACGATCCCAAGCCGTGCCACGGAGCTTTGCAGTACGTCCAGATCGGAAAAACAAGGTACAAGGTACGTAGTGTCTTCCAGATCGATCTCTTCAAGATCAAGAAATCGTGTTTTCGTATGCGCGAGCCAATTCAAGATATTCCTCAGCTTCCTGTTCTCTTCCTCTCCTGGAGCAACCCGTCGCGACGATCCTGCACTTACGCACCAATTCACGGATAGCCGCGTGTCGGTAATCGACCGAAAGATTTGGATCAGAGAGGATGTGTAGTATAGCCGAAATTCGGTACCGGTCGATAGCGGGGGTTGTCATGGAGAGTTGATCGTCGTGGCCACCGTGTTTGATGACAAGTGGTTCCGGAATGAAGTCCACCTCATGAAAGGCGGTTATGCGCAACCACAAGTCATAATCCTCGGCCGCGGGCAACCGCTCGTCGAACCAACCCACGCGATCCATCAACGCGCGTGAGAGCATTACCGAAGATGGGCTGATCAGACAGCGCTCCAGCGCCCGCTCAAAGAACCTCCCGCCTTGCTTGCGGTGAATGTCCTTCTGCGGGAGTTCCTTGCCTTCACGAAGCCAGATTTCCTCGGTGTGGCATATGAACAGCGGCTCGTGAGTGCGGAAACGAGCGATCTGACGTGCGAGCTTTTCCGGCAGCCATTCGTCATCAGAATCCAGGAATGTAAGCAGTTCGCCCTTTGCCTTGGCCAACCCCGCGTTGCGCGCCGCTGAGACTCCACGGTTTGCTTGAGACACCACCTGAAGCTTCCCTTGGTACGAGCCGAGCGCTGCCAAAGTCCCGTCCTGAGAGCCATCGTCCACCACGATCAGTTCAAAGTCGCGGAAAGTCTGGTCGAGCACCGACCGGATCGCCCTTTGGACCAGGCAAGCACGGTTGTACGTGGGAATGATAACGCTGACGAGTGGCATTGCGGTCAGTTCAGGGGGACCTCACGAACCTTTTTGCACGATGTCGCACACTGACATCCGGCGCCCAGAATATCATACTCAGCAGCATGCTTGCGAGAGCAGGCACACCCCGTTCCACTCACTCGAGGAGATGCTCGTAACCGCTACGCGGGGTAGCGGAATTACTGCGCACGCGCGTACCGTCCCGCGACCCCGGCGTCTTTTTCTCGCATTTAGTGAACTCCCATGACCTGGAGGGTCACAACGAACCATAAAGATGGCACCCTGTCCAGCGAGCAGCCGGAGCTGGCAAGTGCTTGAAGTTCTTCGGGATGGGGGTTCGGGGGAAGGCCCTTCTTGAAAGAAGGGCCTTCCCCCGAAAATGCATTTTCATAGGAAATCCGATACTACGCGTGGCGGGTGCTTTGCTGTTTTTGTGGCTCCTCGGCCGCGGCATAGTGTTCCTGGATCTTCCGGCAGGCCACATCCTTCACCGTCTGCCACGAACAGAACGCGGTCGTCCGGATACAGCCGGTTTCCACGTCCTCATAGGCAAACACTGCGGGGCAATCCTTCAGGCGCGCATCCTCAAGCCCACCTCTGTCCTCGTACGGGATGGTAATGAGCGTGAGCATGTGCTTGAAAGGTGTTCTCTGGCTCAGAATCTGGTCAATTTTCTTGCCCCGGATAAGATCCATCACCGCTGCTGCCATGTTATGTCCCGCGCGGTCTCCGAAAATCGCACGCAGATTCAGGGACTTGCCGAGAAGACGCAGTGTCTTGAGGAAGGTCTTCGCATTGAACAAAGACCGCCTGATCCCTGATAGAGGTATGGTCTCACTCTTTCGGTTCAGTTCGGAGTCCAGCTTTCTCAGCCGGACCAGCAACTCGGACAGCGAGACCTTCAAGTAACTTGAGATCGGCACGTAGCGGCTCCCGTCAGAGACGAGTAGCGTAGCGCTCTCACAGTTGGGATGGGACCCACCCAGAGTCTGCCGGCCAAAGAACCGGGACAGAGTCTCAAACTTCATCATGCCCGTCGGCACAAAGTCAATGTCCGGAATCATCTTTTCAAAGACGTTCTCGACACATTCCGTGGTGGTCGGCTCAAGCCGCACCTGGTCGGACTCCCAGCAGGGAGTGAGCGGGACAAACCCCCACACCGAGACATGCTCCCGGTACTCGTGAATGAACTCCAGTACTTCTGCCATATTCTCGTCATTCACGCCCACGGCAACGGTGGAGATGATCGCGAGCTTGTTTACCCCGCATTCCACCACGTTTTCCAGGGCCCTCTTCTTCACCGCGAGCGAATTGTCTCCCCTCAGCGTCCGGTAGATATCGGGCTTGGTGCCGTCAAACCCGAAATTCACCTGTATCCCCAGGGAACACAGCTCCTTGCAGTATTCTTTGTCCGCAAGCTTCAGCCCATTGGTGAAGAGCTGCACCTGAAACCCGTACGAACGGGCAAGCTTAACAATATCAAGGAAGTTCTCATGAACAGTCGGCTCTCCCCCGAAGAAACACATATTCGGTTTGGGGTCGTTGTTCATAAAATGCTTGAATATCTTATCGAAATATTCCATGGGAGGATGATACGCAAACCCCATGGCTTCCACGTACGCAAGACAGATCGGGCATCGCTGATTGCAGAGATTGGTCACGTCCACGGCCACGGTGTAGGGCTTTGTGTGGGCCTGGTGGTCGCATGCGGCGCAGTCCAGAGAGCATGCAGGAGAGGCAGGTTCGGTATATTGGGACACAGTCCTCTTCCACCGCCATTTTCGCGCGTCCCTGGTCACGAGAGAGGAAGTGCGACCGCACTTCGGACAGAACTTCACTAGATAAACTTTATTATCTCGAATTTCATAGCACGCGTCAGTGGGTTGATCACATTTTTCGCAAAAGCCTAGTTTCATGATGTTCTCCCCAGGGGCAAGAATAATCTTGAGAACCTCGGCGTGACTCCGGGAAACTCCAGCAAAAGTAACCCAGCGCCACCGCTCGTCAAGAAGAAGGTGCTTTTCGGAGTGGCATGTTTACCACATAGTATTTTCTTGTCAAGCTAAAACCCCGTATGCTACTCTAATAGGTTAGTTTGTCAGAACATTGCCGGCCGTTTGCCCACGCGAGCGGGTGTACTTCGCGAAGAATACCGTAAAAGAAAAGGGACAGATTCACTATGGCCCAACCTTCCATACTTCTGCTCGCAGGAGAGGCCTCGGGAGACTACCATGCTGCTGGCCTCGTGCGAGAGCTGAAACGATTGCGACCCGACCTTCGCGTGTCCGGCATTGGCGGAGATAAGCTGGCAAACGCTGGCATGGAGCTTTTGCATCATTACCGCGAGGTCAATACCATAGGCCTGAGCGAAGGTGTGGCCAAGATTCGCAGTATCTTCCGCGCGTACCAGACCATGAAGACGGAACTCAGGAGCGGCCGTCATAGCGTGTTCATTCCCGTGGATTTTCCTGACGTGAATCTGAGGCTCTGTCGATTTGCTCATGATGCGGGCGTACGCGTGTGTTACTTCATCAGCCCCCAGGTATGGGCCTGGCGTCGCGGAAGGATACATAAGATCGCTCGACGTGTGGACCGAATGATGACGATTTTCCCCTTTGAGGAGAAGGTCTATCGTGACGCAGGCGTCAGGACCGATTTTGTGGGTCATACCATGGCGAGGGATTTGCCGGAGATGCCTGACAAAGGCGCACTGGCAGCGGAAATGGGGCTCGACCGTTCACGCCGTTCCATCGCGCTGGTTCCTGGCAGCCGACCGGCCGAGATCAGCAGAATGCTGCCCGTGATGGCTGAGGCAGGCAGCCTGTTCGCTCAAGACCACCCGGACGCGCAGTTCCTGCTCCCGCTGGCTGGCCCCCATCTCTCGGGTCTGGTTCAGGAAATCCTCTCACGTTTTCCTATCAAAGTGCACGTGCGGTCCACTGACGCGTTCCGGATGATGGCAGCGTCTGATTGCGGTCTCGTGACGTCCGGCACCGCGACGCTCCAGGCAGCGCTGGCGGAAATGCCGCACGCGGTGGTCTATATCCTGGACCGATTCACCTGGTGGTTTGCCCTCAACGTGCTCAAGCCGCTTGTCATGGACAAGGATGTGCACGTGGCTATTGCCAACGTCCTGGCAATAGACCGAGAGAAGGAAGGAAGAGGGCCGATAAGCGGGATGCTGGACGCAGGAATCCGCGTCTCTTGTCAGGAATGCGGCAGGGCTCTTTTTGTGCCTGAACTGCTGCAGGTACCACGCCACTCCAGAGAATCTCACGGGCTGGCTCACGAGATTGAGCACCGAAACACCTCTCAGAGAAGCGATGATCAGCGGCTTCAAGCAGATTCGCGGCATGCTGAACCCTCCGCAGGGAAGTCAAAGCGCCGCAGCTATCGTGCTCGAGAGTCTCGAGGGAAAGGCAGAGTGAATAGCGTGGGGTTTCAAGCGGTTTTCCTGTCCAAAGACCCCAGACAAACGAAAGGCCCTCGCGTATGGTAGGAACGTAAGGGCCTTTCCCCAGCTATTCTTGTTAAGTAGGTAGGTAGGTATAGTTTCGGACACCACCATACCGGGCAAGTTCCGCGAATAGAGGCTTAACGAAGTCTTTTTTTCCCGAAAGAGCCTCCGACGCGTCATTTTGTTTCATTCTTGAACCGAAATGACCGGTTTCAGCGCGCTCGGCAGCTCGGTGAGGCTTCTCAGAACGCGGCGAGGCCTAAGCAACGCCAGTTCCTCTGCAGTGAACATGCGGTTGGCCACGACAAAGGCATCTATGCCCGCATTCGCAGCAGACCGCACGTCTATAGGTGCGTCTCCCACGTACACGGTTTTGTCCCGTGGGGCTCCCACAGAACGAATGAACTCGTCGAACATGTCCCGCGCAGGCTTGGCCTTGAAGCCGTCCTCAGCCCCGATGATGAGCGCCATCTTTTCCGCGAAACCCAGATGTTCTGCCAACATACGAGCGTACGGCCCGCGTTTGTTGGTCACCACTCCCTGCACCAGTGTGCCGTTGAGCGCGTTGAGCGCCTCCTGCGCACCGGGCATCATGGTGGTCCGTTCCAGAAAGATGGTGTCGTAGTAGTCTCGAAAAATCCTTACGCCCTCCTGCGCTTCATGCTCTTTCAGGAAACCCTTGACGAAATCCACCAACGACACGGAAGTGTTGCGCACCACTTCTTCCACGGTCATCGAAGGATAGCCAAGTTTGTCGAACATGTGGTTGAACGCGTCTGCAATCGACTGCAACGAATCCACCAGCGTACCGTCCATGTCGAACGCGACCGCCTCGACTTGTCTGGTAAGCAGGAAAGGGACCTCATGGAAGCCGTCTGCCCGAATCGCGGGGATGCCTTTCCGCGCACAGTACACAAAAAGGTCTTTGAGCGCGATCACCGCGTCGGCTTCTTGAGCCGCATGCCGATCAGACTCGCCGTCGCCTATAAGAATGATTTTGTCGTAAGAGGCTCGAAAATCGCGAAGCACCTGGACCTTGCACGCGGCGCAGCGTCCGCATTCGGGATTGGCATGGGGGCTGTCGATGATGACGGGACCGTCTTCGGTGAGTGCGAGATTGTTGGAGAATATGTCAATTCCGTCAATCCCGTGATTCCGTAACAAGGTTTTAATGGTAGCGTCGAAACCGTCGGATACGATCTTGACGTCGACTCCATGGCTTTCGGCCCACGCGAGGAATGCCGGGAACCCCGGGTCCAGCACGGCATGTTTCAGGACGAAATCGTCGAGATCCTTCCGGGTCATTCGCATCAACGGAGCGACCGACTCGTACACCTCCTTGGAGCCGATCTCCCCGCGAAAGTACCTTTTGACGTGGAACCGCCATTCAGGAGAGGCGATGTGCTCCCGGATGAGGCGGTTCACCGTATCTTTGGAACAGACGGTACCATCGAAGTCGCATAACACCAGCACCTTCACGTTGTTGCCACCTGTCACGGGCCTTCCTTTACCCATTGGCATAGGGACCGGTCTGGCTTGAAAGCCGCACAGGGATCATATGACTTCCACAATTTCGTATTCTCTGACACCGTTGGGTGTTTTCACTTCCACCACATCATCGGCTTCTTTACCGATGAGGGCTCGTCCCAGAGGCGAATCCACGGAAATGATCCCCTGGCTTATGTCGGTCTCGTCCGGCCCCAGGATCCTGAAGACCTTTCTCTCGTTGGTTTCCACATCCTCTATCGTCACGAGGTGTCCGAAGACGATGCGGTCCGAAGACGGACGATTTCCCAGATCAATTACTTCGCAGGCCGAGAGTCGCTCCTGATAGTCGCGAATGCGAGTCTCGATAAGGGCCTGTTTTTCCTTGGCGTAGGTGTATTCAGCGTTCTCCGATAAATCGCCGTGGCCAAGTGCGATCTCTATCTCTTTAATCACGCTGGGTCTTTCTATCCGGATCAACCGGTCCATGTCTTCCCTCAGCTTCTTATAGCCCTCAGAAGATATGGGACGTCTCGACAAGCTCATGGTTTCATCCTCTCTGTAATGAACAATGCAAAAACACCCTCTTTACACCTAAGATTTCTTAGCAGACCGTCGGTTCCAGGTCAACGCTCGTACGACAATACTGTCTCAAGGGCCGGCTCGACCCCAAGCCAGGGGGCTCGCTGTCGAACGACCGATCAATGGCAGATTTCGTGATCCCAGGCTGGAAAGATGGCCATCTGCCCTGGCACCACCGCGTCGTCTCCCTCACTGAGTTCTCCAAATTCTATGGTGTTTCGCAATTCGTCTCTGAGGAATTTCTGCATGATCGTATACGCCCTGCCAGGTTGAATGACCGTAGCCACCACCAGGCACTCCTCCTCGTCACCAGTCCTTGTGCTGAGAATTCGTCCGACCGTCACTGTGGTTACGGCATAGGCCTGTTTCTCCCGCACCTGTTCTTTCACGAAATCTACCAGTTCCTTCTTTTGCGAGTCATCTTCGAAGGGCAGGACAAGCGGAAACATGCCCTGCCACGTATGCAGAATCGCGGTCGGCAGATGCGTCCGTTGTTTCTGAAGGGTAAAGCGCGGCGACATCAAGGATCTGGCGGATGGAATCCAAAATGGACTGATCGACGGTAAGACTCATGGTGACCATTCTTCGGGGACCGCTTTTCTTCCGCAACTGTGTCTTTCCCAGGGCTTGCGTGCGGCGAGTGACGCGGCGTCTCTTTCAAGGGGACAATGCTCACGTACGCCCTGTCGGGGGGAAGGAGCTCAATCGAGTATACCACGAAGAGACCGAGAATCGCGGGATTGCACCGAGCAGAGCTTTGCGATACTCAACTAGATTGACGAGAGGATGATCAGGAAGACAAAGGGGCGTACAGGGGCCGGCGACAAAGGCTTATTGTGCCAGCGTCGGGCGCAACCGCGTGCTTCCCAGGTCCCTGAGCTCTCTCAGGAAGAATCCATTTCAGGCGAGTACGACCCCGGCGGTTGGCGTCTCCTGAGCGAAGTGATGACACGGCCCTGCGTCCTGAGTCCTGTCATACAAGTGAACTCCCATGACCTGGAGTGTCACACACGAACCATGAAAACGGCACCCTGTCCAGCGACCAGCGGGAGCTGGCAAGTGACTGAAGTTCTTGGGTTTGGGGGAAGGCCCTTCTTTCAAGAAGGGCCTTCCCCCAAAAATGCATTTTCACAGGAAGCGCATTGGTGTCAGTCAGTTGTTCGCCTTGTTTCGGCTGCAGCCATTTCAATCTTTTCCACAAGATCGTCAAAATCGCACGGCTTGAGCAAGTAGTCATATGCCCCGCACTCGATGCCGTCCCGTGCTGCCTGCTCCGATCCATGACCGGTCAGCATGATGACCGACATGCGAGGAACCATGGTCTTGAAAATCTTCAGCACTTCGATTCCATCAAGATCTTCCATCTTGAGATCCAGTACAGCCACATCAAACTCTTCCTTGCGCAACGCTTGCACGCCTTGAATGCCGCTGAAAGCCGTCCCTACTTGAAAATTCCTTTTCGTAAGCCGTTTGGCAAGGATCCGTACATACGCTTCTTCGTCATCGACGAGGAGCACTTTTATGTGCGCTGCCTGGTGAGGCTCATTCGAACTCATGTTTCATCCTCACTCGCCCCTGGTCCATATTTTGATGCCAAGGCGCTGTCAAACGCGTCACGCTGCCGGTCCGGGGGAGGCGTGCGGGACGGTCGATTCGGCTGCCTCGCGTCGCTCGGAGTCAAGAAGACATCCCTTGACACCTTTCCGGTTCGCACGCGCATTACTGTACCAGGCTTGAAGCCCAGGGACGCATCATCCTTGCTCAGGCGCAGATGCAGGACGCGGAATCCGAAGGTTGAAACTGGTTCCTACTCCCACAGCGCTATTCACGCTGATCTTTCCACCCATTCTCGTAATGATTCCGTAGCAGATGGACAGCCCTAACCCTGTCCCCTTGCCTACCGGCTTGGTGGTAAAAAAGGGATCGAAGACTCTTGGGAGGTATGCTTCCGGGATACCGGGCCCATCATCTTCTACTTCGATCACCACGAATCCCTCTTCGGCTCTGGTTCGGACCTCGACTCTTCCTCCCCTGCGGTCTATCGCGTCCAAGCTGTTGTTGATCAGATTCATCAGCACCTGCTGCAACTCCGTGGGAGAAACGTACACAAGGGGCAGATCCGGATCGAGAGTGGTCACTATTTTTACCGTGGATATACCGCGCGCGTTGCTGGCACAAGTTGACCACCTCTTCTATCAGATCGTTGAGTTGTACCTCTTTAGGTCGAGGATCCGTTTTGCGCGCAAAACTGAGCAGTTTGTGAGTGATCTCTTTACATCTGACTCCCTGAGTACCGAATCTGCTTGAGCGACTGTCTAAACTCTTCCACGTTGGGAGAGTCACGCAGGGAGTCTTCTTCCATAAGATCTTGCATCCACCCGGCCTCTTCCACCATGACTGCCACGGGATTATTGATTTCATGAGCGATCCCGGCAGCCAGCTCACCCAGTGACGCCAGTTTCCCCGCTTCGATGACCCGTTCGTTCATCATCTGTTTTTCGCTGTCCGCTCGCATGATGCGTAGCACCACTCTTCTGGAAAGGAGAACCGCGGCGACCACCGTGCCGACCACGCCTAACAAGAATATGGCGATGGTCATCTTTCTCGCTGCATACAGCGCAGAATAAGCGTCTTCGGTCGTTTGACGGAACGCCAGCAACCATTGGCCGTTCTTTAGCCGAGACATCACGTACACGTAGCTGTGGCCCGCCCCATTCGTCTCTTCTTCCACGACCACGTCATCGGCAGCTTGGGCCGGTGACGCGAGGAAACTGGCATAAGGTTTCTTCGGAAGTATGAATTTCCGAACGGGGCTTGGTCTGCAGTTCTCCCTTGTTATTGAGAATAAAGGCAAACCCGGTCGACCCAATGCGAATGTTCTCTACGAGCGAATTGAATGCGTCAAAATCGACCGTGGCCCTGAGTATCCATTTTACCCCCTTTTCCTTGCGTTGCACGGTAACGATAAAATGGGGCAAGCCTCGTAATCCGGGAAACACGTTGCTGATATACGTGGTGCCCTTCATTGCTTCCTTGAACCAAGGAGCCCCGGAATAGTCGGCTTCCGTCAATTTGAAGGGCCCTGCATAGGCAACTTGTATACCTTGGTCGTTCACGACTCCGAGATCCACAAAGGACCGGCCGTAGACTTCTTGCAAAATCCTCAGCCTGTCCGTTAAGAACGCTTCATCGCTTAGCTGTGCGAATGTATACGATTCGGCAACTGCCTGAATGTCTGCAAGCTTTTCCGACAGAAAAGTATCGATATTCTGTCGGTGTTTCTTTATGAGCACCTTGAGGTAATCCGCTACTTTTTCCTGATACGATACTTGAAAGAAATATCGGATGGTCCCTGAGATCAGGAGCAAAGGTATGACGGACACCACCACCATAATGAGGATGATTCGTCTGGTCAGTGACCTGTAATAATTGTCGTTTTCACCAGTCTGATCACTCATCGTATACCTCGCGAAAAGCCTCTCTCCGGGCCATTATCTATGCGAAGTCGCGTGAGGAAACACGCGGGAGTTGTTGTGTGGCCATACGCAATTCCGAACAAGAGTGCTCGCTGCGAAGGTTCCGTACAGAACCTCCATGATTTTGTCAGTGAGCCACAGGTGCGTCCTGAGGTATCAGGATGAGGCAGCAGGCGGGGCTCCTGAGCGAATACCTCGGAGGCCTGTGCATATCCTACGAAGCCTCATAGCCTGCCGAGCACCGCGTGCCCCGATCACCTGCCCCTGCAAACTTGGGATCATACCCCCCGCCGCTTCTTCAAATCTTTGCCTGCAGCTTCGAGAATCTTTAGCTTATGGGAGTGTTTCTTGGCTTTTGCTTCTGCCAGCTTCGCCAAAAGCTCTTCTGTATCGTGAGGCTTCATCAAGAAGTCAAATGCTCCAAGTTTCATGCCCTCGATCGCGGCCTCAACGGTCGCGTGGCCGGTGAGCATGATGACTTCCACAAGAGGGTGCTTTCTTTTTATCTCCTTTAATGTTTCGATTCCGTCTATACCGGGCATCTTGACATCAAGGAGGACTATGTCCACTTCCGGTTCCTCGTCGAGCTTGGCAAGGCCGTCCTCGCCGGTATACGCTTTCACGACCTGGACATCCCTGATTAACAATCGCTTTTCCAGGGCTGCCACGAAACTCTCTTCATCGTCGATCAAAAGGACCTTTGTCTTGGTTATATCCATTTCTTGCAATCCTCATAAATAGAGTCCAGCCATATCCGTACACGTGCGTTACTCGGTGTTGCTTCACACTTAGAGATGAAAGTCCCGAAGGAGTTTATGTCTCTCTTCCGGATCACTTTCGTCAAACAACAACGCTGAGACCACATTGAAGATGTCGGATAGCTTGATTATTCCCTTGAGCTTACCGTCAACCAAAACCGGCACAAGCGAGACACCATGATCCATCATGATGTCCAGGGCCTTGAGTATGCTGTCTTCCGGCGCGACTGACGCTGCGAAACGCGTTACCAAGTCTCGTATCGGAGTGGTGGATTGGCCGAGATCCACAGGTTCGTCGCTTTTGTCACACAAATGTCTCACGTTTTTCAACAGATCCACGAGGTGAACAAAACCGAGAAGACGGAAATTATCATCCATGACCAAGGGCGTCGAATGTCCGTGCTCCAGTTTCCTCTCCTCAGAGATGATTCTCAGGATTTTGATAGCTGTGCTCACCTCGGTTTCCGCTCTGAGCTGAGGCCATTCACCCGGCGAAATCATAAGCTCTGAAACAGGCACAGAATGCGGCATATCACACCTCTTTTCCTTACTCCCACTGCTGGGGAACCGTCAGGCGTTGCACAGTTTGGACGCGGTCCCCGCTGCCAACCGGGGACGGAAGCCCAACGAGGCACTGCTCCTGCGTCCCCGTAGCGGAAGTTCAGTCTCCTCGGCGCAATGCGATGTTCAGCGCACGGGCCTCGGCGATTTTCTGTTCTTGCGTCGACTTTTTGTCTTTCGCGCCCTGGATCTTCGCAAGTAACACCTCCATGTCGCAGGGCTTCATGAGGAAATCCAGCGCTCCAAGTTTCATCCCTTCTATCGCGGATTCCACTGTTGCATGTCCTGTCAACATGATGACCTCTACCATCGGGTGGGAGGCTTTGATTGCCTTGAGCGTATCTATGCCGTCCATTCCGGGCATCTTCACGTCCAATACCACCGCATCGATGTGCGAATCCCCACTCAGCTTTTCCATGGCCTCTAGTCCGCTGAACGCGGGAACCACCGTGATGCCTCTCTTGTCGAGGCGTTTGGACAGGGCTTCTACAAAAGGAACCTCGTCATCTACTAAGAGTACTCTGGCGATCATAATGATCTCCTCTCCTTATCGTTTTTCAGCACACGCCACGGATGCTGCCGGTCATCCGGCGTGTGGGCAACCAACAGGGAGCATCGGCGGATGTGTCAGCAATGCTGAATCGCCGGTCGGCAGCTTCGCAGATAAGTTCACTTTTTTTCATACTATACGACTCAGCTCCAGGCCGCTAGTACTTCAGTAAAAGGAAGATGGACGAAAGGATCAGACTTATGATGGTAATAGGAGCGGCTTCTTTGATGAACCCGCCAAAGGTTATTTTGTATCCTGCTTTTTCCGCAATACCTGTGGTCACCACGTTTGCAGACGCGCCGATGATAGTGCCGTTGCCACCGAAACATGCACCCAACGCCAGGGCCCACCAGAGGACTCCACTGTCTGCTCCGGGCAATGTCCTGGTCAGGAACAAGGTAATCGGCAACATTGTCGCGGTGTAGGGGATATTGTCCACGATTGCCGACGCGATTCCTGAAACCCACAAGATGACCAGCACCGCGACCCAGAGTTTGCCCTGACAGACCCGAAGCATCCAGTCCGCTATGACCTGCAGGATGCCCGTCTGCTCGGCACCTCCTACCACGATGAACAGCATCATGAAAAACACGAGGGACGGCCATTCGACCTCCCTTTCAAGCATCTCCACTATATCAAGCCGAGTCACGAGCAGAATCAGCCCCGCGCCTAACAGCGCAGCCACACTGACCTCCATGTGAAACACGCCGTGGAGAATGAACATCAAGATAACCCCGAGGAGCACACTGCCGCCAAGGATCAGTATTCTCGTGTCGGTGATCTGGTACTTTTCCTTGAGGAAATTGATCATTTTGGGGACGTCTTCAACCCTTGCCTTGTGGTATTCGCGGCCGTAAAGCACCTTGTTGTAGATGATCTGCGTGATCAGGACTAAAACCACCACCGGCGTAAGATTGATCACAAAATCGTTAAACGTGATGCCCGCAAACGATCCGATCATGATGTTTGGCGGATCGCCGATGAGCGTGGCGGTGCCGCCGAAATTGGATGCCAGTATCTCGGGCATGAGAAAAACGAACGGAGACACTCCCAGCACCACCGCAATCTCAAGGGTCACCGGGGTGAGAAGCAGCATGGTCGTGACATTGTCCAGAAAAGCGCTCGTCACCGCGGTGACAATGCACAGGGCCGAAGAAAGGACAAAAATGTGCCCTCTTGCCACCTGAAAGGATTTGTACGCCAGCCACTGAAACACTCCCGAGACCTTCAACACCCCCACGATGATCATCATGCCCATGAGTAGAAAGATCACGTTCCAGTCTACCGCGTGGAGGGCCTGATCATAGGTGAGTATGTTGAACCCTTCATAAAAGTGCCCGAGAGTGTGGGTGATGAAGAGCAGCACCGCCGCGCCGAGAAACGCAGCCAGGGTCCTGTGGAGAATTTCAAAGGCGATGAGCACGTAAACTCCGACGAACACCACAAGAGCAATCCAGAACGCGGCACTTTGGAATCGTTTCATGGAGAACGTCGCCGAGGAGACAAAGCGTGTGACTCCTCCTTCTCCCGGGCCTTCTTCGAACACCTCTAACGGAATCAGCTGAGATGGCCTGAAATTAGGTCGGCTTACCTTCACCGACCATTTTCCATTTCTGATCTCCTCAGCCGGAGCGGCAACCTCCGCGGAGAACAGACCATTCGTGCCTGTGACCACGGCCTTGGCCTCGTGCGAGCCATGAGCGGGTACCATGTAGAGTTTTCCGTTGAGAAAAGGCATGATGTTCGCGTCGCCCAGCGGATTTCCCGCTGAGTCGAGGATCTTGCCCTGGATCACCAACACCGCATCCGGGGACCTGGATTCGGAAGCAGGAGCACATTCCAAGCCTACCAGGAGAGTAAGAAACACCACAAAAATCGTCTGAAGGAAACGCCTCATGATGCAACCCTTTCCGGATTATACATGGACGGGACGTTCGTCCCGTCCGCAGTCCACTACTTCACCAGAACCGGCATACCCATAAGAGGCCAGATCACATAACACATCGCGGCCAGCACTGCCATCAGTATGAGACTTGGCGGAATCCCATACATGATAAACTCACCGCTGGTAAACTGCTTTGAATCATAGGCAATCGCATTGGGGGCTGCTCCTACCAGCAAGAGGAAAGGCATGCCCGCAGTGGCGAGCGATGAGAACAGGATCACATCGGGTGCGACCGCGAGGTACTTGGCAGTGACCAGCGCCACTGGGAGAGAAATGGCGATGGCAGCGACGTTCATGATGAAATTGGTCATGACCAACACGAAAAAGGCCACGCCTAACACGAAGACCAGCCAGGGTGCACCCTTGAACAGGCCTAGCCAGTTGATGGCTAACCATTGGGCCGCGCCCGTCTGCCATAAACAGTAACCTATACTCATCGCTCCCGCGAACAGGAGCACGATGTTCCAGGGTATGAGTTCCAGGTCGTCGATGTCCAGGACGCCGAGGACAAAGAACAGAATCGTGGAAACCAGAAAGATCGCAGATTTGTTGAGGGCTCTCAGCGGCGGAATAAATACCTGTAACGACATGACGAGGATTGCGGAGGCCACGATCAAGAGGGCAATGATTTCTTTTTTCGTGATGGGGCCGAGCCCCTTGCTCAGTTCCGCGACACGCTCTCGCAGACCCTCTATCGCGGGTTTCTCCGGCTTTAATATTAGGCAGAAATAGACCCACAGGAGCAAGACCATCAGCCACCCCAGCGGCGCCATGTAATAGGTCAACTGGAAGAAACTCACATCGCGGCCCACCATCTCCTTGAAGAAGCCCAGAGCCACAATGCCTCGGGCCGCGCCGAGCAAGGTGATGATGCTTCCCGCGCCGCACACGTATGCCATTCCTATGAAGAGGCCCTTGCCGAATTTTGTCGGCTTGTTGCCTTCGTCGTACAGGCCGTATATGGCCAAGAGCAGCGGATACACGGTGGCTGCAACACCCGTGTGCGCCATGATGTGCGTGAGAAGAGCGCATAAGAGGAACACGCCGAGGTAAATGGTCGTGGTCTTCTCACCGACAAGACCGAGCATCTTGTACGCCATGCGCTTCGTGAGGCCCGTCTTATTGAATACCAGACCAATCACGAGAGATGCAAAGATAAACAGCACCGCGGGATCCATAAAATCGTGAAAGGCCACCTTTGCCGGCCGAATCATGAAGAGGGCTTGAGTCACGCCGATCATCAAGCTCGTAACCCCTATCGGCACCACCTCGAAAACCCACCACACTCCTGCCAGGGCGAAAACAGCGATCGCGCCCTTGCCTTGGACAGACAGCACAAAATGCTTGCCCACCGGATCTACCGCGTCAGGCCAAGCCGGTGAATAGTAGATCACCAAGAATAATCCAATACCGGTAAACAAGGCTATGAGCCTCGTCCAGTCTATCGGGATCGCTTTGGAAGAGATTGCTGCATCAGCGGTCATGAAAGGATCCTCCTTGCGCACGCCCCCCACGGGGCGACTCAGATCTTACAGGCCTTGATTCGTCTTCCGACTTCCTCATACACATCCGAAAGTCTCAGGATGCCTACGATGCGCTCGCCGGAGGTCACCAGAAGAGACTGATGATGTCCCATGATCAGTTGGTGTACTGCTTGATCCAGCGTTGCCTCCTGGTCAATGAGTTCACCTGCCAGCGGAGCGGCCACTATGCTTCCCAGCTTTACCCGCGCGGCCTTGCGGCAGAGGTCTTCGAGAGGCGATTTCCACAATTCGTGCTTCTCCATCATGGATCTCATGAACTCGGCGCTCAGGCCGAACCCGGAAACCTTTTTCAGATCCCCGAGTTCCGAGTATCTGGGTTCCAGGCTTCTCAACACATCCAGGAGGCCGACTTTGCCAATCACGTGTTTGTCCTTGTCACAGACCAGGACCGCACGATGGGGATAAGCTTTTGACTGGAATTTGGCTTGCGCCTCTTCCAGCGCTTTCACCGCGTCACTGACCGCGGAGTCGTCACTTACACACGCATACTGGTCCAGGGGCACCATCAAGTCCTTTACCCTCAGGTTTTCCATGCGAATACCTCCACACGACGCATCGCGACAAAACGGTTTTTGCGGCTTATGTCACGCAACGGGCTTCCTGCGCCGCACCCTGAATCCGGGATTACAGGACAATGGGGCGTACGTGTCCCCTTTCTCAGGCTGGGCGTTACCGGTGGTCTCCGGGACGGAACCCTGTGGGCCGCCCGGCCTCAGAATGAACCCCCTGTTGCGCGAAATCTGTTGGTTTCTTTTTGAGGCTGCTCCTTTGATGGTTGCCTCAAAGGCAGCACGCGTTTACCAGCCTCTCCTTCTTATCAGGCGATCCACTTCCGCCTGCCGGATTCTCTCCTCCTGTTCTTTCTTCCTCTGGTACGCCTTGGCGATCTTGTCCACCAGTTCGCTGGTGTCGGTCGGTTTCATCAGATAGTCGTACGCGCCAAGCCTCATCCCTTCGATCGCAGTCTCCACCGTGCCGTGCCCTGTAAGCATGATCACTTCGAGGATCGGCTTGATCCGTTTGATTTCCCGGAGCGTTTCCACGCCGTCTCTTCCTGGCATAAGCACGTCAAGAACGACCACGTCGACGTCCTGGGCGCTGATGAACTCAATGGCATCATCTCCGTTGAACCGTGAGTCGACATGAAAACCCCGCGTCTCGAGGCGTTGGGCAAGGACTTCGACGAACTGTTCCTCATCGTCCACCAAAAGCACTTTGGTAACCATTTTCACCCTCTCCTTTTGGTTGCCCCAGGAATTGCTCAATTCCTATGCGCACCGAAGGGATATCGGACGCATCACTCCCTGCCCAAGGCAGCCTGGTCTTTCTTCAGTCAGGGCCTGGTGATGGCCTCTGCATTTCGCGGGATTACACGAGACCCGTAAGCTACGAGATGACCCCCTAGGCAGGATCTCGACCTTCACAAGATGCCATGGTACTGAGCAAGTAGTGTGCCAACACGTGAGGCGTGCCCCTCTCGTTTGTACACGTTCTCATGAAAATGCATTTTCAGGGGAAGGCCCTTCTTGAAAGAAGGGCCTTCCCCTGAACCCTCATCCCCAAGAACTTCAAGCACTTGCCAGCTCCCGCTGGTCGCTGGACAGGGTGCCATTTTTATGGTTCGTGGTGACCCTCAAGGTCATGGGAGTTGCCAAAAGCTTTGTCTGTGTGGTTCTTTCCGGGCGTCGGAAGGCACTTGTTCACTTCGTGCGACGCAAAGCCGTCGAGTCTTCGTTCAATGGCTCTCCGTCGCTTCTCTCCCGTACGAACCATTCGGTCAGGACGTGCGGCAATTGCTAGACAAGGGTGTTCCTGGAGGTGGGAAAGTTCTTACAGGAAAGCGAACAGAGGGATGGCGAAGAAATGAACCACGCATGCACGAAGGCGCCCGCTGATGCGTCATTGGTCCGGACTCTGCCCATCAGTTCGGATGGAAACGGTTCCTATTCCGCGGCCTGCGGGGTCTGCGCAAGTTGGCAGGAGCGTCGCGGCAGAATGCAACCTTTTGCGACATACAGGAAACTTCAGTAGCGACGTTGTGCGACATTTAGCTACGCACAGGAAAACCTAGGAAAACCGAGCGCGCACTCGTGATTGTCAACAGCCCTTTGCCTCTCGCGGGCCGCGGTTTTTTGCAAGACCTTCTCATGTTGGTGGGACAACCAGTGTCCCTGCTTGGATGTGCGCGAGGACCTGGACATAGGACCCCATGACAGAATCGATGACCGAGATTTTCTTCCAGGTAAGATACTGGTAGTATTCTTCTTCTATTCCGCAACACACCACGAGATCAATGCGCTCGGTCATGATGAGCCGACAAAGCGTTTCCGCTGAGGCTTGAGGCAGGACAATGGACTTCTCCACGGTCGTCCCTCGGTCAGTATCAACCACGGCTATGAGGGCCTCCGGCGCCAGGTCGAATCTAGGGGCCACGTCGTCGCCTACCAAGGGGATGAGAACTCTGGTCGTGTTCATCACGCGTGTCTCCTGGAGTTCGTTGCGAAAGACTCGTTGGTCGGTTTCTCGTGAGGCCTGTCGCCACTCGGGTCAACATGAAAGAGAGGTTCTTTGAGCGGATAACTTCACACAGAGCGAGCTGAATAAACGCTCACTATACTGAGCTTTTCGATGCGTTCCATGCTCAGGCGACGATGCCGTGCCGTTTCAATTTTCTCCACAAGGTGCTTCGGCACCAACCCAGATGTTCCGCTGCAAGGCTCTTGCGGCCCTGAGCCTTGACCATGGCGTCCATGATCATTTTGCGCTCCGCGTCAATCCAAGTGGTCTCGTCATGAGGCGCGGCCTGCACGGGTGCAGAAGGCGCAGCGCCTTCTCCTTGCAGCAAATCGTCATCGGGTTCTCGCGGGTCGCGTTCCAGAATGTACGCGGGCAGGTGAAGGGGCTGCACCTGTTTTCCTTCGCAGACATTCACGGCATATTCGACAATGTTTCTCAGTTCTCGGACATTTCCGGGGAAAGGGTACGCAAGCAAGACCTGCTTTGCCACGTCGGAAAACCCGAGGATCTTTTTGCCAAAACGCGCATTAAAGGTCTGCAGAAAATGATCCATGAGCATCTTTGCGTCATCCCCTCTTTTGGCAAGGGGCGGGAGCTGGAGTCGCACCACATTGAGTCTGAACAGGAGGTCTTCTCTGAAACGTCCCTCGCGGACCATCCTCTCAAGGTTACGATGCGTCGCAGCTATCACGCGCACGTCCACGTGATGGCCTCTCGTGCTCCCCAGCGGATATACTATTTTGTCATCGAGAAAGGAAAGGAGTTTGACCTGCAGGCTGAGGGGTAAATCACCTATCTCGGTGAGATACACGGTTCCGTTTTCCGCGAGACGAAATCTGCCCGGCTTGTTTTCTATGGCACCGGTAAAAGCCCCTTTCTGGTGTCCGAACAGTTCTGATTCCAAGAGCGCTTCGGGCAAGGCGCCGCAGTTTATTTTGATGAAAGGGCCTTTAGCTCTACTTGACGCGTGGTGTATGGCCTCCGCGACCACGTCTTTGCCCGTGCCGGTTTCACCTGTGATCAGCACCGAAGAATCCGTCTGGCCGATAATGGGAATAATCCGGAAAATTCGTTGCATCGCGTGGCTCACGCCCACGAGTTTGCCTGTAAGAAACGATTCCCCGACCCGATCCAGGGAGGCCTCCGCAGACCGCGTGTCCTCGACGGATTCGATAAAGGCCGCCAGTTCCCCATCATCGCCCAAAATCGGTGCCAACGTGAGCCGCACGGGGATCTTCTGGCGATTCCTGTTCACGATGTTCGCATCAGAGCAGACCGGCTCGCCCTTTTGCTTCACTTCCCCTATCTGACAGCCGTGGCAGCACAGATTGCTTCTAAGGAGATAATGACACGGAACACCCGTGGCCTCATCCGCGGAGAAGCCGGTCAATGCTTCCAAAGCCCGATTCACGAGCATGACACGGTGATCCAGGCCGAGGACGATGACGCCCATGGGGATCTCATCCAGCACGTGCTTCAGAGCGATGACCGAGGCATACAATCCCTTGATGTGGAATGGAGGATGCGGGGACAAATGTTGTCTCCTCTTCTCTCATCGGCGTGCTCAGGTGAACCTTTTGATACCACGGCACCATACCCGAGTCTCGAGCCGATTTCAATCCGGTCCTTGTGCGTCGATGCACACCCGTGAGAAAAGCCCTTGCCACGCCATTTTTCGTGTCCAAAGGAATGGGATACGTGGCCATTACCAAACGGTGACACGAGTCTTTCGCATGTCTCAGCTCAGCAGTGTGCGATCACTCATTCTGCGCAGCGGGTCACCCCCGAGGTACCCCCACGCTTCACTGCGTTACTTCAAGATGCGCGGCGTGGTATGATACCATTCCAGACAAATCGTGTGACCAATCAATGTGCTCATGTTGCCGACCGGTTTTAGGAGCCTCTGGAAAGCTGAAGCGAGATGAACACCACACCGCGAGACTGCGACAATAACCTCACGAGATCGGCTGACACGGCCCAAGAGACGGCTAACCGCACAGATCGGCTTATTGTGCAGGGCGTGTTCAAATACTTCGGAAAAACGAGAGCCCTCTCTGACGTCAACTTGAAGGTCTCGGAAGGTGAGCTATGCGTGCTGCTGGGACCGTCGGGGTGCGGGAAATCTACTCTTCTGAGAATTATCGCCGGCTTGGAGAGTGCGTCAGCAGGCAGGATCTTGATTGACCGCGAGGATGTCACGGACGTGCCCCCTGGAAAGCGGGATATTGCCATGGTCTTTCAAAACTATGCCTTATATCCGCACATGACCGTGTTCGAAAACATCGCTTTTCCGCTGCGGGTCAGGAAACACCCCAAGAACGAGATCGACCCGCGGGTGCGGGAAGTGGCATCACTCCTGCAATTGGAGCAGTTGCTCGAGAGGAAGCCCACACAACTTTCCGGAGGCCAGAGACAACGAGTTGCCATGGGGAGGGCAATAGTGAGGCGCCCCAGGGTCTTTTTGTTTGATGAACCCCTGTCCAATCTCGATACCCAACTCAGGGCGAACATGCGGATCGAAATATCGCTCCTGCATCGCAAGCTCCGGGCAACCACGATCTACGTGACCCACGACCAGGTGGAAGCCATGACTATGGCAGACACCCTTGCAGTGTTCGACCAAGGGGTGCTCCGACAGATAGACTCCCCTGCACGCGTGTACCACCAGCCGGCAGATCTCATGGTTGCCCAGTTCGTGGGAACGCCTCCCATGAATCTTGTTCCAGGGGCATTGAAGCGTTCCGCATCAGACGGGACGCTGTGGTTCACGTCTCCAAGCCTGCGTTTTCCGTTTCCGCAAGGCACGACCGAAGGAGACGCGGTCGCGGGAATACGGCCGGAACACGTGTCATTGGATCCGCACGGCCCATGGTCCGGCAAGGTGACCTTCGTTGAGGACACCGGTTCGGACAAGTATGTCCATGTGGAATTGGCCCGAGGCCAAAGGATTGTGGTCCGTCCCCAGGGAGATCAGGAGCTGAGACCGGGCGACACGGTTCGCGTCTCGATCGACGAAGCTCACCTTCACCTTTTCGTACAGGGCAAAAGGCTCTTGTGATGAAATTCTCGGATACCACGGCAGGGACGCGTGCGGTCGGGTTCAAGGGCTCCGCCGCGATGCACGCGGTACCCATTGGTCGAGAAATCGCGCAGCGCAGACAGCGCGCGGGTTGGTTGTGTGGTTCGTTTCCAAGATCCTCGCGTCGTTTGCCTTCATCTTGGTGACCGTGCAGCTCCTCTTGCCCTCAGCCCAAACCTTGGCCGCGGATGAGCTGAGTTTTCTCATGTGGAAACCCGATCACCCGGAGGTGTGGCACCGGGCAATCGAAACCTTCGAAAAACAATACCATATCAAGGTAAATGTGCGCATAGGCCCCCATTCGTCAACTGCAGCCCACGCTCTGGTGACGCAGAAATTGAAAAACCAAGACCCAGATCCGGATGTCTTTTTGATGGATGTGATTTGGCCTCCCGAGTTTGTTTCTGCAGGCTGGATTCAGCCTTTGGATGAGTTTTTCCCTGTCAAGGCACAGGCTGATTTCTTTCCTGCGGCAATCGCTGCATGCACATTTGAGGACAAAATCTATGGCGTCCCTTCGTGGACTTCCGGCGGTCTCCTCTACTATCGCCGGGATCTTCTGGAAAAATATGGGTACCGTGCGCCTGAGACATGGGACGAACTCGTCGCGCAAGCCGAGCGCATCGTGAGTCAGGAAAGGGCGCACAATCCCGCGTTGAAGGGCTACAGCGGTCAGTTTAAACAGGACCGAAGGCCTTGTGTGCAACATGCAGGAGTTCGTGCTGAGCAACGGGGCAAGCTGTTCGACAGAGTCGCACGAAAATCCGTGATAGACTCCCCGGCCAACGTGGCGGCCATCTTGTATGTGAGGGATAAGATTGTGGGTAAATGTGCGTCCAGGGCGGTGCTCACGTACCAAGAACCAGAGTCGTTGCATGTGTTCATACAGGGCCACGCGGTGTTTCTGCGCAACTGGCCGTACGCGTGGGAGATTGCCAACAATCCTGACGCATCCCGAGTGGCGGGCAAAGTAGGCATTACGGTGCTTCCCCACTTCCCTGGGGGCGAGAGCGTTTCCACTCTGGGCGGGTGGCAATTTGCACTTTCCCGGTTCAGTCGGAAAAAGACCCTTGCGTGGCAATTTATCAGGTACATGTCATCGCCCTCGGTACAGAAGACCTTCGCGCTCGATGCTTCTCAGACGCCCGCACGCCGGTCTGTGTACCAAGACCCGGAGGTGCTTCGCAGGAATCCTCATTTTGCCGAACTGAGAAAAGTCTTTGAAAAGGCCCGCGGCCGTCCCGCAATCCCGTTGTACCCGCTGTATTCGCACATCCTGCAAAGCTTCTATCAGAACGCACTCGTGTATCCCCACTCCCACGTGGACGCGCTGGCAGCCGAGGCAGATGAGCGGGTCGGCTGGTTGCTCAAAGTGATGAAAGAAGGCGGTATGTGACGCGGCAACTGATTTCCGGCCGGACCTGGAGGAGGGAAACGTGCACGCGCGACATGTCTGCGTCGGGTACCGCAGCATCTGTTGCGGACGCGGACTGTGGGTTCGATAGTATGGGAAGCTCGCGACCCGGTTGATGGTGTGTCATGAATGGATCAACGCAAGCTCCTTGGTATGTCTCCGAGAAGGTCCTGGGATACCTGCTCCTTTTTCCTTTGCTGTCGATACTCATCGTTTTCGGTTTTGTCCCTATCGCGTATTCATTTTTCTTGAGCCTTCATCGCATCGTGCTGAGTCTGCCCCGGCTGGGCGAACAGTTCGTGGGTTTGGCCAATTATTTGCAATTGCTGAAAGATCCGGTAGCGCTCAATTCCCTGGTAGTCACCATCCTCTTTGTGGGAATATCGACCACTCTTGAGGTGTGCTTGGGATTGCTCATCGCTCTGGTCATCAATGAAAGTTTCCGCGGACGCGGAGTGGTGAGGGCTGCGATTCTTATCCCCTGGGCAATTCCCACGGTGGTTGCATCCCAATTGTGGAGGTTCGCGTACAACGATCGTACGGTATCGTAAACTACCTGCTCTTTGGCGCGGACATTACGCATTACCGCGCGTGGCTTGCCGATCCGTTTTGGGCGTTGGCCGCAATCATCCTTGCCGACGTGTGGAAGACCTCTTCTTTTGCAGGACTTGTCATTCTTGCAGGGCTGCAAACAATTTCCCATGACCTTTATGAAGCGGCAGAAATTGACGGAGCCACTTCCCTGCAGCGCTTCATGTACATTACGCTGCCTCTGGTGAAGCCGGCGATTCTGTTGGCTCTGGTCTTTCGGACCATGGATGCGTTCAGGGTGTTTGATCTCGTATTCGTGATGACTCAGGGCGGGCCGGCAGATGCCACCAATGTGTTGCAATTCTATGGATACAAGAAAATGTTCGATGAAGGAATGATCGGATCGGGTTCCGCAGTGTCCGTGGTCGTCTTTCTGTTGATTTTGGTCATCTCCCTCGTGTATGTGAAGCTGGTAGGAACCGCTCTTCTGCAGAGCAAGGAGACACCGCGTTGAAACCCGGAACCCACGGCCGACTGGTCTTGGCACTTGCGGTGGCAGCAATCGTGTCTTTTTCCGCGGCCCCGTTTACCTGGTTTGCCCTGCTCGCGTTCAAGTCGCATCTCGAAATTGCCGCGGTGCCGCCGACCATATTGCCTCGTGGCCTTTCCTGGAACGCAATGTACGCGGTGTTTCTCCACTATGATGTGCTTCACTATTTCAAGAATAGTGCGATCGTCGCGGGAGCCACCACCGTTCTGTGCGTGATCGTCGGGACACTTGCGGCTTATGCGCTCACACGTCTTCCCATTCGCTTCAAGAGGACGATTCTGCTGCTCATCCTTGCTGCAGGCATGTTTCCCCAGATCTCGATTGCAGGGCCGGTTTGGCGCATTCTTCGCGGCCTGGGATGGCTCAACACCTATCAGGGGCTCATTCTGCCCTATCTGTCGCTCACGTTTCCTATAGCGGTGTGGATACTTGCCAATTTCTTCGGCGAACTTCCTCGCGAATTGGAAGAAGCAGCTAAGATCGACGGTGCAACGCCTTTCCAGACACTGATCAGGATCTTTGTTCCGCTGGCTGCCCCTGGTGTTTTCACTGCGGCTATACTCACTTTCATCTATTGTTGGAACGAGTTCTTCTTTGCCCTGTTGATCATGACCCGCGGAGATTATCAGACGCTTCCGGTGGGCATCGCGCTGTTTCCCGGCGAGTATACCATGCCGTGGGGTGAGATAGCGGCAGCATCCATCGTGACGACCATGCCGCTGATTCTGTTGACGTTGTTCTTTCAGAGGCGTATCATCGCGGGCCTCACTGCGGGTGCGGTGAAAGGATAGGCTTTGAGCGTCGGATCGTTGCCATCGCGTGTGGGTCCTTACCCGCGCGACGCGGAGCATCGTGACAACCCGGTGATCGAAGGACGCCGGACAGAGAAAGGGAACCACACGCCATGACGGTCGCTCTTCTGCTCATCGACGTCCAGAACGATTATTTCCCTGAAGGCAACATGGTGGTTGAAGGGAGCATTGACGCCAGTTTGTGCGCACAGAAACTGCTCACACACTTCCGTGAATACGTGATGCCCGTGACGCATATTCAACACCTGTCCACACGCGAGGGTGCGACATTCTTACTTCCCGGGACCTATGGGGCACAGTTTCAAGCCAACGTGACCCCTCTGGGGAGCGAGACGGTGATTGAGAAAAATTTTCCTAATAGCTTCAGAGACACGCGGTTACTGGACCATCTCCACACGCAAGGCGTCACGCATCTGGTCATTGGCGGAATGATGACACACATGTGTGTGGACGCCACGGTTCGTGCTGCTTTTGATTTTGGATTCAATTGCATCGTGGCCAGCGACGCGTGTGCGACACGCGCGCTGACATTCGGCGAGACAGTGGTTCCCGCTGCACATGTCCACGCAGCGTTCCTGGCCGCGTTGCACGCGGTCTATGCGAGGGTGACGACCACGGAACGGATTATCGCGAGCCTTCACTGACGTGAGCTGCAACCGTCTCTTTGCGCGAATGTCTCTTACCCGCGAAATCGAGGAGTGATCGAGATGAACGATGAAAAGAAGGATTTTGACAAGACCGCAGCCTCGTGGGACGAGGTGCCGGGACGGGTCAAGCTGGCAGGTGATATTGGCATTGCCTTGAGAGAAGAGATCGTGTTGACCCCTGAGATGGATGTGTTGGACTTCGGGTGCGGGACGGGTCTTTTGACACTGCCGTTCGCATCGTCGGTCCATTCCATCACAGGTGCGGATGGCTCCCAGGGAATGCTCGACGTGCTCAGGGCGAAAGCCCAAGAGCAGCATGTGACCAACGTGCAGACCCAATACCTGGATCTTGACAGGGGGTACACGCTCAAAGGACGATATCACCTGGTTTTCAGCACCATGACCTTTCATCATGTCAAGCATATCAAACCGCTCTTGGCTCAGTTTTTTGGAGTCTTGCTTCCGGATGGCTATCTCTGCATTGCCGACCTGGACCCGGATGAGGGTAAGTTTCATGCAGACAATACAGGCGTGTTCCACTTCGGCTTCAATCGCGTGGAACTGCGTGCGGATCTCTTGGAGGCAGGATTCGAGGATGTGAGAGATCGCACGGCTGCCACGGTGGCAAGACCCCAGCCGGATGGGGGAGAACGCGTCCTGAGTGTCTTTCTCATCACCGCAAGGAAACGCGCGTAAAGAGCATTTTCTTAGGAAGGACAAGGAACTGATTCAACGTTGCTCCGCGTGGGAGTTTTCCATGAGGGAAGAAGGATTCATCGGTATCTTTGATTCCGGTGTGGGGGGGCTCAGTGTATGGCGTGAAGTCGTTCGTGAGTTGCCCTGGGAACCGACGGTCTATGTGGCCGATCAAGCGCATGTTCCCTACGGCTCCCGGCCATTGAGCGAGGTGTGCGAATTCGCCGAGGGAATCACACGGTTTCTCGTGGTACAGGGAGCCAAACTCATCGTCGTTGCGAGCAACACCACGTCTGCAGCGGCACTTTACCCCTTACGGAGCCTGTTTCCCCACATACCGTTCGTGGGAATGGAGCCCGCGATCAAACCTGCCACTGAGCGCACTCGCACCGGTGCGGTTGGCGTGATTGCCACGCCCGCGACGTTTCAAGGGGAACTCTTTTGCAACCTCGTGAGGCGATACACCGACGAGGTATGGGTGCTCTCCCAGCCCTGCCCGGGCTTGGTAGACGCGGTGGAAGCCGGAGCGCTCGACACCGCGGAGACCGCTGAGTTGGTGGAAAGATACCTGTCGCCCATGATCGAAGCAGAGGTGGACCAATTAGTGTTGGGGTGCACCCACTACCCGTTTCTCAGGCCCCTCATTGAGCAGATAATGGGTCCCGGAATATCCGTCATCGACCCGGCCCCCGCGATTGCACGTCAGGTGGCCTGTATCTTGAATCAACAAGAATCGGGCACGTCTCAGCGCAGGGGCTCAACAAAGGACCGAAACGGTTCAGGACGACATATCTTTTACACGACCGGTGACATGGCTGGTTTCAGGGGCATGCTCGATCGTCTCATCGGTGAGCCACTGGACTGCACCGGGGACGTGCGCGCGGTATCCTGGCTCGGAAACCGCTTGACTGCGGCAGTGTGAACAAAGCCTCAACCGGTGCACGAGCGAAGATTCGTACCGCTTCACCGTGAGGAATAGGAAATGAACATACCAAGCAAGAAGACACGAAGAAATCAAACCGCAATTCTCCGTTTTCTTAGTGTCTTTGTGCCTTCGTGGTTTATTCCCTATCCCTCGCGGTGAACGCTTGCCTTTGTGGTTTCATTTTCTCCGTGCAACAAAGGGTCGCACTGAACTATTACATTTATTGTATTACAGTTCTTGATCTTCCACCTCGGATATGATAGACATATATATAATGGATGGCAAAAGATCTGCGACGGATCTTGTATCCATTTCACTTTTAATTTCGTGACTGACGGAGCAAGGTTGCATAGAGAGCCGCGTGGCTTCCCTCATTATTGCTCACGCAGTCCACATTGATATTGTGTTCAAGGACGGAATTGGAATTGTGCGCGAATAGACGATTGAGGTTTTGAAAATGTTACGGGCTGCTCCCCCTGGCACGCGTCGTTCTCCTGTGAAGAAACCGACGCAACGCCTGCTGCTTTGGACGGCGATTGGCCTCGCGCTTTCGCTCGCGGGCGTCTTGCTCACCGCGTCTCCGGAATTGACTTCCGGCTCCCCGAATTCTTGCCCGGTTGTCTCCAATGCCCCTTGCATCGTCGATCCCTCACCAGATATTGCCACGTCATGCCCTGTGTCGGATTTGAAGGTGAGCACCATCGATGAGTCCATGAAAGGGACCCCTGTTGAAATATCCGACATGTCCAGCGATGGCGACTCCTTACTCTCCTTGTTTTCCATGAACATTTGCGACACCACCATGGCCAGGAGGGTTGCGAAAAGCCTTGCCTCGGAAATGCAAAAGGAATTCGGGAGGCGTGTGCAGACCACGGACGAATTGAAAGCGGGCAGAAGATATGTGATTCAGCTCGATGAGAACGGAGTATTCCAGACAGCTACCATCGAGTTGGACCCGGCAAACGTGTTCCATTGCGCTCAGAAAGACCGTGCGCTCCACTCGTGGAAGGAAGACGTGGTGCTCGATTACAAGACCGAGGTGCTTTCCTTCCGCGTGCACAAGGATATCGTCAAATCCGTCTTGGCCGCTCATGAAACCAAAGAGCTGGCGCTCAAACTCATTCATGTCTTCAGATGGGACATCGATTTCCAAGCTGATCCGAGAAAAGGGGACGTATGTAAAGTCGTGTTCGAGCGACGTTATGCCGATGACCGGGCTGCCGGGTACGGACGAATCCTTTTCGCGGTGTACGACGGGAAGCTCACAGGCCGGAAGACCGCGTGCTTGTTCAACGGCGATTACTATGATGACCACGGAGTGGAATTGAAAAAGGATTACCTGAGAGCGCCCCTCAACACTCTTCGCATCACCTCAGGGTGGGGTTGGCGGATCCATCCGGTGCTCCACGTGCCGAAGTTTCACAAAGGGGTGGATTATGGGGCCCCGACCGGCACCCCGGTATTCGCCATCGCAGAAGGCACGGTCAGCTTCCAGGGCTGTGGACCTGCTTACGGGCTGTACGTATGCATCCGTCATGGAAACGGTCGAGAGAGCCGCTACAGCCACCTTAGCCGCATTCTGGTAAAAAAGGGCCAGCGGGTCAAACAGCACCAGACCATCGGACTCGTCGGATCCACCGGCCGGTCCACCGGACCTCATCTCTTTTTTGAAATACTCGCCGATGGCAAGAGGATCAATCCCACTAAGGTGAAACTGGTCAGGAATCCTAGCTCGGTTCCCTCTCCACTCAGGAGACGATTCAAGTCCGTGGTCAACGATAATGCGGAGTTTCTCTCAGGAGGACATTCGGGGGCCGATCACCGAGTGTAACAGAGAGCGGATTTCAAGATCCGCCTGGAGTCCTGAGGGGAGCATGGGGCGTGTCATGCAGGCGCAAGGGGCGTGAAGGCCTACCTGTGCACCTCGATTCGCTTGTGACGGCATCACCTGTACAAACCTGCGGGCTGGGGATCTTCTTCCGTACGGACGACGCAAGGCCTTCTCATCATTTCCCTGAGGGGTCACCCTGCCCTGCGGCCTTACCCATGTGAACTCCCATGACCTGGAGGGTCACCACGAACTATGAAAATGTTACCCTGTCCCGCGACCAGCGGGAGCTGGCAATTGCTTGAAGTTCTTGGGGATGGGCGTTCGGGGGAAGGCCCTTCTTTTCAAAAAAGGCCTTCCCCTGAAAATGCGTTTTCATAGCAACGCGAATCGGAATCAGATGGTGCAAAGACCAGGAGACCGCGATGGACATTCGGCAGGCAATCTCCGCGGATGCGCCTCAAATAGTGCGGATCTATTACGACACGATTCACAGGGTAAACGCTCGCGACTACAGCCTGGAACAAGTCAATGCGTGGGCTCCCGCCGTGCCCGATCCGTCGGAATGGGCCCGGAAAAGGCTTGCCACACGGATCACCTTCGTAGCGGAAGACCAAGGCGCGGTGCTGGGTTTTGCCGAACTGGACCGGCGCGGACGCATTGACTGTTTCTACTGCCATCATGACCATCAGAGATGCGGGATCGGTTCGCGCATTTTGCGTGAGATCAGAACGCACAGCAGGTTCACTGGGGCTGTCCTGCCTGTTCACTGAGGCAAGCGTGACGGCCCGGCCATTTTTCGAGGCTCATGGCTTTTGTACTGTGGCGCGGCAGTTCGTGGTACGACGAGATGTGTCGTTGCCCAATTTCATGATGCTGAAAAACCTATCACCCCGAGACAGCGCGAAGCCCAGTCCAGAAGAGCATTTCTTGAGCGGCTTCGCCCACAATCGTACTTGACATTACGGGGGGTTTTGGGGTGTAATGCCAATCTGGTCAGAGGCTTAGATCAGCCGTTTTCAGAGTCCCTCGGGCGGTCGTTGTTGATCTCGGGCCGGTCCAGCAGGCAAATTTGTGTTCGTGCTGGACACGCCGGGTGCTGTTTCGGCAGTCGTTTGACTTCTGAAAGGGCTCGTGGCGCACGAGAGAGACCGCCGTTCTGCGAGCGGGGGGGCTTCCGACCGTACGTTATCATACAGTGAAAGCGACAAGAACCGTCCGCGGACGGGGATTTTCTCTCGGAAGTGGTCATGGCACTTTCAGGAGCGGAGTAGTGCGCTCCTCCAGTGGATCAGGGAAGGTAATACCTTTTGCACATGATCGATGCTCATTCCCTTCATGAATCGGCCCCACAGGGCCCTTCCTCTTGGTTTCATACTGGCTGTTTCGCATCAGGTTACTGTAGATATTGGGTTGGTGCGGTAGGTGATCCGCCAGACTTCCCAGGTTACCGGGCTCACAGAGACGTTCACGTCCTTCGCGGGCAAGGAGCCTCGGGGTGTCTTCCGGATGCGGTTCAACGGACGCTGACACGGTGAAGATTCACCGTCAGGCTTGGCACTTAATCTTCAGTTATCGGTGACCACGTTCGACAGAACAGGATCTGCGTCAGCGACTCGCGTCGCAAGCGGGAGACGAAATCCAGGTTCCATGGTGTCGAGAATCGCCTTGCGAGGACCGCAGGTCCGCGCAAATCATAGAAGGAGGATGCATGATGGAAGAAGCTCCGAAGTGGTATGACGCTCATCTGGAAGAGTACCGAAAGGTAGCCTATGTGAACAGTATGGAGCAGTATCAAGAGATGTACCGAAGGTCCATCGAGGATGTGGACGCCTTCTGGTCAGAGATGGCCGACGAGTACGTTTCCTGGTACAAGAAATGGGACTTCGTGCTGAAGTACGATTTTGAGGCTGCCAAAATCGAGTGGTTCGGCGGAGCGGAGCTGAATGTGACCTACAACTGTCTCGACAGGCACCTGCCCGCATTGAAGAACAAAGTGGCATATTACTGGGAAGGTGATGATCCGGCCCGGTCGAGAAACCGTCACCTATCAAGAGCTTTTTGATGAAGTGAACAAATTTGCCGCAGTGCTCAAGGCGCAGGGAGTGAAGAAAGGCGACCGCGTGGTCATCTACCTGCCGATGATATTGGAACTGCCCGTTGCAATGCTGGCCTGTGCGCGAATAGGAGCGATCCACAACGTGATCTTCGGTGGCTTCAGCGCGGAATCCATTGCAGGACGAGTCCAGGATTCCGAAGCGAAGATGGTGATCACCGTGGACGGAGGCTTTCGTGCGGGCAAGCCCCTCGCGCTCAAGAAGAACGTCGATGAGGCCCTCCTCCAGTGCCCAACCGTGGAGAAGGTGATCGTGTTCAAGCACGCGAACCTGGGCCTCGAACTTGATCCGAAGAAAGAGTTCTGGGCCCATGAGCTGTTGGCTGACCCTTCCCTTCCCTCGTACGTGGAGCCGGAGCGCATGTCCTCCGAGGACCCGCTGTTCATCCTGTACACCAGCGGTAGCACAGGGAAACCCAAGGGCGTGTTGCATACTCAGGGCGGTTATCTGCTTCAGGTAGCCATGACTACCAAATTAGTCTTCGACCTGAAACCCGATGAGACCTTCTGGTGCACGGCTGACATCGGATGGGTCACCGGCCACAGCTACATCGTGTACAGGCCCGCTGTGCTGCGGCTTCACCAGTGTCATGTTCGAGGGTGTTCCCAGCTATCCGGATTACGGCCGGTTCTGGGAAATCGTGGCCAAACGTCGTGTGGACAAATTCTACACTGCGCCCACCGCAATTCGGGCCCTGGCAAAAGAGGGCGAGGGTTTTGTGCTCAAGCATGACGTATCCTCACTGAAGCTCCTGGGGACCGTGGGTGAGCCCATCAACCCCGAGGCCTGGAGATGGTACCATCACTGGGTCGGTCGCGACTGGTGCCCGATTGTGGACACGTGGTGGCAAACGGAAACCGGCGCTCAGTTGATGACGCCGCTGCCTGGGGTCGCTCCGATCAAACCCGGCTCCTGTTCCTTCCCGTTCTTTGGTGTGGATCCTGTCCTTTTGGACCCGGACACGGCCCAACCGATCCAGTTCCCCGGCCAGGAAGGAGCACTGTTCATCAAGAGGCCATGGCCTGCGATGATGAGAACCGTGTACGGCGACCATCAGCGGTTCATCGACACGTATTTCTCGCGAGTTCCGGGCATGTACTTCACCGGGGACGGCGCCAAGAAGGATGAGGACGGATATTTCTGGATCATCGGAAGAATCGATGACGTCATTAACGTGTCAGGACACCGTCTGGGCACTGCGGAAGTGGAATCTGCGCTGGTCCTGCATCAGGACGTCGCAGAAGCTGCGGTGGTCGGCTTCCCTCATCCGATCAAAGGACAGGGTATTTACGCGTTCGTCACGCTCAATACAGGTGTGGAGAAGTCCGATGACCTGAAAAAGGAACTGGTCAAACTGGTCAGAACCCAGATCGGCCCCATTGCGTCCCCTGACGTGCTTCAATGGGCAGATGGTCTCCCCAAGACACGCAGCGGCAAGATCATGCGACGTATCCTCAAGAAGATCGCCGCAGGTCAGGTTGACGAACTCGGGGATACCACGACACTGGCAGACCCGAGCGTGGTCAATAATCTGGTGAGCGAGAGAATCTCGGTGAAATAGTCCTCACTCCATGGCTCCATGTGGAGCACATGTTCACATGACCCAGGCGGTGCGTCTCCTGCGGGAAGCCACACCATGGCGTTCCTGGCGGAGGAAAGCGCCGCTTGGGTTGTTCAAGCCATTCCGAAAAGGTCAGCACTAGACGAATACCTATGAAAATGCATTTTTGGGGGAAGGCCCTTCATGAAAGAAGGGCCTTCCCCCAAACCCCCATCCCCAAGAACCTTAGGCACTTGCCAGCTCCCGCTGGTCGCTGGACAGGGTGCCATTTTCATGGTTCGTGGTGACACTCCAGGTCATGGGGGTTCACGATTTCATCCACGTCTCCGATTGCGATCCCCGATGCTGAGGAGGCGGATGAGTTTCTTTATCTCTGACGCTCCCTCGTCAGAAACCCCATCTATACGATATCCGGCCTCATGAAGGTTCTTCTCCGGAGCCTCAGCTTTGCACCACTTGCAGGTAGCCCTCACCTCAATGTCGTCCGCATCGGTGATCTCGCCGGCGTGAATGAGAAACGTGTTCCGGTCCCCCAGTCGCGAGGCAATTCCTCTCGTCCGGAAACCCCCGACAGAAATGTCGGTAACAAGACCTCTGGTTGCCTGATCATGGCGATCCGTTATCGTGAGAGGGATCCTCAAATACGATCGCGACATTCCACCGCGTTCCGGATTTGTGCGCGTCATTGTCAGCCAAACCGCATCTTTGCTCCAACTCAACGGCTCGTATGCGTCCTGCCAAGATGAGACTCTCTACGACTCGCCGGAGTTCTGCGTCCGAAAGGGCGTACTTATCCATCAACTCAGTATCTGAGAGTCCTGCCCTTATGTCGGCTACAATTTTCTTGGCCTTGATGGTTCGCGTAGGTGACATTTCCCCCCTCGAAAACGCCACTCACCTTATCTCGCGCGGGCAATGCGGCGCAAGTGCAAAAATTTGTCACACACTACAGTCATTGATGCAAAGGATTACGGTCCGGCTGGATTTGTGCTATGGTTTTATCATACATTGCCACCGGTGAGCGCGAGACTTTGCATGTGAAAGTCGTTATCTGGGTGAAAACCCCGCAAACCGCAATTTACTCGACAGCGGCCTGGACGTGCGTGATTCTTTCTAGTATAAATACCCATAGGTGCCCCGATCCCGTATTTCTCATACCACGACCGGGGGTTGAATCTCATGGGGGGGATGACAGTGCCACGGAAAATTCCCGCGAGAGAAATCGTTAACGACCTACGCTCCGGTATGCGGAAAAGAGAGCTCATGAAGAAGTATGCTCTTTCCGCTGCAGATTTGCAGAGGGCTATTGAGCAGATAGCCGAAGAGCGCCGGGCTCGCGCGGCCGCTATTGTCAGAGACGTAAGAGACGGCCTCTCGAATTCAGACCTCATGGAAAAATATCAGCTTTCAGAAGAGGGGTTGAGGATCGCGTTCGCCGCGCTGGTGGATGCCGGGCTTATCGGCCTGTTCGAGCTGGGGGCCCGAAATTCCAGGAGCAAAGACTCGGTCGTCCTCAATTTGCGCACCGGGCTGCGGCACAATCCTGAAGAGAAAGTCTCCGTATGCGATCAATCGCGACCCGACCGGCGATACGTGCTTCGCGATATCTCCCAGGAAGGGCTGTCGGTGTTTGGAATTGAAGTGCAGGTGAACCAGACTGTCGCCATGGCGATCCTGGGTGACGATGACGGAGATGTAGCTCCATTCGAGTTCGATGCGGAGTGTCGGTGGACCGTACCGGCAACATCGAGCCAACCGACTGTGTCGGGATTCAAAATAACGCACATATCGGAAGAAAACCTTGATCGACTGATGCTCATGGTCAGACGGTATTCGTAGCTTCCCGGGGGTGGGTCACCCGGAACTCTGGTCCTTTTCCCAAGACGTACCCGCCTTGCTTACGCGCGACCGTCCGCAGTTGCGCTGAATCCGTGCGCGGTCTGAGGCTTTCTCGGTTGTCAGAACCGTTGCCATATGTGACCGCAGATTCACGCGGGACGTACCGAAGGAGATCCTCAACCGGCACCAAGTCATACATGCCAAAGCGAATCAATATCAGTCATGCCTCTTGGCAAGGGGTCTGTCCGGGCAATTCCCTTGCAGCGTCTCGGTCCACAAACCACACCATTTCTCCATCCAGGGGATGGATAAGCTGTGCAGGTAGCTCCTGAGGCTGAGGAGGTTCGAGCAAGACTTGTCGAAGCACACCGGACTTATTCTTGCCGGAAACGAGAAAAGCAACGGTGGCAGCCCGGTTGATGAGACGAGCGGTCAGCGAGATACGATACATATCCTGTTCCGCCAGGTACACCTCCTTCACCCACCGATCTTGCTCTTCCAGAATGGGAGTGTGCGGAAAAAGCGACGCAGTATGGCCATTGTCGCCCAGTCCCAGGAACACGAGATCAAAGCCTCCAGGAAGATCCTGGAAGAACTCGCGCAGCACCATTTCATAATGTGCAGCCGCCTGTTCGGGCGCTTGCTCGGAGGGCACGGGATGCACTTGGTTCGGGGGAATGGGCACGTGATCGAGTAATGCATGGAATGCCATCCGCGCGTTATTTCTGAAGTCGTCTCGCGAGACGCATCGTTCGTCTCCCCAGAACACATGGATTTTCTGCCAGTCCACCTGACTGCGGCTGGGCTCCTGCCCCAGGAGTCGATAGGTGAGTTCCGGGGTGTGCCCCCCTGACAGAACTACGGCAAAGCGGCCTGAACGATCCAAGGCACGTCGAGCCGTGTGCACAAAGAGCTGTGCAGCCGCGTGGCTCAGCTCCTCCATGCCCGGATAGATCCGGATGTGGTTGTCCTGTATCTGCATGCTTTCCATCCGTGCGCCTCAACAGTCTCGAACGGTCGATTCCTCCTGTCTCAGGATTCCTCCCAGACCGTGTGGAAAGAACCCTGCCGATCGATCCGCTCGTACGTATGTGACCCGAAATAGTCTCGCTGAGCCTGAATCAAATTCGCGGGAAGCCGGGAACTTCGGAATGCATCTACGTACGCGAGAGAAGCCATCAAACCTGGAACCGGGATGCCCGCCATGACTGCTGCCTGAATCACTCGGCGCAAATCCCCCTGGTTCTGCATCACCGCGTTGCCGAGTGCCTTGTCCAAGAGCAGGTTCCGCAAATCCGGGGTTGCCTGGAACGCAGCTTGCACCTCATCCAGGAGTCGCGCACGAATAATGCAACCACCACGCCATATGCGCGCCACTTCCTGGAACCTCAACTCATACCCATACGCCTCTGAGGCGGCTTTCAGAAGAGCCATCCCCTGCGCATAGGTAACGATCATGGCAACGTGTAACGCGTGGTGAAGCCCCGAAATCGAGATCTCGTCTCCTGCCTCGTTCTCCTGAACCGGAGCTGACAACTGCCGAGCCGCTGCCTCCCGTTGCTCCTTGTACCCGGACATGTCCCGCATGGCCACTGCAGCGTCGATCGTGGGGACCGGCACTTGCAGATCCATGGCATCCTGGGAGGTCCACTTTCCCGTGCCCTTTTGGCGGGCCCGGTCAAGAATCTCATCTACGAGACGCCTGCCCGTGACCTCGTCCGCGTGCCTGAAAATGGTAGAAGTGATCTCTACCAAGAAGGATTGCAGGTCTCCCTGGTTCCATTCGTGATAGATGTCCGCAAGGTCGTCGTTCGACACCCCGAGACCTCTCTTCATGAAATCGTATGTCTCGGCAATGAGTTCCATCAGTCCGTATTCGATGCCGTTGTGCACCATCTTGACGTAATGTCCGGCAGAACCCGGTCCGAGATATGTGACACAGGTATCCCCGTTCACCTTGGCCGCTATAGCTTCGAAAATCGTCCGCACCCGCTCGTAAGCGTCTTTGTGTCCCCCAGGCATCATGCTTGGGCCGAACCGGGCTCCCTTTTCTCCACCTGAAATACCCACTCCGAGGAAATGGATGCCCTTTTCAGCCAGTGCCTTTCCACGGGAATCGGTATCTTTGAAATAGGAATTTCCCCCGTCTACAATCAAATCCCCGGGTGCAAGATAGGGCAGAAGCTCCTCTATGATCTGATCGACCGCGTGTCCGGCCGAAACCATCAGCATCACGGCTCGAGGTTTCCGCAGTGCAGTAACGAGGTCCCCGATAGATCGGACGCCCAACACGTTCTTTCCCTCGGCTTCTCGTTCGAGTTCCGCGACCTTGTCCGGATGCCTGTTGTATGCTGCAACTGCGAAGCCGTGGTCAGCCATGTTCAACACCAGGTTGCGCCCCATGACACCGAGACCGATCATTCCCAGGTCGTATGTCGACGTTTGCATGGTACCTCTCCAGGGTTTGTTGCTCTGTGCGTTCTTTCCGGAATTCCCGTCTGTACGGGTACGCGAACGATCACCGCGCGGGCTGTCGCTTCTCATGCAAGGTACGGAGAAGTCGATCAAAGGGCTTGACAAACTTCTCGATACCTTCGTCTTCCAGTTGTTGGGTGACCTTGCGCAAGTCCACGCCCAGCCCGGACAGGCTGTCCAGCGCCTGACGAGCTTCCAACAAACCGTCCTCAAGTCGGGAAGCAGGTTTTCCGTGATCACGGTACGCGTTCACCGTTTCCACAGGCAGGGTGTTGATCGTGTCCGGACCGATGAGCGCCTCGACGTATTTGACGTCGCGGTATTCGGGGTTCTTGGTGCTGGTGCTTGCCCAGAGCACTCTTTGGGTGCGCGCACCCTTTTCCGCGAGTTTGCGAAATCTGTCGGTGGAAAACACTTCTTTATAGATCTGATACGCGATCTTTGCGCTGGCAATGGCCACCTGGCCGTGAGCGAAGCCAGCTGTCTCCGCCTGGGCCCCTCCCCTCTTCATGACAGCTTCCAGCTCAGGATCGACGAGAAGATCAATGCGACTGAGAAAAAAACTGGCAACCGAGGCAACTCGATCCACTGGCTTGCCCGCTGCCACTCGTGCCTCGATTCCCGCCATGTACGCTTCCGCGACCGCCCCGTACCGCTCGAGCCCGAAGAGGAGCGTCACATTCACGTTGATGCCATCGCTGATGAGCTGCCGGATGGCCGGGAGCCCCTCTTTCGTGCCGGGAACCTTGATAAGGACATTCGGCCTATCCAGAGCACCCCACAAAAGACGTGCCTCTTGAATAGTGCCTTCGGTGTCCCGCGCGAGATGTGGTGACACTTCCAGGCTCACAAAGCCGTCTCGACCATCCAAACTATCGAAAAGAGGCCGAAAAGTGTCCGCGGCATGTCGGACGTCTTCGACCGTGAGTATCTCGTAGATCTCTTTGGTTCCTTTGCCTTCCCGATCCAGGGAGTGGATGGCAGCGTCATAATTGTCGCTGCCCACGATGGCCTTCTCGAATATGGCAGGATTGGAGGTTACCCCCCTCAGCCCGTCCTCTTCGATGAGTCGTTTCAGTTCACCTGAGGTGAGCATCTCGCGCTGAATGTAATCAAGCCAGACGCTCTGCCCGAATTTTTGTATCATTACCAACGGATTTGCGTTCATGTGTATACTCCCAAGGTAGTCGTTCATGCGGGTTGCGCCGGTCCTTCACCCTGCCGGGTTGGAGGGGCCGGTCAACCCACCCAAGTCTCGACATGGTGACGTCTCCACGTTGTCTCGACCGGCGAAATGGTTAGCGCCCATGCGTTCACCCGTCCTCGTCGCAGCAAGTCAGGATTGACCGCCGTGGTGCTTGTGCAACGGCATCCTCTCGCGGTGCGGTCATCGCTGACCGTGGTTCCATGCCAGGCCCGGCGCTTCCGGCCCCCAGCTCCCCGCCTCATATGTCCCCAGGCGGTTTTCCTTGTCCTTGCACGCATCGCACTCGTCCAGGATCGGGTCCAAGAAGGACCAGCACAATTCCACCGCGTCCTGCCTCCAAAATAGGGTCTGATCGCCGTGCATGCAATCGAGAAGCGCCTTTTCGTACACATCCAGAATGGGGCCGCTATAGTTCTCGCTGTAATTGAAGTCCATGGTAACCGACCTCAAACAGACTGAAGCGCCCGGATTTTTCGTCTCAAAGGTCAGGGTGATTTTTTCATCCGGCTGGATCCCCAGTGTCAAGACATTGGGGGTGATGTCCTCTTCCAGCACGGACTGGAACAACAGATGCGGCACTCTCTTGAAATGCACGACAATGTTCGTCAATTTGCGTGCGAGCCTCTTGCCGGACGTGAGATAAAAAGGAACGCCTTGCCAACGCCAGTTGCTGACGAAGACCTTCATCGTGGCAAACGTGGGTGTGCACGATTCCGGGTCCACACCCGGTTCCTGTCGATATCCCGGGACAGTGACCCCCTCTATCTTTCCGGGGCCGTATTGCCCCAGGACCAGGTTCTCCTGGACACGAGGAATCTGGAACGGCAGGAGGCATCCGAACACTTTGGATTTCTCGTCCCTCACCGGTTCCGCCTCAAAACGGGAGGGCGGCTCCATCGCGGTCACTGCGAGAAGTTGCATCATGTGGTTCTGGAACATGTCTCTCAAGACGCCCGCCTCTTCGTAGTACCTGGCTCTCTTTTCCACTCCCAGGGATTCAACCGCTGTGATGAAAACCCGATCGATAAACATACGATTCCAGAGAGGTTCAAAGATGGTGTTGGCGAAACGAAACATGAGCACATTCTGGACCGTTTCCTTGGCCAAATAGTGGTCTATTCTGAAGATCTGACGTTCCTGCCAATGCTGAGCAAGGCTCTCATTGAGGCTTACCGCGGTTGCCAGGTCCTGACCGAAAGGTTTTTCCACCACGAGTCGCGACCAGTTGGTGCCGAACTCACGCTCTCGGGACAGGCCGGCCTCGCCCAGCATCCGAGCCGTTTGACTGTACATGGACGGCGGAATGGCCAGATAGAATATCCTGTTGCCTCCTATGCCAAGCTCTGCGTCCGCGGATTTGAGCTTCGCCCCAAGGTCAGCAAATGACTCGGCAGAATCGAACTGCAGACGGTGATAGTAGATCCTGGAGGCAAACTCTTTCCACTGTGCGGAATCGCCTTCTCCAACGACCCCCTTGATCTTTTCCCTGTATTGGTCCCGATTGATGTCATGCCGCGCACAACCCACGATCGCGAACCGATCCGGGAGGCCTCCGGAAAGATAGAGCTTGTGCAAGGAAGGCAAGAGCTTTCTTGAAGCCAAGTCTCCCGTACCGCCGAAAATAACGATGATGCACGGCTCAGAAGGACTCTGTGCGACGCATTTCTGAAGAGGCACCTCCAGATCAGGCGCCTCGGTCTTCGCGACGGTGACGAGTCTCTCTTCCGGGTGTTCGACGGACTTCATACATAACCCCCATTGTTATTCTGTTTCTTGAAGCGCCGGAGGGTTTCCCCAGGAACTCGCGTTATGCGTGGCATGCGCACCAGGCAGCTCCCAATAAGGCCGCTTTGTCGTCCAGGATCACCCTGACAGGTATGCGGGAAAGCAATCCCTTGAATCGCCCCTTATTGGTAAATGCTTCAACGAACCTGCCTTCAATCAGCTTCGGCAGGATATGAGGACAGATGCCCCCGCCCAGGTACATGCCTCCTGTCGTCATGCCGGTCAACGCAAGGTTTCCCGCAAATCCCCCGAGAATCGACACAAAACGCTCCAAAGTCTCCATGCAGAGAGGTTCTGCGTGTTGGAGCGCCGCGTCGGAGATGGCAACGGGAGGAGCAATGGAAGCCAATCGTTCCCGGAGCCACTGCGGTTCCTCGTGGCGGCCGCGAGTCTTTTCCCAGGAATAGATGGCAAATATCCCGGGCCCTGAAACAATTTTTTCCACGCTGACGTGATCGGAGCTCCGTCTCAGATACCGCCACAGCTCGACCTCGTCTTCGTTCTCCGGAGCAAAATCCACGTGCCCCCCCTCAGACGGAATGGGGACCAATCGGTTGCCCTCGCGCACGAGCAAGGCAACGCCCAGGCCAGTACCCGGGGCGACCAATCCGACATTGCCTTCCGGCTTCCCCTGGACCGGGGTGAGCGCAAGAAGTTCAGAGTCGTGGAGCAGCGGAATCGCCAGACCGGTGGCGGTTAAGTCGTTGATCAAACGGACCTTCTCCCAGTCGAATGCCCGTCTTATTTCCGCCTCGGATGCCTCCCACGTCAAGTTGGTCACTTTGCACCGGCCATCCATTACCGGACCGGCAATGCCAAAGCATGCCGCCGATATGTGCTCGTGATGCTTCGCGAGAAACTGAGCAATCATTTCCTCAAGACCTTGAGCCTCCTGGCTCGCATATGCCTCCATCACCACCAATTCGGGACGCGTGTCTGTGCAGGTGAAGAGCCCCAAGCGTGTCTTGGTGCCTCCAACATCCCCAGCAAGCACCATCTTTGTGGGATTTTTCTCGTTCATACCCAACCTCTCACACGACGTGTACCAGTAACCCACCGGTACACCCATTATGCACCTATGTGACCACGCGCCAACAACAAAGGTTCCGGCCGTGCCAGGATTTTCCCGGTACAGGGGAAGGAGAAGCCTGCCCTCCGCAAGGCTGGTGGCTGACCATTGCGTGGGTGACCCCATCCTCCTCAGGTACGGTCATGGACGGGAAACAGTCCTGTCGTTCATGAGAAGGCTGGAGGGTGAAGCACGGACCTCTTGGCACTCCTCCCCCATCGGCGTTTCTGGGTGCGCTCGCTGAGAAATCCTTGACGAGCGTGGCGGGTGCATTGATGATCCGCGTGTCCTTGTGCAAGGACACTGACCCGGCGGGGGAGGTGATTCCGCGTGATCTATTTTCTGAATGCCTTCGGGACTGCGGTTTTCGCCATTGGAGGAGCACTGTCTGCTGCCCGGAAGGGCATGGATTTGTTCGGAGTGGTCGTGGCTGCGGTTTTGACAGGAATAGGCGGAGGCACCCTGAGGGACCTCTGCCTCGGCGTACGGCCGGTGAACTGGGTTACTGACTCCACGAGCTTGCAGATCGCTGCGGTTTTCGGACTGCTCACTTTCGCCTATCTGCACCTGCGGCAGTCTGAGGCGATCCCGCTGAGGATTCTCAATGTGGCGGATGCCATAGGACTGGCCGTGTTCACGGGTACTCGGATGCAAGACCGCGGTGGCTCACGACGCGGGTGTGCTGATCGCGATGATAATGGGAATGTTAACCGGATCAGGGGGCGGAATTATCCGAGATGCATTTTCCGCCGAGATACCGCTCTTTTTTCGCAAGGAGATCTATGCCACCGCCTGCCTTGCCGGTGGAGCGGCTTATCTTCTTCTGGAAGGGTTACATGTCCACGAAGACTGGGCCATGCTCGGGGGCACGAGTGTCACACTCCTCATCAGGTTGGCAGCAATTTACTGGGGCTTGTCCTTGCCTGCGTTGACCCCCGCGGCGGCAGACCGTAGCGCCTGATACTGCGGTGAGCAAATGCCAGTAGATTGACGGAGTGAAATCGCCTTCACTGCGAGCGACGCGGGGCCGCCGAATCTGCGTTCAGGAGACCTCCCTCCGCTGGGCTAGGTTACTCAAAAGTAAGCGAAATGGTATGAGGTGGAGAAGTACGTGGATCACAGGGACGTTCCCGATAGCGCGACCGCACGGTCGGAACTCCTGAGATTATCCGGGGAACGCTGTTGCTCGACGTGTGGTGCGTCCTTTCGGAAAAAGTTTTGGACCGCGTCGTGGACCGCGTCGACGATTTTCGCTTGATAGTGAGTGTCTTTCAGCAAGTTATCTTCGGAGGGGTTGGCAATACAGCCGCATTCGATAATGACCGCGGGCATTTGGGCCTGTTTGAGCAACGCGAGCCCTTCGCGTGCGTAAGTGGCCTTGGTGCCCGGGACCAGGGTCATACGTTCTCCGGGAATGTCCTCCTGGTGGTACGTGCTCCAGGTAAGACCTGCAGAAATCAGTGAGGATTCAATGTCACGCGCCAGTGCGAGGGACGGAGAAGCGGGGAACACGTGTAAAGAGAAGCCGCGGTAATACGCAAGCCGCGGGTCGCGTGTGCGGGCCCGGAGGAGGCTCTCACAGATCCACGGCTGAACGCTGTCGTGATGAATTTCCAGCAGAGCCTGAGCGCCGACCAAGGCAGCCACTAAAGCCCTGCTCTGATAGGGAATGTTCAGGGACGCGGGGATGACCTTGTAATGTATTTCACGGCTCGAACGAGCTGAAAAAAGCTCTGCGACCCGATCGTTGTACCGATATTCCCGCACTCCGGACGCGCTCCACGCGCCTTGCTTATTCCCGTTCCGGGTCAACGATTTTGTGTGGCCGGCAAAGACCGCCACGATCCGGGCCGTTGGACACTTCGAGACGGTTTGGGAGAATGCGTGTGCGGGCACAGGTAACAGACACGTGACCAGAAGAGCCACAATTCTCCACACGGCCGACCGGGAGCAGCGTTCCCGATGCTCTCGTACGCAGCCCTGATGCTCCATACTTCATCTCTGTCCTGCTACATCAGCTGAAGCGCGCCCAAAACAACTCTCCCCGAATGTGGGCTTCCGAAAGACGCGTGGCTAATCTGCAGCGGCCGCTTTCTTGTCAGGTTCGGAAGTAGCGTTCTGTCTTGGAGGTACCATGACCGCAACCACAGGCCGTGATCGCAATGCGCACCGGCGCCAGAACGCGTGAAAAGGCGCTCCTCCGCGCAAGAACCATCGGAAGAGCCGCCAGCATTCGCTTGCTCGACAGGAGACCGATTGAGATTCCCGACAGGATTTCTGAACGTTCTCGCTTCCGGATAATGCGCCCGAGACCACCTTGAGATGCCTGTGCTCCATCATACACCTCCACCGTCTCCCACGTGTGTGGTCGACTTCACATTCTCATGTCCCCACCACATAGCAGATCTGTACACTGCCCTTATTCTTATCGACATCGAAAAATCCGATGAGTTCCAGCACGATTCACTGTTTTGGTTTGCACGCAATGGTGCAAAGCATTTGAGCAGGATCTAATACCAATGCGTTTTCAACGCGTGCAACACTGGCGGCAAACCTCTTTCGCTACGAACGGCCCGGCCTGACTGCGCTTCAGAGGCATGCCGCCAGCAGACCAAAGTCACTTACGCGATCGCGCATCGGTATAAAGCAATTGACCGAGTCGAGACCGGCAACGCTCGCGGTCCTTCGTACACCGCGCAGACATGAAGCAGTTGATCTGATGACGCGATAGTGACATAATCTCAAGGAGTATGGTCTTCAAGTGATAATAATTTGCAGCATTTGAGCCGGAAAAGGCGAAATATCGGGTTACCCGTTCGTCGGAGCAACGTTGAAGGGATGAAGCGCTGACGATTCCTGCGGATCCCATGCTTCATCTTTGGACAGCCGCAAGGCAATCTTAGTGGGAACACGTCGTACCATGAACACTCTGTTTTACAAAGGTCCGAGTATGAATCCCACGCTTCGGGTCCCGGACGTGCTCTCCCTTGAGCCTTGCAGAAACGGGCGGATCCGCACAGGGGACGTCATTGTCTTCAGCGCTCCTGATGGCCGCGGAAACGTGGCCCACCGAGTGGTTTCGGTATGCGACGATGGCCGTTTGCTCACTCGCGGGGATAATAACACGGAAGTCGACGGGTATACCGTTTCCCCGGCTGCGGTGATAGGCCGGGTGACCCACGCGACGCGTGGCGGCAAGCGGCGGGTAGTGCATGGCGGAGCACGCGGAAGACTTGTCGGGATCGGCACCCGTCTATGCCTTGGCATTCGCCGCGCGCTCCTGTGTGTGCTACGACCTGCGTATGGGGCGTTCTCCGGTCTGTTTGCCTTCAAATGGCTTGCAGGCTGGATGAATCTCAGGGTCGTTCATTACTCTCGACCCGGAAGAACACAGGAATTGCATCTCCTGCGGGGAAGTCGCTGTATCGGTCGCTTGCTCCCCGGTCAAAACCGGTGGCACATCACCGCGCCTTACAGATTGCTCGTAGACGAGCCATCCCTGCCTCGAGATTTTCCCTCGGATTGACGCTGCCCCATACGCTCGCCATGTGCACCGTTGGGTGAACCCTGCGCCACCGGTGGCGTACCATTGCCTTGGTCATTTGAAGGTGTGCACAGTGTGCACAGGCCGTTTGCCACAAATGAAGCATTTTCCAAAAGTTCTCACCGAATGGCTCCTGCGGCAAAAAGCTGGAAGAGGGTCCCTGATGGTCGATTCGACGCCTCTGCGGCCCCACGATGGAGCGGGATCTCTTGCCACCGAAGAAGCAGCGCACAGACAAAGCTTGTGGCAATCAGTGTAATATCTGATTCAAGCGCAGCGTCGGCGTTGTCTGGAAAGAATGGGAATCCTGTGGTATGGGGATGTAACGTTCTGAGAGTTTGACAACCGCCAGTTCAGCGGCAGCCTCCTGAAGAGTCGCACCCCCAAAGATTTCCGTAACAGGCGAGGATTGGCGTACTGGTGCTTCACCGACGTGGTGCGAGGAGTCGGACATGATGAGCTTTGATGATCAGGATGCCTCCCGAGTGGAAGTCTCGGACCGAAAAAGGACAGGAGACGCACTCCTTCCTCAGGACCAGGAGCTGCCCTTGTTGCTCGACCACATACAGACCCTCGTGTGGTACCTGACCGACGTGCACGCGAGCGGGGCAGTGAACAAGGCGGCCGCGGATTTTCTCGGTGTTCCCAAAGCTGTCCTTGAGGACAGAAGCGTCTACGAAGTCCTTTCCCCGGAAGTGGCTGAGGCCTGGGTCGCTACCAACCAGGAAGTATTTCGCACGAAGAAACAGACGCGAACGGAGGAATGGTGGAAGAATGCGAGCGGAGAGATGAGGCTTCTCGCAGTTACCAAGACGCCCAAATTGGACGACCGGGGCAATGTGCAGTTCGTTGTCTGTTCCGCGGAAGACATTACGGATCAAAAACGAGCCGAAGACGCGCTTCGCGAGACTAAGGCACGGTTTGAGGCCCTGGTTGAGGCGCTTCCCGACATGATCTACTTCAAAGGCGTTGATCGCCGGTACTGGATAGTGAACAGGGCCTTTGAGGAAGTCACCTGCAGAGACAGAGTCGAAATCGTGGGAAGGACGGCGGAAGAGGCGCTCCCCGCGGATCTCGCGTCCCAATCCCGCGGGAGCGATGAACAAGTGATCCGCACCGGACAGGTTGCGACCGCGGAACAGCGGTTCACGAATGACCATGGTGAGACCATCGTGCTCGACACGGTCAAATTTCCTGTGGTGGATCACCAGGGGCAGGTTATTGGTGTAGGCGGGACGAGCCGGGACATCACCACGCGCAAGGGTGTGGAACAGGCGATTCTACGCGCTAAAGAACAGTGGGAACGCACCTTTGACGCGGTGCCGGATCTGATAGCAATTCTGGATGAGCATCACCGCATCGTGCGCCTGAATAGAGCCATGGTCACGAAACTGGGAACCACCTTTCAGGAGGCCGTGGGAAAGCATTGCTACGAACTCGTGCACCTCACCGCGTTACCGCCGCATTCCTGCCCTCTGGTCCGTTTGATGCAAGATGGGCAAGAGCACACGGTTGAGGTCTTTGAACCAAGATTGGGAGGGACTTTCCTCATAACCGCGTCACCGATCCGTGACGCGGCTGGCAAACTGACAGGATGTGTCCACATCGCGAGGGACGTCACCGAGCGAAAAAAAGCAGAGAAACTCCTCATTCAAACCGAACGTCTCAAGGCCCTCGCTGACCTGGCCGGGGGGGCGTCCCATAATTTCAACAACTTACTCCAAATCATCATGGGCAACGCGGATCTGGCGCTTACCAACCTGCAACTCGGTGACGTCTCTGAGATCGAAACCGACCTGGAAGCAATCCTCGCGAGTTGTCATTTCGGCGCAGAGACAGTCAAGAGGCTCCAAGATTTCGCGCGCTCCCGACGTGAGACCAAGGTGGAAGGAGCAACTATCTTTGATCTGTCCGACTTGGTTGAGCAGGCGGTGGAGATGAGCAAACCCTGGTGGAAATCCGGGCCTGAGAAGGAAGGTATCAAAATTCGCCTTGACCAACGCTTGAAAAGCAAATGCCTCGTGACAGGCAGAAAAAGCGAGCTTTTCGAGGTGGTGGTCAATCTCATCAAGAACGCGGTAGAGGCATTGCCCAAGGGTGGGAACATCGTGATTGAAACCCTGCCCCAGGACGATGATGTGTTCCTCCGCGTTCGGGATAACGGGGTCGGAATCCCCGAAGAAAAAATCCGTAAAGTATTCGAACCCTTCTTCACGACCAAGGGGTCTCAGGGTACCGGGATGGGGCTTGCGAGTAGCTTTGGGATCGTTCGTGGCCATGGCGGGGAAATGTCGGTCCAAAGTCAGCAAGGAAGAGGAACGGTGTTTACCGTGAGACTTCTTCGCACCATGGCCCATTCAAATGACACGGCCCCCCCTGCAATCGAGTGCGTCCTCAACTGGCGCGTCCTGGTCATAGATGACCATTGGCCGATTGTCGAGCTATTGAGACAGGGGTTGACAGGGTACGGTCCCACTGTGCTGTCCGCATTGTCCGGGAGCGAAGGCATCAAGACTTTTCAAGCCGAGTCCGTCGATCTCGTGGTCTGTGACCTCGGAATGCCAGGAATGAGCGGCTGGGAAGTCGGAAAGAGGATCAAGGAAATTTGTGAGGATCGAGGCATGCTCAAGACTCCTTTTATCCTGCTGACCGGATGGGGCGATCGAGGACAAGAAGATGACAGGCGCATCGAATCGGGAGTAGACGCGGTCGTTGAAAAACCCGCTGACGTACGGAAATTGATTGAGGTTGCCCGCCAATTGGTAGACAAGTGATCGCCGGGCCTCCACACGCACGGTACCCGTTTTCCTGAGAACCACGCCACAACCCGCCAATAAATCGAACGAACAAAACTTCCTATGAAAATTCATTTTCGGGGGAAGGCCCTTCTTGAAAGAAGGGCCTTCCCCCGAACCCCCATCCCCAAGAACTTCAAGCACTTGCCAGCTCCCGCTGGTCGCTGGATAGGGTGCCATTTTCATGGTTCGATGTGACCCTCCAGGTCATGGGAGTTAGTTCCTTTTTGCCCCCTGCTTTAACGAAAACCCAGTCCCTCCGTCTAAGTGATCAGAAAACGGACGAGGAGGTATTTCTATGAAAAGGCGTGAATTCACGTTGATCAGCATGATCGCCGTCCTGGCTCTCGCATCCTTCGCTTTTGCTCAACCGCCGCATCCGGGAGGGCCTCCAGGACCCCCTCCCGGTCAGGCTGCGATGGGCGACAGACAGGGACCTCCACCTCCCCACGAATTCGGCATGGGAGGCCCTCACGGCGGCCTCTTGGGAATGTTGCAGAGGAAACTTGATCTCACCGATCAGCAGAGAAAGCAGATGCGGCTGCTCTACACCGGCTTCCTCGACAAAAGCCGCAAGGCCCGCATGGGGCTCATAGCGCTGAAAGACGAGCAGCGGGCCATGATGATATCCGGAAATGTGGACCTGAAAAAGCTCGCGCAAATGGACGAGCAAAAGGTCAAACTCGTGTCCGAGGTCATGACCGAGCGACTCAAGATGCGGAGGGACGGGCTTGCGCTCCTCACCCCTGAACAAGTTGGACGGCTGGCCGACATGATTGCCCAAAAGGGTTTCCGGCATAAAATGGGAATGGGACACTGGCGCGGCGGAGAAAGAGGGCGCTGGGGAGGTCCTGAACACTAAAAGGGTGTTGCAGAATGCCGCGGCCGCGGGACTTTCTCGAAGACAGGCCGCGAGAGCGTGTACACGGGCGATGTGTGGCCCCAAGAACACACAACCTGGTGTCTACCGCCCCCTGGGACGCTCCCGTTTCGGTGACCGTCCTGCTGCCGGCCGTATTGCATCAAGCCCTGTTTGCTGGCTGCATTTCGAGGCAGGTCACTCACAGGGCTTTTCTGCGCACGCGTCATTTCCCTAAGTAAAAAAGCAGGATACATTCTCGCAGACCACGCAGGTGGTTGACAACGATGCGCAACTAAGACAGATTCGCATCGAGCATACCGTCCCACGAGTACACACATGTCTCTGATCCGCATGCAGAACCTCAGAAAGGTGTATAAGACAGGGTCTATCGAAGTACCGGCTCTGGCTGGGATCGATCTTTCGATAGAATCCGGAGAGTTTCTTTCCGTCATGGGCCCGTCAGGATCGGGCAAGTCCACGCTCATGAACATTTTGGGATGTCTCGACGTTCCCACGTCAGGAGAGGACTATCTGGCTGATGAAGATGTGTCCCAGTTGGACAGGGATGAGCAAGCGCATGTGCGCAACAAAAGAATAGGTTTTGTTTTTCAGGGCTTCAACCTGCTCCCCAGAATCAACGCATCAAGAAACGTGGAGCTTCCCTTGATCTACGGAGGCCACAAGGCCAGCGTGCGGAATAAAGCTGCCCAGGACGCGCTAGCTCTCGTGGGCTTGAGCGATCGATCGGATCATCTCCCTTCACAGTTATCCGGCGGTCAGCAGCAGAGGGTGGCGATTGCACGAGCCCTGGTCAACGATCCTGAGATTATTCTCGCGGACGAACCTACGGGCAATCTCGACACCCGTACCAGCGTGGAGATCATGATGGTATTTCGGCACCTGAATCGCGAGAGGAAAATAACGTTCATCCTTGTCACCCATGATCCTGAGGTCGGAGATCTCACGGATCGGAAGATCCTCATTCGAGACGGGAGGATCCAGGGGGACGAGCGGAGGAATGGAGACCAATCGTGAAAAAGATCATCGTCATTGCTGCTCTCGTGGTCGCAACCGCGTCGCTGTACCTCTTCATCGGTCGGTCGTCAAACCACCAACCCGGGGTCACCTATGTGAGCGTTCCTGTGGAAAAAGGAAACCTCAAAGCAGAGATCAATTCGACCGGCACGATCAAGCCGAGGGTTGAAGTGCAGGTAGGAAGCCAGGTCTCCGGCAGGATCAAGAAACTGTACGCGGACTTTGAGTCGGTAGTGAAAGAAGGAGACGTGATTGCCCTCATCGACCCGGACACGTATAAGGCGAAAGTGGGCCAGGCCAAGGCAAATTTGCTGTCCGCGAAAGCGAATGTAGAGAAGGCCGACGTGAGTCTCACGGACCTGCTCAGGACGCTCCACCGTAAGGAAGAACTCATCAGGACCAACTCCATAAGCCAGCAGGAATTCGATACCGCCAAAACCAACGCGGATAACGCGCGAGCGCAGGTCGCGGTCGCCAACGCCACGGTAGCCCAGATGGAGGCGAATCTCGAAGAAGCCGCGCTCAATTTGAAATACACAAAGATCGTTGCTCCGGTAAACGGCGTTGTGACCGCACGAAACATGGATGTCGGTCAGACGGTTACGGCAAGCTTTCAGACGCCGGTGCTGTTCAAGATTGCCGAGGACCTGACTCGCATGCAGGTGTATACCAGTGTGGACGAGGCTGATATCGGCAGATACGGGTAGGGCAGCAAGCTGTCTTCACCGTGCCGGCCTTCCCTGACGACGAGTTTACCGCGTCCGTAACCCAAATCCGTAATGATCCTCAGATTCAACAGAACGTGGTGACGTATAACGTGATCCTCGACGTGGACAACGACAATTTGAAGCTCAGGCCGGGAATGACGACCAACGTCCAGATACGCCTGAGCGAGGTTCACGATGCGGTCATCGTTCCGGAACAGGCGTTTCATTTTTCTCCCCGCAACAAGAAACTCACATCGGGCCTTCAGGCCCCCAAGCCTGGCCACCGAAGGATATGGAAGGACGAGGGGGACAATCGCATCCGTCCTCTCGACGTGGGTATCGGGATTGTGGGGGCAGATCGGGTGCAGATTATCTCGGATCAATTGAAGCCCGGCGATCGTGTGGTGGTCGAAGCCGTTGCCAGCAAAAAGGCAGGGCCTCATGCACCGAAGTTCCGCCTGCGATTCTGATTTGACCCCGCGGGTATCACTGTCGCCTGAAGCTCAGAGTAATACCAAGGCGCTTTCACGTGTACGACAGGACGCCGCATGCGGGCTGCATATCTCCTTCGCTACGAACGGCCCGGCCTGACTGCGCTTCAGGGGCATGCCGCCAGCAGACCAAAGTCACTTACGTGATCCCGCATCGGTAGGAGATAGGTGAATGCGAATCAGTAGGAGAACTCCAAGGTAAAGATCAATGCTCAGCCCTTTGGATGGCGGAAAAATTGCTATTGGCGCGTTGCGGGTGAACGTCTTACGTTCCCTTCTCACCATGCTCGGGATCATGATCGGCGTGGGAGCGGTCATCGTGATGGTCGCGATCGGAGCGGGAGCGTGTGACATGATCGGTGCACAAATACGATCCATAGGCTCCAACCTCATCCTGGTCATCCCGGGAGCGACGCAACAGGGAGGAGTGCGCTTCGGATCGGGGTCGGTGCATACCTTGAGGTCCACGGATGCGCTGGCCATGCTCAAAGACTGCTCCGCGGTGAGAATGGCAGGCCCCATCTGGGGAGATGTCACTCAGGTGGTGTACGGGAACCGCAACTGGAGAACCCGTGTCACGGGAGCATGGGACATGAATTTTGCGATCCGAGAATGGCCCGTTCGATATGGCCGCATGTTTACCCAGGAAGAAGAAAAACGGGCTGCGAAGGTTGCCGTGATCGGGCAGACGGTCGTGGAAAATCTCTTCCCCGAAACCGGACCCCTGGGAAAGGTCGTGCGGATCAAAAGTGTGCCCTTTACGGTCATTGGCGTGCTGGAGCGAAAAGGCCAGTCGCCTCGGGGCGACGATCAGGATGATGCGGTGTTCGTGCCCTTGAAGACCGCTCAGTACAGGCTCTTCGGCACCCCGTTTCCTGATGAAATCCAGGCCATCCTGGTTCAAGCCAAAGATTTGGCGGTGATTGACGAGGCCCAGAAGCAGATTGACGAATTGCTCACCCGCCGCCACAAGATCGGTCGCGGTCAGGAAAAAGACTTCACCGTGCGCAACCTTACCGAGATCTTGGCAACCGCACAGAAGAGTCTCAGTATCATGACGACTCTATTGGGAGCCATCGCCGCGATATCACTCCTGGTGGGTGGGATTGGGATCATGAACATCATGTTGGTCTCGGTCACCGAACGTACCAGAGAAATCGGAATCCGCATGGCTGTGGGAGCCAGGTCAAAAGACATCCTGTCCCAGTTCCTTATCGAAGGGGTGGTCCTTTCCGTTACCGGCGGCTTGATCGGAACGGCTCTGGGAATAGCCACGTCGTTCGTGTTCGCCCGGACGAGCGGCTGGCCCGCGCTCATTGATCCCGGAACGGTACTGGTAGCAATCCTGTTCTCCGCGGCCGTTGGCGTATTCTTCGGATTCTATCCTGCGTTCAAGGCTTCTCGACTGCATCCGATCGAAGCGTTGAGGCATGAATAGGTACTAAGGCGGATCCAAATCGGACCCGAGCCTCAATGCGGGTCAGCACACTCATCCTTTTGGTGGTGTTGAAAGAAGTCCCAGATGAGGTCACACGCTTGGATCTTGTCGGTCGACTTGCCGAATATCCGCTCCGGTAAGCAGTACCTTGCACCCGGCCATGTGTGGCCCATTCCTTCAACTGTGTACAAGCGCACCTCGGCTCGGCCTTTGTCCGGACCGTATGAGATTGCCCTGATGCCGTTCTGTTCTTCAACGATGGCGGGTTGCATGTTGCAGCCGGCCATTTCCGCCCACTTCTGCACAGAATCGACCACCCCCGGCTGAAACTCTCTTCCGCCCCAAGGCCAGATCACTTCTCCTCCTGTAAGAGGACTCAGCGGGTCTTCAGTTCCGGCAATACAGAGGACCGAGACACAAGGACTCGGCGTGCTGGTCCGGTGGAGATAAATTCCCGCGACCGGAGCGATTGCGGCAAGTTTGTGAGGCAGGTCCGTACCAAGTCGCGAAACCATGAACGCACCATTGGAAAAACCCGTGGCAAACACCTGCCTGGGGTTCACAGGGAACCGAGACGCAAGGTCTTCCAGACAAGCCTCCACGAATCCGATATCATTGATGTTCCGTCTTCCCACGTGCTCTCTGCCAGTGCCGTCATTCCAGAACTGAGGATTCACGGCAAAGTCCGCCGGCTTTGAGGGATCGAGCGACATTCCCTCAGGAAAGACTGCAAGGAAACCGCATTCATCCGCTTTGCGAATCCACGCGGTCATGCGCATCATGTTTTCGGCTGTGCCTCCTCCGCCGTGAAAAATCATCACCAGCGGAAGCAGAGACCGCTCCTCGCAAGCTCTCGGAATATACACCTCGTACCGTCGTTCTCGACCTTCCACAAATACGCTCAGCCGCATGATCACAGGCTCTCATGAAATGAACCACTCATGCGGTAATGCGCCAAGGGGATTGGTCCCCGGATGAGCTGGATTACGCGACAAGTGGGTTTGTCAGTGCGGTATTTTGAGTTCATTCTCCCCAGGACCGCCGTTTCTTGAATTCGTCGCGCGTGCGCGATCGGGTGGGAATGCGTTTCCAAGCGCACAATACTGGCGGCAAACCTCTTTCGCTACGAACGGCCCGGCCTGACTGCGCTTCAGAGGCATGCCGCCAGCAGACCAAAGTCACTTACGTGATCCCGCATCGGTATAAGGTCCGCCGTCCGAACAGCGATTCCGATCCCCACCCGTTTCTGCACAGTCTTCACCATTTCGCCCCACTTCACGCGGGGACGTTCCGGCACATGGTTCCTCTGCTCGCGCTAGGCCTCTCTCAGACTCTCATGCCCGTTTCTTACTCTTGCTTCAACAGACCGGGCACCGGTGAGTCTTCAGACCGATCACATAGATCTCGCTCGGGGAGATCCATGAGCGGATAATCTCCCGGAGGTCGAGGTCCCGGGACGAGTCGAGGAGGGCCATGGTGGCCTCTCTCGGAATATACATGGTATCGATTCCCAGCATCAGGAGGCCCTTGGGCTTCAAGAAACGGGCTACCTGAGTGAGAATGGTACGCTCGTGGATCAGTCCGTCATTCCCGCCATCCCAGATTTCGGGGTATTCGTGTGCGGACTGACCAGGGGAGCCTTTCTCAGTGGGAATGTACGGAACGTTCCCGAAAATCATATCGAACGTGCCGTCCACGCGAGAAAACCAGTCACTTTGTCGGAAGTCGATGGGTGGAGCGAAGCTCGCCTTCGCCACAATCCTCGCGTTCTCCACGAATTCCTCGTTCACATCGACTGCGACCATCTCCACCTGATGAGTGCGTGCGCAGTACACCGCAAGCAGGCCCAGATGTCCGGTTCCCAAGTCCAGCACCCGATCTCCGTCGTGCACGTACCGACGAATCCCCTTGCGCAGCACAAACGAGGTCCCATCCCAGACGTGATCGTGAACCAAACTCACCGCATCGACCTGGAAGTGCCAACCAGCCATCGCCAGCCGAAGCCAACGAAGCCGAAGCATTCCCTCGATTGCCCTGCAAACGCCCGGCCAAAGCTCCAGTTCCACCGTTTTCATCCGACAGCCTCCGTTCAGAAGAAACCGAGCCATCAAGATTCAAACGTTTCTCTCGCGTTTTTCGCGAGCGGACGGCTACCTACCCCCATGCGTCGTATATCTCGTTTCCTCATAGTCTGAGGCAGAGGCATCATCCTCCTGCCGAGACGATGTTGCCGGTCGGTTCTATTCCATGACCTTGAACTCTGCCTTGACGTAAGATTGAATACGCCCTATCACCGCAAAGGCCTCTTTGAGCGTCTGCTTGTCCACGTCGGACATTTCGTCCGGATCAATGTAGTTGTCCGGCGCCTCATTCGCCTCAATCAGGCGTAACTGGTTTTCGAGCCTGAGCTGCATTTGAAACTCGTACGCATCCCGGGTCTCCAGATAGAGAGCTTTGGGAATGCGATCCATTTCCGCCAAGAGTTCAAGCCGCGCAAGGGTATTGGTCTCCTTGATTTGATGGCGCAGGGCCATCAGACGAGCAAAATTCACGAATGGGGTGAGTCCTTGAGTCTTGAGGTCCAAGCGGTTCTTGTGCTTGCCGTTCTTCTCCACGATGAAATGCTTGAAAAAGGTGAGTGGACTCCTGCCCGACATGCAGTCCTTTGCCAAGTAAAGCAGGAAGAATGATTTCGATGGAGCCTCCACGGTGAGGTAGTCTCTCAGGTCTTCGCCAAATTCCATTGTGCCGTATTCAGGACGAAAATCGAAAAAGATGGTGGCGTTAAGCACCTGTTGAGGTTCGGGAGTTTGCATCCAGCGGTCGAAATAGCCCTTCCACACCGCATACGATTTGCGCCACCTCGGATTCGAGGCCATCATTTTGCCCTTGCATAACGGAAACCCGGACGCGTCCAGGAGCTGGGCAGCCTGATTGCTGAATCGACGAAAATACGACCTCACGAGCTTCATCTGGTCTTCATTTCCGGATGGAGTCTCGTAGATGAGCGCATTGTCCTGATCCGTTTTAAATGTCTGCTCTTTGCGTCCTTCGCTTCCGAACGTGATCCAGCAGAAAGGAACAGGAGACGGGCCCATTTCTTCATGGAGCATCGTGAGCAATCGCGTCACGATTTGGTCATTGAGCACCGTCACGATGCGAGTAATGTTGTTGGCCCTGGCCCCTTCCTTCACAAGGGCCCTCACCACCCGAGGGATCTTCCGAGACAAAGGAAAGAGTCCTTCGATTTTCCGTTGCTTCACGATCTCCCGGAAGAGGTACAGAGGCGATGATCCTTCTTGCACCATGATGTCGTGCACGCTCACCACGCCCACAATCTGATCCCCGCGCTCAATGGCCAGATGGTGCACGTGCTCATCCATCATATGAAGGAGCGCATCGAAACACAGCGCATCATAGGGGACGGTCCGCACAGGGCTGGACATGACCGTGGCCACTGGCGCATGATAGTCCTTGGCCTTGGCGACCACTTTCTTCCTCAGGTCCTTGTCGGTGACGATACCACTAATCTTGCCGCTTTGGTCCTCGACGAGAAGGGAACCGATTTCCAGGTCGGACATGCGCTCTGCTGCTTGCTGAATCGTCTGGGACGCATGAATGATTTCAGGAGGCCGTTTGATCACCTCTCCCACGTGCACGTTGAACAGGTAGAGCATTTCCTGCGGGCGTGCACCCGCCTTTCTCGATCGGAGTCCCGCGTACGCCGTGCCCACCAGATCGTCGGAAAAACTCTTGAGGTAGAATTCAACAAACTGGGGATTGGTGCGAATGAGTTCCAGAAATGGTTCTTTGTCGAGTTCCAGGCACAGGCAATCTTCGAGGGTCTCCACGTTGAAATTTGCCTTTGAGTCCCGAAGGATTGCAAGAGCGCCGAAGTATCCGTGTTCCCCTCGAAAATCCAGAAGCGTGGGAGTGCCGTCAGGATCCGTGAGATATGTTTTTACTTTCCCTTGAAAAATCAAATAGAAGTGCTCAACCGCGTCAACATCCTGACGGAATACGACGGTTTCTTTGGGAAAAGACTTCAGGGTAAAGAGTTGAGAAACGGCCTCGAGCTTTTCGCGGTCCAATTCCGTGAAGGGGACGGTTTTCATAAGAAATTCCGCCACCGTGCCGGGATCGAGCCGGGTCATTTCGTCAGTGGTGACCATATGAACTCCTGAGTGAGAGCACGCGTGTGCAAGCAAGAAGAGAATGGGACGGAAGCGGCTCTATAGGGGTGCAACAGCTTCGCTCAGGCCCTCGAGGAATCTGTACCCGCGCCAGCGTGCCACACACTGACCGTCATTCTCATTGCGCTGTAGTGTAACTTGCTATGGTTTTTCCTGACCTTACTTCACCGTTCGTGCCAAAGTCAACGAGATTCTCCGGGCTCCGATGAGGACGTTTTCAGCTCGTCAAATTGGAACAACAGGGACATGCTGTCTTGCTCGCGCGTTTTGTGCAGCCGGTACGGGAGCCGTTCAAAGACTCTCATCATGGATCGGTTGGACATGAGCACTTCAGCTCGGAATCCTTGTATGCCCCTCTCCCGTGCGATGTCGATGAGGTAGTGCAAGAGAGCGCTTGCAAGCCCTCGTCCGCGATAGTTCTCGTCTACCATAAAGGCCACATCCGGGTACGGATCCCCAGGGCTCAACATGTAACGTGCCTCAGCCACGATTTTTCGATCCTCTCTGGGCCCTACGGTGATGACGAGAGACAGTCCGTCTTGCTCGGTCACATTCACGTATTGCTGAAGGTTTTTGTGAGGCATGCTTCGCTTGGTAGTGAAATAGCGAAAATACACCGATTCCTGAGATAAGTTGTAAAACAGATCTCTCAGCATCGCTTCGTCCGTGGACTTGATGACCCGGATGCTCCCTTTGATGCCACCTTTGAAGATGCGCTGAGTCCGCACCCGGCGGCGAAGCTCCGGCGAACAAATGCGATAGTACACCTGGTCGGGAAACACGTACCCCATCTCCCGAGCTGACCTCATGAGGTCTTCTCGATGATCGGGATGCGCAATCTCAATAAGGGCCATGGCACGCTCGCGGATGGTTCTCCCACCCAAGTACGCGACGCCGTATTCGGTGATCACGTAATTGGCCTCGCCTCGATTGGTGATCACCACTGACTTGGGGCCAAAGGTCGGCACTATCGTGGACTTGCCGCTGGGGGAGGTAGACCTGAGGCAGATAATCGAACGACCGCCTTTTGAGAGATTCGCTCCTCTCATGAAATCGTTGTCCCCTGCTGAGCCTTCAAAGGCTGTCCAGGTCGGGCTGCCCTGTCTGATTTGGCCCCGCAGATCTACTTGCATCGCCAAATTGACCGCTACCATGCGATCGTTTGCCGCGATGAACGTCGGATCCAACAGCGTGTCTGAAGGATAGAATTCTACCATCGAGTTGTCATTCACATAATCGTAAAGTTTGCGAGTGCCCATGCAGGTGGTGGCCAGGGCCTTGCCGCGATACAGTTTCTTGGTGCTGTTGTCCACCACACCGGACTCGATGAGGTCAATGAGTCCGTCGGTGAAAATTTCCGTATGAAGACCCAAGTGCTTGTGATCTTGGAGAAAATCCATAAGGCCGCGAGAGATTCCGGCAAAACCGAATTGCACGATCGATCCATCATCGATAAGTTCACTGCAATAGGCGCTAATGGTTTTCTCTCGCTCACCCAGCGGTTCTTCGTTCAGTTCCCCGAGCGGTTCCTCGGCATCCACCAGGAACTCTATCTTCTCAATAGGTATGTACGTATCGCCATGCGTACGGGGCATCAGAGGGTTCACTTGTGCGATGACGAGTCGCGCTGAATCGACTGCAGCCAAGCCGAAGTCAACGGAAGTACCGAGGCTGAACCTGCCGAATCGATCCGGTTCTGACACCTGGATGATGGCCACATCGATAGGGATGCGACGGTTTCTGAAAAAAAACGGGATCTGAGAGTGAAAGAGTGGGATGTAATTAAATTCCTGGAGATCTTCGTGACCGCCCTTGCGGCCTCTCGCAAAGAAGGTCTTCATCCTGAACCTTCCCCAACCGCCTTGTGTCAAGCGGGAGGCCTCGGAACCTCGGATGAACTGCACGATTTCCACGTCTTCCACGAATGACTCTTCAATGGCTTTGATGATGGTTTTGGGTTCGGAGCACATGCTGCCGAGGTAGATTCGGTCGCCATTCTTGACTTTTCGCGCTGCCTCGGCAGGGGTAACAAGTTTGGACGCGTATATATGTTGCCAACTATTCATGGGGTCCTCTCCAGTAGCCGTTATCAGTGGTTTTTATGGCACACGATCCCTTTTTCCCTCAATAGTGTCAAGGGTTTTCCCTCTCCCTCTCCCCTCATTCATACGGATTCGCTTTTGCTGTACAATTTGGCGCGGACTGCTCGCGGGAAATCGCCTTCACCACAAACGACGCAGAACCGTCTCATCTCTTCGCTCAGGGGATCCCCAGCCCTACCATCTTATACCCCCATGGGTTTTCAGGCGTACAACACTGGCGGCAAACCTCTTTCCCTACGAACGGCCTGGCCTGACTGCGCTTCAGAGGCATGCCGCCAGCAGACCAAAGTCACTTACGTGATCGCGCATCGGTGTTACTCGCTTGAAAGCGAATCGAGATCAGCTATAGGCAGGCAAGTGTGAGTGCCGGAGGTGCACAAGAGTGGCTCGCAGACCATCCAATGGTCATCGGCTGTTCCGCCCGGGCACAGGCAACCGGTTCCGGGGCATGACACGGCCCGGAAAGATCTGTATTCTGGGATAGACCCCGGTGACGCGGATCGCCAATAGATCAGAGAGTGTTTCGCGGCTCTGAGAAAAGCTCAGGAAAGGAAGAGTGAAAACCGATGCACAGATTTCTGCTCACCGCGTTATTCCTGTTCTTGTGTGCAATCCTGGGTTCAGATTCGGCAAGATCGCAAAGTGCACCCCCGCGGAATTCCCGGATTCACCATGATATTAAGATTACGCTGTATCCTGACCAGCATCGTTTGGAAGCAGAAGACCGGATCACCCTCCCTGAAAGGCTCGGCAGTAGCGTGGGTTTCGTCCTGCATCAAGGTCTGGAGCCCTCGAGTCCCACTCCTGATGTGTCTGTGGTGCCCCAGCCCTCACGCCCGGTAGAGGCTCCGGGGGAATCTTACAGGGTCTCGTTGCCGCGGGGAGTGAGGACATTTACTCTCGTGTTTCACGGACAAATCCATCATCCCCTTACGTCAGACGGAAAGGAAACGGCAAGAGGCTCCTTGAGCACCCCTGGCCTGATCTCGAAGGAAGGCGTGTTTCTCTCCGGGGATTCCCTTTGGTATCCCCAATTCGGCGAGGACCTGCTCTTGTGCGATCTTGAGGTCACCGTGCCGAAGGACTGGGATGCAGTGAGCCAGGGAGAACGGACGGTTCATGAGATCCGGGACGGTTCTTGCCGGGTACGCTGGCATTCCGCTGAGCCCCAGGAAGAGATTTCGCTCGTTGCCGCGCGGTTCTTCGTGTTCTCGCGACCCGCGGGACTGGTTCAGACCATGGTCTTTCTGAGGGAGCCGGATAAAGCTCTTGCCGGGAAGTATCTCGACGCGACCGCTCCATATCTCACGATGTACGACGGACTGATAGGACCTTATCCTTACAAGAAATTTGCTCTGGTGGAGAATTATTGGGAGACAGGGTACGGTCTGCCGTCTTTCGCGCTTATGGGATCCAAGGTGATCCGTTTTCCGTTCATCATCTTCTCATCTTACCCCCACGAAATACTGCATAATTGGTGGGGCAACAGTGTGTACCCGGAGGTGAAGAGCGGAAACTGGTCGGAGGGTTTGACCGCGTATCTTGCCGATCATCTGCTCCGGGAACAGCGCGGCACTGCGACGGAGTACCGCCGCGACACGCTGCAGAAGTACACCGATTACGTGTCCAAATCGGACGATTTTCCGCTCACCCTGTTTCGTTCCCGCCACAGCGCCGCGACCCAGGCGATCGGATACGGAAAGGCCCTCATGTTCTTCCACATGTTACGCATGGACTTGGGCGATCAACCATTTCGTGAAGGGCTAAGGGATTTCTATCGCAACCACAAGTTCCGATTTGCCTCGTACGATGACATACGCAAGAGCTTTGAGCATGTTTCCGGGAAGAATCTCGTGGCCGACTTCACTCAGTGGGTCACCAAACCTGGCGCTCCCAGGTTAAAGGTGAGCAATGCCCGCGCGGAGAAGCACGGCGAAGAGTATGTGGCCACCGCGCTCTTCGCGCAGACGCAGTCCGGCGAACCTTACCGAATACATATCCCGGTGGCTGTCACCATGGAGGGGCAAGATCACGCGTATCAGACTCGGGTGCTCATGAAGGACAAGCAGCAGGAAATGCGGTTCACCTTGCCCCACCCGCCTGTACGCATTGACGTGGACCCTGAATTCGATGTGTTCAGGAGGCTCTCACAGGGGGAACTTCCGCCAGCCTTGACCCAGCTCTTCGGAACCAAGAAGTTGACGATTGTTGCTCCTGCCCGTGCGGACGCGGCCATGCAAAAGGCCTTTGAGGCCCTTGCCCAGGATTGGCGGGCCTCAGGACCGGAACAGGTGAGCATTTCCCACGATGCCCACATGGAGGCTCTCCCTTCGGATACCGCAGGTACTCATCCTGGGATGGCACAATCGGTTTGCCGACGTGGTCCGTGGAGCACTGGCCCCATACCGCGTTTTCGTCACAGACGAGAGCCTGACCATCGGGGATCGTACGTTCCCGCGTAAAGGCCTGTCCGTGGTGTTTACCGTCAGGAATCCGAAAAACGTCGACACGGTGCTAACCTGGGTCGCGACTGATCGCGTAGAGGCCATCGCAGGGCTCGCACGAAAGGTACCGCACTACCACAGCTTCAGCTATCTCGTATTCACGGGCGATGAGCCGTCAAACGTGCTCAAGGGCCATTGGCCGGTCGTCGGATCGCCCATGACGTTATTTGTTCCCGGGCCGGATGGTGCGATCGTGAAGCCGGACAGGGGAAAATTGGCCAAAAGGACCCCCCTGGCGCTTCTTCCCCCGCGCGAATCGCCGTGATACCAACGGGTTTTCAAGCGTGCCAGAAGGTTGCCGTTCCACGCCGGTCCGGCGATATCACCCACCTGAAGAATTTCCTTCAGTGTGAAGCGAATTGCAAGAGGGCCCACCACAAGGGAAGAATGGAGGATACGATGAAGACCGTACGAGTCCACGAATTTGGCAGCCCGGAGGTAATGGGAATCGAACACATGCCGGACCTCCAGCCCGAAGCCGGCCAGGTGCTGGTGAAGGTCAGCGCGGCAGGTGTGAATCCGGTGGATGCGTATATCCGCTCCGGGCAATACGCCCTGAAACCCGCGTTGCCTTACACCCCCGGCATGGATGGGGCCGGCATTGTAGAATCCGTAGGCCAGGGGGTCACGAGCGTGGGGCCGGGCGAAAGGGTGTACATAGCGGGTTCACTCAGCGGAACGTATGGGGAGCAGGCACTTTGTCTGGCATCTCGGGTGCATGCATTGCCGGAACACGTGTCTTTTCAACAGGGAGCGGCCATAGGCGTGCCGTACGGCGTGGCATATCGCGCACTGTTCAATCGTGCCATGGCCAAGAAAGGGGAGACTGTCCTCGTGCACGGCGCCACAGGTGGCGTGGGCACCGCTGCAGTCCAGCTCGCACGTGCGGCTGGGATGAGAGTCATCGGTACAGCCGGCACTCCGGAGGGTCTCGAATTCGTGCGGAGGCAAGGCGCTGATCACGCAGTCAGCCATCGGGACCGAGATCAGAGGGAAAAGATCCTTGCTCTGACCGATGGCGCGGGGGTTGACGTGGTGCTGGAGGTGCTCGCGAACGTCAACCTTGGCATGGACCTGAAAATGATCGCGTATGGAGGCCGCATCGTCGTCATCGGGAGCCGCGGTCCGGTGGAGATCGACCCGAGAGACGCCATGGTCAAGGACGCTGCGATTTTGGGAGTGGTGCTCTTCAATGCGTCTGACAGTGAACTCTCAGAGATTCACCGGGCTCTTGTGGCAGGTTTGCAGAACCGCGACCTGAAGCCTGTGATCGGTGAGGAGATTGCTCTAACCGACGCGGCTCAAGCACATGAAGAGGTCATGAAATCACACGCGTTTGGCAAAATAGTCCTGATACCCTAGGGTTCCTGCGCAAGTTTGGTCGCGCATGCGGGTTTTTCGCAGGGGGCATGCTTCAGGAAGGCCAAGAACCGAGGTATCTGGATACTGATGCATTTCCATGAAGGTGATGAAATCGCGGAAGGAGTATGAGATGCCGCATCTGTTCGACACGTTTTCTCTCAAGGACATTACACTTCGCAATCGCGTAGGCGTATCTCCCATGTGCCAGTATAGTTCCCATGACGGCTTGGCCAGTGACTGGCATCTGGTTCACCTGGGTTCGCGTGCGGTGGGAGGGGCTGGTCTGGTCATCGCGGAAGCCACTGCCGTTGAGCCTCAGGGGAGGATTTCCCCCCAGGACGCGGGACTTTGGGATGACAGACACATTGAGCCGTTGGCCCGGATCACCGCGTTCATCAAGAAATATGGTGCAGTCCCGGGGATCCAAATCGCTCACGCGGGCAGAAAGGCGAGCGCTTCACGTCCGTGGGAAGGTGACCACCATCTCAAGGACGAAGAAGGCGGATGGGAGCCCATCGGGCCTAGCCCTCTCGCGTTCGGTCACAGGCTCTGGAGAGTTCCCAAAGAAATGACGTACGAAGATATGGAACGGGTGCGAGCTGCGTTTCGAGCCGCGGCGGTGCGCGCGATCCATGCCGGGTACCAGTGGTTGGAACTGCACGCGGCCCACGGGTATCTTTGTCACAGTTTCCAGTCCCCTCTGTCGAACCAACGCACTGACCGATATGGCGGAAGCTTCGAGAACCGAATTCGCTTCACCGTGGAGACCTTTCGCGACATCAGACAGGTGTGGCCTGAAAACTTGCCCCTGTCCGTGCGGTTGTCGTGTGCTGACTGGGTCGATGGAGGCTGGACTATTGAGGAGTCTGTGGAACTTTCGAAAGTGCTGAAGGACGAAGGAGCGGATTTGATCGATTGTAGTTCCGGCGGCAGCACACCTGACGCATCAACTTACCCCATTGCCCCGGGCTGGCAGGTGCCTTTGTCAGAAGCCGTCCGAAGCGGAGCCGGAATCGCCACGGCAGCAGTGGGCCTCATCACTGACCCGGTACAGGCAAACGAGATCATTCAGAACTCTCGTGCGGACATCGTGCTGCTCGCACGTGAAATGTTGAGAGATCCGTATTGGCCCTGGAGGGCGGCACGGGCCCTTGATAAGAAAGAAAAGGCGCCCTTGCCGCCACCCTATGGCAGCCGGATATAAACCAGGCTCCGCTTTAACGCGCGTCCGGCTCGTGCGTCTTTATAACAGAGATCCGACAAATGGTCCGTGTAGGACCACGTACGCCATCGAGAGGAGAGCTGAGATGAAGAACCACATTGTTTTTCGAGGTGTTGCAATAGCAGCGTTGGGATTGGCACTCATACTTTCCTCCTCCGCCTATGCGGGCCAACCTCTGGGAGGCTCGTCACCACAGCCGGCCGTGTACACGGATACGGTCGTCAGCCCTTACGGACCGGCCTTTCAAGCGCCGGTGAGCACAGTGCATTGGCGCGGATGGAGGCGAGGCTGGAGGTCGGGATGGCGCCATCGCGGCTGGTATGGCCCTCATTTTCGCGTGTACCCCTACGGAGCGTATTATTATGGGTATCGACCATACCGACGCTGGTGGAAGTGCGTTCCCTGGGGATGCGTTCCGAGAAGGGTGATCGTGTACTAAACTCCTGTCGGGTCCTGCAAGCACTCATGAGCCAAGCCGTGCAGGTGCCTTAGGTGGAGTGGCCTGTGCGCAAGGACGGAGACGCTTTCTCTGACTTTGCGCACACGCATACCACTTTCTCTCATCCACAGCCCATGATGAATGCCACGTCTTACGTTGACCAACACGCATCGACTTCACTCGCCCTTTTGGCGCTGACCCTCGTCACCACCGTGGACACTGGATTTCTTTCGACAGTTTCTTTACATTACTCACCAGTAAGAACATATTTCGGGCTTGTCTGTGACCTGATGCAATCGTCAAGGTGAAAGGAGCGGGCCCTGTGACTTGTGAGCGCTCTTGTACAGCTGCCATACTGGTGAGTGCGACCGCTGCGATCAATGCCCTGGGAAACCTTTTGGGAGCGGCCCTGACCTTCGTCTTTTTCGGTGTGTTGGAACCTCGCTTGAGTTACGGCGCCACGTCAGCTTTCCAGGGCTTCTGGGACCGGGCTATGGTTTTTGTCGCAGTGGTGGGTATTGCGTTCGCGATCATCGCGCCGATCAACGGAAGATGGATCATGTCGCTTTACCGGGAGGTGAGAGACGCACTGGAACCAGAATCCTCTCACCAGAATCTTGGCGATGACCAGGAAAAGCTGCGCATCATCGGAGGAAAACTTCTGCGCCTGCCCGTGAGGCTGGCGGGAACCACGCTCGCGGGTTGGATTATCGCGGCGGTGGTGATTTCCGCGCTGCCGCATGTGGCGCCTCGCTTGTTCCCTTGGCCTCACACTACTTCACATCAGATTTCTGCGTGGTTGGTACCTGTGGGCGCTCCTGTGACCATGAGCTGGATATACTTCGCTCAGGAGCGATGGCTTCAACTGAAGATCCCAAGACTCCTTCCTCCGGATATTCTGCTCCGCGTGCCCTTCACCTATCGGATCAACGTGCTCCCCAAATTGCTCACGGTTTTCATCGTGATGAGCATTCTCCCGGTTACCCTCATCAGCCATATCACCCTCCACCAAATCTCCGAAGTACACGCGGGACACCAGTCCATCGAGAATTTTCTCGATTCAGTACCTACGGTGATCGGGTTTCTCCTCGCTACCTTCGCAGCCATGGCAGTGGGCCTGTCCATTGTGGTGGCAAGGAGTGTTTCCGATCCCCTGAGAAACGTGGGAGCCGCCATGGATGCGGTGCGTGCCGGCGATCTGGACGTCCATGTGCCCGTGGTGTCCAACGATGAAATTGGGCAAATGAGCGAGGGATTCAATCGAATGGTCAGGGAGCACAAGGAGTTGGATTCCATTAGAGACACCTTTGGGCGTTATGTGAGCCAGGAGGTGGTCACGGAAATTCTGAAATCTCCCGGCGGAGTGGATCTGATGGGAGAAATGAGAGATATCACCATACTGGTTGCGGATCTGCGAGGATTCACGCAAATTGCCGATTCCCTCAACCCTCGGAAGGTTTTGGAATTGATCAACAGATTCCTCCAGGAAATGACGGATATTATTCTCACGCATCAGGGAACTATCGATGAATTCACCGGAGACGGCATCCTTGTGTTCTTTGGCGCTCCCCGAGTGTTGCCGGACCATTCCTTGCGCGCGGTGGCCTGTGCCCTGGAAATGCAGGAAGCCATGAAGCGCCTCAATCAGGAAAACGTAGCCCTCGGCTTTCCGGAGTTGCGCATGGGCATCGGCATCAACCGGGGTGAGCTGATCATCGGAAACATAGGATCGGAAAAGCGCAAGAAATACGGGGCAGTGGGAAGCCCGATCAATATCGCGTTTCGCATCGAAGCCGAGACTCACGGGGGTGACATCCTTGTATCGCCGACGGTGAGGGAACGCGTCAATGGTGCGATCGCCTTCGAACACAGGGCAACGGCCCATTTGAAGGGTCTGGAAAAGCCTGTTACCCTTTACCAGCCCATAGGAAGGCTCTTGCAAGCCGGGGCTTGAAAGGAGCGTCGTTGACCGCTCGTGCAGCCCGCCCCGGGAAACAGCTCTCTTTCCGTAAACTCCTCCCTTGAACGCACATCGGGATAAAGATTACGCGCGATAGGCTACACGGAGACTTTGTGCCAAGACGATGAGGGAGAATAGTGCGATCAATCCGCCCCAGAACCAGTACCGGCAGCACAAGGGCCTTTTGCATCTGGGCCGTATCGGAGATACCGAGCGGGCCGGCAGAGTAGCTGAACAAGTAACTCATTTGACGGTACGTGCTGACACATGCCTGGACTCCAAGGAATTGCACGGCAAAACCCTGCACACGGCCAGAGCCCTTAAGGGCAACCGCCAGCACGGCAAAACCAATCACGGGAATTGCGAGCAGCCCGAAGGCAGACCGCACCCAAATGGCGGTGGAAAGCAGCAAGAGTCCCGCGAGCACCATCAGGCTCATGGAAGCTGCTCTTGTGCTGCGTGACGTCAAAATGAGTCCCGCACCGGCAAGGGGAGGCCCCATGGGTCCGGCAGCGGCGACCAAAGCCCGACCGAGGGGTCCCAGGAAAAGCGGCCCCGCATAATAGGCCACACCCGAGCCATCGGAGAAAATAAGGAGTTTGGTAAAACTCCCGCCCAACACCAGGGCCATCAAACCGTGCGCCATTTCGTGAAACCACGTGGCCAAAATCGTGCAGGGGTACAGCACGTAATTCCCACCGGGCACTTGCCAGAGGACGACCGTGACCACCGCGGCTGCGATGAGCCAGGAAAGCCCCATGGGTGGCACTGCGTGGAATGGTGGAGCAACTGACGGTTCGGTCTTGGTGAAACGCGAAGGCATAAGTCACCTCAGGGAGAGGTCTGTGTTTTCGCCGCATGGGTAGTTCGTGGTGCTGCGCACATCCGGACCGTCCTGTGACTGATGAGATGTAATTCTCACGGCCTGTGGGCAGCAATAGCCTGCGGTCAGTTTCGTGTCAAGGTCTTGCTGTTTCGAGGTCCCATGCCCGGGGAAAGCGATTGCAGGGGGGCTATTTCTGCCGCGAGGCCCGGCGCACGAGACTCCCACGAGAACCACTCCGGCTCCTTGGGTGTCTTCTTGTTGCAATGGTTGATTTCTTTCTTCCGCTGCCGCCGAGTTTCCGTGGAGTCCCTGTGACTCTCTCATGTCCGCACAGAGGTGGCAATCGACCCTGTCGAGGAGCCTGGGGTTATGATACCATAGACGGACAAACCGGGAGACCATCGCATGCACAACGAATCGAACCGGACTGACAAGGCTGAACGATCCGGCAGGGTCCCTGCCTGGAGCAGACTCATTCGCTCAGTCAGTATGCTCATCTGGTCAATCATTGGGTTTATTATCCTGGCGTACGGGGGGTACTACTTTTTCGTCAAGGACCTCGGGAAAGATCAGCAGTTGCCCAGAGCGGTCCGATTCTCAAAAGAGAGAAGCCTGCCCCCCATGTACGGGGAGTTGGACAAGGCGGTCGCGCAAGCCTTGGAACAGGCCCGTTTGGAAGCAAGGAAATACGCGGAGTCCCAATTGAACCAATGGGAAGGTGAGCTTCAGCAACGGGTCGACTCGGATTTCCTGACCTGGTATTTCGGCTATTGGAATACGCAGATCAGGGGAGCAAAAGCCCTCATAAACGGCGCCACGCACTGGGTGGACTCGAACCAGCCCACGGCCCAGGAGAAACTCACGGAGGAATTTCAAAAAGAATTCACCGTCCGGGTGCTCCAGCCCAAGACGTCCCAGCTTCAGTTGGAACGTATACAACGAGAAGCCCTTGTCAAGTTTCTCTCGCATTTCAAGAAATCCCTCGACGAGATCCCAAAGAAGTACCGCGTTGCAGCCCCTGATTGGGAAAGGTACATTCATGACGTGTCTGAACAGTCCTCACTGGTCGAAGCGGGCAGGCAGGTCCCGGTAACGCTGAAGACCGTATATGCCGCGTCAATCGGGGGGACTGTCATGCTCGCTTCCAAGATCCTCACGTCTTTAACAGGGGGAATCTCCGAGGGCGTGGCAGCAACCATGGCAGGAAAGATGGCAGGAAAGGCCGGAGCGAAAATAGCCGCCAAGACCGGCGCAAAGGTGGCGGGAAAGCTCGGGGGAGAGTTTCTCGGCCCCATTGTAGGAATAGGGATTATCGTTTGGGATATCTGGGACCACTACAATACGGTGAAAGAAAACAAACCGTTGTTGAGAAAGAGCATCAAAAGGTTCCTCGATGAGATGAAGTTATCGATCCTGGATGACCCGGTGAATGGGGTGATGGCTCCCGTCTATCAGATGGAGGACCGTCTGAAGGATTCTCTTCGTGCATCACCCGGCAAGCCTGCGGTCAATAAACCCGTGGCTGAATAGCTGTCGCAAATGGATTTGGCCACGAGGAAAGGAAAAGACGCACATGGAGTACACTCTCGAGGAGATGTCGAGTCTGCATCGCAACGAAGTGATAGACATCTTCAACTACTTTATTCAGCATAGTTTTGCCGCGTATCCTGAAGAACCAGTGGACTATGCCTTTTACGACTACTTCTTGGAACTGAACCGCGGCTTACCGTCGACGGTGGTGAAACACGAGTCCGGGCCGGTCGTCGGATTCGCGTTTCTCCGGCCGTATCATCCGGCAAAGACGTTCCTTAGGACCGCTGAGATAGCCTATTTCATCATGCCTCATCATACGAGGAGGGGAATCGGATCGCTCATGCTCGACGAACTCGTGAAAAGGGCGAAGAAGATGGGGATAGACAACTTCCTGGCCAGCATCGCATCCCCTAATGAACCCAGCATCCGCTTTCACGAAAAACACGGATTTCAGCAATGCGGTAAACTCTCCAATGTGGGCAGGAAATTCGGCAAGAATTTCGGAGTGGTCTGGATGCAACTGATTTTGTGACCGCGCCCTTGACCCATGTCATGCGGTGACGGGGGTTCGCCCTGCAAGGTCTGTCACCGCATAGTGTTTCGTCGAGAGCCTGTGGGAAAGGTTTCCGCAGTTGTGCGGTCTCACCGAGAGTTCTCGACGACGCGAGAGTTCCTTGCGCTGGGGTCCGCTCGATATGCTCGCGATTCTGCTTCCTCTTCCCGCAGGCGTGTCAGATCCTTCTCGAAGATCAGCCGACTCGGCAGCTCTGGCGCGCAATTTCCCACATCACCATCGGCATCAAGCCTCATCCTGCGCCAAATGCCCTCCGCACGGAGGTCAAGGCAGCATGCGCCGATGATCTACGCAATCTGCGCCTGCCGCTATTGCCCCGCCAGGTACTAGTGTCTTAAGATGTGAGTACAGTCATCCGGGGTTCACCGGAGTGGCGTATGTTCAAGGTTTGCGGTCGGCGATGAGGCAGGGAGTGGCGTAATCTATGGATGCATACACGCTGTTCGCAGGAGTCATACTCGGATCGCTGGGTATGGGCTATATTGTATACGGAAGGAAACAGAAAAAGGGATTGGCCTTGCTTTCCGGGTGCGTGTTGTGCGGGCTACCCTATTTCGTTTCAAATATCTTCTTTCTCCTGGTCGTAAGTATTGCATTCCTCGCCTTGCCATTTCTCGTTCCGTATTGATGTGGCGCAGCCGATTGGCTGCGAGCGCAAAGTCCTTTCTCGATATTCCCGGAAACCTTGGACGGTCGTGCGAAAACGAGGCTGAAGCGAAGCTTGCCTCACCGTAAACGGAGGGAGTAGCCGCGGTCGCGTGTCAAAGCGATTCAGCTGGTGCCGAAGTTTCTGGAGTCTGACATGACAAAAGTCTGTGTCCTCCAACGTGTGCCAATCCTAGGGTCGCGAAATCCTCTTGCCCAGAGAGAGGAATACGATTTTCGCTACGCGACAACATCGGGGCACTTCGGTTCCGCACGGTTGAACGAGACTTCACCACAGGGTGTCATGACCGGCCGGGAACACGGTCGGCCATGGGTAACTCCTCGGGCGCATATGTCCAACAAACCGGAACATGCATGTACTAAGCCGGGGCATGGCGTGCGCCGACAGAGAATCTAAGAATTACGAAGGGGATATACGATGAGAACTCTCATATCAGTATTCGCAATTGGAATTGCCGTCGCGCTGGTCGCAATCGTTTTCGCCGGCACGACTTCCGCTGGTTCAATAGTTGGTCCTCTGTCCGTCACGTTTGCAGCGGCCACCGCCGCGAGCGGCGCGGCCATTGCGGGCAACGGCGCCAATGTCTTGCTCGTCAAAGGTAACCACCACTCCAATCATCATTCCGGACATCATCGTCGGTACCGCCATCACCGCGGCGATTGGTGGTGGGGGTATCCCGATTTCGGCTGGGATAACGATTACTCCGGCGACTACAACCAGAACTGTGTGTGGAACGGATATTCCTACACCTGTTACGCACCCTCCGATGTCTATTGAGCAACCTGTCGTCCTCGCGGGTCGCGTCTCTGCGACCGGCAAGGCTACTCACCCACTCTGCTCCCGCACCGCTCACGCGGGACAGAGTGGTGTCCCATGCCGCCAGTTGTGACCGCGGCACCTGCCCATGTGACCGATTCCCAGAGCCACTATTACGGCCAACTCGTCAGTCAGCTCCTTGTCGCGGGCCAATGAAGGTGTTATGCTGACCAAGAGTGGCCTCCAAGCCAGTGTGACTCAACTGACCATGTTTGTGCACCACTTATGCGTTTTCACGCCTCATTGCCCTGAGCGGGATTTCATGCGGTCCCGCGAGTACCGTACTCCCCGCGTAAGGCACCCACGGAGGACCTCGTGGATACGACTGTCTGCATTCCCGCGTCCGGAACCGAAAAGGAAGAGGGCCAACCCCTCGCGAAAGAGCCCACGCCAACTGGCTTTTCGCCACCGCTCCGCTTCCCTCGCGAGCTGACAGGACGAAGACCTGACCTGGCCGATTCCAAGGATTTCTGGCAGGTAATCGCGGATACCGCGTGCGATTGGGACTATTGGATCGATCCTGAGGGCCGGTTTCTTCACGTCTCCTCCGCGTGCGAGCACATCACCGGGTATCGTCCTGATGAATTCTTGTGCAACCCATCTCTGATGCACGAACTCATCCATCCTGAGGATCGCTCCATGGTCGCGGGGCATCTTGACCTGCTGGCAGAGCCATCCAGCGACCAACCTGACTTTATCGAGTTCAGGATCGTCGACCGGGCCGGAAATGTGCGATGGATCAGTCACCTGTGCCGGCCGGTGTACGCACGCACCGGCGAATTCCTCGGACGGCGTGCGTCCAACCGAGACGTCACGGACAGGAAACAGTACGAGGCTGCCTGGAAAGACAGTGCGACCCGGTACCGACAAGTGGTGGAAGATCAAACAGATCCTGTGTGCAGGTTCAAGCCCAGCGGAGCACTCACCTTTGTCAATACCGCTTTCTGTCGTTACTTTCAGGAAACCGCGGGAGCCTTGATCGGTAGGCATTTTTGCAGCTTCATTCCGGACAAGCATGTGCAGGAAGTTCGCGGTCGCATTAGAAGCATCACGCCCGACTCGGCGGTGTTCAAATGTGAGTACCGAACTCACGGTGCCGTCCGGCGAATCCCGATGGATCAATTGGACCTTCCGCGGGGCATTCGACTCAGAGGGAAAACTCCTGGAGATCCAGTCGGTGGCACGCGACGTGACCGACCGGAAACGAGCCGAACTGGCGCTCAAGGAAAGCGAAGCGCGATATGCCAATCTCATCAGGGCTGTCCCCGACGGGGTGGTGGCGTACGATCCTGAGGGAAGAGCCACGTACGTTAACGATGGGTTTACGCAACTCTACGGATGGTCTCAAGACGAAGTGCTGGGGCGATCCATTGGTTTCGTGCCTCAAGAGGAAGAACAACGAACGCTCGCGGCCTGGAAGAAAACCTTTAAGGGCGAGAAAGTCCTCTTCGAGACAAAACGAATCACCAAGGATGGAAGACTTCTCGAAATACAGCTTCGCACCGCTACCCTGCGCGACAGCGACGGGAATGTGAGCGAAAGCGTAGTTCTGCACAGGGATATCACCGAACGCAAGAGGGCTCAGGAAGCCCTGGAGAGGGCGTACCGACGAACTCGAACGTCGCGTGGCCGAACGCACTGCTGAACTCGCGGAGATCAACGAGCGGCTCATGAGCGAAATTGCCGTGCGTAAGAATGCAGAAAAGAAACTCCGAGAGAGCGAATCGCGGCACAGAATGCTCGTGGAAAACGCCCCTTTGGGCATCATCTCCTGTGACATCAACGGCACGGTTCTCCAAGCCAACTCCAACCTGCTGACCATATTGGGCTCACCCTCACCTGAGGAGACAAGAGCCATCAACCTGCTCGCCTATCCGCCGGTGAAGGAAGCTGGCATCGCAGAGGAAATTCGACGCTGCATGGAGACCGAGGGCACCAGGGTATTTGAGTGCTTCTATAAAAGCAAATGGGGCAAGTCTGTCTGGTTGCGGTTGCACATGGTGCCGACGAGAGACAATCTCCGTCACGTTGACGGAGTTCAGGCGGTCGTGGAGGACATAACGGACCGAAAACAGGCCCAGAGCGCCCTGTGTGAGAGCGAAGAGCGCCTACGGGCTGTGTTCGAGACGGCGCAGGACTGCATCTTCCTCAAAGATCGCGACCTCGTGTATACGCACGTGAATCCGGCATTTCTCAGAGCTGTGGATCTGTCCGAACCCGACGTGATAGGGAAAACCGATGACGAGATCTTTGGTTCCCAGGAAGTCAGTTACATGAGAGACCTGGAATCCCGCGTAATGGGGGGCCAGGTCATGGAAGCTACGTACAATTTGTCCACCCGAACCGCAGCCAAGACCTTTCATTGTATCAGGGTGCCCATGCGCGGGGCATCAGGAGAGACCATCGGCATCTGCGGCATTGCCCGTGATGTGACCGAACGGAAGGCCCTTGAACGCGGCTGTGCGCGCACCGTGGCACGATACAGATCCAGCCTCATGGAAACGACCCTGGAACAGATCCGCCTCGCGGCCCAGAGCGAGAGCATTGTCTTGTTGCTCGGAGAGAGCGGCAGCGGCAAAGACTACTTGGCCAAGTATCTCCATAACCACTCCCACCGCGTGGGCGGGCCGTATTTTGCCATAAACTGTGCAGCATTGGCCGCGTCCATTGCAGAGTCGGAACTTTTTGGGCATGAGCCGGGCGCGTTCACCGGCACACGCGGGAGAAAACGCGGATTGCTGGAGATGGCTGAGGGCGGCACGCTCCTTCTCAATGAAATAGGCGAGCTTTCTCAGGAGCTTCAGGCCAAGCTCCTCACGTTTCTCGACACGCAATCGTTCACACGCGTAGGAGGCGAAAAAACCATCCAGGCCAACGCCAGGATTGTTGCTGCCACGAATCGCGACTTGGAGCGTGAAGTCTCTGTAGGCAGATTCAGAGAAGATCTGTTCTACCGTCTCAACGTATTTGCCATTACCGTGCCTTCGCTGCGCGAAAGAAAGGAAGACATTCCCTTCCTTGCCCGGGATATTGTGGAGACCCTTTCCATCAAGCTGGGCAGACCGGTACCGCCAGCCCTTGACGTGTCGGCCCTGGAAAGTCTGGACAGGTACCAATGGCCCGGAAACGTCAGGGAACTCAGGAACGTCCTGGAACGCGCACTCATCCTGTGCCGCGGCAGTGCGATTCGTGCGGAGGACATTACGCTCCCCAAGAAGAAGGTCATTGAAGCACGCGATGAAAAAGAGATCCCTGTTGCGGTGAACGTGACACGGCGCTGCAATATGAACGAAGCGCTGGAAGCTGCAAGACGGGTCATGGTAGTGTCAGCGTTAAGACGCTGCCGAGGAAACATCTCTGCGTCGGCTCGGTTGCTGGGCGTATCCCGCGACGCGGTGAGGTACCACATCAAGGCTTTGGATATAGATGTGGAGCGTCTAGACCCCACTTTCAACCCGGAAGAACCTGGGAGCGCAACCCCCACCAGAAGTATTTAATATTTCACCTTTTTGTCATTTTCAGCTCGAGAGGTGGGTGCCCCACCCCCAACCTCCGCGTGGTAGTGGTGCACCCCATCCGCATGTCCTCCCGGACCTCCCTTAAGCACAATATCTCCTTATTCTCATAAGTTGTATCTTATCTCTCTCCACTGTGAGGATTGGCCCTCATATTGCATAGTGTTAGGGCATTCCACAAATCCTTTCGCGTGGAAAGGAGTTACGGTGAGGTACCCAAGGTTGGCGGTCGAGCGATGGGAACACAGCGTCGGCTTGAACATGTGGGGAGGCATTCGTGCCCTCCTTGGGCCACCTTCGCGTAACTCCACCGGGGGACGACCGCCCGATTGGGGCATAGGCGTTGACATAAGCGGGGACGATGTTCCCGACCGTGATCGGCCAAGTACATTGCGCGGAACCGTCGCGTGCGGTCCATTCACGGGACCTTATCTTCACGCCTATGCCTCATCAGGGTCTTCGTCCCCTCAACTGATCGAAACGACAAAGCCCTGATGAGGGTTCTCATACCGATTCACATTAAGACGGGTAATACCCATGAGCGCTTATACCGGTTTTTATGAAAATGCATTCTCAGGGGAAGGCCCTTCTTGAAAGAAGGGCCTTCCCCCGAACCCCCATCCCCAAGAACTTCAAGCACTTGCCAGCTCCCGCTGGTCGCGGGACAGGGTGCCATTTTCATGGTTCGTTGTGACCCTCCAGGTCATGGGAGTTGCCAAAGGTTTTGTCCGTGTGATTCTGCTTTGGGTGTCGAGAGGTCCCCGTTCACTTCGAGCGACGCAGAGCCGTCGAATCTTCGTTCAGGGGCCCCCCGCCACCTTTCAAAAGTACGAGCCATTCGGTCAGAACTTTTGGCAACGCCCTAAGGAGAGAGAACTGGATGTATGCCTCTTCCGCTAAGAACGGCCCCGTCTGGCTTCCCTTGAGAAGCCTGCACCAAGTGATAAATTCAAAAGCGAATCGGTATTCATCATAACCCCACGTTACCTGAGAAGCTGTCTTCTTGGGTAAGCCGCTGACTCGGTCATTTCCTTTGGCGTTCAATATACACAGCTTTCGAGCAGAAATTCACTGGAGTGACACATGACGTACAAAGAAGCTTTTCGACAGTCTTTGGAAGATCCCGAGGCCTTTTGGGGAAACGCTGCGGAGCAGATCGACTGGGACCAGAAATGGGACTGTGTGTTGAATCAGTCCAATTCTCCCTTTTTTAAATGGTTCCCCGGCGCGAAGCTCAACACCTGCTTCAATGCGGTTGACCGTCACGTATTGAACGGCAGAGGTGCTCAGCTGGCCCTCATTTATGACAGCCCGGTCACTGACACGATTCAAAAGTTCACCTATGCGGAATTGCAGGAGCGTGTCTCCAAGATAGCGGGTTTGCTCAAGTCTCTGGGAGTGACCAAGGGCGATCGCGTACTCGATCTACATGCCTATGATCCCGGAAGCGGTGATGGGCATGCTGGCGTGCGCGCGATTGGGAGCCATCCATTCTGTGGTGTTCGGAGGCTTTGCCGCAAAGGAACTCGCGGTGCGCATCGACGATGCCGCTCCCAAGGTGGTTCTCTCGGCTTCATGCGGCATTGAAGGGAAGAAACTCATTCCGTACAAGCCTCTGCTCGACGAAGCCATACGGCTTGCAGGGCCCAAGCCGGAAAAGTGCGTCATCCTCCAGCGGCCGCACGCCAAAGCGGACATGGAAGCGGGCCGGGATCTCGATTGGAAAGACGCGGAGTCCGCTGCCGAACCGGCTGATTGCGTGTCCATTGCATCGACCGACCCCTTGTACGATTCTGTACACGTCCGGAACCACGGGAAAACCCAAGGGAGTGGTTCGTGACAATGGCGGGCACGCGGTCGCTCTGCTCTGGAGCATGAAACACATCTACAATATCAATCCGGGCGACGTGTATTGGGCAGCGTCCGACGTCGGTTGGGTAGTGGGCCACTCATATATTGTGTATGCGCCCTTGCTCAGAGGGGCCACTACCATCGTATATGAGGGGAAGCCCGTGGGCACCCCCGATCCTGGCGCATTCTGGCGTGTCATCTCCGAGCATAAGGTCAAGGCTCTGTTCACCGCTCCCACCGCGATACGAGCAATCAAACGGGAAGATCCCAATGGAGAATATCGCAAGAAATATGACATTTCCTGCTTTGAGACACTCTTTCTTGCCGGTGAACGACTTGACCCGGACACGTACCACTGGGCCTCGGACATGCTCCAGGTCCCGGTAGTTGATCACTGGTGGCAAACCGAGACCGCGTGGGCCATTTGCGGAAATTTCCGAGGTCTGGAACAGTTTCCCACCAAAGCAGGCTCTGCGACCATGCCTATGCCCGGGTACAATGTGAAGACCCTGGATCCCGGATCGGCCAAAGAACTCGGACCGAACGAAAACGGTGTCCTTGCCGTCAAGTTGCCGCTTCCTCCCGGCAATCTGCCCACCTTGTGGAATGACGACAAGAGATTCGTGGAATCGTACATGGCGCCGTTCCCTGGATACTACCTCACCGGCGATGGGGGATACATCGATGAAGAAGGCTATGTATTTGTCATGGGCCGCGTAGACGATGTGATCAACGTTGCCGGCCACCGGCTCTCCACAGGAGGCATGGAAGAGGTGCTGGCCACACATCCGTCAGTAGCCGAATGCGCGGTGGTCGGTGCGGCAGACAATCTCAAGGGGCAATTGCCCGTGGGATTTGTCGTCCTTAAAGCCGGAGTGACTCAGTCAAAGGAAGAGATCGTCGGGGAGTTGGTGAAGATGGTCCGTCGAGATATCGGAGCGGTCGCATCGTTCAAACAGGCGGTCGTGGTCAACAGGCTCCCCAAGACACGATCGGGAAAGGTCTTGCGAGGCACCATGAGAAAGATCGCGGACGGAGAGACGTTTACGGTTCCGTCCACCATCGATGAGCCCGCAGTGCTTGGCGAGATCGAACAAGCCTTGCAGCAGATTGGGTATGCACACGCACCCCGCAACTGACATGAACTGGGTCGTGGGTTTGAACGGAAGGTTCTCACCAAAGTAGTGGCGAACCCGTTCGACTCTTCCTGTGGCGCGGTGGGACCAGACTCCCTCCGGCGCCACATTGTATTTGGGCAAATTCACTCATGACCTGTCGATCACCACGAACGATGGAGATGCTTTCTGCCTGCTCAAACCAAAGGCTGTCCGGCGACCAGCGGGAGCCGATCTATTTGGAAGTTTTCGGGGGTGGGGGCTCGGGGGAGGAGACCCTTTTGCAAAAGGGTCCATCCCCCGAAAACTCATTTTCCGAGGAAGAGCCCTGCGAAGGGTCCTATTGCGGCTCGCTCTTGTGGATCTGACGCACACGACCTTACTACCACTACCAGTTCGCACAACTCGGTGGTGCATCGTCCCAGGACGGCATCACCTCAGCAGGAGGATACGATGACATCAGAAAATGGCAAGCAAGTGAAGATCTTCGACATCACGCTGCGGGACGGATCTCAAAGCAAAGTCGCTACCCGCATCAAACTTGACGATTTGCTCAAGGTCGCACGCAGACTCTCCGACACGGGCATCTACGGAGCGGAAACGTGGGGCGGCGCCACGTTTGACGTGTGTGTACGGTTCCTCAGAGAAGACCCCTGGGAAAGAGCCAGGGCCCTCAAAGATGCCATGCCCGACGTGCAAAGCATGATGCTCATTCGAGGCCAGAACATCGTCGCGTATTCCAATTTCTCCGACGACGTGGTGGTCAAATTCGTGCAGGCAGCCGCACGCAATGGAATTGACGTGTTTCGTATTTTCGACGCGCTGGACGACGTGAGGAACCACCAGACCGTGATCAAGGCCGTGAGAGACGCGGGAAAGACCGCGGAAGGTGCGGTGTGCTTCACGATCAGCCCTGTGCACACCGTGGAAAAGTTCGTGTCAAAGGCCAGGCAACTGGAAGACATGGGAGCTCATCAAATTGCTATCAAGGATATGGCCGGCCTGATCGACCCGAGCACCACCTTTGCACTGGTTTCCGCACTGAAAAAGGCGGTCGACGTGCCGCTCCACCTGCACACCCACGACAATTGCGGCCTGGGTATGATGTCCATTCTCAAAGCGGTTGAGGCCGGTTGCGAGATGATCGACTCGGTTCTGAGCCCGTTTGCAGGAGGTACCGGGCATCCATGTACGGAATCTCTGGTCTACTCGCTCCACCGTCTCGGGTATCAGACAGGGTGCGACCTCGCGAAACTCACCCAGGCAGCGGAAGAAGCAAAAGCGGTTCGTACGCTTTACGGCGAGTTTGAAGCCCCGTACAGCGGCGTGGACTGTAGAATGTTGGTCACCCAGATTCCCGGTGGGGTCATGTCCAACCTGTCCAGCCAGTTGAGGCAGCAGAACGCACTGCATCGCCTTAACGAGATCATCGACGAGATACCTCGCGTACGCGAGGATCTGGGCTGGATACCTCTTGTGACGCCCACCTCGCAGATCGTGGTGTCCCAGGCTACGTTCAATGTGCTTCTCGGCCGGTACAAGATCATCGCCAACCACACCGCGAACCTTTTAAAAGGCTTGTACGGCGAGACGCCTGCGCCGGTCAACGCGGATCTCCAAGCACGGGTGCTCCACGGAGGCGAACCTACCACGGTGCGGCCGGCCGAACTGATACCGCCCATGTGGCCTGAGCTGGAAAAGAAGTTCCCCACGCTGAGTGAGGAAGAGATTCTCATACATGCGATCTTCCCTCATGAGGCGGCAGGATATTTCGCGGAAAAGGCCAAAGACGAGGACGCGGCTGCGTGATGCCCTGCGTGCCCCTTGCGGCCGTTCAAGAGAGTAACCCAAATTGAAATACGAGTCCATGGCAGAGGCGCTCCAGGAGCGGTGACCTCTGCCGAACTCATTACCCATTCTGATTCGCTTTCGCGTATACAACTCCGCTCAGGCTGCAAGCCGGGGACCTTCTCCGGTACGGACGACGCAGAACCGTCTCATACCGATGCGCGATCATGTAAGTGACTTTGGTCTGCTGGCGGCATGCCTCTGAAGCGCAGTCAGGTCGGGCCGTTCGTAGCGAAAGAGGTTTGCCGCCAGTGTCGTACGCCTGAAAACGCTTTGGTATCATCACTTGGCTCAGGGGATCCCCAGCCGTACGATCCTACGTGTGTGAAAGAGAATCGGTATCATCCTCCCCATCTCGAGAAACCCGTATCCACTGCACCCATTATGCGTTATCCTTGGGCCTCTCGGCCCGGCTTATGAGAGGACTGCTCGCTCACCATGCGCAGGGCCATCGATGCCGCGCCACGAACGAAAGGCCCTTGAAAGGCCGTTCTCTCGACGAAATCTCCATAGTCTGCCCGTGATGAGGTAACCATGAAACTGACAAGCATTTTGGGAAGCCCGCGGAAAAAGGGAAACACCAGCCAGGTGTTACACTGGATCGAAGATACCCTGGAGGCTCAAGGTCACGTAGTCGATCGCATAAATGTGGTCGATCACAAGGTGAAAGGCTGCAAGGGATGCTTTACCTGCAAGAAGTTCCCTGACCGGCCCGGTTGCCCGCAGAAAGACGATGCCATGGACATCATGTCCCGTTTGATGGCCTCTGACGCGATCCTGTACGGCTCGCCCATCTATTTCTGGGGACCGACCGCGCAGATGAAAACCCTGATTGACCGGCATTGTTGCTTGGTCACCGGGTTTGCTACCTCTCAATGGCATTCTCTGATCAGGGGAAAGACGCTGGGCCTAGTCCTCACCTGCGAAGACGCGATCGAAAACAACACCGAACTCATGACCGACATGTTCACCCGGTTCGTTGGCTATCTGCAATGCGATCATGCAGGAACACTGATCATTCCTTTTACGTCTTCAGCGGACGCAATGGGTGAGAAAGCACAAGAGCAAGCTCGCTCTTTTGCCCGACAGCTTGTGGCAAAGAGGAACGCTCCCCATGAGTGACCGGCCGCCGGAACAGACTTTTCCGGCTGGCGTCGCTCTTATCCCATAGCACAACCCGGACGCACCGGCGATCGGGGCATAAGGGCGCTCTTGCGCGACTTTGAGGGCGGGATTTCCCATGTAACGCAGACAATATTCCCGTGACACGGTGCATGGAACGGTTCGCGTACGTTTTCTCTTCTGGTTGGCGTTTTGGGGTCTGCACGTGGCGGCCTTTTTTAATCCGCAGGAATATTTTCCTTGACAGGTTATCTTGCTAGCGTAATATTTGCTTGCAGTCATATGGGTAGCAAATATCTGCCCTGCCTCTATCTTATAAGCAAAACTTCTCTTTCGACCCAACTGGTGGCGTACACATGTTTCTCGATCCCATGAATTGCCCCTATTACCTGGTATCCCGGATCACCCTCGTGATCACGTCGGCGCTCAAAAAACGCCTCGCACAGGCAGGTCTGACCTACGTCAAACCTGCGTATTTGTGGGCCCTGATGAGCCTGTGGATGACCGACGGCCTCAAAGTGACTGACATCGCGCGAAAAGCAGGCTTGGATTCGTCCACCATGACCGGGCTGCTCGATCGCATGGAGCGGGACGGACTGGTGACCCGGACTGCAGACGCAGCAGACCGGCGAACCTTGCGCATATTTCTCACTGAAAAAGGGAAACAGATTCAGGAACCGGTGATCGCGCAAACCTGCGTAGTCTTGAATGACCTGTTCGGAGAGATCCCCGAGGAGGATTTGGGTACGACCAAATACACTTTGGCAGAAGTATTGGCAAAAGTGCATGAGGAGGACGACTGATGGCGACGGAGCAGACCTCGTACGTCGGCTTTACCTGCGCATATACGCCTTTGGCCCTTATCGATGCGGCTGGCTATGTGCCTTTTCGGATCCTACCCATGGGGGATTCGCCCGATCGCGCGGGACAGGTGCTGCACGATAACCTGTGTCCGCACGTGAAGCGAGTTCTCGACCGAGCGTTGGACAACGACTTGCCCGAACTGGCCGGAGTGGTGCTGCTGAACAGTTGCGACGCGATGAGGCGTCTGGCTGATGCATGGCCAAAAGTCAGGCCGCACGATCGGTTGATTTTTCTCGATCTGCCGTTCACTTCGGACGAAGCCGCGGTCACCTATTTTTCTTCCGAGCTGTCCCGACTGGCGGAAACCCTTTTTAACTGGAACCAAAGGTCTGTTTCTCAGGAAGCGATCGCACACGGGGTATCGGGGTACGATCGGGTGGCTCACCTGTTCGATGGTCTGCGTCAGCGTCTCCGCACCGGAACGACTGCCTGCAGCGCTGCCCGTGTGCAGAGCCTCAACAATGCGGCAGTCACCAGGCCTTTCGCCGAGACTCTGGCAATGCTCAATGAGTTCGACCAGTGCTCGGGTCCTCAAGACCACCTGCAAGACGGGGTACCGGTCTTTGTGTTTGGCAACGTGTTGCCGGATCCTGAGGCCTTCGATCTGTTCGAGGCGTGCGGAGTCAGGGTGATCGACGAAGACTTTTGCACGGGTTCGCGGGTGTTCAGTCCGATTGACGTGAGCAGTGCGGAGGACCTGCTGGTGCAGATGGCCAGGTCGCTTCTTTCGCGTCCCCGGTGCGCGCGGACGGTGCATCCCACACGACCGGGTATGCTCGCAGAGGAAATCATGATGCGCGCGGCCGTGTGCAACGCCCGCGGGGTCATCGCATGCACCGCGAAGTTTTGCGACCCGTACATCGCACGAATGCCCAGTGTACGCGACGCTCTCCGTAAAGCCGGGATGCCGCTCTTGCAGATTGAAGGGGATTGCACCATGCGGTCTTTCGGTCAACAACGAACTCGTATCGAAGCATTTGCCGAGATGTTAAGGGGGTGACCCATGATGGCGAAGCATTTCAGCGGCATGGCCTCCAGAATGGAGACCAGGTTTCAGCGACATCCCACTGCGCGAAACAAATTCGCGCTGGAGATTACACGGTTAGGCCAAAAATTGTATTCCGGTCGCGATCACCTCGCGTGGTGCGGAGTGGCGGTGCCTTTTGAGGTGCTCAATGCGATGGGAATCAATTCGTGCTTTGTTGAGTTTGTGGGTGGAATGCTCGCGTCCATGGGCGCAGCCGGACCTTTTCTTGAGGAAGCTGAACAGGCCGGCTTTCTCACGGACGGTTGCGGGTATCATCGCGCGGTGATCGGCGCTGCGGAAAAGAACATGATGCCGGTTCCTGAACTGGTGATAGCCACCAGCAGCCCTTGCACGGGCGGCATGGCCGCGGTCGAGCACCTGGCCCGTAAATTCGATTGTCCGCTATACACCCTCAACGTGCCTCCGGAAGATACGGAACCGGCCCTCCGGTATCTCACGCAACAACTCAAAGACATGGTGGATTTTGTGACCGCTTGTACCGGTCAGACACTGGACGAGGGTCATCTGCGACACTCGATGGAAAAGACCAACGAAGCGCGGGGGTTCATGCTTGAGGCGTTCGAGCTTGCACAGAGGATTCCTTCGCCCGCGAACGGGAGTGAACTCAAGAATTTCGGGATAGTCATGACCCTGTTTCTGGGCACCGAGACCGGTGTGGAGATTGCCAAGGCGTATCGCGACGAGTTTACCGCACGCGTGGCACAAGGAACCAGCGGAGTATCCGGCGAGCGGTTCCGGCTGCTGTGGTTGCAGAGCTGTATCCAGTTCAAGAACCCTCTGATTCGCATGCTCGGGGATGAGTACCAGGCAGCCGTGGTCATTGACGAATTGAACGACGTCTTCTGGGATCCTATTGATCTTGACGATCCGTACAGGGGCCTCGCGAAGCGAATGATCTCCCTCCCCTTCAACGGGATGGCGGACAGAAGGCTGAAGCACGTGAAGAAGCTCGTGCACGCGTACCAGATTGACGGTGCGATCAATCCCTGCCACTGGGGCTGTCGCCAGGGCACAGGGGCCAGAGGACTCGTGGAGGCCGCGCTGAAGGAACTTGATGTTCCGGTAATTAATCTGGAAGTGGATTGCGTGGATCAGCGAAACTTTTCCGAAGGCCAGTTGAAGACCAGACTTGAAGCGTTTATGGAAATGCTCGACAGTCGGCGAAGCATTCGATCCGCGAGTTGAGGAGGCCGAATATGTACTACCTGGGTGTGGATTTGGGAAGTCTTTCCTGCGACGCGGTGCTCCTGGATCAAGAGGGAACCGTGCTTGCCGCTTCGGTGGTTCCCACCGGCGCACGAAACCGTGAAGCTATAGCCCGTGCCACAGAAGAAGTCCTGCACCTCGCGGGGCTTTCCGAGGCTCACGTCAAGGCCACGGTTTCCACAGGATACGGCAGGGACAGGGTTGACAAACGTTTGGCCGCGGTCACCGAGATTACCTGTCATGCACGCGGGGTGGAAGCTCTCCTTCCGGGAACCAGGGTGCTGGTCGACATAGGCGGTCAGGACAGCAAGGCCATTCGGCTGGATGGCGAAGGCCGGGTTCTCGAATTTGCCATGAACGACAAATGCGCGGCTGGCACCGGCAGGTTCTTGGAAGCCATGGCCAGGGCATTGCAAGTCGATATTGAGCAACTGTCACAGCTCGGCCAAGGGGCCTCGGCCAATCTCACGTTGAGTAGCATGTGCACGGTATTTGCCGAAAGCGAGGTGGTCTCTCTGATCGCGGAGGGAGTTGAGGTGAACGAGATCGTCAACGGCTTGAATCGGGCCATTGCGTCTCGCACGGCCGCGTTGGTAAAGCGCATCGCTCCTGACATCAACGGATTCCGGGTTGCCATGTCAGGGGGAGTTGCTCATAACGAAGGAGTGGTGCGTGCCCTCGGTTCCGCACTTGGCACGGACATTCACGTCCCCACGCGGCCGGACACGGTAGGGGCACTGGGAGCAGCGCTCATCGCAAGAGAACGGTCAGGATCGCGGTAGGTTGTGGCGCACGAAAGTCCGGCTGGTACCCGTGCACGCTCATACGGATCCGCGTGCAAACAAGTGAGATTATAGGGCTGGGGGTCTCATGAGCGAAGTGATCAGACGGCCTTGCGTCGTCCGCAGCGAATGAGATCCCCAGCTTGAAGCCGCAACCAACTGATAAATTTGAAAGCGAATCGGTATCAGATGCGCAACATGCCGCACTGCGAAGGCAGTTTTGCGAAGAGCATACCCCCTGGAGCAACGCAACGAGCGGCGGGTTATTCCGCGCAACGTTGCAGCAGCGCGCCCCTCACCTTGAGCCTCTTGTCCACAAGCTCCCCGAGCTTCGGGTCTGTTGAGTCTGCCCTGACGACCAGTTCCTGTGAGCTTCGCGTATTGTGCCGCGTCGTCCGCGAGAGCGGACTTTTTATGACGCAGGACGACCGATTCAAGTTCCTTGTGGGCCTGAGTGTACGTTTCCTGGCGTTTCGCCGAGTCACTCATGGATCGTGCGGCATCTATCTTGGCCACGTACTGCTGTATTGCCTGGCACGCGGCAGCAGGGAGCGTTGCAGGGGAAGGGTTTCCCTTGCTTGTGTCTGATTGAGCCCCGCTGAGTGACATTACTCCAAGAATGAGAACTCCCACCATCATGCACAGTGTGAATCTTTTCATGGCCGATCTCTTTCGCAATGAAGGTTCCGGCAGGGCGTGTGCCGAGCCTGAAAACGTACGGAATGTCATTCAAAAAGGCCGCGTCAGTGCACCGTACAGCGGCGCAGTCTCACCTTCCGGACGACGCATCCGCGTCAGGACCGTGTTTCTTGAAACGCTGCATGAGCACGTACATGGGCGGAGTAAAAAACACCCCGAGCAAGGTCACTCCCAGCATCCCGAAACACACGGCTGTTCCGACTGCCTGCCTGCTGGCAGCTCCGGCCCCTGTGGCAACCGCGAGGGGTAACACGCCCACGATAAACGCGAAAGACGTCATGATGATCGCTCGGAACCGGAGTCTGGCGCCTTCCACTGCTGCTACCAGTGCGGATTTGCCCTCTGCCTGTTTTTCGCGGGCGAATTCCACGACAAGGATAGCGTTCTTGGCGGAAAGGCCCACGAGGAGGACCAACCCGACCTGAGTGTACAGGCTGTTATCCAGCCCGCGGAGGGTCAGGCCTATCACCGCGCCCAACACCGCGAGCGGTACCACCGTCACCACCGCAACGGGATCGATCCAGCTCTCGTACTGGGCTGCCAGGATCATGATGACCACCATGACCGCCAGTGCGAACACCATGTACACCTGGCCGCCGATCCTCTTTTGCTGATAGGCCATACCGGTCCACTCGTACCCTGTTCCGGACGGGAGATTTGCCGCTGCCAGATCCTCCATGGCGTTCATGGCTTGTCCCGAGCTTACCCCTGGAGCAGCCTGGCCGATGACACGGATCGCGGGGTACATGTTGTACCGGTCAATGCGCAGAGGACCTGTGGCATAACGCACCTTGGCCAAAGTGCCGATCGGGACCATCTGCCCTTCCTGGTTCCTCACCTCGAGTCGCCTTATGTCTTCCGTACGGGCCCGGTACTTTGCCTCTGCCTGGACCGTCACATGCCACGTTCGACCGAATTCATTGAAATCGTTGACGTACGTCGACCCCAGGTATGCCTGTAAGGTATCGAAAACGGACTGCAAAGGAACCCTGAGACTGAGCGCCTTGGAGCGATCGACATTCGCGAAGATCGTAGGAGCCGCTGGTCTGAATGTGTTGGTAAGCGAACTCAGTTGAAAATCGGAAGCTGATTCTCCGATCATGTCGGTCGCCACCTCGTTCAACTTCGTCAAGCCAATGCCTGCCTTGTCTTCAAGCCACATCTCGCTTCCCGAGCTTTGGCCCAGACCGACGATGGGCGGCAAGGAAAACGGGAACACGATACCGTCCTGAATATGGCTGAATTTTTCGGACAGCTCCGCCAAAATGACCTTCTTGGAGCGTCCCTTCTTCAGCCGTTCGTCCCACGGTTGCAATGCGGCAAAGCCGCTTCCCAAGGAAGCTCCGCTCCCGTCGAGAATCGAATTGCCGGGGATCACCGAAAAGTCGGCAATGCCTTCCGTGTTCTTGAGGATCTTCATAACCTTATGCATCGTGGCGTCTGTTTGCTGGAGTGACGCACCGTCTGGAAGCTGTGCATTCAGCAGAATGAGGCCGTCATCCTCGTTCGGGAGAAATCCTGTAGGGATTTGGGCCAAACCGTAAAAGGTGAGGCATATCGCGGCGGTCCATACGACCAGCATCAGCGGCACATGGTGCACGAGATAATCCACTATGGAAGTGTAACGGTCGGTGATCTTGTCGAACAGCGCTTCAAACGCCCGAAAGAACGCGTTCTTCTCTCCTTCCTGCGGACGGAGCCACAGGGAGCACTGCACAGGTTTGAGCGTCATGGCATTGACCGCGCTCAACAAGGTGGTTACCGCTATGGTCAGGGAAAACTGCCTGAAGAGTTGGCCTGTGATGCCTCCGAGAAAGGCCGCGGGAATAAACACAGCCATGAGAACGAGCGTAATGCCTATTATCGCTCCTGTGATCTCATCCATGGCCCTGATCGATGCTTCCTTCGGCCCCAACCCGTGTTGCCTCATGTTGCGGTCGACGTTTTCCACCACCACTATCGCGTCATCCACCACGATTCCTATGGCCAGGACCACACCGAAAAGGGTGAGCATATTGATGGAAAAACCCATAGCGTACATGAGCGCAAACGCGCCGATGATCGACACGGGAACCGTGGTCGCGGGAACCAGAGTGGCTCGCCAGTCCTGAAGAAAAAGAAAGACCACGATGAAGACCAGAATAAAAGCCTCGATAAGCGTGAGCACCACCTCGTGTATCGAAGCCCGCACAAAGTCTGAGCTTTGATACACGATCTTGTAGGCGACACCCTTGGGAAAGTCCTTCTTCAGATTGTCCATGGTGCGGTGAACCGCATCCGCTACGTCCAAGGCGTTGGAAGTGGGCGTCTGGTACACGATCAACGTAACCGCGGGCGCACCGTTATAGTACGACCGGGTGTCGTAGCTCTTCGCTCCCAGATCCACGCGGCCCACGTCCTTCACACGCACGATACTCGCGTCCTTGCCGCTCCATGGTGCCGAACTGGTCTGGCCTGTTTCACTCGCTTGACCGGTTTTGCCCGTCTTCAGGATGATATCGTCGAACTGACTTACCTGGGTCAAACGCCCCAGAGTATTGACAGGGAAATCGAAATCTTGCCCCTTGGGTGCCGGTTCCTGACCGATACGGCCGGCAGCGACCTGGACGTTCTGATTCTTGATCGCGTTGACCACGTCATTAGTCGTCAGGCTATTGTACTGGAGCCTGCTCGGGTTGAGCCAGACGCGCATGCTGTAATCTTTGGTAGGGAACATCGTCACGTCGCCTACCCCGTGAAGCCGACTGATCTGGTCCTTAATGGTGGTGGTCACGTAATTGGTGAGAAAAAGATCGTCGTACGAGCCGTCAGGAGAATAGAGACAGAGCACCGTGACAAAAGAGGTCGAAGCCTTCTTGGTGTTGACACCCTCACGCTGGACATCGGGTGGGAGCGAGGCCATAGCCCAATTCACCCGGTTTTGCACCAACACAGTGGCCATGTCAATGTCAGTGCCCAGTTCAAAGGTCACCCGCAGTGTGTACGATCCGTCGCGGGCGCTGGTGCTGTACATGTACATCATGTTCTCGACGCCGTTGACTTGCTGCTCGATGGGCGCGGCCACCGTCTCCGCGACCACCTTCGGATCTGCCCCGGGATAGGAGGCCGTGACCTGCACCGTGGGAGGAGCTATGGGTGGAAACTGGGAAATCGGCAATGAAAAGATGGCGACGCCACCTGCAACCATGATCAACAGAGAGATCACGGACGCGAGAATCGGCCGATTGACAAAAAAGCGGCTTAACATTGCCTCATAACCCCGTTTACTTTTGCTGTTTCTTTTTCTCGGCCGCGGTGTCGGCTGGCTGATCAGCCATGGAACGTACGGTCGGAGTGACCGGAAAACCCGGCCTCGCGCGAAGAATCCCGGAAACGATGACCCGATCCTTGGGAGATATGCCCTCATCGATCACGCGCATGTCGTCCACCTGCTCGCCCATCTTTATGCGCCGGTGGTGCACGATGTTCTTGTCATCGACCACCAGGACGTACCTGCCGCCCTGATCGAACTGCACGGCTACCTCAGGAATGAGCAACGAGGTCCGTTTCTCTACAGGGACGCGGACGCGCACAAACATCCCGCCCATGAGCAGGCCATCCGGGTTGGGAAAGATCGCGCGTAGCTGGATGGTTCCTGTCGAGGAATCCACCTTGGTATCGGCAAAGTCCAAATTCCCCGTGTGCGGGAATCCGGTCTCGTCGACCAGGCCGAGATACACGGGCCATTTTTTCGGCATTCCTGTGACAGGATCCGGGTCCTTGCCCGCCTTACGCTTGACTGACAGGAGGTCCAGCTCGTTCACATTGAAATACGCATACACCGAATCGTCGTTGACGACGGTAGTGAGGAGGGTCTTTTCCGTGGCGCCCACGAGATTACCTACATCAACCTGGTTGCGGCTGACACGCCCGTTAATGGGAGAGACAACCTGAGTCCACTCCACATTGAGATTTGCTTTTTCCAGATTGGCCTCAGCCAGGTCGACGTCGGCCTTTGCCACATCTCGCTCACGAGCCTTCTTTTCAAGCTTCAGTGCGCTGATAGCTTCCTTGCTCTCCAGTTGCTGGGCGATCTGCAACTCCGTCTGTGCGAGTTTCGATTCGGCATTTTTCGCTTCCAGTCTGGCCTTGGCCTCCTTGGCCACGGCCTGGTACTGACGCGGATCAATGACAAACAGGAGTTGCCCTTCCTTGACCTTTGCCCGCGGTTGGAAGCAGATCTTCTGGAGAAAACCCATCACACGTGCTCTGATCTGCACCGACTCGAGTGCCGCAGTATTTCCGGTGTATCCAGGGTACTTGGTGACTTCCTGGCTCTTGGGCTGGACCACGGTGACTTCAGGCGGCTTGACCGTCTTGTGAGCCGGCTTTCGCCCACACGACGTCAAGACACACAGCATCACCAGCAACACTGAAACAATGAGGGACCGATCCATACCACGCATCGCACACTCCTCGCATTCGTGCCGTTCTCCTGTAAAGCAAGGTTACCGATTGCGCAGCGGTTCACAGGGGAATTGTGCGGTCTTGGGCAGCCTTGTAAGGGGAGTCCGGCGCTCAGGGTCCTGACCAGGGCGCTGGCCATCGAAACCCGAATCCACCGGAAGAAAACAACCGCGGGAAGGTTACCACGCAAGTCCAGGACAGCTCAAGAGAAATCGGCCACTGCAAGAACAGGGCTGAGATTTGAGCGTTGTCAGCGGGGCTGTGTCACGTTTGTGCCGGAGCAGCCGGGAACTCGGATCTGGCCTCCTTATCGGCTGGCATGCGAGCCGTCTTGCAGAGCATCAGTTGCTTCTCGGGCGTGAGTCGTGAGACCCAATCAACAACGTCTCCTCCCCAAGGTTGCATTCATTTCCTTATGACGCGCCATACTTCGGCGGTACCCAATCCCGGCTCGTCAATCCACGAAATCCAAGTTCCCGCGTCAGTCCTGACTGGTGACACACTTCGCTCTGGAGTGCAGGCCACAAATTGGCCCAGAGCCTCCTTTTTTTCTTGACCTGTCCGCAAAAGTACGTATCATCGCGCGTCAGAATTGGACCCCGATCCACTTGGATGCGCGTGGATGGGAGTGCTGACCTTTTTTTTGTAGTAGTGTGTTATGGTGCGTGCAGGGTAGTGTCTTAGGAGTACGTAACAAATGCTCAAGTTTAGATGTCTCCTCTGCGGAATAGAATGGGGCGACCCACAGGCCACGGAATTAGACATTTCTCATGGGTACTGTCCCTCTTGTATACGAAAAAGGTATACAGAAAGAATTCACCAGTCACAACAGAAAGCGGGTTATTCTGCTTGCTTCAACAAAGGGTACAATGATTGTTCGGAAGAGGGCTGTTGCTTCCGCGCTGCCTGCCAGGAGGACTCCGTGAGCAGATGGCAGAGAAGAGTGATTGCGACGGCTCACGCGGTGGGCAGCAGAATTCCACGCGGAGTAAGACTATAAGGAATCGCATCTCCTTCCTCATGCTGAGTCTCGGTTGACGAGACCGCTCTCTCGCAGGAACTGGCCGCGGAGCTTGGTTTTCCCCCTCTCGTGTTCACGAATCGTCCGCCTGGGTCGCTTGCGACAGTCTTCGCTCTCGTGATCCGTCTCGCAGGTACCAACAGCGAGCCTGCGGTGGACTGAGATTTCTTTCGTACTCCCCCCTGCTCTCTCCATTCGATATCCCGCGCAAAAAAGGAGGCGCCTCACATGCACAGACTCTCCGCAGCCTTGATATTGGTACTAGTTGCGCTGGCGCTTACTGCTTCCGCGCAGTCCGGCTCGCCCTTACGATTGATGCGGAAGATAGCGCTCCCCGAGGTGCAGGGCCGTATCGACCACATGGCAGTGGATGTAAAGACACAGCGCGTCTTTGTTGCTGCGCGGGACAACAATTCCGTGGAGATTGTGGATCTCAAATTAGGAAAACTCATTCACCGGATCGATGGATTGGCCGAGCCTCAAGGCGTCGCCTACGTGCCTCAAGGAAACCGCGTACTCGTGACTCACGGCAGCGATGGCACGGTGCGACTCTTCAACGGTACCTGGTACTCGCTCATATCTTCGATCAAACTGGGTGATGACGCGGACAATGTGTATTACTCCCCCGGGTTGCAGGTCGCGTTTGTAGGGTACGGCCAGGGTGGAATCAGCATGATCGACCCGGCAAAGGGGAAGGTTATCGGCTCGGTGAAACTGTCTGCGCATCCTGAGGCGTTCGCGGTGGAGAAGTCAGGCTCACGCATATACGTGAATGTGCCAGGAGCAAAAGAGATTTCGGTCATCGATCGGATCAAGCAAGCCGTAGTGGCCCAATGGCCCATGACCGTGTTCACGTCAAATTTCCCCATGGCCTTGGATGAGGCCCACGGACGACTCTTTGTCGGAACGCGGAAGCCTGCAATGATGGTGGTGCTGGACACGCGATCAGGCCTTACCATTGCCAATTTCAGGTGCTCCAAAGATGCGGACGACCTTTCTTTCGATTCGGTTTCCGGGAGGATTTACGTGTCCTGCGGCGAGGGTTTCATCGAGGTCTTCGAGCAACGCAGCGCGGATACCTATTTTCACGTGGCCACCATGGCCACGGCTCCAGGGGCTCGTACATCGCTTCTCGTGCCCGAACTCAAACTGTTCCTCGTGGCAGTTCCTCGGTATGAGGGCCACGAAGCGTCCGTCTGGGTCTACGAAACCCTGCCCCCAAGGGCTTTCGCCCAGGTGCGGGAGAGGAAAACAAGGTAGGTTCGCGGCCGGTCATCCGGATCGATATTCCGGCCGCGCTTCAGCGAGGTGAAATTATCTCAATGTCGTGTGCTCTTATGGCAATCGTTCAGGGGTAGCCTTTGTTGACGGTGGAAAATCAAACCACAAAGTCACGAAGACACGAAGAAATCAAAAACCAATTCTCTTTGTGTCTTTGTGCCTTGGTGGTTCATTCCCTTTCCCTCGCGGTGAACCGTTACGTTTTATGTACGGTATGCTTCAACCGACTTTCGTATTTGCTCCCCAAGATCCGCAAGCTTACTTGCCGCATCCTCCAGCTGGCCGACCACACCCAGATTCTGGTTCATCGCCTGTTCAATGCTTCCCATGGCATCGGAAACCTGGTCCATACCTATGTTCTGCTGAGAACTGGAACCCTCGATGAAAGTCGCTTCTCTTGAAGACATTTCCACAGATTGGTTCAAAATTGCAATGGACTCTTCGGTCTTGGAGGACTGTCCGATGCCTGACTCAAGGGCCGCATTGACTTGTTCCATCGACATGACCACTGCGCCTATCGATCGCCGAAAATTGTCGAGTATCTCCCCGATCTGAAGCGTCGACTGCCGGGACTGGTCGGCAAGGCTTTTTATCTCATGTGCCACCACAGAGAACCCCTTGCCGCTTTCTCCCGCACGAGCAGCTTCGATAGACGCATTGACCGCCAAGAGATTGGACTGATCTGCAAGGTCGCTCACTGTGGAAATGATCTGAGCGATCGACACACTCTGATCGCTGAGCTTGGTCACGGTTTCCCCTACGAGTTCCACCTGTTCCTTGATTGTTCTGATTCCCCGGAGCGAACCCTCGGTTGCCTCTCTCCCCTGAATCGACGCCCCCAACGCGTTGCGCGCTATTTCGGATAGATTCTTGGCCTTATCTCCGGAGATCTTTGCCGCGCGCCTGAGCTGCTCCAGCGTCGTAGCCGTCTCTGAAACGGAGCCTGCAACCTGGGCAGAGCCTGCTGCAACCTCCGAAACACTTGAGGTGATTTGCTGCACAGCCCCTTTGAGCACATCGGATCCCCGCGAGATTTGGGTAATCTGCATCTTCAAGCTCTCCAGCATCGATCCAAAAGCCCTGCTCAGATCGCCTATCTCATCGGTTCTCGCTAGATCGGGAGCATCGACCGTCAAATCGTAATCCGCTACCTTCCGCGCCACATCCGCTATGGCGGATATGGGTTGGGCTATTCTCCCTGCCAGGATCAGAGACAACGCAATGACGATGACCACCACCGCGATCACTATCATGCCAAGGGTTCCCAGGATGTTGGGCAGGAGAAGAACTTCGGAAGAAGACGCGTCGGCAACAATCTTCCAGTCGAGGTCCTTGAGGTTCTTTTCCGACACGGAGTACGCGATTCCGGCCATCCTGAATTCGTGCTTCCCTCGTGCGGAATTGCTCGTTTCGTAGACGACTGACTCCTTCTTGTCCTTAATCGCCTTCTCCAGTTGCTCGAGGTGGATCGCAGGGTCAGTCAATTGCAGTCCGTAATAGCTTCTCTTCGGGCCCAAGATGACGCGGTCACTCTTGTCCACCACAAGCACGTTTCCGGATTGGGCAACCTTCGTACCGAGCAACAGGTTTTCAAGCGATTTCCACTTGAGATAGGCAATCAGCACGCCTTTTACTTCGTCTCCAGCTTTGACCGGCACCGCGATAGGGAGTGTCCAGCCGCCGGACTCCTTGTCAATCTGCTCCACCATCTTGTTGTGTTCGAGCGCGCCAATTTCAAGGTTTCCCTTTTTTGCCCCTTTAAACGCTTCGCTCTGAGAAAAGTCATAACTAAGCAATTCGGGTCTACTCGCCGCGGCACAATTGTCACTCCTTGTATCGACGAGCGCAACTGCCTCAAACACACCGGAAAGCTCGACCATCTCTCGCAGGCTGTCGCAGACTTCATCCCTGATCTCTGCCAGATCCAGGACCTCCGTGATGAAGCGCAGCTTCGACCAGATGATGACATCACGGCAACGGTTGTCCATGAACTCCGTGGCAGTCTTGCCCGCGGAGCCCGCGAGCGCAACCATTTCACGCGCGGCTGACTGATCCGCTTGTCGGGCTATAGCCCCGTAAGAGAGATAGCCGGCCACAAGCAGCGGAAGCACTGCCGCGATGAGAAACCAAAACACCAGCTTTGTTTTGAGCGGAAATCGCGAGAGAAATTTCAAACGCACTAATCCCATGACTCGATCCTTCCTCATGACGTGAGAGGCAGACAGCTTTTCCCTCTCACTGACAGGCAAAGAAAGCGCGAACTGTGATGCAGCACGACAACCGATTGCGGTCTATGTAAGGGAGGCGGCCCTTTCCATACTGCCCGTTGTTGAAAATCACCGCGTCAACACACCGTGAGCGAGACGGTCCTTGCGGAAAACGCGTCGCGATGACGAAGCCTTGTGATCGACGGATACTCGACCGCTCCAGAGAATGAACTTCATGCTCGACGCGTCTGAGCACATCCTCACCTGCCCCCTGTGTGTGTCCCGATCATTGGGGATGCTTGCCTTCCTTGGCCTTGCTGACGGCAAATTGGACGAAATCTTTAGCCTCCTTGGAAGCGGAATCCGCGTTCCACACGAAGAAAAAGGGCATGTTGATAAAATAGTCGGGGTGGCCGGGAAGGATGGCAGGAGAATTCGCATCTTTCTTGAGCCCGAGTATCTTGATTTGATATTTCTTAGGGTCGCAGAAAGCACCGGTATTAGGCATGTGCCCAATTGCCATGGTTCGTTCGCAAATGTGGGCCATATTCTTATACGACGACAGATTCACCGCGTCCTTGCGGAAATCCAGGTCTTTGAGCACCAGCTTCTTGAACAGGACTGCCACGCCGGTTGCAGGGTAAGGTCTTTGGAGGACCTTGATTGGTGCGTCAGGGCCGCCCACATCCTTCCAATTGGATATACGGCCGGCATAGATGTCTCTGAGCTGATCGACGGTCAGGGAATTCACAGGGTTCTTCGTGTTGGTTACGATTGCCACGGGAATATTCATGACCAAGGTGTCCGCGGTATGTATGTTCTTTTCAGCCGCGCGGTCTTGCTCCTTTTTCGTCATCTTTCGGGTGGCCATCACGAGATCTGCCTTCCCATCCAGGAACTGAGAATACCCGTACCCGGCGGTCTTCCCAAAGACTGCCACCTGCGTGCTCGGGTTGCTTTTCATGTAAGCGGTCGCCCATCCGCTCACCAGATCACTCAGCGGCAATGCCCCACTAATCCGCACTATCTGCGTTTCCTCGCATAGCCCCATTTGAAGGCCCGCAAGGACCGCAAGACAAATCACCATACTCAGCCAAGCCAGCTTCCTAGTTTTCACGGCTTCCCTCCATAGAATGCGATTCGAAAACGATGTAATGCCTAGTCCAACCCAGGGGGAGACCGGCCGAACGTCGCTTCGGTAACAAAACGCACAAAGGCGCCCTGCCCAGGACACCTCCCCTCGGTCACTCATAATCACTTTTCTGAAAGCGTGTTGATCTTAGCCGTAGTCAAGTGATGTCAGACTAAGCCACGGCCCAGGATTTTGCAAGGAGGAAATGCCTTACTGATTCTCAGGCTCTCTCATACCCGCTCATAGTTTGCCGGATGATTCTTTTGACCGAGAATAGGGAAGTCGAGCCAGAGCCCAGAAGGGGCGTCCCAATTGCCCCGGAAACCGATTAGTCTGCTTTGGGATTGACGAAACGATCGAGCGTGAAGTATCGTCAGGAATCGGAAGCCCGTTGCATAAGCGGGTGGCTGAAAAGGTTTCCCTGAAACACGTAAGACTGTCCGTGGGTGAGCTCGAGGCCTGGGACTGGCATCCAGGATGCATGGGGCTGCCGGACTCCTCAGGTTTTCCTTAGGAAGAGTTGAGCCAGTTCGCATTTCCGACCGAGGATTTCTTTTCGCCGACTGACCGTTCAAGTTTCCAGGCCTGTTCCTCCTTGACATGACTTGGTTGCTTTTGATGGCTGTTCTATCCGGGAGTAGATACCCGAAAACTGGAGTAAGCTCACTTCTCCGGAGTCGTTCGCAGATGACACGTGCTTTCAAGAGAGTTTCCATAGACCACCTGGTGAGATCACCTCACATGGTGGTGGTAGCAGGATTTGCCGGAGTAATCCTTGTGGGTGCGCTCGTTCTTATGCTCCCGTGGGCTCATCAACCCGGCAAGGTGGGGTTCGTGGATGCTCTGTTTACGTCGACCTCCGCGGTGTGCATCACAGGTCTCTCGGTCGTAGACACTGCCGTTGATTACACGTTTTTCGGTCAATTCGTCATCATGCTGCTCATTCAGTCCGGTGGACTCGGGGTCATGACCTTTGCGGCACTAGCTTTCAGCGCGGTGGGGCGCAGGTTGTCCATTCGGTCCCAGGCGCTGGTGCAAGATTCGTTTTTTCAGCGAGACGCGGCAGCCGGATTTCAGAAAACGTTTCGGACTATCCTGCTACTCACGTTCAGCATCGAAGCCGTGGGGGCCCTTCTCCTGTTTCCGGCTCTGGAACCGACCACAGACCTTGGGTCGGCCATATTCTCCGCGGTGTTTCATTCGGTTTCGGCCTTTTGCAATGCGGGTTTTTCCATCTGCCCCGATAATTTCGTGGGGATGAGAGACAGTGTCACCTTTGTCTGGGTAATCATGGGCCTGATCGTGCTTGGCGGACTCGGATTCACGGTGCTCCATGAAATCTGGATTTCAGCCACAGATCCGTTGAGCCGTCGGGACTTTCCCACCGCGAGGCGGTTTAGCCTTCACTCGCGCCTAGTTCTGTCCATCACCGGGGGACTGATAATCGGCGGGACTGTATTGCTTCTCGTATTCGGCCTGACTCCCGCTGAGGCGACGCTGCAGGAAAAGATCCTCAATGCCCTGTTTCAGTCGGTGACGGCTAGAACCGCAGGATTCAACACGATAGACATCGGCAAGTTACCGGGCGCTTCTCTCCTTACCCTTATCGTGCTCATGTTTATCGGAGGATCCCCCGGCGCTCGTGCGCCGGAGGAGTGAAGACCACCTCCATGGCCATCTGGTGGGCCAGCATGAAAGCGGGCCTGCGTGGAGAGAAAGATGCCCATTTGTTGGACCGACGCCTGCCTCACGAACTGGTGGGACGCACTGACCTGCTGCTCGGGCTTGCCGTTCTGTGGAACATCATCGGCGCGCTCGTCCTGTTTGCGACTCAATCCCACACTGGCGCACGAGCCATTGAGCTGCTGTTTGAACAGATATCCGCGTTTGGCACGGTGGGTCTTTCCACAGGAGTGACTCCAGGACTTACCGACGCGGGCAAACTTTGGCTCATTGCCACCATGCTCGTGGGACGGCTCGGACCGCTGACCATCGTCGTCTGGATGATTCCCCAGACGACCGGGGGTATCCGTTACCCCAAAGGGACGGTGATGATCGGATGAAGAGGGAAAAGAAACTGATTTGTGTGGTCGGACTGGGGCAATTCGGCAGTGAATTGGCAACCGAATTGGCCAAGAAGTGCGAGGTGCTCGCCCTGGACCACCTGGAGGAACGGGTCAACGCGATCGCGGATAGGGTCCAGAGGTTGCTGGTCTTTGACGCAAGGGACTATTCAAGCCTCAGTTCTGTCGTGGGCGACGGGTTTGACGAGGCTATCGTCAGTCTGGGCGAGAGCCTGGAAGCGAGTATTCTCTGCACCTTGCATCTCAAGAAACTCGGCATCAAGACAATCCGGGCCAAGGCTATCAGCGAGGATCACGCGGTGATACTGAGATCCGTGGGCGCGACCGAGACTATTTTTCCCGAGCGAGAAACCGCACACCGCGTGGCCGCGCAAATCATGAATCCCAACCTGCTGGATTTCGTCCCTTTGGCAGAGGATTTTGAGGTCGTGGACGTGGCGCCGCCCGACTCGTTTCACGGGAAGAACCTCCAGCAGTTGAGCCTTCGGGAACGTTTCGGGGTATTCGTCATCGCGGTCAGGGAACTGGTCCCCGCGGTTTTGTGTTTCTGCCCGGCCCTGACTTTGTCATTAAACCCAGTGACGTGCTCGTGCTCATCGGTCGCGAAGGAGACCTGACGAGAATCCAACAATACTCGTAGCCGCCTTTCCTGCGAGGGGTAGACGCAAAGAAGGAGATCTCCCCCCGCCAGGTTACGTGACATTGCGCGCAGCGGTATTAACCCGCCGACGCGACGCCCTTATTCCCGGCAGTTTCCCGCAAGAAGAGCTGTTCCAATGCCAGGAAAGCCTCTTTATCGGGTGTCCGGTTCCGCACTTCCAGGACGTCTTCAAGCTTTAATACCTGTTTCACCATCTGGTCGAGCCTCTCTGTGCCTTCGACGAGCAGCCACATACGGCTGTGTGCTCCTCCGCAGAGGGGCATGCACAGAATCCCGGACAAGTTGAAGGCCCGTCGCGCAAACAGCCCGCATATGTGGGACATGACTCCGGGATGGTTGTGGACGGTGAGTTCGAGCACCGCATGCTCGTCGGAATGGGTTGCCCCGGAAACGTGGTCATGCGCAGACGCGGGCATTGGCTTTACCTCCGATCATGTGACTGTTGGCAGCGCCCGGAGGCACCATAGGATAGACCTGGGCCTGCGCGTTGATGGGCGCGTGAATGAGGCATGGTCCGGGTTCGTCCAGTGCGCGTGCGAGGGTCTCCACAGGTTCGCTGCTTGTGGCGAGATCGAACGCGCTCATGCCGAATCCTTCAGCGATGGCCGCAAAGTTGGCTCGTGACCGATACTTGGACGCGTAGGTTCTCCCGCCGTAAAACAGATCCTGCTGTTGACGTACCAGTCCGAGGGAATTGTTATTCATCAGAATGATCTTGATATTGACTCGCTGCTCTACCGCGGTGGCCAATTCCTGGATGTTCATCATGAGGCTGCCGTCGCCACTGAAACACACGACCCGGCGGTTCGGGCACGCGAGCGCGGCCCCGATGGCAGCGGGAACTCCGAAACCCATGGTCCCGAGGCCTCCTGAGGTGAGCCATTGGCGCGGCCGCCTGAAAGGGTACGCCTGGGCTGTCCACATCTGATGCTGTCCCACATCCGTGGATACGATGGTGTCCTCATCGAGCAGGCAAGCCGCCTGCATGATCAGGTCGTACGGGTTGCGCAAATCCCCGATCTGCCGGGGGAGCAACGGAAATTTCGCCTTCAGGTCTGACACATGCGTGGACCACCCGAATCTGGGGTTTGGCTCGACTCCCGGCAGGAGCGCCTCAAATACCGCGCTCACGTCCCCGACAATTCCCACTTGAGCCCGTTTGATCTTGTCGAGTTCGCTCCGATCGATATCGAGGTGAATGATGTCCGCTCCTGAGCAGAAGTGGTTCGCATCGCCCGTTGCCCGGTCGTCAAAACGGAGTCCGGCTGCGATGAGCAAATCACAGTCGTCCAGAATCATGTTCGTGTATCGGGCCGCGTGCATGCCCAACATCCCGATATTCAATGGATGGTCCGTCGATACTGCCCCGAGTCCCATCAGGGTCACGGCCACGGGAAGCGAGCTTTTTTCTGCCACACAGGTGGCGAGTTTGCTGGCTCCTGAATGAATGACGCCTCCGCCCAGGCACAGAACCGGCCTGTGCGCGTGGTTGATCAATTCGACGGCTCTGCGGATACCATCCTCCGCGAATACAGGAGAAGGATCGCGGCACCCTGGCTCCGGCCACGCGTCGAACTCCACGAGTTCGGTCTGCACGTCTTTGGGCACATCAATCAACACCGGGCCGGGTCGGTCGGATGCAGCAATACGAAAAGCCTCGGGAATTATCTCGAACAACGCGGACGCGGAACGGACCAGAAAATTGTGTTTGGTGATCGGGATACTGAGGCCGTAGGTGTCGACTTCCTGAAACGCGTCGGTACCGATCATCCCGCGCGGCACTTGACCGGTTATGCAGATGACAGGGATGGAATCGAGCTTGGCATCGGCTATTGCCGTGAGGATGTTGGTAACCCCTGGACCGGATGTGGCGAAACACACCTGTGGAGTCCCCGTGACCCGGGCCATGCCCTGGGCGATAAATCCCGCGCCCTGTTCGTGTCTGGCAAGCACGTGATGGATACGATCGTTCTGCGAAAGAGCGTCGTAAAGCGGCAGATTCGCGCCGCCGGGAATCCCGGCTATTGCCGCGGACTCCCTGGCGCTCCAGCAAACGAATGATAATCTCTGCGCCGGTCATTCTCATCATATTTTTGTTCTCCTCGTTCCTTATTCCCCTTTGACTGCGACCGGCAAGATGTGGAGTGCGCAAAAAAAAGCAACCCCCGCCGGTTCTCTGCGCCGACGGGGGTTGCTTTTGTGACTTTTCTTAGTGGCAGTCCCGCTACGGCGCACCGGCGACGATGACACCTACGACGACGATAACGACAACAACAACGAGTTCGCTGCGTAGGGTCCGGACTACTGTCGTAATAATGCCGTCGTACTTCATAGCGGTATCAAACCTTATCTCTCTCTTGTTCCTGGTGGTGAAGGGTAGCGCGAATCCATGCTCCTGTCAAGACGCGCCAAATCCGAGTGATCCCCTCGCGCACGAGCCCCAGCCGCGGCGTGCTTGCCACGGTGCCGGGCTGAACGCCCGACTCATGCGGAAACCGAAACCCCTGACTTGTCGTCACCCCGTTGGGTCGCGGCTTGCGCTGCCTGCTCCAAGCCCTCCACTTGCGAGCGGAGTATCCCACAAATATTTCGGGAAAACTCATAATAGTGTTCTGCAACCACGCACGCGGTGAGAAATCTGTCAGCTCGCTTGGGGTAATTCCACAGGGCTTTGAACAGGTATTTCCAAAAAAGGCCGCGTGACGGAGCGAGCAGTCCCTGCCTACATATGGTTATGACCACCGCTCTCACTTCGGAAAGGTAGGGCGGTTTGAACGCTCGCGAGAATTTCACAGGAGCCATTTTCGCGAAATGGTCATAGGCTCGATGCAAATAAGGTTCCGGAGCGTAAAGGGTCGCATAGATTTCGATGAACTCCTCGACGATCTCCGAGACGGGCCGCGTGGGCACGAAATTCATAATCCCGGTCTGATTGCTTATGTGTTCAAAATCGATACTCAGGAGTCGACGCTCCCTCTCCATGCGCTTGGCCAGATCGGTTCCTGGCGCGGCTTGAAGGAGAGTGGTAAATATCTCCGGGATTCGCGTGCGATTTGCAAATTCTACCAGTCTTTGGCCCGCGCCGGGCTTTTCGTTGTCGAAACCTATGATACATCCGGCAATGATCTGTAGTCCCCGCGAGTGATCTTGTCACACAGCGTCACCAAGTCTGCCGACGCGTTCTGATACTTCTTCGCACCTTTGAGACTCTCTTTGTCAGTGGTTTCTATCCCCAGGAATACCCTGATAAAGCCAGCGCGAGACATGGCATCGAGCAATTCGTCGTCCGCTCCCAGGTTTACGGACGCCTGCGTGTTGAAGTCAAACGGCCTGCCACGGGACTCATTCCACGGGATCAACTCCTGAAGCAGGTTTTTCGCCATGGTCACATTGCCGATAAAGTTGTCGTCGACAAAAAAGACCAGCCGTCTCCATCCGAGGTTGTAGAGAACGGTGAGTTCTTCGAGTATTTGGCGAGGAGTCTTGGTCCGGACTTTCCGACCGAACATAAGCGTGATATCGCAAAACTCGCAGTGGAACGGACAACCACGCGAGAATTGGATTGACATATCCACGTACGCGTTTATGTTCAGCAGATCGTATCGGGCCGGGGGGGTGGTTTCCAAATCGGCCGGTCCGTCCGCACTGATGACGATCCCCGATTCTCCGCGGCGCAGGCTTTCCAGGAGCTGCGGCATGATCACTTCAGCTTCGCCTCTGACCACGATATCCGCACCTGCGTTCAAAGCCTGTTCCGGAAAATGAAACACCAGAGATCCACCGGCAACTACCTTTTTGCCTCGCCTCTTGGCTTCACGGATGGTCTCCAGCATGGTGGTATATTGCACGGACATCCCGGTAATCATTACCAGGTCGGTCTCGTCCCAAAGCTTGTCCGATATCTTTTGGAACACCTGATCGATAAGGGTCAGATGCCACTCCTTCGGAAGAAGCGCGGCCACCGTAATCAGCCCCAAGGGGGGATGCAATGCCTTCTTTCCCGTCATCCGGAGAACCCGCTCGAATGACCAGAACGTTTGCGGATTTGCCGGGTTGATAAGCAAAACTCTCATTGACAACGATTATCCCTCAAATCGCAGAATCAGACGTGCGCAAATCGCATGTGTCGGAAACCAATAGAATGGAACCGTGTTGATCGTAGCACACTCGCCCGGGGTACGCAAAAAATTGCAAATCACGGCTTTCGGAAGCGCATGCCACTATGGTGACGTACAGACGCATCCGGGTGCGTAGACACAACAAGGGGCAAAGGCAACCTTTCGCGTCACGACCGGGTGGGGTCTGATACCGATTCGCTTTCGACTATACAACTTGGCGCAAGCAGCAGGCTGGGGACCCCCTTCGCTACGGACGACGCAAGGCCGTCTCATCACTTCGCTCAGGAGATCCCCAGCCCTACGATCTTACGCGTGTGAACGCGAATCGTTATAAAAAGCCGGCAAAGAGCCCTGGAGAATCTTGTACGCTCGGTTGTGAGGACCAGGTCGCGGGTGTTATGATGAATGGACGCTTGGCCTGAGCGACACACCACACGGCAGGAATTGTGGCATGCTGGTTGAAACCGTTCCTTTGACTCCTCACCTCTCGCTGATCCGCGGCAGCAACCGTGGCCGCTTTCCCATGTGCCATGTATTCCTGGTTCAGGACCGCGTCTCTGCTCTGATCGACACCGGATGCGGGCTTGACCTCCTGGCCCTGGTGCAAGAGCGCTTTCATCTCGATCTCATTATCAATTCTCACGGCCACCCGGATCACTCATCCGGAAACTGGATGTATCCCGATGTGCCGCTGTACGCCCCCCTGTACGGCGCACAAACCCACGGACGCCTCCGTCCCCTGTCACATCGCTTCCTCGGCAAAGGACCACTGGCCGATTATTGGACCCAGTGGATCCCCAAGCTCATGGGGTTCCGGGATCGTGAGCCCACGGATTACTTTGACGACGGTCATGTGTTCGACTTCGGCACGCTCAAACTCCACGCGATCCACACCCCCGGTCACACAGGAGACCATTTTTGCCTGTACGAGCCTGAGAACCGGATTCTCCTGAGCTTTGACATTGACTTGACGCGGTTCGGCCCCTGGTACGGAAACCTGGAATCCAGTTTGGCTGATTTCAGGCATTCTCTTGCGGAAATTCGTCGTCTCGATCCTCTCCTCATCGCGTCCAGCCACGCGGAAGTGATCACCGAGCACGTAGGTCAATCCGTGGACGCGTACGCGCGCGTGCTGGACCGGAGGAACGAGCATTTGAAGAAATTGCTCGCGCACGCACGTACCCGGACGGACCTGATTGAGGCTTCACCGATTTACGGCCACTACCCGTTCGAGCCGGAACTCCTCCAATGGTTTGAAGGCCGCATGATCGATCTTCACCTGGAAGAGATGATTTCTCTCGGCAGTGCGCAGACTGACGGACAACGCTTCTGGTTGGCGTGAACAGTGTCGGGGGCAAAGGAACCGATAGACTGCTGGTTCTCTTACCTGCGGGTGCTCCGCTGAGTACTCTCAATTTATGCCGGTGCCCTTTCACGCAATGGATACCGACTCGCTTCTTCCTGTACAAATTGACGCAGGCTACAGGTGGGGGATCCCCGTCGCTGGGGACGACGCGGAGGCGTCTCATCACTTCGCTCAGGAGATCCCCAGCCCTACGATCTCACTCGTGTGAAAGCGGATCGGTACGATTTATCAGCGGCTCGAGAACTGGCCGTCAAGATGCCGACATTTGCAATGCGAGAGTCCGTGCCGCCCTTCAATGTATTGACATCTCCTGCGGGAACGAACAACCTTAAAGAAGCTCGGGTGAGGGGTCGGAGCATGGACCGACCGTAGGGTCCATGGCAGCCGGTTTCTTGGCTGGGCATTTACTAAGGAGAAGCGAAACATGAAAAAGGAATGGCGTTTTTTGAGCTTCAGGTGGTGGCTAGTTCATTTTTTCGGGTTTGCTCTGGTGTACACCGCGGGACGAGTGGTAGCCATAATGATGAAAGGATGACACCATGTTAACGCATCTGATGTATCCAAAGACAGGGTGGATTGTGGTTCATGTGGTGACGATCATAGGTCTTTTCTTTCTTGGTTATTCTATACATTTCTAGAGGACTGCGTCATGAAAGAACTACGCATTCAATTGTGGGTGGCGTTGGTCGTTTCTGTCCTTGGGAGCGCTGGCGCTTCATTACCGGCTCCATCCTCCGACTGACAGCCTGACCGATTTTTGGGCAACTTTGTTTTGTTCCCTTGATCTTGTACTTGTCAGCATACTGTTCTTGTACAAGAAGACTGCGGTTTGGGCCTTGCTCCTCAACAGCTTCATTGCGTTTCTGGGTATTATCTTGATGACCGACCTGACCATCGTTTCTACGTATCACGGATGGATAAAGGCCAGTCCATTGCACCAGCCGTTCTCGTGGTTCATTCATTCGATGTTTCCTGATATTTCTATCCTGGTGGCAGATCTGCTGGTAGGACTCGCGTTATACAAGGCGGTCATGTCAGACCGCAGTAGTTCGATCTTCTGATACCAAAGCGTTTTCAGGCGTACGACACTGGCGGCAAACCTCTTTCGCTACGAACGGCCCGGCCTGACTGCGCTTCAGAGGCATGCCGCCAGCACACCAAAGTCATTTACGTGATCGCGCATCGGTACGATATGCCCGCGACGACCGGCCCCGGGGATGAGATAACGTCCGGGAATTACGATGCCGGAGGCTTGGGAGAGGGGCGTTCTCTCTCCCATTCCGCGGAATAGGGCGTTCAGTCGGGCCGCTCTGACCGATGGCCGCCGGCTCTTGCTGACGACATCTTGTGCGACAAAGTACATAAGGTTGTTTTCATGCCTGATTTGCTGCGCAAGAGGCCCTGGGAAGCACGCGGCTCAGGTCCGACGTTTTTGTAATAGGGCCCTGTCTATCCTACCGAAATGTTACTGGCGCTGCTCCTCGTCACCCGCGACTCTCGCAACAACCATTGATAATCTCACTTGTTTTTCCAATAGCCATTGGACGGCATGCTTGTTGCTGCTTCTGGATCAGGTGTCATGCAGTCTCGCCCGACTGAAAAGCCCTGGTCAGACATGAGAGATCCCGCGCATAGTTCGCCGAGGTTCGTCTCCTTTACGGACGACACAAAGCCCTTGGGCCTTGGTAGCCGGACTCGAAGTTCTCTCCCCGCCTTTGGGTTCGGCCCGCGTGGAGTGATGACAGCCATGGCACCGATCTCTGTGCGCAGGAGCGAAACATGGATGAACCGATCCGATGTAATGGGGCGCTTCTCCCCGACTCAGCAGCCATTGAGAGCCTCTTGAGTGCTCATCCGTTCGCGATGGGGTATTTCCAGGCCGGAAGGTTGACGTGGGTCAACCCCGCCATGGCAGAGACATTCGGTTTTGAAAGCCAAGACGAGTTGCAGGGCTTGCAATGGCAAGAACTCTACGCGGATTCGACCGAGTTCGATCGAGCTCACGAGGCAATTTGTCAAAGATTACACGATTCGCGTACGGTAGAGAAGGAAGGTCGATTTAGACGAAAAGACGGTTCGGCGTTCGGCGCATCGCATATGCTCACCGCGGTGCATTGGTCGGATCAGCAGGTGACCGACGCCTGGATTGCGGTGTATCCGTGGCCTGCGGGAATGAGGGAGCAGGGATTGAGAGAGAGTGAAGAGAGGTACCGCAATCTGGTGGAGGGGAGCTTTGACGGGATCTTTCTCCGTCACACGGACCGCATTGTGTTTGCCAATTCTCGGCTCTCGGAAATGCTCGGTTACACCGAAGCAGAGCTGAAGAGTCTCGATCGCTGGGAAATCTATCATCCGGATGACCGAAAAATCGTTCAAGAGAGAACCAACGTGCGCGTCCTGGGCGATCATGTGCCGCCCCGGTACGATGTGCGACTCCTGCGCAAAGATGGTTCAAGTTTCCCTGCGGAGCTCGACGCCCGCGTGTTCCGTGTGGAAGGAGAGCCTCTCATACAGGTGTGCGTACGAGATATCAGCGAGCGGAAGCGTGCAGAGGAGGAACGGCTCCATCTGGTCACGGCTATCGAACACGCGGCAGAGATCATTGCCATCACGGATGCGGACGGCGCGATTCGTTACGTCAACCCGGCAGTAGAGACCATTACCGGATACTCCCGTGACGAGATTGTCGGCGACAAGTTGCGCGCGCTGGGAAACGGCCTGCACGATAAGGCCTCATACGCCAGGATGAAGGAAGCCCTTGGCCGAGGTAACGTATGGAGCGGTCGTGTGGTCGACAGGAAAAAGAACGGCGCCAAGTTTGAGACCGAAATCAGCGTTTCTCCCGTGCGCGGCGATGATGAGGAAGTGATCGGTTACGTGGCTGTCATGCGGGACGTGACCAACGAGGTGGCTCTTGAAACTCAGCTCCGGCAGGCTGCCAAGATGGAGGCTCTCGGCACGCTGGCAGGAGGGATCGCTCACGACTTCAACAATATCCTGTATGTGATCATGGGCTTTGCCGAGATATCTCTGGAAGCAGCGGCAGGAGAGACCCGTCTCAAATCATACCTCAGGCAAGTGCTCCTCGCTGCCAATCGCGCCAAAGACCTGGTTGACCAAATACTGACGTTCAGTCGACAAAGTGACCACGAGAAACAACTGATCCGCATAGGACCGCTCATCGAAGAGACTTTGACGTTTCTCAGAGCTTCCATTCCCACGACCATAGAGATACGGCCGCAGATGGACGTCGACACGGACCTTGTCTGCGGCGATCCTACGCAAATTCATCAGATCATCATGAATCTCTGCTCCAATGCGGCCCATGCAATGGGACAGAACGGCGGGGTGCTCGGCGTGAATCTCGGGAGAGAGGACTTCGACGCGAATCGTCCCGCGCCCTGCCGGGAAATCACTCAAGAGTCGTACCTGCGCTTGAGTATAAGCGATACCGGTCACGGCATGAAACCCGATGTGCTGGAGAGAATCTTCGAGCCCTATTTCTCCACCAAGGCAAAGGGCCAGGGCACGGGTCTGGGACTGGCCATGGTTCACGGCATAGTCAAGGACCATCGCGGGGTCATAAGGGTTCAGTCCGTGCCTGACAGAGGAACGGTCTTCGATGTGTATCTGCCGTTGGTCCATTCAGAGGATGAAACGGAAGCGAAGGAAAGTGAATGGGTTCCCACGGGCAAACAAAGGATATTGGTCGTTGACGACGAGAGATCTGTCATTGACATGCTCAAGGAGATGCTGGAAAGTCTGGGTTATTTGGTAGAGATATCGGACAGTAGTCTCGACGCGCTGAAATTGTTCCGATCGAGAGCGCATCAGTTCGATCTGGTCATCACGGATCTGACCATGCCCGGAATGACCGGCACCGAGCTGGCGCGGGAACTGCTCGGTATTCGGCCGACGATTCCTATCGTACTCTGTACGGGAAACGGTCAACTCCTTTCCGAACCTGAAGCAAAGAAAATCGGTATGCGGGCGCTGCTCGTCAAACCGGTCGCCAGAAAGAAGCTCGCGCAAACCATTCGCAAGGTTCTTGACAAGACGTGAAGCCTGCCCTTTCCGAGTATGCAGACGCGGCCGCAGCAGGCCCACAAGGTTAGCCACCGGCCAAGGGCCGATGGCGTTCAAAGACTGTTACGACCTTAGCACACATGACGCCACACATGAGACTTCCCGGTCGTTTACCACCATGTGCTCCAACTGGCCTGGAGCGTAGGCGGTATTGGGAGATCGGCTTGAGGACATTGGATTCTCACGAGGGCATTGGGGCAAAGCATTGCCGGGCATTTGGGTGGAGTGTCATCAAGCCGAATCCTTTTCAGGCACGGCATCAGCGCGATGCGCATGGACGAGATCTGGGGTGGCGGTAATGTTGACCTCGTGTCCAGTCATGAACAGATAGCGCAAAGGGGTCAGTTTGCGGCCGTGACGCCGCACTATTCGTCCCCCGACTTTACCATGCACTCGGCTCCTGCGTCCTGGATCGCCTTCTGGTACTTGAGGGCCATCTCCATGTCGGCCACAGTCTTTATTGCTACGGGCGCTTTGCCCAACAGGCTGTCAATGCGCGCAGGTTCACATTTGAACAATTGAGCCAGCTTGTCTCTTACCTGTTTCCTGTCCTGCCGAAACTGGATTCCCGTCAACATGATCTTATAAGACGAACCCATGCTGTCGTCCTTTCTCTCAGGGCATGCCGATAGCGCAAGGACCCCGACGAAGACCTATCAGTATCAAATTCCAGTGACCTGAAATGGTACTACTCTCACGTTCGCGGCCCTGCGAACACCGCAAAGCCCGTGCCGGCAACCGGTCCTACTCGCGCAGAGCGCGGAATTGTCTCCAATCCCACCGAGTAGGCAAAAGTCCCCAAGGCTACCGGGAAATCGAGCTTTTCTCAGGATCAGCATACCCCACCGCGTACGTGAGGGTCAACCCGGATGTTGGCGAGCAGGAAGCGGCACGATAACCACATCGGGGATTTGTCTTTTATGTCGTCCCTATCGTTTTGGCAGACTGAGTACCGTATTGCGTGAATGCGGTCACGTATACCGGTGGCCAAAAGTCTTGTCTGTTTGATTCTTCTTTGATGTCGGGAGGTCCCGCTTCACTACGAGCCACGCAGAGCAGTCGAATCTGCGTATAGGGGACCCCCGCCTTCTTGCAAAAGAGCGAGCCATTCGGTCAGAACTTTTGGCAACTCCCATGACGTGGAGGGTCACCACGAACCATGAAAATGGCACCCTGTCCAGCGACAAGCGGGAGCTGGCAACTGTTTGAAGTTCTTGGGGATGGGGTTCGGGGGAAGGCCCTTCTTTCAAGAAGGGCCTTCCCCCCGAAAACGCATTTTCACAGGAACTGCTATATGCGCGAATGATGGGCTGACCTGGGCGAACCGCATCGGTCGAGAAGAAACCCCGTGCAAGTGCCCTTTTTTCCTCCCTGCTGCAACGTTTTCTGTCGAGCTGCGAAGACATATCCAGAGGCTCGTGAGTCCGGGCCCAATGACTAAGACACGCGGAGGATCCGAACAATGAGACGCAAATTTTCGTGCATTATCGGGAGCCTGCTGTTGGCTGCCGTGACCCTTTGGTGTGCACCTCAGCCCTGCTCGGCCAAGGCGCCAGGTCAAGGCACCCTCAACATCATTGAGCCCGATGGGACTTCCCCGGGAGGATGTCCCCTCGAGCACACTTCAGTCAAGGCGGAAATTTCGGGATTCGTGTCACGCGTCACCGTGACTCAGGTCTTCCATAATCCCAGGCAAAACAAGATAGAGGCGGTGTACACGTTTCCGCTTCCCAATGACGCGGCAGTAGACGACATGCTCATGCGCGTCGGGGATCGGGTGGTGCGCGGTGAGATCAAGAAACGTGAAGAGGCGCGACGCATCTACGAACAAGCACGCGATCGCGGCCAGGTGGCTTCTTTGCTCGACCAGGAACGGCCCAACATTTTCACCCAATCCGTGGCAAACATTTTGCCGGGCCGTAAGGTGGAGATTACTATCAAGTACGTGGAAATGCTCCCCTACGACGACGGCTCGTTCAAGTTCGTGTTCCCCATGGTCGTCGGCCCGCGCTTTATTCCACGCCAGCCTACAGGAAAGCAGGGTACCGGATGGGCTTCTGATACGAGCCAGGTCCCGGACGCGAGCCGCATCACTCCACCCGTGACACCCAAAGGAACCCGTGCCGGCCATGACATTGACATCACGGTATCCATCGATGCCGGAGTCCCCATTCTCGGACTTGAATCCAAGCTTCACCAAGTGAGCATCGAGCGACCCGGCAAGGACAAGGCACTGGTATCCCTGAAAAATAAAAAGGAAATTCCCAATAAGGATTTTGTGCTCACGTACCTCGTCGCGGGTCAGGAGGTGCGTTCAGGCGTGCTCGTGCACAAGGAGGGTGACCATGGGTATGCCGCGGTGATACTCATCCCTCCCAAGAGGGTCAAACCCGAGCAAATCGCTCCCAAAGAGATGATCTTCGTCATCGATCGATCAGGTTCCCAGAGCGGCAAACCGCTGCAAAAAGCGCAGGAGACCATGAAATATGTGCTCGATCACATGAACCCTGATGACACGTTCAACGTTATCGATTTCGGTTCCACCGCGAACATGCTGTTTTCCGAGCCAAAAAAGAACAGTCCTGAGTACCCGGGAAAAGGCCCGGAAATACATAGACACGCTGAGGGGCAATGGAGGCACCTGGATGGGCCCTGCGGTGGAAATGGTGTGCAAGACCCCGCCTCCTGCCAATCGACTCAGGATCGTTACTTTCATGACTGACGGGTATGTGGGAAATGATTTCGAGATCATCTCGCTCGTGGAGCGACTTCGTGGAAAGAGCCGCTGGTTTCCCTTCGGCACCGGCAATTCGGTGAACAGGTTCCTCCTGGATCAGATGGCCAGGGTAGGCGGAGGAGAAGTGGATTACATCCTGCTGAACAGCCCTGGCGAAGAAGTGGCCAAGAAGTTCTACACACGCATAAGCACGCCGATTCTTACGGACATCACCCTCTCTCTGAAGGACGTGGCACTGGACCAGGTGTTTCCCGCAGCTGTCTCGGACCTTTGGGATCAGAAGCCGTTGATCTTCAAGGCCCGTTATACCAAGGCAGGCCAGGGAACGATCACTCTGAAAGGCTTCTGCGGCGGCAAACCCTATGAACAGACGCTGAAAGTCACTCTTCCTGACAAGGAATCCGCGAACGGTGCGCTGGGCTCTCTGTGGGCACGTGCAAAAGTGGACAGCCTCATGGCAAAAGACTGGATGGGATTGCAGCGCGGCAATTTCAAGCCCGAAATCAAAGACGAGATCGTTCAAGTGGCGCTGGCTCACCGGATCATGACACAGTTCACCAGCTTCGTTGCGGTTGAGGAAACCACCATCACCGTGGGCGGCAAACCCACGACCGTAGTCGTGCCTGTTGAGATGCCTGATGGTGTCAGCCGAGAAGGAGTCTTTGGCGAGCCCACGCCAGGAGTAGCGAGCGGACTGCCTGCGTCCCGGAGAGTTGGTGCGCTGAACATGCCCGCGAGTTCGCCAAAAGTGGCGGCTCCGGCCAAATTCGACGCTCGATTTCGCGGGCTTCACAAGGCACAGGGCAACCTCTCCTTCCGGCAGGAACGCAAAGCCCCCGCGTCTCCCTCGGAGTCCGTTGCAGCCACCAACGAAGCCGATTCGGTGAAAAGGATCAAGGACGAGAAGGTAAAAGGAAACGGGAAGATTGCGGCATTACACCAAAAACTGGCTCCTGAGATTCGTGCAGTCCTCGAACGCAAGGACTCGGTAAAGAATTACACGGAGGGAAAGGTCCAGGTGAAGGATGGGAAGACGCTCGTACAGGTCTGGCTGACCAGGTCCTCGGAAGAGGTGCTGAAAAAGCTGAAAGAATGCGGTCTGGAGGTTTCCTTCACCGCGAGCACCGGCAAAATGCTGATCGGCGAGATCGCTGTGGACAAACTCTTGGAACTGGCCAAAATCCAGGAAGTGCGCTTCATCGAACCTGCTACGGTCGGCTGACCGCTTCTCGTACCTTTCTCCACGGAGTGAAGCACCTGGAGGAAACAGAAGGCTGGGGGTCTCATGAGCGAAGTGATGACACGGCTTTGCGTCGTCCGTAGCGAATGAGATCCTCAGTCCGTACCCTGCAAAACGTGATAAGTTCACAAGCGAATCGGTATCAATGGTCGCAAGACCGGCCTCTTTGTATTTGAAAGCCGGCAGGACCGCGCATACAATGAAACTGAAGCAAGGTCGAATCTGCGAAGGTCCTGGAATTGTCCGACACCAGTGATGAACTCCGGCGATTGATCGAACGCTGCAACCGTGGCGACAGACAGGCATGGGAGGAGTTCTATGGCCGTCACTTCGGGATGATCTCCGCAGCGGTGCGAAGACATTGTGCCAAGGATCCGTCAGAGGCGGAGGATATATGCCAAGAAGTGTTTGTCAGCCTTTTCAAGGCGCTCAAGTCCTACGACCCCACACGACCCATCGAAGCCTATATTCTGGAAATCGTCCGTCGGGTCAGAATCAGCGGGTACAGGAAAGGCTCGGCAATGAAACGAGGCGGCAGCGACCCGGCTCCCCGGCCATTAAAGATGCTCGATGAGGCAGACGAGGGAGGATACGTGGCAGTGGCATCTCCCCGCGATAATCAGGAAACAGCTCTGATCAAGGCTCAAGAGTCCCATCGACTGCGAAAAGCGCTCGACACACTCTCGGAGAATTGTCGCAGACTCCTCGGACTCAGATACGAGGAAGGTCTCTCGTACCGCGAGATAGCAGTGCTGCTGGGCGTGAAAGAGGTCACGCTTCGCAGTCAGACGCAACGATGTCTATCATCCCTGAGTAGGGGCTATACTGAGGCGCATTGAGGGTGATCCTCGGTCTCATTGACGGTGTAGTATATGAGACCGGCCCACCCTGAAGAGGACACACGGTGATGAATCCTGCGCATAAATGCCCGGAAGGTTGGGACGCCACACAACTCCTGGCGTATGTGGAGGGCGAGCTGGAAGACTCTACCTGCCGCCGACTGGAGCGACATGTGAAGGTTTGCCCGGTTTGCGCGGAGGAAATGGAAGCCTTGCGGCGAATGGATTCCCTGCTCAAGGAGCATCCCGAGTCATTTCACCCGGATGAAGAGGACCTGTATGGTTTTGTGTCTTCACAGAGGGACCCGGACGGCAAGATAGCAGCTCACCTCGGGTCGTGCGGACCGTGCAGAAATGATGCGGAGCTGCTCAGAGAAATGATTGCTCATCGTGCCTCCCCCGCAGATCCACTTCCGGAGATGCCCAGATCGTTGCTTCGCGAGCTGGAGCGATCCGAACCCGCATCCTCTCCAGGCATGGGCGCACGGCTCCTGTCCGCTGCGGTGGAGCTGTTCGGGTTGCCGTTTCGCGTGCCTGTCTTGGCCCTGGCAAGCGCAGCCACTATCCTGATCATTGCGGTAGTGGGCCTGCCCATGTGGCGATTGTTCCAGGAGCATCGGCTGGCCGAGTTCTCTTCTGTGCAGAAACAACGTGTTCCTGCGGTTATAGAGCCGAGTGCAACACCTGAAAAGGAGACAGCGGTGAAGGGCGCCTTGCGCGCGGATCTTCCCATTGCACCGGGCCGCGTGAACAGCCCAAAGGTCGCAGGGGAAATGCCGGCCGCTGTCCATCCGAGCAAGACCGGAGCCGTTTCGCCCACGTACCCTGCAGAAGAAAAGGCAGAGAGGCGTAAGCTGAGCAAGAGCAAAACGGAGATCGCACATCCAGGGCAAAATGTGGTGAATCTGACAACGCCGAGCCCCGCAGCACCGCCTGCCGAATCCAAGGTCGCTCCATACACCTCCCCCGAGAAGCCTCCTGTACCGGCTGCTCTGGAACCGCGACATGCGCGGGAGCGTCAGGAGGCTCCGGCAGTGGGAACAGGAAAGCCGGTCCTCGGCATGAGCGCACCGCGGTCAAGCAGACATGAATTTCGCCGGGCAGCAAAGAAAGACGCCCTGGACTATCGTGGCGGGTCAGTAACCGGGTCGTCCGCGGCTGTCCCCCTCACGATAGACATCACCGATGCTCACGGAAAGCCCATTTCCTGGGCAAAGGCAACTCTGCCTTCTGATCTTAAGCGCCGTTTCCATCTTGTGAAAAGCGAGGGTGACGAGCGGGACGCTGTGTGGGATAAGGCTTCATCGCTCAAAGACACGTCGAAAGACGCGAAGGTCATGCAAGGACCTGCCTTGCACATTGAAATCCGCATCAGCGAATCGATCGATGCGTATGATGTCGATGCCAAGCTCTTCGATGCCTCGTCTCACAGAGAAATAGCGTCCGTGCCGGTCATGCGAGTCAGCCGCGCAGAAGTCCCTGGAGCGATAGACTCCTCGGTGCGCCGGTTGCTGGAACGGAAGTGAGTGTGGCGAGCCTGTACGGCCCGGCAAGCGCTTCTGACCATGCCAGTGCGCTTTCCAGTAATGGCCTCGGCAGCAGCACCGGAGTACGTCACCGCATGTAGGCCGGTGAGCACTTAGTGCCCGATCTCCTAATTACGGTCACACTTTTTTGAGGCAGGCCTCCGTGCGGATGTGGTGACCATCGGGAACCGCATCGTTCGGGGCTTCTTCTCGACAGATGCGGTTCACCCAGCTCGCCGCATCCTACGCGTATACGTGACCAAATTTACGTAACGGAGCACTTAGTCACTGCCGCGGTTTTTTTCGAGTTCGAGAAGGCTTCTCGCGATCTTTTCCATATATTGTTTTATTGCCCCGATCGAATCCAGTATATCCAAATAGAGCGAACTTGCGTGATAGTCGCAGACGCCGGTTTCCACACGCTGCCAATGCGTCAGCCGAAAATCGAGCAGCATCTTGTCCAGGGCTCTCCCCTGAAAAAGAATCTTTTCTACGACCAGCTTGTCAACTTGCAGCAGGGAGTCACGCGTGTTGAGCATCATATCAAGGGTAGTGGCAAACAGGAGATCAAGCTCCTCATGAGCCTGTGGGCTCAACGAGACGCCGTCTTCCACCTTAATACGAGGTACAGTTCAAGATGCTCTCCAACATGTCACCAATTCTTTCCAGCCGGAACGGAAAACGGATCAGCGCCCTGAGCCGATCGCGGGACAGACCCGCTTCGAGCAATTTCTGGGTGAGCAGTTTTTCCTGCCTGTGGACCTCTTTGGCGAGGATGACGCAATCATTCAGCTCCAAATCCGATCCGGAGCGCATGCAACCTGACAGCAAACGAGTCATTTGTATAAGCTTGCCGATCATGGTCAACAACACTTCTTGAGGGGGAATCGTTTCTGAAACCGGCTTCTCGTGCAGCTCTTCGAGTCTCAGCGACTCAATATCGAGCTTGGGGGTCAAGACGGAAAAAGGGTTGAAACCGTGGGTGTTATTGGTCATCATGCATGCCTCCGTGAGTGGAATTCCAGAAGCCGCCATAATTGTGGTGGTTTTTCTCTCCCCCGTATGGCCTCATATGGCACTCTAACTCTTCCTCGCACCCCGTCAAGCCCTTTCTTGCTCTCCAAGGTTTCATCCAGGATGCTGCATTTTGTGTGTTCGTGTCGGTGTCTTCGGTCCTTGCGCATGTGCCGTGGGATGATACCTCAGCGAGAGGAAACGTCAGCCCTTGCGATGGTGAAAGTTCCCCGATGAGCACGTGGATTGTGGTATAATTCCGCAGAGAGATCGTCTGCTTACTGGTCGCGCAAAAATAAAGTCTGGGTGTGGATTTTGTGAGGCTGGTACTCTTTCGACAGAATTCCTTGGATACGTGGGGAGCGGCCTCGCGCGTGCCCGTGGTGTCGGTTCTCTGCAACCTGACCGTCGAATTCGTGGGAGCTTTCGTCGCGCGCTGGCATGGCTTGCGGCCCTTTGCCGGTTACTGATCTCTTGAGAAAGATGGTGCCTCCTGGCAATCGTTCGACTCCGTTCCGTCAGCCAGAGACAACCTGGGGATCGTTTTGTGTCTGAAGATCAGACGACACAACGGGTCTTGTACGGCTCGCGTGTGAAGCCCCGAATCGTGCATCGCATTATCGACAGCGCATGTTCGAAAGAACTCGCCTTCGGCTCTTTGGCACATTCCCCGTCGTGTGGTCCGAGAGAGCTAAAGTCATGATGACGCTTCCGGGATACCAGGTCCTCAGCGAGATTTACCGGAGCTCCTGTTCTGTCGTATATCGCGCGCGTAGATATGAGGACGGGCTTTCGGTAATACTGAAAGTCTTGCGCGACCAGTACCCGTCGCCCGAAGAAATCATAAGATACAGGCAAGAATACAAAATCACCGGAAGCCTTGGCTCTGTTCCGGGAATCATCCGCGTGTATGGCCTGGAAAAATACGGAAACACTCTTGTCATGATTTTGGAGGATTTTGCCGCGGAATCCCTGGCAATACTCTCCGCGTCACAAAGGTTCAATCTTGAAGAAACTCTTGTGATTGCGGGCAAGATAGCTGCCATACTCGGCGATATTCATGCCTCTCACGTCATGCACAAGGATATTAATCCCTCCAATATCGTGATGAATCCCTCGACCGGACAACTCAAGATCATTGATTTCGGCATCTCGACTATCCTGTCCCGCGAAAATCCCGTGATCAAGAACCCCGATATTCTGGAGGGAACGCTCCCGTACATTTCGCCGGAACAGACGGGCCGCATGAACCGCTCGGTCGACTACCGCACGGACTATTACTCTTTCGGCGTCACCTTGTACGAGCTGCTTACCGGGACCTTGCTTTTTGAAAAGGGTGATACCCTGGAATTGGTACACCACCACATTGCAAAGGTTCCGGAACCCGCATGCCAGAGGAACCCGGAGGTTCCCGAGACCGTTTCCCGCGTCGTCATGAAGCTGTTGGCAAAGAACGCGGAGGATCGCTATCAAAGTGCGCGCGGAATCAAGGCCGATTTGGATGAGTGCCTTTGTCAGGTTCAGTCCGGCGATGAAGTAAAACCGTTCGTGCTCGCGCGGATGGATGTGTCCGACCGATTCCAGATTCCCCAGAAACTCTATGGTCGCGAAGACGAAATCCGAGCACTGATGGAGGCTTTCCTTCGAGTAAGTGAGGGTCACAACGAACTCATGCTGGTTTCCGGCCAACCGGGCATCGGCAAGACGTCTTTGGTGCGCGAGATCCACAAGCCTGTTACCGGGCAGCGAGGGTACTTCATTTCCGGCAAGTTTGATCAGTTTCAACGAAACGTTCCGTACAGCGCGATGGTGAAGGCTTCCCAAGAAATGGTGAGGCAGCTTCTTACGGAAAGTGAAGCGCGGCTGGCCCAGTGGACGCGCGACCTTCGCGACGCGTTCGGCCCCAACGGCCAGGTCATTGTGGACGTGATTCCGGAGGTCGAGTTGATTGTGGGCCCCCAGCAACCGGTTCCTGAACTGGGCCCTGCTGAATCGCAAAACCGCTTCAATCTGGTGTTTCAGAACTTCATTCGCGTGTTCGCTCGGAAAGAGCATCCGCTTGTGATTTTCTTGGACGATCTGCAGTGGGCGGATTCGGGGTCGCTCAAGCTCCTGGAACTGATGATGACGGACAGAGAGACGGAATCTCTCTTCCTGATCGGGGCATATCGGGACAACGAAGTAGACGAGTCCCATCCTCTGGTCACCTCCATTGAGTCCCTGGTCAAGGAAGGCGTTGCCATCGATCGCATCTGTCTGGGGCCGTTGTCGCGGGAACACGTGAGCCGGTTGACCGGCGATACCCTCCACAGCCCCAAAGAAGTAGTCGCTCCGATTGCCGAGTTGGTGCACCAGCGAACCGAGGGAAACCCTTTTTTTGCAAACGAGTTTTTGCGATCGCTCTATCAGGAAGGGCTCCTGGTGTTCGATGCTCAAAGCGGTCAATGGCAATGGGATCTGGCAAGGATCAGGGCGACCGGTATCACCGATAATGCGGTGGAACTCATCGCAGGCAGGATCCAGAAGCTTTCGCGGGAGACGCAGGAACTGCTCAAGTTGGCTGCCTGTATCGGCAATCAGTTCGAGTTGGAAACGCTGGCCATCGTATACGAGAAATCCGGCAAAGAGACCGTGGTTTCTTTGGGCGAGGCGGTTTCCGAGGGCTTACTACTGCCCTTGGGCGATGCGTACAAGTCTATTGAACTCGACGTGCCCGAACTGGCTCGAGGGGTGACAGTTGAATACAAGTTTTCACACGACCGTATCCAACAGGCAGCGTACTCACTCTTGCCCGACATCCAAAGACGCTCTTTTCATCAAAAAATAGGACGGCTCTTACTGGCGAACGCGTCCGGAACAAAACGGGACGAGAAAATCTTTGATATTGTCAACCAATTCAACCTTGCTCTAGACCCGGCCCATACTACCGAAGAACCATATGAGCTCGCAGAACTGAATCTGGTGGCGGGGAAGCGTGCCATATCCTCTGCAGCGTTTGGACCTGGGTTCGATTACCTCAGACTAGGAGTGGGCCTTCTGGGAGATGACTGTTGGGAGATACAGTACGATCTCACGCGGGAACTGCACATTGAAGCAGCGCGGGCCGCATATCTCAACACCGAGTTCTCGGAAATGGAGAAGCTCGCTTCTGTCGTGCTTCTTCACGGCCGGGCACTCCTGGACAAAGTCAAAGTGTATGAGGTCAAGATTCAGGCTTGCATTGCCCGCAATAACCGACTCGGTGCGGTCAACACGGCTTTGCCGGTTCTGGAATTACTGGGACAGAAATTTCCGAAAAACCCAGGGACTCTCGCCATCATTACCAGCCTGATCAAGACAAAGGCACTTCTCGCCCTTAAGAAGGACCGGGCCCAAGGTGAGCAGCTCTTGATGAGCGACCAGAAGAAGCGGGCTGCCATGCGTATCCTGTGGAATATTATTTCCGCAGCCTATACGGCTACTCCGAACCTGCTACCGCTCTTGGTGTTCAAGATGGTGCGTTTGTCCGTGAAGCACGGTATCGCTCCGGAATCGGCCTTTGCCTATGCCTGCTACGGAATGATGCTCTCGGGAAAAATGGGGTTCGTCGAGTCAGGAAGCCATTTCGGAGACCTGGCAATGAATCTCGTGGAAACGCTGGATCTCAGGGAGCATAAAGCGAGAACGAGCTTCTTTGTCCACTCATTCGTACGAGTCTGGGACGAACCTATCCGTGCAGGACTCAAACCGCTTCAGGAAGGCTATCAGACGGGTTTGGACGTGGGCGACCTGGAATATGCCTCCTTGTCAGGGTCGTTCTATTGCACCCAGTCGTACGCGGCGGGAAAGGAACTCTCCGAACTCGAACGGGAGACCGCAAAGTACTGTCACTCCATCGCGAAACTCAAGCAATTCACCACGCTCTATCTCACACAGTTGTACAGACAGGCGATCCTGAATCTTATGGGGCGATCGGACACTCCCTATCGCCTTATCGGCGAGGCGTACAATGAGGAAGAAGTCCTTCCTCGGCTCTTTGAGGCAAAGGAGCGTTCGATCATTCTCGCCACGTATGTCCACAAACTCATGCTCTGTTACCTGTTCGGGGAATATGAGGAAGCGCTGGAGCACTCCGCGGTGGTACGAGATACCAGGACGGTGCACCGGGCACCGTGCTCATGCCGCTGATTGCTCTGTACGATTCTCTCGTGAGATTGGCACTTTGTGACAATGGCGGGCTGGCAACACGCAAAACTACCTTGCGAAAAGTTGCGCGACACGTGAAGGATCTGAGGAAATGGGCTCAACACGCGCCTATGAACTATGAGAACAAGTTGTGGCTTGTGCAAGCCGAGCGACACCGGGTTCTGGGACAATATGCGCAAGCCGCAGACTGCTACTCCCGAGCGATCTCGTTGGCGAAACAACATGAGATCATGAATGAGGAGGCTCTCGCGAACGAGCTGGCAGGGCGATTTTACTTCGATCGGGGCAGCACGACAATCGCCAGAGCATTCTTGACCGAAGCCCGATACTGGTACCGGAGATGGGGAGCGCTCGCCAAAGTGTCACAGATTGATGAGCATTTCCGCGAATTGTTCGTGCGAATGGCACCCCAGGGTAAGAAGTCCTCCTCAACCCGAGAGGCCATGCGGTACACCACCAGTTCCGATTCAGATGAAAGCCTCGACTTGGCCTCAGTGATGAAGGCATCGCAAGCAATTTCGGGCGAGATTGTGTTGAGCAGGTTGCTGCAAAAATTGATGAGAATTGTCATCGAGAATGCAGGTGCACAGGTGGGCTTTTTGATTTTGGAAGCAGGCGGAAAATGGTTCGTTGAGGCGCAAGGTGCTCTCGACAGAGAGGATGTCACCGTATTGCCGTCGATTCCGATCGAGGAAAGCACCGACCTGTCGCCGGCCATCGTCAATTATGTCGTGCGCACGCGAGAAAACCTTGTCCTGAATGATGCAGCCCTTTCCGGAGAATTTACGCGTGACCCCTACGTGCTGTTGAAGAAACCCCAGTCCATTTTGTGCGCTCCGCTGATGCATCAAGGTAAACTATCCGCCATTCTGTATCTGGAAAACAATCTTACTCCCGGAGCTTTCACGCGGCATCGTTTGGAAATACTCAAGCTCCTTTGTTCGCAAGCGGCAATATCGCTGGAAAACGCGTGGCTCTATGAACAGAAGGAAGACTATTCGCGTACACTGGAAGCAAAGGTGGCCGAACGAACTGAAGCGCTGCAAAACGCAGTCCAGGATTTGCACCAGGCAAAAGAGTCAGCGGAACAAGCCAGCCGCGCAAAGAGCGAATTTCTTGCCAATATGAGTCATGAGCTGCGTACGCCGTTGAATGCCGTGATCGGGTTTTCCGAGATTCTCGAAGATCAGGTGTTTGGCCAACTGAATGACAAGCAATTGCGCTACATCGGTCACGTCTGGAATAGTGGCAAACACCTTCTGCAACTTATCAATGATATGTTGGATCTCGCGAAGGTTGAAGCAGGAAAGATGGAGCTGTGTGTAAGCGAAGTAGACATCCGGACGCTTCTTCAAAGCAGCCTGGTCATGGTCAAGGAAAAGGCCGCGAAGCATTCCATTACCCTTGATTTGACCGTGTCGCCTTCGGTGGATGAGTCACTAGTGTGCGGGGACGAGATCAGGCTTAAGCAGATCCTCTTTAACCTTCTTTCCAACTCGGTGAAGTTCACACCGGACAGAGGGGCGGTTCGTGTGGACGCACATACGGAAGGACGGGAACTCATCGTCAGCGTGTCCGATACGGGTATCGGGATTGCCAAGGCTGACCAGAAGCGAATCTTTCAAAGCTTCGAGCAGGTTGATGGTTCTCAGAGCCGTCAGCATCAGGGAACGGGCCTTGGGCTCGCTCTTACCCGACGAATGGTGGAACTTCACGGGGGTCGTATCTGGGTACAAAGCGAGGGGATCGGCAAGGGGAGCAGGTTTGCTTTCGCGATTCCCACGATTCACGAGGCAGGCGCTTCAGTGGTCGAGCGACAGCGGAAGAGGGCCACAGAGCCGGAGTCGCGAGATTCCCTGGAGGACTCCTGGTTCAATTTTCACGCAATAACCCATGATCAGCTCACCGGATTGTTGAGACGCCCTGTGGTCCTGGATTGCCTGAGACGCGAACTCGCTCGCGCGAAACGACAGAAATCACCCGTGGCCTTAATCGCAGCGCAAATCGACACCCTTGAAGCCATCGAGCAGCAACACGATCAGCGGACCCGGGAGATTCTTGTGCGTGAAGTAGCTCAGAAGATGCTCTGTTGTGTACGTCCCTACGATTTTGTGGGTCGTTACGACGCAGAGAGATTCCTGATGGTGCTGCCGGGATGCGCCGGCACCTTCGCGCATCAGACCGCTGAGCGTCTCAGACGGGCCTTCTGCGAGGAACCGGTGAATGGACCGGAAGGCCCTCTTCCGCTCACAGTGAGTTTCGGGGTGTCAACCGCGACAGGTGGGCAGGGTTGGGACGTGGAATCCATTATTCGCGCAGCGATCGAAGCGCTCGACCGCGCTGACAGTGCCGGCGGGAATCGAGTGGAACAAAGCCAGGATATGTGTTCGACGGAAACACAGGATCCCGTGTAGAAAATCGGACAGCACCGAGAGGGAACCTTGTAAGTCATGTCCACAAACCTTGGGGCGACTGTCGGGGTCTAAGCGAATCCCACGTTCTCCACTGCGTAACGGTTCAGCGCGTCGTTTGCTGAACCGGAAAATTCGGCCGCAAAGTCACCGAAACACGGAGGAGTCAACAGACAATTCTCAGTATTCTTCGTGCCTTCGTGCATTCGTGCCTTGGTGGTTCATGACTTCTCCCTCACGTGAGCGCTTACCCACTGCATTTCTCCCTTGAGCAAGGGGCAGAATTAGATTTTCCGGCCTCCCTTGCGCCTCCCACGTGAACGATCCGCGATTTTCTTGTTGACTCTCGCAGGAAAACTCGCTAGCCTAAACGCACGCCATACTAAACTGCTATTCAGAATGACTACCGTTCTTAATAGCGGTGAAGTATCAATGGGCCAAGCGATGGAAACATTACGGTATTCTTTGGCAGAAACCAAGTCATCCGACTTCACTCTGTACGGCAATTTCAATGACGTTCAGCTTATTTTAAGGAATCGTTCAGAGCGACCCCTTGTGGAACGTCGAAACACAAACCACAAAGTCACTCACACACGAAGAGGACAAAGACCAAATCCCCTTTTTCTTTGTGCCTCTGTGGTTCATTCCTTGTCACTCGCGATGAACCCTTGCTATTTTAGAGACTCGACAATACACTATTCCGCGGTTGCAGATGGGAAGTCGCTATGGAAACCTGTGTAAAGCATAATCAAATCAACGTGACTTTGGCGCAGAACGAATGTCTCGGGAAAGTTTTCCGCCGTAATAATTCACTATTTGTTTCGAGGGAAATCCTGGGTCAATTATTGTTGGTCCCTATTTGTCGTAAAACGAGCGAGGTAGCTCACATCTATCGACTGAACGAAATAGGCAGTGTGGTTTGGAAGCATATCGACGGACAAAGGACCCTCGCGCAGATTGCATCTTTAATCCACGACCAGTACGACGTGGATGTCTCCATGGCTCAACAAGATATTTCCGAGCTATCTCAGCAGCTTGAACAAATTGCGGCGGTGGAGGAGGTGGCTGATGTCGCTACCTCATATCCCTGAAGTTCGTGCCAGCAAATTTTATGATCTTCTTGCCAGATCCGCAGGGACCAAACGGATTCCTTTGGCAGGATCGATCGAACTTACGGAGCGCTGTAATCTGAACTGCGTTCATTGCTACATCAATGCCCCTGCTTCAGACGAGCAACGTGCGAAAAAAGAATTCAGCAGGGATGAATTCGCCGATCTTCTGGACCAGATGGCTTCAGAGGGTTGCCTCTGGTTGTTGTTTACCGGTGGAGAACCCCTGTTGCGGCCCGATTTTCTGGACATTTACGACGAAGCCGTCACAAAGGGCTTCCTTGTGACTCTTTTTACCAACGGGACTTTGGTCAGCAAGCGCATAGCGGATCGCCTGGCCGAACACCCGCCTGTGTCAATAGAAATAACGTGTTACGGGCGCACCCCGACCACTTACGACACTATCACTCGGCATCGCGGATCTTACGGCAGTTTCGTGAACGGGTTGGAACTGCTCTTGGAGCGGGGCCTTGCGGTGAAACTCAAAACCATGGTAATGACGCTCAACCGGCACGAGCTTCAAGGTATGAAGTCGTATGCGCAAGAAAGGGGACTGAGTTTTCGGTTTGACCCAATCTTGAACCTAAGGCTGGACGGGGGCAAGGAACCCGCGAAGTTCAGGATTTCTCCTGAAGAAGTAGTGGCGCTGGACGTAGCGGACAACGAGAGAATGGCTGGATGGTTGGAATTCTGCGCCAAATATGAGAGCGCTTCCCGACGCCGCCCATTCCTGTACGAATGTGACGCGGGTCTCAGAAACTTTCATATTGACGCATACGGTGGCTTGACAGCGTGCATCATGTCTCGAACCCCTCGTTACGACTTACGCAGCGGGACCTTTGCCGAAGGCTGGAACCACTTCATGCCGGCAGTTCGAGCGCAGACGAAGTCGCGCCACGTGAGCTGCCGATACTGCGATCTGGGGAACTTGTGCGGCCAGTGCCCGGGGACGGCTATGGTCGACACCGGGGACCAGGAAGAGCCGGTCGAATATTTGTGCGAGATCGCTCATTTGCGGGCAGAAAAATTTGGCTTCAAAACCAGAAAGGAAATCAAGGGAAATGCAGCAGGAAAAGGGACCGCCGGCTCCGACTAAGCGCAAGTATTCAAAGCCGATATTGAAGAAAATCGTCTTGACCGGCGAGGAAGCGGTGCTGGCGAATTGCAAGAGCTCAGGCCAATGGGGCGACGGCAAGACCAACAACGGCTGTAATGTGATCGCTAATTGTAAGAATCCGCTCAGTTGAGGGACATCCTTGAGGAGGCAATTTGTCTGAGGACACGCGGCAGGCGGTCCGGTTCTGTATTGCAGATATCGGTATCACTTTGCGTTTAGACCTGCCTTTAGAAAAGCTGCAATGGGATAATGCTCTGCTCCAATTTGCCCGGGAATGCGAGGACGGCCCTTCTATCCGCTGTCTTCATGAGGGGGTTCCCCGCATGCATGTGAGGCAGGAGGATCTGGTGTTCGACTCACAGGCCGGATGGAGCCTGTACCGAGTTGACGGACAACACGTTTTCTTTCTTCGCGACGTGGTCCAGGGACCGGATAGCCCTTACGTGGCAGCGTTTTTTGACCAGGAGTTCAGAACGGGAGAAATACATCGGCTGGTGAGGGACTCGGAAAGATCCCCTCTGGACGGACTCCTGAACCACCCTCTGACCCATCCTTTGGGTCAAGTTCTTATGATATGCCTGTTAGGTCAGGGCCGCGGGCTTATGGTCCACGCGTGCGGCATCGCACACGAGGGACAAGGATATCTGTTCTGCGGTCAATCGACCCATGGAAAGACCACAATGGCCCACCTCTGGGAAGGCAACGCTACGGTGCTCAATGACGACCGCATTATCTTGAGACGCTGCAATGGCCGTGTGTGGATGTATGGTACGCCATGGCACGGCGATCGCGCTTTTGTGTCGCCTCGGGGGGTGCCCTTGGATAAGCTCTTTTTCCTGAGCAAGGGGCCACGAAACTCCGCGGTCTCCCTTGTGCCGGCGGATGCGTGCGCCATGGCCCTGGCAAGGAGTTTTCCTCCCATCTGGGACTATCGTGCGATGGAGTTTACCCTGGGTTTTCTCTCAGACTTGGTTTCTGAGATACCGTGCTACAACCTGGCTTTCGTGCCTGACGCGAGTATTGTGGAGTTCGTCTCATGTGTGCAATAGACCCTGACGCCGACGATCCAAAGCCAAGTGCCGGCCCTCTGGCGGACTGGCAGTTATTAAGCGTCCACGCGAGCGGCGGCAGCATGTTCCCCTTCATTTTGGACGGAGACGTCATCCATGTGCAGAGAGCTGCGGCGTCGGAGCTCAAGAAGGGAACCGTCGCGGTGTACAGGATCGAATCGAATCGCATTGTTGCTCATCGTTTTTTCGGAGTGGTGAGGAAACGAGGAGTTATGGTGCTGAGAGTGAGAGGCGATGCTTCAGACGGACCTTTCGCATACATAGACCCCGGACAGCTACTTGGCCAGGTTATCGCGGTGCAACGTGGGAACAAAATTCGTGAGGCCGACACGTGGTATTGGCGTCTCTCGGGTCTGGTATGGGCAAGAACGTGGTTAGTCAGCTCCCTGTTGTTGCATCCGCGCGACTGGCCGCACAAGCTTGGAGCAGCAGGTACCTGTTCCCGATGCAGTGCTCACGAATGTACCGACGACTCGCGTGGCGCCTCGTGGGGGAACAGGTCACTTATCGCGTCGCAACACGCGAAGATCTCCGGCAGCTCTTCGTGAACAGGGGTTATATGCGAGACCACGATCCTGTCCTCTCTCATATCTCGGAAACGCAAGAACGCGACATGACCGCTATTGGCCGAGGATCCTTTGTCGCGTGTTCGGGAAACAAGGTTGTGGGGTATGTGGGCGTCGCTCGGGCACCCGAAGGGCTGGAAACGGAATCTTACTGGATGATCGCGGGACTGTGGGTTCACTGGCGTTATCGTGGTGCGGGAATAGGTCGCGGCTTGCTTATTATTGCGGGAGCAACGTTACTACAGAAAGGTATCACCCAAATGCTTGCTTCCGTATGGGATGGCAATAGCGGAGCGCTCGCGCTCGCGGACCGGGTAGGGGCAGCGAGGCCGTCGTGGTCGGAAATCCTTCCCGAGATGTCGACGTCCCACACGGTCCATGACAGCGTAGTGGTGACGAGCACCCTCAGTGAAGACTTAAAAGCTCTGCACAAAAGGGGAATTCTGGAAAAATACCGTGGCACGGGCTGCTGCGACGCATGGCTGCAGACTCATGGAGGCCTCGGTTGCGAGGCAGGGCTCGACCCAAACGAGGCATCCGTCACCCATTGTCCAACACCCGACGAACCTTGCGTGCCAGGCCGTCCAGCGTGAAGGGCTTGTGCATGAAATGCACGCCGCTATCGAGCACGCCATGATGTACGATAAAGTTTTCGGTATACCCGGAAGTATACAACACCTTCATCTCAGGTCGCACAGGCGACAGAAGAGCGAACAAGCTCCTCCCATCCATGATGGGAAGAATCACGTCGGTCAATAACAGGTGAATCGGCCCTTCATGGGCGTCTGCAAGGCTTTGGGCCTCACGAGGATCCCGTGCGGAAAGGCACGAGTATCCGAGCATTTCCAGGGCTTCACACGCGAGGTTGCGCACGGTTTCCTCGTCTTCGACCACGAGAATCGTTTCCGTTCCTATGGGGCGTGCTTCGGCTTCCGCTGGTCTTGATTCCGGTTCGGGCAGATCTTCCACTTGTGGAAGATACACTTTAAACGTGGTTCCGCAATTCACTTCGCTGTACACAGACACGTGGCCTGAATGCTGTTTCACAATGCCGTACACGGTTGCCAGCCCGAGCCCGGTACCCACTCCTTTTTCCTTGGTGGTAAAGAACGGTTCAAAAATACGGGATACTGTTTCCGCGTCCATCCCGCACCCGGTGTCGTTCACCGCAAACATGACGTACGGTCCTGAATGGACTTCGCTATGTCCCTTCGCATACTCCTCGTCAAGGAAGGCGTCTGCAGTCTCAATGGTAAGCCTCCCACCCATGGGCATGGCGTCGCGTGAATTCACCGCCAAATTCAGGAGAATCTGCTCAATCTGCCCGGGATCTCCTTTCACCCTTCCGAGCGGTGAAGAGAACACCGTCTCAAATTCGACGTCCTCGCCTATGAGTCGCCTCAGCATCTCCTCCATAGCACCGATCACTTCGTTGAGATCCAGCACTTTCACATCCAGGACCTGTTTTCGACTGAAGGCCAAGAGCTGAGTCGTCAACCCTGCAGCGCGGTTCGCAGCACGACAGATCTGGACGAGCTTATCATAGTGGAAACCCTCTTGCGGTAAGCGTTGCATCAGCATGTGGGAATATCCGGTGACCGCGGTGAGCAAATTGTTGAAATCGTGGGCTATCCCTCCGGCCAACCGGCCGATCGCTTCCATCTTGGTGGCCTGGCGAAGTTGTTCCTCCAGCCTTTTCTTCTCGGTGATGTCACGCAGGACCACGAGCATGCCTGCGGGGTTACCCGCATGATCATGATAACGGGATGCGCTGAGACTGATGTCCAGTACGCGCCCATCCTTGGTGAGCCGTTTGGTCTCGAAACCGCTGCATGGGGTTCCCTTCTCCATGAGCCGTCGAATCAATTTCATGCTGGCCTCTTGCTCGGAATCCGGCACGTACGAGATCTCACTGTTCCGGAGATCCTGGATGTTCCATCCGAAGGTGCTGGTGAATGAATCGTTCACGTACTGAGTACGTCCGTCGCGGTCATAGACAACCACTGCATCTGCGGATGAGTTGAGCAGAGATCGGTACAGGTCCTCAGCCCGTTTGGATTCTTCGTACAAGGTCCGGAATTCTTCACGACTCCTACGCAAGGCCTCCTCGGCATTCTTTCGCTCGGTTACTTCATGGATAGCGGCAACACGCAGGGTCTTGCCCAGGTACTGATATGGCTTGCCTACCACTTGGCACCAGAAGGTGGAACCATCTTTCTTCAGCCCAATACCTTCGTAAGGCCTGTCATATCCGGCGATCATATGGTCCGACATGACTTCCCAGGACTCCGGAGTAGCCAACCTTTCCGCGCTCGTCCCGATCAGTTCCGACAGTTCGTAACCGAACAGCCTTGCCAAGGCTTCATTCGCGTCGATAATGCATCCCATGTCATGGATTGCTATGCCTTCTTCTGCTGCCTCGGAAAGCCTCCGGAATCTCTCTTCACTCTCCCGCAGTGCAGCCTCTGCGGTCTTGCGCTCGGTGATGTCCTTGATCCACACCTGCACCCCTGGCTCGGCATCGAACTTGACCGTACGGGCGCTCAGTTCTGCGTCAAAAGCCGAGCCATCTTTGCGCTGCAATTTCACTTCGTACCGAGACGGCGGGGATTCTCCACGCATACGGGCTTCAGCCCTCTCGCGTATCAAATCCCGAAAATCCGCGTGGTAGATGACCCAGTGGTCTAGACCTATAAGCTCTCCTTGCCGGTATCCGAGCATCTCGTGTAAACGGGAATTCGCAAAAGTGATCTTGGCACGGGTCTGCACGAGGATGCCGTCAAAGCTCTCCTCAACGAGCGTCCGGTACCTTTCCTGGCTCCGGCGCAGCAATTCTTCAGAAATCTTCTTCCCGGTAATGTCAACAATAAGCGAGATGCTTCCCTTTTTGAGCTCTGCCGAATCCAGCGGGTTGACCTTCAACTGCCCGTAGAAGGTGGAACCGTCGTTGCGTCTGAACGTGGCTTCAGTCTCCACTGACTCTCTATGCTGTAGACAGCTCTTGAATATTTCCAGCACCCGTGTGTATTCGTCTTGAGAGGCATAGAATTCCTTTGCCAACTTGCCCAGATACTGGCTCTCATCAGCGTACCGGAACATTTGGACCATCGCTTGGTTGGTCCATTTCAGACGACCGTCCTCCACGTAGCTGATCGCGGCAGGAGAGGCAGCGAGGATGTTCCTCAGCATGGACTCACCATAGCGGAGAGCTTCCTCGGTTCTCTTGATATCCGTAATATCTTCACATGCGAGCAAATGATCGCCGGACTGCAATTTGACGCCGGTGAATTGCACTATCTTGGTGGTGCCGTCCTTGCAGGTAACCGTGAAACAATGCGGTTCATGTGGTCCCGGCTCGGCTTGCTGTTGATAGGGGAGCCATTCAGCGATGACATTCCGTCGGTACTCGGGGTCAGGATAAGCCAATGCAAACCAGTGCTTACCATCGGGAACGTCATCGAGATCATAACCGAATAATTCCTGAAACCGGGTATTCATGTGGCGGAAGGAACCATCCTTGCCGATCATGAGCATCCCGAGAGGGGCTTGTTCGCACAACGTTTGGAACTTCTGGATCTCGGCTTTCAAAGCCTCTTCTGCACGCTTGCGCTGGGTGATGTCGTGGGCAAAAATGGCAATTGCTTCGACATTTCCTTCAGGGTCAAAGATGGGAAAGAAACTGTGGTCAAGAATGCGCCCTGCCCTTTCGTCCTCGAACCGGAGGGGGTGGCCGGTGCGCAGCACGTGGTCGATCTGTTGTTGCCGGCGTTCTGCGAATTGCGGGTCCATGAAACGCAAGGCTTGAGTGCCCACGAGTTCATCGACGCGCTTGCCGAATCTCTCTGCAAAAGGTTTGTTCAGGGCAAGAATGGTTCCCTTCGCGTCAATCAGGAGCGTGAATTCAGTGGTGGCATTGAGAATTGCTTGGAGTTTCTCGTTACTCTTCCGAAGCTCGTTCTCGGTTTGACTACGTTGGACTTCCCCCCGCTCCAGCTCAGAGACCCTCAGCCGCAACCTCTCCAGTTCATTGAGAAGTTGGGATTCGGTCCTGTCTTCGTCTTTCATAGGTCTCTCCATCTCTCCCCGGGGGACACGAGACAAAATCGTAGAACGGCGTGTAATACCGATTCGCAATCACGTATCTCAGATCGTAGGCTGTGGGTCTCCTGAGCACAGTGATGAGACGGCTTTGCGTCGTCCGAAGGAGATCCGCAGCCCGCATCCTGTGTGCAGTCATACACGTGAAAACGCATTGGTACAAGAATCTGCGGGCATTACTAAAACTTATACGCCGTATGCAAGGAAGTCAAAAGCTATTTGGCGCGGAGGCGATAATCGTGTCAGAGGGCCGGAAACTCGCACTTTTTTTCTCAGGATGCTCGTGGAGAAAAGTAAGAGGCTTGCGTGAATTCGTGTCTTTCGCGTGGCACATCGAGGTTTTTGATGCACGAACCAGGCCGAACCTGGTAGACTGTCCCCTGGGGCTATTTCGTCATGTACGAATTACGAAAAAGGGAGGACTTGCTGAATGTCAAAGTCAGAAGAGTTCTTGAAGGAAGCTTTCGCAGGAGAATCTCAGGCAAACAGGAAATACCTCGCGTTTGCAGCCAAGGCCGACCAGGAAGGCCATCCTCAGGCAGCCAGACTGTTTCGCGTGGCAGCAGAAGCAGAGACCGTTCATGCGCTCAACCACTTGAAGGCACTCAAAGGGGTCGGAACCACCAAGGACAACCTTGCCGCGGCCATTGCAGGCGAGACTCATGAATTCGAGCACATGTACCCCGAAATGATAGAAGCCGCAAAGGCTGAAGGCCACAAACAAGCCGAGCGCACTTTCGTCTTCGCCAATGAGGTAGAGAAGGTGCATGCGGCCTTGTACACGAAGCTTCTCGATGGTCTGGAAAGCTCGAAGGAGGCCTACCCCTATTACGTGTGCACTGTGTGCGGATACACCGCGGAGAACGAACCGCCTGACACGTGCCCGGTCTGCGGCGCAAAGGCGAAGGCCTTCTTCAAGGTCGACTGAGCACTACTCCGAAGCGCTCTTTAACCCTGACCTGTGGTCGTCATGCCCGGCCGAGTTTGGAGTGAGCAGGACCTCATTCCAAACCGGCCTTTGCCGCGTCCCAGCGTGCAAAAGGCCCTGAGGGAACACGGGCGACAATCATGATACGCGGAAAAGTATTCAGCACCATCGTGGGTCCAAGCCCGAGCCACTATCCACACAGTCGCTCAGACACGAAGAAAACCCCATATTTCCTTTGAAACCGTCGTTGATCAAGGGAACGCTGATGTCGACGAGCAGATCGATGCCAATCGTCTCTGTGTCACCGTGGTGCGGTACTCGTCCTTTGCGGTGCATGCTTACGCGAGAAGATGAGTGACCGCGGCCTCTACCTGCGGAAACCTGAAGTTGAATCCGCTTCGTTGCAGCACCGTGGGGACCACTCTCTGCCCTTCAAGAATAACTGAACCGAATTCTCCCAGTACGAGCTTTATCATGAATCCCGGAGCAGGCATAAACGACGGGCGGTGAAGAGCCTTGCCGATAGCTCCGGCCAGATTCCGATTGCGCACCGGTTCAGGAGCGGTGAAGTTTACCGGCCCCCGGATACTTGGGTTTTGGATGACGAAGAGCATGGCTCGACAGAGATCCTCTATGTGTATCCAGGAAACCCACTGCCGACCGTGCCCCACCGGCCCCCCTACGAAGAAACGAAAGGGAAGAACCATTTGCGGAAGAGCCCCCGCATCCCGCCCGAAAACCACTCCAAATCGCGTGATCACGACGCGCGCGCCCTTTGCTCCGGCCTTGAGAGCCTCGGCCTCCCAATCCTGGGCAAGCTGAGCGAGGAAATCCCCTCCCGGACTCGCATCCTCTGCAAGCACTTCATCGCCGGTCATACCGTAATATCCCACTGCGGATGTGCTGATCAGCACCATATTCTCCGCAGATTCCGGGGGAATTGCGTTGACGAGGTTTCGCGTCGTGAGGATACGACTCTCCCGGACACGCCTTTTGTACGCCTCGTTCCATCTTTTGAAAATGCTCACTCCGGCAAGATTGACGAGCACCTCGTGCCCTGCGACCTTTTCCTGCCATTTGCCGGGCCTGGTGCAGTCAGCAGCAATGTATGCGACTTTGGGATCCACTGGTTTCTGAGGGGGTACCCTTCTCGCGAGGATGGTCACTTCGTGCCCCTCTTCCACCAGGAACCGCGTGAGATTGGTCCCCACGAACCCGCTTCCCCCGGTAATAAGAACCTTCATGGTCGCCTCCTTTCACCGAATTTTCCGCTATGCATAGTTTATCTCTCGCTCGTGCATGTGCAAGCACGCGAGGAATGCGCTTTCCAGAGAGTAAATCTGGCTTGCAGGGCAGGCAGCGCTCCCGTGTGCCACCCTTGACATATCGAGATCGGGCACCTACTTGTAGGATGAGGGAATTAGCAGTGCAGCGCGACGCAAGCCATCGCCTGAGTCATTGTGCGAATTAATGCACATGGCAGTTATGCGATCAAATTGACGACCACGCGATTCCACAGAGTTATTAATCGACCGGACATTGAGAAAGGAAGAACTATGTCACAAGTGTGCTCATGCCCGTACTGCGGCGAAGAAATGTTTACAATTGAAACACCAGATGAATCGAGCTGGGGTGGGGAAACACACCATGTATGCTTTAATGATTCGTGCGACTACTTCGTAAAGAGTTGGGACACCCTCGGCTGCCAGGGAGTCGATAAAACCGGGTATCGGTGTCGTGTGGACGCGCGGGGCGCATGCGGTCCCATGCCCGTTCGATCCGCAAACGATCTGAAACACCTTTTTGGTGAGACGAAGGAAACGAAGGACTTTTCTCAGAGAGATTTCCTTCCTGAAGATTTTGCCAGAGAAGACGAAGACCCGGACGAGCAGTTTTACCGGACGCCGAGGTTCGTCAGTCACGTGGACGAAACCGCTCTTTCCACGGTTGAGGATTTGTATGGTCGGCTGATCCCCAAGGGGAGTCGCATTCTGGATCTCATGGCCGGCCCGGATTCCCATCTGAGACAAGGAATCGAACCCTCCGGGGTGACAGGATTGGGACTCAACTGCGAGGAACTCCAGGCTAACTCGATCTTGACCGAGCGTGTCGTTCACGACCTGAATTGTTGTCCTGAATTGCCCTTTGCAGACCATACTTTCGACGTGGTGATCAACACGGTTTCCGTAGATTACCTGACCCGACCGGTCGAGACCTTCAGAGAGGTGGCGCGGATACTCAAACCAGCCGGCCTGTTCATCGTGGTATTCTCGAGCAGAATGTTCCCTCCGAAAGCGGTGACGCTCTGGAAAAAGACGTCCGAATCCAAACGGATAGATATTGTGAAGAAATACTTCGCGCTTTCCGGGTCCTTCTCCGTGGAAGGGTACTTCGAGAGTAAGGGAAAGCCGCGACCCAAGGACGACAAATATTATTCCGTCGCTCCTGTCGGCGATCCGGTCTATGCTTTGTGGGCTACGGTGCGCCAGACGGAGCCGTGTCCCGTGTGAGCGAGTCCTCAAGGCATGAGTTGTCGCGCCTTGCGTACCGAGCAGAGGCAAAAGGTCTTGCCCTTGTGTCGGACCGGTGTATGATGATTTGTCTCGTTTCAGCGGAGACACTCATCGTGCATGCGCTCCTGGAGAACGGAGACTCCTATTATTCTTGGGGATGCGTCAGGCATGCAGAAACCCCTCGCTGGTCGAATAGACGTGGGGCAAGACTTATGGACACCATCGGTGTGATTCACGGGCGGTTTCAGGGTCCTCCACAACGACCACCTCGCGTACCTGCTTGCAGCCAAGGCCAGGTGCGTGCATCTCGTCGTAGGGATCACCAACCCCGACCCCTTGCTCACCCGAGAAGACGCGGCTGACGCACGGCGAGCCAAACCCACCTCCAATCCGTTGACCTATTTCGAGCGCTACGTCATGGTGCGAGCAGCGCTTCTGGAAGCCGGCGTCGTGGGTGAAGCCTTTTCCGTGGTGCCTTTTCCTATCAATATTCCCGAATTGTACCGTTACTATGTCCCGATGGACGCGGTCTTCTTCATGACCATTTGCGACGAATGGGGACGGAGAAAGTTCGACCTTCTCACGGCTCAGGGCCTCAAAGTCGAGGTCATGTGGGAACGATCCCCTGACACCAAAGGCCTGACAGGTGCCCAAGTGCGGCGTTGCATAATTTCAGGCGAACCGTGGGAGCATCTTGTGCCGACCAGCACTGCCAATCTTGTCAAGAAATGGGGCCTGAAACGTCGGCTGGAACAACTGGGCAATGGCTAGGAGGCTGCTGCGTCATCCCGCTTTCTATGGGACCTTCCCGAAAACGCGGCACAATGGTGTCGATTCCAAGGATTTTCGGCTCGGGTTGCCGAGAAAAGGCCTCACAGGAAAGTCCGTTTCAAGAGACACGAGTGTTCCGGGTACGAGAAGATCATGTCGGCTCCAGGGAGGGTGCCTGATGGTGCCCGAAACTCGCAGCGGTTTTCACGAATTGCCCTCGATCGTGCGGACTCACCAGCACCTTGCCCTTTTCTGTCTCCACCAGCACAAGACCGGTACGCCCCGAAGTCGTGACGTACGCCCTGAAAATTCCCCATGTTCTGTTCCAGAATATGCCCGTGCCAGCGAACAAGCCTCCATTACCCCAGAGACGGAGCGTGAGCCGGGTACATTCTTGCACAGGAGTGCATCCCAAAATCCTGCCGAACTGCTTTTGGCCAAGTCGAAACTCGACGATCAATCCGTTACTGGAAACGTGATACGCGACCGGAGCGCGAAGATAACACCCTATCAGGACAAGGCTAAGCACTGCCGTCGGTATGAGGAGCAATTTCTGCCAAAAGGACGCTACCAGAAGACCTAGAGCCGCCACGATCACCGTGGCAGAAACGATCTTGATGGCCAGGGACGTGGGTGCTGTGTCGTATCTCACTCGCATGGACTCCGGAGAAACATTGCTATCACCCTCTTGCGTGCGGGTTTTCACTCTCGTGGATTGGCCTTTGCAGCCACTTCCCGAATCAGCTCATTGAGCCGACCGTCCGTGAATCGAAATCCCTTCACCCGCGCTTGCGATTCAGGGGACAGTCGCTTGAAGCCCCACATGCTGCGCCATTTGGTTTCTTCCCACGTGTGGCGTTTCACGTAAAAGGGCAGGTTCACGTCAAAGTAAGAAAGGCTGTCTGCATTCTTGAGCAAATCCGATCGCTCGTCGCCTCCGGTTTCATGCGCACGTACCAGGCGACATATTTCTTCCCCTACCCTTGTGTCGACCCCGCATTCGTCCAGTATTTCCCTGAGAATATCCGCACTGTTGCGCGCGGTGAGCAGCCTTAAACTCGTCAAAAGAGGAGAATCGGCTCTTGCCGACCTTCCGGTCCTGGACGGCTCGATCGATATCGTGTCCGAGCGCTGCCACCTGAAGCGATTCCTCAGCATCCGGGCACAGCTCGAGAAGCCATTTGAGCGTGTTCTCCGCGTGAACTGGGTCTTCCGGCGTCGTCGAGCCCTGGACGATCGCGCGGATACGTTGTTTTGCGCATGCGATGGGGTCCACGAGAACCAATCCTTTCATTCGGATATGCGTTCACACGAGTGGAGTGAACCCCCACCTGGAGGGTCACAACGAACCATGAAAATGGCACCCTGTCCAGCAACCAGCGGGAGCTGGCAAGTGTTTGAAGTTCTTGGAGATGGGCCTTCCCCCGAAAATGCATCTGCGAGGGAACGCGGCGTTCATGGTCGCTCCGCGATCGATCCGGCTCCGCGAATGAATTCCTCGGTCATGGTATATGCCTGATCGTCCGTGGACCGTTGTGGCGGATGCTTCATGAAATACGCGGACGGGCCGTGCAAAATCCCTCCTATTCCTCGGTCCAGAGCAAGCTTTGCACAGCGGATCGCGTCGATACCCACCCCCGCGGAATTGGGCGAATCCTCGACGGATAGTCGCAGTTCCAGTTCCACGGGCGCATTGCCGAAAATTCTCCCCTCCATCCGGATAAAGCAAATCTTGTTGTCCTTTTGCCAGGGCACGTAATTGCTGGGGCCCACATGAATGTTGTCCGCGTCAAGACGCTGTGCCGCGACGGTCTGGACTGCCTCGGTCTTGGATGTCTTTTTTGATTCAAGACGCTGGCGATCCAGCATGTTGAGAAAATCGGTGTTACCCCCCGTGTTGAGCTGATACGTGCGGTCGAGCTGCACTCCTCGCTTCTTGAACAGGTCTACCAAGGTGCGGTGGACGATCGTGGCCCCGACTTGCGATTTGATATCGTCACCGATGATGGGCAGCCCCTTTTCTTCAAAGCGTCGGGACCAGTCGCCCTCACTGGCAATGAAGACAGGAATGTTATTGATCAGCGCAACGCCCGCTTCCAGGGCGCACTCCGCGTAAAAACGGGCTGCTTTTTCGGAACCCACAGGCAGGTATATCATGAGGATGTGAACGGCAGCATCCTTCAAGATCCTGACGATATCCTCTTTCGTCAATTCCGGTTTTTGTGAGGGAAGGAACCTGCGACGGTCCGGATAGTTCCTCATATGCTCGGCAAGGCCGTCCATTATCGGTCCCATTCGGACCGTGACTCCCATGTGCGGAATGGAGTCGCACAGGCGCATGGTACAATTGGGCAGGGCCCAAATGGCCTCGGACAAATCCTTGTCCACCTTTCTTTCGTCCACGTCAAAGGCAGCCTTGACTGAAATATCAGAGGGTTGGTAACCTCCGATTTCTCGGTGCATCAGACCTATGCAATTCTCAGTATCCGTGTGTGCGTAGTAATGTAGCCCTTGCACGAGAGAACTGGCGCAGTTCCCCACTCCTGCTATGGCTATTCTGATTTCGCCCATATGTGACCCCCGGATCAGATCATCACGCTCTCGCGCAGAAACCAAACCGTCTCACCGCAATATGCTGAGGAAGCATTTTCCGTTCCAGATTATCACACGCGGGCAGCTCTTTGAAGGGGAACGGTCCGCGGCGGCTGACCCTGCGGTCGAGGCTTTTCCAAGGTGGCTCCTGAAGCCTGTCCCACTGCCATATGAAATCGTCGGATGTGAACCGTATTGCTCACTTACCCAAAGGGTTTCGTCCGATGGGCACTGGTACCGACTTTGGTCAGGGAGTGGCCTTACCCCACCTTGATGGCAGGACCAAAAGCCCCTATGATGCATGGTGTACACACGAAGAACAGACCCACACATTCTGATGAGGCAAAGGAGGCCCGCAAAGAGTATGTCGAGTGATCATTCGTCCTCTCCGCAGTGGCAGACCAAGCCATCGGATCGTTTCGTGTTGAAATGGATCAAATGCAAACTGTCTGCTTCCCTCACGCCACGTCTCACCCAGATCCCATGGCTGAGACCATGGATGGTGACGGTCTGTTCCATGAGTACCGGCGTGCTCGCGGGCGTGATCTTTGCAGCCGGATGGGGCTTGGCAGCAGGCCTGATTGCCGCAATTTCGCAGATCCTCGACGGGGTCGACGGGCAATTTGCCCGACTGACCGGCCGGCAGAGTCTGCAAGGGGCTTTCCTGGATTCTGTCCTCGACCGGTACAGCGATGGGACCCTGGTCATCGGTTTGACAGTTTACTGTGCCGGGCTCCAGCTTCCTCTGTACATGGTAGGAGCGTTGGGAACGCTCGCCCTGATCGGAAGCGGTCTCATCAGCTATTCGAGCGCACGTGCAGAGAGCCTCGGCCTGTCGCTCGGGAGCCCGACCCTCGCAAGCAAAGGGACTCGGACCACGGTAACCGCACTCAGTGCCATCTTCAGCCCGCTGAGCCCGTTCTTGCCTTTTCTGGCTCTCTGTTATCTCGCGTTGCACACCAATGTGGTCGTGGTGAGTCGCATACTGCGGGTTTTCAGAGAATCCGCGCACCAAGGATGATGGCGATCAACGTAGAGCCACTCGGTCAGCCCTTTGCCCAACTGTGAGAGTCGTGTGAGAGCGAATTGACATAAGATGAGGACAGAAGGATTTCTCTCATGAAAGACCAGACACACTCGCTTTGTGCAGGGAAAGTCACACGAAGCGCGATCCGGGAATTCCAACGTACCATTATGCAGCACTATGCGGCACATGGTCGCAAACTTCCATGGAGAGACACATCCTCGCCCTATCGGATACTCGTCTCGGAATTTATGTTGCAACAGACCCAGGTGGATAGAGTCCTGGCCAAGTACGATCAGTTCATCACCCGCTTCCCGGATATCGATTCCGTGGCTCGTGCGCTTCTCAGGGACGTGCTGGCCGTGTGGCAGGGGCTGGGGTACAATCGTCGCGGGGCAAACCTGCACCGCACAGCTCAGCGAGTGGTGCAGGAATTTCGCGGCACGATCCCGGATAGCGCGGAGATTCTTCGTACTTTTCCGGGCATAGGCCCGGCAACGGCAGGAGCGATCGAGGCTTTTGCCTTTCACAGGCCCGCGGTGTTCATAGAAACCAACATTCGGCGGGTCTTCATACACTTCTTCTTTCCCCAAGCGGATCGCGTCTCGGACAAGGAAATCCTTCCTCTGGTTGACAAAGCGCTCGACCGGACGCGACCAAGGGCTTGGTATTACGCACTCATGGACTACGGGGTCATGCTCAAAAATACGCAGACCAATCCGAACCGAAGGAGCGCTCTCTATCGTAAGCAAGCTCCTTTTCACGATTCAGACAGACAGATTCGCGGTCTTATCGTGAAGATACTCGTGAAGCACCCGGTACTGGCCTTGGACGAGCTTGTGCAATCCATCCCCACCGAACCCGGACGAACGATGATCATCATAGACCGGTTGCAGGCAGAAGGCCTTGTGACCAGCACGGACAATGTGCTGAGCATCTCATCCGGTGCTGACCCGCTTGATCCTCTGCAATTGACCGGCACACAGGATTCTCCCTCTACAGAAACCGGGCATTGGACTCCCCCCTCCTGTTGAGGACTCTCGCAAGGGCTGATCGTGCTTCGACTCCGTGGTCCGCGAGGGACAAGAGCGTCACTCCATATGGATTTGACAGAATCGGCGTAGAGCAACAGAACGACGACCAGTGGGCCGCGACGTCCTCGCGGAATCATGCCCGCGAGGAGGGCCAGGAATGCCTCGCGCAGATACTCATTACTCCATTGTATAATTCAGGTGTAGTGTTCGGCTGCCCTTGGAGGCTGGTCCCATGCGTGAGCTGAATCAGTAGGTGCTTCACGATTCAGGGTCTAGACTCCCTGATACCGATGCGCTTTCAGACGAGTCCCATGGTCGCAGCGGCGGCCGGGGGTCTCGTGAGCGAAGTGATGGGGCGGTTTGGCGCGGTCCGAAGCGAATGAGATCCCCAAAGGGCCGGCAAAAGAGTCACTCATGGGGAAACGCACTTGTATGATACGTTCAAGCCTCTCCGTCTCGTGTGTAGTGATGTGTACCCGGTTTCTTTCCGTGTCATGCAAAGGGAGCCGGGCTGAGCCCCGGCTCTGACCCGGCAGGATGCGTTTCTGTATGCGAAAGGCCATGACTCGCTGAATCGACCGTGTTACGGCTCGTGGAACATCGGTTGCCCCATCTCCTCAATGGAGAATTTCGACATGACATGGTGTCCGTCGTAGTCGAGCACACGCAGGTCATCCTGCTGATGAAGATCGCCCATGATCACGGAGAAATGTTGCCCGTATTTCTCCTTCAACGATTCCGTGGGCACCTCAAAAGCAATGAACTTCTTGATCCCCTTGGTTGCCAGTTTGGAGATCAGTTGAGCATCGGTAAGAGTTTGATAGGAGGTCAACAAGAGAATCGGCCCGGAGCCAGTGAAATAGATTCCTGCCTTCATGATGCACTCTCCTTTCTCTCGTCTGAGAAACCATCATACCCCCGCTTGACGCGTTGATGATTGAACTGCGTCGCGCGTTTTCTCGCTGCGGCGTTGCGATCGAGGTGCACTCGTGGCTCTCCTCCCGTGCTTTGTTCTTTTGAGTGTGTTCGTTTGGGACCATGGCCTGCTCAGATCAACGCGTCTCTCACTCGTTTGCGGGTTGGGGAACTATTGATATCCTACCGCCGAGCTTTCACTGAATATGACCCGGCGCTCATTGAAAAGTTCCCCCATCCAAAGGCCTCTCACCGCGTCAAGAGCGGCGAGGACAAGGCTGTGGCCCTGCGCATGGCAAGAGACGAGATCCGAAAGGAGCACAAGTGATACGCGCATCCCTTCTACCGGGCGCGGTTCATTCTGGTGGGTGCAAGCGGGCCTGTTTCCGAACCAATCAAGCTCGAGTCAGCACAGAGGTTTGTGAAAGCCTGCCCGAAACACATCAAAGTTCAGCCTATTTCCATACAGAGGAGACCCCGGACAGTCGAGGAAGACAAGTGAGGAGCGCTACTGAAGTTACTGGTGCGCTTTCACACAAATACCGTGGTCGTGCCGCGGCTGGGGGTCTCGTGAGCGAAGCGATGAGACGGCTTGCGCCGTGCGTTCCGAGATCCCTAGTCGGCCCCACGTTTCATACATGCAAGAACGAATCGGCATCAAAGCTGTCGGGGGGCCCTCACAACACTCAGAAGGAATCGCACGGACCACACACTTGCGGCACCCAGTATCGCAGGGCACCGCACAGGCGGGAAAAAGCCCTTTGCAAGGATCTCCCAGGACAGAAGGTCACTTCGGTTGGAGCGGAACCTGGCCCCAAAAGAGGGTCACGATTCCCGTGGTAAGGTGCACGAAACCCATATTGTCAAATCCGGTCTGTGACATCAGTTCCGCAAATACCGTGGGCGGAGGAAAATCAGCCATCGAATCGGTAAGATAGCGATACGCAGGCACAGATGACATCACCTTTGTCACCGCGGGCATCACGATCCGCGAGTAGATCCGGAACAAGGGTTTCATAATCGGACCGCCAGGCTCGGTGAGTTCCAGGATGATCAGTGTACCGGACGGACGGACTACCCGGTGAATCTCCTGGAGCGCGCGCTTTCTGTCCGTTACATTTCTGATGCAAAAAGAAGCGATCGCTCCATCAAAGAAATCATCCTCGAAGCTGAGTCCGAGGACGTCCCCTTGCATCAATGAGATCGCGTGAGAAAGTCCGCGAGCCTTCACTTTCTCTTGCCCGAGGGCCAGCATGCCTACAGACGGATCAATGCCGATTACCTGGCTTCCGGGACTCTGACGCAGAATTTCCAATGCAATGTCGCCCGTCCCGCAGCCGACATCCAGGTACCGCCCTTCCGGTCTTGTAGTGAGCCGGGCCACCCCGCGACGACGCCAGTACCACGTCCAGGCCGATGGAAAGGATACGATTGGTGCCGTCGTAATACCCGGCAATTCGGTCAAACATCGCCCGGTTTTCTTCTGCCGAGATCAGTGAATCCTGCTGCCTCGGAAGATTCTTGTGATCAGTCACGTCAACTCCTCATGGCGCCTCATACCCGCCCGCGAGTTCCCATGAAAATGCATTTTCGGGGGAAGGCCCTTCTTGAAAGAAGGGCCTTCCCCCGAACCCCCATCCCCAAGAACTTCAAGCACTTGCCAGCTCCCGCTGGTCGCTGGACAGGGTGCCATGTTCATAGTTCGTTGTGCCCCTCCAGGTCATGCGAGTTCACTTCCCATTCACATCAACGTTCAGCGCCATGGCATGCACTATAAGCTCAGCCGGAGAAAAAGGCGAGCTTGGTTTCCGCGATTCGTATACGGTCACCGTTGGTCAGTCGGCTCCTGTCGGTAGCTTGTCCGTTTACCAGGATCTTCGCGTCACCACGGTCGCAATCGATCTCGAACTCGAACCCGACTTTCTGAACCACCGCGTGAATCGGCTCAGCCGCGGTCTCCTCGCGTAAAAGCACGAAGCATTCCCGCGAGGAGCCAATTGCGCAGGGCCCGGAATCCAGGATGAATTGACTGCCTGCCAAGGCGCCTGACAATATCACCAGTCGGCTCTTCAGCGTGAGATCCGCGGCCACCCCCGTGAGGAACCCGGCCATTCCTCCCACGATCACAAAGCCGGTCGCTCGGCTGGCCCACGCGTGCCCAGCAGTAATCGCGTGCGTCCAAACCTGCAACGGATCGAATGAAAATCCCGCGATGAGTCCCCCCAGCAGCCCCCCCATGACCGCGCCGCAGTATTTTCGCCAATTGCCCGTGACAATCCCCGGCCCCAGCCCCACCACCATACCCAGACCGCCCCATGCAAGACACCGGGCCAGCACGGCCATCAAGAAATCCCCTGAACCCGCAGAGTCCAGCGGATACCCACCCGCTGGGCGTAGCCATGCAAAGAGAAGATGCGACGGTCCCAAAGAGAGAAAACCCAGGGCAAAGGCCAAGCCGAAACCGGCAGCGCCCAGGCTTGCCGCAGCGGGGAACCGTTCCCGTGGAAGAGAGTCCGCAAAGAGCAGCGCACCTGAGATCATTCCCGCCACCACAGGAAAGAGAAAGGCGTTGCCTATCCCCCACCGGCCGACACTCCCCCCGTCGTGGAAGAACGGTTCGACCAAGGCCCAGCCCGCCAGTCCCCCCGCCACCCCCGCGAGGGTGTGGCGCCACGGTGCGGAAGAGAGTGTGATTCTCAGCGTTTTTCTCACGTTAACCATGTGTGTCGATTTTGCTCCACGTAAGGGGGCCGACCGCACGAATCGCCCCGGTCGACCTCAAAGTCAGTATACACGGTACGTGGCCACGCAGCCATCCAGTGGGGGGTCACTCGGTGCCGCGTTCCACGAGCTCGATTGGCAGCAATGGTACCAAACAGCGCACATCAAAGTAACAAAACGATGTCACGTGCTGAGGGATTCTTGGCCCGCGAGACCAGATGGCGAGGCATTGTCCGAAGCAAAGCGCGGCCCGGATTCAGCGGGAACTCATTCTGATTCGCGTTCACACACGTGGAGATCGTAGGGCCGGGGATCTCCTGGGCGAGGTGATGATACGGCCTTGTGTCGTCCGTAGCGAAGCCCGCATCCCGCGTCCTGCCATACACGTGAAAGTGCCATGGTATCAAAACCTTGGACGCACTAAGAAGGATTACATGTAGCGTCGCTCTCAGGATTCGCGACGAAAGAAATCCGCAATTGAGGACAACAGAGACTGCAGGAAGAAATTATCCCTTGACACAGTCTCCGGGCCCGATGAATAATCCCGGGTAAATGAGCCATAGGATTTAAAAAAGAATCAACACCGCAGCACATCTCCGGGTCAGGTCCATGACGTCAATTTACGATATTTATGAGCGAAAGAACTACCGCAATCAGATTTCCTTCGCTCAGGCCGTGAGCTTTGAAGTTGAGGTCCGGGAAACAAAACTCTTCATTCAGGCCGAAAGCGACCTCAGCGCCAGGGCCAAAGACTCGGTTTTCCGTTACCGGTATCAAATTGAGGAATACCTCCGACAGCATCCGGCCTTCCGAGAAACTACTTCGCCGATTCAGATTTTTGCGGTGGCGCCCGAGATCGTTCGGTACACGGACCTGTCCAGTCGCGTGACCGGAGTGGCGCCCATGACGTGCATCAGTGGAGCGATCGCCGATTTCGTGGGTCGGGACATGGGATCTGAAACGAACAATGTCATCGTGTCCAGCGGCGGTGACGCATATGTGAGATGTACCTTCCCTCTGGAAGTGTATTTGTATGCGGAAGGGTCGCCCCTTCATGAAAAGCTCGTGGTAATGCTCCCCGCGTTCAAGCGACCCGTGGGCATCTCCACGTACGTTCCCGGCCGCGGGATTCACGCGGTTACGGTGATTTCCCGTTCCGCGTGTTGGGCGTCAGCTTTTGCGAGAGATATGGGTGAACGCCTTCTCAAAGGGGATCGCCTGGGGGCAGTCCTGGATAGGGCCGAAAGCTACACCGATGTCGGTGGAATTGTGCTTATCGCAGGTTCCAGGGTGGTCGTAGGAGGAGACATGGTCCTGAAGTCCATTGACGGCGACGCCACATAATAGGGGGCGAGAGCCGAACTCATGAAAATTGGTGTGATTTCCGACACGCATCTGAGGTACCCCGACCCAGATCTGGACTACATCCTTGACGACCTCCTTGGTGATGCGGACATGGTCCTTCACGCGGGCGACATCGTATCCCGCAAGGTACTGGAACGCTTGCTGGCAAAACAGGTCCTGGCGGTATGCGGCAACATGGACGATTACGAAGTGATGGATGTCCTGCCGCAAACGAGGATCATTCCTGTTGCGGGGGTACGCATCGGTCTGATTCACGGCTGGGGTGCAAAGGAAGGTCTCGCGGAGCGTGTCCTGAGTCGATTCGGCGAGGATATTCCCGACTTGGTGGTGTACGGGCACTCACACGTTCCTTTCTGGGGGACCGTAAAGGAAGTGGCCATGTTCAATCCCGGCGCGGCCAGTCAGAATCGGAACACGGGAACAGGCACGGTCGGCGTTCTCGAGATCGTTCAGGGACACGTGAAAGGACGGTTCTTGTCGGTTGACCGCTGACCGACCGCCCCCAAACCGCGAACGGTTTGGTAATGGCAAGCAGATCGGAGAGTTACGGGGACATTATGGAAAGAATCTGGGCTCCGTGGAGGATCGACTACATCGTAGGCAAGGAGAAGGAACCTGGGTGTATTTTTTGCACAAAGCCCGCGTCCACCGAGGACGATACGAACCTGATCGTCCACCGAGGACAAGGGGCCTTTACTATGATGAATAAATTCCCTTATAATAACGGTCATGTGCTCGTAGCGCCCTATACACACGTCCCTGATATTTGCGCGCTGGACAGGGAAGAAAACGGCCTGGTCATTCAGGAAGTATGCCGTGCGATGCAGGTACTCAGGTCGATCATGCGCCCGGACGGTTTCAACATGGGAATCAATCTGGGTGCCGTCGCGGGAGCGGGATATGGAGAACACGTTCACTACCATATTGTTCCCCGCTGGCAAGGCGACGCGAACATCATGCCGGTGTTGGCCGACGTGAGAGTGATCCCTGAACATCTCCTCAGCACCTGTCAGAAGTTGCAGGATGGTTTCAGGCGGCTCTATCCTAATGAATAGTCGAGGTGAAGAATGAGGTTCGTCAAGAGGCTTATTGAACTGGCCTTTTTTGTCTTCTTGTTGACGCTGTTCGGTAAGAACATGGACGTGAGCGTTCAAATCAAGTACTACGGTCTTGGTCAACCCATTACCATTCAGTTTTGGGAACTCGTGCTTTTCTGCGTAGCTTTTGGCATAATCATCGCGGCGATTGGCGACTTTATCACCCAGTTGAAATGGATGGGGGAAAAGCGCAGGATGATAAAGACGGACAAAGGGCATCTCGCGGAAGTCCAAAAGCTCACCGACAGGATCCGAGGACTGGAAGCGGAAAACCAGGCCTCTCAGAAGGAGTTGGAGCGTAAGTCCAAGGAACTGGAGCAGAAAACGCAAGAATTGAGTCTGGCCCAAGCCCAGGCGGTTGCCGTACCTGTGGAACCAGCTGCAGAACCAAAGACGGATTCAGCGCAGCAAGGTGATTCATCCGATTCGGCAGCGCCCAGGGGCCAGTCTTGAGCAGGCCTTGTGATGGGTAATCGTATCGCGCTGAGAGATCGAGAGTACTCTGAGCGTACCATTCGCGGGAATCGTAAACCGGCAACCGAGATTATGAGCGTCAACTCCGGCGTTTCACGCCGAGAAACAGTAATGGAAATCATTCGCGTTCGCGAAAAAATCTATCAACATTTCAACGCGCCGTCAGTGGCTCTGGGAAATTTTGACGGAGTCCACCTGGGACATCAGGAGATCATTCGGCAGACGGCAAAGATCGCCCACAGCAAAGGGCGGGACGCAATTGTGTACACTTTTGACCCGCACCCGCGTTTAGTGTTGAACAAGGCTCCGGATATTCCGAGAATCACCACTCCCCGTGAGCGCGCGGACATTCTGGAATTTCTGGGAGTCGATGTGCTGATTCTGGCAGAGTTTACGCGTGAATTCGCCCAACAATCCGCAGAGGAGTTTGTGAATAACGTCCTTGTGGAGGAGCTGGGTGCCAGACACATCTTTATCGGTGAAAACTACCGTTTCGGCAAAGGCCGTGCGGGAACCCCACACACACTCAAACAGATGGCACCGGCGCTCGGATTCTCCGTCCATGTCATCCCGCCGGTGATGGTTGACAACATGGTTGTTTCTTCGAGCAGGACACGGGAGCACCTCGCGCGGGGCGAGATTGTGGAGGCCAACACTCTGTTAGGCCGGGAATTCACCATCGAGGGACGCGTCATCCACGGACACCATCGAGGCAAGAGCCTGGGATTCCCCACCGCGAACATTAAGCCGGAGGTGAAACTCCAGCCGCCTGAAGGGGTCTACGCGGTGTACTGTCGCGTGGGAGAGACCATATATCCGGCAGTCATGAATATCGGTTACAATCCCACATTCCAGGACCGCCGTGTGCAGTACCAAGTCCACATTCTCGATTTCGATCAGGAAATCTACGGCCAGATCATACGAGTGTACCTGGTGGAACGACTCAGATCCGAGATCAAGTTCGAGAACATCGAGCACCTGAAGTCGCAGATTGGCATCGACGTCGCACGTGGCAGGAGCATGCTCACCGGCAGGCCCAAGATGCCTTAGTGTGCCGTTTCTCCAAGTCGTCCAGGGACGAAGAGTGCCGGAACATGGAAATTCAAGATCCTTGAGCAACGCGGGGTTCAGGAGGCTCCTTGCCTCCCCGCATGAAGGATGCCCATGCCTGATGCGGCAAACAAGAGCGAATCATTTGAGCTGCCCGACGACCTGATCGCACAGATCAGAGAACTGGCAGAGCGCATCGGAGAGTCCCCGCGCTTTGTCGTGCTCGCGGCGGTCGACCATTTCTTCCGTATCCCCGAGGAACAGCGAAAAGCCGTATTAAGAGGAACCTCGCTGAGACGACGATAACGTGGACTCAGCCAGGAAAGAGCCTACGCGGAGGGCAGGGACGCGTACCCGTAGGTAGGTAGTCTTGGGATCTGGAAGTGAGCCCACAATTGTGAAAGGCTGTCCTGTGAAACAACCCCTTGCATTCCCGCACGGTCCGCAGAACGCGGTCGAGCCGGAAAGGTCTTCAGTGGGCGACTCGTCGCTCCTCCGCTGCGCGTGTGCCGATTCTACGAGTCCCCCGACCTCTTGTCTTCATGCGCGCAGCCGCTCACGCCGTCCCAGCGGCTCCAGAGAATCTGTGTTCCGTTCACGGTCCACCGACCATCCCCGCACCAGAAATCATTGTTGACCAGAGGGTACGCGGGACGAAGCACTTCGTAGGATACGGGGACTTTGATGTAGGACATGGTGTCGTCGAACACAGGAATTGGATCGCTTTCGATCACGCGGCGGCTGAACATTGCCGGAGGCCGCCTGCGGCACTCACCATGGACGGGCACGCCTCCAGGACTCTTCTGCTCCGGTTCGCATGGTTGAAAGTAGTCGCAGTTGGCACACCTCATCAGTGGCCTTTTCATCTCGTGTATTTCCTTGATCATTCTGCCTGAGGACTCCACGGCTTGTTCGTGGAGTCCTCAGCCGAAAGTCGTGGGAACCGACGCCATCGTGCCACGTATTCGGGAAAGCATGGCGTTTCGCGATAGCCTCCTAGTGATTACAACCGCTTGATCTCCCTCTTGATCAGATTGATAGATTTTGTCACCGGAATTTCTTTGGGGCAGACCCGCGTGCACTCGAAATGGTTCTGGCACGCCCACGCACCGTGGGGATAGTCGAGTTGCCGCAGCCTTTGCTCCTGCTCCTCGTCCCGGGAGTCGAATATTCGACGAAAAGCCTGTACCAGAGGCGCAGGCCCGAGAAAGGCCTCGTCCTGGTTGGAGATGGGACACTGGCCGACGCAACACGCACAGAGGATGCATCGGATCACCTCATCGATTTTTTTTCTCTCTTCCGGTGTCTGGATTCTCTCCTTATCGGGCATTCCGGACGCGACAAGGAACGGTCTGACCCGCTCTACCCTTTCGAAGAACTGGGTGAGGTCGACGAGGAGGTCTTTCAGGGGTTTGAACGTGGGGAGCGGCTCTAGAAGCACCTCATTTCCTTGATAGTCTTTCACGAGCTTTTGGCATGCCAGCCCGCAGCGGCCGTTGATCTTCATGGCACAGGAACCGCATACCCCGTGCGCGCAAGACATGCGATACGCCAAGGTCCCGTCCTGTTCCCATTTGATTCTGTTCAGGCAGTCCAGCAGTCGTTCCCACGGTTCAGCCTGGACTGCGTACAAACGGAAGTACGGTTCGGAATCCTTGTCCGGGTCAAAGCGGAATATTTTGAAATTCATCTCGATCATCAGTATGTCCTCGGTTTGGGCTGAAAACGGGTGATCTTCACGGGTTTGTACGAGATCTCCACCCCACGGTCGGTACGTCGGATCAAGGTGTGTTTGAGCCACTCTGTATCGTCCCGTTCCGGGTAATCCTCCCTGAAGTGCGCGCCGCGACTCTCTTTTCTGCCAAGCGCGGACATGAGCATCGCCTCGGCAAGTCCGATCAGGTATTCCAACTCAATGGCTTCCAACAGGTCAGTATTAAACGTGCTCCCGCGGTCGTCCACCACCACGTGCTCATATCGGGCTTTCAGATCTTCGATGTGTGCCAACGCGTCGTTCAAGCCTTGCTCGGTCCTGAATACCGAACAATGCTCGGTCATTGTCTGCTGCAGCGAACTTCGCAACGCGGACGCGCGCTCGCCGGTCTCCCGTCCCTTGAGCGAGTTCAGGGTGTCCTTCACCCGATGGTCAGGGCCTTCGGGCAGATTCTTCCACTCGAGGTGACCAAGATCCGCGCGAATCATTTTGCCTGCGCGACGACCGAATACCACCAAATCTACGAGAGAATTACATCCCAGACGATTGGCCCCATGGACCGAGATGCACGCGCATTCCCCCACCGCATACAGACCCGGCACTGCCGCCCCCTTTTCATCGAGCACCTGGCCATCCACATTGGTCGGGATTCCACCCATCATGTAATGGCACGTCGGGGCTACCGGAATAGGATCAACTGCCGTGTCTACCCCCAAATAGATCCGGGCGAAGGACGAGATGTCCGACAATTTCTCGGCAATACGTTCCTTTCCGAGATGGGTCAAATCCAAATGCACGAAATCTCTGCCGTCTATTCCTCGGCCCGCACGAACCTCGGTCATGATGGCCCTGCTGACCATGTCTCTCGGCGCGAGATCCTTGATCGTCGGAGCGTACTCCTCCATGAATCGCCGGCCCTCACGGTTCCGGAGGATGCCGCCTTCCCCGCGTGCTGCCTCGCTGATCAACACGCCCAGTCCGTAGATCCCGGTGGGGTGGAACTGGACGAACTCCATGTCCTCCAAGGGAATACCTGCGCGGTACGCGAGATATACCCCGTCACCCGTGTTCGCGAAACAATTGGACGTAACCTTAAAGACCTTTCCGTATCCTCCCGTAGCCAGGAGCACTGCCCGGGTACGGATGACATGAATGGAGGCAGTGGCAAGTTCGCATACCACCAAGCCAACCACCTGACCTTCCTGGAGCACCAGATCCATCAGGTACATTTCCGGATACATGCGTATCCCTCTTCGCTTCGCCTCTGCATACAAGGTGTCCAGGATCACTCTACCGGTGCGGTCGGCCGCATAGCAGGCCCTCTTGACCGCGGCCTTGCCGAAATTGCTGGTATGGCCGCCAAAGGCCCTTTGTGCGATGCGGCCTTCTGCGGTTCTGCTGAACGGAACCCCCATGTGCTCGAGCTCGTACACGGCTCGAATTGCGTCAGTAGCCAGGACCTCGGCCACGTCCTGGTCCGTGAGGTAATCCCCTCCCTTCACCGTGTCATACATGTGCCATTCCCAGGAGTCGGGTTCCTCGTTTCCCAGGGCAGCCCCAATACCTCCCTGCGCGGCACCGGAATGCGACCGTGTAGGATACACTTTGGAGATCAGGGCCACATCAGCCTCCCCGGCAACCTCCAGGGCGGCTCGCAGGCCTGAAAGACCTGAACCTATAATCACCACATCATGCTGAAGCATCATCGGCACCCCGCTTACGCTCTCGCGTTGAGAGGCTCGGTACTCACATCCCATGAGCCCGCAGTAATTGCCCACATACTCGGCCGTCGGCCTGTACAGCATCGGCTTTTCCTGGGCTTCGGCAAATTTCTCTTCAATCACATGGGAGCACCACCCGGCTATGCGGGACATTGCGAAGATGGGGGTAAACAAGTCCCTGGGAATTCCCATCATGTGATACACAGGTGCGCTGAAGAAATCGACATTGGGTCGTATTTCCTTCTTGCCGCGTCGGTTGAATTCTTCGGTCGCCATGCGCTCCAAATCCTTGGACAAGCGGTCCCACTTCTCCAAGCCCTTGCTCTTGCCGAGACGCGTAGCCATTTTCGTGAGAAACGCGGCCCTGGGGTCCATGGTCTTGTACACCGCGTGACCGAATCCCATGATTCGTTCCCCACGCTCCACGCGGTCCTTTACCCAATTGGCCAGATCCTTTTCTGACTCAAGCTCCATGAGCATGGCCATCACTCGCGTGTTGGCTCCGCCGTGGAGACTTCCGGAGAGAGCGCCCACGCCAGCAGCCACTGCCGCGTACATGTGAGCACGCGTGGAGCTGACTTCTCTGCAGGCAAAGGTCGACGCGTTGAATGTGTGATCCGCATGAAGCACCAAACAGCAGTCCAGGTCGCGCACGGTTTCTGCGTCGGGCTTTTGTCCGCTGAGTTGCCAGAGAAAATTCCCTGCATGGCTCAGATTCGGGTCAGAAGGGAGCAATTCCTGATCCTTGCGTATGCGATGCCAGGCAGCGGTCACTATCGGTATCCTGGCGATCAATCTGCATGCCATACGCACGTACGCGTCTCTCGATTCCTCGTGCAAGTCCGGATCAGCCATAGCCAGCAACGGGACCGCCGCCTGAAGCACATCCATCGGATCCGAGTTTTTCGGCAGGCTCTTCAGACAGGAGTATACGAATCCTGGAAGCTCTCTGGCGGTATTCACTGCTCCCGTAATCGCTGCGAGCTGTTTCTCGTCGGGTAGATTGCCGTTCAGCAACAAATAGGCGATTTCCATGAAGTTCGATCGTTCGGCGAGTTCCTCTATGCGGTAGCCTCGGTAGATAAGGATGCCCTTCTCCCCATCGATAAAACTAATCTTCGTGTCAGCTACCGTGACACCCCGGAGACCGATGTTCTTGACCGTAACCGTCTCTTTCATAGCGCCCCCTTCATATGGAATGACTCAGAGTTTATCGACAAAGCCTGTTGAGGGAAACCTTTTGGAGCCCGATCCAAGAAATTCTTTCGGTAACGTGATCCGCGAACCCTCCGGTAAACGGAGGCCCCGGTTCGAGGCACTTTCTCCGTGCTGTTGCCTGAGAAACGCACCGTAATCGGGTTGCGCAGTTCTTCCTCTCCATGACCTCCTTCAACACATATGACACAATTACATTATGTTGTAGCAAGTGGCCCCAGTGTCAAGGCCCCCGAGACACGCTCATGCATTTTGTTCCGGGAGCCGCGCTTAAAAGGGGCCAGTTATACTCATTGCCAGAAGTTTTGTCCGATTGATCACTCCTGGGGTAGCCGGAACTCCTCTTCACTTCGAGCGACGCAAAGCCGTCGAATCTTCGTTCAGCGGATTCCCGCCACCTTCACACACATGGCAATTTCGGTCAGAAGTTCTGGCACCCGCCGTAAGAGTCCTTTGAAGGCGCTGTTACCGTGGAAAAACGTAGGGGTCTTGCACGTCGTGCGGGGGCTTGAGGGAAGGGAGCGGGGCTGCGAAACAACGCACGCCCCGCGAGGTGTGTGGAGTGACCGTGTCAGCCCTTGATGATCCTCGGCAGCATCATCTGATGATGCGGGCACAAGGATTCAGGATTCTGATACACACAGCCGGCAAACGCAGTCATGTACCTGCGCAGTTCCGGGAATGCGACCACCTCGTCCACGAATCCTCTCTCCGCGCAGTATATGGGGCGAGATTGATCATAGTATTGTTTGGCCAACGCGTTCATCTTGTCGATTACCGGGTCCAAGGGACGATTCGAGTCCTTTTCCTTGACCAGCCTCCTGGCAAAAGACGCCGCGGCCGCGGCAGTCTCGCCGTGCATGACGTATATCTCCGTGGTAGGCGTGCCGAGGGTGAACGTGCAATGATTGTTCGCGGTCGGACCACCCATAATGTAATGGGCAGCAGCAGTCCCTTTGCGCAAGACCACCAGCATCATCGGCACATTGGTCTGCTCGATAGAGTAGATGAGAGACTGTCCCAGACCGAGAAGTTCGGCTTTTTCCGCGATGTCTCCCACGTCGATTCCGGAGGTGTCCTGGAACCAGATGATGGGAATGCGGTCCCTGCCACACAGCGTCACGAACTCATTCATCTTGATGAGTCCCTGCCTGTACAGTTTCCCTCCGATGCCCTGGTAATCCGCGTACTCGGGATATCCTGGCGGCAAAGCCCCCTGCTTGTTCGCGATCACTCCCACGAGGAAGCCGTCGAGCTTAATCAGTCCCGTGTACGCCTCAGGCCCGTATTCAGGCCTGAATTCCATGTGCTCGCTGTTGTCGGTGAGGCGAGCAAGGATGTCCTCGAACTTGTATACAGACTTCTGGTTGAACGGGACGAGCCGATTAAGATCCTCCCCGCTGAACTTGGGCTCAGCAGGCTGCGCGACGCGGAAGAATTTCGGGCTGAATGCCGGTATGCCGGTCATGTACTCCTTGAGCGCGTCCAGGACCCCTTCCTCGGTCTCATACACCGCTTTGAAGAAGCCGGTGGAATCGTAGTGAACGTTCACACTCCCCGGAGGCACTTCCTTGAAGTGGCGGGTGGCGTCGATGAGGGCTTCCGCTCCCTCTACATCAAAGAATCCCTTGGGGCTCATGCCGCTGACAATACCGCCACCACCGACAGCGATGTTGCAGTCTTTGTGAGCCAGGAGGATCGTAGGGCTAATGCCGTGATACCCGCCACCGGCAGGGTTGGTGCCGTAGATGCCTGCAAGGACCGGAATCCCCAGTTTCTCCAGCTCCGCGTGTCGGAAAAACGTGGTGCCCCCACCGCGGCGATCGGGGTAGACTTCTTGCTGTTCGGTGAGTTTGACGCCAGAGCAGTTCACGAGCCACACGAGAGGAACGCGAAGGCGTTTGGCGATGTCGGTGACTCTGAGCACATTTTCGGACTGTCCTGCAACCCAAGCCCCGGCTATCACCTTGTTGTCAAAACCGATGATCACGGCCCACCGGCCGTTTATTCTTCCTAGGCCGTCTACGACGCTCGTAGATCCCTCGTCGTTGTTCGTGGGATTGAAAAGGGTGTGAAGCGGTATCCAGGTCCCGGGATCAAGAAGATAGTCCAGTCTTTGCCATACGGTGAGCTGTCCTCGGTCATTAATCTTCTTGGCAGGCAGACCGGCGAGTTTGATCTTTTCCGCGGCATCGGCGATTCCTTTTTCCACTTCTTTAATCTTCGCCGCGTTTTCTTCGGTGTTTTTTATCTTGGCATTGGTCAGCGCTTTGCCGATCTCTGTCATCTTTTCAAAGTACGGTCGCATCCCTCTTCCTCCGTCCATCCTGTTTCGTGCGTGGGTAGTCGATTTGAGAGGATACCAATTTGCCCGCGCCATTTCAAGCGCGTGACAGCCAAAAGATTCGTTCGGATGAAAAACTTTCGGCAGCGATGTGGGTGTCGGTGGAATTGAGGGGCACTCTGCATTCGGCCTGATATGAAGGGGAGACAATTATCTCCCCTTCCAAATCGGCTGGATGCGATCGCGTCCTCATGACTTGCCGGCTGAACACCTGGCAGCATGCTCAGAGAACGAGGCGAGAAAAGAAAGGTGCTCGGCAATCAGGTCATACGGCGATCGTCCTCATCACTCTGTTCACACGGTTCTTGATCTGCAAGTTCCTCCGGTGAGAAAGTGATCTTTTTGGGCGGAATGCTCCTGAGCGCGGGGAAGAGGCCTTTGAAGCGTGAAGAATGTTGTTCCATCTGGTCGGGAGAATGTAGCGACCAATAGGGAGTCGTATCTTCTTCTTCAATAAGCACGGTAAGCAAGAGCGCGGGATAACGATATCGCGGATTGTTTCCGAGAAATGTAAGCATTTCGCGACCGCGCATGAATTCTCCCCGACGTCGGTTGAGTTCTCCGAGGAGATACATCACCATGCCGGGATCGCCCTTGGTCAACCCGCGACGCAGCGCCTCATCCAAATACGCGTCCGAAGCCTGAAGCAACTCTTGTTCAGTCTCCAGACAACCTTGTTCACGCGCTACCCACGAACCTTTCAAACTCAGGACGCCGAGATCTCTGGGATTAAGTCCTTTGGCTTCCAGAAGAGTTACCAAGCCCAGCCACCCTCTGGCTGAACGTTCTTCGTCGGTTGCCGACTTGAAAATACTGGTATACTCTTCCGAGCGCACAAGTTCCTTGACATGTCCTGGTAACTTTTTGCTCAAAATCCTGGACACGCGCGGTGAAAAAGCAGTCAGGACAGATTGCTATGTCCGCGGATCTATTGCAGTCCCGAGGCACGACACGGAAATCCAAACCATATCCGTAAGTTACTGACTTTCTGCCGTCTTGTCTCACATAAGGAAAATGATTGAAACAGAGAGGGCACGCAATGACGGTTGGTGAATTGTTCACGCAATCCTCCTTAAAACTCTTTCACCTGAATTGCACCTCCCCCGAATATCAGCGACGAACACAGCATATCATAAATGATGGCTTTTGACCATGCTTTTCTTCAAAAGCCACTTCGTCTCTTTTGAAAAAGACCACAAAATGATTATGATTAATCAAAATGAAGGCATATCATGAACCCAAGCCCGCTCTCCCACATCGCGTACGAGAATGATCTCAATCCCGCCCAGTTTGAAGCCGTTTGCGCGGGTGATGGTCCCATTTTAGTCATAGCTGGAGCGGGCTCCGGCAAAACTAGGACCATCGTGTACCGTGTCGCGTGGTTGGTGGATTCGGGTGTGGACCCTGCAAGCATCCTTTTGCTCACATTCACGCGCAAAGCAGCTGAGGAAATGCTCTCACGCGCTTCTCATTTGCTCGACGGAAGAGTCTCCCGTGTTGCAGGCGGAACGTTCCATTCGGTGGGAAATATTCTCTTACGACGGTATGCCGCGCTGTTAGGATTCGAATCGTCCTTTTCCATCATGGATCAAGGAGATTCACTGGAAATAATTGATCATATTAAGAAGAGTTTCTCCCCGCCCATCCAAGATCTCAAAGCCTTTCCTAAATCCAAGACCATCGCGGAGGTTTTGAGCCGTTCGGCCGGCACAAGCCGCGACTGTACGGAGGTCTTGAAGCAGAGATACCCTCACCTCGAAGAGTTTGCGGCAGACATCGAACGCATTGGCGCGCTGTACGAGGAGCACAAAAAATCTCACCAATTGATGGATTACGACGATCTTTTGCTCAACACCGTACGCCTCCTGGAAGAGCATGAATCGGTGAGAGAAGAAGTGTCCAAGCGATGGCAGTACATTCTTGTAGACGAGTATCAGGACACTAATCGGCTTCAGGCGAAAATCGTCCGGCTTATCGCGTATACCCACGACAACGTGATGGTCGTGGGCGACGACGCCCAGAGCATCTACTCGTTCAGAGGCGCGGATTTTGCCAACATCGTTGAATTCCCGCAGACGTTTCCCGGAGCACGTGTGATCAAACTGGAGGAGAACTATCGCAGCACGGCCCCCATTCTTGCCGTGACCAACAGCATCATCGAACGGGCCACTACCGGATATCGCAAGAGACTCTTCACCCGACGCGTGGGCGGGCCATTGCCTCTGGCAGCGCGGACAGAGACGGAGAGGGAGCAGAGCCGCTTTGTGGTGCAATGTGTCAAGGAACTCTCCGATCACCAGGTGGCACTGAGAGAAATCGCGGTCCTCTTCCGCGCAGGTTTCCATTCCTTTGACCTGGAAGGGGAGCTTACGCGCAGCGGCATACCCTTTGTGAAGTACGGCGGCTTCAAGTTTCTGGAGAGTCTCCACATCAAGGACGTGATCGCGCACCTGCGGGTACTGACGAATCCTCGCGATCGCTTGAGCTGGATACGCACCCTGAAGCTCTTGCCCGGCGTAGGGCTGAAGACGGGTATGAATCTCGCAACCCGCATTGTCGAATCCGGTCTCCCTGAAGATCCGTCCGTACTCGTGCCGTCAGGCAGAAAGTACCGACCGGCCTTTGACCAGTTCTTCAATTTGATACGCGAACTCAAAGGCCACTCAGGACCCATATCGGAAAAAGTGGATCGGGTAAACAGGTACTACTTCCCGTTTCTCAAAGCGAATTACGACAATTATCCGAAGCGGATGCGGGACTTGGAGCACCTTGCGGACCTCACTGTTTCGTACAGAAGCCTCACTCGTTTCCTCGAGGATATGGCTCTGGAACCGCCGGACGACGATCGTTCCTCCATTGATTCGCGAAGCGAGAGTATGGTGCTCTCGACGATTCACTCGTCCAAAGGTCTCGAATGGCACACGGTCATCATTATTTGGGCAGCAGAGGGGAGAATTCCGTCGCCTATGGCTCAAGACAGCGAGGAAGATCTGGAGGAGGAACGGCGCATCCTGTACGTGGCCGCGACACGCGCCAAACACAACCTGGTCATTGTTGCGCCTCGCACCTCTCTGGACCGGCGCATGGGCGTGGTGCACCTGAGACCGTCCAGATTCTTCGAGGAGATCCCTGCCGAATACTTCAGGACCTTTGCTCCTTGAGGCAGCGACAGGCCGCGAAGGTTTGCGCACACTGGGGACGTAAGTGTGACGCTCAGACCACAACCGCCCGAGCCAAAAGGCCTTGACATTCGAACGACTCGCCAATAAGCTATCCGTCAGCTACCTGCTGCGGAGAGATGACCGAGAGGCCGAAGGTGCTCGCCTGCTAAGCGAGTGTAGGGGAAAAACCTTACCGAGGGTTCGAATCCCTCTCTCTCCGCCATTACCTTTTCATCACACCCTTACCCGAAGAACCATCTGCACACGATGACCGACGCGCAAATGCCGGCAAGGTCCGCAAGAAGCCCCGCGTGCACTGCGTAACGGGTCCTTGTGACCGCGACCGCTCCAAAGTACACTGCAACCACGTACAACGTCGTCTCCGGTCCTCCCCACGATGACCGATGCCAGGCGGGCCTCGGTACGAATCCGCTCCGTGGCTCGTAATGATGTCTCCGAGCATTCCTAGAGTGGCAGCGCCGGAAAGCGGTCTCATGAGCCCCATGGTGAGTACCTCAGGAGATAGCCCGAAAGACGCAAGCAGGTGAGGGAACCCGTCTCTTATCAATTGCATCGCGCCAGAGGCACGAAACATGCCCACTCCCACCAGGATGGCTACCAGGTAGGGGATAATCCGCACTGCCACGTCAAACCCTTCTTTGGCACCATCCACAAAGGTTTCGTAGACCTTTATCCCCTTCAGAAAGCCGTACACGGGAATTCCCACCACAAACATCAGGAAAATGAGGTTCGAGACTGACGCTGAGATCTCTGGAAGCGGCTTCATGTTTGGTGGTTCTCCTGGCTGCTTTGGCGAAATCTTCGCAGTCGAGACAAGAGAAGAGCCGCGGAAACGCCCACTATTGTGGAAACCGAGGTGGCAAGGATCGCGGGCAAGACCACCACCGTGGGATCGCTTGATCCACCGGCAGACAACAGGGCAATCGCACCGGCGGGAATCAGTTGAAGACTCGAAGTATTGAGCGCCAGGAACATGCACATTTCGTCAGATGCCGTGCCTTTCACGGGATTGAGCTGGTCCAGGTCTTCCATGGCTTTCAGCCCCAGGGGCGTGGCCGCGTTGTTGAGGCCGAACATGTTGGCAACCATGTTCATGGCCATGCTCGCGAGCGCGGGATGGTCTGCCGGAACCCGCGGAAACAAAACCCGCATCAGAGGGGCGATCACACGAGTGAAATTCTGCACAAGACCGCTCTGTTCGGCAATTTTCATGATGCCCAGCCACAACGCCATGATACCGGTGAATCCAAGGGCGAGCTTGAACGCCGCGCCCGCACTTGCGGTCACCGAGACCACCACTTCCTTCACATGGCCGGTAAAAACCGCCACCACCACGGATCCCACGAGCAGGATTAGCCAGATGACATTCAGCATGATTCTCTTTGGCCCCCTCTGCGCGCAAAATGCGGCCCACACAGCTCGCGAAGCGAACAACGAGCTGCCTGCGCACGCAATGGGATTACAGCGCTTTACTTTTTATAAAGGAGATACTTGACAGGGGTATGGCGTAGCGATACGAGCCCACCTCGACCTCGACCAACCCGTTTTCACCGGTGATGAGGACTCCATTGATGACCGTGGAGGATCCCATAAGCGAGATCTCGACTTCGGTCCTCGATGCGGACAGCCGTTCCAACACGCTGCTTGTGGAGGGGCCCGCAGGTGGTCTTCCACGCACTGAGGTGACAATCCTACTCACCGGGGTGGCTTCCACGGTCTCATATTCTTCCGACGCATCTGCTCCGTACGCGGGAGCCCCGCCGCCGGTCGTAGGGATTTCACCTACCACGGTTGCTGCCATGGAAATGTCATCGATCAGTTCATCGATAATCGTCTCATCAAGGACCAGTGAATCGTCCAGCGAAGGAGGAGGTGCCTCGACGAATCCGGAAGATGGTGAAGAGGAAGCCTCATCCGTGTCGAAAGAGGGGGCTTCCTGTCGCATCGGTTGGGGCCTCGGTGCAGAGGCAACCTTCGACGGCGGGGGTGGCGCGGGTACCGCCCTGGGTTCAAGGTTTTCGAAATCCTGTATCGCATAACGGAAGTTCGTATTGATGAACTTGACTTCACAATTTACCGGCTTACCCGGGATCTTCGTGTTGACGGTCTCGGGGAGCCTCAGGTACAGTCTCAAGGGTTACATCCGAGTCACAATTGAGATATTGGTTGATGTTTCGGAGCGCGTTCTCGATGCGCTCGGGATCGCTCACTTCAGTAACCTGCTTGAGCAGCCAGGTACAGATGGGCGCCGCGACCGGACTCTACGATGATAGAGGGGGCTCGAGGAAAGCTCCTGATGGCTTTTGCCGCTTCCTGGGGTCCTTCGAAAAATCTTTGCTTTTCTTCGTGGCCTTCTTGCCCGATATCCAGATCGGCCCACAGAGCCACAATGTAGTGAATATGCTCCTTCTCGGCCTTCATTCTTTCTCGGGGCGAGATACCAAAATATACATCCCTCTCCTCGCCGTAATGTTCTTTGGCCAGGATTTCAATATTAGGAAAATATCTGGTACTCTGTTTCGGGTCGCCGCGCTTGAAGCTTTTTACGAGTATAAACCCCCGGTGATCCTTATAGTACTCTGAGAACAGGGCATCGAGGAAGTCTTTACGCGTAAATTTCGAAATCATGAGATAACCTTGGTGCAGAGAATTAGGGGCAAATCTCAGGAGGTTATTCTATTACCCTTCGGGGAAAATGTCAACAACGCTGAGCGAAAAGGGGTAGGTATTCGATTGTCACCCGTGTGCGCTGCCGCGCAATTTGCATGGACAGGACGCGTGTCTGTGAGGCTCCTGGGTATCACGCGGAGAGGGATTTGCCTCGAAACGGCCTTTGGGGAGGTCCGGTCGAGGCAGCGCTCCGTCGTTCCCTGGCTTCACTTTGCTTCTTTGTTCTTTTTGGCCTGAGTCGCTCCACCTTTCTTTCGCTCCTTTGGCGGGTTTTTCTTTTTGGCCCGCTCAAGGTTCTCCTGAATCACCTTGTTGTCCGGCACGAGTTTAAGGGCTTTCGAAAGGTAGAGCATCTCTTTCTTGTGGTCTCCCTTCTCTCCGAGGCTCACACCGTAGTCGTTGTACGCCATAGCCAGATCGGTTTTGATCTCGTCGTTAGAGGGAGCGATTTCTGCAGCCTTTTGAAGAAGACGGAGTTCTTCGTCGTGTTTCCCCTTTTCTCCTCGTTTCAGTGCTTCGTTGTGATACGCAGCCGCAAGGTTCTTCTGCACGTCCTTGCTGCCCGGATCCGCTTTCGCCGCCTTTTCCAGGAGATCGATCGCGCGAGTGGTTGCTCCGGCCTTGAATTCCTTGACCGCCTCTTGGACGAGAATGTTGGATAGATTGGTGATGGTAGCCCGATTCTTCGGATCCAATTTCAACGACATTTCCAACAAGGTGACTCTGTCCGAGACGCTCATGTCTTTCTCGGATGCCACTGCTTGGTTGTTGTAGGCTGCCGCAAGATTCTTGTTACTCACCGGATCATTGGGAAAGACCTCCAAGGCTTCTTTGAGCAGAGCAATTTGTCCGGCAATATCCCCTTCCTGGCCTTTTATCACTGCCATGTTTGACAGAAACCCGTCCCAGGCTTTCCATCAGTGATTTATCGCTCGGATCCAGTTTCCGGGCCATTCTCAAGAGGCGTGCCTCTTCCTGAAAATCTTCTGCCTTGCCTTTTTCCACAGCCAAATTGTAATACGCGGTGGCAAGGTTGCGCTTTATCGCATTGTTGGCGGGGTCGAGTTCCGAGGCCTTCTCCAGGTCCCCTACCTCACCATTTCGATCACCCTTGCGCCCTTTCACAATTGCTGCATTGTTCATGAAAGCAGCCAGCGATTTGCGAACCGCGGTATTTTCCGGGTCCAGGACCACTGCTTGCTGGAGAAATTCGATTTTCTCAGCCAGCCCCACCTTGACATCAGGAAGCTTGAGCATCTGCATGACCGCGGTCACGAAATTCGCCCGTATGTCCGAGTCCTCTGGCGCGACCTTTGCCGCTTTGGCGATGAATCGGATTCCCTCAGAAACCTTTTCTTCTTTGCTCAGCTTCAGGCCGAGGTTGTTGTAAGCCACAGCGAGCACCTGGCGGTACTTGACGTTTTTCGGATCTAGCTTCAGAGCCTTTTCCAGCGCAGTTACGGCTTCGGAAAGGTTGTTTCTCGCGAGCAGGTTGCTCCCCTGGAAAAACGCATCCTCCGCTTCGGCCGGATTTGTCGACTGGCCCAGCGCGGACGTGGAGTTCATGACAAAGATGAGCAAACTTAGGGTGATAGCGCACCACAGGGGAAGTCTGTCCGGGGATTCTGATTTCATGCCTCGCCTTTCGTCGTGGGGAATCCCGGGGCCATGCTTCTTAAGGCCGAAGCAACCGGCTCCGCGGCCGACACATACCATGACAATGGCTTCAGGTCAACGGTGACACTGTGCCGTGCTTCATCATTTATCCGCTCTGAGGGACCGTATCAGACTCTCAAGCCGGAACGGTTTCCTCACCGCGTCGGCATGGCTTGCGAACGGTCCTTCGGAGGCTGCTTTTCTTGATCCGCAAAACCGGAAACCGCGAATCAGGCAGTCTGATGGCATGCATTCTATACTTTTGCTCTCGCAACAACAACAAGGTCTCGTCGCTGTTCGCCGTAGAGCCGCACATCACACGGAGAAACCTTTGTGCCGGCCTCTCATTGTATGAAACAGGTGCCGGTTCACGGTTACGCTACCAGTACCTGCACAGATCGGGAGATGCGCGTGGAATCATACGGGGTACCAGGTTTTGTCTGCGTGTTTCTTCTTTGGCGTCGGGAGGTCCTCCTTCACTGCGAACGACGCAGGGACGTCGAATCTTCGTTCAGGGGACTCCCACCTTCCTCTAAAGGGCCGAGCGCTGCGGTGAGAACTCTTCGCAACGGTGTAGACAGAGATCTCAGGGCTTGTACAAATGACTTCCACGCGGTTTTTCCTTCGCGGCCTCAGCGTCTGCGCGGTAAGTCCTTGTTTGTTCCGGCAGGGTCAAGAGATTTCTTTTTTTTGATGCGCGATTCGGGGAGCGGGCCTTGTCGCAAAATCGGTTTGTTGAGTAAGATGTGGCCATCAGGATGTGTGGGCTCGGTCCTGTTCCGATGTACGACGAGGGTATGCCGCGAGGCGCTCCTTTCCCGTAGGCTGCAAAGAAACCATGAATGATACGCACAAACCTCCCGTTCGATGGACCATAAAAGAGGTCCTGGAATGGACGGCCGATTACTTTAAAACCAAGGGCATCGTCACAGGGCGGCTCGATGCAGAAGTGCTGCTCGCGCACTGTCTTTCCGTAGATCGCTTGCATCTGTACCTCAACCTGGACAGACCGTTGGTGCCTGATGAACGTGCGCGCTTTCGTGCGGCTGTCCGTCGCCGCGCCGCGCGGGAACCGGTTGCGCTGATTACGGGAAAGAAGGAATTCTGGTCGCTTCAGCTCAGTATGGTCCCGGGAATTCTCATACCGCGGCCGGATACCGAGATCCTTGTGGAGGCAATTCTCGACGAAATCCGCGAAAAGCCTGCGCCAACTGTATGGGAGATAGGAACAGGGTCCGGTGCAATTGCGCTCTCTCTCGCCCGAGAGATGCCGGCAGCGTGGTTGTTGGCAACGGACGTTGATCCCTTGGCGATCTCCACGGCACGGGGCAACGCGCAGGCTGCTCAGATAGACCGAACTATCGATTTCGTAGTGTGCGATCTGTGCGGTGGGATCAGAGAGTCGCAGGTATTTGACGTGGTGTGTTCCAATCCTCCGTATATCCCCCGCGATGCTATCGCGGAACTCGAGCCGGAAATCACGCGGTTCGAGCCTTTGCGAGCCCTGGACGGCGGTCCGGACGGTCTGGACATCATCCGTGAGCTCGCCAAGCAGGCCAGTACCCATCTCAAACCGGAAGGCGCTCTACTCCTTGAAATCGGAGATTCTCAGGAAGAAGCTGTGCGAGAAATCTTCTCGTCCCTCGGAAAGCTTAAGGACATCAGCACGGTGCGGGATCTTGCGGGCAAGCCCCGTGTGATCAAGGGCAGGCGGTAAATGAAGTACGTGGTCGCAGGTTTTGGCAAGTTCGGCAAAATAGCTTTGGAAAGGCTGCTCAGCTCATTCGCAGACCCGAGAATCATTATCGTGGAATCACGGGAGGACCGGCGGCCCGCTGAGCTCCCCGCTCACGTGCGTTGGATTCGTGCAGATGCGGTTTCGTTCCTGAGGGAATCTCCAGAGTTGCTGCCCGAAGACGTGATCATTCCCATGGTTCCTTTTCACCTCCTTGCCGCGTACGTCATGGCCACGCGGCCGAAATGCCATGAAGTCCCGTTGCCGGATGCGCTGGAGACGATTCTTCCCCACCCGTTTCGGATCGGTTCCTCGGCCCTGTGCTGCTCACGAGCTGATTTCCTTTGTCCTGACGATTGTCCTGAGGGAGAGGTGTGCACCGTAACCGGTGAACCGCGTGAACCGTTGCATGCCGCCATCGAAGCGGTTGCCGTCCCAGGGTTCACGGTGTTGGTGCAGAAAAGCTTCCAGATTCTGCCCGGAGTCGGCGGCTATCCTTTGAGCCGGCTCGCGGATATTGCGTCAAAGGTGACACACGGACAGTACCCTGATCGCTACCTCATGCAAATGTCATGCAATACTCACCGCGGTGATTGCTTGACGGGGGATGTGAACGAGCAGTATATTCGCAAAGCCACGTGGCGCAACGGCTCCAAAAGCTGCCATGGTGTCGACCCAATTTCGGACAGAGGATGACAATTCTCGTCAAAGAGCGTATGTCCATGCGCTCATTTCCAGGGATGCGTGAGGCGCCCGATGATCCCTCCCATAGCCGTCCATTGCGGGATCGGTTTGACGATGACCGCCATTGCGATTCCTCTGGTGCTGCGGATGGTGCCAATGAACCGCTATTACGGTATCCGCCTACCCAAGGCCTTCAAATCCGATCGCAATTGGTATGACATCAATGCGTACGGCGGGAAGGTCCTTTTGGTGTATGGAGTTGCGCTGACAATCTTCGGCATCGCCGCACGGGACTGGGCCCCATCCCCGACGAGCCTCTGGATGGCCCCGTTTGTGGTGGGGCCCCTTGTCGTTCTTTTTCCGCTTCTCTGGCTGATCACCGCGTATGCGCGGCGCTTGCCCGATGACTAGGACGATGGTTTGGCGCGTTGCCAGGCGTCTTGCACCCCCGCGGTACGATTCCCCCTTCCCGGGATTCCCCAAACTTGAGGTAGTCTCATAGCAGGTATCGCAGAACGCTAAGGATCGGTCCACGGCAAAGGACGCGGGGGGACAAGTCCGCGACAGGGATAAAGCTACAAGACCGGTTGTCAAAAGTTCTGACCGAATGGCGGGATCTTTCCAAAGGTGGCACGGGTTCCCCTGAACGGAGATCCGACGACTCCGCGTCACTCGCAAAGAAGCGCGACCTCCAGACGCCAAAGAAGAATCACACAGACAAGACTTTTGGTAACTCCCATGACCTCGAGGGTCACAACGAACCATGAGAATGACACCCTGTCCAGCGACCAGCGGGAGCTGGCCAGTGCTTGAAGTTCTTGGGTATGGGGGTTCGGGGGAAGGCCATTCTTTCAAGAAGGGCCTTCCCCCGAAAATGCATTTTCATAGGAACCAGTATCCCTCCCCAATTTCCCCTATTGTTTTAGCTTGTTCCGCGCACATCACCGGCTTCTGAAAGAATCACACCAGCCCGCGCAGAATCCTCAGTCTGGTCCTTTGGTTTTCTCTCAAACAGCTGGCAAATCACGACATAAAAGAGGGGGATGAATGGGGTCGCGAGGAAGGTGGCAGCAATCATCCCGCCCAGGACTCCGGTCCCGATAGCAGTCTGTGCCCCGGCTCCGGCGCCGGTGGCCATTGACAGAGGAAGGACCCCGAAGCCGAAGGCAAGAGACGTCATGACGATCGGACGAAACCTCAATTGCGCGCCTTCCAGCGTGGCCTCGATCAACCCGACTCCTTCTTCCACTTTGGCCTTGGCAAACTGGACGATCAAGATGGCGTTCTTGGTCGTGAGTCCCAATACGGTGAGCAATCCGATCTGAAAATAGACATCGTTGGGGAATCCCCGAAGCGAGGAGGCCACCACTCCCCCGATGACCCCCAATGGCAACGTCAGCATGACCGAGATGGGAACCGTCCAGCTCTCGTACAGGGCGGCCAAGCAGAGAAAAATAACGATGATGGAAAAGGCATAGAGAACAGGCCCCTGGGCTTTTGCCATGCGCTCCTGGTAAGACAGACCGGCCCAGTCAAAACCGATGCCCCTGGGAAGCTTTGAGGCGATCTCCTCCATGGCCTGCATGGCCTCTCCCGAACTTTTCCCGGGCCTCGGCTCGCCCCATATATTTACCGAGGGAAAGCTGTTGAAACGCTCCAGCAGCGGAGGCCCGTAGATCCAGTGGCCGCTGGCAAAGGACGTGAACGGTGTCATCGTCCCTGAACCATTGCGCACGTAGAGCCGTTCCAGATCTTTCGGAAGCATACGGTACGGCGCGTCCGCCTGGACGTATACTCGCTTGACCCGTCCTCCCTGGATGAAGTCGTTGACGTACGCGCCGCCAAATCCTGCAGAGATCGTGGTGTGGATGGAGTCGATAGAAACCCCCAGGGCTCCTGCCTTTTCCCAATCCACATCGACTCGGTATTGCGGCACGTCCTCCAGGCCGGCCGGCCGGACACGGACAAGCCGGGGGTCCTTGCCGGCCATACGGAGAAGCTGGTTACGTGCTTTCATCAGTGCTTCGTGCCCCAGACCGCTCCGGTCCTGCAACTCGAAATCGAAGCCGCCTGCACGACCGAGCTCCATGACTGCCGGGGGCGGGAACGCGAATACCCTTGCGTTGCGGATCTTCGAAAACCTTCTCATGGCCCGCTTCACCACGGCATCTACTTTCAGGTCCGCCCGGCGGCGCAGGTCCCAGTCTTTGAGATGGACGAATCCCAAGCCCACGTTTTGCCCGCTCCCGGAAAAACCCCTGCCCGAAATCGTGAAGCAAGAGGACACCGCTTCTTTTTCATCGTGAAGAAAGTGGTTTCGAACCTCAGTCATCACCTCGTCGGTCTGTTCCAGGGTCGATCCTGAAGGCAAACTCACCTGGATGTACATGACCCCCTGATCCTCATTGGGAAGATAGGATGTGGGCATCCGATGGAAAAGGAATCCCAGGGTCGCGGCAATCAGCACGTAGATGAAAAGATAGGGAAGCTTCCTCGCAATAATATGGCCGACCGCGGCCTGGTACTTGTCCCTACCTCTGCGAAAAATTCTATCAAACCATCGGAAGAAAGGCCGGAATAGGAAAAAGCCAGTTTCAGCCGCCCCGTGGCCCTTGGGCACCGGTTTGAGAAGCGACGCACACAGAACCGGACTCAGGATAAGAGCCACCACCACCGAGAGCAGCATCGCAGCGATCACCGTCACGGAAAACTGCCGGTATATGACGCCGGTGGAGCCTCCGAAAAACGCCATGGGGCCAAAGACCGCAGCGAGCACCAAGCCTATTCCGATCAATGCGCTGGTAATTTCTCCCATGGATTTGCGGGTGGCTTCCTTGGGCGCGAGTCCCTCCTCTGACATGACCCGTTCTACGTTTTCCACCACCACGATCGCGTCGTCCACAAGAAGACCGATGGCCAACACCATCGCAAACATGGTCAGCATGTTGATGGTGAACCCAAAAAGCCCCAGAACCGCGAACGTGCCCAGGAGCACCACCGGCACCGCTATGGTTGGGATCAGGGTTGCACGTATGTTTCCGAGAAAGAGATACATGACCAGGAAAACCAGCAGAACGGCCTCGAACAGAGTCTTGACCACCTCTCCGATGGCCACCCTCACGAAAGGCGTCGTGTCTAAGGGGTAAATCACCTTCATGCCGTGGGGGAAGTACCTGGAGAGCTCATGCATCTTGGCCTTGACCGCGTCCGCTGTCTCCAGCGCATTGGCGCCGGGCGCAAGCCGGATGGCCAGAGCCGTCGCGGGTCGGCCGTTGTACAGCGCATGGGTCCCGTATTTCTCCGTACCCAGCTCTGTACGGCCCACGTCGCGCACACGTACAACCGAGCCGTCAGGATTGGTACGTAACGGGATCGCGGCGAATTCCTCCGGTGTCTTGAGCAGGTTCTGAACAATGATCGAGGCGTTCAACCGCTGGGCCTCGGTTGCCGGTGCGCCGCCGAATTGGCCGGCCGAGATTTCCACGTTGTAAGCCTGGAGCGCCTTGGTCACATCCTCCACGGTCAAGCGATAATCGTTCAGGCGGTCCGGATTGAGCCAGACCCGCATGGCATATTGAGAACTGAAGGTTTCCACCTCCCCTACCCCCGGCACCCGAGCCAGCACCTGCTGGATACTGGACTGAGCGTAGTCCGCGAGGTCATTCTCGTCCATGCTCGCGTCTTGGGAGGTCAGCCCGATGACCATGAGCCAGTTTCTGGTGGATTTGCTGACCTTGACACCCTGCCGTTGCACCACGGTGGGCAGGCTCGCCATCGCGAGCTGGAGCTTATTCTGTACCTGGGCCCAGGCAAGGTCGGGATCCGTGCCCGGGGCAAAGGTCAGCTCGATTCTCCCCGCGCCGGACGCATCACTTGTTGCTGACATGTACAGCAGTTTGTCGAATCCGGTCATCTTCTGTTCGATGATCTGGACCACGCTGTCTTCCACGGTCTGAGCGGATGCGCCAGGGTAAAACGCGTCAAGGGCGATAGAGGGAGGAGCGATGGGCGGATATTGGGAGATGGGCAAATTGTGAATCGCAAGCCCGCCTGCCAGCATCATGATGATGGCTATAACCCACGCGAAGACCGGGCGGTCAAGAAAGAAATTCGATAACACCACGGTCCTCCGTCAATTCGATTCCACAGGTGGGAGCTTCGGATTCTGGACTTCCACGCAGGTCTTTGGACTATCGGAAAACACGGAAACGGCCTTCACGGCTGTGCCCGGCCTCACGTTCAGCGTCCCTTCGACAATCACTCGGTCTCCGTTGGAGAGGCCGGAAGAGACCAGCCACTTGTCCCCGAGAGCGCGACTGAGACTCAGCATCCGCTGCTCGACTTTACCGGTGGTATTACTCACGACAAGTGCGTAGGGATCTCCCTTTGGAGTGCGCTTCACGCCTTGCTGGGGAACGAGTATGGCCTTTTCCGCGACACCTTCCTCAATGACGGCCCGCACGAACATGCCTGGCAGGAGAAGTCCTTCGGGATTCGGAACCACGACTCGCAGAATCACGGACCCGGTTGTCGGGTCCACCGTGACGTCACGGAACTGAAGTGTCCCTTCGTCGGGATACTGCGCACAATCTCCCAGGAGGAGCTTCACTTTATTCTGGTTCGTCCCGTCTTTATTGAGGCGACCGTCAGCCAGACGGCGCCTTAACCGAAGAAGTTCGGTCGTAGATTGGGGCACATCCACGTAAATGGGGTCCAACTGCTGAATGGTTGCCAAAGCCAGGGCCTGATACGCAGTTACGAGAGCGCCACCTGTCACGTTGGACTTTCCAATGCGTCCGGATATAGGAGCGGTGACATGCGTGTAAGCCAAATTGATGCCGGCCGTTTCTACTGCGGCCTTACAAGACTCTATGTCAGCCTCGGCCTGTTTCAGGGCCGCCTCTTTGTCGTCATAGTCCTGCTGGCTGACCGCTTTTCCCGCGAGTAGTCCCTTGTATCGCTCGAATTTCAACCGAGTCACCGTCCAGTTGGCCTCTGATTTTCTCAGGGCAGCCTTCGCACTGTCGAGCGCTGCCTGAAACGGAGCGGGATCGATCTGATACAACACCTGCCCCGCCTTGACGTCGGAACCCTCCGTAAACAGCCGTTTCTTAATGATGCCATTGACTTGGGGTCGGACTTCCGAGACAAGGTGCGGACACGTGCGGCCGGGCAATTCGGTCGTCAGCACGAGTTGCTCCGGCCTGATGGTCACTGTAGCCACTTCCGGAACAGGAGCCGATTTGGCCTGCTGCCGGCGGTTGCAGCCATCCAGCAGGAGGCCGCCTACCAGAGCCATGCAAATCAAACTCCATTTGAGTGATACACAGACGGTTTTCACGGGTTGCATCAGAGACCTCGCAAAGATCGATGAATAAGGGGTTGAGAATGAGCGGATGTGTCTTAGATACGGCTTGTCATTGGTTCAGGACTCCTCCGAGAAAGATCTCCGCGGCATCTGAGAGTTCGTCTCGCGCTCGGAATCGCGCAGGATCTTCCATCATCCGGAAAAGAAAAGCGTCAATGATTCCGTGGAGCGCCAGGGCCATGTGATAAGGATCGAGATCCCGGAACACACTTTCCTTAATGCCTGTTGTAAAGACCGAGGCCAATTTCTCCACGCGTTCGTCACGAAGCCTGAGAAGGTCTTCGTCGAAACCGGCTCTTATGTTGAAACACGCCCCTTTGGTTTCTGAATAATACAGCCGGACTACGAGCAGATTATCAAAAAACAATTCTCGTTGGACGGCAATATACTTCTTTATAGCCAGGAAAGGATTCCGTTCCTGCTCGAGCACTTGAAAAACCGCATTCTGCCATAATTCTGCCGTCTTTATGATAAGCACTTTATACAACTCATGCTTATTAGAGAAGAATTTATAGAGAGTTCCTACTCCGAATTCTGCTTCCTTTGCGATCTCGTGCATAGAGACCTGGTGATACCCTTTTTCCGAGAAGAGCTTGAGCGCCGTGTCGAGTATCTCCCCGCGCTGTCGCAGATTTTCCCGTTCTCGACGAGGAAGCCTTACTAGTTCTGCATTGCCCTCGCTCAACAATTGAGGACTCATTCACCTTTCCTTCTGACGTGGGTTTCAGAATTTGACACCTAATTTTCTGCCGTACGGAGGTGGTAGTCAAGCTGAAATTCATAATTTTCCAAAGAAATCCGGCGCGGTTTCTAGGACCGATCAGATCGTTATCTTCCGGCGCAATAACAGGAATGCGACCACCGCGTGGCCGCGCTTGTGACAGTTGTCTCATTTTACTCTCGCGAAATGACAACGGTCAAGGAGGCTCGAAGGACGGCACAGTGGTTGAGTATGCTTATGCTGAGTGCCTCTTCTCGCGCAATCCCGTTTTTGCCCATGATACCCGATGGTAACCCCTTTCGGCTGCGTCCGAAGCAGTCTGAGGTCTTCCTTCATGCAGCAGTCGCTAGCCCAGGGCTTATCGGTGCTCATGGCATTGTGCGCACAATGGTATGAAGCAGGTGCGCACCACAAGGGTCTGGCTGCACTGGCCACCGTCTCTTCAGGGGAGGATGACACACAATGATCCTCCGCCGGAAAATGGGGTTTGATCAGGGTCGCGGTTGACAGAACTCATGCGGTGCGGTAGCCTGAGGAACACGGAATCCGTGCGCTTCTTGGCAAAATTACGACGGATTTGCCTCCATTGGGTCTCTCGGGAGGTCGCCTTGTGACCAACGTGCAATTCTAAGGAACCACCCGCCGACCCCGCCATAGCTCCAAGGCCACAGCAATGCCAAGCATGTTGCATAATTCGGGGGCATAGGGTCGAGGTGGTGGGACACTCGATGGATGGGTAGCGGCCCTCTCACACTCACATGTCGGGATTGCCACTTCATTCTCACATATCTCAAGGTCTGTCAGCATGATTAAGCCAGTCAGGGATGTTCTTGCTCAAGCCAACCACAGGGTCATCCTGCTCATCGGGTTTGTCCTGACTGTAGCGGTGGGAGGCCTGGATTTCCTGACAGGAAACGAGGTTCGCGTTTCAATACTCTACCTGGGGCCCATGTCGCTGGTCGCATGGTACGTGGGACGAAATCCCGGTTTGCTGGTGGCAGCCACAAGCGCCATCATATGGTTGCTCGCGGACATCGGAGGATCACGTGCGTCAAGACAAGTGTTCATACCGTACTGGAACGGGGCAGAGATTCTTGGCGAATTCGTGATAGTGACTCTGATTGTCCACAGGCTGCGGGCGACCTACGGCAAACAGGTCAAAATGATCGCCGATACGACGTCGCTTCTCAAATTGCTGCTTGATGCCCTGCCCGACGCTGTGTATTTCAAGGACATCAAGCGTCGACATGTGATTGTAAATAAAGGCTACGAGGACTTTTTCGGTTCGACTAGGCAGAACATGATCGGCAAGACTATCGAAGAATTCGTGGAGCGGGAGGAGGCTGAACAAAGCCGCGACACCGATGAGACCGTCATCGAAACCAAGACACCTCTGATTGCGGAACACTCGTGGCCTGACAAGTCAGGCGACAACCGCCAGTTTGAGACGAGAAAATTCCCGATCTTTGACGATGAAGGAGAGATCATAGCTGTTGGCGGAATCAGTCGGGACATAACAGATCACAAGCGGGCTGAGGAGGCTCTCAAGGAAACCAAGGAACGTCTCCAGACTATCGCGCACACCATGACGGAAGTCTTCTGGATGGCGGATGTGACCACTGACAAGACGATCTACATAAGCCCGGGTTACGAGCGAGTATGGGGGCGGTCTGTGGCGAGTCTGTACGAAGACCCGCACTCTTTTCTCGACGCAATCCACGAGGCAGATCGCGAACGAGTAATTGCCGACCTGGAAGTAAAGAGAGACGGATTACCGTTCGACCACGAGTACCCGGATAGTCAAGCCGGATGGAGAGGTTCGTTGGATCTGGGACCATGGGGTACCGGTCCGAGACGACACGGGACAGGTCACTCGTTACGTAGGTATCGCTCAAGACGTCACGGACCGGAGATGGGTGGAAGAAATTGTCAGGAAAAGCGAAGAACGCTTCCGTAGCATCATTGAGCAGGCTGCTGATGCTATCTTCGTCCACGGTCTCGACGGCAGTTTTCTCGAAGTCAATCAGCAAGCCTGCGATTCCTTGGGCTTTACACGTGAAGAGTTACTGGCCATGACGGTGAGCGACGTTGATCCTGACGTAAAGCCCCGAGGAGATCGTGCCAAATTCTGGCCGCATCTTCCCGCAACTTTGCTATCGAGGCACAGGAGAAAAGACGGTACCTGCTTCCCTGTCGAGGTAAGACTGGGCCCCATTGAATTCGGAAAAAACAGGGTTGTGTTGGCCGTGGCACGCGATGTCACGGAGCGCAAGCAAGCGGAAGCTGATTTGCGGGAAAGCGAAGATCGCTACCGAACTCTGGCTGAGAATTCACTCACAGGCATCTTTGTTCAGCAAGGCGGTAACCTCGTGTACGCAAACCGGCTTGGCGCTGAGTCCCTCGGTTATTCAGTAAACGAAGCAATCGGCAGACCGATCTGGGATTTTGTCGCTCCGCAAGATTGCGAGATGGCCAAGGCATTGGCAGCAGCGAGGCTTCGAGGTGAGCAGGTCCCCGCACAACATGAATTGAGAGCTGTCGCAAAGAATGGAGAGATAAGATGGTTGGAGGTCCTTGCTACGGCTATTGAGCATGAAGGCCGCCCGGCTATTCTCGCGAATACCCTTGACATTACCGACCGCAAACGGACTCAGGAAGAGTTGATTCAAGCCAAGAATGATGCCGAAGCTGCCAACAGGGCTAAAAGCGTTTTTCTTGCCAACATGAGTCACGAACTGCGTACACCGCTCAATTCCATCATCGGCTTTTCGGAAATGCTCGAGGACCAGCTTTTTGGTCCGCTCAACGAGACGCAGGCGCAGCACGTGAAGCACGTAGTGGAGAGCGGACGTCATCTCCTTAAATTGGTGACTGAAATCCTGGACCTGTCCAAAATTGAGGCGGGCCGGACGGGCATGGATCTCTCCCACGTCAACGTGCGCGATATGCTGGAAAATAGCCTTGCCATCATGCAGGAACAGGCCCTGAAGCAGGGTCTTTCCATGGAATTGAGAGCGGCCCGGGAGATCGCGGGAATGACGATCCTGGCCGATGAATTGAAGCTGAAGCAAGTCCTGTTCAATCTCCTTTCCAATGCGCTAAAATTCACTCCCGAAGGGGGCAACATACGGGTCGAGGCAGGGCGAATTGACAAAGAGTTGCTCATAAGCGTGTACGACACGGGCGTGGGAATCGACCCGGCGGACAAGTCACGAATATTTGAGGCCTTTGAGCAGGTAGATTCTACTCTGTTTCGGCAGCGCGAAGGAACGGGCCTCGGGTTGTCATTGGCCCGAAAGTTGATCGAAATGCACGGCGGTAGGATTTGGGTTGAGAGCGAGGGACCAGGGAAAGGCAGCACATTCAGATTTGTTATTCCGTTCAAAGATCCGCAATAACGACCGCGGATTCAGCACGTATATACGGGTTCCTATGAAAATGCATTTTCGGGGGAAGGCCCTTCTTGAAAGAAGGGCCTTCCCCCGAACCCCTATCCCCAAGAACTTCAAGCACTTGCCAGCTCCCTCTGGTCGCTGGACAGGGTGCCATTTTCATGGTTCGTTGTGACCCTCAAGGTCATGGGATTTGCCAAAAGTTTTGTCTGTTTGACTCTTCTTTGGCGTCGGGAGGCCCCGCTTCACTGCGAGCGACGCAGATCCTTATTGCCTGTGCGTCCAGTATCTCATGCGTGGTACGTGAGGTCTAGACCTGGGCTGAAACGCTCGTGCTCGGTGACAAGTCAAGCCGTCTCTCTCCTCACGTCCGAGGGACGGCCATTGCAGGGGCTGCGGCACCATGCCCGGTCTGATTCGGGCAGGCCGCGAAGACCTGCCCCAAGCCACATCGAGATACTGACACCTCAGTCACATAGACTTCCGAAAACCGGGCACATCGGTCATTTCCGCGCGGGTGCTTTGGTGACCGGTCATGCGAAACGCTGGTATTCCGGAAAATACATGATGCTCTTGAGGTAAGACTCCAGATCGTCGGGTTTCGGTTCCTCAGCCAGCCCTTGGTCATACGCCACTTCGGCAACTGCCAGGGCAATAGCCACGGAGACCTCCCTGATGCTGGTCAGCGGCGGATATATCCGTCCCTGCCACACGTCCGCATACGATACGTGTTGAGCCAGTGTTTTGGCGGCAGCCAGAAACATCTCGTCTGTGACACGTGTTGCACGGGTTGCCATGACGCCCAACCCTATACCCGGAAAGATATACACATTGTTCCCCTGCGCAGGTACAAAGGTTTTCCCGTGAACCGTGACAGGGTCGAACGGGCTCCCACTGGCAAAGATTACTCGGCCCTCGGTCCAGGTGTACGCCTCCGCGGCAGTGCATTCGGTCTTTGAAGTCGGGTTTGATAATGAGAAGACGATGGGCCTTTCGTTGAGCTGAGCCATGGTTTCCAGCACCGGTTGAGTGAACATCCCGCGTTTTCCGGACACTCCAATGATTGCCGTGGGCTTGAGGGATTGCACACACGCGAGAAAATCCTTAAGGAACTCATGCTCATGCGCATAGACCAATTTACGTTCGCTCAGATCGTCGCGTGCCTTGACCACGAGGCCCTTGGAATCCACAAACCAGCATCGTTCTCGTGCCTCGTTCTCGGAGAGTCCTTCTTGCACCAGGGCCGATACGAGCAAATCACCTGTGCCGATACCAGCCTCGCCCGCGCCCAGAAACAGGAACTTGTGATCCTGCAAGGTGGTCCCGGCCACGCGCGCGGCAGAGTACAGACCTCCTACGGCGACCGAGGCCGTGCCCTGAATGTCGTCGTTGAAACAACAGACCGTATCCCGATATTTCTTGAGAAGAAGAAACGCGTTGCGGTTGGCAAAATCCTCGAACTGAATCAGTGCCCCGGGAAACACCTGTTGCACCGCGGTCACAAATTCGTCGATCAGGTCCTCATAGGCCTCTCCACGCAGGCGAGGCTGCTTCAGGCCGATATAGAGAGGATCATTGCGCCGGGCCACGTTTTCCGTGCCCACGTCGATGGTTACCGGCAGGACCTGGAACGGATGGATTCCCCCGCACGCGGTATAGAGGCTAAGCTTCCCTGTGGGAATCCCCATTCCATCGGCACCAACATCGCCAAGGCCAAGAATTCGCTCTCCATCCGTGACCACAATAATACGCACTTCGTGAGTACGCGCGTTACGGAGGAGCTGCTCAATCCGACCTTTGTCGTGTGCCGTCACAAACACACCGTGAGGTCTCCGAAGGATGTTGCTGTATTCCAAACACGCTTCTCCCACCGTGGGGGTGTACACGATGGGCATAAGTTCCTCGATGTTTTCCATGATGAGCCGATAGGTACAACGTCATATTGCGGTCTTGGAGACCCGTGAGAAAGATGTATTTATCCAGGTTGGTGCCTTTGCGTCTCAGATTCCCGAGAACCCTCACGAGCTGGCGCTCGATAGTGGAGACGCGGGGCGGCAGGAGTCCCCGAATGCCCAATGCGTCCCGCTCCGCTTCGGTAAAAGCCGTGCCTTTGTTGAAGGCCGGATCTCTGAGTACGGCAACCCCGAAGGGAAGACGTACCATCATCTCTTTGCTGGCTTTGGACGTTGAAACGGGGGAAACCGAATTCTGTGTGTCAGGGGCTTTGTCCGTGCCTACTGCCGGGCAGCCGGCCCCCTCGCAGCCGTTCACCCCAATTTGAGCAGATTGGACTACCCCATCATTAGCGTGGTGCTGTATATTGCCCATGAATTATTCCTCTTTTACCTGTTGCACCTTACATGTGGAATCATGCAGCAACCGGTCCAGTGCACAGATCGCAGCACCTGTGTCCGCTCTGTCGATTGCCTCTCGAATCAACCGCAACCCCCGGGGAGCAGGAGGCGTTGTTCCGAGATAACGACTTGACAGCGGCATTCCATGGTGAATTTTTCTCTCACCTGTCTGTAAGCGTACCTCGCTCTTGTTCGCTCTGGCAAGAATAATCTTTGGGACAGAGCGTCACGCGAAAGAACCTGGTGACGTTCAGCCGGATGAATTGCTCACGCGTGAGTATGTGGGAGAGGATCGGTCAATGATTGGTTTCTTTTGCCACGGCATGACGCGAGGGACGACGAATGGACCACCAAGGCACAAAGAAAACAGGCAATTGCTCTCTGACCTCTTCGTGTCTTGGTGACTTTGTGGTTTGATTTCCCCCGTTCCCCAAAGGGAAGCGCTGTGCGAATTACAAAATTCTTGGCAACCCCCATAGCGAGAAAGGTACAACGAAGCATAAAAGCCGGAGCGCCGATATCACGGAGTATTATGAAAACTCCCACGTCTGAGTCGCTTCAATAACTGAGCGGCGCTCCATCTTTTATAGGAGCAGGTATATACAGATTCGCTGCCACACAAATGAGACCGTAAGACTGTGGGGCTTTCCCGTGCGTGAAACTCTTGACAGGCTCAATCAGGTTTGGTACACAATGGGAAAAAGGCAATGGAGTCTGCCTAAACCGCTTCAAGATATTTCTTGGAGCTTATGACTCCTACCGTCCAGGGGTAGGAGTCTGCGGAAAAGAACCTACCCCACTCAGCGGATGCTGGGTGGGTTTTTTGATGTGCAACGACCCGCCCAGCATGTGCTGGTGCGGGTTTTTTTGTTTTCTCGCCCGAAACCCGAGGAGTCCATTTCATGGCCCTTATCACGGAAACATGGTCATCGGAGGCACATGCATGACGCTCAAAATCCTCTTTAACGCGGCACAGGTGCTGGTGGTGATGGCTTTCGCCCCTCTGGTCAAGGGCGTGCTCAATCGCCTCAAAGAGCGAATCCAGTCCAAGCGGGGACCAAGTATCTTCCAGCCCTACTTCGACATATGGAAGCTCTTCCACAAAGACGAGGTTGTATCGGAGCATTCCTCTTGGATCTTCCGCGTCACCCCGTACATAGTATTTGTCACGCCCATCTTCGTGACACTCCTTATCCCCGTGCTCACCGCGTACCCGCTCTTTTTCGCATTCATGGCCGACATGCTGGGAGGTGGTTTCATTCTCGCGCTTGGCGGTTTCTTTGCGGCTCTCGCGGCAATGGATACGGCAAACCCATACGGTCCCATGGGAGCCAGTCGCACAAGGATGGTCGGGTTTCTCGGTGAACCGGTTTTCATGATCGTTTTTTTCACGGTTTCTTTCGTGGCCGGTTCCACCATCCCGTACATTGTACAGAAGCACTGGGTAACCCCCCTGTCGCACTTCTTCGAACCCGCGCATGTGCTGGTGATGCTCTCGTTCCTCATGCTGATCATTGCAGAAACAGGAAGCCTTCCTGTTGACAGCCCTTCCGGCCATTTTGAATTGGCCATGGTCGATGAGTCCAAAGGCCTGGAATATTCAGGCCGTGGAGCAGCCTTGATGAAATGGGGGGGATCCATGAAGGTCTTTGTGTTGCTGTGTATCTTCCTCAACGTGCTGGTGAGTCCATGGGGACTGGCCCGGGGACAGGCGGTCGGAGAATTGCTCTTGGCAGTGCCGCTGGTCCTGGCCAAGATTTTCGTCTGCGTCCTTGTCTTGGTCGTTATCGAATCCTCACTTGCCAAACTCAGACTCTTTCGAATCCCGGAGTTTCTTGGTGCAGCGTTTGTCACTTCTGTCGCGGCTGTCATCACCCGACTCTTGGAAATGTAGGAGGGAATCAGATGCCTGCACACGCAACCCTTGTAGGATCGACCGAGTTGAATGCGCTTGCCGCGGGCCTTTTTCTTCTCACCGCATTTGCTCTCATTGCCACGCGCCAGGTACTGGCATGTTTGAGGGTATTTGTCATTCAGTCGATCTGTCTCGCGGCGTCCGCGTGTATCCTCGGCTATCAGAACGCTTCCGGCTCTCTGTGTATCGTGGGAGGGATCACTCTCGGAACCAAGGCGATACTGGTTCCCTGGCTTTTCCTGGGAACTCTCGGCTATGAATTGCGCGCTCGCCGCGAGATCTCCCAGGTTTTTAACATTCCCGCGTCCCTGCTCATTGCGTTGGTGTTGGTAATTTTCTCCTACTTCGTGTCGGTGCCGCTATTAAGGGCCACCCCCGCGGGTCCGGCCGCGGTCAACCTGCCCATCGGGCTGGCGGGGCTGCTCCTCGGCGCGTACGCGATCACGGTGAGGCGCGAAGCGGTTCCACAGGTCATCGCGCTTCTGTCCATGGAAAACGGAGCTTTTCTCGCGGGTATTTCCATTGCTCCGAACCTGCCGCTCATCGCGGAGTTGGCAGTTGCTTTTGACGTACTCATCCTCGCGCGGGTGATGGGACTCATGACCATGAAGGTGCATGAGCACATCGGAACGACCACAGTTGGCGACATGGCCGCCTTGAAGGAGAAATAGCGAATCATGGAACTCATATTTATCCTCGTGATACCCGTGTGTGCCGCCGGTCTCACACTCATCCCGATCAAAGGACGTGGATTCCCCGCGTTGATGACAATACTGGGAACCGCCGCGGTCTTTGTCGTGTCCGTGCATACCGCGCTAAGAGCCGCTACCGGGACCGACGTGGTGGCAATAGACGGCTGGCTTTCCTGTGACGCTTTCGGAGCCTTGCTCCTCTTGCTCGTCTCGTCCATCGGACTCATAGCGGCTATTTTTTCGTGGGGTTATATCAGAAAGGTACTCGACCCGAATCGTCCGGAAAGGGTTCGACGCTATTGTCGGCGTTACAACTTGTTTCTCGTTCCGATGCTCGCGGTTCCTATCTTATCCCAGATCACGCTCGTATGGATTGCGGTGGAGCTTACCACGCTTTTGTCCGTGTTCCTGGTCAGCTTTCCCAATACCTCAGAGGCAATTGAGGCGGCATGGAAATACGCGGTGCTCACGTGCATGGGCGCAGCCCTGGCGCTTTTTGGCATCCTCATTCTCTATTGGGGGATGACCCTCTCCGGGGACGGCGCATTCACCTGGTCCGGTCTCGTCGCGGCAGCGCCGAAAATGCCGCCTGTGCTCTTGCAGACAGGATTCCTGTTCATCCTCATCGGATTCGGCACCAAGGCGGGCCTGGTCCCGCTCCACGCGTGGTTTCCCCATGTGTATAGCAATGCCCCTTCCCCAGTGTGTGCCCTGCTCTCGGGCGTCGAGACATCGACTGCCCTCTATGCCATCATGAAGGTGATGTCCGCGGTACAAGAGGTTCCAGGAGGCCCTTTCGGACGGTGGTGTGTGATCCTTGGCTTGGTGTCCGTCGGCTTCGCTGCCTTGCTGTTGATGCAAGTGAAAGATTATAAGCAGCTCTTTGCCTTCTCCACGATCGAGCACATGGGCATCATTTTAGTGGCAGTGGGCCTGGGTGGATACGCGGCCCATTTCGGCGCGACCTATCAGATGCTGACCCACTCGGTTACGAAATCCTTTTGTTTCTTTGCAGCCGGAGCCACGCTCGGGATTGCGGGGTCTGGGGACATAGGTGCGGTGCACGGCCTTATTCGTCGGTCTCCCTTTGTGGGCATCTCATTACTCTTAGGCGCTTTGGCCATATCCGGCGCGCCTCCTTTCGCAGTCTTTTTGAGCGAGTTTGCGATCTTGAGGGCGGGCATTTCAAGCGGTCAATACGTCGTGGTCGGTTTGTTGGCACTTTTTGTAGTCATGGCCTTCTGCGCAATCATGTTTCACGTCTCGGGAATGGTATTTGGCGGCGCAGAGGGCCGCGCGAAAGAATCGGTCGTGCCAGTGAGTTACGCCACGTCCCTGGCGTTGGCAGCGATTCCCGTGTGTCTCTTCGGACTTTATATGCCGAGACCGCTGCTTGACCTTCTCCACCTCGCAGCAACGACACTAGGGAGGTGACATACATGCAACGTCCATTTGACCGCGCGCGAGAGCAAGAAAGTCTCCTTCACGCTCTGGCCTCACAGTGGGCAGGAGAAGTGACAGTGAGCGCGGACACGGAGAAGCGCTCGGTGAAGATTGAATGCGGTCGAGGAAAGCTGCAAGAGGTCTGCGGATGGCTCTTTTCCGAAGCCAAATACACGCTCGCCACTTTGGTGGTGCAAGACAACGCCTCTGACTGGCTTCTGCGGTACATCTTCTATGGAGATCTCGGAAGTGGTCAAGTCCATGTGCTCGTTCACCTGCCCAAAGCAGACACGATAATTCCCAGCATCAGTGCACGTGTGCATGCGGCGGATTGGCATGAGCGGGAGGTGGAAGACCTTTTTGGACTCACCTTCCAGGGCCATCCCCGTTTGGGCGATTTCGTGTTGCACGAGGAATGGCCCGAAGGGGTGAACCCTATGAGGTCGGATTTCGACGCATCCAAACCCTATCCGCATAGGGAAATTGATCCGGAATGGAAGCCCCTGCAAGTCTTCCAGGCACCGGGGGCCTTTATGATGCCCATCGGGCCCATTTATTCCGACTACGCGGAGTCTGCCCAATTCTTTCTGGAAACCGTGGGAGAAGACGTCATCCGGACGACCCCCCGTTTCTTCTACAAATACCGCGGCATGGAAAAGCTGGCCGAGGGACAGCCCATTGCACAGGTCCTTCTCATGGCCGAGCGTTTCTCGGGGACTTCTGCGTGTGCTCACTCACTCGCTTTCTGCCAAGCAGTGGAACGTATTTGCGGAGTCCAGCCCCCGGCCCGTGGTCAGGCCTTACGCGTGCTTTTCGCAGAACTGGAGCGTGTGCGACACCATGTGGGCGCAATCGGCGGCATTTGCGGGTCCACGGCTCTTGCGGTCGCCGCCAGTCAGGCAAGCATTCTGGAAGAAGAAACTTCTGCGGCTCACATGCGTGATTGCGGAGCACCGATATTTGTTCGGCATCAACATTCCGGGTGGCGTGTCGCTGGATTTGAGTACCGAGAAGTGCCTTCTTCTGAGCGAGTCAATCACACGTGTAGGGGAAACCTTAAAGGCTTTGCAGGAAATGCTGCGTTTTTCCAGCAGCTTTCTCGATCGTATCGAGGAAGTGGGTATCGTGGCGAAAGAAAACGCGGTTGCCTATGGAATGGTAGGGCCGATCGCGAGGGCTTCTGGCGTGTCGCGCGACTTGCGAAAGGTATTGCCCTACGGGTTTTACCGCACTGACCCGGAATTCAGCTCACCAGTCGAAGTCGAAGGGGACGGGTACGCTCGTCTTCGCGTCCTTTTCCGTGAAGCGGAAGAATCGGCCCACATTATACGACAGGTAGCCTCTTCGCTTCCGCCTGGCGGGTCCATTTCCACGGATTTCGAGATTATCCCCGGCGAAGCCCTGGGATGGGCGGAAGCCCCGCTCGGAGCGGCCTTCCACTGGGTGAGTATCAGAGAAGACGGGAGAGTGGGGCGCTATCGGGTCACGTCCCCTTCGTTCACGAATTGGCATGGATTCCATTGGGCCGCGGAGAATTTTGCCTTTCAGGACTTCCCCATCATCATGGCGACTTTCGGGCTCTCGAACGCTGAATGCGACCGTTAGGAGGACTGCTACAAATGAGCAAATGGGTATTACAAGGGCTTCGGACAGGAGTCAAGACCACGCGGTATCCCGACTCTGCCGAGACTGCGGCAGGCGTTTCTCCTGGGAGGCCCTGCGGCATGTTGACCGAGGAGCCGGAACGTACGTCTTCCGCGATCGCACTGTGTCCCACGGGAGCGATCCGTCCCATCGACGAGGGAATCGCCGTGGATCACCCGCGCTGTGTTCACTGTTTCCGCTGCACCCGAGGAAAGGCGCAGCCGCTCGATCATGAGTGGGGATATGAATGGGCCAGTCTCTCGCATCAAGACCGCGATCCATCGCTCAACCTCGGGAAACCTTTCACCCGTTCCATGCACGTCCGTTTGGTAGACGCGGGGGCCTGCCGTGCATGTTTGAGCGAGATCGAACAACTCGGTAAGCCTTACTATAACATCCACCGACTCGGTTTCTTCATGACACCCACGCCCAGGCACGCGGATGTATTGCTGGTCGCGGGCCCTGTGACGGACAACATGCGACTGCCTCTCCAGAAAGCGTACCGACGCGATGCCCACCCCAAAGAAGGTCGTCGCGGTCGGCACGTGCGCCCTCTCAGGGGGAGTGTTCGGCCCGAGCTTCACGTCGGAAGCAGGAGTAGCCCAAGTGATTCCGGTGGACGTCGCGGTTCCGGGTTGCCCACCACCACCTTTGGCGCTGATTCATGGGTTACTCGTGGTCGCGGGCCGTAAGGTTCCGGCAACGGCAGAACCCACGAAGGTGCAGCAGGGGAGGACCACAGAATGATTGACGTACACAACCTTTTCCTCCTCTTCCTTGGCGCGTGCGGAATAGGAGCTTTGTCGGCGGCAGTACTTCCTGACCGAAAGAGTCCGGTCGTGGTGGCATGGGCCGGGTCCCTCGCATCGGTTTTCGCTTTGTTGGCAGGTGGTGGGGCACTTCTCTTCGGTCATGCGTTTCACGCTAGTCTTTGGCAATTGCCCTATTTTGGGCCAATCGATCTTGGCATGGATCGTATTTCCGCGTGGTTCATTGTCATAACTGCACTGGTGTATTTGCCTGTTTCGATCTTTTCCGCGGAGTATATGGAGAAGTACCGAGGCCGGTACAGCTTGAGATCATTCGGCATCTTCTACCACTTGCTCTTTGCGTCCGTGGTCTTGACCTTGGTAGCCGGAGATGTGGTTACATTCCTGATCGCATGGGAACTCATGACCATCCTCTCATATCTGCTCGTGAACTATGAGCATGAGCACACGGAAGTCACCCGCTCCGGCTATTTGATGCTGGCCATGAGCGAGGCAGGGACGGTTGCGGCAGCGCTGGCGCTTCTCCTGATCGCGGGGATATCCCAAGACTTCAGCTTCGCGTCGTTGAAGAGCGCATCAGGCGGGCTCGGCGAATACGCGCAATGGGCGATCTTTCTCCTTTCGTTCTTCGGATTTGGGGTCAAAGCAGGCCTCGTCCCCGGCAGCACATGGCTGCCCAGGGCACATCCCGCTGCCCCCGGGAATGTGTCCGCAATCTTGTCAGGCGTCATCCTCAACCTGGGAATCTACGGAATCGTGCGGGTGAACATGGATCTGCTTCCTGTGAGCCATGCTGCCCAGGGCGTGGTCGCCTTAGTGGTCGGCAGCCTTTCTGCGCTGATCGGCATTCTTTACGCCACCACCGAGAACGATATGAAGAGGATGTTGGCCCATAGTTCGATCGAAAACATGGGCATAATCACCGCGTGTCTCGGTGCAGGGTTCATCTTTATGGCATACGGACACGCCTCGTTGGCCGGGGTTGCATTCATCGTCGCGCTGTATCACATGCTCAATCACTCCGTGTACAAAGCCCTTCTCTTTATCGGAGCCGGGGCTGTGGATACGAGCGCGGGGACCAGGGACATGAATCGCCTGGGAGGGCTGATCAAGAAAATGCCGCGAACAGCACTCTTCTTTCTGATTGGAGCGCTTTCCATCGCAGCTCTGCCTCCGTTCAACGGTTTTGTGACTGAGTGGCTTACGCTGCAAACGCTTCTTCAGAGCTCGGTGCTTTCCTCTACAGGGATCAAGATCGTGTTCGCGCTTTGCGGTGCGACCCTGGCCCTTACCGCGGCACTGGCGGTTACGTGCTTTGTCAAGGCATTTGGCATGAGTTTCTTAGGGATGGCCAGGTCTGAAGCAGCGGAATCCGCGACTGAAGCCGGACGCTGCACCATGATTCCCATGGGCTTTTTGGCTGTGGCATGCGTTCTGCTGGGTATCCTCCCCACTTACGTAATTCCGGTGATAGACCGCGTGGTCGCGCCTGTGGTTCATGAAAGCGTGGTCAATGAGTTAGTGCCCCCGTTCTTCACCTTCACACCCGGGAGGGATGCCACGTTCAGCAAGGCATTCGTAGACGAATTTCACGACCTGGGGGCACAAGTAGGACGTGACATTGCGCCGGGTCGCGGACTGGTGATCTTGCATCAGGGCGCGGCACGCAACCCGGTAGTCTTTGCCGTGTCTCCTTCATATGCGTTCGTAGTATTGATATTACTGTTGGGCGCAAGTGCTCTGGTGGTCAGGTTGCTATTTCGCGGGCGCTCGGTGAAACGCCAACCTGTGTGGGATGGCGGGCTTCGTAGACTGCTCCCCGAAATGACCTATACAGCCACTGGATTTTCCAATCCGGTACGTGTGATCTTCGACTCGATCTTTCGTCCATCCATGGCGGAAAACACGCGGGAGAGCATCGCGGGGCACTTCCGTACGGCAATAAGAAACGGGCGGCAGGAAACCTACATCGTGGATCGATGGGCCGTCAATCCCCTCCTCCGAGCTGCTCGACGGCTGGCCGCACTGTCGGGACGCGTGCATTCGGGTCGGGTAAACGCGTATGCCGGATATATCCTGATAACCCTCTTGCTGATCCTCACGATTCAGTCTCTTTTCTGATTCCGTGACTGCGCATTCCAGGTGCCCGGACGGGTACGGGATAGCTGTGCGAGGCCCTCATACCGCGGTGCGAAAATTCACGTAACTTTACCGCGGGACTTCGATTGAGCCTGGTCGACAGGCATGAGGATTGCTGCCAGACCGCACACAACGGGCTGGCAGCACTTCGTAGGGGCGTTCCCGGACCTAAACGGCCCTGGAATCCAGCCCCAATGCTTTGCGCTTCCCTTCGATGTGACGGATGATGACCTTGGCTGCCTTCTCCGGATCAGGCTCGACCGCAAAGGTAGCGCCCACCACGTCATTCAGCCCCTCGGTCAGGAGCTTGACCACGTTCAGGCTCCCCGTAATGGGCGGCATGGGGCCCAGATGAGTGAACACGCCGGAGGCTACAAAGTAGCATGCGATGGTTGCCGCCTTTTCGGAGTACCATTCCGGAGCCGACCCTGCAACAGGCAGATCGCTGATGTCGCACCCGAGAGCGTTGGCCAAAGCCGACACCAGCACGAGAATGCGCACGTTGTCCACACAGCTACCTACGTGAAGCACCGGCGGAATTCCCAGCGCTCCGCACACCTCTTTGAGTCCGGGACCGGCCAGGTCCAAGGCTTTCATCGTTTTCAGACCTGCCTTGGCAAGGGCCACGGATACACATCCCGTGTCGAGCACCAAAATGTCGTTCGCGATAAGTCTTGTGCTGAGTCCCACATGACCGAAATCTTGCTTGATCTTGGGGTTGTTGCAACCCACCACGCCGACTGCTCCCCGGATTTTCCCGGCCTTGATGGCTTCGAGCAGCGGTCCGGCAGATCCGCCGAGGGCTCCGAGTATCGCCTCCACTGACATGCCGCTGATCACTTCCTGGGGTTTCACCGGAATATAGACCTTGTCCGCATTCCGACGAGGGAAGTTTTCAATCGCGGCCTCGACCAGATCGTAGGCCTTCGTGTGGGCATTCTCGGGAGAAAACTCGTGATGCTCCATGCCCGGAAACTTGGCTTTGTCGGAGGTGGAGACCATCTTGGTGTGGTAACACGCAGCCACCTGACTCACCGCGGGCATGATGCACTGATAGTCGACTATCATCATCTCCACGGCTCCGGTAACCAAAACCAGCTCGGTCATGAGATGGTTCCCGGCCATGGGAACACCGTGTCGCATCATAAGCTCGTTGCCCGTGCAACACACGCCTGTCAGGTTAATTCCTTTGGCCCCATTCTCTTCCGCGAGTCTCAACAGTTCCGGGGACTGGCAGGCAGCTACGATTGTTTCGGAAACCACCGGATTGTGGCCGTGGACAATGATATTCACCTGATCTTCCTTGAGCACCCCCATGTTCACCGTACTCTGTGCAGGCTGGGGCGTTCCAAAAAGGATGTCCGACACCTCAGTGGCAATCATGGATCCGCCCCAGCCGTCGGACAGGGCGTTTCTCATGCCGTGCAACAATATGCTCACCCAGTCGTTGTCCACTCCCATGTGAGTGCGGTGCATCATCTCTGAGGTTTCTCGGTCAATGCCGCGAGGCGTGATGCCCAACTTGTCCCAAATGGCCCTTCGTTTCTCCGGAGCGCGAGCCAACAGGGTGAGGGATGCTTTTTTGGTCCCATAGTCGTCCTGCATGGCGTCTGCGAGCTGTCCTGCCAGAGTGAGGTCGTCTTTTCCGTCTATTGCAATGCCGAACTCGGAGGCCATTTGCCTCAGCTTGGCAGGGTCCTTGATGGAATACCCTTCTGCCTTGCCTTCCGCGACTTTGGCAAGCACTTCGACCAAATCCCTCCCGTGATCCGAGTGGCTCGCCGCTCCTGCAGCGATCATACGGCCCAAATTGCGTGCCACGATAATGTCCGCGTCAGCTCCGCACACTCCTCGCTGCGGCCCCTCCCCAAAGGGGTCAATCCGGCAGGGGCCCATAATGCAAATCCTGCAAGAAAGTCCCATCTCACAAAAGCCGCACTGGGGTTGTTGTGCCTGATGGCGATCCCAGACCGTCTCCACTTGGTCCTGTGCAGCCTTGGCCAGCATCAGTTGACCATCTTGATTGATGGTGTATGCCTCGAATTTCCTCTCAGGTTTGTCCATGGTCTCTCACTCCTTCTCGCCATATTTACCGGCGGACAAGCTCGCTTTGGGCTTTCTTGACCTTTTTCAAAAGGGTGTAGGTGGTCGAGCCTCCGGACGCCAGCTCGCTTCCCTCAATTACCGAATGACCGACCTCATCGGTTTTGCGCTTGAGTGCTTCATCCATCTCTTCGAAGGTCAAGGCCCCGGCCTTGCACATTTCCACACAGGCCGGAATCAGGCCTTGATCTTGACGCTGCTCGCAGTTATCACACTTGACTGCCACTGCCTTGTGAGGAGGGGCAGTGCAGTCCTGATGAAAGCGCAGCACTCCGAACGGACAGGCCATGGCACAGGATGCGCAGTTGATACATATGTCCGGATCGATAAGGACATGCTCCCTGGCTGAATCCCGAAAGATGGCGCCTGGTAAGCATGCCGCGAGACAAGGAGCGGGGTTGCAATGGCGGCATCGGTTCGGGAATCCGGCGTTTGCAGGACCTGTTCCCACATGGATTCGGGGCCGGGGCCGGGGGTGCTCGAGGGTTGCTCCGAACAGGCTCTTGGTCCGGGAGTGTGCGACCGCGCAGGCCAGCATGCATTGCATGCATCCGACGCACCTTTCCGGATGTACCACCACTTTTTTCATTCGATGTGCCTCCTTTTGCTTGAGCTTAGGCCAACAACGTCCCACAATTAAAAGAGGGCTCCAATAGTGCTTCAGGTTCGATTGTCAGCGGCAGACCGCGTTGAATCAAAGAGAGAAGTACGCCTCCTTGCTCGATGCGTCCCACCATCACGAATCCCACGAGTGTGTCGTCCTGGAGTGTGACCCTTCTGTAGATTTTTCGTAGCGGATCGAATCGGCTCAACACAGTGAAGCCGTTGTTCTCAGGTGGGGTCACTATGCCCCCACTCATGACATCCAGGTCAAAGATCCGTATCACATTGCGCCCCAGAGAGCCGCGATAGGACACGGGCCTGCCCGCCATATTGGCACCGGCCAGACGCCCCTGTTCGACTGCCACCGGCCAGATGGCATTGACCCACGAGCGTTTTCTGGCCACGTCCATGGCCTCGGCCACGTCACCCGCAGCGAATACTCCCTGAACGGTCGTCTGCAGGTGGTCATCCACCACGATGCCGAGATCTACCTGAATCCTCTCACGCGGCACAAAATCCAAAGCCGGGAGGACTCCTTTCCCGATTACCACGAGCTGGCATGCGAGATGACTACCGTCCGATAAATGTGCTTCTTGCACGCCATTGGTTCCGACAAAGGCTGTCGCCTCAACCCCTGTTCTCACGTCCAAGCCGTTCGCAACCAGTTGGTCTAAGACGAGCTGCCCGGCTGTGCTGTCCAGCTGCATGGAAAGCGGATAGCCGGACCGGATGAGCATGGTGACCTTTATGCCTCGACGTATAAGGCCGTAAGCCGCCTTGAAGCCAACCAATCCGCCTCCAAGCACCAGGGCGTGTGTGATTTCAGGCAGGACCCGCAACATGTTGGCCACATGCGCTTCTGTTCGCATAAAGCTCACTCTCGCAAGGTCAGTCCCCGCAGCCTTTATCGGCCGCGGATCGGCTCCGCTCGCAATAAGCAAACGATCGTACTCTACGGCTCCTCCCTGCGCGGTGATTACTCGCCGACCGTCCACGTCGATGGACAACGCTCGTTCCCCGATGCGCGCGTCGATTCCCCGCCTGGCATAGAAATCGGATGGTCTGATAGAGAGCTGTTCATGTGTGATCGAGCCTTCCAAGGCGAGACTGATCATGGGCCTGGAATACGGCGGAAACTTCTCTTCCGCAATGATCGTGATGCTCCCTTCGCGATCGAGCGATCTAATGGTCTCGGCCGCGCTGACACCTGCAATGCCATTGCCAATGATGATGTGTCTTGTCATAGGGAATTCCTCATTAGTTCCGTTTCCTCAGTCAGCTCATTCACCTACATGACGGCGGATGCCCTTGATCTGCAAAAGGGGTCCGATTCGCGTCACGCTGCGTTCTTTTGTTTTCCGGAAGTATGTGAGTTTAGCCCTACGCAGGGACTGTGAAGTCAACCTTGAAAGGGGGGCGCAAATTCACCCTCTTGGCACAGCCAAGGCATAGCAAGCCTTACGTTGCTGAGCCATTGTGTGTCGCCTTTTGGGTAAGCTTACTTCACCGCTTTGCCGCCGGTCAAACGAAACTTTCACGCCATTGGTTCTTGAGCCGGACCGAGATGTCCTCTCCGCACCAACCTTTCTTTTGCCAAACCCGAAATCCCGCTTGAAGTCATTGTTGAAGTCTTCTATTTTCTGTTTTCGGGGACATGCTGCCTTCCGTATTCGTTCGCACCGGAAGAGTCCCTGCGTCCGGCCTCAAATTCCCATTGTTTGTTCCGGCAGGTGGTCTGAAGGGTGGAAGGTGACGCATGTTTTCACGCCGGTTCTCAGGCTGTGTGATCCTCCGAAAAGCAATTGAGGTACCGATCGTTTCAAGAAAGACTTATGAGCGAGAAAAGTCATGAAACAGCCTCTCAGCGAACATGGTCCCTTCTACGAATCCCCACGACTCCTTCTGCACTTGTTGAGCATGCTCGTGGGAGCCCTTGCGGTAGTGGGAGCCGTTGCCTTTATGAGGCTCATCAGGCTTTTTCAATGGCTTGTTTTCGGGGACGGAGGGTCCCTGGTCCCGGTGCTCTCCGGCCTTCCCTGGTGGCTGATAGTTCTTGGCCCAGGCATCGGAGGTTTGGTAGTCGGTCTTACGCTCTACTTCCTCGCAAAGGGGGCCACCGGGCTTGGAGTGCCCACCGTCATGGAAGCCGTTGCCCAGGAGCGGAGTGTTATTGCCCCGTTCAGGTCGCTCATAAAGTTCCTTTGTGCAGCCCTCTGCATCGGCTCCGGGGGGTCTGCCGGGCGAGAAGGACCGATCGTGCAGATGGGGGCTGCGCTCGGGTCTTCTGTGGGGCGGCTGTTCCGGGTAACTGATGAATATATGCGTATCCTCGTGGCCTGTGGCGCGGCAGCAGGCATATCCGCAACCTTTAATGCCCCGATCACAGGGGTTATCTTTGCTGAGGAGATCATTCTCGGAGAATTCACCCTGTCGTCGCTCGCACCGCTTGTCCTCTCATCGGTGGTGGCTGACGTGGTTTCTCGGGAGATTCTCGGAGACTATCAGCTCTTGCATATTCCTGCCTTCACGGTCCACTCGCCGGTGGAAGTGGGGTTGTACCTCGTCCTAGGGTTGCTGTCGGGTGTGGTGGCTGCCGGATTCACCGTCTGCCTGTACAAGAGCGAAGATCTGTGGGGCTTCCTGAAGGTTCCGAGTTATCTCAAACCTGCACTCGCCGGCTTGATCGTGGGGGTCATAGGCTTGCACTGGCCACAGGTAATGGGATTGGGCTATGACACGATTAGCACAGGTCCTGTCCAGTCCGCACTCATTGCTCCTGGTGCTTTGTCTCGTTCCCCTCAAGATCCTGGCGACATCCATGACGTTGGGGTCTGGAGGCGCGGGAGGCATATACGCCCCGTCTTTCTTCATGGGCGCAATGACGGGAACGGCTTTTGGGTACTGTGTAAATGCGGTCTTCCCAGGAATCCCGGCCGGCCCCGAGGCCTATGCCATCGTGGGAATGGGAGCGGTGATCGCGGGAACCACCCTTGCCCCGATCCAAGCTTTTGTCATACTCGCGGAGATCACCCGCAACGATGTGGTTGTCGTTCCTTTGATCATCTGCTGCCTGCTCTCCTCTGCGGTGGCCCGACGCATACAAGGGGAATCCATCTACACCATCACGCTCTGGCGCAAAGGAACATTTTGGGAAGCCGGAAGAGATATGAATGTGCTGAAGCCCGTCAAAGCCAGGGAAGTGATGACCTGTCCCACGGAATCCCTCCCGGAGAACTGGCCACTGAGACAGATGCTCCAGCAATTGGCGTTCAGGCGGCACAGCTGCTTTCCGGTCACCGACGAATGCGGCAATTTGACTGGAGTGGTCTCGCTGAGAGATCTCACCAAAGTCCTTGACCAGGAAGCCGCGGTGGACAGCATGCGGGTGAAGGATATTGCCTCAATTCCCGCCCTCTCGGTCCTGGTTGACGACGATTTGTCCGTTGCCTTGAGAAGGATGAGAGAAGCGCAAATCAGGCGAGCCCCTGTGGTGGAATATTGTGATGGATGCCCAAGACTTATGGGAATGCTCTCCCAGACCGATATTCTTTCGGCTTACAAACGGATACGAAAGACGAAAGCTATCGAACAGATCTTGCCACCCGCCCGGGGAAGTGACAACGACCAGTAGTTTCACGCGACACGATCCCTTCGAACAATAACCGCAATCCCTTCGCGATTACGCTCCCTGCTTATCGTGATTCCTGGCTCGTGGGGTGTATCTGGTGAACGGCTGCCTATTGACCATCCCAGCTCCGTGACTATCCTTGTGTTGTATTGTGTCACGGAGGTGCGGTTGAGATGAAAGCGAAATTAGTAGTGACGCGTCATACGAAGGGTCCCCTGACAGGGTCCATAGACACCTGGTGGGTCGTGGACGAACGAGGGCAAAGATGGGAAATCTTTTTTGACAACCGTCCTGATTTTTCCGTGCAGTACGACGAGGGCAAAGAGTGTGGAACCGGCGTGTTTGTATTGGAAGGTAGTCAGGACCTCAGCCGCGGATCCGAGTTTGCGGGCGAGATTCACGGCACGCCGGTAGGCCTTTTTGGCGTACCGTGTGAAGTGGAATTTGCATCCTTTTCAGGCACTGAGCCCAACTAACTCCGTCTTGTGAGAAAGGGATGAGTTGCGCCTCGACATAACACGGGCCTCGGCGATCGGTCGAATGCAACGTGGCCGAGAGAACAAGAAGTGTGGGATTCGGCAATGCCTCAGGGACTTTGTACCCCAGGGTAGCCCGCCTCTCCGCAAACCGTAATCGTTCAGTGCAACCCCTTGTTGTACGTGCAAAATCCAACCACCAAGTCATTGAGACACAAAGAAGTCAACGAACCATTCTCTCCTTTCTTTGTGTCTTTGTGTCTTTGTGCCTCTTGGTTCATTCCCCATCCCTCGCGGTGAACTGTTCCTCAGAGTGTAACCACGAAGCCACGCTCGGCCCCCTATGCGGGGTCTCGCTGCAGTCAACCACCCTGTTCATGATCTCTTCCGATAGTGTGCGCCAGCGTCACGTTCCAGGTGCCTGCGGATTCTGTCACCCGCAAAAGGCGCTTGACTTTTGGCAAATCGCCGTGTTACAGGTATGACAGTCAAAAAAATCAGTTTCTGATATGGGAAATGCCTTAG
>CAVXFM010000015.1:0-1473879 GCA_963760985.1 uncultured delta proteobacterium | reverse complement strand
GGGAGCGCTGGATAAGGCGGTGGCATACATCAAGGAAAGAACCCAGTTTGGAGCGCCTTTGGCATCCTTTCAGGGACTTCAGTTCAAAGTGGCTGAAATGGCCAGGCGTGTCGAGAGCGCTCGTGCACTTTATCAAAAGGCTGCGTGGCTGGTGGATCACGGTCAGATAGATCGCAGCTTACCGAGTTCTATAGCAAAGCTCGTAGCGGGAGAAACCGCCGTCCGAGTCACCGACGAAGCCCTCCAACTGCACGGAGGGTACGGGTACATGGACGAATATGATGTGGAGCGGTTCTACCGAGACGCCAAGATCGTGGAAATTTACGAAGGAGCCAAGGAGATCGAAAAGATTACCATCGCCAGAGAAATCCTTGGTCGGGTGTGAACACTTCCGAATATGAGGCCCTCTTCTCTTTCGACACTGGAAAAGGAAACCGCCAACGGACGTCACAGGTGTGAGGTCCTGGGTGCTGGATGAAACTGAAGAACGCGTGCGACGCGGGAGAAGCGCGCTCGAATCGGCTATCGGGGACTCGTGCCGATACGCTTTTTCCTGTACAACTTGGCGCAGACTGCAAGCTGGGGATCCCCTTTGGTACGGACGACGCCAGAGCCGTCTCATCACTTGGCTCAGGAGATCCCCAGCCCCCCACTATCTTGCTCGCGTGAAAGCGAACCGGTGTCGGGAATCATCACAGCAGTGAGGGAATCTTGCCACGCGGCACATCAGCAAATCGCAAGTTAGCTGCGCTTTTCCAAATTCCCGGTGCTTTCCACGAGGCAGCCGGACCAAGAGGCCATGAGCTCACCCCTATCTCCTGATGTCCGGTGATCCATTCACACGGTGACATTCTCTCCCATTCTTGCTAAAGAGTTGATGAGATCGAGGTGGCGCTTTGCAGACACGCACACAGCGTGGTAAACTCGTGAGAAGTGAAAGAATTCCGGGAGGAGGCACGTCGTGAGAGCGGACGAAGTGGTGAGAAAAGAGCTGTTGGCATTACTGGAGGGGGGGAACGCTCATATGAGCTTCGAGGAGGCAATTGCGGATTTCCCCCTGGAGCACATCAACTCCAAGGCTCCGCACACACCGTATTCTTTTTGGCATTTTGTGGAGCACATCCGAATCGCCCAGCGGGACATACTTGAATTAATTAGCGATCCTCATCACGTCTCGCCTGCATACCCTGAAGGGTATCGACCCGGTCCGGATGAGAAGACTGACCAAAGGGGATGGCAAAAGAGCATCCATGGGGTCCTGGCTGATTTGGATGCGCTGTGAGATAATTTTAAAGTACTTGAAAACCGATTTGTTTGCGCCCATTTCTCACGCTCCCGAATACACCATCTTCCGGGAGATCGTCTTGGCTGCGGATCACAACGCGTACCACATCGCTGAAATCGCCATCCTCAGGCAGGTGATGGACATGTGGCCGGCCGGAAGACGTACTTCACTGGCAAACCGGACTAAACGGAAGTTCTGCTGCAGAATGTCGCGAAAGCTTCCTGATTTTCGTAGAGTAGGAGCCTGTTGCGTAACCCTTTACACCTTGAAAACCGCGTCATATGACGCGTAGTTCTGAGCAGTCACCGATTCAAAGAATAGAAACACCTTTCGGTCTGTATCCAAAATGGCCAATTGAAAGTTTTCGAAAGTGGTTACTGGTTTTCACAGGAGCGGATTGAGCCGCTCAAACGCAAACCGCAACCACTTTCGTTACCCGAAGGCGAGGAAGATCGTCCGTCGGTCATTTCTTGCACAGCTTTTCCTTGGCCTTTTCTCCCTCTTCCTTGGTCTTGTAAGGGCCGCCTATGGTTTTCGGGGTTTTGTCCGCTGCCTCAATCACCTTGCAGACGTTTTTCGCGTCCTTAATCACGAACCAGGCTGACTTCGGGCAGAGTTTGTCTTTTGCCTTTTCAGCTGCGTCCTTGGTCTTGAAGGGACCGCCAATCGTTTTCGGAGTCTTCTCTTTGGCCTGAATTACTTTGCACACGTCCTTTACGTCCTTGATCACGAACCATGGGTTTGCAGCCAAGCACGGCGTGGTGAATACAAAGACCGCCAATACGGATAGTGCAACCAGGAATCTCATAGCCAGATACCCCCTCTCTGTGACCTTGAAACAATCTTCACTGACTGATAGCACAAACCAGCTATGACGGCAATCCTTCGTTAAGTACGCAGAAATGAGTTCCTCTTGCTGTGACAAAGAGGCAAAAGGTAAGCGTTCAGTGCGAAGGCAGCAATAAGGATGGACTGGGGAGACCCTTGCGGTATGCGTTTATCGAGTTGACAAGGAAATGCAAGGCATGGCGTCCTTGCCTGATACTCGATTCTTCAACGGTCAACAGTCGAACGGTGAGGAGCTGTCCAAACCCCCGTGTCCAGTCCTGCGCTCTCCAATTCCTTCGGACACAAGCAGTAGCCCTTGAATCCGAGAGAGCATTTCCCAATCCTTGCGGCCTCGTGCCCGCTGAAACTCGACTCTCACAGCCCACGCTCTCCGTCGGATGGGCGCACAGTGGCCTTATGCCAATGAGCTTTCAGCTGTGTGACAGGATAGAGGATACGGGCTGCGGATCTCCTTCGGACGACGCAAGGCTGTCTCATCGCTGCGCTCAGGAGACCCACAGCCCTACGATCTTAGATCAGTGAACGCGAATCGGTATGAGTTATGCATTAGCTCTGAAGAATTGCCGGCAAAGCATATGAGAGTTGACAAATAAGCCAGTCGCTCAGTATGCTAAAGCCGTGCCCTGCGTCCCCTTGTGAGTGAAAGGAAGGTACGGATGACTACCGAGATTGCACCTGCATACGCACAACAAACCCGGGTGATGGATGATTTCTTCTACTTTTTCCTGAGGCTGCGCAAACAGCGAGTCTGCTGTATTGTCCAAATGATGAAAGAGCGCTACCCTGAGGACACCCCTGAGGAGCTGGCACGCCGGCTCATTGCCTCAAGCTCCACCCTGTCCTTCATCGGCGGAACCCTGATGCATCTCCCCGCGCTGATTCCCGGCATAGGCCAGGCACTGACACTACTGGGCGTAGTGGGAGGTGCTTCGGCTCTTACAAGAATGCACTTGTACCTGATCCTCGAAATCGCACTGGTGTACGGCAAGGATATCGAAGACGAAGCTCGCGTACCCGAAATGGCTGCAGTAGTGGCTGCTACAGGTGCGGCTGCGGCTGCCCCGTTGTTGGTGCACGCTCTGGAACTCAATCCCCTGTACGCAATACCCGCGGGTGGCCTGACAGCAACAGCGGTGACGCGCTTAATCGGAGAGCGCGCTATTAAACTGTATAGTACACCTCCTTTACCCGCTGTGCCTCACGTCTGAGAATAGACAGCCCCTTGTGCGACACCGGATTGGATAAAGGGCCATCACGGCCGGTCGGATGGTGGTATGAAGGAGAAATGCCATGGAGTTCTGGATAGGACTATCGGTGGGCATGCACCTGGGCAAAGTACTTGCTGATTACCTTGAGAAGATTGGTGCTGCGTACGGATTGTTGAGCAAGGAAGGCGCCAAGGAATTGGACGAATTTGAGGAAACAGCGAGAGAGATAGGTGAAATCGTCGACGGGGTGGCGGAGGATTAGGGCTCACGCCACAGTGTCGCCGCGGTCCTTCTTTTCCACGTGGGCACGTACTGCCGGTGACAGCGGTCCGCTTGTGTGAGTGTGCGTGGGAACAACAAAAGTAACCGTTCAGCACTATGCCCCGGTTTAAGGGGAGATGTGGTCACCGGTGTTTCCTTGGTCATGGTGAGTCGTGCCATATCGCGTATGTATTTCGAACTCCATTGACAAGACATCGAAGATGGGATTGAGGTCTTCCCCATTATAGGGGAAGAAGCCGCAGCACGGGTATATGGTAATGCGCAAGCAGCCATCCATCTGATCCTTGAGCTTGTGGCGACAGTGCAGCGCCTCATGGCACGGTCTGTGTACCTTCCTCGCATACGATGGGGTTGAGCCAACCCACAACTCAGCGGAGTGAGGACTACGCCCCGCCGTCCAATGGCGAAAAATCTGCTTCGGTAACCAAACCCGCGAAGGAGAACTCCTCACCGTGGGCTGTCAACCGCAGAGAGATCATGCATCCTTCAGGGCAGAAATGCCTTCCGATTCCTGGCTGACTCGATAAATACGTACCGCAACAACCTCCCAGGACCTTTCGTGTCACATGCTTCCCTGTGAACAGTCACGAAAAAAGACTTTGCAGACAGAATCATTTCGTGCGCTCATGCATCTACTAACTACAGACACCTTACGGCTTCGATTCGGAAGGACATTCGATGAACTAGGGGAGCAACATGTGAGAACAAGTGAGAAACATACTGGCTGAAAGGTCCAATGTGGCCGCCTTGGCTAATCTGGAACTGTTTTCACGATGGGCGGAAATCTTACCCCCGGACTGCAAGAGGTGTAAGCTGCAACCTACCCGAGCTGAAAGGAGCGGAATTCTGCTCTCTGTAAATGCTCAAAAATTCGGGAGAAAGCATGTCAAAATACGTGTGTGGTAACTGTGGGCTTGTGTATGATCCGGCAGAGGGAGACTCTTTTAAAGGAATGGGCCCTGGAACAAAGTTCAGAGATTTGCCGGATGATTGGGTTTGTCCAAGCTGTGGAGTGGAAAAATGGAGATTCTCACCTGAGGATTGACCAGAACCCATGACGTGAATTGGGCAAGTCCTCGAGGAACTCCGGGGGACCCAAGAACTTAAGCATTCGGTGACTCGCCCTGGGAGCCTGTCGCGGAAACCCTTAGATGGTTCGAATTGTGCGACGAGTATGCCCCAACAATCGGTTCCCCTTCTAGGGAAGGCTCCTCACAGTCTGACATACGGAGTTTTCGGTCGGTTGTCTTTCCGTGGCTTGGCGCGAACCGAATCCATCGTGGCACGTTGTCGGGAAAGCATTGCGTTCCGCAGCAGACTGCGAGCATCAAAGGACAATCAAAGGAGGATTCTATGGTATCTGGGCTGAACCGACAGGTTTTCACACAGATCAGCTACGGTCTCTACATTGTGACATCCCTTCGGGAAGGAAAGACAAACGGCCAAATCGTTAATACCATCCTGCAGGTGACTTCCGAGCCTCCTCGCGTGGCTGTGATCATCAACAAGAACAACCTGACACATGAATTCATTGCCAAAAGCAGGATTTTTGGAGCGTCTGTGCTCGATACCGCCACTCCCATGACCTTCATTGGTCTCTTCGGGTTCAAATCAGGGAAAAACGAAGACAAGCTCTCCAAGGTACAGTTCGTACAAGGCTCTACTGGAGTGCCTTTAGTCACCGAACATGCTCTGAGTGTCCTGGAGGCGAGGGTCACGGACGAGATCGATGTGGGAACCCACACCCTTTTCGTAGGCGACGTGGTTACCGCCGAAGTCCTGCGCAGCGGAGAACCTCTCACCTATGCTTATTACCACACCCACCTGAAAGGGAGGTCCCCGAAGAACGCTCCGACCTATAATCCGGACAAATGACCGCAGCGCACATAACTCACTTCCGTACGCCGGTCCACGCGCGGCGTGGGCTCGCGCATCACGTGCAGCAGGTCCCAAGGGTATCTGAGACAAGGTGAAGGACCTTGATTATTTCTTGAAAAATAGGAGATCGGAACGAATTCAGATCAACATCGAGAAGAACCTGGTTGAGTTTACACCTGAAAGCGCAGAACAGACCGCTAAACTTCAGACCTTGTCGCGGGTGCTCGTGGACTGCGCACGATTCAACAAGAAGATGGTTCCTGTCGGAGAATACATCCCACAGAAAAACGCTTTCGCCAGGTTCGCCATCGAGGGAATGGAGACAAAGGGCGTTCCCGATTACCCCGAAATCTTCGTTGACAAGGACTGCCGGTGCTATTGCCAGACCTGCAACAAGTACGTGATGCTCAAGAAGGGTGACCGTATTCCTCCTTGCTGCGGGAAGCTCATGAAAATCATGGACTGATTCGAGGATTGGGACATGGTCTGATTGAGTGCGCAAGGCTAGCATCCACACAAAGTCAGGCCCTGTCCCACGACAGATGTGCTTGCGTATCATGGGCAGTAATGCGAATAGATATCATGTGTGTCAAACCATAGCATCACGACCTGATCACGGGGAACAGAAATGAGCCATCGTGGTTCAATCCCGCGTGTGGCTCAGACCTTCGGCATCGATTTCTTGGGCTCGTTTCCTCCTCCCTGACCGAGAGGTTTAGCATGTACTTTCCAAAAATAGACCCACGCAAATGCAAGAACCACGCTGAATGTTTCAAAGTATGCCCTGAGGACGTTTTCGAACGTGATTCTGAAGGCGTGCGGGTAGCCAGACCCGGCGATTGCACCAAATGCGAAGCCTGCGTGGTGGTCTGCCCTGAGAAGGCCGTCCGGGTTGAAGAAATGTGACGTGACGACTCCGTCTGTGCTGACTGGTTGGAACCAGCTTTTTCATCGGCGTGGGCCCTCGCGGTCATCTCCCCTTTTCTTCAGTTCGAGAGCGAATTGCCGCGAACTCCTTTCAGCCACCCGGATATAATCGAGCGCCTGCCAATTGGCGAAAAACCGGGTCCTGGTTGCATGCGGTTTGTAAAGCAAAATGGTGACAAAGTCCCATGATTTGGCCTCCAGCCGGATCATCTTGAAACGCTGCTGTCCGAAACGGATTTCTCCTCGGAAGGCTCTGGCAAAACCGATCTCACCCTGGTCAAACGGCCTCAGGATATCTCCTACTATTGCCAGTTCCTTGCTGTTCAGTTGACGAGAAGCTGCCAGCTCGGGGTAATACCGACCCCCATGGCGGTAACCGCCACAACGAAGGAGGAAAGTCCCTTGCACTGAGGTGAGCGCCAGGAACAGGGCCATGACTCGGGGATCTCCGAACTTCAGACCCGGCGCTCGTTGGTCGTCTTCGGTGACGGTAGGTTGAACGACCTTCTGAATGCTCTCGCCCGACATTCCACAGTTGTAGCTGACGCGTTGGACGTCCAGAAGACGTCGATTGATGTTACGACCCAACTGCTGGAGGTACGGCAGATCCTTAACCCTACAACGTTACTTACGGTGCGTCCAAGACTTCAAGCATGCAGCTCTTTCTGTGTGACATGCGGGGACGATGGTTTCGGTTCTGAATCCAGGCTACCTGTTCGATCAGCGTTTCTAATGTGTGCAACTTCATTGGCAAGATGAATTTGAGCAAGACCCTAAGCTGCGACAGCGTAATGGACGGTGCTTTTTTTCCCCAGCCTGATTTTCAGGTGCCAGAGGAAGAAATGGGCGAGCATGCAGGTTATGATGTGGTTGTGCCATCCTGGAAACTCACGCACCTCGTAGTGGTCCATGCCCAGTTCTGTCTTGGTTTCCTGAAAGCACTGTTCTACTGCCCATCTCAGACCGCTGAGCCATACAAGCGTGTTCAGCCTTGTACTGCTCATGGCGTTGCTAATGAAAAAGCCGTATTGCGGATCTTCGCCCAACGTTCGACGGATCAGCAGCCAAACCGACTTCTTTGGGAGCCCGGCAGCCGAGAGGATGACTCGGCGCCGGGTGAACTCATAGACGATTGGCCCCTTGGTCCCTTCCGACACCTTCCGGCGGTACCAGAAGTAGTCGTTCATGTTTCTGGCGAGATCCTCCACGGTCAAAGGCTTGGTGTCAGGAGTAGCCAAAACTCTCTTTCTGCGTTTCTTTCCTCCCCAGCGGTATTCTTTGGTAATGGTCATGGGGCGCTTCAGCCAGCATTGGGTATCTTTTGGGACGGATACGAAGTAGGTCTTGCCGGGCAGCGCCTCAACTGCTGCGATAAACTCCGGGCTGACCCCATACACCGAGTCGGCAAGCACATACTTGAAAGGCAGGACATCTTCCTCACTGAGAGCGGTGAGCATTTCTGCCGCCAGCCTGGGCTTGGACTGGAAGACAGTTTCAGCAGGCAGCACGCACTTTTCCCGTCGTTCAACATAGTCGTCCCTGAACCACTTCTCAGGGATGAACAGTCTCTTGTCGACAAGGGCGTATCCGTGTTCAGACACATACCCGGCAAAGACTCCTACCTGGCAATTGTCGACTTTTCCGATTGTCCCACAATATTGGCGAGCGACACCAACCGACTCCTGTCCTTTCTTGACAAAACCGCTTTCGTCGAAGATGAGAGCTCCATCTGCGCTGCCCAAATCGTCGCTCACCAAACTACGATACGTGGACATGATGAGCTCGTCGTCCCACGGAGCATCGCTGACAAAACGCTGCAACGCCCTCACATTACCGTTCTCCAGAGCCAGAGCTATGGGTTCGATGGATTTGCGCTCCAGCGCGCTAAATTGTCCAGCCATGAAGTTGAAGAAATGCCCCCCGGATTCGCTCCGTTGAAAGCAGTCGGCGAACTGCTCGTGGAATCCTCGGAGTTCGTTCATGAAATCTGCAACATCGTCTCTGTCCAAATCGAATTTCGGGACCGGGTAGAGATGTTCGTCACATCGTGGACACGGGAGCATGGCCTGCCTCCTTCTTCGACGTGAGATTGCGTAGTATGACAGGCATCATGCAGAGTCAAGCACAAAATGTAAGTCGCGTTGTAGGGCTAGGAGGCTGTCGGACTTGACCTGCCGGGCCCCAATTCTGGAAACAGAGGTTTGGTCAACAGACTGATATTATGGGAATTAGTGGCATTTTATGCTTGCATCTCAGGGTGGCGCCGTGCTACATTCCTTTTACAAATCGGAAGCTTACTCAAGGGACACCACATGAAGGTAACATTTGTTGAAGTCGATAGAGAGACTCTGTCCCTGCTGCCTCCGTCGATTCAGGACTGGTTGCCGGAAAAGCATCTGGCCCGCTTTGTGGTGGAAATCGTAGAGCAACTCGATCTGCAGCCCTTGAAGACGAGCTATTGTGGCCGCGGCTCACGCCCATACAACCCGGAGATGCTCGTGACGCTCCTGTTTTACGGATATGCCACGGGAGTCTTTTCAAGTCGAAAGCTGGAGCGCAGCACCTATGACTCGGTGGCCTTCCGTTACATCGCTGCCAACACGCATCCCGACCACGATACGATTGCCGAGTTCCGCAAGCGTTTCCTGCCTGAGTTGACGAAGATATTTGTGGAGATACTTGCTATTGCCCGCCAGATGAAGGTTCTCAAGCTGGGTAAGGTGAGTATCGATGGAACCAAGGTTCAAGCCAATGCATCCAAACACAAGGCGTTAAGTTACGGCCATGCATGCAAGCTGGAAAAACAGCTTGAGGCAGGGGTGGCTGAATTGCTTCAAAAGGCTGAATCAGCCGACAACGCTGATATTCCTGACGGCATGGATGTTCCTGCTGAACTTTCGATCCGCCGGCAGCGCATCGAGGCAATCAAGGAAGCCAAAGCCGAAATCGAGCGACGTGCGGCAGAGTGGTATGCCGAGGAACAGCAGGCATATGAGGCCAAAATTGCAGACAGAGCCAAGAAAGAACAAGAAACCGGCAAAAAGACCTGCGGTAAGAGGCCGCAGTCGCCAACACCCGGCCCCACGGAAAAGGATCAAGTGAATCTGAACGACAGCGAATCACGCATCATGCCGACATCCGGCGGTGGCTTCGAGCAGGCATACAACGCCCAGGCCGGTGTGGACACGGAAACTATGCTCATTGTGACCACGCTCGTCAGCCAGGCTCCTCACGACAAACAAGAGCTGGAACCGGCCTTGACCAATATGAAGCAGTTACCTCAAGAGCTCGGAACCTTTACGGACATTCTCGCTGATAACGGCTTCTTCAGTGAAGGCAACATAACCCTCTGCGAAGAGAACAAGGTCACCCCTTACATAGCCGCCAATCGTGAAAAACACCATCCTGCGCTCATGGAGAGGTTCAAAGAACCGGCGCCTTTGCCCGATGACGCCAATCCCGTAGACACCATGAAGCATCGGCTCAAGACACAATCAGGTAAAGCTGTCTATGCAACGCGTAAGAGCACTATCGAGCCTGTCTTTGGCATTATCAAGTCGGTCATGGGTTTTCGCCAATTCCTCTTACGCGGACTGGATGCCGTGAAAGGCGAATGGAATCTTGTGTGTATTGCTTTTAACCTCAAAAGGCTCTACGCCTTGGCCAAGTAGGGTGAAAAGGAACAAGAACAACCGCAAGAGACACATACGGACTCTTCTTATGTCCTTTTAGGTTGGAATTCTGGCCCGTTCATCGTTCCACTGAAACGAACGCCGATAGGCCAGCAGTTTTTTCATAACGATCAGAGCGGGGATCAGGATTGGTCGCAATACTCAGTCCGACAGGCTCCTAGCACCATTGCCACCATGATTGGGGTTACGCAACAGGCTCCTAGGGCACACATGTTTCTGCCCGATCTGGCTTGAACTTGAAGAGCGCTTCCATGTTCACGTCCATGCCGGTTCATGGTCCAGCCTTGCTGTGGGCAGTTTTATGGGCCCGTTCTTCCTTGAAAAGAATGGGTACAGTGTAGTCCAGGCTCTCCCGATCCACAAAAGTGGGAAAGGGCGGAAACTTCCCCGCTGCCTTGGTAACAATTTCCGTTGCCGCCTTATCCAGATGAATGCAGCCCGAGGGGGTGACTATGCGGACTCGGCTGAGTGTCCCGTCCCTGCTGATGGTGAAGGCTACGACCACTTGTCCGTGTCGCCTTTCTTTGAGCGCTTCCTTGGGAAAAAAGGTAGCCTGCCGAATCGCAGCTAATAACAGAGTCTGAAAATCACGCATCTCATTGCCCCAGGATGCTCGTCGCATGTAAGCGCTGCTGGCTACCTGAGGAGTGCTGGCTGCCGATTCGTCCTGTTCTTTGTCGGGCTTTTTCTCCTCTGGGAGGACCGCGGGTCTGGGATCCTTTTCTTCCTGAACGGGTTTGTCGTTGATTTCCAATGGGGCAATGGGCTCTTCCTTTGCCAGGACTTCAGGTCGTTCTTCCGGTTTCGCTGGCTCGTTTTGTTTCTCAGACTCAGCGGACGCCAGCGAGTCTTCCGCCGCGGGAGTAGCTGCCACCGGGGTCAAATCCCGATCGGCAACCAAGGAGACGAAGACTCGGTCGAGGTCGCCGTCAGGGACCCCAGCCACGAGGGCCTGGGCAGGCTTAAGCACCCCGAATACGGCAAATATGCCCGCGTGCATAGCCAGTGACAGGCAAAAAAACGGTATCAAGCCTCGCATGGTCATTTCGTCACCTCTTGATCGGGCGCTTCTGCCGTTTCCTTTTTGTTGCGCGTCACAATAGCGATACGAGAGAGACCCGCCTTCTTGACCGTATCGAGGACATCCACAATTTTTCCAAACCCCGCATCTCTGTCGCCCTTAATGAGAACCGTCATGTCTCTGTCTTCTTGCGCGGAGACCGACAGCCTGGAGAGAAGACTTGCCGGGTCAACAGGGTACTTGTCCACATACACGGTTCCTGACTTATCCACAGAAAGAGTCACCTCTTTCTTTTCCGAATGGATCTTTTGCGAAGACGCAGACGGTAAGTCGATCCTGATCCCGGGTAAGACGCGAAACGTGGTCGAAAGAAGAAAGAAGATAATCAAGAGAAACACCAGGTCCACCAGCGGTGTGATATCCAGTAATCCTCCCTTTGACTTCTTGCTCTTGGGCCGCATGGAACTCTTCCTTTTTTTCGTCGTCGTGGTCGCGGTGTCGATCATCTCGCAACCGATTGAGGTACCTCAGTGCGCGTGTTCTTCTCTTAGCGAGACGGTGTGAGCACCCTGAGCGGCTGTGTACACGGAGATTCCTTGATCAGAGCCTCGGCGATGGCAACAGATTTCTTCTCCAGTTCCAGACTGATCCGTTCGGATCGGCTCTGCACATAACGATCCATGACGACCACGGGTATCGCGACAAGCAAGCCGGCAAAAGTGGTGATGAGGGCTTCTGATATCCCGGCAGCCAGGAGAGGAGGATCCACAACGGTATGTTTGGAAATCACATCAAACGCTTTGATCATACCCGAGACGGTTCCAAACAGGCCCAGTAAAGGCGAAATATACGCCACCGTCCCCAGGTACAGACTGAAATCGTTCGAGTTCGACAGACTCCTGCGCGACCACCTCGGTAACCATGAATCGGATCATGTCCGAACCTAGGCCGTGGTGACCTAGCCCTGCCCGCGCAATTCGCGCCAGCGGAGAAGATGCATGGGCATCACAAAGCTCCGCAGCCTGGGTTAGGTTTCGTTCTGCAATATTGTCTCTAAAGGCCCGCACAAAGCCATCCGGGATTAATCTACCTCTTCGGAGGCTCCAGAGTCGCTCGCAAAAGACCGTGAGCGCTATCACGGAACACAACAGGATCGGGTACATGGCCACGCCGCCACGTTCAAACAAGTTAATGAGGTCCATGTCATTCCTCTTCATGCAGGTCAGCCCGCGCGTCTGCGGGGACGCGGCAGGTTGGCTGCAATGCAAGCAAGTATGGATTACGGGTATGCTACTGTCTTTCCGAAGGAATTATGTCTGCAGAGCCCAGATATGGAAACGCCCGCTGGACGAGTCTGACGGAAGTAAGTCCCTCCGGGCCCAGCCCTTGTTCGGCAACGGCCAAGCAACACTGGTCCGTCGATCTCCTGGAGACCCCTCGCATCAAGCGTTCGTCCTACCGAAATCTCAAGCTCTGCAAGAATGTTTTCCGGCGTAGATCTTCTTAACCAAGCTCCGACAAATTCCGTCATGCCTGAGAAGACGTTTCATCCAGGAAACATTGAATCCTGGCCGTGCGCAACAGCTCACAGCCTTTCCCAACCGGGCATTCCCGATTCCTCGGGTACAGCGGCACAATACCCAGATACGTATCCACATAGTAGCACTTCCTCGCAGATCATGCCATGTCTTTCTCGCTGATTTTCCCTGACCGAAGACAATTTCATCCTCACCACCCGAATTACGGCAAAACCAAGATAGGGGAACTTCCAAGAGGTTTCAGCGAGACGCAGGCTTCCCGCACGCGGCCCGCTCCGGAACTCGGAGAACACCCGGAGGGGATGCTTACACACATCGGATGTACGACCGACCAGATAGAGGAGATGAGAGAGAAGCAAGAGACTTGGAGGCGTTCAGCAGAGGGCACCGAAGGACTCAATTGTTGAGAAAGGGTTCCTTACGAGGAGTCTCGTCAGCAACCCCTGAGCTTACGCAGGGCGCACGTCCTGCTTTCGTTTCGCAGACGTTCGGCGTGCGGTCCACAGGGCCCCAAGCCCGAATACGCTGAGGACCACCCCCAAGCCCACGAAAAACTTGGTATGAGCTGCCACTAGCTGTCTGACATAGTCTGTTTCTGAACAAATGTGTCAGGTTTCAGGCAGCTTTGTTGAAGGGTACTGCCTGGTGGATAAGGTCGTCCAACTGGTCATCGACTCTTCTGAGGGCATCATAAAGAGCTTCTGGCAATGCGGCGGGAGATTCCTTGAAAGCAGTCAATGCAGGTCGAAAGACGCGGGCCTCCAGTCGGGAGAAAAGCCTAGCGATCTTCCAGCCGTATGGGGTGAGGAAGTATCGGTTAGTCCCAGGAGGTCTTGCAATGAGACCCTTGAGGCGTAGCCGCTTCAGGTCGTAGGTCATCCGAGCTGCAGTGTATGAGTAGGTCTCCGTTTCAAGTAAGTCAGCCACATGACAACGCAGATCGCGGTTGCGAAAGCCACTGATAAGGTTCGTGAACAAGCTGAGCGCCAAGAACAGGGCCATGACTCGGGGGGCTCCGAATTTCAGGCCGGGGGCACGTTGGTCGTCTTGGGTGACGGTAGGTTGAACGACCCTTTGGATGCTTTCGTCCGGCATTCCGCAGTTGAAGCTGACCCTTTGGACGTCCAGAAGGCGTCGGTTGATGTTACGACCCAACTGCTGCAGATACGGCAGATTCCGAAGACCTTTGTTGATTCCGAAGTCTTTGGGATCGTTGAAGGTTCCTTCTGTGCGTAGGGCGCGGGCCTCTTTGAAATACTGCTTGAGGTGAAACCTCTTGTATTCAACGTGGAGACTGGGATGAACTCCCTCGGTACATGACTCGGGTCCGAAATCGTCCAGGAGTTTTCTTGGTGACCTTCCTATCAGAAATCAAGGCGATGCGATCCGGACGGCCGAGATCCAGGTTGTCTCGAATCACCTCCTCGAAAAATTGCCTGCCTCGAAGCGGACGATCAAAGACCTGCGTCAGGCTTACTTCCACCTGCCACATGGACAATTCCCAGTCGTACCCGGACACCCGATCGCCGGGAGTCAGCGGCAAGGGAATCCGTTGGAGCCATTTACGAAAGAATGGATCAATGTGTTCCGGGCCGAGAGAATCGCAGATCTCCTGCAGCCTTTTCGGATCGTCGCAGCTCCGAAAGCCGTTATCCAACGTCTCAAACTTCACCCCGGCCTTTTCCCGCTGACGTTTGGCCCACTCATGGCCGTTGATGCAGACCTTGATTCCCCACGGAGCGTAACTGCAGATCTTTATGAAAACTGGCCCGAAGTCCTCGTCATCGATAGGGAAATAGTAGTGGTTTACGTACACGGACTGTAACCTCTCAAAAAGTCCGGGCGGAGTTTGTGGTCAAGCGCAGAATTTGAGTGGCTGCTGTTGAGGGGGCGGGGTATGTGGAACCGGGGTGTGTACGTCAAGTGATTCGAGTCGCCGGATAATGAGCTGGGCCAGTGGCAAGATCGAGTTGGCTCCGGATAACCTGTCGTTGAGGAAAGCCCAGAACCCCACCCCAAGCTTTCGGCACGTTTTCTTCAGGCTCGCGAAGGTGTCACGACAGCGCCGTCCGGGATCGCTACGAGTAGAACCGCTGATGAGGGGCTTTTTCACGTATTCCCGTATGTCCGTCTTGCTGGTATTGTTGTGCAAGGGTATGTCGGGCCTCTCCATACCAGTAGGAGTTCGGGCTTATTCTCGCGTATCCTGGCGAGCGCCTGGTTGAGCCTTGCATAACAGGTCCGGGCGCTGAAGATCTCATCGAAACGCTTCTCGAGCTTCTCCCTGGTGAGTGTGTCCGGGCGGTCTCTATACACTTTAAGTTCGCGGTAAAAGCCCCATATTTGTGTGCGTATGGACCAAAGGGCTTTGCGCTGTTCATCGTTGAATCCTATGAGCTTGTTGATCGCACGCTCTGCGTGTATCCAACACAGTCCGTGGAGCAAGAAATCAAACTGGCCGGCATCGTCGCTGAGAACGACCAGGTCCTGATTGGTTGAACGGTGCCCCAGTATACTGCCCAAAAGGGTGCCTTCCGTAGCGATACGGATATGCCGCGTGTCAATGAAGCCCAAAGACTCAAGAAACGCCTTCCATTCCGCCTTGTCTTCAAATACGGCTCTGCCGGCCGTGATCAGTTTCTCAAGGCATGCCTTGGGCAGCTTTTGTGCATGCATGTAGATAAGTGCCGCTGCGTTGAGCACATAATCGGGGTAGCCCGCGCGGAGAATCTCGAAGAAGTTGATCCTGCTCTTGGAATTCGTACTTTCAAACCAGGCGAACATCTCATTGCCGATATGGGTGCAGTAGCCGTTCTTGCCCTTATGACGTGCGCCGGTGTCATCCACGTTCACATAGCCCGACACCTTCAGGCCGACCCGGAGAATCTCTTCTTTTTCCTCATGGAATGGTCGCTTGCCTTCAGTAATGATCCTGTTGACCTGTCCGGCTGATATATCGACGCCCATTTCACGGAGCTGTTCCAAGATCAGGGGCTGAGTCACGTGACAATGGTGGTATTGGTAAAGAATGAAGCTGTGCAATGAGACCGCAAAATGCCCCAGTTTCCTGACCTCATCCGGAAGTGCGGCTATAATCTGCTCCCCTGAAGGGGCTATCCAACGCTCTCGGAGGTAAAGAGTATTGTGTGGCTGCACGAGGAGGCCTTGAACGGTGAACTCCTCATAACCTTTGAACCTGCTCCCCTGCGGAACATTATCGGCCCTCAGGACATGCCTCTCATGGATCTCAAGCTTGTCTGTCTTCTTTCTCTTGGCAGAGCCCGGACGTTTGGCCCTCGGCTCCGTCTTCGCTGCGTCAAAATGACCCTTTTCGAGGACGGACGGTTTGATCCTGGGCCTCGGCTTGTGGCCCTTTACTCTGGCTATCTCGTCTCTCAGTTCCTGAATCAGCTCCTGCTGGATCTGGATGATCTCCAAAAGAGCCGTCATCAGAGGCGTGCGCTCCTATTCAGGAATGTGAGGGATTTTCAGCTTCGTGCCCATGCCCCCTTCAAACATATTTTCACCCGCTTGTCGCGTCCTTTTTTATGGCCCCTAGAAAATAGCCTATCCCCCTGCCCTGACTTATTGAGAAGTTACCCTGAGGAGCAAGAGATTCGTGGATCTGAAGAGCTTCGTGAGCACCGTGAACAAAGATTCACTCGTAGTGTTGAGCGTTCCATTGCCCGTCCCTGAGGAAAACTCAGCCATTATGGGGTACTACAGCTCTGAAACCGGCGCGGGACATACCACGCTTCCCCAGAGTGAATTGAAAGCCGCTGCAGGATTGCTCTTTCCCGGCGGGGACTCTCTTCCCGCAAGAGACGCCACGCTTCGCTTGGCGCACCACATTCCCACCTCTCATTTAACTGCCGCTATTTTAGTGGGTTGCAAACATGGAGGCTGAGCATCGACGGGTATTTTTTGGTGGACCGAGGAAGAATTCCCCTGAGTCGACCGCTACGAAGACCGCAATGTTGCGGTAATGAAAAGGGAGCCGAGGAATTCAAGTTCAGGCAGTCTCACGCATCGATCCTCGTCCGAGTCTTTCTCAAAGTCGCGAACGGGCGTGCAGGTAGTGAAAACACGCCCCTCTATCCTCATGCCTGGCCCCATGATTCATTCCCAGAATCTGGCATTCGTCCAGCAGGTGATCCCATGCCCACGCTCCTCTTTTGGCCTTATGTTGCCGAGGGTGTATAGCGCCTTCCCAACTTAAGTCAAGAAAACCAGGTTGTTGGCTCGGGGCTCGTACTGTCCGGTACGTACGGACAGTACATGTTGAGCGACTGAAAACGCGACATCTTACGCGGGATCGAGTGGCAGTTTCGGACCTTTCCCCGTAGTCGTGGAATTTCCCATCATCCAAGCTCAGTTGTTGCCACGCGAAAGGGCTATGCTGGGCCAGGGGCCAAACTTGTGATCGACAACTTTCACTTTGACTCGAAGCCACTTTTTGCGTAGGATCCCTGCTACTCTGCCTTGGCTTCAGGCATTTTCATAGATTCGGAACGTTTGTAGGGAGATTGCCGTTCCGAGATACGGGGGGATAGAAGAAAGAGCGAGATCTCACGTTCATTCTCATCTGTAATGGAGTTGCGCGCGGGTCTGCGCTCATCTTCAGAAGCGTGATGGTGAAGTAGTCTAGAGGGAAAGGAAACTCGATGCAGACTCGGCTTGTTTGGGCCCTTATTACAGGTATCGCCCTTTTCTTAAGTCCGTTCCATGGGGACGCGTGTGCATGGGAATTTGCCCTCCAAGGAAATTTCACGTGGGAGTACGACGCATATGCCCAAATGGGCTCCAAAGGGTTCTTCGGCCCTTATGACACGGATGTGGCCGACAATCCCCTAGGATACGGCGGCAGCCAAGGGAGCGCCGCATCCATGAACGGGTGGATGGGCAACGAGATCGGTCAGATTTCCTCCGGGTCTGACATGGCCCTGGCAACCATCTACGCCACGTTTGAACCACAGATACGGCTCAGCGAAGCTGTGAGGATTCGCGGGTCGTATAGGATCGGCTCCTGGGCAGACCCGCTTCTTCCCACGAGTACGGGCGCACTGGTGCGGTCCGAGTATCCCGATGGGTTGGCTCCAGGTATCCAGCGATCCTTTTCGCCGGGTACTGGAACATGCTGTGGCTGTCCGCGCAGACGCCGTGGGGCATCGTCGTGGTGGGCAAGCGACCGAGCCCCTTCGGATGCGGTCTGATGTACGACGCGGTGGACAATGCCGATGCTCAAGGGGTGCTCCTCATGACATCGTACGGGCCCATGCGCTTCGGCATTGGCTTTGCACCCCACATCTTCATGAGCCCCGCGTATTTCTCCATGGCTGACAAGAATGCGGACAGGCCGGTCGATGTTGCAGGCGGAACCACGTACGACGCGGGTTGCTTGTCCTTCGGGGCCGGAGGCAGGTACTTTCGGTTTCGCACTGGTCCGGAATCTGCCACGTATCAGGGGACCGAGAATCCAGTGAACCCAACGGGAAGACTCGGTGTGATTCCCACCGATACTGCAGCTACCCACGGGTCGGTCTCTGCGAAATACAACAACGGTCGCTTTTTCGTCAACGTGGAAGCCGCCTTGCTTTTTGGATGGACGCGACGTCAACGATGGCTTTCCACAGCGTCGGGAATCGCAGATGATGGAAGCGGTCGGAGTCGCTTTGCCCCTGATTATATCGAGCACACCCGATACATGGCCGAATTCGGCGCATTTGCCGGGCCGGCCATGATGAGTCTTCTCTGGGCGTGGGCAAGCGGTCCTGACCGGCGACATGGGATCAGAATCGACCGGCAGGGTGACCTCAGGTTTCTTTCTCAATTCAGCAGCGTCACCTTGTTTCGGCAATACAGCCTTCTCCTGTCGTACACGTATGGCGGCGGCAACAACAGTATCACAATGGACAGCCGCCACGGGTATATGACCGATGCGAATTGTTACGGGGCGCGGCTCGACTATGCTCTGGCTTCAAATCTGAACATATTCGCGACTGCCTTTTCAGCGCAGCGGCTCTCTCACGGTTATGGGTGGGGCTTCATCCGGCCGGAGTGGTGTGACGGCTGCGACCCGAAGCGTTTCACTGGAACGGTGCAATACAACGAAACGGACGATTTCCTGGGTGCCAATCCCGCCATCCCGGATGGGAATCTCGGTTACGAACTGGACTGGGGATTCGGATGGAAGTTGTTGGAACACTATACCCTGAGTGCCACGTTCGGCCTGTGGCAGCCCGGAAAGTGGTTCCGCTACGCGTGTGTAGACCGCTCGGTGAACAACTGGAAGAAGCCAGACGTTGACGGACCACTTCGGCGCTAATCCCCGTAGAGCCATCGATCCGGTGTTCGGCATGGAACTGATGCTAACCGCTGAATTCTAAGAATGTTTGTAATCGTCTTTCCAAGGGAACCACCATGGCACCATGGGGTTGCACACGGACGAGTCTGAGAGGAATCGACTAATCGCCATGAATGATGAAACGAGGAACCAGGACGATCTCCTCAGAGAGATTCAGGAATTGCGGGAACGCTTGGCCGAGTGCGAGGCGGATAAGAAGGTGGCACTGGAGAGGGCCGACTTCCTTCAAGAGCTCATTGACAGCTGTGACGACGTGATCCAGCTCATAGGAATAGACGGCATGCCCAAGTTCATGAGCCGTTCCTTCGAGAAGCACTCTGGCTATACACTTGAAGAGATCAAGACAATACCCATTGCCCAGTTGTATCCTCCTGACGAATTGGGAATGATGGCAGACGTCGCATGTAAGCTCATGGATTCTCCAATAGGGTCTGCGGTGAAATACCAACACCGATGTTTCCATAAAAAGGGGCATTTGACTCTACTCGAGACGACAGCGGTGAACCGAACGGACCCGCCATTGCAAGGTCAGGTCGCCGTCACGCGAGTACTTTCGGATAGAGCTCCGATAGATTCAACTTGGCAAAACGCTCACGAAATGGTCATCAATGTGTTCAACGGGATCCATGACGCGGTTTTTGTCCACGATGGGGATGGACGAATGCTGAGAATGAACCAAAGAGCCGTGGATCTCTTTGGACTGAGTTATGATCTAGTAGGACTTGGCTCTCCTGCAGGATCTTATTACTGGTTTGAGAACAGCTCGATACCATTACGTCAGATGTGGGCAGACGTCCTCCATGGAAATGCCACACTGTCCGAAGCGAAGGCCAGGAGATTTTCAGACGGCTCCTCATTCGATGCCGAGGTTTACTTGGCGAAGCTCCGGCTACAGGGGGAAGACTGCATCCTTGCCACAGTCCGTGACATCACCGAACGGAAACGACAGGAACAGGAACTTCAACGGGCTCTCACGATAGCGTCCCAGCTTCAAAAGGAGGCTGAGGCTGCAAGTGCTGCCAAAAGCGAATTCCTCGCCAACATGAGTCACGAGTTGCGTACACCTCTGAACGCCGTGATCGGCTTCTCCGAGATTTTGGAAGACCAGTGGGCGGGAAAACTCAATGAAAAGCAGTTGGAATACGTGAAGCACATCTTTTCTGGCGGCCACCATTTGCTTGAACTTATCAACGACATCCTCGATCTGGCCAAAGTTGAAGCAGGCAAGATGGAAATGCGGGTCTCCAGGGTCAACGTAGGGGACTTGCTGGAACATTGCCTGACCATGATTCGTGAGAAGGCAATCAAGCACCGATTCGCACTTGAGTCGCACCTCGATGAGGAACTCATGGGAGCGCAGATTCGGGCCGATGAGGTGAAGCTCAAGCAAATCGCGGTAAACCTGCTGTCAAATGCGGCCAAGTTCACTCCTGATGGAGGAACCATCAGGCTGGAAGCGCTTAAACAGGGAACCGAGCTGATCGTGGGTGTTTCCGACACCGGTGTCGGAATCAAACAGGAAGACCATCAGCGGATCTTTGAGGCGTTCGAGCAGGTGGATTCGACCTATTCACGGCAGCAGGAGGGGACGGGCCTGGGGCTAGCGTTGACAAGACGGTTGGTCGAACTCCACGGTGGCAGGATTTGGGTGGAGAGCGAAGGTGACGGCAAAGGCAGTACCTTTACCTTTGCCATTCCTTTTGTCGAAGCTGATGCCTCTCACACCGAAGTGTCGCCATCGTCAGCGATGGAGGCTGGAGGCATGTCTGGCCTCAGTCTCAACGTTGCTCTCGATGATGCGGATCGTCCCCGAGTGCTTGTGGTGGAAGACAATCCTGCCAACATGAAACTAGCGCGGAACCTTCTGGAAGCCGGAGGTTATCTCGTGCAGGAGGCATGGACAGCGGAAGAGGGCATACGTATGGCTTTGGAAAGTTCTCCTGATTTGATTCTCATGGACATCTCACTGCCCGGAATGGACGGATTGACCGCCACCGGCATCCTAAAGCACGATCCCAAGACCAGCGAGATTCCCGTCGTAGCCCTCACCGCCCACGCCATGAGGGACGACGAGCAGCGAACCCGCGAGGCTGGCTGCAACGCCTATTTGACGAAACCCGTTGACACCACTCTTTTCTACCAGACGCTGGCACAGTTCATACCAGCTTCAACAGGAAAAGCGGTGGCGTAGGAAGGAAGCAATCGTCAGAGGTAGCTGAGCTGGGACCATGATCCCTTGAAACACAATAGCCGGTCAGATACCCCCCTTCCATACTTCAATTTGGTGGCATGAACGGGTTTCTGCAGGCGGGTAATGGAAGATGGACGATGTCCTCGCGATCCACGGCGGCAGAAGGAGTTTTCGAGGCATAGGCAGGAATTCTCCATATCAGACGCTCCGGATCAAACCCACAACAATACGGCAACGAAAAGGGGGACGGAAGAATTCAAGTCCAGGGACCGTGACATGGCAGTCCTCTTCCTGGGCTTCCTCAAGGCAGTAGACAGGCGGGCAGGGTTCAAGAATCGGGACCCTTTCTGACGAATTCCAGACAACACCTTCATCGCCCGGATTGCGCATTCATCCCTCAGGTGATCCCCTTTCCGAGCACAGCCCTCGGACTCATCTCGCTGAGGGTGTGTAGCGTTGTCCCAACTTAAGCCAAGGAAACCAGGTTCTTGGCTCTGGGCTTGGACCGTCCGTACGTACGGACAGTACACGTTGAGCGACTGAAACCACAAAATTCCCACTCATGATCGCTACACTGTTTTGGGCCCTTTCGAGCAGACGAGGAGTTTCCCGAATTCGATACCCAGTGCGGGCGCACGAGGGTGGATATTTTCGGGTACTTCGGCAAGGATTTTCCGAGCGTGTAGTGCGATCAAAACCGCAACGTTGCGGTATTGAAAATCAATTATGGGCCAGTCCCTCCCGTTGCTCGATTTCATCGCGGGCGCGGCCAAATGCGTCCGATACGCTAATGCCCCCGTCCATCAATTCTTTGGCCCGACGTAGCACCCCCCATGGTTTCTTCGTCATAAATCCGCAAGGTGGTCTTGCCCATGGTCGCACGTTCGGGGGAAATCAGGCCATGGTCCTCCCAGCGGCGAAGGGAAGAGGGATGCACGCCCAGTTCCTCGGCTACGGCCTGAATACCGGAAAATCTCACACTCGTCCTCCTGAGCAATGAGAAATGGTTAGAGGTAGACCTCCATACCTGCCTGAAAGAAAGTCATTCCGTGGGGATATTCCCGGCCCGAGGCAATATGGCTCCCCCCTGGCCTTACCGCCATGTAGTGTCCTGGTAGAGGGCGACCCGGAAGTTTCCCCTTGACCCAACGACTTCGCGTGAGTTACGCTCAACAGTGTGACTTAACGTATTTCTCAGTAACGTGACGACGGTTTTGTCTTCGTCGGTGCACGTGGGGACATGCGGATACCTTTTCGGAGGCCGGGGAGTAATCCAAGGATCGGTTATCAGCCCCAAGCCCCCCGAAATGTCAGACCCACAGCATAATTCACCACAAAGACATCCACCTAAACCCTGAAGAGAAGACCCAAGAAGCGTCCATCACATAGAAGACCAAACCATGTCGTCACCCGACTGAATTCAAGGCAACCTATTCCGGTGAAGTTCAGCCATGCCGTTGTGACCGCCATGTCGGGACGGAGAAGGCAGCGGATGATCAGTCGAAGTCCTAAATTACCGGTGACATTAGGCCACGGAATAATTTCCGATTCTAACACGACGGATTGATCATGAGCGAAAAGTCGAGTACCCGGAAAATACAAACAGCCATACTGCGTTTTGCTGCCGGGGCATTCATTGTGATAGGAATGGCGATCGGTCTGGTTACTTCTTGGCCGTTATACAGTGAAATGAAGAGGCACGGTGAAGCCAACTTGATGAGGGAGGTTGCCGACAAGAAGGTCGCGATTCAGGCATTTCTCGACGGGGCCAAAGACTCGGCAATGCAGGTGACCAGCAGAACGGTTATTCGTGAAAAACTGGAAGCGTATTACGCTGGGAAGGTGACTCGAGGGGAACTCGCAGCGTTCACAGAGACAAAATTATTAGACGCTATGCGCCGTTCCTCGCTGATTGCGGGAATTTCGCGCCTCGACAGAAACGGTAATCTCGTTGTGCTCGCTGGCGTGCCTATACCCCGGAACTTTTGGGTGATTCCCCGGGATGGGCTGCGAGTGGCCGACATAGGACCGCTGTTTGCTGATGATGGGAAAACCTTCTTAGTCGTGGGAGCTCCTGTGCTGGATCGGGCCTTGAAACGGGTAGCAACGGACATCATCCTAGTCGATCTTTCCCGATTGAAATCAATCGTGGAAAACCCATCGAATTTGGGGACGTCCGAGGAAGTTTTTCTGGCAACGGGGAACCCCAAAAACCCTTCTCTTATCTTTGGCGGTTCGTCCGTAAGCAAGTCTCAATTCCTCGCTCCCCTCGGCGATTCTCTGGTCAACAAGGCGCTGGAGAAGGCTTTTCTCCAGGAATCGGGAATGCTGGACCATGTCAATTCGGAGTCCCAACCTTACATGGTCGCCTACGCTCCGATTGCCGGAACCAAGTGGGGGCTGGCAATACGAGTCAGCAAACACGAGTTTGACGGACCGATATGGAAGCAGTTCCTTCTATCCGGCGCCTTCATCATTGTCGCTGTGCTCATGGGCACTCTGGGAATGATTTTTGTCATAAGGCCGTTGACCGGGAAGCTGATATTTCGCGCTGCGGACCTGGAAAAGGAAATCCGGGCAAAAACGGGTCAATTGTATGAAGAACTTGCCCAACGCAAGCAGGCGGAGGAGGCACTGCGGGAGAGCGAAGAGCGGTATCGTATTTTTTTTGACACGTCGCGTGACTGCGTATTCATGACCAGGCTGGATGGCCGATTTATCGACTTCAATGACGTCGCCCTGGAGGTGTTCGGGTATGTTCCAGGTGAGAGAGACGAACTACTGCAAACAAACGTCGCAAGCTTCTATGCTAATACTGAGGAACGTGAGGCTCACGTCAAGCTGGTATCGAAACAGGGTTTTTCCAAAGAATACCCGCTTGACCTTCGGAAAAGGGATGGCACGATTATTCACGCCCTCATTACCACGGTTGCACGGAAAGACCCTAATGGAAACATCGTCGGATTCCAAGGGACGGTTCGGGACATCACTGAACGCAAGAAGACTGATGAGGCGCTGAGGGAAAGCGAAGATAGATATCGTCAAATAACAGAAAACTCACTGACAGGAATATACATCAATCAGGACGAAGTCTGTGTTTATGTGAATCTAAGAATGGCGGAAATTTTGGGCTATGCGAAAGAGGAGATGATCGGTAGACGCCTTGTGGAGGCAGTGCGGCCCTCAGATCGTGAGATGGTACTGGAAAGGACTAAGGCTCGTCTCAGCGGTGAACTGTCACCCACTGCCTACGAGCTGCGTTTAGTGAAAAAAACAGGAGAAGAGATCTGGTGCGAAATCTTGGCAACAGTCGTAGATTACCGGGGCCGCCCTGCACTCATGGGAAATGTCGCGGACGTCACGGGGCGCAAGAAGGCAGAAGAAGAGAGGGAAATTTTGAGGACCCAGCTTCTCCAAGCCCAGAAGATGGAGGCCATCGGTACCTTGACAGGCGGCATCGCCCACGACTTCAACAACCTTCTGACCATTATCAACGGTTTCACGGAAGTGATCCTGTCGGAGAAAACTGAAGACGATCCCTACTCCGCTGACCTTCAGAAGATAATGGAAGCCGGGCGCAAAGGAGCCGAGCTGGTTCAGAGGCTGCTGGCATTGAGCAAGAAGGGTGAGAGCGATCCGCAACCCTTGGATCTCAACCGCGCCGTCGAAAACTCAATATCATTAATCAGGGGAACCTTTCCCAAAATCTTCGAGATCGAGACGATTTTTGAGAAAGACCTCGGTATGGTCAACGCAGATTCCGCACAGGTCGAACAAGTTCTCATGAACCTGTTCATCAATGCTAAGGAAGCCATGCCAGAAGGCGGTCGCCTCAGGATTGAAACGAAGAATATGATCGTGGATGAGGCTCATTGTAAACGCCACGTAGGTGCCAAGCCGGGACCGCACGTGCTCATTGAAGTATTGGACACCGGAGTGGGGATGGACGCGGACACGCTTCGTCGGATTTTCGATCCCTTCTTCACGACCAAGGGCTGGGATTTCAAGAAGGGTACTGGGCTAGGTCTTTCCGTAGCCAAGGGGATCGTGGAACAGCATGGAGGTTGGATCACCTTTCAGAGTGAACCGGGGAAAGGAACGACTTTCACGATGTACTTCCCGGCCATAGTAGAGGAACCAGTGGCCGAGAGGCCTAAACCCCTGACGGAAACCGTTTCAAGAGGGGAAAAAATACTGTTGGTTGACAACGAAGAATTGGTCCGGGACCTGGGCAAACGGATTCTTGAGCGCTCTGGCTATACGGTGATCACAGCGTCCAACGGCAAGGAGGCGCTGGAGATCTATGCGAGAGAGCAGTCGAACATAGGACTTGTCGTCCTTGATCTCATCATGCCTCAAATGGGTGGGGAGAAATGCCTTGAGGAACTCGTCAAGATCAACCCTTACGTGAAAGTTGTTGTTTCCAGCGGACATTCTTTAGCCCCAAAGGAATGGGACCACCTTGGAACCTATGCGAAAGGCTTTGTCAACAAGCCCTATCAGCTGAAAGAATTCCTCAAGGTCGTCAGAGAAGTTATCGACGCGGGATGAGCTGTTTGAGTGAACCTTCGCGAATTCCGTCGATCATGACCTGCCTATACAAGTCAGATGAGTATTGGCTCTGCAAGCAGGTCTTAGAACATCGCATAGCGTAATATCAGTTGGTTACACGTATACTTTCACAGGTCAACTCTATTCTTCCCGTACTGGCCATGAAGAACTCGCCAACTCCACCTATCTATTATGGCCGCCGCCACAGCGGGTGGGACCTCGGCCCGCCGTGAGGTGAGGTAGCCGAACTGGCTTATCTGGTAATTTCACAAGTGAATGATACAATTGGTGCCGAAGCGAGCTGCCCCCATCCACGACTTGAGTCTCTGCGGAAGACCACGAGCGCATTATTCGAGAGGTGTGAATGAGGTCTCAAAGCAAAGTTGTTTGCGTCAAGTGCGGAAATCCGATAGAAGCCTTGGACAAACTCGTCGTCCGCGGTCTCAGTTACAATGTGGTCGCGCTCCATGCAGGCTGCTATGAAAGAGTGAAATCCCAATGGATCTACAGATTCTCATTGAACGTAATCGGATGGAGCTTCTGGGCATATCTGATCATAATGAATTTGATTCTCGTGGCTTGCCTCATTCTGTTTCCGAATTCGTGGCCAGATCTCCGCTGGTTCTTCCTGATAGTCAACATCCCTCAATTATTCTTTCGCCTTTTGGCTCTGATTTCATACGAATCGCCTCTCAAGAATTTATCGCCAATGGATCGATCATGATCTCCTTGCGAGATTCTAAAACATTAAGGCAGGATTTTACTTAATCCCCTGTCCAGTTCTTAGTGGCCATTATAATGATCGTAGGCTTATCCCGCCTTTTCAAGAGAACTCACATTGATTGCCTCTTCAGAAGTGCATCAGCCAGTTTGTAAAGAATCAGAGCCTTTTTGTTCCGAACCCCTCGATCATTCCTCGATTCCACTGCGAATACCCCACCGACAGGTGACAGCAATTACCGATGAGAGATGCCCTCAGAATTAAGCCTCAATCTTGCAAGCGGGGAGAAAGAAAGGGTGAGATGTGAAGACCTTGCTTTTCGAAGTCCCCTGAATCTGATAGGATTCTGGTTGATCAAGGGCCGTAATCTATCAAGAAGGCAGGGGACTTGGGAAGTATGAAGCAAAGACAAGGACTGGGCAAGGGCAAAAACAAGAGGAAGATCACTCCGAAGCCTCGGTATTCGGAGAAGCGGTTGACCAGCCGTGCTGGTTTGATCCCAATGAGTCGTTTCATCGACAAGCTGGGAATCGAAGGCATGATCGACCGGATGGTCACCATAATCCGCGGCAAGAATACCGATTACGAGTTGGGAATGATCTTCAAGGCGATTATGTTGGGGGTCATTTCCGGTAGCCGCCACCTCTCGGATGTGGTGCGACTGGGCATGGATGAAGCGTTGATGAAAACGGAGGGTTGGGAGAGCTTTCCCGTACTCAGCTCAATCACTCGAGTATTGAAACGCTTCGAGTTCCGCAACTGTATTGAGTTTAGCGAGATCCAGAAGAAGATCCGTCAGAAGGTCTGGGACAAGAAGTGGTATGGACGGATCGACCTGGACTTGGATTCCTCATCCAAGAGTGCGTACGGCCACCAGGAAGGAGTAGCCAGGGGGCACAATACCGAGCGCTCGCACAAGCCCATGCTCAACCCGTTGTTTGCGTTTATTGCTCAGACGGGGGAATGCCTCAATGCCTGGCTCAGGCCGGGCAATACGCACAGCGCTCACGGCAGCGTCGAATTTTTTAAGGAGTGCCTGGCGTTGCTTCCCAAACAGGCATGGAAGGTGGTTGTCCGCGTGGACTCGGCTTTCTTCAGCGGATCTTTTGTCCGGATGCGCGAAAAACACGGATGCGGATATGTGGTCAAAGTAAAGATTCGGAACTGGAAAAGGCTGTGCGCAGGGCTAAACTGGCAAAAGGTCCGTGGACGAGAGGATCTGTGCACTGCTGAATTTCATCATCACGTTAAGGGTTGCAACAGACCACGTCGATTTGTTGCTGTTCGACGTTTGGTGGGCATGCAGACTCCCGAGAAAGATGGCGTGTTGTTCCCTATCCCTGAATACAGCTACGGTCTTTGGGTGACCAATCTGGGGCTGACACCGTTGAAGACGGAGCGGTTCTACAACAAGAGAGCCGTAGCGGAGAATCTCATCGGCGCCGGGAAAAACCAGATGGCCTTTGGCTCCATGCTGGTTCACAAATTCTGGGCAAACCATGCCCTCCTCCAAGCTGCGGTATTGGCTTACAACGTGATGATTTGGTTCCAGCGCACGGCACTTGATCCTCATCGATGGCGTGAAAGACCAAATACATTGAGAGGGTGGCTGATATACTTGGCGGCTAGGCTACTGCATACCGATGGGAAGTGGGTCCTGGCATTGAGTAGCGGCTATCCGGACAGAGAAGAGTGGAACCGAATGGAAACCCGTCTAGCCGTTCTCACTCTCTCCTAGAATCGGCCGCCTTTCAAGAAGGTCCAAGCGATCAAAGGCAGTAGTGCGTCCAAAATAGAATTTCACAGGCTTCAAGGACCTGTTCTTTTGTTCCTTCAACGTCCTGATTATCGCTATCGTGCCACATCGACATCCTGTCGTACCACGATTATGCCCGATAAGGTGCAAAATTGAAATGCGCGGATAGTCCGAATCGGTCAACTCGACTACTTGCAAGATCCAGGATAAACAGGCAATCATCATCCACTGAAAAAGGAGGTTCGGACCGAGAGAGTAACTCATCTTGCCAGAGTCTGAAAATCCGCCCGGAGCGGGCCTCTTTAGCTACCATACAGACAGGAAGAGGTTTTTCTCCGAACGTAGAGACGAATTCAAAATCCACACTCCAGATTTCTCGGAAGTGGGCCAATTTAGTTAACTATTCACCTCGCAGTCTTTTCATGACGGGGTGATCCCTGTTGTGAATGATCCGACCTGCGAAGGCGATTTTGAACAGGCCGGTGAATCCCATTTCGGGCCATACGGGAGAAGGGATGCTTCCCTGGGCCTCAAAAATGTCATAGCTCTTGAAGGTCCAGTTGGGGCTGACCCTGATCCAAAGGTCCTTGGCCCTTGCAGCCGCTCTCTGAGCGGACTCTGTCCAGGAGTTAGAGCTGTCATCCTCTCTAGGCAGACTGACCGGCCAGAAGAAGATGTTGCCCGTGGAGGTGATGGCCGTATAGACGAGGCTGGGCTTGGTCACATTGGACACTTCGTCATATACGGCGGGAGTTACGATGTACGCCTCAGCCACTCATCCAACTCTCGACGGTTCATGTTTGACCCGTATGAAAAGACGAAGTCAGTACCGAAATGGCTCGGTATCTTCCGTGATCCCGGCATAAACACTCCTATTCACCGGTCCGAACGTTCCCTGCGATATCTGTCCTGACGTGTCTTTCAAGATCGTGGTCGTCTCTGCATGAATATCCCTAAGCACGCTGGACATGGCGATCGACAAGTCCGGTCTGGTTCCCAATAAATCCAGCACTTTCCCTTTCTTACATATTTCCAAGGCCCTAAGGCGACAATCCAGCCAATCGTAACCGTGGCCGCCCAGCCTTCTCAGAGCAGCAAAGTTAAGTCCTTTCCTAAGGGAGGTTTCCAACTCTTGAATTTTGGCAGCAAGATCGTCTAAAGATGATATTGCAAAGGAGATAATGGCGATAGCTAAATATGTCGGTAAATGGACGAAGTCATCACGTGCGTCGGACGGAATTACCCCTACAACGCGACTTACATTTTGTGCTTGACCCTGCATGATGCCTGTCATACTACGCAATCTCACGTCGAAGAAGGAGGCAGGCCATGCTCCCGTGTCCACGATGTGACGAACATCTCTACCCGGTCCCGAAATTCGATTTGGACAGAGACGATGTTGCAGATTTCATGAACGAACTCAGAGGGTTTCACGAGCAGTTTTCTGAATGCTTTCACCGAAGCGAATCCAGAGAGCATTTCTTCAACTACATGGCTGGGCAATTTAGCGCGCTGGAGCGCAAATCCATCGAACCCATAGCTCTGGCTCTGGAGAACGGTAATGTGAGGGCGTTGCAGCGTTTTGTCAGCGATGCTCCGTGGGACGACGAGCTCATCATGTCCACGTATCGTAGTTTGGTGAGCGACGATTTGGGCAGCGCAGATGGAGCTCTCATCTTCGACGAAAGCGGTTTTGTCAAGAAAGGACAGGAGTCGGTTGGTGTCGCTCGCCAATATTGTGGGACAATCGGAAAAGTCGACAATTGCCAGGTAGGAGTCTTTGCCGGGTATGTGTCTGAACACGGATACGCCCTTGTCGACAAGAGACTGTTCATCCCTGAGAAGTGGTTCAGGGACGACTATGTTGAACGACGGGAAAAGTGCGTGCTGCCTGTTGAAACTGTCTTCCAGAGACTCCGGGATGCCCCCCGGTACCTCGGCATGGACCCTAACCGCTTTAATGTAGAGGTACGGCCGTATTTGATTGAGATTCCAATTGGTAAGCAAGGAATCGCGTAGCTTCTCAATAAGTGTGGGTATCAAGATTCGTGCCATATCGGTAACTTGTTAATATGCCGAGCATATTGCCATCTAGGGCTTCAGTTTTGCCCGGGGTTATTGAGAAGTTACGGAATCGCCTTTGACCGTCTTGACCTGAACGCGTGTGTCGATCAGTATAAGGATCGCAACGGGCGTCCTGGGAAGGCTATAGGAGGTAAGCCGTTATGGGACAGAAAGTTCCACATTCCACCAGCGCTCATCAAGAGAGGTAATATCTGGTACATCCGAAAAGCGATTGGAGGAAGAAAGATTCAAGAAAGCACTGGAACGTGCGACCTCAAAGAAGCGGAGCGCTTTTTAGCACACCGCATCGAGGAGGCCCGCAATGCAGAGATCTACGGCATCAGGCCAAAGAGATCGTTCCGGGAGGCGGCAATCAAGTATCTGAACGAAACGGAAAAGCCCTCTTTGGCCAAGGATGCTTGGTCTCTGAAGAGGATCGATCCATTCATAGGGGATCTTTTCCTGTGAAATGTCCACATGGGGACTCTTAGATCGTACATGGACTACGGGCGAAAACAGGGCTGGAAGAATCGGACCATTAACATGCCCCTTGAGGTCGTCAGACACATACTCAATTTGGCCGCCGGTGAGTGGCTCGATGAGAACGGTCTGACATGGTTGCAGTCAGCCCCGAAAATCCGCCTGCTCTCAAGAGCCGACGCTAGGGAACCGTACCCCCTCTCCTGGGATGAGCAGGAGAAACTTTTTGCGGCTCTTCCTGAACATCTCAGGATGATGTGTTTTTTCGCAGTGAACACGGGGCTCCGGAATAAGGAGGTCTGTGGACTGCAATGGGACGATGAAATCGAGATCCCGGAGTTGCAAACCAGCGTGTTCATCATTCCCAAGGAGCGGATCAAGAATCGCGAAGATCGCCTCGTGGTGCTCAATCGAATGGCAAAGGCAGTCGTGGAAAGAGTCCGCAGGGATCATTCCGTGTGGGTGTTCACCTACAAAGGATCTCCTTTGCAGAGCATGTACACCACTGCTTGGAAGGAAGCGCGGGAGAAAGTAGGACTGCCCTTCGTGAGAATCCACGATCTAAAACACACCTATGGTCGAAGGCTTCGCGCAGCCGGAGTATCTTTCGAGGACAGGCAGAGCCTCTTGGGCCACAAGTCAGGAAAACTGACGACCCACTATTCAGCGCCGGAGTTATTGAGCCTTATTGCAGCATCGGAGCGTGTTTCAGCACGGGATGCCCACAAAATGCCCACACTCGTCATGCTGAGAAAAAAGAAATCCCTCCGTGTTCTAGCCAACACATCGGGATGATTGAGTTGTTTTGGCTCCCCGAGTAGGACTCGAACCTACAACCTAGTGGTTAACAGCCACCCGCTCTGCCGATTGAGCTATCGGGGAATCGTTCTTTTTCGACGTTGGGTCATGAGTACCTAAGCGCTCACCCCCCCGCCGGTCGAACCCTTATTGTGGCTCAACCGGGTCGTGTTGTCAACCATCAAAAAATGTAGCCGAGCAGAACTCTGTGAGTGCATCAAGAGATTCGGCCATTTGACTGGTTCGTCTCGGGGTCTTTCTGACCAGAGTGTGCGGCGCCTCCAGAGTTCCCCCCCATCAAGCCCCTCTTCTTCGCAGTTCAGACCCCAGCCTGGGGGGGCTTTGCCTTTGCGGACCTCAATCAAGGGACACAGGTTGTGCCACGACGTGGCTCGGTGCTCCTTCAATGGCTTCGGCCAATGCGATTTTGGCCTGACGCATCAATCTGTGCGTGGTGACCGCCTCTCGGGAAAACGCGGTCGCTCCCACGTAGATCTGCGCTCCGCCACAAGAGCTTTCGCTCACCTGCTTCACGATCCGTTCGGACGTGGTCATCGCCCCCTCAAGATCGGTGTCAGGCAAGAGCACCCAGACACTGACCGTTTCTCCCTCTGCCACCACATCAGCGGCTCGGACATGAGAACGGATCAACGCCACGAGATCCGAAGCAACCCCCACCTCGCTGGCATACGAAAGATCCCATGCAATGGCCAACAGCGAAAAGGTGCGGTACGTACGCCAGGAACGTTGGAATTCCTTCCTGAGATATTCTTTCAAAAATACCTCGCTGTACACGCCCTCCACATCGCTTATGAGTGCCTGGCGAACGCGGATCTCGTGGTCCCACGCGTTCTGGAGCCCGAGAGATACCTTGTCCGACAGCGCTGCAATCAATTCCGTGTTCATTCCCCCGCAGTACCGAAGAGGATCGTCGCTCCCCAGGCACAGAAGACCTAGCTCCTCTGTATCTGAGCACAAATTCGCCACCACCGCGGAAGCTACCCTCGGCGCGGCTTCTGCAAAAAGACTCTCACCGAGATCCCCTGAAGGACAATCCAGTATGTAAGGATCTCCGTGAAACAGACTTTCGTTCTCCAAGAGCGACTGAGGGATCATCCCCACGTTCGCGGGCGCATCTAGCTCAAAGGTACAAGAAAGGGGATGGTCCTCCCTAAATAATAACCGGACCGACACAAGATCCAAGTCTCTCTGCAACGAGCTCGTCACATCCTCGACCAGGCCCGCAATGGTCCGGGACGTGAGCAGGATCCGATCGATATTCTCCAGGCGCCTCCGAATGTCCTCAGAACGCTGGTGAAGCTGGAATATCATGTCAAAAGAACGGAGGAGTTCCGAGTTATTTTCGTGGTCTCGGAATTCGGCTGAGTCGTCCTCAAAAGGAAGAGAATCAGCGCAAGCGGGTGAAGCATAGTCATGATCATTCACCTCTGGTCCGGCCGCACAGGCGCTTGTAGCATCCTGGCGCTCTAGCGGGTGGTCGTGTCGGACTCCTCCGCGGGAATGGTCGGTTGATGGGACTGCGGGAGTGGAAAATCCGTTCATGTTGCACCCATTCTTCAGCCCCAAAGGGCCAACGCCTAAGAGATTACATGCGGTAATTATTATATCATATGGGAATCAAAACGCAAGCTAAAGTAATTCCAAAATAAGATGGTCTTCCCACGTGAGATATGGTATGTTTACGGATTCTAAATTAATCTTTGAGGCGCAGCAAATGGGCATCCTCGACCTTATCGGAAATACACCACTGGTCAGGATTGATTACCCCAACGGTGGCGGCAGGGTGCGTATACTCGGCAAGCTGGAGGGCAACAATCCTGGCGGCTCCATCAAGGATCGTATCGCGTACTATATGATTCAAAAGGCTGAAGAGGCCGGAGTTCTGACCAAAGACAGGATCATCCTGGAACCCACCTCAGGAAACACCGGCATTGGCTTGTCGATGGTGGCAGCGTGTAAGGGCTATCGCTGCCTCCTGACTCTTCCGGAATGCGTGAGTCTCGAACGACGCAATACCCTGAAAGCGTTCGGCGCGGATCTGGATATCACACCGCCTCACGAGGCTACCGATGGGGCGATTCGCCGCGCACACAGGATTTTCGACTCTGATCCTGAAAAATACTTCATGCCCAACCAGTTTGAAAACCCTTACAACGCGGAAGCCCACTACATGACGACCGGCGTGGAGATCATTGAACAGACCAGCGGAAAGGTGGACGTGTTTGTTGCGGGAATGGGAACCACCGGAACCTTGATGGGCGTGTCACGGCGATTGAAGGAATACAATCCTAAGATACAAATCGTGGCCGTGGAACCCATGGTGGGGCACGCGATCCAGGGCCTGAAGAACATGTCCGAGGCCATTGTTCCCGGAATCTACGACCGCTCACGGATCGATCGGATTGTGCAAGTCCATGACGACCAGGCGTACAATACTACCCGCTGGTTGGCCCTGACTCAGGGAATTTTTGTGGGAATGAGTTCAGGGGCAGCAGTGTACGGGGCCATGCAGATCGCCAAGGATATGACCGATGCAACCATCGTGTGTATTCTCCCCGATCGTGGGGACAGATATCTGAGCACTACGTTGTTCAAGTCGATTTGCGCGAAGTGCCCTCCATAGAGAGGGTGCGGCCTTTGCGGGTGGAAAAAAGCGCAGACGGCAACATCCCCGCACTCCCGTCTGAGTGCCTTGATATTGTCGGTCGTGGGGACAGTCTCTCGTACACGGGTTCGACTGCGTCGTGTGGCTCAGAATGAAAGGGACTTCCCCCCCATCTTGATACAGGGGTGGTTCTCTCGAATAGGGGAGCCTGGGTCAGAAATATTCGAAGCATTCGCCTGCGAGGAGCCGTTTATCCTGAAAAAAGAAGACCTTCACCCCTGTTTGGTCGGGAAGAGCAAACTTGACCGTGTTCTTTTCTCCTGGTGTGAGGTATTCCGCGGCTCCGGTAAGTTGAAATTCAACCAGTCTGCCCTGTTCGTACACGGGTTGAGCCTCAACCACCGAACCATTGACGGTCCAGACCGGGCGTGGAATAAAGAAACTGTATACGGGAAACGAACCTATGGCATGAACTGTCGGAGCAAGACTGCCACTGCGGTTGCGACATATCTTCACACTGGTTATTTTCCATTTTCCGGACGCACCAAGAACCTCCGGCGTTTGCACGGGCAACAGACTGTTCAACAGGATGAGTGCTAAAAATGCGCACAAGAGACGGGCGGATTTCATGGTCTCCGATTCCTCGTCAGCCCAATACGCGACGAAAAGTCAATCATACACGTCCACCGTTCTCTGTGTTGGGATCGGCTGTTGTCGGGGTACGCTCCTGCGGCGGACCAGGAACAGACGACTGGAGTGTTTCCCTATGAAATCTCCTCACCTGGTGAACACTTTTGGTAAATCCGTGTGTCAGCCGTTCATGACCTTGGAACGCGGGGCAGCCCGGACCGTTCAGACACCGATTCCAGGGAACCGGCGTGCGAATCCGTATATCTGAGAAATATAGGAAAGACAAGAGAAGAAATGATTCTCGATTGACGTGGTAACAGGATTCTTTTAGAATCCAAAGGCTCTTATCCACGACCCTGGAGGTTGATTATGGCTGTAAGAATAGCGATCAACGGGTTCGGACGCATCGGCAGGACCGTGATGCGCAGCGCGCTCTCTCATCCCGAAATTGAAGTAGTGGCAATCAACGACAGAATGGACGCGAAACTGATGGCGTTCCTGTTCACACACGACTCCGTTCATGGGGCTTACCACGGCCTCGTGTCCTTCGATCAGAATTCCCTTACCGTGGACGGTAAGGTGATCCGCGCCTTGAGCATCACCGATGACCTCCTGAATCTTCCATGGGCCGACCTGGGTGTCGACGTGGTCATGGAATGCACGGGGATTTTTCGCGACAAAGAAAAAGCGGGTAAACACATCCAAGCGGGAGCCAAGAAAGTCATTCTCTCGGCTCCGGGGAAGAAGATCGACGGCACATTTGTGATGGGAGTCAACGAGCACACGTACGACCCCCTGAATGACAATGTGATATCCAACGCCTCGTGTACCACGAACTGCCTCGCGCCGGTGGCGAAGGTCCTGTTCGACGAATTCGGCATAGAAAACGGTTTGATGACCACGATCCATTCGTACACGATGGATCAGAGCCTTCTCGACACCGTGCACAAGGACTACCGTCGAGCAAGGGCCGCTGCCATGAACATGATTCCGACCACCACCGGCGCAGCCACCGCGGTGGGGCTGGTGATCCCGGAACTCGCGGGCAAACTCGACGGAATGGCCATTCGCGTTCCCACGCCGAATGTGTCGCTGGTGGACCTCACGGTGTTACTCAAACGCGACGCTACCGTGGAAGAGGTGAACGCGGCCATGAAAAAGGCAGCCGAAGGCCGCATGAAGGGGATTCTCGCGTATGTCGACGATCCACTGGTGAGCATCGATTTTGTGAACAGCACGTACTCGTCGTGTTTCGACGCGCCCTCGACGTTTGCCATTGGGGGAAACCTGGTGAAGGTCCTGTCATGGTATGACAACGAGTCCGGCTATTCAGCCAGGATGGTGGATCTCGCCGTGTACATCGGAGAGAGACTGGTGTAATATTCGGCGTACCGCGCGGAGTCGACCTGCACGTGGCCGGAAGAGGGACCGAAGCTCGTCGCCACAGGGGGGCCTCGGTCCTTACCAAGTCTGTGCCTGCGGTGGGGGAAAAGACATGGCAATAAAAAGCATTCGAGAGATTGATTTGAGAGGCAAGACGGTGTTTTTCCGTTTTGATTTCAACGTGCCTCTGGACGAATCGGCCTGCATCAAGGATGATACACGTATTCGCCAGCGCGTTGCCCACGATCGAATACGCGTTGGCGCAAGGCGCAAGAGCGATTTTCGCCTCTCACCTGGGCCGTCCCAAAGGCCAGCGCGTTCCCCAGATGAGCCTGCGTCCTGTAGCGAATCGGCTTCAAGAACTCCTTGGTCGACCCGTTGCTTTTGTTGATGACTGTGTGGGCGACGCGGTCAAGCATGCAGTGGCAGCGCTCCCCGACGGAGGGGCTTTGTTGTTGGAGAATCTCCGTTTCCACGCGGGAGAGACGAAAAACGACCCGGCTTTTGCCGCAGAAACTGGCCTCCCTGGCGGATGTGTATGTGAATGATGCGTTCGGCACCGCGCACAGGGCGCACGCGTCGACCGTAGGCATTGCCGATCTGGTCAAGGAAAAGGCAGCAGGACTCTTACTCAAAGAGGAGTTGGAAAACCTTGCAAAGGCTTTTTCACATCCCAAGCGGCCGGTCCTGGCAATTTTCGGCGGCGCAAAGGTCTCGGACAAATTGGCGGTGCTCACTCACATCCTTGACCGCATGGACGTGGTCCTCATTGGCGGAGGCATGGCAAACACGTTCTTGAAAGCTCAGGGTATGGATGTGGGCTCGTCTCGGGTCGAGGAGGACATGCTTTCCACCGCTTCGGACATGTTCGCGTCGGCTCGATCCAAAGGGTGTTCCATTCTGTTACCTGTTGACCTGGTGGTAGCCGACAGAATCGAGCCCGATGCAGCCACTTCGGTGGTACACGCTGACGCAGTGCAGGCAGGCAGCATGGGGCTGGATATAGGTCCTTTGACCATCGAAAAATTTGGAGCGGAGATTCGCAAGGCAGGCACTATTGTGTGGAATGGTCCAATGGGCGTATTCGAGATTGCTGCGTTCAGCCGAGGCACCATGGAGATCGCCAAGTATGTGGCTGATGCCCCAGGGTTTTCGGTGGTAGGCGGCGGCGACACGATCAGGGCCTTGCGTGAGGCCGGAATCGAGGACAAGATCTCGTACATTTCCACCGGCGGCGGAGCCTTCATGGAATTCATGGAAGGTAAGACCCTTCCCGGCGTCGCGGCACTGGAGTCATGAGGCCCCCAAGCGCAGGAACCAACAGGACATCTCTCGATACTCATGAGGAAAGGTTCTTTCATGTCACAGCGTAAACCCATCATAGCCGGTAACTGGAAGCTGCACAAAACCCCCTCGGAGACGAGGAAACTTGTTCGCGAGTTGGGGCAGTCCTTGGTGGAGACGACGCCCACGTGTGAAGTGATCGTCGCACCACCGTTTCCGTGTATTCCTGCTGCCGTGGAAGAGGCTGCCGGCACGCGCATCCTGGTGAGCGGACAAAACCTCTACTGGGAAGACACCGGGGCATTTACCGGTGAGGTGTCTGCTCCCATGCTCAAAGACGCGGGCTGTGCCTGTGCGATCATCGGTCATTCCGAGCGCAGGCAGTATTTCGGAGAAACGGACACCACCGTGAACCTCAAGATCAAGGCCGCACAGCGATGGGATTTGGTGCCGATTTTCTGTCTCGGCGAAACCCTTGAGGAGCGTGACGCGGGCAAGACGTTCGAGGTGGTCAAGACCCAGTTGACAGGCGGCCTGGATTCCATAGAAGGGTCAGATCCGCAGAAATTGATCGTCGCGTACGAGCCGGTCTGGGCAATTGGCACCGGCAAAACAGCAACACAAGAACAGGCTCAGGAAGTGCACGCATTTCTGCGCGGCAGAACTCGCGGCGCTCCGGGGTGAGAATTTCGCGACTCAAGTGAGGATCTTATACGGGGGCAGCGTGAAACCGTCCAATACACGAAGCCTTATGAGCTGTCCGGATATTGACGGAGCGCTTGTGGGCGGAGCGTCCTTGAAAGCTGAAGATTTCATCGGAATCATCACAGAAGCAATGTGAATCGTCGGAAGGGACTATCTACATGTTTACCACTCTCATTCTCGTAATCCACATCGTTGTGTGCATCGCTTTGATCTTGATCATCCTCTTGCAGTCAGGCAAGGGTGCGGATATCGGAGCGGTCTTCGGCGGCGGCTCCAGTCAGACGGTTTTCGGCAGCACAGGTGCCACACCTTTCCTGAGCAAGATCACCATAGGAGCGGCAGTCATTTTTATGGTCACCTCCATCATACTCACGTACTTCTCCGGGAAAGGCGTCGGGATAGAGAAGTCTATCGTGTCCACACCTGCGGGGGTTGAGGTGCCTTTGCAGCCGGCCGCGCCCGCTCCTGTTCCCGGGAAGACCGAGACTACGACCCCGAAGAAGGAAAGTGTTCCTGCTCAGCAAACGCCTTCCGCACCGGCAGCCACGCCTGCACCTGCGGCGAGCGAGTCCAAGCCCGCTCCTGCTGCCCCATCGAAGCCCCCCGCTGCCCAACCTGCTCCGGCTCCTGCTGCGCCTGCAGCGGAGTCTCCTGCAGCTAAGTAGTCGGTTTCACAAATGCGGGCACGCCCAAGCGGTGTGAGGCCTCGTGCAAGTTCGCTTTAAACGGGCCAAAAGAGATCCCCTCTCGCCCCAGACCCCGGAGTTTTCCGAGGCATCAGGGATCTATCGCCCGATGGGTTTTGTCAGGCAGTGCGTCAACCACTGAGACACACTCCTGGCTGGCCCCGTATAACGTGTCGTCAGGCACATACTTGAAAGGCAGCACATCTTCTTGGCTGAGGGCTGTGAGCATTTCTGCCGCGAGTTTGGACTTGGACGGGAAAACAGTTTCAACAGGCAGATTGCACTTTGTCCGTCGTTCACGATAGTCGTTTCCGAACCACTTCTCAGGACTGAACAGTCGTGTGTCGACCGGGGCGTATCCGTGTTCAGACACATACCCGGCAAAGACCCCTACCTGGCAATCGTCGACTTTTCCGATTGTCCCACGGCGTATCGCTGACGAAACGCTGCAATGACCTCACGTTGCCATCTTTCAGAGTCAGTGTTATGGGCTCAATCGATTTGCGTTCCAACTCACTCAGTGGCTCTGCCATGAAGTTGAAGAAATGCTACCTGGAGTCGCTTCATAGGAAGCCTTCGGCGAACTGTTCCTGGAAGCCTCCAAGTTCGTTGCCGAAATCTGCAATATGGTCCCTGCCTGAATCAAATTTCTGGACTGGACAGGGCTGCTTGTCACATTGAGGACACGAGAGCACGAGAAGCACTTGACCTCATGGTTAGGCCGCACTAACATGAGTACGATAAGGTCCTTTTTTCTAACCCCTTTTGCGGGATTCGCAGCTCGTTCCGCGAGGCTCCCATGAGCACATGTCAGAAGTCAGCACATCAGCCCGATCTGTGGCTGACGATAGCCGCTTCGTTGTTGCTGATGATCGGGGGTTGCGGTAAAGACAGCAGTACCAAGGTGATTGACTTCTCCAAGACGGTTGAGGTCTCCCGCCCCGACACTTCCCGTCCGGGCCCGGACGCGTTGCGGGTGGCAGTGGCCGCGATGGTTTCGCCCAAGGAGGGCTTCGTCTACTATCGAGAGCTACTCGACTTCTTGGGAGGAAAGCTCAACAGAAAAATCCGTCTGGTTCAGCGAAAGACCTACCGCGAGATTAATCAACTCCTCGGAAACGGCTCTATAGACATCGCATTCATTTGTTCCGGACCCTATGCGGAGGCCAAGGAAAAGTATGGATTTAAGCTTCTTGCCGCCCCGGAGGTCGCGGGGAGCCACTTTTACCGGGCCTATCTCATCGTGAATACCTCGAGCCCTTATAAGGATCTCAGTGACTTGCGGGGGAAGACATTTGCTTTCACTGATCGCGAGTCCAACACCGGGAGACTGGTGCCACTGCACTGGCTGGCCCTCATGGGGGAGCGCCCGGAGGTCTTCTTTGGAAAATCCGTCTTCACCTTCAGCCATGACAATTCCATCATGGCAGTCGCGAAAGGCCTTGTGGACGGGGCCGTGGTGGACAGTCTGGTCTGGGATTACTTCAACCAAACGCATCCGGAGGTGACGTCCAAAACCAGGGTGATAAGGAAGTCAGAGCCGTACGGTATTCCTCCGTTGGTCGCATCTTCTTTTCTTCCTCGAGCCGAGAGAGACAGGATTCCAAAGATACTCCTTGCTGCTCACGAAGACCGCAAGGGAAGAGAGATCCTGGATGGCTTAAAAATTGACCGTTTTATCGAGCCTCAGGATGAATGGTATGATTCAATTAGAATTCTGGTCAAAGGCTTGAACATCCACGCGGAGCAGGAAGATGGCCATAAGAAGCCTTAAAGGTAAGCTTCTGGTGGGCGTCGCGGCCCTCGTCATCGGGAGCGGTCTCGTGGTTTCGATCGTGGTCACGCACCATTATAGTTCGGGCCTCTATGCATCCCTGGAGGCACAAGGGATGAGCCTCGCCCACGCAGCCTCACTTGAGGCAGCCGAACGCATTCTCATTAACGACGTGGTTTCTCTTCAGAAGCTCCTGGAAAACCAGATGCAGAGCAGTCCGTTCATTTCGTACATGTTCGTCGTGAGAGACGGCAGAATACTGGCTCACACGTTTCCTCGCGGTGTTCCCGTCGGCCTGTTGGATGCCAATGCCCCGTTGAGCGCCAAGAAGGGGAACGCTGAGGAACTGGCCTCGGCTCAGGGAGAAAGGTACATCGATATTGCCTGGCCGATTTTTGACGGCAAAGCCGGGACTCTGCGTTTGGGCATTTCCGAGAAACCGTTTGCACAACAGGTCAGGATGCTCTGGTTGGAGATGATCGCTTTCACCGTCGGGATACTCGTTCTGGCATTGGCAGCAAGCCTCCTCTTCGTAGGGAGGATTACCCGTCCCCTGGCTGAACTCGCCAAGGCGGCCCATAGACTCGACGAAGGCATGTTAGATTTGAAGGTCCAACCGCAAGGAAATGACGAGGTTGCTGCTTTGGCCACTGCCTTCAATAGCATGGTCTCTCGCGTGAAGGATTTCACCATGCGGCTGGAAGTCAAGACGCGGGAATTGGAACGCAGCCACGACCAGACGCGGGCCTTCTGCGAAATTGTGCGAGAAATTGGATCGCTACCGACCCTGGAGGAAGTCGGTGCCACTCTCGTCCGCCGAATTACGGGAATTCTCCGGTGCACCGAAATCGCTCTCCTCGTTCTGAGCGACAAGCAGGACAGACTTTATGTCGTATCCGAGCGGTACTGCCGAAGTGGTGCGGGACGAGCGCTTGGTCGGGTTGTTTTCGGCAACTCTTGAAAACCTCGGATCGCAAGTGCTTTTTCAAAAACCGGTGTTCAAACCTCCCCTGGCTCCCCACGCGTTCGAATCCATGCCTCGACAGGCCATTATTCGCCTCGAAAATGAACATCAGGTTGAAGGTGCCCTGATTATCGGATGCTCGGAAGGATGCGTGTGTGACTTCACGGAACTTGAATGGGTAAACCTTATTCTCAGGCAGAGCGCGGGAGTGGTACGCCGCGCAGTGCTGCAAGAAGAAACAGCGGAGGAACTTCACCGACGCCTTGAACAGCCCACCGGATTCTGCGGACTCATCGGAAAAGACCCCAAGATGCAGACGATTTACCGCCTTATTAGCGATATCGCGCGGACAGATGCCACCGTGCTCATCCAGGGCGAGAGCGGGACCGGTAAAGAACTCGTGGCCCGTGCCATTCACCTGGAAAGCGAGCGTAAAGACAAGACTTTTGTGGTAATCAATTGCTCAGCGTACCCTGAAGCTCTTCTGGAGAGCGAACTTTTCGGTCACGAAAGAGGCTCCTTCACCGGAGCGATCCGCAGGAGAGTGGGCCGGTTCCGAACAGGCAAATGGTGGCACCGTGTTTCTCGACGAGATCGGCGAGATTTCTCTCCAAGCCCAGGTGAAGCTCCTGAGAGTTCTTCAGACACAGAGCTTCGAGCGAGTTGGCGGAGAGGATACGGTGAGCGTCAGCGTGCGCGTCATCGCTGCCACCAATAGAGACCTGGCCAATGAAGTGGAAAAAGGGTCGTTCAGGGAAGACCTCTTCTTTCGGTTGAACGTGATTCCCATGCTGTTGCCTCCGCTGCGTGAGCGCCGCAACGACATTCCCAACCTGGCTAACCATTTCCTCCAACGATGCGCTTTGGATCAGCGGAAAGACATTCAGAGCATAAGTCCGGATGCCATGAGGCTCATGCTCGATTACTCGTGGCCGGGAAATGTCCGCGAACTGGAAAACAGTGTCGAGCATGCCGTTGTGCTGGCCAAGGGTTCTCAGATCGAGATATCGGATTTCCCCTCCACCATGATTTCCCGTCCGTCCGCATTACGTGACCGCGGCGGTGCATCGATTCTGAAGGAAAGCGAAAGAGCAGCTCTTCAGAGGGTCTTGGAGCAATCGGGGTGGAACAAGAAAGAGGCCGCGAAACGTCTCGGCATTGGAAGGACCACGCTGTATGCGAAAATGAGAAAGTATCGGATCTCCAAACCTGTTTTGCAGTAGCGCGCCGCGTCAATCTCCTCACATTTCCTGCCTGGTACGGTTTTTTGGGGCCGCTTTTCTCCCCTGGCCCGTAAGTCTCCTCTCCTGGTGTTCGGAATCGTGAATGGTCACCGAATCTATGTTCAGTATCGGAACACGATAACTCACTGGTTTTAGGGTTGATCGTTGATGTTCGTTATGGAGTGTTCCGATTAGGAACACTTTTGCAACTGGCGACCTTTTCCCTCTGCCTTTATGCTGACTCATCGGTACCTATTCTCAGTTCCTACGTCAAAACCATAAGCAATAATGAGACGTGGTTCCGCATGGTTACGCTCATGTTTCATTGAAGCAGCGCCGAATGCGCGATACGGCGATTCCGGGCAAAGAATAGGCACGTAAATTGCTCTGTTGTACCTCAGATGGCAGGGTGAGCAGGCACAACCGATCACGAGACCCACGCGCAACACCCAGGAAACCCGACTTCCCACACCCTTCAACCGACATTGAAGCAGCGGCTCATCTGTATCTGCGTTCGGCAGGAATCACCGAGGGCCTTGGAGGCATCCTGTCAAGGAACCCTTTTCGAGGCAGCTTCCCATGGAGCACCTGATAGTGCTGATCGACGTGTTGAATAAGGAATGGACCGACCTGACGGTATTGTTGACCGGTCAAGGTTATGGAATCCTCACAGCTCGCTCACAGGAGGACGTGATGGCACTTATGCGCAGGAAGGACTGCCGGCTCGCGCTCATCGACCTGGAATCCTGTCGAGTTGACAACCGGTTTTTCCGGTCATTGAAGGCCACGAGACCGGATGCGAGCATCTTCGTCGTGTCGAGCCGTCCATTTCACCCAGAACTGAAGGACGCCATGGCGAACCACATCTGCGCATGCTTTCGGAAGCCCGTGGATGAGGACGAACTCCTGTTCTGGCTCAAGGCGGTCTCTCACCGGCCAGGTGCGCGAGACCCTACCGCCGGCCTTGGCCACGAGGACCCTGTGTAAGTCGAGGATAATCACCCTTGGAATTCTCAGTGTAAGGAGATGCCATAATGAAACCGAAAAAGAAACCCTTAGACCGGCGGGAATTTCTCCGAACAGGAGGCTTGGCCGGAGCCGGGGCACTGGCAAGCGCAATTGCCGCGACCGCTTCAGAAACGAAATCCTCGGAAAAGAGGGCCATCCGCTACGGGATGATCATCGATCTGAAGAAGTGCGTGGGCTGTAAAGCGTGTGCAGTGGCCTGCAAGGCTGAAAACCACACTCCGCCGGGCGTCGCGTACAACATTGTCATGGAGGAAGAGGTCGGAAGGTATCCGGACGTACGCCGTTTGTTTATCTCCCGGCCGTGCATGCATTGCGCTACTCCCTCCTGCACAATCGTCTGCCCCACCAAGGCCACGTACATCCGCGACGACGGCATAGTCGCCATCGACTACGACCGTTGCATAGGCTGTCGTTATTGCATCTCAGCCTGCCCTTACGGCGTACGGGCCTTCGATTACGGCCACAACTACCACACATCTCCTACGCGATACGAGGCTGAGCCATCCCCGGAATACGGTCAAAACAGGAAACGCGCTCTTAGCGGAAACGGATCTCCCAGAGGCAATGTGCGAAAGTGTCACTTTTGCATTCATCGCGTGAAAAGGGGTCTGAGCCCGGCCTGCGCGTCGACGTGTATCGCCCATGCGATACATTTCGGCGACTTGAACGACCCCGAGGGACTCTGCATGGTTCACGGCGAGAGGCTCCAGTTTCTCCTGGCTACCCGCAGTCACATGCGTCTAAAGGAGGACCTGGGGAACAATCCAAGTGTGTATTACCTCACATAAGGGGCAGAATCATGGACACGAACAACGGTTCAGGAAATCAGTCGATCCGAGTCATTGGCTATATCTTGCTCATCATCGCGACAGCGGCCGGATTATGGGAAATGGTCGCGAAATTCGTGAACGGCCCTATAGACGAGGGAACCACGCAACTGGTGCCGTGGGGCATATGGGTGTCCGGGTACATCTTTTTCCTTGGTCTTTCGGCAGGGTCCTTCCTCATCTCCACATTGATCTATGTATTCCACGTGAAACAGTTAGAGGAAGTGGGACCCGCGGCTCTCGTGCAGGCTTTGGGATGCTTGCTCCTGGGTGGGGCGCTCATCGTGCTCGATGCGGGTCATCCTGAACGGATATACATGGTACTGGCCCACTTCAACCCCACCTCCGTCATGGCCTGGATGGGCCTATTTTACAACGTCTACATTGCTATCATCCTGGCCGAGATCTACTTTGTCATGAGGCCGGCATTTGTCCGGAATGTACAATCGGAAAAGCGACCCGCTTGGCTTTACAAGCTTCTGTTGCTGGGGAGCACGCGCCTGGACCCCAATAGTCTGCTGAGAGACAGAAAGTGGTTGATGATATTGGGTATCCTGGGAATTCCCGCTGCCGTGATAGTTCACGGTGGCGTGGGCACCATCTTCGCTGTGGCAAAAGCCCGCACGAATTGGTTAGGTGGGCTCGTCCCGCTCCTCTTTATCGTTTCGGCTCTCACTTCGGGAGGTGCCCTGCTTACCTTTCTGACAGCCGCTTTCGGTAAAATGCCTTCTGCGCGGAAGCTCAAGCTGGTGAGTTTTCTGGCTCAACTCACCACCGGCTTCTTGCTTCTCGACGCACTGATCATGTTTTCCCACATTCTCACGACTTCGGTACACGGCCATTCCCAGTGGAGCTGCCACGGACAAGCTGGTTCTCGTCGGCTCGTACAAGTGGATCTTTTGGATTGTTCAGGTGGCACTGGGACTTGTCATTCCGGTGTTGTTGGTGGCCAGCCCGGGCTCTCGTAAGTCACTCGGATGGCTCGGTCTGGCCGGCTTCCTTGTGGTGATAGGGATGTTTGGGGCCCGTCTCACGCTCGTCATTCCCCCGCAGCTCACGCCTCTCTTCGATATGCAGTTGGGCGCGTACAACCAGATCCGGTATGCATACGGTTACACCCCAACCGTCAGCGATCTGCTGGTGATGCTGGGGGTTTTTGCCATCGGAGGCTGGATGATGCTGGGAGCGAGAAAGTATCTTCCCATGGACGTTGATATTCACGAAAGTGCACAGCAAGGAGGACAGATCACCTCATGAAACACCACGCGTGGAAAAATAGTGAAGAAAAGGGCAACAAAGTGGACCGCCGCGGCTTTTTGGGCTCTGCGGCGTTGCTGGGAGGTTGCGCTGTCCTGGCGGGGTCGGTCGCTCCCGTGTTTTCACGGTTGGCTCACGCTCAACGTATGGCTGAATTAGAGCGCGGTGAGTACCAGTACCACTATAACGACCCGGATCATATCATCTACTCCACATGTCTCCAATGCCACACAGGTTGCCCCATCAAGTGCAAGGTTGTGGACGGCGTCCTGGTCAAGATCGACGGGAACTCGTTCTCCCCCCAGTCTCTCGTCCCGAACGTGCCGTACCTGAGTCCCCTGGAAAAAGGAGCGGCTGTGGAAGGCAAGATCTGTCCCAAAGGTCAAAGCGGGATTGAGACACTCTATGACCCGTATCGCATCGTCAAGGTCCTGAAACGAAAACCCGGCACCCTGCGCGGGGCAGGCCAATGGGTCAGCATCGATTTCAACAAGGCCATCGATGAAATAGTGGAGGGCGGAAATCTGTTCGGCGAAGGACCCGTGCAGGGATTGAAAGACGTGTACGCCCTACGTGACCGTGAAGCGAGCCGCGTCATGTACGAAGATGTGAAGAAGATCCTCAAAAAGAGCATGACCGTGGACGATTTCAAGACCAAGCACAAGGATAATTTGGCGGGACTTATCGACCCCAATCACCCGGACCTTGGGCCGAAGAACAATCAGTTCGTCTTTCTCGCGGGACGCATTCAGGAGGGACGAAAGGATTTGATGCGATGGTTCACGTACGAGTCTTTCGGCTCCGTGAAGATGTACGAGCACACCACGATCTGTGAGCAAAGCCACCACATTGCCTTTGGGGAGATGACGAACAACTGGAAAGGAGGCAAATGGAGTGGAGGCAAGCACCACATGAAGCCGGACCTGGGCGCCGCGCGATTTGTCATCTTTTTCGGCACTGGCTTTGCGGAAGCGAACTTCGGGCCGCCGCTGCTCTCGCAGCTCACTGCCGAAGGCATCGTAAAGAACGGCCTGAAGATCGCGTGTGTCGACCCGCGGTTGTCCCGTTCCGCGGGCAAGGCCGACTGGTGGATCCCCATCAAACCCGGCGGAGATGCCGCATTCGCTATGGGAATGGCCCGTTGGATCATTGACCACAACCGCTTCGACAGGCGATTCCTGGAAAACGCAAACGCAGCGGCTGCCAAAGCAGACCACGAAACCGCATGGACCGCGGCTTCGTACCTTGTCAAAATCGAGGACGGTCGTCCCGCGCGATATGTGAGAGCGAACGAGCTCGGCCTTGGAACGAACCTGGAGTTTGTGGTGTCACGTGGAGGAACACTATTAGCCGTCGATCCGAACGATGCAAAGAATCCTGTGGAAGGGGATCTGGAAGCACGAATAGACAGAGACGGGATGTCCGCGCGAACTGCATTTGAACTTTTCCGAGAGCGAGCCCGAGAGATGTCCTTGGCCCAATACGCTGAGATTTCCGGAGCTTCCGAAAAAATCATCGTGAAAATGGCCAAGGAGTTCACTTTGTACGGCAAACAAGCCGTCGCAGAACTTTATCGCGGTCCTGTGCAACACACGAACGGGTATTATAACGGACAGGCAATCATTTCCCTCAATGTGCTGGTGGGCAACTCAGGGTGGAAGGGTGGCATGTCCGCAGGCGGGGGCCACTGGCACGAGTTCGGAGGCAAGCCGGGAAACCCTTATGACTTTCATCACATGCATCCGGACTGGTTCCTTGGGTTCGGTACCAAACTTTCGCGGGAGAAAGCGCGATACGAGGAAAGTACGCTCTTTACGGACTACCCGGCGAAAAGGCCTTGGTATCCTTACACGGGGAATGTGTATCAAGAAGTGGTTGCTTCCGCGGGGGACGGATATCCCTATCCAATCAAAGTACTCTTCCTGCACATGGGAACTCCGGTGCTTTCATCTCCTGCAGGGCACAAACAGATTGCCATTCTGAAAGATCCCAAGAAGATTCCGCTCTTCATCGCCTGCGACATCCTCATCGCGGAAACCTCAATGCTCGCAGACTACATCTTTCCTGACACTGCCATATGGGAGCGTTGGGGAACACCTCATCCTCCGCCTGCGTGCCTCACAGCGGTGAGCAAACTTCGGCAACCGGTGGTGGCGCCATTGGTGGAGACCACTAAAGTGGACGGCGTCGAGATGCCCATAAACATGGAAGCATTCCTGATCGCCATAGGCAAAAAGCTGGGACTGCCCGGGATTGGCAAAGACGCTTTCGGGCCGGGCACACACTTCCATCACCAGGATGACTGGTACCTGAAGGCAGCGGCCAATATTGCGATGGGGGATAAGAAAGGAGATCCGGTTCCTCCGGCCGACGCGAAAGAAATGGAGATTTTCCGTAAGGCACGGAGACACCTGCCTCGCAGTGTCTTCGATGAAGAACGCTGGAAAAAAGCTGCAGGGGCTGACCATTGGCCGCACGTGGTGTATGCCCTCAACCGGGGGGGTCGTTTTGAGGATACGGACAAGATGTACAAGGGAGACACGCAAGCCCACCCGTTCAAGGGGATGTTTCAGCTATTCGTAGAGGCAGTGGCCAAGGGGAGGAATTCCATCTCCGGTCAGCACTTTGACGGACTGCCACGAGTCGAGGGGCCGACCTTCGCGGACGGCAAACCGGTTGGCAGCAAAGAAGAATTTCCGTTTCAGTTCATCACCTTCAAGGAGATCTTTGGGGGCCAGTCACGCACCTCGCCCGGAAATCTCTGGCTGCGGGAGCTGTTGCCCCAGAACGCAGTGCTCATCAATCGCGTGGACGTGGAAAAGAGGGGGTTGCATAACAACGATCGTGTGCGGTTGGCTTCGGCCACTAATCCCGACGGCTCGTTTCAGCTCGGAAACGGCGAAGTACGGTATATTGAGGGACACATCAAGGTCCTGGAAGGCATGCGGCCTGGTGTGGTAGCCGTATCCTGGCATTTCGGCCACTGGGCGTCGGGTTCTCGTGATGTGAAGGTCGACGGCAAGGTGGTCAAGGGTGACCCTTCTCGGGCCCGAGGCCTGTGTGCAAATCCGATTCTCCTGGAGGACACCGTGATTGGCAATGTATGCCTCACAGATCCCATTGGAGGAAGTGCCTCATTTTACGACACGAGTGTGAAGATTATACCTGTTTGATTCACCTCGGGGTCCGTCCGAGACTCGGAACGGGCGACTTAGGAGTCTGTGAGAAACACCTGGGCGCGATAAATGGCTCCCCGGTGTTTTTCACAAAGACCGAGCCCCCTGTAATTGATCGAAAATCTGCCATAACCCGGTAGTATGAGCTACGTACAGGACATCGGTTTGGACTCGACGCTGCCTCAAGGACTTCAAGGAGTCTTCCTTGAGTCTGATTTGTGTTTACGGTTCACTACGAGGTGCCTGTCGCAGACACCCTTACATGGTGTGAATCGTGCTACGAGTATGCCCCAGCAACCGGCTCCACTTTTAGGATAGGATTCTATCAATATGACATTCTTAGGTTTCGGTAGGTTCTGTTTTCGTGGTTTGGCGCCAACCGAGTCCATCGTGGCACGTTGTCGGGAAAGCATTGCGTTCCGCCGTAGCCTGCGGGGCCGCGCTGCATCCTGGAGAAAATGAGGCGCAGACGGAGGGAAACAGACTGCCAGGGGGTAGTGTGCCTAAAATCTGACCGAACAAAGAGAATTGGTCGCGGTAGGGACCCTTCTTGTTTCGTTCCAGATAACCCATGACCTTGTTGAGCCGGACTGCTGGGCCTTGGAAAGCTTTCTCTTCGAGACGGTTTGCTTCGATCCGCCAATGAGACGACCAGCCTGGCCGGTCAGGAACATTTTCAATTGCTCCGTCAGAAATTTCCGTGCCTCAGGAGTCTTATTTTCTCACCCTCATCTACAAGATTTCCTTAGCCTTCTCACCTGACAAGGAATTGCTGCACTCAATATTCCGGTTTACGAAGGCCAGCTCGAACACCGTCCTGAGAACCAAAAAGGACGACCGAGCCCTCGGAACTTCCTCATGCCGCAGCGATTCAAAAGCGTCCCAATCTTGAACTTCGCCATGAAATCGTCGATCCGCCCCTCAAGGTCTTGATCTGCGATCACAGAACGGGCTATTGTCATGAAAGGGCGTCCTCCCGTGATGGTGGTTTTGTATTTTTCATGGCACAGTATACGCTCATTCGCGAGGCTAGTCACTCATATTTCCACATCTTTTCAACCAAATGGCAACTGCGAACTTTGAGTTGCCACGCTTGCCAAGTCGCCGCAGACATCTGCCCGACGGATGTGGGCGACTATGGCGAGCCCAGAGAGCGAAGGAATGAGTTACAGAGCCCTTTACCACATCGTGATTCGCGATATCGGTCGTACATATGGGGTATTCCCGGTGTGAACGTATTGGCCGCCATGCGGGACTGGAGATAATGGAGCGATACCTCTACGCAGACTACACGCGGCATCTCAGTAACGAAAGTTCTGCCATGTTCCGGCGGGTGCTGGGGCGCCGGAATCTTGCTCAAATGCTGATATGGCTTCTCTCGATGCATTCGAGCATCATTACCGTCACCAGGCTGTTTGCCGGACTGGTGTGGCAAGCACCTATTCCGAGCCTGGCCGTGCTTGCCGCAAACGGATCTACTGGCCTACTGGTTTACCGTATGGTAAAGGACTCGGTGGACACTGCGGGCGATGTGAATGCGGAGGCAACCCAAGAGGAGAATAGAGCTGTTTTGGCTGCCACCGAAGGGACTCAAGAGGTGTTGATCTATCCACAGCAACCTGCCTTTCTCGAAGCACTGGCAAGGGCAGTGGCTAAGGGCATCCCTTCGCGTGTCTTCATATCTACGGCCCAGCCGATGCCCAGCTGGATATTGGTAGTGGTAGGGTTTGCCCTAGTTTCAGCTTCAGGGGGTATGCTTGTCATCATGTGGGATGCGTCAATCGAGCACCTCACTACCCTCGTTGCACTCCTGACCCTCACCGCTTGGCGTGCCTTGCCCTATCTCCATCGAACCGTGAGCTCTATGGTGGCGATCCGCGGCACCAGACCGGTGGCCCTGCCGGCAATAGAGCTCCTGGGAATCCTACGTGCCCAGGAAATCGAACTTCTGCCGCCTCCGGACCCGAGATTTCGTTTCGAGCGGGAGATTCGGCTGGAAAATGTTCGCCATCGCTATCCAGAATCAATGAGAGGTAGCTTGTGGAGCCTGACTTTCACTATCCCAAGAGGCGCACAGGTCGGGCTTATCGGTCCCTCCGGTGCAGGCAAGAGCACCCTCGCCGGGGTCCTGAGCGGTCTGCTTGCCCCCATTTCGGGCTATATCCTCGTAGACGGAGAATCGCTCATTCCGGCCCGTAGTGAGGCGCATCGCTTCATGGTCGGCTCTGTACCCGCAGAGTCCGTTTCTCATGGCTTGCTCTCTGTCCGAAAACGTAGCCTTCAGCCAATGGGGGAAACCTTGGGACGAGGAACTCGTGCGCAATGGGTGCCGCATGGGTGCCGTTGACTTCCTAGACACCCCCCTGATGGAGTGAATCTAGCCATCGGAGAAGGCCATGCAACGGTCGAGCGGTACCTACAGCAACGAAAAGTCTCTCAGGAAAGCCATCAGCCTTCTTGCCCAGAGGCGGCTCCGCGACGTTCCCCTGAGGCTACTCCCGTCCCTGGGGACCTTGGCCTGGGCATCCCACCTGGTTGATGTGGAGTGGCTGGCACGCGGTCGGGAGTGGAATGCCTCTCGTGGTCTTGCTCGCCGAGTGGATCTCCTGCCCGGGTTTCCCAGACGATACAGAGCTTCCTGCAGATCGGCAAGGCCTCCGGTACAAGGCCCGCCGGGTCTCTTAGTTTCCGTGTACCAGTTTGCACAAGTTCTTCGGGGGCAACGGACAGATTTCACCGGACAACCAGTTGCTGTACTTGCTCACGGGGATCCGCAAGGAAAACGTGCCCCCTATGTCGTCCACTATCTGAGCCAACTTCGCCAAATGGGGTATCGCACGGTACCTGTGTCTGCAAGCCCTCTTGACCTCTCTCGTAAAGAGTCTCTCGTAGTGGATGCCCTACTGTACCGCTCCTGTTCGGGATACGACTTCACCAGCGGGAAAGCCGCTCTGCAAAGAATGCTCTCTCTCCGGAACGCCAAAGAACTGTTGCTTACCAACGACAGCATTTTCGCCCCCGTTGGTGCACTATCTGCCGTCACTGCGGCTATGGATTCTGCACCGTGCGACTTTTGGGGAATGGTGGAATCTCACGAAGTCCAGCCCCCTTTGCAAAGCTACGATCTCGTATTCCGGCGCAGGGTTCTCCCGCACGAAGCGTTCATGAGGTATTGGGACGCCGTGACCGTATCACCTCAGCGGGAAGATGCAATACACTACGAACTGACCCTGTCTCCTTGGCTTGCGCTCAACGGTTTGGCTCCCGGCGCCTTTGTACCCGCTGCGATTCAGCCGTTTAGCCAGCTCAATCCCACACAGCACGTATGGCGTCAGCTCATAGAAATGGGTGTACCTCTCATCAAACGTGATCTCCTGCTGACCAACAGGGAAGAGGTGGACATCCATGATTGGAAAAAGGTTGTCACTTATCATGAATATCCCATTGAACTCATAAAAGAATACCTGCATCGTCCGGATGGAAGAAGTTCTCCCCCCTCATCGTCGAACAAATGTGCCCGCGCACAAGCCGTCTCTGTGATAATGCCTAGTTATAACTACAGCAGGTTCTTGGATCAGGCCATAGGTTCAGTAATAGGCCAAACTTGGCCTCACTGGGAACTACTGGTGGTTGACGACGGCTCCGACGACGGCTCAGTGGGCCTTGTTCGCGGCTACGCTGCGCGGGACCCGCGTGTGAAGCTGCTGCAACATCCGGACAAGGGCAACCATGGTCTGGCTCCCTCTTTGGAGCTCGGCATCGAAACGGCTCGCTACGAGACTCTGGCGTTTCTCGAATCAGACGATACCTGGCGTCCGGACAGCCTAGAAGTCCGCTTGGAGCGCATGGAGATCTCGGGAGCAGGAATGGTTTTCAGCAATGTGGAGCTTGTTAGCGAGGAAGGAGCAGACCTATCGGAAAAGCGCAGACTCCTGAACTATCTGAATCTGCGAATGAAGAACCGTGTCCCGCCTTTTGCGCTGGGGCTGGACATTCTGGGAGGTAACATAGTCCCCACTTTTTCGTGTGTCATGATTAAGAAATGCCTGCTCCGCGGTTTTGATTCCCCCGTTCCCCCTTGGTTGGATTGGTGGCTTTGGGCACAGATCGCATTTGACAAGACCTTCGCATACGTCCAGGAACCTCTGACCTCGTGGCGCGTTCACTCGAGGAGCTACAACACCACAACGAAGGAACACGCCGCACTACGTAAGAAATTCTATCGCGGGCTTAGAAACAAACTGATGCCCGATGCGCTGAACCGGGGAGATCTCCGCATGTTAGCGTTGTTGCTTTTTCTGAGGCCTTTGCACTTGTCTTACAAGCTTTTCAAACTACTCACAAACGGAGACCTGACGCAGGTATTGTTATTCATGCGTCAAGGATTAAGAAAGATAAAGGCATTGGATAATGAATGAGAATGTAGCTGCCCGCTTTTTGCGAGTTTCGGTCGTGGTTCTCAACTATAACGGATGGAAAGACACAGTGGCTTGCGTGGAAAGCCTGCTTCGCCTTGATCCCCCTGCAGCTCATATAATTGTCGTAGACAATGCCTCGTCGGACGGGTCGGTTGAACATATCAAGCTATGGGCGAGGGGAGGCATTGCCATCGAACTCCAGGCTCCCGACACGCTCTTAAGCACAATCCCTGTGGCCAAGCCAGTTCACCTGAGAGAATGCTCCGCCGTGAACCTTGAGGAGTTGGGTGGTGACGAAAAGCGACCTGTGCTTATTCTTACAAGGAGCGGCGAAAACCGAGGTTATGCGGCAGGAAACAATATAGGCATCCGTTACGCTTTGGCCCGGGGAGCCGATGCCGTGTGGATACTTAACAACGACACCGTGGTACGACCGGACGCTCTGGGTGAAATGCTTTCGAGGCTATTCTCCAAGGAACGACCGGGCCTGTGCGGAGCACTCGTACGTTACTTCCATGATCCCGGCACGGTTCAGTGTCGCGGTGGCGGCTGGACCAATCCTGTGACGCTCCTTTCGCGACTTGACGGAGGGAACCTGCCCCTGTCGGACGCCTTGTCTGAAAAACCTGAATCAGTCGAAACGAGGTTGAATTTCATATATGGGGCGAGCGTCATGGCAAGCAGAGAGTTCGTGGAAACGGTGGGACTGATGGACGAAGGATATTTTCTCTATTGCGAAGAACAGGACTGGGCGTTCTCTCCGCGTGGGCGATTTGACCTGGCCTACGCGTCCAGCGCGCACGTATTTCACAAGGAGGGCAGGTCAACAGGTTGGCCCACCTCAAGGCTCAATCTTCGCATATTATTACTGCTTACACGGAGTCGTCTACGTTTGGCATTCCGCCGCTCCCCCTCTTGGGCCTTACCGGTGGTTGCAGCAAGCATTGTGTTCGCCATGCTGCGTATAGTTTGGCGCCGTTTGTGCTGCTCTCGGTGAGCTCCATTCCGCCGAGGAGACTGCGAACTGCAACATCCCCAAATACCTTCCAAAAGACGCCCATAGGCTCCCGTCATGCCATAGGGCATGTTTCGTTACCGAAACATGCCGGAGAAAAACAGATTTGAAAAGAAACTATAGTTTTGCCTTTCTTAGAGGCTTGACCCCGCGCTGAGTCTGTGTAGGGAGGCATTTCGTTTCGCTTGCTTGTTTCCTGGGCTCGCGCGAAATTGTCTGGGCAAAATGACTTCGGCGTGCAGCTGTCAGCATGTCGGAGAATGTAACGTTGGTTTTCTTGAGATACCAGGGTGCTCTTTGGATGAGGAAGTCGTTCCCCAAGCGCAGTTGCCCCACAAACCAGATGACGACGAGAGAGTAGCTCCAGTATGCCATCATGGGAGCTCGCTTTACGGATGATTCCTTACGGCACTGAGGGTCAGCTGCGCCCAAGAGGCTCTTGGTCTCCCGATAGGTGATCTCGGTACTCCATCTGTGAGAGAAACGCTGGATAGTCTCCTCATCTGAGGCAGTGGTGTCGGTATCGAAATACACGCTGTCCGGGTATTCACCAGTAGGATCCCAGACCAACACGATTGAGAGAGGCTCGTTGCCGGCGGCTTTGTACCAAATGGCCTCGAACCTGTACACCACGACGACGGTCTGCTTTCCGTAGAGACACAGTTCGATCCACTCCCAGTCCAGGTTCAGGTCGTCGAGCATGCAATGTGGCGTGGGGAGTCGCTCTCCCTTCTTGCGTGGACGCCCTCTCCTCGGTGTGGGGTCAGGCTCGGCAAGGGCGTACAACGCTGCGTCAGTCCGCACCTTCCCGGTGATGTGAACCCCTTTCGGGCGGTTGCGGAGCAATGTCTTGTTGGAATACCCACCGTCTACGATCACTCGGAGCGTCACACCGCTGGGCATCCACGATCTTGTGAGCTTTATCAGTTGCAATGCCAACTGATTCTTGGTCTTGTACCGGGCTCTCTTCGGTTTATGCTTTGTCTTCCTGGGCCACCAGAGCCGGGCCGCAAAAGGCATACAAAAGACTCGCTCAGATATACCAGGCAGGCGTACCGCCAACCCGATGGTAACGAAACAGACCCCGTACCCTACCGGTTTGCCGGTCTTCGGGGCGTTGCCATCATGCTGCATGGCAGCGCCGCAGATCTCTGGACCGTAGATTTATCCCCGAAATTCCTGGCGTAGCGGCTGGCTCGGAGGTGGCATTTTTTGAGCGGTTCAACACCCTGATGACATAGCGTCCCTGATCTTCCTCCATTTCCTGTCTCCTCGGATTCTTGGTCCTTACGGACTCGATCTCGCTGTGAATGTTGGCCCGAGTATGCGACCACTTACGATCGTACCAAGGACCATCACGCAAAGGCAGCGAGACTTTGCGTTTGTCCTTTGTCCAGGCACGCGAAATTAGCCAAATACTACGACCAGTCAATCTCGGTCGGTCGTTGAAGCCTCTAAGATTCGATATTCCGCACGAGTTTCCTGATCTGTATTCGAGTCCCTTCTTTGCCTTTGCATGAGCCAGTCAGCAAACATAGCGCACGTCTGGCTATTTCAAGGGAGGCCAGACCGGGCGTTGGGGAGTGGACTGAAGGAATTGGGGAGAGAATACGCGGCCAATGGGCTCATGCGACTCACGTCGATACGAGGGAGCCCAAGGATTGATCCCTGTTATAGCAACCTGACGAGATAGTGAGCACAAACAGGTCCTGTGATTACAGACTATTATACCCCAGACCCACAGAAATAGGTAATTCGTGACCGTCCGAACACCCCGTCCGATTTACTCTCCCGACGCATCGGGAGAGTAGAATACGAAGCGGTCCGGCCGAAAATAATCTGGTTACGGGCCGCTCAGACCACAAAGTGGCACAAAGTTGCCCGGGTAATTGTGAAACGCGACCCGCTCAGGGTTGGATGGCTACGAAACCGCACTGCGTCCTGCAACGAGATGGGGCCTTTTCTTTCATCATTGTCCTTATTTGACACACGTTGGTGCGACGGTGCGGGGGGATTAATTTCTGGCGACGGTTCGAGGCAGGACAAGAGCCTGAAAATTCTTGCTGGGAAGGGCGAACTGCGCGAGACTTCAGGACGCATAAAGAGAGTTAAGGTGTTGACACTCAAATCCCGAGGCAGCACGGGACGAACTGGGTGTGAGCGACCTTGTTCCCCCTGCACGGAAGTCGTGACTTGAGTCCGCCTCTACAAAGTCCCAGGCACGGGTTTGCCGAGAGTCTATGCGCCGCTCCTCAGTATGAATCGATCGCTGAAACAATGCCTGTGCACTCTTGCGGAAACCGCGCCAAAGACCCGGTGCTTCAACGAAACGCGCAGAGAGGTTTGCCATGCCCAAAGAGAAGAGATCAAAGACCAGCCAAACTGCCTCATCCAGGCCTGCCAAGGCTTTGAAAACGAAGGTGGGCCTAAGTGCGGTGCTAGGAGAAGCCTTTCTGGAAGATAGAGTATTCGAGACACTGAAAAAACGTACCGCAGAGAAAGGGCTAACTCTGGGAGATCTGGTAAAGAAATGTGGAACGGTTTGGCGGAGAGAGCTTGCCTCTAAGCTAGGCCTCAAAAGGTCCGAAGCAACGTCCGCTGATGCACAGGGCTTCACGTACCGATCTCTGGCGAAGGGGGTTGCTCTTTGCCGAGCCTCCAGAACAAGGAAAAAGGAGTGCGAGGATTTGGGCCATGGAACATGCCAGGGTCAAATTCCCTCTTGTCTGCACTGCTCCGGCAACTCCGCCTGTCCGCCAAAGCACCTTGACTGACCAATCACTCAAGACCGCATACGACAAGTTTGTTCCCGACCACTTGGGCGGATTTGTACCCATATTCAAGGTTCGTCGTGAGCTCGCTGCGCCAAGGGAGGAATTCGACAACCTGCTGAAACACCTTAATGAACTTGACGAACCGGTGCTTGAGCTCCACGGAGGCGACCCTCAAGTGTACACGGAGGACCAGAAGCAGGATTCATTGCGGAGAGGGGAAAACCTGTTCCTGAGAATGCGCTGGAGGGGGCAATGAAACCCGAATTGCCCGTGCTCCCATTTGACCCGTTTGCAGCCCGTGCTGTGGGTGACCCGTGGCGATCGCCAGAGCCTGACGTTGCGAGCATCAACGCAAGGCCTTTCCGAGGAATCCTTGGGCTTCTCGGTCAAATTGGCAGGACTCAGCAAATAGCGGCTCTGGTACTGGGTGAGGCAGGCAGCGGAAAGACCCATCTGATCAAAAGGCTTATGAGCGAGCAAGACCAGCGTCTTATCTTCGTTTATGTGCATCCGATGAGGGATGACCGGACTATGTTCAGCACTCTGCTCGAACGAGTGCTAACGAACCTGGATTGCGTTCCTCCAGGTAGTAAGGACTCTGGAGCGCTAACCCAACTTGATCACATCGTTGCCCATGTGATTGTGGCGGCATTGGAAGACTATGAAAGAGAGCGACCGGGCAGTGTCAATCCCCTGACTCTAAAGCGGATCAGGGAAGAACAGAAAGCGGTCTTTCAGTTTCAGAAACAAGAGAAAACCTGGTTCAAGATTCTTAAGAAATCAGAGGGATTTCTCGCCAGTAAGCTGTCTGCCGACCTCATTTCACAAATGGTAATCAGGAGCTTATTTCATTATCTGGACGAATCTAAGAGGAGTGCAGTGAGATTATTCCTAAGCGGATACGTTCCGGATGATGATGATGCCAAGATGCTGGGGCTTACGTTTGCCGATAAAGACCACAGGGTTGCGGCCCAGGAAGAGCGGTCGAAGAGTATTCTCAAGGCGATCGGTAGGCTGTTGGGCTTCTATCGACCCATGGTTCTTTGCTTCGATCAGCTGGAGAATCTCAATTCGGCATCTTTGGTTCAAGCATTTGGACAACTTATCTCGGATATTGTCAATGAATCCGAGAACATTTTGCCAGTGAGCTTCATGAGACCTGATACCCTCGAATCTCCGTTGGCTTTCGGCCAATGTGACAAGGCTGCTTTGGATAGACTTAGGTCCAACATCTTTGTTCTTGAAGGCTGCAACCTAGATCAAGCCCTTGAAATGATTAAGGCTCGGCTCGCTTGGGCTTTCGATGGATGCCCCGCTCCGGTTCCTGATCAGTTCTATCCATTTCAAGAGGGGCGACTGCGCAAGGAAATCCTCAAAGACGGGAATACCCCCAGACAGATTTTGACTAGGGCCAGCAAATTGCTGGGGACTGCCATCGAAACAGAAGACCCCCTGCAGATCGTTCAACAGTGTGTTTCGGCCGAGCGGGAAAAACTGCTTGCGGGTGGCAGGCGTGAGCCGTTCTCCAAACAGGCAGTGATAGAAGCTACAATCCTCTATTTTGAAAATCGAAGCCAGGATTCACCCTATCGTGTCACAGGGCTTCAGACGGATACCGGAGTCGATTTGCACCTGCAAATAGCCCGTAGCGGACTGGAAGCTCAAACTCGCCACTTGGATCTGCAAGTCGAGAATGCGACGCACGGCAAAACCTTGATAAAGAGCCTGAACAATCTGATGCAGAGAATGGACTCGGGAAACGCTGATCTGTCTTTTTTTGTCCGTGACGCATGCAAACCAATCCCACCTAGCAAGGGCAAAATGCCAAAGACCGCGGCAAAACTTCAGGAATTTGAAATAAGCACTGGTGGAACGAAAGTTTATCTGGATTACGATCGTCTCGTAGATCTCTACGCCTTAGTCTATACGAGAAACAAGATCCCAGCTGGGGATCTGTCCTATGTGACAAACCCCAATGGGGATCGCAGTACCGGTAGAAATGGTAACCTTACAGACTTTCCTGAAAGAACATTTTCGGTCTCCGTTCCTGGAGGAACTGGCGGAACGAGCCTTGACGCTCCCTGTAACCGTGTTGGTTCGGCCTTTCACTATGGCCAAGAACGAGCAAGACAAGGTGATAGCTGAGGTCAAGAAGGTTTTGGATCAGCCTCCATTTATGTTCAAATTGGAACAGATTGTTACGAGTCTGAAGAAGGTTATTCCCGAGCTAGAAGTTACGCTAGATCAGCTAGCCAAGGCTATCAGCCAGCACAGTGGGGAGATAGTCCAGATGGCGGTAACTCCTCCAATATACCATCTGAAGAGGTAGAGCCCCATGATCCTGTGGCCAACACATATCAGGCGAGCTTGCTTGTGTCCCAGACTCATGGTGAATGAATACAAGACTCAGCGTACCCACAAGATCTTCCATGGTGGCCTCGTGATCCCCGGACGCTTCTTTCACGACCGGGTGGCAGCCCCAATCTTCGAGGCGCTGGCATCAGGACGAGATGAGGTGCTTATCGAAAGACTGGACCGAGACGCAGATTCTGAGGAAACGCTCCACCGAGACCTCTGGCGACACCTGCACTGGATGGGCTATCGCGGAGATTCTCTTTTTGCTTGTGGTGGTAACCGTGGGATGCCGACGGGAGAGACGTTCGGATCACGAGGTATCGGGACAAAATCTGATTTGGAACCGCCAATGGATGATTTGATCCATGATCTCCTCGGTGACGGCTACGTTGCGCCAGGCCTCGAGGAGGCGATCAGCCAGGTTCTCGAGCGCACCCAAGCTCTTACGTCCCGGCTTTCCGAGAAGACTGCCCTTGTAAAGCAGTTGAGCAATGATGTGTGCGATCTGCAAGAGATAGTAGAATATCTTGGCTGCGTTGTGATTGGTACTGTACGCATGCTCCAGTCGGTACCCCCCGGTCTTCTGGGTGTTGAACCCCTGATTTTCAATGATCCATCTGTTCCTCCCTCCGTCAGTGGATACAGTAATCACGTTTGTAAGAGAAAGATTGAGATTGGTCGCCCACTTCCACGTGCTCCTGGATGCTTCACCCCGCGTATCCGGCTTTGTTTCGATGCACTCAAGGACTTGGAGTGTGTGCTCTCGTTTGTCGGAGTCAGTGTATCTGTATCCTATCCGCCCATCGGAATTCCTGGCTTATTTCTGCGCTCTTTCCCGTACGCCAGGACAGCCGATTATGGGCTTGCAAGGCACTCAAGGCCTCGAATTGCTGATTGACCGACGGGAGGTCCTTATCGGTGAGAACAGCCATGAACCTCCAGTCATAGTTCGTGCATAGATGAAATACCGGGCCGCATGCGTACAGCGCATCAAGGGTCAGCAGAATCGGCAAACGAGGAAACACTCTCTTCAGCCGCGGCGCCAGTCGATAAAAGGCCTTGAGTTCACAGTCCTGTTTCTTGGGTTGTTCACCGGGATTTTCGATAAACTCACTCATGAGGGAAATGGCAAATCCGTTTGGCCCCACCAGCTTCGCCTCCAGGACCTTGTGATAGTAGGTGGTCTTGCCGTTTTGGGTCTGCGTGAGGCAATGGGGACAATGACGTTTGGAGAAGGTCAAGGTCCCTGTGGCATCAACGGCCACGACGAAGTACCTGTCCAATAGGCGACAAGGATACAGGACCTTCTTGCGGATAAGGGCATTGATCATACGACAAATGACTTGCTGAAAATCTTCGGGGTCGCAGAACATGAACGCATCGTTGAGCGTATCACCGTGGGGAACGCGAGCCACGCGGAACAGAGTGCCGAAGGTTACCACTGATGGAAGGGTATGGAGCTTCAGCTTGACTTGGCGGCGTGCGCCCAAATGAAACAGGTACATCAGGATACCGGCAAGGACGAGAGCGGGGAGAGGGTACAGGACATGGGTGGATGCACGCGGGTCTGTAAGATCTGCGAGCAGCGCATTTAAGTCGCCGAAGAAGTGCCTGATGATTCCCAAAAGACCCTTGAGGAGCTTGGCCTGATCGTTGGCCGGCAAATCGAAAAAAGTCTGATCTCCGGGACAATCTATGATATGTGTGCAGCTGTGAGCCGCGAATGGATGCTTCATATACTACCTCCCCTCGTGTAAGTGCCTGGGAGGTCATAATCCATCGCGGCTAAATTTTCTATAATAGCGTGTCAACGCGCAAAAAATATTCAACACCACACGATGTCCGCTCAGAGACGTATCTAACGCCTGCGTTGTCCAATAAGATTGCATTGAAGAACTTGAGTGGAGATCATGTTGTTGTCTTCGCAAACGGAATCGGTAAACTCTCCGGATACCTAGCCAGATTCATTCAAAGGCAACAACCATGCTTCAGTTCGTCGAGAGACCTTCTGCGTTCATTATTCCTGCCGCCGGAACGCCCCATTACGAAGAGATTCGACACGGAAGCGGGAGTGAACTGTCGTATCCACGGAAAATATGATGCGCTCCTCTTCGACTCACGGGCTCAGGAGTTCGTTGTGCTGGAATTCAAATGCAAGGGAGACCATGAGCTCGTCGGAGACGTGGAACAAGTGGCAACTTATGCATGGATCATTCGCGAAACCTCGGGTATTCCTGTGCAGGCCGCAATATTGTTACTTTGGGGAAGATCCGACCATCCGAGAAGTTCCCAGCAATGATTTGAGGAGATGCTCCCCTGTCAGCATGAGATTGATAAACGAAATCATACGGTGGTTGAGCGCTCCCAACCTTCGGGAAGCTGGAATTCCGCCGACTACGTGGGAAGGACTTTGCATCATTTGTCCTCTGAACAACTCGTGTGAATCCCTTTTTGGTCGCAGAAAGGAGCGGCTGGTCACACAGCTCAGACATCGCATAGGGGACCTCGGCGACAATGCTACAGGGGAAGATGACAAAGGGATACTGCTGGGTGCGACCCTAGACCAAGGTCAGGATTCGGTCTACTGGAATCCGTTTGGAGGACACCCTCGGCTCCCCAATGGACATCTTCTGGTAGTAGGGACTTCCGGTTCAGGCAAAACTCAGGTGATGAAATCTGTGATAGCCGAGATCGTCGAAAAACAAGTAGTGCCTTTGATCTTCGATTTCAATAACGACTACGTCGTGGAAGGTTTTCCGGAACGGCACCGGTTGAGAGTGTATGAACCGGGAGACGGAATGCCCCTGAATCCTTTGGAACTGGTTCCTGATCCCCTGACCGGTAAAATTCAGGTAGCCAACGGCATTTTTTCGACAGCTGAGATACTCAAGAGGATTTATCGTCTCGGTGTTCAGCAGGAAGCCAATTTGAGAACTGCCATGAAGGAATTGTATAAGGACCACGGCTTTTTTCCTGACACATCGCAGGCACCGCCTTCAGGATACCCACCATTTGAGGATCTCGAAATCAAAATTCGGGAACTCCCTAACCACGTTCCCTTGCTTAACCGGCTTTCCCCCATTTTCAGCCTCAACCTGTTCACGACATCGGGAGATGGGGAGGATTTTGCGGAATTCATCAGACTGCCAACCGTCGTTCGCCTTGCCCCTTTACCAACCGAGGAAGTCAAACTTGCGGTCGTGGAGTTTGTGTTGCTGCGACTGTACCCATCACTTCATGGCACAGCCTCACAGCATTTCACCGCACATGGCAATCATAATAGACGAAGCGCACAAGGTCAGCGAGTCAGACTCTTTGGTTACACTATTTCGAGAAATCAGGAAATTCGGCGTTGCGGTGATCCTGTCCTCTCAGAAAGCCAAGGACTTTCATCGGGACATTCACGCCAACGCTGCCTCGGGTCTCTTTCTCAAGAATTCGGAGATTACCGACAGGAGATATATTGCAGATCAGTTGAAGGCGTCAAGTCGAGATAAGGAGGAAATCATCAACGTATTGGGACTTCAGAGGACATTTGAGGCACTCTTCCGCAATGATCAGTACATGCCGTTCGTCCGTGTCAGAGTTGTACCATACTTCGAGAGAATGGATGGCTCGAAGACGCCTTGCTAAGCCTGTGTGTTCATCTTGGCAAGGCCATGATCACTGACTTTACGCCAGATAGCTCCTCTATACTCTCTTGCAGAAAACAGTCGATTAAGTCAAAGTCGTTCGCACCACTCAGCCTTCTGGGGTTTCACTCTATTACCCGAAAAGGTACCTAATTTCATTGGTCATCTCAAGATTTCTGAACCTACCCTTTGTAAAGCAACCTCGTGCGGCTGCTCACTTCTGCGTACATGCGGAAGATAAACGGCGAAATTCTTTTCTCGATTGCTTTCTCACACGTAGTACGGCACATTTCCTTCGAGGGGAGGTCTCGGAATGAAAACACAGACAAAAGGATTGCTGGCAAGTGCCGCGTCCTGGAGATGGATCAATGGGATAAGGATTTCATCGCCCTTACGGGAGAAGGCCACATCACCTTTGCCAAGAGAAACCGAGGTGATCTCCACTTCGGAGCGGTGGACTGCGACCTGGACTACCGAATCGAAAAGGTCAGAGATCAGGAGCGAATAGAATTTTCGTTATTGGTATGGACGAGGGCGATGAAGTCTCCGAGCGAGGATGGGCGACACTTGATGGAGCGCATCTGAAAGGCCGGATCTATTTTCACGATGGCGATGAGTCCGGATTTGTGGCAGAGAAGCGATGATCTCACGTGGCAGGGAAATTCTCCGCTGCGGTAAAGGATCGTTGGAAACGTGTGCGCGGCCACATCGTGAGTATCAGATGGCGTGAGTAATAAGGCAAGCAAAGATGAGCCCGAAGAAAACATCGAGCGATTCACGTGACAACGTGGTCCAGTTTCCTGTGTTGAAGGTGAAGAGACCGCGGCTGAATGCGAAAAAACACAGCGTGGGCGTCGAACACACCAACAGGAAAGGAAAGACCTACTACCTCCATGTCGGTAAGACGAAGAAGGGCAATCCCCGCTATCATTTCTCGATGGAGCCTCCCTCTGAGTTGGTCAGGGAAATCCCCGAAGGGTATGAGATTTACGAGAATCCCAACGCTCAGGTATTCCTCCGGAAAATCCTGCCCAAAGAAATACTGGATGAAGAGATGGCAATTCTTGAAAAGGAACTCAGAGCACATGCCGAGTCGAGCAAGTACAAGATAGATGTCAAGGGGAAGGTGATAACTATCTTCTGGGCAAATCAAAGTGATTTTGGAATGATGATGCTTGCAGCCTTCGGTGGTTTTTCGAAGGCCCAAGAGTTCCGGGAGAAGCACATGCACTACAGCCCACTTTTCCGGTTCACGTTGGTAGATCCGCAAGAGCGGCTGTTCGTAGCTGAAAGATTCTGTTTCAGGGGCAGCATTGACGACTGGCTTTACCTTCTCGGAGGCGGCCCGGATTCGCTGGAAATTCTCGTGAGAAAGTACGTGAGGCACTTGGGGGAAGAGTCGTTCTATGAGCTGATGTAGACCAGATGGAATGCGTGTCCATCCTATGGAGTATCTGATGAAATTCTACAAAGAGCCACCAGGTTATGAGAAGACGATTCTCTCGGATTTGCAGGGTGCGTGGGAAATTTGCGTCAGGCTGTGGAGGAGAGTCATCCATTTCCGGGCTCTGACAAACTGCTCTTTCACATTGACGAGGCAATGAGCTGGGAAAGTGTCCGCAATTTGAGCCAGATGCGGAATACTCTGCTCCTCATTCAGAATCTTGCTCAGACGAACCAAGCACCCGACGAAGTGATAGAGTGGATCGAGGATGTAGTCGATGCGTTGAAAGAGGCACTGGACGAAGGCATCAACTGACGCAATCACCTGACCGAGTGTCACTCACTGCCGAGAAAACCTTCTCACGCAAGAAATAGAGTCGTGCGAAAGACGACAAACAGATGTGGGACGGATGACGCAACCCTGAATGGAACGTGTGCTGTGAACAAACAAACCAGAATCTGGCGAGGCGAGGTCAGCAACGGTAAGACAATCATCGTTTCGCAGAAGATGAAGGACATTCCTCCCATCTATGACAGGATTGTAAGGAATCTGGTCCAAATAGAAGTGATTCAATTCATCAAGGTGCGTCCCGATTTCCTCGCTGCTTCCAACAAAATCAAAGGTGGTTCGCGAGACCCCGTGGCGGAACCGCACCATCCGACGGCCATTGGAGTTTCCCTACTACTGGATTTCCGGCTGAAGGTCTTGCAGTTCTATGAGATTACTGCCGCACGGAAGGGCTATGGCCAGAAAATGGTAGCCGCCGTTTTGGATGGTCTAACACAGGACTGGAACGTTCGCATAGTGATGGACTGGAGCAGCGGTTTTTGGGAAAAGATGAAAGCCGAGTACCCCGAAGCCAACTGGAACTTCATGTAGAGAAAGCTTTCGCACTGACCATGCAAAGAGACTTGAGGGAAGTTCAATGAATCCTGCGGACATAATTTTCGGAGCCAAAGCAATCATCAGCGGTATGTTTCGTCAGAACGAAGCAGCCCCTGAGATAGATGATTCTTACTTCATGCCGATGCTGAAGACCTGCCTAAACACTATTGTGGAGAACTCCGGCCAGGCTGGTCTACCGAAATCGGAGATCAAAGCCATACACGATGCTCTGTACCAGCATTCGCTTGATGAATATGTGAAGGGCTGGCTGCGGAATGCGGGTGAGGATGGCTCAGACTTCGACGAGGAAGAAGAGATCGAAGAAGCCACGGAGTCTTTTGTAGCCTTCTATGAGGAAGAGGAAGACTGATAACTGGTTCAATCAGACCGTGCATACCGGAGGAGCACGCATGAGCGCGGCAAAAACATCGAGCGAATCCCGAAACAATGTGGTGCATTTCCCTTCGTCGAAGGCCAAGAAGTTGCGACGAGATTCCGAGACTACCGGGAAGAATGAAGGTGGCGGTACTGAAAATAGTAAGCGTTCAGCGCGATCCCCCCGCTGGGGTTGATGTTGAAGGTTTAGTCGGTTTGGGGGGTTGTTTAGTCGCGCGATATCGCGCACGTTTTTCATACCCTATTGACAAGATCTTAGGAATGGGGTTTGGCTCTTCCCCATGACCAGGGAAGAAGCCACAGCACTGGTATACGGGAATCCTGAAGCCGCAGTTGATCTGATCCCGCAGCTCGTGGAGACTATCGGGCTTCTCACCGCGCGAGTCGTTGAGCTGGAGCGCAAGGTTGCTCTGCTCACGAGAGACTCTTCCAATTCTTCGAAACCTCCCTCGTCGGATGGACCTACCGCAAAACCCAAGCCGCGTCCTCCGATGAAATCCAAGAAGCGCAAAGCTGGTGGTCAACCAGGCCACAAAGGTTCTACCAGGAAGTTGGTTCCGGCTGAAGACGTCAATCGAGTCATCCCGGTATTTCCCGATTCCTGCGTTGGATGCGGTGCGGTTCTCACGCAGGATTCCGATTGCTCATCCGGCAAGTATTGGCGTCATCAGGTCATTGATATTCCGGAGCCCAAACCGGAAGTCACCGAATTTCAGCTTCAGTGGAAGCGGTGCTCCTGCGGAACGGAAAACTGGGGCAAGATCCCGCATGCGGCGCGATCAGGTTTCGGGCCCAGGCTCACGGCATTTCTTGCCCATCTGACAGGGCTTCACCGAGTGACGCGTCGGGGCTGTCAGGAAATCGCCAAAACCATTTTCGGGATAGACATCTGCCTGGGATCTGTCTGCAAGCTTCATCAGGAGGTCTCGCAATCCTTGGCACCCGCCCATGAAAAGGCCAGGCAGGCCCTGCCGGAACAGCCGGTCCTCAACATCGACGAGACCGGATGGAAGACGCAAGGCGAAGGACGCTGGCTGTGGGTTGTGGTCGCCCCTGCTTACGAGTACTTCCATGTGGCTGCATCCCGGGGCGCAAAGGTCCTCAGGGAGATTCTGGGCGATGCATACAGGGGAATTCTCTGTTCGGACATGTACTCGGCGTACAAGGCGTTTCACAATGGCGTCCGACAATTCTGCTGGTCCCACATCATCAGAGCCATCAAGGGAATCAAACATGTCTGCAGAAGCCCTGGTGGGGTGAGATTCTCCAAGTGGACGCTTTCCGAGACAGGCCGAATGTTCGCCTTGTGGCATGCATTCAAGGACGGCTATTTGGACCGGCAGACCCTCGTCCGAAAATCGGTCCCCATACGAAGTCGAATGAGCAGGTGCCTGCAGCTGCACTGCACCAACTCGGACTTCGATGTGGCCAAAATGGCAAAGAGCCTGCTCAAGCACTGGCATGGACTGTTCACCTTTCTCGAACACGAAGGCGTTGAACCCACCAACAACGCAGCAGAGAGCGCAATACGTCCTGCCGTACAGTGGCGGAAAATCTGCTTCGGCAATCAGTCCGAAGAAGGGGAACTCCTCACTGCCCGGCTCTTGACAGCCGAAAGATCATGTATCCGTCAGGGACGGAATGCCTTCCATTACCTGGTCGACTCGATAAATGCATACCGCAGCAGTCTTCCCGGACCGTCCTTATGTCTGCCTTCGTGCTGAACGCTTACATCTGATGATCTGGAATGAAAGCGGCAAAGTATGCAAATTTAAGTATGTGAATAGGGAGGATGGAAAATGACAATTCAGTTTAATCAATTGAGTAACGCTGATTATAGCGTCCGTCGTTTCCAGGTGATTTCCCTCGTAGAATGCAGAGGGGGCAAGCCCGATCTGCTGGGCCCGACGGCTCAAACGCTGCTCCGTCTTGTGGCTTGTTGCCCACATGCTCAGGGTGGCTCGCTCCTCTCCCGTCAAATCAAAACGTACAGAATTCCCAATTCTTATAGCTTTGTATGACCGATTCCCGGAAACTCCAGGTTGTAGCGAAAGTCGCGTATTACTGGAGCATAAAGCAGGTGCAGATGGCTTCGGCTTGCGCTCATCCCGGTAATACCAAGCTGTTTTCGCGTGAGAGCCAACGGAATTCTGATTGACGGAGGGGCGTTTGGTGAGATACGCTCAGAAACAGGGCAAAAGAGGCCTTTTCATACACATGCCCATGGGTTTGCTACTCTCATGTTCACCTGGTTCATACAGACGATCCGGCCGCGCCGGTTGACGGAACACAGGTTCGAGCCATGTTTTCCGAAAGGCTGAGAGCGCACATTCCTGACATCATGCATTCCCGCCCTGTGTAAAGGGCGACAGGAAAGGAGGCACCCACCATGCCAGTCACGTTTGAGACCACGGAGAGAATAGCGATCCTTACCATCAATCGACCGCTGGCCATGAACGCTCTCGATGCGGAGACCCTCACTGCCCTGAACAAGGCCTGGATCGATTTTCGCGACAATCCCGAACTTTGGGTTGCCATTATCACTGGCGCCGGTGTCAAGGCCTTTTGCGCAGGAGCAGACATCAAGGTCTTGTCCAAGTACTACAGCAGCACGACTGCGGCCCAGCGGAAGGCAAAAGCCGACAGGGAACCCGGGTTGGGAGGGATCACGCGTAACCTTCAGATATGGAAACCCATCATAGCCGCGGTCAACGGGTATTGTTTGGCAGGCGGCCTGGAAATCGCCCTGGCCTGTGACATCAGAATCGCCTCCGACACTGCTACCTTCGGATTCACCGAAGTGAGCCGTGGGATCATACCGGGGGCCGGCGGGACACAGAGGCTCTCCAGGCTTATTCCTCTAGGCAAGAGCCTGGAGATGATCCTCACCGGAGACAGGATCGATGCTCAGGAAGCCTATCGGATAGGGCTTGTAAACAAGGTTGTGTCTCCTGATCAATTGCTCCCCGAAGCCACGAAAGTGGCACAACGGATCTGCCGGAATGCGCCTCTTGCGGTACGGGCTGCCAAAGAGGCAGTTTACCGGGGGATAGACCTTTCCCTTCCTGAGGGATTGGGGCTGGAGCAGTTCCTGGCAGAGCCTGTTCTTCAATCCGAAGATGCAAAGGAGGGGCCGAGGGCCTTTTTCGAGAAGAGGGCCCCCGTGTTCAAAGGAAAATAGCACCAGGCAAAGGCATGTGCAATTCCGGCTCCATCGGTCGTAAGTCTGATAAGTCTGTGTACCGATCCAGGTACGGCAGATAGGGCCGATGGAGCCTTTCCAATCTGAAAAGATCGCCCCTTGTCCTTCCTTACCTTCTGAAATCCTACATCCCCCCGTTCCTTGCCTCAGGCTTGTGTTCGGTGAGTGATTTGTGCCAAAATTCATTTCATGTCTGAGCCTCGCAAGCTGTTTACGTTCGAGTTTGTCGGCTGTTGCCTGGTTGCCTTCTTGGCTGTCTGCAACGTGAGCGTCTTCTACAACTTATTCAACTACCTGCAGACCCTTGGCATTCCCGCAGAATTACGCGGTTTGGTAATCGGGACCTATTCACTGACCGCCATGGTGCTGTATCTCGTGGCAAGCCCGTTACTCAACATTGCATCAGCACCACGTACGATGCTGTGCGGACTTGCCCTCATGGGAACCAGCGGGGTCGGCTATCTGTTCGTCCATTCCCTCTGGGGGCTCATCGCACTGCGAGTGCTTAACGGAGCTGGTCAGTTCTGCACCAGTGCCAGCGTTATGGTCCTTTTCGTGTCGATCATCCCTGCAGAGAAGAACGGGCAGGCGTTCGGCATTTACTCCACGGGCATACTGCTGTCCTATGCTGTCGTGCCGACGCTGATGGATGCGCTGGCCCCTTTCATGCCAACCCCTGCGGACGGTTATGCAGCCGCCACTCTTTCGTTGATTCCCGCAGCCTGGATCGTGATGCGGATTCGTAGTCGGGGTAAGCAGCAACTCCTCTCACCTGCGGCAAAAAGGGAGCGCCCGTCTTGGACTGACATGGCCGCCAATGTGATGAGATTGCCGGTTCTGTTGCTGCTCTTCTTGAACGTGTGTTATATGTCGAATTGGGGTAGCCTGTTCTTCCTCTTCAAAGGATTTGCCCAGCAACAGGGACTTGCCAATGTGGGGATCTTCTTCACTGCACAGACGTTGTCCATGATACTCGTCCGTCTCTTGGCCGTGCGACTTTTCGATGCGCTCCAAAAGGCATGGTTGGTGGGAACCTGTTTCGTGACCGTTGCCTTGGGATATTTGGGACTCGCGCACCTGCCAGGGGTGTGGGCAGTGCCTTTAGTGGGAATCTTCTTCGGTTTGGGAATGGGCATAGGCTATCCTGCAATGAACGGCCTGATGTTCGAGCTCTCCGCGCCTCGCTTCCGCGGTCTCAACGCAAACCTGATGCTCTTTGCCGTGCAGGCCGGATATTTTCTGGGTCCTGTGGCAGGCGGCCCACTGGTGGCTTTTCGGGGTACCATGTGTACTTCCTGGCAAGCAGCGGCCTGGCATTCCTGTGTGCGGCCCTGAGCATGGTGTGGGCCATATTTGCCGCCCCTGGGCCGGTGCGGGAATGAGTGTGGCGGGTTGCCGTGCCCTATGCCCTAGTCCGGGGAATCTCCCCATTGGCATGGAAGGGCTCGTACGCCGATACTGAAAGGTTTTTCTTATACTGGTTCCTATGAAAATGCATTTTCGGGGGAAGGCCCTTCTTGAAAGAAGGGCCTTCCCCCGAACCCCCATCCCCAAGAACTTCAAGAACTTGCCAGCTCCCGCTGGTCGCTGGACAGGGTGCCATTTTCATGGTTCGTTGTGGCCCTCAAAGTCATGGCAGTTGCAGAGAGTTTGGTCGGTGGGATTTTTCTTTGAAGTCGAGGGTCCTGCTTCTTTGCGAGCGGCCAGAGCCGTCGCATCTTCGCTCAGGGCCTTCGCGTCACCTTTGACACACACGAGCCATTCGGCCAGAATTCTTGGCAACCCCCATAGCGAGAGAGGTACAACGAAGCATATGAGCCGGGGCGCCGATATCACGGAGTATTATGTTGACTCCCACGTCTAAGTCGCTTAAATAACCGAGCGGCGCTCCACCTTTTATGGGAACCGTGACACGTGCGCTGAGGAGAATCGTTTTCCCGCGAATTTCGCCAAAAGCAACGCGTGACGTGCGTATCGGTCGATCGCCAAATCCTGTCTTCTGGGAAAGGAGCCACCAATGAGAACAGGTTTGTTGGTTGCGAGCTTTTTGGTATCCGTGGTGCTGCCTGCCGCGGTGTTCGGGCAGACCATTGAGATGGCTGCCAAATGCGACGTGGTGCAGAAGCAGTTGGCCGAGCTGATCAAGAAGCCCGGCGCAACCGATGCGCAGTCAATAAAGCAAGCCCTGGGCCTGGACATACTCGATTCGTGCCCCACGAAGGAAGGGCAGATCATCTGTTTCCAGTGCGTGGACAAGGATAAGAAACCTTCGTACCCTGCAAGTGCTCCGACGGAGCGACAACAAGAGCCTCCAATCACTCGGGTTCGGATGCCGTTGCCGGGAGAAGAAAAAGTAGGGTTCTCCGCGGTACCCTGCAAGGCCAGTTCAGTTAGGGGAGGCTAGCGAAATGTGATGCCTTGCCGGGCACGCGGTACGATGTCATCGGTTTCGGCAACTTGAGGGGCAGCCCTCGGCTGCGCGGTCCGCGCACCAGAATCGGCACACTGCGGTGCACGAGGGGCCAGCCCCTTTCATTCCTTGTGGTGCTCGTCAGATCACGGTCCCGTGTGTGTCAGGCTCTTAGGAGCCCGGTCTTGCCGCCACGGGCGGTTCGTCCGTTCGTCAGCTTCCTAGAGACCCGCAAAATTCGCGAGGATCTTCAGACCGTTTTTCTGGCTCTTTTCCGGGTGGAATTGCACGGCAAACACATTGTCTCTGGCTATGGCACACGTGAACCGGATTCCGTATTCGCTCTCCCCTGCGATGTCCGAGTCGTTCTGCGGCGCTACATAGAAGGAATGGACAAAATAGAAGTACATGCCGTCATCAAGCCCTTGAAAGATTGGCACGGGCTTGCGGAAAAAGACCTGGTTCCATCCCATGTGTGGGATTTTGAGGCCCATGGCCTTGTCAAATCCTTTCACCGTTCCCGGGACTACTTTGAGGCCCTCGTGAATGCCGAACTCTTCGGAGTCATCGAACAATAACTGAAGCCCAAGGCAAATTCCCAAAAAAGGACGACCGGATTTGATGAAGGCCAGCAGCGGATCGATAAGATCAAAACGCGCCAGATTCGCCATACACTCGGGAAACGCGCCAACCCCGGGCAGCACAAGATGACTCGCCGCAAAGATTTGCTCAGGATCCCGCGAAATCACTGCTTGCTGACCGACCTTTTCGAATCCTTTTTGGACGCTACGCAAATTGCCCATGCCGTAATCGACAACCACTATCATCGGAAACCTCACGGCTTGTTGCCAAAGTTGTAATGCTGAGAACGCCGGCTTTCTTTGCTGAGAGCAGGTGGGCGGGCGTGCAGGGAAATCGTTATTCCAGAACGCCCTTGGTGGAAGGGACGCCGCTCACTCGTGGGTCGAGTTCCACTGCTTCCCGCAATGCTCTTCCCAGCGCTTTGAACACGGCTTCCGCTGCGTGATGCGGGTTCTCGGCAGTCTGCACGCACGCGTGCAGGGTAATGCCTCCCCGGTCAGCCAGAGCCTGGAGAAAGACCGAAACCAGGTCCAGGGCGAATGGTCCTGCGTTCCTGTCAGATAGGGGATTGGTATACACCAAGAACGGGCGCCCCGAAAGATCGAGCGTGACCGATGCCAAAGCTTCATCCATGGGCACCGCAGCATACCCGTATCGACGGATGCCCGTCTTGTCGCCGAGAGCCCTCCGCAACGCGTCGCCTACTGCCAGCCCCACATCTTCCACCGTATGGTGAAAATCAACGTGCAGATCCCCTTGGGCCGCGATGTCCAGATCGAGCAACCCGTGCTTGGATACATGGGTCAGCATATGGTCGAAAAAACCGATTCCCGTGCTGATCGAACCGATTCCGGTTCCATCGAGATTCACGGTGACGTGCACGTCGGTTTCGTTTGTTTTACGAGAAACAGATCCAATCCTCTTCATCACGTTTCTTTCCCCGACCGCGGTGGATTTGTCACACCATGTCGTCCTTCTCTCGGGTGATGATCGCGCCGAGCCCGGAGAGTTTTTCCTCGATTCGTTCGTACCCCCGGTCCAGATGGTACACACGATGGACTTCGGTGGTGCCCTGGGCCGCGAGGCCCGCAAGAATCAGACTGGCGCTGGCCCGGAGATCCGTGGCTTGGACGTGGGCCCCTGAGAGCTTTTCCACGCCTTGGACAAACGCGGCCCGGCCGGAAACCCTGATGGCAGCGCCCATCCTTACCAGTTCTTGCACGTGCATAAAGCGGTTTTCAAAGACGTTTTCCGTGATTGCACATTTGCCGCTTCCCAGCGCCATCAAGGCCATATACTGCGCCTGGAAGTCCGTCGCGAATCCGGGATACGGATTGGTCTCCACGTCACGGCTCTTGATGCGGCCGTTGGAAATCACCCGTACCTCTTTTTCCGTCTGTTCTATTTTCACGCCCGCTTCCTCGAGTTTTTCCACGAGCGAAGAAAGATGCGCGGGTTCGCAATTGCACACACGCACATCGCCGCGAGTCACTGCAGCGGCCATGAGATGCGTGCCGGCCTCGATGCGATCCGGCATCACGTCCTGCACGACTCCACCCAGGCTGTCTTTCCCTTCGATCACCACCGTATCCGAATCAGCCCGGTGAACGCTTCCGCCCATGGAGTTCATCAGGTCAATGAGCGCACTGATTTCAGGCTCGATGGCACAATTGCGCAGCACGGTCGTGCCCTTGGCCAGCGACGCTGCCATAATAAGGTTTTCCGTGCCTGTCACCGTTTTGAGGTCAAAGGTGAAGTCCGTTCCCTTGAGTCGGTGTGTCCGCGCTTGCACGTACCCGTTGCTCAGCTCGACCGCTGCTCCCATCGCTTCCAGACCCTTCAAGTGCTGGTCGATGGGCCGCGCTCCGATCGCGCAACCACCGGGAAGGCTCACATCCGCGCGACCTTCACGAGCCATGAGAGGTCCCAACACCAATACCGAGGCCCTCATGGTTTTCACCAACTCGTACGGCGCAGTGTGTTCCGTGATTTCCCGGGCTCGGATCCTGAGGGTGCCAGGCACCAGGTCGTCAAGCTGCACACCTAATTGGATGAGGAGCTGTTTGGTGGTCCGAATGTCCCTGAGCGCGGGGACTCGATGAAGAGTCATCTCGTCAGCGGTGAGAAGAGACGCGCACATGAGCGGCAATGCAGCATTTTTCGAGCCGCTCACCTGGACAGCGCCTTTGAGGGGAATGCCTCCTCTGATCACTATCTTGTTCATCGGTCCTGAGTCCTCGCAATGAAATAGCAACCCATTTCGGAAATTGCGACCTACCTGTTTCAGCCTGTTCAGTGCCGCGTGCCATAATGACGCGCATTGAGAAAGACGGTCCTTCTCAAGAGCGGTTCAGTACCAATCGACCAACAGGCTGCATAGTAACGAGACGTGGTCGGAGAAACCCGGCCATTGAATGGTACGCTCACAGGGTCATTTTCAATTACGTTCCGTATAGCACAGACCCGCCATGACCGTCACTCATCCACAAACCTGCCGACCGCGGCGATTCGGAGCGCACAGGGCCACCGAAGCGGGTCCGCGAGGCTCACGCCCTCTGGGGCCTACCTGTGGAGACGTGTATATCATCTTCGGCATCCGACCGCAATAGACCGACCCCCTTCTGATACCCGGGTGCGCGGATTCAGGTAAGAGTGGTACGTACGCGCCTTCCATCCAGGAGCGTAGTCACACCGGGCGTTTGTAGCGGAAGAAGGCTCTCACCTCGCTCATGCGGATTCGCATGTGCATGCGCAATTTGCTCCACGCTTGAGGCTGGGGCTCTTCTTCGTTACAGACGACGCAAAGCCGCCTCTCGGCTTGGTTCCGCAGATTTTCTCTGCCTGGCTAGGTTTACCCCAAAGTGAGCAAATCGTTTTTGCGTGTGTCTTCGCACGCGTACAGGAGAACTTCCGAAGCCCATGGAAGCGCGGCTTTTTGCCTTCTGCGAAGAACAGCATTCATGGCGCTTGATGAAAAAGAAACGTGACCACGCGTTTCTGCAGGGTGTCAAGTTGATGTACACACCTGTCCACTCTGTTGACAGCGTGGAGCTTCGGCAAAATCCGTACCATCTTGCCACTTTTGGGAAACCCGCTTTCCGTATGATGCATGTACCATCCGCGGGAATAGGCGCGCGGATTGCAGTAATTTACCGGATGCGTCGGCACATCACTGCGGAACTGTGCGCGAGACTAGGCTCGCTCGGCAGATGGCGCGGCGAACGTGGCCAGGGGAACCATGTTCGCGGGATGGAGCTTTCTCTGCGTGTTATTTAGTCACTTAGAGGAATGCGCACCTTGTCGGGGAGGGGAGCCCATCGAAGAATGGCCGAATTGAACCGGACGTGTGCACAGGACGCAACACTGTCAGCCATGCAAAGGTCACATGGGAAGAACGCTACCGTTCTTCCGGGGAAGGAGAGTATTTCATGACCAAACCTCAACTTATCACGTACATTGCCAGGAAAGTTGGCATTACCAAGAAAACCGCGGCGTTGGTTCTCGACACTGTGGCGACTGTGGTCCGTTCGAGTCTGCAGGACGGACAAGGCAAGATCAGGATTTCGGATTTGGGAACCTTCAGGGTCATTGAAGTGAAGGCACGCCGCGGCGTCAATCCTCGCACTGGCGAAGAAATGACCATTCCTGCAATGAAACTCCCACGGTTCTACCCGGCCAGGGCACTGAAAGAGGCCATCAAAGGGCAGAAGAATGCTGTTGCCTGATACGGCCTGATGTGGGATAGTACGCGCCCCGGTGTAGGACGTCACGGGGGTAAGCCCGAAAGACAGAGCTGTTCGCGTAAAGATTCCTGTATTATCGGGCAACATTTTGGGAGGGTGGAATGTCGAGCCGCGGGGGATGGTTTGGCGTGGTCGTTGGCTTGACTTTCTTGGTGTTCTCAGCGGCATGGGCTTCAGCTATGAGTCCACGCTATACGATGCTCGGCCGCGGGAAGGTAGTGGACGTAGAAAGTCCTAATCTTTTGCGAATCAAGATCGAAGGAGCGAACCGACTTATTCCGATACGGCTACTGGGGGTAGGCTCTCCGAGGAACAGAGACCGGATCAAAGGTCTCAGACCGGAGGTCATTTCCCACATTCAGAAGAACGACGTGTGGGAAAAAGCTCGCATGTACGTAAGGTCGCTTCTTCACGGCAAGGTCGTGGAGATTTGGACTCGGCGCTGGGATCGAATGGACGAAAAGAACCGGCTGCTGGCCTACGTCATCATTCCCGGGGACTTCGGGCGCCCCATGGATGTCAATGCTGAAATCATCAGGAAAGGCATGGGATTCGTAACTCGGGACTATGTCCATGTAACATTTGCCGGGTACAGACACCTGGAAGAGGAGGCGAGAAAGAATCGCTTAGGCATGTGGAGCGCTCTCCCTTTGGGTCGAGTGTCCTCGCTGGGCCGGTGAGCCGGCCGATATGAGTGCAAGCGATTTCTTTTCCGATGTACGAGGGCTTGGAATACCGGTCGTTCGGAAAGGCTTTGAGAGCTATCTGAGAGATGAATCTCGCTTTCAAGGTTCTGCGGATGGTCTGATCCGGGCCCTCCAACCACGGCACGTCAGGGATGTACTCCGCCTCGCGGGGAGCAGGCACGTGCCGATCACCGTGGTGTCCGGAAAGACTTCGCTCACAGGAGCCTGTGTTCCGAAGGGCGGAGTCATACTGGACGTGAAGGGTTTGGATTTTGTCGATCCGCGAGATCCTTCCCGAGTAGGGCCTGGTGTCATTCTGAGACATTATAAGGACCATGTCGACCGCATGGGACTTTTCTACCCGCCTGATCCGACATCTGAAGAATCATGCACCCTGGGCGGCAACGTCGCGTGCAACGCGTCAGGAGCCTTGAGCTACCTTTACGGGCCGACCCGGGCGTACGTGCGTGGTATGAAGATTGTTCTTGCATTGGGCTCGATGCTTGACATCGAACGAGGACAAGTGCTGAGCCGCGACGGATTCTTCACCATTCCCGCTCTTCGCGTAGATCCGGCAATTTCTCACCATTTGACGATTCCTGTTCCCCGTCGAGGCGCTCCTCCCTGGAAGGTGTGCAAGAGTGCCGCAGGTTTGTACTCATCCGATCCGATGGATCTTGTTGACCTTTTCATCGGAAGCGAGGGCATTTTGGGGGTAATCGTCGAGATCAGAACCCGCCTACTTCCCCGAAGAAAACCCTATTTCGGCCTACTCCTGTACCTTCCGTCTCGCGAACTGACCGTGGCGCTGGTGAATTTACTGGACCACTTCACACGGGTGATCCACGGCGGAAAGGCCCCGCGGCACGAACAGCTGGCACAAGATCTGAAGATCCTCGGGGTATCCGACGTGGCCTGGAATCCGGAGCGATTCAGTTCCATTGTCCCGTCGTGCATGGAGTGGTTTTCTTCGTCCGTCGCACGCTTCCTCAGCCCTGGGAGAGCTCTTCGGCTGCAGAGCGCGTATGGGTGCTTGTACGTGGAGCAGGAGTTCCGGTCCGACGAAGATCCTTTGGAAGTGGCGTCTGAATGGGCGGATCTGGTGGAGGTGATTAACCGGAACGTGGGCGACCGGGCGGGCCGCATTCTTACCGAAGTTGCCCTGGATGAAAAACATATTCGTCAGATCAGGCTTGAGAGAAAAGGCATTCCCGAGAAGCTCAACGAATTGATTCTGCCGGGCAGGGTGAAGATCGGCATGGATTTTTCCGTACCCATGGGCCAGCTGGATCGCTTGATGCGGCTTTATGACGCGAAGCTCCCTGCAGGGAAATCGTACATTTTCGGTCACATCGGCAATGCCCATCTCCACGTAAACATCGTGCCCGAGGAAGGGGAAGAAGAGCTCGCGTACCGTGAGATCTCTCTTGCCCTGGCACGAGAGGTGTGTGCATTGCACGGCAGTGTCTCCGGCGAGCACGGCATTGGCAAGCTCAAACACAAAGCACTGGCCATGATGCTCGGACCGGAAGGTATTGACGAAATCGTGAAGATCAAGAACATCCTCGACCCGCAAGGAATCCTGAACCGGGACAATGTGATCAAGCCACTGACCTGAGCCCTTCTCTTGCCCATTGAACTTCGTTGTTTCCCCGCATGTCATTGTTGCACAGGAAATGCGCGGATTACCCGCAAACGCGCGGGAAACACAACGACCCACCAGGACCTGAAGGCATCAAGGCATACATACAGGCTCTGATGTGTGATAGCATCTGCCACGAGTGCTAACCGAATGGTTCGCGCCTTTGAAAGGTGAGGGGAGGTCCTCTGAACGAAGATTCGACGGCTCTGCGTCGCTCGCAAAGAAGCAGGACCTCCCCCCCACCAAAGCAGAATCAAACGGACAAAACTCTTGGCAACTCCCATGACCTGGAAGGTCACAACGAACCATGAAAATGGCTCCCTGTCCAGAGACCAGCGGGAGCTGGCAAGTGCCTGAAGTTCTTGGGGATGGGGGTTCGGGGGAAGGCCCTTCTTGAAAGAAGGGCCTTCCCCCGAAAATGCATTTTCATAGGAGGGATAGAAGAGCATGAAGGATTTGAAGGAGACGCGACTGGAACTCAAGGACGGGATAGCCACGGTGACGCTTTATCGCCCTGAACATATGAATGCGTTCACTTTGGGAATGGCAAGAGAGATGTTGGACATCTTTGCTGAATTGGACCGCGATGATGCGGTTCGCGTGGTGGTGGTTACCGGGGCCGGCCGAGCCTTTTGTGCAGGAGCGGACCTTTCGCATGGCGCGAGCGTCTTTGATGTATCCAAGAGACCGGACAAGGGGGGGGCGGTCAGAGGACACAGGGATGAGGGAGGACAGATTTCTCTGGGGATCTTTAATTGTCGTAAACCTGTGATCGGAGCCATCAACGGGCATGCAGTGGGGATAGGAATTACCATGACGCTCCCCATGGACATGCGGATTGCCGCGGCTGATGCGAAGATCGGTTTTGTTTTCGCGCGGCGGGGAGTCGTGCCGGAGGCTTGTTCGTCCTGGTTTCTCCCCCGGCTTGTGGGCATGCCCAAAGCAGCGGAACTCGTGTACACGGGGAGACTTTTTCGCGCAGAGGAAGAGGCAGGTTCCGGCCTTTTCAACTACGTGCTACCACGTGAAGAGGTAATGCCCAGAGCAATGGCTATTGCCGCAGAGATCGCGGAGAATACGTCCGCGGTTTCGGTAGCTCTGAGCAAGGCCCTGCTCTGGCACGGGCTGATTGAGGAGGATCCTCAATCCGTGCATCTTATCGACTCCCGCTGCTTCGACTGGTGCGGCATGCAGAAGGACGCGTTCGAGGGGGTGACGAGTTTTCTGGAAAAACGTCCTCCCCGTTTCTCGATGAGTCCCACCGCGGACATACCCGATTTTTATCCGTGGTGGAAAGAGCCCAAAGTGTGAGCACCTGTCCGGCTTTCAGCCAATTGTTGGAAACTGACCCCGTGAGCGGGAAATCGTCGATCGCGGGAAAAGAGAACCAAAAGCGTCCACCGCGACCGGCAGGACAGGAACCACGAAGCACAATGAATAATGAGAACTGTCTTTTGACTTCTTTGTGCCTTGGCCACTTGGTGGCTGGATTTCCTTGGTGCAAGAAACGACGCATTGAACGATTACCAAAAACCTTTTTTTGTGACGAGGTGAACATATGGCAAGCAAATGGGTAAGTGAGCGTAACCTCAAGTTTCTGCTTTACGAAGTCTTCGACGCGGAGGCGCTCACCCAGCAAGCTTATTTTGGGGAACATAATCGCGAGGTCTTTGATCTGGTTCTGGACACCGCGCTGAAGATGGCACGCGACAAGCTCTTTCCTTGTTTCCAGGAAATGGACAAACTAGCTCCCAGGCTCGAGCAAGGCCAAGTCAGGGTCCATCCGTCGGTGAGGCCCATCATGGAGGAATGGGGCGAAGGAGGCTGGATCGCTGCGTCCCTGCCTTATGAGTACGGAGGCCAACAACTTCCCTCCATGGTGGCACTGGCCTGCAATTACATTTTCGCGGCAGCGAACTTCTCGTCGACTGGTTTTCCGTTGTTGAATGCGGGAGCTGCGCACCTGATTCTGTCTTTCGGTTCCCAGGAGCTGAAGGACACGTACGTGCCCCACCTGCTCGCTGGTCGATGGCAGGGTACCATGGCCCTTACCGAACCTCACGCGGGAAGCTCTCTCTCGGACATTACCACGCGCGCGGAACCCACCGATCAGGGTTATTATCGAATTCGCGGCCAAAAGATCTTTATTTCTGCCGGCGACCATGACGGCGTGGACAATGTGATCCACTTGATGCTTGCCAAGATTGCGGGTGGCCCTCCAGGGGCTAAAGGAATTTCCCTCTTTGTAGTCCCCAAGAAACGGTTGAACCAAGATGGTTCCCTGGAACCCAACGACCTGGTCGCAATGTCGGTGTATCACAAGATGGGCTATCGGGGCTGTCCTATTACCCAGTTGACCATTGGGGATGAGAACGACTGTCGAGGGTACCTTGTCGGCGAACCTCACCGCGGTCTGGCGTACATGTTTCAGATGATGAATGAAGCGCGACTTGGCGTCGGGATGCAGGCTACTTCCATCGCTTCTGCGGGCTATTATACTGCGTTGGCATATGCCAAAGAGAGACCCCAGGGACGGAAGCTCGTCTCGAAAGATCCCTCTTTGCCGCAAGTGCCGATCATCGAGCACGCGGATGTGAAACGGATGCTTCTGTTTCAGCGCGCGATTTCAGAAGGCTCGCTTTCGCTGATTCTCCAGTGCGCCAAGTATACGGACCTCATGAGAAGCGAGGACACGCAACACGCCGAGCGCGCCGCGCTCTTGCTCGATCTGTTGACCCCGGTGGCAAAAAGCTATCCCTCGGAAATGGGAATCCTCTCAGTCAGCCAAGGCTTGCAGGTACTGGGCGGATACGGGTACTGCGACGAGTATCCCATGGAGCAGTACCTCCGTGACAGTCGCATCCATCCCATCCACGAAGGAACCACCGGTATTCAGGCGCAGGACTTGCTGGGTCGCAAGGTCGTCATGAAGAACGGCCAGGCAATGTTGCTGTACCTGGAAGAGGTTCGCGAGGCGGTGCAAGCTGCAACACACTTTGAGACTCTTAAACCCTACGCGGAGCGACTCAGCCAGGCAGCGGACACACTCCAGGACGTAACCATGAGCCTCGTGCAGATTGCGCTCACGCGCGACATTGAGCGGTATCTGGCAGATGCGACCCTGTATCTGGAATTCTTCGGCATCATAGCCGTCGCATGGCAGTGGCTGTTGCAGGGGGTGGCTGCAGAAAGAGCGCTGCGAGAAAATGCCACGGCTGCCGACAAGTTGTTTTACCAGGGCAAGATCCGGACGCTCCAATACTTTTTTCACTATGAATTGCCGAAAACCCTGGGACTTGCTGCAAGACTCAGAGAGGCAGACGGACTCACCGTGCAGATGGACCAGGAGGTTTTTTCGGATTGATTCGCCGGCCGCGGCCTCATACCGATTCGCGTGTGAATGTGTAACTTGGTTGCAACTTCAGGCTGGAGATCTCCTTCGCTACGGACGACGCAAGGCCGTCTCATCGCTTCGCTCAAGAGATCCCCAACCCCGTGATCTTGCTCGTGGGAAAGCGAATCGGTATCAGGAGGCTCGACATACGAGCAGGGAAGGATGGTTTGCCAGAGAAGAACCCCGTGAATTTCCATGCGCGGCCCTTGTACGGCCCGTCTTGGAAGATGCTTCGCGAGCTATTCTCCGCCGTGGCTCCTTCTGCATTATGTTGTTATCATTATGCTTTTGTTGTGGCGAGTGATTCTGCAGCGCTTTGGTGAATCAGGATTATGTGCCAAGCGCTTCAGTATATTGACAAAATACCATAAATTACGATAGAATATGCCCGCGCGGAGAAATGGTTTCTCCGTCACTTCTCTTCCCGGAACATCCCGGCATGAGGGGCCACGGCCACAGGGTGCGTTGGCTTGCTGGTAACGTCGAAGGGACGAATGTGGCCGCACATTTTCTCTCACTCTCCCGGTATCCCAAACCGGAGCACAGCGGTATCCCTGAATGCTGCACGCGCAACCCGAAGGCCCTCTCATGACCACACGATACAACCGAAAGGATTTTCTCGACGCCTTGTTCTTCAATTATTGCCGGGACAAAGGCGGGTTCATTCTGGCCAAGATTGCCGATCGTTACATGGTCAAGGCCGCTACGCGTTATTTCCCTAACCCTGACACGTTGGCCAGAGAACAGTACGCGGACGACCAGAACGTCCTGTTCGGTGTCTGTCCCAGAGAAAAAATGAAGCCCGGCAAGGAATTCGTGCGTCATCTGACCGCGGTCTGGGCCGGCCTGGATATTGGTCCTGACGGCTATTCCGGAAAAGAAAAGCATTTCGTCAGTGATAAGCAGGCCATCATCGCAATCCGAAGCTTCCCTCTGGAGCCGTCCATTCTCGTGCAATCAGGACGGGGACTGCATTTGGTACTGGCTCCTCAGAGAAGTCAAAGAAGTCTCCGATCCGCAGAATGTCGAAGCTGTGCTGAGAAGGGTGAACGACTTCTTCCAGTGTCCTTCGGAAGTCAGCCTTGATGCTACCCTCCGATTGCCTGAAACGTGGAACCCCAAGCATCCGTCGCAGGCCATGTTGTGCCGTGTCCATCACATGGACACTTCGGTCCGGTACCATTTCAGTGAGTTTGAAAACCTCGATCTTCGGGTCATTATTCCTTCGAAGAAGACCCCTCGACTGGTGCCTGCTCCACCGCCGCCACCTCACGGGCGCGTCACGGTGATTCAGGACCCTGAGGAATCGCCACGAATCGTGCCCGCGATGACTCAAGCGATGGATGCTTCAGAGATCGTAGCTGCGATAAACCATGCGCCTTCAGCCGCGAACAGTCACCCTGTGCCTTTGCCGGAAGAAGACGATCAGGACTTGGCTGCGGCACAGGAACACCATTCCATGGACCAACTCCTGGATCAGTTCCTGGAAAAGTTTTCAGACAGAATCCTCGACCGACTCGCGGACAGAATCGTGCAAAAACTCATGCAAAAGCTCCCCCTCGCAAACACTCGGCCCCGATGACCGCGGAAGTCACTGCTTTTTTGTGAGACTTACCGCGAGTCGCATGATGCGGCAGCCATGGAGAGGAATTCCGGAGATCCCTGTCGAACGGCGGGCACGGTGGAGCAATGGCCGCGGTCCTTGCAACGCAGATGCGACGGCTTTGGATCGCTCGTAAAGGAGCCAGGCCTTCCGACCTGAAAGAAGCTGTACAGCAGTTTCCGTAGGATGCGGTGAGTTACGCGAACCGCATCTGTCGGGAAAAGACCCCGAACCATGAGGTTCCCTTCGGTCACCACATCCGGCACTGGTGGGGCGGTACGAAGCAGAGGTCATGTGCGGGGCTTGATTTTACTCGCCAAGTCTGCGCAGCTTCGTTCCCTAAGCTGGCCTGCTTTGATCCACACCTCGATTCGTTCGTCCTTCCAGATTTTCGATCGCTTTCGCTGGTCGAGCGCCAAGCCGTTTTTTGACACGATCACTCCGAGTACGCCCGCGCTGTGACCGGTTCTCCCCAATAGCCGGACCTCGCTGATCACGGACTGCCTATGGGGGTCCCGAATAGTATTAGGCGTTTTGCACACCGCTCTCGCTGAGCTAACAATCTGCTTCAGCGCCTCTTCCACATGACTGCCTTTCAGTTCCACGAATACGATGACGAGAACGTTACTATTCGGTACCATGCAGATGAACATGGCGTCGCATCTTCGTTGTTCTGGCGGCCAATTCATCGCAGCATGGTCGAGTCGAATTCCGATTGCTGCTTCGCCTCGAACCGGTCTGAGGCTGAAGGCTCGCTGGCTCTCTTTCACGCTTAGTCCGGAGAGAAAGCACTCCTCGGGGAAAACCTCAGTCAGGGCCCGACGCAATCCGGTGAGCATCTTTTACTCCATCCCGTACAATAATTCGTCAAACTCACCGCCCAACTCGTTCGCCACGCGCTCCAGTTCTCAGCGCGTCGATGAGATTGGTATCGCCCCGATCCATCACGTCTTGAAAACTCTCGTCGGCATGCTGTCTCAAGCGATAGGCAGCCACCATATCCGGATTGAGCCACCGGTGTTCCCCTTTCGGAATAATCCCTCTGAGGCTGATGAATCGCTGAATCATGTTGTTCATGACGTACAGGATGTAGGGAGAGTGCGTGGTCACCACGAACGAGTGTCCCATGTTCACCAAAAAGGCAATGACCTTCATCACCTCTACTTGCGCGGCTGGATGGAGATGGGTTTCGGGTTCTTCGAAGAAAAAGTGACGAGGAATTTCGTCGGTTCCATATCGCGAAGCAATGATGAAAAACGGCCACGCTTCCATCTGGCCGGAGGCAGTTGCGGCAATGGGAAGGATTTTCTTCCCGCCCCTCTCATTGAGCCGCCACTTCCATCGGAGGGGGCCTCCCGTCGGCACGTAGGCTTCACCGGCCAGCGCTTTCAACTGGCGGGTCCGGATGAAATCAATCCGTGCACGCTTTAATTTCTCTCGTTCAACCCAATCGGACGGGAGTTCGGGGTCCTCAAGAGAAAAGTCTTCAGAGGAGAAAGATCGTTGAGCCTCGTGCAGCAAGTTGGCGAATCGTTTCAGCGGCTCGGGCTGATAATCGGCGAACAACACGCTTGGTTCCTGGTCTGACAGTCGAGCGAAAGCAGATCGTTCCGTGGGGATGAATATCTGTGAGTTTGATCTCGAGAACATCATTAATTCCGGTTTGTCCTTCCAGCCCTTCGCCCATCTTTCCATCTCTTCGCGCAAGCCTTTCTGGACCCGAACCCTCCTGTTGGAGTTCTTTACACTCAACCTCCAGTCAGTGGCCACTCCATTCCGAAAAGGGTCGCGATACTGCAACTTCGCAGTTCCATTGGCAAAGTACCCAAACGGCACACCGCGGAGGCTGTCCAGGATTCGTCGAGCTGCCGAGTCCGGCCAATTTTGGTGCTCCACGAGGTCCGGGGAAAAAATCCTCGCGAGATGAGATTCTAACCCACGGAAGAAGTCCAGCATCTGGGCTACCAGAGATTTCCCGGACGCCTGCTCGCCGATGATTATGGTGAGGGGTCTGGATTTGATCTCCAGTCGGCCTATCGGTCCCAGCTTTTCGAGGATCAGGGTTTCTTGCACTGTGGCCTTCCTGTATTAGGCTGAACGTCATGAAAATTGACCGAGCTGGCGTACTCGGACGCTGCTTGGTTTCTTCGGCACCACGGTGTGATCATACCACGTTTTGGTAGGTTGATACTGAGCGGCGAACGCGAAAGTGGACGTCTACGGTTTTCTCCCCGCGTAAGCTTTCAGAAACTTCACGACCCTGGTACGGCCCCTGCCTTCTGCTTCCATCAATGCGGTCCATCCGTATTTGTTCCTGGCATTGACGTCAGCTCCCCTATCCGCGAGCAGTATCACCATGTCGAGATCGCCCTTGAACGCCGCGGCCATCAGCGCGGTCCAATCTCCTCCGGCCTTGGCGTTGACGTCGGCTCCCTTGTCCAGAAGCATCTTTGCCTCTTGCAGGCAGCCTTGATCCGCAGCCCATATGAGTGCGGTCTTTCCCTCCTGATCCTTCACATGGAGGTTTGCGCCTTTTTCCAGGAGCAATCTCACGATATCCGGATACCCGCGCAACGAGGCTGTCGCGAGTGCTGTCCTGCCATATGCGTTCGTGGCATTGATATCCGCTCCATGTGCGAGGAGTAGTTTCACGACCTCAAGGTGCCCTTTCTGCGAAGCCATGGTCAGCGCAGTCCAGCCGCCTTTGCCCCTTGCATTCACGTCTGGCTCTTTTTTCAGGAGATCTTGTACCTGCGTGAGGTCTCCTTTTTCGCACGCGGCTATCAAAGCCTGCTCTTGGGTGCCACAGGCCATGGGGCATAGCATCGCCATGACGACGAGCAACCCTGCCACTTTTCCCGCGATCCTGAGATTGCGCATCAGAAGCCTCCGCGCGTCCTCGGAAACCTTCAGGCACCCGAGGAAACGGGGTAATTGTGCCCATAGAGAATAATCATATGCGTAACGTCGTTCCCAATGAGCTTCAGTATAACTCTCGCAAGCGGGTTCGTATAGCGTGATTGATCCTGAGCCGCTCGCGTCATTGGGATTGCTGGCGGTAAACAGTTCAGAGTGACGGTTTGTTGCACGCGACATTCTCCACCACCACGTCATCAGGATTTGGTGAACAACCATGACCTGGAGGGTCACAACGAACCATGAAAATGGCACTCTGTCCAGCGACCAGCGGCAGCTGGCAAGTGCTTAAAGTTCTTGGGGATGGGGGTTCGGGGGAAGGCCCTTCTTTCAAGAAGGGCCTTCCCCCGAAAATGCATTTTCATAAAAAGTCAAAGTACAACTATTCCGCAGTTTCGCGGTTCATCCCTTATCCCCTGCGGCAAACGAGTGCCTCGTTCCTCTTGCGATCGGCACCACAATGCTTTACTCTGAATGTGCCTATTGCTTATGGTGAAAGGCAGCATCGTGGACGCCAGAGAACTTATCAGACAGGTCAGTCAGAGGGAGCCGCTCAACCCTTATCAAATCGCGGGCATGGTTTCGGGTACTACACGGGTCGGGAACCGGTTTTCCCTCGGGGACCGTTCTGGATGTGCGCAACCCGGAAACCGTGCTCATGGTCCTTGACCGGACTGCCGGCGAAGCTGCACCTCATCTGATTGATTGCACGTGGACCGATTCGCGGCTCACGCTGTTCCCCAGATTTTCCAAGGATTCGTTAAACGAACTGGTGTACCTCACGCCTTTTGAAGGACGAAGGCAGGCAGTAAGGGAGAACCTTGTCCCGGGTACTGTACGAGATTCCCAACTGGCTGGATTTGGTAAGGATTCTGTCAAGATACTCGCTGGAACGGGATGATGAGTCCCTTGCCGGTCACCTGGATCGCGTGATGGAGATTCTCTTGTCCTACTTGTTCGCGGCAAGTGTGCAGAGGTTCGATCCGCAGGCCAGGGCTGAAGGCGAGTATGCGTTGTGTCGTTTGATGGAAAGCACCATCGCATCATCCGACGTGGAGGCATTCAGTCATTACACCCGATTTGTCGAGAGCGGCATCGATTTTCTCACTCACGTCCTTTTCCGATCCAACGCCAATTCTTTTGAACGTCGCGTCATAGAAAGCACAGGCATTAAGTTAGCCCTGAAGAAACGCTCCGAAACTGTTCGCGAGCGGCTTATGCCGCGGGTCAAACTCTTGACTGCTCAGGCTATTGTCACTGCCCTGGCACAGGTCAAGCCTTGCCCGCAGGACATGGTCGGACAGCTGGAGGCTGCTGCCGCGGCCGATGGCATAGCCTCGGATCACCCTTTCCGCACCAAGGTTCTGAACCGTATCAACCTCCATACTGCGGAAGAGCTGGAGAAACGGAGGAACATCTACCAGAAGGCCCTCGATCAAGGCGCAGATCTTGCCGACTCGGTTTTGTCCGACGGGATTGCGTTCATAAAGAGTGTGGGAGATCGCTGGAAGGCGATTCTGTCAAGCTTCCAGGAAATGATCGAGACGCTCAGTTTTGGGATTCAGGAAGCCTTTTCTCGTATTCTCGCAGTTCAGATTCTCGAAGTCGACAAACCGGAAGTCAAAGAGCTGCTCATCGAAGGGCTGTGCCAGATCGTGGTACGGTTGGAGAAAAACCGCAAGCAGGCGTCAAAAGAGCTGGTCCACTTCTTTGCTACCCTGTTTCTCGACCATGCGTATTCCTCCCAGGAAACCTCCGAAGTGGTGGCATCTTTCACCGCGCTGGAATCGCTCGGTCGCACCCTTGGACGGCAGAACTATTTTCTCATGGCTCAGGAACTCATCGACCATCTCGTCCGCCGGCCTTTGATTCGGCCTCTGGAGGTCAAATACTCCGTTGAAGACGATGATACAGGAGAACCGCTCGTCCTCGCAGAAGACGCGACAGCCAGTCGGGCTCATGTACAGCACATTAAGAGCCTATCCGCCATAATCGCATCCAACCCGCGCATTATGCATCGGCTGATTCCGTACATGATTGTGCAGATCGAGATAGGTGGGGTACGACTTTGCGACGAGGATCTCATCCAATATTCCATTTCCAGCCTCTTACGGGCAAACTGTTCGGTCACGCACTTTCTCATTCGTACGTTCATCAAGGCTCTTCCCTATTCATTCAAGGAGATAGGGCCCCTGGACACGCTGCGGCTCACCGCTGCGAGCCTGGCAAAGGAACTTGCCAATCGGGGAGTCAAACCCATCGGCAATTTCCTGGGAAAACTCAGAGGGGACATTCACTGGCTGGGAAGTATCGAGAATTTCTATTTCTCTCAAGGCATTGTGCGGTATTTCGCTACTGGCAAGCCCGAGGCGATCGAGGATTGGATGCCGTCAGAATCCCTGCCACACCTCAAAATGGACAACTGGTGCTCTCCGGAAGAGGCAAGAGGGATTGCCGACCTGTGCACACGCATCTTCGCGGACCTGGAAATCAGCCTGTCCGACAAAGACAGCATGATGGCTCTTGTCTCTCTTGATACTGCTCCGTACAGGGAGGATGCAACCTGGCCCGAATTCTCTCGGCGCATGGTCCTGGACATGATCGAGCTGGTAAAAGGCCTGTACACCAAGTATTTCATCGTGCGCGAACACGCGTCAGGCTCCACCGTGAGCGATGACCTGGAAAAGATGGACGAGATCATTGCGGAGAGACGACGGATCAAGGAGACGCTGCTCACGCCGGACATTCATGAGCCCATGCCGCCCGCGGTAACCCTTACCGAAGGGACCGAGGATTACGTGCGGGAAATGGATCGCATCAAGCAGGACCAGCCCGGTACCCCCATCGTGTTGCGCGCGAAAAAGGCAGGGCACGCGTACGCACAGAAGGCGACCTATATTGAAGAACGATTTGAGGCTTTCAACCGGGACCTGAGGTGGGAAGCTCTCCAGGAAACCTTGGCCACGAGCATCAACAATATGCATTTCGAGAAGATTACCCATGAGAATCTGCCCCAGGCGTTGGAGTGCCTGGATCTTCTCATTCAGGGTATTTCCGTCAACGGCCATGCGTCGTATTACCTGGCACAGGCAGGTCGGGATCTCCGGAGAGCCGCGGCATTGGAACTCACTTTTGACAAGGTTCGAGACCTGCTCCGCATCATCAAGAGTGAGTTGGACGATGTACACGCGTTTTACCGGAGCAGATTTGAAGAGCCGTTTGACAATTTTCTCGCGTTTTGTCCTATGGACAAACTGCCTCGCAAGCTCAAGGATTTGACTACGCTCAAAGAGATTCCTGATACGGATTTCTTCAAGAACTATCTTAAAACTCTCTATGTGTCGGATTTGCAGGCTCGCGACGGCAACCTAAGAGTATTGGAAACCTTTCTGGACAAGGTGGAACTCTTTCTCAATCAGCGGCTCTCGGAATCCGGAAGAAAGGTCGGCTGGAAAGACCTGACAGGTCGGCGGCCGAGCCCTCTCTATTTTCCCAGTCAGGAGGAGGTTTCTCCGTGCAGGATAGGATTGAAAGCTTCCCTGCTGCGCTTTGCAGAAAACACTCCGCCGTACTTTGTCATCACCACGGATCAATCTCTGAGACTCCGTGACGAAATGGTGCAAGACGCCGATTTCAGGGATGATCTTAGCCAAGCGGTCGCAGCCCTGGGCAAGAGCTGGGGAAGGGCCCTTGGCAATCCTGTCCGGCCTGCATTGTTTTCCGTAAGGTCCGGGGCGCGAGTAAGTATGCCCGGCATGATGACTACCATCACCAATGTGGGCATCAATGATGACATAGCAGAAGGCCTCGCGCGAAATGTGGACCCCTGGTTCGCGTACGATTGTTATCGTCGCTTTCTCCAGGAATTTACTTCCGCGGTTTTCGGGGTGGGAAGAGACGAATTTCAGGAACTGATCGACGAAAGCAAGACCCGATTGCGTGTCATGCGCAAAGCACAATTGAGCGCGGAGCAGATGAAGGAACTCGCGTTCGCGTACAAGAGACGGGTGGCAGAACTTGCGCCCAGGGCCATCGAGCTGGTGGACCAGGGCAGATTCATCGAGATAATGCTCTACTGTGCGGCAGTGGTGATGCACTCGTTTGAAGGGGACCCGGCACGCAGAGTACCGTGAAGCGGCAGGAATACACGGCAATTGGCGTACTCCTGTCATTGTGCAATGCATGGTGTACGGCAACGTGGAACGAGCGTCCTCCGGGACAGGCGTGGTGTCGTATGACCCCTTCACTTTGGATCTCAGGGGAGACTTTGCGCTCGCGGATCAGGGAACTGACGTGGTCAATGGGAAGGTTTCCACGATCCCCGTGTACGACCGCTGGCAGAAACAGGAGACTCTTGCCTCGCAGATGCCTTCGGCCTGGAAGCAACTCTCTTCCATCCTGTTTCGCACTGCCGAGCGACTTCATTTTGACACGCGGCTCGAGTACACCATCGAAAAAGGCAAGGTATTCATCCTGCAGATACGAAAAGACCGCGAACGCAAGGAACGCGTCGCTCCTCTTGAAAAATCAGAATACCAGGTGATCGCGCGAGGCACGGGAGTGTCCGGCAAGATCTTTCGGGGGATTATGGTGACGGATCGGATGCAGATCGCGCCGTTTCGCCATATCAACAAGGCTCAGTCGATCATCGACTCCATGAATGAACAACTGCCGGAATCAGAGAAGCTGGACGGTTTTATTTTCGTGGTAAACGACCCCATACCGGAAGAGATCATGGAAGAGGTGTTCTCGCTCCCGGTCTCCACGGCCCTGATTAGCCGTTTGGGTGGCAGAGGAGCCCACGCGGCCGACATTTCCAAGTCCTTGGGCAAGGTATATGTGGGGCAGGTACGCCAGATAGTGAAGTTCGCAGGCAAGCCCGAATCGGTTCAGTTCAACGACCGCACCGTGGTGGTGGGCAGCAAGATCATCATCCATGGACAAACCGGCGAAATAGCGCTGTATGGAAAGATCTCGGAGACAAGAAGTGGTTGATCCTCATCCCATTGGGAGACTTCTCCTGGAAACAGGACGGATAGCCAACGACGACTATGTAGCTGCGCTGTGCGAAGCCAAGGAATCAGGCAGATCCCTGCACGAGATCCTCCTGAGAACGGGCAAGGTGTCAGTAGACGAACTCGTGCAGGCCTTGACCATACATATGGACATGACCCTGCTCAGGGAAGCCCTGGGAATGGCGCAAGGATCGTCACAGCCCAAAAGGCCTTTTCGGCCGCTGGGATCGTATCTGGAACGTATCTCCCTTCTGTTCAAGATGGGGATACTCATGAACAGTGAAACGAACATGAGTTCCCTGGTGGATTTGCTCATTCGCGAAGCCCCGTCGATCATGAATGCGGAACGAGCTACCATATTTCTCGCGGATTACGACACAGAGGAGCTTTTCTCCCATGCGGGAGTCGGTCTGAACTGCCAAGAGATCCGCATCCCCTGGGACAAGGGTATCGCGGGCTGGGTATTTACCCATAGCGAATCCCTCAATATTGTGGACCCGTACACTGACTCTCGATTTAATAAGGATGTGGACCTTTTCACCGGTTTTCGTACGAAAAACCTTCTTTGTGTGCCCTTGCGCTCTCCCAGCGGCGCGGTCATTGGCGCGTTTCAAGTGCTCAACAAACGAGCGGGAGTCTTCACGTCCACGGATCTCGAGATCATCGAGATTCTCGCGTCACAGGCTGCCCGGTCTATTGAGCACGCCAGGGAATGGGAACTCCTCAGGCGAAGGGATTCTCCCGCGGATCCTGACGAGTTCGATCTCAAAAGCGCGATCGATGGCTGCGATCCCCTCGATGAAATCGTCGGCAGCGCGGAACAAGTTCAGGCAGTGCGGGAACTCATCCGAAAGGTGGCCCCCACCGACACGACGGTGTTGATCCAGGGGGAGTCCGGGACAGGCAAGGAACTGGTAGCCCAGGCGATCCACAAGTTGAGCCAGAGGGTCCTTCAGCCGATGATTTCCCTCAATTGTGCAGCCATTCCTTCCGAGCTCATTGAAAGTGAACTCTTCGGTCACAAGAAAGGAGCGTTTACCGGCGCGGTTGGCGATCACAAAGGTGTGTTCCGCGCTGCGGACAAGGGCACGTTGTTTCTCGATGAAATCGAAGCGACGTCACCTGCCATGCAGGTCAAGTTGCTCAGGATTCTCCAAACGGGCGAGATTAGAGCCGTTGGCGAGAATGTCCCCACTTTCGTGGATGTGCGTCTGACCGTCTCGACCAATCAGGACCTGAGCGAACTCGTCCGCAAGGGACTGTTCCGCGAAGACCTGTTCTATCGCATCAATGTGTTCCCGATCACGGTCTCGCCGCTGAGGGAGCGCCACGAGGACATCCCCATCCTGATAAAATATTTTCTGGAGATGTTCGCCTTGCGGACGGGCAAGACGGTGCGGGGAATTGATCCTGCCGCGCTCAATTTGCTGCTTCGCTATCCTTGGCCCGGCAATATCAGGGAGCTGGAAAACGAGATCGAACGCGCACACATTCTCGCGGCAGAGGGATCTGCCATTTCCGTGCGATCCCTGTCTCCCAAGGTGACCCATTCCCTGGACGAGGCCCTGGTGGAAAGAGAGGATTACACCCACCGCAAGCTGAAGGACGCGGTGGCCGAACTTGAAAGAAGGATGGTTCAAGAGGCGTTGGAAGTGTGCAGAGGAAACCGCAGCCTCGCAGCCAAGCGCCTGGGGCTTTCCCGACAGGGGCTTATCAACAAGATTGAAAAATTCGGTTTCAAAGAGTTGTAGCCTTGCTCTCTTTCCGGACGGTCCTGAAGAAGGATTTCCTGCCTGTTTATTCGCTCCTGCAAAGGACTTGACAAAAAAAATTTCACCAGACAAGGCATTTTCCGACAGATCCTGTGGTATAGTCCCCTCCCAGTTGTTGAGGTATGGTTATGACACGATCTGTGAAGGGCATCATTTTGATGGCAGTTATTATGGCTTTCGGGTCGGGGCTCTATCAGAGGGCTCAGGCTCAGGACTTTCCTTACATGGTTCCGCAAGCGCCGGAATTCGACGACAGGGGAACTGCTCTCCAGTCGAGCGAGGGAGACACGTCCGCGCCGCGGCCGCGTTCGACGCGCAGCAGTTATCCGAATGCGGGCGAGGTCCGATCAGACAGGGAAAGTCGCGTTGACTACCGCAGTGTGCGACCGTACGCCCCAAAGACCGGTCCCCGATCAGCCGGCATAGCTCCGATGAACGGGAGGGCCGAATTGTCCTCACCACCCCAGGCCCACTATCCCACACCCGCTTCTACAAGGCCTCACCTGCGTCAGACGGCCCGTCATCAACCCCAACGCCCGGAACAGCCCTCTGCCCTTCCTCCGGGAGTCCAACCCGGCCAATTGGATTGCTCCCGATTCCCCCAGGTCATCGCGCAAGCGCCTAACGACGCTGAGATGCAGCTCGCTGCCAGAGAGTACCTCACGTGCTTGTTGCGCACAGGCTGGAATATGGAAATGGCAAGAAAGCACGTGATCGCGACGATTCAGACCGCGTACAAGCTCGTCCGCTGACCTGCTGTCCCTTTTGGTGCGACTCCACCGGTGTCTGCGTCGCTCCCAGTGGGAGTTCCCTCCGCCAAGTTACTTGAATCTGCGCACCGCGGTATCAGAGCGAGAATTTTCCTCCAAGCGAGTCCTTGAGTCCGGAAGAGGATCGGTTCATGAAATCCCGGACCTGTGGGTCAGTCGATTCGCGTTTTAGTTCTTGTGGAGTCCCCTGAGCCACAATGGTCTTACGTTCGCAATCCAGCATGACCACCCGATCGGCTATTGCGAAGATGCTGGCAAGCTCGTGTGTCACGAGTACCGATGGTGGTTCCCAAAGTCTCATTGATTTTGAGTATGGTCTGATCCAATTCCGCGCTTGTCACCGGGTCCAGCCCGGCCGAAGGCTCGTCGAAGAACAGGATCGCAGGATCCAGTGCCATGGCGCGGGCCAACGCGGCGCGTTTCTGCATCCCTCCGCTGAGCTCCGCGGGCATGAGTCGCTCTTTCCCTGCGAGTCCCACTACGGTGAGCTTCAAGGCCACCAATTGTTCGATGGTGCTCTCCGGCAGGGCGGTGTGAAGCCTCAACGGGAAGGCCACGTTCTCCGCAACCGTCATGGACGTGAACAACGCTCCTGATTGAAAGAGGACGCCGATCTTTCTCAGCACCGCGTCCGATCTCCCCTGGCTCAGGGACACGACAGGGTCGCCATCGATCATTACTTCCCCACGACGAGCATCGAGAAGACCGGTCATTGCTTTGAACAACGTGGTCTTGCCACAGCCCGAACGTCCGAGAATAGCCAGCACCTCGCCGTGCAACACGTCAAACGAGACGTCCTGGATGACAAGGTCGTCGCCGTACCCGACGGCAAGGTTCCGTACGGTAATGATAGGCTGTGCTGTGCTGTCTTGATCTTTCATCGCATCCGATGGTTCACTGGTGCAGGCGTGCGGAGCCATTCACGCGGGATCGCGGTCATCCGAAAAAGGGACCTCGAACGACTCGAGCACGGTTATCGGGTCCTGGCGGCTCCTGTTCGTTTCCCTCACGCGGCCCACAGTGCCGGCACGTAGTGGTACAGCGCGGCAAAAACCGCGTCCGTAAGGGTTAACACGAAAATGCTCGTCACCACTGCCGACGTGGTGGCCTGCCCTACGCTTTCCGCTCCGCCTCGCACCTGAAATCCTCTTAAACAGCCGATCAGGGCTATTTCAATACCAAAGGCGAAGCTCTTGATGAGTCCTTTGGCCACGTCACTCACTTCGAGTACCTTCTTCGCCTGGCTGAAAAATGCCGTAGGCGTGATGTCAAGTGAAAACGAGGCCACCAGGCAGCCTCCCAGGATGCCCACCAGATCCGCAAACAGCGTCAAACAGGGCAAGACCAGGGCCACCGCGAGAAGCCTCGGAGAAACCAGATATCGGACCGGATCAATGGCCATCACCCGAAGCGCATCCACCTCTTCCGTTACTTGCATGGTCCCGATCTGCGCAGCAAACGCAGCGCCCGAGCGACCGGAAACAATCATGGCCGTCATGAGTGGTCCCATCTCGAGGCAGATTGCCACGCTCACCAGGTCTGCAACAAAGATATTCGCGCCAAATTTGCGAAGCTGAATCGCCGCCTGAAATGCCAGGATGGCTCCCATCAGAAAACTCAAGATCAACGATATGGGCACCGCGTCTGCCCCGCATTTCTCGATGAGTTTCCAAAATCCATCCCACTTCATTCTTGACGGATGACGCAGATCCTGGGCCATGGCCACTGCCGCGGCCCCGATGAACGTGAGGATATCTGTGGCGTTCCGGTAGAAAATCTGAGCCCCTTCGCCGATCTGCGCCACGACATTCGGTTCGTCCGATGGCTCCAAAATGCCCGCAATCTTGAACTGTTCGAAATCCACCAATTCCAGGAAGCTACGTCACCCGCGGCGGCACATTCATCAGCCGCAACGAGTTGTTCAGTCGGTCGCATAACCGGAAGACCTCCACGAGAACTGCAGCTCCCGAGCTATCAAGGTATTCGATTGCCGCGAGGTCGAGCACCACGTTTTTGAGCGGTTGCGACTCAATGACCTGGGTCAGTTCCGTACGCACGCGATCCGCATTGTCCACGCATACGGTCCCGGAGACGCTCACATGGAGCTCGTCGAACACGCCGTGTTGCATGGACACGGAAAAAGAGTTTCTGCGGCTCGTGTTCAGGAACTGCCGCTGTTTGCGAAGATGCTTCTGATACTGCTCCATTGCCGGCCGAGAGCAGCCCGGAGCACACCAGGAATGTCTTTCAAGATTCCCTTCTTTGCCATACACGCAACACTCTTCGGAATTCTCTTTACATCTCGCACAGCCACCACGATGACTCCAGAACTATAGCCTCGGGACAATCACAATGTAAAGAAATCTACTCCACGCAGCCAGACGGTACCCGAGCCCCCGGCTCCATCGTCCTGTTCTGATGCAGCTCATATTGACGGACCGGACCTGATATTGATTCTCTTTTGCGTGTACCGCTTGGCGCAGGTTGCAGGCAGGGGATCCCTTTAGGACGGACGACACAGGGTCGTCCCATCACTTCGCTTATACTGATTCCTATGAAAATGCATTTTCGGGGGAAGGCCCTTCTTGGAAGAAGGGCCTTCCCCGAACCCCCATCCCCAAGAACTTCAAGCACTTGCCAGCTCCCGCTGGTTGCTGGACAGGATGCCATTTTCATGGTTCGTGGTGACCCTCCAGGTGATGGGAGTTGCCAAAAGTCTTGTCCGCTTGATTCTCCTTTGATGTCGAGAGGTCCCATTTCACTGCGAGCGACGCAGAGCCGTCGAATCTTCGTTCAGGGGCCTCTGCCACCTTTTCAACGTACGAGGCATTCGGTCAGAACTTTTGGCAATTGCTCTATAGGACTTTAAGCCCTCGTGTTGCTGCCGTGTGGACGTTTTTGACTCAAGAAGAGACAGGCATCGATGAATCAGCGTTACAAGCTCATGGTGGGAGATGGGAGCAGCTTTGAAACGGGGAACGCGTTGGTGTGTTTCCGCCATGTGTGACACAAGGGAGTGCAGGCAGGCCCAGCGCATAGGGCTTCGTACCTGTCCCCTGCTTGTTCACGCGGTCCTTGCGCGGGATTTTGCATGCCACGAGCTTAGAGGAAAAGTTCGCTCCACAGGATTTCTCATGGAACTAGCCCTGGGGCTGGGATTTTGGTCAGTGGGTGACGCCTCGTATGTACGACACGCGTTTGGGTTTGCTCACCGCTTGCCCGTTCAAAAGTGCGCGGGCGCGTGCGGCAATGCCGTCCGCAGTCAACCCGAGATCGGACATCAGTTCCGATCGCGTCCCATGTTCCACAAAGGCATCCGGTATGCCCATTCGGGAGGTACTCACACCTTCAAGACCTTCATCCGCGAAAAGCTCAAGCACGCCGCTGCCGAAACCGCCTGCGAGAACTCCTTCCTCCACGGTGAGGACTTTCCGCGCTGCTGCGGCTCTTTCCAGGATCAGGTCCCGGTCCAGCGGCTTGACAAATCTCGCGTTAAGCACGCCCGCAGCGATGCCGTCTGCAGCCATTTGGCGAGACGCTTCAACCGCAGGTCCGACCATGGAACCCACGGCAATGATCAACAAGTCTTCTCCAGGTACCTCCATTCGGCCTTTGCCGACCGGAATCGGCACGGGTTCCTTTTTCAGAGAAACCCCCAGACCGCGAGCCCGCGGATAGCGGATCGCCACAGGTCCATCCAGACTCAATGCCGTCGCCAGCATGTCTGCCAGTTCGTCTTCGTCTGACGGAGCCATGAGAACGAGGTTCGGAATGTTCCGCGCAAAAGCCATGTCAAAAACGCCATGATGCGTCGGGCCGTCCTCTCCCACGATTCCCGCGCGGTCCATGGCAAAGACCACGGGAAAATGCTGCATGCATACGTCATGGATGATGTGATCGTACCCGCGCTGCAGGAACGTGGAATAAATGGCCACCACAGGCCGATACCCCTTGCTGGCCAGGCCCGCGGCAAAGATGACGCCATGCTGTTCTGCGATTCCCACATCAAAGAAACGGCTGGGGAACAATCTGGCGAATTCGGCCAGGCCCGTGCCGTACTCCATCGCGGCAGTGATCGCCACGACCTTTGGATCCTTGCCAGCCAGCTTCACCATAGTCTTGCCGAAAACCGTAGTGTACGTCGGCGGTCCCTGGGTCTCTGCCGTCTTTCCTGTGGTGGTGTCAAACGGCCCCACACCATGAAATCGGCTGGGGTTTCTGCTCTGCAAAGCAGTACCCTTTACCCTTGCACGTAATGGTATGAATCAGCACCGGCTGCCGAAATCGTTTCACATTGTTGAACGTGTCGATGAGATGCTTCAACTGATGCCCGTCAATAGGGCCCACATACGTGAATCCAAGATCTTCGAAAAGGCGACCGGGCGTGACAAATCCCTTCAGCGCGTCCTCGAACTGTTTTGCCAGCCCATAAATGGATCGTCCCATCACGCCCGGAATGTTTTTCAGGATGTTCTTGACCTCGTCACGAAAGCGCGTGACCAGCTGGCCGGTCATAATCCGGTTCAGATATGCGGCCATGGCTCCCACATTGGGAGAGATCGACATCTCATTGTCATTGAGTATGATGATCAGGTCCTTTTTCGCGACTCCCACCTGATTCAGACCTTCGTACGACACCCCACAGGTGAGGGACCCGTCGCCGATCACCGCAATGACTTTGTTGTCCCCGCCACCGAAGCACCTGGCTTGAGCCAATCCTGCCGCGGCGCTAATGGCGTTGCCTGCATGGCCGACGTCAAAGAAGTCGTATTCACTTTCTTGCCGTTTGGGAAAGCCAGCAATTCCGCCCCTGGATCTCAGGGTCTCGAAGCCCTTGCGTCTGCCGGTAAGTATCTTGTACGTGTAGGCCTGATGGCCCACGTCGAACACGATTCGGTCCTTTGGCGGCGAGAACACTTTGAGCATGGCCAACGTCAGTTCGACCACCCCCAGACTCGAAGCCAAGTGTCCCCCACGTTTTGAGACCGTGTCTATGATGAGCTCGCGGATTTCCGCAGCAAGGATCTTGAGCGAATCCACCGGCAGGTTCTTTACATCCTCCGGCGACTCAACTTGATCGAGAATCGCACCTGCGTGATCTTCTATTATTTCTTCCATTGTCCCATAGCGCTGATGTATTAGCTCACGCGACTGCCGATATATTCGCCTATGCAAGCCAAAGGCTCGGCAGCCTTGCCCAGAGGAGATATCGCTTCCAGGCCTGAGTCCACGAGGCGACGCATCATCTCTCGGGCCTTATCTTTCCCCAGGAGCGTGGGGTACGTGGCTTTTCCCCGCTGTTGATCTTTGTTTACGGCTTTCCCGAGTTTTGCCGGGTCTCCTTCCAGGTCCAGCAGGTCGTCCTTGATCTGAAAGACCATCCCCAAGCATTCTCCGAATTTTCCCAGAGCCTCGATCTGCGCGAGCGTGCCGCATGCCAAGCGTGCGCCGCACGTGAGAGACGCGCGAATCAACGCCCCGGTCTTCTTACGTACAATATAATCCACGATCTCTTCATTCAGGGGCTTGCCCTCGCTGACCATGTCCATAACCTGCCCTGCCACCAGGTTGTGAGAACCCGCTGCATGGGCCAGCTCTCCGATGACGGCCAGGAGGCGATCCTGCCTGTACAGCCGCCCCACCTCGGTGGACCCCAGAATCTCAAAGGCCAGCGTCAACAGCCCGTCACCTGCAAGGATTGCCACAGCCTCACCGAAGACCTTGTGAGACGTGGGTTGTCCGCGGCGAAGATCATCGTCGTCCATTGCAGGAAGGTCGTCGTGAATGAGAGAATAGGTGTGCACGCACTCAAGAGAGACCGCCAGAGGCAACACGCTTTCTGCTGCAGCTCCCACAGCCTCGGCAGCGGCCATGGCCAGGATAGGGCGCACCCTTTTGCCGCCCGCAAAAATGCTATACCGCATGGCCCTGTGCAGAAGCACCGGTTCATTATCTTCCCGGGGAATCATGGCGTCAAGAGCGATATCTACCTGTTGGCGTCTCTCTGCAAGGTATTTTTCGAGGTTCACGTGCTTGCCTCTATTCCTCGCCTTTGGTGAAGGGGGTTCTCTCCATAGTAGCGAGCAATTCTTCGACGCGGCCTTCGGAGCGGTTCAGCGTGTCAAAAAGCCGTCGCGACAATCCGATTCCTTCCTCAAACAATTTCAGACTTTCATCAAGACCCAGGCCGCCGTGTTCCATTTTTTCCACAATGGAACGCAATTTTTCCAGCTGTTCGTCGAAATGCTCGGCGGTGTCTTCTTTCTTTTCCACCTTTTTCATCGCTGTTTTCTCGCCTTTCGGTCAATACGTATCGCAACGGCCATCTTATCGGTGATCCCCCTTTTTGCGCTCCCTCGACAGTATCAGCTCCCCCAGCTCTCTTTTGGCCGAGGCAAACCCCGGATCGATGCTCACAGCTCTTTCGAAACAGACAAGGGCTTCATCGGTACGCTTGAAGAACTTCTTCTGAATATAGCCCTCTACGAAATAGCCTTCCGCGAATTTCCTGGGAGGAAGATCTCGAAGCCATTCCCTGACCTTGTTCGCCTGTTGCACTTCCTTGAGCGCAGATTTGACATATTGAGCGGGAAAACCTTGGTGCAAGCGTCCTTTGATCCTTGTTTCTGCAAGGGCGTACAAGACATCGCCGTACATGGCTGTCCGTGCGGTTCCCTCACCATCCAGGATGTCGCGGGCCTCTTCCAACAAATCGAGCGCTTCCAGATAGTGGGTCTGCTCGGCAAGTTCAAGACCTACGCGAAGCAGTTTCTCTGCCTGACCGGTCGAGGCGTCTGCTGCGGCCACCCATCCGGGCCAGAGAGCGAGCAGCACCGCAATGAAGCACAGTGGCAAACATTTGCTGCCTTTCACCCAGGGACTCTTCTGCAAGAAACGTATCACCGCTGCCTCTGACGATCGCCCACGATCTTTACTTCCGAGAGCGTAGATAAGGCTCTTGCTCGATCCTGAAATTATTCTCATGGGCACGGATCGCGCGTAAAGCGATGAATCGTGATGCGTGGAATGAGCGCTCGGAGAGAGCCAATCGATTTCCTATAAGCCTGTGCTGGAGCCGATACCAGGGAGTCGTACCAAATTACCTGCGCGAACGTGTCCTCAGCCTAGCTTGCGTCCCGCAACCGCCTCCTATCTTGCGATCTCAAATTCCACCATGCGGCCCGGTTTGTCCTTTTCAGCGCCATGAGCCACCAGCCCCAATTGAGAAGACGGAATACCATACGTGGTAATGAGGAAGTGGGCTACAGCCTCAGCCCGCTTACGCGACATGCGCAAACTTTGTTTGACACTCCCCTTACCCTCCGCGGAATATCCATGGAGGATGACGCGCACGGATGGGTTGGCTTTGAGAATCTGGGCCACGGCCTGGAGGTTTGCCCGATTTGCCGCATCCACAGACGCCTTTTTGGATTTCAGTGATACGCTGTTGGGATCAAAAGTAACCGGTCCGATCGTTTGAGCCGCACCCGCGCTCGGGGCTCGAACCGAGGTGGGGCACCGCATGATGAGGTTCTTGGTCATCCATGCGTGCCAAAGCGCCGGACTCTTCTGGTCATCAAGGGCGGTAAAGGTCCCCCGTCCCACCTCTGCAATTCCTCTGAGGAAAAAACTTCCCTCAGTGCCGCCTCCAAGCTGAAACGTATGAATTTCCAGGTCAGGATTGTTCGCTACTACCTGCTGGGTGATCTTAATGGGATCCATCCTGCACGACTCCATTCCCGATCCCACAATGAGAATCGCTGTCTTGCCGGATAATCCTGCCACCTCGTCAGCAGCTGCTCTCAAGCCCGCGGAAAGGGAACTCATCCCGTGAGAAATAGATTTAGGAAAAGAGTTCACAAATCGTTCCGGATCCCAGGGACCGACAGGGAGAATGCTTTCCGTGTTCTCGCAGCCCATCCCGACTTTCAGCCCATAGTGACGCAACCCCACGTTGAAGAAACCATCTGCAGTCACAGGCATGGCTTGGGAAAAGAAGATCATCTGCTTAATAAGGGTTTCGTAAAGGTCCTTGTTCCTCATGTATCCCGATGCGTCGAAGAGAACAAGGATGTTGGAAATCCTCTTGCAGTCGTCGTCTCCAGCGAAAGCGCTCGAACAGAGAAACAGCGTGACAAGCACGGCTGCCATAAGCCTTACTCGCGCTCGGCCTGTGAACCAGGGTTTGTTCAACATCTCGCCTCCTCTGAGCGGCCGCAAAGGCCCGGCATCTCGCTTATCTCGCACGAATTAGCAGAACATGCGAGTATTGTCAACATACTGAAGCCCATCGAAGCTCATGAGCGGTCCCATGCGGCCTGGATACCAAGGTCTTACACCGGCCTCGTGTCACGAAGAAATGACCCGGCAAAATACGAAAGCACCGAGGAAGACGCGGTGACTGAGGGCCTTCCTGAGACTCCCGAGCCGGGAGAACAAACACGGTGACGCGCTCCTTGCAAAAAATTCGCGTGCGGAAGGACCGGTTGTCAAGTCTCTGCCGAACTGCTAATGAAATCATGGGAAGTACTCGTGGCGCCCACAGGGAGGATCGGGTGACACCCCGGACGCGTCCGGACCTCAAGCTTACCTGCACGTGTGAGGCATCCTTGGGAACGGTGACACGCATGCAAAACGCTTTCATCGAGAAGGAACAAGGTAATGATTGTCCCACAGCCTGGCAAAGACGAGAAAGCCAAGGATGCATCAAGGTTGGATGTCTTGGCATGCCTCGTTATCGTGGCTTTCCTGGGTTTCTTGACTTGGTTCGGCGCGGAATTCCACTACGTGGAAATGTGTTATTCCACTGAATACGACAGATACGTGGAACAGGCAGATCAGCTTCTTCAGGGGCAGCTACCGAAAGACCCATACCATCCACTCTTTTATCCTTTGGTGAGCGTGGGCGTAGGAAAGGTGCTCGGTGGCACTTTTGCAGGGGCAAGATGCGTTTCCACATTCGCCGCGGCAGGACTGTTGGCACTCACGTATCTTCTCGGACTCACGTGTTTCAGCCGGAAAGCCGCTGTTCTGGCGACCAGCGCATTGGCGCTCAATTCTCTGGTATTCATGTGTGGATTCGAGGCGGGTACTGACATGCTTTTCGCGTTCCTGGCGACATCGTGCATGCTCTTGACCGTAAAACTGCTGGAACGTCCGGCCACGCTCACCCTCATATTGATCGGAGTGTGTTTTGCATTGGCTTATTTTACGCGTTATGCCGCGATAACCATGGCTCCCTGTCTGCTTCTCGCGCTGTGGTGGTGCCCGTTCCCGTCCAGGGCAAAAAGGTTAGTCGGGGCTGCAACTCTGGCTGCAACTATCGTCATCTGTCTGGCCCCACACTTTGCCTTGAACACGTACATATTCGGGAGCCCTTTTTACATGCGACAAGGGGACAACCTTACCAGGAAGGTCAGGCAGATGAGACCGGACCTGGTCCCGGCCAAGTCAGCCAGGATCAGCCCCGCGACGCTCATGATCAAGGCCCCTGTCGCGGTGGGTCTGACCGCCCTGGACACAGCGCAGGGCTGGATCGTTGACGGCGTTGCAGGCTTCGTGGGAGGCAATCGTGTGTTTCTCGCGTCTGCTCTGTTCACGGTGGCTCTGCTCGGAGGTCTGCTTGCTTGCGGTTTCAAGGCCGATCGGCGAGTCTCTTTGTTGCTCCTGTATACGGCGTCGTATTTCGCGGTGATTTGCCTGTCCATGGAACCTTTGCCGCGATTGTTGCTGCCCATACTCCCCATATGTATGTTGATCGCTGTGTTCTTCATGACAGACCAAGCTCGTGGTGCGACATATTCTCTCAAGGGCATGTCTGTATCCGCAGGTGTTGCCGCAATCACCCTCTTTCTGGCTCTCTTACCTGCGGGAGCGTTGCACGCGGTCTCGGACATGGTGAGCCGGCACCCGTACCGGGAGTTGGGAGCTGCAAAAAACCTGGAGCGTGCCCTGGGCAAGAACATCGTAGTTGCCGGGACGTTTCCGTTCATGCAGCGATACGTCGGCTATCGCTATTACCATCTCACAAAGGATTTCGGCAACAAGGGCTCTTACGAAAGACTTGACTACTTCCGTAAGCTCGGACCCGTACCTGAAGGCGGACAAAGCGGATTATGTCATCGTGGGGGCTCCCTCGTTGGGCTCTCGACCAGTGGAATTACTCACAGGGCAAAATCTTCCCCGATTCCTTCAGCCGGAATTTGTGGAGCCAGGGTTAGCGGTGTATCGCGTGCTCAAGGATAGGCTGTAGCCGGAACGAGGGTAAGGCATCGGTACGGGGTGATAGGCTCGCGGCAGGGACGGTGAACGTGCAGGGAGAAAACTCTTGGCATGAATTTACGCCCTGCACCTGGTGCCTGTCATATCGATTCGCGTTTCTATGAAAATGCATTGTCGGGGGAAGGCCCTTCTTGAAAGAAGGGCCTTCCCCCGAACCCCCATCCCCAAGAACTTTAAGCACTTGCCAGCTCCCGCTGGTTGCTGGACAGGGTGGCATCTTCATGGTTCGTTGTGACCCCCCACATGGGAGTTCACATATCTGGGATCGTAGGGCTGTGGGTCTCCTGAGCGCGGCCATCAGACGGCTTTGCGTCGTCTGTTTCCAAGGAGATGTGCAGCCGTATTCTGTGTCCTTTCATGCACGTAAAAACGCATAGGTATCGGATGTCGGTTTCTCGTGGCGCTACCACTCGTAGTAGTTGTTGACCTTACGCGTGGTTGAGTATGCCCAGCTTCTCGAGCATTTCTTTGACCGCCCTGTACGAAGGGGCTTCCGAAGGTATCTTGATCAGGGGCTCTCCTTGAAGATCAAGATCCACCAGTTGTTGGTCATAGGGGATGAGAGCTTCAGGCGGCTGCGGGAGTTTTTCTATTTCATCCCTTGTGGATTGCGGCAACGCATCCAGGGATCCCTGCACGCGACTCAGCACCAGATGGGACTGGTGGATACGTCCCTCCATCTCGTTGATGAGTTCCACGATTCGCCCGATGGTACGGAGGCTGCGCGGGGCAGGGTCGGAAATGATGAACAGGTGGTCCACTGCTTCCTCGGTGCGTCGAGAAAGATGTTCCATGCCCGCCTCGTTATCGATGATGACAAACGCATAATTGGAGGTAAGTTTCGCTATTATTTCCCGAAGGATATGATTGGCCATGCAATAGCACCCCGGACCTTCGGGACGCCCCATGGAGAGAAAATCCAGGTCTTTGGTCTCTTCCAAGCAGGCCTGGATTTGGTATTCCATAAACCGGTCTTTGGTCATGCCGCCGGGGATGTCGTCTCCTGCTTTTCTCGTATCCTCTCGCACGCACCCCACGCTGCGGGGCTCGTGGATGCCCAGAGTCTCGTGGAGATTGGAATTGGAATCCGCGTCTATTGCCAAGATGGGTTTGTTGCCCGCTTCAATAATCGCCTTGATCATGAGGGAGGTAATCGAGGTTTTTCCGACTCCGCCCTTCCCTGCCACTGCCAATGTTGTTCCCATTCTATGCCCTTTCGTTATCGCTTCGCTCTCCCAGAGCAGATATCTTCCTTGGTGGAATTCACTGAGAAAATTGCTGATCCCCGCGGGACGCGACAAACGGTAAAGGTGGTTGGCTCCCGTGGGGCGGACTTATACTGGTTCCTATGAAAATGCATTTTCAGGGGAAGGCCCTTCTTGAAAGAAGGGCCTTCCCCTAAACCCCCATCCCCAAGAACTTCAAGCACTTGCCAGCTCCCGCTGGTCGCTGGACAGGGTGCCATTTTCATCGTTCGTTGTGCCCCCACCGGGGGCATGGTTGTTGCCAAAGTTTTGTCTGTTTGATTGTTCTCTGGCGTCTGAAGGTCTCCGTCGTTCCGGGCGACGCAAGGGGATTTCTTTGCGACACGGATGAGGGGGAAGGAACGCGGGGTTCGTTTCCCCCGAAAAGAATCCTCTTCCTCAGGCCAATCGTCAGCCCACGCCATTGCGGAACGTGTCCGGAGTCACTGCCTTTTCCAGCTCCGTAAGAACCCGGTAAACCTTTTCTGCCTGCGCCTGAGTCAGCCCCGCGCACCCGCACGCCGGAGTAACCATGATCCTGGCCGCAAGCGCGTCGCGATCCACGCCGACAGCCTCCAGACTGCGCATACCGCTCTTGATTCTCTCGATCACCTCGGATGCCGTCTCCTTCTCGATGCGCGGGGTATTGGAGACCGCTCCCCATGAGAGCACACCACCACGAGAAAGAAAACGGTTCACCTGAGGTCCGTAAATTGCCATGGTATCCATATAATCAACTGCATCAAAATTGATCACCCTCGCGGACGTCTCCATGAGAAGGCCCCAGTCGGTGTTTCCACAGCAGTGCACGCCGGGAATCCCGCCTCTTTCCGCCACAAGGGAAATCACTTCATCCAGAGACTCGATCACGTCGGCCTTGGAAACGCCAAGGAACGCGGACGAGCCGTACGCGCTCAGACTAGGCTCGTCAAATATCACCACGACGTTTTCCGCAAGGGGCTGGAACAGCTCCAACAGCCGCACCGCCTTGAGCCCGATCCCCTTTATTGCCACGTCTTTGAACATGGAATGGTAGAAAATCGGTCGCTTGTTCTCGTCGGCCACGGTCAGCGCAAAGCTGAGCGGGCCTGTCACCTGAACTTTGATCAACGGACGCTTCGCGCCTTCGCGCTGGATCCGATCCCGAAAGAGGCGTATGCCTTGTCCGTATTCAGGCCCGATATCAAAATCTTCGGCTGAACCTCCCTCGGTGACCGCGAGGTACCTCGAGTAGAATTCTTCCACTTCCGGAAAAGGATCGCCGGAGGTATCAAAGGAATAACTCAGCGTCTCCACGTTGACTCTGAATCGGGGAAGTCCCTCGGAAAACTGAATCCACATCTGCTCGCGCGGGTCTGCAAAAGGCAGCTGAGGGGGATGCGGCGCGCCTTCCAGGGAATCCAGTATGAGCTGAACCGCTGATAACGGGCTGGTGTGGGGCAAACTGCCCACTGCCGTAATGGTAACGGGAGCAAGAAACGTCTGTCTCGGTAAATTCCGGCATGATTTGACCTGCGCTCCGGATCACGTGGTAAACGTGAATTATTGTGCCTGCCCAGGGGGGCTCGAAGAGCTGTGCGCACAAGGTACTCATGCGCCTCTCCCTCAACACCCCAGGTACGACGAGAAAAACACGTGACGCGCCATGCAAGGAAGGAGCCCGTATCCGGCGCAGTTCCTTCCCGAACGGCATGGAGGGTTTCCTCATCGAACGTAATGCACGACCCGGCTCCCTGTCAAGGGACGTGACCTTTCGGTACCTGTTGACCGAGGACCGCAGTACGGATATCCTTTGCCCAATTCATCTTGGCGTTTCTTGCAAGGTAATGAAACGGCTACGACACATGTGGATACATCCTGCAACTTACACCTATCGTGAGGACGCGCCGGAAAACCTTCTCGAAACCCTCTGGGTTGAAAGACCGGGATGGGGTTATCTCCTCAGACGCGACCTGTGGCTCAAGACCGAGTCGTCCGCGGAGGAATTGGTTCAAGACGGTTATGTGCAAATGAACTCCCAGACCGACGAGGAGGTCTCTTTCTGCCCTTTCTGTCGCATGTACATCTGCGCAATTCCCGGATACCTCAAAGAAAAGCACTTTCTGGAGTGTGGGGGAGGCGGGGAGAATCACCTGGCCCTTGAGGACGCGATGGTCTCCGAACAGAGAAGACTGCTCTTCGAGCGCAAAATACTTGCACAAAGACAGCGCGAAAAAGAAGAGCTGGAAGAAATGGAACGCAAGGAACGATTCGATCGGGTCAAGGAAGAGGCCCAAACGCGGCAGCTCTCCAAAGACCGAAAAAAGAGACTCAAAGAATATACAAAGGAATTTCTGAGAAAGAAATTGTAACTTCAGAAACCACGTGCATTCGAAAAAAAAACGGGGACGTTGGACGTCCCCAAATTATTAGGAGGAATTATTGGGTTGAATTTTCTTGTGTTCTTTTAGCCTCTTTGCTCGATCCGAAGCCGGTGACTCCGAAGGAGCGCTTTTCTTACCAGTAGGCGCCGAAGATAGGCGGGACCACCGGACCGCTCGAACCGGCATAGAGGGGACTCTTAGCCAGTGAGCCTTTTGCAGGAATCAGACCGCCTGAGGACAGTGCGTAAGGCGCGTTGATCATGGCAGCGCACAGCATCGTGTACTCCGTAGGAACAGGGGACGAAGAAGGCGTGTTGCTGTGGCCTTTGGAGGAAAACATGACCGTACCTGGTATCGTCTCGATAGATATTGGCCTCAGCCCTCGGAATGTAGGCCATCGGCTTGCATTTGGAGATCCGAGCGGGCGGCGGACATACGGGGGCACATCCCTGGTACCCGCATGGCGGCATGTAATATTGAGGCGCACACATGGGTGCGGGAGCACACGGAGGTGCACATGAAGGAACATATGAAGGGGACGGACACGGACGCGGTCGGCAACGCGGTGGAGCGAGAATACCCGACATGATGAGCGACGGACATTTCAAGCACGCGGCCAAAATCCCTTGGCATATGTTCAAACAAGGTAGAGACCCGATTTGCGTGTTACAAGGCGGAGGACATGGCGGCGGACCGCATGGCGCGGGAGCACACGGAGGCGCGTATTCCATTGGCGCACACGCAGGAGGACCTCCCGCATGCCCTTGGGAAACCATTGCTGTGAAGGGAAGAACGAGAAGGCACACTAGCGACACGAGTACCCCTTAGCACCATACCTTATCCTCCTTTGTTCAGATCCTTCAGGTTAAACTTGAGGGCGTAAACTCAAGAGAAGGACACTGAATTTCGACCCCTTGTGGGTCTTGCTTGACCGAGGCGTTTAACACGGGCATATATACGTGTCAAGCAAATTATTTGTTTTTCGGAAGTTATCTTTAAAGCGTTCAGCTTGACTAATTTGGGCTTTATATGTTATTGTTTATGTTGATGTTTATTATTTGAATTTCCGTATCGGGTTCGCGCTGCGCCCCGTGCCCCAATGGCCGCGCAAACAGAATTTTGTGGGGATCCGGGGGGAGCGAGCTGAACGAGAAAGGATCTCGGAATTCATGAAAAAGGTCTTGATTTGCTTGGTCTTTATGGCAGTCCTCTCGCCTGTAATCTGCTTCTCGCTCGACGACGCGGTAGATCTGTACAATCAAGGCGTCGCAGCGCTCAAACAAGACCGGCTGGATGAGGCGATTGACCTGCTCACTCGGGCTCTTCAGTTAGATCCTCAGGATCATTTGGCTTACAACAATCGAGGGGTGGCGTACAAACGCAAAGGGATGTACGACAAGGCAATCGAGGACTACAACAAAGCGCTGGAGATTAAACCCGATTACGCGTACGCACTTGCAAACCGGGGGACCGCGCGTTTCAAAAAGGGCGACATGGACGGCGCGTTGCAGGACCTCACCCTCGCGGTCAAGCATGGCAAACGAGACAGCGTCATTTGCACGAGCCTGGGAATGGTGCTCAAGGAGAAGGGAAACCTGGAAGAGGCTATCAAATACCTCAACCGGGCCATCTCACTCAACAGGAAGAACTTGAGGGCCTATCAGACTCTTGGCGAGACCTTTGAAGCCCAGAAGAAACCTGTCAAAGCGCTCGACGCGTATCGTCGTGCGTTGGCCCTGTCAAAAGACCAGGAAACGGTCCTCGACACTCAGAAAAAGATCGCTCATCTGCAAAAGGCCGTAGCGGATGACTTGTATACCAAAGGACTGGACAGCTACCGGCAAGGAAAGGAAAAACAGGCCATCACCTTATGGACCCAAGCACTTAAGATCGATCCTGCTCATGTGGAAGCTCTTCGGGACCGCGGACTTACGCACTATAAGGAAGGCAGGTACAAGAAAGCGATCGAGGATTTTGATACTGCTCTCGAAAAGAACCCTGATAACGCGGAAATCTACCGCGTACGCGCGGATACCCGCTTCAAGATGAAAGAGTTGGACAAGGCGCTGGAGGATTATTCCCGCGCGCTGGAGCGCAACCCCCGCGATGCAGTGGCACACAATAACCGCGGGCTGGTGTTTCACGAGCGAAACCAACTCGACAAGGCGCTGGAAGACTATTCCAAAGCGGTCGAGCTTGACCCGAAGAATCCGGTCTTCTACGAGAACCGCGCCATCGTGTACACCGCCCAGGGACTCCTCCAGAAAGCAACGGAAGATTATGAGGCAGCGGTAAAATTGACGACCGATGAGGCGCGGAAAGCGAGTCTCATGGAAAAGCTTTCTGTGCTGAAAGCCCAGGTGGCGGAGCATACTCCTCCCGTGGCAACTCCCGAGTTGTCGGAATCCAAAGCTGTGCCTGCGGCTGAGTCCTCGCCGAAGAACCCGCCCGTGGCCGCGGGCGCAGGGAATTGACGCCTTGCACGTGTCGCTCTGACAAAGATTTCACACGAGTGAGTCATCGGAAAAACGCGTGGAGGTAACGTACAAATGTTTTGAGAAAATCGTTCAGTGCGATCGTTTGTTGAAACAGGAAAACAAACCACAAAGTCACCAAGACACGAAGAAGTCAAAAACCGATTGTCTCTTGTCTTTGCGTCTTGGTGGTTCATTCCTCATCTGTCGCGTTGAACGGTTACGTTTTGAGGATTCTTTCTTGCCAGCATGACGGAGCACCGCGTACCAATCGGACAAAAATCCGGGCAACTGCTGAGTTCTTCGTTTGGCAGGTTCCGCGTCGTATTCGGCTGCTCTTGAGGCAACCAAGCACTCAGGGATATTTCTCGCTGTCTGCGTTTCCGTGGTAAACGCGGGTTCTTGTCCCTCGCGGGAACGCCTTTCTGACCATCTCAGCTATTTGCCAACGCCCCTCCATCTACATATATGCTTTGTCCGGTGACATATTTCGCGGCGTCCGAGCAGAGGTACAGCACGGTGCCGACAATGTCGTCCGTTTCCGCGAGCCTGCCCATGGGGATACGGCTTACCAGTTGTCGCTCGATTTCCGGATTGGCCCATATGGGCTGACTGAAGTGGGTACGAGTCATGCCGGGTCCCACCGCATTGACGAGCACATTCATCGGAGCCCACTCCACGGCCATACACATGGTAAGCATCTTCACCGCAGCCTTGCTCGCGTGGTATGCCCCCATCATGGGGCCTCCGCGCTCGGCTGCCGTGCTGGTGACATTGATGATCCGACCGCCCTGGTTTTTCATCATCACCTGGGCCGCGGCCCGACTCAAAAGAAACGTGCCTTTGACATTGGTGTCGAACACTTTGTCAAAGCCGTCTTCTCTCAGGTCCAGGAGCGGTCTGAAAAAACTCCTGGCCGCGTTGTTCACGAGAATGTCGATGCGGCCGAACGCCTTCACAGTGGCTTCCACGAGCGCGTCAATACGATCGCTCTGGGTTATGTCCGTAGCTTCAGCCAGGGCTTGCGCTCCCCTGGAACGCACTTCCTCGGCCACTGCTTCGATCTCCGCCGCGGTGCGGGCAGCGATGACCACCTTGGCGCCGCAGTTCGCGAGCCCCAGCACGATCGCGCGGCCGATGCCCTTTCCACCCCCTGTCACAATAGCTACCTTTTCTGTGAGATCAGGCTGAATGCTCATACCTCTGAACCTCCATTGAAGGGACCTCTCACACCTTCTGTGAGTGAAATCAGGTTATACCACGCGAATACCGTGGCATAGGCTCTCGGAATAAGGACAGCTCCGGTCACGCACATGCGAACATCGGTTTCCCTCGGCATCAATGATCTCCCTGCCTGCATATCCGCTTCCCTTCTCGGCCACAAATTCCCCAAGAGCCGCTCTCCTGAGCGCTAGCACCAGGGAGAGGAGGTGTCTCTCCACGTCCCCGATCTCCATCGATTGTGCCGACCCTCGCACAAAGGCGAGAATCTCATTGACCAGCGCGGCCACGTAGGATATTGGTCTTTCCATCTCCGGTCCTCCTCAGGGATACATTCGTCCGCAAACGCCATGTACCCTATTCGAGGACCGAATACCACTACTTCCTCGAAGCTATTTACTCGTTTTCACAACAATCATTTCTAACAAGAAATCGCGGCACCCCAAAGGAGTTTCTGCAGTGGACATTCCACGGATATTCAACATTACCGAAAGTGCTCACCGCATCCATAATCCATTCACACCAGAAAAGCTCGCCACTCTCGGCGCGGCGTTGCGTTTGGAACCGGGGACCCGTGTGCTCGACCTCGGCAGCGGTTCGGGCGAGATGCTGTGTACCTGGGCACGCGATTACGGAATCAGCGGCGCTGGTATCGACATGAGCCAGTTGTTCACCGAACAAGCGAAACTCCGCTCTGACGAACTAGGCGTCGCCGATCGGGTCGAGTTCATCCACGGAGACGCTGCCGGCTACGTCGCCGGCGAAAAGGTCGGTGTGGCAGCCTGTGTCGGCGCCACTTGGATCGGTGGGGGAGTCGTCGGCACCATAGAGCTTTTGGCTAAGAGTCTCCGCAAGGGAGGGATCATCCTCATCGGCGAGCCATACTGGCTGCAATTGCCGCCGACAGAAGAGGTCGCCAAGGGATGCCGCGCCGGTTCCATCTCAGACTTTCTCTTGCTTTCAGAACTTCTCGCGTCTTTCGGCAACCTCGACTACGACGTCGTGGAAATGGTTCTGGCAGACCAAGACAGCTGGGACAGGTACGAGGCAGCCAAGTGGCTCACGATGCGACGGTGGCTCGAAACGAATCCCGACGATGACTTCGCGAAAGATGTTCGAGCCGAACTGACGTCGGCGCCCGAACGCTACGCCACGTACACTCGTGAATACCTAGGCTGGGGTGTGTTCGCGCTAATGTCGCGGTGACCTGAGACAACTGCCGCGCAACGACTGGTGCGGAGCTTCACTCGGTTGCTCGCCGATGCGCGCGCGTCTGCACTCATTTGTCATAGCCAAAATCTTCCTCGCAAAAACATGCGGAAAGGGGTCAGGTCTTGCATCGTGATCTGATTCATAGTTAGGAATGGCTCATGACGAGACCACTGAGAATCGGTTATCCGGGAGCGCTTTATCACCTGACAGAGCGAGGAAATGCCGAGCTGCCATTTTTCTGGACGATTTTGATCGGCGAGTATTTCTCTCCGTCGTGGGGTATGTTGTCAAGAAACAAGACCTGACCCCGCTTACTCAAAATTCCTCAAGAGCCGCTCTCCCGAGCGCCAGCACCAGGGAGAGGAGGTGTCTCACCACGTCCCCGATCTCCATCGCTTGTGCCGACCCTCGCACAAAGGCGAGAATCTCATTGACCAGCGAGGCCACGTCGGATATTGGTCTTTCCATCTCCGGTCCTCCTCAGGGATACATTCGTCCGCAAACGCCATGTACCCTGTTCGAGGACCGGATACCACTACTTTCTCGAAGCAATCTACTCGTTTTCACAACAATCATTTCTGACAAGAAATCGCGGCACCTCCATCCACCGCGCAAGGGACCTGCCAAGATCTTGCAAGAATCCCGGGAAAGCGATACAGAGAGAACACTTCGCAGCAAGGACCCCCGCGCAAGATAAAGGCTCTCCCGCGAGAGGGAAGTGGATGGAACCGGCTGGATTCATCAGAGGGATGATCATCGGTCTGGTCACGTGCGCGCCGATCGGACCGGTGGGGCTTTTCTGTGTGCGCCGTACTTTGACGTACGGTCGCACGATCGGGGTTGCCTCGCTCCTGGGGGCTTCGACCGCAGATGGGGTGTACTGCGCCGCGGCAGCATTCGGGATCAAGGTGGTCTCGAATTTCCTGGAACAGGAGCAGCGATGGGTGAGCCTAGCCGGAGGACTGGTCCTGATCTTCCTGGGAATCTGGATTTTCCTGTCTCAGCCAAGAGAAAGAGGTCCCAAGAGTGAACGCAAAGGGATCTTCGGAGCGTACTCCTCCACATTCCTGCTAATGTTGGCCAATCCTGCTCCGATTCTCGTATTCACCGCCACGTTCACCGCCCTGGGCATGCAGAGCCTGCAAGGTGACTATCTTTCCATTGCAGCCGTCGTGGCAGGTGTGTTCACGGGTTCAGCCGGGTGGTCCCCCATCTTGATCGTATTGGGAACGGTGTTCCGTCTCAAGTACAATCTCGACAGGTTGCGGCTGCTGAACAAGGTCTCCGGGACGGCCATCGCGGGAGTGGGCGCTGCATTAGTGCTTGCACATCTCCTCGGTCGGAGCGGTTGAAGCGGTGATGCGGAAATCGTGATTGTAAGACATTGTCTCATCGCCGTGCACGGGTTATCGATTCGCTTTCAAACGGGTAAGATCGTAGAGCTGGGGATCTCCTGAGCGAAGTGATCAGACGGCTCTGCGTCGTCCGTACCGAAGGGGATCCCCAGCCTGCAGCCTGCGTCAAGTTGTACGGTCGAAAGCGAATCGGTATTACATGATGAATCGAGCGTCAATGAACCAAGTCCTGTTTGTGCAACTTCCGCCGCCGCGATTCTCCTTTGCAGAGCCGCCGACCAATATTCCGCTCGCAGCCGGATTCCTGGCTGCTGCCATAGACGCGACCACGCGAGGGGACGTGCCCACAGAGATCCTGACCTCGGAAACCGTAGACCTGCTTGGTGATCAGGCTCTTCTCGCGCACATCGTTGACCGACGACCGGCCGTGCTGGCCATGACGCTCTATGTATGGAACGTGGCGAGGAGTCTGTTTCTTGCCGCGCACGTGAAGAGACTCCTCCCGCTGACCAAAATACTCGTGGGCGGACCGGAAGTGACCGCAGACAACGCGTGGGTGATGCGGCATCCCGCGGTGGACGCCGGTGTGTTCGGCGAGGGCGAGTCTCGTATGGTTTCCGTGCTGCAAGCCCTTTTATCCGGGCAGGACCTTTCAGGCGTTTCCGGCACCTTTTGCAAGCGCGGCAAAACTCCGGTCCTGAATTCCAAACCCGCACCACCTTGGGATCTCGCGCTCGCGACGTATCCATACCTGGACGGAAAGATCCGTCCGTCCCGCGACGGCACGCTCTTCCTGGAAACCCTCAGAGGATGCCCGTTCCGCTGCCGGTACTGCTATTACCACAAGTCTTTTCATGGGATACGATTTCACTCGCAGGCAAACGTGGAGCGGGTGCTGGATTTTGCTTACGATCCTGACTCCGCGGTCCGGGAAATGTACCTCATGGATCCCACGTTCAACGCGAGCCCGCGTTTCCGGGAATTGCTCAGGTCCATGGCAAAACGTCGAGAGCGCAAGGAAGTGCCGCTTCACACGGAACTGCGTGCAGACCTGCTTACGCGTGAGGACGTGCTGCTTCTCAAGCAGGCAGGAATCGTCTCTGCCGAAGTAGGGCTTCAAACGACGAACCCTGTCGCGCTCCGCCGCGCGGGCAGAAAGGGTGACCCGGAGAAAGTGGCTCAAGGGGTCACCTTCCTGAAAGAGGCCGGCATTGAGGTCACCACGGGGATCATCCTCGGCTTGCCCGACGACACGCCCGAGAGCTTCCAGCGCACTCTCAACTGGCTCGCACACACCGGCGCGTATTCGGTGGTGCATCCATTCGTGCTCGCGGTGCTGCCAGGCACGGATTTCCGGCAGTCTGCAGCGAGCCTGGGCTTGGAATACGATCCGCGACCGCCCTATTACGTCAAATCCACGCGCACATTTCCTGCCGACGCGCTCCGCCCTGCCCTGCTCGAATGTGAGCGCATCTTCGATATGGAGCTGGATCATATCGCTCCGCCGTCTCTGGTAGATTGCGGCCCGGAGATGATCCGTGAGCCGTCAGCGGCAAGGTTTGTGAGCAAATGGATCGTAAGCACGGATTCGCCAAACTGGACGGAAATTCTCCCTCAGATTGTCGCGAAGATGACAGATCCGTTTACCGTATGGTTTCGCGGGAGTTTCAATGAGCAGGCCATGCTCTCGATACTGAACAGACTCTCCTCCGGGAACCCCCATGCCTGCCTGCACGTGGTTCTGGAACTTGCGCAGCTTCCTGACAGTGCGTTTCTCGGTCACGCGCTGGATGTGACCGCGTCGCCGGGCCACTTCCTGAACCGATCCTATCAGCCTTTGTACGCGGAAGGTGAGGTGGTGAACGTAAACTTCTGGGTGCTACATCCTGACCCTGGAGATCCGCGTCGCAGAGAAGAGATCGCCGCGCAGTATCGCTCTGTGGGTGCGGTGATCTGGGATGTCCGCGCAGTAGATGAGGAAAGCCTGTCACAGACCCGCGTGCCGTTGGTGTTCTCCGCGAGGATTCCCGACACAGGAGACGTGGCGCGACGTGTGTTCAGCATGCTGCAAAATGTTCATGAGGATGACTCGCAAGAGGTGCGTTTCCGTGACCGACCGCTGAGTGATGCATGGCAGGTGATGACTGGCCAATTAAACCCGACCTTTGAATTTACTGAAAGTATACTCTTAACAGAGTAAACTTATCATTTAATTTTGTTAACGATTAATCATTGCACTAATAGTAATGGCGGCTATTTTCGCGGTCTTCCTTGACTTTTCCGTGAAAATCAGATATCTTAGGCGCACAACAAGCTGAAAAAAGACATGAGTTCCAATTATCTTTTTACGGGACGGGTGTGACGTTACCATGAACTCTTCCAAGTTTGTGGGAAATTTTCCCACTGTAGTGCCCATTCTGCCTTTGCGGGATATGGTTGTCTTTCCCAACGTGATGATCCCTCTTTTTCTCAAGGGATCACGAGTGGTTAAGCTCGCCGAGTCTGTGGTCGGCGGCGACACCTTTGTCGGGCTTTTCTATCAGAAGAGCCGCAACCGGCTGAGCCTTCTGCGCGAAGAAATCTCCGTGGTCGGAACGCTCGCACGCATCCAGCAAGTGGTTCCGTTGGACAATGGCGGAGTCAAGGCCATTGCCGACGGCATCTGCCGAGTGAGACTTGTACGACAAATTCAGTCCGAGCCCTATTTGATGGGCGAAGTAGCGCTGGTGGAAGAACAGAGCCAGCCCCAGGAAATGCTGGACACGTTGGTCAGGAGTGTGGCCACCCTATTCAAGTTCACTTTGAGCCTGGGCAGACCCATCAGCGATCATTCCACGAACATGATCGAGAGGGCGGATGATCCGGGAAAACTGGCAGACCTGATCGCAGTCTATCTTCCCCTGAAAGCGGATGTGAAGCAGAGCCTTCTGGAGATCGAGGACCCCTTGGCGCGGTTCAAGAAGGCGTTTTTCTATCTTCATACGGATTTTCAAGCTCTCCAACCCAAGTTGCTCGCGGCCAATGAGTCAGTCAATGGTGCAGCGTCCGCGCGACGGCAACGGGAACTGGATCTCCGTCAGCAGATGCGATCCATCCAGAAGGACCTCGGGGCTCAGGAAGAATCCCAGAACTCGGAGATTCAAGAATTCCACGGCAAAATCAAGAGCTGCGGTATGTCTGACGATGCAGTGGAAGTAGCCACCCGGGAACTCCAGAGGCTGGAACGTATTCCGCCGCATTCGCCCGAGTATACGGTATCCCGTACATATCTGGAGGTGCTCACCGGCTTGCCCTGGGCAGTCACTTCAGAGGACAACCTCGATGTCAACCGGGCACAGACCGTGCTGGATGAAGACCATTACAACCTCGTCAAGGTCAAAGACCGCATCCTCGAGTTCCTTGCGGTCCGCTCGCTCAAACAGACCAACAAGGGGCCGATCCTGTGCCTGGTAGGTCCTCCCGGAGTGGGCAAGACCTCCCTGGGAAGATCGATCGCCCGGGCCATGGGCAGGAAATTCATTCGCATCTCTCTGGGAGGAATGCGTGATGAAGCAGAAATAAGGGGACATCGCCGCACGTACATCGGCGCCATGCCTGGAAGAATCATCCAGGAAATTCGGCGAGCCGGCACCAAGAACCCTGTATTCATGCTTGATGAGGTGGACAAGATCGGTCAGGACTTCAGGGGCGACCCGGCGTGCGCTCTCCTGGAAGTGCTGGATCCCGAGCAAAACAACGCGTTCGGGGATCATTACCTGGATGTGCCGTTCGATCTCAGCAACGTGATGTTCATTACCACCGCCAATCAGTTGGACCCGATTCCTGCTCCTTTGCGGGACCGTATGGAAGTGATTCGCATACCGGGATATACGGACGAGGAAAAACAAGAAATCGCAGAACATTTCCTCCTGGCCAAGGCCCTCGAAGAAAACGGGCTCGGGGACCAACCGGTGAAGTTCACATCCGAAGCGATTCGGTATCTCGTATCCGGGTACACACGAGAGGCTGGTGTGCGCAACCTGGAAAGAGAGATTCGCGGGGTCTGCCGAAAGATGGCGCGGGAACTCACTCAGGAAATGCCTATCCGTGAGTCGGTCCTCCCCGAGACTGTCGCGGAACTCCTGGGCCCGCCCCGGTACTTCCACGACCTGGCTGAAGAGGAAGATGGGGTTGGCATTGCCACAGGTCTGGCTTGGACGGAACACGGTGGAGATATCATCTTTATCGAGGTTGTCGGGTTCAGGGGCAGAAAAGAAACTGACCATGACCGGGTCTCTCGGCGAAGTGATGCAGGAATCGGCACGAGCAGCGCTCACGTATTTGCGCAACACGTGCAACCTCCACGGCATTGACGAAGATTTTCTTTCGCAAGCCGATGTTCACGTGCATGTTCCCGCGGCCGCTATCCCCAAGGACGGGCCATCCGCGGGAGTGACCATCGCAGTGGCTTTGGCCTCTTTTTTCACGGGGATTCCGGTGCGCCGCGAAGTGGCCATGACCGGCGAGTTGACTCTCAGGGGTCGCGTGCTCCCGGTGGGAGGCGTGAAGGAAAAAGTTTTGGCAGCTCGCCGAGCCGGCGTGCGTGAGGTGATCATGCCCAGGAAGAACCAGGCGAACCTGGAGGATCTTCCCGACTATGTAAGAGAGGGCATGACCATACATTTCATCAACGATGTAGGCGAGGCCATCAGGATCGCTCTGGTGTCCGAACCGGACAACTGTTACTCCGGGTCTCTCCTCGAACAACCTATCCTGCCGCTCTTTCCTCAGCAGCGTCAGGAAATGGTGCTCAAGGCCGGGGCAGCTCAACCGTCCGATGGACAGGCTGGATCGGACTGAGGGATTCACTGAGGTACTGACGATCCTCCTCTGCTGCGTGGCAAGCAGCATGACCGAAGCAAAGAGCGCGTACCACATGTGCGCGCTTTTTGTGTTCCTATGAAAATGCATTTTCGGGGGAAGGCCCTTCTTGAAAGAAGGGCCTTCCCCCAAACCCCCATCCCCAAGAACTTTAAGCACTTGCCAGCTCCCGCTGGTCGCCGGACAGGGTGGCATTTTTGTGGTTCGTTGTGACTACCCAGGTCATGGCAGTTCACTAAAACTATCAATTCTCCCCTGCAGAATCAGTGATCCTGGTTTTGGAGTCTCCCGGCTGATTGGTCGCCCGGTTCGGTTGACCGATGAGAAACTTTCGTTTCCTTTCCCGAGTGGATTGCCATCATACTCACATTGTGTCACATTCAAAAGCATCGGTGTCCGGGTAACGACACATCCCTTTGGCCCAGCGGGGACGTCTCCTGCTGCGTGTGTTACTGGCTCGGGGCGACATCGAGCTGAATTGGCATGCCGCACGTTCCCTCTGACCTTGTCTTCACGGCAAAGCGAGCACGATTACGGGGAAATCGGGTTGTCCTATGACAGACATGCAGACGACATCTGACAGGACGAATGCGCGTCAGGATCCATCAGGAAGGCTGACCGGCAGCAACGAGGGTTCCGGGGTATTTCGCGATCCGGCCAAGATGGTGTTGCTGTTCAACGCGGCCAAGGCTCTGGCCTCCACCAGGGAATTGGATCAGCTCCTGAATGTCATTGTCAGTGAGGTCCAAGGGGTGCTCCAATGCGAGGGAGCGGGAGTGCTTCTGTACGACCCGGAAAGGGACGATTTCTACTGGAGAAGCGTTCAGGACAAGGAGAGTTTTCTTGCCTCGGCCCGCGAAGAAATCCGCATCCCCAAGGACAAAGGTGTGTGCGGATGGGTCTTTCGCAGGGGAGAACCCGCGTTGATTCATGACGCGGCCAACGATCCCCGGATTTACCGAGGGGTAGAAGAAAAATCCGGCTTCACGACGCGCAACATGGTCTGTGTGCCGCTACAGGCGAGGGACAAGCCTCTCGGCGTCTTGTATGCGCTGAACAAAATTGAGACTTCATTCAGTGAGGATGACGTGGAGATCATGACGGCACTATCCGTCAATGTGGCTCTCGCGGTGGAAAACGCCTCGTACTACGAGAGCTTGGTGAATTCTCACCGAGAACTCGAGCGTCTCAATCTCGTCAAGAATCGGATGCTGAATCACCTTTCACACGAGTTGAAGACCCCTTTGGCCATCATTGACGCTTCGCTTAAGATCATGGAGCGTCGGCTTGAAAAGCGAGGCGTGTCGTCCATCGACTTTCCGCTCGAACGTATCTATCGTAATCTGAATCGCTTACAGACTATCGAAAAACAAGCATCTCACATCGTTGAGGAAAAGGAATACCCGGAACGTGAAATCATCCTCGATTTCCTTTCTCATCTGGAAGACTGGATGGACATACAAAGCGAAGAAGAAACCCGCTTTGGCAGAAGCCATCAGCTCTTTGCGGAGAAGAATCCTGGAGTCCTTTCCCGGCAGGTCTCTTGAAACCGAGGGGATTGCCATCATGGCCGCGTTTCAGGCAGCAGAGCACCGCGTGAACTTCATGAAGGGAAATCGCATCCTCGACATACAATTCATGCCGCCTGATCCCGCGATTCTCATGATTCAGCCGCATATCATGATGTCTGTGATTGGCGGTCTTGTCCGCAACGCGGTGGAGAACACTCCGGATCACGGAAAGATCGTCATCAAGGGCTATAAGGCCCCGGATGGTTACGCAATCAGCATCCGAGATTACGGAGTCGGCATACCGGAAAGCGAACAACGCAACATTTTTGAAGGATTTTATCCCATACGAGAGATCGAATTGTACACTTCGAGTTCCCGGTACGCGTTTAATGCCGGCGGTACAGGCACGGATTTGCTCAAGCTGAAAATCTTTTCCGAACGTTTCGGCTTTCGCATCCGGTTTTGGAGTCAACGTTGTTCGTGCATTCCCACCACTCGCGACATCTGTCCCGGCGACATTACCAAGTGCGATTGCGTGGTCTCTGCCGAAGATTGCTTTCAGCACGGTGGTACGGAATTCATTATCACGATCCCTGCCGATCTTGTGCAACCGGACCAGTGATACCGATGCGTTTTCACGCGAGCGACGCAAAACCGTCGCATCTCCGTTCAGGAGACCTCCTACGGCTGGGCGAGGTAATTCAAAAATCGGCGAAATGGTACTACGCGTCACCCTGCTGGCACATTGCCGTGACATCAGTCTGAAGCAGGTCCCAGTGCGGGCTCTGACAATCGCCTTCCTGGAATTCGTTTCAACGACTGTGTTCAGGAATTTCCATTCCCGGCGTGGTATGTTGCTCCAGCATGTGTACCAACTCTCTCCGAATTCGTGAAGGCACTTTGCCGGTCGCGGAAGAGGAACGGGAAACCTTCGTCAGTGCGGTTTGTCCTTGCTTGTTGCGAGCGCGAACGTCCGCCCCTTTCCTGAGCAGGATGTTGACAATATCCAGGTTCCCTGTCTCCGAAGCTGCCATGAGCGCAGTGTTGCCGTCCCTGTCCGTTGCGTTGACATCAACCCCGTTGTCTACGAGACATTGCACAAGGTCAGCGAGGCCCTCACGGGAAGCGATCAGCAGAGCTGCCGGGCCTTTTTCCGGATCGTGAGCGAGAATCAATTCCGCGGATCTCGTCCTCCCTGCCCTTCGTGCCATGTCCAACGCGGTGTCCCCGTGACGATCCTTGAGCCGCACATCCGCTCCGCGCTTGAGCAACGCGGCGACGCACGAAACGCATCGCGTCCTGGCCGCGAACATGAGTGGGGTTGCGCCTTGCGAATCTGCGCTGTCAGGATTGGCTCCTCCGTTCATGAGCACGTTCATCATGTCCCGATCTCCGTTTTTGCTTGCCTCGATCAGGAGTGGCCCCAGGACCCGTTGTTTTTGAGCAGGCGGTTCTTCCATTCGGGGGCGTGCGGTTGAAGGCAAGTCACCTTGCCAATACGCGGCAGGCTTTGGCTTGTCGAGCGCACGCGGCACTTGGCTCTGGGCTTTGCCTATTTTCTCCTTGTCGGGTTGTGTCTCGGCAGGGGGCTGAGAAGGAGCCGGGAGGATCGTTGCCGGTTTTTCAACCCGCGGGTGAAGATCAGGTTTTGCAATTGGGGAAACGGTTGCAAGTTGCGGAATCTTGGCTGGAGGGGTTTTCTTGCTCTCTTCTACGGCACCGGGCTTTTCCACCGTGGAAACCACTGATTCCTTTTTCGGTTGTTCGGCCTCGGATTTAAGGGCTTGTGAGGGAGCAGTCTCCTGCGCTCGCTTTATGGAAAGCGATTCCTTGGCTTTATCTTGAGCGGGCTCCTTGGTTGCTTGTACAGCCGCGGGTTTTTCCGGCGTGGGAACTGGCGGCTCAACTTTCGGCTGTTCAGGCGCTGATTCCTCGACTTGCTGGGGAGGAGTTTCTTCGGGTGCGTGGACGCGTGCGGTTTCTTCTGTCTTCGCCGGAGCAATGTGCTTTGTCGGAACCGGTACCGCAGGGGGCTCAGGGGCTTTCTGCTCGGGAAGTACCGGCTTGGCAATCGGGGACGGGGGCTTGGTCGGCCCCTGTGCCGGTACAAACTCAGGAGGCGCCTTCACCGGCTCTTGAGGCACTTGCTTCGGAGGCTGGGTCTCACGCGGGGGGACCACCGCGGCGACCTTCTTGGGTGCATGCCCCCACGGTGTGGGCTTCGGATGCGTTTTTTTCACCGAAACGGGCGGTGATGGCGGTGCACTGAAAGGGAGGCTGATGATTTCCGTGTAAAGCCCGGCAGCCGCCAGTGCGACAAGCACGAAAAGCGCGGCCGCGGCGATAAAAAGAAACGGCCTTTTGGATCGAGGCTTAGGTGAAGGAATGGGCTCGCTCTCGATTTCCTGCTCGGGTGCGGCCGGCTTGGCATCGTCAATCAACTCCACATCGTCTAAGCCTTCCAAGTCCCCCAGGTCGTCAAGGTCTTCTTGGAGCACCGGTTCTTCTTCAGGGATTTCCGCGCGAGAATCCGCGGGCAACGCCTCCGCGTCCTGAGTGTCCACTGCCTTGAAATGCCTGGTGAGCCGCGACTGGCCGCACTCAGGGCACTGGCCCGTTCCGAACAGATTGAGCGCGCCGCAATGCGGACAGGTGGCAGCCAACTCCAGCGTGGGTTCGAGGCCTCTTTGGGTCGCTTCGTTCAGATCTGATGCTTGCAGTTCCCCTCGTTGGAGGAGTTTCGCAAACATGGCATCAAGATGCTTGCGGGAAATGCGGTACTTTTCCATGAGCTCGCTGTCTGTCATTCCCGCGAGCACATCATTGGTAAATTCTTCGACGCTTATCTTACGCTTTGCCATGGCAGACCGATCACCTGACGAGGTAGAGTGGAGTGCAATGAAAATTAAGGCATGTTGAATACCGATTGGCAGCCGTTTTCCGGTGCCTCAGTCCCAACTTGGCGCGTTGCCCTCGGGTACCCGCGCTCTTGAGGCGGCACGGTTTGGGTCGTCGTGCATGAATTCAAGACACAGCACGAGGTTATTCTATCATCCTTATTATACTATTAAACCACCGTCTCTCGCTCGTGTAAAGGAAATAGGTAATCGTTCAGCGCGATCCTTTTTGGAACGTGGAAAATCAAACCACAAAGTCACTCAGACACGAAGAGATCAAAGACCAATTCCCCCTTATTCTTTGTGCCTTGGTGGTTCATTCCTCGTCCCTCGGGGTGAACCCTTACGTTTGGTGAACCGGACACATGAAACCGCAAAGTCATCGAGACACTACCTAGTCAAAGGACAATGATTTTGGCACGGTCCCTGATGAACGCAACGTGGAAATGCATGAGTAGACCGATCGTTCTTCTGAGGTCCTGGAACGATCAGCGGTACATCTGCTCGATCAAATCACCGAATTTCTCGTTGATGTACCTGCGTTTTACTTTCATCGTGGGAGTGACTTCTCCGTCTTCTTCGTAGAGCTTCTTGGGCACGATGGTGAATTTCTTCAAGGATTCCACCCGAGCAAGCCCCCGATTGACTTCCTGAACTTCCCGGTCGATGAGTTCGATGATTTCCGGCGATTTGGTGAGGCTTTCATACGTGGTGAAAGGAATTTTGTGGTCCTGTGCAAACTGGATCACGTTCTCCTCATCCAGCACGATCAACGCGGAAAGGAATTTCAGCCGATCGCCGATCACGATTGCGTCATTGATATACGGGCTGAATTTAAGTTGATTCTCGATGTTCTGCGGAGCGATATTCTTACCGCCCGCAGTAATGATCAGGTCTTTCTTGCGATCCGTGATCTTCAGGTACCCCCGTTCGTCAAGCACCCCCACGTCACCGGACAGGAGCCAGCCATCCACGATGGTCTCGGCAGTGGCTTCGGGATTGCGATAATATCCCATAAAGACGTTCCCACCCTTGACGAGAATCTCTCCGTCGTCAGCGATGCGCACGTCCACACCGGGCAAAGCCGGTCCCACATTTTCCGGCTCCACCTCGTCACCGGTGTGGATGCACGTCGGGCCGGAACCTTCGGTTTGGCCATACACCTGGCGCAACGGCACTCCAATTCCCTGATAATACTTCAGCACGCTCGGGGAGATCGGCGCCGCGCCGGAAACCGCGAGGGTGACCCGCTCGAATCCCAGTCGCTCTCTTAGTTTGTAGAACACCAGCACGTTCGCGAGCCACCGCAGCGTTCCCAGCCACAACGGTATTGGCAGACGAGCAAACCGCATTTCCGCATATTTTCGGCCAATGCGTTCCGCGACAGCGTACGCTTTCCGCTTGAACCACGTGGCATTGGCAACATTTATCCTGATCGCGGAGTAGTACTTCTCCCAAATCCGGGGCACTGCAAAGATCACAGTGGGTGATACTTCCCGGAAGTTTTCCGTCACCGTGTCCGGGCTTTCCGTAAAATTGACCGTGTATCCGAATCGAAGCGGCAAAAAAACGCTGAACATCCGCTCGGCAATGTGGCTCAGGGGCAGGAAAGACAGGGCCTCGTCAGTCTCGCGAAACGAGAGCGCCTGACCAAGGGACCACGTCGTCCAGGTGACGTTCGCGTGAGACAACATCGCGCCTTTGGGCGGGCCGGTGGTTCCGGAAGTGTAAATGATCAGGGCCATGTCCTCGGCCGCGACCTCCTCCACGTGGCGTAGGAACAGATCCGGCTCCTGCCGGTCCAGTTCTCGCCCCTGTTGCAGCAGCTGGTCGAAGGTCATGACCATCGGATCGGAGAAATCTCTCAGACCTTTGGTGTCAACGACCACGATCTTCTCGAGGTTGGGTGTCTTGTCGCGAAAGATCAGCGCCTTGTCCAGTTGCTCCTCGTCCTCCGCGATAAAGACCTTTGCCTCGGAATGGCCTACCACGTACTCGCATTGATTCGGCGCGCTGGTGGTGTAGATCCCCACAGTCACCGCACCAATGCAGGTTGCGCCCAAATCGGCATAGAGCCACTCAGGTCGATTCTCGCCGATCACCGCGATTCTGTCGCCCGGCTTTACGCCCAGAGAAGCCAGCCCCAGGGCCACGTCGCGCACGTTGCGCAGGTAGTCTGCCCAGGTAATGTCACGCCAGACACCCAGGTATTTGTACCGAAGGGCAACCTTGTCCGGTTCGCAAGAAACGCGTTCCAAAAACATTTTGGGGACCGTGGTGACCACATCCAGATTGATCATTGACAATCCGCGTACCTTTCCTGAAAGACGGCTGCCAGGGGAATACTCTGGGGCAAGAGTCAGTCTCTCTCCTGCGCGTTGGCTATTCCCCGGTCAGGTGATTGGCTATGGTGAACGTAAACGTGGATCCCACGCCAGGTTCGGAATCGCACCAGATACGGCCTCCGTGTCGACGAACCAGTGTCCTCACGGACGCGAGTCCCATACCTTCTCCCGGGACGTCGAGTTTTCCGAGGCGTTGGAAAATCTCGAACACTTTTTCGCTATGCTCCGGTTCAATGCCCACTCCATTGTCGCGCACGTGAAAAGCCGTGTCCGTTCCCAATCTGCCGCCCCAAATTTCCAGTACCCCCGGTCGACACGGATCGAGGTAGTTCAGTGCGTTGGTGAGCAGGTTTGACATGATTTGCTCCACGGACGTACAGATCCGCGACGACTTCAGGAAGGGAATGTACCTTAAGTGTCACCCCCTGCTGACTTATTTGATGGGCCACGGTCCGAAGCGTTTCTGCCACAAGCTCATCCATGTTCACACGCGCGAGTTCCAACTCACGATGGCCAAGACGAGACAGATTGAGAATCGCGCTGATGAGGTGACCCATACGGGAGGCAGAGGCATCCATGAAAGCCAGGGCTTCCGGGATGTCGCTTTCCAGCACAATAGCAAATGCCTGTCTTTCCTGTTCATTGAGCGAGACCATCGCCTTTTGAGCGAGCGGCTTCATCTCGTCCATCGAATGGCGCAGTTCGGAGTTAAATCCTTTGAGGTTGCTCAACGGAGCACGAAGGTCGTGAGACACGATATATGCAAACTGTTTGATTTCTCCGAGGAGCTGCTCTTGCTTTTGCTCGTCGAGCTTGCGCCGGGTAATATCCTGCGCCAAACCGGCAACGCGAAAGATCGTTCCTTTCTCGTCTTTGACAACGAACGCGCGATCCCAGATCCAGCGCGTGGTTCCGTCAGGTCTTTTCACGCGATATTCCACATCGTAATCTCCTCGGCTCTCGAGGAACAAGTCAAAGGCGCTGGCAACTCTCTCTTGATCTTCTTCGTGTATCCATGTCAACCGGGTTCCGGGATCTTTGTACGCATCCTCTCTCGGAAAACCCCAGAGCTTTTCATGCGCGGGATTGAGGTAAGCGATCCGGTGAGGGTCCCCTGCCTCGGTGAGCCAGAACACGTCCTGGACGTTGTCCGCCAATTGTCGGAAGCGCTCCTCGCTCTCGATGAGCGCTTTTTCAGCCGTCTTGGCCAAGGTGACGTCACGGAAAACCAAAACCGTTCCGTACACTGTGCCTTCCTCATCGCGCACAGGCGCACAGGTATCGGCCAAAATGCGCTCCGTTCGATCCCTGGCGATGAGGACGGTATTGTTGGCAAGATCGACTATTTGGCCTGTGGAGAGGGCCTTCTGCACGGGATCCTCGCATCGTGCGCGGGAACTCTCGTTCACGATGTGAAAGACCTCGCGAATAGGCCTATTTACTGCTTCCGTTTCTTTCCAGCCGGTGAGGATTTCTCCCACGGCATTCAGCGATACTACCAGTCCGCTAGTGTCGGTGGTAATTACTCCGTCGCCGATGGACCGTAACGTTACTTCCAGACGCTGCCTTTCCTCGGCAAGGGCCCTTTGTGCACGTCTGCGTTCACCTATTTCCGCGACCAGCTCCTCGTTGAGTTGGTTCAGACGGGCAGTGCGGTCCTTTACTTGTGCTTCCAGTTCCGTGTGCCAGTTCTGGATACGATCGACCATTGAGTTGAACGTGGTGGCCAAGGCACCCATTTCATCGGACCGCTCCACCGGAGCACGAACCTGGAAATTGCCCCGTTCCACTTCCCGTGCGGTTTGGCTCAGGAGTCGGACCGGTCTGAGGATTCGGTGAGCGCTAAAGGCTGCAAGCCCCACGATGGCCGCAAGACCTATCAGACCCGTAAGTAACGAAAAGAAGGCGTGGCTCCAAAGAGGCCCCAAGACCTCTGACTCATCCATCTTCACTACCATGCCCCAGTAGGTCCCAGGCGCCACCTTGATGTGGCGATACGCGGCCAGGACAGGGACGCCACGGTAGTCCTTTGCAGTGACAATCCCTTTTTGCTTCTGAATCGCCAGTCTCGCGGGTGTTGCCGTGATCCGATATTCAAGCGGTCCGGGCTTCTTTCCGTCTGGCAACGGAAACTTGAGGGAGATCAGCGAGCGGCCTTCTTGATCCACCAGAAACGATCTCACCACTCTTGCCCAAACCCTCACCGGTATAGAGCATGGGTTTGATGAACCCATCCGTCTGGATGCGGAGGATGCCCACCGCGATGGGTTTGGTCTCCGCGTCACCTGCAAGTGTTTGGTCGAAAATCGATTTGGCAATGATAAGTTGGGTCTTGCCGGTCTGCGCATCATCACTGACTTTCATGGAGACACGGTCAGGAGTTGCCGGTTTTTTCGAGGGGAGTAGTGCCCGGTCAATCCTGGTACCCACTTGCTTTTCATCGCTGGAAGCCAGGATCACGCCTGTTCCGGCCTCCGCGAGCTGAATCACGTCGTACGCGTGGTACGCTCCTTGAAACAGCTTAAGCACCTGGGTGATCTGCGCCACCTTCTCATCGTGCAGGAGAATGGTTCTCAGCTCGTCAGGGCTCTTTCCGGCAGCGAGATTCCGCAGCGCCAATTGGCGTACGTGTTGCACAGAAGCTTCCATGAGACCGTGGTCGGTGAGAATTTCTGCATCACCCCTGCGCTCTCTCATCCAGAGTTCGAGCCGCTCTTCCTTAAGATCTGCCACGAGAGAAAGGTTTCTGAAGACGTCAGATCGTTCCTGGCCGTACGATCCTGAAAACTTCGTGAACGGGATGCCGAATACCATGACGTAGATGACCAGTCCGACCGAAACGCTCAGGAGTAAACCAAAGCTGATCAGCATTCGCAGGCGTATGCCGAACACCCTCGCGGGTCGTGAACGGCTTGAATCATCAGAAAGACCAGAGACCATCAATGTTTCCCAGTGTACGCGTAGATTCGGTGACAACGGCTTCGGACCCGAGTCCTTGTCAAAGGCTTTCTCAGGGAGTGCCCACGTCGTGGTACCTCTGAAAGTATGCCTTTGAGCTGCCTGCCTCCCCCTACGATACGAAAAACCACAGATCCGGTCAAGAATCATTGCAGGTCGCTCAGAGCTCGAGAAAAAGGAACGTGTCGCGCTGAGCCGAGACACCTGATGCCGATTCGCTTTCGACTGTACAACTTGGCGCACGCAGCAGGCTGGGGGCCCTCTTCGGTACGGACGAGGCAAGGTCGTCTCATCACTTCGCTCAGAAGATCCTCCGCACTACGATCTTACGCGTGTGAACGTGAATCGGTACGCGTGGTCACCGGGAAGTGCCAGGAAGAAGCCACTAAAGCCTTGAGGGGCTCGATGCGGAATCAATCCACAAAACTTGAGCGCATCATCGTAGGGGAGTGGGACAAGCAGGGCGTGGTCGGTGCGCAGTCGTACGCGTGTGCGATCTCGTTCGATTTATCTGCAAGGCAGCGGCTCGTTGTAATTGGTCGCCATGTTCGACTGCAGTTCCACCAGGGTTGCGTTGGCTTCCCCCAACGAACGGCTCATTTCGATGGTTCTCTCGAGCACGCTTGCCTTTGCCTCGTCTACTGCCAACTGGTTCAAATCGCCCGCGCCTTCCTTACTGATGGCCATCTGCAGAAGTTCGCGTGCACCTTTCAGAGAATCCGTGGCACTGGCGACCATGGCCTGGGCATCGAAATACCTCAACGCGGAGAACCTGACCTCGGAGATCACGCGTGAGGCCACTGAGTCAAACGTCTTGTCAGTGCCGTCGCTCTTGAGTCTCGCTGCATAGGTTTCGTCCATGTTTGCCCAAAGATCGAGAAGATCGGCCCTCACGTTGAACCCCACCTCTTTCCAGTCTTTGTCGTACCTGCTCTTGTCCTCGATGCGCGTGTATCGGCAAAAACCCGTGACGTGAGGCAAATATTTGAGCACGGTCCTTTTCACGTCATTCACGGACTTCAGATACGTCAGTACGGACTTATACGTTTCGGGCCTGTTGTTGAGCCCGGTGCGTTCCATGTCCCATACCGCAAGGTGGGTCATCTCCGGAGGCAGCGTAGGTCGCGTCAAGACCCCAACCAGGCGGAATCCGCCGTCCACCGTATAATTGGGCGATACGCCCATCTTGGAAGCCAGCAGGTTTCTCTGGCGCTCCGCTTCGCCTTGCATATGAGTCAGGGTCAGTCGCGCTCGAGTGAGCCGTTGTTGCGCGTCGTTCAACTGCTCCAGGCCAATGAGGTGCTTGCCATACAAGTCTTTCATCTTGTCAAGAGTGCTCGACCGCATGGAAGCCACTTTGGCCGCGTTGGGTAGCGCTTCCTGAAGACTAAGGAGGCGAAAGTAGGTGGCCGATACCAGGCCGAGGAGTTCTTGAGCCTTTCTCACCTTGTCATAATGGAGCACCAGCTCGTCTTTGCGAGAGTTGTCGTAAAGAAAGTACGCTTGCGCGGCATCATTCGGGCTCCAACTCACTTCAGCGGAGTACCGCCTCAAATCTCTCCCGCGCAGCAAATCGTACGCGCCCGAAGCCACTGTGGATGGTGTGCCAAACAGATGAGGCTCCCCGTACGTACCAGCGCGGGGCCTCGGTCTCCCCTAGTTCAGAAACCAGGACCAGGTGAGGGAACATTCTCTTTGCAAAACTTTTCGCAGCATACCCCTTGGAAAGTTCTTCCAGACACGTTACCTTCAGGTCAGGACAGTTCGAGATTGCCAAAGCTTTGCAGTCGTTTAGGGTGAGTTGTTGCTTGCCTGTTACTGCGGTCGCCGGTTTCACCCGGGTGTTGATCACGCTGCTGGCAGCCTTGAAATGGGTCAATTGGACGTGATCGACCGATGCAAAGGGGTTGCAGATCGTGAAAGGAGTCAGAAACGCGGAACGGCAAGAACAGAGGCATGCGATCGCGGGAAACAAAATGAACAGCGCCAATGTCTTGCCGATTTTCTTACAAAGATGCATCATAATTCATTGCTGACCAAAAAAAGTGTCGGCCATTGAGCCGCTTGCCATCTTCTCATGGTTGGGCCGACGTGAAAGGATTCGGCCTCAGGCCCTCAAGAAGCGTGAGTCCGCAGATACGGTGATCCTGTTTCTTTTCCGAACCGGTGAGCATAGAAAACCGGTGTTATGTTTCACGAGATCCCGGGATATCTTTGTGCCAACCGCCAACACTCGGCAGAATGTGCGAACCAACGCGAAGTGCCGCGTAAAGGCCATGAATTAGGTCTTGCGACAATCCACACGTGTTCCGCCGGGGGGGTGCACACGCTCACGGGCCACCGAGGAACTCGAAAACCCGCGATCGTAAATACATGAGAAAAATAGCATGGCTGTGCTGATAATGTCAAGTAGCATCTGAAGGTATGGCGCTTACTCTCTGCAGCATATGGCTTACTTCGTAAGGCCGCTGCCTCGCAACAGGCCGACTCCCTCTTGCCAAAAAAAGGCCTTGTGCCCTACGCGTGGCAAAGAGTAAGAAAGAAATGCTGTGGCACACCAAGTAGGAGCATCTTTCTATGGCACGAAATGTTTCCGCAAAACGGAAGATCGACGCAAAGGACGCCCTGGATTCTATCCGTTCCGGACTTGACGATTATGCCCTTATGGAGAGATTCAATCTCTCTGCAAAGGGTCTGCAAAGTTTGTTCAAGAAGCTGTTGGAGAACGGCGCGCTTACCAAGGAGGAACTGGATCAGCGCAATCCGAGCCTCACCGGCGCGGCATTCATCCTGGAGGGAGATCCTCCGTTTGTCAAAGGAGAGCCACGTCCGGAACGGCCCTCGAAGCGCCCCTCCCGGCCACCCCTTGATGCACGGGAATTCGTGGGAGACATCAGGTCCGGCATGCCTGACGCGGAACTTATGGAGAAATACCGTGTTTCTTCGAGAGGGCTCCAGAGCGTATTCGATCAGTTGGTCAAAGCAGGAGTGATGCGGCAGTCGGAGCTGGATCAGCGTATGACCTCATTCGATGCCACGGTTGATTTGTTGGAGGTCATGAAACAATTTGGCATGGATCAGCGGTTGCCTGTACCAGAGAAGCGCCTGAAGATTCCGAGCAGGTGTCCGGCCTGCGGAACCCCCCAGACTATACAGTTTGACGAGTGTCCCTTCTGCGGAGTCAACATTGAGGACTTTCTCAAACAGCAGGAGAGAGAAAAGAAATCCGCCTCAGCACGCTGGAAATGCCCCTCGTGCGGTCGGCCTTGGGATCGACAGTATGATGAATGTCCCATCTGCGGGATTGTCGTATCAAAACTGCAACAGTAACCGGGGGTAATGTATGCGGTCACCTGTTGATCACCGGGAGGACTCGTGACAAAGGAATAAGGATTTCCGTGAGCCCCTGCGGTGATGGAGTGGTCCGGGACGACTACTTGTCTTGGATTTTTTTCGTGTACGTCAGGAGACCGTCAACTACAACATCCATGAAGGCCTCTGCTTCAGCTCTGGTGAACAGACACGCGGAAGCTCCCAGGACTATATTGAACCGGTTTCTAAACCCGTACGCAATAAAGAGGAGCCGCGTGCTGGAAAGCAGCTTGTATCCAACTCCATGCACGTCGGTTATCTCCAGGTCCCCTGTGCGGAAAAATCGTGTTCCTCCGGTGGGCCTCCCGTTCTTGAATTCCGGCCAAATTATTCCCAAAAGCGTGATACCCACAGAATATTGATGCTGCTTGGTCAAGAAGTCCACCACTCTGCGCCGTGCCGGAAAGGGGAGGAGCCGCACCGACGCATTCATCCGAGAAACGTCCGAGAAAAACGTGTAATCGAGCTGCTTACGAAGCTGTCTGATGCGGTGAAGGCTGATGGACCTCACGAATGCCGACTCGTCCTCACGATCTTCCGGCAGCGATTTCAAAAACAATTGGGCGCTGTTATTGGGCCTGTCCATCCCTTGAAACCGCCCCTTCATGTTGACGGAGATTGCGGTGGTCAACATGCCGGCAGGCAGGTTGCGGGCTTGATTCCACCGATCCACCGCAAGGTTGGCAGCCGCGGACAGCAGGTCCACAGGGGACGCGCGAAACAAGGAAGCAGCCTGACTGAGCCTCGCAGAGTCTTCCACAGAGAGTACCCGCTTGACGTGGAATTCCCTGAGATCGTCTCGCCTCCCGGTGCCTTGAGGGAGCGTAGGCTTTTCGAGAAGCTTCGCGATGGCCTTCTTCCCATCCGCGAAGAACTTTGTCCAAGGAACTTGAATCTTCTTGACCGGCCTCTTTTTGGAAGTCGAGACTGCGGGAGTGCTCTCGGCCCACTCGGGTTCCTGGCCGGTAACGATCCGGTGATAATTCGCAAGGAATTCCCTGCCAAATTCTGAGGCCACGCCCGCGTCAGCAGCCACATGATGGATCACCGGTGCAATCACGTGGTGATCCTTGGCGATCTTGGCCACGTGAAGCTCGGCAGGGAGCTCTTCAAACAGATTCCAATTCCTGTCCAGCCGCGGGGCTGCATGTTCCAGGTACCGGTCCAGAACCGGAACCGAAGAACCGTCAGCCTGCAAATCTGAAACGATCACTTGCAACGGCAGATCCGGTCGGAATTGCCGCATCAGGCGAAACATCCTCTTTTCCCGAGCCTCTCGGATACAGCTCCGGATTTGGGGAAATTTCTCCGCCGCCTGCTGAACAGCCAGCTTCAAGGCCTCTTCGTCAAGATGGCCTCGAGTCTCGATGGCCGTGACGAGAAGATTCTTGGTGTTCCCGTAGCTGGACAGCGTGACCATCTCGGACAAGGCATCTAATGCGAGTGCTTCATCGAGCATGGGTACCTCACTCCCTGTTTCCGACCTTGCCGGGCTGCCCTGTATCCAAGGCCTTGAGTATGACGTTCAGGGTGACAGGAGCGAGTCCCAGTGGTCCCAAGTCATCTCGCTCAACCCATTGAGCGTCCAGCGCGTCTGAGCCGGCGGCCAGTTGACCACCTGTGACGTGACACCGATAGTCGGCCAGCACGTAGTGATACTGCACACGCCCCCGGTCATCATGGAATATGCGCTCGAGCAGCTCTATCAGTTCTTCGGGCCGGACTGTCAAGCCGGTCTCTTCGGCCGCTTCTCGAGCCACTGCCTGCGTGAGGGTCTCTCCGACTCGCACGAGCCCTCCGGGGATGCTCCACTCGCCCCGCGAAGGTTCTTTGCCCCGCCTGATCAGTACAACCCTGCTCCCGGCAGTAATCACCGCACCAACTCCCACCAGAGGAGTGGACGGATATTCTCTCGACATCACACAGTCCCTGGACTGCATCTTGGCTTCCCCAAATGAAAAGGAGCGCTGACCCGACAACGGGGTCCTCGCGCTCCAGAAAGACAGGGTAAAACGAACTATTCTTGTGTGCGGACCAACCTCATTTCGAGCCTACTGAATAAGCTGTTCCGCCTCACTCAAGAAGTCAAGACTGCCTCTTGCGGTCTGCGGGTTTGTCGTACACCCCTGTTCGGCGAGAGCAGCTTTCTTCGTTCAGGCACGCCAATCCCCGAAGCTCGGGGCCAGGCGGAAACGCTACACTTCCGAGAAGAAGTAGGGTTTCAAACATTGCGTGCGCTCAACGTAATGTTCCGGATCCAGGAACCACAGTACCGCGCTGAACGAACTGAGCAGCGAATTTCCGTCCTGAGGAGTGAAGCAGAAACCGATCACTTCGTGTCCTTTACGCACTTCCAACGCGGGCTCCACGATCACCGTCTGGTTGAGGATCCTGCCGAAGTACCCATGGTCACGGCCGAAGGAAAACACCTCTCCCGCTGCCTGCTTCTTGGTAAGACTGATGCGGTCGTCCGCACGCAGCCTCTCCACGATTTCATCCCTGGTCGCAGCTCTCTTGAGCTTGAGCGTGAAGTATATGCAGTGCATGTACTGCGTATTGACCTTAATAGCTGACGACCAGACAGTCAACTCCAGTCCTCTGGTCCGGAACACGTGGTATGCGTCCCGCGCGTGGTGCGTCCCGAAGACCGGGTCTTTGTGCTTCCCTATCTCGGGAGCCGGGACAAATCCAGACGTTTGGCTTATGTCGTTGGCGCGGCGAATACAGAGAAATCGGGCTTCTTCGAGATTGTCGTCACCGTCCACCAGGGCCACGGAATTAATGAGCGCACAGAGATTGTGCGTGTTGCAGCTCACTACCTGGATAAAACGGTCCTTGCCCGGCTCGAGAGCTTGGTCATTGATGCCCCGAGCGTACATTTTTCCGAACCCGAATTCGCTCCCTTGAGCAATGAATCCTTTGGTATTGCCCAGATACTTCTCATAAAACTCATTCTTGTTCGAGATGCCCACGCCTGAAGGAGTGCAGTCTACGACCACATCCGCCTTGGCAAGGGCTTCTTCGTGGGTCATCGCAGGTTTCAGGCCAAGGGCCTCAAAGTCACTGATTCGGTGTTCGTCTACGGTCAGCAGAGCGCCTCGCGAAATCAACGCCTTGAGTTTGGGCAAATCCCTCGGAAGTGGTGAACGTTTGTGAAATGTAACCTCAGTAAATCCGGCTTGTTCTTTAAAAGAGCACAGCAACCCGATCAGAGGTTCGCCGATGGTTCCGGTGCCCACTACGTGGACCGCACCCTTCTTCGCGACCATCCTTCCTCCTCCTTTTCCGGTATTGAATCGAGGGAACGTGATACTTTCACCCTCACAGGTTCCCCTGAGCAGTGCAACCGGGGGGGCACTGGAATTGCCTTGGAAGGTTCTTCACCCACGGTTGCCCTGCAGGAGACTGGTGCCGTTTTCTAGGAAAACGGCAGGTACGACTGGAGCGAAGTCTTGCGCGGAGCCGGCTTGCCGTTATTCGCCGCTGCTCCTGCCGATTCCTCCGACGCGGAGGGCTCCGGTGACTGCTCTGCTCCGGTGCCTGCCTCAGCAACCGCTTGGGATTCCTCGGAACCCTTTTCCCGCGCTTCCTGATGGGGCTCGACGGAGCCGTGTTCTTCGGCGGCCGCAGGTATTTCACTCTCTTCCGAAGGAAGTTCGCGAGCCGCGATGGATTCGCTTTCACTGGCAGCGGCGGTTGCGTCCACGTCCGAAGGGATCCAAGGCATCGAGTCGGTTTCCGTGAGAGCGACCGACATCGCGTGGTCTTGTGCGGCAGGCTGTTTGGACACCTCGTCCTCTTGGTGTGGCAGCTCTTTGCTCACCGCGTCCGGTGCCGCTTCAGTCTTCAACATTTCCTCTTCGGCACTCCCAGCGGGTTTCTTCCTGCTTCGACGACGACGACGGCTCGGTTTCTTCGCTTTCTTTATTTCAGCCTCTGACTCGGCCGGCGGCTCAGCCTCCAGCTCTACCTCGGGCCCTACTTCGGTCATTGTTGGGGCTTCTGGGGTGATCCCGTGAATCTGAGGCGCAATCATCTCGGCCGGCGCTTCGACCAGCTCTTCCTTTACGGTTTCCACGCTAATATCTTTGTCGGAGATGGCTTGACTCACCTGAACCACGACCCGCGAACGGTAGTTCGTCTCCATTTCCACCAGCTGGCCCCGCATGTTATTCAGCAAGTATTCCGCAACTTTCGGCGGCAATACTGCCCGGACTTCCGCAACGTCGCTCCTGATCAGCAAAGACTTTATTCTCCGGAACACTGAGAGTGCGGCAGTCTCCGCAGAGCGGATGATGCCTGCGCCTTCGCACATGGGACAATCGTGGTATTCACCGGTGCCGAGAGAGGATTTGAGCCGCTGTCGTGAGAGTTCCAGCAAGCCTAGTGCCGAAATGCGCAGGACCTTGGTCTTGGCCCGATCGAGTTTCAGCTCGGCTTTGAGCGCTTTTTCCACGTCCTGTTTGTGATACTTTTGGGTCATGTCGATGAAGTCGACCACGATAATCCCGCCAAGGTCTCTGAGCCTTAGTTGCCGGGCCACTTCAGGCGCAGCCTCCATGTTGACCCTGAATGCGGTGTCTTCGATTCCTTTTTCCTTCGTGGCACTGCCCGAGTTCACATCAATCGTGACCATGGCTTCTGTTTGCTCGATCACAATGTGGCCACCGGACCTGAGCTTGATCCTCTTGCTGTAAACCTGTTCTATCTGCTCTTCGAGCTGGTACTTGTTGAACAGCGGTCGCTTCTCCAGGTACTGCTTTACCTGAGGTTCGTATTTCGGCATCACCTCGTGGAAAAAATCTCGGACCTTGCGATACACGTCCTTATCGTCCACCAGGATTTCGCAGATATCTGTGGAGAAGTGCTCCCGGATCGTGCGAATCACAATGTCCTGCTCTCGATGGAGCAGAGCGGGAGCCGGTTGATCCGCGACGTTCTTTTCGATGGATTGCCACAGCTTGAGGAGATAGTCCAGATCGCGAGCCAATTCGGTTTTGGTGCGGCCCATACCGGCAGTGCGGATGATAAAACCGACGTTCTCCGGGAGCTTGAGCTGCTTCAGAATTTCTTTGAGCTTCTTTCGCTCCTTTTCATCCTCGATCTTTCGCGAGACTCCGAACAGATCGGTCCCCGGCATCAGCACCAGATATCTGCCGGCCAGGGAAATGTTCGTCGTAAGGCTGGCTCCTTTGTTCGAGCGTTCTTCCTTGTTCACCTGGACGATCACGTGATCATCCTTTTTGAACACATCCTGCACGCGTGGTCGCCTTCGAGCGGCCTCAAAGGACTCGGGAAAATACGACGGGTGCACATCGTTTATCGACAGAAAGCCGTTCCGCGCGGCCCCGTAGTCGACAAATACCGCCTGCAGCGAGGGCTCCACCCGGGTAATCAGTCCCTTGTAAATGTTTCCCAGGGTCGCTTCCCTTGTATTGACCTCGACGTCCAATTCTTCCAGTAGTCCGTCTGCGACCACCGCTACCCGGCACTCCTCTGAGTGACAGGCGTTAATGAGCATTTTCTTGACCATTAGGATCTTCTTTTCCTTCCTGCGTTTCCCACCGTCGCGGGCATCGAGCAATCCTGCACTCTGCGGAAACAACGCCATCACTGTATAAGGATTTTGATCGCTTTCCACAATTCATTTTTGCCCAGTCCGTCGTGAGACGAAAAAATAATAACCGGCACGTTGTCTTCGAGTTGGATCCGGAGGTCCCGTACGTGTTGGGCTCGTTTTCCGTGAGGCAGTTTGTCGGCTTTCGTTGCAGCAACAATAAGAGGGAGAGAATAGGATTGGACCAGACGCATCATGCGTGCATCGGCCTCGGTAAGGGGAAGTCGCGCGTCCACGACCACCACCACTCCCGCTAGTTCTTCCCTCTCTTGAAAATAGGTTTCCATCATAGGGCCCCACTGTTTCTTGATTTCCAGTGGGACGGCAGCATACCCATAACCTGGGCAGTCCACGAAAATGAGTGTCTCGTTTATGAGAAAAAAGTTCAGTTTTCGCGTATGGCCCGGCGTACGGGAGGTTTTAACCAGGCTGCGTCTCCCCAGCAAGGTGTTGACGAGCGATGATTTTCCCACATTGGAGCGACCGGCAAAAGCCACTTCCGGAAAGCCCCCTCCGGGGTAGTGTGTTTTTTCCTGCGCAGCGGTGAGGAAGGTAGCGCTCCGTATTTTCATGGGTTAAAACCGCGCACTCGGCGTGAACGACTCGTATCACTCCTGTGAGTCTGTGTCAAAGAAAGAGGTGATCTTGAAGTGCTTTCACCGTATGGCATACAATCAATCGTGCTCCTGCACGAGAATCCGGGCTCAATGACATGCGTAAAGACCAATAAATCGTGGTGTTCACTCTCAATACCTATCATGAGGGTGACTGTCGACCTATGCTCTCGCAAAAAGCCCTTTCACAATTTGCCGTAATTCCCTCTGAATGCTGCCACACCTCGTGCACAAGGAGTGCGGCTGACTCGCGGAGACTCGTCCCTCCCCGCGTACTGCCCCCCGCGAGCCCCGGGTGGGGGTCCAAAGCACGCCCCGGAGATAGGGAGGTGTGGTTCAGTCCAGGTTCACGCTTTCGCGGGCAAGGCCCAGTGAGTGCCCCGGCAAAGCCAGGGGGCCTCAGCAGGGGTAAATTGTTGGCGTGAACCACATGGGAGCACAGGGGGAAAATCGCTTGGTTCATTGTCCTCCTGCAAGCGCATTTTTCATAGAAAACTCTCTCGCACCGCGTACGTCTTATTCGTGTGGCGGAGGTGCATGGGAATCGAACCCACCCAGAACGGTACTAGCGCCCTGCTTACGGTTTTGAAGACCGCGGAGCCCACCAGGACTCTACCACCTCCGTAGAGCACCGTATTCACGGGATGTCCACATGCCTTTTATTGTACACGTTCTCCCACTCCAAGGGAAGGGCCGTTTCCGTGGTATTGCCGAAGAAGATCGTCATTCCCGCGCAAATTGCCTGCACAGATCCCTGAAATGCCAGCGACATCTCGTTATGCGCGGTAAAGCCGCACATGGAGCAATCGGCCTTGCCGCGATTCTTGAGATAACATCCTTCGGTGACTGTGCCGTCAGGTTCTGCATTCGCCAGTAAGCGATCCTCGCATGTCCATCGTTCCTTCCGGAGTTCCCGCAGGCTTTGGAACGAATTGGCCACCGGGTATCCGAGCCCTTTCAATCGTATCAGTTCATCAAGGATAGGTGCCCGATCTGCAGGCGAGATGAAAAGGGGATCGGGAAGTCCCCCGTAAGGATAATGAAATTGGATGGTCACCCCTGCAACTACTCCGCGCAGCATACGTACCAACTCCGGGATGGCATTGCGGTTGATCGTGTTGAGAGTAGTGCTCACAAACGCGGTACCGCCTCCCTCCTTCACAAGATTGGACCAGACCCTGTCAAATACACCGTCACCCCTGATGGAGTCGTGGACCTGCTGCGGCCCGTCGAGACTGACCCACACCCTATCCAGTGGAAGGTGCTTCCAGGGGAGTGTGCCATTGGTGGTCACGCATACGGACCGGAAGAGTTTCCGGGCTGCATGGACCACGTGGTCGAAGGTCTTGCCTCCTTCACGCCAGAGGAGCGGTTCGCCCCCCTCAAAGATCAGTATCCGAATCCCCATGCTTCGCAGACGTTGCAGAGTGGCCAGTGTCGCGACAAAGCCTTGCTCCTCCCCATCTCTTCGCCAATAAGGACAATGGCGACACGTGAGGTTACACTTGTGGGTGATCTTGTAACCTGCCAAAACCGGTGTCACCCTACTCAGAAGACGGTACCGGAGAAAAGGCGCGGCAAAACTCATCGCGCTTCTCGCCGTGCGACCTATGCGGGTGGTAAGATTCATTCTCAGGGGTAGGCTCGGCAAATTCCTCAATTTTTGTGGCTGCGACTGAGGTCCTCCAAACTAAGGCCTTCACATAGGGTGCAACAGCGATAAGTCGAAAAAAATTCCCTCTGCTCGCATCGCCGGATTCAGAGTGGCCGCTTTGTACAGCTGGCACGCAATGCTTACTCACTCGCGAGACTCCGGCCTGCGATTCGGCAAACCCGGTCCGGCCGCTCACACATCGCCTCTATCTTATCATGTCCGGCTCAAAATGCACGTTCTGTTGAGTGGTGTTCCCCGGACTCGGTGTGAGACCTATGTGACGGTCGTCCAGAGCTGCCCGCCTGGTTTTCTTCTGTTAACCTGATCGCCTTGGACTTTGTGGTGCCGATTTCTCCGACCCAGCCCTTGTCCAAGGAATCATACAACCACTGGAGACTGCTTGAACTGCGTTGGCGTATGTCGTTTCGGATCCATGTCATCACTTGCTTGTCGGACTTGGACTTCATTGCGAGAATGCGTTGTTTTCGTTCGTCCGCGGCACGTGCATCAGGCTCCAATTCCTCATCGCGCAACGTAATGTGATGAGGCGGTCTCGCTATGTACAGCGCTTCATGAGGGCAGTCTTTCCTGCGCCAGAACATAAGCGACAACGCTATGTTATCCAGTTCGCTTTTTGATTTGGTCTTGAGCGCCTTACTGAGACGTCTTTCGAGAGTGAATCGGTAGAGAGCTTTTGCGAAACCTTTCCGTGACCCGTACTTCAACCAGAATGTGAGAGCAGGACTTGACGTCCTCGACCCCAAAGGACGACCGGATCTTCCGCTCACGTATTTCGCGAGCCGAGGCATACCAAGAGTGGAATGTACGTAGTATTCTGTCTGAAGGCCCTTGAACCCTCTGAACAGGCTTCGTATTTTAGCCTGAATCAGATAGAGCCCTACTACCGCAACCACTGCTATCAAATCCAGGAGCACAAGATCCCGTAGAGCTTCGCCCTCGTCCATTGCATCCCCTCCCACCTGAAACTCAGCGCAACATCAAGCGGTCCGTGTGATTTGTGACGGCGCCTCGGTTGTGTGCTCGGCAAAGGAACTCACTTTTCTTGCTTTGTCGCCTTGCCGCCACATCTGTCGACTTTCACCCGTCACCAGTCTGTTGACATGTCTATTTGAGACGGGATCATGAAAAAGAAATAAGGTTCTCTCTACTTCGTCGGCCCGCTCAATTGACTTCCTGCGAAATGGGCAGTTTATGGATTGAAATCGGGTTTCTCCGCGACTCCCCCCTCTCAAGCACCATGGTTATGAATCCTTTGAGACGCCTGTACGGCCCATAACGTCGCTTCCCGCACCCTCTATTGTCATGATCCAACCTTGCGGCCGCTTAGGATTGAAGCGAAATTGAGAATCGTGATGATTCCCTGCGCGTCTTGAGCATGGTACCACAATACCCCGGAAACGGTTCAGAGACAAGAGATTTCTGTGGCATTGCATGGGACAATACCCTTTTCAGGGAAAACCCTGCGGACAAGCGGTCAGGACCACGCAGCTTTGTTGCAGATCCACGCGTGCATGCCGGCACACACATCGTTTCACGGAGTCCAGGATCAGGATTCTACGGATTCCACCTCATAGAGCTTTTTCTGATCTTCCACGCCCTTGAGGCATACCCTGAATCCAAAAGAAACCGTGGTCTTATCGGCGATGGCCTCGTATGTCTTCTCGGAAATCACCACCTTTCCTGCCGATGCGGTCGCTTGTATACGGTCTGTGATATTCACGTCAGAACCGACGATGCCGTACTTGGCACGGGATTCCGTGCCGATGTTGCCCACGATGACTTCACCGGTGTGGATGCCTATGCCCATCATGACCACAGGCAAACCTTCTGCCTCGTTTTCTCGCACGAAATTGTGGTGCTCTCGCTGCATTTCCAGTGCACATTTGACTGCGTCCAGAGCCCGTGTAGGCACTTCTTCATCTGAACCGTTAAAGAAGACCAATATGGAATCTCCATAGAAATCGACAATAATGCCACGATGAAGCTCGATCACCGCTATCATCCGCGCGAAATAACGGTTGAGCATCTTGATCACTACTTCCGGTTGGAGTTTCTCCGACACGGAGGTGAAGTTGCGCAAGTCCGACATCATGATGGTGACCGTACGTTTTTCCCCGCCGAGTCTGAGGGCCTCGGGCTTGCTCATAAGTTCCTCGGCAACTTTTTTGTCCACGTACCGGCCGAAGGTTTGTTCGATGAGATCCCGCTTCTGGAGGCCTTCCACGAGTTGGTTAAAGCCCCATTTCAGTTCTCCTATCTCGTCCGATCTATCCTCCGAGAGCTTCACACTGTAGTCGCCGTTGCGCACACGGGCAGCGGCCGCGGAAATTTCCGCGATAGACCGTCCCACCGAACGGGTAGTCAGGCGGATAAGAAGTACGATAACGAGGAGGGCTATGATACCGGCCACCGTGTAGTAGAAACGAAACTGCACGATTGGCCGCATGACCACGCTGCCTTTGGAGAAGAGCAGAATGTACCAGTTTATCGCCGAGATCTTGTGAAACCCTGCGACCAAACGCGGGGGATGGCCCTTTCCGAAGGCTGTGCCGTACCCCTTTTTGCGGATCTCTTTGAGAACCTTTTTTTCGAGCGGATCGCCGTTATCGCCCAGCATCTTCCTGCCCGTCATGGATTTGTCAGTGTGGGCAAGAAATTGGCCGGTGCTGGTCACCAGACACGCGTAACTGCCTTCTCCCATGTCCATGGCCCGAATGGCTTCCATGAACGAATTAAAGCGAATTCGCACCACCAGCCGTCGAGGCGGGAAACCATCCCCCCCGGGGAGTATCTTGACGATCCTCAGGGATCGGTCCAGAGCATTCGGATCCATTGCGGGCGCACAAAACCCCACATCAGTGCACAGCTCCATGGTGTACAAGCCATCACCCATGCTCGCGCCTATAGCTTCCGGAGACATTGCTTCTTTGGATTTTCCCTTTGCATCGGACTTTACCGGTTCGATGTCCACAAACAGCACCCCGTCTTGCGCGATGAGTTGTTGGATAAGAAAGGCCTGGGTGACGGCACGACTTGGGATGTCCTGTGCTTTGGAAATTAAGTCGATCACGCGGAGTTTTTCATTGAGTTTCATGCTAATTTGGTGCGCAGACCTGTCCAGTCTCAAGCGGACCGAATCTGACCACTGCTCCAACAGAAACTTCCGCGCAAAAAAGAAACCTGCTATCCCCGTCACGACCAGGATCAAGGTCACGGGAACCAGCAAGAGAACGATGAAACGTCTTTGCAAAGAAAAAATCATCAAGTAATCCGGATACATCTTCGCTGGGGTGCTTGAACACCCGGGCAAACGTCATTCCCTCATGCGCTTGCGGGTCTGTGCCTGAAATCCCAGATTTCCCCAGGCCGCAAGGCTTGTGGCCATGATCATGCCGCGGTTTCGCGGAAATTACAATCCCGCGGTCAAGTCTCTGAATAAGGGTGTTGCGGTTGAGCAGCATTTGCAGCGCAGAAAGGCTACATTTCACCTCCACTGGTCGGGAACTGCCCGCGCGGTATTTTTGCTCACTTTTCGCCTGTCCTGTGGTATATGATTGTCATGTTCTCTATAACCAAGCAGGCCCAAGGTAAGCGAGGGTCTTTCGTAAAACTGGTTCAGCTTGATACGGAAGATTATGCGGTGATCGTACGTCCTCCCTCGGAAGGCAGGCTCCAACACCGATATGTCGGCCCTGACCTGTCGAAAGCCGAAGAGGTGTTCGAAACCGAGATGGTCAGACTGGCTGACGCGACAGATCAACCGTGACGAGCATGGTAGGTGTGTTCCCCGTGGCTGCTCTGAGAGCAGTCTCGTTGAGAATCTCCGCAGGACGGACTCTTTTTTCGGCAAGACCCCTTTTCTCCACGAGGCACCGCGCACGGTGAAAATGGCTTCTGCACTGTCAGGGCCGCGGCCGTTCTTGTCGCGCGATCTTACGAAGCACTTTTGTAGCCACGCGAGTGGAATCGTTTGAGACTGATGAAGAGGGCTATCGCTCGGGGGTTTGTGTCGTGAATCTGAGTCCCCCGGTTATGGGATATTGCAGTACCCGGGATTTTCTGTGGATACGCGAGCAGGGGTCTCGTGTGTTACGGGATCTTTCCGACGACCCCGGGGGATCATCGAGATTCAAAAGATGTGGGACAGAGGCTGTAAAACACAGCCTGGCAGTATAACGAGAATTCGCCGTTGACCTTTCGACCGCAACGGAGGATTTCTCAGATCAAGGGTCGAACCGTTTCGATAGGGTATTTTTGACTTCTACTACTCGTGAACCGCTGCCTTGACCCTGGAGGAAATTCCGGTATGGCTAAAGTCCGCATGCAAGGCGAATGGAAAGTTTGGGCCGCGACAGCCGCAATTGTCGTGGCTTTGATCGCGTACCTTTATATCGCGAGCCGTCCTCCTACGGAGAACGGCAAACCCCTGTGGAACGTAGAAAGAGTGGTAGACAGCAAAACTTTCACCCTGAGAGGTTCCGGACAGACCATCCAGTTCAGGTTGATTGGGCTGATCATTCCGCCGTCTCAAGAAAAAGCCACGCAGGAATTCCTCACCAAGACCCTCGAAAATCAGTGGGTACGCATCCAAACCGTACGCGAGGACTCCAATAAGGTAAAAGAAGGCTTCATTTTTCTCTCCCGGGAAGACATCGTCGCGAGCCTCATCCGGCAAGGGTTGGCTAAGATCGATCGCAACGAGCAGGGTTTTGACGTGAGATTGTACATGGAACTGGAACAGGAAGCAAAACGCCAGAGAAAGGGCTTGTGGGGTCAACCGGGGCAGGGAGAAAATTGACATGAAAATTCTCATTGTGGGATCTGGTGGCCGCGAGCACACGCTGGCCTGGAAGTTTGCCGGTTCGGACTTGGTGACCAAGGTACTGGCCGCGCCCGGGAGCGTGGGTATTGCAGCGGAACCGAAATGTCAGGCCGTCCCCGTGTCATCCGAGGACATCAACGGACTCAAGAAGTTGGCGTTGGACGAACGAATAGACCTTACCGTCGTGGGGCCTGAAGCTCCTTTGGTGGCCGGGCTGGTGGACGAATTCCAGAAATCGGGGCTCAAGGTCTTCGGGCCCACCGCGGGTGCGGCCAGACTGGAAGGAAGCAAGGTCTTCACCAAGACACTCATGCAAAACTACGGGATTCCTTCCGCGAATTTCGAGGTATTCGACGATTTTACGGCAGCATGCCATTATGTGTCCCACATGACCGCACCGGTGGTGGTCAAGGCTGACGGTCTTGCCGCGGGCAAAGGGGTGTTCGTGTGCAGCGAACGGGATGAGGCGCTTCAGGCCCTGGAAGCCATTATGCAGGAAAGAGCCTTTGGAGATGCCGGTGACCGAGTGGTCGTCGAAGAATGTTTGCAGGGGGAAGAAGCTTCCTTTATCGCTTTCACAGACGGCAAAGAGGTCATTCCCCTCGCGAGTTCGCAGGATCACAAGGCCATATTCGACGATGACCAGGGCCCCAACACAGGAGGCATGGGCGCATACTCGCCAGCCCCGGTGGTGACGCCTGAGGTCCACGATCGCATCATGAAAGAAGTGATGGTGCCGGTCATCAGGGCTCTGGAAGCTGAAGGCGTGCCGTATCTCGGCTTTTTGTACGCGGGACTCATGATCAAGGACGGGCAGCCAAGGGTGCTGGAATTCAACGCGCGCATGGGTGATCCCGAGGCTCAGCCGCTTCTCTTTCGTATGGAATCGGATGCGGTACCGCTCATCATGGCCGCGCTGGAGGGAAAGCTGGCCGGCCAGACCATTCAGTGGTCCCCGGAATCGGCAGTATGTGTGGTCATGGCTTCCGGCGGATACCCAGGCTCGTACGAAAAGAATAAGCCTATCTTCGGAATCGAAGAAGCTGACGCTCTTGAAGGAGTGAAGGTCTTCCACGCGGGCACCGGTCGCTCAAACGGGCAATTGGTCACCACTGGCGGCAGAGTCCTTGGCGTAACCGCCAAGGCTATGGGTATTGGCGCGGCCATAGACAAAGCGTACCAGGCAGTGAAAAAGATTCATTGGGACAAGGTGCAATACAGGACGGACATAGGCAGAAAAGCCCTGAACAGGCGCTAGCAGGCTGTTGCGGAACGCAATGCTTTCCCGAATACGTGGCACGACTGGCTGTGGTTCCCCTTGAAAACGAGGTGACGCGCGGTTCCGAAGGACACGCTGTCTTTGGGGATCAGCCCTGTACGCTCATCACGCGAAGCAATTCCTCGAGTTCGTGCAAATCATTCCCGGAGATACGGGTAATCTGGAGCCCTGAAACATACTCCCTCGCGGCAGTTCCACGCTTGAACCATCGGCATTTTGCCTCGAACTCGAAGGGTCTCACTGTGCCGAAGTCGTCACCGAGGGTGACGAAGCGCTTGACTTCTCCTACCCTGACCTTTACCCCGGTCAACCCCACTCCTTCACGGGTGATGTCCCTGATTTTCCCCAGAATCTCCGGCCGGCTTGCCTCGTACACAGGCAATGCAAAATCAATGTCATGGCGAAACAGGTCGCGAATATTGTCCTGAGCCAGAGTCGCGTACCTGAGAATCGAGCTTTTCCGGGAGTTGGCCCACTGTCACCGCGCCGGCGTCAACCAGTTTCCCGAACACGCGGTGCAGCCCCCGGGAGGTCAACTCATATTTGTCCATCAACTCAAGCCTGGTTAACCCGCGTCGGATATCATTGACAAGATTCCTCGCACTGATGTGTCTTGTCTTTCTGCCCATTCTCTCCTCCCACCTTTATGCGCGTACCATTTGCTTCACATGCCTCGTTCCAAAACGAGACGCGCGTGTCAATGCGAATTCTTTCCCGCGAACGGATCATAGTCCAGGTCCAAGTTGGCGGCAATGGCAGCCCGGGTCTTCTCTATGAGTTCCGGCACATCTTCTTCAGTCAGTCCTGCGGTGGGGATCGGATCTCCGACGTGTATGGTGACGTGGCCTGGCCGGAATAGGAGGCTTGTTTTGGGCATGATTTTGAAAGCGCCGTTGCTCGTGACCGGAAGAAGGGGAATGCCTGTCTGGATGGCCATCATGAACGCGCCTTTCTTGAAAGATCTCAGTTTCCCGTCCAGGGTTCTGGTTCCTTCAGGATAAATGAGCACGCTCCAACCATTGGCTAACTTGCCTGTGCCCTCTCGAAGCCGTTCCACCGCCTGACGGGGATTACTCCGGTCCAGAGAGATCGCGCCCGTCCGAGCTAGCGCCCACCCAAACATCGGTATCCTGAGCAGTTCTTTCTTCAGCACCCAGCGGTACCGACACGGGAGCATCTTCAGGAGCCCCAGAATGTCCACGTTGCTCTGGTGATTCGGCGTCACAATGTACGAAGTGCCCGGTACGATCTTTTCCGTGCCTTGAATGGAAAAGGTCAAGCCCATCGATCCGGACACGAATAGGACCCACAATCGCGTGAGAAAATACGACGATTGTCCGGAATCAAAGAGGCTGAGCAAAAGCAATGGCGGTGCGAGGATAATCGTCACCAATATAGCCACTATTAACGTAAGAGTCAGTCGAGCGTATGAGATGAGGGTCGATACCACCTTAGACTCCTTGAACGGTATCCTGACAGGAGAAGAATCTGTATGCCATACTGTTTTTCTGCCGAAGGTCATGGAAAATGGCCGCACCAAAGCGCCGGCCCATGGCCGTTTCTTTCCGACAACGACTGGTGATGATGCAACTTTTCAGTCGGTTGATACTGAACCGCTCTTGAGAATGAGTGTCATTCGCAATCCTTTGAGTATATCACAGAAACGGGAATCTCGGGCCCACAAATCGGAAAGCACCCTACGTATGCCGCCCTCCGGGATTGTGTGTTCGTGAGCGTCGAGCCGACTGCCCTTGGTTACGGGCACAAAGACATGGCAGGGACTTATGCGTGAGAGCACGCGACTGCTTGCTTATCGGCAAAACTAATGCCGGACGCGAACTCCTGAACGTGCTATAGTCTTCAGGCGTTGCCACGAACGAGGCAGGGACGTGGTGTCCCATGTGGCTGGCGCTTCTGGACCTGCCGGCAGGACAAGGTGATGATGGTTACTACGCAATCAGGCGACCTGTCAAAACTCAAGATCGATTCTGACCAGCGAAAATCCTCTTCTCAGCAGGTACGGCGACGGCGGACGATTCGGTTGGCCTCTCTGGCCTTTGTGGTAATCGCGGCACTGGGAGTGCTCGCGTGGTCCGGCATGTTATCGTCACCGGTTCCCGTAAAGACCGTGAAAGTTGCGCAGATGTTTCCTTCCCGTGCGTTGACGATCCTGAACGCGAGCGGATACGTGGTCGCGCAACGCAAGGCTGCGGTCTCGTCCAAGGCTACGGGGAGGCTTGAACACCTGTACGTGGAAGAAGGCAAATTCGTCAAAGAAGGCGAGGTCCTGGCTCAGCTTGAGAATCAGGATCTCAAGGCAACTCTGGACGAGGCTCGTGCAGCTCTGAAGGTCGCAAAAGCGTCTCTGGAAAATGCCGAGGCGGAATTTCACGATGCGGAGCTCCAGTACAACCGCAACAAGCCGCTTCGGCAGTCGGGGGCAGTTTCAGAGCAGGCCTTTGACACCGTGGAAGCGCGGTACAGGAAAGCCGTGGCGTCTCGCACCTCTGCACGCTTTGCAGTGGAACGGGCCAATGCTTCGGTCAAGGTTGCGGAAGTCAATCTTGAATACTCGTTGATCCGCGCGCCGTTTGACGGGGTGATCCTCACCAAGAACGCGGACAAAGGCGAAGTGGTTGCACCTTTTGGCGCGGCCACGAATGCCAAAGCCGCGGTCGCTACCATGGCAGACATGACTTCGCTCATGGTGGAAGTGGATGTCTCGGAATCGAGTCTGGAAAAGGTCAAGGTCGGCGAAGCCGCGGAAATCCGCCTGGATGCGCTGCCTGGCGAGCGTTTTCCCGGCACGGTTCATATGATCGTCCCCACCGCGGACCGCTCAAAGGCGACGGTGCTTACCAAGGTGACATTCGACCACCTTGACAAGCGGGTCCTTCCTGAGATGAGTGCAAAGGTCGCGTTTCTTGCACGTCCTCTGAAAAAGGACGAACAGGCGTCGTTCCTGAGTGTCCCTGCCACTGCGATCCGCAGATCGTCAAAGCCCGCACACGTGTTCGTCATCCGAGACAACAAGGCCATTCTCACCGCGGTCAAGACCGGACGCGAGTGGGGCCAGACTGTGGAAGTGCTCTCAGGGCTGAAAGAAGGCGACATCATCGTGGCCTCGGTGAACAATGCTTTCAAAAACGGAACCCGAGTCAAGGTTTTGGAATAATGGGCGAACTTTCGGAAGCTCCCCCGCTGGTGAAAATTGACAATCTGAGCAAGTCCTATCACCGAGGGGATCAAATCATTCCGGTGCTCACAGACATCTTCATGGAAGTGGCTTTCGGCGAATTCCTTGCTCTGATGGGGCCGTCCGGCTCGGGCAAGACCACTCTGCTCAACTTGATTGCAGGGATCGACCGGCCTGACAAAGGAACGCTCGTCATTGGCGATGTGGACATTGCCCGACTGAGTGAATCGGACCTGAGCGCGTGGCGTGCGAACAATGTGGGATTCATCTTCCAGTTTTACAATCTTATCCCCGTGCTCACCGCGATCGAGAATGTCCAGCTTCCGTTGCTGCTGACGTCCCTGTCACGTCGAAGCAGGCAGGAGCACGCTGAGGCTGCTTTGACCGCGGTGGGGCTTGCGGACCGCATGGATCACCGCCCATCCCAGTTGTCCGGGGGCCAGCAACAGCGGGTGGCCATCGCGAGGGCGCTGGTAACGGATCCCGTATTCATCGTGGCTGACGAGCCTACCGGCGATCTGGACAAGAAATCCGCCACCGATGTCTTGAATCTGCTGGGCGAGCTGAACCGCACCTTTGAGAAGACCATCATCATGGTCACCCACGACCCACGCGCGGCAAAGCGCGCCACCAGGATGCTCTTCCTGGACAAGGGCGTGCTCGCCGATTCCTTGAGGAACGGGTTCTGACGGCAGTTCGCTGCCGAGGAGTCATGGTGTGGTCACTTCCCGTCAGGAGAAAATTCGTCTTCACTCCACTAGGCCGATTCGTTTTTGCATATATAATTTGGTGAAGGTCGTGGATCGTCTCCGCTACGGACGATGCAGAGCCGTCTAATCACTCCCCCCATGAAACCCCCAGCCCTACGATTTTACTCGTTTAAACGCGAAAGGGTATGACATGTGTGGAAATGATCGGTGCTTGTGCGTACACGTGAATCCCGTGGCGCCATCCTCGTTCAGGGGCAAAACGAGGCTTCCACAATTCTTTGGAGAAACTCCCCCCCCCTCAAAACGCATTCCTCAGTGAGAGCCGTGCACGGGTCGAGACGCTATTTGCCAGCTGCACAGCGGCTCTTGCAGAATTCTACGAACTTACGGACCAGAGGCCCGGCTGTGCCTGCGTTCCAATAGAAATAGAGTGGCAACATGAGAGGATAGGATTTGTCCTTTATTGTTGCCTCAGAAGGATAGATCGCGGGAGAATTCTGGTCTTTCTTGAGTCCGAGAATCTTTACCATGTGCGTCTTTTCCGCGTTGACCGCATCCAGAAAAGGGGTGTACGCCAGTGCAGGAGGTTTCTTTCTCGCCAGTTCTTTGATGATGTGGTGATAATAGTCCCGCACCTTTACGTCAGAACCGAAATACTCGTGTGCCATGACGCGCTCGCGAAGGAATTGCGCGGTGCCTGCAATGGGCTGTCCCATATACACGGTGATGGGTTCGTCAGGCCCGCCGACATCTTTCCAGTTGGTGGTCTCTCCCTTGAGTATGTTGCCAAGTTGTTCGAGCGTGAGCTCCTTGATTGGGTTTGACGGATGGGTTACCACGGCCACTGCACCAAAACACACCGGAGATTCCCCGAGTCGGCAATCGCTGAGCGCTGCAGCCTGAAGCTCCTTGGTGAGCACCTTGCGGGAAGCCATGACCAAGTCTGCTGCTTTGTCGAAGAGCGCGTCAAAACCCGCGTCGGTTCCCCCCCCCGCGACGATGACAGTCTCACCGGGATTCGCTGCGGAAAAGGCTTGTGCCCACGCGTCGGTCATTCTCGCCATTGCGTTGGCCCCTCGCACTCGGACGAGCGAGGCTTTGCGGCCGTCATCAGGAGCCACTGCCCAGCTCTGCGCTGCCGCGATCAGAAGCGCACACCACACCATAAAGCCCGTAAGACACCTTCGATTCATTGGACTGCTCCTTTCGTGCGAAGACGACGTTTCTTCAGGAAATACCCAATGCGAATATCTTTATCAGGTCTGTGTGCTCTCTCCCTGTGTCATGGCGACTACAATGCGACAGGTTTCAGCGTAAGCGAAAACAGCTTTTGTGAAAAGATGAGCCGTCCTGTGAGTGATACTATCCTTATACGACGAACCTGCCGCAAAGCGCAATACGCTCTTGCGGCACCAAAGAGTGGGTTCTGACGGCTCCCGCCCCAAGCTGCAAAGAAAGCCTTGTTATCTCAGGCTACTAGAGACCGAGCGAGTCGCTTATGCTCTTCATAGCCTCAAGGCTTACCACGATGAAATCATCCAAGGAAATTCCGATCTGTTCGCATAAGCGAATGTGGTCTCGGTTCACCGAACGGGCGAATTCCTTGGCTTTCATGCGTTTTTTTATGGATTTAGGTTGGAGTGAGGCCAATTTCTTGTCCGGATGTATGAGAGCCGCGGCCACGATCAGGCCGGTAATCGTTTCCGCGGCAGTGAGCGCAAAATGAATCGGCTGACTGCGCGTAAGGCTGAGATTTCCCGCGTTGTGATACTTGATGGCTTCAGTAATTGCAGGGTCCACACCGCTTTCTCGTAAGATCCGTTCGGTCACCAGCCCGTGCTCGGACATTGTCTCACGAGTCTCTTGGTAGTCGAGGTCGTGGAGCAGTCCTGCCAAGGCCCACATATCGGGATCCTCGCCGAATCGCGGGGCAAGAGCCCGCATGATGACTTCTGAAGCGAGACAGTGTTTGCGCATACTGTCTGTTTCCAAATATTCTTCCATGAGCTCGTGTGCGCGCTCAAGGGAAATGCCCCATTGGTCAGTGGTCATGTGAATCTCCTCGTGAGTCTTTTCTGCCTTGTGGGCTTTGCATGTGGGATCCTGAGCAGGCGATCTTTCAACTGCACGGACTTACCTGCCATCCTGTCCAGCGACCAGCGGGAGCTGGCAAGTGCTTAAAGTTTCTTGGGGATGGGGGTCGGGGGAAGGCCCTTCTTTCAAGAAGGGCCTTCCCCCGAAAATGCATTTTCGTAGGAATCGCTTGGCGGTAAGATCCTTTTTTCATGTTTCGTTGTGCCCCACAGGGGCATGGCCCTTGGTATGAGCTCAACACCCAAGTGGCCCGAGGGCCTGCACCTGACTTCAAGGCGTTTTTGCTTCAGCGTCTCCGCGGTGATTCCGTCTTTGCCGCTGAAGGATTTTTCGAACTTTGTATGCAAAAAAAACGTGCAAGGGAAGCCTTTTCCCCGAGTCCCTTGATCCTTCCGGACACTTCCGGTGCTGAAAAGGCGTTCGGGTGGCAGCAATGTGGCCTTTGGTCCGCTGTTTCATACCGATTCACGTTCAAACGCGTAAGATCGGAGGGCTGGGGATCTCCTGAGCGAAGTGATGAGACGGCCTTGCGTCGTCCGTAGCGAAAGGGGTCCCCAGCCTGCTGCTTGCGCCAAGTTGTATGGCCGAAAGCGAATCGGCATCACTCCTCGCTGCTGCCTCTTATTGCAGTCGCGCGAAGTTCTGACGGAATGGGTCTTGCTTTTGGAAAACGCGGGGGTTCACCCTGCGCGGTCGCACGAGCAACATGGGGGAGTCGGGGTAAGCCCATCTGAACGAAGGCCGGGCGTTCTTGCGTTGCGGGAAATGCAAGAAACGTGTCCCCGGGCACGCTACTCTCTGAAAGACCTATGGGAGAGGGGGGTCACCGCCGATCAAGACTTTCATCTGGCTGAAGAATAGAACTCTCGAAAACGTCTCTGTATTCCCACTAAGGCTGTACGTTTTTGTCTTGACACGAAGGGGATATTTTCCTAATTTGAAGAGTCATAGAGCCATTCCCGTTCTGTCCGAGGTCAACAAAAACCAAAGAAGATGACTCTGAGGAGGAACCGCATGTCAAAGAAGTTCTGGGACGAAAAGTTCGAAACCATGAACGAGAGCGCCATGAGAGCCTTTCAGTTGGAGAGACTGAAAGAGACGTTGCAGTGGGTGTACGACAAGATTCCATTGTACAAGAAAAACTTCGACGAAAAGGGAGTCAAGCCATCGGACTGTCAGAAGCTCGAAGACATCGCGAAGTTCCCCTTCACCGTAAAAACGGACCTCAGGGATAACTATCCCTTTGGCTTGTGCGCGGTCCCCATGTCCGACGTGGTGCGAATTCACGCATCTTCGGGCACCACGGGCAAACCCATCACCGGACCGTATACCGCTGCCGATCTCGATCAATGGACCGAATGTATGGCCCGCGGCTTGTGGGCGCAAACGGTTCGTCCGGACAGCGTGCTGCAAAATGCCTATGGCATGGGGCTTTTTACCGGGGGCCTCGGTTTTCTCCAGGGCGCGATGCGCCTGGGATGCGCGATAGTGCCCTCAGGGGCAGGCATGACCGAGAGACAGATCCTGCTCATCGAGGATTTCGGCACCACAGCACTGTGTTGCACCCCGTCGTACTGCCTGACTATTATAGAAAGGGCGGAAAAGATGGGCGTCGATCTGAGCAAGACCAAACTCAGAACCGGCCATTTCGGCGCGGAGCCGTGGAGCATCGAGATGCGAACTGACATCGAGTCTCGTGCCAAGATTCACGCATACGAGCACTATGGCCTGACCGAACTCATGGGACCCGGCGTTTCCTTTACATGCGAACACTACAACATCCATGTGAACGAGGATCACGTCCTTCCGGAGATCATCGATCCCGGTACCCTCGAGCCTCTCCCCTACGGAGAAGAGGGCGAACTCATTTTCACTGCGCTGCAGCGCCGGGCCATGCCCATGATGCGTTATCGAACCCGCGACATATGCACCTTGCGTAAAGAAACATGCGCATGCGGGCGTACGTTGGTCACTATGGATAAGATCCTTGGCAGAACCGACGACATGATGATCATCAGTGGCGTGAACGTGTTTCCGTCACAGATCGAAACCGTTCTCATGGAATTCCCCGAAGTGGAGCCGCTTTACCAAATTCGTCTCAGGAAAAAAGGGTACATCGATGCCATCACCGTGGAAACCGAAGTCAAGCCCGCGGCGTATCAGGCAGGAGCGGAAAAACTCGACGAACTCCGCAAAGGCATATCTGCGCGCATTCAGCAGGTAATCGGGATCCACGTGCCTGTGACCATCTTGCCGCAGGACACCATCGAACGCAGCATCGGGAAAGCCAAACGAGTCATCGACGAACGATAAGGCCTCATTGCATCCGCCGGGGAGACGCTATCCATGAAACAAGCGTTACAGGGGGGCAACCTTTTTATTGTGCAAAAGGGCTGCCTCTCTGGCCCCCCTTTTCCTCATGTCATTCGCTATATACTGATTCCTATGAAAATGCATTTTCGGGGGAAGGCCCTTCTTGAAAGAAGGGCCTTCCCCCGAACCACCATCCCCAAGAACTTCAAGCACTTGCCAGCTCCCGCTGGTCGCTGGACAGGGTGCCATTTTCATGATTCGTGGTGACCCTCCAGGTCATGGGAGTTGCCATAACCGTTCGCCGCGCCAGATAAGGAATGAGACGGCCCTGCGTCGTCCGTACCGAGATTCCCAGCCCTCAGCCTCCGCCAAGAGCCATACATGCATAAGCGAAGCGGCATCACCTCTTTCCTCGTCGACGCGAACCTGAACCTTCCCGCGTGATCTTCGATCTGTTACGAAGTCTCCCACGTTCCGCCCACGGCCGGAAGGCTTTGCGCGATTACTAGCGCGACGAGAGGCAGAGCGACCATGCTGTACAATACCGCGGTGAGGCCCCAATGATCGGCCACTGCGCCGAAGAGCGGCACAGCCAGTCCTCCAAGGCCTATGGCCAGCCCGAGAGTGATGCCGGACGCAACACCGAGATGCATCCGCAGATATGCCTGCCCCATGAGCACTACGACTGCCGAGCTGCCGATCGTGGTGATTCCCACGAGCGCCAGGCACGCGAGCCCGAGAAAGCCGGGCGCATAGATAAACGCAATCAGGAGCGGTGCGATTGCCCACAGCGAGCCCACAAGCACTCTCTTGAGTCCTATCCGATCCGCAAGGTGTCCGCCGATCAGCGATCCTGCTGCTCCGGACAAAAGCATGATCGTTAAGGCAGTGTTGGCCTCGGCAATGGATACCGCGCGTACTTTGACATAGGTACAGAGGAACAAAAGCCATCAACCCGAAATACACCGCAGTGCGCAAGACAATCACCGCGGTGAGTCGCCCGAAGGCATTCCATTCTGGTTTATTCTCCGAAGCGTTTCTCGTGTGAGGGTGCCACAGGCGGCCGGAGCGCCACGAGGCGGGGAAGCTCCAGTACCAAGGCAATGGCGACCACCAGCGCAGGCAGGACCATCATCAGTGTGCCGGGCAGTCCGAACGTGAGCACCAGAGGCGTGAGCATTACAGGTCCCAGGGCAAACCCCACAGTCCCGCCTACGGTGAAGAAACTCATGCCGCTCGCTCGTTGACCTGACACGTAGTTGGCAAAACGGGAGCCCTCCGGGTGAAAAGCTGCCACCCCCATGCCGCTCAGGAGAACGCTCGCGATAATGAGCCAATAACTGGGGGCCACTCCGGTGAGCGCAATGCCGCACCCGCCGGTCAAAACGCCTAAAGGCATCAACCACGGCAACGGATGACGGTCCGAGTAATACCCCAGGGCAGGCTGTATGAACGACGAAATGACCGTTGCGGCAAGGACCACTCCGGACGCAGCCACGTACGAAAGCCCGCGCTGAACCACCAGAAACGGGAGCAAAGCCGGGATCGCTCCCTGACTCACATCATTGAACATATGACTCACTGCCAGAACTGCCAATGCCCGACGGTCCGTATCATTGTGATCCATAAAGGCACTCTTTTCCCTATCTGTAAAAGCGTTTTCTTGCACGGGTGATGCGCGCGCAGGAGATTGGACGAAGGAAATGCGGTAGCACCGCGGGCAGTGGTGGCTCTCTGAAAGGGCATGCCGCTCACGCCTTTGTCAGGCCGCTTTTCCCTGCAATATCTGCCGGGCAGGAATCATGCGTGGGCTACTCGGGTATGGTCTTTTTCTTGCCGACCTCAAGATCGTGGAGCGGAATAATAATGTCCGCAGCTTCTCGTATACGTTTCATGCTTTCGTATGCCTGAATCACGTCCAGATGCACCCCTGGCGGGATGATTCCCCCTGAACTGGGAAAATTCTCCGCGTTGCAGCACAAACCGGTAATAATCGCCTTGCCTTTGGCCGTGTGCACTACCACCGATTGGCCGCCGACTGTGTGGCCCGGAGTGAACATCACCTCTATCCCGTCCGCGATGGTGGTGTCTCCTTGCACGGTCACGATCTTTACGCCGTCGAGCACGTCCGGATAATAGCGGTGATCGATGGGGTGCGGGTTGTGAAAGAAATCCAGTTCGGCCTTTTGCACGTACACGTCCGCGTTGGTACACAGACAGTCGTTTTCGCAGTGGTCATTGTGCAGATGGGTATGGATCACCATGTCGACGTCTTCCGGGCTCCAACCTATGGTCGCCAAGGCATCTTCAAACAACAGAATGGGAAAGCCCGCGCGTTCTTCCAGGTCCGGAGGAGCCATAAAATCCTCGATCCCTGTGTCTACCAGAATGTTGCGATCTCCCCCTTTGAGGGCAAACGCATAAATGGGAAGCAATATGCGTTTCCCGTACGCGTGCAAATAGGTCATGATCCCTTGATCTGTTTCGTTAAAACCCACCGCCAATGGATGTATCGTATAGAGGGTCATGTTTCTCTCCAGTAACTGTCGAGGAGCGCGAGAAAAGGCAATCAAGGCCTGTCAGCACGTCACGCTTGTGCCCATTGGTTCCTGTCTTTCATCGAATGGCGCCTCGACTCAGGAGCACGTCGCACACCTCCGCGTGATTTTTGGATGTGGCAAAGTGCAGTGCAGTCTTACCGTCCTTGCCTGTGGCATGGATGTCAGCTCCTCTCTCCACAAGCGCCTGAACCGCATCGATGTTACCGTAGCCGGCAGCCCAGATCAAGGCCGGCCGCCGGAGATGGCGATCCCTTGCATTCGGGTCCATTCCTTGGTCGAGGAGACGCTTCAACTCGTGCGCGTTTTTTCTCAATTCGGGCAGGACCGCGTTGGGAAAATAGAAGACCATGGCCGGAGCTTCGCGCGGTTCCGGTTCCACGGGCAGCCTTTCAGGCAGGAGGCCGCTTTCTGCCTCGCTCATTTCGGGAATAGCGTCAGTCATTGACATTGAGCCGGGGCTGACCTCCAGTTCGAGGGTATCCAGAAAACCCATGCTCATTAACTTGTGACACACCCCATGCAATTGTTCTTCGGTGAGCGCGTATTTTTCTGCCAGGTCCTGCCGGTCAAGGCCCGCGTGAATGTCAGTGGTAAAGGTTTTCACGCTCAAATCTAACGTCAACTTTTCAATACCACTGATCGCGCGGGCGTCTGCCAGTTGCTTAAGCAGGGCCTTGAGCTGCCGCTTGGTGAGTTCATATTTTCGCATGAGGCCAAAGTCGTCAATTCCCGCGCGTATGTCCCTTACCAGTTCTTTGCCGCTAATCTCACGGACCGTCCCTGTCACGACACGTTCACCCTTTTGTTCCCATCACGCACACGCAAGAGTTCCTCGCACACATGCAGGGAAACCCTCGTGGTCTCTTGCTCAGTGCTCGGACGCGTGCCTCATTTCCTGACGTATCAAACTCTTTCACTTCTCCCCGGAGAAGGTTTTCCGTGCGCTGATACGGCGCAACGAGCTTTCGGTAAATTGGTCGATGGTCTCGCGCGCGGGCGCGTTCCACGGCACATGCACGAATGTGCCTCCCTCGAAGCCCAACGCCTGGCAGAGTGCCTGTTCTCCTTCTGTTTCTCCGCACACGGCATGAATCAATTTTCCGTCAGCTACGACAAGCTCACACGTGTGCCCTTGAAGGTCGGATATTTTCAGCGCAGCTTTTTCACTGGTCTCCATTACGCATCGAAGATAATCCAGAATGTCCGCGCCCTTGGCCGTGCTTGGTTCGGTGTCCTCATCCGAAACTCGCTGAAGGAGTCGTGGAATGTCGACAGGTTTTCCCAGGAAATGGTGTGCGCCTCTCCTCACTGCTGCTCCTTGGCCAACAAGCCTCGCAAAATCAGCGATGCCTATGATCAGGGGATTGCTCCAGTCTTCCGAGAGCTTCTTGACAAGGTCGTCGTTTCCCGTGCCTGAGGACAGGAGGTCCACCACAGCCACCTCGAAACTACGATCCGCCAGAAGGTCCATTGCATAATCCGCCCGGTGGGTGTCGGCAACGCTGTGCCCGGCACGCACCAGGGCAGAGAACAGGGCTCGACTTTCGTTCTGGTTGCCATCTACCAGGAGTATGGATTTTTTTTGAGCCATCGCTTGGGTCCTTTAGCCGTTCACGAATCTCATGGAGCCGTTACTTGCACCGGAATTCACGAATCACTCTCGCATCATGATGCACCTATGATACGCTACACCATACTTTACCAGTGTATAGGCAAGCGCATCAAGTTCTTCAAGAAGAGCGTATGGTTCTCGTACATGCGCGCAGCCACCGTGGAGTGAAACCGCAACGCGGAACCCGCGAGAGTTTCGCTCGAGAGCGCTGCGAGAGTCTCACCGGCAATCAGCTTGAATCAAGGAGGCTGAACCATTCTGAACCTGCATGCCATGGTGTCTCGCAGTCGCGTAAACGGACCGGGAAGCCGGACGGTAATCTGGGTACAGGGCTGTTCGCTGCGCTGTCCGGGTTGTTTCAATCCGGCAACGCACACGCATGCTCCTCGGTTCATGGTGCCGGTGGAGGAACTGGTCCGACAAATCGAGCAGGATAAGTCGCAAGAAGAAGGAATTACCATCTCCGGCGGGGAGCCTCTGGAGCAAGCAGCCGAATTGCTGGCTTTTCTTCTTCGCGTACGCGAAAGGACTTCGCTTTCTCTCGTGCTTTTTACCGGTTTTTCGCTCGATGAGATTCGGGGCATCCGCCACGGTCCGGAGATCATGGCTCAGGCGGACGTGCTCATCACGGGCCGCTTTGTTCAGGAGCAGCGTCTGTCGAGCGGACTGCGCGGCTCTGCCAATCAGGAGATCCATTTGATCACCCACCGGTACACCCGCGCGGAAATTTCTGACACCCCGCCGGCTGAAGTGAGCATCGACGCTGAGGGGAACGTGAGTTTGAGCGGCGTGGACCCTCCTGATCTCTCTCGCGGTGGTGAACTCGTCTGCTCGCGGTGGGTTCGATGAAAGGAGACGCGCTATGAATTTCCGGCAGGAGCTGGAGGTGTACCTCCGGTCGCGCTTTACCCTGATCTGCGTGGTTTCTTTTGAAGAAGAGTGCATCCTCGCACACGTCAAGGAACTGTGCGAACAAACGAATCGAAGGCTTTACACGTGGGATCACGCTGAGTTTTTCCAGCTCCTCGTGGGCGAGGGTGCTCCACCCACAGCTAAAGACCCGTTGAGCGCTCTGGGGCTGATGGAGCACATGCCGGATGATTCGGCTTTCGTGTTATGCGATTTTCATCAGTGCTGGCCCGGGCAACCGCGGGTGGTGCGCAAGCTTCGGAGGTTGGCTCAGAAATTCAAGTTTTCTCGAAAAACCGTGATCATCACCATGCCTTCGGGTCGTATTCCCGAGGAGCTCAAGGATGATGCAGTGGTCATTGACTTCCCCGCGCCAGGGCTTGACGACTTGAACGACATCCTGTCGCGGCTTACCGCGGCCCCGGGAGTGAAGATCAATCTCACCCCCCAGGGCAGGGATAAGCTCTTGCACGCGGCCTTGGGGTTGTCCCTCAATCATGCGCGCCGTGTCTTTTCCAAGGCGGTGGTCTCCAAAGGTTTCCTGGACGAGAGGGATATTGATCTGGTAAACGCAGAAAAGAAGCAGATCATTCGTGATTCCGGAGCACTGGAGTTCTTCGCGCCCTCGGAGACCATTGGCGACGTGGGAGGGCTCGATGTGCTGAAAGAGTGGCTCCGTATGCGGGAGCGAGCTTTTAGTCAGGAGGCCAGGGATTACGGGTTGCCCGCGCCCAAAGGAATTGCCCTCATCGGGATTCCTGGCACGGGAAAGTCCCTTACCGCGAAAATGGTCGCGGGTCTGTGGCACTTACCGCTGGTACGACTGGATCTGGGGGCCCTGTTCGGCGGACTCGTGGGCCAGTCCGAAGAGAATACTCGGCGCGCACTGTGTCTCGCGGAGACAATTTCTCCTTGCTTGTTGTGGATCGACGAAATCGAGAAAGGACTTTCTTTGGGCGGGGGGGACGCGGGCACGTCCATGCGGGTCTTCGCGAGTATTTTGTCGTGGATGCAGGAAAAAACCAAGCCGGTCTTTGTGGTGGCCACTGCGAACAATATCGCGCTGCTGCCACCTGAGCTTCTCCGCCGCGGACGAGTGGACGAGATCTTCTTCCTGGATCTCCCTACTCAGACCGAGCGACGAGAGATCTTTGAGGTGCATATCCGCAAACGCAAACGGCCGCTTCAGGCTTTTGATTTAGACAGACTCGCCGCGGCGTCGGACCGTTATGTGGGTGCGGAAATCGAGCAAGCGGTGATCGACGCCATGTATATGGCTTTTGGCGATCGCAAAAATCCGGGGAGGGACTTCACTACTGAGGACGTTCTCGGCGCGCTTGCACGACAGGTCCCCATCAGTCATTCACACCGAGAAACGATCGATAGCCTCCGCAAATGGCTGTCCGAGGGCCGAGCGCAGTCAGCGTCTTCCCCTTGTGAATAACAAAGGCGTCTCCCGGAGCAGGATTCCCGTGGAGCCGACCGGCGAATCGCAATGGGGTTCCTATGAAAATGCATTCTTGGGGGAAGGCCCTTCCCCAATACCCCTATCCCCAAGAACTTCAGGCACTCGCCAGCTCCCGCTGGTCGCTGGACAGGGTGCCATTTTCGTGGTTCGTGGTGACCCTCCAGGTCATGGGGAGTTCACTATAGCTCGCTACCCTCCTGTACGCAGAGGACTCTTCACGCGCCTCTGGACTTCCTCACAGATCCCTATCTGCCCCTGCGCATCACGGGCGGCGCCATCAAAGGCCTCGGGCCGCACGGAGGGGGAGGAGGCCAGGCAGTGAGATAAGAAGGCGGAACGGTATCCTGAACCAAGGGAGCGTCACACAGGAAGTACCACACGCCGCTATTCTTGAAGGCCATGAGTTGATAATCGAGAGGGGGCCCGTTGCGCCGGCTCGCCGGTCCTGCCTGTGCGATGCATGGAGCAAGCATGGAGATCACCACCGCGGCCACAAATACTATAACGATGAGTCTTTTCAATTTGCCACTCCCAGTTGTTGTTTGACGGAATTTCCGGCCAAGGATAGCAGAGTTGAAATTCATTGGCAAGCACATTGATGGATTAATCCAGTAAATAGCGGATTCTATCCGAAAATCCTCCACCAAGCTTTCGGCTCGGTCCGGTGCCATGGCTCGGGAAAATTGCTGCCTTGCACGACCGCAAGCGGGATGTCATGGACCATCATGTCAGCCCGCTCTTTTCCCACTATTTGGGCGGCCTTTTCCACTGCCCGCGCCAGCCGTGGCGACCGACGCTGGGCTGAGTGGGCATCTGTCGCGAGCAGGTGCACCAGACCACATTTGAGAAGCAGCCGAGCAATGCGCGCAGCCCAGAAACCGCTCTCTCCGGTCAGGCTGTCCGCGGTAACCTGAATTAATACCTTCCACGGGTCAAAACGTTCCAACAAGCTGAACACATAGAGAGGGTTGCGTTGAATGAGGAGATTCTTCTCCGGGTGAGCCAGAATAATCGAAAAACCCTGTTCCGTGAAATGACGTACCAAATTTTCAAAACCTGCCGGAATGAACTGAGGGTGGAATTCCAGGAGTAGGTGCTTTCGCCCGTTAAGCGGCAATAAGTGCCCGTTCGTGAGATTCTGAAAAAGATCCGCTGACACGCGCACCTCCATTCCTGCCATGATCGTCACCTCAATCCCGGATACAAGCAGATCTGCATTCAAGTCTGCAACCGCAGACCTGATCTTCCCAGGATGATTGACGAATCTTCCATCAAAGGAATGAGGCGTCGCCACGATTGTTCGGATCCCGTCTTCCCACGCGATGCGGCACATATCGAGCGTTTCCTCCCTCTTTGACGGACCATCGTCCATACGGTCCAAAATATGACTGTGCGTGTCGATCATCGCCGAAATTATCCTCGTGCTTCCTCCACGTTCTCTTCAAAGACGCACCCTGTGGTACCAAGGTTTGCGGGAAAAAAAAGGGATAATCTCGCGGAAAGCTTCCATCCTGGCTTTGGATCTTTGTTTGGGCCGGCGAAGTGTGCACTGTCTTGCCCGTCACGCGACAGGAGGAGTGACTAGTGTCCTGCGAGGAAAAGTGAGGCGTCGGCAGCGATAATTTGCAATTGTCAGTATCTTATGGTATATAGTAACTGTTGCTAAGATTTTAAATTAAGGAATGGCCAGAACGTGTTGAAACCATACAAAATATCCACAAAGCATTGGAGAGCGGTCAGCGCCGCGGTCCTGGCTCTGCTGCTGGGTGGCTGCTTCGGTTTAATCCCGTCGCCGTTCAGGCCTTCGCCGGGTCCCCAGAAAACGGTCAGCCCCTATGATTTGTCTGAGGCGTTCGACATCGTCTGTCGCAATTACCGCCTTGGTCCGACTGACCAGCTCGGCATACTCTTTTCCACTGAATGGACGATTCCCCAGGGGACCTATAAGCTCGATACGCTCGATCAGATCAAGATCAAGTTCATCCTGGATCCACAATTGAATGAGGACGTGGTCATACGGCCGGATGGCATGATCACACTCCAGGCCATAGGAGAAATCCCTGCCGCGGGATTGAGCCCGAGTCAGCTTGCGAAGCGGATCGAGGACAAATTCCTGGAGGCCAATATATTCAGTAAGGACCAAACGCGGGGGGACTTGAAAAACTACCATTTGGTCACGGTGCATGTGGTCACTTTCTATGAAAAAGTCAAGAAACTCGTAGACACGCTGACGTCTCTGGCTCGAGGCGGCACCGCGGGGGTGACTATTGGCCCTGACGGCACGATAGATCTGCCACTCCTCAAAGAGAGGGTCCTTTGCGCGGGTCATACGGTGACCGAGGTAGAAAAGACAATCAATCGCTTGTACAAGAATGTGTTGGGGCACGCGGTGGTATCGGTTTCCTTGGGGCAGGCCAACTCGCGAAAATTCTATGCACTGGGCGAGGTGGGTGCCCCGGGTGCCTATGACATTACCCAGCCGATCACGGTTCTTCAGGCTCTTGCCCTGGCAGGCGGATACAGGAGAGACACCGCGGATATTACGAGTGTGATACTCATATCTCGGAACGCCCAGGGCAAACCGTTTGGACGACGCCTTGACCTGAAACGGATTCTCGACGTGGGAGACATGAGCTCAGCGATTCTGGTGAAGCCGTACGACGTGATCTTCGTTCCCAATACGTACATTCAGGACGTTCGGCTCTTCATGGAACAGTACGTGGCCACCGTCCGAGATATTATCTCCTTTGCCAATCTTCTCGGAGGAAATTAGTTAAGGAATGCCGCGTGCCGAAAGGCTCAATAGAAGTACACCAGTTCGCTAAACCAGCCGTCCAGGGTAATATCAAAGCCGCGGTGCCGGGTACTGAATTCGAGGACCGTGTGCCTGTACCCTGATCTCCAGGCCAGGGACCCGAGGACCGTTTCAGGGGCTTTCACCCCTGCGGAGACCTTCACGTCCGTTAACTCGGCTCCCGCAGCCGGCCACCGCGCGCGCACCTCAAAGATTGGTGATATGCCGCAATACACGGCGCCAGGGTTATAAATCCCGTGGATCCCGACGGTCAAAGGCTGCTTGCCGGTCATCTTGTATCCGCCGGGTGTCTCAATTCCTTCTTCAAAAGAAGGTGCAAGAAGGTCATAATCCACATTGAAGCCTACTCGCGAGAGGTTCCAGTGCGCGAGGTCCATATCTCCACCTATGCGCACGCCCGGATATGAAAATTCCGCCTTTTCTTGTCGCTCAGCCGGATCACCCTGAAAGGGTCCTTCTCCCGAGAGGTTTCGTGCTTCATAGTACCCTCTCACGGAAAAACGCCCTGCCTGGAGTCTGGCCATGAAATCCAAAAAGAGCTGGCTGTGAGGGAAATGGAACACTTTCTCAAGCTCCCAGGGGTGCGAAATACCGTCTCTCGTCACTTTTCCGCTGGAAAGGCTGTACCAAACCGTGGAAGCGGCAAGCTCAGCCCTGAAAAGCGGCGGAAAGACCAAGGGCGAACGAGGGTCAGTGAGGCCGGGCATGTCCTCGGCGAGGACCGGCGCCAGTACGGGCCAGAGAAGCAAGACCACGGACAATATGATTCCAGCGGCCAAACCACCGGGAAACAGACCACCGCGAGACGAAGTATTCGGCATTATTACCTCATTTCGGAGGGTTGAGCAACGCAGTTAATGTCCCCCATCGTCTCTAGTGCTTTCAATCTGAGATGTCAAGAACTTTTGCTGGCACGGTGATACGAAACGGCACGGAACTTTTCCGCGTCTTCAATGAATCAGACGTGATCGATGGATGGCCAAGACGCGACATTTCAGAGAAATCTCGCCCTTGCATGAGGCGTACGCGCGGTCATTCTCCGTGACGTCGAGCATCCCGGGACGGGGGAGTGAGATTGTTGAGGAGAATTGCCGCGGATCTGCTCAATGGGGAGAAAAATCAATGGGGATTGTCGTGCCGAATTTCGTGGTCACGGTTCCCACGATGCTGCCCGTGTCGGTGATTCTGCCTTCGAAACGATGACCGGAAAAATGGGTAGCTCTGATAGTGCCATCGTATCCCATAGTTCCCCGGAAATGATACGTGTGGTCTCGGCCGAAAGGGCCGTGGATCTTCATGATGCCTGAGAGGTCGGTACCCGAATGACTTATCTCCAGAGTGATCCGGGCACCCCTGTACGTCGCCTCCCATTTGCCCGAAAGCTGGGTCCATTTCGACTGGGGCGCAGGAAAGAGGCGTCGTGCCGGTGGCGTTTTGTGAAGGGCTGGCAATGGGGTGCGCCCCGACAGTTTTCTCAAAGAGCCGTGTCCTTCTGCGGAGCCACTGATTTTCTCAGGCCCGGGTTCGGCAGATTCTCCGCCGGACAGGCCATGGTCAGGCGGCAGGTCCCGATCCGGGCCGGCAGAGGCACGTGGGGGCAGAAGAGATACCCATGAGGAGAGTTTTTCCTTCCACTTCGGGTCTGTTTCAATACGCATGGCCTTGTCAAAGAATTCTCGTGCCGCGTGCGGTCGGTTGGCTAACATGTTCGCCACACCGAGATTGCTTAATGCATCGAGATTACGAGGATCGATGCTCAATACGGTTTCAAAGTCACGTATTGCCAGAGAGTACCTTTCGAGCGCCATATAGGCCAAACCTCGACTCACATAGCCATCTGTGGATGAGGGAGCAAGCTTTACTGCGATGGAATAATCGTGCACCGCTGCGGAAGCAATACCACGCCCGGTGGCAATGTCCCCACGGAGAACGTAAGCGGCTGAATCTGAGGGCTGAAGGGAAAGATATTGATTCACATCTGCCAAGGCTTGGTCCCATTCTCCACTCAAAAAATACGCTTGCCCACGCAATTTGTACCCATTGGCGCCATTCCGAATGGCAGCAGAAAACAGTCGAATGGCCCGAAGATAGCTCCCACGGCGCATTTCTCTCTGTCCTTCTTCAAGATAGGCGCGGGCATACACCGAGACGCGTGGTACCGAAGTTTCCACGGTTTGTCCCAGGCAAAAATGGTTACCCGCGGCCAGGACAAGCCAAACAAGCACAAGCCCGGCGAAAGGCTTCCGGTTGCCGGACAGAGTGATCCTCGGCAGAGCCGAACAGGGTTCGGACTTCATCTTTTCCAAGGGCGATCGGGCTTTACGGGTGCACAGATAAGTCATCTCGCAGGGGCTATTGACTCAGGTGGAGCAGTAATAAGACGCTGCATGCTCCTGATGCTGATATAGAGAATTATATTATTTTGGTGACGACCGTTTTTCATGTAACATCTTCAGTACCTGAGTGCGGCAACGAAGGAAAGCTCTTGCATTCTCAGGTTGCTAGATCTATAATGGCAAAGACGAAAAAAATCAAGTCGGTTCGTGTATCCGACGCAAGACTTGCGGAAACCTCGGTTTTATTTGAGTGTGGGCGTGTCCGGGTGATGTGTGAGGAGAGTTCGTCCTTGTCGTCGTTAAATAGTAAATCGAGACGAGAAACCAGGCGTGGTTGGCCTGAACGACCGAGGTCGGTGCGACCTGAATGATATGACTCCGGAGATGCGTTCCGGCGATTTCCGACCAAACCTTATCCGACGGAGTAAGACCCCCTCTTATGTTCAGAAAAGATGATTCACAGGACTTGATACCGAACAGCGAGCCCACCGTTGTGACAAGAGAGCCCCAATTGGGTTGGGGTCAGGGCGGAGCCCCGTATGGTCCGCCGTACGATGCTCGAGACATGCTTGCTGACGCGGACGGAGCCGACGTCAGAGGAATCGGCGATTTCATTGATATTTTTTATAGAGGGTTTCGGGTCATCCTCCTGGTATGGCTTCTTATCTTTGCAATTGTCGTAGTATATACTTACTCGCTTACTCCTGTGTACCGCTCGAACGCGACTCTTGAAATTGAAAGGATTAGCGGGAAACCGCGTGAAGCACTGGGCGGTCCTGAACGTGTTGATTTTTCCGCCTACTTCTCTACGCAACTACAGATTCTCAAATCCAGGGGGTTGGCCGAAGAATTCGTCACCCAATCCAATCTTCTTGACTCGCCCGGCGTCCTATTGTCCGACAACGAAGGACTACGAAAGCTCAAAACGTGGCTGTGGTCATTCACTGCGAAGTATGTCTTGCGAGACCCTTCTGTCCATAAGAAGGAGACCCAAGCCGAAAAAAAGAATCGCCTCATCAACGCGTTCGTAAAAAGTATTGAGGTGAAGCGCGTTCCCAACACCGACCTGGCAGATGTCAGTTTTGAAGCAAACAACCCTGTTGCCGCGCAGAAACTGCTAAAAGACTACCTCGCCCTCTATCTCGAACGAAACCTGGAGAAACGGCGAAACGAGAATGTGAAAGCCTCGGCATGGCTCAAGGGGGAATTGGACAAGGTTAAGGCGAAGTTAATGGCTTCGGAGGGAAAGCTGCTGGATTTCATAACCGAAAACGGCATGGTATCACGAGATGGCGGCTTCGGTGAGGTAATGAAGCTGGTCAACCGTTCGGTAGAACGTGTGAGACAATCCCAGGAAGCGCGAGTCCGTATCGAAGCAGTGCAAAATCAGAGTGCCTCGGATGCTGGATCGGCGATATCGCAAGGTACCGGCGGCAGTGACCAATTGAACTATCTTAAACAGCAATTGACGCAACTAGAAACTGAATACTCGGAGTTGGGCGGCGTCTATTCCCCGAGTTCTCCCAAAATGACCGTCCTGTCGAAAAAAATTGCGTTCTTGAAAAAGAAGATCTCCGAAGTAGAGAGCAGCGTGCTGACCACCGCATTGGACCACGCGAAGACCGAAGAGAAATTCATGAAGAACGCTTTGGACAAGGCCAAGAAAGAGGCGGCGCGGATCAATTCTCTTGAAGCCAAACTCGCACTTCTGAAGAAGGATGTGGACGCGGACAGACAGTTCTATAATATGGTCCTCAAAGAATACAAGGAGATGGACATAAAGGCCGGAACGCTGTTCAACAATATTAGCATTGTTGACGCGCCTCGTAAGTCGGTCGATCCGGTGAGGCCTCGCACCCTATTCAATTTACTGATAGGCGCTCTTATCGGTCTTGGTGGGGGTTTGCTTGCCGCGATCATAATGGATACGATGGATAACACGATCCGTTCGCCCCGTGACATTGACTCAGAGTTGAAAGTGCGCAGGCTCGGGATCGTTCCGGACTTGACCAGAAGACCGGTGGTACGCGGGGAAGCCATCATCACCGGCACGGATTACGAATTCCTGGCGCATGATGAACCTCGCTCTTCCATGTCCGATGCCATAAAGAACATCCAGACGTCGATCTTCCTCTCCCATCCGTCGGACCGGGTCCGGAGCATGATCGTCTCCAGCGCGACCCCGAGTGAGGGCAAGACGCTGATCTCCGTTTCCATGGCCAGTATTCTCGGTTCCGGCAACAACAAAAAGACCCTGCTCGTGGACGCGGATTCGAGAAAGCCGCGAGTGCACCGGATCTTCGGAAGAAATACCACGGGAGCGGGCCTTTCTACCTTACTCACCGTGGACAATGTGAAGCTCAAGGACGTGATCCATGCGCATCGGATTCCGCGCTTTTTCTACATGACATCCGGTCCGATTCCTGTGGACCCGGTTTCTCTGCTCAAGTCTGAGCGCATGGAATTCCTGATGGAGTATTTGGGAAAGATTTTTGATTACATTGTCTTTGATTCCCCTCCTCTGCTGGGGTTTTCGGACGCGCAGATTTTGTGTCGGTACACTGACGGCATGATAATGGTAGCGAAGCAGGGGCATGTAGGGCGAGAGGAGCTTCGGGAAGCACTCAACAGTGTTGTTGCTATTCAGGGAGGCAAGGTGCTGGGAGTGGTGCTCAACAAAGCCCGACCGCGCGGCACCAGGTATGGATACAGCGGATATTATTACTATTATTCACGCAATTATAAATACTATTCTAAAGCCTCCACTGGCAAGTGATTTCCTCGGTGAACGCACGTACCCTTTGGAGCACTCGTCATTTACACGGCACATTTCGTGTCGCCCAGGACATTGAAACCTTTCCGATCTTTACAGATCCAACGAAGAATGCCCAGCAGAGGAATCCATGAATCAACGGAAGATTGGGGTCTGGTTAGTCGGCGCGTTGGGCTCTATTGCCGCGACGGTGATTCTGGGTGCGGTGGCTCTGCGAAAAAAGCTGACCTCTCCCACGGGCATGATCACGTGTACGGAGCTCTTCTCCGGTGTTGACCTCGTGCCTGTAGAAGCCTTGGCATTCGGAGGATGCGATATTCGCGAGGCAAGCCTGCTCGAGGCAGTGAAGCATATGGTGAGAGCCTCAGGGTGCGTGGACCCTGCAATGGTGAACGTGGCCGAGGTGGACGTGGCAAGGATCCAACCCTATATCGTCCCGGGAATCGCGCGGAATTGCGGGGAGACTATTGAATCGCTTGTACAAGGGTCTCGCACGCGCACTGGTTCGGGTACACGATGACATTGCCCAGGTCACGGACCATCTTCTCGGGTTCCGAAAAGCCGAGGGACTTGACGAGGTGGTGGTGGTAAATCTTGCTTCCACCGAACCGCCTTTGGCAATGCACGCGTGTCACACTGACCTCGCGGCTTTTGAGGCCTATCTGGATGGCAACACCAGCAATGCGGTGCGTGCCAGTACCGATTTATGCCTATGCCGCGATCCACGCAGGATGTCCGTACATCAATTTCACGCCCTCCTCGGCTGCGCTCTTCCCGGCTCTGGTTCAATTAGCCGAGAGTAAGGGCGTTCCGGTGATGGGAAACGACGGGAAGACGGGCGAAACCCTGGTGAAGTCGGCATTGGCTCCGATGTTTATGTGCCGGAACCTGGAGGTCTTGAGCTGGGAAGGATTTAACATCCTCGGCAACATGGACGGCCAGGTGCTGGCTTGCCCGGAGAATAAAGAGGCAAAGATCCAAACCAAAGATAGGGTTTTGGCAAAGATCCTGGGGTACACGCCACACTCGGGTGTCCACATCGATTACGTGCCCTCTTTGTCGGACCAAAAGACCGCGTGGGACTTCATCCACTTTCGAGGGTTTCTGGGCGCCAAGATGTCCCTCCAGTTCATCTGGCAGGGGTACGATTCCCTGCTGGCTGCTCCCCTGATCTTGGACCTTGTCCGGCTTGCGGATCTGGCCAAACGTAGAGGTGAAGCGGGTCTCATGCCTCATCTGGCCTGCTACTTCAAGGCGCCTGAGAGTGTGGATGAGCTTCGGCTGTATGACCAATTCCAGATGCTCGTCAATTACGCGAACCAGGTGAGAGACACTTCTGATACCGATTCGCTTTCCAGCGAGTAAGATCACGGGGCTGGGGATCTCCTGAGCGAAGTGATCAGACGGCCTTGCGTCGTCCGTAGCGAAGGAGATCCCCAGCCTGAAGTTGCAACCAAGTTACAAATTCAAAAGCGAATCGGTATGCCATGTGATCGCCGCGAATATGAGACTGTCATTCAGCACCAATGCATTTGTGCGCTGCTCGGTGTGTGAGGCTATCGAACGGATCGCTGCAGCAGGGTACGAGGGGTTGGAACTCCTGGCTGACAGGCCGCATTTGTACGCGGATTCCGTGACGCGTGGAGACATAGAGCGGGTATCTCGCGTCCTGTGTCGAACCGGACTCAAAGTAGCGAACATCAACGCCAACACAGCCATAGGTTATTACGGGAGAGACTTCTGGGAGCCGCTCTTTGAGCCGTCGCTCGCCAATCCTGACCCGGTTCTCAGACGCTGGCGCATTGAGTACTCCAAAAAGTGTATTGATATTGCATATCAACTTGCTGCAGACTGCGTCAGTGTCACGACAGGCAAGCTCCTGCCGGGAGTGGTCCCGGAGAAATCCATGGAGTTGCTCAAGGACTCTTTGGGAGAACTCATCAACTACGCGGAAGCGAAGTCTGTGCGCATTGGCATTGAATACGAGCCGGGACTTCTCATCGAAAGGTACGAAGAGCTTGCCGCGCTTCTCGAGGAAATAGGATCACCGTATCTGGGTGCGAACTTGGATCTGGGACACAGTCATGTGCTGGGCGAACGTGCCGAGGAGGTCATCGCAGGATTGTCCGGGAAGATCTTCCACATTCACATGGAAGACATTCGCGGCCGCAAGCATTATCACCTGATCCCCGGAACAGGGGACGTGGACTTTTCCACTCTCTTCACTGCGCTGGCACGTGAGAACTACCAGGGCTTTGCCACTGTAGAGCTTTACACCTATCCTCACCAGCCGGAATATGCCGCCACACAGGCCCTCACCTACCTCCAGGGTGTTCTGCAGGAACCAAAGGGGATTGCCGCGAAAGGCGCTTATTGACCGACTCATCGCGGCACACCGCGCCCAGCTGACCGGATTCCGGCTTCGCTTGGGCCCACTGGATCATCGACTCGCCAATCGGTCATTGCTCTTGACAATGTAGGTGCATTCCCGTTCATGGCCACGCACCCAATTGACTTTCCGTGCCGCGGTGTGTAGCTTCCGTTGCGGGAAAACAATCAAGTGATTGACTGATGAAGCGGTCTCGCGCAATCCCCCTATTTTTGCGGAAACGCGCACCGTTTTCAGTCAATCGCCACAGAGAGGATTCCATGAAGTTCGCTTTCAGTTCCAATGCGTTTCTCCGATTCGACCTGAAGGAAACCATCGAGATCATCTCGGCCGCGGGATACGAGGGGATCGAAATCATGGCCGACGCGCCTCACGCGTATCCCCTTCACTTGACCGAAACCCGTGTCAAGGAGATCCGCAGCGCACTCGAAGACTGCAACCTGTCGATATCCAACGTCAATGCTTTCATGCACTGCGCAGACGGTGACACGTATCACCCCTCATGGATCGAAAAAGATCCTGCTTTAAGAGCCAAACGAGTAGATTACACCCTGCGATGTATCGATCTGGCCGAGCAGCTTGGCGCGACGAACATTTCCACTGAACCGGGTGGGCCGCTGGAAGACGTGAGTAGGGAAGAAGGACTGCGCCTCTTCAAGCACGGGCTTGCCGCGGTGGAAACAAGGGCGAGAGAAAAGGGTATCCGTATCCTCATCGAACCTGAACCTGGGCTGCTCATCGAGTCCAGTGGCCAGTTTCTCGAACTCTTCCAGGATCTGGATCCCTTGGTATTCGGTCTGAACTTCGACGTGGGGCATTTCTTTTGCGTGCAAGAAGACCCGTGTAAGCTCATTCATACATTGAACGGGGTCTTCGCGCATTTCCATCTGGAAGACATCGCGGCCACGCGGGAACATCATCATCTCCAGTTAGGCGAGGGCGCAATCGATTTGCCAGGCGTCTTGCAGAGCATCGAGGACATCGGGTACCAGGGGTTCGTTACGGTGGAGCTCTATACGTACGAACATGCTGCGGTGGATGCGGCCCGAAATGCCTTGCAGTACCTGCGGAAATGGAGAGAATTTAACCCGCTCTGAAGCAGCACTCCACAAGACCCGAAGATGCCCGGAAATTAAAGATCAATCTTGGTGACAGCCTCGTTGACGTCACGCGCGTGTTTGCTGGAAAAAAACTTGTCAAGACACGTGCGCTGGTCTATGATTGACCAGGTGGTCATATTTGATGTGATAGAAACCCCTTTGTGAGAGCCGTAATATGATGACCGACCGGTCACTTGCTCAGACAAACCCCCTCCCCATCCTCAACCGGCTTGTGGATCCCGCGCTCCGGGAAGTGGGCCGCAAGGTATTTGCAGGCACCCGTCTGGACCTGGCTGACGGGCTCGCGTGTCTCGAGACCTCCGATCTGCTCGGCCTGGGATCTCTGGCACTCGCGGTAAGGACGGCCCGATTCGGCAACCGAGCGTTCTATGTGGTGAATCACCACCTCAATTACTCGAACATCTGCGCCAATGCATGCGCCTTTTGTGCGTTTCGTCGTTCTCCGGGCTCGGAAGACGGGTACCTCTTGACCCCGGAACAGGCCGCCGCCCAAATCGCGGCAGCGGGCATGGATCTCAAGGAAGTGCACGTGGTTGGCTCGGTGAACCCGGAGCCGGAATTCGGGTACTATGTGGATTTACTTCGAGCGGTCAAGAAAGCGGCTCCAAATGCGCACCTCAAGGCCTTTACCGCGGTGGAGATCGACCATATCGCTCGTCGCGCGGGGCTGTCCTGGGAAGATTGTCTCATCGCGCTCCAGGAGGCCGGACTGAGCGCTTTGCCTGGCGGTGGAGCGGAGATCTTTTCGGATCGTCTCAGGCAGAAGCTTTTCCCGACAAAGATCTCTTCCGACACGTGGCTGGCCATTCACGCCACCGCGCATCGGTTGGGAATCGGCTCGAATGCCACGATGCTCTTCGGTCATCTGGAGACCTTGGCCGAACGGGTGGAGCACCTCATTCGCCTGAGAACACAGCAAGATCTCACACAAGGATTTCGCGCGTTCATCCCATTGGTCTTTCATCCCAAGAACACGCAAATGGACTACGTTTCCGGCCTGACCGGCGTCGAGATCCTCAAGGTAATCGCCTTATCACGGCTCATCCTGGACAATATCCCTCATATCAAGGCCTATTGGGTCATGCTCGGTTTGAAGACGGCTCAAACCGCGTTGCACTTCGGCGCGGACGACCTTGAAGGGACCATCGTGAACGAGAACATCAGTCACGAGGCCGGGGCTACCACGTCAAAAGGGTTGAGTCGAAGGGAAATCGAAGATCTGATCGTCGACGCAGGCTTTGTGCCAACCGAGCGAGACACATTCCACAAAACCGTATCAGCAGCATGAATCTCGATCAAGCCATACACATGGCGGAAACCGCCTGTCCCCTCTGTTTCACGGCAGCCAAAACCCTGTACCAGGAGGCTGACCTTCTGACCCTCGGACAATTGGCCCAAAGGATCAGGCTTCTGCTCAACCCGGAGCCGGTGGTCACCTATGCTGTTGACCGCAACATTAACTACACGAACATATGCACCTCAGGCTGCCGGTTCTGCGCGTTTTGGAGAGGCGACGGCCACCGAGAGGCGTACGTCCTCGATGACGAGACTCTTGGCAAGAAGCTCCAGGAGACCAAAGATCTCGGAGGCACCCACATCCTGTTCCAGGGCGGCCTGAATCCCGATTTGGACATGGAGTGGCATGAGGAGCGCATCCGGTTCATCCGCTCGTTCGGCCTTTCGCTCCACGGTTACTCTCCTCCTGAGATAGTGTTCCTGTCCCAGCGCTTCGGGCTAAGCGTCGAAGCGGTATTGGAGCGCTTCATCAAGGCCGGCCTGAGTTCCATCCCCGGGGGTGGCGCAGAGATCCTCAGCGACAGGGTGCGTCGCATCGTGTCGCCAGGTAAGGCCACGAGTCGTCAGTGGCTCACGGTCATGGGTACCGCGCACCGACTGGGGCTCAAGACGTCCGCGACCATGATGTTCGGACACGTGGAAACCGCTAGCGAGCGATTGGCCCATTTGTTTCAGCTTCGGCGGCTCCAGGACGAGACAGGCGGCTTCACCGCGTTCATCCCATGGCCTTATCAGCCATGTCAGCACACCATCGAAGCGAAACCCACCGGTGGAGCGGCTTATCTCCGCATGGTGGCCATCGCTCGGCTGATCCTGGACAACATCCCTCACGTGCAGGCCTCATGGGTCACCCAGGGCGCACCAATCGGACAGACAGCCCTCTTGTTCGGCGCAGACGATCTGGGCTCTACGATGATCGAGGAGAATGTGGTCGCCGCGGCCGGAGTGTCTCACCGACTGGGCGAAAGCGATATGATTCACCTGATCGAAACCGCAGGATTCAAGGCACGCCAACGAGACAACGTGTACATGTCGGTACAGAGGGTTGCGTGAGATCGAGCCTCCATACTGCCGGTTGGGTGATGGTTAATCCGGAAGTCTGGATCCCGGCAGGCGTGGTGGAAGTGATTGACGGCATGATTCACGCGGTCCATAGCGGCCCGCGTACTGGAGGAGCCATCGACCACGGACCGGGCGTCATCATGCCCGCGTTGATAAATGCGCACACGCACTTGAGTCTCTCCGCTCTTCATGGCCGGATCGACACGGCTCACGGGTTCATCGATTGGGTCAAGCAGTTGATCGCACTGAGGGCCGGCCTTCATCCGGACGAAGTCTCGACCGCGGCTGCAGAGGCCGCGCAACAAGCCAAACTCCGCGGAACAGGATCCATCGCGGAAGTGGGGCCGGTGGAACCGGGAGCTTCTGCCATGATGAACGCGGATCTCCGCGGCATTGTGTTCAATGAGTCCCTGGGTAGCAATCCGGCAGAATTGGCTCTGCCGCGTGACGAAAATGGGGTGAGCTTTTCCTACGCGGGACATGCGCTTCACACCACCGCGCCGCAGGTATTGAGACAGCTCAAGGCCGCGGCATGGGAACGAAAGAGCGTCTTCTCTTTGCACCTGGCCGAATCCGCAGCAGAGACCGAGTTCCTTGCCACGGGTCGCGGTCCTTGGGCGGCGCTGCTGGAATCGCGAGGTGTCGATTTCTCCGACTGGGATATGCAGGGGGAACGCCCCGTGCCTCGGGCAGAGCGATTAGGTCTGCTCGGACCGGATACCCTGGCTGTGCACCTTCTGGACGTGACTGCCGATGAAGTGGACGCGCTTGCGCGGTCCCGTACGCGCGTCTGCGTGTGTCCGAGATCGAATGCCGCGCTTCACAGAAGGCTTCCGGACATACAGAGCTTTCTCGCAGCAGGCCTCACCGTGGCGCTGGGCACGGACTCTTTGGCCAGTGCGCCCTCGCTGAGTCTTTTCGAGGAAATGTCTTTCATAGCCGCGCACTACCCTGGTGTGCGTCCGGAAGAGATTCTCTCCATGGCCACGGTTCATGCGGCAAAGGCGCTGGACAGGCAGGACGAAGGAACAATCGAGCCAGGGCGCCAAGCCCGGCTGATCTACGTTGACCTTGAGGCTGCTTCGGCTCACGCCGCGGCCTCTCATTTGGTTTCCGCACCATGCGAACAGGTGGAATGGATATGATTCTAGGCAGATTGGGCCGAATGGCCTATGTGAATACCCTACCGGTGGATTGGGGACTGGTAACCAGTCCTTTGGGCAAGCTGGTGACCATCCAGCGGGGCACGCCGACCATTCTCAACCGCATGATGGCCGACGGTCAGCTCGATGTGAGCGCGGTGTCATCCGTTGCAGCTGCTCGGCATGCCGACGATTGGCTGGTAATGGATCACCTGTGCATCGGCTGCCGCGGCGCAGTGGGAAGCGTGATCCTCCATTCGGACCGGCCGGTTGAGGAATTGGATGGCTCGACCATTGCCGTGACCAACGCGTCTGCAACTGCAGTGAAGTTGCTGGAAGTGCTGCTCGCTGGACACTGGAAAATCAAGGCACAGCTCGTGCCCCAGGCCAATCCTCAGGGACCGCGTCTCCTCATCGGAGATGCCGCGTTGCGGACTGCACAATCGGGCACTGCCGGATTCGTGTACGACCTGGGAGCCATGTGGCGGGATTACACTGCCGGCGATTTTGTGTTCGGTCTGTGGTGTGTAAGGAAGGATTTCGCTCGTACGCATCCGCAGGAGACACGAGCCATGTATCAAGTGCTGAAAGCCTCCCGTGAACTCGGTCGCGCGCAAATGGATGGGGTAATCGCGGAGGCCGCGCGGGTAATGGGCTTGCCGGAACCCACCATAAGGGACTATTTCCCGAAATTGGCGTACGATCTGGACGCGTCCCTTTGGGATGGCCTCACGAATTTCTTGCGTTTGCTCGGGCATCGGCCGGATAGGCTGGAAAAGTACGGAGACGAAATCCCGCGACCGACCGGTTATACCGCGCAAAGAGGAGTGCCTCTCGCATCCGGGGCCATGGCGCAAACTTAGGACTCGGTCTTCTAGATGCTATGACGCCAACATCTGTACCTGGTCAGCGCGCTCATACACCTTGGGTGCCACTGCTGGCTCGTCCAGCAGTGCCTCTTCAAAACACTGCTCGCAAGCGAGCAGTGGCACCCCAAGAGGGACCTGAGATTCGCAACAGGCTCCTAGGCAACACGTTGCTCCCGGTTTCGCACATAAGGAAGGTATCGGTATCAGAGTGGCTTTTGACAACTTGCAAAGTCTTGTGGGCTCCTTTGAGCGGGAAGGATGGCTGGCACGGATCAAAGAGAGCCTGAGTCCCCATCTGGAGATTACCGAAGTGACCGACCGGGTGGTCAAGAAAGGCGGCCCCGCGCTCTTCTTTGAATTCCCGACCGGTTATGGTTATCCGGTGCTGACCAATGTGTATGGCGCGTTGGAACGGGTCAAGGCCATTTTTGACATCAACACGCTGGACGATCTTGGCGGAAGGTTTGAGGAATTCCTTGAGATCGAACCGCCCCGCACCTTCATGGACAAGCTCAAGCTCCTGCCGAAGCTCAAGAACCTGACCGCGGTGTTCCCCAAAAAGGTGAGCAGCGGCCCCTGTCAGGAAGTGGTGCAGACCGAGGGTTTCGATCTCACGGAACTGCCGGTGCTCACCTCATGGCCGAAGGACGCGGGGCCCTTCATCACCTTGCCGGTGGTGATCACCCGAAACCCGCAAAACGGCCGTCGAAACGTGGGAATGTACCGCTTGCAGGTGTTTGACGGGCAAACCTCCGGGATGCACTGGCACATCCACAAAGGAGGAGCCACCCATTTCCGTCACGCGTCGGAAAAACTCCCTGTGGCTGTATGCCTGGGCCCGGACCCGATTACCACGTACTGCGCGACCGCTCCCTTGCCCGAAGATATCGACGAGCTGATGCTTTCCGGTTTTCTGCGCAAGAAACCCGTGGAAATAGTGAAATGCGTCACCTGCGATCTTGAAGTCCCGGCTGAGTCGCAATTCGTCCTGGAAGGGTAAGTGCTGCCCGGTGAGACGCGCATCGAAGGACCGTTCGGGGATCATACGGGCTTTTATTCCCCGGCCGATCATTACCCGATCTTTCACCTCACGGCCATTACCCGGCGGCACAAACCGATCTATCCCGCGACCATCGTGGGCAGACCGCCGATGGAAGATCAATTCCTGGGCAAGATCACGGAACGGCTCTTTCTGCCTTTGATCAAGAAACAGCTCCCGGAGATCGTAGACATGAATCTGCCGGTAGAAGGCGGGTTTCACAACTTCTGCTTTGTCTCCATCAAGAAGACGTATCCCGGTCAGGCGCACAAGGTCATGCACGCGCTGTGGGGGCTCGGGCAGATGATGTTTTGCAAGATGATCATGGTATTCGACCATGAGGTGGACGTCCAGGACATGAAGCAGGTGCTGTTCTTCATGGGAGCCAACCTCGATCCGGGGAGAGACCTGTGCATGGTAAAGGGCCCGTTGGATGCGCTCGACCACTCGTCACCCCTGCCGCATCTCGGCGCCAAGCTCGGGTTCGACTGCACCCGCAAAGGACCGGAAGAAGGTCACACCCGGGACTGGCCTCACATCATCAAGATGACCGAGGCGGTGAGGGCAAAAGTGGATGATATGTGGACGAAGCTGAAGCTTCCCTGAGAAGATGGCGCCTCCTCGATGAGTGCCTGTACGTTTTTCTTGAGAACTGTGAGTGCGTGTGACGTGAACCTTCGTCGTCTCCTTTCTTTGATCAAGATCGAGCATACGCTGTTCGCGCTGCCATTGGCCCTGTCCGGTGCGCTCCTGGCCGCGCGGGGCTTGCCTGCCGCGAGGACGTTGGCTCTGGTGGCAGTGGCCTTTGCCGCGGCCCGCACCGCAGCCATGGCGTTCAATCGGCTGGCTGACCGGCGGCTTGACGCGCTCAATCCCCGCACCGCGGACCGGGAGATCCCTTCAGGCCTGGTCAGCTCGGGTCAGGTGCGCGTGCTGGTGCTGGCCGCGGCGGGGGTTTATTTCCTCGCGGCCTGGGCCCTCAACCCGCTTTGTCTGCAACTCTCGCCGTTCGCGCTGGCCATACTCCTGGGGTATTCGTACACCAAACGATTCACACGGCTTTGCCACATTTTCCTGGGATTGTGCCTGGGTATGGCCCCGGTTGCGGGCTGGATCGCAGTGCGGGGGACCGTGGACTGGCCCCCTGTGGTATTAGGGGTCGGCGTCTTGTTTCTGGGTCGCGGGATTTGACATCATCTACGCGTGCCAGGACGTGGATTTCGATCGAACCCAGGATCTCTATTCCGTGCCTGCTTGGTTGGGCACTTCCCGAGCCCTGCGACTCGCCGCGCTCTCCCACGTCATCGCGTCCGGTCTTTTCCTGCTCACCGGGCTCCTGGCCGGCCTGGGATGGAGCTTCTACCTCCTGAGCCTGCTCACCTGCGCGTTGCTCTACTGGGAGCACAGCCTGGTGAAGCCCGAGGACCTCAGCCGGCTGGACCTCGCGTTCTTCAACGTCAATTCCATGGTGTCGTTCAGCATTCTCCTGGCCATCTGGTGCGGCCTGGAATGAACGCGAGCGGTCAACTACCGTTCCACGACAGAATCTATTGCTTTGACCCGAGTGATTCCAAATTCTCTCGCACCGGTTCGCGTCTTGGGATGATCTTCGCCAAGAGAATTGACGAGAATGGCCAGAGCCCGCTCAAGACGCTCCTTGGCTCCCGAAAGGTCGCCCAAGTCCTGCAGCACCAGGGCCAGGTTGTTAAGGTCGATGGCCACGTTCGGATGGTCGTGTCCGTATGCCTTCTCGTCCACGGCCAGAGCACGCTCATGACACTCCGCGGCTCCCTTAAGATCGCCCAGGGCCCGAAGTACCGTTCCGAGGTTGCTAAGGCGGATGGCCACTTTCGGATGATCCGGTCCGTATGTCTTCTCGTCGATGGCCAGCGCACGCTCAAGAAGCGCCTTGGCTCCCTCGAAATCGCCCAAGTCCTGAAGCACCACGCCGAGGTTGCTCAGGCCGGTCGCCACGTTCGGATGATCCCGGTCCGTATGTCGCCTCGTCGATGGCCAGCGCACGCTCAAGACGCTCCTTGGCTCCCTCAAAGATCGCCCAAATCCTGGAGCACCAGGGCGAGGTTGCTCAGGTCGGTCGCTACGTTCGGATGATCCTGTCCGTATGTCGCCTCATCGATCGCCAGCGCACGCTCATGACACTCCGCGGCTTCCTTAAGATCGCCCAAGGCCCTAAGTACCGTTCCGAGGTTGTTCAGGCGGATGGCCACGTTCGGATGATTCGGTCCGTAAGCCTTCTCATCGATCACCAGCGCGCGCTCAAGACGCTCCTTGGCTCCCTCGAAATCGCCCAAGTCCTTAAGCACCGAGGCCGAGGTTGTTCAGGCGGTCGCCACGTTCGGATGATCCTGTCCAAACTTCTTTGTGGCCATGTCCAGGGATTTTTCCAGGGCTGACCGCGCTTCCTGGAACCTGGCCAAAGTCCGCAGATGCATTCCCATCGTATTCAGGAGGTGCGACGTCTCCTCTGCCGCGACACCCTCCGCCCGGGCATGTTCCGCGGCCGCGAGGCCGTGAGGCAACAGGCGCGAGAGATCTGGGCCAGGTTCCGGGATCATCCTTTTCGAAAGGATACGCGGCGTCCAGCAGACATACTGCGGTCCTGGCCCATTTTTTCCGCTGCGCAGGTTTCAGGCGATCCCGCGTCACCATTTGCACGAGCCGATGCATGGACATTGCATCCGTGGTCACCTCAGCCAGGGAGTACGTGCGCAGCGCGGCCAGCGCGTCGTCATATTGCAATTCATCCTGCACCGCGGCACGCAGGGACCTGGGAAGATGCTTGGCCCCTTCAGCGAACAGGTCCCGGGGAATATCTTCAGGCCCAAGGAACGCCATGAGATTGAGCAGGTCTGCTGCTGGCGGCGATTCCTTCCGGACCTGTTGGAAGGAAATGTCCCAGGTGGTTGCAACGCTGGCAGCGTACGCGGTCGGTGGATTCACCTTCTTAAAGAGTTCCAGCTTTCGTTTCCTGAACAGTTTTAGGTACGCTGCGAGGCGCGTGGCGCGCGATTCCATGTACCGCGCGCGCATGCTCCAGCGCGAGGGGCAGGTCGCCCAATTCCTCGGCCAGCGCGTCGGCCGATCCCCGGTCCTGCTCGTGGGTGCCCTTGAGGAGGAACCCCACTGATTCTTTCCGCTCAAAGACCTTTACTTTGAGCGGCATCGCGACGCTTGCCCAGTTGGGGTCCCTTGACGTGACGATCACATGACCGCCTCTCCTCGGGCGCTGCTCCTCGATGGATTCCGGTCCGTTCGCGTTGTCGAACACGAGCAGCCAGTTGCCCATGCTCTCCAGGTGGGGACGCACGATCCCGATGACCTCTTGAGGTGTGGCATCGGGTGCGAGGGTGTATCCCAGCCTTGCGGCCAGGAGCGCAAATCCCTGATCGAGGGACGTCGGCTCTTCCGCACGGAGCCACCACACCAGGGAATACGTGTCTCCATAGCGGTAACAATACTCCAGCGCGAGCTGGGTCTTGCCTACCCCGCCCAGGCCCTCGAGCACGGGAGCGACCACTGCCCCGGCATCAACGAGCAGTGTCTCACGGAGGCTCCTGAGCAAATCTTCCCGTCCGGTGAAGTTGGGATTTCTCGCGTGGGGGACCTGCCAGGTGCGCGGCACATCCGGGGGAAACGGGGCCGGCGACTTCTGGCCTGCCATCCCCGCGCCAGGGAAAGGCGGAGGGGTCTTTGGTTTGGCCCTACCGCGCTGCACGCCCTTGAGAAGAGTTTCCTTCGCGTCAGTCTCGTTCAGCCCGACTAGCTCGATGTACGTGTATGGGCGCAACAAACCCTTTATCTTGCATTCCCGTACACGCACGGGCAAGAGAACCCCTTCTTCTCCTTCTCGATCACGGACGGAGCGCGACGTGTCGTTCCAGCGCAGAGTACCGGGCCTTGTCATCAAAATAGTCTTCCGACAGCACACAAAGCACTCGGTCAGACGTTTCCGAGGCATCGTCCATCTGGCTCATGGAGTTCTGGCTAGGCCTGAAATCCCACGCCTGCAGCACGGTGGTGTATCCCACGAACTCCAATTGCCACGCGATCCATTCGGCCCAGGCACGGTCTGCTTTGTTGTAACTGATGAAGAAGTCTTTCGGGTCTGTCATGAGGAAGGGTTCCTCCCCGTGGTCCGTGACACGCAATATTGCCGCTTAAGGCCTCCATGAGATGCGATTGTGCGCCCAAACACGGGACTTTGCAACGCGGAAGTTGGCCTGCCACATGGTCGGCTTCATGCGGGATCGGCTCCTCCTGAGAACCGGGGGCTCATGCGCGACACGCAAAAGCAGTTTGCATCGACCGGGAAGATTGCTATTGTAAGTACTCGGTACTGTGGGGAACCGCGATAGGTGTTCCCTTCACCAAGGTATTGGAGGTCAAGAAATGGAGCAGTGGAAATCGGTTGACGAAATCCTGGACTTCGCGATCGGGCAAGAAGAACAGGCTGCACAGTTCTATACTGATCTGTCCAGTCGTATGGACAGGCCGTGGATGAGCGAAATCTTCAAGGAATTCGCACAGGAAGAAATGGGCCACAAGAAGAAATTGGTGGAAATAAAGGCCGGCAAACGCCTCGTGCCCGCGCAGGCCAAAGTCATCGATCTGAAGATCGGCGAATATCTGGTCGACGTGGAACCCACCGCGGACATGGACTATCAGCAGGCGCTCATGCTTGCGATGAAGAAGGAGAAAAAGGCCTTCAAAATGTACACCGACCTGGCCGCGTCCACCGACGATGCGAGCCTCAGCGCGATTTTCCTCGCACTGGCGCAGGAAGAGGCCAAACATAAGCTCCGTTTCGAGATAGAATACGACGATTTCGTGATGACCGAAAACTGATCCCCGCTCGACAAGGGAGACCGCCTTCTCGACCCAAGAGAAGCAGAGCGATTTCTCGGATACCGGTGCACGTACAGGAGATGAGACGCCAATGATCTCAGGTAGATTATTGATTGCAGGCGTGGCCCTGGTCGCGATGATCTGTGGTCTGGTGTGGATGCAAGGCGGGTTCCATTCCAAGGTACCGGCCGGCACGACCGCGCTCCCGGCTGAAAAGGCAGGAGCCTTGAAAACCGTCAAGGCAGAGCTGAGCCGCACCGTGGGTGAAGTCACGGTTTCGGGAACCGTGGTCGCCAGAGAGACGGCTAATGTGGCCGCGCGTATCGTCGGGAATGTGCTGGAACTGAATGTCGACGCGGGGAATCAGGTGACCAAGGACCAGGTCTTGCTCCGCCTCGATACCAAAGAACTGAACGAAAAAGAGGCTCAAGCCGCGGCCGCGCTTGAGAGTGCAAAGGCTGACCTGGTCAAGAGCACGCAGGATTTCGATCGTTACAAAGGTCTCTTCGAGTCGGGGTCTATCGCAAAGAAGGACTATGACGACGTAAAGGCACGATTCGATATGGCCCAGGCTGCGGAACAACGTGCGCAGGCCGCACTGAACGAGACAAAGACCCAGCTCTCCTATTCGGTGGTGACTGCTCCTTTTGACGGCGTGGTCGCGTCCAGAGAGGTAAACCTCGGTGACCTGGTCACCACCAGGTCGCACGCTGCTCACGGTGTACAAGCCGGGATCTCTTGAACTGTGGGCCGCGGTGGGCGAGCAATATGGCCCGTACCTGAAGCCAGGGGCCACGGTGACGGTAACGGTGGATGCCATAGATCTCAAACAGGCCTCGTCCATTCGTGAGGTGGTCCCCCAGCGCGACGTAAAGACACGGACCATTACCGTGAAAGCGCCTCTCAAGGCATCCCCCGGTCTGGTCCCCGGATTGTACGGCTCCCTGACCTTTCATACCCGTGCGTCGGAAGTGATCACGATTCCTGCTGGCGCGGTCCAGACAGTAGGCCAATTGGAAAGCGTCAACGTTCTGGACAACGGAACCATCAAGCTCCGCCATGTGAAAACCGGCCGAAAATTCAGTGACGGGAAAGTTGAAATACTCTCAGGCCTGGAGGCGGGAGAGGACGTGGTGGTAAAGTAGGGCGAATGGAGCGGGGGCTCTGATTGCCCCCGCGAGCGCGGCGCGTGTGACCGATCAGCGGTAACACTCTTTTGACAGAGAAACTAAACCCCTAAGCGAACAAACCAAGAAATCATCGTGTCACGTTATCGGGAACGCATTGCGTGACGCAACAGGCTCCTAGAAACGCAGCTCGCCTGTGACCGAAACGGACGCCTGATCTGACCACACCCTTGAACCGTCAAACGAGAAATCGATATCAAAGAGGCCGTTGAGTAACCTGTGCGAGCCGTTAGTCAGCGAGCGCTTGAAATCAACTTGCACCAGGGTACGGATATCCGTGAGTGCCAAGAACTCTATGGAGGCACACCCATGCCAGCAATGGCCGCGGGTGTTCTGAGTCGTCAGGCGGTTTCCCTCCCGGAGGAGATGAAGATCCTCATTCTTGCCGGTCACCAGACCGTAGTCCACCTGGACTTCAAGAATGACCCGGGGCAATTGCGACAGGAACCTGGTGGGATCGAAGCTCGCCTTCGCGTTGAATCCTGCGTAGTAGTGGTAAAAGACCTGCGTGAAGTCAATGCCATCCCCGGTGAGCGGTGACGATTCCTCACCGAAAATGGTTTGGTTGCCGTCGTGCGTGGTGAAATAGAATGATTCGTAACGGCACCCGACGACTCCCTTCACCTTGCCCAGATTGGAAATCAGTTGTACCGGGATGACCATGCGGACTGCCATGTCCAGGAGGATGCCCCGGTTGAGCCTGCATCTCGACTGACTGAAGATCGTTTTCTGGCTAGGAAGGCTCTCGTCGTCCCAGTCACTATCCTGCATGGGGAGTCGACTCTCGCGACTCGCATTTATCCAGGCCTGACTTTCCGTAGACCAAGTGGCGGTTCTGTACCCGGACCGAAGCCCGACAAAGCACTGATCTATGGGAAACTCCAGCCTGCTGAGCGGGTCGCCTCCCGGCGGGAACGGATTGGGAAACTGATATGACGTAAAGCTGCTGAAGAATTTCTTAAAGCCCACCGAGTAGTATCTGCCGGTCTCCATCCCCGTCTCTTCGCTTGGTCCGGAAAATCCCGGAAAGAGCGCAGATCCCGCGATTTGCTGAGCGTTCACGGTCACAGGGCTCGTCAACAACCACACCGCGGCGCATACCGCGGGAACGACCTTATACCATGCCATACCCATTCCTTCTTGAAAACCGCTTACATGCGGCACATAATAGATAACTGACGTAAGGAGATACAACCTGAGTCCGCAGGAGTTACCACAGGCATGTTGACGTTATATCACTGCGATGCCCGTAAGAGCGCAGCCACAAAACCACGCTTCTGACTTCACGCAAAAACAGATTGATGAAAACTACAATATCATAGGCAACCTATATTGTCAATCGTGAGGTGTAGTCATAGAGCCATAATATGGTGACTCATTGAAAATGAGTGACTACTTGATATACTTATGTAATTTTGCTTATCGTTGTGACTTTTCTCTTTCATATGCCAATAAGATGCAAATAACACAAACGGTTAGTATTTAGTTTATATTATAATGGATGATGTATTACGATTAACATTTCAAAATCTCATGATAAATATTGACGACACCGTGGCAGCAAAGCCGCGGCACGCATCCCTCGTGCCAGGTGTACTCTACTCCTTGGGGATGTGGCGCCGCGCCGCGCGAGTTTTGGACACCACGCTTCCGAGGTCCTCACAAAGGTTAGCGTTCAGAATGACATACAGGAATAGCTTTAAATAGCCGCTCGTAATGCAACGTCGTGAATAATAAAGCTTCAGTAATTGCTGCAACATACTGGTATATAAGCAGATTATATGTCCTATTTTCTAACAAGATTATGCCTTGACAAATGCTATTTTATGGTCTAGGATACGCTCATCCATTAGCGTTTTTACAGGATATATCTGTGTAGGCTTTTTTCTGACAAGAAGCCTGCCAGTGTAAAGTTTCGCAAATCAAGTTGTTGAGGTCCTTTCTGACCAACTTGGTTCTGAAACGAGCTCTATTATCCTTTTCCCTGGGGATAATTTGAAGCGTCGTTTTCTTCGGTTGTGAACCCTCCCCCGGGAGGGTTTTTCTTTTTCCGGACAAATCTTCGCGGAATTGATTGCTTGTTCCAAGACGTATGCTCATATTTGCTAAATGGATCCGGCCTCTAGCAGGCTGTTGCGGAACGCAATGCTTTCCCGGCAACGTGCCACGATGGACTCGGTTGGCGCCAAGCTACGGAAATAGAGCCAACCGAAACCTAAGTATGTCAGACTGATAGGAGCCTACCCTAAAAGTGGAACCGTTTATTGGGTCATACTCGTAGCACGATTCAAACCATGTAAGGGGTTCCGCGACAGGCTCCTAGGCGGCTTTGGGCCGCGCTTTCATTGCACACGACCGATGATCTTGAAGCGCGGCAGAATGGTCTTCACTCGCGAGAGCGCTTCCGGATCAATAGCCCGAAAGGTTGCATCATGATAGGATGAGGTGAACCCATCCCGGTAATGGGATGGTGACCTGATGTCGCCATTGTCCATGACGTTCAGTAGAGCGAGGAGGAAGGGGGAATGTCTCTGAGTGAACATGCCATGTGGCAAGAGAGAGCCCTGACGGGTAAGAATGCGGATGAACTGCAGCGCGGGTACGAAGAGCTTCTTCGATCGGTCAAGAGAATCGATCCCCTTACGCTCGCAGAGGCTACGGACGGTAAGTATCGGGCAGACGGCGTGCCCAGGGTTGAAATCGCCTTTCTGCACAGTTGGTTTGTGCTGGACCTGCTGCCCTATCGCGTGAGGGCTGGACATCCTGAAGTGGATACGCTGCCGATGAAGGTTTCTGATGTTACAGCACCTGCTTGCCGCGGCAGAAAGCCAGGGAAGCGCAGTTCGTGTGATGGGTCAGTGGATTGATTGTCGGTCCTTGCACAACGGCGCATTCATGGGCGCGCATTTCGCGAGGTCTCTGGGCGATGCGCTCGAGCGTTTCTTTACGCTGCCCCGAACCGAGCGCCTTAAAAGGGTATTCCGCTGGGCGGGTAAGCCGCTGGATCTCGGTGATGACTCCTATGTGTTCAAGTTCTTCCCGAGGCTTCCCGTGGCCTTTGTGTACTGGCGCGAAGACGAGGAGTTCCCGTCCTATGCGAAGATTCTGTACGACGTGTCCGCGAGCAATTATATGTCTACTCACGGCCTTCGGGCGCTCACCGAATTCCTCGTCCAGCAACTCATCGGTGAACAATAGCTTTCCGTAAGTCCTGGTTCCCGCGCGACGGAATTACGCAGGTGCGGAGAGGGAAGATCGTTCGCGGAAGATTCGTCACAATCGTCTCGGTTCATAGCGATGCGCTGTTGCTGGTACATTTGGCGCATGCTGCACGTGGGGAGTACCCCGAACGAAGATTCCACGTAATTGTTCAGTACGACCCTCGGTGGAACGTGGAAAATCAAACCACAAAGTCACGAAGAGGTCAAAGACCAATTACCCGTTTTCTTTGTGTCTTTGTGCCTTGGTGCTTCATTCCTCGTCCCTCGAGGTGACCCTTACGAATTCTTGGACTTGGTTTGGGGATTGCCGGTACGCGATTCCCGTGGAAAGGAGCGGTCCGCGAAGATGAGTAAATTGTTTGAGAGGTACAGTCATAAACCACATGGAGTTGGCGAATCGTTTCGTGCGATCAGCCACCTGGGAGGGAATGGCTCAGGCAGACGGGTCGGTCACTCCTCGATTGATCGAAACGCTGGGTGCACTGGCAAAGGGAGGCGTGGGGCTGATCATCACCAGTCACGCCTATGTGCTGCCGGAAGGACAGGCAGCTCCCTGGCAACTCGGCATATACAAAGACGAGCTTATCGAAGGGTTCCGACAAATGACCGCTGCAGTGCATGCCAGCGGTGCAAAAATAGCATTGCAGATCGCCCACGGAGGCAGGTTCGCCTTGGCGCCTTTGATAGGACGGCCCCCTTTGGTGGTCTCGGATTTCGAAGGACTCTCCAAATCGCCTTGCCAAGAGGTGACCGCGGATGACATCCGAGAAATCGTAGGTGCGTGTGCCGAAGCAGCCCGAAGGGCCAAAGAAGCCGGTTTCGACGGAGTGCAGATCCATTCGGCGCACGGTTACTTGCTCAGCCAATTTCTGTCTCCCGCGTTTAACCGTCGCAAAGACGAATATGGAGGCAGTATCGAAAACAGGTCCAGAATCCACCTGGAAATTTACCAGGCGATCCGAAAGGCCGTGGGAGAAGAATTCCCCATATTGATCAAGTTGAATTGTCGGGATTTCGCGGAGCACGGGTTGAGTGTCGAAGATTCGCTTCACTGCGCGCGGAGGTTGGCTGATGCCGGTTTGGATGCGGTCGAGCTGAGCGGGGGTTTGCTTACCGGCGGTAAATTGTCTCCCAGCCGACCGGGTATCAAGACTGAGGAACAGGAAGCCTACTTTAGGGAGGATGCAAAGGCCTTTAAGAATGAAATACCTGTCCCGTTAATCCTGGTGGGTGGCATACGGTCGTGGAAAGTGGCCGAGACCCTGATTGAAAGCGGAGTGGCTGATTATATATCCATGAGCCGGCCTTTCATCAGAGAGCCTGATCTCGTGAATCGCTGGAAGGATGGTGACCGCAGGAGAGCCCTGTGCAAATCGGACAACCTGTGCTTCGGCCCTGGATTGCAAGGCAAGGGAGTGTACTGTGTCACTGCAGAGCAAGAAAAGAAGTAGGAAGCGGTTGCGTCACGCATCAAGGCCGCTTCAGGTGAGCCGGTGATGGACGCGGGGACGATGCAACACGCAACCGAAAATCCTTTACAGAGGAGGGACACTCCATGACGTGGAAAACCAAGCTGGGAATTGCGGGTGTGGCAATCCTGGTTGTTCTTGCACTTGGGCTGTACGCTTATATGAAACTGCCCTCGGTACAGCAGAAGATTAGCCATGCCGAGTCCCGGGCAATCGGCTTGGACCGCACCATAACCTTGTATGCGAATGACGGAAAGCCCATCAAGTCGTGGAAAGGTCGCGTTCAAGTAGAACTGGAAGGCGGTGCAGCCCGCTTCATCATTCATGGGAAGGCCGTGACCATATCCGGGACTTATATTATCGAAGAGAATTGAATGGCCGGAACCAGGCACGATGCATCGGTTCCGACGACTTTGAACGGAGGGCTTCAAGAAAGAGCCTAGTGACAAATTCAAAGGCGAACCGGTATTACAAGTCATGGTTCACCGGGAGGTGAGAATGGGCACTCTTGTACACAGGTCAGTGAGTAGGATTGTCCGTGAGAAAGGCCCCACGAGAAAAGCCATTATTCAAGGCTTTCCAGGCGAAGTACATTATGGGGTCCACGGCGGGATCAAGGACTTTTACAAAGTTGAGCCGGAGGAGGAGCATCCGGCCACGCTGGATCACATGATCACGGCAATCGCGGCCTGAATGATGGGGACGCTGGCCAGGTTCCTGGCCGAAAAGCACATTGACACACCTCAGGAGCACTTCTGGGCGGATGTGGAAGGTGATATCGAGGATGTGAGCGGTGTGCTGAAGATCACTCGCATTCGGGTCACGTATCATTTGAAGGTTCCACCCGGCAAGGAAGCGGATGCCAAGCAAGCTCTCTCGGTATATATTGCCGGATGTCCGGGAGCTCAAAGCGTGATAGGTTGCATCGAGATCCTGGATAGCGCAGTCATTGAGCAGATTCCTTAGGAACGGATCACCCCGGGAGGTTGTGGCATCACGCCATGCCTTCCCGGACCTGTGACACGCGTGGTGTCGCTTCTACACTTTTTGTTGCTTTCCCTCCGAGCGGTTTCCCGAGAGATCACATGTCCGAGTTACCCTATCGCGCCATTCCCCCGGAACTCCTTGAAGCATTACTAGACAACCCGCATGAATCCCAAATCGTCGTGGATGCCCAAGGGATTGTCCGGTACATGAGCAAATCGGACGAAGCCTTTTACCAAGTTTCCCGGCGAAAAGCTATCGGCCGAAACATCCTGGAACTCAACCCTGAAAGCGAGCTTCTGCGAGTCCTTGAGACAGGAAAGGCGGAAATCGGCAGATTTTTCCGGTTAAAGGGCAAAGGGCGGATCATTGCCCGTATTCCGTTGCGCGACGCACAGGGAAATGTGATCGGAGCCGTGGCAAAGCTGATGTTTTGGGATCCGGAGAAAGTCAAGGAGCTGGTTCGTCAGGTAGAAGTCTTACAGGGTCGTTTAGACTATTACGAAAAGGAGCTGCAACAGGCTTATCGCAGTCGGTACTCTCCGGAAGGGGTAGTAGGGGAGTCCGCTCTCATGCACGAGGCCAAGGAAACCGCGGTGCGGGCCGCAGCCTCGGACCTTCCGGTCTTGATCGTAGGGGAGACCGGAACGGGCAAGGAAGTCTTTGCACACGCGATACATCAGTTGAGCGCTCGCCGGGAACGGCCCTTGGTACGGGTAAACTGTGCGGCCATCCCTCACGAACTCTTCGAATCCGAATTGTTCGGTTACGTAGCAGGCGCATTCACGGGAGCGAGTGCCAAGGGCAAGCCCGGCAAGTTCGAACTGGCTGAGAGAAGCACCATCTTTCTCGACGAAGTGGGAGAGCTTCCCCTCTCTCTCCAGGCCAAACTTCTGAGGGTCCTTCAGGACCATGAAGTGGAACGAGTGGGCGGCACCCGCACCTTGAAACTGGATTTCAGAGTCATTGCCGCGACCAACCGCGATCTCGAGGCCATGCTGGCTCGGGGCGAATTCAGGCAAGATCTGTACTACCGTTTGCACATCTTCCTGCTCAAGACACCGCCGCTTCGGCAGATCAGGACCGACATCCCCAGGCTGGCCTATCACTTTCTTTCTGACATACGAGATCGCTCCAGCCGTCCCCTTCGGATAGACTCTCGGGCCATGAGCCGGCTTGCTGCCTATGACTGGCCGGGAAACGTGCGGGAACTGCGCAATGTGTTGGAGCGGGCCGCATCCATGGCCGCTGAAGGTCCGATACGCGAAGAGCATTTGCCTCTGGAAATCAGGGAGGGCGCGGCTTTCACTCCTGTGCACGAACCGCTTCTCTCGCTCAAAGAAGAATTGGCCTCGGCCGAACTCCGGGCTATTCGGCGTGCGCTCAGCCTTACAGGAGGAAATCGCACCGAGGCTGCGCGGATGCTCGGCATTCACCGCACCGGACTGTATCAGAAAATGCGGCGCCACGGTCTTGACACCAGGCAAAAGCCCTGACTTGAGGGGCCGATCTTCTCGCTTGTACAGGAATGGTTCCACATGTAAAATGACTCAAAGCGAGAGCCCCCTCCACATGACCACGCAAACGACTAAACCAGAGAAGAAGCGCTCAGGCTCGGAACCGGAAATGATCTCTCAGCGTCCTCTTGAACTCAATGTAGCTCCAATCTTTCTCTTGAAGGTGAAACCGAAGAAGAAGGAAGCGATGCAAGCCGAGAAAGAGGAGAAGACTAGGCTTAAAGAATAGCTTCGCGTCTATAGCAAGGAGTATGTAATGGAGACCTTCACAGTCTCAGCCGCAGCAATCAGTAACCTTCTCATGGGAGGCTTTTTCCTCTTTCTGGCTGTAAGAGTCTACTATTCGCAGGAAAAACAATCTCGCTCTGTGGGAACGGTTATTTTTCCACTGGTATTATGCATCGCTTTGCTGGCAACCGCGGTGCTTCTTTCGCTGGGTGTTTTGACGGAAGGCTGGGCAAATGCAGGTGTGAATGTTGTCGTTTGTTTCCTGTTTCTCGTAGGAAGTCTATCGGGACAGATTGATCAACGTCCTGGGCCACCCGGAACACAAGCAGCGTACATAGTGACCTATGGAATAGTTGCCCTGCTACTGATTGCACTCTGCTATGTATCAGTTCAAGACGCTTGTCGGCATTAATGTCTAGGTTGGGTGTGTGAACTTACATGTTCCGAAGAAGAATCACACACATAGGGATTTTGTCCACCGGTATATGTAGATATGTATCTACACGTCGAATATTCTCTACACCTTACGTACTCTCGTATTTCCCCAATGATTTCATCATCATTTCAGTCCTGAAGCCTCAGAGTGTATAACTGGCTCTACAGACGATGCCTATGAGTCACCTGTGATGTCACTTGGGCTAGACCCAAAATCGTCAATGAAATTCTTCGCTTCTGCTGAGGTTTGTCTCCGAGAATTCCAATGGCACAAGAGTTGCTTCTTTCTCGGTAAAACCGATGTAGCGAGGCGGAATACCACCCGATTTCATGCACTGGTGAACCATATGGACTTTGAAATACCGGAAAATCTGCGCATGATGAAGGACACGGTCCGGCGCTTTGTAAAACAGGACCTGGAACCGATCAGCCGGCAAGTGGAGGAAGAGGATCGTATCCCCGAGGATGTGGTGCAAAAGATGCGGGAACTTGGCCTGTTCGGCCTCGGCATACCTGAGGAGTATGGCGGGCTGGGCCTCGGGTGTCTGGGAGAGTGCCTGGTTTTCGAGGAACTTGCCAAAGTGAATGCCTGCTTTCGCACGCGCATCGGCACAAACAACGGGATCGGGTCTCAGGGAATTGTCCTGGACGGCACTTCCGAGCAAAAACAGAAATACTTGCCAAAGCTCGCATCAGGAGAATGGCTCGGATGCTTTGCCCTGACAGAACCGGAAGCAGGTTCCGATGCCGCCAACCTGAAGACTACCGCGGTGCGCGACCAGGACCGATGGGTGCTCAACGGTCGCAAGCATTTCATCACCAATGGAAACATCGCCGACATGGCCACGGTGTTTGCGCTCACCGACCGAACCAAGAAGGCAAAAGGGGGCATCACGGCTTTTGTAGTGGAGAAGACCTTTCCCGGTTTCTATGTGGGCACCATTGAACGAAAGATGGGCATGCGAGGTTCGCATACCTGCGAATTGATTTTTGACAACTGCCAGGTCCCTGCAGAGAACGTGATCGGCGGGGAAGCGAACGTGGGTCAAGGTTTTCGGACGGCCATGAAAACCCTCGACAAGGGACGGCTCACGCTCGGGGCCGCGGCACTGGGATCCGCGGAAAAGCTGTTGGAACTCTCCCTCGACTATGCAAAGCAGCGCGTGCAATTCGGCAAGCCCATTGCTCACTTTCAGGCCATCCAGTCCATGCTGGCAGACATGGCCGTGCAGATTTATGCGGGCCGCCACATGGTCCACCACGCTGCCTGGCTGAGGGATACCACGGGGACCGCGGTGGTGAAGGAGGCTGCCATGGTCAAGCTGTACTGCTCGGAGATGGTGAACAGGGTGGCAGACATGGCCGTGCAGATTCACGGAGGCATGGGATACATGAAGGACTATCCTGTGGAACGTTTCTACCGCGACGTCCGCCTCACTCGCATCTACGAGGGTACGAGTGAAATCCAGCGGCTGGTGATTGCACGAGAACTTCTCAAGGATTAATACCGATTCGCGTTCACACGCGTAAGATCGTAGGGCTGGGGATCTCGTGAGCGAAGTGATGAGACGGCCTTGCGTCGTCCGTAGCGAAGGGGGTCCCCAGCTTGTTGGCTCCGCCAAGTTGTACAGTCGAAAGCGAATCGATATAAGGGGAACGCACTATGGAGATCAAGAAAGTTTTTGTCGTCGGCTCAGGCCTGATGGGTTCGGGCATTGCCCAGGTATGTGCAAGTGCCGGATTGGAAGTGATGCTGTTCGATGTGGCCCCTGGAGCGGTGGACCGTGCGATCACGCAGATTGCCTGGTCCGCGGGCAAGCTCGTGGAGAAACAGAAGATCAAAGGGCCTCTGGACGCCATAATGGCGCGGATTACTCCGACTGACATTCTCGCGAAAGCCGCGGAAGCACACCTGTGCATCGAGGCGGTCTTTGAAAACCTGGACGTGAAGAAGAAAGTCTTCGGGGAGCTGGCAAACATAGTCAATCCCGAGACCCTGATCGCGACGAACACGAGCGCTATTTCCGTCAGCATCCTCGCAGCAACGATTCCGCATCCGGAACGGGTCCTGGGCATTCATTTCTTCAGCCCGGTTCCTATGATGGAAGCAGTGGAAGTCGTGCGCAGCCAATTCACGAGCGCTGAAGTGTTCGCACAAGGAAAGGCGTTTGTGGAGTCCATCGGCAAACAGCCGATCCTGGTGCACAAAGACGTGCCGGGTTTTCTCATCAATCGCATCAACTTGCCGGCAGCTATCGAAGCCATGCGATTGGTGGAAGCGGGCGTAGGCACGGTCGAAGACATTGACAAGGGACTGCGACTGGCTTCAGGACGCAAGATGGGGATCTTCGAGACCGGCGACATGGTCGGCTTGGATGTCACGTGTGGAGCGCTCACGGCAATCTACGAAGAGACCAAGGACCCGCGGTGGTTTCCTCCGGCCATACTCCGTCGCAAGGTCATGGCCGGTCATCTCGGCCGAAAATCAGGCAAAGGGTGGTACCAGTACCGACCTGGACGGCACCCGCAAGGGACCCGCAAAATAGTTTTCGGCCTTCACGGGATTTGGGCACACGTTCACGGAGAACCGCATGAAAGAAATAGTCATTATTTCTGGGATAAGGACACCCGTAGGCCGGTACTTGGGTGCGCTCAAAGAGGTGCATGCATATGATCTCGCTGCCCTCGTAGTCGAGCAGGCAGTGAGACGTGCAGGGATCGAGCCCGAGATCGTGGACACGGTGATCATGGGGCAGGCCTATCAGAACGGCGAGTACGTCAATGTGGCCCGCATGGCACTGCTCAAGGCCGGGTGGCCGGAGACTGTCCCCGGCGTGACCTTGGACAGTCGCTGCTGCACGGGCCTGGAAGTCGTGCGATACGCTGCCGCCCTGATTTCCTCCGGACAGGCCGAGATCGTGGTGGCAGGCGGGACGGAGAGCATGAGCAACGCGGAATTCTATCTGCCCGGAAGTGTCAAGTGGGGAATCGGAGGCTCCAAAGGCATGCCGAAAGGCCACGGTGATCTCTCATCCTGGGGGATTCCCCTGTCACGATCGCATCCAGAGGGCGCGAGTGATGTCACAGCCCGAGGAACGCTACGGCATCCTCCCCGCGATGATGTCCTGGGCGGAGACCGCGGCAGAGGAGCATTCCCTCACTCGTGAGCAATGCGACCAATGGGCCCTCAACAGTCATGAGAAAGCCTGTGCTGCAATAGAGGCGGGAAAGTTCTCGGATGAAATCGTGCCCGTAATGGTCCCGCAGCGCAAAGGGGAACCGATCATCGTGGATCGAGACGAGAGCCCGCGTCGGCGATGCGACATTGTCCGCATTGGCGCGGCTTAAGCCTGTGCTCGGCGGGGTTTGCACCGCGGGCAATTCGTCTACCGAAAACGACGGAGCTGCCGCAGTGGTGGTGACTTCGGCTTCCTTTGCCGCGAAGCTTGGGAAGAAACCTCTCGCCGTTTTCAAGTCATGTGCATCTGTGGGCGACGATCCGAAAAGGGCGTACAAGACCGTGCCCCGTGCCGCGGTCAAGGCCCTGGAGTCTGCGGGTCTGTCGCTCAAACACATGGAACTGATCGAGATACAGGAAGCCTTCGCAGCCCAGGTCCTGGCCGACCTGATAGAGATGGGCATTGGGCCTGACGAATATGCACGAGTCAATGTCAACGGGTCGGGAATTTCCCTCGGCCATCCCATCGCGTGCACCGGTACGCGGGTCTTGGTGAGCTTGCTCCACGAGATGCAAAGACGTGGGGCAAAGTACGCATTGGAATGTATTTGTGGTGGTGGTGGGCTGGGGATCGCTGCGGGTACTGGAACGAAACGATACTCAGGAGTGACGACACGTGTCCACAGAATTACACGACGTAGTGGTGGTCGATGCGGTAAGAACCGTGTTCGGCCGCGCAGGTGAAAAAGGCATTTTTTGGAAGACGTGCGCGGAAGACCTCTGTGTCCCGCTCGTAAAGGCGCTGCTGAACAGGAACCCTTCCCTCAAACCGGACATGATTGAAGACAGCATTTGGGGCGTCACCAACCAGATGAAAGAGCAAGGCGGCACTCTGGGCAGGGTGGTGCCTATGCTGGCAGATCTGGGTTGGGAGATCCCCGGGTGTTCCATTGACCGCATGTGTGCCAGTGGACTGACGGGAATCGGGTTCGGAGTCACGTACATCGCGAGCCACATGGCCGACTGTCTCATCGTAGGCGGGGTCGAACACATGGGACACCTGCCCATGGGATCTATGCGAGACCCGCATCCCAGGGCCGAAGAAGTGCACGGTGATGCGTCCCGTTCAATATGGGCATGACCGCGGAGAATATTCACGATCGTTTTTCTGAATTCACCAGAGAAATGGCAGATGCCTATGCAGTGGCCTCCCAGGCAAAAGCCGACCGGGCAATCAAGGCAGGGAAGATGCAGGACATGATTGTGCCTGTCGAAGTGGAACTCGCAGACGGCACGAGAATATGTGCTGACAAGGACCAGCAACCGCGGCCTGAAACGAGCATGGAAAGACTTGCCCTCCTCAAGACCCCTTTCAGGCCCGACGGAAGGGTGACCGCGGGAAATGCCGCGGGGCTCAATGACGGGGCTTCGGTAGTCCTCCTCATGTCCCGAGCCAAAGCCGAAGAGCTGAACCTGCGCCCCAAAATGAAATGGGTCTCCACGGGAGTGGCATCTGTGGACCCGAGAATCATGGGCACTGCTCCTGTGCCGGCCACCTTAAAGGCCCTGGCAAAAGCCGGTTTGAAGATGAGCGATATGGACTTTGTGGAAATGAACGAAGCGTTTGCCGTGCAGGCTCTCTATTGCCTCGACAGGTGGGGACTGGCTGCGGACGATCCCCGAGTCAATCCGTGGGGAGGGTCGCTCGCGTACGGACATCCGTTGGCCGCATCGGGGCCGCGGCTGGTGGGGTTTCTCGCAGGGCTCTTTCAGGAAAACGCTTCTGCGCGGTACGGATTGACCACCATGTGTGTGGGACGCGGCCAGGGCTACTCGATGATTTGGGAGAATCTGATGCGAGAGATAGCGGATACTGATGCGCGTTTATGAAAATGCTTTTTCGGGGGAAGGCCCTTCTTTCAAGAAGGGCTTTCCCCCGAACCCCCATCCCCAAGAACTTCAAGCACTTGCCAGCTCCCGCTGGTCGCTGGTCGGGGTGGCAGTTTCATGATTCGTGGTGACCCTCCAGGTCATGGGAGTTCACACGAGTAAGATGGTACGGCTGGGGATCTCCTGAACGAAGTGATGAGACGGCTTTGCGTAGTCCGTACCCGAGGGAGATCCCCCTCCAGCACCAAGTTACTTCTTCGGAAGCAAACCGCTATACGCCTGGCTTTGAAGATTCCTCTTGACCGAGTTGATGGGAGTGAGTTACGCTCAAGGCCGAAAAAAAGCGTTATTTTTCATCAACCTGAAGATGGTTTTGCCTCTCTCCGGTCTTGCGGGAAAGCAGCGGACCCATCCCCAGATCGGTCACTGGCCAACGACACACAAAATGGCAAGACCTCAATTTCATTCCGGTTGATGAGCTTTTCCCGCGCTTCCCACGGGACAGTGAGGGAGAAGACAGGATAGAGGGATAATGAAGTACTTTTGCGGGATGCTCGCCGCGCTTGCGGTACTGTTTTTCGCGTCCGTGACCGCGTCGTCGCCATCGGATGATTACGGAAACCTAGTCGACTGCTGCATTCGCGGTTGTACCTGACATCCTACCAAGCCGAAGTGCATCAAGACCACTCGTTCGGAGTGCGCCCGGATGCATGGCGAGGTAGTCGTTGACTGCATGGACTGTGACGGCAAATGACATCTATGACGAGCAGTAGCCTTCCGCTGCCGGCCGCTACCCCTGCCTTAGCACAGTGGCCTTTACCCCTGGTTCTTCCTGAGCACCATAACTCAGTCTAAAACCGAATATCACTCATATCAAGAAGCGTCTTTCGTGTGTCGTGAGTCAGGCACGGGAAAGGGATGTGTTGTCCGGAGAGGTTTACCGCCGGTGTTGCACCCTTGAAAACCCATTGGCATAAGCCGGCTCAAGCCCTACGGTCTGGGTCGGTGTCGATCTGCATTCGAGAGGACGCGACAGGGATCGAGAAGGGCTTCGGACACATGGGTAGAGAAGATCGTCCCCCCCTACGTATTTGGCGTCAGCCCTCGAATGCGAAGAGCCTCATCATGCTGAACGAATAACCGCACAAAGACCTTTCCCGCGCGAAAGCACCGGCCCTCATCGATTGCCAAAGAAGCGAACGCACCACTCCGGGTGACCCTTCTTGTTCAGGAGCAAAAAAGTCTTGACATCGGTATGCGTGATAAGTGATATTCGAATCACCGATGATGCCGAGTATCGGTCGGCATGACCTACGGAGCCCTGAATCAGGTCTACCGGTTCCGCAATGCGTTTGAGTATTGATGCTCCGAGGTCGTACCGCAAAGACAGGCACGCGCGAACAAAACGGATAGTCACCCCGCCGCGTGTTCAGACCCGTCCTCTGAAGAAGGGCGCGTCAATGCTGTTGCGGCAATCGACAGCCTGTATTTCGGAGGTCTCGACCGAGTTCGTGGAACACAGGGCTCAACGTTGTCCTCAGCGGTAAACAAATTGGAAAAAGCGCAAGTGGGAGAACAGATGTCCAAGAGTTTCGGAGACAGTAATTATGGAGACGTAGTGGTGGTCGGTGGAGGGATAAGCGGCATTCAGGCCTCTCTTGATCTCGCCACCGCGGGGTACAAGGTCTATCTGGTGGAGAAGTCACCGACTATCGGCGGCAAGATGGCCCAGCTCGATAAGACGTTTCCTACCAATGACTGCTCCATGTGTATCGAATCTCCTAAGTTTCTCGAATGTAAGAGACATCCTAATATTGAGATCCTGACCATGACCGAAGTTGAGAGTGTACAAGGTCATGCAGGGGATTTTAGGGTAACTCTGATCAAGAAACCCAGATATATCAGAGAGGACAAGTGCACGGGTTGTACCTACCTGCGTCGAGTACTGCCCGGTCTCGGTTGCTGACCCGTTTAATCAAGACATATCCATGAATAAAGCCGTCCACATCTACTTTGCTCAAGCCGTGCCACTGGTCCCGTACATCGACGAAAACTGTCTGTACCTTGACGGTAAGAAATGTACGATTTGCGAAGGAGTGTGTAAGAATCACGCGATAGACCTTCATCAAATGCCTGAAATCATGCAGGTCAAGGTAGGTGCGATCGTCTTAGCTCCGGGATACGAGGTGTTTGACCCTAAGCTCACCGGCGATTATGGGTACGGCAAGTTTGAGAATGTGGTTACCAGCATGGACTACGAACGTTTGTTATGCGCTACCGGGCCTTACGAAGGTGAGATCTTGCGCGCTTCCGACAAGAAGCACCCACGTAGAATAGCCTGGATTCACTGTGTCGGGTCAAGGCGTGTCACCCCGGGAAATAGTAGCTACTGTTCTGCGGTATGCTGCACGTACACCCAAAAACAGGTGATTTTGACCAAGGATCATGACGCAGATGCAGAGTGCACCATATTCCACAACGATATCAGGTCGTACGGCAAGGGTTTCGAGCGGTTTTATCAGAGAACAGAGGCTTCCTCCGGGGTTCGTTTCATCAGAAGCTACGTGACGATCGTGAGAGAGGATCGGGAAACCAAGAACGTGATTCTCAAATACGCTACTACGGATGACGGAGTGAAAGAACAAGAATTTGATATGGTGGTTCTGTCCGTCGGATTAAAGCCCCCCGCTGAATATCGGGCTCTGGCAGAGAAATTCGGCATCGAACTCAATGCCCACGGATTCTGCTCAGGCAACCCTGTCAACCCCATTGAAACCTCTCGACCTGGGATCTTTGTAGCCGGAGCCTTCCAGGGTCCGATGGATATTCCCGAATCTGTCTTCACTGCCAGCGGAGCCGGTTCGCAATGCTCTGAACTTCTCTCCTTTCGGCGAGGTAATCTGTCCAAGGAAAGGGTCTATCCGCCGGAAAGGGATGTCTCCAACGAGGATCCGAGGGTGGGGGTGTTCGTGTGTCATTGTGGGGCGAATATCGGAAGAGTGGTCGACGTGCCTTCCACAGTAGAATATGCCTTAACCTTACCCAATGTGGTCCATGCTCAGGAACAGCTTTTTTCCTGTGCTACCAATTCCGCCAAGGAAATCACCGATACGATAACGGAGAAGGGTCTCAATCGAGTCGTGGTGGCAGCGTGTACCCCAAGGACCCATGAGCCGATCTTCCGGGATACACTTCGGGAGGGCGGCATCAATCAGTATTTTTATGATATGGCCAATATCCGAGAGCACTGCTCCTGGGTCCACTCCAAAGAAAAGGAAGATGCCACCCGGAAGGCAAAAGATTTAATCCGGATGTCGGTGGCGCGAGCCTGCCATTTGGAGCCATTGCAGGAATTCGATCTGCCGCTTCATAAAGGGGTGTTGGTTGTCGGAGGGGGCGTAGCCGGAATGACGAGTGCGCTGAGCTTGGCCAAACAGAGATTTGAAGTCTACCTGGTGGAGAAGGATTCAGAACTTGGAGGCATGGCACGAAGGATATATTACACACTTGAAGGCCTCAATGTTCAGGAATATTTGCAGGATCTTATCAGCCAAGTCTATCAGAGCCCGCTCGTACATGTGATCACCGATGCGACTATCACCGATGCTGCAGGCTATGTGGGAAATTTTCTTACCACCGTGCATTCTGAAGGGAGGATCTGGCAGATCAAACACGGGGCCGCAGTGCTGGCTACAGGTGCGGAGGAATATACGCCTACGGAACATCTGTACGGAAAGGATGAAAGGGTCCTGACCCAGTTGGAGCTGGAGCAGCGGATCGTCAACAAAGAGGAAGGGCTCATCGGTTCCCAGAGCCTGGTAATGATACAATGTGTGGGCTGCAGAAATGAGGAAAGAAACTACTGCGCCCGCGTATGCTGCAACCATGCGGTAAAGAACGCCTTGAAATTGAAAGAGCTGAATCCTCAGATGGACGTGTACATCCTCTTTCGCGATATGAGAACCTATGGGTTTAGCGAGGATTATTACCGGGAGGCTTCAAACAAGGACATAAAATTCATCCGTTACGAAGGACAGGAAGATCTACAGGTGGAAGCCGGCGAGTCGGACGAGGGCCGATCGGTTCTCAAGGTTGTGGTGACCGATTTTGTGTTGGGAAAGAAGCTTGAATTGGATGCCGATTTTCTTGCGTTGTCTGCTGCCGTGATCCCCTCTGGGGACATTCAGCAACTATCCCAATTATTTAAGGTGGCTCTGAGCCCGGAGGGCTTCTTTCAGGAAGCTCATGTGAAATTAAGACCTGTGGATTTCGCTGCGGAGGGCGTGTACCTGTGTGGAACCGCACATTATCCCAAGCATATATCTGAAGCGATTAACCAAGCATATGGCGCTGCAGGCAGGGCAGCAGTGCTTCTGTCACAGGACTCTGTTACTGCCTCGGGTTCGGTGTGCGAGGTAAAGGAGAATCGCTGCATCTCGTGCGGGGCCTGTATTGAGGCTTGCACCTACGGTGCTATTGAATTTCACGATACACGCCAAGGGAAGAAGGCCAGGGTTATTCCTGTGCTCTGTAAAGGGGATGGACTCTGTAATGTCAAGTGTCCCACAGGGGCTATTTCTCTTAAGCATTACGCGGATGAACAGATCTTTTGCCAGATTGACGCTGAGGTTCCGGACCTCTAAGAATTCACCAACCAACAAAGTAGTGTGTACTGACTGAGGAGTGGGAAAAGAATGGCTAGTGGGCTTGAGTTTAAACCAAGGATCGTGGGTTTCTTATGCAATTGGTGCTGCTACGGAGGTGCGGATCTTTGTGGAGTATCCCGGTTTCAGTACCCCCCTTATGTAAGGGTGATAAGGGTGATGTGCTCCGGCCGGGTCGACCCGTCATTTATATTTCGCGCTTTCTCAAATGGAACAGACGGGGTGTTTATCGGCGGATGTCATCTTAACGACTGCCATTATAATACTGAGGGAAATTACGACGCATTGAACATCATGCATCTCTGTAAGAGGTTGCTGGAACGCATAGGGGTGAATCCGGAACGATTGCGGCTCGAGTGGGTATCTGCCGGTGAAGGAATCCGTTTTTCCGAGGTCATGAATGACTTTGGCGAGAAGATCAAGACGTTGGGGCCCCTTGGCACAAGTGAAGGACTGGATCAAAATGAAGTAACGTCAAGAATTGCCGAAATGAGCAGGTTACTTCCTTACATTAAGATGCAGTGCCGCGAAAAGCTGGCGTCACGTCTCCAAACCCCGGAAGAGTATGAGAGACTTTTCACGCATGACGACTTGGAAAGGGTGTTCCGTGAAGTGGTCTCGTACTATATCGATCCGACCAAGTGTCAGGCCTGCTCGACTTGCCTTAGGAAATGCCCTGTAGATGCGATTATAGGCGGCAAGAAGCAGATCCATGTCATTGATCAGGACAAATGCATAAAGTGCGGGACTTGTTTTGACGCGTGCCCCCCTCGCTTTGGCTCGGTGAGAAAGATTTCCGGCGAACCTGTTCCGCCTCCCATTCCGGTGGAAGCGAGAACCATAGTGAGACAAAGCAAAACCTGACGCGGCACCTTCCAGACGTTCAATCAGGAGATTGGCGTTTCCCGCGTTCCGGATTCTTGCCATACCCCTCTCTCCCCGGCCCTGCAGGGAAGTCTCAGATTTCTTGCCCTGAACTTGAGACGACTCTCCTGAAGGACCGGCCACGGTCGCTGCCAGCCCGTGAGGTCACGGTTTAACAGCCAACGGGTACAGCCGTGAGTGAGCCAATGGTTAACACCACTTCTCCCCGAGTGCTCCAAGGCCGGCCCGTTCAAGGTCTTCGGGGCTCATGACGATGTGGAACCGGACATCTGCCTCGAAGAGTAGAAACCAGGGCTCCGCGAGCGCTGGCACCATCGACGGATCGGCCAAATTCACGATCAGGATCGCACATCGATGACCATCGCATTCTGTGAAGTACACAGCCTCGGGTTTGATTTCTTCAAGAATCCGTTGGGTTTTCTCCCCCGCGGTGCCGTCCTTGATTGCCTCATTGTACGTGGAGTGCGGAAACTTGACGTGCATGAGCATTCGCATGGTAGACCTCCTTACGAACTGAATGAGTTACATCAGGATCTTGCCGCGCGTGAGCAGCAGGCCAAACCTCCGCCCCCATGCGACAACATTTTCAGATTTACTTTCCTCATCACCCACACGGGACAAAACACCAAGCCAGGAACTCGTCTCGCCCGCTTACTCACATAATGGGGCATGGAGTGTCACGAAGCAATAGGGTGATTTGTGCAACATCGTGTAATCGTTCAGCGCGATTCTTGATTCTTGAGCAAGACTTGATACATAATTGATAAGGAACTTCAGGTGCTTGTAATGAGCACTTTGTACGGCTTCGTCGACTCGTGAGGCCTGCTGTAAGATGGGGTGGCGGATTATGGTCTCTTGATCCTGTTGACATTTGATCCAAGAGCGGGTAACCGTTCATTGGCGACTAGCTGCGCGAACAGGCTCCCTGTTGGCCATGAACATCAAGATGACACCGGGCGTACGGAGAGAAATCAGCACCGAGGGGTTGAGGGAGAATTTATCTCTTTCCTTTGCCTGCTGGCCCGTTCATGATGTTTCCGGCGATTCTTCCTTGAATCATATGAAAGGTAAAACGGATGGTGTTTCCCGATATCGACACCCAGATGACACATATCATGCGAGGCGTGGAAGAGATCATCCACGAACAAGAGATGCGAGAACGCCTCCTCTGGAGCCACAAAAATTCCGTGCCACTCCGGATAAAGCTTGGGGTGGATCCGACCGCGTCCGACATACACCTCGGGCACATGGTTACGATCCGCAAGCTCAAGCATTTTCAAGACATGGGGCACACCGCCATTTTTCTGGTGGGCGATTTTACTGCCCGTATCGGGGACCCCACGGAACGGAATGAAGCGAGAATCAGGCTGACCAAAGAACAAGTCTGGGAAAATGCAAAATACTTTAGGGATCAGGTATTTAAAATCCTCGATCAGGAAAAAACCGAATTGCGGAGCAATGGTGAGTGGTTCGACAACATGTCTTTCGCGGATGCGCTGGACCTGGCGTACCGGTCTACCGTCGCTCGCATGCTTGAACGAAACGACTTTGAGAAGCGTTACCGGGAAGGCAGCCCTATCACCATCACGGAATTCCTCTATCCGCTGATGCAAGGCTATGACTCTGTGGCGCTCAAGTGTGATGTGGAACTGGGCGGCACGGATCAGAAATTCAACCTCCTTGCCGGCCGCGATCTTCAATTGCAGTTTGCTCAGCCTGCGCAGATCGTGATCATGACTCCGCTCATCGAAGGCCTGGATGGGTCGAAAAAAATGAGCAAGACGGAACGGAACTACATTGCGGTTGAGGATACGCCTGAAGACATGTTTGGCAAGACCATGTCGATTCAAGACAATCTTATTGTGAAGTATTTCACTTTGCTCACCGATGTGGATCAGGATGTGGTGAAGAAGTATGCTACGGCGCTCGACATGGTAGAGAATCACCAAGAACTCAACGATCCTATGCATCCTATGCAGATAAAGAAAGCACTGGCTCGTAGTATTGTGACCGAATATCATAGTGCCTCCGCTGCAGCTCAAGGCGAGGAGCATTTCGAACGAGTGGTCCAGCGCAAAGAAACGCCTGAGGAAATTCCACTCAGGGTGTGGGAGCAGGAAACAGCCGTCGCGTATGAGCTGGTCGCCAAGCTGTCCGGTGTTTCATCCTCTGAAGCCAGAAGACTGGTAAGTCAGGGAGCCATGAAAGTTGACGGAAACAAGGTTTCAGACCCGGCTCAAGAAATTCGGGTCACTGGTAAAGAACAGGTGGTACAAGTGGGAAAGCGAAAATTCTTCCGGATCAAAACAGGTGATGGGGCATCCGAATAGGGTTTTCCGCACAAATTGTCCCTTGATAGTGGCTTCTCATGGGGTTTTTCGAGCCATATCTCAAAAAAAGAATGACATTTTCTTCTTCAGAGGGTAAAATTTGTGCTCAAGAATCTCGGCAGGCGACTATTAGGGGTGAATATGATCTCAAGACGACCTCTTGCGGTTTGTGTTGTCTCGCTTGTGATGGTGCTCGCGATTCCTTGTATTGCGGGAGCTGGGTGATGCGGTGGTTCCTCCTTCTGGGCAGAAGGAGCGAGCTATTTTCCTCAGCAATACGGCATGTCCGGGGTCTATGCGCAACCACAGGCACAGTCCCCTGGTTCTCCGAATCAGGGTGCTCAGATGACGGCGCAGCGACAGCCTGCAGCCCGTTACCAGCAGCCGCAAGCGCCGGGAACGTACGAGGGACAGTGGCATCAGCCGGGCAACCCTGACGATTATCAGGTTACCGTGACGAGTTCGGATAACCGAAACCCTCAAAGCGTGGCCCCGACTCCTCTGCCGGTTACCGCTGCTCGACCGGTGTACCGGCCGAGAAAGCAGGTGAAACGCCCCGCGGTGCGTACCGCGGCAGCGCCGCCGCCTGTGACGGGCGTCCCGGTAATGGCGCACTTGGAAGCGAGTTCCCTCCGCCGCGCGCCTGTGTATGAGACACGTTCGACGGAGCAACCACCGCGGTCGCATTCGTCAAGGCTTTTCGGTCCACGCTGGTGGTAAGTCGTCGGTCCGTAATCAGTGGTACCAAAGATGGATTGCCACCAAAGATAGGCCCTTGCGTAGTGGCTGAACAATCGAAAGCCATGAGTCTATGCTATGGCCATGCTCTTCTTGAGGCGCACAGTTTATCCTCATGACAGATCACGATAAAGAAGTAGGAACAGGGGTCGCTGTGGCGAGTAAGGATCGAAGGGTCAGCAAGGTCAAGGGTGACTCGGCTGGTAGGAGTTTGGAAGAACAATGGTGGACGGAGGGTAAGGAATTCGAAAACTGGTTAGAGGCCGAGCCGTCAACAGAGTTTGAACCAGAAGAGAATTTCTTCGTTTCGTCGTCCTCAGGAGACGGAAGTCTTCGAAGACGTCTGGATCAGATTAAAGAAAGTCATTCCCTCCTGCGTCAGTTCACTGCCAAGGAGTTAAAGATCTTGATGACGCTCAAGAGGAACACCTCACCTAAGGCGTGGACATTGAGGGAGGACCTGGTGGTGTTGACTCTTTCCATGAGCAACCGCGAGATCGCTCAGCTGTTGAAGGATCGGAACAAGGAAGCCGTGAAAAAGAGGTTGCAGTTGTTGAGATCAAAGGGTTTGGGCAAAAGGCACCCTCCATTGGAAGTGTCTGAGGTGCCTGGGTCCTGAGCGTGGTGTGAAAAGTTTGACACCGGCCCTAAGATCCGAATTATCGAAGAGAGTGGCTTTTGTGCGAGTCCTGCGGCAGCGCTGAAGAAGAAAACGTACGCGCCGCGAAATTCCTCGGTCAGTTCTTGACCGTTCCAAAAATCATCCTACCCGCAGTGGTTTGAAGTACACTCGTCACTGTCACGTCCACGGTTCTCCCCATATGATGCCTGCCTGCATCTATGACCACCATGGTGCCGTCGTCCAGGTATGCAACCCCCTGACCGTGTTCTTTACCTTCCTTGATTACCTGCACTTTGATCGTCTCTCCGGGAAGAACCACCGGCTTGAGTGCATTGGCTAATTGATTCATGTTCAGAACTTGAATGGAATGGACTTCCGCGACTTTGTTCAGATTGAAATCATTGGTCAGAATCGGACAACCCTTCTCTCTTGCGAGGTTGAGAAGCTTCAGGTCCACTTCTTTGACCGCCGGGTAATCGGTGTCACTGATCACCACGCTTACGTATGCCTGTTTCTGAATTTTGTGTAATATATCCAACCCCCTACGACCACGCGTTCGTTTCAGGGCTTCCGAGGAATCCGCAATTGCTTGGAGTTCCTTGAGCACGAATTCGGGGATAATGAGTTCTCCACTCAGAAATCCCGTCTCACAGACATCCGAGATGCGGCCATCGATAATGACCGAAGTGTCCAGGATGCCTATAATGCGACGGCCTTCGCCCGAGTCCTTGTCGAGTTTCTTTCCCAGTTCAGAGAGTCGCGTGGATCCCAGTTGCAAGCCCACCAGCGCGAAAACTATTACCAACATCCCATACAGAGTAGAGGAGATATCCGGCACTTGAACCATGTGTGATACGGGCCAGCCGGTCATGAGGCCTAGCACCGCACCCAGAACAAGACCTACGGCCCCCCCTACAATCTTTTCTATGTCCGCCTTCAGCCACTGAGCCACCACGTACATGGTCACGAGAGCGAGCGCGATGCCAATGACCGCTCCCCCGAGTAAGCCCCACTGATCTTGGAGCTTCTCATATCCGACAAGGCTCCCTAAACCGCCTATGATAGCTATAAGGAGAGCGGAGAAGATTTTGCCCGACATGTTGTGCCGATCCTTTCGGCAGAAAAGATAAGGATAAAGATGAAATAGAAGCGGGCGTTCCCTTCGCCAGGAGGACTTTTAAGACTTCGTCTCTGTGAAGATTTTCGCAATCGTGCGTTCTATCTCTTGCTCATCCGTCCTCTTCGCGATGGATAACTCTTTGATAAGAAGATTTCTGGCTTGATCAAATAGTCGGCGTTCCCCATGGGAAAGATCTTTGGTTTCTTTGAGTAAACTCAAATCTCTGTACACTTCGGCAGCTTGGAATATGCTTCCACTGCGCATTTTTTCTTGATACTCGCGATGTCTCTTGTTCCAGGTCTGTGAGTCGGTCTTCATGCTCCTATTCTTCAAAATCTCTATCACTTCAGGAACTTGAGACTCATCTACAATCTTTCGCACGCGGTTGGATTCAACCTTGTCCACTGGTAGTTTTATCACGGGTCTATCGTTGACCGTCTTAATTTCAGTCTCCAAAATGTAGCAGAGCTGGTCAGAATTTCCTATTCTTTCTTCTTTTATCTCCGTTACTCGCGCGACTCCGTGAATCGGATAAACGACGACGTCTCCGACCTTGAACATTTCCCAGCTCCCTTCCCCTAGTCATATAAAAATAGCAGAGAAGCCCAGAATTTGATAACGGGTTCAAAGCCCAATTGCTGAAGAGTTGTATGAAACGGGCAATGCCGGTCCGTAACGCAGCCCTCTCGTTTTTTGGCTTGAACGTCCGGGGCCTAAAAGGATACAATCCCGGAGCCCCACGCACAAGGGACTCATCGCCCCATAACCAGGGGGAGCATATACAAGCTGTTGTGGCTTGTCAACTAAAAAGCACAATATGGAGTGAATATGGGTTCCTACACCATATGTCTTGTTACCATTGACGATCTCGAAAAGGCGGCTCAAATAGCTAAGGTTCTTGTGGAGAAAAAGTTGGTCGCGTGCGTCAATATCGTCCCGAAAATACGATCTATTTATTCGTGGAAAGGTCAAATATGTGATGATACTGAAGTTTTAATGATCATGAAGACCAGGGGGGCGCTTTTCGACCAACTCAAGACCGCGGTGAAAGAGCTTCATCCTTACGAAGTACCGGAGATAATCTCATGGAATATCGAGAAAGGTCTGGAAAGTTACTTAAAATGGATCGATGACGTTACTCAGCGCTCCAAATGATCAGCGTGAGATCATCTGTCTCGGGAGTCAGCAGTTAGGAATTTCGCTGACTTATGACGCGGTGCACCGAATGTTGCGACACCTGCAACTGGTGCAGAACTGGAATTCCCGGGTCAACCTGACCGCGGTGACTGATGCCCGGGAGATGGCGGTACCTCATTTTTTGGACTCCTTGACTGTCCTCAAGGTATTGCCTTGTCTCGGTTCCTCGCACGCGTACTTGATATAGGCACCGGTGCCGGTTTTCCCGGTGTGGTACTGGGAAGTGTGATGGACGGGTTGGACTTGATGTTGTTGGATCGTAACCCCGCGAAGATTGTTTTCCTGAAATATGTGATCAGAGAATTGGCCTTATCGCGAGTTCGTTTCCTTCACATGGCCCTTGGCCCGTTGCTGCGAGAACCGGACGCGGTGTCATGTGACGTCATTGTGTCCAGAGCGTTCTTGTCGGACGCAGGGCTGATGGACAGCCTTCATGTTCTTCTCCGGCCGGGCGGGCATCTGGCACGCATGACAGGGCCACTCTCTCTTGACGAGCCCTTTGAGCTGGAGCACTTCCAGCTTGAGAATAGCTGGGAAGGGACTCTGCCTTTCTCAACTAGGTTCCGTAGAGTCGTGCTGTACAAGAAATTATGATTGATTGCAGCAAGATATACGTTTTGCGTACGTGCGCTGAGTGGTGTGAGTAACGGTTTCGGAAAGATGTGCTCGCGTGGGACGCTTTCCTGGGACTTTGATGCGTGACTTCGTTTATGGGGCCCATAGTGACTCATATCCTGTACTGCACGCAACGATTCTTTGGGGGTCTCCGGGGATCCAGTAAGAGGGATGTTTTGCCGACACGTGGTTGCTCCGCACCAGGTATTTTCCTGCTTTTTCATAATTAGTATTTGGTTTGGGACATGATTTGTGATATGAGGGTCAGCCGGGCTCTTATACTACAAGATGTTGTGGGTTGAAAACCATGGGACGCGTAATCTGCGTATGTAACCAAAAAGGGGGCGTAGGGAAAACCACCACGGCCGTGAATCTCGCGTCTTGCATGGCACTTGCCGAGAGGCGGACATTGCTGATCGATTTTGACCCTCAGGCCAATGCCTCGAGCGGTCTGGGAATTCGTGTGACGCCTGGCGAGAAGTCCGTGTACGATGTATTATTGGCCAAGGAAACCTACGGAAACGTGGTCAAAGACACGGCCTTGGAGTATCTGCACGTGTTGCCGTCTTCTCAGGATCTTATCGGCGCTGAGGTGGAATTGGTATCTCTCGATTTCCGCGAGAGGCTGCTCCTCACAGCCTTGCGTGGAATCACAGGAGAATATGATTACGTGCTGATAGATTGTCCACCGTCTTTGGGCTTCTTGACGCTCAACGCACTTGTCGCGTCGCATTCCGTGTTGGTGCCTATCCAGTGTGAGTATTACGCTCTGGAAGGTGTAGGAAATCTGCTGCAAACTATTCGCAGGGTGCGTTCGGTATTCAATCAGTCCTTGCGGATAGAGGGTTTTCTGCTCACCATGTTTGATCCGAGAAATAACCTCAGTCACCAGGTGGCCCAGGACGTGAGACAGAAACCTTACTTCTCAGGTATTCTCTACCATGATACCAAGAAACGTCAAACTCTCGGAATGTCCGAGCTTCGGAAAACCTGTCGTGCTTTATGACATTACTTCGCGCGGAGCGACAAGCTATCTGGATTTGTCCAAGGAGATTATGGATGCTGAAGCCAACGGAGACGGGCAAGAAACGTACTGCGCTGGGACAAGGGCTTAATGCGCTCCTTCCCCTTGAGGAACCTGTTGAGGTTCGGCCTTCGGAACGGGACCATATCAAGTATATGCCGATTGATTCACTCATTCCCAATCCGTACCAGCCTCGAAGGATGTTCGCGGAAGATTCTCTCGCGGATTTGAGCCGGTCCATAAAAGAGATGGGCGTCATTCAGCCATTGATTGTGAGAGCTTCCTCGGAAGGAAAGTACGAAATTGTCGCAGGTGAGCGACGGTGGCGAGCCGCGGCCATGGCAGGCTTCACCAAGATCCCCGCCATGCTACGAGAACTGTCCGATGCGGAATCTCTCGAAATAGCGCTCATCGAGAATCTCCAACGAGAAAACCTGAACCCTCTGGATACTGCCGAAGCGTACGATATTCTGGTAGAGAAATTCTCGTACACTCACGAGGAATTAGCCAAGAGAATCGGCAAGGATAGGACAAATATCACGAATCATCTCCGACTCTTGAAGCTTCCGGATCCGGTCAAGCAGTACGTGCGCGAAGATCGCCTTTCTATGGGGCATGCGAGGACCCTTCTTGGCCTGGATCATGTACCTACTCAGTTGAATCTCTCCCAAAGGGTAGTGCGCCGCCGCCTTTCAGTGAGGGAACTGGAAAAAATAGTCCAGAATTTCAAGAAAAAGCTCCAGGCTCACGAAACGGAAGCCCTTCAGAAAGAGCAAGGTCCGTCTGCATTGGAAATGGGCCTGTCCCGACATTTGGCTACTAAAGTGGCAGTGCGTCAAAAATCCGACGGCTCCGGTAAATTCGAGATCCATTTTCATTCCCAAGAGGAGTTGGAGCGCCTCTTGGAGCTCATGGGGTATTCTGAAGATTTCTCTTGAAATCAGCCGCTCCGCGTGTTAGCCTTGCAATGTTATAATACTAAAAATATTGGTCTTTTTTAAAAGCATGGACAACACGTGGAATCGATGTATGGAGGTGCTTCGGACCAGGCTGAGCAGTCATGTCATGGCCACCTGGTTGGAGCGCATTGTGTGCGAAAACGTATCTGAAAGCAAAGTGACTCTTTCGGTCCCCAACACGTTCTTCATTGTGTGGATAAAGGATAATTACCTAAAAACGCTTCATGAATCCATTAAGCTGGTGACCGGGACCATCCCTGAAATTGTTTTTCAGTCCCGAGAAGAATCAGACAGTCCTGACATTCCCGATGAGCGGGAGAAACCGTCTGAATCGCAATTGATCGCGGCGATGAGCATTACCGACGAGTTTGCGCTGAAACGAAACCTCAATCCCCGTTATACGTTCAAGAGCTTTGTCGTAGGTGGATGTAATCAGTTTGCCCATGCAGCGGCCCTTTCTGTGACGGAAAATCTTGCCGGCAGCTACAACCCCCTGTTTATTTATGGGGGGGTTGGATTGGGCAAGACTCATCTCATGAGTTCCATCGGCTATGGAGTGTTGTCAAAGGACAAGTCAAAGAAGGTCTCCTTTGCCACTTCTGAGGAATTCACCAATGAGATGATCAATTCGATCCGCTACGACAAGATGCCTGAGTTTCGCAATAAATATAGGAACGTGGATCTCCTCCTCATTGACGACATCCAGTTCATCGCGGGAAAGGAGCGAACCCAGGAGGAATTTTTTCACACGTTCAATACTATCTATGAAAATAGAAAACAGATCGTGATCACTTCGGATAGAAGCCCCAATGAAATCTCCGAAATGGAACACAGGCTCAGATCGCGCTTCAGTTGGGGTCTTATTGCGGATATGGGAGTCCCCGATTTGGAGACCAGAATGGCCATTTTGAAAAAGAAGGCTTCCGAAGACGGTCTTGAGCTTTCTGACGAGGTCGCGTCACTTCCTGGCAGAACATATTAAATCCAATGTGCGGGAACTGGTAGGCTATCTGGTGCGCGTCATCGCCATGAGCACGCTCCAGAGCATACCTCTGACCAAGGAATTGGCTGAGATTGCGTTACGTGACATCATTCACCGTCAGACAAAAAACATCACGATCGATGACATTATCGCTCATGTATCCAAAGCGTTCCACGTCAAACCGGCTGACATCAAGTCCAAGAAGAAGCATAAGTTGTACTCTTCTGCCTCGCCAGGTAGGCATGTATCTTGCCCGGGAACTGACCGAGTTGTCTTATCCGGTCATAGGTGAGGCTTTTGGCGGCAAGGACCATTCCACGGTCATTTATGCTGCCAAGAAGATTGAAAAACTGCTGGAACAGAACCACTCTTTGAGAAATACCGTCGAAGCTCTGAGAAAGGATATTCGGGAGTGAATAGGTCTGAAGGATGGTTGTGGATAGCCTGTGTATCGATCGTGAATAACGCGGACCACGCGGGTCTTTCCCCATTCTACCGCGGATTCATGCCGGATCTATCCACAGGCCTTCTGTGCTCGCAGAGCGATTTTCAGGAAGTTTTTCACCAATTCACAGGACCTTCTAATGCTTCTATTTCTTTAATTTATTATAATTAAAGAAAGAAGAAAGGGATTTTTCATGATTTTCGTCATAGAAAAAGAGGTCTTTCTGGATGGACTCTCCAAGGCAGTACCCATCACCGAGAGAAAGTCATCTTTACCGATCCTGTCCCATTTGCTCATGGAGGCTCAGGAAGAACATTTGGTGCTCACCGCGACTGATCTGGCCGTGGGCTTACGCATGAGTTGTGAGTACGAGATGCAAGAACCCGGAAACATAGCGGTTCCCGGAAAGAAGCTCCTGGAAATCGTGAAAGAACTGCCTTCCGGAAAGATGAATATCCTGCTCGCGGAAAATGGCCGCATCAAGATTTCCGCAGGAAACAGCGTATTTGATTTGGCTGGTATGGACGCGTCGGATTATCCGGCTTGGGCCAGTTTTGACGAAGTGGAAAAGGCTCAAATTCACGCGGATAAGACTCTTGTACATGGTGGACAAGACTCTGTTTGCGTCTTCCAACGATGAATCGAGATTCAATCTCAACGCAGTGCTCTTTGAGCAAGCAGAGGAAAAAATCAAATTGGTGGCCACCGATGGTCATCGTCTCGCGATGATCGATGAGGACCTGGGAATGTTGCTCCCAGTCAAGAAAGTGGTGGTGCCGAAAAGAAGTCTCTTGGAATTGAAACGCATGTTGGAGAATGTCAAAGAGGAAATAGCTCTCGGGTTCGATCCCAAGAAACATGGTCATCTCCACAGATCGCTTCATGATGACTGTGCGGTTGACTGAAGGGGATTATCCGGATTATCGCACGGTGATACCCCAGCCCAGCGAAAAGAAAATGAAGACCGACCGCGGCTGCTTCATTCAGACATTGAGACGGGTAGCGATTTTCACCTCCGATCGTAACAGAGGCGTCACTCTCGTAGTCCGTGCGGGCCAGATGGAAATCACCGCGATTCATCCGGATCTGGGAACTGCAAAGGACGTGATCGAGATCGAGTACGAAGGTGAGGAATTCTCGTTGATCGTCAACGTCTCGTATTTGATGGAATCCTTGGCAGCAGTGGACAGTGAAACGGTGATGTTCGAGTTTCACGAAGAAGGAGAGCCTATCATCGTGACCCCGGAACCGCCGAAGAATTATTTCAATCTCGTCATGCCCATGCGCAAGTAACACATCCATTCGGATGACCACGGCTTGGTCTTTTGTCCGAACAGGGAGCACTCAAGATGCTACATGAGCCTCTTGAAAAGTGCTGCCGCAAGAAGGGGAAGCGAACGAAGTGCAGGAAGATCAATATTACGGCGCTGAAAATATAAGAGTTCTGGAAGGCCTTGAGGCAGTTCGGAATACGCCTGGCATGTACATCGGCAATACCTCTGCCGAAGGACTCCACCAGCTCGTGTGGGAAGTGGTGGACAACGCGGTCGACGAAGCCTTGGCTGGATACTGCCACAATATTTCGGTCACGGTGCATTTGGATTCCTCGGTCACCGTGGAAGACGACGGGAGAGGCATACCTACAGGGATGCATCCCACTGAAAAAATTCCCGCGGCTGAAGTAGTGATGACCGTGCTTCACGCGGGGGGCAAATTCGACAGCAAAACATATAAAGTGTCCGGTGGTCTGCATGGGGTAGGGGTCTCGGTAGTTAATGCGCTTTCCGAAGTTCTCAAGCTGGAAATCCGACGAGACGGACAGGTTTTTAAGCAGACCTATCGACGGGGAAAGAAGGCTTCGGAACTCGAGGTTGTCGGTAGCACGAAACGCACAGGAACCAAGGTGACATTCAAGGCGGATCGGGAAGTCTTCGGCAATCTGGAATTGACGTATGAGACCGTGGCAGCTCGACTGCGAGAATTGGCTTTTCTGAACCGAGGCTTGTGCATTACCTTTGATGACGAGCGTTCGGAAAAGCCTCAACTCACATTTGAATACGAAGGTGGCATCGTCTCCTTCGTGGAACATCTTAACACTGCGAAGTCCACGATGGATGGTCCGGTTATCTACATGAGCGGGGAAAAAGACACCAATCTCGTGGAATGTGCGATCCAATACAATGACGGCTATTCGGAAACGGTGTTTACGTACTGCAATAACATCAACACCTTTGAAGGAGGCACTCATCTCTCAGGTTTCAGGGCTGCACTGACAAGAACCATTAATCAATATGCGAGTGCCAAGGGAGTCCTTAAGAACGGGAAGACTCAGCTGAGCATCGGCGGTGAAGACCTGCGCGAAGGCCTGACTGCAGTTTTGAGCGTCCGAATTCTGACTCCCCAGTTCGACAGCCAGACAAAGTCGAAATTGGGCAATATGGAAATTAAGGGTGTTGTCGAACAGCTTATCAACGAAAAACTCTCCGAATATCTGGAAGAGAACCCGCAGACTGCAAAATGGATCATAAACAAGGGACTCGAAGCGAGCCGGGCGCGTGAGGCAGCGCGTAAAGCACGGGAACTCACGAGAAGAAAAAGCGCGCTGGAAATGTCCGCACTACCGGGAAAGCTTGCAGACTGTCAGGAAAGAGACCCTGCTCAGGCTGAACTCTTTATCGTAGAGGGGGAATCTGCCGGTGGTTCGGCCAAACAGGGAAGAGATCGGCGCACGCAAGCAGTGCTGCCACTGAAAGGAAAGATTCTCAATGTGGAAAAAGCGCGATTCGATAAAATCATCCAAAGCCAGGAAATTCGGACGCTGATCACCGCATTGGGTACTGGCATCGGTGCAGAGGATTTCAATATAGCCAAGGTGAGGTATCATAAAATCATCGTCATGACAGACGCTGACGTGGATGGGTCACATATCAGGACCTTGCTTTCCACCTTTTTTTTCCGCTGGATGCCGGATGTCATCAACAGAGGATATCTGTACTTCGCGCAACCGCCTCTGTTTAAGATCAAGAAAGGAAAAGAGGAGTTCTATGTCAAGGAGGAGAGCGCGCTCGATGACTTGATCCTGAATCAAGGCCTCGAGAAAGTGAAAATTATCAGGAAAGAAGGCGATGCGCTGGAAGGGCCGATCCTGGTGAATCTCATCAAAAGCCTCGTGAGGAGAGAGAAGATCCTGGATGTGTTTGACCGAAAAAATATGGAGAGGCTGGTCATCAAAGCGTTCATCTCAGAGGGAATGAACCAGGATTGCCTGGGAAATGAGGGGTGTGCGGCCGAACTGGTAGGCAGGGTCCTCCAACGCATTGAAACTACCTGTCCTGAAATCATGCCGGTGAATATCGACATCGAGGAAGACGAAGAAAAGTCCAAGTTTTTCGTGGCCGTCACATCGCAGCGCAACGGTCTGGTCAGGCGTACGGTCCTGGACTTTGATCTGACAGAATCGCCATCTTTCGAGGAAATCGTGACTATTTCTCAGAAAGTAAAGGTGGTGGGGGAACCACCTTTTACCGTGGAGGTGGACGAGAAGACCGTCGAAATGCCTTCTCTCTCAAGTCTTGTAGACATGGTACTGGAGAGTGGCCGCAAAAGATTCACGGTGCAACGGTACAAAGGGCTGGGAGAAATGAACGCGGACCAATTATGGGACACCACCATGAATCCCGAAAACCGCAAGTTACTGCAGGTGACCATTGAGGATGTGGTGAAAGCGAACGAAATTTTTTCCACCCTCATGGGGGATCAGGTGGAACCGAGACGGGAATTCATCGAAAGGAACGCACTCAACGTAGTAAATCTGGATTATTAGGTGTACGGCCAAAACAAAGCTTTTCGTGCACCATCCTTCATTACTTTCTCGGAGAAGTGCGAAATACGAGCAAGTAGGGAACAGCGGGATTCTGGCCAAGATCTCTGAAATTGTGAAATTTTGCTGAATTAAGCCATATCGCGTAGGTCTTGGACGGTTCCAGCGTGACTTTCACCACGCACGTACGCTTGTCATCCAGATAATGAGGCTCGCGTTCGGCAGCAATGGGCGTTCGATTGAGGTGATTTTGATTTTTGACCACTAATGATATCAGTAGGTTGTGACTTGTACAAAGATGCCTTTTGTGATAAGACCTGGGGGACCTTTTGGAGGAGGTTCCCATGGAGGAGCAAGGCACAGACTTTCAGATTACCGATGTACGGTTCCTGCCCGTTGTTTCTGCCTATGCAGAGCGGATAGGGCTCGTTGAGCGTATCGACCGATTGTGCAATTGCGATATGGAAGTCAGCCCCGGACGCGTGGTGCTGGCCATGATTCTGGATGCGCTCTCGGGAAGGAGTCCGCTGTTTCGGCTCTGGGAATTCTTTGCCGACAAAGACGTGGAACTCTTGCTTGGAGAAAACATCCCTCTGGCGAAACTTTCCGATTACACCCTCGGACGAGTCCTTGAACGATTGACAGATGCAGGTACTTAAAAAATTCTGACTGCGGTCGTGCTCGGAGCTATGAAGATCTTTCAACTCGATCTTTCCCACGTCCATCATGACACCACCAGCCACTCACTGTACGGGGAGTATCTCCTCTATGACCGGGAAGACCACGACCAGCCCTTTGTCATTACCAACGGGTTCAGCAAGGCCCATCGGCCTGATCTCAAACAGATCGTGCACAGCCTTCTGTGTGTGGATCACGGCATCCCCATCTATTCCAAGCTCATCGACGGCAATGAGTCGGATAAGACTGTCAATCGCAACCTCATCCCTGAGATGGTCAAACGCATGAAGGAGCTGGGCCGCAAGGACTTTATCTATGTGGCTGACGCAGCGTTGGTCACCGAGTCCAACCTGGCGCTCATCGACGACTGGGACAACGGTTTCCTCTTTGTCAGCAGGCTCCCCATGAACTATCACGAATGTCGGGATGCTATTTCTCGTGCCATAGCCGCTCAGGACTGGACCGAGATCGGCGCCATCTCCGTCGAACCGGATACCCGCAACCGTAAGCCCGCTCAGTACAGGGCATGGGAGACGGTAGTCACGCTGCACCATATCAACTACCGCGGCGTGGTCATTCATTCGGACGCTCTTGACGATCGCCGCCAGAACAAGGTCAGTAAACAGATCCAGAAAGATCGAGAACAGCTGGAACAGCTCAAGAAGCATGTCGAGAAAATAGAGTATGCGTGCAGTCCCGATGCTGAGGCAGCACTCAAGAGGATTGATCCGGGTGCCCTGTTTCACGAGGTAGCTCTCTGGATCGAACCCAAGCCGATCTACCAACCCGGTCGTCCCAAGGCCGATGGCAGCCGTACGCTCAAGACCACGAGATATTGCATCAAGCTGGGGTTTCATCTTGACCAGAAGACCGTTGAAGCCGCTCGGGAGGAAGCCGGATGTTTTGTACTGCTGAGTAACACCCTTTCAGAAGGGGAAGGCTCAATCCCGGCAAAAGAGCTTCTCTCCATCTACAAGGACCAGCACATGGTGGAGAGAAATTTCGGATTCCTTAAAGATCCTGTGTTCGTGAATGCCTTGTTTCTCAAATCGCCCCGTCGCCTCGAGGCGCTTGGGCTGGTGCTGATACTCACCTTATTGATCTGGCGGCTCATGGAGAGAACCATGCGCTTGAACCTGGCCCGGAATCAGCAGCGGGTCACGGGGTGGGTCAATCGGCAGACCTCGAGGCCAACCTCCTTCATGATGACCACCAAATTCAACGGCATCTACGTGCTCACCTCATTGGGAGGACGGAGACTCGCCAAACCCCTGACTCCTGTCCAGATCGAGTACCCTGAATCTCCTGGAGGTCTCACCAGAAGTCTTCACCAGACCACCGGCAAGAGCCAGACGCCACAAAAAGATGTGCTCAAAAATTACTCAAAACTCACCCTAAATGGTGCCGAATGGGAGATGAGGGGTACCAATCAGCTTGGGAAACGATTCAGGCGATATCCTCACAAAAGACCACGCTTGGGGCAACATGTCTTTGCTAAAGGTGAGAGATATCTGCTTCAAATTCGGATCGACCTGAGTCTCCCCACTTGCGGGAACAGTTTTGATCACAGACGCGGGAAGCGTACCCATGCTGACCTCTTGCGCCATGGATGGTGCAGTCGCGATGAGGACACTCGCAAGCACGACCACTAGTGTGGAAATAGCTCGGTTCATTTTTACCTCGAAGCTGTGATGAACTGTTTGAGTGAAAGATTGAGATGAGGAGAACACCTGCGTAAAGGTATTCTCCTCTCTGTTTCTGGCATGAAATCACTACACGATCAGAGCAGTCAACGAGGTCGCCCGTTGAGAGCGCTGTGTGTCTTACACGGTGGGGCGGGGCAGAAGACCGGCTTTTTGAGCTATTTCTCCTACCTTTTCTTCCCATTCAATAGCCATGATATGTACACCGGCAACGCCCGGGGTTTCACGCAGTTGTTGAATGGTTTCCACTGCGATATTGATGCCTTCTTCAGCCTGTTTTTCCTTAGGGGTGCCCTTCATGCGCTGAAGCAGCTCGTCGGGAACATCCATACCCGGCACGCTGGAACCCATGTATCTCGCCATGCCAAAGGATTTGAACGGGGTCACACCGCCGAGGATGAACACCTTTTCATGGAGGCCACGATCCACCACACCCTTCATCCACTCCCGGAATTTCACCATGTTGAAGATACACTGGGTCTGAACGAATTCCACGCCGGCAGCCACTTTCTTGGCGAGCCGGGTACCCGGATCTCGAACGGATCGGCAAAAGGATTCGCTGCCGCGCCTATAAACAGTCGAGGAACGCCCTTAATTTCTTCGCCGCAGAGAAATTTCCCTTCATCCCGCATAGCGCGGACCATGCTGATAAGCTGCATGGAATCGAGGTCGAACACATTCTTGGCTTGCGGATGATTTCCGAATTTCTGGTGATCGCCGGAAAGGCAGAGCATGTTCTTAACTCCCAGAGCTGCGGCCCCGAGAATATCGCTCTGCATGGCGATACGGTTCCTATCTCGGCAGACCATCTGCATGGTCGGCTCAAGACCTTCCTGCATCATGATCACCGAGGCGCCTATCGAGGACATGCGTACGACAGCGGTCTGATTATCGGTGATATTGAACGCGTCCGCGTTGCCTTTGAGCAAAGCGCATTTTTTCCGGACCACCTCAGGATCGGCGCCTTTGGGTGGACCGCACTCGCCGGTAACCGCGAACTGACCGGATCGCAAAATCTTCTCAAGTGTGCTGTCAGTCTTGCACTCGGCACTCATCTTTGAAAGTCCTCCCTGATCATTGTTCGGGGACCGCCGTCCCTGTTGGTTCTCCAGTCACACGTGCCCATCAATTCCTCATAGCGATTCATCAGACCGAGGGCCTTGAGGCGGTCTACAATGAGCTGCCAGCCACACGCCACATTCGGGTCTATTTCGCAATTGCCTTTGGTAGATCCGCCGCACGGACCGTTGAGAAGGCTCTTGGAACACCTGGCTATAGGGCAAATTCCCGCGGTGTAGTAGAGCTTGCACTCACCGCAAGTCTGGCAGCGTTCTACATAATACCCTTCCTTCACCGATCCGCCCACAAAGGTGGTATTCAATGCGGGGTACGAGGGGGTGTTGGTATAACGCTCAGCCATATACTGGACGCCGACTCCGCAGGCCATGGACAGAATCGCTTCTACATCGGGAACGAGACTGACCACTTCTTCCACGTACTCGGGATCGCACTGTCTTTCAACGGTCTTTTCGATAATTTCCAGAGGATTTCCCTCTTTGTCCCGAGCCATTCGCAACTGGCTGGACAGAACCCGGACAGCGTCCTGTCCTCCGGTCAAGCAGACGGTTACGCAACCTCCGCAACCGAGGACCATGATTTTCTTGTGACCCTCGACCATTTTGAGAATTTCATCGAAGGGTTTTCTCTCGCCTATGACCATTTTCTGCCTCCAAAGGTACGTTGCTGAGAAAGCTATTGAGTAACCGCTCAAGGGAGTTTCCATAGAGCACAGAGGCGTTCCCGTGAAAGCCTCCTGCGCTTGACGCCGGCGGAGGACCCTTTGAGAACCGACCGAAGTACTCCATCCGTTCAACGGTTACGCGGGTTATTCAACGGCTCACGCTGCTTGATCCTTTGGGCTGCGGAGCTTTTTGTTCAGGGGGCTTGGACCCAGATTCTTGATACGCTCCGTGAATTCACGGGCTACCTCTGCGAATCGCGGTCCCATGGCAGCACTCATGTTGAACATCTCAAGCCGTTCGGGCTCGATTCCGACTTCGGCTATCAGCCTTTTCGTATAGTTGACTCTCGGCTTGGCTACCAAGTTGCCGTGGATGAAGTGGCAATCACCTTCAAGGCAACCAGCCACATACACGCCATCAGCTCCTTTCTCGAAAGCTCTCAAAAGAAACATGGGCGTAATTTTTCCCGTGCAGGGCAGTCGGATGACTCGGATATTCGTCGGATATTCCAGCCTCATGCTGCCTGCCAGATCTGCCGCGCCATAGGCGCAATAGTGACAACAGAATGCGACGATCGTGGGCTCGAAATCTGCCATTAGTCGGATCTCCTGGATGTGATCATCACTGGAAATGGGTTAGGGGATAACCGAATCTAAACGAATTCGGAAAAAATTGCAAGGATGTACGCGCAGCAAAATTCCTTGCCGGGTCATGAGTTACCAACGCGGGCCGAGCAGGTATTTGTTGACACCACGCGTGACTGAACCGATGACACGGGAACACCGGGTCGAAAAACCGCTTCGGACTACGAGTCATAAGCGGATAATGACCTCTTTCCCGTCTGAAAATCAAAATGATAGAATCTTTCTGAAAAAAGACCTCTATCAGTGGCGAGGTAATCGTAGTATAGCATCCCGTGTGCGATTATTCCAGCGCAACACGCCGTACAAGCAAAGAAGAATTGTCAGGCTACAGGAAGGTCAATTGTCTGGGAGTGTCATGATCCCCCAAGAAAAGGCGTCCGCACATCCTGCACTTTCAGGTTCCATGATGGACGCGAGCGAGCGGCTGATCACAGAATGACCCACAGAGCGAGTACACCTCTATGCTTGATCTTTCCTCGGCTTGACTATATTATAATGACCGTTCACGCTCGGTTCGTACTATGCCCGGGGGATTTCTCATGTCCTTATCTAAATCACTTCCCGCGCTGACGTCTGCCATGGAAGACTACCTTGAGGCAATCTATCACCTGGAACAGGAACGACGTATCGCGCGCGTTCGGGATATTGCCAACCGTCTCAGCGTCAAGATGTCCTCGGTGAGTTCCGCGCTCAAGACACTCGACGCGCGGGGCTTGATCGGTACGATCCTCACCAGTACATTACCCTCACGCAACGCGGTATTGAAAAAGCCAAGCAAATAGTGCGCAAGCACGAAATCCTCAAGAGATTTCTTACAAGAGTTCTCAAAATTGAAGAAGCTGCTGCTGAAGATAATGCATGCCGGATCGAACATCACCTGGATCCTGAAGTCATCGAAAAGCTGATCAGGTTTGTCGAATTCATGGAAATGTGCCCCATAGATCAAACACGATGGCTTGAAGCCATGACTGACAGTTGTGACAAATGCTTGCCCTGTCTCGATGCAGCGAAAGACAAGGTCCTCAGCCGAGCTGTCGCGCAGAAAGTAGCCCTGGAAGAAGGTCTGACCCTCGCGGAGACAGAACAAGGATCCCAGATTATCATCGAGAGCGTAAAAGGACCGTCCAAGGTCAAGAAAGTCTTAACGGATCAGGGACTCGAATGCGGGGTTATTTTGGAGGTCGAGCACAAGGATGCGAGAGACGGTCAAGTAATGGTGAATATGAAAGGATACCACATTTCCCTGACACAGGATCAAGCCGAGAGGATCTTCGTCAAACCGATTTAGCATAAGCGATGAGAAAAGCACCTCGTTAATCACAGCGCCTCACCACTACGTACGCCCTATCCCTCAGCCGCACGCCATAACGGATTCATACCGGTTAGCTTTTGTCTGTACCTCTTGGCGCAGCATGCGGGGTGGAGATCCCCTTCGGTGCTGACGACGGAGAGCCGTCTCATCACTTCGCTCAGGAGATCTCCCAACCCTACGATGTTACTCGTGTGAAGGCGAATCGGTACTACTTGACAGAGGACTATGCGATGGTATCGCGAAGCAGCATTTCAATCATCTTTGACGCGTCAGGCACATCCCGACCCGTCGCGTGCGCCGCGGCTTCGGAAAAAGTCTCGTTCACTTCTTGTTTCTGACTGAGTCCATTTCTGCGAATCCAACAAGATGAACGGCACCGGGTCGGTAGTATGTTTGCGCAGGGCAATGGGCGTGCAGTGATCCGGCATGAGGAGAAGACGCCATTTCGGGAAGTCCTTCAGTCCTTCGAGTACCGGGCCGACTACCTTTGCATCAAAATCTTCGATCGCCTTGACTTTCACGTCAAGTTGTCCCGAATGGCCCGCTTCATCCGGTGCCTCCACATGGAGAAACGCGAAATCTTGCGTTTTCAATGCGTCAAGCGCCGCATCCACCTTGCCCTGATAATTGGTATCCAGATACCCGGTAGCTCCAGGAACGTCAACGATTTGCAATCCCGCGTATTTTCCGATGCCACGGACCAAATCGACCGCGGCCACCACGGTTCCGGTGATGCCGAATCGCTGGTTGAGCGTCTGAATCTTTGGACGTCTTCCCTGACCCCATGGCCATACAGAATTCGCGGGTCCCTGGCAACGGCTTATTCGCCTCAAATTTACCGGATGATCTTCCAAAATCTTCCATGATGCTATGATGATGCGCAAAAGCACATCAGCTCCGTCTCCGGAGGGAAGCCGGGGCGCAAGTAATTCACCGGGAAAATCGTGAGGCGCGTGGGTCAGGCAATGATCAGGGCCGTCTTTCCAGACAAGGAGATTGCGGTAAGAAATGCCAGGATACACGGTGAGTCCAAAAGACTCGATCAAGGGTACGAGGGATGCCACCAACGCATGAGCTTCCTGGGTGGAAATGTGATCCGCGCTGTGATCGGCCATGGTGGTGAAATTGCGTTCGAGCGTCACCAGGTTGAGCCGAAAAGCCAGGTCGTTTTCCGCAAGGGACACCCCCATGGAAACGGCCTCAAAGGGCGCTCTCCCCGTATACACTTCACTGGGGGAATAGCCCATGATGGACAGATTGGCCACGTCGCTACCGGGCATCATTCCTTCAGGCACGGTGCGAGTGAGGCCGATTTCACCAGCAGCGGCCATTTTGTCCATCCAGGGTGTTTTCGCTACCTTGAGAGAGGTGCTCTCCGCAACGTCAGGATCGGGCGAATCGGCCATGCCGTCCGGCACCAGGATTACGTATTTGGTTTTAGAATCCGAGGACATCTAGTACCTTCTTCATTTCAGGTTCGCAAGTGATGGGCTTAGCCGACACTTTGATGGCATTGTCCGGGTCTTTGAGCCCGTGCCCGGTCAACGTGCACACGTATCGTGCACCTTTTTCCAGGAGGCCTTCTTTGCCTTTCTTGATCAGGCCCGCGATGGAGGCCGCGGAAGCAGGTTCGCAAAATACCCCTTCAGTGGAAGCAACGAGCTGATACGCATCGAGTATCTCTGCATCACTGACCATGTCTATGAGGCCGCCCGATTCATCGCGCGCTGCTGCAGCGGTTTTCCACGAAGCAGGATTACCGATTCTAATAGCCGTGGCAACGGTTTCCGGTTTCTCGACCACATGGCCTCTCACGATGGGAGCAGCGCCTTCAGCCTGAAATCCCCACATTTTGGGGAGCCGCTTGATCTTTGCCGCGTCCTTGTACGCCTTATATCCTGCCCAGTACGCGGTAATATTACCTGCGTTTCCCACAGGAAGCACGTGATATTCCGGTGCTTCGCCCAGTACGTCACAGACCTCAAACGCGCCGGATCTCTGGCCGTCGATTCGGTGAGGATTGAGAGAGTTTACCAGAGTTATAGGATATTCTTCGGATATTTGTCGCACCACGTTCAGCGCTTCATCAAAATTTCCCATGACTTGCACAACCACCGCGCCGTGGATCATGGCTTGGGCCAGTTTTCCCAAGGCAATCTTGCCTTCAGGGATGACCACAAAAGCCTTGAGCCCTCCACGCGCAGCATACGCCGCGGCCGCTGCAGACGTATTCCCCGTAGAAGCGCAAATGACGGAGGTTGATCCAGCTTCGACAGCTCTGGAAACCGCGAGCGTCATGCCTCGGTCTTTAAAGGAACAGGTAGGATTCAGCCCTTCGAATTTCAAGAAGACCGAGATGTCATGACCGATCTTGGCTGTCAGTCTGGGGACCGGTATCAAAGGGGTATTGCCCTCGAGGAGGGTGACAATATGCTTCTCGTCCTTAAAACGGTAAAAATCAGGAAATGACCTGATTACGCCCTTCCACATCTGCGAACTCCCTTTCGCGAAGTACCCGCGATTACCCAGGTGGTGTCGTACAAACGGGCTGAGAAATGCCAATTACCTCTGGTTTGGTGAGGAACCACACTAAAAAAGCCCGATGTCTGCCATCCGAAGTTTAATCAAGACTTTCATCTTCGATTCTCAGAATTACCGGAACCGTTTCCACCATATCCAGGTCTCCGATCTTTTGTATCGCGGTCCGTATGTCTGCTTCCCGAGCCTTGTGAGTCAAGAAAACCACAGGAACCGTGCGGGATCGATCGCGACCTTTCTGAATAACCGAATGAATGCTAATGCTGTGGTCAGACATGATGCCCGAAATCTTGGAGAGCACTCCAGGGCTGTCTTTTGCCTGCACCCGGAGGTAATAGTTGGTCACGATTTCGCTCATGTTCATGACCCGAGCCGGCGCTGTCCAGTCCTCAGGATAACCAAGAGGCGGCACCCGGCACGCGCGGCCGCGCACGAGATTGCGCGCGATCTCCACGACATCTGCTATGACCGCGGACGCAGTCGGCTCCCGGCCAGCGCCCTTGCCGTAAAAGAGCTGCTCCCCTACCATGTCGCCCTTAAGAAAGATCCCGTTAAACACACCGTCCACTCGAGCCAGAGGGTGGTCCTCCGGAATCATGGTAGGATGCAACCGTGCTTCCACACTGGTCCCCTGAAGGTGAATGATCGCAAGGAGCTTGATCTTGTACCAGAACTCCTTGGCCATCTGAAAATCAAAGGGACGAAGACCGCGGATACCTTCCACGTACACGCCGTCTGTCGGCACACGGATGCCATGGGTCATTCTCAGCACCAGCACCATCTTGTGAGCCGAGTCAAAACCGTCCACATCCAGGGAGGGATCCGCTTCTGCATAACCGAGGTCTTGAGCTTGCTTGAGCACCTCGTCAAAAGAGATGCCCGGTCGTTCGTTCATGGCAGTGAGGATGAAATTGCACGTGCCGTTGAGTATGGCCATCACGTGTGCAAAGCGATTGGCCACGAGCCCTTCCCTGAGCGCGCGCAGGATAGGGATTCCACCTGCCACTGCAGCCTCAAAGGCCACATCCGTACCTGCCTGATGCGCGGCCTTAAAGATCTCATGTCCCCGGTCAGCCAACAGCGCCTTATTCGCGGTCACCACGTGTTTTCCACGTTGGATCGCCTCGAGAATGAACGATCGAGCCGGCTCGTACCCTCCCATGAGTTCCGCAACAATCGGGATATCCGGGTCCTCGAGAATATCCCTCGCGTTGGTGGTAAGGATTGATCGATCGACCGAAACTCCTCGGTCCGATTCAATATCCAGGTCGGCAATACGTTTCACACGTAAAGGGATACCGACACGCGCGTCGAGAATATCCTTATTGTCCTGGACGATCTTGACCACTCCGGAACCGACGGTACCGAATCCAATCAAACCGATACAGATTTCGTTCATGCAAAACCTTCGTGGAAGAATCACATGGCCGCGGAACGGGCAGCTGCATCATCATTTTGCTGAGAGCTGTTCCGTGCCAAGAAATGGCGAATACCGCGAATTGCCTGGTTGATGCGCATGCGGTTTTCTACAAGAGCGAACCTCACATGATCGTCGCCAAACGGTCCAAAGCCTATTCCAGGACTCACCGCGACCTTAGCCTGTTCGGTCATGAGCTTGGAGAACTCGAGGCTTCCCATGGCCCGAAACGGTTCAGGTATTTCCGCCCACACAAACATCGTTCCTTTGGGCGGCGTGACCGGCCATCCGCAATCGTTGAGGCCCGCGCACAGGGCATCCCTTCTATCCCGGTACTCGTCGACGATGTGCTGCACGCATTCCTGGTCCTCATTCAGGGCAATGATGGACGCAATCTGAACCGGCTGGAAGATTCCATAATCTATATAGCTTTTCAGACGTCTGAGCGCTTCGATCATCTGCGGATTTCCCGCAACGCAGCCCACGCGCCATCCGGCCATGGAATAACTCTTGGACATGGAAAAGACCTCTACGCCCACCTCCTTTGCACCCGGAACCGCGAGGAAACTGGGAGCTCTGTATCCGTCGAACGTGAGATCAGCATATGCAAAATCATGGACAATCATGATCTTGTATTCAAGGGCAAATTCCACGAGTCGTTTGAAGAAGTCCTCATCGACAATCATGGTCGTCGGATTATGGGGAAACGACAAAATGAGCATCTTCGGCAAGGGCCAGGTGAGCCGTACCGCACTCTTGAGATCCTCGAAGAAATTACTGTCAGGTCTGATGGGCACGTGCCGGAGATCCCCTCCCGCGATCACCACGGAGTACGGGTGAATGGGATACGTGGGAGACGGCACGAATACCACGTCTCCTGGGCCGATCGTGGCAAGCACAAGGTGCGCAAGCGCATCTTTTGCTCCCATCGTGGCAACGACTTCGGTGTTTGGATCGAGATCTACGTCGTATCGTCTCTTCCACCAGTCCGCAAACGCTCTTCGTAGTTTAGGAATGCCCATAGACGCGCTATATCTGTGGTTTCTCGAATTTTGAACCGCCTCCACGACTTTGTTCACAATGTGCTGGGGAGTGGGAATGTCCGGATTGCCCATGCCCAGATCAATAATATCTTCCCCCGCCACTCTGAGTTTGTATTTGAGTTCGTTCACCACCTGGAACACGTAAGGAGGAAGTCGTTTGATGCGTCTGAATTCTTCCATGTCAGCCTCCCATGAGCATTATGCGTCGTACGACACTTGAGTCGCAAAGATATTCCGTCGCGAGCACCTTTACGGAAAACGTGCGGTGATAAGACACCGTTCTCTTTGCCTCATTTCGCGTGCTCATCCCGGCAGCGTGACCTCTTCTCCTGCCAGAATGGTTTGCGCGTCTTGCGTGCGGCGACCCGGGCCATCGTATAAGACCAAAGAGTGTTCCCTCGTCTGCAGAGCCCAGGGTTCGGATCGAGCCTCCACACACAACAAGCACGGCTCTGCCGCCTCATAGGGGTGAATCCATAGCATACACGCTGGCTTAAAGCCAGCTCCTTTCATGGCTTCACGGATACGATCCGCCGCGGCAGCAGGATAGATGAGGCAGAGCCTTCCTTCGGGCTTGAGAAGCGTTTTGGCTACGCGAAACAAATCGCCCAGCGGCATCATCAATTGATGACGGGACACGGCCTTTTCTTCCTGAAGACTGATCCGGCCGCGACCGGGCTCATGGTACGGAGGATTGGAAACGACCGCATCGAATTGGCCAGGCCGCAAGAAAAAATCTGCATACCTCACGTCGCCTCGCACGATGGTGACGCGAGAATCCAGATTGTTGAGCAGCACTCCTCTGCGCGCGCGATCCGCGACCGCTTGCTGAATCTCCAGACCCACGACAAAGACCGAGGGTTCACGAGCAGCGAGGCCAAACGCTATAACGCCGCAACCCGTCCCTGCATCCAGTATCAACTCTCCCGCACGGGCTCGGACAAACCAGGTGAGAATCAAAGCGTCCTCGGAGACTCGATACCCGCGTACAGACTGAATGACGCGGACTTTGTTCCGGAAGAGGCCGTTCACCGATTCGTCCCGTTGATTGCAGGAATGTTCGTACATTGTCAGCCCAAGGAAACTCAGCGACGCCCCATCAGCTGACCGGCGCAAAAACGAGAGAAGGGTTCATGTCAGCCGATGGGTACGAATCTTATCCCGATTGTCGCGGGGCTCTAAAACAGATTAAGCGTCAGGCCCGAAGAAATCTTCGGATAGAAGTACGTGGACTTGTGAGGCAATTTATGACCCAACTCGGCCGCGGTGCGCATTTGATCTACCCGCGTGGGATTCAGAATAAAACCGATCTGAATCTCCCCTTTCATCGCCTTTTGCACCACTTCAGATACCTGAGGAGCATATTCGATATGTCCTTCCACGTTTCCACCATTCATACCAAGCCCGCGGCCCATAATGATTTCCCGTAATATGGTCACATCCAACCCTCTCAAGGACGCGGGAATCGTGTCGTCCATCAGGGATTCCACGACCGAGAAATCCTTGAGTCGTAAAAGACGGAAACAGGATTCGCCTTGGACAATCATCCCAAATTTGCCGCCTATGTCGGAAAAGTTGGCGATTCTCTGCACGACCGTCTGAAGCGTGACCGAGGGATCTTCAGCCGAGCACGGCAATTCTTCGATGGAGAAATAAGGCTCCAACGCGCGCTTCATAGCTTCAATTTCCAGGTCCTTAAGGCCTTTCACCATTCTGTGCGCGGGTAAAATGGTCAATCCCGGGTGAGATACCGAGGTGAGGTACATCATCACCCAATCGTGAGGTCCTGGTGCGTCGCTGTGGTTCGCTTCGCCGAATCTGGTTTCTATACGCCAGAGCGGTCTCGTACCGGTGATGTCCGTCCGCGATGAAAATGCTTTTGTCCAGGAGTTCGTTCTTGACGAAGGAAATCAATGCGTCATCTCGCACAAACCAGGTGCGATGAATCGTGCCCTGTGCGTCCACGGTTTCCTGGTCAGGAGGGCCTTGCATGTACCCGGGCGTATTCACGGCATACCGCGTCATCTTGATCGTTGAACAGCGCATGTATGGGGGTGATATTGCCCTTGCACGCGGTCATGAGGCTCAACTGGTCCTGTTTGGGACCCTTGTAGGTTTTTTCGTGCGGCAGCACGCGGCCCTTGCCGTACTCATCGACTTTTCCGAGACAGACCATGCCATCCAAAGTGCTGATGCCGCCCTCAGGCTGAGTGAATTCCATTTGATAGATGCAGATGCCCGGATCAGCCTCCTGAACCAGGGTGCCGTTAGCCAACCATTCTCTCAACGTGGTGCCGGCTCTGGTGTATTTGTTGTCCGAGTCATTGTCATCCGGGTATTGCTTTCCGAGGACCAACCGAATCACGTTGAGGGGATGAGACTGGTAGAATTTGTCCTGCTCTTCCCCTGAGATTACGTCATAAGGGGGGGTTATCAGTTTTCCCAGGTCCTGGGCAAGGTCGTGATTATAGTGAACCATCTTGAAAGGTTGTATTTCCGCCATTTCCGCTTCCTCTTGGAGTCTCGAATCGGGGTTGGCCGATCCAAGGTTATCAAGAATATGTAACACGCGGAACTCGAAGGGGTCAAGTGTAGAACCTGTGAAACAGTAACCCCTCTGACATGGTGGAGATGGCGGTTCTTTCCGGGGCAGACTGTCGGACCTGTCTTTTCTCAGAGGTATACCCGTTGCCACAGGTTTTGTCCGAGTGACTGCTATTGGGCGTCGGGAGGCGTCATTTCGGGCGCCGCATCTCGTTGCTTGTGCGCACACGGGAATGAGCATCCGAGTGCGCTTCAGGCACTTTTATCTTTTGTTCGTTTCGCGGAAATAGTATGGTGTATCCCAGGTGATTTCAGGAGGTTCCCATGCGTCCACGAAAGCCGATCATTAACGCGCTCAACGCGGTTCTTGATGTACGTGCAGGCATGGATGACGCGGGCTTGATGAAGAAGTACCAGATTTCGTTCAAAGGTCTTCAAAGCCTTTTCAAGAAACTTGTTGCCTCAGGAGGCTTGGAACAGTCTGAAATCGATGAACGGAGACGGAGGTCTAATGAAGACAGCGTCATCATCGACGTGGGCGAACTGCTCCTCGAACAGAAGCAGGCAGGACCCGTTTCAGGTCCGAGAACTTTGGAAAAGAGTGTAATGGCTCTGTCGGACGATCGCAGTTTCGTAGACTCCATGACGCAATATCTCGCTATTCACGATTTCCACGTCGTCAAATGCGAGGACGAATGCCTGGACGAGCAAACGATCGCGCGAATCAGACCGGACGTCATCCTCGCGGACCTGGGCTTGATCGGCCTGGAGGCATGCCATCTTTTCGATTCGGTGAGCCACAGTGACCGACTGATACCGATCATCCTGGTGACAGACGCATGGCGGCGAGAACACGCGGAACAGGGAGTTGAACTCGGCGCGTACGATTTTGTGGAAAAACCCGTGGAAGGCAAAACAGTGCTGAGGGTAATACGCCGGGCGCTCGAGTACGCGAGCCTGATGCAACTCAAGAGAGATCACCTGCAGGCTGTTGAAGATCAGGTCAATGAACAAACCATAGAGATTATACGAACCAAAGATTTTCTTAAAGGCATCCTCGACAGCTCCACCCTGGTGTCGGTCATTCTCACAGACTTTGATGAAAACATTCTCTTTTGGAACAAAGGCGCGGAAAATATCTTCGGGTATACCGTCGATGAGATGGTCGGAGCCAAGATAGGGAGACTTTTCCCGCACGATCCACTGACCTTGAGCACGAGAGAGGAAATGCGCAGAACGGTGGATGTGGGCATAGGCACCGCGTACGGGAAGATGAATCACGTAGCCAAGGACGGCCGCGTGCTCACCATGTCGCTCGCATTGTCCCCCATGAGGGACATAGTGGGAGATCTCTTAGGTGTCCTGTGGATGGGCCTGGATGTTACCGAGGAAGTGCGCCAGAAACAAGGAGATTTTTAAGCTGCTTCACGAGGTGAGAAAGACGCAGGACGCGGCAATATTCGCACTGGCCAAGCTTACGGAATCGCGGGGTGAAGAGACCGGCGCTCACCTGAGCCGTATTCAGGCGTATTGCCGTGTGCTCTGTAATCGACTCTCCAAACGGGAGAAGTATGGCCAAATCCTCACAGGCAAGTTCATCGACGATCTTGTCAGGTCCTCGGTACTCCACGACATCGGCATGGTCTCATTGCCTGATTCTATCCTCTGGTCACCGGACAGGCTGCATCCAAGGGAAAGGGAATTGTTGAGCGAACATCCCAAGGTTGGCGGTAAGGCCTTGGAAGAAGCGGTGAAGAAACTGGGAGAAAAGGGTTTTCTGTCAGTAGGCATGGACGTGGCGTACTATCACCACGAAAGCTGGGACGGAACAGGATATCCGTTTGGCAAGAAAGGGGAGGACATTCCACTCTGTGCGCGCATTGTTGCGGTTGCGGACGCGTACCGACGAGCTCAGATCGGCCCGCGGCAAGAGAGTCGGGCTGTCTCACGCAGAAGCGTGCGCACGCATAACCCAGGGCAAGGGGACCCTTTTTGATCCGGAACTGATCGAGGTGTTCGAAGAGTTGGAAAGCGAGTTCCGTAAGATAAGGGAAAGCATCGCCTCTGATTGATACCCATGCGTTTTCACGCGCACCATGCTGGCGGCAAACCTCTTTCGCTACGAACGGCCGGGCCTGACTGCGCTTCAGAAGCATGCCACCAGCAGACCAAAGTCACTTACATGATCGCGCATCGGTATGAGTGTCAATTGCCACGCCACAGGAGAACCTCACACGAAAGAAAGGATGCAGGCATGTTCAAGAAAATCCTCATCGCGTTTGACGGGTCAGAGGGCTCACGGAGAGCGCTTCAGAAGGCCATAGACATATCGCATTGTTTTGAAGCCGACCTCCATGCGATTACCGTAGAATTGGAACTGCCAAGCTACGTGGTTGCGGTCGGTGATTTGGACGAGATGAAACGGAGGAAAGACGCGTACTACGAACAACTTGGTCAAGAAGCAAGAGAGCTGGCCAAGGCAGCCGGCACCTCCATTACGCCCCATGTAAAATCCGGCCACGCGGTGGACAAGATCGTCGAGTTCAGCAAGGAAGGGAAATTCGACTTGGTGGTGGTCGGCTTTACCGGCCACGGTCGTCTCTTCGAGCGTATCTGGGGTGGCACATCACGAAACATAGCCCGGTTTGCGCCTTGCGCTGTCTTGATTGTCAAGTAGGAGTCAGGTCGATCGCTTTCCGCGCACAAAAAATCCCCCCAACCTCGATCGACTCAACCGGATTGGGGGGATTTTCTGCGATGGCGTGGTCAACCATGCCAAGAAACCGCTCCATACACGAATGTTAGGAGACGTTGGGACTGACAGGGCTGATTATTTGCTCTTCCACTTGTGGCTCTGCCTTACGATTCTTGTTGCGGCGATGCAGCATGACGGTCAGAATCGGTCCGGAAATCAGGTACCCGAGGCATAGGAAAAAAGGAACCACAAACGGGTTCGTGGCAACCAGCGCGAGCATCAGGACAAACGCGACGGTGGAGCTGAACGGTTTCTCTTTCACCACCGCGAGATCCTTGAACCCGTGGAACTTGATCGAACTTACCATGAAAAAGGAAAGCACATAGGTGGTGATCAGCAAAGCGGTTCCGTAATCCTCAGGATTCAAGCCGACTTTGTCGAAAAAGAGTACCGTGCACGCGACCATTGCCGCGGCCCCAGGAATAGGAAGTCCGTTGAAACGCTTCGGATCTATCACGCCGGATTGCACGTTGAAACGTGCCAGGCGTAACGCGCCGCATGAAACGAACACGAACGCGGACACCCAGCCCACCTGATCGTACGGCTGTAGAGCCCACATGTACATGAGCAGCGCAGGCGCTACCCCAAAAGAAATCACGTCAGCCAAAGAATCCAGTTCTAGACCGAACCTCGTGGTGGTCTTGGTAAGTCTCGCCACGCGACCGTCGATTCCGTCAAAAAAACCGGAAATGATGATCAGGATGGCAGACGCAACAAAACGGCCGTCTTTGACCGCGGAGATGATCGCGTAAAAGCTGAAGAAGATTGCGGTGAGAGTCAGAAGAGAGGGAAGTATGATGATTCCCTTCTTCATCCGTTGCACGTGAAGTCGTTTGCGTGGAGGCGGCGCAAGTAGGGGGTCTCCGTCCAGCGATCGCTTCTTGTTTCTGAAAAAATACCTTCTCTTACGAGGCTTTGTGGCCATGACACCCACCCTCACACGGGCTCTGCCCCACACGCGGACCGGAAAGGAACGGGCAGGAAACCGGTCGATGGCGAAGGAGGGAAAGCCCTGCATATCCGGAGTTCTTTACAAGTCCGGCACGAAAGGGGTCTTGTCCTCCCGTGTCAGCAATGCTTTGCATTCATAGTATTATACGATGTTGCCCGCAGTGCCGCCAGGGATACTTTTCATTAAGAGATGCTTTACTGGTTGCCAAAAGTCTTGTCTCTTTCAGGTTTCTTTAGCGTCGCGGGACCCGCTTCTTTGCGAGTGACGCAGAGCCGTCGAATCTTCGTTCAGGGGCTCCCCCTTTTCTTAAAAGCACGAACCATTCGGTCAGAACTTTGGCGACTCCCATGACCTGGAGGGTCACAACGAATCGTGAAAATGGCACCCTGCCCAGCGACCAGCGGGAGCTGGCAAGTGCTTGAAGTTCTTGGGGATGGGGGTTCGGGAGAAGGCCCTTCTTGAAAGAAGGGCCTTCCCCCGAAAATGCATTTTCATAGGAACCCCTATAAGTCACGCACCTGGGGACGTGCATGTTCCCGCGGAGTTCCCCTGCCTCAAAGACGCCAACGTTGGTGCCTGTTTTATGGTTTCCTGTTATTGTTCTCTTTCACGCGCGATTATGGTCACACCGGCCCGGACTCTAGTTCCGATGGGGACCACGATGGAAAAATTCTCCGGCAAGTACACGTCCACTCGCGAACCGAACCGAATGAGACCGAATCTGTCGCCCTGTCGCACCTGGTCGCCTTCACTTACCCAGCACGCAATTCGTCTCGCTATCTTCCCCGCAATCTGCACAACCTCCACCGTGCCGTGAATGGCTTGAACCACCAATGAGTTGTGCTCGTTGGTCAGGGATGCGGCAGGGTCCCGAGCGTCCAGGAACCGGCCAGCGACGTGCTGGATCTTCTTGATAGTGCCTGAAATCGGCCAGCGATTCACGTGCACGTTGAAAACGGACATGAAGATGCTCACGCGCTTCAAAGGGGTATCCGGGATATTAACGGAATGGGTTTGCTCCAGTATTTCAACCACCTTGCCGTCGCAAGGCGAAATCACGATCCCCTCATCCTGGGGTGGAATGCGTTCGGGGTTGCGAAAAAACATTGCCACCGCACACGCAAGAATAAGCAGAACCAGCGAAAGCCAAGGGTAGGCCATCCACCACGATGCAAAAGAGAGAATGAGCGGCGGAACAATGAAGATGTGACCCTCGCGTGCGATGGGTTCATAATGTCCGGCCTTACAGATCATTCAGAAACCTCTTTGGACTTGCCACTCTTTCTTGCTCGGGGAATTGCCACCATGCCGGTCCTGAGCAATTCCATGATTCCGACAGGGGCAAGAAGTTCAAGGATGGCTTCAATCTTGCTCTGCGTACCGGATACTTCAATGGTCACCGTATCGTGAGTGACGTCCACCACCTTCGCGGCGAAAGATGTCCGTGATGTTGAGCACCTCTGCCCGCTTGGGCCCGGTGGCCTTCACGCGGATCAGCACCATTTCACGGTCTACATAATCACCGAGGGTAAGGTCCTGAACTTTCACCACATTGATGAGCTTGCGCAATTGCTTGATGATTTGCTCGATAATGTGCTTGCTGCCATGGGTGACGATGGTCATACGAGAATACTCAGGATCCAACGTAGGCGCTACAGCCAAGGAATGAATGTTGAAACCCCGACCGGAGAACATGCCCGAAACACGCGCAAGTACGCCGGTCTTATTCTCCACCAGAGCCGAAATGACGTGACGATCTTCCATTTAAACCAATATCATGTCTTTGATGGCCGCGCCGGCTGGCACCATAGGAAGAACCGGTTCTTCCCGTTCGACGACGAAGTCCATGATGACAGCAGTGGGACTGTCCAAAGCTTGTTGGATCACCGTTTCCACCTCGGAAGTAGTCCGCGCCCTGAGACCGAGCGCGCCGTATGCTTCCGCGAGTTTCACAAAATCCGGTGCCACCGTGATGTCGGTGTGCGCATACACGTTGTCGTAGAATCGTTCCTGCCACTGGCGGACCATGCCCAGATAACGGTTGTTGAGAATGGCGATCTTCACCGGAAGGCGGTATTGAGCGACGGTCGCCAGCTCTTGGATGTTCATCTGGATGGAGCCGTCTCCCGCGACGTCTATGACCAACTTGTCAGGAAACGCGGCCTGGGCCCCGATAGCGGCTGGAAAGCCATATCCCATGGTGCCGAGGCCTCCGGAGGTAAGAAATGTCCGCGGGTCATCAAAGAGATAGAACTGAGCTGCCCACATCTGGTTCTGGCCGACCTCGGTGGTGATGATCGCATGGCCGGCTGTCATTTCATACAGCTTTTCTATCACGTACTGGGGCTTGATCGTGTCGGAACTTCGGTCAAAACGCAGCCGCTGTTCGTTTCGCCACACCGTCAATTGGGCATGCCAGTCCAGCAGTTGTTCACGGTGAGCGGTGGACGCTCTTTTTCCGATGACTTCGATGAGTCTCGATGAGGGCATCACGAGCATCGGCAACAATGGGGACGTCGACCGGTATGTTTTTCTGGATCGAGGTAGGATCGATGTCCACGTGAATGATCTTGGCGTCTGTGGCAAAGCCTTCGATCTTGCCGGTCACCCTGTCGTCGAAACGCGCGCCCACGGCCAGCAGAAGATCCGAATGATTCACCGCCATATTTGCGCGGAACGTCCCATGCATGCCGAGCATGCCCAGGGAAAGCGGATGAGTCCCGGGAAAGCAACCAAGGCCCATCAAGGTCATGGTCACGGGCAAGCCCAGCATCTCAGCCAACGTGCGGAGTTCTTGGTGGGCCTCGGAGGTGATTACGCCTCCCCCTGCGTAAATCACAGGTTTGCGTGCCTCGAGGATAAGATCTGCCGCGCGCTTGATCGATGGGAGGTGCGCTTTGATGGTCGGCTTGTACGTTTTGAGTTCCAGATCCTTGGGATACTCAAAGGTAGTGACCGCCTGCATTACGTCTTTGGGCAGGTCCAGGAGCACCGGCCCCGGTCTGCCGGTGGTCGCGATGAGAAAAGCCTCTCTGATGGTTCTCGCGAGGTCCTCGACGCGACTCACCAGATAGTTGTGTTTGGTACAAGGCCTTGTGATTCCCACGATATCCGCCTCTTGAAACGCATCGTTTCCTATGAGTGCGGTGGGTACCTGGCCAGTGAAGACCACGACCGGAATCGAATCCATGTACGCGGTGGCAAGGCCGGTTACGGTATTGGTGCCGCCTGGTCCGGAAGTGACCAAAGCTACACCGGGTCTACCGGTGGCTCGTGCATAACCGTCGGCCGCATGAACCGCTGCTTGCTCATGCCTGACGAGAATGAACTTGAAATCCTCGGAGAAATCCCTGGCCATTGCATCGAAGATGTCGATGACTGCTCCGCCGGGGTACCCGAAAATGGTGTCAACGCCCTCTTCCTTGAGGGATTGTAAGAAAATATGAGCGCCCTTGAGTTCCACGGTGTGTTCACTTCATTCCGGCCGATTGATGCGAGCCGCGTTCATGGTTACGGTTGGTTGCGAATTTTGGCAAGGATACGTTCGATCTGATCTCTTCCCTGGAGCTTTTTTTTCTGTAGGGTCTTCCGTTCCAACTGTTCCGTTGGGGAAAGGTAGACCCTCTTATTAAAAGCGTCTAGTTGCTCCTCGAATTCGAGGTGTTCCTCCCAGAGCCGTTTCAGATCGGGTTCCTTGTCCTTCCACTGCTCGATCAGATCCAGGTCTGTTTTTTCCATCCCAACGCCCTTTTCAGATGTTGTTGCTGTGTTTCTGGACTATCATTACGTGCGTCGTGGCGATTTGTCAATATTGAGTGAGAAACTTGTGAGCAATAAGGCGGGCATGGACGGCATTATCAGGACCCGGAGGATTGAGACAGGCGCAACGGGGAACGAAGCCGGGGGGGAGGATGGTGGTGCGTGGGAAAGTGGTCAAGATAAGCGCGCTCCAGGAAATAGAGGGATATGTCATGAGAGGTCGCGAATTGGAAGCGCCGAGCTGGGAACCGGGTTACGAGTTTCCGTCGGTTTCTCTCGGGCCATTTGCCAAAGCGGAGCTTTTGAGAATGGCAGAGCTCACGAGAGATTTCCATCCGGTCAGGCTGGTCCCTCAAGTGGCCGAGGATGCAGGGTTCGGCGGCTTGTTGCTGCATCCCGCGTGGATATCGGGTATCGCGGATACGGGAATCAGGACAGCGTTTCCATGCGGTCGAGTGATAAGGCTGATGCTGATACATCGCGGCAGCTCGGTGCACACGGATATCCTGAGCTTTGAATTGACGTGCCAGGAGCAAGATATGCAAAAAAAAGAGGTGGATGTCTCGTTCCTCATGAAGAACCAGAGGGGAGACGTGGTCGCTCAGGGCGAGGCAAGGATTTGCATGAACCCGCGCCCACCAGTCAAGAATGTTTCACGTGAAACATCGGATGGATTATTGTAATGATTTCAACAGTTGCTCACGGGGAGGCCGCACGCGGCCAATGTCATGCGGGAATCTGTCACCAGGATCACAAGGGCAGAGTCGTCACGAAGCCCGAGGATTCTCCTCTCTGAAAATCCTGCACCGGAAATCACGCGTCTATCGACAGATTCCCAATGCAGGATGGGGTACAGGGCACTCTGAGGCAAACAGAAAAACTCCTAAAGCGTGGACAGACAGCCTCACTTGCAATCCTGGCAATTCTTGGCGATTCTTCCACCGCGCTCATAACAACCGGAGACATCCAGCGTTGATCCAAGCTTGTAACAAGCCCGGTCAATGCAACAACATTTTCTTCTGTCATCGGATGAACCATTGGATTCCATTTTAGGTCCTCCTTTTTCGTGACACGCGTACAGACGCACTTCTTCATGGTGCCACCTGATAAGAAAACTAACGCGTGAACTCCCTTTGTCAAGTCTTGAAGGCCTTCTCTACTCCCCGACCCTCAGCAATTCTTCAGGACCCTGTGCCACCTGTCCTGAAGCGCATTGGGCAAGGGCTTCATTCTCAAAGAGCGCAGCAGAATCAATCGAGACCAGAATGGTATTGTCACAATACGTGGTCCGAAAACCGCACCGTAGGACAATAAGCCGACAGAGTCATACTCTACGACGTCTCATATAATCCCGCGAAATAGTCCGTCATCCCAGGCTGCCGATCTTTTCTGTCCGCACTTCCTTGCGAACCCGACAGCTCAAATCTGAAATGCGCGCCACAGTATCCGCCTTCACGGAGCTCATCATGAGATCTTCAAAACCTTCCATTCCCCGATTCACAAACAGGCTGGCGAGCCATCCTATGGGCAGGGCGCTTCGGCCTGTAACAGCAAAACAAGCCTCCTTGACCGCCCAGTCGTTGCCATTGAACGAGAGTGCCAGGCCGCCGCCCGATTTGACCAGACGAAACGCGTCCACGTCCGTAATGCTGTCTCCCACGTAAAACACATCCTGCAATTGCGCACCTTCCAGGTCCACGATGCGTTCGATCGCGCGCGCCTTCTCACGGCCGCCCACTGGATTGGTTTCCTTGATAATGCCGTAGATCTTCATGCTCGGGAGGATACGCCAGAAAATGTCATCCAGCTCAAACACCACCCTTCTGCTCTCTTCGGCAAGATCCCCGGCCGAGCGGGCTGACGTGGGAATCGAGAACTCAGGAAGTTCAAGAATGCGCCGGTGAATATCCTTTAATGTCTTCCTCTCAGGATCGTCGAGAAGATGCGCATCCAGGTCGACCTCAGTAGCGAACGTGTTGACAAAAGGAAACCCGATGGCCTCGCATACGGCCTTAATGTACGAGGAGTAGCTGGTGCTGACGATGTATGCGGGCATCACGTCCAAGACTTCTCGCAACATACAGTCGGCCTGAGGGATCAATTCGATATTACGCCTGGAGAATTTACCCATGCTCCGGTTATCCAAACCAAAGGCCTTGAAAAAGGGCAGAATGAGTCGAAGCGTGTCTCCGGCTTTGTAACCGGGCCTCCGAGCCACCTCAGCCAAATAATCGTCGTACAGACTAATTTTCTTAAAAAAACGATCTCCACCGGGGATGAACGCTTCGGATAGTTCCGCGGCGTTGTCATTTTTCGTGATCGGTCCTTCACAGTCAGTGATGAAGATTTTTCGTGAAGATTGTTCCATATCGGTCCTCCGTATGCTCCAGGTTTCTCAACCGCTTTTCCGACCAGGAGGCTGTTGCGTAGTGCAGTGCGTTTCCGAAGACTCGTTACGAACGTGAGCCCGAGATGGTGGTGCGACGCGCTCACTCGCACGATTGTCATCATGATTGAGATCACGCACCAGGCTTCTTGACAAATTGTTCAATAAAACCTCGGTCAGGGTATGCGCTCCGGCCGTACCCTTCGATGCTTGCGGAAGCTGCGCGAGCCGCAAACTCAAGACACGCTTCAATACTCCAAGACTGCATCATCCCCGCGAGAAAACCCGCCGCTGCCACGTCGCCCGCACCGGTACGGTCCTTGATATAACGGGGAGGGATCGCTTCCTGACTGACGATCTTCTCCGGCAGAAACGCCTGCATTCCCTCTGCACCCCTTTTTACCACCACCGCGCGAATTCCCAAATCCAGGAGTATGGCCGCGGCCTCAGATACGGCACTGGTACTGGCCAAATGTGCCAACTCCTCCCTTGTGACAAACAAGACGTCTGTACGGGAGAGTATCGGTAGCAACACGTCCCGACCCAAAGGAGCGTACACCGCGCCAGGATCGAAACTGACCTTCACGTTTTTCGGCAAGCCCTGCACGAGCCTGATCTGAGCCGCCAGAGGTTCAGCGCGCGACAAATGACGTCAAGTGTACCCATTGAGCCTGCCCAAAATACGCGAGATCCAGATCATCGCTTCCCGCGAAATCGTTTGCATTGGGCAGAATGACCAAACAGCGGTCTCGCGCGGGATCGTCCTTGTCGATCATCGCAAGGCATCGACCCGAGGGTAAGTCCTCCAGACGCACACGCAGGTTCTCCGAACGACCAAGCTCAAGAAGTCTCAGCGTTTCCGCGTCGTCGCGACCCGCGGCCCCGTAGAATCCCGTTTCAAAGCCCATCCGGTGAAGCGCGGCTATCATGTTGGCAGCCGAGCCGCCAGGATCCGCAGTTACCCGCCGTCCTTCACCGGCCAACGCGCGATAGGCGCTCTTGAACCAGGCAACGTCTCGCACGTATTCATCACCCGCGGTCAAGCCATAGTCCTTCATAAATGCCGCAGGGACTTCCCAAAATTCGTCGAGATTCAAAGATCCGAAACCAATCGCATGCAATTGCAAGGAGACCCTCCATCATCGTGTCCGTTTCATCTTATTTATACTTGTTGTAAAAGGTTTTGTCCGTCTGATTCTTGCGGGAAGGCGGAAGTCCCCTTCATTTCGCGCAACGCAGAGCCGCCGAATCTTGGTGTAGGGAACCTCTCGCAACCCATCAACGCGATTGGGGTGTTTTGCGAAGAACCACGAGATGATTCGACGCGAACAAGTCCTTGAAACGATCCAATCTATCCAATTTGCGTGCCAAGGCAAGCCAGAATCGGGTGAACGGCCGAATTAGTGCACACGCGCCCAGGCTCACCGATATGGTGGACATCACAGCAGATGGTAGGTTCAGGAAGAAATGAAACAGTCCACCGTTTACCACGATTTTTTCAATTTCAAAGCCGGTTTGTTGAGCAAGGTACTTCACGCCGTAAAGGGTAAAACGATAATAATCATGCGGCTCGTCGTGCAAAGGAAACACGAAAGGCACGGAAAGGACGGCCACCCCGCGCGGTGAAAGCACCCGACGCATTTCCGAGAATGCCTGCCAGGGCTCGACCGTGTGTTCCAGGACCGAGCAGCAAAACACCGTGTCGAAACTCCCATCCGCGAAAGGCAGACCGGCTGTCACGTCAAGAATCACATCAAGCCCCCGTGGCCCGGGTACGAGGTCACCGCTGATGTACTCCCGGACATGCCGGTCAAGCAATTCTTTCCAGGCCAATTGTCCCGCACCCAGGTCCAGTGCGCGGCCTCCCGCGTACTTGGCGACCAGCGGCTCCATGTCCTCGTAGAGGGCTGCATTCTGCAGCGCGATCCACCAGTACATTTCGGTGCCGACCGTCTCCGCGTGCAATCTTCGCCAGACCTGCATCGGTCCACCGGTCATGAAAACTCTCATACCCTGTTATGTAGGCCACGTGACTATATCGGCAATGCGGCCGGCCGCGCTTTCCCATCGAACGACGCAAGGCGTCTTATGTCTTCGTTCGGGAGCCCCCCAGCTCGCCGTGTCCTGAGGAGACTTCGAGAAGAACGCGGTGGGATCACCACGTGTGAAGGGGAACGGGAACGCTCTGAAGCGGCTTGTCCGGGGAATCTACCATGATCGGGGGTTCCCGAGCAAGCCCAATACGCCCCGCGCGTACCCGCGTGGTCGCAGGGAATAACCTAAAGCACTACCTACGGTTTGAGTGATCTATATTATAGAAAAATGAGCCAACCACATGGGAATATGCAAAAAACTATTGACAACGTAAAAGAATACACATAAACACCTTCTCGAGGTTGGATGTGGGCGAAAGCGTGCCGGCGAAACAGCAGGCACTCTATATGGTAGGATCGAAAACGATTTGATTGACGCTGAGAGAGGCGGAGGCACACATCAACAGGGCCTAAAAGCACGAAAACGGCATCTAAATGGCCGTTTGCGTGTATTCCACTGGGATGGAAAAGTATGTTGAGAAGTGCCCCCGTCTTTATCACAGCGCTGTCTCGTGTCAATGAAAAAATCGCGGTGGGCCGCCCGATCTCCGCGAATTTCCCCGGATCAGAAATCCAAAAGCTCTGACAAATCCACTCCGAATCTTCTTCTGAGATACAGGTTGATAAATTCCATAATAGTTGGCTTGAACGGCTTGCGTACCAATTGCATTCCCGCTTGCCTGGGCGTTCGTCCCCCTTTCATGGTATTACACGCGCGACAGCAGGCCACCACATTGATCCATTCGTTTGAACCGCCTTGGACCTTGGGAACGATATGATCCACGGTAAGTTCGGACCCGATGAATTCGCGTCCGCAATACTGGCAGTCATGTCCATCGCGAATGAGGATATTCCTGCGTGAAAACGGGACTTCTCTCTTGTAAATCTGGCGGATGAACTTGATGAGGCGAATCACCGCGGGCACGCGAAACGTGCGAGAAACGGTGCGCACCATCCTCGTGGATTCCTTGACGACTTCTACCTTTCCGTTGAACAGAAGGGTCATGGCGCGTTGCCATGATACCAGTCCCAGGAATTCATAACCGGCATTCAGGACAATCACCGCCTCCATTACTGACACCTGTCGGTTGTATCGTTGGTGGGAAAATGGGCTGACTGACTCTCTTCACCTCTGCTTATCGTCTAGCAAAGCTTTCACGCTCATGTCAAGTTCAAAAGAAGTTGCATGGAAAGCGCACCGTGACCAGGAACGACTTGGACATGACCGCGTCGATACACCATTCCGAGACGGCCTTCCTGAGATAACATACCGTTATAACACCACCTTTAAGTCGCCCCCCGACGCGGTCTTGCCGCTGCTTCTGCTTCCCTCTGCATCTCTTTCAAGATCTGACGCGCTTCCGGTACCCTTTGCAACCGATCCAGGTCTCTTCGCACGTGCTCAGAAAATCAGGCACATTCCACAATTGCGTCATGAGGTCCCTCTTGGAGTGTGCGTGGCCGAGCACTCCCCTGTACATGGCCTGTATTTCAGTTTGGTAGTCCAAGAGAGGCTGGTCAGAGCCGGTTTTCAAAGACCGCGCGGCAAAACGTCCGGCCATGGTACCGGACACCACCGCCTGGGGAATTCCCGCGCCGGTGATCGCATGCGTAAGCCCGGCTGCATCGCCGCAGAACAACACGTTGTCTCTCACCAGTTCCGATCTCATCCCTGACACCGGGATCAGACCTGCTGACATGGTGAGTCTCCCCGGCCGGATTACTCCCTCATAAATCAATCTTTCAAGGAACGCGTCCAAGAGAATCGCGGGACTCTTCTCCAGGCCCACGACCGTTCCAAGGCCCACATTCGCGGAAATTTTCTTGGGAAACACCCATCCGTACCCGCCCACGAAATCTCGGTCGAGATATACGAGACAACGGTCGGAAGCCTCGGTCAGAGGCGCTTCCACCTGGACCCCGCGGAGAAACGCGGGCCTGCGCATGCCCAACGCTGTTGCCACAGAAGACGCGGCTCCGTCAGCCGCGATCACAAGTCGAGGCTGCACTGAGTGCGTTTGCCGATTATGTCGGAAGACCCATATGCGGCCTTCACGCTTCAGCAGCCTCGCGGCACAAAGCACAAGCACCCCTTGGGCAGCAGCAGCGCGCGCCAGGTCACGATCGAATCGCACACGGTCTACGATGAAGCCGGAAGAACGCGTTTCCGATGAGGATACGATGTGTTCCCCGCGATCCTGCGGCTGACTGGCAAGATCACTCGACCGAACCGGATCCGAGGAAACGATGCGCGTTTCCATGAACTCGACGCGATTCATGATACAGGCTCGGTCCAGTCCGTGCTCTGCGAACAGTTTCGCAGGGACAAACTCTCCGCAATGAGACGGCTCGCCTATCCGCGCCTTTGCGTCTATCAGGAGCGTTGACACGCCTTCGGAAGCAGCGGCAATGGCAGCACTGGATCCCGCGGGTCCTGCGCCTACGACAAGAAGGTCAAAAGGTGGAATGGTAACCATGCAAGTATTTCAGGGTTTTCTCGATAAGATCCACGTTGAGAGACGTCTGATTATCAAAACGTCCCTGATACGCGTCAGTGCCCTTGCCGAGATCGTAACACGTGGTGGAGTCAAGATTGACCAAGATCCCGCGTGCCGGGACCTGTTCCATCTCTGTTTGATGTTTCGCGTAGAATGCCTCACAACACGACCCCACGTACATGCCGTCTTCCCGCGCGCAGGTTTCCTGGAGGATGGTCATGAGGTGCTCAAAGCTCTGTACCGTAAGAGGAATCATGTCGAATTGCCTGGCCATTTCGCTGCAATCTCCGATCTCGCACAAGCCGCACTGATCGCACCCCGGCACGGATCGATACTGACAGGACAGACTCTTTGAGCAATACGGCAAGAGCAGCCATCTGGGCTTATGACAAGACACTTCCTTGGGCGAGAGATTTACGAGAAACAGCTCGTTCACCTCAGACAGTAAGAACGTCCTGTCCAGCAATGAGAGCCGCTCAAGCGCGTTGGCAATGGTATCAGCCATCTTTCGTGTGCTGATACCAATTACCTCACCATGGTCCTGACTCAGGAAAGAAATCACCGTGTCCCGTACGCGGTCAGGCTGGGCCGGCGCTCCGACCAAGGCTGCTTCGAGATCGTGCACAAGCCTCGAGGGAATTGCGAAAAAATCGCCGGATATGAGGGCCTGCCGCACATGGCGTCCTCCAGGGGCCAGCCACAGGTGGACTCGGACCGTTCCTGCCTCTGTTTGCATGATCGAACGAATCGGATCGCGCTCCCGCGCGGGTCGCGATCGAGACATCACCCATTGAGGGCTGCGGAAATATGGCAATTCTTGGCCAAGGCGTTGCTCTTCTGCGGGAGTCAATGGCCCGGGTACCAGATCCACGCCCAGTCGCTCAGCGAACTCGGAAGCCATGTGGCGTTTGAGCGTCTCAACGGACGGAACCGGCTTCACCAGATCCGACAAGAAACAGATCCGCTCCATCAACGATTCGATCTCGCGCTTTTTCAACTTTTCCACAGGCACACGAAGCGCCTTAAGAAAGGCTTCCACCTCGTTTTCGATCAATACGGTTCCCTGAAACATTGCGGCACGAGAAAGGGCCGCACCGCCGGTGCCGGAGATCTTCCGTCCGTTAATCTCAATGTCGTTCCGCGGCCTGAAGCGCGCGGCAATGCCGAGTCGTGAAAGACCCGCGGCAGCGGTGTCACATATCCGTTGGAGAATCGTTCCGTACGATCCGCGAAAAGGCTCTTCATCAAGTCGGCCGAAAAGCTCCCAGCCGAGCGCGGATTCCTGAAACAGAATGCTCCCTCCCCCGGTCAAACGGCGATTCACCTCAATGCCCATCGCGTCGCAGTAGTCCTTGCGGATTTCGAGGTTGACATCCTGGTGATAACCCACCAGGGCCGCGGCCGGTCTGAATTGCAGGAAACGCAGGGTGGGAATACTTGCGCGGGACTCCACTTCTTCCAGAATTATTCGGTCCAGCGCCATGTTGGCTGCTGCCGGGAGGTGCCCGGTGTCGAGAAGTCTGAGAGTAGGCAAAGGAATCTCTTCTTTACAAGTGCGGTTGTCTCGATCAGGGGGCCGGGTACTGCACGCGGCAAAAATAATCCGTCCCTGACCACCCGTCGGCTTGGTTTCTTCAACCTATTATCATTATCCTACTACAATCTTGCGGTAAATGGTCACTAAACCACTCAATCGAGAACTGAAACCAGCCCAATACCTGTGCCTCGCGCGGACGAAACCGTTCCGCATTCCGTACGCACAGAGACGCAAAGAAATTCTACGCGCTTCCACAAGTCTTGCCAGAAGTGCGGCCTGCAAGTCCGTCATTCCGACGAAAGTGAGAATCCAGCAAAGAAGGCGACACGCTGGATTTCCGCGTACGCGGGAATGACGGAAGAGGCACAAGAGCAGACGGTTTTGGCCGTCCACTCCCGGACAACTGGCCACTATTCTTGTGCTCACGCCACAGACCTACCGCAATGTCGCTATTGCTTGGGGGCCTCGAGCGCAGGCATAGTCTCGAGTTCCTTGATCGCCTGTGCGGTGAGGTCAGGGACACCGGCAGAATAGAGCAGCGTTTCAGAGCTGAAAATAGCCGACAAACCTTCTTTTTCCCCGATCTTCTTGATCACGTCACGAATCTGCCCTACGAGGACGTTCTGAATGGATTTTTGCTTGAAAGTGAGTTTTGCTCGCAGGGTCTGTTGTTGGTTTTCAATTTCCTGCACTTTTTCTTTCAGAGCTGTTTCCAGCTTGTCCTTCTCTTCCTTCTTCAGAGTCTTTCCACCGGCTTTCAACTGCTCATGGATTTTGGCGACCCCTTCCTTCAAAGGGCCCATTTTGGCCTCTGCGTCCAATTGCATTTGTTTCAGTTCTTGTGCCGCGTCCTTGAGCTTCTTCGAGCCTCGGTACACATCCGCAAGATTGATCTTCCCTACCTTGAAATCCGCGGCACGTGAAGGAACGGAAAAAACGCACAGCAGCATGAGACACACCGCTGTCGCTAACAGGCCTTTGGCCCACGTGTCAACTCTCATGAGTGACTCCTTTCTGCGTAACTTGTCGCGAAGATAGTGCAAAGCGCTGCCTGTGTCCACGGAGAAATCCGAATACCGTGTAACTTGAGCGAAAATTGTATCCCATGACGCGGAAAGTCCGCACACCGCGGTTACCAAAATTGGGCCGGATTCAGGAGAAAAGCCTCGGTTTTGTGGTGCCGTGGCGGCAAAATCAAGTACGACCGATTCCGTTTTGCCGGTATATACTGGTTCCTATGAAAATGTACTTTCGGGGGAAGGCCCTTCTTTCAAGAAGGGCCTTCCCCCAAAAGTACATCCCCAAGAACTTCAGTCACTTGCCAGCTCCCGCTGGTCGCCGGACAGGGTGCCATTTTCATGGTTCGTTGTGACCCCCCAGGTCATGAGAGCTGCCAAAGGTTTTGTCTGTGTGACTCTTCTATGGCGTCGGAGGGTCTCGCTTCTTCGCGAGCGACGCAGAGGCGTCGGATCTTCGTTCAGGGGACCCCAGCTCCACCGGCTTGCCCGTTTGCAAAGGCCTATTCAGTGAGATTGCTGTCGTCCCATTCGCGGTCATTCAAAGTCTGGAAGGAATCCGGATGTTTGAGATTGAATTCCGTAACTCGTTGCCGATGCGTGGGATCAAAACCTTCTTGCCTGATTTGTTGGATAAGCTTGGAGAATTGAGCAGATTGCTTGACCGTGGTGGAGAATGCCCTGCGCGGCAAAGGATAGTCGGACACAATACGCGCACCACCATTGGGAATGCTCTGCCCGAGGGAGTCCGAATAGTAATGCGAGAGCACGAATATGCGCGTACCGAGGAATACGGCTTCCTCGAGATCGTGTGTGACAAAAAAGATGGTCATCTCAAACTCTTCCCAGAGCTTGAGCAGAAACACCTGCATGTCCTCCCGAGTTCCCGGGTCTAGCGCGCCGAAGGGCTCGTCCATGAGGAGTATCTTGGGCTTCATAATGAGGGTTTGTGCAAGCGCGACCCGCTGTTGCATTCCCCCTGAAAGCTCATGAGGGTACTTTCCCGAATGTTCCGATAGTTTTACCTTGTCAAGAAAGTACATAGCCTCATCGTAAAATGCCTTTTTGAAACGGAACCTGTCCATAAGACCCGCGTTGAGCCGCTTGCCCAACATCACGTTATCCAGCACGGACAAATGAGGAAACAACGAGTATTTCTGATACACGATGCCTCGATCAGGCCCGGGATACCCCACTGGCTGTCCATCTATGAGGATGGTGCCCTTGGTGGGTTTCTCCTGGCCGAGGACCAGGCGTAGCAGTGTGGATTTTCCGCAGCCACTCGGCCCGACCACCGTACAAAGCTCCCTTTGTGCCACCGCAAGATCGATGTCCCGGAGGACGAGCTTCTTGCCGTACGCCTTGTACGTGTCGGTAACAAAAAGAAGGCAATGGTTCTTGAGATCTTCGATCGTCTTCATGTCGCCCTATTCAGAGGTCACATACCACGGATACTTCCATCGGAGTGCCAGTCTCAGCGCGGTATCCATGCAGTAGCCCAACACGGTGATCCAGAGCACGTAAGGGATGATCACATCCATGGCAAGATAGCGTCTGACCAGGAATATCCGATACCCAAGCCCATCTGTGGACGCAATTGCCTCGGAAGCAATGAGAAACAACCACGCAGCGCCGAGGCACAGGCGAACCGCAACCAGGAGACAGGGCAGGATCTGGGGCAGCAATATCTCAAACAATACCTGAATTTGAGAGGCCCCAAGCGTCAAAGCCTTTACTATTTGCTCCTGAGGAATCTTCTGGGTCTCCTCGGAAATGTCGCGCGTGATCACAAATAAAGATCCCAGAAAGATCAACATGGTTTTGCCCAACTCGTCCACCCCGAAGATGATAAACAAGATCGGGAGGATGGAAAGGGGCGGTATGATGGACAAAAAAGTAATCACTGGTGAAAAAGTGGCCCTTAACCCCGGCAGCGCGGCCATGTGAATGCCGAGAAACAGCCCGGTGATCGCGGCCAACCCCAGACCGACCAGCATACGTCTCAGACTCGACAAGGTATCGTGCAGCATCAAGTACTGCCCGGTCCGTCTGTCCTTGGTGAATGCCATTTGCTTCACCGCGTCCACCATGCGGCCTATGGTGGGGGTGAGTTTGTCGCTCGGGTTGTTTTGTAGCCGGATGTGGGAGACGGTCAAGTACACACCCAACAAAAGGACGAAAGGCACCAGGGCCAGAACCACGCGCAAGACCCGCGAAGGCGCGGCATGGATGCCCCAAAACCAAGAGGCTTTCGTCCCATTGTGAGGTGTGGAACCTGTTTCTTCTTTGTGATTCACCGTGGCAGCCCTCGTGCCCGATTTACGAAATCGTTACGCGGTGGAACTTGTTCCTTGACGCTCCTGATCAGAGCTTCTTATCTGCGACCATTTGCATGTACGTCGCGTCGAACCGAAGCTTCACGTTGTTCTTGTCTCCCATAACCGATCCGTCCGGAAACTGAATACCCACATAATCCTTGGAGGTAGCTCCCTGGCCGAACAGACCATGAGTGAAGCAAAAATTCCGCACGTATTCCATGGTCTTCTTCAGTTGATCGCCACGGCTAAATTTGGCTGCCTCAGCCGCGTCATAGAACATGTTGGTGGTGCGAAGTTGCGCGCGAAACTCGGCTTCCGTGCCCCCCGCGAACTTCGCCATGGACTGGATCGCGTCCTTGGCTTCTTTGCTCCTGCCGGACATGAGCGCCATGGTCTCATACCATGCTCCCACCAACGCCTTTTTCAGCTCTTTCGGGGAATTGGATCTGACTACCATAAGGTCCATGATTTCCCCTGGTATCTGGCTTGAGTCAAACACCATCTTGGCTCCCTTGGTGTTCCGGCATTGCATGAGAGGCGGGTTCCACGTGACCACCGCGCCGTGGGGATCGGACGCGAAGATGGCAGCGATATCGGAATCAGAGGTGTTCACAAGCTTCAGGTCTCGCTCGGTCATGCTGTTCTGATCCAGAGCCCGGGCAAGGAGATAGTGGGACACCGAAAGTTCCACGAGCTTCACGTCTCGGCCCTTCAGGTCTTTGACGCTGGTCCCCTTCTTGATCACCACACCGTCGTTACCGTTGGAGAAATCTCCGACGATGAGCGCAGTCGAGTCCACGCCGCCCACCGCGGGGATGGTCAATGCGTCCATGTTTGTCATCACACAGCCCGCAAACTTCCCACCAGTATAGAGATTGATCGACTCCATGTAGTCATTGATCAACACCAGCTCGATTTTGATGCCGAATTTATCCGCCCATTTTTTGAGAATTCCCTGATCGCTCGCGAGCTGCCACGGTTCCCAGCCGGTGTAGTGGGACCACGCGATGCGATAGGTCCCGGCTGCGTAAAGCGGGCCCTGAGCAACGCAGACGACGGCCACAAGAATCAACGCGGCGAAGGTAAGACGTCTCATGAGAAAACCCCCTTTCCCTGCCCGCGACGCGCAACGCGTCTCTCACAGGGTTGAATGCGTACAATTACATTTCACGTTCTTTGCGGGAAGTACGGGCCTTCTCCGCAAGCTCCCGTAATTGGCTGATGGATGTTTCCGGGTCCACGTCCGCGAAGGTGTCGCCGGTCCCCATAGCTGCCACCGTGGCAGTGGTCTCTTCAATGCCCGTGATGGCTTCTTCGTTGCGCGTCAAGATGTCGTTGACTTTCTGCAACTGTTCATCACGCACCCGCCTTCTTTTGTGCAACGTGATCTGTTCTCTCTTGTCAGCATCGGTGAGCCTGCTCAGGGCGTCAAGTTGTCTCAGCCTCTGCTGTATATAGTCAAGGTCAATAGTGGCGAGGCTCCTGAGAATGGTCACCACCTGTCTCAGATTGTCCAACACTCCCAGATATGCCTGTTCGGAGGCTCCCCACATCCTCCCGTAATCGAGGCCTCCTGCGCCGAAGCTCTGTTCGAGCACCCCACGCAAATTATCGTACGATTGTTTGATCTTGGTGAATTGTTCCAATCCCTGTGCTACGTGTCCTTCAGCCCCGGGTATGTTCGCGCACGTTTCCAGGTCGCTATGGAGGGAATTGAGGACACTTTCTTTCCGGAGTGCGAAGCGGTCGTTGAGGCGCCGGATGTAGGACTCGCCGAGTGTCCGATCCCGAAAGCAATAATTGACGATGAGGCTGCCGATCGATGCCACCGCGCCGCCAAACGCGATCCAGAGGAACGCGGGCGCGCCAAAACTCACCCACGAAAGCGCGGAAAGCGCAGCCACTACCCCGGAATACAAAGTACCCGGATGAGAAAGGGCTTCGTTGCGAATGGCTTTCTGGACAGCCTTGTGAGAAAAGTCGCTTAGCGTGGGCGGAGTGGAGCCCCCTGCGTCCATATTCGCCTCCCGGTCCAAGTGTGCCTTTTTTGCGCAAGTGTGTCCAGGGAGAAACGAGGGCGTCCGTCGACCGAGAACAGAAAAAGGCGGGATATGGCCATAGGCGCGGTTTAAAAGAGAAGAGAGTCTTGTCCGAAACCTCACCAAGACTTGTGAACTCCCATGACCTGGAGTGTCACCACGAACCATGAAAATGGCACCCTGTCCAGAGACCAGCGGGAGCTGGCAAGTGCCTGAAGTTTCTTGGGGATGGGGGTTTGGGGGAAGGCCCTTCTTTCAAGAAGGGCCTTCCCCCAAAAATGCATTTTCATAGGAACAAAGGGAAGATCTCGCCGTACATAGAGATACTACAGGGCCGGTGCAGGAAAAGCGACAACGCTCGGCAGACCCGGGCGCAACCGCTTCCGGGCCACCCGCTCGCGTCAACGGATGACATGGAAAAACCGGTCCCACCTGACCCCGGGGAAATTACTTGCAGAATAGTAGATCAAAAACGCAGATCCCCTGACGTCCTCCACAGGGACCGTCCCCCAGAAACGGCTGTCAAGGCTGTGATCTCGGTTATCTCCCATGACAAACAGATGGTTCGGAGGTACCTTTACCGGGCTCATGTTATCCCTTGGACTTGCGCCGGCCGGCAAAATGATGTTGTCGGTGTACCTCGCGTGAGGGTTGTGCACCTCTTTGCCGTTGAGGATAACTCTTTTGTTTCGGACCTCAACGGTGTCACCGCCGACCGCGACCACACGTTTAATAAAATCCTTGGTCCGATCCTCGGGAAAGATGAATACGATGACATCGCCACGAGCAGGATCCCTGAATCTGGGCCACCGGTCAGGAGTAAAAGGTATGCGAATGCCGTAGATGAACTTGTTTACGAGGATATGATCCCCAATGAGCAGAGTAGGCTCCATCGAGCTCGAAGGAATCTTGAACGCCTGAACCAGGACACCCCGGATGAGGATCGCCAGTATCACTGCCACTACAAAGGCCTCAGAATACTCCTGGCACAGGGTGCGAAGTGACTTAGGTGCTATCTCGTCTTCGGCTTTTTGCCTTATAGCCGTATCTTTTTTCTTCACGCGTTCTCCTGAACAATCGATATCAACAAAAACTCCTCGACACCATGGCGAACGAACTCCCTTCAGTAATAGCTGCAACTCTTCGCAAAGGGAAGGGCTGCAAGAAACTTTCGATCACCCGAGGCTTAGCATCGCTCATAAGGCTGGCTTAGTGCTTTGTCCATCCTTACGTATCGGCGAAGAAAGACGGGAGAACCTGCCCGTAATTCGCCGACATCGCTTGAAACGCCCCTGGGGAGCCGATAACTGAAAGCGTACGTTTCGTCTGCTCACCACCGCGCTTCCGTGGTACGTCCATGAAAAACTCACCGGCCAATTCAGTGGAGGTTTTTCCCATGGTACGACCAACCGGTCAGGGGCTGTTATAAAGCATGAACTCGTCCGTGTAAAGCTGGATCTCAGGTGACACCCCGCGGAGCCCCGAGACCGGCCACATATGCAAGCCCGCGGACCGCATCATCGGTACCATTGCGTGGAATATATAAGGACTCTTGTTGGGATTGCCAAGATGACTGTTCCGGGGGTAGCGCGGTGGCAACAAGTGCGGCCAAAAAAAAGAAACCGGCGGGGAGGATGCCCGGCATCCTCGCCCCCCGGTTTGCCGGTTTAACGGCCCCTCCCTCCCCCGAGGTTGAGGCCGGCCCTTCCCTATCATTACGGGAACGCGGAGTCAAGAAACTTGTGAAAGGAGAATTCCCTGTGAGGTTCTCGTGGACATTAATGTGAATATATCCGCAAACATGCTGAGAACACTATCAATTCTCCAGACAGAAAGTCCTGAGGGCCCTATGTAGGCTCTCAGGACTCCAAGAAAGCAGGGAACGCGACGCGTGATTTTTTTCGCGAAAGATCCGAGGTTCACGCTATGGTCAGAAGACCGCGCACAAGCTATGCGAGAGCGGACGTCGAGCAGGTGCCGAAAAAATCATTGTCGTTCAGCGCGTCCCTTTGTTGCACGTGGAAAATCACACCACAAAGTCATTACCCGCTTCGTAGGAATCAACGGGTCACGGTCGTCAATCACACACTACACTTCACACGCGAGGGTGAATCCATCCTCTATGGCACTCCCGACTCGTCCGACCTTCTTTGAGTCTCCAATTACCTTGAGATTGACTCCTGACTCTTGGAGGCGCTGAGCAAGGGCATTGTCCGGCCTGGATCCCATGGCGAGCACCACCGAGTCAGCAGGCAGGGTGACGTCATTTCCCTCAGCATCCGTGTACACCACCAGTCCTGGCTTGATATCTTTCATCTTTGCCTTGGTCACGATCTTGACGTCTCTGAGGGCCAGTTCCTTCAAAATAACCCATCGAGTGGAAGGTCCCACGTCTTGTCCGATTCTCGGCGCCATTTCGATCACCGTGACTTTCTTGACGCCCTTTACTATGAGCTCTCGCAGGAATTCCGGCTTCTCGGCCTGGTGCAGTGAAAGGAAATAGAGCTGATGCGGCGAAATCGTGCCCTTGCGCGCAAGATAAATGGCAGTCTCAAGGCCTACCGACCCGGCTCCCACAATGACCACATTTTCTCCCGTCTGCACCTTGCCCCTTAGCACATCCCACGCTTGAGACACGTGAGGAGCTTCAACCGCCTCAATGGGCGGTTGAAAGGGCGCAGCTCCGGTAGCCACGACCACCATGTCCGGCTTTTCCGCAGCAACCAACTCGGGCGTGACCGCAACGCCGGTGCGCACCTCCACTCCGTTTTTCACCAGCGCGGTCTCATAGTACTCGAGCAAGTGATGGAAATCGTATTTGTGAGTCGCTTCTGCGAACAAGCTCACCTGGCCGCCTATGTGAGAGTCTTTCTCGCACACGATGACCCGGTGTCCCCGTTTGGCCGCGGTAACCGCGAATTCACACCCCGCAGGCCCCGCACCCGCGACAAGGAATTTCTTGGGAGTGGAAGTGGGGCCGAACTCTGTCTCAGCCTCTTTTCCCGCTCGGGGATTGACCGCGCAGCCCACAGCCTTCAACTGGAACACATGATCGAAACAACGTTGATTGCATGCCACGCACTGGCGAATTTCGTCACATTTCCCTTGTTTCGCCTTGTTCACGAAATCGGGATCCGCAATCAAACCACGACCCATGCCCACAAGGTCAGCCACGCCTTCAGTCAACAGTTCTTCGGCAACAAACGGGTCGTTGATCCTGTTACAGCTCACCACCGGCACTCCCACGACCTGCTTGATGCCTCTGGCAAGGTACGCGTACCCCGCCTGCGGGAGATCCATGGTGATCTGAGGCACGCGACTTTCGTGCCAGCCGCCGGTCACGTTGATGCAATCAGCCCCGGCCTTTTCCACCTCGGCAGCAAAAAGCCTTGCTTCCTGATTCGTGTGACTTTCCGGCACAAAATCATTGCCCGCCACCCGCACGATGAGCGCCATTTCCGGCCCGATTTCCTTTCGCACGCGCCTGACAGTTTCCAGACCGAAACGCATGCGATTTTCCAAAGGACCCCCGTACTCGTCGGTTCGCCGGTTCGTGGCCGGTGACAAGAACTGGCAGATGAGGTATCCGGCTGAAGCAAGAACCTCCACCGCGTCGAACCCGGCCTCTTTGGCCCTTCGGGCTGCCTGCACAAAGTCCTGCTGCACGCGTTCGATATCCTCTCGCGTCATGGCTTTGGTCTGTTGGCGGGTGAAGTGGCTGACATATTCTGACGGCGCGAGCAAGGGCAGACCCTTCAAGCTACAAAACGAGTACGCACCAGCCATGTACAGCTGCACCGCGACCTTAGCGCCCGCAGCATGCAACGCATCGGTGAAACTCCGCAATCCGGGAATGAACTTGTCGTCCTTTATGGAAAGCATCAGGTCGACTCCCGAGGCTTCATCATCGATCTCGGCTCCACCTATGACGATCAGGCCCGTTCCGCCAAGAGCTCGTGCCTTGTAGAAATTGATAAAGCGGTCGTTCATCTGCCCGCCAGGAGTGTAGTTGAGGTGCATAGCGGTCATGACCACTCGGTTGGCGAGTGAAACAGGTCCGACAGATATCGGTTCAAAGAGCTTGGTTATCAAAGAAACCTCCAGAGTGTTGCTTTCAGAATTCCTATGAAAATGCATTTTTGGGGGAAGGCCCTTCTTTCAAGAAGGGCCTTCCCCCAAACCCCCATCCCCAAGAACTTCAGGCACTTGCCAGCTCCCGCTGGTCGCTGGACAGGGTGCCATTTTCATGGTTCGTTGTGACACTCCAGGTCATGGGAGTTCACGGTAACCGCGTTGTAGGTACACGGGAGAAGTCCATCAGGCTCCTTTGAACTTTCCCGCGCGTTTTTCCAGGTGCGCGGACATGGCTTCGAGAAGATCCTCAGAGGGCATGATCATGCTGGACCTCGCGGCATTATAATCGAGAGCCTGATCCATGGGGACGTCGCCGGTGAACAGAAAGACATCCTTCGCGCCCTGAACGGCCAAAGGAGGATTGCCCGCAATCTCGAGCGCCATTTCCAGGGCCTTTTTCTCCAGGGTATCCTTATCGGGGTACGTCTCGTTGACAAGATTGACCGACCGGGCGTAATTCGATCCGAACCGGTGACCTCGAAACGCTATTTCTCTTGCATGGCCTTGTCCCACCACCCGCGGAAGGCGTTGAAGACCTCCCACGTCAGTAATGATGGCGAGCTTCGCCTCTGGCAGACCCATCACCGCATCCTGCGAACACAGGCGAATGTCACAGCACAGCACCATTTCAAGGCCCGCACCAAGGCAATGGCCGTGGATCGCCGCGATCGTGGGAATAGGCAAACGTTCCATCCGGGTATGGATAGCTTGAACCCGCCTCACCTCCCGGTAGAACGTCATTTTCTGAGACGCGCCCGGCTTGGCAGTGATCATGGGGATCAAATCATTGTCCGGGCTCAGATCCAAGCCTGCACAAAAAGACCTGCCCGCTCCCCGGAGAATAGCGACCCGAGCTTCCTTGTCTTCTTCTGCAGCGGCGACAGCGCGATCCAGCGAATACCACACCGCGAGATTCAGCGCGTTCAATTTTTGGGGCCGGTTCAAAGTGATGAATCCCACATGCCCGTCTCGATGATAGGTGACAAGCTCGTGTTGTTCCGATGCTTCCGTATTCATAGGGATTTCCTCCTCGTACAATCGCCGCAAAACCACGCGGCTGACAACTCTTGTGGCATCGCGTGCACAAAGAAATTATTCCGCAGGATCTGTCGCGAGCCAACCGTGAACCACAGGCGGCGTCAAGGATGAACCCGCGCGCATAGCGGTCTCCCTCGCGAGAGCCGTCTTGATCCTTAGATTCAGTACGTTATGTTCCAGCGAAGGAATGCGGCTCGACTCCGGATGGACCGCTTTCAAGCATGCCAGCAGCGTCTCCTGATATTCCAGGTCGGGCGTCTCCGGGGTGGTTTCCAGCAACTTCATGGCACGCTCAGGCTCTTCCATGTTCAGCAGGCAACGCACCCTTTTCAATACCGACGACGGCAGACTATCTGAAAGCGCCTGATAGTATTCGAGCGCCCACTCGCACTTTCCGCTGCCCACGAGCGTATCGGCCAGCGCATTGAGCGCGGTGGCTTTACCGCTCAGCAATGAGCCGAGTTTTCGCACCTCTTCCCTTTTGCCCAGTTTCGCGAGCTTGTGGATGAGCGTGAGAAAATGACTGGGTTTCTTCAGCAGCTCCGAGGCATCCGCATCACGAAGGGCCAGGTAGTACAGAATGTCGTTTTGTTCCCGTAATTGGTCCAAGTTGCTGAAACCATAGCGATTGCGGAGATTGAGGTCCCTGACCTCTTGGAGGCTGGAAACGTGGAGAGATCGAAAAACCTTGTGGATTTTGGCGTTCACTTCCACTTCCTTGCCGCGCAATTCCTCCTGGAAGTAATCATCGGGAAACACGAAGGAGAATTTCGTTTCTTCGCCCTGTCTCGCGGAGACCAAACCCTCCTCAAATGCAGGAAGCAAAAGGCCTCGGCCGAGGAGCACGTCCCAATACTTACCGGAAATGCCCGTGAAAGGCACGCCCTCGATCCAGCTACGAGAATCGAATATGATGCGATCCGTGGGGCCGGCCGGTTCGTTCGTTTCCCGAAAGAAACCCAGCGACCCGATAAGCTCCTCTTCTCCTGAATCGTCGTCAGACTGTACCGCGGCAAATCCCTCAAGAAAGGTTTCCAAGAGCGAGAATTCCTCGATACCTGCGGCAGCGAGAGCCCCGTACGCGTAATAGGCCGGCTCGGTGTGAAGATCTTCCCGGTTCTCCAAAAGAAAATCGAGCACTTCAAACACGCGCTGTTTGTAATACACGTCCCTTTCCAGTTGTTCGTTGGCAAGGGCCCACATGTTCCGTACTTTTCTCATTTCAGCCACGGACATGGCCTCGGTTTCGTACGCGTCGCCCACGCCGAGGTAACCAGAGCTGTACCGAGAAAGAGGCTTGATGCCGAACCGCTCGGGCGTCTTTTGTACAAGGACCCGAAGTAGAGCTGCATCTGCTGAGATCCTGAATTGGACTGGATCGGTATTCCCAGCGAACGCACGAACTCCAAAGTCTGGCGCGCGTCCTCGACCGTCTCGCCAGGAAGTCCGAAAATCGAGAAGAGTTCCGCATCCATGCCAAGGGATTGGGCCACCTCGATATTGTTCCGCAATTGATCGAGTTCAATGCCTTTGTTGGTCTTCTTCAGCACCCCGGGACTTCCCGACTCCAGACCGAATGCGATGGTATCTGCTCCGGCTTCGTGCAGCTTCTTCAGCAGTGCGGGATCAACCAGGTCAGCCCGGGTCTGACACCAGAAAGGAGTAACGATCCCGCGGCGGATCTTCTCCTCAAGAAGCCTTTCCGCGCGCTCGCGGTTTTCGGTGAAATTAGGATCTGCGAACCAGAATCTTTCAATACCACGGCCAACCAATGCTTCCATTTCGTCGGCAACGCGAGCCACAGAATGCTGACGGACTTTGCCCCGGCATATTCCCGGTGTGATGCAGAACAGGCACACGTGGCGACATCCTCGGGAGGATAGCAGGATTGCCGTGTTCTTGCCTTCCAGGTTGAGCAGGTTCGTGAGATACGGTGACGGGTACTCGTCGAGATCATCCGGAGGTTCCGGACCGCTGCCGTTGTCGACGATACGTCCGTTGCACCGACACGCGATTCCTTCCACCGTTTCGAGCGGCTCGCCTGCTTTAATCGCTCTGGCGAGCTTTGGCACTACCACTTCACCTTCTCCCCGGACCAGCACGTCCACGTCCTGCAATTCCTCGATGGCGCGCGCGGGCATGGCGATCGCCTGTGGACCGCCGAGAATGATGGGGATGCCCCGATGTCTGGATTTGATGTACCTGCAGAGGAAGCGAATCCGGTGCATGGTGCTCCTGTACGCGGTAAAGCCTATGGCGCACGGGTCCACCCTGTGGATCCACTTTTCGAGCATGGTAAGAGTCAAGGATCTGTCGCGAAGATCGTCGAGGATGACGCCATCTTCACCCTGGGCTTTTAACCGCGCGAGAATGTAACCCAAGGAGATGGGAATGCTCTCAGACGACTCGAAACCCACATCATGATTGACGTTGATAAAGAGAAAAGCCACCGCATGTCCTGCCGCTATCATCGGGATGAAAAGGACCCAACCATAGCATTAAACGGCCAAAAGTAACAGCGTTGTTGACCGACTCAACAGGACTATGACTCTGTCCGGGAGAAGCGGGAAACGTGAAAGAAGGAAAAGAGGTCTCAGGGCACAGAGCCAAGTGCCTGGTTTCACAAATTCCGCGACCGCAGCGCCGTCGAATCTTCATTCAGGCGCGCATCACACTGTCAATCACGCGCGAATACCGTGCAGCAAAGGAATCTTCTCCGTAGAATTTGAGAGCGAAATCGAGTGCCTGCTTTCCCATAGTCTCACGGAGCTCGACAGACTTGGCCAATTCCTGTACCGCGTCAAGCCAGCTCTCCGTGGTTTCAGGGAGAAAACCGGTGTCACCAGGCACTATTACCTCGCGATGAGACCGAATCGGAGGACCGATTACGGGCAAACCTGCGGCCATGAACAACAGCGCGCGGCCTGCCGGCTTGTTGAGGGTGAATGCCGATCCTGTCGCGACCGGCACGATTCCCATGTCCGCGTCCGCGATCTCTTGGGCAAAGGTGTCAATGTGCCACGGCCGGAACACGCAACGGATTCGCTGGTTCTCCATGAATTGCCAGACATTCCTCGGCCTCTTCCCGAGTATACGCGCTTTGGTCTGGGTCCCTGTAATGATACGCAGCTCAAAGTCGCCTATCTCCGAAAGCCTGTCCAGCACCTTTTGGATCGAGACCAGCCCATCGAGGCTCTCCACATTGCCTATCCAGGCCAGCCTCAACGGACCGTCGTGGCGAGGTTTTTCCGCAGCAGCACACGGGTTCTCAAGGATCGCGTCGGTGATCACATGGACGGAATCATTATAACGTGACACGCCTTCGGTCTGAGACGCGCTGCCCACCACCACCGCGTCGCACGCCTCGACCAGTTCGGCCATGCGCGGCACAGGTCGAGCAAACCACGCGCGGGCCTTCAGGTATACGCGACCGGGTAGGGACAAGCGATGGGGAGCGAGCATCCGCTTCAACGCGACCGCAAGCACATCGTCCGTCACATCCCCAATGATCTTACAACGGCCCAAGCCGGCTACTGATTTGATCAACTGTGCATGATCGGAACGCAATGGAACGATGAGCAGGTCGTACGTAGCGCGTCTGCGCACATATTGCACGTCCACATGCCGGCTGTTGAGCCGTCGGATCAGGTACATCGAACCTCCAGCGGTCCACTACGTGACTACCCGGAGGCGATCCCCTGGACACAATTCCGATGCGCATTTACTCTCGTTTCCAGGCCAAGCGAACATAAGACGGACACCTGAGCAGATAGTCCCGCTCAGAGCCTTCCAAAGCAGAAAACCACGCTACCGGCGCGAAAATCAATACACAGGTGACCACGTACATTGCCTTGGCATGAAGGCCCTGAGGCAGGAAAGCACCCAACACGGTGACTACGCTCAGGATCAATATGGAACTGATGGATTTCATGAGGCCGCGGGATTCCGGCACTATGCGATGCGCAAGCACCAGTGCGCATGTGGTGTCCAGAGCCACCCTTGCCAGCGCAGCTATGGCAGCTCCTACGATTCCGTATTTACCCACAAACCACCACATGGTCGGCACGAGGATAATCGCCTCAATAATCGAGAGCTTCGCGGTGATATCAGGTCGTCCTGACGCGACGATCGTCGCGGTAGGCACATGGGCCAGACTGTTTATGAGGATCATGATCGCGGTTATTTGAAAGACCACCGTGCTTTTTTCCGCGAATTCGCTCCCCAGCCAGACCAACAACACGTCCTTCGCGAACACCACGGCCAAGAGAACCAGCGGATACAGGGAGAGAAAGCTGATCTTGATCCCGCCCTGGTAGAGTCGCGCCGCGCGGTCACGGTCCTGAGCCAGGCTCATAGCCATGGCCGGAAACACCACCCCCACCAAAGACGTGGGAAAGATCCACATCTTGGTAACCACTTCATATGCGGTGGTGTAGTAAGCCACCGCGGACACGGAGATCAGAGATCCGATGAAAAAGCGATCGGAATACATGATGATCGGTTGCACCAGGCTTCTTATCGTGTCCCAGCCCCCGAAGCTCACCAGCGGCCCGATCACCGAGCGACGGAAACTGATGCCGCGTAGAATCATAGGCGCCACCCGTACGCAACACACAAAATGCGCTACCCATGCGATCAAACCACCCGCAGCGACAAACCATGCCAAAGGCACGAGGCTCTTTGAAAACAGGATGATCAGCAGCAATCCGCTGTAGTTCAGCACGCCCAGCGCCACCTGCAACCCGTTCTTGAGGCCGAAACGCTGGTACGCTTCCAGAACCGACTTGAACGCGGCCACGCTTATGAGCACGGGCATGGCAAGCGCAAACGCGTAAAAGGCATGCACGGTTTCGTCGCGAAGCTCCACAGGTATCTTCAACTGATGGTGCACCAGCCATGGCGCAACAAGGATCATGCTGACCGTGGCAATCGCTCCCAGAAGAAGCATGAGGACTGTGCCGGTCCATACCAGAGACGAGACTTCTTGTTCGTTTCCCTCACCCAGTCGTTCTGCGATGAACTTGGTCAACGCGCGTCCGAGGCCGAACTGAAACAGGTTGAAATAATTGAGAACGGTCCATATGAGGAACAGAACGCCCGCTCGAGCCGTCCCGAGGCCTTTGATCAGCAAAGGAAGCGCAACCAGAGCCAGCAGGAGTGGGGCGATATTGCCCGCAATATTCCAGAGGACATTGGTAGCGATCCTCCGGCCGCTGGTAAGTTGCTCGGTTTTTTCGTTCAAGACTTGCGAGGCCTCCTTGCTCTTTCCGCGTAGTGCGCCACAGGGTTCTTTATCGCACAGCAAACAGCAAGTATACGCGAGTCACCTGCGGAAAGCACCCCAAATTGGTCACGTGTGATGCTGTTCCGGCTCCGTGGAGGTACAGATACAAGGCTGAGACGGGTCCCTCACCCACATACGCACGACCACGCGTCGGAGGTATTCCTGGTACCGGAATGCCAGGAAACCCACCACCAGCGGCAAAAGAGTGGCAATGAAAAAAAATACGGCCATCACTTTCAAATTGGTGTGAAGATAATCCTCGGCCACGCGGCTAAAATCCATCCAGTGGCCCCCACCTTTGGCTTCTTCGTACAATCGTCGCACATGCGCGCTGGTTGCCAACCGGTACGCGAATCGGAGGTCGGACAAGACAATGAACCAGGCGATCACAGCATAAAGAGGTCTTTCCAGAGAATGCACCACTGCCGCGCCGCTCAGAGCCCGGTAGAAGAAAATACCCGCGATGACCAGTTCCATGCCGTGACCCATCATCAGGAAGACCACGTCATGAAGCGTAGTGACTGACAGGACAATGTGAATCGCGAGAAAAACCACGAGAAAAATCAGCGTAGACCGATTCTTGCGGTAAGTGTACACGAGAAAGGCCATAACCGAATAGAAGATCACCAGCAGCAACATCGACCGCGGCATAGTCGCGGTCACCCCGCCCCCGTATCGCAGATCAAACGCAGGCAACGCGGGGTATCCGAAAATCCACCCGATCAATGTGTGACCCATTTCATGGACCAGAGTGGTGAACGTCGTAAAGATATGGTTCAACAGGGGGAAACACATGATCAACAATGCGAAAATCGGGCCTGAGGCCAGCACCAACCAGTCGTTCGTTTCCATGTGCCGCGGTTCAGGGCGGAAGTCTTCCTCATCATCTACCGTGAGTTCTTGTGGATACCTTGCCGTGTTCCGGAATCCTCCCGGCCGCGGCCGCAAGCTGTCTTCGTACGAATCTTCACGTGCACCGAATGAGGTCCCAGGTCCCGGCTGACTGTTTCGGTAATGAGTTCTTGACCCGCGGGACACGTCGAAAGGTGGTTCAGGTGCGTCTTGCCGCCGGGGTGTGCCTTCTCTGCCGCGTGACGCGGACAAACCCCCTTCCCACTTGGCAAAAACCACGCCGCATCGCGGGCATTCTCCGATTGAATTGTCACAAACAAACCCACATTTCGGACATTCCATCCCATCCCCTCCTGCGGCTGGCGATCCGAACCGGTGATCCACACACTTACATATCTCTTGATTCCCCTTGAAGACAAGCATAAGCTCCAACAGTTTCAGGATTTCTGCAAGTACGGGGCGAAGAAAAACCGTGACATACGGGTACCTTGTTTCTTGATAACCAGGATAATTACTCGTATTCACAAATTGTATGTGAAGCGCATTCGCCTCCCGGTCCGTTTCCCGCGGGTAATATTTCAGGACGTGAGTATACCCGAGCGACACACAACTTTCTATTGACCGGCAGACCCGACTTTTCGGATAATACCAGATTCTGAATGAGAATTCGCGGCAACCGTGGAATGCGGTTCTCAGTGGCTTATGGCGCCTCCTCTGTGAGGCCTGGAGGGTACAATGAGCACAGATGACACGAACCAATTGAGCGCGTCCGGCCGCAAAAAGCCGGAGGAGCCCTCTTCTGCCGATGCCGCGTTGTGGCCGCCCCATGATAATTTGTGGACCCTGCAAGCTCTTCGCGAAGAAGCAACCCTGGGCGGCGGCCTCAAGCGAATCCACGCCCAACACGAACGAGGCAAGCTTACCGCTCGGGAGCGCCTGGCCCTTCTTCTGGATGACGAGTCCTTTGAGGAATTCGACATTCTCAAGAAAGGCAGGGGCGGGCATCTCGGGGCCGGCAAAGAGTACCTCACTGACGGGGTGATTACCGGCCACGGCACCATTGACGGTCGCGAGGTCTTTGTATCGAGTCAGGATTTCACCGTCATGGGAGGTTCGCTCGGAGAGGCCCATTCGGAGAAAATCAGCAAGGTCATGGACCATGCCGTTCGGGTGGGCGCTCCGTACATCGGAATCAACGATTCAGGGGGCGCGCGCATTCAGGAAGGGGTGGATGCTCTCGCCGCGTACGGAGAGATCTTCAACCGAAACGTGCGGGCCAGCGGGGTCATTCCCCAGATTTCTTGCATGATGGGGCCCTGCGCGGGCGGCGCGGTGTACAGTCCTTCCATGACAGACTTCAACTTTATGGTGGATCAGACCTCGTACATGTTTGTCACAGGTCCCAATGTGGTGAAAACCGTCATCCACAAGGAAATCAGCTCCGAACAGCTGGGTGGAGCGGCAGTGCACGCGGAAAAAAGCGGGGTGGCTCATTTTGTGGCCGCGAACGACATCATGTGCCTGCGAGAAGTCCGGCGCTTGATCAACTATCTTCCCTCCAACAGTAGTCTCAAGCCTCCTCTACTGGATCTGCGGGATCCGCCGGGACGCACCGACCCCGCGCTGGACTATCTGGTGCCGCCAAATCCGAACCAGGCGTACGACATGAAGGTGCTCATTCGGAGTATCCTGGACGGCGCGGAGTTCATGGAGGTGCATGCACGATTCGCGCGGAATCTCCTGGTAGGATTTGGGCGTCTGGGAGGCCAAACCATTGGGCTCATTGCCAATCAGCCCGCGGTATTGGCCGGTGTGCTCGATAGCGACGCGTCTGTCAAAGGGGCGCGGTTCGTCCGATTCTGCGACACGTTCAATATCCCGTTGATCTGCCTGGTGGACGTGCCGGGCTTCATGCCAGGGCCTGACCAGGAACATGGCGGCATTATTCGCCACGGCGCAAAACTGCTTTACGCGTTTATCGAAGCCACCGTGCCCCGCGTGACGGTGCTCGTGCGCAAAGCGTACGGCGGCGCGTATATTGTGATGAATTCCAAACACATAGGCGCTGATATCAACTACGCGTGGCCTACTGCCGAAATAGCGGTCCTTGGCCCCCGCGGCGCGGCTGAGGTGATTTTCCGTAAGGAGATTCAAAACTCTGCCGATCCGGGGGCAATGCTGGCGGAAAAAGAGGCCGAGTACCGCGCGGCCTTTGTAAATCCTTTCCTGGCAGCCAAACGCGGGTACATCGACGACGTGATCTTTCCTCGCGACACCCGAGGCAGGCTTATCAGAAGTTTACAGTTCCTGGAGGGCAAACAGGCGCCAAGACCGGAACGCAAACATGGCAACATCCCGCTGTGAGGTAAACCAGTGTTCGAGAAAATCCTGATTGCCAACAGGGGCGAAATAGCCCGCCGCATCATTAGAACCTGCAAGAGCATGGGCATTGCAACGGTCGCGGTCTACTCGGAGGTTGATTCCCGGGCGCCGTTTGTCCGTGAGGCTGAAGAACGGGAGTTCATAGGACCGGCTTCGGCCTCGGAATCATACCTGGTCAAGGAAAAGATTCTGGATGCTGCGCGCGAACACGGCTGCGACGCGGTGCATCCCGGGTACGGATTTCTTTCCGAAAACCCCGTATTTGCACAAATGGCGATCAAAGCCGGGCTGGTCTTTATCGGCCCCACACCCAAAGCCATTGCCCTTCTGGGGGACAAACCGGCTTCCAAGGCGCTGGCCAAGCGGGCGGGAGTGCCGGTGGTTCCCGGTCACGACGAACCCTTATCCGACCTGGACGAGGCCATGACCGTAGCCGAAAGGCTCGGATTTCCCCTTCTGCTCAAGCCTGCCGCGGGGGGCGGGGGCCGAGGCATGCGGATTGTGACCAGACTGGAAGAGATGGCCTCAGCATTCATCGCCTGCCGGGACGAAGCCAAAAAAGGCTTTGCCGACGAACGGCTGTTCCTCGAGCGATATGTGGCCAGACCCCGCCACATCGAATTTCAGATCATGGCCGACCATCATGGCAACGTGGTGCATCTCGGAGAACGGGAATGTTCGGTGCAGCGCCGGTACCAGAAAGTGGTGGAAGAAACGCCATCCATGGCCATGGATCAGGCTCTTCGAGAGAAGATGGGTCGAGTCGCGTGCGAGCTCGCGCGCGAAGCAGGGTACACCAATGCAGGAACAGTGGAATTCATCGTGGACGCGGAACGCAACTTCTATTTTCTCGAGATGAACACCCGCTTGCAGGTGGAGCATCCCGTCACCGAGGAAGTGACAGGGTTGGACCTGGTCGAATTGCAGCTGCGGGTTGCATCAGGTGCGCCTCTGGGTGTGAAGCAGGAAGACGTGAAATTCAACGGGTGGGCCATTGAAGCCCGCATCTGTGCGGAAGACCCGACCCGGGATTTTCTTCCCACCACCGGCATGGTTACCCGTTACGCGCGGCCTTCAGGTAAGTGCATCCGCGTGGATACAGGGATCGACGCGGGTTCTGTCATTACGATCTATTATGATTCCCTCTTGGCCAAAGTCATTGCATGGGGGAAGGATCGTGAAGAAGCGAGAAAGCTGCTGGTGCGCGGGCTCAACGGGTACCATATCGAAGGCTTGACCACCAATGTGGACTTTGTCAACGCGGTGGTAGATCATCCGGGCTTTGCAGCCGGAGATCTGTCCACGGACTTCATCGAAGAGCATTTCGAGGACGGCAGGAGCAAGATGCCTCCTGACGCGGAAAAGATCCGATTCATGCTCATCGCTGCAGTGCTGATTCACCACAATCGCCGGAGCCTGGTCCGCGAATCCCTCAAGCCCATGAAACCGGTGATCGGTGCGAAGGAAGAACGCAAGGAAGAACGTTACGTACATCGTCAAAGCCGAACAAGAAGCGTTTGAAGTCAATCTGGGACGACAGGACGGGTCCAATGACTGGAAGATCGTCGCGGATGGAGCGGTGCATCACGTGACCACACCGGAATTCGAGTTTTATCGCCGGCGACTCAAGCTTGTCATCGACCAAGCCGCGCACATGTTCCGCGCGCGATACCAGGAAAGCCACATTCAAGTGTTCTATTGCGGCATTATTCGCACGTTTGAGGTGTACACCCCTCTAGAATGGAGTCTCACCGGTTTCATGCGTCGCAAGGAATCGGAAACCGTCGAAAATGTGCTCAAGTGTCCCATGCCCGGACTGGTAACTGCCGTGTGCGTGGCAGAAGGCGAAATTGTGCGCCGTGGTCAGGAGCTGTTTCGGATAGAATCCATGAAGATGGAAAGCAGCATCGCGTCTCCGCTTGATGCGCAAGTAGACAAAATTCTTACCAACCCCGGGAAAAACGTGGAAGCTGACGAAATCTTGCTCACGTTCACATTGCCCTGATGTGGAATCCGCGTCGCTCGCACTGACGCGGATCTCCCGACACCAAAGAAGAGTCACACAGACAAGGCTTTTTGCAGCCAGAAGTTACATACGAAAGCGATCAAGAGCACTTCCACAAGACAGAGATCTGTAGCTTGCAAAACCCAAAGACGGCTATTCTCATGCCAAGCGCTTCCCCACACGCGGGGGAGCAATCGTCCAAAAGTCGTTCTCTTTAGGCTATAATACGGTTCGTGATTTCATTTCTTGGAGTTCGTGAGCATGAACCGATCCGATCCGCCTATTTCCGAGAAATCTCGTACCATACCCCCGTTTCTGGTGATGGATGTGCTTGAGCGCGCCATAGACCTGGCCGCGAGGGGCGAGGACATTATCCATCTTGAGGTGGGTGAGCCTGATTTCGACACCCCCGCGAATATCATTCAAGCAGGCATCAAGGCCATGCGCGCGGGCAAGACTCACTACACGCACAGCATGGGCCTGCCTGAACTCCGCTTCGCGGTAGCGGACCATTATCGCCGCACGTACGGGGTGGACGTAGACCCGCAATGCGTGGTGGTCACTTCCGGTTCATCTCCCGCGATCTTCCTGACACTTGCAGCGCTGCTCGATCCGGGTTGCGAAATCATTCTCACAGATCCGCATTACGCGTGCTATCCCAATTTCGTGCGTTTCCTTGACGGAATCCCTCGATTCGTCGACGCTTCGGCCGAAACCGGTTTCCAACTGGACCCGGATGACGCGGCCAGGGCAGCAAATGACAGGACCCGAGCGATCCTCGTCAATTCACCGTCCAATCCCACCGGGATCGTCATGGCTCCGGAAAGAATGAAAGAAATCGCTCGGTTGAACATTCCCATCATTTCCGACGAGATTTATCACGGTCTCGTGTACGAGGGTAAGGAACACACCATCCTCGAGTTCACCAAGAACGCGTTTGTGGTCAACGGATTCTCCAAACTGTACGCGATGACCGGATGGCGACTCGGGTACGTGATCTGTCCTCCGCAGTACGTGCGGCCTCTGCAGAAGATGGCCCAGAATTTTTTCATCAGTGCTGCGGATTTCGTGCAATGGGCCGGCGTGGAAGCGCTCACCAATTCGTCCATCGAGACCTGCCGCATGAAAGCGGTGTTCAACGAACGCAGAATGGCCATGATTGCCGGGTTGAAGCGTATCGGCTTCGAACTCAAGGTCGACCCGACCGCGGCCTTTTATGTGTTGGCTGACGCGAGGAAATTCTCGGCCGATTCGTACAAATTCGCGTTTGAGATTCTCGACGAAGCCGGAGTCGGCGTTGCTCCGGGAATCGATTTTGGCGACAATGCCGAAGGATTTATCCGATTTTCGTATACCAATTCCCTGGAGAACATCCACGCGGGCCTGGATCGAATCGACAGGTATCTCCGGGAACGGTTCGGCACTCAAGCGCGAGATGACGGGTGAGGGCAGACATGAAGCGTCCCAGAATATACGTGCCCCCCGAGGAGTTTTGTGAGGGCAGTATCGCCTTTTCGGCCAAAACTACACGTTATCTGAAAAGCGTGCTTCGGTTGAGCGCGGGCGACTCGGTGGCGGTCTTTGACGGTACAGGGGAATACTTGGTGTGCTTGGACGCGGGCACCTCAGGAGCCCTGATCGGACGCGTGCAACAGGCGCTGCCGAGAGAAGAGCCCGCACGCATCCAGGTCACACTGGCCTTCTCGTGCGTGAGGCCAGGCCCGTTTGCCGACATCTTGCGACACGGCACCGAACTGGGAGTCTGCCGGTTCCTTCCCATCCTGAGCCAACGAGTAACCCGTCGACCTTTGGAAAAGAAGGAGCGATGGGCAGCGGTGGTCAAGTCCGCAGCCGCACAGTGCGGCCGTGTATACTGTCCGGAAGTAGAAGCCCCGGTCGCGCTGGAGCAGTTCCTGGCCCGCGACCCCGGACAAGAGACGCGACTCCTTCTCTCCCCTGATCCCGAGGCCGCGGCGATGTGGGAAATCTTGGAAACCGAATGCCCGTGCGAAGTGGTCCTGCTCGTGGGTCCTGAAGGCGGATTCGATCGCGAGGAGGAAGCGCATGCGGTACGCGCAGAATTCCGCCCCGTGAGCTTGGGCCCGGGTATTCTCCGCACTGAAACTGCCGCGTTCGTGGCAGCAGGGATGGTCGCCATGTGGCACGACTGGTTTTTGCGGCGTGGCAAAACGCTGTAGTCGTCAGGAATCCAGCCGCTCTGTTCGCGTGAATACTTTCGGCCTTACCGGTCTTTTATTCGGGTGCCACCGCGAGCTTGCTCGCAGTGATTTCGGACGCACAGAGGCACTGCTGGACTAGCCAGCAGTGGCACCCAGCGCCACAGTTGGCCCCAAGACCCTTTCACGGGACGTCACGGGACGGAGAAGCCGATCGTCCCGGAACGAACATCCCCCCAGCTCAAGAAACGAGATCGTGTGCGAGACTCGCGGCTTGTACTCTTCACCTCTGCGGGTATCGCATCCGGCGTGGTGCAATAGGGAACCACGAGGGTAGCCTTGACCTTTGCGCGCGCATACTCGATGAGATTCCGGTATTGTTGCACAAGCAGTTCCGCATTTGCCTGCATGCCGCCGGCCGAAGTAGTCACGAGCGCGGTGGGTTTATCCTGGAGCAAGGACGACCACTTGCGAGATCCCGCTTCCTTGACGAGACAGAAGTGACGATCGATAAGCGGCTTGATCTGGCTGGACCACGACCAGCAGAACAAAGGCGACGCGTAGATCACCGCGTCAGCCTCCATCATGCGGCCGAAAATGGACAGCGTGTCATCCTTTTGAGGACAACCCGGTTCGTTCACGGAATTCTGGCAATGGTAGCACTCCTGGCATCCGTTGATCAGGTAGTCGCAGGTGTTGATCCGCGCAACTTCGTGTCCCCGCTCGTTCAGCTGCTCTTCCACCCAGCCGAGAACGGTCGCGGTGTTGCCTTGCTTTCTGGGACTCCCGAAAAGAGAAACTATTTTCATGATGAGCTTCCTTTCCTGTGGGACGTCACTGAGCTCGTCGCCACACGTGAAGCGAGCCTAACGCGAGGGCCGGTCGGTATCAAGGAAAAAACCCGGTACGTGCACACAGCCCTGAAGGGCGGGCCTTTCTCCTGGATTCCGACTTTCCCCACCAGGAGCCATGAATTTGTGTGCAACTCTTCTGTCAGGCTTACCGAGTGATATTGATGCGCTTTCAAAGGATAATACCAGTTCGCTCACTTGTCAGTCTCTTAGCCCAGCGGAGGGAGGTCTCCTGAACGCAGACTCGACGGCCCCGCGTCGCTCGCAGTGAAGGAGGTTTCCCTCCGCAAATTACGTAATTTTAGGTACAGCGGTATCAGACCTTACGGTCGGGGGTTTCCTAAACGGAATGATGAGACAGCTTTGCCTTGTCCGTACCCGAGCAGTTTACCCACTTGCACCGAGGTATACATGCAAAAGGGAATCAATATGAGATATTGCGCACACCGACCTCAGGTTCCATCTTCGGAATGAGGCATTGGTACGCGCGACACATTCCCGTGCTGCGTACCCACGCGGGACACCTGGAGTTTTTTCCCGGAAGAGGATAAAATGCCTCCTTTGAGGCGCAGAACATGAAGATGGCAAACCGTGATGGGTACAACCTCCGCGTCCATGGAGTATTTGCTCCGACCGCGAGGAGGAAAGGTCAAAACCTAGGGAAACAGATACAAACCCTGACAGTCGCGGAAGGATACTTGCTCATTTGAACGTCATTGATATAAGATTTATCTTTTTGCGCGATGCATTTCGATTACCTGTCGCGTGCGAAGCTCGATTCCCTGACCAAGATCGAAGCAAGGGCGCGCCATTACCCGTGGATTCCGAGAGATTACGCTTCCTGACCGAGAAAGCGACAGTGTCCCGGCATTCAGTCGAGGGGCAACGGGTTTGAAAGTTTCTGATCTGTTTACCATGTGCTGGCGACTCGTGCTTCGTAACCGGAGGAGATACAAGGCGGTTATTGCAGGGATTGCCGTGGGGACAGCCGGATTTATCGTGATCCAGACCATGGGCGACTCCGTGGAAAAGAAGATGGGCGAAAACCTCGAACTCCTCGGTGAAGCTACGGTTATGAAAGCGTACTGGGAACTCGAAGAGAATTACCATCCTGGCGAATTTGACATGCGGGACGTGAAGAAATTGCGACAGATTCCGCACATGATGGCCGTTGCTCCTGTGGTTTCGTTGCCCGCGGTGGATGCATGGTTCCATACCACCCAGTGGAGCCCCGGTCTCTTCGGCGTGGATGATTCCTACTGGAGAACCCAAACTCCCCATGCGCTCTCAGGGCGGCTCATAGGGCCTTCTGATGTGGTGGGGAGGAAGCATGTCTGCGTTTTGGGGCAGGAGGTAGTGAAATACCTGTTCGGAAATAAGGACCCTGTGGGAACCGTTGTCAGGGTCGGCAACCTCAGCTTCGAAGTTATCGGTACGTTGGGAGGGATTCAGCACGGCGACATCCGGCGGTCAATTTTCATCCCCATCACCACCGCGCAAGATTTCTTCCAGGGAACGTACTGGATCAGAGAGATTTTCATGCGTGTGGACGACTGGAACCGGGTCGACGCGGTGCGCAAACAAGCGCTGAAAGTGCTCGATGAATCGCACAAAGGGTATGAAGCCGGGATCAGGATGATCTATTATCCGGAACGCATCAGGAAGGTTCAAGCCACCATTTATGTAGTAAAACTGTTCATTTTTTCCGCGCTGGCAGTCACCTTGGTTCTCGGCGGTCTGGGGATTACCAACGTGATGCTCGCGGCCATACAGGATCGAACCAGAGAAATTGGACTCAGAAAGGCTCTAGGAGCCGAACAAAGGGTCATTCTTACTCAGTTCCTTACCGAGTCGATACTCATAAGCGTCATTGCAGGAAGCATGGGGGTGACGACCGGTTTGATCGGAGTGGAATTTCTCAAGCATCAGCTGGAAGTAGACGTTTCCGCACTGGCCATGACCTTGAGCGTGGTCGGGGGTCTGGTATTCACCATGTTCCTGGGGGTCGTGTCCGGGTTGTATCCTTCAGTAAGGGCCAGCCGCATGGACTCGGTCACCGCGATGAGGTTCGAATAGGCGGCCTAGCCGCTGATTACTTTGCAATCCCTTGTGCTTCGCGTATACTGAAACCGTGGCAGGACATGGCATCCGCACGTGAGGCACGCAAGAGGCGAGTTCAATCTCTGTCTTGTAAGCCTCACGGGTGGACGATCACCATGTGGTAGTGCCGCGTGAGAGCCAGCACGCTTCAGCAGTGCCATGCATTCCCAAGAAAAGGGGGCGACCTATGCAATACATGCACATTGACGGCCAAGTCTTTTCCCGCCACGCATTGACTCCGCCGGTGATCAATTCAGAAAAGGCTCTGAGCTACGGGATCCAGGTTCCGTGCGACATGGAGCCAAGCCAGTATTCCGGCCCTAACGTGGGAAGCAATGTCAAACTGAGACTGGTCATAGACGGAGGCGCGCGAAGAATGACGTGCCACGCGCGCATCGACTGGATTAAGAAAGACCCGGATACCGGGAAGAGCTCGGTGGGATTTGGAAATCTTTCCCTGACCGATGAAGAATTTGGCGTGCTTGAAGCAAGTTTTACCGAGAACCCGACGGAAGCACTCGCGTTCGGCACCAGTGTGAGAGACAAGGCCAAGCAAGCGGAAACAGTGAAAATCAGCAGCCAGGCTCAAGAAATCATGAGGCTCAAAGCAGTCAATTTTCCGGTAAGTGTGATCGAGTCGATAGACGAAAATCGCGGTACCACTCCATTTTCCGAATTCGTCACCACTGCGGTGAGAGAATATCTAAAACGCGCATAGACCCGTGGTGAAAAGGAGCGTCCGAGAGACGGAGGTACAGCTCCGTTATTCCCGCGCCTCCGCGTTCACTGCGAAGGCTGAAGAATGGTAACCGTTCACCACGAGGGATAAGAGATGAACCACAAAGCCTCGAAGGCACAAAGAATCACGAGAATTGTCTGCTGACTTCTTCGTGTCTTTGTGACTTTGTGGTGGTTTTTTCCGGGTTCGGCAAATGACGCGCTGAACGGTCATGCCGCGGCCGAAGGCATGCGGTCCGCTTATACTGGAGCAGGAAGATCCTGATAGAGTTCGAGCACCTTGTGATGGTTCCGCTCCGGATCGAAAAGCTCCCGGACCTTTGACCGCCCTCTCTCTGCCATGGCGAGTGCTGCATCCCTGTCTCCGACCATTTTGATCACCGCGTGCGCGATCGCTTCAGGATCCTTCTCAGGGATGAGGAATCCGGTGACACCGTCTTCTATGACCTCGGCTATGCCCGAGACATCCGTGGCAATTACCGGCACTCGATGCATGAGGCATTCCATGATCACCGTGGGAATGCCGTCCCGATCGCCTGACGAATGAACCACACTCGGCATGATGAGCATGTCCGAGGAGGATATCAGCTCCGACACCGCATCGTACTGCACAAATCCTGGAAAAAGCACCCGATCGGCAATGCCGAGCTTGCGTGCAAGTCTGGTAAGTTGAACTGCACGAGGCCCGTCACCGGCCATGGTCAGCCGGAAATCCACACCCTTGTCCGCAAGAATCCGACAGGCTTGCAGCAAGAAATCATAGCCTTTCTTTCCGACAAATCTGCCCAGTGCGAGGAATCGAAAGGGCGGTTCCATCTTCACCGGCGCTTCCCGATGGGTAGTCAGCGGGACCCCGTTATAAGTCAGGTGGAACTTGCTCGTGTCACCTTCGCAAAACTGGGCGAGATAACCGATATTGGTTTCTGGTCTCGCTTCTCACAAAAGCCGCGTCACGGATCTTTTCGTGGAGCGCTCCGTCAGGTGGATAGATGTCCCACGCGCGTGAAGTAAAGGTAAAAGGAATCCCCGTGAGCCTCGATGCGATCCATGCCGCGGTCGCGGGACCGCTGGCCCAGGGCGCGTGAATATGTGCAATCTTTTCTTCCTCAAAACGCCTTGCCAACCGGAACGCGCAGAGAAAAGCCCACAGGTTTTCTCCCCCTTTTTCAACCCCGTTCCATCGTCTGAACGGCACGGTGCGGAACAAAGACGCAGTGAGCGCGCGATTGCGGCGCCACCAGTACCCGGACGTCGGCAGCAATCGACTTCAAGCCAGGTAAGCCGAGCCTTTCCACATCCTTGGACTCTGCACGCATCTCCTGGGACATGCCGTCGGTCAGTTCACCGTACAGGGCAAAAACCTTCAAAGGAAGGCCCATTTTTCGCAAATTGACGACTTCTCGAAACACGAAAGTCTCCGATGGCTTGGGGAACCACAAGAGAATGTATGCTGTGCGGGGAAGGCTCACCGTTTGTTCGCTCCTCTCAAAATGGTGGGATGTCTCCAAACAGGCTCCGCGACGCACTGCGCGTCGGGAAACAGGTAATAGCGGCTCATATCCACGCTATTTCGGGGAACCCCTTGGCACAAGACGCTCACGTACTGCCTGCGCCATGCGCTCGCCCACGATCTCTCTCCCGTAATCGGTGAGATGCACGCCGTCAGCCTGGTACGCGGCCCCGGTTCTCCCACACAAGACGTTCCGGAAATCCACAAGGTACGGCCTGGTCTTGAGTCTCTCAAAGAGAGCCAGGTACGGCACGCCGAAATTCTGCCGAAGCGTTGCCAGGCGCTGAGAATTGACAAAGAACCCCTTCTCCTTGTCCTTGACATCCTGGGGAACATTGCACTTCTCAGTCCAGACCATGGGTTGCCAGAAGAGAATGAACTTGGCCCCAAAGCATGAAGCCACCTTGTTGACGTATTCATACCTCTTGTCCGTCTCATTGACCAGGTCTCGGAGCAGACCGGCATTGTGCGTGGCCGGGATTAATGCTTCACGAACCTTCGAATACAGCTCGTACGTGAACGAGCTATAGAGCGCCGCGTTCAAAGGTTTGAGCAAACCGAACGGACTCCAGTAATAGCTTTCGATGATTGCCCGCGTTTTACGATATCCGTAGTGGCCGTATACGTTTTGATGTTCCGCAAAGTACGTTGCGTCATTCGCTCCATCGTAAAAAATAATGATGTCAGGTCTATCAGTTCTTTCGATGAGTAACTTCTGGAGGTACTTCGTCTCCAGCAAGGAATTGAAGGAATTCATGCCGAAATTCACCGCGCTGAAGCGCAAGCCCGAGCTGTCCGCGTTGAGCCGCTTCACCATTTGGCTGGGAATGGTTTTGGCATCGTCCAGGGTATGTCCCCTCATGGTTGACCCGCCGAGACACCAGATTACTACGTTCTTTGCCCGATCCGGAGAGCTGGCGTTATACGCCGTACCCCTGATGCCATGAGCCTGCAGGAACAGCGTGTATGGATCGTACACCGCGCGGCTGCCTTCTCTCGCGTGGCCCCAAAGCACGAAATTTGTCACCGTGATGATGAGGAAACACAGGACTTCCAGGCCGATAACTCCCAGTATGACCCACTTGAGTGTCACGGCGACAAAACGAAGTATTTTCAACAAGTTCCACTCCTCACGTGCCAGGATTCTCTCACACGTATGCCACCCGCAGACGGTCAAAGAACGGCATAATATCACGAAGCGATTCAGTCTCAAAGGCCCGGAGACGACGAACACGCGCGGGGTTCATGCCTCAAAACCGCGCACAGGGTTTGCGCATGGCCCGACACGAGATTAAAGAATGATTATCACTGGAAAACCTGGATAAACAGAATGTTATTGAAAGAACATCAACTAATGTGGTATGATGGCTTTCAATGCTTACATAAGCCGAATATTTTCTCAACACGCGGTTTTCGTGGTAGCCCAAAGTGAGCCGACGATGAGGCAATTCCGAGCATATGCCTAGGAAGACGTCCAAGAAATCTCTGGAAAAACCTACGGTCACGGTTGCAGGGCCAGTGCGCCGGTCACGGGCACGAGAATACCTCGCGGTAATCCTCGCTGCCATGGCGCTGTTTTTGCTGGTATGTCTCTTGTCGTACGATCCTCGCGACCCTTCCTTCAATGTGGTCACTTCGCGAGTGCAGGTGTCGAATCTTGGAGGGCTTACCGGGTCTTATCTCGCGGATGCTCTTGTGCAAATTCTCGGGATATCGGCTTTGATCATTCCTGTCGCTCTTTTCGTGATGGCTGTCAGGCTGGTGATATGGTCCTTTACCGGCATTACCTGGACATCGACCTTGTCGGCCGCGGTTCTCGTCGCCACGCTTTCCGTACTTCTGGAACGTCTTCAAGTCGGCCAAGCGTTGGGCGTCACGGCAACCCACGCGGGCGGCACCGTGGGAACGTTTCTCCACGCTTCATTCTTCAAGTTTTTCGGAAGCGTCGGAGAAATCATAGTCGCGTCCACGGTCATATTATTGAGCTTACTGCACACATTGCGCATTTCTGTGAAGCGGTTCGTCCGATTCACCGCGCGTGCGGTGTCAGCGCCATTTGTACTGGCCTTTCGGGGACTACAAAGGGTCGCTGAAATGGTGAGGGAATGGCGCGAAAAGAGGAAAAGTCTGCAAGCTCTTTTGCGGAATGAAGATTTTTCAGAGGAAGAACAGGAACCAACAGACGAGAGACCGGGTGAGGACTACTTCGCGTGCTCCGCAGACGCGTGTGAATTTGAGTCGGAACCCGAATGCGATCCCCCACCGCGATGGGAAAAACTCAGCCTTTACGCGGGCCAAGGGGCCGTACCCGCGCCCACGAAGCAGTCAGTATCTCCGGACATACCGGCACACTGCGATGAGGAAGACGATGACGACATGGCAGCCGCGGCTTTGTCAATGCCTGCCCAGTGGAAACCCCTGGAGGTCGTTGAGCCCGCTCCCGCACCACGCGGTTTCTATCACACCAAGCAGGACCTGGAAAAGGCTATCGACGAATATCTGAAGGAGCAACAACCTGCCGCACCTCCTCCCCGCGCGAAGGTGATCGAACCGGCACGGGCACCGGTACCGACGCCGACTTCGCAAGCCGAGCCGTCCCGACCGATAAGGGTTACCAGGCGAGCGGATGAGGAACTCGCGGTGGAAGACAGAATCCGAGAGTATACGGGAAATGGCGACGATTACGTATTTCCTTCCAGTGACCTGCTGGACACACCACCTGCGGCAAGTCGCGCGATAGACGAGAAAGTCCTGGAACAAAACGCAGCCATCCTGGAGCAGAAGCTTTTGGACCTCGGCATCAGGGGTGAGGTGGTGGAAATTCACCCCGGGCCGGTCATTACGATGTACGAAATTATCCTCGCAGCAGGCATTCCCCTGCGAAAGGTGCTCAATACCTCGGACGACCTCGCGATGGCGCTGAAGTCCGGTTCGACGCGTGTCGTGGCGCCCATTCCCGGCAAGGACACAGTAGGCATCGAAGTGCCCAACCTGAACCGGGAGATCGTCTATTTCCGCGAGATCATCGAGTCGCCTGCGTTCCGGGAACAGAAAGAACCCCTGAAGCTAGCCCTTGGCAAATGCATTGACGGCCAGCCGTTTGCTACCAGTCTTGTGCGAATGCCGCATTTGCTGATTGCCGGCGCGACAGGCACCGGAAAATCCGTGGGGCTCAACTGCCTGATTTGTTCGTGGCTCATGTCATGCCATCCGGATGACGTGAAGTTCCTCATGGTGGACCCCAAGAGGCTGGAATTGTCCTACTATCAAGATATTCCGCACCTCATCCACCCTGTGGTCACCGAACCGGAAAAGGTTCCCAAAGTCCTGAGCTGGGCAATTCGAGAGATGGAGCGCAGATATGAGCTGCTGAGCAAGACGGGGGCCAAGAACATCGAGAGCTACAATCTCAAGGTCGCGGAACTGAACGCAGGTACCGAGCCGGACGCATCGGGGCCAGAAAAATTGCCTTATATCGTCATTATTATTGACGAGCTTGCAGAACTGATGATGGTGGCTGCCAAGGACATCGAGATTTCCATCGCGAGGCTTGCCCAGATGGCCCGAGCCTCGGGGATCCACCTGATCCTGGCCACGCAAAGGCCCTCGGTAGACGTAATCACGGGCGTGATAAAAGCGAATTTCCCGGCACGACTCTCTTATCAAGTGTCTGCCAAGCCCGATTCCAGGACTATCCTGGATACCTCGGGCGCGGAAAACCTTCTTGGCATGGGTGACATGCTGTTCTTACCGCCGGGCACCGCCAAGCTCACCCGCCTCCACGGCGCGTACGTCTCGGAGAACGAGATTCGCAACATCGCCGAATTTATCAAGGCTCAGCGACCTCCTACATATCTCAAAGAAATTGAGAAACACGTGGCAGAAGGAGATGAAAAGGCAGACATAGGCGACCTGATCGACGATCCCAAGTACGACGAGGCAGTGCAACTGGTCACGCGGCTCGGCCACGCTTCCATCTCACTTATCCAGCGGCACATGCGCATCGGGTACAACCGGGCTGCTCGCATCATTGAAGCGATGGAATCCGAAGGCCTTATCGGTCAGTCCGATGGTACCAGCAGACCCCGAGAAGTCATGGCACGGTCCCTGGATTCCATTCCGGATACCCCGGGACTGTAATACCGATTCCTATGAAAATGCATTATCGGGGGAAGGCCCTGCTTGAAAGAAGGGTCTTCCCCCGAACCCCCATCCCCAAGAACTTCAAGCACTTGCCAGCTCCCGCCGGTCGCTGGACAGGGTGCCATTTTCATGGTTCGTTGTGACCCTCCAGGTCATGGGAGTTGCCAATGAATGCATCTTGACGCGAGAGGGCTGTGCGCTATAATCGAAAATAACAGGCGAGCATTTTTCTTATCGTGTCCGGACTCGTCATAGGGTCCGGACACGGGCCCCTCCTCGCGATACTCCCGTTGGTTCATCGTTGGCTGGTTCCTCCCCGCACAGTGCGCGCGTGGCGTGAACCATGGTAAAAGTACCTCGCAGGTCTTCCCTCTGCTACTAAGGCCGAGCGCTGAATTCACTGCAGGAAGGATACGCGTGTGAAGATCCTCTTCATCAATCCACCCTGGGGATCGGCAGAGGACAGCATATGGCATGAAGTCTCCAGTGTCATGCCTCCTCTGGGAACAGCCTGGATGGCCGCGGTGCTTGAGCAAGCCGGTCACCGGGTGCAAATCCTGGACTGTCAGGCCGAACGGATCAGCGCGCCAAGAGTGTCCTCTGTTCTGCGCGGTCTGGATCGTTTTGACCTGGTGGGCATTACCGCAACCACGCCTCAGATCGACTCGGCCCTCGCCATCGCTGCGCAGGCCAAAGAAGAGTGGCCGGAAACCACGGTCGTGCTGGGCGGTGTGCACCCGACTGTCTTACCGGAAGAAGTGCTGTCACATCCCTCGGTGGATCTGGTCGTGCGCGGTGAAGGCGAAGAAACGATCCTGGAAATCGCCGCGGAGCGCCCTGTTGAGCAAATCGCAGGCGTGTCATTTCGAGATAAGGGCCAGGTAGTCCACAATTCGGACAGGAAACTGATCGCGGATCTTAATACGCTCCCTTTGCCCGCGTACCATCTTCTGCCCATGAAACGCTATTATCCTGCGGTCGGCGCGTACAAGCGCTTGCCCGCGACCTCGGTCTTGGCCACAAGAGGATGTCCGGGCAGATGCACGTTCTGTTACCGCATTTTCGGCCCGAGGCTCAGGGTAAGGTCAGGACGCCTGGTCGCGGAAGAGGTCAAACATCTGCAGGACCGATACGGCATCAAAGAAATCTGTTTTTATGACGACACGTTTACCAGCGTGAAGAAAGAGGTGTACGCATTCTGCCGCGCCGTGGAGGACCTGAAAATCGACCTTACCTGGAGCTGTTTCAGCCGGGTCGACGCGGTGGACGAAGACGTCCTGAGAGCCATGAAAGCCACTGGCTGTCACCAGATCATGTACGGCATCGAATCTGCGAGCCCGGAGATCCTCAAGAATATCCAAAAAAAGATCGACCTGGACAAAGCGGTGGAAGCGGTGCGTGCCGCTCAAAGAGCGCGTATCGACGTGCGCGCCGCGTTCATGATCGGCAATCCCGGTGAAACCCGGGAAACCATGGAAGAAACGCTCAGTTTTGCCATCAAACTCAATCCCGAGCTGATCATCCTCAACATGACCACCCCGTTTCCAGGAACGGAAATGTTCGCCTGGGCTGAAAAGAAAGGCTATCTTACGACAAGAAACTGGAACCATTACGATTTGTGCCATGCAGTCATGCAACTCCCCTCCATTTCCCAGGAAGACCTGCAGAAATTCTACCGCACCGCATACCGTCGATTCTATCTGCGACCCGGATACATGTTCGGTCGTGTGGCACGTCTGAGGTCTTTGTCGGACATCAAGTCTGCAGTGAGAGGGCTGCGAGGGATATTAGGGGTGTAGAAAAAAATAGCCCGTTCGGAAACGGGCCAAAGGAAGGATTAGGTTTGGTTTGTCGCTGGCGATGAAAAGACCATATTCCAGAATACTTGTCAAGCTTTTTTCATCGATTAATGAAGAAAACCTCATGTGGCTTCGTCTTGTAAATAGTATAATACGGAAATCACACTACAATAATGAGATCTCTATATGAAAAGACGAGGTCTCGTCCCCGGCGAGTGCCTTGGAGATGAGACCCAAAGCGCCCCCCCCCAGCCCACAAAGCCAGGAACGCACACTGCCGCGCTTCTGAGCAATAAGCGATAAAGCCATGGAATAGATAATGTATTTCGTCTTATGCATGTATGCGCGCAAGTCCGTTTGCGCGAACACTCTCCCTATAGTATGTTAATCTCGGGAGGAATAGCGGCCACGGTGAGGTGCTCATCCTGGTTCCGCGCTCTACGCCTCCCTCTGGCGTGCCTTGGCACGTAGGGTGCGAAACCCACCAAGTGTCAGCCCGTGGGATGAGCCCCAAAGCCATGCGTTCCCGGCTATGCAGGGTAAGACCTCCGCTGGGATCGCGTGATTTCACGGGTTGGCCTCCAAAACCCTGTGGAGCAGAGATGCACGAGTTCGCACGACTGATTATCTCCGTCTTGGGCGTAGCCATTACCGCATATATAGCCGCCAAATGTTTCAGCTATGTCACGGTGTGGGAGTTCGAACAGGGCTTAAAATATCGGAAAGGGCGTTTAGAGAAGGTAGTGGGTCCGGGAAGGTACCTCATCTACCGCCCCACTCAGCAGATCACGCGTGTGGACGTGAGGCCTCAATATACCACGGTCGTGGGACAGGAGGTGCTCAGCGCGGACAGTATCGCGGTGAAGGTGAGCCTGGCTGTCAAGTATCAGGTCTCGGACCCTGTAAAGGCAATCAATGGCACGCGTGAGTACATGCGAGCGTTGTATCTGGACTTACAGATTGCGCTACGTGACATCATCGGCTCCAAACTCATCGATGAGCTTTTGGAAAACAGGAAATCTTTTGACGAATTGCTGCGGGAGAAATGCCTCAGGCAGGGCGAGGACATGGGACTCACGATCCTCGCGGTCAACATTCGAGACATCACGTTTCCGGGCGATCTGAAGAAGGTCTTTGCGCAGGTGGTGAAGGCTCGAAAAGAGGGCCTCGCGGCGCTCGAACGCGCGCGGGGAGAAACCGCGGCCCTTCGGAATCTCGCGAATGCCGCTCAGTTGCTCGAAAAAAATCCCATGTTACTGCAACTGCGCATGGTGCAATCTTTCGGTGAATCTTCGGGCAATACCCTTGTCATGGGGCTTCCGAAAACAGAGGGGGTCGTGCCCGTGCGGAGTGGCCGCGAAGCAAAGCCTCCGAAGAAGGAACCGGAAGAAACATCCTGAAATGCCGGAAACACAGAGCAGGTCATGTACAGCCGCGGCAAAGGTTCTGACCGAATGACACGTGTGCGTGAAAGGAGGCCGGAGGCCCCCTGAACGAAGATTCCTATGAACATGCATTTTTGGGGGAAGGCCCTTCTTGAAAGAAGGGCCTTCCCCCAAACCCCCATCCCCAAGAACTTTAAGCACTTGCCAGCTCCCGCTGGTCGCGGGACAGGGTGGCATTTTCATGGTTCGTTGTGACTATCCAGGTCATGGCAGTTCAATAGAGGATCGCACTTAAGGATTACCAAAATCTTTTGGTAACCATCATAATCAATTCGCTCACGAGACCCCAGTCCGCATCCTGTGCGCTGTCGTACACGTGAAGGTGCATGAGTATAAGAGCTTGTGGGAGCCGAGGACCCGCGGGTCGTCCGAATACATCGAAAGCGCTCACCACACGACACTCTCTTTACGCGAGAACATACGCTCTTCAGAGCCGGACACGTTGCTCAATTCTTGCCGCAACATTCAGCAACCGGTACGTCGATCAGCCCGAATGAGCTTGACACGCGTGTTTCCCTTCCAGTATAAACACACGTATCGTACCAAAAGGAGATCACGTTATGGGGGCCACTATACTGAACGGCAAGCGAATGCTTGCTGTTGATGACGAACCGGATATCCTCGCGGTTCTCCGGGATGAACTGGAGACTTTTGGGGTGAATCTGGACATGGCGTCGTCTTATGAAACCGGCGTACAGCAGTTGTCTTCGTATACATATGATCTCGTAATTCTCGACATCATGGGAGTTCGCGGATTCGAGCTGCTTGAGTTTGCCGTCACCAAAGAAGTCCCGGTGGTCATGCTCACCGCGCATGCGTTGAGCCCCGAATCGCTCAAGAAATCGATTGAATTGGGAGCGCGAGCGTACGTTCCCAAAGACCACATCGACCAAATTGCGCCCTTTCTCGAAGATGTTCTCACCATGAGTTATCAGTCAGCGTGGAAGAACCTTTTTGAGAAATTGGGATCTGTGTTCGGCGCTCACTTCGGCCCTGATTGGAGAAAGTCGGAAGAGGAATTCTGGAAGAAATTCGAGAAAGATCTCGATGTCAGCGAATCCACGATTATCCGTAAATGATCTGGCTGTACCAAGGTACGCACCAAGAAAGCGGTCGTTAAACGGCATCAGAATGTACAGAGGGGGTGCTCGGGGTGTGTCTGCTCTATCGCGTCATATGCGAGGGGTTTTCGCCCGAGCCGGGCAGGAACAGAGTCTTGACTCAATGGGTACGCCACTCCTCATAACCCGAGCGTCACAGAGAATGGTTTCCAGTCTCAAGAGCGCTCTGGCATCAATCGCCAACAAACTTGCATGATAACTCTACGTGGCCAAAGAACCCAAGCTGAGGGATGGTAGTCCGGAGGGGTCATTTCCATGACGTTCCGTGGATTTCTTCTCCAGCTCTGCGTGGCGGAACAGGCCCTCCGGAAAAGAAGGCCCCAGAATACGAAATGAGAGGACATCAGGTGAACATTTTTGTGGGAAATTTGAGTTATGGGTCGACCGACGAATCGCTGCGTACCCTGTTCGAACAACACGGTGAAGTGACGTCAACAAAGGTCATCATGTCACAGGAAACAGGTCGTTCCCGAGGATTCGGATTCGTGGAGATGCCCAGCCAATCCGAAGCGGAAGCTGCGATAGCCGCAATCGACGGAAAGGAATTTGAAGGACGGTCACTCAACGTCAACGAAGCCAGGCCCAAGCCGGATCGCCGCTCCGGACCTCCCCGGCAAGATCGCTGGTAGGTCGCGGCGAAATCCGGTCTCTCCGGGGACCATGCGCTCTCGTCTGCCACCAATGAAGACCGGCTCAGTACGTTGCTTGCGCCGCCCTTTCCCCAGGGAGAGGGCGGCTCGCACTCTTTCCACGTTGCCATCCCACGTGAACCTCGGACACGACGCGTGCCAAACCCCGCGAACCACATCGCTCGATACGACCTGTGAATTCCCTCTGTACACACGTGGAATGACAAATCGCTGAAATAAAGCTGCGATAAGAGCATGCAGCGTGCGTCAAGTCGTACGGGAAAAACGAATCAATATTAATTCCCTCAGGCGGAATACACCTGCAGCACTTCAATTTTGGCTTGCGGGCACACCACATGGACATTTGCCGCTATTCCGTCCAGATGTTGGTGAACCTCTTGCTCGCTCACGCCCGGCACGCCGTATACGGTGAACAGCGCATTCTCCGTGTCTCGGGTGATCATGGTGCGGCGATCCGGGCCATAGATCACGGATGAAATCACTCCCTCCCCGTCGGTGATCATCATGTCGCCAGCTTTGAGCGCCTGTTCTTTGCCGTTGATTCTGACGTACGTCTCGGCACCCTGTGCCACATCCAGGGTGAGCGGTGGCTTGATCGCGTCCAGGTCGTGCCCCGCGGTAAGGAGCATGTTCCGTAGCTCCGCCATAAACATAGCTTCCACAAGAGCGGAAACTCTCGGAATAGACTTGCCTTTGATTGCCACGGATTCCAACTGCTGCACGACATGATAGGTTTTCTTGAATCGCTTGTAATAAGCCTGGTAGGCCTGAATTGGTTCCAAGGATTTCAGCTCGGCAGGGTCTTTGAACACACTACGAAGATCGCTCTCCAGCTCTTTTTTCAGTCGATCCAGGTCCGCATGTCGTTCAGGACCCTTCACTCCTCGCATGGTGAGAATTCCCAAATGGGCCTTTGGATACTCATTTCTCCACTTGTCAGTGACAGTGAACATCTGGAGCCTCCCCTGGGTGTGCACCCGATCCGCGCAGGTGAGTTGACTGTTATGGCCACCGGTGCTAGCGTGCTGCACCAATATTAACCGCTTGGGACGAGAATCACAACGGCAACCTTGGTCACCACGCTTTGGAAGGGAGCCCTTTGCCATGAAGACACAAAGATTTGCTTGCGGACTCACGGGGCTAATGAGCCTGTGCTTGGCCCTGGGACTGATGCTTTCCCTCGCGGAGGCTCAGGAGCGTATCAGCTCTGAGGTGAAAGTTGCGGCAGGACGCCAGTTAACGAACAAAGAAAAGCAGGCTCTCTCGGTGGCAGCCGGGAGGATACTGATACACGTAAATCATGCGCGGAACCACATTCGTCACAAGCAGGGCAAAGAAGCGCTGCGCCAGGTGGAAAAGGCACTGACCCTGGCCAAGATTATCGAGACTACGGTTCCTGAATACCGAATCATGTCGACTATCAGAGGGGGGAATTTGTACGTACCAGGACAACGAAACGGTAAAATCGTTGGTGGTTCCCGTGTATCCGGAACTTGACGAAACTGCGTCTGTGCTCATCCCGGTGAAAAGAACCAAGAGAGAAGCCGCGGCTTCTGCTGAGAGTACGTCCGGACAGGGAGACGGGCCTTCGCAGTACACCACGGTGTCTCTCGACGTGGGAGAGACAAAGTATTATCTCGATGAAGCCGCGGCCGCGCTCAAGAGGATCGAATTGTCTGCCGCGGACAAGTCCTTGTTTTCCATTCAAGAAGAGGTAGACTTCAACTACGATGAAATTGGTCTTCCCTTGTTAAAGGCGCGATGGCATCTTCTCGATGCAGCCCGCAAAATCTCCCGCAAACAGTACCGCGCAGCGAAAGAGGCTCTGCACAAGGCGGCAGGAGCAGTGGAAACGTACACGAGTCAGGCAGGCGAGGGAATGGCCTCTCAGCCCCGTGAGCTTGCGGACGAAATCAACCACCTGGCTATCAAACTGGACGAAAAAAAGGACAAGGCTACTGAGATCATTCACGGATTCTGGGGCCGGCTTGTGGATCTGATGTGAGCGCCTGGCGGACCTTAGGTTACACTGGTTGTCAAAAGTCTTGTCTGTGTGACTCTTCTTTGGCGTCGGCGGTTTCAGGTGCCCGGGCGCGTGGAGCATTCGTCCGACCGATCATGCACCGAAGCAAGGGGCTGGCTCGCTGTTTCTTGGGTCAACCGCAGTGGCGAACCGCGGCTCCTGGCGTACAAACCCATATGACTTCCGGGCTGATTATGCTATAACGGTTGCCACACATAAGGTCTGATTCACGTGAGAAGAACGGGGTCACCTGAGGGAGATTGGACGGCCTTACGTCGCTTGAAGTCAAAGGCACCTCCGGCCACTCCCGCAGATCACCCCTCGTGCCCGCCAAGGGCGAACCGTGAGGCCAACCCCCTGGGCACCAGGCACACAGGGAAAAGGCTACGCGCGCGTGTGCGCATCGCTCATTACTCGTGTAGCGGAATTCGGTAACCCATGACCTCGACTCGCGCGTGCGAATACGTGGTCACGCCTACGAAACGGAGTGATGAGAAAGAGGCTTACCCATAACGTTCCGAGCGCTTTGGGAACTCTCCAAGGAGGCCGCCGGGAATGTCGGAGCAATTGAAAGTCAAGTGCCGCAAGTGCGGCTATGCCAATGATCTCAAGATGGGCCGCATATACACGATTTTCAGGTGTGAGCAATGCGACACGGAGATCGATCTTGATGCCACCTTTACTTTTGAGCTCGTTCGGGAACAGCGGCCGGTGAAACTGATTCGCGATACCGTGACCGTAGGTTTTCGCCCGCGTCGAAACGAGGATCGATTCGCGTGTCCGGATTGCGGAGCAACCGCGGACGTGGAAGTCGAAGATGTCATCGGAACCCAACGGACCTACAAGTGTACCCGGTGCGGCCGCGTGTTCCCCAGTGAGGAAGAATGATGGTTGCAGATTGCTGAGGACACGTGCGCGTACTTCTCCCGTTTTCTTTTGCACAGAGCTTTGTTTTCACATGTGAAGGAGCGAGAGAACCGGTCCGGAAGGCTGTTGCATAGGCCCGTATTGTGAGGAATTTTCCCGACAACGTGGCACCGGGGGGTGCGCTTCCCCGGCTTTGTGCACCGGTTGCGGAGAAAGAGCCTAGCCCCTGCCACGACTTCCGTGAGCCACGCAATGAGTGCGAGATGGCCGTACGGACTCCGAGTGACGTGATTACCCTCATCGGGGCTTTCCAACAGGCTCCGTACGGGACCCCTTTCTCATACCGATTCGCTTTTGTCTGTACAACCTGGAGCGGCATGCAGGCTGGAGATCCCCAGCCCCACGATCTTACTCGTGGGAAAGCGCATCAATACGAGCGTCCTGATCAGACTCATGTCTTGACGAACGGTTACACAGGCCTGCCGAGCGGACGGATCTCCATCCGAGCGCTTGTGTGCTGCTATTTCCTTGGCTCACAGAGGGTGGTTCAAGCTCCTGGGTCCAGGAACTCTTCAATATGGCGGGGGTTGCGCGTCCAGTTTTCCGTCACTTTCACAAATAGCTCCAGCCGCACATGCGCTTCAAGGAAATCCTCGATCTTTTCTCGAGCAGCCACTCCGATCCGTTTGATCATTTCCCCGCGCTTGCCCACAAGGATTTTCTTCTGACTCTGCTTTTCCACGTGAATGTCCGCATGAATCAGTACCGCGGTTTTGCTCTTCTTGGAAGTGCTCCACCACCACCGCGGTCTTGTAAGGGATTTCCTGTCCGGTCAGTTTGGTGACTTGTTCGCGAATAATCTCCGCTACGAAAAATTTCACCGGAAGATCGCTCACGTCGTCCTCGGGGAACAAAGGTGGGCCCAAGGGGAGCAGCTTGAGAAGGCTCTCCACCAATTCGTCTACTCCTGACCCATCAAGAGCACAGACCGGGAAAATTTCGTGGAACGAGTGGATATGGGAATAGCGGTCGATGACGGGAAGAAGAAGGCTCCGTTCGACAGTGTCAATTTTGTTGATGGCCAGAACGCACGGAACACCCTTCTCTTGAATCAAATCTCTGATCCGCATGTCATCAGAGTGAATTCTCTCCGAAGGGGTCACCACGAACAGCACCACATCCGCGTCCTGCAAGGTCTTGGTCGCCGCGGCGACCATGGCCCGGTTGAGCGCGGTCTCGGTTTCGTGAATTCCCGGCGTGTCCTGGAGGACCATTTGCGCGTGAGGAAGCGTGTGAATGGCCGTAATCCTGTGCCGCGTTGTCTGGGCTTTTGGGGTAACTATGCAGAGTTTCTCGGCCTACGACTCGATTAACCAAGGTGGATTTCCCCACATTGGGGCGGCCTGCCACCGCGATAAAGCCGCTCCGATATTCAGTGGGGGATTGGGACGTCATAACGGATTCTCCTTGACCGCGATCCGCATTCCGGTTTATGATTCACGGATTCCGTCGACGGAGAGATGCCCGAGTGGCCGAAGGGGCGCGACTGGAAATCGCGTGAATGCCCACAAGGTGTTCCGAGGGTTTGAATCCCTCTCTCTCCGCCAGTCATGCGCAAGCAGATACGTATTTTTGCGCGTGTCACGTTCCCGCTCAAAGCCGAATCCGCTCTCAATCCCAGTCATTTGTATTGTAGTTAGGCAGATTGAACTTCTGCGTGTTTCCATAGTCCCATGCATAAGGAACCGGCAAAAAGGGAAAGGTCATATCCGTTACCCTACTCATGAACCGGTCCCAACGGTATTTCTCCTGGGTTTTGTCCTGGCGGTTGTTCGCGTGGATAAACCTTTCCGCATCGTACCACATCCCGTGATATCCGGGCGGAAAATTCCTCATGAATCGCGATTCGTAATCCTTTGCCGAAGCATAGGAGGCCCAGGCAAGGATGAGGAATCCTGCAACGATCGACAAAACCGAATATCTATTCAAGCGCATGGCGTCTCCTTCATAGCCCAGGGGTCGGTCCGTCACGCGATAATACCAAAAAAGCTTGTAAGTTGTCAATGGGTTAGGCGACTAAATTGCAGTATTACCTAATGCGTTGGCAGGTACGCGGGTAATATTCCGCGCAACTCTCATCTATTCCAGCCAGTTGCTGCACCCCTGAAGATTACGAAGTACCTGCACAATTTCGTGGTGGATCTCCTCCGGCGACCGGCCTGCGTCAACGCGCGTGAGGGAAGGATCCTTGAGGTCTCGATACACTGCAGCCACCGCTTTTAGGTCATCCCGTTTCTCAAAGGGTGTTAACTCATTGGATCTGTGCACTCTTATTCTTTCCAAGGCCGTATCGACCGAGATTTCGAGCAGAAAGGTTACGTCAGCGGCCTTGGCGAATCGGCGATTCTCCTCCAAAATGAATGCGACATCCACCCCTCGCGCTCCCTGATACGCAACTGATGAATGCACGTTACCGATCACAAATGACAATTTGGCCTCGCGCAAGAGCAGGCATGATGGGACGTTCCAGGTGATCCCTACGATCCGCGGTAAACAGATGTGTTTCTTCCGAGGGACTCAATCGGAAAGTCAGCGCCCTGATCTGGCGACCGACAGGGCCTTCTGACGGCTCGGCAGTAAGGAGGTACCAAACCCCGCATCGCTCAAGTCGGGAAGCCAGCATTCTCGCCTGGAGCGTCTTTCCCGAACCGTCAATGCCTTCGAAGACGATGAACAGAGCTTTTGCTCCCATGAGATCCCCTCATGCCGAACCGCGTCGTGCCACCAAGGACGCTTACCCACGTAAAGGATTACCCAAATTGCTCTTTGAAACGGCCGACTTTCCTGGAACCCGTGGTGTTGACTAAGAAGGAGGGGACCGCGGCTCCTCCCGGTCAGGTCGCCGAGAAGAGAGGCCCGCGGAGATCAGAAGGTTTCCCGCGCTTCTCCTGCCAACTGCGACGAATTCACTTGGGAACGCCTCAATCCCGGTGTTCCCACACCCGATCGCGACAATCCCCCCAACCCATCGGTGCGAAACGGGATTGGGGGGATTGTGCGTTCCGGGCAGCGCGATCCCTGCAAGGGATGCCTGCAACGTAATCAGTACTCCCGAGCCTGCTGTTCGTCGCCTTCCCTTTCCCACGGGGAGTAGTAGTAGTCTTCGGAATTCTTGGGTTCCTCTTTGACCTCCGGGAGCGGTTCGTCCGCGTGATCGGCTCTGAAGAATTTGGCAACCCAATCCTGACCCCAAGGATCTTCCTCGAGGAAATACCGAAGCTCGCCCACTTCCTTAAGATTCTGGAACTCGACCCAACCGTTTCTTTCGTTCATCAGCGTAAGCTCTTCCGGTTTGTCGTCCGACCAGTCGATAAAGTAGGGGGAATGGGAACTCATCAACACCTGCTTGCTGAGATTGGCGGCAGAGAACCGGTGCATCAACCCGTAGAGCACCCGCAGTCGGTTGGGATTGAGATAAGTTTCCGGCTCCTCGATAAAAAATATGCGCGGCTGGTCCGGCAGATTGAAGAGCGTGCACAACGCGAGAAAAACGAGAAATCCGTCTGAAAGCTGCGGCCCGACGAAGTATCCGGACTTGCTCTCTTCTTCTACGCCGATTCCTACCTGATGCGGGTCGCCGAGGTGAGGGGTAAAGATCCTTCTGATGCCGGGGATGGTGCGTTTCACTTCCTGAACGATTTTCTGGAAGTTTTCCGGATGGTTTTTCTCCAAGTAGTAGATGACAGCAGCCAGGTTTTCGCCTGTATGATCGAGAAGATAAGAGTCCTGCACCGCGGAAGGCTTCTTGATGAGATCCGGGATAAATCGGTATCTCTTGATCTTGGAAAGGTACTGAGCCACCGAGCGGATGCGACGTTCCGCGTCGTTCCACGCGTGGCCCTTCTTCATCTGGGCCATTTTAGATTCTCTTGCTTTGACATCGCCTATGGTGAAAAGAATCTCGCCCTGGACTTCTTGAAGGGTCTCCTCCTTGATCAGGTACTCGTTGCGGCGCAGCTCCGTAAAAACCAGCGTATAATTGTAGTTTACCTCTTCGACCTCAAGCGTGACCTCAAAATGGAGGTCCAAATCCTGCGGAGCGGCATCGCCCTTTTCCCGACGACTGAGGGTCTGTCGAAAGGTAAACGGACCGGGTCCGAAAGCGCTACTGAAAGGGCCTGAAGCCAGGAAGCTGAGCATCAAAAGAAAGTTTCCCAGATTCGACTTGCCTGTTCCGTTAGGTCCGATGAAGATGTTGAGCGGTCTGACGTTAAAATCTGTATCCCGGAAGTTCTTGAAATTCTTGATACGGATACTCCTAATCATTTCCGGTGCCGTCCTTTCCTCATTTCAGTACATACAAAACCGACCGTGGCCCTGACCAAATAGAGAAAACAGGCCTTCAGCCGGGGGCCGGCAGGGCCGGCCCACACACAGTTGTTCGTCAGTTCACACAAGTTCGAGGCAGCCGCGACCCATCCCTTTGACGTGAACAACCAGCTCGACTTACGCGACAACCTTGTGATCAAGAGGTTTCATTGCTTGGGTTGCACGGGCAATTCATTTTTCATCGAGAGGCGCAGAAATCCAGGTCATCATGGAGCGAAGCTGCTCTCCAACGGTCTCGATGGTATGAGCTGCTCCCTGTCTTTCCAGAGCCTTGAAGACAGGACGGCCTGCGAAATTCTCCAATACCCATTCACGAGCAAATTCACCGGACCGAATTTCAGCAAGGATTTTCTTCATCTCAGCCTTGACGCGATCGTCCACGATACGCGGCCCACGTGTCAGATCACCATATTCGGCAGTATTACTCACAGAATACCGCATACGACCCAGACCGCCCTCATAAATGAGATCCACGATAAGTTTGAGTTCGTGGAGACACTCGAAGTACGCGATCTCCGGCTGGTAACCCGCCTCCACAAGTGTCTCGAAACCCGCGGTAATCAAGGCGGTAACGCCACCACACAGGACTGCTTGCTCGCCGAACAGGTCGGTTTCCGTCTCTTCCGCAAATGTGGTTTCTATGACGCCTGCCTTGGTGGCCCCAATGGCGCGCGCAGTACGCGAGCCCGACGTTCCGGCACTGGCCCGTGAAATCACGATGTATCGCCAGCAACCCGGGCACTCCGACACCCTTCTTGTACATCCGGCGTACCAGGTGTCCCGGTCCTTTGGGCGCGACCATGAACACGTCCACGTGCTCGGGGGGCTCGATGCGTCCGAAATGGATGTTGAATCCATGAGCAAAAGCGAGGGTTTTGCCCTGTACCATGGCTGGCGCAATTTCGTCTTGATAAAGCGCGGCCTGAATTTCGTCCGGCACGAGAATCATCACCACGTCGCCGGCCTCTGAGGCCTCTCGGACCTGCATGATCTTAAGACCGTCGTCGGTGACCTTGTTCCACCGCCGGCTCTCACGCTGAAGTCCGACCACGACATTCACACCGGAGTCTTTCAGATTCAGCGCATGGGCGTGGCCTTGACTTCCGTAGCCGATTACGGCAACAGTTTTGCCCTTGAGGGCCGCGGGATCTGCGTCCCCATCATAAAACATTTCTGCCAATTTTTCTCTCCGAAGATGAAATATAGTGCCTTATACCAAACGCGGGCTACATTCTACCAAAAACCTTTGTCACCATCAAGACGTTAAACCAAAAGGAGGCATTTTTTGGCCGTTCGCGAGCCCCGAGCGAGGGACCACCTGTTTTTTCCCGCACTAATTCTCTGGGATTGTCCTTCACGCTCCGGTCCTGCCACGCGGGAGCACCAGGATCTCACTCAGCGTAGGAGCCTGTCGCGGAACTTCACACATGGTGCGAATGGAGGTACGAGTATGCCCCAGCAATAGGCTCCACTTCTCGGGCAGGCTCCTATCAGTCTGACATACTTAGGTTTCAGTTGATTCTGTCTCCGTGGCTTGGCGCCAACCTCGTCCATCGTGGCATCCTGTCGGGAAAGCATTGCGTTCCGCAACAGTCTGCTAGTCAGCGATCTTTGTCCCGGCTCCTTTGAACACGTGGCTGGGGGTCTCGATGACCACGGTCGTATCGGATGGCACGGACGAGGTCAACCACACGTTTCCTCCTATCACGCATCGTGCACCGATCACGGTGTCGCCCCCCAGGATGGTAGCTTGAGCGTAGATAGTCACGTCGTCTTCAATGGTGGGATGGCGCTTTCTGCCGCGCAGTGAGTTTCCGCCTTCCGATTCCCGGGGGACGGATAGCGCTCCAAGAGTTACCCCCTGATAGATGCGCACGCGGTTACCGATTTCGGTGGTTTCTCCGATCACCACGCCGGTGCCGTGGTCGATGAAGAAGTTCGTGCCGATGGTGGCCCCTGGATGGATGTCTATCCCCGTGAGTGAGTGCGCGTGCTCGGACATGATCCTGGGCATGAGCGGCAGGCCCTGTACCAAAAGCTCATGGGCCACCCGGTACACAAAAATCGCGAAGAGCCCTGGATAACAGAATACGATTTCGTCAAGACTTTTGGACGCGGGGTCGCCATCATAGTGCGCCTCCACGTCGCGCGCGAGCATGCGACGAATCGTGGGAAGTTTTTCAATGAAGATGATTGCGTCTTCACGGCCCTTTTGCACGCATTTCACGCACAGGCCGTCCATACGACGGCATTCATGGCGTATGCTTCGAGAAATCTGGGCCGAGAGCAACTCGAAAAGCGTCATCATTTCATTGCCCAGATGGTATTCGAGTGTTGCGTGCGTGAGTTCTTGCCTGCCGAAATAACCGGGGAAGAGAATATCCTGCAATATGCCCATGATCCGGATAATCTCGTCCTTGGAAGGAATCAGAGCAGCCCCCACATGGTCCACGGTCTTTTCGTTTTCGCAGGACCGGACCATCTCGTCCACCACGACGCGCAGGCGATTCTCTTCCAAAGGCAGAGCCGCGTCTTCCTCGAATTCGCACACATTCTCGTAACAGGCTGAAGGATCAGTGGTGTCGGTCATAGTGATGGATTCTCCCGTTCTCGTTGGCTTTTCGGTAAACTGCGGACACATATTTCCGCATGTGGGATCAAAGGCATTGCTTCAGACGTCCTTGGCCGAGTGGAAATCATAGCACGGATTGGAGGGCAAATCGGCACGTCTGTCCGTTCCGGTACAATCACGCGCCACACAGGTCGTCCTGAATCCCCACGGTCCTTCATCTCACGGGCACCGTCTCCGGAACAGAACCGTCGCTTTTCTCGTACTATACCGAAGCCCATGGCGAAGGACGATCATTCTCACTTGCCGTTCATTGTGCGCTGAGTTCTCACCAGAATGACGGGCTGGAATGCCAATCTTTTGGACGGTCTTTACGGCAAGAGGCGTATACCGCGACACCCCTTGGTCGCAACTACTCCTCCGTACGTGCAGGCGCGTTGCCCGAACCGCCGTGCATGGCAAACACGGGCTTGGTGATGGACTCGGACCTGCACACGGGACAGCGTCCCGGGGAAGTGAAGCGCTTGCGTTTCGTGAACACGAACCCGCACGCGAGACAGCGCGCCGGATCCACGATGAGTTTCGCACCCGGTCCGGCAGACCTTTCCACATGCGGGAGGTGTTCGTACACTTCTTTTTCTCGTATCCCCAGGATACGTGAAATGTCCTGCGCGGTGAACTCCCCTTCTTTGAGCATCCGGGCGATTCTTTGACGAATGGTCAGGATCTGCCTCCTGCTCTCGGACTGTCCTGCTCGACCTTCCGCGTTCGCGCCCCCGTGGGAGCGTCCTGCACGCCGGTGAACCGTCATGCGTGATCGGAGTGTTTCACCCTTGACAATCAGTAACCTTTTCGTGGAGGATAACCTTTCCGATACAGTGACAGCAATGTTTTTCCCTTTTGACGCACACACGTTTTTTCGGAGGAGCGCATGGCCCGTAAGTCTCTCAATAAGGTGATGTTGTTGGGTAATCTCGGAAAAGACCCTGAAGTCAGATACACAGCTTCGGGTAAGGCCATGGCCACCTTTTCTGTAGCCACTTCCTTTCAATGGCGGGACCAGGAAGGCAACGATCAGGAAAGAACCGAATGGCATCGTGTGGTAGCATGGGGCCGTCTTGGTGAGATATGCGGAGAATACCTGAGCAAGGGAAAGCAGGTGTTCATTGAAGGCCGTATCCAGAGCCGGGACTGGGAAGACCAAGAGGGCAACAAACGAACCACGGTCGAGATCGTCGCTACGGATATGATTCTGCTGGGCGGAGGAGGCGGAGGGCAGAATCGAGAGGCGCGAGACTACGACGACAGACCCGCAAAACGACAGCCGCCACCTCCTCGCGGCAAGTCGACGGACGAACCCCAAAGACGGACAGATACCAGTCGTTACGAGCCTCCACCACCGGAAGACGACATTCCCTTCTGATCACGGGTTCGGGGGGCAACCGCAAGGTACCGCGTGTACACAAAGAGCGCCCGGCATACGTCATCTCGGATTATGCGGGCACGCGCAGATAAGCCGACCGGCATCGAATAGGGGTGCGCAGCGGTCACGGGCGGGACCGAGACCAACTGCCGGACTCACACCAGGCAATGTTAGGGAAACCAAAGGAGTTCGTTCGTATGGGTAAGAAACGCGGGTTCAAAGTGATGCTTACGGCGTTGACCGTGGCACTCCTCACCGCCACGGGCATGATCGGTCAAGGGGCTCAAGCCTTCAACGAGGCTCCTATGCTCGCCGACATGGTAAAGGCCGGCAAGCTGCCTCCCGTGGCAAAGCGGCTGCCGGAATCGCCGGTGAAGATCCAGCCCGTGGACAAGCCGGGCCAATATGGCGGCGTGTGGCATAGGGCATACACGGGGCTCTCGGATCTTGTGGGTGCGCGCCGCATCCTCTACGATCCGCTCGTACGATGGAGCCCTGATTACCGAGTCATTCCCAACCTGGCAACCAAATGGGAAGTAGAAGACGGCGGACGAGTTTTTGTGTTCCATCTGGTGAAAGGGGCCCGCTGGTCGGATGGCGTGCCTTTCACTGCCGACGATATTCTCTTCTATTTCGAGGATATCATTCTCAACAAAGAACTCACGCCTGCCATTCCCAAATGGCTCTCGCCGTCGGGAAACCCGCCAAAGGTATCGAAAATCGATGACTACACCGTGCGCATGGAATTTGACAAGCCACACGGCCTTTTTCTGGAACGACTCGCGACACCTGACGGCATGGCCCTTGTGACCAAGCCCAAGCATTATTTGAAACAGTTCCACAAGAAATACGCCAAGCCCGATGAATTGGCAGCTCTCATGAAGCAGTATGACGAGTCTACCTGGGTGAAGCTTTTCCATGATATGAGCGACATCAAGCGGTCCATGTTCATGAACAAAGATTACCCGTCGCTCTGCGCCTGGATTGTCAAGGTGCCTGCCCCGGAGAAACGCTTTGTCATGGAACGCAATCCCTATTACTGGAAAGTAGATACCGCGGGAAATCAGCTTCCTTACATAGATACCTTGATTCATGAGCTTCAGGCTGAATCGCAAACGATAGTCCTTAAAGCGGTGAATGGGGAGATAGACATGCAGGGACGCCATCTGGGCGGCATGCAGAACAGCGTGCTGCTTCTCTCCAGCGTGTCTCAGGGGAAATTCAGACTCGTTCCTAAGACCTCCACCGCATCCGTGGGTCTGCTGCTTGCGCCGAATCTCAACCACAAAGACCCGGTCATGCGAAAGATCATTTCCGATAGCCGTTTCCGAAAAGCGCTCTCGTTTGCCATAAACCGCACCGAGATCAACAAGATCGTCTATCGCGGGAGGGGAACGCCGAGACAGGCTGCTCCTTTGCCTGCGTCTCCCTTTTACAGCCCGTCGTACGAAAAAACATGTATTCAGTACGATCCCGCAAAAGCAGCGGCTCTCTTGGACGAGATGGGTGTCAAAAAGAATGAGGACGGAAAACGACTGCGACCGGACGGAGCCCCTTTAAGACTGTCGTTGGACGTAATCGTCGGCATTTCGAGCTGGGTTGACATGGCAGAGATCGTGAGCTCAAATTTTCGGGCACTGGGCATCGATACCGAGGTCAAATCGGAAGCCAAAGAACTGTTCAGACAGAGGACCCAGTCGGGAGTCCACGACATAGCGCTGTGGGCTGGCGACGGCGGCATGGAATGTCTATTGGATCCGCGCTGGGTACTTCCCTTATAGCTCGGAGAGCCTTCAGGCCCCCCTGTACAGCCGATGGTACCAAAGCGGCGGCAAAAAAGGGGAAGAACCTCCCAAAGAGATCAAAGAACTCATGGCCACGTACGACATCATTCTCAATACGGTGTCAGATACAGAGAAAAAAGCACTGTTCCGCAAGATCATCGCAGCCAACGAAAAGAATCTCTGGGTGATTGGCATGGTTCACGACCCACCCGACTTTTATGTGGTCTCGCCGAAAATGTACAATGTTCCCAAGAAAGATTTCCAGAGCTGGATGTATCCCAACCCCGGCCCAATTCATCCGGAACAGTTTTCTTTCGGGCGGGGCAAATGAAATACGATGAAACGAGATGGAGCAAATGAATTCGAGTTGTTACCGACATCCTGACCGAGACGCGCCTTTCTATTGTCAGAAAGACGGCAATTATATGTGTAGGAGTTGCGCGTGTTGCCACAGCCCCCGGGTGTATTGTCAACATCGGACCGCATGCCTGATCGATCTTCTGACAAAGGAAGGAGAACTCTCGCCCTGTGGGAAAAAGGGCCAGGAGCACTCAACCGAGGAGACCCCGCGGGCCTCTGCGCAGTAGGGCACGTCTCATACCGATTCGCGTTCACACGCGTAAGATCGTAGGGCTGGGGATCTCCTGAGCGAAGTGTTGAGACGGCCTTGCGTCGTCCGTAGCGAAGGGGGTCCCCAGCCTGCTGCCTGCGCCAAGTTGTACAGTCGAAAGCGAATCGGTATCACAGATGCTCTGACGCATGGTCCCTTTTTTTTGTGGGTGCTCCCTCGCCTTCCCGGACGCACAGGCTCGCGCTCCAAGGCTCGGAGCGAGTCTCTATGCGGCCAAGGGGAGATGATGGTGAAAAAAGTTTGCGAGGAGGGATGACAGAATCGGTATGAGTGCTTATATACATTGGCTGACGCGTGGGGACACGGTCTCGCTCGTCCATTTTCTGCCGACTGGATTCATTCAATGAACAAACGTGACTATTATGAGATTCTCGAAGTGCAGCGCACCGCGGGAGCAGACGAGATCAAGAAGGCGTACCGGAAACTTGCCCTGAAGTACCACCCTGACCGCAACCCCGGTGACAAACCTGCCGAGGAGAAGTTCAAGGAAGCGGCAGAGGCGTACGAAGTCCTGAACGATTCGGAAAAACGACAGCTCTATGACCGGTTCGGTCATGCGGGATTGCAGCAGGCGGGTTTTACCGGCTTCAGAGACTTCGACGACATTTTCTCCTCTTTTGGCGATATCTTCGAGGATTTTTTCGGATTCGGGTCCAGGAGATCCGGTCGGCATCGACCGCGGCGGGGCGCGGATCTGCGCTATGACCTTACGATCAGCCTCATGGACGCGGTCCTGGGTAAGGAAATCGAGATAGAAATTCCTCGGCACGAACACTGTGACGACTGCCACGGTACCGGCAGCCGCGACGGCGCGCAACCTTCGGTATGCACCACATGCGGAGGCCGCGGGCAAGTGACGCGGTCACAGGGTTTCTTTTCCATTAGCACCACCTGTCCCACCTGCCAGGGCAGCGGCACGGTAATCACCGATCCGTGCAAGAAATGCCATGGACACGGACGAACCTTGGTCGAGCGAAAACTTTCCCTGAAAGTGCCCCCAGGGGTGGGAACCGGTTCACAGCTCAGGCTCACCGGTGAAGGCGAGCCGGGCGAGCCGGGAGCGCCACCGGGAGACCTTTATGTGATCATTCGTCAGGAGGCGCACGACGTGTTTCGGCGCCAGGACGACGATGTGGTGGTGACCATTCCGATTCCGTACAGTCTTGCATCCCTGGGCGGAGAGATCGAAATACCGTCTTTGGAGGGGCCGGACCGACTGCAAATCCCCGCGGGCACGCAGTCAGGCCAGGATTTTCGTGTTTCCGGCAGAGGGATTCCGCGTCTGCGGGGACGAGGCCGGGGAGATCTCATCGTCGTGGTATACGTGGAAACACCCCGGCATTTGAGCAAAGAAATGGAAGAACTGCTCCGGAAAATGGCGGAACTGGAAGGTTCCCAAGTGACCCCCAAAAAGAAGGGATTTTTCTCCCGTAGGAAAAGCGGGTAGCCACGTGTGAGCAAGTCTTCGATACCTCAAGTCTTTACGCGTTGCTTCCGCATACTGCGTGCCGGAGCGCAAGTGGAGGGATGCGGTTCTTGCCCTGAAAGGGATTGACTTTCAGACGCTCGCTATGCTAAAAATATCGGGATGTTAAAGCTGTCCCTTAAGAGCGCGGTTGTTATCGCTTTTTTTCTGGCAGCGGCGTCCGCACTGCCACTGGGCGGTTGTGGTGGAAAGCTGGCCAAGCCAGGCTGTGCGGTGGTCTCTCAGGTATGTCCTAACGGTTTGATGCTGCTGCATTACCCTGAGGGTAAGTGCGCATGGAAGCGGCTTCGATCGGACGACGTATGTAAGGATAGCAGTAAGCTCGCAAAGAACCTTTACAAACCGGCTAAAGTGGTAGAGACGAAAAAGGGAAGCACTATCACGTTCCCCTGCGGAGACACCTTTATCTATCAGGACCTGCCCAAGCCCTGCCAGTAACGGTTCACCGGCCCAGCCGCGGTCCGGCAGACATCAATCCTTGAAAGGCTTGCATCTTTTTCGAGTCCAAAGCATCCTAATACACGAAGAGTACTCATCAGGAGGAAGAGGTCCCAATGCCTATTTACGAATATCATTGCTGTGCCTGCGAAAACGATTTTGAAAAACTGGTTTTCGGCAACGACGAAGTCGTGTGCCCCAAATGCGGGGGAGAGGTGAAAAGGCTCATGTCTTCCTGTAGTTTCAAAAGCGCGGCAGGGGACTTCAAGACTTCGGGCACAGGCAAGTCCGGGTGCAGCAGTTGTTCCGCCACCTCTTGCGCTACCTGTCATTGAGCAAGAGTTCATTTCCGGCCAAGGAGGTTTTCCCATGGCGAATACGGAAAGCCCTCATTTGAGGCTACAACAGCAAATTGATTGTCAGTTGGAGATTAAACCGCGCAATGCCCTGGAGAACTGGGAGAAAACCGGATGGAACGAGGAGCCGGGTACCTGACGCGGATGAAGCGCCTCTGAAGTACATGGCCCTGATTCTACTCGACGCGATCGAGGAAAGGGCTGTGCGCTTGTCTGTGGACAAAGATATGGGAGTCACCGTGTACGGGGACGCGATCTACTCATTGCCAAAAGCCCCGGGCCACTTCATTGCCAGAGGGCTGGAGATCATACGCGAGATCACGGGCCTCGAGGGACCGACAGGTCGGGGGATTTTTTCCCTGGGCATCAGGAATGATAGCGTTGAAGTAATTCTTCAGAAGGAGGCGGGCCTGCACATCCTCAATATTCCCGGGGTCGCAGCCGCTTCTGCATAAGCATACCGCACGGAAGGAGAACTCCGAGGGGGAAGGCTTTTTCAAAGATTTCCCCCTCGGTCTGTCCTGAGACTTCCCCGATGATTGCAGCAAGTTGCTGTATGTGTACTCGCCGCCTGGCGGACATACGTACATAGGGCATGGTGGCGTTCGGGGAGACATAGCTTCCATCCGTTTCCGTAGCGTGAGCAAGCGATCGTCACCGCAAAGACCCTTTCTTTTCCCACTCCTTCGCCTCATCCCAAAACGAGTCCATCTCCTGCAGATCCGCATCAGCCAAGGATTTTCCCTGTTCTCTGAGCCGCGTTTCGATGTGACGAAAGCGTCTCTCGAATTTGTCGGATGTCTCATTGAGCGCAACTTCGCTATTGATCTCCAGATGACGGGCAGCATTGACAATGACAAAAAGAAGATCGCCCAGTTCCTCGCGTACCTCCTGAGGCGATCCTGACGTCACCGCGTGTTTGAACTCGCCCAGCTCTTCATCGACCTTGCGGAAGACATCTAAAGGCCCATCCCAGTCGAAACCCACTTTCGCAGCCCTCCGGGCGAGTTTCTGCGCGCGATTGAGCGCGGGTAACGATCGGGGAATGCCATCCAGGATGGAAGTGCGATGTCGGATGTTTTCTTCCGATGCCTTGATCTTGCCCCAGTTATCTATCACATCTTCCGCGTCTCTTGACCTGGACGTCACCGAACACGTGAGGATGTCGGCGTCGCATTTTTTCCACTGCCCCATTGAGAATTCTTGTGAGAGAAGTGGTCCCCTGCCGCTCAAACAAATACGCGAGGAACACGGTCAGGAAGATGAGATCTCCAAGCTCATCCGTAATCTCTCGGGAGGTCCCTCCATCCATGGCTTCGACCATTTCATGGTATTCTTCAAGAATATACGGGTGTATCGTCTGAGGCGTTTGTTTTCTATCCCACGGACAACCGTTTTCCGAGAGAAGGGTTTGGATCAGATCCATCAATCTCTCAAAAGCAGCCACCGTATCAGACGGGGAACGAGAGTCTGGCATATGAGTCGGTCCTTTCTAGACGAGCGCGTGTGCAAGGGGGAGATCATTCTTAGAACCGTTGTGCGTAAATACAAGTAACTGAGCGGAGGGAAATCTCCTTCACTGCGAGCAACCGCGGGGCCGTGGAATCTTCGTTCAGGGGCTCCCCGGCTTCTTTCACACACACGGGCCATTCGGTCCAAACCTTCGGAAATTGTTTTCATCACCAGGGGGAATAAGAATAGGGGATACCCGGCAGCAGTGCGGTCCTGTGAAAGCGTTTCTGCAGTTCACTTGAGCCACACTCCATGATAGGAGGGCAAACCGATACAATTCGGTTCAGCGCACGCGTGCCCTCACTATTCGTTCACCTCGGGAAGCAGCTTCTCCAACTGAGCGAGCTTCTTCAAGAATTGATTGGTTGCTTCTTCCAGTTCTTTAGAAAGAAGGTGCAACCTCTTCTCTTGCGAGGTCTTCGGCTTTTTGGTTTGCATGTCTGACATGGTCTTGCTTTTTTGACCTATCATTCATTTGCCGCAGGAGGATACTTCTCCAGACTCGCGGATTATAACATAAATTACTCAAATGTCAATAAAATTCCCGTTGCTACCGCAGAGCCCGTGCGCGTCGCTCATGGTGAAGCCGGACCTGCCGCCTTCTCAGAAGCACCACACAGACCAAACTTTTGGCACCAGTATAAGAGATTCGCTTGTGCATGTGTCACTTCTGCACGTGGAGCTTGGCATCTGCTCTCGTCGTTGAACGGCCTCGAAATCAGGGAGTTTCTTGAGGAATTCTTCGGGACTACACGGTTGAAGGGTTACGCCGAAGACCTCGCGGAACGAGGCCGCGACAATTTTTCTCACCGCGGCCAACGAAACCGGAACAATGAGAAGTTGATTCATGCTGATCATGCGCGTGCAGGACATGCCGCAGCAGATGACGAATCGGGTCGGATCTTCCTTAAGATCCACATTGAGGCTGAAACCGTGGTACGCAATCCCTCGCCGGATCTTCACTCCAATGGAGGCAATCTTTTCATCAGGCCCTGTCCAGATACCGATCGTGCGTTCTTTGCGGAATCCCGCGAGACCGAAATGTGTGAGAGTCTTGAGGATGGTCTCTTCCAGACCGCGGACATACGCTCGCACGGAAAGGCCCAAGTTTTTCACACGCACCACCGGATATGCGACAAGCTGGCCGGGTCCGTGATACGTGGCCTGACCTCCACGATCGGACGTGTGCACTGCCACCCCGGCCGCGGCAAGCGTTGCTTCCGGAGCCAACAGATCCGAAAGCGATCCCCTCGATCCGAGCGTAACCGTGGAAGGGTGCTCCATGAGCAGCAAGACATCGTCTGCTCCGTGGGAGATTTTCATTTCCACGATGTGGCGCTGAAGTTCCGCGGACGAGGGATAGTCGACACGATCAAATTCCACGAGCAGCATGACAGGCCCTGTGTTACGGTTCTTATCACTGCGTCCTAACCGAATCGACCGGTTACGTATTCCATGGTCTTCTGCACCTTGGGATTGGTGAACATCACCGGGGTCTGTCCGGTACTCGATGAGTCGGCCGAGGTACATGAATGCCGTGTTATCAGACACACGCGCGGCTTGCTGCATGTTGTGCGTGACGATAACGATGGTATAGCGACCTTTGAGCTCGTCAATAAGGTCTTCGATCTTTGCGGTAGCCACGGGATCGAGCGCGGAGCACGGTTCGTCCATGAGCAGCACCTCAGGGTCACCTGCGATGGCCCTGGCGATACATAAGCGTTGTTGCTGGCCTCCGGACAAGCTTAACGCGTTCTCGTTCAAGCGATCTTTTACCTCATCCCAGAGCGCCGCGCCTTGCAAAGCGGTTTCCACCGTTTCTTCAAGAATGCGTCTGTCACGAATACCCTCCACGCGAAGCGGGTAGCACACGTTATCACGAATGGACATGGGAAAAGGGTTGGGTTTTTGAAACACCATGCCCATCGTCTTGCGGAGACCGATCACATCCACCGTAGGGCTGTAAATGTCCGTGTCGTCCAAGATCATCTTACCCGTGATGCGGAGAGCGTCAATCAGGTCGTTCATCCGGTTGACCGATCGGAGCAGGGTGGATTTTCCGCATCCTGACGGGCCGATCAGCGCAGTCACCAGGCCCCGTTCCACCACCATGCTCACTTCAAAAAGGGCCTGTGTGGGGCCATACCACAGGCAAAAGTCCTCGATAGTCAATAAGGTGCCTTGAGGACCTTTCTCAATGTGATAGACGGTCTTGTCAGTTTCACCGGTTCGGATCATTGACCTGCTTCCTTCTAAAAATGTCCCACGAAGAACTTGCGCTTCAAGCGGTTCCTCAGCACAATCGCCGCGGTGTTCATCGCAAACACGAGGCTCATCAACAGAAGCGTGGTCACGAAGACCATCGGTTTCGCAGCTTCTGCATTACGAGACTGGAACCCGAGGTCGTAAATGTGAAACCCCAGGTGCATAAAACTGCGTTCCAGATGGATGTAAGGAAAAAAGTGGTCAATAGGTAATTCCGGGGCCAACTTTACCACTCCCACGAGCATGAGGGGTGCCACCTCGCCGGCTCCACGAGCCATCGCCAGGATCAACCCCGTCATGATGCCCGGCATGGCCCGGGGAAGCACAATGTACCTGATAGTTTGCCACTTGGATGCGCCGCACGCGAGAGATCCCTCTCTCATGGATTGAGGCACCGCAGCAAGGGCTTCTTCAGTGGCCACAATCACCACAGGCACCGTCAACAGGGCCAGAGTCAGGGAAGCCCACAACAGACCGCCGGTCCCGAAGGTCGGCGAAGGAAGCCTTTCAGGAAAGAAGAGCCTATCAATGTTTCCTCCCAGCACGTACGCGAAAAAACCCAGGCCAAACACCCCGTACACAATGGACGGCACTCCCGCGAGATTGTTGACACAGATACGCACCAGGGAAACCATTTTGCCCTGTTTCGCGTATTCTCGCAGATAAAGGGCTGCCACCACACCAAAAGGCGCCACCGCGATGGCCATGAGCACCGTCATGCAGAAGGTGCCGAATATGGCAGGCATGACGCCGCCTTCCGTGTTGGCCTCCCGGGGCTCCTGCGTGAGGAACTCTTCCCAGCGAGAGCAATATACGCCCAGACGCGGCCAGAACGTCAAGGTATTGGCAGGATAGAGACGCACGATTCCAGACAGTTTGACCGTCTTTTCCCGTCCGTTGACGTCAGCCAGGGTTATGGTATAGGCAGCGTCCTTTCGTTTGAGCGTGGTCGCTTCTTTGGACAGCTCCTGATACTGAGGTTCGATCTTGTCGGAATAGGCCTTGAAGCTCTTCCGGGCTTCTCGATACTGGGGGCTATCCGTGCCGTACAGCAAGCCGGCTTTCTTGATTCTCAGTCGATCTCGTTCGAGATAATAATTGATGGACCCGATTTCGTTCCGTTCGATGTGGTAAATGCGTGTGCGCCTCTTCACCGCCTTTTTCTGCTCCATATAAAGCTTGTCGAGCGTCAGAGCGTCTTTTCCGATCACCGTGTCTTTGAGATGGACAGACCGAATCGAACCGACAAAAGGACCCCATTCGGTCCTTTCCACATAGAACATGTCCTTCGGGTACACGGTCTTGACCACATCATAGTCAGGAACCCATCGGAAATCTTCGTTGTACAGATCAAAATTTCCTACCCGATAGAGCGTGCGCCGCGCAAGCCCTTGATTTTTCGCAATAATCTCCCGAACAGGTGCACTCAAACCTGCTAACAGTTCAGGACCCGGCCGGAACGTCTCGGACCTCGTTGCCTCTCCTGCCACTCGCTTTCCATCCCGGAGCGTGACGACTTCAATGGGTCGGGGATAGAAGGTCAAGATGCCGTTGTACACGATGAGCACGACGAACCCGACGATCATGAAAATACCGATCACCAGTGCGCCGCCCAAGCCCCAAAGAAAAGGTTCTCCGCGGGACTTGAAATCCCAGACCAGGGATCTTTTCCGTGAGTGGATGGACCGATCTATTTCCGGTCCTTCCTCCTCGTGTAGCCCTGACGAGTCTACACGCGGCTCGAAGCCGGATTTGTTCCTTGCGGACAACGCGGGAGCAATGTGGTCCGGTTTTGCGGAAGAATGCCCAGTGCCTTGATCCTCCGAAGGTTTCACCTTCAAATTCATTCCCTTTTCCTCGGGTGCCGCGGCGTCACGCCTGTGCTGCCGCATCACAGTGTCATGGCTCGTTTACGAAAACGGAGCCGGACTATTTCCGCAACGGTATTGATCAAGAAAGTCATGCCAAACAGTACGAGAGCAGTCAAGAAGAGGACGCGGTACAGCGTGGCGTCCTTGGGAGCCTCCGGAAGTTCCACCGCGATATTCGCGGATAAGGCCCGCAATCCGTCGAAAATATTGATATCCATCAGCGGCGTGTTTCCTGCAGCCATGACCACAATCATCGTTTCGCCTACCGCTCGTCCCATGCCGATCATCATCGCGGAAAACACCCCGCTGATCGCGGTGGGCAATATGATCCACATGGCGGTTTGCCAGGGAGTCGCTCCGCACGCCAAGCTCGCGGAGCGAAGATGCTGCGGGACTGCATTGAGTGCGTCTTCTGCAAGCGTATAAATAATGGGTATCACCGCAAACCCCATGGCAAACCCCACGACAAGGGTATTGCGCTGCACATAGGTTCCCACGAGACTGGATCGAGGATCGAATCCAAGGTATTCGAAACCCAATGCCAGGAGATAGGCGCACACGAGCGTCGTGCAAGCCACACCCATTCCGCGCGCGAAATCCAGCAACGCGGAATACGGCATATTCATGGCCCGCACACGGAGATGGAATTGACGGCCGTACACCCTGGACGCGGTCACACTGACCAGGACGGCTACCAGAGGCAAGAGCATAAGAAACGTGAACGGCGTCGCGGACCCGACACCTCCGTTGAGCCAGTGCGTGAAGCTGCCGGAAAAGAAGAGCTTCTCAAACAGGGGGCCCAACAGATACGCGAGGTACAATGACAAGCCCACCACCACACACATGACCAAGAGCTTGGGCATCCCTTCGAGCCGCACGCTCAGGGAAGGCGGCAACATTTGCCAGCCGTACGCGGCAAGTATCAGGCACGCCGGGCCTGCCACAAACGCCAGAAGAACCGCCTCGATCCACGTTTCCACCACCGGAGAAAGCACAAGAGCCGCGACAAATCCCAGCACGACCGAAGGTATGGATGCCATGACCTCCATCACTGGTTTGACCTTTCCACGCACCCGATTCGGAAGGAATTCCGACGTATAAATCGCGGCCATCAGAGCAAGCGGCACTGCGAACAACAGAGAGTAGAATGTCGCCTTGAGCGTCCCAAAGATCAAAGGAACCAATGACAATTTCGGCTCAAACGCCTCTGTAGCGCCCGTGGATTGCCACGTGTACGACGGTTCCGGATATCCCTCGTACCAGATCTTGCCGAACAAGGTGCGAAAAGAGGTCTCCGGGTGAGGGATAGAAAGTCCCCAAAAGTCCGTGCGGCTGTCCTTGCCTACAGCGAGGAGTCCGTCAAGTCTCGGCGTAAGGGCTAACGCGGCCAGGGGGTGTGCTTCGTGCGTGCCGGGGAGGCGGAGAAGAGTCTCCTGGTTGGTGCCCTGCCGGATCAAGATGTTTCCCTTCACATCACACGTGGCAAACGACTTTCCCCGGAGACTCGGGCTGAACGCACACACCGCGCTTTCATGAGGCTCGAAAGTGCGTGTCTTGACCAAAGTAAGTCCGTCCGGCGTGCTGGCTCCTTTACGCGGCAGTCGAAAAAAAATGCTCAACGAGCCGTCCGCTCCACCTACGACCAACGACTGGTCCCCCAACAGGTACCCGAATACCGTCAAATCCACACCAGCCGGTGTCAGTCTCGTGGTTTCCGCGAGCACCGGATTACTGAGGTCTCGGGTATTGTATCGAAAGGTTCTTCCGCTCTTTTCGGCAAAATACACCTCATCTGCCATGTCGTTGACCAGCGCGTATGAAGGGATCGCGTCCTTAGGCAAGGGAGGAAGGACTGATTTCAGGGTTCGGGACGTAAGTTTGCGCGTGAGCAGATTCTTCTTGGATTCCGTAATGGCGAGATAGGCCGCACGATTCGCATCCACTGCCACGAGGATCTTTCTCGGCCGCTCGGCAAAATGGCTATAGCGATAATCGAGCGCGATGATGGGGCTCCGGGTGGCTGACACTACGATTTCGTCTTCAAGCTTCAAATGGACAGATACTTTGCGAATTTGTTTTCCCGGGACCTTCGAAAAGATGGCCGATCCGTCGGTGTAGTCAATTGCGGAGATCTCACGCAGGTTCTCGGGAAGAGCGCTTTTCGGAAACACATCGGTCTTGAACTCCAAGGTGCCAAATCTCACCGTGCCGTCGCTGAATCCAAAAGCCAGATGCACGTTGTCGAGGCTCTTGCTCGCCGCGGTCACGGTCTTGCCACCCAATGCGAAAGAAGGACTGTCAAGCGCTGTGCCGCTCTTCGCGTGCCACATGGATACTGTTCCATCCGTATGAACCAGCACTGCAATCGACTTGTATTCGTCAGTGCACAAGCTCAAAATGGGAGCCTTGCCGGTTGAAACCGGATATTCCGCGCGGGAAACCGTTGAGCCGCCCTGAAACAGGGGCACCACTTCCCACACCAGGAAGACCATGATGGCCATGACCGCGGCAATAATGAGTATGCCACCCACCGTGATCGTGTAATCAGCCAGCTTGTCAGCTATAAATACCCAGAGCCGCGTTTTTTTGCGTCGTCCCACGGATTTCGTCATTGCGCGTCTGTCCTCGGGATCTGATATTGATTCGGTTTCACACGAGTAGGACCATAGGGCTGGGGATCTCCTGAGCGAAATGGTGAGACGACCTCGCGTCGTCCGTACCGAGGGCGATCCCCGGTCTGCAGTCTACACGGGATGATGCATCCGAAAGCGAACCAGCATCAGCGCTGTTCTCATCATTTGATACCAAGCTTCGCAAGGTCTTCATCAGCCAGAGCTTTGGAAACCGGGTAAAATCCGTCCTTGATGACCGCGACCTGCCCCTCTTTTGAAAGGACGTATGTGATGAATTGTGTCATGAGCGGATCAAGGGGCTCCGAAGGTTTTTTGTTAAAGTAGATATAAAGGAATCTGGCCAGAGGATAGTCACCGGAATAGGCTGCGTCCGCGGTTGCGTCAAAACACGTCCCCTTGTTTACGGCAAGGGGAACCGTTCTCACATCCGCGGTTTTGTACCCTACGCCTGAATAGCCAATCGCGTACCTGTCCGAGGCCACTCCCTGCACCACTGCGGACGAGCCCGGCTGTTCTTTGACACTATTGCTGAAATCGCCGTGAAAAAGGGCTATCTCTTTGAAATACGCGTACGTCCCGGAAGCCGCGTTGCGGCCGTACAAAGAGATGGGCTTGTCCTTCCATTCTCCCGTTAATCCGACGTCACCCCAGGTCTTGATCTGCTTGGGTTCCCCGCCTTTCCGAGTACCTGGAAAATATGGCGTCCAACTGCTTTAATGTAAGGCAGCGAATGGGGTTGTCTTTGTGGACAAAGACGGCCAAAGCGTCCACCGCCACGCGTACGACAGAGGGTTTGTACCCGAATTTCTTTTCAAACGCGTCGATTTCCTTGGGCTTCATTTCACGAGACATGGGGCCGAACTGAGCGGTCCCTTCGATGAGCGCAGGAGGAGCCGTGGACGAGCCCTTGCCCTCGACGGATATCTTTACGTTGGGATACTTGGCCTTAAAACCTTCAGACCAAAGAGCCATGAGATTATTCAAGGTATCCGAACCCACAGCCTTCAAATTGCCGGATACCCCACTGACGACCTGATAAGCCGATAGGTTGGGATCCAGTTCGACGGCAAAAATCGTACCCGCTGCGAGTAAGGTTGCCATAACCGCCAAAAGGAGAACACGTTTGAACAATTGTCACCTCCTGTCTTTCTCTCTTTTCTCATGAGAAAATGGGACGAGTGCTCACCATGAGGCTGGTATGTGAGAATTGTGTGAGGAATTGAATAGAAAATCGTGAGCGAGATCGTCCCTTAGGCCCACAACCCGGGGCCTAAGGCCAAACCCACCACGTTGAAGGACATCCAGAACCACTGAGAAAACCCTACAAACGCTTCCACCACCGCATGTCCTGCAAAGACAAAAATGATAGCGGAAACCGTGAGAAAAGGCCCGAAAGGGATAGGAGCGCTGGACTGCATGCCTTTGAATGCCATGCCAATCACCGCGACCAGACATCCGGTTACCGAAGCAGCAAACAATACGAAGATGACTCCCACCGGACCGGTAAAGGCTCCTATAGTTGCCAGTAGCTTGATATCACCCCTGCCTAGCCCTTCGGTGCCACGAACTCTTTCGTAGATGACCGCAGGCACGTACAGAATGGCTGCGCCCAACACCGCACCCGCGAGCGAACTGATCCAAGTCATTCCAGGAATGAACCCCACGGTAGACGCGATGACTCCCACAGCCAGACCGTTCAGGGAAATTACGTCCGGGATGATCATGTGATCCAGGTCGATCCAAAACACCGCATTCAAGGCTGCACAAAATACGAAGAACACTCCCGTCGCGGGAGTGAGACCGAATCTGAGATACAGCCCCACACTGAGGCACGCGGTGATTGCCTCGATCAATGGATAGCGGAACGAGATGGACTCTCGGCAATCCCTGCATTTTCCGCGCAACAGGAAGTAACTCAGAATGGGAACATTGTCGTAGAATCTCACAGGATGGCCGCAATGGGGACATCTGGACGGAGGGTGCACAAGAGACTCTCCCAGTGGAACGCGGATGATCACCACATTGAGGAAGCTTCCCACCACCGCACCAAAGCAAAGAAACGACACCGCACAAAACAAGTCGATCGAAAAAGGCATAGACGCTCTCGCATTTCAGTCGACGTAGGGCAATCCCTCAGGTCGACAATTCCGGTACGGGTATCAAAGCATATTGTCGGAAATATTCCAAGGCCATGCTCAAGGCACAATCCGCGCTCTTCCGATTCGTCTTGCACTCGGTGCGTAGGACCCTTCACGGTTATTGGTCCGAACCGGATCTTTTCCTGTCGCGGGAACGTGTGGCTGTCGTACCGACAAACTGGATCTTGTCAAACGCGACGGCCAGTGGTCGCGTATCCGGTGCTCGACCCAGACTAGCAGGAGAAACCGCGAAGCCGAAGTAAAACTCGACCTTGTTGTAGTCTCTTACCAGCGATGACGGTACCGCGATGCGATAAGATTGCATTCCCTCGCGCAGCGTAAGTTGAGCCAGCTGCGCGCCGTTCACCATCACTCTCATGGACTGGCGTTTGCCTGCCACGTCCATGGGGACTGCCTCTACGACCAGGGTATACTCTTCATTCGGTTTCAAGGGAACATAAAGATCCGCGTGTTTTCCGACAGCCCACACCCAAGAAAGACGTTCGTCCCACTCGTCTTCACCCCATCCATTGCCAAGGAAAGACCTTGCCTGACTCTCGCCTATGTCCAGCGTCAGAAGAGTCAAATCAGGTTCAGAGCCTTCCAGGGCCTTCCGAAGCGTGGCCACCACGCATATGTCACTCGGGGACAACCCGTTCAAGTCAGCCCATTTACACGCGTTCACGTGTGCGAGGAGCAGATCCCATCGCGAGTGGATCACCGGATTTCCCAAAGGGCCCCAACCGGGGGGAACGTGTCCGCTAAATCCGTTCACCGTAGGCACAGGCGCGAGCGTCTGCGCCCACATACCGTCAAGCTGCAACTCGAACCAGGGTTCTTCTTTTCCTGATTTCGGCGGACTCGTCACGAAGTAAAAGGCCTTGTACCCGGACGGAACGGCCGCTGCAACGGTGTGGACCCGGGACCTGATTGCCTGCTTGTCATACGCGGGTGTGGTTTGCACTTGCTCCAAGGCCATAACAAGACAAAGGACCAGAACTATGTTTCTCGAGGTGAAGCTGTTCAGCGCATACGCAATCGCAAGGCTGAAAGGGAACAGAAGCAACAAAGCGATCCGCGTCACGCACCGAATTGCATTTGCTCCGGGAATGATTCGCGCCACCATCTCCCACGGAGTCCAACCCCACGGATACGCAAGTGAAAGGGCCAGCACCGCCACAAACACCCCCAATGCCATCTTGCCCCAGATTTGACGGCGCATACGCCAGAAGCCAATCAAAGCGATGCCAAGAGTGATGAGTCCTGATCCGAGCCGGTGCTCGGGCACATCCGGCAGGTGCGAGAAATCAAGGTATGTGGTCGTCCAACCATACAGCCAGTTTCGCGTGCCCCATGTTGATCCAAGACGTGAGATGCGGGAGCATGCCTCCCACTTCCGACCACGTGGGAGACCCGAACACCAACTGTGTGATGAAATAATGATAGGCCATCCAGGAAAGCGCAGCCGCGCACCCGAGGCATGAAAGTGCGAAGACGGCCAGGTTTTCTCTGATCACTTTTATCAGATCGTGCCTCGCATCTTGCAGCAGCAAAGCAATGACCAAGCTGAGCAACAACCCGAACCCGAGAAAAAATCCCAAATACACCCCCGCGTACAATTGCAGGACCACGCTCAAGAAAAAGAGCGGTATCCACAGAGAGGGTTTTCTGGAAGGCAAGAGATTGTCTCCAACAGCGCGGCCGAAGATCCTGAACAGGCACACGACTGCGAATACGGAAAAAAACTGAGGCAAGAGGTGGGGGCCATTGAGCAGACTGACTCTCATGCCGGCAAACGCGAACATGTACGCCCCGCCGGTCGCGGCCAAGGCCGACAATCCCATACATCGTCTTAACAGGGAAAACATCGCCACGAAATTCAGCGCGGCCGCGGCAATCATCCAAAGCTGAAAAGAGGTATCGGGTAAGATCCCGACAACCCTAAAAATCCAGTATAAAGGCGCAGCACCGAGCAAACTCTCTGAATACGCGCCGGTATTCACGGTAGGGAAGAAGATCGGCGGGTCCCAGAACCTCCTGTGCTGTGGGTTTCCCGAGATCCACTGATAACTGTGTTCAAGCATGTAGTTGGCGAACCGAGGATCGCCCGCGTCAGTCTGCACCCGAGCGAGGTTGGAGAGAATCATCGGGTGAAACATGAGAAACACGCCTATTATGAGAAAGACCACAGGAACTATTCGGTTCGCCCATGCAGGCCCGCTGGGTTTGGCGATTTGCCCGGACCCGGTCTGCAATTGCTCGGCTGAGTTTGAAGTGCGTCGGCACTCCACTGAGTCGAAAGGGAAGACCGTCTTCCTTTCCGAAGAGCGGCCATGGCTACTGCCGGACGTTTTCTCATCCCGTTCAACGGTTATCACGATCTTCTTGCTGTCCTCGTTTCTCAGGGATTTCACCACACCAAATATATCACAACGTGATAAAGGAGACGGGGGGCAAAATCAAGTAAGACAGCCACGGTGCTGCCTCCCCCGCGAACGGCACGCCTGAATTGGCCTCAAAGACGTGGTAGCTGCCCGGCAGTACCACACGGCCCGCCGCACAATCGTATCACTTGGTCTCTCGAAAAGGATCTCGTTATGATACAATCGTTTGATCTATTGATCCTGACGTCCTCGTGGAATTGATCCGCATTCCCCATGTGTGTCAGTACCCACAGCGCTTTCGCTCGCCCGATCTCTCGGCTGGGGGAGGGGGCACACGGAATGATCCATCACAGGTGTAAGGCAGCCTTACTCGTTGACTTACTGGGGAATCTGGGATAATCAGGACGAGACTAGAAGATAACGAGGCGTTTTTGCCTCCTGGTCAGGCTTTTGGGACTCTTTAAGGAGAGGCTCGGAATACCCGGAAGATTTTGTGCGAAGGGACTATGGCGCGGTCTCGCGTTCCACCGGATGTGCCCGAAAGCAACTCACGATGGCATGATACGGGTGCTGATCCTTCGAGGCCTCGGGTAATCCTTAGCTGGTTCCTGAACCAGGACAGCTATTCCCTCAGAGCATTCCTGTACGATGTAAGGGCGCGTGCCTGGAAAAGGCGTATCTCGGGACAATGACACAGATTCCCATGGCAACATTTCTGGAGAGTCTCCCCAATGGGGCTGCACTAATCGCGCGTGACGCTTCGATTGTCGCGTTGAATTCTCCTCTCCTTGCCGTGACAGGACCAGCATCGGGGAGGGCGTGTCACGTAACGCTGGCCGGGCTTCCGGAGCCTTGTCCGTTCTGTCCGTACCAAGAACTCATGGCAGGAAAAATGACTCACGCGGTTGAGGCGCGCCATGTCAGGCACGGGAAACCATGCATGGTAGGGGTACGCTTCCTGCCCGACTCTGCCGAAGGAGGGCTGATCTTGGAAACCGTCACGTTTCTTACCGACGAGCAGCCCGGACATCAACGAAGTCGGCAAGAAATAGTGCTTCCTGGTCTCTGGAAAAAGCTTTCCAGTCTGTTGAAAATCAGCCGCGACATGATGGGCCGCGCTCCGTTCGAAGAAAAAATGGAAAGTGTGTTTGAAGATATCAGGGCAGTCTTGCGTTGCTCTCGAGACATTGCTCCGTGGGTAGAAGTGGACGGTAAAGTCTATGGCACGCCTTCCCCATCCGGCCGCGGCCCGGTTGCAAGCCGCGCGATAGAAGTGCAGGGCAAGCTGCGAGGGTACTTACATGCGTGCGCGCCCGAAGGACACGCTTCTTTGCCTGAAGAAGAATATGTCATTGAGGAAATAGCCCAACTGATCGCACGTCAGGTCGAGATTTCCGACCTGGAGGATAAGCTGAGCCGATCGGAGGAACGATATAGAAAACTCGCGGCAAACCTCGCGAAAGAGATCTGGACGCGAACCGAAGCGCTTGCCAAAGAAACCGGATACCTTGAGGGAATACTCCGTTGCTCCGACGACATGATCATCACCACGGACCTGGAATCTCGGATCGTCGAGTTCAACCCGGCAGCGGAAAAGATGCTCGGGTGGACGTCTGAAGAGATGCAAGGCAGAGATGCGGCGGAACTGTGGATGCAACCGGAGGAACGGGAAAAGATCCTCCAGGAAGTCAAAGACTCAGGCGGGGTAACCAACTACGAAACGCTTCTGAAAGCCAAATCCGGTGAGGTGGTGGAAATTTCTTTGACGCTGTCTGTCCTGAGGGACGAGCAAGGCAAGCCGCTCGGCACCGTGGGAGTGAGCAAAGACGTCGGCAAGGAAAAGGCAATCATAAGAGAATTGGAAAGGTTGAACCGAAATTATCGCGAAACCATTCATTTCATCAGCCACGAGACCAAGAATTCGCTTATTGTCATGAGCGGCTTTTTGCGACGACTCCTGAATTCGGATACGGATCCGGAACGCCGCAAGGAATTGAAAATCGTCTATCATCATTCTCAATTCCTCGAAGCCATGAGCAAAGATTTTCTCGTGATGGCCGAATTGGAGCACGGGGAATTTCAGGTGCGGAAGAAGTTGATCAAAAACTTCTACGAAGAAGTGATTCTTCCCGCGATGATAGGCCTGAAAGAACGATACCCGGATTCATTTCGAAAGTTATGATACGAGCATGGGAGGTGTGGGAGCCATTCAATTACCCGGTGACCCGGCTCTTCTGGAAATTGTGTACCGTAACCTTTTCGGTAATGCGCTCAAGTATCGCTATCCTGACGGCCAAATAGCTTTCGGAGTAGTGTCGTGGGGTGATCATTTCGTGTTCAATGTCTGGAATGCTGGACCGGGCGTGCCTGCTGAAGAAGTGGAAAATATCTTCGACAAATTCTACCGCGTGCACGACGAATACACCAAAACAAAAAGGGGAACGGGCCTGGGCCTGTTTAATATTCGCAGGATCATCGAAGCTCACGGTGGTCGCATCTGGTGCGAGACCAAGCCCGGCCACTGGATAAACTTTCTCTTCGCTCTGCCCGCGAACTGATACCATGCGCACTTTCGGGGAAATGAGGCTCTGCGGTCGCGGGAGACTCCCTCGGTAGGGAAGATGCAAGGCCTTTCAAAAGCACCCACCTTCGGCAAGGACTCTTGGCAATTCCCATAGTCGCCTGGTTCAGAAGTCCCCATCCGCTGCAGGCTTCTTGCTTTACGCCATGCAGCTTGCCATGACGCGATTATTTTTGCACTGCCCGGCCACTGGATGGTGATTCAATGCCTCTTCCCGCGCAAAACCTCATGAGAAGGTGGATGGTGACACTCGCCTGCGTAATTGTGCCACTGGTCTGCCTCGCACCGTTTGTATCCAAGCCTTTTCACATGGATGACCCGACCTACTTGTGGCCTGCCGAACAAATCCACCGGCATCCGCTGGACTTCTATGGTTTCTCGGCAAACTGGTACGGCGTAGAAGCACCCATGTCTCACATGAACAAAAATCCTCCGCTGGTTTCATACTACATCGCACTGGCAGCCGTGCTCCTGGGATGCAGCGCAAAGGCGCTTCACATAGTATTTCTTATTCCCGCACTGGCAGTGAGTCTGGGAACGTATTTTCTCGCACGATCGTTCTGCACGCGACCACATCTGGCCGCACTGGCGGCAGTGCTTACCCCTGCGTTTCTCGTGTCCGGTACGAATGTCATGTGTGACACACTCATGCTCGCGTTCTACGTCTGGGCTGCAGCTTTATGGGTCCACGGACTGGAACGTGACGATTCGCGGCTTCTCGTTCTTGCGGTAGTGTGTATATCCCTGGCTGCTTTGACCAAATATTTCGGGATAAGTCTGGTACCCTTGCTTCTCGCGTATTCCTGGGCCAAGAACCGCTCATGGGAGCGCAGGTTTCTGGCTGTTTCTCGTTCCTGTGCTGGTTTCCATTGCATACGAGATGTGTACCTTTCATCTGTACGGCACGGGGTTGCTTATCGACGCGGCCTGGTATTCCGCGGCCATAGGTCAGGCCATGGGATGGAGTCTTCCGACCAAGCTGATCACCGGCTTGTCTTTCACCGGCGGCTGCCTCGCGGTGGTGGCCTTTTACGCGCCCGGTACTCTGGCCGTGGAAATGGTGGGGACTAGGCATTCTGGTTCTCTTGCTCTGCGTAGTGGGGGTATTGGGTATTGGTACCGTGGGAGTGCTCTGCCTGCGGGACACGAATGGCATCCAATGGCTGCCAACCATGGAATTGGCGGTGTGTGTCGCGGCCGGCATCCACGTGCTCGTGTTGGCTGCGGTTGACATGAAGGAACACCGAGATGCGCAGGCTCTTTTACTCTTTCTGTGGATCTTTGGGACTTTCTCGTTCACCACGTTTCTCAACTGGTCCACGAACGCCAGGACCGTCCTCCCCATGGTTCCTGCGGCAGGAATATTGTTGATGCGGCGATTGGATCACATGAGCCGGGGATCGTCGAGCTATCCCGAACGGCTCGCGGTGATGCCTTTGATTCCTGCTGCGTGCCTTGCGTTGCTGGTAACGTGGGCAGACTTTTCCCTCGCGTGCTGCCAACGTGCCGCGGCCTCCACGATTTGCCGGGATTTGAAAGGATATCCGCACACGTCATGGTTTCAGGGGCATTGGGGTTTTCAGTATTACATGGAAGCCTGCGGAGCCAAGGCGGTTGATTTTGCCAGGCCTCTGGTCGCACAGGGCGACGTGATGATCGTACCGGTCAACAATGCCAACAAGGCAGGCCTCTCTCCGGACGTATTCCACCTGGCTGCCACCTTGCGATGCATGCCTATGAAATGGATCTCAACCGTACAAAAGCCCTTGGGTGCGGGGTTCTATTCTGACCGATGGGGCCCGCTTCCGTTTGCCGTGGGGAATGTAAGGCCTGAAGAATACCGGATCTTTCTGGTAGGGGAGTTTGACAAACCCGCGGAAGCGGTGAAGCGCTTCCGCTCGCAGATTTATGGGCATACCCACCCTTGACCGGGGGGCACGAGATTCTCTCGATCCCATACCATCATACGCAAAATCAGGTACCACTGCAGTCATGCGTGTTCCGCTACGAACGGCCAGCCTCGCTGCCCATTGGACGGGTGTCGGTTGCCCGACAAGTGCGACCTGAACGGGCGCACACTGGTATAGGAATACACTCTCGCCTCTCCTGGTTGCCAAAAGTCTTTTCTGCGTGATTCTTCTTTGGCGTCGGGAGGTCCCCTTCATTTCGCGCGACGCAGAGCCGTCGAATCTTCGTTCAAGGGACCCCCCACCTTCTTTCAAAAGTGCGAGTCATTCGGTCAGAAATTTCGGCAATGACTCTATAAGCCAAAGCCTTCGGGGAATCGTCAGGCCCCTTCCTGATCGATCTTGAACGTGTCAAAAATAATGTTCGTCGCGACAGCTCGGGCTCCATGCGCGACTGCATCAAAGATGTCCATGTCCGCCCATCCCATTCCCCGAAGCTTCGCCAGATCAGCCTCGGAAACGGACTGAGGCTCCGCGGTGGCTTTCAAGACAAACAACAGCATTGCCTTATCTTTGTCATTCAAAGGAGCCTTTTCCGGGTTCGACCGAGCCGCGTTGATCTGCTCGTCACTGAGACCAACCCTGTGCTTGAGCATGCCCACATTGAAAGAATCGCAGTATTCCGACTTGCACGCCTTGGCAACCAGCAGGCGCACCATGGCCATCAGAGGAGCGCTAAGAGTGGGGTGCTTCATGAAATACTGCGCGAAGTACAACTGATTCTCGAGGATCGCGGGACTGACGCCCAGCAATCGCACGTTGTTAGGCACGCTTCCGAAAAATTGTTCCGCGGAAGCGTACAGTTCCGCGAGTTTACCTTGGGCTTCTGCCGGGGATGTGAGCGGGATAAGTGCCATGATGATACCTCCTTTGATCTTTGTGGCGGGAACGAAATGTCCCATCCTTGGTGGAAAATTAGACCGGTCTATTATAACCGGCGGAAAAAAATTAGGGCTTCAGCAGGCCATCGAACACCATAGTGTCGAAGACAACCAAGGGCTCGACGCTGCCCTGCGCCTTCATGCGTAACAAAGCCCCCTCCCAACTGTTGAGAATAAAATCCGCGGTTTCGCGAGGATCAAGGCCCCCGTTTATCTGATGCAAACCGCGAGCCTGGTCAAGGCAGTCTGCAATCAACGTGCTCATGCGCCTGAATGCCTCATTGAGCTTCACACGAAAATTGTCCTTCAGATCGGCCATCTCTTGCGTGAGGTTCCCGATAGGGCATCCACCCTTAAAGCCCTTTTGTTCGGAAGCCTCTTTCATTTGATGGAAGAAGCCCCTCAAGCGGCCAATCGGATCCGCGTCCGACGCACTCATATGCGCGGTGAGAGCTGACACGGCGAACTCCATGTAGAAGTCAACCAGTTGTAATCCGAAATCCTCCTTGCTCTTGAAATAGAAATAGAACGATCCCTTGGGTACGCCGGCAGCGGCAAGGATTTCCTGTATGCCGGTCCGGTTGTAACCATTTTCGTAGATGATCCGGGCACCCTCTGAAAGAATGCGCGATTTGGTGGTTTCTTTTGCCATGAATCCCATCCATCTTGGTTGCGAGTAGTATTAGACCGGTCGTCTATGTCTGTCAAGTCTTTTTTTGTCTCTTGAGTAAGATCGGCTCTGGCACGGGGCATGTGCAGTCCGTACAGAGAAATACGGTTCTGAGCAAACCGGGAATTCAAGCCTACTCCACAAGCGCTATTTCCAACATTCGCGTCGTTTCGGGACCCACTGCTGCCGCAGCAGAGCGCCGGACGCGAGGAATCCAGAGAATTTCGCGGTCTTTCACCACGAGGGGCAGTACGCGCCTGAGCCTCAGAGGAATTTTTGCGTCAATGAGCACCTTCTTCAACTTGCGCGTTCCCTCCATTCCCCATGGCCTGAACCGGTCCCCCGGCGTAAAGGTCCGTAAAGTCAGCGGGAATGGAACCATGTCTGCATCGAAAAAGACCTTGTCAGCATCCTTGGCATGGAGGTCGATATCCGACATCTCGGAAAGGATGCGAAACGTGAGCGTCATTCCCGCAGCAGGAATGTCCACTTTGCCAGGCCCTCGCACAAGAATGTTGAACGGAACAGGACCCGGTTCCTTCGGTCCTGCTGACAAAATGAGACGGTCGTACTCTCGACTGAGCAAGAGCCGTCCGGGAAGGTTCAAGACTCCCGAAGGCTTGTCCGAGTTCGCGAGCCTCAGAATCGCCTGTACATGCGGACGAGACCATCTCACCTCAGGACCGGACATCTGGTACAGCGCGAGCACCACCACCCGGGCTTGCAGAACCGTCGGCCCGCGCAGCATCCGCTTCAGACTGATATTCAGTTCATCACCACAGGCAACGACCGAGCCAGCGTACAAATTCATTGCCTCATGGGCCAGGAACGCGTCTTCCTGTGCGATCAACCCCATGGACCGCTCCACCGGAGCACGAAACCCGGGGAAGCGTTCTCCTATCAAAGGGAAAAGACGATTCCTGATAAAATTACGATCCGTGTCAACCGCGAGGTTGGTCTGGTCAATCCGGAAGGGGAGGTGTCGCTCGTGCAAGAAACTGAGGATCTCGGTCCTTGTCGCGGTGATAAGCGGCCGGATAATGTGTCCCCTTTTCACAGGAATCCCATGGAGACCCGCGTGCGACGAGCCTCGCAAAACCCTCAGGAAAAAGGTCTCCAATGCGTCGTCTCGATGATGAGCAGTGGCGATAGCCGCTGCCTTGCACTCGGATCGCACACGCTCAAAGAACGCGTACCGCTCCCGACGACCCGCCTCCTCAACACTGACACCGCAACGAGCTGCCTTTTCACGTACGTCCACCTGTTCCACTACCGAGAGAATTCCGAGTCCTTCCGCCATGTCCTGCACAAATTTCGCGTCATCTTCGGCATCCGGTCTCAGGCCGTGGTCCAGATGCCCCGCAACGATCCGAAAGTTCCAATCCTGCGAAAGCATGTGCAGTACGTGCAAGAGCGCCACGGAATCAGGTCCTCCTGACACGCCCACCACCACCACGGAATCGCGCGGGATCATCTGATGCCGCGCAATCGTGTCTCGCACCATATCCGGCAGGTCTTGATTGCGGGTCTGAGGATTCATCTGTGCACCGAAGGCGCATCGTTCAGCGCCACAAAGAGGTACAGAGAGACTACTCCTACCTTCTCACGGGAAGATCAAAGGAACCAAACAAAAAACAGCCCCGCGTTGCTCCCAAGGAGATTTCCCTCGATCAAGGTACCTGAATCCTCGCACCGCAGATTTTGGTGGCTCCTTTCCTGATAAGTCGCGGTCAACGCTTGCAAGCCAGGGGTTGCCGTCGATCTGCACCTGGCACGCCTCTGCCTACGGGCGAATCGTCCCTGCTCTTGCGGTCCAAGTGGGCGCGCGTTTGATTTAGAGCAATATTTATGATATATAGAGCAAGTCTATAAAGTAATCTCTGAAAGAATTGTCGGAACCGGTTAAACTCATGAAACGTCCCGTATCTCTGATTCTTCTGGTGGCAAGCTTGCTGGCCGTAGCTCAAGGCTTCGACTGTGGCCTGGCCATGGAAACCGGCCGAATTCCTGCACTTTCCAAGCTTCTTCCCGGGAGCCCGCCCCAACTTGGTTTGAAGTCGTCCTTTGGGATTCCCACGGTGGTGGACGCGGCCATTATTCAGCCGTTCCGTTCTGCGACTATCGGGACGGAGGTTTCGGGAATCATAGAGGCGTTCAAATTCGAAGAAGGGGACCTGGTCCAAAAGGGACAGGTGGTCGCGGAAATCTCGAAGAAGAGGTACACCGCGAACATGGAAAAATCCCGCGACCGGGTCAGGTCCCTTAACCTCGCGCTCAAACGCGCCAGACGAGAAGTTCAAGTAAAGGAACAGCTCCTGGCCAAGGGCGCTACCACCACGCAGGAAGTCCTCAAAGTCAAAGCTCAGGTTGAAATCACCGAATCCGAGATCGATGAGGCCAGGCAAATTCTCAAACTGACCCAGTTGGACCTGAAATCCTGCGAGGTGAGAGCCCCCTTCACCGGGTACATCAATGTGCGGCATCGGCACGAACACGAACCGGTGGAACGGTTGCAGCCGCTGTTCGACCTGGTAGACAGCGAGAAGCTGTACGCAGTGGCCAACGTGCCTGAAGCAACCCTGAGGTTGTTCGCGAAAGGCAGAGCCGCGCTCTTTTCCGCTCCTTCCGGCAAGCGATATAAGGGGGTAGTCAGCAAAGCCACCAGGACCATTGATCCGAAATCCAAGACAAAAAAGGTGTATGTGCTGATTTCCAATGCGAAGAATGAACTGGAGCTTGGCATGAGCGGCGCTCTCGAGGCAACGCGTTGAACGATTCAACAGGTTGGGACCGATTCTCTCCGCGCCTATGGCCTCATCGAGATCTCTTGGCCGCGGCAACGTGTGATACCGTCGCGCTCTTCTTCAGGTAGGTACCGGCGAGCAGCCGCCATGCCTCCAAAGCGCAGTGAGGCTGGCCGTCCGTAGCGGAGGCATGGCGGCTGTGTTACTCGATTTTGCGCACAATGGTATGAGGAGGTACTTGCAGCGAGGAAGGTGAAGAAATTGGTGACCTATCGTCCTAAATTCCGCACAGACCTGATCGCCTCGGATTACCAGGAGAGTAACGGGAGAAAATCCGTGGTCCTCAAGGACCCGGTGGCAGAGAAATACTATCGTCTGTCTCAATACGAACTGGCGCTCCTCAAGGTCTTTGACGGTACCGTCAGCGTAGACCAAGCTCTCGCGCGCTTACGACTGCAGGGCCGTCACTATCCACCCGACGAAGCGCTCCAAATAGTCAACAGAGTGTCCCAATGCGGCCTCATGCTCGGTACTCCGTTCAGTTCCGCTGAAGTGCTCACTCCGTTGAAGAAAGGGATGAGCAAAGTCCGAAACCTGCGAAAGCTTTCCAGCGTGTACGATCTGTACCTGCCGCTGCTGAATCCCGATCATTTCCTGGATAAAACAGTTTGGATCTTCCGGCTTCTCGTAAATCGACACACCGCCAAGCTCATGTTCCTGCTGGGTATAGGCGCACTGTATCTCATCATCGCGGGTTTGCCCAGAATGCACGAAGAATATCTGTTCTTCTTCAACTGGGAAAACATGCTCTTCCTCACGACAGTCACCACCCTGATCAAGGTGATCCACGAGTTCGGCCATGCGTACGCGGCCAAGAATTTCGGTCTGCACGTGCCGAGAATGGGTATCGCGTTCCTGTTGTTTTTTCCGTGCATGTACTGCGACACCACGGACGCCTGGAAATTGGCCGATCGCAGACAGCGCATGGTGATCGGCGCGGCCGGTATTCTGACGGAACTCACGCTCGCAATCATCGCGACGTACATCTGGTATTTTACTCAGCCGGGAATGATCAACTCCTTGGCGTTCTATTTATTGGTCGTTTCCACAGTCTCCACGGTGCTGTTCAATGGTAATCCTCTGATGAAATTCGACGGCTATTTCATCCTCATGGACTACCTTCGCAAGCCCAATCTGGCAAGCAGGTCCTCCGTGTTTGTCAGGTATCTGTTTATCAACCGGGTGCTCGGCCTTTCGCACATCGGCAATCCTGCTCGGTCAGGCGAAGAGTATGTTCTCCTTACCGTGTACGGGATAAGCGCGTTTATTTATCGTTTTTTTCTGTACTTCGGCATTGTGGTGGGCATTTATTCACGTTTTGACAAGCTCCTGGGAATCGTGCTCGCGGTGGTGGCGCTTGGATTGTTCGTATTGCGGCCCGTGACCATGGGCACGTTGAATTTGTGGCGCAAGCGGAAGGAATTCAACCTGAGGCTGAAAGAGGGGCTCATCTTTGTCGGGCTGGTAGCCACCGTGGTCACGTTGTTGGCGTGGCCGTGGTCGAGCAAATCCATTTTCCCCTGTTACATGGAATCGTCGAAAAGGCAGAAGCTTGCGGTTCCCTTCCATGCCACCATTACCGACGTATTTATTCAGCAGGGGATGCCGGTAAGGAAAGGGGCTCTGCTCCTGAAATTGGAGCCGTACAGCTTGCAGCTGGAGCTGGTGCGGAAAGAGATCGAACGGGAAGTAATCCGCAACTCCTTGTGGCTGACTTTAGTGGATGACAGGGAAAAGGATAGGGCGCGAGGGCATAAGATGGAACTCGCGCGCGCGGAAGCAGGGGTGAAAAAGATCCAACAGGATCTGGACCTGGCGCTGCACGGCATCAAGGCGCCCTTCGCAGGGGTGATCACCAGTCTTGATCCCCGGGTGCAAAAGGGCTTCGTGCCAGGCCGGGGAGTGATCCTGGGCGAACTGAAGTCTCCGCGAGACTGCGTGGTGCATGCGCTGGTACCGGGAACCGACATGTGCAAGATTCGACCCGGAGAGCCTGTGGAGATATGGTTTCCGCTCAACGGCGGGACCACGTTTCTCAAGAAGATCGACAGCGTAAGGTCCTATAACGAGCGAAACCTGGCAGACTCTCCTTTTTCCAGTCGCTTTGGCGGAGAAATCGCCACCGAGATAGAGGGACACTTTGCTTCAGATGCTCCGCTCGAAGATCTGTACGTGTGTTCGGTCAATTTCTCGGACAATCGAACAATTCCCTTAGGTCTTACCGGCAGACTCGTGGTCTCATCTCCTCCTGAAAGCACACTGGAGAGAATCTTTCACCACGCGGTAAAAACGTTGAACAGGGAATCGCTTCTTTAGATGTAAAGGAGGCCTTGTGGCAAGCGCAGCACCTCTCCAGATAAACGTGAAGCCCCCTGAACAAACCAGAGGTCCAGGACTCGTTCTGGCCGGCCAAAATCCTGCGGAACGCGCAATAGAGCTTTCCAAGCGATCGCTGGAGACCCAGTCTCTTGACGAGTTGCTCTTCCTGCTGACCAATGACACGAGAACGTTGATCGAGTTTGAGCGCTCATGGCTGGTGACCCATCTGGGGGGGCCGTCACGTCTTGCAGCCACAAACAACCAACCCGCACTCAACGACAAATCCCAGTTCGTGAATGAATGTAATAATCTCGCGACCGTTCTCAGAGACAAAGACAAGGCGCTGTTCTTGTCCAGCCGGATTATCCGGGAAGATTCTCTCGGCAAAAAGGTGACGGTCGAACTCAAGGAAGCCCTCAAGTCGTACATGGGGCAGTCGGGCTTCAGTCATATTTTGATCATGCCTTTGGTCCACAACGACGCAACAGTCGGCCATCTTGCCTTTGAATTCGAAGAAGGCAGGATACCGCGCGAAGACGACATTCTTGCGGTTCTCAACGTGACTCCTTTTTTTGCCGCGGCCATGGCTGAAAAATCACTCCTCGAAGAGAAGCCCGATCTCATTACTTGTCTGAAACCCGGCACAGGAGGCCAGACCGCATTCGTTCGCCGCATGAGAACCTACCTGCCACTCTGGATTGCAGCCGCGGTGGCCCTGCCCATCATATTTTTTGTGATTCCCGTTTCATTCACGGTGGGCGGCGAGGCTGAAATCGCCTGCAAGCTCAACCATTTCGCCTTTGCCGGCGTTGAAGGACTCATCGATGAAGTGCTGGTAAGGGAAGGCGACCGCGTGAAAAAGGGCCAGACCCTGGCCCGTCTGGACCCCAAAGATATCGACTACCAGATAACCAATTGGACAAGCCAATATCAGATTCTCAGCCAGGAAATGGCGCGGTTGAGCATGGAATCCGGTGATCATCCGGGAAAACTCGTGGAGAAAAAGGTCGCGGAACTCAAGCGCGAAGGGGCATGGAACGAACTTCAGTACCTCAACTGGAAGAAGGGTCTCCTGGATGTCAAAGCCCCGGTCTCAGGAATCGTCATCACCAAAGATATACAAGCTCTCGCGGGAAAAAGGTTGAATAACGGCGAACCGTTCTGCGAAATAGCGGTTCCCGAAGAACTGGAAGCGCAAATTTACGTGCCTGAAGACAGGATCTCGCGTGTCAAGACCAATCAGAGCGTCGCCATGTACCTCAACAGCGATCCTGCCAAGGCGTATGCGCTGAAAGTGGACGAGATCTCTCCCAACGCAGATGTCCGCCCGAGAATCGGAAGCGTATATCGGGTGAAGGCGCGGCTCAAGGACTGTCCCCAATACGTCAAAGTGGGCATGAAGGGAATCGGGCGAATCCATACGGGTGACGCCAGCCTCTGGCACATCGTGACGAGCCAACTGCGCACGCGTTGGAATCAGTTTGCGCTGCATTTCTAATGCCGATCCGCGTTCCTAAGAAAATGCATTTTTGGGGGAAGGGCCTTCCCCCAAACCCCAAGAACTTCAGGCACTTGCCAGCTCGCGCTGGTCGCGGGACAGGGTGCCATTTTCATGGTTCGTGGTGACCCTCCAGGTCATGGGAGTTCACACGAGTAAGACAATGAGGCCGGGGGGCCCCTGAACGAAGATTTGACGGCTTTGCATCGCTCGAAGTGAAGGGGATTTTCCGCCACTCCAGGACGAACGAATAGGAGAAAACTTTCGACAATCCGTACAATCCTCACCCCCGAACCCCCTTCCCTGAAAACATCCAAAGAATTCGATGCCTGCCGTTCGCCGAAGATCCCCCGCCTGCAGCTTGGGCCGAGTCATACGTGCAAAAGTGAATCTGCATAAGGCCCCTGTGCAACTCCATTTCGTCTTGCCAGGGCGTCCTTTGACCATGACGAACCTAGCGGAGCATGCCATCTTCTCTAGACGTTCTTGAAGGACTACTATATGATCTGCCTCCGTATTTTGGAAAGGAGAGTCAATGGCCGAGCGTTTCCAACAATTCCTTGGTTCCAAGCCGGGGCTTGTAGTGGAACTTCTAGATGATACCGGTTCTCCGTACCGCGTGCTCACGGAGGAAGGATTTGAATTCTTCGTCAGCGCGGACGATTTCCGGGATTACTACAGGAAGGAAATCTCCACTACCCCTCAGCGCTGGAGCCATCTCATCACAGACCCGAGCACGGGTGCGGTCGATTGCGTACTGATGGCCGAAGTTATGGACGTGATTCATGTGTTCGTGGAGGCCTTTCAGGATTATGACAAAGCCAGGGCCTTCACCAGGGATGCGGTCAGGATCCTCAAAGACGATCCTGCCACGGAGGTCTTGAGTCTTCGTACACAGCTTGCCGCACACGGGTGGGAAGAGTCCTTGACGAATGATAAGGACTTGAAGATCCTCTTCACTGCCCGAGACGCAATAAAGAATTTGTTGTTAAGTGATTCCTGTGCAGTGCTCGACTTGCCGTACGTGTCTTTGGAAGCAGATAACGGCGCACTGAAGTCTGCCGCGCCGAACTTTTCCGGAAAGACCGGCGAAAGCACTGCTCCGGGAGAACCTCAGAAGAATACGGGTCCGGTCAGTCGCCGCGGAGGAATGAAGAACGTCGAAATGACGGTCGACGGCGATGTGCTGACGCTTAACATAGACCTTTCCAAGGAATTTGGTCCGTCCAAATCAGGAAAGACGATCATTGTCGCGTCAACGGAAGGCAACAAATCCGTACCAGGCCGCACGGAAAAAGTGGGTCTGAACATTTACCGGCAAGAGGCAAAGAAACCGAGCAAGGGCAGAAAAGACTCGTTCAAGAATGTCGAGATGGACCTGCAAGGCGATCTTTTGAAGATCACCGTGGACCTGTCGAAGGAGTTCGGTCCGTCCAAGTCGGGCAAGACCGTGATCATCGCGTCCACCGAAGGAAACCAGCTCGTGTACTTGCGAGAGGAAAAGATTGGGCTCAACGTGTACCGGAAGATAGACTGACCCTGTGCCCGGGAACGACCTTGCAGCTGGCATGCGCGTCGCCTTGAGAGTCACTCACGCACGCGCGCTACCCGCCGGTGAAACCGGGGGGTGAAACGTCAAAGGCATTTTCAAGGGAAGTGCGAGGAGGAGTTTTGCGTCCTCTCTCAGGAACATCTTCCCTCTCTCTATGCAAGGAGGCTTATATGTTCGTGTTTGGAAACGCAGACGATGTGTTCGGCATGGCCGTTCGTATAGAAGAAAACGGCCACGCGTTTTATGTTGCCGCAGCGAAGAAAAGCCAGGACCTGGCTGCTAAAAAGCTGTTTGAAGACCTGGCTCAGATGGAGGCCGGCCATATAGCCGCGTTCAAAGGGCTCAGAAGCAACTTGCCCGGCTCATGGCCTACAGACGCGGTGTGGGACCCGGAGGGCCTTGGGGAGTCTTATCTGCAGGCTACCGCGGATACGCACGTGTTCACCAAAGAGTCGGGGGAAAGTCGACTGGAGAAGGTCAACGCACCGCTTGAGGTTTTCGATCTTGCCCTGCAATTCGAGAAGGACTCGGTGTCCTTTTTCGTGGGCCTCAAGGAGATTCTACCGGATTCGGCAAGCAAGAAGGAAATCGACACGCTCATTCAGGCGGAAATGGATCACGTCCGCATGCTGTCAATTGCCCGGAAGAAGTTCGGCGATACCGGCGCATCGTTTATTTCGTAACATACCGAAGCAAACTGAGATAACCGCCAAGCTCCCTGGCGATTCGGGGAGACGTTTATACTGATTCCTCTGAGAATGCATTTTCGGGGGAAGGCCCTTCTTGAAAGAAAGCCTTCCCCCGAACCCCATCCCCAAGAACTTCAAGCACTTGCCCGCTCCCGCTGGTCGCGGGACAGGGTGCCGTTTTTATGGTTCGTGGTGACCCTCCAGGTCATGGTCGTTGCCAAAAGTTTTGTCTTCTAGATTCTGGTTTGGCGTCGGAGGGTCCCGCTTCTTTGCGAGCGACGCAGGGCCGTCGGATCTTCTTTCAGGGGACCCCCCGCCTTCTTCAAAAGGCTCGAGCCATTCGGCCAGAACTTTTGGCAGGCGCTCTACGAGAACGCCCGGCAGCATCGTTCGAAGATCGGCACGTGCGGGAAACAAGTTGCAGTGGGAAGCCTGTGCGTTCAGGCCCCACTGCAATTTCCTTCCAGAGATCTTTACCTCGCTCTCCACGGATCACCGTTCCCGCGCATCAGGGGTTGATCTCACATTCGGTCGGTCTGCACCGTTTCCTCGCCGCAGAGAGCCTCCGCACGTGATCCATTTCTTCACCGATGAGTCTATTGATCTCGCTTTTGGCCTCTGCATCAGGAATCATCTCTTTTATGCCGAGGAAAAAGTGCACGGAATCCTTTTCGAATTGCAGCGCCATTTCAAGGGCTTGCAAAGGAGTTTGGACTTCTTTTATCCTTTGCTTGGCCACGTCCTCAGTAAAGACATGGGAATCCGCTGCTGCTTCCAAATAAGATTTGGCGAGATTTTCCGGGTCCCACACCTTCTCTTCGGGAAAATATTCAGGCACCTGACTCTGAAGCGCTTTAAAGCACTGGATGTGGCAATCCTCCAGGGTGGCGAGGTCAGCAAAGAGCTTCTTCACGACCGGGTCGTCCCCCATGAGAGCGGCATGTTCATAGAACGCTTTTCCATTCTCTTTGATACGGATAGCCATGGCAAACACATCGTCTGCGTTTCCGAAGACAAACATGGTAATCCTCCTTGCTTGATGAGGTAAACGGAGTGTTCGGGTACGCCGGGCACCATCATTGCTTGTGAGGTGTCTATGCGTCGAGGAGGCGAATGCGTCACGCAATGCCTTCGTGGTCTCACGTCGCGCTTGCGCACGTCTGCCGGCGAGCACCTGCCAAGAGTGTATCAAAGGATGTGCGGGAAGGGATATTGTTTTCTCCGTTTCTGAGCCTGAATCACCGTCTTTGCCGCTTCAGGTTTCCTTACCATCCGGTTTTATGATAGAAGCAGAGAACCCGCGGGGCTTTCCACACTGATCCACAAGGAATCGCCAATGAACACGCCAGGCTCAAGACTGTCTGAGGCAGAAGCCCATCAGGAGTTGATGCTGATGGACTCAAGGGTAGCGGCAATGGCAGTAGAACATTTCTTCGACCGCCTTCGACGCCTGGATTTGCCGTACGCTGCCGTCCTGGCACGGTTCCGCGATTTACTCACGGAAACAAGACTGTGCGGCGGAAAAATGATTCACCTGGGCAAGATAATCGGTAACGAAATTCTGGAATTCATGGAAAGCGATCCGGACCTGCCCGCGGGAGTTCAGCTTGCCTCAGCGCTTCGCGGCCTGGGGCAGTTGGCGCCTTTTCTCGGACTTACCCTGGCGCCTCTTTCCGCGGAGGTAGATTCTCAGGGCTTTGGCAACCTCTTTGCTCAGACCGCATACCGAGAACAGATGGAGCACCGCGCGTTGGTGTTTTTCAGGCGATTGGCAGTCATACTCAATCTGACCAAAGAACTGCTCAGCACCGGGGAGTCATCCATGCGAATGGACGGGGTGTCCTTTGAGGAACCGAGCCTGTTTGAACTGGAGACTTCGGAGAACCCCTTTGACCTGGATGACCTGAGCGCCATCGCGCCTGCAAACCTCGCAGTGATGAAGCTTCTCGTGAAGATCTCTTTGGCTGACGGGCACTTCGGAGATGAAGAGAAGATCCTGATTGCCCAAACCGTTGACCACATGGGAGAAACAGTATCTGAATCGCAGTTTGAGCGATTGGTCGCGGAAGCATCCAAGGAATCGGTGCAAACGATCTTAGAGGCGGTTACTCACCAACCCGTGATGTTCAAGGAAAAGCTCCTCCTGCTCGCGATGCTCGTGACCGCGGCTGACGGCCGGATCGAGACCATTGAAAAGAAGCTCCTGGCACAGGCCGCGCCTCTGCTTGGGATATCGAGGCAACGGTTTTCCGAGATCGCCAAAGACGCTGTCTCGCTCATGAAGACCCGAAAGGCATCGCTCGCAGAAAGCGCCACACGAGTGGTTCAATCTTTCGCGCGTATCGCGCCATCGTCTCCTGCTCTCGATCCGGCACACACCATGGACTCCCCCGGAGTGCGTAAGCCTGACACGGCCAATCTGCTCACGCGACATGACGAAGTGCCGCAGGCCCAACCGGAAGAGCCGCGTAGGGAAGCCAGTCAACATGTGCGTCCACAGGAGCCTCGAACCATACCGAAAACACCCGCCACATCCGTGTCATCAGTACCCTGAGGCCACACCTCGGCCTTCTCCGACTCCACCTCCCGCGGCTCGAAAGATCTGGCGATGTCCTGCTTGCCACATGCCTCAATTTCAAGAATTCGACGAATGTCCCCAATGTGGGATAATCGTCGCCAAATTCAAAGAGAAACGTGCGCGACAATGGGAAGACTCAGAACAGGGCATCATGGTGGAAGTCCCTTCCGAGCCCGCAGACGAGCCGATCGATACTCCGATTCCACACGCATACGGCCTGAAAGACGCTCCGGAGGTATGCCTGTGTGCGGCCTGCGGCGTGACCCTGCCCGCCACTGCCAAGTTCTGCCCTTCCTGCGGTACGCGCGTGGGGTAACGCGCACGTCTTCCGAGCTACGTGATGATCTCAAACGCGTGGTCATTGGTACCAGCCAGCCATGCCCGACACGTAGTGCGATCAACATTCTCCGCGGTTCCTGCTCGATAGGCGCGCTTTTTCCGATTGCCCTTGCCAACCTATGTGATTGTTGCTAGTACACGTGAGAGCAGAAGTCAGGAATTCACTTATTTGCTTTGTGACGAATTTCAGATTATCCTAAGACCCGTGGGCTACGTGCATGCGAGAATCGGCCCCATCGAACCGCAACTGAGGAACCCAATCTGAGTCTCTACGGATGAATCATTACGGTTTTCGGGTTCTTAACGGGCTCACCCGGGTACATTCCCCATTCTCTTGGTGTGTGATCGGGGTATCCTTCCGATGAAGAAGCCACCCTTGAAGAATGGTGAGGCAATTGCCCGCGTGTGAGGAATTTCGAGACCTGGTTGCGGCGTCACGCGAGAACCGGCCTGACAGCAGGGACCGGGGAAACTGAATAGATGTGCCGACAAGGCAGTTTTTTCTCCCATCACTCATGCCGCGGCATGAACAAGGGACGGAGGTGTGCTTTGATTTGTCAGAGAAGAGGCGAGAAGATAACTCGGATCGCGCGACTCGTCATCTTTTTCAATAATTGGAGGATCACTCGATCAAAAGCGAGAATCAGGCCCGAGAACATTCTACTCCTCTTGCCGCGCTGTCTTCAATTTTCGGATTGCCATCAGAATGTTACCAAGGATATCAGCAACTGCAAAGGGTGTGGCCGATGTAAGATCAAAGATCTTGTGCAGCTGGCGCAAGAATTAAAGGTCAAGGCCTTTGTCGCCACGGGTGGACGGATAGCCCTCTCCAAAGTCCAGGAGCCATGGGTTCAGGGCGTGGTTGCCATTGCCTGCGGCACGGAACTCAAGGCAGGTATCCTGTCTTCGGCAAAACCTGTCATGGCTATTGAAAACCTGCGTCCATGCGGCCCCTGCACTGACACGGACGTGGACCTCAGTCGCGTGCGTGAAGGAATGCTGCGCTTCATCGGGCGCACCGAGTGTGAACAGCCGTAGCGGTGTTCTCATAAGGCCTTCGGGTCGCGCAGGTTTGACCGGATCGCAGAAATTGTTCGCTCCCCGTTTCGCGAAAAGGACTGCGGAGAGACGCAGCAAAACCGCCACACCGGTTCATTCAGGGGCTTCGGAGACAGTACCGTCTTGCTGGTTCCCTTGAGCGGCCACACGAAGGAAATCGACGAAAGCTGAGCATACAGGGCACATGTGCCTGTTTTTCCTGAGGATCATGTAGAGCGGCCTGACAAAACGCAGGTCCTTAATCTCCACCGCGCTCAGAGTCCCCCGCTGAATGTCTTCCTCCACCGCAAAGCGAGAGAGAATAGAAACACCGATCCCTGCTTTTATGCCTTGACGGACTGCCTCCGTGGAACCCATCTCAGCCACCACGCGAAGCCGAGTCGGATCGAATCCATGGTTTTCCAGGATTTTGGCCATCACCATGCGAGTCCCGGAACCCCTCTCCCGAAGGATAAAGGATTCATCCACCAGTTCCTCTACCGATATGGGTGGCTTGCCAGCCCAACGGTGTTCTGAAGGGACAGCAAGGGTCAACTCGTCACCAAACACTTCCTCGGCTATCAGTCGTCGGTCGTTCCATCGCGAACCTACTACCGCGGTCTCCACATCGCCCTGGAGAAGTTCCCTTGCGATTGACGTGGTGTCCCCAATGCGCAAGGTCAGCAGCACCGCGGGATGCAGAGCCTTGAACGCTCCAATGAGCTTGGGCAGCACATACGTACCCGGAATGGTGCTCGCGCCCAGAATGAGATGGCCCGAAAGATTTCCTCGGAATTGTTCCAGAGCCTGGATAGCCTCTTCCCTTAGTCGGACAATGTTACGGGAATATTGGTAAAAGATCCGGCCTGCTGCAGTGGCGACAACTTCACGCCCGAGTCGGTCTACAAGTTTCTCCGCGAGCATTTCCTCGAGAGAACGAATATGCTCACTCACCGTGGGCTGCGCCAGGCCCATCGCAGCAGCTGCTTTGGTGAAACTCTTCAGTTCCACGACCTTGCAGAATACTTCCAAACGGCGCAGGTCCATGGCAGTCCTTTCCGGTTTTGGGTGTGATGCGGGTCCCATTGAGTCTTATTCTCTCGCACCTGGTGGAAAATAGTCTTGCCAGACGGCCACGGGTCGCGAACAGTCTATAGACCGGAAACGCGTGCCCACATGGGAGGGATCCCCTGGGATCGGAAGGCTCAACAAAGCTCCAATCCCACCCAGGACTCCAGATTTGCGCTCGTTCATCGCTGATCGGACGGAGAAATCGTAAGCTCCGTAATCAATTTGCGAAGTCCTTCTTTGTCGTGTCTTGAAATCCCTGTTATTTCAAAACCGGCCACATGGTCCTCCGAACGGTTTCTGGGCTTGATCCATCTGCAGACCGCCCTGAGCATGAGTGGAGGGACCACGGTAAACACGTCGGAGCGAACCAGGAACGTTTTCTCGACTCCGATCTGCGTACGTATGCCCGAGATCTGAAGGCCCTCCTCAGTAATGTCATTCAAGGTGCCGGTGACGCTGAGATCATCCGCATCCTGAATGGCTATGGTGAACAGCGCGTAGTGTCTCGGAAGCTTCCGTTTTGTGACGTTCCTTGGCTCAGGATGTGCGAGAAGCGCCAGCTTTCTCTCCTGAGTAGTCGTTTCCGTGATAGCTCTGACCGCGACCAGTTTGTCCAATACCTGCAAATATTCCGATGGCGAAAGCTGGTATTTTTCCATGATGGGGATGTCGCCCAATCCCGATTGAATGTCCGCGATAATTGCTTTGGTATTGATGGGTCGGCTTGACATTATCTCCCCCCGGATGTCCGGCGTGGTGCACGAAGCGGAACAGAACATCTCTTACTGCCCGGTAGGCGGGTCACCACATGTTCCAGTCCGATACGTGAGCGAGAGTACTTATTCATAGCAGAAAAGCCCAGTCAAAGGAACAACACTCGGCCGATCGCAGGTTCCCCGGACATCAAAAAGTCAAAAGGTTGAGAGCTAATCTCATCGATTTGCTCCTCTCGTGGGCGCCCATTCTTGTTCCGTGGGAGAAAATCGGGAATCCCTTCCTGCCCCGCAGGCTTGGTTTCACTCGATCCACCGGGGCCTTCAAGCTCATGGAGCGCGGAAACCACCCTCATGCATGCGAAGAAAAGCCCCCGACGGGTCGACAAATTCGGACTCCTTGGAAATACGAATCCCGCGCATATGCTCGTGTGCCCTCCGTGTCTGAGGTTCTATTCCCGTGACCTCTTCTTTCGTGCGTGAGAAGCGCCGGACTCGAAGGATAGTACCGGTTTGCCGTAATGTCGCCAAAGAATGGCGTTCATTGCCTGAGACGCGTTGCCCTGGTACTTCGAGCGGCAATCCGCGTCGAACAACTCGAAGAGGTTCAAGTCTATCCGTGCCCGCAGTGCGACACTTTTGCCCTCTGCCGCTGCTTTGGTCTTACGAGCCACAGGACACTCTTCCCGGTCAAGCTCCACAGAAGCTTCGCCTTGAGCGATTCCCGCTTCCTGCATTGCCGTGTGAACCAAGCTCTGCACCAAGCCGGTCAGCCTCGTCTCCAGGTCATGAACCAGTGTTTCCAGACGTCCTGTGAGTTTACTTTCCAGTTGATCGGCAACCGCGATGGTTTCATCCGAGAGGAGGGATGCATCTGTCGGCCACGTTTCCGTTTCTATATCGATGGTGTCCACCAGGCTCGTCGCGTCCGTCGCGTACAGATCAACCGATTCACTAGGGTCCGGATCGCAGGGACCGCACACATCAACGGGTGCTCCCATGACGTCCATGGAAATCAGATCTTCCGAGTCAAGATCGACGACCAGCGAAGGATCAAGCTCTTCCGAGGGATCTGTCTCGATATCAGCGCACAGTTCGACCACATGGGGATCTGACATCGTGTCTGGAGAGGGCTGCTTGCGAGGGGCTGACACCTTGGTTCCCCGGCAACCTGGGACGGGGAGTGAAGATTCCACGAGTTCACGAATCTGCGGCCCGGAGGACGGCCTGTTCCATCGCGCGCTGATGGTCCCCTTGTCAGGAGGAGCACTGCCCATTTCTTCCCGAACCTTGTCCCAGAATCTCTTGGGAACCTTTTTCTTGAGTTCTTCAACCGCGATATTTTCCCTCTTGAGGACTTTAATGATTCCTTTGGCGATCTCCTCATTGGTAGTAACCGGCTTCGGCATCTTTGAGCCCCCTATCCAGTGTGGTCAGGTCGTCATTTCCGTCCGGAGCGTCATGGACTCGCGGTACCCGTCAGTAAGGTTCCGATCAAAACGTTAAGTCATTTTGCTTCATCCTATCACATGGGTCAATGAATTCCCTCGCCTCAGATCCAGAAAAGGCTGAAAAGCCAGTGACCAATCAAGAAATTGTCCCACTGTCAGGAAACGTACGGCAAAAGTGTCGATACGAAGCAATCACAAATGCACTAAGAAATCAGTATGAGGCTCGGCATTCTGCGAAAGATCTTGACAGAAAGGTAATACCAGGTAATATCCGGCCGGAGGTTAAGACACCATGCGTAAAGGTTTGTTCATACTCGTCCTCGCGATAGCGATTTCCGTGGTTATGAGTATGCCCGTGCATGCGAAAGACACTGCCGCGGGTAAGGTCAGGGTATTTGTAAGCATTCCTCCCATCGCCTATTTCGTGCAACGTGTGGGAGGGACTCATGTACAAGTCAATGTGCTCATGCGAGCGGGGCAAGACCCTCATACGTTTGACCCCTCACCCCAACTCATGGTCAAGCTAGGTGAAGCTCAGGTCCTGTTTAAGCTCGGGTTTCCGTTTGAGGAAGCACTTGTGAAGAAAATAGGATCAGCGTTCAAGAACGTGGAAGTAGTCGATTTGCAGCAAGGAATTAAGCTGCTTGCCATGACCGAAGAGGAGGAGCACGAGCACGGTCGCGCACACGGTGACAAACATGGGCATTCCCACGACGCAGGAGACATGGACCCGCACACCTGGCTCGATCCGCAACGAGCGAAGATCCAGGCGAGAACCATCGCGGACGCGTTGATTCGGATCGATCCGGACCATCAGGCAGACTATGAAAAGAACCTCCAAGGGTTCCAAGCAGACCTGGACCATGTACACGCGCAATTGACCAAGGCGTTGGCGCCGGTGAGAGGCAAGAGTTTCTTCGTGTTTCACCCTGCGTTCGGGTACTTCGGAGACGCGTACGGCTTGAAACAGATCCCCGTGGAATTGGAGGGCAAGGAACCCACCGGAAGACAGCTCGCACGGTTGATCGAACTGGCCAAGAAAGACCGCGTGCGTATCATTTTTGTACAGCCGGAGTTCTCCAAGAAGAGTGCGGAGGCGTTAGCCAACGCCATTGGAGGGGCCGCTGTTCCCCTTGATCCTTTGGCGACAGACTATCTTAAGAATCTGCAAGACATGGCTGATGCGCTTGAATCCGCACTCAGCGGTCAGCGCAAGTAACTGCGGGAACCCATGCGGCTCATGCGCGTGGGCTGCTTGGTCGGAGACTTTGTCGGGGGTTTCTCGCGTGAGAAGAGCGGTACCAAGCTGACCCTTCAAGCGCACGCGCGACCGTGGAGGGATCGAACAAAAAGGATCCCGCCGCACATGCGCTTTGAAATCAGGGGCTTCATCGATTACTGGGGGCGATAGACGCGTTCCTTGATGCGAGCAGCCTTGCCTCGGAGCTTTCTGATGTAGTAGATCTTCGCGCGTCGCACCCGGCCCCTTGTCACGCGCTCGATTTTCTCCACCATAGGCGAGTGCAGGGGGAATACACGCTCCACGCCAATGCCGTAGGAAACCTTCCTCACGGTAAAGCTCGAACGGGCTCCTTTGTGGTTTATGGCTATGACGACTCCCTCGAACACCTGAATTCTCTGCCGCGCGCCTTCGACTATCTTCACATGGACCTTTACCGTATCACCGGGACGGAACTCCGGCAGGTCCAGTCGCATGTGTTCTCTTTCAAGCTCATCCAGTACGTTCATGATTCTTCTCCATCGCGTCCAAATGCGTTTCGGACCTGACTTCCTCGAGGATTTGTTCCTCCTCGGGAGTCCAGGCCCTTTGTACCAAAAGATCGGGTCGTCTGGCCAGGGTCCTTGCCAGACTTTGTTTGATTCTCCAACGGCGAATCTTTTCGTGGTGCCCTTCCAAGAGTATCTCCGGGACCTCCATGCCTTCAAAGACTCGGGGTCTCGTGTACTGGGGGTGCTCCAGCAAACCTGTGTAGAAAGATTCTCCGTAGATGTGGCTATCCGCGCCAAGCACTCCGGGGATAAGACGGATTACCGCATCGATTACCACCATGGCCGCTGTCTCGCCCCCGGAAAGGATGTAATCTCCCACCGAAAGCTCGTCATCCGCGAAGGTCCGGATTCGTTCATCCACGCCCTCATACCTTCCGCACACGAGGGCGATTGCCTCCAGGGTCGCGAGCTCTTCCGCGACCTCCTGGGTAAAAAGCCGACCTTGCGGAGTCATGAGCACCACTCTCGGTCGTGCGCTCATGCTTACCGAGACCTGCCGAATAGCCTTGACCACCGGTTCCGGCTTCATGACCATCCCGGTTCCGCCGCCATAGGGATAATCATCGGTGGAGCGATGGCGGTCTTCGGTAAAGTCCCTCAAATCCGCTGTCTCGACGTGCAACAGTCCCGCCTGTCGAGCCCGAGCAGGGTTGCCGAAGGTGAGAAACGAGTCGAAAATTCCGGGAAATATGGTCAGTATCCGTATATCAAGCATCGGGGATCAGGCCCTCCAGGGGGTCCACGATCATGATGTTCTCCGCAATATCTATGCTGACCACCACCTCGTCGATCATAGGGAGGAGAACTTCACCGACCGGGCCTTCCACGTGCAGCACGTCATTGGCTCCGGTAGGCGTGATGTGCGTGATGTGTCCCAGTTCTCGCCCTTGGACCGTAGTAACCTTCATGTCCATCAATTCAAACCAGTAGGTACTCGTCCTCCCCTTTGGGCGGAAGATTCTCCGCGTCGATCTTGACAAACTGTCCTGCCAGCTTTGCCGCGTCTTCCGGAGATTCTATGCCTTGCACGAATACCAGCGCGGCCCCTTTGTGCATCCGAACCCGCAGCACCTCGCGCGGAATGTCATCAAAGACCAGAACCGACGCTCTTTCGAACGCGTCGAACGATTCGGCGAAGGAGCGAATCCTGATCTCTCCTTTGATCCCGAACGGTCCGGCCACCTGCCCGATTACCACGAGTCTTGTTTCGGACATCCTTATAGCCAGTAGACCGGACGCAGAATCCGGCCGACCTTCCTCCGCAACCGGGTTATTCCAGGATTTCCAGGACGGCTCGTCTCTTGTTTCTTGGTCGAGGCCGCGCTCGAGAACCGTCCGAATGGCCCTTGCCGTACGGCCTTGTTTGCCAATGACTTTACCTAGGTCGGACTTGGCGACCTTCAATTCGATCACGGAGCTGAGATCGCCGTCCTTTTCCGTGATCGCCACGTCATCAGGATAGTCCACCAAAGCCTTGGCGATATATTCGATGAGCTCTTTCATCGGTCCCCTCTCCACCCAGCAAAGCCACGGGGTCAGACCGTGAACAACCGGATTTCCTACCGATTCATTGAGGGGCAGGTGCCGTGCTCGCGGAATGCCGCATGATTCGCCGTACGGTCGGAGAAACGAGCGCGCCTCGTCCGATCCACTCGGTAATCGCCTCAAGGTTCAACTTGATGCCCGCGACCTTGTTCCTGGGATCATAGGTTCCCAAGATTTCAAGAAACCTGCCGTCTCGCGGGAACTGTTGGTCTGCCGCTACCACGCGGTAAAAGGGCTTCTTCTTGGAACCATGTCTTGCCAAACGAATGTTTACAGCCATAAACTGACGCTCCTGGGAATAGATATCCATCTCCCATTGATAATCCGCCTATAATGCTGGAGGCACGAAGGACTGTCAAGCAAAAATTCAGCGCGCAGAGTCGCGGCAGCCGCTGTACACGCGCCTGTCACGGAATCTCATCAATGCGAGGGGGGGCTGGAAAGTTCTCAGCGAACAGTTCGAGTGTGTCAAAGATGGCCGAGGGTCCCGTGAACGAAGATTCGATAGCTCTGCCTCGCTGGCAGAGGTCTGCGCAATTCACCACATCGGATTGAAACCGATTTGCTTTCACACGAGTAAAAACCGTGGGGGCCGGGGGTCTCTTCACTACTCTGAGGCGTACGTTTCATGTCGTATTCAGGTAGGATGCGGTGAGTCCGGCGAACCGCATCAGCCGAGAAGATGCCTCGAACCATACGGTCCCGTTGGTCATCACATCCTACCGGTACTAAGTGAAATGATGGGTCGGCTTTGCGTCGCCCATGTGAGAACCCGAATATTAAGGCTTAAATGCCGTCAGGAAGATCGAAATTGGCCTTAATGCCCTGGAGCTGCGCATCCGGACACGAAGCCTGCGCGCCCATGCCGTACTTGGCAAACGCGCTCCACATTGCCTTGCGGACCTTTTCGTATTCGTCGTCCGTTACTTTTTGTACCGTGTGCAGGTCGTCCAAAGCCCGAAGCATGGCGTCTCGCGCGGTGAGGAAGCTCGGGTCTCTCGGCATGAGCGCCAGGGAATCAAAGACGATCTGCCAGGCGAGCCGGTACGCACGTGGTTGAGAATCCAGGGCCGCAGTCATGTTGCGATTCATCTCCATAAGGGCCGCACACCAGATCTCACCAATATTATGCACTTCGTCGTTGTCGTTCTTCCCCAGATCACTGAAATTCAGCGGAAAATCCTTGTCGGTACGGGTACCTCCTGATGCCGCTTGGCTGGCCAACAGTCCAGTCTCCGGTGACCGTCCGTTCGGGAGATTTGCCGAAATTCTGGATCGTCAGCGCGAAATAATCGCTCCAGCCCTCTCCCATTCCGCGACTCTGAGGAGCCGTCAGCGAAGGGAAAACTCATGGGGCCGCCTACCACTCTGTTGGTCACGCCGTGAGTGAACTCGTGAAATACCACGTCCGCGTCCAGCGCGGTACTTCGTGGACCGTACAACCCCATGACCATGGTAGGGGTCGTTCCTTCCGGGGTCGGGACAAAATAGGCAGTCCCGGAGACGGGCTGGTTGTACGTGTGCGCGTACACCTCGTCCCCTCCTTTACCCAGGCCCGAATAATTGACTCGCTGGAAATTGGTGTGTTCTTCGTCGAATCCGAGAAGAAAGAAAAAGTCGTGAAGATAGTTGGTGAAATAGAAGATGTTCAGGACTTCCTGGTCGTTCCCCTGGGCCTGAGAAGGCTCGAACACCATTATCTCTCCCTGGGGCTTGCCGCGATACGGAGGGCCATCATTACCGAGCCACGCGACCACGTTGTTACCTTCGGTGGTATCCTTGGCAACCCAATCGGGAGGCTCTCCCGTCATCCCCTGGCCGGGGGCATAGTCCGCCCATGCAAGGGGAAAGGACACCTCTGCCCTGGGAGTCCGTCCGGGAGATTCCACAAACACCTTGCCCCGTGCTTTTACGAACAAGATCGTGCGTTTGCAGTAGAGAACTTCGCCAGGAGTCTCATCTGCAGAAACCACCAGTGCAAACTGATCCGCGTACCTGGGCAGCGTGAGCATCACGTGCCAGCCAAGGCGTGCGCGAGGCCCTTGATAAAACCACACCAGGTAGGCGGGAATCTCGGTTTCAAAGGGACCTTTTTCCAGCACAGTGGGCTTGCACGGGAGCGGAAACGCGGCAACCGTGCGGGGAGCAAATCCCTCGACATTCACTGCCACAGGAGTCAATGCCGCTCCCCATCCGTCTTTGACGCCCTTCTCGTCTGCGTGAGGCGTGGCAATGTGCGCGGCCGCGGCCTGAACTGCTGCCGCGACATCGAGCCGAGCCATGATTTCCAATCCGGCAGGGAGAGTCACGTTGCTTCCTACCGCGTCTGTGAGTTCCTGATTCGCGGAAAACCGCACCGTTCGGGTCATCTCAAATACGGGAATGCCCCGATAATACTGATGAAGATTGACCACGGAAGTGCCTGCGCTGGTCTTCATCACATTCGGATCCGGCACGAATTCAGCCGGCTCTGTCGCACCGAACCCAAAGGCCTGCTTGGCCACGCTCACGTACGAAAGGGCCCGATCAACCAAAGAACCCTTATCCTTTCGACCATTCTCAGCCTTGAGGGAGTGTGGAGTTCCGGTAAACGGATTGACACCGAGCACTTTCACGGTTTCATCGCCCGGAAGGGCCTTGCTGACCACGTCCGCAGCCGTAAAAAGCGCGTTTGTACGGCTTTCTTCCACTGCAAAACCGAAGTTACGAGTATCCAGTTCCCGTGCCATCGCTTAATCCTCCTCTTTTGATTTCAGCGCGATTTGATATTGATTTGCCTTTGCCGGTATCATTTGGTGGCTGGCCTGGCCGGCAGTCCGAGTCGACTCGGACAGAAATGAGGCCCACCGCTCTCGTCATACCGATTCGCTTTCAAATTTGTGACGTGGTTGCGGCTTCGAGCTGGGTTCTCATTTGCTACGGACGACGCAAGGCCGTCTGATCACTTCGCTCATGAGACCCCCACCCCTACAATCTCACTTGTTTGCACGCGAATCCGTATCAGGCATTTGCCGAGATCCATGCCGCGGCAGCTACCACTCGAGCAATATCCGCCGCGTAAGTCGGTTCTATGAAGGTATCTTTGCTCGTGTGATAATTCGGATTGGGTTCAGGATCCGGTGAATCCGATCGAGGACCCGCGAAATAATCCTCTGAGATTGCACATGCGCTGTAACCTCTTCGGTGAAAGCTTCCGTGATCGCTTCTGCGGTCCGCGGGATCTTCTCCATTCGATCCGGGTCCTTTATAAGGATATATCTGTGGGGACTGCAGGTTCTTCGCCACAGCGGGCCGAACGCGGGCTATCCGATCGGCCAACAAGAGCGAGCGTCTTTCCACGTCTTCTGAAGGCGCGTACCCTGCATGAACCTCGAACGAGCGTGGATCCTTCACCTGGTACGAAATCATATCCATCTGATACACGGCCACGAGAGGCGCATCGAGCGCGGCCTGATCTCTGCTGTACGCCTCACTTCCTGCGAGCGCGTGTTCCTCTGAATTGAAGAGCACGAACCTGATTGATCTTTTGGGTTTGATTTGCCCTGCGAGCTTCCCGAACACCTGCGCCATGGCCAGTACCGCGGCCACGCCGCTCGCGTCGTCATCCGCTCCAGGGGCAGGATCAGTCCCGGGATTGTACGTGTCGTCATTTGCCGCGGTGGAATCGAAGTGTGCGCTGACGAGCACCACTTCCTTGGAATCGGATCCGTGTATTTCAGCCTCCACGTTATGGAGCTGACGGCCTTCATGAACAAACTCATGGAGTCGCACGGAAATCTCCGCACCGCCCAGACGCTTCAGATCCGCGGCCAGAGCCTTCGCGGCCTTCGCATTGTCCGGATGAAAAATGTGCCGGCTCACAATCCGCTCAGCAGAAACCCTGAGGATCGATCGGAAGCTCTCCCGTGTACCGGGCCGCGTGATCCGAGAGAATTTCCGGTGAAATTCCAGAGATCAGTCCGTCCCGGGCCCGTTCATCCAAAGGTGGCTCTGCAGGAGGCGCGAGCAGAAACGTGGCAGGTCGAGTATCCGGCTCCAATCCAAAGGGCTCCAACAGACTCATGTCGGCTAAGAGCTTGGCAACGTGTCCGTGCGCGGCTTCTTGAAACCGGAATTCGTCCATTGACCTGCCCGCGGGCAGTGCGACCACAAGGCCTCGATCGGTCGAGGCAAGAATCCATTCCGATTCCGGGCCCTGCCCGAAACATGTGCGGGAATTTCCTTCACTCCGCAGAAAACCGCTTTTTTTCTGCCGGTCGTCTTGAAAGAGATACAGGCCCGTAGTCAGTGGCGCGTCTGAGTGGCCCAGTCGATCCACGTGAAAGCCCAAGTCGTCGAGTTGAGTGGCTTGCACGTCAGTCGAAATAGCGTACACAACGATTTCGCCGTGTTCTCGTTCGAGAAGGACAGGCACGAGGGAAGGCACGCTCAGGTAACCTCTCCACTCGCGCTTCGACTGATTTGGCGGCGCGGATATCCTGAGGTACCTGAGGCTTTGGCCGAGGAGGACGTCTTCAACGAGCAAGGGGTGAGGGCACACGCTCAGCCCGGCGCGGAGAGCCACTTGTCGCTCGGCACGGTCCTCGCCCACATATACGCATCGATCGGCCGCGTCCGCGTGTCCCGCTCGTGCGGCTGCCATCTTGAAGATCTGTTCCGAGCTTTTGTCCACTCCTTCCACGGAACTGAAGATCAGCAAATCCGGCTGAAAGAAATGAGAGATCCCGGCCTGAGCGAGCACCGCTTCCATGGATTCTCTTGTTTCGTTGCCGGTGTTGGAGATGATCCCACAAGGTACGCTCCTGTCCTTCAGGTGTGTGAGCACAGGTACGGCAAACGGATACACGGCCAGCCGTTCCAGGCGACCCTCGGGAAAGCTGATTCGGGGGGACCCGAGCGTGCCGCCCAGGTCGAAAAACACCACCTGTCCATGTTGGTCGGTCATTGATAAGGTTCCTCCTCCCCAGGAAACCGAGGCATGTGAAATAAAAGGCGTGGCACTTGGCCGATGTGTCGCGGTGGCGCTGCGAAAAGTGCAGGAAGGTCGGTTGCCGAGCCGAAAGGCTCGAAACCCATTGCGCGTGAAGCCTCAAATCTGGTTTGAGGGAAGCAAATTATGTGCCAAGGACAGGAGGAAAGGAGAGACTCGTTGCAAAAAATGCTGTTTGGCTTAGGAACGAATCAGGAAGAAACCATGGGAATGGTCCCCGGCCTCCCACGCGCGGTATTTGTGCATAACCATCCGGTTTCACCATCGCTCCTTCATCACTTGGTCATGGGGAAGACGGGGGATTTCCTTTGCTCTTCAAAAATAAAGCAATGGTTTCAAGCGTAGTCAGGCTGGGGCGCTGGCAGGGGAAAGCACATGTTGCCAGCATTGCTGCTCGGCACGAGCATTGGTCTTGGCAGTTCAAAGCGGGCCAGGTCATCTGCCCGGCCCGCTTGCTGTGAGGATTCATCTGACCTGCAGAGAAGTCTCCGAGAAGCCCGTTGCGTCACCTCAATCACGGCCTTATTCCGATGCGCGATCACGTAAGTGAGTTTGGTCTGCCGCCAGTGCTGCACGCTTGAAAACGCATTGGCATTCATCGTGGTACTTTGGGCTTCGCACACCATTTCGGCACAACTGCCTGGCTCCTAGAGAGCCCTCATGAAAGCCACCAAGTCCTTTTTCTCCTGAGAGTTCAGGTTAAGTTGCTGAATGAGATTGAAGAATTCTACGGTGTCCTCAAGGGTCAGGAGCCGTCCGTCATGCATGTACGGAGGTGAGTCCTTGATGCCCCGCAGAGGAAAAGTCTTGATTGGTCCGTCTGCTGACGCGAATCTTCCATTGATCATTTTGGGTTTGAAGAACCGTTCAGCCTTGAGATTATGCATGGAGTTGTCCGTGTAATACGGCGAGGGGTGGCACACCGCGCATTTAGCCTTGCCGAAGAACACTTCCTGTCCCCTGAGTTCACTCTCTGAGGCCAATTTCGAGTCCAGCTTGCCGTAGATGTCGAGTTTGGGCGCGGGGGGAAAGTCCAAGATGTCCTGGAATTCTGCCATGAAATGAACCTGGCTCCCACGCTCCAGCACGTTCACACCCTTTTTCGCCGCAATGACATGATCTCCGTCGAAATAGGCTGCACGTTGTTCGAACTCCGTAAAATCCTCCACACTCTTCAATGCCCGTTGCGAGCCGAACAGGCGCTGGACATTAACCCCCCTCAGTGAAGGCGTGTCCAGACGATGGCGGAATTCCTGCGGCCGGATGTCACCCACGAGGTGAGTTGCCGCGTTCGTATGCCCGTTGGAATGGCAGTCAAAACACGTCACACCCCTGGAAGCCTTCACGGACCGACGGTCGGCGGTCTGGTTGAATTGCTGTTGCGGAAAAGGGGTAACCAGGAGACGGACCCCCTCAAGCTGTTTGGGGTTGAGAATTCCATTGAACAGCTCAAAGTAATTCTCAATAGTTACCACCTTCCCCTTGGAAACGTCCCCCAGGTCCGGCCGCGTGGTCAAATAGATGGCCGCGGGGAATTCGGGCAAGAAGTGATCAGGGAGATCAAAATCCAGGTCGAACCTGGTGAGGTCTCTCTGTTCTTGCTTCTTGATCTCGTCGATATGAAATTTCGGAAAGACCATCCCTCCTTCGGGATGATTCGGATGAGGAAGCGGATAAAATCCGGCGGGCCACAAGTCCTTTTGTTTGATCTGTTCAGGCGTCATGGAAGCGAGTTGTTCCCAGGTAACCGCCGCGGGCAGCTTGACTCGCACCCCTTCCTGAATTGCTTTCCCCCGGGACATGGTGACGCCCTTTGCAGGCTTATTGGCCAAATCATAACGAGTATTGAGCAGCTCGTTGTGCTTCTTGGCCAGCTCAGGCTTGGCAGCCACCATGCGAGCCATGATGGTTTCGAACGGCTCTGTAATGGCGACAGGCGCATAGCTCGTTGCCTTCTTCATCATTTCGGCTGAAAGCAGGCCTGCCACTGCGAAAATCGCGCAGCACACCATCAAAAACAACAAAAACCGTCTGACAGATTTGCCCTTCATCTCCTGGACCCTCCTTTGAAGATTTTTCAGTGGAGACGATACACGTCTTCGTTCCGGACCCGAGGCGACATCCACTGGGATCATCCCCTGTCCTCTCTATAAATGTGATCTATTCTTAATTAGGAAGTATTCTGATGTCAGATTGTTTCATCAATAGGATCCCCTGTCAAGCAGAATCCTCGCTGCGAAAGGGACTCCTCAGCATCCTGTGGACCACGAGCATCGATCAAAAAGGCAGGAGTAAGCGTGCCCCGTGAAGAGTGATTGCGCATCTCCCACCGAGCATGTCTCGGGCAGCACGGCAGGTACCGGGGGCTCTCCACACCGCAACAGGTGACAAGGTTTTCAAGGGTTGTTCCCGACCACAGTGCGCGAAGCCACGGATGGTCGACTCGGTTCCGGCCTCACCGAAGAGACCGCGACAAGGACGGAGACCTCGTCCCCGCGCAGGATTTGGGATCAAAGGATGGGGGAATCACTCAAACAGACGACGCTCCCTGAGTTCGTCAGCAAGGGTCCTACTTGCCATGCACAGACTGTTGAAGGTCCTGCAATGCGGCCGCCAGATTACCCGGAGCATTGCTGGCGCAGGAGACAAAAGCCACTCGCCCCGGTTGCACTCCTGCTTCTTCCAGAAGACGGTGCGACTGGGCAGTGCGTTGTTCGGCCAACACGGTGCCGTAGATGGACGCACAATTGCCCTTGTAGCAGCCTGCGACCAACACCCCCGCGGCTCCGTCTCCGAGAGCGGTCAAGATATGCAACACGCTCACAGTGCCTGCACAAGGCACAGGAACCACCTTCACATCTTCAAGCAGAGCGGGACTGATCGCTGGGAGCGCGTCATTTGCGGAGCGTGAGCACACAAACGCGACAATGGTTTTACTTGCTCCACTTGCTAACGTACGGCGGTCGCCTGCTCGGTCGACACTTTTTGATTGCGCAGGCGGAGCAAGTGTGATCGCGGCCATGGGGCATTCCGCGGCACAGATACCGCACCTCACGCAGGAAACCGGGTCAACCTCAGCCTTTTCATGAAACCCTATCGCGCCGTGCGGGCAGAGCCTCACACAGGTCAAGCACATGGTGCATCGCGCACCATCCACCTGAGGAGCGCCCCAACCCGTACGATCGGGAGGAGGCAACGTGCATTTGAGGGCCTCCACTGCCGCGTCAATGTCTCCCTTGATCATCTCGGTAGAGAAAACGCCGCGGGAGGGACCTACTGCATAAAAACCCGCTTTCGGGGTCTGCACTCCCGGGAAGCGGATCGACTCCGGTTCCAGAAAAGGAGCAAAAGCCGGTGATGAAGGAATCGCGTTCAGTAACGGCTCCAGAGACGCGGGCGGCAGCATGGTCTCGTCCACTACCAACAGATCCGGCACCAGTTCCACCTCTTCCGCGAGCAACGGATCCTGAAAAACCATGGTGGTGGTTCCCTCCACTGTGGAGATGGCGACGTCGTTTTCGTCAAACTTGAAGTACAAGGTTCCGTGTTCCCGGCTTTCCTTGTACCGCTGCTCCAACCCCGGGCTCGCGACCTTGAGATTTCTCGTGAACACATAGGCTTGCGTGTTCTCTGTTGCGGCAATCTTTTCCAATGCGTCAAAGACCCTTGTGAAGATTGCAGGATGCGATTCTCCCTTCAATCCGCAAAGAAATGCCACGTGAAACCATTCTCCCCCGCGAGATCCCGGTACTTCCCCGCGTGGGAGCAGCGCTTCCAGATCAGACAGCGAGAGAATTCGGTCCGTGCGGGAAAGGCCATACTCGTGGTACTTGGGCACAAGCTGCGCAGGGCTCGCTGCCACTATCGATCCCACGCGCTCCTGCACTCGTCCGTCGGGCGTGCGGAGAACCACAGTGAAATCACCGAAAAAGCCTTTGATTTCTTCAAGAGTCGCTGACGGCAGCACCGTCACGCCTGTGAGTGGTGTGCCCGTCTCTTGCTGCCCCAGGAGCAGCACTTCGAAACCTTCGCGGCCGAGACGCTCCGCTACTCCGAGCCCTATCCAGTCTCCGCCGAGAACCAAGACTCGTCCGAGATCTCGTTGTTCCGGCGCGGAAACTCCCAAAAGAAACACTGATGTCAAGGCCTGCTCTTTCACCGATCTTCTCCCACTGCAATTCCTCGAAGGTAATCTGCAACCTCGGCTGCAGCTCTGGCAGCATGCGAGACCGTCTCCTCGATGGAGCGAGGTCCCTGTACCGTGCCGGCCACAAAGACGCCCGGTCTCTCTGTTTTGACCCCTTCGTCGCCTTGTCCGAGAAAGCCGTCCGTGTTCGGCAACACGCGAAAAAGCTTGCCGAGCGGACCCACAGATTTCGCAGGCGAAATCCCGACGCTGAGCACTACCAAGTCAAATGCTTCGATTGTTCGTTGCTCGTCAGGTCCCTCATACACCAGTTCCGGTCGGCCATCGGAGCTTGTCCGAATTTCCGCGGGCATCGCGCGCACAAGCCGTGCTTCTTGAGCTGCCTCGGCCAGTCGGCGATCGAAATCTCGCTCGAACGTCTGGATATCCATGTAGAACATCGACGGTTCGATCCAGGGGAATTTCCCGCGTGCCAGCCTCACCATTCTCAAGGCATATCCACAACAGACTCGCGAACAGTAGTTCCTTCCGATGCGCGCATCACGGCTTCCCACGCATTGAATAAAAGCCACCGAGCGGGGAGGGGCTTCACCGATTCGTGGGAGCGGCTTTTCGTCCCGTAACAGCGCGTCGAGGTCTTCAGCGGTGATAACTCCCGGCACCCGGCCGTACCCCAGGCGGGGCTTCTCACGGGGGTCAAAGGCATGAAATCCTGCAGCCAATATCACCGAGTCCGCAGTAACCGCGGATGTCGCAGCTGGAGCCTGCAAGTTCACTGCATGTTCCGGGCACACATCCACACACGCGGAGCAGGACCCATCCTTGAAGAACAGGCAGTTTTCTTCCACAAGACCGACGCGAGCGCTAAACGGCGATCTCACCAGGGCCCCTGGCGCGGGGCACACTTCGCGGCATGCTCCGCACCCGTTGCATCGGTCCGGAGACACGCGCAGCGGTCGCCGCGTGAGTTCAAGATTGAATCCACCATCCGTGGGCTCAACTTCAGAGATCGTGGTGCCGAGAAAGGTAGTGACGAGATCTGACCCAGACACCTTGCGGAAGGTGTCCTCAAGCAAACACGCGCCGCACCGCTGGCAACGATCAGTGGCCTTGCAACAAAACTTGCCCACATGGCCCCCGGCAAAAGGTGCCGTTTCCACGATGGCGCTGGTCAGACCTTGTTCGGCTAGTTCCCAGGCGCACGAGAGGCCTGCGACACCACCGCCTACAATCACCGCATGAGTTTTCATCTTTCCACTCAGAGGGTTGTCCTAATTTTTCCGCACTGTGTTGTATCGCGGTTCCCAAGAAAAGCGTCCGATTCCTCAGGGGTGTCATCGGGTCGCACTTCACTTCGAGCGACGCGGGGCCGTCGAATCTTTTTTCAGGGACCTCTTGCCACGGCCATGAGTCATTCGGTCAGGACTCTTGGTAACGGCTATTACAGGTTGCCTTCATGCCGCGGCAGTGCGCTGTCGGGTTTACGGTACACTCCGTTCCCACAGGTGAATGAGAATCAATCGAAAGAAAATCTCTTGGGATAATCCGCACGCACGATCTTCCACGGCTGGGTATCCAAATCGTAGTTGCGCGCAGGCACCACGGGTTCCAGCAGATCGAGCCGTCCTTGACGTTTCAGCCGAGCCACGATTTGAACCCACGCACAATCTCTTTCAGGATCGGTCTCGCATTTGCCGTTGCTGGGGCCTCCGCAGGGTCCGTTGAGGAGGCTTTTGGCGCACATGGTGACAGGGCATATGCCCCCGGTGATGCCCAGATAACATTGATTGCAGGACTTGCAGCGTTCCGTCCAGACCCCGACCCCTTCCGCGACTCCGATAAAACTGGTGTCCACACCGGGAAACACAGGGGTGTCGGGATACATTTCCGCGAGAAACTGAATGCCTGCCCCACAGGCCAACGAAATTACGCCGTCGACCTTTTCCACGTGTTCTTGGAAAAGATGGAGGAATTCTCGATCACACTGGCGCTCCACCGTGGCAGCGACCGCGTCAAAGTCCCGACCTTCCGTGGAAGCTGCGAGACGCAATTGCGAGGCCAAGATGCCGGCCTCCTTTTCTCCGCCAGCCAGACACACTGCCACACAGGTTCCACACCCAGCTACCAGCACGCGGGACAACCCGCGAATCATTTCCCGAATTTCTTCAAAAGATTTCGGTTTCGCGACAATCACGAACACCTCCCAGAGAGCGCACCAGGCAAGAATAGCTACGCTCCAGATTACCGAGCCGATTGCATTGTGTCAAGGCTGGATGCGAAATGCGTACGGCTGCAGTCAGCATTCCGCTCTGAGACACGGCGTCACAGAGGAACACGTGCAGAGCGGTTTCGACAGGAGCCCGAGGGGCATGGTGCGTCACAGCAGCAGAGCCGCTCCAGCCTTGAGCCCACTGTCTTTCATCATTTTGAGCACCGTATTGGCCTGATCGAGAGGGAAGGTTTCCACCACGGTACGAACCGGGACACGGGCAGCGGCATTGAGGAGTTCTTCCGCGTCATGGCGGGTGGTATTGGCCACACTGCGTACTGTCCGCTCGCCGCAGATGAGACGGTAGTCCAGCTCGGGAATGGGTGTCATGGTGATTCCGGCCAGGGCCAGAGTGCCGCCCTTGCCAAGGTGAACCAACGCCTGGGGGACGAGTGTTCCCGCGGGAGCAAAGATTATGGACCCATCCAGAGGTTCCGGCGGGGTTTGCTCGGCGGTTCCGACCCACACAGCGCCCAGTTGCCGCGCGAGTTCCTGGTGGTTGCGGCTGCGGGTGAATACGTGGACCTTGCAACCCATGTGAACCGCGAGCTGAATCACCACGTGCGCGGAATTGCCGAACCCGTACAGACCCAGCTTCTGACCAGGTTTGATCTCGCTCAACCGAAGCGCACGATACCCGATCACTCCGCCACAGAGCAGCGGTGTGGCTTGCACGTCAGAAAATACTTCGGGAATGCGAAACGCTGATTGTTCCGGCGCGATCATGAAATCCGCATACCCTCCGTCCGCGTGATATCCGGTAAACCGCGCGTCGGAACAGAGGTTTTCTTTGCCCTCAATACAGAATTCACAGGTGCCGCAGCTCGAATAGAACCACGTCATGCCGACGCGGTCCCCCAGGGCAAACCGATTCGCGGCAGATCCCCTGCGCTCGACAACGCCCACCACCTGATGTCCCGGGACGAGCGGCAATCGCGGAAACGGCAGGTCACCCTCCACTGTATGTAAGTCCGTATGGCAGACTCCGCAGGCATGAACGCGGATCAAGATCTCGTGGTCACGGGGCTCCGGAACAGGGATATCCTTCAGTGCCAGCGGATTGTTCTCCACCGGCCGCGCCTGTTCCAGCACCATAGCCCTCATGCTATTTGATCACCTCAGTGGACAAATGGGTCTTGTCCGAAAACGTGATAGTCACGGTGAGTCTTGCTTTAGGGTCTGACAACATGCCGTTGTCTGCCGCGTACAGGTACAGGGTCCTTCGGCCCGAAAGGGTCACGTGCAACGGCCCGTGTTTCTCGTTGATGAGCTTGAAGATTTTCGGGTACAGGGCCACTCCCAGAAACATCACCGGCGGTTTCGGGTCGCTTGACCATCGCGTGACCCCGTCGGTCCCGGAGATTGCGACCTTGGCCAGTTTCTTGTTCTCGACCTCCAACTTAAGGATAAAGGTGCCGTCGAGATAACCGTCCTTACCGGGCTTGGCAGACGCGTTCACCAGATCTGCAATGAATCCTCGAAACTCGCAGGTCAGGACCCCTTTGGGTACCGCGGTTTCGTCAACTCCAGGAACCACCGATGACGTTGTGCCAGAAGGCTTCTGAATCATCTGTTGGTACGCGGACCCATCCGCCAAATGCACGATAATCCTCAATCCCTGGTAGGTCCTGGCCAAATCGCCGGGGTCCGCGGCATACAGATAGAACTGGACCCTTTTGTCGATAGGAATCCTCACCGTGCCGTCCGGTTTGTTCAATAACGCCGTAGGCGCGGTCTGATACGCTACCCCAAGACCCCAGGCATCCGGGGAGGTGCCGGCCGTGCCCCACTTGGTTCCCATGCCGGTCACGCTGTTGACCTCAATGCCTGTGATGTAGTTCTTCGGGGAAACCTCAATGTCCAGCCCGAACACCGAATCCGGTTTTCCGTCGGGTTTGAGTCCGGGGTATGGGCCCACCGCGTCTGTGGATACGTATCCGAGCCAAGAACCCCGGAAGTTCACCTTGGAGGGACCCAGCGACGATTCCGTGATGGGCGCGCTGCCGCCTGATTGCGCCGTCTGAACCGGGCACCACGCAATCTCGCCGTCCCGAAACGTGATGGCCACCCGGTAGTGGGTTTTTCCCTCGGCAATGCTTCCGTTGTCTGCGACGTACAGATTCAGATCCGCCCGATCCTTCACCGGAATCGCCACCGATGAATCCCGTCTGTTGAGAAGTCTCACCGGATCCTTCACCGATGCCACACCGATGGCGGAGTTGCCGCTTCCGGGAATCGTATCCCACACAGACGCGGTCCCGTCCGTATTCCGGATCTCAATTCCCGTTATGTCTTTGTCCTTCGCTTGCACACTCAAGACGAAGAGTCCATCGGCCTTGTCGTCTCCTCTAATGACCTTTCCCGGGCTTACCGCGTCATAGTTGGAAAGGCCCTTGAGCACCGCGGTCATACGTACGGGCACCGGGCCAGAGACCGGTGGAGGCGTCTCTTTGGGCGAGGCTTGCAGTTGCACGGGCAGGGTGAAAGAGCTTCTATCCGCGTTTTCTATCTTGACCTGATATTGACGTTTTTCTTCAAAGGCGCCGTCATCGGTTACATAGAGGATGAGATTTTGTTCTTGGTCGCGGCTGAGATTGAGGGGTTCCCCATTGGGGTTCAACAAGAGCGAAGGCTCCCTGGCTTTGGCCACACCTATGAAGGCCGCTCCCCGAACCTTGACGCTTGACCACAATCTCCGGGGGCCGGAGAGTGTGCGAATTTCAAGAGCGGATATTGTTTGGGCCCCAGGCCGAGTCTTTAACGTGACCGAGAAAACTGCATCCGGTGAATCATCAGGATGAGCCGATGTCTTCCCGACTAAATCGGTTTTTCCCACCCCGAGAAAATGGCATTCGCCGGCAGGGAAAACTTGCGCGCAAGTATCGCCATAAGGGAAAATAAGCATCCCCGTGAGGAGTATTGCCCAAAACAAACGGAATAAAATTCTAAAAAACAGCAGGAGCCTCACTTTGATGGTTCCCTCACATAGACGAAACTCCTCTATATTTCGCACTCTAGTTCACAACATGCTGGAATGTCAAGCAGAAATTCCCTAATGATTATCACAAGACGTCACAATAATCACCGTCAAAAAAGAGCTTTTTGAATCTAAGTCTGAGTACGAGCGGTTAAAACCGCTTTATGTTGACAGCGTCTCGTGGCAACTCGTAAAATTATTTTTTCCGCGATCAGAGAGAAAAGGAGGATTTCCTGTGATCAAGATAGGCATGATCGGGGGATCAGGTTTTGACGACCCCGATTTTCTCGCGGATGTGAAATTAATCAAGAAGGGAACCCCATTTGGGGCACTCTCGCACGATCTGATAACCGGGAAGGTCGGTGAACGAGAAGTGGTACTGATGCTCAGACATGGAAAAGGGCATCGTATCAGGCCTTCCGCGGTCAACTATCGAGCCAACGTGTGGGCCATGAAGGACCTTGGCGTTACTCATATCATCGGCACCACCGCGTGCGGATCCCTGAGGCAGGAAATCGAGCCCGGCCACCTGGTCTTTCCTGACCAATTCCTCGACTTTACGCGGACGCGGCAAGAGCACCTTTTACGAAGGTGACCAGGTGGTTCACATCTCCATGGCAGACCCGTTCTGCGAAAATCTCAGAAAAGCGCTCATCGAGACAGCAACAGCCGCGCGAATCACGCATCACGGTCGAGGCACTGTGGTAACCATCGAAGGCCCCCGGTTTTCCACGAGGGCTGAAAGCCGCATGTTCAAAGCGCTGGACGCGGATATCGTCAACATGTCCACGGTTCCCGAGGCAGTTCTCGCGCGTGAGGCGGGGATATGCTACGCGGTGGTGGCCATGAGCACGGATTACGACGCGTGGCATCAGAGCGAAGAGCCGGTCACGTGGGAGATGATCGCCACGACCATGGCCAAGAACGTGGAAAACGTGAAGAAGATTTTCTTCGAGACCCTGCCTCGCATCACCTTCGAGCAATGCACGTGCCGCACAGCAGTTGAAACGGCAATGGTGTAATGCCGATGCGCTTTCATACGTGAGCTACGGTCGTGCCGTCGGCTGGGTGTCGCGAGCGAAGCGGCTAGACTGGTTTCCAAAAGCTTTGCCTGCTCGATCGTTCTTTGGCGTCGGAGGTTCCCGCTTCTTTGTGAGCGACGCAGAACCGTCGAATATTCGTTCAGGAGAACTCCATCCGACCGTCCATCTTGGTAAAATCAAACCAAAATAGCATAAAACCAGAAGGTTACACTTCAGGAGGTACACACATCATGGATCTGGCGCACCGTATCGAAACGGCTCTTGGCACGCATCCCGTGGAATTGCTTCTCAAAAACTGCAAACTGGTCAATGTGTTTTCCGGGGAAATCCATCCTGCTTCGGTGGCCATCCATGAGGGACGCGTGGTGGGCTTCGGCGAATACGAAGCCGTCCGCACCGTCGATCTGGAGGGGAGATACCTCACCCCTGGTTTTATCGACGGTCACCTGCACATCGAGTCGAGCATGCTGAGCATCCCCGAGTTTGCCCGGCAAGTGGTGCCTCTGGGCACCACCAGCGTGGTCGCAGATCCTCACGAAATCGCGAATGTGTGGGGACTGGATGGCATCCGCTTCATGCTTCAAACCAGCGAAGGCGGTCCTCTGCGCGTATTCCTGATGTTTCCTTCCTGCGTGCCCGCGACACCGTTCGAGACTTCCGGGGCAGTATTGACCGCGCAGGACATGGAAGCGTTCAAAGGCAAGGAGCGGATCCTCGGTTTAGCGGAGATGATGAATTTTCCCGGAGTGTTGTGTGGTGATCCGGAAATCCTCGCCAAGATCGAGGTATTTAAGGACAAGGTCCTTGACGGACACGCGCCCGGTTTGTCAGGCAAAGACCTGGCCGCGTACGTCAACGCGGGGATCGGTTCCGATCACGAATGCACCACGCGGGAGGAAGCGCAGGAAAAGCTTCGTGCGGGCATGCGCGTCATGATCCGTCAGGGGTCCGCGGCGCGAAACCTGGACGCGCTGCTGCCGCTGGTGAATGACCACAATTCACGCAACTGCTTCTTTGTGACCGACGACCTCGATCCGCGGGACATTCTCACCAAGGGCCACCTCAACAACTCCGTGCGCATGGCCATCAAGAAGGGGCTCGATCCGGTACGCGCGATTCAGATGGTATCTCTGAACCCAGCGTCATATTTCCGCCTGAAAGGGCTGGGCGCGGTTCTTCCTGGGTACCAGGCGGATATGTTGGTAGTGGACGACATGCAGGAACTCAAGATCAGCCAAGTGTACCACGCGGGCCGACTCGTTGCCGAGAATGGAGCGTTGATAGCGCGGTCCGTACCCCCCGCGGCAATGGCCTTACCCGGCAGTGTGAACGTGGATTGGGAAAAGATAGGAGATCTGTCCATACCCGCGAAGGGCAGCACCGCAAGGATCATCGGTGTAGTACCGGGACAGATAGTCACGCGACAAATCCAGGACACGGTGCGTACAGTCGATGGCAACGTGGTGGCAGATCCCGCGAGAGACATCCTCAAGATAGCGGTGATCGAGCGGCACAAGGGCACCGGTCGGTTTTCCGTGGGTCTCATTCAAGGCTTCGGCCTCAAACAAGGCGCGCTGGCCTCCACCGTGGCTCATGACTCGCACAATATCATCGTGGTAGGCGCCAACGACGCGGACATGTTAGCCGCGGCCCGTAAAGCGGCAGACATGGGCGGAGGCATCACCGTGGTGAGCGGAGGAGAAGTCCTTGCCGCGTTGCCGCTCCCGATTGCGGGCTTGATGTCCGACAGAACAGTGGAAGAAGTGAACTCCGCGTTGGAACGCGTCATTCTGGCAGCTCGCGGACTCGGCTGCACGCTGGACGCGCCATTCGCCACGCTTTCATTTATGGCTTTGACACCTATTCCTGAGCTCAAACTGACAGACCAGGGACTGTTTGATTCCGTAAATTTCGCATTTACGTCTCTGTTTGCTGACTGAAAAAAAAGCGGGGGGTGTTTTCTCCGGGTCTTGACAATGGGGGTACGGCTAACTAGCGTCTTAGTAATAGTTACTATTCACAGGGGCAGAGTTTGGCCAGCCACCGATCCTTCATCATGACTGAACAAAGACGAGTTATTCTTGATGAACTCCAGAGGCTCGGGTCACATCCGACGGCCGACGAACTGTACGAGTCGGTGCGGAAGCGCTTGCCGAGTATCAGCCTCGGAACCGTGTACCGAAATCTGGAAACGCTCAGTGAAGCAGGTCTGATTCAGAAGCTCGAAATTTCCGGCAGCCAAAAGCGGTTCGACGGGGTGACAGGGAACCATTACCACGTACGTTGTCTAAAATGTGGAAGGGTGGATGATATCCAGACAGGTCCGATCACAGACATCGACCGGGTCGTGAAGAGCCTTCCTGGATACAAAATAGTGAGTCACAGGCTCGAATTTGTGGGTGTGTGCCCGCAGTGCAGAAAAGCAAGCCAAGAGCATGAAGAAAGCAAGCAGGGCCACGCGTGAGCCGCAAATCCTCGCGAGATACGATGGAAGGGCCTGAGATGAGCGAGGAAGAGCACTTGAATGCATCATAGGCACGGGGTAGCAAGACCCGGCAGAAGCGGATGGGTGAAGGGCTTTGCACCATCAGGTGCAAGCTTATAGCGGTTGCCGACGGTTCTGACCGAATGGTGGGCGCTTTTGAAAGGTGGCAGGGGGACCTTCCGATACCCGAAAAGAGCATCACACGGAGAAAACTCTTGGCAACCAGATAATCGGCTTTGGCACACATGAGAGAAGACTGCAGGCAACAGTAAGGGGCGGCGGGAGAGTGTTCGCCTATTTTTGCAGGGTGAAACGTATTCATCCGCTCCGCGAGACGACAATGGCGCATTAAACTACGGAAAAGAGGAGGAGAATTAAGATATGTCAGCGTTGAAAGGCTCGAAGACTGAAAAGAACCTACTCGCATCATTCGCAGGGGAATCCCAGGCGCGCAACCGGTACACGTATTTTGCGGGTCAAGCCAGAAAAGAAGGATACGTCCAGATCGCAATGATTTTTGAAGAGACCGCCAACCAAGAGAAAGAACACGCAAAACGATTCTTCAAGCAACTCCAAGGGGGGGATGTCATCGTGGACGCGGCCTTTCCGTCAGGTGTCATCGGGTCCACCAAGGATAACCTCAAAGCGGCCGCGAGCGGGGAGAATTGTGAGTGGACCGACATCTATCCCTCCTTTGCCAAGGTCGCGAGAGAAGAGGGCTTTGAGGCTGCAGCCATGATCTGGGACGCGGTAGGAAAGGCGGAACAACAGCACGAGAAGCGATATAAGGATCTTTTCCAGAACCTCGAGTCAGGCAAAGTCTTCAAGAAAGACCATCCGGTCAAATGGCGCTGTATCAATTGCGGCTATGTGCACGAAGGCGCTGAGGCGCCGGCATCATGCCCGGCATGCGCTCATCCTCAAGCGTACTATGAAATTTTAGGCGAAAACTGGTAACCCGTTGGCCGCGCGAAAGCCGGCACCGCGTGTGCAACAAGTTCCCTTAAGCCTGTAAAGGCATCCCTATCACAGGAGGAAGAAAGCAATCATGACGGCAAAGCTACAGATTTTTAAGTGCGAGGTGTGTGGCAACATGGTCGAGATGATCCACGAGGGAGACGGTGAGTTGGTTTGCTGTGGACAGGCCATGAAGTTGTTCGTGGAAAACACGGTGGATGCGGCAAAAGAAAAGCATGTGCCCGTGAAAGAGGCCGATGCCAATGGCCTTACCGTTAAGGTGGGGTCTGTTCCCCATCCCATGGAAGAAAAGCACTATATCGAATGGGTGGAAATCGTGGCGGATGGCAAGGCATATCGGCAATTCCTGAAGCCCGGTGACAAGCCCGAAGCGTCCTTCCCCGTGAAGGGAGAATGGACCGCGAGAGAATACTGCAACCTTCACGGACTCTGGAAGGCGTAACCGCGTCGACCAGGGGCTCCGAGAGGTCAGCCAAGCAGACTCCGTGCCTGCCTGAGGATTGCATCACGCATGAACCGGACATGATCCGGCCGCGGCCGGCACGGGGCGCTTTTCAAGAGTGTCACGGAAAAGAGGGCTTTCGTGAAAATCACCGATCCCTCGAATACACGTGCAGGAGGTAGAAAACATTGGCCCAGCCTGGAGATATCTATCAGTGTCAGACCACCAATTGCGGATACATGTACAATCCGGACAAAGGAGACCGGAAAGGGAAAATTCCCAAGGGAACCCGATTCGAAGACCTGCCTGAGGATTGGAAGTGCCCCATTTGCGGTGCAGGGAAACGCATGTTCAAACCAATGGCCGTTCCCTCAGCGTAGGGAAATGCTCGCGCTCACGAGAGAATCCGCCAACAGGGTTCGAAGAAACCGTGCGCGAACAAACCGGGAGACGCACCGCTCTTTGCCCGGGAAAACGTACTGAGCCTGAGAGCCAGCGGGCAAGAGCGGCCTGACATAGTCTGAAATGTCCCTGTGTCGGGGCGCATCCGGTTAAGTTGCTCGGTTGAGGTGAACAGTGAACAAGAAACGAATCTGCATGACATCGGTGTTAGCCGTGGCGCTGGCTCTCGCGTTGCACGGATCGAGCTTCGCGGCCGGGCCGCTCACCGTGAATCCGAGCATTCTCTCGAGTATCCCTCTGCCGGCTCCTGCGGATCACCCTGCGGAGACGTATCTGGGAATTCACGGAAAGAAGCCGTTTACGCTTCCTCAGGTGGCAGCCAAGATCCTGATCATAGAAGTCTTCAGCATGTATTGTCCCCACTGTCAGGCCGACGCACCTGAGGTGAACAAGTTATATCATCGCATCCAAGGAGATCCTGCCCTCAAAGACAAAGTCAAGATTCTGGGTATCGGGACCGGCAACACTATTTTCGAGGTGAACCTGTTCAAGAAGAAGTTTCACGTCCCGTTCCCCCTGTTTCCCGACGAAGACTTTACCGTGCAAAAGGCCTGTTCCCAACAAATCAGGACCCCATTGTTTCTTGTGGTCAAACCCCTGGGAAAGCGTGGCCTGAAGCCGCTGGTCCTGCACGTGGGGAAGATCAACGACGCGGAAAAATTCCTTCGAAAAATCACTCACGCGAAGAATCGGTAAAAGGAGGCGGGAATGCGCAGAAACCGCGGGTTATCTCTCATATATGGGGCTCTCTGGGTATTGGTCGTGCTGTGGTGCTGCGTCGCGGTCGTGGCCCAGGATGAACAAGGTGCTTTCAAGGGGACTGTGTACCAGCCAGGAACCCTCAAATCCCTCGCGAGCCACACCGAGCTCAAGAAGGGAGATCGCGCCCCGGATTTCACCCTGCGAGACCTCTCAAAGAATGAAATCTCCCTGGCTCAGTACCGCGGGAAGAAAAACGTGGTGATTTCTTTCGTGCCCGCAGCCTGGACTCCGGTATGTTCGCACCAGTGGCCCGGATATAACATCGCGAAGGAGATTTTCGACCAATACAATACCGTGGTCTTGGGCATCAGCGTGGACAATATTCCGACACTGTACGCATGGACACAACAAATGGGGCACCTATGGTTTCCCGTGTTGTCCGATTTCTGGCCGCACGGGGCAGTGGCCAAGAAGTACGGAGTGCTCAGGGATGATGGGATGGCTGAGAGGGCGTTGTTCGTGATCGACAAACAAGGCATCATTCAGTACATCGACGTGCACGACGTGAATGCGCTGCCGCGGTTGGAAGTGCTGGTGAAACAACTGGAGCAACTCCCGCAGTAGCAGTTTTGTCGGTCTTAGCGAGCTACCGAGAGTACGTCTCTGAACATTGGGTCATACAAATCACGCGTCACTTCGAGAGGACTGCCATGAACAGGTGTATTTGTGTGCAAACCCTTGTGGCGATCATGGGGTTGTGGGCCGTTGCCGGTTTCTGCGCGGACAAGGAAGCGCCTGTGAGCGAAGCGACTCAGGACTGTATCGGCTGTCACTCGACCGTGACACCGGGTCTTATCGCGGATTGGAAAAGAAGCCGCCATGCTCACATAACGCCGGCCGAAGCGCTCAAGAAGCCTGAACTTGAGAGACGGATTTCCGTGGACAAAGTCCCGGACAAACTCGCGGGGACGGTCGTGGGCTGCGCGGAATGCCATACTTTGCGTACGGACGCTCATAAAGACACGTTCAATCACAACGATGTCAAGATTCATCTCACCATGTCACCCAAAGATTGTGCGGTGTGTCATCCGAAGGAGGCATCCCAGTTCGACAAGAACCTGATGGCTCACGCGAGGACCAATCTCGCGAACAACACGCTGTATTACAGCCTGGAAAAGTCGATCAACGGTGTGCAGTCCTTTCACGGCGGGAAGTTGAGCACTGCGGACCCTGACGCGAAAACCGGCGCGGAGTCCTGCTATCATTGTCACGGAACCGCTTTGGAAGTGACTGGTATGGAAAAGCGGGACAGTGATTTCGGTGAGATGGAATTTCCCAAGATAAGTGGTTGGCCAAATCAAGGGGTGGGCCGGTACAATCCTGATGGAACCAAGGGCCTGTGCGTGTCGTGTCACAGCAGGCATCAGTTCTCTATTGAAGCCGCGAGGAAGCCGTACACGTGCTCCCAGTGCCACAAGGGGCCGGACGTGCCCGCGTTTCAGGCCTATTCGGTGAGCAAACACGGAAATCTGTTCTTTTCGTTGTACCACGAATGGAATTTTACCCACGTGCCCTGGACCGTGGGCAAGGACATACCCGCTCCCACCTGTGCAGTCTGTCACGTGGCGCTGCTGGTGGACGAGGATGGCGACGTGCTTGCGAAGCGCACCCATCAGATGAACGACAGGCTTCCGTGGCGTCTGTTCGGCTTAATATACGCGCATCCCCATCCTATCTCGCCGGACACCTCCATCATAAGGAACGAGAACGGCCTGCCGCTGCCCACCACACTGACGGGAGAACCTGCCACGAAATTCCTCATCACGGCTGATGAGCAGAAGACCAGACGGAAAAAACTCCAGAATGTGTGTCAGGCATGTCATACCCGGGACTGGGTCCAAGGTCACTGGGCCCGCTTCGAGAATACGATCACCACGACCAATGAGATGACCCACACCGCGACCGATATTGTCATGAAGGCGTGGCAGGAAAACCTCGCGGACAACCATACCAGCATTTTCGACGAGGCAATCGAGAAACAATGGGTGGAACAGTGGCTGTTTTTTGCGAACTCCACTCGTTTCGCATCTGCCATGATGGGCGCGGATTACGGAGTGTTCGCAGACGGGAGATGGCGCCTGTCCGCGAATATCCGCGACATGTTGGATCGGCTGCAGTTCCTGAGAGGAACAAAAGGGCAAGGATCGGTGAAGCAAAAAGACTCAACTGGGCGACCAGGTACAGACACCATGTCACATCCCGGGTTGCACAGGAGCAAGGTCCGATAAAAGATCATTATCGAAAAACGGAGGCTTACTATTATGGAAAAGATCACATGGAAATGCACCAAGTGTGGGTACACCTTCGAAGCAGATGCAGAGGCTGCCCCGCCCACTACGTGTCCCGGATGCAGCGAAACGTGCGACTTTGTGAACGTGACCTGCTACGTACCTGAATGCGGTCTCACGGGCCAGGACCCCCGGCTTGGCTAACAGGGCCCCTGTGACATTCGCACGGGTTGCCGCAGGCCCTGCAGAGCGTACCTTTTTCATGCTCGCGTGGGCAGCATTGCGCAAAGTGCAGTGAACAGGGCCCGACGTACAAAGGGTGGTACTGGCGTCCACGCATTCTGCCAGTGCCGCCCCCTGAGACTGGTTGCAGATCGAATTGGTCACGAAGAAGAAAGGTGGTCTGGTGAAAAAGGTAGTCCTTTTTGCATTTAATGCTGAGTTCATGTGTTTTGTTCACGTGCTGTTGAACGCGCTGGACATGGATTCGCGCGGCATGGACGTGAAGATCGTCATCGAAGGAGGCGCCACGGCACTCATCCCTGAACTTGCGCCGCGAGGGAAGTCCCTTGGGTTCCTTATATCGCAGGGTCAAGGACCGGGAACTCATTCACGCAGTGTGCTGGGCATGCGCCACCAAGATGAACACCCTGTGGGCCGTAGAGAAAGAGGGCTTGCCTCTTGGCGACGAAATGGGCGGACATCCAAGCATGGCCTCGTACATGGAAAAAGGGTATGAGGTGGTGACTTTTTAGTCTCAAACTAAAGGCAACAAAATGAAAGTATTGGGTATTTACGGAAGTCCGCGTAAGGGCGGCAACAGCGATTTGTTGCTGGATGAGTCGCTCAAAGGCGCAGCGGACGCAGGCGCGTTGGTGAGTTCCCTCCGCTGTTGCGATCTGGAGATCAGCGGCTGCATAGAATGCGCCGGCTGTGACGCGACCGGAGAGTGTGTCGTCGATGATGACATGCAGCAAGTGTATCCGCTCCTTGATGAAGCAGATGTCATCATACTGGCCGCGCCGATGTTCTTTTACAGCGTGCCCGCGCAAGCCAAGGCGCTGATCGACCGATGCCAGGCCATGTGGTGCAGACGCTTGCTGGGAGAAACGCCACACGAGAAAAAAGCTCCCTCCCGGGGGAGAGGATATCTCATCGCGGTGGGAGCGACCAAGGGAAAGAATCTCTTTGAGGGTGTCGAGCTGGTGGCCAAGTACCTTCTATGACGCATTGCAAATGAAGTATGAAGGAGGCGTCTTTGTCCGATCCGTGGAACGCAAAGCAGACATAGCCACACATCCTGATGACCTGAAGCGGGCGTACACCTTGGGTAAGGATGCAGTACTCGGGGCCTCGGCAAAAGCGGATTCCCCGTAAACGGAAAGGCTCTTGACAGACCGGAGTCACGAAGCAAGAGGAAATGACGCTTCCCAAGGGCGAGACGACATTCAGGAATCGAGAAGGGGGAAGTGTGGCGGGGGAGAAGGCTCCCCATCCACCTCAGCGAGGTGCAGGGCGGCCTCGAACCTCGCTGACCGATTACGACAGGAGAGGAGGCAGTCACCATGCCTAAAGCTCTGATCGTTTATGCGACCAGAAGCGGCCAAACACAGGATATCGCGGGATATATCGCTGAAGGCATACGGTTCACGGGCGCAGATGCCAAAGTGGTAAACGCCACGGAATTGCAGAAAGAAGAACAGTTCGACGGTTATGACGCGTACGTGTTCGGTTCGGCCACGTACCACGGCGAAATGATGCAGGCCATGAAGACCCTGCTCTTTTTGGCCGCGAAAGTCACCCTGGATGGCAAGATCGGGGGTTCTTTCGGCGCGTTTGGATGGAGTGGTGAAGCGCCCGATCGGATCTACGATACTATGAAGAATATCTTGAAGATGGAGATGATTGGGTCGCCTTTGCGGTTGAAGTCGGCCTTGTTACAGGGCGCGCTCCAGATGGCCCAGGACTATGGCCGCGAGATTGGCAAGCGGATCTCGGGAAAATGAGCTGGGCTCCCCCTGGCTTGACCATGGATTTTTCGTTTCCCCAGGGCCTGCAAAGCCCTGTGCGATTACACGAACATAGGGCCGGTTAACGGCCTCGCAACACCAACGGAGGAAAAGATGGATAAGTACACGTGTCAGGTATGCGGTTACGTATATGACCCCGCGCTGGGCGATCCGGACAATGGAGTCGAACCCGGTACGAAATTTGAGGACCTTCCCGAAGACTGGGTCTGCCCTGTGTGTGGTGCGGACAAGTCAAGTTTTGCGGCTGAGTAACCCACACAACGGTGGGTCGCCGGCTTTGCCGCTGGGACCGAGCGTGCGGGATTTGAGCCGACCACACCAAGGATCGTCACGCGTTCTGGTAGCGATGCCCGCACCAGCTTCCAAAGCTGCGTCGCGCGCGGTGCGATCCGTTAACAAAGACCACGGGCTTGTTGCCCGAGACACCAGGAAGAACGTTTTCGCAATGCGAACCACATTTCACGGAGGTACGGTTGAGAACCAGCATTGAAGTCAAGAAAGATCTCTACTGGGTTGGAGGCGTGGATTGGAGCGTAAGAGACTTTCACGGATATTCCACCAAAAAGGGAACGACGTATAACGCATATCTGGCGATAGACGATAAGATCACTCTCTTTGACACGGTCAAGAAGCCGTTCAAGAACGATTTGCTGCATTGTATCTACAAGGTGATCGAGCCTTCAAAGATCGATTATCTGGTGGTGAACCACGTGGAGCCCGATCATTCAGGCTCGCTCGTGGAAATGATGGATGTCATAAAACCCGAAAAACTCTTCTGCTCTCCTCGAGGCAAGAAGGCGCTCATCGAGCACTATCATCGGGAAGATTGGCCGTACGAGGTCGTGCCGACCGGGGCTGAGATCAGTATCGGGAAACGCACGGTCCAATTCATCGAGACCAGGATGCTCCACTGGCCGGACAGCATGTTTTCCTATTTCAAGGAAGACGCGGTGCTCCTTTCCAGCGACGCGTTCGGTCAGCATTGGGCCACCACCGAACGATTCAACGACGAAGTGGACCCGAGCGAGCTGATGCAGCACGGGGCCAAGTATTTTGCCAATATTCTCATGCCGTATTCAGGACTTATTCAAAAGCTCCTTGCGGACGTGACGAAGATGAATCTGAAAATTGACGTGATCTGTCCTGACCACGGTCTTATCTGGCGAGACAATCCCATGCAGATTGTCGCGGCGTACGATGAGTGGAGCAGACAGGTCACAAAGCATAAAGCGGTGATCATTTACGACAGCATGTGGGGCAGCACCGAGACCATGGCCAAGGCGGTCCTCGACGGCCTCGTGGAGGGCGGACTCCACGTGAAGCTGATGGACCTCCGGGTGGACCACCGCAGTGACGTGATGACCGAGATATTGGACGCAAAAGCGGTGCTCTTGGGATCTTCGACGTTAAATAACGGCATGCTTCCTCGAATGGCGGACATGCTCTGCTACATGAAAGGCTTGCGCCCGCTGAAAAAACTGGGTGCAGCTTTCGGGTCTTTCGGCTGGAGTGGTGAAGCGGTCCGGTTGATGACAAAGACGCTTGAAGACATGAAAATGAACGTGATTCACCCCGGTGTGAGTCACCAGTTCGTTCCCCATCATGAGGGACTGAAAGACTGTGTCGACCTGGGCCGCCAGGTGGCCAAGGCAGTCAAAGAAGGGGCCTGAACCTTCGGGGAAAGGCTTTCTGTGTGACCACTTTCGGGGCAGGATCACGCGGTATCCGGTTCCCGGGCCGAGCCTGAGAACCGGATGCTCTTCCCCAAGTGAAGCGCATCCCATGACCGACCATGCATGGACGCGTCGAGCCACACCGAACGAGTACCCAGAAAGGGAGAACCGCGGTGGGAGAACGTACTGGCAGGGCTTTGAAGCAACAGGTACCTGCGTCTCTTGATGCATAAGGACCTCAACCAGTGCCTTACCGCAATGTCGCTCCTGCCCACGCGTAAGGCAATCAATCCTTTGTTTTCGTTTCTACTCCACCAGGACCCAAACGTCCGATGGCGTGCAATTACCGCGTTCGGCGCGGTGGTGAGCGATCTGGCGGAGCAGGACAAGGAAGGGGCCCGCGTGATCATGCGCAGGCTCATGTGGAGCCTCAATGATGAGTCCGGTGGAATCGGGTGGGGAGCGCCCGAGGCCATGGCCGAGGTGATGGCTCGCAATCGCAGCATGGCGGAAGAGTTCGGCTCGATTCTTGTCTCATACCTGGACCCGGACGGAAATTTTCTCGAATACCCGCCGCTCCAGCGGGGACTCATGTGGGGCATCACGAGAATCGCGGCAATTCGACCGGAATGTGTGGCTCCTGCAGTCGTATACCTGAGGCCATACGTGGAATCGACTGACGCGGAAACACGCGGCTTGGCTTCATTCGCCGCGGGTCTGCTGGGAGCGGAAACGCTTCGGCCCCTCCTCGAGTCGCTTGTCCACGATGAGGCTGGGGTCAAAGTGTACCGCGAAGACCTGGTGACGCGACAATCGGTAGGCCAGCTCGCACAAAAAGGGCTCGATCTCCTGAATGCTCATCGTTCAGCGGTGCCTGGGGCGGTTCAGCAACCAGCCGACGCGGAGGGAGAAACCCTCTCTACGGGTTAACCGCCCCTCTGGTGATTTTTCCCTGTGATCTCGTCCTGGGGAAGGAAGGGGTGCCCTTAATCGAGGAACCGGTCATAGTGCGTGACCGTCTTCCGATCTCCCGAGATTGCGGGTTCGGCACGATCGAATGCCCGAAGAATATAGACCTGGGAAAGGAGTAACGGCGTAATGGAGGTTCTTTGGCTCTCGAGGCTGCAATTCGCGGTTGCCACGCTCTTTCACTTTCTCTTTGTTCCCTTGACCCTTGGATTGGGTGTGCTCGTAGCCATTATGGAGACGATTTACGTCCGATCCGGGGATGAAGAGTACAAGAGGATGGCGAAGTTCTGGGGCAAGATGTTCCTCATCAACTTTGTGGTGGGAGTGGTCACCGGGATCACCCTGGAGTTCCAATTCGGGACCAACTGGGCTGGTTACTCAAAATATGTCGGTGATATTTTCGGATCTCTCTTGGCCATTGAAGCGACTACCTCGTTCTTCCTTGAGTCCACGTTCATCGCGGTCTGGATGTTCGGGTGGAACAGGTTGTCGCCAAAACTCCACCTGCTGAGCATCTGGCTTGTAGCCCTTGCAGCCAGTGGGTCTGCCTACTGGATCCTGGTGGCCAATTCGTGGATGCAACATCCGGTAGGGTACGTACTGCAGGGCGGCCGGGCTGAATTGGCGAACTTCTGGGCGGTGGTGACGCAGGATTATGCCATTCTCACGTTCCTTCACACGGTCCTTGCCGGATATATCGTTGGCGGTTTTTTCGTGATGGGAGTGAGCGCGTATCATTTGCTCCGCAAAAACGAGACGAGTTTCTTCACCAAGTCCTTTCGGCTGGCCGTAGCGTTCGTGCTGATCGTGACCGTGGCAGAAGTGTTCGTGGGCGACATGCACGGGAAAAAGACGGGAGCTGTGCAACCGATAAAGCTTGCGGCAATGGAGGCCCAATGGGAAACCCAGAAAGGGGCACCTTTTTCCTTGCTGTTGATTCCTGATGAGGCCCAAGAACGCAATCTCGTGGAAGCGATTCAGATTCCCAATTTCCTGAGCTGGTTGGTGTACGACCGTTGGGATGCGGAAATAAAGGGGCTCAAAGCCTGGCCCAAGGACGAAAGGCCGCCTGTGACGCTGGTATTCTGGTCCTTCAGAATCATGGTGGGCCTTGGCTTTTTGTTTGTGCTCCTCGCGTTCATAGGCTTCCTCAAGAGGAACAATCTGGAATCCGTCCCCTGGTTTTTGAAGACATTGCAATACTGTATTCCGCTTCCCTATCTTGCCGCGGAGTTGGGATGGGTCGTCACCGAAACCGGTCGCCAACCGTGGATCGTGTATGGCGTGATGAGGACTTCGGACGCGGTTTCCCCTATTGCCGCGTCACAGGTCACCCTTTCTCTTGCGGCTTTTATTGTGATTTACTCGTTGCTCGGATTGACGGCTTTCGTGCTCATCGCCAAGACCGCTCGCCGCGGCCCGGATGAGCCCGCGGCCGCGGCTGTGCAGTGAGAAAGGAAGGTTGAGCCATGCTCGAAACTATCTGGTTCTTGCTGTGGGGATTGCTCTGGGCCGTCTATTTCATGCTTGACGGATACGATCTCGGCCTGGGAGCGGCAATGCCGTTCATTGCCAAGACGGACAAAGAGATCAGAACCGTCTATAACGCGATGGGTCCGTTCTGGGATGGGAATGAAGTGTGGTTGATCACTGCCGGTGGCGTGACCTTTGCCGCGTTTCCCACCACGTATGCGACGATGTTCAGCACGTTGTACTCTCCCCTCTTGCTGCTCCTTTTCGGGTTGATTTTGCGCGCGGTCTCGTTCGAATTCCGCCGCCAATTGGATGGCGCGGGGTGGAAAAAATTGTGGGACACCTGTCTGTGTCTCGGGAGTTTCGTACCCGCTCTCCTATTGGGAGTAGCTTTTGCAAATATTTTCCAGGGAATACCCTTTGACGGAAAGGGAGTGTTCCATGGAACGCTGCTTACTCTCCTCAACCCATATGGCCTGGTGGGAGGAGTCCTGTTTGTGGTGATGTTTGTCACCCACGGACTCATCTGGCTCGCGCTGAAAAGCGAGGGGCCGCTTCACGATCGAGCTGCGTCCGCCGCGGGCGCGATGTGGGTGGTGCTCCTGGTGGTGACCGTGGTGTTTCTCGTGCATAGCTGGTTTGCTACGCACCTGTACGCCAACTATCTGGCCCATCCGCCTTTGTTCCTGATTCTCGTGGCTGCGGTCGCGGGGCTGGTTTTGGCAAGGCTGTGTATGGCCAAGAAGGAATGGTGGAAGGCCTGGTTCTCCTCATGCCTGTTCATCGTGTCCGCGACGTTTTTCGGGGTAATCGGGCTTTTCCCTAACCTTTACCCCTCCAGCTTGGACCCAGTGTACAGCCTGACAGCGTTCAATTCTTGTTCCAGTCCGTTGACCCTGAAGATCATGCTGGTGGTGGCGCTGATTTTCGTTCCTCTCGTGATCGCGTATCAGGGATGGGCCTATTATCTGTTCAACCACAAGATTACCGATGAAATTCTCTCTTCGGAAGAGGCATATTAATCCACCATGCTGTGGGTTGCCCATTGGCAAAGAAAGGAACTATGCGATGAAAGAACGAACCGGTCTGGTGACCATGCGAGGAAACCCGGTCGTACTGTGGGGAAATGAGATAAAAGCTGGCGATGCTGCTCCGGACTGCACGCTGGTCGCCAATGACCTGAGCCCGGTCAGTTTGTCGTCGTTTCGGGGAAAAGTGTGCATCATATACTCGGTCCCTTCCCTGGATACTCCCGTATGTGACATGTCTTCGAGAAGATTCAATGAGGAAGCCACGAAGCTCGGGACTGACGTGGCAGTCGTGGTGGTGAGCATGGACCTGCCGTTTGCGCAAAAGCGCTGGTGCGGAGCCGCGGGAGTGGAAGCCGTGCAGACCTTGTCGGATTATCGCGATGCCGCGTTCGGCGCGGCATACGGCGTGTTGCTCAAGGATCTGCGACTGCTCGCCCGAGCGGTGTTTGTGGCAGATCGCGATGGCACGATCCGTTACACGCAGATTGTAAAGGAGATCGCGGAAGAACCCGACTTTGCCGCGACCCTCGATGCAGCCAAGAAATTGGTGTGATACCGAGTCGCGTTCATCTATCTCAGATGGTGGGGCTGTGGGTCTCCTGAGCGCAGTGATGAGACGGTTTTGCGTCGTCCGTAGCGAAGGAGATCCTCAGCCCGCATCCAGTGTCCTGTCATACACGTGAAAGCGCATTGATATCAGGGTACTCTTTAGTTTTCGTTCACAGGCCTTGACGTGGTTCCTGCTCCGATGAAACCGGAGTACCAGACGGTGGCCGGGCCCTCTCACGGTTTACTCACGCCAGTGCGAGAAGCGCGGATCGGCTTCTTGGAATCTTGAGTTCAGCGACGAGTTTCAACCCTGCATCTGAGGCCAGGGTCAAAGTGCCCTGAAATTCTTGCTCGGAAACATGCCATCCGCCAGGCTCGGAAAGAAGCAATCGTCCTGTGGGTTTGAGCACATCCCTGATCTGGGTAAAAAGGGTGCGCGGATCCGGAACCTCATGGGCTACGTTGAAAAGGAGACACAAATCGATTTGCTCGGAAACCTTGATGCTCTCAGGTTCGCAAAGCCTTGTAACGATGCGGCTCTGTACGCCTGCCTTGGCAGCACGTTTTTGCAACGCGCTCAACATCTTTTCTTGAATATCAACCGCGATGACTTTTCCGCTCTCGCCTACCATGCGGGCAGCAGGGATGGTGAAGAAGCCCATTCCCGGACCGATGTCGAGCACAGTCATCCCTTCGGTAATCAGGGGACGCAGGATCTTCTCAGGATCCTGGAACCAACGACGAAGGGGACTGACCAACACGTAGCCGACCCACCATGGACACACGTGCTTTGCCATAAAATATTTCCTCGCTCCCACAAGGAGAAACCGACATCATGGCCCGGTCCGGCATTTGCCCAAGTCTTTCAGTGCGGAATCCAGCTGATGATTCCCCCCGGGGCATGCACGTCACCGCAGCATCGTCTCCGAGACCGGACGCGTGGAAAGTCCCTGTGCGTCGCGGAAAGAGTCAAGTTTTTGCCATGGTTGAGCCTACCTCAGCGCATAGTCGCGGTCAAGCACAATCTCCCGGCGACTTTTTGCTTGACTTGAATTTCCAAGCGACTATATTCTTTGGATTTACTCTTGTAGGGAATTAGTAGTGCCGGACAATGAAAATCCGAATCGATGACATCCCAGAGGGCGGTTCCCAGTTGAGTTTTTCCGGATCGGAGGACATACTCTCCGTGTCGCTGAAGGCCGTCCCCACCCCGACCGGCGTGGTCATAGACCCGCATATCAAGGGCAGCCTCCTGGTCGTGAACGAGGGAACCAAGGTGGCGATTACCGGTTCGATCCAGGCGAACATGCAACTTCAATGTGCCAGATGCCTTACCGGTTTTCCTGCGGAAACCGCCGTCAGTTTCGATCTCGCGGTGGGCTGGGGAAAAGCTGGAGCCCAATTGCAGGAAGATGAGGACGAAATCGACGAGAATACTATCTTCGTCGAAGGCTCGGTTCTGGACATGAGTGAGCTTATCCTGCAAGAGATCCTTCTCGAGGTTCCCATGAAGCCCCTGTGTCGCGAGGATTGCCCTGGGCTGTGTCAGCAGTGCGGCGCGTTGAAAGGGTCCGAGGCGTGCACGTGTCCAAAGGAAGCGCCTGTTGATCCGCGCTGGAAGGCGCTTGCTCGCCTGAAGAAGGAAATACCCTCATGACGGGGCATCCGAAACCGTACTCGTTTTGCGATCCACACAGGATCGTCAAGGAGATCGGTGGTAGGTATCTTGTCCCTCTGAGCTGAGTGAAGGAGCGAACAAAACATTGACAAACAGGCTCCTGTAGTGTCTGGATAGAGTGTCTCCACGCCGCGAAGCCCATACAGGCGGTCCGTCATGCGGCAGGGGAAAGCGGGCGGGTGTTCCCGATCCCATGAACCGATATACCACCAAATAAGAAGAAGGATACATTATGCCGGTACCAAAGAAACGAGTTTCCCGAACAAGGAGAGACAAGCGCCGAACTCACAAGAAAGTGACGCCGGTGAACCTCGTGGCCTGTCCCCATTGCGAGGAAATGATGCTGCCCCATCGGATCTGCCCCAGTTGCGGATTCTACAAAGAAAGAAGCGTGGTCGAAATAGAGTCGTGAATCCGGAAAGCACGCCCTGTCCTTCAGACTCCCCTGGAATCGGATCAGTGGCCGTGGTATTCCCCGGGCAAGGGTCGCAGTTTCCCGGGATGGCGTCGGATCTCGCTCGTGAATTCCCGGAAGTTCGACGGCTCCTGGAGCGTGCCAACGACATCCTGGGCTATTCCTTGACCCGTTATATGGCTGGGGAGCATGGGGAGGAACTGAATCGCACGATCCACACGCAGCCCGCGGTCTTTGTGCATTCCATGGCTTTGTGGGAAACGCTGCGTGGATGTTGCGGCCTGTCTCCGTTTGCTTCCGCAGGTCACTCGTTGGGCGAGTACTCCGCGTTGTGCGCGGCAGGAGTCCTGACTTTCGAAGACGCATTGGCAATCGTACGGGTCCGGGCCAAGGCCATGGACGAATCCCAGCCGCCTGGCACGTGCGGAATGGCCGCACTGATAGGCATGGCAAGGGAGCAAGCGCTGAAAACTGTTGAGGCGTGCCGAGGAAGCGATGTCCTGGAAGCAGCTAATTTCAACGCGCCCGATCAAGTGGTGGTCTCAGGACATATGACCGCGTTGAGCCGTGTCGTGGAATCGGTAAAGGGCCAGCGAAGAACAAGGGCCGTCATGCTGCCCGTTTCGTCGGCTTTTCATACGAGCCTCATGGAACCCGCGCGGGAGACCTTGCGCCATCACCTGGAACCTGTGCGTACGTCGAATCCGGCATTTCCCGTAATGGCCAACGTAAGCGCGAACCCGCATCCGCAGGCAAGCAGCGAGCTGAAGGAATTGTTGACAGATCAGGTGGTTCGCCCTGTTCTCTGGGAAGAGTCTGTGCGCGCCATGATCAGGCTCGGGGTTGAGACTTTCCTGGAAGTCGGCCCGGGGAAAGTGCTTACCGGATTGCTCAGACGAATCGACCGGAACGCGCGAGCGATCAATATCTCCGACCCTGAGGGGATACGATCTCTGGAAAGAGTCTGCGCATGAGTGGGGATCTTTCAGGGTTGTTCTCTCTTGAGGGACAAACCGCGTTGGTTACCGGCGGGTCGCGCGGGATCGGGAGGGCGATCAGCCTCTGCCTGGCACAAGCGGGAGCGTTCGTCGTGGTGAATTACCGGGACAACGAGTCTGCAGCGCGAGAGACCCAGGAGCTTCTGGCTCAAGAAGGAGCCGATGCAAGACTCGCATGTTTCGACGTTGCCGATCCTGCCGCGGTGGATAAGGGAATGGCCGCAATCGTGGCCGGTCGTGGGGCAATAGATATTCTCGTCAACAACGCGGGGATCGGTCGAGACGGGCTCCTCGGGCGCATGAAGGATGCGGATTGGAACGCGGTGATGTCGACCAATCTGACCGGAGCGTTCCACGTATGCAGGAGCGTGAGCAAGACGATGATCCGCAAACGCAAAGGCCGGATCATTAACATAGCCTCTACCGCAGGGGAGACGGGCAACGCGGGGCAGGCCAACTACAGCGCGGCCAAGGCAGGCCTTATCGGTTTCACGAAAGCGCTGGCACGGGAATTGGCGCCTCGGAACATTCTGGTCAACTGCGTCTCGCCAGGGCTTATCGCGGGCGGGCTCAGCAACAAGCTCACGGACGAGCAAATGGATGCTATTCTCACACACGTGCCGTTGCGGCGAGCCGGGAATCCGGAAGACGTTGCCTCTGCCGTGCTGTTCCTGTGCTCAGCTTTGTCGAATTACGTGACCGGCCAGGTGCTGAGGGTGAATGGCGGGTTGTATATGTGACATAGCCCGTTCAGTCAGGTGATTTTCCCGGTCGGAGCCCTTTGCCGGCCATCGTAGCTTACAGACGATCTACCCCGCAAGAATCAGGGAGGATACACAGTATGGACGATCTCGAAAAAAGAGTCGTGGATCTGGTGGCTGAAGTACTCGTGGATGTGAACAAAGAGCACATCCAACTGAACTCGAAGATCATGGAAGACCTGGGAGCGGAATCTCTTGACATATACGATATGATAGCGCTCCTGGAAGACGAATTCAGTCTGGAGATCACGGACGAACAGGTGGAGAAAATCCAGACCGTGCAGGATGTGGCAGATTTTATCAGGGAACACAAGAAAGCGTCCTGAGATCTCAGCCCCTCGGAGGACACTGTGCAACATGGTGTGATGATAACAGGAATGGGCATGGTTACCTGCCTGGGTACCGGCGTGCACGCAAATTGGGAAGCAGTGACCGCCGGCCGTTCAGGCATTGGGCCCATCACCCTTTTTGATTGCGAGAAATTTGCCACCCACATAGCGGGAGAAGTCAGAGGCAATTTTGATCCGGAACAGCGGATTCCGCGCAAAGAACTGCGCCGGATGGACCGATTTCAGCAGTTTGCCATGATAGCCGCGGGTGAGGCTATGGAGGATTCCGCGCTTGCGTGGCCCCCGGAGGATCCGTTTCGGTACGGCGCAGTGATAGGCTCGGGAATGGGCGGCCTGGCAACCATTGAAGCCGCGGTGCTCACCTATGCTGAAAAGGGACCGAGAGCGGTCCATCCATTGACCATTCCCAAGTGTGTGAGCAACCTGGCTCCTGGCATGATCTCGATCAAGTATGGGTTCAAAGGGCCGAACTTCGGGGTCGTGAACGCGTGCACGTCAGGAACCTCCGCCATTGGGGAAGCTTTCCGCATCATCCGAGACGGCCAGCGCGGATGTCGTGCTTTGCGGCGGTGCGGAAGCGGTGGTGACCAAACTCTCGGTCTCCTCGTTCAACGCGCTGCGTGCCCTGTCAACACGCAACCATGAACCTGAGAAAGCCTCCCGGCCCTTTGACCTCGACCGCGACGGCTTTGTCGTCTCCGAGGGAGCAGGAATCCTCATCCTGGAGTCCGAAACCCACGCACGCCAACGAGGTGCCAGAATTCACGCGAAATTAGTCGGTTACGGCGCGACTGACGATGCGTATCATTACGTGATGCCGGATCCGGCAGGCGATGGCGCGTTCTGGGCCATGAAGCAAGCGCTGGAAGACGCGAAAATAGAGCCGTCACAGATCTCGTACATCAACGCGCACGGGACTTCCACCGATCTCAATGATAAAATGGAAACTCTGGTGATACGCAAACTCTTCGGCGCGGCCGCGGAACAAGTGGCCATCAGTTCCACCAAATCCATGACCGGCCATCTCATCGGCGCAGCCGGCGCGGTCGAGGCAATCTTTACGGTGATGACGATGAAGACCGGCATCGTTCCTCCCACTATCAATCTTGATACCCCCGATCCGCAGTGCGATCTGAACTATACGCCCCACAAGGCCGTCACCAGAGACGTGGAATGGGCCCTGTCCAACAGTTTTGCGTTTGGCGGGCAAAACGGAACGCTCGTGTTCGAACGAGCCTAGCTCAATAAGGAAAGACGCCGGTTCCGTGGGCTCAGGAACATATCCTTGACCAACAGCCGGCCAACAGGCGGTGAGGAATACTCGCACAGCCCGATCGAGAAGACGTCGTGGCTGTACCTATCAACAGTTCCGCGTGGTTGGACAAACGCGCCATGACGGTTTGTGAAGAAAGGTTTGAGCTCTGTTTTCTTGCGCTCAAGACCCAGGCCGCCTGCCCACTTGAAAAGCGATCCGGTATGACGTCTTTGGCCATCTCCCCTGGATGAGGGGAAACAACGCATGTGCTCTCCCCCCTCGACGAAGGAAAACGATGACGCCCCTGGAGAAAACTGATCCGGAAATTTTTGGAATCATTGCCCAAGAAAAAAATCGTCAGGAACGACGCCTCGAACTCATCGCGTCCGAGAACTTCACCTCCGCGGCCGTGACCGAGGCCCAAGGGAGCATCCTGACGAACAAATATGCAGAGGGCTACCCCGGAAGACGCTATTATGGGGGATGCGTGCACGTGGACGTGGTGGAGGAGCTGGCGCGCAAGCGAGCGCTCGCTCTGTTCCATGCGGAACATGTAAACGTGCAACCGCATTCCGGTACGCAGGCCAACATGGCGGTGTATTTCTCCGTGATGAAACCGGGAGAGACGTACCTGGGAATGGATTTGAGTCACGGTGGACATTTGTCCATGGGGCATCCGAAGAATTTTTCGGGAAAGATCTACCATGTGATTCCTTATTCTGTGCGACCGGACAATCACCGGATCGATTACGACATGGTACGAGATCTGGCACGCACACATCGACCCAAAATGATCATCGCAGGGGCGAGCGCGTATCCCAGAATCATCGATTTCCAAGCGTTCAGTGATATTGCCGTGGAGGTGGGAGCGATTCTGATGACAGACATCGCGCACATTGCAGGTCTCGTGGTCGCGGGATTGCACCCCTCTCCCGTGCCGTTTGCCGATTTTGTCACCACCACTACGCATAAGACCCTACGGGGTCCCCGAGGCGGCATGGTGATGTGCAAGAAGCAGTACGCAGCCATGCTCGATTCGTGCATTTTCCCCGGCATCCAGGGCGGGCCCTTGATGCACGTGATCGCCGCGAAAGCCGTGGCGTTTGCTGAAGCTTCCACGGAGGCATTCCGCGATTACCAGCGCAAGATAATCGAGAACGCTGCAGTTCTCGCAGACGCGCTCCTGGAACATGGGTTCACATTGATCTCCGGCGGGACGGACAATCACCTGATTCTCGTGGACCTTACGCACCAAGGTATCACCGGAGCGGAAGCACAGGAGCGCCTTGAACAGGCCGGTATCACGGTCAACAAGAACTCCATTCCCTTTGATCCGCTGCCGCCGACAAAGGCCTCGGGGATTCGCATAGGGACTCCCGCGGTGACGACAAGACATATGGGCCCCGATCAGATGCGCTTGATCGGTTCCTTCATCGCAAAGATCTTGACGAATCGAGGGGATGATACGATTATCGCGGACATCAAGGGGCAGGTCGCCGAACTGTGCGATCAGTTTCCCCTTCATCTTGAAAACGGTGGCGGAACCAATTCATGAGCGATCGAACATGGTGGAATCTCCGGTGGTTTCCTGACCGGCGCCTGGAACCTGATTTCCCCCTCGCGCTGTGGCTTGCGGGGCTTTGGTTCTATTTGAAGAGTTTTCTCTACTTCTGTTACGTGTACATGGCCGGCATGGAACCGCCTCCCTATTCGCCCGGGGTCATTGCAGAGACCGTGTATTTTGGCGCAGCCATTGTGCCGTGCATCCTCCTGGGCCTGGCCATGTGGAACGAAAAGAAGAAGTTTGTCCTGCCCGCGATACTCTTTCTCGGGCTGGATACACCGGTGCTGGGCCTACATGTGCTCCGTTTGGCACAAGCGGGTTTTCTCGATTCCGGCCTGACCAAGGCCATGGAACTGGGGAGCCTTATGCTGGACGTGGTGGCTTTTGGATGGCTTGTCGGATATTACACAGCCTCACGCACGAGTTCTTCGCACAAGCCCGCACACTGATCTCTCGATTCTGTCTGCACGCGACGGGATTTTACGAGAAATTCCGTCGCCGCTGCTTTCAGTAAATAACATCTGATATTTAAAGGTGATATCAATGATATATAGGGAAAAGGTGGAGGTTTCTCCTGTAATCCGTGAAAAAAGCTGGTTGACAAAACCGTGTTGTTCTGATATATTGCGGTTGTTTGTTGAAGGAACACCACAACAGCGAGAACTTCAACACTCCTTTACCTCCTACAGCGCCGGGCCTGCTTTTGCCCGGCTTTTTTTTTGCCTTCAACCGGTGACATCAATACCTCGCTGCACTGACAGGGGTTGCCAAAAGTTTTGACCGAAATAGGCGTGCCAGTGTCGGTGGCGGGAATCCTTCCGAACGAAGATTCGACGGCTTTGCGTGGCTCGAAGTGAGAAGGAGTTCCCGCTACCGCAGGAGCGATCAATCAAACAAAACTTTTGGTAATGAGTATAACAGACTAATTTAACTGCAAAAAGATGAAATGAAGCCAACGTTTCGGGGCAAGGGCCCACGCGCGGAGCACCTCATACTGATTCGCGTCCAAACGAGCAATATCGTAGGCTGGAGGCTGCTTGAGTGAAGTTCTCTGTGCCGCAGGATGTGGTGACCATCGGGCCCCGCATCGTTGGGAATTTCTTCTCGACTGATGCGGTTCGCCCAGCTCGCCGCATCCTACGCGAATACGTGACCGAATTCACGTAAAGGGGAGGCAAGTCATAGATTCAAGAGCCAATCGGTTTCATAGAGGCGGTCAGCTCGCCGGTTCCTGTTCGGCTGACTCTGCAGATACGAGGGGGATCACGCACACAAACGTGCTTCCCTTGCCTTCTCCGTCACTCTCTGCCCAGATGTTCCCGTGATGCAGTTCCACCATCCTGCGCGTGAGGGATAGCCCGAGGCCGGTGCCTTGTTGCGAGCGGCTGTACGAAGAATCCACCTGCTCGAATGTGCCGAAGATGCGTTCCCGGTTCTCAGGAACCAGGCCTATACCGCTATCGGACACTTTGATACTCACCTTTCCTTGGTCGGCTGATGCCTCGATCATTATCGCTCCGCCGTCGGGAGTAAACTTGGCTGCATTGGAGAGCAGGTTGAACATGATCTGTTTGAGCTTGAGCTCGTCGGCAAGAATATCCTGGCGGGTAAGGTCGTCATCCACGTGAAGCGATACTCTGAGATGATGCTTGAAGGCCTTTTCCTTGATCATCACCATGCTGTTTTCCAGCAGGCGCCGCACGTTCACTCGGGAAATCTGTAACTCCATCTTGCCTGATTCGATTTTGGCCAGGTCAAGGATATCGTTGATCACCTGAAGCAGGTGGCGGCCGCTTGTCAACACATGATTGACATAGCGAAGCTGCCTTTTATTGAGATCTCCAAAATTTTGGTCTTCGAGAATTTCGGAAAAGCCGATAATGGCGTTCAGCGGGGTCCGAAGCTCGTGGCTCATGCTCGCGAGGAAATCCCCTTTCGCGCGGTTGGCCGCTTCAGCCTCATCCCGCAACTGAGCGGCAGTAACCAGGGCTTTCTGAAGACTGTCTTCCGCCTCCTTGCGGTGGGTCATGTCACGCGAGATCCCCAAAAGCCCCAGAGGGCTGTTTTCAGGACCGCGCAGCCACGTCAACGTGACCTCCATCCATCGCGCAGGGCCGTCTTTGTGTTGGTATTCGATTTCCACGGAACGGGATGGGACTATCTCCCCGGTTCCCTCGTTGGCCAGGAGGAGTTCCTGAGCAAAGGCCTGACGCATGCATTCTCTGGAACCGGGAGCGACGATATCCAACGGTTCCATGGACAACATCTCTGCAGGAGTGTATCCCAGCATTCGCGTCACCGCAGGGCTCACATAGGTAAAATGGAGGTTTAAATCCACGGTCCAGATGATGTCTTTTGCCGTCTCTACAAGGGTGCGGTATCTCCTTTCGCTTTCGTCCAGCGCGTCCTCGATACGGATGCGTTCGAATATTTCACGATTGAGCCGACCTGTGGTCTTAAGGAGTTCCTCGGTGGTGGCCACATCGCGGGTTTTCATTTGCGCCAGGGACGTGCGCAACGACTCTTCAGCCTGTTTGCGTTGGGTAATGTCCGCGATATTGACGAGAAGGCCGGGCCTGCCTTGATGGTTTATCGTGACATGGAGCGCTTCCAGCCACTTGGTTTCGCCGTTCTTGCACAGGAAGCGCAGTTCGTACGGAACGACCTGCTCGGGCTTGTCCGCGTCTGTGACGACCTCCCTCCCTATTTTGCCTGCGTCTTCCGGGTGGACGATTTCCCAGAGGCTCTTGCCAAGGATTTCCTCGCGGCAATACCCGGTGATGCCGCAATACCGGTCGTTCACGTACACTGCCACCTCATCCTGAACTATGCATATTCCTGTCAAAGAACGTTCGGTCAGCAGACGATAGTGTTGTTCGTTCTCTTGAAGCGTCTGTTCGGAACGCTTGCGATCGGTGATGTCAACGCACACTCCCCTGGCGCCGAGCAGCTTGCCCTCACGCACGATGGGCGCGGAATACCACATCACAGGGAACGCGGTTCCGTCCCTCTTCAAGACGGTGTACTCCCCGGCAGCAGACTTGTTGCCCTGCATGACGCCCTTGAGCGCTGCCAGGGCCCGCGGTCTATCTTCAGAGCTGAACACTTGAAGTGCGTACAGGCCTTGAGCCAGATCTGCCGGCGTATAGCCCAGCACTTCCAGGCCACTACGATTGACAAAGGTAAAACAGCCCTTAAGATCGATTTCATACACGATCTGTGGCAGCAGCTCCGCCAATTCCTTGGATTTTTCCTCACTGGCCCGCGCGCGAAGCTCTGCCTTTCGCCGTTCCGCGATTTCCGCCCTGAGGAACTCATTGACCTTTGCCAGGTCGGTCGTGCGTTTCTGGACACGGTCTTCCAACTCGTCGTGCGCTTTAAGAAGCTCCTTCGAACGCTTCTTCGTCGCAAGGAATTGCTTGCGCTCGGCAGTGAGATCTTCCAAAAGGACGAGCGCCGATCGTCTTATGCCTATTTTGAGGGATCTCAGGTGCATGCGGCACCATATTCTGTTCTTCCTGATTTCCAGCATACCCTCGCTCACGAGGGGTTTGGTCTCTCGCAACACGTGCCTTGCCAAAGTTTCCGCATTCTGGCCGTCAATGGGTCGATCGAATACTGCAGCGAAAGACTGGCCGCACAGTTCATCGTGACCCAGACCTATCTTCTTGCAGGCTTCATTGGCGAAAGCGACCACGCAGTTGGGATCCACCAAAAGGGCGGGTATGGGGAGCGCATCTAGCAGCTGGACAAAGGGTGACTTCTTGCCCTGTCTGGGACCGAATTCGCCGACCGCGGCAAGCTCTGGAGGAAACACTTCGCCCACATGGATCGATTCCGTCAATTCGTCTTGAGGAGCAAAAAAAGGCGGAATCTGGTTATCCTTCATGCGTTGTCTCCAGGCTCCTCTCGCTCGGATTGCAATCCTATAAGACGGGAGTGGCCGGGTTTCCTTTCCGAAGAGCGGTCACGGCAGATCTGTGTGCGAGGAAGGGCACATTCGCGCGACAAGAGCAGCGCCGGAACGAGGATGAGAATCTGTTGCCGAAACCGGTCACGGCACATTCACAGGGAAGCTCTGAACGCGAACTGGAAGGATTGTTGTCAGGAGGCCGTGCGCACGCCCCAGGACAACGCCTCCCCTTTAAGCGGTTTATTGTGCCCATCTCCACGTGGACCATGTAACGAATGCGTGCGGGCAAAAGTCTAGCTCGCGGACCCGATTATTGTCAAGTCGCAACCGAATCTCCTGCAAGCGGCATGGCCGCTCCGTTGAAATCGTGGCGGGGAATTGAAATAATGAACACCTGCTGCGCTGCGTAGGCTTTCCTTTGCTCGGCCAGACCACGGAAGGTCGACAATGGGCAAGTGAAACCGACTCGCGTGTACACGCGTAAACTCGTAGCGCGGGGCATCCGCAGCCTGCGCCGGTATGTACGTCGGAAGCGAAACGGCATGCACCCCTTTGCGTCCGAGCGGGCCCCACTGACAGGCACACGCCATGCTCCCGGAACCGGATCACATTGGCTGGTCGCAGCCAAGTACGCATGTGCTCTCCTGTGCTTGCGTCTGTGTACACGGGTGTGCAATCATCACAGATCCGCGTTTCGGACATGCGAGGAATTCATGGATGTGGCAATTCTCCAAAGAATAGCGGTGGAACTTGATGAACTACTCGTGGGCGGGTTTGTGAATAAGATCCACCAACCCTTGCCCAGAGACATCGTGCTGCGCATCAGGGCGCCCCGTGAAGGAGAGAAGAAACTTATGATCAGCGCGGATCCCGCGCTCGGTAGGATTCATCTTACTGAAATGAGAATAGCCAACCCTCCCAGGCCACCGCGGTTCTGCGCCTTTCTCAGGGCTCACTTCCAGGGTTCCAAGATTGCCGCGGTGCGAGCAGCGGCCGACGACCGCGTCATACGAATCGTCGGGACGAGAGGACCGGAAGGAGAACGGACGTCAAAGGAACTCATTCTCGAACTTCTTGGACGCGATTCCAACATCCTACTCATAGACGGCGCATCGCACACGATATTGGACTGCCTGCACCGCATCCCTGAAAAAGAGACTGGCCGCCGGATCGTGGTTCCTGGCGGGGAATATGTGCCGCCCCCTCCGCGGGCCGGCGTGCATGTGACTTCACACTGCCTTCCGGAGAGTCAGGAATTGGTCCCCGCGATCGGCCAAGGGCCGAAAGGCAAGAAACGGCTCATTTGGGGAAAAGCGTCTCAAGGCGAAGAAGTTTTCCCATCCATGAACGCGGCCGCGGATGCATTTTTCCGACCTAGATTGGAATCCACCATGTTGGATGCATTGAGAAGAGAATTCGCCGCGCCACTCAAGCGTCGCCTGAAATCCTTGGAACGCAGAGTGCAAAAGATCTGCGCGGATTCAGACCGATTGAAGCAGCTCGTGCAACGACAGGATGATGGCGAACTGCTCAAGGGGAATTTGCACAAGATAAAGAAAGGAATGGAGTCAGTAGAGGTGCAGGACTGGAGCACAGGAAGCGTGCGCGCGATTCCCTTGGATCCCTCACTGAGCCCTGTCACCAACATGGAACGTATCTTCAAGAAGGCAGCCAAAGGAAAACGCGGCGAGCAAAAGGTCCTGGAACGCCTGACAGTCACGTCAGAGGAAACAAGGGCGCTGAAAGACATCCTCTATTATGTGGAAACGGCACCCGATATTGCGGAACTCGAGAGGGTCGCATCAGATTACGTCTTTCACGCGACCACGCCCAAGAAGGATTCGTCGCGGCAACCCCCCAAGGGTGTACCACACGAATCCACACCGTACCATCGTTTCCCCCTCGATCAGGATCGAGCGATCCTGGTGGGTAAGAGCGCAGCAGGAAATGATCTCCTGCTCAGGCGCAAAGCCAAGACCGGAGATTTCTGGCTCCACGTAAAAGACTTTCCCGGCGCTCACGTGTTGCTCCCCTCAGACAAAGGCAACCCGCCCTCCCGCGAAGAGACAGCATACGCGGCAGCCTGTGCGGTGCATTTTTCCAAGGCGCGGGACAAAGGCAAAGTGGAGGTGATCGTTGCCCATTGTGCGGACGTTGACGCGCTGAGAGGCGGTTTCAAAGGACAGGTCCGGGTAAGAAAGCACCGGACCGTACTGTCCGACGGCCTCCTGGCTCAACAGCCGTGGCCCATGTAGTGCCCGCCACGTCAAAGTCACGACCCAATCGCAAATCGACCCACCCCGGCCGTCGTCCGCACCGAAGGAGATCCCCAGCCTGAAGCCGGCGCCAAGTTGGACAGGCCAAAGCGAATCGGTAAATAGCAATTCCTATGAAAATGCATTTTCGGGGGAAGGCCCTTCTTGAAAGAAGGGCCTTCCCCCGAATCCCCATCCCCAAGAACTTCAAGCACTTGCCAGCTCCCACTGGTCGCTGGACAGGGTGCCATTTTCATGGTTCGTTGTGACCCTCCAGGTCATGGGAGTTGCCAAAGGTTCCGGCCGAATGGTTCGCGCGGCTTGGAAAGGTGACGGAAGTCCCGTGAACGAATATTCGACGGCCTTGCGTCGCTCGAAGAGAACGGAAACTTTCGCCACCCAAGAGGCGTCAATCACCCAAGACTTTTGGTAATCAATACAAGTAAGTAGCCATTCTCGTGTTGCCGCAATTATTTTTGAACCCCCCTGGAAAAAAACTTGACAGTCTTCCCAACTCCGGGTACCTTGGGTCATGTAGTTAACATGTTAACGATCAAGACGTAAGTAACTTAGGTGTTAATGGTCTCCTCGATCAGGGCCCCGCGGTCCGGCATCGACCAAAGCTGAGCACGAGCGTGTGCAAGCAAAACGGAATCACACAGGTAAAACTGAAAGACGACCGTTCCGGCGGTGCAGGGCCTCCTCCAGGACGTTCGCTCTTGTCCAAGAAAAGGACCCAAAGGGCCTAAGTAGCAGGATTGTATATGGCAATCTGACAGAAACGGAGGTCAACAGTGGACGCGAAATCGAAATTATCGGGAGTCGTCGGGGCTGAGAATTTCTCTGATGACCCTGTCCGGGTACAAGCCTACGCGACCGATTTCAGCTATTACCCTGCCGGAGCCCCAAATTACGTGGCAAAGCCGTCAACATCCGAGCAGATCGCAGAGGTCGTCAAGGTCTGCAACGAACACAACATCCCCATCGTACCATGCAGTTCCAAAGTCCATTTTTTTGGCGCAACCATTCCGAAAGAAGGCGGCCTGGTCCTCGACATGTCCCGGATGGACAGGATCCTGGAAATCGATCCTGAAAACCGCCGGGTGAGATTCGAGGCGGGCGTCACCTGGGACAAGCTGACCACGGAACTCCGAAAAAAGGGCTTCCGGGTCATTATGCCCTTGACGCCTCCTGCGGAGCGCTCGGTGCTCACCGATTTCCTGGAGCGGGAAGAGCCCACCAACCAGGTGTACGATTACGGCGAGCCGCTCCAAGCTATGGAGGTGGTGTGGCCCACAGGTGAAATCTTCAGGATGGGTTCGGCAAGCGTGAACGGATACCCCGACTCTCCGTCCAAGGGAGGAAATCCGTCAGGGCCGGGCCTGGACTTTTATCGGTTCTTCCAATGCGCCCAGGGCACCATGGGCGTGGTCACCTGGACGAATTTGAAGATAGAGTCCATCCCCAAGAGAGATAAAATCCTCTTTGCTCCCTTTGAAGACCTGAATTATGCGATGGATTTCCTGCACCGCATCCTCCCCAGAAGAATCGGGCAAGAGGTTCTGCTCCTGAACAATGTAGATCTTGCCGCGATTGTGGCCGAGCAGTGGCCGGGCGACTTTGACAAACTCAAGGCCACCCTCCCTCCATGGACCCTCATCCTGGTAATCAGCGGACTTCTGAGACGGCCTGAAGAGAAGCTCGCGTACGAAGAAGCCTTTCTCGCGCAGGTGATCAAGGACGAGTTCAACATGGTAAGGCTGGGGGAAAGCCTGCCTGGTTTTCCAGGGCTAAGGAACAAGCTTCTGCCCATCTTGCGCAACCCGTGGCCTGCAGGTGTGCCCCACTGGAAAAATCAGGTCAAAGGCGGGTGTCAAAGCCTGTTTTTCCACACCCGTCCTGGCAAGGCTCAGCAATTGATTTTCAAGGTCGCAGAAATCGCGTCACAGTACGGCTATGCCGGCAGCGACATGGGTATCTACATTCAGCCGATCGAGCACAACCGCGCATGCAGACCGGAAATCAACTTCTTCTACAATTCCGAAGACGATGCGGAAAAGGCACACATTCGCGCGCTGTACAAGGAAGCCGCTGAAACGCTGCTCAAAGAAGGGGCCGTGTTTACCAGGCCTTACGGCGATCTTGCACCGATCGTGTACGAGAGGGCTGCGTCCTACGCGACGCATCTCAAGCGGCTGAAGAAGATATTCGATCCGAACAACATAATGAATCCTTCGAATCTGTGCTTCTGAGGAGGGAAAAATCATGGCCGAGGAGCAAGCAGTCAGATATTACAAGCCCAAAACGGATTTCAAGCTCGATATTACCGATATACAGAATTTCGTCTACGACATGAGCCGCTGCATCAAATGCAAAGGATGCACCTGGGTGGAGCACACCTACATGCCTGGCACGAAATTCATGACACGCTGCCCGAGCGCTGCCAAGTACGAATTTGACGCGTACGGCGCGTACGGAAAGCTGCGAATCGGTCATGCCATGGCTGAGGGCAAGCTTGACTGGAACGAGAAAGCCCTTGAAGTCGTGTACGCGTGCACGTTGTGCGGAGCGTGCGATGTGGGATGCAAGCGAAACCTGGATCTGGAAGTCGAGCTCAGCCTGGAGTCGCTCAGGGTCAAGGCCGTCCAGGACGGTGTCGGTCCCATGCCCGCGCACAAGACCCTAGCCGCGAATATCGCGAAAAGCCACAACATGTACGGAGCTGCCCATGAGAAGCGCTCGAACTGGCTCCCCGCGGGGATCACGCCTGCCAAAAAGGCCGATCTGCTCTATTTCGTGGGCTGCACCGCCTCGTACGTGAACAAAGAAATCGCTCAGTCCACGGCAAAGATCCTCACTGCTGCCGGCGACGCGTTCATGCTCATGCCGGATGAATGGTGCTGCGGCAACAGGCTGTTTTCCGTGGGACTGATTGACGAAGCCAGGGCCTTGGCACAACGGAACGTCGGTGAGGTGCGCAAGACCGGGGCCAAGAAGCTGGTTACGAGTTGTGCGGAAGGGTACCGCATGTGGAAGGTCGATTACCCGAAACTGCTGGATATCTCCACCAGCGATCTGGGTTTCGAGGTCATCCATCTGGTGGAATATGCGGATCAGCGAGTCAAGGACGGTGCCCTGAAACTCAAGAAACCCGTGGAAACCCGTCTCACCTATCATGATTCGTGCAGCCTTACTCGCTTGAGCGAACCGTGGACGCCCTACGAGGGGAAACGCGGGTGGATGGGATGCGTGGAGCCCAGGCTCAAGAGGCGCCGCGGCAATCAAGGAATCTATTCTCAGCCGAGAGACATCCTCAAGGCAATCCCCGGTGTGGAATTCGTCGAAATGCCCAGGACCAGAGAAAACGCTTTTTGCTGCGGTGCGGGTCGAGGCACCCAGGAGGCATTTCCCCAATTTGCAAGCTGGGCCGCGGCCCATCGGCTTGAAGAGGTCAGAGAAATCGGCGCTGAAATGCTGGTGTCGTCTTGCCCCGGGTGCAAAAACAATTTCTCCCAGGCCGTCAAAGCCAGCGGCAACGATGTGCAGGTCATGGATATTTCGGAACTGATCTGCGCATCTCTCGAAGACTAGGAGGCAATCATGGCCATTTCCAAAGAGATCTACCGAGCTTTAGAGGCCATTGTAGGCGCTCAATATATTTCCGACGACCCGGTGATCCGCGAGGGGTATCGAAGCGGCCCAGGGGGATACGAGAACGGCTTGGGATACGAACGGGTCATGACGAAGGTCCCGGGATGCGTGATTATGCCCAAGACCACGGAAGAGGTCCAAAGAATCGTCAAGGTCTGCTATCGCAACGACATCCCGTACGTGCCCTACAGCACAGGGTTTTACGGACCACGCTCCCATCCCCACGTGGAAGACGCGTTATTGATCGACCTGAAGCGCATGAATGATTTCATCCTGGATGAAAAGCACTTCTACGTGGAAGTCGGTCCTGGCATGATTTATTCACCCATCCAGGAAGAATGCATGCAGCACGGGGCGTACGTGGTGATCGGCGGGGGCGGAGCCCAGGCATCGGCCATAGCCAACTTGATCGGCGATGGGTGGTCTCCGTTGAGCCACAGGATCGGACTCCCCCACAGGCGCATTCTCGGGACCGAGATCGTCATGCCTGACGGAGAAGTCCTCAGGATGGGCTCCCTTGCACAGGGCGACGATCCTTTCTGGGGTGAAGGCCCCGGGCCCGACCTGAGGGGCCTGTTGCGAGGGTACACCGGCCTGCGCGGCTGCCTCGGCATTGTCACGAGAATGGCCATCAAGACTCTTCCGTTCCAGCCCGAACGACTTGAGCCCACGGGTATCTCTCCCAATACCGGTCTTGCCCTTCCTGAGAAGCGGGTCAAGTGGATCAACTTCGTGGTGCCTTCAAAGGAAGCCCAAGTAAAGGCCATGAAGGAAATCGGTCATGCGGAGATCGCCGGTGCGGTGACCAAGGTGCCTCTGTTCTGGCGTGCCATTGCAAAGGCAGAGTGCAAGGAAGAGTTTTGGGATATCTGGGGCAAGGAAAACGAGGAAACCGTCGCGAATTTCTTCATCGTACGGGTGCTTCTCATCGGGTTCACCTCGGAAGAGCAAATGGCGTATGACGAGCGGGTCCTCATGGACATCATGACCGAGTTGGGCGGCGAGGCTCGGCGGACCAAGCCCACTGATGAGTCCTGGATCAAGAACGCGGACTCTGCCGGCATGTGGCTCATGTGCGGCGGATATGTGTCTGTGGACTATGTCATTGAGACGATGTCTCAGTCGCCGGAACACGGCCCCGCGTATGCGGACTTGAAGAAGAAATACACGCCCCCGCTCATGCCCGATTATGGGGATCCAGGTTGGTTCCAGAGCTTCGAACTGGGACATCAGGGCTATTCCGAGTTCCTGGTGTACTGGGATCCAGACGATGACACGAACCCTGTGGATCAGTTCTACGTTGACACATCGAAGATGAACATCAAGAACCGTTTCTATACATCCTTGCTGGGCCCTCACCAGCCGCTTTATCTCACCGGACCGAATTACGGGCCCAATTATCATGAATTCCTGCTCAAGGTGAAGAACGAGTTCGATCCCAAATGGATGTCTCATCCACCGGTTCCTCTCGCCCACGATGTCTTCGTGGAACGGGCGCCGTGGATGCATCACATGAAAGATTGGGAATCACCCGACGATCTCATGGAATGACCGGCGAGAGCACGCCGCGTGTCAACCCCGCGGTGTGCTGCATACCGAAGCAGATTCTTATACCGGTGCGCGATCACGCAGGTGCCTTTGGTGTGCTGGCGGCATGCCTCTGAAGCACAGTCAGGCGTGGCCGTTCGTAGCGAAAGAGGTTTGCCTGCAGTGTTGCACGCGCTGAAAGCGCATTGGCATTACACCACAGCATTCACCAGGGAGGAACGACATGAAAACGGCTTGTATCATTGCGGCAGTGATGTGTCTCTTCTCAGTACTTTGGGGTACAGGATCGGCCATCGCGGCGGATCCGATCGCGGTGGGGTTGCCCTCATCCTTGACCGCGCTTGAGGGGCGGGAATCGCTGAAAGCGGCCCAGATGGCGGTTGACGAGATAAACGCCAAAGGTGGGGTCAAGTTGGGGAACGTGAAACGGCCCCTCATTCTGGAGCCCATTGATTTGAGGGATGCATCTCCTGGTGTTCCGGTGGGTGAGGCCTTGCTGGGCCTGGAGAAGATCATCACGGAAAAGAAACCGGTTGCCCTGGTGGTGGGGCCGTTCCGCTCCGAAGCGCTGCTCGCAGGTATGGACATCATCGCCAAGTACAAGGTCCCGCTGCTGGGCACCATCGCCATGTCCCCCAAGTCCGAGGACAAGGTTAAGAGCGATCCCAAAAAATACAAGTATGTCTTCCGGGTGTGCCTCAACGCGAAGTACCTCGTGGGATACCTGGCCAAATCGCTTGGGTTTGTGAAAGACCAGTTCGGGTTTACCAAACTCTACCTCATGCATCAGGACGTGTTGTGGGCGCGTGCCACAGCCCAAGGGACTGCGAAAGTAGCAGGGGCAAAATACGGCTGGACCACGGTGGGTGCTGAAGTGTACCCGACCGGCGCATCGGATTTTTCCGCGGGGCTGAGCAAAGCCAGAGCCGCAGGGGCCCAAGCAATTCTTACCATTTTCGACATGCCCGAAGGCGGGATTCTGCTCAAGCAAGCGTTTGCAATGAAAATACCTGCCCTCGTGGCCGGATATATCGGTCCGATGTGCGGCTCCCAGGCGTGGAAAACCTTTGACGGCAAGATTGCGGGCCTGCTGAATGCCGACTACGAGCTCGGCAGCGGAATAGCGACCGCGAAGTATCCGCCATCCCAGACGTTTTATGATGCGTATAAAAAGAAGTACGGCAGCGCCATACAATCGGGTCACGGTCCTGCACCATCCTATGATGCGGTGTACATCCTGGCCGAGGCTATTGAACGCGCGGGAACATTGGATCCTGACAAGATAGTGGACGAATTGAAAAAGACCGACCGCCAGGGGGTTATTGGCCGAACCAGATTCGATGACGGCAACCAGGTCATTTACGGAAACGATCCCAAGAAGTCTGCCGTGGGGTGCGTATTCCAGTGGAGCAAAGAAGGCAAGCAGGTGATTGTGCTGCCTGAAGCGGTGGCCGAGGGCAAGATTCAACTACCGGAAGGGGTTAAGGCGGCTAAATAGCCGCAAGGTTCCATGCATCTCAGCCAAACGCGAGGTACCGCAGTTGCGGAAAGTTCTCGGCGAATGGTGAGTGAGGTGGACAGTGGCGGGAGTCCCGTGAACCAAGATTCGACGGCCTTGCGTCGCTCCATGTGAACGGGAGCTACCGTCACCCAAGAGGAGCCGATCAGATACAACGTTTGGCAATCAGGATACCCCGAATGCGATCTGTGAGGATGAAAAAGCAGAGCCCATCGGTTCGGGAAGGGAATAAGCGCTCTTCACACACGCACCGGGTTTGATTCCCATGCGCTCTCATACGAGTGACATGGATGGTCGAAGGGAGGTCCGATGAAGGGAGATTCGGAAGCCTTGCCTGGCTCGAAGATGAGGAGATCTCCCTTCGACACGCCACCTGTCCGAACCCGCACGCCCGGGACATGAGGGAAGGAACCAATCATGGATGACCTGAGAATTGCTGTAATAGGAATCGGAGCAACGGGCGCGGTGCTGGCCGCAGCGCTCCTCGACCAGGATCCCGAGACCATGCTGGTGGGCCGGAGGCCCGGACTCGGGGACGCCCTGAAACGTGAGGGAATCAAAGTCTCAGGGGAGCTGACCTATCAGGTTCCTGTTCGCCACTTCTTCGATCGCATCGGAATGCTCAAAGATCGAGATCCCAACCTGATTTTCATCTCCACGAAAACGTTCCACCTGCCCCAGGTCATAGAGGACTTGAAGGAGGTGGTCACGGACAAGACCAAGATCGTAAGCACCCACAACGGTCTGGGCACCGAGGACGTGGTGGCCCAAGCCTTTGGTGCAGACGCCGGGTTTCGCATGTCCTTGAATTACGGTGTTTCCTTGAAAGGGCCCAGTGAAGTTGAGATAGCCTTTTTCAATCGGCCGAACCATCTGGGAGCGCTGACAAAGGAAAACAAGGCCTTTGGTACAAGAATCGCCGAGATGCTCACCAACAGCGGTTTAGCAACCGAATGTGTCGATGACATCAAGCTGTACGTGTGGAAGAAGATGGTGATGAAATGCACCATGGCTTCTCTCTGTGCAGTCACTGACCGCACGCTGAAACAGGTCCTTGATTTTCCCCCTACAAGAGAAATCGCGGATCACTGTTTTCAAGAGATCCTCGCGGTGGCTAAGGCCCGGGGCTATGACCTGGGAGAGGAATATCTCCGTACCGCGCTCGGGTATCTTGAAAAGGCAGGCGCACACAAAGATTCTATGTGCTACGACGTCGCGCACAAAACGCGGACAGAGATCGATTTCCTTGGGGGAAAAGTCGTGGAATATGCGCGTGAAGCAGGTATCTCCACACCTTTTTACGTCGCCATGACGAATATGGTGAAGGCCATCGAGGACAGCTATTTAGTCAAAAAATAGCACCTCACGCGAGTGGTCTTGAGAAGGACACCCGCAAGTGGACGCATACCCGCGCGGTTTGGAAACGGTCTGGAACCGCCGGGGTGTACCGTTCAAGGACACTTTTGGGTCATTGCCTCCCATCGCGGAGAATGGAGGGAAATCTATGCCGGCTGCGCCAAGGAAGGCCAGGTGGTGTTTCCCGTCATGTTTCGTCTGGCAGGAGCTGCAATCGAGTACATCGTTAATCACGCAAAATGCACACGATTATCGTCGAGACGAAGCAACAAAGGCGCAATGGCACAGGCGTTCCGCGGGATGCAATCTTTGGCAGCCGCGGACCGACAATCAAGGACAGGCACCAAGGAACACGTGCCGGGATAAGAGAGCGTGGAATGAACGAGACGATATTTACCAGTGAAGAGCACCAGATCTTCCGTGAATCATTCAGGAAATTTGTGGCGCGAGAGATCACGCCTCATGTGTCCGAATGGGAGAAAGAGCGGGCCGTGCCCCGAAGCGTTTGGCTCAAGATGGGCGAACAAGGGTATTTGTGTCCATGGCTTCCCGAAGAATACGGTGGGCTGGGGTTAGGCTTTGATTATTCGGTGATCATCAATGAGGAGCTGTTGCGGGGTAATGCATTCGGTGTGGAAGTACCCCTGCATAGTGATGTGGCGACCCCGTATATTTATTCCTATGCATCCACGGAAATGAAACAGCGATGGCTTCCCGGATGCACGACCGGTGAAACCATTACCGCTATCGGATTGACCGAGCCCAACACGGGCTCCGATCTGGCAGCGATCCGCACAAGAGCGGTGAGGGACGGCGATTCGTACGTCATCAACGGACAAAAAACTTTCATCACCAACGGCTATTTTGCCGACCTTATCGTTTTGGCCTGCAAGACCGATCCGGATGCCGGCCACCACGGGATCAGCCTCATCCTGGTCGATAAGGATGCTCCAGGATTTCAGCGTGGCCGGAAGCTGGAAAAGATGGGCTTTCACATGCAAGACACGGCCGAGCTTTTCTTCGAGGACTGCCGTGTTCCTGCAACGAACTTGCTCGGAGAGGAAGGCAAGGGGTTCAAGTACATGATGGCGAAGCTTCAGCAGGAAAGGCTGGAGGTCTCCATCAAATGCCAGGTCCTGGCCGAAGAAGCGCTCAAAGAGGCCCTCAATTACGTGAAGGTGAGGGAGGCCTTTGGCAAGGCCATCGGAAATTTTCAATATAATGCTTTCAGACTGGCTGATATGGCCACAGAGGTTCAGCTCGGCCGCACTTTCTTGAATACCCTTATCACCGACCATCTCGCGGGTAAGAATATTGTGCAAAAAGTATCCATGTCCAAGTACTGGCTCGGCGAGATGGTAAATCGCATCGCGTATCAAGCAGTCCAGCTTCATGGCGGTTATGGATATATGGAGGAATACCGCGTCTGCAAGATCTATAAAGATGTGCGTTGCCTGTCCATTTTCGCGGGGACCAGCGAAATCATGAAGCTCATCATCAGTCGCGGTCTCGGGCTTAATCCATAAGGCTCCCCCGAGAAAACCCTTGATGACGTGAGATATCATTTACGCCCTGTCACTTAATGTGCCGCGTGCTGCACCTGCGGGGCTCCTTCAGCACAAAAGTGCAGTTCTCCCGAGCTGTTTTGTGATCAAGATGAACTCCCATAGGAGGCGATGTGATGAGTGTGGGAAATGTTCTCCGAAGAAGCGCATTCAACTACCCGGATAAGACTGCCTTGGTTTTCGGGAATCAGCGGACCACGTATGCCCAGATGAACCGGCGAGTGAACAGCCTGGCAAACAGTCTGTTGAAGATGGGGCTGCAAAAAGGCGACAGAGTTGCCGGGCTATTGCACAACTGCCCGGAGTTCTTTGAAATATACTTTGCCTGTGCCAAGTGCGGAGGAGTCTTTGTACCCATAAATAATCTCCTCAGGCGCAAAGAATTGCTCCAGATTTTTGATTACATTACGCCTCGCTTCCTTATTGTGGACAAGGATTTCATCAAAAACGTCCAGACGGATGCGCCTGAGATGCAATCCACCGAATTTCTTATCATGCTCCGTGACGACTCCGCACAAGGCAGACCGTACGAGGATCTGGTCACCCAGGGCGAAAGTACGGAACCGAATGTACCTATTTCCCATGATGACCTGGTGAATATCTTCATGACCTCCGGCACCACAGGACGGCCCAAGGGTGCCATGAGACGCCACGGTCACGATTTGATCAATATGATGAGTTGCGCCATCGAGCTGGGGCTCACACGCGACGATCGCGCGCTCTTGCTCTTTCCTTTCTATCACATCACCTTTACCGACAATTTGCGGCACATTCTCATGGCCAACACCATAGTCATAAGAAGAGAAGGGAGCTTCGAGCCTCCGGAAATACTGGAGATCCTGGCGAGGGAACAGGTCACCACGTGCCAGTTTGTGCCCACAATGGTCAACGCCATGCTCCAGGTGGAGAGTATGGACAAGTATGATCTGAGCCAATTCAAACGGCTGATATATGCCGCATCGCCTATGCCGGTGGAATTGCTCAAAAGAGCCATGAAGAAGTTCAAGTGCGATTTCTTTCAACTGTATGGTCAAACTGAAACCGGACCGGCCACTACTGCGCTTCGGCCGGAGGATCACGTGCTCGACGGATCCGAGGCCCAATTAGCAAGGCTCGCTTCCGCGGGAAAGCCTCTCGTGGATTATGAGCTGCGAATAGTCAACCATGAGGGCAACGATGTCGCGATCGGCGAAGTAGGAGAAATCATCGTACGAAGCGAGGCAATGACCTCCGGTTATTGGAACCTTCCCCAAGAGACCGCAGGGGCTATTCAGGATGGGTGGCTCTATACAGGAGATTTCGGCAAATTTGACGACGAGAAATTCGTATATCTCGTGGATCGCAAGCACGACATGATCTGCAGCGGCGGCAAGAACATCTATCCAAGGGAAATAGAAGAAGTCATTTACACCCATGAAGCCGTTCTGGAAACCGCGGTCGTAGGCATTCCCGATGACTACTGGGGCGAATCGGTCAAGGCGCTCGTGGTTCTCAGAGGAGGCATGCATGCTACTGAAGCAGAGATCATCAACCTCTGCAGAGAGAACATTGCGAGCTACAAGAAGCCCAAGTCCGTGGAATTCGTGGACCAACTGCCGAAAAGTCCGACCGGCAAGATACTCAAAAGGGTGATCAGAGAACCATACTGGAAGGGAAATGAGAGGAGAATCTAAGGGTACACATCCGGCTCCATAGATGAGCTGTCGGAACTACAGACTTCAGAGTCCCCTTTTTTCTTGGAAGCCAAAAGCGAGGTAATTCCGTGACGGCTTCACCGCGAAAGTGGCGGTACCTGCCGAACCCGATTGGTGTGTCTGGAGGATGCCGATTCTCTCAGCAGCCTGGAGAGCCATTCTTGGCCAATCCAAGAGCAACCGACCAAAGGTGACATCATGTCAGGGTGTTGTCGAAGCAACCACGTTACGGAAGGTACGCTGACACGTTCATGTGCGAGGAAGTGCTGCAAAATACCGATCCGCTCAAAGTTTGAAGCGGAATATCAGGTTTTGGGGAGGGCCACACGTGGGGAGCCGGACGATCAGTGTAAAGGAACCGTCTGGGGGCGCAAGAGAATGTTGCTGGTATCAGCTTTCATTATTGGGGTGTTTACGTTTGTGCGGAAAAGCGGTGCTTCGGTACAGCAGTACAGCCTCGCGTTTTCGTACATCATGTGTGGTTTCCTATCCCCTTGACATCAGGGGCTCCGGCATCGGTTGGCCGTACGCGATCGGCAAAATAGGCTCGTTGCTCGCGCCGGTGATGGGCGGCGTTGTCCTCAGTCTCAACTGGAGCGTCAGCCGAATCTGTGCCACGAACGCCATGGCAGCGTTGTGTATTGCTGTGGCCATAATTATATTACAGAGGCACCTCGCTGCTGCCGCGGCCCGGAGCCGCGAGGCTGCGACGGATGCTGAATCGGAAAGACAAGTTGCCTGAAAACCGAGATAAGGCCCTCAGCCCGCTTCCTACTTTGCAGCGTAGAGCAGTTGCGAAGCGGTCCGGCCGAACGCGTCGTACGATGGTCTTTATGATTCGGAAAATCGTTCAGAGCGACCGTTGGTTGTACGAGGAAAAACACACCGCAAAGACACTCGGACACGGAGAACTCAAAGGTCGATTCCTTTTCGCTTTGTGACTTTGTGTCTTCGTGACTTCGTGGTATGGTTTTTTGTTTCCGGCAAACCCCGCGGTGAACGGTTTCACATATTGAGGAATGGCATAAGAAATGGTGTACTGGGATTTTGACACAACGAGATGAAGCGAAATTACACGAAGACCTGGTGCGCGGACCTTTCGGTGGGAATCGCTGAGGTTTCCCGTCCGGGACTTGGATGGAGGAAGAAGCAAATGAAACACGAGATCAAATTTACGGTGAATGGGGACGAATATTCCCTCGCAGTGGATCCCTGGCGGACGCTGAATGAAGTGCTGCGTGACGATCTTAATCTGACTGGCACCAAGCTTGGTTGCGGCACGGGAGATTGCGGCGCGTGCACCGTGATTGTGGACAATCGTTCCATCAGTTCCTGCTTGACCCTGGCGGTGGCGGTAAATGGTAAAGCCGTGAGGACCATCGAGGGCCTTGCGCCATCGGGCGAAGAACTGCATCCCGTGCAGGAGGCCTTTGTCAAGACCGGAGCTATTCAATGCGGTTTTTGTACATCCGGGATGGAGATGGCCGCGGTCAATCTGTTGAATCACAACCCTTCGCCCACTGAGAAAGAAATCAGAGCCGGGTTATCGGGGCACCTGTGCAGATGCACCGGATACAACCAGATTGTGGAAGCAGTCGGCGTAGCTGCCGAGACCATGCGGAACGGGAAATCGGAAGAGGTAAAGCCATGAGACTGCCAAAGTTCGCATATTTTGTACCAAAGACGATTGAGGAGGCTTTACACCTCTTGGCGGACCAGGGAGAGGGCGCTCGGCTGATGGCTGGAGGGACCGATGTCATGGTCAAAATGAGCCACGGCCTTCTCAAGCCTGCCGCAATCATTGATATTCAGCAGATCGAGAGCCTCCGAGGTATCCGTTTCCATGGTACCGAGGGATTGACTCTCGGCGCTCTTGCTCGGCTCGGACAAGTCACCTCGCATCCGGACGTGGTAAAGTATTATCCGAGCCTCTCGTATGCAGTCAGTTGTATGGCCAATGTGGAAGTGCGCAACATGGGTACGGTCGCGGGCAACATCTGCAATGCTGCCCCGTCTGCGGATACCGCGCCGCCACTCATGACCATGAACGCGGAACTTACCTTGTCGAGTCTCAAGGGAGAACGAAAGCTACCGGTGAACGAGTTCTTTCGAGGACCCGGCATGACCGCCATGGAGCGCGGCGAAATGCTCACATCCATACACATTCCTGCCCCACAGCCGAAGTCAGGCGCATCGTACAAACGCATATCCGCACGCTGCGGCGTGGATATCGCGGCCGTGTGCGTCGGCGTCCATGTTGCCCTCAATGGCCAGAGCTGCAAGGAAGCCAAGATCGTCCTGGGCGCGGTGGCACCGCTTCCCATGCGTGCGACCAAGACCGAAGCCCTGCTGCAGGGCCGTGAACCTACGGTCGAAGTGATTCAGCAGGCAGGCGATCAGGCATCAGAAGAAGCCAGACCCATCTCGGATATGAGATCGAGCGCAGAATGGCGCAAGACGATGGTCACGGTTTTGACCCGGCGGGCCCTTAATGAAGCCTTTGAGCGGGCAAGCAAGGGCTGAGGTATACGGAAAGGAATAGTCATGAAGAAGTTCAACATAATCGGAAAAGACGTGCCCAGGACCGATGCTACCGCCAAAGCGAGGGGATCTGCGATCTATACTGATGATATGAAGCTCCCGGGAATGCTCCACGGAAGGATACTGAGGAGCCCCTTCGCACATGCGCTCATCAAGCGAATTGATACGAGCAAAGCAGCGGCACTTCCCGGCGTGAAATGCGTGCTCACCGCGGAAGACACGCCCAAGATCAAATACGGCAACTGGAGGCTATTTCCGGAAACCCAGGACGAATATCCGCTGGCAGTGGACAAGGTGAGGTTTATCGGGGACGAAGTGGTAGCGGTCTGCGCGACCGATAAGGACACTGCAGAAGAGGCCCTGGAACTCATCGAGGTGGAATACGAGGAAATCCCCGCGGTCTTTGATGTGGATTCGTCCATGGCGCCTGGCGCACCGGTGCTCCACGACTATTGCCCAAGCAATGTGAGCGTGAATCGACGGATCAAGTACGGGGATGTGGAAAAGGGATTCGCAGAATCCGACTATATCCGGGAAGACGTGTTCAAAGTCCACGGAGTGAGCCACGCATATCTCGAGCCCTGCTCAGCCTTGGCCCAAGTGGATTTGGACGGCCGCATCACCCTGTGGACGTCTACACAGGTGCCGTACATCGTGCAGTGTCTCCTGGCTTCCACACTGGGGATGCGGGAAAACGACATCCGGGTGATCAAGCCCTACGTGGGTGGCGGATTCGGCGGCAAGATGGAATTGCGCACATGGGAGTTTTGTGCCGCGCTCATGGCAAAGATGACAGGCCGACCCGTAAAATTCACCCTGAGCAGGGAAGAGGAGTTTCTGGCCGGAAGGCGGAGACATCCCATGACGCTCCACTCCAAGGTGGGATTCAAGAAGGACGGGACCCTCGTGGCCAAGGATTTGAAGATCCGGCTGGACGGCGGCGCATACAATGCTATGGGACCGACGGCCACGTTCCTGTGCGGCAACTTCGGGGCCATGCTCTACCGCTATCCCAGTTACCGATTTCACGGGGAGCACGTGTACACAAACAAACCGCCTGCAAGCGCGATGCGCGGGTTCGGCGCTCCGCAATCACTGTATGCCACCGAGATCCAGATGAATATGGCAGCCGAGGCCCTGGGGATCGATCCCATCGATCTGAGGATCAAGAACGCCCAGGTTTCGGGTGATGAAATCCCTGACGTGGCCACCATTTCCAGCTGCGGCTTCACTGAATCCATACAGGCGGTGGCTGAGATGAGCGGGTGGAAGGAAAAACGGAAGACGCTCAAACCCGGTCAGGGGATAGGTATCGGCTGCTATAGCTTCATATCGGGGGGAGTGTTCAACTGGTTCAACACCCAGTATCCGTTCTCCGCGGCCGAAGTCAGAGTATTTTCCGACGGCACCGCGCATCTGCTGAGCATGGCCGCAGATATCGGACAGGGCTCGGACACGGTGCTCAAACAGATCCTCGCGGAGGAATTGGGCTTGCAGATGGAGGACATCCGGCTCACGGTGGCGGATACGGCCATGACGCCGCAAGCGGATCTGGGGGCATGGGGAAGCCGGCTCACCCTCATGGCGGGCAATGCGGTGATCGACGCGGCACGCAAGATCAAGCAGCAACTCTTCGGCTCAGTGTCCGCGCGCTTCAACCTCAACGTGATCCATGAACTCGAATGCAAGGACGGCCGCATACAGTCCAAAGTCAAATCCGATTACGGCTTGAGCTTTGGTGAGGCTGTCGCCATGGCGCAAAAAGCCAACCGAGGAGAGCCGATCGTTGCACGCGGTTCGGTACACCCCTCGCGACAAGGGCCTGGTGACCCCTGCTTTCGGTTTTGGCGCTCAGGTAGCTGAGGTTGAGGTTGACAAAGAAACAGGGCTCGTCGAAGTGAAGCACATGTGGACTGCCCATGATTGCGGAACCGTGATCAACCCGAGAAGCGTGGAAGGACAGCTCGCGGGTTCCATCCAGATGGGGCTTGGATACGCGCTTTCCGAACAATTCGTCATGGATGGGGGGAAAACCCTGAACACCAACTTTGCAGACTACAAAATGCCCATGGCTATGGACATGCCTCCCAGTGAAGTGGTGCATGTGGATACGTACGAACCGGAAGGACCCATGGGGGCAAAAGAGGCAGGAGAAGGCCTTGCGTCTCCCACTGCCCCTGCCATTTCCGACGCGGTGTATCACGCGATCGGTTATCGGTGCATGGATTTGCCCATAACCCCGGAGAAGATCCTGCAAGACCTTGAGAAGAAGTAAGTGATCGAGGGAAAGCGTTCGGTCAGTGACAAGGAATGAACCACGAGGGGACCCAAAGAGAATAGTACCTTGACTTCATCGTGTCTGAACGACTTCGTGGTTTGGTGTACGACGATCGAGGAAAGTCGTGCGAAATGGTTACTGGTGTCGCCCATGCAAAAAAATTCTGACCGAATGGCTGGAGCTTGTGAAAGAACGCGGGAGGTCCCCTGAACGAAGATTCGACGGCTCTGCGTCGCTCGTAGTAAAGCAGGACCCCCCGCCTTCTCAGAAGAATTAAACAGACAACACTTTTGGCAACCAGCATAAGCCAAGTGATGAGACGGCCTTGCGTCGCTCCCCAGAGGCGCAGGCAGAGAACTGCCGATGGCGAGTTATTTGCCTGGTGGTTTGTTCCCTGTCTGGCCGAGGATTTCGCGAAGCGTAGTCAGGAGGGTGGTCTTTTGTTCGTCAGAGTATGCGACCAGGTATTGTTTTAAGCTTTGCTCCTTGTGATCGGAAATCGCTTTAAGCACCAGGTACTCCCGCGGGGGTGATTTGCAGCCACTTTATGCGGTCATCGTTGGGATCGCTTTTCCTCAGAATAAACCCGGTTTTTTCCAGTCTCTTTGCAATACCTGTCATGTTGGCACTGGAAACCAACATAATTCTGTTTACGTTCTTCATGGTATTCGCGCCGTTCTCCGAGGCATCCAAGACCCTGAGCACATTATACTGAGAGAACGTGAGGCCCCATTCTTTCACTAAGGCCGAAGAATTCTTTTTGAAACGTTCGGCAATGCGAACCATTGCCATCATGATTCGTTCATCAATACTCATATCACTTGTATAGCCGGAATCGGACACGGTGGTACAACCTTCCTGTACAAAATGGTTTACCACGTAAGCTAGGAAGTAACGCAAGAATTGTCAATAATTTAATGGCCGATTCTGCCCTGTTTACGTACTGCTCTGCCGGTGGTGAGATGCTGTCTTCTCTCAGAAGTTCTTTCCGAGCAAGCGATCGTTTTCCACGGAAGTTCCGTGATCAACAAATCCGGAGTGCTGCGGTTTAATATTTGGACACTTTCAGACGTTTTCCTGTGCGGACGATCTTCTTGAGACCCGAGAGAATCTCTTCTTTCTTTTCCGGGGGCCATGTGTGCAGGTATTCCCCCACATGTCTTTCCTGGATCTCTCGGATTGCCTCAACGGATTTCAATCCCGTCGGTGTGATGTGCAGCATGGTGAGCCGCTCGTCCTTTGAATCGCTCTTTCGTTCGAGCATTCCGGTCCGCTCCATCCGTTTCGCGAGGCCGGTCACATTTGCCCCTGTTACCAGCATGTGCTTGCTTACGTTGCCGACCGTGTCCCTGCCGTCTTCGCATGCGACGAGGTATTTCAGCACACTGTACTGGGAAAAAGTAAGGCCGTATCGCCTGAAAATGGCCGAGGATTTCTTCTTGAACATCTCCGAAGCCATCACGACGAGGACCATGATCTTTTCATCCAAAATCATGTTGCTGTCCCCTTGGTATTTTGGCACGAACTGCCTTTTCTTCGCCGGTCTGCTTAACGGCAAACCCCGCGACGGTGCGCGCGTGGTCTGCCATTGAGCCAAATAGTAAACACGTTAATGAATTACTAGTAAACTATCTGCCCTGTCAAGTGCTTTTTTGTCGGTCCCATAAGAGAGCACCCAAGGCTTGTCTCGCTCCTTGATCGACGGGAGAGAAACAGCACGCGAGATGCACTGCGCTGGTCCTTGTGCGTGAAGCCCGAAGGTCCGTCCCAGGCTATTGCACACCAAGCCACTGCATGCTCTGCTTATCCCTTCAAAACCGCTTGTGCCTCCGCTCCAACGCCCATTCCTTGAAACACGACGACAAAGAAAGATTTCTTCTTGCCGAACCTCGGCAAATGCCCCAACTCGCCTTCCCTGCCTCGGCGAGGCACGGGCACCAAGAAAGGTGAATGTTCGAGCTGCCGAAGCGCAGCGGAGTCTTCGTTGCTGAAACGTGTTACCCGTTCTGGACTTTTTTCGTTCTTTCTCTTACAATTATGTGAACCATTACGACCTTTTTCTTTTTCCCCCCGTATTTTCCACTGCTTACTCCAATAGGGAGAAAACCCCTTATGAACGACCTGGACAAAACCAAGGCGCAGCTTATCGATGAGTTGGCCCAGTTGAGGCGGCGGGTAGCTCAGTTGGAGGAAGCTGATATTGATCGGAAATGGATCGCAGAAGCCCTGAGACAATCGGAAAACAAGTTCAGGAAACTCACGGAAAAATCCGTAGTCGGCGTGTACCTCTTCCAGGATGACTGCTTCCGATACGTCAACCCGAAGATGGCCGAGATCTTCGGGTACGAAGTGGAGGACGTCATAAACAAGAAAGGGCTCCGCGAACTTGTCTTTGCCGAAGACCTGCCCGCGGTGGAACGAAGCCTCGGGCGCTTCATGTCAGGCGATGCGGACCGGCTCGATGCCCAGTTCCGGGGAATAAGGAGCGACCGGGAAATCATATTCGTGGAGGGGTTTGGGGCGCTGACCGACTACAACGGTAGGCCCGCGATCATCGGCACGCTCCTGGACGTGACTCAACGCATCAAGGCAGCCCGCGGGCTTGAAACGGAACTCAACACGTTCCAACAACTTTACGATCTGGCTTTAGCCATGACCGCGGAGCATTCCCTCGAAGAGAACCTGTCTCTCGTGGTGGAAAAGAGTCGCAACGCGCTCCGGGCTGACACGTCGTTCATTGCATTACGGGATGAACCGAGCGGCGATCTGTGCATGCACACCTGGTCGGGCCTTCGGACAGAAGCCTTCACCCGGTTGAGAATCCCTATGGGATCAGGTCATGGAGGGAGAGTCGCGGCCACCGGCGAGAGACGCTCCTTGGAAGACTATTTTCAGGAAGTGGAACCCCTGTTTCACGACGTGATCCGCTCTGAAGGCTTGATTTCCGGAATTGCCGTGCCCATCAAAATGGACGACGTCAACCTCGGCGTTCTGTACGTGTACAACCGTACCAAGACCAAGTTTTCCGAGGCCGATCTCAATATCCTCTCGTTGCTTGGCAATCTGGCAGCAGTGGAGATTTCACGTAAGATGGCCAAAGCTCGCGTCAGGGAAAGCGAGCTTCGGTACAAGGAACTGTACGAGCAGACCAAGAGAGCGGAGCAGCTCTACCGATCCCTGCTCAATGCGTCGGCAGATCCGATCGTGGTGTACGACATGGATGGCACGGCCACGTACCTCAACGAAGCGCACACGCGCGTCTTCGGGTGGACTTTCCAGGAACTGGAAGGCCGGAGGATACCGTACGTGCCTTCGGAAAACTGGCCTGAAACCAATGAAATGATCAGCAAGGTGATCAACGGTGAGCTCTTTTCCAACCAGGAGACCCGACGCTTCACCAAAGAAGGGCATCTGGTACACGTAAGTGTGAGCGGTTCTCGTTTTCTTGACCACGAGGGCAATCCCGCAGGTTTCTTTGTCATACTGCGCGATATCTCCCTCAGCAAGTCCGCGGAAGAAGCTTTGCGGGAGAGCAAAGAAAAATACAAGCTCCTCTATGAAGAGTCCAAGAGAGGAGAAGAACTGTATCGGTCCCTGCTCAATTCCTCGGCAGACGCGATTGTCATCTACGACATGGACGGAAACGCCCAGTACGTGAACCCATCGTTCACGCGAATTTTCGGATGGACCATGGAAGAGCTTCATGGAAGGAGGATTCCGTTCCTTCCCGATTCAGAGCGTGAAGCCAGCATAGTCATTATTCAGCGTCTTATCAAGGAAGGGACTCCGTGCAGCGGTTTTGAAACAAAGCGCTTCACGCGGGACAATCGAGTCCTGGATGTGAGCATAAGCGCATCCCGGTACCATGACCATGAAGGCGTGCCGGCCGGAATGCTCGTGATCCTTTGCGACATCACCCATCGCAAACAAGTGGAAGAGGCGCTGCGCAAAAGCGAGGAGAAATACCGGGAACTCTACGCAGAAGCAGAGAGTTCCAGTAAATTGTACCGCACCCTCCTGGACGTTTCTCCTGAACCCATCATCGTGTACGACGTGCAGGGAATACCCTCGTACGTCAATCCTGCATTCACCAAGGTATTCGGGTGGACATTCGAGGAATTGCAGGGAAAGAGGGTGGACTTTGTCCCCACAGAGAACTGGCCTGAGACCCAGGACATGATCGATACGGTGCTGCGCGGGGAAAACTTCTCCGGCCGCGAAACGCGACGGTACACCAAAAGCGGCAATGTCATCGATGTAAGCGTGAGCGGAGCGGTATTCTTTGACAATGAAGGGACAGCCACAGGCAGCGTGGTGCACCTTCGCGACATCACCGCACGCAAGAAGGCCGAGGCAAACCTGGCTGCCGAGCTGAAGAAATTCCAAGGACTCTACGATTTGGCGTTGGCGATGATCGCGGAGCGGAGCCTGGACGAAAACCTGGAACTCCTGGTCGAGCAGAGCAGGAAGCTCCTTGCTGCCGACAAATCCTACATTGCCTTGCGAGATGAGGGTTCGGACGAACTTTACATGCACAAGTTGTCCGGGGTTGACACGGAATCGTTCAAGACCTTGCGCATACCCTTGGGCGCGGGTCTCGGCGGAAAGGTGGCGGAAACAGGCCAGAGGTTCATCGTAGAAGAATATCTCAAGGAGGTTGGCCCCCCCTTTCATGACATCGCGCGGCAGGAAGGTCTCTTTTCAGGCATCGCCGTGCCCGTGCAAATCGGTCGCACGAATCTCGGGGTTTTATACGTATTCAACCGGACCAGGACTCCTTTTTCCAAGGCCGATCTCGATACCCTCTCCTTGCTGGGAAACCTTGCCGCGGTGGAAATCACGCGCAAACGGGCTCAGGACAAGCTCCGAGAAAGCGAAGAGAATTTCAAGAAACTCTACGAGGAGTCCAAGAGGCGGGAAGAATTGTACCTTTCTCTTCTCAACTCATCCCCGGATGCCATCATCATCTACGACATGGAAGGGAGAGCAAAATACGTCAATCCCTCGTTCACGCGCATCTTTGGCTGGACGCTGAAAGAGGTGGAAGGGCGACAGATTCCCTTTGTTCCGGAAAACCAACGAGAAGCCACCATGGCGGTCATCCGGGGAGTCATTCAAAACGGCGTTTCCTGCAGCGGGTACGAGACAAGACGCTACACCAAGGACGGCCGCATCCTCGATATTAGCGTGAGTGCGTCGCGCAACAGCGATCATGCAGGGAATCCGACAGGAACCTTAGCCATCCTTCGGGACATCACCCATCGCAAAGAGGCTGAGGCAGCGCTCAAAGAGAGCGAAGAACGCTTCAGAACCCTCGCGGAAGTGGCTCCCTTCGGCCTGGTGATCGTCGATGCCAATGAGCGTACCGAGTACGTGAATCCGAAATTCACCGAGTTTTTCGGGTACGCGCGGGAAGATCTTCGGGATTCCGCGACTTGGTTTCGCATCGCATACCCTACCGAGCGCAGCAGGAAGGCGGCAGAGGCGGTGTGGAGAGCAGAAGCCGCAGACATTCAAAGTGAATACGGAATCGGAAAAGAAGCCAAGGCAAGAGTGTTTGCAGTGAAATGCAAAGACGGCAGGATTAAGATTGCCAGTTTCCGGGGGGTTGTCCTCGCGAACGGACGCATCATCGCGACGTTCCTCGATGTGACCGCGGAAGTGCAAGCCCAAGAAAAGATCATACGGGCAAAGAACGAATGGGAGCGCACGTTTAACGCGGTGTCGGACCTGATAGTGATCCTCGACGATACTCACAGGATTGTGCGGGTCAACAAAGCACTCGCAGACCGGCTGCACAGGACTCCGGACGAGGTAATCGGCATGGAATGTCGCAAAGACGACCAGGAAGAAGCAACCGCAGCCGCATTATGTCCGGACGTCAACGTGGTCACCTTGGGCAGAGAGTATTCAGGGGAAGTGATGGACGAGAGTCTGGGGGGGGTGTTTGACTTGCGTGTTTCTCCACTTCACGATGAAAGCGGCCGGGTCGTTGGTTCAGTCCATGTGGCCCGTGACATCACCGCGTTCAAATCCATGGAACGGGCCAGACGTCGAGCGATTCACCATTTGTCCCACGAGCTCAAAACCCCGCTTGCGGTAATCAAGTCTTCACTCAAGCACCTCTACCGCAAAGATCAGTCAGGAAAATCGAGGGAGGCAAGAATCGACCGAATCCGCCGGAATGTGCAGCGGCTCACGGACATTCAGCAAATAGTTCAAGAGATGGTGGCCCCGCGAGAGTACCGGCCCCGGCCTTTTTCCGTGATCTCCGCGACGCACGAAATATTGGAGGTGTGTCGCACAAGGGGAGCTCATCGTGCAGTGGAGCTGGTGCCGCGTTTGGACCTGGTCGAAACCGATATGATCGATCCGGACTTGTTCAGAGAGATCGTCGCCACCCTAGTGAAGAACGCGATGGAAAATACCCCGGATGAGGGCGAGGTGGCGGTGTATCTCACGTCGGTGCCTTCAGGGGTTCTGCTGCAAGTGGAAGACCGGGGGGTAGGAATCACCGCGAGCGACCGCGAATTCGTCTTTCGCGCATTTTACCACACACAGTCCACTTCAGTGTACTCCACGAAAAATCCTTTTGATTTCAATGCAGGTGGAAAAGGGCTGGAGCTGATGAGATTGAAGATGCTTTCTGAAGACGGCCGATTCGAAATAACGTTCGAGAGCACCCGCTGTCGGCACATAAAAAAGGGGGTGTACGATTGCCCAGGTCGGATCTCACTGTGTGCTGCCGTCCGTGATGCGGAGAGTTGCAGGAAATCCGGGGGCACCACGTTTTCGGTTCTCTTTCACGATCGCGCGAAATGACGCTCCTGATGACACAGGGCCGTCTATACTGAATACCAAAAGTCTTGTCCGATTGACCGCTCCTGCGGTAGCGGGAACTCCTTCTCACTTCGAGCGACGCAAAGCCGTCTCGTCACTTCGCTCGGGAGATCGGCCGCACTACCCCACACCAGACGTGGCCACTCATAAACCGAGGGTCAAAGCGGAATACCGGAAATCAATGGATGCGATAGGTCTCGTCGTCTTCCTCGGGCATAAGCGGTTTCGCGCCGAGGGGGGTTCGGGAGGTTCGGTCGAAAATGCGTCGTCCGCCGCGGTACAAGCATGTGCGATAGAGTAAGTTGTCGCGTTCGAGCCGCAGAATCAGCCTTTGATTGGGGCATCGGCCCTTGTTCTTGATTTCGCACTCTCTGTCTTCGCCCTTGTCCGGGCACGGCTGAGTCACGCGCACCACGCGCCAGAGTTCACCCGGTTCGCAGTATTCCTCGTGAAAATCGTCTCCGTCCCTGAAAAATCGGACACCTACCAGGTTCGTGACAATGTTCCCGGGTTGGAGCCCCTTGAACACGTTGACCCGCGCGTCACAACTAGGACAGAGAAAATACGATCGTCCTATCGGAATCTTGCTGTCGGGAATGTCTGAAATGCTTCCGCACTGCGCGCACGTTACTTTCATCTTTGCACCCTATCACAATGTACCCCAGGCCTGAACAGCTGGCAAACTCTTTGTGCGTGACTCGCAGGCTTCGAGGCTTTTTTTCCTTCAGGAGCTCTTCTGATCTGGGGGGCGTATACCCGTTGCCAAGGGTCTTCTCCGTGTGATTCTTCTTGAGTGGCAGGAAATCCCCTTTCACTTCACGCGACGGAGAACCGTCAAATCTTCGTCCACGAATCCTCATGCCATCCCCAAAAGTGTGACCCATCCGGTCATGCTGCCGGCAACGGGCACAGGCTTGTGGAAGGGTTCCCGCTGTTGGTTGGGCAGACCTTCTCGCAGTAATGCCCGCGAGCCAAAGCCCGGGACCGTTGCCGAAATTGAGCAAGAACCTCACCGACCTCGCGATACCAGGCCCTTCAAGGCTACCAAGATCCTGGGAAACCGTTCTTGCTCGACACATCGTGAAAAATATGCGGCAGAGGCGATGAACAGTAAGGAAGGCAGAGGCAAGACGAGCCATGGTGGTGCAAGATCGGATCGAGCCATGCGTTCGGTGGTCAGCGTGAGCGCATAAAAAATGAAAATCACCACGAGCCCGAGGGAGACGTTGTTCAAGCGGCTCTTTCCCAGGTTCAACACTCCCAGGGGGAACGCAGCGAACGCAAGGGCCAGACACGCGAGAGGATACGTGAACCTCTGGATAATGAGTATCCAGGAAAATACCTGCACGCGACGATAATATGCCTTGGCGAGGGGACTGTCGTTGAGCGCCTCCTTCTTGTCGCGAGTCTTGAGCCTTTTGAGGATCTCGGAAATGGGCAATTCCTCAAAACTGGCGGCAGAAGCTGACGCATCAGGTTTGGGAAGAACAAAGCGAAAAACATAGGTCTGAAAGGCCAGTTGTCCCGTGGAATCTCCTTGTCGGTCTTCCTTAAGAATGGTCCCGTTGCGCAAGTCCAGGATGAGGGCCTTTCCCTCAGGATCGGGGACCAGTTTGCCCTTTTGGGCCATGATAGTGGTGATTTCATTGGGCTGGGACGATTCCCGCAGAAACACGCGAGTCATCACGCCAGTGGACCGGTCGATACTGTCCACGTAAATAATGAGGTGCGGGAGAGAATCAAAGAACGACCTCTCTTCAAGCCCTGCATCGGCTCTTTGGGTTGCTGCCCGCTGCATGAGCCTCTTGCCTTCTGAGATGCCCCTTGGAATAAGCACCAACGTACACACCATGCTGAGCGCACAACCGATCACCCCCAGCAGAAGCACGGGAGGCAGTAACCGCAACACAGAGATACCCGCGGATCTCAGTGCAGCCACTTCATTGTCCGCGGCCATGCGTCCCAGCCCGAGCAGGATCCCGATCATCATGGAAAGCGGCAACACCGTGACCAGCGTTCCGGGCAAGGCGCTGGCAAGCACTTGAAAGAGGATCAGCGTCAGCTCAAGCCCACTCTCCATGCCTTTCTGGAGCAAAGGTAAGAATCCGGCAATAAGGCCTGCCACGAGAAGCACGGCAAACGCGAACACGAACGAGACCACGATCTCGCGAAATACATAACGATAAATAATACGAAGCCGGATCACGTGAGGATGCTCTCCCTGCGTCAACTCATGAGGCTATGTCATAAGGCATACGAGAGCACTGTGCAAGAGGACGCTCTATGAAATGCCTTTGCCGGGGCTCCGCCCGATACGCACACCGGCGGAGAAGCTGTTTCCTATGCGACAGGGTGGGAGGAATCGCCCAATTCTTTGAGCTGGGGAGCGAGGTATCTGGGTCCCAAGGAGAGCAGGGACCCAGATACCATGAGACGCGTCACACAAGGCAGTAAAATAGCCTTTCTCGGGAAAAGAGGTTGAGTCTATCTATGGACAAACTCGGCTTTGGCGCGGGCGCCCTTCTCGACAAAGGTCTTGAGACCGATACGATTGTCTTCAGTGGTCCAGCACTGGCCGAAGAGGTACGCTTCTCGTTTGAGACCGTCCTCCAGAGTCATCTTGCCGCCGTCCAGGATGGCCTGAACCACCAGGCTGTCAAGGGGCTTGGAATGATGCCCGATGTCAACTCCGGGGAGCGAATCAGGCACGTTGGCTACGGGGCCCATTTCCATGCGTTTGACCGTGGTCTTGCCCGACGCGATTTCACGCGCCAGGTTGATGGCCCGATAAAGCACGTCGCCGTCAACTTCTTCATTGATCAAGCCATACTCCAGGGCCTGTGCAGATGAAATAGGATTCGCCGTGCGAATCATCTCCGCTGCTCGTTCAAACCCTATGAGCCTGGGCAGCCGCTGCGTGCCCCCCATGCCCGGGATAAGCCCGAGATTTACTTCCGGCTGACCCGCGAACACCTTGAGGCCCTTGGGCGCAACCCTGGCAGTGCAGCACATGGCCAGCTCACACCCGCCACCAAAGGCAAGTCCATTCATGGCTGCCACCACCGGCTTGCCCAGCTGCTCCAGGAACGCGGACGCGAGTTGTCCCTTTCTGGCAAACTGCTCACCTTGCGCGGGTTCGGCCAGACCAGCCATTTCTTTGATGTCCGCGCCTGCCACAAACGCCTTGTTGCCGAATCCGGTGATTACCGCGGCCTTGATCCCAGGGTCGTCCTTGATGATGTTGCAGTACGCTTCCAATTCTTTGAATACCTTGGTGTTCAACGCGTTCAGCGCCCTGGGCCTGCGGATGGTGATCACGCCCACGTCGTCTTTCTTTTCGAAGATCACGTCCAGGAGTTCCCACGGTTTGCCTGAGGCCGCTTGCGCCTTGAGTGCAGGAGAGACAGGCATGTCAGGGTATTTCTCGTGAAAAGCCTCCACCAGCGCCAGCGCTTTGTCGACTCCCATGGCGTTCATGAAACTGAAGGGCGGCTTCATGTCCAGCGAGGTAGCGACGAGCAGATCAAAGTCACTCGTGGTAATGATTTTGGAATCCAGCATGTCGCAGACCATGGCAAAATACGCGCCCTGGATCTCTTCGGTGATCTCTTTCTCTTTGTCCGGGGGGACTTCCACGACTTCGCCCTTGCCGGGAACCTCCCAATCGGCTTTGCTTTCCACCATTTTCTTGAGGGTTTCCGGCGCGCGGTACCACTTGTTCAGACGCTCGTTCATTTCAGAAAGACCGTGCGCGCTGATGGGGTTTCCGCCAGTGAGGTTTTGGCCCGTCAAAGGACCCACCCTGAGCCCGAGGGCTTTGGCAGCAACGGTGTCGATTTGCTTGGTGTTTCCCAGGCCCTTGTCCAGACACTGGATACATGCCAGGCAAAGTCCCTCGAACAGCGGGTCCACCGCATAGCCATACCGGGACCCCACGCGAATGGGAAACTTTCCGATTTTCTCAAAGAAGCGCAACATGAATTCGGTGGTTTCAGGGTCCGTATCTTTCATGGGGATGATTTCCATCGCGGGATTGCGGTCGGCCGGGAAGAAATAGTGGGCACACAGCGCACGTCCTTTGTGCTGGATTTCCTCGAAAATACGCTCGGGTTCGATGTGGGACGAATTGCTCGTAAGGAACGCGTGAGGACTGACGAGCGCTTCCACCTGATGGAAGATTTTGCGTTTCAGACCGAGGTCTTCGGTCGCGGCTTCCACCACCAGATCCACGTCCTTCAATTGGTCATAGTCAGAGGTGAACGTCACGTGACTCTTCATTCCCTCGACCTGATGAGATTTGAACGCGCCGGTCTCCGCGCCCTTATCCACTTTCTTGAACAGCTTTGCTTTTCCCTTTGCCAGGGCTTGTTCAGCTATGTCGACTACGACTACCTGCGTATCGTACGGATGCAGCGCCTTCACAAAGTGTAGAGCGATGTCCGGGCCGATCTGCCCTGAACCGATCACCCCGACCTTGCGTAGAGAAAAACCGCGGAACGAAAAAGCCATCTTCCATCCTCCTTGGACTCGTTGCCGTTTGCATGAGGGAGATTCGACATTATCCAGAATATTATAACTCGGTTCAAATGAGGGTCAAGTAAAAGCTAACGCATCACCAGTGCCATTTTGCAGGCAAGCGCCGGAAAATAGCGCGTTCACACTAAAGAACAATGGTCAACAATGCTGAAACGCGATGACTCGATCATATTTGCGACAAGCTCACGTGTACCCTGCAATCTCACGGCAGGCCTGCACATACACGTGCGCGGGCAAAAAAACGCTAGGAACTTGCAAGACGCTCGACTAAAGTTATTTCTCTCACAAGCTGATACTCAACTGAGGAGGGATATGACATGGAATTCAAAGACGCCGTCCGCGGCAGACATAGCATCCGAGCGTTTCTCCCCGACCCTGTAGACAGGGAAAAGATTAAGCGGATTGTCGAAATCGCAAGATGGGCTCCTTCTTGGGGAAACACTCAGCCATGGGAAATCGTAGTCGCGGATGGTGAGAAAGCCGCGGAACTTGCTCGCGTATTTGTGGACGAAGGCAGGAAAGGGGTGCCTCCACGGTCGGACATCGAAATGCCGCTCGGCTTTCCTGAGGTCCACAAGCAACGGTACATGGATCTCGGCAGAGATCTCCTGACCTTCATGGGTGTCGATCGGGACGACAAGGAAGCACGCGTACAGCACTACCTCAACATGTACAGTTTTTTCGACGCGCCCGCGGTGATCTATTTGCTGATAGACGGGGACCTGAACGTGCCTTACGCATGTCTGGATGTAGGTTCCATCGGTACGACCATCTGTTACGCGGCATTACAAGAAGGGCTGGGCACGATTTATCTGGCCGCGTCCATGCATTTTCCGGACATTGTCAAGAACGTGCTGGACATCCCTCCGCAGAAAAAACTCGTGATAGGCATCGCGGTGGGAGTGCCGCATCCTGATGCGCCCGCGAGTCTCTTCAAGAGCACGAGAGAGCCTGTGGAGAATATTCTCAGGTTCGCCTAATGCTTGGCTGCACAGAAACAGGGGATATGGATTCGGTCTCACACGAGTAAGCCCCGTGCGGCCGGGGGCTTCTGCGCGAAGTGATAAGACGGCTTTGCGTCGTCCGTACCGAAGGAGCCCCCGTGTCGCCAGGTCTGTCCGGAATTACATGAGTTTGTCAAACTTTTGGGGGCCTGTCACGCGACAGACTCTTGGGATACGCCTCTCGACCGCTTTCAGGAAACAGGTAGCGTACCGCGTTGGAAATCCAGGTCATTAATCGATTCAGCCACCGAGCAATACTGAAGGGAGAAGCTGACTCCCTGAAGGCTCTCCTGGTCGCGTCGGCAGGGTCCAGGACGGACCTCTCAGGAGCAGACCTTCCCGGCTGCAGTCTTGTTGCCGCGGAGCTTTCCGGACTCGCGTTCGGTCACGCGAATTTCTCCGGCGCAAACCTTGCTGCCGCGAATCTGGCTCGGTCGGACCTGTCCGGCGTGAATTTCACGAGGGCGCTCCTTACCAAGGCTTGTCTGAAGCAGGCAATTCTCAAGGAAGCGAATCTCACTGCCGCGGATTTGTCATTGGCGGACCTGGAGGAGGCTACGATCGTCAATGCCGACTTGTACCTGGACCACCCTCATTGGGGCCAATTTCTCCCGAGCTGATCTTTCTCAGGCGAACCTCGCACGAAGCAATGGGACAGCCGCGAACTTTTCCGAAGCGGAATTGTTTTGGGCAGACCTGGGGGGGATGAATCTGACGCTGGCAAATTTGGGCCGAGCGATCCTGACCGTCGCGAACCTGTCCAGGGCGTTGCTCATCGGTGCGAATCTTACTGCTGCAACGCTTGCAGGCGCGGATCTCTCCGCCGCGCAGCTCATCGAAGCGGATCTCTCCGGAGCTGACCTCACGGACGCGAACCTCATGGGTGCAAACCTGACAGGAGCTATCCTCAAAGATTGCGATATGTCCCGGGTCAAGAGATGATACCGGCGAGTCTTATACCGATGCGCTTTCAAACGAGCGAGACCGTAAGGCTGGGGGGCTACTCGATACGGCATTTCATAAGTCCGGTAAAACGTATTCGGATGCCACTGCTCGCTTGCTAGTGGTGTTTTCCTGACGAACTGCTGGACAAGCCAGCAGTGGCACCCGGTACAAATAAAACCCTGGATCGGAAGCAGGAGATCCGCCCAGGGTTTTCTTAGGAGCAGAGACGAGCTCTTGAAAGAAAGGAAAGTGCGAGTCTGCGGGTGCAGGAAACGTGCCTGACAGCCTTAAGAAGCTAAGTCATGTAAATCAGGGGCTAACGTCCGCATGGTGGGTGACGGATGGTCCATCAAGAGCCTACGGAAATGTAGCTTGTAGGAAATCGTGCTACCTTCAGGTATCCAACTCTCATAAACTGACTTGAACAAGGGGAATTTTTGAGGTACACACGGCCCGTCCTCGTCCCATGGATCGTGTCTGCGAAGCACAGAAAGGGAACCTTAATGAACCAGTCCAAGCGCTTCAGCAAGTCTTTGACCGGACTTATCGCAGTGACCGTCTGGGTGTACGACATGGCTGAAGACGCGCGGCTGGGCGGTCTCTCGAGGCAACATTTGCACGACGCAGTGGTGGTGAAGCTCCTCGACGCAGGAATCCGAGCCCTCGGTATCGGGAATGTCCCAGACCCTCCGGGCAACCCGTGGCTCAACATCTTCGTGAATACCGTAAAATCGGGGGACATCTATTTTTACGCGGTGACCGTTCGATTGGACGAGACTGTCCGGTTGGACCGCAATCGCGGGTTCAAGACCATCGGGACCACATGGGAGGTGTTTTCTGCAGGGGCTGTCGCACGGTCTGAAATGGCGTTACGCGTGGAAAGAGCAGTGGAAGAACTTGTCGAGAATTTTATCTACGATTTTCACTATGCCAATCCGTCAAAATGACCTCTTGTACGGATTCGCTTCTGAATTTGTAACTTGGTTACCGCTTCAGGCTAGGGATCCCCTTCGCTACGGACGACGCAAGGCCGTCTGATCACTTCGGTCAGGAGATCCCCAGCCCTACGAGAATACTCGTTGAAAAGCGAGTCGGTATTGTGTCAGGGGGATCGGGTTGACCGGGGCTTGTGGGAAGGGCTCTGAATCTGTTTGGCCGCGGTCTCCACGTTGGATCGTAGTTGCGCGTTTCCCGGATCGATCGCCAACGCCCTGCGAAACTGAGCGAGTGCTTCCGAAAGCTTTCCCTGGTTTGCATAGGTGATCCCCAGACTGTTGTGAGCCTCCCAATAATCCGGTTTGAGTTCCACCGCCTTGCGGAAGGAGTCCGCGGCTGATTGAGGATTGCCCTCTGCCAAGAGCGCCTGTCCCAACTGGAAACGCAAGGACGCAGAATGGGGATTGAGTGCGATTGCTCTCCCAAACGAGGCCACAGCTGAAGCAACATCTCTCTTCCGCAGCTGGACCTGGCCGATGGTTTCGTAAAACGATTCATCGTAGCGCGTATGCGTGAGACCCTTGCGTAAGATCTCAAGGGCCTGGTCCAGCTTATTCTGTTTCATGTATACGATGCCTAAATTCTTGTACGTGGGAGCGAAATCAGGAGAGATCGCCATGGCTCGCTTGAGCAAGGCTTCCGCTTCCCCAAGACTGCCGAGTTCCGCGTACGACGCGGCCAGAGAAAGCATTTTGCGGGGATCTTCCGGGCTCAAGCTTATCGCTCTTTCGTAACTGTCAGCAGCCTCCGCGTACCTGCCTGACGCATAAAATGCGGCTCCCAGATTTCCTAGCGCGTGTGAAGCTACCTTCGGTTCCATGCGTACGCCATCTCCGGGGAATTCATCCACGGTTTCTCTCCAAAACCGAAGAGGATCGCTCCACACATCGGCCCTGAGGGCCGTGGAAGTGCCCAAGAAGATGAGCCCCCCTGCCAGCAATGCGAAAACACCCGCGCGAACCACACGCCACCGCTCGTTTTCCCCTGCCGCATGGAGAAGCGTCGCCAGGCAGTCCGCGAGGATGAGCAAGACGCCAAACATGGGTAACACAGGCCGGTATCCGAAATACGCATACTGGGGAACGAGCAATGCTTCAGGGACCAAGTTTACCAGGAAGAAGAGGATGCCAAATCCCCAAAGCGGTCGCTTCCTCACGCAAGAGATGCCTGCTACCAGCAAGGCTATAGCGCCGGCCACCGCGGCAATGGTCACAGGCGGGTCCATCAGTGAGAGAGACAGCACTTGCGGATTGATGAGTTGTACCCGCGAAGGAAGCGGAACCAGGATCAGAGACAGGTAAAGAAACAGCATCCGGCTCTGGGTGAATACCACTTGTTTCAGAGTCAGGCCGCTTTCCGCGTAGTAGCGGCTGATGGTGGCGAGGATACCCGAACCCAGTTGCGCGTTGCCGTGAGGGTGCTGGAGGAACGAGACCGCGGCCAGGAACCCCAGCGCGATGAGCCCGACAATACCGGCTCTTTTCGCCAGTTGTGTCCACGGTTGGAGAAAGAAGGCAATCTCGGCCAGAATCAAGATACACGGCAAGGTGATGCTGTTTTCTTTGCTCAAGATCGCGCACGCGAACAATACTCCGCACAGCGCATACCCGGCCCGAGGATGGGACCACCTTCCGCTGCGCACTGCCAGGTACATTGCCAGGCATGCGTAGGAGAAAAAGCAAGCCATCAGAGCCATGCGTTGCCATATGTACAGGGTGAGGTACGTCTGCAAAGGGTGAAGAAGAAATACCAGACCGGCAAAAATGCTGACAACGGTCTTGACCGCGTTGCTTGCTTGACTGCGTACCGCGGGCAAGTCCAGAAACAGTCGGACGAGCAGTACCACGAGAATCGACGATCCGGCCAGCAGCGCCAGATTGAAGATTCGGAAAGAAAACGGCGTGACATCGCCAATGAGGAAATTGAGATAGAACGTCGCGGTAGGAAGCGGTCTCTGGGGGAACAGATGCAGAACTCCCCGCAGACCTTCCCCGGCAAATATATTTCTTTTTTCCGCGATATTGCCCGCGGAATCGTAATACATGGCCGTGTGCAAACCCGCGTGTTGCACTACCAGTCCCATGGCCAAAAACACCGCGAACAGGCAGAGAATGGTACGCAGACGGAAGAGATTCATGCTGTTTCGCAATCCGGTGCCGGACGTTGCCTGGGAATGAGGTATCAAAGCCGCTCAGGAGAATGGCTTTCCTCTCAACGCGACCGTATCATAGCTGAGCGCATCCGGTTTTTCCATACCTCACCGCACGAGCAAGTCCGGACTGCTGTACCGCGTCGGCAACGGTCACTGCATACCCGCGTGTCGCGTGACCTCGATCGTCGGCCGATACATTTCATCCCCAAGTGCTTCCGGAAGAGGTCCGATGCACACCACATCCATCCTGTGGTCAGGGAAGGAAATCTCCAGAACGGTTGCCCTGTCCTGCCCGTGCGAACGCGTGACCTTGACTCCGGGAAAAGGCCGTCCTCGAAACGGGAACAAGATCCACTCCTGCACAAAAGGAAGCCGACAGACCGCGCGATATTGAAGTGAGCACGAAGGCACATCCCTGCCCCCAAGCGATGTCCATCCTGTCTCAGGAGCAAGAGACCCTGTGCGCACATCGATTTCCCAGGTGTTTTCCCCAGTGACGGGAATGAGTGCAAACTGAGGTCCCCTCGCGTCCGCAACCCGGGCCAGAAGCGTTCGCGGATCAAGGACGACCCGGGCAGGAGAGAACTGCCAGCACGTGGAAATCTCATGGGCATTGGCGCCGCACACCGCGTCGCGCACGATCCAATACTCAGAACCGACAAAAATGACCGAGCGATGAGCCGCAACGCTCTCCAGATCACCTGTCCAGGGGCCGCGATACAGGCCGAACACCGCGTGAAAAGAATCGGTGGATCTCCAGGAGAACAGGTCCCCCGCGGGGGCAATTCTCTGAAGAAAAGGCATGCCTGCCCGATTCGGTCCACAGTCGTCTATGAGTAGAGTGTTGTGGGCCCTAGCTGCACGATAATACTCGCTCAAGACATCGGGCGCGTACGTGGTGATTCCCGGGTCCACCAACCGAGGCACGCCCCAGGCGGTGACGTCCAAACCCAGCGCGTCGTCGTGCAGGTGAGCTGCCCCTGGAGGTCCGGCCCTGAATACGAGGAAGTGCGCATCGGAAGCGTAACTGGATCTCATTGTCGCGATGCCCGCGTCGGGAAACGCGTGGCACGTCCTCGCAGGTGCAGCACCGCGTCGACCATGGGTACCGATCCAGAGCAGATCCGGTCGATGGAAGATTTCTCCGGCCATGCGCATCAAGGCCGTGTAATCGCTATCGGCGGATCCCGAGTCGTTCAAGGAGGGCCACGTGAAATCCGGCCTGCACTGGGCGGCAAGATACGTGAAACACCGCTCCAGCGGTTCGTCAAATTCCTCGGGCAACGTCAGATCTGTCTCTGCAGCCGCGTGTTTGACCTCCAGCATCGCATGCGTGCAGATCGCATGGTACAACGGCGATATCTCGAAGTGAGTCCCGTCTGCAAAGAACTGCCTCTTACATTCACTTCTCAGTCGTTCCACGCCGGATCTGACCCAGAGATCTGCGTCGCGAAATTCGGGAAACCATATTCCTGCAAGCGCCAACGCGCATGACTCCACTATGATCCAGTTGTTGGGGTGGCCGTGATGATCCATCAAGTGGCACGCGTGTTCCCATACCGCACGAAGCATACTCGCTCGCGCGTCTTGACTGAACGCGCCAAATTGCCACGCGATACGGCGAACCCACGTCCATTCCCTCAATCGCCAGGCAGCGGAAAGCGTCTCCCACGCGGGCCCTGCTCCACCATTGGAATCGACGGGCACGGGATTGTCCACAATCCAGGAACGTATATGGCGGTCCAATGCCGCTGTGTACCGCTGATCCTGTGTCTCTGTCAATGCAATGACCAAGGCACGGAGGAAGTGGTGGCGATTCAAGAAATGTGTCCATTCCTGAATGCCGAGCGGGTTTGCATTCCACGGGATGGGCTCTTGCAGTTCCTGGCCCATGATGCGTCCCGCGAGCATCTCCTCCGCGGTTTCACGCGGGTACGGATGCGGGGGAGGCACGTACAGCCCTGAAGCGGCTTGAATCGGTGTGTCTTCCGATCCTTCGCGGCACGAACACGCCGTATCCGCACGCGGTGCGTGCAAAGACGTTGCTGCGAATGGGCTGTCCGGTTTCGAGACTTCCGCGAGACCTTTGCGCGTCAGTCTCGGGCCTGGTGGAATGTCGCGGGATTCGCCTGCCAAGGACGCAATCGAGACCTTGATCAGCGTCGGGCCGGTGTGAGTACGGTCGTACCCGAAAGAGAATTCAATATACCGAATGTCAGTCCTTTCCGTTGACGCGCCGTACGTCCCGAAGCACTCCATGGGAAACCTGAGGCTCATCCATTGCCCTGCGATCAGTTCCTCCCGTCCTCCGGTAAACGAGACGCCAGGGGCCCCTGATTCATCGGCCGAGGCGCGCACGAGTCTCATGCCCACGAGTAAAGTGTCGGGTGCGCGGTTCTTGACCCTCAAAGACAACTGATTGAATCGGGAAAGGTCTTGCTCAGGTGAGTGAAGACTCAGAGTGAGGCGAGGGGACGCAGAGAATCCCACACTTTCGCGCTCCAGGGTCGCACCCGGGAGGCACCCAAAGTCGCGGGATTCGAGCAGAATCTCCCGTGAGCAAACCCGATCCCGCGCGAACAAGTCAGGTGCGAGGATCGGGTCTCTCATGGGGAATGACTATTTGGAAAGGGCCAGGTACGGCAAAGCTATGATGCTGGTGCACGGCAAGAAAAGCAGGATGCCCCACACCACAGACTTCCCTCTGGCATTCGCGATGCCCAGCGCAATGAGCAACGACGCTATCATCACCACCACACTGCCTGCGAGCGACGCATAAGTCCCCACCGTCTGATCCACGAAGCCCAGGGCCGAGCCTATTGCGGGGAGAAAAAACACGACAATCCACCAGATTGGCTTTCCCGCGATGTTCAGCACAAGCACGAACTGCGCGATGGGGATGAAAGCAAGCCACGGCATGGCGGTATTGGTCTTCTTCGCAATCAAGAATAACATCAGCGCGACGAACACATAGATGAGGACCGGCACGACCAGAAGCACCAGACCAAATCCCATGGCCATGGCGATGAGGGGCTTCAGATCCTGGCCGAACGGAAGCTCTGCCGGCAATTGGGGTCCTGCAGGCGGTTTCACGCCTACATGCGGCGGTAAGCCGGGTCTGTGGCCTGGCATGCCAGGCCTGGCTCCGTGCGGGACCGCGCTGGGAGGTTTGTGGCCGGGGTGAGCCCCTGGGGCAGGGGGTTTTTGCACCTGTGCGTGCTGAGTTCCTGGAGCAGGCTTGACTCCGGGAGGCCCTGCAGGCTTGGCCCCAGGATGTGCTCCCGGCTTGGGTGCGGCAGCATGAGTTGCGGGCGCAGGCTTGGCAGCCGCAGTCTTCAATGCCCTGATCTTCTCGGTAACCGCCTCTCGGTCCGAAGCTTTGGGGTTATTCTTGAGATAGTTCGCATACGCGGCAGCGGCGAGTGCGTCCTTCTTTTCTCCGTACTCATAGACAAGCCCGAGATTATAATAAGCTTCTGCAAAACGCGGATCGATGGAAACGGCCTTCTCGTAGTCAGCCACAGCCCGTCCGTACAACTTCTTCTTGCGGTACGCTTCCCCTCGATTATCTGTACGCATCCGCGTAATTGGGGCTGATCTCGATCGCCTGGTTCAGATCCGCGAGGGCTTTGTCGACGTCTCCCACATCCTCGTATGCCATGCCCCGCCAATTGTACGCTTCCGCGGAGCGAGGATGTTGCTTGAGAACGTCGGTATACTCTTGGATGGCTTCCTTCAGGTGACCAGAGATTTGCAGTTCGAGGGCATCGTCGAGTTGGTTGATGCCGGTTGATTGTGCTCCGGCAAACGACGGCAGTATCAGGGTCCCCGTCAGGATGAGCAGAAGAACTGCGAACCGGCTCTTGGCCATGGCCCGCAGTCCAAGAAGTAAGAATCCGTGCCGGAGGTCCTTGCCGATGGGTACCCCGTGAAGCGGATTGTTGCTCACTGTGCGGGCCGCCTTGGAATTAAGAATCCTCATTTCATTCTCCTGTGGTGAGGTCACCCTTTGAGCGTGAGTACCTCGTGCAGAAGATACTCTCAACCTTCGGCAAACTGCGAAGGCGCACGCCCCTTCCTTTTTCCAACGAGAAAAAGAGTGAGAACTTCCTTGAATAACGTAACATTATTTACCAAATTTCTCTGTCACGGTCAAGGTTTATCGTTGCCAGGTCATTGAAAAAGCGGGATTTTTGGTTGTGGTCGGATAACCTGAATGTTTTCGGAGAGAACCAAACGACGTCCTGGAGCCGCGCGGATTGCTATTCATAGGGGCAAATGTGATCGAAGAGTCTCTGAACAAGCCTCTCAGGATCGGGTTCCTTCACCAGCAGCGCGTGGTCCGGTCCAACCACTGAGGCAGCCAGACGGGGAAACTCTTCTGACAATCCTTCGCTTCCCGAGAGGATGCCCAGAGCGTTCTTCGGGCCAAGGTCGTCAAACGCAATGGTGAACTCGTTCAAAGTGCCCATGCCGCCGCCGATGAATACGCATGCATCCGCGCTCCGTACGAGGACCACATTCCGGCCCTTGGTTCCCATACCGGTGAAGATGCACACGTCGCTGTCCAGGGGGTACGCATAGGCATGAGCGTGCTCATCTCTGTTCAAAGCAGGGGAAATTCCTATGGTGAGGCCCCCCAAAGATCGAGCACCACGCACTGCCGCAAGAGGTAGTCCAGGACATCCGCCGGTCAACAGCACCCCTCGGTGACGAGCGATGGCCTGACCGACTTGAAAGGCCCTCTCTCCGATCTGGGATCCCTCGACCACTTTCGCGGACCCCAGGACAGCTACTTTGTAAAGACGCTCCACGTTTGCTCACGCCCTCCTGTGCCCGCACGGTTCCAAAACCCCCTTGACAGGGTCTTTGCAACCGGCTAGAGTTGCTCGTCTAAACCTTGAGTATCGACTATAAACGATGACGAACAAATTTGCTGCGATAATATTAGCCGCGGGGAAGGGAACCCGTATGAAGTCCGCCCATTGCAAGGTCCTCCACGAGGTCGCAGGGCTCCCTATGATTTCCCACGTGCTTCGGGCTCTGGACGGATGCCCTTTGCAAAAGACCGTTGTCGTGGTTGGCCATCAGTCGGACTCGGTGAAGAAGGTGGTCGAAGGCGCAGGCCTCGAGTTTGCTCTGCAGGAACCCCAGCTCGGCACGGGGCACGCTGTCGCAGCCGCGCGGAACTTGTTCAGCGATTTCCGAGGCGAGGTCCTTGTCCTCTGCGGCGATATTCCGCTGATCAAGAGACAGACTCTCGCGGAGTTCATGCGGTATCACGAGGAGCATGGCAGCTCTCTCACCGTCATGACGGCATTGGTGGACGAACCCCGGGGATATGGCAGGATTATCAGAAATCAGGACCACACGGTAACCCGGATCGTTGAGGAAAAGGATGCAAGCCCCGCGGAAAAGGCCATACGCGAAATCAATACCGGCGTGTATCTGGTCACGAAGGACGTGCTCGATCCTTTGCTGGATCGGATAGGCTCGGACAACGCCCAACGCGAATACTATCTGACCGACATCGTGGCTGAAGCAGTGAAAGACTCGATCTCGGTTCACGGTTTCGTGCTACCCAACCCTCAAGAGGCATTGGGCGTCAACACGCGAGCAGACCTGGCCCGTGTCGCCTCGATCGTGTGGGAGCAGAGGCGCGAAGAATTGATGGATTCAGGGGTAACCCTGATGGATCCTTCGAGTGTGTATGTGGACGCGGATGTGACCATCGGACCTGACTCGGTGATCCACCCATGCGTGACGTTGTGCGGAAAAACCGAAATCGGTACAGACTGCGTGGTGGAATCGGGTACGTACATCATGAACTCCCGTGTGGGAGATCGCGTCAAGATTCTCCAGGGGTGTCGTCTGGATCGGGTCTCGGTGGATGATGACACATCCATAGGGCCTATGGCCCATCTCAGGCCCGAGACCGCCATCGGCAAGCACGCGAGAATAGGGAATTTTGTAGAGGTGAAAAAGACCGTGGTGGGTGACGGAACCAAGGCGGCCCACCTGACGTATTTGGGCGACAGTGTAATCGGCAAAGACGTGAACATCGGTTGCGGGACGATTACGTGTAATTACGACGGCAAGCGTAAACACCGAACCACGATCCACGACCGCTGTTTTATCGGCTCCGACGTCCAATTCGTGGCGCCGGTCGAGATCGGTGCGGGAAGCGTGATCGGTGCGGGAAGTACCATCACGCGAAATGTCCCGCCACAGACGCTTGCGGTATCGCGCACACCGCAAAAGGTGTATCCTCTGAGGTCATTACGGGACACGAAATCTCCGAATGAGGATCCGCAAGCGGAAAAAGACTCGAAAGGCAGAAATCAAGCCTGACCGTGGTGCTGCTGGCTCGAAGGGCATGGCACGCATTCACGAACGGTCGGCATTCTTGGTACCACGGGCCTATTGAGATTCTCCCGGCTTCTCCGGAGGGTCTCACGGCAGAAACACGGAAAGGACGACGCAGGTCGTCACCAAGGTCGGAGGGTCTCCCAGTGATGAAAGCGGACAAAACAGGCCACAAGGCAAGTCCGGGCGATGCTGAGGAAAGATCCCAGGCCAGTAAGTCCGGAGAAATGCTCAACACCAATATCGGGGATTCGATCGACCTGCTGGTCGAGTACCTTGTGGATAACGACGTAAAGGGAATCCATCCCTTGATTATGGGGGAAGTGGAAAAGCGCTTGATCGTGAAAGTGCTGCAGAGGAGCCGAGGCAACAAACTTCAGGCTGCCAAGTGGCTCGGCATGAGTCGCAACACGTTTCACAGGAAAATACAGAAGCTCGGGGAGGTGTTGAATCTCCCGGGAGTCGACTCGGAGACCTGATCTGGCACGGTCTGGATGACCGGTCCTTGAAAAAACGGATAGATGGAAACCGAGAGCCAGCTTCAAGATATTTCTTGACACATGTGGCTAAAGAAATATAATTAAAGCGGATCTCAAAACATCTTAGGGAGAGCCCGATGGATTCCGACAAGCTTGCTCTTCTCGAAGAGAAGATCATGCATCTGATCGAGCAGAACGACCAGTCCAAGAAAGAACAGCAACGCTTTGGCAAGGAACTGGAAAAGCGGGACAAGCGCATCGGAGAACTCGACCGGACCCTCAAGAAGCTCCAGAAAGACCACAAAGCAGCCAAGGGCAAGCTTGATAGAATCATTGAAAAACTGGAGGCATTCACCTGAAAGAGTACGACTCTGACGAGGTAATAGGGTCAGAAACCGGTTCAGAGGCTTGCACTGAAGCGGTTAAAGTGCGATTGTTTGGTCGCGAGGTACAGTATCAGGGGACAAGGAAACAAGCAATACGTTCAGAAGTTGGCAGATTTCATTATGGAGAGAGCCGAGGCCATCCGCGAACAAGCGACGGTGGTCTCCACCCTGGATCTGGTGATCCTGACGCTCCTGAACATAACTGACGAAATGTTTCAATCTAGGCGGACCAAAGAAAAGACCATAAGAGAACTGGAGGAAAAAACCGACAGGCTTCTTAAGACCATCGATCGGGTTGTATGAAAAAGGGAAGCCCCTGCGCGGTGCGAAACGGACGACAATTTTTTGAGCCAACACTCATTAAACGGGAACCGGAAAAGGTTGTGGTGTGCATGCCTGCCACTGAAGCAGGAAGTCTAAAGCAGCCCCGAGGAACCCACCTGGGCAACCAGGTTCAAAAGTTGCGTCCGAACGGCCGATTGCGGGGGCTCTTCCCTTACTTTGATCGAGTGTTCTTATATACCTAATAAGCCGGGATGTGAACGGAAGCCTCTGGATGGAAAGTCGGTGGGGATATATACATTGCTCGTGGGTAATAAGCGCTAAGCGCCCGCTTGCTGATACTTGCCCTTAATCATTCGTCCCGTATTTGACATCCTTGGTTGGTTTCGCAGGACCAGCATCCCGTCACTCTACAAGTCGGAGGGGTTGTGGAATCGATTCATGTCTTGATTCCTGCCCTTGTCTCAGCGATAGTTGGACTCGTCGGTGGATACGCCGCGACCAGAATGCTTGACAAGAGCCGGATGCAGTCGGCAAAGGCCGATGCAGACTCACTCATCAAAGCCGCAAACAAAGAAGCGGAGACGATAAAGAAGGAGGCCCTCCTCCAGGCCAAGGACAAACTTTTCCAGGCAAGGTCAGACCTGGAAAACGAAATTAGGGAGCGCCGAAGTGAGCTTTCCGCACGCGAATCTCGACTGATACGAAAAGAAGAGATCCTGGACCGAAAGGGCTCGCAATTGGAGGCCAAGGAGGCTGCGTCTGTCAAGCACGAGAAGGAAATAGAAGCGGGATACAGAAAGGCCAAGGAAAAAGAACGAGAAGCCGACGGCCTCGTCAGGAAACAGCTGGATAAACTCGAAGAGCTCGCGGGATTGTCTTCCGCTGAAGCCAAAGACATGCTGCTCAAGAAGGTCGAGTCCGAAACTCGCATCGAAAGCGGTCGCATTATCCGACAAATCGAAGAAGAGACCGTAGCCCAAGCGGACAAGAAGGCAAAAGAAATCATCGCGTCAGCCATAGGCCGGTATGCCGCGGATTTTGTCGCGGAACGGACTGTGTCGGTGGTGCCTCTCCCCAATGAAGAAATGAAGGGCCGCATTATCGGCCGAGAGGGTCGGAATATTCGGGCCATTGAGGCTGCCACGGGGATTGACCTGATTATCGACGACACCCCTGAGGCGGTGATCCTTTCCGGGTACAATTCCATCCGCCGTGAAGTGGCACGGCTTTCTCTTGAGCGGCTCATCAATGACGGGAGAATCCATCCTGCGCGCATCGAAGAGGTCGTCAAGAAAGTCACTCAGGAGATGGAAGAAGCAATTGTCGAAGCAGGCGAACAGGCGAGCTTCGACGTCGGGGTTCACGGTATCAACCCGGAACTCATCAAGCTCCTGGGAAAGCTCAAGTACCGCACATCTTACGCACAGAACGTGTTTCAGCACTCGCTGGAGGTTGCCTTTATCTGCGGAATCATGGCCGCGGAACTGGGCCTGAATCAAAAGAAGGCAAAACGCGCGGGCCTGCTCCACGACATCGGCAAAGCCATAGACCACGAGGTGGAAGGCGCTCACGCAATCATCGGGTCTGATGTGGCCCGACGGTATGGAGAATCCCCGCTGATCGTCAATGCCATCGCAGCTCATCATGGCGACGAACAGCCAGGGAGCGTGATCGCGGTACTCGTGCAGGCGGCTGACACGCTTTCGGCCGCACGACCCGGAGCCCGCCGGGAAATGCTCGAGAGCTATGTGAAGCGTCTCGAAGACCTTGAAAGGATTGCCGATTCCTTCCGAGGTGTGAGCAAATCATTTGCCATTCAAGCTGGCCGGGAAATCCGCATCATTGTCGAGAATTCGAATATCACTGACGAGGGACTCACTCTCCTGGCCAGGGATATCAGAGCCAAGATCGAGAAGGAACTTTCCTACCCCGGGCAGATCAAGATTGTGGTCATCCGCGAAACCCGCGCCATCGAATTCGCCCGCTGAGCAAGAAGCGGCAAAGAGAATCTTCGGAGGAAGGACCCTTCTGAAAAAGGGTCGCCTCTCCCCCGAACTCCCTCCCACCAAGACTTCTCTAGATTTCAGCTTCTGCCGGTTTCCGACTGTCCCGCGAGTTCGCACATGTTTTCGTTCCAAGCCCTACTCTGTGGGCAAGCGGGGGCGGCGACCGGCGGGAGACGCATATGCTGGAGTTTTTTGGGGAAGGGGTCCGGGGAAACCACTTTTTTGCACAAAAAAGCGGTTTCCCCGTGCCATCTTTCATGCAAAGAACTCCGTCACGCAACGAATCACCTTGTCACGTTGAGCCTTCGTCAAGCCGGGAAAGATCGGGAGAGCCAGGACTTCCTTGGCTGCGAGTTCGGTCCTCGGTAAAACAGGTGGAGCCGATTCCGGGCTGCGAAAACACTCCTGGAGATGCAGCGGCACAGGATAATAGATCGCGGTGCCCACGTGGCGGCTCGCGAGGAATTCCTGAAGAGCGTCCCGCTTCTCCAATCTGATTACGAACTGGTTGAACACGTGCCGCAAGCCGGGAAGCTCCCGAGGCAGGCGAAGCAAGCCCTTTTCCTCCAGCGGGGCAAAACCCTCCCTGTATGCTGCCGCATTGGCGCTGCGTTGTTCATGACATTGCTCCAGCGTGCGCAGCTTGATCCGGAGTGCGGCAGCCTGAATGGCATCCAGCCGGAAATTTCCCCCGACCATGGCATGGTAGTACCGCCGGCTCGCGCCATGATCGCGCAGGCTCCGAATTTTATCCGCGAGTGCTCTCCGGTTCGTCGTTACCAGCCCACCGTCGCCGATGCCTCCAAGATTCTTGGACGGGAAAAAGGAAAAACATCCAGTATCCCCCAGGGAACCCACCCGCTTACCCTTAATTTCCGCTCCGATGGCCTGCGCTGCATCCTCTATCACTGCCACGCCGCGGGGTGAGCACACTTCGGCAATACGGTCCATGTCCGCTGCTTGTCCGAAAAGATGGACAGGAATCACCGCTTTTGTCCGTGGGGAGACCAGTTTCTCCAGCTCTGACACATCAAGGTTGAATGTGGCCTCGTCCATGTCGCAAAACACGGGAGTAGCTCCGAGTCGCCACACCGATCCCGCGGTTGCGAAGAACGTGAAGCTCGGCACGATGACTTCATCGCCTCTGCCAATTCCCAGGGCCATCATGGAAACGATCAGCGCGTCAGTGCCAGAGGAAACACCAATTCCGTATTGGGCTCCCACGTAGTGGGCAGCCTCTACCTCGAAGGCTTCCACCTCGGGCCCGCCGATGAATCGATTGGTTTCAAGCACTCCATTGATCGCGCTCTTGAGCTCAGCCAGGATCGGCCCGTGGACGGGATCAAGGTCCAGCAAAGGAACATTGAGATCTTCACTCTCGGTGTGAGTCACAGGATTTTGCACCACATCGCACTCCAGCCTGACGCGCCAAGAAGCTGGTCAGGGACCAAGATCGGTTGCTTCAAAGGAATACGTACATACATGCAACTCTTCCTGTCGTCCAGAGGATTCTTTGCCCCATGCGCGAAGCCTGTGGTGTACCCCCAATCGAGGCCGCTGCCGTAGTACTCGGATCAAGAACGAGCCTTTCGGAAGAACTGTGTAGCGCTCAGGAGCTTCAGATACGAGGGATCTTTTGGGGAGCGCTGCCGGTCGTTGGAACCTACAACATCGCGCTGGTACGTGCGTGGGAAAGCTTTGCGTCACGCAACAGCCCTCTAGGCCCCTACACGCGGCAAAACCGCCCCGGCTCCCGCGGACAGTCCTTTCGTCATGCGCGCACGTCATCGTGGGGCAGAACGGGTTCGGGGGAGGTCCGATGAACCTCCCCCGAACTATTCACTACTCTCAGCCCTAAAGGGCAGCGAGTGGTTTACATTTTATGCCTTAGAAACAGTCAGGCGGCGGGGTCGGAACGGGCACGCATTTCGCCTTGATCGGGTATTTCGCCTTCACAACCTTACACGTGACGACTTCGACCTGCCCGCAAATCACGCTGGTCTTCCACTTGCAGTCCCACTTAACCGGCACGCAGAAGCCGCAGGGCATGCACTGGCCTTTGGCTTTGCCGCGGCACAGATCCTGATACACGTCCTTCATGACCTTGGTCTTGACCATAACGGGTTTTTCCCACAGAGCATACTTGCTTCCGGGAACCGTCACGCAACCGTGGCATGTGTTGATGGTCTTAGGACCTGTGGGCTTGTACGGCTTGGGTACGAGGCAGGGAGCGGGGTGTCCCGGCTTCATGTACTCAGTCACCATTTTGGTCTTTACCGGCGGCGGGCAGCCAATGGGTCCCTTCGCAACTGCCATGCCTACAAAGGCTAGCGACACGGCGATAGCCGTCAGAACGAGCAACAACTTCTTCATTCCAAACCCTCCTTTATTGAAGCGTATCCCAAAAAATCAGGAACTATCAGCTCACGAATAGCCGCACCGTACCATGGAGTTTCGGCCTTTGTCAAGAAAAAACCAGATTGGCCCGAAAATTTAAGGAAAGCAGACCCATGAGTTCCTTTCCCTGGTGCGTGACGGCTTCCTCCTTCACGCCTCGTTTGCGTATACGGGAATTTTGTAATGCCAGGAGAAACAAATTGCACGAAAAAAATTGCGATCACTGACTTTTTTTTGGCCCCGAGTGCTCAGGACTGGAGAATAATCGTCTGTACGAGCGGCTTCCTGCCGAGCAATCGGTTGATGTACCGCCTTACCGCGAGCCGGATGTCCTCTCTCGCGTTTTCCCACTGCGCGACAGTTTGAGGGTCGATTTCCGCGAGACGCTCTTCCAGCGCGATGCGCGCTCCTTCCAGCAGTTCGGGTTCCACTTCGTCGAAAGTGACCCCCACTGAATACAGCTCAGGGCCCGCGAGAAGATTCCCCGTGGCCATTTCCACGGCCACCACGACCGTTACCATTCCTACTTCAGAGAGCACCCGCCGGTCGCGTAGTACGTCATGTCCTACCTCCCCCACACCCTTGCCGTGCACGAATATGCGGCGCGTGTCGAACTGATCGACAATCCGGACTCCATCCTCGGATACTTCAATGAGATCGCCGTTTTGCGCCAGGAGGGTTCTTTCCGGGTCGATTCCTTCCTCGATGGCGAGCTGGCGGTGCCTGAGCAAGTGCCGGTACTCACCGTGGATGGGAATGAAGTGTTGGGGTTGCACCAGCCGGATCAGGTAGCGTAATTCGTCTTCACTCGCATGGCCGGACACGTGGACGTCGGAGACCTTTTCGTACATAACGCGGGCTCCGCGGCGCCCAAGCTCGTTGATAATCTGATTGATCGCCCTCTCGTTGCCCGGTATGAACCGGGAAGAGAACACCACCACGTCTCCTGACTTGACGCGCAGGTACTTGTGCCTGTCCATGGCCATCAAAGACAGCGCGGACATGGGTTCACCCTGGGAACCGGTGGAGAGAACGGTGATCTTGTCGTCCGGCAGCGCGTCCATGTCCTTCATGTCCACGAGGATTCCCTGGGGGATATCCAGGTAACCCCGTTCAGAAGCGATCTTCGAGTTCCCCGCCATAGACCGTCCCACCAGAACAACTTTCCTGCCGAATTCCTCGGCCAGCGAAAGCACCTGCTGTATGCGGTGTATGTTGGAGGAAAACGACGCAATGAGAATGCGACCGGTCGCCTCCCGAAAGATGCGCTCAAAAGCGGGCCGGATCATGCTTTCAGAGAGCGTGGTGCCCCGATTCTCCACATTCGTGCTATCAGCGAGCAGCACAAGGACCTTGCGCCGTGCGAAAGCTCCGAGTTTTTCCAGGTCGCAGAGTCTGCCGTCTATGGGAGTGGGATCGAGCTTGAAATCACCCGAGTGTACAAGCACGCCTGCAGGTGTGGTCACCGCCAGCCCCACCGCGTCGGCTATGGAGTGGCACATATGAAGGAAGTCTATCCGAAACGGCCCGAGCTCCAACGGAACGTCCTCGGAAATGACGTGCCTTTCGGTGCTGCCCAGGAGTTCGAATTCCTCCAGTTTTTGTTCAATCAGGCCCATGGTAAGGCCTGTCGCGTAGATCGGGGCAGGTGTCTTCTTGAGCACGTAAGGGAGCGCGCCAATATGGTCTTCGTGGCCGTGCGTGAGCAAGATACCGCGAATGTTCCACCCCTGGCGGACGATCACCTCCGCGTCAGGAATAACAATGTCCACCCCGGGCATGGATTCGTCCGGAAACATGAGGCCTGTGTCAATGATGATCGCGTCTTGTCCCCACGCGACCACCATCATGTTAAGGCCGATTTCGCCGAGCCCCCCTATGGGCAGGATCATCATCTTTTGATTGTGATTTACGTTCATGTAATTCTTCAACGTCGGTCCATGACGTGGACGGTAAAACGTTTGACCGCGGGCACACATTCAGGTGGGCGGGCCCATACACCGTGCTCTTGGCAATCTGCGACTCTCCGGGACAGGCGTTTCGGTCCGTCTTTCCTGAAATGCCGATGACGACGCGCGGGAATCGTGACCCACACGATCATCCAGCCCTCCCTTCACTGAATGCATTCCTGAAGTACCAAGGGCTTGTTGCGTAACCCCGATCGCTACCACTATCGTGGTACTCCGGGCTCCGCACAACCGTTTCGGAACAACTACCTGGCCCCCGGGAATCTGACCTACCAAGCTTTTTCTTGGAGACCGCTGCAAAAAGTTGTCGGAAGCGACACTATCGTGGGATATTGTCGAGAATGCATTGCGTTCCGCAACAGCCTGCTAGCGCTCCTCTTCTTTGTTCTTGAGCACGTCCTCCATCTTATCCAGGTATTCCTTCACCGAATCCATCTGTGCCTTCTGAGCTTTCCTCACGTTCGCTCCGAATTCCCGCATCTGATCTTCGACGGCCTTGTTGTAAAAAGGGCATTCCTTAAAGGTTTTCAGGAAGATTTCCTCGGTCTGGTCCAGAAACATCTGCCACCATGAGGTATTGACGTCATAGCTCGACCGCACTGCAGCCAACCACGCGCTCCATTTGATGTGCTGGGGGGCATCAGCTTTCATCCAATCGAAATCGCCCATCATCTTTTGCCAAGGATCCCACATCTTCCCCATGTTTTTTGTCCACTGTTCCAGGATCTCTTTCATGCCAGCTCCTCCTCTGTTCAATGAGTTCACTCTCTTGTTACGGACGAGGGAAATGCTCCCCTGAATCTGCGCGGTCTGTCGCCCCTCAAATCGGTCCCCCAAGGTCTTGCGAAGCGCTCATGCCGTGAAGCAATACGCTATTCCGGCAATATGTCAACCCTTGGCAGAAGAACTGTGCGACGACATCTCTTCATCGAGATCCAATTGGAAGCGGACCGGCCCCCGACGGCCACCGGGGTATCGCTTGTGCAGCCCGAACTCCGTGTCAGGATCGGCCCAGGATGTGGCGATCGCGGCATGGCCCTTGGGAAACTCCGTAAGCTCGACGTCGATGAAATCCTTGGGCGCCAACGCGGAAGCGGGATCCACCAGATCGTCTTTAGCCGCGTAACAAATCTGGAATTTGATTCCTTTGTCGCCAACGTAATGGAAGTTCAACCTCCTCCCGAACAGCCTGACAGGCAGCTCACCGGTAGAGGTAACAGGGATGGTATAGGAATCAAAACTCATCTGAGTGATGGCAATGGGCAGATCGTTCCGGTCGTAAAGCAACCAGTGGTTGATGGCTGCAGCGGTTCTCCCGATCCCTTGGATTCCTTTTGCCAACATGGTTTCGAACAGATTGATATCCCGGTAATAGGTAAAAAGCGGAGCTTCTCGTTCGATGCTCTTGAGCTTATAGACCCAGCTCATGACCGTGCCGTCCACCACCTCGTTCCCGCTGGGCATGGTCTTGGATGCATATGCCAGGTTTCTGAAGCGCGGAGCGATGTGCGCAAGATATTCCACCAGGCCCCGACTGCGGGTCCCGTCCATGGGAGCCACACAGGTAATGAGCGCGTCAACCAGTCCGTCCAGCTCCCCGGAGAGCACGTTGAGCAGGCAAATGAACCCGCCCTGGCAAAATCCGTTCAGGGTGACGGGCTTTTGATGGATCTCCTTGAGGATTCGACAGAAGTGCGCGGTATCCCGCGCGTCGTCTTCGCCGGTCATGACCTGTACCGCTTCGGTGACCGCGATGTCCTTGATGATACGGACATAGGTAGGGATGGCCTGATTGGCGAAAGCATGCACGTAGCTCTTGTTATCAGGAGGGAGGAACGCAAGAATGCCCGAACCCAACACATACGGATGCGCGATGAGGATCGGCTTCATATCCGGCCTGGTCTGTACGCTCGGGTCTGTGGGATGCACGCGGTACATGGTCATCCGGTCCGTTTCTGCAACCAGCGTGTACCCGCCTTTATCAAAATGGAATCCAAAATCCTCGCCGATCTCCCGTATCGCATCCGGGTAATCGACGACCAATCTCCGCAACACTTCAACTTTCTCCGCGGTGTACTTATCCAGCGGATCGTCAGTATATCCCCACAGTGTCTTCACAAGCGCGGGGATGAACTGCGTGAACTCTTTTTTGTAATACCGGTTCATCTGCATCAGCGAGGTCCGCGCACCCCCCTCCGCGATCTGCATGTTGAAACGGAAGAGCGCCAGGTAATCCCTGAGATTCTCTTCCCAAGACAACCGGGGAAGGGTGTCCTTCTCTTTTTTCCCGAAAGAGTTCGCAGCAATAAGGAACGGCGCGAGAAAATCTTGATAGGACCGCATCATGCCGTTGGCAAACAAAACAGTGGCCGTGAGGGTGTCAAACGCCGCAGACGTCATTCGCGCGGGAATTTGCAGCATGTTATCCAACCGATGAAGGTTCCCATCGGTTTCAGGCGGATCGGGCATGAGGTTCCTTTCTCTTCCACGAGACTATATCCAATGATATCTCACCACGTTACCTAAGTCAATTTCTTGCAGGCTCGTGAAACGTTGCGCGTAGGCACGACGGTCCTTCCCCCGAAAATGCATTTTCATAAGAAACGCCACTCGAAAGTCTGTTCGCCTTTCCCGTTCGAGTGGCGTCCCGTGGCCCGCGAGATCAGCCCAGGTATTTGACCACCAGGTCTCCTACCTCGGAAGTGGAATGGCCCATACGGCCCGCCTCGAGGCTCCTGAGATCCTGGGTAATCACTTTGACGACCGCGTCTTCCACCGCGCAAGCTGCCACGGGCTCGCCCAGGGTTTCCAACATCAGGCCGCCGGCCAGCACGCATGCCAGAGGATTGATCACATTCTGTCCTGTGTCCTTGGGAGCAGACCCGCCAATAGGCTCGAACATGGAAACTCCTTCAGGGTTAATGTTCCCTCCTGCGGCAATTCCCATCCCCCCCTGGATCATGGCTCCCAGGTCCGTGATGATGTCCCCGAACATGTTATCCGTCACGATGACGTCGAACCATTCAGGATTCTTGACCATCCACATGCAAATGGCGTCCACGTGCGCGTAGTCGGTGGTGACGTCCGCATACTCTTTCGCGAGTTCGCCGAAGGTCCGCGTCCACAAGTCCCAGGCATAAGTGAGCACGTTATTCTTGCCGCACAAAGTAAGTTTCTTGCGTTTTGCTCTTTTGCGCGTAGCTTCAAAGGCATACTTGAGCACACGTTCAACGCCTTTACGCGTGTTGATGGATTCCTGAATGGCCACCTCATCCGGGGTGCCTTTCTTGAAGAATCCTCCTGACCCCACGTAAAAACCTTCCGTGTTTTCTCGGACCACTACAAAGTCTATGTGCTCAGGCCCCTTGTCTTTGAGCGGAGTTGCGACTCCCGGATAGAGTTTGACCGGTCTCAAGTTCACGTACTGGTCCAGTTCAAAGCGCACGGTGAGCAAAATACCCTTTTCCAGAACTCCCGGCGCCACAGCCGGGTGTCCGATAGCCCCGAGGTAAATCGCATCTGATTTGCTGAATTCCGACAACACTGACGGGGGGAGTATTTCTCCTGTCTTGAGATACCGTTCTCCACCGAGATCGTATTCCACAAAATCAAGGGAAAACCCGTACTTTCGCGCTACATGGGTCAGAACTTTTTTTCCTTCTCGGATGACCTCCGGACCGGTGCCGTCGCCGGGCACAACGGCAATGACATACGAATTTGACATCGTCTCGCCTCGTTCTTAATATGAGATTGGCCAAAGGTGGCCGGCGCTCAGGAGCAGATACGGCGAACATGGGGACACAAGCCGTAGGATTCTCGATGAGAATTTTTCCGCGGGGTCAGAGCGCCAGGTAATGATACACCAACGAAAAAGTAGATCTCAATGGATGTTTTTCATCCGAGTGAAGAGATGTATTGTAGTAACATAATGAGCAGGTTATGTCATGCATGGGGTAGACAGTCTACCTAAAAAATACCCGAAAAATACACCTTGACACTCAGGCTCTATGTCTTATCCTGGTTTTGAACCGGTTGGTATCGATGGTTCCTGGGAGTCACACAGCACGCCCCTACGGTTTTTTTCCTCGTAGGGGTTGACTTTTTTAGAGCCGAAAGATATCTTTATGCATGAAAGGCCGTCTTCCACTTGTATCATGACTCCCCCCCCTTGATACCTTACCGGAGACGGTCTTTATTTATTCGAACTTCGGTTTTTACTCCCCCCTTGAGCCAATAAACTCAGTAGCCAGCACACCGTATCCGGGCAGCATGACAGTCAACAGCATCCCGTGTGCTGCGTCGTCTCCACCGTTGCCAAAACCTCTGATCGAACGACTCGATCTTTTGAAGGGTGGCAGAGGCCCCTGAACGAAGATTCGACGGCTCTGCGTCGCTTGCAAACAAGCGTGACTTCCGGACACCCAAGAAGAATCACACGGACAAGACTCTCGGCACCAGTATAGGCTTTGAAGGCACAGGACGAAGCGCGCGAACTCGACACCCGCGGAAAGACACGTTACACTATGCGAGTAACATTCCGCGCAAAGGGTTTGACCCATGAAGATGCGAAGGCTCCCTCCATGGCTTCGTACACCGCCACTCACTGCGTCGGCCGAGGCATACATTCGCACCATGACTTACACCAAGGGGCTTGCGACCGTATGCCGTGAAGCCCATTGTCCCAATCAGGGTGAGTGCGCGGCCAGCCGAACTGCGACTTTTCTCATACTCGGTCACATTTGCACGCGAAACTGCAGCTTTTGCGCAGTTAAGCACGGAACACCTCTCCCTGTGAATCCCGATGAGCCGGCGTTGGTGGCTGCCGCGGTAAGAAGTATGAAATTGAGGTATGGGGTGGTCACCTCGGTGACGCGCGACGACCTCCCTGACGGGGGCGCGTCGTTATTCGCCCAGACCGTCCGGGCAATCCACGGCTTGCCCGGAAACGTGGGAGTTGAGGCGCTTATTCCGGACCTGAAAGGTTGCCCCGACGCGCTGCAAACGGTCATCGATTCACGACCAGAGACGATCGCTCACAATCTGGAAACCGTCCCCCGGTTGTACCCGACCATAAGGCAAGGAGCGTCTTACGACAGGTCCCTGACCTTGCTGCGCCGCGTTTCACACCGCGGAGGAGGTATTGTTCCCAAGTCCGGGATCATGGTCGGGGCCGGGGAAACGCGGGATGAAATCCTGCGCGTCATGAGCGATCTCGTTGAATCCGGATGCTCGGTCCTTACCATCGGCCAGTATCTGCAGCCTTCGGCTCTCCATCACCCGGTCCAGAAATTTGTCACTCCCGAGGAGTTCGCGGAACTGGAGGAACGCGCGCGCGCAGAGGGGCTGCCGGCCGTGGTGGCGGGGCCTCTCGTGAGAAGTTCCTACAGGGCGGGTGAAATCATGGAACAGTTCCGGGCTTCGACCGCGCCAGGGTGCCACGATCCAAACCCCTGACAGCGGCGCTTTCCCAATCCTAGGAGCCTGTTGCATGACCCCAATCATGGTGCCAATGGTGGTACCCGGCGCCTCGCACGACCATCCCGAGCTTTCCGCCGGGCTCCTAAGAGTCTGACATGCTAAGTTTGTTCTTGAGGACCTCCGCTGAAAGTCGTCGGAACCGACGTCATCGTGCCACGTATTCGGAAAAGCATTGCGTTACGCAGCAGCCTCCTCGCGTGCTATGAGGAGTAAGCGGAGTACGACGGTTGGTGTGTCGCGAGGGCAACGCGCTCTTCCCCTGAAGTTCCCGGGTAAAGAGCCCGCGGCCTTGCTGGTCCCCCGTGCAACACGAAAGACCTTCATTGACCCGCAGTTCGGAGGGCCTCCCGGATTTTAAGGCCGACTTCGGTAGCCAAGTCCGAATCCGATTCTTTAAGGACCACGGCTATTTCTCTCCACTCATCCTCGTCTCCGGTTAAGGTGATTTCGATGATCTCGTCGTTGCTATCGCTTACCAAAGCCTCGGTAAGTTCCATCCTCTAATCTCCTCGGGCCGATTTGTCCGCCGGGGGGATCGTTTGCCCACTGGGTTCCGGCTCTTTGTCGGTCATGCATGTAGTGTGATTGCAGCGCAGCGGTCCGTTCGCCTATCTTATGCCGTCGCAACCTACGAGTCATCTATCAAAAGCACCTTGGCCGAGCAAAAGATTCAAGCGACCGCGGAACGTTCCGGCTCTGCGAGCACTCGTGCTCGCAAAAACCTACTTAACACGATTTTCAAAGTGCAACAAATCTTAAAAGCAGTTCTTTGTGGTTCGGAGCGAGGAAGTCCAGGGAGCCGACCTGTCCTGTGGCTCCACGACTTGGGGAAAGTCCCTGGCAATGCAGGCTGGCGTGCCATGCTGCCACAGCAATTTCCCGAACAAGCCCGGGTACGCACTAGTGAGGGAACGAAAAAAAGGCAAAAAAAAAGCAATCCTAAATGAGGAGGATTGCTAAGAGGGTATGGTTAGGAGTCGTTGTTCGACTATCTCTATAGCAATCGCCGTGCCAAGTTGGGAAAACCTGATGAATAGCTGATTCCAAAAGAAGGGGCTTCCGGAGCGCACGTTTCGCGCTCAATTCTTTCACACCCGTGCCCTGTTCTGGCAGGAAAGGCCTGCGAAATTTTTTCGCAGGCTCAGATTAACTCTCTCTGAAAGCAGGAAAAACACGACCCCCTGCAGCATCCGGTGCAGCGATGACGGGATAAGTGAGCGGCTTTGCAGCGTATCCCCGCTCCCACCTCGGGCCGGCAAAACTTTGTTGCGATAAACCCTCAGCTTGTCGAGATAAATCGGCAATCCGCGCCTCGCCCAACCGCCGCGTTAGCGATCACGGCGAATGCGCGCTGCGAAAAAACCATCCATCTGCTCTTGTACGGGAGGAGGGAAGGTCCTAAAGTATCCGCGTTGGCCCACGAGCGCGGCCAAGCCTACTTCTCCAGGATCGATCACGTCGAGCGAATAATCGGGAAAAGCCTCAAGAAAGCGCTCTACGACTTCCGACGTCTCTTCTCGAGAGACGGTGCACACCGAGTACAGAAGTAATCCGCCGACTTTCAAGACCTCCGCGACCGTGGTTAACAGGGCCAATTGGCGAGCACCGAAGACCGCGAGGTCTTCCTCACTCAACCGGTACTTGGCTTCGGGATTGTGGCGGAGCACCCCAAGCCCTGTGCAGGGAGCATCCAACAGGATTCGGTCAAACACGCCGAGACCCTTCACGAACTCAAGATCCTGCGCGTTGCCCGTTCCCAGCTCTACCCCCTGAACGCCGAGCCTCTGAAGATTGCCGCGCGTTTCTTCCACGCGCCTCTCGTCGGAATCCACCGCGATAATACGCGCACCATTCCGGGTGAGCGCGGCCAGATGAGCGGTCTTGCCCCCGGGGGCCGCGCACGCGTCGAGGATACGATGATTCGGTTGCGGTTTAAGCAGGGGCGCAATCATCTGAGAGGCCAGGTCTTGCACCGCGAACAAGCCTTCCGCGTATCCCGGAATGGACTGCACGGGGCCGGGGAGTGCCGCTAAACGCATCCCCGCGGGCACCAGCGCGCTGTCGCGGAAGAGACACCTTTCTCTATGGAAGATGTCCACAAGCCGCTCATAAGTGCCCTTGAGAGTGTTTACGCGCAAGTCTACCAGCGCCCTGGAATTATTGTGCGTGAGAATCCGACGCGTACTCTCAGGCCCGAATTCCGCGAGCCAGCAATTCACCAGCCACTCCGGATGGGAGAAATGAATTGCCAGCAACCCGGGGGCATCGGTCACCGGAGGATCGACTGTGGAGAGGTTGCGAAGCGCGTTTCTGAGCACCGCGTTCACAAAGCCTGCGGGGCCCTGAGCGAAACGACGTCGGGCCTGACTCACCGCCTCGTTTACTGCTGCGTGAGCGGGGATCCTTTCCAGGAGTATGAGCTGATAGAGGGCAAGTCTGAGAATGTCCCTCACTACGGGTTTGATCCTCTTGCCCGAAGCCTCGGTGCAGCGGTGAATGATGGCATCCAGTCTCCGCTGCCATCTCACGACTCCGTAGACAAGCTCCGTAGCCAGGCCGCGTTCCTCCTGTCGGAGGTGTTCCCTGGCCAGGCGTTCCGACAGGGCATGCTCAGCGAAGCGGCCGGCGCGCACGCGCTCCAGGACATCAAGAGCCAGATCTCTGGCTGACGGCGGACGAGTCATTCTTGCCTCGTGTCTCCTCACGAACAATGATGAGAAGCTGGGGATGAAGATATGTGGGAAAAATACGGATACACGAAATTGTTGCGGCAATAGCCAGCAGAGAAACGCCTTTCTCAGCTCTTCTGCGTCGGAGCTTGTGGCAAAACCGGCAGGTTGACGAGCCCCTGGTGTCCGCTGGTCGATATTGTGAACTCCCATGACCTGGAGGGTCACAACGAACCATGAAAATGGCACCCTGTCCAGCAACCAGAGGGAGCGGGCAAGTGCCTGAAGTTCTTGGGGATGGGGGTTTGGGGGAAGGCCCTTCTTTCAAGAAGGGCCTTCCCCCAAAAATGCATTTTCCTAGGAACGCATGGGATGGGCCCTCTGCCGGGCTAGCCAGCAGAGGCCTTCGTCACCATCGCACCGAAACAAGGTCCTAGAAATTCCCCATTGCCTGGAGCCGTTCGATTCTCTCTTCGATGGGAGGATGGGTCGAGAACAGACTGGCTATCCCGCCACTGGTAAATGGATTCACGATAAACATGTGAGCCGTTGCCTGCTCCGCGTGCATGGGAATTGCTTCCGAGCCCCGTCTGAGTTTGTCCAGGGCTTGTGCCAGCCACATGGGATGCCCGCATATGTGTGCGCCAGTCTCATCCGCGATGTATTCCCGGGACCGCGAGATCGCCATCTGAATAATCATAGCAGCAAGCGGGGCGAGGATCATCATCAGGATCATGCCCACGAATGACCCTCCTCTACCTCCTTGCTCGTCGGAACGCCCGCCGAAGAACATCCCGAATTGGGCCAGGTACGTGACTGCAGTGCCAATGGTTGCGGCTACGGTTTGGATGAGGATGTCCCGGTTTTTCACGTGACCCAATTCATGACCGATTACTCCGGCAAGCTCCTCCGGGGTGAGGAGTCTCAGGATGCCTTCCGTGACAGCTACCACCGCGTGATCCGGGTTTCGTCCTGTGGCGAACGCGTTGGGGGAGTCATCCGGGATGATGTACACCTTGGGCATGGGCAGTCCCGCCTGTGCGACCAGCTGTCGGACGAGATTGAACAGGTCCGGGGCCTGGTCCTCGGTAACCTCCTGCGCGTGGTACATGCTGAGCACAATTCTGTCGCTGAACCAGTAGCTGCCGACATTCATTACCAGGGCGATTACGAGGGCGATCGTCGCGCCGTTCCTGCCGCCCAGATATCCCCCGATGCCCACAAGAAGCGCGGCCAATGCTGCCAGGAGGATAACGGTCTTGAACTGATTCATCTTATATCTCCTCTGATTTCGGATGCTTTCTGCTATTGAGGCGTTTCACCGTACACGGTGAACGAGGCCTTTGCTGTATTGACGGATCAACTGAGACGGTCGCCTTCTTTGAGTCCGCGCGCACGGGCCAATTCTGCCGCGGCCACCTGTTTCTTCGACGGAGCCTGAACACGACGCAGGAGAAGAAGTCCCTGCCCGGTGCCCACCAGGATACCGTCCGGCCGAACCGCGGCGATACGGCCCGGTGCGCCGTTGCCTTGCTCGGCCGAAGCCTGCCACAGCTTCACCGTTTCCCCGGACAGGGAGAAAAAAGCTCCAGGCCAGGGGGTCATGGCCCTCACGTGTCGAGCGAGGTACTGAGCCTCCCGATGCCAGTCCACTTTTCCTTCCGACTTGTTCAGAGGTTTGGTGTATGTGGCCATTGCGTGGTCCTGTGGAGTCGCATGAATTTCGTGGTTCTCCATCTTTTCCAAGGTTTCGACCACCAACATGGCGCCAGGTTCCAGGAGTCGATCGTGAAGCGTGCCTGTGGTGTCGTCGTCCTGTAGAGGGATCTCTCGTGTCAGCAGGATCGGTCCTGTGTCCATTCCCTCATCCATCAGGATCGTACAGACACCGGTTACCGAATCTCCCGCCAATATGGCCGCAGTAATAGGAGACGCCCCCCGGTGTCGTGGCAGGAGCGATGCATGCAGATTCACACATCCCAGCCGTGGAAGGTTCAATATCAGATTGGGGAGGATCTTTCCGTACGCGGCGACCACAATGACGTCCGGGTTCCATTCCCGGAGTAAATTCATCGCACCCGGATCTGACAGGCGCTCCGGAGATTCCACGGGAAGCCCCAACTCGACGGCCGCGGCCTTCACCGCAGTGGGCACGTTCTTCAATCCGCGTCCTCTGGGCTTGTCAGCCTGGGTAAGCACCCCCGCCACGCGAAAATGTTCATACAAAGCACGGAGCGTAGGCACCGCGAACTCGGGAGACCCCATGAACACTACTCTGAGGTTCACCGATCAGCCCCTGGCTTTCTTTTTGAGGCGCCTGCGGTAGAGCGTTCGCTTCAACGTGGACGCGTGCTCAAGGACAGTAGTGCCGTTGAGATGGTCTATTTCGTGTTGAAGCGCGCGTGCGGTCATGCCTTCAGCCTCCATGGTCAACGGTTTTCCTTCAAGGTCCAATCCGTTCACCTGAACTCTCACGGCGCGTTCGATCTCCACGCCCAATTCGGGGACGCTCAGACACCCCTCTTCTTTCACTTCCGATCCCTCGGCAGAGCATATGGTGGGATTGAGGATAAAAATCGGGTTCTTCTTCTTGCGTTGCGGTTCTGCGTATGCATATTCCACGTCGATGACTATCAAACGCGCCAGCACGCCTACCTGATTGGCAGCAAGGCCTATTCCCGGCGCCTTGTACATCGTGTCTGCCATATCCGCAGCCAGTTGTCTGATCTGGTCGTTTATGCGGGTAATCTCGTCCGCTCTTTGCGTCAACACCACGTGAGGGACGACCACTATAGGTCTTACAGCCATTTCAAACCCCTTGGTTCTTTTCACTTTAAATATGGCTACGGAACGGGCTTCCTGTCAAGCGGATGGCAATGCTTTTCGCCAGGTATCCTTTTGGCGTTCTCGGGTAGGGTAATAATGCTCAGCCCTTGAGGCTCTTGGATCACGCTCCTCGATCGACTCGCCTGCACGGGAAGCGGCAGAGGGCCTTGGCAATCGTTCAGTAGGGTTTGATGCGGTTCGTCGCTCTGTTGAGTTTGAGGAGGAGACCAACTCCCCCTCAAACTTTCCCTTTTCGGCGTTCCTTACGTAATCTCTCCCGATGCACGGTGAAAGCCTATGGGTGAAAAGGTGCCCCCGCACATCCTTTTCCAGAAAGAGGCTTTTCAGCCAGCTACCACAGGCACCTTACGGGGCACGGCTTTGGCTACCTTGGGAAGCACCACTTTGAGCACCCCGTCGGAGATGGACGCGGTAATCTGGCTCTGGTCCACTACTTCGGTAATACGGAACGAACGAAAATAATTCCCTGAACGATATTCCGTGAGCAACGCCTGCCGATCCTCCGGTTCCGAAAAAACCTTTCCCATGACGGACAACGTGTTGTCCCTCAGATCAATTTCCACATTCTCGAGTCCTACTCCCGGCATATCGGCCACGAGCACGAGGTCCTTTTCCGTGGCATAAATGTCCACCGCAGGAGAGAAATATACTCCCTCATGAGTAAACTCGCCCTCGCCGGACGCGACTTCCTGCTTGCCCTGGCTTGTTATCTCCTTGTCAGCCATGGTTCTCCTCCTTTACCACGGTTATTCGATGCTTACGGTAATCTGTTTGGGCAGTGCGGACTTTTCCAGAGGAAGTGTGACCGTCAGCACGCCATCCTTGTACGTTGCCTTTACATGCTCCGCGTCGACCTTTGCAGGAAGCGTAATGCTCCGCTGAAACGTGCCTGTTGCACGTTCACGGCGATGGTAGCTGGCGTCGTCCTCAATATCGACCGGCTTCCTTTCGCCTTTGAGGGTGAGCGTGTCGCCTTCCACCTTGATTTCGAGATCTTCGGTTTTCATTCCCGGGATCTCCGCGGTTACCTCGTAGGCGTTCGCGCCCTGTTTGACGTTCAGCAGAGGAAACAGGCGAGCGGTCCTCCAGAAACGTTCGCCCACCGGTCTCCGCGCGCCGCTCAACGCGGTGAACAGGTCATCCATCTGATTCTGCAAGTCGTGCAATTGTCGCAGGTACATTGCCTACTCCTCCTTTGACATGCGTGTTTCTCGTTCAGTGCGCGTTCACAAGTTTCTTGTTCACAATCACCCGCACGCGGCCGCTGCCGGGCGTGCTTCTCCTCCAACCCCTTAACACGTCGTATTAACCGGGGTTTTCGGTTACGAGTTTCAGGTATTCATCAAAAGAGGTCCTGTCAACCCCCCCCCCCGGCTGCCGGCGTATACTGGTTCCTATGAAAATGCATTTTCGGGGGAAGGCCCTTCTTGAAAGAAGGGCCTTCCCCCGAACCCCCATCCCCAAGAACTTCAGGCACTTGCCAGCTCCCGCTGGTCGCTGGACAGGGTGCCATTTTCATGGTTCGTTGTGGCCCTCAAGGTCATGGGAGTTGCCACAAGTCTTGTCTGTTCGATTCTTCTTTGATGTCGGCAGGTCCCGCGTCACCGCGAGAGATACGGAATGAACCACGAAGGCACAAAGAAGAGACAGAATTGTCTTTTGAGTTCTTCGTGTCTTGGTGACTTTGTCACTGGATTTTTTGGGTTCTGGACACGACGCGTGGAACGGTTACTTGCCGCGGTGCCACCCCCACATGATGGGTGGCATGTTCCGCAGAAATCAGCCTTTTTTCAATTTTACGGTTCGATTCTCGGAAATGAGCATGCCCGCGTTGAGACCGGCTCCAGGAGTCTTATCAGTGTCACGCGTGTTGCCATCGATCGTCTGAGGAGCGACGCCGCATTGCTGGTATCCGAATCCTGCAGCAAGCGCGACCACGCCTGGCTTGATACCCGGCAAAGACTGAATCCTGCAGGACACGTGACTCTTGCCGTCTCCCATCTCGATACTGACACGATCTCCCTGCTTGAGCCCCAGCCTGCGCGCGTCCGCAGTGTTGATGAGGAGTCGATTCTCAGGGAGCACTTCCAAGAGCCACCGGTTGATACCAGCCCGCGGAGCCCGATGAAAAGGGAGGCTATAGGTGATCAGCGTGAACTCATCGTCACCCCGAGAAGAATCAGCGGGGCTGTTCATGCCGGATTTTTGCGGGTTGTGTGCGTCAACCTTCAACGAATCTAGAGGCTTAAACCTTATCAGCGCGCCGTGGGGCTTGGCCGCGCGGGCTTGCCCCGCGGTAGGGAAAAAACCACCTCGATCGGTGACTTTTTCCAGGTCTTCTTTGGAGCCGGTCACCGGGAAACCGGCATTATTCATGCTCTCCAGCACTGCAGGAATGACACGGCCATAGTAATCCCACGCGGTGTTGAGGTTTCCGGCAGAACCCATACCTTTTTCGCCAAACCCTGGCAGTTTCAGATTTACCGCGAGGGCGATCAGGATTTCTTCCATCGGCCGCGTTTCCGCGAAAATGGGGAAATACTCGCGTTTCGCGGGGTCAAAGCCGCCCACCACGGGCCTGCGGATTCCCACACCCGCTGCTGCCACCGCGGGAGGCAGCGCGCACACGTCCCACCGTTCCAAGTACGTGGTGTCAGGCAAAATGTAGTCAGCCAGCGCGGTGGTTTCGGTGATTTGCCTGTCCACAGCCACGAACAACGGGACTTCCTTACGGTTGCTTAGCAATGCCGCGGCACGTGCAGGATCGTGGTACACAGGATCTGCTTCCCAAAGCAGCAATGCCTTGGTCCGCGTGTCGGAACTCGACGGTTTAGGTTCGTATTGCATGCCAGCCATGACCGTCTTCAGCGCGTCATTGAGAAAATCGTCATGCCTGCTGATCAGCCCGCCAGAGCCGGGAACCGAGCCTACCATGAGGTTGAGCGTCAGGATCGCCGCAGCCGCGTCTTTTCCGTTCTTGTCACCCAGGATACCTCTTCCGGGGATGGCCGCGGATCGCTCACCACCTTCCACGAGCATATCTGCAAGGCGGTCCATTGTCTTGATCGACACACCGCTTTCCCTCGCGCAATCCTTGGCAGAGCGGCTCATTGCCGCGGCCTTGAGCGTCTGATCCATGACGCGCACCTGGGCCGCATGTCGATCGAACAGGCTCCGCATGATGCCCAGGGCCAGCATGAGATCTTTGCCGGGGAGCACAGGAACCCAGAGATCCGCCTTTGATGCGGAGGTGGAAAGCCGGGGGTCTACCACTGCCCATTTGAGGCACGACGGGGTAACCCTCGCGTCGGCAATTTGCCGCGCGATCGACACCAGGGGTATTCCCGAATCCAAGGGAGCATCCCCAAAACTGATCAGCGCTCGTGCAGTGCGGTAATCAGGAGCAACCGGTCCTGTGCCGGAACCGAACATCGACTCTGATACTTCTTTGGCCAAGTCCGCGAGATGGGCTTCTCGGTCACGCATGACCTCCGCGGAAGGAAATCCTGCGAGGAACCGCTTGAGGAACGACATGGCGCCCCAGTCCACTCTCCCGAGGAACACGCGGAGCCCTTCACGGGATTCTTTGATCTGTCTCAGACCCGTCACGGGTCCCTCTTTGAACAGATCTCCACCCTGGACAATCTCTTTCATGACCTGATTCCAGGAGATTGCCTCCCACTTGCCCGATCCTCTCTCTCCCACACGCTTGAGAGGCTTGACCACGCGGAATGGATCGTACAACGTCTGGATACCGCTACTGCCGATCGCACACACGCTCCCGGAATGCCTGATGGCCTGATCCAGTGGTGTCTCGAATGCCAACGTGGGATGTGCGGAAATCGGATTGTACGGGCTGCCCCCGATCTTTACCAGGGTGCCCTCCGCGACACGGCAAGAGATGCCGCAATTGCCGGGACACAGCGCACACACGGAATAGATGCTTTGCACTCCCTTGAGGGTCTCAACGGGATCGGTTGCCGGCGCGCCCTCGATGTACCGAGGGACCGGAGCGCCTTCGCCAAACAGACTGCATCCTGCAAAGAGCGAAACTCCTCCCATCAAGGAGGCCAGGCGGATGAATTCTCGTCGGTTGATGCGGTTCATATTTTTCTCAACATCGCAGTCTATCAGCTCAACGGGACGTCGAAACCGATGAAAACCACAGAATACCTCATGAGAAACACGCCCCCGATGATCAGGAGCGAAGCAATACAGAGCCAGGCTTTTTGTTTCCGCGTATACGGGAGCAGAAGGATTGCCAACGGCACGAGCATGCCGCACACGAGTTCGCCCCACACGTACAACTTCTCATGGAGCGCCACCATGATCGACGCGTGCCCGTCCGCGTTGGAGACCAGGAGCGTAAGCCAGAAACATCCGTTCCAGAACAGGTCGGTCAGGATAATGGCCACCATCATCAGACGGAGGCTCTTGTACAGATCGGGTTCCAATTTTTCCGTACGGTACCGGTCCATGATCAATGCCACGACCAAGAGAAGCGCAATGCCTGAGAGTAACGCGGAGGTCAAAAAGTATCCTGGCATCAGTGCGGAATGCCACCACGCCCTTGCGCGCACCAGCGCGAATGCAAACCCTGTGTACGCATGCACGAATATGGCGAGAGGCACGGTAATCATGCCCAAAATACGGGTGATCTTGTCGTATTTCACGAAAATGAAGTAGATGTAAATAAGGTTCGCGATAGGATACAGCGTCAACAGCCACGAACCGAACGAGAGCGCGGATGTACGGTTGAAATACTCCGGAACCAACGTGTGCCAAAATCGCGTGGGTTGATGCAGGTCGAAGATCAAACACGCCGGCGCGAGCAACAAGAGCAGGAACGAAATGATCGCGGCAGGCAGGGCCATTGGCTTGAAACGCTTGATCCCGAACACCGTGGACAGCGTCGAAAGGATGAACGACCCCGCGGAAAGACCTGTAAAATAGAAATACAGAGGTATGTAAATCTTCCAGGGGATCTCATGAGGCACATTATAGAGAACCGCGGCTTCCATTTACCTGTCTTTTCCTTTTTTCCAGTATGACTCTTCCGGACTCGGTATGGAGTGGCGATACTCCAGCACCTCTTCCGTGAAATCGTCGGAGAACTGGATTCTCCCTTTCAGTGCATGATCTGCCGCCACGTAAAAGACTTTGGGCTTGGTGCCCAGTTCGGGCTTGATCACCTCGGTGCTGACCGATGCGAGCCTTTGGGATATTTCCGACGACGGATCGTCCAGGTCCCCGAATACCAGTGCCCGTGACACACACGCGTCCACACACGCGGGCTGCAGGCCCTGCTCGATCCGCACGGAACAGAAATCGCACTTATCGGCAGTATGGCGAATGGGATTGAAGAACCGGGCATCATACGGACAAGCGGAAATGCACATACCGCAGCCGATGCACTTTCCGTAGGTACATCACCACCACGCCGTCTTCTTCGCGTCGCACGGTAGCCTGAACCGGACACACCTGGCAACAGGGAGGAACATCGCAATGGTTGCACAGGCGCCGAAGGAAATGGTTGCCCACGTCAGGATAGGTACCTTTTTGAAGACCCTTTATCCATGACCGCCAGAAGCCTAACGGCACATTGTTTTCGCTCTTGCACGCGATGGAGCAGCTATGGCAACCGATGCATCGGCGCTGGTCCACGAGCATACCCCAGCGTTTGCGTTTCGGCTGGACCTGGCTGCTTTCTGAAGGAGAATTGTTGCTCATGCGATCTTTTGCTCTCAGTCTCGGAGGTTGTTTCTTCTTCCCGCGGCCCGCGGGATTCTCTCAACCGCCGGACCCTATTGAGTCTGATGGCAGCTCAGGCAGTCAAACCTGCTGAACGACTCTTTGCCGTCATGACAGTTTCCCGTAGCGCACGTGGCGCAGGCCCGCGGCACCTTATACGTGACCATGGACGCTTGATCCGCGCGCAACGAACCAGGCACAAACAGAGTCGACGCATCCTTTCCGATATGCACCTTGACCGGCGGCGAATCCCGCAACGCCCGGATCACGTACGTGCCGTACTTCTGAGCCGCGAAGATCTTGTCATGGCAGGTAGCACAGTCTTTGTACTTGCCGTGTGCAAACCACATGTGGGAATAGTGGCGGAATGTGACAGGGCCGGGCGAACCGACCGCGTCGTACGATATGTTGCCGCCTCCGAAAACCCCGCACATTGCCAGGAAAGCGAACAGCGCTCCGCCCGCGATCAGAACGATGAGGATCAGTCCCCAGGCTATGGCCTGGAGTCGCCAGTAAGGCGAAGACTGCCGCAGATTGAGAACGTACGTCCCGATTTGTCGAAGTATGCCGATTTGAGCGGATTTACCAGCCATTACACATATCCGGACTCTGATCCCGAGTGAAGATCCATAGCGACGCCAGGGAACAAACCTGAGCCGCTCTTGTTCCTTACTAGCGTAAAGTGCCCACGTAGTTGGTGGTCCACTGCCTTTTCCTTACTTCCGGGTTCGAGTAATCAGGAAGCACCATGGGCGACACGCGATCCGTGACGATACCCGCGTCTTCGAGTTCCTTGTGGAATTTCCTCACATGCTCCACCGAGAGCTTCTCCACCGGGCCCCGGTCCTTCACGAAGTTTCCCGCAGCCTCACCGGCCAGCCGGCCGAAGACCGTAATATCCAGAAGCGAGTTGCCCATCAGCCGGTTCGCTCCGTGGACTCCACCGCCCACCTCGCCCGCGACATAGAAGCCCGGCACTGAGGTCGAGCCGTCAGACTCGTACGCGAGCCCGCCGTTCTGGTAATGCAAAGTCGGGTACACCAGCATGGGGACCTTGGAAATGTCGATCTCGTATCTCTTGAAAAGGATGAACTTGGCCGGGAACTCACGCTCCACGGTTCCTTCGCCCTCCAGGAGGTCGATCATCGGTGAGTCGAGCCACACGCCGAACTTATTGGCCGGGCCGGGAACCGGCACTCCATTTCCCACCTTGGTGCATTCCCGAATGATGCTCGCGGACTCGATGTCTCTCGGCTCACGCTCGAAGACGAACTGATTGCCCTCGATGTTCACGAGATTCGCGCCTGCACCGCGCACCTTCTCGGTAATGAGCAAACCCTCGGCCTGCTCGGGAAACACCGCGCCCGTGGGGTGATACTGGGTCGCGTGGAGGAATCGCACGCCCACTCCGATGCGGTATCCCATGACCAAGCCGTCTCCGGTCGCGCCGTAGTGGTTGGTGGTCATAAAGCCCTGCACGTGCAATCGGCCGGACCCGCCGGTGGCCATGATGACCGCTTTGGCCTTGACGATGAAGTATTCTTCGGTCTCCAGGTTGTACAGGACTGCGCCCGAACATTTTCCCTTGTCGTCCAACAGCAGTTCCACCGCGGGAGCGAATTCCAGGACGCCGATGTCCTTGACCCGGTTGCGCGTTTCGTCACGCAAGACCCTCATGATCTCCGCACCGGTCATGTCTCCCGCGTAGTGCATGCGCTTGCGGCACGTGCCCGCGCCGTGGAGAGTGAACAGCTTGCCGTCCGGCCACTTGTTGAACATGCAGCCGAGGTTTTCCAGCCATCCGATGACCTTGGGCGCCTCGGTCACCATGGTCTTGACCAGATCAGGATCGTTCTCGAAGTGACCGCCGCCCATGACGTCGAGATAGTGATAGTACGGCGAATCCTTCCAACCCTTGGTCGCGGCCTGGATTCCACCCTCGGCCATCATGGTGTTCGCATCGCCGTGCCGCAGCTTGGTGGCGATGATCACACGAGCCCCTTGCTCTTGAGCCATGAGGGCCGCAGCCGAGCCTGCTCCTCCGCCACCGATCACCAGCACGTCGGTTTCGTAGTGAACCTCGTTCAAATCGATCTTGTCCGGGTCGACCCTACTGCGCGCCTCGAAGGTATCGGCAAATTCCCAGGCGAGCGAATAGCCCTTGCTCGGGCCTACTTTCAACTGTCGAAGCCCTCCCGCGCGATAATCCGGGTGATATTTTTCCAGCCGGTCTTTCCTTTGATCCAAAGTGAGCGCGGGAAACTCCTCGCCTGCCTTTTTTCGGGCCACTCTCTCGGCCCGTGTCTTTTCTACCTTTTTGATAGATTCCAATAAGTCCGGGGTATATCCCATTGCCGCCTCCGGGTTCACGGGCGCCAGGGCCCGACCTTCTGTCGTTGAATCGGTTCACGCGAATCTTACAGGTACATCTTTTCCTGCGGCTCCCACATCTCGTCCCCTGTGTGAGGTTCCATTTCCCGCTCCACGTACAGCCGCCTGAGTGTTTCCATGTCCGCGGTCATCAGTTTCTTGAGAGGCTCCTCGTAACGCCCTTCCTCGATCCGTCGTATCTGATCGTGGACATGGTGCGCAGAGGGTCTGAGGTACTTTCCGGTCAGACGGCGGCACAGCATGCCAATGTTGTATTGGCCCAATTCCGCAGGACACCGTGACGTGCAAATGCCGCACATGACACACGGAAACGATAACTCTGCCGCCCTCTCGATGTCTCCGCGCAGCGCTGCCGAGATGTACTCCATGACCGGCAGATCCATGGGGCACGACTTGGTGCACGTGTTGCAGCCCATGCACTTGGCGAGTTCAGGATAGAGTTTGAGCAGCGTCTGGACGTTGGGCTGGATCTCTTCGATCTGGTACTGAGCCCGGTTGGCAGGAAAGAACGGGACCATGGCCAGGTACATGTTCGGTTTGACCACGGTCTGACACGCAAGACCCACATTGATCTTGGCGCTGCCGGGCGTGCGATAGACCGTCGCACACGCGCCGCAAATTCCTCCTCGGCAGCCGCACCCGCGAATCAACTGATAGCCCGCGAATTCGAACGCCTTCTGAATGGTGAGCGTGCTGGGAACATCGTATCTCTTTCCCATGATGAAAATAGGCACGAGGTCGGTCCGCTCGGCTGCTTGCAACGGGAGGGTATCTCACTTGCACAGGTTTTGCTTGTTCAGCCGTTGCCATGTCTCTGATCCTTTCTTGACCGCATGAAGTCTGTCCCTGAAGATTAGCGAGCGATGAACACGCCTATCATAATTCCCAGTATCAGGGCCATCAATGCCATAAAATAGTTATCCAGGGAGGTGATCCTCGGAGATGGTTGAATGGTCTCCGGAACTACCTCGTCTACGATGTAATCCTTGTAAGCCGTGTCCACCTGCGGGCAAGCCAATACGCAGGAATAACATTGCTCGCAATCCTCACCCACACAAGATTCCAGTGCGAAGGAGGTCCGCTGCTCGGTCTTGTCGAACCGGCTTGGGTCCCTGCGCATCACCGGGCAGGAATCGATACAATTGCCACAGGCAAGGCATGCCTTGTCTCCGGTAATGTCTGACCCCTCGTCTTGGATAAACAGACGGTGGTACGGTTCCATTCCTTTGGACAGAAGCCTGAATCGCGCCACTGGCGGTTCTTTCGTCTTGAGGATGATGTCCGCTACTTCTTTGTTGATTTTCTCTTTGTCTTTTGACTCATCCCGAATACTCGGCATATCAAAGCTCCTGAGCCGATTCCGGCCGTTCCTACTCGTGAGCGAAAAAGCTCCCCGGACGGGCTGCGCCCTGGTTCGCCGTGTGGCTGACCAGCATCTGAGGACCCGCAGTGTCGTTCATCGTTGCAGCGCGGCGATCGGGGGAACCTGAAGAGCCATCCGGCTTCGCGGAGGCAGACTTCGTCTTTTCGCGCTCTTTCAAGTATTGTTCGAAGTAATCTTTGGTCATCAGCGGATGACATTTGAGACAATTCTGAAAATTCTTTCCCACGCGGCAGTCAGCAAGGAAGATTACGTCCTTGAAGTGAATCTTTCCACTGTGGCATCTGCTGCACGTCTTTTCCGCAGGCACTGCGATCATCCAGCGAGGATTCGTCGCAAGCTTTGCCCACGCGGTCTGCCGAGCGCCCAGGTATTGCTTCTCAGGGATCGGCATGATGAGGCCGCTTCTGTACGAATGGGAAGCGGTTGCATGGCACGAGTCGCAGGCCAGGTGATTGACTTCCGCGTAATTGACGTTGCGATCCGCCTCGGACGAACCCTTCTTGTACCGTTCGTGGCAGCGTGCGCAGGTATCCTCTCTCGCGAGCACATGCTTGCGGTGGTCCATGGCCAGACCGATCTTCTTCAAACCCGGCGGAAGGTCTTTGAGGTACATGGCCTTGCGGTTCTGCGCTGCGAAGTGACAATACTGGCAGTTTTCCATGGGAACCCGCGTCTTGGTGAACAAGTGCGACACGCGCTCCTGCCGGGGGTCAAGTTGCGGCACCATATAGGTCACAAAGTGAAGCAATCCGCGGAGCCTGGACATGGCCGTCCGCGCTGGCGCTCCCAGAATGTGACAGTCTGCGCACCCGAGCAGTTCGTGGCCGAACCCCTTCTTTTCCGCTTTGAGTCGTACGCCCATCCACGTGGCGAAGTTGGCCTCCTGTCGGTGGCACGCCATGCACGTAGCGCTTCGCACGGACAACTCGCCGGAAGCCCCCACCAGGACAGCTACCACGACGAATCCGATGATGTACCACACCGCTCGAGGCATTACACCGCGCCCTCTTCTTGTTCCAGGGACTCGCCCTTTTTCTTCGCGTAACAGGCCTGATACGCTGCAGCAATCACCAGCGGACCGGAATTACCGATAGGACATTTCGCTGCACAGCGGCCGCAACCCACACAATACTTGGACAACTCCATCACCCGTTCGTAATTGCCGAGTCGGGTCAGCAACACCAGGCCCATCGGCATCTGAACGCCTTCTGCTTCCTTTACCGGGCACGCGCCCACGCACGACGCACAGTTGTAACAGTTGATGGAGCGACCGGTGCCGGGCGTCAACATGGACTGGAGCGCATAATCGAACACCACGAACGCGGCGAACAGGATCGCGAGGGTGTTCAAGGGCACGCGATTGGGCGCGACTCCGATGAATGTGTCCAGGAAGGCACGAGAAAAACTGCTGTACTTCGGATAGTCCGGAATTCCCTTGGACAGCGCACTGCTCACTGCGTTCGTGTATCCGGTAAGCGTCTCGATCGCGCCGCGAAACATACCCAGTTGCGCGGGCCTTTCAAGTTTTCCGCTTTCGAGGATTTGTCGGGTGAACGCCTTAAGGTCATTGTCCTTCACTGAGATGAGATCAGGATACTTGAGCGTATCGATGCCGCTGATCCGGTGGTTCTTGACTTGTACTTGCACCTGGATCGGCCCTCTAAACCCGTCACCCTGGCCGACATATTTTCCGTCCTGAACCATGCGGATGCCGTCGCCCCAAGGGCTCTTGGCCAGCCGGTCTCCGTCCACGCGGGTCACGTCCACATACGTGATAAGGTACCCCACCACCACCAGGGCTAGTGCCGCGGCGAGGTAGAAAATCTTGTGACTGCCGTATCGGCGAAAGTCCCGAGTCCACATGAAGGCCAGCGTGACCAATAACACCAGAGCGAGAATGAAGCGGGACGATGGAAACAGCGCACCCACCAGAAACACGTAGCACGTGAGCCGCACGCCGCGAGTGTTGAGCGCGGTCCACAAAAATCCGGCAGGATCATGCAAGAGCCTTGACCACGTCATCGATGAATTCCTTTCCCACCAGCCCGGCTGCCATTGCCTTGTGCAAAGTCGTGCGGGGAATGATCCCCTTTGCCATGGCAGCACGTGTTTCCTCCTGCATGGTACCGAACATCTGCGGCAACGGGAGATACTGCACACAAAAACTCTGGCAGTTCCCGCAACGAATGCACTTGAGCCCGCCGTTTCGGATAAACCTGTCGTAATCCAACACGCGGCCGGCCACTGACAGCTCGGCCTGGAACATGATTCCCACCGGACAACGATCCTGCGTCGCGTAACAGGCCCTGCATTCGTAGCAGTAGATCGTCGCGGGGTTCCCTCGGAGCAGCGGTTTGACCACATCGCTCAAGAGAGCAGTCACGATCCCGAACAGGGCAATCCGGTCCAGGTTCCGGGTCCATCCCCGGTCTTTCAGGTTCGTAAAGAACTGATACCGATGGATTCCCGGCAAGATCATCGGCTGGTCAGCATCCTGACGTTTCCGGCCGATTCGTTTGGTTTTATCTTCGTCAGACATCAGAGTCCGTTTCCTCGCGTTAATGCGGTAACATCGCAGACATCAACAGGCCCGCGATCAATCCACCCACCGCACCCTGAAGCAACTCCTTCGGGGACTTCATGTCCAGAGCCCATGCGATGATCAGGCCCGAGATCGCTCCCACAAAAAGAAATATTAACCAGGTCAGCAACGCACTACCTCATAACTCGGGTCCGGTGAGAGTGGCGGTCATCCGTCGAGACAACGTCCGAGGCACCATCAAGGCGATGAGCAGCGCCGCGGTAATGCCACCTGCGATTCCCTGAAGTATGGCGGTCATGTTGTTTTCAAAAAGCGCAAAGGCCAGTACCCCGCCCGCAAGGGCTCCACCGACCAAGAAGAAGCCTATCTGAAGCGTAAAGTTCTTCGATCCGTCAGGCCCGAACAGTCTGCTGCTCAGCAAGATCATCACGACATTCACCACCAGCACCACCAGCGCGAACTCTATGATGATGGTGATATTCTTGGCAAACGTGGGATCTGACGGCTGGAAGACGGATAAATTCAAGAATTTCATGTAAATAGCAGCAACCGGAGCCATGATCGCCATGGACGCAAACGTAAATGCTCCCTTAATGAAGCCGGTTTCCGCTCTCATGGTGCCTTCGCCCATCATGCCGCCGCCGCCGAGAGGCGAGGGTCCGCAGCTCGTGGTCGCGTTGATGATGTACGCGGCCATCACAATGGCCAATTGCGACCAGGACAGAAAATGGAACTGCGCAGGTCCGAACAGGTACAGCACCGGTACCAGCGCGGCAGTAAGAATACGTGCGCAAGATAACGGGAGAATCGTCTGGAACTGCACGAAGATGGCCAACATGCCCGCGACGCCGAGGAAAGGCACCTTCACGAGGCTGTTGAGCAGCGATCCCAGGGCATCGAATCCACCCGTGGCAGCCAGAGCGCCCGCGGCCAGAAAACCCGCAGCCATGGCAGTCACCGGCAGGAGTATGATCCCTTCCATAAGGTCGGTGAGGCGAATGCGGCACACGACGATCATCAGCAATGCCCCGCCGACGAGCACGGTCTGCACGGGCATCTTGCCGAAGGGTTGAAAGATCGCGATAAGGAGCGCAGCCACGAAGAGCACCAGCGCGAGATACCCCTCCAGGGGCGCATGAATCTCCGGTTCTTTCTTTTGTACGCCTGCAGCAGTCTCAGGCGCTTCCCTCAGGGACACATCGTCCGGATACAATCGCTGGCTTATCATCTTGAGGAATAACGCAACGATCGCGGTCCCTAGCATCATGGAAAAGGCTTGAGGTGCACGCAAAATGCCTTCTGACGCGGTCGCAAAGAAACTGCCGAGAAACCCCTCTGCGATCTGTCCCACGCCGCCAATCGGCGATGGACCGCAGGACCCCATCGCGTTGCGGGTGAACGCGCCGATGAGCACAATGAGCTGAGACTTGGTGAGAAGCCCCATCCCGCCTTCAAAGCCGAAGGTGAACAACAACGGCAACAGGGCCGCGGCTAAAATGCGTCCACAGGGCAACGACGAGATCACCGGAAGATTGATGAGGATCACCAGCGTGCCCACAAGACCGAGCGGGCTCTTGCGCAAATAGCGCAGCATTACTTTGAGGGCCTCGAAGCCCCCCGAAGCCTTGAGCCCTCCGGCCAAGAACAGACCGGAGAGCAACGCGGTGATGGGGTGTAAGATGATACCGCCGAGAAACTCGTTGGGAAGCAACACCACCGCGTCCCATCCGGAATACACATAGCGAAACGCGGCTCCCACGAACAGGCACAGCACCGTGGAGAACACCAGTACAGTCTGGACAGGGGTACGGATGTACCCGAAAAGCGTCATCAGCATCAAAACGAGAAATATGCCCAGCGTGATGTATCCCAGGAACTCCACTGAATGTCTCCAGTCACCGGAAGGGATACGAGTCCTTTCCGGCAGGTCTCACAACCTCTCTGACCCGTTTCGGTCCGAGCCGTGGTCTTCTTTTCACTGCACCGTGGCCGTCTTCCTCACGAAGCCCGGCGTTCTCCGCAGGTGCGCCCTATTTCGGGCACTCACATCGATTCGTCGATTTGCCTGAGGCTCCCGATCGAACCCAGGGAAGAGCCACCTTGTAACCCTCATTCGACCTGAAAACTCTCACTTCGTCGCCCACGTTGAGTCGGCCGAGGCACGCAGTGCAGCAATCCAGGCTCGCGGACACTTTGCTGCCCGTCTCAAGTCGCACATCCACCTGCACCAGAGGAAGCGGTATCGGACCGAATGACGTGGCGCCTACCGACACGATTACGCCTGGCTGGCCTCGCCTGGTGCGGTATACTTCTGCTGCAACAAACACCAGCACCAGGAAAATCAATGTGGCATGTTCCAGGGTCATACGCTGCGAGTCTTCCCAAAAAAAAACGCGAGCACCGCACAATCCTTCACTGCGGCCCGCGGCTACTTGCGATCGAAAAATTGCACTCTTCCGTTTCCGTTATCCGCCACGTACACTTTGTTTTCACGAAAAGCGATACCCGTGGGATTCCGGAATTCATCCTGTCCGGAGCCGAGTTTGCCGAACACGGAAACAAGGGTCCCATCCAGAGCGAACGTCTGAATCCGGTGATTGCCCGTATCCGCGACCCACAGACTGCCGTTGGCATCCATGCGCATGCCTTGGGGCATGGAGAGCTGACCGGGATTCGAGCCATTTCCGGAAAAACGCCGTTTGAAACGAAGATCTGCGCCGAATACTTTGATCTGCCCGTGTTTGCTGTCGAGCACAAAGATGTCTCGATCCTCACTCACCGCCACCGCGGTGGGAAGGCGGAACTCGCTCGGTTTATCTCCCCACGAGCCGACCACGCCGATCATCTTTTCACCTTGGAAGATCTGCACTCGATGGTTGCGCGTGTCCGCGACCAGGATCCGTCCCTCGCGATCGAGGCACAACCCCTGCGGCGTGGCAAAAGCTCCCCCGATACAGCCGACCGAGCCGATTACCCTGGAGACCTCACCGTCGGTACCGAAGACCTGCACCCGGCAGTTATTCGCGTCCACCACGTAAATGAGGCCTTGCGCGTCAACTACCAGTCCCATGGGGAAATTCAAACGTCCCACCTGGGAACCGGGTCCGCCGAGAGATGAAATGGGGGCATGACGAGAATCGAGTCGAAGCACTCGATATTGTGCAGGATCGGTGACAAAAAGGTTTCCCGAAGCATCGAACGCGATGTCGAACGGGCCCTTCAATGCGGAGGGGCTCTGAAATTCAGAGCTCGAAGTCGCCCCATGCACGGTGACGCTCCCCAGAAGGGTAAGCATACCCGCCGCGCTCATTGATTTGATAAAGTCGCGCCTATCCATGACGTCCTGTGATCTCCCGCGTCCTCGCCTTCAGCGAGGTCCTCCGGGACGCTCCATAGACTTACCGGGTTCTCCGGTTTATTGGATGGGGATTCGTCATCAGGCGATGGGAACAGACCTCCCTTATAATACGGTTCGCCCCCCTCGTCAAGAAAAGATCCGCGTCGAACCCAAACAACTTCCTGGAGGAGACTCTCCGAAAAAGGCCATTCCCAGAGGGTTTTGGGAGCAAGGGCCCTTGTCGGGAATTCCGCTCGCATACCGATTTTTTCTCAGCGGGCGCGACGCCGACGTGGGAATGCCGGTGTGCACCAATTCAGGTAGGTACCTGGCACGCAGGAGCCATGCGCTCCAAAGCGCAGTCAGGTTGGCCGTTCAGAGCGGAAGAGGCATGGCTCCTAGTTCACTTGCTTTTGGACACACTCATATAAGCCAGTGGGATTTCCCCGATCCACTGCCGCCAAATTGCCGCACAGCGCGTCGAAAGGCTTCTCAAGGTTTCTCCAAGGATGCCCCAGCCTGCATCAAGTGATACACGCGCCCGCGAAAGGGTATTAGTCCTCGACTATGGTAGCGCCCTTCGCCTTGATCTCTTCCACTGCAGCGCGTGTGCCGTCGGCCGTGACTCCACGGCTCAGGCTTAAGATGACCGTCACCGCGAACCCTTCTTCCAACGCGTGAAGCGTCGTGGACCTTACACAATAGTCAGTGGCGATTCCGTAGAGGATGAAGCTCGTAACGCCCAGGTCTTGAAGCAGTGCCTTGAGTCCGGTTTCGCGTCCTGAATCGTCGCGGAACGCAGAATAGCTTTCGTACGTCCGCTCCACTCCTTTGGAAATAATGAAACTGATCAGATCCGGTGGGAGAAGGAGTTCCGCTCCCGGCGAGTCCTGAACGCAATGAGGAGGCCACAGGACCTGATTCCGCTCTCCAATGCGAATTTCTTGAAAGGGTTGGGTGCCGGCATGGCTGGTGAAAAAGGATATGTGATCAGGTGGGTGAAGGTCTCGCGTCGCGAGTATGGGTAATCCTCGTTCCTTGTATTCTCGGGTGCGTCTCACTACCAGGTCGAGGTAATCCCTGCCGGTTCCGGGTACCGCAAGGCTTCCGTTCCGATATTCGGTGAAATCCGCCTGGATGTCGACGGCAATTACCGCGGCAGGTATTTTCAGAGACATGACCTTTCTTCCTCTTTCCCAAGGGTTGCGGTCCCCCGCACGAGGGGCAGTGACAATCCTTCAGGGGGCCTTGAAGCCATCTTGCCCCTGCTGCGTGAGACAGGGAGACCATGTGTTGCTCTTCACCGCTCCCATCGGCTTTTTCGCGGTGATCTCATCCCGGTGAACGGTCCCTGCCGTCATTCACGGGTATCGTGCTTCATGATAGACACTTTCCTGTGTGTTGCAAAGTTCGGAAACAAAAGGGAGGTCGGACGTCCGCTGTGTCGCAACGGGGATTGACACGTACCGACTTCTGTAGGAAACTTACCGCTCAAATGCGTTTCAAAGGGTGAGGTGTCCTGTGTAAGCGTGTGAAAAAAACGAATCGTCAGGAGAACGTATGGACGAGATGGATGCGCCCCCGTTGGAAGAAATTCTGCATTTGACCTCTTTGGCCGAGGTCTTTGGCGGATTTGCCCATGAAATTGCTCAGCCGCTTAATGCCATTATGATCGCGTCGCAGGTGATGCAACTCAAAGTGGAACGTAGTGGCCTGCCCGACACTGACAAGGCATTCATGAGTCAGAGACTGTCCATTGTGGCTGCACAGGTTCAGCGTGCCAGTAGCGTAGTGGAGACGCTCCGCAAATTCACGCGGCGTTCCGGCACCCCGCAAGGCTGTTCGAATATGGAACATATCGTGAAAGAGATCTTGGGATTGATGGATCAACAGTTTGTGATGCGAGGGATTGAAGTGGTCGTGGATTGCAGGCAGACATTATCGGCTATTGGGGGCGATGTGTCGATTGCGGAGAGGGTGCTGGTGCAGGGCCTTGCTTTTTCTCGCGACACGCTCGCTGCCATCGGCAATTGGCACGCGTCAGAAGGGTTTCCTTACGAAAAGAAGCTGCGGATTCACGTGATGGAAATGAATGCGCACCAGCTCATCCATATTACCTGGCCCCTCGGAAAACTCGGGGAAGGCACCACACTGGTTGACCCGTCTGTTCATACCGGGCTGACCACAGCCACGGCCGTTCTTTCTGCCATGGGCGGATCCCTGACAGCTCGTGATGACGGTCTTACCATTCTGTTTCCTGAACAAAAGTAAGTCATTGTCCCTCACTGGGGCCCAGTCCTTCAAGAAATCTCCATGCAGCCCTCTCAATGCTCCCCCAAATCTCCGTTCCGTGGGACTTGGGCATTGCGCCACGCGTCAGTGCGCTTCGTCTCCCTTGCATCAGCTTCTCATAGAGGCAGAAGAAGGGTATAGGTGCCTCGATGTGTCCTCGCTCTGTCATGTCTTGCATGGTCCACGTGCTTTGCTTTGAGTTTTCGCGGTTTTTCCAGTCCCAAAGACCCCGCTCAAACGGTCTTTCACGTTGACAGACCTCAAAACTGTGATATCATGCATAATGCCATGATGCGGATTTTGTGGGTGATATTATATTGTCACAACGATGTTGAGGCAATGCGTGCGGAGCGAGAATGGGTTCATCGAGGACCCAGTCTGTCAAGGATGGTCCGCGCCGGTATTCTGATGGTAATGTTCGCTTGCATGGCCGGTCTGGGAGGATGTGGCTCGACCGCAGCGCTGGTGAAAGAGAATCTCAAAGACCCTCCGCTCCTGATCAACGCCTTTTCTCGCGCAATTTTCCTCGGCAAAGAAAAAAAGAAATCCGCGGCTCCCCTGCCCAAAGAGTGCGAGTACCCTGATATTCCGCCGGACGACCACAATCCGCGAGTCCGCAGGTTCATCAGAGAATATGCCTATAATTCGCGCGAAACCATGAAGCAGTACCTGGCTCGTGCACAGACGTACCTGCCTATGGTGAAGTCCATGGCCAGAGAAAACGGCGTGCCCGAGGACATTTCCTATCTGTTCCTGTTGGAGTCCGGAGCGAACCCCGAAGCGCGATCGCCGGCGAATGCGCTGGGAATGTGGCAGTTCATGCCTGATACCGCGCGTAGCTACGGACTGCGCGTGGATAGCTGGGTTGACGAACGACTCGATCCCAAGAAATCTACCAAAGCCGCGATCACGTACCTTAAGGATCTTTATGGCATGTTCGGGTGCTGGCGTCTTGCCCTGAGCGCGTATAACTCGGGTGAGAATAAGCTGAACAAGGTACTCTGCCAGGAAGACGCGGATGAATATGATGAGATTTGTTCGAGTCGCCGGCTCAAACGCGAGACCAAGGAATTCTTTCCCCGGTATCAGGCAATTGCACACATAGCCAAGACCCCCCAGAAATACGGTTTTGCTCCGCTCATCGAGAAAGCTCAGGAATCCAAGGACGAATTAGCGCCGATAGAAGGGAGCTATTCGCTCAAAACTCTTGCCAAGTGTGTAGGCTGTAAGCCGGGAACCTTGGCTGACATGAATCCCGCACTCGTGAGGAATATGACGCCGCCCTCAGGGCCACCTTATCCGCTCAGGGTCCCTCTGGGAAAGAGGCAGGTCATTGCAACCAAACTCAAAGACGTGGAGCCTGAGCCCTCTGAACATCAGACGGTGCATGTGGTTCACAAAGGCGACAACTTGCACCGTATCTGCCGACGGTATGGCATTGACAGACACAAATTGGCAGAATTGAATCCTGACGTGAATTTGCGCCGTCGTCTCCGCCGGGGCGCGAAGCTGGTTGTTCCGGTCGTAAGGGCCAAGTCCAAGAAATCCGCACGAAGGACCCAACGCTTCTCGTCTTCACATGACATTTGATGCCCGCGGTGTCATGACCGATAGTCCGCGTTAATCGCCACATACTCCTTGGAAAAATCCGTGGTCAGGAAGCTGGCTGATGCCTCGCCTGCCTTTAGGTCCACACGTAGGGAAAACTCCCTTCCTCTCATCACGTCGGCCGCGGCAGATTCCCACGAGTCCGAGGCAAGCGTCCCGTTGCGCAAGACGGGAACATCTCCGATGAACAGGTCTACGGCTTCGGGATTGAAAGCCACACCCGCGCGCCCCGCGGCTGCCATGATTCGCCCCCAGTTGGGATCGCCCCCGTGAAATGCGGTTTTCACCAAAGGAGACTCGGCAATAGTCCGGGCTGCTCGGTTCGCGGCATCTGTATCAGGAGCCCCGCAAACCTGCACCTCAACCAGTTTGGTCGCGCCTTCTCCGTCAAGAACCATTTGCCGCGCGAGGCTCGCACAAGCCTGGTCCAACAACGAAGAAAAGATATGCCTGTCGTCCGGAAGGTCGGGGAGCTGCATCGCATCAGCATGTCCGCCGGCCATGACGACCACGGAGTCGTTCGTGCTCATATCACCGTCTATGGTGATGTGGTTGAAGCTATTCTCAGAGGCAAAGACAAGGCACTCTTGCAAAAAAGACCGTTCGACCTTCACGTCCGTAAGGACCACAGCCAGCATGGTAGCCACATTCGGAGCGATCATTCCGGAACCCTTGGCAATGCCCAGCATGTGGAAAGTGCCGCGGGAGTGTTTCCCCGTCAAGAACACCGTCTTGGGCTTGGTGTCGGTAGTCATGATGGCTCTAGCCACGTCCATGAGCTTGTCACGGCTCAACCCGTCCTTCAGATCGGGAAACCGGGCTCGTATTCTGTCCTCGGGCATGGGATTGCCGATGACCCCGGTGGACATGGGAAGCATGAGCGCTGGGTCTATTGCGAGCTTGCCTGCAAGGTCGTCAACGAGATCCACCGCGACGAGCTTTCCCTGTTCACCGGTGCATGCGTTCGCGTTGCCGGAGTTTATCAGAATGGCCTGACACAGCCCGCTCGCGATCCTGTCCATACATATCAGCACAGGAGCGGCCTTTACTTGGTTTGTCGTGAACACGCCCGCGGCAATCGCGGGCCGGTCTGCCAGGATGAGGCCCAAGTCCATACGTGTCGCGTGCGGATGTTTAATGCCGGCCGCAACCGCGCTGAATCGAAATCCATCGATCATAAGAGGCTCTTCTTTCACTTTCTTTACTCCTCATTCGCCAGGGATTCGCACGCCGAGACTCGTCAGTTGCGGTAAGAGCTGATCGCGACCGCGGAACACGATACCGTGGAATCCGCATTGCTGCGCGGCGGCAATATTCTCGGCAAGATCATCAATGAAGACTGACCGGCCAGGATCGATATGGAGGCAGTCGATCATCTTCTCGTAGTATTGGCGGTCCGGTTTCATCTTTCCCAACTCGTACGAGAGGGCCGCTGCCCTGAAAAACGCCACCTGCGGAAATTTTCGTATAATCCAGTCATAATGTGCGCGACTCGTGTTGGACGCGAGCACCGTGTCGTACGTGGCGGCCAACCGTCTCCCCAACATGACCATCTCCGGATCCATACGGAACATGTCGCACCAGATGAAGTGCAACTCATCCAAGGTAAGGGAGATTCCTAATATGGCGGACACCCGTTCATGGAATTCTGCAAAGTCGATGCGCCCGGTCTCAAGCGCCTCTGTGGGTTCCTTAATCAACGAGTCCAAGCCTTCGCGGTCACGTCGCGCGAGGACAGCCCGATCAACCGGCAAGTGAGGCACCAATCGGCGATAGGGCGTATCCCGGTCAAGCTGCACCAACACGTTGCCCAGGTCAAAGACAATGTGGCAGATTTGAGGCTGAGGATCGGGTGTCGTGCTATCACGCGGCGCGCATGCACGCGGTATCTCTGCCAAATGTCACCTCTCTTCCCACAGGAACTGCCAGTCTCAATAGATACCCAACTCGATCCCCGCGGCCAATGTTTCCCCAAGCTCTCGACACCGGTCCAGGGTCTGGGAAGTGACGGGTCCCCGGTGCACAACAGGCTCCTGAACTTTCTTCATCCGATAGCCCGTGATGATTCGCTCAATGCTCGTGAGCGCTCCTGAGCCGTCATTTCCCGCACAGATCACCGCGGTGTACGCCTTTCCCGTGGTATGCTCGCGGACTGCCTCGTAGGTCCTATCAAAAAGATCCTTGATCGCTCCTGCCATGTACCCGAAATACTCGGGGCTGCACACCACCAGCACCCGGCATTCCCGCATCTGCTCTGCGGTGACCGATGCCGCGCGTCGTCGCACCACCTGCACCGACCGGACCTTGACCGCTCCTTGCTCAACCGCGGATGCAAGCTGTTCCGTTGCGCCGGACTGTGAATGGTACACGATCAGGAGGAAGTGTTCAGAGCCCATCACGGGGTCTCGCGGTCACGTGCGTCCGGGGAAGCTCAGCTTCCCGGAGTAGTGACTTTCGGTGGGGCCGGTGTGGCCGCGGGGTCTGATAAGCCCGCTCGATGGTGCCGTTGCGCGATCCAGCGATCCATCTTGTCCCGCATGAGGAAAACGACTCCCATGGTTACGAGGCAGACCACGGCCAACACGATCAGGAGGGTCCAATTCTTGTCATAGACTGCCGATCCGCTGAAGCTCAGCAATACGGTTCCGGGAATGCGGCCCAGGCTGCACACCACGACGAACTTGAAAAAGCTCATGGGACTCAGTCCCAACACGTAGCACAGGATGTCCTTGGGAAAACCGGGAAACGCAAACAGCGCGAGCGTGAGCAAGGTACCGCGACGTTCGGTGAGGAAGTGGAATTTTTCCATGAAATGCTCAGGCACGACAAGCTTTACCAGAGGCAAGCCTATGATCCTTGCGCCGGCAAAACCCATGACAGAACCGATGGTGAGCCCTACAGTCGAATACAGCACATTCAACCCTGCGCCGAAAATGAAGCCACCCACAGCCCCTGTGAGCTCGCCGGGAATGGGAGCGACCACCACTTGGAGGGCCTGAATTGCAATAAAGGCCACAGGAGCCCACGCTCCCCAACTTTCCACGTAGGTGCGTAGTTCGTCTCTGCCTTTGAATACGTCCAGCATCCAGGCAACGATTTCGCCGAGACGACCCGTGAACCACAGCACCGCGCACGCGAGGAGTATCACGCCCAGGAGAACGACGGCCACGATTACGTGCCGCGCTTCTTCCTTGTTCGCTATTTTCATGTCAAAAGGCTCCGTACAGGCATAACATCCTGGTCTTCGGGGGGATCGGACTCGTCGGCAAGGGTCAGGAGTATCTCGTCTTCCATCCTCTTAATGAGTGGAGGAAACGTCTTCGAATCGATCGCGGACACGGCAATGCCCTGATGCGCGGCACAGAGATTCGCCACAGTGTCGGCAGGCATGAGATCCTTCTTGTTGAAGACCCTGATCATAGGGATACCGGTCAGGTTGAGTTTTTCCAAAAGCTTTTCCACAGACTCCATCTGCGTTTCAAAAGACGGATTCGCGCAGTCGATCACGTGGAGCAGCAGATCCGCGTCACCTAGTTCATCCAGGGTCGCGGCAAAAGCTGCGACCAACGTTTCAGGAAGGTCCTGAAGAAATCCCACCGTGTCCGTAATGATCACCTCAATGTCCCGCGGAAAACGGAGCCTCCGACTCGATGGATCCAGGGTGGCAAAAAGTTTGTTTTCCGTCAATATGTCCGATTTAGTGAGACGGTTCAACAAGGTCGATTTGCCCGCGTTCGTGTATCCGACGATGGAAATCACCGGAATGTGTCTCCGGTTGCGCAATTGCCGCCGGAGCGCCCTCTGTCGCGAGAGCTGCCTGATCTGTTTTTCCAGGAAGCCTATCCTACTGTGGATGCGCCGACGATCCACTTCCAGTCGTGTCTCGCCGGGTCCGCGGCCACCGATGCCTCCGGTCAAACGTGACAACGCGTCGTCTTTTTCCGCAAGCCTGGGGAGCGCGTATTTCAACTGGGCCAATTCCACCTGAATCTTTCCCTCGCTGGATTTTGCCCGTTGAGCGAATATATCAAGTATCAACTGGGACCGATCGATCACCTTCAGTTCGGTGAAGTCCGCAATGGCCTTGACCTGGGCAGGGCTCAACTCAAGATCGAAGACCAGCAAACCCGCGCCTTTTTGCAGCGCGTCGATGACGATCTCTTTCAACTTACCCTTGCCCACCACAAAGCGCGGATCAACCGTGTTACGGCGCTGCACCGCAGTTCCCACCACCTCGACGCCGCAGGACTCAGCCAGTTCCATGAGTTCCTTGAGAGAATCCTCGATCTCCCACGATCTGCCCGTGGTGCGACCGACAAGGTACGAACGCTCGCGGCCGTTCGCCACGGCAAGAGCATTGACTGAACGACGTATCTCGTCCTCCAGGGATTGAATGAAAGAGGTGAAATCCAGGTCCAGGAGTGAAGGTGGAGTGGGTTCCAGTAATTGCCAGACCTCGCCCTTTGGATTATTGGGGAGGAGATGCGCAAAGTGAACGACCGTAGGAAGTCCCTCAGAATCCATGCCCACTGCGGCAATCAGGTCCAGCCGCAACAGTGCGAGGTCAGTCAAATCCTCCTGGCTCAGGGGTTCGTGCTTGAGATGCGTATGCACGAGTCGCAATCCCCTGAGACGGCCTGCGCCGATTCTCCAGTCGTCCAATCGGGGGATCAGTACGGAACGTGCGTCTCCTACGAGGACTTTGCGTATGATCCCCTTTCGATCGATGAGCAGGCCGATTTGTCGCCCGATCTCCCTTGAGAGTTCCGTAAGCTGGCGGGAGATTTCCTGAGTAACCACGCGATTGGCAGGCAGTTTCTTGAGGGCTAATCTCTCGATTCGGGCCCTCTGTGACGGCTTCAGGTTGCGAACAGACCCGGAAACAGCGCTCAATACCATTCACCCCCAGTAATTGTCTTGCCCAGGAGCACGTGTGCGCACGTCTTCTTGTGCAGAAAGGAGTAGTTATGCGGCAACGGTTCGGGGAGCTGCTCTTGCCTGTCACGCTCCCCGAATCGCAAATCAGCGGGTTCGGCAATCGAATAAGTTGGTGGAAGAATCGTTTTGTTCAGTCCCTGGTGCCTTTCGTACCCGCGTGCTTTGTAAAGAACTTTGTAAAGAACTTTGTGCGGAGCAGCATTGCGGGGCTCCTGCGCTTCGAGCGACACAACTCCGTCCGATCTCTCTGCGCAAGAGCCCCTCAGCTCGGTGATGTTATTTTGCCGTGCTCACATGGGCTTCTTTGGCCTCTGCTTCGGGGAGAATCTTGACAAGCGCGTACCGTTTGGGATCGAGGTACTTGCGTGCGACTCTCTTGACATCATCAGGTTTTACTTCTTTGATCTTCTTAAGGTACTCCTGATCATAATTATATCCGAGACCATAGAGTGTGTTCAACGCCATATTCTCGGCCCGTGACCAGGAAGCCTGCAACGCGATCAGATGAGTGCCGACCAGGTTGGTAATGGAGCGCGTCACTTCCGCCTGGTCAGGAGCCTTGTCCCGGACACTCGCGATCTCCTTGAGCAAGCCTTCCTGGGCGCGGTTCACCTTTGATGCATCGCAAGCCATGTAAAAGACAAAAGCCCCTGGATCGTACCCCGGTCGATCAAAGGAGGTCACCGAATAAGCAAGAGATTGCTTGTCCCGCAGATTATGGAACAGTCGGCCGCCCATTCCTGCAAGAATATTGTTGAGCACATCCAGAGCATACCGATCAGGATCTGCGAACGAAGTGCCGCGGAACCCCATGGCCAGGTGCGCTTTGGCTCTAGGTATACGGACAATCTTGTCACGAACCTGAGTCAAGAGATCTTCTGCCGGAACCTGAGGCACGTCCAGTGTCTTCGAGGGGATCTTGCCGAACAGCTCCTCCAAGAGGTTCATGGTCTTCTGGAGGTCCATGTCGCCGACCGCAGTAATCACCGTATTGGCCGGCACGGCAAAACGTTCGTACGTGTGCTGCAAATCGGCTCGGGTAAAGCCGGCTACCGTAGCCAATGTGCCTTCTTTGACAAAACCATACGGATGCGCCTCGAAAAGCGCGGCATTGAGCACATTGATCGTATACGCGACAGGCCGATCAGGCTCGGTTTTGATGCGGTTGAGAATGAGTTCCCGCTCTCGCTCCAGTTTGTCTTGGGGGAAAGTGGAATCCTTGAAGAGTTCCGCTAGCAGACCGAGGCCGTCGTCGAGGCGGCGATTGAAGAAGTTTGCACCCAGGCCGAAGGAGTCATAACCGGAAAATCCATAGAGACGGCCACCCATGTCTTCGACTTTACGTGCAATCTCCACCTCGCTGAGTTTTCCCGTACCTTTGGTAAGCATCTGAGCAATGAAGTTCATGATTCCTTCTTGCTCTTTGGTCTCGAAGCGCTTCCCTCCCATGAGTGCGATACGTACGGCCACCACAGGATTGGAATTGTCGTACGCGAGCACCACGCGAGTTCCATTAGACAAGGTCTTGGTTTTCACCGCTCCTGGAACGGCCGTTTGTGCCGCTGCCGTTGAGGTGCTCTTGCCAAGAGACTCCACGATTTTCCCGAGCTTTTCGACATGAACCCCCTCCGCGTCCTTCTCGGGCACAAGCACGGTAACGGTAGCATTGTCACCTCGGAGGTACTCGGCAGCAGCCTTGGAGATTTCCGGAGCGGTTACCGTCGCATTGAGCTTGAGGTATTTCTCTTCGTATTGGGGATCATCGACGTCTGCTCGGAAGTTGCCGATATTACGAGCTTTGCCTCCGACGGTCTCTCCCGAGTACACGTGCTGAGATTCAATATGGATCTTGGCTCTCTCCAGTTCCTCTGCTGATGGGGGTTCCTTGGCCAGAAGGGCGAGTTCCTCCACAATGGCGTTGGTCGCCTTTTCGAGGTTCTTGGCGTCCAGGGTGGCGCCAATCATGAAAATACCCGCGTCCTTGGGCGTAAACGCATACGCGCTGATGGAATGCACCAGCTTTTTCTCTTGCTTGAGGACCCGAATCAACCGAGAACTGTCTCTTGCTCCCAGAATGTCCCCGGTCAGGTCAAGGGCGTTCACGTCGTTGTTTTTGACCGGCGGGATGTGAAAGGCGATATGGAGTCTGGTCTCTCTCGAGTTCTTGTCGCGTTCCAGCGCGGTGCGGATCTTCGTCTGTTTCGGCTCCACTGCACGGGCCGGCCTGAAAAAGCCGGTGGGCTTGAGATCCGCAGTCATGCGTTCGATTTCACCGCGCAACTGGTCCGCATTCACGTCTCCGACTATCAGGAGAAACATGTTCTCGGGAACGTACCATTTTTTGCGAAAAGCGAGGATATCGTCCCGAGTGAATTTTTCGACAATCTCTTTGTATCCGATGATGGGGTATTGATAAGGGCTTTTCGCGTAGGCTGTCTTCAAGATCAGCTTGGACGCCTTCCGCTCGGGCCGCTCGTCTCCTTCGAGGATTTCTTCGAGAACGACCTGTTTTTCTTTATCCAGTTCCTTGGGGTCGATCGACGGGCGGAGCACCGCATCGGTAATAATGTCCAGGCCGGCAACTGCGGCTTCAGATGGGACGGTTACATAAAAGACCGTTTCATCCAAACTGGTGTACGCGTTCGTGTCACCGCCGAGTGCTTCCACCTCGGCCGCGATCTGTCCCACACCTCTTCGCTTGGTTCCCTTGAAGGCCATGTGTTCGATGAGGTGACTGATCCCGCCCTCGGCACGGGTTTCGTCCGCGCTGCCGACCATTACCCAAAGCTGAAGAGTAGCGACCTTACGAGCATGGTCCTCTTTCACAATGACTTCCAAACCGTTTGAAAGGGTGAAACGCTTCAAATTATCCTCCATCGCGTTGGACTTGATCGGTATCATACACAGTAACGCGGTCAGGGCAACCCACACGGGCGCAGTGGTCAATTTGAGGGGTACATTCATCGAAATCTCCTTTACTCGGCTGACGTCCGTGATACAGTCCACACATCGCGGACACGTCTCGGTCGTATTGCATGCGACAGCGTCGCTGATCAACTCAAAGTTTTCGGCCAAAAGCACAGGGTTCCCCACACACGACTTGCCGGGCGAACGATTGCGTCGGCAATCGACCCGCAACGCGGCAGGACTGCCCCAGGTAACCTAAATGGCCTGGGACACACACACGTTTTTGCCGCCCTGGTTCTATTAATAAGTCTCCCATGGAACAAGTCAACGTGGCTAAGAGAGGCGTGTGAGCCTTTCCCGGGTCTCCCGAAGCCCCTGAATCTGCTCCTGCCCCGGCAACATGTGGGAAAGCCCCTGAGTGTACAGTTCCGCCTGCCTTTGAAGTATGTCCCTCAACGTCTCGCGATGTTCCCTCTCGACTCGCAGACCGATGTCCCGCAGCAGGTCCACGACTTTCGCGTTGAGGACCAATTTTGGTATGAAGGGCATTATCACAGTACCTAGGAGAGCGTCCAGCAAAGCGGAACCTCCGAGGACGGTAATTTCAACGGTGATCAGCAACAAGGCCCACAGCGTGTATGATCCGTACAGTTTCAGTTCATCGGTTCCTGAAAGTCCTTCACGAAGCTGCTGGAACTCCCTTTCCAGGAGCTGCTCCACTCCCGGGAAAGCCTCGTCATACAGGGCCCGAATCTTGTCACGATCCCATCGAGGCACATCAGCCTGCACGACTCTGCACAAATCGTCGAAGAGCGAGTCGGCACACAGCAACTCTGCAATTTTGAGGTTGAGTTTTGCGATTGCTGCTTCAAGCGGTTCCAGTCGTGCCGCTGCACGGGTTTCTCGCAAGTCCTCCGCACGGATGGCCCTTTCATCGGCCAAACGAGGAGAGTCCGCAGTCGGGCCGCCCAGCCATTCAGCCATGGTGAAGAACACTTTCTTGAGCGCATTGCGCACCATCATTCTGGGCACAAAAAGGATATCGTATTTCCTGAGCAAACCCTGGAGGCGCTCCCGGATGTGACTTTCCGTTTGTCGCGAAACCACCGCATCCAGGCGCTCTCCCATTCCCTGGACCACCTCCTGCAATATGGCTGCGATCCGGCTGTTGACGTGTGCGATTCTTTGTTGTTCCTTGCCGATGGCGCTCAGGAAAGCGTCCAGCTCATTTTCCGTCTTCTCACGCAGCCTGTCCATTTCATGGGCACGTACGTGTGCGCAGTTCTTCTCTTCATCTTCCGCTGCGAACAACCGAGCAAACTCGTCCCGATTTCGGAGTCCCGGAATCAGGGATGGCGATGAATCCAGCCGCTCGATGCGGATCGGATCCACGCGGAATCCGCGCGCGTGGAGCCCTTTGCGAAAATCGTCGTACGCGGTGTCGGACGCGACCTTGTTCATGACAAATATGGTGGTCTTTCCCCAGTCCAGGGCCTTCTGGCTAACCTCATGACCGGTGAGGTCCGCGTATTTCTCCTGGGAGGTAACCAATATGACGAGATCGCTGATAAGGAAAAAATTGTCCGCGATCACATGGTGGGCAAGTTCCGCACTGTCAAAGTCAGGGGTATCCACGAGGATCAGAGCAGAAATGTCAAGGTCATGGTGTGTTTCAATGACTTTGTGCCATTGGTGAGGAGGGCTTTCCTGCCCAGGGTGCGACGTGAGAAACGGACAAGCCATGAGTCCTTCGACCGCGATCTCATGCGCGAGTATTTTCGGTGTGAGGGTGGATGGTCGGCGTTTACTCACTTCGCTGATAATTCTGCCCGCAAGTGAATTGAATACCGTGCTTTTGCCGGTTCCGGTACCCCCCATGAGGCAGCCGATCAGCGGGAAGGACGGCCCCAACCGTGACTTCCACGACCATGCCTTCAGCAGCCGGTCCGCGAGAAATTTCTTTTCTTCCAGCACAGACCAATTGGCCAGGCGCGGGTCAAAGGACATGTCCCTCATGTCCCACACTCCTTTGTCCTGTTTGGCAAGACGCGTCGTCAGACCACGCGGGGTGAACCCCTTCGCCGAGATCGCCTCTTTCTCCAAGGAACCAGCCATAAAGACACAAAGAAAACAAAGGATCACCTTGCCGATTCCCTGTGGGGGCCGCGCAAGGGAGAAAAATCATAGCACTTTCCCTACCCCGAAGTCTTCTTTCAATAGGATGTTCATGGTTCGCGGAGCGGTCATACCGATTCGCGTACTCTATGAAAATGCATTTTCGCACGAGCAGGACCGTAGGGCTGGGGATCTCCTAAGCGAAGCGATGAGAAGTCCTTGCGCCGCCTGGAGCGAATGAGATCGCCAGTCTGCGGCCTGCACCAAGCCGTGAATTCAGAAGTGAATCAGTATCAGATTTACAGGTGATGGCACAAGGCAAGGGTGACCTGAGGACAAAAGTATTCAGCAGCGAGGTTCATCGAAGGAATTTACCCTGGAGTGAGCCGATGGCTTCAATCTCCAGGGTTTGAGCATGAGAATAAAGAGGAAGTGGTTGCTTGCGAATCTCTCGGATGCTTACGCGATCTTCTGCCGATTGTATCGGTAATTGTATTTGGAATGGTAGTAGTCGTATTCGCCTGAATCCCTGTAAACCATGTTCAGGACGATACCAAGTAACCTGACCCTGCCCACCTGTATAGATTCCTGCGCTCTTTTCAGCACATCCACCGGAGTATGTCCCTGGCGGGTGACAAGAATGAGGCCGTCGGCATATCGAGCCAGGATCGATGCGTCTGCCATGCCCATGAATGGCGGCGCGTCCAAAATAACCATGTCGAAGTCCTTCTTACATTCCCCAAGGATATCCAAAATTTTCGGGTTCTTGAGGAGTGCTACCGGATTGTCGGGGATAGTACCTGCTGACATGTAATACAAGCCGGGAACGTGGGAACGGCGAATGGTCTCACGGAGATCCTCGCAGCTCCCGGTGAGCAGGTCGCTAAGTCCTGGGCCATCAGTGCGATTCTCAAACAATTTCTGCACGCGTGGTCTACGCAGGTCGCCGTCTATAACGAGCACTCTCTTGTTTTCGCAAGCAACCACCGTGCCCATGGACACGGAAATGAAGGTCTTGCCTTCAAGGGGGAGAGCGCTGGAAACACAAATCATGGCCGACGAATCCGTCGGGAGTAAAGACTCGGTTGCATTCTCGACCACTCTCAGGGCATCGGCCAATTGAGACAAGGGTACGAGGAAAGGCACAAACTCAATCATCGACTCCGGCGAATCGTACCTATTTCGTCGCCTTGCCAATTCGGTCTTGGGCACCACGCCGAGGATCGGCACGCGCAAGGCTCGCTCCAGTTCGTCAGTAGTCCTCACTCGTCCGTCAAGTTTTTCCAAGGCAATTGCCACCGCGATGCCGGCCAGTAAACCAAGAAGGGCCGCAATTCCCATAAGCCGCATCTTGTTGGCCTGGATCGGAGCCAGGGGCAGGCCGGGAGGGGTGAACATGCTCACGTTGTGCCCCAACATGCCCTGATCTAAGGCAGCGTTTTTATATCTTTGGAGGAGCGAGACGTACATCTGCCCGTTGGCTTCCATCACTTTCCTGAGGATTTGGTACTGGGCCGCAATAGGGCTTCGTTTCAGCGCCTCTTGCTTGGTCTTTTCGTACGATTCACCCGCGAGAACTTCCGATTGCTTCGCTGCATCCAGCATGGACGACAGCGTGCTCTTTTCAAGGTCAGCGATGGTGCCTTCCAGGGCATGGATTCGGCTCCTCATCAATACCAACTTGAAATAGTCCGGGGAATAGAGAGTCTCCTTGGAGGCATAATCGGACTTGAGCTGAGCCAACTGGCTCCTCAGGTCCTGAAGGTACCGCTCCTGGGTCTGGCCCGGCAGATACGTTTCCTTGACTCGGTCCAGAGCTTCCAACTGCAAACGCTTATCTCGTTGCTGCATGAAATTCCGGGTCGCCCGATCAAGGAACGACGAAACCTGATCATGACCCAAGGAGGCTGCGACTAACCCATGTTCTGCGGTGAAGGTTTGCAACTCCTGTTCAGACTTCTTGAGCTGTTTCTCTGCCTCGTCCATTTCCGCGCGCAAGACGGACTTCATTCCTTGAACTAGCCGGCCTCTCTTTTCCCGGTCCAGTTCAATGAAGGTTTCCAGGTATCCCCGGAGCGTGTCCTGAGCCGCTTCCGGCGAATTGGAGGTCAAGCTGACTTCTATGAGCTGGGTTCCTGAAACCTTCGACGCGGTCAGCCTTCCCAGTAACGAATTGATAAGAGACGCCTTCATCCGTTTCTCGTCAAGCGTCGCGTGATTGGAGTCGGTCTGGCGGTTCGCATCCACTCCTTTTGCGCCGTCCGTTCGCTCCCCGCCGGTTTGAACCGAAGTCTTGGGAGGCAGTTGCCCTGTACGGACCAAGTATGCTTCTGCAGTCCTCCGATCCTTCAGTGCCAGCATCTGAGTCTGGAAATACACATCAAACTGGCCGAAAAAGGCAAAAATATCATTTAGATTTGCCGAGGATGGCATACTCTTCTGCACCTCAATCGCCGCATGGGAAACATAGACCGGAGTTACTTTTCGAGCCTGAAAAACCCCTATCGCGAAGACCGCCAGAAACACGCCGAGCACGATCCATTTTCTGTACACCAAGGCCTGCCACAAACTGATCAGAGAGAACGAGTCGTCGTCCTTGTGATAGTCCTCATACGGGCTGTAATTGTAACCGTACCCTTCATCCGTCGACACATGGTCTCTGGTGTAGGGAGTCCTTTCAGGACCCGTCTTCGTACTATTGTCGCCTTTTGCGTAAAAATTGTCATGCATCGGTGTTCTCCCTACGAAGGCAAAGACGTCGCAAAGCGTGCGAAATGCGCCTTCTGTAACTCATCTGAGTTCCCCTGTCCTGACCGGTGGTCGTGGTCGTCTTCGACTACAACCCCTGAATATCCTCGACGGTTCCCAAGAAACCGGGCCGCGAGATTCGCTCAAGCCAGGACGAGCAGCTTGCCTTTCAGAGCAAGCGGTCAGTGCAGTAACATCATGCAAAGTCTGTGCCATTGCGAAGATGAAAGACGTTGCTTTATCAATAGTAGCCTTTCGAGCGCCTTTTTGCAATATGGACCTCCATGAAGCCTCGTCGTTTCTCGCCAGTACTTCGGGTCTCGCATGAGTGTAACGCGCTCGTATGGCGAGGCTTGATGGAAATAAGTGAGCAAAAACGTAATGTTGCAGCGTGGTGTTTTTCCACATGCGTTGTGTGAAAATGACACACCATCGCGCAAGGGTAGTACCCCTGGTCCTAACGGCGGATATGAAGCGACTTCATCATGTAGTTGAGCGCGTCACGGGACACTCCCAACGCGCGGGCTGCCTCGGTCACGCTCCCTCCGCATCGGCGAAGCCCTTCAATGATGAGAGAGCGTTTTGCCTCGCTCAACGCGTCGTTGAGCGAACTGCCCCAGGTGAGGTTGACGGGCAGCGAGATGATTGCATCAGAGGCAATCGCACCGGACTTCGAGTCCAGCATGATTTGAGCGGGGGTAATATGTTGTCCATTACTGTGGATGATGGCGCGCTCCAAGACGTTGCGCAATTCCCGCACATTTCCGGGCCAATCGTATCCTGCGAGCAGTGCCATGGCCTCCGCATCGATGAGAGGAAGCGCCTTGAGGCCAATCAGCTTCGCGAGTGACTCCATGAGATTCCGCACGAGAAGAGGCAGATCTTCTCTTCTTTCTCGCAAGGGAGGGACTCGTACGGTGAGGACACTTATTCGGTAGAAGAGGTCTCTGCGAAACGTGCCGGCCTCGACCTCTCGTTCGATGTTACGATTCGTGGCTGCCACGAGGCGGGCGTTGACAAAGATGTTCTTTTCCGCACCCACTCGGGTGAATGATTTGGTATCCAGGAAAGTGAGGAGCTTGGACTGCAACTTTGGCGAGAGTTCGCCGATTTCGTTGAGCAGGAGGGTGCCTCCTTCGGCCAGTTCCAGCAGGCCACGTTTCCTATTGGCAGCCCCGGTGAACGCACCCCTTTCGTGTCCGAAAAGCTCGGATTCCGCAAGTTCCGGCGCGAGAGCGGCACAATTGATGCAAAAAAACGGGCCTGACGCGCGAGGTGAGTGGTCATGAAGGTATCGCGCCAGCCAGTCCTTGCCACTTCCACTTTCGCCCAGGAACAGGCATATGCTGTCCACCTTGGCCGCGAGCCGCACGTGATGCAACGTGGTTTTCATTGCAGGCGAGACATTCTGCTCTTGCAGGGTTGCCTCGGGGTCCGCGGGGGACACGGTCTCTGTTTCTCTGGCCTTGCGGTCTGTGATGTCGCGACCTATTCCGCATAGGCCGGTGATGTGTCCCGTAGCATCGCGCAGCGGAACCCGGATATAGTTGTACGTAATCGGGTATTTCTTGAGCGACAGGGTGTGTTCCAGCTCTACGGTTTGCCCCAAGAGCACCCGCTGTTCCACCTCTCGGGAGTGTTCAGCGTCTCCCGGCCCGAACAACTCTTGGTCGGTCTTGCCGATCACCTCTGAAAGAGGAACCCCGATCAACTTGAGCATCGCGGGGTTGACATGGGTGTACCGGAGCGAACGATCTTTGACGAACACCAGATCTTCCGCAGTATCGAAGAGTGCTCTGAAGCGTTCTTCACTTTCTCTGAGCCGCCTCTCCATCTCGGCCTTATGCAGGGCGATGTCGATCGTGATGTGCAGTTCCCGTTCCGAGTAGGGTTTGACCAGATACCCGAACGGTTCGGTGAGCTTGGCCCTTTGGAGCGTCTTACTGTCCGCATACGCGGTGAGGTATACGATAGGGACGTGCTGTTTCTTTCGAATGAGTCTTGCCGCGTCTATTCCGTCCACGTCGTCATCGAGCCTGATGTCCATAAGGATCAAGTCAGGTCTGAGTCGTTCCGCACTTTCCAAGGCATCTTCCCCGGAGGTCACTCGCGCGACAACGCGATAGCCCATTTCCGTAAGCCTTTCCTCCAATTCCATGGCAAGGACTATTTCGTCTTCCACGATTAATACTGTCGGTAGTGACGGCAATGATTCGTCCTCTAGGTAATGCGGTCTGCTGGGAGGCATCTCTACACACGGCGACGGACTGACACGTCACGACTGACGGGCTTTTCCTTCGAGACCACTATTCAAGGAAGGCAGTTCAAGACGGAGATTCTCCAAACGTTTGGAGAGATAGACTTGTCCTTGCGGGCTTGACTGCCCCTCACCCGGCAGATCCTCAGCCGTGCCACACGCGCTCCATCTCTTGCCTATCAGAAAAATATGTGCTTATCAAGACTGATTAATTCAAAATCCTTTGGCAACGATTCATCATTCTTCAGCAAAGATGTGGTCATACGATCGTTGCGCACACACCCTTGGTTCGTGAGACGAACGGCCGAGGTCCATAACCGCCCTGCCAGACCGGAGAACTCGGAAGCGGCCCGCAAGGCTATTTCTTGAACAAGGCTTCAAGCTTCTTGCGCGCCTCCGCGGCCTTATCAGCTGGCCGGGACGCGGATTGTCCTTCTTTAAATTTGAAATAATCACAGAAATTTCGTCGATCCTTCACGGTGACGCGCTCGGCCTGCGGTTTCTCTGCATTGGTTCCCATATGACTCGTCATAGTCGGCGCAATTCAGACAACAGTACAGGTCGGAGCCACAGCTCTGGCACGTGTCATTCCTGAAAACCTTTTCCTGGTATTCCAGTTCCTTGCCGCAGTGATGACAGAATCCTTTTTTCACGAGCAACCTCTTGCGTTGGATCGGGTCCGGGGGATATGCTTGCTCCCGCGGATGAGCGAGTCCTGTGGTTCCGAACACAGCGCCTCGGCCATGATTGCCGATTTGAGAGCCATCATGCGCTTGGGCGACGGTCCGGTCATTTTACCACAAACCTCCACACGCTCATCGCGATGAACCGTCGTGAAGAAAACTCTTCCATAAAGTATGTCCCACGCACCTTGTTGGGAACCCTTACCGCACAGACGATCTGAAGATTTGAGGACATGACGAGGAAGGTTGCCAGCCTGCAAAGACCGCGCAAAAAGAAAAGGAGTTTTTGATGTTCGATGCTCTACCCCATGACGCGACCGGACTGATGAATTGGTCCTGGACCGATATTGAGCCTTATTATGACGATCTGGCAAAGAGGAGCCTCTCTGACGACAGTGTGCCGCGTTTTCTGTCGGATTGGACGCGCATAGGGGATCTCGTTGAGGAGATCTTCAGTCGTATGCACGTGGCAACCACGGTCAACACCGCGGATCAGGAAGCCGAAAAGCGGTTTCATCGGTTCCTTGACCAAGTCTACCCCAAACTGGAACAAGCCGAGCACACGCTGAAAGAAAAAGTGCTGGCTGCAAATGTCGCGTTGCCTGGCTTTGAGATGCCCCTGTTGAGAATGCGCGTGGAAGCGGAATTGTTTCGTGAGGAAAACCTGCCGATCATGGTGGAGGAACATAAGCTCTCCATGGAGTACGACAAACTCATCGGCGCGCAGACCGTGCAATGGGAAGGAAAAGAAATCACTCTTTCGCAATTACGGCCGGTGTATCAGTCGATCGATCGTCAACAGCGGGAGAGTGCGTGGCGAATCGCAGCCGCAAGGCAACTCCAGGACCGGGAGGCCATATCGGCGCTGTGGCTTCAGTTCCTTGCCCTTCGGACAAAAATGGCGACCAATGCGGGATTCAGCGAGTACCGCTCTTTCCGATGGAAACAATTGCAGCGTTTCGATTACCAGCCGGAGGACTGCAAGCGCTTTCATCAGGCCATCGAAGAAGTGGTAACCCCCGCTGCCTCGCGCATCTACGAGCGAAGGAAGAAGCTGCTCGGCCTGGACGCGCTCAGGCCCTGGGACCTTTCCGTGGACCCGCTGGGACGCGCGCCTCTGAAGCCCTTTCGGGACATCCGGGAGTTTCAAACCGCAGCCTCCGCGATTTTCCACCGCGTGGATCCTGATTTGGGGTCGTATTTCGCGCTCATGGTCCGTGAGGATCTTCTGGACCTGGAAAATCGGAAGAACAAAGCGCCGGGAGGCTATTGCACGGAATTTGCCGCCGCGCGACGACCTTTCATTTTCATGAACGCGGTAGGCATCCATGATGATGTACAAACCATCCTTCACGAGGCGGGTCACGCGTTTCACGCGTTTGAACGGTCCGAGTTGCCGTATTCTCAGCAGCGCCAGGTGGGCATGGAGTTTGCCGAGGTCGCTTCCATGTCCATGGAGCTGCTCGCTGCTCCCTATTTGGGACAGGAGTACGGAGGATATTACGCGGAACGCGACGCGGCGCGAGCTCGCGTGGAGCATCTGGAGCGAAGTATTCTATTCTGGTCTTACATGGCAGTAGTAGACGCATTTCAACATTGGGTGTACGAGAATCCCTCGGAATCAGGAGAAGCCTCAGCCTGTGACGCACAGTGGGCAGCTCTCTGGCGTCGTTTCATGCCTGAAGTGGACTGGAGCGGTCTGGAAGAAGAACTCAAGACCGGATGGCTGAACAAGCTCCACATTCACACCGTGCCCTTTTACTACGTGGAGTACGGTCTTGCGCAACTCGGCGCGATACAAGTGTGGGGCAATGCGTTGCACGATCAATCCGGCGCAATCGCCGCGTACCGCCGCGCACTGTCCCTGGGAGGAACCGTGCCTTTGCCTGCCTTGTTTCAGGCTGCCGGCGCGAGGTTCGCGTTTGACGCGGACATCCTACGCACTGCCATCTCGCTCATGGAGCGGCAGATTCTTCAGCAAACGCCAAAAGAGATCTGACACACGCGCGGACCGAGGAGTAATCGTACGTATTCTGGCGCAGAATCAACCTCGTGCCGGTGTTCTTAATAGTCGTGCCAAAAGTTCTCTCCGTGTGTTTCTTCCTGGGTGTCGAAAGGTTCCCATTCACTGCGCGCGACACGGGGCTGTCGAATCTTCGTTCAGGGGACCTCCCGGCACCTCGTCAACGCACGAGCCATTCGGTCAGAACTTTTGGCAACTCCCATGACCTCGGGGGTCACAACGAACCATGAAAATGGCACCGTGTCCAGCGACCAGCGGGAGCTGGCAAGCGCTTGAAGTTCTTGGGGATAGGGGTTCGGGGGAAGGCCCTTCTTTCAAGAAGGGCCTTCCCCCGAAAATGCATTTTCATAGGAATTGCTATAGCCATGGGAACAAGATAGCTCCCGCGTGATTTCTCTGCCTCCCGCGTACCCACCACGAATCAAAATGAAACATCCGCTCGCCGGACAGCCTGTGGCGAGCCGCAATCATAGCGACTCTTGTGCCACGTATTCAGAGCTTCGCGTGACGTAACAGACTCCTGGAACGGGGAAAACGGTCGATATCAGGTCTTTTGGGGTCTGAACGAGCTTTCTGCGAGCAACGCGGAAATGTGATGGATATGTACGTTGCATTATGTTACATGTACCCCATCGCACCGGGGAACTTCGCAGATGATTTGTCAGGCCAACGCAACGGGCTTCTCAGAATTGTGGAGTCTGAAGAAGGGCTCGGGTACTCTGCAAAGAGACGACTCATGCCCTCTTTTTTTCTGCCGAGGAACCAACCGATCCTGTTTCGTCGTCGTACATGGGGTACAAGAAGACCATGGACTTTAAGGAAAACCTGAAAGCGAAGGTGGGGACCTTTCTGGAAATCCCCGAAGAGGGAACTGGTCCGGAGCGCTATCGGGTCCTTCGTCGGAATTTCGTCCTGCTGATGCTGATTACCACCCTGGTCCCGCTGGTACTGATGGCGTTCCTCAATTACTATCAGTACCGCTCGGTGCTCAGGGGAGAAATCGTGAACCCCCTCCGCGTGCTGGTCAACAAGACGAAGCATTCATTTGAACTGTTCCTGCAAAATCGCCTTTCCACCGTACGGTTCGTGGCTTCAGCCTATTCTTATGACGAGCTTGCCGACGAGAAGAACCTGCACCGCATTTTTCGCGTGCTGAGGCAAGAATTCAAAGGCTTTATCGACATCGGACTCATCGATGCCCATGGCGTGCAGGTGAGCTACGCGGGACCGTACGAACTCAAGGGAAAGGACTATTCCCAGCAGGAATGGTTTCAGCATCTCAAGGTCTCTGACGAGTACATCAGCGACGTGTTCATGGGATACCGCAAATTCCCTCACATCGCGGTTGCGGTCCGTCATGTCACCGAGTCGGGACGGGAATGGATTGTACGAGCCACCATCGATACGGGGAAATTCGACGATCTGATCGCATCGATGGGACTGGATCCTGAGAGCGACGCCTTTCTGATCAACCAGAAGGGTGTATTTCAGACGAACTCCAAATTCTACGGCAGAGTGCTGAAGGAATGTCCGGTCTGCAAGGTTCCGGTAAGCTATGAGCCCAACGTGGTGGAAATGACCGATCCGTCGGGTCGAGACGTTATGGTGGTCTATGCGTACTTCTCCCGTGCGGACTTTGTACCGATGCTCGTCAGGCCGAAAGGCCAAGTCCTCCGCGCGTGGTACACGCTGAAAAGCGAATTCGTGTTCCTGTTTTTCGGAAGTGTCCTGGTGATCGTCGCGGTGGTGTTCAGGTTGACGATGATCCTGGTCAAACGAATGCAGGATAGCGACATGAAACGAGAGCTGGCGTACCGCGAGGTCCAACACAGCCACAAGCTCTCATCCATCGGCAGGCTTGCGGCCGGCGTGGCTCATGAGGTGAACAACCCCATGGCAATCATCAACGAAAAAGCCGGTCTCATGAAAGATCTCATCGAGTACAACCCCAATTTCCCGGACAAGGAGAAATTTCTCGGCCTGGTCCAAGCGATCATTCAGTCGGTCGAACGGTGTCGCACCATCACACATCGACTCCTGGGATTCGCACGACGGATGGACGTGGAAATTCAGGTGCTGGATGTGAACGACGTAATCACCGAAACAGTGGGATTCCTCGAGAAGGAAGCGCTTCATCGCAATATCAAACTCCGGTTGCACCTCGCTAAGGACCTGTCCCGCATTGCCTCCGATCGAGGACAGCTTCAGCAGGTCTTCCTCAACCTTGTGAATAATGCCTTTGCAGCCGTGCAAGATGGTGGAATGGTGGCGATCGCCACGTTTGAACGGGATATCGACACCGTGGGAGTCACGGTGCAGGATGACGGACATGGAATGTCCGAAGAGACCCTCAAACACATCTTTGAACCCTTTTTCACCACCAAGAAGGGTTCAGGAACCGGGCTAGGACTGTCTATCACCTACGGAATTGTGAAAAAGTTGGGTGGTGACGTCGAGGTTCACAGTAAGGTGGGGCAAGGCACACGATTCGTGATCTACCTGCCTAAGAAACCCAGGGAAGAATCGGGGAGATGACATGGAAGCTTGGAAGGTGCTGCTGGTAGACGACGAGGAAGACTTTGTCTCGACTCTCGCGGAGCGACTGGCGTTGAGAGGTGTCAAGACCCGCACGGCCTTCAACGGTGAACAAGCCCTCCGTGCTGTTGCCGCGGATCAACCTGACATCGTGGTGCTCGATGTAATGATGCCGGGTATGAGCGGCATAGAAGTTCTCAAACGTATCAAGGCTGACTTTCCCAACTTGCCGGTGATCCTGCTCACAGGAATCGGCTCGGCCAAAGATGGGGTTGAAGGAATCCGTCTGGGCGCCTTTGATTACCTCATGAAGCCGTTGCAGTTGGAGGAATTGACCCGAAAAATCTCTGAGGCCCTCAAACAGGCCTCCTCAGGAAGCGAGTGACAAGATGGAAGTGAGAGAAACCGCATTCATGGGCCGGATGACCGCAGGCGTCACCCATGAACTCAAGAACGTCCTGGCAATAATCAAAGAATCTGCCGGGCTCATTAAAGACATTCTTTCCATGAATAAAGACGTTGCCGGGCCTCACCAGGAAAAATTGCTGCGTGTGTTGAACAACATCAAGCAACAGGTGGATCGTGGTGTCGATCTGTCCACCAGGCTCAACGCGTTTGCTCATAGTCCGGACCAGGTGCACGCGAGCGTGGACCTGAATACGGCAGTGGATCAGGTGGTCTGCTTGTGTCAACGGTTCGCGCGGCTCAAAGCGGTGGTACTTGTGGCAAAGCCACAACCTCAGAAGATCATGCTAGCCACCGATCCACTCAAAATACAGATGGTGCTCACGGGGGTCATCGATCTCTTATTGAAGGTCGTCCCGTCAGGAAGCACTATGGCTCTTGAACCTGCGGATCGCGGGAATGGCATGATCGCAGTCGTCTTTTCTGGCAACGGTGAGAACTCCAAGGGAACAGTTCCGCAGCCGCTAGACCCTGCTTCCTCCGTTGACTGGCCCGATGTGCAAGGATTTGCCGCGGAACTCAATGGAACACTGGAGCCGGGCCCTTCGCCGGCATGGCTTTCTCTTATTTTCCGGTAGGTACACAGTGTCCCTGAAAACACGGAGAGAAGGGATAAGGTCCCGGATCTATGAAGATGGTGTTGCCTTTTGTATCGAACTGTCTCATAATCGGGGGGGCCTATAAAGGTCGTTGGGAATAGATCTCGTTTCAATATGTTTCACATGTTTTCAGAGGAGCGAGCCATGAGCACCATTGGGGAAAAATTTGGAACATGGTTCTCTGCAATAGCTTTTGCCGAGGCGGGCGAGCATAACACCGCCCTGCAAATGGTGGGCCTGCCCCCCGTGGAGTCAGCCCAAACCGTGAACGTGCTCGAGACGTTTCGCACGAGCTTCGCTGCCGCAGCCTTTGCCGAAGAGAACTGCCAGGACGTGGCAAGACAGATACTTGATCCAACCCCCAGGAAACAGACTTTTGCAGAGGTTGTGGGCCTCAAAGGTGTCCGTGTCCGGTACGGTCGTGTTTCGTTCGGGGAAGAGTCCTTTCTCGAGACTCTGGGTATCAGCGGAGTCAAAATGCGGCTTGGAGTTGTCTCCCTGTGAGGGGTTCCGAGACCCCTGGTTTTGAAGTCGCCTGAAAGAGGTTGCACCATCTCCGGGAGATTGGTTCCGGCCGACCTGTATTCTCGGGAGCCAGCCTCATGAACTGACGGCCGGTACGGATCTTAAGTTTCCAGAACAAAAAGCAGAGAACGGACACAGCAGAGTATCGCGCGTGCGGGCTTTCAGCTGAGACTGAAGGCCCGCACGCGGCGAGACGTCTATTGCCGTTCGATGGCCCCTACCAATAGCTGGAGGAGCGTAATGAAGGAATTCAAAGTGTTGATGGTCGACGACGAGGAGGATTTCGTCAATACTCTTGCTGAGCGAATGAGGATGCGGGACCTGGATTCGAACGTGGCGCTCGACGGAGAACAGGCTCTCCGAATCGTTGAGGATCAAGTTCCTGACGTGATGGTCCTGGATCTCAAGATGCCGGGCATAGACGGCATGGAAGTGCTCAGGCGAGTGCGCCAGGCATATCCGCAAGTTCAGGTGGTCATGTTGACCGGACACGGGTCGGAGAAGGACGAAGCGGAAGCCCGTCGCCTGGGTGCCTTTGCGTACCTGCAAAAACCCGTGGACATTGAGAAACTCGTTCGGACCTTGAAAGACGCGTACAAGAAGAAAATGGAAGAGGCTATGGTCGCGGCGGCCTTTGCGGAAGAAGGTGAGTTTCAGACCGCACAGCAGATTATGGATGAGGGCAAGAAACAGAAGTAGGTTGCGGGAGAACAAGCCATGAAAGTGAGAGGTACTCCTCATCGACGATGAAGAACAATTCGTTGATGCGCTCGCCGAGCGGTTGGAGTTTCGAGGCTTCAGCGTAACCAAAGCTTTCAGTGGAGACGAAGGTCTGGCAAAACTGAAAGAACAGGAAACCGACGTGGTAATCCTTGACGTGCTTATGCCCGGCAGGGACGGCGTTGATATTCTGCGTGACATCAGAGAGATGAACCCGTTGGTCGAGGTGATGATGCTCACTGGTCACGGGACCATTGATACGGCGATCGAAGGCCTGAAGCTTGGAGCCTATGATTATCTGATGAAACCGACGGAAACGGATGATCTTATTCCCAAGATTCTTAAGGCCTATGCACGTAAGGCGGAACAGGAAGAGCGTATTCGCCGAGCGAGAATCGACAAGATCTTGGCCGAACGAGGGCACTGAACTGGTCCCCGTATGGCTGTGGGCCGGTTTCGAAGACGAGGGCGAAGCCGTGGCCATTTGCACGAGAGCAAGTGCTCTTTCGTGGCCCTGAAAGGGGCGTACGGCTGTGGGCTGTGAGAAACAGCGCAGCTTCCCTCAATTCACCGAGTTTCAGTCGAAGTTACCTAAGAAAGTCATGTAAAGGCCGGTCTTGCACAAGAGCGATGTCCTGACTGGAGATGCGGCCATTGGTGAGGCGCGGGCTGTAACGAACCGCGTCGTGATCCTCACCTCTCGGTTGCACTTTGGAATACATCGATCAGAAGGCGGCATCATGCGATCATGTTGTCGTAGGAGCCAAGGCCTTGGAATGGTACATTGGTGCGGTCACTTTCAATGACATTCACAAATGTGCGGCATGCGGTGATGTTCCACCAGGGCCATTACGTCGATGCGTTGCCTGCATCGGCATACAATCGAGAAACCTCACACAACGTTACTTGCGAATGTGTGGTTCAATAACGAAAGACAGGAGCGAGCAATGAGGGTGGTGGGTAAACTGGGCCTGCTTGCGTGCGTGTGCCTCTTATTGTTGTCTTACTGGGCGCATCCCGCCCTTGCAGAGGCGACATCCGCGGCGCCTCAGGCGGGGGGAGGTTATCCCTGGTGGGTGTGGCCTTTGATTCTCTTGGCCGTGACGTTTGTCATGGGAGTAGCCGCGGTCCTTGGCGGCGTCGGCGGTGGCGTCCTGTTTGTGCCGATCATCAGCGGTTTTTTCCCCTTTCATCTGGATTTTGTACGCGGGTGCGGTCTCTTGGTCGCGCTATCGGGGGCTCTTGCGGCCGGACCGGGCCTGCTTAAGATGAATCTGGCGAGTCTGCGCCTAGCCATGCCGGTCGCGCTGATTGCGTCCGCGTTCTCCATTGTGGGCGCGATGATAGGTCTGGCTTTGCCGACCAATGTGATTCAAATCGCTCTCGGCGTCACGATCCTGGGAATTTGCGTGCTGATGTTGACCGCAAAGAAATCCGAAGTGCCGGATGTGGGCCAGGCGGATAAGATTTCCTCTGCATTGCGGATCTACGGCGTATATCAGGAAGCAAGCACCGGCCAGGTCATTGACTGGAAAATCCACAGGACGTTTCAAGGTCTCCTTCTGTTCATAGTGATCGGCGTCATGGCTGGCATGTTCGGCTTGGGCGCTGGCTGGGCAAACGTTCCCGTGTTGAATTTGCTCATGGGCGCGCCCCTGAAGATCAGCGTTGCTACCAGTAAATTCCTTCTGTCTATCACCGACACCTCAGCAGCATGGATTTACATGAACAACGGATGTGTGATTCCCCTGATGGTGGTGCCTTCGCTCATCGGCATTATGCTGGGATCTTTCGTCGGAGTTCGACTGCTGAAAGTGGCAAAACCCGGTCTCGTCCGCTGGATCGTCATCGGCATACTGGGGTTTGCCGGGTTGAAGGCCTTGATGAAGGGCCTGGGAATTGGTTAGAGCACTCGAAGTCCGAGTGGACAGAGGGGACAGAAAGTTAAGGAGAAGATCATGGCTGATAGCCCTGCGAAATCTTTAAAAGCCGGACCTGAGCAAATCGTGTATGCGAATCTCCTTGAAAAGGGCATGTATTTCGGTTTGCTCTTACTCATCATCACGTACATTATCTATGTGCTGGGAATCTTGAAGCCCTATCTTCCGCTCAGCGAGGTACCCAAATACTGGTCCATGAATGTGCATGCGTATTTGAGTGCCACGAAAATCCAGAGCGGGTGGGTGTGGCTCCACATGGTGGGGTACGGGGATTTCTTGAACTTCATTCCTATCGCCATACTGGCGGGTGTCACTATCATGTGTTTCCTGTCCATCGTCCCGGTCCTCTGGAAACAGAACGACAAATTGTACGCCGTCTTTTCTGTCGCAGAGGCGTTGATCCTAGGACTGGCAGCCAGCGGCCTCCTTGGCTCCGGAGGGCATTAAAGCCGGTCGTTGGCAAGTGCAACTACCGCACGAACGCCACACGTGTAGTTACCACAATTCCGGACATGACGTCCCTGACCTTTTCGTGTACGCATCATGCACCACCGACAGGATGAGGTTGACGTGTCGTGCGACAGGAGGAAACCATGCCCTTGACCAAGAAAGTGAAAGATCTTCTGGTCCCGTTGAGTGAATACGCGGTCACTTCCCCTGACAAAACTCTCAGAGAGGCAGTGCCCGCGCTAAGAAAACTGTATTGCCAGGTTGAAGATGGGAAGTGCACGGAAGCCGGTCACAGGAATATTCTCGTGATCGACCATGCGGGCAAGCTCGTGGGGATTCTGGACTTCAAATGCATTCTCAAGGTGCTTATCCCCGAAGTCGTGGGCAGCCTCACTGAACGGCTCGAATCCATGGAGGTTTCCATCGCCTTCGCACAGGCAGACCTCCCGGAGCTTGATGAGGCAAGATCCGGCTTTGTAGCCCGGGTCCTGAAGAACGCGGAGATAAAGGTCCGTGACGTGATGCTCCGGATCAGAGGCACTATCGACGCGGAATCTGACCTCATGGACGCGCTCAAGCTCATCTTCAAGAACAAAATCACGGTGCTCCCGGTTTACGAGGGAGGCAACGTCATCGGCGTGCTACGGGAGTCTGACTTGTTCCTGGCTGTGGCCGACGTGCTCGCCACCTCTTGACCGCAATGCAAGTTACGAAGCGGCAGCGTGGGAAAGGCGGTGAAATCAATCGTCTTCCACAAACGGATTGCGAGCCATACGGCACGTGCAATTTCCCTCGTCGCCGCTGTTCCACTCGTTGATTTTCTTCTTTAGGCCGTCCCTGTCCAGGCTCAGATAGGTTTTGACTTTGCCCTGCGTGATGAGGCGCATCTTGTAGGCAAAGAAGACCGCTTCCTCCAAAAGCCCCGGTGTAAAAGGCAACCGTTCCTTCAAGAGGCCGTGCCTGTCAAGCAAGGAAAGAATTTCGTTGTATGCTGTTTCGCTTTGCATAAGGTGCGCGTCCGGGCTCACGGGTCTCTCATACCATATGGCTTTAGCCAGTACAACTTGGAGCACGTTGCAGGCAGGGGATCTCTTTCGCCACGGAAGACGCAGGGCGGTCTCATCACTTCGCTCAGGAGATCCGCGCCCTACAATCCTACTCGTTTGAAAGCGAAAGGGTAGCAACCCTGGATCGAAGATCAATGGGAATCATTATACTGCACGTGAGCGAAAATGACCATGTCACACCGCGGTGAGCAAGTTCACGTAACTTGACTGTGAGAGATCTCCTTCACCAGGAGCGGCGCGGGGCCGTCGAATCTGCATGCAGGAGGCCTCAAGACCACGGGCTGACAATCTTGATGCTTTCCTGTTCCTTTGCCTTTGAGTCGTCCTCGAAAAGCGGTTCGGTCCACGACACTTCCAGTGTCTCGGGAATCGCGTCTTGCAGAATCGGTTCCCCCACAATGATCAATTCCTCGTCCTCGCTGTCGACGAGACCCATGGATTCCTCTGAAACTGGTGCAGGAATGTCCGAGACGGCAGCATCAAAAGCCGCAGGCAATTCTTCGACCTCAGGCTCCCACGTGAGTCTCTCCGCCTCAGCTTCCCGGGCAAACTCCTCGGCTTGGCAAGGCTCCTCAAGGGCATGGGGCGATTCACAGAAAACTTCGCTCGCGGCAGGAGGCTCCGGAGCAGATACCGGCTCCTTATCGCCATGCCAGGAAGACCATGCCACTGCTGAGCCGAATTCCTCAGCGTCTTGGTCATGTTGATCAAGAAGCGGGGCCAATGCTGCTTCGTTCGCCTCACCAATCGGCTCCTGGGCAAGTGGCGGCAGATTCGAGGGCTCGTCCGGCAAAGGAACGTCCTCGGTGTGAGTGTGGACTACCGCGGGCAGTTCCTCAGCGGCAGACGGTTCTATGACTTCGGGCATTGTCTGGACCGGCCTCGCGGGCCGCAAACCAAAGATTGCTGACACCAGCACCAAGAGGCTGCCGATAGCCACCGCGAGCACATATGCCAGAGGCATGGGAACCGTCCTCTTGAGAGTCACCGCCCAACCAGGTGTGGCCAGGGGGGCCACAGCCAGGAACGTGCGCGCTCGCCAGTGGGACGTACCATGATCGCCGGGTTCATTCGCTTGTGGAACCTGTACGTGGCCCGGAAGCCGATTTCTCCGCCGCGGCCTCGCGAGGTGCTGTAGAGACCAGACACACGTTACGGTCTCTTCGATGAGGCTTGAGAGCCGTGGTGATGGCTTCGCGAGAAAACCTTACTCTCGAAAACCAGACTACCGTTTCTGATGCCTCATGTCTGAGAGTAAGAAAGAAACTGTCTTCTGCAGGAGCATCCTGGAACATGGGCTCGGCTTCCAGACCCAATTGACGATTCGTAGACCGCCAGAGACCGGATTTGCGGCCGACCTCCGCGAGCGAGAGTTCCCCCATCATGGCCAATGGTTGACCTTGCTCGTTAAAGACCTCAAAGCTGCGGAAATCGGGAAACAGGTCCTTCAGATTGCTCAGGAGCCGATTCAGCCCACCGGAGGCAGTCAAATTCTCTATCTCAAGACTTCCCGCTGCCATCCGGATCGCGGACGCTCGCGCGGCCACGACCGCGTCCATGCGGGCAGCAAGTTTAAAAGCCTCTCCGGTCGTGAGTTGCGATTCCAAGCCCCCCACGACCCGGAATTCATACAAGGAGGCCACCAGCACCACAGGGACGCACGCACACACCGCGCACAAGAACAAGGTTTCTTGCCCAGGTCCTTTTGAGGCGATGGCCCCCACGTCCGGTCATAGGATCAGCACCTGTTCCGCAGCCCATAGGCGGGGAATCGGGCCGCTGGGAAGCACCGGTCCGGGTAAAAGGAAATCCGCTTTTCCTGTCGGAGCTTGATGGTGTCGTACGTCTTGAAAACCGGGTGCTCATGGCTCTTCATCCACTCAGTAGGATTTTGTCTCCAAGCCTTGACAAGATGTGCCGAAAAGAATAATGAGAGCATCTTTCTGCCATCTGGGAAGCCAAGGAGCGGCAAGCAGGAGCTGTGCCGGGATCGTCCTGTCCGCGGAAATGGACTTACCAGAAAGGAAGATAAAAAGCAATCAGAAATTCATATGTTGACATGATTACTTCATGTAAGATATCAACTTAACGAGCTACCAATGCTTAACAAGGGCGCTAACACACGCAATGCGCTCCACGGCCTGAAGCCTTGCGAGAGAATCTTGCCAAACCGTGAAGACAATTGCTATGAGAACCATGCAGAATAGAGTCAGCCTGGAGCAGGCACGGTGCCGCGGCATCAGGTTCGCGTCACGCGCATGAACGCCAATTTTCCCAGAGCGGCAGAGACTTCTCTCACTGTCGGATCTCTTCCCTGTCGTGTTCGGAGGAATGTGGATTGAACGAGAACATTATCAGAAGGATCAAACCGGTTCCTGTGCTCGTGGCAGGGGATGTCATGGTAGACGAGTACATTATCGGTGATGTGGAGCGCATCTCGCCCGAATCCCCTGTTCCTGGTACTGGTAGCCCGAGACAGACTCCGACGATTAGGCGGAGCGGGCAATGTGGTGCGCAACCTGGTGGCTATGGGGGGCAAGGTCGCTCTTGTTGCCACGGTTGGCAAGGATAGTGCGGGGACCTGGTTTAAGGAACATTGCGAAGGAATGGCGGTAGACAGTTTCTGGTTGAAAGACGACCGCACGCGACCGACCACTATCAAGACCAGGGTAGTGGCGAGAAATCAGCAGCTCGTCCGCATTGACGAAGAGTACGTTGGGTTCCTTTCTCCCGAGCTGGAAAGCGCCATCATTGAAGACGTGCGGTCAGTGATGCCTCAGGTCAAGGTCGCAATTCTCTCCGATTATGGGAAAGGCCTGGTCACGGACGCGGTTTTGCAGGCTGCTCTGGCTTCAGCTCAGGCCAACGGGGTTCCGACTCTGGTGGATCCTAAAGGCAGGGATTTCACGCGCTACAAGGGGTGCACGTACATCACGCCCAATGTGAGAGAGGTCACGATGGCATCGGGTATGGAGATCCGCGACCCGGATTCGCTGGTGCGCGCTGGCCGGATTCTCCTGGATCAGACCGGTGCGAAAGGTGTGGTGATCACCCGAGGCAGACACGGAATCACCCTGGTCACCAGACAGAAGGCCGAGGACTTTCCCGTCAAGCCCGTGGAGATTGTCGACGTAACCGGAGCGGGCGACACGGTGATTTCTGCCCTGGCCATTGCCCTCGCAAACGGACTTTCTATCGAACACGCAATAGTCCTGGCCAATATCGCGGCTTCTCTCGTTGTCTCACGGTTCGGCGCGGCCTCCGTGACGCTGGAAGAGATGATTCTCGCACTTAATGAAGACGATCACGGCAGTAAGTCGGTAGCGCTGGACGATATAGGTTCCGTGCTTCGGAATCACAGGCTCCAGGGGCATAAGATCGTATTTACCAACGGATGTTTTGATCTGTTCCATGCAGGCCACCTGGAGCTGCTGCGCCGCGCCGCGGTTCTCGGCGAGGTATTGGTGGTAGGGATAAACTCCGACACCTCGGTTTCCCGGATAAAAGGCGCAGGAAGACCTATTGTTCCGCAACTGGACCGGGTGGGCATGATTTCAGCCCTCGGATTTGTGAACTACGTGGTGGTCTTTGACGAAGACACTCCTTTGCGGCTCATAGAGGAAGTCAGGCCCGATGTTCTCGTCAAGGGAGAGGACTGGAAGGGGAAAGAGGTGGTAGGGCAAGAGATCGTGAAGGCCAGGGGCGGGAAGATTGAGTTTGTGAAGTTGCTCAAAGGGATATCCACCACTCAGCTCATAAAGAAAATTCGCGGGCAGGTCTGAGGCTTTCCTTGAAGAGCACGTGGACCGCGTGGACGGGTATACGGGGTAGCCGCAAAGAAAAAAGGTGCATAAATATACCTTTAAATTAATAAGTTAACATAAATAATGCAACCATTACTTGACAATGCTAAGGCAAGGTGCTACCCCATCTCCCCGATGCCTGCATTCGCAGGCGCTCACAGGCATTCCAGTCCAGAATCGATGTACCCAAGCTAAAGGGAGCGGACATGAAAGCAGACAAAACTGCCCAGGGCGTCGACCCTTCCAGCATTCCCGGTGAATTCAGAGAAAACTACAGATTCTTGAGCGAGCTGATCAACTGCGAGGAGAAAAACAACTCCGCATCCAAGACTCTCGAACAGCTCGTGAAGAGGCGACTCCGCTCACTCGACGGAAAGCTCAACCGGCGCCAGATGAAGATCCTGCATGATTTTCTGAGATCTCTGGAAGATAAGGAACTCGACCCTGTCAATCCTCCTGTTCCCTCAGAGCTGGAGGCATCTATCCGTGTCCGGAAACGATCCACGTGGTTACCGTGGGAGGCAGAGGCCATCCGAAAAATCGAACGGTGGCGCGGGGATCTGGTTTTTATCACGGACAATTGGACCAGTACCCTCAGCAGCGACCTCATCTTCGCCACCCAAGACAAGGGCCATAAAGATGCTGAGAAAGTCCTAACAGACCGCATTTCTGTCCAAGAGCGCGTCAGCCGGGTACCTTATGGCGGCTGACGCGCCCAGCCTCTTCTCCTTTCACCCCCCATCTCCGGCGACAGCTCTTCACACACTGTACAGAGAGGCGCAACGCGTGCCTCACCGTGGCCCATTGTCAAGAAAGCATTGCGTTCCGCAACAGCCTGCTAGCTGGTTTGTACAGATTCGGCGTTGTCCAACACATTGCGGATTGTCTGTGCCAGTTGGCTCCTGTGAATCGGTTTTTTGACGATTGCGGCAATGCCGGTCGGCAGGACGTCACCGTGGTCTAACAAGTCACAGAATCCCGTGCAGAGAATGATAGGGATGTTACTCCGAATCCTCGTGATCTCCCAGGCGAGTTGGGCTCCGGTCATGTAGGGCATGGTCATATCGGTGAGGACCAGATCGAAATCCGCGTGCCTGACGCGGAACAATTCAAGAGCCTCGGTGCTGCACGTTCTCGTGGTAACCTCGTAACCCAAACTCTCAAGCATCTGCCTACACATGCGCAAAACCGCGATGTCGTCGTCGATGAGCAAAAGCGATTCATGTCCGGTAGGAACGGGTTCAGTCGGTTCTTGTCCCGGACCGGGCTCCCCGTCGCGGACCGGCAGATACACGCGGAAGGTCGAGCCGCTGCCCGGTTCGCTTTCCACGGTAATTTTGCCACCTTCACTGATGACGATGCCGTGGACCACTGCCAACCCGAGGCCAGTTCCTTCACCGGGTTTCTTGGTGGTGTAATACGGTTCGAAGATCCGCTCCGCAACTTCCGGAGACATGCCATGACCCGTGTCGCTCACCGTGAGGCGCACGTATGGGCCTGGAGCGACTTCAGGCACACGTTCCAGGATTACCGGGACCCACGGAAACCAGCGCGACGTCAACTCGCAGCACGCCACACTTTTCCCGCATTGCATGGGTCGCGTTTGCGAAGAGATTCATGAGGATTTGCTGAATAAACGTGGGATCGAAAAGGGCCGATCCCAAGTCGGGAGCAAGCCCGCATTGGATTTCTATGGTCGTGGGTATGGAAGCCTGCAAGAATTTCAATGTGTCTTTGATGAAGGGACCGATTTCTATGAGTCTTCTCTCTTGGTCCCCCATGCGACTGAATGCAAGAATCTGATGCACGACATCTTTTGCTCGGTTGGCAGCGTCCAGGATCTGTGTGAGATTGCCATGCAGGACACCATCTTCCGGCACGTCCTCCCGCGCGAGTTCGGCAAACCCGATGATCACATAGAGAATATTGTTGAAGTCGTGAGCGATTCCTCCTGCCAAGGTTCCCAGAGCTTCCATTTTATGTGCCTGACGAAGCAGACGCTCCATCTTGTTGCGATCGGTCATATCTCTGAAGATTTCCTGGAGGAGCGCTTTGCCGCCGACGGTGGTCAGAGCGCCGGATATCTCCACGGGAATCACACGGCCGGATTTGCTGATGACCTCGGCACGCTGGTCCACCACACCTTTTTTCTCCACATGTTCCTTGAACCTGTCCGCGTAGTACGCGGCATGCGGGGGCGGATAGAGAGAGATCATCGAAGATCCGACGATTTCTTCGCGCGTTCTTTCAAGGAGCAATTCGGCAGCTCTATTACATCGGATAATGAGTCCCGATTCCGGGTCTGCCCAAAAGATCGCGTCTTTTGCGCTCTCAAAGGTGAGCCTGAACTGCTCTTCCCGTTCTCGCAAAGCTTGCTCGGCAGCTCGGGCTTTCATGGCGTTGGTTACGGTGATGTCGAGAATCTTGAGATAATGCCCATAGGGGTCCTTTATCAGATAATCCGCCGCGCCGGCCTTCATTGCCTTTACGGCTATTTCCTCATGACCCGCTCCCGTCACGATGATGACAGGAACACGCTTCGGAATTATCTCGAAGAGATCCAAGGCAATGCCGTCACCAAGGTTGTAGTCGGTGACCACCACGTCGAAGCTCTTGGCTGCGAGGATTTGTCTCCCTTCTGCCACAGAGCTCACGCACGTAGGGTTGTACGGCAACTGATGGCGCTTGATAAACCGTTCAAAGGCCAGACGATCCACCAGGTCGTCTTCGATCATCAGGATTTCAATGAGCTGAGTATCCACGGCTTACCCCTCGCCCGGGATCTCGCTGAGGGTCCAGTACAGATCGATGGTGTGTACGACCTCGACAAATTGCAGATAATCGACCGGTTTGATCATGTATCCGGCAACGCCCACGTTGAAGCTGTCTATTTTGTCCTGTTCCTCTTTGGAGGTGGTCAGCACCACCACGGGAATACTCCGAAGGCGGTACTCCTGTTTGGCGATGCGCAGGAATTCGATGCCGTTCATTCTGGGCATGTTGAGGTCCAACAACACAATGCATGGCCGATCATTTTCCTGATTCCTCAGGTAATCCAGCGCTTCCTCTCCGTTACTGACCACCACCAGTCTGTTCGTGATGGTCAGTTCCTTGAGTGCTCGCCTGACGGTCATTGCATCGACCTTATCGTCCTCCGCGAGAAGAATGGGGCGTCTACCTCTCATCAGACACTGCTCCTTTCGGTAAGGTGAAATGGAAGGCGGTCCCTTTTCCCACCTGGGACGTGACACTGATCGTGCCGCCGCTGAGTTCGATAATTTTTTTTACAAGAGTAAGGCCGATGCCGGTGCTTTCCACATGGTCGCGCGCAGCCAGGGTCTGAAAGATTTGGAAAATGCGCTCATGATACTTGTCCTCAATCCCCGGCCCGTTATCGGACACGCTGAATCGCCAGTAAGTGTCTTCATCGGCACACGCGATCCTGATCTCTCCCTCTGGTTTGTCCATGTATTTTACTGCGTTGTCGATCAAGTTCTGAAACACTTGCCTCAGCCGTGTCGGTTCGCCGGGGAGCATTGGCAAGCCATCTTCAACCACCACGCGTATGTGCTTCGGAGGGGCAACAAGATCGATGGCCTCTTGCACCAGTTCTCCACTGTCGATTTGCTGTGGTTCTTCCCTGATCCGGCCGATTCTCGAATACTGAAGTACGCCCTCGATGAGGTTCTCCATACGTTTCACCCGTCCTAACAGCAGAGCGATCTGTTCCTTTCCGTCTTCGTCAAAGCAATGGGCATAATCCTCCCGTATCCAGGTGGCCAACTGATTGATCGCGCGAGCGGGGCTTTCAGATCATGGGACACCACGTACGCAAAATCCTTCAGTTCCCTGTTCACTGCTTCAAGCTCGGCTGTGCGCTCGATGACCCGTCGTTCCAGTTCTTCGTTCAGCCTCCGGACTTCTTCTTCGCTTCGTTTGCGCTCGGAAACATCAGCCACGTTACCCATGTTCGCGGGGCTGCCGCGATAGGTGATGTTGGTGGCCAGGAGTTCCAGCCACTTTGTGTCTCCGTTCTTGCATTGCGCACGAAACTCGTAATGCGGGGGAACTTCCCTTCCTTCGGAGCGAGCAAGTCCCCTCTGCTTGACTGCCTCACGGTCTTCAGGGTGGACGAATTCCCAGAACTGTTTGTTCATCAACTCTTCCACAGAATAGCCCAGCATTTCCGCCAGCCTTCCATTGACATACGCAAACCGGCCGTCCTGGTGGATGTAGATACCCGTGAGTGAGCCTTCCGCGAGTCGCCGATACTGGTCCTCCCGTTCCGCGAGCGCCTGTTCGACGCGCTTGCGATCGGTAATCTCGAGAGTGTATTCGATGATCTGCGTGACCTTTCCTGCGCGGTCGAAAAGCGGATACGCATGAATCTCCAGGTACCGAGGATTGCCTTTCCTGTCGTAATGCATGTGTTCTGCGGTGAACGAGCGACCGGTTCGCTTGACTTCTTCCAGAGGACAGGGTTGTTCCTGGTTATCGCAGGGTTTGGTCAGCCCGCGAGCAAGGCGATAGCAGGTGGTCACGCCCGGATCGAGTTCACGGCCGGCCGCGGAGTTCGCGGTGACCACCGTGTAATCATCCGCATTAATCACATAGAAGGGATGAGTCAGTGATTCCAATACGCTGTGAAGGAATTCATTCTGGCGTCGAAACTTCTCTTCCGCTGCCTCTCTCTGAGTCACATCCCTGCCTATGACGCAGATGCTCGAAGGGTTGCCTTCATGGTCTTTCAACAGATCTCCCGTGAACTCATAGGCTCTTCGGGAGCCATCCCTGGCAGCCAGTGCGGTCTCCAGTGTGGCATGTTCCTCCGTGCGGATGGCTTGTATGGTGTGGTTCACTCGATCAGCCTCGCGTGGGGAAGAAATCCGCAGGCTTCCTCGAAGATATTTGGTGGTCGTTCAAACCGGTCAACTCGTTGACCGCCTTATTCCAACGCAGAATTCGTCCCTGAAAATCGAACACGATGAAGGTGTCGGTGAGTGTGTCCAGGGCTCTCTCGGTGAACGTCTTTTCTTCAACCAGGGCTTCTTCGCTGAGCTTACGTTCGGTAATGTCTTCGAAGATTCCTTCTACACAGAGCTCGCGGCATCGCTCCTCATGCACGCGATGAGCGGAAAGGGATACCCATATCGCGGCGTGGTCTTTCTTGTCTATCTGCGCTTCGAAACCGGTCACTCTACCTGTCTCGGCCAGCACGAGGTCAAGTTGCGCGCGGTCTGGTTCCCGCGTAAAGAGCCCCGTGAGGCTGACCGTGTCGCAGGCCAGCATCTCATCGGGTGACTCGTATCCTACCATGCGGGCCATCGCGGGGTTTACGCTGAGGAATTTTCCTTCAGCAGTTGCCTGAAAGATTCCTTCGACCGCGTGTTCGAATATACTGCGATACTTTTCCTCACTTTCTCGCAATGCCTCCTTGGAGGCCACGTACTTCGAGGTCCTCTCCTCGATAGTGGCAATCATGGAGTTGATTCCCTGCTGCAGGCTCCCGATTTCGTCGTGGGACACAATGGGGTCTACACGTGCAGAAAGGTCTCCCCCCTCCACTTTGCGAGCGCACGCGAGCGTGGTCTCGATCCTCCGCGCCACTCTTGCCACAAAGAGACTCCAGAGAACCATGCTGACGAACAAGGCGCCAAACGCGATCAGGCCCACTTGTTCAAGGTACACGGTTTTCTTCTCAAACATTTCGTCTTTGGTGACCGACAGGCCGATCAGCCAATTCCAGGGTTGGAAGGTCTGAAACGCGCAAAAGCGTTCTTTTCCCGCGTAGTGCAGTTCAACAAATCCTTTTTTCTTGCGAAACATTTCGTCTATGTCGCGTGAGCTGAGAAAAGCCTTTCCCTTACCGTGCTTGTGGAACACCACTGTATGAGGTTGCTCCACCACAAAAAGATCTCCCGTGGCTGCGAAAGAATACTGCGTAAAGCCCCGGACAAGTTCCTGCTGCATCTTCCTTACGTACACCTGAATTCCCGACTCACCGGCCCTGTGAACCGTAGCCTCGCCTTGATGGATTCTGGTGAGAAGGTTGGCTATTTCCAATGACATCAGGCGTCGATTCAAGTCGGTACACGGTTTCGTCAATGATAAAGGTACCGACCAAAACTATGGCAAGCGTCATGGTGCAGAGGATGATCAAGGAGAAGACTTTTATTTTGGTACAGTAATTTCATGAATCGCTGCAGCTCCTTGATCAGGAGAAACGCTTCGTGGAATACGGCGCAGGTGCTGTCGAAACTATGCGGAAAGGGAACCTGCGGGCTTATGTCCGTCCTTTCTTTCCCTTGCGAACCACAGCTTCCGTCGGAAGGAACGGGGCGCGGACACATGACTCAAGATCTTTTCGATGTCGCTGGTCGCGGGTACTTTGGTCAGCTGGTACCTGACAAAACAGACGGACGTGGCGCTCTTGACGATGCAACGGCCCGGTATTGGGTCCAAAGGGGTGAACAGTCTGCAGAAAGTCCTTGTGTTTCCCTGTCGGACTGCGTCGAATCTTCTGAAACCAGGTGAGGTTGAACCGAAAATACCTTCGCGGAAAACGCTCGTGCGCACGATGAAAGGAGTAGGCTGAATGCACGGGGAGGGTGAAGATCGACCGGCCGGCACGGGTAGCAGTCCCCTCAAAACGATCCTGCTCGTTCATCCGGTCCTCCATGCGGCATCCACGTACGATATGGACAGGCTGGTGACCAAGTTGGTGGCAAATCACCTAAGGTACGATACTGGAAACACCCCTGGGAGTCAAAGAGAAAAGCGAAGCATGCATACATCAGGCTGTCCGACCTTGCAACGGGAGTATTGCCAAGCAAGCAGGCTGGAAGCCTGGCTTGGACCCTACGTGACAGTTCCTTGCCGCACGTACGTCACGCCACCGGCAGGCACGACCCATACGGTGGCCTGCGACGGAGCCTTCGCTTGTGCCCAGTCGACCATTTCCTGAACTGCGGTGAAGCTTCTGGCCAAGCCCATCTTCCTGCCAATGTCCAGAGGGAGTTTAGGGCTGTCGCTGAAGATGCCCAGGTGATTGCGGCGGAGCATCTGGAGGCCAAAGTGGCCCACGAAGACTTCTTCCACGGGTTCGTCTTTCTTGGCTTTTTGCACCAGCCCGAGAACGCGGTTCTTGCCGATGACCTTCAACAGTCCTCTCATAAGGGAATAGGGCAGAGTCTTTCGCGCAAGGGGCATTTCGCCCAGGCCGTGCACGCACCGCGCACATCCCAGCAACACGCCTCCAGGCTTGGCCGCGAAAAGGGAATTCCCCATGCATTTGACCGACTGGCGAAGATCCGCATCCATGGGAAAAGAGTTAGCCAGCACCACGTCAGACGGTTCGGGAACATCCAGCCGTGCAAGACCCTCCACGAAGGTTTCGCCTGCACGGTGCGCGTGGATCGGGTCACCGCAGAAAAAGCGGACCGGACGGGCTTCCTCGTTCATCGCGGCATTTACGACGAAGATTTCTTTTCCGAGAAGTCCTGCGCCTTCCTCCAGGTCCAGACGCATCGGCGAGTCATTCCCGCTCACTCCCACATAGTCGAAATGATCCGGGTCAACTCCTTGCATGTGGTTCTTTCCCACGGTCTCCGCACCCGCGCACCCGGGGATGATCATTTTTAAGCCACCACCGAAACCGAGGAGCAAGTGAGGCTCAAGAGCCCCCACGCACACGATCAGGTCCGTCTCGAGGAGCAGCTTGTGAAGGAACACTCGTGTGCCGCGGCGACGTCAGTACCCACAGAGACCACCACCCCGGAGTCGGTACGCGTCGTGGATGTGCCATCTGAACCGGGCCATCACCTCCACGCCCAACTTTGCTTCCATCTCCTCAGGCCGACTCGCGCGATGAACGCCTGTGGCAATGAGGATGTCGATGGATTCGTCCTTGACGCCGGCCAACGCGAGTTCGTTAAGGATAGGATGGATGAACTCTCGTACGGGAGTGGGCCGGGAATGATCGTCCACCACGAGCACCACACGCGTGCCTGACAGGTCTCGGGAACTCAATCTGCCGGTACCGATGGGGTCTTTCAACGCTTCTGCGCATGCGTCAACGGTTGATGCGAGTCTGGTCGCGCTCTTTGGCCTCAGCTCTCCCAAGACCTGCCATTTCTCGGGCAAGCGGACACTCAGGGAATCCTTGCCCCAGGGAAGTTGTATGGTATGAGCCATGTGCTCCTCTCACAGGGATATGGTGTGCAACTACACTGGTTGCAATAGTGAACTGCCATGCCCCCAACGGGGACATGGCAGTTCACTATGAAAATGCATTTTCGGGGGAAGGGCCTTCCCCCGAACCCCCATCCCCAAGAACTTCAAGCACTTGCCAGCTCCCGCCGGGCGCTGGACAGAGTGCCATTTTCATGGTTCGTTGTGGCCCTCCGGGTCATGGGAGTTGCCAAAAGAATTGTCCGGATGATGCCTCTTCGGCGCGGGGAGGGCCTGCTTTACGACGATCGACACTGAGCCGCCGCATCCTCGTGCAGAAGACCTCCGCCACCTGACAGCCACTGCGCTAATTCATCTTGCGGACACGTACTTCGGTCCCGGGGGCGTCCTTCATGAGATTCACGAGTTTGGTCACGTCCGTATCGCCGGTATGGTACGGGTAGAGGATTTTCGGTTTAAAGGCCTTGGCTGCATCTGCCACCATTTCAGGAGTCATGGTGTACGGGAGATTCATGGGCAGAAAAGCCACATCAATATTCTGAAGGGCTTTCATCTCAGGCGTGTTTTCCGTGTCGCCCGCCACATAGACCCGCTTGTCGCCAAAGGTGATCACGTACCCGTTTCCCACGCCCTTGGGGTGGAACGGCTGACCGGTGTCTCGCTTATGCACGATGTTGTATGCAGGAACCGCTTTGATCTCCAGTCCCATGACCGTCTTTTCGTCGCCGTTGTGCATCACGACTCCGCCCTTGATCTTTTTCGCGCACTCATCGGTGAGCACGATCTGGGTCTTCTTGGTGCGAATTTTGCTCACAGCGGCCGGGTCCAGGTGATCGAAATGCCCATGCGTGATGAGGATCAGGTCGGCTTTGGGGAGTTTGAGGTAATCAGCCTCTTTGGTGACCGGATCTACATGGATGACCTTACCGTCAAAGGCACACATGAGCGTGCCATGACCGAGAAAGGTGATCTTCAGGTCACCTGCCGAGGTCTTGATGACGTCGGTCTCGAAGGCTGCATGAGCCACAGAGCCCACTGCCATCAGAAATACGCAGAGAATCGTCAGCGCAAACCACCTTGTCATAAAGACACCTCCTGGATACAAGACCATCATTACCGTTGAGGCGAGCCAAAACCCGGACCCAAGAAGCTGCCTCAAGAGGCAGCCCCACGCAAACCGTTGCAATCCACGCGAAATCCCCACAAACGAAGGCATTCCCCGCAGATGAGGTTCACCAGACCAGTCGCCGATTCATATTATACCGGTTACGAGAAATTTTGTCTGTGTGATTCTTCTCTGACGCCAGGAGGTCCTGCTTCTGTGCGACCGACGCAAACCGTCGAATCTTCGTTCATCGGACTCCTCGCCACGCTGCAAAAGCACCAGCCATTCGATCAGAACCTTTGGCAACTGCCATAACGCAACTGCATGCTCCGGATGCTGAGAGGCATTCTGTACAAAAGGACACTCCAAACTCTTGTAAATCTTTCGTTTAAGCCCCATAATGGCTTCCTCGCCCCATTAACGCCTGAGCGGGAGGCAGCATGGCAAAGGCGAAGATCGACGCGAAAGACGCGCTTGACGACATAAAAGCAGGCATGGATGCCGTGGCATTGATGCAAAAATACGGCCTGTCCCCCGAGGACTCCAAAGCCTTTTCGCAAAACTCGCGGCCGAGGGCCTCGTGAACGAGGATCTGGTGGTGGTGGAAGACTGGCGGCCCCCTGGCGCCTCATCGGCAGCGGGAGTGCATAAGGAAAAGAAAGAGGTTTCCGCGAAATCTGTCTGGATAGACTTGAAAGCAGGGCTTTCGGACAATGCACTTATGGAAAAGTATAAGCTTTCGTCCAGAGGACTGCTGAGCCTGTTTAACAAGATCATGGAAGCCGGCTTCATCAAGGAATACGAACTGGAACAAGGCAGGCCGTCGCTCAAGCGAAAGGTGAAAAACCTTCTGAATGAGCAGGGGGATCTTGACCACACCTTCTATTACGGGTGTACTCTCCTGAACGCCGCTTCAGGAGCAGGTCACGAGAAAATCGCTCAGGTGCTTCTCGCGCAAGGCGCATCCGTGGATGCCCCATCCAAGAACGGTGAGACGCCCCTCATGAAAGCGTGCAGGACCGGCAACCAAGGCATGGTTCGCTTGTTTCTCGACAAGGGCGCTGACGTCAATGCCACGGAGAACGATGGCCTCACTGCATTGATGTTTGCCGCTGCAACCGGCCAAGAGAACTGGTGAAACTGCTTACAGACCGGGGTGCAAATCCGAATGCTGCAGGAAAGAACGGAGTGACCGCTTTGATGATAGCATCGAACGAAGGCTATCCCCGCGTGGTAAAAATGCTTCTTGGCCGGGGAGCCGACGTGAACCTCCGTGAAAGCGAAGGAGTGACCGCTCTCATGATGGCCGCCCATGAAGGGCACAAAGAAATCCTCGAACTGATGCTCGCAAAAAGTCCCGACATCCTGGCCAAAGACCAAGCCGGTAAGACGGCTTCCATGTGGGCTCACCAGGCAGGACATAGGGAAATTGCGTTGATGCTGATGAAATACGCAAGAGATCAAGGACAGTAAGGTCCCTGTCAAGAACGTTCATGGGGAAGACCTGTACACGTATCCCGGAGGGTGGGGAGAACTCTACATGAATGGGCGTGAGAGGACTCAAGAAGAGGTTTTCAGCGAAATTAACGACCTGAGACGGGAGATCGCCGAATTCCGGCGAGCGCAGCGCGAACAGAGGCTTGCGGAAAAAGCGCTGAGGGAATCCGAGGCGAAGTACCGGATGATTTTCGAACATTCTCCGCTGGGAATCCTGCATTTCGATGACCAGGGGGCTATCACCGCGTGTAATGATAACTTTGTGACTATCATAGGATCGCTCAAGGAAAAGCTCATCGGATTGAACATGCTCTTCGACCTCAAAGATGAGCCTATGACAATGGCCGTAAGAAACGCATTGGCTGGGGGAATCGGCAAATACGAAGGTACCTATGAGTCAGTGACCGCGCGCAAGGCTACTCCCGTGAGATGCACATTCAGCCCTCTCGCAGGAGAAAACGGTTCCATTGTGGGCGGAATAGGCATTGTCGAAGACATCAGCGAGCGGAAAAGGGCCCAGGACGCTCTGGCCGAGCGTGAGCGCACGTATCGTGAAGTCGTGGAAAAGGCGCGCGACATCATATACGTCACCGACACGCAAGGCCGTTTTACCCTGATCAACCCCATTGCTCTGCAAGTCACCGGTTACTCTTCCGACGAAATTATGGGCAAGCAATACTTCGACCTGATCGTTCAGAAGGAACGCAAGAAGGTGGCAAGGTTTTACGGTCGACAATTCCGGGAGAAGATTCCTGAAACGTACCTTGAGTTCCCCGTACGAACCAAGCAAGGAGAAATCGCATGGCTCGGCCAGCATGCGCAATTGGTGTGGAACGGAGAAGAGGTAGCGGGATTTCAAGCCATCGCCAGAGATATCACCGATCGCAAGAAATCAGAAGAGGCCTTGCGACAGAGCGAAGAGAAGTACCGATCCATCATTGAAGAAATTGAAGAAGGATATTACGAGGTGGACTTGGCAGGAAATATGCTCTTCTTCAACGATTCCTTGTGCAAAATTCTCGGATATAGCAGAGCGGAACTGTCCGGAATGAACAGCAGACAATTTATGGACGAACCCAACGCGAAAAGTATCTATGAAACGTTCAACATGATCTACAGTTCGGGCACGCCTTTCGGGATGTTTCTCATGGGACTTGTTGACCAAAGATGGGGCAGTGCGAAACATTGAGGCTTCCGCATCGCTCGTACGCGACATGCATGGCAAACCGTGCGGTTTCCGAGGTATTTGCAGGGATGTCACCGAACGCAAGAGGGCTGAAAAATTGTTGTTGAGGTCAAAACGTCTCAATGCGGTCGGCGAGTTGGCGACCGGAGTGGCGCACAACTTCAACAACTTGCTTCAAATCATTACCGGCTTGGGTGACATCATTGCCCTGTATATCGCACAAGGTAATCCTTCCGGGGCAGAAGAGCATGTGCAGCACATTCTCAACGCGTGCCGCATGGGCGCGGAGACGGTGAAGCGTCTCCAGAATTTCGCGCGCATCCGCTCCTCTGCAACTCCGTCCGAACGGGCCACCTTCGATCTGTCGGAGACGATCCAGCAAGCGCTGGATGTCACGGAGATCTGGTGGAGAACCGTACCTGAAAAACAGGGGATTACCATTGCCGTGGAAGCTCACCTGGATTCTGGCTGCTGGGTCAATGGTAGAGAAAACGAGCTGTTCGAGGTAGCAGTGAACCTCATCAAGAACACGGTGGAGGCCATGCCACAGGGAGGAAGCCTCCGCGTGCGCGCATTCGTCCACCGCGATGACGTCGTGCTGCGGCTCATCGATACGGGCACCGGAATCTCTTCGGAAAACGTGGGAAGGATCTTCGAGCCGTTCTATACCACCAAGGGATTCCAGAGTTCGGGCATGGGACTTGCCAGCACGTACGGTATCGTTTCGCAGCACCATGGAGAGATCGGTGTCGAAACACGTCCGGGCAGCGGAACCACTTTCACGGTCCGATTGCCGCTTGTCCGCCACCAACAGGAAACAGAGGTCTCTTCATTGCAGTCGAAAGGCGAATTGAAGGCTCGCATCCTGGTCATAGACGATATTGAAGAGGTGGTGCAAATGCTCGGCGAGGGACTCACGGAAATGGGCCAATGCGTCCTGACCGCACGATCGGGCCGAGAAGCGCTTCAGCTCTTTGCGGAAAACCCCGTTGACCTGGTCATTTGCGATCTGGGCATGCCAGGGATGAATGGATGGGACGTCGCGGCCGCAATCAAGGATCTTTGCCGGGAAAAGCAAATTCCCAAGCCGCCTTTGGTGCTTCTGACCGGTTGGGGAGGGCAGCAAGCAGAGGCAGAAACGATTTCCAGGTCGGGTGTCGATGCAGTGGTGGAGAAACCCATCAACATTGAGCGCCTGGTTGAAATCATTCGGTACATGCTCCCCGCACCGGTCTCTGTTTCACATTGACCGGAAGTACGGCTGCGAACCCCACAAAGTGAGTTCTTGCTTTTTACGAGTTTTTTTACCTTTCTCTTCGAAGAGCCGGAAGGCGGCACATATTACATTTTTGTCGGTCCATTCTTTTATGACCGTGCTACAGGCCGCGCATATAGCGGTAAGCTGAAGCTTGTGCCGTTCTCATTTGACAGCCCTTGTACGCATCGATTATCATCGCTCCACCGAACGCAGTCTCATAGCAATGCGCTTTCACGTGTAGGACAGAACACAGGATGCGGACTGCGGATCTCCTTCTCTAAGGACGATGCGAGGCCGTCTCTGCACAGGGCTCAGGAGCCCTACAGCCCTACCATCTCAGATACGTGAACGCGGATCGGTATGAGATCTTCCCAACGCTCATGAGGTCGCCGGCCCATGCGGGAGAAGCCATGAAATGAGAGAGGATTTTGAGAGCCACAAAGGATTCACCGACGAATTGCTGGAACTGCGCGGCCGCATAGCGGAATTGGAAGCCTGGAGGCACGAACACCGTTGGGTGGCCGACGCGCTCAAGCAATCTGAGGCCAGATTCCGAAATCTTACGGAAAAATCCATGGTGGGGGTGTACCTGCTCCAGGATGGCGCTTTCACCTACGTAAATCCGCGGATGGCAGAAATCTTCGGGTACGACACCGACGAACTTGTGGGACGGAAACGAGCCGAAGATCTGGTGTTCCCCGACGACTGGCCTCTCGTAATGGGCAAATTCGTGGAGGCGGCTCCTTCAGACGTCGAATCCTTTAACTATCAGTTCAGGGCCGTGCGAAAGGGCGGTGAAGTGATCAATGTCGAGGTCTACGGTTCAGCCATGACCTACGACAAGAAATGGACCGTACTCGGCACCATTCTGGACATCACGCAGCGTGTGCGGGTAGAGGCGAGTCTTGCAGGGGAGTTGGCAAAGTTTCAGGCTCTCTATAATTTGGCCGCGGCCATGACCGGGGATCGGACCCTCGACGAAAATCTCTCCTTGGTGGTGCAAACAAGTCGCGAATTACTTCACGCGGACACGTCATATATTGCGCTACGGGATGAAAGCGCAAACAGAGTTTGCATGCACACTCTCTCCGGAGTCACCTCTGAGGAGTTCAAGAATCTGAGTATTCCGGTCGGTGCAGGACTGGGCGGCAAAGTCGCGGCAAGTGGCACGGGATGCATTGTCGAGGATTACTATCAAGAGATAGAAACCCACGATGCACGACGTGGTCCGCGGCGAGGGCCTGATTTCCGGAGTGGCGGTGCCCGTGCAAATGGGAACGCGTAACCTCGGAGTGCTGTACATTTTCAATCGCACCAAGACGGTCTTTACCCGGTCCGATGTGGACACGCTCGGCCTCCTGGGCAAGCTCGCGGCGTTGGAAATAGCCCGAAAACGCACGGAACTGGAGCTGCTCCACGCAAGAGAAGAACTGGAATTACGAGTGAGCGAGCGAACGAAAGAATTGTCCGATATCAACGAACAATTGCAGCAGGAAGTCACTCAGCGCACGTCTATCGAAGAGCAGCTCCTCCAGAGCGAAGAACGATACCGCAGCCTGGTGGAGGAAAGTTTTGACGGTATATTGGTGCATAAAGACGGCGAAATCGTGTTTGCGAACTCACGGTTGCACGAAATGCTCGATTACACCAAAGGGCGACTGGAAGGAAAATATTTCTGGACCATATGCCATCCGGGAGACCGTAAGCTCGCACAAAAGTTTGCGCTCGCGCGCATGCGGGGAGAAAAAGCACCCGTCCAGTACGAGATAAGACTCGTGCGTGGGGACAACGAAGCTTTTGTCGTAGAAATCAATGCCCGATTGATGCAATTCCGCAATGGCAGGGCGGTATTGCTCTGCATTAGGGATATTACGGGGAGAAGGCGGGCAGAGGATGCGCTCAGGAGATCGGAAGAAAAGTATCGCCTGGTGGTAGAAAACGCGAGTGATGCCATTTGCGTGGTGCAGGACGGCCTATTAAAGTTCGTCAATCCCAAATGCAAGCACATCACGGGGTACACGGAGATCGAATTGCTGTCCATGCGTTTTGCAGCACTCGTTCACCCTGAGGATCAAGAAATGCTGGCAGAGCTTCACAGGAGAACCCTTCGAAGCAGATCTGTCGTCGGCACGCGCACGTTCAGGATTATCGACAAAGAGGGGAGCACACGATGGGTCGAGGTAACCGCGGTCCTCATCGATTGGGCAGGGAGTCCCGCGACCTTGAACTTCATTGCTGATGTAACTGCCAGACGAAAAATGGAGACCGAGCTGCTCAAAGTAGAAAAGCTGGAATCCATAGGCCTACTCGCAGGTGGTATCGCTCACGATTTCAATAACATCGTTACTGCTATTTTGGGTAACATTTCCATTGCACGCATGTATCTTCCTTCCAAGGACAAAGTGTTCGAGAGACTGACCGAAGCTGAAAAGGCATGTCTCCATGCGCAGAGCCTGACCCAACAGTTGCTCACGTTTTCCAAGGGGGGAGCGCCGATCAAGAAGCTCTCCCTTGTCTCCGGCATGATAAAGGATGGATGCCAGTTTGCGCTAAGGGGCTCGAATGTGCGGTGCGAGTTTGTCCTACCGGAGGATCTGTGGGCAGTGGAGGTTGACGGCGGCCAAATCAATCAGGTCATCTACAATCTCGTAATCAACGCACAGCATGCCATGCCAAACGGCGGCACGATAGAAGTGTCCGCGGTGAATGACGTGGTCACCTCAAAGGACGGCCTCCCGCTGGGGAGCGGACGTTACGTGAAGATCGCGGTAAGGGATTACGGAGTCGGCATTCCCAAGAAGATCCTTGCGAAAATATTCGATCCCTATTTTACCACAAAGAATCGAGGCAGCGGTCTAGGCCTTGCAACCTCCTTTTCCATCGTCAAAAACCACGGAGGCCTTATCACCGTTGATTCGGAAGAAGGGGCTGGGACCACGTTTCATGTGTTCTTGCCCACACGTCAAGAAACGCGCATGCCCGAACAGGAGCGCGACGGGAAATTGGTGGTGGGCAGGGGAAGAATTCTGCTTATGGATGATGAGCCGTTCATACGAGATCTCGCGGGGGAGATGCTCTCTCTTCTCGGGTACGAGGCGGTACTGGCCAAGGACGGTGCTGAGGCAATCGACTTGTACAATACCGCGATCGGTTCCGCTGTGCCGTTCGACGCGGTAATCATGGACTTGACGGTCCCAGGAGGTATGGGAGGAGGCGAGACGATACAAAGGCTGCGCGAGATGGACCCAGGTGTGAAGGCCATTGTGTCCAGCGGCTATTCCAACGACCCCATTATGGCGGACTACAAGAAATACGGTTTCCTGGGCGTGGTGGCAAAACCGTACAGTATTAACGAACTCAGTGAGACGCTCACACGTGTCATATTCAGGATTACCGCATGAGTTCCTCAAGGGAAACGCATGGCCGCTGCCTCACGGCAGTCCATTCTGATTTCTTCGCGTCGGATCACGGGTTGTTCAATGGCTGAAGCGCCAAGTTCCCACAACGGAAACGATTTGCACAAAACTCTTCGTGTCCTCCACATGGAGGACGACGTGGGATTGGCGCGCCTGCTCCAGAGGAGGCTTCCACGCGAGAGGTACGCGGTTGACCTCGCGACTGATGGCGAGGTGGGCCTCGCGATGTGCGAGAACCATCCGTACGACTTACTCCTCGTCGATCACCACATGCCCGTGTATAACGGGCTTGAAGTGATTCGGGCCCTTGCCGCCAAAGGCATCCTGCCGCCGACGATCATGATCACAGGAGCCGGGGACGAACAGCTCGCGGTGGAAGCCATGAAGTTGGGAGCCAGCGACTATGTGGTCAAGGACGCTGACGGAGGTTATCTGGAGCTTGTCCCTTCCCTCATGGAACGTGCCCTCGCGACCCATTGCCTCAAAAAGGAGAAGAAACGCTCCGAAGAGGCACTGAGGGAACGAGAAGAGCTCTTGCGGCTCATCACCGATGCGTTACCTGCATGTATCTCCTACACAGACACCGCGCACCGACACGTTTTTGCGAACAAAACGTATGAGCAGTGGTTCGCAAGGCCTACGGCAGATATAGTCGGGCGCCGCTTCGCGGAGATTTGGGGCGACTCCGTGTATCAGAGGGCGGCCAAGCACCTCCAGGCGGTTTTGCAGGGAGAAACGACTCGCCATGAAGAGGAGCTGACATTCAATGACGGAGCCACCCGTTATGTCAACGCGACGCATGTCCCCCATCTTGGCGAAGGGAACACCGTAAAGGGTTATGTGTCCCTCATCGGCGACGTCACCGACCGCAAGCGAAACGAAGAGGAACTCCGCGAGGCCCGCGAAGAACTGGAACGTCGGGTGCAACAGCGCACCGCGGAACTCGCGACGTCTCACGAAAAGTTACGCCTGGAGGTTCAGGTGCGCACGCGGGCTGAAAGCGCACTGAGGGAAAGTGAAGAGCGATTTCGCGCAATCTTCGATACAGCCGTGGACTGTATCTTTGTCAAAGATCGCTCGCTACGATACACGCAGGTAAATCCGGCCATGGAGAAACTCCTCGGGATTCCTGCTTCGGAAATCGTGGGAACAACCGGCGCTGAGCTCTTTGACGCGGAAGTCTCGCAACAAATAGAAGAAGTGGACCGCCGAGTGCTGGAGGGCGAGTTCATTCAACAGACGCAGACGAGATGGGTGGGGAAGAACCTGATTACCTTTCACGATGTCCGGGTTCCGTTGCGCGACGCGTCAGGAACAATCATCGGTCTGTGCGGCATATCACGCGATCTCACAGGACTCAAAGGGCCCGAGCTTGAGGTACCCGCCACAGAAGAGGCATGTCGTTCCCATGCCATGAAGAAAACTCTTGCGGAAGCTCGTCTGGCCGCGGACACGGACGCCACGGTGCTCTTTCTCGGTGAGAGCGGCAGCGGTAAAGACTACTTGGCCCACTACGTTCACGACAATTCCCCGCGGGCCGCGGGACCGTTCTTTGCAGTCAATTGCGCGGCAGTAGCCGATGGGTTGGCTGAACCCGAGCTTTTCGGATACGAGGCCGGCGCGTTCACCGGCGCGGGGCGGCGAAAACGAGGATTACTGGAACTGGCTGAGGGCGGAACGCTCCTCCTCAATGAAATCGGAGAGCTTCCGTTGGCCCTGCAAGCCAAGCTGCTCACCTTCCTTGACACACGTTCGTTTACTCGTGTAGGAGGCGAGACCAGTGTCCGAGTCAATGCCAGGCTCATCGCGGCAACGAACTGCGATCTCTCCCACGAAGTCAGCGAGGGACGTTTTCGTCCTGATCTGTTTTACAGGCTTAATGTGTTCTCTATTATCGTGCCGCCGTTGCGGGAACGGGCGGAAGATCTGCCTCTTCTCGTTCGGGGAATCCTTCGCCAGCTTGTCGTGGAACTGCAGCTTCACAAAATGCCTTTGGTGGACGCTGAGGCCATGCGCGCACTTGCCGCGTACCATTGGCCCGGAAATGTGAGAGAACTGCGCAACGTGATCGAACGCGCCTTGATCCTGTGCGGCGGCAAGAGCAACAGGATATCGCGCGAACTCCTTGGATTAGGTGAGGCATTGCCCTCCGAGTGGCAGTTCACGGTGACGTTTCCCACAGGGAGATCCGTGAACGACGTCGCGGACGACGTCAAACGATCGCTCATTGCAGAGACCCTGGCCCGTTGCAGCGGGAATAGACAGGTTGCAGCAAGTATGTTGGGCATTTCGCGCTATGCGCTCTTTCGCATGATGAAGGCGCTCAATATGAGTGGAGACTCATAACGCTCAGGTAAGGAGAACTGCACATGGCTGGTTTAGAGGAGTGCTTGAACGATTTGGCAAGGGTTCAAGGTGTCAAGGCGGTAGTGGTGGTAGCCCGCGATGGTTTTATCATCGACGGGACTGTTGTCCAAGAAAATCTCGACGTGGACGCGGTAGCCGCGATGGTGGCGAGCGGGTTCGGGGCTTCGGAAAAGGTAGGTCGAGAATTGGCTGTAGGAGAGATGAGCCAGGCCGCGATGGAATACGACAAGGGCTACCTGGTAATGAGTATGTTGCCCGATGACGCGGTGCTCGCGTGCGTCGCGGATCTCTCGAGCAATCTCGGTAACATCCGCTATCAGCTCAAGAAAAGGTCGGGTACGATAGCTGCCGCCCTGTAGAGACAATCTGCCCGGTGCAACGTGCATGGGAGGACTCGCGTCTTCGCGCGCGACACCAGGTTCCTCGCTCCCCGGTTCCAGGGAGGAACCCGAAAATCGATGGTATGTATGTGCCCGCCAAATTTATGACTGGCAACGCTTTCTGAACGGCTGGCGCCCGGAATTGAGGTGACGAGTCTTGCTTCAGCTCGCGTGCAGCATTGATGGGGATGGGTTCTTGTGAATCCCGCACCCGTGCGGTCTGCGTACGCGAAACGCGCGCTACAGCGATGACGCAAAATCGTTGTAAGCCATGAGCGTGAGAATGGTCGATATCCTCACTCGTTTGCCGAGTACTTTCGGCAATATTTTCATGATAAATCGCGAACGCTCCAGGTTGCGTGAGAACAGCAGAGGTACTGAGCCGAATGGCGAAGAGAAGGCGGTACCTCAATTTCACCGGGTCGATCTCGTTGGAACGTTTCCAGAAGTCAATGTCCCAGTAATATGTCAGCTTGCTCCATATTGAATCAAAAGAATACGCTGCCCCGACAATTCTTTTGTACTGTTGGAACAGCTCGTCAGAAGTCATGCAATGAGGAGAAAAGACGACATGTCTCGCGTCATATTTACTCCAATCCTTATGGATAAGCCGGCCTTCTTCATCGAAACGCTTGAATAATTCGGTTCCAGGAAAGGGAGTCAGAATATTGATTAACGGCATCAGCAGTTTGGCTTCTTGAATGAATTCTATCAGCTCGTCAAACGTCTCCTTGGAGTCATAATCGTACCCCAATATAAACGAGCTTTGAACCAATATTCCATGCGACTGTATCTTGGCCACTGCTTCAACATAGTTATAGCGTTGATTTATACCCTTGTGCATTTTCGCGAGGTTGCGTTTCGACAAGGTTTCGAAGCCAATTAAAATGGCTCCGCAACCGCTCTCCTTCATCAATATCAGGAGTTCGTCCTCCTGTGAAACATCCATGGAAGCCTGACACACCCAGTTAATGTTATACGGTTTGAGTGCCACAAAGAGCTCCCGCGCGAATTTCTTGTCTGCAATGATGTTATCATCCGCAAAAAATATCGCTTTCTTCGTCTTGTATTTGGCACGACCGCCGCTAATCGCTTCAACTTCCTGGATGACCTGCTCCACGGTTCTGTGGCGAATTTTCTGTCCGTCAAAGGCATATACCGAGCAGAATTCGCAATGGAATGGGCAACCCTTAGTCGTTTGGACAATATCCATAAAGTATCTGCTTCTTGAAAGGGACAGTCTGGTAGGGATAGGCTGGGTCGTCAAGTCAGCCGCATGTGGGGCTTTATAACGTGGTTGTAAATGCCCGCTCTCCGCATCCTGCAGGAGCGTGTGCCAGACGTACTCGGCCTCTCCAATTACGACGCTATCACAATACTCAAGCGCTTCATCGGGACACATTGATGGATGGATGCCTCCCAGAACGGTCTTGACACCTCGCTTCCGGTAAGCTTCGGATATGGTGTACGCCCTCTTGGCAAACATTGTCCTGACGCTTATGCCTACGAGATCTGCCTTCCAACTATAATCGATGTCTTCTATGTTTTCGTCGAAAATCCTGATTTCATGCTGCGCAGGCGTCAATGATGCCAGTGTAGGAATCGCGAGAAGGTATGAAATATATCTCCTGGAAAGCAAGAAAGTAGAGTAAAATTTGTAGTCGTAGAAACTCTTGCCGGTATTTGAGCCGTTCATGGGAATGATCAGGGCTATTTTCATGGGTGTAATTACCTCCTTTCCCGGTTTTCCGCGGCCAGCCTCAAGCCGCGCTCACGAGGCCCGGTGTACCCGATGCCATAAGCCGCCGCTGCACCCCTTCGATGTGGTGCTTCCCTTCACGCTGTACCTGCCAACACCATTCCCTCGACAAAGGCGGAGGGAAATCGGTGCACCCAACGTACCATTTTGCTCAGTTTTTGCAATGTGATCATTGCACACACTTCAGCAAAAGGATCCTCCGCGGTGATCCTGAAGCACTCCAGTTCCCATCGCTCGTCGTGGACTTGTCAAGATCTCGGAAGAACTCCGGGGAACGCCAAGAGGCGAAGCCCACCGACGTGTCACTCCTCAGGTGAGCCGCAAAGGGAGCAGGAGTGAATTGAGGCCGGGAGAAGAAGAAGCGAAACCCTGCGAACGAGAATGTATGCCCCCGCACGAGGAACGAAGCCCTTTGGCACACACGGAATGCATGCCAAAGGGCTCCTTATCGCGAAAAACTATGAGAGAGATCTCAGCAAAAGATTGCGCCTGCAATCCCTCGCCGAATCTTCTCCATAGCTTGGAAGCGACCGATTACCAGCGTGACCTTCCGGTGTCTCGACGACCGCCGCCAGAGTCGTTCCTGGGGCGAGCTTCGTTCACTTTCAGGCTTCGTCCACCGAGGTCTTTGGAATCCAGTGCCTGAATTGCCTTAAGACCCTCTTCGCGGTTAGTCATTTCGATGAATCCAAATCCTCGAGACCGGTTGGTGAACTGGTCAACGATGACTTTGGCGGATTCCACTTCCCCGTACGTGGCGAACAGGCCCTTAAGATCTGCCTCACTGGAATCGAAGGACAGGTTTCCCACATAAATCTTAATACTCATTCTCTATCTCCTTTAGAGAGAAGCACCTCAAGCATTTGGCAAGAGTGCGTTTGCAGATACGAACAAGGGCTCTGTGCGAACGGGGATAAACCGGATGGTAGTACGGTGTGTAGTCCTCGACTCGGGGCCTATGTCCCAGGATCTTAATCCTTGCATGACGCCCGTAGTCCCTGACGCGAGGCCAACTGGAGAAACACAAGTTAAGGTTCAGGTTGGAGCATAGGGCACGACGTTTTGCTTGTCAAGCGAATCCAGGATTAACAGGAAAGTTTATGGTATTGTGACATTATATCACACAGGTATGCGTATGCAGGTGAGCTGAACTTTCATTGGTCGCGGCGATGAAAGGGCTGTCCCGGCCCCTCGTCCAGGAACGCGCTGTCATACCGATTCGCCTTTGCCTGTACAACTTGGTGCAGGAATCCTCGGGTCTTCTCATATGAACTCCCATGACCTGGAGGGTCACAACAAGCCATGAAAATGTACCCTGTCCAGCAACCAGCGGGAGCTGGCAAGTGCTTGAAGTTCTTGGGGATGGGGGTTCGGGGGAAGGCCCTTCTTTCAAGAAGGGCCTTCCCCCGAAAATGCATTTTCATACGAATCGCACATGAAGTTTCGCTCCTGTGGTACAACAGTGCCGCTACTCATCATCTACCTTCCCCCTCAATGCTTTGACGCGTCCTCTTTTTGTCTTGGTTTCTAAACGCCTTTCCCTGGAGCCTAATGTTGGCCTGGTCTCGTGCCGTGTTTTGCGAGCAACTATGACGCTTCTGATGAGATCTTGAAGTCTACGGAGTGCATCTTCCCTATTCTTCAGTTGGCTGCGGTACCGCTGTGCCTTGATAATGACCACTCCGTCTCCTGAGATCCGCTGATCCTTTCGCATCAACAGCTTTTCTTTATACACCTCAGGCAATGATGATGCCTGTATGTCAAACCGCAGATGCACCGCGGTCGACACTTTATTGACATTTTGGCCACCAGACCCTTGAGCGCGTACGGCTTGCACGTCTATCTCTTCGGCCGGGATCGTTATTTCATCGGATATGTGCAGCATGGCTCAAGAGACCTCGTTGCTCAGGATAAACTTGATTGGCGGTTCGGTCGAGAAGTCCGATCGACAAAAGCCAGCCCCAACACATTCGCAAGGCCACCATCTGCGGGAGCCTTCCTTGACCTGTCCTCGTGCGCATCCTCATGCGCTTACGTGTATGACAAGAAACGGGATGCAGGCTGCGGATCTGCACTACGGCCCGCACAAGGCCATCGCATCTGCGTTCACAGAACGTATTGCCATCATCCAAGAGCGCAAGCCATTCCGCCGGACCTTTTGGCCCTGGGGTGGTGCAGCGGACCCGGACTGTTTTCCGTGACCTTCAATATAATCACGATCCGTCGTACGGCATTGAGCTGGCCGCGTTCATTCGGCAATTTTTCGTCGGTACCGCGATCAGAGACTCGAATCCCGGAACACAGTACCTGCAGTGTTTGAGGCGCTCTGCCAGGGAGGAGCAGGGCCCTGTACCCTGAAGAGCCTCGATAGATGCTTGAAACCTCGTGCATATGAGGTAAAATGCAAACCGGTCGATCCCAGGGTACTTGGGGTTGCATGTTCACGGGGTCTGGTCGGTAACGAAGGTCGCTTCATGCTTCGTGAACGTGAATAGGTACCTCTTCTCTGGTTTCAGGTAGGTCTACAACGCAATCATGAAAAAAATCAAGAGTCCCTGGTACGGCGCGGTCTGGATTCTCATCTGGACGGCTGCCCTCTTTTGGTTCGTTCTTTCCGGAATGTTTACTACGCGAGAGAGTGTAGGGCTAATAGTGGTATGGCTGGTTATGGTGGGAATCACCGTGTATCTCATGATAACCCAAAGGACGGCTGCAAGAAGAAAAGCACGCGAGTCTGTTTCCGCAAACTCTCCGTCCGCTCCCTCGCTCAACGCTCTGTGCCCGTGCGGATCGGGAAAGAAGTTCAAGCGATGCTGTGGAGCCAAAAACCGCTAGGAGCCTGTCGAGGAACCCCTTACATGGTTCGAATCGTGTTACGAGTATGCCCCAACAATCGGTTCCACTTTGAGGGTGGGCTCCTATCAGTCTGACATACTGAGGTTTCGGTGGGTTCCGTTTCCGTGGCTTGGCGCTCACCTGGTCCATCGTGGCACGTGGTCAGGAAAGCATTGCGTTCCGCAACAGCCTGCGAGACAGGGCTTGAGCTCCTTCCCAGTCCGCGCAGGCACAGGCACGAAAGAACCTGTAACACCGATCTGTCGGTCTTCATTGCCATTTACGCGGCAAAGCCCTGGCAGTCACCAAAGTGGTGCCAAGGCCTTGCCCGTGTGGTGGCCGGAGCCTTACCGCTTGCCGGGCGTTTCACCCGTTGATGTTCAGGGAAAAACCCAATATCTTCGCTGGATCTGCAATCCGCAGCAACCGTATGGTGCCCTCGGTAAATATGGCTCCCTCATTGACGTCGTGCATGACGTCTTTCACTTCTTCGATTCTTATCTTCTTCTTGTCTTTCAGATCATCCAACGCAGGGATGTTACGTAACGAGAGAAACACGAGGATCCGGTCGCCCACCTTCTTGCTGTCGTACGCCAAACCCCTTGTCACCGATGGGAATCTCTACTGCGTCAAAGGCTTTTACCTTGCCTGTGTCACGCATGAGCGGCTCCTCACGCTTGTTCCGCTTGCCTTTCTTCACTTTCGCGGGATAGAGCATGGTCACGCCCTCTTTCGCGCTTTCTCGAAAGACATAGAGGTACCCATCCACGTTCGTCTCAAAGACCATCTTGTAGTGGTCGCCCTTTTTAAATTCCACGTCAAAGGATTCTAGTTGACCGAACTTCTTTTCTTTCTTGGCTTTGACACGGATTTGGCTGTTCACACCGATGAAAGGGTGAGGAATGACGATCTTGTCGCCCGCGGCAACGCTGGTAGGTGAGGACAGGTCATTGTACTCAGCCAAAGGAGCGGCCATGCCACTCGCGCCCATCTCCTTTTCAGCTACACTCTCCAGGGTATCACCTTCTTTGAAGGTATACACGCTAGCGTCGGGATCATTGCCGTCCTTACGGGGCTTGGACAACGCGGACCACGGAAAAGACTTGAAGTAATCACTCTTCATCTTCAAGGGTGGCTTGGTCTCTTCTATAGGCGGAAGAGGAGGCGGTTCATCCTTTTTCTGAAAATAGGAGCATCCTGCAGTAAGTCCCAGGATCAGGATGATGAGAGATGGAATGGCGTGTCGTTTCATGACGTTCTCCTGGATAGGCCCCGAGGGCCGTGAAACTCACTTCGCAGGTCCCGTGGGAGTAGCGGGGGCCGTCGTCGAAGACGCACTTTGACGGCTGGGTGCATACGGCAAATGGTCTTGCGTCCCCTTCCACTTTGTTACAAAGGACACCCACTGATCTTTGGCCCGTTGGGGTGCATGCGTCATGGCTTTTTCCGTCAATCGGTCTACAGGAACGATGAGCTTGGACGTTTTTACTAAAGGCCATTCAGGAATCCCCATGAGAATGACCTGCACAGCAGAGGCAACCACCAGGAAACCGGCAGCGGCTCCCATAACAGCCCCAAGGGCTCGGTCCAACCAGGTCAGTCGGGTCACGTCCAGCAGCTTATCCAACAAGCGGCGGATCAGGACGAAAATGACCTGCACCAAAATGAATACCACCACCATGCTCAGAATCAGGGAAATCTGAGGATCCAGTGCGCAGACCTTGCTCAAGTACGGGGCAACCGTCGCGTGATACTTCATGGCCAGCGTGACGCCGAGGACCAGGCTTGCCAGGCCTGTGAGGGATTTCACGAAGCCTTTCCAGATGCCCAGCACCACCGTGATCAACATCGGTACTCACGACGAACAAATCAATAAGATTATACGATTCGATGTATTGCATGGCTCCACCTTCGCTCACGAAGCCAAGCGCAACCCCTCACGGCTCGTTCGGGGGTCGCGGACCTCCTGACCAAGCGTTCGGGCTGAAAGACGCGGCCTGTTGGTTACAATGAGTCCTCGGACACAGGATTGCTCCGCGGCCGGCGATCTGTACGACGCGCCATCGGCCACGGTTCCCACAAGAATCAACTGATCGCTGAGACACCTTCGTGCGGCCAGAAGATCCTCCTCGTCCCTAAAGCGCAGGGGACCTATGCCGTCAAATCCCCACTGATCGGGATAATCGGTTTCGAAAATCTCGTCCTCGTCACAATCGAGAATCACACATCCACCGCGTGAATGTATGGTTTTCGTCAACTCCCTGAAATGATCCCCCAACAAGGAATCCAGCATTGCGGCAGTACCCGCGTGCACGGAATCCCTGGGGCTGCTCCCGGAACAGGATCAATTTTATTCCCGCGTCCAGCATTGCTGCAACTGCTTCCAGGTGAAATCTTTGCCAGTGTGCGAACACGGTGCGGGCAAAATCCGGTTCTTCCACGACCATTCTCAAGGCCCTTTCACGATCGAAACTCATCCAAAGAGCCTCCCACAAGCCGAAACCCACCGTTCCTGCCACCATGGTCCGCTGCGCAGCAAGAACCCGCACCTGATTGTAGAATTGCCTCACCGAGTCTGCTTCATCCGGTGGGCGTTTGCCGGTGAGTCGTCGCCAATCCTGCTTTGAACGGCAGTATCCTCCCTGATAACTGAGATCCAGCAAGCCGTCGTTTCTCGGGGTCACTTCCAGCACCCGGCCGGCCGGATGCAGCACGAGTCCCCAGGCTTTGAGGTCCATTTTCACGTGGTACGGTACCACCGAAATGTCAAATCCTTCGACCAGATCATGTTCCAGCTTCAGTCGCGAGGATTTTGCGAGGAAGTCCTGAAAAAACCCTCGTTCACTCACCCGCGCGGGAGATCGTTTCATGACAAGACCGGAGAACAGACGTCCGTATCCTTTCGCGTCCCTTATCGCCATTGAATCAGGACGCGTGAGATCCCAAACCGGGGAGAGAGTCGGAGTACCGACCCTGTCGCTCAATATCTTGCTAAAGGATTCCACCAGACGCATGTCTCCCTGACATAAGCAGATTTCCGTCATAGCCGTTTTACAATAGCGTCAAGTATTTGTCAATGAAAATAAACTGTTCCTCGTAAAACCTAAAGTGACAATCCCGGCCCGTGATGGCTGAGGACGGCTCCAGGGCTGGGTCTCTTATTGGTAACGCACCGCGCCAAAACCGAGTGCAGGATGTGTCCTTGGCCGACGCGTAAAGACTTGGCAAAGGATTGCCAAAAGAATCAATCACCGAGCTGCGGAGACGCGGAGGCCCCCTATGCCGGATCACACCGACATTGCCGTGAGTCTGAGGGTACTGAGAGGCCAACCCTTTCTGACCTTATTCTTGTCCTTTTGGCCGGGCAAGGGGTGCTGTGGAGAAGAACGCAACACCCATGGGGCTTAGTGTTCAATGGCCTACATGCGGTGACGTACGTGGGTGCCACTGCCAGCTTGCTCGCAGGGTTTTCCAGAGGCACTGCTGGACGAGCCAGCAGTAGCACCCAAGCGGTGAGGTGACCGCTGGCGTCCGCCCTATTTCGATGTCACCGTATTTGAGAAATCAAGCACTTAGTGTTAGTTTTCCCACATGCGGTGGTAGCCTGTCTCGTGTGTTTCGGTCTGGGCCGCTTGTGGTGGCCGAAGGGAACCGCATCGTGCGAGGTCTTTTCTCGACAGATGCGGTTCGAGTAACTCACCGCATCCAATAACCGGCCACCGTATTGAGGAGATTGAGTAATGAGGTATACACGGATACCGGAAAACTTCACACCTCTCGTCCAAAAATGTGGCAGAATCCGGAGACCGGACACGTAACCGTTCATGGGGATGGAACCACGTCGGGTAATCACGAGATGTGTGCTCCTCGGCCAACTCAGCGAGGTACAGGACCGCGTCAAGCTCCACAGAACGGTCACCGAAACAGAGAAGAGATACGCAGGTAGGTTCATGAAAAAAACGGTCATCAGAAACCAGGGCCGCGGCGCGGGAAGAGTTGAGACCCTGGAAAATCACCCGGGGGGTTCTCGACCATGCAGAAGGTTCAGCTCTGATCGAAACAGGCAGGACCAGAGTGATGTGCGCTGCCAGCGTGGAAGACAAGGTTCCTCCCTTCATGAGAAACGAGGGGAGGGGATGGGTCACGGCTGAATATTCCATGCTTCCCCGGTCCACGCACACGCGATCGCCAAGAGATCGGGGGGAAGGATTGCAGGACGCACCATGGAGATCCAACGGCTCATCGGGAGGTCGCTCCGATGTGTCACAGATCTGACGCGTATGGGCGAACGCACGATCACTGTAGATTGCGACGTGATTCAGGCTGACGGAGGCACCCGCGTCGCGGCCATTACGGGCGCGTGGGTAGCTCTCCAGGACGCTTTGGCCGGCCTTTTGGCTGCAGGCGTTGTGTCCACGAACCCCATGGTGGATTCTGTTGCGGCCGTGAGCGTGGGGCTGGTGGAGAATCATATGTTGTTGGATCTGGACTACAGCGAGGACTCCATGGCCGATGTGGACATGAATGTGGTCATGACCGGAAGCGGCCAACTCGTAGAAGTTCAGGCCACTGCAGAGCGAAGGCCGTTTTCCCTGAGCCGGATGAATGCCCTTATACGGCTGGCCCAGAAAGGGATTGCAGACATCGGCAGCATCCAGAAGGCACCCTTCGCATAATGTCGTGACACGTGCGCACCGCGTCAGTACAAAGTCATCTCAGGTTCCTGTGGTGATTTCTCCTTCTCTCCTGAGCGCTCGTGCTCTGTCCTGACTAAGTGCTCAAGTTCCTAAATACGGTCACACCCATTTGACGCAGGTCTCTGGGCCGTAGGGCCGGATGTGGTGACCAACGGGAACCGCATCGTTCGGGGTTTCTTCTCGACAGATGCGGTTCGCCCAGCTCGCCGCATCCTACGCGAATTCGTGACCCCGTTTACATAACAGAGCACTAAGCATTGATTGCCTTCCTTCCTGGAACGTGAGTCGCCCTTGATAAGAGAGAGAGGAACTGATAAGAAGGAGCCGCTGAAACAGCAGAAATCCTCGGTTCCTGCTGTGTGCCACGTATGAGAACGAAATTCCTCGAAACGATCGAGAGAGGATATGCATCGTGTGTGGAATAGCTGGCTTCCTCGGTAACTGGCGTTGGCAGGAAAAGGCGGATACGTCCTGGCTGAATTCCCTCCTGGCCAATTTTGAGGTGTACTCTGTGTCCGGCAAATGGAAAGACCTGAGCGGGCCGCTCAAAGAGCTTGTCGACGCGTTCGATCGTCTCATGTCCTTCGGCCTCCACCTCGAACTCACCGAACGATCCGAGAGTTTAGTCAAGCTCAAAAGGATCTCGGAAATTCTGGGCCGCGCATCCGATCGAATCGCTCTCTTCATGACAGAACACGGTAGATCGGATTTCCTCGAACAACTGGCTGAAGACACACGAGATTGCCGGTGGCAGCTTGAAGAGGAAGTCATCGGAAACGTGCTGCGAACCACCAGACTGCTCCCTGACAACCGAATCACCGCTTCGAGTCTCTCAGGCCACTATGTCGCATGGGCCATAGAGTTGGTCATGGAAAACCTGGACCGGCTCGAAGTCCGGGGCAGAGACTCTGCGGGAATTTCCATTCAGCTCACCTTGGCCCCACAAACTACGCTCGAAGCCTCGCTGGCCATTCAGCCACGTAACGTTCACCATCGTCCCGCGGGATCCGACACCACCGTGGAACGGCAGACGGTTTCTGTGAGCGCGGCAGGAGGACTCAGCGTCCATACGTTTGTGTACAAGGTTGCCAATCTGGTCGGTCGTCTCGGTGACAATACGGGTGCACTCAGGAATGCCATTCATCACGATGTGTTGCTGTGGGAAGTAGCGAACGCGACCGATCACGTGAACATCATCGCTCACACGCGATGGGCATCCAACGGCATCATCAGCCTGGCCAATTGCCATCCGGTGAATGGAGCGCTCCACGGTCGCGAGCATAGCGAGACAATCCGTGACAGAGAGGCCGAATTCGTCCTGAACGGCGACGTGGACAATTACCGAGGCCTCGTGGCAGAGACCGTGGCCGGGCAAGGGTACGAAATTGAGCCCACCGTAACCACGGACGCGAAGATCCTTCCCGTGTACTTCCGGCTCGGCACAGATTACACCCAAAATATTCAGGACCGATTTGCAGGGCTGATGAACGACTGCCAGGGTTCCCTCGCGGTGATGATGCACCACCCCTTTCTTCCTTCTGCTCTGTACCTGGGACAAAAGGGGAGTGGGCAAAGCCTCTTCATCGGCCATGTACACGACGGATTCACCATTGCTTCCGAAGTCTATGGACTGGCGGCCCGCACGCGACGGTCTTATGCGCTGGTCGGGACCGAACGAGGGGGAACGCAGGTTACTCTCTCTGCTGCCGCGGACGGTCGGGAAGAAATGGTCGGAAGCTTTCTCGAAGACCGGGGTCTGTTTGAGATACAAGGAGAGCCCATTTATATCCACTCCCGGGACATCTATCGCGGGACGTTCGACTATTATTTCGAAAAGGAAATAAACGAGGCTCCGTCCAGTGTGCGCAAAACCATCAAGGGAAAATTTCGCAAGATCGGTGGAACCATCGACTTTGCCATAAACGGAACCAGTGCTTTCAATGCACTTCTGAGCCGCCTCAGGGATCCCAATCAGCCACCTATACGCCGCATCCTGTGCATCGGCCAAGGAACCGCGTCAATAGCCGCGATGGGAGTGGCCCACCTCATAGAGCGAGCCCTGGCACGCTCGCGAATCGTGGTGGCATGGCAAAAAGCCTCGGAAATGTCGGGATTTCTGTCGGACGATTCCCTCGACGACATGCTGATCATTGCCATTTCCCAGAGCGGGACCACGACCGACACCAACCGAACCGTGGATGTGGCCGGTTCCCAGGGTGCTTGGGTGCACGCGATTGTCAATCGGCGCAACTCGCCGCTGGTTGCCAAGTCACATTCTCACCTGTACACGAGCGACGGCCGCGATGTAGAGATGGCCGTGGCATCGACCAAGGCGTTCTATTCCCAGATCACCGCGGGCAAACTCACTGCCCTTCTCCTGGCCCGGGAGTTCGATTGTCTCACTGACGAGGAAATCCGCCAGGAAATCGAGGAACTGGAAACACTTCCCGGGGCCATCGAGTGGGTACTGGAACAGAAACAGGCGCTCAAAGAATCCGCGGAGGCGTATGGGCCGAGCAGCCGAAACTGGGCAGTGGTGGGGAACGGTCCGAACAAGATCGCTGCAGATGAGATCAGAATCAAACTCAGCGAACTGTGTTACAAATCCATCCCTTGCGACTTTACCGAAGACAAGAAACACATCGACCTCTCTACTGAGCCGCTCACCATCGTGGTGGCTAACGACCTTCCCGAATCTATCGTCCAAGATACCGTAAAGGAAGTCGCGATCTTTCGTGCGCATAATGGCAAACCGCTTGTTTTCTGCAATCGCGGGGAAAAACGATTCGGACACCATTCCCACTCCATCATCGAGTTGCCGACCATCGGCGGTGGACTTGGTTTTGTGCTGGCTACCGTGGCAGGACACTTGTGGGGTTTCTACGCGGCCAAGGCGATAGACGCTCGCGTGGAAGGCTTACGGAATTGCCGCGCGCACATGGCCAAAATTCTCGAAAATCCCCACATGTGGCAGGTCGAGACCGTGAAATCGACCTTCATGGAAATTCTCAAAATGGTCTCCCATGGCGAAATGAATGCAGCCTTGCCCGCTTCGACTGCTGCGTCGCTGGCCTTGTACGCGGCGAATCTGGGAAACGAGGTCGGTTCGCTGCAACAGGTGCGAGAAACCGTGAAAGAGGGTATCGCCATCCTCAATCGAGCGGTAGAAGAAATGACTCGCCCTATTGACACGATTCGGCATCAAGCCAAGACGGTGACCGTGGGCATTTCCCGGCCCAAGGAAATCCTGCCGCCGGTTCTCCTGGCCGCGCTGGAAAGGCTCAGCACGACCCCGGCTCAGATCAAAGAACAGGACAGGCGAATCCTGCGGACTGTCTCGCCTCTCATTTCAGACGTGGAAGGAGGCCTGTTTTACCAGATCGTGCGCGTGAAGGACGGCGCACCCGTGGGAGTTACTGGAGAAACCCCGTGGATTCAGGTGAAGAGACGATTCGGGTCTTCGGACAACCGTGGGTCGCGGTACGACGAACCCAAACCCGCAGGAGGGAGTAAGCGAACTGCCCTCAGGTTGGAGCGCTCTATCTTTGCTTCAGGGCCCAGCGCTCGAGAAAATATGGTGATCATCCCCCTGTTCGACGAGGCCAGGGGCGATTGCCCCGGAATATTGCTCTTCCATCTGAAATTTGCGACCCACGCGTCAGTTCAGCAAAAACTCGGTGTCCTTCGAGGATTGGGCAACCGGTATCATGACTTTGTCGAACGATTGGAGGAAGTATCGGATTCACTCACGCCGGAGGAGGCGATCGAGGTCGTGTCACCTCGCGATCTCGTGCTAGCACCTGTTGAGCGGTTGGTGGGGGAGGCGCGGCAGGGAAATACCCCTTGACAAAGTGGCCAAAAATCTATATAAGAAACTAGCAACTTACCACGTAACCTTAAAGTGGTTAATTAAAACAGGTTGCGGAGGCCACTGATGCTCACAAGAAAACTGCTTGTTGCGCTTGCCGCACTTGTCGCCGTTCTCGGTCCCGTCCTTCAGGGCCCGGCCTTAGGCTTCGAGCTGTTCCCCAGACCCGAGGGGCAATACACAGTGCAGAGAGGTGACACGTTGTACGGGATCGCAGGATACTATTACGCCAATCCCGCGCTGTGGCCCTTTCTGTGGAATCAAAATCCGTCGCTCCTGGTCAAGGATGGTGGCGGAGCTGCGGCCAATCAACCACTGACCCCCGGTGCGAAAGTCAACCTCTATGACAAGAGACTTGCGCATGCAGTGATGAACGAACCGTATGATGCTCCTACGGGCGTTCCTGATTCGGTGAGATTCCTGGTGAACAAAGTCCCGTTGCACGGGATCCCCTACGACAAGAAGTATTTCAAGTACAAAATCAGTAAGCGCCCTGCTCGATTGTGGGGGTACATTGTCAGCTGCCCGGATGTGGGCAAGACGTGTTTCCTTGAGCGGGATCTGGTGTACATTCGTTTCCGGCCTTCCAAGAAGCAGGCCATTCTGGTAGGCGACCGCTTTGGTATTTATCGCGACAAAGGCCCCTTGTTCAGTCCGATCAATTCGGACAGACCTGTCGGATTTTATAGCGAGATCGTGGGAGAAGTGGAAATCATCAGCACTGGAGCAGAATTAGCTACCGGGATCATATTGGAAAGTTACGTGGAGATTTCCAAGGGGGACAAGATTTGCCTTTTTACCCCGCGACGCCGTCAGATCGTACCCACCAAGACTCATCGTTTGCTGACCGGGACGATAATTTGTTCAGCTACCAGAAGCAATGACATCGGCAGAACCAACAATTACGAAAATGATATCGTGTTCGTCGATCGAGGTGAATGTAATGGACTGAAGGATGGGACCCTGGTCAACATCTACCGCGCGAGCCATCCTGTGGACGATCCCTATTTTCATAGACGGGTCTCGACTCCGGACCGTTTTGTCGGGGAAGGTCTCATTCTCAAGGCATTCGAGAAGAACGCGACCGTCCTTATTACAGGGAGCGTGGAAGAAGTGGTGCCGGGAGATCTGATAAAGAGTGTGTCAGATTAGGGGTTCTTCCCACATCAAAATATAGGGTAACCGTTCAGCGCTGCGTTTGTTGAACCGGAAAATCCAGCCACAAAGTCACCAAGGCACGAAGAAGCCAACAGACGGTTCTCAATTCTTCGTGCCTCGGTGACTTTGTGGTTTATGCGTTGTCAATGCGCTTTCACGAGTATGACAGGACACAGAATGCGGGCTGACGATCTCCTCCGGTACGGACGACGCAAGGCCTTCTTATCACTGTGCTCAGGACATCCCCAGCCCTACGATCTTACGCGTTTGGACACGAATCGGTATTAGAGATCGTACAGGCGTATGGCATCCATGTCAAAGGCGAGGGATTCCCCTGCAGAGAGTCTCGCGGTCAAGTCTCGGAATATGTCTTCCTGGTGAAAGCCCAAGGCGACCGACTGGGCCTGGAGTACGTGAAGGGCACTCGTCTCTGTGGGATCCAGAATCAGCACGACTCGCGGATCGAAATCCTTTCCCAGCATGTCAGGGATCTGGGTATGTGCCGCCACATGATCAAAGTCCTGAGCTGCCGCAAGGACTGCCACATCGGTGGTAAAGGTGTCAGGGGCTCCGTAGTCACTCACGTCGGGGGAATGATCGCTAAAGGCCACGGTAAAATCTTGCCCCGTGACAGCCCCCACAAACACGGCTGGGTCTGCTGTCGGCTCGGCGGGCTTGGAAACGGGTGTGCCCGGGTCAAACACAAAGGGGCTGAAACCGTAGTCCGAAAGGGCCAGCGTACCCGAAGTAGTGGTCGAGACAGGACTATTCAATCCCAGGTCGATTGCCCCTGTCCCCAAGTCGGGCAAGAGAACCGAGCTTGAGCCGGTCGTGGGCAGCGTGCTCGCGAGGGACACGCTCGTCGCGTCAACGGACAGAGTCGACGACACGGACACAGGTGAGGAATCCGCGGCAGCCATGGTCATGGAAGCAGCCGCGTTAAAGACCAACACCTCGGAAGCGGCTGCGGGTTCGCTACTTTCCGGAGGCAGGACACTTCCGGCAGCGTGCGTTACAGGAACCAGCGCGAAGTCGTCGATGGCCACCTCAAAGTTAAAGTAGTTGGCCACCACATCAATTTCTACACGCACGTTCTTTGCACCTGTGGTAGGCACCAGCAATGCAGGCAAATGCACCGTGTAATCCTGAAGAGAAGACACCACGCCTGCATCTCTGTTGTTCGTCGTAATCCACACGGGTTGCGTGCCCGCAGGCATGTTTCCGTTGACATCCGGCGTGTATACGTACACCGCAATGTATTGGTTGGTTGCGTCAAACGGCGCGGTGGGGTTGAGGTAATAGTAGTCATCCTGATACGCCATCTTCCAGTGAAGATCCACTCCGTTCACAGAGGCGTCTGCCGGGAGAGTCACGTCTTGCCACAAAGTAGCGTGCTGCCATTGATTGTTCAGCAACAGTGCGATCTTCTCATGGCTGCCGACCTCACCGTCCGCAACCTTGAGCGGCAGAAAAAAGGACCACACCGGGTGGTACACCGTGTCGTTGAACAAATGCGATTCGTAATAATCCTGAACGAGCGAGGCTGAAGTTATGGTGGAGCCGTTGCTCACAATACCAAATGTGCTCGCAGGGGTGACTGGGTTGGCCTCAGACCATTGCCACCCTACGCCCAAGCTGGTTTGATAGATTCCTGTCGGGTCCAGGGTATTGTCAGCCTGAAAGCTCGGATATCTGAGAAGCCCTACGTTGAGCTCCACCTGCCCGGGCTGGTAGTGTGCATTGTGGTTTCCGGCATTGAATCCCTGATTGAGAAGCACTCTGGTCTAAGTCGTTTAATTCCGTAAAGGACGTCCAGAGTCACCGTCTCCGTTGACGTCTCCCACCGCAATGGAGCGCGTGTTTGCGCTGAGGTTGGCTATATTGGTCCCATTTCCCGTTCCGAAGTATCCGGTTCCGCCATTAAGCCAGTAAACACTGTTCCCACCGTAAACCCCTAGTAAGATGTCGAGATCTCCATCGCGGTCGATATCCGCCAGCCTGATGTCATAGGCATGGTAATTCGAGCCGCCTACACTGGTTTCACTCGCGAAAGTGCCGTGCCCGGAATTCAGATAGAGTTTGGTTCGGTAATTAGTGCCGCCCCAGGATCTCAAATCATTTCCTGTCACAATATCCAGCCATCCGTCGTTGTTTACATCGCCCAGCGCAACGGATGTCGTACGATCGCCCGAGGTGCCGGGAAGTGTGGTTCCGGTGGCAAAGCTGCCGTCACCGTTGCCGAAGAAAAGCATGTCCTGGCTGTTGGCGTATTTTCCCACCACGAGGTCGAGGTACCCGTCCCGATTGATGTCGCCTAGACGCCAGGGCTTCAGTTCGTTCCCGCGTTTGTGGAGCTGATAGCATGACCGGCATCGAAATTGCCCGCACCAAGGTTCAGGTGGACATAATCGTAGGTATTGTCGGTGCCTCTGACAAGATCCGGATACCCGTCCCCGTTCAGGTCGCCAAGCACCACCGCGTATTCCTGACCTGAACTGGACGAAGGAACGACCACGCCACTTTGGAATCCCCACCACGTGCCGCTTAAATCTGCACCGTAATTGAGGTACACCATGTCGGACTGGTTGTAATTTCCCGCAACAATGTCCAGCCAGCCATCACGATTCACGTCCGCCACCGCTATGCTGTTACGTGTCCGACGCGTCAGTGCCGAGCGAGTGGCTCACGGGGAAATTGCCGTGTCCGTCATTTAGATAGTACCGGTCGACCTGACCGTTATTGCCTTCAATAATGTCCAGGTACCCGTCGTTGTTCAGGTCCGCAAACTGGACTGAGCGGGTATCATACGAGTCCCCGTTTGCGCCCACGTTGGTTCCCGAAGAGTATGCTTTCCAGGACCCACCCGGGGTTTGAAACGTGAATTGGAAACCGTCAAGGCCGTAATATCCTGCCGCGGAGTGTATTTGTATCCTGATGATATTCCGTGGGATCGGTTCGCGTCGTAGTACGGAGTGCCGATCGCGGTCAGGGTTCCATGCTGCACGTTATACTGCGGGTCCACCACGAATTGGACCGCTGAAAGGGAATGGTGGGCAGGATCATAACCTGTGACGTCAAAGATGATGTACGGCGTGCTCGGGTCCACCCAGAACCTCGATGAATCCGCGGACGGAAGGTCGTAATGGGTTGGGGTTACGGTAAGCGAAAACCCCCTGTCAGCCACCAGCAAACCGGCATAGGCCTCCACAGTGACGGGAATCACCCCCGAACCCGGTACAATCGACTCGGTAAATGAGACGACACCTGTGTTTATGTCAATAGCGACACTCTGCAGGAAGTCGGGATCCGTGTTGACCAAACGAAAATGGATCGTGCCGCCGCCCACCAGTCCAAACGAGTCGTGCACATCGTACGTGTAGGTCGAAAAACCCTCCGCCACAGAAACATTCCATATCGGCCGAGACGCCACCTCCGCGTCCTGCACGGCAGGAGGAACATGGGTAGAGTCCCAATTGAAGAGCAGCGGTGTATAGGCACTCGACGTAGTCGGTCGAACGCTCCCCAGCAGCATGTAGGGCCCGTAATTCTGCTGATTGCCCCATGGGTAATGCGTCACTTCCAGGGTATACGTGCCTGCCGAGAGATGTATATCCGACAGCCGGGAATCCCAGACATGCACATCAGCGATTCCGTCTCCATTGAGGTCGGACGTCGATCCCCCAGCCCAGTCATCGTCGGACGCCAGGGTGGTGTTGCCACTCCGTATGACGATCCACGGATCCATGTAATCAGTGGCGCCCTGGTTACTCGGGTCAACCGTTTGCGCGCCTATGGACACAAAGCCGGCAGTCGTCAAGGTAAAAGTCCAGAATTCGGTTTCCGTGCCTCTGCTCCCATTGGGATCGTTCGCTTCGATATCGCCATAGTACACGCTGTACGTGCTCGGGTCAGCGGTCCACGAGAACGGAGAATTGCTGAATACGAGGGTGACGTCCGAGGAATGAAGGGAAGCCGTATCAAGAAGCTGAGCCATGTGTGCGCCCGCCCTTGTCGAGTATTCCAAAGTCCAGTCCTTACCCTCTCCGCCACCGGTGTCGTTGGTGCTCGCGAACACGGTGGAATGGGTGTAAGTCGCGATGTCATTGATAAGGCTCTTTCCATCTGCCCCCGCAGCAACGGAACATCCGAAAAATTCAATCTGCGCGTGCTTGGTGAGGTTCACGCCGAGGGTTTCAAATGAGGATACGAACTTCGCCATGTTTGCTTCGCTGATGAAGTCCGTTCCGATCTCTATGACGCCATCTTGGCCGTGGCCAAGCACCGCGATCGTCGATATCTTCTTGCCGGTTGTCTGGACCAGGTCGCTCAGCTTCGCATTTATGGCATCGAGGCCGTCCTGGTGAGAGTCAAACACGATGACCGTCGTGTCACTTGCTTTCGCACTCACTATCTGGTCGGCATTCTTGACATCGTCGGACACGAGGATCACATGGAGTCCGTGGCGATCCCGCGTGATGATGGTGAGCATGTGCGGCTGTCACGCTTGTGTCGTGCGGCATGCATATCCGGGGAGTTGACATTGACCGGCACACTTGTCTGATTCTGCTGCGCGCCTTGATCCACCGTCGCGTCGAGCACGATGCGGTCTTCCAGCACGTCCAGGATCATTTCCGGGCCGTAGGTCTTGAATTTTCTCTTGAACAAGAAACCCATGTCTGTCTCCTCCAGGTCTTGGCACTCCAGAATCTGCACTCAGTACGCTTCTGCCGACAGTACACCGATAAACCACAAGCAATTTGCGTACCCTTTGGATCAAAACCCACCGTAGGATACGGAACACGGTATTATCACGAAAATTCGGGTCGCCTAAAGGCTAATTTGGGTGAAAAAATCCTCCCTGCATATTCGCTATGTACCGAAACCATACACGGCTGCCCTAGGCTATGACAGATATCAGCCGCTTAGAAAAGGATCTGCCAGCGGGATTTTCACACGCGGCCAATCACGTCTTACGTGATATGCTTCCTAAGCCAGTCTTAAAGCGAATGTACCGGATTATTGCTTGTGTGATTTTCACACTATAGTCCTGGACGCGGACACGTTCCTGATCACCAAGGAGAACACCACAGGTCTACACGCATGACGCAGACATGTACGCCTCATGTGGCCTGTGACCCGAGGATTTCCTCGATCTGTCGCCAGAACTGCCCAAAGCGGCTCACCCGGAGCATAAACGTCGGGGTCACGGACGCGATGTTGCACGCATTCTCGAACGTACGCTGCCGCCACGTCCTCACCAGAGGACTCGAGAGATTCTCCAGGTGTCTGAAAGATGCTTGAGCCGCGGATTGGCAGATTCGCGTGGCTGCTTCACCGCTACCCATTGGCACGATGCGGTCTTTTTCAGACTGGACGACATAGACTATTGCACGGAGCGGAACGTTGCTGTGCACATTCCATGTATGGTCAAGTTCACGGAGTAGAAAATCGTTCCATGTAGGAAGGGGATGCGCAGTGTACTGACGGGAACCGTTCCGCATCACCAGTGTCGCGTCGTCGCAAAAAACTCGCCATGGAGCGGGAAGCCTTTGGCAACAGGTGGATTTTCCGCTTCCGCCCGAGCCTGCCAGCAACACGCCTCTTCCCTCGTGTGCCACGAGTGCGGCATGCAGTGGAAGTGCTCCGCGATCCAGGACTGCGTCAAGAATCGGATACAATGATTGCCACATCATGAGGACTTCAACGAGAACGCTTGCTCGTGTTGAGCAGCTCGCACACATGGTCTCCACCGTGAGATCGTGACCAGAGCCTCATGACTACAAGATGGCGTGCGTGCCATCCGTCTGCGAGCACTTCTGACAAATTGTGCGTATCCGGAGGTCCTGCCGGTTGCCCGAACCAGTTGCTCCCCACTGCTCCCCGGACGAAAGTGATGCTCGGAATTCCTTCTTGAAAGCCCGCGGGAAGGCTCAGTATCCGCGCGAACTCCTGAAGCCAGGAGCGCGCTCCAGTGCTAGCCCGCAGATTCCAGGCCGTGTCGTCGGACAATTGCAGGACGTACGACACACGGCAGGTTTGTCCTGGGCTCTCGCGAACCATTGCGCAGAGACCCCTCACCTGCCACTACCGTGAGGAATACAATATGAGACGAATCCGCCGATGCCCGGGATACAGACCCCGGAGGCCGTACTGCCAGAACCGCACCCCGACGATGCATGGTTTCCTGTGGGGTTGCAGCTGGACGAGGCCTGCACTCCATTGATACAAGAGCCCGCGTGGCTGCCTTGATTGCAGCTGGAAGCGTCATTACTTCCCGAGGCGCATGCAACGTCACTGTGGCCGTTGATACATGCTCCCTGCGCGTTCAGGGCTTGGAACTCGATGATTGCAGGTTTCTCGTATGTGAGGCGTTTACCGCTCATGGTCCATTCCTTCCCGAGAAATCAGAGGAGGTCTCCGAACCCCGTGAGTCGCATCTATTCTGCGCCAAAAGAACCGAGTTTTCAAGCACCGGAACGCACACTTCGCCGCGTTTGGGCGTCCGAATACGCCACCGAACTTACGCAATAGGCTACGTAGTCTGTCAGACTTGGCGTAGCCTGTTACCCCACACCACCCTAGCAGGAATCGTGCCACGTGGCAATGGCGGGCAACGTCCGGTCTCATGCCAAGGCAGCCTCAGTGCACTTGTGCGGTCGGTTTGGCCTGAGGCGCTCGCATGGGTTGTTGAACGAGTGGATCTCGTCGTGCTAGGATTTCTTTTTGTCTTGCCTCGGCTGTCGGTTCTGTGAATTGATGTGCTTCAACCTGTCCCACGGATCGGTTCCGGGGGTACACGTAACAGGGCAAAGCCGGTGACGGGCTCAGGATCACATGGATGTACGTCCCAAATTTCGGGTCGACTTGAGAGTTCTCGATCAGACGGACGAAGAGTCTTCCGGACGGATCGTGCTCAAGGACCCTGTTTCCGGAAGATACTATCACCTTTCGGAATACGAGTTCCGCCTGCTGAGCGCACTGGATGGCATAGTCACGTTGGAAGAGGCGGTCCGCGGGCTGAGACGTGCGGGTCGTTACTATACCTTAGCCGACGCAGAATCGGTCGTAAGGAAAGCGGCTCAGCTCGGGCTGCTTCTGGGCACAGGATACAGCACCGCTCAGCACATGGGGGCTTTTAAACTCAGGCTCAGAGACCTCAAGAAGACCCGCCTCATGGCCAATGTGTACTATTTGTTCATACCTGTTTTCGATCCGGACCGGTTCCTCTCTCGCACGATATGGATCTTCCGGCCGCTGATCGACCGCAGCATTGCTTTCCTCGCCGCAATAGCCGCTTTTGGAGCCATCGGTCTCATCATCTCGGGATTGCCGCGCATGCGGCTGGAATACTTGTTCTTTTTTAACTGGAAAAACCTCTTGTGCCTGTGGGTTACCATAGCCCTGACCAAGCTGGTCCATGAATTTGCACACGCGTATACGGCAAAGTATTTCGGACTGCGAGTTCCGGAGATGGGGGTGGCGTTCCTCATCTTTTTTCCTTGTCTGTACTGCAACACCACAGAGGCATGGGAACTCGCGGATCGCCGACAGCGGATCATGATCAGCGCTGCGGGCATTCTGTCCGAGGCTGGGTTAGCGATAATCTCGACGTACGTATGGTACTTTACCGAACCAAGTCTCATCAACTCTTTGGCCTTTTATCAGATAGCCATCTCGTTCATCTCCACCTTGCTGTTCAATGGCAACCCTTTGCTCAAATTTGACGGGTACTTTATCTTGATCGATCTCCTTGGCATGCCCAATCTTGCAGGAAATGCGCTCAAGCATGTCAAATATCTGTTCATGAATCGGGTCATGGGCTGCGAACGGTTCGCGACTCCCGCTCAGAATCCGAGTGAGGAGCGAATTTATACCGCGTACGGCATCGGCAGTTTTCTGTACAGGGTTACGCTCTATGCTGCCATCGTTACGGGGGTGTACCATCGCTTCGACAAGGCATTGGGGATCGTGTTGGCAATGGTGGCCTTCGGCCTTTTTGTCGTGCGGCCCATATGGGGCGGACTTCGCTCCGTGTATCTCAGCCGCGCGGAACTGACGCCCCGCGGCCGCGGCGTTGCAGCCTTCGCGAGCATTCTCGCATTCTTGCTGGCACTGCTCTTCGTGCCCTGGTCCAGCAAGTCCGTGTATCCATGTTTCGTAGGCTCCGAGAGAACTCAGAAGCTCACCGTGCCGCTCCAGACGCTTGTGACACAGGTGTTCGTGCGCGAAGGTTCCCCGGTGCGCAAAGGCGACCCGCTGTTTCAATTGGACACTTCGCTCCTCTTATTGAAGCTCCGCCAGAATGAGATCGAGCAAAGAATAATTTCTCAGGAAATTCATACATGCCTTTTGGACGAAAAGCTCATGAGCAAAGTGGAAAAGAAAGAGGTGGAATTGCGTCAAGCAGAAGCAGAGGTCATGCTGTTCCGGGAGCGGCTCAAGTTGGCGAGAACCAGCATCACCGCTCCATTCGATGGCGTGGTGACCAACCTGGATGCGCGTCTGCAGGACGGATTCCAGCCTGGTGAGGGCATGGTAGTAGGCGAATTGCAGTCCACAAAGGTTCTCTTAGTTCACGCACTGGTGCCTGCCGAGGATCTTCACCGGGTCAGCGAAGGCCAGGATGTGGAAATCTGGCTTCCTATCGGTACGGGAAAGCTCATAAGAAACAAGATCAGGTCCATCAAGTCGTACAGCGAGACAGATCTGCGCGATTCCCCTTTTTCCAGCCGTTTGGGAGGCGAGCTTGCTACGGAAGTGAAAGGCGAGAAGCAGGAAGACGTACCGCTTGAACCGCAATATGATTGTTCGGTGCGCGTGGTCAACCGAGACGGTTCCATCCCTCTGGGTATGACCGGGCGTATGGCCGTGTCCTTGCCGCGTCGCAGTGTGGCCGCGCGGTTCCTGGAAAAGGCATTCCAAACCTTTCACAGGGAGTCCCTTCTCTAAGAACGGAGGCTTCATGCAGAGAACAGATGCTCCCAGTGTGGCTGCCGAAGGGAGAGGAGAACCTGTGGAAAACCAGTCCTCAGAGTCCGTGGAGAAGCAGAGAGCCCTCGCTCTCGGTTTGGAACTCTCCAAGCGTGCGCTGGCAGCAGCATCTCTTGACGAGCTGTTCTTTCTCTTGACCAATGACCTCAGAATCCTCATCGAGTTTGATCGGGCCCTCTTGATCACGCACATCGGTGACACCTCCGAGTTGGTAGCGGCTAGCAATCAACCCGTCCTGGAGAAGAAATTTCCGTTGGTCAAGACCCTGAGCAGCATGGCAGCAAGCCTCAGAGACGTGGAGCGCGGGGTCGTGCTCTCGGGTCAGGCCGACGCTGCCGCGTTGTCCGATGAAGATCTGCCGGCCGCGGCAAAAGAAGAGTTGCTGGCCTATGTGAAAGAGTCGGGATGTGCGTTCCTGGTAGCTGTCCCGCTCGCACACCACAAGAAGCTGTTGGGCCATCTCCTGCTGGAATTCTACGGAAGCACGGTTCCCCAACAGATCCCTGTGGTAACGGTGTTGAGTATCGCTCCCCTGTTTGCCTCGGCCTTGGCCGAGAAATGGCTCCTGCAGGCAAAGCCTCGATTGTGGAACCAGGTTTTCGCAGCGCGGGCCGATCAGGAAACCCCCAGGACGCGGCCGATCTCCCTCGCCATCTCAGCAGTGGCCGTCCTGGTCTTACTCTGCGTGTTCTTTCTCGTGCCGATCACCTATACGGTGGGAGGCGAGACCGAGGTGTTTCCGCATCATCGACATATGGCTTTTGTCAAAATAGATGGACTGGTGGACCGGATCGACATCAAGGAAGGTTCCCGTGTGAAGAAAGGTCAGGTCCTGGCCGTGCTCGACGGAAGGGAACTGAATCACGAAACCAAGAGCGCGGAAAGGCGCATGGAACTCCTCACTCGTGAAATGATGCTTCTCCGTCGAGAGGCGGGGCAAGACCCGGCAAAGCTCGCAGAAAGCGGGCAAATACAACTCAAGCGCACGAGCGTGAAAGAAGAACTGGAATATCTGAGATGGAAAGCAGGGTTTCTCACTATCAAGGCGCCGGTCTCCGGAGTGGTGGCAACCAAAGAAGTGGACAGTTTTGTGGGCAAGAGATTCCGGGCCGGAGAGTCCTTTTGCGAAATAGCCGCTCCAGGTGAAATGTGGGCCGCGATCTTCGTGCCCGAGGACAAGATAAGCCTGGTGCGCAAAGGCCAGCCCACCGAGATCTACCTCAACAGCGACCCTGCCAGAGGTTATGCGTCCAAGGTGGAAGAGATCGCTCCGCTCGCCCAGGTCGTGCCACGCGTGGGAAGCGTGTACCGAGTGGCCACACCGTTTCCTGTCGGGACCGAACAGATAAAAGTGGGAATGAAGGGCATCGGGAAGATTAGTACGGGACGGATGAGTCTTTTTCGCATCCTGAAGAATGGTATCCTCGCGCGCTGGAATCATTACGCGATTTATTTTTGACAATACGCCTTGATAACGTCGGTTTTGACGCGTGTCGGCAGCAGCCCCGAGGAAAAACCCGGTCGGTCAAGAAACGTGAGCATCCCGTGTTCCGGGTATGCAGGCAACGGAAAATCAACGTGCACTCGTATCTGTGCGTGGGCGAGCAGTACTCGCTTCTCGCTACGAGTACGAGGAGCACCCAACTCAAGCGGTGGGATGGATGAGCGCTCCTTGCTTTTCGTCCGGCATTATCCTATGATGCCCGCTCGTCAGGGCCTTTGGGCCGCTTGCGTAAAACCGCCAGCCGAGCAGGAAGCGCTCGCACCGCACAGGAGAATACAAAGAGGTTTGCCATGAAGTTCTTTCCGATGTTACTGATCTTGATACTCGTCACCGCTGCCACGGTAGGGGCTCAGCCGGTGACAACCGGGCAGGCCGGCGATGTACTGGCCACGGTGGGGAATCACAAAATTACGCGAGAAATGCTCGATAATATCATCTCCACAATTCCCGAAGAGAGCCGAGTTCCGTTCCTTACCCCTGACGGCCGTAAGAAGATCCTGGATGAGGTGGTCTCCTTCACGCTCTTCGCTGAGGCTGCAAAAGCAGCGGGTATCGATAAAGAGCCGGCGGTCAAGACCCGTATAGCGTACCAGGATACCCAGTATCTGGCCAGGGAATACTTTCAGCGACAACTCGCCAAGGTCCCTCAGGTGTCTGAAGACGAATTGAAGGCATATTACAAGGACCATATCATGGAGTTCACCCCTCCTGATGAGATCAAGGCCAGACACATTCTCCTCAAGACCGAAGCAGAAGCAAACAAGGTGCTTGAGCAGGTCAAGGCCGGCAAAGACTTTGGCGAACTCGCCAAGAAATACTCCATTGATCCGGCAGCAGCCAGTGGCGGCAAATTGGAGAGCCCGGACGGCAGGGAATGGTTGCCCCGGGGAAGTTTCGAAAAGTCTTTCGAGCATGAACTCTTCAAAATCCCCAAGGGTCAGGTGGGCGGGCCGATCAAGACCCAGTTCGGCTGGCATATCCTCAAGGTCGAAGACCATCGACAGCCGGACAAGCCGTCCTATGTCGCGGTGAGAAGTGCCATCAAGAATCGCATTCAGGAGCAGAAGAACCAGGAACTCCACAAAAAAATTACCGAGGAACTCAAGAAGACTATTCCTGTGACTATTAAATAAATTGTGCTCGCTGGTTTCTCGGGTTCATCGGAGGTGCTTCCCATGATGCGGATAGCCTATGAAGTCTCCAAAGGCATTGACGCATGGGTGAAGGGGGCTCTTGTGCCTTCACTCATGACCGTCGTGCTCATTTTCACTTGCAGCTTTGTCGTCCGCGGGGCCGAGCCCGGCGGAGACCCCTCAAATCCGGGATCGGCTCGAAAGGATGTGAAGCAGGCAAGCCCTCAAAAGCTCTTCGAGTCCTTTTCAGGTTACCTGGAGGGAATGCACCGAGCGAGACCCGATAGACGCGCAGACGGGCTCAAGAAGGAGCAACGCCGGGAGCCAAGGACAGCAGCGCCCAAGACCGCCCCTTCGTTGGCGAAAATAGCGCGAAATGAAGCTCTGGCCATGGAGCACGTAGAGCGGCAGGAGTGGGAACTGGCTGTTCCGCCTCTGGAACGCGCCATCAAGCTGGCTCAGGCCGCGGCCTTGACGGATCGAGGGACCCGCTTGGCACGAGAGCTCCAAAAAGCCCAGGACCATCTGGGCCAGGAAAAACCGGGAAAATCCCCCACGCCGGGTGAACTGGTAAACTCGGTCGGCATGCGGCTGATCGCCATCCGTCCGGGTACCTTTGTCATGGGCAGTTCTTCTTCGGACGCTCGGCGGGTGGAGACCGAGTGGGCATCCGGAGACAGTCTTTTGCGCGCGGAGCAACCGGATCATGCGGTGCGGATCTCCCAACCCTTCGCACTCGGCAAATACCCGGTGACGGTCGCGCAGTTCCGGAAATTCGTCAGTGAAACCAGCTATCGTACCCTCGCGGAAAAGCAGGGATGGGGTTGGGTCTATGATGAAGATCAAAAGCATTGGGTGAAGCGGTCGGGCGCGTGCTGGAGCAACCCTGGCACGAAGATCGAGGAGGATTATCCGGTAACCCTGGTGTGTCATGCAGATGCGGAAGCTTTCTGTGACTGGCTGAGCAAACTCGAGAGCCGGCGGTATTTTCTTCCCACCGAGGCTCAGTGGGAGTTCGCGGCAAGAGGCGGCAAGGCGAGAAAGCAATTTCCGTGGGGCGACGACTACCCGGACGGGAAGAAACTCAACAGCGCGGACAGGCATGCTCCTGTGCCCTGGGCAGATCGAACCATGAACGATGGGTATGGCCGAGTCTCACCTGTGGGAAGCTACGATGCCAATGGTTTCTGGCTTTATGACATGGCAGGCAATGTCTGGAACTTATGCGCGGACTACTACGACGGCAAGCCGTACCGAGGGGGACAAATCGATCCCCGTCACGGATCCCGCCGGCCCCAAAAGCGGGAAGAAGAGGGCCGTGCGTGGAGGAAACTGGGCCTTTGGCACCGGGATCGCGCGGTGTGCGTTTCGATTCGGTATCGATCAGGACCTGTGCGTGGATATCGCGGGTTTTCGCGTTGCCACTACGCTCGCGCCGTCTGAAGTCCCTGTGGAAAAACCGACGGATCTGCACATCCTGAACCGGGACCAGGCGACCAGGGTACTCGACAAGGTGAAGGATCTGGTGGCTTCAGGCCGTCGCCTGGACGCGCGGAAGCTCGTAGATCAGTTGAAAAGTCCTGATGGCAAGGCTCCCACTTCCTTCGATCATCCGGAACTTTTCGTGAAAACCGTGCTCGACAGCCTGATTGATATGACAAAGGACAACCAGATGGAATCCTTTGCCAATTCGCTCGGCATGAAGATGGTGCGCATACCGGCCGGCTCGTTTGTCATGGGCAGTTCGGAAAACGACATTGCGTGGGCAATGGGCACGCTCGCGCAGGGCTTGCCCGTGTCTTTGGAAAACGAGTTCCCTTTCCACAAGGTGCGCATAACCAGACCGTTTTTCTTGGGAGCCACGCAAGTGACGGTGGGCCAGTTCCGCAAGTTCGTCGAAGACACCGGGTATGTCACCGACGCGGAGGCGGAAAAAGGCGGGCAGGTGCTCAACCCGGAAGACGGACGTTTTACCAAGAAAGATGGTACTTCCTGGAAGAATCCCGGTTGGCAGGTGACTGACGATCAACCGGTTACCATGGTGTCCTGGGACGATGCGCAAGCCTTTGTAGAATGGTTGTCAGCCAAGGAGAAGCTTCCGTACAAACTCCCCACTGAAGCTCAATGGGAGCATGCATGCCGGGGAGGCGCGTCAATGGCCCATTTTCCGTGGGGAGATGAGATCCCTGACGGTCGACGTGCCAACTTCGCGGACAACTCATCGGGTTTGGACTGGCGTGACAGGAACGTGGACGACGGTTACAAACAGGTTGCGCCGGTCGGCAGTTACGAGCCCAACGGGTACGGGCTGTACAGACATGGCCGGCAATGTGCTGCAATGGACCAGGGATTTCTACGGTGAGGATTATTATCGGTACGCGCCGGAAATAGACCCTGAGGGGCCGGGTCAGGGAGAAAACCGTGTATCCAAAGGCGGCGACTGGTCATCCCCGTCAGTCACGCTCAGATGTGCGTTTCGAGGCTGGGCCGCGCCCGATCTGGCGTTCAGCAATACCGGATTCCGTGTGGCAATCGAGCTGGGCAGCCCGGTAAGGCCGTTCTACTTTGCTGCAGATTTTCTCACCAAGAAGTGGGTGCCGAACAGTGACCAGCGGTCCGTGGCCATGGCCGTTGCCAAGGAACAGGAAAGAAAGCAGAGATCCGGCCGCGTCGCAGCTCTGGCCGCACCTGCACCAGCGAAGCCCGCAATTCAGCCGATCAAGGGCGTGTTGATCCTGGGATTTACCCAGAGATCGGACGCGAGAAAAGCCAATATGCTCAAAGGAGACGTGATCATCGAATACCACGGAGAGCGTGACCTCACGACGCAGAAATTCCTCGCACTCACCGCGACCACCAAGCGGAGTAAGGTGAGGCCCGTGCTGGTGTTCGTACGTGACGGCTATGAATATTCCGCTCGGGTAGCGCCGGGATTTCTCGGGGTCAATGTGGTGGACACCACCATTGAAGGACCGCTCAAGAAACGGGAACACGAGCCGTCAAGATCCCCGAAAGAGGAAAAAGAAAGAAAGTCCAGACACCTGGATTGGTCATAGCGTACCTGCACCATTTGCCGAGACGAGTGCCCTTTTCACGTACGCGAGTGCTGCCCATGCGCGTGAGATGCATGAGCAGCCTCGTCATTACCTGTGAATGGGGCATCCGCTGCACAGGGTAATCCCTGGTGCAAGTTTCCCGTGAGACGGATATCTCACCACCTGTAGGATACTTGGGTAAACGCATAAGGGGACACGTTCAGGTTAGGGGGTGGCCCATGGCCGAAAAGCCCTGCATTGTCGTCGCTAAGCCGGTATCGGGTACCTGAACCAACCACTCAAAGTCAACTTCAAGAAGCTGTTCGTGCAGCTCGGCAAGATCTCCGTCGACGCTGCAACGCTCATTTATCCCGCAGTATTGAAAGAATGCGTCGGTCTGCTCGATACGCTCGGGTTGGGCAAGGACCCCGGCCAGATCGCGTGGCTGCTGATCCTCCGCTCTCTGGGCAGTGCAATGGCTGCGCTCGTGAAGGCAAACTCGCGGTTTTTAAAGACAGGAACCGACTGACGCGGGGGAGATCGACATACTCGTACAAGAAAAGCTGGAAAGCGCTCACGTAAAGATCGATCGCACCTTTTTCGATCGGCCCGCGAATCTTTCGATCGTTCCGGATCTCAGAACATCTTCGCGCTCTGGCTCCAACAGCGGGGAGCCGATTTCGATCAGGCCTCTTCCATTGCAAACGGCCTGTCCGCACATTTCGCGGGAGCGGTCAATGAAGAGTGGTTTGCCCACGCCGATACGTACGCTCCGATTTCCGCGTTCTTCGGTACACCCTTTGGTCAAGCCGCAGAACGAGAATTTCGCGTGGCTCGAATACGCGCCCTGGCTGCAGCGCCGCGTGCAGGAACCCATGTTCGACGGGTTGTTCAGCGTGAGCGACGTGTACGTTCGCCTGCGTGGATATTACAAAGACCCCGAAGCCGGCACTCCTCAGGATGACACGCCAAGAGCCTGGCATGGTTCTGCTCTCCCTGAAGACAACGTACCGAGGAAAGTCGTGGATGCGACGGAAAACCTCCGGTCCTGGTTTGAGAATGGCAGAGGCCACACGGTGAGGGTGCTCAGCGGCGGACCGGGCGCAGGGAAATCCACCTTTGCGAAAATGTTTGCCGCAGAACTCTCGGCAAAAGGCGAGCGCGTCCTCTTCGTGCCGTTGCATGCGCTGGATCTCAAGCGACCACTCAACGAGGCTGTCGTGTATTGGGCCGGTTTTCAGCCTTCCATGCCGGAGAATCCGTTGGATATCAAGAAAGGTGACCCACGGCTTCTGGTCATATTCGACGGGATGGACGAGCTTGCCATGGCCGGCAAGATCGCTCAGGACCTTGCAAAAGACTTCGTCGGGGATCTGGACCAACTCGTGAAAGGATTCGAGCAGTCAGGCGCTCCCATAAAGGTACTGCTCACGGGCCGGGAGATCGTGGTGCAATCCATTACCCGGAACTACTCGCAAACCGGCCAGATCCTGCACCTGCTGCCCTATTACATGGACGCCGATGGTAAGAAACCGTATGAGGATCCAAAGGCGTTGCTGCAAGAAGATCAGCGGGATTTGTGGTGGGGAAAATATGGAACGGTAAGCGGCAAGAAGTTCGACGGCTTGCCCGATGAGCTGCGCTCCGAGGACCTGATTCCCGTTACTGCCGAACCGCTTCTCAATTATCTGGTAGCGCTCGTGCACGAGCCCGGTCAGACGTCGGCAGCGCTCTCCGGAAACCGCAACGCCATCTATAGCTACCTGCTTGAGAAAGTGCATGCGCGGGTTTGGGAGAAGGAGGACCATCCGGGAACCAAGGGGCTCACTCTGGATGAGTTCAAGTGGATTCTCGAGGAAATAGCCGTGAGCGCCTGGCACGGCCAAGGTCGTTCCACCACGGTGGATGCAGTGAGAAAGCGATGCGAGGCTTGCAGGCTGACTGGCGTGCTTACGGAATATGAAGGCGAAGCGGAAAGGGGACTCCTCAGGCTCCTCACCGCTTTCTACCTACGCAAGGCCGAGCATGGCCATCCCACTGAAGCCACCTTCGAGTTCACCCATAAGAGCTTTGGAGAGTATCTGACCGCGTGCGGCATCGTGCGTGCCCTGGAGGCCATGCACGAGGAGTTCGTCCGTTGCGCTGTTCCGCCGTACAGGGGATGGGACGAACGCACAGCTTTGAAGGAATGGGCCTTGTTGTGCGGGCCAACGGCCATGGACCTCGACCTCCTTACGTTCATCCTGGATGAGTTGAGACTCAGGGATGTGCAAAGCGTTAATGCATGGAAGGAGACCGTGGCGCATCTCATCGAGTACATGCTCCACAATGGAATGCCCATGGAACTGGTCGAACACTGCACCACATACCAGGAGGAATGCATACAGGCCCGCAACGCTGAGGAGGGATTGCTAGCAGGCCTGAGTGCCTGTGTGGAAGCCAGCACCCGCTTTCATCCTGGAACCCATGGGCCCCAGGGGGAATCGCGGCCAGAAATAAAATGGCCGAGCAAGGCCAGCTTCGGGATCTGGTTGCACCGGCTTCAGGGCCAGGAAGGCCACAGCGAAGGGTCTGCGCCGGTCGCAGTGAAGTGCCTGGGATCACTGGATCTGAGCGGAGCGGTATTGAAGTTCCAAGACCTTGGATGGGCGAACCTCTCAGGGGCCGACCTTTCGGGGGCCAACCTTTGGAATGCCAACCTGGAAGGAGCTTACTTGTCATGGGCCAACCTCACGGGTGCCAACCTCACGTATGTCAACCTCACGGGGGCCTGCCTCACGGAGGCCGGCCTCACGGGTGCCGACCTCACGAGGGGCAAGCTCATGGGTGCCAACCTCTGGGGTGCCGACCTCACGAGGGCCAACCTCACGAAGGCCAACCTCACGAAGGCCAACCTCAAGGGTGCCGACCTCACGAGGTGCCAACCTCGAAGGTGCCTACCTCAGGGGTGCCAACCTCACAGGGGCCGACCTCAGGGGTGCCAACCTCAGGGGTGCCAACCTCACAGGGGCCAACCTCATGAGGGCCAACCTCACAGGGGCCAACCTCACAGGGGCTTTCATCGATAAGGCCAACCCCGTATTAAACAGCGTCCCAGGGTATGTGCTTGAAGGGGTCAAGCTTGTAGAACTGGACGAGGAAGGGCCTTCAAGTTGAGCCACGTACCCACAACCTCGATTCTGCGAGCGAGCCTTCCTTCCGTATGACCGCGTGGGCATTTTTGACGGTAACCTATCTGGTATCGCCCTTCAAAATGAACGGGGCCCAGAAGAAGGGGTGATCGTATCCGGCTTTGCGGATTTCATCCCGTGCCAGCCCGCGAGATTCCCGCTTCCCTTTGCCTTGCGTATGGCCGATGCCCTTGCGCGTGCGAAAGCCTATCCCCAAAGCCTGAATTGCCTTGACGTAACACGTGAAACGGGCCTAAAGTGCCTGATTGCCTCATGTTATGGCAAACACATTGTCGAATCACTGCCGGAGGGTTCATGAACCACACACGGACTCCACTGAGCTTCCGTGAGAACGCGACCGCAGCGTTGCAGGATGATACTCTGCGCCGGGTGCTCGTAAAGGCCACAGACCACTTGTTGGGCAAGCGGGCAGAAGCCCTGTCGGCCATCCCGCTCGCGGATATTCGGGAACAAGCGTCCGAGATTCGTTCCAAGGTCCTTGACGAACTGCCGGACCTTCTTGATCGCTTTTCAGCTGCAGCCACCCGTGCAGGAGCGGTCGTGTATCGCGCGTCGGACGCGAGTGCCGCACGAGATACGGTGCTCCATATCCTGCGCGATCGCGGAGCAACAAAGATCGTGAAGAGCAAGTCAATGATTACCGAGGAGATCCACCTGAACAGTCATTTGCTGAAACACGGGATGGACGTGGTGGAAACCGACCTCGGAGAGTATATTGTGCAGCTTGCCGGAGAACCCCCTTCTCACATTCTCGCGCCTGCGATGCACAAGAATCGCCAACAAATCGGCAGGTTGTTCGCGGAGAAACTGGGCGTGGATTACGTCGAAGACCCTACGGTGCTCACCAAAATCGCTCGCAAGGCGCTCAGGGAGAAATTTCTCGCCGCGGACGCAGGAATAACCGGCGCCAATTTCGCGGTGGCGGATACGGGATCTCTCGTCCTCTTTACCAACGAGGGCAACGGTCGCATGGCCACTACGTTGCCGCGGCTCCACGTGGCTGTCTTGTCCATCGAGAAGATGATTCCCTCGTTGGAAGATTTGTGCACGTTTATCCGGTTGCTTCCCAGGTCAGCCTCCGGTCAGGTAATCTCGAGCTATATGTCCATGATCACCGGTCCGCGGAAGGCAGGCGAACGCACCGGTCCGGAAGAATTGCATATTGTCTTGCTGGATAACGGACGGTCGGAAATCCTGAAAGGCGATTGCCGCGACATCCTCAAGTGCATCCGTTGCAGCGCATGTCTGAACATTTGCCCGGTATATCGGGTGGTAGGCGGTCACGCGTATGCGACCACTTATTCGGGCCCCATGGGTGTTGTGCTCACCACGTTGCTCGAAGGAATGGCCGCGAGCCACCCGCTGCTCGACGCGAGCACGCTTTGTGGCGCTGTGCTCGGATATATGTCCCGTAAAAGTGCCGCTTCCCCACCTCCTACGCACGCTTCGCCAGCGGAGGATTGACCAAGGGTATGGTACCCGCTCCGAGCGTACGGCCATGGCAGGTTTCGGTCTTGCTGCCGGGAACTCCCTGGCATTTCGATTCGCTCAGAGGGCCCTGAGGCTCATTTGGCCTGCGTTGACCCGGATACCGGGCAGCCGCGCGATGAGACGCCTTCCTGTCCCCGCGAGTAAGACCTTCTCAAGGGGGATGAAGTGAGCGGGAACGAGGTGATCGAGCTTTTTGCCAAGAATCTCGAAGCCGTAGGAGTTCGGACAGCCCGTACGCCGGACAAAGAGGGACTCCAGTCAGTCGTCGCAGAACTCATTGCCGATTGTCGCCCCATTTACTGCCCTGGAGCAACCGAGTGCGAAGCAGCCTTACACATCCCCGCGGACTGGATCACCATGGATTATGCAGAGGCAGCGCTCACCGTGCAAGAAATGCCCGCGGCCATAGCGGAAACAGGCTCCATCATATCCTGGTCCGCGGGAGGTGCGGTCGTTCAGGCGAATCTCTTACCGCCTCGTCATGTGGCGCTGATTTCCTCGGCACGTATTTTCAAAGACTTGAGCGAATTCTTCGCGTCCTTTGGGGGGCGTCTGCCTTCCAACGTCACTTTGATCACAGGTCCAAGCCGCACCGCAGACATCGAGCAAATCCTGCTCACCGGAGTCCACGGACCGGAGCGTCTCGATGTGGTGATCGTGGGGTAATGCGGTCGCCGCAGGGAAGGGTTTGCGGAACGCGCATGTCTCCGCATGCGTATTTTACGCCAAAGAACTCCCTACCCTGAAGAATCGTGAGTAATGTGAGATGTGAGTAGGTCTATCTCAAGGGCCCGGAAATGAGGAGAAAAACATGGATATATCGGAACCTACCATCAGCCGTGACGAAGTGCTCGTCCTTGCTGACGCGGATTTCAATCCGCACAACGTGTGCGTGGTCACCGGGGCCGGCAGCGGCATCGGGAGGGCGACCGCCATTGCCGCGGCCATGAACAACCTCACGACCGTCGGCTTGGATATCAACGAGGAAGAAGGCAAGAAAACCAAAAAACTGATCGAGGAATTCGGCGGTCACATGCTGTTTGTTCCCACGGACCTTTCCAGGGACGAAGAAATCGAACACGCGGTCACTGAGGCGGCAAAATTGGGCGAGATCAAGTACCTTGCCAACATAGCAGGCATCCAGCACATCGATTCAGTTGAGAATTTTCCCATGGAAAAATACGACCTGATGCAACGAATCATGCTCAGGGCGCCTTTCTACCTTTCCAAGCTTATTATTCCTCACATGAAGAAAACCGTTTCAGGAACCGGGGTGATCGGGAACATGGCGTCAGTCACACGCGCACATTTGCACTCTCAACAAGCCCGTGTACAACATCACCAAGTTCGGTCTCCGCGCGCTTTCGCAATCGATTTCCGCGGAAGGTGACGGCAAGATCCGTTCCTTCTCCGTAAGCACCGGCTTTGTGAAGACCCCGCTCGCGCTAAGGCAAATCCCCGCGCAGGCGGAGCAGCGAGGCATCAGCCCTGAGGAAGTGGTTCGTGACGTCATGATGGGCACGTCGCGGGTCAAGGAAATGATGCACCCCATTGAAGTGGCCAACATGTTCCTATTCGGTTTCTCGCGGTTTTCGCGCTACCTCATTGGCGGAGATCTTCTGTTCGACGGAGGCATGGTGCTGACGTACCTGACGTGACGACCGGCAAAGGGAGCCCAGTTCACTTGCTTTTGGCACACGGGTTTAAGACATGAACCACGAGGCACGAAGGCTAAGAATACGGAGACTTGTCTTTTCACTTCTTGGTGTCTTGAGGGCCTTGCGTCGTTCGTAGCGAAAGGCCTTTCCCGCCTGCACGAAGTGGTACAAGCCCCTGGTGTGGTGCGGCCGCGGCCCTGTCTATGACTTGGGCGGATGGGTCACGGCCTTGCGATTCGAGAACAAGCGTCCGGGCAGGTCCAGGCGTCGGCCGAACTTGGTAACTTTGCGCGCAACGGTGTTGCCCAGCACGATCGGCAGGCTCAGCATCAGAGGGAGGAACATTTGCCGCGAAAACAGGCCGATGCGAAACGCTTTCCCGATGATTTTCCACACCTGGGCAGGCGTGTAGAATTTTCGGGTAATCTGGCGACTGATGCGCTTTAATCCAGGTCTGCGGAGTTCTTCCGAATACACGATGCGATCGTCACCGATGAAATAACCGGGAGTCGCTTCGACCAGTTCCTTGAGCGGTGAGTATTTTTCTATACGCAGTTTCTGATACGTGATGGAATCCAGCCCGAGTTCCTGAGCGAAAACCGGTATCTGCATCATCTCGTCTTCGGTCTCGCCTACGTTCCCGTAAATGAAATAGCCGTGCAAATAGAAAGGGTACACGCGAAAAGTCTCGAAGGCCTTTCTCAGCGTGCCAGTATCAAATCCCTTGTCAAGTTGTGCCAAGATCCTGTCCTGGGGCGATTCCACTCCCAGAAGGAACACCTTGACTCCCGCCGCGCTCAGCAGCTTCCAGCACGTCAGGATGCTTGTATATCTCGATCCGGGCCTGGACGAGAAATCTTTTGTCAATTCCCTCCTGCACAATCCTGTCGCAGATCTGTTTTGCCCTGTGTGGATTGACGAAGAAATTTTCATCCGAGAAGAGAATGACTCCCGCGGGAGTTTGCCTAATCTCTTCCATGACCGAGTCGATGGACCGGGCAGAGTAATTGCGCTTCTGACCCCATGGATTCAGGGTGAACGTGCAAAACTTGCAGTGGTACGGGCAGCCTCGTGCAGTGAGAATAATGTCGAACTCTTCACCGCGAAGAGCGAACCCCCCTACATTGAAATGATACCGCTGCCTGCGGAGCGATCGATCGGGGAAGCGGTACACATCCACCTCTTGATACGGGCGGTGTGAATTGTGGACCAGTTCCGTGCCATTGCGATAGGATATGCCGCTCACGTCTTTCAGATCCTTGCCCTGGGCGATCTCGACAATCGTCTCTTCACCCTCGCCTCGGACTATCACGTCCACATGGGGGCATGCAGCAAATATCTCTTCCACGGAATCGGTGGCCTGTTTCCCTCCCACCACGGTAAAGACGTGGGGAGGCAGCAAATTCACCAGAGTGCACACCTCTTGGAAGTGGTTATCCCAGTTGATGCTGATGCACAAAAGATCGACCTGGTCTTCGATGAAGCGCTTGAGCCGGTCAAGATCCCTCAGCGGATCGGGGAGCCGCATATCGAGGAAGGTGATTTTCTCCACGTGCGGCTGCAAGGCAGCGGCTATGTATTCGAGACCGATGGGCGGAAAAACCGCCAGTCCCAAAGAACCGGAGTGGCTGTCTCTGAAATAAGGATGAAGACACAAAGCGTGTTTATACGCAGCGTTCAAAGCCGTATAGCCTCCAGAGCCGCAGTAATTGCGGATTCTTCGGCGAGTGTCACAGTTGCCAAAATTGATCTCCGATTCATGTGAGAAGGCCTGGGATCTCCTGAACGAAGATTCGAGGAACTCGCGTTGCATAAAGGGAAAGGAGCCTGCTGCTCTCGCAGATCATCGGTTCGTACCGGCCACGGTCGAGCCCTGAGGAGAGAATGCTTGGCAACAGCAGTAACAAAAAGGAGCAAGGGTTGGTCGGCAAGCCAGGACCCCTTGCTCCTTTATGGATGCTGAGACTTCAGAAAGCCCGTTACCAGCGTGAACGTCCGCCGCCGCCACCGCCGCCGCTGCGTCCGCCGCCGCCACCGTCACGTCGGCCGGCGTCTCTTTTGGGCCTAGCTTCGTTGACCTTAAGGGCCCGACCTTTGAAATCTTTGGAATCCAATTCCTTGATGGCGCGAAGACCTTCTTCCCGGTCAGCCATCTCGATGAATCCAAATCCACGAGACCTGCCCGTGAACTGATCCGAGATGATCTTAGCGGAATCCACCCGACCGTAACCCTCAAACAGCTCCTTGAGTTGGTCCTCGTTGGCGTCGAAGGACAGGTTTCCAACGTAAATGTTGATGGCGCTCATTCTCATGCTCCTTTTGAAAAAAAAAGCACCCCTGAACGAACTGCAAGGGTGCGTTGGCGGACGGTTGTCCACTCTGAAAACGGGGCTTACCGACTTATTCGCGAGGGTTTTGAGGATTACAGGCACGGGCGCTCTATCCTGGTATCTCGATTCTTGCATCACGCCCGTGGTCCTTGTCGGCCGGTTGGGGAAACACAAGCAAATATTCAGTATGAATCATACGTCACGCTTATTTGGCTGTCAAGAATTATTCATGGACGGTCGTAACCATTCGTTGCCTGCTTCCTGAGCCCCTTGCGAGGGGTAGGGCCATCCGCGGTTTCGTGCGGCACAATCCCTTCGTACTGCTTGGCGGAAGTGTTTCGTTACGGCCGGGATGTCTCAGTCTGGAGCTGCCCTTTGTTCGCGATATCGCGCAATGAATGCTTCTGAAGCAGGGGCGGTTGACAACACGAATTGAGTCCTCTATACTGCCCTTGTCAATTGAAGCCCATTCAGCCACGGCTTAGTCAACTTTCACCGCGGGGAGCACGATATGGCACAGCACCATCACACACATTCGCATTCAGGGAGTCATGCCACGGAGGGTACGTCAGCAGCGGCAAGCAGACAGTTGCATAAAGACTGGCGGACTTGGGTGGTCGTTGGTCTCATGTTGACGGCCATGGCCATCTATGTCCTGACTCTGGACGACTCGATTCTTCCGGTCTTGATGGGATCTTGAGAACGGGCTCCCGAACGGTTACCCGAGGGTCAGAATCTTGACCAGCTCTCTCAAACGAGCCAATGACTCGCGGTCAATTTTCGTGATTTGGAACCCCGCGGACCATTCTCTGGTCGCGAGATTTTTCTTGGTCCACAAGCACTTAGCCTCAAAATAAAGAGCTTCCACCTTGAGGAATTCTCGACAGGGCACCACGAAGGATTTGTTTTCTCCAATTCTCGTCTCAATTCCCGTTATGGTGAGTCCTCTCTCGGTGACTTCGTGCAGACGCCCCTCTCGATCAGGTTTCCCCATCTGGTACACGGGCGCGGTTACCGTGAGAAAATGCTTTTGAATGAGAGTCATGTCATCGATGATGACCGTGTCTTCGTCGTCGGAAACGGCGCTGGCCATAGATCTCTTCAACCGTCATGAGACGATTACTGATTAGCTTGGTGAAAGCGCTCTGAAGCCCCTTGGCTGTCAGCTTGTATTTGGTCATCAATCCCGCGTCGTCCATACCCGAACGAATGTCCTTGATAATCTCCTTGGCGTTGACAACGGGTTTGGTCATCGGCTGTGGTCCTCGCTGTGTGTGACCGCTTCGTCAGGAAGTGCGTCGCAGACGGATACCTCCAAGAACCTTCTCAGGTGCCCCCGCCAAAACCGCCGGTTCCGGTCTGGCGAGTCGGCATCTTGCAGGGTACAATAATCATACCATTAGATAGCACGGTCCAGCAAGGAATTGGGTTGGCGCAAAGAGGTCCGGGCTTCGGGGTAGCCGCTGGATCGAACGGAATTCTGTCCGTAGTCTTTGGGGGCGTGTTAACCTGATTTTGGCACTGGCCTGAATGGAGGCGCTCTTGTCCTGAAAATCGGCCTTCACTCTTTGTGAGAGGCATGGAAAACCCGGCCTGCCTTGAGCCGTCTCTCCATTGGGTGTAAGATCAGGCTACTTTGTGTCTTGCGGCTTAGTGCTCACCCGCGAAGATACGGGGGCGGATTTGGGTAATGTCTTGTAGTAAAAGTGAGTCTCTCCCTTGGAGGGGCAGCCGCATACGACACTGAACTCGTGCAATGGAGTGCCCGGCCCCTCATGCAGAGAGCAATGACCGGTTTTTCACGCGTCCTTTTGGATGCGAGCGACACATTGCGATCGGTCCACATTTTTCGGAGACATTTATGACGCGCGCGCGACGACTGCTGATCGACTCAATAATCCTGGGAATAGTGGGGGCGCTGAGCGCCCAGCTCTTTATGCTCCTGCTCCGTGGCTGTGAACACTTCTTTTGCCTGTGGATCGCGGACTACATTCCTCCGGGCTTGCCCGAAGAAGGTGGAGTGCTCAGGCAGCAGATCGGTCACTTTGGGCTTTGGATGATTCCTGTAGTGACGACCTTGGGAGGGCTGATATCCGGCCTGCTGGTGTTCAGCATCGCGCCCGAGGCGGAAGGCCATGGAACCGACGCGGCGGTAAAGGCCTTCCATCAGAGCGGTGGTTTTATTCGTTACCGCGTGCCCGGCTTGAAGATGGTGGCTTCCGCTATCACCATCGGTTCGGGTGGATCTGCAGGCCGTGAAGGGCCCACCGCGTTGGTGAGTGCAGGGTTCGGGTCTATATACGCAAGTCTTACTCACCGCTCCGACGCGGACAGACGTTTGCTGGTACTCATCGGCATGGCTGCAGGATTGTCTGCTATTTTCCGTTCGCCCATAGGTTGCGCGATTTTTGCCGTGGAAGTGTTGTATCGAGAAATGGAATATGAGGCAGCTGCCTTGTATTATACCTTGTTGGCCTCGGTCGTCGCGTACGTCGTCAATGGAATGTTCGTGGGTTGGCATCCGCTCTTCAACATACCCGCGCATCTCGGAATTGACGGTGCAGGAGATTTTGTGTATTACGCGGGACTGGGCCTTGTCAGCGGGTTGTTCGCAACGATTCTGCCGGAGTTGTTTTATGGGGTTCGGGATCTTTTCCACCGTATTCCTGTCCCTCCGCATATCAAACCGGCAATCGGCGGTTTGGGGCTCGGTCTGCTGGCTCTCGCATTGCCGCAAGTGCTCGGAGGCGGATACGGCTGGATGCAAGAGGCGATCGACGGCCGCTTGACTGCCTCGTTGTTAATTACGTTGGTGTTTGCGAAGACGCTCGCGTTTTGCCTCACTGTCTCCTCAGGGGGGTCCGGTGGTATTTTCGCACCGTGCCTGTTCGTGGGCGCAATGCTTGGCGGATTCATGGCTCACGTATTTGGCCAGCCTCCCGCGGGCTTCGTAGTGGTGGGTATTGTTGCCTTATTCGGAGCTGCCGCGCGAGTGCCTTTTGCCACATTACTGATGGTGGTCGAGATGACCGGCGGGTATGAAATGCTTGTGCCGGCTGCTGCCGCGGTGACTACCAGTTGCCTCGTGCAGTTCGTACTGTCGTCCAAGCTGAAGTACAAGAGTCTCTATGAGGCTCAGGTGCCCACCCGGGCCGATTCCCCGGCTCATCATGCGGAAATGCTCGGAATCGTGTGCCGGCTGCTGCGAGACCGCACGATTCCGCAAGACGCGAACCTTGAGAGCATGAATCTCTTGGATCTCTTGGAGTCAGGAATTCCTATCAATCTTCCCGATGGCAAACGGATGGACATCGTGGAAGTCACCGAGGAAAGCGCTTGCGTGGGAATGACTCCTGAATCCGTGCAAGTCCCGGATCCGGGCAAGCGGGCTGAAGTGGCTGCCATTGTGCGCAATGGGGAAGTCCTTGTGCCCCGTGACGACACCCTGCTCTTTCAAGGAGATCGATTGCTTGTGGTGGTAGGGCCTGCGATTCAGTGCGTGATACCGGAATCAAAACCTAAGGGAATCAAATAACGAGGAACTCGCTGGTTGGCCCCAATTGTGGTGACAATCCTGTTCTCGCAGTTGGCAAAAGTCCTGACCGAACGGTGGTGCGTGTGAAGGTGGCGTTAGCTTAGCAGCGTGACCGTGCTCTCGATGAGGTTGACCAGTGAAGCCGGGTACACGCCGAGCCATACGACGAGAGCCGTAAGCACGACCAGGATCAGCCCTTCAGCCCACGACGGGGACGGGTGTCGAGTCAAGCCGGGCTCTTCGGCGGTTTCCGGAGTTCTGAACATCGCGACGACGATGCGGAGGTAATAGACCAATCCGATCACGCTGGTCGCGATCAACGTGATGACCAGCAGCCACCATGCGGACCCGACGCCCGCGGTCATGACGTAAAGCTTGCCCACAAAACCCGCGGTCAGAGGGATTCCTGCCAAGGACAAGAGCATCACCGTGAAAATACCTGCCAGCCAGGGCCGCCTCCACGCGAGTCCTTGAAAATCCTCGATCCTGTCTGCGTCTCGATCTCCCTCGGACAAGGCACCGACGACTCCGAAAGCCCCCAGCGTGGTTACGGTATATGCAACGAGGTAATATCCTACCGCGGTCAAGCCGATCTTGCCGCCCGCGAGAAACGCCACAAGGAGATAGCCCAGATGGGCAATAGAGGAGTATGCGAGGATACGTTTGACATTCGTCTGTAACAGAGCCAGTGCATTGCCCACTACCATTGACGCGAATGCAATGAGCGCAAAGAGGTTGAGCAGCGCTCCTGCCGCGTGAAGGTCTAGTACCACGACATACCTCACCAGGAGCGCAAACACCGCGACCTTCGGAAACCGTAGCCAATAACCCGGTAATCGGAGCGGGCGCTCCCTGGTACACGTCCGGCGTCCACATATGAAACGGAACCACCGCAAGCTTGAAGCCGATTCCCGTCACCATGAGGGCTGTTCCCGGCAAGAGCAACATACGGGAGCCCTGGCCCGCGGCAGCGGCAATTCCGCCGAATTCCAGCGCTCCCGTTGCCGCGTAGATGAGGGCCATGCCAAAAAGCAGAAACGCATCGGAAGCCGCGGAAAGGATCAAATACTTTATTCCTGCCTCCACACCCAGACTGCTCGTCCGTGAGTATGCGACCAGCGCGTAAAACGGCAAGGTCAGGAGTTCCAACCCGAGGAAAAACGACGCAAAATGACGGCTGGCTACGACCACCGCGGCTCCCAGGGTGACCAGGAGCACCAGCAGGTAGTATTCTTCCTGAAGCCCTTCCCTGTGGACGAGATATCCGTACGACAGCAGCACAGTTGCAAAACCCGCGGCAACCACCACACCGATGAAATAAGGCGCGTATCCATCCATGGTCATGAGCGGAGTGATGCCAGTAGGGGCCGCGTGCATTGCAGGCCAGAGAGAAACAAAAGTCAGGCCCAATCCTGCCGCAGTTACCACCGCGGTAAGGGCATGGTGACGGCAAAATCCGATCAGCAGCATGACCACGACGGATGAGAGTGACAATACCATAAACGGGAAAAGCGCCGAGAGTTCCGCTGGGCTCATCGGGTTCCTCCCTTTGCCGCTCCGCTAGCATCCGAGGGCTCGGTAGGTAATTGCCCAAGCGCGACCGGGGGCAGGGTCTTCTTGCCGAGCAAGATGGCGGTCTTTGTGTGCCGCGTCAGGCCAAGCGCTGGGCTTGCAGTCCTGAGCACAGGTTGAGGATGCACGCCCAGCCAGATGATAGTCACGGTCAACACTGCCAGAAGAGCCGATTCTCGACCTGAGAGATCGGCCACTTGGCGGTCCCGCGTTCCAGGACCGAAAAATGCCCGGCGTATCATCCAGAGCGCATAGATCGCAGCGAGAAGCATCCCGACCGCGGCTCCGGCAGCAATAAAAGGCGCAGTGCGATAGGTGCCGGCCAGTACAAGGAACTCGCCCACGAAGTTTCCCATGCCCGGAAGACCCAGCGAAGCCAGCGCAAAGACCATTGCCATGCCGCCCATGCGGGGAGCCTGCGTCCACAAACCGCCCATGCTGTCCAATTCCCGGGTATGGAGGCGTTCCTGCAGCATGCCCACCAAAATGAACAATGCTCCGGTGCTCACCCCGTGACATATCATCTGCATGACCGCGCCTTGCATGCCCAGATGGTTTTCACAGAAAACGCCGACCAGCACGAACCCCAGATGACTGATACTGGTATACGCGACGAGCCGCTTGAGATCCTGTTGCGCGAATGCCAACACTGCCCCGTAGATGATGCTCAGAACCCCCAGGAGCATGGCCCAGGGAGCGATGGAGACTGCGGCATCAGGAAACAGCTGCACGACAAACCGAATGAGTCCGTACCCGCCTGTCTTGAGCAACAATCCCGCGAGGATCACGCTTCCCGCGGTAGGCGCTTCGGTATGCGCGTCCGGAAGCCACGTGTGGAACGGCACAGCAGGGAGCTTGACCACAAACGCCACAAAGAAACCCAGCATGATCCACACGGAGCTGCGACCTGCCGGGTTACTGAGCAGCTCGAAGTAATTGAATGTGTATACGCCTGTTTCGTGGCCATGCACAAAATAGAGTGCGAGGATCGCGGCCAACATGAGCAGTCCGCCGGCCTGAGTGAAAATAAAGAATTTCAGAGCTGCATAGATACGATTCTCATGCCCCCAGATGGCGATGAGGAAATACATGGGCACGAGCATCACTTCCCAGAACACGTAAAACAGGATCAGGTCCATTGCGAGGAACACGCCGATGATTCCCGCGAGGACGGTCATGAGGTTGAAGTGGAAAAAACCGACCTTTTCTTGCACCTCGGTCCATGAGCAGATCACCGAAGCAATGCCGAGAAACGCAGTCAAGACGACCATAAGGAGGCTCAAACCGTCCATGGCCAAGCTGAAACTGATTCCCAGTTGGGGCACCCACGAGGTCTGGAACTGCACGAGCCACGGTCCCTGGCCGGCAATGATCGCGCGATCCCCATAAAGGGCCCACAGCGCACAAGACAGGAACAGCTCGACTCCCAGGCCCGCAAGTGCGACCGCACGCGGCCAAAGAGGGCCCCACCGGTTCGTGGCCCATGCTGCCAATCCGGCGAGGAACGGAATAAGTATGAGAAGTGCCAGTATCACAAGAGCCTCCGGAAACCCTGAAGGGGAGACGGTTCATTCAAGAAGTCCAGGCTTACGTTCCCTATTGGAAATGGCAATGGACGGTGCCCTCTCTTACTTGTCACTGCTCCCATCTGCGGTTCCGACGTTTCGAAAGGGTACTCGGACAGTCGCAATTATTGAGAGTTTTTGAAAGGGGGGTGCAGGGGGGAAAACTTTTTGCAAGAAGTTTGCCCTCCAGCGAACGCCTCTTTTATAGAAACACCACCACTCCCACTGCCACGACTGCGCCGATGGCAATCCCTGCCGCGTATTGACGCACCTTTCCGGTCTGGCTGAGGCTCAAGCCGCGGTGCAACGCCTCCACCACTTGCGCGATCGCACGGTACACGCGGTCGATGAAATCCTTTCGGTTCACTGTAGCCACCCACCAGAAGGGCCGGACGAATACCAGGTCGTAAAGCCTGTCAAAACCACATCCCCCGTGCAGGAAGCGATGAATCGCTGCAACCTGCGGATTCCTGGTCCAAGCGTCCACAATGGCGACATTCTTCAGGAACAGGAAGTACGCGACAAAGAGACCGCCAAGGCAACCCACCGCAGCCACGATCTGAAACGCCACTTCCAGGTGCTCCGCGGCCGGCCTGATTTGGCCCGCGGGCAACGCGGTATCGAGGAACGCGGAGAACCACTGCACATGGCCGAAAGAATGCGGCAACTCGATAAAACCCGTCACCACCGAGAGCGTAGCAAGCACCACCAGCGGGATCCTGATCCGCAAGCCTGGCTTATGGCTCAAGCTGGGTATCCTGGACTGACCGAAAAAGGTCAGAAACACCATGCGAAACGAGTACACCGCGGTCACCACGGCTCCGACAAAACCCCCGGCCCACAACCACGGGCTTCCCACGGGCGAAGACCACGCGTGCCAGAGGATGAGGTCCTTGCTGTAAAATCCGTTGGTGATCAAGGGAATAGCAGCCAGGGAAGCGGATCCCACGAGAAACGTCCAGAAGGTCACCGGCAATTGGGTGCGCAGGCCGCCCAGTTTGAACATGTTCTGCTCATGGTGGGCAGCCAGGATCACCGACCCTGCACCGAGAAACAACAATGACTTGAAAAACGCATGTGTGAAAAAGTGGAACATCGCCGCGGACCACGCGCCGACCCCCAGGGCCAGAAACATATATCCAATCTGGCTGATAGTGGAGTACGCGAGCACCCGCTTAATATCCGATTGCGCCAACGCACTGAACCCCGCGATGAGGAGCGTCAACGTTCCGATGACCGCTACCGCTGTCTGCACTGGAGGGGCCAAGGTAAACATCACGTGCATGCGGGCAATGAGGTACACACCTGCGGTGACCATGGTAGCCGCGTGGATCAATGCGCTCACCGGTGTAGGTCCTGCCATCGCGTCCGGTAGCCATGTTTGCAGGGGCAATTGTGCGGATTTTCCGAGCGCACCTCCCAGGATCAGCGCAGCACTCACCACAGCCAGGGTAGAGCCGACAGCCCACTGTTGAGGCGCCAGCCGCATGATTTCCTGAATACGCAGCGTGCCGAAATGGTCAGAGAGCAGGAATATGCCTATGATAAGCGCTATGTCGCCGAGTCGGGTCATGATGAAGGCTTTTATGGCCGCGTTTGCGTTTGCCGGTTCCTCATACCAGAATCCTATGAGCAGATAACTACAGAGTCCCACTCCTTCCCAGCCGACTGTACAGCAGCGCCAGGTTGTCCGCAAGCACGAGCGTCAGCATCGCAGCCACAAACAGATTCATGTACGCAAAAAAGCGACTGTACCCGTGATCGTCGATCATGTATTCAGCCGATACACGTGAATGAGAAAGCCAACGATTGTGATCACGATCACCATGAGCATGGACAGGGCATCGAGGTAAAAAGCGATCTTCGGCGCAAAACCGGGGAGTTCTATCCAGGAGAGGAGCACTTGGGAATACGCGTTACCTGGAGGCGGTGACGTGAGAAAACTGAAACCGATCGCCAGGGCCGTGATCGCGGACAGGCCGATTGATCCCACACCCACGGCCGCAACCGCGGCACGAGGAAGTCGACCACCCCGCAGCACCAGAGTCAGGAAGCCTATCAACGGAAACGAGGGGATCAACCACAGGAGATTCATGGGGAATGTCATGATCAGCCTCGCATCCTGCTTGCCGCGTCCACATCCAGCGTCTTGAAATGCTTGTAGAATTGAAGTACCAACGCCAGCCCTATTGCCACCTCGGCCGCAGCCACGGTGAGGATGAAGATGAACATGATCTGCCCATCAGCCTGGGCCCAGCGTGAGCCTGCCACGACGAACGCCAATGCAGCCGCGTTGAGCATCACTTCAATACTCATGAGGATAAAAATGATGTTCCGTCGAACCAGCAGGCCGATCAGACCGAGGCTAAAGAGCGACGCGGCGATGAATAGTCCGTGTTCCATAGGGATCGACGCCATCATGCTTCCTCTCCGGGGCTGGTGTGTGACGCGGGAACCTGCCGGCCAAGATGATACGCTCCCACGAGTCCTGCCAGCAGCAACATGGATGCCAATTCCACACCGAGAAGGTACGGGCCGAACAACGCGATCCCCACTGCTTGCGGAGTTACTTCCGTAGCCTGCACGGTGAGTCCTCCACCCAGAGACAGCACATACACCAGCTCGCCAAAAAGTATCAGCGCCAAACCTGACGGGCCCACCCAGATTTTCGGCCTCAACCAGCGTTGCTCCTGTTCCCTGTCCGCATCGCCCACATTCAACAGCATGACCACGAACACGAAGAGCACCATGATGGCTCCTGCATAGATGATCACCTCCAGGGCTGCGGCAAAGGGCGCTCCCAGTACAAAGAAGATCAGCGCCACGGCAAACAGGGAGACGATCAGGTACAAGAGTGCATGTACCGCGTGCGAGCTGGAGATGACCAACACGGTGCAGACAAGAGCTACCAGGGCTGAGAGGTAAAATACGACGTTCATGACTCGAACCTCGATCCGGTATCCGGCTAGGGCATCAGGGTGCGCACATCCACCGGAGGTTGCTCGTTTTCAGCTTCTCCTTTGCCTTTGCCGCGAATCGACACGCCTGCGACCCGATAAAAGTTATAATCCGGATACTTGCCCGGGCCGCTGATCAACAAGTGTTCCTTCTCGTACACCAGATTGGGCCTGTGGTACTCGCACATCTCAAAATCCGGGGTCAGCTGGATGGCATACGTGGGGCACGCTTCCTCGCAAAAGCCGCAAAAGATGCAACGGGAAAAATTGATGCGGAAAAAAGCCGGATAGCGCCTCCCGTGTTCATCTTCGGTCGCCTGGAGCGATATACAGTCTACCGGACACGCGGCCGCGCACAGGTAGCAGGCGACGCACCGTTCTTCGCCGTCAGGATCGCGGGAAAGGATGATTCTGCCTCTCCATCTGGGGTGGAGACGCGGCTTTTCCTCCGGGTACAGGATGGTTTCCCGCTTGCGGAACATGTGCAAGAAAATGATCCACAATCCTTTGAGCAAGCTCCACATGCGAATATCTCCCTACCCGATCGCGAGCAATATTCCGCCGGTGACCACGAGGTTGATCAGCGCGAGCGGCAACATGAGTTTCCACCCAAAAGCCAGCAATTGATCGTATCTCAATCGGGGAAGCGTCCCGCGAATCAAGATGAACAAAGCCACGAACACGAAGGTCTTCACCGCGAACCATACAAGAGGAGGCAGTACCGGACCCAGCCAGCCCCCGAAAAACAAGATGACGCACAACGCGGAAATCAGCGTCACACCAAGATATTCCCCCACAAAGAACAATCCGAACTTCATACCTGAGTATTCGGTGTGAAACCCGGCCACCAGCTCGGTCTCAGCCTCGGGAAGATCGAACGGTATGCGGCGAGCCTCTGCCAAACCGGCCACGAAGAATATGACAAACCCGACAAACTGGGGGATGCAAAACCACACATGCTTCTGTGCTTCCACGATTTCGCGCAGGTTGAACGATCCGGCCATCATGACCACCCCCATGAGGGACAGTCCCATAAAGACCTCGTAACCCAGCATCTGCGCGGCAGCCCTGAGCGCACCCATCAGCGAATACTTATTGCGTGAAGCCCATCCTCCCAGGGTAATGCTGTACACGCTGACCGAAGACAGGCCAAGAACGAACAGCAGGCCAATGTTGAGGTCCACCACCCCAATGCCCGGAGCAAACGGCACCACGGCAAACGACAAAAGCACGCACGCCGCGATGATGCAGGGTGCAATCACGAACACGGGTTTGTCTGCAAAGGGGGGAATCCAGTCCTCCTTGAACAGCATCTTGATCATGTCCGCAAGCACCTGAAGCAATCCGAACGGTCCCACCCGATTTGGACCGTACCGGTCTTGCCACAACGCCAGCAGCCGGCGTTCCAGCCAGACCAGTCCTGCCGCGACCGCGAGAAGCACGACTAGTACTGCCACCACAACGATGATATGTCCGATGACTTCTCTCATGCGTCCTGTCCGTGTCTTGCCGCGACTTTCATGCTCTCGCTCTCATGGGTCTTCACCAATGATCCCCACGCGGGAACCGAGATGCCCTCCAAACCTGGCAGCCCCACCGGCAGGCCTGCAACGCCCGCGGGTAAAGACTCAATGAATCTCACTTCAAGATCCAGCGTCACCTCTTCGATGGAAAGGCTCGCTCGAGATCCGGTTTCCAGTCCGAGTTTTTCCGCATCCGACGGATTCAGCCCGATGTACGGATTCACCGCTCGTTCCGCGATGGCCGGGCTAAGCATGCTCAGCTCCTCTGATCCGAAAATATGATGCAGAGGCACCACATACCACCTATCGTCTTCCGGCTGAAACGGAGCCGGGATTTCCGGAACGGAGGCACGCCCTTTTTCCGATGCGAGGGCCAAAAGGCGCAAGCCCGCATCTCCGCCCCGCATGGGGCCGCCAACTTCGCTCTGAAATTTGTTCAAGGCCTGAACTGAATTCCATCCAGGCGCCCAGATGCGCGAAAAGAGCGCAGAAGGCGGTTCAGATTGATTGCCTTCCATGGAAAAAGCCAGCGGCGAATCAGGATCGTCCGACGGTTTCGGCTCATGAACCGTCACATCAGCCAACATCGCGGTCCTGCCACTGTACCGAAAAAACTGCCGAGGAATTTTCTGGCCTGTCACGCGGAAATTCGCGTTGGGTGCGAGTTCCGTGAGTGCCTTGAACGCGGGCATGGTCCGACTGCAGTCCGCGGCAATATCATCGAACGCATCCCAGGTCGCGGCTGGTTCGCGTCCTGTCACGCGCAGAATCTCACGTACCCACTTCCAGCTTTCCGCCACCTGCCCGGAACTTTCGCACACCCGAAAGAACCGTTGCCCGCGACTCTCACAACTTACCCACGTTCCCTGGCCCTCCGCGAAGGTGGCAGCGGGCAGCGCCACGTCAGCCCGAGTGCTACATCGATTGAGCAAATGGTCTATGACAATCACGTGCTTCGCGGTTTCCAGGAATCGTTCCACTGCCTGCGACGCGGTCCGTCGGAATAAATCGTTTTCCAGAATGATCACCGTATCGGCCCTGCCGTCGTTCACATCCCTGAAAGCAGCGTCGAGGGAGTTGCCTCCCATCAACCCGATTCCAAAGCTGTTGCATTCCGGCATGACCAGAAACAGGCCTGCGTCCCTGTCGATCTTGCAGAGTGCATTCGTGACCTGCGCGGCAGCCTTGAGCACCGACTCAGCCCCGCAACTGATTCCCGAGACCACCAGCGGCCGACGAGCCCCTGCCAGGGCATCGGCAATCTCTGCCGCGAGGACGCGCATCTCTTCGGAAAGGCCTTCCACAACCACTGCTTCCGGGTCCAATAGGGACAAAACTGCGAATCCCAAAAGCGCAATGTCGTCAGGCGTCCCGTGGAACGTGCGAGTCGCCACCTCATCCAACTTGGTAATTGTGGCCGAGCCGATAAAGAGTGGGCCCCTTTTCTCTTGGATGGCCTGCCGCACTGACCGGGCGTTCCATTCGGGGATGTGGAGCCTGTCCGCGATACTCATGGGCTGCTGAAAAACGGATTGCCTCAAGCTCAAAGCCAGCCGCGGAGCAGTGTTGGTCACGTCTTCACCCAGGACCAGAACCGCGTCCGACAATTCCACTTCGCGCAGGGAGCGCAATCGGGAAGGAGCTTCGCTTTGGATGCTGACCGCGGCGCAGACCAGTTCCTGTTCTTTTTCCGACAGGCCGGTGCAGAAATGGTCAGGGCCCACAAGTGACCGGAGCGCAAAATTCGATTCCACCGACGCGCGGGGAGAACCAATGCCGATGACTTGCCTGCTGTCACGAAACATGGCCGCGACCTGACGGAGGGCTTGCTCTGCGGTTACCGGTTCGAGCGCACCCGACGGGGCTTTGGCGAGAGGAGTGCGAATCCGTCGATCGCTATTCACGAACTCGTATCCGAACCGGCCGCGGTCGCAGAGAAAATAGCCGTTGACCTCGTGGTGATACCGGTTCCGAATCCGCCGCAGAGTGCCGTAACGCTCACCTGGTGTGGTGTTGCAGCCAATCCCGCAATGCGCACATATTGAGGGTGCGGTTTGCAGGTCCCATTTACGCGTGTAGTGTTTCCTGAACGTCTTGTCCGTGAACACGCCGGTCGGGCAAATTTCTACGAGGTTTCCGCTGAATTCGTTCTCAAGCGCTCCATCCTCGAAGCGACCGAAATACAGACGATTACTGATTCCGAATACGTTGAAATCGCGACCCCCTGCATAATCCCCGTAGAAACGCACGCAGCGGTAACATTTGATGCAGCGGTTCATCTCGTGGTTGACAAAGGGCCCCAGGTCCTGGTTCCGGTACGAGAGCTTCTTGAATCGGTACCTGCGGTAGTTGTGCCCGGTCATGACCGTCATGTCCTGAAGGTGGCATTCCCCGCCTTCGTCGCATACCGGGCAGTCGTGCGGGTGATAGGACATGAGCCATTCCAGGACCGCTGCGCGAAATTCCTTTACCTCAGGATCATCGATCGAGATGCGCACTCCATCTGTGACCGGTGTCATACACGACATCACGATGTGGCCCCGTGTGTCTTTTTCGTCTCTGAACTGCTTTACCGCGCACAGACGACACGATCCGACTGACTGGAGAGCAGGATGCCAGCAGAAATACGGCACATTAAACCCCAGAGAAAGACACGCACTCAACAAATTGCTGTGGTCTTCCACTTCATAGGGTTTGTTTTCGATATAGATTATCGCCATCCGTTATCTCCACGGACACCTTTTCTCGTTGATGTGGCGTTCAAAATCTTCCCGAAAATACTGCAGGGCGCTCTTGAGCGGTTCCATCGCTCCAGGCGCCAATGCGCAAAAGGTGCGTCCAAGCCAGAGGTGTCTCGTATGAGCCTCCAGGATGTCGAGGTCTTCGAGCTCTCCTTTACCCTCTTCAATGGCTTTCAGAATCTCCGTCACCCATGGAAGTCCGTCACGGCAGGGCGTGCACCAGCCACAGGACTCTCTCGCGAAGAAATTCTCCAGGTTGTGTACCAGACCTACCGGGCAGGTACGGTCATCCATCACGATGATGGTGCCTGTGCCGAACCTGCTTCCTGCCTTGAGGAGGGTGTCGAAATCCATCGCCAGGTCCAGGTGTTGCTCCAGAAGGAACTCTGTCGAGCCGCCGCCGGGGATCACCGCGCGCAGTGTGTACCCTGGCTTCATACCGCGGGCATGCTCTTCGATGATTTCCCGGATGGGCGTGCCCATGGGCAATTCCCACGCGCCAGGATTGTTCACCCGGCCACTTACCCCGAAAATCTTGGTTCCACTGTCCTTTCCCAGGCTCAAGCCGTTGAACCATTCAGCACCGTGGTTCACGATATGCGGGACGTTGCAGAGCGTCTCCACGTTGTTCATCAGGGTGGGTTTGCCCCACAGGCCGGATTCCGTCTGCCTAGGCTGCTTGTAGTTAGGAACCGCACGTTTGCCCATGAGCGAGTTCACGAGCGCAGATCCCTCACCGCAAATGTACCGGCCTACACTCACATGCAAACGGAGTTCCAGGCTGAAATCCGTACCCAGGATGTTCTTTCCCAGGTAATGATTCTCGTACGCCTCTGCGATGGCCTTTCTCAACCGTTGACCCGCGAGCGTGTATTCCCACCGCAGAAACAGGAACGCCTCCTCCGCGGATATGGTGTACGCACCAATGATGATCCCTTCTATGAGCTGATGCGGGTCGCCCTCCAAGAGGTAACGGTCCTTGAACGCACCCGGTTCCATCTCGTCCGCGTCCACCACCAGGTACCTCGGGTAAGGAGCATCCGGTCTGCTTTGCACCGTGCACCATTTTACGCCGGTGGGAAATCCCGCGCCTCCTCTGCCGCGAAGATTGGAATCCGTCACCATCTGGACGACATCCGCGGGCGTGAGTTCCAGGAGCGTCTTCCGAAGCGCGCGATAACCTCCGGCCTGCTCGTATTCCTTGAGGGTCAGCGGTTCTTCATTCGGTCGGAAGTTCGTGGTCAGCGGTCGTTCCATAGGCAATGTCCTACTGATAACGTGCCAAGATCGCGTCGATCTTTTCCGCGTCCAGATCACAATAGAGTTCTTCGTCAATCATCATGGCAGGCGCGCGGTCGCACGCGCCGAGACATTGAATGGGCAAGAGGGTAAATCTGCCGTCATCCGTGGTTTCCCCCCAACCAATGCCGAGACGTGAGGTGAGATAGTCACGCACACCTTCGTATCCCATAATCCAGCAGCTCACACTGTCACAGACCATGATCACATGCCGGCCTATGGACTTGCGGTACACATGGTTGTAAAAGGTAGCGGTCGCGTCCAGTTCAGCCACGGTCATTTCAAGGAGTTCCGCCAGGTCGCGCAAGCAATCGTCGGAGATCCATCCGTAGTACGCAGCAGCTACTTGCAAAGCCTCCAGACACGCGAGGCTAGGGTGCCGGTAGTGCGCCATTTTTTCCTTGATTTCCCGTTCTACTATCTCAGCCAGCATGCCTATTTCCTAGTCACCCGATCCTTTTCACCAAGTCCTTTTTCGCACCATCCCTCGCGAAGAGAGCTTGCTCTTTTCCCCTCTCATCGATCCACATCGGCCATCACAAAATCGATGCTGCCCAAAAGGGCAACCAGATCCGGCACCAGCGCGCCGCGGCTGATCAACGGGATCATCTGGAGATGTGCGAAAGACGGGGTGCGAATCCGCACTCGATACGGCGAGGTGTTCCCGTCGCTGATCAGGTAGTACGCATTGCCGCCCTTGGTCGCCTCTATGGGACAAGACGCTTCTCCCGGAGGTATCACCGGACCCCAAGACACCGCGAGAAAATGAGTGATAAGCGTCTCAATGTCATGCATGGTGCGCTCTTTTCGCGGAGGAACAGCCAGCGGATGGTCGGCTTTGTACGAGCCTGCTGGCATATTCTTGAGGCATTGCTCGATGATCCTCAAACTCTGCCGTATTTCTTCCACCCGGACCATGCACCTGTCGTACACGTCTCCATGCTGGCCGGTCGGAATGTCGAAGGTAAATTGATCGTAACCGCCATACGGCATCTTCTTGCGAAAATCCCACTCGAGCCCGCACGCGCGAAGTCCCGGACCCGTCACACCCCATTCGATGGCCTCATCCAGGGTGTACGAACCCACTCCTTGCGTCCGAGCCTTGAGAATCCGGTTGTCCATCACCAGTTTGTCGTACTCTGTCAGGCGCGCGGGAAGATAGTCGATGAACTCTTTCACCATCCTATCCCACCCCGCCGGCAGATCCTGAGCCACCCCGCCGATTCGGAACCACATGGGGTGCATGCGACCGCCACAAATCGCTTCTACGATGTCAAAGACGCGCTCCCGGTCGTTGAACATGAAAAAGACCGGGGACATGGCTCCCACATCCTGTGCAAACGTGCCGTAGAACACGAGATGACTGGCGATGCGGAAGAACTCGGCCATCATGATGCGGATGACCGCGGCCCGATCAGGGACCCGGATGCCGGCAAGCTTTTCCACGGCCAGCACATAGGGGAGATTGTTCATCACCCCGCCGAGATAGTCGATTCGGTCCGTGTAGGGGATAAAAGAGTGCCAGGTCTGGCGTTCGCCTATTTTTTCCGCGGCCCGGTGATGGTACCCGATGTCCAGAAACGCGTCCTGGATGCGCTCGCCTTCCAGTTGCAGCACAAGGCGGAAAACCCCGTGAGTCGACGGATGCTGGGGGCCCATGTTGAGGTACATGAACTCCGTACCCTCTTGGGAAGGTTTGACGCCCCATTCTTCCGGACGAAACTGCGAGGCCAATTCTTCTGCGTGAGCTTTTTCCTCAGGAAGCTCGAACGGCCCCATTTCCGTCGCGCGAGCAGGGTGTTCTTTTCGGAGCGGATGTCCATGCCAGGTGGACGGCATCAAGATTCGTTTGAGCAGGGGGTGGCCGTCGAAGCGAATGCCGAACATGTCCCATACTTCCCGTTCGTACCAGTTCGCAGCAGGCCAAATGTCCACTATGCTCCGCGCTGAGGGATATTCGCCCTGGAGGGGAACCTTGAGACGGATTTCCTGATTACGGTCAAAAGAGAGGAGATGATACACCAGGGTAAAATCGCTGTGTGGCCGGTCGCGGTAATTCTGAACGGATCGTTCATCCACCGCGGTGAGATCGAACAACATGCGGAATGGCCGCGGGAGATCCCCTTTGAGGAACCGGAGCACCTCACAGACCCTCTCCGGCGAAACCCACAAGGTGGGAACGTCGTCGCGCGTCTCCTGAGGCGTGAGGACCTGCTCACCAAATCTCTCAACGAGTTCCTGTACGAGATAAGAATCTTTTTCCATACCCCACAACCATCCCACACGGGCGAACTGACCATCGCACCAGCTCAGGACTTGGTACGGTTCAAGAAAAGCGCCTGACCCCTTCCCGGTCTATTTCATACCGCGGGCCGCTCCGCTGAAGCCGCTCTCTTGCTCCCACACTATACCTCATCCGGGCTGCGCAATATTGTGGCTGCCGCTCTTTCCGCTTGTCGCAGGTCGCGCATGCTCGGCATGGGAGGTTTGATGACCTCCTGAGGGCCCACGATCCGGCTCAGGGGCCTTCTTTCTCGACCTACGGCCTCTTGCAAAAGGACAAGCCCCTGCACGAAAGAGTCAGGCCGGGGAGGACAACCTGGCACGTACACATCTACGGGCAGGAATTTGTCTACTCCCTGGACCACGCTGTAGCTGTCGTACATTCCACCGGAGTTCGCACACGATCCCATGGAGATCACCCACCGCGGCTCCATCATCTGCTGGTGAAGACGCCTGATCACCGGGGCCATTTTCATGAACACCGTACCGGCAATGATCATGACATCCGCTTCTCTTGGGGTTCCACGGATCACTTCAGCCCCGAAGCGTGCAATGTCGTACTTGCTGGTGAGGCTCGTGGCCATCTCCACGTAACAGCAGGACAAGCCGAAATTGAACGGCCAGAGAGAGTTCTTCCTGCCCCACGCGAGAAGGTCCTGCAAGCGGCTCAAGATCACGTCACCGTACGGCGACTCTCCCGGGGCCGCGGCATTCAAGCCCTTGTCGATTGATTTGGATTTGTTGGATCGCCACCACATACATGCACCAAAGTTGTTCCCGGACGCGTATCGGCACATTGCGAATCACAGGCCGATCGCACCACCTCTACCTGCTGAGTTTCCTCAGCGTACCGGGTTCTGACTCAGTTCGTTTACCGCGCACATCCAACGCGCCCACCCGCCACAAATACACAAGCGCGGCCAGGAGGATGGCGATGAATACCACGATCTCGATGTATCCGCTCCAGCCGACTTGACGAAAAGCGATTGCCCAGCCGAAGATGAACGCTGCCTCAAGGTCAAAGATCACGAAGAACACCGCCATCAGGTAAAAGTTCACATCGAACCGTCTTCCTGCCGAGCCGGTGAGCATCATGCCGGACTCGTACGGTTCAGAGGTGGTACGTTCCTTGTGACTTTCCCCCAGGATGGAAGATAAGACTATGATTGCGGACAACAGGACAACCACCGCGACGAAATACAAAACCAATGGCCAGAGAGGTGCACTCACCACGTTACCTCGTCCTCATGCTGCGTTCACCATGCCGGCGGATACAGCGGTCAGTCGTACTATAATCTTAAGATTGCCCGAATCCGCTCGGCAGTCAATAGCTAAAAGCAAAATGGAACTTTTATCCTGTACAGAGGTCTTAATTTGTTTAGGATAAAACAGGAGGTTAGCAAATGGATATCCTTCAATCGCTCATCAATGCTGCACAGATGTTTTTGGAAAGGGGATTTAGCTCGGACGATTTCTTGGTGTGGCAACAATTGTCATTCCTTACTATTTTGGGGCTGCTTGGGCCATTGCATTACTATACTAAGCATTTCGGGCAGTTTACCGAGAAGCCCAGCAAACGGAGCCTCCTTACCGGTGAAGGTATCCTGGAAGCAGCCAAGGGAGAGATCGTGCGTGGCGCGGTCACGATATTTGCCGATGGAAAAATTGAGCCGTCGGAGGACCGTGCTTCTTATACTCCGTGGCTTGCGAGGCACAAGCACTGGTATTCCCTCGATTCTCTCCGAGAGACCCTCCTTCGAGCCAGAAGACCGGTTTTGGTTACCCAGAGTTCGATAGACCTGAACAGACGCGGCAATGAATGAAGCGGACGCTGGTTGCACCCTGCGGTCAGGATCCACATCGGTACGAATGCTCTTTCGGTCACACGGTGGTGACGTTGTTTTGTTGCGAAAAAAGAGGTAATATAGGATTAGTCGTCACCCGGAACAGAGTGATTCCCCTGCATGTCAGGGCATCCGGAGACGGGAGAACTGATGAATGCGCCTATCTCTCAGGGAGATCGCGGTCGACCACACTGAGAGTCGCGAGCACTCAATTCCCATACGTTCGCAATCAGGAGAAAGCACAATGATCCCAGGTCCATCTGAACTGATTCTGATCTTGCTCATCGTGGTCGTGGTCTTCGGTGCCAAAAGGATACCGGAAATCATGGGCGGGCTGGGAAAAGGAATTCGGACCTTCAAGAAAGCCATGGATGAAGAGGAGACACCTACTGCTCCTCCCGCACAGGAGCCCACCCAGGCCGTTCCCTCTGCCCAACCCTCTGCCGCGACTGGGGAGCCTTCCAAGGAGAAGATCGAACCAAAATAACCCCCCATGGTCGGTGGACCAAGTCCACCAGGATCGTGTTCTTCACTTCTTACACGCAAAGGCCCTTGTTTTCTGCCTGGTTCGGAAGGATCCGGGAACAGGGGAGGTTACTGCATTCGCTTGAGAATCCTTGGACAGGAAGGCCGGGGGAAGCGTTTCTTGCGCATGTCCGCTATTGCCCCCAGCCGCGAGCCTCGCACCAAACTCATCAAAATCCAGCCAAGTTGTCTCTGGAACCGATTCATATGCCATTCGTGAGTGGGGGGCAGCCCGTGCAGGTTCTTTTCAGAAGACGCGAGTAAGAGGCTGCCGAAGACGGGGAGCGATGAGGCTGATTTGCCCGATGCTTCTGCGACGCCGGAACCTATGACAACAGGAAGTGTCGGAGAGTGAGGAGCCTCGTGCCCGCTCCCAGATGTGGGCGCACGCCCTCCGGGTACATGAGTAGGAGGATGTATGAGGTTTTTGCAAGCGGTTCCTTGCGTGCCTTGACAAGCGCTCAGCGGGTGCATAAAAGTGTGGGTGTTGTGAAACGCAACGGAGGTCCAAATCGTATGAAGAGGCCACGGTTTCTCCTGCCGATCCTGTTATCCTGTGTGCTGGTTATCGGCAATCCTGCCATTTTTTCGTCCTTTGCCAACGCCTGGTCTCGAGGATTCGGGTCGAGTCGGAGTTTTTCTTTCTCGCGCGGAAGCTCTCACTGGTCCTCGTCTACACGTTCGACGTGGAACCGTAACGGCGGCGGTTTGCTCCGTGGGGGGACGCGTTCTCTCGGCGGTTACTCCAAACCGAGACTGGAAAGAACTTCGCCATCCTCGGGGTATTCCAAACCCAACTTCAAGGAATCCTTACCCTCCAGGCCGTCCGGCACTTTCCGTGAAACCAGGCCTTCTTCTTCCGGGTACACCAAGCCGGGAATGAAGGAGAGCACGCGTTCCGGCCGTGCACAACCGGGGGAATTCCGAAGCTCAGGGGGTTACGCCAAACCGACGACTGGTACCGGGAAACCGCAGACGTTTAGCGGTGGCTCCAAGTTCGACAAGCAAGCCATTGCCCAGGAACAGAAGAAGAGATCCCAGGCTTCCCTCAAGCAGTATCAGGCTGAGCAAGCCAAGTTCAAGAATCCTGCGCCGAAGATCGACCCGAAACAGTACGAATCCAATCCCCTCTATCAAAAGGGCAAGGTGTACCTCAGGATTCGACTACCGCGACTATTACGGAAACCGTAACCGCTATTACGGATCTCAAGGATATCAACCACCTCCGTACGCGTTCAGGACCGCGCCGAGCTTTGGCGTGTTCGACACGATTTTCCTGTTTTGGATGCTCGATCACATGTCCAATAAGAGTGTAGCGGCCACCGCTTACAATCACTCCAACGATCCAGGCTTCCAGAAGTGGCGACAGGAAGTGGAAGCCATGTCCAAGGACAACACGGATCTCAAAGCCAAACTGGCCGAAATGGACAAGCAGATCAAATCCATGGAGGGCACTCCCAAGGATCCGTCGTATCTGCCGAAAGGGGTGCCGCCCGATGTGGCGTTGTCTGCTGCCGCGCTGGCGTCGAAAACACCCCAGAAGCCCTTGCTCCGCCTGGCCACGGGGCTCAAGGGCGGTTGGTATGACAAGTTTGGCGATATTTTCAAGAAATCCGCCAAAGGCGTGAACGTCGAGCTTATCAACACCGGGGGATCTCTCGATAATCTCAAACTTCTTGTGGAAGGCGGCGCGGACATGGCCGTGGTCCAATCTGACGCACTGGCGCTGCTGGAGAAAAAGCATCCAGAACAGAAATTGATTTCCGAACAGGCGGGCCTTTACCCGGAATATGTACAGCTTATTGCCAACCGCGACAGCGGAGTAAAGTCCATCCAGGATATCGATCCCCGCACCAACGTGGTGTACATAGGGCCCCAGGGATCAGGGACGGCGCTTACATGGGAAGGTCTTTGCGAGCAAGACTCGCGGTACAAGAGTATCCCGACCAGGTACGCGCATTACGGTACTGCGCTCCTGGACGTCCAAAAAGACCCGAAAGCCTTGATGATGTTCGTGGGGGGCCTGAGCAGCGATTTCCTCAAGAAGGCAGAGCAGGAGGCCAAAAGGTCGGGGAAATTGCGACTGATTGCGGTTCAGGAGCAGATGTTCAAGGATAAGCGCGATAGCCACGGCAACCCCATTTACAGGTTTGTGACCATCCCCTCGAACATTTATCCTGCCTTGCAAAAAGGATGGTTTTTCAGCGGAGACGTCGAGACCCTCGCGGTTGAGGCTGTCTTGGTATTGCGTACCCAGTGGGTGGAAAAGTTCGGTGCCACGGCTATGGATGCCGTTTCCGTAGCGATTCTTCAGTCGAAACCCGATATTCAACATCTGGTAAACGGGGTCGCGCTCAAGATGGAGCCTCTGTGGCCCGGTACTGCCGCTGCGTCCGCGCGCACACGCTGAGGTTCTTCCGGCTGCGTCAAGAGCGATTAGGAAGAGGGGGCTAATGCAACAGCCCGCTTATGAATTCTCCACGATCGGGGGACGTGTACGACTGCGTCTCAACGCCTCGATAACAAAGGAGACTGCATGGTAAACGCGTGGGGGCTCTTCAAGCGAATCGGACAGAAGAAATACGATCAACTGAAGGATTCTGTACCAGACAGGAACGACGGTACGGGTCGACAAAGACCTTCCGCTCGGGCTGAGAATCAACGGCATGGTCGAGATATCGGAAGTGGACTTCATCTTGGGCGGAAATGACCTGAAGCTCACACACCCGGGCACGAGCAATTCAATATTGTCTTACGGGACGTTTCCCGTGGGGGACTCGATCGTCCACAGGTTCTATCTGGACGCGCCTGCGCAGCCCTATATGCTGCAGGTGGCCGTTGACGCAAAGAAAATGGTGGAAGAGTGCAAACTTTTCATGCCATACGACGAAGTCTATCCACAAAATTCCGAAGATTGGGCCTTCTGGCTTGCTGACTCGGACGGGTACATCGGATTGAGTGTGTTTCAGGTCAAAGACGGTACGCAATACGCTCGCGTGTGGGAAAACGACGGCGCGGAAACCGTCGTGCAAGAAGACGAAAGCGGAAACCGAATCACACGGATTCCCCCTGTGCAATTCGAGGAGACCATCTATCTGGATCCCTACGGCAAGGAAACGGAAACGGTAAAATACGAGTCCATGCTTTACGGTCGCCATGTGAACGACAATCTGGACGAGTATATTCTGTTGTCTGCTGTCGATGAACAGGACGGCGCGTCGATCCAAATCATGGTGGGGATCGAACTTGCGCCGGCTTCAATGAAAGTCATCTAACCCCAATCTGAGGAGGAACACGAATGGCCGGCATTTTCGGATTTCTGAAATCCTTTAGCAAGGAGAAGCTTAGCGAGGCAGGGCAATCCCTCGTCCAGAAGATTGTCTCCTGGGACCCTGAGAGCGCTTCCCAAGCTGAAATCGAGGAGATGATCAAGGAGCTGGACAAGATCACCGTCGAGGCAGGCAAGGCTAAGACTGAATTCGACAGAGAAAAAGCCGAAGCCGACGCGGCGAGCCAGAACTATGAACGATACATGGCTGCGGCCGAGCTGCTCAACAAGCAACTCGAAGGTGCGCGAGGCGAGGGGAACGAGAGCAAGGCCACAGATCTCAACAAGAGCCTTGAAAAACTCATCGGTGACATGGAAAAACTCAGCCCTGAAGTCGATCGTGAAGCGAGAGAAGCTGACGAGGCAAAAAAATACTACGATGAGGTCAGAGAGCTCGCAGAAGTAACCGCGGAGAAGGTGAGGACAGCCAGAACTCACCTCGACGCGGCAAAACGTGACATGCGACGAGCCGAGATGGAACAAGAACGGGCAAAAGCTAGAGCCGAAAAAGCCGAGCAGCTTGCCGGCCTGCGCAAGGACACGTCCAGTCTTGGTGCGGCTTTGGCCGCGATGAACAAACAAGCCGAACAAGCCAAAGCCGCGGCAGAGGCTTCTGACATGAAAGCACAGCTCCTGAGTCCTGAAAAGGCCAAGGAAGACGAAAACATTAAAGCCGCATTGAATGCGGTATCTGGAGGCCCTGTACCAAGCGGAAGCATCTCCGACCGACTTGCAGCCCTGAAAAAGAAATAATGTGCGGCCAATCGTTCCGCTGCGTGTGAGGCGGATGCTCAACCGCTGTGCTGAAGGGGGAGATCATCTCCCCCAAACCTCTCCATTATGATTCCCTGAAGTCGTCTCTTCTGTCACCGATCATACCGATTCGCGTTCAAACGCGTAAGATCGTAGGGCTGGGGATCTCCTGAGCGAAGTGATAAGACGGCCTTGCGTCGTCCGTAGCGAAGGGGATCCCCAGCCTGCTGCTTGCGCCAAGTTGTATAGTCGAAAGCGAATCGGTATTAAAGACTAATAGCCGCTTTCAATGCGGTTTACGGGAATGCCTCGCCCAGAATTCCCGTACGGTTCATTGTGCAGAAAGGAGTACCCGCGAAATGAGGTTCTGTCATGGGTTTAGTCAAGGAAAGGTGTGGCGGAGAGAGAGGGATTCGAACCCCCGGTGCCAACAAGGGCACAGTTGATTTCGAGTCAACCCCCTTCGGCCTCTCGGGCATCTCTCCACCGTAGTGTGGCCAGCTAAACCGGCTTTTGTCGCAGCCTTCTGAAAAACGTCTGCAGGAGCTCCGAGGCCCGGTCTTCCATGACCCCTGAGACGACCTCGATTTCATGGTTCATTCTGGGGTCGTGAGAAAGATCGAAAAGACTCCCCACTCCACCCCATCGGTCATCCCGAGCCCCGAAAACCAGACGCTTCACCCTGGCATGGACCAGAGCCGCTGCGCACATCACACACGGCTCCAATGTAACATAAACCGTTGCGTGGAGCAATCTCCAATCGCCGTTGACGCGGCAAGCCTGCCGCAGGGCCAGCAACTCGGCATGAGCCGTGGGGTCACGATCCGCTTCAACCCGGTTGTACCCGGAACCGATGATCCTGCCGTGTTGTACCACCACCGCTCCCACAGGTGTCTCTCCCGCGGCAGCAGCCTTGGCAGCCAAATCCAGGGCAATTGACATGAATGGTTCTTCGGACGTACGCACCTTATTCATGTGCACAGATATATCACAGCACGCGACCTATTTGCCTCTGCCAATCTCAAGGGTACGGCAGTCCACTGGAAGGGCGCTGTTCGGATCGCGGTAATGGTCGTCCGCGGTTTCGCCGATCGTCGCCCTTTCTTCCATCGAACGGGTTGAAACGATTCCCTGGCTCCTGAGGATGCGCCACCGTAGGTCTGCTCAGTGATGCGCCTATTCGTGCAACGGAACCAGTTCCATGTCGCCCAGAGCGGCAATGGTATCACCCTTCAACGCGAGGGCGCCTTCCACTCCGCGCACGCCCATGGCCCATTCCACGGCTTTTTTCACATCTCTCGCGGCACGGATCCTGTTTCCCACTGCGGTGGCCACCGCGTCGGCCAGGGCCACATCCTTGGAAATTACCGTAGCCGCGTCCGCCTTTCCCAGGCTCAAGGATGGACCGACCGTACCAGATGACGTGCATATACCCAACGGCACCACCGTGGGCTGAAAAGAGAGCCCCAATCTGTTACTGAAGGGAGAGTCTGCGGCAAAGACTCCCACGATCGTCGGGGTGGAAACCTTCAAGAAAATGTCTCCTCCGTTTTCCACGATCACCTCAGGTGACAAGGCGAGAAGGCCTTTTCCCACGTATTCTGCTACCGCACCCGCCACCGCAGCCATGGGACCGGTTCCGGCCTTCTGGCCCGCGTGTATCATGTGAAGAACCACCGGAGCGTCCTCCGGATGCGGGTCTATCGGTTCAAGGCTTTTCAAGAATGCAGATCTGCGAGCAATGGCCTGTTTTATCTGGTCGCGACATATGCGTACAAGCTGTTCCGTTTCTTTTTCCAGATAGGACAGCGCCTTCACGTAGAGGTCCGACGTTTCTACCGCGACTCGAAAGACCTTGAATCGGTCACTGTCTCCGAAATGCCTGTACGTGCGTGGTTCACAGATGATCGGGGCAGTCATGGACGTTCTTTCCGAAGATGAATGATATGGTTTGACGGTGTATCTCTTGTCTTATCCGACACGCGCGACACCGTCTGCGTGATGAAACAGAAGTTTGACATAAAAGGCCGTGCATGCATAGACTGCTCCGTGGAAACACGGACTGGCCCACTGGCCGGGTAATCGATTGCTTGCTCCACACGTGTTTTCAAACTGGTTTCAGTGGCGCCGGAGGGGAAACATGACCGCGGAAAGAATCGAGCTTCATTCTGTGCAACAAGCCACCGAGGCCATAGATCGCCTCGGATCGAATAACAGCCGTCTCATGGCCACTCGTGCAATTCACATCAATGTGCTGCTCAGAAACGTACCCGGGCCGGAGGCTCGAGTGTTAAAGGGTCTGTACAACGATGTGGGCGCGGAAGCAGCAATAAGCAGTCAAGCGTACACCTCGGAACAAGGTGCAGTGACCGATATGATCGTGATGGGTACCGTGTACCAGCACCGCGAGGTGCGGCGAGTTCTGGCTGAGGATCCCCAAACCCGCTCCTGGATTGAAGCGATAGAATCCGTGGTAGAAAACACCGTGGAGACACGAGAATCTTGAGAGATCAACCCTATAAATAGAGTACACAACTGCGGTCGGATCACTCACGCGATTTCATGGGAAAACGCTACTCCGCGAGTTCCGGCATTGAGGCGAGCCGCCTCATCCGCCCCATGGGATACCCGTTGAGATGTGATCCGACGTGAGTCCTCGCGTTCTTGCGCAGGCAAACCTGCACTTTTCACCGGCGTTCTGCCAGGCCAATCTCGTGCGACCCTGCGAAAATCAATGGGCCATCATTTGGTTCGCTTGGCCGAACGCTTATCAATCGTGGGAAGCATCTTCATCACCAAAGCATTGTCGTGAACCTCAATGCTATGGTTCGCTTCCACCGTGCTGTGCGTGGGGGTCAGGCTCAGGCCGTGCTGGCTGTTGTACAGCTCAAGCACCCGTTGCCTACCCAAGATTTCACGCATTTGCAGCCCGATTTGCACCAAAATTCCATCACCGTTGAATTGGTAGGTGGCATAACGAAACAAATCGTCTCCGCGTACGATTTCTCTAATTTCTTGGCCCACGTCATCGTACGAATAGTGCGTCCGATTCTTTTCCAACGCGTCCAGTACCTGGGTTTTGTTCATACCGAGCTTCACGTCTCGATAACCCAACGGAATTTTTGCCATCGCGTTCCCGACCATCATGAGCGCAACAGCAAGTGAAATACACAAAACCAGGGAAAAGCGTGGTCTTCCTCTCTTCATGAATGCCTCCGGCATTGGGGTGTCATCACAGTATACTACCATGAGAGTTCCGTGAAAAGCTAAAGTTACAGTTACGGGCAAACTTTGAGCGCCCAAAGATGATTTGACAACTCAAGCACTCCGCCGGTTGAAGCCGGATAGGCTGACCGGCACAGGACAAACCGCGCTCAAATGTCCCCATTGTCACGATCGTACGACGGACGAGCCGGGCGATTTGGGCGTTCCGGCGTCCTTCGCGGTGCATGGTTTGGGGCACCATTTCCCCGACCGAAAGCTCGCGGTTTCTTTCCTGCCGCTTCTCTCGCGACTTTTCTCAGGATATTCACCGGGATGGCAAAGCCTATTCCCATGCTACCGCCGTCCCGGGAGAGAATGGCCGTGTTCATACCGATTACCTGACCGTCGAGATTCACCAATGGTCCACCGGAATTGCCAGGGTTGATCGCAGCGTCGGTCTGGATGAAATCCTCCATGGGAAGGATTCCCATGTCGCTCCGGCCTTTCGCACTTACGATTCCTTGAGTCACTGTCTGGGTTAAACCGAAAGGATTTCCGATCGCCAGCACCCAATCCCCCACTTCAAGAGAATTCGCGTCCCCGAGTGACGCATATGGCAAATGTTGTGCATTCACCTTGAGCAAGGCAACATCCGTGCGCGAATCCGCGTACACGAGCCGCGCGGGATATTTCTTCTTGGAGTTCACGGTCACCCAGACTTCATCGGCTCCCTTGATCACATGCCGATTGGTAAACAGGTACCCACGAGGATCGAACAAAAAACCTGAACCCAAGCCTTGCTGGCGATACGGCTTGGACGGACCGGGAACCTCAAAAAAACGCCGAAAAAATTCGTCTCCGAAAAATTCGCGGAAAGGATGATTCTCAAAAAAAGGATCAACTCCCCTTCCCGTTTGCCTTTGAGCAATAATTCTCACCGATGAGACGTTGACCACCGCGGGGGTGACAGTCTTTGCAATTGCTCTGAAACTATTTTGCAAATCCCTCAGGTTGTTGACGGAGCTATTCTGAGCCTGAGCATGCCCACTTTCGAGCACGAAGAGTGCGATAACAAACCACACGAGTACGAGACACTCGAAAATCACGAACCCTCTCGATTGCGCTTGGGGTTCGCGTGAATCCGTCAATGGGTATGACATTGAAACTCCCTTGATTGTATTGGTCTTTATACACGTCCGCCTGTACCTGGAGAAACCTCAATTAATGGACCCCATGTCAACCGTCGGCATATCCGCGGGAAACAGGTCAACAGTGCCCGGGTGACAGGTAAAGAACAGTATCTGCACTCCTGCCTGTCGGGAAAAATCGACCAGAGTTGCTGCGGGTACTGCGCGCCCGAACCGGGTCGAAATTGACGAGCACATCATCCATCATGAGCGGGAAGGCTGTTTCTCCCCTGTGATACACGTGTACGTGCGCAAGCCTCAGTGAGAGATACACTTGTTCCAGCGTGCCGCGACTCAGGTGTTCTTCGAGCACGCGCGAGCCAGTGTGTCGTTCTATGGTCACCTGATCCCTGTCCATGGGGAGTAATATCCTGGAAAACGAGTCACCTGCGATACTCCGGAAGAAACCTGAACTCTTTTCCAAGACTTTGGGTTGTTTTTCGGTCTCGTACACCTGGAGAGTTTTCTCAACCAGACCTCTTGCCAGGCGAAATCTGAGCCATTCTTCGACTCCGTTCTTGAGCCGGGCAAGCCATTCTTCTCGTTCGGCAAGGAGCTGTTCGGTTTCTTCTTCAGCTTCCATGGTTTCAAGCTCACGTCGAAACCTTCCATTCTGAGCGGCCAGATCTTCGATCTCAGCTCTCAGCCTCTGAAGTTTCCCCTGGAGCATGGCGATCGTTGCCTTATGCGTGTCCCAGTCCTGCCCGCGCATTCTCTCATGGAGCGTGTCCTCATCAGGGCACTGAAGGCCGGCAACCATATTTTCCAGAAGGACGCGTCGTTCCTCGCTCAGACTCTCCTGTCGTTGACGCCGCAGTGCCTGTGAGCGAAAGGACTCTTCGTCGTACACGCCCGCGGCTGCCATGAGCGCTCTCGCCTGGTCGGCCGCGTCCTGAATCTTCCTTCCTAAGACACCCAACCTGCTTTGATGATCTCGCACTTGTTCTTCGAGTTCCCTCTGTTGGGTCAAGAGCTCGCGAGACTCCATCTCCGCACGGGCCCAGTGGTCCACCAGGTCCAACGGGGAACCGACGGCTGCCGGGATTTCCAGATCCTCTGCCAGACCGCCAACTGCCCTTGCAAAGGCATCCCATTCCTTCTCCATAGCCGCGAGTGTGGTGTGGCGCTCCACAATCGCGCGCTCTTTGCCTTTCATGTCGCGCAGCCTGCGCACGAGTTCGAGAGCAGGTTCCGGTTCCAGACTCGGGTCAAATGCTTCGTCTCGGAGAACCTGTTGCCAGTGAGTTTTTACGCCTGCCCATTCCTCGTGAATCAGATCCACGAACTTTCTTATCTGAGTATTTCTCCGTCGTTCAAGTTCCTTTTCGTTTTCCAGTTCTTTGATATTTTCTTCGAAAAGCCTTGCTCGGCGCACCGGTTCCTCCGCTGCCGAGGAGCGACGCTCCGCGCGGATAACCTCTTGAAGACCGGCCGAGGGATTGCCCAACACGGCCGCGGCTATTTCCTGAGCCTGCCGATTGAGCTGATGAATGGTGTGCATGAACTCCCGCCGCGTGGTTTCGATGTCAATTGTCTCTTTGATCTTGTCGTCGAGCGTTCTCCTGAGCGCGTCTCTTTCTCTTGCAATTCGCTCAGTTCGGCCACGATCGCCTCGGATTTTCCACATCACCGCGACCGGCAGCAACCCCAGCATGAGCAGGCCAACCGCGAGGAAGGCAAACGCGCGCGCATCCGTGCTGAGGTACGCGCTGGACCCCATGCAGGTTCCTGCTGTTCCCCATATGATCAGAATGAACCAAAAAAAACCGTCAGGGATAGGCGGGACGTGGTCGCGTTCCACATCCTTCAGTTTGCTCGTCAGATGGTGCCTTTCCCCCGCAAGAATGTCCATACGCCGTTTCTTTTCCCCAAGTTTTTCCTGGAGATCCGCGATCCTTTTGCCGCATTCCTTCCATTCGAGGAGTCTGTCGCGTGCTTTGGGTTCCAGGAAGCCCCGACAGTACGGCGCATTACTCCGTAATTCTTGCACCTTGAGTGCGATCTTCTGTTCCAGTCGTTCAAGAGCATCCGCAGATTCGCGTGCCCGTGTTTCCACGTCGCGGATTCTCTCGCGGTACGACTGCCACGAGTCGGCAAAGGACCGAATGCGTTGCTCCAGAATCAATGAAGGATCGGAATCCGTCAGTGTTACCCGAGTCCATCCCCTCCCCAATTCACTCAATTCTTGATCGAGCCGGGTATTGGCCTGCCCGAGAGCAGCGCGGAGCTCCTCCATGGCCGCGGGCCGCTCAGAGAGACCTCGTGCCTGCCTCGCGAGCGCATGGATGCGGTCTGAATTCTCCAGGAGCAACCGGTTCGGTACGGTGTGATGAAGCCGCTCAAGGACGCGTGCCAGGTCCTGTTCCCGATGCGCGACAGCCTCTTGCGTTTCTCGTTTGCGGTCCAGGATTCGGTCCAGTCGGCTGACTCCGTCAGCAGGAAATGCAGCCACGTCAACGAGTTCGGCCAGTTCCTTGTCCAGTGCGACCAGCCTTTTCCACTCTTTTTCGTATCTCACTATCAGGGTGAGCTGTTGCAGCAACCGGTCTGCGTCTTCGATCTCCGCGGCCATTTTGTTTCGCCGTGTTTCCACTGCATCGAGGTCCGCACGGAGACGCGCGTAAAGGGCAGGTTTTTGGGCCAAGGTCTTCAGACGCTTATTGAGTTCGTCGATCTTGGACTGGATTGCGCACAGCGCTTCCGGGTCGCGTTTGCTTCTCTTGCCCAATAGCTTGATTCTTTCGTCCAGCTTTCTTGCCACATCAAGGGGGTTCACGTCCAACGATCCCAGCACTGCGGATACAATTCTGCCACGCAGGGTTTGCTTGTCCAGGTGGCGCATTTTATCAAGGTCGAACGCGAACAGGTTCTCATAGAGCTTCCTGTCCATGCCTGGTCTGAAAAGGGGCACGATCGAGGGTGCGACGCTATTTTCCGATTCATCCCACACGGTGAGAGTCCCTTCTTTCGTGCCCGGACGTTCGACCCGTTGGATACGGAGAAGCTCGCCACTGGCAAGACGGACCTTGAGCCAACCCGAGCGAGCCGTGCCATCGGGCGGCTCGTACGTGTTCACGCGCGGGTTCCTCGTCCGGAAACCGAAAAAGACAGACCGGATGAACTCGAGAACCGAACTCTTGCCCGCTTCGTTAGGGCCTATCAACAAAGTCAGCCCGGGAGTCAGGTCGGGAATTGACCACCCGTCGCATAACCCGAAGCGCTCGATGAACACCTGTTCGATCCACATATCGGCCCTGCCTTGGAATGAGAAATGGGCTCGCAGAGTGAAACCCGTTGTTGCAGAAACCTCTTCGTCGTGCAATCTTTTTGTAATCGTCCCCTGGGCGTCCGGATGGACTCGTTGTGTAACCCGGCCATCCTGTGCCTCGCATGTCCGTGCTTTGGTGAACGAGACTCATGCCTCCTCGTGAATCCTCCCCGTGCAATCGTCTTCCGCTGAACCGTTACCGTGAACGGTCGTTGACATTCCTGATCGATGGTACTAAGTTATAGGCATCTACGATGAGGTTTAGTCGCTCTCAACCTCCCAAGCTTGAGATAGAGGGGTATGCCTATGAGAACAATCAACATGGACCATGTAGCTGCGTCACCGCTGCTGCCCGAGGTGGTGGACGCAATAATGCCGTTTTTGGGGGAAATGTACGGTAACCCCTCGAGCATGCACAGCCTCGGCGCGGACGTAACCGACGCGATGGATGAAGCCAGGGAGAAAGTGGCTGGCTTGATCAATGCAAAAGCGTCGGAAATTTACTTCACTTCCGGTGGCACCGAATCGAACAACTGGGCGCTGAAAGGTATCATGCAGGCCAACCGTGCCCGGGGCAATCATTTGATCACGTCTTCCGTCGAGCATTTCTCTATCATGCATGCCATCAAGGCTCTGGAGAAACAGGGCATCGAAGTTACCCGCCTTCCGGTGGACAAGTACGGAGTCGTGGACCCTCTTGACGTGGAAAAGGCCATTACCCCGCAGACCTTCCTGATATCGGTGATGCACGCCAACAATGAAGTCGGTTCCATTCAACCGATCGCGGATATCGGGGCTATTGCGCGCGCACACAAGATTCCCTTTCACACGGATGCGGTGGCTACCGTAGGCGTAATCCCCGTGGATGTAGAGAAATTGAATGTGGATGTGCTCTCCATGAGCTCCAATCCCTTTTACGGTCCCCAGGGAGTGGGCGCGTTGTTTGTCCGCAAAGGCATCAAGATTGCGCCGCTCCTGGATGGCGGCATTCAGGAGGGAGGTTATAGGGCAGGAACGGAGAATGTCATCGGAATCATAGGAATGGGCAAGGCCGCGGAAATAGCCGCAGTGGTAATGGAGAGCCGTATCGCACACTTGATTCCCTTGAGAGACCGGCTGATGAAAGAACTCCCCGCGGCTATGGAAGAAGTCGCATTGGTGGGCCATCCTACCGAACGTTTGCCCGGGAATGTGAGCATTCTGGTAAGGTACGTGGAAGGAGAGGCCATGCTCCTGTTCCTGGATATGGAAGGAGTAAAGATAGCCAGTGGATCCGCGTGCATTTCGCGATCTTTGAAGGTCTCTCACGTCATGTTGTCCATGGGCATTGATGCGGGGAGTGCGCAGGGTTCGCTCCTGTTCACTCTGGGCAAGGATAATACCGAGGAGGACGTGGAGGACGTGGTGAAGATCCTTCCTCCTATCGTTCAGCGCCTACGCGACATGTCACCGCTCTACAAACGTACGGTGCAAATGAAAAGCGCAGAATGACGCGGAAGGGCTTGAATTTTTCGAGAATTAGCGCCATAATTCGTCCGATAATATTTTGGCTCGTCATTCATCGGACTGAACAAGGCAAGAGGGGTCACCGGCGGTGCGGTCGGCCTTGATTGGGTGGACCGAGACCCATGCCCGAGCCGGTGAGGGACACGACACCGACGTGGCGGATCGTTTCCGCCAAAGCAATATAACATCGGACGCGACCGGTTTTTCAGGAAGAGTCTCGCGGTCGCAGGGAGCGAGGAAATGTACAGCCCAACGGTTTTGGAACACTTCAAGAACCCCCGAAACGTGGGGGAGATTCCCGATGCCGATGGCGTCGGCGAGGTGGGGAATCCTGCATGTGGCGACATTATGGCCTTTTTCATCAAGGTCAAAGATAACGTGCTGCAAGACGTCAAGTTCAAGACTTTCGGATGCGGAGCTGCGATTGCCGTTTCCAGTATGGTCAGCGAAATGGCAAAGGGGAAGACTCTTGAAGAGGCTATGAAGATCACCAACAAATCGGTCATCGAGGCGTTGGAAGGACTGCCCAAACAGAAGCACCATTGCTCCAACCTTGGCGCTGATGCCCTGCACCGAGCCATCGAAGACTATTGGGCCAAACAGAAAGGCCGCACGTACGAAAAGCCCGTGGATGGGCCTGAGGTGTGTTCCTGTCCGGTATGCGATGTCGACGACCCTGAGGAAGCCCCATACTGTGCAGCCGCGTGTGATCATTCTTCCCACAAATCCTGAACGTCGCTCGTGAAAAAAGATAGCTTGCAGGGGAATAACCTTTCCGGAGAAACGTTATTCCCCCATCCTTCCCCAAGTGCGGACTGCATTCATTCAGCGACGATCCCGTGCTCCACGTTCTCTCGCACCACACCACCACGATAGTACCCAGTCCCCATACCCCATGGTTTCCTTCTGCAACTTCTTTCTTCATTGGCTCTGTCTGCGGCTTGAGATTCCATAGGCACAATCTTCCGTGTAGTGCCTGAAGACACAGGCTCCTCCTCGCGTCCCCGTCCCTTTTGCACGTCCCACGTGGTGTCGTCTGTGGGGATCGCGTTCGCTTCGGACCACACACAAGGCCGTTTCATCACTTCGCTCACGAGACCCCCGGACGGCAGCATGATCATTGTTCTTGTCCAAAAGAGCTTTCGTACGGTCTCCACTTTCGGGAATCTCTATAGGTGAGTGTGGGGAATCCGATACCCGCGGCTTGACACGGTACTCGATTTCTTGGATAGGATGGCGTGATGAGTGCGGGCACACGGGTGGACTGCTGCCGGGGAAATCGTTCCCCGAGGGTTGCCCTTATGCAACGTCAAGTTACTGGAATTTGCGCACAGCGGTATAAGATCTTCAGGGAGTCTTTTCATGGAAAAATCAGACAAGGATTCTCAAGGCCAGGGAGGGGTGACTCGCCGTGGCTTTCTCGCCACAATGGGAACCGCCGCAGTGGCCGCGGCCACTGCGGGGAGCGCTTCCGCAAAGCCGGCAGCAACCGTGATCAATCCGGAAGAATTGGCCAAGATCACGCTGATTGTCAATGAACATACCTATCGTGTGCTCGTGGAACCACGCTGGTCGCTGCTTTTCGTGATCCGTGAAAAACTGGGCCTCACAGGAGCAAAGCAAGGTTGCGACCGCGGCGAATGCGGAGCGTGCACAGTGCTGATCAACAACGTTCCTCGCTATGCGTGCATGACGCTGGCAGTAGAAGCGGAAGGACAAAGAATTACCACCCTCGAAGGGCTCATGTCCGGCGAAGATTTAGGCCCGGTGCAGCAAGCGTTTGTGGAGCACGACGCGCTTCAATGCGGGGTACTGCACGCCAGGTCAGATCATGTCAGTAGAGGGTCTTCTCCGCGGTAATCCGCATCCGTCAGTGGAAGAAATCCAAGTGGCAATGAGTGGCAACCTGTGTCGGTGCGGGACGTATCGCAACATCTTTCGCGCGGCTCAGCGCGCTGCGGAGCTTAAAGGCAGCCTGGAGGGTAAGCCATGAAAACAGGCGATGAGGGGCTGTACTATCTCCAGGGCCTTGCCGTGCCGGAAACCCCGGAACCGGGCCATGAGCCGAAACCCTGGACTCACACATCCGTAGTGGGCAAGCCTCTGCCCAGAGTGGACGCGTACCAGCGTGTAAGTGCCGCGGCGATTTTCCCTTCTGACGTATCGTTTCCGGACATGCTTTTTGGGGTCATGCTGCGCTGTCCCCATGCCAACGCGGTTGTGGAAGGCGTGGATACGACTCTTGCGGAAAAAATCGCAGGTGTGCGAGCAATCATCACAGGATCCACGCCTGCAGCTCAGCTCACATGGCGATATCCATGGGGTTTCGGCAAGTCCAAGCTCTTTGACCCGTATTGCCGTTTCGAGGGGGACGCAGTCGCGGCAATCGCGGCAGAGACCCCATACCAGGCATGGGACGCGGCCCGGGCTGTCAAAGTGAAATACCGGATCCTTCGGTTTGTGGCAGACGAGCGCAAGGCGTTGGAACCCAAGGCCCCTATGGTGCATGGCAGAGACAATCGCGTGGGATCGCCGGACAAATACCTTCGCGGTGACGTGGAAAAAGGTTTTTCCGAGGCAGATGTGGTCCTCGAGTCGTCATTTCGGACCGAATGCGAGATCCAGACTCCCGTGGAGCTACACGGGTGTGTGGCCAAGTGGGACGGAGACCTGTTGACGATTTGGGAACCGACTCAGGGTGTGTACACGGTCCAGGAAGAGGTGGCCTCCACTCTTGGTCTGCCTTTGGCCAAGGTTCGGGTGATCGGCCATTACATGGGTGGCGGGTTCGGATCCCAACTCGAAGCAGGAAAATACACTGTTGCGGCTGCGCTTCTGGCCAAAATTACCGGACGTCCGGTCAAGTTCTTCCTGACCCGTGAGGAAACGTTCCTTGTTACCGGAAATCGTCCGCCCGAGAACATGAAGTTGAAGGCAGGCATCAAGAAGGACGGTACCCTGACGGCCCTGGATTTTTCCTGTGTAGGCACGGGTGGAGCCTATCCGGCAAATGGCGTGCGCCTGGTGGATTGGCTGATCCGCGATCTGTACCTGTGTCCGAATGTGCGCTGTGAAAGCACCGACGTGTACACCAATACCGGTCCTGCACGCCCGTTTCGCGCGCCGGGGCATCCCCAGGGCGCGTGGGCCTTGGAGCAGATGCTTGACCAGCTCGCGGCCGCGATCCACATGGACCCAGTGGATCTGCGGTTGAAGAATATTCCGCTGTACAGTCAAGCACGACCGGGCAAGCCTCCGTACAGCAGCACAGGTTTGCGAGAATGCCTCGCACAAGGTGCAAAAGCCTTTGGGTGGAAAGAGGCGCGAAAAAAGGCATCCCAGTCTCAAGATCAGGGGCATATTCGGACGGGCGTCGGTGTGGCGGCCGGCACGTGGGTGGTCGGTGGCGGTGGCCCACCGTCGACGATCATCCTGAAGCTCTTTTCCGACGGCAGTGCCAATCTCAATATGGGTGCGAGCGATCTGGGCACGGGTACCAAAACCATCATGGCCATGGTCGTGTCTGAAGAACTTGGGCTCAAGCCCGACATGATCCAGATTGAAAACGCGGACACCGGCACCACCCAGTACGCGACACGCAGCGGCGGCAGCAAAACCGTTCCCACCGAGTCGCCCGCGGTGAGAGCTGCGGCGATTCACGTAAAACAGCAGCTTCTCCAGATGGCCGCGCACGATTTGCGGACTGCCGTGTCCGCACTCACGATTAAGGACGGAGAAGTAATGCTGATTTCCGATCCATCCAAAAGGGTCAAGATTACCAAGATAGCAGGACTGAAGAAGCGGGGCGTGATCGTCGGTATCGGATATCGCGCGCCCAACCCCGCGCACAAAACGGTGAATCCTTTTGTCGCACAATTTTGCGAAGTCAAGGTGAACATGAAAACCGGCGAAGTGAAAGTGGTCCGTTTCGTCGCGGCGAATGACAGCGGTAGGGTCATGAATCGTCTGCTCTATGACGGCCAAGTGGTCGGCGGCATTACCATGGGAATCGGATTCGGCATGACCGAAGCACGCGTCCTGGACCGCAACGAGACCGGAAAGCTTTGCAACAAGAACTGGAACGATTACAAGCTCCCTTCAGCCTTGGACGTGCCGGCAGACATTATGTCAGTGCCCATCGATCTTCGTGACACGGAATGTAACAGCACCGGTTCCAAGGGCCTTGGTGAGCCCGTGACCATACCCACGGCCGCGGCAATCGCCAACGCGGTGTACCATGCCACCGGCATCCGGGTGACCGAAACTCCCATCAACCCTGTCCAGCTCAGTCGATTGCTGGCAAAGAAAGAGAACGGGGGTGATTGATGCTGCCGAATTTCAGTTACGTGCGCGTCGATTCCGTACAGGACGCAGTAGACAGCCTGTCCGCGGGCGATAATCGCGTGCTTGCAGGGGGGACCGATCTTTTGGGTTGCCTGAGAGATCGTGTGTTTTCCACGGAAACCGTGGTGAGTATCACTCGGTTGGACAAGTTGCGCGGCATCGGAGAAACCCTCGACCGAGGCGTCCGTATCGGCGCTCTCGCCACTCTCACGGAACTCGCGGAAACTCCTCTGATAAAACAGCGGTATGCGGGTTTGTCCACTGCTGCCCTTGAGGTGGGCACCCCCCAACTACGGCATCAGGGAACCGTCGGCGGAAACCTTTGCCAAAAGCCGAGGTGTTGGTACTACCGTGGCGAATTCCAGTGTCTCCGAAAAGGAGGAAACCTGTGCTACGCGTTCGGAGGCGAAAATCAATACCATGCGATTTTTGGCACAGACGGCAAATGCTGCATGGTGCACCCTTCGGACCTTGCGCCCGTGCTGGTAGCTCTGGAAGCAACCGTTCGCGTAACCGGTCCCAGGGGCAACCGGTTAGTGCCCCTGGAAAAATTTTATGTGCTCCCCGCGGAAAACGTCGAAAAAGAAACCGTGCTGGAACCGGCTGAGGTCGTCACCGAAATAATACTCCCGAAACCGATCCCAGGGATGCGCACCTCATACCGAAAGGTCAGGATTCGCCGCGCGTGGGATTTTGCCCTCGCAGGAGTGGCGTTGGCCACTGTTTTCAAAGACGGGCTTGTGCAAAGAGCCCGGGTTGTGCTCAATGCCGCTGCTCCTGTGCCATGGCGATCCCTTGAGGTGGAGGAGGCAATCACCGGAAAACAACTGGACGCGAGTACCATCGCACACGCGGCTAAGGCTGGCGTGAAGAACGCAGAGCCTTTGGAGCAGAACGGTTATAAGATTCCGCTCTTCAAGGCGGTGCTCGAAGAAGAGCTGGCCGCCATCGCTCAGGGATGATCCGATGATCGGACAAGGCAATTTTTGCGGGATAGAAGAGAGAATCTTGAATCTTTGAGAACGAAACGGCATCTAAGTTCTTAGCGGGGAGGGAGTAGTGAGCCTCAAGAGGAGGCCACATGTGAAAATTCGTCGGAAGTACCGCACCCACGATTCAGTCGGGGGTACGGTCGGCTCCTGATACTGAAGCGCATTGAGAATTTGCCACATTCTCAATTGCGTTCCAGTATCAATGGACCAAATGGATAGGCCCTCACGCGACCAAGGAAAAATCACACAGACCACGTATGTAGCAGTCAGCACAACTCTTCTGAAATTAGCCAAATATCGCCATCATGAATACCTGACATGAGCCAATCGCCATGATCTCCTGATATTTAACGTCTTATAAGTATTTGAGATTTTTGGCAGAATAAAAGAAGATCAGTATTCCTTTGCCAGGAAAAATGTGATACGAAAAGGGGCACTTCTCAACATACCCTTTCGATCTCAGTGAAAAGCCCAGAAAGGGGCGGTCTTTACGGACCGTTTTCGGGCTTTTCGTTTTTCTGGACATAAGGTAAAGAAAGAATGGCGCCGGTGAAGGGTTACATCAAGCCCTTAGTTACCTTGAGAGAGGACATTCAGTCAAGGCAGGGTATTGAAAGCCCCATTGGTTGGACATCCAGTGCCGGCGCCATTCAAGAAAAACCGGTGCATCAAAAAGAATTAGGCTCGCGTCATTCATCGGGAAAAATGTGATACGAAAAGGTGCACTTCTCAACATACCCTTTCGATCTCAGTGAAGAGCCCGGAAAGAGGCGGTCTTTACGGACCGTTTTCGGGCTTTTCGTTTTTCTGGACATAAGGTAAAGAAAGAATGGCGCCGGTGAAGGGTTACATCAAGCCCTTAGTTACCTTGAGAGAGGACATTCAGTCAAGGCAGGGTATTGAAAGCCCCATTGGTTGGACATCCAGTGCCGGCGCCATTCAAGAAAAACCGGTGCATCAGAAAATAAGACCCGCTTCCACAAACCCGCCGTCCAGGGTCGCGTCCAATCTGAGATCGTTGCGATTCTCGTTCAAGCTCAGGTACCGATATCCGCCTCGCGCGTACCCCCAACGCCCAGCGCCCATTGGCACGCTGAACCGCACTCCGGTTTGCACGTCAACGCCAAAGGTGCCATCGAGGTAGTTCAGGCCGACTCTATTGTCACACGAGAGTGTCGCGCCGGTGCATTTTGTAGTAATACATTTTTGCACTTCGATCCCCGAGGTTACCATGTTCCTGGTGCGGGTTACTGTGCACTCCCGACCGTGGCACACGTAGTTGAACATGCGCGTGTACTGATAGCCGTACGTCCAGCCACCGAGTATTGATACGACCGCATGGCAGTTTACGATGGGCTGGTAGAGCAGACCCAGCCTCTGGTACGTGAGATCCCACTTGGTATGGACTCGGGTGCCCACACCAAGGATGTAGTTCCGAAAGTACAGATCCCGTTCCAGTGTTTTGTTAGCCTCCAGCTCAATGGGCATGATCGAATAAAAGACCGCCCATGAGGGAGCAAACTGGTATCGGGCCGAATATTCGAGAAAGACTCGACTGGACGGAATGCCCAGGTCATCGTTCAAATCAATATTCGTGGTAGGGATAGTTCCTCCCAGATAGGCGCCTTGTCGCACGGTGCCCCGCACCCGGGCGAAGAACACTTGCGTGGCCAATTCCCACTGGCGCCATCTCCTCTGAGGCAGCGTGCAGCCGGGCTTGGGCCCGGGAACGCAGAAGGAGAGAGGAGCGCACGGCCGCGGCTTACATTTGACAATAGGTTTATGAGACGATAAGGGAAATGCAGACCGAAAACCGGAAGTCGGCCCGGCCGACGCCTGTCTGAATGAAGGGGCCTCATCAGTGGCGTTTCCCGGGGAAAAGGCCGGAACGTTCTGTGTACCCGGCCGGGGTTGCATGACCACGTCTATAAAATTCGTGGCACGTGCCGCTTCAATTGCGGCTACTGAAATTACCAGACAAACCAATAGCATAAAAGGGCTTCTTCTCATTGGACCCTTCCTCCCAGCTCGAACTAACGAGCATCGTTTACATATTTTTGTGATCGCGTGTCAAGCACAAAAATAACGAAATTCCACTATGTTTGAAAATATTGCGAGAAACTGCTTTTGGAAACGATGCTTAAGTATCAATATAGGATAGATGGTATCATTCCATAATGTAATACATTGACAGTAAGCAGTATAACCTCGATTTAAATGATGATTAATCCAGAACACAAAAAACGCACTCCTCCGTGGAGCTAGGTTTTGCGTCCGAACCGCGTACCTGGCACCGCAAAGAGAGCGCGTACGTACCCCCGTGCGGAACCTATCAGCAACCCCCTCTCAGGGGTGCCTATACCGCACCAGTACAAGGCAAATCTTACAATTGCCTTGTCTTCAGGACACACGTATCCTGCAATCCCCTGAAAGAGGACCTTGGGAACGCCGTCAAGGCTTTTGATAAAAACGTGGGAACAACGGAGTGATAGGGATGGTACTTCTCAACATACCCTTTCTCCGGCCCAAAGCCTATAATTTTGCTTCTTTATCACGAGGCATCATGATGTCAAGTAAAAAATACCATTAAATCGGCAAATTTGGCACGATCTTCTCGAAAGACGTTGACCAATGAACGTCATGAAGTAGCCATAACAGACTAACATATCAAATGAATATATGATGATGCGCTCCGACATTTTTGTGCGCGTTCCCAGGAGGGGGTCGCCTGCTCTTGGCTCCCTTCCCGTTTCTTCTGGGTCGCTTCGCGAAGATGACAGCGACCGCGTACGACGGATCAGGGCCTTGCCGGTAAGGCGCTGTTATAATGCAGCTTGTCTCATGACTCTTGGAATCTCTTCGCGCTGATGCTACTCTTGTCCGGTTATGAAGAATTACCTCAAAGTGAAGGCAGGGCCGGCGGTGCTTGACATCCTCCGGGATGAAGGACTCAGGCGCGAGCGGGTACGCGTTTTTACCGGACCTGCAGGCGGTCCGAAATGGTTCGTGTCAGTGGGCTTTGACAGGGGCCTCATGCAAAGCCGGTTTCTGGAATCGCCGGGAAGACGGGTCACGCTTGCCGGCTCGTCGGCCGGCGCGTGGCGGTGCCTGGCCATGGCTGCGGCGTCCCCTTTGGACAGCGTACGAGAGATTGCGGATCGCGTATTCCCGGAACATTTTCACCGAGTCGGATACGCCCCAGACCATCAGTGCCAAGCTCGGCGAGAACGTGAGCGCATTGATCAGGCCCGAGGACATTCCTTTCCTCGTAGACCACCCGGTGTACGACCTGGTCATTCACACTGCGCGCAGCCGCGGTCCTGCCGCGAGTGAAAATTCCTATGTTCAGGGGGGTGCGCTGATCGTCGCTGCTCTGGCAAATGTGATGAGCCCCGCGGCCATGAAGATGGCGTATGAGCGGGTGGTCTTTTACTCAGGGGCCGAGGGGTCTGAATTTCTCAGGGATTCCTTCACTGGCCGCGCTGTGCGGTTGACCCCGGACAATGTGGCCCAGGCAGCCCTGGCCACGGGGTCCCTTCCATGCATCGTCGCGGGGGTGCGGAATATCAAGGGCGCGCCCGAGGGAGTATATCGCGACGGGGGCATAATCGACTATCAGTTGAATCAGGATTATCGACCCGGTGACGAGGGGATCACGCTCTTTTTTCACTACCAGGAGAGGATAGTGCCCGGCTGGTTTGACAAGGCACTTTCCTGGCGAAAACCCGCGCGTGCGTGCACGGACAGGCTGGTGCAGGTGTATCCTGGCCAGGACTTCATCAATCTTCTCCCGGACCGTAGTCTGCCTGACCGCAACGACTTCAAGACCTTCCTGCACGATCCTGCCGAGCGCATCCGCAGGTGGGATCGCGCGTCCGAATTGAGCGCAATCCTTTGGGACGAGTTCGCGGAAGCGGTAGAATCCAATCGCATCAAGGAGCTGGTCAGGCCGTTGTAATGGTATTCAGACAACCGCGGCTGCGACCACATAGGGAAAAATCAGGATATGAACAGACCGAACTGGCACGAATACTTCATGATGCTGGCTAAACTGGTCAGCGTGAGATCTACCTGCAATTCCAGGAAAGTGGGCGCGGTAATCGTGAGGCATAACCGCATCTTGGCCACCGGGTACAACGGAGCTGTTCACGGCGCGCCGCATTGCATTGATCGCGGACCGGACTTCTGTATGAGAAGGAGCATTGGCGCGCACGACGCGGATAAGTACAATTACTGCATTTCCAGCCACGCAGAGGTCAATGCCATCGATCAGGCCGCGCGCTTCGGCATCCCGCTGGAAGGAGCGGTGCTCTACTGCACTCTGGAACCCTGCAATTGGTGTTTCAAGCAGCTCATTCAGGCGGGCATCCGGGAGATCTATTACGAGCACGTGTACGAGTCGAAGAACAAGGAATTCGATGTGTTCTGGCGGCAAACGATGGAATCCGACGAGAACATACGGATTCTCCAGCAGGTCACCATATCGACAGAGGCCAGGGATATGGTCATTGACGTGCTCTGTGGCGCGTCCAGTCGTCATTTACCCGCCACTTCGCCGGAGGATGGGATGGACCTCAATGCCGGCACACTGACTTCTCTCTTTCAAAGCAACGCTGGGGGTCACTATGAAGATTCGTGAAGTAACACGCTTCTCCGAGGGAGAATTGATCGAACGGCTGCGCGGTGTCACCATGTTGAAGGCACCGGAGACGAAGATATACGATAAGGCGTTTATTTCATTGGAGACTATCGCTGCACGCCACCTTTCGCCACCTCAGAACTACATTCTGAAACCCGAATTGACTAAAGTGCGTGAACTCAAGTGGGCACTTGAGGAGCACGGTGTCGATCTGTTTCGGCTCAACGGGTTTGTTCGGCTCACCTTGGAAGGACACGACGCTCCGGTGGATCTGCTTCCACCGGTGGTGGAAGAATCCATCGAAAGGGACGGGTCGTTTCATCTCATTATCAATGACGGGATGCATCGCGTGTACATGGCGCTCCGGGAATGGGTCATTCCAGAAGTCCTGCTGGTACGGGGGATACCCAAGGCGTTGCCGTATTATGCGTTTCCTCTGCCTGGAGGATGGGACAAGGTGGAAGAATTGGATGCACTCCCTGCCGGCTATCTCAAGAAATGGCACCGCATCGCCAATTACCATGCGCTGTATCGCAATTTCAACTCTGCATTCAACAATGTAGGGGGCCCGCGAGAGACCGAGAAATCCGGCTAAGGCATGGTGGGCTGACGGGATCATTTCCCTTCACGTTCCGCGTACCTTGCGATTCACAAGAGAAGGCGACGAAGATCTTCAGTCTGCACCAAGGTATAGCCGTTGCCAAACTCTCTGATCGAATGGCCCGCGCTTTTGAAAGGTGGAGGGGGGGCCCTGAACGAAGATTCGACGGCCCTGCGTCGCTCGAAGTGAAGCGGGCCTCCCTCCACCAAAGACGAATCGCCCAGACAAAACTCGTGGCAACCAGTATGGTCATGCCAATGCGAATCAGTATAAGGTCGAGCCACGGGGAAAAAACCGGTGGCAACGGCGAGATGCCCAGAGGACTTCTTTCAGGAGATCAGACATCCCAGAACGGAATGACGGGCACGATCGCGTGCCCGTCATTCCGTTCTGAATTTCATGAAACGAAAACGACTTCAGTTGATTATCATGGCTCGAAAAGGTTGATGCTGATTCCGTTAGGGTCGAGGAGTGACGCGTAGGTGACCCCATCGCGTGTGCCTGACGTTTCCCGAAAACGCAGTCCTTTGTTTCGCAGTGCGCTGACGGATGCAGAAAGATTCGGCACCTGAAAACTCATGCCGGAAACTCCGCCCGTCAATGATCCTGCTCGCCCCAACTTGTTGTGAAAGATCTCCAATTTGTACGGAGTTCCCTCTTTTTCCATGCGAACGACGTCCAGTCCTCCTGCCAATCCCTCGACCGATTTGAAGCCGAGCTTACGATAAAAACTGATCGTCCCCTGCGGATTAGGAGTAGGAATAGTGATCGTGAGAGGATAATCTTCGACAGAGGATTTGCTGATATTGGAGGACTCTGCTTCGCTATTGTGGGCGATTAACAGTGCAAACACCACGAGAAACATGATCGAGCACGTAAATCCAAGAAAGAGCCTTCTCGCGTGGCCAGCCGGCAATTTCATGCCCGTCCAACCTCCTTGCATTGAAACGAACTAAAACAATCAGCCCTTCCCGTGGGAAGGTGGAAAGACTATACACAAAAAACAGAGCAAAAGCAAGCGACAAAGCGAAAAATCCTCCACAATCCGGCAAGGGAGCGGAAACCGGAGTGCGCGGCTCGCCAGACGATCGGTGAACGCCCCGGAGGTACTCTTTATCCGTCAATTCACCTCTCCCACGAGGATGAACGGCGCCCAATAAAAGGGGTGCTCATACCCGGCGTTGCGCACGTCCTGCCTCGCGGACTTCAGGGCTTCCAGCTTATTCTCCCCCTGTTGGAGATGTGCAAAGAATCTCTCTACCAACAACACCGAGGCTTGTTCCGACACGGACCAGAGCGTCATGAGAATGGATTTGGCTCCGGCATATTGGAAGGCTCTGCCCATACTCATGACACCCTCACCGGACAGGTTGTTGCCAATGCCTGTCTGGCACGCGGTAAGGGCAACCACGTCAGCATTGAGTTTCATGCCCATCACTTCAGTCATGGTGAGGAAACCATCTTGTTCTTTCGGTTGATCGACGAGGCTCATGACCACTACCGGTTCGCGAATGCCAGGGATGTCGTTCCCGAAATATCCATGGGTGGCGAGTACAATGGAACGGTAATTGGTGAGATTTTTGTCGAAGAATAGCGATTTTTTCGCGTTCAGCCCCGTGAACACGTCGGTTCTTCCAGGGTCGAGTTTCTTCAAGTACTCTCCGAGTTCGCGGGTAAGAGCCAGTCGATCGAACCTCAATCCTGTGTGTCGTTTGATTGACATGAGCTTCTGCGGGAGTGCGGCCATGGGTTTTTGTCGTTCTGCAGTGTCCGCGCTTTTCAGGCGCGCATCATCGGGTTCGAATATAGGGTCAGCAACCACGAGGGACTTGGTTCCTTTTGTCGCATTTGCACTCAGGGCCCGGCTCAATGTCAACGTGCTTATGGACTGATAATAGCTGACAGGGTACACGTCGCCCAGATAGGTGAGACCTTGAGGGTGGGGCCTCAAATCGTCCGGGTTCCACGTGGGCTTGCCGGAAATGACAAGTGCTTCAAACGGGAGAACCGCGAGAATTCCATCGGGAATGATGATGAGAGGCGATCCTTCCGGGACCTGCAGTAACACTGCTCCCAAGAGATTCCTGTACAGAGTCTTGCCGGTCTCCACATCAAAACTCTCCAGTTTTGCATCCTCAAATGGCCGTCGGAACTTCTTTACCGCACTCCGAAGGTTTGCCAATTTCCATTTCTTGTAATAGGTCTCGGCAATTTCTTTGCCATGGATGAGCTTGACCCCCACGCCTTCGCCGGACACGTCAAACATGACCACGAACTCTTGAGGCTTGAGGGACGACTCTTTGAGCGTTACCGGTCTAGGGTACTTGACCGCGGCGTATCGCTTGTATTTGTTCCAAAGCATGTCCACAAAGGCTTGCAGTTGTTGATCCGCTTCCTGGGCTTGCTTTTGAAATATTTCATACCGTCCGGGCTGTTTCTCCTTATCCGTCTTGGCAAGCTCTTTTTTGAGAGATGCAACTTTGGTGACCAGATTTTCTTCCTTTTCCAGCACATCCTTGGGGACCCCGGAGAATCCTGCATCGGATCGCTGGGAGATGTGATCGGAAAAGGACCGAGCCCTGGTTACCTCACTGGAATCTATACTCTGTATTCCTTTGTTCATTTTCATCCTCACTCGTGTGAGGCCGCGCGCAGGTTCGGAACGATCGAATCCGTTGATCTTGACGTCGAAGAAGTTCTTCCTTTCCGCGGGGAGGATACTGGATCTGATTTCCTCACTGCGCTGCATACCTTTTTCATAGTATTCTTCGGCTGCCTTGTAGTCCTCCATGGCCTCATGGACTTTTCCCAGGCCCGTATAGGCCGTAAACAGGCCGTTCGCGTTCTTGCTCTTTTCCGCCGCGGAAAGGAGCTTTTCGTAACAGGCTTTCGCGTGCGGATAATCGGATTTTGCCAAGGAGAGTCGGCCCAGAGACGCACTGAAATGTGCCGCCTTGATGTACGTTTCCGCTTGGGTAAGGTCCCCTTGATCGAGGTACAGATTCCCGATGAGATCCTTGGGCCAGTTGGTGCGCACCTTGATTCGCGTGAAGATCGCGAGTCCTTCCTGGTAGTTCTTCAGAGCATTTGCGTACTCTCCGCGACCCTCGTACACTTTCCCGAGATTCATCACCGTAGAGCCTTCTGCGCGAACATCACCGATCTTTTTCTTGATGACGAGCGATTCTTCGAAGAACTTCACTGCCTTGCCGTATTGGCCCCAGGCCACGTACACCAGGCCGAGGTTGTTCAGGGTTCGTCCCTCCATCTGCACGTCACTGATTTTTCTCGAATTTGCCAACGATCTTTCGTAGAAGTCCACTGCCTTGCTATATTGGCCCCAATCCGTGTACACGATGCCGAGATTGTTCAGAATTCGGCCTTCCATCCATACGTCACTGATCTCTCCCGCAATCGCCAACGACTTCTCGTAGAACTCTACCGCCTTGGCGTATTGCCCCCAGCTCTTGTACACCAGGCCGAGGTTGTTCAGGGTTCGTCCTTGCATCTGCACGTCCCCGACCTTTTTGGAAATTGCCAGCGACTTTTGGTAGAACTGCACTGCTTTCGCATACTGGCCCATCTCTCTCCGGACTTCGCCGAGGTTGTTCAGTGTGCGTCCTTCCATCTTGGTGTCGCTGACCTTTCGGTTGATCGCGAGCGCCTTATCGTAGAACTCTATTGCCTTGTCGTATTGCCCCAAGTTCTTGTACACGAGACCGAGGTTGTTCAGCGTACGCCCCTCCGTCTGTACGTCGCCGATTTTTCTGGTGATGGCGAGCGACTTTTCGTAAAACTCAATCGCCTTGGCATACTGGCTCGTCTCTCTTTGGATTTCCCCGAGATTGTTTAGGACCCACCCTTCCACCTTCGGGTCAGGGCCTTGTTTGCTCATTGCGAGCGCCTTATCGTAGAACTCTATTGCCTTGTCGTATTGCCCCCAGTTCTTGTACACGAGGCCGAGACTGTTGTACACGCGGCCCGCGTTTTTCGCGTCCCCCACTTTCAGGTATATGGCCAGGGCCTCCTCGAATTTCTCCACAGCTTTTTTCAAGTCTTCGTTGGAGCGTGCTTTCTGTCTTATTGCGTACGCTTCGCGGTGCAGGCGGAGCGCATCTTCCCTGGTTTGGGCACACGCGCCACCCGCGACACACACGATCATCCAAGCCGCGAAAATGACTTCAAAGGCTTTGCTCATGACACTCCCCCTGGGTATGCCCGGCTCGTTGCAGTGGCGATCAAGGGACTGTGTGCACACATGCTTCGTTGGAAAACTCGGAGCCTGCCGCGTTACTCCCAATGTAAGTACAATAGGTACTGCTCCGTACCTCGCACAACCATCTCGGACCAACGGCCCGGCTCCGAGAAGACACGTGTGAATAGCCACCTTTGACGGCTCGCGTCTGACACCGGTTCGCTCACTCTCAAATAACCTCGCCCGCGGCGGCAGGTCTTCTGAACGGAGATTCGACGGCCCCGCGTCGCTCGTAGTGAAGGAGATCTCCCGTCGCTAAGAGAGTTGCATGTGCGCACAGGGGTATGAAGGGCCGATACGCACGTGGGGCATTGACTTTGTGGTCAATTGACGAGATGGTATGGAGGTGCTGAGGTGAGCACGCTGATGGGATGCTATCCGACAACCTATTTGCCATTTATGCGGCCCCACGTGTGCGCGAGCCTTAAAGCCGGTCCGGGTACGCGGTCCTTATGAAAAAACTCGTTTTTCCCATTATAGTACTGTTGTCGGTCTGGGTTGTCGTCATCGTAGTGGTGAATCCTGTGGGGGAGTTCTCGGTAAATGACGACTGGAGTTTTGTCGAAATCCTTGAGGCCCTTTCCCACGGTGGGAGGATGATTGCTACCGGATGGGGCCATGGGGGGCCTTCCGCGATTGTTCACGTCTTATGGGGCGGTCTTTTTGCAAAACTGGCAAGCTTTTCTTTGACCACGCTGAGAATTTCCGTGCTCGTTGCCGCGGTACTCGGTTCTTTGGGACTGTTGGGGCTCTTGCGATCCGTCGGCGCTTCGCCCGCGCTTGCGTTGCTAGGAACCCTTGCCACGGTGGCGAATCCGCTGTTCATGTCACAGTCATTCACTTTCATGACCGACATCACGTTTGCGAGCCTCGTGATATTCGCGGTCCTGTTGCTTCACATGGGAGTAAAAGAGAGCCGGACGTCTCTTATCATCTTCGGCCTCTTCATGGGCCTATTGGCTACGCTCACGCGGCAGATAGGCGTGGTAATCCCCGCAGCGTTCGCGATCGCGGCCTTGACGCATCCTGCGGGAAAACGCATAGGCCGTATCAAGGCCGTCGTGTGGGCTGCAGGAATAGGTTTGGCCCCTTGGATGCTCTACGAGGCGTTCCTCGCGCGTGTGGGGAGTACGCCGGTGATCCAGCATGAACGGATCTTGAAGATTTTCCTGTGGCCCCTGGAAAAGGGCTTTCCCGAGTATCTGATCTTTATGGGGCAGCTATTCTTTTTGTGCGGTCTGGGATACGTGGCCTTTTTCGTTTCACCCGTTCTGATCGGGCGATACCGCGAATACCTTGCACGCCGGCCGTTCAGGATTTTTCTCTTGGGATTGACAGGGGCTTTTGTAATTACAGAAGCGCTCATTCTTGCGGGAATCGTCCACCCGCCCGTAATTCTATGGCGAAACGTGCTCTTCAATTTGGGCATTGGTCCGATACTGTTGAAGGACACGTACATTTTGGATATACATCGCACGATTTCGCTGCCTGCGCCCGTATACTATGCGGTGATTTACTGGACCGCTGCCGCGTTCGTGGTGTTGGTTTCATTGATGTATTCGTCCCTGTCGCGTATCCTTGTACATCACCTGAAGCCAGAGGCTCTTCACGAAAGCTTTACCGGGAACCTTGCGTTGCTGGCAGCGCTCTTTTACTTGGGCATCATCACACTCACCTGTTTTCACGATCGGTACTTGATACCTGTCTTCATCCTCATCATTGTATGGCTGGTGAGTGACAAGAGTGGGGTTGATCGCGCGACCGTGGGATATACCAAGCTCGTACCGGGTTTTGTCTTTGTAGCCTTGTTGGGTTTGTTTTCCACTTTCGCGATGCGCGACTTTATGGAGATGAAACGCAGCCTTAAGCAGGCTCAGGATTATCTGGTCCATGACCTCAAGGCCGATCCTTGCCACATTGACGGAGGGTTCGAATTCAACGGGTACCATTGTGCCCGCAAGGACTTCAAGCCGGTCAAGAACTTGAGCTGGTGGTGGGTTTCACAGGAGGATTACGTGCTTACCCTGGGGTCCTTACCTGGATACCACACAGTGCGGACCTTTCCTTTCCGCCGCATTCTGGGACACAAGGGAGCTGTATACGTACTGCAGCCCGAGAACCGCGATGCGGGTTCAGAGGGACCTCGAGGAGTTCGTCCATGATGATATTGCTTGTCATTGCGTGCATCACGGTGGTCGTTTCCTTCTACTGCTCGCTTTCTGAAGCTACGCTGTATTCCACGAGATCCGGTGCGCTTGAAGCGTCACGGGCTTCAGGAAAGAAGTCGGATCTGGCCGCGCAGTTCCTCGAGATGAAGAGAAAGATATCGGTTCCCATTGCCGCGATACTCATTCTCAATACCCTGGTCAACATTGTGGGCGCTTTTTTCGCGGGCATATACGCCAGCAACGTGTTGGGGCCGTCCATGGCTCCGGTTTTTTCCGTGTTGTTTACTCTCGCGATCCTTTTCATCGGCGAGATCGCGCCCAAGACCTTGGGAGCCGTATATTGGCGACAGATATGGCCGCTCATCGTGATTCCGCTCAAGGTCCTGAAATACGGGATGTATCCCTTGATCGTCGTGAGCCAGGCTTTTTCCAATCTTCTGACCCGGGGACACAAAACACCCCACATCACAGAGGAGGAAATCCTCGCGGTGGTGCGTATGGGTGCCAAGCAAGGCGAGATCACCTATGATGAAAGCGTATTTGTGCATAACATCATTGATCTGGAAAACCGGTTGGTACGTGAGATCCTGACTCCTCGCACGGTGATCTTTTCTCTCAACGCGGAAATGACCGTCGAGGAAGCAGCAAAGGTAACGTACAAAAAGGGTTTTACTCGGATTCCCCTGTACGAGCGGGAGCCGGAGAATATCATCGGGTACGTCATCATGAACGATCTTTTGTCAGCCAAGGCGTTTGGGGATCCTCACGCGATCATCAAGTCAATGGCCAAACCCATCTTCTTTGTGCCGGAGAGCAACAATTTGTTGGTCTTGCTCAAAAGTTTTCTGAAACACCGCCGGCACATTGCCATTATAGTGGATGAATATGGCGGCGTTGAGGGACTCGTGACCATGGAGGATTTGATCGAGACCCTCCTGGGAGACGAGATAGTCGATGAGACCGACCGGGTGGTAGACCTGAGAGAACAGGCGCGACAATTGATGAAGAAACTGCCGAGCGCGTGACGCCGATGCGCGTGTCACGAAATATGCGAACTGTTATGTGGCGGAAAACGATTGACCGGACGTCTCATCGTCCTTCTTGCCACGTTACGTGCACACCCACATTAGTCTTGGCAAATCATAACCCGCAGAGCTGCGTTTTGAGAAAACGACCCAGGCCGGCCTTATCGTGGGGGCAGATTTCCGCGGATTCCTGCAGTTCCTCCCACGCGTCCCGGCACACGAGCTCACTCAGACGCCTTTGCGCAAGTCCCTCGATGCGGAAGCGCCGGCAAAAGCCTTCCAGGGTTGCGGGCAGAGCCTCAAGCCCCACGCGAGACACTGCGGTACGCTGGAATTTCCAGTACAGAGCTCTCACTTCGATACATTCGGTTTCGCGGAGCAAAGGGTTGCAGGCCATAAGATTGCGGTCGCTGATACGCACGGCTGTGGCGAGTTGCGCGTCATAGTTCCTCACCGAAGCCTGCGTGCTGCTCTTCACCATGCGGTATCGATAGAGGACATCAGGGATGATCGCAGTGTTCGTTGCGGTGGAAAGGCGGCACCAGAGGTCATAGTCCTGCGCATATGACAGACTTTCGTCGTACATTCCTGCGGCCAAGACCGATTTCTTGCGGAGCATCATGGTGCCGTGTCCGTAATTGTTGTGGAACTGTAACCGCCAGAGTCGATAGATCGGATCCGTGATCAATTCCTTTCGGTCCATCACCTTGCCCTCGTGATCGACCACGTCAAAGAACGCGCCCACCATGTCCAAAGTCGGATTGGCATCCAATGTCTTTACCTGAGCTTCCAGGCGCTGGGGGAGACTCACGTCGTCCGCGTCCATTCTCGCGATATACTTCCCCGTGGCAAGGGCCAGCCCTCGATTGAGCGATCGCGTCAGGCCCATGTTCGATTGGCGGACACAGACAATCCGGTTGTCAGGGTACGCTTCGAGCAGACCCTCGATGGGTTTGGTGGAGCCGTCGTCGATGATGAGGAATTCGAAGTCCTGGAACGTCTGGCACAAAATGCTTTGTACCGCCTCATCGAGGTACCCCTGATCGTTGTACACGGACATCAGCACGGTGACTCGTTTGCCCTTTACGGACCTACGTTTCTCCCGGTAGCTGCCGCCCGAGCATCCGGAGTTCATTGGCTTGCCTCAACCTCGTGTAACATGGCTGATTCGAGACGGAATATCCGGTCCAAGGAGTAGTTTTCTTTCACGTATTCGCGTGCATTGCGCCCCAGCTCGCTGACCAATTCAGGCTGGCCCACAAGTTCCTCGATCGCGGCGCGAATGCTGACCGCGTCTGTGCCGCACAGGTACCCGGTTTCGCGGTGCCTGATCACCTCACGGATGCCGGGCGAATCCGCGCCGATCACGGCCACCCCGCACCCCATGGCTTCCAGGAGCGCTTTGGGATGGCCCTCGTACAAAGAAAGGAGCACAAAGATCCCCGCGCGGTTCACGTAAGCCGGTAGCTGTGCATTGGGCACGTTGCCTTCCCAGGTCACTCGACCGTCCAAGTCCGCGAACTGCCGCTGCAATTCCGGCCGGAGTTTGCCTTCCCCGATCAGGGTAAGCTTGACTTCAAGCGGACGAATCGCCTCAAGCAACGCTGCCAGATTCTTCTCAGGAGCGATGCGGCCGACAAACAGCAGAGAAGGTTCGTCTTTCACCGTTTCCAGAGGCCGGAACAGGTCAGTATCCACATAATTGGGGATCACTTGCACGCGGCCTGCCACATCCGGAAGCCTCTGCGCGACGTTCAACCGCATTGCGTCAGTGGTGACCACCACTCGGTCTGCCGCGGAGAATATCAGCTCTTCCACACGACGTGCCTCAATGGCTGCAGGAGACTGTTCTCCATGCTCACGGCCCGCGTTGAGCGACCACATGTACCCGCATCTCGCGACCAACGGCCTTCCCAGCGTGCGGGCTGTCTGCAATGCAAGCTCCCCGCCCAGAGTCTGGTTGGTCTTGATTACCCCACGGTGGCGCAGGGCTCCTTCGTGCACGGACAGGAGCATGCTCTGGTACTGTTCCAAGGGCATCCCGGTTTCGTTACACAGGACTTTGATCCCTCCAAGCTTATCCGCGTACGCCAGATCCGACGCATCCCCGTACGTGACGAAACTCACGTCGAATCCGCTCTCCACAAGCCGACGATAGATAGCAACCTCTCGTTCGAGCATACCCAGCATGCCCCACGTGCGGAGAGAGACGCCGCGAGTAAAGAAAAGCGTAAGGTGGCTATTCATTGTACTATCTCTCGAATCAAGGCCAGGTATTTTTCCGCCACATCCTCGAGTCTGTTTACCACGATGAGTCTCTGAAATGTCTCGTAGTTTTCCACCAGTTTCTCCAGTTGGGGGAAAATCTCATCCTCTTCCTTGAACGGCAGACCGCCTTGTCCCACGAGTTCAGGATGACCGCCGTCGTCGAAATACAGAGCGGGCAACCCGCACGCCAGCGCCTCGATCAACGCGTTGGAACACGGATCGTTACGACTCGCGGTGATGTAGATATCATGGCCGCGCAAGAGTTCCGCAAGCTCCTCGGAAGACACCGGGGGCACATGGCGAATGCGGCTGAACTGCTCTGAAGCGTTTCCCACAAAGGTGTACTCGAAGCGGTTCCAATCGAGGTGGTCTTCGATCCATTTGTACACAGGACCACCCTTGCGAGGATTGTTGGACCAACTGCTGGAAATCAGCCTGATTTTTCGGTCAGGATCAAAGGGCACGCGACCGCGTGGATGAAAAGTGTCCCGGTCCACGGCATTATGCACGATGATCGGCCTTATGGGTTGATATCCCATTTCCACGATGCGCTGGAACGTCCATGCGGATTGCAGCACCGTTGCGGACGCGAAGCGGGTATTGAGGTTGAAACAAAGCTCGTCTTTTTCCCGGTCAAACCCGCGGATCAAGTGGATAGGGCCGTCGATACGGTGCACCACATTGAGCCGGTGTTTGGCGCGGAATTCCAAGAAGCGGTCCACGTCGAAGTGAATGGAATTGAGCACGTACGCGTCAATTCCTTCTCTGAGTTCGTTTTCCCGCACCTCCACGTCCAGGCCCAAGAGCCCTTTTCGCAGGGCCATCATGAACTGGTTGCCGCCACCGTACGGCGGTTTGAAAAACGTGTGCCACAGCCCCACGGTCAGCCGTGATTTCTGAACGTGAGAATGCCGGCTTGCCGCGGAAACGGCTTTCGATCTTTCCGAAGAGATTGGTATGCTGTCTGGTGTAGGTTCTGACATGTACCGAGGTACTGACTCCATTTGTGGAAAAAGTTTCTCAAAGAGCGGAGTTACGGATTCCGGACGATGGTGTTGATACACCCGTTCATAATGCCTGTTGACCGTATCGTTAAGGAAATGGCTCGTCATCTCCCTCTCGATCAAATCGGCCGCATCAGATGCGCATCGAAAGATACACTGGGGTTCAAGCACCTCTTCTGCCATGCCCACCCGCGAGCTTATCACCTTACACTTTGCGGCAGCTGCCTCCAGGATTGCATGCGGACCGCCCTCGGAGCGGCTGGCTACCACATACAGGTCCAGCAGATTGTACAGGCGATTCAGCGTACTCCGCGGCAATGAGTTTCTTCTCGATATCATCGGTCTCCATCACGTGGCCCACGTACGTGAACGGGATGTCGAGCGCGGTCAGCGTACGAATCATCCAGTGCCGCCTCGGGCCCGCGAGCAAGACATGGAAGGGCAGGCCACGGCGTTGCAGACAGCGGACCACTTCCACGAACACATCAGGCCCTTTTACCCGTTTTGGGGTCTGCAGATCCGCGCCTTCCGTGTCTCTCTGAAAACTGCCGACGAGAAAGACCTGCGATGGAACCTTCCATTGAGCTTTCAGTGCGATAAACTCCGGATCGTCCTGCGCCAACGGCCTGAAAGTGTCGACGTCGACTAGGTAAGGAATGACCGTGGTCCGGATTCCCAGACCGTTCATTTGTTTCTGCGCCTGAGTAGTGTGGGTGATCCAGTGTCCGACCATGGTCATCGCGCGGTAATGCCCGGGAACGCCGAAATACCGGAAAGGCTCACCCGGGACCGCACACATGATGCGCTTTCCTACGAGCTTTTCGCGAGGAAGCAGCATGAGCCCTTCCCACCACACGGAAAAGACCACCTCGCTCTCATCGAGATCCACTAGGTCGGCCGTGGGTTCAAGAGCCTGTGCAATGAGCCGCAAATCTTCATCCACGGCCCATCCAATGCCATCGCCGCCTGTCAAAAAGACTTTTGCCCTGTCCATGAGAAAAATTCCTATGGGATATAGTTGCCGGGGGAGGGGACTTTTTGCAAAAAGTCCCTTCCCCCGGACCCTCATCCCCAAAAACTCTCAGCATTCCGCGGCTCCCGCTGGTCGCAGCCGCCTGACTCACCCATTTGTCTCAAAGCACCGTGCTGCCCTGAGACCACCGGAACCCGCGTTGTCCGGAAATTTGGGCGGGTCGAGTCTGGGGAAGGAGACCCTTTTTCACGCGTGCTGTCATACTTTACCATCCCAAAGACGCCCCAATTACCCCCGCGTCACCAAACTTTTCGATTGTAACATATTTTGAAACTGCTTCCTGAATTCGCACGTACAATCCGATTTCCTCACTTGAGAGGTTCGGAAAAACCTTCATCCCCATCGTCGATGGTTGCTTACAGGCCGGAGTCGCTCCCGACCTTATGCTCTGCACCTCTTTGCCACAATCCGCTTCCCCACACTTATGGGGGTTGTCAAAAGTTTTGACTGTTTGATTGTTCTTTGATGCCGGGGGATCCCCGTTCACTTCGAGCGACGCCGAGCCGTCGAATCTTCGTTCAGAGGACCTCCCGGCATCATTCAGAAGAGCGAGCCATTCGGTCAGAACTTTGGACAACCCCTCCACACCATTAGCCGGGCAAGAAAATCGCGTGTGTGGCCCATATGCCGTTAGGCTGATCGCACAGTTCCAGGCCATCCTCTATCTGCCCTGAATCGTTTTGGCGACACCTGCATCTAGTCGTACAAAGGAAACGAAAGTTACACGGAGGTGGATCATGAACTCCACCAAATTGAGCGGAAAGGTGATATTGGCGGGATTCCTCGGCATAATATTGGCTTTCGCAGGAGCCCATTCGGTATTGGCTGGCGACGCGGTGGCCCTTTCCAACGGAATGGGGATTTTTTCTACGCCATTAGCATCATTCACTTATATACGGTATACGCCTGAAGGGAAGCCCTTCATGGTCCAGATTGACGGATATGGAAAGTACAATCATTTGTTCCCCAGCGTCGACAACCTTGACGCCGAGTTTGCCAAGTCCGAGGCGTGGATTAAGGGAACGGAAACACGATGATGGGGGGTCAATGCTTCCGGGATCCACCTCCCTGCACCCACTCCATTACCCTGGAACGAAAATCGCGTGAAGTCCCATGACCTGGAGGGTCACAACGAACCATGAAAATTCCACCCTGTCCAGCGACCAGCGGGAGCTGGCAAGGGTTTGAAGTCCTTGGGGATGGGGGGTCGGGGGAAGAGGCTCATATGGCATCGGGTTGATTGGGAGAGCGGTTTCTTGCGCATTCCTTTCGCGCGGTGATGCCGTACCCGGTGGTAAAGCTGGCTGAAAAGGCATCACCCTGGCGCGCGGCACGACCGTCCCATTTCAGGGCAATTCGCTTGGCTGCGGCCATCACGAATGCGATCAGTCGAATAACCCCAGGCCTTCCGAGCACTGGACCGCGTGTCTTGTGAACCGCCAAATCACGGAGCATGTCCACCAGGACGCTCCAGAATTGTCCCTGCTTTTCAATGTGAATTCCCGCAAACCCTTCTCGCTCCAGCGTGCGTGCCCAATAATAATCCGTGTACCGACCGAAATCATAAGGATCGCCGTGCACGCGATTCAGAAAAGGCACGCAAATGAGCAGCATCCCGCCCGGACGCAGTACCCGGTGCGCCTCGGCCAGGACGTGCGGCGGGTACGGCACGTGTTCCAGGAGTTCCGCACAGATCACTGACCCGAACGTTTCCGAGCGGAACGGGAGCGCTGCCCCGTCAGCTTGCACGTCAGGCCGCTTCGCGGGAGAGAGGTTCGCATACACCACAGGGAATCCATAACGCTCGATATCGAAGCACCCTCGTTTACCGATGCGGTTCCCCGCGAGATCGAGGACCAATTCGCCGGCAGCGAGACCGTGCACGTGGCGAAAGTGAAACGAGTCCACAAAGAAGCGTCGCAGGGAATAACCGAGGTCTTTGAGCTCCGTGCGGCAGATCGCGGCATGGTCTTGCCCTTCCATTCGGCTACCCTTGTTCCGCGAGCAGATGCTCGTTGGCAAGACGAATCCAATCTTCTGCAAAGGGTCCTTTGCGATGCTCCCCGATGGATCGCCTCAAGCCCCGGCCCAAATGCAGGAAAATCACGTTCCCTGCATCGTCAAACGACCGATCCGCGTGGAAACTCCTCAAAGGCGATGTTTCCGGAATGCGGTCCACAAGATCGGGCTCCCATACCGTATTCGGGCACGCGAATACTTCGTATCCCGCGGCTCTGAGATTCACGGTCACCCGATCGCCTACGTCCAGATCCGGGAGCTCCGGAAAGAAGTTCAGGCCGAGCCGCGTGAAGATCCGAAAATCCACCAGGTACCCCAGCACGTGCAATACACCCTCAGGAGTACGGGTTCTATCCATGCGCACGCCAGCAGCGGCCACATTCCCGCGAATTTTGGATGTCAAGTACGACAGCCAACCAGACCTGCAAGGCGCGGTATCCATGTGCATGGTCATGACAAAATGGGAATCATGATCGATCAAGCGTGTGCCGATTTCCAGCCCTATGGCATTGGCGTAACTTCCCCAGTTCATTTGGCTGTGGGGCGAGAGTGCGGATCCTCGCATTTCCCTCGGGAGCGGTTCGGTACGGTTCAGGGCCACATTGACGTCGGGCCTGCTCACAAGCCAGTCCACCATTTCCCGTGGGGAATTGTTGTCCACCACCCACACTTCATGAGGCTCAGGCGTGAACCGTCCGACGCAATCCAGGCACACGCGCAGCAGTTGCGCGGCAAGGGGATTGCTCTGATACGCGATCACGATGAGGCGAGGTGCATCCCGCGGCAGGGAAACCCTGCGATACAGCTCGATACGGTATTCCCGGTCGTCCACCAGGATGGGCACCATTGTTGGCGCACTGCACGTTTCCTGCATGTGGGTCAAGGAGTTCACTGAATCTTTCTGCCTGTTGCCATGACGCTGTCGCACCAGTCCACTCGAAACTCCTGGCAGACCGTCTCGATGACCCATCGTTTCAGAGGATCGGTGGTGAGCGGGAATTTGTTGAACCTGGCCATGGAAATCACCTCAAAGCCCGCACTGCGCAAGAGACTGTACAGATCGTTCGCAGGCCAAGGTGTCACATGAGTGGGATCTCGCTGCCGCACAGGATGCGCGGCATTGGGCACGGTCGCCACAAAATGGCCGCGGACTTCCAGATGTGCAAACACCGCATCCACCGTATCACACGCGTCGTCGATGGACATGTGCTCCAGGACCTGGTTGGCCAACACCAGGTCAAAGAGCTGGTCTGCAGGAATCTCACGCGGAGAATGGAAGTCGAAGTCTCCGGCCGGGTCTGTGTCAAGGGAGAAGTACGCTTGGGTCTTTTCCGCGAAGAATTTGCGAAAAGGCTTGTGTGCGCCCGCTCCCACATCCAAGACGCGGCTGTGCGGAACGAGCAGACCTGTCAACTGGTCTTCCACCGACCGAACCGGCAAGTCATGAATAGGGCCGAATTGCTGAAAGCACTCGTTCCGCCACTTCATCAGACGGTTCCAAGAGCGCCGAAAGTTGAGTTCCGTCATTGTCCTTTGCCGTCGCCCGCATCGCACTCGTCCTCAAGGGGAATAAGCTCCCACTCGCAAGCTCCGGTCACTATTCCGCGGGCCCGTTTAGGTCCGGTAACTGCAAAACTGAGCACACCCGCAAGCCTCTCCAGCGTCTCAAAGGAAGACCCGTCCCTCACCGCGAAGTGAACTTCGTACGCACCGCACTGCAGATGGTTTTCCGGGTACCATGCACGCATAAGATACCGGCGGCATAGGCCGGGTTCTGCAAGGCCGTCTTCCTGGGAAATGTTCCACTTGCAGAGAATTCCCTGGGCATTGAGAATACCTATGGAAAACATGGGGCTGACCAGCTCGCGATTCAGTTGCAGGTCCACTTCCACGCCGAAACTGGCACCCACAGGCATTTCATTGATCGTTTCACCGTCCTCGCGGAAAAGCCGCGCACGGTAGATATTAACTTCCCGGGTTGAAATGCGGTTTCTGGCACGGTGTTCCAAGCGATCCCGCTCTGACCGAAACACCAGGGTTTCATATGCGTTGATAGCATCGAGCGACGATCCCGTGGAGATGAGTCTGCCTTCTTCCAGTAAAACTCCTCGCCGCGCCACGAACTGCAAGGTCTCCAGACTGTGGCTGACGAGCAGGACCGTGGCTCCGCTCTCGCGCATGTCTCTCACGCGTGCGAGGCTCTTATTTTGAAATTTCAGGTCTCCCACCGCGAAAGTCTCGTCGATGAGGATCACGTCACTCCGCACATTGACTGCCACGCCAAATCCGAGCCTGGCCAGCATGCCGCTGGAATACGTCCGCACCGGTTTGTCGAACCACTCGCCCAGTTCAGTGAAATCCTCGATTTCCGGAAGCTTGGATTCCACCTCTCGACGGGAGAACCCCATCACTGCCGCGAGGAGCCGGACATTTTCCCGGCCGGTCAGTTCCATGTTCAGACCCGCGTTCAACTCGATCATGGGGAAAATGCGTCCGTACACCGTGATTTTCCCCCGGGTAGGCGTGGTCACTCCCGCGAGCACCTTGAGCAAAGTACTCTTTCCCGCTCCATTGCGTCCGACAATGCCGAGGGTTTCCCCACGGCGTATTTCCAGGTTGATGTCCCGGAGCGCCCACAGGCCGTGGTCTCCGTTCGTATCCTTACGGGTTTTGACGCGATGCCACAACTTCCTCAGCGGCTCGGGCACGGGCAGACCGTAACGCTTCCACAATCCTTCTATGCGAATCACCACATCGTCGGCCATGGGTTCCTCAGTTCCTCACAGTACGTCCGCAAAGTAGCCGGAAAGCCACCGGAAAACAGGCCATGACACTGCGAGCAGCACCACGGTCATGGCGCAGGCCCACCCGAGCGGTTCCAGCGGTGGGGCCTCGCCTTTCAGCAGCACATTGCGGAATCCTTCCACCACCCCGGCCATGGGATTCAGCATGTACAGGGAGCGCCACTTCTCCGGCACTGTGCTCAGCGGATAGATGACCGGAGTGATAAACAGCCACGCTTGCGTCAAGAAAGGGGTAGCAAATATGAAATCCTTGCGAAAAGTGCCCAGTCCCGCGATGAGTATACCCACCCCGAACGCGACCGCAGTCATCAGCACGATGAGCAGGGGCAGCCACAATATGGCCCAGGTGATGGTCACCTTGAACCAGATCATCAGTGCGGCCAGTATGATCAATGACATGGCGAAATCGAAGAGAGCGGCTCCCACTGCAGCAAGCGGGAATACCTCCCGGGGCAAGGCGATCTTCTTGATGACTTCCGCGTTCGTGATGATGCTAGGTCCGCACGAGGCAACAGAATTGGAAAAAAAGGTCCAGGGCGCGAGCGCCGTGTAACTGAAAAGCACGTAAGGCAAGCCGTCGCTGGGAATATTCACGAACCCGCGCAACATGTTGAAGAGCAACATCAGGATCACAGGCTGCAAGAAAGCCCACCACATTCCCAGGGCAGACCTGCGGTAACGACCGGTCAAGTCCCTGAGTACCAGCGCGTACCATAGGGAAAGGAAACGCGACCACCCTTTGCCCGTGGCACAGGTGTTTACGTAAACTCCGCTGCCAAATAAACTCACTCCAGCCAAAATGTCAGCTCCCGGATGATCCTGAGTCTTTGATGTCGAGTCTTTCTCGCAGTAATTCTCACAAAAAACAATGGACTCGAAACCACGTGAGGCAACGAGCCCTAGCAAAGGTCATTACGCCTTTCCCGATCATAGCCGAGAAAGCGCTTCCTTATCTACACGGTAACAGATTTTTGGAGAAACCGCGCTCATTTGTCAAGGCCCGCGCCGTAAGAGTTGACCGCGAGGGACGAGGAATGGACCACCAAGGCACAAAGACACCAAGAAGAACGGGAATTGGTCTTTGACCTCTTCGTGTCTTAGTGACTTTGTGGTTTGATTTTCCACGTTCCACAGGGGGTCGCGCTGAACGATTACCCCGCGCCGGTGTTTTGCCGGAATGCTCCCAAGGCCGTTCAATTTTCGTTCAGGAGAGTTCCCGCGTTCTCGCGCAAATCGGCACTGCTTGGGCCAGCCGCACTACAGGCCGCGTCATAAGAATCGGGTGTATAGCAGTTGTCAACAGTACCGACCGAATGGCGAGAGCTTTCAAAAGGTGGCGGGGGGTCGCCTGAACGAACATTCGACAGCTCTGTATCGCTCGTAGTGAAGCGGGACCTGCCGACACCCAGGAAGAATCACACAGACAAAGCCTTTGGCAACCAGTCTGACCGGTATTTGCGCACCTGATTGGGGTGGAGGAGAAGCGGTGAATCCTCAGCCGAGTGATTGCATCTTATGAGGACAGGAAAGAGCGAAAAACGATTTGGGAGCAAAAGGAGAGAACAATGTCGAATCACTTTACCGGACTTAAACTCGGCCCTCCCGAAGGGGACACCCGACTCGACCTGACCGATCTCTACGCTTTCCAAGTACCGACGGACCCTTCAAGGACCGTATTGATACTCAACTGTAACTCGTTCGCAAAGGCCGCGGCGTTCCACCCCGACGCGGTATACCGGATCAACATAGACAACGACGGCGACGCGGATACCAACGTGGCTCTGAGCATGGTGTTCTCCGAGCCGCAAGACGGTCGGCAGCTCGCGACCGTGTACCTCGCCACCGGCTCCGAAGCCAACAAGAATGAGGTTGTCGGGGAGCCGATCTTCAAAGACGTCGAGGTGTCGTTCGGCCCTGAGCCGCGCATCTTCACCTCAGGCCCGTACACCTTTTTCGTCGGACTTCGCAGCGACGCCTTTTTCATCGACTTCGAGGGCATCCTGAACATGTTCGACCACAAGGGCGGAAAAAACTTTACCGGCCTCGAAGGCGCTCCGGATCCGAGTCGATGGACAGGCAAGGACCTTTTTTCGAACTATAACGTGTTCAGCATGGCGTTTGAGCTACCCACGAGCCTTCTCGGCGCGAACCCCGCGGTGCGTATCTGGGGGCGGGTCAGTATCCGTCGTGACGGCAGGCTCGTTCCGGTGGATCGTGCGGGCCACCCGACCCTCGCGAACTTCTTCCTGACGGACAAAGCCAAACCGGATTTTGACCGGAGCGAACCTTCTCAAGACCGGGAGCGCTTCCTCGGCGAGTTCATCCATTCGTTGGAGCACGTCGGGGGCTACTCGGTGGAAGAGGCCAAAGCCGTGCTCGATGCCCACAAGATCCTGCCCGACATGCTGGGTTTCGAACCAGGCAAGCCTGGCGGATACCCAAACGGCCGGCTGCTCACTGACCACATCGTCGCGCACCGCCTATCCATGCTTTCCAAGGGCAAGATTCCGCCGGACGGGCTCAAACCGCACACCGACCTCCTCAACGGTTTCCCGTACCTCGGCACACCCCACCCAAATCCCGACCCGCCTCCTGTGTAGGGAGCCGGGAGTCGGTCAACCTTGTGGGTAGGTGAGTGCAGCTGCACACGCCTACCACATCGCCGGGGCTTCACGCATGCGGGTCATGTGCCGCGCGAGAAAAGATCGCCGTGGAAAATAGGCGTACGGTATGGCACTATGTAGCCGGGTACTGGTTCCTCGCGTGGCTTGTTCGACAATATATTGCTATGATGATACCGTTTGGTCGACGCATCCTGAAGCGCTCATCAGCGCCACGCGCATGCGCAACACGCTTCAGGGTTACCTCACTCTCCGGTACCAAGGGCTTTTGCAAAGGCGGGGGACGATCAAACCGAACTTGCGCTGAACAAGGAGCTGTGATGGAGCGCTTTGAATACGAGATTACCAGGCACAAATCCGACGAGTTCCGACGTGTCGTGTATTTTTGTTCCGATGCGGGCGACTGCTCTTTGGAGGATGTTCCGGCCGATGAACCCCAGGTGCTCGTGGACCTTCTGAATGAACGCGGACTGAACGGATGGGAGCTGGTACAGTTGCTCACAGGTAAGGACGGCGTCCTTGCATGCTGGAAACGCCGGCTCAGCGGATAATCGTTCCTGCTGCCAAAGTAACCCTTCAGGCAAGCATTCACGGCAAGCCATGAGCAAGGGAACACGAAGCGACACAAGAGGAACCGAGCGTGGTGCCGATGGATTTGGACTTGTCCGTGTCTTGGCGCTTTGTGGTGTGATGTTCCTTTTGCAACGAACGGTCCGGCGTCACGGGGGAATCCCTGTGTGCTTTCACTACCCTTGTATTCGTGTGAACTTCCATGACCTGTAGGGTCACAACAAACCATGAAAATGGCACCTGTCCAGCGACCAACGGGAGCTGGCAAGTGCTTGAAGTTCTTGGGGATGGGGGTTCGGGGGAAGGCCCTTCTTTCAAGAAGGGCCTTCCCCCGAAAATGCACTTTCATAGGAAAATGCATCGGAATTACCCTTTCCCACTATGAGATATTCTCGACGAATCGCTATGGGGAACAACGCTTCCCTGGCGAGTGCGCGGCGGAGTCCTGTATGACGGATTTTATCATTCAGCATGAAGCGCAACTGAGGCTCGGTGTTTTTCTCGGTATCTTTGCGCTCGTGTCGCTCGCGGAAATCAAGGCTCCACGCAGGGTACTGACCACATCAAAAGGGGGGCGCTGGTTTGCCAACATCGGTATCGTGGCGCTGAACACCCTAGCGGTGAGGCTCGTGTTTCCCGTGGCAGCCATGGGGATGGCAACGCTGGCAGCGCAGCGGGGGTGGGGTCTGTTGCACCAGGTGGAGGTACCCTACGGATTCGCGGTAGTCGGAGGAGCACTTGCGCTGGATTTCGTGATTTATCTCCAGCACGTGATGTTTCACGCGGTGCCGACCCTGTGGCGGCTGCACATGATGCACCACGCGGACATGGATATTGACGTCACCACGGGTACGCGGTTTCACCCGATTGAGATCGTTCTGTCAATGCTGATCAAGATGGCTGCGGTGGTAGTCTTGGGTCCGCCGGTCCTGGCTGTTTTTCTCTTCGAGGTGCTTCTGAACGGCACAGCGATGTTCAACCACGGCAATGTGAAACTGCCCTTGCCCGTGGATCGCGTGCTGCGGCTCTTCGTGGTTACTCCGGACATGCATCGGGTACACCACTCGGTTTTTCCCTTCGAGACCAACAGCAATTTCGGATTCAACATGCCGTGGTGGGACCGGCTCATGGGAACGTACCGACCTCAACCGAGACTCGGCCATGAGGGCATGACCATAGGCCTCAACCAGTTCCGGGACCCCGCGCGCCTCACCTTGCCGTGGATGCTGGCGCTCCCCTTTGTCGGGCCGCAAGGGAGTTACGCGATCAATCGACGAGGACAGCCTGCCGGTAAGGCAGATAAAGACGCTGAGGGCTGACGAGAAAGTCCGCGTACCTGACCCCGTGGGTGGTTGTGGATAAGAGCCGTTGGCTATGGCGCGGATTTTCTTTGCTTGACCAGTTCTTCCAAACCGAATTTCTTTACCCGGTACCCCATCTGTCTGAGCGTGATACCCAGTTCTCGGGCAGCGCGAGATTGCACCCAATTGTTTCGTTCGAGGGTCTCCACCACGTCGCGTCGTTCCCTATCCCGAAGCGAGCCGGTCGGTTGGCGATCTTGAGGCTCAACATCTTTATGCCCGTGCGCCAGGTACGGAGCCAGGTTCTCCAAGTCTATGGTTCTGTCATTAAAGATGATAGCCAGACGTTCGATGAGGTTTTCCATCTCCCTCACGTTTCCCGGCCACGAATACCGTGATGCCGCGTCCAGCGCTGAGGCAGAGAACCGGTGCGGCCATCCGTATTCGCGCGAGACCTTTTCGCAAAAGAAATTGATCAGAGGAATGATGTCTTCCTTCCTCTCACGAAGAGGGGGTACCCTGATCGGAAACACGTTTAACCGATAATACAGATCCTCTCGAAAGGAGCCGCCAGCAACCGCGTCGCTGAGATCTCTGTTGGTGGCCGCGATGATTCTCACATCCACTTTACGCGTCTTGGTGCTTCCCAAACGCTCGAATTCCCGCTCCTGCAAGAATCGGAGCAGCTTTGCTTGCAGAGCCATGGGGAGTTCGCCGATTTCATCGAGAAAGATGGTGCCGCTATCCGCCTCTTCGACCCGGCCCATTTTTGAGTCGGTGGCTCCTGTAAAAGCCCCCTTCTCGTACCCGAACAATTCCGATTCCAGCAGGTGATCGGGTAATGCCGCACAGTTGACCTTCACGAACGGGCAACGCGCTCTGCTGCTCAGCTCGTGGATTATCCTTGCCACCAGCGTCTTGCCGGTTCCGGATTCGCCCAGGAGCAACACCCCTGCCTTGGTCGGGGCCACTTTTCTGATCAAATCCTGCACTTCAAACATCGCAGGGCTGGTTCCCACGGAAAAGAAATTCTTGCTCTTTGCGGAAAGTTCCCTCTTCAGAGACTGGTTGGCTTTGATAAGATTTGCTTCCCGTGCCTCGACCTGGTAGTTGAGGCTGACAAACTCCGCCACCAGCGCTGCAAGAATGGTCAGGAAGCGGATGTCTTCCTCGAAGGAGACATCCGCGTCAAAGAGCCGGTCCACACTGAGGACTCCCAGGGGGGTTCCGTGCAGTACGATCGGGACCCCTACAAAAGATATCCGGTGTTTGTCGATGTTTCGTGAACGGGTTTTGTTGAGGAACAACGGCTCCTTGCTGATGTCCGGAACCGCGACAGGTTCCGCGGTGCGGAATATGAGTCCGGTAACGCCTTCATCAAGCCGGTACACACCCCTCTTCTTCTCCTCGGGTCGCAACCCGTGCGACGCTCGGATGGCTAACACACCCTTTTCTCCGTTTTTCAGGGTGATTGTGGCCCTTTTCATCGCCAGATACTCGGAGAGAATCTCAAGGATGATTTCCAGGGTTTGATCCAGGTTCAAAGCCTGACCGATAATCTGGCTTATGTCATAGAGCACCTTTAATTCAAGTTGGTTTACCCTGGTATCCATGTGTTCCACCGTTCCGTTTGACCGTATCTTGATGGCGCGTGCCCCGATTCAACCAATGCAATCTGGTTGCCAATCAACCCACATGACCGAATCATCATGCACACCAGCCTCACCCACAGAGTTCGAGCAGTTCTTTGTCCGATAGTGTGCGCTTGATGCGAGAACTCAGCGACCGGACTCGGGGGATCAAGAGGCTAAGGTCTTCGTCTCGTTTGACGATCCCCAGATCACGGAGTCGATACGAAAGCGCCCTTCGGCCGGAATACTTTCCCACCGGTATTTCCCGCTTCAATCCCAGTTGTTCCGGAGCGTACGATTCGTAATTTGCAGGATTCTTGATCACTGCCGCTGCATGAATCTCGGATTCATGAGAAAAAATCTTGCTTCCCACAATGGGCTTTGCCGGTGAAATGGGTCGGCCGCTTGCCTTTGACACGTACTCGCACAAGCAGGGCAGCAGAGAGACCCGTATCCCCGTTTCCGCCCGGTACACGTGAGTCAAGGCCATGGCCGCCTCTTCGAGAGGCGCGTTCCCGGCCCTTTCCCCGAGCCCCAGGACAGTGACACTCACATAGGTGGCGCCGGCTCGCACACCGGCCAGAGCGTTGGCTGTGGCCATTCCGAAATCATTGTGCGCATGAATTTCCAAGGGCAGATTTACGCAAGCGGCAAGTCTGGAAACCTTGTCGTACACCTGAAACGGATCCAGCAGTCCCAGGGTGTCTGAAAATCTGAGACGGTCCGCGCCGCAAGACTGTGCGAGAACCCCGTATTCGGCGAGGAAATCCTCATCGGCTCGGGAAGCGTCCTCCGCTCCGACACACACATAGAGATTCTTCTCCTTGGCAAACTCCACAGTCCGCCTGAGCTGCTCAAGGACCCAATCACGCGACCTGCCCAGCTTATGGGAAATCTGGAAATCAGATACCGGGCACGATATCGCGACCGCTGAAATTCCGCAGGACAGGGACGCTTCGACATCGGACCTCACGGCCCGATTCCAGGTGATCAGCCGAGAAGCCAAATCGAGCCTTACCAGGTTCTTTACCACGCGCTGCTCGTCCTTACCCATTGCGGGGATACCGCATTCGATCTCACGCACACCAAGCTCAGCGAGCATCTTTGCGATGGCGAGCTTTTCTTTTGTGTGAAAGGCAACTCCTGCTGCCTGTTCGCCGTCTCGCAAGGTCGTATCGGAGAGAGTAACAGGCTTGATCTTTGTTGGCTGAATGGACAAATCCCACCATCACAAGGGTTTTCGCTGACCTTGCCGAACCGGAAGTCGGGCAACAGATCAGGCAATCGCGCGAGAGTGCGTCGCGTGCGTGACGCTCTCCGTGCACGAGACACGCGGCAAGGAATGTGCCAAAAAGGAAAATGGGATATAACAGCTGTTATTGCAGTGAGTTGTGTCTATGGGGATTATGCCGCGAGGAGAACGGGAGTGACAAATCGGTACGTTATTCTCCCGTGTAGTACGGAAATGTAGGTTGCCGGATGGAGCGTTCACGAACGCCTGTCAGTACCACGATTGCAGCGGTGTACAGTGCGGTGAGACAGTCTCGTCCTTACCACCGCCCATGATGGACGCGTTCCGGCCTGTGCCTGCGCGACGGAGGCTTTGTTTCCGCGGGATAGCCCAGCGATACTATGGAAAGCGGCACCACCTCTTTTGGGATTCCCAACAGTTCTCTCAGCCCTTGCATACGCTCTTCCACGGGGTAGATGCCCACCCAGCATGCTCCTAGTCCCAACGCATTTGCCGCAATGAGGATGTTCTCCGTGGCCGCGGCGCAGTCAAGAGGCCAGCGGCCGGGGAGCGCTTCGCGCGTCGGATCCCCGCACACGGCAATGCCGACTTGAGCCTTCTTCAGCATGATCGCGTGCGGGTGAAAACCTGTAACCGCATCGAGAATCGCATGGTCCCGAATCACCACAAAATCCCAGGCCTCGTTCGTGGCAGTGGGAGCACTCATGGCAGCCTCGAGTAACGCGGTCACCATCTCTTCAGAAACAGGCTCCTGCGTATAGTTTCGCACCGAGCGTCTCGTCAAAATAGCGTGCATTGCGTCCATCACATCCTCACTTTCGTATACGCTGAAGGCCATATCGGTTGACTACTGATACTGAACCGTTATCGAGCACCTGGGCTGATCCTCAATGTGTTTCCGCATCATGTGCGATTCCGCCTGATATGACAATACCGCAAAATGAGGCTTTGAGAAATCAAAAGAGTCCCGCTGAGGTGGCTACGCACCCGAACACCGCGAACCGCAATCCCGCTTGCCAGGGGGAGAAAAGGGTTTTAAGATTGACCCGGCGAACGCGGGTTGCAAGACCCGGCAGTCCGTTTTCTGGTGCCTTGACTGCGGAAAGTCCGGTTTTTGTAGGAAGCACTCTGAGGACCGGACCTCGTACCACAAGGAGGTTCAGCAATGATACCCAAGACAATCCTGCTCTGCACTGACTTTTCCGAGAACTCGGTTCCCGCACGCATTTGCGCCACGGAATATGCCAAGGCCTTCAAGGCAAAGCTGATGATTCTCCACATCGTCAATTCACGACTCGTGGGGTACCGAGCTTCGAGGACAGAGTTACGGTTGACATGGCCTTGTTGAAGACAAACATTGAGGAAGGAGTCGAGGAGGAGTTGGAACTGCTCGCTAATGACTGCCGCCTGGAACTGAAAGGTGTCGATGCGCAGTATCGGTCCGGTGCACCTGCGGAAGAAATTGTGCGCTTCGCGGATGAAAATTCGGCAGACCTTATTGTGATGGGTACCCACGGCTGGACAGGACTCAGACATCTGGTAATGGGCAGCACCGCAGAGAATGTGGTCCGCACCGCGAATTGCCCGGTGCTCACGGTGAAATCTTCTGCGGGAGAATGAGCGAATATCCACGACCGCATTGGTTCGGAGTACAGGGAGACGGTCTGTGACAGAAATGACGCGCCAAGACCCGCAGCAACAAGATGCGCATACAGCCCTGCTAGGTGCTCGGAATCCTCGGGCAGGCACGACCTTTATGCCCATAGCAGTGACTGTGGCCCTCGTGCTGACCGGCCTGAAGTTTTACGGATATTGGCTCACCGGATCCTCTGCTCTTCTTTCGGACGCGCTGGAATCGATCATCAATGTGGTGGCCGCGAGTTTTTCGCTCTGGAGTGTCGTGATTTCCGCGAAGCCCCCTGATGCTTCTCATCCGTACGGACACGGGAAGATCGAATTCTTTGCAGCCGGTTTTGAGGGGGCCCTGATTGTTCTTGCAGCCATGGCCATTTTCGTGGAAGGCGTAGCGCAAATTTTCAATGCGCATGCGCTGCCGCGGCTGGAAAGCGGTCTGTTGATTCTCGTGAGCACAGGGCTGGTGAATCTGGTACTGGGCGCGTTGTTGATGCGCGCGGGCAAACGGGCAAAATCGCTCGTGCTGGAAGCCCACGGAAGGCACGTGTTGAGCGACGTGTTTTCATCCGCAGCAGTGCTCGGGGGCTTGATGCTGGTTTATTTCACCGGATGGTACCAGGTGGACGGTGGAGTAGCCTGCGTGGTGGGGGTCAATATCCTGTTCATGGGCTTTACGTTGGTGCGTCGCGCGTTCGGCGGACTCATGGACGCGTCAGACCCGGAACTTCTTCAGGAAATAGGCGCTCTGTTGCAGCGGCATCGCAAATCCCTTTGGATTGACGCGCACCGGCTACGCGCGTGGAAATCAGGACAGCGGGTGCATGTGGATTTCCATCTGATTCTGCCCAGAGATTTGCCTCTGGACCAGGGCCACGGAGAGGTCAAGGAACTGGAACGGATATTCAGCGAACACTTCGGCGGCCTCGCGGAAATACTCATCCATCTGGACCCCTGCGAGGACCCGGAGTGCCCGGTATGTGGTAATGCTCCTTGCGATTTACGCATAGAGGAAAACTCTCATACCAAGTTATGGCACTGGCGAGACCTCACCAGTGATGCGCCGCGGCAGGAAAACGAGTCGTAAGCGTACGGTTCACGAAAAAGGGAAACCGGCGATGCGCCGCGCATGCACACACGGCATGCGGTGAATCCTTCTCGCCCTCGGTTCCCACTACGCGGTCAGTTCGAGCCCCAAAGTTACCCCTCCGGCTCTTGCCGCAAGCGCAGCGGATCCGAGGTTCACACTCACCCGCAAGCCTCGCAGGCCTTGCACCCCTGGCAGGTCCTCCAGTTCGACGGCTTCCAGGTCATCGAGCAGGTAGTCTCGGCTTTGCAGGAAATGAATGTGACGGACCATTTCCTGTGATTCCTCGGGTCTTGAGTACACGATGGAGATCTTTCCCGGTTGAGTGAGCCGCTCGGCTCGGCCTTTGACCATGGCCTTGTCAATGCGCGACCGCACGATCTCGTGCCCCACGTCGTAAGCCCCGTCCACGTCAAAGCGTTTCTCGTCAAATCGGAAACGCACGGCCAAGGGGCTGTGGTGTGCGAGGATAAGGTTGGTCGTTTGCAAGGGAACCTTGAGGCTCGTCTTCAGGCGTTCCGCGTGCCACGCAATCCCGCACGCCAACAAAACTTGCCAGAGTCTCAGGCTCTTGACATACAACAGATTGAATTCCCCGTCCTCCACCATGGAGCTTCCCACGTAGATGAGGTATTCGAGCCCGTCAGTCTGATGTTTCTCGAAATAATGAGGGAACGCGGACTGAGCGTGTACCTGCTCGCGTTCCAGGTAAGCGGCAATATTCTGGTTGAATTGGGACACGCTGTCCTCAAAATCCTTTCGTTTGCGGTACACCGTGCCCACATGCCGATCTACCGCGGCTTCATACGCGGCCACCGCTTCCTGCGCGCGGGGACCGAATTTCCGAACGGTACAGAAAAGCGGCTCCACTTCGTTTTGAATGAAGTGGATCACGGTCAGCTCGTCTCCGGAACCCAAGCCTTGTCTGATACGTTCCAATAGGTTATCCGTACGGTACGTCAACTCCTCAAGCAGCGGCAAGTGCCTGACTTCCCACGCTGCATTGAGCACATGGAGCGCCAGTTCCAGATGACCACAGAGGTCGTCCTGGATTGCCTGGTTACGCCCCTCCGAAGACCCGCGAATATCGGTGGAGCCGTATAGCGGGTACACGTCTTTGAACACAATCGGCTCCAGTTCGGACGCTTCTCCTCTGAGAGTGCGTTCCAGATGTTTCGAACACCGATGTGCGGAATCGCCACTCCACCGACGGATGCACTGCGGTACACTTTTCCTTGATGATGCTGTCGATCTGGTTGTCCAGCTCATCCAAAGACCGCTTGAGCGCCATGGAAAACACCGGCTGGATTTGGCTGGCAAGTATTTCATCCATAGGCCCCAGATCGCCCGGTTTCGGCGAGCTGAGATCCAGGGTACCAATCAACTCTCCCTGGTGGAAAAGAGGCACTACGAGAAGCGACCTCTTGCCAGAGTCGAGGATATCCTGTTCAATACGCGTCCGAGACGCTTCTTCCTCAAGATCTCTGATCAGGATGGCCTTTCCCGCAACAGCGGCCCTGTGAAAAACTGAGCCTTTCATTTCCTCGATGGCCACGTGACGGGAGTCGGAAAAGATGCAATTGCACTCCATCTTGCATCCGGTATTCAACAGCATGACCCGATCTCCCTGAATCGCGGCAAGTCCCGCGACCAGGTCCGGCCTCCTGAACAGGGTTTGGAGCCGCTGTTGAAGGACATGAAAACCTGCATCAGAGAAGATGGCCTGCTTGTCGATAATGTCTCGTTCCAGTTCGGTCAAAACCTCGCTCTCGGTGACATCAACAGCCTGAACTGACGCGAAGCCGTGAAATGCGAAGTCTTCCGCAGGGAGGATTGCCCCGAGCACGGTCGGGTTGGTAAGATTGTCCAGAATCGTCGTCAGGTCCTGGCTCTTGAGGCGTTTCGGTTTCCCGCGAGGCACCACATCCACAAAACGCATATTGGGTTTGATCTTGAAATATCGGTCGAGCCCAGTTTGCTGGTCAGAAACAATCACCACCATGGGATAGTCGAATTCGCGGCAAATGCCGTAATGCTTTTCGAGGATCAACAGATAGGCCCTCATGAGCATCTTCTGCGCGAGAACCTCTTCGGCCAGGGCAAAGCGCCCTTTTATTGACCCGTCGTCTGCAAGAAAGAGGCGGTGGAAAGGAGGAGATTCGAAGAACGTCTCCAGTGTCATGGGGACCACTGCTGCAAGGGGATGGACATCCCAGGACGCGGGAGGAAACACCGCGCTCATGAGAGTGTTCACGAGCGATTTATGTGAGTCCAGGACGGAAAAATCTTCGATAGGTTCCAGGAGTTCGGGGGCCGCTGCCAGTTCATCCTGGATCGAGGCGTACAGTCGATTCCAGCCTTCGTTGCCGTTGCAGAGGCTCTCTTGCCAATATTGTACCAGAGGCTTCAGACTGAGGACGCGGCGAAACGGATTGTCTTTGAACCATTCTTGCATGGTCGATCTCCTGCGGAGGGATACTTAATTATGTACGGGACTCATCAGAAATGTCCAGCAAACCTTCGAGCCGAGGCACTTTCCTTTTGGTGAAGGAAACAGGTGTCGGGTCCTGATGTTTTCGACTCCACAGCCGTGATTTTCCGCACTCGGGGGCAGCCGAATACCATACGGAATTTGTACTGATTGACAAAAGTCTTGCGTCATTGGCTGTTCTTGGGGTGTCATACCGATTCGCGGTCACCTACCTAAGATGGTGCGGTCGGTGAATTGTGGTGCATGATGGACAATTGCCATGGGGGTGCGGTAAGTTGTCTCCTGACGATCCCTGATGTGTGGTCAAATTGAGCGTGAAGCGAGGGAGGATGAGCGTATGGAAACAATCGTACCTTTCGTGATTACTGCCGTGTGTGGGATTGCCGGCGCATTGGCTCTTGCTGATTCTTCGGTTCCCAAGAAGGTGGTCAAGACTGACCAAGCGCCGCTACCCATTGGTCCGTATTCCCAAGCCGTTACCCACGGGAACTTGGTGTTTGTGTCCGGGCAGCTTGGTATGAACAAAGAGACCAAGAAGCTTGAGGCTACGGTGCAAGCACAGACCGGTACCGCGCTCACCCACATGAAGACAATTCTCGAAGCTGCGGGGAGCGGCATGGATTGCGTGCTGAAAACCACCATTTTCCTCGCTGACATGAATGACTTCCCCGTGGTGAACGAAGTGTACGGCTCTTTCTTCGTGGGCGAGCCACCCGCACGCTCGACCGTACAGGTAGCCAAGTTACCTCTGGCCGGCCTGGTTGAGATCGAGGCGGTGGCGTATCTCAAGTAAACTACGGGTGCTGAGCCCCTGCCCTCCGCGTGTGGGTGATTCGGCAGTTATGCGGATTGCCAAAAGTGCTGTCCTATTCGTTCTTCCTGGAGTGGCGGGCACTCCCCTTCACTTCGAGCGACGCAGAGCCGTCGAATCTTCGTTCAGGGGCCCCCCGCCACTTGCGACGCTTCGGGAACATCCCGATTGGCCGGGGCAGGTGGCCGTGCGGCGCAGGCAAAGGCAACCATCATTGGCTTGCGACGCGCACGCTGCCTTCAATGATACGGGATAATTGAACAAACGAAATCCGTGGCCGCGGCCGTGATCTTGCAGGGAGGAAACATGGGAAGGTCCTGCGCCATTTTCCTGCTTTGTTGTCTTGCATATACCCAGTTAGGCGAGAGTGCCACAGCGAGCGCTGCGGGCGACTTGCCCAAAGGCTTCGTGTATGTTGAGGATGTCATACCCGGCGTGAGGGTGGACCTCAGGTATTTTACCGATCGGAACTTCTTGGGACGTCGGGTACACGGATATCTTGCTCCCAAGTGCATACTCACCAAGGCCGCAGCCGACGCGCTCGGGAAAGTGCAGGCAGAACTGAAACCTTTCGGCCTGGGATTGAAAATCTTTGATGCGTACCGACCGCAGCGTGCGGTGGATGACTTCGTACAATGGGGAAAAGATCTCAGTGCCACGAAAATGAAAAAAGAGTATTACCCCAGGGTTCAGAAAAAGGACTTGTTCAAAGAAGGATACATCGCGGAAAAATCGAGTCATTCGAGGGGAAGCACGGTGGATTTGACCCTAGAATATGTGGACGGACATGCGGGAGAATCCGAGCTGGATATGGGAACCCCCTTCGATTTCTTCGGCCCGGAGTCGTGGCCTGACAGTCCGTTGGTGTCTCCCGTGCATCGTGCTCACCGGATGCTCTTGCGCGTACTTATGCAGAAATACGGCTTCCAACCCTATCAGCAAGAGTGGTGGCATTTCACCTTAAAGGACGAACCGTTTCCGGAGACCTATTTCAACTTCGCCGTCCAGTAGGGATCGGCATGGACGGCTGATTTGACATCACTTATTCCGATTGCCAAAAGTTTTGTCCGGTTGACTGTTCTTGGGGAGCCTCCGACGCAGAAGAAGAATCAAAAGGACAAAACCTATGGAAACCGGTATACCCACCTGGGAAAGCCGCGGGGGATTGGCTCCGCGAGAAAATGTTGCATGGAAAAGGAGGAGAGGATCAATGAGCAATTTAGTGGTCATAGGGTACGAAGATCAATTCAAGGCCCAAGAGGTTCGTCTCATGCTGATGAAGATGCAGAAAGAATACCTCATCGACCTGGAAGACGCGGTGGTGGCAGTGAAAGATGAGAAGGGAGCAGTCAAATTACATCAAGCAGTCAATCTTACCGCGGCTGGAGCTGTCGGTGGGGGCTTTTGGGGAGCACTGATAGGCCTCATTTTCCTGAACCCTCTTCTGGGTCTGGCTGTGGGTGCCACTGCAGGGGCCGTGTCCGGTGCACTCACCGATGTGGGCATCAATGACAAGTTCATGAAAGAACTTGCTGAGACCATGCGCGCGGGCAGCTCGGGTACTTTTCATCCTGGTGAGGCGAGCTACGCCGGACAAGGTGCTTGAGGAACTCAAGGGAACCGGCGGTAAAGTACCTCAAGACTTCTCTCTCGCACGACGACGAAACCAAACTTCAGAATGCTCTTAGTGCGGCTCAGCAATAAGTCCCAATGAACCAGACTGACGCGAGCCCAAAGGCTCGCGTTTTTGGAGAGTAACGAGCTGACAGGGTGCCCGTACCCGAAAAGCATCATACCAGCACCCTGTCAGCGGCACACAATGACCACATCAATAGGCTGATACACCACATGACAAGAACATCGGTCTCATCACTTCGCCCCCCAGACCTCTAACCTGCCGCACGATCATGCTATTTGGTAAGCGTGTACCGCGAGGGACAAGACACGAACCGCAAAGGTCTGAAGACTGCAGAACACCCTCTTCGTACGCGCTCAACAGACCCTCATGGGACAGATTGGAGAAATCGTCAATAATCCCCAATTAAAGTGTCGCTATGCACAGCTCTCCCGAGATGGTGAACTCTGCGAAATGTTCGTCTCACGATCTCTCCAGATAGGAGCGAACCCACCATCCAGAGCCTCTGCCTCGAAAGCCCGGCTGATTTGCGGCACCATCCTTGTCGTAGTACGCGGCCTCCACACGGAGCTGTTGAGTGGAATTACACCTTCCCGCATGGTGCGCGCTTCCGGGTCGTACTTCCGGGCAACAGCGATGTCTCCGAATCAGAACAAGGCTGGTCGTATACAGCGGAACGAGGAAGGCTGCTGTCTCATACGATTTTGCGCATCACAATGTCAGCGGTCCATTTTGCCGAAGCGCCAGAGAAAAAAGACAAAACCCGCTATCCAAGCGAACGCATATAGAGTAGTCTCCAAGTCCATTTTACCTTACTCCCTGAGCTACACTCACTCACGTGCACTTTAAGAATACACCACCGAATACGAAAAGACCAAAGGCGTCACGAATTTTTCGCAATATGCCGCGTGTAAAATTGCTTGGATCGGATTATGGTCCCCATTCTTGCCTCACGTAGGTGAGGGGCGATGACCCGATGCATTGAGCCTCTCCAGGCGGTCGATCGCACTGCGATCGCCGATTTCAATTCGCACGAGAGGATGCCTCCTCTACGAGGGTCCATCCTCACTCCTTGCTTGGTGACATTTCCGGATTGGCCTTGGGTGACGCGTTGACTCAAGGGCTCGCGATGAATTAGGTTAGGAATGAAGAGACAGGCCCTTGTGTCTATGAAGATGCGTGCCATCTCCACCTAGAGGACTCCCCGCAGTCGGGGACCGTACAGCGTTTGCGCAAAAAGCCATGCATGTGTTGGATTATATCCTCGGGCTCCTCATGAATGCAGCCCGGTGGCTGATCATTCTGGTGCTCTCTCTCATGCATCCCGAACTCTACTCGCCGTGGAGCGGAGAGGTGGTGGGAGTCGTACGGCCCCATGAGATACGAGTCCAGCGGAGTAAGGAAAAGATTGAAACTGTCCGCGTGTACGGCATCCACTGTCCTCTTGGAGCGAAGCCTTTTGCCAAAGAGGCCCGGGAGTACGTTATCGACAGAGTGTTGCACCGCAGAGTGAAGGTTCAGCCCCTTCCCGGAATCGTAAAGGGTCCCTGGTACAGTCCTGACATTGAGGCTCATGACTCGTACGGGCGGGTCATGGGTCTCGTCACCGTTGACGGAAAATCGCTCAACGAAGAGCTGCTGAGAAAAGGTATTGCATGGTGGTATGAGCCGCTGGTGCCGTTCGAAAGAGGGTACAAGCGACTCGAGGATTTGGCCCACGAGGAGGCAATAGGCTTGTGGCAATATCCCGATCCCACGCCGGCCTGGAACTTCAAGGCCACCCACGTGGGCGAGACCAATCCATTACAGGCTGACATCCTTGCCCAATCGCTCCCGCGTTCCGAGCCGCAGCCCGAGACCAAGCCTGACCAAAAGCTGCCTGGAGAAAGTGCAACCAAGAACGAAAAGCCTTCCCAAGTTCCTGCCCCACCTCATGCGGAAATATCCCCTGAGGGAAAGGTGGCTCCCTACACATCCCAGGAGTTGGCAAGCCCGCCGAAGCATGAACCTCCTGCGAACGATTGCCGTAACGAAGAGTATGTCGAGCATCTTACCGCTGCGTACAATGCGGTTGCAGGCCTGACGGCAATTTATTGGTACACGTGTTCCCAGGTGGGAATAAACTGGGAAGAGCGCGGCACAATAGTCAGGGACTACGAGCCCCCCCCTGGGAGAGAAAGGGAGGCCGAGGCTCTCTTGAGAAGCGCGGACAATCCTTGCCCCGAATCCGTTCGCGTTCACGAGGATGTCCGAAAACTGTGGGCCCTCTGCCTGGAAATGAAATCCTTGTCCAAGGGCGTGGGGAATGACCGAGACCAATTTGAGCAAAAACTCGCGTTGCTCCGCGAAAAAAGTGCGGTCTTGATGACGAGCTTGAAACGGGAGTTTGCCTCTGCCCGTTGAAGGTGCATCCGTCAGATCCTGGATTCCTGAGGCTGAAGGCCCTTCACCTCCCAGAAACCGCCTGAGGTAATAAGAACGGGGTTGCCTGGAGGTTCTCTTTCATCAAAGGTGCCCACACTCTATGGTTGCCGAGGGATGGTAATCGTACGCCGCGAGGTGAGTTGAACCAAGAATAGCCAACCACAAAGTCACAAAGTCACAAAGACACGAAAAAGTCCCCAAACAGTTCTCACCATTCCCTGGTTCATGCTTTATCTCTCGCGGTGAACGCTCACAAGGGTTTCCTGTATGTAACTCTTCTCGCGTGTCGAGAGGTCTGTACGCACTAGGGGTTGCGCTTGGGACCGCACCTTGGTATAAGTGTCTCTACCACGGGACCCCAATCGTTGTAGGGCTGGAAATCTGATCCGGAACGGGAACAGAGGGTTGGCCCGGCCTGCCGCGGAAAGACTTGCCAAGGCCGTGATCCTCTCTCGGCATTTCTTCCAAAGCCCCTGACATCGGGTCTCCAGGTGGGATTCGACAAGTGACCTTCGGCCGACTCGTCCTTGGGAAGCTTGTTGAGGCCTTCTCTCCGACGCAAACGGAAACGGGAAACATTCACCGGGGAAAGTCCAACCCCGGGAATCACCATGGGGGGCACGGAAGGCGGATACAGATGAGCGCGGAGAAGATACTCAACTTCATACGACAACTAGGTTTTTACGCCTGCTTGTGCGCTGTGGTTATTGCTGTACTCAACGGCATAATCAACCGACAGTTTTGGGCACCATTTTACGTTTCTATCGCGTGCTGGATCGGACTCATCGTATGGATGACCGGATTCCTCGGCTTGAAGATCAAGAAGAAACTTTCTTCCAGGCTCGCGGATCACACAGGAGCGTAGATTACCGCCATCTCACGCACAGGCAATCGTGACCGTTCAGCGCTCAGGTCTCTCGGCCTGAGGGTTGTGTGAAGATACGATACTCTGAGAGCCACTCATGCTTGCGCAGAGTCGGCCGCATTGGTATAATGCCACGGTACGTGCAGGCTCCCATTCGTCAGGGTGTCCGCATGAGATTCCTAAGACCGCATAGATGACTACCGAACGGCTTTCAGCCGAGGGGAGAGGATGCTGTGACCAGACACCGGTTGTACGCAATTCTCATTCTCGCCTTTCTTGCTCTGTGCGTGTTCGACGATTTTTGTGGGAACGATTTTCCGATTCTTCCCGCAAGATCGGTCCGAGTGGTGCCGGTAACCAGCAACCAGGACGACTCTGGCGGCCACGAGAAACTCGTCGCCACCGTGGAAGCATGGAATCTCTTTGTGCTGGACCGCGTCGCCTTCTTCTCCTCTGAGAAAGTCGTCCCCAGACCAAGGGTTGATCCGACCAACACGGTACGTATTCACGGTCCGCCTTGCAGTCTCACCGGTCCGGGATACGATCTCGTCTCCGAACCACCAGCCGAAACCCCAGAAAGTGTGTGCCGATTCGCCAAGCAGGCCACACCTCACATCTTCAGTAGTTCCTTTCCACCATATTTCCGTTCTTGTCTTAACTCCTGCCCATCCTTGCTTTCCCCTCAACGCGTTCTCCTTCCTTTCTGTCAGCCCGTCATGTCTTTTTCTGCGATTCCCCGTGCCTCAGGTCCCTCGCTCCAGGTGAAACCGATTCTCGGCTGGAAAGGCCGAATTCTGCAATCACCTGTCATTGCATGCCTCGTTCTCGGAAATGAAGAGGGGCGAGCAAGTGCTTCTCACATGAGGGATCGTCAGGCCAGATGCATATGTCCAGGTTGGGATTCATGTTTTGGAAGTTGGCTCGTAAAAAATTCCTCCGTTTTTGAAGAGATGGTTAGGGAATACAGCCTGACGGGGATGAATTTCCGATCGGTGGCGGGCGTAGGCCCTTGGGCCAGCGCTCTTGCACCGCGATTGATTTGCTGAGGCTTGGTTCTCCGCACGCCTCGGGCAGAGACAGCGCTCTTGCATCAAATTCCTGAGTTGAGCGTCCGATTTGCCCGCGGCCGCGTCCCGATGCCCGGTCGGTTCATCGTCTTGCAACCATCTAGACAAACCGTGAGAGGGGACAAGGTCTGGCACATGAGTATTACAATCAACGCATGGGAGACTTTCGTGGATCGTGGTGCAGCTTCTGACACGAGGGAACAAAGAGCCGTTCACTGTATGGGAACTCCTTGCCACGCTGCAGGAAAATACCGATGGATATTTGAATCCGCTCCGGTTGCCATGTGGGAGGAAGATCTTTCCGTACTCCTGGAGGCCATTGAACGCCTCGGAGAGGAAGGGGTCACCGATCTTCGGGCCTACCTGGACGCTCACCCTGAGTTCGTTCGTGGAGCTGCTCAAATAATCTCGGTCATAGACGCGAACGAAGAAACGCGAAAGATGTATCGCGCACAAAGTATAGAAGAGCTGCTGGGCCCGAGAGCGCGGTTGTTGATTCCCCAGTCAATCGAAACGCTCAAGGAGGAAATCCTGGCCATCGCCGAGCGTAAGACGCTGGTAGAGATGGAAGCCATCACCCACACTTTCGAGGGCGAAACCATCAACGTGCATGTGCGCATTGCAATTCCCTCAGATCTGAAGACTCGTACCCACACCCTGGTCACGGTAATGGATATCACCGAACTCAAGCAGGCCGAGGAGGCACTCCGCAAGAGTGAGGAACGCTTTCGGACTATTTTTGAAAGCGCTCAGGACTGCATCCACATCAAGGATGTGAACCGGAAGATGACCGATGTGAATCCTGCCATGGAAAAACTTCTGGGACGCCCCGCGTCTGAACTTATCGGACTCACTGCGGAGGACATCTACGGTGATGAAGCAGGGACTCATGTGACCGAGGTGGATCTGCGCGTGCTCACCGGAGAAGTCATCGAGGAAGAGCACACCAGACCTATCAATGGCGTGATGCGCACGTTCCACGACATCGGCGTGCCGCTGCGCAACGACGAAGGGGCAATCATCGGCCTGTGTCGCATCTCCCGGGACATCACCGAACGCAAGAGAGCCATGCCTTCCCGGGGTTTCTCACGATATGAGTATCCTTCATCGGCCATGAGGTCGACTCTGCTCAAAGCTCGTCAAGTGGCGCCCACCGAGAGCCTGGTGATGCTGCAGGGAGAAAGCGGTTCGGGTAAAGACTTTCTCGCGCGGTATGTTCACGCGCACTCTCGCCGAAACAACGGTCCTTTTTTCGAAATCAACTGTGCAGCACTCTCTCACGAGCTGGTCGAATCGGAGTTGTTCGGGTACGAACCCGGTGCGTTCACCGGGGCACGAGGCCGCAAGAAGGGCATGGTAGAGCTGGCAGAAGGCGGCACGCTGCTGCTCAACGAGATCGGTGAACTTCCGCTGGAAATGCAGGCCAAGCTGTTGACCTTCCTGGACTCCAAGTCGTTCTTACGGGTCGGCGGCGAGAAACGCGTATTCGTCAACATACGGCTCATCGCGGCAAGCCACAGGGATCTGAGAGACGAGGTGTGCCAGGGCCGTTTCCTCAAGGCGCTGTATTATCGCCTGAACGTCTTTTGCATTCGCGTTCCCTCATTGAGAGAGAGATCCGAAGACATCCCGATTTTGGTCGGCGAACTGATGCAGAGGCTTGCGGGGGACATGCATGTCTCACGTATACCGCACTTCGGTCCGGCGCACATGGACGCGCTCGCACGGCGTACCTGGCCGGGGAACGTGCGGGAGCTCAGAAACGTGCTGGAACGCGCACTCATCATGTGGGACAGCGGTCACTGGGAGCCGGATTTTGAATCGGAAGAACCTGATGTCGACGGAACTCCCTGGAAAACAAGCTTGTTTTCAGATCTGAATGTGCAGCGGCGTAGAGACGAACTCACGGAGGCCTTGTGCAAAGAGGCGCTCAAGCGATCATCCGGAAACAAGAAGTTGGCGGCTCAGTTACTTGGAGTATCACGGTTTTCTTTCTATCGGTACTTGAAAGCATCAGATGGTGAAGGGGATGTTGCAGAAAACTAACAAATATGTGCAGATATGTGACAGCGTGAAACGAGCTGTCTGCAAGGGTCTCTCCCTTGCCGCGGAATCTGTGTCACTTAATTGCTACACAAGCCTTTCCATCCTCACCTCCTCGTCCACATTGCCGGAGACGAGTCTAAGCCCCTTCTGACAAGGGTTTTGGTGGCTCTCTTGGTTACGAAACCGATAACAGACTCATGTTGGAACGAAAATTGCTAACATATATATCGTCGCTCTCAACAGGGACGAATGAGTCCGCGAAAGAGGGCGGTTGCTGCGAAGGTCCAGAGCTCGACTGACCCAACATCGCACCAAAATCTGAATGGGCTCCCGTCGCGCGACCCTGTGTTGACGATTGATCAATAGTTAAGGCCGCGCTTCTCCCACGTGTCTCATTTCCAAATGGGCACAGGGAGCTTGGCTGAGCAGCCTTTCCTCGGGAGTGTTACGTCGGTCCCGACGGACGCTCTACCTTTGTGCCGCGGCTTCAGGAAAGCAAAGCGCCGCGCAACGTTTGCCCACAAGCGCAACAGAAGCCAGCTTCCCAGTGATCCATTGCTCGGTTGCCGTACCTATTCCGGACAATGAATCACGAGAAAGCGGGAAACGGAGAATCTCGGCCTGCGTCCAGGTGAAATCAGGCCTGCCGGCTTCGGGATTTCACGGGACAGGAATATGGCTGCAAGCAGTCCGTGACACCGGAGACAAGCCCGCATGAGGGAGGCAAACCCTTCAAACAAGTCGATCCTACGAAAGGAGGGTGGTGAGCCACAGTACAAGCCAAAGTCGTTGTGAGTGAAGGACTCAACTTTCAGGTTGCCGTGATCCACGAGGCAAGCATGTCCCTGTTTCCCAAGCAGCGGTTATGAGGTGATGTTCGCCCGACAGCGGCGCACTGGAGTGGGGAGGTTAGTAAGAGTCAAACCTCGGGGCCCGTCGGGGCTCCGGATCATAAGGAGGGACTGAATATGGAACAAAAGTCTCTAGAGGCGTATTGGCGGGAAAACCTGACGCTGATTATCATTCTCTTGGCCGTATGGTTTATTGTGTCATACGTGCTCGGGATTATGTTGGTCCAACCCCTGAACGCTTTTCATATTGGCGGATTCCCGCTGGGTTTCTGGTTCGCGAATCAGGGATCCGAGGTGATCTTCGTGATCATGATCTTTGTGTATTGCGCGTTGATGAACCGCTTGGACAAGAAGTACGACGTCCACGAATGATTCCGTCTATAACCAGTTGCAATAAAGAGGAATTCGAGAAGAAAGGAGCGTACTGATGTCGATATTGGCTTGGACGTGGATCACCGTCGGAGCGACTTTTGCGCTTTACATCTACATCGCCTGGCGCGCACGCGTTGCCGATACGAGAGGCTTCTATGTCGCCGGATCATCGGTTCCCCCGCTGTACAACGGTATGGCCACTGCCGCTGACTGGATGAGCGCCGCATCGTTCATCTCCATGGCAGGGCTCATTTCGTTCCTAGGGTATAGCGGGTCCATGTATCTCATGGGATGGACCGGGGGCTATGTATTACTCGCCCTGCTCCTGGCTCCTTATCTCCGCAAATTCGGCAAGTACACCGTGCCGGACTTTGTGGGTGACCGGTATTACTCCAATGCTGCCCGCACGGTTGCTCTCGTATGCGCAATCTTTGTGTCCTTGACCTATGTTGCGGGCCAGATGAGGGGCGTGGGCATCGTCTTCAGCCGATTTCTCGAAGTTGACATCAATGTAGGCGTGGTCATCGGTATGTGCATCGTGTTCGTGTACGCAGGTCTGGGCGGCATGAAGGGAATCACCTGGACGCAGGTGGCCCAGTATTCGGTGCTGATCATTGCGTACCTTATTCCCGCTATCGTCATTTCCTATAAAATGACAGGCTGGCCCATTCCTCAGTTCGGCTACGGAGCGACGGTCAGCAGTGGGGCGAACGCGGGGAAGCACCTGCTGGATGTCCTCGACGCCATAAACAAGGATTTGGGATTTGCTCAGTACACTGCTGCGTTTGGAGCCGGGCAAAAGTCGATGCTCGACATTTTGGCCATCACCTTTGCTCTGATGGTCGGCACGGCAGGCTTGCCTCACGTTATTATCCGATTCTATACGGTGCCCAGTGTGAAGGCTGCTCGTGCCAGCGCGGGCTACGCTCTGTTCTTCATCGCGTTGCTGTATACCACCGCCCCTGCCATCGCGGTGTTTGCCCGTTACAATCTGCTCGATACGATCAATAACAAAGCATACAAAGAGGTGCCTGCCTGGTTCCATAACTGGGAAAAAACAGGTCTGATCGCCTGGGTTGACAAGAACGGGGATGGAAAGATCGAATACCGGCCAGGCGCGCCTTTCAAAGGCAAACCTGTGTTCGACACCAAGCCCGGCCCCCTGGGCCAGAGGATGGTCAAGAATCAACTTACTACCAACAAGAACGAGCTTTACATCGACCGAGACATCATGGTGTTGGCCAACCCGGAAATTGCGGCCCTGCCCAACTGGGTGGTTGCGCTCGTTGCTGCAGGAGGTTTGGCCGCAGCCCTTTCCACTGCTGCGGGGTTGCTGCTCGTCATTGGAGCAGCCATATCCCACGATTTCTATTTTCGAATGTGGAATCCACAGGCTACTGAAAAGCAGCGGCTCATGCTCAGCCGCGTCATGATTGGTGTGGCGATTTGTATTGCCGGGTACTTCGGTATACACCCTCCTGCGTTTGTGGCCCAGGTGGTGGCCTTCGCCTTTGGCCTCGCGGCCTCGTCCTTCTTCCCGATAATCATCGCGGGAGTCTTCTGGAAAAGGGCGAACAAGGAGGGTTGTATAGCCGGTATGATTGTCGGAATCGGGTTCACTGCTTACTACATTCTCCACGTGAATTTCTGGCACAATCCACCGTGGTTCTTCGGCATCAGTGCTGAAGGCATCGGCACGGTGGGCATGGTCTTGAACTTTGTCGTCCTGACCATCGTGTCGTTGCTCACCGCGCCTCCGCCTCAGAAAGTGCAGGATATGGTGGAGAGTATCCGGTATCCGCGCGGATCAGCGGCTGCCACTGACCATTGATGGATCACCTGCGACGAGCGAAGGTTTCTGTCGAGGCTCTGGTCCATCTGTAAGACGTCGCGCTCGTTCAACCCCGTCCCGTGGGAGTCTGGTCATCTCTCTCCCGCGGGACGTCTCGACCCAAGCCCTGTCCGTAGCGGGCGCGTGGTTTAGCCTTTCAGAAACTCTATCCGCGCACCAGGATTGTCGAGGCTAAAGGGGCAACCCCACGGTTGCCCCCTATGGGGGCAGCGTGCTGTCCTCCGCACCTTGTGGACGATGGAAGCCTCGTTCCTTCCTAGGCGACCTCGCGTGAGACCTTTGCAATCGTTGCCTTTTCATGACGTCGCAGAGTCGTGTGACAGTGAAGGCCCCTGGTGTTCGCGGTACGTGGGGAAGGTGAACAGGATCGCTCATGTGCTGCTGGTGGCCTGATGATCGCGTCACACACAAGCCCGTATTTCCAAGGACGCAGGACTGCCGCGGGAAGTGCGGCAGGAACAGCCGTTACTGCGACGCCAGAAGGGTTCGTATCACAACTGAAGATTCTGCGGGACGCGGGAGGAGTTGGTCTCTCGCCCCCGATGACTGATAACCATTGAATCCGTCCGCTCTTGCGGGCCCCAATGGAGACCATCCTATGAATGCCGAGGTGCTACTGATCCAGGCGGAGCCCGAACTTATCGAAACGTTGTCACGATCGCTCCGGGAGCACGGTTTTTCGGTGGTCACCGTTACCACCCGGCAGGAAGCATTGGCCTTGATCCAACGGCGGGAATTCGACGTCGTTGTTCTGGACCTCATCATGGCGGGAGTCGACTGTATAGCCCTCATGCGGGACGTGAAGAACCTTATGCCCCTCACCGAGGTGATTTTCATTTGCGACGAGGATGGGGTAACGGCAGCAGCAAAAGGCATCCGACTGGGCGCATTCGACTATGCGCTCAAATCCGAGGCTGTCACCGAGCTTCCGGAGAAGATTATGCAGGCAAGGGTACGAAAGGCTCGCCAGGAGGACAAGATCAAAATGGTGGAGGGTGAGTGCGGTGAGGGCTGCAGCGCCTGAGAACGATCCGCTGGGGTCTCAAGATCTTTACGAGGTCTACGAAGGCAAAAAGCCCTTACAAGGATGCTGGATTTCAGAAACGAATTACTGAGCCCTGTGGTGTGAAGATTCGGGCAGACATTCGCGTGAGGTGTAAGGAGTGAAGCGAACCGCATCGGTCACGGAAAGACATGGAATGATGCGGTTCCACAGCAGCCGTGTTCAGCACATCCTCATCAAAGCCTCTTCTCTTTGCCGTGATGGTTGAATCCTTTGAAGAGACTGTCCCGGTGAAGGCCTGCCGACACAGACATCAAACGGCAGGACTGAGAACGGATTCGATTTCCTCGGGTAGCATGTCAGTTCACAGAAAAAACGAACCGTAGGAGAAACTGCAAGGCATGTGCTGGCCGTTTCAGTGGACCACCATGCCTGCGCATTGCTCTGTCTTGCCGCGTGCAACCCCTCCTTGTACGAGCCACTGCATCGTCATTCCCCTTTCCACCGTCCGCGTGAGGTTCGCACCTTTTTCAAAGGCCTTTGAGACAAGCAATACAGGGGTGTAGGGCAACGTGTCGCATTCCCGGCCCACGTGATCAACCCCTGGAAGCCGAATGGTTTTGCGTGGCGATCCACGATGGGGCGGCCGTCCGCAACAACCCCACTTCACTGTTCTTTCAATGGCTTGGAAATCAGGATGGACTAGATCAAGACAGGCGTGTGGCACGAAAAATTCCTGTGAAACCCGTGACTTCGCAAGAGCAGCCTGCCTCTCATCAGGACGGACGCACAAAAAAAAGTTGCGTTACACTCCCTTCCCAAGAACCCGCTCATCGTGCATGAGCCGCTCCTGGATTCCTTTCCCGATCGCGTACGTGCGGTCGAATTCGGACCAGAAGGCTTTTTCCTTGTCCTTCCAACCAGGCCCGAAATGTTCGTCGAAGAAATCACCGAGCTTCTCGAACAGCAACTTCCAGGGCGGTTCGCCCTGTTCGTGCGCGCGGAAAATGGCTGAAAGGACTTCGTCGAGATCCGGAAGTGTCTCCTTGGGGAGGTAGGAAATAGCCCCTTTCCTAATACAAGCCATCAGGGTTTCGGGGTTGATGGCATGAGCGGTGAGCATCACTGCGGGAAAATTTCTCGCTACCGCGTCTTCCAACAGTTTCAATCCGTTCACACCCATGATATCGAGAACGACCAAATCGTAATGATTCGTTTTTAATTTCTCGGACGCAGTGTCAAAATCTTTTGCGCAGTCGACTCGAGACTCTTCAAGAATGTCCTGTATGGCCTCGAGTACGTCGGGTTCATCGTCTACGGCCAGAATTCGCTTTCCTGCTAAGTACGACTTTTCTTTCATGCTTGTACGCTCCGTAAGATCTGATGCTTGCACCTTGCCCTTTTGAATTAGAATCATTTTGCCAATCAATTGTCAAGCTCGATGGCCCGCGGACCGGTTTATGCCGATTCGCTTTGCATATACCACCAGGTGCATGCTGCAGGCGTTGGATCTCGGCTACGGACGGCGCAATGCTTTCTTGAAAACGTGGCGCGGCAGGCCAATCGTGCGAGGCGAACGAAGACACGTGAGGGAGACCTACAATTCAGGATGGTGAATCTCAGGAAAGCACACAAAAATGGGTGAGCGGACTCCATTTCCCGTACAAGCGGCGTCCATGCTCCTCGAAAGATCGACAGATCAACCACTAATCAGAATCTGCTCCCCGTAGCCCCAGACCCGCTTCTCTTGAGAGGAAGAAGAGAGAAAGGAGCACCCCTGAGGCTTCCACAACCGGATTATCGGCACTGGGGAAGATCGTGGGCCCAGAGCCCTTCTGCATGTTCGTGAGGTTGAACAAAAACGTCATGTTTCCCTTGACTCAAAGGCAATGTACCGGTAATTTGCTTGACAATCAAATCTGGCAAATGAAAGGGGCTTAGCAACTCGGGAGATCACGCAACTCACACAAAAGGAGGTTGAGGTGAAGGTAGAAAAATTGGCATTCGTCGCCGCTGTCTGCTTGATCAGCTTGGGCTTAATCGGCTCGGCCATCGCAGCGCCACCGTCCCTGGACAAGTGGAAGCCAGCCTTCGATCCATCGGGGGCAAAGTACAAATGCATCGTGTCCAACGTCTCCCACCCTGTTATCAAGGGAGTGTACGCCGGATTCGCGATTCGGGATGAACTCTGGAAGCGAACCAAAGGCCAGATCTATCTCGATTACAAACCCTTTTCCATGCTCGGTGGAGAGGTCGAAGTCCTCAACCAACTTCAGATGGGCGCCATCCAGGGGATGGGTTGCAGCTCCGTGGCGGCCACCAACCTGGGACCCCGGTTCGGGCTCATCAACCTGCCATTTCTTATCAATTCTTTTGAAAAGCTCGACAAATTCGTGGGGAGCGGAAAGGTCTTCGATCATTTCATGATGGCCATGGACCACCAGGGGATCATGGGCCTCGACATCACCGGTTACGGCAACTACGGGTGGGCCACGATCGATCCGGTCAAGAACCTTCAAGAAGCCAAGGAGATCAAGTTCCGCACGGCTGAAGCCGCGGTGAACCAGTTGCTGTACAAGGCATGGGGGCTTAATGCTGTCGTCATGCCATGGCCGGACGTTCCCGTGGCCCTGAAGCAGGGAGTCATCACCGGTCTGGACCACACCCCCATGGTGTGCGAAATCACCAAGAAATTCGAAGTGTGTAAGTATTTCACCCAGGTGAACTACGCCCAGGGGCTTTTCATCTGGATCTTTAACAAGGCGTGGTTCAAAAAACTTCCGCCGGATCTTCAGAAAACCTTCGTAGAAGTCGTCCACGAAGTCTGCGCCAAGATCCGTAAGGAAACCGTGAAGCAGGAAGCCGACCAGATCGCCTTGGCCAAGAAGGGTGGAGTCGAGTTTTTCAAGCTTTCCGCGAAAGACATGGCTACCCTGCAGAAAAAAGGCAACGTGGTGCATGTGAAATACGCTCCGGAAATCAACAAGCTGTATCCGAGCGACACGTACCGACCCGTCAATTTCCTGGAAGAAGTCCAGGGCCTTATGGGGTACAAACCCTAAGTCACTGTCAACCGACGCGGGGGCCGGGGACGGTCCCCCTGCATCGCCGCAAGGCGTGGCCGCGAGGTCAATCCTCTCGCCTCCACAGCTGTGCACTGGGTAGGTCTTGGTTCCGGCATTGGCATGCCGGACCGCCATTTGCCAAAGATCCGAAGGAATGCCCCTATGTTCGGAAAGATCCTGAACGGAATCGACAAGGTCCTCACATTTTTCGAGGAGTGGACTCTTTTTCTCACCGTGATGGTGGCGCTTATCGCGCTGTTTTTTAACGTGGTGCTGCGTTACGGTTTCAACTACACCTTGGCGTGGTCGGAAGAGCTGGTACGGGAGGTGATCATCTACACCACCTTCATCGGCTGCGGCGCGGCTGTCAAGAACCGCTCGATGATCAAGATCGACGCCTTGGTGAACATGGTCCCCAAGCTGAAGCTCCCTTTGACCTACTTCAGCAACTTCGTCACCATTATCTTCGCGGTGATGATGCTCTATTACGGGTGGAAAATGGCCGCAATGCAGGTAGCAACCCATCAGGCGACCATTATCCTGCAAATCCCGCTCGTCTATCTGTATGCGATCCTCCCCGTCATGGGTGGTACCATGCTCCTCCGTACCATCCAGGTCATGTACCAGGATTATCAGGAACTCAGGGACGCAAAGTCTGCTGCGAAATGACGGGTGCGCTGAAAACCGCTACTCTCCCCGTTTCAACGGAAGCTCTGGGAACGATGCACGATTAGGAGACACACCGTAATGGAGTCGAGTCACGTTATCATTCTTCTGATTCTATTGGGCGGCATGGCAGCCTACGTCCCCGTGTTCATGTGCCTATTTTTCACTGCCGTCCTCGGTTTCGCTTTGTTCACCGACTTGCCGATTCTGTTGCTCGCTCAGACGCTTTTCCGGAGCTTGGACAATTTTGCGCTTGTGGTGGTGCTTTTCTTCATCCTCTGCGGCAACATCATGACCGCGGGATCCATCGTGGAAAAGCTCATCAAAGTAGCCAACGCCTTAGTCAGCTGGCTCCCCGGGGGGCTCGGCATGGCCGGTATTCTGGCCTGCGGCCTTTTCGGCGCGATCTCCGGGTCTACCGTGGCCACGGTGGTGGCTCTGGGCGGGTTCATGATCCCTGCGCTCTTGAAGCACGGTTACCCAATGAATTACGCGGTGGGCGTAATGACCACCTCAGGAAATCTCGGGGTGATCATTCCTCCGAGCATCGGGATGATCCTCTATTCCATGATCAGCAACGTGTCCCTGGAAGGCCTGTTCATGACAGGCTTTATTCCGGGCGTCCTGATCATAGGCTTGACTTGTGTGTACACGTACTTTTGTTTCTGGAAGGACGTAGAGATCGTCCGCGAACCGGTCCCCAGCGTCGGCCAGATGTTGGGCATCCTCAAAGAAGGATTCTGGTCTTTGATGCTGCCGGTCATCATCTTCGGCGGCATTTTTTCCGGCGCATTCACTGCCAATGAAGCGGCAGTCGTGGCCTGTGTCTATGCGTTTTTCGTGGAGCTGGTCATACACCGTTCCATGAACTGGCGCCAGGTGAAGCAGATCACCGTGTCGTCTGCAGTCACTTCCGCGACGCTGTTGATCATCGTGTCGGGCGCGACGTGCTTCGGACGACTCCTGACCTTGGAGAGTATCCCGGGAAAAATCACCGAGGCGGTTTTGTCGACAATTCATTCGCCGTATATTTTTCTGTTGGCAATGAACGTGCTGCTCCTGGTAGTGGGAATGTTCATGGACATCATATCCGCTACCTTGATCCTCGGCCCGGTGTTTCTGCCGATGCTCGCGGGATTCCACGTGGATGTGATGCATTTCGGCCTGATCATGACCGTCAACCTGGCCATCGGTTACTGCACTCCGCCCATGGGGGTCAGCCTTTATATTACCGGTGCAATGGTCAATAAGGACCTGTTTTGGGTAACCCGAGCGGTGCTCCCCTTTATTGCCATTCAGATCGCGGTCCTCTTGTTCATGACGTACTTGCCCGAATGTGGTGCTTTGGCTTCCGAGGATCATGGGATACGCGCAGTGAGGTTCGTGAGTGAGGGAAGCCACGGATTTCGGAAGTCCAGGTCTGCTGCGAGCAAGGTCTGTGGGACCTGTCGAATAAGCAAAGCCACGCGAGCCTTGGGCCTTGCCGTTACAAAGCAAGGCTTCAAGACTCGGATGAGTCGCCCTGGGCCATGTGCGTCTGAGTGAGACTCGCCTTGGCTTCCCGGCACGTGGCCAACGCCTCCATAGTCACGCGGTTGGCATTAAGCCGGGGAAAAAGGACCTCGCAAGCCCTTTGTGAAAAACGATGTCTTTCAAGGAGGACCACGAATTCTTCCGATCCGGGCAGAGAGAGGGTGCGCTGTCTAACAGCACGTGTCATTTCCCCTACATTCTCTGCATTCCGTCTCGCAGTATCTCATGGCTAGCTGGTAAGCAGCTTCCTCAAAGGTAACCGGAGAGATTTTCCTCTGGCGATGTGTTGCCCACGCAAAGAATTCCTCGTCACGGCTCAGAGATGCCAAGTCCTTCACACCGGAATCCAACCCCAGCCCCGTAAGAGACTCGCGGGTGCGTACCTCTTCTTCCTGCTCATTATTATAGTCGTTCATCGGACAGCCTCCGTATTTATGTGTGCGGTGAATAGGATGCTGAACCCCTGAAAACGATTCATCTCGTAAGAAGCGAAAGATCTGCCACAAGAATGTGTGAACTTCTCAGGCCTCGACCTTTCCGCGCGGCGATCACCGTTGCAGAAAGTTCTGACCGAATGGCTCGTGCTTTTGAAACATGACGGGGCCCTTGCACGGGGATTGTACGGCTCTGCGTAGCTCGCAAAGAATCGGGACCTCCCGACGCCAAAGAAGGCTCACCCGGGCAAAGCTTCTGGCATCCAGTATATGATGGGCCGCGGGCGTGAAGAAGGCTCGCGGAGGCTATTGCCTCACGCCATCCTTTCCCGAGAACATGGGACGATGGCCTGGCACCGACGGCCTGCCGAACGGGTTGCCAAAGAAAGCAGAGTATGTCAGACTTTTAAGAGGCGGGCCATTGGCCCGAGATGGTCGTACGAGGCTCTGAATAGCACGGTTGCGATCAGATCGGATTTGTGCAATAGGCTCTGCGGCCCACATTTGCGATGCAATGGTCCAGGCATGGGCTTACCGCCCCCGATCAAAATTTGCCGCTGGGCGAGAACCGTCACAGAATTGAGTATGACGCACGCAAAACGCTGACGTGACCAGAAGTCATACCGACTTCCGTTCCACACAAGAATGCCTGCGATCCGGGGAGGGTGGGGATGAATGCTGACCGGAATGGAGACTCTGAAGTGGCAAGTTCCAATTCAAGTCAACTAACTGGCAAGATTCGTTCGGAGCTTGTCCGCCAACTCTATACTCACGGTCCAACCGGCTTCACAGGTGCCTGGTTCGGGGCGACCATTGTGGCTGTTTCGCTTTGGAATCTCTCGCCTCGCGTATACCTCCTCCTGTGGTTGTTGCTGTATGTGCTCGTTCATCTGTCAAGACGCGTGCTGGTGAAATCGTATTTCCAAGCCGGACCCGACCGGGTGGATGCGCTCACCTGGGAGAGGAAATTCGCTTTGAGGAACATTGCGGCCGGGTCGCTCTGGGGCTTGGCTGCGATTGCCCTGTTTCCGGAAAATTCCGTAGTTCATCAATACATGTTCGCGCTGTTCGTGGCGGGAATCAGCTGCGGGGCTGCTGCCTTCTACTGGCCTTCCTCTGCCGCGTGCCTTCCGACCATTCTGGTGGAACTGGTACCTCTGTCCGGCCGCTTCTTGTACAAGGGTGATGCCACAGGCCTGGTCACGGGCCTGGTGATCCTGGTATTCTTAGTAGTCGTGCTGCTCATGGCCCGTCACTTAAGGTCCTTTGGAGCAGACTCCTTGCGGTTGCGTTTCGAAAAGGAGGCCCTCCTGGCATCTCTTCAGCAATCGCGGGACGGATTGGAAACGCGTGTCAAGGAGCGAACGATCGAACTCTCGCGTGTCAACGAGGCGTTGCGTCATGAAATCGAAGAGAGAGACAAGGCGGAAGAATGCCGGCGCAGTTCGGAGGAGAAGTACCGTCTCGTAGTGGATCATGCCGAGGAGTCGATTCTTGTTGCCCAGGACGGAGCGCTGAAATTTGCAAACCCCAAGACTGCTCGATTGCTCGAATACTCCGAACAGGAAGTTCTTTCTCAACCGTTCAGTGCATTCATTCACCCGGACGATAGGGAGATGGTGTACCAGAACCATGTGAGGAGACTTCGTGGCGAAGAACTACCCACCCGGTACGGTTTCAGAGTCTTGCACAAGAACGGCGCGATCAAATGGGTTGAGATCAACAGCGTGATGATCCAATGGGAAGGGCGGCCTGCAGCTCTTGTTTTTATGACTGACATCTCGGACCGAAGGGAGGCTGAAGAAGCGCTCCGCCAGAGTGAGGCAGAATATACAGTACTCTTTGAAAGTATCAATGACGCGGTTTTTGTGCACCGCGTGAGCGAAGACGGCACTCCAGGGCGTTTTATCCAGATAAACGATGAGGCATGGCAAAGGCTGGGTTACACTCGAGAAGAGCTTTTGAGAATGACTCCCGCGGATATCGTTGACCCGGAAAGTTACCAGGAACTCACTGCCAAGCGAGCAGAACTACTCGCCCACAAGAAAGCAGTGTTCGAAGGGGTGCACGTAACCAAGGATGCGCGGCGAATCATCGTGGAGAGTAATGTAAGGCTTTTCCCTTGCCGTGGTGAGCTCGCTGCGCTCTCTATCTCACGTGATATCACTGAGCGCAAACAGGCAGAAGTCGCGTTGCGTGAAAGTGAACGCCGCTTTCGCGCGCTTGTCGAAGATGTTTCCAGCGTGCCGGTTCAGGGATACGACGAAAACAGAAACCGTGGTTTTTTGGAATTCCGCCAGTGAGAGGCTCTATGGATACTCCAGAAGCGACGCGTTCGGCAGACAGCTTGAAGACCTGATCATACCGCCCGCGATGCGTTCCGGGGTCATTGCTGCGGTGAACAACTGGTTGACGAACGGCGAACGGATACCGGCCGGCGAATTGGAACTCATGCGCAAGGATGGTTCCCTTGTGCCGGTATTTGCCACTCGCGTAATGCTGGAGAACTCACGTGGCGGCAAGGAAATGTATTGTGTGGACTTGGACCTTACCCAGCTCAAAAGAGCAGAGGCGGAGAGAGCCTCGTTGAGGGATCAACTGGGTGAAGCCCAAAAAATGGAAGCCATAGGGACTCTGGCGAGCGGTATTGCCCATGATTTCAACAACCTCCTTCAGGTGATCCTCGGATTCTCCGAGTTGATCCTTGAGGAGAAATCGGAAAAGGATGCGGAGTACCATGACCTGAAAAAGATTCATAAAGCGGCTCGGAGCGGGGCTGAACTGGTACAGAGCCTTCTTACCTTCTGCAGGAAGGTCAAGCCGAAGCTCGTCCCGCTGAACTTGAACCAGCAGATCAGGAACGTAGAAAAACTGTTGGCCCGCACTATCCCTAAAATGATCGACATGAGATTGGACCTGGCAGAAGACCTCGACGCGACCCTGGCTGATCCGGTCCGGGTGGAGCAGGTTCTCATGAATTTAGCCTTGAATTCTCGGGATGCCATGCCGGACGGAGGAACACTCGCCATTAGTCACCAAAAACGTCACCTTGGACGAGGAATATTGCCGTCGTTATGCAGAGGCCAAGCCTGGCCCGCATGTATTGCTTTGCGTATCCGATACCGGCCAAGGCATGGACGGGGCAACTCTCGAACACATTTTCGAGCCATTCTACACGACCAAAGAATTGGGAAGGGGAACGGGTTTGGGGCTGGCAATGGTGTACGGGATCGTGAAACAGCACGGCGGGCATATCGTGTGTGGGAGTGACCTGAACAAAGGCACTCGGTTTGAAGTCTATTTTCCCGCGATTTCGTCCGTTGAGAATTCCGCGAAGGATACCACAGGTGAGACGCCAGTTCTCGGAACAGAGGCTATACTCCTGGCAGACGATGAGGACTCGGTCCGCGAACTCGGGGAGAGGATTCTCCTCAAGAACGGTTACGAGGTTCTTACTGCGGCCAACGGGATGAAGGCTCTGGAGGTTTTTTCCCGCGAGAAAGAGCGCCTTGGTCTGGTGATTCTCGATCTCATCATGCCGGGCCTGGGTGGCAAGGACTGTCTCAGGGAGCTTCTCAGGATCGATCCTTCCACGCGAGTGCTCATTTCGAGCGGTCTTTCCAATGACGCGTCCTGCGACGAATGCTTGGAAATCGGTGCCAAGGGCTTTGTGGCCAAGCCTTTCAAATCCGAGGAGCTGTTGAAGGAGATCCGTAAAGCGCTGGATGAGGCATGACGACTGTGTGCCGGTATTATCCTGGTTGCCAAAGGTCTTGTCTGTGCGATTCTTCTTGGATGTCGGGAGATCCTCTTCATTCGGAGCGACGCTGATCCGTCGAATCTGCGTTCAGGGGACCTCGTGAGAGGGAATGAACCACCACAAAGACACAAAGAAAAGAGAAGGATTGGTGGTCGACTTCTCCGTGTCTTGTGGCTTTGTGGTTCGATCTTCCACGTCCAGCAAAGGGTCGCACTGAACGATTACCTGCGCGGTCACTGATCAGAGGTATCGGGAGAAGATCGCGGACCGTCTCCCATGAGTTGGTGAATCTTGAGCTGACGCTTATCATCGTTTGCGAGATACGTGGTCCTGGTGGGAAAGGCAAACTCTATCTCTTCTTCATTGAATCTCCTCAGAATCTCGCGACAACTTCGTTCTCGCCATGCGTAATACGCGTACTGAGTGGGCTCCTGGTCTTCAGGCTCAAACCATGCGGTCACCCGAATGTTGAGGCTGCACTCATTGAACGCATCGAAAAAAACCCAAGGAGGAAGTTCCTTGCTGGTCTGTTCGTCATTGCCCAATATCTCTTTGACTATCTCCACTGCCCGGTCAACCTTTTCCGGAGGTGTGTCATAGGTGATCGTGAGATCGGTTCTCCACAAGATGTAGGGCCGCCTTGCGAAGTTCTCCACGCTGGAACTGATGATCTTCTCGTTGGGAATGTTCACGAGATTGCCGCTCCACAAGCGCAGTTTTGTGCTCCTGTATCCCACGGACTCTATAAATCCATCGTGTTTGTCTATGACAATCCTGTCACCCACTTTGAATGGCCGGTCAAACGCAATGGTTACCGTGCCGAACAGATTCGCGATGGATTCTTTGGCAGCGAGCGCCACCGCCAATCCTCCTATGCCCAAGGACGCGAGCACTGGCGCAGCCTGAATCCCGGTCACATACTGGACGACCACGATACCGCCCACGATGACGATCACCCAGCGAAGGGTCTTTCCAATGAGAGAAACCTGGAGATCGTCTATTCTGCTTTCCGGGGATTTAGCCCGCGCGTCGAGCTGCATGTCCACAAGCCGTACGACCCGAAAGACAAACCAAATGACCGCGACGAGTCCACCCGTGTCAGCCGCCCTCTGAGCATATTCCTTCAAGATATTCGGGCCAAAGGGGGTCTCGAAGTTGGCGAACAGCGGAGCGAGCGCGGCATATGTTCCGTATACCCAAATAAACAGACACAGCGGCTTGCATACGGCTTCCAGTACCACTTCAAACCAAGCCGGCCGGCGTTCCTCGATGTTTATCCTTTGGAGCCGTCGCCGAATCAAGCGATTGAGGGTGCGTTCAACGAGGAGCACCACGAGGAGCATGAGCACGGAAACAAAGAGCTTCAACCACGTGATTCCGTTGAAGGCTTTCGAATTCACCCAATGTCCCAGCAGGCGCGAAGATTTTACCGCCATCTCGTCGAGTTTGCGGCCCACCTTCTTTCCTGCCTTGTCAATCGGTTCCGTCGCGACGGGTGAAAGCCGCTCATCGGGTTGCGTGCGAGTCTTGGATGGGGTGCCCTGCTTGTTGGTCGCGGTCCCCACTTCGGGTCCTTGCCCCTCGATGGGAATCTTGACCGCAGCAGGCTGCTGGCCGTTCGATTTGTTGACATCCCCTTTGACCGTGGCTGCCGGCGTTACCTCCTGCGGAGACGGGGCGGTCGGAACTTCCGCGCATCCCGGACCAGGGAAGTTCATCAGAAGCGAGACCATGACCGCGACAATCCATGTGATCACGCGGGACCCGAAAAAAGGAGCCGTCTGGGACAATTCCCGCGGACCTCGCGTCGATGTGACGGAATCCGGTGGCGTTCCCGCGCTCCCTGAAGTCAAGGTCAGGCGAGCTTGAGATTCCGGCAAAAGATGCTCCAGGGACGAAATTATTGGCTCGCAACCGGCCATGTCTTGGTTCCTCTCATGTAATCGGGCTCCTCCGCGCTGCGTAGCGACACGGTAAGAAGGGCGCTCGCCCTTGTCAGCGATGCACGAATTGGTAACTGATTACACTCACCAGGTTTTTACTGAAGCGCTCTCCGCAAGCAAGGGCTTGGCGCGTCATCCGGGTTCTTCTTCGCCACGGGGGTCTCTTTCCAAGTAATTGACCACGTAGTCTTGCACCGCTTCTTCCAGCGAAAAAAATTGGCTATCGAATCCCGCTGCGTTCAATTTGTGCGGCGACGCGGCGGTGTAATACTGATAGCGCTTTTCAAGTCCTTCTGGCATGCCAATGTATTCGATATTCGGTTCTTTGCCCAACGCACGAAACACCGAGGCAGCCAGGTCATTAAAATTACGAGGCAAGGATGTTCCTGCATTGAAGATGCCGTTGATCTGCGGTCTTTCCAGAAAGAACCGCGTGATGTTGACCGCATCCTTCACGTAGATGAAGTCGCGGCTCTGTTCTCCGTCCTTGAAGTCCGGCCTGTAGGATTTGAAGAGCTTGACCTTGCCCGTTCTTTTCACCTGGTAGTACGCGCGAATTGCCACGCTGCGCATATCCGCCTTGTGATACTCGTTGGGTCCGAACACGTTGAAGTACTTGATACCGACTGCACGGTTGATGAAGCCGGTCTTCAAAGCCCACAGGTCGAACATCTGCTTGGAATAGCCGTACATGTTCAGTGGCAAAAGAGGAGGCACGGCTGAGTGATCGTCCGAATAGCCCTGGGAACCGTCGCCGTACGTGGCCGCGCTCGACGCATAAATGAACCGGACCGAGTCGTTCTTCCCGATCCTCGCGGCAAGCCGGCGGGAATACTCATAGTTGTTGGCCATGAGATAGTCCGCGTCCAATTCCGTGGTAGAGCTGCACGCTCCCATATGAATGATCGCGCGCACGCCGTGGTCGAACGTTCCATGCTCGAGCTTCTGGAGAAAGGCATCTTTGTGCTCGTAATCCAGAAATCTGAGGTCCCTGAGATTCTTCCATTTGTCCGTCTGCCCAAGCCTGTCCACGATGAGGATATCGTCCTCTCCTGCCTCATTGAGCGCCTTGACGATATTGCTGCCGATGAATCCGGCTCCGCCGGTCACGATGATCACTGGTTCACCTCTTTTTTCATGAAAATGCATTTCCAGGGGGGCAAGCTTGCAAAGAGATATCTCCCCGGGCTCCCCGTTCTCACCACTCCCAAGCGATTTCCCCACACCGAGGCCCACTTGTGTACGCGGCATGGGCTGCACTCAAGAGTGAGGGCACCGCAAGGCACGAGGGAGATACGGCCTTCATCCTTCGTGAAAACCCGAATCTCCGGCCGTGGGTATGACGAGCGGTCACCCTGAAACAAGGCTCTATCATACAGCCGAGAAACAGGGCAAGACAAGACCCCTGAGAAAGTGATAGAATCCGGCCCATCCGTTCCCCGGGACTTGAGGCGGCTTGAGCTCCTCTTCATGGGAGGAAGCGAGCATCTGTCCCTCCCAAGTCCCTCCCGCGTAATTCCTTGAGGGTATCTCGTCACGAAGAGCGGTTCCGAATGCAGTTCCCTCGTCACGCGAAGGATGTTTCACATGATCATACATAATACGTCCATCTCGATTCAGACTCACGGGTTCTCGGATTGTGTCGATGTCACCGGCGATCTCGCACGTTGCCTCGACGATTCAGGAGTCAAAAACGGCCTCTTGACTCTGATGATAGCCGGTTCTACCGCAGCAGTGACCACTATCGAGTTTGAGTCCGGAGCCGTAAGTGACCTCAAGAAAGCGCTCGAAAGGCTGGCCCCCATGAATGGCACGTATGCCCACAATCTCCGGTGGGGGGATGGGAATGGGTTTTCCCACGTAAGGGCCGCGTTGATGAAACCGTCCTTGACCATACCCGTAATGGACGGCACACTGTGCCTGGGCACGTGGCAGCAGGTGGTGGCACTGGACTTCGATAACAAGCCACGAAAAAGAACCCTCATCGTCCAGATCATAGGAGAGGAGCTTTGACCACTGAACCGAGTATGAAGGCGCTGGTGTTTGACAAGACCCTGACGCTGAAGCGCATTCCCAAGCCAATGCCCCGGTCTGGAGAAGCCCTCGTCAAGGTGCGAATGGCGGGAATTTGTAAGACAGATACAGAGATAACCAAAGGGTACATGGGATTTCGCGGGGTGCTGGGTCACGAATTCGTCGGCACGGTGGCACAGTCTCCTGATCCTGCACAGGTAGGATTGCGCGTGTGCGGGGAAATTAATGCAGGATGCGGAGACTGCTCCTGGTGCAGAGAAGGAATGGAAAGGCATTGCCCGCATCGGAGCGTGCTCGGCATACTGAACCGGGATGGCGCGTTTGCCGAATACCTGTCGCTCCCTGTCGCGAACCTGGTTCCCGTTCCTGAGAGCTTGCCCGACGACAAGGCCGTCTTTACCGAGCCCGTGGCTGCCGCGTTGGAAATCTTGGAACAAGTGAAGATCCAGCCGGCAGATCGGGTGCTGGTGATTGGCGACGGCAAACTCGGCTTATTGGTGTGCATGGCGTTGCGCTTGACTGGCTGCGATCTGCACCTCGTAGGAAAGCATCCGGAAAAGATGGCCATCTTTGCACGTATGGGGGGAACCGCGGTCTTGCTTGAGAACCTACCCGCTGACGGTCGTCCCTATGACGTGGTAGTGGAAGCTTCGGGCAACCGGACGGGCTGGGAACTCGCAATGAATTGTCTCAAACCCAGAGGAACCCTCGTCCTCAAAAGCACCTATCACGGGAGCTTCGACTTTAATCCTGCGCCCCTGGTCATCAATGAAATCAATGTAATCGGTTCTCGTTGCGGGCAGTTCGCTCCGGCTTTGAGGCTTATGGGCCTGGGGCTGATCGATCCGACCCCCCTGATATCCGAGACTGTTCCTTTTGACCGGATCGAAGAGATTTTTCAGCATCCCGCGGGCCGCGGAGATCTGAAAATCCTCGTGACTATGCCCTGATCATCGGGAAAACCACTGTGTGAAGCACTTTTGAGGTTGATTTTTCCGATTGCCCAGGGTACTATTCTCCGGTGAGGTGTGAAATGAAACTCGTGGCCTTGATTGTCTGTACGATATTGCTCGTGACGTCAGTGTCAGTGGTGGCTTCCTATGCCGCGAATGATTTTCCCTCACCACCACCTACGTCCCAGATGGCTACACGCGCTCCTGCGCAGCCAGCAGGACACCCGCAACTCTTCTCCGGGTACGTGCCCCCGCCTCCTATCCGTCATACCTGGCCTGGTGGTTACCGAGTAATTTTTCACGAGATCATGAATACGTTGGCCGAACACCTTCTCGGCCAATATTAAGAACCGGTACGGACGTTCGGTCGGACAAGTAGCCTCGTTTCCTGGCGAGGAATCTGTACGGCTCCGTGGTCAGACTCGGCAGGCCCCGCGGTGAGCTTCACCCTTCTCGCGCTTCGCTACTTGACCACTTTCAGCATTTGCTTGAATCGGTCACCTTCCGCTGCGCCGAGCATTTCAAAAAGTGCCGTTTCCACGCTGGTCATGGATGCGCCGGACTCTTTGCACCGTTCCAGGCCCAATGCTCGGTTGGCAGGGGTTCGGGAAGACACGCAATCGGTGAGCACCTGCACCTCGTAACCGAGTTTCACGAGATCCGACACAGTCTGGTATACGCATACATGACTCTCGATGCCTGCGACCACAATCTGGGAGCGGTCCAACCTGCGGATCTCTTCCGTGAAACGCGGTTCTCCACAGCAACTAAAGCTCAACTTGGTCACTGGCTCGGAACCCGCGAGGAACTCCCGGACCTCAGGCACGGTCTGTCCCAGTCCCTTGGGATTCTGCTCGGTCCACACTATGGGAAGCTCGAGGATTTTCGCTCCCTGTACCATCTTGACGGTATTATCCACGAGCGCGTCTTTCTGGTACATGGCTCTGGACAACTTTTCCTGAACATCCACGAGTACAAGAATCGTAGTTTCCGGCTTCAGCATGGTATTTCCCTCTGATACGATTGTGGGTTTAACCTGACCTGCGCGGTTGTCGATTCACGGGCCAGCCTTCACGCGTGTAAGGTCATCGCGAACAAAGCAAGGCCATCAGTGTGGGTAGGCAGGGATTACGTCTTCGCGTAGTTTCCCGCATTGACGCACGGGAGCGAAGAAAGCGTTCAGTTCTCGTGAGCCGGGCTGGACGCCTTCTCTTTGCCAATCTTATCTAAAATGATCTTCTTGGCCTGCGAATTGAGCGTGAGTGCGGCCAGTTTGCCGCACTTCTCACACTGTTTCGCCCTTGTGGCCCCTTCGATGTGTAGGAGTTTTTGTATGCGCTCGTAGTTGGTCCGGATCAGGGTCTTGCCACAGAACGGGCATTCGATGAGGATTTGATTCTCATAGAAAACCAGCACCGCTCGCTTGACCTGCTTGGGATCGGCCTGGATTTCTTTGGTAGATTCCTGATCGGCCATCTCCGTCAGCCCCCTATTTAGTCGTTTGCCGCGGTATGGCCCGGGTCGGAACCAAGGATGTTCAGCGGAGACTTTCCTCCACCTACTTCTCCCGTGAGGTACCCGAACTCGTCCTTGACGATTTCCGCTACTCGTTTGTACAGCGTGCGCAAAGGTATATCCGCGGGGCACACCTCGGTGCACAGGTTGCAGTCGATGCATCGGCCGGCCATATGAATGGCGCGCGTGAGATGAAACATCGGATTCTCAGGTGGAAGATCGCCTGTCCGTATCAGGCTGTCTTCTTCCAGGGTGCACACGTTACAGAAGCACACCGGGCACACATTTCTGCAGCCATAGCACTTGATGCACCGGTCGAACTCCTCAGACCAATAGGACAGGCGCGAAAGTAAATCCATTGCCATGACTTCCGCGACCCTCTCATTGGTGACAGGTTCGGCCTTCTCCCCGGCCACAAACTCGTCCGGAAAAGGCTTCCGGCATTCGTGGGTCTTTGCCAGTTCAGCAGGGCACGCTATCCCGACCTTGACGATCTTCTCAGGAGCCACAATCTGATTCCAGCGTGCAAGCTCGTTGAGAGCCCGTTCGTCGCACCCGCGCACCAGCACGCCGAGCGTCATGTCCGGGTATGCCTGCACCACGGTCAACGCTACCTTCGCAAGAGGATAACGGGAGTCCCCAGGGCTGTCGACGTCACCCACAGTGAAGCCGTGGTCCAGATCCTCGCTTGTTTCGTATACGTGGGGGACGATGTTGCCGTCTTGATCCTGCAGACCTATGAACGCGCCGATCTTCCCCTCGTTCAGCAATGTTCGCACATATTCTCTTACTTGTTCGATCATGTCGTATTCCGGTCAACTGAGGTTTCGACTGTGCGCTCCTCGTCACACGGGACGCGCAGCCAGTTATCCGCGGCTACCCTGCCTTTGCCACCGGGGGGGTCTTGCGCAAGGGAGAAGGTCCAAGACCACGAATCTTTTCCACGAATTCCGTGACCACCTTTGCGAAGCGAGGACCCTCAGCGGATGACACCCACTTGAGGTTCAGCCGTTCGGGATCGATACCGGAGAATTCCAGGATTTTCTTGAGAAAAGCAATCCTTTTTACCGTCATGTAATTACCATACAGGTAATGGCAGTCTCCGATGTGTCACCCGCCTACAAAGACGCCGTCCGCTCCTTTCTGAAATGCCTTCAGAATCTGGTGAGGACCGACGGTTGCGGAACACAAGGTTCGAATGGTACGAAGATTCGGCGGGTACTGCAAGCGACTGACACCAGCAAGGTCAGCGCCTGCGTACGCGCACCAGTTGCAGAGAAAGCCGATTATAGTCGGTTCAAATTGTTCTGTGGACATTGTCACTCCCCGTCACACAGGAAAATGTTCTTGTACCTCGCTCCCAGACCGGCCATCACGCTCGGTTATCCTGCGAGCGCTCTTTCGATCTGGGCGTAAATCTGATCGCTGGAGAAGCCGTCCAACCTGGCGCTACCGGACGGGCAGGTGGCTGCACAGCCTCCGCAGCCCTTGCAGAGGACCTTGTTCACCTGGCAGATCTCACGATCTGCCATATAGTTGATCGCGCCGTACGGGCAGACGTCGATGCAGCCCAGGCAACCCACACAGGTTTCCGGGCTGATGTCAGCCACGATGCCGCTGGTGTAAAGCGCGTCCTTTGAGAGCACTCCCGCGGCCCTGGATGCCGCGCCCAGGCCCTGGGACACCGCTTCCCGGATGGTTGCCGGAAAGCGCGCATTGCCGCAGAGATAGATGCCATCCGTGGCGAAATCAAGCGGTTTGAGCTTTACGTGACCTTCCAGGAAAAAGCCGTTGTCGTTCAACGGAACCTTGAGCATGGTGGAGATCTGCCCCGCGTCCTCCTGTGCAATCAGCGGAGTGGACAGGACCACCAGGTCTGCCGGCATGGTGATGTCTTTTCCCATACGCTGATGATACACGGAAACACGACCGTCGCTCACGGTAGGAGGTCGGAGGGGATCTGGACGTCACATAACGTACCCCCATTTCCTTGGACTTGCGGAACATGTCCTCGTTTTCCACTCCGTACATTTGCATATCGCGGTACAGAATGGTCACCATGGTAGAACGATCCTTCTCTTTGAGAAGCATCGCGTTCTTCACCGCAGTCATACAGCAGATCCGCGAGCAGTACGTGCGCTCGTCGCATCGAGAGCCCACACACTGTATCATCACCACGTTCTTTGCCTGAGGCAGGCCCTGCTTGAGCATGGCTTCCAGTTCCAGGTGGGTGATGACCTTTTCCCCGTCGTATCCGTACAGGCCCTCGGGCTTGAACACCCGACCGCCGATCGCGACGACGATGACTCCCGCCTTGACCTTGCTCTCCTCGCTGTTGTCTTTGATGCTCACCTGGAAATTGCCGACGTATCCCTCGATCTTGGTCATCTGTGCATTGGTATGCAGCTTCACATTGGGATTGTTCTCGAGCCTTCCGATCAGGTCGTTTACGAGAACCGACGGTGGCTCATTGGCCGGCAAGACGAGGTTGAGATCGTTGAGCAGGCCACCGAGCCGGTCCTGCTTTTCGATCAGATCCACTTCATATCCCATGTTACCCAGAGCCATGGCCGCGGACATGCCTGCCACGCCGCCGCCGATCACCACGGCCCGGTGAAACAGGCTCAACTCGATGCGGTTCAGAGGTCTCAGCCTCGCGGCTTTGGCCACTGCCATGGAGATCTGGCCCTTGGCGCGTTCAGTCCCTTTCTCGCTCTCTCTCATGTGGACCCACGAGCACTGGTCCCGAATATTGGCCATTTCAAAGAGATAGGGATTCAGGCCCGCTTCCTCGCACGCGCTCTGAAAAAGGGGCTCGTGCGTGCGCGGGGTGCATGAGGCAACCACCACGCGATTCAGGTTTTCCCGGGGAATCGCTTCTTTTATTTCGTTAATGCCGCCTTCAGAGCAGGTGTAAAGGTTTTCCTGTACGAAAGCCACATGTGGCAAGGTCTTCGCAAATTCGACCAGTTCCTTCATCTTGAGGTAGCCCGCGATGTTGGAACCGCAATCGCAGACGAAAACTCCTATGCGAACATCCGACTGTGCCTGGTCTTTCAAAGTGTGTCTCCGTATAGTCTCACGCGGGTGCGTGCCAAAATTCCCCTTGTACCAATGCGCATTCGTATCACACCGCGAGGGCTTGACCGCCGGTCATGACGGTTTCAGCCGCCCTTGCTGCCGCACTGCTGGCCTGAGCCACTGACTCGGGAATGTCCAGAGGTCCCTGCGCACAGCCACAGGTGAAAATCCCGGGTACACTGGTGTCCAACGGCCTATTGGGATGCGTCTTGACAAAGTTGTTCTCGTCGAGTTCCACGCCGAGCAGCTTGGCGAACTCCGGCGCAGCCTTAGGAGCCGAACACGCATTGGCCAGAATGACCATGTCCAGGGTCATGCTGGTAACCCTACGCTGTTCCGTGTCCTCGTAATACACGACAGGATTCAAATCATCATCCTGGAGTATCTCCGCAACTCTGCCGCGGACATACTGCAACCCCGAGACCTTGGCTCCCCTTACCTTGTACTCCTCAAAGCCTTTCCCGACCGTGCGCAAGTCCATGTAGAACACATGCGACTCGGTGGCGGGTTCGTGCTCTTTGGCGATTATGGCCTCTTTGATGGCGTGCATGCAACAGTAACTCGAACAATACTTGTGGAAACGAAAATCCCTGGATCCCACACACTGGATGAACCCCAGGCGCTTGGCCGTGTGGCACTTGTGGACATGCTCTTCGAGCCACGTGTGCTCTTTTTGCAGCGCGGCCAACTGGGTGGAATCCTCGCTTTTTTCCGCTTTCTTGATCAGTTTGGCTACCTCTTTGATCCGGCCCTCTGCTCGGATTGCGGAAGGCCGCATCAGATGGCCTTTGGTTGGCCCGCCCGCGCTCAGAAGCCGCTCCATTTCCAGCGACGAGATCACGTTGGGCAGCCGACCATACCCGTACTCGGGGATCTGGGTCGCGTCAAAAAGCTCGTATCCGGTGGATACGATCACCGCGGCCACTTCCAGATCTACGTACGAGTCTTTCTGTTCGTAGTCCACCGCCTTGGCCTGGCAGACCTTGGCGCACACGCCACATTTCTGGCCTTTTATGACCCTGCAATGGTCGGGGTCAATCGTGAACACCGAGGGTATGCCTTGCGCGTAATCCTTGTAAATCGCCTTACGCTCGTCAAACCCGAAGTTGAACTCATTGGGAACCCGCGTAGGGCATTTCTCCGCGCACGTGCCGCAAGCCGTGCACCTGGACTGATCCACGTACCGAGCCTTACGGAGCACCTTGACCTTAAATTCACCCACCTGACCTGAGAATTCCGTCACCTTGCTGTATGCCAACACATTGATCTTTGGATGTCGACCGACATCCAAAAGCTTGGGTGAGAGAATTCATATCGTACAGTCGTTGGTGGGAAACGTCTTGTCCAACTGGGCCATCTTGCCGCCGATACTGGGGTTTTTCTCCACCAGATGGACCTGGATTCCCATGTCGCCCAAATCCAGCGCGGCCTGCATGCCCGCTATCCCACCACCGATGATGAGCACTTCTTTTGAAGCCATACTTTTACCGTCCTTGTTTCATTCACCGGACTTCAACGTGCAAAGGGTCGTGCACCCTCTTCCGCTCACGCCTTGAGGCTCTGTGCCAGAAGATCGTTCAAGTCACGGATCTTGACATTCATCTCCGTGTCCCGCAGCGCGCAGCTCAGATGCACACGACACTTCGGACACGCGGTCACAAGGGTTTCCGCTCCGATGGCCAGCGCCTCGTTGAGGCGGTTTTTCTGGATTTCCTTGGAGCAGCTCGAGCAGTTCATCCAGGCGCTTGTGCCGCAGCACAGGGCGCTCAGGCGGTTATGTTCCATCTCTTTCAACGTGATGCCGGGGATGCTCTGGATCAACTCCCTGGGAGCATCCATAATCCCGGCCTGGCGTGCGAGCCGGCAAGGATCGTGATACGTCACCACGCTGTCCAGGGGCTCAAAGCTTACTTTCCCGGCCTTCACTTCATCAGCCAATAGCTCGTAAAAGTGAACGATTTCCAGATTCAGATCACCCACGACCTCAGGATAGTACTTCTTGAAGGTCTGGTACCCTTCCGGGCACTGGAAGACCACTCGCTTGCACCCGAGGCTCCTGATCAGGTCCACGTTTCGTTTGGCCAGGTTGGCAAACGCCTCTTTTTCCCCGTTCCACAGGAGGTCGTGGCCGCAACAACGCTCGTCATCATGCACCACAGGCTCGATGCCCGCCGCATTGAGCAGCTTGAGGACCCCCCTGGGGCTATCCATCGCATCCAGGGCCCAGTCGTCGTGAAACTCCACGTCAAAGAACGGAGCGCATCCCACAAAGTAGTAGGTGTCTCCGGTCTCTGCGACGCGGCCCGCTTCTCTGGCCCATGCGGTCTTGTTCTGTTTCACATCGAGGGTTTGCAGCCTCATGATCGCCTGAAATAGCCCTCGGTGTGCAGGGGTTCCGCCTTTGCCCTGGCGCACTGCTTCTTCGCGAACCATGCGGACGAACTCGGGATAGTCTATTTCCGATGGGCACCGCGTGGAGCATTGACCGCAGGACAGACAGGACCAGATGTTGACGTCTTCGAGAGGGTTTTCCTCCTGGTCCATGAGGACCTTTTCCACCATGAGCCGCGGGGAGAAGTCGGTCGTCACTCGGGAAACAGGGCAGCTTCCCGTACAGATTCCGCAGTCCAGACAGTAGTACGCATGCGTACGCTCGACGATTTCCGGTAAATTCATGCTGCGGTCTCCCTCTTGACCAGGGGGTTCCTTCCCAGCTTGCGGACTGTTTCGGTAAAATCCCGGATTGTTTCGGCAAATCTCGCACCCTCGGACGCAGAAACCCATTGTCTCCGGAGGCGATCGTCTTCGATGCCGAGTAGCTTCATCAGCTTCCGGGTTTTCTCGATCACATTTTGCGCTTTTTCATTACCTTCCAGGTAATGGCATTCTCCGATGTGTCAACCGGTGACCAGGACGCCGTCAGCACCTTTTTCAAAGGCTTTCAGTATGTAAGATGGGGACAGCATGCCCGAACACATCAGTCGAATCAGCCGGATGCTTGGAGGATACTGGAGGCGACTCACACCCGCCAGGTCCGCACCCGCGTACGAACACCAGTTACACGCAAAAGCTATGATTTTGGGATTGAATTCCTCTGTCATGTTTACTCCCGGTGAGGTCAGGTTCTCTGCTCACGTCCTTGACCGGTCTGTCCTGTCCGCTGGTGCGCTCAGGCCAGAGCCGCGTCGATCATAACTCCAATCTGGTCGTCTTTGAAGTGGCGAACCGCTGCAGCGCCTGTAGGACATACCACGGTGCAGGCTCCGCAGCCTTTGCACAAAGCCGGATTGATCTCGGACTTTATGACGCCCGGCGCCACTTCTTTGAGCTCAGGCACGTCAAACGGGCAAATATCCACACAGCGGCCGCATGCTCGGCACAGGAATTGGTCGACCACCGAGACCATGCCCGGCGCTTCCACGTATCCTCGTGCGAGAATCTGCGCGGCATGGGAGCCCGCAGCCTCAGCCTGTGCGATGGTTTCATCCAGCGGTTTCGGATAATGGGCCAGTCCTGCAAGGAACACACCGTCAGTGGCGAAATCGACGGGTCTCAATTTCATGTGGGCTTCCAGGAAATAGCCGTCCTCGTTGGTGGAAACCTTGAACAGTTTCGCCAGTTCCTTGTTGTAATCCTCCGGAACGATCGCGGCGGCAAGCACGAGGCTGTCAGCTTCCACGACCATGTTTCCGTCAAGAGTGAGATCCTTGGCCTTGACCACTATCTTGCTGCCCGCTTCCACTACAGGGGGATTTTCCGGTTCGTACCGGGCGAATATCACTCCCAGCTTGCGGGCTTTTTCGTAATAGGGCTCGTTGAGACCGAAGGTCCGCACATCCCGATACAGCACATGCACGTTCGCCTGAGGATTCGCCTCCTTCAACGCGATTGCATCCTGCACGGTATGATTGCAACAGACCTTGCTGCACCAGGGGCGCTCCTCGCACCGGGAACCTACGCATTGGATGAACACCGTGGTGCCTGCTTGCATCACCGCAGGATCGCCGGCACTCATGGCTTCGCTCATCTCAAGATGCGTGCGGATGCGGGGGTCAGTGCCGTACCCGTACAGGTCCGGCTTCCACTCACGAGCGCCTGTGGCGATGACGGCCACGCCGTGGGGAATCTCCACAGGCTCGCCACCGTTGCAGGATATGCGAGTCTTGAAGTTGCCGATGTATCCGTGTACGTCTTCGATTTTTGCGTTAAAATGGACCTTCACGTTATCGTTGTCGGTCACTTTCTTGATCAGCTCTCCAAGGAACGGCTGCACTTGCTCGTTTCTGATCGTATGCGCGAGTCGAAGCGCATTGCCGCCGAGCTTGTCGGTCGCTTCCAGCAGATCCACGGGAAATCCCTGATCGGCCAAGTTGAGCGCGGAGCACATACCCGCGACCCCGCCGCCTATCACCAAAGCTGTTTGCACCATGGGAAGCTGCTGGTCCTGTACGCTCTCCAGTCTGCGCGTGCGGGCCACGGCCATGCGTATGAGATCCACTGCCTTTTCGGTGGCCTTTTCCTTCTCCTGCATGTGCACCCATGAGCAGTGCTCGCGAATATTGGCCATTTCCACGAGGTACTTGTTCAGCCCTGCTTCCCGCGCGGTTTCCTGGAACAGCGGGAGATGGGTGCGGGGCGTGCATGACGCGACAATAAGGCGATTGAGATTATTGTCCTCAATGATCCTCTTTATGTTGACCTGTGCATCCTGAGAGCAGGTGAAGAGATTTTCGCCCGCGTACGCGACCCCGGGCAGATCCTTGACTCGTTCGACCACATCAGGAACGCTCACCGTGGAGGCAATATTGATGCCGCACCTGCATACAAAGACTCCGATTCTGGGATCTTCTGCCGCGACGTCCTTTTCCGGAGGAAGCTCTTTCTTTACGGTCAGGGTATTGCGCTGATCAGCCAGGGTGCGCACGGCAACACCGGCCGCGGCCGAGGCCTCCATGACGGTTTGGGGAATGTCCTTCGGTGCCTGAAACGCACCCGCGACAAAGATTCCCGGCCTGGAGGTCTGCACCGGGTCAAAGGAACCGGTGAGGCAGAACTTGTTTTCGTCCAGGTCCACGCCCAAAATGCCGGCAGCCTCGATACTGGAGTCAGATGGTTTGATTCCCGCCGCGAGCACGACCATGCTGAAGGTTTCTGTCACGAGGCGGTTGTTCTCATCCACATAGGTGATTCCCAAATCGTGGGTAATTGGATCTTCCACCACGCGGCTGACCATGGATCGGATAAAGCGCACGCCACCTTCCTTCTTGGCCCGCTCGTAATACTTGTCAAAGTCTTTTCCGTACGCCCTGATATCCATAAAAAAGATGGTTGGCTCAATGGAAGAGTCGTGTTCCCGCGCGATGACCGCCTCTTTGATCGAAGCCATGCAACATACAGAGCTGCAATGAGGCATGCCCTTCCGAGAATCTCTTGATCCCACGCACTGTATCCATGCGACTTTGTGCGGGTGAGCGCCGTCGGACGGTCTCTGGATCACGCCCTCGAAGGGTCCGGATGCGCTGAGGATTCGTTCCATTTCCAGGTTGGTCACCACATTCGGCGCTCGACCATACCCATACTCGGAAATCTTGGCCACCTGGTACGGCTCGTACCCGGGAGACAGGATCACCGCACCCACCTCAAGATCGGTAATTACGTCCTTTTGCTCGTAATCGACCGCATCGGCAGGACACACTTTTTTGCACACGCCGCATTTCTTTCCCTGAAACACACGACAATGGTCCGTATCGATAGTGTACACAGACGGAATGCCCTGCGCGTAGTCCTTGAAGATGGCCTTGCGTTTGTCGTGCCCGAAGTTGTATTCATTGGGCACTTTGGTCGGGCATTTTTGCGCACACGTGCCGCAGGACGTGCACTTTGCCGGATCGACGTATCGCGCTTTCTGGAGCACCTTCACGCGGAAATTGCCCGCTTCCCCTTCAATTGCCTGTACCTGACTATATGCCAGGATCTTTATGTTGGGGTTTTGTGCAAGGGTCTGCAACTTGGGCGAGAAAATACACGCGGAACAGTCATTGGTGGGGAAGGTCTTGTCCAGTTGGGCCATGACTCCGCCGATACAGGGCTTTTCTTCCACCAGGTATACGCGGAACCCGGCTTCGGCCAAGTCCAAAGAAGCCTGGACTCCGCCGATCCCTCCGCCTATGGTCATTACAGCGCCGATTTTCGTGTTACTCACGATGCCTCTCCTCAGAGTCACCCCTAGAAGTAATTGATGCGTTCTAAACGCCCGCAAGCCGTAAACTCGGTTCGCGACCGTTCGTTCATCGTGGCAGTTCCTGTGGGCAACGCGTATGCAGTGCGTACTCGGTGGCAAGGATCCCGGAATTCGCCGCGAAGGGCCGGACTTACGCGGTGCGTGCAGCGGAACGGCTTGTCATGCGCGGGGACGGTAGTCTTTTCAACCGCGCGCATCAAGCGACGCTGCGTAATTTCCGGACCACGGTGCCCGGAACGCGGTTCGCATGGCGCCTGACCTTGTGCCGCTCTGATGCAATGTGTCGGGATTTTGCACCGTTCCTCGCCGGGTCGCGAGCTCCGCGTCCGAACAGGACGGTGAAGAGCCTCTGCCGCGGACTCAACCATGGGGTCTTCCAAATAAAAGCTTTGATTCAGAAGATTTGCCGGTCGATAACGTTACCCCGCCAGTCGCACAGGGCTTCCGGAACGGCCCAGAACCTTAGCCTGCGTTGGCCTCGGAAGGAGCCGCGCATAACTGGCTTAACTATTGCATCCATTCTGTTGTACGATGTCTCACAAGTCAAGGGGAAAAAGGTCCTCGAGAAATCCGTGCAACATCAGATCCCACGCGACTGAACAAATTCCTTGACAGACCGGACCCACAGTTCTAGAAGCCATGCAATCGGGGTCGTGATTGTGGCGGTCGGTGACTCGCGCACAGGCGGTGACCGGCTTCAGATCTCGCGGCAGGCTTCCCATCATGGCGCGTCTCAAGGCCGCCCAATTCCAAAGGAGAAAACCATTAATGGCGTCAATTGAGGATCTTTGCTGGACGAATGCGGAGGATCTTTTCGGAGATCTGGACTTGGACGACCTGTACATGCGCCAAGTCGACGTGTTCGGCGCGGCCGCAGACCACACCTACCCCTACTTTCTCGTCGTGTTTACCGGCAAGATTACCATTGGAATTAACCTGGGACTATGCACCGGAACCGTCGGGCCTGATGGTTCTTTTCATGAAGGCATCAGCGGAGAACCCGACGCGTTCCGTTTTGCCTCTTGGTTACCCAGGTCGGAGTCATCAGAGTGAAGTCTTTTGATGTGCGCGGTTTGGCTCTGTCGCAGGGTGGAGAATACGTGCTGGGCATGAAGGATCTGCACAGCGACGCGTGCTACTTGATCTACGGGGTTCTCGATGCGGCTGAAACCGACCGACCGATCAAAGCAGGCAAGGGGTACGAAGAAATTCTCTGCGCGGTGGACGGGCCTCTCCTGATGTGCACACCCGGAGGGGACATCACTTTGGCGCAAGGTCACGCGGTTCACGTGGAGGAAGAGGATTCATTTACCGTCTCCAATCCGTCGGATCGGCCGGTGGTGTATGTGTTGGCCGGCGGTCGATCAAGACCGTGTTATGAACCGCCCTCGCCTGCGAATACGCGGGACATTGAAGCGCATTGAGAATAATCTCCATTCTCAATGCGCTTCAGTATCCATCGACCGGAATTCTGCCTCATCACCGCATGGTGCACGCAGCGCCGAGTTGATGAACCATAGGCAGGTGGGGTCAATTCCCGCTGCGTTCGGCATAAGATGGCCCGGCATACACGCGGTCCGCGCTGGAAATATGGCGACAGACCTGTTAGTCTGGGGGTGTCGGTTTTTGGGTTCATCTTGGCCAAAGCCGAGGGAAACATGAGCCGAGATTGTCGCACTTGCCGATACGTGCGAGCTGCTCGTCGCAGCCGTTGGGCACCTGCCGCCTGAGTGGTGGAATGGGTAGACACAAGGGACTTAAAATCCCTTGGGGCATGTCCCCGTGACGGTTCGAGTCCGTCCTCAGGCACCAACAGTTCGAAAGGATTCAGGTATTTTCCTGTATCCTTTTTTTGTTCTCCTGCAAATTCGCATCGGGAAACCAAGACCCCCATAGAACCGGAACTGGCATGGCTCAAGGCTTTCTTTGCCGGTCTCTCCGGGTTGCCAAGGGTTTTATCTGTGGGATTCCTCTTTGGTGTGAGGATGTCCTGCTTCACGTCGAGCGACGCAGGGGCTCAATCTTCGCTCAGGGGCCCCTGCCCACTTTCACCAGCACGAGCCATCCGTTCAGAACCTTTGACAGGTGCGATATATGTGTGGGCAAGATGGTCGTTGCCTATGCGGTACATCATTAAAATGAATCGGCAGTTATCCACTGCTTTCATGATGTTGCACGCGGTTTGGCATCTCCTGCGCGTGGGGTCTCCGGCGCTGAAGACAACGGATACTGTAAGAGTTCACATCACAAAGAGCGAGACCGGGAGAGTCTTATCTTGATTCCACGCACGCGTGGAGACCACCATGTATATGGCATGGCGTTGGTTCGCTAAATGTTGTTCGCGATGAAAAGCGCCCACCCAAGCCAATAGGCTGGACAAAATGTTTTGCATTCACAAGGCGACCGTGATATTGAAAAGGTGTACCGATGTACAACATACATTCAAAGTCCGACAGATGATCTTCCCAGGGAGCCGTGACCTGCGATCGGCGGTCGGAAGGAGACGGGGATGAAGAAAGAGGCTCGAATTCAGGCAGAGAAAATGTTTCTCAAGTCCGGCGGAAAAATTACCAATCGGGACATAGCAACCCAGGTGAAGGTAAACGCGCTTACTGTCGGCCGATGGAAACGGGATGATGACTGGGCGTCGAAACTCAAAGGAATGGAACAACCCGCGGTCAAGGAAACGGCAGTGGTGACGGTTCGGAAGAAAGCAGCGCGCGATAAGGCCCTTAAGCTTTATTTGGACGCGGGCGGAAATGTCACCAACAAAGACCTTGCCCGTAAAGTGGGTGTCAGCCCGGCTACAATCAGCAAATGGAAAGAGCAGGACGGTTGGATCAAGCAAATCGAAGCACCGACGCCGGAAGAAGAATTCGAACCTACGGAGGAGATGAGAGAGCAGCCCGAGCTGGACATCGGAGAACTCGCCTCACCGGAACAGATAATTGAGATCAATCGAAGAATAGACGATCTGCTCAAGAGGGACTATCTCACGGCGAGCGAACTCGCGGATGTGGCAGAGGCCAAATGCGACCTGCTCGAGGCAGTGCAGACATATCTGGCTATCGTGCGCGAAGTTGGCGAGATTAGTGACCTAGGGTGATCGGTTCCGTCCCCAATCCTTCCCCATACAGGATTCCGCTATGATCCCCCCGGACACCGTGCTGAGCATTTACGAGATTCGGGGGGACATGGGAACGGACCTTCCCGATGCGCCTTCCTCGTTTGTCGGGCTTTGGAACGAAGAGGAACTGACGTACCTCTTTTTCACCCAACCCGAAAACAACTATGTAGAGAGATTGCTCTCTTCGCAAGGCCTGGTTCTCGGCTCACAAAACGAGATGAGATACCAAGACTGGCAGACAGGGGTGCCTGCACAAGGGATCCTGGTGGGGGGAGTGCGTTTCGTGGGAGCAGACCATCCCTCGCCACCTGAAGGGTCTCTCCTTTTGGATCCGTCCGTCGTCTTTGGTGACGGAACACACCCGACAACTCTGCGCTGCCTTCGCTTGCTTCGTCAGATCGTGCACAGCCGCACGGTCTCGTCAGTGCTCGATCTGGGCACCGGGACGGGGATACTCGCGCTGGCTGCCGCGGCAATGGGTGTCACCCATGTGCTGGCAGTGGACCGGAATCACCTGGCGGTCCAAACTACCCGGCAAAACGTCGATAGAAACGGGTTTTCGTCGATCATCCAGGTGCGCGACGGAGAGGCGCGAGTGTTCGTGGACAAGCCTTTCGATCTGGTCACCGCGAACTTGCCGTTTCACGTGCTGAGAGACCTGGTGACCATGAAAGGGGTTTCGTTTCACCGATTTTGGATCGTGTCAGGTATCAATCGCGAACAGGGAGAGATCCTCAAGGAGCTTCTCAGGGAGCAGGGGCATGAAACCACCGCTGAATACGAGGATCCCCCGTGGGTGACGTTTCTGGTACGACTCGCCGCGCCAGCGCAGCAACGTAAGGCCCCCTTTGCCTGAGCACTCGGTTCGTCGAATGTGGTGCCTCTCTGTCTGTGGCAGATCCTCGCGTGGTGGGACGCAGCGACCGAATTGACGTAAAGTGGCACACCGCATTCTGATTCGGAGGTCGGCCGCAGTATGCGGAAGCGCAGGGAGAACGATGCCAATTCTCCACACCGTCCGGGATCAATGGTCACACAAAGGGATACGGTGACAACCGTTGGCGAAGAAGCCCGCATGAGGAATGGTCGACCCGCGGGTCATAATCAATGACGTTCTTACAAAAGAAAACGAAACAACATTTATGGAGCAACCGTATGCAAAGCGTCTTTACGTCGCCGCCCTCTGACGGCGCTTGGATAAGCATCACCCATGCAGGCAGTCTTGTGGTTCCTGACAACCCCGTTGTAGGATGGATTGAAGGAGATGGAGTCGGCCCGGACCTCTGGAAAGCAGCGCGACCGGTCTTTGACGCGGCTGTGCACAAAGCCTATGGAGATACACGCCGCATTGTGTGGTGGGAACTTGCTGCAGGGGAAAAGAGTTTCTCTCTTTTACACGAGTACCTCCCGGAAGAGACATTAAAAGCCATCGAACGGGCCGTGGTAGTGATCAAAGGCCCTTTGACGACGCCCGTGGGCGGAGGGTTTCGGAGCCTGAACGTCACACTCAGGCAAAAGCTCGACCTGTACGTGTGCGTGCGGCCGGTGAAGTATATACCTGGCACGCCCTCGCCGATGCTGCGACCGGAAGACGTGGATATGGTGATCTTTCGCGAGAACACCGAAGACGTGTACGTGGGAATCGAATGGAAATCAGGCACCGAAGACTGCCGCAAGGTCATCGGATATCTCAAAGAAACCATGGGCGTGACCCTCGACCCCGATTCCGGGGTTGGCATCAAACCGATCAGCCCTCGCGCGACCAAGAGACTCGTGCGCCGCGCGATACAGTTCGCCCTGGACCACGGGAGAAAAAGGGTCACCCTGGTTCACAAAGGCAATATCATGAAGTTCACCGAAGGGGCCTTTCGTGACTGGGGCTATCAGGTGAGTGCCGAAGAGTTTGCCGGCAAAGTGATTACGGAAAAAGAACTGGAATGCGGCGAGTCAGCCGAGAATAAGATCATCCTCAACGACCGCATCGCGGATTCCATGTTTCAGCAGGCCCTGATCCGGCCGCGGGACTATGAAGTGTTGGCCTTGCCCAATTTGAACGGGGACTACCTTTCCGATGCCCTTGCCGCGGAGGTAGGGGGACTCGGGATGGCGCCCGGAGCAAACATCGGGGACACGTGCGCCATCTTTGAGGCCACTCACGGGAGCGCGCCGAAATACGTGGGCCAGGACAAGGTGAATCCAGGCTCTCTGCTGCTGTCTGGGGTCATGATGCTGGAATACATGGGATGGAAAGAGGCAGCGGATCTGGTCCTCCATGGCATACGAGCCGCTATCCAGGCACGCGTGGTCACGTACGATCTGGCCAGGCTCATGACCTCTGCAACGGAAGTTTCCTGCTCAGGATTCGGCAAAGCGGTGATCGAACGATTGACCGCCGGCGAGTAGGGCCCTGAGGACAATTCGTCGGGCAAGGGGGATGACTCGCACACGAATGGTGTTTCTTATGATTCCTACTCTTTTTCCATGAGCGCGCGAAGATCCCTGCGCAGACGCCGCGAGTACTCCGCGGCTGCACGGTTCAAGGCTGCTTCAATCGCCTCGGCAGAGGAATCTCTGCCGGGGATTTCCACCTGATACGCCTTGGTAAAGATGGTCTTGTCAACGGCCCATGGGACTTCAAAATCGAGCAGGCTCACTTCCACCCGGAGGATTGCCATGGCTTTCTTGTCTCTGATCTTTCCCTCGATGGTGCGCACCGTGCCCTCCAGCGCATATCGATACGGGAGGGTGCTGAACTGATCGACCGTCCGAAAGAACAGCCCCGAGCTTGCCAAATCCCGCAAAGTCAGATTGGTGAGCATGTCTGCCGGGTTTTCCTGCCAGCGTTGCACGGCCTGTGCGTTCTGGCGGGAATCCGCTCCGGACACGGTCAGGTACTCGGGGTTCACAAAAGGGCCCACGAGGAATTGATAGACCATGAGCGTCTGGGGAACAGGTGAGGCGGTCACTCGTGTGGGAGGCGGATAGTCGAGGGTGAACGGTCTCATCATCTCCGAGGATTGCGAGGCGCAGCTCCCAAAGAGAAGGCTCATTGCCATGAACACCATCTGTCGTCTGAGATTCGGCACCATCCGTAAAGACCGCGAGCGTATATTGAGCGGTAATGTTCACCGCGGTGATAAAGAATCAACCACGCGGGGACGTGCATAAAATCATCTGTTGCTTTCTTCGCTTGGTGACCCTCTGATTTGATTTCCCGGGACCGATACACGGTCCTCCTGTACGGTTATCCTATTTTTTCCCACTGGATTCCTTTTCCCATGGCCACCAGATGCTTGAGGGTTTTTGCCTGATCATTCGTGAGAATGCAATCAAATTATCTGCCACCGTGTCCAGTTTCTGAGTCAAGTAGCTCAAGCTCTTGTCCGTTCTTCGCACCATGCGGTCAACGTTTCTCGCGGTCTCGGCGCTTTCATCAAAGAAACCCGACGCCTTGTCGAACGTGCGAGTGACCTGTTTGCCCGCTTGCATGCGATTGACTTCTTCGTGAACTCTCCGTGCTGTCTCTTTTACCTCCTTGAACGCATCCAGGGCCTCTGACTGAATCTTGCCGAGTTTTCCCTCGCTCAGTAACTTGTCGAGTTTTCCGGTTATGCTGACAAGATTCTGTGAAAGCTGCTGCACATCTACGGTCTTGATTTTCTGGAACATCACGTCCAGTGCGCTCCCGAATTCCTTGATGTCCGACGGGTACGAGGTGATCACGGGGTAACGGGGTTGAAAGTTGTACGTGACAGCTTCTCGCTTTTGATCTGCAGGAAACGTATCGATCTCGAGATATTTCATCCCTGTAAGGCCCAGGAGGTTCATCTTGATTCCCAGGTTGCTGGTCACTTTGAAATTCCGGTTCAAGCTCATGATCACCTCGATCAACCTGCCATCAGGGGCCAGACGGATCGCACTGACTCTTCCCACCGGAACGCCGCGGAATTTCACCGGGCTATCTGCTTCGAGACCCTGCACACTTTCGCTGAAGTATGCCGCGACAGTCTTGGTTTCCTCAAAGTACCGAGAAGCTCCCAGCCAGACCAAAATGGCGATTGTGAGAAATATGCTTACGATTACGAAGAGTCCGATCTTGAGTTTTTTCGCCTGGCTGGTCATTCGTCATTCCTCCGAGTCAAGATGCGCATCCCTCCCCACCATGTGGTTCCCTTGTCCGAGGCTCGCAGTAACCTCTGAATGACCAAAGGTATGATGCCCCGCTTATTCATGAAGAGCGCACATTTGCACAAAGACCTTTATATGATACTGATTCAGTTTGAAAGAGGGAAGGTTCACCCGCACGAGACTTTTCGCACACAATGCCATCAGGTCGAGGACTGAACATACACGGCCGCTGCAGCATTTCCTTGGTGTTTTCAGGTATCAATGGTCGATGAGGCTCTTACCGCTTTTTGCTGCGGCACGCATTGTGCGGGGAACGTGTACCCAGGGTGTGCGCATATTTTGCCTGAAAGGGTTGCGCAACAGGCTCCTGTTCCAAGAAGCGACGGGTGGAAATTTGCTACACGTCGTGATAGAAGGTCTGATACCATGCAAACCGGTGTTGCAAGCAGGCTGTTGCGGAACGCAATGCTTTCCCGACAACGTGCCACGATGGGGTCAGTTGGCGCCACGTCACGAAGACACGCCCAACCCGAAACCTAGGTATGTCAGACTGATAGGAGCCTACCCGAGACGTGGAACCGATTGCGGGGGCACACGTGTAGCACGATTCGAAGCCTGCATCGGGTTTCGCGACAGGCTCCTAAACGCCACGCAGGGCACGCAGAGGATCCCGCGAAAAAACCGAGGGGGTGAGAAAAACGCGCTACTCTACGGAACGTTGGAGACAGTGATCGCGTCAAGGCACAATCCCCTGACTGGCTTTGCCGACAACGTCTTGTGATGATGGCACCTTTCGGCCGAGTGATCCTGAACCGCTCGTAAGAATGATCGTCATTCTCAGGGCGCTCAGTAGAAGTTCGTTTTCAAGGAGAAGAGAAATGAAAAGAGGGCTGCTGACGCTTTTATCAGTTACGATCACCGTGCTGCTGTGCGCGATACCCGCGATGGCAACGCTGACCATGAAGTGCGGGCATGTCGCACCGCCGTTTCACGGACAGAACAAGGGCATCGAAGCCTTTGCCGCATATGTGAAGGACAAAACCCACGGTGCGGTGGAAATACAGAACTTTCCGTTCGGCCAATTGGGTGGCGAGACCTCACTGGCAGACCAGGTCCAGTCCGGGACCCTTGAAATGGCCACGGTATCGGTCGCGGTCTTGCAGAATTACGTCCCTCAAGTAGCTATAACGGATCTTCCTTTTGTGTTCCCGGACCTCAAGACCGCGTACGCAGTCATCGACGACCCCGAAGTCCAGCAAAAGATTTTCAGTTACCTGCCAGCCAAGGGTTTCGTGGGAGTGGGATGGACGGAAAACGGCATCAGAGACATCACCAACAGCAAGAGAGACATCCGGAAGCCCGAAGACCTGAAGGGACTCAAGATCCGGGTGATGACCAGCCCCATTTATATCGACACCTTCAAGCAGCTCGGCGCATCGCCTACGGACCTGCCGTTCCCGGAAATCTACAGCGCATTGCAGAACGGCACCATAGACGCACAAGAAAACCCTCTGCTGACCTCCATTCTCATAAAGGCCACGGAAATCACGAAACACGCGACCATGACCGGTCACATTCTCACCGAATGCATCATCATCGTGAACAAGGACGCATGGAACAAGCTCACTCCCGAGCAACAGAAGATTTTTTATGAAGCCGGGAAGATCGCAATCAAGGTGAACAGGGAAGTGAACGCTCAGCTCAGCAAAAAATTGCCTAAGAGCGGGATTTCCGTGGCCGAGTACCGCAAACGCAACGGCGTAAAGGTCATTGAGCTCACCAAGGCAGAAAAAGCAGCGTTCAAAGCCGCAACCAAACCGGTATGGGACAAGTATCGGCCGTTCATCGGCCCGGAACTGTTTGACTTTTTCCTGGCCAAGGTGAAGAGCCATTCGACCAAACAGTAGCAACGCGACCTTTCCGATGAAAGCAGTGGAATTGTCGCATGGGCCACGGCGCCTGATGAATCGCGCGAGCGGCATCGCGTGTTTCCCCCGCCGTAGCCCACTGGTTCGCCCATGCAATCACTTATTCGGACACCGCTCGTGGCCACGAAAACGATTCTGAGGAAGATTGCGGGAAGGAGCGGGGAAAGCTTGACCCGATATATCGAGCGATTGTCCCCTCTGGGTCTCGTGATCGTGGGCATTTCGCTCAATATCGTGTGCGGAGTGTTGGATTATTCGACCGGTGACGAACTGTCTTTTTCGGTCTTCTACTTGGGCCCGGTGTTTGTGCTCGCCTGGTTCGGAAACACCGGGTCCGCCTTGATCATGTGCTTTATCACCGCAATGACGTGGCTCCTGGCAGACTATTTAACAGGCCGCGAATACTCCGTCCAATGGATTCTCTTCTGGAACGCGGGGGTGAGGTTCAGCTTTTACGCGGTCGTGGCACTGGCCTTGGGCAAGATAAGGAATATGAACCGAGAGCTGGAAAGACTCTCCCGAACCGATTCTTTGACAGGAGCCTTAAATTTCAGGGGCTTTACCGAGGTCGTCGGAACGGAACTGTCCAGAAGCCACAGATTTCGCCATCCTCTGACTTTGATCTATTTGGATCTTGACAACTTCAAACAAGTGAATGACAGGCTCGGCCATAGTGAAGGCGACCGTGTCTTGGTCGATGTCGCGGGTACGCTTAAGACCGGGACCCGCACCACGGATGCGGTTGCGAGACTTGGCGGTGATGAGTTTGCGGTGCTGCTCACGGAGATCACCCCCGTGCAAGCCCAGGAGGTGGCGGGAAGACTGCGAGAGAGTTTGCTGCGCGTCTTCAGACAGAACGAGTGGCCTGTGACCGTAAGCGCGGGAATGGTGAGTTTTCAGGATGAGTTTCCCGAATCCGTTGATCAGATGATTCAAAGCGCGGACAAACTGATGTATTCGGCTAAGGAAGCGGGAAAAGACATGATCGCCACGAGGCAACCCTCTCTCGTACAGACCTGACGTTCGTGAGCAGCGATGAACCACGTGCGGACCCCATCCTGCTGAAACCGATTCGCTTTCGACGGTACAACTTGGCGCAGGCTACAGACTGGCGACCCCCTTGGCTACGGACGACGCGAGGCCGTCTCATCACTTCGCTCAGGAGATCCCCAGCCCTACGATTTTACGCGTTTGCACGAGAATCGGTATGAGTCCTTGCCCATTGCAGCTCCGGCCAGATTTCCCCCATAGACGTTTGACTCAGTCGCCCGTCCTGCTTACTCTTAGTATGTGTCAGTGTAGGTTCGTGGGAAAATCAAGCTCTCACGAAGCGTGTAAGTGGCTGAAGGAGGGTTTATGACCCACGAAGCGAAGAGTGGAGCCGCGGCAGGAATGCTCATCTCTTAAGATAGGATCCTCCTCGTCGAGGTAGGCAAGAAAGAGCTTGGCATCGTGGCTTCTTGGGTTGATGGCAGCGGGGAGACGCAATGAATATGCGGCAGTACGGAATGCTCAGCGTCTGTGAGGGAAAGGTGGCGCTGCTTGCTGCAGTCGGTGTGATCCTCATTGCGGTAATAGGCTTGGCAGGCTGGATGACCGGACACACCGTCCTGGCAAGCATCCGGGAAAGTTTTATTCCCATGGCCCCCAGCACTGTCGCGTGTTTTCTGGTGCTGGCCCTGGCGCTTCTAGGTACTCCCGCAGCCGGTTCTCGCCTCATGGTTCGTCATACCATTCGCGCATTCGTTATCCTCGTCATGATCTTAGGGGCGTGCAAGGCCATCACGTTCTTCAGAATCGATTTGGACTTTGAAGACCTCGTTTTTCCCCGAAGTGACTCTTTGCACGGGATTCCATTGGGAAGGATGTCTCCTTGGACTGGAGCACTGTTTTTTGTATCGGCCCTGTCGCTACTGCTGGGACCTCTGGCATCTCCCTCGACACAGAGAGGGCCCAATCAGGTGCACCTGAGCGGATTGCTGGCTTTTGCGACGATCTTCGGCGCCTTTGCGACGCTCCTGAGTTACCTGTATGGGACTCCCATACTCTATGAGAGTACGGTAGTTCCGATGGCCGCAACCACCGCGGCCGGTTTCTTACTCCTCGGTGTCGGCATCACGTCTGCACTCCCTCCAGGCACCATACCGCTGAACTTTCTTCTCCAGGGAAGTGCAACGTCTGCACAGCTCGCGCGCAGTTTTGTTCCCTTGGTAGTCCTTGCGGTAATTGTCCAGGGTTTCATTAGCCGTATCGGTCCCTCCCTGTGGCACGTCAACGACGCTCTGTTGTCGGCATTTCTCGCGGTAATCGTTGCTATTCTGTTCGGGGTAATGGCGATCTACTCAGGGAGCAAGGTCGGAAAGCTGATAGATGACACGGAGTCGGAACTCCGTAGGTCCGAAGAGAGATTCAGACTTGCAATGGAGGCAGCCGAAGGGGGCCTGTGGGACTGGCACGTGCAGACGGGCCAGGTCATCTCTAACGAAAGATACGCGGATATGCTCGGAGTATCCGCTGATGAGCCCTCGAACCATATCAATCTGTGGAAAGAGATGGTTCACCCGGACGATTTGCCGGGGGTCCTGGAGAAGACGACACGGCTTCTCCAGGGGCGCATACCGCAGTACGAGGTGGAATATCGACTGCAGGACAGGTCGGGCAACTGGAAGTGGATTCATGCCCGCGGCATGGTCGTGGAACGGGATGACGCAGGGCAAGCCTTGCGAATTGCCGGGATAGTTCTGGATGTCACCGACCGAAAACATGCGGAGGAAAAGCTGCAGCATGCAGAGAGACGGTATAGAAGTCTCTTTGAGCACGCCCCGTTCATGTATGTCCTCACCTGGAATCAAGGGGGCACGCCCATCATCAGGGACTGCAACGAGTTGTTTCTGCGTTCTCTGGGGTACGCGCGGGGCGAGGTCTTGGGAAAATCTCTGGCTGACTTTTATTCAGCCGAGTCTGTGGTGCAACTCCGTGAAGGCGGTTATGCAAAATCTCTGGCTGGAGGGGTTCTCATTGGCGAACGAGAACTGCGCAAGAAAGACGGCAGCCTTGTCCCGACTCTGTTGTACACCGCGGCGGAGGCAGATCCTTCCGGCCAAGTGATCGGCACGCGGGCAATGTATGCCGACATTACCGAGCTCAAAGAGATGGAGTCGGCCAAGCAGGAAAGTGAAGGCCGGTACAGGGCAGTCTTTGAGAACGCGGCTGTGGGCATAGACGTGATGGACGCCGACGGCCGCATCATTCAGGTGAACCGGTCTCTTGCTCTTATGCTCGGCTATAGGGAAGATGAACTGCTCAATCGGACGTTCTTGGACATAACTCACCCTGAGGATGTGGAGGCTTCCAAGAACAGGTATCAGCAGATGATGCGCGGGGAGGTTGACTCGTACCGGATCGAGAAGCGGTACATCAGGAAAGACGGTCGAGTCATATGGGTGGACGTATCTGTGTCCCCGGTTCGAACGTCCGGCGGGGCCCATGTCGCGGTCATCGCAGTAATTACCGATATCACGAGGCGCAAGGAAGCCGAGGCTGCGCGCGAGCGCCTGGTATCGGCCATCGAGCAGGCTGCGGAGGCAGCAATCATCACCGACGTCGCAGGAGACATCCAGTACGTCAACCCGGCATTCGAGAAGATCACCGGTTACACACGGGAAGAGGCCGTGGGACGGAACCCTCGTATCCTCAAGAGCGGCGAACACGACCGCGAGTTCTACCGGGAAATGTGGAACACCATTAAAGGAGGAGAAGTCTGGTCAGGACGCTTGGTCAACAGGAGAAAGGATGGGAGGCTCTACCACGAGGAGGCCACGATCTCTCCTCTGAAAGACCCATCGGGAAGAATCGTCAACTTCGTTTCGATGAAGCGTGACATCACGGAAAACCTGGAGCTCTCGAAGCAGTTGGTTCAGGCCCAAAAGATGGAGGCTGTAGGCACGCTCGCGGGAGGTGTTGCCCACGATTTCAACAACATCTTGCAGGTGGCGCTCGGATATTCTGAAATGGTTCTAGCCGATGAAGACTTGCCCCAGAGCATCAAGGCCGATGTGCAAAAGATCTACGAATCCGCAATGCGCGGGGCTGACCTGGTTCAGCGGCTCCTTGCGTTCAGCAAGAAGATGGAAATTAAACCGCGGCCGCTCAATCTGAATCGCCGTATCGATGAAATACAGAAAATGCTGGCACGCACTCTTCCCAAGATGATCTCTATCGAACTCATTCTTGCTGAAGATCTGGCTGCCATCAATGCGGATCCGACTCAGATGGATCAGATCCTTATGAATCTGTCCGTGAATGCGAGGGACTCGATGCCCGAGGGAGGCAAGCTGACCATCGAAACAGCCAACGTCATCCTGGACGAGGAGTACGCAAGAACGCACCTTAATGCAAAACCCGGCCCATACGTGCTCTTGATGGTCACGGACACCGGAGTGGGCATGGACCGAGCCACGTTGGAGCACATCTTCGAGCCTTTTTTCACCACTAAAGAAACCGGTAAGGGCACCGGCCTCGGTCTGTCCATGGTGCACGGCATCGTCCAACAACATGGTGGCCACATCAGGTGTTACAGCGAACCGGGGCAGGGGACCACCTTTAGGATTCATTTTCCCGCACTGGTGTCACAGGAGCAGCTTCCGGAAGCCACCGTAAGAACCATGCCACGGGGAGGGAGTGAGACCATTCTTCTTGTGGATGACGACGAGGTGGTTCGCGATTTCGGCGCCAGAATTCTCACAAAGGCCGGGTACACCGTGCTCACCGCGTCCAACGGTAGAGAAGCTCTCGGTGTGTATCAGGCGCGACAAGATAAGACAGATCTGGTCATCCTCGACCTCATCATGCCTGAGATGGGAGGCAAGCAATGCATGGAAGCACTGTTGAACCTGGATCCCTCCGTCAAAGTGGTCATTGCCAGCGGTTATTCGGGTGACGGTCACACGAAGGAGTCACTCGCAGCAGGGGCCAAGGGAGTGGTCGGCAAGCCGTATGACATACGCCGGGTCCTGGAGGTGGTCCGACAGAGCCTGGACGCGGAGTGATATTGATTTCGCGTTCAAACGCCTATAGTGATTCCTATGAAAATGCATTTTCGGGGGAAAGCCCTTCTTGAAAGAAGGGCCTTCCCCCGAACCCCCATCCCCAAGAACTTCAAGAACTTGCCAGCTCCCGCTGGACGCTGGACAGGGTGCCATTTTCATGGTTCGTTGTGGCCCTCAAGGTCATGGGAGTTGCCAGAGGTTTTGTCCGCTCGATTCTCCTTTGGTGTCGAGCGAACCCGCTTCTTTGCGAGCGACGCAGAGCCGTCGAATCTTCGTTCAGGGGGCCCCCAGCCTGCGCCAAGTTGTACAGTTGCAAGCGAATCGGACATGGGTGATGACAACTGGGATACTGACTCTTCTTTCGCAGACGATGAGTCGGGATTCAGTGCGAGGAAATCTTCATCAGGCTGGCTCCAGCACCTTGCGAATGGTCTTGGCGAGGCTTCTGACTGTGTAGGGCTTCATGACAAATTCGCGGATTCCTTTTTCCATTGCCCGTTTCCCGTTGATGAGTTCGCTGAATCCTGTGCACAAAATCACCGGCACGCTCGGTCGTATGGCCATAAGTTCCGAAGCGAGTTCCCGGCCGGTAAGACCGGGCATGGTCATGTCGGTAATAACCAAGTCAAATGCCTCCGGCGCGGCACGGAAGGTTTCCAGCGCGTCGATGCTGCTGGTCTTGGTTACCACTCTGTATCCGATGGATTCCAGCATTTCCTTGCCCAGATCCGCGAGGACCTGTTCGTCGTCAACGAAGAGCACTCGCTCGCGGCCGGTGAGAACAGCCTCAACCGGTTCAGGTGCCGTAAGCGCCTCGGCCTCAATAATGGGTACAAAGATGTGAAACGTCGTTCCCTCCCCGACTTCACTGTACACGGAAATCGCCCCTTCCAGGCTTTTGACAATTCCCCGAACCACCGCAAGCCCCAAGCCTGTGCCTTCGCCCGGGCCCTTGGTCGTGAAGTAGGGGTCAAAGATTCGTTCAATGACGGACGGTTGCATGCCATGGCCAGTATCGGTGACGCTCAAGCGAAGGTACTCGCCTGGTTTCACTCCCGGATACCGGGAAGCAAAGGACTCATCCAGCGCGGTCTCCGACAATTCGACACTCAGCAGACCGCCTTTCGCACGCATCGCATGTGCCGAGTTGGTGCAGAGATTCATCAACACCTGATGGATATGAGTCGGGTCGGCCATCACCGTGGCTCTCTCAGCGGGGACGGTGATTGCATGACGAATCTCGATGGTAGAAGGAAGTGACGATCTCAGGAGCGTGAACGCCTCCTTGATGAGAGGCCCTACCTGCACCGGTTTTCGCTCCTGCTCGGTCTGTCGGCTGAAAGTGAGAATCTGATGCACCAAAGTGGTCGCGCGGGTGCTCGCCTCGAGCACTTGCTCCAGATATCGTCGGATCGGGCTTTCTTCGGCAAGCCGGGAGTGTGCCAGCTGGGTGTACCCCGTGATGGCCATCAGGATATTGTTGAAATCATGAGCAATGCCTCCGGCCAGGGTGCCAATGGCTTCCATTTTTTGTGCCTGGCGAAGTTCACGTTCGAGTCTGATCTCATGCGTGATGTCCCGGTGAATGCTCACATGGTTGATGATGACTCCCGATTGGTCCCGGACAGGGGAACCGGTGACTTCCGCTTCGTAGAAGGTGCCGTCTTTCTTTGCATTGATGAGGCGCCCTGACCAGACTTCGCCTCTGGCAAGGGTTTCGCGTATGTTTCGGTAAAAACTCTTGTCGTGCTTGTCGCTTTTGAGAACCCTGGTGTGCTGACCGATGATCTCATTTCCCGAATAACCGCTCATGCGTTTGAAGGCCGGATTGGCATACTGGATGACCCAATGAGGGTCAGTGATGATGATGCCTTCCGCAGCCTGTTCAATGGCTGTTTCCAGTCGCACACGCTTCAATTCGGCCTGTTTGCGTTCGGTAATGTCCTCCACGGTGCCTTCATGGTACAGCAGCACGCCATCCCCGTCATGGACCGCGCGGCCGGAAAGCGCAAGCCAGATGGCGCCGCGATCTTTGCGGTACGCGCGGAACTCGAAAGATCTTACCTCGCCCCGCGTTTCCAGCAACCGCAAAAGCTCCGCGCGAGCGGGGGGATCAACATAAAGCTGCTCCTGCACGTTCGTCACCGATCTCATGAGTTCCTCGGGAGAGTCATACCCCAGCATTCGTGCCAGCGCGGGGTTCGCGGCGATGATGCGCCCCTCAGGGGTTGTCTGATAAATCCCCTCCATGATGTTCTCGAAGATACCGCGGTATTTTTCTTCGGCTCGTCTGAGGCCCTGGTACAGCGTGGCAATTTCCAGGGAGATGGCAGCTTGTGACGCGAGCAGTTCCAGAAGCGCTATTCTTTCTGCAGTGAACGCGCCCCTCACCAGATTGTTCTCCAAGTACAAAAGACCGGTCAGAATGCCTTGTCTCAGGATCGGCAAGCACAAGACGGATACGGGCCTTTTCGTTTCCATGTACGGGTCGGAGGAAAACATGTTGCGGCCCGATGCGTCATCCAGAATGACGCTCTCCCCGGTTCGCCGGACATAGTTGGCGACAGAAAGCGGCAGAACCTCCGAAAGTGTGGATTGTCTCGGATGCACGACGAAGATTTCCTGGTCCTCGACCCTGGCCTCAGCCTCAATCGCCAAATCCTCACCATCAGCGAGGATTCAGTACCCCCTTTGCGCACCTGCGTTTTCGAGCACAAAGCGCATCAACTTTTCAAGGAGACCGGAGAGAACGATCTCGCCGGAAATGGCCTGCAGCGCCTTGACCAAGGTGATGGCGTCGAGTTGTCCGACCTCGGCCCCTATTCCCTGTACCACGCGTGCACGAGGACCCTCCTGGAGAAAGGGAAATCGCTCATCGAGTTGTGTGACCTTGGAGTCAGCCCCCCAATGCACATAACAGGAGCGAGCCTCTGACAGATACGTGCGGGCAATCTTGTGAAAGCTGCGTTCGTCGTAAAAGCGTGCGGCAAGCTCGTACGCGATCGCTTCGTTTTGTACGAATTCATTGGTGCGTGCGGATGCAATAGATTCCTCGTACAAACGCATCGCATCCAAATCTCTGCCTGCGATCCGAGCGATCTCTGCTTCGACAAGCAGATATTGATGCTCGAAGTTCTCCTTACAATGCGAAGCCCATAAGCGCATCTGCTGCTGATTGTTTCTTACTCGATCCACATATTCGTCTTTTTTCTCACGCGACGCATCGCGGTGCAATGAGGTCAGGATGAGAGAATAATAGAAATTGTGTTCTGCTACCGAGATCGAGCAGGAAATGAATCCCAAAAGTTCTTGCGCCATCAATATCGCTTCGAGCGCTTGATCCCACCTGCCGTACAGAAAATGGACTTGCGCTTTGAGTATGGCGTAGCGCGCGATGGCTCCGGAACTCTTATGTTCCCGGCATTCGGTAAAATAGTCGTCTTCGTTGGTGGGGACGAGTGCATCTTCGGAACTCTCGCGGGCTGCGACATCTTGTCCATCGAGCTCGTGCAGCTCAGCGAGTGCCATTTGCAGCCCGATCAAGGTGTCAATTGCCCACTGGTTCTTCGTTTTTCTCGTAAAAGACAGCAACCGGGGAATTTCTTCTTGAATCGATTCAATACGGGTCCCTCTGTAGAACGGATGAAAGAGTCTGTACGCGAGTATATACCCTGTCCACTGCATCTCGCCGGAGGCCAGGCCCGCCGCATACCCATTGTCATTCATTTCGTCCGCTCGTTTGAGATGGTGCACCCAATGGTTCAAATAGTTGGCCAGCACAAACCACGCCTGGCACTGCTGCGCCGGATCACTGAACCTCTGGCTTATCTTGAGCGCCAATTCACCGAATTCGTATCCCTCCCGGTAAAGGTTCATCTTCGAGTTCAGGAACATGCCGTACGCAGTGTACCCCACGGGCGATTTGGGAACAGGCCCATACTCCAGCGATAGGTTCACGCTGACGACCGTTATCAGAGCAAAAAGCATGTTGTCCGTATAACGCGCAGGAACCAACAGGTTTGACAGAAGCCGGGCTGCGACTCTTTTTTCCGGGTCAGACATCTCGGGTTCGTCAATGAGAGAGGCTGTTTCTCTGTCCCCCAGGATCTCCCTATTTCTCGCCAGTTCAGCGGTCAACTTTTTTTCCAGGTCGCTCTCCGGAAGGGTGACGTGCAACAAGCGGAGTGCCTGTTTGCCCGCTTGAATAGCCTCAATATATTCTGCAGTCAATGTATACTGCACAATCAACATATTGTACAATTCAGCTTTTTCTCTGTCGGTGCGTGCCTTGTTGAGAAGAAGATGTATCAACTCCTGCGAATGCCCATAATTGCTGTTCAAGTATTCTACCACCGCAAATTCTCTGTACAAATCGAACGCCAACTCATAGTGCGTCTCCCATACTGCGGTGTCGAAAAGCAATGCGCCCACTGATAAGTAGCCCAAGGCCGACTCATATGCGGTGGAGGTCCTTGCTTTCTTTCCGGCCGCGAGATTGAGTTCCGCGAGGCGGTATTTTTCAGTCTTGTCGGACATCAGAGCAGCGCCGATGTTGAGCTGGTTGACCACGTCAAAGATGTGCTCTTCCAGCGCTTCCGGGGAGGAACGATCGAGGAGGAGCCTACCGATTTGCAGGTGCACCGCTGTCTTTTCGTTCTTGGGGATAAGCGAGTATGCGGCCTGTTGCACACGATCGTGAAGAAATGTGTACCGACTGGCCGTTGATCGGCAGCACCAGTCCTTCCCGAACCGCTCCGCACAGGGCATCCGAGGTTTCCTCCCGTGGCATGTGGCTGATCGCGGACAGAGTCTCAAGGTCGAACGTGTTGCCCACGCACGCAGCGAGTCGTACGATCAACCGCGTCGTGCGAGAAAGCCTTCTGAGTTTTCCTGCCACGAGGTCCACGACATTGTCCGCATAACTCTTGGCCTGGATGTGCGAGATATCCCATTTCCACGAGCGGTCGTTGTTGTCGAATGCCAACAGGTTCTCGCTGTAGAGCGTGGTGAGAAATTGGATGGCAAAGAACGGGTTGCCCGCGGTCTTTTTGTACACCAGTTTCGACAGTGACTCAACCGTGACGTCTTCTGCACGGAACGTATCTGCATTGAGACGAGTCAAATCCCGGAAAGAAAGGGGAGACAGGGTAATGATGCGCAAGGTGCCGCGAACTCTACGAATATCTTCCAAAGTCTGTACCAACGGATGAGAAGAATTTACCTCATTGTCGCGGTATGCCCCGATGAGCAGAAGATATCTCGTGTCGGCATTCGTGATGATGTGCTCGATCAGCTTGAGACTGGCTGAATCCACCCATTGGAGATCGTCGAGAAACACCACCAGCGGGTGAGTTTTGCCCGTGAACACGCTTATAAACCTTTGGAACACGGTGTTGAACCGCTCTTGGGTTTCTGTCGGGGGCAATTCCGGAACCTCAGGCTGCTTGCCTATGATCAACTCCACCTGAGGAATCACCTTCACGATGAGCTGACCGTGTATACCCAGGGCCTTTTGGAGCTGTCTCCCCCATGCGGCGATCTGCATATCGCTTTCGGTAAGAATTTGCTGAATCTTTTCCCGGAACGCCTCCGCGATAGTAGAGTAGGGAATGTTGCGTTTGTACTGATCGGACTTTCCCGAGACAAAAGAGCCACGCTCTCGCAGGTACAGGCTCATAAAGTTCCCTCACCAAAGAGGTCTTTCCAATGCCCGCATACCCTGCGACGAGTACGAGCTCGGAAACGCCCTGTTCCACGACTCTGCCAAAGGCACTCAGGAGCGCGCGCACCTCATTCTTCCTGCCGTAAAGTCTTTGGGGGATCAGTAAGCGCTCGGGGACGTCGCATTCCCCGAGTGCGAAGGATTCAATGCGTCTCTGAGCATCCCACTGGGCTTGAGATTTCTCCAGGTCGATTCTCAGACCGTACGCGGTTTGATAGCGCTCTTCCGCGGTCTTGGCGAGAAGCTTCATCACTATGTCCGAGACCGCACGCGGGATAGTCGGGATCACATCCGAGGCATGCCGGGGTATCCTTGCAATATGACAGTGAACCCATTCAAGCGGATCCTTGGCCTGGAAGGGCAATTTTCCGGTGAGCATCTCGTAAAAGACGATACCCAGCGAATAGAGATCAGTACCGATAATCCACGAGCCGGTTCATGCGCCCCGTCTGTTCGGGCGACATATAGGCGAGTGTGTGTTCAATCTTGCCCGATGCCTTGCGGGTCAGATATTCAGAGGGCAGGGGAGAGTCAGCGGACACATCCGTGATCGTGACTTCTTGGGTAAGGTGATTGACGACAATGTGATGAGGGGTGATATTCTTGTGAACGATGTTGCGTCTGTGAAGCCCTCCGAGTGCCGTGGCAACGGCGACCGCAATCTTGAAAAAAAGCCCCATGTCCATGGGGGTTCCGCACAATTGGTCGAGTGACTGGCCTTCCACGTCTTTCCGTGAAATGTCAGTCTCACGCCGCCAAGTCATTCAGCACTCCTTTGTGCCGGTACATGCTGCTCCCGCGCTGGACCGGTATGTGACACCTCATTCGACAAATCACATATGCCGCATTATCACCTGCCAATTGCGCACCGGTAAGATTTCGATGTGCTCCGGCAAGTACGAGCAGAACCTTGGACAGTTCCCCCTCCTTGCAAGGTCTGATACCGCGTCGCTTTCAGACGCGTACAATGGCTCTGCGGTGGTTGGAGGTCTCGTGAGCAAAATGATTGGGCCGTATGGCGCCGTCCTTAGCGAACGAGATCCCCGAACGGTCGGCGCTGCAGAGTCACCCACGTGAAAGCCCACTCATATGAGACGCTACTGAAGGGGTCTCGCCGCATAGACTAGACTCCTGTCAGGTCTCTGTCAATAGTCGAACTCTCACGCACACTGGTGTGTACGTTGCTGAGAGCCCCGGCACGTTGGCCCGCGTAAGGGCGGTTCTCGTGTGAGAACTTCTCCTAGAAAGATGGAGAGTAACTAGGTCATTATGGTAACTTAGGCACCTAAGCTAACCGGCTGCTCTCTGATATCGGGGCTCCGGTCTTCATGCTTCGTGGTGGTTTTCGCTCTACGGGATTTGCCACAAATGCTCACTGAATGGCTTGAGCTTTTGACTTTATTTTGCTCACTTGTGAGTAACTTGGCCCAGCCGCGGGATGTCTCCTGTACGCAGATGAAACTGATCTGCGTCACGCGCGGTAAAGGCCACTTCCCTGCGCTGAGTCACGTGAATTTGCGCACAGCAGCGTGAGGCACATGGTATGAGCGCTGGATCGATCGATCATGAAGCACCCCTCGGAATGAAGACCACTTCACCGGGCTCCATGATGGCCGAGGAGACGCGGAGAGCAGTCAGGCAAAAGCACATGAAACCATTACGTAAGGACAGGTGCTCACTGGCTGGTCCTGTGTCCTCTGCGTCTCCAGGGTACCATGTACGTTCAATGAAAACTCGCGCTCGGGTGTCCGCAGGAGACTTGTCCTTCTGCACCCTCGGCTCCTCGCTGCTTACGCACATCGCACGCGAAGTCATCCCGCACGGCTGCAAGGATTCGCAGACCTTTTTCAAGGCTTCTTGCGTCCGCGCGAGTAACCTCTTTGGAGAATCGTTGGTAATACAAACCTTCACAGCCTCCCAGGGAGTAGAGAAGATCATTCACCTTTTTTCTCCATTCATCGAATCTGCATATGTCAAACTGGTATTCGACTGACGCCCCATGTAACTGCGGGTTTTCCACGAAGTCACGTCCCGCATCGTACAGAGCGTCAATTCTCTCCAGTGTGGTGAATTCGAAGGCCATGGTGGTCCCTCCTTTCCTCCCGACCGGCACGAAAGCCTGCCGTGGAAGCGGAATCAGGCTCGCATGCGTCCTGACTTGCACGCACGCGAAACCAAACTCCTCTGTTGAAAAACTGTGAACGAAAGGGCCGCGTGTCAATGGCAGGACCCGCGAGAGACCTCAGTCCCGCAGCCGGGCACTGCAGAGGATTTGTCTGGCGAAACGACAAGCCTCAGGAAAAAGGGGAAGGAAAATCCGAACCGCGATTAGGGGTTGACAACACGGCAAATTTCGTGGCACAGTACGACGCATCTCTTTGTAAGGACAACACCGTGTCAAGAGTGCTCGTTGCAGTGCTGGCTATCCTCATCATGATCGCTCCCCTTACCGCGAGGGCCGGGTGTGCGGGAATGGGCCAGTCCGCGTATTGGTCAAACTTGATTCATGAGGAAAATTCAATAGTCGCGAGCGTGTTGTACATTCCCTATCTGCTCTTGATGCCCCCCCTTCGCATGATTGACGGCATTATCAATCCCAGGCCTGCGAGCCAATCCACCACTCCGCCTGCTGCTCACAGGGTTCCCCAGTAGATTCTCTCGGTTGAAAGCAAAGAGGTGACGGGAAGATGCGTCGTTGCACCTCGCGGGTTTCGCGTTGCCTGGAATCCCTGTGCGGTGAAGGTTCATTGCTTCCCGGCTCTCTTCAAGGTTACTCCCTCCCGGTCCACTTCTGTACGTATCGCTGGGGCGCACACTCTAGGCTGGAAATCTCCGCTGCGGACTACGCGAAGCCGTTTCATCACTGCGTTCAGGAGACTCACAGCCCTACGGTCCGAGATAGGTGAACGCGAATCAGTATGAGGCAAGGCTCTTGGTTTACCGAGTGGAATCGGTTATGCTTCCTTTGTGAGGGCAGTTCCATGACTACGCCAACCAACCTCGTGCGGGAAGAGAACCGAAAGATCCGATTGTTGAGAATCTCTACGGATCTTCTCGTGCACACCTTGATGACCACTCCTGTGACCATGTCCGAAGCGGAAAAGATGATACAGGGGTTGCGAATGTTCGCTCTTGAGCTCTTTCCGGACAAGGGGGAGGTTTTTGATTTGATCTATGTGCCTCGTTTCAGAAGAGCGCTCCGTGAGGCAGGGACCCTGCGGTCGAGTGCGCTTAGGGTAGTATCGCGAGACAAGGCGCGACAGGAACCGGACGGTGGTTTGCCGGACACTGCCCATTGAGGGGAAGACCATGAACAGGCGCACCACACCGCGAGACCTGGAGTGAAGGAAGCCACTGAGTTGCCGTTGCGAAGAGCTCGCGGTTTCTATGGGCCGAGCTGATGAAATGGCGGTCGTTCACCACAATGAGGACAGAAGTCTTTGTGTAACGGTTCACCGCGGGGGATAGGCAACGAACCATTGGCACGAAGACACCAAGAATAGAGAGAAAGGGCTTTTGACTCCTTTGTGTCTGAGCGAATTTGTGGTTTGATCTTTCACGTGCAAGCAAGGATCGTGCGGAACGATTCCTTTTTCGATTTTCCTTCTTGCAACAATTCACGGTATTTCAATCGGGAGGATCAGCAACATGACAGACCTCGATCTGATGAGGAGTCTTACCCAAACGAACACCACGAAAATTGTTCTGCTGGTCATGGACGGCCTGGGAGGGTTGCCCAAAGAGCCGGGCGGCCCCACCGAACTTGAGGCCGCGTTTACCCGTACCTCGATCGACTTGCTGCCGAGGGCATGGCAGGCTTGATGAACACGGTGGGGGTCGGAATATCGCCGGGCAGCGGTCCCGGCCATCTTGGCTTGTTCGGGTGACGATCCGCTCAAATACGTGATCGGCCGAGGCGTCCTTGAAGCGGTGGGCATCGGCATGTCCCTCACAGACCAGGATGTGGCTGCGCGAGGGAATTTCTGCACGGTCGACGCACAAGGAATCATTACGGATCGCAGGGCAGGCAGGATCTCCACTGAAGAGTGCGCACGCATGGTCGGTTTGATTGAAGACATCACCCTTCCGGGTGTGGAACTCATTGTCAAGCCAGTACGCGATTACCGATTCGCGCTGATCCTGAGAGGTCCCGGGCTTTCGCTACATCTTAACGAGACAGATCCGCAAAGGACCGGGCATAAACCTTTAGTCGTGGAACCCCAGGAAGATTCTGCCGAAGCCAAGCACACTGCCGAACTGGTCAACCAGTGGGTGGCAAAAGTGAGGGAGCGCATCAAGAGCGAACACCCCGCCAACATGGTTACCCTGCGGGGATGGTCCAAGGAACCGGGCCTCCCGTCCATGGAAAGCGTGTTCAAACTCAAGGCTGCCGCGCTCGCGGTGTACCCGATGTACAAAGGTTTGGCCAGCTTGGCGGGTATGACGCTCGTCGAGGGCCTGGCCACGTTTGACGATCAACTCAGGGCCCTGAAAAGCGAATGGGATGCCTTTGATTTCTTTTTCGTGCACTACAAATACACGGACAGTCGTGGCGAAGACGGCAACTTTGACGCGAAGGTAAAGGAAATAGAGAAAGTCGATAAGGGGATCCCGCAAATCCTGGAACTGAATCCGGACGTGCTGGTGGTCACGGGAGATCACTCGACGCCGGCTGTGCTGAAATCACACAGTTGGCATCCGGTTCCTGTGCCTTCTGTGGGCGCCGGGAGTCACGCGGGCCAACCCGGATGTGACCGGCTTCGGCGAGAGCCAATGTCTGAAGGGCGCTCTCGGGCACTTCAGGGCAGCGGAACTCATGGGCCTTATTACGGCTTATGCCCAAAGACAGATGAAGTACGGGGCATAGCAGGCTTTCGCGAGACGCAACACTTTCCCCAAAGCACGGCACGACAGATTCGTTTCCCAGGGCTTTCCGCACAAGGTACCAAGAAAGGGCTTTCCATGGAGTGTTTTTCCGCGCGGGGAACCCTTTGTGAAGGCGACGTTCACCGTGCGCGGTCGCGTGAAACCGTCATTGCAGATGTTTCCGAATCGGCAGAATGATATGTGAAAAAGTGGCTGATATTAAGTGATTTACAAAAAAACACGAATGTGATATATTCACTATCAACGAGGAAAGTTCCCCGTCTGTCTGCGGCAGCACAAAAAGGAGGCTGAAGAGATGATCGCTCCTGACGAGACGCGGCGCGCCGATCCCAAAACTCATCGTACAGGCCAAGGCTGGTCCAGCCTACATTCCTGGATATTCCTGTTGGTGGTAGCCATTGGGTTATTCGTCATCGGATGGCAAAACCGATACCATTATCTGAGCCCATTGGGATTGGGAAAGGCCTATCGCATAGACAAACTGTTTGGCGGAATCCAAGAGTTTGATCCGAAAAAAGGATGGATCAAGGCCGAAATCCCTAGCCCACCTCCTCCGCAGGCGATGTCGATGATGGAACCGCCGAGACAACCGGGCTCTGCCGCGGTGCCCATGAACATGCCTTCAATGACCCAGCCTCCTGCGGCGAGCATGCCATCCCCACCGCCTCCCAAGGTGGCAACGGAAAAGCCCGCTCCCCCGCCTAAGGTAATGACCAAGGAAACGCCTGAAGAACCTCATCCCACGGTCGCGTCGAGTCCGAGGGAAACCGTAGGAGAACAGGCAAAGGAAACCCCCAAGGAAACTGAGGAGTTGAGCGAGAAAGAAAAACTCGACGAATTCAAGAAGGTATTTCCCGACTTTGGCAAGGATGAATTTCAACTTGCGAACGACGACCTGTACCCGGATTGGAAAAAACGGATATCTCCTGACGGAACGTGGTCCTCATTCCTCGACGTGTACGGACAATTCGTCCAGTGGTGGACCGACCAGGGGTCGCCTCCAGAGCCGGGTTTCAAGCTCTGGAAGGAGTTTACGGCCAAATCGCTCAAGCATTAGAAGGCTGTTGCGTCCCTTGCAGGTGCGCACGGCAAGGCCCTTTCGCCGGCTGACCGCATTCAGCGCGATCTCCTTCTCTCCTGCTTGCGTGCCCCAGATGCCCTGACGGGGCCGGGCTGTACCCTAAGCCAAGATGCGCGGGGCAAGATCGAATTCGCCCCGCGCATCTCAAGACGAGCCGGATAGGCTCACATGGCGGGAAACGGGGGAGTCTTGACGATCCTGCACCTACAATCAGTCCTCGTCCTCCTTCTCTTTGTCCGAATCCTTCTCAGGTTTATAATCGAGCACAGTGACCCATTCGCCGGAGACAGCACTGGGGTCGACTCCCTCCTGTGCCATACGGGCCATCTCACTGATGTTGAGCATCTGGGTGTCTGCAGCGGAAAGCTCTGTCACGTCCTGGACGGTGGGCGCGCCGCAACTCGGGCAGACGTTTTCGGAGGGAGAGTCTTTCGGGCCTGCCTTCTTGAGCTCAGCCCCGCAAAAACAACGTTCTTCACCCTCGGGCGTGTCTGTTTTCTTGCTTTCTGTCATTGCACTTTCCTCAATACAACGAGGGGAACGGCCCGGATTTCGGGCCCGACCTGCCGAGCACCACTTCCAGGGCATCCTTAATCCAGGGATCTTCCCTGAGCTGGCTTGGGTCCGGTGGTTCTATGTTTTCAGTTGGATGGTTTTCAGACGGTTCTTCCAAAGAGATGTCAGGTTCGAGTCCTTTTCCTTCTATATCACGACCCTTTGCAGTGTAATAGTGCGCGGTGGTGAGGCGGAGCGCATTCCCTCCGCCAAGCGGATAGACCGCCTGAACCGAGGCCTTGCCAAAACTGCGTTCACCCATCACCGTCACGTGAGGTTTTCCTTGGAGCGCACCGGCAAGGACTTCCGACGAACTCGCACTGCCGCGGTTGATGAGCACCACTATAGGTACGCCTTCCAGCATCGCATGTCCGCCGGCCTTGAATTCCCGGTTCAGCAGCCTGTTTCGTCCTCGCAGGGACGTGATGACTCCCGAAGAAACGAACAGATTGGCAACCTGAATGGCCTGATCGAGCAGCCCGCCGGGATTGTCCCTGAGATCCAGTATGAGGCCTTTCAAGGGACCTCGGCCTTTCATCCGAAGGAGCGCCTTTTCCACTTCCGCTCGCGTGTGCGTTTGGAAATTCACGATTCTCAGGTAACCCACGCCCGGGGCAACCATAGCATAGCGGACCGGAGGGATCATTATGGTGCGACGTCTCAAGCGTAAATGGCGAACCATGCCTGACTTGCCGCCTCTTACGGCCAAAGACATGACCGAACCAGGCTGTCCCCTGACCTTACGCAACACGTCCAGCAGAGGCAAGTCGTGCAAAGGCTGACCGTCGATCTCCATCATGACGTCACCAGCCCTAATTCCCGCCTTGTACGCCGGTGAACCCTCGAACGGCGAGATTACCACATAGTCGCCGTTCCGTGGAGCCACCATCACTCCTACGCCAGCGAATTTTCCTGCAGTAGTGATGGTCAATTCCTTAAGCATGGGTTCATCGAGCAGGCACGTGTTCGGGTCCAGGTCTCTCAAGATGATATGCAAGACGAGCCGGCACAGGCCTTCTGCGTCCATATGACAGCGAGACGCGGTGGTGCGGATCACGTCTATTAGGCAGTCTTCCGGGTCGCCCACGCATGAGGAAGTGGGGGGAATCTTCTCGCCGCACAGAGGCGGAAGCACCATAAGCAACTTGTGCACGGGAATGGTGAAAATCTGTGCATCAGAAATTTCGTGTACGTAATTCGTCCTTATCAGCCTAAGGATCCCTTTGAAGAGCGTCGTGTTGGGCCCCACCCGCGACGGCCTGACTTGCTCTCTCCTTTGAGCGACAAGCGGATGCGCCTGCGCGGCCACGGAAAAACCCGGGTTCGGGGACACCTGGGCAAGACCCGAAGCCCCGACCGTAGCATTACTTACTCCCGCGGACAGCGTACCAACCAAGAGACCGATCAGAAACCACAAAGATGGGCGGATTTCCACCTTGAAACTACCTTCCGGAAGACGAACTCGCGAGCGAACGACAGGGCCTCGATGCCGGCTGTCGTAGTGAGCCGCATAATGACCGGCCTCATTGACCCGAGCCCGGAACGACCCGTACTCATGACCTGGGCTTTGCGCGTCCACGCGCACATTCGCGGGGACCGCCTACCTGCAGACGGCCGCGCCATGTGAGGGTGTCTTTTCAACCTGGGAGCCTGTTGCGTAACCCATTGGTGAAGACCATCGCGCTGCGCAGAGCCGCTCACACACACCGCGGACCAACTGCGTGGCCACCGGGAGTCTGACATACTCAGCATTTCTTAGCAACGTGTGCCGAAAGTCATCAAAGCTGAAGTCATGCCGGCAATCGTGGCGCTCTGGGCTTCGGCAACCATTTCCGAACAACTGCGTGGCGCCTGGGAGTCTGACACGCGAAGCTTTTTGTGGGGAACGCGGCTGCAAGCCCGCGAAAACGACAGCATCGTGGCTCGTTTTCGGGAAAGCATCGCCATGCGCTACCGCTTCTCAGTCGCTCGGCGGCAGCTTGAGGGCGCGGAGCAGTTTGCGAAGCTCTCTTTGCTCCTCTTCCGCGATGTGGGTTATCTCAAATCCCGCAAGGTACTGACCGGTAGACTCCTCTTTCTTGCACCACCGGCATTTGGCTTTGATAAGTATGGGCTCCATCTTTGTGGCCTTGTCGGTCAGAATGATGAAGGTCTTGGTTTCGCCGAATCCTGCTTCAATACCTCGCACTTCCAAGCGCTTTTCGGTAAGGTCACGGATGGAGCCCATGACCGACGGATTCCTCGTTTCATAGATACTCGCGGTCATTGCCGCGTATCCCAAAAGCGACTGGTGTATAATCTCCACGTCCACCGTGCTGTCACCAAAGGAAGACCGCTCGTAGATCTCGCTGGGGTCCACGGCCTTTGCTTCGAGAAGTTTTGCAAAAATGCTTTGAAGGCCCCGAGAAGAAAGCTGGTACTTTTGCATTAGTTCCGTGTCCGACATTCCCGTGCGGATGTCGTTGACAAAATCTCGGCTGCTGATCCTTCGCTTGGGCAACATGCTGTGTCGTTTCCTCCCGGGATGAGAAGTCAGAGCGGCTGACCGCTGCACACTCTTCCTCCGTCATCTTACCTCCCCTGAGGACGATCGCCAAGGGAATAAGGAACCACAATCCGCAGACCACTCATTCTGTGGGCATGAGGACATCTCGTGACCTGCCGCGGCGTCTTGTAAGACTACTCCGAATCAGCTAGATTGTCCCTCGGCTCCCGCGCGTCTACGAGGCTGGCTGTCACACAGGAAGTACTGTCCGCACTTTATGACACACAAACACCAAAGACCCGACCGCATAGAATCAAGAGGCATTCTCCTCCTCCTTCTGATCTGTTTCCTCTGGGGAGGAAACATGGTCAGCATCAAGTTCAGCAACAGTGGAATTCCGCCGATTCTTGCCGCGACTCTTCGGTCGATCCTGGCGTCAGCTCTCCTGTGGGCGTATGCGTGGCTGAAGGGTGAGCGTGTGTTTTTCGAACGGGCCGATCTCCCGTGTGGTCTGGTACCTTGGGACGCTGTTCGGATTCGATTTTCTCTTCTTGGTACTGGGGAACGGCTTTCACGGACGCGTCCAGAGCGGTGATATTTCTCTACACCACACCCCTGTGGGTCGCGCTGGCCGCGCATTTCTTGCTGCCTCACGACCGTCTCAATCTCCAAAAGGGATTGGGACTTGTCTTCGCGTTTCCTGGGACTTGCTACCGTATTTGGGGCCCGGTCTCAGACCCTTGGGTCACATTACTGGGTAGGGGACCTGATGGAAGTGCTGGCCGCGCTGTTCTGGGCTTCAAATACCATTTATGTGAAGAGGTTCATCCGCGACCGCCCCATTACCCATTTCCAGACCTTGTTCGCACAACTGTTCTTCGCGATCCCCGTCCTGGCCGCGGGCGTATGGATGTTTGAAACACCGTTGTCAATCAAACCGACACCGGTGGTCCTCGCCGCGTTCGGTTATCAAACATTGGTGGTGGCGTTTTTCAGCTATATCCTTTGGTTCTGGATGATACATCATTACCCGGTGAGCCGACTTTCCTCGTTCACCTTTCTGGCGCCCATGTTCGGTGTGATACTCAGTTGTGCGGTTTTGGGCGAGTCCCTGAGCTTTCTGCTCGTACTAGGCCTCGTCATGGTGGCTGGAGGCATCTATCTGGTGAATCGTCCCGGATAGGCCTGATCGGTTCCTCACCTTGGCAGGTTCTCCGGCACCATTTGGTAGGATTCCTTGCCATTACCGACCAAGCCCGAGAACGTTGCCGCCATTTTTTGTACGTACTCGTTACCGGATTTGAGGGAATCCAACATGTCCAGGAACAGAGAGCCAGCCTCAGGCGTGCAATCGCCCGTCTCCAACCGGATCCAGTGAACCAAGCGCGCGTTGCCGAGCAGCTGCGCCACTTTGCTCCCCTGAGACATGATGTAATCGAGAATCACTTGGTTGGGAGTGGTCATGACGTCACGGAGATTTTCCAACATGTCGAGCACTATCGCGAGCAATTGGTCCAATTCCGCGTGCGCCTTCTCACTGAACTCAATACCGTCTCGCGCTTTGATGCGGCAACACGTGAGGATACTGTCCAGCTCGTCCGCGATCCTTTCCAGCCGCAAGGGAAAACGGATCAGACCTTTGGGCAAGCCAGCTGCCCTGTGAGTGATCACCAGCTTGCGGGTCAGTGTTTTTGCCTGGCGACGCACATCCTGGGCCAGGGCCTCGCATTCATCCATCTGGACTGAGAGGCAATTCACGATACACGCGGGAAGCAAACGAGCCATGTCCTCGATCTGACCGATCATCACGGCCAGATCCTCTTCCATGCTCATAAAGTCGTCACACAGACCGTTGCGGTTTTCCGGTACCCTCGTACACCTCTGGTCAGGCTTCGTTTCGGCTGTACGGGCGAGCCGAAACCATACCCCAACGTCTTCCATCCACCGACCCTCCTGTTCGGTAACGTGAGCCAACCTGACCGTTCAGGCGCCACGTGGTTGCTTTCTCGGCCAATCAGAAAAAGGTTCCCTTCTCAAAGTTCAGGCACGCATGCGTCAAGCGCGGTGTCGTCAGGCTTATCTTGAGGGAGTCTCGATCGCACGATACCGTGGAAATGCCTGAATACGAGTCGTCTCCTGAACCGGTCGTCCCGCCTTCCCCGAGCTCTTGAGCGTCTTCCCCCTTACCCAAGTAACCCTTGGAAGTGTTGTGTATCCGCGTGATCCGGTCCCAAGAGAGCGCTCAGACACGCATGAGCCTTTCTTTTCCATTCGACCAACGCTCTCATGTCGAAGTTGCTGTCGAGAACATCCCAGCCAGCTTGAATGAGGTCGTCGATATCCTGGTCCTTCAGCATGTGTTACTCCCGATTCCACGTCGCCCAATGGCGAAGATTCAGCAATCCACCCGTCCCTCGAACGGGCCCTGTCGTCTTCTTCGCGATAACGCGCCACCTGGTATGCATATATTTTCTAGACAAGAAAACCCACTCCGGGGCTTCCTTACCCCTTTGTACCAGCACTTTTCGTGCCAAGCAGCTTCTGCCGATCAGGACAGTGGTAACATGGCTTGATTACGTCCATTCTTTTTCTCGGTACGGAAGTGAACCTGTCGAGATCCTGCCACCCCACACGCACATATGCGAAAAAGGCGTCATTGCCTCCGGCTCATGGGGGTCCGGTCACGAGAATCCCGCGGTTGGGTCGCGAGCCCGTGACAAAAGTCTCGGGAAGTCGAGTTCACCCGCGACGGCCTTCGGTGCCGCTTGCACGCGCAGAACCGTGAAGGGGAGCGGGCTTCCTGACCCACGGCAAAGCCGCCAGTCCTATAACGTCAGCCTATTTGGGAAATGAGACACGAGGGCAGAGCAGGAGAAGGCAAAGTTCCGACTGTCACAAAATCGCCCATAAGGTCAATTTTATGTCGAATATTCGCGGCACTCTGCGTGAGTTGGAGGGTGTGAGTGGAAACGCATGAAATATCACGTACAAGAGTAGTAATGTTTCGATAATTGTTGAAGCAGCGTATTTAGGTGGTGTGCTTGTCCAGCTTCCTCAACAACTCTCTGAGCAGACGGTTTCCCTCGACTGTGGCGCTTAAGGTTTCCCTGCCGAGTGTGATGAGAACTGCCACGGAGTGGAGGAGCGCGGCCACCAAGCCCGAAATCAGAATCGGCACGGCAAACGACCACGCAAGGACCTTGAGGCTAAAGAGCTGGTGGCGTGCCAGACAGAGCTCGATCCCCACATACACGAGCACTCCCACGAGTTGCGCTATCGCCATGAAGGTCACCGCGCCGCTCAACAGGCCCGACGCGGGAAGCTCGGGCTCGTCAATCTCCTCGGGTATTATCGAAGGCCGAGCGGACGATCGCCGCGGTTTGATTGCCGGTTCGGGTCGAGGAGCTGCGGGCACTGGTCGCGGCTTCGCAGTGGTTGATACACGAGTTTCGGGCACAAGAGTTTCTGGTGGCTGAGCTTCCGGTGCAGGAGGCTCCGGGACGAGGGGCCCTGGAGTGGTATGCTCGGGTGCAGAAGGCTCCGCGATGCGGGGCTCTGGTGCGGGATGCTCCGGTATGTGAGGGTCCCGGGCACGAGGCTCGGGTGCAGGAGGAGGAAGGGTGCCCGCTTTGGGCTCCGGTTTCTTCTCCTCGCTTCCCAGGATCGCTTCCGTGGCTTTTTTCTGATGGTCGATGAACTTACTTACGACAATCCCGCAGATCGGGCATTCGTCGTACGCCTCGGTTTGAGGTTTCCCGCACGCGGGGCACTTCCATACAAGCTCGATCGTTTGTTCGTAGTCCCCTGAAGGGCTCTTTTCCTGGACCGGTACTGTGGGGGCTGGCAATGATTCCACCTCCGGAGGGGTTTCCCTTGGCTTCTCATCAGCGGCCGCGCTCACAGGAGCCGTGGAGGCCCACAGATCCCTGACAGGCTGCTCTCGAGGAGGTTCTTTTGGCGGCTCTTGTGGCTCCCGGCTTGCTGGCTCATGGGGTTCCTCAGGAGGCACGCCTGCAGGACCGGCCGTTTCCTCGCGTTCCTGTTCAGTGACTGCCGTAATGGGCACCGTACTGGGGAAGGCGGGATCAGATGACGCCATTACCTGCACTTCCTGTGGCTTCTCCGGTGTCGGGGCGACTTCAGCGTGTGAACCCTCGATTTCCGTGGATAACGGCTCGGTTGGGTTCTTGGCCTCGACGACGCTGTCACCAAACGGTGGCAACATGTCCGAGGTAAGCTCCACCGTGCTTTCCATCAGGGGTTTGCCGAACTCAAGATCGGACTCCTTGATCACTCCCGCTTCCATGAGCTGTTCGAGGAGATTTTGCAGCCCTTTTGCGGAAAGCTTGTACTTCCGCATGAGTTCCCCGTCGGCCATCCCGGACTTTATGTCCCTGGTCACTTCCTTCGCGGATAGCTCTCGGTTAGGTGTCCCAGGTCCCGATTCTCGAGGAGGTCTCCCTGTCCAGATGTAAGACTCGTTCAAGGCCTTGAGCGCCACCAGTTTTTCCAACACGCTGTGAAGCCCTTTGATCGACAGATTGTATTTCTCCATCAGGGCCGCGTCATCGAGGCCAGCGCGAATGTCATCAAGGACTTTCTTGGCTTCTATCTTAAGCTTTGGCATCTCCCCTCCTGGGTCGGGATTCAGTGGCCCTGTCGGAGGCATGATGTCCCGGAAGGGACTCGTCTGGGGTTCTTAAAGGCAGACACCACCCCATATACGGAACGTCAGGGGAAGCGACTGCACGGGCGTGATCTGGCTCAGCATGATTCCTCCACCAACATGGCCTTATGATACCACCTTTTGGCCTGTCGCCCCTGGAGCATTATTGCAAATGAGGGTATTTCGCTTGCAATTCAGTACAATACCTATCCCCGGAGCTGGTTCATCTGTCAAGGGGAGAGAAAACTTTCTTTGGCCAAGGGCTGCTCCTTTGTTCACAGAAGAGGCAACGCGCGCAGGCAACGTGAGGAATTCGCCATTCGCTTCTGCTCCAGGTTACCGATATTCGAGCACCTCCATTTTCACTTTGCCGATCATCTTGTGCAGGGACTGGGTGATGTCCCCCGAGTCGTCGCTTGCGATGCGAATATGCGTGGCATCCGCGGGAATCTGCCTAAAGGTAGGGTCCACGGCCAGCCAACCCCCCACAAAGGATTCGGCCCACGCGTGGTACAGGAAGCCGATGTGTTTCGTGTACACAATACCTGTCACCACGCGCGTGGGAATACCCAGAGACCTGGCCAGCGCGGTGTAGAGATTCGCGTGGGCCTGACATTCGCCTTCTTTGTTACGCAGCACGGAAAGCGCGGTAAGTGAGTCTTTCAGGTCGTTCTTGATATGAGTTGCGACCCAATTCACGAGCTTGGTCACTTTTTGGAGGTCAGAATCGAGCGGGGAGACAATTTTCTTGGCCTGTGCGACGATTTCCGAGTGATCGGCCTGTATGGTCAGGGTGGAAGCCAGAAAAGTCTTGGCAACGGGCGGCCCTTTCGTGTGCGGAGACGCCTGAAGCCTCGCGGGGTCCTCAGTCTTTATTGTCACGTCAAAGCCATCGGAAGAAGATTTACCCGAGGGGGTTGAGACCTTCTGCCGAAAATCCTCCCCGATGAGCATGGGATCGATGCCCTGCATGCGCACCTTGAGGTACCGCAGTTTGTCATGATGGGGAATCTCCTTGGATACTTTGATGAGGCTCAGGTCAAGCACCAGATCTTTACTAGAAGTCTTTTTCTCCAAGAAGTTCTTTGCGGTGGTCTCATCTTCCAGCACAGTGAGCATAGACCCTTCAAGAGATTTCTCCACTACAGTAAGGCCTTTGTTGTTCAGCCATGCGATGACTTGGGACCGACCGTATTGATTCCTGACTTTCCAGACCGCTCCGTTGGGACCCGCGCCGCCTTTCACGGTAGAGAGTTGCTGATCTACTTTGTCGAATCCCTGCCTTTCGGGATTGAAGATGTGGAATGAGTCCTGCCGACCGTCTTGCAGTCCGCGCAACACAGGCATAAAGGAAACCGCACTACAATGGTACAGCTTCCCTTTTATGGGGAATTCTCGGCTCAGTTTTTCCCCGTCTACGGTGATATCCACCAACAAGCGCTTCCCCTCCGTGCGACCGACCATCTTCATGGGTTGCCCGTTCATCGTGACCGCTGAATCAAAGGAAATCAAGGTCAGGTCGGGGTGGACCACAATTTCTTCATTCATGGCGACCTTACTGGTCTTCCTCATTGCGGTGAGCTTCATGAGAGAGTCAGTCTTAATGGCAAAGTTCTTTCCGTTGGGTTGGATCTTGAAATGGCTGTACCCAATTTTGTCCTCCCGGTAATACATGCCGTACCATGCTTCTCGAAAGGGAAACTTCGCCAGAGAGGCGCAACCTTCCGTGGGAACGGCGCGCTCCGGTTCGGAATGCGTCATGGACTGGAGGAAACACGATGTCTCACCACAGACCACCAGTATCATCAATACGATGTGGAGAAATTGCCTGCGCATGTTCGCCCGGGAAAATATTTGGTTCAGTATAGCCGCGCGCGGTTCAGCTTGCAACGAGTACAAGGAACCCTGAGTGCTCGGGCTCCTCATTACGCCATTGCGCAGGTTCGGGGTCGCATTCGGCAGCCCTGAAGGGTATCAGGCCCCTTCTTTGCTTCTCTCGTGTACGCGGATCTCGATGTCCACGCGGCCCCAGCCGCGTCATTCCCCAGTTGAGACTCCCGCACCTGAGCGAGTGTGACGAGAAATTCACGCTTGGCAATTATTTCTCTCACCCTTATACCGATTCGCTTTCAAATTTATCACGTGGTTGCGGCTTCAAGCTGGGGATCTCATTCGCTACGGACGACGCAAGGCCGTCTGATCACTTCGCTCATCAGACCCCCAGCGCTATCATCTCACTTGTTCGAACGTGGATTCGCATTATTCCTGCAGCCGGCGCGCGCGTTTGTCTCGCAGCCGACATCCTCTCAAAGGCATGAAGATGAGCCTGAGAGGGTTTCGAGGCTCCTGGCTTTTTCCTTGACACACAACAGGGCGTTACGGTACACGGTATCAGAGGTAGGCTATCATCGTGAGCCCAAGTCCTCGCAACGAGACCACCGAACTCGTACCCGTCGACATCCTACGCGTGGGGCAATCTACTCACGCATCGAGTTGGTCGGGAGGCGCGTCCTGGTTCACGATTGTCCAAGAAAACCGGACCTATTCATGGCACTGAGTATAGGTATGGAGGTCTCTTATGAAAAGACTCATCGCACTTCTGGGGATAATCGCCTTGGTCGTTGGTTCGTCCGCTCTGTTATGGGCAGAACCTAAAGCCGGCGAGGCGGTCATACGAGTAGCGGGCGCTGACAGCATGTTTTTCCGGGTGAGGCTCCTCGGAAAGCTCTTCACAAAGGCCAATCCCTCTGTGACGGTCGACGTGTCTCAGGGTGGCACCATGGATTCGGGGATCAAGGCAGTCATCAATGGCAAAGCGGATTTGGCTATGGCCTCCTGTACCCTTTTACCGGATGAGGACAAACTTGCAGCTGAAAAGCGCGTAAAACTGGTCGAGCGTTTGATAGGTAATGGCGGAATCACCATTATTGCCAATTCGTCGGCAGGCGTTGAGCATCTGAGCGTGGACGACGTCAAGAAACTTATGGTCGGGGATTATACCAACTGGAAGCAGGCCGGCGGAAAGGACTGCCCGGTAAAGGTAGTCCGGATCGACGAAACACATCCGGGCACTCTTGCTTTTCTGCAACGCGACTTCCTTCACAAGCCCTTTGCAGCACAAGCAATCGTGACAAGCACGTTTCCCTCGGTCGTGGCCAAGGTGGCAGATACCGAGGGAGCCATCGGATTCGTGCGAATTCGAGAGACTACGGAATCGCCCGTGATAAGGAAAAATCCCCGCGTGAAAGTGATCGCCATCAGTACCTCTCAATCCACGGTTGCGGTAATGCCCGACCGGGAAACGGTGGCGAACCATTCCTATCCCATTGTCAGACCATATTACGTCTATTATTCGTCTGCTGCGAAGCCGGATGCTGTCCGGTTTGCCGACTTTCTTGTGAAGAGAGGATGGGGCCCCCAGGACTTGTAGGACTTGTAATCTCTTTCGCTCCATGTGGGATTGAGTTCATGCTCAGTCCCACATAGGATGCTCTCGCATCATCCCGCGTTCCGCGGGGCACTTCTCAAAGAAACAAGAGCGGTTCGGCGCTGTGGGCAAGGTCCTTGCCTTGCTGTGGCCATCTGATCGCGGATTTGGATACCCCACTCGTGTCAGAGCAGCCACTTGATGGCAAGGCTTGCCAGGATGATCACGACAGCGGCAAAAACGAGGTACGGACCAGCGTTGATCTCCTCGTCCGTGGAGGCCTGGGTCCTACGCGAGGTGCACCCGGCCTGGCAGTCGCTGCAAACGCGCACAGGGTCGTCCGGAACATCGGCATGGTGACCGCAGGACGCGTCACACGACAAAGGGCTTTGCTGTGGGGACGAATTCATCGTACATTCCTTTTATGAGATTGTTCTGCCCTTTCGACCACGGGGCGTCGGTCAGGCGGACCTATTTATTCTTAGTATAATCCCTGTCACACCAAAGAGGAACGGTCAGCGACGTCTTGGCAGCGTGCGCTGGCAATCCCTTTCGCCATTTTCGGCAGCCTTGAGATAGGAACGTTCTCGCGTTGTTCAGAGGGGCATCGCTGCTGACACAGCCAGCTCAATGTTATGCTTATGCTTCCCCGACGATCTTGAGCGTGAGTCCGCTATTTTCACGAGAAAACCTGCCGAGCACGTGGAACCAGATGAAATTTCCATATGACAGGACCAGCGCCATGAACAGTCCTGCCACCACGAAACCCGCAAGCGGAATGTCTACAAGAAAAACCGCCAGCAACACCACGAGCATGGCTGCCAGGCCTATGGCTACAGACGTGACCGCGAGCATTTTGTACGCGGTGCTGCCTTTGAAGATGAGCTTGAAAATCCTCGCGGGATTGAGTGTGGTACCAAGACTTCCGCTCGCGTCCTGTATGACCAGGGCTGCTGGGGCAACAAACAACGAAGCCACAAAAACCAATACGGTAAGAGCGATGAACACGTATCCGACCAAATTCATGCCATTGAGGAAACAGGCTATCATGATCAAGAGACACACTGACACGGGCACGAGGCTGAATACCAGAAGCACCACGAAAACTGGCACGCCGCCCAATGCCATATCCTTTACCCGGGATACATCCCACGCGGGCGGAGGAGCACTCGGCTCGTGTTTGGTACTGTCCATGAGAGTGGTCAGGTACCCGTACAACACTATCCATCCAGCGATACTCACGGGCAATCCGATGAGAAAATCAAAGGACAGAATCACACAGAGTACAAAAGCGGCTCCAAAAAAGATCGCAATGGGTTGCCATTTTCCATTGCCCAGAGGGTAGGGTGCGATGGCACCCAGTTCCTGATAAAAGGGGGTTTCCGTCGGTTCTGGTTCGACGGATTCGCTGACTTCTTCGGGTCCCGCTGCCACATCGATGCGTTTCACGTCAGTGCGGATAGGCCTTCCACTCTTGGTGAAGCAATGCTTGAAATCCGCCACCTGCGCGGCTTTGATCCACGGACGCTGCCCCATCCTCAAGGGAGTCTCCGCGCCAATTTCACCTTCTTGGATCATGGAAACGACTTCATTATCCGTAAACGGTCCTTTGACCTGTTCATCGTCAAGAGCCAGCCAACGCCTTTCAGAACCGCGGGTGCGTGACGGCGCGGGAGCGCTCGCCTGCTTTGTCGCTTTGGCCTGAGGGAACAATTGATCAGCATACCCTTGTTCGAACACCGGCTCCGGAATACGGATGGTTTCATCCAGTGTCGGCTTTATCCGCGGGCCTGAGTCCCCAAGACGCTCATTGCTGAAGATCGGCAAAGTGGGATCCAACTGGAAGGAGCCCCCGAATAGGTCGCCAGCCTGATCTCCTCCCGAACCCGCGGACGATGTCCCCGCGCTCGCGGACGGGTCAAAAAAATCCTCCGCATCGGGCAGTTGTGTCGTTTCAAGCCCAGGCATGGTCGATTCAGGCGCAGGAGGCGTTGGCTCCTTGGGGGCGGTCGCTACCTTCACTTTAAGGATTTTGCCGCATTTCTTGCACTTGAAATTGACCGGTTTGTCCGTAACCGGAATCTTGAGTTTGTACGAGGAACCGCATCCAGTACACTTGATCCGTGCTTCTTGTTTTTCCATGGTCCGTTACCTATTTCAGAAATGCTGGCAGGCCGACCTCGGCAAGGAAAGTAGAGCCCGTGCGTTATCATCCGGGTACAAGGATCCTGCGTGAGAGGTGCCCATGTGCGAGGGCAGAACTCACACCCACTCCTTGTCGCGATTTCTTCGATAATCGTAGAACAATTTGAAGGGCATGAAAACAGATTTCTCTTTTCGGCTCCGCGTCCGGCCCGGAACACGTGCCATGCAAACAGGAGAAAGGTGCCGCTCAAGTCCTCGCGGCTGCCGCTGCCGAGTCACTCACTTGAAACTGCGCGGGCACCATCGCAGTGGTACAAAGTTTGACCTAACGGTTCATGCTTTTGGTGGGTGGCGAGAGGTTCTCTGAACGAAGATTCGACGGCTTTGCGAGGAGTGCCAGTGGATACAAATAGGGGCATAAGCCAGCGCAATCCTTTGGGACTCACGGGACGGGTTCAGGAGAAAAGACGTTCGTACCAAAAGAGTTTTCCCCTGCAGACTCACTTTCATGTACACCTATACACACTCACCCTGCAGGACGCGTCCCGACCCTCACGGCCGCGGGGTTACTCATCTGCGAATACCAGGGAGGAATGAAATGTCCGGAGCCTTGACAGGACTCAAAGTCCTGGACTTGAGTATGAATCTGCCGGGTCCGTATATGACTTGGTTCTTGGCCAACATGGGGGCTGAGGTCGTGAAGGTGGAAAACCCCGTGGGCGGCGACTACGCGAGAGCCTTCGCAGGCCGATCGACCAAAAGCTCGCCTTTTTTCGAGGCAGTCAATCGCAACAAAAAGAGTCTTACCCTCAATCTGAAACATGCTGAAGGTCAGCGTCTGTTCTTTGATCTGTTGGCACAATACGACGTGCTGGTGGAAGGATTCAGGCCAGGAACCATGGAGCGGCTGGGGCTCGGCTTCGAGGAGAGCCGTGCGCGACAACCTCGCCTGATTTACGTTTCCATTTCAGGGTACGGCCAGGAAGGGCCCTATCGTCTGAGAGCGGGCCATGACCTGAACTACATCTCTCTCGCAGGCATCGTAGGCATGACCGGCGGGAAAGACGGTCAGCTCGCGATACCGGGAGTCCAGATCGCAGATATCGCGGGAGGCAGCCTCATGGCACTGGCCGGTTTGCTTGCCGCGGTCGTGCAACGAGAGAAAACGGGCCGCGGTCAGTTTGTGGATGTGTCTATGTTTCATGGTGCCTTGTCTCTCGCGACGATGGTGTTTGGCGGCGTGCAGGCCGGGTTGGAAAAACCCGAGCCGGAAAAGATGATGCTGAACGGGCGTCTTCCCTGCTACGGGCTTTATCGGACGTCAGACGGGAGGTACATGTCTCTGGGAGCTTTGGAATACAAATTCTGGGAGAATTTCTGTAAGGCCGTGGATCGACCCGATCTCTTGGCAAGTCAGTTGGGTGGACCAGAAATCGTCGACACAGTGCAACACATCTTCTCAGGCCGTACTCAGCACGAATGGATCAACCTCATGAAGGATCAAGATGCGTGTTGCGAACCGGTCCTCAATTTGCTGGAGACCGCGGCAACCGACCTGGTGGAAGCAGGGTCCATGATCACGAAGTCGCCGGACGGCGACCGCCACCTCGGTTTCCCGCTCAGGTTCTCAGAATCCACTCCAGATACGGAAAAACCTGCTCCCTCGCTGGGTGAACACACGCGCGAGGTTCTTACAGGTTTGGGCCTGACCCATGAGGAGTTGGAGTCACTTTCCCGACAAGGCGTGATCTGACATCGACGCGGTCCTCTCACGCTACGTCAGCAATAGCCCTCCGCGGACCAGTCTCGTGGCTGCAGGCTCACTATCGCGAAGGACGTCGGTTTCTGTGGGACCGCATGCCTCGTCCTCCGCGATTGCCTCGGACACGCGGTGTGTGTGCCTCGACCTTTCTCTGTCGCGAACTGTGCACCCGCGACCGGTCCGGGAAAATGCCGAAAATGGTCGAGAGTGGCGGGTAACGAGACAGTGCCATACCGCGCGGCCCCGATCGTATTCGCCGTCAAAAACACACCTAGTAGCGGTGCGTATCAATCTCCTTTTGCAGGAGCGACCTTGGGCCAAGCGGTCAAACTGCACGTGCCAAGGTCCGCGCCGACCGTTCCGCGAATGGTGGTCGCCCGTTCCAGTCTGGCGAGCTCAGAGGCCTCTGTGGGAAGCGGGGCAACGGTCCTTTTGCCTTTTTCAAGAAACAGGTTGTGGCACGAAGTCACGATCTCACCGGTCCCATCTTTCCTCAGAACTCGCACCGCGCCGTCCATCACGGAAACCAGCGTGGTGTCTGGGCCGTACGCCTCTACCGTAAAATCGACGGGCCTGCGATAGGCGACCGGGTAGATCGAAACCAGTGGGGTGGACACCTTATAAAACGGCGTACGATAGGTTCCCTGCTCCGGCACGTCGGTGAAGCGGAAAACACCTCCCACGATCTCGACGTCGAGCCTGGGGCCACCTTCGGCTCGATCGGAGGACAAATACATGGAAGAAGATCCGCCGAGAGATCCCATAAATCCTTTGCGTAGTTGCAAAGCAATCTTGCTCTTACTGTCAGTGGTCACCGTGTCCCAGAGATTGATGACGGTCCCGGGTCGCAGGACGGTTTGACCCTGCCCTTCCGCGGGAAGCACCTGTGCGTGACCCTGGATTGCGACCACCTGGGCCGTAAGGTCCGGGACTTCTTCCTGAGCCCAGCCCTGGCCCACGCACATGAGTGCCAGTACGAAGCCGATAGTCACAGAAGTTGCCGTACGATACATAGTTCTGCTCCTTCACATGCGCAACGGACGTTCACAGGGCATACAAATTCTCCCGCACTCGCGTCGCTCCTCTCGGCATGCGACAGGACAATACTCGACAGGAGAGTCGTCAATAATTCCGGTGCTGTCCGTGCAAGGTCCATGCTAACGATCTTTTTCGTGCCCCCCGACAAAGCTCGCGGAGAATGATCTGGTTCCCCCACGTTCGCGGGTGATCCCTCAAATGAAGTCAACGACTCAATTCCGCAGCAATTCTACTCTGCTTAGGCAATACCCGTTTTTTTGCCCGCGCGTGGAAGCGCTGCAACTTTGCCCGCCGCCAACGCTCCAACTGGTCGTGTTGGGCTCGTGCTTGGGCCATCATCTTTTCCCATTTCAGACGGATCCATTCATTTCGTCGGGCTTCCGCGTCCTGTGTGCGCGTGAGCGACGCCACTTCTCCGGCCATGACAGGAACGCTTAAATACATGGGCCCGCACGTGATGAGGGTCGCAATCACTAAAATTCCTGTCAGTCCCTTCATGTCCTCACTCCCCTTCCTCAGACATCCCTGTGTACTCAAGATGCCCGTTTCTTCGGAAAAGTTTCCGACCGAAGAACTTTACGCGGAATAACTCGAGAAGAGACGCTTATACTCATTGCCAAAAGTTTTGTCCGATTGATCGCTCCTGCGGTAGCGGGAACTCCTTCTCACTTCGAGCGACGCAAAGCCGTCGAATCTTCGTTTGGAAGGATTCCCGCCACCGTCACAGACACGCCTATTTGGGGCAAGACTTTTGGCAATCCCTGTATACTGGTTCGCTTTTCAACGGGTGATGTGTGCGATGGCAGCTGAACGAAAATTCGATGGCCTTGAGTGGCGCGAAATGCAAGAGAGTTCCCGCAGGCATATTACCTGATTTTGTGCACCGGGATATTGCCCGGTCAATGACGAGCCGGTGGTGCAACACCAGGGGGCTGTGAAACCTCCCTCACCAGCTGCGGGTGCCAGCTCCAAGGCAGGCTGCAATGACAGGCAGCGCCAAACTCCTGGTAGGTGGCCCCCAACATGTTTCAGACCATGCGGGGGGCTTTGTCTTTGGTGAGATGTGCTTAGAAATCGACTGAAAGCGTTACGTTGGTCGCCCAGATAGGATCGATCGCCTTGTTGGGCCTGGTTCCGTAGCTATTGGCGAAGCTATGTCCATTGGGACTCCAACCCTGCACCCTCTTGTCTACGCACGCGTAGGAGAACCACTTGCCCGGCTGCCAGCGACCGACCAGGAGCCCGAGTGTCCATCCTTCAAGAAGCTTCCAGTCCAGCCCGGCATCGATTTCGTACCCAAGGTCCTTGTCCGGAATCGTCGGAGACGCGGGGCTAAGGTTAGGCACCACAAGAACCTCGCCACTTTGTGAAGAAAAGGTATAATAATAGTACGGATACGGGATGATGCAACCCCAGCCATAGCCGTCAGATGCCCGGTTTGCCTTCGTAAAGGTTGCAAAGAGATTGAGGTTTGCTGCGGCGGCATAGTCAAATCTCGCGGCGAGAACTTGCGCATCCAGCATGGCTCCTTCCCGGTTTGCGCTATCCACGCGTGGAACCGTCACTCCGCTGCTGAAAGAACTGAATAGTAAGTTGTTGTTGGTAAGGTCGATCATGGTGGGCAAACCCCCATTGAACATGTACGCCATGACATACGCGTAGGGTTTCCACACGGTCACACTTGCCAGTTCGCGGGTTAGAAGCTGCTGCCGCAATATGGTACTGGGCTGCCTGTCGATCAAGGTCCCGTGCCGTCTATCGATACCGGGAGTAAAACCGTACAGGAAGGACACTTTAGAGGGCCCAGCCAGGACCCCCGTCTCCACCATGTACCGCCACTGCTCGGTATACGTCCGAGCGCGAGTGGTCTGCGCCAGCTCGCTAATGATATTAACGTTCTGCCTTTTGGTTCCGTACAGCCACGCGGCTTCCGCATTGAAAAAGAAACGGCCGTTGTTGAACTTGACGTAGCCGGTCCCTTGAAAAACGTTTCCCTCTTGGGAAAGGCGGGAATTCGGACTGAATATGCCTATCGGGAGAACTTCAGCGCCCTGGCGATAGGAGAAGTATGTGGAAAATACTCCCACTTCTGTTGGGCCGTTTCGATAGAGCACAAAGCCTTCGAGATCCGTTTTAGGCGTGATGTTTTTGTCCATTTTGTTGACAGTGGATCCCAATAATAAAGACGCGTAAAAGGAATCCTGGACAGACCATTCTCGGGCGCCCAAAGACGGACGGTACGGATACAGACCGATGCCGAAGGTCAACGGCCCATAATCGCTTCGGATCAGCAACGATTCAGATGCGACCGTTCGCGCACCGTCGTATTGCATTCCCAGGCCGAAAACCTTGGGTCGTTTACCGTAAACCACGCGACCCCACGGGGACTGAATGGAGGCCCAAAACTGTGTCCAGTGGCCTTCGGCCATGGCCACCTCAGTGCCCACCGCGGTTCCTGTCAGGTAATAGCTGTTGGTCTTCTGGACAAATGGGCCACCCAACGCGTCGTTCCAGCCGCCCACACGGTACTGCCCCCGGAGCTTCGCCGCCTTGTTCACGGTGATCTCCGGAAAGAGCTCCAGATAGGTATATGAAGCCACCGCATCGCTCCCGGAAGCCATGTTGTACGCATTGATCCGCGGAATCCCGTACCAAAAATTCAAGTTGTAAGCAGGGACATTTTCCACATCCACATCGTATGGTCCAAAAAAACCGTTCCTGCCCTGCTGGTTATAATACTCGTACGTCCAGTTCCAATTGCCCGCGAGGTCGAATTCCCACGCGTCCCCGCTCTGCAGCAATCCCGCTACGCAGAGAACACACACCCCACCAGCGCCACGACTCTTTTCCCGTTCATCCTAATTCCTCCCCACAGGCCGAAACCCAAGGTGCACGGTACACAGATACCCCACGCCCCCTGGGTACGGACGATACATGCCGCAACCCTAAAGCATGAGAATCACAATATTATAATCTCACCTTTGTCGAATCGTAACACTGGGAAGGAGAAAGTCAGGACATTCTTGTGCGGGGGCGTTAGGAAGACGTCGAGGTTTCAAGTGTTTTCCGCTGAGGCCGGCTCTACCGGAGACTTCCCCTCTGAGGTTGAGGCTAGGAGCCGTGGTCCGGTCCGCAGCGCGGGACCCCCTATGTCATGGAGCCGGGCGGAGAATTTTCTTGCAGGAGTCCAAGTCGATGGGTGCTCCGTCGCAGGGTGACTATTCAGTCTCCGCGCCCCTGCGGATCCAGGCCAATGTTTTTCCGTTGGAATGACTCAAAGGTTGCATGGCACGGGGCCTCCCCGCGCCAAAGAAGAATCACACAGAGGAAACGAGTGGCAGCCATTACAAGCAAAGAGGGGAGTGAGATTCCTTAGAATCCTCTACGTGAGGGAGGGGCACGATCACTTTGCCGCGGACACGGTGGGAAACAGGGAACATACCGGGATCGTGAAAGCGAAGGGTCCTCCCCGACCTTCTCCCGGGCTGTGTACCCAGATTTTACCTCCGTGAAGTTCCACCATTTTTTTCGTCAACGCCAACCCCAGGCCGGTTCCCGGGTGTTTTCGCGTATGTGAAGAATCCACCTGCTCGAACACCTGAAACACACGATCCTGATCTTCGGGCTTAAGGCCTATCCCCGTGTCCGTCACGCTGATGACCACGTCGTCCATCCTCTTGTCTGCCTCCACCACGATCTCACCGCCGGCCGGGGTAAATTTGAGCGCGTTTGACAACAGGGTAAATACTATCTGCCTCAGCTTAGCCTGATCTGCCTCGATCAGCACGTCCGCAAGCTCATCCGTCACGCGAAGACGGGTTGTCAGGCCTTGCTTCGAGGCCCTTTCCCCGATCATGACCATGCTACTTTCCAAGAGCTGCCCAATATTAACTCCCGCGATCCGCAGCTCCATCTCGCCTGATTCCACATTTGCGAGATCCAAGATATTGTCAATCAACTGCAGGAGCTGACGTCCGCTGCTCAGTACCTGACCGACATGGGCCAGTTGTTTCGCGTTCAATTGTCCGAAAAGCTGGTCTTCCAGGATCTCGGAGAATCCTATAATTGAATTGAGGGGGGTGCGCAGCTCATGACTCACATTTGCCAGGAATTCGCTTTTCGCGCGTTTCGCTACTTCCGTCGCCTCACGGGCCCTCTGCAATTCCGCCAGCGTCCGGACGTGGTTGGTGATGTCCCGAGAGACCACCGCGAGTAGCTCGACCCGTCCATAGTGATCAAACAGGGGGCACACGGTGTTATCCAAATACCGTCCTGCTCTTTCATCCGAAAAACGCACCGGCCTGCCTGTTTCGATCGCTTGCTTTCCTCGCTCCATCCTTGCCTGCGCTAAACGCTCGGGAAAGAATTCGAGGAGGTTCCTCCCGACGAATTGTTCCACAGTCAAACCTAATCGATCAGCAAAAATCGGGTTCGACGCCAACACCAGTCCTTCGATGTCCAGAAGCCCGACCGCGTCGCCCGAGGCGTTAAGCAGCGCCCTGGCGGTTTCTTCGCTTCGCCGCACTGTTTCCTCGGCCGTCTGGTGCCGCATGAGGTCCTTGAAGATCAGCGGCAAGCCATCGGGTCTCCGGGCAGGTTCAGCGGAGCCAGACGCGCTCAATTCGAAGGAAACCGGTCCCCCTTTTTGGGCATAAGGTACGGCAGGGAGTTGTTCGCATGTTTGGCAGCTCACGATCCAGTCAAGCATGTGAGACACAGTAATTTCGTGAGGAGATTCAGGTGTATATCCCATTTCTTTTCCTCTGAGTTCCGGTACGGCCCAACCGAGTACTCTGGTAAAGGAAGAGTTCACGTACCACGCGCGACCGCTCATGTCGCAAATCACTATGACATCGCAAGCCGGATTCCGCGAGGTGTCCTGAGCACGTGCAATCTGCAAGGCTATCTCAGGCAAGGGCCCCAATATTCGATCCTTCTTTTGAAGCGCATATTCCCCATTCTCGCGGCCCCCAACCTTGAGCCCGAGCAATTCCTTGAGCCTTTCAGACGATGCAAGTTCCTCAAGAGCCAATTCTGCACATTCACTGCCCCCGGTTGACGGCCCTTTTTCATCAGTCAAGTCTTCAATGATGAGCAAAACGGATTGTTTTTTTCCAAACCTGAGCGCCCGTAAATGGAGGCGGGCCGCTACCTTCGCTCTCCCCACGCGAACGGGGACTTCCACAATAAGAGGCACCCGATTCACAAAGACTTTTTCCATCAGTAAACGGAATCCCTTGGCTGTGCCTTCATGGGAAAAGAAACAGTTCACCGAGCATCCCAGGGTTTTCTCATAGTCAAAGCCGATTTTTCGACACGCACTGTTGGCAAACGCTATTCGCAGGGAGCGATCGATCAGCAGCAAAGGCGTCGACAGGGCTTCAAACAATCTGCCGACGGATGTAGCGCTGATTCGCGTCAAGGGAATCTTGGCCGGATGCGGAAGCTGTTCGACTGCGAGGCTAATCAGGTCTGCGGTTTCTATGGGCTCCCGCGCAAACCTTCCGGACCGGTACGCGTCTTTGGTTTCGCATGATCGACCCATGCTTGGTATTGCGTTCTCATTCATGGGACCCCCCCAAGGGACTCCCGTTGCGGGTTTTCCTTGCGAACGCCTTGTGCCTGGGCCTTTCGCAGAACCGCAACCGTGATCTATGACGTGGTACCCCTGGCGAATCGCACCACTCTTGCGTGTCGCTCCGGGCCTTTACGCTCCCTTGGCCTTTCCATCAAGGATCTGCCGCAACAGCTTTCCCACCTGTTGGACCCCATAGGGCTTTGGCAGCACGCCAAGGAATCCGTGTTCCTGAAAGTTGGCCATCACGTGGTCGTTCGAATAACCGCTGGACACTACTGCCCTGATTTTCGGGTCAATCGCGCGCAGTTCCCGGATTGCTTCTTGCCCGCCCATGGCACCGGGTACCGTCAAGTCCATGATAACCAGATCAAAAGGCTGTTCAGATTGCCATGCATCGCGGTAGAGCTTGATGGCTTCCCCTCCGTCTTTCGCCAACACCACTTGGTACCCGAGAGCGGTGAGCAGTTCGCTGGCAAGGTCTCTGATCAACTCTTCGTCGTCCATTACCAAGAGCTTGCCGGTTCCGAAAAGAGATGTACGGTCAGTGGGCTCTTCGGGTTCGAGCGGCCGAGCAGACGCGGGAAGGTATACATAGAAAACGGACCCGCGGCCCAGCTTGGATTTTACTGTCATCAACCCGTCGTGTTTCTTCACTACCGAGTACGATGTGGCTAGTCCGAGTCCTGTCCCTTTCTCTTTGGTGGTAAAATACGGGTCGAATATCTTTTGAAGGTTCTCCGCGGGAATCCCCTTGCCCATATCGCGGATCGCTATTCTCACATATTGGCCGGGCTTCAAGGGAAGGCGGTGAGACTCGTCGATCTTCAGATTCAGGGCCTGGACGTAGAGCGTTCCCCCGTTGGGCATGGCCTGGAGCCCGTTAATCACCAGGTTGTTCAGCACGCGATTCATCTGGGCTTCGTCCATTTCCACCGGAAACAGATCCGGGGCTAAAAAAAGCTCGCAACGGACGTTGGCCCCGCGCAAGGCAAACGCCACGGAGTCTCGCAAGAGCTCGGCTATGGATCCGGTCTTTCTGATAGGGGCTCCCCCGTGGGAAAAGGTAAGCAGTTGGCGGGTCAACTCCTGGGCCCTCACTGAAGCCCTTGCCGCAGCTTCCAAGCGTTTCGATGCCTTGTGATCGTTTACGAGATGTTTCTGAGCAAGCGAAATGTTTCCGATGATTCCCGTGAGGAGGTTATTGAAATCGTGTGCGATGCCCCCGGCAAGTATCCCTAGAGACTCGAGCTTCTCCGACTTGGCCATCTCCTGTTCGGCTCGCTTTTTTTCCGAGATATCCCTCTTGAGCCACCAAAATCCCAGGAGGCAGCCCTTGTCCACGTTACCGAGAAGAGTGTTTTCGTAATACCGTTGCCCGTGGGACAGGATCCTTTCCTTGGTCTCAAAAGAACAAGCCGGAAAACCGGAAGAAACCCATCTCTTGTACAACGTGATACCCGTACTCTTGGCCGGAAGAAACTTGCTCAGGGTGACTCCCATAAGCTCGTCTATGCCAGTACACCTGTACATACGGGCAAATGCATTGTTACCGTCCACCACACGTGCTGTCCAAATGGCTTCAATCAGAGCAGTCGACGGAAGGGAGCACGGGAGATTCTTGACCACCGCGAATTCGACAATTGCCACGGGAAGCATGTTTACCAGTTTCTTATATTTCTGAAAACTGGCCAGTTGCTTCTGCGCGGTCAGATTCTCGATCTGTACCAGTACATACTGGGTCCCTCCCATTCTCATGGTGCGAAAATGCATGCGCGCGAATATTTTGGCCTTGTGAATGCGTACGACTTTTTCTCTTACTTCGGGTTTCCGGTGTTCAAAAACCTTTTCGAGAATAAGTTTGACCTTCTCCGCTTCCTGGCTGTCCGAAAACATGCGGGAAAACATTTGCCCCGGGATATCGAACTTACTTCTCACCATCTTTGCAAAAGCCGCGTTTCGCGAATTCGATCTCATCCGATCGATTCACGAGTACCCGTAGGCACGGAAAGGGCTTGCAAAAGCTTGCCGAACGAGGCGTGATTGACCTGTCTGAGATCGACAGACCCGGACACCGGCGGTTCCGCGAGGAACAACGTATTCAGATCGATGGTTTGCGTCTTTTCCTCGTCCTTCCGGTACAGACTTCTCAAACCATTGCCTCCGATTGCATCCGTGAACGTGGGCAGATCATTTCCGTCCATGCACGTTTCTCCATAGACAGGGGCTGGTCCTTTCCCCTCCCGCAAGGGTAGATCCAGGACGAGCGACCCCAAGTGAGCCTGCTGTCTCGCGCTCACACACAGAATTCCCTTCCACGGTTTAGCCTGACCCCTCATCGTCCCTCGCACGCGGTAAGCAGTTCTGCCACATCAAGGCGACCGTTACTCTTCGCGATCATGAACGCAGTGAGGCCGTATCCGTTGCGGGCATGCACGTCAGCCCCAGCCTCAAGCAACAGACCGACCACCTCATGTCTGCCTGCCGCAGCCGCGAGAATGAGCGCAGTGTGTCCGTGTCCGTTGGCCGTGTTCACGTCCGCGCCCATGTCGAGCAGAACCCGGACCACTTCAACGTGGCCCTTGTAGCTTGATCTCATCAACGCGGTGTTGCCATTCCTTGTCTGGCAATTCACATCAGCTCCGCGCTCGAGCAGCAACTTCACCAGTCCGGCATGTCCTCCACTCGCGGCTGCCATGAGCGGGGTTTTCCCGATGTACGTCTTCACGTGTACAGACGCCCTATGAGCCAGAAGGAGACTGACTACATCCTCGTGGCCGCCGCCGCAGGCCTTGATCAGCGCTGCGTTTATCTCGGTCCGAAAGGTTTCTTCCTCAGCCCCTTCGCGAAGGAGTTTCTCCACTAATGCCTTTTTTCCTTCACGGGCAGCCATGACGAGCGTGGTCACCTCAACGCCGAAGTCCATTTCCAAATCAGTGCCGTTCGATATCAATCCTTCGGTCACATCGTACGTGGCGCTCCCCTGTTCCGAGTTCGACCAATCAGCCTCATTTCTCGTCACAGCCTCACAAAGCGCTCTCAAATCCTGCAAGCCATCCCCATTACCCGCATCGACCAGCACAGCATTCCCACTCGGTCCTGGTACCTCACTCTCGAATCGAGCGCCTGCAGCGCCTAACAGCTCTATTATTTCTTGGTGACCCCGGGAAGTCGCCTTGGTAAGAGCTGTTCTCCCGCTCCGGTTTTGAATGTGCACGTCTGCGCCGCTGCCCAGCAATAGCCGGACAATCTCGCGGTTCCCGGACGCTGCTGCTCTCATGAGCGCGGTGTTTCCGTAATGATTGCGAAAGTTCACCGCAGCTCCCCGGGAAATCAGAAGTGAAACGATATGTTCATGTCCTCGTTCACATGCTCTCATCAACGCGGTTTCTCCATTTGTGTCTTGTGCGTTGGGATTCGCACCCGCGTTCAAGAGCAGCTCCGCAATCTCGTGGTTACCTTTGAAGCACACCAGTGACAAACACGAGTTGCCATCATGATTCCGGGCATCGATGTCCACCCCGGCTTCTATGAGCATTTCCACGAGCTTCGCATGGCCTTTATAGCCCGCGCGCATAAGCGCTGTATTTCCATAACAATTCCGGGCATCAATATTGGCGCCGGCATTCAGCAGAAACCTCACCTCGGGCACGCGGCCTCGGGATGCGGCTTTTATGAGTGCTGTGTCTCCCACGTGATCGGCCAAGTCAGCGTTCGCCCCTTTGGACAACAGGAAATCCGCCACATGGGTATGTCCGCCCGAGCAAGCCTTCATCAGAGCTGTTTGGCCCTTGCGGTCGGTGATGTCAAGGTCTCTCCTGATCTCCAGAAGCCACTCCAAGACCTCTCGCCGACCCCGTTGCGCTGCTTCCATGAGAATCGAACCCACTGCCGTTTGGTCCATACTGGAGGGATCGAGGGCGAACAGGAGCATGCGCGCCACCTCGGGCTCATACTCGATCATCGCCCATGTCAAGGCAGTGTTGCCTTCGCGATCTCTCGGGCTGAGACGCGCTCCACGTTCTAACAGGAGCCTTACTGCATCGCCAAAACGGCTGAAGGACGCCACCATAAGGGCCGTCCTCCCTTCGAGATCGTGCTCGTTCACGCGGGCGCCCGCATTGAGAAGCAGGTCAATGATGCTGCAACTTCCGCCCAGGCAGGCCTCGATTAACGCGGTATTGCCATATTTGTTCCGCAACGTGACGTCAGCCCCGTGTACAAGGAGCGATGCCACGACCGTGACCCGTCCTCTATACGAGGCCCTCATGAGCGCGGTGTTGCCATAGTCGGTCTGGCAATCGATCGCGGCCCCGTTTTCCAGGAGTAGCTCCACTACATTCAGGTGTCCCTGGTACGCGGATTGGATAAGCGGGGTATCGCCTTTCCTGTTGCGGCTGTCCACTCGCGCGTGTCGCACCAGGAGATAGTCTGCCACGTGCAGGTGGCCTTTTTCCGCGGCTTTCATCAAGGGCGTGTTTCCGTGGAAGTTGCTGTCCTCGATGTCAGCCCCACGCGAAACGAGCAATTCCACCACATCTGCGCGGCCAGCGCTGCACGCCTTAAGCAGGGCTGTTTCGCCCAAGGTGTTGCGTTGTTCAAAGTCAGCGTCCGCGTCCAGAAGCATTTCGACGATCCGGATGTGACCTCGTCCCGCGGCCCAGTGCAGTGCGGTGTTTCCGTGGACGTCCGGCGCATCGGGTTGCGCCTTTCGATCGAGAAGCAACCTCACGATGTGAGAGTAACCCCAAAATGCTGCCAGCATCAAAGCCGTCCAGCCAAGCCTGTCACGGTTGCGCACCTGAGCCCTGCGATCCAGCAAGAGCTCTACTACCTCACGCTGACCCCACAAGCAGGCATCCAGAAGAGCTGTTCTCCCGTCCTCGTCCCTGAAGTTGACGTCTGCTCCGTGTTCCAAAAGGACATGTACCGTGTCAAGGAATCCTTTGCACGCGGCAAAAAAGATCGGTGTTTTGCCTGACAGATCCGACGCGTCCACATCTGCTCCGTGGACGAGCAGTTCGAGCATCAGGTCCGTTTGCCCCTTGCCAGCAGCTCTCATCAGAGCCGTCGAACCGTACGGATCACGCGGCGTCGGGGTTGGTCCCTGTTTCCAGGAGCGACCGAACCTCGTCGGGTAAGCCTCGACATACGGCCTCGGCGAGACTGACACAAAGATTCATGTCACAGAGCTGCATTTGGGACCTCTGGACTGAGAATCAGGACATTGCAGATTTCCGAGCCGCTCCCCAGGCGAAAACGCTCTCGCCTTGGTTTCGCCACAGAGGATGCTACTCGGTGGAAAACGAAAGGGCACGGCAGGACCCGCGCCCCTTGTCGTAGAAGGAATGACTCCCCCTCCCTTCCCCCCCTTGCCCCCCGCTTCCGCTGGGCCAAGGCGCCGTATTCATCGATACGCCCTGTTCCCCCCCTGTGCGGCGCGTCATGACAAGGTTTGAAAGAAAACCTTCGTCACTCGACATCCCCCATCAATTCCTCGTAAAAGCTACAGGAACGGCAGTTCCTTATCTTCTCTCTGTAGCTCCCCTGATCCTCTCCCCGACAGACTGTCCCGGTCACCGCGAAACACGCACGACCGAAGTCAGGGTACGCCGGGCACTGGTCGTGGCGTCCGCACTGCATCTTGTCCCAGCATGAGGACCGGGTATATTCTTCGATCTTGCTGGCGCTGGCCATGCTAACCATGACGTTCTCCTTGCGAGTGTGTGCGGCATGCCCCTTCCGGGAAGATTCATTACTACGAGTCCATGATGGCCTTGAGCCTTGCAGGTATTGTGCCACTTCCACCGACCCGACCGGCCGGAGGGAAAAGACCCATGTTCAAGGTGACTTAAGGAATGGTTTCCCCAGTGGCTGGCTGGACATGAGGCGTGTCGGAGGAGTGTGTGCGAGCGATATCGCTCGCACGGGAGCCTGTGTCAAGTTAAGCTGGTAATTCCGGAGAGTTGGTAGGTGTGCGAAATTGCACGAATGTGCGTCCTTTGTGCATTATCGCTCGGAATCTCCCAGCTTCGACATGTGCCGGGTCAGAGCAAATCGTGAAATCCCCAGTAAGCGCGCAGCCTCGTGCTTCTTGCCCGCGGAACGCTGCAAGGCCTCTTCAATCAACGAGCGCTCCAGGTCGCCAAGAATTTGGTACAAGGTTTTACCCGTGGGGAGATTTGCCGCCAAAGAGTCGGCAGAAGGTTGTCCGCTGCCCAAGCCCACGTGTTCCGCTCCCAGCGATCCTCCCCGAGAAAGGATCAACGCCCTTTCCAGCACGTTTCTGAGCTCCCTCACATTGCCCGGCCAATTGTAACGGCACAGCTTGTCAAAGGCTGCGGCATCAATTTCAGGCACTGCAGGCATCTGCATGTCCGCGGCGAGTTGGCCCATGATCCGCGCGACGAGAAGGGGAATATCGTCAACTCTGTCCCGCAGTGGCGGAACGCGTAGGGAAAACACGTTAAGACGATAGAACAAGTCCTTACGGAACCGACCCTCGGAAACCTCTTTTTCCAGTTCACGATTGGTTGCCGCGATGAGCCGCACATTGACGGTCACGCTCTTTTCACCGCCCACCCGGGTGAACGAGAACGTATCCAGAAAGGTCAACAATTTGGCCTGGAGGATCTGTGACAATTCTCCCACTTCGTTGAGCAAGAGAGTCCCGCCTTCGGCCAGTTCGACCAAGCCGCGCTTACGACGACCGGCACCGGTAAACGCGCCTGCCTCGTGACCGAAGAGTTCCGATTCGGCCAATTCAGCCGGGATCGCCGCACAGTTCACCGCATAAAACGGCCCGCTGGATCGCTTGGAAAGGTCGTGTATGCGCCGCGCGAGATGATCCTTGCCGCTACCGCTCTCGCCCGTGAGCAGGATAATGCTATCGGTTTCCGCGGCAAGCTTTGCCCCCAGAAGCGTGGAACTCATGGCAGTCGAAGGAAACTCCGTGTCCGTGTCCGCCGAGTCCAACGACACACGCGTGCGCTCGGTCACGTCCCGGGCAATGGCGCAGATGCCGATTATGTCACCCGCGGAATCGCGCATGGGGAAGCGGGTGAAATCCAACGCGATGGGCTGGGATTTCCACGTGACTGTTTGCTGTGTCTCAATGGTCTGTCCCTCGAGCACGCGCGTTTCCACGCTTCGTGCCTGGATCGCGTAGTCTTCGGAAAACAGCTCTTTGTCGGTCCTTCCGATGATGCCTTCGTAGCGCATTTCGAGCAAATCAAGCATGGCCACGTTCACGTCAACATATCTGAGGTCCACATCTTTCACAAAAATGCAATCCTGCGCGGCCTGAAAAAGAGTGCGGAAACGACGCTCAGCCTCTCGCAAAGCCTCATGCATCAGCTTGTTTTCCGTCACATCGCGCAGGATGACAAGGATTCCTGCTGGCTTACCTTCATGATCATTGTACAAAGACGCGCTGATACTGGTGTACAAGGGATCTCCCGTCTTAGTGAGTCGGACGGTCTCGAGGCCGCTTACGGGGTTGCCCGTGCGCATAAGCTCGGCCAACAGCTTGGAAGGACTGGCCACCTCTGAATCAGGCACATAGGGTATGAGTTTGCCCTGCAATTCTTCAAGGGTCCACCCGAACAACGCGGTGAACGAGGGATTCACATATTGGGTCCGGTTTTCCAGATCGTAGATCACGATAGCGTCTGCAGAAGAACTCAACAACGATCGGTATAACTCCTCCCGACTCTTGGATTCTTCGTACAATTGGCGGAAACGCCGTTCGCTTTCCATAAGGGCTGCAGTGCGATGTGCGACCGTGACCTCCAGTTGGGCGCTGTTGCGCTTGATCGCGTCCTGAGCCTCTTTCATCTTGAGCAAAGAAGCCACACGTACTTGAAGCTCCAATCGGTCGATAGGCTTGGAGATGAAATCGTTGGCCCCGACTTCCACTGCGCGCAGCCGATCTTGCTTGCTCGTGAGGATGGTGACCATGATGATGGGCATGTCGCCGAACTCGGGGTGTTCACGGACATGGCCTGCAACCTCGAAGCCGTCCATGCCGGGCATCATCACATCGAGGAGCATCAGATCAATACCCGCGTTCAGCTTGGCGAGGGCCTCAAATCCATCCTCCGCAAGCTCGGACTCGTACCCGAGCGCGTCCAAGATGGTTTTCAACAGACTGCGGTTTTTCGCGTCGTCATCGACAACCAGAATCCGTTTTGGCTGGCTCATAAGTCAACCTGTGCAGCAGCTGCGTCACGATCGCAGCAGTACCGGAGGAGGAGTGAGACTGTTGCCTTTCCCGGGAGGCGGCATACCGAGCCTTGTCTCGACGGCCCGACTCCACCGAAAAAATTACGTGTGCCCCCGCGGTGCGAATTAGCGACATTACCCGAAGAGATTTACCACAATCGCACGATATTTGGGTATATTCTTTGCGCAAGTTCGAAGAGGTACAAGGTGGGGGAGTATGCGATTCTCGTTCGCGACTTTTCGCGTCCCGCGGAAGGCAAGAACCGGTACGCTCCGTGACCTCGCGTGACGGTCCGCATCTGACGCATTCTGAGTCGTACTCTGTCTCTCAGTCCCAGGAACTTTGCCCAGAGAAAAAGAATCACCTCCCGCATATTTTCCCCACACGTGGTATATTCATGAGGATGAACAAATTCATGGCGCTCGTAGAGTACGACGGAACCAACTATCACGGTTGGCAGCTCCAGAAGGGGGTACCGACCATTCAAGGGAGTATGGAGCTTGCGCTGGAACGCATTCTCGGCACACCTGTCAGGGTCCACGGGGCAGGTCGCACGGACGCAGGCGTTCACGCGAAAGGCCAGGTGATGCATTTTTTCGCGAATTGGTCGCACGCACCACAAGAGCTGGAGCGCGCGTGTAACGCGCTGCTGCCCGCAGACATTGCGTTGCACGGGCTCAGACCGGCTCCTGACGCGTTTCACGCCCGGCATTCCGCGCGTGCAAAGACCTATAGGTATCGCGTCCTGAACCGGGCACTCAGGTCCCCCTTACAACGATTGTACGCGTTGCACGTGCCCAAGCCCGTGGATCTTGAGTCCCTGCAGGAGGCTGCCGCGTACCTTGAGGGCACACATGACTTTGCCGCGTTTGGAGCGCCTACTGAGGGCACTCCGTCGACGGTTCGAGAAGTACTGAATGCGCAATGGGAAACATCACCTACGGAAGGAGTGGTGAATTTCGCTATTCGCGGTACAGGATTCTTGAGATATATGGTACGGTCTCTCGTGGGTACGCTTCTCCAGGTGGGCGCGGGGAAAATGAGCCCCCAGGCGTTTCAGGCGATCCTCCTGTCCCGGGACCGTTCCCGCTCAGGACCGACTGCTCCTCCGCAGGGACTGTGCCTCGTGTCCGTGGATTACGACGCCGCGAATGCGTGCGATGAAGCCTAAACCGGCTGAAAAGGAAACGCACTTGTTCCAGCCCTCTTATCTCAAAATGCTCAAAGATGGCGGTTTTCCTGAGAGAGTCCTGCGCGGCCGGGAGATGCTGAAAGACTGTTGCGTCTGCCCGCGCGAGTGTCACACGAACAGGCTCGCGGGAGAAACGGGCTTTTGCGGGGTGGGAGCAGCGATGATGGTGTCCTCCGCGAATCCGCATTTTGGAGAGGAGGCCCCGCTGATAGGCACTGGAGGATCCGGCACGATCTTTCTTACTTCGTGCAATCTCAAGTGCCTGTTCTGCCAGAATTACGAGATCAGCCATCTCATGGAAGGGCAAGAGATGGACGCGCCCACTGTGGGTGCGCTCATGCTCGGTCTGCAAAGGTTGGGATGTCACAACATCAATTTCGTGACGCCGAGCCATGTGGTCCCGCAGATCCTTGACGCGGTATATTGGGCTGCACAGAACGGGCTCCGCGTGCCGTTGGTGTACAACTCGGGCGGGTACGACTCGGTACAGACCTTGAGGCTTCTGGACGGCATCGTGGATATGTACATGCCTGACCTCAAGTTTATGGACTCGAAAATCAGCAACGAACTCATGACCGCGGCCGACTATCCGGAGGTCGTGCGAAAGGCCATTCTTGAGATGCACCGGCAGGTCGGCGACCTGGTCGTTGATGATCGGGGAATCGCCACGCGGGGTCTCTTGGTGCGCCACTTGGTCATGCCCGACGATATGGCGGGAACACGGGAAGCCATGCGTTTCCTCGCGCAAGAAGTTTCCAAAAACACGTACGTGAACATCATGAATCAGTACCGACCGTGCGGGAAGGCGTACGACTACGCGCAGTTGGACCGATCGGTGACACGCGAGGAATATGCCCGCGCGCTTCAAAACGCTCGCGAGGAAGGTATCGAGCGGCTTGATCAACGTGCAGGGCGCAGATTGGATTACATCTGAATAAGGTTGTTTTGATGCGTAAACTCAACCCGGAATATGTGAGAGTCGTAAGCTCCGCTGCTTCGCAAAGTCCCTATTTTGCCCTGCTTTCTATGGAGCTGCGAGATTTTGGTATCGGAAGTTCTCTTCTTGAAATCCCGGTATTTGAAAAGCACCTCCAGCCCTTTGGGGTGGTTCACGGCGGCGTGTTTTCCACTCTTATCGACGCGGCCGCGTTCTGGGCGGTGTACCCGGAAATCGATGAAGACTTGGGCATGACCTCAGTAGACCTAAAACTGAACTATCTCGCGCCTGCGGCAACGGGAAAGCTCATCGCAATCGGCCGCTGTATCAAAGTGGGGAAGACTCTAGGGCTCGGTGAGGCCCAGGTGACGGATGAGAAGGGAAAGATTCTGGCGCACGGCACTTCGACGCTGATGGTCATGCCAGGGCTTGCTTTTGCTCCACGTGAGTCTCTTCCACGGAAGTTTCTGTAATTCATGCAGTTTCCAGGGAGGAAGACGCTTCTCCAGGGAGCGCTACTCCTGGACCGAATTATCGGCAGAACGGAGGTTTTCCGTGAACGATCTTGTGCTTGACGCGCACGCGCATTGCGGGCTGACAGTCCCTTTCACTGATTTGGCCAACGAATGGCAATCAGGAGAAATCGACGGAGGGGTTGTCTTTTCACCAGTCGAAGAAATATACGACCGTCATGATTGGCGGTTCACAGATTCAGAGGAGTACCAGAAGAGCCGACGCAGGGTCCACAAATATTTGCTTGAGATAGCCGCGGGAAAATCAATTTATCCTTATTTCTTTGTATGGAACGATTTCTCGCCTGTCCCTGAAGGTTTTCTCGGAATCAAATGGCACCGGCATCCGAGCGAGCCGGTCTATCGATACAAAACCCCGCAATGCGAGGCAGCCATCGAGAGGATATGCGACCGTCAACTGCCGGTGGTCCTGGAAGAAGAGTTCGCCAACACCTTGGATTTCGTGAGAAAAATTGCAGAAAGGACCGTGGTGGTCATTCCCCATATGGGAGGTCTCAACGGGGGCTATTCCAGACTGAAAAACATTGGCGTATTTGAAAACCCTAAGGTGTGGGTGGACACCGCGCTGGCAACAGTGCGCGAGATAGCGGATTTTGCGGAAAGCTACGGCACGGATAGGATGATGTTCGGCTCGGATTACCCGTTTGGAATCCCCTATCGAGAAAAGAACAAAGTCCTGGAGGTGCTTTCCGGGAACGACCGGTGCGCGGTGCTCGGCCGGAATCTTCAGAAATTGCTCGGAACCACGAAAAAAAGAACGAATGGGGTAAACGGGTCCTGTGGAGCGGCCATGATGTGAGAGCCGGTTCGTGTGGATCCTCACCGGGTCTTGACCCCACAGGGAAGGATCTGGTATGAATAACACTTGCCGGGCCGGTCACCGGAAACGGGAATGCGAGATTCGCCACCCCCGCGGCCCTGGCAGGTTTTCTTTCCGGTCTATGTTCCGGACCGGAGGGCATCGTGGAAAACGCCCTCGGAACGGGCAGAGTTTGTACACGGTACTCGACCAGCGCCCCAGTGGATGCGGCCGTGGCCGGTGGTCGGGCGAGAGCGACTTGGAGTTACTGAACCCGTCAGGTCCGGGAGGAAGCAGCGGAAGTAATCTCGGGAGTCGGCTTTCATACCCGGTCACCGACCTCGGTCACATCCCCCTTCATGGAAAATCCCAACGGCATGCCATCCTACCTGGTTCTGGCCCGTAAGTACCGACCCACCACTTTCAGTGAAGTGGTCGGACAGGACCATGTAATCAAGACACTTTCCAATGCGATTCTCTCGGGTCGCGTGGCTCATGCGTTTCTTTTCTGCGGAGTCCGGGGGGTGGGCAAGACCACCGTGGCGCGGATCATGGCCAAGGCGCTCAACTGTACCGGCCGATCCGCGGAAACCGCGGACCCGTGCAATCAATGCACCGCGTGCAAGGAAATCAGCGCGGGAATCAGTATGGACGTTCAGGAAATTGACGGCGCGTCCCACACGTCCGTCGAGAACATCCGAGAGATCAACGAGAATATCAAGTACCCGCCAGTCAGCTCCCTGTACAAGATTATCATCATTGATGAAGTCCACATGATCTCCATCAACGCGTTCAATGCGCTCTTGAAGACTCTTGAGGAGCCGCCTCCGCACGCGAAATTCATGTTCGCGACCACCGAGTCCCACAAAGTGCCTGCCACCATCAACTCGCGGTGCCAGCGTTTTAATTTTCGTACCATCTCGGTCAGAGACATCATCGACGGCATGGCACGCATTCTCGCCAAGGAAGGTATTACCGCGGAAGAATCGGCCCTTGCCCTTGTGGCCCGGGAGGCTCAGGGTTCTTTCCGTGACGCACTGAGCCTGCTGGATCAGGTGATCGCGTTCAGCCCTGAACGCATAGGGGCAAACGACGTCATCGATATCCTCGGTATCTCAGGCCGCGACTACTTCGGTCGGCTGCTCGCAGCGGTGCTCGATCATGATCCTGCCGGTTCCTTGCACATCGCGCACGAGCTGTTTCAGCAGGGCTATGATCCGGAACAGTTCGTGATGGACTTGATCCATTACATGCGAAACCTCGTGGTCGCGAGAACGGTCCCGCGGCCTGCACGAACAGAGGGTCTCATTGACGCGGCTCCGTCCGAAATGGAGGAATTGGATCAGCTTGCAGAACGAGCGTCGCCTCAGGAGCTTCAGAACCTCTTTTCCATTTTGCTGCGCGCAGAAGGAGAGGTGAGGCGCTCCGCGAATCCCTGGATCACGCTGGACATGACCGTCCTCAGAATGGCGTACGCACCGGATATTGTGGATCTTGCCGCGCTCGTGCGCGGTCTTGACTCAGCGCCGGTCACTTTGACCGCGGCCCCGGCAACCAGGCCGGCACCCGTCTCAAGTCCCCGGGAAAAGCCTGCAGTGGCAACTGGCCGTACCAAGACCGCAGTGGCCCCACCTAAGGCCGCGGAAAAACCGATCCGCGACAAAGAGAAGCCCAAGGAAGAAGAAGCGGATACTTCCTCAGAAGGCTTTACCATCACCAAAGTCACACCTCTAGCCAGCGGGACGCCTGATGAAGTGTGGTCCTCGTTGAAAGAACGGATCGGCCAGGTACCGGGCGGCATTCCCCTGAAAACAGTGCTCGATCACGGTAAACTGATTTCGTACGGCCCTTTGGAAGTCGAAATAGGTTTCACGCGACCGACGTACAGGCAGCAATTCGAAGAGCGCTTGGCATCCAAGCCGACCATGCGAGAGATATTCCTCGATTTTTTCGGCCAGGCAAAGGTCAAGGTCTTGACCCTTGCGGTCGAGACTTCCCTGGCCACGCAAAAGCCCTACTCCACGCCATCCAACGGTCAAACCGACCTGGAAAGGGCCCTGCGACATGAGGCGACCGAAAACCCGGTCACCAAAACGGTGCTGGAGGTATTCGAAGATAGTTCTATTGAGGATATCAAGATACTTGCACCAAAACCTTAAAGCAGTGTATATAAAACGACTCAGACGTTCTCGTGTACGCGAGCGCGTTTTCAGCGGGGGTTGACAGATAAGGCACGAGATCTTAACCTAATCGTGCGTACATTATCTCTGAGGAGTTTTTCATGTCCGGTTGCAGAAGTTGCTCAGGACGCGCGCCTGAACCCTGTTCCAATCCACTGTCAAAGGCGGAAAAACTGGAAAAAAGGGAGACATCGGGCAATCCGCGTTACCCGCATGTGCTGGTAGGCAAACAAGCGATTTACACTGACGAGCACCTTCAGATGATCGTCAAAGTGGTCGCTGATGAAAGTGATGAATCATGTGACAGCTTTACCTTGAGTCCCCAGCGAGTACCTCAAAGATTCTCGCGAAAACCGCTCGGTTCCGGAGACCCTTCACGTATCCCAGGCAGCGGGCGAGAATTGCTGGAAACTCCACGCGCTCATCTGACGAGAGTGCATGACCGAGCCTGGTAAGTCTGCCCAGGGCGCGTGCGAGGAAAGATCCTAAAGAAGGGTTTCGCGGTCCGCAGGAAGCTCCCAGCCAGATGTCGGGCGTCCACGTAGTGCCGGTCGCGACCGAGATTACGGGAAAGTCTTCGTACCTACGATCCCCCGGGACAGGATTCCGGGCTGCGTCGGAATGATCGGCAATTCCTTCTGTTCAGGCTTCTGGGCCAGGGCTGCAAGGAGTTGGCAGGAAGACACCGCGTACAAAGGACTCAGGGCACTGAGATCCTCACCATTGCTCGGACGTTGTTGAAACCACGGTTTGCAGCGGGCCAAAGAGATGGTCCACTGCAAACCTCCTGAGCAATTGCTCGTGTCCCATCCGGGGCTTGGGGGATCTCCAAGAAACCCCCCGAAGCCCATGCTATTTCTCCTGGAACGATCGATTCCGGCTCTTCTGACCACGTTTTTCTGTGTGAGATCATATTTGTATGGAGAATCGCCTGGCCGCGTGTGACGTACGCTTTCACGCCAGGCCGACTGAGGGGCTGCATGAAGATTTTTTCCCCGCAAGAGCTGCAACTTGAGAGCGGCGAGAACGGTGAACGGACACTTGTGGCGGTCGATGGGACAGTCTACGACCTTTCTTCAAGCAAAAGATGGGTCCGCGGCAAACACATGAATCGGCACAAGGCGGGTGTGGACCTGAGCACTGACATCCGGTCCGCTCCCCATGGCTTGGACGTGCTTGAGCGATTCGAAGTGGCAGGAACCTATGAAGAGCCGCGTGCCGACCGTCAAGAGGGAATACGAGCCAAGGTAGAAGATTGGCTGACCGCATACCCTTTCTTTCGCCGGCATCCGCATCCTGCGGTCGTGCACTTTCCCCTGGGCTTATTGCTCGTAGTACCGATTTTGGAGATTGCGGCACTTCTCACGAAATCTGTGTGCACCGAATGGGCCGCGGTGTGCTGTCTGATCCTCGGTCTGATCTTCATGCCCCCGGTCATCGCCACAGGATACTTTACCTGGTGGATCAACTACGAAGCCAAGGAGTTTCCCACCATTCGGTATAAGCGGCACCTCGCCTGGGTCGCCTTTGGCCTGGCTGTCCTGGCGTGTGTCGTGAGAGCGTTTTTCGTCGGAGATCCTCTGCACGTGGCTGATTCTCACGTAATCGCGTACGTGGGGATCTGTTTCGGCCTTGCAGGAGTCGTCAGTGCAGTCGGATTTCTGGGAGGAAGTTTGACGTTTCCGTATGAGCGCGGTTGACCGCGGCTCTCTCGCACATGCTTCGCCGGTTGTCATTCACCGTCAGGGATGAGGAATGACCCACCAAAGCGCAAAGACACAAAGAAAAAAGAGAATTGCCCTTTGACTCCTTCGAGTCTTAACGCCTTGAGAATGGCCCTCATTCTCCACAGCGGTTCAGCATATCAAGAAAGTAGGCGCCATGAATGAGACAGGGATTCAGCCTGTGCGTACAGGTGCTTTCGTGCCCTCAATCAAATGGAAGCTTTATTTAGGACTATCCCGCACACCTCACGGTGTGCTGGATTTGGCGACTCCCGCCATGGCAGCGATGCTGTGGCTTGGACATTTTCCCTCCACCTCGGTGGTCATAGTAGGACTCATGACCGCGTTTGCCGGATATACCGCGGTGTACGCTCTTAATGACCTTGTCGACTGCCGCGTGGACAGGGAGCGGCTCCAGTTGAGACAGGACCAGAAGAGAGCTTCCTTTGACGTAGACTCGGTCCTGATGCCCCACCCTGTGGCCCAAGGAGTGCTCCCGTTTCACAAAGGGCTTCTGTGGTGTCTTTTCTGGTCTTGCGCCGCGCTTGCGGGCGCGTGGTGGCTCAATCCGTATTGCGCGGTTCTCTTTGTCGCATCAGCTTCTCTGGAAGCGTTGTACTGCAAGCTGCTCAAGATCACGCATCTCAAGGTAGTTCCTTCTGCCCTGGTAAAAGCCAGCGGGGGACTCGCAGGGGTCCTTGCCGTGGATCCGCATCCCTCGGTGGGTTTTTGTGCAGTATTATTGCTGTGGCTGGCTGCGTGGGAAGTGGGTGGTCAGAACATCGCCAATGATATCGTAGATATGGATGATGACGAGCGGGTGACTGCCAAAACGACTCCCACGGTCAAGGGTATTCCCGAGTCCGTGTTCAGAATGCTCTGTGCGGCATCTATGGCGGTATTCGGCGGGGTGGCAATCTACTGGGTGGCCGGAGCCGGATTGGCCAGGTGGTATCCTGTCGCGGCTGCGCTCGCGGGATGGTGGCTTCTTCTGGAACCCGCGCGTCGGGTGTATTACGATCCTCGGCCGGCCAACGCTGCCGTGCTGTTCAACCGGGCCAGCTACATGCCTGCGGTGTTTCTCGTGCTGGTAGTCGCATCCGTGATTCTGCCCCTATGAGCCAAACCGACAAGAGGCCACGTGAATGAGCGCATCTTCTCCCGACAAAGAACAGATGTTGATGAATTGGCCCGAGAGAGTCTGGATATACAGTCCTTTCCGACCGTTTTTCCAGAAACGTGAGGTGGCGAAATGGCTCCGGATTGCAGGTCAGCGCAAGGTCAACGCTGCTTTGGAGATCGGCTGCGGTCTGGGCAAAGGCGCGGCTATCCTTGCCGACAGGATGGATTTCCAATGGACTGCCGCGTTTGACATCGAGGAGACACTGGTCCACAGATCTGCGCGTTCGCTGCCCCCTCGACTGGCCCGGAGAATTGCGTTCTTCACCGGGGATGCCCAGGATTTGCCCTTTGGTGATTCGACCTTTGACGCGGTGGTGAATTTCGGAATCATACACCACGTGTGGGACTGGAGACGCTGTCTCAGGGAGATCGGCCGTGTGACGCGAAGCGGAGGAGTTTTTTATTTTGAGGAGATTTATCCGCCGCTGTACGCGAACTTCGTGCTCAAGCGCATGCTCAGGCACCCCACACAGGACCGATTTTACGGGCCACAGTTCGTGGAAGAGTTGGATCGCAACGGCTTACGTCTGATGGACGGGGTTCGTACAGATTCGCGGTTCGGCATCGTCGGCGCGGCCATCAAGGGCTGATCGCGTTACCCCATCAGCAGCACAGGGACCGGAAACATCTTTTCCACACGCGGTGAATACAGTACCTGGCACAACATGTGGCAGGGGGGAAGGGGAGGAACTCAAGGAAAGAAGTCCCTCCCCCGAAGCATACCTATCTACTTAGGAGCCTGTCACTGAACCCCATGCAGGATGCGAATCGTGCTACGCGCGAGCCCCAACAATCGGTTTCACGTCTCGGGTAGGCTCCTATCAGTCTGACATACCTAGGTTTCGGTGGGGTCTGGCTTCGTGGATTGGCGCCAACCGACCCCATCCGACCCCATCGTGGCACGTTGTCGGGAAAGCATTGCGTTCCGCAACAGCCTGCTAGTTGCTGCCCCACTGGAATTTCTTGGCAGGGGTTTTGGTCTCAGCCAGCGGTTCCGACGCAGTTTCTACTCTAGCCGCGCTCTGGGTAGCATGGGACATACCCGGTTCGGCTCCCACGATGCTCGGCTTGTCGGTTTTTCCCCAGCGCATGGGCTGTTTGGGCGGAGTTCGCTCAGCCACCTGCGGTTGAATCTGGTTCACCGGTTGGTTCTCGCTCTTGTCCTGAAGACCCCATTTCATGGGCCGTTTCGGCTCTGCCGGGGCTGCAAGGGCTGTCTGGTTTTTGCCCCACTTCGCGTTGTTCCTGCTAGGCGGCTCGGCCACTGAAACACGGCTCTTTTTGGCATGATGGCGACGAGTGGTGCGCGCAGGGCGAACCGACGCCTGTCCGGGCGCTGCCCTCATCCGGCGCACTGCCGGCCTCCGAGTAGCCTGAGGAGCCTGCTGAACCGTTGGTTGTTGCCAGGAGCCTGCTTCGTTACTCATGGCTTGCTGGGCTTCGCTTCCGTCCCAATAGATCGAGCTGGGTTCCGACGTCCGAATAGTACCCCGTCCTGCAGCTGCCTGCTGGGCTGCATACGCTGCGTACGCCGCGTAGTTCGGGTCAGAATAGGACTGGGCATTCGGGTACTGATACGCAGATTGAGCCTGCGGATACTGCTGTGGGTACGCGGCCGCGGCCTGAGCCCGGCCTGCAGATCGACGGCTCTGGCCGTACGCCTGTTGCCCGTACGGTTGCTGGCCGTACCGACTGCTGGGCATAAGGTTGTTGGGCATAGGGTTGTTGCCCGTACGCCTGCTGGGGCTGACCGTAATATCCGTACGCTTGCGCCTGAGCCGGGTCAACGGCCTGGTAGCCTTGACTGAGCGCGGCCCCTTCCAAGCCCACGAGCACGACAAAAAGAGTAATTGCAGCAAGCAAACCTTTCATCACCTAACTCCTTATTTCTCCCCTCAAACCGGCTACGCCGCGTTTGCGGGAACCGAGAACAGTAATGCCTGATATCAAGCACAGAGATTATTGGCTAAATTTTAGAGAATTTGGTTCAAGAAATCAAGCCCGATTACGTGTTCTGACTCCGGGAGCTTCATTTTTTCGCATGAGATAAGGGATTCCGCGTGTCGCATTCTTTTGCCTCAAAGAAATTGGCGCGAACTATCCGGAGTTTCTCCCACGGCAGTCACCGGCAACCGGTTTGGAAAAAATACGCGGTACCGCTTGTGACAGGGGTTAAACCGTGATGGACAATCCGTTGAGAGCCTCCTATACTGTTCGCAAATTTATTGTGTGGAGAATGTGGTGTGAACGACTTGTTTAGACATATTGCCGAGCAAGAAGGAGTTGATCAACTAACCGTTGAGAAAGCGTATCGCGAAGGCAAGCTCGCGGTGTTCAAAGCCCCCCCATCCGGGAAAGCGGTTGCGGTGGGAGAGAACCTCAAGGTAAAGGTCAACGCCAATATCGGCACGTCCGGCGACCTTTACGACGAAGATCTGGAGTTGCGCAAGTTGGAAGCCGCAGTGAAGGCCGGCGCAGACGCGGTCATGGATCTGTCTACCGGTGGAGATCTGCGGTCGGTGCGACGCAAGATCGTGAGGGAATCTCCCTTGCCGGTGGGTTCAGTGCCGATTTACGAAGCCATTGTGGGATCCGTCCGCACACGGGGTGGCGGCGAAAACATGCTGGCTGATGAAATGCTCGACGCGATCCGGCTTCACGGAGAGGACGGCATCAGCTTTGTGACGGTGCATTGCGGCGTGACGCTCTCGGTGCTTGCACATCTGGAAAACAAACCGCGCGTGTGCGGAATCGTGAGCAGAGGCGGCAGCTTTCTCGCACGTTGGATGCGTACGCACCGGAAAGAAAACCCGCTTTACGAGCGATACGACGAGGTGCTGGATATTTGCCGTCACTACGGCATGGTCATCAGTCTGGGAGACGGCCTGCGACCGGGCGCGGTTGCTGACTCCATGGATGGAGCGCAGTTGGAGGAGCTGATCACGCTGGGACAGCTTTGCCGCCGCGCGCGCGAAAAAGGCGTGCAGGCGGTCATTGAGGGACCGGGCCATGTGCCGCTGGATCAGATCCCTGCTCAGATGATGCTCCAGAAGCGCCTGTGCGACGACGCGCCGTTTTACGTTCTCGGGCCGCTGGTGACGGATGTGGCACCGGGGTTGGATCACATTACGTCCGCCATTGGCGGCGCGGTCGCTGCCATGCACGGAGCGGACTTTCTCTGCTACGTCACTCCCACGGAACACCTGGGCCTGCCTGGTGTGGAAGATGTGCGTATGGGGGTGCTCGCTGCCAGGGTAGCGGGCCACGCGGCAGATTTGGTGCGGCGTCGAGCCGGCGCATGGGAGTGGGATGAGCAGATGAGCCGTGCCCGTAAGGACCGGAACTGGGCGGATCAGATCCGTCTCGCTCTGGACCCGCACTTGGCAGCAGAAATCCGCGCGCGGACCTGTCCCAGCGAAGATCATGAGACCTGCACCATGTGCGGAGACCTGTGCGCGTACAAAGCCGATTCCTAGATATGGGCCATGAAGGCTGAATCACCCGTCATGATGGGTATCGCTTCACATTTCTCCAAGCCTGGCACCGGAGATCAGAGAGGGACGCAGGCTCCCCCCAAAGAGCGATTTTCACCATGAGAGAGGTTTCGAGACACGCGTGTGCTCGGTCCGTCCACACTCTGAGTGAACAGGTCCGACCCGTATAGCTTCTCCTTGGGGGAGGACTACGCTTTCACCATGGATGCCGAACAGCCTCGGGCATATCGACCTCAACTTCCTGTGAAATCGGAGGGCCTTCAGCTCGCTTCCCGGATCTTGACTCTTCTCGGGGACCAGCGCGCACTCCCGGAAGTCGTTCGCGACATCTTGCAGATGGTCAAGGAGTTCAGCGGTTTTCAATCGGTCGGCATTCGCTTGCGCGACCGCGACGAGTTTCCCTGTTTTGCACACGAGGGCTTTTCGAAATCCCCACGACGAGGCAAAGAACTCTCTGTGCGACCCGGATGAGTCGGGAAGAATAAGCCTCGCTCAGGATGCAATGCCTGACTCCCCATGCGTGTGCGTGCGAATCATTCGCGGAGAGACCGATCCGGTTTTGCCGTTCTTTACTCAAGCAGGCAGCTTTTGGACAAACAGTAGGTCGCACCTGCTGGCCTCACCCTATGCAGACCGGATCAGGTGCAGGGTTCGGGACCGATTCGACGAAGAGGGATGCGAATCGCTGGCTATCGTCGCGCTCCGTGCAGGTGCGGACGTCATAGGCCTCCTCCAACTCAGCGACCGCAGAAAAAACCGGCTTTCCCCTGACATGGTCAGCACCTGTGAGACCATGGGGAATATCATCGGCATGGTGCTCGCGCGCATGCGAGCCGAACAAGAGCCGCTTCAGAGCAAATCCGACCTGGAAAGCTGTGTGCAGGAACGAACCGCGGAGCTTGTCGCGGCACATCAACGGCTCCAGCAGGAAATCGACGATCGTACGACCCTGGAACAGAACTTGGGGCTCAGTCAGCAGCGGCTGGAGCTGGCAATGCACGCAGCCAGTCTCGGGTCATGGGATTGGAACGTGAGCACCGGGGAAGTGTTTTTCGACCAGCTTTGGAGTTCATTCACCGGATATACCGCGGACGAAGGGGAATCCGGTTCCCGCACGTGGAACAACTTGGTCCATCCGGATGACAAGCTGAGAGTCCTGCGGGCCCTGAAGAGCCATCTGGACAACCCCGCGACCTATTACGAGGCCGAATACCGCCTGCAAGCCAACACAGGGGAATGGAGATGGGTCCTGGACCGCGGAAAGGTCGTGGAAACCGACCGGACAGGCAAACCCCTCAGAATGGCCGGAATCTACTTCGATATCACGGATCGAAAGCGTATCGAAGAACAGTTGCATGACAATGCGGAACGCTTGAGGGGTATTTTCGAGACCGCTCGGGACTGTATTTTCATCAAAGATGCCACCCTGAAATATACGCAAGTGAATCCGTTCTTCGCCAACATTGTCGATCTCCCGGAGTCCCGGATCGTGGGGCGCACGGACGAAGAATTATTTGGGAAGGCCGAGGCGGAAATCTTGCGCGAGGCTGATCAGCGTGTACTCAAAGGAGAATCGATCGAACAAGAACACACCCGGATGCTGCGAGGCTTACCTGCAACATTCCTTGACGTGAAAGTGCCCATGCGGAACACGCGGGGACACGTGGCGGGAATCATCGGGATCAGTCGAGAGATCACCGCTCGTATACGAGCTCAGCCTGAGAAACGCACTCTCGAACCGGATTACGATTCCCCGGTCATGCGGCAAACGTTGCGGGCAGCCCGCCTGGCAGCAGAGACCGACAGCATCGTGTTGCTCACGGGCGAAAGCGGCGTGGGAAAAGATCACGTTGCCCGGTACGTCCACCGCCATTCGAAACGATCCAGCGGCCCGTTCTTCTCCATCAATTGTGCAGCGGTGGCTCCGGAATTGGCCGAATCCGAGCTCTTCGGGTACGATTCCGGCGCGTTCACCGGCGCACGCGGGACCAAGAAAGGGCTCCTGGAACTGGCTGAGGGGGGCTCCATCCTGCTGAATGAAATTGGCGAACTCTCTCTGGGGTTGCAGGCAAAGCTTCTTACCTTCCTGGACACTCGGCAGTTCACCAGAGTAGGTGGGGTAAAGGTACGATCCGTAAGCGCACGACTTCTTGCCGCGACCAACCGGGATCTGGAAAAGGAGGTCAAGCTCAAACGTTTTCGCCACGATCTCTTCTACAGACTGGACGTGTTCACCATCGAGGTGCCCCCATTACGCCAGAGGACCGAAGACATTCCGGATTTGGTCCGGGAACTCGTCAGAGACCTCTCGGACAACCTGGGGTTGGAGTCCGTGCCCACGGTGGATGCCCAAGCCTTGCAAACCCTCACTGACTATCACTGGCCCGGAAACGTGAGGGAACTGCGCAACGTCCTGGAACGTGCCCTTATTCTGGGCGACAAGCGGCGGATCAAAACCCGCGACTTGCATGTGCATCACAAACTTGGCGCGGGAAACCAAGAACAGGAATGGTCCTTCGCCGTGGGGTTCCCTGAGGAAGAAACCCTCAATGACGTCACCTATGAGGTGAAGCGGCGCCTGGTCACTGAGGCGTTACGTCGAAGCAACGGTGTCCGCAACGCGGCGGCCCGACTGTTGGGCATTAGCATCGATTCTCTGAAGCACTACATGCGTGTGTACGACCTGTACGGGTAATAATTACCCCTCACGTTGCGTATCACGGGTGGTTATTACCCATTACGTCGTCGCAACCTGCCTGTATTACCACAGTCCTTGATAATAGGTGTTGATTACCCTCGTCTGCCCCGGATTCCTCTCCTTCAGCTCGTCGGAGGTGTTTCACCATAACGTCGTGATTACCCCATGATAGCTCCGAGCGAACTTTGGCATGGAAAATGCTCAGTCAAATGGCGACCGACCAAGGGATTCTTCTGGCGAAGACCGCAGGGGACCACGGTCTATGCACCCTCTCAGGCGGCTCTGCAAAGACAAGATAACCCGGACTTCGGAGGAACAAGACGATGAACGCGACAGAAGCTACGTTGGATAGAGGATCGCTTTTTCTTGGATCTGCAGCAATCATAGGGTGGACTGTCGGGCTAGGTGCTTTGGGCGTGATGTTCCTGCTCGCGGTATGGTACGCGATGGTGGCTGAGAGCCATATCCCTGCAATCATTTGTGCAGTTTTGCTGTTAATGCCGCTTGCATTGACTCTGATATGGGGGGTCTTCAGTTGGGGAGCATTCGCGGCAGAGAAGCTTCGCAGTGTGCACAGCGATTCTGCCCTGAGCTGGTGGGACACGCGGCAGAGGCACCGTATCCTCTATCAGGCGTACTACCTGTAGCCATCCCTTGCAAGGTGCTGGGTCTGGTGAGCAGGCCGGATTCTTCTGGGTTCAAACGGATTAAATGAAAGGCCGGACGCGGTTTTCCGGAACTAGGATACGACGACTCTGGCGTCCTCGGCACAAGGGAATACCTGGCGTGGATCACCCTTGCGTGACTTGTGTAACCGCACATTGTGCATTATCAACCGGACTCGTTCACTTGGCTATTTGGCGTGTTGGTAGCCATCGGGGCGCACGATATTGCGTCCCGATTTTCTTTTCCTGCCCTTTGCATTTCCCCGGCAATTTCCCAAGGCTCTCGCGGAACGGCTCTCGCGTGTGAAAGAAGACGAGAGGTCCCCTGAACGAAGATTCGACGGCTCTGCGTCGCTCGCAAAGAAGCGGGAGCTCCCGACACCAAAGGAGAATCAAGCGGACAAAACTTTTGGCAACTCCTACGACCTTGAGGGTCACCACGAACCATGAAAAAGGCACCCTGTCCAGCGACCAGCGGGAGCTTGCAAATGCTTGAAGTTCTTGGGGATGGGGGTTCGGGGGAAGGCCCTTCTTTCAAGAAGGGCCTTCCCCCGAAAATGCATTTTCAGAGGAATCAGTATATGTCTCCGGACTCCCTCCCTTTGTCAGGACTGCTGCACGCGGACAGGGAAAGTTGACACTGAGGCCTGCCTCTGGTACGGTTCTTCACTTGAAACCGATTCACGTCAGGTTTGCGGCATACGACGGAGCGGCACGCGCTCGATCAAGGGGTCACCCTTGCAGAATTTCCCGGTCGCGGCACGTGAAACGGCGCCATTACTCATCATAAGAGGTCGAACAGCCATGGCAGACGTTGAAGCAATGGTAGAAGCCCGAGCAGTGAAATGCTCCGGAAGCGGCAGCTCACAAGGTTTCCATCTGAAAGGGAGCGCTCACCTGGGTTGGGGAATGAAAAACCGGCTGTCACGGATCATCAAGCCCGATACGGGCCGAACCGTTATGCTGGCAGTGGATCACGGATATTTTCAAGGACCCACGTCCGGCCTGGAAGTTATGGAAAACACGCTCGAACCGCTGATTTCGTATGCGGATTGCCTCATGCTCACCCGTGGCATCTTGCGCACCTCGGTGCCTGCCAGTTGCCAGACGCCGATCGTGCTGCGGGTCTCCGGCGGACAGAGCGTGCTCAGCGAACTGTCCAACGAAGCCTGGAACGTCTCGGTAGACGATTGCATCAGGCTGAACGTTGCCGGCATGGCGTTTTCCATCTACGTCGGCGCTCCGTATGAGCATCAGACGCTCACGGAATTCTCCAGCCTCGTCGATGCGGGATACGACGCGGGAATACCCGTGCTCGCTGTCACCGCGGTCGGTCGTGAGATGGCACGGGACGCGCGGGTACTTGAGCCTTTCTTCCCGCATTGCAGCAGAGATGGGCGCCAACCTGGTCAAGACGTACTACTGCGAGGATTTCGAGCGAGTCACCGGTACCTGCCCGGTGCCCATCGTGATGGCCGGCGGAAAGAAGCTCTCGGAAATCGATGCCCTGACCATGGCATACAAAGCCGTGACCGGTGGAGCCGTGGGTGTGGACATGGGACGGAACATCTTCCAGTCGGATTGTCCTGTGGGGATGATCAAGGCCGTGCGGGCAGTAGTCCACTACAATGAAAAACCCGAAAGCGCGCTGAAAATCTACCAAGACGAGAAAAAGACCGCGTGCTGAGCCGGGAAATCTCATAAGAAGAATAGCTCTGGAGGGACTTTTGCCCAAAGGTTCCCCCAGACCCCCCTCAAAACCCTTGGACTGTGGCGACGAGGCTTGCTGGGGCCTGAATTGCAAGGCCGCACAAAATTCCGTACCGCCTACATGGGGAGCCCTATCTATGCGCGTGGCAATGTACTATCACAACAAGGACGTCAGGCTTCAGGAGATGGATGTTCCTCCCATCGGTCCTGACGAGCTGCTCGTCAAGGTGTGGGCCAGCGGAATTTGTGGCAGCGATGTGCTGGAATGGTACCGCGTGCCAAAAGCCCCGCTGGTGCTAGGACACGAGATTGCAGGAGAAATCGTTGAAGTCGGCGACCGGGTATCTGGCTGGAACAAAGGCGATCGAGTGTTTGTGTCGCACCATGTCCCATGCAACATGTGTCGTTATTGCGCGGCAGGACATCATTCCGCGTGCGACACGCTCGCGAAGACGAACTTCGATCCCGGCGGATTCAGCGAATACCTGAGAGTGCCCGCGATCAACGTAAGCAACGGCGTGTACCGGCTGCCTGATTCCATGTCCTATGAGGACGGAGTCTTCATCGAGCCGCTGGCATGCGTATTCCGCGGTCAACAGCACGCGGGCTGGTTGCCCGGTCGCAGGGTGCTGGTGATTGGGAGCGGGATTGCGGGGCTCTTGCACATCATGCTAGCCAAGCATGCAGGAGCCACTCGTATCGTGGCTGTAGACGTGAATTCTCATCGCCTGGAAGCTGCCCTCGCATTCGGCGCGGACGTGGCGCTGCCTGCGGGAGAAGACCTCTTGGAGCGATTCACGGACGCGAATGGCGGCCGTCTGGCAGATTTGGTCATTACCTGCGCGGGAGCGGTATCGGCCATACAGCAAGGGTTCGGGGCAGTGGATCGTGGCGGAACCATACTCTCTTTTGCGCCATCCGATCCACATGCGAAGGTGGAAATGCCCTTCAACGACCTGTGGCGCCAGGAGGTCACCATTACTTCCTCGTACGCGGGCAGTCCCCGAGATATCCACGTAGCCATGGAACTCATATCGTCCGGCAAGATCGACGTGAAGCGGATGATCACGGATCGGCTCCCTCTGGATCAAACCGGGCTTGGGTTCCAGCTCGTGACCGATGCGGATCGATCCCTCAAAGTGGTCATAGAGCCGCAGAAATAGGAAGCGGAGCGAGAGCCTTAGGGAGTGTCAGAGTAATGGTTTCGACCCCTCTTGAAGAAATACAGCGTCGAATTTCGTCGCTTCAGTCGAAAATGGTTGCACAAGGATTCGACGGCGCGTTGGTTGTCCAGCAGACGGACCTGTTCTATCTTTCCGGGACAGGCCAGGATGCCCACCTGTTCATCCCCTCCGAAGGGCCGGCAGTGCTCATGGTGAGGAAGAATTTTGACCGGGCACGAGATGAATCTCCCTTGGAACACGTTCACGCGGTCAGGAATCTCACGGACTTGAAGAAGCTGGTGGATTCCGCGGCAGGCTCGCGACTCAGGACCCTGGGAATGGAGCTCGACGTGTTGCCAGTGAACAATTTTCGGCAGTACGAGCAGACTTTTTCACCAAGCACCATTGCGGACGTGTCGCCGCTGATCAAGCAGCTTCGTTCGGTCAAGTCCGCGTACGAGATGACTTTGATCACACAGGCTGCAACGCTGAACCACGCCATGTTGGCCCTGGCAAGGAATGTGCTCAAGGAAGGGATGACAGAGCTGGAGTTTTCCAGTGCACTTGAATCCTTTTACCGCATCCATGGTCACCAAGGCCTTGTGCGGGTGCGGAGCTTCAATCAGGTGGTATTTTACGGCCATGTGCTCTCCGGTTCCAACCTGGCGGTTCCGAGCTGTTCCGTAGGGCCGACCGGAGGACCGGGACTCCATCCTTCACTGCCTCACGGCGCGGGACTCAAGAAGATCGGCCGGCACGAGCCGGTGCAGGTGGATTACGTGGCCGTCGTCGGAGGATACATGGTGGATCAGGCTCGGACGTTTTATCTCGGCGAGCCGCCTGAGAAGTTCCAGCGGGCCCATGCAGTCGCGTTGAAGATTCAGGACGAGCTTGCACGGCAAGGCATGGCCGGCGAGAGAGCAGAGAGGCTTTACGACACGGCAATGTCAATCGCAGACGCGGAAGGACTGAAAGACGGATTTCTCGGCTATCCGCAACCCGTGCCCTTTGTCGGTCACGGGGTCGGCATGGAACTGGACGAACTCCCTCTGGTGGGGAGGAAATCTCCGCATATTCTGGAAGAAGGCATGGTAGTGGCCCTGGAACCCAAGTTCATTTTTCCGGGCGAAGGACTCGCGGGAATCGAGAACACCTTTGTCGTCACCCAAACGGGCCTGAAAAGAATCACCACCTTCGACGACGCGATTCAAGTCCTACCATGACCCCTCACACCAATTTGCTTTCATGGAGACAACAAGATCCCTGCCCACGCTCCTCTGCCAAAGGACTATCCGGCGACCAGCGGGAGCCGAATTCTTTAGAAGTTTTGGGGAGCAGGAGCCTCGGGAGAGGAGCCCCTTTTTCAAGAGGGTCCCTCCCCCGAAGACTCCTGTTCCCCGGATTTTTGTTAGGAAACGCCTTTCCTACCTTTTTCGAGTCTCCGGCGCTCTTCGTCTCGTATCTCACGACGCAGGAGCTTGCCAACCTTGGATTTGGGCAGCATGTCTCGGAACTCGATGTACGACGGCACCTTGTACGATGCGAGTCGAGATGAGCAGAAGTTGATGAGTTCCGCAGCGCCTACACCTTTGGCGTCGTCCTTCAGCACCACGATGGCCTTGATGCGTTCGCCCACCTTGGGGTCAGGCACGCCCACCACGCACGCACCCACCACCACGGGATGGTCCTGGAGCACAGCTTCCACTTCCGAGGCGGAAACGCGGTATCCCTTGTGTTTGAGGATGTCCGCGGAACGCTCCACATAGCAGATCTGGCCGTCCTCTCCGGCCCGGACAAAATCCCCTGTGCGATAATAGATCTCCCCATCCACGGGCACGAACGAGGCCGCGGTTTCTGCAGGCTTGTTGAGGTATTCCTTCACCGTATGGTCCGCGGTGACGAGCAGCTCTCCTGTTTCGCCGTCAGGCACGGGTTCCAGAGTGGAAGGGTCCACGATCTTCACGCGGCGTGAGGGCAGCGGCATCCCGATGGTCATGGGCTGCGGTTCGCTCCCGTCGAGCCGGGAATACATCACGTGACCCGCTTCGGTGGAACCGTACACCTGAAAAATGGGAACGCCCACCCGTTCTTTCCAGCGCGCGAGCACTTCCCGGGGAAGCACGTCTCCACCGCAGTAACAATACTTGAGCGAGCTCAGGTTGTACGTTTCCTGACGATCGTTTTCCAGGATCATCCGGTACAAGGCCGGAACCCCGAGCATCCACCGAGCGTGGTACCGTTCGATAGCCGCGAGAATCGCATCCACTTGCGGCACAGGCATGAGCACGGTCGTGTTTCCCGTGTTCAGGCCAAGGCCCAGGAACAACCCCAGCGCCATGATATGGAACAAGGGGTTGATCGCGATGTACACGTCTTTGCCCGGCAGCACGTGTCCGGCAAACACATCGTCGGTAATGTCGTTGACGTACGAGGTTTGGCCCCAGTGATTTCCCGGCACTCCCTTGGGAAATCCCGTAGTGCCACCGGTGTACAGGATGTAAGACAGATCCTTGATCGGATCGATGTCCACCGTCGGGGGATTGGGTTCCGCGCGGAGCAGGCTCCTGAAAGACAGGGTCTCTGCGCCGCCACGGACCTTGCCGTGCGGGGCCTTGTCAAAAAGCCTGGCGAGCACCCGTTTGGGCAAGGAAACCATGTCGAGAAGATTGGTCACGATCACGTGCGTGAGGTTGGTGAGAGGCAATATCTCCTTCACGTACCCGTAATTGGTATCGTGGCAGATGATGGTCTGTGCGCCGGAATCCTTGACCATGTATTCAATCTCGTGGGACGTGTAGATCGGCGACACCAACACCACCACCGCGCCGAGCTTTTGCGCAGCCAGGAACGCGACCACCAGTTGCACGCAATTGGTCAGGTACAGGAGGATGCGGTCGCCCTTTTTCACGCCAAGGCCCGCGAGCCCCGTTGCAAAGCGATCGACCGTTTCCTTGAGCTCGGCAAACGAGAGTTTGTCCCCGAGAAACACGATCGCGGTGTTATCCGGGTACATGCGCGCGGCTTTTTCGAACCGAGTAAAGGTATATTCCAGCTCCATGGCCGACTCCTTGTTATGACCCGAAGTAGGCCGATTTTACGTCCGGGTTGTCCATGAGTTGTTGATTGGTTCCTTCCACCACTGCCGCGCCGTTTTCCAGGATGTACCCGTAGTCGATAATGGGCATGATGGGTCGTGCGTACTGCTCTGACACGATGATGGTCACGTCTCTTTGGTCGCGGATTTCCTTGATCGACTTGGCCAGCAGGTACTGGATGGCAGGGCTCAGCCCCAATAACGGCTCGTCCAGGAGCAGTAATCTTGGTTGGGCCATGAGCGCGCGGCCGATCGCGAGCATCTGCTGTTCGCCTCCGCTGAGAAATCCGCCGAGCCGGCTGGACAGCCTCTTGATGGCAGGAAAAATGGTGAACACATATTCCAGCGTTTCCGAAGCCTGAGAGGACGTGGCCAGGTATCCACCAATCCTGAGATTCTCCAGCACCGTGCTCTCGGGAAAAATGCGCCGACGCTCGGGACAGAGGATGATCCCCATACGGGCTCTGAGCGAGGGCTTGAGAGGCATCATGGAGCGGCCCTCAAAGAGGATTTCCCCGCGCACGGTGATGCGCTCGCCACCGGCCATTTCCTCTTTGCGTTGGATGTCGAGCATGATCCCGGACAGTGTGTACATCAGCGTGGACTTACCCGCACTATTCGCACCGAACACACCGATGATCTGGTGCTTGTCGCACTTGAGGCTGACGTTGTTCAAGGCCAGCATATTCTCGTAAAAGACCATCAGGCCCTTGGCTTCAAACATAGCTGAAAACCTCCTCCGATCCGAAGTAGGCTTCCTTGACTTCCTTGTGCTCCATGACCTCCTCGGCCGTTCCTTCGGCGATTTTGCACCCAAAGTTGAGCACCACCACGCGATTCGCGAGGCGGAACAGCTCACGCAACCGGTGTTCCACCATGATCAGGGTGATACCCTCCATTTGCAGCTTCTCCATGAGTGGCACCATACTGGCCATTTCACTCATGCTCAAACCCGAGAACACCTCGTCGCAGATGATCACCTCAGGACGGAGAGCCAGACAGCGTGCCAGTTCCAGGCGCTTGAGGTATCCGGTGGGCAGGGATGAGGCAATCTTGTACGGCACGTACGAGTCGCGCTCAAACCCGATTTCTTCGAGAATGTCCACTGCCACCGTATCCCGGCTGCCCATTTTTCCGCCGCCCCTCCAGCCGCCGGTGCGGCGAGCCCGGGGAGAAAACAGGGGCACGATGAGGTTCTTGAACGCAGGCAAACTGTAGTAAGGCCGCATTACCTGAAACGTGCGCGTCAAACCGATATCCGCGATCTTGTGCGCCTGCCAGTTAGTAATGTCCTGACCTTTGAACGTGACCGTCCCCACATCCGCCTTGATGAATCCGCTGATCGAGTTGACCAGTGTGGTCTTTCCCGATCCGTTCGGACCGATGATCCCCACAATATCACCGGGATACACATCGAAGCTTACGCCGGCCAAAGCGAGGACTCCGCCGAACTTCTTGGTGACATTGTCAATTTTCAGTATAGGTTCGCTACGTACGACCTTTTCGTTATCGAGTGGCATGTTTCTCACTCTCTCAGTGTTCTGGGCAGCACCGGATTTGGCGCTATATCTCGACCCATCGCTCGAATTGTTGGTATTTCCTTGTCATGTAGCTCATGATTCCTTCGCTCTTGAACACGATGAACCCCGTGAGGATGATTGCGTAGATCGCGATCCTCAGGGTGCCGAAGTCCCGAAGGAGTTCGGACACAGGCACGAGGATCAAACAGCCCAATACCGGGCCGATCAGCGTGCCCCCTCCGCCCACTACCGTCGCGGCAATGGGAAGGATCGAGAAATCCAGAGCGAACTGGGAGAGACCGGCCCACATGTAACTGTGCGCGAGAATCGCACCGGCCAGGCACCCCAGCGAGGACGCAATCAATACGGCCAAGGCCTTGTACGTGGTGATGTTGATGCCGCTGGCCCTCACCGCCTGATCGTTGTCCTTGACCCCGCGAAGCACCAGCCCCACGTCTTCGTTACGCATCCTACGCAACACAAACGTGACCACGAGCACGATCACGACAAGGAGGTACAGTTCTATCCACTTGTTGCCCAATCCGTCGACCCCCAGGATGCCGTCAGTCCCGCCGAAGATGTCCAAGGCTTCGATGACGCGAGCAGCCAAGAGTGGGTACATGAGGCTCACAATGGCGAAGTACACTCCCCTCAACGGCAAGCAGGGGTAGAACAGAACCGTACAGATGATTCCGCCGAAAACCGTTGCGACCGGGATGGTAACGATCGGCGGCAAGCCGAAAGAGGTATTGAGCAACGCCGCGATGTACGCGCCGATGCCCACGTAAAAACCCCCGCCAAGAGAGACCAGGCCGACAAAATTGGCGAGAAAATCAAAGCTGATGGCAAGGAGCGCATAGATGGCCACTTGCGACAGCACCCGTTGCCAGTACGGGAAGGGAGCGAGGATGAGAGGCAATGCGAGAAGCCCCAGAATAAACACGAGTCGCGGAAACAGCAGATAGCTGATTTCGACCCAGGACGATATGGCGTACACACCATCCGTGCGTACTTTGATTCCGCGATCCAGTCTCTCTTTACGCCTGTCTTTGGTCTCCAGGGCCATGGCTAGACTCTCTCTTCCAGTTCTTTTTGCCGACCGAATAGACCGCTTGGTCGGAGAATGAGGGTGATGATAATCGCAATCAAGGCCACCACCATCTGGTAGTGAGCCCCGAGGTATACCACGGTGAGAATCTGGGCAAATCCGATGACAAAGGCAGCAAGGATGGATCCGGTCCAACTGCCGAGGCCGCCTACGATACAGACCGCGACCGCCATGATCAGCACGTTGTAACCGGCCTCTACCACGATGTTGCCCAGCGGAAGCAACAGCAAGCCCGCCATTCCCGCGAGAACCGACCCGAGCGCCATAGAAACGACGGCCATGCGATCCGAGTCAATGCCAAGGGTCAAAGAAGCCCGCTCGTCCTGTGCCATGCCCTTCAAGGCAAGCCCCAATCGAGTCCTGGTCACGAACAACCACAGCAGACCGACCATGGCTGCGCCAGCCACCACCACAATAACCCGCTGAAAGTCCACCGTTACCCCCCACAGGCTCATGCCCCCTTCCACGAATGGAGGCAGAGTCACTGTGGTGCCCTTGAGTCCTCCCCAGCGGAGCCCCTCGAGGATAGCCAGGCCGATGGCATACGATGCGATAATTTCCGAGATGGCCATGCCGCGCACGCGAACCAGGACGAAATGATACATGGCTGCACCCACCAATCCGGTAAACACGAGAGCCCCAATCATCGAAAGTGGATAGTTAAGCCCTACGCGGTTCAAGAGCAGCCACGTGGTGTAACCGGTGAGCACGTACAGTGCGCCATGGGCAAAGTTCGGAAGGCGACTGACTCCGTACACCAATGCAAAACCCAAAGACATAAGCGCGAGAGCCGCACTGTTGATGAGCCCGTAAATTAGGATGTCCATTGATAACCCTCTGTACCGTCACAAGCCGCACGCGAGGGAGAAGGGCAAGAGCTCCTTCTCCCCATCGTTGCAGGACATGCTGTCGTCCCTGATTTTTGACTATTTTTTCATCCAGGGCGGAAGCAGAATGTCGCCGGTGGCAATACTGGGCGGAAACACCACCACGCGTTTGCCTGCCTGCCACTGGAAGACGGTTCCCACAGCGCCTTCTTTCGGGTCGAGGCTGGGAATGACTTGATGGGTTTTCGGGTCGAAGCGAATGCGACCATACACCCCCATGAGGTCGGTCTTATCCAGAGCAGCCACCACCTTGTCCGAATCTGTGGAACCGGCTCGCTCGATCGCGTCTTTCAGCGTGTATACTGCCATGTAGCTGGAGGATGTGCCGTACCCCTCCGGCTCCAATCCATATTTCTTCTTGTACGCATTGACGAATTTCATAGTCCACGGAGTAGCGTTGCAGGGAACGTTTCCTGCATTCACTACATTTGCGAGACAGTATTCGCCTTTTCCGTCCGTGGCTTTCCAAAAACTGGGCTGTTCTGCCGCGGAGATGATCGTTCCGAAGGGCAGTGCAGGCACTTTATTATCGTACCATTGCTTGAGCAGAATGGCAGATTCGGGCATGTCCATCCAAATGATGATTACCTGAGCGCCCTTTTTCTTCGCATCCAACAATCCCATGGAGAAATCGGTGGTTCCCGTGGGATACACGATCGGGTCGCCGAGGACCTGCCAGCCTTTCTTGGCCATGACTTTGGCGAGTATCCCCCCGCCGGTCCTTGCGTGGGCCACATCCTGCACCATGATCATCAGCTTGTTCAGGTTGAACTTTTTGCCGATGTGCTCCAGACAGGGAATCAATTCACCGGTCACCATCCATTTTGCTTCGCCGGAGATGCGGAAGCAGTATTTGAACTTCTCAGGGTTCTTCGCTATCAGCGCACCATATTTGGGGGTGAGCGAACCTGTGGTAAGAATCGAGATTTTTTTGTACTTTGAGAGAAGCGGCATGGCTGCAAGGGCCGCCTCAGATCTCACCGGTCCTCCGATGATGAAATCGGCCTTTTTCTCCAGGATGAGTTTTTCCACTGCCAGCAGGGCCTCGCTCACAGGCACTCCCGGCTCGAGATCGCGGGTGTCGATGACCTCTACCTCGAACGGACGTTTCTTGTCGCCCACCTTGACCCCGCCGGCCGCGTTGATTTCATCGACCGCCAGCTTAATTCCCCGCTCCGCGTCCCAGCCATAGAGAAACGCCGTGGCCAGCGGAGCCCCCAGTATGATCGGTTTTTCCGCAAGCGCGGGACAAAAAGTGAGAGCCACAAAGGCCACAGCCCCCATGATGGCAGAGAGAAACTTTACTTTCCAACTCATGTCGCCACTCCTTTCTTTGGTCAGGGTTTTGGGAATACCATCTGTGCGGGGGACGACCGACTTGGTCCCGTCCACCCGCCCACTCAATCCTTACGCTCTGTGCATTTTTCACTTCAGGGCCCACATGCAGGTAGTGTCCTCGCTTTGCCCTTGGAAAGCAGGCCTCGGCCCGAGCCGACTTCCCTCCAGAGGCATGCCTTTGACCTTCAGCGCCCGTTATGAACGAACGTAACTCGCACATCGTTTCGAGGAAAAAGATACGGCCCCCCGTATCCTGTGAGGGAGAAAAAAGCTCAGGCTCGATTCCCTTGTGCGCAAGAGAATGCCGCCGGCTGACTACTTGGCAGATATCCCCGCCCGGAGCGCCTCAGACACCGGCACCCCTGCCGATGCGTCACGCAGGTCTATGGTCTCGATTTTGAGAGTGCGCGGTATCTTCTCCGACCCCTTCACGCCTCCTTTGGCGTTTATCTCGTGTACGGCCATCTGAACAGCCTTCAGGGATTCCCTGCCTTCCCGCGCGGTCAATGCGCAGGGCTTTCCGACAAGAATCGGTTCCGTTGCAAAAAGCGCAGCATTATGGCCGGTGACCGACAGGAGAATGGTCGTTGCGAGGAAGCAAACCGGTCTTTTCATGCGTGCCTCCTTGAATAAAAAGGACTGGACCTGCTGTCACCTCATAAACCAGTCATGGAAGATTGGGGGTGCGCCCGACGGTCTCAGGGAGTAGAAATAGGTCCGAGCAGAAGGCAATCGCCCCCCGACGGGGGGAATAACGGCAAACCCCAAAGGAAAGCGTGTACAGCCAAATTGACCGTGAGAAGCGCTTTCCCATTCATATCACATGTGACAGTTCCTCGCGCGTGTTTTTTTAAGAAAGCTGTTCAGTAGGGGATTTTCTTGCAGGATCATCACGTCCGAAGGGGCATATTTCACCGCAAGGTGAAGTTCATTATGGTGAACGTTGTGCACGAAGCTCTCCGCAGAGGAGGGAAGAAGCGCAACAGTGCTCACTGATGCGACACCACATCCGGAAAGAGGCCGAACATAGTGCCAGGCGTGCGGAGCAGCCAGGGGGGATCTCGCGACGGCCTTATCGCCGCCTTATTGGGCCCGCGCGGCAAAACCCTGGACGGACTGTCCGGAATGAAGTTATACTCCCGCACACGGGTACTGCCAGGCGTGGGTATCGAGGCGGGAGACAAGCGTCGCCTCCCCCACGGGTACACCAGGGACACATGTGGTATCGGAACTCAGGCCGAGACTCAGAAAACTCAGGCCCAATCGCGGAAACGAGCGCTCATCCATTGCAGGGATAGGGAATAACCGCCCATTCTGCCCGCGCGAAAGAAAACCCCCGGACTGTCGCGTCACAGGTTCCTCACAGGTCTGACAGCCTGAGCGTTCCTCGCGCCGGCCTGACGACTTGTCGAGGATTTGGCGGAATCGTGCCGTGAACTCCCATGACCTGGAGGGTCACCACGAACCATGAAGATGGCACACTGTCCAGCGACCAGCGGGAGATGGCAAGTGCTTAAAGTTCTTGGGGATGGGGGTTTGGGGGAAGGCCCTTCTTTCAAGAAGGGCCTTCCCCCAAAAATGCATTTTCATGAGAATTCATGACAGTACAGCGGGAATCAATATTAGGCAATCTGCCCACACGATCTCCGCTTCTTCGAGGTCATGGCACGGTCGCCACGATGTGCGACGGCAGCACGGTCGCGGCAAGCGCGAAAAGCCCTCAAAATCGCTTTTCACATAGTGCAACAGGGCAACCCATGGGAGAAGAACAGGGAAATGGCTAAGGACTTCGCTCGGTACGTACAGGCTTTCCGAAATCAGGAGGTGGATCTGGAGTTTGACCCACCGGCCCTCTACTTGGAAACGGTTGCAGGTTGTCCGCATTCTTGCGCGATGTGCACCTGCCGAAATTCCAAGCCCACCCGCATGTCGGCAACCCTTCTCAAGAAGCTGGAACCCCACCTGAAAGAGCTGGAGGTCATGTCGGTTCATGGCGACGGAGAGCCGCTCCTGAGCGATGTGGAGTATTTCGTGAAAAGCGCTGCAAGGAACGATTGCGTGCTGCACATGAACACCACGGGGTTTCTCCTGACCAAACGCCTTGTGGATCGGCTCTTGGAAGCACGTCTTTCAATTCGTTTCTCTATCCACGCGGGAAAACGTGAGACGTACAGAAAAATCATGGGCCGCGATCTGGACCAGGTGGCGGAAAACGTATCCTACCTGGTGAGAAACGCGGAGCGCCTGGGCGCGAACAGTGACTTCTGGTTCAGTTTTCTGGTCATGAGGGAAAACGTGGGTGAAGTGGAGGACTTCCTGAGGCTTGCCCTTCGTTGCGGAATAAAAGCAGTGAGGTTCATGCGTCTCCGGCCGAACTGGCAGGCCATCAGGGGTGTGCATCTGCCTGATCGTGATTTCACGTTCAGGTATTTTGAACAATTCAACGAGCAAGTGAGAAACGAATTCACGACCAAGCTTCCCTACTATCGGGAGTTGAGCGCGAACCTGGGCATCAAAGTCGCATTCGGCACATTCTTCTCCGATGGAGAGAATGGCCGCCGCGTGCGTGGGGCGATCAACGCAGCCACCTCACGACTGCTCGGAAGAGGTTTTTTCCCGTTGTCCAAGACCAAAGGAGTGTGCGTGGCGCCGTGGTTCGGGCAACTTCGCGTGGCCCAGACCGGCGACGTCAAATTGTGTTGTGCCACCGACTATTCCGTGGGCAACCTCAATCGGTCGACGTTGCCTGAAATCTGGAATTCCCTGAAAATGAAACGCATACGAGAAGAATTCAGGAGCGGCCATATCCCGAGAATTTGCGGATACTGCAAAGGATTCCTTCTTGATAACTACCCGAGGAATTCCTTCGCGGGGATCCGTGAGGGCTTTCCCGGATGAGGGGTACAGCCCGGCATTTTTCGATGAGCTTCCCTGTTACAGGGGAGAATGACACCGTACTGCGCCTCTTCCGCGCTCATTGATTCATTGCTGATTTCCTGGTACATTGCCGTGCCATCCCCCACAGATCCGAGGTCTGTTTCATGAGCATTCGACAGGTGGTTCCTACGGCCCTTGTACTGGCCGTGTTGCTGATCTCCCCCGCAATGGGCGACGGCTCAACGCGACCGTCTCGTGCCAGTCGTATCAGCTCCGGTCCAGATATTTCCCTGACCTGTCGCACCGTGAGACGCGCGCCGAAACCCTTCCTGGAAGCAGTAGAGGACGGTATTGCGTACGTGCTGGATATTCCGCTTGCCATGCTCAGCCCACTCACATGTCCGATCGTGGCCCCTATTCTCGAAAAGTTCGATTCCAGTCCCAGCAGACAGTACGATCGGTGTACGCCTCGATGACGAGTGCTCCGCCCATTCACCCAGCTGATGCGCTCAAGCCGCACGACAAGTACAGGATCTACTACTTCCGGGTGGTGCAGCTCGCGGTGGCAGCGGGTCTTTTGCCGTCTGATTCACATACGGAAATCGGCCATTTCGCGTTCTCTCGGTATTTCGCGGAAGGACAAGAGCTGGACCGTACCCTGAAAGAAGCCATAGCCGCGCTTGCCGAGAAATACCCCGAACTGATCCTCGCGCGCAGGGCTCAACAGGATGAGATGTCCGAAGGCGCGGTCACCGCGTTTGTCCAGTCTGAGCCCAGTAATAAGGTTCGGGACCTGATACTGATCGGCGCGTCGTACCACGTCTGGCCGGTGGGTACGTCACATGTGCTCACTTACCCGTGGGATCTCGATGGCAACGGTCGACCGGTCACATTTCGGTCCGACCTCACGGATTTCATGAAACGACGGGTGCGGGAGATTTTGAAAAAGGCCGGAAAGTTGCGCAAGCCCCTTATCATTTCTTAAGCACAAAGCATTTTTCTTCGGCTAGTTCCGTGTTCAAGTAATATTCGAGTTGGTTTTTGGGCACTTCCTTATCCAGAAGAACGGGTTCCCACTCTTTTGACTTGCCATTCCACGAATACTGCTGCTTGGTAATTTTCTTTCCTCGAGCGACGAAGAGATCCAGGTTCCACCCGCCGTACAGCTTACTGAAACAGGTCTTGACCGCCTTGACGTTGGGGAAATTCTTCGCAAATTCGAGAGCCGACTCATTGATCTCGGCCCTTTGATCCAGGCTGTCAACCCCGGCAGGGGGCAGCTTGCCGTCAGGCAGTCCGGACCGCGCGAGATCGGCAGACGGAACCGGCGGCGCCTCCTTGGGGAGTAATTTTGTGGGTTTGGCCGCTGTTGCCTCATCAGATTTAGGTTTTGCCGAGGCAGGGGGAGTGGCGTTGGATGAAGGCTTCACGGTCTTCGAAGCCATCCCGCACGCCGCAACCATCACAGCCACCAGTGACACTACCGCGAAAAGACTGACGAAATTTCTCATGAAGGGTGTCCGTTTCCAGGGGCCCAATGACGAGAGCAGAAGCATGATAGCACGAAATCGCCATGCTTACAAGTTGATCCTCTCGTGCTATGGTGCTGCCATTACAGGGGAAATATCACAAAAAATAGCAGTGCGACCTGTTTCGAGGAAAAAGTCTTTTCCCGCGGAAAAACTGCGGGAATATGGTTTAAGCGGGTCGGGATTCTTCGGCAGAGCACGGGAGGAGTCAGGTTGCCTGGCGAGCCAAGGAACCTTCTCGAGTCACGTGTCATACCGATTCGCTTTCGGCTGTATCACTTGGCACGGGCTGGCGACCCTCTTCGCTCTGGACGACGCAGAATCGTCTCATCACTGCGCTCAGGAGATCCCCAACCCAACGATCTTATCCGTGTGAAAGCGAATCAATATCACAAGCGAGAAGGATACGGCAACGCGCGGTCCGTCCACAGGGACGCGTGCGAAGGCTTTGCCGAATGCGGTACCACGAGTCCGTGGGCGCCCGATCCATCTTTCTGCAATCGGGCTCTATCAGACCTGATAGAATTTCATCCGGGGAAGTTCTACCGCGGTGAGTTTGTTCCCGTACACCGCGCCCGTGTCAATGCCGATCTTGCCTGGGGTGACAAAAGGGGTCTCCAGCGCGGTATGGCCAAAGACGACTCTTTTATTCCAGTCGAATGCGGAATAAATGAATTCCTCTCGGATCCAGAGCAAATCGTCCTCGGTTTGTTTGTCAAGGGGTATCCCGTCTCTCAGACCAGCGTGCACGAAAATGTAATCGTCGGTTTCGTAATAGAGGTTCAAAGATAACAAGAATTCCAGATGATCTTCCGGGAGCACGAAAGCCTTTCGTCCTATTCCTCCCTCGACATAGCTTGCGATGGTCTCGCCCCCTCCATTGGCCACGTAGAGCATCTGGTCCTGCTGTTTGATGTAGTAATCGAGCAGCATTTTCTCGTGGTTACCTTTGAGGAAGACAGTGGTGCCGCCTCTCCTTTTCAATCTTACCAAGTATTCGACCACGTCCCGGGACTGGGGACCCCGGTCGACATAATCCCCGATAAAGAGCAGAAACGTCTCCGTTGTCCTTATCCCAGGGCAATATTTTCATCATGGCCGCGAGCTTCTCGTAACAACCATGGATGTCGCCTACGGCGAATATCTTTTTGCTCATGATTTTGGTGCTCCACGCTTGTCTTCTCTAGATATATAGTTCTTCTTTTCGCAGGTTGTCAACGCCGACACATGGATTTATCAGGCCAAGGGGCGTTCTTTATCGGGTCCACAAAGGCCTTGTTTCTCCGAATTTCCGAGTCTGCTGACACGTTGTGGGTTCTTTTACCAAAAAAGTCTTATGGTTCGGTATGTTAGCTGGCATTGCAATCTCCAGGCTTATCTGTCAACATGATGCACGTTACAACCTCGGGTCCTGGAGTACCCGAGACAGCGTCCTATGCTCCGGTATGAGGAACTTATCATGTACATACGGCTGGAAGGTAAGAACCACCTGCTGGTGCGCACAGTAAAAGGTCCCAAAGGCCACCCCGTGGAGCTCGTGCTGGCGGACCTTGGCCGGGACCCTGAGTTGAATCTCTTTTCCTCGGCTCACCGAGGAAGGCGCGAACATCCCGAACGCTGGGAAGGTGTGGATGACTTTCACCTTTTGCTGGCGCTCGAAAACTACAAACGTCGTGTGGGGCACAGTAAGCCTGCTCTTATGGCTGTGCAGGGGGGAGCCCCTCGATTCGACGAAAGAGAAAAATCGGAGTCGAAAGAATGAGGTGGTTCAAGCGCATCGTAGTGGCGTTGGCGGTATTGGCGATCTTGTCCGGGGCCGCTGTGCTTGTTATCGTCCGTTTTCTTCCGGAAACGGACTTTATAAAAAGCGCGGTGGAACAAAGACTTCGGGATCTTACCGGTGACGAGATTACGATAGCTTCCATACAAGTAGGTGGTTCATTCCCCGACGTGATCCGGATAAAGTTGGAGGGAGTGGCCGCAACCTCCAAAGAAGGGCACAAACTGCTCTCAGTGAATCGGTTGGTGCTCATCCCGTCTGTCACGCCTCTGTTGAGGCGAGAGATTTCGATCCGATCCATCACGGTTGATGGCTTACAGACCTCGTTCCGGCGATCTCCTGACGGAAACGTGCAATTTCCATTTGTGGTTGCGCCGGTTTCTTCACCGCGCGACGGCAGTGAAACCCGTACGACCGAGCCGGGTTCCCCCGAAAAGAGTGCGCAAAAGGTGGCAGACGTATCCCAGTCCGGGCTCAAATGGTCCATCGAATCCGTGAGCCTTAAGGACGGGCGCATCGATTTCATCGACGAACAAAAGATAGGAAGCGCCCCCACCATCGTCTCTTTCAAAGGCATCAACGCAACCTTGCAGCAGCAGAAATCAGGGAACGCGTTCGAGTTTACCGCGAGCGGTGAACTGGGAGCGCAAAAAGCCAAAGCCGGCCCCTTGGACATGAAAGGGGTCGTGGCCCTTACTCCCGACCTTTCCGGCATGCAACGAGCGACAGTCACGATCGCTTCCAAGTCTTTGCATCCCGGGCCGTTCCCGCAGTATCTTCCCCTTTCTCCGGTAGCTTTGCACCTCATCCATCTCAAGGGTACCCGCTGTACGGTTACCTGGGAAAAAGGGCGGCCCTGCGGGTTTTCTTTCGAGAGCCTTCTGGCGGGGAACGCGGGCGATTCCGGTGAGATCAAGGTCCTGGGCGAGGGAAGCGTTGCCGAAGACTTTTCCCGGATCGAGACGATTACCGGCACCTGCGACACGGAGCGCTTTCCCCTCGGCCCGGTCAAATCGCTCTTGCCTCGAGAGGTCCCCTGGGATACCGCGGGCGGGTTCGCCGCCGCGCATTTCAAGGTGCAGTGGCACACACCCCACGATTGGAACGTCCAGGGAATCGCTGAGCTCTCCGAACTCGTTCCCAAAGGAGTTGCCGCGGTTCTTGGCAAGCAGTTGAGCGTGAAATCGCAACTCACGCTCGATCCCACACAGCTCGCGTTACAGAAGATGGAGATCTCCGAGGCTACGCGACGCGTGGCTTCTGTGAACGGAACCGTCAAAAGGCCCCTTTCCGGTCAGCCGGCCCTGGATTTGACTGTCGAGGGTGCCTGCCGTCCTCAATGGATCAAGGGGCTTGGAGTACGACTTCCCGACATGGTGAAAATCACCGGCTCCATTCCTGTGCGGGCTCACGTGCGGGGAGAGCTGTCAGAGCTTTCCATCGACGCAGACGGAGATTTGACGCCCGCTACCATTCGCGTGAATCCGATTCTGGACAAACCTGAGGGAGAAAGGGCAGTTCTGAGCGTAAAAGGAAATCTTTCCGCGAAGAGTCAGTCATCTCGGTCCAAATCGATTCGTTTCCTGCGCGTGGGGTTGAGCATGCTCTCTCCACGTATCCATGTGTTGCCTCACGGTCCCGCGCTTACCGGTTGGGCGCTGCATCTGGATTCCGGCGTGGTCATCAACGGAAAGGCCGTGGACGTGAAGGATGCGGTGCTCACGCTGAAAAAAGGACATCGGAGAGGCGCTGAGGATCTGGTGATACGCGCGAACGTGGAGAACCTGGAGTCCGCGCATCCCAAGCTCAGAGGAAACCTCGCGGCGCGGCTCGAAAAGGAGACCATCTCCGCGGTGATGGGCGGTTTCCCCTCAAAAGTCGCGCTGTCCGGTGGCACGCGTGGCACACTGACTTTTTCAGGAAACACGAGCGCATTGACCTGGGGCCTGGAGGTTCCGCTCTCGTCGGTGGGTATTGACGTGGAAAAAACGTTTCGCAAACCAGCAGGGGTCGCGGCGGATCTGAAGGCCACGGGAAAATGGTCCCACGACGTACTGAGCCTCGACACCGCACGACTCTCCTTGCCGGGGATTGCCGCAACAGGAGGGGGAACCCTCAGGGATCGCAACGGAGCGCCGGGAGAACTCAATTTTCGCGTAAAAAGAGCTGACCTTAAGGATCTCATCAGGTTCCTTCCCGTCTTGACCGGCGTCAAGGCATCCGGCCCGATGGCAGCTGACGTGGTCCTGAAGCCCGGCAAAGAGGGAATCGTTCCCCACGCGTCGATTCGTCTCATTTCCGTGGATTTTCAGGCGGAAAAGAATGCATGGAGCCTCAGAAAGGTTCAAGGCACGGTCAAAACCGACGGGAGTGCCCTGGAAGTGCCGGAACTGGCGGGCAATATCCGGGGAGCCATTGACGCGCCGCTGAAGGTGACGGGGAATCTGCATCATATAGGTGCGGTCAAGGACATGGATGGCAAGGTTTCGCTCAAAATAGGCAAGGGCCGCATCAAAGCGGACCGCTTGCGAAAGATCCTTCAGCCGGTTCGCCTTCTGGTCGGTACGCTGCTCAACCCCAAATCTCTGCAAAAGCAGACCGATCTTCTGGATCTGGATTCGCTGACAGGTGATTTCGAGATAAAGTCAGGGACGGCTCGCACCTCGAATCTTCGGCTCAAGGGCGCTGACTTCGGAGCTGGCGCCATTGGCAGCGTCCGCTTGCAGGATTTGCACCTCGATGCCATTGCCGGTCTCCATACCGTGCTGGTCACCAACGACGCGATTGGCAGGATCCCGCAAGTGCGTAGCGTCGTGAAAAAATACGAGGGCCTGCTCAAGGCAACCGGTCTGGACAAAGAACTCAAACGCGTGGGCATCGACGTGGACGACAAGGGCGGTAATAAGCAAGAAGCGCCGAAAGAGGTCAAGACTCCTGTCACGGTAATCGTCAAAGTGCGTGGAACCGCGTCATCACCTGACGTGATGCCGATAGCGGAGGATAGCCTGCAGAAAGACACCCTGACCAAGCTCAGGACCTTGATGGACTGACTCCGACGGGCAGTCCGTGATACGGACCATCTGCCCAGGAATTCTACCGGTTCAGCGGGACGCGGTGGCGCACCCTGTTGCACACGCGACATTTCTCGGGGTTATCTCCGAATCTTTTCTTGAAAGCGCTCATGAGCGCGTCAAGAACAGACGCAAATCTTCGGTTTCCGCGTGGTCTTCGGAAATTTCCCAGCCCTGGTTGCGCGCGGCTCTTGTCACGTTCTGCCGGCTCACCTCATTGTCGATGAGCACGGTAATCTCGCCTTTGCCGAGTTCTTTCATCTTGGACAAAGCCAACAGCACCGGCTGAGGACAGGAGAGCCCTCTTGCGTCAACTATCTCCGCCATGGCACATCACTCCTCATGCAGTCTCGCGATACAAAAGATACCTGTGAAGCCTTTCTCCACAAGAGCGACCCCTGAAAACGAGCGCTTCTCATGAAAATGCATTTTCGGGGGAAGGCCCTTCTTGAAAGAAGGGCCTTCCCCCGAACCCCCATCCCCAAGAACTTTAAGCACTTGCCAGCTTCCGCTGGTCGCTGGACAGGGTGGTATTTTCATGGTTCGTTGTGACCCTCCAGGTCATGGGATTCACTGTACCCATAAGTATTCCCGCGAAAGGAATATGTCAAAGAGGCGTCTGACCCTCATGAAGAAGGTTCACATGCGCGAGGAAATGCGAGGCGCTCTCTTTCTTGCCTTGACAAGGGGCTCATCGCGCAAAAAGATAGGACAAGACGATGCATGTTATCGTGAGAATGCCGTGACTCCACTGAACCTTTACGGGCGATGACCGTGCGACATCGCGCGGGGAACATATCCGGTTGTCTCCCATATCTGCATGCTGCGCTGTTGCGGGAAGACGCCCTGTCACGGGTTCTGTGTGAAATCCGAGAACCGCTATCGCGGGGAAACGAGGTTTCGTGTCGCGGCATTTCTCACGGAAAGGAGAATATATGGAACGCGACGAGATCAAATTGACTCGCTTTTCACAGACCTCCGGCTGAGCGGCCAAAATGGGTCCGGGTGACCTGGATAAAGCTCTCTGTGGCATCGACATTCCCGACGATCCCCATGTGTTGGCCGGGGTTCACGGGTTTGAGGATGCAGGAGTGTACAAACTGGACGAAGAAACGGCACTTGTTCAAACAGTTGATTTCTTTACTCCTATTGTGGATGATCCGCGAATCTTCGGTCGCGTTGCTGCTGCGAACGCTTTGAGTGACGTCTATGCCATGGGCGGTCGCCCGATTACCGCGATGAATCTGGTGTGCTTTCCCACTGCCAAACTCGGGACTCACGTGCTCAGGAGCATCCTGCAGGGTGGGTTGGACATCCTCCGGGAAGCCGGCGTAGCGCTGGTCGGCGGCCATAGCGTGCAAGATGACGAGCCCAAGTATGGGGTGTCCGTTACAGGGCTGGTTCACCCCGGCCGCATGATGACCAATTCAGGGTTGAAGCCCGGTGACCGGTTGATTCTCACGAAAGGGATCGGAACCGGAATCATCGCCACCGCGGTGAAAGGTGGATTGGCATCTGAGGAGTCCTCGGAGGCGATGATACGTTCCATGTCAACGTTGAACAGGAAAGCATCTGAAGGAGCAGTAAGCTTCAACGTGCGTGCATGCACGGACATCACGGGGTTCGGTCTCGCGGGGCATCTGGTGGAAATGATGCGAGCGGGACACTGCCGAGCAAGGATCCACGCGCATGCGGTGCCCATTCTGGAAGGCGCTCGTGATTACGCGGCCATGGGACTGATTCCGGCCGGCGCACACTCCAACCGCACGTACTTTGACCCGTGGGTAACCATAGATCCCCGGATCCCGCTGGACTTGACCGATCTGATGTTCGATCCCCAGACCTCGGGGGGACTCATCCTGGGTATCCCGGGCGATCGCGCGACACAGCTTCGTGACACACTCATTGCAATGGGCGTGGAAATCGCCGCGGACATAGGCGCGGTGATAGGGGACGACGCGGAAGGTCACCTGGAGATAAGTGACGCACCTGTTGCGTAATCCGACAGTACGCGAGATTTCAACCTGTGGTAAAAGAGGGAGAGAATCGCGCGTCCGGACCGGGAATTCCGGTTCTTTGACCAAATTACGCGAAGAGAGCATCTTGTGACAGTTCCTCTCACCAGCTATCCGATTGAAACATCTGCTCCGGACCTTGCAGGAATGACCCTGGAAGAGATCGAGCAGTTCATCGCAGGTCTCGGCAAAGAACGGTACCGCGCGGTGCAGCTCATGAAATGGGTTCACCAGGCACTGGCAGATTCCTTTGACGACATGACCAACCTTTCCAAGGCGTTTCGCGCGGAACTGGCAGGTTGCGCGTCCATCTGCCGGCCGGAAGTTACCGGGAAGTCCTCGTCCGAGGATGGAACCACAAAATTCCTCCTCACACTGCATGACGGGGAAAACATAGAAACCGTGCTCATCCCCGGAGACGATCACGACACGTTGTGCGTGTCCACTCAGGTGGGCTGTGCGATGGGGTGCCGCATCTGCCGCACCGCGAAGATGGGGCTGACAAGGAATCTGCGTGCAGCAGAAATCGTGGCGCAGCTTCTCACGGTGAGAAGACAAGTCCCGGAGAGCCGCATCACCAATGTGGTGTTCATGGGCATGGGAGAGCCCCTGGCAAATCTGGAAGAAACCGTGCGGGCAATCGGCATCATGACGCACCCCAATGGACCCCAGATTTCCTGGAGGCGGCTCACGGTTTCCACTTCAGGGCTCGTGCCGCGGATTCGAGAATTGGGCGCTATCTCGAAGGTGAAACTCGCGGTGAGCCTCAACGCGGTCACCGACGAGCAACGAGATGCGATCATGCCGGTAAACCGCAAATATCCTATCTCGGAACTGCTCCAATGCCTGAAGGAATACCCCCTGGCTCGTGGCAATCGGATTACCATAGAATACGTCCTCATCGATCGCTTCAACGATTCTGACGCGGACGCGAGGCAGTTGGTGCGATTGCTCAACCCGATCAAAGCCAAGATCAATCTTATCCCGCTGAATGACGAACCCGGCGCGGAATTGCGCGCTCCGTCGGCCGAACGGGTGCTACGCTTTCAGGAAATACTCATGTCTCGTTCTCTGGTCACCGTGGTGAGGCGATCCCGAGGCAAGGACATTAGCGCCGCGTGCGGTCAACTGGCCGCGGCCGCGAGGAATTCCCCGTGAGCGCGGAACTGGAACGACTGATCGAGGGCCTGTCTGATCCGTCGATCTATCCGGTCCGGCCGGACAGTGTACACATCATCCAAACGCACATCTCCGTGGTGTTTGTCGCGGGAGACCTTGTGTACAAGGTCAAGAAGCCTTTGAACCTGGGATTTCTGGATTTCAGCACCCTGGAAAAACGAAACTTGGCGTGTCGGCGGGAGGTGGTGCTGAATTCGCGTTTCTCCTACGACATCTACCTGGGAGTAGCGCCCATCCACGAGAGCGACGCGGGGTTCAACTTTGATGGGATCGGAAAGGAAGTCGACGCTGCGGTGGTGATGCGCAGAGTGCCTGAAGATCGCTTCATGTCCTCTATGCTCGAAAAAGACCTCGTGACCCCGACCATTCTGGATCGGCTCGCAGACCGCCTGGCATATTTCCATTCGCAAGCACAACGGGATCCTGAGATTTCCGCATTCGGCGAGGTCGAGGTGATTTACGGAAATCTCAAAGAAAACTTCGATCAGACCGCGGCATTCGTGGGCCGAACCCTCGACCGAGATACGTATGAAAACATCTCCGATGCGGCAAAAGATTTCTTGTTTCTCCGGCAAGCCATATTTCAGGAGCGCGTAAGGGGCGGTTTTATTCGCGATTGTCACGGGGATCTCCATCTGGATCATGTGCTGATACTGGACTGCATCATGTTCTATGATTGCATCGAGTTCAACGATCGTTTCCGTTATGGCGATACCGCGGCGGATCTAGGTTTCTTGCTCATGGATCTGGATTTCCTAGGCTTTCCCGCGTACGCGGAACGGATTACGCGCAGGTACGTAAAGTATTCCGGAGATCGCGGTATCACCGCGCTACTGAATTTTTACAAGTCCTATCGCTCTTTTGTACGAGGTAAGGTGCTCTCTTTGGCCCTCGACGAACCGGAAATAGGAGCGGTAGAAAAAGCGGCCCTGTCGCGTCACGCACGAGAACATTTCGCATTGGCTCTTTCATACTTCAAGGCCCCGCCTCCTCCCGCGCTCATTCTCGTCTCCGGGCTGATCTCGACCGGCAAAAGCACGCTTGCCATGCAGCTCGGCAAGAGACTCGGCGTAGAGGTCTTTCGGTCGGATGTGGTCCGCAAACGTCTTCATCACATTCCTCCACTTGAACATCGACTTGACAAGTTCGGATCGGGAGTCTATACAGCCAATGCGACGGAGCTGACCTATGCGGCGCTCCTCCAGAAGGCCCGGCGAGCCCTGGATAGAGGGCAATCGATCGTCCTGGACGCCTCTTTCATGCGTGAACGCCACCGCCAGGCCGCAGAGGAACTTGCCCGCACATCGGCCGCACGACTCCGCATCATCGAATGCACAGCTCAGGATCACATCATCCGATCGCGACTGGATGCACGCCAGCTCCGAAAAGACGAGCCTTCTGATGGCAGATGGGAAATCTATTGCGAACAAAAGACGCAATTCGAGCCAATTCAATTAGTCGAACGAGCATATCACTCGATATGGGATTCCACCACGGATCTCAATACGTTCCTTCAATCTTTTGTCAGAGAGTTTCTGTGCTCCTGACGCGACCGTACTTCCTGCCAAGAACGGGCCTGGGTTACCGCTCAAGAGCCCTCCCGGAATCTCCCCTGCCTCTCAACCGACCACTACCATGCGCCGAAGGAATAGTGTCATGACTTGCTGGAAAATCCTCAGTTTGCCTTTTGCCGTGCTTTTGTTGTGGAGTTGCGTGCCTCAAAAAACCTCAACGTCACCTGATGGAAAAAAGCAAATGGATACCCATTATCACATGGGGATCACGTATCTTGCTGAAGGCAAGACACCTCAGGCCGTTAAGGAACTCATGGCCGCGCAGGCACTCGCGCCGGACAATGCCGACGTGGAGCACGCGTTGGGGCTCGCATATCAACAAAAAGGGCTCTATGACCAGGCCATATTCCAATACAAAAAGGCGATGACCCTGGACCCCAAGCTCACGGAAGCCCGAAACAATATGGGGACCGCGTATCTGGCCAAAGGCAATTACGACCAGGCTATCGCGGAATTTCAGATGTGCCTGAAGGACACCGCGTATGGGACACCGGAAAAAGCGCTGTACAACCTCGGCTTTGCGTATCTCAAGAAACATGATGTGGAGAAAGCCATCGACTATTACGAAAAGGCGCTTACGCTAGGTCCTGACACTGTCAACACCCGCTATTACCTGGGCCTGGCATATCTGGAGAAAAACGACTTACCCCGAGCCCTTGACAATCTGAAGAAAGCCGTGTCGATAGACCCGTCCTTTCAGGACTCCCAGTACCGGTTGGGATGGATCTACGAACAGCAGAAGAATAATTCCAAAGCAATTGCGGCTTTCAACAAGGCGCTCGAGCTTGATTCCAGCAATATCGACGCACAATTGCATCTGGGTATGTGCCTCATTCGTCTGGGTCAGATCGATGAGGGCTTAAAGAATCTGGAACTCGTGGCAAAGGTGGATCCGCAAGGCAAAGCCGGGAAAAAAGCCGCGGAAGAAATTACCAAGGCCAAGGCAGGCCAAAAGTTTAAGGGGATACCGAAAGTAAGCGTGCGCTAACGCGAAGGTGCGTCCCAAAGGCCCTTCACTTCGCACGCCGCAGAGCCGTGGAATCTAGGTTCAGGGGCCCCGGCGACCTTTCACACGCACGAATTATTCGGTCAGAATTTTTGGCGCCTGCTATAGTATGTCAGACTCACAGGAGCCCTTCTCGAAACCGGGATGGCTATGTGGTTGCCCGAACCACGCGATAGCCACGACGTGTCGGGTTGCGCGGAGGCTCCCAGAAAACAGCCTGGAGATGGTAATGCCCAAAATTCAAAGAGCACTCATCAGTGTAACGGACAAGTCAGGTATCGACGAACTGGGTCGCGCGCTTAGCGGATTTGGCGTGGAGATTCTCTCCACTGGCGGCACGGCCAAGGCTTTAGCTCACGCGGGGATCCCCATCAAAGAAGTTGCGGAATTTACCGGTTTTCCCGAAATGCTCGATGGACGAGTCAAGACCCTTCACCCGAAAATTCACGGTGGCATACTCGGGATCCGTTCCCGGGAAGCACACGTCCAGGCCATGAACCAACATGGCATATTGCCGATAGACATGGTCGTGGTGAACCTGTACGCGTTCGAAAAGACCGTTGCCCGACCCGATTGCACGCTCGAAGATGCAGTGGAGAATATCGACATCGGCGGGCCGACGCTCCTGAGGGCTGCCGCGAAGAATTACCCCTTTGTGACCGTGCTTACCGACCCGAGCGATTACCGTGAGGTGATCAAAGAAATGACGGGTTCCGGTGGCGAAGTCTCTGCCGCGTTCAATTTCCGCATGGCCAAGAAGGTCTTCCGGCTTACCAGCCTTTACGACACTGCAATCTCCCGGTACCTTGATTCCGCGTCAGGCCCGGGCCTATGATTGCACGCGAATTCTTTCTTTCTTGACGATCCTCGGGCATGGTGGCAGGTATGGCACACATCCAGGTTGGTATAGTGATGGGCAGCGATTCGGACCTGCCGGTGATGCAAAAGGCAGCGGACGCGCTCAAGGAATTCGGTATCGAGTATTTCATGACTGTCGCGTCCGCGCACAGGACCCCCGAGCGTGTGGCAAGTCTCGCGAAACAGGCGGAACAAGAAGGATGGAAACTCATTATCGCGGGGGCCGGAATGGCCGCGCACCTTGCGGGATTTCTGGCAGCGCACACGGTCGTGCCGATTATCGGAGTGCCCATGGACTCGTCGTCGCTCGGAGGCCTGGACGCGCTGCTTGCTACAGTCCAGATGCCCGGAGGCGTTCCGGTTGCCTCCATGGGGATCGGTTCTGCCGGCGCGAAGAACGCGGGGCTGTGGGCGGTCCAGATTCTGGCTGCTTTTGACCCTGACTTGCGGGAGAAGCTGCGAGTCTTTCGCGAAAAACAGCGCACAATCATCGAACAAAAGGCCGCCCAGGTCGAGAATCGTTGATTGTCTCCCACGTAGGGACTTTCCGAGCAGGAAAGCCTGCTTGCAAGAAGGTTTCCTTCCTGGCACCTCTTTCCAAGACGTCGAGAGTATCGCGGTCGGCTGTGGTTACATGGAACAAAGCGACGACCGCGCGTGCGGGAGCAGAGAATCATGCATACCATAGCAGTGACCCAGGAAATAGCCGACTGGATCATGATGCCCGTGAGAGGGAATGGGGGATTTCAGGACTTCTTTCGGAAGCTCCAAAGCCAACTGGATTACGCGAATCTCAGCCTGAGCCTGCAACCGACTGACCTCGGGAAGATTCCTCAGCATATCGGGAACCAGCCTGGCGGATTTGAAAACAGGCTCCAACCCCTTGCGGAACTTCTCAGGACACAGGGGTTGATCCCTCCTGAACACGGACAATCGTCGACCTGAGTGCGCAAGGGGAGATGCGACATAACCACGCGTCTTCGCATGAAAATGCATTTTCGGGGGAAGGCCCTTCTTGAAAGAAGGGCCTTCCCCCGAACCCCCATCCCCAAGAACTTCAAGAGCTTGCCAGCTCCCGCTGGTCGCTGGACAGGGTGCCATTTTCATGGTTCGTTGTGACCCTCCAGGTCATGGGAGTTCATTGCACCAGACCCGAACCACTCCGGTGCATAAGGGTGCTCACTTTCGGAGGCTGACTCTTGACGAAGAAAAGGCCAAAAAAGCCCGTTGATTGCGATTCCTGTGCGACTGAGACCGCCGCGCGGTCTTCGGCCTCGGGAGATCGCTCACACGATCCGGCTTCCCGCGTGGGGTCACCCGCGGTCCAGGTGTCTGGCGACAGGTGGACCCTGGACATGGGTGCGTCGACCATTTCCCTCTGCCTGGAAGATTGCTTTCAGGGCATGCGTGCCATGGATGAGGGCAGTGTGGACGTGGTGGTCACGTCGCCACCGTACAACATTGGGATCAAATACGGCGCGTACAACGACAATATCTCGCGAGAGGACTATCTGAACTGGATAGAGAAATGGTCCGAGGAGGTTTGCCGCGTCCTTTCTCCTGACGGATCGGTGTTTTTCAATATAGGAGGCACGCCTTCAGACCCGTGGGGGCCGCTGGAAACCGCACAGCGGCTGGCCAAGCACTTTCAGTTGCAGAATACCATCCACTGGATCAAGTCCATAGCGATCGAGCGATCCAGCAACGGAGACAACCACGGGCTGGCAGAAGATGTGAACGTGGGCCATATCAAGCCGATCAACAGCCGCCGTTATCTCTCGGACGCGCATGAGTATGTCTTTCACTTCACCAAACACGGAAACGTGCCCTTGGATCGTTTGGCCATCGGCGTGCCTTACAAGCACAAATCGAACATCACCCGTTGGAAGTCCACCGGGTCCGATCGACGCTGTCGGGGGAACACGTGGTTCATTCCTTACAAGACGATTGTCTCCCGTGACCGTGACCGGCCTCACCCCGCGACGTTTCCTCCGAAGCTGGCGGAAATGTGCATCAAGGTGCATGGAGTATCAAGAGCCGCTCTGGTGATGGATCCGTTCATGGGCCTCGGTAGCACCGCTGCGGCATGTCTGAGCCTGGGAGTGTCCTGCATAGGATACGAAATTGATGTCGATTATTTCCGCTCTTGCTGCGAGAACCTCGCGAAAGACGCACATGCGCGCGAGCTGGTTCCGTGAACGTGCCAGTCTCGTTTTCTCCTACGTGCCTGCGCGGAATCGGAACAATTGACAAATGGCAAGAATTTACGACAGGCCAGGGGAGTGGGTCGCGTCTTCCTGTCAATGAGGAGGCTTTCCTCTGAAAATGCAACCCCAAGAACTTTAAACACTTGCCAGCTCCCGCTGGTCGCTGGACAGGGTGGCATTTTCATGGTTCGTTGTGACTATCCAGGTCATGGCAGTTCACTAGCGCGCGGAAGCCTTTTCTTGTCTGTCCTCCACGTTTTCGGCAAGTCTGGATGCAAGTCCGAGTGCGAGGTCTACCAGATCGCCAAATCGATCAGGTTCCTTGTCTACCCAAAGGATCACCACCTCGTCCTCATTTACCCACACACAGTCGATTTCCCTCAGATGATCCACGCAAAATTGGCGTAGATCCTGCGTAAAAAACCAGGGCGCAAACCCACCGTGTCCGAAAAGCGCATAAGAACCGGAAAATTCCGGTTCGCGGGGGAAACGGAATTGTCGGAAAGAGTCGTTGGTACGAAAGCCATCTAGCAGGTAGCTGTACCATTTCACCAGCCTGATTTGGCCGGGAACGTGAAGCCGATCGCCCCTTACCACGCAAAGGACCCCGCGAAAGATGAGCGGACAGCGGGTGAAGAAGTCCCACACTGCGAAGTCTGAGATGAGGACTTCAAATCCTCCCACATTTGCCGACAGACCCTTGAGGGATTCGCCGTACGAGAATGCCGATTTCTCGATTTCAGGAGTGACGATCGAAGGGAGCAGCATCCTGGGATAAGCCGGCCACCGCCGCCTGTGAGGGTGAAAGTCGAACCCGATGTGAAGGGATGCGTTCCGCCAGCGACTCCTGTTGTGGGCTTCAATCACAAGCCCAATGATTTCTCCCGCACAAACCGTTACCACAAAAATCAGTATGCAAGCTATCGTGACAAACATGAGTACCGCCGCCTTCGTGTGGCGAAATAACGCGTGCCACATCCCCCCGATATCGTTTTGGCGAGAACTCCGTTGCGCCTGCAGAGAGAACCCCGACATTACCCAAAGCCGTTGGCTCCTGCCAACAGCCCAGCCTCCCCCTCAGGCTACGCGGAGTCTGATACGCAACATGTTTGCTAGCTAATTGCAGAATTCGCCGAATCGGCAAGACCATGGAACCATTTGTGGAAAGTCTTGATGAACAGTGCTCCTCTTCGCCCCGTATTCTTAATGTGTACGCACGAAAACACCCCTGTCAAGATCGTGCTCTCCTCCAAAGCATCCTCCTGTGGTAGGTAGGCTATGGGGGAATGAGGGGGCTTGAGCATTTCGCGGTCAGGTATCCGCCCCCACGAAAACTATCTTGACTTTTTTTGAAAAGTAACTACCCTGAATTCTACGTATCTGATGCCACGAAGCGGTAGAGCATGTCGCGAAGTTTCATAGCAATTGCGCTCTGTTTTTCGGTCATGGGCATGACCGCGGTTCCCGCGAGATATATGCCGTGCTGCTGCAAAGGCGCGGGCCGTAATCTGCGGACCGAGGCGGTAAGAACCACCTGCTGCCCTGTGGCCGTCAAGACCGATGAGACCGCGGACAAACGACGCGGCCATCACGCGTGCTCTGCCAACCAAAAAAGCTCCCCTCCTGCTGTGTGCTGCCAACATGCTCAGGCGACCCGGTCCATGTTCGCGGGAGAAGCCATCACCGGACCCGCGCACAATTGTCGATGCATCCAAGAGATGCAGATCGTCGCGATCCCCGGTTTCGCAGTGAGCGAAAAGGCGTATCGCCTGATCGAAGTGAACGCTCCCGTGGCGGAAACCCCGACCATCACTCCCGCGGAGCGAAGGACTGAATCCCTTACGGAAAGCGGCTTTCCCGGCATTGTCATCACCCTCCAAACGTGTTCTTTCCGCTGTTGATCCTCAAATTCCGCAATCTTGACTCACATGCCGTAGTTTTGGGGAATGCGCATACGTACACGTGTGCTCGATCCTTCGGATAAATCTCACGACATGTGGCGGTAATCTTTCTCATTCGCGATCCATTTGAAGCTGTGGCGTGAGGCCTCGAGCCTGTACCGCGTGTCTTGCCGTACAAGTGCAAGGTCCTGCCTGAGGAATCCGCGTGTGCGAGAGAAGACCGTTCCCCAAGAAAAGTAAGTGATATTGAGGAGTAACAATATGTCCGATGAGCGACAATTGAAAAAGATAGATCTCCGGACGCTGGACAATGCCGATCGCAAGATAGCGTTCTCCAAATTCCGGAGGATCTTGACGTTGCTGGTGGTCCTTCTGCTGTGTGGAGGAGGCGGGTACGCGGTGTACCTCATGGTCTCCGGGGAAGTCCTGGCCTCCAGGTTCGCGGTGAACAAGATGTACTGCCCCGCGTGCGTGACCACGGTCAAGGAAGTGACCTCCAAGCTCCCAGGAGTCGTCGAGGCTGACGTGAGCCTGGCAGCTCAGGACGTCATAGTAAAGTTCAGAAGCAAGCAGACGAATCCCGATCAAATCAAGCAAGCCATTGCGCATGCAGGTTATCCGACGCAAGTGGACGGCATGTTCAAACCGTCCGGTGGCGGAATCAATGACGTACTGGTGGGGCTGGTGAACGGGAAACCCGTATTTGCCCGAGATATCAAGCTCTCTGTGAACGTTGCAGATCCGAAAGCCCCGCAAGCCGCGGCTGCCTCGGCCTTTTTCTCTGCAGTAGGGAAGGAAATCCTGCTGCAGGCTGCAGACCTGCAAAAGGTCGTGATCCAACCGTCGGAGATAGACGAGGAAGTGCAAGCCCTGGCAAAGAAGCAAGGTATTTCCCCTGAGGAATTTCTTGCGACGATGACCGAGAAATACGGCTCAAAGGAAAAATACCTTCAGACCGTGGGGCAGGTGCTTGGCATTCGCAAGCTCAGGGACGAATACGTAATTGAGGGTGTCAAGAATCCCGATGAGAAGACCCACAAGACCATGGCGTGGCTCGGAAAACTCTTCAAGGATGCGGACGTGCAAATCGTCGATGCAAGCATCAAGCAGAATATCAAGGCCGCTGCCGGGCAAGATGACTGGAAGACCTTCTGGCCGCGCATGATCGCGGGCAATACGGAATTGAAAACCTTAGTGATCCAGTAAGTAAAGAAAACAGACCCCTCGCTCGATACGATACAAGGAGAAATCAGATGAGAACGAAATATATGACCAAGCACATAGTGACCGCGATGGTGATCGCAGCCGCGGTCATCGCGATCCACGTGGTTCCTGCCACGGTTTTCGCAGGAAATTTCACGGTCCCAGCTCAAGAAATCAAACCGGTCAACGGTGCGTTCGTATTCAACGCTGCCGCGTTTAACGACGGTGTAGCCAGACACTTTGCGTACACCTATTCACCGAACCAGCGATGACGGTTCTTTGTGGTCAAGAGCGTTGACGGAGTCATCAGAGCGGCATTTGATGCATGCGAAGTCTGCTGGAAAGCGCAAAAGGGATACAAGCAGGATGGGACTCACATGACCTGCATCAACTGCGGACTCAAGTTCAGGACCGACAAGATTAACGAGGTGCACGGCGGCTGCAATCCGTCAGGCCTGCCCCGAGCCATCAAGGGCGGCAAAGTGATCATCAGTCAGCAGGATGTGCTCCAAGGCCTGCGGTATTTTCAATAAGGGGGGCTCAGATGAAACTCCGTGATATTGCCTTAAACAACCTGAGACGCCGCAAGGCTAAGGTGTTTTTTCTGGTGGTGGGATTACTGGTAGGAGTGGCTGCGGTGGTGGCCCTGTTGACGACCACGAGCATCCTCACCGAGGACGTGGCTCACAAGATGGATGAATTCGGCGCGAACATTCTCGTGATTCCCCGGTCCGAGGGGCTGTCACTTACGTATGGAGGCTTGAGCCTTGGCGGCTTATCTTTTGATCTCAAAGAGATTTCCGAAACAGATGTGGCCAAGATCAAGACAATCAAGAACGCCGTGAATATCAGACTCATAAGTCCCAAAGTGTTCTCAGTTTTCGAGCATTCAGGGGAAAAGGCCCTTGCCGTGGGCGTGAATTTTCCGGCTGAATTCACTTTGAAAAAATGGTGGTCGATTGTCGGATCCAAACCTGCCACAGACACTGAAGTGCTCGTGGGCAAGGATGCGGCAGAACGACTCAAGCTGCGGGTAGGCTATCCGTTGGAAATCTCGGGCGAGAGGTTGACTGTGGCCGGGATTTTGGAGCCTACCGGATCTCAGGACGACAACCTGGTGTTCATGGCCTTGCCAAAGGCTCAGACGCTGTTCGGCAAGCAGGGCAAGATCGGGATGGTGGAAGTGGCTGCGCTTTGCAAGAATTGCCCCATCTCGGACATCGTCAACCAGATTTCGGCAATCATTCCTTCTGCAAAGGTCACCGCGGTCCAGCAGGTGGTTGAGGGCCGTATGGACACTTTGCATCGTTTCCGCAAGTTCAGCCTGGGCATTTCTGCGCTGGTCCTGCTTGTGGGCTCCATGGTGGTGTTTGTGACCATGATGGGCAGCGTCAACGAGCGCACTCGCGAGATAGGAATCTTCAGTGCCATTGGATTCCGTCAGTCTCACATCATGAAAATCATTCTTCTCGAAGCGGCAGCAGTTTCGTTGATTGCCGGTGTGATCGGTTATCTGGTGGGAATAGGAACCACGCGTATTCTGCTCACGTTCCTTGCCGATCAGATGCCGCATTTCTCTCTCGATCCGATTGTGGCTGTCGGAGCGGTCCTTTTGGCGGTGGTGATAGGGCTGTTGGCATCACTGTATCCCGCAATGACCGCATCCAGGATGGATCCGAGCGAGGCTCTTCGGACATTATAAGGAGTAGCACTCATGAGTTACATCAAAGCACATCAGGTAGTGAAGGAATTCGGAACTGGCGAGGCAACGGTTGCCGCGGTCAAGGGGATCGATCTCTCCATCGAGCAGGGTGCGTTTCTCTCCATCATGGGAGAATCGGGCGTGGGCAAGAGCACGCTGCTATCCATGCTCGGCGGGTTGCTGAGTCCGACGCGCGGGGAAGTCCTCATGGAAGACATTGACATATATAAACTGAGTAAGAACAAGCTCGCGGATTTCAGGCGTGAGTTCATGGGGTTCATTTTTCAGTCCTTTCAGCTCATCCCCTATTTGAATGTATTGGAAAACGTGCAACTCCCACTCGCGGTGACGCATCACTCGGAATCCAACAAGAAAGCCCTGGCCATGACCGCGCTGGAACGGGTCGGACTACACGACAAAGCAAATCGGCTGCCGAACCAGATCTCCGGTGGCGAGCAAGAGCGGGTGGCAATTGCTCGTGCGGTGGTCAACGAGCCTCCGATACTCTTTGCAGACGAGCCCACAGGTAACCTGGATTCAAGAAATTCGCGCGAGGTGATGGCGCTCCTCAAGCGATTGAACGCGGAGGGGCAGACTATCGTGATGGTCACGCACAGTCTCAAAAACGCGGAGCATGCGGACCGTATCGTGGAAGTGGGTGACGGCATACTCAAGGAGGGCCCCCCGACTGCTGCCGCGCGAGCGGAAAGGCTTCAATGTGTCGCGGTGTGATCAATGCTGAGCTTGGCCATGTGGGGCTGTTCGGGGAAATCGCTCGAAAGCGATCAGTCCCCGCGATTGATGCAATGGCAGCGGCCCCTGCCACACGAAAAGGAGGAAATTGTGAGAACAAACGTATTGGTACCTATCTCAGCGATCCTCGCGATCGCAATGACATCAGCAAGCTACGCAGCCCCGAGCTGCTGTACCCAAGGAAAGAGCGCGACCGGAGCAGGCGTGTTTTCGCTTTTCCCAGTACCGCTTCGACCCGCTCCAGTGGCACCTGCCCCAGCCAAAAATGCGCGGCACCAGGTGCGGAGAGCGCCCATCGTCGCACCTCAGGCCATATGGACCGGTCCCGCGGTCGCGTCTGACTATGCGGCAGCCGCTCAAGTTGTCCCGGCCACTGCTCCCGCGGTTCCTCCCTGTTGTGCTCAGGCCAACCCCAGGCCCGTGACGCGTCAGAGCTCCTGCTGCGGTCAAGTTTCACCCAGTCCCGTGCCTTCACAGGGTGGATGTTGCGGGAGATTTGCGCCTCCTAGCTCCACCTCTGCCGTGCCTAGCTGTTGCAGCCCTCGTGCAAACGCTACGACCCCTCCACCGAGCTGTTGTAGTCCTCGTACGGACGTTGCGGCTCCTCGACGGAGTTGCTGCGCAGCAGCAGCTCCCCAGTATGCCCCGCGGCAGGGCGGGTGTTGCGCACACCCGCGGGCTTGCCCCGGATGCGCAGGTCCACAGTTTCGCCAGTCTCCAGGTTTTACAACAGCACCCGGGAGCTGCTGCAGTCCTGGGCAGCGTCCTCTCTGGTCCTCTCCTGAAATCACGAGCCTCCCCGCGGCCAGGCCTGCAGTGAACCTGTACCGGCTATGCAGGGCCGACCCGCGCGGGTCAAGTGCGGCAGGCAGTCCATTTGACCGCCGCGCACATGAACAGGCCTGTGATTCCCGCGATCAACCTGCAAACCGCCGCGCCTTTCTCTTACCCCACGGTACAGAGAAGTCTTTGGTAATTGCCGCCGTGACGTGATGAGTGCAGGAAAAACGCATCGAGCAGCGTTTCCCTGCACCTCCTCCTCCTTGAAACAAGTAAGGGCACACGCTATCATTGATGCCATGGATTTCTGCACACGGCCGAAACATGGTCGGGCCGTTGCGGAGTCGCAGCCCGATTTTTATGTGAATAGAAGGAGAGGGGGCAATGAAGATGTTTCGGACTGTGGTGCTTGCAATATGGATGGGGCTATGTGTCTTGCAGGGGCTTGCCTTCGCGCAGTCTCACGAGCTTTTGTTCCGGTCCTCGGATGTGGATGCCATGCTCAGGGAGATGTTCCCTCCGGGCTCGATAAAGCCCCCCTTCAAGATTGAGGTCTGGGTCCAGTCAGCGTATGGCTTGGAGGCTACCGGGGAGAAGACGCGGCTGAAGGATTGTTTGAGGGAGCAACTTCATGCCATGGGAGACGTCGAATTCGTAGACTTTCTCAGCAAACTGCCCACGGCATCCAATCTCAGGATGAGGGTGTGGTTCACCAAACTGGAAAAGCCGGACGCGTACGATTGTTTTGACACCACTATCGCGGTGGTGATCGGAAAGATTGTGCCTGAGCACCCCATGGCCGAAGTGGTGCTGGACTCGTTCGCGGTCGCAGGTGTCGCGGATAAGAATCTGTTCTCTCTTTGCGAAGAGATTGTCGAACGGCTCGATTTAAAGATTCTCTCGGTCCTGAGACGCCTGACTTCTCCCACCGGCGCGCAGTGACACATCAGGACCGAACTCTATGCACAGGCTTTGAGAAAAAACATGACGCGGGTGCGAAGCGTGTCGACCGAAACCGTTCTCTCTTCCTCGTGTCTCCATTGGCGAGAACTTGAGGACCACGTCAGCTCATGACACCGGCACCCTGAGAGGGATTACGAAACAGGCTCTTCAGCATGCTCTTCGGGCGAGTCTTTGGCTGCCTTGAGAGTGGTACTGATCCGCTCTCCTTTTCTGTCCCCTTCCAGGATCTCCAAATTGGCGTGACACAAGTCCTTTTCGCCTGCAATACACGAAAGCACGCGACACGTGATCAGCGCACCCCCATCATAGACGCGAATCGTATCGCCGCGCGCGAGCAATTGCTCACCACGCACGGTGAGTTTTTCCTTTTTCTTCCCTGCCATATCTTCCTCGATTCCTCCCACAAAGGGGAAGATTTGCTGCTAAAAGAAGTCCACCTGCGCTGTCCGCTGGAAATTCGGCCTGACTCGTTTTGATTCGGTTCCGGAATCTCGACACGCGCGTACTCTGAATGGAACCGCGAAGGCGGAGAATGCTTTGCGGGAGAGCTCTGGTCGATTTTGGGTAGGGGTTGATTATTTCCCTGGTTCCAGACATGACGGCCGGAAGCGCAACCGAAAAGCACCAGGAGCGAGACCACAAGGGAGAGTACCAATTTCACTGCAGAGCCTCTGTGTGAGAGTTACTACCCTCTCCCAGTCTATCTTTAAACCACAAAGATGAGTTCAGGTCAAGTGCGAATGCCGCGCACGCGCCGCGTGCCGCCCCGCGCGTTCATTGCCCGCTGTCCGCGCGGTCCGTGGCAGAAGCGTCGCGATATGAGGCACATTGGTCTTGACAGACATTATAAATTCCTTTAAGATAAGCGTGTATCTCTCGGACATCACGCACCTTACTAATGCAAGGTTGCGTGAATCCCGCAGGAGGATGGTGGATGAAGACAACTCTGGCGGCATTTGTTCTGGCGGCTCTGCTGTTGAGCCTCCCAGGAGCGTCCTTTTCAGGCTTGAGCCCGGAGAAGAAACACGATTTTGTTCCCAAAGTCCACAACGTGATTTTCCTGTTCGATGTTTCCGATTCCATGACCGCCGGATATCCTCGAAACTCGGATCACACCAAACTATTCGTGAGTTCCCGCGCGTTCGAGCTCTTCAACTTGATGATGCCGCACGTGCCCAGATGGCAGTACGATGTGAACACTGCGGTGATCACTTTTGGCGATGCGGCATATCCTCGGGTGGTCAGTCCTCTAAGCCCCTGGTATGTAACCAAGTATCAACAGCTTTGCGGGAGCCCGCGTGGAAGCGGGTTCTTTCCATGCAGGACCGCGGCATTACAGGACGCGCTCCAGGTTGCAGGCTCCCTGATCACCACCGCAGCCGGAAGGACAGCCATCGTAGTTTTCAGCGACGGTGGGTCTGAGGGAGAATGCGCGCAGAAAACGGCTGTGGCGCTCAAGGACGAATTCGGGGACAAGGTACGCGTGTACGCGGTGTCCTTTGCGAGAACCGAAGTGGGCTGGCGGAACCTTTACGAAGTGTGCAAGCTCACCGGCGGGTACTGCCGCGCATGGGAAGATGTCCGGACCAAGAAGCAAATGAAACAAGTGGCCTGGGACATCACTGTGCGGGAAATCATGTTCCCGTACCCGGAAGTATTCTTCAAACAAAAGAGCGCGGAGCTGATCCCCTCAGAGGCACTCAAGCTGGAGAGCGTGGCGAACTTCCTTCACGCGATACCGCAATACGAGCTTCAGATCGATGGACATACCACGTTTATCGGGGATCCCGCGGACAACTACAAATTGGGCATGCAACGAGCCGCGGCAGTGAAGAACGCTCTGGTGAAAATGTACCGGATTGCACCGGAACGTATCCGGCTCCGTTCCTGGGGCGAGGAACTCCCCCGTTATGACAACGAGAACATCGACGTGCGTCAACGGAACCGCGAAGCCAATCTCTACCTGATGCTCCCGCTCCGAAACTACCCGTACGACGAAAAGAACCTGCATACGTTTGGCGTGCGGGCTGTGGGCAATATCTACAACACCCGGGAACGCGGCGATGACGAAGAATGGGCATGGCCTGACAAACCGGCTCCCGGATCAGTGAAACCGGTGCGTGATCTTCGGTGAAGACCAGACGCATTGCGCGCAACCGAGACACTACACACGGGCTTCATCCTCCTTACTTTTGAGGCTTCAGACCTCTCCGAAAGGGGCGCGTACGCGCCTCTTTCATCGCTCTTCCTCCCCCACCCAGCGGCGCTGCCCGTGAATGTGATCCCTCACGGAGAACACTGACCGTTTCAGGTCGAATGGGAATGATGATCGTGGGAGCACGTGTCCCCCTCGCACTTGGGTTGGGGAGACCGCTTTCCGGATCGCAAGCGAAGCACCACAGGCATGATGCGTCGCCGCCAAAGGGATCTCGCGATGAGCCCTGCAAGGATCGCACATGCAACCCATTGGATCCATAAGGGCACCTCGCCTCCTGCTGCCACGCCAACCGTTGCCGCAGCAGACACACCCAGGAAGTGATAAATAGCGTCCGTGAGGAACGCGAGCCCCAGGGTACAAAAGACAATAGAACCCAGGTAGAGTGCCAGAGTCCTTCTTCCGAGCATACCCACGACCATGGTAATAGTCGCCATATTGGTAGCCGGTCCTGCAAGGAGGAGCACAAGTGCCGCACCGGGACTCAGGCCTTTCATGACGAGCGCAGCCGCTACCGGTGTGGAGAGCGTCGCACAGACATACAAGGGCAGACTCACCGCAAGCATCCCCAGATAGGCCAGCAAACCTGAACCATATTGACCGCTCATCGCGGATTCGGGAACGATCACCGCGATCACGCCAGCCAATAGGATTCCCAGGAGAAAATACCCGGAAAGATCGTCCATCAGCTCGCTGAACGCGAAGCTTATCCCAGCCCTAAACTTCTCGTACAGGGTGTGGTGATGCGCATGGGTCTCCGCATCGCAATCAATCCCGTCACAACACGCGTCCACGAGACATGTGCGATCCGGTTCCACCTGACTGGTCGTTTCGTAAGAAGAGCCTGTGAAGTTCTCGAGTAACCCTGCAATGAACGCGGTGATAAGTGCAGCTATCGGGCGAATGATCGTGAGGATTGGGTCCAGGAGCGAGTAAGTCAGAGCGATGGAATCCACACCGGTCTCCGGCGCGGAGATCAGGAACGCGAGACAGGCTCCGTTATTTGCGCCTTGTTTCTTGAGTCCTGCAACTGCAGGAACCACTCCGCATGATCAGAGGGGGATCGGTATTCCCAGCAATGAGGCGTACACCACCGACCTGAGTCGGCCATGCCGGAAATAATGGGCTACTGAATCCGGTCGGATGTATATCCGGAGAAGCCCGGCAACCGAAAACCCCAACAAGATGTACAGGGCGGCTTCGCGAAACACGTACGCGGAGGATCGAAAGATGTCCAGTACCGATATCCATGAAGAAATCATACCAGACCAGACGTGAGTTGTCAGCCGATCAGCGGGGCGGCTGTCCGTTCAGGTTCTCCATTCTTGAAGCAAGCGCGGAAAGCCGGCTATCCAGGGTAGTGAGCTTGGCCATAATCTGGGCATTGAGGCGCTCTTGATCCGCAGATCGGGGAGTACGTGCCGCGACGCTCAGGGACTGTTTCAGTTCGCCCAGTTCTCCGCGTATTCCTTTGAGATTGGTGATCATGGCTCGCTCATTGTCCAACAAGGCCTGGGAATAATTCTGAATGATCCTCTCCGCGTTTCCTCCCTTTTTTTGGAGATTATTCAGGAGGGCATCGGATTTGTGTTCCATCCTCTCTGCCGTCTCAGCCATTCTCGCGGTACTGTTCACCATGACCGGCATACTTGTCGCCATGACTCCCATGTAGTGAACCATCGCGTCCATGTTGTTCTGAAGTCGATTCACATCAGGTAGGCTCGCGCAGCCGGAAACGAGCAAGAGACTTGCCGATGCGAGCAATAATGACTTGCGCAATGTGCCTGTCACACCGCGGTCGATCACGGACAAGCCCTTGCGAACGATGAATATGCCTTGCATGGAAGTTCCACCCTCTGACTCTCAATGTCACAGCCGTACCCGGCGATCGCGCCGCGCCATGCACACTCAATATCAAGACGCGCCGCACTTGAAACGGCGCGCTACAAGTCATCACTTTTGCGAACGGTTGCCCGGCAGCCCGTCAGGCAACCTCTGTCGTTTCAGGAGCCCGGCTGTGCTCCGGGAATCTCAGTGTAATGCCTGGAATTCCTGCGACGCGCGCTATTGACGCCACTTGAACGTACCGAATTTCGCAGGGTCCATGACTTCGTCAGGGAACTCGATTCCGAATACCGCGTGTTCCTGTTTCACCAGAATCCGGATGTCCCGGTCCGGGATAGTGATTTCTTCTTCTCGCGGGAATTCGGTTCCTTTTTCGGTCTTAAAGAATTCCACGACGCGAAAAGTCCTTCTTATCCTTCCCTTGGTATCCTTCTGCTGAGTCTTCAGAACAAGAAAGCCCTGTTTTGAGATCCAGAGCAGCCGCTCTCCCCCATCTCCCGGGAGTTTCACGCGAATCACGTAGCAATCTCGATTCCCCACCTTTTCGTCCTTGAGCAGCGTCATGGTTTCGCCGCCTTTGGGCACAAAACCTTGAAGGTCGTCCATACTGAGACCGGTCCCGCCGATGTCCACCGATGGGTCGTCTACGGCCATGGGGAAGGTCTTGCCAGTGGCAGGAAGGTACATGAACGCAGAAGGCTCTTTTCCGGGTCTGAATTGAATGAGGAAGCGGAGACCCTTTGATTCTTTCGGCTCGTCAAAATCGAGAAAGAAGTCACTGTCCCGGTCATGGGACCGTCCCATAAGCCACAGAGTATTCTTGGCAATCAACTTCTTTCCCTTGAAAGATTGAACTCCGAGAACCACCCGAAAACTTTTGAGAAAATTATGTTTTACTACCTCATCCAGAACCTGCTGAGCTGTCATGCACTGGACGGGCGACGGTCCACTCAACCCAGCCAGAAACAATACGCACGCGAGAAGGACCGTGATTCCTTGCCATTTACACGAAATCATCGCCGTGACGGCTTTCTTCGCAAATCCCAACACAGAGATCACTATAAAAAACCTCCAGGGAGAAAGGTGTTATCAGTATGACTGAAGACAATCCTTTCTAGACTACGATAAATACCATAAGATAACTGTATTTGTCAATGAGAGCTGCGGGGTCTTCAAGCCTGGCGTTTACGAACCGCTGTCACGAGAGCCGGCTTTCCAAGCTTCGTGAGCCACGACCTTTTCATCAGCTATGGCACAGTGCTTGAGCAACTTTTCCAGGTGTTTCCTTACGCGTGACGCGTGTTCTTTTTCCAGGTCCTCCTGTGCCATTTGAGCTGCGCTCGTTACAAGCTTCACAAAGCTCTTGAAATCCTTGACTGATTCTGGGTACGGATCGGACTCTGTACGCGGATCCGCTATGAAATGGATTCCTTCAGTCGCGGCTCGGCTGGTTCCTTTCTTGCCCGGCCCAACCTTACCCTTGTTCGATGCCCCCGCGAGGGACTCGGCCTGACGCTTCAGTTGTGCGTGGGCTTTTTTCAAGGCATCTTCCGCACGTTTTCGGTCGGCAGTCTCTTTCCTCAGGAGCGAATTGGTCATTCTCAGGTTCGCCGCGCTCCGTGCCAGACGTTTCTCCAAGAGATCCTGAGATCGTTGCAGCTTTTGGAGATGCTTTTGTTCAAGAAGCCCGCGCTTGCCTTCCAGCGTCATGTCCTCCACGAGAACCAAGACTGACCGACGCTTGCCCACGCGGAGGGGGCGAAAGTGCATGCGCCCCCAAAGGCGATTTCTCCCTCTTTTGAGAGGCGCTTCCATCACTTCCGGTTTTCGCGTGGCAAAAACTCTCTTTACGAGGGCTTCTGCCGCGGAAGCTGCCACTCCATCCGCGAACAACAGAGAAAACGAGCCTGGTCGTTGGGGGGCGCTCTGAAACCCGAGGTTTTCAGATGCCTGGTTGGCAAAGGCCACTGCAATCGCTCCGTCGACCAGCAACGCGGGAATAGGAATGGTCTCCAAGAGTTTGCCCAGAGAAGTAGCCTCAAGTCCTCTCAAGTCGAACGTCCCTGAGGACGCGACGTCCCTCGTGAAGAGGCTGTTGAGGTCAATAGTCTCCGTCGCCAGGAATTCGGGCTCGTGTTGATCGCCCATGGTCTACTCCACAAGGCCGGTGAGGTTCACTTGGCTTTCCGTGCCTCGACTGCCGTTGGGGCCGCGCGACAGAACAAGTTCTGCGTGAGCCGAGGGTATGGGCAGTAGCTTTGCGTGGCGCGCAGAGGCCCTCATCGCAGCCTGGATGCGCGGGAGAACTGCGGCTCCGCAAGGCTCACATGATGTTGACTCGCTTCGCGAGGTACGGGAGTCTCTTTCATACCACACCCGAAAAGCCCCGTCGACTATTTCGCGGTGACCGTGCTTCAGGGCAAGATAACACCATGGAATCACGAGCGAGAACAAGGTACGTTTCGTCCATGAACCCCGTGGGCGGACCGACACGCGAAACCCTCGGCAATTTGACCGTGTTTTTTGAGACTGCTATAGTGAACTCCCCTGACCTGGAGGGTCACCACGAACCAGGAAACTGGGACCCTGTCCAGCGACCGGCGGGAGCTGGCAAGTGCTTGAAGTTCTTGGGGATGGGGGTTCGGGGGAAGGCCCTTCTTGAAAGAAGGGCCTTCCCCCGAAAATGCATTTTTTACAGGAATCGCTCGGGAAAAACCTCGGAGAGCATTTATGAAACCGACCATGCTGGTATGTGTGATTTTGGCGCTCTGCCTGGGAACAGCGATTACCGCTGAGTCTCAGTGGCCGCTGGGCAAAGAGCTATCTCAGGCCGCACCCAAGGGCGGAGACTCGTCCTCAAGCATCACCCTCACGGGCAGGTATCAGATGTTCGTGTCGCCCAACGTCAAGGGCCACACGTTCATGATTGACACCGAAACCGGCAGGTTGTGGATCATGAAGAAAGATCCCGCGTCCGGGGATTTCTCTCTGAAGCGCATTCCCGTGGAGCAGGTGGACAAGAGCGACGAGGGCACATCCTCGAAGGAACCGGCAAAGAGCGAGAAAACCAAGCCCACAGGGCAAAAGTGAGAGCCTACGCAACACGGACGCGAGTCGTTCCCTTCCCCGCGTGCCCTTGTACACGCGCCCGAAAGAGGCTTTTGGCGTAAACAGTTTCCGTGAGCAATGCGCCTTTCTCTCCTGTCATTCTTTACAAGACAGTCAGCCTCCCATGCCGCGGAGAACAGTGGTACAGAAAAAAGTTTGGGTCCGACCGCATCCTCAGCGAAAAAGTTTCTCCTGTTTCGGAGCGTTTTCAGCTAAACTCACGGGTCAACCCGCGTCAGACCCTCTTGCACGGAGGCCGAACGAGGAGGAAGGAATATCGTAATGAAAAAAGATGGTTACAGAGTAGCAGTAGTGGGTGCCACCGGAGCGGTAGGGAACATGATGCTCGATGTCCTGGAACGGCGCTCCTTTCCTGTCCGAGAGATTGTACTGCTTGCCTCGGGACGCTCCGCGGGCAAAACCCTCACGTTCAAGGGCGAAAAATATCCTGTCCAGGAGTTGACCAAGGATTCCTTCGCGGGCGTGGACATCGCACTCTTCTCGGCAGGTGGGTCCATCAGTGCCGAGTTTGCGCCTATAGCAGGGGATGCCGGCTGCGTGGTGATAGATAACACAGCCCATTTCAGGATGGACCCGGACGTGCCGCTCGTCGTCCCTGAGGTCAATCCCGAAGCCGTGGCAGGATATACCAAGAAGAACATCATAGCCAATCCCAACTGTTCTACCATCCAGATGGTCGTGGTGCTCAAGCCTCTCCATGATGAGGGACGGATCACACGTGTCGTGGTTTCCACCTATCAGGCCGTGTCAGGAACAGGCAAGGACGCGTTGGAAGAGATGCTGGTCCAGGCGCAGCAAATGTGTTCCACGATCCAGTGGACCAAAGAAGACGGTCTGGATAAGCTACACGCAGCGCTCGCATGTCACCGCGTCGTTGACACCAAGGTCTATCCGTACCGGATCGCCTTTGAGTGCCTGCCGCATATCGATGTGTTCCTCGACAATGACTACACCAAGGAAGAGATGAAGATGGTGTGGGAAACCAGGAAGATACTTGACCCTACCATTCGCCTTACCGCCACCACAGTGCGGGTGCCCTCGTTCTTCGGACATTCCGAGTCGGTCAACGTGGAAACGGAAAAGGAAATTACCCCTGACCGGGCGCGCGAGCTGCTCAGCCAGGCCCCCGGCGTCAAGGTGGTGGACAATCCGCGTGAGAATGAGTATCCGCTCACTGCGCTCGCGGTGGGGGAGTACGACACCCTGGTGGGAAGGATCCGGAAAGACGAATCCATTGACCATGGTCTGAATCTCTGGGTGGTGTCTGACAACATCCTGAAGGGTGCAGCCCTTAACGCAGTGCAAATTGCGGAAATCTTGAAGGACAAGTATTTGTAAGCAAAAGGTTTCCGGTCTCAAGCGGTTATGCAGAAGCGCATTGCGCATGACGCCATTCTCGAGCGCGTTTCAGTATCAACAGACCGACACACCGCATCGTGACAAGATGCGGTCGGAGAAACCCAGTCGCGAAAAGGTGCGCTGACGTCACGAGTTTCCACGACGATCAGCACGCATAGGTGAGATATTCCAAGGGAAAGGAGTCGGGATGAGCCCAAAGCGTGAAGCCGTGATAGTCAGTGCCTGCCGTACTCCGCTCGGCGCTTTTAACGGCGGCCTCAGCGGAATCGGTGCGACCCGGTTGGGAGGAATAGTCATCGATGAGGCTGTCAAAAGGGCTGGAATCGAGAAAGGCGATGTGGACGAAGTCATCATGGGCCAAGTCCTCCCGTGCGGATACGGTCAGAACCCTGCGCGGCAGGCAGCCCTGAAGGGAGGAATCCCTTTTGAGGCTCAATGCCTCACCATCAACAAGGTGTGCGGCTCAGGCTTGAAAGCGGTGATGTTGGCCGCTCAGGCGATTCAGCTCGGAGACGCGGATATCGTGATCGCGGGCGGCATGGAGAACATGTCGTCAGCACCCTATTATCTGGAAAAAGCCAGATTCGGGTACCGCATGGGTGACGGCGCGCTCGTGGATAGCATGGTGCATGACGGCCTGTGGGATATCGTCAATGATTTCCACATGGGCATCAGTAACGATCTGTGCAGCGAGAAATACCACGTGTCGCGAGAAGATCAGGACCGGTACGCAGCGCTCAGTTACGAGCGAGCACTCGAATCCATCAAGTCCGGCCGGTTCAAGGAGGAAATCTTCCCCGTGCAGGTGCCTCAGAGGAAGGGCGATCCTGAAGATCTTCGATACGGACGAGTGTCCGCGAGAAACCACGTGACGAAGCCTTGAGCAAGATGAATCCCGCTTTCCAGAAGAACGGCTACGCGACCGCAGGAAACGCGTCAATCATTTCCGACGGGGCTGCCGCTCTCTGCGTAATGGCCGAAGATATCGCGCGTGAGCGTAGGCTTGAGATTCTGGTACGTGTGGGTGCTCAGGCGAGTGCGGGGCTGGACATGAAGTACGTTTTGATGGCTCCGATACTTTCCATTCCCAAAGCGGCCAAGAAAGAGGGCGTGGACTGGCACGCGATAGACCTCATGGAAGTCAACGAGGCTTTTGCCGGCTCAACCGTGGGAGCGATGAGGGAACTGGGCCTGGAACCGGATCGCTGTAATGTGAACGGCGGTTCGGTGGCGCTGGGACATCCCATCGGTGCGAGCGGAGCGCGGGTGCTGACCACGCTCATCTATGCCATGAAGAATCGGGACAAGAAGACCGGTATGGCTTCGTTGTGCCTCGGCGGCGGCGAAGCCGTGTCGCTGTACGTGGATCGCTGACCGCACAGGAGACAAAAACGTTTTCGCAGGGCGTTTCCGAATTACATTGCCATGGATAGCGTCGGCTCCAGGACTGGGAAAATCCCTCCTACCCCCCTCGTGCCAGCGAGGGGCACGGGGGGATTTCCGCGAAAAGGCGTGGAGCTTTTCTGCTAAAGTAGTTGCAGATCAATCTGCGGCCTTCGCTTCGGTCCTGAAGACGAGGGAACCTCGGCAGATCGGTGCCTTGTGGTACGTGTGTGCGCTTGCGCGCCGCGTGCCCGTGGCATATGCGTAATTGATGGAGGAGTGATGTTTCTTGCACACAATTCATATTCGTTCTTAACCGGGGACGATCCATTTTTGCCCCGTGCGTCTCTCGAGGCCGACACGCACATGGTAACGGAAGAACTGGTATTTCAGCCGAAACACGAAGGTTTTATCGGCATACCTCACGGTGGCCTGGCCATGGGCTTGTGTCTGGATGCGTGGCGCAGGGCCGGGCATCCCTGGTACCCGGTGACCGCGCGTTTCAGGTTCGGCGGTTCAGGGGTGGGAATAGGCGAGAAAACCATCTTCACGGTAGAGCGGGGAATGGACGACCTGGGGCCTACCTTGATGGCACGTATCACCAAGCTGGGCGACAAGACCCCGTACGTGAAAGCGGACATCAGAGCGGCTGATGGTTCCGCTCTGTCCATACCTGTGGGCGCTCCCTTGGAAGCTGATTTTCGCGACCTTCCGTATTATCGAAACTGTTTCGTCTGCGGGCACCACAGGTCGGAGCCCGGCCTGCAGAGGCGATTTCGCGTGCATTCTCCTGACCGGGACAATGTGACGTCCACGGCATGGGGTCATGCATCCGATGACGGAGATCGGGCCCGGTTCTTCTTCTCATCGACCGGGAAGAATTACACCCCGCGATCCTGGTCTCGATTTTCGACGAGAACACTGCGTGGGCAGGATTCATGCAAACCCGTTCATGCGGGCTTTCCGTGCGAGTGGAGCTTACCTTCCTGCGACCGGTGGGTGTGACGGAACGACTCCTCTTTGTCGGTAGGCCGGCCGGGACACGAGGCAACCCGAAATCTCCACGTTTCTTCCTGGCAGAGGGCACAATCTTTGCCGTCCCGGACCGCGGCAATCCGGAAGCAGTAGCCTACGGTCGCGGGGAATGGGTGATCATGGATCAGTACACCCAGCAAATCAAAAGGAACCTCCTGCCGGAAAATGACTGGCAATGGATCTTCGGGGACGATTGACCCGGTTTCGGACTAGGTTACTTGCACTTGCGCACAGCGGTATAAGAAGGGGAGACGGTCTTCCGCTCCCACTCACCGGAGCGCAGAGCCATGTCAAGCGGCCAATGAACGATTACCGGGCGACACTCTTGACAAGACCTGGTGCTGACATGATCTTAACAACGGATAAAGAAAAGGCGAAGAGGTGATAGCGTGATCGAAAGGGTAAAGGACGGCGTTCTGTGGATTCCAGGGCGGGACAAGTTTCTTCCGGACTCACACATGTATGTCATAGGCAAAGAAGCATCTGAGGATTTCACTTTGGTGGACTGCGGTCTCATGGACATGGGATCGGTACAAGCTGGAGGAGTTGAAAAGCGCCGGAATCCCTTTGAACCAGGTAAAGCGGATTATTATGACCCATACGCACGTGGATCATGTCGGCTGCCTTGCAGAGGTGCTGCGAGCGATTCCCCATGCAGAGGTCTGGGTTCACCAGTCCGAGGCCGTTCTCCTCGAGAAGGGAGACTCCAGTATTGTCTTCGGAAATCAGGTGTTTGAGTCGATGATCAGGGCTCAGTATCAGATACCCGACGGCTTCTTCAAGATAAGCGTGCAAAGGAAGCTCGAAGGCGAAGAACAGCTTAATTTGGGCGGGATCCTTTTCAGGGTGATCCATCTTCCGGGCCATTCCATTGGAAGCATTGGTTTGTTTAACGAAGAACACAGGCTGTTTATTTCCGGCGACACGATTTATGCCGACGGAGCGATAGGCCGATACGATCTCGAATCTGCAGATCCCGCACAATTAAGGAAATCTTTGGATCAGATTGCGGATTTGGGGGTCAATATCCTGCTGCCTTGTCATAACCGTATCGTGAAGAGCGGTGCGGATCCCATGGTGAAGAATACGGTCCGGCAGTGGGCACCGCTTCTGGGAGGGTGAGAAGCGTCTCCGGAACGCATCTCGTGTTGACGGATAGGCGCTGCCGAACACGGTGCATGATTCCCTGAAGGAGGATGTGTTCACCGCGAAGAGTCGAGGCACGTAAGTGACTCGTTCCCATTGCAGAATGCCTTCCTGTTTCGGAATGCATGCCTGGACCAATCGCCACAACATACGCACACACGGAAAGTGGGGCATTATGGGACAAACTGTTGCAGAAAAGATCATCGAGAATCACCTGGTCTCAGGAAAGCTTGAACCAGGATCAGAAATAGCATTAAGAATCGATCATACCCTCACCCAGGATGCGACCGGAACCATGGTCTTTCTTGAGTTTATAGCGGCGAAGGTGCCTCGGGTAAAGACCGAGGTGTCAGTAAGCTATGTTGATCATAACCTCATGCAGGCGGATTTCAAGAATGCGGACGACCACCGCTTCCTGAGGAGTGTTGCTGCCAAATACGGAGTTATTTTCAGCAGGCCGGGCAACGGCGTCTCCCATCAGGTCCATATGGAGCGTTTCAGTGTTCCGGGCAAGACTCTCCTGGGATCTGACAGTCATACCCCTACCAACGCGGGAAGTTCCATGCTCGCCATTGGAGCAGGTGGTTTGGACGTGGCCATGGCCATGGCCGGCAAACCTTTTTATCTGAGGATGCCGAAGATTATCGGTGTGAGACTTACCGGTGCCCTTGGACCGTGGGTTTCCGCGAAGGACGTGATCCTGGAGATGCTGCGACGTCTCACAGTGAAAGGCGGGGTCGGAAAAATCTTCGAATACTTCGGTCCGGGCGTGGAAACGCTTTCGGCAACCGACCGAGCTACGATCGGAAACATGGGAGCTGAACTCGGCGCCAGTTCAAGCATCTTCCCGTCGGACGGGCGCACGCGCGAATTCCTGGAGAGTCAAGGTCGCGGCCACGTGTGGACCGAGATCCAGCCCGATCCGGACGCTCGGTACACAGAAGTCATGGAAATGAATTTGTCCGAACTGGAGCCGCTTATCGCATGTCCCAGCTCTCCGGACAACGTGAAGAAGGTCTCGGAGGTGGAAGGACTTGAAGTCGGCCAGGTGATCGTCGGCTCGTCGGTAAACTCATCTTTCCGGGATCTCATGGTGGTGGCAAAGGCAGTGGAGGGAAGACACTGTCATCCTGATGTGAGTTTCGAGATCAACCCCGGGAGCAGCCAGGTCTTGCTGAATGTGGCTGAAAGAGGCGGAGTAGTGAATCTGATCCTCAGTGGCGCGCGGATCCATCAGTCCGGATGCCTCGGATGCATCGGCATGGGGCAGGCTCCCGCAACCGGAGTCGTTTCCTTGCGGACGTTTCCCCGAAACTTCTCCGGCCGCAGCGGAACCCTGAACGATCAGGTGTATCTCTGTTCGCCCGAAACCGCAGTGGCTGCCGCGATTTTCGGAAAGATCACAGACCCCAGGAAACTCGGGGAGTATCACAAAGTGTCCAACCCGGACAAATACCTGATCAACGACGAAAATCTCGTTTTCCCGCCGCAGGACGGTTCCTCGGTGGAAATCATCATGGGACCGAACATCAAGCCCTTTCCCCATTTCGGGCCGCTTGCGGATACGCTGCAGGGGACCGTAATCCTCAAAGTGGGTGACAACATCACTACAGACCACATTATGCCGGCCGGCAGCAAGGTGCTTCCCTTCAGGAGCAACATAGAAGCCATCAGTGAGTTTGTCTTCAGCCAGCTGGATCCGGAGTTTCCCGCGCGCGCTCGCAGCCTTGGAAAGGGTTTCGTGGTCGGAGGAGAGAATTACGGCCAGGGGTCCTCTCGCGAACACGCGGCCATCGCTCCCCGCTTCCTCGGAGTGCAAGCGAAACTTGCCAAGAGCTTCGCGCGAATCCACAAAGCCAATCTCATCAATTTCGGCATCCTGCCATTGGTCTTTGTAGACCCGAGTGATTGGGATGCGATCTCTCAAGGGGCCGAGTTGAGGATCGAAAAAGTCAGGCAGACGCTCGAACAGGGAAAATCGGAGTTCTACGCGGAGACGGGAGGTAGTACCGCCAAAAAGATCCCGTTGCGACTAGAGATCACGGACCGGGAGAGGCGAATACTCCTTGCTGGGGGACTCATAAACCTGGTTGAAGAAGCGTAGCTTCCTGCCACACCTTATACCAGAGCACGCATGAGACATCAGGATGCCCCGCGGGTAGGGCCGCCTTTCTGACGCACGAAGATCTCGCTGGGCTCCTGGTTTTTCACCGGAATCATGGTGCGGCAGTGATGGAGCACCAGGGTGTTATGGTCCTTCTCTACCACCTGAAAGGCGTTGATCTGCCCCGATTCCCAGGTACCAGAGTCAGGAGAGGCGGATCGTATGAGAACGAGCCCTGGCCTCCACGAATCCACTTCTCAGAGCTATTCCCCCTGAATTCAGCCTCGAACAGTTGGCCTTCCTTAAGCATAAGCTTCATCTGTCGATCGATAGACGGCGCGTTTCCGCCGGTCTCGGTGAACTTGGTTTTCAACACCCACGTTCCCGTGAGCCGAGCGTTGTTGGGATTTTCCGTGATGGTGGGAGCTTTTTCGCCACACGAGGTCAGGCAGAGGATAAACAGCAAACCTACGAGGAAAGAAGGCCAAAGCGACTGACGATTGAAGTGCACCATTTCTCCGATACCCCCACGGGCACAAGAAATTCAGGGGCCCTAAATGGACGAGGCGACGGCCCCTACGGGCTCATCGCCTCGACGTGTTTGCGATGTGCGAAATTCAAACGGTCATCGGAAATGACCGAGAGATTTCTAGTACCATCCGCTGGAAGAGCTGCTCGCAGGCCAGTAGCCGCTGCTTGAGGAGCTGGCAGGCCAGCATCCGCTGCTGGAGGAGCTGCTGGAAGCAGGCGCACAGCAATAGGTGTAGCCGCTGCTGGAGGAGCTGCTGGAAGCAGGCACACAGCAACAGGTCCATCCGCTGCTGGAGGAGCTGCTGGAAGCAGGCACACAGCAATAGGTGTAGCCGCTGCTGGAGGAGCTGCTGGAAGCAGGCACACAACAACGGGTCCAGCCGCTGCTGCTCGAGGAGCTGCTGGAAGCCGCGCCCCAAGATGAGAACGGTGCCCACGCGTAATAGCCCACAGCGTATGATGCGAACAACATGACCATACCGACAACCGCGAGCGTCACTGCAAATCTTTTCATTTAAACACGTACCTCCTCATTCAATGACAATCCTGTCTTCTGTTCTCTTGGCAAGAACAGTTTTCCCCAAGTTATAAAAAAAACGATGCGTTTTGTAAGGGGTATCACGTTAGGGAACGGTTGTCAACGTTTTTATTCCTCTGCGTGATTCAGCGCCCACTTACCGCGACAGCCGATGCCATAAAAGGCTCTTGACTCATCGCGCGCATCTGCTAGGATTCTCCGAAATCACGTGGTTGTCAAGGAATTTTTCCGGAAATGGAATGAAAACACATGTCATCATGCCCTACAACGAGATGGACCCACTGTTTTCGACAATTGTGGCGAATCATCCCATGGAGCAATACCGCAAGGTATCTGTGGACGATTTGTTGTGTGCTCGCCGTGCTCTGTGGGAGTCAGGCATGGCCCTCCGCGAGAGGGATCATTAAGGACAACGGGGCAGTACAAAAGGAAAGCGCGCAGCCTGCCGGAGCGATTGATTTTGCCGCACCACAGCCAAGGGTCGATCCTAAATGTGGGTGCCGCCTGGAAGTCCTCAGGCTCATCGCTGCTGCGGCTGACGCCAGTGACGCGTCGCAGCACGTTGACGCGCCGAAACACCCCGAGGAGCCTCAGGGGCAACTCGCGCAAACGGTGCGCCGCGCGGGTGAGCTGTTGGCCGCGGGTGATGCCACGCGGGCCAAGGAAATTGTCAGGGAGGCGCTCAGAGACTGCGAGTCGGGTCACGGAAACGTGCCGGATTGCGCTCACTGGCTCAAGGCCCTGCAAGGACTTGATTCCCTGATAGATAAGCCTCGAGAGAAGATCGTCCTTACCAACTCTCTCGGCATGAGAATGGTACGGATACCCGCGAGCGAGTACATGATGGGGAGCCCCAAGAGAGAGATGGACTGGCTCCGACTCAAGTTCAAGAAAATCTGGAGAGAAGGCCACAAACAGTGGTTCCAGGACGAACTACCCCTCCATCCGGTGCGCATAACCCATCCATTTTACATGGCCGCGACCGAACTCACGGTGGGGCAATTTCGACAGTTCGTCAAAGACACCGGATACAAGACCGACGCGGAAAAAGGCGATGGCGGCATGATATGGAGCAAGTCAGAGGCGCGCTGGGTTCCTAAGAAAGATATGAAGTGGGACTCGGTCCCCTGGAAGATCGCTGACAATCAACCCGTGGTGTTTGTGTCGTGGAACGATGCACAAGCGTTCTGTAAATGGCTCAGCAACAAGGAAAAGCGCACCTACCGTCTCCCCACGGAAGCAGAATGGGAGATGGCCTGCCGAGGCGGCAAAGTATGGGTGAGATACCCCTGGGGTGACCGAATGCCCGGCGACCACGATTCGAATTTTGGCGACGGTGACCCCAAACTTCCTGAATCGCTCACCACGGTGAATGATGGATATCGGTACGTCGCGCCCGTGGGGAGTTTTCCCCCTAACGGGTTGAGTCTCTACGACATGGCGGGAAACGTCATGGAATGGGTCGCGGACCGGTACGACAGAAATTACTACCAGGATTCTCCCCTGGAAGATCCAAAAGGGCCAACCGTCGGCACGTCGAGAGTCAACAAGGGAGGAAACTGGCTTTCCAGTCCCGCGGACGACCGGTGCGCGTTCCGAGGGTTTTCCGGCGAGTCAATGAGCTTCTGGAATCTGGGATTCCGGGTGGTCCTGGACGAGGAAAAGACCTATACCGCGAACCGACGCGCTCAGCCGGATGACCAGGAAGCGGTGCCCACAGGAAACGCGGACCTCCCGCCCAGTGAAGAACAGGGGTTGCGTCTGTTTCGGCAGGCAGTATTTGCCGCGCAGCAGGAACGATGGGACGATGCGGTGAAAGACCTGGAAGAAGCCCTGAAGGTGTACAAAAGAGAGAAGATTATCAGTGGATTGCGCGCGTAAAGGCCACGCTCGCAGGCATCTATGCGGAACGGAACCGTATCTACAAGAGTAAGGAACTGTACACGCAGGCCCTTGCCGGATTCCGCAAGATCGGCGACGCGGGGAGTCGCGCGCATTCTGCTCGCGCGACTTCACGAACTGGAGACATCCCCGGGCGTAAAGGTGGTGGAGGTCAAGAAGGGCGGCATCGCGGACAGAGCCGGTGTCGTGGTCGGAGACATCATCATCGAGTACGGCGGAGAAACCGGGTTCAGGGTCAGCGGATTCAAGAACCTCGTGAACGAGTATATGCATTCGGATAGAGTGACCCTAAGCGTGATCAACAGTGACGAGATCAGTACCATGGTCGTTCCGGGCGGACTCCTCGGGGTGGCCATTGAAGACATGAAGAGGCCCCCTCGCGTGCGGCGTGCGCCTGAACGACCGAGGCCGCGGGACAGAGACCGACGCCGAGGCTCCAGGCAGCAGCGCGATCGGAACCGCAGATAGGTTTGGGTTCGACTGGGTAACACGTTCCGGAAGGGAGGATTGCACATTCCCTCCCGAGAGGTGTGGCCTCTTTCACGACGAGGACACGTACGCTATGGCGCGTTCGGACGTGCATCCGGTGCATCTTTTTCAGTCATGGCAGGTATGGCCGGGCTCTTATGACAATCCCCGGTCTGACGAGCGCTATCCGCTTAAGCCCATGACCGATTTCAGCATTGCTCGCTCAACGCACATTGCGTCGATGGGGTCATGTTTTGCCCGTGAGATCAAGACCGTGCTCGTCCGGGAGGGATTCTCGTACATCACCGAGGAAACCCATCATCCCGCGTCAAAACACGCGTCAGCTGCCTGGGAACGCCTGTACAACACGTTTTCCATGCGCCAGATATTCGGGTACACCTTTGGCTCATGGCAACCGGATCTGAGGTGGTGGATTGCTCCGGATTCGGGCACGGTGCAGGACCCTTATCGACGGATCATTCTGTACGAGAGTCTCGCTAAGGCCGAGGCAGACTTCGCATCACACCGTGCCTGTTCGCTGCGGGCTCTTGAAGCTGCTGAAGTGCTGATCGTCACCCTGGGACTTACCGAGATCTGGGAAGATGCGGTGGATGGCTCGGTGATCTGTCTTCCCGCGGGCCCGTACGTGAACGAACACGGTGATATGACGCGGTACCGGTTCCGGGTGAGCCGGTACCACGAGAATCTGGAGAACCTGGAGCGATGTGCTGCGCTCCTGTGGGAGCATAATCCTCGATGCCGCATCATCGTTACTGTCTCTCCGGTCCACTTGTGGGCCACGTTTCGACAGGACGCGGATGTAATCTCCGCGAGCTGCAATTCCAAATCTACGCTTCGCGCGGTTGCGGACGAATTTGTATCACGGCATGAGCGGGTCGTGTATTTCCCCGCGTTTGAGATGGCCACAATTTTTCGGCCGATGATGGGGCAATCGATCTTTGCAGAAGGCCGTGAGAAACTTTCACGTGAATGCAGACACCGTGGAGTTCATCATGCGGCAGTTTTTTGAGAGTTTTTGCCCGAATCCTTGAGGCTCGTTCTGCGGAAAACCTGTGTCGTTTCCGGTCTTCTGTTGACAAATCCTTTGATAAGTTGATAAAATCGGCAAACTGGGGAGGGAAATCCTGACGAGGATGGATTTCCGTACCCATGCGTATAAGGGCAGAGACATCTCTCCCATTCAATCTTCTGACTTTCCTCCGCGGATGCGTCGCGTTGAGGCTGGCGAGTTTTGTCGCACTCGGGATGTGCCTCTGTTCGTGTACGCTTCTCGCAAATTCCCCGTATCTTGTGCAACGGACTCTGGTACCTGTGCTGCAGGACGGTCAGGGTCTGGTGGTTTCGCGAGGGGGCGAGATACCCTACCAGCGTTGGCGGGTATCTTCTTGGGACGATGATCTGCGGTACGTATGGTTGGTAGGGGACTACGATTTCAGGAAGAGTAACTCCGTGGAGATCATCCTCTATTTCCACGGCATGCACTCCAAGGACTATTATACCTCCTTCCGTAAAGAGCTGGCGCTGTTGACCTCCAAGCGACCGAACCGGCCGTTTCTTTTCGTAGGGTTTGTGGACACGCCGTTTGTGCGTGCCGAGGACCGGAGCAAAGGCCGCTGGAGTTCGCTCGCTCCGCGGGCAGGAGAACGGCCCGACCGTCTGATTGAGACGGTAAACGGCGTATTCAAGGCGTTTCGCAAGCGTTTTCCCCACATACACAAGGACCGCACGTTCCTCACGTTGGCGGGATTTTCCGGGGGTGGCCGGGTGCTGGACTCGGTGGCAGCGTGGCTTTCCAAGACAGGGAAGGACGACCCTTACGCGGAGGTGTTCCGGTCGCGGCTCACCAAACTGGCGTATTTTGATTGCTGGTTTGGCAATCACGTGGGTGAGACGGTTCCGATGCTTTTGCAGGACAATCCCGGCATGAAGATCGTGGGCACGGTCCACATGGACACCCCTCGCAAGAATGCCCTTATCCTCGCCAACAAATACAAGATGCGTGCAGATACCAAGAAGCGCGAGCTGGTCGGGCTCAACGGCCGCCTTGTGATCTATGCCAACGATTCCCACTGGGCCGCGATGATTGCAAGGCTCAAAGAAGCCTTGTAAAGCGCCCTGTTTGGCGACCGGCCGCCTAAGCCCGCGAGCTTTCGCTCTCCACCTGTGCGTTGCAGCACTCAGTATTCAATGGTATTTATAGGTTGTGTCCTTAAAATGATGTGCACGGGAGGTTCCGAATGACCGAGAATGTTCAAGAACCTTCGAACTCTCAGATCGGGTTTTTCTTGACGCACTATGCGGAGGTCGTGCAGTACCGGCTTGGGTGGGGGGCCGAGAATTTATGTGGGAACCAGGAACGAGCGGCGGTGCCGTTACTGCGGGAAGAGTCCTGTACAGACATCGTTCAGAAACAAAGCTCATACGTTTCCTGAGTTCATGGGAAACAAGACGCTGATTTCCCTTGATGAATGCGACGAATGTAATGCACTGTTTCACAAGAACCTGGAGAACCATGCTGCGAAGGTACATGATGCCCCTTCTGACGATTTCCCAAATTTATGGAAAAAGCGGAGTGCCCACCACGAAGTTGGGCAAAGGGAAAGCGAGTTTCGGACTGGGAGCTACAGGCATTGAGATTCTCTCTTACCAGGACGATCCCGTAGTTCAGTTAGACCTTCCCAACAGTCGACTTCATATGAGTCCCTCTCGACAGCCGTACGTGCCGGTGGCGGTATACAAGTGTTTAACGAAGATGGCGATTGCCATCATGCCGCCAGAAGAGCTGCCCTTCTTTGCAAACGCCATTCGGTGGATCATGTCCGACCACGATGGCCAGAGACGGCCGCCTCACGAGCCCCTTCTAGTATGGCACACCTTTATTCCTGGTCCACGCCCCATTGACGGCATGAGGGCAATACTCTTGAAGAGGGTATCGGACTGCCACAGAGTTCCCTATATGATGTTTGTCGTCGCCTTCGGGAACATGATGTTTCAAATCATCGTGCCCTCTCTGGAAAAGGACCGCTTGCTTCGCGGTCAAGAAATCTCATTCCGCTGTTTTCCTGGCCCCTGTTTCGGATTGTGGCCCTATGGGGAAGCGCAGCAGCACTTGCTTGACCTGTCCAGCTCTGAGGTGGTACGAGACGAAGTGGTGGGAATAACAATTCAAGCCGCGGTCGATCACACCCCAGGAACTCCCTCAAAGAAAGTGAGCGAGATCTGTCGCGAAATCCGAGGCAAATTTTCTACGTGTCCCTTTCCACATCGTTTCAGGTCACGGCTCAATCTGACCATGATGCCCGGAACTCCAGGAATGCCCTTTATTGTCGGTCAGTTGCCACTGGCAGATTCTGCTTGACCAGGGTGAGAGCGATGCCTGTACGTAAGTAGGCAGCAGGGCGCTGGCCAGCCCTTAGGTCAATTCCGTTCAGATTGTTCACGGATGAAGGACGGGTTATGAGCGAGCATGAAAGACTCCTCCTGTGTCTCCTTCGTGGCACTTCGGATGCGAACATCCCTTTCGATGGCCTGCGCAATCTGCTACGTAATCTTGGCTCTGACGAACGTGTAAGAGGAAGTCACCACATATTTTCCAAAGAGGGTGTCGCGGAAATACTTAATCTGCAACTGAAAGCCGGTGGGAAAGCAAAGTCGTATCAGGTCAAGCAAGTCCGCAAAGTTATTCTCAAATATCGTATCGGAAGTGAGGCAGAAAATGGATAAGGCGTTCCGCTACGAGGTGGTCATCTACTGGAGCCGCGATGATGAGGCCTTCATTGCAGAAGTGCCGGAATTGCCGGGCTGTGCGGCGGATGGGGCAACCTATCAAGAGGCCCTGGCGAATCTGGAGCTCGTCAGTCAGGAATGGATGGAAACCGCGAGAGAGCTGGGACTTACCATTCCGGAGCCAAAAGGGCGGCTCATGTATGCGTAACCAGCTCCCCCCGGAATGATGGTACAAGCCACGTTCTTCCCGTTACGTGATTTGACTACGCCACATCGCGCGCGTCCAAAAGCAGCGGGAAACCATTTGACTGGGGATGGTTCGCCCTGACTTTCACTGCTGACTGCCCGGGCAGACCAATATCGCTGTGAGTTCGGAAAAACGCAATAACTTCCTGCCTGCGCTGCTCGTCTACTTCTTGCCCACTTGGTCGAGCCGAATAAGATACTGCACTTCGATCTGCTTTTCCGTGGGGTGATCGGTCTTGAGGAGAAACTTTCCCATATAGAATTGCCTGTGGACGTCTTTTTCCAGGTCTATCCTCACGTTGAACGCGGTGCTGCCCTGAGGCGCTACGATGACGTGTTCCGGCTTGAGGGACACGTGGAGATCCGAGCCGGTCGCATCAAGGCCGGTCACGGTATAGACGTGCGAGGACTCGTTGGAAATCTTCACGGGAAAACTTATGTGATCGGAAAACTTATGAAGCTTCTTTGCGAGGCTGGGAGGATTGAGATTGAGTTCTCGCACCACGTCTGCAGTGAGACTTAATTTCACGATCGGATTGTGAGGATCGTTGGAGTGCACGTAAATCGTCTTTTGCTTGACGCCGGATCTGAGACCCTTGGTGTCAAATTCCGCAGTGATTTGGCTCTTGCCGCCCGGCGGGATCTCGCTGCTCCCCTTGATGGCTTTGGTGCAGCCACAACTCGCACGAAGTTGTTTTATGACGAGGGTTTCATCACCCGTATTGGTAAAAGGAAATGCTTCGACTACTCGGTCTCCGTCCTGTACTTTTCCGTAATCGTGGCTCTGCTTGTCGAATGTGATCCGGGGTCCGTTCAGGCTCCACGCGATAACCGGAATCACGAGCACAGTCAGCATCACCAGCATTGTTCTCAGGCGCATGTCTCATCTTCTCCTTATGGCCAGCCTCGGGTAAGTGACTGAACCAAGCATTTGCATCAGCATGAGCCTTTCCTACCAAGTTGAGAGAAGAAACGCAAGGACCGGTGCTCGGCCAAATGGGTGGGGGCAACGCGCCTCGTCCGGGACTTCGCTGCTTTGTAACCGGATCCGCGTGTCGTTTTGCCCGCGGTTCGCGGTTTTGCCGCATCGCTCGTGTTGTTCTCGAGAATGTGGTATACGAAAGATATATTGATCAAGGGAGCGTGGCGTACCGTGTTCGGAATTTCAATGGGCGAACTCGTCCTCATCATGGTGGTGGCCCTGATCGTGCTGGGACCCAAACAACTCCTGGAGACCGCGAAAGTCGCGGGCAAGGTGTACCGGGAACTGGTCAAAATGGCCGGGGAGATTCGCAACAGCGTTGACCTCGATGCCCTGACGTCCGATCATGAGCATCATGTGCCGCCCTCACCTCCGCCTCCCCCTCCGGTGAAACCGAGTCCTGCCAACGCGGACGAAGAAACCATGCCTCCCCTTGGTGAGAAATCCGGGCCGGATTTTTACGCGGATCTCCTGGAGAGTGCCAGGGAGCAAGTCAGGGAGACCGAGGCCGCGGCTGAGGACGCCAAAGAATCGGGTGTCAGTGAAGCCAACAAACCGGATGTCCCGGAAACCACGGAACCCAAAGAAAAAGACCATCAGCCTGCGGAAATCGCGAAGACCACGTAAATGATCAAAGACGTTCTCCATCTCCTGAGCCCACGTGGGAAGAAATTCGGTAATCGCCTCAAGAGCGGCAGAAAAGAGAAGCTCCGTTTCGGCTTCATCTCCGCACTCGTCACCCTGCTCTGGGCGGTGATTTTTGTCGTATTCGTGTACACGCTCCGGTACTTCACCGCGGAAGAAATGTTCGGCACCATCGCAGCCACCAAGCTGTTGTCCATGATCCTGATCACCTTTGCGTTTGTGGCGATCATCAGCAACATGATCACCACGTTTTCCACGTTCTTTCTGTCCGACGACCTGGAATTGATCATGGCTTCCCCTGTGTCTACAGCCACCCTGTTTTCCCGCGATTCATCGAGACACTTGGTGAAGCTTCCTGGATGGTGCTCGTATTCGGGTTTCCCGTGTTTCTTGCGTACGGCAGGGTCTTTTCCGCGGGGTGGAGTTTTTATGTGGTGAGTTTTCTCGGATTCTTCTGCCTGCTCGTAATGGTGAGCTCGTTTGCCATACTGGTCGGTACAGACGCTGGTCAAATCTTTCCCCGTGAGGCGATTGAGGGACCTGTTCGTGTTTGTGGCATTGTTGATTTTCGTGGGCATCTATTTGCTCTTTCGCATGGTGAGGCCCGAGGATTTCCTGAATCCGGAAGGGTTTGCGTCCATGATGGACTATTTGTCGGTAATGTCCCAGCCATCGTCGCCGCTCCTGCCCACCACGTGGATCTGGGAAACCCTTCGCCCGTACATCACGGGATACGGATTTGAACAACTGCCGCTCTTCTTAGGACTTCTCGTGTCATCCGCACTGGTGGCCTTTCGGCTGGCAGGACACTACCATCAAGCCGCTCATTTCATGGGGTATTCTCGCGCGTTTGAGGCACGCGGCGCGAGACTGAGCAGAAGTCGCATCATCGGACTTTGGACCCGTGTGCTCAACCGTTTCCTGGATCGCACCACCGCAAGGATTGTGATCAAGGAAACACTCCTGATGGCGCGTGATTGGGGACGCTTGAGTCAGCTTCTTCTCTTGCTGGCCCTGGTGCTGGTGTACCTGTACAATTTTACGCGCCTGCCGTCCCTGGAATCCGTGGAGATCACCCGAATGCTGAAGAATGCCGTTGCCTTCCTGAACATCGGACTTGCCGGCTTCGTGCTCTCTTCCTTGGGGGTGAGGTTTCTCTTTCCCGCGATTTCCGCGGAAGGTCGGGCATTCTGGATTTTGAAAAAATCTCCCGTGGGATTGCGCAGAATCCTGTGGATAAAGTTCTTTTTCTATCTGGTTCCCATGTTGGCTCTAGGCTTGTTTCTCGTAGTGATGACCAATCGACTGCTGGGAATGGGAGCGTTCATGTCTTTGGTTTCCACGGTCACGATGGCATTCTTGACCGTGGGGCTCACCTCGCTGTCCATTGGCATGGGAGTACTGTATGCGGACCTGAAACAGGTGGACGCGAACCGGGCCTTTTCCGGTTTCGGCGGGCTCCTTACCATGATTTACGGGGCCCTGGCGGTTGCCGCGGTGATTTTGCTCGAGGCGTTTCCGGTGTATCGGGTGCTTACCGCGGGCTATCACCACCACATGGTCACCACCATGGACTACACCGCGATCGTCTGTTGTTTTGTTCTGGCCCTCGGAGTGGCAATGGCATTGATAGTCTGTCCTTTGTGGGCAGGATTGAATCAGATCACGGAACTGGAGATTTGAGCGTATCGCGTCAGGCTATGCTTCCCCAGGAAATTGGAGCCCAAGCATCGGTGCCAGCGTACGCGAACCTGTTTCCCATGGCACTGTCTTGAGAACACTGAGCGCTGAGCGTTCCCATGCCACAAACCGGTCGCGCGTGCACAGACGACGCGTCACGCGGAAGTGACCACAGGATATCATGCTGAGAGAAGAAGTATCGATTCCTTGCGGAACCCTTACCCTGGAAGGCATTCTTGAACGTCCTTCGGAAACAGAAAGTCCGGCCGCGGTAATTTGTCATCCGCATCCGCTTTACGGCGGGACCATGCACAACAACGTGGTCAAGGCGCTGAAACGGGGCTTGCTCGCACGAGGATTCGCATGCCTGAGGTTCAATTTCCGAGGCACAGGGCGGAGTTGGGGCACGCACGACAATGGTGTTGCCGAGGTCGAAGACGTGCGGGCAGCCATGGATTTCATCCTCCAGACTCACCACGTCGACGCGCGCACGCTGGTGGTCGCGGGGTATTCCTTCGGATGTTGGGTGTCGCTGAAGGCCGCGGCTCAAGATAACCGGCCGACCATGCTGGTGGGTATCTCGCCACCGGCAGACGTGTACGACTTCGGCTTTCTGAGCACAGAGACACGTCCCAAACTGCTCGTTGCGGGAGACAGCGACTTTGTGTGCTCGACCCAGCATTTCCGAGAGCTGGTCGATAGGATTCCCGAGCCGAAACGCGCGGTCCTACTTCCTGGAACCGACCATTTTCATGTGGGCGGGGAAGACGCCCTGGTGCGGGAGCTTCACGCGTTCCTGGATAGTTTGGCGTGAGAGAGCTTGAAAGAAAAAGGCACGTGATTTTGTGGCTCAGGGTGCGCTCTTCTTTCCTTTTGGCAGCCTTGCGTCACGCGAAATCAAGGCGACTTGCGCCCCTTGCACGGATCACCGGTTCATTCGCGGCAAGGTCGAGCCACGAGGACAGAACTCTTGGCAACAGGTATAAGTCAGTAACGTGGGAGGTCCTGGAAGTAGCTTCTTGCACGAAGCCACGCCCCGCGGACCTGCCTTGTGAGGAGTTACAGAATGGGGTTTGCGTCACGGTCGGTTTCCGTGGTGAGATACCGCGTAAAAGGAGAAATGGATGGATCGTTTCTGGGACGCGGTGGACAACGGCATCAAGAGAGGTGCGTTTCGGGAACTAGACACGCCCGGAGAGCTGGTGGGGATCGGATGGACATCCATCGATGATTTCGCGGATAGCTCGTTCCACGGCGCGTCGTACGTGCGAACCAGTTACGTGGCGCTGGCTCTCCGGGTAGACATCGCTCGGGTCCCACCGCGCATTCTGGAAATGGAGCTGCGAAAAGAGACACGCAAACTCCTGGAAGAAACAGGAAGGCAGCGCCTCTCGTCTGCTCAACGCCGGGAGCTGAAGGACGCGGTGAAAGACAAGCTGAAAAGCCAGGTCTTTCCTTCCATTCAGGTCTTCGATCTCATCTGGGATACTACCAAGGCGGTGGTCTACTTTGCCAGCCTTTCCGTCAAGGCGCGGGAGCGTCTGGAAGACCTCTTCAAGAAGAGCTTTGGCCTGACCCTGGTCCCGCTCATTCCCTACATTCGCGGGGAAGAGCTTCTTCAGAGTCCGGAAGAGAAACGGATGCTGGAAAACATCAAGTCCAGCTCCATGGTGCCTTAGGCCGACACAAGGGGACTCGGTCCCGTAATCAGAGGAATCAAAACGCATGGATTTTCTTGATATTCTTCGTGAAAAGGCTTTTCTTGGCCGGGAGTTCCTCACCTGGTTGTGGTTCAAATCAGACAAGACCGGTGGCAGCATTGAAGTCCCGGGGAAGAAAGTGATAGAGGTCCTTTTCCTCGACCGAATGACCCTCGATCTTTCAGACGTGGAAAGTCCTCAGATGGTCAGCCTGAAGGGCGAACAGTCCGAATTACGCGAGGGACTGGCAGCGTTGAAGGAAGGCAAGAAAATCGAGGAAGCCCGTATCTCTATCAAGTCATCGGACAATGATTACATTATGGTCCTCAAGGGCACGTGGTTTTCGTTTGGATCACTGAGGACTCCGGTGGTCATGCCTCCGGAGGACGCGGACCCTGACGATGCCGCAGAAGGCGCGTTCCTGGAAAAGATTTTTCTTCTGGATGAAGCCATGGAAGCGGTTGATACACTCTTCCAGTATTTCCTCAGTATTCGCGTCTCTCCCGCCTGGGAAACAGAGGAGCTTCCCGCTATGCGCCGCTGGATAGCCGCAGGATCGGCCTGAGCCATTCAATCGAGCCCTCTTTCCTTTCCTCTCTCTACGATTTCTGCTCTTGACCGCCACTTGACAACACGGGAACGCGTGCCCAAATGAAGTCCTGAGCGCAGCAAGGAGCATCTGCCCGTGAGGGCTTCACGTATTGCTGCTCACGCGTAGCCGCAGATACCGCGTTGGCCGGGTCGACTCTGACGCGCAGTGAGTCCGGGTCGATCACAGTGCAGGAGATATGCCGCCGGATTTACTGCCTTGAACGCGCGATGATTACACACGTCCCTACGTAGAGGTCCCGGACCCGCGATCTGTCATCAGCGCGGATCCAGGACAAATCCAAAGACAGGGGCCTGCAGGATACGGATATCCGGCCGCACACACTCCGCTGCGCGGCTGTGCATGCACAGGCCAGTCCAGGACTGATGCTTAACGCTCTCACTGGAGGTAATCTTGACCGAACGGGACCGAGAAAAAACGACAGCCACACCTGCCGACTCTTCGGAACAAGCAAATCAGCCGCGGGCAAAGGCCCTACAGGAGCACGGAACCAGGCAGCCAGCAAGCCTTTCCGAGGTGGGCGAAGAATGCGCCTCGATGACACCCGAACAGGGGGAGGATTCTCTTGACCGCGCTCGTAAAGAGGCCGCGGAAAACCGCGACCGTTGGATGCGCGCAGTTGCCGAACTCGAGAATTATAAGAAGCGTACCTTGCAGGAAAAGAGCAGGCTGCTCAAATACAAGAATGAAGAGTTGCTCAGAGATCTTCTGCCGATTGTGGACAACATGGAGCGAGCGCTGGGGCATTGCGACGTTGCGGGGAAATGCGATCCTCTGACTGAAGGCGTGAGCATGATCGCAGGAATGTTTCGCGACACCTTGAGTCGGTACGGAGTCACCGAGATAAAGTCTCTGGGCGAACCGTTCAATCCTCATGTGCACGAAGCACTGGCACGGATCCCCCTCGAAGACCGGCCCCCCAATACGGTCGTGGAGGTCCTGGAGAAGGGATACCTGTATCAGGAACGTCTCCTGCGGCCCGCCAAGGTGGTCGTCTCCGCTGCGGTTTCCGTAGGTGAGGCCGAGAACGAGTAGAAGGCTGGTGAGTCACGCAATGCTTCCCCGAAGACGTAGCACGTGTATTTCTCGCATTCGGGGTACCCAAAAGGACACGGGCAACTATACGGTTCATCACAAGCAAAAGCTTTCATATAACTGAGGACCAGCGTCACCAAGGCGCGGGTTAGGAGGAGAACATGGCCGGTAAAGTCATCGGAATCGATTTAGGAACTACCAATTCGTGCGTCGCGGTAATGGAAGGGAAAGACCCGGCGGTCATGCCCAATTCAGAGGGCGGTCGCACCACACCGTCTATGGTCGCGTTTACCGACGCGGGAGAGAGGGTCGTGGGACAAGTGGCCAAACGGCAGGCCATTACCAATCCTGAGAACACTCTGTTCGCGATCAAGCGGCTCATTGGCCGGAAGTTCAGCGCTCCTGAAGTACAGGCAGACCTGAAGGTTCTGCCGTACAAGATCGTGGAAGGGAAGAACAGCAACGCGTGGGTAAAGGTTCGGGGACAAGATTATTCCCCCGCGGAGATTTCCGCGATGATCCTTCAGAAAATGAGACAAGCCGCTGAGGATTACCTCGGGGAAGAAGTAAAAGACGCGGTGGTCACGGTTCCGGCCTATTTCAATGATTCGCAGCGTCAGGCAACCAAAGACGCCGGCCGCATCGCGGGCTTGAACGTTCTCCGCATCATCAACGAACCCACAGCCGCTTCTCTGGCTTACGGTTTGGACAAGAAGAAGGACGAGAAGATCGCGGTGTTCGACCTTGGTGGCGGCACCTTTGACATATCCGTTCTCGAAATCGGCGAAGGCGTATTCGAGGTGAAGTCCACCAACGGTGACACCCACCTGGGCGGCGAGGACTTTGATCAGCGCGTGATGGACTATCTGGCGGACGAATTCAAGAAAGACCAGGGCATTGACCTCCGCAACGACAAGATGGCGCTGCAGCGTTTGAAGGAGGCTGCGGAAAAGGCCAAGATCGAACTCAGTTCGTCCATGGAAACCGACATCAACTTGCCGTTTATCACGGCAGACGCGTCAGGGCCCAAGCACCTGACCATGAAGCTCAGCCGGTCCAAACTCGAGATGCTGGTGGAGCACCTGATCGAAAAGACGGTCGGCCCCTGCAAGACAGCGTTAAAGGACGCGGCATTGACCGCGGCCCAGATCGATGAGGTGATCCTGGTCGGCGGCATGACCCGCATGCCCGCGGTGCAGGCAAAAGTGCGTGAGATATTTGGCAAAGAGCCTCACAGGGGGGTCAACCCGGACGAAGTGGTGGCTGTGGGTGCGGCCATTCAAGGCGCAGTGCTCAAGGGCGACGTGAAGGACGTGCTGCTCCTGGACGTGACGCCGCTCTCGCTGGGCATCGAGACCCTGGGAGGCGTATTTACCCGACTGATCGAGAAGAATACCACCATTCCTACTCGCAAGAGCCAGGTCTTCTCGACTGCATCGGACAATCAGCCATCCGTGTCGATCCACGTGCTCCAAGGCGAGCGGTCCATGGCCCATGACAACAAGACTCTCGGCCGGTTCGAGTTGGTGGGAATACCTCCCGCACCAAGGGGCGTGCCGCAGGTCGAGGTGACGTTCGACATTGACGCGAACGGTATCGTGCATGTGGCAGCCAAGGATTTGGGCACAGGGAGAGAGCAGTCCATCAAGATCACCGCTTCCAGTGGTCTCTCCGAGGAAGAGATCCAGCAGATGGTGCGGGATGCGGAATCGCATGCGGAAGACGATAAGCAGAAGCGTGAAGTCATTGACGCGCGCAACCAGGCTGACTCTTTGGTGTACATGACAGAGAAGACCTTGAAAGAGCACGGCTCCAAAGTGGATGAGTCAACCAGGAGCGCAATCGAAGCCGCGATTACAAAGACCAAAAGCACGTTAGAATCCTCAGACGCCGCCGCGATCAAAGCTGCCATGGAAGAGCTGCAACAGGCCTCTCACAAGCTGGCTGAGGCGATGTATCAGCAGGCTGCCGGGCAACCGGGAGGCGGTCCTGAAGCGGGCGGTCCTGGTGCTGGCTTTACCGGTGACCCTGGTGCGGGCGGCCCTGGCCAAACCGCCAAACCGGAAGACGACGTGGTGGACGCGGACTTCGAGGAAGTAAAAGACGACAAACGGAAGTAGTGTGGCCAGCAAAGGGAATTTCACGACGTCAATTTTTTGCCGACCGAATTGATTGATTCGCGCATGCTTGGCCTTGCGAAGACTGAAACGACGGAATAATTGCTCACCTTACCTGGTTCCCAGGCCATGCCTGGGAACCAGCCGCGTCTGGCCTCGACCGGTTCTCGGACCGACAAACAACCCTCCCTATGGAATCACCAGTTTGTCTCCCACGGGCATTTTGGCCACACGGCCGGGAGCGTTTCCCTGGGCAAGGCATGCTCTCTTACCGGTACGGGTGACTTGCGCGACCGGTGACCGTGATCCGTCTTTCAGCCCGGCTTCAAAAGTGATATGGTGGGTTGCGTCCGTTACGCTGGATGTCTTCATGAAACATGGAATCTCCACGATGGCTGCGAGGCACCGGAACCGAGGATCATGAGCAGACACACATCAGCCAGGTTGCACTCCACACGCGCCCTGATTTTCTCTTTCTCCCTCATCGTGTATACGCTCTTGCCGCAGAGTGCCGCGGCAAAAGCACCTGACCCAGCCCTTGTAGAGACTCAAGCCACTGAAATCGTCCGGAACATCGTCCAGGGGATCACTGAAGGTGATTACCAGAAGTATACGAGGGACTTTTCCGACGCGATGCGCAAGTCATCGGATCACGAAAGCTTCCTTCAACTCCAGAGCAACCTGCGGAAACACGTGGGAAAATTCAAATCCATGGCGTACATCGGATTCTATTCCCAAGAAGGCTTCCTCATTACCTTGTTCAAGGCCCGCTTTAGCAAAGAAAAAGACGATGTGCTCGTGAACCTTGTGCTGGACAGGCACAAAGATCCGAAAGTGACGGGCCTCTGGTTCGAGGCTCCTTCGTTGCGGAAATGATTCTCGCGTACTCGGAGAGGCTCTTGCCTGCCCACACGAGCCGACTCTTTGATTGGTTCGCACTCGCTGCCTTGGGATCTCTGGGATGCCTGGGCGTCAGCCGCGCGCTCATACTATTCGGCCGTGGGATCCGCGTGGTGGTCATGGATCCACAACGGTCCCGAGCCCAAGTCGTTGCGGATGTGTTGTTTGCGGGATGCTTCGGCGTATGGGTGTACGAAATCATCGCGTATACTGCTCCGCTCCCGTTTCATCTCGTACCGCAAGTGTGGGGCTCCGTGCTCGTGGATGCAGTGCCGCTCAAGGCGATAGGGGCCGTATTCGAGGTTTCAGGCTTGGTGATCTACCACTTGGCCCTACGTGCGATCGGTGACTCATGGCGCATCGGGATCGATCGTGCCACGCCCGGAGGGCTCGTCATTGACGGCATCTTTGCGTGGACGCGCAATCCGATCTATATCGCCCTGGAATTGATCGCTTTTGGCACGTTCCTCGTACTCGGGAGATTGCTTTTTCTTGCATTCGCAATCTTGAGCGTGGGAATATTCCACTGCCAGATTCGCCGCGAAGAGCGTTTTCTGGCTCACACATTTTCAGACGAATATCGCCGTTACTGCGCCCGAGTCGCTCGCTATGCCACGTGGCGATGATTTTCAAGGAACAGTCTTTCCCGGCCTAATCCCTCCGGGCTGCTGAGGACTTTCTTTGCGCGCTCCTGGAGGGATTGCCTCGTCCGTACCCAAGGAGATCCGCAGCCCGCATCCAGTGTCCTGTCACACCCGGGAAATGGCCTTGGCATCGGCCGATTCCGCGGCATGCGCCACTCACGAAAGGAAATCTTCAAACCATGCAGGTTCTTGTAATTCTCGCTCATCCGCACATTGAGAGTTTCAATGCTGCCATTGCACAGGTAGCGGTTACCGAACTGGAAAGGAACGGTCATGAGGTGGTCTTTCATGACCTGTACGCGGAGAAGTTCGACCCGATTCTGCCCTTTGAGGAAATTCCCAAAGACGCGCAGATTTCCAAGGAAGTAGCGCGGCATTGCGCAGAGATTGCGCGCGTGGACGGGATTATCATCGTGCATCCGAATTGGTGGGGACAACCCCCGGCCATTCTCAAAGGTTGGGTCGATAGAATCATTCGGCCTGGCGTGGCTTATGAATTTCTCGACGGAGATGCAGGGGAAGGAATTCCGGTGGGGCTGCTCAAGGCCAAGGCCGCGCTCGTGTTCAACACTTCCAATACCTTGGAGGAACGCGAAAAACGAGTGTTCGGAGATCCCCTGGAATCGCTCTGGAAACATTGCATATTTGGTCTTTGCGGGGTCGAGACGTTTTGTCGGGAGATGTTCGGCGTGGTGGTGACAAGCTCGCCGGAACAGCGCGCGGAGTGGCTCAGAAGAGCGCGTCAAGTCGTGGCCGACCATTTTCCGAAACAGGAAGAAGGCCGATAAGGTACACGCCCCATCGCGTGGTTGGCCTCGGGCCGCTCTGCGTAAGGGTTTCCCATCGGACCTGGCGCCCGACAATTTTTTTTATGGCACACGGTTTTTTTGGGGAACCTTAAGACGAACCCAGTGTCGTTACAATTGAGCCCATGTGAAAAGGCCCCCACGGTGGGCCTGGAGTCTCTCATGCGCTGGGGAAGCGCGCCATGTTCCAGCCGATGTATTTATTGGCGGCTTCCTGTAGAGCAAGACCACATGGGCTTTCGCAGTTCTCAGGCCTTTGCGGGAAACCCCGATCTCACGGCCTCGCCTCATCCCACGAACCCGTTGGCACCCTCACTTCCTCCGTTCACTGCGATCCGTGGTTGAACCCGAAAATCAAACCACAAAGTCACCGAGACGCGAGGACGTCAGAAAGGAATTCTCTCTTCTCTCGGAGTCTTTGTTCCTTCGCGGTCCATTCGCTGTCTCTCGCGGTGAACCGTTACGAGCGTCATGCTCTGGTCGTGACAATCAGGACGGTTGCGGTACGCGGTCGCGACATCGCATCATTCCCGCACCTCTCATGGTCATGACGATTTCCCGGCTCTGGTTCATTACTTCAACGAACGAACGCACAGTCCCCTGATCCGGTTTTGAGCGCGACCGCGTGGTCTCGAGGACAAGAACACGGATCGAAAGGATGTCACCGGGCCGCACGGGTTTGAGCCAGCGAAGCTCATCCACTCCAGGTGAACCGAGACTTGCTACGTGCGAGACGTAATGGTCCACCAGGAGCCGCATGGTGAGGCTCGCCGTGTGCCAACCGCTCGCGATCAAACCGTGGTACACGGACTGCTTGGCCGCTTCCAAATCGGTGTGAAAGGGCTGGGGATCGAAACGGCGAGCGAACGAGACAATTTCCTCTTCCTGGACTTCAATACAGCCGAACTCATGAACATCGCCAGCCACATAATCCTCGAAATACCTGTCATCGACTGACGTAACGAATGTGGTGCCTTGCATAGAAACCTGACTCCTTGAGTGATGCTCTCCGGCCTGACGAGCGAAAATGACCCGTGGCGCGGTCGAATTCAGGCACAGAGCCTTTGTTTTGGTCTTAAGTTACTGACCTGCCATACACCGTTCATGACCCCAGGAGACATCCCCCCGGGTCGCTTTGTGCTGCATAATATCTCGCTTCGATGAGATTGCCTTCCGGATCTCGAAAATAGACCGAAGTCCCCTCGCCGTGCGCGCCCCACCTGGGAACAGGTCCCACTTCTACCGGGACTTCGTTCGCCTCGAGGCGGCCCATGAGTTCCGTCCACCTAGTCTTGGGCATGGCAATGCAGAAGTGATTCAAGTTTTCCCGGCCTGTTCCGCCGTGACTGCTCGCCTGCCAGATCTTTTTCGGAAACAGGTCGATAATCGTGTCCGCATTGAGTCGCACAGACGGGAAGGGCACCTGCCCTGACCGGTATTCCTCAAGGCGTTCAGTCGGAAACAGGAGCACCTTCTCGTAGAAGGCGATCATCTTCTCGTCATCCTCCACGTTCAACACGATATGGTCCATCGTGCACTGCATGTTCAAACCCTCCGCGAAATCTGTTGCCAGCCGGTGCGCAAATTCAAGTCACTGAGCGGAAGGAGAACTCCTTCACCGCGAGCGACTCAGGGCAGTCGAATCTGCGTTCAGCGGCCTCCCTCCGCCGGGCCGGGTTACTCACGCGTGAGCGACCTGGTATGAGTCGTTTCCATCCACACGTACCAGCTTTCCACGCGGGAAAATACCCTCTCTTGCGAGAAACCGCTTGACCGGGGTGACTGTTCAGGGTAGTGTACTCTAGGAAGAGGTTATAATCAATGAAGTGTTCTGTACTGCAAAGCGGGCTTTACCAGGATTATTACTGGTATTATTACTACGTCACCTGTGGCGGAGATTAGGCGCGCTCCTGCGGTAGAGCAAACGGGAAACATAAACAAAATGCGGAGCAAGCGCTCCGCATTTTTTATTTTGTGGAGGCAATACCATGGTCGTCGTAATGAAGAAGAGCGCGAAGGAAAACGATGTCGCCCGGGTTTTGACAAAGATAGAGACTTTGGGCCTGACAGCCCATCTGTCTAAAGGCAAGATCAGGACGATCGTTGGAGTTGTGGGAGAAAACCGCGGGGTCGAACCCAGCACATTCGAATGCCTTGAGGGGGTGGAGAGGGTAGTGCCACTGCTCGGCCCTTTCAAACTTGCCAGCCGGGACTTTAAGACCGAGAACACGGTCTTTTCCATTGACGGCGCCCAGATCGGGAGCAAGAAGATCGTGGTCATTGCAGGGCCGTGCGCGGTGGAAAGCAAAGAACAGATAGTCGAGACAGCTCTCGCCGTGAAGAAGGCCGGAGCTACCGCGCTCCGAGGGGGTGCATTCAAGCCGCGCACGTCACCCTACAGCTTCCAGGGACTGGGCGAAGAAGGACTCAAGCTGCTCGCTCTGGCGCGGGACATGGCAGGCCTCGCGGTGGTGACCGAAGTCATGACACCCGAACAGGTTCCGCTGGTCGCGCAATACGCTGATGTCTTGCAAGTGGGCGCGAGGAATATGCAGAATTTTGCCCTGCTCAATGCAGTGGGCGAGTCCCACAAGCCGGTGCTCCTCAAGCGCGGACTCATGAGCACCATAGAAGAGTTTCTCAATGCCGCGGAGTACATTCTCAGTCACAACAATCCGCGGGTAATCTTGTGTGAGCGTGGAATACGCACATTCGAGACGTACACCCGCAATACGCTCGACATCAACGCTATTCCCGTGCTCAAGTCTCTGAGCCATCTTCCCGTGGTGGTGGACCCAAGCCATGCCACCGGCAAGCGCGAATACGTGCCCGCGGTCAGCCGCGCTGCCATAGCAGCCGGAGCAGACGGGCTGATCGTGGAAGTGCACCCTGATCCCGAGAATGCGCTTTCTGATGGAGCGCAGAGCCTCAGACCGCAGGAGTTTGAGGAATACATGAAAGACTTGAGTCGCGTGGCTGAAGCCATGGGCCGAGAAATCTAACGCCGCGCGGGCGGCATCCTCGGTCGAGCAACCGCCTACCAGGCCTCCACAAAGCTATAGTGAAGCGCCTTGAAAATCGCGGCATACTGAAGACCGATTCGAGCCTCACCGATTGGCGGGTCATGCGAACCGGCGCTTCACTATCCCGCGTGCCAAAAGCCGATCATTCGCGGCAAGCTGAGCGGCGTGGCCCACCTAGAGCTGTTCCCCGAGGTTGCAGCGAATCGCAATGGGGCTCACTATATATGATCGCGTGCCGAACTCTTCGGCGCGCGCGTGCCTGAACCGGCCTTGCGCCCTTGTGTGTCGAGTGACCGACCATAGTCTTGCTCCTGTGTGCGACATCAGGGGACGTAGAGCGAGAGGTGTATGGGCAGAGGATTTATCCCTTTTCAGGGGTATCAATGTCAAATGGGCCTACTTGGCAGGGACCCTCGTGTGCCGAGAGGCTGTTTACCTCGCCGGCTTCGTTCTCTGCGGCTGCCTGGCGATCTCTCTTTTGCCTCAAGGTCTCGAGAAAAGCTTGGAATCCATCGTCAGAAAACGATTCGGCCCACCGGGCCTCTCCTTCTTTACGCGCCGTGGATGAACGCGCGAATTTGATGACCCTTGTCGTCAGCCATATGATCCCGGCCATCATGGCCACTACGTAGATGCCTTCTACCAGCCAGACCATCGAAGCTCCCACGGCCCTCTCGGGACCCAGCGAGTGTGAACGCCCCTGCCCGCCCTGTCAATGTTGTCCCTCATCTTTGCTGCGCTTGTCCTGGATAGCCCGGAACCAAGGCGGCCAAGGTCTGTTCGAAGAATAACCCTTGCACAGGGGCTTTGTCCAGACCCTGTGGTGAAACCCTTATCAGAGTGCTCGATTTCTCAAATACGGTGAAATCGAAATAGCGCGGACGTCAGCTCCGGATGTGGTGACCAGGGGAAAACGTCCTATTGTGGGTTTCTTCGCGATCCATGCGGCTCGTCCCGTTCACCGTATTCGAATGCGAGGCAGGCTTTGCGCCACACGACACTTGGTCACAGTCATTCTGCTGGGCCTTCACAGAACCAAATCCAGCCAACCCCCAGGCTGCGAGGAGTAGGACCTCCCGGACTCCTCCGTGGCAACCCAGCGGGGAAGGGCGTCCGAACCCTCAGCGCTCTACCGCGCTTTCGGGCAAGCCTCGCGTGACACAACAGTCTCTCTGGGGAAAGTATGGGGCGTACCGGGGTACGCCCATACAAGCAGGTGTGGACCTTGGTGAGGGGAAAGGCCTACGTAGTGACAGATCCTCAGAGCTGAGATTCGGCCACAGGTGCCCGTTTCTTGCCCGCGCCGCCGGTGGTGGGCTTGGGTTTCTTGGCTGCGGGGGCCTTTCCTTCTGCCGGACCCTGGTCCGGTGTTTGACTGCGCTTTTCCGGGTCCTCCAGGAGAGCCAACCTGAGCACTTCGTCCATGTGCTTGACGAATTTAAAATCAAGACGGCGCCTGATGTGTACCGGAATTTCGTCCAGGTCCTTCTCGTTTTGCTCGGGAGCGATCACCGTGTGGATTCCCGCGCGAAGTGCAGCCAAGGATTTCTCCCTGAGTCCACCTATGGGCAATACCCGTCCGCGAAGCGTAATCTCTCCTGTCATGGCCACATCTGCACGCACGGGAATTGCCGTGAGCGCACTGATAATCGCGGTGGCCATCGTCACGCCCGCGGATGGCCCGTCTTTGGGGATAGCTCCGGCCGGAACGTGCACGTGAATGTCCTTCCCAAAATAGAATTTGGGCCTCATACCGAATCGGACCGCGCGGGAGCGAAAATACGACATTGCCGCATGGCCTGACTCTTTCATCACATCGCCCAATTGGCCTGTGAGGAACAAGGTGCCTTTGCCTTCCATGGGAGTTGCTTCCACGTGGAGCACATCTCCGCCGTAAGGTGTCCACGCCAGGCCTGTAGCCACGCCAATTTCGTCACGCCGGCGTTCCCGGTCCAGCAGAAACCTCGGGACACCCAGGAACTTACTGAGATTTTTCGCGGTAATACGCGGGATCTTCTTCTCGTCTTCCGCAATCTTCCGCGCGATCTTCCTGCATAAATTCGCGATTTCCCGCTCCAGGTTTCTCAGACCGGCCTCTCGCGTGTAGTTGTTGACAATTCCGAGCAGAGCCTCGTCAGTAATGATGAAATCCGCCTCGGTAATGCCATTCTCCTTGATTTGTTTCGGAATCAGGTACTGTCGGGCAATCTTGAGCTTCTCTTCGTCGATGTACCCTGACAGCTCGATAATTTCCATGCGGTCTTTCAAGGCCGGAATTATCGGATCCGAGAGATTGGCGGTCGTGATGAACATGACCTTGGACAGGTCGAACGGCACGTTGAGGTAATGATCGCTGAACGCGTTGTTCTGCTCGGGATCGAGCACTTCCAGCAACGCGGCAGACGGATCGCCTCTGAAATCGGCACCCACCTTGTCAATTTCGTCGAGCATAAACACAGGGTTGTTCGAACTTGCGGTCTTCAGACCCTGGATAATACGTCCTGGCAGCGCTCCGATGTACGTCCGTCGATGTCCGCGAATTTCCGCCTCGTCCCTTAGCCCGCCAAGAGATATGCGGGTGAACTTACGGCCCAGTGCCCTCGCGATAGACCGGCCCAGGGAGGTCTTGCCCACTCCCGGGGGGCCCACAAAACACAGAATCGGGCCTTTCATCTGTTTGTTCAGTTTGCGGACGCCGAGATATTCGAGAATACGATCCTTGACCTTTTCCAGGTCGTAGTGATCCTCATCCAGTATCTTCTTGGCGTTCTTTATGTCCAGTTTGTCTCGGGTGGACTTGGCCCACGGAAGTTCCACGATCCAGTCCAGATACGTGCGGATGATCGAGGCTTCAGCCGCGTCCGGATGCATCTGCCCGAGGCGGCTGAGTTGTTTGTCAGCCTCGGTCTGGACTTCCTTGGGCAGTCGGGCCTTGAGGATCTTGTCGCGGAATTCCTCTATTTCTTTCGTCTTGTCGTCAATCTCGCCCAGTTCGCTTTGAATGGCCTTGAGCTGCTCCCGGAGAAAATACTCCCGATGAGTCTTTCCCATTTCCTCCTTGGCCTGGGTCTGTATCTTGGCTTGCATGGCCGAGAGTTCGAGTTCCTTGGACAGAAGGTCGTTGACCTTGCGCAGTCGTTCAATCGGGTCGATGACTTCCAGGATGACCTGAGATTCCTCCACTCGCAGCTTCAGGTTGGACGCCACCAGATCTGCGAGTCTGCCCGGGTCTTCGATGGCATCGAGGATGGCCACCGCATCGGGCGAAATGATCCCACGAAGCTGAAGAATTTTCTCGGAATTCTCCTTGACCGACCTCATGAGAGCCTCAATCTCAATAGTAATGTCGCCAGGAGATGGTTCCGGGATTTTATTGATCTTGACCTTGAAGAAATCCGGCGAATCCAGAAATTCGACGATATGCGCCTTGGCAAGACCCTGAACGAGAATCTTTACACGGCCGTCCGGTAACCGTAGCATCTTGACTACCATAGCCACGGTACCCATCTGATAAATGTCTGTGGGGCGGGGATCTTCTTCGCTGGAAACCTTCTGGGTTGCCAGGAAGATCAGGCGGTCGGCATCCATCGCCTGTTCGACGGCCTTTATGGATTTTTCCCGACCCACCATGAGGGGGAGTATCATATACGAGTAGATCACGACGTCTCGCACCGGCAATAGCGGCATGGTGTCCGGGATGTCGGCCAGGTTTATCTGGGGAGACTTCTGAGACTCGTCCATAGCGAAATCATCTCTTTTCGACGTTTCATCATCCATTGAAATCATCCTTTGGTGTGGGCCGGCGTCGTTGAAATTGGGCAAAAACCGGAGAAATACGCGCCAACCAGGGGGTTGCGCGTCGAGATACTGCCCCACAACGCCTTACAACTTACAAATATATGCGACAAATTCCCTGTGTCAAGCTGCATTACGGGGTTTTTAGCAAAGAAAGAGGCAAAATCTCTCTCAGATCCGCGGCCGTGTCGACCAAGCCCCTGGAAAAAAACGATTCGTTCCTTGGAAAAAAGCAATTTTTCTGTGTGAAGAGTGGGAGAATGAGAGGAACAGAAGGCCCTGCCAGGAAAGATCATCAGGCAGCGGGGCAGAGCCAAGGCACCGGCGAAACCGTTCACCGGAGCGCAGGGCCGCACCACGCAGACGGATTATCATCGGGCGCGATCGACCCGCGACACCTCCGTACTATGTGTTCAGGAAAGTCCTATGGAACGAGGAATTCCTGGCATCGGTCTAAAACTGGTCGAGGTCGGACCCGTAATTGTCCCACCTGGAACCCCTGATAAGCTTGGGCTCAGGCGTCACCGGGCTGCTGCCTACCTTGAACACCTCCAGGAAGCCGCCGGAAGGGCTGAGGAGTCCGGTCCGGGAATCGATTTTCCGAAACTCTATCGACGGAGGCGCTGCATACTCCTTGATGGGTTTGTCCTTGAGCACCTGATTCATGAATGCGCCCCAAATCGGCGCGGCTGCTTTGCCTCCGGTTTCTCCCTCACCGATGGTCACATCGTCATCAAAGCCTACCCACACGCCACACGTGTAGTCAGGGGAAAAACCCATGAACCATGCGTCCACGTTGTCATTGGTGGTTCCCGTCTTCCCTGCTATATCGGGTCGGCCTACGATCTTCTTCAGTATCCTCGCCGTTCCCTGCTGTACGACCCCCTGAAGCAGATTGGTCATGATGTAGGCTGTACCCGGGTCGATGACTCGCCGAGCAGCCCCGGTTCCGCGATCAGGAGCCTCCGTGTCTGACTGGGTTAATAAGGAAGTGGAATGGGACACGGTCTGGATTTGCGGTTTGTCGGACTGCACCGGGTCGTCCAATAAAATCGGCGGATTATGTTCCTCAAGGACCCGTCCGTTTCGATCCACGATCTTGGTCACATACACTCCGGGTACTGCATAACCCATGTTGGGAAACACGGAAAACGCGTTGAGCTGTTCCTCCAGGGAAACCCCGGTGGAGCCCAAAGCAAGCGTGAGGTTGTTCACCAGGGGAGAAGTGTATCCGAGCTTGCGTGCATAGAGTTTGGCCTGTTCGAGCCCTATCTGCTGGAGGATCTTGATCGTGGGAATATTCTTGGACTCTACGATGGCATCCCTGAAGGTCACAGGGCCTGAGAAGCCTCCCCGGTAGTTCTTCGGCCTCCACACTTCTCCGGTTCCGGGCACGGTCAACGCGAGCGGCGAGTCCAAAATCACATCCGCGCAGGTGAAACCCTTGTTCAGCGCGGCCGCGTAGATTACGGGCTTGAATGACGATCCCGCTTGCCGCCGACTTTGGGTGGCCCGGTTATATTCCGATCCGGATCCGCTGTGTCCGCCCACCATGACCCTGACATAGCCCGACCGGTTCTCGCGCATCATCAACGCAGCCTGAACCAGGGGGTCCTGTTCGGGTTCCAGAGGGAAGTACGAGACCATGTCCTCGGTATATTCCTTGTAATTCTTCATCTCCGGATCGGTCTTGCCGTATTTCTTCAGATACAGTTCGCGACGCTTGATATTGGGATCTATGAGACGCACCTTGATGAGGTCGCCCACCTGGAACGGCAAATCGCCGGCACCGAAGTTTCGCGTGCGCTTTTCCGGCCTCATGAAAGGTTTGCGGCACCACCATTTTGGGTTGGGATCCACCTTGATCTGCCCGACGTATTCCTTCTTGGTCGTTCCTTTGACGTAGCTTCCCATGCGCACGTAAATGTTGTCATGATCGATTTGAGTCACCACGCCATCGGTGATCTGGCCGAATCTGAGAGGCTTGTCCATGGACTTGGTCTTTTCCTCAAGAAAGTCCATGACCCCCTGTACGGTCAAGGTCTTCAACGGGCCTCGATACCCTTCCCGTTTGTCCAGATCCCGGAGGCCGTTGTCCACTGCCGCGACTCCTGCTTTGGTCAGGTTCAGGTCCACGGTGGTGTACACTTGAAGCCCTTCCTTGTTCAGCGCATCCCAGCCGTACTTTTGCACCACGTAACGCCGCACGTACTCTATGAAATCCGAAGCGACCCGTGAACGGGGATTGTGCGTGTACACGAGTTTGGGCTCTTCATTGACAGCCTGTTCATATTGTTCCTCGGTAACGTACTTATCTTCCAACATTCTCTTGAGCACGTACGCGCGTCGTTCCAGGGCCTTTGGCAGGTTCGTTCGCGGAGAATTTCTCCCTGGCTTCTTGGCAAGTCCGCCGATCATGGCACATTCGGCGAGGGTCAGGTCTTTCACGTGCTTACCGAAGTAGGTCCGAGCCGCTGCTTCTACGCCATATGCGCCGCTGCCCAGGTAGATTTGGTTGAGGTACAGATACAGGATGTGCTCTTTTGTGAAAGACCGTTCGATCCGTAGGGATAAGATCGCTTCTTTAATTTTACGGCTGTATTTAGTTTCCGGAGTGAGGAGGAAGTTTCTTGGCTACCTGCTGGGTAATGGTGCTGGCTCCCGATTTGACCTTCGCGGAAGTGAGATTCTGCTTGATCGCACGTGCGATGGCCTCTTTGTCTACGCCGCCGTGTATCTCGAAATTCTTGTCCTCAGCAGCAATAAACGCGTGTTTCAAAAGATCGGGTATTTCCTCGGTGGGGATAACGAAGCGCCGTTCGTGCGCGAAATCTGCGATCAATTGTCCCTTGTCATCGTAAAAGCACGAAACGATCGGGGGAGAATAATTCTTGAGTTTGTCGATGCTCGGCAAATTCTGAGTGTAGAAGAAATATGCCTGCAAGGCCATGCCTGTGCCGGCCGCGGTACACCCAATCATTATCAGAAGCACGAACCGCGATTCCTCCGAAAAAGGACGGTCCTTTTTTTCGGGAATCCTCGCGCGCATACATCTCCCGGAAGGGGTTCTTGTCAAATCTGCTTTCGTCAGAGAACTGGTTCACGTCATGCCTCCCATCCGGATCTCTCGGGTCCCATTCCTAGCATGGAACCGACGCAGTGTCTAGACATATAACTGAATAGAGTAACTATTTCAATATGATTCGCGACTTCCATCAACAAGCATCCATCCTGGAACGCCAGAGCGTCTTGGCTACACTAGCAATTATGCCGAACATGTTCAAATCACTTCAGGAACGTGTGAGGCAGGAAGAGCGAAATCGCGGGCACAAAGGTCACGAGGGCAAGGCAGATCAGGAGCAGGAACAGGAACGGCCAGACTCCCAGGGATACTTCGGTCAGGCTCTTGTCGGTCAATCCCATGGCCACGAAGAGATTCAAGCCGAAAGGAGGCGTGAGAAATCCGAACTCGATCACCATGACCATGATGATGCCGTAATGAATGTAATCGATGCCGAACCGGTTCAGGGTCTCGGCAAACAAAGGAGAAAGGATCAGCATCGCGGACACATTGTCCATGACCGTACCCAGGAGCAGGAACAACACGTTCGCGAGAATGAGGAACACCCAGCCGCTGTGTACGTGAGCCGTGACCGCGTCAGCAATGTGATGGGGTATCCTGTGAGCGGTGAGCAGCCAGATGAGGGTCATGGCCGACGCGAGGATGAAAAGCAGACAACCGGACAGGACTGCCGCTTGTCGGCACACCTGAGGAATGTCCGCGATCTTGATCTCCCGGTGAATGAACAGCTCCACGAACAGGGCGTACACCACGCTTACCGATGCGGCTTCCGTGGGGGTGAACATGCCGCTGTAAATCCCTCCGAGCACGATCACCGGCAGAAGCAGCCCCCAGAATCCCTGCCGCAGGATCTTGAAGGTTTCCCGCCAACTCATCCGCGGCAGCACGCCCCATTGGTTTTTGTACGCCATGACCACCGTGTATCCGATAAACGCGGTGGCAATGAGAAAACCTGGCCCTATCCCGGCCATGAACAGCTTGGCTACTGATACGTTCATGACCATGCAATACAGGATCATCGGTATCGAAGGGGGGATCACCACCCCGAGAGATCCCGCGGACGTGGTCAGTCCTATGGCAAAGCGCTCGTGGTATCCGCTCTTGATCAAGGCAGGGATCATTACCGAGCCGATGGCGATTACCGTAGCCGGACTCGAACCGGAGAGGCACGCAAAAAAGAGGCATGCGACTGTGGTGGCAACCGCAAGCCCGCCAGGGTAACTCCCGACAAACGCGTTGATCACCGCAATCAGCCTCCGGGCCATTGCGCCTTCGGTCATGATGCTGCCTGCGAGTATGAAGAAAGGGATGCAAAGCAAGAGGGAATTGTCCAACGCGTTGAAGAGCTGCTGCGGAAGTACCATGAGCGAGGTAGACGTGAACGCGGCCAGGCTCACTGCCGTGCAGATGAGCATCATTGCCGCTATCGGAACTCCGATGACAAGAAGCACGCAAAAACACACAATAATGGTAACGATCATGGCTTCCGGCCGCCCATGGTAAAAATTTCCCCTCGCACCACCGCTGACGCGTGCCTTCCCACGCGAGCAATCGATCGGACTCCCATAATCATTGAGAAACACGGGATCGGCACATACGCCCAGTATTTGGGTACGCGCATCGCGGACGTCAGCACCCCAAACCCTCGCAGTTTCATGACCTGTTCCCAGCCATACCACGCGACCACCAGAAATACCGCGGCGGAGAGCGCGTGAACCACCACCTGGAGCCCATGGCGGAAACGATCGTTGGATACTTTTTCGTACACGAGAAACCATGGAGAAATGGCTCCCCTGCCTCACGCCGATCGAGGCCCCCAGGAACGCGATGAACACAGCCAGGGATCGACCGAGTTCTTCCATCCAGGTGAAACTGAAACCCAGCAGGTACCGACACAGGACTTGGACGAACGAAACCACTGCAAGGCCCAGGATAATCAGGACCAGGGTCCACTCTTCCACGTGATTGATGATCCGGAATAATTTCGACATTTTGTTGAAATGAAAGAGGTTCTCTCTTGCGCTGCCACACGATGAGACATCCGTGAGACGTGCGCCCAGCATATCAGGGCCATGAGAATTTAGCACGTCCTTCCCTGCGGCCGCGGGAGGATTTTTGAGAACCGCGCACTCTTGGAACAGTCTGTACAGGGCACGGCTCCACAGGAACCTACGCGAAAGCACGTCCTGAGCGCTTCATGCGAGAAGTTCAATGACGAATTGAGGCGCTCAGTTGTGTGTGCCGGACGTTATACGTCCGGCAATTTCAGGCAGGAAACACCTCCCAGTCCCGGACCCCTCACGTTCCGGCCTTCAGAGGGGAACAATGGCGTTGCCCGGAGCGCGCCGCGGGAATTCGCCACGTTATTTCTGCCGGAGCGCGCTACCTTGTGTGGTGGGCTTAGTGCCTTTGCCCTGTGCCTTCCTCATAAAAGAGACGGGGCCGGGAGAAACCGGAAGCACGCAACCGTCGCCTATTCTCCCCGCAGCCGCTTCCCTATCTCAGCCAGTCGCTTGCCCAGAGCGCGGCAAATCGCCGCTTCCTCAGGATCGACATCTCGCGTATTGTCACCGCCAGCCACATGCCCCGGACCGTACGGAGAGCCTCCCCCTTTGGTGGTAAACAGCTCTGACACCGAATACGGCACGCCCACGGCAATCATCCCGAGGTGCAACAGGGGCGCCATCAAGGTGAAGATCGTCGTTTCTTGCCCTCCATGAAGGCTCCCGGTGGAGACAAACACGCCCGCAGGTTTGCCTTCCAGTTCCCCAGCTCCCCACAGCGAAGAAAGTCGATCAATTTGGTTCTTCAACTGAGCAGACACATTGCCGAACCTTGTCGGAGTGCCAAAAGCAATTGCTCCCGCTTCTCTGAAATCGTCGAGCGTCACCATGGGCACGTCGGTCTGCGCTGTCCGGCCGGCTTTCATGTCTTCACGAGAATCGATCACATCTGAAGGAATCAGTTCCGGGACCGTGCGGATCACCGGCTCGGCTCCCTCAACCTGTCTCACGCCTTCGGCCACGAGCTGGGCCATTTTGAACACATTTCCGAATGTACCTGTAATACACAATGAGAACCTTCATGTTCTTAGCTCCTCCTCAGAGATTTACGCGTGGAATTCTCTCCACGGATGTGTGCAGCTTCCGACGAATGACGTCTCGAAGCAATCTTTCCTTTGTGCCGAGAGACCCAGGACCTTCAAATCTCCGTATATGAGTCCTTGTGCCGACCAGCCAAGCCACGTGTGCGCTCGAACCATGCTCACGCTGCCTGTCGGGTTCCGGGAAGCATCACATGCGGCAGTTTCCGTTCAATTGCCTTTCGCTGATCTTCCAACCACGGGGGCAACATGAGGCGAGTCCCCAGCGCTCCCGGCTCCTCATCCCTCGCAAAGCCGGGCGGGTCGGTTGCGATCTCGCACAACACTCCCCCAGGCTCTCGAAAGTAGATTGAAGTGAAGTACCTTCGATCGATCGCCGAGGTAACCTGCGCTCCGGCCGTGCGGAGTCGCTGTTTCCAGTGCAATTGTTCTCCTGCATCGGGCGTGCGCCATGCCACGTGATGAATCGTCCCCACCGCCACCAATCCCGGTTCTGCTTCAGCGCACGCAAGGACGTCCACGCACGCACCGTGCGTCGCCTTCACCGCACCATATCTTGTGCGAGGCCCTTCCTGGCCGACGAGACTGAAACCAAGGGTCTCCCTGAGGAAGGAGTCGGTTTCCCTTCCATGCGATTCCACGAGGGTCACCCCGTGGAAACCCCGTATCGCATGTGCGGAAGGGATGGTCCGCGTGCTTTCACGGACTGTACCACCTGTGCCTGGCACTGCTACCAGTTCGATGGGCAACCCGTCAGGATCCGCGAGGATCGAGTACCTCCTCGTCGAAGCGTCGAACCGGCCCTTCAAACCTGATATTCAGGCTCCCCAGGCGTTTCATCCAGAATCCCAGGGATGGCTCCGCGAGGGAAAATGACACCGAATCCGCCTGGCCGGAGCCTCGCCGTCCGACGGCTCCGTCAGGCCAGGGGAAAAAAGTCATAATGGTTCCCGGACGTCCCCTCTCGTCACCGAAATAGAAGTGATACGTGCCGGGGTCATCGAAATTTACGGTGAGCTTTACCAACCGCAGCCCCAGGACTTGCGTGTAGAACTCGAGGTTGCGCTGCGGATCTCCTGCAATTGCAGTGACGTGGTGAATTCCGAGTATGTGCGGGTCCATAGTGTACTCCTCATCATTTCCCAGCCTGAAAGATCTCGTTGAAGAACATTTTCATGGCTTCCCAGGACCGTGTATCTGCCTTGGCATTGTATGCAACCCCTTTGGAAGGGTCATTCCCTGCCGAAGGCACGGTGAACGCGTGAACCGCATTCCCATAGATGTGCATCTGCCAATCCTTTTTCGCTTTTCGCATTTCCTCTTGGAACGCAGCAACTTCCGTGGGAGGCACAAAAGGATCGTCCGCACCGTGAAGCACAAGCACGCTGCCCTCGATGTTCCGTGCGTCCGCAGGATTTGGCGTTGCCAGGCCGCCGTGAAAGCTTACCACGCCCGCAAGGGGAGCGCCGCTCCGCGCCAGTTCCAAAACTCCGGTTCCGCCAAAACAGTACCCTATGGCTGCCACGCGGCCAGGATCCACATGGGGATCTTTCTTCAACTCGTCAAGCGCTGCCTGTCCGCGTTCGCGCATGAGCTTTCGGTCGGCCTTGTATTTTGCCGCGAGTGCTGCTGCTTCCTCACCGTTCTTGGGTCTCACGCCCTTGCCGTACATGTCTGCGACCAGGGCCACGTAGCCCATGGCAGCAAGTCGGTCCGCGATGCGGAGGTAGTGGGCGCTGACTCCCATCCAATCCGGGATCACGAGCACCCCGGGGGTGGTGGTTCCCACATCCTTGGGCACCGCGAAGTACCCTTGGAGCACGGTGTCTTTGTCTTTGTATTCCACTGTTCCCATTCGGCTCTGCGCGAGGGCGAGCATGGGGAGGGCGAGCACGAACAACCCGAGCGCAGCCTGGAATAATCTCATCATTTCCTCCCTCCTTGTGTGAGCAAGCAGTGCAAAGGCTTGGCCTCTGCTCTCGCTCGCCTTTTCCTGGTATGTGAGATGCGTTTCCGAAAAGGAAGATTCAGGCGTGCCGCGTGGCACGATTGGACTGGCTGTCAGGAACTTTGCCGGTGTGATTCTTCTTGAGTGTCGTGAGGTCCCGTTTCATTGCCCGCAACGCCGGGACGCATGAAGCTCTTCACGCGCGTGAAACTGCGGCATTCATCACGTGAGCTTTAGCGAGGGATTGCCCTTGCGCCTCCCCTTCGGCAAAGCCTTTGGGGAAGACTGTTCCGCTCGGCACATGGCAAAAACTACCTCTTCCAGAATAGCCTCAGGAGCGCGCGACGCGAGTCGAGTGGATTTCATCATGATATCTGCTTGCAGAATCTGTTCCATGACGCGGGAGAGCTTGTCCATGGTAAATTTCTGGGCATCTCTCAACGCATAGTACAGCGCATAATCGTTCATGGAGAGGAGGTGAAACTTGTCTTTTTTCATCAACTCGGGATGTTGCTCCCGCGCGTGTTTCAAGACAGGCATAAACGCGCCGGCACTCATGCCCGGCTTCCAGGACGCGCGAAAAACCGAGAAGAGCAGTTTCTCGCGCCATCATGAGTCTGCGTATTTCCCCTGCAATGATCCCGAGGGTCTGAAGCGGATGGTCGACCATTCTCAAATTTTCGTGAAGCGCGGGCAGGCATTTGGCGAGGTCGCCCGTCCGGATCGCGTTGTTCAGGTCAAACAGAGAAGCTTCGTGAAAATCCGAGAACACGGATTCCACATCCTCCACGCTGATTTCGGACCTGGCCCCCATGTAACCGATAAGCTTGTCAAGTTCCGAATGAAGTCTCCTCAGCTCCTTTCCGGAGCGGGCATACATCCGGTCCAAAGCCGCGGGTGAAATGGCTTTGCCCACGCGGGTAAGGGCGGTACGGACTCGCTCCTCGAAGAAAGATCGTTCCAGGGATGCGCTATACTTCTGCTCGCGCGCGGAGCACTCGATGACATTGCCTCTTTTTTCGACGGCCTTAAAGATCTTCTTTCGCCTGTCCACATCCGGTGCAGTAAACACAAGGGTCGCGCCCTGGGGAAACGAGGACGAAAGCAATTCCTCCAGCACGGTTTCGTCACTTCTGCGCGCGGGTTTCCTGTCTTCAGTGAGATATTCCCTGCTCACCCGCGCCACTACATCCCTTGTGCCTGCGGGAACAGAATCCTCGATCGCTTCCATCACACTGTCAGGACCCCGTTCCAGGTCCGCGAGGTCAACACCTGCGAGGGCTAACAATTGACCGAAACTCTTGAAAGCTGCCTTTCGATCTCCGGACTGCCACGCGTCGACCACCTTGGCTGCTATCTTGCCGCGATCGGCTCTGCTCATGAACAGAGTCGTTTGATCGACCAGGACCACCCGGTTCCCTCCGAAAAGCGATGGCGTAAAGAGATGTGAAGTAACCAGGGAAATGTCCAGATTGTTTCCGTCGATCACCATAAGGTTGGTGTCGCGAAGACGAGGGTCCAGGATCTCCTTTACCAGGTCTTGCACACGTTCCTTGACAAGGAACTCGTCTCCGAAAAAGAGAAACACGGGAGTGCGACCCTCGGGAGGAGAATCCTGGACATGCATTTTTTTCATGAGGACGTCATGCGCGCTCTTTGCGGGCAGCGAGAAGGAAAGAAGCTATTTGGGTGAGGTCTTGTTTTCAGACGCTTGCGTGGTCCCCGTGTCTGGGGCTTCGTCATCCACGGCTCGCTTGAAATCCTTGATTCCCTTGCCTACCCCTTCCATGATTTCCGGAATCCTCTTGGCTCCGAAGACCACCACTACGATAACAAGAATCAGCACTAATTCTCCAGGACCCGGTAACATCGAGCATCCTCCTGCCCTCTGAAGAGGGACACCATTTTTTTTGAACTTTCACGCATCCTTGGGGTCATTATAAGAAAGAAAAAAAGAGTCGTCAAATTTCTCTTGGCTCAGCGCAACCGCGCGGAAAATGACCTGCATGGCGTAAACCGGTCTATGTCAGGTCGCACAGTGGGGAAGGGGCCTCACGCGTGAACAGGCCCCGCAGACGTGTCCGATGCTGGACTGTTCTTGTTGATGGGGGGTAGTCGGACTTGCAAGGTAAGCTGCTGAAATTGAGGGTATTTCTCACGCCATGCAGAATTGGCATCGGCGTTGCATGGAGGTGGGGTATGAAAAAAATAAAGGAAGGCAGCATGAGCCAAAAAAGCGACAAACTCGACAAAACCCCTGATCATCAAGAGGAAGTCATAGCTACCCTTATTAATCCTATCCACGTTTTTTCGGGAGCCGTGTCGCCCAAGGACTTCATAAACGCTCAGAAGCAGCTACTCCGGGACTTTGGAGAGGACATCTACTTTAATTGGCAACTGGAAATCCTGCACGCTGAAATTGCTTCGATCATCGAAGAAATTAAGCTGGAAAACAGCGGTCCTCGGCCAAATACTTCCGTCGTGGGCCAGGCGTAAGCCCCCGCGTTCCAAGGTCCTGTCACGTAATATAGACTCCGGCAAGGTGTGTAACCTCTCAACCCCGTGCCGTCTTGGCGCAACGGAGACTCCGCAATGGAGGAAAAGGTGAACGACGAAGAGGCGCTATAAGCGCCTCTTCGCTCCGATTGCTGCCGGCCTCCGAGCGAACCGCTAATATCGGGCCGTGGGATCGGTCGGGATTTCGTATCGATCCGGCTTCTGCTTGAACGGACTTTCTTTTCCGTCCTTGGTGACGAATTTGCCCTCCAGGAGAGAAGCGCAGCCGGTAAGCGCAGCTAGCAAAGCCAAAATCACCACAAAAAATCTCATGATCGCCTTATTCACGAACGGCCGTGCAATATGTCACATCTCGCACAGTGCCCCCGGTTCGTCTTCCTGGGGCTATGAAGAATTGCCTTGTGCGGGGCGGCTCCACGTACCTGCCGGCTATACGAGCATGAAAACCCGCCCTGGAATAGCACCTATGTGCCAAGCCGGTTTTCTTGGCCGGGACATCCGGTCTCATTCGTGAGCGAAGTGACCACTGCCAGGGGCTTGAGGGAGCCCCGTGCCGGGTACGGACTTATTTCTTCACCGCGTCCTTCAGGGCCTTGGCCGGGCTGAACTTCGGGGCCTTTGTAGCCGGAATCGTGATCGGCTTGCCAGTGCGAGGGTTCACTCCCTGGCGCTCTTGTCTTTCGACCACGCTGAAGCTTCCCAGATCGGTCACTCGAATCTTCTCATTACCCTTAAGAACTTCGTGTATCGCCGCCACCATCGAATCCAAGGCTAGGCCTGCGGCCTTCTTGGAGATTCCCGCTTCTTCGGCGATCCGGGTTACCAGGTCCGCTTTTGTCATGTCATTACTCCTTTCACCAATACCATCAAATCAGAAAAAAGGGTACACATAATCCCCCGGGCCGTTTATACAGGAGGGTCGCAAGGTCTGTCAAGAACTATCCCCTGATGAAAAGGGCTTTACTTGCAGTCTATGAGGCGTTCCGTCTCATAAAACGGCTTCCAGAGCTGGTGCTTACTCTTCGAAGCCGTCTCGGGGGCATGAAACCTTGGTTGGGCTGAATACCACGTCAATCCGGCCCCTGGGGGCCAGACATGCCTGAACGGAGAAAGACGGTTGGCTGGATTGTCCACTCGCGCGCGTCGGATTTGACTCCAGGCTTGTATTTTTCTATTCTTGAGGAATCATGGAGTGTGTCATGGAATCAATGCCCATCCTTCACGCGAATCAGATGTTTAAGATTTTCTTTGAAGAGGACCTCGCCTTTTCCGAGGTAAGGGCCGTCCTCGATCATCTCCTGGATTGCAACGCTTTTCACGCGGATGTGCAGAATGGTGAGATCGAATATCACATCGACGTGGATCAGGCCTCATTTCATGTCTGGGTATGGGAAATGGATGTGATCATTCAACGGCAGTAAAACCGCCCTTCAGGAAGAACACTGCACCTGTGCTCCCGATGCGCGAGCCCTGCGGAGCCCGAGATTACAGGTTTGGCTGGCCCCTTCAAAGTGGCGACCCACCAATGGAAGCAAATAGACGCAAAGACCGCGACTCTTGCCTGAAACGCATCACAAGGACTACATTACCTATAGGTGCGTCACGGCCTGACCCGTGACAGGTTGCTGGCCTGAAAGCATAAGAAGTCTGGGGACGAAAAGGCGGGCCGGTCCATGACTTTCACACAAAAGCTGCTCTTGGTCCTTGTGGTTGCATTGTGCGCGATCGGAGCATTCTGGTGGGCAGATCGCGCAGTGACGCCCACAGAAGCTACGTGGGACCAAGCGGTGAGAGATGCCAAGCAGGGCAAGTACCAGCTGATCCACACAGACGAAATCCGGCAGCTTCGCGAAGAAGCCCCGAGAAAGATGCTGTTGATTGACACGCGGGGCAAGGAGGAATTCCGAGCAGGCCACATCCCGGGCGCGATCAGTCTTCCCATGGCAGAGACCGCCTGGTCGCGATGGGGAGAAAAAAGGGAGCTGAAGAGCGTTCTCGGTCAGGACAAGAGTCGTTTTGTCGTGTTTTACTGCGCAGACCTTGCGTGCAGCCGCAGCGCCTTGGGAGCGCGCATCGCTTCGGAATTGGGGTACACGAATGTCCATCGAGACCCCAAAGGCTTTTCTGACTGGCAGGATGAACGCCTTCCTGTGGCAAAAAGCGCTTCCCATCGTTTCCCGGCCGATAAAGGGTCGAATGGGGCTCGACCTCCTCTTGGGTGGCCGATGATCTGGACGCTCTTGGGCGTTTTTGCAGGAGGACTGGCATTAAATCTCACTCCCTGCGTGTACCCCCTCATTCCGATTACGGTTTCGTATTTCGGCAGTCGGAAAGGACAGAGCCGCGGCACATTGGCCACTCACGGGTTGCTGTATTGGTGCGGGTTGTCTTTGACCAACTCCATCCTCGGAGTGATGGCTGCGCTGACCGGCAGCCTCATGGGGTCGGTGCTCCAACATCCAGTGACCCTGGTGCTGGTCGCGGTGGTGTTGCTGGTTCTCGCTGCCAGCCTGTTCGGATTCTGGGAACTCAGACTTCCTACACGTGTGACCCAACTGGCTGCCACGTCTTACACAGGGTATTTCGGTAGTCTGTTCATGGGACTGACGCTTGGAGTGGTGGCCGCGCCGTGTTTGGGCCCCTTTGTCTTGGGATTGCTCACGTGGGTTGCAGGCATGGGGAGTCCGTGGCTGGGTTTTTTGATCTTTTTCACGCTGAGTCTGGGACTGGGCTTGCCGCTGTTTGTGTTGGCGGTTGTTTCCGGCAGTCTTGAGCATCTACCCGGTTCCGGAGAGTGGATGCTTTGGGTGCGAAAACTCATGGGCTGGGTTCTGGTTGGGATGGCCGCGTACTTTGTGCGTCCCTTGTTTTCACCTGCAGCGGACGTGTTTCTCCTTGCCGCGATCCTGGCGGCCGCAGGCTTGCATCTGGGCTGGATCGAAAGCACCGAGCGCGGGTTCAAAGGATTCAAGGTGCTCCGCACCGCGGTAGGACTGACAGGCTTGGCCTGGGCAGCCTTTTTGATCGGTACCTGGACACAAACTCCGGCCGTCCTTGCGTGGAAGCCTTACTCGCAGGCGGTGTTGGCCCAGGCGAGACAGGCGGAAAAGCCGGTCATCATGGATTTTTCCGCGGCATGGTGTGTCCCCTGCCAACACTTGGCAAAGGTGACTTTCAAGAATCCTAAGGTCGTGAAAGAAGCGCAAGAGAATTTCGTTATGGTCAAGGTCGATTTGACGCAAACCGCTGACGAAACAACCGCTCACCTTCTTGATAAGTTCAAGGTGAAGGGAGTGCCCACGGTCGTGTTTCTTGATACACATGGTAACGAACGGACCGATCTGCGAGTAGTGGGCGCCGCGCCGCCTGACATTTTTCTGAACCGAATGGCCCAGATGACGGATCCAGGGTCTCATTGAGATTATCGCGTGGGCGAAAGTTCTCACCGAATGGCTCGCCCTTGTGAAAGGTTGCAGGGGGCCCCTGAACGAACATTCGACAGCTTTGCGTCGGTCCTATAGTGAAGCGCCTTGAAAATCGCGGCATACTGAGGACCGAACCGAGCTTTACCGTGTGGTGGGTCATACCAACCGGCGCTTCACTATCCCGCGTGCCAAAAGCCCATCATCCGCGGCAAGCTGAGCGGTGTGGCCCACCTGGAGCCGTTCCCCAAGGTTGCAGCGAATCGCCATGGGGCTCATTATAGGAAAGCGGGACCTGCCGACACCCAAGAAGAATCGCACGGACAAGACGTTTGACACCAGTATCACCATCTGAGCCGAATCGCGACGAAATGGTTTGACCTGACACACTCTCTGCGAGAAATGGCTTGACCGAGATGGCCAGTACGCGGCAAAACTGTGAGGTACGCACACACCTTTGCAACCAAGACAGCGCCGCGTGAGATTCATCTGAACGGAAGATGCCCACGGGGAAACAGGCAGGAACTGCGCTCGCCCGCAACAAGGAGATCCCACCATGGCTCGTATTCTTGTAATAGATGATGACGATCAGGTGCGAGAAATGTTGAGGCAAATGATGGAACATGCCGGGCATGAGGCTGTGGTCGCCCCGGATGGAGAGATTGGGATGAGGATGTATCGGGAAAAGCCGACGGACATTATCGTCACGGACATCATCATGCCGGAAAAAGACGGATGGGAAGCCATTGTGGAGCTTCGCAAGGAATTTCCTGATGCGAGAATCATCGCCATTTCCGGGGGAGCCCGTCTCGGTCCTTACAGCTATCTGGCAATTGCCAAACGATTCGGCGCGCAACGAGTATTCGCCAAACCGATCGAGAAAGCCGAACTGTTGAGAGCTATCAGGGAACTTCTGGAAGGGGCTGATTCCTGAGGCACCTTACGGCAATTACCGCATATCCTGAAGCGCAAGGGAAACAGTCCTTTTTCGCGCGAGCGCTCCATAGCGAATCGACCAAAAGGTTACGAGATGCCCACGCGTGGGTGGAGTGACTCGTCCAGGGGACAGGAGGCCGGCGGGGTGACCTCCTGTGAGGGGCAGTGAACTGATATTGATTCGCGTTCACACGCGTAAGATCGTAGCGCTGGGGATCTCCTGAGCGAAGTGATAAGACGGCCTTGGGTCGTCCGAAGCGAAGGGGGTCCCCAGCCTGCTGCTTGCGCCAAGTTGTATAGTCGAAAGCGAATCGGTACGAATTGCCGGGCGGAAGCCGCTGTCTTGCTCTCCACTGCCCGAGCGGTACGAGACCATCCTGACTGCGCTTTGGAGGCATGGTGCCTGCTTGCCAGTACTACCTGAATAGGCGCACACCGGTATCTGGACCGCTCCGTGTGCCAGGTTGATTGACACACTCCGCGCGTGAGCGTACCCTCGCCGTTACAGGAGCAAGACAAACGGTCGTACTTCTCCATGGTTTCAATAGCGTTGCCACAAAAAACAAGCTACCCGCTATTTTTCCAGTGCCGCAAGGATCGGACAATTAGCACAGGGCAAATTTCTGGACGCTGCGGCATTAATCTGGGACTTGGCATTTCTTGGAGCCCGCCGAACTCTCCTGGCAATCTCCAGGCAAGTCCTTCGAGTCCATCGGCCCTTCAGCGGCTTACACTCAATAAGTTCATGAGCTTCCAACCACGCCTGGGCATTTGTATAAAGCATCAGAGTCTCCCTGAAAATCTAACCATACTCCTTGCTTCATTCGGCAAAAGACCCCAAAATAAGAAAAGGGCAAACAAAAAAAGGTTCAGTTTCTATTATAGAAACAGATACAACCAAGTCAAGAAGTTTCGTGCCGCGCATTTCTCTCCCACTCCCAGACAAGGCTAATCGCGAATGTGCCCCAAGAAGCTTCAGGGACTGTCACCAAATCCAATGCGTGGCGACAATGCTGCGCTGTCGCATTTTCATGCACGAAATCCGCGTACGCGCGTCAAAGGCAAGAGCCGTTCGGTCACAATTTTTTGCCGTGCGCATGAATCACTCCCGTGTGTTTCCAAAGAACTGAGCGATCATGAAAAATACGAAGGGCAGGCAGGAAATGGGGAGCTCCATGAGGTTCTGGTGGTGCTTCCCTGTAGGGCGAAGTCTGAGGTCAGGGGCCGCAGGTTCAGAGAGTTATGGCAGGTCGTTCTAACAAAGGAGGGATGACATCCGTCTAGTATGTGTGTACGCGAACCGGAATGCGAAGCGTTCACCGCGAGAGACAAGACATGAACCACAAAGCACAAGGGCTCAAAGAATGATGAAAACGTCTTTTGGACTTCTTGGTTTCTTGGCGGCTTTGTGGTTGGATTTTCTTGGTTCAACACACACCGCGCTGAACGATTATTCGGAATGAGGCATGCTGTCCAAGGGCGATCTCGGCCGGGTCCCTGTGCCCTTGACGCGAGCCCCCGGCGCATTTGTTACCGGCACGGGCTGCCGCATGTGGAGGGTTCCGTTGTTTGCATTCAGAATGGAACCGGTTTAAATTAGCGTGGGTAAACGCATTCAATGGGAGACTAAGCAATGAAGACAAAGTCCTGGTACAGGATTCTCGCTATTTTCTTGGCTCTTTCGGGAACCTGCTCGTTAGCACCTCGCGGGTTATACGCCCAGGCCACGTCAGCGCCTCAAGGCAAAGTCGAGGCGGTGCAAGGAGATGCCACCATGGCCGTGGACCAAGACCAGGAACCGGTAATCCTGTCCTCAGGGAGTATCGTGAATGCCTGGAACATGGTGAGCACCGGCGAAGCCAGCAAGCTTTTTGTCCGGTGGAATACAGGGATACTCAACTCCTTGGGGGAGCTCACCTCCGTCTTCCTGGCTTCGAGTCAGACCGAGAGAGGTCCGGTGGATTCCCTGGAGATGACCGAAGGCATGTTGCGGGTCACGAGCCAACCCGGCGGTCAGATGCCCGCGCCGTACAGGGTGACGACCCCTTCCGCGTCCATTGAACCGGTGGATTATAGTGAGCCGACCGATTTCATCGTGGAAGTTCACGAAACAATGACCACCGTCGTGACGGTCATCTCGGGAAACGTGAAAGTCCAAAGTTCTACGCGGGAAACACCTTCCCAAACGGTCGTCTCCGCGTGTCAGAACGTGTATGTCGACCAGGCACAGCCAAGTCTGGACGTCGCTACCTTGACTCCCGACGATCTCGCGAAACTTGTGCAGGGGACCACCATACCCGGTTCCATCTCCACGGCCTTTCTGTGCCCTCCCTCTCCTGCACCGCGTCTTCCGTCTTCGACTTCACCGCCCTTTCAGCCCTACGACTATGAAGACTGGTCCTCATACGAGGTGTACCCCTACGACGAGATCACCGTGTTGCCTCCCCGACCGGGCGTCGGCTGTGTGGTCATATTGCCGGGAATTGGCAGATGGATCATACCCGTAGACGTGTTCGTCGGATGGAGGTTCGATCCCACGCTTATCAGGATCTATTGCAGGCACGTGATCCTCGACCACATCATCTACTGCGATCGGTACTATCTCGCTGATGTGAGACTGCGCAGGAGACAATTCCGTCACATGGCCTATCTGGCTCAACTTTCGGGCAATACGCATCTACTTTTCGAAGCGCAGCGCAAGCTGGCCGACCTGAATGTGCGATCGCATTGGGCGGCAATGCGCCTTAACCGTCTGGACCGAAGAGTAGCCGCTCTGGACAAGGAACAACAGAAGTTCGGCCAAAGGTTGCCCGCGGGCAGGAATCTCTTCCAGGCGATCTCACATTCTTTCAATTCTCCCAGGAATCTCACGGTAGTCCGAGACTTCCGCCACCGAGTAAACACGGAACTGAACGTGCAAACCCAATTGGCCAACGTCACCGGTAAGGAACTGGTGGATTTGCGTGCCCGGATTGCCCGTGAGAGGGACCCGCGGCAACGCATGGCTTTGCGCCAGGAACTTACGAGGATCAACAAAGAGGTGGCCCAAGGGAAAGTCCCCATTCCCAAGCAACAACCGCAGCTCAAGCAATTGATGAAGCGGCTTGCGAAAGAGCGTAACCCCAAGCAAGTGCAGAACCTCCAGGCGCAGCTGGGGAAAATGGTCAAAACAGAAGTGCCGCACACCGCTGTGCTTCTCAGCCCGGCCAAACTGACCTCGCTCCAACAGGGTCTTGCGAAGTATCCCAATCGGCAGAAGCGTCAAGACCTGGAAAAACAGGTGGTAAAGCTTCAGCAGTCAGTGGAAGCACGGGTGGCCGCGGAACATTCCTGGCAGAAGATAGACACCATTTCTGCCCAAGCTGCCAAAGAAAAGAATCCGAGAAAGCGCAGTGAACTGCTCGGCCAGCTCAACGCCCTGACCAAACCCGTCGGCCGCGCGACCGGTCCTGCCGCGGCCTTAAATGCCCTCGGCCAACGTCAGCTCTTGGAAACCCAACTCTCGCTCGAGCAGGATAAGCACAAACGAACTACCTTGCAAAAGACTTTAGAAGAGCAGCGAAAGCATCATGCGGACCTGGTACCTCAGGAATTGGAAAGGAGACGCAAAGCTGAGCCCGCGGCGCACGGCCCGCAAGAACTCCGCAAGCAGACGGAACCAAAGGTCCTGAACCAGGGATTGCCCAAGCACAAGGTACAAACCTTGCCGCAGCAGCTTGAGCCGGAAAAGCTCCCGCAGCAGCAGAAGGAGCAACTGCGCCATCAGAAAGAGCAGGCTGACCGTCTTCGACTTCAGCAGCAACAGACGGAGCAGTTACGCAAGCAGCAAGGGCACACGGAACGCTTGGGCCACCAGGAGGAACTCCGCAAGCAGACAGAACCAAAGGTCCTGAACCAGGGATTGCCCAAGCACAAGGTGCAAACCTTGCCGCAGCAGCTTGAGCCGGAAAAGCTCCCGCAGCAGCAGAAGGAGCAACTGCGCCATCAGAAAGAGCAGGCTGACCATCTTCGTCTTCAGCAGCAACAGACAGAGCAGTTACGCAAGCAGCAAGGGCACACGGAACGCTTGGGCCACCAGGAGGAACTCCGCAAGCAGACAGAACCAAAGGTCCTGAACCAGGGATTGCCCAAGCACAAGGTGCAAACCTTGCCGCAACAGCCTGAACGGCAAAAGTTCGAGCAGCAGCAAAATCAGCAACAATCGGAGCAACTGCGTCACCAGAAGGAGCAGGCAGACCGTCTCCATCTTCAGCAACAACAAAAAGAGCAGTTGCGCAAGCAGCAAGAGCACACCGAGCGCCTGCGCCATCAGCAGGACCAAGCGGAGAAGCTTCGCAAACAGCAACAATCAGAGCAACTACGTCATCAGAAAGAGCAGGCAGACCGTCTCCATCTTCAGCAACAACAAAAAGAGCAGTTACGCAAGCAGCAAGAGCACACCGAGCGCTTGCGCCATCAGCAGGAACAGGCAAACCAGCTTCGCAAGCAGCAACAATCGGAGCAACTGCGTCATCAGAAAGAGCAGGCAGACCGTCTTCGTCATCAACAACAGGGCGATCAACTGCGCAAGCAGCAGATCCATCGGCAGCAGCAAGAGGAAGAGAACAAACGGAAAATGCTGCAAAAACAACAACAGGGTCATTGATGATGCAGGGCCCGGGCCTTGCCTCATGCTCTGATGACCCAGAATAGGGTGTGGTCGAGGCCCTGGAATGTTGCCTTACCTCTCCGAAAGAATTGACCGATGAAGAAACAGGTTCTCCTCGTCACCGTGCTTCTCTGGTGCGCGCCTGTACATGCTGTTCTTGGTTTGGACTGTTCCAGGGAACTCTCTGTCAAGGAATGGGACTCCATGCTGGATACGTGGAGGGATGAGGCAGGGGACTTCATTTACCAGGTATGGAGCATAGCCCGGGAAAATCTGCCGCCACAGGAGAGAGAGAAACGGTACGAAGAGTGCACGAAAAAGCTTTTAACCAAAGCTCGTGAGCTGAAGCTCAGAACCGAATCCCTCAAGCCCCTCGCTCAGTCGTGCATTGAAGAAGAGGAAAGCCATCGCAGGCCTCCTCCGGGCTGGGATCCTGACGATGCGAAAGCCAATTTGGCGATTTTTAGCGATTCTTCAGCAAGAATGGTGAAAATTCATCTTCAATTGCTTGCCTATGGGAGAGGGCATTGCAAATAGGCGCTCACGAGAGGATGGATTGTCGGGAAATGCTGGTGCGACGAATGGGGTCAACGGGACAAAAATCCCCGGGGATTGACGGTAGCTCTTCGCTTACCATCCTGGCGGAACGAGGCAGGCTTTGGAAACCTTTGCTCATTAATGTCTGTAGTAATGGTCTGCCTCGTAACCTGCATGTATCATGTTCGCACTATGCCTGCTACGGTGAAATTATGCCCGCAGCGGGACACTCACGGGGTGTGACTTTTGCGTCGCAACCCCGATCTCTTACGCACCGGACAGAGTCATGGGCACCTCAGCCTTCTTCATTGGACCATCCGACTTACACTCGCGTGTGCAAGAAGGCACCTGATCGACGTCCCACGCAGAGTGGGTCATGCAGGTCTCAAAGCATTCGTGATGAGGCTGCACGTGACCAAAGGAAATGCCCTCGTCCATCACATGGAACGGCGAGCCATCGGAGCTTTCGATTTGTCTCCAGTTCGCCACCATGACCGTGATGAGGTAAGCAAAGCTACATACCGATATTACCAGAATTCCCGCTAACATTACGATTGTGAGAGCGCTCATTTTTCGTCTCCTCTCTCTTCCTTAGCCAAAGGTTCTCCGTCTCTTCAGACAGATGGGCATGCGCGAGGTTCCGCGAAAATCAACGGACTCACCGTTTGGTTCCTTCACGTGCCGTGCGGCCTGCAGCACTGGGGACTCCTTTGCTTCATACCGGGGGCCGTTTCAGGTACCAGACAGACGTCATACTCCAAAACCGAACACTGGTTTTCACACGTGTTGTCCATGTAATCCTTCTTTAGTGTCGCGCGGTCCCCCGTCCGGCCGAAACTGTTCCCCTTAATGGGGTGTTTTCGAGTAAAGTGTTTGCACGGATGAGAGTGCGCCGCGTGGCCGGGCAAAGCGGGTCGTGCGGTGCGGCAGAGGTCACGGTTCACGGCTGTGGACAGGGAGTGATATTGATTCGCGTTCACACGCGTAAGATCGTAGGGCTGGGGATCTCCTGAGCGAAGTGATAAGACGGCCTTGCGTCGTCCGTACCGAAGGGGGTCCCCAGCCTGCTGCTTGCGCCAGGTTGTATAGTCGAAAGCGAATCGGTATGAACCACGAAGGCACGAGGACACAAAGCAAAAAGGAATGGGACTTTGGCTTCTTCGTGCCTTGTGGTGTGATTTTCCACCTTCAACAAAGGGTCGTTCCGGACGATTACCGGCAGAGCAACCCGTGGTAATTTTGGGTGAGAAAGGACCCCAGCGTATATGGCAAGAATCTTGTACGGCGTGATGGGGGATTCCCGTGGTCACGTGAGCCGTTCTCTGGCCGTGGCCCAATTGATGCCCCAGCACGAATTCCTCTTTGTCGGAGGGGGAGTGGTTCATGAGTTGGAAGCAGAAGGATACAGGGTCGAGGACGCTCCCATGGCCTCCACCATACGCCGCAACAACCGTGTGGATGTGAGGGCTACCCTGCTGAACGCGGCAAAGGTCTTCTCTCACAAGGGCCCTGTGATCCAGAGGATTGCAGACATCATCACCGCATTCGACCCACACCTCATTCTTACTGATTACGAATTCTTCACTCCCCTGGCAGCCCGCAAACTGGGACGCCCCTGCGTGAGTCTCGACCACCAGCACGTGCTCACCCACTGCCGGTACGATCCGCCCCAGGGGCAGACCATGAATCGCATCATGACATGCGGGACAGTCAAACTCCTGTACAGCGTCGCGACCCGATACTTGATTATTTCCTTTTATGCCCCTCCTCCGGTTGATCCGACGACCACGGAGCTCTTTCCTCCTGTGGTGAGAGCCGGGGTGCTCAAGCAAGAACCCAGTGACGGGGATTTTGGCTTGCTGTATCTGGCTGACAGCACCTTCCACGATTTGCTGCCTCTGCTTGAAGGAAGGGACCGCGAGTTCGTGGTATACGGCATAGGAAAGCAGCCTCAGAGAAGGAACCTCATCTTCAAGGAAAAATCGCTCGAAGGCTTTGCCGAAGACATGGCACGTTGCCAATACGTCATATCCAATGCAGGACATTCGCTGATCAGCGAAGCCCTGTATCTTGACAAACCGGTGCTGGCCTTTCCCCGTGCCCTGGAATTCGAGCAATTCCTGAACGCGCATTTCTTGGCAAAACTGGGTTTGGGTATGTACCGCGCGTCGATCAAGGACGCTGTCAGCGCTTTAGACCAGTTCGAGACGAAGCTCAGCGAGTACCAAGCCACTATCCGGAAGGAACGGTTTTTCGGTAATGATCGACTTAAAGAGCGCATCGGGCAATTGGCGCACCAACAATGATTCGACGGCTCTGCGTCGCTCGCAAAGAAGCGTCAAACAGACAAGACTTTTGGCAACTCCCATGACCTGAAGGGTCACAACGAACCATGAAAATGGCACCCTGTCCAGCGACCAGCGGGAGCTGGCAAGTGCTTGAAGTTCTTGGGGATGGGCCTTCCCCCGAAAATGCATTTTCATAGGAACCGGCATAATCGGTTTTTTGTTCCGGCCGCAACAAAACAGAGAGGATTACGCATGAAGATTGAAGAGGCTCTTGCCGTCGTTACCTCCGAATTGAAGGCTGCAAGCGAGAAAAGCATCAAGCCGTCCATCAGAGTGTCCGAAAAGGACTGGGTTTGCACCATAGAGGACAAGCACAGGAAGTTTGTAGCCATAGCCAAGGAAGAGGAATTGGTTCTGGTCTCCATGAAATCGAACGAGGTTCCACCGGATGTGACCCGGATAAGGGACCCTGAATACCACCAGGCAAGCTTCATAGAACGAATCAAAGAACGCATCAACGAAGGAGATGCGAGTCGTTCTGCCACGTAATGTCAAAGGTTTTTGACGCGGTTAAGGGTGGCGAACACCGGAAATGAATCCCGGGTTCGCCAGGGCAACGCAGACTCGCCCGGTCCTTGAGTCAGTCCCGCCTATTCCTGACAAAAAAGGACCTGATCTCCGGAAGGCACTCCGCACACCTTGTCACCGAAGAGCAAATTCACGAGTTCCGTTACGTCTTGTCCTTGCCTTTCACACGAACCATAAGCCACTGCTGAGTGCGATCCTTGCCCAAATGCACGAGTATGGGTGCCTGGTCTTTGGTAAGGTTGATCAAACCCGTATCGAACACCGTGCTTTTGTTGTCGCCGATGGTCCAGGCAACACGTTGCGTCTTCTTGTCCACTGCTCCGTGCACAGGAAGCGTCGTCTGTGTCATGGTGTTGTAATAGTTGCCTCGGATGATGCCCTGGTGATTCACAGCCAATTGGAAGACCATCGTGGGATCGGCCTGATTGCCCTGCGCCAAAGTGAAAACCCCCAACGACATCCATTGGGATTGATCGTCTTGCTTGGTACCGCCCGACGCGGCAAGTGTGTTGGCCTGATCGTAGTACCTGAGTTTCAGACCCCACGGGTTGGCCTTCCACATACACGTTGTTGTCCTGGTAGGTGATCGTGTCACCGTAATCGTAGTCCACCGGCGAAGCGTCGCAGTCCACCCAGTCGGCTGCGGTGAACCAGTCCGCAGTTGCCCACCAGGACGCCCTGACGCGTGCTCTCCACGCGCGAGGATGACTCGCATACCAGCCAGGGGTGAAGAGATTGTAATGAGAGAAATTATTCCTCACTGTCCACGCCTGTGCATTGCGCACGTACGGCGGGATGTAGTGGATTCGTGTGCCGGACGCCACACGGCCGGATGCACCCCATGGAATGTCGGCAAGCCCTGAGGTTATGCGAGATCCCTCCAATCCCTTACCCGCGTGGGCGGAAGAAATGTGCCCGGTCCCCGCATCGGTGGGCAGATTGAGAAACCGGTCCAGTTGGGAGCGAGATACAGGTGTCGAAGGCCGGATCCGATCGGCATCGTGACGGTCGCGTTCCCGCCTGTCGACATCGGCAGGCCTCCTGACTTGGGGAGGGTGATAGGCTTCGGGCCTTTCGCGGTGAAATCTGTCTCTGTCCGTATCTCGGAAGCCCTGAAAGCTCCGGTCGTCACTAAATCCTCCGCGGTCAAAGCTCCTGTCCTGGAATCCCCCAAAGCTCCCGCCATCGAAACCGCCGGATCGGAATCCTCCGAAGCCTCCACCGAAGCCACCGCCCCGGAATCCCCCAAACCCGCGGCAGTATGCATCCCCAAAAGGAGCCATGGCCAACAGTGCCGCAACTATCAGTATGCCAATAGACCCGCTCATTGTTCACCTCGTCGTTCATGCCTTCCTTTCGGAAGATAGCGGTTTTCCCCAAAAACGTGTCTTGCGTGCGGAAGCATCGCCGCTTACGGGGCTTTTCGTTTGAGAACTATCGCTTCCGCATCGGGCAGTCGTATTCCCCCAACCCGTCGATTCACCGCGTGCCAGGTCAACCCGTCTCCTCCGTCTCTTGACACAATGTCAGTGGAAACGGTCCGTGCTCCATCTGACATCATCCCCGACGATTCAATAACCCAACCATTGGGAAACGCCTGCCACGTGCCGTGACCACGGCCTCCCTGGGAATCGAAGCTCCAGGAAGCCAGCGCTCCTGTGGATGGATCGTTGCCGATGATCTGGACTCCAGACCTTGCCACCGCACCCTTGTTCCGGGCCGTATACGCCAGTTCCAGAAATTTCTTGTTGGCAATCCATCTGAACGAGAATTCCACCGTTTTTGAGTCCTTTGTGGCAGTCCAGTCTCCGACGAGCCACTTGAGATCACTCACACTGGCATGAACCGGATGGGAGGCTGCAGAATGTTCCCGCACGCTTGCCATCAGCCACTTGTCGCCCATCTTGACGTCGACCGCGGTGTAGTAGCTTATGGAAAGGACTCGATTGTGTGCGCTTTTCACCACCGCGGTGCCGTCCTCTATGGCCACCGTGTCGCCAATCGACTTGATGGACGAGATGGATACCTCCATGCGGACACCAGGGTTTTTGGCAAAGAACGCGGCATATTCCTTCTCGATCACATCCCGCCCGCGAAAGACCCGCCCTCCTTCATCGACATACTCACATTGGGGAGTCCACAGGGCTGCGACTGCTTTGGCGTCACCCTTGTTAAAGGCCGACAGGAATGTCTCTGCATTCGCGCGAATATCTTTATCCACAGAGACGACAGCGCTTTCGGCTTTAAGTTTGGAAGGCGCTTTGCTCTCGTTCTTTTTGTCGCCGGCAGCGAAAGCGCCGGTCATGCCCACCATCAGAATCAACACCGTCACCAGTACTGAATTTCGCATGGACACATTCCTTTCCTGTAACCGGGAATCCGGATCGCTCGTTTCACCAATGCACCGCACTACTCACGCACAAAGACACTCAAAAAACAAGAGGTACACGTTCCTCGTACACTCGGACATCGTGAGATCCTCATACGTCGTGACGAGAAAAGGGATGTCCTCCGTATCCCCCGGCGTGAGTCTTTCTCTTGTGCAAAATCGTGGCGCTGTCCGGTCCATGGATGCGGCTATTCGTCTTTCCGGATAAGAACCTCCCGCTGCGGGAATGGCACTTCTATGCCCTTCAGTCGGAACTCTTCATTGATTGCCCGGTTGAGTTGATTGATGGCACGTCCTCGGTATTCAGGCCTCTTTATCCACACGAGCAATTCAAATTGCAGGGCTGAGTCGCCAAAGCTCAGGAATCTTACGTCAGGAGGAGGATCGGCCACGGCATACTCGTTCCGTGAAGCAACCGCAAGCAATGCCTGTTCCATTTCTTTCACATCCGAGGCATACGCCACTCCGATCGGTAAGTGAACTCGCATGATGGAAGCAGGCGCGCTTTGATTTATTATCTTCATGTTCGCTACCGTGGAATTGGGAATAGAAACGAGAATCCCATCCCGGGTACGGATACGCGTGCTGCGAAGACCGACCTCCGTAACCGTTCCGCGTAGGCTGTCCTCTAAGACAATGAAATCGCCTAGCGTGAAAGGCTTGTCCAAAAGGATCATGACGGTGCCGATCAGGTTGGACAGCGCCTCCCTTCCTGCCAATGCCACGGCAAGCCCGCCAACGCCCAGTCCGGTCACGAGAGAATACGTGGGCAGGCCCAAGCGAGCACTCAGTCTTACGGCCATGGTCGCAATAATCACCAGAGTGAAGACCTGGAAACCCAGACGTATCAGTTGGCTGTCTATGCTTCCCCGCGCAAGCCCTTCCTTCGCGATGACGAATGCAGCCATGCGATTGAGGAAGGCCCCTATCAACCAGGTGGAGCCTACATAGAAGACGGACATCAGCACAAATGCCACTGGTAAATACGTGTCAGCATTGAAATGCAAACAATACACCACGAACCAAAGGCCCATCTTGGAGAAGGCGATCACCGCCACGGGTAAGACAAGGCCGCCCACGGAATGCCTGAGGTTCGCCCCGAATTTTCGGTCCCACACGTGGAGAAGGCTGCGCACCCCCTTGTGGAGGAACAAGGCAGTGGCTCCTCCGATGACAAGAAACAGGACGAGTCCGATCCATTGCCAGACGAACTGATTGCCCACTTGAGCCCTGGCCCACTGCGGCAACTCGCTGATCAATCCTTCTGGGACAAGCACACCACCCGTGGCGCTGAGTTTGTCGACGAGCGCTCCCCCTCCGGTTCCGGGAAGATAGGGAAGGTTTTTTACCCTATTGTAGAACTTCTCCGCGTGCCTCACCGTTTCATTGGAAAAGAGAAAGGTGCCGTTTGGAGCTGGAGATTTTGCAAGCGCAATGGTGATCTCCGTGAACGGGACCGTCCAACAGGTAAGTTTGTCTGTGTGAACCTCTTTTGCATCGGGGATCTTGTCGAGGGGAGGGATATAAATGCGGTCGAGGGTCTCTTTGAGGTACAGACACGCGTACAAACCGATAATATGCCTGAGAGCAGGGGGTTCCTCATCCAAGTTCATGTACCGCGCTGCGCACGCGAGGCCTTGGATTGCCTCTTCCCTTTGGCCCTGTTTGAATGCCCGCACCGCGTTGTTCATATTCGCGAGAAAACCTGTGAGCGTCGCTCGGGGGCTTGACCTGTCAGGGGGTTCCAATGGATGAATCGGTTGCGCGGCCTGGGCGAACTCGGACAACGAGAAAAGCAGTGCACAGCACAGGGACAGAATGAGCACCCTCATCGCTTTCTGTCTTTTCAGCAGCCACCGATCCGAGAAGCTCGAACCGGCGGATATGTCCCTGTACGATCGTGTCAAGGTCTGTCCCATTTTCTTGTGAATTTCTCCCCTGCTGCGATCCCCGCGAGTCATCGGTTGTTTTTCATACAGCTCCCATGAGCGTGTTTCAGGCAACAGGGCCGTCTGCCTTGTAATGACGAACCAAACCCGTGAGCGACAAGGCAAGTTGCTCCAGTCTCTTCGCTTCATTCTCTACGTGCGTCGTGCCTTCGACGCTGCTGTTCATGGCAAGCTCCACATTCCGCATGGCCGTGGCGATCCGCTCCACCCGTGAAAACTGTTTGCCACTGTTCGCGAAAATGACACCAGCCGCTCGAGCGAACTCACCGATGCTGTTGGCAAGCTTCTGAATAGACTCTCCTGCCGCTTCGGATTGCTCGACTCCGCTCAATACGGCCTTGCCTCCTTCTTCTGTTGCCATGACCACCGCTCCCACGGATTTTCGGATCTCCTGGAGAGTCCTGGTGACCGTTTGCGTCGCTTCCCGTGACTGATCCGCGAGAGACTTGATTTCAGAAGCCACCACCGCGAAGCCTTTGCCGTGGTCTCCTGCTCGTGCCGCTTCAATGGAAGCGTTGACCGCGAGGAGATTGGACTGGTCGGTGATGTCCTGCACCGCGCTGATGATTGCCTCAACGAATTTGGTCTTGTCATTGAGCCCTATGACCGCGTCACTGACTATTCCCATTTTCGCTTTGATAAGATTCATCTTCTGGAGCGTGTCGCTGGTGGCTTTCTTGCCCGAGTTCGCGATGTCGTCCGAATGTTCGGAGTGCTCGGCAACCTGCCGTGCGGTCTCGTTGACGACCTTGGCCGCTCTCTCCATTTCGTCCACGATAGCGTTTGTCTCGGTGACTGCGGACGCGGTCTGAGAGGCACTGGTAAGGACCTGAGACGCGGTACCCGCAATTTGTGCGACAGACCCCGTGAGCACATCCACGCCCTCGAGAACTCTGCGGTTGTAGTCTATGAGGCTCTGGGCCATGGCATTGAGACACACCCCCAAGTTCCTGGCTTCCGCGAGCCCGCTCAACGCGAGGCGCCGAGACAATTCGCCCCGACTGATAGCCTCCGCGAAGGTCACTGCGTCCGCGAGAGGTCTGGTGATATGTCTCGCAAGGAGAAGAGCTCCCGCGAGCAGAAGCAAGGCGTACGTGAGAATGCCTATGTATGCAGGGATACGCGAGCGGGCAAGCGTGTCTGCTGCCGACGCGAGGTGTGCCGAGGAGAGCGCCATTTGCGCTTCGGTGAAACGGTGCAGCTGTGTGTGAAAAGCAGCCAAAGCTTCCAAGTCCTGCACTCGTGCAGGAGCAATCTCGTTTTGAGGGCTTTTCGAAATCCTTATGCTTGTTTCGCGATTCCGCTGAAGGATTGGCCACGCGTTCCTGCCATCGCGACCACGATGCTTCTATGGCAAGAACTTGCTGTTGCTGCTCCGGATTGCCGGACACCAATCCTTTTAATTCCTGGAACCCTGTGCGAACTTTCTCGCCCGCGGCGCGGAATTGGTCCACATCGGTTCCACCTTTGCCGCGCATATTCTTTTGCAAGGCAGACTCCATCACCACCACGCCCTTTTGCACCGCATCGGCAGTACGCATGATCGTCTGCGCGTCCCTCGCGGCCAATAGGCACTGGGTGATGCGAGAGAATCCGGGAGAAGCCACTGCTGCCAAGGCTATTAACACCACGATAGCGACTATTGCAAAACCTACGAGAGCGTTTCTTATGCTAAGGTGCGTTACTTTCATGTGTTCCTCCGCTGCTTTGTCCTGATCCGCGCACATCGCCTGTTTCGCAGGCACGGGCGGTCGAACCAATGAGGGTGAAGAGTGCAGGAAATCCGAAGACCATGCGCGGGCGAATGCGAAGCATACTCGGTCTACTTGAAGACATGTTGCTACGAAGGCTTGACAGGTGAGAGGCCGCCGGGTCTTATCGACTCATGCGCGTATAGCATACAGTCCCGAAGGATTTGGTTGCGAAACCCGGTACAGATCGTTACCCCGGCAGCTAACTCGTCCTTGCGAGCCATGTGCAAGTGTACGCGACAGAGGCGCTCACAATCAAGAGCAATCTCGAAGGTGAGCATTCAGCGGACTCATGCCTGTTTCACACCTGACCTTCCCTCGGCCCTTTACGCGCTATCACATTTTCGGCATATTTCGATTTGACCGGGGTCGGCAAAATACTTGCGTCGGAAATCACAACGGCTTGCCTCGGTGTTGAGCAATTCAGTAGTGTTGTGGTCGTGGACGTTGCCATACACCCTCAGACCCATGGGATCCTGACAACAGACGGTGACATCGCCATTCCAGAAAACCGCCATCCCTCCCCACACCCATTCACATGATCGGGAGTACCCTTTCCTCTTGTACCGCGACAACTGGGACACCTCGAATTCAGTAACCTTTTCCTCGTCGGGAAACGAATGGTGTGTGTTGAGTTGCTTAAGCCGCGGAATCATTCTCATACCCGTGATGGTTTCGATGAATTGCTGCCTCTGGTGCACATTTTTCCTGGTGACCGTCATCTGGACGACGATTTCCTGTTGCACGCGGCCGCGTTTTTCTATTTCCTCCGCGAGAATTCGCAAGTGCGCATACACGCGATCAAACTCATCGCAACCTTTGTACACTTGAAACGTCTCTCGATCCATGGAGTCCAACGATATCACAATACGTTCAAACGGGTGATCCAACAGCCCACGGACTCTTTCCTCCGAGATCGCGCCGAAATTGGAATTTATTTGAAGATGTTCCGAAAGCCTCAGACTGTGCGCATAATCGAGGAATTGCTCGACCTGTTCGTTGAGGAAAGGTTCACCGTAGCCCGAGAACTGGATCGCGGTACCCGGCTTCACCGCGGCAACGATTTTCTTGAACGTGGCCAAATCCAGCTTCCCTTTGGGACGTCTGTTGGTATTCAATCCGGTCACGCAAAAGCGGCACCTTTGGTTGCAATAGTTGGTCAATTCAATGTTGATCGTGCGCAAAGGCACACGGAAATAACAGGTGGGCAGCCGAAGCCGCGTGACAAAACGGCTCGCTATCCGCTGCCAGATCTGCGCGGGAAGCGTTCCCTTGACCACGTCTCGGTACGCGCGATGAGCCAATGAATCACGTGGGCCATAAAAAAGGATTCTACGATCTACCCGCATGTCCGTCCCAGAGGTCAATTTCGTTAAAAATCGGCTGCCCGATATCCTAACACAAGCCCAACCCCGGGACAACCCGGATGAATTGGGCGGTGAGGCCTGCTCCGGCCAGAGGCATAGGCCACGATGCGGCGAGTCCGTCTGAGAAACACGCAACACCGAGGCTCAGCACTCAGCGCATTTGAGCATAACTACGTGATTCTGTCCGGGAACATGATATAATAAATACTCTTGATCGGACCTGCGACGAATGGGAGAATTGACTCTGGCTCGATATTGTTACCGCACGCAGAGCACCCGATCGTCACACTCTCGTGAAAGGGGCATCAGCGGGGGATCCTTTTGCAGCAAGGCCGGGCACATAGGTGCTGCAGCTTCCAGGGCTCAGTGAGCCGACAGGGGTAACTCCCCTGTCCGGAGCCAGCGAATGGGCCATCTGAACGCATACCTGAAAACCAGAGAGAGAGTTCGTCCTGCCGGGTGCAGGTTCGTGGGGAGGAAATCCGGAGACTGTTCGCGGAAGTTAGCCGCCACGCAGCCGTTCAGGAGGCGCTTTGTCGCAATAGAGAGAGGTGCCGTTATCTCATTGATAATGCTCCCCTGAAAATCCTGTGTGCGAATCGGTATGAGCTTCACCGCGGACGAATTCAGGTCGAGAGCTAGGCAAAGGCAAGAAGAGCACGCGCACTTTTGAGTAACCTCGCAGCACGGAGGGAGGTCTCCTGAACGCAGATTCGACGGCCCCGCGTCGCTCGCAGTGAGGGAGATTTCCCTCGGCCAAGTTACTTATATCCGCGCACACCGGTATCAGACTGACTGAGGGAACAGGAGAACCGGTCCTTGATGCCCCTGCGATGCAAGAGAGGAAAGGTGAGGATTCGCACAAGACAACGATCTCTTCAGACGCGGTTGTCTTGTTTGGACGCCTGTGAGACCCATCCTCCTGTGATGCGTGCCACACGCGTGGCAGGTCGATTTGCTGTCCCAACAGGGGGGCGCACATGACGAGCGAGCCCAAACGTGTCCTTGCGGTGGATGATGAACTGCAGAATCTGGAGCTGCTAGAAGCACTCTTGGAAACCTTCGGATACGAACCGGTATTGGCAGCGGATGGATTCGAGGCTTTGGCCAAAATGAGCACAGGAATTGCCCTCGTGCTTCTTGACGTCATGATGCCCGGTATCGACGGGTTCGAGGTGCTGCGACAGATCAGAAACGATCCTCGTTATTTTGACATCCCTGTGATCATGGTTACCAGCCTGGCGGGCAAGACAGACAGGCTTCACGCTGCCGAGTTAGGCGCCAACGATTTCATTTCAAAACCGATCGATCGTGTCGAACTCCGCGTGCGCATGAAATCGCTCCTCAAGATGAAAGAAGCTCAAGATGCCATTAAGCGCCATGGAGCAGAACTGGAAATCATGGTCGAGAAGCGCACCGAAGCCTTGAGACAGAGTGAGCAAAAATATCGCGCGTTATTCGAAGACTCCTTGGACCCAATCCTCATGATCGATCAGCATGGCACCATTGTCGACGTGAACCAGGCTTTTGAGGGCCTTTTCGGATACCCCGCGAGGAAAGCGTCGGTATGCACGTGCGCGGCTTGTATGCGGATTTCGCTGATGGAGACAGGATCAGGGAAGAGATCCTTCGGCAGGGGTTCATCAAGGACGGCGAGGTCAGGGTCCGCCTCAAGGACGGGACGGAACGGGATTGCGTGTTCACCTCATCCCCGCGTCGCGGTATGGACAAGGAAATCCTGAGTTACCAGAGCATTGTTCGTGATGTCACGGATCAGAAGAAAGCTCACGAGGCCCTACGAAAAACCGAGGCCCGCACGAGACTCCTCATCGAGGCATCTCCGATTGGCATCATGACAGCTCGTAACGGGTGCTACTCGGACGTGAATCCGGCTTTTGTCCACATGTTCGGCTATGAAAGTCCTGACCAGATCATCGGCAAGGCAGTCGAGACTTTCTGTAGTCCGGCTGATCGGCAGCGGTTTGTCGAGAGGATGAGACACGCGTGGGAAGAAAAGGAGTCGGTTCAGTTCCTCGAGCTCACAGGAATGAAGAAGAGCGGCCAAAACCTTGATGCAGCAGTATGGTTACGCTTCACCGATCTCGGCGGAGCACCGGCTCTGCTCGGTTTCCTCGTTGATGTGAGCCAGGAAAAGGCCCTCAGACAGCAACTCTTGCAGGCTCAGAAGATGCAGGCGCTCGGCACGCTGGCTGGCGGCATTGCGCACGATTTCAACAATATCCTCTTTGCAATGATGGGGTTTACCGAACTCGCGCTCGACGAATTCCCTGAGGAAAGCAGCGTACGAGCAAATCTGCAACAGATCCTCGTGGCAGGAAACCGTGCGAAAGATCTGGTGCGTCAAATCCTCACGTTCAGCCGGCAGACTGACGAGGTCCCACAACCGATTCAGATCGGGCCGATACTCAAAGAGACGCTCACATTCTTGCGCGCGTCTCTGCCGATGACGGTGGAAATCGCACAAAGCATTGGTGGGCAAAAAAGGACGGTGCTGGCGCATCCCACCCAAATCCATCAGCTGCTCATGAATCTCTGCATGAACGCGGCCCACGCCATGCGAGACACCGGAGGCACATTGACGGTCACCTTGCACGAGGTAAGGTTGGATTCAGATCCAGCCCTGAGCGTGGCAGGAATCGACCCGGGACGATATCTCAAATTGACCGTGAGCGATACAGGGCTCGGAATGTCACAGGATGTCGCTGACCACATCTTCGAGCCGTATTTCACTACCAAGAAGGCAGGAGAGGGTACCGGTTTGGGGCTTGCCGTGGTCCACGGAATCGTGGAGAGCCACAAAGGAATGATCGAAGTACAGACCGGAGCGAAACAGGGCACGACTTTCCGCGTGTACTTACCCGTGATCGAGCAAGAAGCAACGCCCCAGGTTGAGGACGACCGCTTCCATCCGTCCGGACACGAGACGATTCTCCTGGTGGATGACGAAGACCCCCTGGTGGTGATGGGCACGCAGATGTTAGAGAATCTCGGTTACCGGGTCATAGGAGAAACGAATAGTCTTGAAGCTCTTGATCGCTTTCAGCACTCGCCCGAAGGTTTCGACCTGGTTATCACCGATATGACCATGCCGAACCTGACAGGATTGAAGTTGGCCATGAAACTCAAGACGATCCGGCCTGACATTCCCATCATTGTGTGCACGGGATTCAGCGATCAACTCTCCCAGGACGCGGTCAGCGAAATGGGCATTGAGGCGCTCGTCATGAAGCCGATTCTCAGAGGTGAACTGGCCAGAACCGTCAGACGCGTGTTGGATGGAACATGCCCTGAAGACCGATACCTGAATGGCCGAACCTTCCCCACGGCCAAGGGGCCGAGCCGCTAAAGGCATGGAGTAAAGCAATTCACCCAGTCGGTGGGGAGACGACTGCAGAACGGCACGAACACGGAAATGAGGATAAACTATGACGAGAATTCTTGTGGTAGACGATGATCCTCAGATCAGGGATATGCTCGGACAGGTTCTCGAGCGCGCGGGGTGACGAGGTGGTTCTCGCTGCTGACGGGGAAGCGGCTTGCACGCTATTCCGCGCGTCGCCGGCCGACATCATCATCATGGACATGGTCATGCCGGAGAAAGGCGGGGTCGAGACGATTAGGGAACTCCGCACGGATTTTCCTGACGTCAAGATAATCGCCATGTCCGGAGGTGGAAGAACAGGACCCTACGGTTACCTGAAACTGGCCGAACGATTCGGCGCGGGAAAAAGTGTTTTCCAAGCCCCTGAGGCGAGACAAGATACTCGAAGCGATCCGGGATCTCGTGCCAGGTTGACGGATAGTCCGCGCGTGCGCTTCTCGCGGGGACAGGTCCAACTTGAGGCCGATTCTCGGAAGCTATTGCGGGTACTCGCAAATCCGGGCGAAGGAAGTACATGGGGATCTTCCCCTGAGCTAGTCCCGGAACTGTCAGTCCTTTACCACGCGGAATCCCACAGTGCGGTAATACCCGTGCGGGGAAGCCTTGTGACGGTTCTGGATGCGCCTGGACGCTTCCGCAGATGCCCACGATCCCCCGCGAATATCCTTTTCCAGGCCGGTCGAAGGGCCTGGCGGATTTTCCGCGGGACTTTCCGCATAGTACGTGCGGCCATACCAGTCCGCACACCACTCCCATACGTTGCCCACCATCACACACATTCCTTGGGCTCTTGACGCGGGTGCGTCCTTGGACGCGGTATCCTCCCCGCGGTCCAGCGCTATCACGTCCTTGGGCGGGTGCGACGTGGTACCCAGCGCGGCCTTTTCCCATTCAGCCTCGGAAGGCAGCCGTCCGCCAATCCATTCAGCGTATTCTGCTGCGCCATACCACGAGACATAGACCATGGGCTTGTCCGCGAACCCTCGTTTGGGCTTGAACAGGCTGCCGTTTTTGACGAGGGGGCAGTCAGGCGCGTCCAGCTTGACTCTGGCCTGGCCATCCTTGGACTTCAGCCCCTTCTTGTTGAGAAACTCACAGTAGTCTCCCACCGAAACAGGACACTTGGCTATGTGGAAACTCTTGAGTGAAACCGTGTGTCTCGGGCGTTCGTCAGGTCGTCCCTGAGTATTCGAGCTTCCCATCTCGAAAGAACCCGCGGGAATAAGGATCATGTTCCGGTATTTCCCCACGCCTTCACGAAGGTTTTCCAAGACCGGAGGGCGAGGGGGCAGTCTCTGCGGCAAAGGGCCGATGAGATTCGCGGGGGGAACCGGCACAGACAATCCTCCCGGGCAAGCAGGCAAGAAAGGAAAATCAGACGGATAGGCTGGAGACTGGGCAGGGGCCTGTGCAACGCGCGTGTATCGCGTGGGCGTGTGGCCTGGAAAGCGGGGCTTTGCGTCTGCTACCGAATGGTGCAGGCACCCCAACAGCACCAGGGCAGCGATGACCCATTGTCGATGCGCAAAAAAGACCATGGAGTGACAGGGAAACACCAAATCCGGCGGGTTGAGCATGCTCACAATTTTCTCGAACCGCGATCGAGCGCGCTCGATACCTTTCATTGCCACAAACTCCTTGCCTGCCTATAATGCGGTCCGTTCCGATGCACGTCAAGCATCATCTGTCCATCGCCTGTCGCGACCCGGACATGATCGACTCAACGTGAGAAAGAGATCTGGGCAAGAGATCGTGGAAACACCTTTGTCGGAGAACACGGCCCGAAGGACCTGCGGCACACAGCTTCGTAGCCTTTTTCAAGACACGCTTCGTCTCGTGATCGTCCGTCTCATTCGCGTGCCGGAATTCCGCTGCCTCGATGCCGACGCACTCCACGCAGCATCATTGGACGCACTTGTGCACGCGGCGCTCGGCACAGGATCTCTCGCGAGCGAACCTGTTCGCGCGGCTCATGCCGCTATCCAGGAAGCACGGATGGGTCCTTTGAGGCCGGAGCAAGTCGGAGACCTGTACGAATTTGCGCGAGGCTTTCGTCTGACATTGCGCGCGGGCACGGAACCCGCACTCGATTCCAGCGCGGTGGGCAAGCGCAATCAAGGCCTGTTCTACACCCCGCAGCCTATTGTCCGGCATATTGTCTGCACCGCGTTGGATGCGCTTCGCATATCTGACCCCACTGATTACCTGAATCTCAGAGTGCTGGACCCATCGGTGGGAACAGGCACGTTCCTCCTGGCCGCGCTGGAGGAACTGACCGGACGTGTGTTCGCTGCCCGACACACACTGGATCCTCGCGGTGAGAGCGTGATCACGCGTGTGCACGAGGGAATCCGCGAAACCATGCGAAAGCTGGGCTTGGATGATGACCCTGATGAACAAACCGCGGTCCGGGCGCATATCATGAGCACGTGCCTGTATGGTGTGGACCTGGACCCGGTTGCGGTGCGCATCGCGGCGGATCGCACTGCAACAGAGAGCCTTCACCGTGTTGCCTTCGATCCCGGGAATCGAGCCTCAGATACGGGTCGGGAACGCTCTCATCGGAAGCGCATCAGCATCCCGGGGTGCGGGAGAAGCTCCTGACATGGACTCTCACCATGCAGAAGCCTATTTCGGCAAGAAGCGGTCCACGCGTGAAAGTCTTCGCCAGTGGGTGGAAGAGAAAAGAGTATTTCACTGGGCCGAGCAGTTTCCCGAGGTCTTCTCCGACGCATCAGGAGGTTTTGACTGCGTTATCGGCAATCCGCCTTACGAGATACTGTCAGTCAAGGAATCGGGCATACGCGACCGCCATCTTGATCAGACGTATTTCAGAGCCACGTACCGCACGTGCCACGGGAAGATCAACACGTACCGACTCATGATGGAACGTGGGCTGGACCTGTTGCACAGCCAGGGAGTGCTGGGTTTCATCGTGCCCGCAACCTTGCTCGCGGATTCTACTGCGGAAAAACTCAGGAAGATGGTTTCTCGATGAGTCGCGAATCATCGAGGCCTTGGTGATTCCGGAAAAGGCGCAGGTCTTTGAAGGGGTCACGCAAGCTCTTCTCGTGCTCATATGTCGCAAAGGCACGCGGACGCTCACCGTGGGGCCTGTGAAGTGGGACGGAGCAAGCCCGGTTCCCCCTGGGCCGGATGTGGCCATCAGTACCCGACCTCATCGCACGGATCGGGTTCAGAATCCCCACACTCGCCACGCGGCAGGAGAAGAAGCTCCTGGAGCTGCTCATGAAACATCCCCCGCTTGCGGGAGACGGAAGAGTCCCTGCAATAGCACGGGTCCGGCAGGGGGAGATGAACCTCACGGTGGATCGTGCGTTCATTACAGACCGCAAGACGGAGTACCCGCTGATCCGCGGAGAACACGTGATGCCGCTTCGTGTAAGTCACCCGTCTCGGCAGCAAGGACGTTTGGATTGGGTCCTTCCTGAGTTTGTCCAGAGCGAGGGCTCCACGAAGAAGGCCGACCGCAATTACCGCCTGAGATTCGGGCAAGGGGCTGATTTCCCGCACACGGCCCAGGTCTGGGAACAAGAGCGCATTGTCCTGGGACGAGTGGTAAACATGGAGACGAGACGGCGACTCAAGGCCGCGTTAGTATCCCCCGGGCAGTTCTGGGGGACATGACCAATTTTATTGCCGGCTCTCTTCTGCCTCATGAGTATCTGCTGGGCGTACTCAATTCCCGTCTCCTCAATTGGCGGATCAAATTGACCAGTACCAACAACTATCTTTCGGCCGCGGAAGTGGAATCTCTTCCCGTGCCGAGGGTACGAGCGGTTGACGCGTTCTCCCGCGATCACGTCCTGGGTACAAAAGGGCGTTGCCGCTCTCTTGGCCACGCTTGACGGTCCATTGCCCGACTGGGTTGAGGGGATGAGGGGATTGGTCTGCTCTGAAAGCGCAGAGGACCCACAAGCGGTCTGGTCGCATGTCGTGGCCTGGATCGTGTCGGAAATTCGGAACGACCCTCAGGAACCTCTGCGGGGCCGCGATCCCACCGGTAATCTCTGGAATGCCCTGGATTCGGCAGTGCTGCTTCTGTATGGGTGTGAAACCTTTGCAGATGTGATCAATGGCTGAGTGCCCTCGTGCGGGAATTCCGTGATCCCATACGGATTCGCGTTCAAACACGTGAGATTATAGGGCTGGGGGTCTCATGAGCGAACTGATCAGACGGCCTTGCGTCGTCCGTAGCGAATGAGATCCCCAGCTTGAAGCAGCAACCAAGTGATAAATTTGAAAGCGAATCGGTATCAGAAGCAGATACATGCACGCGACTCATATCGTTGTGCGGTCAATCAGCGTAATCGTTCAGTGCGATCCTCTGGTGAAACCGGAAATCACACCACAAAGTTACCAAGACACGAAGAAGCCAGAAACCGGTTCTCCCTGTTCTTTGTGTCTTCGTGTCTGAGTGGTATGTTATCCGTCTCTTTCGTGAGGGTTTTCCAACCTCTGCGGGTAACCGCCGGCGCCGGGTCGCCGGTCATCCGGTGATTCGGGAACAAAAGGTCCGACGCATAGTCGTACATGGATGGTGAGGTCACGAAATCGAAAGGAGGGTCAGCTATGAACCGTCTCTTTCTGGGTTCGGTAAGTTTCTTCGGGCTTGCTGCCGCGGGAGTAGCGCTGGCAGTAGGTTGGAAATTGGGCTCGTATCTCGTCGACGTGTGTCTGGATGAAGAGACACGCGATCCGCTTTTTCGAAGGAATGGAAAGTGTCTGCGGGGAAGAGAAGGAACCTCCCTTGTGGAAGAGACACTTTTCCCCGGTCTCTGACGAGTGATGCGGGCCACGTGCCGGGTCTCACACCGAGCGCCCGGCTCAACCAAGCGTAGTAGGGGGGTTATTCGGCGCTCTGCGGGTAGAACTCATCAAAGATGCGGTTGACCTGCTCGTGCATGGTTGCCGCATCCTGCGGCTCGTCGTGCATGTACCCGACCAGATGGAGAATGCCGTGTATGAGCAGGTACGTCACCATTTCGTCCTCGGTGTACCCCAGTTCCTTCGCATCGTCCACAGCCCTGTCCGTGCAGATCACCACATCGCCCAGCAGATCCGGCTGCGCGGGAGTCTTTTCGCCTTCAGCCTGCGAAAAGGACAGGACGTTGGTCGGGTAATCCTTACCGCGGTACTGATGGTTGAGCTGGGTCATCTCCGCGGAATCCACCAGCATGACGGATAGTATCGTTCCGGAGCTACAATCCAAGCCGTCTAATATTCTTTCCGCTTTCCTCCGCATTTCGTCCTGGTCGATGTCGATCCTTGTCTGTCGGGAGTCTATGAAGATCTCCATTGGCTTTTTCCTGTATGGCCGCCTCGGTCGGATAATCGATCCGTGCGTGGAGAATGCCCTGAAGGGCTCTTACAAAGGACCTCGTGATGTGGTGGAGATCCTTGAGCGTCAAGGTGGATTGGTCCAATTGTCCTTCGTTGAATAAGCCGAGTATCAGTTTCTCGCACTCGCTTCTGTATTCTCGCGGGAGTCGGATCGCTCAGCGTGCGGGACGCGGCTTCCACCACATCGGCCAACATGACCAGGGCTGCTTCCTTGCTCTGAGGTCTTGGGCCAGGATACCGGTATTTGTCTTCCACTACCGTTTGATGGGTCTTTTCTGACTTTTCCAGGGCTTTGTTGTAAAAGAATTTGATGAGATTGGTGCCGTGATGCTGCTGTATGATATCGATGATAGGACTACCGAGTCGATATTCTCTGGCTTTTTCAATGCCATATTTTACGTGCGATACAAGGATGAGCGCACTCATGCTGGGCTCGAGCTTATCATGAGGATTCACCCCTCGTCCCTGATTCTCTATGAAATACAATGGCTTGGTCTTGCTCCCCACCTTGCCGATATCATGATACAAGGCGCCGACCCGTGCGAGCAGCGGATTGGCGTCGATCAATTCTGCGGCTGCTTCGGCCAGGTTTCCCACCAGGATGGAGTGATGGTACGTCCCCGGTGCCGAGAGAGAGAGCTCCTTGAGGAGGGGATGATTCAGGTTGGCGATCTCCAAGAGCCTGATGTTGGTCGTGTACCCCAGCGGTTCCAGGAGGGGCGCAAATCCGGATACGAGCAGGCCGGAAAGCACGCCGCCAAGAAAGCCCAGGCCGGTTTCATAGAGATCCTGGACACTGCTGAGCTGCCCGAGCGCCATCTTTATCGCGAGAATCGAAACCATGTTCACGAGACCCACCACAAGGCCGGCCCGGAGCACTGACGTGCGATCCGTGATGCGGCTCATGCCGTGCAGGCCCACAATCCCGGAAACGAAGTAGAACGCAAAAAGGTAGATGTCGCCTTCCACCGAAAGGGCCGCGGCAAGTGCGGCAAGTGCGGAAAATACAAATGCGATCCTCGCGTCTACCATCAAAGCGGTGAGCATGGACCCCACCGCCACAGGTGCGGCAAAAAAGACCGAGCGCGAGTCCATTCCACGGCCGGATGACGGAATCAGCGGGGCAAACGACGAAAGGAAGCGTGTCAGCACCACAGTCCCAAGCAAGAGAATGCACACGAGTATCAGGTCATTGGTGGCGTGGCTGGCCCGATTCAGGTGCTGCTCGCAGAAATAGAAACACAGCCGCAACAACAGCAGGAGAATGAGAGCGTATCCTGCCAAGATCAGGTAACGGCTGTACGGAGGGTATGCCTTGCTGAGCCCCAGGAGCTTTCGCAGATGCTCCGCGGTAACCGGTTCACCCTGTCTGACAAGGGGTTCCCCTTTGAGCACTTGAAAATAGACCGGCTTCACCGCGGCAAGAGCGGTTTCTTTCTGTTCCCTCGTTTTCTCCCTGTTAAAGGTGATGTTCACGTTCACCAGATCTCGTGCCACCCGCCGGATGGCGTTGAGGAGAGCGGGGTCCCGAGACGACTCCTCCTCGTTGAGATTCTCCGAGGATTCGATGAAGTCTTCCGCTTCCTTGAGATCCATGATCGTGGAAGGATCTTTCACGAATTCGCGCTTGTCCTTGGATTTGGGCCTGAGGAGTATCCCTTTCTTTCCGTCCCTCATGACCAGATCCCGGCTGACCACCACGCCTTTGTCCAGGACGTACACCACCGGGGAACGAAGGTCTCGTTCGATGAGCGAGTTGAATCCGTTGATCTTGAATGCATAAAAGCTTGACGGCGCGACCGTTGTCCCCAGCAAATTCTCAAAACGCGTGCGGAGCGTGGCGTCGTCTAACGGTCGGAATGCTCGGAGAGGCTTCACGAGTTTTGGTGGCGTGGGGAGCGGAACCTCCACGTTTTCGGCTACCGGTTCTTTGGGCCGCTGGCCCTGGGCCTCTGCAGCATTCGTGGCTTCTTCTGCCAGATAATCGCGCATGAACTTGAACGCGGCAGCAATCTTTGCCTGCACGTCGTACACCATCTCATCGTCAAAGTCATACACCGGCCAGACCGATTTCAGAGCCTGGTCGCGATTATTTTGGGTAGCCGCATCGTCAAAAACGCGGAAGGTCTTTGGCGCGACAATCGTTTCTTTGGCCGGTTGGCCGGGCTTGAGCTCGTACACAGGAACCGCGTACGGCGCCATCAGGAAGGCCGCGACGAAAGAAGTGACGACAATCAGCATCCACCGCCGCCATTTGGGGCCTGTATATTTGAGAAGCCATCCGGGCAGGATTCTCTCAGCGGATCTCCGGAGTAACTCCCTAGGATGCTTAGGCTTATTGGGGTGCTTGACGCTCTCAGGCATAGTGCACTTTCCGGTCATGGCGAACAGTACGATCTTTGAGACCGCTCCCGATCTGTTGCGGATTTGCTTTCATACGCCCGAATTATCTGCTGCACGAGAGGATGTCGGACCACGTCCTCGTCAGTGAACATGACGATGGATATTCCTTCGATATGCGCGAGGATATCTTTGGCTTCCACCAATCCGGAACGTGTTCCTTCGGGCAGGTCTATCTGGGTGATGTCACCCGTGATGACCGCCTTGGACGAATATCCCAACCGAGTGAGGAACATCTTCATCTGTTCGGAAGTCGTATTCTGCGCTTCATCCAGGATAACGAACGAATCGTTGAGTGTCCTGCCTCGCATGAATGCAAGTGGAGCAACTTCGATGTCTCCTCTCTCGATCATGCGGGTCGCCTTTTCAAAGTCTATCATGTCATGCAACGCGTCATAAAGAGGCCTCAAGTACGGATTCACCTTTTCGTACAGATCGCCGGGAAGGAAACCCAGCCTTTCCCCTGCTTCCACCGCGGGACGGGCGAGGATAATGCGCCTCACTTCCTTTTTGGCGAGAGAGGCCATGGCCATGGCCATGGCCAGATACGTCTTGCCTGTGCCTGCGGGACCAATGCCGAACACGATGTCATGAGTCTGTATTTCCTTGATATAGTGCTTCTGAGTCGGCGTCTTTGGCGTGATGGGCCGCTTTCCCGCGGAAGTGAATACCGTCTCTCTCAGGATATCCTTGAGCTTGGCCTCCGGATTGTTCAACAGCAGGCGCACACCTTGATCCAAGTCTGCAGGATGAATCGGATAGCCCTCCCTGACAAGGGGATAGAGCTGCTTCAGCAACCTTTCCGCCACTTCGTCGCGCGGGGCTTCCCCTGAAATCGTCACCGTGTTGCCCTTCACCGCGATATTGACCCGGAGCCTGTTCTCAATATATTTGAGATTCTTGCTAAATTCTCCCACAAGCGCCTGAAATGCGCCGATATTGTCAAAGCTCACGCGACGAGCCAGTCGATCGCCTTGCGGTAGGGAATTGGTGGTCAAGAAACCTCCCGGTGATTTTCGCTCTCTCACCCTGCATTGGGACTATCATCTTCTTTGGTCGTTTGGCAACTATTCTTCGATCAGTGCACTCTTTTTGCAATTCAATAATAACACTGTCCCCCGTACGGAATCAACAAGTGCATGTTGAAGCCAGCGATGAAGAGCTGACCGCGATTGGAGGGGCGCGAACCGATGCAGGAGGGTTGCGAAAATGAGCGTGTGCGAGAATTGTTCCGATGGGAGTAAATTCAAGTAGCCTATGCTGGTTGCCTCAAGTCTTGTCTGTGTGATTCTTCTGAGGCGGGGCAGGTCCCGCTTCTTTGCGAGCGACGTGGGGCTATCGAATCTGCGTGCAGGAGACCTCCTTGCACTGGGCCAGGTGATGCAAAGGTGAGCGAAATGGTCTTTTACCGATGCGCGATCACGTAAGAGACTTTGGTCTGCGGGCGCCATGCCTCTGAAGCGCAGTCAGGCAGGGCAGTTCGTAGCGAAAGAGGTTTGCCGCCAGTGTCGCACGCCTGAGAACGCATTGATATCAGGGCTTGACCGTAGTGAAGAGCCGTCCGTTCTCGTTCTTGACGATGCCTCGTTGAAGCAACCTTTTCATGACGTCCTCATATTTCGTCTGATACGCGCCATGGAAATACAGATCGACCGTCTCCACGAACCAGGGCGTGCCCCTGAGGTACGGGAAAAACGTTTCGACCTGAGCGCTTCGCTTCATCATGAGAGTGTACACGATAATCTTTTTGAGCAAATCATCACCTATTTTTGTCCTGTCTTTGAGGTACCCCTGGAGCCTGCCGACAGCCTTGCGTATTGCCGCACCCAAATCCGTGAAAGGCTTCCCGTGTCCTGGATACACCATTCGCACGTCGAGTTTTGCGAGTCTCTCCAGTGACTCCCACATGGCGAATATGGCAGAGCTGCCTTCTATCCGAATGGTCATGGCTGCCATGTCGTTTTCCCAGACCGCGTCGGACGACAACAGGATCTTGGCCTTGCGGTGGTACAGCACGATTCCATCGGCCGAATGGCCGGGGGTGTGCATCACTTGAAACTCGTGAGGACCGATGCACACTAGGTCCCCGTCTTCAAGGCCCGTGGTGCAGGTGAAGAAATCCGCTTCCTGCACGTAGTACCGCCACCACGTGGACCAATCGTCTCCGGTGTCGATAAAGTGCTTCCCGATCTTGTGCATGGCCACGTCGCAGCCGGACCTGTTCTGAATAATCCGGTTTCCGCCCACATGGTCGCAATGACAATGCGTGTTGACAATGAGGCTGACGTCTTCCAGGTTTACCCCGATGTCCGCGATGAGGCGTTCGGTGATCTCAAAGTCTGCTTTGTACGCAGTATCGATGAGGATCGGCGCTTCGTTGCGATACACAAAATGGTTTCCGTTCAGGTATCCTCTCTCGAAGAAAAAGAGGTCGGGCAGGATCTCCACAGCGGACATGTCGTTCCTCAATCGGAATATCACGAAACCTGGTACGCGGTCACCACCGAGGAGTTAAGAGGCTTTCGCGCACATAGGGTCTCCCGTACGCTTTCCCGGATTTCGGTACTCGCACAGCCACGATCTGATGTCACGTCGGATGACGACAGCCCTTTGGCTGCTGTACGCGGTGCGAGGCTTTCCGTGTGCGGTGCGTGTCGTGAAGAAGTGTACCACAAACAGTCACCCGGAGAAACCCCGGGACACGCCTTGGGGCCTCAGCGAGCCACGTGATACGGATGTGCGCAAGTCCGGGTAACGTGACAGAGGGAAATCTTCTCACCGCGAGCGACGCGGGGCCGTGGAATCTGCGTCCAGGAGACTTCCCTCTTTGAGCCAGGTGACGCATACTGATTCGCTTTCAAACGCGTAAGACCGTGGGGCCGGCGATTACCTCACAATCCCCGCGTTGCCCAGGTCCCGGGCCCTCGCTCATGGTCGGTCTTTGCAGCGGAAAAGGATTGACAGAGAACCCTGGCCCGCGCTATAGTGCAAAGTCTTGGGGCTGTAGCTCAGCTGGGAGAGCGCTTGAATGGCATTCAAGAGGTCAGGGGTTCGATCCCCCTCAGCTCCACCACGAATTACCGAGAATTACCGCCGACTTGAGCCCCCTGCTCGCGGCGGTTTTTCTTTTCCACTCACGTGAATTCAGGTGTGTGCCTTCCCACCCGGCAAACTCTGTGGAAACGACATGTGAGTGTGGCGATCTTCGATTCCCCCTTGACTTCTTCCTTCCTTTTTGCATAAGCATTGCCCGACAGTGTTCAATTCATCTTATGTCGTCGGGAACGCCGTGTCACCGATCTCTCGGTGATTGGGCACCTGTATTTGGGAGGAAGCCGTGGATTCTTGGCGCGTTTTTTCTAAGACACCGGCATTGGCCTGCATCCTTTTGCTGTTGTTTCTCTTGGTTTCGTTCACCCCTGCGACAGCCCTGGAATTCTCGGGTGCGAGCTTGCCGGGGTTGAATTCTCTTCGGGGATGCCTGGGGGGAACTTCAGGATGTGGAAAAGAAGCCTGCACGGGCCTGGGTGCACCGGTCTTCTATACCGGCTGGATGGGGGCCCGCAACGGTATCAGCTATGAGCTATCCAGCGATACTGGCAGGCTCGCCCATCAGTACCCTCTCCAGGGAGTCTGGGTAGGCGCGGCAGAAACAGTTGCCTTAAACGACAACTTGGGAGCCGTGCTCTCTGGATGGATTCTCGTTCAAGGAAATAAGACTCACACGTCCGAAGCAGATGGCAACACTCCGTACAAATGGGACCGGACACCTACAAACTGGTATTATCTGGATGGCCTCTTGACTTGTAAGGGGCCTGGTGGAATCACCGGGCTCGCAGGATTCCGGTATGAGGACCACACGAGCCACTTTCGCAAGCTTGAGGCAGTCCTCCTTCCTGACTCGGCTGATGTCAAAATCAACCACTATATTCCGCTGGTGGGTGTTCAGTGGAACTACGATGGCGCAGACACGAATCTGGTGTTCCGGACCGTCGGTTTCCCTGGGCTGTACGGGAATTTCAACCTCGTAGAGCTGTTTGGCCTCGTGCCCTTTGAAGCGAAAGCAACTTACCAAAGAGGCTATTTTCTGGAGATCTTTTCCGAGTATTCTCGAAGGCTTTGCGGAATAGAAGTGGGTGTTTTCGGAAAGTGGAATCTTGCCCACGCGACCTCCCACGCACAAGTGGTCGACCAACCGGGTTCACCGGCTTTCAGTGAGAGCTTGAGCCTTCTCAGGACTACGTGGACTGTCGGGGGTAGCCTTCATATGGAATTCAGCACGCCGCTCTAAGACCCATGTGTTTTGAGGCTTACGACGCGGGCGGCAAACCTCTTTCGCTACGAACGGCCCGGCCTGACTGCGCTTCAGAGGCATGCCGCCCGCAGACCAAAGTCTTTTACGTGATCGCGCATCGGTATGAGACGAAGATGTCAATGTGCATGCGCATGGGAGAGGATCGTAATTCCCGGGTGTGACGGTGCATCAGGGGCATACACGGTGGTCCGTAACCACAGATGGTGCTGCCAACCGAGGTACAGGGGTAAGCGTTCATCGCGAGAGACAGGGCATGAACCACGAAGCCGGGTTCGATGAGGTTTCTGCGTACGGCCGTCGCGCACGAGTTACGGGGAAACGATACGCGTCGCAAAGAGGCCCTTCGGGTTTCGCTCCTGTCGTTACGGGCAGCGAAACCATGAAGCCGCCTTCGTACGGTTCCCCGCGCTTGAGGAGATTTGATGGCAACCCTGAGATTCCTCCATGCCGCTGACATGCACTTGGGACGTCCTTTTTCCGGGTTAATACGGCTGAGTCCTGAATTCGGGCCGATCTTTCGCCACGCCGGATACCGCGCATGGGAACGAATGGTGGAAAGGGCGGTGAAGGACCGCGTGGATTTCGTGGTGCTGGCAGGTGACATTTTTCATGATTTCAATCCTCCGGTTCGTGCGATCGTGGCTTTCAAACAGGGACTGCAAGCCTTGTATCAGGCGCGGATTCCAGTATTTTTAGCCCTTGGCAATCACGATCCCTTAAGGACTTTTCCTGATTCTTTGCGAACTTTGCCCGGCTTACACGTGTTCGCGGCAGACCCGCAGCCGGGCAAACCGACAGGAATGGAATTCGATCGCGGCGTGATGATATGCGGCGCCAGTTTTGAACGCCCGTCCGTGACCGAGAACCTGGTGCGGAAGTTCCGCCGCGATCCTGGAATAGATCTGACTATCGGCGTACTCCACACCAACGTTTCCGGATCCACAGGACACCGAGATTACGCTCCCTGTACGCTCGATGATTTGCGAGAAACAGGTATGCAGATCTGGTGTCTCGGTCATGTACATTCTGCCCGAATCCTGTGGCAGGACCCCTTAATACTTTATGCGGGCGCGAGCCAAGGAGCCAATGCGCTCGAAAGTGGAGCCAAAGGATGCTGGCTCGTGAGCGTGAACGACCGTGGCAGTGCGTCCACTGAATTCGTTCCTCTGGCTCCGGTTCGCTGGGAAGTAGCGCAGGTAGACGCGGCAAGTCTCAGCGGTCCTGAAGATCTGGCACCGGCAGCAGAAGCGGCCTGCGCGCCATTGTTGGCCGAAGCAGAAGAGCTGGAAGCCCTCGTGGTCGGCCTGAGACTGACCGGGAAGCGAGCCGGCTGGCATTCCGGCTCAATGGCAGAAAATCCCGATATCAGGGAAATGCTTTCCGAGAGGCTGGCCGCTCTGTCCACACCGGTGTTCCTCGGGTTTTTGTCTGATGGCACCCAGTCGTCTCTGGATCTCGATGCACTCATGGAGCAGGAAGGCTTTCTTGGCGATCTTCTGCGCCTCTGTCGCGAGGCCGGGCGAGATGCAACCTGGAGAGAGGATCTCAACCGAGACATTCGCAAGGAGCTTGCCCGCAAGGTGAGTGGCACGTTTCTCGACCCGGTGCTGAACTCTCTCACTGAGCCTGCGGACGGAAGCAGGTTCTCCGAGCTCCTTGAGGAGGCTGCCACATTGGCTGCGTCAACTTTTGTCGACCTATCAGGCCGCAAGGAATAGCTGTCTTGCTGCAGCGGTGAGGGGAGGAGATTTTTTCCGTTTCTGCCAAATTATGACGCGACGGACCACATTTCTATTGAACTCCGCGAGTCTGTCTCCTACAATGAAAAGTTATGATTTCAAGGCCCTTATCTCGAGGGCTCCCCATTGAGGCGGCTCCGTCGCGGCCGCAGAGGGGCGCCTGCTTTTCTTGGCGGTGCATGAGGTCATGGAGGCACGATGATGTCTGCTCTTGCGTTAAGACACAGGATCGGTTCGTTTGTGCGAAGGGTTTTCCCTGAATCGAATATGGGGGAAATCCAAGCGCTAAGAAGTGAAGTTGCACTGTTGCGCGGTGAATTGGCCGCGACTCAGCACAAAGGTCACAACGGCAACGGCGCGGATGTCTCGGATGAGAGGCTTACCGATACGTCTGAAAACAGCCTTTGCAACCAGGCCGATCGTAACTTGGCCATCCTGAAACAGGAAATCGAGATCCTGAGAAATGAAATGCTCGAAAATATTGCTGCGATCAATCGCCTCGAAATTCTGACTCTCAGCCGCAGAATTAGCCTTTTGAACGACTTTGGCAAGACACTGCCGCCCACGAGCCCAGGGAGGACAAGGAAGTCGTCCAAACCGAAGGGATACAGTTTCGGCATTATCACCAACGGGCAGCGGAATCACAAGCTGGAAAAGCTGATCGAGTCCATAAGACGTCAGCACATTCCTCAGAATGCGTCCGAAATCCTCATCGCCGGGTGCGTGGACGAGTTTGGCTCACGGGACGGCCTGAGAACCCTGAAGATGGATCAGGCCGCGGCTGAAGGAAGATTGGGCGCGATGCGCAATGTTCTGGCTCGAGAGGCCAAATTCAACAAATTTGTGTGCCTGGATGATGATTTCCTTCTCCATTCAGGATGGGCTGATGCGGTGGAGCAAATTGGCGGCGACTTTGACCTGGCCACCGGAATCATTGTGAATCCCGATCTCAGCCGCTATTGCGACTGGGTGAATCTGATAGAAAACTATACCTTTCTCAGATCGTACACGGAAACCTTCGCCAAATGTCAATACGTTACCGGAGGATACGGGATATACAAGGATTTCATTTTTGAAGAACATTCCTGGAATAACGAACTGGGATTTTATCAAGGCGAGGACGTTTCGTTTTCCAGAAGGTTGTTCGACGCGGGGTATCAGTTGAAGTTCATACCCCAGGCCATTGTCATGCATGATGATGAACGTTATCGCCAGAAGGGGTACGGGATTATTCGCCTGAAATCCGCGGAGGAATGCTTTGACGCGGAGACGTTCACCCTGAAAATGGAAAAACTCTGCCCGAGGAGTCTCTCTTAGGAATCGTTCCGGAAACGCATGGAGCGTGAGAAACGGTAAACGTGCACCACGAGAGCTCAGACACGAACCACAAAGTCACGAAGGCACAAAGAATACGGAGAATTGTCTTTTGACTTCTTCGTGTCTTGGCGGCTTTGCGTCGTCTGTACGAAAGAGATGCTCAGCTTGAAGCCGCAACCAAGTGACAAATTTGAAAGCGAATCGGTAGTATACGCAATCCAGGGAGATTCACGCGCATGTCATGGAATACGGAAAGAGAATCGCTCGGACAGGAGATTCTGAAGCTCCTCTACGAGAGTAGGATGATCCGCACGTTCTACCGCGACCGACCCGAAGGATGGACCCTCGTTTCCGGGTTGTACAGCCCGCTCTACATACAGCTCAGGCCATTGGCTTCGTATCCGCCAGTTTTCGAGAAGGTGTGCCGTGCGGTGGGGAAGATGGTCCGCGAAGAGGCCCCGGATGTTACTCGCGTGATAGGCATCGCAATGGCTGGGGTGCCGCTTGCGGCAGGAATGGCAATCACCGCGGGAATACCCGCAGGGTTCACCAGGAAGATTGAAAATGTCAAATCCGCTGCTGCTTTCCGCGAAGTGATTGCGCGATATGGAGAACACAATGTGCTCGAAGGGGAGCTCAGTTCGGGCGATCACCTCGCGCTCGTGGACGACCTGGTCACACGGTTTGACAGTAAGCTGGTGGCTCTGGAACAGGTCAGGTACGAACTGGACAAACGGGGCATTGTGGATGCGGAATGTAGGAAGATCGTCGTGGTCCTGGATAGGGAGCAAGGGGGCCAGCAAGCAGCACACGCAGCAGGAGTGGATTTGCTGAGCCTGATCCCGTTCAAGACGGTCGGGTTGCCTCTCCTGCAAGGCGTGATGAACCCGACCGAATGGTCCACTCTCATGCGATACTTGGATGACCCCAAGGAATTTCAGGACCCGAGTGTGCAAAAGGACTTGACTCGCATGGCCGCCGCGCGTTGAGACGACGCGTTCACCTCCCACCAGTCAAGACAATGGCCAGGTCGACGCGGTAACTGAAGAAATTTCAGAGAATGGCCTCGCGTCGGCCCCAAATTTTCTTGACGAAACTACCATCCTGCCTTAATTTTGTAGATTAGACTGGGACGGATGTACAGCCGGATCATGCTCGGCATATACCCGGTCGGCACATGCTAAGGGCGTTTCCCTCGTGGCAGGGCCCGAAAGGTCCGGAAACGCCTTGTAGAAGGGATCTGATACTTCCACCCAAAGCGCACGACTTGATAACAACCGATGATTCCTTCACTTCTACTGGATACGTGCGCGTTTTTTCCACACACTCAGGTACATGACCGAAGAAGCTCGGGGCAGGGCAATGGGGAGAGATTGACCCTTCGTGCCGTTTTCGAGCGCGCGAAAAATGTGGGGCGCTCTGACCGCGTTGCCCTGAGACGAGACTGTTCTACGAGAGAGGAGTTTTGAATGCCGGGGATTATTGTCAGAGAAGACGAGCCTTTTGAGAATGCTTTGCGACGCTTCAAGAAGCAGGTGCAGAAATCGGGAGTTCTCACGGAGACCAAGAAACGCCGCGCGTACGAGAAGCCGAGCGTGAAAAAAAAGAGAAAGGCCATGGCCGCAAGAAAACGGCTTCTGAAAAAACTGAGAAGAATGCGGCACCGATAAGAGCGTTCCCTCGCTTTGCGGAACCGCGGTCTCGCACCATCCGTTCGAGGCTGCGAAGGCTTTCTTTTTATGACACGAATGCAGTATAAGTGATGTCCGGCTTGCGCGGAACACGCGTGCGCGCGGGTATTTCCTGCTTGGGACAAGTGGTCGGTTCAAACTATGCAATGGCTTGAAAGGTTTAGGGAAAGTAGACTGCCAACCATAGCCTTCTATGCCGTTGCGCTGGCAGTCATCATTATCATAGCCCAGGAAACCGGATTTTCGCCCAGGGATCCGAGTGCCGGAGAACTGGTGGTTTTCCTGGTTACCGCAATACCCGCGGGCTTTTTGCTGGTATTCTCGTTGTCCGGCCTCATCGCGTATTTTCTGTTCATGCCATCGGTAAAGCATGACGGACACATCTTTGCTCGCGTCCACGGAAAACATCTCCTTCATCCTTTGACGACAGCGGTAGTTCTCGCGCTCTTGTCGCTGTGCATACTCTTCGGCAGCGTATGGGGGGGCGTGGCGTGGGTGGTTCTGCTCGTCGTGTACATTCTCCAGACCGTGCTGATTCTCAACTGGGTCTCCCAGGAACACCTCATGAACGGGGCAGACGCGCAAGGAGCCGGGAAGGCGCTCTTAGCGCTCCATCTGATCCTGGGAGGGGAATTGGTCACCGTTGCTGCCGGGGCTCGTCCTTTGCCCCCGTGGAGATTGAGCATCCTGCCGGAAGACACCTGGATCGTGGATGTACGCACCAAGTCGGAGTTTCACTGGAATCGGATGCAGGCTGCGGAGAACTACCCGTGGGGAGCGGGAGTCGTGGAAGCCAGCCAAAGCAGACCGAAAGATCGGCCCGCTCTGGTGGTGTGTCTTTCCGGTCACCGGTCGCCGACGGTAGCGCTGATGTTGACGAGGCTCGGGTTCAAGACGGTGTACAACCTGAACTGGGGGTTGCTGTACCTGATCCTTCTGGAAAGGGGAAGAAAGGCAGCGGGGCCTTTCAGCCTGACGCGGCCTCATCGTGACATCAATCGCCGGGGCGCTGATTTCAGAGGCATATCATACGGGTACATCACCTTCGCACTTCTGACCCTGATTTGCGCACCTCTAGAGCATATGTTTCTTGCCACACCTGTCACGATGATTCACCAGATTATCGGCGGCATCCTCGGCCTCGGCGGTCTGCTTATGGGTGTGCTGAGCTTTCAGGCTCTCGGAAGAAATTTCCGCGTGTTTGCCGCGCCCAGAAGGAGCGGCACGCTTGTGAAAACAGGCGTGTACGTGTGGGTACGACATCCGATGTACACAGGCGTAGTCATGGGCGTGCTCGGGTACGCCATTGTGTGGGATGCGATGCGCTCGTTGATTCTGGTGCTGGGATGCGCGATCTTTTACGTGATCAAGGGAGTCAAGGAGGAACGGCTCCTCCGGGAGAAGTATCCGGATTACGACGAGTACTCCCGGCACACGTGGAGATTCATCCCGTACGTGGTACTGATACCGATTCGGTTTCATACGAGCAATCCACAGGCTAAAGGGCTCCTGAGCGAAGCGATGAGAAGGCTCCGCGTTGTCCGTACCGAGATTCCCGGTCTGCAGCCTGACCCAGTGATACATGCAATACCGAACCAATAGGCGTTTCCCCACTACGACGTACACCAACCTTACCAACCTGAGACCAGGATAAACCCGTATGATCAGAAAACGACTCGGCATATTGTTGTTTCCGGACGTAGAGGTCCTCGATTTCTGCGGTCCGTTTGAGGTGACTCTCCGCGACTCGGTTGGACGAAGACAAAAGGCGAGAAGAGCCTTCTCCGTTCGACGTCTTTCTCGTGGCTGAGACGAAAGATCCGATAATCGCGTCCGGGGGCATGAAGGTGTTACCCGACTTCGACTTCCAGGATGCACCGAAAGTGGATATCCTCGTCGTTCCTGGCGGATGGGGCACGAGGACAGAGATGCACAACAATCGTCTGCTTGAGTGGATAGCCCAATGTGCCGTGGCCGCGGAAACCGTTGCCTCAGTATGTACGGGCTCGCTTCTGCTCGGAAAGGCCGGGCTCCTTGACGGCAAAATGACGACCACGCATTGGCGTGCTTTGGATTGGATGCAAGAACTCTTTCCCGCAACCATGGTGAAGAAAGACAAGCATTTTGTGCGAGACGGCAGCGTCTTCACATCCGCGGGCATTTCCGCGGGCATCGACATGGCGCTTGTACCTGGTATCTTCTTATTGTGGCGAGGCTGTCGCGCGGGCCACCGCGAGGCACATGGAGTATCCATTTCCCGAAACCGATCAACGCCGCATTTCACTCTCATAGAACGAGGAATCTAGCTTCGTCGAGCCGGCTCAAAGGCATATGGAGACCCGGAGCGACGCGCAGGGCGTCATCGCATGCCCACACGGAGCTATCAATGACCACATACGTGCACGGTTACACCCCAAGGGAGAGCATACGCCTGCAGGACCAGGCCTCAACGCTTGCAGAACTGTTGCACTCGGACACCGCGTATCCCGACGGGAGTGAAGTCCTGGAGGCCGGTTGCGGGGTAGGGGCTCAGACGGTGACTTTGGCGCTGAACAGCCCGGGTGCGCGGATCACGTCAATCGACATATCCGAAGCGTCATTGGCTCAAGCCCGTAAGAATGTCGAGCAGGCAGGCCTGACCAACGTGACGTTCCAACAGGGTGACATCTTTGATCTGCACTTTCCGCCGCGGACGTTCGATCACATCTTTGTGTGTTTCGTGCTGGAACATCTTTCCGACCCTGTGAAAGCGCTGATGTCCTTGAAAGGGTATCTCCGGGACAGCGGTACCCTTACCGTGATCGAAGGCGATCATGGCTCCGCGTATTTCTATCCGGAAAGCGAGGCTGCCAACCGGGCCATTCAATGCCTCGTAGCACTTCAGCGGAGGTCCCACGGAAACCCTATGGTAGGGAGAGCGCTCTTTCCGCTTCTCTCCGAGGCAGGTTTCAAGAACATCCGCGTGTCCCCGCGCATGGTGTATGCAGATTCCAGCAGGCCGGAACTGGTGGAAGGGTTCACCAGAAACACGTTTACCGCGATGATCGAAGGGGTGCGCGGGCCCGCCCTCGACGCGGGATTGACCGATGAGGCTTCGTTTGACCGGGGCATTCAGGACCTTTACCGCACCGCGGAAACGGACGGTGTATTTTGCTACACGTTCTTCAAGGCAATGGCCGCGAAAGTCTAGCAGGCTGTTGCGGAACGCAATGCTTTCCCGGCAACGTGCCACGATGGACTCGGTTGGCGCCGGGCCACGGAAATAGAGCCAACCGAAACCTAAGTATGTCAGAACGATAGGAGCCTACCCTAAAAGTGGAACCGTTTATTGGGTCATACTCGTAGCACGATTTAAACCATGTAAGGGGTTCCGCGACAGGCTCCTAGGAACCAGTCACGTATTCTGTAGCGGCGAACTGGGCGAACCGCATCGGTCGAGGAACAGCCCCGAACGATGCGGTCCGGTGGTCACCACATCCGGCACAGAGACCTGCGTCAAACCGGTGCGACCGTATTCAGAAAATCGAGCGCTCACAACGATTCGCGGTCATCTCTCTCAGATGGTAGGGCCGTGGGTCTCCTGAGCGCTGTGATGAAGCGGCCTTGCGTCGTCCGTAGCGAAGGACATGCTCAGCCTGCATCCTGTGCCCTGTCATACACGTGAAAGCGCATGGGTATAAGTCCATTGGAATGGAGGGGAACCGATCATGAGCGTAATCGGGTGTTTTAGAACGGCTACCGACGCGGAAATTGACGCGTTGCTCGCCAACCCGGAGAGAATACGCAAAGTCTTCGATCTGCCTGAGCCGGAGGCTAAACCGGGCTACTTTCCCGCTTTTTCGGCAGAACATCCCAAAGGTCCGGTAGTGCGGACGATTGGCAACCGGACCCGGAAAACGAAGAATTTGACGTGGACAAGGCCTGGCATGGGATCCATTTCCTGCTCACTGGGGAATCCGGGGAAGGCTCTCCTCCGTTGAACTTTTTTATCTCCGGCGGCCGTACCATAGGAAAGATAGACGTGGGATACGGTCCTGTGCGAGCCTATTCCCGTGATGAGGTGGCTGCCATTGCAACCATGCTTGGATCCATCACTACTGAAGCGCTCAAGCTGAAATGCGATCGAGCAGCGTTTCAGAAAAACGATATTTATCCTAACGTGTGGGACGAACCGGACGAAGAATGTTTCGGGTATCTGTTGTCGTATTTTGAGGACTTGAAAGAGTTTCTCAAGAGAACCGAAGACGCGGGCAAGGGGCTGCTCGTGTACTACAGTTGATCTCCGACTCCAGAGGAGGTCGCACGTGAAAGCGGTGTTTCCGATCATTCGCGCGGGTGCGGTGTGGGGCTTGTGCTGGTGGCCGGAGCTGCCTTCCTCGGTTTTCTCGCGTCTTCGTGCCGGAGTGCTTCAGTGGAGGTCTCATCTGCCGGCTTGCATATCCGCGCGCGCTGGACGGTCGTGAAATCCCCTTGTCGTCTCTTATGCTGGATATTGCGCGCGGCGTGGACCTGAAGATCCTGAGCTGAAGATCTCCTGGCGGACCAACGGCATCGGTTTGCCCGGGTACGGCGTGGGCTGGTTCAAACTGAAGAACGGCCAAAAAGCCCTCGCCTTTCTCAGCGATTCCCATAGGGTCGCGTACATTCCTACCCACGACGGGTACGTGGTCTTGTTGAGTGTCCGAGATCCCCAGGCGCTCATTACCGCACTGAGGCGCTGCGCCACGACTCATCCGTGAACCCTGGCTCAGCCCTGTCGCTCTGGTAAACTGGAGGAAGCGGATGTATGATAACTCCATAATGCTGAGAACGAGGGAGACGCCATGTCGAGAGTGATGATTCATCCTGCGAGTTATGAGAGTGTCCGTGACGCGGTGGATCGGGCATTTGAACTTTTTCCCATCAAATTGCAGGGGAAGAAAGTCTTCATCAAACCCAATGTGCTCCGCGCGTCTGAGGCCAAAGAAGGCATCTGCACCCATCCTGCGGTACTTCGGGCCGTGGTGGAAAAGGTCGAGACTCTCAAGCCCGGCACCCTTGTGGTGGGTGACAATCCCGGTCTTTTCAACTATGGCGCGAACGAGGAGAGCTTCACCACCGCTGGCCTCATGGATGCGGCCAAGGGCTATTACCAGAACATCGGAAACGATTCGCAAAAGGTCGATTTCAATCCTGACTTCATGTCTGCGGTAAGCTTGTCTCGGATCGTGCTCGAAGCGGACGTGATCATCAGCCTGCCGAAATTCAAGACTCACGGCTTGACCGTGGTCACCGGTGCGATCAAGAACAGTTACGGTTTCTTGCCTGGAGCGCAGAAAGCGAAACTGCATAAGGCCGCGGGAGGTCCGGAACGGTTTCATGAGATGCTGGTCGACGTGTTCCGACTCCGGCCTCCGGACCTGTTCCTGGTGGATGCGGTGAAGGGCATGGAGGGCAATGGTCCGGCTTCACCCGACCTCAGGGACATAGGTCTGCTTCTCGCGTCGGACAACGCAGTAGCCCTTGACGCGGTAATCGCGACCATGATGGGCTGTGAACCTGGCCGACTGCGATTTCTTCAGAAAGCGAAGGAATTGGGTTTAGGTGACTACGACTTGAATACCATTGAGGTGATAGGGGAATTGAAGCCGATTCCCGATTTCAAGCTTCCTCCGCTTGGCGGCGACGCAATTTTCAAGAATCAGGCTATACAGGACGTGATTCACAGCCGGACAATCGTACTCCCGCAAGCGGACCCTGAGCTCTGCACAGGCTGCGGGACCTGCGTGGATCAATGTCCGGTCTCCGCATTGTCCATGGGTGAGCACGTGCCCCAGGTGGATGCAGACACGTGTATTACGTGCTTCTGTTGCCAGGAAATCTGTCCGGAGAAAGCGATCAGCCTGCGATAAGAGGTGCCGCGTAGTCGCGCAGGACTGCCCTTGAGGAGTCTGTCGGCCGACAGGCTCCTCAAGGCTTATACCGATTCGCTTTCAAATTTAGCACTTGGTTGCGGCTTCAAGCTGGGGATCTCATTCGCTACGGACGACGCAAGGCCGTCTGATCACTTCGCTCATGAGACCCCCAGCCCTATAATCTCACTTGTCTGAACGCGAATCCGTATTAGATGGGTGAACGCGAATCGGTGTTACAGACTAAGTGTCTGATCATGAGCGGATGTTTCGTAGGATGCGATGAGTTACTCGAATCGCTTCGTTCGGGGTTTTTTCTCCACCGATGCGGTTCGCCAGCTCACCACAGTCGCTACGCGAATACGTGACCGGATTTACGTGACAGGGCATTACGGATTCGCACGGGCATGCCCGATCTCGCATTCCTCTCACCCTGCTGCGGTCTCAGTGGCGGTCGGCGCTCAGGCTTCAAAGAAGCCCCTCATACCCCAGTTCTTTCAACCGGTCCTGCAGTTTTCTCACATCCTGAGCCCTGTCCTTCCTGCATACCAGGAGAGCGTCCGGCGTGTCCACGACAATGAGGTCGTCCAAGCCGATCAGTGTGGCAAGCTTGGCAGGCGAGGAAACCACGCATCTCCTACTGTCGATAAGTACACATTGACCCTTCGCGACATTCCCTCCCGCGTCACATTCCCAAACCTCATCGAGCGAAGCCCACGATCCCACATCGCTCCAGCCGACATCGATGGGAACAGTCAGGACATTGTCCGCCTTTTCCATGATCCCGTAGTCGATGGAGATCGATTCCACTGCTGCGTACGCTTCCACGACAGCCGCGGACTCGTCCGGCGTATTCAATGCGGGCGAAACCGCTTCCATGACCTTGCTTATCGCGGGCAAGTAGGTTTCGAATGCCTGTATGATCGTCCGAACGTGCCAGATGAACATCCCACTGTTCCACATGAAATTGCCCGACGCGAGATACGCTTCCGCCTTGGCCCGGTCAGGTTTTTCCACGAAGCGCCGGACTTTGTAGAATTTTGTCGTGCCTATCTCTCGTTCTGCCGCTCCCAACTGGATGTACCCGTAACCGGTTTCAGGACGATTGGGCACAATGCCGAAAGTCAAGAGGTGATCTCCTTCTGAGGCTACCTCAGCCCCAAGCGTGAGCGCCTCAAGAAACTCGGCTTCCTTCTGAATAAGATGGTCCGCAGGTAACACGGCCATGATTGCGTGGGGATCGGCTTTCATCAGCTTGTATGCGGCCAAGGCAATGCACGGAGCGGTATTCTTGCCCACCGGCTCCGCGACGATCATGCCTTCGCTTAATTCAGGGATCTGATTTCTGATTTCCTCTGCGTGCACGATGCCGGTCACCACCATGATCCGCTGAAAGGGAATCTCAGGGAGTACTCTCTCCACGGTAGCCCGAATCATGGTGCTTCTTCCTGTAATCCGAAGAAGCTGCTTGGGCCTATTCTTCCGACTTTCCGGCCAAAAGCGAGTCCCGCTCCCACCGGCCATGATGACTCCGTGTATCATGCGCCTATCACCTCTTCCCATGTGCGACTCTGCCGATTCGCTTGCCCACGAGTAGGATCGTAGGGCTGGCAGTCTGCGAAGCGAAGCGATCAGACGGCCTTGCGTCGTCCGTACCGCAAGAGATCCCCAGCCTGCCCCATGTCATAACTGCAAAAGCGAATCACATCAAATAGTTGAACTCACCCCTTCTGAATGTCAAGTACGCATTCCACGCGGCTGTGCCATGCGCGTGCTCGTGCCTGATGGAGGGCAGCGTGATCCTTGGCTTCAGGGAATTTCTTTCCAAACATTCCTGGACAGGATCCTTTCGTGTAGAATAAAACATGGCCGCGAATAATACGAGAAAGGTCTGGGGTCTGTGAGAAAATACTGTTGACCTGACGAAATTTTCGTCGGCCTTTCGCACCAATGGACTTATCCCGCGGGAGAACGCGGGATCAGGCTTTGGGGAGGGAACCAGGGTTCGGATCAGGGGCAACAGGCCGAAATCCCCCACGGAGCCTCATAGTGAAAATCACCATCTGACGACCCTGTGCGTCGAAGAAGGCCGCATGCTTTCTAACGAAACCAATGATTTTCCGTCCGCAGGGGGTCGCTCCCTGCTGGTACAGCGCCAGATACGGGCAGCACAGATACGGCAGTTGTATCTGCAGACCTATCCAGGCTTGATCGCGGTGATAGCCGTGTCCGTGATCATGGTGGTCGCGCTAAGAAACTTTGTATCGCTTTTCTCTCTGGGGCTTTGGCTGTTCAGCTATATGCTGGTGCAAATTCCCAGGCATCTACTGATCCGGCGCTTTTATCGCAAAGCCCCTGACGACGACGGAATATTTGCGTGGGGCAGGTGGTTTGCTGTCTCCACCTTCATGTCCGGGGTGATTTGGGGGCTCGCGGGCTTTTTCTTCCTTCCGGTACTCCCTCCCTTGTATCAATTCTTGTTGGCCATGGCTATTGCTGGAATAGCCTCCGCTGCCGCGGTGCTGTACTCGCCGAGAGCGGAATGTTATCTGCCCACGCTTGCAGCATTGCTCGGGCCATGTTCCTTGCGATTCATAAGTTTCGGAGGAGAGCTTTTCATTACGATCGGTTCGGTGATAGTGGTTTTCGGCGTGGTACTGGCCCTGACAGCCAAACGCATGAACGATTCCTACACCGAATCCCTGAGGCTCCGATTCGAAAAGAGTGACCTTGTGGAATCTCTGACCGGACAGAAGGCAAAAGCCGAGCAGCTCAACATACACCTCACCAGAGAAATTGAAGACAGGATGCGGGCCGAGGAAGCGCTTCACCACGAACGAGACAAATTTCACGCGTTCTCCGAGCACGCTCCTATCGGCATGGTCATGATCTCCAAGGATGGCAGGTTTCTTCACATCAATCCCAAATTCAGGGAGCTGTTCGGATACGATCTCAGCGAGATCCCAGATGGCGAGACCTGGTTCAAGGTAGCGTATCCTGATCCCACGTACCGAAGACAGGTCATCGAGACCTGGAAAAACGATCTGAAAGCACAGCTCACGGGTGAAGTCAGATCGCGAAAGTTCGCAGTCGTGTGTAAGGACGGAAGCCTGAAGACCATTGATTTCAAACCCGTCCAAATGAGCACTGGCGAACATCTCCTCACCTGCGAAGATATCACCGAACGCCAGCTCGCGGAAAAGGTGCTCCAAGAGTCACACATTGAACTCGAACGAAGGGTCTTGCATCGCACTGCTCAAGTGCAGAGAGCCAACGAAGTACTTGAACAGGAAATCAAAGAACGCAGACGCGCGGAAGGAGCGCTTCGAGAAAGTGAGGAACGCTATCGTCTGCTCACTCAGGGTTCCTTAACGGGCATTTACATTCACCAGGACAATCTGTTCGTGTACGTGAACGACGCGCTCGCACACATGGTCGGGTACGTTCCTGCAGATCTCCTCGGCCAACCTTTCTGGGAGTTGGTCCACCCTGAAGATCGGGAAATGGTCAAATCCAGAGGCATCGCGCGAGCAGGTGGCGCGTACAGTAATCCCCCACTATGAATTTCGCATGTGCTGCAAGGACGGCAGCACCATATGGGTCGAGCTTCTGGCCACCACCATTCCTTACGGCGGTCGGACCGCGAATATGGGAAACATTGCGAATGTGACCGAGCGCAAACGCGCGGAGGAAGCGCTGCGCATGGCTCATGAAGAACTCGAGCACAGAGTGGCCGAGCGGACCGCACAACTGAAGCGTACGAACGATGAACTGGGTTTTGAAATCGTGGAACGAGCTAAGGCAGAGGAAAGGTTGACAAAGAGCGAGGCCCGGTACCGTGCCCTCTTGGGAGCGATACCGGATCCGGTCATCGTGTATGACCCGCAAGGCAGAGCCACCTATGTGAACGACAGTTTTTGCAAGACATACGGATGGTCGCAAGACGAAGTATTGGGGAAGACGATTGATTTTGTGCCCCATGACCAGATTGCCGCCACCCGAGAAAGGTGGCTCCAGGAAGTCCGTGGTCAGGAGTCGCTCTTAGAAACCACGCGTGTGACCAAAGACGGAAGATTCCTGGACGTACAGCTCAGGACCGCGATTCTCCATGATAACGGGGGAAACCACACTGAGAGCATCGTGATCCATCGAGATGTGACGGACCGGAAACGGGCCGAAGAAGAGCTTAAGAGAAGTGAGAAAAAATTCCGGTCACTGTTTGAGTCCGCACCCGAAATGATCCATATCTTGCGCCCGGACGGAGTCATACTGCAAACGAACCCGGCCGCGGCCAGTACGTTGGGATTCGACCAAGAGGAACTGGTGGGGAGGAACATCGCGGACTTCTTGACTGCTGACTCAAAAGCCCTTTTCTCGGAAAATCTCGCGCTGCTCCTGCACGAGGGCTCGTGTCGTCATGAGCTCGACCTGATAGCCAAGAACCGCGTGACGATTCATTTGGATTGCTCCGCGTCAGCCATCCGTGACGCGCGAGGTGAGGTGGGCTCGATAGTAGTGTTCCACCGCGACGTTACAGAGAAGAAGCGGGCTCTTTCTGCCGCTGAAGAGGCTGCTGAAGAGCTCGAGAAGGCCCTGGCAAATGCCACCGCGCTTCGTGTGCAAGCCGATGCTGCCAACCGAGCCAAGAGCGAATTTCTGGCGACCATGAGCCATGAACTCCGCACTCCACTCAACGCGATCATCGGTTTCTCGGAAATCCTCCAAGACCGCACATTCGGCGAAATGAACGAAAAACAGTTGCAATTTATCGGATACGTGCTCAATAGCGGCCGACATCTGCTCGAATTGATCAACGACATCCTGGACCTCGCCAAGATCGAGTCCGGTAAGTCCGAATTGACCTTGTCGCCGGTGACCATAAGCCGATTCTTGAGAACCTGCATGGTGATGATTAAAGAAGATGCCAGGAACCAGGGCCTCAGCCTGGAGGTCTTTGTCGAGGAGAGACTCCCTGACGTGCGTATCCTCGCAGACGAATTGAAGCTCAGACAAGTCATGTTCAACCTGCTTTCCAACGCAGTCAAGTTCACCCCCGATGGCGGACGGGTCCGGGTGGAGGTGAAAAAGGCGGGCGAAGAAACTCATGGTACGCGTGACCGACACGGGGATTGGATTGACCCCTGACAATTACGAACGGATCTTCGGCGCATTCGAACAGGTGGACTCTACCCTGGCCCGACGGCAGCAGGGCACCGGCTTGGGGCTGGCATTGACACGCAGGCTGGTGCAGCTTCAGGGGGGCAACGTCTGGGTGGAGAGCGGGGGCTTAGGGAAAGGAAGCACCTTCACGTTTACCATTCCCTGGGTCGAATCTCAGTTCAGTAAGGCAGGAGCCCGGGATGCCCACGAAGGCGAAGAGAGGGATTCGTTGGAGGATTCCTGGATTAGTTTTCAGACCATCCGTGGTCGAGAATAGGGTACCGCTCATACAGAAGGCACGGCAGCGATCTTTCCTTGCCTGATTTCGTAGACAGCGCGGGTAGTCTGGCGGACGAAGTCTCTGTCGTGGGAGATGACAATATAAGGCAGGTCAGATTCTGTGAGGATCTCCACGAGCCTCTCGCTGGTCTCGACATCCAGTCCGGTGGTGGGCTCGTCCAGGATCAGCAACTCAGGCTCCATGGCCAAGACCGTGGCCAAGGACACGAGGCGCTTTTCTCCTCCTGAAAGCTGGTACGTGATCCGCTCTTCAAATCCTTCCAACTTAAGAGATTGCAAGGTCCGTCGCACGATGTCTTTGGCTTCTTCCACGGTTTTGCCCAGGTTCAGCGGGCCAAAGGCCACGTCCTCCAATACGGTCGGGCAAAACAACTGGTCGTCCGCGTCCTGAAACAGGAAACCGATACGCCCGCGCACGTCGGCAAAGTCAGACTCTTCGCGACGGATCTTGCCGAAAATCTCCACTTCGCCCGATTCCGCCTTGAGAAGCCCCATGATGATGTGGCACAGGGTGGTCTTCCCTGACCCGTTCGGGCCGACAAGGCCGATTCTGTCCCCGCTTTGCACCTGGAAGGCCACGCCGTCCAGCACGTATCGGGATTGATATCTAAAACGAAGGTTGTGTACACGGATCATAGGCAATGTTCACCAGGCAAGCAATGAGACGGAATCACGACGGAAAGGATGCAAACCAGCCCATGGCCAGCAGCATTATCGAGAACGCAAGGCTCGAAGCCGCGACCACATAATCGTATCGTTTCATCTGGTAATGGTGCAGAATATAAAATTGGCCTTTGAATCCCCTGCATTTCATCGCGGAAACGATTCTCCGGGATCTGTCGAAACTCCTTACCAGCAACATACCTACCAGATAGGCGTACGTGCGATAAGTATGCAAATTGGAACGAGGCTTGAAGCCGCGTATCTTCATGGCTTTGGTGAGTCGGTGATATTCTTGATGAATGACGTGAATATATCGGAAGCAAAAAAAGAACAAGTGGACCATCTTGTCCGGAATTCCCATGTGGCTCAGTGCGTGTACCAAGGCGAAAACCGAGGAAGTCCCTAACAAGACCAAGACCGTGAGCACGATCGCGTTGGACTTGAGCGTAATCAACAGCGCCTGGTGGACTCCTTCCGCGTACATGGTAATCGGGCCTAGGGAATACAGGGCCTTTTCGCCTGAAGAAAAGGGAAGAAAGAACCAGAGACAGATGATAAACGTATTGACCAGCGCCAACCGGCGGGCCACACTCCAAATGGGTATGCGCGCTCCGCAGAGCAACACGACCGGAAACGCCAGAGCTGCCAAGGAAGTCACGACCGACTCGTTCAGCGCCACCACCACAGAGAAAATCGCAGTGGCCGCTATCTTGGCTCGAGGGTCCAGCCTATGAACAAAGGAATCTCCGCATGCGAATTCTTCTAAATTCACCAGGCCTCCTCAGATGGAGCGATCACCCTTTCGCTGCTGTTTCGGCCCCCGCACCATGTCCATGCGTGGAGCTGGTACGATAGGGTACGCGTCAACAGCGCGGGAGATGGTACTATGGTCGCCACTTTCGTGTTACTTGTCAAGTCTTTTTGTACATACCGTGCCACTGATGCATGTCCGACCGCACGCAATCCTTGATCCTGAATGAGGAATGAGGCATACCTCAGGTGACGGAAATGCTTGATGAACCGAAAAGAGCTTGTCCATGATGCGCGAACCACACCAAAGCCCTGTACGCGGCATAGTCCTGGCCCTGCTTGTCTGCGCATCTGCGATGATCTCTTCCTGCTCCACGGTGAACACGTTCCTTTCGGATCTCAGCGCGGACTCCTTTGCCGCAGGGGATAAGTCCAAGGATCGGAAAATCCCTCTGCCGCCCATGGTGGAGGATTTCGGATCGCCAGACGCGGGAGCTGCTCCCCCTCTGGACGGAAAGCAGTGATCGAGTTACTCTCATCGATATTTCATGGAAAGTGCGGAAAACGACACACTGGGGGCCAAGCGGTTTATGAGGGCTCATCTTGATTCGCTTTAAAATTTGTCGCTTAGTGCAGGCTGGGGATCTCATTCGGTACGGACGACGCAGAGCCGTCCCATCAGTGACAGGCCCCTGAAACGGCCGTGACCGGCAATTGTATCGATTGCCCTTGCTGCGGTGGAACGCGGTTTTCCGTGTCAATCCATTTCCGAAATGAGCTCATGCTCGCTCTTCAAGGGGAGACAGACAGGAGAAGACAATGACTTTTCTGAGAAGCGGGGTCCTATGTCTGGGAGTTTTGCTCGTGGCCGCGTTATCCACGGCTGCCTATGCGCAAGTCCAGGTCCTGAAATCCTTCCCTATGGACACGTTAGCAGGACTCATATACCAGTCTGACGTTTCCATTGACAAACAAGCATCGTCCAGTGGCAAAGGCTGCCTGAAAATCACCGCGACCAAGCCGCAATCGGTGCGGTTGTTCGAAATAAGCGTCCTGAACGTGGACAACGCAAAATTAATCTACCAGGCGCGCTTGCGTACAAAGGACGCGACCGACAAGGTGTTCCTTGAGATGTGGTGTCATTTTCCCGGCAAGGGCGATTTCTTCTCACGGGGTCTGGATCAGGCTCTGACCGGCACGACCGGATGGACCACAGAAGAAACCCCGTTCTTCCTGAAAAAGGGCGAAAAGCCCGACCTGGTAAGGCTCAACGTGGCAATCCTGGGCAAGGCCACCGTATGGGTTGAGGATGTCAAGCTGATCAAAGCGCCGTTGCAATAGCGGCCCTTTCGAGCGCACGACGCAGCACACGCGACCAAGGTAACGGAGCTACGTTATTCCCGTCCCCCCACTCTTTCAACCAGGGACATGTCAAGCACGTACGCTCCGTCGCCTTCAAAATCGTACCCTGACCCTACACCGGCAGCGAACAAGAAGCCGAAGCGGACTCCCAGTTCTTCCACTGCTGCACCGTGCGCGTTGATGATCTCGTACGAATCGCCCGTCTCCTCCCACAACCTCTGTTCGATTGCCGAGAACCGGTCTCGAAAATCCGCGTCAACGAAGAACATCGTTCCTGTGTCCACGTACACCACCGCGCTGTCTTCGAGTCCTTGCGGAGCCTTCCGTATGGCGCTCACCGGAATGCGGTACAGGCCGGGTGAAAAATCCGGCAGTTCATACTGCACCCCCTCGTACGGCAGATCGAACACCATGAGCTTGCCTGACTGTATCTCGACGATTGCCTGATCCTCTCCGATTGCGGACATAGGGATTACCTCCTTTGGTGACGGCTCTCATGAGCCGCTGCTGAGCTGACGCGTACTTTACCAGACTTGCGTGAAACTTTCTGTTGACTTCCTCGCTGATTTAAGAGACTTTCTCCATCATTTGATGGAAGCGCATGCTGGAACAAACCGATGGCAACGCCCCTGGAAAAAGCCCGCAAAGATCCTGATTCCATGAAGGCACGCATCCTCAAACACGCACGCCGCGTGTTCGGGGAATACGGCTTTCACGGTGCCACCACCCGCATGATCGCGGAAGAGGTGGGTGTGGACATCTCCACCCTGTACTACCACTGGGGCGAAAAGAGCGATCTGTATCGGGCCGTGATCGTGGACCTCAACGAAGACCTGCGCGAGAAACTCGTGGAAGTGGAACACTGCATCCGCGGGCTGCCCCTGGATCAGCGCATGCGTATTGCCATCGACATGACCGCGGACTACCTGTTCACGCACCCGGAAACCTCAAACCTGGTGCTGTTCCGATACTTCGCGAAGACCCGCGACGAATCCATCGTGGACATGCGGGTGCCTGAGTTCGTGTCCGATATCGCGTTGTCCATGGGCTTGTGCACCGATACACACGACGTGCCCAATCAGATCAGGATGCGTGTCCTCGCGATGATGAACGCGATTCATAACTTCATTTCCGGAGAGAGTTTCTTCCGGGGCATGCTTGAGGTCGATCGTGACGAATACATCGCCCTGGCAAAGGAAACCCTCAAGTTCATCCTTGTGCCCGCTTTCACGGGGACGAGCGCAGGGGAGAAGAAATGACAGGAAGATTTGGGGGGAACTTCTTGCAAGAAGTTCCTCCCAAACCCCCTTCAAGAACTCCCAAACGACTGCGACGACTCTCGGTGGATGTGCCGCCGGCAGGACCGCACACGAAGGTGGTTTTGGCCCGAGGCAAGAACTCAGGCGGCGACCAACGGGAGACGCCAATGGCGAGAGTTTTTTGGGGAAGGGGTCCGGGGAAAAACCTTTTTTGCACAAAAAAGGGGTGTCCCCGGCGCCTTTCTCATAGGAGGGGGTTTCCCCTGCAATAGCTCTTACTCAAATCAGCTCACAGGAGGGATGCGATGGCCCTGGACCTGGAAAGTATCGGGAAGAAAATCGGCCCGGTATCGAGAGACTACACATGGAAAGACGTGGTCCTGTACGCCCTCGGAGTCGGCGCGGGCTTTGACGACCTGGACTACTGTTACGAAAGCCGCCTGAAGGTCATCCCCAGCTTTTCCATCGGTGCGGTATTCGACTTTCTGGCTCAGGTGGGAATCACGTCCAACGCGAACCTGGCCGGCATTCTGCACGGCGAACAGGAGCTTATCTTCCACAATCCCATTCCCCCTGAGGGCAAACTCATCACCGAAGGCTCCATCACCCACATGTACGACAAAGGAGCGCAAAAGGGCGCTCTGGTGGTTGCAGAAGCCGACACGTACCACTCCGACGGCCAGAAGCTCTTCACCAATATCTGCACGCTCTTTTGCCGTCTTGACGGCGGGTTCCGCGGCCAGGACGCTCCCAAGGACGCGGTGGACTTCCCCGATCGATCGCCGGACTTTGAAGAATATGCCGTTCCCTCACCCAACCAGCCGTTGATGTATCGGCTTTCCGGAGACATCTTCGCCCTGCATGTGGATCCGGAATTTGCGCGAGCCAGCGGATTTGAGAAACCCATCATGCACGGATTGTGCACTCACGGGTTCGCGTGCCGCGCGGTGATCAAGCACCTGTTCCCCGGCGAGCCTGAGCGCATGACCCGCTTCAGGAATCGCTTTTCCCGGCCCATATATCCGGGCGTTCCCATCAAGACCCAGATATGGAAGCTCGACGAGGGCAAGGCCCTGTTCAACACCATCAACGCGAACACTGGCGAGGTGGTGATCGATCGAGGAGTGGTGGAATGGATGAGCACGGACGAACGTGCAAGACGCTCCCGGTCAGGCGGCATCCGTTTTGACGGCAAGGTAGCGGTAATAACGGGCGCGGGCGCGGGGCTCGGTCGGATCTACGCTTTGGAACTTGCCAAGCGCGGTGCAAAGGTAGTGGTGAACGACTTGGGCGGTGCGCGTGATGGTTCGGGTGACGGTTCCTCCACTCCCGCGGACGAGGTCGTGGCAGAGATACGAGCCCTGGGGAGTGAAGCGGTCGCGAGTTATGACTCGGTGTCTTCGCGGGAAGGCGGGGAGGCCATCATCAACAAAGCAATCGAAGCTTTTGGCCGGGTAGATATCCTCATCAACAATGCGGGAATACTCAGAGACAAAACCCTCGCCAAAATGGAGCCCCAGGAGTGGGAAGCGGTCATGGCCGTGCACCTGGACGGCGCGTTCCATGTGACGAGGCCTGCATTCCTGAAGATGCGGGAACAGGGATACGGCCGGATCGTGGTCACCACGTCTGCCGCGGGTTTGTACGGGAATTTCGGCCAGACCAATTATTCCGCGGCCAAGATGGCGCTGGTCGGGTTCATGAACACCCTCAAGCTCGAAGGGGAAAAGCACCACATCAAGATCAACGCCATCGCTCCCATTGCCGCAACTCGCCTCACCGACGACATATTGCCCCCGGACTTGCAGGACAAGCTCAAACCGGAATTTGTCGCACCCATGGTGGTGTATCTGTGCTCCGATCAATGTCCGGTCACCGGCGGGATCTATAACGCGGGAATGGGCCATTACAGCCGGGCCGCGGTGGTCACAGGCTCAGGAGCAGTCGTCGGTGGCGGCACGCAGGTGCCCTCGGCCGAGGAGATTGCCCGTGACATCAAGAAGATTGCCTCGCTTGACAACGGGCGGGAATTCCACGGCCTGGCTCAGGCACTCGGAGCCATGCTCGACATGTTCGCTCCCAAAGGGAAACCCGATCAGCCTGCTGAAATCCGCATGACGGTCAAGGCAGTGTTCGAGAGAATGCCCCAGGCGTTTCGCGCGGACAAGGCCGCGGGAGTGGATGTGGTCTTTCAATACCAGATTTCCGGTCCTGACGGCGGAGACTGGCACGTGGTGATAAAGGACGGCACATGCGTGGTCAATGAGGGCATACATGCGAGTCCGACCACCACGATCCTCATGTCCGATGAGGATTTTCTCTCCTTGATCCGCGGGCAGCTGAAGGCCATGCAGGCATTCACCTCCGGCAAGCTGAAGATCAAGGGAGATGTGATGAAATCCCAGCTCGTCGAGAAACTGTTCACGTTCTGATCCCACAGAGGAGAGCCAGCGATGATCGGCATCACTTCCTACGGAGGATACATACCCAGACTGCGGCTCGACCGCATGAGCATATTCCAAAGCATGGGCTGGTTTGCTCCGGCTATCGTCATGGTGGCTCAGGGCGAGCGTTCCTTTTGCAATTGGGACGAGGACAGCGTCACCATGGCCGTGGCTGCTGCCCGGGACTGCCTGACAGGCATGGACAAAACAGCGGTGGATACTATCTACCTCTGTTCCACTACGCTGCCCTTTGCAGATCGTCTCAATGCGGGAATCGTCAAAACCGCGCTCAATCTGAAAGACAACCTTGTCGCGACCGACCTGACCTCGTGCTTGCGCGCGGGAACCAGCGGGCTCATCGCGGCACTATCGGCTGTGGGCCAGGGCGACGCGAAGCAGGCGCTGGTGGTGGCTGCGGACAAGCGGGAAGCCAAGGCCGCGTATTTCTACGAGATGTGGTTCGGCGATGGCGCCGCATCAATGACGGTAGGCGACACGAACGTGATCGCGGAATACAAGGGTTCGTATTCCGTGACCCACGACTTTGTGGATCATTTTCGCGGGGAGCGAAACAAGTACGACTACATGTGGGAAGAGCGCTGGGTGAGGGACGCAGGGTATTCCAAGATCATACCCGAGGCCATTGAAGGGTTGTTCGGGAAACTTTCCCTGTCCATGGATCAGGTGGACAAACTCATCTTTCCGTGTTTCTTCAAGGCCGAGCACCGGAAGATCGCGGCAAAGCTCGGCGCAGGACCTGACAAACTCGCGGACAACCTCCACGAAGTGTGCGGCGAGACAGGAGCGGCTCATCCCCTGGTCATGTTCGTCAAGGCCCTGGAAGAGTCCAAACCCGGCGACCGCCTGCTCCTCGCCGGATTCGGCCAGGGGTGCGACGCACTGTATTTCGAGGTCACCGAAAACATCGTGAAGTTTCCGGCGCGGACGGGCATTCACGGGTCATTGGCCAGGAAGAAGACGGTTGACAATTATCCCAAGTTTCTCAAGTTCCGCGACCTGATCCAGACGGAAATGGGCATCCGTGCGGAGTTCCCCTCCCAGACCGCAATGACGGTGCTCTGGCGCAAGCGCAAAATGCTCACCGGCATGGTAGGGGGAAAGTGCAAAGAATGCGGCACGCCCCAATTTCCGCAAATGGACGTATGCGTGAACCCCGATTGCCACGCGGTGCATACCCAGGAGGAATACGAGTTCGCGGATGTGCCGGCAAAGGTAAAGAGCTTTACCGGCGACCTGCTCGCGGTATCTGTGGATCCGCCTGCAATCTACGGCATGGTGCAATTCGAGGGCGGCGGCAGGTACATGGCCGACTTTACGGATTGCGAGCTGGGAGATGTGCGCGTGGGGCAGCCGGTCACGCTTGCGTTCAGGAAGCGACTGACCGACAAGGAACGCGGTTTCACCGGATACTTCTGGAAGGCAGTCCCCGTCGCGGAAGAGAAGCCGGATCAGCCGGGACAGGCTGAGTTACGCTTTGACGGCCGGGTGGCCGTGGTCACCGGAGCGGGTGCAGGACTGGGCCGGCTCTACGCCATGGAGCTGGCAAAACGGGGAGCCAAGGTAGTGGTAAACGACCTGGGCGGAGCGAGAGACGGCTCAGGAGGCTCTTCCACGCCTGCGGACGAGGTGGTGACGGAAATTCGAGGCTTTTGGCGGCCAGGCGGTGGCGAGTTACGACTCCGTGGCCACGGCCGAAGGCGGTGAGGCAATCGTCAAGAAAGCGCTCGACACCTTCGGTCGGGTGGATATTGTCATTAACAACGCGGGCATCCTGCGGGACAAGACCCTGGCCAAGATGGAGCCGCAGGAATGGGATGCGGTCATGGCGCGTGCATCTGGACGGTGCGTTCCACGTGAGCCGTCCTGCTTTCCTCAAGATGCGGGAACAGAAGGGCTACGGTCGCATCGTGGTGACCACGTCCGCGGCCGGCCTGTACGGCAACTTCGGCCAGACCAACTATTCTGCGGCCAAAATGGGACTTGTGGGCCTTATGAACACCCTGAAGCTCGAAGGCGAAAAACACCACATCAAGGCAAACGCGATTGCTCCCATTGCCCTGACCCGGTTGACCGAAGACCTCCTGCCCCCGGATCTGCAGGAAAAACTCAAACCGGAATTTGTCGCGCCCATGGTCCTGTATCTCTGTTCGGAAGAGTGCGCGGAGACCGGGATGATCTTCAACGCGGGTATGGGGTGTTTTAATCGGGCAGCTGTGGTCACCGGTCCTGGAGCGGTGGTCGGTGATGGCCGAACCCCTCCCACCCCCGAGCAAATCCATCAGGCCTGGGACGCGATCAACGGCATGAAGGCAGCAAAGGAATCCGGCAATGCCACGGTCGCACTGGGCGAAATGCTGGCAGCGTTCAGTCCCGCGGCCAAGGAAGGTGCTCCGTCGCCAGGAGGACTGACGGTCAAGGCGGTCTTCGACCGTTTCACCGAGGGGTTTCAGGCGGATAAAGCCGCGGGCGTCAACGTGGTCTTTCAATTTCGCATCAGCGGCCCTGGAGGCGGGCAATGGCACGTGTCGATCAAGGACCGCGCGTGCGAAGTGCAGGAAGGCACGCACGAAAAACCGACCACGACCATCATCATGGGAGACGAGGATTTCCTCAGCATGATGCAAGGCAAGCTGAAAGCAATGGTCGCGTACACCTCGGGAAAACTCAAAATCGAGGGCGATCTCATGAAATCGCAGCTCATCGAGAAGCTGTTCAAGTTCATGTAAGCACGCCGCGGTCGGCAGGAGGAACGAACATGGCCACAGGGATTAAAGATAAGGTAGCGATTATCGGCATGGGCTGCAGCCGTTTCGGCGAGCGCTGGGATATGGGCGCAGAGGAATTGATGGTGGAGGCGTTCACCGAATGTCTCACGGACTCGGGCGTCGAACCCGGCGACATTCAGGCTGCATGGCTCGGCACCTGCATGGACGAGATCAATGTGGGCAAGAGCGGTTTGCCGCTTTCCATGACCCTTCGGCTTCCGTTCATCCCGGTGACTCGCGTGGAGAATTTCTGTGCGAGCGGCACCGAGTCGTTTCGAGGAGCAGTGTATGCGGTGGCTTCCGGCGCATACGATATGTGTCTGGCAATGGGAGTGGAAAAGCTCAAAGACACGGGCTATGGAGGATTGCCCAATCCAGGTTCGAGCTGGGGATCCTTGAGCTGGCTCTGGTGGCCGAATATCACCGCTCCTGGTGCGTTTGCTCAGCTTGCCACTGCGTATGCAGCCAAGTACCGTGTTGCCGATGAGGATCTCAAACGTGCGATCGGGCACGTGTCGGTAAAGAGTCACGCGAACGGAAGCCTCAACCCCAAAGCGCATTTAAGGAAGCCCGTCACCATTGATCAGGTCATGGCCGCGCCGATCATTGCCCACCCTTTGGGATTGTTCGACTGCTGCGGAGTGAGCGACGGCGCTGCGTGTGCGATCGTGACCACAGTGGAGAAGGCCAAGGACATGGGCTTCAAGGATTTCGTCACGGTGAAGGCGCTTCAGTTGGCGCTGAGCAGCGGGGAGGAAATGGGTTTCAACCGATGGGACGGCGACCATTTCCTGACCACGGACAAGTGCAGCACCCGTGCGTACCAGGAGGCAGGGATCACGGACCCCAGGAAGGAACTCAGCATGATGGAGGTCCATGATTGCTTTTCTATTACCGAACTGGTGACGTACGAAGATCTGCACATTTCCGAGCGAGGCAGGGCGGTCTGGGACGCGTTGGACGGCTTTTACGACCGCGAGGGCAAAGGTGTGCCGTGCCAAGTGGATGGGGGACTCAAGTGCTTCGGCCATCCTATCGGCGCGTCCGGGCTTCGCATGCTTTACGAGATGTACTTGCAGCTTCATGGCAGGGCAGGCGAACGCCAGATTCAGGACCCGCGATTCGGCCTTACCCACAATCTGGGCGGTGTGCCGTTCATGAATGTGTGCAGCATCGCCATCATCGGAACGTACTGAGCCGATCGCTTCGCGGGGTGATACTGGTTGTCGAACGTTTCGTGCGTTTGATTCTTTTTGAGTGGCGGGAGGCCCCCTTCACTTCGGGCGACGCAGAGCCGTCGAATCTTCGTTCAGGGACCTCCCGCCACTTTTCACATGCACTGCCATGAGGTGATCCCGATTCGCGTTTATACGGATTGCCAAAAGCTCTGTCCGATTCGTTGATCCGTGGGTGTCGGAAGCTCCTCTTCACTTCGAGCGACGCAGAGCCGTCGAATCTTCGTTCAGAGGACTCCCGCCACTTTTCACATGCACTGCCATGAGGTGATCCCGATTCGCGTGTACACGAGCAAGACCGTAAGGGCAAGGATGTGGTGACCGTCGGGAACCGCATCGTTCGAGGTCCTTTCTCGACAGATGCGGGTCGCCCAGCTCGCTGCATCCTACGCGAATTCGTGACCGAATTTATGAAATCGTCCCCTAAGTGATACATTCAAAAGCGAATCGTTATGAGAGCTTTTGGCCACTGCTCTCAGGCGTGTGTGCGTCGAATCGGAGGGAAAGCGTACTGCATTGTACAAGAGGGAAAATGGCAGTTGATCCCACCCCAAAGTCCGTCCTCAGAGGTGGGATATGCGGGCAGGTGAGGCACGAATTGACCAAGGCTACTTCACATAGTAACCGGCTGCGATATAAGCTTGTTGACCTGGAACTCGCATCAAAAAGGTTTTCTTGAGAGAGGGGGTTTTAGCTCCCGGTTTGGGCCACATGTATTCGACCCAACCACTTCCGGGCCCGGACGCCACCTCCTGGAACTTCACGAAGAAAAAATTGCCCTTGGAATCCTTTATCTTGCTCAGATCGGGGCCTACGAGCTTCTTGGCCGCGTACGGATGAGCGAGCAACGTGACTTTACCCAGTGATCCCGCGAAGAGGTACAGATCTCCTTTCACAAACGGTCCCTTGGGATCGCCTATAGCCTTCAGGGTTGCATCCAGGCCTTTCTCTTTTACCATGGCCAAGCCCTTTCCCACGAGGGCCTTTGCATCTGCCGCATCATCAGCCACGGCAACACCAGCGGTAATAAGTCCCAGACAAAGAACCAGACACAACACGAGAGTCTTTTTCAAAACAAACCTCCTTCTGCTGACGGTCTTAAGGCTTGTCGGCCCCACCCCTCGGCAAACCGTATAGCAGGATATCCTGAAATGCAACGTTTTCTCGAAGGCCTAGCCGGGGGTCGTGCCGTGAGCGCTCCGAAGCGAACGAGAGCCCCGATTCACCGTCGCTTCCAAGTCGATCACAAGAAAGCGCACAGGGATTCCTTGTTTCTGCGCAACCTGCTATGAGAAGATTCTGAAAAAGAACTCTCACCTGTGGAGGCCAAAGCGTGGACGACAAAAATGGCAAGAGTCAGCAGGATGACCTCAAGACGGTTCCTCGACCGCCGGCCATCATGTCTGACGACAGAATATTTCTCGCGTGGCAACGCAGTCACATGGCAAATGAACGGACGTTCCTTTCCTGGTCCAGAACAAGCATCTCGTTGTTGGCATTCGGCTTTGTCATTGAGCGGTTTGACATCTTCATGGAGCATATCATGAGACTCAGCGGAATCCCGGTGCACGGGGTCGGTCACAAGTCCATGATGTATCTCAGCCTTTTCTGTTTCCTCATCGCAGGCGTGGCTACCTTGGTGTCCGGAATCAGGTTTCTCAAGATGAGGAGAAATATCAATACGGGTCAGCCTGTGTTTTCTGTCGTGCCTGATATTCTCGTGGTCATTTGCGTGTTCGCGGTCATCGTGATCGTCATAATTCTCTTGCTGCCGCGGCTTTTCGATATCGGCCTGATTCCTGCGTAACCGCACGCAAGAGAGTTTCTCACCTTCGGCGCGACATGACGAGGGACGGAGCCACTGTGCGACAAGATAGTACGGCCGGTTGCGAGAGTTCACAATTATGAAATATTGACCTTTTGTATGGCGGAGACGAGCGGCTGTGCAGCCCTTGATGCAGAATTCGCCCGCGCACGAGGCTGACCTTCCCGAAACACCTTGTCCTGGAGCCGACGAGATGCTAGGGTTATGAAAGATGGAAGGAGTTTTCGCTCAATCCTCGCTCTTCCTACCCTTGAAGGTCTCCGCACCACTCTTCCCGCACGAAAGGAGTACATGATGAAGGCCACATGCAAGATCCTGCTAGGGGGATTGCTTGCCCTGTTTTTCTGCGTGTCCAGTTTCACTACCGTGAACGCGGCTGCCAAGGAACCGCTCAAGATCGGCGCCATCTTTTCTGCCACAGGGAGGGCTTCGGCTCTGGGCGTTCCGGAAAAGAATACCGCCTTGCTGCTCGAGCAAGAAGTCAACAAAGCGGGAGGCATCAACGGTTTCCCCTTGGAAGTGGTCATCGTGGACGACCAGACCCTCGCGGCGGGGGCCAAGTCCGCGGCGGAAAAGCTTATCCAACAGGACCACGTGCTGGCCATTATCGGTCCAAGCATCAGCGGCAACAGCCTGAAAATAAAGCCCCTGTGCGAGTCGGCAAAGATTCCGCTGGTCTCCTGCGCAGCTGCGGAGGCTATTGTGGCCCCGGTGAAGGATTCCCGGTTTACCTTCAAGACCGCGCAACTTGACACGCACGCGGCCATAAGGATTTTGGAGCAAATCCAGAAGATGGGGGTAACCAAGATTGCTCTTTTAACGGAAAAGTCGCCTTTTGGGGCTGAAGGCTTGAAGAAACTGGGGCAAAATGCCCCGCAATTCGGCATCAAAGTCGTCGCGGAAAAGAACTTCAGTGTAAACAGTATTAACATGAGCAAGCAATTGATGGCAGCCAGGGAAGCGGGTGCAGGCGCGGTAGTGACCTGGGGCTTGGTCCCCACCCAAACTATCGTGGCAAGGAACATGCGGAAGATGGGTTGGAACGTTCCTCTCTTTTATAGCCATTCGTTCGGCAATCCCAAGGCCATTAAGGTTGCCGGGTCCGCGGTTGACGGCGCCATGTTTCCGACAGGGAGGCTCCTCGTGGTCGACGAATTGCCCATGACCCATTTCCACAAAGCAGTCCTCGCCTCTTACAAGAAAGCGTACGAAAAACAGTATGGACCTGCCAGCACGTTCGGCGGTCATGCATACGATGCGTTCTGGATCGTGGTGAACGCCATGAAAGCCAAGCACATCAACCCTACCATGGATACTGCCAGGGCCAGAAAGCTCATCCGGGACGGGATCGAGCAGACGCACGGGTGGTTGGGCATCACCGGCGAATTCAACATGAGCGCGGACGACCACACAGGCCTGGACAAAGACAAATCCCTGGAAATGTGTGTGGTCAAAGGTGGAAAGATCATGCCCCTTGAGACTGCCAAATAGTAACACCGTGATGAGCACTGGCGGTTCACAACGAACCGTGAAAATGGCACCCTGCCCAGCAACCAGCGGGACCTGTCAAGTGCTTGAAGTTATTGGTCATGTGGGTTAGGGGGAAGGTCCTTCTTTCAAGAAGGGCCTTCCCCCGCAAATGCATTTTCGTAGGAATTTCTTTACAAGGTCCGTCTTTCATACTACAAAAAAACGAATTCAAATGGCCGTCTTTCCCCAGGTTAACACCAACATAGGGATGACGATCCCCGGAGGGGATGTCCGCGTTCTACCGGATTCAGCGGAGAGCACGAGCGAAATCTGTCGCGAGGTGGTGCGTCTCTCATGAAGCAGTTCGGGAGTTATCTGTGCCCGGTACACAGTGGAAAGGGGTGTCAAGGTGAGTGGTATCAACATCTATGTGGGAAACGTCCCGTTCAGGACCAGTGATGATGAGCTCAAAGATCTGTTTGAGCAATACGGACGAGTAGAAACGGCCAAGGTAATTATGGACAGGGCCACAGGGCGATCCAAAGGATTCGGTTTTGTAGAAATGTCGGAACGTGAGGAAGGCCTTCACACGATCGAAGAACTCGATTCCAAGGATTACATGGGGCGCAGCCTTCGGGTAAACGAGGCGAAACCGCGTAAAGGACAGTTTTAGTCCTGCACCTGGGACACCCATTGTTTTGTCGTGAAGGATGTGACGTTTTGTGCATCCGCAGCCACGTACTCATGCGGACGCAGATACGCCTTTCGCGGCCAACACCGAGGGAACATTCTCGGCAAGGATAGGTATTTCGAAGACCCGCCATGGGACCGGTGCCCCTGGAGGCCGGGCCATCTTCGCCACATATCGATATTGATAGTAGTCCGACTTTTGCCGTGCACCGGAACACAAGAACGCGCGTTCTTGATTCAGGACACGGCCCGTGGTCTTTCTGTATCCGAGCACGACGCAGGTGGAACCGCGAGTGAAGAAGTCCTGAGAAACGAAGACTCGACCGCGGTGTGTCGCGCGAAGTGAAGAAAGCGTGCAGTCATTCTCAAGAAATAGGGTATTGTGTGTGGCATCGGTTACGTTTCATAAATTCGATTCGTTGCAACTTTTGCAGCCATTCATCAACATAAGGAGATAACTATGCAGCGTACTTTGTCTATAATCAAACCCGACGGTGTGGCCAAGAAACTCGTCGGCGACGTGGTGAAGATTTTCCTGGACTCCGGGTTCCGGATTGCCGCGATGAAGATGAAGAAACTAAGCCGCGAGGAAGCAGAGGGCTTCTATTACGTGCATAAGGAGCGCCCTTTCTTCGGGGAACTCGTTGATTTCATGATTTCCGGCCCGGTGGTAATCATGGTACTGGAAGCCGAAGACGCGATCGCACGCAATCGTGAACTCATGGGTGCAACCGACCCCGCGGAAGCGGCAAAGGGGACCATCCGGGCCACATGGGCGGACAGCAAACAGAACAATATCGTTCACGGCTCGGATTCCGAGCAGAGTGCTGCATTCGAGATCGGGTATTTCTTCAGCGGAATTGAGATCTATAATTAAGAACAGCGTTTCCAGGGGGGCAACCGTTTTGCCCAAGGTTTCTCCTCTGGAGCCCCCCGGGTTTGCCAGAAGGATTTGCCTCTAATCCAAGGTCTGGCGATAGCGTTTTACCCCGATGAACAGCGCGACCGCGGTGAAAAGAGCGATTTGCCACATCTCCGGCGCGACGTCAGCGAATCCGTTGCCTTTCAGTAATATCCCGCGAATGATGCGCAGAAAATGGGTGAGCGGGAGCACTTCGCCGATCACCTGCGCCCAGGAAGGCATACCCCGGAAAGGGAACATGAACCCGGAAAGCAGTATTGACGGCAAAAAGAAAAAGAACGTCATCTGCATGGCCTGAAGCTGGTTTTCAGCCAACGTGGAAAAAGTGATGCCCATGGCCAGGTTTGCAGCGATAAACACCAGTGCGACCGCGAGCAAGAGCGCCAGGCTGCCCATCATCGGCACGTGGAAAAGCAGACGTGCGGCAACGAGAATCAGCCCTACCTGGATATACCCCACGAGGATGTAAGGGATGATCTTGCCTAACAGGACTTCAAACGGACGCGTGGGCATGGAAAGGAGATTTTCCATGGTACCGCGCTCACGCTCCCGCGTAATCGCCAGGCCGGTGATCAAGACCATGGTCATGGTGAGGACCACGCCCATGAGGCCTGGCACGATGTTATACTGAGTGACCCTTTCGGGGTTGTACCGCGCATGCACACGGAGATCGATAGGGCCGTCGGTTCCCGCGAGAAACGCGAGCGGTCCTTTGAGATCGTTGTGCAGCGCATTGTTTACGAGAATGTTCAGGGTGCCGATTGCATTGCTGGTGGCTGCGGGATCTGTCGCATCCGCTTCCAGAAGGACCGCAGGCCTGTCGCCCCGAAGCAGATCCCGGGTGAAATTCTCCGGTATGTGTACGACAAACTGGACTTCTCCCACGCGAGAGCGTCATGCCCTTCGGTTTCCGTCTTCATCTGCCGTACAAATCAAAGTAACTGCTGTTCCGAATGGCATACAGCAAGGTCCGTCCCTGGGGGCCGTTGTCGGCCAGGACCACCGCGGTGGGCAAATGTTTGGGGTCGGAATTGATGGCATACCCAAAAAGAACAAGCTGAATCAGGGGAATACCGATCATCATCCCAAAGGTGAGACGGTCTCGACGCATCTGGACGAATTCTTTGACGACCATCGCCCAAAATCGCGCGAGCGAGAATTCGTGTCTCAGCTTCATGACGCAGCATTCTCCCTGAATCTATCCATCAAATGAATAAACACGTCTTCCAGTCCGGAGTCTATCCGGCGCCAGTCGTATCCTAGCCTGCGAAACGGCTCAATAGCCTGTTCGAGTGCTTCCGGGTCGTCCCCGCTCACGTGGAGAGCCGCGCCAAAGGCCACTGCCTGCTCGACACCAGGTCGGCCGTGAAGCTTTTCCGCGAGTGCGAGCAAGTCCGGGCCACTGACCGACCAGGTCGTCAAACGAGCCTGATCGACTACCTCCGCGACAGTCCCGAACGTAAGCAGATTACCGTCTACGATGAACGCGAGCCGATGACAGCGCTCAGCTTCATCCATGTAGTGAGTGGCGATCAGTACGGTTAGACCTTGCCCCGCGAGCTGATGAATTTGCTCCCAAAATTCGCGGCGAGCTTTGGGATCCACTCCGGCTGTGGGCTCGTCCAGCAGGAGTAACCTGGGACGGTGAATCATGCACGCGGCCAGAGCAAGGCGTTGCTTCCATCCCCCGGAGAGTTGTCCGGCAAGCTGCTGCCGGCGTCGAGTCAGCCCCAGTCGTTCAATACTCTCCTGCACCGCTTCGCGTCGATTCTGTACGGAATACATCCGCGCGACAAAATCCAGGTTCTCCAGAATGCTCAAGTCCTCGTAAAAGCTGAATCGCTGGGTCATGTACCCGACCTGACGTTTGATTTCCTCGCTCTGGGTGATCACGTCATAGCCCAGGCACGTGCCGCTACCCACGTCCACGCGGAGCAGTCCGCAAAGCATGCGGATAAAAGTGGTCTTGCCACTGCCGTTGGGACCGAGAAACCCGCAAATCTCGCCTGAACGGACCTGGAGGTCAATATGGTTAACCGCGGTGAGCCCGCCGAACCGTTTGGTCATGCCATGCACATTGATTGCAAAATCGTTTGCCATGAATCAGGAACCGAATCGCACGTCAACGGGTTGGCCTGGGTGCAAGTGCTTCGCGATCTTGGGCTCGAAAACCGACTCGACCATGAATACCAGTTTGGAGCGGCTCTCCTGACTGTAAATCACAGGAGGCGTGTATTCCGCACGGGGTGAAATGTAACTTACCTTCCCGACATACGGCTGGGGCGCTCCATCCACGAAAACTTCCACGCGGTCCCCGCGATGAATCGCTCCAATGAGGGTTTCCGGCACAAACGCCCGCACTTTGATGTTCGCGGGAGGCAGCAGTACCACCACTGGGCGGCCTGCGGCAACCCATTCTCCACCGCGATACAGCGTGTCAAAGATCAGGCCGGCTTCAGGCGCTGCCTGGCTCTTTTCTGAGAAGTTCCAGTCTGCCCGGGCAAGTGCGGCTTCCAACGCGGCCACGTTGTCGTGTGCCGCTTGAATCTGATCGCTGCGGGAGCCCAGCCGCGCAGTCTCCAGGTCAGCTTCAAGCTGGCCTACCCTCTGGTGATTCTGGTCTCGGGTGGATATCGCGCGGTCAAAATCCTGCTGGGCAACCGCACCGGACTCGACGAGTTTTTGCTGGCGCTCGAATTCCAGCTCTGAAAGTGTCAAGGCAGCTCGTGCCTGGCGGAGTTGCGCTTCCACGGATTCAATCTCCGTGGGGCGTCTACCCTTCTTCGCGTCCTCCAGGTTCGCACGGCCCTGTGCAAGCCTTCGGGCTGCTTCGTCTTTCGCTGCCTTTTCAAAGGTGTTGTCCAGCGCAAAAAGCGGATTGCCCGCTTTTACGTGGTCACCCCGCTGCACGGAGAGTGATTCCATCTGGCCGGCAAGCGGCGATGCAATGTACACAAACTCGCCCTCCACGTAACCCTGGACTCGATTGCTGTCCGACCTGGCGCAACCTCCTGCGACACAAAGAACCCCCAGCAGTGCGCACATGAAAAACAGTTCTCCGGTGCGCGACGACGAGGCCGCGGAGCAACCCCGCGTGTTCCGCATATCCGAGGTCCCGCAATCCAGGCCCGCGTGGAAGAGAGACGCGAGCCCCATGCCGAGTCGCGTCCGAGCAGGCGAAAACCCGGGACCGCAATAAGCTGCTCCGGGACGCTTCATCTTGTTGCCCTCTCCCCTGGCGCCATTGCTCCTTGAAAAATCACGCTAAGGATTGCGCGAATGCCGTCTTTCGGCAAGAGATCGAGCTGCGCGAGCTTTTCCGGATTCATGATTGCCTGTACCGCGCCAAGCATGATCTCGACAATCAGTGTCACGGGGATGTCGGTGCGCACGATGCCGGCCTTGCGCCCTTCATGAAGGATCTTGCCGAAGTGGCGGTGAATCATGTCGGTACGGCGGCTTTCTATTTGAGCGAACATCATGGGCGCTTCCCGACGAATGTCCCGCACGAGCGGCGGCTGAAGTTCTGCCACGTGCTGCTGGATGCAGGCCAAAAGCCGGTGCAAGGTGCCGAGATAATCGGACGGCGATTCCGCGCCGATTCGTGTCAGGTCCTCCTCAACGCTGCGGAACTTATCCAGGAACACAGCCTCGACCAGGTCGGCCTTGGTCCTAAAATGTTGGTAAAGCGTCCGCTTGCTCATCCCGAGATCGTACGCGAGATCGTCCATGGTGACGCTTCGGATACCGAGTGCAAAGAAACGTCGCCGTGCCTCGGCCACGATGCGTTGACGGGTCGTATCGTCCAGGGCCGATCCGCTGGACTTGGATTCATCGTGCGGGGTGGATTTGCGGTAAGTCATATGCTTTGTACCCCCGCAGGTTCGGAGTTCTGAGGAAACGCCAAGAGTGTATCAAGTTTCCTTGCCCGTCGCAAGTACATTTCTGGGGGGTGGTTTCCGCAATGCGGGGACATGAGCATCGTGCACGCGGGATAAAGATGCGCCGGTGGGTATGATCCTTCAAACGGTAACGCTGGGTTCGGTCTTCAGTATGCCGCGATTTTCAAGGCCCTTCTTGAAAGAAGGGCCTTCCCCCTAACCCCCATCCCCAAGAACTTTAAGCACTTGCCAGCTCCCGCTGGTCGCGGGACAGGGTGGCATTTTCATGGTTCGTGGTGACCCTCCAGGTCATGGGAGTTCTCTGCAATTCCGGGACGAACGTACTCGACGTGTGGTCAGCGACCTGGCCTCTGGCTTTCCACTATCCGTTCGGTAAGCGCGAGGACCAGAGTAAAGACCATGTCCAGTTCAAACCACCGGGTGATCGACCTGTCGAACAATAGGGTCACGGATGCAGGAAATTCCTCGTCTGCCCGCCACAGCACATAGGTCACGGGCATGAAGGGAAAGGGGCGGAACCTCATGGCCTTGTCGCCGTACAGGTACAGGGACCGCGTGCAATTCCCGAGCCCGCTTCTCGAATGCTTCAGGATCTTCGCCGTACAGACGGGCAATGGGCCCCACATAGAGCGCGTGCGGTCCTTGAAAGAACGTGACCCCACCTGGCAAGTCTTTCTCACTCACATCCTCACCATCCGGAGGGCCTCCGTTCGGCGCTACCAGATACCGTATCAAGAGAATCTGAAACTCCTCGGTCAACTGCCGACCCGGAAGAGGGGAGATTTCCACGATGCGCTCAGCCTGTGGATCCACCAGGTACGACGCGTCCAGGAAACCTATCTCAAAGCCATTTCCCTGGCTGGCCGGCTGGACTCCTTCTTGTTGAAGGATGGTGTCCCGTGGACGGTTCCGAAGATCTTCCCAGTGCACCGGACTGGGAGCAGCACAACCCATAATTGCCTCCAAGAGAGGTGATCGAAAGCAGTCGCAAAGCAGTGTAAACGAAAAAAACCGGACTGCACAGGCGGTAGTGCCCTTGCGCTCACCACTGCGCGCACATGGCATGACAAAGGTCGGTCTCCGGGGTTGGGCTCATGGCCGTCCCAGAAGCGCTTTGACGCGAATCGTTACACTTCATACTCCCTGGGCTTGGCCTGGTTTCCGTTTTCTTCCGGAGGGATCCGGGGAGCTTTCGATTTCCGGGTAAGCAACTCCCCATCGAGAACCATTGTCCATTTGCCGTCAATCTCGGTAGGGGGCTGGTCGATCCGCCAAGTGCTATAAATGCCAAAAATGCCTATGGAGAGCTTTCCGCCTTCAATTCGTACTCTGCCACCCGTCTGCTTACTGGTCACGTTGTTCTTCCGGTACTTGCAGTCACCGGTTCCGTTGCGATTGATTCTGATATACGTGCCATGGTTCCCCACCCACACACCCGCATACACACGCTGGCCCTTGGAAAGAGGGTGAGGCTTCAGGTCTTCTTGCACGTTCTTCTTAAAATGTTCCAACCTCTGATTCAGCAGCCCCTTCATCTCCGAAAGGGAACCGGGAAGACGGTACACCAGGAGCATTGAGCCTGCCAGCACCACACCGAACAGGAGGGTTCCCATAATGCCGAGCACTCGTCCTGCCCGGAGCGCGCTCAGCCCCTCGGAAGACATTTCGCCTGCCCGGACTCGCTTCAGGTCCGCGCTGGCCATGATCCAGGCCAACAGTCCCAGCGGAGGACAACAGAACAGCGAGCCGATGCCCATCAACACCACCAGATCGCCCCTGTTTTTTCGTACCTTACGCTGAGCCGTTTCATCCGGACGCGACTCAGATGACCGGCCCGGCTCTATAGGCTCCGAACCGGAACTCGCGTCTGAAGACGATCGGTCTCCTGGGTTCATCTGGGTCCTCCGGCGTGGTTACGTACCATTCACGTATCACAAGAATAGGCCTGTGGAAAGGGGCGGGTTCAGGGGCGCACAATTCGCTTGTAAAAAATGGACAGTTCAGCTTATGGTCTGCGGAACTGAGTCGTTTTCCATGACGTGTATCTCTCTCATGCCGATTCGCTTTGGCATGTATCACGTGGTGCGGGCGAGGTATCTCACCTCCCGACGAGGCAAAGCGTATGAATCATACACTTGATTATTTCAGTTATCAGTCAAGCATGTACGATGTGTACCAGGTGAACTGTGTGCCGAAGTACGAGGAAGTTACCGCGGTGGCAGTCAATTTCATCAATCATGTCTTGACGGGAAACGATCCTGTCTCTGTGTTGGATCTGGGTTGCGGCACGGGCAATACCAGCCGGAAACTGCGGGAGGTGCTCCCTGTCGCTCGCATCACCTGTCTGGACGGCTCTGCACAAATGTTGGCCGCGGCTCAGGCCAAGCTTGCCGCAGCCGGCGCGTCTGACGTACGCTATTGCGCTGCCGATCTCGCGAACCACCTTTGGGCTGAGAGCTTGCAGGACGACTCGTACGAGGCGATCGTTTCCGTGTTCGGTACTAGAGCATCTGCCGTTTGCCGCATATAAGCATTGTATCTCCGAAGCGGCACGAATCCTCAAACCAGGCGGCTGGCTCGTGACGGTCGAGGGGTACGAAGGGGACTTGCTCCAGGCATTGTTTCAGAAAGAAATGATCCAGAAGGAAGCCCAGTTCGTGCGCGACGGCAAAATGACTCAGGCTCAAATGGATGAAATGAAGAACCTGAGTGCGACCAAGGAAACGCACTATTTTTCTACCATGCGCCAAAAAGAAGACTGGTGGTCGGAATCAGGATTCTCTTCGGTGGAATTCATCTGGCAATACTATTGTGTAGCCGCGCTGGTAGGCCAAAAGCCGATACCGTAACCCTATGATTTACGGACCTCAAGCCATGCGCACAGGAGCGACCCATGAGAATCAGAATCAGCGTCGGTAAGCTCTCCATGGAGGCTGAACTCAACGACACAGCCACGGCCAAGAAGGTGGTAGAAATACTCCCTTTTACGACATCCTTCAGCACGTGGGGTGATGAGATCTACTTTTCCGTTCCTGTGACGGCAGCACTGGACGGCAGCGCGAAAGAAACGGTGCAGATGGGCGACCTGGGATACTGGCCCACAGGAAAGGCATTCTGCATCTTCTTCGGCCCTACTCCCATGAGTTCTTCAGGAACCATCGTACCTGCGTCAGCAGTGAATATCATCGGCAAGGTGATCGGCGACGCCACGCAGTTCAAAGCGGTGATGCAGGAAAAACAGGTCTCGCTGGAGGCCTGTTGATCGGGTCAGGATGGGGTTCCTCTTTTGGTGCGAGGATGTTTGCAGAGATACGGAGCTTTCATTCCCGGGATTCATTGGCCGGCACGCGGCAAAGCGGAAACTACTTCTTTGAAAGCGCTTTGCACTCAATCCTTTCACGCGACCGGATCGAGCCGGGTCGGTTCGTACCGGGTGGCGTAGTACGTGGTGCCCCGCCATTGCAGTGCGTCCTTGCGCCATATCTTCTTGATGATTACCAGAAAAACCCACACGAGAGACAACTGCCCGACACTCAGGAACGCTGCATACTGGGGAGGGATTCCCATACGTGCAAAATACAGAGGCGTCACCACGCACATGCCCAGCACCGCCCCGGCAGGAAGAACGAACCAGAGGTGAGGATAGCATTGCTGCGCATGCGGGACGTACACGCACAAAGCGAACACCAGCACAGGGAGACTCATCAGCACATGCATCACCAGGTACTTGAGCGCGGCCGACAGTTGGTAATTGAGTGACGCACTGATAATGCGGGTCCAGCCGTCTACCGTTTCAGATGCCCCTTGATACATACGGGTGCGCATCACCCGCCACCCATTGGCGAACAACAGGCCAAGTCCTGCTGCCTTGACCCGCTTGCCGATGCCAATGTCCTCCACGGCAAGCCCTTTCACGTCCCGATGGCCTCCGATGCGAGCATACGCATCGCGAGCGATGAGGTAGAACATCCCGTTCGCGGAAGCGACCTTGCTGGTGGGATCGTTGATCCTGGCCAGGGGGAATATGATCAGCGACATGGAGGCCAACACGGGTTGGAGCGCCTTTTCCCAGAAGCTCTTCATGATGAACTGGGTGCTCAGGGTCACCATGCTCACCCCGGAACGCACGGCCTGCGCGTAACATTGGCGCAACGCGGTTTTGTGCAGCAGACTGTCTGCGTCAAGAAACGCGAACCATTGGCCGGAGGCATGACGCACGCCCTCGTGCAAGGCGTGGCATTTTCCGGTCCAACCTGCGGGCAGTTTGTCGAGGGAAATCATGGTGAAATTGTCTCGATCCGCGGCAGTGGCCCTGGCTATCGAGACGGTGTTGTCTGTCGATCTGTCATCCACCAGGATCACCTCAATTCGCGGGTAATCCTGCTGAAAGATGGATTCAAGGCATTCCTTTATCCCCGGTTGCTCGTTGTGAGCCGGCACGATGACCGAAATCAGCGGAGCATCGTCAGGCAGGGTCACCGGATGGTCCGGGCGGATTTCAGGGACGTTCCGTATAGTCTGGATCAGGTCCCGGGCTCTCATCAACCAGAAACAGATTTCAAAGACCAGAATGGCCGCACCAACCGCGAATAATATATCTTGCACTCGAATTCCTCGATTCGCCCGTTCATGATCGTCAACGAACACGGACACAGACTCATCAAGATTCCCCGAGGCAGGCCTAGAGCGGAAAACACCATTGCCCGCTGACGAGGCTATCCCAATCGCCGGCGCCCCCTCAAAGCGCATAATTGTAGCAGAGTTGCCTCGGAAAAGCCCCTAGAAAAAAGGGGAGCGATCGGACGACGCACAACCCCACCTGAGCGACCTCTACCCGGGGCGCAACAAATAAGGTTTATCAACGTTGCGTTGACATGTCTCACTTACTTTGGGAGAATAGAATTAAAGACAAAGGAAACGGTCTTTCGGAGAAATTCCCGGAGCGGCTCAATCGAGCCCCGTGATCACTGCCGCCTGCGTGCCAGGCCAGTGCGGGTGTGGTCACCCAGTCTTTATACATCCTTCACCGACGAGAGAGTCGCCTTGATCGCGCACTCACCCCTTCAGGAGCAAGGGGATTCGTTCGCCTTGCGAGCGATAGTGTGCCCGTTCGCGAAGTGTAATCCTTCACGCATGCATTCTTCACATAGGAAAGTATACATGACAAGCGGTCTTCGGAATTCGGCCTCCATGCGCGCTGCTCACTTTCAGCTCTCCAGGCTCATCCGCGAGGAGTTGGAAGCGGTCACATTCCACAAAGAACGACTCGATTTCCATTTTCCCAAGCATACAAAAGAACTGTCACGGTCACAGTTGTGGCATATCGCGCGTGCACTCACCATGATCAAACTATGCGCCCCGTGGTGCGACCAGCGGGTCGAAGGCTGCGCGAACAGCGAGCTTCTCTGAAAGGTCCGAATCCCTTTGACCATAGCTGCGACGAGGACGAAGGCCTCGCGACATCAAAGACGAACACACAGACAGAAACTTTTGCAACAGTTACAAACCAGCGATGCGCATGCCATACAGGGAGGTGGCTCTTATGCCCCACGCGGATACCACGATTCTCGATCGCGAAACCCTCGACGACCTGAATGCTCAGCCCGATGCAGAAGGCCGGCCTCTCGTGCCGTCACCTGTGCCGTCACAACCGTTCCAGGAAGAAGCTTTCCGGTACGTGAGCCGCTGGTGCAAAGCATCCTGCGAGTTCATTGCCAAGAAGATCGAGCGATGGAAGCTGCTCGAGGATTTGTACCACAACCGCCGGGAACTCAATTCCTGGGGAACTCGCTCCGATCTTGTCGGATCACAGAACCGGGTCGGGCTGAAAAAAGGTTCGTCTTCGGGCAAGGAGCGCTGGCAGGCGGACATTGTCCTGTCGCCCTCGTACATCGTGGATTCGTGGGTGGACAGGGCGTATCAGGCCATTGTGAGCGGCCCGGAATGGCTCACCGTGATCGTGGAAGATCAGCAGGATGCTTCGGACGACGACCTGCGATTTCCCGCAGCGTACAAGCTCCAGGAGTTGCTCCTGTCCCGTCTCGGTCAGGGTCAGATCCATCTGCGGCTGTACGAGATCCTTCAACATCTCGTGCTCTTCGGGTCTGTATACGCCAAGATTTTCTGGTACTCCCGGACAGTCACACGCCACCGCTGGGACTACGAAACCCTGGGTGTGACGGAAAACGAGGAAACGATCTACGACTGCCCCATTGTGCAGGTCATTCCTCTGGATCGGCTGCTCGTGGACTGGACCGCCACCCACAGCGAACGTACAGCGGCACGCGGGCATCGGCCACCGGGTGGACAAGACCGTGCAACACGTGATCGAGCAATACGCACGAGGCGTGTACACCCTGAACCAGGACGCATTCCTCGATCGATGGAGCGCAGCCCCTCCTGCAAATGGGATTGCCGAAGACCAATTGCTGCACGACGAGGACAGCGACGAGTTGGACGCGGACGAGATCGGCAAGGTTACCGTATGGGAGTGGCATGGCCGAATCCCCACCAAGAACGGCCACAGGGAATGCCTCTGCACGTTTATCACGGATAAAGGGTCTGATGCGCCTGAAGAGGGAGTGCTGGTGCGGCTCACCGAGTCGCCGGTGTTGTGGTGCGGACTCAGGCCCTTCCTCGCTGCCCATTACACGCCCTTGGCCGGACCCTTTGGCATGGGAGCAGTGGAAAGCAATCTGGATCTGATCCACTCCATATCCCAGTTCATCAGCCAGTCCCAGGACAATGCGAGGCTTACCGCGAATGCGCAGCTCATGGTGCGCAGAGGCTCCTCAGCCGCTCGTCAGATCGGCACTGACAGCGATGCAGTGTATCCGGGAAAGGTCTGGACCGTGGATGATCCATCCGATGTGCAGCCGTTTCCGCCGTTGAGTTTTCCGCAGCAGGAAGTCAACTACCTGATCAATTACCTCAACGGCCTTCTGGAACGGCGCACCGCAGTGTCCGACATCGTGCAGGGCGTGAGCGGTGGGGCGAAGAGCGCCACAGAGGCGCACATTCTCCAGGAAGCCGCGATGGGACCGTTTACCACCAGGACGGATCTCTTCGCGAGGAGCTTCCTGGAGCCTCTCGGGCGGATTACCCTGTCCATGCTCCAGCAGTTTATCCTGGAAGATCAGACAGTGACCGTCCGGGAGATGAACGGCGTGGAAGTGCCTCTGAAGATCACTGCCCGGGAGATCCAGAAGAATCGCTATCGAGTGGTGGCCACCATGACGCGGCTGGATTCCACTCGTTTGGCCAAGGCGCAGAGCATCGAGCGTGTCCTGCCCACCCTCGCGCAGTTCGAGCCTGTCCTTGCCAAAGAAGGAGTGAGCATTTCCTTTTCCGAATTGATTAAGCGCTATCTGGACCTCATCGGCGTGGATGGCGTGGATCGGGTCCTGAGCCGCACGGAAACCGCTGCAGACGGTTCCGCTGCCGGAGCGTCGCGCCAGGACGATCCTCGGCTCGCAGCACCCGGCCTATCGTCAGGAGACCAGCCTCCCCGCCTCGTCGAGAACGGCGGACCGCTCGGTCCCAAACCCACCGACGTAAACGCCCTCGCACAGCTCCTCCAGCGTCAGGCATCAAGCGGGTAGCGGGAGAGGAGAAGAAAAGAGGGGAAGAGAGAAGAGAAGAGCAGAGAAGAGAAGAGTTTTCCGGAGAGAACTTTTTGCAAAAAGTTCCCTCCGGACCTCCTTCAAAAACTCTTGAACGTTGCAGCGCAGCGTTGCCAAGCCCGAGGGTTGCGAGCCGCACACCACCAGCGTTTGACGGGCACGTCATCGCTTGAGCCGCTGCCTGACAGCCAACGCGAAAAGACCTACCAGCAGCGGGCCGGCCACGCTTTGCAAGGTATTGATCAGCTTGCCCCAGAACCCTATACATACGAATTCGTCCGGCTTCAGCAGGAGCATGGTTCGGAGGCTGTACAGGGCAACATCCAAGAAGCTCGTCGGGTCGGATGCCATGTTTGTTTGTTTGCCGGCACCGAGCAGACCTCCCCAAAAATAACACGCGGTGAAAATTGCGACAAAAATTAAAGCCCAAAGCAGGGGGCGCAGACATCGCTCGCCGTACCCGCTCACCAACCAGTACGGCCACAAGAGAAACCAGCGGTACCCCCGAGGAGTCCGGGGATTGATCCGGCGCATCTCCTTTTCGCCGTAGTGGAAGGCTCTGGCTCGCTCGAAGTCTCGCCGGTCCTCGTAGTTTTGTTTGAGTTCGCGGTACAACCGCTCAATGTGGGACCACTCACGGGTCTCATCCATGGGGATGGAACAACGCTCATCATAGACCCCGAAACGACCTCCCCATTCCGGCCACGTCGCACCCGTAATCTCGGCCTTGCGGAGATCCGTTCCCAGGAATTGACATTTGCGCAGATCCGCGTCTCGCATCACCAGCACGTCCAACGGTTCGAGAATCACCCACCGGAAATCGACGTCGACTCCGGAGAAAACCTGGACTGGCTCGCCCTCGCCCTTGCGTGGAAGAAAGAGCGTCAACCCCTGAAATCGAGCGCCCTGAAAGCTGGTCTTGCAAGTGAATGTAGTACCGTCGAAGTTCGCACCGTTGACAAATCTAGCTCTCCAGAATTCGGTATGACCGTTGAACGTTGCCTCCTGGAAATCGGCTTCTTTGCTGAACGTCGCTTGTTCGAACGAACCCCCTTCATCGAACCAGGCTCCAGCAAATACGCTCCACGGCTGAACTTAGTCCTTCTAGCCCAGATCTGTCCATTAAACTCGCTTCGATGAACACGGCCAGGCCTTCAAACTTGGCATCCTGGAAACAGGCGTCGCGTTTGAAGACGCTGCCAGCGAAGTTAGTTGTTCCGGCGGAAAGCGACGTTGTCGAAATTGGCTCTTGCGCCGAACGTCGTGCCTTCTCCGAAATCAGCGCGCGCCATGAACGTAGCCCAGCTAAAGTCTGCGTAACCATGAATGTAGTTTCCCCGAAGTCCGTCTGGCGCGCCGAACTGCGCCCATGAAAAGTTGCCGCTCTCCTCGAATGTGGTGGCAGCGAAGTTCGTCCAGGCTATGAATTTGGCACGAAATAACCTCGCCTTTGAGAATTGAACATTCTCGAAAGCAGCGGCCATCTTGAATGTGGTGCTCTTGAAGTCAGCATCGCCGGTAAATGTGGCATGGCTGAAGTCCGCAAAGTTTCTCAAAAATCGCGCTTTCGAAATGACCGTTACCAGTGAACGTAGCATTTTCAAAGGCGGCAATGTCTTTAAAAGTAGCTCCTCTGAAATCAGCATCTCCCGGAAACACGAAAAACGAGAAATTGTCCTTGTTTGCTTTATTCGGTCCGTCGGGGTTGCAGTGCTCGGTCAGAGCGTTGTCAAAAGCAGTCTTGTCCTTTTCGGGATTCGGGGAGTGGAGAATGCACAGGCCGTCCTCGGTGTTCGGATTGGCATCTCGGCCACAGATTTGGTGGTGTTTGCACAGCGCCATCGCTTTCTCCGCCCCTGTCCAAACGATCTCGTGGATGTTTCCCAACATACGTCCCGCCGCATAGCGCGGTCAATCACAATTCCATCCATATGACAATCGCTCCTCACACCTCAGAAAAGGAACTTCACATGTTCTTCAAGGAATACCTTTTGTTCAGGGACGGCTGGGACGAAGATGCGGAAAAGGAGACAGACCAGATGCTGGTGGCGGCCGCAACCAGTCCCGCATGGCAACATCAGTTCCTGCCCGCATTCGTGGAACTGCTCAAACGCGAACAGTTCATCAAGATCATGGAATGTCTCGACCGGGACAAGCACCTCGAATTCAACCGCGGCTTCGTCGCGGCAATAGATCTGGTCCTCAACCGGCTGGATCGCATCTCCATCAAGGCCCGGCCCCAGGATCGCTAAGGGAAGCCGGCAGGAGGAACTTTGGGACGCGAAACGCTTCCGTGGGAAGAAGACCCGACCATGCAACCAGTGGAACCGGACGACCAGGCCGGCGACGAACCCGAACCCGAACCCGAACCGGATCAAGACCCTGACCAGGCCGACGACGGGGACGGCGAAACCGACAGTGAAGAAAACCCGCTCGGGGAGTTCAACTCTCCGGAAGAAATGCTCCAGGCGTACCGAGCGCTCGAACGACTCGTTCACGAAAAAGGCCAGCAGGTGGAACACCTGGTCACAGGTCTCAACGAGTTTGGTCACCATGCCAAGGCCAAGTTCCGGGGCGAACAGGAGCAGGTTTTCCTCGACAAGATACGGGACGTGTACGCACACGATCCGGTTTCCGCCACTGCCCTGATGATCAAGAAATTCCAGGAGGATGCTTTGAGCGATTACGACGAAAGGATGCAACGACAACTTCAGGAGCACCAGGACTTTAACCGCTTCATGAACGACTTCTTCGCACACCCTGCCAACGCGGAACTGAAACCTCTTCGCAACGAGCTGGAATTCCTCGTGCGCGAGCAAGGCGTGCCGCCGGAAACCGCGGCTCAGGTCATTCGGAGCGTGGCCGGTAAGAACCACGACGTCTCGGCCAGGCGCGAGGCTGCCGCACGAGCGGTGAGAAACCGTTCCATGGTGGAAAACGCCGGTGAGGTCGGCGAACCCACGCGCAAAGACCAGGAGTTCGACCGCATACTCAGGAGAACCAAAACCCTCGACGACATGTTTGACGGCCTCAGCAAAATCAGGCTCTAACCCGCAATCCAGCCCCGATTTCTTTACCCTCTCTGACCACAACCCTTTTTCACGCTCTTCACAGGGGAAATGGCCCGCGTGCGGACCGTTCGGGTCTCATGAGCCCGTGTGTGGCACCGCGGCCCTTTGCCGGGCTTTTTCCCCCGACCCCTTCACAAGGAGAAACGGATCATGGCAGGAAATGTCGGTGATTTCATGAAGCTCTGGACCCAGGGCGATATCGACTCGGAACGCAAATTACAGAGGCTGCTGCTCGCGGGTCTGGATAAGGTCGTTCAGGAACAGAGCGACGTGCTCGCGAAGATCAAAGTAGGCCCCTCAGTGGCGAGCCCGGTGGTGCGGTGGATGGAAGAATGGGGATATCCGTCCCAAATTACTGCCCAGCTCACAGGCACCACGATGACGTTTTCCGGAACCCTCTTCGGCGCGGCGATCACCGCGGAGTCGCTCACCAAGGTGATTCGCGTGGGGACCATCCTGGAACGTCCCACTGACGGCGTGCAGGTGAAAGTGGCATCAGTGGACACGCTCACTGCCACAGTCGCGGCGTACGGCAATACCGTGCTCAGCGACGATGCCGCGGGTACCGGTTGGGACATCATCGCGGAAGTATGGTCCGACTATCGTGATGCCGCGGATCCTCGGTGTCTGGACAGAATCTTCAGGGAAGTGGGAACCCAGATCCACGCGGAAACCTTTGAAATTCCCAAGACCCGCAAAAACACCAAGTACGAAGTGGTGACCAACGAGGTCCGGCATCAGATCCAGGCATTGTTCGACAAGCTTCGGCGGCAATTGGCCTATGCAGTGCTGCGGTCCCGACCTTTCCACGACGGCACGAGCTACGTATACGGGAACAAAACCGAAGAGCCCACCATGTGCGGGCTGTGCACGTGGCCGTCGATCACGCAGGCTGAGCTGTCCAACCCCAACGTGTGTGTGAACAAAGGAGCGGCCGCGCTCACCAAGGTGGACCTGGACAATCTGGCTCGTCATCTGTGGCTGGACGAGCATGCCAACTTCAATAAGGGCAACTGGTGGATCGTGTGCCATCCCTTGACTCACCAGTACATCCACGACTTTGACATCTCGTATCGCCGCACCGAGAAAGACGAGCGGGGCGTCGGGTTCTATGTGGACCACTTTGACGCAAAGATCGGCAAGAGCTTTCCCATCCTGTCCGACCGATACCTGCGTCCTGACACGCTCATCCTCACCAACCTGGAGGCCGCGGAGTACGGATACTACGCGAACGACAAGCTGGATCGCAAAGAAGTGCCCACTCAAGGCCGTTACCAGCGCTGGCTCATCTCCTTCCAAACCTACGGCGTGGTCGTGCGCAATCCCCGATCCAACATCGGCATGATCTACGGCCTGCCTGTCTCGTAGTGCGCGAGTGAAAATTGCAGAGAGCCCCTGGGCAATTCGCTGCAATCCATGACAGTTCCTATGAAAATGCATTTTTGGGGGAAGGCCCTTCTTGAAAGAAGGGCCTTCCCCCAAACCCCCATCCCCAAGAACTTCCGTCACTTGCCAGCTCCCGCTGGTCGCTGGGCAGGGTGCCATTTTCATCGTTTGTTGTGCCCCCACCGAGGGCATGGTTGTTGCCAAAAGTTCACACCGACGGCCTCGTGCTCTTGGAAGATGGCGGGAGGCCCCCTGAACGAAGATTCGACGGCTCTGCGTCGCTCGCAGTAAATAGGGCCTCCTGACATCAAAGAAGAAGCACACAGCCAAAACTCTTAGCAACAGTATAAGTGCCTGGTTTGACCAACCAAGGTCATAACCTTTTCCGTCGAAAAAATGACAAAAGCGCTTGGGGAACCACGTTTTCTGCGCTGGTTCCTCGAGGGCCTCTCTGATACCGATTCGCGTTCACCTATCTAAGACCGTAGGGCTGTGGGTCTCCTGAGCGCAGCGATGAGACGGCTTTGCGTCGTCCGTAGCGAAGGAGATCCTCAGCCCGCATCGTGTGTCCTGTCATACATGTGAAAACGCATTGGTATGAGAATTCCCGAGGAGATATTCCATGAAACCCGTTCCCAAGGATGATAACGGTCACGCGCTCATTGATCGTGGCACGGAACTCTTTACCCACAGGATCAGCGAACAGGACACAAACCTCGCGGGGGTGGCGCTGCCCACGGATTTCAAAGAGTTGATGTTCCATGTGGAAAGCGGCACGGAAGTCCTGCACGTGTGCGGCACCGTTTCCGGGTCAACCACCGCAAGACTCACTTCAGAAGGACAGTCCTGGACTCTGCCGGTTACCATGGCAAGCGGAACCGTAGCCGCTTATATTGCTGCGCCTTCGGGAACCGTCAACGTGAGCATATTCGCGTGGAGGTGATGAATGGGTACCATGACCGTCAGTGCCAGTCCCTTTGCGGAAGGCACGGAATCTCTGGTGAACGCCTCGGCCCCTCCACAAGGTAGGCTGTACGTGCCGCCTGCATACACACACACGTCGGGAGACGCTGCGGTGGCGCTGACGAGCGCCAACCACAAGGTGGCTTTGGGATTCATCCCGGAAATAGATTTCGCTCTTGACGCGATTTCATTTTACGTCACAGCGATCGGAACCACGGGAGAGGTGACCATCGGTCTTCATGCCGAAGGCACTGCCATAGAACCCAATGGGGAACTGAACGGCTCCTGTACGAACGTCGCGGCCTCCATGACCGCGAACGATGCACCGAGCCCTTGTGTGGTAGGCCTGTGGGATTCTGCTGGGGCTAATGCGGAAGTCTCGGGATTTGAGGCGTACAGAGCAGTGGATGGGAGCCACAGCCCGAACAACGGTGTGCGGAGCAACGCGGCTCCCACAGCCGGAGCCCCGATCTATTACACGATAGACTTCGGCCCTGGAAATGCAAAAATCATCAACCGTTATCGTTTCTATCCGTTCAATAATACAGACGCCAACGTAAGAGCCTTTCCCAGAGCCTGGACCTTCTGGGGGTCCAACGCGGAGAATCCTGCGGTCAATACCGATGCCGATTGGACCGAACTTTCCGGTTCATCTCCCTGGACTGCCGTAGCCGATTATTATGCCTCGGCAGCAAGTCATTCAGACTACATGGTGACAAACGCCACTGCATACCGGCATTATTGCTGGAAGATCACCGACAGAAACGGGACAAGCGACTATGTGTCCCTTGGTGAGATTCAGCTACTGGAAGCGCAAAGCAAAGCCGCACCGGGGTCTCTCTTGCAACCCCTCGGGAGCAAGGCCGTGGGATCGTCTACTGACACATGGCTCCGGCACACATTCGATTCGTACCCGCTCCAGAGGGGAACCAAATACTGGATCGTCATCACCGGAGCAGATTCGAGTGATTTCGCCCTTTCAGTGAGAAGGAACACCCCTGCTGCAGGGTCTATGTTTCCGGACGGATGCTCCACCAAGCAGAGCACTGACGGGAATGTCTGGACCCAATCCCAACAAGACAACAGACCGGCAATGCTGAACGTGGTGTTAAATCCCACCGTCAATCACTGTCCGCAGCTCATGTACGGCCGGTGCAACGGGCAGGAAGTGCCTTTGTACGAAGGGAGTATGTGGTCATGTGCCACGATCCCCGCGGAAGGAATCAAGCTTAGCTGCGAAGCCCTTTCCCCGTCGACCAAGTACCACGTGTATCTGTACGACAGCTCCGGGACACTCACCCTGGAAGCGACAACCGCAGAGCGAACTCTTCAGGACGGAGTTGAAGTCAAATCAGGAGCTTCGTCACGGAGCTTCGTCGGTGTTGTCGCGGTGGATTCCGTGCAATCCGGGTATCAGGGCCCTCTTGACGTGCCTGATGCACGCTTCGTGAGAAACAGGTACAATCCCATTCTGAAAGAGTTGAGCAAAGACCCGAATTATGTCGGGTATACACGAGCCGATCATGGGGGAGATGGCTGGGAAAAACTCAATAATAATGACGATTTCATGATGAGGGTCGTGTCTATAAGTCACGAGACGCTTGTGTGTGCACTCACGGTGTACATATCTTCCACCTACGGCCCTATCTTCGGACTGGCGGTTGATGACGTACTTCCCGCTTGCAAAAACCGGTTCAGCCCCTATATCGGAGGAGGTACGGGAGGTGTCATTTCTTTGACGTTCAACGTGAGTTTGCAAGAAGGAAGCCATTCCATATGGCCTATTGTATCGAGCATCCACACCCTTTGCTATGTGTTTTTGACCATGAACGTCAGTCCTTGCTTGCGGACCGTATGTCTTACTGCTCAGATTCCGTGTTAAAAAAAGGTCACGTACCATGAGAGAGAAATACTTCAGTATCCTGGGCTATGATTATACGCCATATGACGGAACCTACCGGTGGCATTCCGAGGTTCCCATTCCGGAGATCGTCGCGGCTGTGGAGGCTCTCCCTTCTGAAGAAGGAGCCTTTCTCGGCATTGACTTGGAAACGGATTCCACGGCACAAACGCTGGCCGCGCTGGTGACTCAAGACCAGTTCACCGCGCTCAAGTCCTTTCAATGCGGGCTAATCCGTTCGTTGCGTGCCGCAGCATACCGCAATGACGCGGACGGTCTTTTCTTCGGGTACGAGGCAGACGGGGACAGCCGTGACGCGTGGCTGAATAAACGGATCGAAATCAAAGCATGCTATCCATGGCCTGGCTCTTATCGATGAAGTCCTACGCACCATGATCATGTCTCTCACCGAGACACACAACCCACCAGGCCACGAAGAAACCACCCACACCGGCTCTCCGAAAGAGACTGCACCCGAAACCTCGCGTACGTAATTTCATGTGTCTCGCTTTGTCGCATGTGTGCCGGCTTGATAGCGGTTGCCACGCGCGTGAGGGACCAGAGGACACATTAATGGCGCCTTTTTCAGACAACGACCGGATTTTCGTCATACTGGAAAAGATCAACGACAAACTGGCGCGACTGGAAAGTAAGACCGCAGTGATTGAAGATCAGAACATCGGGCAATTCAGAGAACTCGAGGCTCTCAGAAACATACTTTCCGGCTTCGGCTTACGCTGTGACACCAAGCATGCGGAACTCGAAGAAGACCGCCATCACAAGGACGCACTCCTGGGGGAACGTCTTCAGAGGATGGAAACGATCGTGTGGCTTATCGGGTCTACGGTTTCGGTGTTGGGGCTCATTCTCGGGGGAGGCGTCATCGCGAAGTTTATAGGAGGTTAAGAAGTGAGAAAAACACTGTTTCACTGGGGCGTACTCGCTGCATCATGCGTGCTGGCGCTGGGCCTGCTCATGAGTTTGAGCGTCACGTGGGTGCCTCTCATCAACGCGGGGGATCCTTACAATTTGTTGCGTTACCTGGTGCTGAGGCTTACCGCTATCGCAATAGCAGCTCCCGCGTTGACAGGCCTGATGATCTTTGTGGACTTTGTGACCCCTGGCGATTGGATGAAGGCGATAGGAGATGATCCGAAAGCATGTAGTTTGGTTATGTCTGCTGTCATTCTGGTTATCGGCGCTGTGCTTTGCTGGACGTAACGCATGGTGCCTTGACCCGCACTACAAAATGTCCCTCAAGAAGCAGTTCCTTTTCATCATCCGAAGACATCCGCAATACCTGAGGGGAGGAGCCAGCAATCTGGAAAAGGGGCTCGACTGCTCCGGCTATGTATACCTGGCAGCCAAATGGGCAGGTATACCCGGCATTTCCCGAACCACGGCCTTTCGGATGTCCCGAGGATTCGGCGGCTGGTCAGGCAGGGACATCACCTTAAGCGATGCGGATGAATGCGCTTTGCTTTTTTGGACATTCACGGAAACCCAACCATTCGGCCATGTGGGGGCTCTCTTGCGAAGCTCCCAAGGCCGCAACCAGGCTGCCCATGCGAGCGCTCGGAAGGGAGTGGTTCTCAGACCGTTGGCAGGCTCGCTCACACAGAACCTGAGCAAGGTTCGCAGATTGACCATAGGAGAGTGAAGCATGAATGAAACCAAAGCGTGGTGGACGTCGAAGACAATCTGGACCAATCTCATCGCCCTGACCGGGGCAATCGCGGTTTCCGCGGGCTTGGATGCAGGAAACTGGGGTGAAATCTCTACCGTAGCCCTGGCCGCGGTGAATGTGATTCTCCGCATGGTCACCAAAGACCCCCTCGCTCTCTCGTCAGATCAGGCCTCGTAATACCGGACTACGCATGCGCGAGTAAGTGTGGCGTCATGCCTCCCCCGCGAGCTGTCAGCCTGGGTACGCCCGGGAAGCAGGACGCGCACGTGCCGGTACTGCTTGAATCCGCGCACACCAGCCGAACAGTCTCCTGACACTGGTGGCGCGGATCGCTTCTTCTCCTCCCGCACCACGCGTTCAACCCTCAAAGAGACGAAGCAATCGTTTCCAAAAAAAAAGGAACCGTGCACATGTCCCTTATTCGTATTACCAATTTGATTCCTACGTCCGGTGCGCTCCCCGAGGAAGGATACGATCCTGAGTCCCTCGCGGGATTCACCCTGTGGCATGTGGGAGATGAGGCGAGTTTTTCTCTCGTGGTCCCTGACACGTACGTCCAGGGGAACGACACTTTTCTCAATCTTTTGGAATCCACTTCCTCGGTTTCCGGTCGACACCAGTGGCAGGTGAGCACCGTGCTCATGAGGCCGGGAGTTCATGTCACCGACGCGCAGACAGTCACGCAAACCTGTGCGTCCGAGTTTCAAGCGTCTTCTCTTTCAGATGAGCTTGGTCTCAGGATCCTTCAGGTCACCGGCGCTGCAAGCGCGGGAAAGGTGGATGGGCTGCCCATTCAACCGGGAGACTATCTGTCGTGGGCTCTCAAGAGGACACCCGCATCGCAAGACGAAGATCCCAATCCCGTCAAGATCTTCGACCTCTCCTTGGAAATAAAAATAGACCAGACCGCGGTTTCCGGTTGTCCGGGTCGAGTGGGGCGGATCATTGACACCGTGCGCGATCTGTTCAATGAAGCCAACGGGGGTTTTCTTTCCGACGAGTTCATTCTCCGGTCCGTGAATTGCTGTCTCCAGGACTTGGCTCAGCACGATTACTGGCGAACCGAGACCTGGATTCCCGTCTCTTCCGGCATCAATCGTGTGGACCTGCTCGCGGTCATCCCTGAGTTCCAGGCCCTGCATCAGGTGCGATATGCCGGCGTGAATGCTCCCATGGCCGCGCTGGGAAGCTACGTGGAATACGACGAAATGCGCACCGACTGCAACGTGTCCGGAGTTCCGCAGTACTACGTGGTGCAAAATACCGACATGCTGGTATGGCCGCCACCGGCATCTGACTCCTCGTCAGGATTGTGCGTGTACTATTCGTACCTGCCTGCTGACCTTGGGTGTTCAGCCGACAATGCAAATCCACCCGTTCCAAAAGCTCATGACATGGTTTTTGTGTACTTCGTGCTGAAACAAGCCTTTCTTCGAGACAGACATGCGCCGGGAGCGGACGGAAAGTTCCAGGAATACGCGTCGCTCTACGATCGTGCAAAACAGGCCCTTCTCTGCCAAGGAGAGCCGCCACTTCTTTCACTCAGGCCTCATCGCTGAGATCGAGAGTCCTCCCGGGGATGGCCAGTCAGCCGAACCGAGACTCGTAGCCAGCACTTCTTTCAGAAGGGTGTCATTATGTCTCGAACGCAGGAACCTTACCGAATACTCAACTTTTTCGACTGGAGCGGCGGCGTTCAGGACCGTCGCAAGAATCCACTGGCCTTTCCACACAATGCGCTCATGGCCGGTGAGAACGTAGAACTGGTGGATGGCGGGCTCAAGACGCGCGAAGGGATCTCTCTAACCAGTGGCGGCAGTCTGCCCGCGGGCGAAGTCATGGCCTTGTCACAGGTGCGGTTTCCCTCGAACGAGGTGAGCTATCTGGTGGCGCAGGTGCGGGACGTAGGGGTAGCTTTTGTGGCCCCAGAACAAGACCCGGTACCTCCACCGCGAATCCACCATTACACCGCATACGACTCCTACCGGGGAAGGATATGGGTTTGGGGCGGCACCAATGTGACCGGGCATGTTTATCTCAATGATCTCTGGTATTACGATTGCGAGGAGGGGACTTGGACAGAAATCACCGATGCGGTGAATGCTCCTGACTGGTGCTCAGCAACTAGCGACATGGTGTACGACCCCGTGGAGGACCGATTAATCCTGTATGTAGGACATGGGTTCACACCCGAAGGGGTTTTTATCGACGACCTGGCCCATCAACTGCGCTTCTTGACCTACAACATTGAAGCGAACACCTGGGACGCTTCGGCATTCACTGAAAACTTTAGTTGGTGGTGGTACTCATCTCGTATGTATTTGAGAGGTCGCATCCTTTATCTGCTCGGAGGGCATGACAATGAAGCCGTAGGGCCAGCGGGGGGTGGTGCATGGATAAACATTGACACAGGGGAAAGTTCTTACGATGATCCAGATCCTCCTGAAGAAATTCCAGAAGATGCGGTCTACCCTTCAAATAGGTCGGCCCATGCCATCTGTTACGACGAAAGTTCGGACACGCTTCACTTGGTGGGCGGGCATGACCAATCGGGGGCATTCAAGGACCACTGGAGCCTCGATTTCTCCACCGGTCTATGGACGCAACTTGATGACATTCCCTTGGCAGAAGGAGACACCTTCGATGAAGGCGCTCTGTGTCTGTGTTCCGGGAAGTATTTCGCGATAGGCTCTGTAGGAATAACCTCAATCGAGAACCCGCTTCTTTCCGATGTGAGCTGGGTTTATGAGGATGGTGAATGGACTCAAGTGGCGTTGATCGATGATCCCCCTGCCCGGTGTTGGACAAGAGCCTTTGTAGTGGGGACTGACATAGCGTTATGCCTTGGTTATACCACGTTAAGGGAAGACGAGGGTCCGGCCCTTATTGCAGCCAACGCAATTGAGATTCTACCTGATATCTGTGTGTGGACTCCAGGCCAACTCGGCAGCAGGCTGTACGCGTGTTCCGACAACCTGCCCACTACCGACGCAACCTTCGAGATGATCTACAACCTCGGGGATGCAGATCGTGTCTCCTTCGCGGTGCTCAACGACCGGGTGGTGATCACCGAAGGAACCGCGCAGCCTCCGCTCGTGTGGGGCGGATGTCAAGCTGACGACGCATCGGACTGGATGTATCCCAAGGCGGTGCTTGTCTCTCAGGACGGTGAGAATTTCTATGACGTGAGCGCCCAGGTGCTCGACAAGGACACGGACAACGCAGCGGGCATCGGGCTGATTCGCGCTGCAGGATACCTCGCTGTCTGCACGGACATGCCAAAGGTGGATGGTTTCTATTTTGAGATGGCTGTGGCAAACGGCATTTCCACTGACGATCCTGGCAACCGCAAGACGGTGGACATGGCGCTCACTTCTTCGGACAGCGTGGTGTACCAGGATCTCAAGGGAACCATCGCGAATTGGGTGCAGGATTTCGGCGCGACCGGACACTTCACGGACGCGAGCAACAACCCCGTGACCCTCGGTTCGGGGAATGACTCTCCTGACGTAGAGCCGGGACTGAGCGTCGTGTTCTCCACAACCACTCGGACCATCTATGCAATCAGCGGTGACGGGTCAGGTAGTGGGGATGTAACGCTTTCCGATACCGTCACAACTCAGGCGGTATCTGAGATCACGGGGCTCAAGGTCGATGCGAACGGACTCGCGGTGAACATGGAGTTCTCTCCACTCCTGACCACGTGGAGCAAGACTCCGGGGACGGATCAACTTCCCGCTTCCGGATTCAGTATCCGGCAAGTGATCGCGGGCTCGGAAATAGATCATGATGGGGACACGATGCGGCTTACGGTCAGTACGGGGGCTTTAGATCCCTATGTAGTCCCATGGGGAAGACTCCGGGGGACGCATCATCCGTCCGTAATCAGCATTGCACTATTTCAGCACCTCGCCATCAGTAGGATATCCATTGTAGAGCGGGATGGAGAGACGGCAAACGGAGTCACCACTCCCACGCCAATCACGTTTCCTTTCCGGAACACATGGAACGACTTTTCTTCAGCGAGACCGGCCTTTAAGGTTTCGGATTCCAGGGGAGACGCGTACGTTACCCTCGCAAGAAACGTCTTCCCGAACGACCTTACAAGTGATCAGATCGAATTTGCCATCGATGAGACGAAAGACTATCTGTTGATCCTGGACGTAATGGATGTATGGGGAAATAACGGGTCTTCGAGAGCAGGATATCTTCATCGGTCCGAGGGAGCCGGGTATTATTTCCTAAGCGACCCCTATAACGCTCCTGAGACATGGAACATCGGGGATGTGAGTGAATACGACTTCACCTTCCAGGAAGGGTACGCCATTGGCGCGGTCGAGATACAGGTGCAGGATAGGTTCACCCTTCCGACGCAACTCCTTGTGGCGCATACGACTGATACGGTCCACTTCGATATGAGCGTGGTAGAGGACTTCCAGGGGGTCATTGCAAACCAGACAGCCCTGGGAAGTTCACATGTGTACCACGCGGTAAGTCTCGATGATCGGGCTACGTTCCAGGTCTTCCTTGACGACGTATGGCGCACCATCGTAAGAGAGAACAGCGGGGCCTGGCAGTATCTCGATGCGACGGACACGTGGCAGAATGCGTCGGAAGACAATCTCCTCCAAGCCCTTCGTGAAGCGTTCGCAATCACCGCCAACCAGATGAGCGTTGCGGCGCTGGAAGAAATCACGAGCGCACAGTGGAAAAGTGAGGGAGGCATTGTCGTCCATATCACGCCCCACATAGACTTTGCCGCGGGGATGCTTGCCGACACGACGCACGTGCCGTCAGTGACTTCCTACACCCTGACCTACAATGATACCGGAGCCACCACGATTCAGGGATGGAAAGGAGATCGTTGGACCGCGGGCGCAGGATTCACGGATAACACACGGCTGGGAGACATCCCATGGGGTCAGAACGGCACGGTGCTCTATAACGGGGGCACGTTCACTGCTCAGTATCACGTACTCAATGAGGTGCCCGGTTACTGGTTCCGCTTCCAGAGCAACGGCACGAGCGCAAGCACCGCGATTACCAGGGTGCTTTACAAGGCTCCTTGTCAGCCTCTTGCCAATATCGGCGACGGACAGCCGGACACCCCGCTGGCGTTCATCTATCACGACGTGAGTAAGGACTCAAAAAAGGACCTTACCATTGAAGTCTCCGGAGCGAGAGGATCTTTCACCACCGACGAGAACGGCAAGATTACGTACCACGCTACCGACGCCCTGATCCCCATGGCGATCGACGATTATCTGTACCTGGGTTATGTGCTTCAATTCGATCAAATCGAAGTCACACCGTACGACAATGCCAATGCGGTGGTCTCGACGCTCTCTGCGGAATACTGGAACGGGGAGGGGTGGACCGGTCTGGAGATCACGGACGAGACATCCGGCGATGACGGCAAAACTTTCTCGACAAAAGGAAAGATCTCGTGGCTCCTGCCGGATGACTGGAAGATGCACATTCCCCTGGATGCCGATTTTCCGAGAGGTTACTACATCCGCTTCTCTGTTTCGTCTTCACTCACGGCAAGCACCTCTCTCGACGAAGTGAGGGTATATGCAATTCCCAAAGATCTTGCCAAACACAAATTCGCGGTCAGTTTTCGGGACCGTATCGCACTTGTGTCAAGGCCGGATGCGCCTGACCAGGTGGATATCTCCCGGGCCCTCGAAGAGTACGGCTTTATTGGTGCGGATTCCGGCAGTTATCGCGTGGGCGGTATGGACTCGATCCAGTGTGCGGTCTCTGCATGGAACGGCCTGTTTCTCGGAAAGACGGAAACCTGGCATCAGCTCCTCGGCCAGAGCCCCGAAACCTTCGCATGCGAAGGCGTAGAAGCAGCCCGGCATATTCCTCTCAATTCCCGGGTAATCGTAAAGGCTCCGATGGCAGGCATGGACGCGGGCACCCGGTACGGATTGTTTTATATCAATAGGTTCGGCGCGTTCGTGTCCACAGGGCTTCAGACAGATACCGAATGGAATACCGGTCGAGGCGCAATGCTTTCCGATTCGGTCAACTGGTGGGACGGTCGAGCCCTGCCGCGGCTGGCTTTAGATAGTCTGCACAAAGCCTGCGGCGAGTATTGGCCCGTCAAGAACTGGATCATCTGGGCCGTACCCATGATCACGGAACCAGGACAGACTTCACAGGCGACAAACAATCGACTCATCATCTTTGACATGGCCCTGAGAACCTGGTTACCGCCGTTTACCCTCAGTGTGGCGTCTCTTGCTGCTGCGTATCATGCCAACACGGGCGCACCGGGAGGACTCGGTGAAATGGGATTGTACGGGGGCGATTATCAGGGACGGATTATTCGTCTCTTCGGCCCTGCAGACACCACGGATCTCAATGAGCCCATTTCCGCGTGGATCGAAACAGGATGGCTTCACTTGGGTTCACCCGAGTGGATCAAGCTGATTCGGCACTTCCAAATCTACGGACATACCGCGACCGGAAGGAATGTAACGGTGAAAATATGGGTGGACGGCAATACCGATCCGGTCAGCCCCAACCATACCATTCTCTTGAGCGACCTGCATGAGCTGGGAGGCCGATTCTTTTCCCGCGAAGAAGCGAGCCTGAACACGCAAGGAAGGTTCTTCAAGTTTCGCATCGAGTTTCAGGACCTGGCTCATATCTTTGGGATCCAAATAGGCGCTTCACTGATTCGTGAGTGGGGCGCACACTGACATAAAACGTGCTGTCTCCCGGATTCGGGGATAGTCGGTACCCTCAGAATCCGAACCTTGTTCCGCAGATCGAAAAGGAGGAAATATGCAATTCGCTCACGCAGATTACGGGGGTAGCCCCCGCATAAGGGCTGAGGATTACGCGCCGGTACGGAAAGAAAAACTTTTCGTACTCGAACTTCGATTATCGCAACGCATACGGGACGAATCCGTTTGCTGCGCCTGCCAGAGAACTCCAATCCGCAATAGCTCCCCTGTACGATCGTGTGAACCACCTGACAAACCGTTCCGGATCGTTCGTGGCCCGACCGACCGACTCCGCGGTAAAGCAATACCTGGCTCAGACCCTGGGCGGCGAACGGAAGGTGGTCGACGAGTACGTGCGCCGGGCTGCGTCGGCAGGAATCAAGCGGGGAGGTGCCAATGTCGTCGGAGGTGCTCCCCTGGAGTCGAGTCTTCACCACCAAGCGTTGAGCACGCTCGCGCGCGACTACACCGATCGATTTGGAGAAGCCATGAATTACGGCAAATACGTAAAAGGCGCCCAGTCCGATCAACTGGGTAACAGCATCAAGCATCTGGAAAACCTCCTGGGATTGCAACAAAGCTACCTCTCCAATCAGGCCAATTGGCAGAACCAAGTAGGCTCTGCCACGCGCGACGACTGGCGCGGGGATGTGGATTGGCACCGGCAAGCACCTGCGCGAAGTCTCGCTCGAGCCACTCAAGCACAAGGGTTATTTGCAAAGGTCCCCTCGGTCTCGTCGGCTGCACGGTCCGTCCCGGATCCCCTGAATCCCAAGACCGAGTTGGAGCTGGAAAATCTGCGCCAGCAATTGGAAATGCAGCGTAAGCGCAACATGTGGGAAGAGCAAGATCGCCAAAGGGCCATCGACGCGCTCAACGCGCAGCAAAATACGTGGTCTCGGCTTAAATCGATGCCCACCGGCGTGAGTGAGGTGGCCAATCGGCAAGGCGCAAATCTCCTGTCAAAACTCCCCAGTTTTACTACGAGCAAGAAGTCTTCCACCCGATGATTCTCTCATTCGCTTCGGTTCCCTGATTTTCTGTCCGAGTTCTTATGGCCATCAGCCAATTCCTCTGCACCCACGTGAGATGTCCTGCGACCGCTGGGGAATCTCATATTGATTCGCGTCCTATGAAAATGCATTTTGGGGGGAAGGCCCTTCTCTCAAGAAGGGCCTTCCCCCCAAACCCCCATCCCCAAGCACTTGCCAGCTCCCGCTGGTGGCTGGACAGGGAGCCATTTTCATAGTTCGTTGTGCCCCTCCAGGTCATGGGAGTTCACCTATCTAAGGCCGTGGAGAGTGCTCCCTGAGCCGATCCTGCGCGACTTCCTCCTTTAGAGTTGACAAGGCAGGTTAATTATGGTCCCATGGGGCAAACAGAGAACATAAGTTCTCCAGGCAATGCTTGTCGGTATCTTGCTGACCGCAAGCGGGATGTGTGCTCATCCGCTGGTACGACGCACTTAATCTGTAAGGTTAAGTGCCTGAAGCCGGATGCTTCGCAGTTCCGCCTGGCAAGTCACCGGATCTGTAATCCGAAAAACTCTGTTTCCCCCGTTCCATTCCCGCGCTGAGAGGAGGCGTGCCATGCAAGAGGTCAATCATCGCAAATTGATATCCAACGCGTTCAACAAGCTCCACGAGCAACTTTCGGTCGTCCGTGCCCATGTGGAGACGCTTGAGGATCCTGAGGCTGACAAACTGCTGGATTCCATGGAATTCGGTCTGCTCGCTCCCATGCGCAGGCTACGGATTCACCTGGACATTCCGTACGACTGGCGAGAGCCGCGGGCCACAGCCCAGGAGTTGGTGCAATGAAGAGCGCACCCCTTACGGCAGATCAGTGGAAAGAGACTCACGCCCTTCGGCTCATCGATTGCCGATGGGGTTGCAAGATCACTCCCGAGGCGTGTCACGCGTACCAGACACGAACCAGCAGGTACATCATTCACTTTAACGGCGAAATCGAGCCTTTCCCGCGCATGAACGCGGACTATGTCACCTGCTTTTTGCCCGAACCGTGCCCGCATCTCATGTCCGACGAAGATGTCCGAGCCCACGCGGACCGCGGTCGCGCATCGAACCGGGAGCGCCGTCTCGCGGTGCAGAAGAATCGCCTCCGCCAACAACTCGCAGATCCCAACGTGATGCTCATGGAACAGGACTGGCGCCGTTTGCTGGTATCGCGCTGAAAGGCAGAACCGTGTGCTTGTACGAAAGGAGATTCCCATGAAACGAGCTGCCATGGTGTGCAGCAACTGCATCAAACTGCAACGCGGTCAGTGTCGCCTGAACCCCGCATCGGTCCCCATTGAGGAGCCTGACACACACTGGTGCGCTCAAGGAGTATGGCACCAGTGGTCGGAACGATACCAGGAAATGGAACCGTTTTACTGGGGCGAGTGGGAAGAGGCAGTGTAAGCCGTTCCAGGCCTTTATGGCATGCGAGATTCACAAAAGAATTCCTTTCCTCAAAAGAACTGTGTGTCGCAGTCACAGATCGCACCCGCTCTGAGTGGCTGCTCCCCAAAACCTGCCCTGCACACGAAACATGCGAGGCTGCGGGTTTCGGCGCCAATGCCTCTCATGAGTCGTCGTGCGCTCCTCCCTCGGGGCGTGGTGTCCTTCGCCTCCTGCTCTCCGCCACGCCCTGTTTTTTCATCCATCACCTGTCCCGTCAAGGAGAACCCTCATGCAGATTCCCGACGAACTGGTCATATTCGGGCGCACGTACGATGTGCGCAACATCTCCCCGATCCACAATCTCGAAGGCGTGCTGGGGCTTGCTTCCTATCGCGAAGGAGCGATTTACCTGGATCCTCATCTGGACATGGGGCTCGCGTTGAGCACCGTGTGGCACGAAGTCGCACATATTGCGCAGCAGGACATCCTGGGGACCACGGATGAGGCGCAAGCCCGCTGGATTGCGCTGTTCGTGCACCACTTCCTCGCGAGCAATCCGGAAATACTCGATTGCTACCGATACGGGCTGGAGACCCCGGACTTCGACGATGACGATGATGATGAAGATGACGACGACTGATCCCCCCTGAAAGCACTTCGCGTGGCGGGGAGCGTGGCTTCCTCGCCACATCATTGCGAGCGTTTTTTTGCCGACGAGGTATTACTTTTCCGGTCGGTCATCTCCGAAGGCACAACATGACCAAGGAGCAACCTGATATCTTTCACGTCCGACAAACATGGGATGCGATTGTGCGGCAAAGCGCCGTAATCAAGAATCGTCAATCGTTGGTACAATTGGTGAGAAAAGGCACTGAAAGAAAGCGCCCCCGATCGTTTATCGGAAATTGTTACGAATGCTGCTTGCTTCTTGGACAGTCCTTTCACAATGATACGCGTGCTGTCCCCCAGCGGCGACACCCAGCCATCAGGACCGGAGACGATCCCGCTCATGTGAAGCATCGCGATTGGGCATCGAGGACTACGTTTAGCAAAAGAAACCGGAGCGAAGCAATGGCGCTCCACGGTGAACTTAGGGATACGGAACACGTCGCGGTTCGCTTTGTCGTCAATGAGGCCCTTGCCCTCAAGAGGAGGCCTGTCTCCGATCATCGTTCAAGCTGAAGCCAACGTGTCAAAAAGGCATATTGAAAGCCGTACCTGAAAGTTCCACCAACGATAGCAATGCACCTATCATAATCTACGTCTGCTGGGACCGATCCGATCGGTGCGTCAGGCTGGAAAGGATCGTTTGCCAAGCGCTCAGTAGATCCATTCGAGATTCCGTGAAAAAAAGCAAGCCGTCCCAAAAGCCCAATTCGGCTTGAGCTCGAAACCCCCCAGCTGTAATCCGCGAGCATTTCCCCAAAATATCCTTTCTTGAACGACCGAGCTTTCGATTGGTATCTGGCAACACCGCGTGGCGGTGCTGATGAGTTCGGAAAGGAATCTCCAAAACGAACATTACCAAAGAGAGCGGGAAAGCCAACGAGCTGCATTCTGAGCCGTCCGGTCAGTTCGGAACCTCGGACCACCTCTAATCCCACGTATGGTTCGTATGAGGTCACCGTAATGTCGCCTTCCCAGCCGGGACTATCCTGGTACGTGAAGGTCTGAACGTCCGGATGCGAAAGCCTTAGACTGACAACATCCCAACGGAACCCCCCTACTAAGCCGCAAGCCTCTGAAAGCCTGTAGATTCCTTGTGTTTCAAGAAAATAGGAATTCACCTTAGTGTTAAACCATCTTTGGGGCCCCGAGAAGTCGGGATTAGCGCTTCCCTCCTCTTGATCCAGAGCAAAGCCTGATGGAACCAGGCATGCACCGGCTATGGTGAGCGATGCAGAGCACCCCGAAGCGAGGGGCAGCACGCCCCCGACCCAGGTCCCCTTTATATTGGCAACAAACTCCTGAGATAGAGCGGCGGCTCCATCAATGGACTCATGCGTTGTGCTCACTCTAAATCCCCGCCTGCTTTCTGAATATCCGGCCCAAATACCTGGTTCCGCGCAGCTTAGGGAACATCCTGAGGCCCTTCCTGCAATGTAATCCGATACTACGGCAGGGAGATCCCAACTGAGACACTTAGCGGGCCACGCCACGGCGACGGCCAAGCATAACCACAGTGCGACGTTACGCTTCATTCCATACCCCCAAAACAAAATTATGTTCTCACCGTCCATCAGCTTTTGCACAGAATCTATCTAATTCCAACCTCGGCGTCAATGTGGAAAAAATGTCAGGTGGGTCACGAGAATTTTCACTGCAGCCAGTAATAATTTCTTCGATTCATCGAACGGTTTATTTTTGTTCCAACCTTTCGAGGAGAACAATCGGAGACACGGAGGGATGAGCACGACCTGATATCATGCGAATTTTAAGCAGAAGTTCCGCAGAGGAAGCAAGGTAACCCGCTGTCATTACGGTGCAAAACCTCGCGAACCCATTACCGTTCGTGTCTACAAGCATCTCAACAGCTCGATATTACATGATGTTTCGGCTGTCCTGGTAAGTGCAATGTAAAGTCAGCACCATATGACATGGCGAGCCTCCAGACAATATGGCGTCACAAAAGTCAAGCAAAAAACGACATTTGTCGTGACTACATTATGAAGCCGTCAGGAGGTCTAGTCCACCTGAATCACGCTACTTTCTCAGTATTTTGCAGAGGAACTTCAGGCAAGAGAGATGGTAAGTGTTCCAGCAGTCTGCGGTTTGGTGTCCGTCCAAAGCGTCAGTTGGTCAGATTCGGGGAAAGTCAGTCACTATTGGTAACGAAGCCTTTCCCTATGATGTTGGTCAGCTAACCGGTAATCCTTAGGTATTGTCAGTACTTCTGAAAACACGTCAAACGCTGAAAATTCGACACCCACCCGGAATACCGCACGCACAGTGCGGGAACAAGAACCCGAGCGAAATACGCACACCATGACGATGAAGGCAAGGTTTCTGCAAAAGACCCTTACGCACATGTTGACCCTGTGTTCGGCTACGTCACCGGGCCGGCTGCCAAATTATTGAAGGCGGTGAGGCGGTACTTGGACATTGATGCCGACTCACCGAGAAACAGTCAAAACCTGGGCCTATTGGCAGGTTACGGGCAAGGCGGCTCTTTGGGTGGCGCGTTCATGCCGAGGCTGCCCACCACGGATGAACTCTCCCGGTGGCCGCGAGAGATGGCCCAGGAGTTCTTCCGATGGATCGATGCACTCCTTCAGAACAATCCACTAATCATAGATCGGAATGCCCTTGAGCGTCACCATGGTCTTCCAAGGGAATTCGTGAGATATTTCCTCCACTCGGGCTTGAAAATCGAGGATTTCTTGAGCATAATGCGGGCAGCCGACCATCGGCTCAAGCCTGATGGCGTGCACACCGGAAAGGGGCGAGGCGGGGATTGGAATAGTGAATGGAATGAGTTTATCGAGGATAATCCCCCTGAGAATTCCAAGGCCCACCAGGATCGAGTCAAGCAAAAGTTGGAGCAAATGAAAAAGAAATATGGAATTAAATGAAAAACTCTTTTACCGCCTACAATCCCCACGACCGGCTAAGCGTCATCAGATTTACGGCCTGCCAGAGTGGGAGAGAAGATTCGGCAGGGCCGAATGGAGCCTTAAGAGAGGAGGATTGTCCTTCCGCCGAAATCTCAGGCCTTTCGGTGAGCCACGGGTAAATCTGACCATCATACTTCCTTCACCCAAGGTCGGGGATTTTGTGTGGACGTGGTACAGCAACTGTATGGTGACTGAAAGTGTCTTGTCTCTTTTCACCCACGCGGGTTTCAACGGGTTTGAGGCTCGTCCCGTTACGGTGGAAAGAATCAAGCGAGTGAGTCGCAAGCGCAGAGAAGACCTGGTCATTCCTCCTCTATGGGAATTGGTGATTAAGGGTAAAGGCGGAGACGCTGCTCCGGAATCGGGCATTCAGGTCATAGATCAGGATGAAGGTTCCGGCATATTGCAGTATTCCTCCTTTCGCCACGGGATCATCGTCGACGAAGCAAACTGGGACGGCTCCGATTTCTTTACCATCAACGGATATCCAAAATATGTTCTAGTCACGGAACGAGTCAAACAAGTCATCATTGACCTTCAACTGACCAACTGCGTGCTCGTTCCTTCTCACAAGCTACAGTGGAAATCAGACATCCGGTCGGAAGACTTGCTGGAACGGAAACGTGCCACGGCCAGTCGACCCTTGGAATCGCTCCTTGCAGAACTTGAGCGTCCAGAAGTTACCATGCACACGATTCATGCAATCGGATACAAGGGAGACCCTCAGGCAGTGGACCCGCTTATCCGCAAATTCGATCACCCCGATCCTTTCATTTGGCATTCTGCAGCCGGGGCCGTGGCTGAGATTGCCAAAAAGAAGGCCACATCTGAGCAGTTTGCTCACACACGACACCCCTCTGGTGCGCAAGAGCGCTGCCACGGCTTTGAGTTTCATAGGCACCAAGCAGGCCGCTGAAGAGGTCATGAGGTTATTGGACGACCCCGACGATATGGTGCGAGACGGAGCTGTGTTCATAATGGGTTTCCTTCGGTACGGACCCGCGCGGGAACGGGTACGCCAACTCACTCGGGATCGCAGCAAAGCGGTACGCGAAACGGCCCGAATAGTGCTGCCGAGGTTGGATTATGAATTCACCCGAGAGGAGATGGAGCGCGAGCATACGGCTCACTGCGCTCACTGACATCCACTGAAATCCCCGAAACGATATCAGCATGATTCAGGATTTCACCACCCAATAGTTTCCCCCCACACAAGATAAGCTTCTTTCCTGCCCATCCTCGGCAGCCGGACGGTCGCGTCCAGCCGCATTACTCCAGTGCAGCGCTCCCCTCCATGAACTTCTCATTCTTTCATGCAAAACGGAGCAGACGACTCATGCCTGCAACAAAGAAACAAAAGACCGCACATGCAGACACTCAACCGCCGGACCTATCCGTGGAGAGGACCGCACACACCCTTGCCACGTTCGACCCGTCTTTGGCCGAGCAAATGCAGGGGATCATCTTCGCAGGACTGACTCCGTCATCCGCGTTGGATCTGGTCATGCGCCTGATCGCGGAAGTGCCGGCCGCATCCAAGGAATCCATGGAGCACATCAAGATGCTCGACAAGCTTATCAACACTGCAAGAGCCATGATGGAAACCAAACTCAAAACCGAAGAAGCCGCAGCCATCGCGGCGAGGATCGACGACCTGGAACGCCAGCTTGAGGCTATGACAGCTTCCAGAGCCGGCATATCCGCATCCTTGCCAGGGGAGTGACATGTCCGGGGATGACACGAACGAGGCCCCGCGAACCGACGACAAGGGCCTGCGACGGTCAAAGGCCCGTCTGGAACGACTGTCCGCTCAGGTGGAACTGCTGTGCGAGACGAGCCAGCAGGAACCGTTCGACATGCAGAGTTTCGTGGAAAACCTTACCGTCATCAACAAACAGGGCGAGCAAACGTCGCTCATCATGAATCGTTCCCAGGAAACCGTGTTTCACAAGCTCCTGGAAAGACGGGAGAAGCAGATCCCCGGACGGTTCATCTGCTGCAAATCCCGACAGCTCGGCATCTCCACGCTCATCGAGGCGTTTATCTTCGCGTTGATCACCCGATTTGCGCATCGATCTGCGCTCGTGGCAGCGCATTCGCTGGAAAGCGCACACACGATCTTCTCCATGACCAGGAGGTTCCATAGGTTTCTCCCGCGGGGACTGGCTCGGCCTTTGGCGAGAAACACCCTGCGATGCGTGGAATATCTCGAACCACACTCGTCGCGGCTGCAAATCGACTCAGCCGGCAACAAGAACCTCGGTCGAGGAGGCACTTTGCATTATGTCCATGCCAGCGAGGTGGCATTCTGGGAAAAGCCGGAAGACGCAGTGCTCGCGATCAATCAGGCAGTGCCTCACCTGTGGGACACGCTGGTCTTTTGGGAATCCACCGCGAACGGCATCCAGAACCTGTTCCATCGCACCTGGATCGCCGCGGAACGGGGCGAATCGGATATGGAACCGATTTTCCTCTCGTGGAGAGGATTTCCCGAATACAGCCTGCCTGTGGCGCCTCAGGAGGATCTCTCGCTCACCCGTGACGAAGAAGACTACGCCCATGCGTTCGATCTCAGCCCCGGACAGATCAAATGGGCTCGGTACACGAGGATCAATCAATGTCACAACTCCTGGGACAAATTCCATCAGGAGTATCCCATATCTTCGGACAAAGCGTTCATCTTCACAGGCATGCCGTGGTTCGATCAGGACGTGATTCGAGAACTTCTGGCGCACATGAGTCGCACTGCGGAAAAGCGGGGATATCTCGTGTTCCCTGAGGATCGGTCACCGGTTCCCGTATTTAGGGACGATCCGAGCGGCCCTTTGGAAGGATGGAAGCTGCCTGATCCTGCTTTGACGTACAGCCTGGGCATGGACGTGGGTGAAGGCGTGGGAGCGGATTACACGGTAATTCAGGTGATCTGCAACCAGACCCGTGAGGTGGTGGCCCGCTACAGATCCAACCGGGTGAGGGCTGAGACCGCGGGTTTGGATGCGTATCTGTTGGGGAGCTACTACCTTTTCGGACTGCTCGGCATCGAACGTAACGGGCCGGGCCTTGCTGCCCTGGCAGTGTGCGAGCGAGGCTTATCGGATTACCCACACATGACCGGGTATCCGAACCTGTACCATCACACGTACACAGACCGGAAGATCCCGGAAGAAACACGCCGCCTCGGCTGGGTGACCAACCGGATCACCAAAGAAGCCATGTTGAGCCGCCTCGCGGAAACCGTCCAGGCCAAGGGGCTCACGATATTCTGCAAGGCAACGCTCCTGGAAATGCAAGGCTTTGTGTGGGACGCGGAAAAGAAGACCTTCCGGCAACACTACAAGGCTCCGGAAGCGAGACTCGCGCACGACGACGAAATCATGGCGCTTGCCATCGCGAACGAAATGCGCTCCCACACCTGGGAGAATCGTTACATCTGCACAAGACTACCTGAGGGAGGGAAGTTTTAGGCATGCGTGCACACTACCTTGAAGACGGCGCGATTGCGATTTCGGGCGCAAGCCGCATTGAGACTTTCACCAGAGTGTGGGCCGGCATCGGCTGGCCTGACCGGGAATCCGGCTATCTATGCGTCATGGGAGAAAAACCCGACGGCAGGTACCACGCATTATGGGAAAAGACCGGCGGTCTCTGGGAACTGGGCGACGCGGCAATGCATGCCAAAGATCGGTTCCTTATCGAGTGCGTATGGGTTGACGGGAGAGACACCCTCGCGAGTTCGTATCTACGTACCATCAACGGCCTCTGCTTCCATGAAGATCCGGCTTCCGACAATCCCACAAGCACCAGAACCCCTTTTCGCTGTGTGAGAGACAAGCAAATCGTGCCCGAGATGCCCTTCGCTACGGTGAGACCCGTGTCCGACCGGATACTTGACAATTTCCGTTCCGCGCTGGAGAAGACCCGGGGAGTGATCATGAACGGACAGGTCCTCATCCACGAGGCAAACTGTCCGAAACTCGTGTACACCATCAGACAACCCCTGGATGACCTCTTACAATCGCCGGCCATGAAGGCGCTCGTCTGGGTGGTCACCGCGCTGGAGCACGCCAAAGGGTGTGACGCTCATGAGGAGCCGCTGTCAGGACAGTGGTACACCAATTTCTCGCGAGAGGGCAGGTGACGGACGATCCGCTGAGACGGATTCGCTCTTGAATCGATCTCTAGCCAAGAGGTTTTGACAGAATGGATGGCGCCGTGGAACGGTGGCGAGAGTCCCCTGAGCGAAGATCCGACGGCTTTGCGTCGCTCGAAGCGAAGGGGGAGCTTCCGCGCCCCAAGCAGTAATGAATCGGACAAAACTCTTGGCACTCAGAATAGATGCCCCTCGCGGAGGATTCTTCTCATCGATCGCCAGGACTGAGCACCGTATTCTGAGGCGGTCGCGTCGTGTCCGTCTCCGGATAGTCCAGGGTGTAATGCAAGCCGCGGCTTTCCTGTCGAGCCAATGCCGAGCGGATGATCAGATCCGCGACTACCGCGAGGTTGCGCAATTCCAGCAAATCCGGTGTTACCCGGAACTGGCCGTAATATTCTGAGATTTCGTGGAGCAGCATGTCCACACGACGTTTTGCGCGTTCCAGACGCTTGGTGGTCCGTACGATGCCCACATAATCCCACATCAACTGGCGGAGTTCATGCCAGTTGTGGGACACTACTACCTCCTCGTCAGAGTCGGTGATCCCGCTCTCATCCCAACAGGGCGCAGCGGGAGGTTCGGGAATGCCGGGAAGATCCTTCAGAATGCTCGTGGCCGCGGATACGGAAATCACCAGGCATTCCAGAAGAGAATTGCTCGCGATGCGGTTCGCACCATGCAAACCCGTGCATGCAACTTCTCCCACTGCATAGAGATGCTCAATGTCCGTCCGGCCTGACAGATCGGTCGACACTCCACCACACGTGAAGTGAGCCGCGGGGACCACCGGCACCGGCCCTTTGGTCAAATCGAAACCGAATTCCCGGCATCGGCGGTATACAAAGGGGAAGTGGTTGCGGATGAAGGCCGCAGACTTGTGGCTGATGTCGAGGAACACGCAATCCACACCCAGGCGCTTCATCTCATGGTCGATGGCTCGCGCCACCACATCCCGTGGAGCCAATTCCGCGCGAGGATGAAACCTGGTCATGAACCGCTGCCCGTCCGGGAGCCTGAGCACGGCCCCTTCCCCGCGCAACGCTTCGGTGAGCAGAAACGACTTGGCCTGCGGATGATACAGGCACGTGGGGTGAAACTGGGTGAATTCCATGTTCGCCACGCGACAGCCGGCTCTCCAGGCCATGGCAACCCCGTCGCCCGTGGCAACGTCCGGGTTGCTCGTGTACAGATATACCTTGCTCGCCCCTCCAGTTGCCAGGACCACCGCGCGTGCGAGGAACGTGCGCACCCTGTTGGATCTCTTGTCCAGCACGTACGCTCCTACACAACGCTTCACGCTTCCGTGGCCCTGTGGATCGAGGATAAGGTCAATGGCCACTTGATCCTCAAAGAGCGTGATCCGCTGCTGCAATCGCACCTGATTCACCAGCGCGTCGGAAACAGCCTGGCCGGTGGCATCTGCTGCATGCACCACCCGACGGTGGCTATGTCCGCCCTCTCGGGTCAGGTGATACGCCCGCTGTCCATCAGGCCCTTCTTCTCTACTGAATTCCACGCCGCATGCTACGAGCTTTTGAATTGCGTCCCGCCCGCGCTCCACGACGAAACGCACCGCAGCCGGTTCGCACATCCCCGCGCCTGCCTCGAGGGTGTCGCGGATGTGGGATTCCACCGAATCAGAATCGTCCAGCACTGCTGCAATCCCGCCCTGAGCGTGAAAGGTGTTGCTGTCTTGAAAAGAGCCTTTGGAAAGGATCGCCACGCGAGCCGCGGTTGCCAGTTCCAGGGCCAACCTCAGCCCCGCGGCACCGCCACCGATGATCAACACATCAAAGAGCAACTCGTTTTCCACTGTTCTCTTGCCTCCAACCCGACCGATCGCGTGAGCCTCAATCCGTGACGTTCCAGTCGAGACCGATGTCCATCGCGGCCGCAGATTGGGTGATCCGCCCCGCTGAGATGAAATTCACTCCGGTTTGGGCAATGTCCCGGATAGTGTCCAGATCTATGCCTCCCGAGGCCTCGGTCTGGGCACGTCCATCGATCATGGCCACTGCCTTGCGAAGGGTGGACATGTCCATGTTGTCCAGGAGCAATCGATCTGCTCCTGCTTCCAGCGCTTCTTTCACTTGAGCCAGTGTGTCCACTTCGACCTCAATAGGTGACAGGCCCGCACGTTTTGCCCGCGCCACTGCTTCCTTGACCCCTTCGCACACGGCAATGTGGTTGTCCTTGATCAGCACCGCGGAATCCAGACGCATGCGATGGTTCTGAGCCCCACCCATGCGGGTTGCGTACCTTGGCCAACGCACGCAGGCCGGGGATAGTCTTGCGAGTGTCCAACAACACGGCTCCGGTTCCTGCGATGCGATCGACGTACGCGCGGGTGAGCGTGGCAATCCCGCTCAGGTGCTGGACGATATTGAGCGCGGTGCGTTCCGCGGTAAGCAGCCCTCGGGCCGGTCCGCTCAGGAGTGCCAGGACGCTTCCTGCTTGCACCCGATCTCCGTCAGATGCCACCTGACGCACGATTGCAGACGGAGCCAAAGTGCGGACCACCTCCAGGGCAAGGGGTAGGCCGGCCAGTATCATGTCCTGGCGTGCGGACATGACCCCGTGAAACGCGGCATCTTCCGGGATGACCGCGTGTGACGTGATGTCGCCGGCTCCCACGTCTTCCGCAAGCGCTGCTGCAATGAAATGCTTTATGGTTGGATCATTCACATCCATGCGTGTTCAACTCCCCCATACTCTCAATTTGACGAATAGGTTTTCTCATGATTCTCCTTTGCCGGAACCTTCTCCGGTGAAGACATTTGCAGCATCCGCTCCACGGGTCTTCTCGCGTCCTCCATGAGCTTTGCAGGCATCTCCACCCGCGGGGCTCCGTTGGCAAGACACAGGTAAAGCTTTTCCAACGTGTTCAAGGCCATGAACGGGCACACAAGGCCGCTTCCGTCTTCGTAGCCCTGCGTGGTGCCTGGAACCGGTATGAACGTCTTTTCCGGAGCCAGCTTCCTCATCTGATGAATGAGGTTCGATTCGGTGGCCACGATGATTTCCTTGGCCTCGGTTTTCAGCGAAAATTCCAGAAGGGAACGGGTCGACCCGATGTGGTCCGCATAAGCCAGAATGTGTTCCGGGCACTCAGGATGCGCCACCAGCATCGCGTGAGGATGGGTGCTTTTGAGTTCTTTCAGCGCAGATTCGGAAATCTCCGCGTGGACCACACAAGAACCCGGCCACAAAGTCATATCTCTGCCGGTCTGCCGGCTGACGTATCGACCGAGATGGCGATCGGGAGCGAAGAGGATGGGGCGGTCCCGGGGAATCTGTCGCACGATATGCTCCGCGTTGGACGAGGTGACGATGACATCCGACAGCGCCTTCACTTCCGCGGAACAATTGATATACGTTATAGCCACGTGATCCGGATGGGACTGTCTGAACGCGCGAAAATCCTCCGGCTGGCACGATTCTTCCAAAGTGCAGCCTGCATATGCGTCAGGCAGCAGGACCGTGCGCGTCGGCGAGAGCACCTTGGCCACTTCTGCCATGAACCGGACGCCACAAAAGACAATCACGTCCGCGGAGGTGTCCGCGGCTTTCCGAGACAAATCGAGCGAATCCCCCACATAGTCCGCCAAATCCTGAAGTCCACCACTCTGATAGTAATGGGCGAGTATCACGGCATTTTGTTCATCGCGTAACCGATCGATCTCTCTTTCCAGAGAGAGTGAAGCACTGATGTCTTTCTCCGTCAGCGCATGCGCATCGGGAAGGACGACGGTGTTGATCATGAGATCCTCCTTGAGGGCATTGTCAGGTCACGCGTGCATAGGCCGTCATCGGCTTGCCAATCGGCCGCAGGAAGGTCCCGAGCACCAATCCCGGGAACCTACGAGTCGGATGGTGGAATCCGCTACCACAGCATGCGCGTGATCGGCCCACACGTAGGGAAAAGTCGAGCCGAACCTCGGGAACCCTGGCGGAAAAAGGCCGATAGGGTTCCAGTCTGCGGGAAATGAAGGCTATGGGGAGTAGCTCATCGAGCCGGACTGGGGAACGATCTTGTGTGAGATTACTGTGAGTACTCGCTCACAACCCGCATTGTCAAGACAAAAAGAGAGTACGAACAATTGACCTTGACTCGCGGTGAACGATCGGGTACAAACTCTGCAGGTCATGCACTAGGCTGAGTCATTTCGAGCCATCCAGACCGTACTACGTGTCTGGATGGCTTTTTGCGTTTGGGGAAGGGGAAATGCGGGAAACAGGCCGATCGGCGTTACTGGTGCTTGACGTGCAAAACTACTTTTTTCAGCAAGATTCTCCCGCGTATTTGGACGCGAGTCCTACGATACTGCCGAACATCAACACACTCGTCGCGTACGCGAGCCGGGCTGGCTGGCCGACGATTCTTACCACCCATCACGCACCATCAGACAAGGGGAATCTGATGGCCCAAAAGTGGCGTCACCACCCTCGCGAGGAGGAATGCGAGCTATACGGTGGTTTGACCGCGTCCGACCATGCAGCACACCTGCCGAAAGAATATTATTCCGCCTTTTTTCGTACGAACCTGGAAGAAAGCCTCTGCCAGCATGGGGTCACGCAGGTCGTCGTCTGCGGGGTGATGACCCATCTGTGTGTGGACACCACGGTTCGGCATGCGTTTCTCCTGGGATTCAAGCCTATCGTGGTGTCAGACGCGTGCTGTTCCAAGACGCTCTTCTATCACTGGGCAGCGTTGCTGGCGCTGCGCCACGGGTTTGCTGAAATCCTGTGCACAGACGAGATTCGTTTGAAGGGGGGATGAGCATGTCTGACCTGATCGTGATTGGAGGCGGCCCCGCGGGGCTTGCGGCGGGCATTCAGGCCGGACACATGGGCCTTGAGGTCCGGATTCTGGAGAGAGAAACCTGGGGCGGCAGACTCCGTCTTGCCAGAAAAGTGGAAAACGTACCAGGGCTGACCGAGCCTGTGAGCGGCGAGCAACTGGTGGAGATCATCGTCGGCCAGGCGCGCAGCAAGGGGCTCTCCATGGCACAGGAGTCCTGCACTGAGGTCGATTACACGGAGCCGTGGTTCTCGGTGGAAACGACGGAAAACCGGTACACGGGCAGCGCGGTGATCATCGCGTGCGGTGTTCAGGCAAACCAGGTCTTTGTCCCTGGAATTGCTCCTGACAAGGGCAGCATCTTCTCTTCCTGGCGCGATTTGCCTCAAGTCACGGGAAAGAGGATTGGCGTCATAGGTGGCGGAGAAGCGGCCTTCGATCAGGCGTGCACGCTCGCGGAACAAGGCGCTGCCGTCACGGTGCTGGTGAGGGCTTCGGAGCCCAAGGCGTTCCAGGGGCTTGTGCAGGAAGCCATGAGTCTGGGGGTGACGGTCCTCACAGGAACCTCCATTCGACAAGCCTCTCTCCGCGGCCATCTGGTCACGCTGGACCTTGGGGATGGTCACGAAAGCTTTGAGGTGCACTACCTATTGGCTGCAATAGGCACCACGCCCGTGGAACTCGGTCTTTCAGGGAAAGCCGTAGAAAGGACAGGAAAAGGCCTGTACACTGCGGGCGATATGTGTTCCGGGCCTTACCGACAGGTTGCCATTGCCTTCGGCGATGGCATCAAGAAAGCCATGATGGCTTACGAATATTTACGAGGAGTATAGGGAGCATGGAAGTCTTGGCACACACCGGGAAAATCGACCTGGCGCAGATCTACGTGGCAAGGATGCGAGACGATCTCGACTATTTGGTGGAATTCGTGGACGCGTGCGATCGTAATGCCGGCGATCGCAGGGAAAAATGGGTCATCATCATTTCAACCCAGTTCGGATGCCCGGTGAAATGTCTCATGTGCGACGCGGGAGGTGAATTCAAGGGGAATCTGAAATTCGAGGAACTCGTATTCCAAGTGCAGTCCGTTATCGATGCACACCCGGAGCTTGCCCCGCATCAATGCGGAAAGTTTAAGATCCAGTTCGCCAGGATGGGGGAACCTTCTCTCAATGACGAAGTGCTGAAGGTCCTGTCGTGGATACACGAGAGTCATCCTAAGGCGATTCCTTGTATCGCCACCATGCTTCCCCGCGGACGCGAACAGTGGTTTGACAAGCTCCTGACCGTCAGAGAGCGTTTTCACGACTTTCAACTGCAATTTTCCATAAACTCTACTGACGATTCGTACCGAGATATCCTGATGCCGTATCCCAAAATGTCCTGGCATTACATGGCTGAGTACGTGAAGGACTTCTACCGGCAGGGACAGCGGAAGGTATGCCTCAACTTTGCCCTTTGCCCGGAAATCCCTGTCAATCCGGAAGCAGCCCGCGACTACTTCGACCCCGAGTTCGCGGTGATCAAGCTCACTCCCCTTAATCCTACTATCACGGGACAAGAAAACCGCATGACCTCGATGATGGATTCCTCGGCAGCCGAACCACTCCTGGCGAGAAAGTCGCAGGAGTTCGCACGTCTGGGTTTTTCCGTGATTCAGTCTATCGGAAATATGGACGAGAACCTGATAGGAAGCAATTGCGGTCAGGCGGTGCGAAAACTTCGCTCATATGTTCGGCACATGGCGGTCGCTTCCTGACGTTTCTCTCTGCGCACAAGAAGCCACCTCATACGGGTTCGCGTTCCCATGAAAATGCATTTTCGGGGGAAGGCCCTTCTTGAAAGAAGGGCCTTCCCCCGAACCCCCATCCCCAAGAACTTCAAGCACTTGCCAGCTCCCGCTGGTCGCGGGACAGGGTGCCATTTTCATGGTTCGTTGTGATTCTCCAGGTCATGGGAGTTCACACGAGTAATACCAGTTCGCTCACTTTTGAGTAACCGAGCCCAGCCGCGTGATGTCTGCTTCTTTTCGAGCGAGGCAAAGCCGTCGAATCTTCGTTCAGGGGACCTCTCGCCACCATTGAAAAGCACCGCGATTCGGTAAGAACATTTGACTCCTGCTCCATGAGGCCGGCCTCACGTCCACGAAAGCGTTCACCACGGCGGGTCACTCCCTGCCCGCCCACGCGCCAGCCGCACGCGAAGACTCCGGGCACCTGGCACGGGAGTGCGGTCCGAGATGTCTTGTGGTCCAGTGGTTACCGATTGCCGGAGACGGCAAGTTGTGTGATGATAGGCTCGCGTAATCGTTCTTCACGACACAGGGTAAGGAACTCGAAATTGGATACAGAAAAGTCCACATCTCGATACTGTGCCGAAGTGTGAGGGGCAAGAAAATGAAAATCAGACGCGTGACTTCCGTGATCGAATGCGTGATCATGGGATGCATTGCCTTTGATCTCATGGTGCTGCTCAACAGGATCGCGTTCAAGGCTGACCCTTTTGAAATCACCGGATTCATCCTTCCGACGATTCTTGGCGGCGCAGTAGGAGCGCTGGTAAGATACTACTTCGTAAGAGCAGAGCAGGAAACCGGCGAGTACGAGATCCCGGATCACCCCCCTTCGTGTGAAACGCCGCCCACTGAATTCCTGAACCATCAACAGTCCCCGGAGCAGGCGAGTCCCGAAATCCATGATGTGGCAGCATCGTCCTGCACTGAACCGCCAACTCCACACCCCGAGTCCACCCTCCCCGAAGATACGGCCTCGGTGCATGAACCGATAGAGATGCCCGAGCAAATTGAACTGTGGCCATCTTTGGTTGATGAGCATGCAGACGACGGGCCAATCCAGGAGGAACTCCAGCTTGGGCTCTCGCTTTGGCCGCCTCCCGAGGTCTGGGAACAGCCTCCGGATACCCATATACCAGTCCCTCCCCCTGTAAAGCTCGTGGCAGAGGATCAGCGGCCGGACCGCAACGAGGCCCCGGAGGTGCCGCCGATTCAGGCCCGGTTCACGGATTGGTTCATGGAAGATGCGTCGGTTCTCTGCGTGGCCATTAACGCGCAGGACGAGATCGTCATGGCGAACCGTTCCCTGTCGCGTGGTACTCGGATATTCCGAGGAAGAAATAGTAGGCATGGGCTTTACTGCCGAACTGGTCCCTTCGTGGTTGAGACGGGACGCATGGACCGATGTGTTGAGATCTCCCGTTGCGCAGGATGACACCATCAGAATTCAGAGTCGCCTCTTAGCCAAGGACGGGGAAGAGGTCCCTGTGGAATGGCGCGGGACAGCCGTTTTCGACGCGGACGACGGTTTGTCCTGTTGCTTCTTGGTGGGACTCGAAATTGTTGAGCAGAAAGAGCCTGAACCGGCAACCACCGCGATCGAGCCGGACTATAAGGCGTGGTATGAAGACGCAGCCAGAGAGAGGGAGACGTATAGGTGTGTACTGGACTCATCTCCCGATGCGATTCTGATATGCGACATGGGTGGGAAACTCACGTATGCAAACTCCGCATTTACCGTGCTCTTTGGATGGACTGTGGATGATCTGCAGGAGCGAGAAGCGCTCTTTGTGCCCGAAGCTGAGAGACAACAGGCGAAACAGATATTTGACGATCTGGTCCAGAAAGGCACCCCTTGCAAAAACCTGGATACCAAGCGAAATGCCAAGGACGGCCGTCTCGTTTCTACGCGGATCAACGCATGGCGCTTCCATGATGAGAAAGGTCAGCCCGCGGGGATGCTCGTCATGCTCCAGGTCATCGTCCAACGAATCAAGGCGATGAAGGAAATCGTCAAACCAGTCCCACAACCGAAGAAACGTCAAGTAAGCGCAAAGGAGATCGCAAGAGAAATACGGTCAGGAGCGACAGACTTAAGCCTCATGGAGAAATATAAGCTTACGGCCAGGGGATTGCAGAGCGTCTTCCAAAAGCTGATAGAGGCCAAAGTGATGAAACCCTCTGAGATCCACGGCCGGCGAGCTTCCTATGATGAGACGGTAGCCGTCGAACTGCCCAGCGCTCCCTCCATGACGGTGCCGGAGCCTGCCAAGAAGACGGACACGTCAGATAAGACGAGCGTTCGTGTGCGAGTAGGAGGCGCGGATGCAAAGGGTTTGGAAAAATACGGTATCACTGAAGACAGTCTGGACGACGTGTTCAAGAAGCTGGCGCCTCAGGGTGTCACCGACGTCCGCGAGCCAAGCACAGACCCGTTATCAAGTACCCAAGAACCCGAAGACGTGACCGCGAGACGCGCGCTGCCACGGAACTACATGGTGGTTTCCGTGCCCATCTACGAGTCCGACAGTTTACTGAGTGAAGGCACGATCATAGATATCAGCGAGATGGGGATGAAAGTGCAGGGCATCCAGACTGTGAAAGGGGAAACCAAGAGCCTCTTGATTCAGGGGGACGAATTCCATGATGTGTTCCCGTTTGTTTTTGACGCAGTGTGTCGCTGGACCACCACTGACGCAGGCACAGGGCAAACGGTAGCGGGCTTCGAGATAACCGCCATCTCGGAAACCAGTATGGATGAACTGCGCAAACTCATTGCAGCCCTGTCCATAGGGTCATGAGCAACACCACAGCGGCCAAGAAAGCTCGCCATGGTTCCTCGGGATAGTGTCATACCGATTCGTACCTATCCAAGACCGTAGGGTTGGGGGTCTCCAGAGCGAGATGATGAGACGGCCTTGCGTTGTCCGTACCGAAGGAAATCCTCAGCCCGCATCCTGCGCCCTGTCATACACGTGAACTCCCATGACCTGGAGGGTCACAACGAACCATGAAAATGCCACCCTGTCCAGCGACCAGCGGGAGCTGGCAAGTGCCTTCCCCCGAAAATGCATTTTCACATGAGAAAGCGCATGGGTATCAGTGTAGAAAGCGCAAAGGGGGAAAATTGAGGAAAAACCGGTCTTTCTCACGACCCTACCGATTCGCGAAAACCCGTGCCTTCCACATGTCCTGACGAGCCTTTTCCGCGTTGCCGAGAACCTCGTAACATCGGGCGCGCAGTAAATACACCTCACCGCTGTACGCATTGGTTTTTGCCGCGAGGTCCAGATCTGCGATAGCCTTCTGGCACTTATCCAATGCCATGTACTGTTTGGCTCGGCTGATGCGGGCTTTGAAATTCTTCGGGTCGATGTTGAGCGCGAAGAGTACGCTTCGATCGCCTTGTCCACCTTCGAGTCTGCAAGACGAATGTCGCCCATGGTGACATACGCCTGGGCAAACGAGGAGTCCTTCTTCAGTGCGATCCCCACCTTGTCGAGCGCGTCCGCGGTATCTCCCTTGTGGAGGAGCGCCTCAGCGAGGAGCTGATACGCGGTAGGATCGTCAGGCTGGAGGCGAATAGCCTGATGAAGGTCTCCTATGGCACGGTCGAGTTGTGTGTCGTTGAAATACAGGCTGCCCCTGAGCAACCAGGCTTCCTGCAGTCCCGGGTCCAGTTTCAACGCCTTGTCCAGGTCGGCAAGCGCTCGATCGCCTCTCGCAATGAGCTTGAAGATGTACGCGCGTTTGGTAAGGAGCCATGCCTCATCTCCACGAAGCTCGAGCGCCTTGTTCAGGTCCCTCAAGGACGCGAGATAATTCCCCATACCCAGGGTACAGAAGCGCTGCGATTTATATAGGGAAGCGGATTATCCGGTTCCAGCACAATGGAGCGGCCGAGCTTCTCAAGCGCCTCCGGGGCCCGTCCCAACATCATGAGAATCGTGGCCTGGTTCAGGAAAATGATCGGATCCTTGGGATCGGTGGCCGCTGCCTTGTCATAGTCATCGAGCGCCTGATCGAGATCGTTCAGCGCCCGGTGCGCATCGGCTCGATACCAGTAGATTTGTTTCATGTCAGGATCCAAGCTGAGCGCCCTGTTAAAATCATCCAAGGCTTTGGCAGGCTCGGACGCCTTAAGATACGCGAAGCCGCGGCGAAAAAGCGCGGAAGCATTCTTGGGTTGGATATTGAGGAGTCGTTCCATTTCCGCGATCGCGGAGGGATAATCCTTTTCTTCCAGAGAGATGGCGGTTCTCCCGAAGTACCCGGCCTCACACCCGGAGTCGATTGACGTGCTCTTGTCGAAATACTCGCGGGCTTCTTTGTAGTTTTCACGGTAAAAATACACCAAACCAATGGCAGACAGGATGGATGCGGGGTGGGAGGCAAGTTTCGCCGCGTGATTCAAATCCGAAAGTGCGTCGTCATAATCACCGTTCCGAGAGAGCAATCGCCCGCGGGCCTCCCATCCGGCTGACAACTCGGGCTTGATTTTGATAACCGCGGAGTAATCGCTGATTGCGAGTTCGCACGCGTCAATTCGCTGCCGTCCCTGACCGCGAAGAAGCAACAAATGCACGTCGCTGGGGTTCTTGGAAATCAGCTGATCGAGAATTCCCACGGCCTTGACAGGTTCGCCCGAATCGAGAAATTTTTTCGCCTGATCAGCGGTACAAGGAGGCTTCCGTGCACATCCGCCGGGCAGAGCCAGGAAAGTGAGCACCACCATCAACCGGAACACATATGCATGGGAACTCGTCCGGAAAGAGGGATTCGCCTTGAATGGAAACGAAAAGTTTCTTAATGACCAGGGCTTCATGAGGCCTGTCTGCACATGTGATTCCGGAGCGCATTGCGGGACGCGCACAGCCGATTCGCTCACCATTGGCTGGCACATCGGACGGCCCTGTGTGTGCCGCGCTCCACTCTCATGCATACCAAGAGTCGACCATGCGAATCGAGCCCGCAGTGTTGCCCGAGCAAATTGTCCCGTCCCAGTTCCCGCGAACCGGGATGAGGACTACTAGAGTAGATGGTACGTGACTGGGCATATTTTGTCAATAATTGCCGAGTCCACTGGTTCTCCACGAAGCTCGATTGATCGGGTTTGCTCGTATTTCACTTGATCACACGAGCATGATATGCCTTAATTAAAAAAGAAATTGCTTTGGCCTAAGGTCAAGAGATGCACCTTGGAGGCTAAGATGAAATTCCTGTGGGACATGCTGTCATATCTGCAAAACTTCTTTCAGCTTCAATTCCTGTTCAGCGGGCTGGAAGTTTCGTCTTCGATGGTCTTTGCTGCGCGGCTTTTGGTGCTGCTATGCTTTGGCATTGGCGGTCTGTGGATTGCCTTCCGGATAATAATGAAGGTGCTGGATTGTATCCAAACCTTGCTGGCCAGCCTTGCACCGGTGCCGAAAACGTTTTACCTTCTGCTGTTCCTGGTGATCCCGTTATGGCCGGACAGCGCGGGCGCGCAGTGGATGGGGTATATTCTGCTGGTCTTGGCTCTCGCTGCTTTGGGCCTGCTCGGCGTCCTGTTCGTGGTGCTCTGGAAATATGGAGTCGAGCATGCAGTACGGCTGATCAACACCCTGAGAGATCGCGCACAGAGACCGCGAACCGAACCTCGCGTAGCGCCTTTACCTCCCGAAACCGTGTTGAGACCTGTGCCGGACGCTCCTCACGTGCGCACGGAGACAGGCCCGCTTTCGTGACGGCTGCCTCAAGGGCGTAGTGCCCATGGCTCACGCGTGATCTGAAAGCCCCTCATCGGGAGATCTCCGCCGCGCGGCCAAAGGGTACGGCCTGCCGAATCGGGCGGTCCTCTTGGCAACCGGTCTCACATTGATTCGCTTGTGCAAGTGATAAATCTGAAAGGGAATCGGGTAGTACTCGTGTGAACCCCCATGACCTGGAGGGTCACCACGAACCATGAAAATGGCACCCCGTCCAGCGACCAGCGGGAGCTGGCAAGTGCCTGAGGTTCTTGGGGATGGGGGTTTGGGGGAAGGCCCTTCTTTCAAGAAGCGAGTCAATATCACTGGTGAATCAGCGTACGGTCCTTTTTTCAAACCCTTCGAGGATGCCCATGAAGTTGTCAAGGTCAGTGTTTCGACGTGCAGTGACGGTCGGATTGATTGCGGCGTGGTGTGCCGTTGCCGGCTGTTCCAAGAAGGAAACGTTTGTGAAACCGCCTATTCCCGTGAAAGTACAAAGGATCGCTTCCGCGTTGCCTGAAGCCGGTTTGAAATACTCTGCGACACTAGGTCCGCGGGAACAGGTGAACTTGGCCTTTAAAGTCGGCGGGTACGTGGACGAGATTCTCAAAATCCCCGGTCCTGATGGAAAGCCTCGAGACCTGCAAAAAGGCGATCGTGTAGAGAAAGGCGCTACCCTGGCAGAGGTGCGGGACACCGATTATCAGGCCAAACTCAACCATGCCAAATCCGCGCTCGAGGAGTCCAGGGCCTCGCTGGGCCAGGCCACAAGGGAGTTCGACCGCGCGCAAAGGCTCTTAGAAGCAAACGCTCTGGCCCAGAACGAATTTGATAAGGCCAAAGAAAAGCTGGATGTCACCAAGGCTCGCGTGAGCGGAGCAGAATCCCAGGTGGAGGAGGCCAAGATCCAGTTGCAGGACACGGTGCTCAAGTCTCCGCTGGACGCTCTGGTGGTCACACGGCTGGTGGAACGCGGCACCCTTGTCGCTCCGGGCACAAGGGCGTTTCTCTTGCAGGATCTGAGTTCGGTAAAGGCCGTGTTCGGCGTGCCCGATTATGTCCTCAAGAAGGTCAAACCCGGAGAGAGCCTCTCCATCACGGTGGAGGCGCTCCAAAACAAGGAATTTCACGGCACGATCACCGCGGTCTCGCCATCCGCGGACCAGCGGAGCAGGGTCTTTGAGGTGGAGGTCACCGTTCCCAACCCTGATCTGGAACTCAAGGACGGCATGATAGCCACGGTAAAGCTCGTGGGAACCGGAAACGAAGGAGCTGTGCTCGTGGCTCCGCTTCATGCGGTGGTGCGCCCGCCTTCGGATCCTCATGGGTACATGGTGTTCGTGCTGGGCATGCAGGACGGCCGGTACGTTGCTCGCGGCCGAAGGGTGGAAATCGGCAAGGTCTTCGGAAACAAGGTGGTCATCACCCACGGGCTGACCGTCGGGGAACAGATTATCACCACCGGGGCCACCATGGTCTTTGACGGACGTCTCGTAAACGTCATCCCTTAGAGGGTCTTCTATGCCAGCGCATCAGAAAGATGACGAGCTGATTGCTCACACCCATAATACCGCACGGTTCTTTGTGGAAAACCGTCACATTTCCGCGGTGCTCCTCGTGGCCACCCTGATCTGGGGAGCGTACGGCTATTACCGGATGCCTGAGCGCAAAGACCCTGAGATACCCATACGCATCGCAGTAGCCATGTGCTCATGGCCCGGCGTAAAGGCGGAAAAAGTCGAAGAACTCGTCACCCGCAAGATCGAAACCAAGATAGCGGAAAACGAAAAAGTCGAACGCATCGAATCCACGTCGCGTACCGGGCTGTCTGTCGTCAAAGTGCGACTCATGGAAAACATCAAGACCACCGGTGAAATCTTTGACGATATCAATCTCAAACTGTCCGGCATCAAGGACCTGCCCGAAGGCGCGGGACCGATTGTCTTTATCAAGGACTTCGGGGACACGGCCACGCTCATGCTCACGGTCGGCTCGCCAAAGGCCGGTGAGGTGGAAATCGACCTGCGTGCACGCGAACTGGAGAAGGTCATCCGCGAGCTTCGCGCGCGGTCCGTGTCCTTCGGTCACGAAGAGCGGGTGAGCCTCGCGGTGGTGTTTCCCAACCTGCCCGACGGGAGATGGGTCGAACGAAAGATCGAACTGCTCTCAAGGCTTTGGCAGGCAAAAGGCATGGTGCAGGATGTCCTCGTGTTCAACGGCCCCGGATTGGCCGTGCTCGACGCGAGCACCACCCTGGACGATGCCGCGCTCATGAAGGAGGTGTGGAGATTCGTGCACGAGGGGCTGCATGTGTCGGAATTCAGTCCTGACATCTGGGAGCCGGTGATCGTCCGCGATCCGCATACCGCCCTCGCCAAGCTCACCGCGTCCGCGGGCAGCAAATATAGTCTGCGAGAATTGGAAGCGTACACGGACGAAATTGCCAGGACCTTGAATGCGGTTCCCCTGGTTTCCAAGGTGACGCGATGGGGCGTGCAACAGGAGACGGTCTTCCTGGAGTACTCCCAGGAGCGGCTTGCCTCGTACGGGCTCCAGCCGTGGCGAATCAAGGACGTGCTCAGCGCGCGCAATGTCACCCTGCCGGGCGGGATGCTGGAATTTGTGGGAAAAATCCTGATCATCGATCCCTCAGGCGAATTCACCAACGAAAAAGAATTGGGCGACACCATCATCAGCTCCACGGACGCGGGCACAGGTGCGTATCTGAGGGACCTTGTGGAGATGAGTCGCGGGTACGAAACTCCACCGCGAAATCTCAACTACCTGAACAGCCGGGATGCACAGGGGAATTGGCAGCGCATGCGTGCCATCACCCTCGCGGTGAACATGCGCTCGGAACAGCAGATCGGCAAGTTCTCCCACGAGGTGGATGCTGCCTTGGAAAGGGTCAAGGCACGACTGCCCGAGGATCTTGTCATCGCGCGCACGTCAGACCAACCGCGTCAAGTTCACGAGAGCGTAACCCTGTTCATGCACAGCCTGTACGAGGCCATCATCCTGGTCGTGATCGTGGCGCTGGTGGGTTTCTGGGAGTGGCGATCCGCGTTTCTCATGGCGCTCTCCATACCGATTACCATGGCCATGACCTTCGGCATGATGCACTTCCTCCATATCGATCTCCAACAGGTATCCATCGCGTCGTTGGTCATCGCTCTCGGGTTGCTGGTGGACGATCCGGTGGTGGCCAATGATGCGATCAAACGGGAACTGGATCACGGAAGGCCCCGCGACGTGGCCGTCATGGCTGGGACCCACCAAGCTTGCCCGTGCGATCCTGTATGCGACCATCACCAATATCGTGGCGTACCTGCCGTATCTGCTCCTCACGGGCGACACGGGCCGTTTCCTTTACACGCTGCCCATTGTGCTCACGTGTTCTCTGGTGGCATCCCGCGTGGTGTCCATGACGTTCGTTCCCTTTATTGCGTATTATGTGCTCCTGCCGCACAAGACGCCTGCCCGGTCTATGGAGGAGTTGCGCTCCACAGGATTCTACGGGATGTACTACCGGTTGGGCAGCTTCCTGATCGACCATCGCTGGAAGGCCTTTCTCGTGTCACTGGTCGTGGTGGTCGCGGGTTTTTGGGTACAGTCGAGGCTCAAACCGCAATTCTTTCCCAAAGACCTTTCGTACCTGTCGTACGTTGACCTGTGGCTCCCGGAAGACGCGTCCATTACCGCCACCGACGACGCAGCCAGAACCGCGGAGGTTTTGCTCCGTGAGGCAGTGGAAGAGTTCGAAGCCTCGCATCCGGACAAGAACGGCAAGCCCGCGGACGTGCTCAAGTGTGTGACCACCTTTGTCGGCGGCGGGGGTCCCCGTTTCTGGTTCTCGGTGGAGCCGGAACTGTCCCAGCCGAATTACCGCGCAGATCCTTGTGGAAGTGCGCGACAAACATCTCACCAACCAGCTTGTGGATCCGCTCCAGAAAGCCTTGATGGCCCAATTGCCCGGAGTGCGTGTGGATATGCGCCAACTGGAATCGGGTCCTCCGGTGGGATTTCCCGTGCAGATTCGGCTCTCGGGCGAGGACATGACCACGCTGCGGGTGCTGGGCCAAAAGCTCAAGGGCCTGTTGCGCTCCACGCCCAATACGTATCGCACCAAGGACAACTGGGGCGCGGAAATCTTCCAGGCCAGGCTCAAGATCAATTCCGACAAGGCCAACCTCGCGGGGGTCACCAATGTGGACGTTGCGCGGTCATCTGCCGCGGCCATGAACGGCTTTGTGGCCACGAACCTGCGGGAGGGACGCTTGACGATTCCGGTGGTGGCCCGGCTGCGGATGGAAGAGCGGGCCATCATCGGCGACATCGAGAACCTGTACGTGTATGCGGCCGAGGGCCGCCAACGGGTTCCTCTGGGCCAGATTTCCACCATCGAATACGGCATGGAAACGGAAAAGATTGCGCGGCGCAATCATTTCCGCACCATCACCCTGTCGTGTTTCCCTGCGCCCGGAGTCCTGCCCTCGGAGGTGACTGCGGCATTTATACCCAAGCTGGAAGAGTTTAAGAAATCGCTTCCTCCCGGGTACACGATAGAGGTCGGTGGCGAGTACGAAGAGCAGGTCAAGGGGTTCGGCCAGATGACCGTGATCATGATCATTTGCGTGGTCGCGATCTTCTTGGCTCTGGTCTTTCAGTTCAGGAATGCGGTCAAGCCTTTCATCGTGTTTTCCGCATTGCCGTACGGGATGACCGGGGCATTTGCCGCTCTCGCGATCATGGGGTCGCCGTTCGGGTTCATGGCTTTTCTGGGAGTGATCAGCCTCATCGGTGTCATCGTGAGTCACATTATTGTGTTGTTCGATTTCATCGAGGAAAAGCTCGAGGAAGGCGAGGACCTGCGTACCGCACTCCTGGACGCGGGCATCATGCGGCTTCGGCCGGTGTTGATCACCGTGGCCGCGACCGTGATTGCGCTCATCCCGCTGGCCATGAACGGCGGCCCGCTCTGGGAACCTCTCTGCTATGCACAGATCGGAGGCCTCATGGTTGCGACCTTTGTGACCCTGCTGATGGTGCCCGTGCTGTACGCGATCGCAGCCTTTGATCTGAAGATCGTGCGCTGATACGTGTCGCGAGGCAGACGTCTCAGGAAAACGAGTGCTTGGGGGAGGGACCCTTTTGCAAACGCGAGATTATAAGTGACATACCCTGGAGAGAGGGGTATCATGGGTTTGCTCACCGCGCTTGAGAAGGGGTCCCTGATCCAAGAAGACTTTGCCGCCGGCAAGATTGTGAGCTTGTGGGACATGCTGCAATTCCACGCCCAAAATTTCATTACCCTCTGTCAATCCCTGACAAAACTTAGCCAGAGAAAAGACTTAGAAACCATTCGTCCGGCTTTCACTGAGGAACCTTTCTCGGAAGTTACCCTTATAGTAACCGGCACAGAACTTCGCGCTAAAAGGCGCGACAAAGTTTCTCGGTTGTGGTATGCCACCCCCCAGCGACTCTTCGGTGGAGGTGAGGGGTATGGCGAGACCGGGACTGCGATTGAGCAAGGCTGTAAGGGATGAGCTGGGGCAGGCGTACCAAGGTGCCAGAGGGCGCAAAGACCTCGACATGGCCGAGCGCATTCAGGGATTGCTCCTGGTGAATGAAGGAGTGGGGGAACGCCGAGCTGCTCAAATTGTGGGAGTTGGGCGGAGAACCTTGCAGGACTGGATTTCTCGGTACAGGAGAGGCGGTCTCCAAGCGCTCGTGAAGGGGCCGTATCCTGGTCGAAAGCCGAAATTGACGCAAGGGCAGCTCATAGAGATTGACCGTATCATTGAACAAGGGCCAGAAAGCGCTGGGCTGGATACGGGAGTTTGGACAGCTCCCCTTGTCGCGGACTTGGTCAAGAATCTGTTTGGGGTTCGATACCACCCCGATCATATGCGGCGCATTCTTCGGCGACTCCGATTCAGTGTTCAGTTACCCACAAGAGAGCTTTCCCGGGCAGACCCAGCGGAGCAGACTCTATGGCTTGACCATGAACTGCAGACAATAAAAAAAAGTTGAACAGGAGTGCGGTGTTCTCATCTACGAAGACGAAGCCTCATTCGGTCAAGCCGGTTCACTGCACCGTACTTGGGCTAGAATAGGCAAGGGTACGCATGTAAAGAGTTTTCCGGGTCGCAAGGGCGCAAAAGTCATGGGAGCTGTACGGGTTGGCGAAAAGCCGGGTTGGCACTTCCGATTCGTCGAGCGATACAATACCGACACCTTCACAGCGTTCATCGAGCAGTTGCTCCGCTACTACAAAGGGAAAAAGGTCCACTTGGTTGTGGATAACGCACCCTGGCACAAGACCAAAACTCTCAGAAAGTGGTTGGAGGAAATCAAAGACCTCATTGAGGTCCATTTCCTGCCCAAATATGCTCCGAAGCTCAACGCCGCGGAATACATCTGGAAGGAGACTCGGAAATGGGCTTCCCACAACCGCTTCTTTGGAGCCCTGAAAGATCTCAAGGACAGTTTGTTCCGAAGATTCAACCGATTCCAGGGCAATCCCGGCAAACTGAAGTCGCTTGTGCCCTACTTCGCTTAGGTGCTGAAGTCAATGCCGGTCACTATAATTCCGGAAACGATATTTTGTCTTCGATGGGGCTCCTAGTGTCTGCTGCAGCTTTTAGAGAATTAGTTAATGGATCATGCCCTTAACTCCGCAAACGTTACTGTGGCAGTGGAAAGACACGCAGTAACAGTACGGTTGAACAGCTGTGAATCCCATGTGCGTCGGTTGAAGCGGTATGAGAACTCAGCCAGGTATCGGCAAAGGTGCTTCTCGCTTACACCGTGGTGCACGCCTCGTATGTTTCCCTTGACGTTGGCAGTCAGTACGTGCACCCATTTGAGTTGCTTCAGAGCTTCCTTGTCCTTGCTTACGACGACGGGCTCATGAACAAACCCGTTTGATCCCAGAGACTGGTATGCTCGCCAGCCGTCAGTGCGAATCTCGCTGGCGGGTTGGATCTTATCTTGAGCCACGGAAAGGATCTGGTCGCTGTCAGCGGAGGGAACATGCCGCATTACAGCGAATCCCGCATGCTTGTCCCGGCTTTCGACCGCAATCACTACCTTGGCTTTCCCTTTGGCACCTCGACCACGAGGCCCAGGTTTTTTCGGCCCGATAAACGCTTCGTCCATTTCCACCAAACCAGCCAGTTGATACAGGGAATCCCGATCGGCCATGGCCTTGCGAATCTTGTGCCCCATGGTCCATACCGTCTTGTAAGTCTTGATCCCGAGCATCCGTTGGCAACTCAGCATCGACAGACCGCTCCTCTGACGGGACATCATGAAGATCATCCAGAACCAGCTCACCAAAGAGGTCCGCGTCTTGTGAAAGATCGTCCCAGCCGTTACCGAAACCTGATACTTGCATTTACTACACTGATACAGCCTGCGAGTGCTGTGAAAGCAGTATGAACCGTGGCCACATCGGGGACAATGATACCCCTTTGGCCATCGAAGCTTAAATAGGTGTTCCATACACGCTTCTTCAGTGGAAAATCTCCTCTGAAACTCAACAAGGTTCAATGGCTCTTGCTGCATTACGCAGACACCTCCCCGTGAACTTGGGGCACCTTTGTAATACAATTGCGGAGGAAAGGCAACAATCCATTAGTTAAATCGGCTCAGAGTAAAAAGCGTAGGCCAATAGATGAGTTTAGGTCTTTGTTGATAACCTTGAATCAAACAGTTATTAACGAGCTTGCTACCAGAAAACTTTTCATCCTGTCCCCAGAGGAATCTGGATATTTTGACAGCTCACGAGACGTTTTCCCACCAGAAATCTGGGAACGTTTCCCGAGTGCAGAATATGAAATAAGAGAGTCTAGAAAGTGTTTGGCTCTTGATCGGTATACAGCGTGCGTTTTCCATGCGATGCGCGCTCTATAGTCCTCTGCATTGACATACGCGCCGACGGGATCAACAATTCGGCCGTTGGATGACCGAGAAAGTGCGCGACAATCGGGCCTGGAGATGATATTGAGCCGTTGACACCTACCTGATCGGAGGACAACGGATGCCGAGGCACGGATTGAGACTGTCAGAACAGGAGCGGAGGGATTTGGCCGCCGAATTCCAAGAGGCACGATATCACAACGACCTCGACCGGTGCCTGAGGGTTCAGGCTCTGTTGTTGGTGAGTCGGGGCAACCGGGAGACGGAAGTAGCGGAGGTTGTCGGTGTGGCTCGACGCACCCTCCAGGTTTGGATTCATCGGTACCGAGTCAGGGGAATCCCCGGACTTACCAAGGGACCGTTCATGGGCGCGACATCCAGACTGACCGATGAGCAGAAAGCGGAACTCTCACGCATCATCGCAGCCGGCCCCCAGGAAGCCGAACTGGACACGGGGGTCTGGACCACCAAGATTATCGTCAAGTTGGTCAAAGACTTGTTTGGGGTCTCCTACCATCCTGACCATATGGGGAAGATACTTCACGGAATGCGCTTCTCCGTGCAGTACCCGGGAAGGGAGTTGTCCAAGGCCGACGAAAAAGCACAGCAGACCTGGATACTGGAGGAACTCCCGGCCATCAAAAAAAAGCCGAAAAGGAGCACGGCGTAACCCTCTATCAAGACGAAGCGGTGTTTCAACAGGCCGGCACCGTCATCAGAACATGGGCTCTCGTGGGCATTGGATTCCAGGTCTTGAGCCCACCGGTTCGCAAGAGCATCAAAGTGATGGGTGCAGTCAGAATCGGAGCGAATCCCCAATGGCATTCCCGGTTCGTCCAGGTCTTCAATGCCGAGACCTTCATCGGATTCCTGGAACAGCTCCTCCGATACTACCGCGGCACCAAGATCCACCTGATCACAGACAATGCAGCGTATCACAGATCACCAAAAGTCTTTGAGTGGCTGAGCGGGAAGGAGCATCTCATAGAGTTCCACTTCCTCCCTGCCTATTCACCCAAGCTCAATGCGGTTGAATATGTCTGGAGGAAGACCAAGAGAGCCATTACCCATAACAAATTCTTTCCGAGGCTGCAGGATCTCAGGCAAGCCTTGGCTCGGCGATTCAATCGATTCCAGGGAAACCCCGCTTCTCTCAGGAGCACTGTTCCTCATTTCGCATAGGCGCACAGATCAGTGCAGAGGACTATAGAGCCTGGACTAAACGCCATGGGGGAGTCTCTGGAAATTACCATCAAAGAAAACTGGAATACAGCCATAGACCAAATAGAGAAAGAGATCAGATCTAGGAGCAAGAAAACTCACGGGGAATCATGGATCACAGACGATGAGCCATTCTACACAGGAGCCGCTGTTCATTTCAGGGTTGTCAAAAACGCCTGGCGAAACCACACAATGCACTTGAGGAGTCGATATGACAAGGAAGAGGCTCAGGATATTTTAAATAGTGTGGGAGCGTTTATTCGGCATTTGGCAACAAGGCTCCATGAATAGACTATAGGCCATCATCGGCAGTTGATTAATTTTCTCCAGGAAATCTGAACATTTTCCTGGTTTGGTTGTCACTCTGGGTACCTGGAAGATCGGCGATCATTTGGCTATAGAAAATCGCCTTGACAGAAGAATTCGGGTCTCCTTATAATAGGGGATAAAGCGAAAAAATCTCATGCAGCGGGAATGGTCAGATGAGAAATCCATCCTTGAGAGAAGGGTCGCGGATTTCGATGTATTTGTGTCCTTTTTCTTGCAGTTTTTCACGTAAAGGGATATTCCTCTGCCTGGCTCTTGGGCAGTAAAGGCCTAAGGCCTCCAGGGAGCAAGAAACGATGGGAAAGGGATGGTCATTCAATTTTCGGATATTACTCACTAGGCAGGACGATCTGTGGACCGCTCACTGTCTAGAGCTTGATCTTGTGACAGCAGCGTTGACTGAAGAGGAGGCAATAAAAGACATTGGTGACGTAATCACGGAGCAGGTTCGTTACTGCATTGTGAACGACAACATGGACCGCCTATTTCGAAGCGCACCAAAGGAAATCTGGGATGAATACAGAGCGTGCGAGAAAACCGAGGGGCCAATAAACAGGATCATCGAGGCGCCCCCAAAGGGTACCGACATGGCGGACTTCCCCCCAATATCATTCTCGACGAGCGCATGTCGGTCTGGCTTAAGTCCCTGTCATGCCTAAAATGGCCCTTAAGGTAGGGGAGCTTATCAAGCGTCTCAAACCGTTCGGGGTGGTCGCTCTCAAGAAACGGGGCAAGGGCTCGGAGGTAGTTTTGCTTTTGCCAAGTGCCCCGGGATCTAACAAAGGAGAGCTTTTTACTATTAAGAACCATGGCAAACAGACAGACATATATGTGCCAGTGATTAACTCCTTGTTGAGAAGATTTAATATAGACCCAGATGCTTTTTGGAGTTGAATACTACTCATAATCTTTTTGCTCATGCCCGCCATAGCTCGGCTTGAGCGAGCGTTCCAGTGCCTTCTTAACCCTCTCTTTCGTGTCTTCGTCTTGGACTCGCTCGGCCCCTCAATAAACCGAGCGGACTGTTCTTTATCATCGGGTTCAACCTTCTCCTTCCTTCCCATTGTCCCTCCCGTTCTTGTCAATGAGTCGTTTCATAGGTCAGTCTCCTGCCAACCACGCCCTTGAGCAATATCACTGAGAATCGACATCTGTCTCTCCTTGCTCCACACCCTTAATGAATTTCACGCGGGCAACATCCTTGTCGCCAGGGCAGAAAAAATCGTCGGCACGACGAGATCGAGGAAACTCAAAAATGCCGTCCCGTCTTCCATCCCTGTATTGGCCGCGCCAATGAACGAAGTTGTTGAAGAATCCACATTGGCAGGAATCGCACACGGGCTGGTAAGCCTTACCCGTATACGGCTTTTGTTCCCCGATCTTGTACACCACGCCATTGCTTTTCAGGGTTAGATCTTTGTCATAGTCTGCACCCTGCAGGGCGCATCCTGACACCGAAACGCTGAGGAACACCCCAAATGCTACCAGCATCAAAATCGATATTGAGGGTCTTATGCTTGGTCTTAACATGGTCTGTGACCCGCCTTTTCTCATTCCCAGATCCTCAGTGCAGTAGGATGTGAAGACCATCGGGAAGCGCATCGTTCGGGGATTCTTCTCGACTGCTGCGGTTTGCGCAGCTCGCCGCATCCCACGCGAACACGCGATCGAATTTACGTAACGCGGCACTTTGCTTGATCCAGTCGCGCGCAAGAGTCAATGCGAAGGGCTCTCGTCCGTCTGCGCGGAAAAGGCTTTCCTTATGGACCGGAACTCCGTGTCCACTTCGAGGAACACGTCCACAAGATCCGGATCGAAATGTGTGCCTTTGCCCTCCACGATGATCTTGACCGCGTCCTCATGGGAAAAGGCGGGCTTGTACCGGCGCTGACTGGTGAGTGCGTCATACACGTCCGCGAGCGCCACAATGCGGGCTGAGAGCGGGATCTGTTCCCCTTTCAAGACCAAAGGGATATCCTTTCCCGTCCCAGCGCTCGTGATGGTGATACGCAATGTCTCGTGCCACGCAGAGATAGCTCTCCTCGCCCAGTTCCTTGACTGCCTCGTCCAGCGCATCCCCGCCGATCACAGGATGGCGTTTCATGATCGCAAAGTCTTCGGGAGTAAACTTGTTCTCGGACATGAGGATCGAGTCGGGAATCCCGACCTTGCCGATGTCGTGGAGCACGGAAGAGCGCACAAGATCCTCGATAAAGTCCTTGGTCATCACGTCTTTGAATGGGTCGCGATCCGCGAGACGTTGTGAGAGAGATCGGCAGTATTCCTGGATGCGGGTCAAATGCAGGCCGGTTTCTTCGTCCCGGCATTCTGCGAGCTTTGCCAGGGAGAATACGGACACGTCCTGGGTGATCTTGATCTGGGTGAAAGACTTGACTAACTCCTCATGGAGGTGCGTCTCTTCCGTCACGTCGAGCCCCACGCCGAGGATGCCTTGCAGCTCACCTGCCGCGTCGAGCATGGGCGACAAGGCCAGGGAAATAATCACCGTCCTGCCGTCCTTGGTGATCTGGCGCATTTTCCCGTGCACGGTCCCTGATTTGCCTGCCACCATGTGCCGGAGTTGGTGCACTGCCTCGTCCGTCAAAGAATCGGGCGGATAGATCTTGGTGACCTTGTGGCCAAGCATTTCTTCCGTGGTGTACCCGAAGATGTTGCGGGCTCCCGTGTTCCAGAAGAGCACTTTCTGAGAAAGGTCCGTCAATACCACGGACACGAGCGTGGAACTGTCGAGAATGCCCTGGAGGAAGTCTTTTCTGCGAATGACCGAGGTGGTCTCCACCATGGTCTCTTCCAGACGTCGGCGGTGGCTCTGTTCCGACAGCGTGGACTTGACGCGATCGATCCCTCGTTTGAGCGCAAAGCCAAGGAGCCTCGGATCGAACGGTTTTTCGACCACATCGTACGCCCCGTCTTGCAGTCCTGTGATGGCTATTTCCCGGTCTTTGGCTTCGTACAGGAGGATCACCGGCGCGTCGCTGTCGATACGCCTGAGTGTGCGGAACGTGTCGAGGACACTTGCCGCGTGAATCCCCAGATCAAGCAGCACCATTCCCGGGCTGATCTGCCGGAAGACCTCGTGGGCAGACGCGACGTTTCCGCACGTGATCGTGCCGTCGCAGTTGGCCGCGAATACCTCGGCGATCGACCGGAGCGCATCAGCATCATCAGAAAGGACCAGAACGCTCACCGCCGCGTGCCACGCATCGGCAAGAGCGGTCCCGTGTTCCGCGTCACCGGGCCCTTCCTGCGTGCGCTCTGAATGGGACAATGCATCCGTCATGACTGACCCTCCTCTTCACGCCCGGGTTCCGGACACCCCTTAACCATGACGGTACAACCACGAATCGCCTTTGGCAAGCCGCGAAATGACCGATTTGCTCTCATTTGCCAAGGAATCACGCACAGGGGTTGTGCGGGGGATTACCAGGTAATCTTGCGGTACGTGCGGCTGTGGGTAAAATACAGTCCTGCTTCGTGCACGGCCTGGCCCGTGATGGCAGTCCACGCGCGGGCATACATTTGCACCTGAGGACGGTATTTTTCCACCAGCTCTTCCACGCGAGCTGCCGGTCGCCGGTCAGTCTTGTAATCCACAATGACCCAGCCTTCCGGTTCAAGGAACGCAAGGTCAATGGCCCCTCGTACGAGCAATCCCGGCGATGCGTCGGTCGATTCGCGTTCAGGCATCAGAATCTCAAAGGGAACCTCGACCAGGAACTCGGAGGCAGCAGAGGCACGCTTCCACAGTGCGGATTCCATTACCGACCGGACCGTGTTGACCGCTTCTTCCGCGAGAGCGGTTTCAAGGCCCTGCTCTAGGAGCGCATCCCCCGCAAGCGCGAGCAGGTCTGCGTGCGGATCGATCCTCGCGGTCTGAAGCAAGGTATGGATCACGGTTCCCCATTCGGTGCCGTGCTCGCCGCCCGTGCGCAGGGTTCCGTCAGTCGCGAGCGCAATTGCCTTGGCCGCGGCAGTCCGGTACGTGGGTGTGAGAGCTGCAGCCCATTGCTGGGGTCCGTCCGCGATCACCCGAGCCACGTCCTCGTCAATAACCTCGACCTCTTCCCGGAACATGGGTTCCTGCGGTCCCGGATCCGGGATCGGCGGCACATCGGTAATCTTCTTGTCAAAGAAATTCCACGGGTTGTAGTGTTGTCCCTTTTCGCGGCGTGTGATCACGAGCCTCTTTCCCGCTCGTGTCGCGGCAACGTACATCAGACGGATCTTTTCCGCGTCCCGGAATTTGGCTTCTGTCTGCTCAAAAGTATCCCATTGCTGCGGAAGGGCCAGGAGTCCCTCCCGGGTTCCGCCTGCCGCGCGACCGAAGATCCTCATGTACCCGCACACCCGATCACCTGATCGGTCTACGTGCAAATCCACCGGAAATTTGCTCGCGCCCGTGGGGTCAGCGAGGAACACCACCGGAGCTTCCAGACCCTTTACTTTGTGCAGGTTCATGACTCTCACCCGGGTCGATTCATCCTCCCTGCACGGCATGCCATCAAAGTCCTCAACGCGATCGGTCAATTCAGAGAGGCGTTCCACCACCTGCGCAGGCGACCACATGCCCGCTTGATCGCTCCGCAGCAATTCCAGGGCCTTGGCAAAACTCCCTGCCTGCACGTTGCCTCCAGGACCCGCGGCCGCACGCGCGGCAAGCCCCAGGTCAGCCACCATCTTTTCTATTGCAGGCAGAATCGGCATGCGAGCGAGCCAAAAGGAATATTGCCGCAACCGGCCGAACGCATCGCGGAACAAGTCCGCGGCTTCGGGGTCGAGATCAGGAGGAATTTCGGCAAAATACGAGAATATCCCGCGTTGACGTCGGAATTGAAACAGTGCGAGATCGCTGAACCCGAAAAGCTCGCTGCGCAACGCAGCCACCAGAGCCACAGGATCGTCAGGATGCACCACCGCATTCAGGACGAGACGCAACAATGCCAGCTCACTCACCTGGCTCAACGCACTCCCCCCGGTGACCTGATGCGGAATGCCCAATTCCTCGAGTTTGCGGCCGTACAGCGCGAGCTTGCCGGTCCTGGGGGTGACAATCATGAAATCGCCCGGATTCAGCCCGGTTCGGCCTTCACCGGTCGGTCCTGAAGGCAGTGCGCGGCGAATCTGTACGGGCAATCATATCCGCATCATATGCATTGGCCTCTTCGTTCTTGCTGTGCACTTCGGGAACGTTCAGTCGGCGAACGCCTTTGGACGCGGGACCGTCCTTATCTCCTGTCGCGGGGATGAGGCTCACGTATTGCGGCGAATAGTCGGAAGCTTGTGCAGGGAACTGCTGCGCAAACACCCCGTTGACCCAATCCACCAGCGGTTTGGTCGTGCGGAAGTTCACGGCCAGGTTGACCACTTTGCCTCGGCTCTCCATGATGATGGTCCTGACCTGGTTGTACGTGACAATGTCCGCTCTTCGGAACCGGTATATCGACTGTTTCGGATCACCCACCACGAACAGAGAACCAGGCACAGGGCGGCAAAGACGCCAAAGAGGCTCCTCCGGGTTGTCCGCAGTGAGGAGCATCATGACCTCTGCCTGTATCGGATCCGTGTCCTGAAACTCATCCACGAGCAGGTGGGTAAATCGTTTCCGAAAATATTCCCTCACTTTCGGCTTGTCGCGAAGCAGCGCTGCCGCGGCCATGAGCAAGTCCTGATAGTTCAGCACGGCCGCGCTCCTGCGCACACTGTCATAAAGGTCCCGCGTGGGTCGCAACGCGCGCATCACCGGTTCGTATCGTTTTTCACGCCACAGTCTCACCAGAGGTTCCGCAAAGGTGAGCCTGAAATCGTCCCATCGCTCCAGTTCGTCCAGGGCTTGTTGCTTGCCAAGAGGCCACATTTTCTGGACAACTTTCAGCTCCTTGCATTCCGCCAGGATTTCCATAAGGTCTGGGATGTGGTCGGGCCGAATCTGTCGCCACATAAGCGGCATCACGCGGTATTTGGGCATGAGCTTGTCGTTTCCGGGGCTTTCCGGCAGAGAAGGCGTCACCTCCTCCATGTGCAGGACCATGGCCTCCAGCGCCTGCCTCGCGGGTTCCAGGTCAGGAAGCTCGACCGCGGCCGCTGGCCACTCCTGCACGTCAGGATACTCCGCGAACTTCATAAACGTGTCTTCCAAAGCGCCGATTTCCAGACCGAGTTCTTCCAGTTCCGCGAGGATCGGATGATCCTCCGCGTACAGGTTTGCCACGTATCGGCTCCATGCCTGACCGCGAAGCAGTTCGTCTTCCACGTCGTCGATCTCGCGAAAAGCCACGTCCACTCCTGCTTCTACCGGCCTCTCACGGAGCAGGCGGCCGCAAAAGGAGTGAATGGTCCCGATGAAACAACGGTCCATCCCTGCAAGCGCTTGGGCCAATCGACCGCGGCCGGGCTCGCGCGCAGTGCGGAACGCCTTTTCCAGATCGATCTGAAACCGGGTACGAAGCTCGGCCGCGGCCTTTCGCGTGAAGGTTACCGCTGCCATGGTGTCCAGCGAGCATTTTTCTCTGGCAAGAAGGTTGACCATCCTGCCGACCATGCTGGTGGTTTTTCCCGTTCCTGCCGCAGCTTCCACGAGCATGGTGGTGTCCAGATCGTTCAGAATGAGATCGCGCTGGTCCTGGTCGGCCGGTGGTTCAGGTTTCAATGTCGCCACAGTTTCTCAACTCCCTGAGCGGTTCCAGTTGGGTATTTTCCGGATTGTGTATTTTGACCCGCGCCCATGCCGCGGTGCTTTGTACATCGCCGCACACGGACAGATAGTCGCACATGGTACAATCGTCTCGATCGTTGATGGTGGGAAGGAAACTTCCTTCGTGCACCACGCTGCAAAGGCGTTCAATGACCCGGTTGCCCAGACCGACTTGCTCGGGGGTGAGGGAAATGCGTCGACCGCGGCCCCGATGCTGGGGAAAATAATACTCAAAGTGAATCACCTTCGCATTGCGCGCAACCTTCCGGGTCAACACGTTCGCAGCTATTGCCAGGTACAACGCGTGCTGAATCACCCGGCCTTCCCAGAAAGGGTCCTGCTTGGTGTACCGAAAGTCCGATCCGGTCTTGTAGTCGCACACGGCAAACCGGGCTTGCGAATCCTCGCCGATCGAGTCGATCCGGTCGATCCGTCCGCGGACGCGGATGGATCTTTCCTTGTCTACAGATACGGTGACCGGCTCGCGGGTATCGATGGGGCCCGCGTTTCCGCGAGGCGTCATCCCCACCGACACCTCTACGAACCTGGGAGTGCGAGTGCGGCAGAGGATCTCCTCCTCTTTGAGGAAAATCCTTGCAGACTGAAGCAATTGCATGTGCTGCCGTCGGAAGACGCTCGGTCCGGGTGGCGAATGAATCTGCGCGTACCGATCCGTGTAGTCTTCAAGAATGGCCGCGAGTCGCGCCATGTCCCGCTCGAACAAGGGGAGGCGCCTTTGGCCGATCAGTTCGCTGATAAAGCGATAGAACACGTCGTGCAGGAGATTCCCGAATTCCACAGGGTCCAGCCATCGGGTGGGATCCAGGAGGAGTTCTTCCGATGGCCGAATTTCCAGGACGTACTTGAAGAAATACCTCAAGGCACATGCGCCGATGGTTTCCAACATGGCAGAAGACATGGTGGGGCCGTTCTGAGCGAATGGGTCCAGATCAGAAGGCAGTTCCGGGATGCGGCCGTCATACACGGTGAAACCCGCGCTTTGCCTTTGCTCGATGGCCAGTCTGCCCCGCGCAAGGTGCGGATAGCGCCGGTCAAGCACCTCGAACGGATCTCGAACCCTTTCACGGCCGCATAGCCGCCACAGCCACCACTCGGTCTCGTCCAGGTGGAGGCTTTCCTCAGCAGGGGCAAAAGACGCGGGCAAGGAAAGCCACTTCATGAGATCGGTCTGGTCGCCGTTCCGGTTTCCGGACAGAATCCGAAATGCGGAAAACACCGCGGGACTGGGAAACAATGCACGGTCGGTCCTCAGATCGAGACTCGCATACCCGAGCGTAATCGTGCCTCGCAATCTCGCGAGGAGCCTGACGAACCGTTCCACGTGCCGACCGAGTTGCTCTCGCGCGGTGGGAAGATTCTCCGAGAGCTTTTCCCTTTCCGTATCCAAAAGCACCGGGTCGTTGAGCGCGGTGCCGGGAAAGCGACCGTCGTCCAGGCCGATGATGCACGCATGCGGCCGGCCGCTGAATCCGCCTGAGGAGATATTGGCCACATGCAACCGACCCGGCCGCGGGCCACTTCCCATGATGGACACCGCGGACGGCAACCCCGCAAGCCATTCCCACACATCCAGGCTCACCGGGCCGTGTACAGCCGCGAGCCATCGGGCCATGTCCTGAATGTGTTCCACGAGCGATCTGGCCGCGTAGTTGTCCATTTCACTGTCAGCCCGGCTAAGCGAGGATACAAACCGTGCTGCCGCGTGAAGCGTATCCACGGGAGAGGTGCCCTCAAGAGGAGCTGTGGCAAGCACGCGTTCCACGAGATCTCGGATCACCCGCAGACACACGATCCGGGTCTCGTCGGAGAGGCGAGAAGAGGCTGCATGCGAGTCCTCGTCGTCAGCCGAAGCCTCGTGCTCAATCCTCGTGTCCTTTGGATTCTTTTTCTCAAGTGCGAGGATGCGCTCGCTGATCTTCTCCGCGTATCTGTGCTTATTCCACCCGATCTTGACTTCTCTCAGCACTCGGGCCAACCGATGCCAACTCACCCCTTGCTCGTGCGCACCGGGAATATCGAGAAGTCCATCCTCGATCATCCGTGCGAGGGTGTGTTGCGTATAGTCTTCCTTGATCCACTGAATCCACCCGGCAAGCGCGTGTCCGGGCTTCGCGTACGTCGCGGGTATGCCCTCGGCAAACGTGACCGGTACAGGTGCGTCGGGGTCTTGGTCTTGCGGGTTCATGCGGAGAAAGGTCTCGAAAATCAAGGGTACGTAGGTCTGTCTGTCCGTGTGGAGCAGTTCCACCTCATCCAGTGCGTAGCCCTGTGCCAGACACCTGCGCAACGCTTCCCGCACCTCGTTGATTTCGCCGATCGCGTGAAACACCGTTGCAGTGCCGTCATTGCGCGGACCGGGAACTTCGGTGGCCGCGGAAAGCCATCTCAGCAGGGAAGCGTCGGTTTCGTCTTCGCGCGCGTTATCCTTTCCTATTGCGGGCTGATCTACCGGCAGCCAAAGCACGGCAGCCCCAGGCACGGCATTCATGAATTCCCGCTCCAGCGCGGTAAGGTCGACGTCTTCCGGGAGCAGCATGATGGCTCGTCCCATGCCACGCTCTCCAAGACTCGACCGGGCCATGCGCAGCACTTCTGCGTAATCTACCAGCCGTCTCTGCCCGAGCGCGTCCAAATACGTGCCAAGAAGAAATTTCATGTCATCGGCCTTGGAAGGCTCGTCAAAGCAGGAAGGATCAAGGCTGTCCGGAACTATGTCCGCCATGCGCAACGCATCGATGGACGAGAGGACGACCCGCGCCAGACCGGGGCTCCGCGGGAGCGACGACAAATACCCGTGAAGCGGGAGACGGTGAAGGATGCTGTCCATGAGAATCAGCGAACCGGTCACGGACACCAAAGAAACCCCTTTGTGCGCCATTTCCGGGCCGGCAAGCTCCAGGACCACGCCTTTCAGGGTCTTGACGCGACAGTTGAGCACAGGCTGCCCTTGTAACGCGACAATGTCGAGCCACTGGTGCCCTATGCGCAGGGACGGAGCGATCAACCATTTCTCCCGAACCGGCTCTTTGCGACACAGCTCTTCCAGGGCCGCGCAGAACCGACTCCTCATGCCCTGTCGCGGCAGAGGCTGGCCGGCCTGTGCACGTGTATCGGTATTTGTTTGTGTAAGGAACTGCCGCTCATTCATCGTGCCACCCCATCTGATACCCGTGTGCGCAAAAGCACGTAAACCGGGCGCCATGCCTCCGCTCCGAACGGCCAGCCTGACTGCGCTTTGGAGGCATGGCACCCGCCTGCCAGTACCTACCTGAATTGGCGCGCACCGGTATGAATTCATGCGCTCCCGCAAGGACAGTGCCCTCCGACGCCAAAGAAGAATCATAGAGACAAAACTTTCAGCAACCATTCTAGGTCGCGTGCCCTGCTGCCCGCACCTGAGTCGGTGTGAAATACCTCTCGGCATATTGCCATAAAACGCGCGTGGTGGTAAAAATTCGCATGAGGTACAATAATTGCGTGGCCCTACCGGTCGCGCTGCGCGGCGTTATGAGCAGACGCGGACCGGACGATGCCTCTCAACAGGGCCCAACGAACCTTTGGAGTTGCACTTTGATTTTTTTGACGAATGTGTCGAAGTTTTACAACGGAAAACCGCTATTCAACAATGTGAACCTGAGCATTCACCGTGGAGATCGTGTGGGCATTGTGGGGCCCAACGGAGCTGGCAAATCCACGATTCTCGGGATGATGGAATCAGTGGTCACTCCAGATGACGGAGAAGTGTCCATCGAGAAACGCATTCGCATGGGCGTGCTCCATCAGGAGCTGATCCAGGGGAATGACGGCCCGATTCTCGACGAAGTGATGAATGTGTCGGATGAGCTACAAGACGTGAGAATCAGGCTCAGTCGACTCCAGCGAGAAATGGAGAGCCTTTCGGAAAACAGCGAGCGGCTGGAAGAGCTGGTGGAGGAACACGGCCTCCTACAGCTCGAATTCGAGCGATACGACGCATATACGCTCGAGGCGCGGGCCCTGAAGGTCTTGCAGGGGCTCGGGTTCAAGCTTGGAGATGAACGGCGCAGATGGAGCGAGTTTTCCGGCGGTTGGCGCATGAGAGTAGCGCTGGCCAAGATCCTTTTGTCCGAACCTGATGCGCTGCTTTTGGACGAGCCGACCAACCACTTGGACCTGGACAGTCTGCTGTGGGTGGAAGAATATCTTGCAGGCTTCAAGGGCGCCATGGTGCTGGTATCCCACGATCGGGCCTTTCTCAATCGACTGGTCACCCGTATCGTCGAAGTGGGACGCGGCAAGGTGTCCGTGTACTCGGGCAACTATGACGATTACGAGCGTACCAGGCAAATGCAGGACGATGTCACGCTCGCGGCGTTCAAGAATCAGCAAGAGAAGATAAAACGCATCCAAAAATTCATCGATCAAAACCGAGTCAAGGCACGAACCGCCAGCCGCGCACAGAGCCGGCTCAAAATGCTCGACAAGATTGAAAAGATCGAACCTCCTACCCGGGCCAAGACCATCAAGTTCAACTTTCCCCAGCCTCCTCCTTCGGGCCGGCGGGTTATTGAAATCGAGAACATGGGGAAACGGTACGAGGATTTGACCGTGTATCAGGATTTTAGTCTCAACGTGGAGCGTGGGGATCGCATCGGTCTGGTAGGCCCCAACGGAGCCGGAAAATCGACCTTGTTGAAGATAATGGCAGACGTGCTCGCGCCTGACCAAGGGACCATCAAGTACGGGCACATGGTGAAAACCGGTTATTTTGCCCAGCACCAGTCCGAGAGCCTCAACTCGGACCTCTCCGTGCTCGATGAGGCCCACTGCGTGGCGCCGGGAGCTACTGAGCAAGAAATCCGCAGTCTCCTAGGAACGTTTCTCTTTTCCGGGGATGAGGTATACAAGAAGGTAAAGGTGCTCTCCGGTGGGGAGAAGAGCCGATTGGCGCTGGTCAAGATCCTGCTCGCACCCCCGAATCTCCTCGCGATGGACGAGCCGACCAACCACCTGGATATACCGTCCTGCGAGGTGCTCGAAGAGGGCCTGAGAAGATTCACCGGCACTCTCGTTCTGATTACCCACGACCGTCGCTTGATGAATGCAATTTGCACCGCGATCCTCGAAATCGATCATGGAATTGCAGAATACTATCCCGGCAACTATGAGGACTACCGGTACAAGAAGGGACTCATGGAAAAGGCCGCGCTCGAAGAAGCCGATGCGCCGTCTGACCGGCGAGTTCGGGATATTCCGGTCGAAAGAGCCTCGTCCAATGGAGAAACCGACGCAGACAGCGCGGCCGCGGATATGGGTTCCAAGGAGTCGCGCAAGGAGCGGAAACGCAGGGAAGCACAGACGCGAATCGCTTTGTTCAAGCGGCAGGGGCCGGTAAAAGAACACATCGAGCGTGTGGAAAAACAACTCGCACAAAAAGAAGCACGACGCAAAGAGATCGAGACCATTATGGCCGATCCCTCGAACTATCAAAAGAAGGAACTCATAAAGCCTATTCTGGAAGAGAACCCTGTCCTGGAAAAGCAAATCAAGGAACTTGAGTCGCAATGGGAAGAGTTGCACCTTCAGTTGGAAGAGATAGAAAAAAGTGTCCTTAACGGTTAGACGGGCAACGTACCCGCACCTGGACCGAAGTGACGCGGCCCTCGCGACCAGGAGATGCCGAAGAATACGAAAAAGCTCTTCTTCTCTCATGCGCATCGGACAAATCAATGATCTCCGCGGCCTGGCTCATCCGTTCCGCTGAGAAGGCTCAGTATCGCGTCAAGACCCGCGGCTGAAATCGCGCCGAGACGTGGTGCCCGGCGTTACAGGTACAAAGCCGGTGAATTGGCCCTGCTTCGCTCGCCATGACCCCGCCTGGAAGAGACCTCCATTCCTTTCGCGACCGAATGGTTGCGGGCAAGATCGTAATAATCTTGATTTCAGTGCCTTGCGTGTGATAAAATCCGAGTGGATAGACAAGAGCTATCAGAAAATACTAGAACCCGCATCGGTTTGAGCAAGAGCCAGCAAGGAAATTCCTGTTTGGCCGGAGCGGCCTGGAGACAGGAACCGCCGCATGCGTTTTTCGCTGGAGTCATCCGTCGATCGCGTGAGGCTTTCCGGGAGCCCATGGAGTGCGTGAGCGCCCTCCAGAGGCCGGGCTTTTCGGCCCGGGGATGCTACCGGATCGGATCGCGAAAAGAGCCCCAACGAAAAACGTTTCGCACTCTTTGCGGTTTTGAGACGATGGCTATGAGGCTTCACTGAGGAGACAACGCCCTGACACAGTCCGACGTGAAAGACCCACTGGACCGCGTTCCAGGCTCGAACTGTTCCGATAGTGAGGTATATCCGGACGACCTGTCGGAAGTAATGGATTTCTCCAGCTACAATTTGAGAACGACCATCAGGTTGATCGTTCTGAGCGGAGAGTGCAGAAGAATCGAAGTGAAACGGAGAAGCAAACAAGGGCTCATCTTCGTCAAAGAGGGAGAAATCTACAGGACGGTAACCGATGACAATGAGGGCGACGAGGCGTTTTTTGAAATTCTTGCCTGGGATCGGGCAATTCACCGAGATTACAAAGAAGCCGCGCCTCCCGAGAAAAACATGCGGATTCCCACATCGGTGCTGTTGGAAGCCATGAAGAGTCAGGCCTACACCCGATAGCTATTCGTCGGCAAGGCCCTCGACAGCAGGACATCATGGCACTACCAATCGCGGAATCGAGACGCTCCACTGGCGCGCATGGTCCTCTTGGCATAGAAAGTAAGAGTGAAAACAACTGATCCCGACCTGATCGGGTTTCGGTATGTCCTATTTCACCTTATCATGCTGCAACACGCTCGTACGCTGTTCGCGTAGGATGAACGGTTTAAGGAGCAGCTTTTGTCAGAGAGAAGGATCCTGGTCGTAGAAAGCGAAACGATCCTTAGCAGATCCATCCGGGAGTTCTTCGAAGAGATGGGGCGCCAATACCTCGTACTCTGGGCACGTTCCAGTGCCGAGGCTATTGACATGATACACAACCATCCGGTGGATCTGGTGCTTTGCGTGCACGAGGGATCTGACCGCGTGGACGGTCTCGATCTGCTGAGATCCATTCGAGAACAAGATATTGCCGTGAGAGCCGTGCTCGTGACCGATGAGGCATTGAGCGGAGACCGGAATAAGGCTCTCGCTTGGGGGTGCGCCAGCTTCTTGGTGAGGCCTGTACCTGAAAAGAGGCTGTTCGAACTTATCCACCACATGCTGCTGCCGCATCAAGGATTTGTCGGCCGCGTGGTGGGGATGAAACTCGAAGACGTCATCCAGATGTTTTGCTACCGCAAAGATACGACCCTGGTGACGGCGTTGTACGAAGAAAATATCGGTTACATTTATGTGAACGAAGGAGGAATCGTCCACGCTCAGTGCGATAACATGACAGGAGTGGATGCCCTTTTCGAAATACTCGGGTGGGAAAGTGGCGAATTCTATTCGCAGGTGGTCTTTTCCGCTCCGGAACACACGGTATACACGGATTGGCAGAGTCTCCTCATGGAAGGCGTGCGCCAGAAAGACGAAATCCGCCACGCCCTTGGTCCTGTTCCTGGGGCAGATCTGGTATCTCAGGGGGCGGCTGCGCCGCTCAACTCTGCCGGCACTTCGGTACCGGCCGGGAAGAAAACAGCGGCATTTGAGCACGAGGCCCTCAAGAGAATCATGATCGTCGACGATTCCCGCTTTATTCGCAAGATAGTGTACGAGATTCTTAGAGCAGATGCCTCTCTGGCGGTCGCGGGATACGCTGCCAACGGGCAGGAAGCGCTTGCAAAAATCGATGAGCTCAAACCTGATCTCATACTCCTCGATTGGGACATGCCGGTCATGAAGGGGAGCACCACCCTCATGCACATCATGATTCGAAGCCCGTGTCCGGTAGTGGTGCTCAGCGGCTTTGTCGGCGGTGTGGGAGCGAATCCGTTTGATCTGTTATGCCTTGGCGGGGTCGATTTTCTCCGCAAGCCGCAAAGCAACTGGCGCATGGACGGACGCGCCGATGATCTGGTGCGTCGCGTCAAAGAAGCCTGTGGAATAAAGTTTGAACGGATCCGACGGGTCAAGACCCCCTCGCCGATCAAACAGGAATCTTCTTCCCAAACCACGCGTGCCCCGGCGAACTTCTTGTCCGTGTTTGGGTCGTTCATCGGTGGCTGTTCCGATTTGATCCGTGTGATTCCGCTCTTGCCGGAAGACCTTGGATGTGCAGTGGTAGTGGTGCATGACATGCAGCAAGAAGTGATCCCCGCTTTCGTGGACTACCTGGACAGGAGGAGCCGAATTCATGTCCGGCAGTTGGAATCCGGAGCTTCTCTTTCCGAGGGAGTCTGCTATATTCACCCGGCTACGGTTCCCGTGGAACTGGTGAGGGAACGGTCCGAAATAGCGGTCAAGTTCTTGCCGGAGTTACCGGGCGTCCATGTGCTCGATCACTTTCTCATGTCGTCTTCCAAAATCATGGGCAAGCATCAACTCGCAGTGTTGTTTTCAGGTGGGTCCGGCGGCGGGATCGAAGGGCTTAGAGCGGTCAAACAGGTCGAGGGACTCACCATGGTTCAGGATCCGGCTTCCAGCGTGGACCCTAGGATGGCGGAAGGCGCCCTTCGGGAAGGTATCGTCGACTACAAGTGCTCGGCAGATACCTTGGCTGAGACTTTTCACAAGTTAATCAAGTAGTGGGCGTAGACGTCTACGCCATTCCACTCAACAGGAGAGCCCCATGAAAGGTAGGGACCAGACCAAAAGGGCGACACCCGAAACCGTTGAAGTCGTCCAGCTTATCAGCTTCGCGATAGGCTCCGAGCGCTTCGGCGTGCAAATCCTGGTCATCCAAGAAATCATCATGATGTCGACCATTACCGAAATCCCCAATTCTCCGGATTTCGTGGAAGGTGTCATCAATCTTCGCGGTAACATCATCCCCGTACTGGACCTGCGCAAGAGGCTTCGGTTGCGAGGAGGGGCGCGGCCCGGCGGGCACAAGCCCGGAACCCGAATTCTCGTCGTGGAGATAGATGACAGCGTGACCGGCTTTATCGTGGATTCAGTCGCCAAGGTCATCACCGTCCCTGCGTCGAAAATTTCCCCGCCTCCGGACATTGTCGTGGCCGGAGTGCAGAGTCAGTACATCAATGGAGTAGTTCACCTGGACGAGGGCATTCTCATCATTTTGGATTTCAGGAAGATCCTGTCCCTTGAGGAGAAGGACGCCTTGGGTGGCGTTGCCCGTATGGCGCCCGCTCTCGTGGAAGGCGGGTCGAGGTAGCCGAACGGTCCACCCGGTTGGCAATACGCGGTCGGAGGCTCGCAAGAAGGCTCCGGCTGAAAGTCAGGATCCAGGGCTCTTGCCGTAGCAAAGTCTTACTTTAAATAAGCTCTATCTGAGGAGGAGCGACCATGAAGTTTCTAAGAAAAATCCCTCTCGGCGGAAACATCAGGAACAAGCTTATTCTTTACTTCGTCTTGATCGCTCTGGTCCCGTTTGCAGCCGTCAGCTATTTCGGATACACCACGGTAGTGTCCGGGGCCGAGGAAGGCGTTGTACGAGAGATGTCTGCCACTGCCGAGTCTTCGGCCCAGACCCTCAACTTGTACATGAACCAGCGTGTCAGTGACTGTCTGCTTTGGGCAGATGCTCGAATCATGAAAGAAGCCGTGGAAGTGGCCGAGGTCCGGGAAGACGCGTCCCAGGCCCTTGTGGAGGTCGTCAAGGCGTACGGCGCGTACGAGGCGATGTTCCTGGTAGATGGCAAGGGCACGTGTGTTGCCGGGAGTTGGCCAGCCGCAGTGGGCACGGATATGTCCAAGACCCCAGCGGTCAAAGTAGCCTTGGCAGGCAAGACCGACATCTCGGACTTTCACAAATCCGCATTTGTGGAGAAGATCGATCCCAAGTCCAAGGGCTTTACCATGACGATAGCGGTTCCCGTGAAGGTAGGGAGCAACGTGACCGGAGCAATCGTGTCGTACGTCAAATGGTCCCCCATTGAGAAGCTCGTGGCCGCTATCCGGGTCGGCAAAAGCGGGTACGTCTGGGTCGCAAACAACAAGTACCAGTTGATCATCCATCCTAAGCCGGCCTTGTATCTGAAGGATATAGCGGCCCCGCCTATCAATTTGCCCGGCCTTGGTTGACGCCATGAAGAAGAAGCAGAAGTCGTATGTGTACCGATTTTGTCAACGCGAAGACCAATAAGTTGGATCACAAAACCTCGGCGCTGTTCTATCCCGGCGGATACGGCAGCTTCCCGGGCAAGGGGTGGATCGTCGGCGCAGGCGCTGACAATAGCGAACTTATGGCATACCTTCCCTCGGTGGTTCGAAGAAGCACCATCGTCGGTGTGGTCACGGTGGTGCTCGTTATTCGTTGCAGCCCTCATCGTTGCCGCGACGATCTCCCGGCCGATTGCTCGTCTGGCGCAAGCCATGAGTCAGGTCGGTGAGAATTTGGACCTCACCGTCCGCGCCGCGGTTACCACCAGAGACGAAACCGGCCGAGCTGCAGTGACGTTCAACGCGCTTCTGGATCGACTCCAGGGAGCATTTTCTACGGTGCTCGACGCGGTTGCTCAGGTGCGTCAATCCTCAGCCACAGTTAACCAGGTCACAGAGCGCATCGTGGTCAACGCCACCGCACAGGCCGAACGCGCCCGAAGCGTGCTCGAGAGGGTCTCGGTCATGGGCGAGACCGCACGTCAGGTTTCCTCCAACGCACAAGAAACCCTGACCAGCGCTGCAACGACAAGCGGATCAGTCCAGACGATGGCAAAGGAGATCGACGAGATCGCCAAGAGCGCCGGCGACCAGGACCAGAGAACCGTCGAAGGCGCGGACGTTATCGATGCAATGGGCCAGACTGCAAGAGAGGTTGCCGGTAAGGCGGCAGAACAGTTCGCCGCATCCCGTGAAACCACCGAAGCCGTGAACCGTATGGCGCGCACGATCGAAGAAATGGCCCAGAACGCTCAGGAAGCTGCTCGTCAGTCCGAAATGACCGACCGATTTGCTCGGGAAGGTGGTAAAGCCGTCGAGCAGGTCGTGGAAGGTATGAAGGGAATCGCAGAAAGCTCGGAGCAGATCAACGAAATCATGGTCGTGATCTCGTCCATCGCCGAGCAAACCAACCTTCTCGCTTTGAACGCCGCGATCGAAGCAGCGAGAGCCGGGGAACACGGGAAAGGCTTCGCAGTCGTTGCCGATGAAGTCCGGAAACTGGCAGAGAGAACGGCTGAGTCGACCAATGAAATCGGAGAACTGATCAAAGAAAGTAACAAGCGTGTTGAAGAAGGAGAACGTCTGTCTGCCAGTAGCCGCGACGCACTGAGCCAGATCCAGGACGCTGTGGCCAAAACCAACTCGCTGATCACCGGTATCTCTCAAGGAACCGTGCGGCAAACCGAAGACGCTGCAGGTGTCCAGCAAGCTATGGATCGGCTCACGACTCTTGCTCAGGACATTATGGGTCTCACGGGAGAGCAGGCCAAACGCAGGGAGCGTGCGGCAGGACTCATGGCGGATATTCGACAGCTTAGCCGAGGCATTTTCGACAAGGCTGCCAAAGAAGCAGAAGCTTCTCTCGGTGTTACCCAGGACATGGGTGAAGTGCAGAACCGTGCAGACAACATTACCAAGATGACGGAACTCCAGACCGAAAGATCTGCTGCCCTCCGTCAGATCATGGCGGAAATGGCAGACGTCGCGACCGCCAACGCACAAGGTGCAGCAGGTGCGGCCACTACCACCAGAGATCTGGCCAAGATCGCAGACGAACTCGGCCAATTGGTGGAACAGTTCAGGATTACTCGGGAGATTTAGCAAGCTCTCGACTAACGTCGTAGATAACACGGCTAGTTTTTGGGTAAGGCGAGGTGAGTGATGGGTAAAAGGGTCCTTGTGGTGGATGACTCGGGGTTTATGCGAAAAAGGATTGTGGAAGAGCTGCGAGCCCAGGGTCATTCCATCGTCGGCGAAGCAAAGGGAGGAAACGAAGCTGTTGAAATGTATAGGACCCTGAAACCCGATGTGGTGACTATGGATATAACCATGAGGGATAAGGACGGGATTACTGCAGCCAGAGAGATATTGAACGAGGACCCCCGTGCCAAAGTCCTTTTTCTCACCATACTCAAAGACGACAAGTACAAGACTGAAGCTGAGAAACTAGGTGCCATAGGCTTCATAAACAAGACAGATCACCTGTCTATAGCCAAGATCATCCAAGAATTGGACAACACCAAATAGAGCCATGGCGCGTCCACCGATCAATAAAGAATCGGCCTCCCAAGGGGATCGCCCGACGACAGCTCCGGAGGAAGGCCTTTCGTTCCTGCGGGCTGCCGCGACAAGGAACAGGCTTGTACTGATTTTTTGCATGCTCGCGTTCATCGCGGTGGCTGCAAACATCAAGCTGATCCTTGACTTGAGCGGCATGACCTCACGACACGAAACGCCGGCCACGGTCTCACCGCCAGAAGCAGGACAGCCGCATCACGTGCAAGCAGCAGATCTCTCGCTCAACGTACGCAATCGGCTCTCCGTGCTCCTGGGAGTCATGATCGTCTGTCTGGGATCCATGATTTATTTGTTTGTGAGCCGGGTTGTCTTTCCTCTGAATGCCATCGCGAAAGCAGCGGAAGAGATGGCCAAGGGTAATCTGAGTATTTCCGCGCCTTCTCACCACAGTGATGAGGTGGGGGAACTCGGCCATGTCATCAATAGCCTTGCGGTCAATTTTCAGGAAGTCCTCCTGTTAACCGGTACTACCGTGGGCAACTCCTACGCGGCGGTGGAAAGAATCCAGCAGGCTCTGGAACGGGAGGGCAACTTCGACGGAAATGAATTGAAAGAACAGGTCACGGCCCTCAAAAAGGATCTGGAGATGCTGGGCACTGTGGTGAAAGATTTTCAATTTTATCAGACTCGTTTCGACGGTCAAAAGGTGGTTTCACAACGAAGCCGAACTGATGGATAGCCGTTCTCAAGAGAACTCCTATCCTCCTTTTCGGAACATGACGATCATCGGTTCGTATGTAGGCAACCACGGCCGACGGAAAGGGAGAAAGCATGATAGACACTGAAATTCTTGAAGATTATAGTAGTGAAGCACGAGAACTACTCGATGAGATGGACCACAGTCTCATGCGCCTTGAAAAAGAAGGCCCGGTCCCTGAATTGCTCAACAATGTATTCCGCGCGGTTCACTGCATCAAAGGTTCGGCACAGTACATCGGTTTGGAAAGTTCCAGCACGCTTACTCACGGGGTGGAAAATCTCCTGGACCGCCTGCGCGAAGGTATGTTGACGCTGGACGCCACCATCATGGAATTCTTGTTTCGCGCGAAGGATCTTATTTCGACCCTGATCGAAGAAGTGGCCCAGCATCGCGCGGAGAAGAGCGACATCTCAACCATGATGGAACAGCTGGAAAAAATTCTCCAGAGGTCTCCTGCCACTGAGTCCGCTCCAACTCCCGCGGCCGTGACTCCAGTCTCGCCAGACGTACCTGCGGTGGAGGAACCAGAGATCGAGTCCGAAGAACCTGTGCCCGGCTTTCTTGAGGCAGAAGTCGAAAGTGCCGATATCCTCGGCCCTGATGACACGGCTGCTCTGGAATCCGATGACGAAGGTATTCTCGAAGCCGAGGAGTTCGAAACCACGGGAGAATTGAGCGATTACACTGCAAACCTGAGAAGAGAAGTGGAAGCGCTCGACGAAGACCTCCTCGGCGCAGAAGAAGAAGCCCTTTATGAGCCCATGTCCTATGTGGTGAGGGAATACGATGAAGAGCCCCTGGACGAAACCCACGGCTCTTCGTTCTTCTCTGTAGCGGATATGGAAGAAGAGGCCGTGGTGGAAGAACAGGCTGATGTCGAAGCCGAGCAGCCAATCATGGCGGGGGAGCCAGCCATCGCGGAAGCCCAGCCTGGCGCGCCTGAAGTCCATGACTCGCAGGGCCTCATAGAAGGAACCGTTCCTCACCTGCTCACCATTTCTCTGTACCTGGACGATTTTCAGGACGGATTTTTCCATCCAAGCGAAATCATTCCTTCGCTACTCGAAACCATCGATGTGGTGAGGGATTCCTTTGCAGACGTAGGAATCGCTGCAGCCATGGAAATTCTGGAAACCATCAAGAACCGCTTGAGCGCGTTCGAACCGGACACGGAATCATTTTCCCCGGAAGAGATCCAGGAGCTGCGCGAGCTTCTCATCCAGTTACGTCCGTACTATCCTGCTGAGATATTCCCCTTGGGCGAGCAAGATTTTGCTCCTGTCGTGGAGACTCCACCGATACCTCCTGAGGAAACTATCACAGAACCACCTCCGTCCGCGGAGGAGCAGCCACCGCCACTGGCGGCGTTTTCAGCCGGGCCCGAATCACTGGGAACGCCACTTCAGGAAGAGCATCGCGAGGAACCCATTGCAAAGGCTCCTCCGCGTGAGGAGGCCATGGAGCCTTCCGCCGCGGAACCGGTCCTGCCGCAGGAAGGCCAGCGATCCATGATGGCTGACGTGGATGACGATCTTCTTAGGGAATTCGCAAATGAATTCGAGACCTTGTTCGTGGGTCGAGATCAGGCTCGTGGAGCTGCTGCTGCGACAATACCACCTGGCGAGCTGTCGGAACTGGCAGAGGGGTTGGATGTCTCGGCAGAAGAATCCGATCGGGAGATCATAGAGATTTTCCTCGCATACGGGCTGGAGATCATGGACAAACTTCGGCCCCTGGTATCGAGAATGATGGAACAGGAGCCGGACGAGAACGACCTAGAATCCTGCGCGGAGTTCATAAACTCGATACGTTCCTCGGCCACCTATATGGATTACCAGAAACTCGCGTCATTCCTGGATGACTGGTACGAAACGACGCGCTCGGTGATGGAACGGGAATTCGTGAGCGCGAACGACCTTGAGTTCATGCAGGAGAACTTCGATCGATTCCAGCATTTCCTGAGAGATCTCCAGCGAGCACTCAATCCTCAGGCAGCTCCGACCGAACGGCCCGCAGCCAGGGTCCCGGTGCCCGACGCGGTGCCTGCGACGTCTGCGGTTCCTGCGCCTCAGATGGCTCACGCGGCAAACCCGAGTTCCAAAGAAGTAGGCTCCCCTCCTGTGACGCCAAAAGCGCAACCGGGGCTCCAAGCGGCGAGCGAGCCAACCTCGGAACAGACTCGGGCAGCGGCACCGCTCGTGGCGGTCGAAGGGCCTCCAGAGGCGGCAGCCAAGGCTGCGTCGACGGTTACTCCGGAATCCGGAGAATTCCCCGCTGAAGCCTTGACCGGCCAAGCGCCCGCGTATGCGGACGCATACGCGGCAAGGGACCCGCAAGAAGGCGCTTTGGTCAAGACCATGCGCGTCGATTCAGCCAAGGTGGACACGCTTCTCAACCAGGTCGGGGAACTGGTCGTCAATCGCTCTTACGTGGAACAGCTGTCACTGGAACTGAGAATGTTCCAACGGAACCTGATGTCTGTGACGCAGGTGACCAAGAAAGAGGTGCAATCCATCAAAGACTTGGCCCTGAAAGTGGGTGAAGCCAGCATTGCACTGGGACGGGTGGCCACTGACATTCAGGAAGGGGTGATGAAGCTGCGGATGCTCCCCGTGGGGCAGCTCTTCAACCGCATGCCGCGCCTGATTCGGGATCTTTCTCGTCGCATAGGCAAGGTGGTGAATCTCGAGGTGCATGGAGCGGACACCGAAGTAGACAAGAGAGTGATCGAACAGATTTACAATCCTCTGGTGCACTTGATCAGAAACGCAGTGGACCACGGTATAGAAGCCAGAGAGGTGCGGAAAAAACTCGGCAAGAGCGAGGAAGGCCTCATCGTCTTGCGAGCCTATTCCCAGGGCAACCAGGTGAGTATAGACGTGGAAGATGACGGAGCAGGGATCAGCAGATCGGACGTGTTGGAGAAGGCCGTCGAAAATCGCTTGATCGAGGCTGCCGAAGCGAACAACGCCTCGTCGCAGGAGGTGTACAGTTTCCTGTTTTTCCCCGGATTTTCTACCAGTAAGGCAGTTACCCGCACGTCGGGCCGTGGCGTGGGCATGGATGTGGTGAAGAAAGACGTGGAGAAAATCAACGGCCACGTGGACATCGAATCCTGGGAAAATGAAGGCACGCGCATCTCCATCAAGATCCCGCTTACTCTGGCTATTATCCAGACTCTCCTCATCCGAAGCCTGAAGCACGTTTTCGCCATTCCGCTTACCTCGGTGAGAGAGATCATTCAAGTTTCCCCGCATGAGATAACCACAATCGAAGGGTTTGAGGTCATCAAGTTCAGGGAAGAGACAATCCCGGTCCTCCGAATCAATGAGGTTTTCCATTTAAAAACGGCTGATTCAGCGAGACAACCGAGATTTCTGGTCCTTGCCTCAGCAGGCCCTCGCACCGTGGGATTCCTGGTTGAGGAACTTATCGGCGAGCAAGACGTGGTAATCAAACCATTGGCGGATCACGTATTCAAGAACCGGGGCCTCGCGGGCTCCACTATCCTGGGAGACGGCACGATTGCCCTCGTGCTGGACGTCATGGAGCTTATCGACGACATTATCTCGCAACAACGACAGATCGCAGCGCAAACGACTCGACAGGTTGCGATCGACGCCCAGTACCAAATGCACTAATCCCTGGAGACGGAAAAGGACTGAGAACCCATGGGCCGGGTCATAGCTATCGTTAGCCAAAAAGGCGGAGTGGGCAAGACCTCCACGGCGGTCAACCTAGGGGCGTGTCTCTCCGCGCTGAAGAGAAAGGTCCTGCTCATCGAACTGGATCCGCAGTGCGGGCTGGCCAAGTGTTTCGGAATGGACACCAGTGACATGCGCCTTGGCCTTCTTGACGTGCTCAGGGATAGCGTTTTGCCGGCAGACGTGGTATATCCGGGCCATCCCCGCTTACCTCGACTCTCTGTGATCCCCTCGAACGTGCGCGCGGTTTCGGAAGAAGTCCAGTATCTCAACGTGCTGGAGAAGGATCCCGCGGCCCTGGCAAGGATATTGGAATCACTCAAGCATTCGTACGATTTTATATTCCTTGACACGCCGCCAAGACTCGATAATCCTACTTATGCGGCCCTGGCAGCAGTGGATTCGTATCTTGTGCCCATCCAATGCGAATACGCGTCCATGGGAACCGTGGGAAGGGTCCTGCGCGCCGCGCTCGAAGTGAAAAGATTGTACAATACCAAACTGGGCATTTTCGGTTTTCTCCTCACCATGGCAGACAAGAAAGCCAATTTTACCGTGAAGGTGGTCCAGGAAGTGCGTCAATACCTCAAGAATCACGTGTTCAGAACACTAATTCCCAGAGATCCGCGACTCGCGGAGGTTCCATTTCGGCAAGAGCCGATTATCGCCTATGACATGGAATCACCGGGTGCGAGGGCGTATATTCAGTTGGCAAGGGAAGTGATCTCCGGATATGTCCCCTAAAGGGGACCTCGGACCGCGTGACCATGATGACAAACCTCGGGAAAAGTCGGAGGGAATCGCTGCATCCGGACTTGGCTGGTCATGAGCCAACACCGGGAGAGCGCCAGGACTGAAAAGGACAAGTGTGAAAGCTGGGAGTATGAAGAAAGCGCGCGAAAATAGGAAGATTAGAGTCCTGGTGGTAGACGATTCAGTGCTCATGAGCAGGCAGATCAGCAACATCCTTACCAGCGCGGGAGGCATTGAAGTGGTGGGACGGGCCAAGGACGGCGTGGAAGCGTTGACCATGGTCAAGGAACTCAAACCGGATGTGGTCACCATGGACGTAGAGATGCCCAAGATGAACGGCATCACCGCGCTCAAGCACATTATGGTCAAACATGCGGTTCCTACCATCATGATTAGCGCGCTTACGACCGAAGGAGCCCGCACGACCTTTGACGCGTTCAAATATGGCGCCATTGACGTAGTGGCAAAGCCATCCCGCAGAGATGATTCCAACATGGAAGTGCAGAAAGCTGACATTGTGGCCAAGGTGAAGCGTGCTGCCCGGGTGAGCCCCGGTCGACTGCGTTACCTGAGAGTCAGCAATGTGAGGCGGGAGCACGCTGAGCAAGGACATGGCGCTCCGGACCCGTCCACGCGTTTTATCGTAATGGGAGCCGGAACCGGCGGGCATTACGCGCTGTTGCGGGTTCTGCCGGGCCTTCCTGCGGACTTCAAAGGCGTGATCATCACCGTAATCCTTATGGCCCGCAGGTATCTCGATCCGTTCGTGACTTTCTTGGCCTCACATTGTGCGATCCCCTTGAGGGTGGCCGCGCACGGAGTCCCTGTGGAAAAAGGTGTCGCGTACATCTGCTCGGGTCACGAAGGGTTGATCCTCCAGAAGGGCACGGGGGAAAGGCTGGAATTCAAGAGAACCGCCACAGAGGAAGAAGCGACCATGGGCATCGAGGGATCGATAAACCTCATGTTCAAGTCTGTTGCCAGCTTTGCCGGTCCTCAAGGAGTGGGAGTAGTGATGAGCGGGCCGGGTCGCGACGGTGCGGAAGGTTTGGCTGAAATCCGGAGAAACGGCGGTATCAATGTGGTTCAGGAGATCAACAATTGCATGGATACGTCCATGCCGCTGGCTGCCCTGGAAAAGGGCTTTGTCGAGAGAATCCTGCCCGACTATCACATGGCGGACTTTTTTGCCAATCTCACCTGATCTCCGACACGACAGGACACAGGATACGGGCTGAAGATCTTCGCTACGGACGACGCAAAGCCGTCTCAACGCTGCGCTCAGGTGACCCACAGCCCCACCATCTTAGATAGGTGAACACGAATCGGTATCAGGCTCGGCAAGCCGAGGGGAGCGCGCCATGCGGCAAATACTGCATTACGTGTGCGGGAAGAACAGGCCTGGTGGTACCAACAGGAAAGAGCACGGCTGAGTGGCGCGTTACTTCGGGTCAGGGGGGTCGCAGGCCGGGTCGGAAGTGACCACCTGAAGGTGAGGTTTGCCCCGCTGCGGCGGCCTCTGATCCAAATTCAGACGTGCCTTGCCTACGAGCTCGCAAAACCTCACAAAGTCCTCGGGAAGAAATTTGAGGCTCAGGTGCACAAGATTGACGTGCACCACCCCTCCGGGGCACATGGAAACATTGCCGAAATTTTCATCACTCGCAAGTATTGTCTGATCTTCCGTCATGGTTGCCTTTGCACACGCTGTTGCGTTCTTCGCTTCCTTTTATTCTATTGCCCAATGCGCGCGGTTGCAACAGATTTCAGACCAATGGGCATTCCAGGGAAAGACCCGATGGCGGACGTGCGCTGCGGATCTCCATCGGTACGCATCACGCACAGCCGTCTTATCACTTCCTTCAGGAGATCCCCAGCCGTACGATCTTACTCGTTTGCACACGAATCGCTCTCGGACGTCCGCTGCATCAACCCGACGCGCTCCTGCAAATTCAAGCCCCCCAGACAAGCCGTCTCAGGAAAAAGGGATCTACCCTGTGTGCGCCGCTGTCAGAAATCTGTTTGTATCACCTTGAAATAACGGGTAGTTTCTGGAGCGTCTTTCGTGCTGGTCAGGCAAAAAAGAGCTGTTTGCCGTACATAAGCGCAACCTATTGAAATTTCGACGAGAGTACGCTATAATAAATTATTACCAATAGGATACGCTCAGGGGACCTGAGAGGAGAAAGGGGAGGTTTGGGATGAGAAACACGGATACTCGTGGGTTTAGTATGCTTGGCCGCGCTGATTTTCAGCGCTGTTGCCTCAGCACAGTCCGATCTTGCCGACACGATGGAATCATTGGCTCCCCCAAAGCTGGGTATTTCGGGCGAAAATATCACGGTGGAAAGGAACGGTGACACACTCACCCTCTATTGGAGCGGCTGGATCGACCTGGTTAAACCCTCGACCCAACCGGTATCGGTGTCCGCGCGTTGCGCTCTCGAACCCGCAGGCAAGTGGCGATCCCGTCCCCACACCCTTGTGTTGCCCGACACGTTCGTCCAGGGAGTAAACAGTTCGTTTCACAAGTTTGACCTGGCTGAGATGGACGTGCCCACCGTAGAGGGTACCCGAGGGGCTTCCACCGATCAGGACCCTTTTTGACAAAGATCAAGTTCTTAATATGAAGCTCACTCTGAGGAAACAGCGGACTTCAAAGACCGCGCCCAGCCTTGAAGAACAGAACTACACCCTCAAGCCCATGACCTATCTTCTCTTGAGCGCAGCAGCATCAGGCGACCTTCCTGAAGTGCGAGCATTGCTTGACGATGGGGTTGGTCCTGATTCGGCGAATCTTCAGGGGTTGGATGCATTGATGACCGCGTGCAGCGCAGGCCACGCGGACGTGGTGCGTTTGTTGGTAGACAAGCAGGCTAATCTTGTGGCCCGGACCAAAGGATACGCGTTTAGCGAGTCTGCGAATGGTTCCCCGATACCCAGAGGTGCCACACCTTTGCTCGTGGCTGCCTACGCTGGCCGACCTGACATCGTGAAGGTCTTGCTTGACGCAGGGGCCACGTATGCCGATTACGTCAAACGAGTGAGAAAACAGGGCGCCACTGACTCCGAAATCGTTGACCTGCTCGCACACACGGGACCTCAGAGGCAAGCAGCCATCGACCGTCTTGCCACGCAAGGCGTAGATAAGAAGGACATTGACGGGCTACTCCATCGAGGGGGCTTTGCGCACATCGTATGGCGCATATCCAAAAGGGGCGTGATGTTCGCCAGTACGGTAGACCGGCTCAAACAAGCAGGCATGACAGACGAGGCAATCGCTGGCCGACTCCGAAAAGAAGGAGCCAGCGATGAAGATATTCGCATGGCTATCAAACAAGAATGGCCGACCGAAGACTCCATTCGCCAGACCCTGCTTGACAGGGGCGCGAGCAAGGACGAGGCCGATACCTTGCTGAACCCGAGAAACGCAAGCGACGAGGCGGTGACCACTTGCCTCAAGGGCACGGGCGCGACTGCCGAAGAAATCGATACCCTCATGCGCGACAGGAGGGCAGGGGATGACAACATTCGTGCGTTTCTCAAGACAAAGGGAGTTTCCGAGGACGAGGCCAATAAATGCCTGACCGAAAAGGGAGCCATTGCCGAGGACATTGTGAGGTTTCTTTCACGGCATGGCGGGACCGTGGACGCCCTGCGAGGGGATAGATGGACTCCGCTGATCGCTGCGTCTTTTTCGGGCAATCCTCAGACGGTGAAGCTCCTGCTCGATGAAGGCGCGAATCCCACGGTGACCGACGACGCAGGGTATTCCCCCATGGCGTTCGCGTACATAAACGGAAACGCCGCGGCATATGGAGTGTTGAAATCGCATGGGGGCAGCCTGGTGGTCCCATGGAAGACTGCGGGGGAATAGCCGAAGGTATTGCGGTCCCCTTGTGGCGCAAATGCACGGCATCGGCCCGAAGTACTGATGGACCAAGACAAGACCATAAGCCCCGAGTTCGGTTCGTTTCATGAGACGGACGCTCGGGGCTTATGCATATCCGCGGTCTTTGACTCTGTACGCGGCACCTGCGGGGTTCTCCCGCGACCTGAGCACCTGTTATGAGCTTCCCGCACCGAGTGCTATCGGTGGAGCCGGTGGTATCTGTCGGATGTGCCGGGTTTCAAAAGGATTGGGCTGCGCGGGCGCTGCGGCCGGCACTGCTTTGGTCCGCCAATCCTCTCGTAGCTTGGTCACGTACGATTCCACCGTATCAACCGGAAAACTGAGAATCTTGCCTACTATCCAGAATACGTACATCTGCTCACTCGGAGTGGGGGGCGGGGGATACTGCCGATCCCGGTTCGCATCAGCCGCAGGAACGCGGGTTGCTTCCAGATATGCAGGCTTGGCGGGAATGAGGTTCTTGTTGGGTGGTTCTGCCTGCGCACAAAGAGCAGGGGCGATGAGCACAGCGACAAGAAAGTACGATGAAAAGCGGTCTAGGCACGAAAACCACCTCCAGCAGTGATATGGCGTCCCCTGTATCACATCTCTTTCAAAAAGCTACTTTTTTCTGCAAGTGTCGACGTCAGTAAGCGGTTTTTTCGAGCGAATACTCGGCAGGTTGAGCTGGTAACATGAGAATGAAGCGTCATTCTCGCTGGTTATCCTGATTCGCGCGGACCAGGACCCGGAAATGTCGTCTTCCGCCCGATTGATACGGATTCGCGTTCTTATGAAGATGCATTTTCGGGGGAAGGCCCTTCTGGAAAGAAGGGCCTTCCCCCGAACTCCCATCCCCAAGAACTTTAAGCACTTGCCAGCTCCCGCTGGTCGCTGGACAGGGTGGCATTTTCACGGTTCGTTGTGATCCTCCAGGTCATGGGAGTTCACACGATAAGAGCGCAGTGATGAGACGGCTTTGCGTCGTCCGTACCGAAGAAGATCTCCACGCGGCATACGGCACGAATGACAGGGCCGCCTCGTGGTGGCGCCACTCACACGCAGGAAAACCACACGCACCGCGTTCCGAGGTATACAGTCACTTCACCGGGCCCTCAGCGTGTGCCCACGACTCACGCACCCAGGGAGTCGGTATCATTCCCAGAAGTACGTGAAAGAACCAATTCACCTGCGGATACATGAGGCCGTCGTACACCTGAAAATAGAGTATTGCGGCAACGACGGGAACGAGAATAACCAGCGGGTTCATGAAGGGCTGAGGAGGCTTGAGCCGGAGGGCACCGAACAAGGTCCACAGCAAATACGCGAGAGATGCCATATACAGAAAAGCAAACGGCAAACCCAGATCGGTCATGAAGGTCAAGAAAGTGTTTTCCGGAGTGCGGTTCGTCCCGAGCATTACGCTAAACTGCTCTTTGTGCAACCCGGGATATCGGATTTCGTAGTCGTCCAGATACTGTGCTCTCGGTTCCCAGAGCCCGATGCCCAGTAATGGGTGCTTCTTTATGATATGGAGACAAAACGGATAGTTCTCCGCGCGAAACCACACGCTTGAGGACGCGGCCCAACTCCGTACTGGCACGTAATGGAGCGTCAGCAACGCAGCGACAGCGACAAAGGCAAGGGAAACAGCGAAAATGCGTCCCCATCGACGAATCTTAAGGGCTACTCCGATCGCCGCGGCCACAAGAGGAATCCACATTGCAGCCATCTTTCCGCTCAGGCATATGACTACAAAACTGATTATGAGTGCGGGCAGTCCCAACCCGAGGCCGAGTCGCCCTCCTCGGGCAATCAGACCCAGCGGTGCAACCCATAGCAAGAGGAACACGGTGTTCACGGGGTGCTCATGGGCTCGGAATATGTGGCTGGGCGTTCCCAGCTTGAAGTACCCTATCAGCCCCCAGAGTACCGCTCCTGCCAACAGCACGAGACACAGCCACTGGAAACGCTCCTGGCCTGACGAATCGCACAGCAAAATCCGCGCGCACCAGAATCCCCCCAGTCCGGTGGTGAGCAAGACGAACACCCTGAGTCCTGAACTCACACGGTCCACACTGAAGAGCGTGCTGAGCAGAGCCAGGCCGCTGAGAACAAGGCACACGGCTATCTCCGACCATCTCCACGGGATTTTTCGATCCTTCAGCGCAAAGAGGACCACCAGGAGGACCACTCCGCAGAGAAGACCCGCGAAGACGTTTGCCCTCTGTCCGGCAATCAACACCATGGACGGCTCCAAGAACGTCGCTTGGAAACACGCGATGGCAAAAGCCAACCATGCAATCCGGAACGAGAAACGCCCGGCAGGCACTATGATCGAACGATAATCTGGCAAGGTCCATGCCCCCTTTTCGACCGCAACTTCGCGACAACAGCCTCAACGGAAAGCCCTGAACCCACGAATCATATCAGGAGCCTGTACCCGAATGCAACTCGAACATCGTTTGCGAGCCAAGGTGTCATGGTCATTGACATAAACTCTCCCTTGCCGATATACTCACTTTTTTATGACACGTGGGAGCAGACATTGATGAAAACCGTCCTCGTGACGGGTGGCGCCGGCTTTATCGGTAGTCATCTCGTGGAGAAGCTGCTTGACAGCAATGCCATTGTCCTGTGCCTGGACAATTTTTTCACCGGAAGTAAGAGGAATGTCCTCCCGTTCATGGGAAACCCCAACTTCGAGCTGATACGGCACGACGTGGTTTCTCCCATTTTGCTTGAGGTGGATCAAATCTACCATCTCGCGTGTCCTGCCTCACCGGTGCATTACCAGAACAACCCGATCAAAACCCTCAAGACATCCGTCCTGGGCACGCTGAATATGCTGGGGCTTGCCAAGAGAGTGAAAGCGCGGATACTCCTCGCGTCCACCTCGGAAGTGTACGGGGATCCCGAGGTGCATCCTCAACTGGAAACGTACCACGGGAACGTGAATCCTGTGGGGCCCCGCGCGTGCTACGATGAGGGGAAAAGGGCGGCAGAAACTCTCATGGTAGGGTATCGCGACTATAATGGGGTCAATGTGGCCATCGCACGTATCTTCAACACCTACGGCCCTCGGATGCTTCCCAATGATGGCCGAGTTGTGAGTAATTTCATCTGCCAGGCGCTCAAAGAGGAAGAACTTACGATCTACGGCGATGGAACCCAAACGCGCTCGTTTTGCTACGTTTCCGACATGGTGGATGGCCTGATGCGCCTTATGGCAAGTCCGGAGGTTTCGCCTGTGAATCTCGGCAATCCTCACGAAGTGACTATCGCGGAATTGGCTCGCGGGATTTTGAACATGATTCCCGAGAGCTCGTCGCAAATTGTATACAAACCGCTTCCCCAGGACGATCCGACTCGACGCCGGCCGGACATCACCCGCGCGCAACAAATTCTGAACTGGCATCCTACGGTTTCCCTCAATACGGGTCTCCAGGCTACAGTCGAGTATTTTCGGCGCCACCTGGGCCAGGAAGGCGAGGCGCACTGACATGAAGTCGGCAGGTAAGCGGACCATATTGATCGCGGCAGGAATGGCTGTCGGCGGGTTCTTTCTGTACCTTGCGTTCCGGGATATCTCTTGGCACGACCTCATTGAAGGCGTGAGCAAGATGAAGCCCATCTATTTCCTGCCCTGTATCGCGTTGACCATTGTGATCCAGCTCGTCAGGTCGTTCCGGTTCGGGATTATTCTCCGGCCCTTCTGTCCGTTGTCCATGAAGCAACTTTGGGATCTCTTGAACCTCTGGGCTGCTGCGAGCATGATCATGCCCGCACGTTTAGGGGAACTGGTGCGCCCCTACCTCCTTCAGCGTCGTGGTGCGTCGTTTTCCAGCGTGTTGGGCGCGGTGATGGTCGAGAGATTTTTCGATCTTTCGGGACTTTTGATGCTGCTGGGCGTGGTGCTCTGGTCTACTCCGCAAGTGCCGAAGATCTATTCTCTGGTGGGCGAAATAGTGCTCGGGTGTCTTGTGCTTGGGTACGTCGCCATATTGATCATCCTGGCTCACCGGGACGGCTTTCGCACGCTTTTGAAGAAACTCCTGTCATGGCTCCCTGAACGAGCCGCGCATTTTATCGAAGGCATCTTCGTGCGCCTGATCGACGGATTCGGCATCATGGCAAGTTTCTCGCAAGCGCTCATCATGTTCGCGTGTTCGGTGTTGCTATGGGGCTTGTTTTCCTGTTTGACCTATCTGTTCTTGTTGGCTTTTTCAATCAAAGCGCCCTTCTTGGTGGCAGTTACCATCCAGGTGTTTATCTGCTTGGGGGTGGCTCTTCCTTCTGCTCCAGGTTTTATCGGGACTTTTCACGCAGCAGGCCGTTACGCTCTCGCCCTTTTCGGGATACAATCAATTGTGGCCATATCCTTTGCCACGGTCTATCACCTCTTCAGTCTGGTGATTTGTCTGGCGCTGGGTCTTGTGTCGTATTGGACAAGCGATTTCAGATTGGACCGGAACATGCTCTCGGGCACGGATGAAGAGGCTGACGAACACCCTGCAGGAGAATTCTCCGATCCCGTGGATATTGCTGCCATTGCGAGCGATGTTGACACGGGTTCACGTAGATAACGAATCGGACGGAAGTCTCTTCCTGTTCGAGCGACGCAAAGCCATAAGATCTCTGCTTGCGAGGCCTCTGTCCGACCATCGTTGTTACCCCGCGGGCTGCGTACGCCACGAACCCACGCGTGCGGCTCGTCAGAGGCAAAACCGATCTTGTGCCGAAGCTCAGTGATAAGGGTTCACCGCGAGGGACGAGGAATGACCACCAAGACACAACGAACAAGGAGAATTGGTCTTTGACCTTTTCGTGTCTTAGTGACCTTGTGGTTTGATTTTCCAAGCTCCCCCAAGGGCCTGCTGAACGATTCCGCTCAGTGGAAAAGAGCCCTGAGTCTCACTGGCATTACAGTACATTGCAGGAGTACGAGGATGTCGAGTTGGTCTGAACTGGATAAGAAATACATCTGGCATCCATTCACTCAGATGGAAGAATGGGTGGCGTCCGAGCCCCTGGTAATTGAACGGGCCGAAGGGAACTATCTCATCGACACTGAAGGTCGGGAGTACCTCGACGGGGTTTCTTCCTTGTGGGTCAATGTCCACGGACATCGCAAGAGCGTCATCGATGAGGCAATTACGCGTCAGTTGGGCAAGGTTGCGCATTCCACGCTGCTCGGGTTGGCGTGTGTGCCGTCCATCGAGCTTGCGCAAAAACTGGTGGGCATCACTCCCGAAGGTCTGAACAAGGTGTTCTATTCGGACTCGGGTTCCACCGCTGTGGAAGTGGCACTCAAGGTGGCCTTTCAGTACTGGAAAAATCGCGGGTACAAATACAAGACACTCTTTGCCACCCTTCAGCACGCGTACCATGGAGACACGATCGGATCCGTAAGTCTGGGAGGCATCGATCTCTTTCACCAAATCTTTCACCCGCTCTTGTTTCAGACCTTGTCCCTTCCCACACCTCATCCTTATCTGTATCCTGTCATGAGTCCGGAGGAATGCAGAGACAGATGTCTCGATCATTTTCGCGCTCTGTGTGAAGATCGGGCGCATCAGATAGCCGCGCTCGTGGTTGAGCCCCTCGTGCAAGGCGCGGCAGGCATGATCGTCCATCCTCCAGGATTCCTGAAAGGCCTGCGCACCATCTGCAACGATCATGACATCTTGTTGATTTGCGACGAGGTCGCCACCGGATTCGGTCGCACGGGAAAGATGTTCGCGGTGGAGCACGAGCAAGTATGCCCTGATATTCTGGCGTTGGCCAAAGGGTTATCAGGCGGATATCTTCCCCTGGCTGCGACGCTGGTGTCAGACAAGATTTATCAGGCATTCTTGGGCGAACACGCGGCCGCGAAAACCTTTTTCCACGGTCACAGTTACACGGGCAATGCCTTGGCGTGCGCTGCCGCGTGCGCATGTCTTGACGTGTTCGAATCTGACTGCGTGCTTGAGGCTGCCCCCGCGAAGATCGCTCTGCTCGCCGAGCAACTGAGCCGCGAGATTGAGCCCCTTGCCCATGTGGGGGATGTTCGCCAGTGCGGATTTATGGTAGGGATAGAACTGGTCGAGGATCGCCAGAAAAGACAGGCGTACGCGGCCGAACTCCGCATGGGCGCTCGGGTTACGCAAAACGTGAGGAAACACGGCGTGATTCTCAGGCCCCTGGGTGATGTGGTGGTTCTCATGCCTCCGTTGTCCATCACGCGGGATCAAATCACGCATCTGGTGTCAGCCACGGCCGCGTCTATTCAGGAGATGTGCGCAGAATAAACCGACCTGAGTGCTGGGTGACAGCGATCCGTTGCCACATGTGCTGCATGATCCCTCGTGGGTGTACCCTCGGCATTCCCGCGGAGGCCGGAATCCGGTCAGCCGTGACGCGTGGTTCAGGCTGCAGGGCAGCGCACTCATGAATTCCGCGTGGGTTCGCGTGACAACGCCAGCTCCTGATGGTGTCTCACATTCTCGACAAAGGAGGCGAGACGGTTTCGGACAAAGTCTTTGACAATTGCGGGAGCCGGTTCCGCGGAAATCTCATTTTTGCAGGTGTCCCCGTGCAGCGAGCTCCGATGAATTCCCTACGATCGCGGTCAATTGGGCGATCGAGACCCTGCGGCAAGACCGCATGCAGAATACGCTCCTTCCGAAGCGAGTGTTTCTCTTCTGCACGCAAGCCGGAGTGATGCTGCCCAAATTACTCTTGCAGGCGTTTTGCCTGCCCCGCGGTGCTTCACATGCGTTCACTCAAATTCTTATTCTTGGTTGTTGTGGTGCTCATTGGCTGGTGGCTTGTCGCTCAGGTCTATGACGAGCTGACCAGCACAGGCCACGTGTCCATCAAAGAGAGACTGAGAGACCTGGGTACCAGAATTCATTCCACGGTGGGGCTTGTGGCAATAGTGATTGTCTTGATTCTGCTCGTCCGCCTTATCGTACAGGCGGCCAAGTGGAGGTAGCACGACCGATGGGCTTTATTTGAAGGAGCCCGTGAGGATGTCGGTGAGTTCAGACGTGTTGAGCCAATCGGAGACTTCCATGTCGCACCGCGGGCAGGTGGTGAACCCTTCTGACGATCCGTACCCGCAGTGAGGGCAGGTTTTCGCGGTGTCGGCCTTTTGACGAATCCCCACATCCCGAAGGGCCCTCTTGTTGAAATAGGCTTGAGTGGCCAGACCCGCGGCGATAAGCTTGCTAAAAAGCTCCTGAAGAGCCCCGAGAGAGATGCCGTATTTTTCCATGAGTTCCGCGTCGGTCGATCCTGCTTTGAGATCCGCCATGATCGCTTTCGCGCTGATCTTTTTTGCAGCGGACACCTTTGTTCCACTCCTCGTCTTTGCCAAGCCGCCACTCGCACTGACGCGCCTCGGGGGAATTCAGACGGTGACCTGTCTCTTTTTCGCCGCGTGCCTTGTGGTTTTGTGCCGCCCTGCGCGGCGCTTGGCGATTCTCATGACGTACGAGCATCGTCAATGCCGAACAGGGCACGCGTCTTTCTTCTCAGATCCAGACTCAGATGATTTCCAGGGCGCAAGCCATGGAAACGCCACCACCGCCGCAAAGGGTAGCGAGGCCGAGCGTCTTGTTTCGAGCCTTCAGAGCATAAATCAAGGATACCATAATTCTTGCGCCGGTGCAGCCCACCGGGTGGCCCAAACCGATGCCGGAACCATTTACGTTCGTAACGTCCCGGTTGAGCTTCAATTCTCGCTCACACCCGAGATACTGGGCTGCAAAAGCCTCATTGAGTTCGATCAAATCGAAATCGCCCAGTGACATCCCCGACCGTTTCAGCAGGCTCGTCACTGCGGGAACCGGGCTCAATCCCATGACACTCGGGTCGCACGCGCCCATGCCCACGGCCTTGATCCTGGCCAACGGCTGCTTGCCGAGGCTTTTTGCCTTTTCCGCGGACATGATGACCATCGCGGCCGATCCGTCATTAATCCCGCTGGCATTTCCCGCGGTGACCGTACCAGTTTTGGGGATAAAGGCAGGGGAAAGTTTGGCGAGCGCTTCCATGGTCAGCCCGGGACGAAAATGCTCATCCTTGTCAAAGACCTTGGGATCTCCCTTTCTCTGCGGAACGAGGTACGGGAACCATCTCAGCGGCAAAAGCGCCTTCTTTGGTGGCCCGCTCCACGTTGTTGTGACTTCTCAAGGCAATCTCGTCCTGCTCTTGCCTGGTGATGCCGTGTTTGAGCGCCACAAACTCCGCGGTGTGTCCCATAATATAGGGTTTTCCGCGGAAAAATTCCACCGGTCCGTCCTGAGGGTAGGGCAAGAGATGAGAACCGCAGTGCAGTCCCATCATCATGGCATCGGTCACCACCCCGTTGCCCATGCGGTTTCCCCACCGGGCTTTTTCCAAGGTGTACGCGACACCTGACATGTGTTCCACGCCCCCCACCAGGAGGATGTCAGCCGCGCCGGCTTTGATCATGGCCGCGCCGGAGAGCGTAGCTTCCATTCCGGATATGCACACGCGGTTAATGGTGGCAGCGGGAACGCTATCGGGAATGCCGGCCATGAGCGCGCCAATACGGGTCACGTTCATGGCGTCCGTGGGATTGAGACAACAGCCGAATCGCACATCGTCGATCTCATCTACAGAAATTCCGGCTCTTTCCACTGCGGCCTTCATGGGCACACTTGATATACTTGCCGCGTGCATGTCTCGCAACGTGCCTCCAAAGGCGCCTATCGCGGTACGACAAGCTGAAACGATTACTACGTCAGTCATCTAGGGCTCCTTCCAAGAAATAGAACAAGTCAAATTACTCTACTGAGACCAAGTACGCGAAGGCGTAGTTTCGGTCTCGTATGTGAGTGCCACCGTTGGCTTGCGAGCAGTGTTTCATGCAGTACTGCCGGGGGAGCCAGAAGTGGCACCCAAGACGGGCGGCGTTCGACTCCTTGTACCTCAATTCGACGAAACCACATTCAGGATACCAAGCACTCCACGCATCAGGCTCAGCGCGCTCTCTACAGAACTCCTGCTTCACGCGACACGCCAGGTACCACATGTGAGTATCCACCGGGACAGGTCCATGAGGACCCGCGTCGCTCATTCACTTGATGATAGCGGCTTCGTCCACGACCAATTTCTTCTCAAAATCTTGCCAGAAATCCTCCTCGGATTTCCTCCAGTCAGAACCGAACTTCTTGTTAAAGAGGCTTCCCACCTGATCCAGCGCCTTCTTCCAGGCTGAGGAGTAATTGAGCTTCAACACGTCTTCCAGAAAAGGGGTCAACGAGCCGAGCTTTTCTTTGGGCAGGTAAGCTCTGGCACCCAATTCGATAGATTTCCTGAGCGCTTCAGGGGTGAACGCGTGCGCGGTCAACATGACCACAGGGAAACCCGCGTTCGTCGCGATCTGGAGCAGATCGAAACCGCGTACCCCCATGATGTCCAGGATAACCAAGTCATACGTATAGGAAACCAAATACTGTTGGGCTCTCTCGAAAGTGGTGGCCCTGTGCAAGGTGACATTGGCGGATTCGGAGAGTTCCTCCTCAATGATATCGAGGACGTCCTCCTCGTCGTCCACCGCCAGGATCAGCTTGTCCTGTAGAACGTCAGAACTGACCATGCCTAATCCTTTTCTTTCGGGATTTGCTCTGCCGAAAATCCCTGGTCTTTTCGTTTTCAGTGAAGGAAGCGAAACCCATCACAGCTCTGGATTCCGAGAATTCCGAAAGACCTACCTATCTTCGGAGAGCTGCGGTGACGGGATCCCGTGACGGAACACCGGGAATGAAAGCCTTAACACAATCTCATGCTTACCCATACCGGGGCCTGAAGTCAACTCTTTCGGAAACTTAAATCGAATCGATTCATGAAGGTTGCTATTGACCTCAACAATTCTCGTAGGATACGTTGAGCCAAAGCGGGGATTCGACGCCTCCACCGTTGAAGACAAAACCGTGGTCAAGAGTGCATGGTTTGACCGATGACGTTCGTATCGATTCATCGAGAAGAGTAGGGCTCCGGCCCGCTCTGAGCGCTTTCCGGACAAAGAGTCAATGTGAAAATCTCTTTGTCGCACGGCCGCGCCGCGAAGAGGGTTACTTCCTGGGAGGCAAAGTGGTATCAATGATCTACCCCTGAACGTACCCGGCCTCAGGGGCCAGGGTCGAGCCGAGGACCTGTCTTCAGGAATCCGCAACGCACGTGAGATGAGGTAGCCATGCCGTTAAGAAAATACGTAGTGGTCCCCCGCATGGAAGGGGGGCTCAAGGATCTCAGAGAAATAGCCGGCAACCTCTGGTACTCCTGGAATATGGAGGCCGTCGAACTTTTCGATTACCTGGATGAACATCTGTGGCAAGAGACCAACCATAATCCGCTGCAAACGCTCATACGGCTCTCGCGTCACCGGCTGAAAGAGGTGTGCGAAGACGAGGGATTCCTGGCTCATGCAGCGAGGGTGCGTCAGCGGCTGCGGGCATACCTGAAGCGCAGCGGTTCGTACGATTATCGTCTGGAACAACCGGTGAATTTCATTACCGCCTATTTCTCGCTGGAATTCGGGCTTACCGAGTGCCTGCCCGTGTATTCCGGGGGCCTGGGACTCTTGGCCGGAGATCATCTCAAGTCCGCGAGCGATCTCAACCTGCCGTTGGTTGCGGTAGGCTTGATGTATCAAGAAGGATACTTTCATCAACGGCTCTCCGAGGATGGGTGGCAGAAGGAGTACTATCCCCGGTCCGCGGTGGATACGCTGCCGCTCGAAAAGCAGACCGATGCATCAGGGGCCACCTTATTGGTCCAGGTGGATGTCGCGGGCGAGACGCTGTGGTGCCGCATCCTCAGGACCGACGTGGGCAGAATTCCTCTGTACTTGCTCGACACGGACATTCCGGAAAACCCGCCACACCTTCGGGAGACGACCGCAAGGCTGTACGGGGGAAACGTGGAGATGCGCGTCCGCCAGGAAATCCTGCTCGGAATCGGTGGAGCCCGGGCTCTGGCAGCGATGGGGATTGACCCCGCGGTATACCATCTCAACGAAGGCCATGCAGCGTTCACTCTGTTGGAGCGCATTCGCCACTTTGTCGAGGAAGAAGGCCTTTCTTTGGAAGAAGCGCGGGAAATGGTCACCAGCCAGAGCATCCTCACCATTCATACTCCCGTGCCCGCTGGGAACGACGTCTTCGACCGTGGGCTCATGGAGAAGTATTTCCGAGGGTTTGTCACGAGGCTGGGGATGGACTTCGAGACGTTTCTCGGCCTTGGCAGGACTCCGCCGTCCGATCAGCGCGAGGGATTCTGCATGCCCGCATTGGGGCTGAGACTGACGTGCAAGGCCAATGGGGTGTCCAAGTTGCACGGTCGTGTTGCCAGGGATATGTGGCACGACGTATGGCCTGAGTCAGACAGGGAAGACGTGCCCATCACCCATGTGACCAACGGGGTGCACATTCCCTCGTATATCTCACGTGATCTCGTGAGGCTGTACGATCGGTACCTCGGGCCCGGATGGACCGAAGACCCTGACAACGAGAAAATCTGGGCACGGGCCAAGACCATTCCCGATACCGAGCTATGGCGAACCCATGAGAGGTGCCGCACGCGGCTGGTGTACTTCGCGAGGAGAAGACTGAAACGACAACTGACCAATCGCGGCGCTACCCCTGCCGAATTGGAAGCAGTGCAAGAGGTCCTCGATCCGGAGGCTCTCACCATCTGCTTCGCGCGTCGTTTTGCCACGTACAAGAGAGCTACCCTGCTCTTTCGGGAACCTGAGAGGCTTGAGCGTATCCTCAATTATCCGGACCGCCCTGTTCAGTTGATATTTGCGGGCAAAGCGCATCCAGCGGACAACTACGGCAAGGAAATGATCAAGACCATCATTTCGTTGGCCTCAGGAGAGAAGTTTCGTAAGCGAGTGGTTTTCATTGAGGACTATGACATCAACGTGGCCAGGTACATGGTACAGGGCACTGACATCTGGCTCAACAATCCGAGAAGACCGCTGGAAGCATGCGGAACGTCCGGAATGAAAGCCGCTGCCAATGGGGCGCTCTCGCTGAGCATCCTCGACGGATGGTGGGACGAGGGATACCGGGGCGACAATGGGTGGGCCATCGGGCAGGGTGAGGAATACGATAACACGACCTACCAGGACGACATCGAGAGCCTCGCCCTGTACGAGCTTCTCGAGGAGAGCGTCAAACCGTTGTTTTACGAAAGAGGTGTGGACGATCTGCCCAGGGATTGGATCCGCATGGTCAAGCGCTCCATACGGACCATTTGTCCGGTGTTCAACGCGCATCGCATGGTCTCGGAGTACACTGAGACGTGTTATGTGCCGGCTGCACGCGCCTCTGCCGAGCTTCGGGTAGGCAACTACGCGGTCCTGAGAGAAATGGTGGCCTGGAAGAAGAAAATCCGGGAGGACTGGCCTAAAGTGGTGATACGGGGAGTGGAGATCAGCAACGAATCCCAGGCCGTCAAAGGAAAGGAAGTACAAGTGAACGTGTCCGTAGACACTGCCGGCCATAATCCCGGTGAGCTTCGGGTCGAACTGTTGTACGGTCCCATAGATTTATGGGACAACTTCAAGGTCCGTCACGTGACGCGGCTTTCTCCACAGGGTGATGCGCTCCAATCTGACGGCGCGGCCCTGTTTTCTGGGTTGATCCCTTTGCTGCATACGGGACTTTACGGGTATATTGTGCGCATTTTGCCGGAACATCCGAACCTGGCTTACTCCCACGGGTTTCACCTCGTCCATCGCGGATAGAGCGTGGTCCTTGCACGTCTCGACACGTGAGGATGCCAGAAGCACAGGATGATTTCGGTCGTTCTCCACCATCGGGGGGAGGCCGGGATAGCACAAGACTGTCCCCACCGGGAGTCATGCATGAACAGTGAAGAGCTGAAGAATTTCGCCATAGCGTGCGGCGCGGATAGTGTGGGCATTGCAGACCTTGCTCGCCTGGAAGGCATTCACACCATACCGGCAGATCTCCTCAAAGGGTACACGAGAGGGGTCAGCATCGCAGTGAGACTGGCGGACGGCGTAATCGATCCGATTGTGGACTGTCCCACGCCGTTGTACCAGCAGCATTATCTCAAGGTGAATGCGCTCCTGGACGACATCGCGGTGCGGGTCGCTCAGTTCCTCCAGGAAGCGGGCGCAAAAGCCCTTCCCATTCCCGCTTCCCAGTTGTTGGACAAGGCAGAATGGTATTCGTACATTTCTCATAAAGCCGTGGCCATTGCCGCGGGCATCGGCTGGCAGGGAAAGAGTCTCCTGGTCGTGCACCCGCGCTTCGGGCCGCGGATACGACTGGCCAGCATCTTCACGGATCTTGCCCTGCAACCGGACGAACCCCTGAAAAACAAGTGCGGAAAGTGTGTCGCGTGCACCAAAGCGTGTCCTGCCCAGGCGATCAAGAACGTGAACACGGATTCCCATTATGCGTCCCGCGACGAAGCGCTGCACTTTGAGCGGTGCGTTGCCAAAGTCTCTCAAGAGTTTACCTCGCTCCCGTTCATTGATAACCCCATTTGCGGCGTGTGCATCCGGGCATGCCCCAGAGGCCAGAGAAAGCGCCGCCGTTCTTAGCGGGTTTTCCTGATTCTGGGACGCCACGGTTAAAGCATGTGCGCGACAAGATTCGTTCCTCTCACGTCTCAACGCGGACTTGGGCAGGTAGATTCCGGCAGAAGACCTTGTGCGAAGGGTTGGCCGAGCGCTTCCGCAGGATAGGGCTGGAGACGCCGGGACTTACGGAATTCAAAGCGCCAGGAGCCATCGTACCATGAAGATCCAAGTGGTCGCCAATGAAGCCGCGGAAGGTGGATACTGGGCCGAAGTCCCCGCAATCCCCGGCTGCGCTACCCACGGGGAGACGTTCGAGGACTCTTCCAGAACCTGTATGAAGCCGCGGATGGTTGTCTTGCCGTATCTGTCCAGCCATCCCATACCACCGGCCGCGACCGAATCGTGGAAATCGTGGCATGAAGAGCTTTTCGGGCAAGCCTTCTGCAAGGCCTCGTCCGCCATCTCCTTAAGGCAGCAGGACTCGCGGAATCTGCCATCTGATTGTCTGTCTTGGATTCTGGGGACAGTATACTTCCTTCGTACCGAGGACGTGATGTCTCTTGGTCGTGTCTTGATGCGGCCTGGGGCAGATCAGAGCCTCGCAGAGAATCTGGTTCGCAAGGTCTCCGGGCGCTCCCGTAAGATGGGTATGATGCCCTCGAACCGGTGGCTCCAAAACGACACTCTGGGCACGACGAGGAGAGAGCGACATGAATAATCCCGTCCTATCCCAGCCTTCGGAACTACCGCGGTGCCGAGAAGCCACAAAAGTAGTAGCGAAGAAAGCGGCATTCTTGACGCTTTGCCTCGTGGCCGCAGCTGGATTTACGTGGAGTCTTTCGTCCCGCAAGTCGGGTCTCGGCGAGTTCTTCGCGCCGGGCATGGCAGCCTTTCTCCTTCTGATTGTCGGCATCACCATGTCCAAGCGGTGTCGCGCTACCGTGACCGCTCCGATTATCGCCTCAGTGTCAGGATTCCTCACGGCGAGTTGGACATTGGGTCCGTGGGAGCGATACACGGAGTCTAGCACTTCAGTGCTCTGTCTCTGCTTCGGTCCACTCCTGCTCATGTTGGCGGCCTACACTTACGGGGTTGCACAGCCCAGGCACAAGATCAAACTGGGTTTCCTGTCGGCTATCGGCGGGACTGTCTTGACCTATTTGATTTCCCTGATTCTCGCCGTATTCGGAATCGAGGTGCCATTGGCGGACACCAGCGGCCTCGTGGTAATTTCGCTCATTGTCGTGGTAGCTGTGGTGGCGCTTGTGGGCCGGTTCGTAGCCGTTGTGGATTCCGTCGACCCGGGTGAGAAAGAGTTCGACCAATGGTACGAAGCTCTCCGGCTCCTTTTGGTACCGTTGCTGCTGTACCTCGTGGTATTTAGCCTATTGGACACTCGATATTGCCCGTTCCGCGGAATCGAAACCTATTAGAGCTAACTTTGGGAATCCGGCATTCTCAATTCCGAGGACACTGCTTTTTATTCGTGATCAGGAAAGGTGCCTTCCCCTCAAGGTTCGCGGCGGCACAGCACTATAGGTCCCCAGGGTTTCCCGGATGCCCGCTCAGGATACGAATGATGCGGCCTTTCGCTTCTTCTCCATGAAACCTGCATAGAGCGTGGTGAACACGACACCCGAGCCCAGGATGGCGAGTTCTACTCCACGAAAGAACCATTCTCCCAGCTCCGGGTGATTCGGCTTGACCGCATTGACCAGAGCGTTTGCCAAAAAAATGAATCCCCACGCACCTGTCACCGTGTAACAGCTCCGTATGAATTGAGGCGAATCCCACAACTCCCTTGGCACGTGATCGCGGGCATAACTCTCGGTGAACGGCTGGCCGATCACAATCGACAGCAAGGTGGCCGTGAAGAGCGTTCCGCTTGCAAGCACGCCGAGATGGTGGATCACCCACAGGTCCTTGAGCAAAACCACCGCAACCAATGCGACATGCAAAGAAAATCACGCCTGCCCACAAGATCATCCCCCGGTGAAGGCCTGTAATCCCCATGACGATCACCATTACCGCCGCGACGCAGATTCCGATTTGGAGACGGACCATCGAGTGCCCTCCGGAGATGATCCAGAAAGCTATCCAAGGCGAAAAGGCCAGCAAGAGTTTGAGTGCGCCCATAGGCTCCTTCCCCCAACGACCCGCGGTCCTCCGGGTAGGATGTACATACGAGCCTCATATGTGCCTCAGATCGTCAGTTTTTTCAAGTTATGTCATGCTGAATCAAGGGGCCACGAAAATGAATTCGTGGTGGGCAAAAGAATCAGACCCGTTTTCGGGCGATAGCCACGTTCGCGAGGGGTCGCCTCGGGGGGGCCGCACCGACTGACGCAACGTCGAAATCGTCAGCACAAGAGATTCTCGGAACATGGCAACGACCTTGGATTGCCTCGAACTCCTGGCTGAATAGGACTGCGGCTCAGGCGTGACGGACCGGCCTTGGTGCCTCATGACGACCCTCGTGCATTTCCTGAATCCTGCGGTTGTGCTTTACTTTCGGCTCTGACCTAATATAATCGGGGCTCGCGGATTTCTCGCAAACTCGCTCGCGAAACTCACCACAAAATTGGGAGGTCCACATGCCCGTATCGGGAGAAACCGGCGGAAAACTTGCAGCCATGATCAAAAAGGCCATCGACGACGGCAAAATCACTAGCGCAGAGTACCGATCAAATTCTGGCGCTTGCCGACGCGGACGGCGTCATAGACGCACAGGAAAAGCGGTTGTTGGGTCAGCTCCAGGACATGCTCGCCAACAAAACAGTGGTGCGGGTGGCTGAGTAGCAAAGGAGCCGAACCGCGCGTGTCCAAGGCACTTGGCGGTCACCCGCAGCAGTTGAGGCGGCAAATCGAAATCGACCGGATGGTTTCACCACCTCTGGTTCGGGCCGCAGCACCCGCGCTCTGGGGCTCTGCGGAGCATTTTCGTGCGGTCACACTGATGCCCGCTTTTCAGGGACAATCAGTGTGGCGCTGCCGCACAACCCCTCAACGGAGACCTATATGGCAGGAAAAGGAACACGGCAAGAGCTCTTCTGGGAGCTGGTGGAAAGCCGGGAAGACCGCAGTTACAAACTTTTTTCAGTAAATATCAACGAGAACAAGTCTCCAAGGACCGGCCAGGTCCACGAGTTTCAGGTGCTCACCTCTCCGGACTGGGTGGCAGTGATCGCGGTCACTCCCCAGGACGAAGTGGTCATGGTGCGGCAATACCGCCACGGGAGCGCGGAGCTCTCTCTCGAACCGGTGGGCGGTCTGGTGAAAGAAGGACAATCTCCGGAACAGGGTGCAGTCGAGGAACTGGCTGAGGAAACCGGATACGTGGCTCCCGCCATGGAGCTGCTCGGCTGGATGCATCCCATGCCCGCGCTTTTCACCAACAAGTTTTACGTATTTCTTGCCGCGGACGCCACACCTACCGGCTGCCTGAATCCCGATGAGACAGAAGAGATCGAAACAGTCCTGGTACCGGTTTCTGAGGTAAGAGACTACATCAGGACAGGAAAGATCAGGTGCTCGGTGATGATCGCCGCATTGCACCTTTTTCTTGAGAGCAGAGACAACGGAAAGGGAAATTCCTAGGGAGGACAAGCATGGATGTGAAGGTTTTCGGAGTAGTGGGCTCCGGTCAGATGGGGAACGGTATTGCCCATGTGGCCGCAGTGTCGGGTTGTAAGGTCATCATGAATGACGTCAACCAGACGTTTGTGGACCGCGGTATGGCAACCATTGAGAAAAATCTCGACCGAGCGGTTTCCAAAGGGAAAATGACTGCAGACGAGAAAGCGCAGATCCTGGGCAGAATCACACCGAGCGTGAATCTGGCCGACTTCGCGGTAGCTGACTTTGTGGTGGAAGCCGTGCCCGAGGACCTTCAATTGAAGAAGCACGTCCTGCAAACCCTTGACCAGACCGTTGCCGCGGGCAAAGTATTGGCGAGCAACACGTCATCCATTTCCATCACCAAGCTCGCGTCTCTCACCAAACGACCTGAGAAATTCATCGGCATGCACTTCATGAACCCCGTGCCGGTGATGAAGCTCGTGGAAGTGATCAACGGCCTCGCGACCGACAAGGAGACCTCGGAACTCACCGTGGAACTCTCGAAGAAGTTCGGTAAGATACCTGTGGAGGCTCAAGACTTCCCCGGATTCATCTCCAACCGCATTCTCATGCCGATGATCAACGAGGCGGTCTGCGCCCTGTTCGAGGGCGTGGGAACCCCGCAAGCCATTGACGAAGTCATGAAACTGGGCATGAACCATCCCATGGGCCCGCTGACTCTGGCGGATTTCATCGGGTTGGACACGTGCCTGGCTATCATGAACGTCCTGTACGACGGTTTCAAAGATCCCAAGTATCGCCCGTGCCCCTTGCTGAGGAAATACGTGGAGGCAGGATATCTCGGCAAGAAGTCCGGCCGCGGTTTTTACGATTACTCGCAGAAGTAAGCGGGCATTGTGGAGCAGCAGTAGCGCCGCATGCGAGGAGCGTGCCGTATCGTGAACCTTTGCCGACCGGATTCCTCTAAGTCGTGTGCGGCTTGCTGCGGGCTCTACAATGTGCCCAATGCCACAAGGCCCGCGCTCCAATCCAAGCTCGAAACGCGGACACGTGCGTTCAAGGATGTGGAGCGGACGCCTGAGGCGATCGAAGCGTCCCAGCAGTGGGTGCGGACCAACGAGGCGGAAACGCCTCGTGACCAAGTGATCCACGTATGTGAATTTACGGGATTTCTCGATCCTCTGCAACGCATAGTCGGATGTCAACTGCACCCTGCTGCTCCAGGCAATCAAGGGGTGGACTTGCGAGGCTTGTGCTACTACGGCAGCATGGCCTGCAAGTCCTTTTTCTGCCCTGCATGGGAGGAGATCCCACCCAGGCTTCAAGCCCTCGTATGCCTTCTGATCGATGACTGGCACCTGTACGGCCTGGTCATGACCGACGTGGATTTTGTGCGCTCCCTGTTCGGCCTGTTGGAAGACCGTATCGAGGCTGAACTCGACCCTGCGATCCTGCAATCAACCGAGGCCGCGGTGATTCTTGCCAAGATGCTTTCCTGGAAGGACTCCTGGCCTTTCGCTGGTGCGTCCTTGCTTCGCGGAAATCGGTATCACTTCAAAGGTGCGCGGACCTGTCCGGGCTCCTGCGAGGAGACCCACATGGAGCGCCTCCTCCGGTGCCTGAGCGATACGTTTGGCGTGGCCGAGGACTTCAATGCCCAGCAAACCTGCGTCCGGGAAGCGAGGGAAGAATTCGCAAAGGTTCACAGACATTGGCAGGCACAGGGCTGCTCTTGCTCAGGTGATTCGCGCTTCGAGAAGAACGGCATCGTACCCGGATAACCAGGCACGGCGTACCTCGGTGATTTTCATTCCAGAAGTGGAGTGGCTCTCCAATAAGATGACATGATGTCAAGATGATATCAGCACAAGTTCAGAAATACGGTGAGATTAGCGCTTGGTCCATGGGAAACTTCTTGACTGCCTGAGAACTATCCTGTAATCTACCCCCACAGCAATTTCTTTCGGTCATACTTTTCGGCTTGGCGTGCTGCCGTTGAAGCCCTTGAGGAGAGCTACACAGTGCGAGCGATGATGCGTCTTGGAGTCATGTTGTTCGTCTTGTCCGCGGTGTTGATCGCCGCGCCTGCAGTCGCATACATGCCTGCGCCAGACCCCTGTGAGATGGCGCCACTGACGTTTGGCCCGTGTCCGCCGCCCTCATGCCCGGCTCCCCCTCCTCTGCCCACGTGCGGACCGTGTCTGCCCATGAGGTGTTATCCCACGCAAGTAGTGGGGCCTCCGCCGTGCCCGATCACCGTGTGCCAGTGTCCGCCGATTCCCAGCTTTGCCCCTTACAAAGTATGTCCGCCTCCTGCGTGTCCTCCTCCGCCCTGTGCGCCGCCTGTCTGTGGTCCTAGTGTAGGAGCGTGTCGCTGAAAGCCGTTCTCTCGGAACCCGAGACGCGGTAAGAGTCATGATACGGCAGGTAATGCCGTACCAAGGTTTTCCGCGACCCTTTTAGCAATTTTACCCTCGTTTTCACCTACCCGGACGCATCATCCCGCTTCTTCGCGAAACTTGAGTACCAATCGGTTGTCAGAAAGGCTAGATTTGCTGGAGGAGGGATAGTATGACAACCCATTTCACCCCATACAAAATCCTGGCCATAGTCATTGTCGCGGGAATGTGCGCGGTCACCGCCTGGGCAACGGCCAATGCGCAGAGTGGCCCTCTCTCGGGCATGCGTGAAAGCATGAGCAAGACGCGGTCGATGCTCATAAATGGCTCGCAAAAGATGGTTGAGGGTGCCAACAAGATGCAGGAAGCCGCGAAACTGATGCAAAGCAATACAGATGTGGCCAAAGCCGAACAAATGATGAAAGACGCAAACAAGACAATGCAGCAAGGCAAGAAGCTCATCACCGACGCACAGACGAGAATCGCTGGCGACAAAGAAATGATGCGAGAAATGCAGCCCATGATGGAGCAGTGCAAAAGAATGATGCTAGGCATGCAGACCATGCGTCAAGGAATGATGACATTGAAAGAACACAAGAATGCAGATGCGCAAAAGCAATTGGCCGAAGGACAGAAAAAGCCGGAACAAGGGGCAAATCAACTCAAGACAGGGCATTCGACCGCACAATCACAGTAACTGAGGATGGGGGAGACCAGGTTTGCCTGGCGAAACACGGAATGGTGACAATAGGATCAACGGTTCCAAGAAAGCCGTAAAGGAATGCCGCTGCAGGGTGGTAAGAAAATACGATATTCTCCGGGTCCCTTGTCATCCCAAAACTCTGCTGAAAGGTGAGTATTTTCCATGGGACCACAATACGGGTACATGCACAACATGATGAACTGGGGCGGGTGGATAGGCCCCTGGGGATGGATCGTCATACTCGCACTCGTGTGCTTCCTCGCTTATGCATTATTCGGTCGAGGCGCTTCAGGACCGTCGTCACGCTCGGAAGCACCTTTTCGCGGAGAGAGGCAAGATTCGGAGCCGCCCCTGGAGATTTTGAAACTGCGCTATGCCAAGGGAGAAATTTCCCGAGAGGAATTTGAGCAAATGAAAAAGGATATTTCCGCGGGATGAAAGACTCCACCTCCCGCTGCCTCCCCGCGTGGGAGTGAGTGAGGGCCTCACAGAGGCCCTTTCCCTTCAGGCTCGGTGCCCCCGCGAGCGTCTCGCACCAACGCGTTTTGACGCGTGCAACACTGGCGGCAAACCTCTTTCGTCACGAACGGCCTGGCCTGACTGCGCTTCAGAGGCATGCCGCCGGCAGACCAAAGTCACTTACGTGATCGCTCATCGGTACCACGCATACTATGGGTGAGAGCGCGGGGCAATGGCGTGTCGATTCGCTCTCAAAGGAGAAAGGCCGTAGGGCTGGAGGTCTCCGAAGCGAAGTGGTGAGACGCCTTTGCGCCCGTACCGAAGGAGATTTCCAGCCCGCTGCCTTCGCGAAGTCATACATGCAGAAGCTAATCGTTGTCAGTCCTCAAAATTACCTGCAGGTCCCTTGTCTGAGTCGATGGATGCCGCTCCTTTTCTGATCTTCTCTTCAGTCCATTGCGCGGGGTCTTCCAGACGGCTGGCCTTGGGGCCCACATCGTACGAGCCTGCCTTGAGCATCGCGTCCACTGCGAGAGGCGCGGTGTCGCCACCGTTGAACACGTTGACGATAAGATTGTACACAAAATCCTCAACTCCCTTGGCCATTCGATCGCGCTCCGCGCGCGGACGTCCCAAGAGCTTGTTTTCAAAGGGCTTGTTGAGCTTCTTGAAATCGCCTCCCTTCCAACCCTTCTCGGCTGCAAAGGACTTCATCTGCTCCCACATTTCATCTGCCGGACCCAGGTCTGAAATCTTCACGAATTCTCCGTTTTCATCCTGGAACGCGTTCCCATACTCGTTGACTTGAAGCCCCCAGGACACCATTTGGAGCGCGGTAGCCACATTCGCCTTGGTGGTGCGGGTCTTGTGTGCGATTTCTTTCAGTCGTTCGTAACTGTTGCCGGACGTGCCGTGCTGAGCGCCCGACACCTTGTACGGTTCCAGCGCCTTGTGTATCTGAGCGGTAAGCTCAACCTGAATTCCCGCGTCGCTCTTTTCGATCCCGTGAGTAGTGCCGTTATTGAGCGCGATCCAGTCAGGGAAGAGCGAGTGGGCGTTCAATCCCCGAATGAGGAAGAGAGCTTCCTGGACCGTGGAGAGCCCTTCTTTTCCCTTGATCTCGCCTACTTCGGTCTCGTAACCCGACCATGAGGGCACATACTGGCTCAGGTCGAGATTCGTGAGAAGATTGTCCGCGTCAGGAAGGTGGGATGCATCAATGGCGATGGAGGTGATTCCCGCGTCGAACAGACTCGGAATTTCCAGCCGCGCAGTCTCTCTGTCTTTGGCCTTCTTTATTCCATAGTGATCCGCATGAACTGCCACAGGGACGGTGATCCCCAACTCATTGCAAATAGAGTCTACCAGGCGGGCCATGTTCCACAGGCTTACGTCGCAATACGCATCCGCACCGCCTTCGGACTTGGCAATCTCGATCAGGATTGCCGCATTGGCCCTCTGAGCCGCCATGAGCGCGCCACGAGCAGCAAATGAATTTCTCACGCTTGCGGCAATGGCAATAGCGTTGCCTTTGGCCATCATCGCGCGATCGATGATTTTACCGCTCACAATGAGCGCCTTGGAATTGGGAAACAAAGAGACGATGTTGGGCGGCCGCCCAATTTCCAGGGCCCGCTGAAAATCGTTCGCTGAAATACCTGGGGTAGTATGCATACGGTATCCTCCATCCAAAGTTAAGCTAAGTAGTTGACATGAGTGCATGTAAAGGTTGGCAGGGTACATTTCTCGGTCATGAGGCGCGTGTCCCCTGACGCCTCTGGTACAAACTACAACATAATCTGGGGGAGCGCCACTAATTCCGGGATCTTGCGGTCTCTGCACTGCCCGCTATTTTCTTCTTCACTCGTTTCCAGTGTACATCCGCAGGCGGGTATCCTGACGCGGCGAGAATCTTGAGGTCAAATTCGATCTGGCCCCGTTTCTTGGGAGCCTTCTTGAGAGTGCATCTCAGCGCTCCCGCGTGGAGCGGGCGGAACGCGTCCGAATCCCTGACCGCGTAGCGGACACCATCAAAATCAAACTCCGCTTTCTTGATCCACCACAAGGTGCCGTTGTGCAGCTCCACTTTCAAATAGGGCGTTCCGTCATCCTCTCGGAACCTCAGGTAACCGGTGGCGAAGACGCGGTCGAGGTCCGCACCGCGCAGGTTTTCATACGGCGGGGTGGCGATTGAATTTCGCAGCATCCAAGCCACACACCCCATGGCAGCCATGAAAACCACGCCGATTACTGTGGTTACGATGACAATTTCGTGACGTTTAAATGCTACTAGAATTCTCTTTCTCATCCTGAATTGTCCTGAACGCGCGATACAGTGACGATCTTACCCGTTTCCGAATCGTACCGATGCAGGATCTCGCTCCCGGTGTAGAACGCGTGCCCTATGAACGCGGTCTTCTCTTTGCCGCGAACTTTAAGACTCAGCACGATGCGCTCGGGCACCCGCAACGATGTCTTGTGACCGTCCGGGGTGACGAGATATGTCTCGCCACCGTTGCCTGAGACTTCCGCGTCAAAATAGTAGTGTTCCTTCGCAAAGAACTCCTCTTCCGCGCGCGCTGCCAACATGAGCACCTTTGCTGCTTGTTCACTGAGCCTGCGTTCCCGGTAGGAATCCACCATGAAGACATAAATGGTGGCCATGATTGCGATTACTGCTACGGCCCATACCATCTCCAGGACAGTGAAACCAGATTCAGACCTTGAGAACTTCATATTAGGCACTCTCCCCAGGAGCGTGTGTCGTTCGTGGTGCTTCATGTCCGTCTTCCCGTCGGCTGCTGCGGAACGCACAGACCGTGCCGCAACGCTCTTCTCGGGGACGGACCGCCCTGAATCGTGTACCTAATCCACCTTCACCGCGATGTCAAGACAGATTATAGTGGATTCATATAGTTATAAGGCCACTATAAACCGTGACTGCTGGACCTGTCATAATTACAGGAGAATCCATGCCTTTCCATACAATTTGCAATTCACCGCCAGGCAGCTCCACAATGGCAGAGTCTCCCACCAGGCCTTTGAGCGAACTCACTACCATGGACGCGCACGCGCCAGTGCCACAGGACAAGGTCTCGCCGCTGCCTCGTTCCCAGACCCTCATGGTGACCCGACCGGGTTCGCGGACGTGAATAAATTCCACATTGGTCTTTGCCGGGAATAGGGGATGTGTTTCAATCATGGGCCCAAAACGTCTCGCCATTTCCTCGGGAACGTTTTCCATAATGATTACGCAGTGCGGATTCCCCATGGACAGGATATTCGCGCGAAAAGAGGTTCCGTCCACCTCAAGAGGGAAGTCCAAGATCGGGGGGTGCGCGTTGCGTATGTTCACAGGGATGTCCTGGGAAAGGAACACCGGCTTGCCCATGTCCACACGCACCCGGTTCACCGAGCCGTCCGTTCCGATGATCAGGTCCAGGATCTTGATCCCCGCACGGGTCTCGACAGGAAGAGTGGTTTTGTCGGTTAATCCGTGATCATACGCGTACTTGGCAAGGCAGCGGATTCCGTTTCCGCACATTTCCGCGAGGGACCCGTCCGCGTTGATGTAGTCCATAAAAAAGTCCGCGACCGAGGATTTCCTGACCACGATGACTCCGTCAGCTCCGATCCCCGCGCGGCGATCGCAGAGGCGGATTACCTGGTCTGCGGACAAACTCACGGCCTGATCCAGGTCGTGAAACACGACAAAGTCGTTCATTGTGCCGTGCATTTTGCAGAACGCGATTTCCATCGGCCGAGCCTAGTCCATTTTGTCGTTTTTGGCAACCTGCTACGCGTGGCTGTGCTTGCCTCATGCGAGGCACGATGCGATAATCCACACCTAGAGCTCTTGTCAAAAGCCTCGATCCCACGGCTCGAGCTTGACGGGAATGAGTCGGTATGAAGCCCTCGGAGGCTTTTGCGTCACGCAGGCTTTCCCGTATTCATGGAAACGGCAAGAAAAAAGGAATTCCACGGGAGATTGCGATTGAATCAGAAAAGCGGACACGGATTGTTCATCACAGGGACCGATACGGGAGTCGGCAAGACCATGGTAGCAATCGGATTGACGCGACTTGCCCGTAAGCATGGTGTCCGGGCTCTTGCAGTCAAGCCCGTGGAAACCGGATGTGTGCGTAAGGATGGGATCCTCTATCCTGAGGATGGCGCGTTGCTGCGAGAAGCTGCGCAAGGGGAGTTGACCCTTGAGGAGTGTGCCGCGCTGCGGTTCACACTTCCCTCGTCGCCTGCCAGAGCTGCTGCTGCGGAAGGCCGCGAAATCAGCGCTTCAGAGATCGAGACGCACCTGCGCGGGATAGCGGCCCGCGCTGATTTCATGGTGGTGGAAGGCGCGGGCGGGCTCATGGTTCCCATTGCGCAGGGAACCATGATGATCGACCTTATCGAGCGACTGGGCTATCCCGCGTTGCTCGTGGCCCGCACCCGCCTGGGAACGATTAATCACACGCTGCTGAGCGTGCATGCGCTCCAGAGTCGGCGCGTCACGATCGCGGGAATTGTGCTTTCTGCCTCTTTTCCCGATACCGGCCCAGAAGAAGCCCATACGCCAGGTGACATCGCCCGGCTGGTGGGAGACATTCCCGTGGCATTGTTGCCCTACGTGCCCCCTGAGGAGAGAGCCGATCCCCTTACAGTTGCCACGATCATGGAACGCGAGATACCTGACCATATCTGGCGGCAATGGATAGAGTGACACGCGCCGAGAGCGACGATCGGTCTCTCTCACGGTTCAGTATCGGATGCCCCGAAGAGATAGCGTGCAAGCGTTCACCGCTAGTTATTCGGACCGAGCCACTAAGTGCTCCGTTACGTAATTTGGGTCAGGTATTCGCGTAGGATGCGGTGAGCCGGGCGAACCGCATCAGTCAAGAAGAAACCCCGAACGATGCGGTTCCCGATGGTCACCTCATCCACCGCACGGACGCGGTCCTTCTCACTCACGTGCGACACAGGATCCGGCCCGGTGGGGGGCGGCAGGAGAAGTACAGGGCGCATCCAGGGGCTGAGCCGCATGTGCGCTCAGTAGGGTCGTTGGTCGCGTGGAAAACGTTCTTTCACACGGAAAGGAGGCTGCCAGCATGTCCGGAGAGCCTTTGAAGGTGATTTATCACGATCTCTATTTGACCGACTATCCCACCGCGTCGTGCGAGAACCCTTCTCGCGTGGAAGCCATAATGGAGGTGCTGAAGAAACACTATCCTGTCATAGAGCCTCCTGCTGCGGAAGACGAGGATATCCTGCTGGTTCACACCCGGTCCATTCTGGATTCCGTAAGAAAAGACCCGGAGCTGTACGCGGCCGCGGCCAGGGCGACCGGAGGGGCGATTCACGCCGCGGAACTCGCGTGGCAAGGCAAACCGACCTTTGCTGCAGTCCGTCCCCCTGGGCACCATGCGAGTCCTGCCAGTCATTGGGGGTTTTGCTTTTTCAACAACGTGGCAATTTCCCTGCAAAAACTCTTTGAGGTTCGGAGGATATTCCATGCGCTGGTACTGGACATAGACCTTCATTTCGGAGATGGCACAGACAGATTCTTTGACGACAGGAAGGACGTATGTGTCGCCAACATCCAGGATGACTCCAGGGGGCCGTTCCTGGACCACGTGGACCGGGTCCTCGCGGGCACGGAGTACGATATCATTGCGGTGAGCGCGGGATTCGACCGGCATGTGCATGACTGGGGCGGGACCTTGACCACCGAGGATTATTTCACCATAGGGAGAAGCGTCAGGGATTACGCTCACGCACGATGCCGCGGCAGATACTATGCAGTGCTGGAAGGGGGATACAACACGGAAGTGCTCGGGGAAAACGCCCTTGCGCTGTGCAGAGGCATGGACCCGGCCGGTTGATGCGCGTGAGAACGTATCCGCTCGCGGCTCGGAAGTTGAGCGGAAACCGCGAAACCTTGCGAGTAGCCGAGAATTCTGGTAAAGTCTGACACCTTAATGATAACGTCGTGCAATTCGTTGATATGTATGGCAAATCACGACGAGGGAGAATCTTGATGAAGAGATCCAGGACCGGCACGGCAATCCTGGTGATATGCGTTCTGGTGATCGGTTTCGTCGCAGCCGCACTCATCGGGTCCCTGTTCAAGAGCACCGACAGCGAGGACTCGTCATGGACAGACCTGTTCGTCGAGCGCGGCAACAAGATCGGCGTGATTCCTATCGAAGGAACGATCACCTCCTCTGATGAAACTCTGAAGCAATTGCGGAAGTTTCGCAAAAAGAAATCGATCAAGGCTATTGTCATCCGCATCAACTCGCCGGGTGGAACCGTGGCTCCGGCTCAGGAAATCTATCGAGAGATCCGAAAAGTCGAGAACCACAAACCCATAGTGGCCTCCATGGAAACAGTAGGCGCTTCGGCTGCGTATTACATTGCCAGTGCCACCGACAAGGTGGTGTGTTCTGCGGGAACCATCACAGGCAGCATCGGGGTCATCATGATGCTACCTGACATTCACAATGTGATACAGAAAATCGGCGTGGGAGTGAACGTCATAAAAGCAGGAGAGTACAAAGACATCGGCTCGCCCCTCCGACAGCTCACAGATCCGGAAAAGAAAATCCTCGAGAAATTCGCAGCGGATATCCACGAGCAGTTCATCAGGGACGTGGCCGCAGGCCGCAAGGGCAAGATAGATGAAGAGAAACTGAGATCCATCGCGGACGGCCGGTTTTTTTGCGGAGAAAAGGCGAAGGAAATGGGCTTGGTCGACAGCCTTGGCAACTTCTACGATGCGGTCAAGATTGCCGCGGACATGGGAGGCGTGACCACCGAACCGGAACTGGTGTATCCGGCAAAGAAGTGGCACAACCTGCTGGATTTAGTGACAGAGTCTGCTTCGAGCGCTCTGGTCAGGAAACTTGCCGACCAAGCGCGGGTGATCCAGTCCACTCCTTCGCTCCAGTGATTGGGCTGATACGAGGTGGTCTGTACGGAGCCTCGGATAGGAAGCTCCCTTCAGACCTCTTTCCACAATTCCCGAGTGGGTGCGGAAAGCAGTACCCGGAAATGGATTTCAAGGCCGCACGCGTCATGGGAAAGGGAGCCATGTGCTGCGGGAGCCGTTCTTGTCCCTCGATGTGAGACAGTTGGATCTTGCGGTTTTCTCAAATTAACCTTGCAACCTTTTTTGAATGGAGATTGTCGGATGGTGATCAAAGAGTCTCTTACCTTTGATGACGTGCTTTTAGTCCCGTGTTACTCGGAAGTGCTTCCCTCCGAGGTGGATGTGCAGACAAGACTGACCAGGGAAATCTCCCTGAATATTCCCCTGGTAAGCGCGGCCATGGACACGGTGACAAAATCGGAAATGGCCATCAGCATGGCCAGACAGGGGGGAATCGGGTTTATCCACCGCAATTTGCCCATAGAGGAACAGGCGAGAGAGGTGGATCGTGTGAAACGCTCTGAATCAGGCATGATTGTTGACCCGATCACCATAAGTCCCGAACAGAAAATCGCGGACGCGCTGACCATTATGAGGAAGTATCACGTCTCAGGTGTTCCTGTAACGGTGAAAGGCTATCTGAAAGGCATACTCACCAACCGGGACTTGCGCTTCGTGGAGAATCTCGACCTCACCGTGGAGGAGGTCATGACCCGCGACAACCTCATTACCGTCGATGAGGGCATAGGTATTGAGGAGTGTAAGGCTCTCCTGCACAAACACCGGATTGAGAAACTCCTGGTGATAGACAAAGAGAATCGGCTCAAGGGGTTGATTACCATCAAGGACATCCAAAAAGCCATCATGTTTCCTTGTTCCGCGAAGGACGAGTTTGGCCGCTTGCGCGTAGGCGCTGCAGTGGGCGTCGCGGGCACGGAAGAAGAGCGAGTCGCTGCCTTGGTCAAGAAAGGCGTGGATGTGATCGTGGTGGACACGTCCCACGGCCATTCGAAGAACGTGATAGAGCAAGTCAAGAGGGTGAAGAAGCGCTACCCCCACCTCAATGTGATTGCCGGCAATGTGGCCACCGCCGAAGCGGTGGAGGATCTCGCGAAAGCAGGCGTAGACGGCATAAAGATTGGCGTGGGTCCCGGTTCCATCTGCACTACGCGGATGGTGGCCGGTGTGGGGGTCGCTCAAATCAGCGCGATCATGGATTGCGCATCAGCGGCAAAGAAGCTGGACATACCTCTGGTAGCCGATGGTGGGATCAAGTATTCTGGAGACATCACCAAAGCGCTAGCGTCAGGTGCGCAAACGGTAATGGCCGGTGGTTTGTTCGCGGGCACCGACGAGAGTCCTGGTGAAATGGTCTTGTATCAGGGCCGTTCGTACAAATCCTACCGGGGCATGGGGTCTTTGGAAGCCATGAGAGAGGGCTCGAGGGATCGGTACGGGCAACACGTGGGCGTGCCCGAACACAAGCTGGTGCCCGAAGGCATCGTCGGTATGGTGCCGGCCAAAGGACCGGTTTCCCAATCAATCACCCAGCTCATGGGCGGACTCAAAGCCGGCATGGGGTACGTGGGAGCGCGTACGCTGGATGAGCTGAGAGAAAAGGCGCGGTTTATCACGATTACCGCCGCGGGACTCCGGGAATCTCATGTCCACGACGTGGTGATTACCAAAGAAGCACCGAACTATCGTCGCGAACCTTAAGAGTGAGCGCGAAGGAGCTTTGTTTCGCATGGGTTTTCTGACCCGCGGGTTTTGCGAGGCGTTTCACGAAGATATGTCTATCCTGGCCATTGCCAGTCACGAACGAGTGAGGAACCACGAGCATGATAAGAGCGCTGATTTGCGGAGCCACGGGATACACCGGAATGGAACTCATACGTTTGCTTTCCGGCCATCCTGACGTAACCATCGTGGGGGGCACTTCTCGGACGTGGGCCGGCAAGACTGCCGCTGCAGTATTGCCTTTCATCGGAGCAAAATACGACTTTCTTCTCTTTTCCCTGGAAGAAATTGATCCCAAGGTCGAGGCTGATGTTGCCTTCCTCGCTCTCCCGCACGGAGAGTCGGCTGCTGCAGCGCGTGGTTTGTTGGATTCGGGCACGAAAGTGGTGGACCTCTCCGCGGACCTGCGGCTCCACGACGCACAGGTATACGGCGAATGGTACAGCGTGCATAAAGACCCGGATCTGCTCCCGAGAGCCGTCTACGGCCTCCCTGAGATACATCGGGAAAAAATCCGCAAAGCTGAACTTGTAGCCAATCCCGGTTGCTATCCGACGACTGCCATCCTCGGGACAGCTCCTCTCCTGAAGCTTCCGGAAGTAGACACGTCCTGCCCGGTGGTTGACTCCAAATCAGGGATTTCCGGAGCCGGCAGAGGGGCCAAACTTACTACCAGTTTCTGCGAAGCCGGAGAGAGCTTCAAACCTTACGGAGTGATCCGCCACAGGCACACTCCGGAAATGGAGCAAGAACTCTCGGAGCTTGCAGGACGGGAGATACGCGTCCGGTTCACACCCCATCTCATCCCCACAAGCCGCGGCATGGTGAGCACCATTTACTGTCCGCTCAAATCCGAGGTGTCGACACAGACTCTCCGGGATGCCTATGTGGAGTTCTATACAGGGGAGCCTTTTGTGCGCGTCCTTCCGACCGGGACTTTTCCTGACACTGCGATGGTGAAGGGATCCAATCAGTGCCACATCGGGGTTGAGGCGGACAGCCGGACGGGCTGGGTGATCGTCATGGTGGCCATAGACAATCTGGTGAAAGGGGCCTCAGGCGTAGCCGTACAGAACATGAATCTCGTGATGGGATTGGAAGAGACTGCAGGGCTCACCGGACTCACGTTGTTTCCCTGACACTCCACGCGGGCAAACGTTCGTGCGGCCGCAGACCGGACCCCCGACAGGAGGATATTATGTCGCGGACAGAGAAAAAATGCGGTGTAGATCTGGGACTGACCGACGAAGAAAAAGCAGAGCTGCTTCGGATCGCTCGCGCGGCAATCGAGAACAGATGTCAGGGAAAACCTCCGGCGGAATGCGTACCGTCCACGGACAAGCTCAAGGAGTTGCGGGGCACGTTCGTGTCCATTCATAAGAAAGGGATGTTGCGCGGATGCATCGGGACTCTGGAGGCGACCAGCCCATTGTGCAAGTGTGTGGAGGAAATGGCACAGGCTGCGGCGTTTCGCGATCCCCGGTTCCGGCCGGTGACAGAGGAAGAGCTTCCGTACCTGGATGTGGAAATTTCGGTGCTCACGCCTTTTTCCGAACTCGAGGACCCCGCGGATATCCAGGTCGGCGTTCACGGCCTTCTCATCCGCAAGGGATACCAGTCCGGGCTTCTTCTTCCCCAAGTAGCGTCGGAGCGGAACTGGGACTGCATTACATTCCTCCAGGAAACCTGTAGGAAGGCCGGCCTTCCTGCGGATGCCTGGAAGGACAAGGATACCAAGATCTATGTGTTCTCTGCCGATGTATTCCCAGTCTCAACCTGACGTCTCTTGCATGAACAAGAAGGCAGTTGCCCTGCTCTCCGGAGGCCTGGACTCGGCCCTGGCCATACATCTGGTCAAGAGTCAGGGCATTCACCTCACAGCCGTGCACTTTACGTCGTTCTTTTCCCCTTTAGATGCTGAGCGTAAAGATTCGAGCGTACAATTGCTCGCGGAACAGTTGGGTGTCCCGCTGGTCTTGCAGCCGAAAGGGCCGGATTTTCTCGACATCATCCGTAACCCACGGCACGGTCACGGCAAGAATCTCAACCCGTGCATCGATTGTCGGATCTACACGTTCATCAAGGCCAGGGCATTGATGGAGGAAATCGGCGCGTCGTTCCTTGTCACCGGAGAGGTGGCCGGCCAGAGGCCCATGTCACAGCGCAGAGACGCGATGAGGCTCATTGACAAGCGTTCCGGGTGTGACGGGCTGGTGCTGCGGCCGCTTTCCGCAAAGTTGCTCATGCCCACGCTGCCGGAGAAGCAAGGCATCGTGGACAGGGAACAGCTGCTCGACGTGGCAGGAAGGGGCCGGAAGCCTCAGATGCGGCTGGCCGCGGATTTGGGTCTCACCGGATATTCGGCTCCCGCGGGTGGTTGCCTGCTGACAGACAAGAATTTTTCGCGGCGTGTGAGGGATCTCCTGGCCGATCAGGACGACATAAGTGAGAAGGAACTGGTCCTGCTGCAGGTGGGAAGACACATAAGGATAAGACCCGGTCTCAAGGTGGTGGTCGGCCGTTCGGAACAAGAGAACAATCGGCTCCTCGAAGATTTCGCGGACACGGGGCTCACGTTTTATTCCCTGGATTGTCCGGGCCCTCTCACGCTGGTGAAGGGAGTTCCCACTGCCGACGAAGAGATGCTTATAGGGGCGATTGTGCGGCGGTACTGCAAAGAATCCAGGCGAGGCACGGGGATCGGCATACGTGATCCTCAATCGGGCGAACGGAGCATTCACGTGACTGCCGTGGCCGAGGACGACTGGCTGGCCGAGCGCTTTCGCTGACAAAGGCTTCCAGTCGCTCTTTGCGTTTTCGAGGTTGGTGGTGAGAAAGGATGATATGGTGAACTGTCCGCATTGTGGCAAGGATCTCATTCCTGTACAGGGCCAACGATACTGTCCTTTTTGCGGAGAAACGCTTGACGCGTCCGGTCAGCGCGACGATCCCGAGACAGAAGACCGTCAGAGAAACATGTGGTCCGGAGATCGCGAACCGGAACCATTGCCCTCCGATCGAGACAAATACTGCCCATGGGAAGACCAGGAGAACCTCGGTTTTTTCAAAGGCATCAGCCAGACGCTCACGCAGAGCCTTCTGTCACCACGGGAATTTTTTTCGCGCTGTCCTCGTACCGGCGGATTTGTGGTCCCGTTGCTGTACACGCTCATCGTAAAGACCACCAGCAGCCTCGTGAGTTTCATCTGGCTGTTCTGGATGGATCATCCTCTTCTGGCCAAGCTCGATCTCTCGGGAAATACGACGATTCTTCTAGGGCTGATGATACCTGTAGGCCTTTTCCTCAGTGTGGTCCTAGAGGCCGCGGCAGTGCACCTTTCTTTGTTTCTCCTGGGGAGTGCGCGGGAGGAGTTTGAAGCAACGTTCAGGGTGGTGTGTTATGGATCGGGGCCGGAGCTTCTCGACGTGATCCCTGTGATAGGCGGGTGGGCAGGAATGGCATGGAAAACCTACCTGATCGTCATAGGATTACGGGAGGTTCACCGTATTTCCACGAGCCGCGCGGTCCTGGCTATCGTGCTGCCGTCATTGATCTGTATCGGCTTGGTGCTCATGAGCTTCACCATGGTGGCGCGATCCGTGGGCCTCACGTGAGAGAAGGCTAGACCGGCCCTTTTCACGAATCTCAAAGCCTTGAACACGGACCATGCGAGACCGCTCCTGAGCGAACTGATGAAGCGGCTTTGCGTCGTCCCTGCCGCAGGAGGTCCTTAGCCTCCACAAAAGGCCCGCGCAAAAGCGAATTGTCGTCAAAAATTGAAAGTGACCCCGAGTCCCCCTGCGATGATGCGCCGGTCGAAGCTTGCACGGGAAGAGTCGGAGACAACGTTTCTCACGGTCGGGGCGGGAACGCCGTTGAAGACAGCCATGTCCGTTTCCACCCATCGGAAACTTCCCTTTCCTCTCAAGCTCACCCAACTTGCCGTGCCCCATACGCTGAGAGACAGGGAGGAATTCAGGCTCGTGTTGTATTCCATGTCAGCTTCCAAGAACGACGCGACCTGCAGCACCTTATATCCAATGCCGAAGTTGTGATCGTCCGTCCCGGAATCGAAAGGAAAGAAGAAAATCTGAGCGAAGAAATGGGTAAGCACCGCTGTGGGGATTTGCACGTCCGCTTCGACAAACGGGCTCCAAAGCAGGCAAGCCCGGGTACTGTGGACCATCCAGTCTCAACCCCACGTACGGTATCCACAGCTTTGAGCTGACATCTCCGACGTAGGTGAGACGCTGAATCTCCTCGCCAAAGATGTCGATGTCGTCGCTATAGAAGTTTATGGGCACGCCGCCAACAAACCGAGGGTTGACGAGCCCCACCGAGAGTTGCTCTCTTCTCAGTCCCGCTACAACGGACCAGTCGTTTCTCACAGGGTAACCGACGTTTGCGTCAATGGTCCACCACTGGAGCCGATTCCCATCCCACCATACACCGAGAGTCTGGCCTTGCGAATCTTCAGGGGTGAAGACCTTTGCCCTTCGCTTGGCATTGGCCTGCCCCTTGACATTCAGGGACAGACCCGAAGGAAAGTATCCAGTGAGCGCCAAACCGCCCACCCACACGTTCGCGTCTTTGAGCTGCAAACTGAGGTTTTCTACGGGCAGAGCCAGCGTGTTGGGGACGAAAACGGGCATGTCGAAGTTAAGCCCAATTTGCTGGAACCCCACTTGCGCGCGGGGAACAACCCTCACGCCTGCAAGCCACGGCGATTCCCATCCAAACGGCGCACCGAAAGCCTGAGCGTGGGCAATGTCCTGGGGAAGGCAAGTGAGCCAAAAGGAGACGATCAACAAGAGGAGAAACCGGCAACGCAATCCATACCGAATCACGACCCCCAAACCGCCCCCCTCTGGAAACACTAACTTAGAAAGCAAGCACCCACCGCCCCGTGACGAAAACGGGGATATCCGGAGCCGCAAGCGCATCAGTGAAAACTCATCACAATGAATATGGAGAGTATCAACCCAGGGAATACTTAAGTCAAAAGAATTCGCTGTGCGTCACGCGAGAATTTTGTGGATAACGACCTGTCATCACGATGAATGAACCACAGTGCCAGCAAGGGACCGCATAGGCTTGTCGCGCGTGGCAAAGGTACACGAAATAGGCAGGAAAGCCGGTGCGAAAAGCTCTGGCCTGACGGTCTCTTTTCAACTGGTACTAACGAAGTATGGCGCGAGTAGCCGAACCAAAAAGTTGCATTATGACACACCCTAATAGCAGAAACCCAGGTAAAGGAGAGTGTTCCAACGCGACAATTTTCCGCGAAGTTCAGTAGAGCTTCGTCTACCCCATGCCTTGTCCAATACGAACGGAGCCCCTCACTGCGCTCCGGAAACATGACGGCTGCCCGTTCGTACCAGCCGAACACGCCCCCAACAATGGCTCGTACATCCTTGTAACTCACGATGCGTGGTTCTGCCGCAAGAATTCCCTGGGGTGTGTGGAATCTTCACATTCACTTCAGCCCTAACTTGCTGATATTTAGCGACCGCATGATCGTGGTGCGTGTTTTTTGCGCACATGGCATCGAATTGGGCCGTGGTGGTTTGGTGTGAACCGTCCCGGCTATTCTTTAACAAGCAAGGATAACGGCATGTTACGCGAAGTTGTTTTTGAACTCATCTATGGCACGCTGATTGCATAACACCAAGCGAACTGCGGATTTGAAGAACATAAACGATGTCGCTGCGCCTCAAGGATGCCAGGCAGCATTATCCCCCCCATGCTTGGCCCGGGCGCATCAACAGCAGGGGCATTTCGTCCAATGCCCCTGCATCAACACCGTTCAGACCGGCTTCGCCCGGTGGTGGGGCCGACGCGAACTCCCACTGTCCCTGTGTACCTCCTTCTCCAGGGCGTTCCGGTCTCACGGTGTTTCGCGGCCAGAACAGGCTCAAGCTTGGACTGGCACCATTACTGTCGGGACGGATCAGGAGGTAGACTCATGCTGGCCGAGAAATTGTTGCATGAAGCGGATGCGGGAAATCTTCGAGAAATCGAAGAACTCCTCAATGGTGCATTGGATGTGGACGTTCGGGATGAGGATGGGAGCACAGCGCTTATGGAGGCCTCATTCTCGGGGCAATGGGAGACCGTCCGACTTCTGCTGTTCAGGGGGGCTGACGTAAACGCGACAGACCACGAGGGAGCGAGCGCCCTGCTTCGCGCGTGTGTGCACGGTCACCTGGATGTGGTCAAGCTCCTTCTGAAAGCCGGTTCCGAAATTAATACCAAGAATATCTATGGCATGACACCGCTCATGGAAGCGGCCTTCTGGGGACACGCTGGCCTCGTGAATCTGTTGCTGGAAAACGCAGCCGAAGTCGACGCGGTTGACGTAAGGGGAAAAACAGCCCTCACCTGGGCTGCCCTTCAGGGTCACGCGGATGTGGTTGCCTGCTTGTTGTATCACGCTGCACACGCGGAGGTACCCGACGAAAATGGGAATACGGCGCTGGACTGGGCCTCCTTTGAAGGCCATTGCCGCGTGAGGGAACTGCTCGCTTCACGCTCGTCTTGCAGTACCTTTGCCCAATCCGAGTTCTGCCAGGGGTATGCAGAAGCCCTTCCTGCTGCATGCTGAAATCCGATTGCCGCCATCACGGCCACAAAAGTCGGTCGTGGCGGCGGCAGCTCCGCCTGCCTCCTCACTCCCACGTGACGTGACCACCCGTGATCCGGAAAGGCCGCGCGTGACACGGGGCCATGCCCGAATAGCGCTTCGCCCCTTTGTGCGCACCTGAGCCGGGAAACCACCGGTTGCATTCCCGGGCACACGATGGTATCAGTTTACGGATGCCCAGACCTCTCCAGATAGCGCTGTCATTCCTGACCATCTTCAGAGTTCCATTGGAACCTGCTCCGAATCTCGACGAAGTGGGCAAATCCGCGTGGGCTTTTCCTATAGTAGGGATGATGATGGGAGGTATTCTGGTTGCCGCTCACTGGCTGCTGGCAGCCCATGCGCCTGCGGGATTGTCCGCAGTGCTGGTGGTCGGCGTGTGGGTCTTTCTTACGGGCGGCCTGCACCTCGACGGGTGGACTGATTGCTGGGACGCCCTGCCTGTGGCGACTTCACCGGAGCGCAGACGGGAGATACTCAAGGATTCTCGCCTGGGGACGTTCGGCGCATTGGGGCTGATTCTCCTCCTCGCAGTGAAGATCTCGGCAGTAGCAGGGGCTGACGCGCGAATTTTGCCGCTCTTCCTGGCGCCCGCACTGGGCCGGTCAGCCATGACCCTGGTCTGCTACGGGGCCGTGCATACGACCGGTGGCATGGCCGCGGGTTTTCTCTCAGGCCTTGACGAGAAACTGTGAAGTTGACCGCGCTTCTTGGCATAGGGCCCACGATTTTCGCGGGATTGTCGGGAATCGTTGCAGCAGCCGTCGCGTGTGCAGGAGCGCTCTGGTTCAGGAAATTCGCGGAATCCCGGCTCGGATCCATCAACGGGGATGTGATCGGCGCCATCTGCGAACTCTCTGAGGCGCTGTTTCTGGTGATCGCCATTTTGAAGTGAGGACACGCATGCGATTGGGCACGACCTCGTATATCTACCCCGCGGACATGGGGGAAAACGTGCGCAGGCTGGCCGGCACGGTGGATGACATCGAGTTGGTCATCTTCGAGAGCCCCGCGTGCGGTGACAATTACCCTGATAAAGCCCTGGTGAAAGAACTGTGCGGCATCGCGGCCGCTCTTGACCTGACCTATACGGTTCACTTGCCCCTTGACCTGAGGTTGGCGGACGAAAGGCCGCTCCTGGATGCTGCCGTACGCGTCGTGGGTTGCACCGGAGAGCTGGAACCTCACGGCTTCATCGTGCATTTGGACGGAACAGCGGCAGCCAACACGCCCGCGATGGATCGCTGGGTCGAGAACTCCGTCAAGTCATTGGAGTGTCTCGCAAGGGAAGCGGGTGGGCTGGACAGGTTATGTGTAGAAAATCTCGACGATCAGTCCCCTGAGATGCTCGATCGCCTGCTTGCGCACATACCTGTGTCCTGCTGCGTGGATGTAGGCCATTTGTGGAAGCAACACCTGGACCCTGTGCCTTGCCTGGGCGCGTGGCTTGACCGCACGAGAGTGGTTCATCTGCATGGAGTCGGCACGCGAGACCACAAAGGGCTCTCTCTCGTGAGTCCGTCCCGACTGGATCCCGTGGTGGCTCTGCTGTCCGAGCAGTTCCAGGGGGTTCTCACGTTGGAGGTCTTTAGCGAGGCGGACTTGCTCGATTGTCAGGTCACGTTTGCACAAAGCATGGGCAGAATAGGGACTATTTCGCGGTGAAGACATGACGTGCCGCCCTGCTCAGGGGAACGGAGCGCGGGTGGTGTCTCGTTGCATTTTCTCCCTTGACTCTTGCGACGGTTGACGCGATACTCCAAAAGTTGATCGGCGCCGAAGTGGCGGAACTGGTAGACGCGCCAGGTTCAGGGTCTGGTGGGCGTAAGCCTGTAGGAGTTCGAGTCTCCTCTTCGGCACCAATCTTCATAGGGTAACGCATCTGTGCGTTGCCTTTTTTTGTGCCTGCGCTTCCGCGGTAGTGTCTTAGTTCACCGTGGCGTAATTACGGTTACGAATTTGGGTAGGATGCGGTGAGACGGGCGAACCGCATCGGTCGATAAGAAAACCCGAACGATGCGATGCCCGATGGTCGGCACAGTCGCTACGGAGCTGAGACCTGTCCCAGGCGGGCGTTACCGTATTTGCTCCGCTGGTTGCGTAGGCTGTCGGGAAAAACCAAGATCAGGTCATCACTTCCGCAACGAATTCAGCCAAAGCGCGGTTGAACTCATTCGGTTTCTCCATCATCACCAGATGCCCCGCGCCAGGAATCAGGCACAGCCGCGACCCGGTAATTCCGTCATGAAGGAATCGGGAATACTTCACCGGAGTGAGCTTGTCCTCTTCCCCGGCAATGATGACCACAGGCACGGAGATCTCACCCAGCCGATCCATGACGTCAAATGCGTTGCACGCGGCCAAATCGTCGTGGATCAATTGGGCCGAGGTCTTGCGGAACTGCTCCATGATCGCGCTGCGAAGATTATTGTCCGGGTTCTGGCCGAGCGCGTACTCAGCGAGCATAGCCAAGGACTGGTCCTTGTTCTGGAGGACTCCATCCAGAAGCGCAGGGTGCACTCTCAACCTGCCACCAGACCCCACCAGCCCTATTCCCGCGAGCCAAGGCTTGCGAGCTATGGCAAGCCACAGGGTGATGGCGCTCCCCAGGGAACAACCGACCAGTATCACTTTTTGCAATCCCCGCGTCTCCACGAACTCCGAGACGCGCTGAGAAAACCCGGGGACAGTGCATTCTGTCGGCCCTTCCGAGTCGCCATGACCGGGCAATGACAGGGATATGACGGTGAAACGGTCTGACAGGCCGTCCAGTTGGTATCTCCAGTCGTTCTGATCGCCACCGGTGCCATGAAGAAACACCACTGCAAGCGACGACGGATCAAAAATCGCGGGTTTGGCTTCAAAGGCCAATTGAGATCCTTGAACAGAAATTTCAGGCATCTGTGCGTTCCTCTTTCATAAAGATCTCGGACCGGACCGGTTCAACTGCCGTGGGATGACTCAGGAGGCGCGGCAGGTCGTTGGGCTGACTCAAGGCTTTGTCGGGCAAGCCGCGTAACAAATATGGTGACCAGAACGGTCGCGGCCAAGCCCACCCAAAAGAAAACCTGTCCAGCCACCCCTCCTTCGACTTTGCCGGCTGCCACATCAGCCAGAGAGCGCGCGGCCGATCCGAAGTACGTGTACATGAGCCCGCCGGGCAGCATACCGATCGCGGACGCGAGAGCGTAGTGCTTGAAAGAGACCTTTGTCAAGCCCAATGCATAGTTGAGCACATTGAAGGGAAACACCGGACTCAATCTGAGCAGGAATACGATCTTAAACCCTTCTCTGCCCACAGCCTCATCTACCGCGGCGAACCTCGGGTCCTGGGCCACCTTCCGGGCAATCCACTCGCGAGCCACCGTTCGGCCCACCAGAAACGCGGCACACGCGCCGACAGTGGCACCTACCCATGCGCTCAGCAAACCCATAGGCACACCGAAAAGAAATCCTGCACCCAAGGTGAGCACCGATCCGGGAAGGAAAAACACTGCCGCGACCACGTAGAACACCGCGACAAACACAGGTCCCCACGCGCCAAGAGACCGAGTCCATTCCAATATGAGTACCAGGGTACTGTTTTACCGGCAAGAACCACAGGCCTGCCACGAGAATCACAAGCACGATGGCTCCGATTAACGGTTTCACATAGCGATGCGAATTGGATGGGGGGCCGTGGGATTCACGGTGCGCAGAATCGTCCATGTCAACACCTGGCGGTCCGTATCTCATGTGGTTTTGCCGACAATTCCGCCGGCCCCCGGAGAGACGGGCCTTGTGAGGGGGAAGAGGTTATTGCAATCGTCCGGGAGATCTTGAGGGGGTAAGGCAGGAGCCCCTTTCAGGAGGTTCCTGCCACATCGCGCCTTGGGTAGTCCTTACTTCTCCGCGGTAGCTTCGCAGAGCTTGACGAGACGTTCCCACTTTTCGGTTACGCGTTGTTGAATGTACGCGGTGAGTTGTTCGTCCAGGTGGCGATATCTTCCCTGGCCCTTGAAGTATTCGGCCACCGGTTTGAGTTGCTTGGGTTTTCTGCTGAGCTTCCATACCCCGTTTTCCACTTCGTACAGCGGGAAGACTCCCGAGTCCACGGCCAACTGGCCGTATTCGATGGCCTTTTGCGGGGGGATGCGCCAACCCGTGGGGCAGACCGAAAGAATGTGGATGTATGCCGGTCCATTGACCTCTTTGGCCTTTTGGATCTTCTTGGCCAAATCCGTGTAGTAGCTCGGGCATGCGGTCGCGGTATACGGAATGCCGTGCGCGGCCGCAATCGCTGTCATGTCCTTTTTCCAGGTGGTCTGGCCTGAGGGATGAACCTTGCCTGCCGGTGACGTGGTCGTGGTCGCACCGAAAGGCGTGGATGAGGACCGCTGGATTCCGGTGTTCATGTACGCCTCGTTGTCCACGCATACATAGATGACCTTTTGCCCGCGCTCCATCATGCCGGAAAGGGCCTGAAATCCGATGTCCGTGGTTCCGCCGTCACCGCCCATCGCTACGATGGTGACGTCCTTGTCAGGCACTCTGCCCTTGCGTCGGAGTGCCTTGAGACCGGATTCCACTCCTGATGCCACCGCTGCCGCGTTCTCAAAGGCCACATGGATCCAAGGAACGTTCCACGAGGTCAGGGGATACGGTGACGAAATGATTTCCATACACCCGGTGGCCATAGCCAGGATCATGTCCGGTCCAATCGCCTTGAGTACGTGACGCACAGCCAATACTTCCGCACATCCCTGGCAAGCCCGGTGACCGGAGTTGATATGCTCTTCCGAAGGAAAGTTCTTGAGCGCCTTCAAAACCTTTTTCTTCGCACTCGCTTCTTCAGCCATGGAATCTCTCCGTTGATCTGCGCCGGTTAGCCACGGACGCCGTAGATGTGGTATTCATTCTTGGAATCGGCAAGAGCCATATCGACCATGGCGCACACGTCGTCCGGCGTCACGTCTCGGCCGCCTAACCCGGCTACCATGCAGTGGATGTTCGGCCTTTGCGTCTCGTGGTACATCAGTGAGCGAAGCTCTTCCGTGACCGGAGCGTTTGCCGCACCAATCGAAAGCGAACGATCGAGTACGACCACGTCCTTTGCCTTGCCAAGGGCCCGTTTCAGGTCTTCGATGGGCAGCGGTCTCCAGAGCCGGAGTTTTACCAGGCCCACTTTCTTTCCCTTCTCCCTCAAGCTGTCTACCGCGAGTGAAGCGGTCTCGCAGATGGTGCCCATTCCGAAAATGAGCGTATCCGCGTCTTCGGTGCGATACTCTTCCACCGCGGAGTATTTCCTACCAGTGAGTTCCGCCAGGTCTGCCCAGCCCTTTTCTATGATGGGGCGGGAGTTCTCCAGGGCCATCGTGTGAGCCATCTTCTGCTCTGCGAAGATTTCGGGCATGCCGAACGCGCCCATGCTTATAGGCTTATCCGGATACAAGCGGCTCAGCGGCTTGAACTGGGGAAGGTACTGCTTGACCATGTCTTTGGTCCAGAACTCGATGGGCTCGATCACGTGGGTGAGGGTGAAACCGTCCACGTTGATCATGACGGGCAAGGACACTTGCGGGTCTTCGCCGACTTTGAACGCGTGGAATATCGCGTCGTACGCTTCCTGCCCGTTTTCGCAAAAGACCTGAATCCATCCGGCATCTCTCACCATCATGGTGTCCGAATGGTCGTTCCAGATGCTCAGAGGAGCGCTCAATGCACGATTGGCCAGGAACATGACCACGGGCAATCTCATGGAACTTGCAATGAATACGATCTCGGCCATGAGCGCCAGGCCCTGGGACGCGGTCGCGGTAAAGGTCCGGGCTCCTGCCGCCACAGAACCGCAACACACGCTCATTGCTGAGTGCTCGGATTCCACCGGAACAAATTCCGCATCAAGGTGGCCACTGGCTACCAGTTCGGAAAGGTGTTCCACCACGTGGGTCTGGGGGGTGATGGGGTATGCGGCCACCACGTCGCAATCGCATAGACCAACCGCCTCCGCACAAGCTATGGATACCTCGATTCCCACTTTGCCTGCCATTACTCGCCCTCCTCTCCCATCTCAATAGCGTCGACGGGGCATTCATACGCACAGATCCCGCATCCCTTGCAGTAGTCAAAGTTCCACTTCATGCAATTGGCTTCGAAATCCGGGGAAATGGCCGCGTCAGGGCACATGATGAAGCATCGCTGGCAGCGAATGCACTTTTCTTCATGATATGACGGTCTCTGGGAACGCCAGGTACCTGTGTGATAGCATGAGGCGTTGCCCGGTTCGGTGATGACTCCGCCCGGTTCCACCTCTTGCCAAGAAATCTTGTCCATGGGTTTGGTCACGACATCTCCTCCCATTTGAGAAAGGGTTGCGATTGAGCGGCGGTCCAAGCAAATGCCGCGGACGACGATCTAATCGGTAACGGTGGTCTCACTAAAGGCCCGCTGCATGGCTTCGATATTGCGTGGCGCAATCTTCCCGAAACGCTCTTTGAACGGCTCTGTCAGCGCGTCAATGGTAAGCAGACCGGTGGCTTTTACCAGAGCGCCCACCATGGTGGTGTTGGTGATGGGGAGGCCGAGCACTTCCTTGGCAATGCGGCTCGCGTCGACAAGCGCGATGCGTCCCGAGTACGACAGGCGCTTCTTGAGAGTCGCGGCATCATGGCTCGAATTAATGATCAGCACGCCGTTCTCGCGCAAGCCCTCGGTAGGGTTCGCAATGTCCAAAAGCGACGGATCAAGAACGATTACCGCGTCCGGATTGTAAATCTTGGATCGGAGCCTTATCGGACTGTCGTCCATCCTGGCGAAAGCCACCACCGGCGCGCCTCTCCGTTCCGGTCCGAAGCTGGGGAACGCAGTGGCCCATTTGCCGCTCGCGATGGCGGCCCGAGCAACAAGCTCCGCCGATGTCACTGCTCCCTGCCCGCCTCTACCGTGAAATCTCATTTCTAACATGGCTGCTCCTCTGGAAGGTGGTTAATCAAAATCCTCTTCTTGTTCGTCAAAGGCATCTACCATCGGATACCTCGTCTGATCGCTGATAATACTCGTGCAGGTGATGAGGCGAAATTTAGCCTCGGCCAGTTCGCGAATTTCCGACGGCAGCAGGTCCTTTCTCTGCAAGTACGCGTCGATTCGTTCGTTGAGCAGGCTTATATGGCGCAGATCCACCGCGAAGAAATCGTCGTCCGCGAACTCTCGGCTCTCCTCAACCCCGGCAACCGACTGGAGCAACTTGATGTCCCATTCGTCAAGTTTCTTCCATCGGGCTACGGTGGCGGGATGCACCTGGAGCTTCTTGGCGATTTCCTTGTTCGTGATTCTGCCCCGGTCATTGAGGAATGTTTGTTCGGCCAGTTTACGGTCGTCATTCTTTCTCATCCAGACATCCTCCTGTGTCCCATGCACGCGCATTGTTGACAAGGGACACGACGATAAATAATAACTATTAACAGAACTGGACCCTCATGATCAAGGAATGTTCTTCGCTCGGCCGCGTCCTTTTTCCGAGGTGTGCCAAGAAAGCCGCGAAAAATACATGAGATGAGAATCGCGCGCGAGCTGTACGCAGGGACCGCGCGATCAAAAGAAATATGCCCGTTACGGAAGAATTCCTCAAAACCCTACCCACGAGCCCAGGCGTGTACCTCATGGCGGATCGCAAGGGCAAGATCCTGTATGTGGGCAAAGCCGGAAACTTGCGCAACCGAGTGAGGAACTACTTTGTCAAGGGAGGAGACGAGCGTCCGAGTGTCCGGTACCTCATGGAACGGGTCGAAACCATTCGCACCATCCTCACTGAGACGGAAAAAGAAGCGCTCATTCTTGAAAACAATCTTATCAAGCAGCACAAGCCCACGTACAATGTGGACCTTCGCGATGACAAATCCTTTTTCTCGCTCAGACTGAACATATCGCACCCTTTTCCCCGCTTGACCCTGGTGAGAACACAAAGGATCACGCCGGATCACGAACGGTATTTCGGCCCGTATGCGTCCGCGCGGGACGCGCGCATCACCCTGAAGTTCATACTCAAGCTCTTTCCCCTGAGACAGTGCACGGAACGGCACATGGCCGCGTGCAAACGGCCGTGTCTCAATTGCCAGATGGGCAGGTGCGTATGTCCGTGTTCAGGGAAGGTCGACCCCCGAGAGTATGCGACCATGGTGGAGGGGGTCGTGCTCTTGCTCCTGGGAAGAAGCGAAGAACTCAAGAAAAGCCTTGTCACTGAAATGCAAAAAGCAGCGGAGGAACTCCGTTTCGAGGAAGCCGCACGCATCCGTGACCGTCTCGCTTCAGTGGAACGCACCCTGGAAGCCCAGCACGTCTCGTTCTTCCATCTCAAAGATCAGGACGTGATCGCGATTGTCGCAGGAGAAAACAGCCTTTACGCGGTAGAAGTGCTGTCATTCCGCAAAGGCAATCTTCTCTCAGGGGATTCGTTTCTGTTTCGTAATCCCGCACTCGAGGAAGAAGAGATCCTCGCGTCCTGTGTGAAGCAGTATTACACCTCAGCCGCGTACGTTCCCAAAGAGGTGCTCATATCCAAGCCCATCGAACAACCGGAACTCATTGAGGGGTGGCTCTCCGAGTTGCGGGGTAATCGGGTGATCGTGAGGGTCCCTGTGCGCGGGGAGGGCACTCGCCTGATGCAGTTGGCCTTGAAAAACGCGCACGACGCGCTGCTCCGGGAAAAGTACCCGAGACACCGTGGACAAAGCCCTTGACCGTGTCGCTGCCAAACTCCACTTGCCCAAGCCTCCCAGGCTCATCGAGGGGTACGACATTTCGAACATCGCGGGATCCGAACCGGTGGGAGTGAAAGTATGCTTCAAAGAAGGCAGACCGGACAAGACGCTGTACCGGGCATACAAAATGGAAGGGTTCCCCGATCAGGACGACCCTGGCATGATTTTACAGACAGTCTCCCGCAGGATCGGCCATGCGGATGAGGAGCCGCTGCCGGATCTGCTGCTCATCGATGGGGGCAAGTCGCAGTTGAACGCTGCGGCCGAGGCGCTCAAACCACTGGCTCCCGATCGAATGCCCGCGCTGGTAGGCATTGCCAAGGCTCGCGAAGAGGGGGACGAAGAACGCTTTTATTTGCTCAACCGAAAGAATCCGGTAATCTTCCCCAGAGGCGATTCCGGGCTCATGCTCCTCATGCGGGTGCGCGACGAGGCGCACCGATTCGCGCATACCTTCCACACAAACCGTCGCGCGAAGGCAGTATTGCGGTCCGAACTCGACGACGTGCCCGGCATAGGGCCTACGAAACGCACGGCCCTGCTCAAAGCCTTCGGCAGTCTCAAGAAACTGCTTGCAGCAGAAGATCGGGACATCGCGGCAATTCCCGGCATCACTGCCAGAGACGTGGAACGCATCCGCAACCGCTTCGCAGGAGATCAATCAACCTGAAGCAGGGGCCAAGAGCCTCACCGAATGGCTCGTGCGGGTGCAGGACGGCGAGGGGCCCTGAAGGAAGATCCGACGGCTTTGCGTCGCTTGCGGTGCAACGGGCTCCCTCATACCAAGGAAGAATCACACGGAGAAACCTATCGGCACCCCGCATAGACGACTATGAGTATCTTTCTTCTACCGTGTTCCGTCAGTTCCCTGGGGCAACACCCGGCATGGGAAGATCGGCACACAGGTCTGGATCAGCGAAAAAGCGCGGCAATCGACTTGAGGCCCATCAGCACCTCAAAACGTACATTAGCCCAGATAGTAGCCATGTCTTGTTTCACGAGCCAATCAATGGTTTCGAACATGGCCACTGCCTCCATGTCCGTCCGGGCAGGGGTCCACAAATAGCTCGCCCAACCTATTTGGCCTCGGCCGTACACGCCTACCACCACCTGGCCGACTGCAAACGCCCCCACACACACCTGTCCCATCCCGGTCAGCAACCCGATGGCCAGTTGACCTCCAGCAGCAACCCCCACGGCCACCTGTCCCAGAGAAATCAATCCGAGCCCGAATTGCGCAATTACCACTATGCCGACGGCAAACTGCCCCAGAGCGATACATCCTCGTGCGACGCGGGGCCGACCTTTTTCGTCTGCGCCAAATGCAATGCAAATGAGCGGTAATCCCAGGATCCTTGTACGTGTCTTCCATTCGAAGCCGTTCGCGGGTTTGGGACTTCGCGGAGAAACCGCGGCCTTGTCCTCACCGGAATTTGTCCCGTTCTCTAAAGCTTGCCGTTTTCTGCACGGCATCGACCCTCTCCTCTTGAAGCCTGTCGACAAATCAGCGCCTTGCTGAGGCCTCATTGTGTACCGATCGTTTTCTCGTAACGGTTCCTAAGAAAATGTATTTTCGGGGGAAGGCCCTTCTTGAAAGAAGGGCCTTCTCCCGAACCCCCATCCCCAAGAACTTCAAGAACTTGCCAGCTCCCGCTGGTCGCTGGGCAGGGTGGCATTTTCATGGTTCGTTGTGACCCTCCAGGTCATGGGAGTTCACCGCAATTGAGAGGGAATGAACCACCAAGGCACAAAGATACAAAGAAAAGACAGGATAGCTTTTTGACTTCTTCGTGTCTTAGTGACTTGGTGGTCTGATCTTCCACGTCCAGCAAAGGGTCGCGCTGAACGATGAGGTTTTCTCTATGAGACGAGCCCCTACAACGTATTTCTCGCGGCACCCGGGGTCCTCCTGAAAGCCTAGCACGATGGGCCAGAACCATTCAAGGTCTGTCCGCAAAGACGCGTTCACCCAGAGAAACAAGTAATGAAACGCGAAGATGCAAAGGGGAATGTCCTTTGCCTTTTAGGCCCATGCCTCTGTGATGTGCTGACGCGGTTTGAACACACCGTACCGCCAAACGGTTGTCGGAAGCTTTCTTGACAGATTGCGCGGCTTGTCGCTATAGTTGCGTCCCGCGCACGCACACACGCAGGATGCCCGGGGAGGGCAATGAAAAAGAAAACATCTCGCGGAGGTATTTTCGTTTCCCTCTTTTGGTGCGTGCTCGCGGCCGCTCTGCTCATCCGGTTTCCCCATCTTTGCGACACGTTTAATTTCAAAATCTATGACTGGCAACTCGCGGCAAAAGGCCCGCCTGATCGGGCTCCGGTGATCGTGCATCTGGACGTGGATGACTCTGCGATCACCAAAATAGGCCAGTGGCCGTGGGATCGCGCAGTGAGCGCACGCATCGTGCGTCGGCTCACACAACTGGGCGCGAAAGTCGTCGCGTTCGATATACTCTATTCCAGTTCAGGACGAAGCGCCAAAGGGAACCAAGCCTTTTTCGATGCAATACGGGACGCAGGGAACGTGGTATCGGCCACTGCGGTCTCTCTTACGCAAGACTACACGTCGCGACTCATCACGGACAATCCCCCCACCCGCGGGGATGAACTCTACGACCGGGCATGGGATCTTACCATTCCCTCAGAATACGCACTGTGGAAAGTGAAAAGCGTGGAGAACAAGTACCTTCCGCTTCCTGACATCATCAAACTCTCCCAAGAGATAGGGCACATCAAGGGTGCCCAGGACAAGGACGGCGTCCACCGACGGATTCGATTGTTCGTAGCCCTCGAGGATAGGTGTATCCCGAGCCTCACCCTTGCCGCAGTGGCAGCATACTGGAATCTCACGCCAAAGCAGATTACTCTCTCCACACACGGGTACTATCGATATTCACCGGGCTGGTCAAGTCACGTCAATTCCGGTGGATGCCCAGAGCCAGATGCTGATCCGCTGGGGTGATGTGTGGAGCAGTTTTTCGCATTTTTCCGCCATTGATGTGCTGAGCGAGGAACCGGACAACTCGAGACTCTCACGATACAAAGACAAAATAGTCATTGTGGCGGTCACAGGGACCGGGACCACCGATATCGGCGTGACCCCCGGGTCCGTAGACACCCCTCTGAGCCGGATCCATTCCCACGCGATAAACACCATATTGACCAAGAGCTTCATCTATTCCGTGCCTGCATTTCCGTGGGTGGTAATCCCTGGGGTAATCATCACCATTCTCTTCTCCTTTGTCGCGGCAGGATGGCGCTGGAAGATGGGAGCAATCGTCGGGGTAGCGATCTGTGGGGTGGTGTGTGTGGCTACTCTGGTGAGCTTTGTCGCGTTTTTGTACCATGTTCCTGTAATGGAATTCTTCCTCTTCTTCTTGCCCGCTGCGTTCGTGTCACTCGGAATCCGAGGCGTCACCATCGAGCGGCAGGCTGCGCGCGTCTCCCGAGTCATGGTCCGCTATCTCGCGCCAGAAGTCTTGGACCGGATACTTGAGAGCCGGGAGGGCCTGGACATTTCTGTCAAGAGGATGGAGCTTACGGTCGTTTTCGTCGATATTCAGGGTTTTTCCACGATTTCGGAAACAGTAGGCGTGGACTATGTGCATCGATTTCTCAACGATTTCTTCCAGCGCATGAGTCGAACGGTGTTCGATCACCACGGCACCATCGACAAATTCCTCGGGGACGGTCTGCTGGCTTTTTTCGGCGACCCCGTGCCCCTGGATAATCACGCGGAATCCGCAGTAAGAGCCGCTATTGACATGCAACGAGAGATGAGTGAACTTAATCAGGAGTGGGCGCAGTCAGGCATAAGCGAACTCAAGCAAGGCATACACATCAGGATAGGTATTAACACGGGCGTAGTGATTGTAGGCGATCTGGGATCAGGACGTCGCGTGGAATACACAGTGGTCGGATCTGCTGTCAACATCGCGGCGCGGCTTCAGTCGCGTGCGCCGGCAGGGGGCATTATGATGACCGCGCGAACCAGGGCCCTGGTGAGGGACAAGATTGCCTGCGAGGGCCCGGATACCATCCGCGTCAAAGGTATCGACCGCAACATTGAGGTGTACCGAATTTATCCAGATTCTATTCACGCAGGATCAGGAGCTGCAAAATCGACGTGACATTCCTGCTATTCTGTGTGGCTGCACAGCATTTTGTGTGTATCTGCCTCATGTGCGGTGACTAAATTACTTGGTTGTTTTGTAAGTGAACCCATAGATCTTGTAGGAAAAACGCCACTCACAGAGTGGTTAATGCATTCCTTATCTTGACTTTATGTTTCGAGGTTTGTTAATGTTGGAATATTACGCGCCGGACCTGGAAACCCGGGGGTGGTGGGAGAGGGGACCCTGCGCTGCAAGGAGTTTGTTCCTCCCAGAATCACCATACAGCGAGCGGTAAAATGCTTGTCAATGCTGGCAGTCGAGTCGCTATGCTACGTCGGAAAGTGTCCCCTTGGAGTGCTATATGCCTGGCCACAACAACGGTGCAAAGATCAGGGTCCTCGTGGTGGACGATTCTGTCCTCATGGGGATTCAGATCACAAAAATTCTTAATGCTGACGACAGGCTGGAAGTGGTAGGACGCGCCAAGGACGGAGTTGAGGCTCTGGAACTGGTGGAGAAGCTGAAACCCGACGTGGTGACCTTGGACGTGGAAATGCCCAGGATGGACGGCCTCACCGCGCTCAAACATATTATGGTACGGTTTCCCGTTCCCACCGTCATGGTGAGCGCTCTCACCTGGGAAGGTACCAAGGCGACGTTCGACGCGTTGCGCTTCGGTGCCCTAGACGTGATCGCGAAGCCGTCTCGCAGAGAAACAGAGAGCCTGGAAGAGCAGGCGAAAGATATCGTGACCCGGGTGAAGCGCGCAGCCTCGATCGGAATCGGTCGAGCCCGGTACAGAAAGAAACCCGCGGCCAATCCTTTTCTCGTGAGAGGGGTGCGCGGGAACCCTGGCGCTGCAACGCGAATCATCGGAATTGGGGCCGGGTCCGGCGGTTATTATTCCCTCCTGCAAGTCATCCCGAACCTGCGCGCGGATTTCCAGGATGTGGTCATCGCGGTAATACGGGTGGCTTCTCGGTTCATAGAGCCGTTCGTCGCGTATCTCGGGGCTCACAGTGCGGTACCGGTAAAGAATGTGGGACAGGTGGGTTCTCTTGAAAAGGGGACGTGCTATGTCTGCTCAAGTCAGGACGCCGCGGTGCTGACTCAGGACATGAACGGTCGGTTGCGCTTTGCCCTGCGCGCAACCGGCAATGCAGGCCGCATGAATTCCGCGATGGACTCGATGTTCAGGACCATGGCAGCGGTAACCGGACGTCGAGCCGTCGGAGTGCTCATGTCCGGTGCGGGCAGTGATGGGGCCGAAGGCTTGGCCTTCTTGCGCAAATCCGGCGGCATGGCCATCGTGCAGACGCTCACGAATTGTATGAATCCTTCCATGCCCAGGGCGGCTTTGATGAAAAGCCCGGCAGACAAGGTGCTCCCTGACTACTTGATTGCTGATTTTCTCATGACCCTCCATGGAGCCCATCTGAGAAAAGGGACCGAGCCCCGCCTGAAGGTGGTGGCAAGCGGGTCCAACTAGGACCCTGTTTCGTATTCCGGGTCATACTGCCAAGCGCGCCATGCGAAGACGCTCACATTCATCTCAAATCGACCGCGTGGCCCCCACGGTCTTGGTACGAATTTGCAGTGGCTTTGGTGAAAGTGGCCGGAACCGAAGCTGTCGTGCCGCCTTTCGGGAAAGCATTGAGTTACGCACCTGTTTTTTAGGCCTTGCCCTGCTTCGGAAAATGGTGGGAAAGACTTCCGCGGGGTCGGGAAGTGTCCCTCGGTGTGGACTCGCGGCAGACCGCGCACCTCACGCGAAATTGACTTGACACGACCTCGTCCTAGTGGTTAAATAACTTTTTTGCGTTCAGGAGGCCGACATATGTACGCCATAATCCAAACCGGCGGAAAGCAATACAGGGTGGAGCCGGGCGATCAGCTCAAGGTCGAGAAATTGGTGGGAGAGCCTGGAACCCAGGTGAATCTCGATCAGGTCCTTGCCCTGACGACCGGCGATGAATTGAATCTTGGGACCCCCCTTATCGAGGGGGCTCGCGTGAATGCCACGATAGTCAGGACCGCACGCGATCGTAAGATCGTGGTCTTCAAGAAAAAACGTCGCCAGGGGTACCATAAGAAACAGGGCCACAGACAATGGTACACGCTGCTCAAGATCAATTCTTTCATGACCGGCCAGGACCTACCGAGTGATTCTCCTGTTGAACCGGAGACACCCACGGTCGAGGCCGCGACGCCTGAGAATAGCTGAGCGGCTCGGGTAACCGGAACCGTGAACATTCAGGGATGAGCCATTGCATAGGCGTTCTATGGATGTTCGTTCAGACCTGTGTTCAGAGCGCCTCCAAGGCGCTCTGATTCTGTCTCGGGCTTCACGCGAAGAGGAAGTCGGGACGTCCCGGGAAAGGGACCGGTTCTTTCCGGCTGGTTTACGGCTTGCCGTGGCAACGGGCCTGGGAAGAACTTGTTGACGATCTTTACGCGGATTCGTGGGCTGCGACCCACGCTTCGCCGAACTTGATACGACCCTGAGATGTCTTAAGCATTACGGTACAGGAGGTGCATCATGGCCCACAAGAAAGCAGGAGGGAGCTCGCGCAACGGCAGGGACAGCCCCGGTCAGAGAATGGGCGTGAAGCGCTTTGGCGGGCAGATCGTCCGGGCCGGCAGTATCCTCGTGCGGCAAAAGGGCACGGCCATTCATCCCGGCGAAAACGTCGGTATGGGACGTGATTACACCTTGTTCGCGAAAATAGATGGAATGGTTAAATACGAGAGGAAAGACCGAACGAGAAAACGAGTCGTAATTGTTCCTGTCCCCTAACCACTGTTCGCACCGTGATAGCCGTTGCGCGGTTGGACGGAAAACCGCGTCCGCGTCGGTGTACGGCACAGGATCGCCATTGGCGTCAGCGCCGTACGGATACACCGCGCAGCCTCATCTACGGTGGGTTAACGAACAACTCCCGGCCGTTTGTCTCTTTCCTCCGGCAGACTTCGTAGCAATACCTTGAAATTCGTAGATCAAGTCCGCATAAGAGTGGTTTCCGGCCACGGAGGCTCTGGATGTCTCAGCTTCCGCCGGGAGGCGTACGTGCCCAAGGGGGGACCCGATGGAGGTGACGGCGGCGAGGGCGGTTCGGTCATCATTCAGGCGGATTCCTCTTCGAACACCCTTCTGGATTGCCAGTATCAGCAGCTCTATCGCGCCAAGAACGGCGGTCACGGGCGAGGCAGCAATTGTCATGGCCGGTCAGCCCCTGATCTGATCGTGAAAGTGCCAGCGGGAACCCAAGTCTGGGACGATGCGACAGGGGAACTGGTCGCGGACCTCGATCACCACCTGGATAAAGTGTGTGTGGTAAAAGGGGGCAGGGGAGGCAGAGGCAACGCGCGATTTGCCACGCCCCGGAACCGCGCTCCTCGGTATTTCCAGGAAGGAGAGCCGGGAGAAGAAAAGCTTCTTCGCCTTGAATTGAAGCTCATTGCGGACGTGGGACTGGTAGGACTTCCGAACAGCGGTAAGTCCACACTGATTTCCCGCGTTAGTAACGCGCGTCCCAAAGTAGCTGCCTATCCGTTCACCACCATAGTACCCGCTCTCGGAGTGGTAAGGATTACTTCCGAATTCGACCTTATCATGGCGGATATTCCGGGACTGGTGGAAGATGCTCATCAGGGCGCAGGCATGGGAATGCGCTTTCTCAGGCATATCGAACGAACGCGGATCCTGCTGCACCTCATAGACCCTGACCCTACGCTCACCCCGAGCGCTGAAGAACGCTTTGACATCATTATGTCAGAGCTGGCTTCATACAGTCCTCACCTGGTACACAGACCGATGATCGCGGTGATCACCAAGATGGATCTCCCTGAAAACCCGCAGGCCGCCCAACAGCTGAGACCTTTGTTGGAGGCCAAGGGCCTGAAGGTCCACGAGATTTCTGCGAATACCGGGAGCGGGCTCAAGGACCTGCTGCGAGACGCAGCACGCCTACTGAAGCAGATGAACAACGACCATGAATCCCAATGATACGAGAAAAGAGCTCTTTTCGGGGATGAGACGCATCGTGCTCAAGCTCGGTTCGAGCGTGGTTACCACGGAACAGGGCCTGGACCGCCGGACCATCGAGGGAATCGTCTCGGATGTGTGTCATCTCATCAAGCTCGGCAAGGAGTTTATCATCGTCTCGTCCGGAGCGGTGGCAGCGGGGGTGAGGCGCTTGCGGATCAAGGGAGGCGCGCGGACCATACCTCAGAAGCAGGCAGCGGCCTCGGTAGGGCAGAGCCGGCTCATGGCCGCGTACGACGAGGCCTTCGGTCGGCACAGCATGCGGGTCGGGCAAATGCTTCTCACCAAGGACGATCTGACCCACAGAAGACGGTACCTCAATGCGGCCAATACCATGAACACGCTGCTTTCGTGGGGAGTAGTCCCCATTATCAACGAAAACGACACCGTAGTGGTTGAGGAGATCAAATTCGGTGACAATGATAGTCTTTCCGCTCTCGTCGCCACCCTGGCGGATGCGGATTTGCTGTTGACCCTCACGGACATGGAAGGATTCATGGACTGCGACCCGCGCGCGAACCCGTCCGCGTGTCTGATCCCGTATGTAGAGGAGATCACTCCTGACATCCTTAAATTGGCCGGTGACACCTCCTCAGGGGTCGGCCGCGGGGGCATGGCGTCAAAAGTGGCTGCCGCACAGGTCGTACGCGTTTCGGGCATTCCCATGATTATCTCACGAGGCAAGACACCGGGAATCGTTCGGTGCGTGGTCCAGGGGGAAGAGTGCGGCACGCTGTTTCTCCCTGCCAAGGAAAGGATTTCTGCGCGCAAACACTGGATACGATACAACCTCCGTCCTGAGGGCACGCTGGAAGTCGACAGCGGGGCGGCTGCAGCCATAACGATGCGCAACCGGAGTCTCCTGCCTATCGGCGTCACCGCGGTGCAAGGAGGCTTTGAGCACGGGGCCGCAGTTGCTATCAACGATGCCGAGGGAAAAAGGCTGGCAGTGGGCCTCGTGAACTATTCTTCCGAAGAGATAGAAAAGATCATGGGACATCAGACCGCGGAAATTGATTGGATACTCGGTTTCAAACGTAACGACGAAGCCGTTCACGCGGACAACCTGGTCATCCTGGATGGCGCGTGACAGGGTCCGACGCGAAGAGCTCATACCGATTCGCTTTCACACGAGTAATACCGTAGGGCTGGGGGGCTCCTCAACGAAGTGATGAGACAGCTTTGCATCGGCCCGCAAGGAAGCGGGGCCCCCTGACACCAAAGAGGAATCAAAGAGACGAAACTCGTGTCAACCCATGTACTACACGGGTGAAGTGACCGGAATTCAATCTGTGGGGATGGAAATCTGGTGCGAAATGAGCTTCTTCTGTCAGGCGCGCATCAAACCCGGTTTTCAATCACCTTCCAAAGCAAGTGAGTCATGACTTGAGCGGTGGTCTCCACGAGGTTCACCATCTTCTGGTAGTGCATGCGTTTCGGCCCTACCACCGCGATGCTTCCGAGTTGGACTGTCTTTGTGCGGATGGGATACGCAATGATGGAACAGGATTCGATCTCATCGACCCCGTGCTCGGATCCGATAAAGACCTGAACTCCTTGGGCATCAATGGTCTTGTCGAGGATCTTCAGGAGGTTGCTTTTTTCTTCAAAGGTCGCCAGGACCGATTTCAAAATAGTGATCTGTGCAAATTCCGGCTCTTCGAGGATGTTGGACTGGCCTTCAATGAACACGTCTCTGGAATCGTCCTGTGACAGAATCACGTGACCCAGGCGCAGGACTTTTGCGAGCATCGCATCCACCTGCGTCATCTCGTGTCTCAATTCCTGCTCGATGCGCTCGCGAGCCTGGCGCAGGTCAAGATCCTTCAACATGTCGTTCAGCATACGGCTGTACCGCTCCAGGGTTTCCTGATCGGTGCTGCTTTCGTCGAAAATGATCTTGCTCTGAATGTACCCGCTGCTCGACACGAGCACTACCAGGATTCGGTCTTCCGAAACCTTGATAAACTCTATGGTCTTAAAGGTCTGCTCTTCCACCGCAGCAGCAGCCACAATGCCCGCCTGCTTGGACAAACCGGCCAGAGCCGCACACGAACGCCGCAGTACGTCCCTGATGTCGAGACCTGCCGAGTTGATAAGCGATTCAATAGCCTCGCGGTCTTCTTTTTCCGGGCTGCCCGGTTCCACGAGGGTGTCCACGAAAAAGCGATATCCCCGATCTGTGGGGATCCTTCCCGCGCTTACGTGAGGCTGCATGATGTAACCCCATTCCGTGAGGTCACTCATGACATTACGGATGGAAGCGGCGGAAAGAGCGATATCGCTCTTCCGGGAAAGTGTGCGTGAGCCGACCGGCTCACCGGTCGATATGTATTCGGCTATAATGGCTTGAAGGATTCTTCCCGAGCGCTGTTCCAAAGGAACCATGAGCCGTCGCCTCTACCAAAAATCCTGAACCTACTCACACCATGCTCACATTAGCCATGCGCGGGTCCCGCGTCAAGTAAAACCCGTGCGCGAATATTATACAACCCTGTCAGGTCGTACGGCGAAAGAACTTGCTCAAATCTTCCCATAGCCCTTTGGGAGCTGCGATAAGAGGCTCTTCCACGCGTCTGCCGTCCAGATGTTGCCCCACATAGAAACCTCCGGCCGTCAAGGTACCGTATCTCGCCTCCTGCCGCCTCAAGGATGACGCTCCCTGCCGCGAGATCCTGCACGCTGACGTTTTTTACAAAACACGCGTCCGCTGTGCCACGGGCCACATACGCCATGTGCCCGGCAGAAGAACCGAAATTCCGCACTTTCCCGGGAAAATTGCTGGTAAAATCTTGATGGAAGCGGGAATACACCAACACGACGCTTTCGTTATTCACCCCGGGATCCTCCCGTACGAAGATCGGCTCGTCGTTCAACAGTGCCTCCCGTCCCGCATAGGCAGAGTAGAGTTCCCCGGTTACCGGAAGGTAGAGAAACCCCATCACAGGCCAAAATTTCTCAAAGAGCGCCGCGCTTACTCCCCACACGGGCATACCGGCCTGAAAAGACGCCGCACCGTCCAAGCTGTCCACAATCCAGAGGAACCGAGGGCAGGATTCAGAGGTGAGTTCGTCCCTAGACATCTCACGAAGAAATCCATGGCCTTCAAAGGTCCCTTTGATCTTAGAGGAGATGAGGTTCCACGCGGCATTGTCCGCTTCGGTGACCAGGTCGTTGTCGAACTTGAACCTTCGATCCCCTTTTCCGAACATGTTCATGAGCAGCGAGCCGCTCTTTTCCGAAGGTTGTTTTCCACAAACTCCTTGAGTGTCCGCAGTTCTTTGTCGGACAAGGATCTGTCGACTTCTGTTTCCATGATTCACTCCGGTGAAGATTATCCTTTTGAGCCTTTCCACAGCCCCATGCACTATGGGCTCATGAGAACTGACCTTGCCGCGCCTGGGCCCTTTTGCTTCGGTCCGCAGGGGAAAGGCCATGCCGCGAGCGCCACTGACGACCGCGCGGTTCGCTGGGTCCATCATATCAGGTTATCGGCAGAACGGTAAAATTAGTCGATGATATCGGCTCCACGCTTTTGAAGCAGCTCTCGCAGGACAGATCGGTGACATCTCCCTTCATCTTCGCAGTAACACCCCAGGGACAGATTTGTCTGATGGGACAGAGCGGCCAACAAATCCAGAATTCTCCCTGAGTCCGGATCTTTCATTTCCGCGCGGAATTTTCTCACGAAGACTGACCATGATTTCTCGTCCGTCGCTGCCTTGGCTCCCTTCACCAGCTCCGGACTCGGCGAGAGAATGGGCAGCCACACGTCATAGATGTCTCTCGACGCGTATTCCGCTTTGGGCACACCGCGGGGAGGAAAACGGACCGTGACCTATACGGAGCCCTTCGTCCGCTGCTCTAGGCGATCCAAGCCTTACGATGCGTAGCGACATGGAGACTCCTTTTCTTGGAATCGTTCCTCGCGATCCTTGTTGAAGCCGGAAATCAAAGCACAAACTCACCAAGGCACGAAGAAGTCCAAAACAATTCTCATTGTTCTTTGTGTTTTCGCTGCCTTATCTAGCTTGTTGCAAGGAGCCTCAATCAGTTGCAATCGCAATGGGTCGCCATCCAGTCCTGCGCGGCTCTTTCCGAATTGAAGTCCATGCCCTGAGCCGCGGGGCACTTGCTTCGCGAGTTATGAATGCTGGGTTTCGTGGAAAGGAACGGCCCCTTGCATTTAGTGCACCCTTTATAGCCTCTCCTCACTTTTTTCCAGCAAACGTAATACGTGTCACCAAACGAGACCTGCGGTACGAGAAACGCAAGTCCCACGACAAGTGCCACCAGAAGAGAGAAACGCTTCATTTTTCCTCCATTTCATGTGATTACAGTGGTTCCTATGAAAATGCATTTTTGGGGGAAGGCCCTTCTTGAAAGAAGGGCCTTCCCCCAAACCCCCATCCCCAAGAACTTCAGGCACTTGCCAGCTCCCGATGGTTGCTGGGCAGGGTGCCATTTTCATCGTTCGTTGTGCCCCCACCGGGGGCATGGTCGTTGCCACAAGCAAAGTCCCACTGACCGACAATGCGTTGCCATTGGCATTCCGTGAGATTTGTGACATCGGTTTGAAAAGGGAGGCACTATTATACGCTTGTCCCTGCTGCGCGAAAAAGAACTATCAAGGAGTCCCCTGAAAAATGCGGCCCATGGAAAGCCGTTTCGCGTGCCATTGCGTGGCTGCTCCCCTCGCCTTCTCGGTCATACGCCACGTCACGGGGAGCGAGCGCGACGATGAGATTCCCTGTGCGTGATCGCCGCAGTTTCGTGCCCTTTTTGTGTCTCCGATTCACGCGTAAATGAGCTATACTACCTCCAGCTCTACTGAGCTTGTTCCGTAGGGCGCTGTCGAGCGCTATGGCCGGGGTCTTATACTGATTCGCGTTCAAACGCGTAAGCTCGTAGGGCTGGGGATCTCCTGAGCGAAGTGATGAGACGGCCTTGCGTCGTCCGTAGCGAAGGGGGTCCCCAGCCTGCTGCCTGTGCCAAGCTGTACAGTCGAAAGCGAATCGGTATGAGACGCGCGAGCGGGCAAGGGACAGGGGGCGGAGGAGCGACCTCATATCAGCCGGAGTTCACACATGAGCGATCGAGAAATCAGGGCACGGGAGGTCCTGGAAGATATTCGCGCGGGGATGGGCCATGTGGCGTTGATGGAAAAATACAGGCTGTCCCCCGTGGGGCTCCACAATCTTTTCGAGGAATTGACGAATCTGGGACTCCTGGAACTTACCGATCGCCATGAGGTTATCCCGGGCAGACAACGGATCAAGATCCGAGAGATCGTGAGCGATATCAAAGCGGGAATGACAGACCCCGAATTGATGACCAAATACAAGATCGATCGCAAAGCCCTTCAGTCGCTTTTCAAGAAACTCCTCGATTTGAAAGCGATCAGTCGTGACACGTTGTTCGGAGAAATGGGGCTCCAATATGAGAGCTCGGTTCCCGCGAACGTGCGCGAAGCGGATCGGTATGTGTTGGACTTTGACATCCCTGTGTACGAGGATGGTCACCCAGAGACTCAAGGCAGCGTTCATGATATCACGGAAAAAGGTGTGGGAATCCGGGGTCTCCGCATAAGGGTCAATGAGGTGAAAACCCTGGTGGTGCTGGGCGATGCCTTCGGAGTGGTCGCGCCATTTCGAATTGAGTGCCCTATGCAGGTGGTCAACCGTGGACGAACAGACCCGGAATTCTGCAGCGGGGTTCCAGATACTGGAGATCTCGAAGCCCGCGCTGGAGGAACTTCGCAAAATGATTAAATTAATTACATTCAGTTAGTAGGGCAGGCCGCGGCTCCGCGAGGTGTGAAGAGCCACTTGCATGTGGCGGGCATGATCCCCTACAAGGCGCAGCCCATTTCCCCACGTGCAGCAACAAATCGAGAGGTTCCCATGAGTGACAAGGACCATGCGATCATGCTTTACGGAGCCATGTGGTGTCCGGATACGGTGCGCTCTCGGCGATTTCTGGATGAGAACCAAGTGGCGTACCAATGGCTCGACATTGATAAAGACCCCGAAGCCAGGGAGTTTGTGCGTCGGACCAACAGCGGAAAGATAGTGGTGCCCACGATAGTTTTTCCTGACGGCTCGATCCTCGTGGAGCCTTCGGACGACGAATTGGGGCGAAAAGTGCGCGCGTAGTCCTCCGGGACAGTAGGTGAGAGCGCGAGCTCCGGTATCGGGTACCAGCTCGCCCGCAGTGTTCGTTCGCTGCACTACCGAGTGCTTTACCCGGATGGGTCCACGTGGTAGGGAAATTTCCGACGGATGCCGCGTCAGGCAACCGCTTCCTGGGGCTGCACCTCGTCGTGATCCGCCACCCAGCGTAGCACAGAAGGAAAAATTTCCCTTTCGGATCGAGCCCCCACGAGCAAGTCCATGTGTCCGTAATCCTCCGCGCAACCGGAGACCTTACCAAAGACGACACAGGATCGTTCGCGATCATCCCTCAACACATCCAGGGCTGCAATGACCGCTTCAGGCGGGGCCATCACATCTTTGGCCCCACTTCCAAGAAGGATGGGGACCTCTGCCTTTTCGATGCCCTGCAGGTATGGCCGCCCGTCCTTGTCGGCAAAAGCCCCGGTTGAGAGGAACCTCCCGAAATCCAGCCACAGTCTGGTCGAGGTGACCACTTGGGAAGCAAGGGCTAAGACTCGTCGCGCCGCTTCAGGAGTTATGTTCGGTCGATAAAACAACCCAAGCAGTGCATGGGGCATGACATGGGCCAGCGGTGAGATGACTCTCCCGAAAAACGGGAGCGGGAACACAGGAAAGTGCCTCACCAACGGCGTCATCGCGAGCAAACGGTCAAAAGCCTTGTTCCTTACTTTGGAAAAGGCGACCGGCGATCCCAGGGTCACGACAGACGCGAGAGAACTCTTCGGATGCCTGGCCAAGTGCGCAAGAATGAGCATCCCGCCCATACTGTGTCCTACCCAATGCACTGCCCGTGCGCCGGTGCGATCGAGCACGTACCTGATGATCGCAGGCACATCCTCTTGCAAATGGTCCTCAAAACCCCACGAATAGGGAGAGTCCGACGATCGAAGGCCTGGGCCTTGGCTCATGCCTGAACCTCTGAGTTCCGCTACCCATACATTTCGCCCGCGTGCGCGCAGAAAGCGTGCCAGCGACGGGGCTGTGGGCATGTCGAACGCATAGCGGTTGCTGCTGAGACCGTGGCAAAGGATGACCGGCAGTCCTTTACTATCCTCTTGAGCACCGTATCGGTGCAGCGCGAGACGCCAGCCATCCGCGGTTCGTATATAAACGGTCTCATCCTGATCTGTGGGGGTGGCGTAGAACCACTGCCAAAACTGGGCAACTCCGGCCAGGCACACCGCGCCTGCCATGAAGACGAACACCACGTTGAGGAATACTTCCAGCATCGTACCTCCCACATATCAGAACGCGACGAACCTCACGATCCAAGCGCACAGCAAAGCAACCATAACCGCCCAGGTGACCACATACAATCCGCGGTTGAGCCGAGCCCATACGTGCCAATGCCGGCCCACCCCAAAATACTCTCCCATGCGGTACGGGATCTGGAGCCAGCACAAAAGGTACAGACAAGGACCTAGAGGATGGAAACGCATCGCGGCAGCCACATCCGCGCGGCTCATGGCCACAAAGCTCCTCGACAGCCCGCAACCAGGACAGGACACGCCAAAAAGCCTTCGACTCATGCATGTGTCCGGCAGGGGAAGCGCCTGACCTATTCCAGGGATGGGAAGCTCGAGTCCCCCTTGTGCGGACGGCCGCAGCGCGAAGGAACCGACAATGGCGCATATGGCCAAACCAAGGATCCAAAGATGCTCGACCCTATCGACGCTGCTCTCATGCGATCTCATGGACACACGCTGCAAAGAGCCCCTTTGCGATTTGCGACCACGTATAAAACTCTGAGTGGGCAATGCGCTTAGGCGCTAACCGCACGCGCCCACTTCTCACACGCCCAAGATTGACGCGCGGCGCTGGAGGGAATGACCCCCTGCACGGTGCTCAGCACGTAAATTCGCTTGAATAGCCCGCTGTTCTCTGTGCCCTACTATAGTCCATCCTGGCGCATGTTCAAGTAGAGACTTCCTAGAGAGTGGCGCTTCTTTTGCGCATCCGCGGTTGACACACCGAAGCGCAGGCAGAATGGCCATTTCCATGAGTCGCTCGGTGTCATTCCCTCGAAAGGCTACACTATGCCCTCAAGTGGTACAACAAACCGAGCCGCGGGACGGCCTGCGTACGCACTGCTTTCAACAAGGTTCAGAGGGGATCTTTCGGTGAGAATGGCCGGGGGGTGGCAACTGGTGGGAAGGGACGATGCCGGCCGGATCACGCAGTTACTGTTTCCGGCCGGCCGCGGAAATGCTGGGCTGAGGCTCAGTAGTCGTCGAAATCGCTCCCTACATCGTCAAAATCGTCTTCCATGTCGAGGGAGGATAACAAGTCGACGGGGCGGCCCTCGAGAGGGTCCTCAAAGTCTGCCAGAGCATCAGCCAGGGACTCGTCGTCCATGCGGCCGATGTAGTAATTAATGTTGTGTGAGTGGGGCATTCGGTCTCCTCCCGGAGTAAGGTGCATACCGTTGCCAAGCAACCAAGAATTAGTAAAGCATAACAGGAATATATTGTCAATCCTTAAAGTATTGCATGAAGTAAAAATCGTTTGACTTCTCCGTGCAGCATCAGCTTCGGCCATTGACTTGAGAAAGAATCGGGGGGGCTTCGTGCAAAGAGCCGAGAATCCGTTGACGCTCCACGCTTCCGCACACAAGCAGCAATGAGGTAACATGCGAGAATATCAGCTAGATTTATGCTCACGAGAATGTCGTACGCGTGACTTGCGGACGGAACGTCCCTCTCTCAGATTCCTCATCTCCCGCGCGGAGCACGGGTATTGCTCAGCACGCGGGGAACCGCAAACAGCAGTCAGAGCGAGCTTAAAGCTTGAGGAAATAGCAATAACTATCTGATATTGTCGGCTATGTTAACTACTATGTAGGGTGTTTTGGGGGCTTCGCAACGAGCGGTGCGGAGAATCGTCGTAGGGGACAGGAGAGAGCTTGCTTGCAGCAAAACCCTCTCCTGTAGCTGGCTTATGCCAGTGCGCGCCTATTCATATCGTACGAGCAGTCAGCTGCCATGCGTGCTCATCCAGTCAGACCCACCGCGCGTCACAGAGTATCCATGGCGGTGGGCTCGCCGGATTTCGCACACATTGAGGTGAGCCGTGAGCTTCCGCTCAGGCTGACCAGCGCAATCGGAGCGAGTTACTGACCACCGTGACGGAACTCAGCGCCATTGCTGCCGCGGCCAGCACCGGGTTCAGCAAGATGCCGAAAAAGGGATACAAGGCACCGGCCGCGACCGGAATGCCCAGGGAATTGTAGAAGAATGCCCAGAAAAGGTTCTGTCTGATCACCTTCATGGTTTTTCGCGACAATTCAATAGCAGCAGGCACGGATCGTAGGTCGTTCTTGATAAGAGTAATGTCGCCCGTTTCGATGGCCACGTCCGTGCCGGAGGCCAATGCAATGCCGATGTCGGCTGCGGCCAACGCGGGTGCGTCGTTGATGCCGTCCCCGACCATGGCCACGATCTGCCCGGTTTGTTGCAGGCGCCGGATTTCGTCGGCCTTGCCTGCAGGAAGCACCTCGGACAGTACCGTGTCGATGCCCACCGCATCGCCCACTGCCTGCGCGGTTCGCTTGTTGTCTCCTGTAATAAGTGCGACCTTCAGCCCCATGTTTTTGAGGGACTCGACCGTTTCTTTCGCTGACGCTCTGGGCGTGTCCCACACACCGATAAGGCCGATGGCTGCTCCGTTTTCTGCGACCACTACGGAGGTTTTGCCCTGAAACGCAAGTCTGTCCGCTTGCGGACCCAGACCATTCAGAGATACTCCCTCCTGGCCCATGAGCCGCACATTTCCTAGGAGCACCCGGTTGCCTGCAACGGTTCCCTGTACGCCAAAACCGGAAAGTGCCTGAAAGTCCTCGACCGCGAGGCTCTGCGTGCCGTCGTTTTTCGCTTTTTCAATAATCGCGCGAGCAAGGGGGTGCTCGGAAACTGCTTCCACTGATACTGCAAGTTGCAGCACCCGTGCCGCGTTCACTCCGTTGGCGGTCACCACTTCTGTGACTTCCGGTTCACCGCGTGTGAGGGTCCCTGTTTTGTCAAAGACCACCATGGTAAGCTGACCGGCCTTTTCAAGGACTTCGCCGCCCTTGATCAAGATTCCCTTTTCCGCTCCCCGACCGGTTCCCACCATGACTGCGGTGGGTGTGGCCAATCCCATTGCGCACGGGCACGCGATGATGAGCACCGAGACAAAATTCAAAAGCGCACGCGTAAACACCGGGTTGGGCACGAAGAAGTACCAGATCACAAACGTCACCGCAGCGATGGCAAACACGATCGGCACAAAAATGGATGCCACCTTATCTGCCAGCCGTTGAATAGGCGCCTTGGAACCCTGAGCCTCTTCCACCATGCGGATAATTTGCGCCAATGCGGTTTCCGTTCCCACCTTGGTGGCGCTGAACGTGAAACTCCCTGTCTTGTTCATCGTCGCGCCGAAGACCTGGCTGCCCACACCCTTGTCTACCGGGATACTCTCGCCGGTGAGCATGGATTCGTCCACAGCGGACGCGCCAGACACCACTACCCCGTCGGTGGGGATACTCTCTCCGGGCCGCACGATCACCTGGTCACCTGTCCTGACCATTTCCGCGGGCACATCTATTTCAGCACCGTCCCTCACGACTCGGGCGGTTTTGGGTTTGAGTCCTATAAGCCTCTTGATTGCCGCGGAGGTTCTGCCCTTGGCCCTGGCTTCGAGAAAGCGGCCGAGCAGAATCAGCGTCACGATCATGGCCGCGCCATCGAAATACACATGCGGAGTGAACCCTTCAGGCACGAAGATGTCGGTAAAGAACGTGACCGCAGTGGAATACAGATACGCGGACAACGCACCCACCGCCACCAACGTATTCATATCCGTGGTACGCTGCCGTGCCGCCTTGAATGCTCCCACGATGAACCGGCTGCCTACCCAGAACACCACGATCGAGGTCAAGACGAACAAGACGGGCATGAGCCAACCCTGAGGAACCTTGCGTATGAACGGGAACAAATGAGGCATGGAGCCCACGTGGATCAGCGCACTCAATACAAAGCCCACCACGAGCTTCAACTTCAGATCGCGCAATTCCTTTTGCCGCGCTTCTTCAATAGGGTCTCCTACGGTCTCGGAGGCTACACCAAGGAACTCGTACCCCGCATCGTCCAACGCGCTCTTTACATCCGAAACCGCAATCGCGGCCGGCGCATGCACCAACGTAGCTTTTGAGGCAGCCAGATTCACTTGCGCGTCATCTACGCCCGGAACTTCCTTCAGAATCCGTTCCACTCGCCTGACGCATGCTGCACACGTCATGCCTCCTACTGACACGATGGTCTTCTCCACAGCCCCGCGCGCGGGACCTGATTCAACCACCTCGTACCCGAGGTCTGGTACTTTCTCGATAATGACCGCAGTATTGGCGACCTCAGGGTCGTATTCCACGCGCGCCTTCTCTGCGGCAAAATTTACCGTTGCGCTCGTCACCCCAGGCACAGCACCGAGCCCAAGCTCAACTCTGCGCACGCACGCGGCGCAGCTCATGCCTTGAATGTGGAGAATTTCCTCAGCCAACTTCGTAACCAGCCCTTTCCAGACGGGTTCTGACTGTGCCCATGTCCACGGGCGCGTCATGTGCAAAAGTGGCCTCACCCTTTTGAAGGTCAACCTCAGCCCCGGTGACGCCTTCCAATTCCATCAATGCCTTCTTTACCGCCATGACACAGTGATTACAGGACATTCCTTTGACATTTATCGTAGTATTCATTCACATTCTCCTTATTGCACACCAATCTGACGTGTTACCCGCTAAGATATTGTGACAATAAAAACCCTTTCCAGATCCACGAAACGAACCCGAAAAGGGTCACGCCCATGGATCGGTCGCAGACCGCACGTGTGCGAGAAGATTCTCTCACCAGCTGCTTGGACACCTGGGACCGCTCTGAGCCTGCCATCATCACATATATCATTATGTACATGAATACTCAAAAGAGCCAGTGCCGGTGGAACCGCATGGGAGGCTCGGCGCTGCCCGTCTGCTCGTGAAGCGGGTAGGAAACGGTGAGAATTTTCAACAGCAATGCAGTATCAAGCGACCAGCGGGCAGAGGTTCCGCTGGTTGCCAAGACCGTAATGGGCAGGATTCAGTACGCCACGGCGCAAATCCGTCATGGTATTTGCGCCGCGAAATACGAGGGGACTTACACGAATTCTTACACCGCGAGAGCGTGTTTCAGCATGGCTTCGTCCGCGGGAGTCAGGGAGGTGCTGAGCACCACGCCATTGGATTTCTTCAGTTCTGCAACGACCCTCTCATCGGTGAAAGGTCTGCGTGCCATGACACACAGCGCAGAGGACCCTGCAGGGACACCCTCTGCCACTTCTTGTACCAACTGAGAGGGAAGGCCTATCTGGATCACTTTGCCGGCAACTGCGCCCGCGATCCATCCAAGGATTACTCCAGCTTGAAGCCCGAAAAGCGCGCCTCCGAGGGACGCACCGGAGAGAATCCAGCCAAACACCGCGAGCACAAAGCCGAAATACATGGCTCCACAGGCCGGAAGCTGAGTGAAGGGTTCCAGCGCCTTGGTAGTGTTCAAGGTGCCGTCGACGTCCCTTGCGATCACTGCCGAGTCCTCGATGTCCAGCACCGTGTCCTGGTCGATTTCCTTAAACCTCGTCAGTAAGGCATCAGCCATGTACGACTCTTTGAATGCAACGACGATAAGCTCACCCATGTCTGTTCTCCCGTGTCGGTTCGGTATAGTGAAATCTCGTAAATGTTGGTTCCTTGTCTGCAATACACGTGTAAAGCCCCGAGGGACTGCCGGGAAGCAAAACTTTGCTCTTTTCCCGTTCCCCCGAAAAAGCCTTTTTCATAGACTGCGATACAGTTTGCCCGTGTGCATCTGCCTCGGCCGAGACCGGAAAAGGTTCTGCGGCTCGCTGCGATTCAGGAGGCAGAATCTCGCATGAAACACGGTTCTAAGCGTGTCGGAGTGTACCCCATCCGCGGGGGCCGAGTCAACGGCAAACTCCGTCACTCAGGTTACCGCATCGCACGTGGTCCTGATATTGATTCAATGTGCAGGTACCTTGGTGCAGGCCGGTGATCTCCTTCGGTACGGACCACGCAAAGCCGTCTCATCTCTTCGTTGAGGAGATTGCCAGCACGACGGATACGGAATGAAGCACGAGGACACAAAAAAGAAGGGAATCGGTCTTTGACTTCTTCGTGTCCTCAAGACTCTGTGGTGTGATCTCCTCCGTGCAACAAAGGGTGCGCTAAACGATTGCGCTCATCAGGCTGACTCCCTTTCAATAGACGATAGCCGCGTATCCCACAAAGCTCGCATCAGGCATAACGTCGTAGCTGGTGTAATAATCCAGGAGCTTTCCCTGTGTAACGCCGAGCTTGGCCACTGACGTGATCACCGCGGCGATGGGACCGGCCGAACAGGTATTGTGTTTGACCGGTGCGTCAGCAAGTAACCCGTCTGCGTCCATGGCCAAGGCCTGGTCGATGAGCGACCGATCGTTGTCTTCCTTGACCCACTGCACTGCCGCGTGACCCGTGCCTTTTGGAACGAAGCCGTAGTTCGGACCGTAATGAGTGAGATCCGCGGATCCGATATACACTGCGGTCAGGCCTTTGGCTGCCAGGGATTCCTCTACCGCCACTGCCAAGGTCTTCGCTGTCATGGATGAGGGAGCATGCATCGCAATAAGAGGGATATTCGGAAAGAAACGCCGTATCAGCGGAAGCTGGATTTCTACGGTATTGTCGTTGAACATGCGGGACGCGGCAACCCCTTTGTGCGCGGACACAAGTCCCGCCGCGATGTGTGCATCCATAGGTTGAGGGCCCAAAGGGGTTTCCCACCAGTCTTCCGTGTACACGACCGGTTCACTTGCTCCTTGCAGGTGTCCCCCGTAAAGCACCACCCGATCGACGTGTGTTGAAGACGCAAGTGTGCTTATCACCTTGGCCGCGGCCCTTCCGGAAAAGTACCAACCCGCATGGGGCACGATGCCGCCATGCCACTTTCCCTCTGGTGGTGTGAAACCCTGGAGAAACTCGTTGATTTCTCGGTTGCATTCCTCAGCAGTACCCGGGTACCAGCCCCGGGGCAGGGCTCTCTTTCGCATGGTCATTGCCGCACCTCCGCAATGTGGTCACCATTCGCGGTGCATCGGCCTACCTGTGGTGTAGGTCCTCAAATTTCTCGACCGCAAGGCCACTCGTCATTTCACCACTATCTTGATTCCTCTACTGTCCGCTCTCTTGGCGAACCAGTCAAACAGGTCCTGGGGCGGCTCATCCTGTTCGCTTTCCGGCTTCCGCATCAGAGTGATAGACTCGGTAGGGCAGGTGGTGGCACACACGCCGCAGCCGATACAGCGTTCTGCCAGTACCCGGTAAGTGCCGTCCTCCTCCACGATCGCGGCCATGGGGCAGCGTTCGGTCGCACATACCCCGCAGCCCTCGCAAGTGTCCTGGTTGATGGAAGCCCGAAAATTGCTACCCGCGATGAGGTGGGGCGCGTTGAAGTGCTTCATCCCGCGGAGAAGTCCGCAGCAGCAGGAACAGCAATTGCACATAAATATCTGGCCGGACTTGATATTGTACGTGGTATGCACCAACCCTTCCTCTTCGGCCAGGGCCACTACGCGGAGCGCTTCCTCCCGAGAGATCACTTTGCCCATGGGATACCGGTCGAACGCGTTCTCATGGTGGGAAATACCGAGACACACCTCAGTGGGGTGCGAGCAGGGATGGCCATGGAGCGCACGTTTCTTTACGGCATATGCACTCTGTCACCTGAAAGGATTTGGCCTTTTCCATCAACGCGCGGACGTCCTCGTACCGCTGCACTTCGTGTTTTCCCTCAATCTGCGCGTTTACCGGAACCACACGGCCCAACGCAGGGCCGACGCCGCCCAGCGCAGGCATGAGCGCCGGAGAGTATTCTTCAACGAGATCCGCCAATTCCTTGTCCAGGCGGTTCAACTGGAATTCGTAAATCCCGATGACAAAGGGCGCCATCATGTAGACTTGATTGCCGTACATCTTTGTGGACGCGATTTGTCCCTTTTCCCGCATGGCATCGAGAATGCCTTGCATTTCAGGCACCGCGATTCCCAGCCGCTCTGAGATGGCTTCCACGGTTTCAGGGATAGGTCTCAATTTCAGGGCCATGGCTGCGTCTTCAGGAGTGAAGATTTTCTGCAAGATTCTGAGTTCCACCCCGGTTTCCGTGGAAGGAAACCCATTGGGCAGCTCATCCAACCGTTTGGCTAAATCCCTGTACACATCTTCCATGGCCCAACCCCTTGCCTGATTACGGATTTTGGTGATTGCCGACTCTGGCGCGGAGCATTGATTTTGCCGCGTGCCTTTCCTGAGGACGTTCCCCCTGGAACTGTAACATCAGGCCCTTGCCGGAAGGAAGTACAAAGATGGGCAGAAGGATCTTTGGGAGTCTCATACCGACTCGCGTTCACACGCGTAGGATCGTAGGGCCGGGGATCTCCTGAGCGAAGTGATGAGACGGCCTTGCGTCGTCCGTACCAAAGGGGTCCCCGGCCTGCAAGCCTGCGCCAAGTTGTACATGCGAAAACGAATCAATATCAGGGTAGTGGAGCGGAATTGGCTTGACAGATGAACTTCAGCTACCTAATGTTAGCCAGCGTCATGTTAGTCTGACTAACGACCACCAGCCACCGTGCGTCGCCTGGGAACCACTTGCGGCGTCTGCCCGACCTCTGGGGTCAATCACGCATTCACTACGGAGGAGTTTCATGTCGTACAGTAAACCGAATCGAAGCGCAGCCACCAAGACCAAAACGAGGGTCGAGCCCGCACCGGGTTCAGGCATGTGTGTGACCTGTCTCGACGGCTGTCCCGGACCGTGTGAGATCGGGCGATCTGCCATTAACGGTAGGGAAACACTCTATCCCGGTCCGTACGGCAAGATTACCGCGGGCGCGGACAAGGACTATCCTGTGGATTTTTCCCATTTCAACATTCAGGGTACGTGCGTGGGCGCGGTGGGAGTGAGTGCAGACCCGGACGTGGCTACGTTTCCCGCGGTCGATTGCAGCACAGCCTTGGCCGCGGACAGTAGCATTAACCTGGATTTTCCCGTTTTTACGGGCGCGGTGGGTTCCACGTACATCGCACGCGTAAACTGGGAGGAAATTGCAGTCGGCGCGGCTATTTCCGGAATTCTCGTGGTGGCCGGTGAGAACATTTGCGGCATGGACAAGGACGCGGAGATAAAAAACGGGAGAATCGTGAGATCTCCGGAGATGGAACGTAGGATAAGCGCGTACCAGCGGTGGTACGAAGGCAAGGGCGGGGTCATTGTCCAGGCGAACGTGGAAGACACGAAACTGGGCGTTCCCGAGTATGTCATTGAAAAATTGGGCGTGGAGATTTTCGAACTCAAATGGGGGCAGGGAGCCAAGGATATCGGTGGAGAGGTGCAACTGAGCTCCATGGAACGGGCCCTGCAGCTCAAGGAACGCGGATATATCGGTACTGCCCGATCCCACCACCTCGGCTGCGGTGCAGGCCTTCAAAAGCGGGGGAATCAAGCAGTTCGAACGGCATTCCCGGCTCGGCATGGTGAATGAGGAAGGATTCTACCGTGAGGTACAAAGGCTGCGAAGCATGGGTGCCAAGTATGTGACGCTGAAAACCGGGGCGTACCGGCCTGCGGATCTGGCCCGTGCCATCAAATTCTCGTCCCAGGCCAAAATCGACCTGCTCACTATTGACGGAGCAGGCGGCGGTACCGGAATGAGCCCGTGGCGGATGATGAACGAATGGGGCATACCCACCGTATACCTGGAAAGTCTCGCATATCAGATGTGCGAAAGCCTCAAAGCAAAGGGCGAATATGTGCCTCCTCTCGCGGTTGCAGGAGGACTATCCCTTGAGGATCATATCTTCAAGGCTCTGGCTCTGGGAGCCCCGCACGTCAAGGCCATCTGCCTCGGTCGTGCATTGATGAGCGCTGCCATGGTGGGCAAGACCAATGGCAAGTTGGCTGCTGAGGCCATGGAACAGCGCGAAGGCAAAATGCAGGAAGAGAGCTACCTGAGCCTGTTTGCCGTGGGCGCTCAGCTCAAGGAACGCTTTGGAAACGATTTCAAAGACTTGCCTGCCGGTGCGATCGGTCTGTACTCGTATGTGGATCGTCTGCGCCAGGGATTGCAACAGCTCATGGCAGGGGCTCGGAAATTCCGCCTTGCGTACATCGACCGCGGAGACCTCGTCTTGCTGACCCGCGAAGCAGCCGACGTGTCCGGAATTCCTTACGTGATGGACTGCGATCGGGAGGAAATCGAAGTGATCCTCAGCGGAAACGGGGACGCAGCCGGCCTTCACGTGGCGTGATATGGGCGAAAGGGCTGTGACACCCGTCGCGGAATGTCATGTACGAATTGCAGGGCAGTAGCCCTGTCAAGTCCCGCACGATGGGGATTCTAGTGTAGTGTCGCCGCATTAGGTGTACACCATGTGGTTGTGGGAGGTGCGGCTTCCTCTGGAGCGCAGTCAGGCGGTGCCGTTCGTAGCGCAGGAGGTTGCCGCACCTCGAATCGGATCGTTCGGAGTGTAAAGACATTACGGAGACGCTACACTAGGAGCCAGCCGGTCGGCTCGAGAGAGGCAAAAGGCTCCTAGAGTTCCTTGTGGCGATCGATGTTCTTGAAATACCGTTCCTCGTCAAGGGACAGCAGGTCCTCGAGAAGCGCAGTCTCACCCATAATCTTTTCAATCTGGTCCGCAAAAAACTGTCGCAGAACCCGATTCTGGCCAACGTTACGCCGGTCTTTGTTCTTGTAGAAGGCTTTCAGGTAAATGTGAATGCGCGCGTAACAGTTTTCCAGTTGATCAAGGTCTTCGCGCACCATCTGCTCGTAGATTTCCGCTCTGGGCATGGTCGGATTGTTTTCGAGCATCATGCGCTTCTTGTGAATCCGATCGCTTCTGGAGACGACGTGCTCCACGTACTGGTTGATTTCCGCAAAGATGCCGTCGTCTGCCATCACTTGCAAAATATTGTCTTCTGAGCCGGATCTGACGCCCTGGCTCACGCTGGTCAGCGGCCTGAGGTTTTCTTGGGTTTGTTTCCAGGGGTCGTCTTCGTCCGAGTCCTTGGCAATAGACAATTTTTCCAATCGCCGGGCCACTCCTTCGGTGAGAAACGAAGCAACCCTGTCCACGAGTCTCTTGAGTTGATTTCCGTAAGAAGTGGTGAGTATCCGGTACCCTATGTCCATGGAGCTGCTGAGCATGGAAAAAATCGCGACGGTGCGTCGATCCTCCAGGGATATCAATTGGAGCATGATTTCCTGCACCGTGGGAGTCAGGTGGAACTTGAAACTCTTTCCCGAATCCGTCAACTTTTTGACATAGAGTCTAAAATTCTCCGCGTTGGGATCTGCTTTGGATTCAAATTGAAATCCCACCACAAGTTTACCCGCAGTGTGCAAGACCTTCGAAGCCTTGAGCGGGTCGATCTTGCTCCTTTCCAGGAAGAACAGCTCGGCTACTCGATCCCCTTTGAGCGCGTTTTCCGTGAACGAATTAATCCGGTTCTGCGCTTCGGTGATGATCGCCGCGTACTTGTCGTCTATGGTCAGATCGGGAATGATCTGAATTGCGTAGCTATCCGCGTTCATAGGCCGTACACAGGTCCTGACGAAACTCACTTGAGGATTTCTATGCTTCGGGGTCTTTCTTGTCCCTGCGCAAAAAGTGATTCAAGCGAATAACTTTTTCGTCCCCGGAGGAAGTCTCGGTATCTTCTTTCTGTTCTATGGTTTCCACGAACCGTTTGAGGCCAGGGTCCCGGCCCAAGGCCTCGTCGATCTTTCGATCCAGCTCGATGGATTTCTGCCTCAGCGCGTCCACAGGACACTCCATGCCCATGGCTTTGTTGAGGATGGTCACCATCTTGGCCACCAATCGAGGGCTTCGTTGCAAGTATGCAGGCACGTGACCCCAGAGACTCAATGCTTCGATCCCGGCTTCCATGCAGATCTTTACGAGAAACGAATGGATGCTGATCGGTCCGTGATAGTCGGCAGGAGCGACACTTGGTTCGGCCTGCAAGGATTCTGCCGCCACGTGCGGGAACGCGCTCACAAACGTGACACGCACCGGCGAAGCATGGGATATGGTGTCCTGAACTCCGCCGATGGTGTACAGCCTCGCTACGTTGAGCCTGTGCATGACTTCCAGGAAGATGTGCGAGTACGCGAGCCAATGGAAATGCGGCTCTTTACCCAGGAAACACACAAGGTCACGTTCCCCGTCAGGATTGATCCACGCGGAAAATTCGCCCGCCATGGGGTCCATTTCCTCGACGAATCCGTTGACGATACGGGCCACCGGCCGATCGACAGTATAGTTTACAAAGCCTTCGTCGCTAAGCGTCGCCACAAGCGCAGGCTGAAGAGATTCCTTGAGATGCTGCAACGTGTCGCTGGACACATTTCCCGCGTTGGACCACCCGTGAAACCCCACCACCATGTAGGGATCTCTGAGTTCAGGAATGCGAGCCCACGTAAAATTCGACGAAGTCTTTGATATTTCACTCATGCTGGAGTGCCTACTCTCCTACGAGCGTATTCTAACCCGCTTGTGCCGTCGAGATCAAGAAAGGAGATGCCTTTCGCACCTGTTCGGTTGCAAAAAGTGTCAATAAAAACGCCACCGGGAGAACCTCCCCTCTGGCAAAGGAGCGGTGAAAAGGAAAAAAATGAGTCCCAAGCCCATGTACAAGGGAGATGGGACGCCCCAATTCAGCGCCTGATACCGATTCGCTTTCGACTGTACAACTTGGCGCAGGCAGCAGGCCGGGGACCCCCTTCACTACGGACGCAAGGCCGTCTCATCACTTCGCTCAGGAGATCCCCAGCTCTACGAGCTTACGCGTTTGAACGCGAATCGGTATGAATCCCCTGTTACGGCCCTTGCGCACCGAAAGATCGACCGCCTAAGCACGCGAGGTGGCCTCGGACGCGTACCTGGTTGCGATTTCCTATGAGAATGCATTTTCGGGGGAAGGCCCTTCTTGAAAGAAGGGCCTTCCCCCGAACCCCCATCCCCAAGAACCTCAAGCACTTGCCAGCTCCCGCTGGTCGCTGGACAGGGTGCCGTTTTCATGGCTCGTTGTGACCCTCTAGGTCATGGGAGTTCACCGCCTTTAGGAAACAGAGGACTTCGGTGAACGGGTGGCTCCGTATTCCTCCAGATCCAGCGTCACATAACGAAATCCCAGGTTTTTCAGCTCCGCGACGATCTTCTGCCGCAGCTCTTGGCTGTGTACCACCAGGTCCATGCCCACGCGGTCGGTGACGATTCTTGCCCACGAGCCGTGATGCCGCAATCGAACGGTTACCAGTCCAAGAGCCTTCAAGCAAGACTCGCCGCGGCGCACGTCCTCCAAGGCCTTCACGGTAATAGGATCCCCTGTGGGGATACGAGTGGCAAGACACGGCGCGGCTTCTTTTTCCGCGAGCTGAAGAAATCCCGCGGACCTCAGGAGGGTTCTCACTCCCTGTTTGTCTATACCGGCTTGCGCCAGTGGCGAGAGCACGGCCAACTCTTCGAGCGCGCGCATGCCTGGCCGATCGGACGGATCGTCATCAGCTTGAGTGCCATCCAGTACCGCAGCGGAACCTAGTTGTGCCGCGAGTGAGTTCATGCGGATATACCGCATGCGCTTGCACAGATAGCAGCGGTCAGGAGGGTTGCTCAGAAACGCGGGATCAGAACACTCTTCAGTCGGGACAATGAGGTGCTCGACCTTGAGACTCGCGGCAAAACGCCGCGCCTGCTCCTCCTCTTCAGGAATAGACGTGGGCGAGGTGGCAGTCACCGCGAGCACTCGCTCAGGCCCGACTGCCTGGACGCTCTCCCACAGGAGCAAGCTGGAGTCAACTCCCCCGGAAAAACCTACCAGGACTCGTCCATGGCCCTCCCGCGACGCTGCCTCAGAGACGATTTTCCGTATCTTCTGCTCCTTGAGGGCAAGTGCCTCCGACATCGATCGGTCATTCACCTCACTCGTCATCGTGTATCCATCCTCCGCCAACCACCATGTCTCCGTGGTAGAGCACCGCTGCCTGCCCTGGAGCAATGCCTGCCTGAGGTTCCTCGAACTCAAGCGCGAGTCTGTCCGGGCTCAAGCCAGTCACCGTGCAAGGGACTGCCCTCGCGGTAGACCGCACCTTTACGAGGAATCTATCCCCCTCGGAAGGCGGGGTTGGCGTCAAAATATTCATTCCCGTGAGCGCAAGCCGGGAGGTGAGGATCTCTTCCCGCGTGCCTACTATCACCGTATTATGCGGTGCATCGATCTTTGCTACGTAGTGCGGTTCGGGTCCCAAGGCCCCCAGGCCACGACGCTGGCCCACGGTGTAACCGATTATTCCCCGGTGCTCGCCGACAATTTTCCCCCGCATGTTCCGTATGGGGCCGGGCTGCGGCAGTATGCCATTTTCCTCAAGAAAAGTCCGGTAATCTCCATGAGGCACAAAGCACAACTCCTGAGATTCCTCTGCCACACACACGGAAATACCTTCTTCCCGCAACAGCTCTCGCACTCGCGTTTTGGTCCACTGCCCGAGAGGAAAGACAGCCCGCTTCAACATCTCTCTGGTGAGTGCAAAGAGAAAATAGGACTGATCCTTTCTTTTGTCCAGCCCTGTAAGGAGCGTAGGTCCATTCTCGGTGTGTTCTCTGCGCGCGTAATGCCCGGTCGCGAAGGCTTCGCACCCCACACGACACGCGTGCTCATGCAGCAGAGTCAACTTGATAAGCCGGTTGCATCGGGGGCAAGGCGACGGAGTTCTTCCTGCCGCATACTCCTCGACAAACGGTCGCACGATGAGGTCGGAAAACTCCTGCGAAAAGTCGACCACATGGAGCGGTACGGCTATTTCTTGTGCTGCAGTCTGCGCGTCAGCCATTGACCGGTCTGACCCCGCGTGCAAGCGCATGTGAAATCCCACCACCTCGTGCCCGGCCCGTTTCAAGAGCAAGGCAGTGGCAGTGCTGTCCATACCGCCACTCATGGCTACGGCTATGCGCATGTGGGCAGAAGGTCCTACAAGCACGGCGTGATGAGTTCCTCAATTCCCGGCAAAGCGAGATGGCCGTCCGCGTTGCCGCTTTGCACACACATCGATACTCTTTGCATTATGCACGAAAACCTTGCATCTGGCGAGCTTTTGAAGCAATAGGCTTGATTTTGCGTCCTAGAAGGCTTAGAATGCTGCCAAAACAAAGAGGGGTGGACGATGAAACACGTGACGCTTCTTTCAGTGGTCCTGTGGGTCTTGCTTGCTCTTGCAACAATAGCTTGCGCGTGAGGATGCGGCGGCGGCGGCTAAGCGCCCTGGGCATCAGGTCTGATGCCCCCAGAGACTGACCGCTCCCTCAAGAGGCTCACACCCGGTCCACAAGGCTGGGTAAGGACCATCCGAAGCGACATGTGCCTGCTTGGGGGGCGGTTCTTCGATGACCACTCCACCACGAGCGGTGATGCCGCAATCTCGTGGGCGAAAGCGCAGCGGCGGAAACAAGCGTGTTGCCCGGGAACAGGCGACGGGGAAAGGGAGGAAACAACAAGAAATCGTCATATTATGAAGGGTATGGACTTGTCAATGCCTTCGGAAATCCCCTCGTCCTCCACAGAAGCCCCTGAGATCCTCAACCGCGACACCACGTCCGAATCAACACGGCCTGAGAATCCCCTCGCGACGCGCGGCGGTTCACTGACCATATGCCTGCAAAAACACAGAGCAGGTCTGCTCTCCCTCTTGATCATAGCCCTGACTTTGATTGGTGCGGAATTCGTGTTCAGGGCCTTGCTGTTCCGTGACGCATCGCTCATGAAACCCCTGCAAAAGGCAGGGTTGTATGCTGATTGTACTTCGTCGGATGATTATTGGAAATTGCTCTACCTCTTTGGGAAATATGGTGAGCCTGCAACCACCAGGCATCAACGTTATAACACGTTCAGCCATTATGATTCCCAACTTGGTTGGGTGAACAGCCTCATCTCTCCGGAGACGTATCGTCATGCCGACGCGGTAAACCTCGGATCGAAAACGCCTATTTTGCTCTATGGCGACTCCTTCGCGCAATGTCGCACCCCGCCTGGCGAATGTTTTCAAGGTCTCATCAATGGCGACACGCAGTTAAACTCCCGATATTGTCTTCTCAACTACGGAGTGTGGGGTTACGGCCTCGACCAGATATATTTGTTGTACCGTAAAACCATCGATCTGTACACGGATCCGGTAGTGATAATAAGCTTGTTGCCCGAAGACATGGACCGAGGCGTGTTGACGGTCAGAGACGCGCCCAAACCCTACTTTGTCGTGAACGACGGCAAACTGGCGTTGAAAGGGGTTCCTGTCGATCCGGACCTCGCACACTACTATGAGAAACACCCGCCGGAAATCCGATCCTATCTCGCTGCCCTGGTTCACAATCTTCTTCTCGACAGTCTGAGGCCGTCCGCGACGTCCGCGACTGCACCGCATTGGCGCACCGCGGTCCAGAGGATACCGGAGAAAAAAGAAATAAATCAGAGGATTATCAAGGAACTATGCGCGGACCTCAGGCAACGAGGGGTGAAGTTTGTGTTCCTGGTGTTTGACAGCCCTGAACAGGTGTTTGAACCACTCCAATGGAGAGACCAATTCCTTTTTCACCTGCTTGCCCAGCAGGAAGTCCCGTACATCTCGGCTCGTACCGTCATCAGGCAATACGAATCCGAAGAGACCTTTTCCTGCCAAATGTATCGTTTCAGTTGCCATGACCACCACCCGAGCTCAGTGTATAACCAAGTGTTGGCCAGACAAATTGTCGACTGGATGAGAGTTCAGAGGCTCCTTGGCGATCCTGCCGCGTCCCGCGCGGGAGCGAGCGGGCAGCACACAACCCGGGTCGAGGGCCTACAAACCAATATTTCCGCGGACGCCTTCTGATCTCCCTGTTTCTCCATGTGCGAGTCCCCCGCAGGAGGGGCGTGTCCCTGTCAAGCACCGCACGCTCGGCAATGGGCGTCAATGCCAGGCACGCTTCACGATCGGCCGCGGGTGCGTCGGTAATCCGTGACGTTCAGTAATACCGATTCGCGTTCACACGCGTAAGATCGTAGGGCTGGGGATCTCCTGAGCGAAGTGATAAGACGGCCTTGCGTCGTCCGTAGCGAAGGGGGTCCCCAGCCTGCCGCGTGCGCCAAGTTGTATAGTCGAAAGCGAATCGGTATAAGACCGGCAAAATGTCGGCCGACCCCGGCCGCGGCCTTGCCCTGACATGGCGCACTGACACCTTTTATGGTAGAATCATGTTCATGCAATATACGATGTCGGATCCGGATGCATTTTGGAGGTTTATGACCAAAATCGTGTGAACTCCCATGACCTGGAGGGTCACAACGAACCATGAAAATGCCACCCTGTCCCGCGACCGGCGGGAGCTGGCAAGTGCTTAAAGTTCTTGGGGATGGGGGTTCGGGGGAAGGCCCTTCTTTCAAGAAGGGCCTTCCCCCGAAAATGCATTTTCCTAGGAACGGGCATGCCTTGAGGTAAGCACCATGGGCCGCAAGAAGCATCGGCACAAGACAGCAGAGGTCCGGACTGAGTTTTCCTCAGAAGGACGACTCAAAGTGCTCATTGTCGGCGGCACAGATGCCATCGAGAACGCCGCCCAGATCCTCGAAACCGTAACCCCGATGCAAATGGACCTCGACCTCATCGGCGTGGCGTGCCTTGAGGAGTTCGATCCCTCCACACATCCTCCTCTTCCCGCACACCTCCCTGTCTTCAAGGGCTTTGAAGAGGTCATTCGCGAGACCCCGCCGGACCTTGTGATTCTCACCAGCGACGACAGAAACGTTTTCAGACGACTGCTCGACGTGCTGCCTTCGCACGCGCGCATACTCGACGACTTTTGCATGCAGACTTTTGAGAGGTTGAAGCATGTATCCGGCCGGCTCGGATCCTCGGAAAGGCGGGTGCACGATCTTGAGCTCATCAAGGATGTCTTGACTTCAGGATCGAGTGTCAGCGTCATGATTGTGGACGAAGACTTCAAAGTCATTGACATTGATCACGAAATCCCCAACCGCCTCAAGATGACCCGCGAAGGTTGCATCGGACGCGGGTGCTATTGGGTCATCCATAGACGCATGGAACCGTGTCATGAACGCGGGGGCGAATGTCCTGCGGTAGAGGTGCTTCGCACAGGCCGTTCCACTCACAAGGTCAGCGTAGAACCTCGGGAAGATGGGGGGCGCCGATATTTCACCGTGAGCGCCTATCCGCTGGGGATAAATGAACGGGGAAAGAAATGTGTGCTCATCGTATGGAAGGACGTCACCAAGGGCCTGGTGCCGTTGTTCGATAGGCAAGTCCGCACTCTGAAGGCGAACTTCAGCCGCATGCTTCATGACGACCGGATGGCTGCGCTCGGCAAACTTGCTGCAGCCGCGGTGCACGAAATCAACAATCCGCTCCAGGGAATTCTCACATTTTCCAAGCTCATGAGGTCGATCCTGGATACTGGCGCTCTCGAACCGGACACGGTGGAGAAATTCCGGACATATTTGGATCTTATTTCAGGGGAGTCCGCGCGATGCGGCAAGATTCTCAAAAGCCTGTTGTCATTCGCCCGCCTGGATGGCTTGGAGCGGAAGTCATTCGATCTGAATCCTGTCGTGGACGAATTGTTGCTTCTCATCAACAATCGAATGGACCTCCAGGGCATCACCTTTCGCCGGGAAGTTCCCGAGCCCTTTGTGCTTGACGGCGATCGCAATCAGATCAAGCAAGTGCTGCTCAACCTTTCGCTCAACGCGATCGAAGCCATGCCCGGGGGAGGGCAGCTTTCCCTTACCGCGTCGCTGTCGCCCTCCCGTAACCACGTCAAGATTTGTGTAGTCGACACGGGGCGGGGCATTGATCGATCTGTGAGAGAAAACATTCTCGAACCTTTTGTGACCACGAAAGACGAGGGACGCGGGGTCGGGCTCGGGCTCAGTATGGTATACGGCATCATCACCCAGCATGGAGGTTCCATCGAGATCCAGAGCGAAGAAGACCGAGGAACCACTTTTGCCGTGAGCCTGCCGCGTTGTCAACCGCGGAGGAAGGACCATTGAGGTCGGGCGTGAACATGCCGATCGTCCAAGGTTTTGCATGCAATCACATGTATGGGCAGGTACGGAGATCATGAGCCGAAAGCATAGATTCATGGTGGTAGATGATGAGCTCATCGTGAGGGAGTCGCTGGCTGCGTGGCTTGAGCAGGAAGGCGCCGCGATCGGCAGGGCAGAATCAGCCGAAGAAGCCCTGAAACTCCTGGAGCAGAATTTTTACGACATTCTCTTTGTGGACATCAAGATGCCCGGCATGGGGGGATTTCGCCTCCTTGAGGAAGTGAAGAACATTATCCTGCCACCCTTGTGGTGATTATCACCGCGTATGGCACGGTCGAACATGCAGTGGAAGCTCTGCGCCTGGGTGCGAACGACTTCCTGGTGAAGCCTTTTGACCCCGACTCATTGGGCCTGCTCCTTGCCAAGCTCATGGCACACAAGAAACTTCTGGAAGAAGCGCAATATCTTCGTTCCGAGGCCACGAAATCATGGGCTGGCGAGGGCGACATCATCGGTACTACCCCCGCGATGATCGAACTCTTTTCCACGATCCGCGAGGTGGCACCCAACGAGTCGTCCGTTTCTCATCCTCGGAGAGACGGGCACGGGCAAGGAGCTTATCGCTCGCGCGATCCACGCGAACAGCAAGAGAATGGGAGGACCTTTCGTCCCCATCAACTGTGGAGCGATTCCCGAGTCTCTCATTGAGAGCGAGATCTTCGGATTTGAGAAAGGCTCGTTTACGGGAGCGGTTCGCCCCAAAAAAGGGCTCATCGAAGTGGCTGAGGGAGGAACGCTGTTCCTGGACGAAGTGGGAGAGATCTCCCTCAAGATGCAAGTGGACTTGCTGCGAGTGTTGCAAGACAAGTGCTTCTACAGGGTAGGCGGATTGGATGCTCTCAAGGCAGATTTCAGGCTGGTCAGCGCGACACACAAGGACCTGACCAAGCAGATCGCGGGAAAGCTCTCTGCGTCAGGATTTCTACTACCGCATCAACGTGATCACCCTCCGGGTACCTCCTTTGAGGGAGCGCAAAGCTGATATTCCTCTGCTCGCGGAGCATTTCCTGCACCGCTTTGCCCGTGAAACCAATCGGGATGTCGACGCGATAAACGATGAGGCGATGAAGATTCTCGTGGATTACCCGTGGCCGGGCAATATCCGCGAGCTGGAAAATGTGCTTGAAAGGGCTGTGGTGACGTCGCGTACGTGGGCCATCACTCCTGACGCATTCAGTTACCTGGGTGCTGACGCGGTGTGCATGCCCGCGTCCACGAGCCCCCGGACGTTGAAGGACGCGGAAAAGATCCACATTCGGCGGATCCTCGAGCAGGAAGGATGGAACATCACCCATGCTGCCAAGGTCATGGGTCTTGATCGCACCACCCTGCACAAGAAAATGCGAAAGTATGGGCTCCAGGAAGAGAGCTCCGAGTGAACTGAACAATTCCCCAGAACATGGCACACAATAACGAGCCCCAGGATCCCGTCGAGAAACGCGGTGTTATCGCGGTGCTTCCCTTTGGCAAAGTCGGCGAAGACGTGGTGCGCATCGTTACCGACGGCCTTCAGGGGGTCCTGCGGGTACCCGTCGATCTGTATGATGCGGTGCACATGCCTGCTGAAGCGTACATGGAGCGCCGCGGCCAGTACAATGCCATGGCCATTCTCAAGCATATCCGGGATCAACGCGCGAACCAGCACGTGAAAATCCTGGGGCTGACAGAGAAAGATCTCGGCAATCCCATCCTCACCTTTGTGTTCGGAGAAGCGTTCCTGGGCGGGGCTGCCGCGGTGATGTCGTGCCACCGATTGTACCGTGGGGTCGGCGAGTCCCTGGTATCGCGTGAACAATTCCTCGAACGTGTGGTAAAGGTGGCACTCCACGAGATAGGCCATACGTTCAATCTCCCCCATTGCCACGTGGGACGCTGCGTCATGCGCGCGTCCAACAGCCTCGCGGAACTGGATGCCAAACTGGGTTACCTCTGCAATTATTGCGAACTGTTCTTTTTCGAGGCTCTGCGAGACTCGATGAAAGCTGCCCACAAAGAATAGACTCGTTATTCCGCGCGCGTTCCTTGAGTCACAGCTATTGACCGGTGCGGACACTCCGCAGGCCGAGAAGGTGTAGCTTTTTCCCTCGGCACTGTGGTGTTTTCCCTCACTTTGTTTTCTGCTGATAAATTAACTTATTATCCTCGAAGTTGCATCGCACCACATCTAGCTGAGGGATTTCGCCATACCTGCGAGATCCTTCAGGTCTGCAACTGTGATCCTTTTTAGTCAACAAGGCTGGGTGGTTACGTATGGGGCGTGTGCTTGGCACAGACTATGCAGTAGGGAATGGGCAGCGTCTCAAGAAATCACCGGCACCATGCCGGATGAGAAAAAGCGATACGAATTTGCCGGAAACTGAAAGGAGACCCGCCATGAAATCCACAATTCTCCGCAAGACCTCCGAAGTTGCCCTGGCCCCCATGCTCTGCAAGCATGTCCTCACCGGAGACGCACCTGCCAACAAGGTGTGCGTGAACTGCTACGACTGCGCACGCTGCGAATACGACCAGATGCTCGAGGACACCGCGCACCTGGTGTTTGTACCCGCGGGTTTGCGCCCGAGGGTGGCGGCAGCTGCTTGAACCACCGTGGTTGCCAAGTCACTTGCTGAAAAGCACCCTCGTATCAGGTGTCTCATAGCAATGCGCTTTCACGTGCATGACGGGACACAGGACACAGGATACGGGCTGAGCATTTCCTTCGCTACGGACGACGCAAAGCCGTCTCATCACTGCGCTCAGGAGCCCCACAGCCCCACCATCTTAGATAGGTGAACACGAATCGGTATCAGGCCCTCGCACCGGGTGGCGGTGCTGGTTTCTCCGTCACGCATCAGCAGGATCGCCGGAATTGCTGTCCCGCGGGATCCGCACGGCACCTTGAACTCACCGGGTACCATTCCTGACAACTGAGAGAAACCGCGGAGCCGCACGTGGCCCGCGGATCACCAATGTACGGAATACACGCGAACAAGGAGGAGCATCATGAGTACCGACTGAGAAACCGAAAAGCAGCATCACAGGTTTCAATCTCTCGGAAAAGGAATGCATCTGGATGAAGGCGAAGATCGTGCCGCTGAAATACTGCGACAATGCGTTCGACTGCGGGACCTGCGCTTTCGATAGCGCCATGGGACGGAAGTTGGCCAAGAACGAGCACGAACGATGGCAATCCACCATGTTTCGCAAACTGGGTTCAGACCTGCGATGTCGGCACGCGCTCACCGGAGGCGCGCCGGAAAACAAAATGTGCGCGAACAGCTATGATTGCTCCACCTGCCAGTACGATCAAATGCTTTCAGACATGGCAGAAGCGGATTACACCGTGTTCGGCCAACCCCAGTACTTCAACGCACATGGATATCGCGTTCCCCGCGATTACTACATCCACAAGGGGCATGCCTGGGCCAGGGTGGAGTATGGAGGCCGTGTCCGCATCGGGCTGGACGACTTCGGCGCGAAGCTGGTCGGCACAGTAGAGAAATTCCGGCTTCCTTCACTGGGAACCAGGTTCAAGCTAGCAGAGGAATCCTTCATCGTGGAACGTGACCAAAGTGAGGCTGGCGTCAAAGCTCCGCTCACCGGAATTGTCACAGCCGTGAACCAGAAGCTTATCGATCACCCTCAATCCGAGCATGCAGATCCCTATTGCGGCGGATGGGTAATGCTCATCGATCCGATCGAACTCAGGCCTGACTTGAAGCAACTGGCTTTCGGCGTGGCTGCGGTTAGGTTCATCGAATCCGAGGCAGAGCGCCTGCTCTCTCTCGTCACGGGTGAGCCTGCATCCGCCGCTGCCTTGGGTGGTGAGCCTATCGGAGATGTATACGGCTCCTTCAAGGACGAAATCGGTTGGGACCGCCTGGTGAAGAGTTTCTTGTGATCGATTTCCCGCGGCCAAGCATCCTGACGCGCTCGGTGCTCGAGAGCGTAATCACAGGGACGAAAATACTGGATGGTACGCTAATTCGGGAAGGTAGTGTGCCGGGCAGCAACCACTTGGGAATCAGGAGGGGGAAATTTTGGAGGAGGAGATGGCCTCCTCCTCCAAGCTCGGCAGGGTGCAGGGCCTCGTCAGGCTCAGACGAGTGCGTAGCGTGTCACAGGAACAGACCTTACAGACCCGACCTGTCGCACGCGTAGGTTTCAGGTTACTTGATGAGGTTCAGTCTTACAGGAGCGCGCAGGACCACGAAGGTGCCGTTTTCCGATTGTTTCCTGTCAGTGACGCCCACGTACTCTTTGATCAGATCAGCCGCCTCACGCGCGTCTTTGGGCAGCATGCGCACGCATCCGTGGGATTGGTTGCGACCGATGCTCCTGGGCGCGTTGGTGCCGTGGAACCTGTACCCGTAATCGTCGAGTTTCACCTCATCCGCAATGTAATCTTCCGCGCTTGGACCTTTCTTCCTGTGGGACACGGGCCTCTTCTTGAGCAACGGGGCCATGGTTCCGCCATAGACCCGGTCGCTGGGCGATTGACCCCAGGCCCAGGGACGATCGGGAGGCGGTATCCACAGGGGATCCTTATCGTAAATATGGGTGACGAAATAGATGCCTACAGGCGTGGGGAACTCCCTGGGGTTGCCGAGGCCCACTTTGCATTCTTTCAACAGATCCTTCTCGCCTGACGGAAGCACACCAAACAATCTAAACGTGTGCTCCGCATGACTCACCTCAATTTGCAGATTGCGGTATTTACTTTCAGGACGGGTGGCCAGGGAAGTCACCGACTTGTCCGCATCGTTCGGAGGAGAGATCCTGTCCATACTCCGTTCATCTGTGGGAGATCCCTGAAGAGTAGCAGACGCGTGTTGGTCGTTTTCCGAGCGAGCCACAAGCGGTGTTGTCCTGTCCGGAAAGGACTTGGCGAGCACGCTGCCGAGCGGACTTGGCATCAATGGGTCACTCCCCCGAAACTCCGGCGCTGCGGGAGGTTGCACGAAACCCGTACCTGCCGGCTGCACAGGCAGCCATTGACTGACGTTGCGCGCCAGGGCAATCGGGCCTTGCCTCCTCCGCTTGTCACCGGGGACCGCGGGGTCAGACCTGTGAGCTTCCCTGGCAGGAGGTGGGGGAGAAAGCTCAGGCGCGTGAGGAGCCCGAATCGGTCCTCCCTGGACGGGCACGCTGTTCCCGGATCCGAATGAAGCGCTTATCAATTGAAAACGGTGCATCGCGTGCTCGCCCAGCGTAACGCCAGGCAGCGACACGATCGCGACGATAGCCACACCCGAAACAAACCACAGAAGACGTAACATTTCGTCTCTCACGACCCCTAGATTTGGAAGTCAGAAATAATGTGTATATTTATCATGTTATCACAGAAAAAGCAATGCCAAAAAAGCCAAATGTGCTTACTTATGAATATCAGGTAAGTACTTAACGAAATTGGCCGTTTCGCGACGCGTGTGTGTTGAGGTTTGAGCCATGCAGGGCAACCGCCATCTGCCGGTTCCAGTGAGGGTTCGATTCATTATGCTGAACCTCTTGTGACCGCTTTTCCGTCTGAAACCAGGGGCAATCGCCATATCTGAAGCCGCTATCGTGACGGTTCACCCTCACGGTTCCGGGGTGTCTCTTCCCCTGTGTGCTGAAATTCTTGACAGGCACGGTAACCTTGATTAGGATGAGGATCAGGTCTTAGTCCATTCCTTTAACGACCTGCTCAGCATACGCGGCGACTATGTCTCTGCGACCTCCGCACCAAAATGGTCACGATACCCCATAAGGGTTCATCCTATGCCGGCTCTGCCGGAGATCAACGAAAGGTGAGGCGACCGTGAAACATCTCATATCAGGAAATGAAGCGATAGCGCGAGGAGCCTACGAGTCAGGTGTCCGCTTGGCTTCCGCGTATCCGGGGACTCCCAGTACGGAGATCCTGGAGTTCATTGGGTTACAGTATCCTGAGATCAAAGCAGGGTGGGCGCCCAACGAAAAAGTTGCCTTGGAGGTAGCTGCCGGCGCGTCTGTACGGCGGAGCGAGGGTACTTTGTGCCATGAAGCACGTCGGCCTGAACGTGGCCGCGGATCCGTTTATGACGCTCTCTTACACCGGCGTCAATGGCGGGCTCGTGCTTGTGGTGTGTGACGACCCGGCGATGCACTCGTCCCAGAACGAACAGGACACGCGCAATTACGCGAAATTCGGCAAAGTGCCGTGCCTTGAGCCCTCGGACAGCCAGGAAGCCAAGGATCTGATCGGAGAGGCGTTGCGCGTGAGCGAGCAGTTCGACACGCCGGTGTTGTTGCGCAGTTCCACGCGGGTATCGCATTCCATGTCTCTCGTGGAATTCAAAGACCGCACAGAAGGGCCGCGGGAGCTTGGTCTGAAAAAAGATCCCACCAAATTTGTCATGCTTCCTGCAATGGCCCGACGTCGGCATCCCGTGGTAGAGCAGAGACTCAAGGATGTGGCTCAGTTCGCGGAGACCTGGCCTTTTAACAAAATAATCATGGGCGACGCTTCCCTGGGCATTATCGCGGCAGGCGTGGCATACCAATATGCGAGAGAGGCGCTCCCTGAGGCGTCTTTTCTGAAGCTGGGGATGGTGTGGCCGCTTCCGGAAAAGCTGATTCGTGATTTCGCCTCACGCGTGAAACGGCTGGTGGTCATTGAGGATCTGGATCCCTTTATCGAAGAAGCCATCCGGCTCATGGGCATCAAAGTGGAAGGGAAGGAACTCACCGGCATGTGTGGTGAGCTTTCTCCCGAAAAGGTGGAGGCTGCGTTGAAGGGGGCCTCCTCTGCCAAGAGCATCGGCCCCATTGACATGGAACTCCCCATGAGGCCGCCGAACATGTGCCCCGGTTGCCCTCACCGTGCGACGTTCACCGCGCTGAAAAAGAACAAGGTCTATGTAGCCGGCGACATCGGTTGTTACACTTTGGGCGCGTTGCCACCGCTGGGGATGCTGGATCATTGCCTTTGCATGGGCGCGGGCATCGGCATTGCCTCAGGACTGGATCGTGTGTTGGGTGAACTGGCACGGGGCAAAGCGGTCGCGGTGATCGGCGACGGCACCTTCTTCCATTCCGGCATGACCCCGCTGTTGGAACTCGCGTACAATGGCGGCGCCACGACCGTGATCATCATGGACAACCGTACCACGGCCATGACCGGCGCTCAGCATCATCCGGGCACTGGATATACCCTGCGGGAGGATCCCACGATCAGCGCGGACATCGAGAAGGTGGCCGAGGCTTTCGGGTTCAAGAGAATACGCACGGTCAATCCGTACGAGGTGAAGAACATCCAGAAAGTGATCAAGGAAGAACTGGAAGTTGCCGAGCCTTCATTGATCATTTCCCGAGCCCCGTGCGCTCTGTTGAAGGTGGGGAGGGTGTTGCCCGACAAGCCTTTGAGGATCAAGCAAGACGTGTGCATAGGATGCAGGACCTGCATCAACACAGGTTGTCCGGCCCTCGAATTCGTCAAGATCGAACACCCCAAAGAAGGCGACAAGAGAAAAGGATATTCCAAGATCAATGAGGCCCTTTGCGTAGGTTGCCGTACGTGCCAGGAAGTCTGCAAATGCGATGCGATTGAGGAGGCGTCATGAGCGAGAACCGTGTGTACAATGTGCTCATAGTCGGAGTCGGAGGGCAGGGAATCATCCTGGCCAGTGACGTGCTCGGCAGGGTGGCTGCCGCGCATGGGTACGAAGTCAAGAAGAACGAGATCCACGGTATGGCTCAGCGGGGCGGCTCGGTCTCCAGCCACGTGCGATTCGGCAAGCAGGTGAATTCTCCCATTATCAAGATGGGCGAAGCTGACGTGATTCTGTCTTTCGAACAGATAGAGACGCTGAGGTATTTTGCCTTTTTGTCCGAAAAGGGCAAGGTGATCATGAACGACCAGAAGATCCTTCCTCCTGCAGTCTTCACCGGTCAGCAGGAGTACCCTTCGGACGTGATCGAGAAAATCAAGGCAAAAGTACCCGACGCGGTCATCGTGGACGGGAACGACGTGGCAACGAAGTTGGGCAACCCCCGAGTGGCCAACGTCCTCTTTCTCGGCATACTCTCCAAGTACCTGGATATTCCTGCTGAGACGTACGAGGCGGTCCTCAAGGAATCTCTCAAACCCAAGCTCGTTGACATCAACCTCAAGGCCTTCCACGAGGGGCGATCCCTCGCTGCCGTGTAAGAATCCATCTCCAAGGGGAAACCAATTTCCGAAGCGGTTTCCCCTCTGCCCCTTTCCCTGCCTTCCAGATCCTGAAACGACTTCGGCCCGTTCACCTCGCACTGATACTGCCCAGATGAATCTTTTTGATTTCCGGCGTGCAAAGGGTTGGCGTGTTGCTCTTGCGTCTCGCAGAGATCGCGGAGATAATCCGCCTGTCATGGGGTGCGCGCATGCAACCCTTGGATTCCATGGAGGTAGGGATGTCTGAGCAAAAATGGAGCATTGAGAGAATTCACAAGGAAGTCGCAGAGGCCCGAACCAAGGTCTTTGTCATCACCAAGGTCCTTGAGACCGTGGACCTGAAACCCGCTGAGCATTCCGAGTGGGTCCTGCTCATTCGACCGCTCCTCAAAGACCTGATTCAGAACGCGGAACGCATTGGCACTTTGCTGGAAGAACCTGAGTCCCCCGCGAAGGATTAGTGGGACTACGCTTCCGTGCGTGCGCTGACGCGGAGAAGCCTTGAGCCCGTGACGTGCATTCAGACATAGGTGATTTTGATCTGATATCCGTGAGGTTCCAGGTCTTTGAGCAAGGAGCGGATGGCTTGGCGAAACAGGGACTTGTGCTCTCTGGCACTGCCCACCCTGCGAAACTCGCCCGCGACCACTGAATGCTTGGAATCAAAGCAGGCCTCATTGAAATAGGTATCGAGCGCGCTTTCCCATGTCCCTTCCAGGCGGGGGGTGGCAGAATGGGAAAGGGGAAACTCGATGTGTGCGGCCTGAAAGTCTTCTGTGACGCGGATGTCCACGAGAAATCCGGTCCGATACAGGATCTCAGCGACTATGGCGCCTTTGAATGATATTTCCGCGAGAATCTCCAAGGCCATGTCTCCGTGATCACGCGTTTGCGAAGTAGCAGAAGCCTGGGAGGGATTTGAGTTAGGAAAATGGATATGTTAGCAAGTCGAAAACCGGGAGTCCAGCGAAAATCGGCGCTTCCGCACATCTTTCACTTGACAAGGCCCTGTTCCTCCCTTATGAAACCATGTTTCAAGGGGTGGAGTAGGCTATGTCAGTCAAGTTTCAGCGATTTTGAGGCACCTCGATTCACGCGCTCAGCGAAGCGCCACAAGTCTCTTGCCATCCAGGAAGGTCAGGAGGCGTTCTGTGCGCCATCTCCTCAGAAGCCAGTTTCCATCTATTCATCATTGTCAGGTGATTCGACCGTAGGGCCGGGTTAGGGGATCACATGCGAACTGAGAAGAAATCTGCGGAGTTATCGGTAGCATCGCTGACGTGCAGGCGATGGTCGGATGCGGACGGGAGGTTGGATCAAATCATGGACCCTCATCCTATACTGATCAAAGGTAATCGAGAATCGGAAAGGCCGTACCGAAACGTGGATTGCGACCACTATGGAGACTGCCTCGACATTGCCTTGGGCAGTCGGTGGTCGGATTTTTCGTGTTCCGAGTGCGCGGCGTACACCAGAACCCGATTCATAGAACAGGCCACCGGATCAGACGATTACTGGTAGGAATCTCCTGGCTGAAGGGACCCTTGAAAAAACTTCCGGCTGTGATCATATGGGCTACAGCGTTCGCTTTTGTGGAAGCGGCTGTGGTCGAGTACCTCCGCGCACTCTATTATCCGTTGCACAACGGCGGTTTCCTGTTCCCTCTCGTGACTGCACCTCAGATCCAAGCAATGGGGGAAGAGCACTCGCGACGATTGTTGATTGAACTGGGCAGAGAAGTTTCCACCCTGATCATGCTCGCGGGGGTGGCCGTGATGGCAGGGGGCAACCGGAGGGAGGCATGGGCCCATTTCATGATTGCGTTCGGCGTCTGGGACATTTTCTTCTATGTATGGCTTAAATTGTTCCTGAACTGGCCTCCCGGGATCATGACCTGGGATTTGCTGTTCCTGGTTCCGGTCCCCTGGGTTTCGCCGGTATTGGCGCCTGTGCTGATCTCCTTGACCATGATCGGAGCCGGCTTGGTCATCCTGTGGCATGAACGTTCCGGTTGTCCCCTGACGGTTTCCTGGGGCCATTGGGCGCTCCTTGCCGGAGGGGGATTCACGGTGATCGTGGCTTTCTGCTGGGATTACCCAAATGTCATGCAAGGCGGCATGCCGAATCCTTTCCATTGGCCTTTGTTCTTCGTGGGGCTTGGGGTCGGCCTGGGCACCTTCGCCATGGTATGGCGTCGCAGCTCACGTGGTACCAATGCGTTTTCACACGAGTGACTCGCCCGGCATGCCGCCTGTTGTATTGCCTTGCCTGCGCATTTCCATGAATCCAACAATGTCGAGCACATGCCCTCTTGACGCTGTCCCTGAGCGATCCTTATCTTGACGGAACACATCACCTCTGATAGTGATACTTGTTTATTGGAATAGGTCGGAACCGGTCCCGATCTGCGGTACAAGTTGTCATGCTCTTGCTTGTCACCGGACGGGGACTCGGCATAAAATTCACTACGATGAACAAGAGCACGCACGGAGGGTTTATGGGAACGGTACCGAGGAATAAACCTGCGTCGGAAGGACACGACGAAGATAACCTGGGTTTTGGCCAGATCTTTACAGACCATATGCTGACCATGTCGTACGCGGACGGCGCATGGCAATCACCCCAGATCAAGCCGCGAGAAGACCTCGTCCTGCATCCTGCTACCATGATGCTGCATTACGGACAACAGGTATTCGAGGGATTAAAAGCCTTCACAGGACCCGACCCGGACGATATCCTCCTTTTCAGGCCGGACATGAACATCGCCCGTTTCAACCGATCCTGCGAGCGTCTGTGCATTCCCACCCTAGACCCGAAACTGTTCCTCGATCAAATGGCCACATTGATCCGAAAAGACCGGGACTGGATACCCAGGGCCGCGGGCACGTCTTTGTATGTCCGGCCGACCGTGATTGCGACCGATCCGTTTCTCGGTGTGAGGCCTTCAAAGCGCTATCTGTTCTATATTATTCTTTCTCCGGTAGGCGCGTATTATCCGGAGGGGTTCCAGCCGGTCAAAATTTTGGTCGCGGACAAGTACGTGCGCGCGTGCCGGGGTGGCCTTGGCGAGGCCAAGACCGCGGCCAATTACGCCGCGTCGCTGCTGGCAGCGGAAGAGGCACATGCCGAGGGGTTCACTCAAGTGCTGTGGCTGAACGCGGTGGACAAGGTGTCAATCGAAGAAGTGGGGACCATGAACATCTTTTTCCGCATCAAAGATGAAGTCATTACTCCCGCGTTGGAAGGCACTATCCTGCCCGGTGTGACGAGAGACTCCGTGATCCTGATGTGCAAACACCTGGGGATGAAGGTCATTGAGCGCGAGATCTCCATTGACGAGGTAGTGGCCGCGGCCGAAGACGGGACGCTCCAGGAGATTTTCGGTTCAGGCACTGCCGCGGTGGTTTCCCCTGTGAGCCACTTCCGGTACAAGGGCACGGATCATATGGTCGCGGACGGCAAGACCGGAGAAGTCGCGGCCAAACTTTTTGACGAAATCACGGGCATGCAGACCAAAACCAAGCCCGATCCGTATGGCTGGGTCGTCAATATTGGTAAGTAGTTCCTTGCGTGGAGAACCGGGCGTGCAGGAGGAAACCGGAGGTTTCTCCCTGCACCGCCTCTCGATTTTGATCCATTGGTTCGTGCAAAAGGTTTCCGCTCAGCGCACGCGCGTGGGAAACGATCGGAGACTTCCCCAGCTTTTTGTGAGCTGCGCAGTTCAGTGATTGGCTTATTGCAGTTCCGCGGCCCACGGCTTTATCCAAAAACCGCCCACTTTTCCCTGCTTATCTATCACCACGCGTATTTCCGGCCTCTCCGAACTCCCTGAAAAGCTGGCACGAAAACGGTACACCGTCCCTCCAGGCAAGATAGGTGACGTAACCGCTTCGGCAAAGGAAAGACTCTTGTAATCGCCGAACATCTGCTTTGCCTGTTGATATGCAGCTCGTTGCACTTCTGGAGTCATGGCCTGGCGCATTTGAGAAGTAAACGCGTCCGAGAGCGGTTCAAACTTTCCGGAACGCCAATTGCTCCACAAGGAATTCGCGATCTGTTGCGCCTTGTCTCTTTCGGCCTTGTTCACCTGATTTGCCGGCACGGGACTGAACAGAGATGCTGCCCAGGTCGCGGTCCCGGCTATGAACAGAGCCATGATGACGCCGGAGAGGACGACCCCAAAACACTTTCCGCTTTTTGACGGCATGTGAGCCTCCCTTGTCGAAATTTTGCCAACGACGTCATGAGCTGACATCGTCACCCCCTGGCAGGCTGGGGCTATGGCTTCGTGAACCGGACTACACACGTGACGACAGCGTACAGCATACGAAGCAGGAGGAGGGAATGCAAATGAAACCTGACCCGAGACAAAGGGACTTGGCCACCGACCACGGATGCACGGGGAAGGAGAGTCAAAGAAAAGCGAGCCACTGACCATGTGGGAAAAGCAAGAGGAGACTCCTCTTGTGAGGCAGTCTCCTCTTGGCGACCATCGATGCATCAAGACGATCTATTGAAACGCAAAGATCTTTTCTCGACCACCCGGGGGGGTGATATAGAGTTGTATCGTGTCTGGCCCGGTGGTATGCATGTAGTCCAAGAACATTTCGTGACTTCCTGCCCCGAGGTTCGCATCCCCCGACTTTTCCTGGACCTTGCCCACACCTTCCGCGTTGATGATCAGTTTCTTTCCCACGATGAGCCGCGCGGCGTCACGGCACACGACCCTGAACTTGTAATCCCCGGCTTCCTTATCCGAAAGGGCAAATTTCACGTAAAACCGGAGACCCAACCACTCGTCCCGCTTGGGAACCCCTGGGAACTCCCTTGACCCACGGTCCAGAGGATAATCTACCGCACTGGTGAAGAACATCCCCGCGGGGGTCATCTTGTTGAAATTAGGCATCTTGGTGGTATTTGGCTTGAGGAAATACACAAACGCGGGAATCTGATTCACCTTTCCTTCTTCGGAAGAGAATCCTTGCAGTGTCTGAGCCGGGGAGAACAGTTCCTCGGATTTGATCGGCTGCGTGACGTACAATTCGAGCAGAGGCGATCCCTGGGGATGGAAATAATCCACTGCGATGGGATAGCTACCCTTTTGGAGAAAAGCCCAACCGAGCTTTCCGTCAGGGTTGGATTTGGTTCCTGAGGTAATCTCTGCGATGGTCTTTTCGCCGATAGTGAGTCGCGCGTAGTGATCGGCCAGGAGCCTGAAAGCGAAAATCCCCGCGCCTTCCACGTTGAAGAAACCTTCGTACCGTATCCCCACCATGTCTTTTCTGCCGGGCAACCCGGGAAAACCCTCGCCTCCGCTGACGTTCAGCTCGGGCGAAATTATGCGACCGATGGGGCTGAGCCGACTAAAATCAGGGGCTGTCGCATAATGGCCTTTGGGCACGAAATAGACCTGTCCCCACAATACGTCGTAGGGTTTTTCCGGCTCTTTCCACCCTGCCAGACCTGTCCTCATGGAGAAAAGCTGTTCCTTCCCCAGAGGCGGGGTCACGAACAGCTTGAGGACCGGTGGGCCTGATGAATTGAAACTGTCCAGGACGATGGTGTGGACGCCTTCAGAAAGATGGATGAAGCCGGTCTTAGCCGACGCCGGGTGAATGCCGTCGTTTTCAATCAAGGTTTTGTCGTCTATATTGAGCCTGGCACCGTCCTTGGACAGGACTCTCCATTCAAAGATGCCCTCGCCGGACACCATGAACATGCCGACAAAGCGCATGCCCAAACCCGCGGTGTCTTCGGGAAGGCCGACGGGCTCCACTTCGCCCTTGGAGGGGTCAAGGTCGACCTTGTCCGCGGGCACGGTCTTCTTGGGACGAAACGCGCTGTAATCAGGCAGGGTTTTGATATTTTCAGGAAGCTTGTAGATGTTGACAAAAAAGGCCCCCACTGCGCGAGGCGCCTCAGCCGCCACCGGGCCTGAGGGACGTTTCCTTACGGGTGCTGGGGCAGTCTCCTTCTTTTCAGCTCTTTCGACCGGTCGAACAGGGCTGGCTTCCGATCCGGGAGCCGTCCCTGAGGGCTGTCTCAGAATCGACGGGCCTGGGGAAGGACCCCCGGGCCGAATCTGCATGGGTTTGGGCTCTGGCTGAGCCGGGCCGAATAAACCCTGAGATCTGGTCGCGGGAGCGGGTTCTTCCTGCGCAGCCTGCGGTTTTTGGGAGCCAGGGGGCGCGGCTGGGGATGGCGCAGACTCCACTTTAAAAGATTCAATCTGCTCGGGAGAAAACTGCAAGGGGACCTTCTGGGTCGGTCCGCCTTTTTTCTTGATCACAAGAAAATCCTCTCCCAAGCCGGGAACCACAGCGAGGACCACAATGATCGTCAAAGCGGCGACTGCATTCCGTAGGAGGAACGAAGATTTCATCTGCTCACCTCATCCCCGAGAAAACGCGGCAGGTATCGCGATTCGCATCATGATACGTGAATGGGCATTTACCGAAGATCGCTATCATCATAACAGGTTAGCCGGTTCGGTCAAGTGTAAGACCCTCACCGTATCCGACCAGGTTATCTGCACACTCCCGGAGTCGGCGCGGTGGTATGAGACGAGGAGACCTCGTCTTGTAGTGCGGTCGGCTCCCCGACCTCCGCTGCGTCCTCATCAAACCATTCGACTGACTCTTCATCAGGCTTCCAGGACGAGGGGTAGCGCTCCACGAAGTTTACCTGGAAGGGGAGAAACTTGAGCCGACTCACGTCCTTGGCAAGTCTGCCCGAGGTTTCCAATGCTACCAGGTCCCGGATTCCTTCCGGGGTTATGGCCTCGGAGATCGCCTCGGCTGAAAAGTACCGGACGTTGAACGCGCACTGACTCAGGGGATTGAACAATCGTTCGGGTGAAACTATCCCACCCAGATCCGGCAGCATCTTCTTTTCAAAGTCCCCTTTCGCCTCCACGTACACGAGACTCGACCTGAATCGGTACACGGACATGAGCGATCGGGCCTGCTCCAGAAAGCTCTTACCCAGGAGTATTATGGCCACGTTCAGTACAATATCCACCAGCAGACTCATCACATACGTGCGGAAGAAATCCTCGTAGCTCACCGAGAATGTCGGGTACTGCATGAGGATGATCTGCAGGAATCCCACGAGTATGGTCACTGATCCGAGGAGCAGGCTCACCAGTGCAGCGCCTCTCCCGGATGTCTTCATATACTCGGGAAAGCTTTCAATCAAGGTGCCCAGCAGAGTCTCGCTGTCGTCGCATAACACCGGGCGAGAGCGGTAAATTCGGTTGGGATGCCCGCGATGAGAGAAGATTTTCGAGCCCTCCTCGAGAATGGCGAAAAACACCGAAGGGTGTCCTCTGCCCTCCACAATCATGGAGTCCATTTCCCGTCCCGCTCCTGGTTTCCTCAGCGGGATGAGGCTCAGGGCAATGAAAACCTTGAGCAAGCACGCGACAATCAGCAGATTGTAAAAGGGCGTAGGCGAGGGAATCACGTACCCCTTGCCCAGGCCCATGCTGTCGAGGTAAGGGGGGAGGTACTCCAGTGACTGAAAAATGAAATGGATCGCAATTCCCAACCCGATTGCCTTCCAGACAAAGCGCATGTTCCGTCGTACAATCTCTGCGGGAATCTCCGAGATGTAACTCGCATTCGACCAGAATCTCGCGACTAATGAAAAGAACAAGGAAGGAGATCTTTCATAAGACCGGAGTTTCCCCTCTTTCAGACCCAGGGAAACGCTCTCAGGTCGGTAATAATCGCCAGCCCACCCTAGATGCACGCGTAGGCGGGAGACCTGCCTGAAGCCCCGAAGTATCCAATTCACTCCCACTATCAGGCCGGCCAAAGAGGCCACCGCGGTGATGAACGTCCCCAAAATAAAGGGAACGTAGTTCAAGATAAATTCGTTCACCTGCTCCGGGAGCCTCAAAGGAAAGAATTCCCTGAATTCGTACAGCCGCGTGACTGATCCCAGGGTGATGAAAATCCCGAGCGCGAGCAGAACGACCCCGTAAAGGATCGTGTGATTCGGTAATTTCAACGTGTCAATGGAGCGTCCCGACTTTCTGGAAGACATGCATAACCCCGGATTACGTTCTTCCGAATGCCTTATCAAATATAATATCCTAAGTCAAATAAAAATGTTATGGCAGTTTGTAGAACACGCAGTTTATTGTTTGGGTGTCACGATGGTAATTACTTGTGGTTTCTCTATGATTCTCACCGCATGGCCTGAACCGGATCCGGAAAATCCCTGCACCAATGCGCGGAAAACCATAAGGTCAGGTCAGCGTAGGCCTCCCGTCCTCACACACGTTTTCCGGTTGACAATGTCCTCCAATTGGATTATTAGCCGTCCCAGCGTTCGGGGAACCGGATCGGACAGTTGGTTCAGGAGGTATGCCATGGGGACAATTGAGCCATCCCAAGCCAAGAAACCGCACCGACCGTACCGACCTCTGAGGGACGACCCCAGGTACGACGAGATAAAGAAAATGATCGAAGAGCTGCCCAGTGAGAACATGGAGAAGCTGAAACGCTATATTCAGCGTTGGCTTCACGCATCCTGAGCCCAGGAAGAAGACGTGACTGCCAAGTATCTCCGATATTCGCCTAAATAAGGCGTTCCTTCATCATGCAGGTCATTTGCTTCCCCGGGAGGGAGGACGCGGCACCTTGCCAGGTCTTGGGGAAAGGTTTGCCTTACGCAACCGGCTCCCAGACATTACTCCCTCCCTGTGACGGTTACTTCTTTGTGCCCCAGTACACCGCTTCCCACACAGGGGTAGCGCGGTCCACACGAGCCCCAAACCACAGGCAACAGATTTCGGAATGCAGCGAGCCTTGGTAGTCAGCCCTGTGCATGCGGGAATGACGGACCGCAGACCGTTCGGTTGCTCAATGCGACAGGCTGGGGGGCCCTAAACGAAGATTCGACGGCTCTGTGTCGCTCGAAGTGAAGGGGAGTTCCCTCCACTCCGGGAGGAACGAAGAGGACAAAACTTTTGGCAATCAGCATAAGCGAAGTGATGAGACAACTTTGCATCGTGTGTAGCGAAGAAGAGCTCAAGCCCGCACAATTTACCCATCCGAGAGCCAATAGGCCTCAGCCATGCCAGCGCCTCCTCAGCTACGTAAGCTCCATCCCGTAGGCTTTCATTCCCATTCTATCGTGCTAGGAGGCTTGGAAGAGATATCGTACACGACCCGGTTGATGCCCTTTACTTCATTGATAATCCGGTTGGAGATCGTACCGAGTACATCCCAAGGAATTTTGAACCAATCCGCGGTCATGCCGTCAGTAGCCTGCACCGCGCGGAATGCCGCGACGTACTCGTACGTCCGTTCGTCACCCATTACCCCTACCGATCGAACAGGAAGCAACACCATGAACGCCTGCCAGATGTCACGGTACAGGCCCGCCTTTCGGATTTCTTCCAGGGCTATCGCGTCAGCATCCTGGAGCAGGGTCACCCTGTCGGGCGTAACCTCTCCGAGAACACGGATCGCAAGACCAGGGCCAGGAAAGGGATGTCGCCATACGATGGAGTCGGGAATCCCCAATTCGGTTCCCAAAGCCCTCACTTCGTCCTTGAAGAGCTCCCTCAGCGGTTCGATCAGGCTGAGACTCATTCGTTCAGGCAAGCCGCCGACATTGTGGTGGCTCTTGATCGTGGAGGACGGCCCACCTCTAAATGAGACGCTCTCAATGACGTCCGGATAAAGGGTCCCTTGAGCCAGAAACTTGACCTGCGGAAACTTGAGAGCTTCAGTTTCAAAAACGCGGATAAACTCCTCGCCGATGATCTTTCTTTTGGTTTCGGGGTCAATGACCCCTGCGAGGCGGGAAAGAAAGCGTGAGGAGGCATCGACGTAATCCAGTTGTATGGAGAGTTCGTCCCGGAACGTGGTCAAGACTTCCTCGGCTTCGCCTTTTCTCAACACGCCGTTGTTGACAAAGATGGGGTGAAGACGCGCCCCTATGGCACGGTGGAGGAGCGCGACCATGACCGAGGAATCCACTCCACCGGATAGCGCTGCCACCACGTGGGCGTCTCCGACCAGCTTTCTCACATCCTCGATGGTCCTTGTTGTGAAGGATGTCATCGTCCAGTCGGCTTGGAGATGGGCGATCTTGAAAAGGAAATTGCGAAGAATCGTATCGCCCCGGGGCGTGTGGACGACCTCAGGATGGAACTGGACTCCCGAAATCCGGTGATCCGAACTTTCAAACGCGGCAACTGGAGAGTCCGAGGTGGCCGCGGACACCCGAAAACCCTCAGGAAGGCGCTCGACTTTGTCCCCATGACTCATCCAGACAGGGGACCCGGCAGAGATACCCTGAAGAAGGAACGGATTGGTCGTCGACAGTGCTCAAGGTAGCCCGTCCATACTCCCGCTGCGGCGCGGCGGTGACTTTGCCACCGAGCGAGTGAGCTATGGCCTGGAGTCCGTAACATATTCCCAGCACGGGCACGCCGAGTCGAAGGACTGCCGGGTCGAGTTGAGGAGCGTGAGAACCGTAGATGGCGGCCGGCCCGCCAGACAGGACGATGGCGCTCGGCATATGGTCGCGGACTATATCCGCTGCCGCGCTGAAGGGGTGAATTTCGCAGTACACACGCGCTTCTCGGATGCGTCTGGCGATGAGCTGGGTGTACTGGGATCCGAAGTCAAGGATGAGAACATACGGGGCACTCACGAAACAAGGACCTCCTTGCGCGCTCTCGAGAACCTGAAAACAAAAAGACCGGGCCATGCCCGGTCTTCCGTCGGTGTATCTCTGTTAGGCAGGGGACAGCTTACTTCACCACCTGCTTCTTGACCATCTCATACTTCAGGCCGCCGTCTACACAGGGATTGCAGCCGGGGGAACTGATGGCATACTTTTCATGGTTGCTGATCAGCTTGCAACCGGGAGAAATAGCGGGAGGAGCACCCCAAGCGACAGGGCCGCCATAAGCAGGGGCGATGCACTTCGGGGGGATAACCTGCACCTTCATGGTGCAAGTGGTGGCCTTCCAGCCGCCCCAAGGGAAAAAGCCGTTGGGGTACTGCTCGCAACCGTCCATGAAAAAGGAGCTCCAGCCACCGGGGCCGGTAGTCTTCTGATAGGCGGTTTTGACTTTCATGGGGACCATGATCATGTCGCCATCCGAGGCGTACCCGCACATGTCATTTGAGCGCTAGCAGCACCCACCGCGGTTATGATCAGAGCCATTGCGCTGAACACCACGAGAAACTTTTTAACCATACCCAAATCCTCCTTTTATTAGGCCCCACCGAACAACCGCCGGGGAACCGCATTTGGAATCATAGACAGATATAACCTTTTACCTGTGTTGATTATCACTACCATCTCGGGAAGTCAAGACATTTTTTCCCGAGAGAGCCTGATCGGAACTACGGATTGAGGTCAAAGCATACCAAAAAAAAAGCCGTTTGCAACCTTTTTTTCTCACGTGCCGTACTTCCCGTCTGCTTTTATTGGAACCAACGCAATCGCCGCTTGCTAAACGTCCTTGGGATGCGCCAAATGGCCCGCTACCGCGCTCGCAGCTGCCACCGCAGGGGACGCGAGGATCACTTCGCTTTCCGCATGGCCCATACGTCCCACGAAGTTACGATTGGTGGTGGAGACAGCGCGCTCTCCACGAGCCAGGATTCCCATGTGTCCCCCAAGACAAGGCCCACACGTCGGCGTGGACACGGCCCCGCCGGCACGGATTATTCCCTCTACTATTCCTTCTTGAATTGCCTCCAACATCACCTGAGGGGTCGCGGGAATAACGATCAAGCGGACGCCGGGTGCGACCTTTTTTCCACGGAGCAGGGACATGGCAATACGGAGATCCTCAATCCGTCCGTTGGTGCACGAGCCGATCACCACCTGGTCGATTCTCATGCCGCTCACCTCAGAAACCGGCTTCACGTTCTCGGGAAGGAAAGGAAGGGCGACTACCGGTTCCAAGGCGCTGAGATCCACTTTCATGGTTTCCACGTACTGCGCGTCCGGGTCCGATTCGTAGACCTTGTAGGGCCTGGAACCATGGCTGTCCGCATAAGCCGCGGTGAGTTCGTCAAACGGAAAAATGCCGTTCTTGGCGCCTGCTTCGATGGCCATGTTGGAAATGGTAAACCGGTCAGGCATGGTGAGGTGCCGCACGCCATCGCCGCAGAATTCCATGGATCGGTACAACGCGCCGTCCACGCCGATCTTGCCGATAAGGGAAAGGATCACATCTTTCCCTCCCACCCACGGGCCGGGTGCTCCGACGAGTTCGAAGCGCATAGATTCCGGCACCTTGAACCAGCAGGTGCCCGCGAGCATGGCAGCAGCGAAGTCGGTGCTTCCTACTCCGGTGGAGAACGCGGCCAACGCGCCGTACGTGCATGTATGGCTGTCAGCCCCGATCACCAGATCCCCCGGTCGGACGAGGCCTTGCTCCGGAAGCAGTACATGTTCGATACCCATGGAACCTACATCGAAAAAGTGGACGAGGCCGGCTTCGCGAGCAAACGCACGGCACACGGCAAGCATCTGGGCTGCATCGATGTCTCGTGCCGGGTTGAAATGATCCAAGACCACCACCACTTTTTCCGGATCGAACACGCGAGTTCCCCCTGCGTCCCGGAATGGCTTGAGCGCCAAGGGCAGAGTAATATCATTGGCCAGGGCCACGTCCACGCGAGCCTGAATCAAATGGCCGGGTCGAACCTCCACCCCCTCGTCCGTGTGAGCAGCAAGGATTTTCTCCGTTATGGTCATTCCCATGTATCTCAACTCCTTTTGGCTTTCTGTCTCTTGGACAGAGAGAGACTTCCTCCATCACTGTTCTTCAGGGAACCGTTGCGAACTTCCGAGCTCTCCCGCGTCCTGTTCCTCAAAAGCTTATACAACGCAAAGGCATGCGGGAAAAGTCGTTGCGTGCCTCATGCTGCGAGCCATTGGGGAGAGGCCGCGGCAGGGGCACCACAATGGATGCTCTCATCCTTTTCCCGCGTCGAGCAGCACACCTCGGGCACGCAAGTAATCGTCCAGGGCTTCCCCCCAGTGCCGGAGGAAGCCTCCCGTAAGGGAAGCGAAAAGACTGTTGTCCATGACCGAGTTATGCGGTCGAGGCGCGGGCCTTCCGAGCTGCTCGGTGGTAATGGGATCAACCCGAACCGACGTGATTCCCGCCCTTTCCACGATCCTCCTTGCAAATCCGCACCACGTGGTTTCCCCGGAGTTGGTCACGTGAAAGGTGCCGCGGCCCCCTCTTTGGCAGAGTTGGAGGAGCGCGGCGGCCAGATCCGGGGTGTACGTGGGTGAGCCGCGTTGATCGTCCACTATGGTGAGCACATCACGCTTTTGAGCCAGATCCAGGATCGTTGCCACGAAATTCTTCCCGTGCAGTCCGAAGAGCCACTCGGTCCTCACTATACAATGATTGTCAGGGAGAATCTCCCGGATGAATTTCTCACCTTGCGCCTTTGACTTTCCGTAGACTCCGAGCGGATTTATGGGGTCCTTTTCCCCATACGCGTCGCGCGTGAGACCGTCAAACACGTAATCTGTACTGATATGGACCAGAGCACAACCTAGTTGGGCACACACCGTAGCAAGATGCGCAGGACCTTGCGCGTTGACCGAGAAGGCCTTGTCCGGCACGGATTCACAACCGTCCACATCGGTGAGCGCGGCCACGTTGAAGACCGTTCCCGGCTTGCACGCGAGCAGGTTCTCCTGTACGGATTCCCATCGGGTGATATCCACTTCGTCAATATCCATGGAAAGGGTGTCCGCGCCGGATTGCTTGAGTACCTTTTCCAAATCCGACCCCAACATCCCTCGAGACCCTATCACGAGAAAGGGTTCTTTCAATGACGCCATTTCTCCTCCAGGCAAATGTGCAAGCATTCGGTCAACGAGGTGGGGGGGCTGTTCTCGTGAATGGGTCTTGCCTCCCTCGCGTATCCTCAATTGTCAGTGACGCCAGGATCTCCCGCGTGGGCGCAACTCCATGAAATCGCCTGGAGTGACGCGCACCCTCGGTTATCTGAACGCTTACGCAAATCGTTTGAATTGCTTAATCCTTTTCCCTATGATAAACGAATTTGACCCTTTCGTGTACCTTGTACAAACGGCATGTCGTCAAAGAGAAGCCGTTACCACTCTGTAAAGTAAATGCCTTTATGACATTGATTCTTGATCGAGCGCAAGAATGACCACGAAAATGATTTTCAGGCAAGCCCTGGATAAAGATGTTCCCGCTGTCACGGAAATACTTGGACCATGGATCAACCAAGACCAAACTGTGCTCCAGTTCCTGGCGAGTATGGCTTCCGGCGGACCTTCGAGTGAGGTTCGTTGCCGCGTGCTGGAACTGGATGGCGCGGTAAGGTGCGTTTCCCTGTGGATCCCCGAAAAGACCGATCAGGTGCGCGTGCTGGCATTAGCTGCCGCGCCCGGCACTGCGGAAACTGCCGCAGACATCCGGTTTCTTCGCCAGGAGATCATGCAATGGGCAGACATGGGAGTATCCAAGGTTACGGTGTGCATACCCGCGCCATTGGCTTCGTCAATGGTTTCGTGGCTGCGGACCTGCGGATTCATGTTCGAGGGGATCTGTTCCTCCTGCCACATAGAAGCCGGAACAGGACTGACGTTCTGCAAACACTTCTTGTACCGCACGATCCGTCGATCAGAGGTACTGGATTTCCTTCGGGACTTCCTGGTGGGGCTAGGGTACGAAGTGCGCTCTGAAGGCGAAGGTTTCAGCTATCGGGTGAGATCGGAATTCCAGCTTCCCTTCGTATTCAGCGCGTGGCACCGCGTCATGAAGAGCGGCGCGGATCTGGTGGTGCAGCCTCCCGCGCGTGTCCTGGAACGGAATGAATTGGAGACACTCTTTTATCCTCTCACCATTCGGGCCCGTGATGAAAGACCTTTGCTCATCCCGGTGGAGAGAAAAAGAGCAGGTCATCTGGTAGACTTTCCCGTACAGGATAACCACCAGAGTAGCCTGTTCGATCGGCTTACGGTTTTTCGTCCTCAATTTCTGCTCAGGAATCTTCTCATCTATATGGATCCGACGGGAATCCAGGGGGTACGCAAAGGTTTGCCGCTTCTGTTCTACGTGAACAGAGTGGGTGCCGTGGGTACCGCCAAGGTCGAGGACTGGCTCATCGATGACGCGAAACGGCTTTACGATTCAGTTGAGCAAAAAGGCTGGGCCACGCACGGAAAAGAGGGAGACGAGGGGGGAGGGATCGGACCGCGATCGGGCAAGGTTCTCGCGGTGCGATTTCAGTGGTTCAGGCCTTTCAGAAAACCGGTAAGGTTGGAAGAAATCAGGAACATGGAAAGAAGCTTCAGTCCCCAGCGCGTTCGCGTGCTGTCCTCGGAGCTTTTCGAGTCCATTGTGACGTGCGGCAGTGTCGTTGAGTGACCCGCTGGTTTCCCGGAGTGGATTGTATGATTTACGAGTACAAGGGAACAAGCCCCAAAATGGGTAAGGATGTATTCCTCGCTCCCGGGGTGGTGGTTCTCGGAGATGTGGAGATTGGTGACGGATCCAACCTGTGGTTTTACACCGTGGCCCGCGCGGACGTGCATCGCATCCGCATCGGAAAAGACGCGAACATTCAGGACTTCTGCATGCTTCATGTCACGGGAGGGCGGTTCCCGCTGGAAATCGGTAACCGCGTGATCGTGGGGCATCGCGCAGTTCTCCATGGATGCACGATCCATGACGACGCGCTTATCGGAATCGGCGCACTCGTGCTGGACGGCGCGGTAGTGGAAGAAGGCGCGATCGTGGCGGCAGGTGCGGTGGTCAGCCCAGGCACGGTCATTCCCGCGAACAGGTTGGCTGTAGGTATTCCGGCCCGGCCAACGTGTGAACCTACTGCCGAGGAACGAGAGTTCAATCGGATGAATTTCGCGAAATACCGGGAATACGGGAATCACTTCCATGAATGGACACGCGTCGTCGAGCCTTAGTGCGGGAAACCCTGAATACGGTCACGCATGTCCGTAGACTACGGGAGTTACTCCCACAGCATCTGTCGAGAAATGCCCTCGCACGATGCGGTTCCCTGCGGTTACCACGTCCGGACTGAGACACGTGAAACCGAGTGACACCGCAGGAGGCAGCCCCACACTTCGTACCGCTCAACAGAGAACTTTATGCCTCTGCGGACGTGGCTGGTCGACATTTCTGTCTGGCCAGTTCAACCGCACGTTTTCGGAGATGGCCGAACATGATCCGGTAACTGGCACAATACGGATCTCTGGCGTACAAGTTCCCTGTGAACGTGTACGCGTGAACCGCGCATCCGCCATGACACAGCGCCAAGTATTCGCATTCGCCGCATGCCTGATTCTCGATCAACTCCATCGGCCGGTGGAGCAACCGTGCGTGGAATTCGTGGGCAACCAATTGTTCCAGTGTGTCACAGGCAAATATGTTGCCGTACCGAGCACGTGGATGCCTCGTGGTGAAACAGTCGCACGGCGAAACATTACCATTAGGATCAATGGCCAAGTACTGGTCTGCACAACCGGGATTCCAGACGCAGGTGGGATTCTCCAGGGTTCCGGTTTCAAAATACCGAAGCATTTGACCGAACGGCTCAATCTCAATGTGCTCCCGGCCCTTCTCAATCCACACATCGATCAAGTCCGCCAAGAATCTGCCCAGCAAATCAGGATGGGACAGGATCCCTTCTTCCGCGGCACCAATCCTCGCACTGGGAAAAATGGGCTGCACATAGAGCGCTCGTAATCCTATATGTTCAACCATATACGCGTAGAACTCTCGGGCCCCCACTTTCAGCGTGCCTGAATTGATCAGCGAGATGGCCCTCACGTGTATCCCGCTTTCGCTGGCCCGCCTGTATTTCCGGAACCAGATCTCGTTGTACCCGCTTGGGGCGCTGCCGCGCACCCGGCGGTACAAATTGGGATAATCGAGCGAGGAACCGATCCCTGCTCCCAGTTTCTCGAGAATCAAGGGGTTCCATCCTTCATGGTATCCCAAGAGATTGGACTGAAGATACTGGTCAACGGACAGGCCCTTATTCCGTTCTACCTTCTCCTTCAGCTCGATTGCAGCCCTGAGCCAATCCGGATTTCTCGCCATAATATCGCCGCCGGTCCAGTAGATGCCCCCCCTGTCAAGTCCTCTGCGCACCAGGTAGTCGGAATATTTCGCGAGGATGTGTCCCACTTGCTTAATGCTCATGCGTTCGCCGGTATTGTCCTGGAAGCAATAGTCGCAATCCGCGTTGCAACGAAGAGCCGTGCTGAGGATCAACGAATATCCGCGTGAAGCCATTGACTGTCTCTCTCCTCACCACACGCGCACTGCTTGATGGGTCGCGAAGGGATCGCGATTCATACCGCGGTGCGTCACATCAGGCAACGCTGCTGTTAAGCCTGCTTCGTGGTTCATGTCCTAGACCGATTCACTTTTGCATTCATGACTTGGTGGAGGCAACAGGCTGGGGATCTCCTCTACGGACGACCCAGGGCCGTCGGATCACTTCGCTCAGGAGATCCCCTGTCCCGCGATCTTACTCGGTGGAAAGCGAATCGGCATTGTCCCTCGCGGTGAACGCTTCCTGGTTTCTTTCCCGAGCGGTTACCCCTTTGACCGCGTGCTTCCTCACAGTCTTGCGTGTCCTGGCAAGGTGCCGCGCCTTGTGTTCCATGTGTGAAAAAAGGGCTTTGTACGTTTCGCAATAGGGATCGGTGGCAATGAGGTGGCCCTTGGTGGAAAAAGTCCGAATCGGGCATCCTCCATGGCAAAGCGACAAATAATCGCAGCTTATGCACTCGCCCTTTTCTATCAACCTGGCGGGCCGCTCTCGAATCCGCGTACGCGCGTGGCTCTTCAGGATTTCCGACACAGAGAGCGCGTCAAAGATATTGCCGAACCAGAATTCCGGATAGCTCGCTACCCAGCAGTCACACTGCGACACATAGCCCCGTGGATCGACACAGAAGAATTGATCCGTACAGTTTGCGTGCCAGATACACGGGAGCGTTTTGGCGTCTTGAAGGAAATAATTCAGCAAGCCGGTAAGAGGTCCTATATTCACGCCTTTTCGGTATCCTTCTTCCATCCATATGTCCGCCAGGTCAGTAAGGAAGCCGGAAAGCTCGATCGGGTCCAAGGGCAAATCTGTCTTGGCTGCGTTCCGTGCGCCACCCGGAAAAGGCGTGTTGATCTGGAAGCTTTTGATGCGGTTTTCCCGCACAAAATAGTCATAAAACCTTGAGGCCCCCACAGCCAGTGTCTCTTTATTCGGGATGGATATGACCCCCACGTGGGTTCCCGCGCTCTTGGCCAGGCCTACCTTTCGCAGCCACGTTTCGTTATAGGTGTCCGCAGTCCCCCGATTCAGCCTCCGGTGCACATTGGGAAAATCGAGCGAAGAGCTGACCCTGTTCCCGAATATCTGCGAAATCACCGACTGCCACTCTTCGTGGTATTCCATCATGTTGGATTGAATGCGGTTCAGAAATCGCTTGTTTCTTTGAGATGAAACCTCCTCGATGACATCCTTCGCACGCCAAAACCATTCGGGTGAGAGCGTGAAGACCTCGCCTCCCTGCCAAAATATCGTCATGTCCTGAACGCGGATTTCATCCATATAATCGGCCATCTTGTCCAGAATGATGCGGAATTGCTCAATGGTCAGCGAGTCTTCGGACTTATTTTCGAAGCAATACTCACACCTGGCGTTGCACCTGAGCGTGGGAATGAGGATGAGCGAGACATGGCTCCCCGGCATCTTCAGTCACCTTTTCCCCTGGCCAATGAGTCTGCCACATCTCTCTTCAGTTCTTCGCTCGTGTCTCTCAACGCGTGAAAAATCCGCTTCACCACCTCGCAGGTCATCTTTCTGTCAAAATACCGAAAATATCCGTGGCATTCGGTAAAGAATGCGCAGGTAGCGCACTGGCCCTTTTCCAAGAGGAGATCGAGCTTGATCTGCTGCAAGAAGTCGCGGTCTTGCCCTTCCGCGGGCACATGGGGCAGATGCCTCGATATCACTACTCTTCCTTCATCGGTGACATACCGATAGCATTCAAGATCCTCCTCCTGGATCGTCCACATGGTGTTCGTATGACCGTGGTAGAAGAGCTTTAAAATGGAATGAAAATACTCAATCGGCGTACTCACCGTGCAGCCGTGGAGGTAGTCATTCATGGTGTCAAAGAGTTCTTCCCCGATCGCTTGTTCTGCATGGCTGAAATCCAATTTCACCGCGCAGTTCAGCGATGTGGCAAGTCGTACGGCCTTTCTGAACCCGGGAAACAACGGTATAACCACGCGAACGGGTCGACTCATGCCCAGTTTGGCATAATTGTACAGGAGCGGATACTCCTGGAGCCCCTGTTCGATGACCAAGTCCACGGGGATGGGAGAGTCCAGACGCGCGAGGGGTTCGCAATCGGAAGTAAGAGACAGGAGCTGAAGCCACACCACGTTGCCTGAATCGGGCCGGCTCGCCGCGCGGGCAAGCTCTCCCGCATCCGCGGACCTCACCACAATATGCGTGTCTTTGAACGCGTCCATCAACCGAGGTGGTACATTGTAGATCAGCATCCTTGGTCTCCCTCTGTGCGGGCTGTCACATAGGTGAAGAAATCCCGCAAGCCCGCGCAAAGCCGAGTCTTGCCGCTTTGGTCGTGGGTAGCCACGCACCCTGATCTGCACATGCGGAAGAATGGGCATTCCAGGCATTCTGAAGGCGCGTGGTCCTTTCGATCACGCAGGAGGTATGAATATTCGTGCGCGATTATTTCTTCACAGGTCATATCTCGTATGTTTCCCAAGCAAAAGATGTCCTTTTCCACGAACCGGTGGCACGGGAAGAGATCGCCTTCAGGTGAAACGGTCAGATGCACGCGCTCTCGCGATAGAGGTCCGTAATGACACGATTGCACTGGCTTACCGGCAGTAAGGAATTCCCTCCATTCCTGCAACGGGTACACTCTGTACTGGAAATTGTCCTCTTGCCACACGTCCCACAAGCGCTTCAAGAATTCTCCCCAATCGGCAGCGCTCATGGAGAATTCAGGATCGGAAAAATCTTCCACAGGATGAACCAGCAAGCTCGCAGTATTCAAGTTCTTGAAGAAATAGTACAATTCTCGCACCACATCCAGAGACTGTTTGTGCGCCACATATATCATTCCCACTTGAAACCCGTCATTGAGCAGCCTCATGCACCCACTCAGAGATCTTTGAAAATAATTCTCTTCGTTCGCGAGCAACCGCGTGGGATGAAACGGGTCCAGGCAGGTCCCTATGGCTCTCGTATTGAGCAAATCCCGCAGCGCATCTCTGGTTTCCCCCTCGTAGAGACACGCGTTGGATTGCATGGTGTGTCGCACAGGCACGTCTCTTAGCCAGCGTTGCTCTAACTCTTTGACGGTCCTGAAGAAACGAGCCCCCAAGAGCATGGGTTCGCCACCATGCCAGGTGATTGAAATGTGTGTCAATCGACGGCTTTTCGTGAAACTGGACAACTTGCCGAACAATTCGGAGAGCAACTCCGGTGACATATCAGGGCAGGGTTTCAGCGCGTGACAATAGATGCATCTCCCGTTGCATTTGAGTGTCGGCTTTACACTCAAATTGATGCTCTTGATTTCCATGACCGAGGTCTCCGGCCCGGCTGAACGGCCCGGGTCAGCCCATGAAACGCGTTCCTGTGGGAGCGGCAGTCTCTCTTCGAGATGAATCGCGGAGTGCATGGCCAACAATAGGCGAAACTGTTACCCTATGCCGGGTGTAACCGAGGTCACGGCAACACGGTGAATGCCTCGGCAACGTTGCCGTCCCTTGCCGGAGCTTTGGCCTCAGGACTGCGGCGTTCCGAAACGGGCACTGACCTCGGAAATTGACACTGCCCACTACCAGGACTTGAGAATTACTGTCACCGCTGACCCGCACCCAGGCACTCTCTCACTGGGAAGAGCGGCAAACATGTGGTACCGTTTCGCGCAAGGAACACTCTGCGTGCAACGATCCACGGTTCGTGGCCGGTCCTTCCTGGCATGGCACGGAAAAGCAGACCGTGAGCGGCGAGGAGATCGTTGCGTCACCCTCTCATGGGGACAATCGTGCTACTCGGGACCTCTTGCGACCGTCTCGGATCAGCTGCCTGGCTCCCAGGGATCTGACATACCGACCTTTTTCGTGCAGACCCGTACCGAGAGTCGGCAAAAGAGATTCCGTCCTGCAAGTTCTTCAGGAAAGGATGGCGTGACGCGGCAGCCCTCTAATCGTCATCGTCGTCAGACCAGTCGTAGTCGGACCAACATTCGTTGTCCGTCCAGCCGTAGTCGTTCCACCCGTTGTACCAGGGTCCCCCTTTGTGCCATCCACCGCCGCCCTTATGCCAACCGCCGTCTCCCTTGTGCCATCCACCGCCGCCTTTATGCCAACCGCCGGAACCCCCGCCCCCGTGTCTCGCGTCCGCGTCCGAGGATAGTGCGGCAGACCCGACCAGGGCAACGCCGATGACTATTTTGGACCACTTCCCAAGGCCGGTGAGAAATTCCCTTCTACTCTCCAGCTCGTGAGTCTCTTTCCCGCCTCCGTCCTTTTTTTCCTCACCCTTGGTATCGTCCTTCATGATGAGACCCCCTTTGTGAAACGGGCGTTTAGGAATTGTCATGTTTGAGTAAAACGTGAGCGCTACTTCGTCCCATGTCAGGGGCGCCTTAGGGCACAATGACGGCCCGCTTATGGGAGCGCGATGGAAAGACAGACAAGGACCTGCGTACAGGTTCCGAAGATTATGTATATAGATTGACAAAGATGTGGTCGTTTGTCAACAGACCCAACTTTTTCTCCGTTGTCACTCTCACCACCGCGGCAGATCGAGAGTGCCAAAAGGCGATGGTTCGCGTCCAGCAGGCCAAGGAGTTCACGTAAGGTACCCTCATCAGGTTGCCGGGCAAGATACTTTGGGGTGCACGTCCCTATGAAAATGCATTTTCGGGGGAGGCCCTTCTTGAAAGAAGTGCCTTCCCCCGAACCCCCATCCCCAAGAACTTCAAGCACTTGCCAGCTCCCGCTGGTCGCTGGACAGGGGGCCATTTTCGTGGTTCTTTGTGACCCTCCAGGTCATGGGAGTTCACCCCTTTCTCCTCCGCGCGCACGGGCCGAATTACGCGCCAAGTTTGTACCGTTCTGTCATGGCCTGCAACTGGTGCGCCCTGTCGTTCAGACCTTCAGCAGCCTGCTGCGACTGACGAGAACCCGCGAGGAACTGTGCGGTCGCCGCGGTGATTCCTGTCATGGACTCAACGATTTCCTTCATGGCTTCACGTTGCTGGTGCATCGAAGTGGTAATATGTTGCGCTGCATGCGCGGAGTTGCGTATACCTCTTTCCAGTTCCTCGATGACTTGGCCGGCTCGCTCGGCCAGATTCAAGCCTGTCTGGACCCCACGTGCGCCTTGTTCGGTGGCAGTCACTGTGGCACTGGTCGCACTCGCGATCTCGTCCAGAATGGCACGCACGTTGGATGTGGCGCGCTTGGACTGTTCCGCGAGCACCCTTACCTCACCCGCGACCACCGCGAATCCCTTGCCGCGAGAGTCGGATCTTGCGGCTTCAATGGCAGCGTTGAGCGCGAGGAGGTTGGACTGATCGGCAATGTGGTTGACACTGTACGTAATCTCCCCAATCTGCTGTGTGCTTTCCGAGAGAGCCACAATGTTTTGCGCAATGGACTGCACCTGATTGCGAATGTCTTGCATGCCCGTGACAATGACCTGGACTGCCTGGAGGCCCTCCTGGCCGACCTTGAGCGAAGTTTGAGCGAGAAGCGAGACCTCCTCGGCTTGTTTGGCGCTCTGTTCGGCAGAGGCACGGACCTGCTCCACCGTGGCTGTGGTCGCGTTGACCACTGCTGATTGTTCATCCGCGCTCGCGGAGTATTGAGAAACCGTGCCCAGGATTTCCCCTGTGGCAGACGTAATTTCCTGCGCGCTGGAACGGATCTGGAGCGCCATGGTGCTGAGACCCTGAGCCATATCATTAAGGTGCCCGCCAAGTTTGCCCAGTTCGTCGTTGCTCCTCAAATGCAAACGTACGGTAAGATCACCGTGGGCAATTTGTCCTGCGAACGAGAGATACTCGTTCACCGTGCGTGTGATATAGCGCGAGAGTAGATACGCGGCCAGCAAGCTCGTGGCGACCACAAAAAAGGCGAGTGCTACTTGTATCGCCGAGCGCACTGCTACTGTGGACTGTGCGGTCTTTTCGTCAACGTTGGTCTTTTCCGTGGCCAAGGTCACGACTTTGTCAATGAAATGGCGATGTTCCTCGTAACTGCGCTTCAATTCCCCTTGTGCAAGTTCGACTGCCTTCTTGTGATCTCCCGCGAGAACAGCCGGGATGAACTGCTGATCTCTCAAATCCAGGAAACGTTTCGCGGGCCTAAACGATCGGATCACCATGTCTTCTCTGAGTTCTCCCGGCGCCAGAGTCTTGTCCCAATACCTGTGCCTGGTCTCGTATTCCTTGCGAAGTTTGGCGCTACGCCGCACAAGGGCTCCCAATTCTTTTCGATCTTGCTCGTACAACATTTGGAGGACCAGGAGGTAAGACTCAACGAGGTACTCAGGGGGGGGCAGTATGTCGGCAACCAGGTCTTTGTTTTCCACAATGGCATTGTATACCGGCCCATTGACCTTGACCGTATTCCGAGTGTCAAACGCGACAGCCCCAAACACCCCGAGTCCGATAATCACTATGGCGATAAGCCCGAATATTTTGGTTCGCACCTTCGCGTCCACGATTTTGGCAAACATCCGACCGCCCTCCTTGTTCATTATCTGTGCACGGATGCACAGACCACGCGTGACGCTCAGGGCCCATCGATGCGCGGCCACGCACGTAACCTTCCGCAGGTAGGTTTCTTTAGCCCTGAACAACTCCCCCGACATGCGGGGGCATCTCTGACAAAGGCCCCAGGATTTCCAGGATTGGGTATGCACCTCCGGAAGGAACGCAGGGGCAGGCATCGTCTCCAGGCTGCCACGACCCTATGGTCTGTCCTGCCCGATCTTTGAACCTTCGTCCGTCACATCGCTTGTATCCGCTTCTGAGGAAAAGTCCTGCCGGGGCATTGCACGCAACCCTGCGAGAGATTCTAGCAATCTCGATGCCACGTGGCCTGAGGACACCGCAAACCGCCAAAGCATGGCAGTTCTCGCGAACCTCCGTGCAATGGCAGGAGAAAAGAGGAGGGACTCTTCACGCGATCCTCACGCAAATATGTAGGAAGAACGACGTTTCCTACATGTACGTAGGGAAACAGAAGATGCTCTCTTCCATGGCAATTGTCCCCGTCCATGCGCTGGCTACCAGTTCACCCCCCACGCGGGCCCGGGCAACGCGGTCTCTTGCGCCACGACATTTAGGTTGACAAATTGGTTGAAAAAGTATAATCATCTTACTAGGATTACTGAGGTATGTAAGCAATGAAGATAAAGATCTGCCTTTTTGTGCTGGTGTTAGCCATGGTGAGTCCACCCGCGTCTCACGCATTTGGGGTGCTCAGGTGGGCCTGTGATGCCATAGCAAATACATTGGGCTTTGACCGGGGACCTGTTCCGAAGGTGGTACCAAGAACGCCCTTTCTTTCCGCGTGCCCGGCTCCGAACCACTCTCGGAACCAGCACCCTGACATGTACAGGATTTATGTTCAGGCCGAAGGATGGTAAACGGATCTGTCTTGAGGCAGGAAACAATGAGAAGGCACTAAAAACAGGCTCTCGTTGATCAGAGAGTCACCGCTATCCCCGGAAAGAGGATAGTCGTTCCGCGGAAGATCAGTGCGGTTCGCAGGGAGCCTCGTGCAAGACGAAATTCCCTTGCATGCCGCATCACCGTGAAGCAAAGAGTAATCAGCAGCCGCTCCGCGTCTTTAACAGTTCCGCCAGTTCGGTATGGCCGCCTTCCCGAGCCCAATCCAGAGCCGTCTTTCCGACCCAGTCCCGGGCTTGTACATTGACGGACCGATCCACGAGAAATTCAGCTACCTCCCGGTGACCGCCGAGGCAGGCCCAGAAGAGACACGTTCTCCCCCCATAATCCAGTTGAAGAGGGTCAGACCCCTTGGCGATCAAGAGCTTCACGACATCGGAGCGGCCATATCGAGACGCCCACATGAGGGGAGGCGCGCCCCAATGGCGGTCGCACACATGAATCCACGCGCCGAATGCCAGGAGTAGAGAGACTGCCTTTACAGACCCTGTGCGGCAACACCACATCAACGCGGTCTCGCCTTCATTGCTCTCGGTGTTGCTGTCAGCCCATTGCTTGAGGAGCAATTCGATCATGTCAGCGCGGCCTGCCAAACACGGCCACAGAAGGGCAGACCATCCGAACAGGTTCTTTGCGTTGGGATCAGCGCCATAATCCAGCAGTATATGTACCAGCTCCATGCTTCCGCGACGGGCAGCACGGATCAATGGCGTGTTTCCGTATCGATCCTTGCCATTGACATGCGCTCCTGTCTCCAGAAGTGTGGCCACCACGTCCGGGGATCCTGACACGCACGCCATGTCAAGCGCGGTCATTCCAAAAGGCGTCCTCGCGTTGATGTCACTCCTGGAGTTCGTCTCTGTCCAGGACCAAGGCAAATACCCCTTCCGCGCAGCCAGGACAGGGTGTTCGAGCCCATGACTTTGCCATGTTCCCTCGCGCGACACTACAGTGAACCTCCTTCTGACTCACGGACAGGTCTTTCCTTCCCACGCGGTTATGGCACCGCTATGGGAATGATCCTGGAATCCTTTCGCGAGGATTCGTACTTCGCGGATGAGAGGATGGAGCCGAGGCCACGGGGTCGGTTCCGGTGAGTTCTCTCGGGGGCGGCGTTTCAAAATCTTCGATCTCGAAACGGCGCTCGGAAAGATGAATGTGAATCATGTGTTCACGCATTGCGGTTTCTTCGCCTGTCAATTCGGTCGTACCCATGGCTGTTGACTCCTTCTTCCTTGCGAAAGGAATGCTTTGGCAATGGACACGTGGGCAAAGAAGCCGGTCAGCTCTCCGTACCGGGAAAAGATCCCGGGGCCACTCATACCGATGCGCGATCACGTAAGTGACTTTGGTCTGCTGGCGGCATGACTCTGAAGCGCAGTCAGGCCGGGCCGTTCGTAGCGAAAGAGGTTTGCCGCCAGTGTCGTACGCCTGAAAACGCGTTGGTATCAGCGGTCTCGCATCATGTGTGGTTACCGTAACGGAACGTGACCGATGTAGGTACCAAGAGCCTCGCTCACCGGGCGGGAGCACTCAAAGACGGCCTCGATGCCTGCGTTCTTCATGGCTTGCTGGGACTTCCAACCGCACGGGCCTGTCAAGATTACCTCAACCTTTTTCCGTGCCAAGAGCTGAAATACCTCGCTGGTCGGTGAATGGGTGGCATACATGTTTCTGCGATTGTCTATCGTCTCGATAAGATCGCCATCGGAGCTGAAAATGAGAATGTAACACGCCCTCTCGCAGCGAAGATCAACCTCGGCATCACGCCCTTTCCCCACCGCGGTAATCGCGATTTTCATGCTGACCTCCTGGAACTAACCCGTGAACCAGGCAGTATGGCGGTTGCCGGAAGAAAGCCCTGATTCACCGCAGCTCCATTGCCGGCTCATGGACCATTGTTCCCACATTCCGTGCGGCTCGCCCGATCTCAGGACTGGTGGCGTGACGGAGAAAAAGGTACCAATGCGTGTGCACGCTTCTCGTGAGGGTGATGGCGCGTCTCAATGGTCGCCGAACCCCTGGGGTTCTTGCTTGCCGTTGACCATCTCTTCTCTGGCAGCGCTTAGGATGCCAGTTCCTGCGAGAAGGTCCTTTTTCTCGTATTGCCTAATATGATGCTCAAAGTATTGCGTGTACGTATGATCAGGACCCATAAGTTCGACAAGACAATCAAAAGCCTTTCGCCTCCAGTTCTGGAATGCTACCGCGTGATAGTCGCTCTCAATAACCTCCCACCCTGCACGAATCAAATCGTCAATGGGTTTGTCCGTATACATTCCGGTTTCCCTCCGCATTTTTCTCCGCCCTCAAAAGGGGCGTGGTAACTTGATTCCGGTTTCCCGAATCAAGCGTCGGGAATTCCGCGACACTTCATCTGTCGCCTGATCACGTTTGTCCCCTGTACACGCGAAAGGTTCCCCAAGACGTCTCAACGCAGAGCACGAGCCTCTGCCCCCCCCATGGCACCCAATTTTCACTCCATACCGAAAATGTTCCTGACTTAAAGGCTGTCCCTGGCCCCCATTCTCATGTCTCGGGACAGCATGCGGAAAGGTTGCAGCTTTTACGAGCCCATGCGGGCAGTCGGCTGCTAAGCTTTATTGTGGCAACCCCCGTAGCCTTTGCAGTGTTCCCCAAAAGACAGCGTTCAAGAAGACCCGTGCAGCTCCGTCGCTCCTTACGAGGGCTCCTGAACGAATTGCGTAGTGTTCCGCGCAGCCTTTATCCGCGGTCCACGGCCACGGATGGTAGCCCTTCGACGCGGTACGCGCTGAACTTGCCCTTTCTGTTGCTCGCCTCTTTCTTGAGGCTTGGCTCCGCATTGAAGAAGAAGCCTGACTGCCTCCCCGTTGTCCACCGAGTAGGCGACCGTGAGGGCCGTCCTTTGGAGCGAGTCTCTCGCGTCCACCTCCGCTCCTCTGTCCAGAAGGAGTTTCACCGAATCCCATCCTCCGGACATACAAGCAAACATGAGAGCCGTACACCCAAAAAAGGCCTCTCTTCGTTCTATGTCCGCGCCATGGTCAAGGAGCAGTTTCACGACTTCAGGCCAGTTGCACAGGCTAGCCACCATCAGCGGTGTCACACCGTACCGATTCGTGGTGTTGATGTCTACCCCGAGAGAAATGAGTCGCCGAACTGCCTTGACGTTTCCCTGGGAAGTTTCATTCAACATCTTCTGGCCCAACATTTCTCCTCCTGCCCCACCATGCGGGATCCGTGTCAAAGCCGAGAATTCCAGAATAAAGAGCCGCACTTTCGCTTATGTCAGGATTAAACCGAACCGTTCACACTCTGTGCTGCGGCCGTGAAAAGTAATCTTCACGTCAGGGTGAAACCACATTTCGTCCTGGCCTTGTCCACTCATGAATTACATTTCCATCCCACCTAACCTTGAAACAGCAGTCCTTTTTGGTGTGCGATGGAAGGGAAGCATCATGCTTCCCCTCCAAAACTCCCCCACCGTCAAGGCCTCCAATCGCGCGGTCCCGGAGTAGGGTCTCGGCATCTTGGAGCTTTTCTGGCCCATCCGGAGGCTCAATAGCCGTCCGGACGGGCTTGAATCTCACGAGTACCGGAATACGTTCATCAAATCCCTGCACTTTCTTCGCCCCCTAGAGTATCTCCCGGCTTCTCCGAAGCCCTGTCTCTACCAATTATGGGAAGGCCACAACCAGTGCTCGTGAGATCTCGTGACACGTATTAGCACGATCTGTGCCAACTTGTTTCTCGAAGAAACACTCGGGCGATTATGTCAGGGAAGACGGGGAATAACAGGAGGATGGGTACAGAATCGATGGATCGTGAGGATCAGGTTGGCGTGAACGTGAACAGGTTGTCACCAGGCGATGCGCGAAAATCGGGCACTGGCATGTTATACCCATCGTATTATCAAATAGTTATAAAAGTCTTAGGTGTCTCAAAATCGCCCATCAGTCACCACGATCTGCCTGGTTTTCGCCGACGTCTTCTGATTCCTTCATGATACGATACAGCGAGTGTCTCGATATGCCCAAGACCCGCGCAGCTTCTGTCCGGTTGCCCCGGCAGCGTCGTAACGCCTCTTTGCAGAGCCCCTGAGTCAGTTCGTCCCGAATGTTGTACAGGGTCCTGTGTGGGGAAAACTTCACCGAGTAATTCCAGTCGTCACCCGCGCCATGGGGTAGAGGGATGTTGTCGGCAAACACGCCTGTGCCGGAAATCATCAGCGCGCGCTCGAGCACGTTTCGAAGCTCCCTTACATTTCCGGGCCAATGGTATGCGCAGAGCCGGGAAATCACCTCAGGAGAGACAGGAGCAACGTGAGTGAGCTGCATCTCTTTGGCGAGCGCGGTCATCATCTCCTGCACGAGGACCGGGATGTCCTCGTACCGCTGACGGAGTGGCGGCACCTCTATGGCGAACACATTGAGCCGGAAAAACAGCGGCTGAAGGAACGTCCCCTCAGCAACGCATCCCTTTAAATCCCTATGGGTCGCGGCTATCAACCTTGCGTTCACCTGAATACTTTTCTCACCGCCAATCCGTACAAACGACCTTGTGTCGAGAAACGTGAGGAGCTTGGATTGCAAAGACCGTGACAACTCGCCAATCTCGTTGAGGAGCAAGGTGCCGCCTTCCGCGAGTTCCAGCAATCCTCTCTTGCGGCGTTGCGCTCCGGTGAATGCGCCTGCTTCGTGACCGAACAACTCGGATTCGGCCAGTTGGTGGGGCAATGCCGCGCAGTTGATGGAAAAAAATTCCCCAGAAGCCCGTCTGGACCGGTCGTGGATCCATCGCGCCAGGTAGTCTTTTCCGCTGCCGCTCTCGCCAAGAAGCAGGATCGTCGCGTCAGTCGACGCGGCAAGTCGAGCCTGCTCAAGCGCGTCACGCATCGCCTTTGATCGATACTCTCCCTTGAAAGCGACGCTTGCGGGCGAAAGGCTTTTCAAGTCAGTAATGTTCCGGGAGATGCAGCAGACGCCGGTTACCGAGCCCTCACCGTCCCTCAGGGGCACCCTGACCTCGTGGAAGGTCAAACGTACGCCGTTCACGGGCAACGCGTGTACGTGCTCGATGGACTGTCCTGAGAGCACGCGCTGATCCATCTGTCGCAAACGTCGTCCCACCTCTTTCCCAAAGATCTTTTCCGCGTCCCGCCCGATGATTTCCGTAACGCTGAGGTTGAGCAAAGCCGCGGCCGAGGGGTTGACGTGGGTATATTTCAGGGAGCGGTCCTTGACAAAGAGGCAATCCCGTGCGCTTTCAAAGAATGCGCGGAAACGTTCTTCGCTGTTGCGCAGTGCCTGCTCGACTTGTTTGAGCGCGCTAATGTCCTGCACATTCGCGATGTGATACTGCACGTTGCCGCGCTCGTCTTTGACCAAGGTTATGTCCACGAGTACGGGGAAAATGCTGCCGTCTTTTCGGATATCCTTCGATTCGAAGGTGTGATGGCCTTTGACCCTTGTACTGCGCACGTGCTCCTGCAGATCGTCACGGGAGTCAGGCGCTACCAGGTCGGTGATAGGCCTTCCCGTGAGTTCCCCCACCACATAGCCGTGCATGCGTGCGAACGCGGGATTCATCATGGTCAGCGATCTGGCATCCGCGTCGGAAATCATGACTCCCCATTCCGCGTGCTGAAATATCTGCGCCCACTTGCGCTGGGCTTCCTCTGCTTCCTTGCGGTCGGTGATGTCTGAAATGACGGTCCGACAGACATCGAGGTCGCCTGGCACATTCGTTACCACGACGCTTTGCAATGCCGCGTGGAATCGGGTGCCATCGGATCGCGTCAAAGTGATCTCGCACGCTTGGGGAGCGCGGGAATGAAATACCGCACTACAGTGACGGTGAAGTGTGTGTGCGTCGCGTTCCGTTGCCGCGAAACGCAGAAGAGGTCTCCCGATCAGGCTGGCCCTATCGACGCCCAGTGACGCGCACACGGTGAGATTCGCTCCGTGCACATAATTACGTGAATCCAATGCCACATAGCCTACCGGAGCAAAGTCGTAAAGATCCGCCAACTTGTCTCTTGATTCCTCCAGTTCCTGGTGAGTTCGCCGAAGCTCCTCGTTTTGCAGCTCGAGTTCTATCTGATGGTTCTGAAGTTCGTGAGCGGTTCTCTTATGAGACTCCATTTCTTGCCTGTGTTGCTCGTTCATGCGGACCAGTTGTGCAGTCCGTTCTTCCACCCTCTTCTCGAGTTCGTCGTATGCGCTCTTGAGAAGTGCTTCTGCTTCCTTGCGCTCCGAAATGTCTCGGGAGACCGCGGTAATCTCACGTACGATCTGCGTCTCCGGATCCAGCACCGGACTGTGCGTGGTCTCGACCCACACATAGTCCCCGGTTTTGCGGCGGACGCGATAGGTTATGGTAGGGCTTTGCGCTCCTTTCACGGTCTTGGACCAAGCGGATCGGCGGTGTTCCACGTCGTCGGGGTGAACGAAATGGCACGCCGGGTGCCCCACAAGTTCGGTCGGTTCATATCCGAAAATGAGTCTGGATGCGGGAGAAGCATAGAGGAAGACTCCGGACGGATCGTGCCGGGAGATCATATCCGCCGCATGCTCAGCAACTAACCTGTGTCGCGCTTCACTCTCCCGTAACTGTTGTTCCATGCGGTGCTTGTACAGGGCAAATTCGATGGTATTGCGCAACTCCTTCTCTGAAAAGGGCCTTAAGATGAACCCTAGCGGTTGGGTCCGTTTGGCTCGTTCCCGCAGATCGTCATCCGAGTAAGAAGTCAGGTACACGACAGGAATGTCGTGCCGGGATCGTATGATCTCCGCGGCTTCGATTCCGTCGAGTCCGCTTTCCAGCCCAATATCCATGAGTATCAAATCGGGCGTGTGTGTCGAAGCCTCACGGATCGCATCTTCACTCTTTTCTACGGACGCGACGACTCCATACCCCAGCCGTTCCAGCATGAGCACGAGATCTTTCGCGACGACTTCATCCCCGACTACAAGGATGCGAGTGGGTTTCATGATTGCGACTCCTTTCCGGAGAGCACCGCGGACTTGTCGCGTACCACGGTCCCCGACACAATGGCAGCAAGAAAACACACAGGCTTTGAAAGAAATCAACCGGTCATACCCCCCCTCCACTCTCCACCAAGGAGGGATCAGGAACCCGTTCCTCCGTCACGTTGCTCGCGGGGGTGGAAGACCGTCGGATTCAGTATAATGCAGAGTGGCTCTCGGGTGCTACTGTCGGCTATTCGCACAGAGCGCATCCAACTGGGCCAAGATTTGAACAGTCACCCTCATGGAGCGCATGCTGCTGCCGGCTTCACGGTACGTGTGGTCGGGAAACACGCGATGAATCCGCGAAGCAGGGCAATGCCGCTGCTGCCAGGGCTCGGATTCCCGCGTACGCGGAGATTCATGTTATCGGGTCCTGTTTTCCCGTTGCGTCGAGTACGCGTTTACTGATAACAACAGGAAAGAAAAAAGCATGCCCCGCTGCCTCCTGGTCGCGGAGAGTACGTGCGTGGGGGAGTTTTCCGCTTCGCGGGCTACAGCGCAACAGTGAATGGAAGTGTGACGTTGCTGTAGCAGGGGGCTGGTCCGTGGAGACCGTGAACCGGCGAACTGAAAGGAATCGCACTCGCACGTGTATGACGGGATGAGACAGTCCAAAAGGAGTGCCATTCATGGCCCGAATTCTTATCATAGACGACGATGCGATCGTTCGGCGGGTTCTCAGGGATTGGTTGGAGCCTGCCGGACATGAGGTCGTGGAGGCTGAGGACGGCAATGTCGGTCTGAGGCTGTACAAGAACGACCCGTCAGATCTCGTGATCACCGACATTGTCATGCCGGACAAGGAAGGCATTGAGACCATCAGGGAACTCAGGCGTGACTTCCCCGACGCCAAGATCATCGCGGTTTCCGGTGGGGGAGAAATGCTGCCCGGCTCGGCCTGCCTCGACCTGGCCGAGGGATTGGGCGTGCAGAGAGCCCTTGCCAAACCCCTGGATCTTCGGGACCTGTTGAACACAATTCGCGAACTCCTCGAGTCATGAAAACTGTTGAGGCGTTCACGCGCGACTCGTTTCCCGGCGCGCCGAGATGATTCTTTCGCGCAGGGCAGCACAGGTTGCGGTAATATCCTGGGCCCGCGTCCACCGCGGTCACAACTGCCACACGGCGAGCTCCTCGGTCGAGAACCTGGCCAATATTGGATTGTGTGATTCCGCCCATGACCGTCCAGGGGATTGCAAGATGAGGCGCAATCCGATCAATTGCTGCCGGCCCCACCCAACTAGTTAAGCCGGATTTGGTCTGCGTAGCGAATATCGGGCCGATGTTCACGTAGGTTGCTCCCGCGTCTTGCGCGGCAATGGCTTCATCGAGTGCGTGAGTCGAACAACCGATAAGTAATTCTCTTGCAAAGGTTCGGGCCGCATTCACCGGGAGATCTTCCTGCCCCAGATGGACACCATCAGCGCCTGTTGCCAGTGCAATGTCCACCCGGTCATCAATGACGAGCAACGCATTGCTCCCGGCGGTTACCTCCCGGAACTCACATGCTCGCCGGTACAGAGCTTTGTCGTTCATGCGTTTCTCACGCAACTGCACGACCTTTACTCCTGCATGGAGCACTCGCTCAAGAACTTCGAGAACCGGTCGACCGTCGCAGAAATCCTCGGTAATGACCACATAAAGGTCTGCCTGTGCGAAGATCGCTGCGCGTTCTGCCACGTCCATCAGCCACCTCCTACGAACCGGATCAGTTCCAGCGAATCCCCTTCGGAGAGCACGGTGGTTTCATACGCGGAACGCGGAAGGATCTCCGCGTTGCATTCCACAAGGATAGCGTTTGCCGAAAACCGCAATTCCTCCAGCAGGCCGAGCACGGTCAAGCAGTCAGCACAGGTGATGTCTTTTCCGTTTACTACGATGCGCATTGTGTTCCACGTCCGTCAGTGAGTCGATTGCCAGGGCCTCCGCTCTATTCCCAGTGAAAGCCTCGGTCGAAGTCCTTCCATACCGGGTCATACCCCGCGTTCCGGATGGCGTCAGCCACCTCGGCCGGAGTCCGTTGGTCCTCGATTTCGAATTGTGGCAGCGTGTCCTCGGCGGCCGAAGCATATCCTCCCGGCCGGGTCGACGATCCCGCGCTCATGTGGGTAATGCCAAGAGGTATCAGGTGGTCGCGGAGACCTGCGCGTTCACGAGTCGAGAGATTGAAACCCGCCTCAGGCAAGAACAGTCGCATGGCCAGGATGAGTTGCACGTACTCCGCATCCGACAGGAGGCTTTGTACGGGAAAGCGTTTCGGCGTGTGTACCAGCCGGGGAAAAGAAAGTGAAACCCCACTTTGCCAACAATCTTTCTGGAGGAACCGGGCATGTAAGCCTGTCCAGAATCCGTCTATGCGCCAATCGTAAAGGCCCAGCAGTGCACCGACTCCGAGCTTCCTCACCCCCGCCCGCCCCGCGCGGGCAATCGCGGAGAGGCGATAGGAGAAATCCTTCTTCTTGCCGGTAACATGCACTCTCGCGTACGTGGGCTTGTGATAGGTTTCCATGTACAGCGTGACTCCCTCCAGCCCGCGATTCACCAGCGCCTGGTAACCCTCTTGTTCCAGCGTGTACACCTCCACAGACACGGACGCAAAATATTCGCGTGCAATGGTGACCGCGTTCGCCAAATACGCGACCGAAGCGATCGTGGGCGCTTCACCGGTGAGAAGAAGCACATTCTGAAAACCGTGAGCGGCAAGGGCTCTGCACTCCAGGTGAATCTCCCCCTCTGTCAGCGTGCGCCGGTCTCCGGTCATTCCGGACCGAACGGCATATCCGCAATACGTACAGTCACACGTGCACACATTGGAAAGGTAGATCGGCGCATACATGGCCACGGTTCGGCCGAAATGTTGCCTGGTAAGCCGGTTTGCGATACGCGCCATTTCCTCCAGACGGGAAGCAGCCCTGGGCGAGAGGAGAGCCGCAAGGTCTTCAGGGGAAAGGGTTTCGCGCGTCAGTGCTCGCGTCACGTCATCTGAAGTGGCTCGAGAAATGCGTGCGATCACACGTTCTTCCGGCCATGATTGCAGTATGTCCGAGAAATCCAAAACAGTCTCCACTGAGCGACTCCGGGTCAGGGCCACGTACAAGTCAAGCTCCGCCTTGCTCGTGAGCGCCTCAGTCCAGGAATCCTGTGAGCGGCGAAGATGCCTCCGCGGACTCTCTCATGGGACCCAAACCTGCACGGTAGGCAAGCCTGCCTGACTCGGTCCCCAGTGCAAACGCCCTGCCCATGGCGACATGATCGCGTGCATCTGCCAGGGCTGTGTTGACGAGGACCGCGTCGGCCCCCATCTCCATTGCTTCGGCAGCATGAGAAGGCGCGCCGAGGCCAGCATCCACCACCACAGGCACATTTGACTGATCGATGATGATACGTATCATTTCTCGGGTTTTCAATCCTCGGTTGCTCCCGATGGGCGATCCCAGAGGCATGACCGCGGCAGTCCCGGCCTCTTCCAACCGTTTGGCGAGCACAGGATCCGCCTGAATGTAAGGCAATACGACAAAACCTTCTTTGACCAACATTTCCGCCGCGATGAGCGTCTCAATCGGGTCTGGAAGCAGATATTTGGGTTCCGGGGTCAGTTCAAGCTTTACCCACGGTTGGAATCCCGCTGCACGGGCTATCCTGGCAAGACGCACGGCCTCTGCTGCGGTCCGTGCGCCCGATGTATTGGGCAAAATGAGATACTTGCTGGGATCGACCACAGAAAGGACGCTGTCGCTTTCGGGCTTTGAAAGGTCAGCACGACGCATGGCCACGGTGACAATTTCCGCTTTTGAGGCAGCCAGCGCGTCGCGAAGAGCCTCAGCCGAGGGAAACTTTCCCGTTCCTATCAAGAGGCGGCTTTCAAAGCACCGCCCGGCTATCACCAGAGGATCGTCAGTCACAGAATTCTCCTCAATTATTGAAGTCAGAGCATAACGCCCTTCCAGAATCACTGTCCTTGAACCGTCATGCAGGTGGACCGTGACCGAAGGAATTGCACACATGGGAACCAAGTTATCCGAGTGAAGTCGAAGCGGCCGGGCCCGGCGGCCCACGTGCTGACCACGATGTACCGCAATAAGGGAAAGTGTGCAAGATCCACGCGCGAAAAAGTAGATTTTCGCGTACGCAAATAGCAGTTACTTGCGATGCAATTCGCCTTCGTATTTCCTACTGATTCCATAGCTCAAGGCTGGTATTGTTGAAATTTTTTTTATTTGTACGCGCGACGATAATTCCCATAACTCATTTTTTTCTGCATTGGTATAATGCCGGCTCATCTTCACTCTCTCAGGAGGCTCATACATGGCGGAAGGACAGATAGCTCAGGGCAACCCGGGTGTTGTCGGATTGGCAGGTTTCGGTCTCACCACGATGCTTCTTCAAGTTCACAATGTGGGCTGGTGCGGAGTGGGTCCCGTCGTTTCACTCGCATTTGTATTCGGGGGGACAGCCCAAATGATAGCGGGCTACCAGGAATTCAAGTGCGGCAACAACTTCGGTTACAGTGCATTTGTTTCCTACGGATCGTTCTGGATAGCCCTAGGAGTCATCTTCATACTGAACTACTTCAATGTGTATCATTCGAGCACATCGGACGTGGGGTGGTTCCTGGTGGTCTGGACGCTGTACACATTCATCATGTGGATCCCTGCCATGAAGATCCATTCTGCAATGGCAACTACATTTACCCTCTTGCTCATCGGATTCATCCTGCTTGATTTAGGTCATTTCGGGTATCCTGAGATGACCAAGGTGGCAGGGTATGAATTGATGCTGTGTGCCCTGTCAGCCTGGTATATGATGGCTCATGTCATCTTTGCCCAGGTGTTCGAGAGGGATGTGTTGCCGGTCGGCAGACCGTGGATTCGATAGCGTTCACCCTCGAGTCTCTCGCCAGGGTGCACGTCACACAAATTTGCACAGAACCTTAGGAGGCTATGATGAAAAAAACGTATATCGCAGCTCTCGTATTGGCGATCTTCCTGCCTACCGCAATGGCCGTAGCGGGGGAAGCTGCCACCAAAGAGGAATGTGTGACCAAGTGCCTCGAGGCCGCGGCATTGATCAACCAAAAAGGTTTAGCGGAAGCCACAAAGATCATAGCGGACCCCAAGGGACCTTTTGTCTGGAAAGATTCGTATGTGTTTCTCATGAATCTCCAGGGCAAGATGCTCGCGCACCCTATGCAACCGGAGCTTACCAAGTTGCCTCATTGCCTTCTGATAACCGATCCGACGAATAAAGCGCTGTTCGTTGATTTTGTGAATCTTGCGAGGAAGGTGGGAAGCGGATGGGTCGAGTATATGTGGCCCAAGCCCGGCAAGAAGACGCCATCCAAGAAGATCACGTACATTTATCGGGTTCCTGATCAGGATGTGTTTGTCGGCGCGGGGGTGTATGTAGGCGGCATGCTGTATTGATCGTTGCTCGCAATGTGTGTATGGTTCGTGACCTCAATTCCGATGGAAGCGTATGACCCTGTGGCCACGCGGGATCGTGCGTGAGGGAGCAGACCGCGATACGAGATCCGCAGAGGGGGGAGATGAATCCTCCCTCTGCAACGCCTAAACAGAAACGTGTCCCCGTGCGCACGCTGAAATGCTCAGGAAAACTCGACGAAATTGATCCCATGCGCAATGCGCGGGAGTAGATAATCTCGAAGTGCAGGCTGGGCGGTGAATTCCGGACGAAATCCCCTTCAGCCCGTTTTTGAAAACGCGGAATTGCTTTTTTCGATCAAACAAAACACCGAGTCATGCGTCTAAATAAACACGGAGACAACCAGGGAGTGGACTGTGCTGAAGCAGGCACACCGCATCCCATGCTGTCGTTTCCGGGATCCTTGAGCTTTTCGCTTGATGAAAGCTACCGCCGAGGGTACATTGGTACAAAGTGTGTATCGACTGGACGGGTACAGGGCTCAACCATTTGCATCGGGCGCCCTTTGGGTGTGCGCGGCAATGGGAGAGGAAAAGGAGCAAGAACATGACACGCTCAGGATATGCAGCGCTCTTTTTTGTGGTGATCGCTGTCTGTTCCGGGCCGGGAGCGACACAAGACGTGTGGGCTCAGGCTTTCGGCATGATATCGGCAACCGTGGAAAAGACGGATGACGCACGAGGCCTGACCGTACGATCTGAACCTTCTGCCTCGGCCGCGGTGGTGGGCTTCTTGCCTCTGGGCACGGAAATCAAGAGCTGTAATGACTTCAAAGACGGTTGGGTCAGGATGGAAATCCCATCCAAGGGGAATTGGGTGAATATGGCCTATCTCAAACCCAAGGGAGGGGACGCTACTGTGGCGGCAGTGGACAATCCCGACCTGTGCCTGGCCATACGCAAGGGCCCGTATTCTTCGTACGAAAAGATCGGGTGCGCGGAGCTTGGCCAAAATCTGAAGTTGTCCGGTGTGTGGAGCGCAACCAATTGGGCCCGTCTGGAAGACAGAGGCTGGGTCGATGCCTCCAAGATAGACACGGATCTGATGGTGTGTGCAGCACCGCTCGCGGCACGCCCTGCACCGGAACCCCAAACGCCGGCGGAGCCTCAGGTCGAAGCTCCCGCTCCGGTTGTGGAAGTTCCTGTAGAGGTTCCTGCTCCGCCCTTTGGTGTCGCGATCGCTCCACCGTGCTACGATGGCCTTGGTGGATCGGTTTGCTACGGCGACTTTGGCGCGTTCGGATATTTTCCTGGTGCTTTCCCCTTTGTTTCCATCGGGATAGGCCCGTATGGCAGGTATTACCATCATCATGGACGCCCGCATCCTGACTACCATCGCGGAGGCTTGCGTCCGGAACACTATCGTGGGGGCCCCGGCCACAATTCGGCCTACCATAGGGGAACCACACGCGGATGGGCAACAACCACCGGCGTGAACCGCCGCGCGGCAAGCCTGGACACCATGACAAGGAACTTCGGCACCAGCGTGAACCGTTCCGCGGTAAATGCTTCTCGTGGGTTTCGGTCCGGTCGAAGGGGAGCCAGCGTGTCACGAGGGGTGTTCTCTTCCCCCGCATTCCGTTCCGTAGGGGGGAGAGGCTTTCGCGGGGCGAGTTTCTCCCGCGGGCGCAGCCTGAACCTGGGATCAGTCGCGAGAAGGAGTTTTCGCTCGAGCGGTTTTCGCGGAGGTAGTTTCCACGGAGGTAGTTTCCACGGGGGTGGACACCACGGGGGCGGTAGCCGAGGGGGTGGCCACAGAAGGTAAGCTTTACGCGCATTCCGAAATCTTCCGTGGCATGAATTCAGTATCATAGTGGGCGTCCCCTTTGTCCGGCCCAGCAGACGAAGGGGAGAAGGGGACGTCCTTGACCGGAGGACGAGAGGAAACGCCGAGCGAGGCGTTTTCCCGCGGTCTTCACCTTGGTAACGGTTCTTCGCAAAAGATAGGTAATGCACCACCAAAGCGCAAAGACACCAAGAAAAGAGAGACTAGGTTTTTGACCTCTTCGTGACTTTGTGGTGCGTTTTTTCAGGTTCCGCAAACGACGCACTGAGCGATAACCCACATCCGGCACTGAGACCCGCGTTAAGCGGGGGTGACGGTATATGGGGAATCGAGCCGCGTTCGATCGAGAGTTTCGCCCTGAGCTTGACTTCAAGGTAGTGTTCCACGAGGGCTCCCTGTCACTTGTGTTGTTTCCTCTTTCACGGTTGGTCTTCGTCATTCTTTCTTGACAAGTTCTGTACGAATATGGCAGTCTGGGTTCCCCCATGCCATCCCAAACCGTGAAAACCTGGCAGAATACCTCCTACCTCCGGTATCGCCGGGTTTTGTTTTTCCGTGCTGCTGCGAAATGCAGCGCTTCGGAGGCCCTTTCCATGACCTTCAGCACAAGAGCGAGCACCGCATTCGATCCCGCGTTCGACGTCGACGGCATGCTGGCAGGGCTTGCCAAATGGTTGCGCATACTGGGATGTGATGTGGCGTATCCGAGGAAGGGACCGAGGTCGGGCAGAATCTTTGTCACCGCGGCAAGGGACAAGCGCTATCCCTTGGCCGTGTACGTCACGATGCATACCCCTCTCGCACAACTGAAGGAACTGAAGGATCAAGTTGGGCTTACCTTTGATGCGACACTCGTGCTCAGCAGGTGCCTGCGGTGCAACGAGCCTGTCCGCGCGGTATCCAGAGACCTGGCGATCGGCCGCGTGCCGGACGAAATTCTCCGCAGGTTTTCGTCGTTCACGCAATGCGTGTGCTGCGGCCGCGTGTATTGGGAAGGCTCTCATCGGGCCAGGATCGAAAGGCGTCTGGCGCGGCAAAGCATCGAGTGCTGCTGAAGCCATGGGCGGCCCGGTTGGTGCAGCACACAAATTGCCTCATTCCTATGAAGGGCAGGGACCACGCGTCACCACCACGAACTTGGCCGATCAGGAGCCTCATGCAGACGACGATCCAGGACCCTTGGGAAGCAGTTCCGTACACGATGCCTCAGGGTCACATTTTCGGCCGCATTCAGCACAATCACACGTGCAGTTCACCTGGTCCTTTTCCGCGGTCCTGAAAATCCTCAAGACGCGAAACACGGCATACACAGCTGAGGCTGCTATTGCTGCCCCTACCACTATTTCCTGCCACATAGCGCCTCCTCTTCTTGGCCCCCGCGGTTAGGTGAGCCCCAGGTGCAGCAGGGACCCTATTGAATGGACCAGCCACGCGACCACAAAAGCCAGTGCAGTGGTGTACGCCATGGCGAAAAAGGTCCATCGCCACTTTCCGGATTCTTTCTTGATCACAACCAGCGTCGTGACGCACGGATTGTACAGCATGACAAACATGATAAGGGTGAACGCGGTCAAGGGATTCCAACCGGGCGCTTTCTTCAGTTTCTCGGACAGACTCCCCGATTCCTCAGGATTGACTTCCCCGAGGCTGTAAGCCGTTCCCAGAGTAGCGACCACCACCTCTTTCGCGGCAAACCCTCCGACCAGGGCCACGTTAGTGCGCCAGTCAAAACCGAGAGGCCGTGTGAGACTTTCCAGTGCGACACCGATTCTGCCTCCTACTGTGTGCCTGAGCGCCTCACTCTGCTTTTGAGCTTCCACCTTTTTTGTTGCTGCCAGATACGCGGAATACGCGTGTTTGAGCTGCACAAAGTTCGGTGGGTCAGGCTTGCGGAGTTCAGAGTTTTCTGAACGACCATCATGCGCAAGCGCCCTGGACAAAGGGAACCACAGCGGATTCATTTTTTCTGATCCTTGTGGGGTCTCCTTTTCCGGTCGCATCCGAAATTGTGCAAACTCCCGGATATCCTGCTCCGATTTGAACGCGGGAGCCACGGCAGGATTGCTGAGAAACGAGCGAGTGATTTGCGCAAGCTTCTCCTCAAACGGTCTTGCTTTCTCTGGAGGTAACCCCGGAAAGGTCATCACCGCCCACAGCAAAATGGATATCGCGAGGATGACCGTGCCTGCCTTCTTGATGTACATCCACGTGCGTTCCCACGTGTGGGTGAGGACGCCCCGCAACGTGGGCACCCGATAGGGTGGCAATTCCAGGACAAAAGGAGCTGACGGCCCGGTGAGCACGGTGGAGCGAATGACCTTTCCCGCGAGCAGCGCCATGGTCCACGAAATAAGAGTGAGGAGAAACATCATCCTCGCCATGTTGCCAGGAAAGAACGCGCCGATGAGGAGAGCGTACACCGGGAGTTTCGCGCCGCAATTCATGAGAGGCGCGACCAAAATGGTTACCAGTCTTTCTTTGGGTTCCTTCATGGTGCGGGTGGCCATGATCCCCGGGACCGCGCACCCTCCCGCGAGTCCTCCGGAAACCATGAGAGCAAGCATGGACGCACCATGCAAACCAAAACCTCGGAGCACACGGTCCAACATAAAAGCTATTCTGGCCATGTACCCGGTATCCTCGAGGATCGCGATGGCCATGAACATGAACGCAATCAAGGGCGTGAACCGCAGCACTCCTCCCACACCGTCGATAATGCCGCTCACCAACAACGAGCGGAGGAGCCCTTCAGGAACATGGTCCGCTACCAGGCCGCCCAATAATTTGAATGCCCAATCAAAAGCCTTCACCAGAGGTTTGCTGCCCTGGAACGTGACCATATAGACCAGGTACAAGATCAGTAAGAGAATCACAGGGCCAAGCAGACGGTCGGTGAGGACCTTGTCGATGTTTTCGCTCAAGTGCACACGGTCAGTAGCTTCCACCCGTACGGACAGCTTGATCGCGCCGGAGATGAATCCGTACCGCGCATCCGTGAGGAGGATGTCAGGAGGGTCTCCGAAGATGTCCGAGAGATGCTGGCGGCTGGCCTCGATCTGCTGGAACACCGCGTCCACAGGGCCGCTTTCTGTGATTTTTGTTTCGATCTCCGCGTCGCCTTCGAGAAGCTTTACTGCGATCCAACGTGTGGATAGCCCGTAAAGGCCAATTTTGGCAGCCACGAGTTCTTGTTCGATCCGTGCTATTTCTTCTTCCAGCTCGGTTCCGTAGTGAAGCCAGGACGGCCGCACGTCCACTCTCCCATGTCCGTCGGCCGTGTGCAGTGCGGTACTGAGAAGCTCTTCAATCCCCACGCCTTTTTTGCCGTTTGTCGCGACGACGGGTATGCCCAGCAGCTCGGAAAGCCTCTGGACATCTATGTGGATGTGCCTCCCCTGAGCCACGTCGATCATGTTCAGCGCCATCACTACCTTGGCGCCCATTTCCAGCAGTTGCACAGACAGGTACAGATTGCGTTCGAGATTGGACGCGTCTACAACGTCCACCACCACATCAGGAGCTGACTCCACGATGAATTGACGCGCGATGATCTCTTCGAGGGAATAAGCGGTGAGAGAGTAGTACCGGGAAGATCCACCACATGGATTTCGCGACCCGCGTGATTGAGTGCGCCCTCTTTCTTTTCTACCGTGACGCCCGGCCAGTTTCCCACATGCTGGCGTGCTCCGGTAATGGCATTGAATATGGTGGTTTTTCCCGCATTCGGGTTTCCTGCCAGGGCCAAGGTCACTTTATGGGAAGGGGGCTGGTCATGCATAGTGTTCAACAATTAGAGCGCAGAATATGGCAACGCGATGCCAGGCACACTACTCCACAACGTATTCTGTGTCACGCGTGAGCACAGTAACGGCTCAAGGCTCTCAGCAATTCCGGTCAGTTCAGGATCGGATGATCAGGCCGCTTTCTCCGGCACACTCATGAGTATGTCAGCAGCTTGGGCCCTTCGTAAGGTGATGTGGTACCCCTTGATCAGAAACTCAATAGGGTCACTGAGCGGTGCGTACTTCACGACCTTGACCTCGGTGCCTCGTACGAACCCCATTTCCATCATTCTGCGCCGAAAGTTCGGCTCCCCGCAGACCTGAAAGATTTTTCCTTTTTGACCAGGCCCGTAATGAGAAAGCCTTACGCTGTCTTCGGCGAGGCAGTCCTTATCAATTTTCGCAGGGCATCCGCCGCATTTTTCTTGGGAAGTGCAAGGCGCCATTAAGATATCCTCATCCGTCCTCGGGGGGACTGCGGTTATTCCGAAGCACGAGCAGAAAAGGAGAATTCTATTTCCGTTAGGCTCGTCGAATTAATGTTTAACCCTCGCTCTCCCCTTTGTCAAGCGCGTTCTCTCCCGAGAGGGAAAGAAATGAACGGCCAAGGAGTGCAGCCATTTTCGGGCGACCACGCAAAGGAAGGTCCCGGGACAAGGCAGCCTTTTCCCTGAGAAGATGAGGGAGATTCGAAAACAGAATACTGCTGCCAAAGGTCTCGTCAGTGCGAACGAGTGCGTTTTTTTTTCGTTCGTCGTGGAAATTTCTGTCATGGGTGCTATCTTTGAAGCACTGTCTGGAGGTTTCCATGTCGGTTGATTGGACAAAACGCGAATCATTCCCCGCTCCACTCGCGGACGGGCTGTGGGTGCTCGGCAACTACTATTTCAATCTATACCTGGTCCAGGGCGAGCAAGCTTCCGCTCTGATCGAAGTGGGGGTGTCCGCGGTAGCGGACGACGTGGTTCGTCAATTGGAATCCCTCGGCGTAAGGCCGAACTTTCTCGTAGTGACCCATCCGCATGCCGACCACATCACCGGTCTGGCCGCGTTGCAAGAACGGTTTCCCCAGGCGCTGGTTGTCGCGGGCGAGGGCGCGGCCGAGTTCCTGGCTCATCCCAAGGCAGTGGAAGGTATGGTAAAGGAAGACCGGCACATGAGCGAATTCCTCGCGGCTCACGGGATCGAGCCGGGTAGGGCGTCTGTACAAGACCCGCCGTCTCTTGCCAACTGCCTGATCGCTGCAGATGGGGATGAGATGGATTTGGGCGGAAAAACGCTCCGGTTCTTGTCGATCCAGGGCCATTCCCCTGCCCAGCTTGTGGTGCATGTTCCCGAGCTGAACGCGCTGATGATATCGGATTCGCTGGGTTTCAGGTTTCCCGGCCGTGATGTGTTTCCTCTTTTCTTTTCCGGGTATGCGGAATACATGAGCGCGTTGGATCGATTGGAGCGACTCAAACCATCCATCATCGGCGTGGCGCATCAGGGCCCCGTCACAGGCAAGGACGCGGAGGTCGCGTTTCATGAGTCGCGAACCAGGGCTCAGGACCTGCACGCGAAACTCGTGCGCGACACAAGACCGCTGGACGAGGTGAACCGGGACATATTCAAAGAATTCTACGTGGATGAACTCACCATGTATACAGAAGAGAACATTCTCGCGTGTGCCAAGCTGGTAGTGCGACGTGCCCGGGAGGCTCAGTCGGAACAGAAGGAATAAAGGGGACAGGACACATGGATTTCAGGGCAATTCAAGTGCTGTGCATGGCCGTGTCCACGCTGATGCAAGAGATGAGCTGGGCCTCGTACGGACCCCAGCAGTTGCATATCCCCATGATCGCTGACCAAAAGGATTGCGACGACCTGGACATGCTTCTCGACATGATGGGCACGCTCACCAGGATGATGGACACCCGGATTCACTACGTCACCACCGAGGGAAAAGTCATCAAGGAGTGGATCGAGACCATCCTTCGCATCGGTCAACGGTACAAGAGAGAGCTGGAACTCCTGGAGGCCATGGAAAAGAGGGTGAAGGACGCGCGGCAGGAGGGTGAAGTCTGGTGAGGGCCGAGAAAGAGCCTGCTTTTGCATGTCAATCACCCTATCGCGGAATGGCGTTGCGTCATCGCAGGCATGGTCCGAATTCTTGCAGAGGTGTGTTCTCTCAAAAGTGGGGTTACCGGGGATGAAAATGAGAGTGTTCGATCGTCTTGCTGATGCATGGTGCGCGCTGTTAGGCAGACCGTCGGTTGAAACGCAGGCCGTGCGCGAGGAACTGGTGGCTGTGAAGCGAGAACTCGCGGTAATCAAACTGGACTTGCATGACGCGACAGAATCTCTGGCTCTGTGTCGGGCAAGAATCGAGGAGAACGACGTCGAAGCGGTGCACCGGATGAACGATCCCCTGGAGGACTTGTTTATCGATCTTGCTCCGGCTTTGTCTCAATTGCGCATGCAGGCCGCGCTCATGGAATCGGGGCGGGACATCTCGGCCGCGAGCGTCATGGCCCTCGCGAGGCAGCTCGCGAAAGCAGTGGAAATGTCAGGTTTGGAACCCATTGCCGCGTTCGGCAAAGAGGTTTCCTTCGATCCCCATGTCTGTGAGCCGCTTGCTGCGGATTTATCTTTCTCTCCCGGTGAGGCAGTGGTGGTAAGATTGATCGGGTATCGGTACAAAGGTCATATCATCAGGAAAGCTCTGGTGGAAAGGCTCAATTAATAGTGGCAGGCAGGCTGGCAATAGATTTCGGAACTTCCAACACGCGCGCGGCAGTATGGGATGACGTGCGCGGGCAAGCCAAGCCGCTGCTCATCCCGGACGTATCCCTGACCGCACGGTACGAAGATTCTGACCATCAGGTGGTGGAGGTGCCGTACGTGCCGTCTCTGGTGAGTTACGCGGGCAGGCAGTTGTGGGTAGGAAAACAAGTAAAAGATCGAGGTCTGGCCGATGCCGCGACCACGTTCCGCTGGATGAAGCGGTACATCTCCAACCGGCTCGAAATACCCCGCCGTGTGGATGATCGCTCCATCAAGGTTTCCGAAGCAGGCGCTGATTTTCTCGTGCGCGTGCTGGTGTACGCGACCGAAGCGATCGACCTGGGAGACGAGGAAGTCGCCTTCACCGTTCCGGTGGAAGCCTTTGAGCACTATCAGGACTGGCTTACTCGCGTCTGCGAGACCGCGGGAATACGCCGGTACCGCCTGCTCGATGAGGCCTCTGCTGCCGCGCTCGGTTACGGGGTGCGGCTCCAGCCTGACTCTGCGTACATGGTGTTTGACTTTGGCGGAGGCACCCTGGACGTGTCCGTGGTCCGGATGGAAAAAGATGCAGCCTGCGGTGCACGGTGTTCGGTCCTGGGCAAAGGCGGAGCGGAAATCGGCGGGACAAGCATCGATCAATGGCTGTACCGGGATTTGTTGACGCGCAATGGTAAGCAACCGGAAGAAGTGAGACATCTCTCGGGGCTGTTGCTGATGGAGGTGGAACGGGCCAAGGAATCCCTAACCGTCGCGGACAAGGCGGAGATCACCGTGGCAGACCCGCGCACCGGCGAGGTCATTTTCGGCGAGTATTCTCGCTCCTCCTTCGAGGATCTCCTCGAAGAAAACGGCCTGTTTGAAGTGGTACAGCGGACGGTGAATCGCGCGCTCGCGGACGCAAAAGAGCGAGGGTACGGAACCGAACACATTGACTCGGTTCTGCTCGTAGGCGGGTCCAGTCTCATCCCCAGCGTGCGGCGGTCTGTCCGCCAGATGTTCGGGGGAATCGTCAAAGCGCACCGACCGCTGGACGCGGTGGCCTTGGGCGCAGCCGCTTTTGTGGGCGGCGTGGCGCTGTACGATCACATTCAGCACGATTATGCGCTGCGATACTATAATCGCGAAAAGGGCGAGCACGATTTTCTCATGATCGTTGCTGCGGGAACTCCCTATCCCACCAACGGGCCCATTCGCCAGGTCACAATAACCGCGTCCCACGACGGGCAGGAATACCTGGGGCTGGACATCTACGAAATAGGGCGTAAGGAATGCTTTTTGGGTGGCGACGGCCCGGTATTGGATCTCGTATTCGATCCGACAGGCGGCGCCAGGTTCCAAAAGCGGGAGGAACCCGAGGTTTTCAGCCGCTTTTGGATGAACGAAAAATGCCCCACGTTCATTCAGGCGCAGCCCCACGCGCGGCGAGGTGAAAAGCGCTTCCCGGTGCAGTTTTCGATCGATGGGAACAAACGCCTGTGCGTACACGTGAAAGACCTGCACACAGGAAGGATCCTCATGAAGGATCATCCCTTGATCAAATTGAGCTGAAAGACGGTGGCGTCACGCAATGCCCTCCTAAACACGAGGCACGACGACTCCGATTCCGACAACTTTCCACCCGGTTTGCCCGGGACAACCTACCGAATCAGGCTCGCAGCGCTAGTCAGGATCACGATGATAGTCTCGGATACGCATCTGCCGAGGAGTGCAACATGTCTCATTTCACCACACTCAAGACCCGCATCGTCTCCAGGGAGCATCTCACGCAAGCCCTGAAGGATCTGGAGATCCAATACGAGGAAGGGACCGTGGAGATCCGCGGGTACGAGGGCATTCGCTGCCCGGTCGAGATTCGCATACCTACCTCCAACCCTGATTATCAGATCGGTTTTCGCAAACAGGGTGAGACGTACGAACTGGTGGGCGACTGGTACGGCATCAAGGAAATCAATCAGAGCGAGTTCTTGGGCCGCATCACCCAGAGGTACGCGTATCGGGTTGCCATGGAGCAGCTCGCACAACAGGACTTCACCGTGGTGGAAGAAGAACTGCAGGCTGACCACACCATTCGCATCACCGTAAGGCGGATGACCTGATTTCATCCGTCGCGGCATGAATAACCGCAGACTGGAGGGCTCATGAGCGAAATCCAGGAGATTGAAGTCATTCTGAAACCCGATGGTACCGTAAAGCTCGAGGTGCGCGGGGTGAAGGGTGAGAAATGCCTGGCTCTGACCCAGGATCTTGAAAAACTCTTGGGAGGCGGGGTCGTAGAACGTATCCACACGGATGAATTTTCTCAGGCTGAACAGGAAGTGGGCCAGGAACAGGAAGATCGTTCTTAGCCGCGGTGATTTCCGAGACCCTGCGGGACTGAAGAGCAAGCACGGAGCACTGGGTGCCACGATCGGGCCGTGTGCGGCTTTGATGAAGAGAACTGCAAGTCTCTGAAGAGGAACCGATGGAATTGCCGTTTCTCAAAGACCTACTGGTGATTTGCGGGCTTGCGTTGATCGTCGCGTTCGTGTGCCGTAGTTTGTCCATCCCCACCATCGTAGGATTTCTCCTCACCGGAATTCTGGCAGGACCAACGGGGCTGGCCTTGGTAGTCGATGGGGCGCAGATCCACGGCTTTGCAGAAATTGGCGTGATATGTCTGCTCTTTTCCATTGGTCTCGAATTCTCGCTGAAGCGGGTCATGGAGATCAAAGTCCTGGCGCTCCAGGGTGGGTCGTTTCAAGTGGTGGCCACGGTCTTAGCGGGTGCCTTATTGGCCTTCATGAGCGGTTTGCCCGCAAACCAATCCCTTTTCCTCGGCTTTCTCCTGGCTCTCAGCAGCACGGCAATCGTTTTGAAATTGCTTCAGGACAGCGCCGCGGCAGAGAGCCCGCATGGACGTCTGTCAATAGGGATTCTGGTATTCCAGGATATTATGGTGGTCCCGCTCATGTTGCTGACCCCTATCCTGGCAGGGGTGGGCGGCAACGTGGCTGTTGCACTGCCTTTGCTGGCGTTGAAAGCCGCGGCGGTTTTTTTCGGGGTTGTCGTGGCAACCAGATGGGTTGTGCCAAAAGCCCTCTATCTGGTGGCGAGACTCCGGAGCCCGGAACTGTTTCTCCTGGGAATCGTGGTGATCGCCCTGAGTGTGACATGGCTGACAGGGGGTATGGGCCTTTCGCTGGCATTGGGGGCTTTCTTGGCAGGGCTCATCGTCTCGGAATCGGAATACGGCCATCAGGCTCTGGGGAATGTTCTGCCTTTCCGAGACCTTTTTATGAGCTTTTTCTTTGTGTCCATCGGCATGTTGCTGGACGTCTCGTATGTGTGGGACCACGCGATCGTTTTGCTCGCAGCGGCCGGGGCTGTGATTGTAGTGAAATCCATCGCCGCAGGAATGTCAGCGGTATTCCTGGGGTTCCCCTTTCGGACCGCGGTACTTGCCGGGCTTGCTCTAGGTCAGATTGGCGAATTCTCCTTTGTTCTTTCGGAACGCGGAGCGAGTCTGGGCCTCATTGGTCCTCCGGTGTATCAGTTCTTCCTCGGGGTATCGGTGATGACCATGATAGCCACTCCGTTTCTGTTGGCCGGAGGGGAACATATCGCGGCCTTGGCCTTAAGGCTTCCATTTTCTGGGCGCTTCAAGACGGGGCTCAGTCCTTCGACCACGCCTGTGGAAGAGCCTAGCCTTCGGAATCACGTTATTATTGTGGGATTCGGCCTCACCGGGAGGAACCTGAACCAAGCGACGTCCGCAGCCGGTATTTCTCGAGTCATCATTGAACTCAATCCCACTACGGTTCAGTCTGAGAAAGTCAAGGGACTACCGATCTTTTACGGCGACGCCACTCAAGACCCTGTGCTCGATCATGCAGGGATCAAATACGCACGTGTCCTGGTGATAGCGATTTCCGATGCATCGGCAGCGGAACGGATCATAGACCGGGCACTCCACCTGAACCCTAGCTTGCACATCGTTGCGCGCACACGATTTGCTTCGGAAATGGAACATCTGACCCAACTCGGTGCTGCCGAGGTGGTTCCTGAAGACTACGGGACTTCGATTGAAGTGCTTGCTCGGGTTCTGACCAATTACCTGGTCCCGCAGGACGATATCGCACACTTTGTCTCCAAGATTCGGGCCGACCACTACCGCATGTTCCGCGGACGTGCGGACGACTTTCCCACCATGTCGGATCTCAATCTGCACTTGTCGGACGTGGAGGTAACATCCGTGAAGGTCGACCCCAGGGCGCCGGCAGTGGGACAGTCTCTTGCAGGATTGAATATTCGGAAGACATACGGAATCTCCGTGGTGGCAATACGAAGGGACGCGGTCCTGATCGCCAATCCCACCGGAGACGAGGAAATCAGAGGGAAAGACTTGCTCACAATCCTTGGCCAGCCCGAGCAAATCAGCGGGGCAGCCCATTTGTTTTCCCGCAGCCCGCGCGTGAATGCGTGAACCGTGGTTCGGGGAGTCAATCGGGCGAAGGGCCTCACCGTCGGGTGCTCATGTGGTGCGTATTGGCAAAGGATTGAACCAGGAGGCGGCAATGAAAGCGATAAGGGGATTCACGAGCATATTCGCGCTGTTGATGATCGTTTCTGTTGATGGCGTGCGTGCTGCACGCGGGGAGTGTGTGCGCACAAGGACCGAGCCTGTCGCTTGGGCAAACCGTGTACGTGCCTGGGTACAATGCGGTGCGGATCGGTGAACAAGGGAGTTCATTTCCGCTGGCAGCCACGCTTTGCATTCGGAACACCGATACGGTCCACTCGATGACCATTCTTACCGTGGACTTTCATGGAACCGACGGCAAGCTCGTCAGGCGATTTCTGAACGCTCCCGTGCGACTCGATCCCTTGGCAGCAACGGATTTCTTCATCAAATCATCAGACATGAGCGGCGGATTGTATCCCTCGTTCATCGTGCGATGGAAGTCAGCCAAGGAAATGAATGAACCCGTAATCGAGGGAATCATCATCGGCGACCGATCCGGTCAGGGGATCTCATTCATTTCCCGAGGCCGAATTATCAAGGACAGCTCAGAGAAGGCAAAGTGAGAAAGAAGGCAAGGGTCCTTCCGGCACCCAAGACGTATCATGCGGACAAAACTCTTTGCAATATTGAGTGCCTGGCCGCGTGAAACTGAAAGAAACGAGGAGGAATAGAGCGAATGAGAAGCCTGCACAAGGTTCTCTGGTTATGCATGGTCACGCTTTTGTATACAGCGGTGGCTCCCTGTGGCGCGGCGGATGCGAAAATCGATTTACACGCACTCGCGGCCAAAAGAATGCCGGCCCTTTTGGAATTCGGGCGAGGGTGGTGCATACCGTGTAAGTACGTGAAACCGATTCTCGCGGATATGTCCCGAGCGTACGCGGGCAAGGCGGTGGTCACGTCCGTGGATATGGATGCCAACAGGAAGCTGGTGCGGGATTTTCGCATTCGTATGATGCCGACCCAGGTGTTTCTGAACGCAGACGGCAAAGAGTTTTTCAGACACGAAGGTACGCTGGAACGAGCACAGATCGTCGAGATCTTTGCCAGCATGGGAGTGGCGCAGCCTGGACAGGGGCCGGCAACGATCAGGGTTCCGGAGCAGGCGCAGCCCCCATCACCCGGGGGGAAGCCCACTCCTGGCCGGTAAGCCTATGGCGTTTCGCGCACTTTTGAGGAGCCTCTCCCCGCGGAGAGAGGTCTCCTGAACGCAGATTCTGCGGGCCCGCGTCGCTCGCGGTGAAGACCTCCCGACACCTGAGAAGGATTCGCGTGCAACCAAGTGGGATTACAGGGCTGGGGGTCTCATGAGCGAAGTGATCAGACGGCCTTGCGTCGTCCGTAGCGAATGAGATCCCCAGCTCGACGCCGCAACCAAGTGACCCATTTGAAAGTGAATGGTATGAGAAGGATCTAACCCACAAAGCTTTTGACCGGGAGTATAGTTTCCCCTTGTAATGCGGGTGCAGGACGCGCGATTGCGTTCCTGCATCCTACTCGGCACACTCGCAGTGGTGGGGAAGGCGCTTGACCAGCCTCAATACGTTCTTACCGTTCTGGTCTCTCCGATACACGAACTCGTCCATGAACTGGCGCATCAGCCAGACACCTCGCCCTCTCTCGCTCAGGTCGTCAGGGTCTGGGAGCTTGACCTGGTCCGGATCGAAGCCTTCTCCTTCGTCTTGGAAGCAAAACTCCACGCGTTCCGAGGATACGGAGATCTCTATCGACACCGGGCCCATGGGGCGTGACCTGTACGCGTGATCATGAATATTCATGAAAGCTTCATTAAAAACCAGTTCCAGGTTGGCAGCCAGTCCCTCTGAAACCGCGCCATTAGGCAACCCCTCGATCAGATGCCTGACAAACACATCAAGCGGTCTGAGCAATATGAGATCCGCGGGCACCTCTATCTTTACGCTCATCTCGGTGTTCATGACTCAGTTCCTGAGGGACACAAATATTTCCCGTGTCTCGGGTCCCGGAAGCTCCTGGAACCCTGACACGCCAGGCTGTGGTGTATGAGACATGGAAGACTCGTCTGCCGCATCGACTCCCTCGTGGCACCTTTTTCGCAAGCCTCGCGGAATGCAGGGCCCTGTGGAAGTCGCCCGGACTCCCGGAGGTCACCCGCATTTCCTTGAAGTTTCCCTTCACGTCACCCGAACGATTTTACCGCTTCATCCACTTCGTCAAAGATCTCGAAGATTCTGTGGAGGCGAGTCAGTTCAAACAACGTCCTGGCTTGCGGGGAGGGACGGGCGATTTTCATTTCCCCCCCTGTTTTCAGCAAGGCTCGGATGGAAGCCACGAGGGCGCCACACCCGGAACTGTCGATAAACCGAGTCTTGGCAAGGTCCACCACAAGGTTCGTCTTACTCTCTTCCGCCATCTTCTTGACCATATCCTTGAAATGTGGTGCCACCACTGCGTCCAATCTTTCATCCGTGCTAATTATGGTCACCTTGCCTTTTCTTTCGATCTCCATCGAACCGCCTCCTCGTTATTTCCAGGTATGACGTGAGGATTTCGAGGGCTCTGTTCAGCCCTCGACCGCTTGATTCACTGCGATGAGAAGCATACTGATGTCATCCTCGAATTCTGCTGACCCGCCGAACTCTTCGAGATCTGCCATAATGTGTTGGAGGATAGCCGCACAGGGAAGATCTATCCGGTCCAGGAACACGTGCTTTAAACGGTCAACACCGTACATCTCCTGACGGTTCCCCCGTTCGGTCGTTTCCGTCACTCCGTCAGTAAAGACGAGAATCTTGTCCCCCTGTTCCAGGCGGGTAAGACCCTCGTCATATTCCATGCCGGGAAAAGCCCCTATCAGCGGTCCTCCGCGGGAAAGCTCCTCGATCGTCCCTGTCGATCGACGGTACAAGAACGGCATGGGATGCCCCGCGTTGCTGAATACAAAGTCCAGTGTCGAAGGGTTGAGCACGCCGTAGAAGACGGTCAGGAAATCCGAATCCGGAAGCACATCGAAAAGTTGATCGTTTATCGCGGCGAGAAGGGCCGACGGAGAGTTGGTTTGCTGGGATACCGAGTGGAAGACCATCTTGAACATCGCGCCGATCATGGCCGAAGCAACCCCGTGGCCAGAGACATCCACCTGCACAAAACCGATGGACACGTCAGGCAATGCGATCAAGTCGTAAAAGTCTCCGCCTGCTTCGGATACAGGCCGGTATACCACGGCGAAATCAAGATGTGCGTCCGACGGAAGCTGGGGGGGCAGGAGTGCCTTCTGAAGCTGGGACGCCATCTCCATCTCACGAGCCATAATACGATTCTTGGTCTCGATTTCCTTTCTGGCCTGGTACAACGCCAGATGGTTCTTGACCTTGATCGAGAGTTCCTGTTTGTCGTACGGTTTCGTCAGATAGTCGACCGCTCCGGCTTCGAGGCCGCGATCACGGCTCTCGGAGTCTTCACGTGCGGTAAGGAATATGACGGGGACAGCTTGATCGATCACGCCTCCCCTGAGGACCTCGAGCGTTTGAAAGCCGTCCATTTCAGGCATTTCTATGTCAAGGAGGACCAAGTCCGGCTTCACGTCTTGCGCAAGGGAAATGGCGTCTTTTCCGGAAGCAGCGGAAATGACCTGGTAGGTTTTTCGCAGCATGGCCTCCAGCATTTTACGGCTTACCGGATGGTCTTCAACTACCAGGACTTTTGACTGGCTCATGGCAGCCTTCTCGCTTCCAGCCCTCGGAGGAATCCCTGTGTGCACACGTCGTGGCAAGGCTGTACCACGAATGGCGTCAAAACACAACCCAAATGCCCATTTTGGGGTACGCGTGCATGTGCGGAGGAATCATACCGCGGTGCACAAATCCACGTACCTTGACCGAAGGAAATCTCCTGCACTACAAACGACGCAGAGCCGCGGAATCTGAGTTCAGGAGACCTCGCTCCAGGACAGCGTTCCCCTCCGTCGCTGATTCATGGCAGTCCGCACTTGATTGTCAGCCATGCCTCAGGCCGCTTGACAACCCCTGGAGAGTAGTTAATTGTTCTTTACGAATACGTTTTCTCCACATCGGGAGATCAAGCCATCATGAAGCTGATACGCAGGATATACGTGGGCGAGTCTTTCTCCGGTTACCCCTGCCGATCTGCGAAGCAGAGGAGCACCTGATATGGCGGGCAGGGACTATTACTCAGCTCTGGGTGTCAACAAGGACGCCTCTCCGGAGGCCATAAAAAGGGCCTATCGCAAGCTGGCGCGCAAGTACCATCCTGATGTCAATCCCGGTAACAAGGATGCGGAGGAGAAGTTTAAGACGGTCTCCGAGGCGTACGACGTGCTCTCGGATGCTGAGAAGCGTAAGACCTATGATGAATTCGGTGATGACGGTCTCAGAGCCGGTTTTGACCCTGAACAGGCTCGTCAGTACCGTCAGTGGCAGCAGACCGGTTTCGGTGGTCGCCGAGGAGGGACGTCGTTTAACTTTAATCCGTACGCCGAGTCGGGGACCTATAAGTACTCGGGGTTCGAAGACATTTTTGGCGATCTCTTCGGCACGGGTGCGTCGCAAGCCTCTTCATCGTCTGAAAAGGGACGGGATGTGGAAAGCGCTCTCGAAGTGGACTTCATTACTGCGATTCAGGGTGGGACCACTCGGGTGGTGATCCAGAAGGAGGAGCCTTGCCAGAAATGCGGTGGCACCGGCCGCATCCAGACCGGCAATGAGTCTGTGTGCAAAACATGCAAAGGCACAGGACAGACTCGGGTGGCCCAAGGACCGTTCAATTTCCTTCAGACCTGCCCGGATTGCGAAGGGACCGGAAGAGCTGGCGAGAAATGCTTTGCGTGCAAAGGTTCAGGGGTGGTGCCTGGGTCTCAGACCATTGACGTGAAAATCCCCGCGGGAGTGGACGACGGCTCTCGCATCAGAATTGCAGGAAAAGGCCAGACCGGACGTGCCGGTGGCGCATCCGGGGATCTCTATATCGTGATTCGGGTGCGGCCGCATCCGGTCTTCAAGAGGGACGGGGACACCCTGCGCCTGGAACTGCCTGTTACCGTGAGCGAAGTCATGAACGGGGCGGAAGTGTCCGTGCCCACGCCGACCGGGAACGTGCAACTGAAGATCCCGCCGGGCAGCACGACCGGGAAGCGGCTTCGGCTTCGCGGCAAAGGCGCTCCGAATCTGAAGACCAAGACCCCCGGAGATCTGTATGTGACGCTGAGGGTTCAGACTCCCGTCACGGATGACCCTGAGGCCCTGCACGCTGCGCTGGTCCTTGAGCAATTCTACGACGGCGACGTCCGTCGGGAAATTCGTTTATGATACCATGGGAACTCGTTCGGGTAGCTCGATACTCTTCCCAAGTGCTATGATGGGCTGCGTCCCGAGCCGTTTCGCTCTCGCAACCCGCGAAACATTGCAGCAAGCCGCGGACGTGTGAATCGGGGAATAGTCATGGAAGATTACTACTACCGGAAACAAGTAATTGAAATCTTTCAATGCGACGAGCATTTCCTGGAGAGGCTCGAAGAGGAGGATCTGGTCCGGTCGGTGAAGGTGGAGTCCTTTGAAGAAAGAGTGTTCCCTGTGGACCAGGTAGAGCGGATACGGATCATCTGTAACCTCATTGAAGAGCTGGAGGTGAACCTCCCGGGCGTGGAGGTGATCCTCTCCATGCGCGAAAACATGATTCTCATGCAACATCAGTTCCAGGAGATTCTCGCGGCCCTTGTGGAGGAATTGAAGACGCGTCTTCCGGACTGATCTGCCGGGGGCTCAAGAAAGCACGAGCGACTCGCACAGGTTTCTCCCGGTCCACAAGGCCACCAGTACAGTCAGCCAGGCAAAAACTCGTCAACACGATGAACTCTGTCATCCGCGGGAATGACCGGCCCTGGTCCCGCACAGGGGACACACACTTTGGTGAACGATGTTTCCCAGCCCTGTTTCAGTAAATCTACGCGGCCGATGCAAACAGCACGTTGTTGTATACTTCTCCCCATGCCGAGAGAATCTGTGAGAAATGTCGCGCGGGCAGGTCTGACCTAACCGAGAGTTGATGAGGACGCAGAACATGGCCCAGCCTGATTCCGGATTCCTGCGCGACAGGAAGGTTCCTCGGCCGTCGGTCGTGTCGTCCCTGCCGACAATGCTGACGGTTGCCACGGTGTTCCTCTCTCTCTTCTTGAGCTGGTGCCCCGGGCCGGCTGCCGCGGATAATGCCACAGACCGCGTGCTCGCCAAGGCTCGAACCCTCACCGATCCTGCCGAACGAATCGAACTGCTGGAAACGGCCCTGAAAGGCACCGCGGCCAAGGGCCAGGCTCTTGCCGATCTGTACTTTCAGACGGGGCTGGCCTATAAGGAACTCAAAGACTATTTTCGCGCGATCGAGCATTTCAACTACTGCCTCGCGTTCACACGGAACATAGTGCCCGCGATCCTGGAAAAGACCCGCTGTTTGATCACGCTCGACCAATTGGACGAAGCGTCAAGCGTGCTGGAAATCGCGTTGGCCGCGGCGCCCGGGATGGGGGAACCTTATGTGCTCAAGGGAATGATCTACGAAAAAGAGGGCTTTCTCGTCAAAGCTGAAGACGAATTTACCAGGGCGCTCAATTTTGAACCACAATCCGTGTCCGCGTTGGAGATGCGCGCAAAGATTCGCATCAAACAAGGCAAACCGATAAAAGCTCTCGAGGACACGAGCGCCTTGATTCGGCTGTGTCCTGATAAGCCGGAAGCATTTTTGAGCAGGGCGCGGATCCATGTGAAACTCAAGGAGTACAAGGCAGCCCTGGCTGACTATGTTCACGTGGAATCCCTGCAGCCGGGTGACGGCAGCGTGGTGAAAGAGAAAGTACGGGTATTCTTCCAGATGGATAATGCGGCAAGGGCACTGGAGGTGCTTTCCTCGTTTTCTACGCGGCACCCGGACGACGTGGAAGCATTGGCCCTGATGGCCAAGGCGTACATTCTGCTCAAAAATGTGCCGGAAGCGGAACGGACCCTCAAACGGGCTCTGGCAAAGAATGCTTCTTATGCGCCCGCGTACCTGTACAAGGGTCTGGCATTGGCGCGAAAGCAGGACGTGGATGGCGCGCTTGCCAGTCTGAAACGAGCAATAGACTTGGAGCCGACTCTGGTCGAGGCGTACAAGGAACGGGCACGAATCTTCATGAGCCTCAAAGAGTACGTGCGTGCTGCCACGGATCTCACCGCCGCGGCCAACCTTGACCCTGGGGATGGCGAGATACCCGCGCTCAGGGGTCTCACGTGTATGAATCGCATGCTGTACGACGCAGCAGTCGCAGACTTTACCAGAGCCCTGGAGGCGACCCCTGGAGACCCGCACATTCTGTATGATAGGGCTGTAGCTTTTCTGCTCAAGGATGAACAGGAAGCGGCCCTGAAGGACCTGGAAGAGGTGCTTCAGGTGAAACCCCAGGCAGCGCGGGCATTGTGCATGCGCGGGATCATCTACTATAATCTGGGCAAAATCGTCGACGCGGGACAGGACTTTCAGAAAGCGGTAGATTTGGCTCCTTACGATCCGCTCCTCTGGAACAATCGGGGATTTTTCCTGTACAAAACCAACGACCATAAGACTGCGCTCGAATGCTTCAACCGGGCCCTCCAGCTCCACCCTGACTACAAGAGCGCCCAATACAATTTACGCGTCCTCATGCAGAGGCAGGAAGCGCCGGTTCTCCCTGTCCACGGTTCGGACAAGGACTCATTGTTCTAAAGCGCTTTGTGCATGGTTGTCGTTCTCAGGAGCAGCGGCGTTTCAAGGGATCTCAAGGTTCTCGTCTCACCACTTCTGGTGGAAGAAACTACGCGGCGCGACTCTCTGCACGCGCGTCTGTTTCAGTGGCGCTCGGTACATAAGGCAGCATCCAGATCCACGGACTTCAGGCTGAACACTCATGGACAAGAAACGCGAATATAAGGCAATCCTTGCCGACCTCGACGGCACCGTGAACCGAGGCGACGTGCTCATCAACGGAGCCAAGGGCGCATATGACAATCTCGCGTCCAGAGGCATCCGGTGGGTGTTTCTCTCCAACAACGCGTCCTCTTTGGCCGGAGACCTCGCGCGGAAGATCACTCAACTGGGGCTGCACGTAGCCGAGGACCAGGTGGTCAACTCAGCAGCAGCGCTGATTCACACCTTGAAACGAGAGCACCGGGGAACTCGGGTGATGGTGGTAGGGCAACCCCGGCTCATGGAGGGCGTCGCACAGTCGGGGGCAGTGGTGGAAAGCGATCCGTTGAAGACGGACATAGTCGTGACCGCTATGGACAGGGGCTTCACGTACGAGAAACTGTCACGTGCTCATATTGCGCTCCAGCATGGTGCGCGCTTCTGGGCCACGAATCTTGACCCTACGTTTCCGGTACCTGAGGGGTTTCTTCCTGGTGCAGGCAGTATTGCCGCGGCAGTAATTGCGGTCGCGGGACGGCCTCCGGATCGCGTATTTGGCAAGCCTTTCCCTGACATGGCCCAGCTCGCGCTCGAAATTCTCGACCTCACCGCTGATTGTTGTCTTGTGGTGGGCGACCGGATGGACACGGACATCCTCTTCGCGCGCAATGCAGGTATGGATTCCGCGCTGGTTCTCACCGGAGCCACTTCGCTCCCCGATCTGGAGCGATTCGACTACGCACCGGACCATATTCTGGAAAGTATTGGGGATGTGACCGATCTTTTCGACAACAACCGCGCCTGAGAGTGATCCGTGCTCACACGAGCTGGACCGATTCGCTTTTGCATACATCATTTGGTGCAGGCTGCGGTCTGGGACCCTCCTGCGCTTCGGACGACGCGAAAGCTTCTCATCACTTCGCTCTGGGGGTGGCCAAAAGTGCTGACCGAATGGTTCGTGCGTTTCAAAGGTGGCGGGAGTCCCCTGAACGGAGATTCGACGGCCTTGCGTCGCTCGAAGTGAAGGGGATCTTTCGACATCCCCAGAACAGTCAATGAGGCAAAACTTTTGGAAAGCAGGATAACACCGTACAGCCGGGGGTATCGCCCGCGGCTGTCTTCTTGACGAGGATCAGGCCGGTGGGTACTATTCCCCCAATGCAACCGAGGAGGGGATCTGTGACATGACCGAGATCGAGAAACTCTATGAAATGCTCCGGAAGGTCCAAGAACCCAAAGGATATTTCTTCAGCAACGACAAGGATAGGGTCTTTGAATTACTCGAAGGATTGCTTCTCAACAAGTCCCGATACGGGTACATGTGCTGTCCGTGCAGGTTGGCGGCCAATGACCGGGAAAAAGACCGGGACATTATTTGCCCCTGCGCGTACCGAGAGCCGGACGTTGCTGAGTACGGCAGTTGCTACTGCAACCTGTATGTGTCTCAAGATTGGAATGAAGGCAGGATACCTCACGAGTACATCCCGGAACGGCGGCTGGAGTAATTGTGTGGATGACATCCCATGGCGCGAGTTGCCCGGGGATAGACATCGTTCCGGTATGTCGGAAAGTCGTGGGGTTGGCTTGTCCGCCGGCGGCTCGGAAGTGATCCTGCTCAGCCCTTGTCTCCCAGGCCGCGAAGATAATTGCTGATGCCATCGGTGACGCCTTCCGCGAGGCAGTCGAGGAAACATGATTCCTTCAGGCTCTCACGTTCTTTCCCGTTGATGAACCCACATTCCACGAGTATCGCGGGCATTTTCGCTCCGAGAAGCACGTAGAATGGTGCGCGTTTCACTCCTCGATTTCGCCCCAGCGCGTTCGTTTCCGCCACCGCGTGGATCAGCGCATTGTGGACTGCTTCGGCCAGCTTGACCGACTCGCTTTTCTTGGAATCCATCAGGAGGTCGAGAAGCGTGGCGTCGATGTCGCTCATGTGCTCAGCAGGTATGCCGTTTTCTCGTGCAGCTGCGGCCATGGCCTTTTTTGAACTCGCCTTACTCAGATAGTACGTTTCTATGCCGCGCGACGATGCGTCTTCTGCAGCATTGCAGTGTATCGAGACAAACAAGTCCGCGTTGAGCGAATTGGCAAACGCAGTGCGCTCCTGAACGGGCAGGAAAGTGTCGTCAGTCCGAGTGAGCGCGATGGTCACTCCGGGAAGCCTCTTTTCCAGCCGCGCCTTGATTCGGTTCGCAATGCGAAGGGTGACTTCTTTCTCCTTGAGCTTTCCATCGTGCGACGTAGCGCCCGGGTCTTTACCTCCGTGACCTGGATCGATTACCACCACATATTTCTCTGAAGGCTCAGTGTCCGCGGGCACAGGAGTGGCCTGAGGAGTTGTCTTTGCGGCGTCCTCGGAAGGAGCCTTTTCCTGCTGAACCGCCTCGGTTGCAGGTGGTTCCGCGACTGTCGACTCCGGGGGCGACTCAACCGGTGGAGCGGTGTTTGCCGGCTCCGCGGGCAACGGTCGAGGCGCGTCGTTCATGGTGGCAGAAGGCAGGCACGCGCGCAAGACAGGCTGGGAAGCCTTCTTGCGGTAGGTTCCCGGGCTGCCCAAAAAGAAGGGGTTGCCCGTGCAATTATATTCCGAAGACGCAGGTGCTGCATGCCATTGAGCCCGCAATTCACGATGAATCGTCTGGCCGCGCGCGTCAGCGGGAAATTGGCGCGCAAGAGCATCCGGCACTGGCGCGGCAGTCTCGCTCGCCAGGCCTTCAACAGGACGACTCCCCTTCATGGGAGGAGGTGTCTCGGGTCTCTTGGTGGCCATGCAGCCAGTGCCTTCCGCTGTGCTCTTGAGCGGAGCATGGGGCTGTTCCGGGGAACGTCCCGGACTCGTGACCTTTCGACCAACCGTCTGCCGATTCGCATTACCGAAAGCGGGACGAGGCGCGTGTTCCTCGCGCACCGCGACACGCCTTCGCTTGAGCAAGTGGGCTTCCTTAAGCTCTTGGAGCCCAAGGATCAGGTAAGGTCCTTTCCGGTTCGTCCGGACGAACTCGTTGAGGTACCGTATGGCCTCGTCAAGGTCGGCCTTCTTACCGCTGCGCCGGTAAAGGCCCAGGCATGACCTGCCTGCAAAAAAGAGGCTTCGCTTGCCTATTTGACTCGATCGGGATTTCCGGTGAATCGCGGCAAACGAGTGCACGACCCGCATCCACTGATCTCGAGTGCCTCGCGGGTCTGTGGAAAGCTGGTGATACGCGAGGAAAGTTGCGTCAAACGGTGCAGGTAAAGATTTGGCCGAGGAAAACGCGGGCTTGGCGCACAGCACCAGGATAAGAAGCACTGCGAGAGTTACGGGGTGAACCGCGGTACGTTTCACCTTAAATGCCCATTGCGCGGAATGAGAGAGAGGCATTGGGAAAATTGCAACATAGGAGGCTGTGGAGTCACGCCATGCTTTCCCGAGAATGTGGTTCGACAATGTCGTCTTCCACGAATTTCGACACAGCCTGCGGTAATCTTCTGAAAGCCTTACCGGTACCACTGCCAATGCGCTTCGTATCCGATAGCGTCGGACAAGTTCGTAGTTTCTGTGGTCTCTCCCAGATGAGAGGTACCGCTTGAGGCCTCTACTGCGGCGAGGTTGTCCGAAGTGTCCAAGGGCACGGACCTCACGCAGATCACTTCGCTGTCGACCTCCTGAATGGGCTGGCTCGTGCGGGCCAGTTTTTCGTGAAGTTCTGCAGTGATAGTGATAGACGATTTGCGACGATTCCAGAACACGAGACACCTCCGTTGGGCTATAAAACGATTATAAAGCCATATTAGCAATAAGTTCAAGAGATTTTCGAGAAATTACATGAAGTAATTTCTTTTGACCCGCGCAGTCGGCCTTGGTAGACTCCGGCAAGAATTCGCCGGAACCAAGCGTGCCACGCCTCGGTCCCACACGGGAGGTCCAGTCCTCTGCGGTCTGCCCCCGGTGCTGCGAGTCTCTCTTGCTTGCCGGAGGAGATGGATTGCTGAGCGCGAAGGTGGTATCCTCTTGGCATTCGTTTTCATGAAAGAGTGCGCAACATGAGTGAGGACAAACCAATAAAACGGGGATTTTTTAAACGCCTTTTCGGTAAGGATGCATCAGAGATCGAACCGGAGCATCAGCCGGTGCCCGAAGCGATCGAAGAGCCTGTGGACACTGAGACGGCGAGCAGTCTTGACGCGGCAGCCGAGACTCTCCCTGAACCCGAGCCAGAGCCTGTATTCCCACCCGAGCTGGAGCCCGAGCCAGAGCCGGAGCAAAGCCCGGAGCCAGCCTTGGAGGAGAAGCAAAGTTTCTTCAAGCTCCAGACAGGGCTGACCAAGACGCGAAGCAAGTTTCTCCAGAGTCTGGATGGGGTCTTTCTGGGCAAGAGACAGATCGACGATCAGATGCTCGGCCGACTCGAAGAGATGCTGGTCAGAGCTGACATAGGCGTGAAGACCGCGTACACGATTCTCGAGGGGCTCAGCGAAAGAGTGAAGCGTCGCGAGGTGGACAATCCCGAAGCCCTGGTCCGACACATCAAGGAAGGGATCAGGGAGATTCTCGTGAGAGTGGAGTCTCCTTTGCGAGTCGGGTATGGTTCCGAGCCGTTTGTGGTAATGGTCGTAGGAGTGAACGGTTCGGGGAAGACGACTACCATCGCGAAGATAGCCGCACGGCACGTGGACGCGGGAAGAAAGGTCTTGCTGGCAGCCGGCGATACTTTTAGAGCTGCCGCGGTCGATCAGCTCGAGATTTGGGCTGAACGGATCGGGTGTCCGGTGGTCAAGGGCAAGGACAAGGCAGATCCGTCTTCCGTGGCGTACGAAGCCATGGAAAGGGCCCTGAAGGATAACATGGAGCTGGTGCTCGTGGACACTGCCGGACGTCTTCACACGAGGGTCCCGCTCGTGGAAGAGCTGAAGAAGGTGAAACGCACTTTGGCAAAGAAGATTCCCGGTGCGCCGCACGAAACGCTCCTGGTAATCGATTCGTCCATGGGGCAGAACGCGATTCTTCAGGCCAAGACGTTTAATGAGGCAATACCCGTCACGGGTATCGCACTCACCAAGTTGGACGGCACTGCCAAGGGAGGAGTCATTGTGGGCATATCCAATGAGCTTGGTTTTCCGGTGCGGTACGTCGGGGTTGGTGAAAAAAGGGACGATTTGCGCGATTTCAACGCGACTGAGTTTGTAGATGCGCTGTTTTTTTCCGCGGAGAAGGGTACATGGAAGTAGTGCAGATTAAGACCATGTCTCGGATTCAATTTGTGGACATCACCGATCGTGTCCGGGACGTGATTACACGGAACCAAGTAAAAGACGGCATTGCCATCGTATATGTTCCCCACACGACTGCCGGTGTCACGATCAACGAAGCCGCGGACCCCGCGGTCGTGGAAGACATCAATACCAGCCTCTCACACCTGATCCCCCATAAGGGAGGATATCGCCACAGTGAGGGAAATGCTGACGCGCATATCAAAGCTTCACTCATGGGAAGTTCGATCAACATCATCATTTCAGAGGGCGCTCTCGTGCTCGGCACCTGGCAAGGGGTCTTTTTTTGCGAATTCGACGGGCCTCGGACGAGGCGGGCGCTGGTCAAGGTGCTCCCCATGTGAGGCGCGTTCCCGGGGGGAATATCTGTGTCGCGGAATCCCGTGGTAACGGGCGTGAGACAGGAGCTCTCAGAGCGATGAGCCCTCGGTTGACAGGCTGCTTCGACATTGACAAGAAGACGGCTGCGTTCTACTATTTTGCCTCTTGTTGATGCATGTATACACAGCCGGAACTCTTTTCTCCACATCGGACGAGGCAGCTATGAACTACAAGATCGGCATCGATGTAGGAGGTACCTTCACGGACTTTCTGCTCACCAGGCCGGACGGGCAATTCCGCACGTACAAGGTGCTTTCTACGCCCCGAGATCCTTCTGTGGCGACCATGCAGGGGATCAACGAGATGGCCCAGGATGAGGGACTGACTTTGAAGGGCTTTCTCGAAGTAGTGGATGTCATCGTTCATGGCACTACGGTAACGACCAACGCGGTTCTCACCTATCGCGGGGCCAAGACAGGACTTCTTACCACCGCGGGTGTGAGAGATGCACTGGAGATGCGGAGAGGCATACGCGAGGAACAGTACAACAATCGTTATACCAATGTGGATCCTCTGGTTCCTCGTAATCTTCGGCTGCCGATCCCGGGTCGTCTGGACTACGCGGGAAAAGAAATCGTGCCCCTGAATGTGGATGAGGTCAGGGCGCAGACGGAAATCTTCAAGCAACAAGGCGTTCAGGCAGTGGCCATCTGTTTCATGAACTCCTTCGCGAACCCGGACCATGAACGGCAGGCCGGTTGCCTGGTCCGCGAGCTGATGCCTGAGGCGTACACCTGCGAATCCACGCGGGTGTTACCGTCGATCAGATTCTATGATCGCGTTTCCACCACTGTGCTCAACGCATACGTGGGACCCATTCTCAAGAGATATCTGGAAAGCCTCGTAAGGAAGCTGGGCGACGCAGGGTTTCCCCACATTCTCCTTATCATGCAGTCAAACGGCGGCGTGATTTCTCCGAAGTTTGCCATGGACCATGCAGCCACGACCTTGCTTTCCGGTCCTGCAGGAGGTCCGGTCGCGGGAATCGTGTACGCGGGCATTCAAGACTACCGGGACTGCATCACCATGGACATGGGAGGCACATCCTTTGATTGTGCCCTGATCAAGGATGCCACGCCCTTTACCACCAATGTGGGGGAGATTAACCGCCTGCGCCTGGCTCTGCCCATGCTCAACGTGGTCACTATTGGCGCGGGGGGAGGCTCCATCGGATGGATCGACGAGGGCGGACTCCTGAGGATGGGCCCACAGAGCGCGTCCTCGGATCCCGGGCCCGCGTGCTATGGATTGCAGGGAGAAGACCCGACGTGTACGGATGCGGATCTGGTGTTGGGATATCTGGATCCGGATTTCTTCGCGGGTGGCAGGATGCCTCTGTATCCGCACCGGGCAGCAAAGGCGATTGAAGAAAAAATCGCCAAACCGATGGGGTACGACATATACGAGGCTGCCGCGGGCATGTACAAGGTCATCACTGTGAACATGGCAGCGGCCGTGCGTGAAGTCGCTGTCCAACACGGCCAGGACCCCCGAGATTTTCCCCTTGTCGTGGCAGGAGGCGCAGGCCCCAATCACGCGTGTATGATTGCACGGGAACTGGAGAATCCTGTGCTCATCGTGCCAAGGGAATCTTCGATCTTTTGCGCTGCCGGCATGCTCATGTCCGACCTGAAGCACAACTACGTCCGGACGTACGCCACGTTGTTGCGGGACGCGGATCCCCAGGTATTCGGTCGGCTCTTTGACCAAATGAAAAAGGAAGGAAAGCAACTTCTGTTATCCGAGGGCATCAACGAATCGGACATTGAATACCGGTATTCGCTGGATCTCAGGTACGTCAAACAGTACCACGAGGTAGAGGTCTTTGTTACCGCGTCGGAAGTGGATCGGTTTGACATCGACACCATGTCCAAGAGATTTCATCCGGCTCACAATAGGCTTTACGGGTATTCGCTCGAGGATCAGGGAACCGCAGTGGAGCTGATCAACATGCGGCTCGTGTGCGTAGGTGGTACGGAAAAGCCGAAATTTCAGGGACAGGAGTATGCGGGAGAAGATCCGTCCCGCGCGTACAAGAAGGACCGGCAGGTGTACCTCCCCAGTGAACGAGAATTCCGACACGTGCCGGTATTTGACGGGCTGCGTCTCCAGTTCGGCAACTGTATCGAAGGTCCCGCGATCGTGGAACAAGTCAATACCACGACGTTTGTCACGCGGGAATTCAACGTGTGTACGGATAGGTACGGCAGTTTTACCATGTACCTGAAGGACCGCGAAGACGAAGTAAAAAGGAGAATCCTCGTATGAGTCAGGAGATCGACAAGGTTCTCGTCTCCATACTGCAGCGTCGCCTCAAGTCCATTACCGAAGAGATGAGCATTGCGCTTACCAAGACGACGCGATCTCCGATTCTCTGCGAAGCCAAGGACTTTGTCACCGGACTGTACGACGCGAAGGGAAAGATGCTCGAACAGACGGAGAATCTCCCCATCCTTTCGTTTTCGCTCGGACCTGTGTGCGAATATATCGTCAAATACTTTGGCGACGAGATCTATCCCGGCGATGTCATTTTTCATAACGACGTGTTTTCCATGGGCAACCGAAACAATGATGTGGCTGTGTACAAGCCGATGTTTTACGAGAACACGCTCGTCGGCTGGGCCGCATGCAAGGGGCACCAAGCAGATATCGGCGGTGCGGTTCAGGGAGGATACAATCCCAATGCCACCGAGGTCTGGCAGGAAGCCCTGCGCATCCCCCCGGTCAAGGTCTATGAGAAAGGGCGATTGCGCAAAGATGTGTGGGACTTGATTTTTGCCAATATTCGGCTCGACATCGTGCAGGAGGACATGCGCGCGGAGATCGGCTCCTGCGTAGTGGGCGAGCGGGGATTGTTGCACATCATCGAGCGGTACGGATTGGACGCGTTTGAAACTCACAAAGAATACCTGTTCGACTCCACCGAAAAGATGATGCGCGCAGAGATTCGCACTATTCCCAATGGCGTCTATCGCGGCGTATCCACCTGCTATTTCGACGGGAAAAATCCCGGGTCCACGTACAAGATTCCGCGTGAAGATTACCGTGGAAGACGAGCAAATCACGTTTGACTATTCGGAAACCGATGCGCAAACCCCCGGGTTTGTCAACGGGACGTACACCTCGAGCGCGTCCGCGACCACTCTGACGTTTCTTCAGATGGTAAATCCGGACATGCCGCATAATGACGGCATGGTGAGGCCGCTCAAGATCATTATCCCGGAAGGGACCATCCTCAATGCCGCGTATCCTGCCGCGACTGCGTACGGTAACCACCTGTGCCCCAACAATGCCGATGCCATTATGCGGGCCCTGGGACCGGTCATTCCCGGCCGCGTCACTGCCGAATGGAACGAGCTGCTCTGTTCGCTCACCACCGGCATTGACCCGCGCAAGAAACACCCCGTACGTGGACATTGGTTTCATGGCCTTGAAAGGCGGGTCCGGCGCGATCGAAGGGGTAGACGGGTACGATCACATCGGCATGATCGACGCGTCCGGCGGCGTGCTGGATCAGGATTACGAGATGTTCGAGCAGCAAACCCCGCATCTGCTCGTCAAGCATGAGTACTGGCCGGACTCGGCCGGTCCCGGACAATGGCGAGGGGGGCTCGGCGTACAGACCGAGTTCATCATCGGGTCGGACAAGACCAAGGTGGTCACCTTCGGCGACGGGGACGTGGAACCGGCCCGCGGTGTGCAGCACGGCATGGACGGCACCCTGAACAAGATCGAGCTTACCTATCCGGACGGCCGGACCTATCTCTGCACCACCAAAGACCTTGTGGAGAATGTGCCCAAAGGGACGGTGTACTCCCAAGAGGCCGGTGGCGGTGGCGGGTACGGCGATCCGTTTCTGCGTTCCAAGGACAAGGTGGCTCAAGAGGTCCGGAACGGTATCATCTCGCGGGAATCCGCTCGGCGTGACTATGGCGTCGTTGTGGATCCCCATACCTTCACGGTGCTTGAAGAAGAAACCGAGAGGCTCCGCTCGTCCCGACAGGTCCCGGAGGGGTGAGACAAGACGAGCGTTGCTGCGCAAAAGATCTTGCCGGGCCCCGTTATCGGATCGAGGTGAGGGAGCCCTTGCCGGTTTTTCTCGCGGAGTTGTTCCATGAAAACATTTATGCCGACGTATGCGTCAAAGGACGAACTGGCAGCCTTGCAGCTCAACGGCCTGCAATGGACCGTGAACCACGCGTACCACGGGTCCGCGGTATATCGCGATAAGTTGACCGCGGCCGGAGTCAAGCCGGAAGACATCCGTACCCTGAACGACCTGGGCCGACTCCCTTTTACCACTTCCAAAGATCTTGCCGACGGGTATCCCTTTCCGCTCCTGAGCGTGCCCATGAGCGAGGTGGTGCGCGTGCACGCGTCTTCAGGCACCACAGGCAAGCGCAAGGTCCTCTGCTACACGCAGAAGGATGTGGATGACTGGGCGTATTTCTTTGCACGCTGCTACGAGATGGCTGACCTGACCGTGGACGATCGCGTGCAGATCTGCGTGGGATACGGTGTGTGGACCGCGGGCGTGGGGTTTCAGCTCGGGTGCGAGAAATTCGGAGCCTTGGCTGTTCCCGCGGGGCCTGGTAACCTGGACATGCAGATGGAGTTCCTTCTGGATTTCCAGAGCACGGTGATGTGCTGCACCGCGTCCATGGGATTGTTGCTTGCGGAAGAAGTGGAACGCCGCGGCCTGCGCAACAAATTGGCGCTCAAGAAGATCATCTACGGTTCCGAACGCTCGTCGGATGCCATGCGCGCGAGGATACAGGACCTGCTGGGTCTTTCGGACATGTACGACATTCCCGGCATGACCGAGCTGTACGGTCCGGGAACAGGCCTGGAGTGTACCGCGCACGATGGCATGCACTATTGGGCAGATTACTATATCCTTGAGATCCTGGATCCTGATACCCTGGAACCGGTCCCGGAAGGTGAAGTAGGCGAGATGGTGGTCACCACCTTGCGCAAAGAGGCCGTGCCCCTGATCAGGTACCGCACCCGAGACCTTACCGCGCTCAAGCCCGGTACCTGTGCGTGCGGTCGCCTTATCCCCCGACACGACCGCATATTGGGCAGATCTGACGACATGTTTATCATACGCGCGGTCAACGTGTATCCAGGGCAGATTGACAGCGTGCTCAGCCAGGCGGAAGGGATAGCCAGCGAATACCAGGTGGTGCTGGAGCGCCGCGAGGGCAAGGATTTCATGCTCATCCGGGTAGAGCGAGGTCTGAACGGTGATTCTGCCAATGACGCCCGGCTGGCCGAGCATTTGCGGCAAATGCTGCGGAAGAAGATCCTCGTCACCCCGGAGGTAGAGATCGTCGACTATGCCGCGCTCCCCAGGAGTGAACGCAAGACCAAACGTGTGTTCGATACGCGGCGAAGATTGAGCAGGCATAAGGCATGTTCACTGTGCATAAAGACCGACAGACCCTGGGGGTTTTGTAAGAAGGTCTTCCGCCTATGCACTCATTTTTATGACATAATTCCGAGACATTCCGGATCGGAGATCTGACATGGGCACTGACTTTGTATTTGTGTACGGTTCCAACATGAACCGCTCGGATATTCGTTCCTGGTTGGAAGCGAACGGATACGATTCGTCTTTGGTCGTAGATGCCACACCTGCCACCGTGGAGGGATACGATTACGTGTGGACTTACTATGCCAGAACCTGGGCAGGGGGCGCGGCCAACCTGGAGCACAAAGAAGGTTCGGTCATCCGCGGGCTTCTCATCGAGATCGAAGAATTGCTGCTCAAGGCGTTTGACCACAAGGAAGGGCATCCGTACTTCTATTCCCGAGGGGATAAACGCGTACCTGTGCGCCGCGACAGCGACGGCAAGGCAGTCTTCGCGTGGCTGTACCTGGCCACGGCCAACCGGAGAGGCCGACGCGACATCTGGCCCACCCGTGAGTACAAGAAGACCGTGCTCGATGCTGCGGAATTCTGGAAATTTCCCGAACCGGACATCGCAAAGATCAAGGCATGGCCCACGCAGTGATTGCGTGTAATTCCGATTCGCTTTTCGATTTACAACCAGATTGGACCTTCAGACCGGGGATCTCCTTGGGTACGGACGACGCAGAACAGTCCCATCACTTCGCTCAGCAAAATTCCCGCTCTGCGATCTTATTCATGGAAAAGCGAATCAGTATGAGGCAGCGCACACGCGAAACTGCTTCATGGCGCGAAATTCTCTCGTGACCAAAAGGTAAAGGATAAGAAATGGATTGACCTAGAGCTTGCTCTGTAAGATCGTGAGAGGCATTTGTGTAATATTTCATTTTGGTGAGGATGTGACCATGAAAAGGTATGTTGTGGGCATGGTGATGGTACTCGCTTTGGCTACCGTTTCATCCGGCGCTTCAGCTCAGCTGGTTCCACCGGGCTATGGTCAAAACTCCGGACAAATGTGCGGTGCCAGAGTGGGAACCCTGTCGCTTTATGGCGGTTGGGTAACCGATGCAAGAACGACCAGGTACGAAACGGTCAGGCCTCTCGAGGGCGTCTTTACCGTGGCGGTCGCAAAATATGACTATGATTACCGTTCATTTGTTATGGGAGCTAACCTTCCGATCTGCCTAGGAAACCTTGGGGTGATTTCGTTGTCAGGCTCTTGGTCGATACCTGCGACTTCTTTGGGCCGTGAGCTGCTTCTGAGGCCGAATCTGAGGATCAGGGGGAACAGACGATGGCACGCCAAAACTTCCTGGGGCACAGCCGAAGCCATGTGGGCTTATACCCTGACAGAAAATTACTCAACGTTGGTCGGTTTCCGGTGGGACAACTGGCAAACCAGTTACCGCTCACCGATCATAGAAGTACCGCAAAGGGGAAATCTGTATCTCCCGACGGACGCGGGCAACTTCACGGTCAATTCGTACATTCCGCTGGTGGGACTCATGGCCACGTACCGCGGATTAAGGCTCGGGGCCATGGGGTTCCCCGGCCTTTCCGGCCAAGCCATGCAACACATGATTTACGCCAATGGAGTCTTAAGAGGCACAGCAGACTTGGGCCGTGCGTACTTCTGTGAGATTTTTATCGATTATTCGCTGCACGCGACCGATCTCCTGCAGCAGGGTTTGGATGGAGACATGTCCGTCTTCGGTAAAATGAATGTTCTTTCAGCCAATGGGATAGCAGCCAATCGTTGGTGGTACACTTCGGGACAATTTGCGGGGGAGGACGATTGGGACTTCAATTTCCGGAGAGCTCTTTTCATGGTCGGCGCAAAAGCAACCCTCCATTTCAGTATTCCCGATTTTGGAGACCTGATCTAGATTCAAAGGTCAAGATTCGGATAGATGGGTGAGAGCATGTCGTCCGAAAATTTTGCCAAGCTGTCAAAGGTAGTGTACAAACTCATAGAGAGAATTCTCCATGGGGATATCCCATGGGAGCGGACAGGCGAGGAAAAAGTTTTTCAGTAGTCATTTCCGGACTGCCCTCCCATACTGACCGAAAGGTTCAACGAGATCAAGGGCTCAAGTACTTACGAATTTCACATTCGCAACTCGCAAGGCGAAGTCGTGGAGACAGTCACAGACGATCAGCTCACCAAAGAATTTCCGCCAGCGATGAATCCGATAAAGGATCTTCACAAAGTGGCTCGGAGAAGTGCTTTGGGCGCGCAAGAGGCCGTGGACAAGATGTTGCAGTATCTTGAAGCTTAGGGTAATTTCGTTGCTTGGCGAGGAGTGAGCCCGCCGGATGCGGTCGCCCGGTCTTTTGTCCAGGGCCGTATGTGCCGAATTGATGAACGAACAAAATTAACTCGAAGAGAGTGCGAATACTGAGCATGATAAGAAAAATTTTCCTGGCCGTGTTATTGGTCCTGAGTGTGGCCGCGATCGTATACGGTGGCTTCTTCCGAAAGATCCTCGTGTACGACAACCTGGAAAAGTTCGACAAACTCAAGAATGTGGGCATTACCATTAAGATCCCCGGGTACGAGTCCCAGCAGGAAACCCCGAAAGTCCAGTCCCAGTGGTTCACCGAGCCGGAAGCGGTCAATGCCATGACATTCGACGGTATCGGACGGTACAAGGACGGCAGGCTGATCTCCAATTATCCGGACCTGAGAATGCTCAAAGGGAGACGGCCTTGCCCGACTTGAACATAGATCGGACCACGGCCGTGGTCCTCCGGAGCGAGAAATGGTGACCTTTCGAGGCTCCTTTTTGCCGAACCCGGAACGTGAAACCATTGAGTCGCCAAGACACGAAGCAGCAAGAAAACCACTGTCTTTTCTTTATGTGTCTCAGTGCTTCGTGAAGCATTCCTGAATCCCTCGCGGTGAACCGTTACGAGAATTGCATAAAAGGAATCCAGCGTGGAAAGAATAAGACTGAAGGTGCAGATCGGCATGGCCGCTCTGTTCAATATTGGGCTTTTCCAGTGGCATTTCATTTGTTTTCCCGTGTTGAACTGCCATTCCTGTCCGGCATCCATCTTTGCCTGTCCGCTCGGCGTCATGGGGCAGTTCGCGGGCGTAGGGCTGTTCCCTTTGACCGTGGTCGGCGGTATCGCGCTGGCAGGACTGGTAGCGGGCAGATTCCTGTGCGGGTGGGCATGTCCCTTTGGCCTGGTTCAGGAACTGCTTTACAAGATCCCGTACGTGAAATTTCGTCTTCCGCCATGGACCCGGTTCATCAAATACGGCGTGCTGCTCGGGCTGGTAATCGGAGTTCCCCTGCTTTTCAGCACGAATTCGCCAATCTATTTTTGCCGTCTCTGCCCTGTCGCGACGATAGAATCCGCGGTTCCCTGGGCAATCATCAACGGCACGACTGACATTATCGGTCTGTCCGTGCGCCTGGTAATTCTTTTTACCATAATCATTTTGGCCATGGGGCATCGCAGGTTCTTCTGCAAGGTGATTTGTCCGCTAGGGGCCTGCTTGGCGGTCTTTAACAGGTTTGCAGCGGTATTCCCGGCACGCAACTCCAATTGCATTGATTGCGGGGTGTGCAACAAGGTGTGCCCTATGGAAACCGATCCAGGCACACACCGGTTCGGCGTGTACAACAACCGCGTGGAAGAATGCATTTCCTGCCTGGAATGCAAGAAGAAATGTCCGACTGAAGCCGTGAACTTGTGGGGGTAAGACCAATGCGGTTTCAAGCGTGCAACAATGGCGGCAAACATCTTTCGCTACGAACGGCCCGGCCTGACTGCGCTTCAGAGGCATGCCGCCGGCAGACCAAAGTCACCTACGTGATCGCACATCGGCTTAAGACGCAGCGGGGCATAGCCGAGTTCGAGGTGAACGCGCAGACAACGCACAGGACAAATTTGACCTTGATTCCGGACGCTCCGACACGTATAATGTCTTGAAACTCGCGTGCATAGGTGTGACGTCGTTCGCCAAGGGGGGCGGTGTATTGCCGGTTGCCGCTCCAATGTTCAGCAGTCATTGATTACGCCCAGGTAAGAAGAAACATGCGTCACCAAATGGCGAGTGAAAAGAGCAAGGGGCAAGCGAATCCCCGTGTCGCTTACCCATACACCTGTTGGCTGAGAATGTGATACCCGTTGCCAAAAGCGGTGCCAGAATGGTCCACACTTTGGCGGGCAGAGGTCTCGTGAGCGGAGGCGGCATGCCGCTTGGTCTACTTGCCTTTGCGCACACTGGTCCAGTCGAAACGTCCTGGGAGGGGGAGTCGTAATGTGCCCGTGGAAATGCCACCGAACGCCCCCGCGAAGAAACATTTCTGTAGGGAGTTCAAATGAACACACACCGCGTCATGGGAATTGTCTTGATTGTCGCGCTGGGTCTTGCATCTGCCGTCCACGCCGAAATACGGATCGGCATGCTGGCGCAACGGGGGCCTGAGATTGCTCTCAAGGAATGGGGCGGAATCGGCGACTACTTGACGGACCGGATGGGCGAGAAAGTGACCGTGGTTCCGCTACGCTTTACGGAAGTGCTGGATTTCTGTCGCAACGAACCCAATTCCTTCCTGTTTGTCAATTCGGGCTTCTACATTCGGGCCAAGGTTTCTTAGAGGAGCAAAGGCTCTGGTAACTGCCAAGTACAAGGAGTCTGGTGCGGTGTTCGGAGGCGTGATTTTCGCAGCGCAGCGATTCGGGGATCACCACACTGAAAGACATTGTGGGCAAGACCTTGATGTGCGTCAAATTCTCCTCGGCAGGTGGGTGGCTCTTCGAGAAGGGCGTCATAGTTCGGGGCGGGATCGTGCCTGAACGGGATTGTGGGAAGCTGGTAGAGGGAAGAACCCATGACGCGGTCGTGTACGCCATCAGGGACAAGAAGGCCGACGTGGGAACCGTGCGCACCAACATTCTCGAGAGCATGCAAAGGGAAGGCAAGATCGACATGAAGGACTTCACGATCATCCATCCCATGAAACACCCCGATTTCTCCGAAGTCTGCAGCACACCTCTCTATCCGGATTGGCCTTTCGCTTCGCTGAGCAAAAGCCCTCCTGAGGTTACCGAAAAGTTGAAGAAACGTTCTCCTCGCGATGGAGCCGGGCAATCCTGCGCTGGAACAGGCAAGGCATCTCGAACGCTTCATTCCCGCGCTCGACTATCAGCCGCTCGAGGATTTGATGCGCTATCTCCACGTGGACCCGTTCCGCTCGCGTGGAGCGAAGTAGGGTGATAGTGAAAAGCTCTGCCGGATTTGCGGGGTGATAGCCCTGTCATTCCGGCAGAAGTATGACCCCCGTGTTACCTGCTTCTGCGCACGCCCGTGTAATTCACGAGAACTTCCCCCGTGGGTGACTTGGCAGCAGCGGCAGATCGGGGACTCTGTCGTTGCCTACGATGCAAGGCCTTATATAATCACGTCACTCACGGCAGCTGTCCAAATCTTGGCCGAATGCTCGTGTTTTTTCGTCTACCGACGTACTGACGGCACGCGACTCATTTGTCGAACTTTTCCAGTGCCTTTTTGCACACGGGCGTCAGCGTGTATGGACCCGGTTTTTCCCACACAGGGTCGTCGTACCGGTCGTGGCAGGTGAGACATGCTGCGATGCCGACGATTTTCTGAATTTCTTGACCGTTGAATCCCCGTGAAAGTTGATGCGACGTGCCCTGGAGCACGTGCCCGCGGGTGTCCACCACCGCGGCGAGGGGAAAGGGAATCTTGAGGCCGGAAGCGGCCGAGTCGTACACCGATTCCACGTGAAGCTGATTCGTGGCCTCGTCCTTTTTCAATCTCCCTTCTCCGAGGCCGAGCGCTTTGGGATCCAGATGGCAGTCGATACAGCGAGGAACCTCCTTGCGCGCGGTATGCGGGTGGGTAGGTCCCATGGCCACAGAGGATTTGCCGTTCCTAAGCCGCATGATCTTTGAATCATACGGTTCCCTGACTCTTCCGTGATCGTCTATCACGGTGTTCCAGACCTGGCAGCCAGGCACCAGCACTCCGACCTTCCCGCGAGAATTGATGCCGAGGATGTTGCGCGCAAAGCGGAAATAGTTGCGGCCTTCAGCCCAGCGACCGCGGGTGCTCTTGGCCGTGAGATGATCCACGCCTTTCTTGCCCAGATCAAGCAGTTGATGGCATCCATAACACTGCGGGCTCCACGCACTGTGACAGGAGTCGCATTCCAGCCGCTCGTGTCCTTTGATACGGTGACCGTCCTTCTTGCCGAAGATCACGCTGACCGGATGTTCCTTTCCCGTGAGCTTGCTCGTGAGCCGAAATCCTTTCTCAGTGCGCCGTACATGCGGGAGAGGCCGGCCCTTGGAGGTGAGGACGATGGTGTCTCCCTCCTTGAGCTTGAGAAAAGGGGAGCTTCGCATCAACGTCTGGACCAGCGGGTCGTTCCGGTTCACCCTCATGGTCTTCGGCGCGTCTGTGTGCGTGCCGTGACAATCTTCGCATCGGATCTCGATCTGATCCTTCATGTACCGACGCACTTTCCCGTCACCCATCGTGTCCTGGCCTGTATGGCAGTCTATGCAGCCCATGCCCTTTTCGTAGTGAATGTCAGGCACGAGGCGCAACACGAACCTGCCGTCTGCAAGGGTTTCATCGTCGAGGCCTCCCCTTACAAACGGAGTCCCATACTGGGCGCTTTCCATCTCTCCGTGGTAATTCAAACCCACGCGAGCGCTCCGGTTGTGGCAGACCCGGCAACGATCGTCCGGAATACGGTTGGTAATGGCGTGAGTAAGCACGTGGCCGGGTTCGTCAGGATTGATGGTGGGATCCGCTCCTTGGTATTTCCCGTCCTTACCGTACGCTGCGTGACATGCGGGGCAGCCTGCCAACCTCCCCGTGTCTCCGATTTGGCGTGCAGACCACAGATGACAGGTCGCACAAAACTTGCGGAAATGGCTGTTCGCCAGATTCAGCTCTGCGTGCGGGCCTATCTCCGAGGGAATTTGTCGCAGACTGGTCTTGCCGTCAGTCACGGGCTTGATCCCGTACTGGGACACACTGTTGTCCTCGATTCCCCACTGAAATCGCAAAATGCCGATAATGCCTGCGTTGGTAGCCATCAACGCCTTGGGCACGTTGTTCGCGCGATTGAGCAAGGGATCTGGCCGGTCTGTATGGCACGCACCCATTGCGGACGCGGAACTCCCGCAAGACGTGGCGGCAAGTTCCAGGGTGGCAGGATTTCTGCCTCCTCTCAGGCCGCGGTGCGCTCCTATGGTGGTAAGGTCCGCGGGATTTCCCCCGTGGCAGATCACGCAGCCGAACACGGAATTAGGATGCGACGCGGAGAGATCTTCAATTCCGTCGTGGCAGGTCATGCACCTTTCAGCCGGGGCATTCCCGTTGAACGGTCTGATCTCGACGATCTCGGGAGATCGCCTCTTGAGGACCTCCAGTTGAGAGAGGAGTCCCTTCTTCTTTTCCGGATCTTTTTCCTGGGCTACCTGCCGTGTCACACGGTCGATCGCACGGGTGATGCCACGCTGCTGAAACGATTTCCACTCAGGATTGCGGCTCCTGTACTCCACAAAAGCCATCGCAGCCGCGAGCGCCACGCACACCAGTATGGCCATGAACCCAAGGTACCGTGTTTCCCCGGTCACCGGATCTGCCCCCACAGCGTCAAGGCGCTTGAAACGAGAATAATTGCAAAAAACCACACTACCGCGAGTCGTCTTTTGTCGGCAGGGATCAATGGAATCGCTGCCAGACCTGCAAGAGCCACGAAGGGAAGGACGATGCCTGCCCACACGGTGGGGAGAAACCGGAGGAGCTGCTGAACTCCGAGAAAAATCCAGGGTGCTTTCACCGAATGGGCCGGTATGCCGCCTGCGTCTGCCGGACCTTCCAGCGGCGCGTCGAGCACCGCGGCAAGCACACACACAAAGGCTCCCGCAGCAAGCGCGGCAAAGGCTTCCACGCGCACCAACTGGGGTACAGTCGGAATCTTCACGCGATTCCGACGTGTTTCTTGCTTAGACTCAGGACTCGTATTCATACGTATTGCGTCGTGTACACCCTTGTGACCCGCGCCAATTCCTCGTTTTTCCTTGTGTCTTTGTGCCTTGGCGGTTCATTCCTCGTCCCTCGCGGTGAACCCTTTCGCCGAAACAGCACATCACGACTCTTGGCGATGGCCATAGGAAAGTCCCGTCGAACGGAGGAATGCGCCACCACCTCCTACGGGCATGAAATCCTCTTGGCACGCACACCGGCTTGTGCATCCGAGTTCAGCACGATCACCCTGGAGAAACCTTTTTCCCGAGCAGCCACACAAAGGGATGTCTCATCCTGTGCGACAAGCGCTCCCTGCGCAGTTCTCGGAGGGTACACGCTAAATTGCCCGAGGATGAACTTGCAACCAGGCCCAGGCAGCCCATCCAGCATGGCCATTCCCGCAATGGACGGTCCCAGGAAGGAGACAGCCTCGCACGATGGTACCAAGTCCCAGTACTGCGTGTTCGATCGAGGGACGAACAGGAGGGTATGCCTCTTTTCCGAAATCGGCATGTGGTCCAATTGATGGAGCGTCCTGATCACGGCATATCCCTTTGCCTTTTCCAAGCTCTCCTGCGCGGAACTGACCAGCGGTCGCAACTCGGTGTTCACAAAGCTCTTCAGACCTGCCACGTTTCTCCCCTTGAGATCCCGGACAAATCGTGTGTAAAAGCCTTTCTGCAAGGCCTGCGGACTTTCCGACAGCGACTCGGGGTGTACCAATGCATTTCTCACAGACAGATTCAGGTACGCCATCCGCCACACCGCGAGCGAACCGTTGGCAAAGACCGATGCTGCCATGCACACGCCAAGAAACAAGATACACACCTGGTCTAAACGAATTGCACCTAAATTCGACTTTGCAGTAGTAAAAAGATCTTGTACCACGCTCCATATTTTTCTCAATTTCTTTCGATACGCCAGGATGAGCCCCAATGCGAGCCACCATTGAAAGTCCATGAAAAACAAACCACTCGCGCCACCAATAGGAAGAATATACGCGGGCGCGCCTCCCACCACGCACGTCACCACGATCACTTCCACATCCACCACGGTCTTGTTGCGAATGGCGTCCCTCAGATTGGACAGGGTGACCACCCGCGAGGCGCCAAGCCGAAGAATAATAAAAACCCACGACCAGAAATAGTACAAAATGAAGAAAAACGGCTTCCACGCGAAAGGGATATTCGAAATAAAAAAAACAAGGGGATACACACCTCTGTACCCTCCGCCGGCTCCTGCAGGAGAGGTAAGCATGACCATCACAGGCAATGCCAGCATGCTGACCGCGACAGAGACCGTGAGCGTTTTGTATCGCCAGAGGCCCAGCCGGAGAAACAAATACCCGTACACTACTACCAGAATATACATCAGAGATATCTTCGTCAGTCCAACCCCGGCAATAAGCAGCGGCATCAGGAGTATCAAACAACGGTCCGAGACGGTCAACGAGCGCTGTGCAAACCTGAATCGATCGAGCAGCCAGAGGCTCAACGAGAGCGAAACGAACGAGAGGGCTGTGGCGACTGCGTACGATTCAGAGAAAAAAATTATGTTTTCACCGAATCGCATCTTTGTCGCGACCTCCGTGGGGATGAAGCCGATCCAGCCGATAAAAACCAGGAGCCAGAAAGGCACGTCAGCGCGCAAGTCCGGGAGGTCCTTGCGATCCGAAAAGCTTTCTCCCGCGTGTACCGCGAACTCCAAGAACCTTGAAAGAAGAAAAGGAATGAATATGACGGGAAAACCCAGTTGTCCGAATTTCACACTACCGATCCGCAACAAATCGGACAATTGAGCGAAAAACCAGTACGCTCCCCAGTGGTACCAGCAGTACGCGAGCCCGTCCACGCCGATGCTGGGAAAATTGAACGTGCGAAGCATGCTGGTCATGCTGGAAACCACGAGGATATCCTTGCAGAGGTAATATCCGCCCGCGAGGGCCTCTTCGTACAAAGGGTTTTGGTATCCCGAGCCCCAGACAGCCCCAGCCACCCACGTACCAAAAAAACCTGCGCAAAGCATAAACACCAGGCTTCGGCCGAGTCCGCCCGATAACAACCACACGAGAAACACTGCCACGCACATCAGGAGTCCGAGCGTGACCAGGACAGGCAACAGATTCATTCCACCGTCCAGGCCGACGATTCCTGCCAGGGGCAGGATGAGCAAGCCTGCAAGCGACAATGCCGCGTCGGAGCCGATCCAGGTTGACGGCCGATTCCCCAACAGAAAACGCCGCATTACTCGACAAAAAGAGGGAAAGAATATCAAGAAGAAGCTCAGAGAAAGGGTTTGGAGTACAAGGATGAAGGAATTCTCGCGGAAGCCCAGCCGAGCGGCATAATACACTCCTGCCAGCACTATTGCGACCACAGCAGAAAACACCGCAGTGGTAATCCTGGAATCGTGGTGCCTGAAAGTCCGGCCGGTCTCTGCTGCCGTTGCGTGTGTCATGCATGCCACCTGAACAACCTGGTAAAGCCCATGTGGTCGCCGTACGATCCCGCGTTCCCAACGCGGTGCCCTAATCCTCGGTACGAGGACGGGCACCCGTCCGTTGGCGAAGGAGGGGCCGGAGAGCATCGCAGTTGCCGACAATTTCGTCCGAAGCAGTTCGGTCTCGCGGGGCCTCCCTTGCAGAGGACTTTGGAACGACTCCCGAGTGACCGCGCTTCTGTCCTGTGGAACGGGCAGTAGTGCCGGTAACGGGGCCAAGAACTCACTATATCAGAGTTCAGGGCATCCACCCAGAGCCGAGAGAGTCGTGACTGCCGGTAGGGAGAGGAATTGCGTGCATATATTGAGCATCGCCGCTGCTTCCTGGTCGTAAGTTTGATACAGAAACCTACATCCGTCGCAGGGAAGAGGAAGCCGAGATTACTCATTTCTTCAGGTGCGTGTCTGTGGATCCCAGGTGCCTCCAGAGGAGAAATTCCAACAGCCCGGCCAACGAGCCTCCTGACATTTCGGGTTGCTTCTTCGCTGCCTTTTCTCCGGCTGCCCAGAGTTTCGCGTTCATTCTGATTCGCTTTGTTACCGACGGTTCGCCGCTGAAATCGGGCCGGAGCAGGACCGGCGACGTAGAAGGGGCAAGCCGTTCTTTGTGTTGTTTCCACCAGGCCAACATGGCCAGCAGCTCATCGATCGTGTCCTGGTCGAGTTTCGCACGAGCCGACCGATCGCGAGTGGCATTTCTCGCAGCGTCCAAAGAGCCTGTGTGCGAAGGGCCGGGTTCAGAAGGGCCTTCTTCGCAAAACTCTCGCGCTATCCTCTTACCCTCTGCGTCTGACAAATCAGCAACCCGCGTGGCTTTCTTCGCGCCTGTTTTCAAGCGAACCGGTCGAGTGGAGCTTGGGCTTCCCATCGATGTGGCGGAGGCATCATCCTGTGTGCCCGATTCGTTCAGTTCGTCCGCGTCGTCAATGAACAACACAGGGTCCTGTTCGTACGACTCGATAATCTTGGCGACTTCCACGGGGTCGAATTCCAGGGTGTCGATGGGTTCGTCAGCTTGCGAGAGGTCCGCTCCGGGCACGGACATCAGCGATGGCGCTCCTGTTGCCGTCTCGGGAATATCATCCAAATCGTCAGTGGATACGTCGACGTCGTCGTGGGGACCGGCATAATACTCGAAGTCCTTTGGCTTGGACAGGGGCCAGAGCCCGCGTTTGCGCCATAGTTCCAGTTCACGCATCTTGTTAGGGTAAAACAGTCGGTAATACGGATCATCCTTGGGAGGGCATGCATCCTGCAGCGCCTTTCGTAGGGCGGTCGTCTGGTCCATGCCGTCACGGGTCAATTCCTTGAAGACTGCCCAGGCGGTGAGCCTGGTTTGGGCTGACAGTCTGCTGATGTCCGCGACGCTGCGCCGTTTTCTGACTTTGGTACCCATGGTCGCTGGCCCCTTTTTCCCTTGGAAATCCCACCGCGGGATAGTTCCCGCGATGCTGGGTGATACGGATACACCGAAAACTGCCTGTCGCATGCCGCAGACTCCTGAGTCCGAGTCCCGAAGAGCCTGTGAGGTATGCCCGATCATGGTGACAAGGGTGCTACTTCGCTCCTCGCAGCACCATCGCGGACTCACCGCCGGGCTCCTGAGATCCCGGTATACTATGCTTCTTCTTGACAGCCTGTGCAGAAATCAATCGGAACCGCGGCTGTGCCATGTGAAGGGCAAAGCAGTGCGTGACCCAGCAGCCTCACGTACCGCATCCCCCTTTTTACCGGAAGTGCTCGCGATGCTCTCATACCATTTCGCTCACTTCCGAGTAACCTAGCCGAGCGGAGGGAGATTTCCCTCCGCTCCGTTACTTGCACTTGCGCACAGCGGTATTAGTTCACCTTACGGTCTCGGCCGGCCCATTCTTTGTTCCTGAGCTCGTACTTCAGGATCTTCCCTGTTGCGGTCTTAGGAAGCTCAGAGAACTCGATTTGCTTGGGTACCTTGTACCGAGCCATGTTCTCGCGACAGAACGTGATAATGTCCTCCGCAGTGGGCTGAGTGCCAGGTTTGGGCACTATGAAGGCTTTGGGCACTTCTCCCCATTTTTCGTCAGGGATTCCCACCACCGCGACCTCCATCACGTGGGGGTGCATGTACAGAACGCTTTCTACCTCCACGCTCGAAATGTTCTCTCCGCCACTGATGATAATATCCTTGGAGCGGTCCTTTATTTCCACGTACCCGTCGGGGTGTACCACCGCGATGTCACCGCTATGAAACCATCCTCCTTGGAAAGCCTTTTCAGTAGCCTCCGGCGCCTTATAGTATCCAAGCATCACATTGTTGCCTCGCATGACGATTTCACCCATAGCTGTGCCGTCATGGGGCACTGGTTCCATGGTGCCGGGATCGACCACATCCATGTGCATTGCCGATACATTGGGCACGCCCTGACATGCCATGTGTTTGACGCGTGCGTCAAGGGACAACTGGTCCCATTCCGGCTGGGGAAGGCAGATGCTATGCGGGCCGTACACCTCGGTGAGGCCGTATACCTGGATCACTTTCGGTCCAATTGATTCCATGTTCTTAATTATCGTGGGAGCCGGTGGAGCGCCTGCGGTGATGACTCGGAGTTGGCGCTTCATGGGGACGTCTTTGGCATCCGGATAATTGGACATGGAAATGAGCACTGTGGGAGCCGCACAGAGGTGGCTCACCCCTTCTTTTTCGATCAGCCGATAGATCTCTTCAGGCACTACTTTCCTCAGACAGACATGGGTAGCTCCCACAGCGGTCACGGCCCAGGGAAAGCACCATCCGTTGCAATGGAACATGGGCAATGTCCAAAGATATACGGAACCGGCATTCATCTCATGTTCAAGAGCCTCTGCCAGTGCATTCATGTGTGCACCGCGATGGTGATACATCACACCCTTGGGCACGCCCGTGGTGCCGCTCGTGTAATTGATGGACAGTACGTCGCGTTCGTCCTCCACCGCGCATGCTACCTGAGCGTCTGAAGACGATGCGAGGAACTCCTCATACGTGGGACCATTCAACGGTTTGTCGTCTTTGCCATCACAAATGTTCACGAAAAGCTTCACATGAGGCAAATCCGCGAGTGTTGACGCGACCAGACCGGAGAATTCATTGTCTACAAAGATCGCTTTTGCGTCCGAATGATTGATGATGAACGCTGCCTCTCGTGGCGCGAGGCGAATATTGATCGGAACCAGGGTCGCACCGATCAAGGGAACGCCGAAATGGGCTTCCAACATGGGTGGGGTGTTGGGGCAGATAAAGGCTACCTTGTCCCCCTTGGCGATTCCTGCGGCCAGCAGGCCATTGGCCAAACGGTTTACTCTCTCCTGAAACTGTTGGTACGTGAGCCGCAGGTCCCCGTATACCACCGCTTCCTTTGTGGGGTAGATCCGGGCTGCACGCGTGAGGAAATGAACGGGTGTCAACACATCGAAACTTGGGCTCTCCGTTTTCATGGGGCCTCCCTCAATTACAGGATTGGTATCTAGTCACGTTCTTCACAGGCCAGACTTCCCGGACGAGAAGTCTTTCCGTTAACAACTTTGTGTGGGATGCGGCCATGATCTTAACCACGCGGAAATCACGCGGCAAAGGGTGAACCACCTTCACCGGAGCGAACGAGACCGACCCGTATTCCCGCACAAGACCAAGGCCACGAGAACTGCGATCAATCCACTATGAAAGGCATCTGCCTTGATGATTTTCAGCTGAACCGCAGAGAGAATGTCTTCATTCTCCATACAATTCAGTATATTCCAGAAGGCTTGGCAATTCAATCAACTCTTTCGCCTGTCATGGCCCGTATTTCCGCGAGCAGCGCGGGAAGAAGGCCTTCTTCAGGATACGTTCCCAGGCTCGTACCATTCTTGAAGAGGATGCCCCGTCCTTTTCCGCCCGCTATCCCCACATCGGCCTCTTTGGCCTCTCCCGGTCCATTGACCACGCAGCCCATGACCGCCACTTTGAGCGGCGTCTGCACCCGCGCCACTGCTTTTTCTACCTTGTGCGCCAGTCCGATCAGATCAATTTCGGTCCGGGAACAGGTCGGGCAGGAAATCACCTCGACCCCGCGGCGTCGGATGTCAAGCGACCTCAGGATCGCATACGCGGCAGTAATTTCTTGCTCAGGCGGGGCAGTGAGAGAGACTCTGATCGTGTCGCCGATTCCTTCCGCGAGCAGCAGACCTATACCGATCGCGGATTTGACCGCGCCCGGTACCAGAGTCCCCGCCTCGGTTATGCCCACGTGGAGCGGGTAATCCACCCTCTGAGAGAGAAAGCGGTACGCGTCCACGGTCCTGGGTACGTCCGAGGCCTTGAGGGAAATCTTGATGAGAGAGAAGTGCTCTCGTTCCAGGAGGGCCACGTGATTCAACGCACTTTCCACCATAGCCTCTGGGGTGGCACCGCCATATTTTGCCAGAAGCCCTCTCTCCACCGAGCCTGAATTTACCCCTATGCGTATGGGCACATCCCGTTCAGCCGCGGCCCGCGTCACCTCTCGGACCTTGAGCGCAGACCCGATGTTTCCCGGATTCAGCCTGAGGCCGTCCACGCCCTGACGAAGCGCTTCCAAAGCGAGTTGATAATCGAAATGAATGTCCGCAACCAGCGGGATTGCGACCTTCGCCTTTATGGAACCCAGCGAGCGCGCGGCATCCATGTCGGGAACACCCACGCGAACTATTTCGCAGCCAGCCCGTTCCAATCTCCGAATCTGCCGAATGGTGGCCTTTGCGTCCCTCGTGTCCGTGTTGGCCATGGACTGAACCGCAATGGCAGCTCCACCGCCTATGGGAACGTTTCCCAGACGTATGCTTCGTGTGTTCCGTCGCGTGATCTTCATGTGAGACGACAATCCCTTCGAATACCTGATTGCTTGCCTTAGCGATTGCCGTACCATTCTTCATAATAGGTGAGGTATTCGCCGGATTTGATGCGCTGCCACCAGACCTCGTGCTCGATGTACCAGGAAATCGTCTGGTTCATTCCATCCTCGAAGGAAATCGAGGGCTTCCAGTCCAATTCTCGTTGCAACTTTGACGCATCCATCGCGTACCGCCGGTCGTGTCCCGGCCTGTCCTCGACAAAGCGGACAAGCGACTCGGGTTTGAGGAGCCGCGAGAGCACGTACCGGACAATGTCCATGTTGCACCGTTCGCAAGAACCCCCGACGTTGTAGATCTCACCGCTGCGACCTTTGCGCAACACCAGATCCACCGCGGCACAATGGTCCGCGACGTGGATCCAGTCGCGCACGTGCATGCCGTCACCGTACACGGGCAGCTCCTTCTCCTGGAGCGCATTGGAGATCATCAGAGGGATGAGCTTTTCGGGGAATTGCCAGGGGCCGTAATTGTTCGAACAGCGCGTGATCACGATGTCCATATTGTATGTCTTGTGATACGCGCGGCAAAACAGGTCCGCCGCGGCTTTAGACGCGGAATAGGGGCTGTTGGGCGCAATCGGATGCTCCTCGGTGAACGCACCGTCAGGTCCCAGGGAGCCGTACACCTCATCCGTAGAGATCTGCACAAACCGAGGGGTCTTGAACTCTCTGCACGCGTCCAACAATACCTGCGTGCCCATCACGTTGGTCTTCACAAACGCCGACGCGTCCAAGATGGAACGATCCACATGCGATTCCGCGGCAAAATTCACGACCGCGTCGGGCTTTTCCGAAATCAAGTCCCGCACCAGTTGCCTGTCGGTGATGTCACCACGGACAAACCGGTGGCGTGGGCCGTATGGTTGCACGTCCTGGAGATTCTCCAGGTTTCCGGCATAGGTGAGCAGGTCGAGGTTGACGAGCGTGACATCAGGATAGGATTCGAGCATGTACATGACGAAATTGGAGCCGATGAAACCAGCTCCTCCGGTAACAAGGATCTTCATCGCTGAACCTCAGGGCGGTGAAAGAAGGGTCCGGGTTCCAGGAGCCCGATATTGCAGAAACGCTTTTCCTTCCCCCGCCGGAAGGGGTTGGGTTATCCGTCTTTTCTGGACCAGTCGTAGGGAATGCCTCCGGTATGAGGATCAACACGGTACTCGTCCGGATCGGAACGATTGTAAGGCTGAGAAGGGACGTTAATCACGTACGCCTCGTACTCGCTGATACATTTCCAGCCATGAAACACGCCGGCAGGGATTACGATCAGGTTCGGCTTATATTCGCCTACGTAGATTTCATTGAGCGCTCCGCGAGTGGGGGAGCTTTCCCTGTCATCGTACAGCACGGCCTTGACCATGCCTCGCACGCAAGTGAAACGGTCGTCCTGAACCCTATGGTAATGCCAGGCTTTTACCACCCCAGGATACACGGTGCTGAGATACACCTGGCCAAAGCCCGAAAAAAAAGGATCGTCGCACCTCATGATTTCCATTAATCTGCCCCGTTCGTCCGGGACGACTCTGAGAGTTTGGACAATCACTCCATGAATGAGAGCGGAATCAGGCTGTTTGAATTTCTTGCTATCCATATGCAGTCTTAGCCTTTGTTGGCCCCTCCCTGAGCAACGAGATTGGAAGCCCGCAGCAGCGAGTCAAAGGTTCCCGCATCGGTCCACCAGCCGTCGAGCACTGACCATGTCATCGTACCTTGCTCGATGTAGAGATTGTTCACGTCGGTAATTTCCAGCTCACCGCGTTGAGACGGCGACAAGGTCTTGATAAAATCAAAGACGGTCGTGTCGTACAAATAGATCCCTGTCACCGCATAGGAGGTGGCAGGATGTTGCGGTTTCTCCTCGATGCGCACGATACGGTCGTTCTCTATCACCGGCACGCCGAAACGGTGCGGGTCTTCCACTTCCTTGAGCAGGATCTTGGCCCCCTTGTCCTGTCGCCGGTAATCCTCGACCGCGGACCGGATGGTATATTCGAGGATGTTGTCTCCGAGCACTACGCAGATGGGTTCTCCTGCCGCGTGGGTTTCTGCCAGAGACAGCGCATCGGCAATTCCGCCTTCTCCTTCCTGATAGGCATAATGGATCTGCTTCAGGCCGAATTCTTTCCCATTGCCCAGTAATTTCAGGAAGTCGCCAGGATGATTGCCTCCTGTGACGACCAGGATATTGGTGATCCCTGCCCTGACGAGGCACTCTATGGGATAGGTCACCATGGGTTTGTTGTACACCGGAAGCAAGTGTTTATTCGTGATCTTGGTCAGTGGATACAGTCTGGTTCCAAGTCCCCCCGCGAGAACGACGCCCTTCATGAAGTCCTCCACAAAGCAGAAATCGCGTGTCGATCCTACCACCTGCACCGCTGAGAGTCAAACCGAGCTTTCCGGCAGAAAAGGGGCCTATACCTGTGCGCACACTCCTACGGGAACTGATGAGGTTGGCATCAATGCGTGGCCGCAATTATGCAAGGGTGAGCCAGTGTACACCCGGTGTCTGCCGACTTTGTCACTCAATGTTTTCCCGAATGTCAGAGGCTTTTCCACGCATTTCGCGGGGAACCCTTACCAATTCTCCGTGAAAAATTCTATAATAGCCCGCAGGTTCGTGAGCCGACATGGCTGACGGCCACGAAACCGTGGAATTTCATGATTTGTTTGGCGTGCATGTTACGGTATCTCAAAGTATCCAACCTGGCCATTATCGACAAGGTCGAAGTGGAGTTTCGCGAAGGCTTCAACGTCCTTACCGGTGAGACCGGCGCAGGCAAGTCCATACTCATTGGAGCGCTGGATCTGCTTCTTGGCGGCCGCGTGTCGCCGGATCTGATCCGCACCGGCGAAGACGAAGCGCTCGTGGAAGGGCTTTTCGAGATTCCTGAAGATCATCCCTTGCCACCTGATTTAGCCGCGGATATAGCCGGGACCGGGGAGCTGATCCTTTCGCGCAAGTTCTCCCGCGCTGGCCGGTCCAGGTGCTCCATGAACGGCAATCTTGCCACCGTGGCCATGCTTCAGTCCGTAGGCCGGTCGCTCATCAGTATCTTCGGCCAGCACGAGCATCGCGTGTTGCTCGATCCTGAGGAGCACATCGATATTCTGGACACGTTCGGCACGCTCGCGACTCTCTCTCAAGACGTGTCAGACGCATTCTCCGCATGGACACGTGCGACCAGGGAACTGGGAGAAGCCGCGAAAAGACTTGGGGAACTCGAACGCCAGGCAAAGGAAAACGCGGCATCCAGTAAGGAGCTTTCCGAAGCAGGCCTCAAGGAAGGTGAGGAGGAGGAGATCCTCCAGCAAAGGGAGATTCTAAAAAAGGCCACTCAAATTCGTGAGAGAGCTTATGATGCCTACCAAAAGCTGTACTCACGATCGGGTAGCGTGATAGGTGAGCTGTCTGAAATCAAGAAGAAACATGGAATACCTGGCTGCCGCGAATCCCAGGCTTGACAAACTGCAAGAAAACTTCGAAGAAGCCTTGTACAGATTGGAAGACGTCGCTTTGGAGCTGCGAGCAGTTTCCGAGAAATCCCATGCAGACCCGGCCAAACTGGAACAGCTCGAAGAAAGGCTCGCCAAGATCCGACGCCTCAAGAAGAAATACGGAAAGGACCTGCCAGGGCTCATCGCGTTGCTGGATACGCTCTCCAAAGAGGCTGGCGACATCATCGACGCACGTTCCCTTCAAAAGAATCGGAGCGCGGCAGCAGAGCAACGCCGATCCCTTTATGTGGAGTGCTGCCACAAACTCTCTGCAGCGCGACGAGAGGCGGCAGCGCGGCTGGAAAGCGCGATGAAAAAGGAACTCGCAGAACTCGCGATGCCCGCGGCAGTGTTCAAGATCGACATGCAAGGATTGCCGGAAGACAAAGGTTCGGCAAAGGGCCTGGAGAAGGTGGAGTTTGTCCTCGCTGCCAATCCTGGTGAGTCGCCAAGGCCGTTGGCCAAGATCGCGTCGGGCGGGGAGCTTTCTCGCATCATGCTCGCGCTCAAAGCCTTGCAGGTGAATCAGCGAGGCGCGCGTACGGTGATCTTCGATGAAGTCGATACCGGTGTGGGTGGCCATACCGCGTTTGCCGTGGGAACAAGATTGGCGCGCGTCGCTCAACAGCAACAGGTGCTGTGCGTGACACATCTCCATCAGGTCGCGGCCTTGGCTGACCATCACCTGTCTGTAAGTAAATCGATCTCACGAGGCCGCACACGCATTCTGGTAAGGCCTCTGGATATGGAGGAGCGGGTGGAAGAACTGGCCCGCATGCTCGGCGCGTCGCCCGCGTCAGAGTCTGTGAAAGCACATGTGAAAAGTCTGATGGATCTGCGCGTCGCGGAGGTGCCTTGATGATCCGAAAAGCCACGTTGAACGACGTGCGAACCATACACCAATTGATAGCAGAGCAGGCCAAGTTTGGCGCGATCTTACCACGGCCGGTGAGTGAACTGTATTCCCAAGTGAGGGACTTCAGCGTGTACTCGGAAGACCAGGGAGGCGAGATCATCGGTTGCTCCGCGCTCCACATAGTCTGGGAAGACCTTGCAGAAATTCGGTCCCTGGCAGTGACCACCGATCGCCAGCGAAAGGGGATCGGCAGCCAACTCGTTGACGCTCTGTTGAAGGAATCGCGCGAAATGGGTATCAAACAGGTTTTCGTGCTGACTGACAGGATACACCTGTTTGAGAAACTGGGTTTCGCGCTCATGGACAAGAGTCTCCTCCCGCACAAGATCTGGGCGGATTGCCTTCGATGCACCAAGTTCCCGGAGTGTGACGAAGTGGCTCTCGCGAGGACTCCGTGATGGGAAACCGACTCACAGAAGGGCAACGTATGCAGGTTCCAAGAGATGTATTACGTGAGATCGTCCGGTCAAAGGAACACGGGATGCGCGTTATTTTCGCGTGCATCCTGCTGCTCACCATGGTTGCGGAATTGGCAGGCTGTGGAGCGATCAACGTAGGCAAATGGAAGGGTATTGAAACGACGAGCGATGATGAGCAGTTCTATCTGCTCAAAGACGTTTTCCTCACCGGAGGAACCTCTTTTAGTCCGCGCACCACTTTTGATCACAATATGCACAAGACGGTGAGCCTCTTTTTCATGCCCAAAAACGAGAAGAATACCTACGTGGCGGAGAGTAAGTGGACGGACCCGCTCGGACTGGAGTTCCGCACGATTCGTACCACGTACGACAAGAACTTGGAGGGAAAGAAAGGCATTGAACGGCCCAAGAAAGGAAGCACCCGCATCCACAGCATTCCTACTGCCGAGTTGTACAACCACAAACCGGGTCAGTGGAAGGTCTCGCTGTATCTAGACGGTAAGCTCGCAAGAAGACTGTCGTTCTCGGTCAGATAAGCGCTCAACAGCCCGAGATGAGGCTATCGGCGGACGGTCCATACGTCCCGCGTGGTGACCGTGTACACGTAGATCGCCGCAGCAGCGAACATGAGGAATCCGCCCACCATAAACATGAACGGCAAGCCCTTCTCGTTCGCGATCAGCCCCCAGGCAAGCACCGACGCATTGATCCCCACCCCGAAAGAACCGGTGAACAGAGCCACGACTACCGCGCGATTCTGATGCGTAGACCGATCCACCATACGCGCCATCATCGCGGGGTAGGAAATCCCTTGCACTACCCCAAAAAGAGCCCCGAGGAATACGGTGTGCACCACGGAATGCATCTGAGAGGTCAACGCGAGCAGGAAACCGAAACCGATCAGACACCCGAAAATGAGCTTGTCTCGACTGAACGAATCCACCAGATGGCCGAGCAAGACCCGCACCGCAATCAGACTCAACCCGTACGAGATAAAGAAAACCCCGCCTCGAAGTCCCAGGTTGGTCGCATAGAGTGGAAAGAAAGTCATGATCGCGGCAAAAGCCGACCCGAATATCATCGCCATGGTCATCATGGCAAGATGGCCGTCATGCGCGGCTGTGGGGAAAAATCCCCGGGCACTCTTCTCTTGACGGGTGTTACGCATCGGTTCCTGCACTTGCAAACCTGTGACAAAACCGATCAGGCCAAACGCGATCAATACGCCAAAATACGCATGGTGTCCCCAGTTCACCAGAAATGTCTCACACACGTAAGGCCCTAACGCGACGGCAATCGATCCGGATACCCCAAAAAAACCGATTCCCTGAGCGCGTTTGTCCGCAGGCAGGAGATCCACTACCGCGGTAGCGCATCCGTTGAAGCACGCGGCAAAGGCAAGGCCCTGGATAAGGCGCACGCCAATCATCAGAGAAGAATAGGTGTCAAAGAGCAGAAAGCCTGCGTTGGTAAGGCCCATCAACAGGACCCCTGCAACGATGAACATCTTTCTCCCATATCGGTCAATAAGAGGCGCCAAGAACGGGAGACACCCCAGGGACGTGACACCGATAGACCCCATCACGAGCCCTACATCCATGCTGTTTCCTCCCAGTTCTACGATCACCACAGGGAGAAAGCTCAAGCTCGATACGATGAGAAACAGAAAGAAGTTGGTGGCCGCAATGAGCAAAAAGCGGCTGTCAATAAGAATAGACGGCATAATTTATCAATTCTTGCTTAACATTTCACGGTTGTTTTGTATCCGGTCGGTCGGGGATCGATTCCCAACCTCCCCTGTCTCGAAACTTGAAACGCCGCCGCGGAGGTTTGCTTTCCGAGTCGGTTTGCGTCGTCGGCTGGTTTTCGAGTCCGGGCGGAACCGTTTCCGTTCCTGATGGATTTTGAACCGCAGGAGAGTTCTCCTGTCCTGCTGCCGGTTTTTCCGGCACGTCTTCTTCCATGATGATCGGCGCATTCACCGTTGGTTTCTTCTGTGGCCACAGGCTCGCACACCCCCATAGGGACATAAGAACGACACAGCATATAAGCGGTCCAACGAAGTATCGAGCCATCCGAAATTCCTCTTGGGGGCTATTCTATGCAAGCCTTGGTCACGTCGTCAACAGTACCGTTGATTTGCGCGCGAAGACGCGAAGCGGGATGGCTGTGTGGAGGCACAGGAACTCGACCGGGTTCTCCTGAGAAAACTTGCGTCACGTAGACGATCCTCCGGCCACACTGTCCTATTCCCACGCCCGAATACCGAAACGCGGGATCCAAGATATTTTTCAGGTGTGGCGGGCTTCCCACCCAACCTTTGACAATGGATGCCGCCCATTTTTTGCGATCCTCAGCCATGGTGCGATACGCGATGTTTTCGCCTCCATCCCAAACGCCGACCTTCTTCATCCTTTCCATAAAGCGCCTCCAACCGGGCGGAAAAGCGTCCGATTCATGCAGGAAGGCATTGGTCCTGCACATGTCGCGGCTGTGATGACGCGCGAGAAAGGCAAGCGCCCTGCTGGGCTTGAGAGGATGCAAACCTCTTTTTTTGCGCACAATATTGATCAAGCGGAGAATAATGTCTTCCAGGTACACTACTTCCTCCGGTCTGAGCCTCTTTTCAGGCTTATGCGTGGGTTTGGCTTCCCGGTCCCTGTGGGGCGCTCTGTGTTGCACATGCGGCACTACTTCAGCGGGTCTTGCCGCGGCTCGCCACTCGGCTGAGGTGGCAGGAGGGAGGATTTCTCTCGTCAAATCGCGGGCAGAGAAATTCCCGGAGGCTACCTGATCCTGGTGAAGCGTGGTCGCCTGAGACCATGCATAGGATGCACTCAAGGCGAACACTGCAAGCGCCACCGCGAGAGCCCTGCCATGCGCGGGACGCGCTTGCACCTTCAGCGAAAAGCACCTTTTCAACAAAATCGTAGCGTACGCAGGGGAATGGACGATTCTCACGATTCATCTCTCGGCCGCGGTCATCGGGGAACTTTCCCATTGCCATGCAATCCTGTCGGTTCTATACTCGAAAAAGGTTGACGTGCACACTAATAAAGATTCACGTGGGATGAACAGATTTCGCTTCCACATGCGAGGTACCTCCAAAAGAGGTGCCCATTGCTTTCCTAAGGGCCTAGGAATTGTCCTGGTCCTTTCGGCGCTTATGGGGGCGGTGTCGTTTGCAGCCAGGAATCCCGCGAGGATCTCGGTGCTCATGGCCACGGGTATGCCAGGCGGGACCTACTATCATGTGGGCCTTGCCATGGCTTCCATGTGGACAACCAGTCTGCAGGACGAGGGAATTCGTGTTTCCGCGGCAGTCTCCGAAGGGTCCAAGGAAAACATTCAGGCGATTCGTATTGCCGATGCAGACATGATCCTCTGCTGACGAGTTCCTCTGCGCCATGGCATTCAAAGGAACGGGGTTTTACAAAGGGGAGCCTGTTCCCGAAATCAGGAGCGTCACGTCTTTGTGGCAGGATGCGGTGCATCTGCTTATCCGCTCCGACAAAGTGCAAACAGGCACTATCCAGGATCTGGCGGGACTTACCCTGGCTACCGGCCTGCCTGACAGTGGGGACCGACTCACCGCGGAAATGGTGGTGAGGACCCTCAAGCCTGGAAAGCGGAAGGTCCGGCTGCGGTGACTTGAGCATTCTCGCTGGCGTGGAAGCCCTGAGAAAAGGCACGGTCCAAGCCTTGGACCTTACCGGCGCGTTGCCTGTCTCTTTGGTCACTACGCTGTTCCACGAGAGACGGCCTCCGCTCACGATGCTGGAAATTACCGACGCGCAATTGGACGCGTTACGTGCGGAAGGTTGGCAACACGTCTCCCGGATGACAATTCCGGAAGGGACCTATCCGGGGCAGACCAAGCCAATCAAAACGATCGGGCAATTGAGTATCCTCGCGGTGACGGCTTCCTTGGATTCTCAGGTGGTATATGCGTTGACCCGAAGCCTGTACGAGAATCTGGACCATCTGGCCCGTGTGCATCATGCCTGTCGCGGTATTTCCGTGGAAAGAGCCCTGGAAGGTTTAGAGGTCCCCCTCCATAGAGGCGCGATCCGCTATTATCAGGAACAGGGCATAGAGATTCCGGATCATCTCATCAGATGAGACGTCGCTCCGGATCGGGAGATGAATGGTGATGGGGATCGGCCGTTTTGACCGATGTCCCCTTTTTATCTCGCGCATCAGTATGAAACTATCGACGGCCCAATCGAGCCGTTGACGTCACACGCCAAGAACTGGCGCAGGAGGTTTTTTGCATGAAGGAAGTGGTCATCATAGACACGTGACGTACCCCAGTGGGATCCTTTGGTGGTGCGCTTACCGGCGTACCGGCAGTAGAACTGGGAACCATCGCGGTAAAGGAACTTATTAAGAGAACTGGCGTCAATCCTGCCGAGGTTGAGGAACTCATCTTCGGCTGTGTGCTTCAGGCCGGCCAGGGCCAAAACGTGGCCCGCCAGGTGCTCATCAAAGCAGGAATCCCGCACGACGTGCCTGCCATGACAATCAATAAGGTGTGCGCTTCGGGATTGCGATCCGTTTCTTTGGCTGCTCAGGTCATTAAGGCGGGAGACGCGGATACCGTCATCGCCGGAGGGACCGAGAACATGTCCGCGGCTCCCTATGCCATGGCCAAGGCACGTTGGGGCGCGCGTATGAATGACGATGCCCTGGTAGACCTGATGATCCACGACGGTCTTTGGGAGATCTTCAACAATTACCACATGGGAGTCACCGCGGAGAACGTTGCGGACCAATGGGGCATCTCGCGACAAGAACAGGACGAAATGGGCCTCATCAGCCAGCAAAGGGCCGAAGCTGCGATCAAGGCAGGGCGTTTCAAGGACGAGATCGTTCCCGTGCTGATTCCCCAGCGTAAAGGAGACCCCAAGGTCTTCGACACTGACGAACACCCTCGGTTGGGAACCACCGCAGAGGCTCTCGCGAAACTGAGACCCGCGTTCAAGAAGGACGGCACGGTCACAGCGGGCAACGCGTCAGGGATCAATGACGGCGCGGCGGCTATCCTGGTGATGTCTGCGGACAAGGCCAAGGAAAAAGGTCTTACGCCCATGGCAAGAATCGTGTCGTACGCGTCTGCAGGCGTAGATCCGAAAATCATGGGAGTAGGTCCGATCCCTGCCACGAGAAAGGCCCTCGCAAAAGCGGGGCTCACGCTTGACGACATCGACCTCATCGAGGCCAATGAAGCGTTTGCCGCGCAGTGCCTGGCAGTAAAGAAGGACCTCGGTCTTGATATGGCAAAAACGAACCTCAACGGGGGAGCCATTGCACTTGGCCATCCCATCGGCGCCTCGGGGGCTCGCATCCTCACCACATTGCTCCACGAGATGAAAAAACGGGACAATGTGAAGCGAGGACTGGCCACACTCTGCGTGGGTGGCGGCATGGGCGCTGCAGTGATAGTGGAAAAGATCTGATCTTCGGTAAGATGACGAAACCTTGTGGTTTCCACTGCCGATGAAATGAGGGCTCGTACTCAGGCCCTTTCACGTGTATGACAGGATGCGGGCTGCGGATCTCCGCTTCGCTACGGACGACGCAAAGCCGTCTCATCACTGCGCTCAGGAGACCCACAGCCCTACGATCTTGCATAGTGAACAACCATGTCCCCGGTGGTGGCACAACGAACAATGAAAATCGCACCCTGTCCAGCGACCAGCGGGAGCTGGCAAGTGCTTGACGTTCTTGGGGATGGGGGTTCGGGGGAAGGCCCTTCTTTCAAGAAGGACCTTCCCCCGAAAATGCATTTTCATAGGGCGCGAAGCAGTATCACGCAGCCTTCGTATGAGGTCCCTTCACAAGGAGGGGTCTCATGACGCTCATTTTGTTCATGCCGTGCAACACGCTTCAGGAGCCCGTCAACGAAGGGGTGGTTGAGTCCGCTGGAGAAGTTCCTGGTGCTTCTTCAACACTTCCGGATCGATCTTGATCTGCCCCTTATGCTCTTGTTCAAATTTTTCCAGGTCCTGTTTTTCCTCGTATGAAAATACGAGGGTCTCTATCAAGCCCACCGTGCGTTCACCATAAGGCAGCTCGCGCACAAACGCGACTCCGCTCATTACCATGGTTTGATTCACACGCGACCCGTGGATGTAGCAGCCCAAGAGGTACGCCTACCCCGGCCAGGAAAATAAAGTACGCCGCGTACTTAAGGATCTTCAACATGTACGGCTTCCTTTCGCGGCACATTCGCTGCTCTGTGAAGAGAGCCCTTTACTGTGCGTGCAATTATACCCGAGTAGAGGGGTAAAAGTAAATTATGGTGATACAGGTGATCAACCACACGATCGTACAGGACAACAACGGCGGGTCAGTCAGAAGAAGAGTCGTGGGCGATCCTCCATCCTTCTTGTGGTAAATCAGATACATGTAGCGAAAGATCCCGTACGTGACCATGGGGATGGTGAACATCATCATCTCCGAGTGGATTCCTGAAGAAGAATGATCCTGCACGGAATACAAGCAGTAGAAGATAAACGTCGAGGTGGTCACCACTTGAAGGAGTTGGTCAAGCAACACCACGCTGTAATTCTCAAGAACCGGCCTGTGTGACACTGCGTCACTATTCAACAGGAGCGCTTCGTGGCGTCGTTTGCCGAGCGCGAGCAGGATCGATACCGAAAACGTGCAGAGGAATAGCCATGTCGACACCATCACGCTGATGGCCACGGCTCCAGCCAGGACCCTGAACAGGAACCCGGTAGAAATGGTCAACACATCAATGAGCAATATGTTTTTCAGCCAGAGCGAATATACGATCTGAAGGACCAAATACCCGGCCAGGAAAGCCAGCCCGGCTATGCCCGCGTGAGTTAAGCCCCCCAAAACGAAAGCGCCAATGGTCAACCCGACCATGGTGATCAACGCGGTCCAAGGCGCGAGCTCGCCCGAGGCCAGCGGTCTGTGTTTCTTAAGCGGGTGGACCCGGTCCTGTTCCATATCCATGTAATCGTTAAGAATGTAGGTGGCGGAAGAAGCCAGGCAGAAGGCGAGTGCCATTCCGATGACTTTCAGAGCGTCTTCCAGGTAGTAAAGCCTTCCGCTGAACACGAGCGGCATGAAAACAAACCCGTTCTTTATCCACTGGGCCGGTCTCATGAGCTTAAGCATGGACTTGAGAAACTGCATCGTTGACATGCTTTCCTTTTGGCAACAGTAAACTCGCCGAAGACCAGTTCCTACCACAATGGCGTACCCATGTAAATTGGTAATCTTTTCCCGCTGAGTCGCAGGTAGGGCAGAGAAAACGACCCTCTTCCCCATTCTTTAACGTAACCCAACCCCGGGTAACGGTTCATCGCCAGGGAGAGGGAATGAACCACCAAGAACAGGACAGAAAGAAAAGAGAGAATGGGTCTTCGACTTCTTCGTGTGGGTGCCTTTGTGGTTCGATTTTTCATGTTCGCCAAAGCATCGCGCCGAACGATCACACCCCCCGGCCAGAACCCGGAATTCTCGTCCTTTCTCGCAGTCCATCCCTTCACCACGGGCAAGAGGGCGGTCGTAGAACTTGCCCATGCTGATTCCGACAGGTTATCTCATTCCCGAGAACTCTTACCCTTGTGCGGGAGTCCGCATGAGAGGATATCCGATCGAAGGTCCTGGAGACCCGCGGGACGAGGCCAGCCGCGCGAGAATCGCCTGATCTGCCGAGCACTTTCGGTCCGGACCACGACGTTGACATTCTCCTGTCATGACCCTATATTTTTCTTGCACTGAGAAACGGTGACGCAAAACGTGAAGAGAAGATGGTCGTGCCGGGTGGGTGCTCGTTCCACCGTGCCGAGGGGAACGAATCAGACGACCCACCGATCGTCGCCGACCGTGGCATCGTGCTGAAGGCAAACAGTAAGAAAGTTCGTTTCCACGCGGGGTTTAGCGATCATGCCCAAGACACATGTAGTCAAAGCCCAGGACATCGTGAACGATATTCGGGAGCATCTGACCGATGATGAACTCAAGGCAAAGTATGAATTGACTTCCAGCGTGCTTCAAGCTGTGTTCAAGCAGTTGGTCAACATAAAAGCCATCGGTCGGGGCGAAATTTTCGAGAGAATTACCCCGTCGAGCCGAGACTCCGCAGGGGAGGATGTGAAGGTTGAAAGCCTGCGCAAGTTACCCAGGCACATGGCTCTTTTTCCCATACCTATTTATGACGGGAAGGACCCCAAGATATCCGGAATGCTGCGTGATCTTACCGAAAAGGGTGTGGGGGTAAGCGGCATTGAGACCACCCTGGGTGAGACGCGCCATTTTGTCGTTTTCGGGGACGAATTTGTCGCAGTGGAGTTTGACACGTTCTCCTTCGATGCAGTGTGTCGGTGGGTAAGAATCGAAGACGAAGGGAGTCCTTGCATTTCAGGCTTCCAAATCACAAGCATTGACGATAACGATTTGAAGGAATTACGCAAGCTTATCATGTCTCTCACCACTTGCGAATCCGAACCATGCCTCACGCACCCATCTTGAGACTCTCTGGCAGGATGTCAGGTGGTGGTCCGACCGTTACGCGTGGCAGCTGCCGCGGCCGGAGGCCCGACAGGGGTAGGACTTCACGGGAGAAGTAAGGCCTTCTACTTCACGGGTTACGTACCTCTTTCAAAGCAGTGGATTTTGTCGAGCAGGTAAGGTATGCTCACACTCTCGGAAACACGAGGTGCGGCAGAAGAATACCCGTAGCACGCTTTGCGTTCTCCCGCTTCGGCAAGGTAACGGAAGAGGAGCGGAGCAGGAATTTCGCCTTGGCGTTGCTCGTGAGAGGAGGAGGGAGGTCGGCGATGTCCTCGATTCTACAACACCCCACCATGCCAGAAAACACCACCGGTAGTACGATCACCAAGCGTTACCTGGTTGAGATCACCGCCGAGGTTGCTCCCGGAGAGGAACCTACCCCTGAACAAGTCCGCGATTTCTTTAACGCGTTCTTTTCAGAAGGCTTCAAGGGCGTGTGGCGCGCCGCAACCTGCGAGAGGGTAAAAGCCAAGCCCTGAGCCAAACGACAAGAAGACTTTCCGTCGTCCATAGCGCAGGGAATCTCAGCCAACCGCTTGCGCCAAGTCATCCTGCAAAAGTGAATCAATATCAGGCAGGACCCGCAGGTAGACCTCATGCCTCCAGAGCGTATTGTGGCCAGGTCTTCGTCACGGTGGAGGCATGGCGGTCTGCGTTACTTGTGTGCACACACGGGCATCAGGCTTCAATACGCTTCATCAGAAGCGAGATCGTCTGCACTCACCTTGTCTCTAAACATGTAGTAGGCCCATATCTGGTACACGATCACGATCGGCACGAAAGTAAGAGCCACGCCCAGCATGATCTTCAGGGTAAGCGCACTGGACGAAGAATTGAACACGGTCAGGCTGTACGCGGGATCGAGGGTGGACGGAAAGAGGTTCGGATACAGCCCTGCCACTCCGAACAGCGTGGCGCCGACGATAGTCAGGCTCGATGCAAACCACGCTTTCCACCATGCCTTTTTGGCGATGAAGGCTCTTGTCCCGAGAAGTCCGGCCAACGTGAGTATCACAAGGAGCCAAAGAGCAGGGTACGTGAAATAGTTCTGGTACAGGTTCGTCGCAAACCACGTGGCCACGAGGAAGCCCGCAGCAACCACCAGGAGCACTGTCCAAAGGGTAGACGCCGCGTGCGCCGCTCTCTCCTGGAGCGCTCCTTCTGCCTTGATCGCCAACCAAAGTGCGCCGTGGACCACGAAAAGGAGCACGAAGAGGATTCCTCCCAGGAGTCCGTAAGGATTCAGCAAGGTCAGCAGGTTGCCGTGAAATATCCCTTCTCCGTCTATGGGAATGCCGCGAAAGATGTTGGCAAATGCCACGCCCAGCAACAGCGCGGGAACGAAACTCCCCAGGAAAAGGCAGACGTCCCACAGCTTTCGCCACCCTTCGCCTTCAAGCTTGCTCCTGAATTCCAGGGACACCCCCCTCAGGATCAGAGCGAACAGCAGCAGCAAGAGCGGAGTGTATAACGCACTGAACATCACCGCATACGTGGTGGGAAACGCCGCGAAGGTAACCCCGCCTGCAGTAATCAACCATACTTCGTTCCCGTCCCATACCGGCCCCATAGAGTTGTACAACACCCGCCTGTCCGTATCAGAGCGAGCAAGGAACGGCGCAAGAGTTCCCACACCGAGGTCAAAGCCGTCCAGCATGAAATAGACCGCCCAAAGGACTCCCCACAGTATGAACCAGATTGTTTCCAACATGGTGAATTCACCCCTTTCCTACTTGCCTACTTAACCGGCTCAGGTCCCTTGCGGGCGAATTTGGTCATCAGATAGAAGCAGCCGATTCCCAGCAGGGTATAGACGATTACAAAGGCTGCCAACGAGATGCCGACCTGAGACCCCGCGACTCGCGAAGCAGCGTCTGAGGTTTTCATCACCCCGTACACGATCCAAGGCTGCCGACCCAGTTCGGTAACCGTCCAGCCAAGTTCTGATGCGAGGTAAGGCAGGGGAATGCAGAGCATGAGCAGCGTGAGCAAAGGACGGCATTCTTCGATCTTATTCCGTTTGGCCCACGCGATCACGCTTATGAGAGCCAGGAGCATCGCCAATCCGACCATGAGCCTGAAAGACCAGAAGGTGGCTGTCACAGGAGGTCTGTCTCCCTTGGGCCATTCTTTCAGGCCTTTGTACACCCCGTCTTTGTCACCGGTGGCAACCCAGCTCAAGAGCTTGGGAATGGCGAACGCCTGCACGCTGTTGCGCTCGTGCTGCTCGTCAGGAATCACCAACAAGTACATCGGCGCGCCTTTGGTGGTTTCCCAGACTGCCTCAGCTGCAGCGGCTTTGGTAGGCTGCGCTTTTACCATTTCTTTGCCGTGCAGATCCCCGACACCTATTTGGGCCACGGAGAAAATAAGGGCAAAGGTGGCGGCCAGTTTGAACGATTTCTTGAAAAACGGGACATCCTGCCCGCGAAGCAAGTGGTACGCACTCACCCCCATGACAAAGAACCCCGCGACCATGTACGCGCCACAGAGCACGTGAATAAACATCAGGATTGCATACGGCTGCGTAACCACGGCCCAGAAATCGGCGAGTTCGGCCCGGCCGTTACGGAGCACGTACCCCACCGGATGCTGCATCCACGAGTTGGCAACCAGGATCCAGAATGCGGAAAGATTTCGAAGCGCCTGCCACGAGCCAGATGCACACCGCATGAGCCTTGGGCGAGAGCTTCTTCCAACCGAAGATCCAAACCCCGATGAAAGTGGATTCCAAGAAGAAGGCACACGTAGCCTCTATCGCGAGAAGTGACCCGAAAATATCGCCCACGTACTTGGAATACCGGGACCAGTTTGTTCCAAACTGGAATTCTAAAGTGATTCCTGTCACAACTCCCAGGGCGAAGTTGATCACGAATAGCTTGCCCCAAAATTTGGCCATTCGTTTGTACTCTTCGTCGCCTGTGCGCACGTATCGAGTTTCCATGATGGCCACGAGGATAGACAGGCCCAGAGTCAGCGGCACGAACAAGAAATGAAAGTACGTGGCCACTGCAAACTGCAACCGAGAAAGCGTGATGACGTCCATAGCGCGTCAACCCCCTGCTGGCTAAGAAATTTTGTGGTGCGTCGCGGTGTGCGCCAAGGACTGCCGGGAACTTACCAACTCCCGGAACCGTCGAGCCTTTCTGATACCTCGTTTGAATGCCCGCAGCCTTTTTGCGTGCGACACACGGTTTGCAGAAAGATCGAAGAGCATCAACTGTGCCACAAGGAAGGACGAAACACACGAAAAGAATTATCACAAATGAAAAGAGTTTCTTAGCTGCTGCACCACGCGGGGGGATAGGGACCGGCCATGAACGTCACGAGCTCCCATGTGCGTCACCGCACGATCATTGAAAAAAGGGCAAAGACAAATTTGTGATGTACAGGGGGCTTGCGGGATTTGGTGTTGTGCGCATGCGCACCGAGGTCCCGATTTTACGTGCGCTTCCGCACCTCCAGCCCGAGGCTCGAGAGCAGGCGCCGCAGGCTAAACCGAGAAATGCCCAGGAGTTCCGAGGCAGTCTGCCTGTTCCCCTCTGCATGACGCAGACTTTCCAGCACCATGTCGCGTTTCAACTCTCGGACCACCTCATCCAAAGAAGGCACCGGTGGGAACGCGAGCGTCCAGCACCGGTCGGTGGGACAGGCCTCCGCAGCGTCCAGCTGGGCGCTGTCTATTCTCTTGCCTCCTGACATGATGATGGAACGCTCCAGGAAATTACGAAGCTCCCTCACATTGCCGGGCCACGGGTATCGGCAGATGCGTTCCAGGGTCTTCGCATCGAGGTCCGGCGAGTGCTGGAGTTGCATCTCTCCCTTGAGCAACCCGAGAATCTGTTGTGCCAGGATGGGGATGTCGTCGGTACGTTGCCGCAGTGGGGGAACTTTGACCCACACCACGTTCAGGCGATGAAACAAATCCAGTCTGAAACGTCCTTCCGACACTTCTACCTGGAGATCGCGGTTGGTGGCTGCAATGATCCTCGCGTTGACCTTAATGGGCTTTCTTCCGCCGAGACGAGTGAAGGTCTTGGTTTCCAGGAACGTGAGGAGTTTGGCCTGCAACTGCAATGACAGCTCGCCTATCTCGTTGAGGAGGAGAGTCCCTCCTTCCGCGAGCTCCACCAGTCCCCGGGATCGCACGTGTGCTCCGGTGAACGCCCCTTGCTCGTGCCCGAAAAGTTCGGACTCGGCCAGTTCCAGAGGTACGCCTGCACAATTGAGGGAGAAGAAAGGGCCGCCCGCCGCGCTCCGAATGATCGTGGATATACCTGGCCAGATAGTCCTTGCCTGTTCCACTCTCACCCGTGAGCAGCACCAGGCTGTCTGTTGCCGCTGCCAACCGCGCGGCTTCCAGAGTCTTCCGCATGGACTCGGACAGGTACTCCGGATACGAGGGGAGGGATGGTTGGATCACGTGTTTGCGGTCCGTGATATCTCGGGACATGCCGCAGATGCCGATGATCGTCCCCTCGGAGTCTCGCATGGGAACCCGTATGTCGTGAAACGTAAGATCCACGCCACTCACCGGTCTGGTGTGTTCCTCCTCCACGGAATCTCCGGTCAGTACCCGAAGATCCACCTCCTGGATGTGTTTCCCGGCTCTGTGCCCATAGAGGTCCTCGGCCCTCAGCCCCACGATGCGTGAAGCAGGAAGCGAGAACAGGCGTTCCGTGGCCGGGTTTACATGGGTATACCTGCGGTTGAGGTCTTTGATGAAGATGAGGTCTTTTGCGCTCTCACAGATGGCCCGGAACCGCTCTTCGCTCCAACGCAACGCCTGTTCCGCCACCTCTCTGTCGCGTATTTCCCGCCGGAGTTTTTCGTTGGCGGTCCGCAATTCTGCTGTCCGGTCCTCCACCCGACGCTCGAGCTGTTTGCCCGCGGTGCGTAGCTCTGCCTCGGCCTGTTTGAGGACAGTGATGTCCCTGGCCACGTGTACACTGCCGATAAGCCGGCCATGCCCGTCGTACACGGGGGAGACACTCACCTTGAACGTACCGCCCATCCTTTCATCATGGATCTCCGCGAAATGTTCTCTGCCGTCCCTCACAAGTTGTGTGTGTGGGCAACACGCAATGGGGGTGCTCGTACAATGCACGATTTCGTAGCAGGTCCTGCCGACCGCTGCCTCCGGGGTGGTGCCCATGGCGTTCGCCATCGCAGTATTCATCCGGACTATGCGGTGGCCCCTGTCCAGGATCATGATAGGATCGGGGATAGCGTTGAAGGTAAGTTCCCAGTCTCTTTGCGCTTGCTTGAAGCCACGGACCGCAGGTTTGGCACGAGCGTCGTCATGCAGCAAATCACCTGGCATGCAACCGGCCTTCCGCTGTTCTTCACAGACTCGCGGTTCGCGCGTCTTCTCCTGCGTCATTTCGTGACTCTCCGCATTGTCGCCAATCTCAGCAAATGCCGGTCCTTCCTCATTGACGGAATGTGATGGCTCTGGTCAAAGGCTTTATTCGCATCTGTCGTGTCTCCGTGCTTTCTCTTGCAAGGGAAGAATGCTTGGCCGCGTTCCGGTGGTCTCACTTGGGAGAGTACGCCCGGGCCGTATCGAGCATTCACGACAGTCTGACGCATTCACGGTGGAATTCTCGATAAACTCCGGGAGCAACACTGGCTCAGTCGAGTGGTCTGTGCGGAGTTTTCTCATTGAAGGTCACGGCTCAACTCATTCCCAGCTTTTCTTTGAGCACGTCCACATAGTCCCTGGCGCGACTCTTCACCATGACAAACGGAATCGGGGATTTGACCACACGCAGCGATTGACCCTGTTCCAAGGGATATGACGTGTGTCCGTCCAAAGTGAGCTTGAGATCCTCGCCCCGCTTCAGCATGATTTCGGTCTCTGTGTGCGGGGGAATGAGTAAAGGACGTTTCAAACCGGCATAGGGACAAATAGGCGTCAAGAGTATTCCTTCGACCTCCGGGTGGACAAGCGGGCCGCTGGCTGCATAAGAATAGGCGCTCGAACCTACTGGTGTGGACACGATCAATCCGTCGGCCCTCAGTTCGATTTCCGTGGAAGCGCCCATCCTGATGCCGAGATCTATGAGTCGAGCGATTCCGCTCCAGTGGATGACCAGGTCATTGAGCACTCTTGCGGTCTTGCCGTCCGGCAGAGTGATGTGCAAGAGCATCCTCTCCACGAACACGGCAGTGCCTTCCAGCACACCTTGGAGTTCGGGTATGGCTTCGTCCGGGGACACCTCGGCCATGAATCCGACGCGGCCCAGATTGATTCCCAACACGGGTAAAGGTTTGGCATTGAGCAGGGAGGCAGCGCGAAGAATGGTTCCATCGCCCCCCAGAACCACGAGAAGATCCGATTCGTCAGTAATCCGATCGGTCGCGGTCGCACTCCATGCGGCCGCCAGTTCCTGACATGAACGCTCGACAAGGACTTCCTTTCCGCACTCCCTTAAGAACCGATTCATCTTTTCGCCCAGCAAGACAGCCTGGTCGTCGGAGCGCTTCAGCACCAATCCGATGCGTTTCATTCAAGCCTCGATACGTGCGACGGAACTGGGATCGTTGGATTGAGTACCACGAATGTCCGCAGAAATCCAGGAAAATACCTTGATAAGACCACCCATCCCGCTCTTCGCGGAGAGAAATCGCGGGACGGTTCGGGATTTTCCGACCGCCAGCCCTGAATTTCTCTACTGAAACGCCTGGAGAATGAGGTTCCGAATCACGTGGTCGTGGAAGCAAGCCTGCCCGGAAGGAGTGTTATCCCCCTGATGCCTGAACCACTCCAATTTCCCTTGAGTATGGGGCGATCACGTCTTGCGCGGCTCAGGAAAGCGGGGTAGGGTACCCTCATACAGTTGACCATCTCATTCTTGCAACCGGGGCGTGCGAAAGGGCTGCCGGTCATCCGAGGCGCGACCATGGATCTCTTTGAAAGCGCAATCAGTTCCGCATCGGAAAGGCCTCTTGCAGACCGCATGCGTCCTCGCGATCTGGACGAGTTTCTCGGTCAAGAAAAGCTGATAGGCCCTGGCAAGATCCTGCGTCGAGCGATTGAGGAAGACCGCCTGTTCTCCATGCTCTTCTGGGGACCGCCCGGCACCGGAAAAACCACCCTTGCCCAAATCATTGCCCGAAAATGCCGATCCCGATTCGTGCATTATTCCGCGGTGACGGTCGGGGTGAAGGAGATCCGAGAACTGGCCCAGAAAGCCCGGGAAGACCTCAAATACCTTCGCGTCCGCACCATTCTGTTTCTCGACGAAATCCATCGGTTCAACAAGTCCCAGCAGGATTACTTGCTCCCGCACGTGGAAGACGGCACGATTTTGCTCATCGGAGCTACCACCGAGAATCCGAGTTTTGAGGTGAATTCCGCGCTGCTGTCCCGGCTGAGGGTCTTTGTGCTGGAGTCTTTGCCTGAAACCGCCATCGAGCAGATCCTTGAACGAAGCCTGAAGGACCCGGACCGGGGCCTCGCGAGATTCAATCTCGATCTCGAGCCTGACGCGGCACACCTTATCACCTCACTTTGCGGCGGTGATGCCAGGTCCGCGCTGAATATCCTTGAAGTGGCGGCCATGGAGGCGTACGAGCACCGTGAGGGCAAGATCTCCCCACAACTCATCGAGGATGCAGTCCAGAAGCGAAATCTCCTGTACGACAAGTCTGGTGAGGAACACTTCAACCTCATCAGCGCCTTGCACAAATCTCTCCGGGACAGCGACCCGGACGCAGGCCTGTCCTGGATGGGGCGGATGATCGAAGGTGGCGAGGATCCTCTGCATCGCTCGCCGGTCTGGTACGTTTTGCCAGTGAGGACGTGGGCCTCGCGTCCCCGCGAGCATTGGAGCAAGCAGTGGCCGCTTTTCAGGCCTGCCGTTACGTGGGGCTCCCTGAGGCCGCGCTCGCGCTGGCTCAGGTGGTGGTCTTCCTCGCGACCTCGCCCAAGTCCAATTCCCTGGAGGCCGCGTACATCGCGGTAAAGGAAGAGATCGCCCGCTCAGGACATTTACCGGTGCCCTTGCACCTGAGGAACGCACCGACGCGTTCATGAAGGGCCTCGGGTACGGCAAAGGATACCAGTACGCTCACGACTTTCCAGACGCGAAGGTCGCACAGGAACACTTTCCCCCTCAGCTCAAAGGCAAGCGGTTCTATCAGCCCACAGACCGCGGCTTTGAAAAGACCATACGCGAACGCATGGGAGAACCGGAAGAGGAGGAAAAGTAGGGAATAATTGATACCGATTTGCGTTCTCATGAAAATGCATTCCTAAGAACTTCAAGCACTTGCCAGCTCCCGCCGGTCGCTGGACAGGGTAGCATTTTCATAGTTCGTGGTGACCCTCAGGTCGTGGGAGTTCAAACGAGTAAGGCTGCCGGGCTGGGGGCTCCTGAGCGAAGTGATCAGACGGTTTTGCATCCTCCGTAGTGAGGGAGATTCCGAGCCTGCACCAAAGTTATACATGCAAAAGCGAATCAATATGAAGCCGTGTCTGGCAACGAGAAAAGACGATCGCGAAGACACGCAACTAACCCTCCACATTGCAGGAACGGCGCAATGACGGCAGCGCAGGATCTGGAACAACTCGCGCAGCGGCTCCGACCGATCTTTGAGCGGTACAGGATACTGAAAGGGATCGTATTCGGCTCGTTTGCGCGGGGAGAACCGACACGCAGGAGCGATGTGGACCTCTTGCTCGTCCAAGACACGGATAAGCGCTTCCTGGATCGGTACGACGGAATTCTGAGCGAGATTACAGACTCGGTGAAGGGGCGAGACGTGGACCTGCTTATTTACACGCCAAAGGAACTCGGGTACATGTCGGACCGGCCTTTCATCCGGACCGCTCTGAGCGAAGGGATTGTGATCTATGAGTCGAAGCGAGAATCGGTACCAGGCCCAACGGTGGCTGATGACTGCGAAGGAGGACCTCCAAGCAGCGGAGGTGCTTTTCCGGGCTGAAATGTACGCTCACGCGTGCTTTCAGGCCCAACAGGCTGGCGAAAAAGCTCTCAAGGCGCTTTGGCGCCTGTGCGACGCGGATCCGTGGGGACACTCTGCCAAACGCCTCATCGCAGAGTTTCCCCGCGGGGCAGAGATCCCGGACTTGCAAGCCTGGATAGACGCGGCCGCGTTGCTGGACAAATTTTACATACCCACCAGATATCCCAATGGACTGCCCGACCTCACACCCGGTCAGATTTACGGGAATGAGGACGGCCGTCTGGGAATTGAAGCCGCCCGATACCTGCTGGCGGGATGCGAGAGGTGGCTGGAAGAGCACTGACCGCTCCTGTGGGCCGATCGACGCTTCTTCCGTCCGAACTGTTGGGAAGACCCGACCTCAGTCTCTCCGCGGGAGAGGGAAAGGACGTTCATATGGCCTGGACCAGACAGATCCTCGGCGTCATGGGGATAATCATGGCGCAGTTGGTGTTCGGAGGTATCTCGATCTCGCTCGGACTGATGGTAGGCGTGCTCCTTTTGGGCGTGGTGATAATCGTCCTGGTAGCGCTGGCCGCATGCGGACTGTGCTTCATCCTGGAAAGGCTTCATTTGATCCCACACGGTTGGACGGATGAAAGGCTCAAGCACCTGAAATCATGGGCCAAGGGCTCGCCCCACATGATCACGGTCTGGAAAGACGGCATAAAGAAGGAAATACGCGACTACCTGGAAGACAAGCCGGATAGCGAAGAACAGAGATTGCTCAACCGGATAAAGAAGCTTCAGGTGGTGGTCATCATGGAGACCATCATCATTGCGATCCTGTTGGTCATGCACACCACGCAACTTTCCGTGCGCGCGGCTATCGTGGTGGTGGTGGTGTTCGGCGCTGTCCTTTCTGTGGGTATGATCTATTTCATGAATCTCGTGCCTGAGAATGCAGACGTCCCTGACGCGATTGCTCCCCCACACGACACGAATACCGGGCAACCCGAACCCCCCGGCCCAAGCGATGCAGTAACCTGACCTGGTATAGGCTGTCATTCAGCAATGAATACGAATGGTTATGAACTAACCCTCCTTGACGGCCCGGTACCGGTGTGATATACACACCCGGACGGAATGCAGGAGCCCATTGAGAATGGTCCCCTTTCTTCATGCGCTTCCGCATCAATTGACCAAAAGGTGGTATTGCCACAAAGTCTTGTCGGGGAAACCTGCCTGAAACATGGTAGGTCGGCGAGATGATCTTCAATGACGTTCAGTCTATAGTGCCGCGGAGGTCGATCCATGTCGTCAACCCAGGATCGAGCGTTCGAGGATAGGTATCAGGAAACCATTCGCTTTTTGTACAGCCTCGAACGGTTCGGCATCCTTCTCGGATTAGAGAACATCACGGGATTGCTCGCGCAAATGGGCGACCCGCAAAGGACATTCCCGGCAGTGCATGTGGCCGGGAGCAATGGCAAAGGATCAACCTGTGCGTTCGTGTACCACATTTTGCGTGAGGCAGGAGTGAACGTGGCTCTGTACACATCGCCTCACCTCAACGACTTTCGGGAACGCGTGCGACTCAACGGTGAGCTTGTCTCCAAAGCGGCTATCATCGACTCGGCTGAAAAAGTGAGCGCGGTGTACGATCCCAAGCGCACGACTTTCTTCGAGTTTACCACTGCAATGGCTTTTGATTGCATCGCGCGGATGAAACCGGAGATCGCTATTGTAGAAGTAGGGCTGGGCGGGCGTCTGGACGCGACCAATACGGTGGATTCAAAGGTGACGGTGATTACGGACATATCCCGCGAACACGAGGATTATCTCGGCGTGGGTCTCGCGTCCGTGGCCAGAGAAAAAGCGGGAATCATCAAGCCCGGCATCCCCCTCGTCACGGGCGCTTCACGTAAAGAGGCCCGGGATGTCATCCTGCGGGTTGCGTCAGACGCGTCCGCACCGGTCGGGGAGTTCGGGAAAGACTTCTCCGGCAAACGGACCGGGACGCGTCAGTTTACGTACCGATCCTCGGATCTGGTCATGGAAGACCTCGGACTCTCCATGCCCGGGAGTCACCAGATCAAGAACGCATCACTGGCCGTCGCGGTGATCGAGCGCTTGCAGGAGCAGGGCTTTCCTATCTCCAATGAGGCAATCCGAAACGGGCTCATGGACACCAGGTTTCCCGGGCGGTTTGAACTCCTGAGGACTGCGCCGGACGTGATCATCGACGGAGCGCATACGCCGGAAGGAATGAGACTCCTGAGGAGCACGTTCAAGAAGGTGTATCCGGGAAAGAAGCCTCTCATGTTGCTTGGAGCGTTGCGAGACAAGAACTACGACGCACTGACCAAGATCATCGTGCCTTTGGCTCGAGAAGTGACATGTGTCGCGCCCCAGGGAGAACGTGCGCTGAACGAGGAAGAACTGCGCGACCTGGTGAACGCGTACGGCGTGCCTGCAGACACCGCACCAAGTATTCGCGAAGGATTCGAGAAGCTCTTGGCAAAGGCGTCGCAGGACGACGTGATTCTCGCTGCAGGGTCCCTTTACATGATCGGGCCGGTACGACAATGCTGCGGCCTCGCGGATGAGTGAGACACCTGTTCGCCGGGATGGGATCACGTGTCAGAGTCACCATGGAGAACGGTTGCTGACTGAGAGAAAGCCACTCTGAACTGGGTGAACGTGCCGATAATGACCGAACCGCACCGCACGCATCGCTGGGAGCACATTCGCGGCAGAAGATCCGCGGTGATATGTGCGTGTATGTGCGTGTCACTTTTCGTGTTGGCCCCATTGAGGGTTGAAGGTCGAGCCGTCGTCGCACAGAATTCCGCGGGCAGTCACTCCCCCAGAGAATCGACCATCCTCCCCACGGATACTCCCATCAACATATCGGCTGAGCGGCTGTCGTTCAATTACAAGACCAACACGTACACGGCAAAGGGTAACGTGACCGTAGGCCAGGGCAACACGCGCTTACGGGCTGACAGCATCATGTACGACGGAAACACCGGAGCACTCACCGCGTCGGGTAAGGTGATCGTGCGCTCGGGGAGCGACGTGATCGAGGCTGACAAGGTCACCATTTACCTGCGCACAGGTACGGGCGTGCTGTTTAACGGGAAACTTTTCCTCACCAAGAATAATGTGTTTCTCGAAGGAAAGAAGCTCGAAAAGACAGGCGAATCCACCTACCATATCCAAGATGGCAGCTTTACCACGTGTAACGGCCCCAATCCTGACTGGAGAATCACCGGCAAAGACCTTGACGTGACGCTGGAAGGATACGGGAGCATGAAGCACGGGTTCTTTTATATCAAGAACGTTCCCGTGTTCTATATTCCGTGGCTGGTGTACCCTGCGAAACGCCAGCGGCAGAGCGGATTCCTTATGCCTTCCCTGGCTAACAGCTCTATACGCGGTATTGACATGCGGTTCCCTTTCTTTGTCGCTCTTTCTCCAAGCGTGGACGCCACGCTGATCCCCCGTATTTGTACGAAGCGAGCTGCTCAGGCCGCGGTGGAGTTCAGGGTACTATCCGTACGAGGACCTGAAAGGCACCTTCTACGGGGAATATACCAACGACTGGAATTACCGGCCTGAAACTCATAAGGGAAGCCATCGTTTCTACGTGACATGGCGGCACAATCAGGAGTTTCCCGGACATGTAAGATTCAAAGCTCATGGCAGTTGGGTTTCTGACCGCGACTACTTCGAGTACCTGGGGAACGCGCTTTGATCGACGCCTGAGGGTACGCTATCTCGAATCCACGGCAATCCTGTATCGGCAATGGAACAATTATTTGTTTGAGGCGCAGGCGCACCATTTCGACAATCTGGACCTGCCCGACAATGCGGTAACCGTGCAGAACATTCCCACGGTGACCGGCACGATGTTCTACCAGCAGATCCCTTATACGCCGTTTTATCTTGGTTCCAATTTTACGTTCGACCATTATTACGCGCCCCTGGTGCAGAATCAGTGGTTGGGCAGTCGGCTGCAAGTCAACACGCGGCTGGGGTTACCGCTCTCGCTGGGGTCGTATCTCAAAATGGAACCTTCCATGACGTATTTCGCCAAGGGCTATGTGGCCGACTATTACGAAAACGACAAGAGCGTGAGTTCGGTGCGAGCGATTCGCACGGATTTGTATCAGGTCAATGCGGATGTGTTCACCGATCTGAACGCGGTGTACGGAGGAGGTCTTCTCGGGTTTCAGAAGGTCAAGCACACCATTCGACCTCGATTCAGCTGGACGTACAGGCCCTTCGGCCGCCATCAGAGCTATCCCTATTTTGACGAGACCGACCGCATGGATCGGATCAGCTTGTTGACAGCCGAGCTGCGTCAGACTCTGACGGGTCGCCTCGGGCCTGGAGACTATCTGGATTTTGCCTCACTCAGCGTGTCCCAGGGGTTCGATTTCGTCAATATTCGGCACATGGAGGACTTGTTTCATCCTCCGGAGGCTCAATCCTCTCCCTGGACGACCACACAGGCGGAACTGACGCTGAAACCGCTTTCCCTGATCGATATGGTTGCTCAGGCGGAGTACGATCCGGTGTTGAATCGTGCGCGCAGGTACAGCCTCAATGTCGGCCTCATGGACCATCGCGGGGATTTGGTGCGGGTATTGCACCAATTCACCGATGACGAGAATCATCAGGACCTGAACCGTCAAACAAACATCAATCTCCAGGTCAAACTCACGTCGAGCCTGGATTGTTTCTTTGAGAATCAATACACCCATCAGTTCCAGTTCTCGTATTTCACAAGTGTGGGACTCAATTTCCACCCACAATGCTGGAACGTGCTGCTCAGATATTCCGAGGCTCGGGAGCAGGATCCCCTTACGCACAAGATCAAGGAACCTGACCAGACCGTATTTATGACGCTCTCACTTTACGGCCTCGGACAAGTGTACCGCTTCAGCCGTGACTGGGCCGAGATTCTGGGGCATGCCTCGGAGTCGCCGACTCTCACGAATCAATGACCCCGCGCAGGCGTCTCGCCACACCAGGTAAGGGATGAACTCACACGAAGCCCCGTCGACCGATTCGTTGGATGATCCGCAAAAAGCCGTCGAGCAACTTGCGGCTCTAGCCGGAGAACTGAAGGACGCATTTCCCAAGTTTCTCGTGGCGATCAGCGCGTACAGGGGGCTTGCCGAGCTTGATAAAACGCTGCGACGCATACCGAAGGCTTTGATGCCGCTGATCCAGGAGATTGCGGTCTTTGGTGTCTTCAGCGAAGACTCGACCGAAGGACTCTTTCATAGACTCGGCCAGGATCCTGCGTGGGCAAAACTCCGGTATTGTCGTATCCCGCGCAGGTACCACTATGGGGAGAACCTCAAGAATTGCTTTGATTACGCCCTGGAGAGGGGATTTGACTACGTGGTGGTGCTCAGAGGCGACGCCGCGTACGATCCGTCTTGTTTGCCGCTGTTCCTACTATGCGCGTTGAAGGAGAAAGGCCCTGCGGTGATAGGAGATCGTATGCGACTCGGAGATCGGGAAGAGCTGCCCCGGGGCAGTCGCCTGAGGCAATGGGCCAACCGGTTGCTGTCCTTCGGGGAGGACTTCATCCTGGGAATGGGACTCAAGGATTATCATTGCGGCTTTCGCCTGATTTCCACAGAAGTGCTCAAACGGATACCTTACAATCTGAACGTGGGCGATTATCTTTTCGATTTGCAGCTCCTTATTCAGCTCCGATGTCTGGGAATCAAAATCTGTGCGGTGCCTGTGCCCGATTTTCACGACAGGGACATTCGTGTCGGAAAAGCGGCTCAATACGCCTGGAGAGCCCTAAAGATCTCGATCGGGTACCGCCTGCATCAACTTCATCTCATCCGTCGAGCCGTATATTTCGTGGATTTGGGCGAAAACTACACGCTCAAGCGGAATCGGTTCAGCTCACATATGCAGATTCTCAATTCCCTGAAACCAGGCTCAACCGTGCTGGACATCGGATGCGGCCAGAGTTTGCTTGCGGAAGAATATGCGCGGATGGGGATCACCGTGGTCGGGGTGGACAACATCCCGAGGGAAAGAGTCTCGAAATTTATCCACGCGTACGTGCGCCAAGATCTTGAGGAGCCTCTGGAGCTGCCGTATGGACGCGTGTTTGATTATGTGATTTTGTCGGACGTGATCGAACACATCACCAACCGGGACGCGCTGATGAACACGTTACGCCGCCATTTGAAGACGGACGGTATACTTGTCGCGTCCACGGGGAACATTGCCATATGGTTTTATCGCGCGAGCCTCCTCCTGGGTAGATTTGAATACGGCCCTCGAGGCATTCTCGACCGAACCCATGTGCATCTTTACACCCTGGACGCGTTCGAGCGCTTCTTCCTGAATAGAGGATACAAGCTGCTCGCGGTGAAGTCTACCCCGATTCCCTTTGAGCTGGTTGTCTCGTCGACCGGTCGGAGTTCCCTTGTGGAAGCGTTTACGAACTTGTACCATAATCTGGCGCTCGTGTGGCCGAGACTGTTCGCATATCAGTTTATTGTGTACTGCACGTTTCGTTCGTACGAGTTGGCACTGGGGGAGGAGTCCTGGCAGCCGCCCTCTCAGGATGAGCAAGCCTGACGTCACCCTTACTTGTTGTCGCACACACGGGTATCACGGAGAGTTTTTTCGTAGCGAAATCTCGCGAAATGCCACCACAGGCATTCCTGACGTCCTGCCGGGAAGATAGGAAGAACCGTCACGCAAGAACACCACCATGACCTGGTACGGCGCGGGACGGGGCAGTGAGAACGGAAGCCTTATCGAAAAATCCGCGGTCTGAAGAGGTTCCAGGGTCAAGGATCCCACGGGCCGATTCTCGAAGAAGAAGCGTACAGTACCATTCCCCACGAGAGAGCGAAGACCTCGCACGCTCAAGGTGGCTGTCGCAGTCCCTTCCCGCAAATCCCCGGGAACCAGGTACACCGCAAAGATGTCCCTGCCGAGCACAGTCGCGGGACCGCCTTGTCGGACGCCCATAGCGGCATACCGCGGGGTTCTTAACACGTCCTGTGCGGAGAACGATCCTCGTGGCCACTTGGAGTGAGGTTCGATAAAAGGGGTGACCCCATGGCCCGAAGTGACTGCATGCGCGGACGACCAGTTTACCGTCCTGAGTTCCGGAGTGACGGAGACAAAATTACTCAGAGTAACCAGGTACGTACATCCCCACCATCGCCACCGCGACGAGTGCGGCAAGTCCCGGTCGGACCAGCATCAACGCAATGCAGAGAAACACCAAAGCCGTGAGATAGTAGAACTCGACAAAATAGCGCAGAATCACGAACGTGCCGAAGAATCCCACAATACAAAGAAGGTACACCGCACAAACCGCCAAAGCGACAAAGGGAACGATCAGTCGGCTGCCCTTCTTGAGAACCCGGTACAGTCCAAGGGGAACAAGCACCACGAGGAGCAGGAACTGGGGATTGAAATAATAGAAACTCGGGGGAAACCCTTCACAAAAGGCAAACGATCGAGCCTCCAGGCCCAAATTCTCCACCATGGTCGGTGGCGCATAGTAGCACATGAGGTTGAACAAGAAGTTCCAGGCTCTCGTCACAGGGGAAAAGAACATTTTGAGATTACGAAAGTACAGATAGTGCCCAGGATCCTGGTACCGTACCCCGAAATCGGTCAGTGAGCCGAACCGATACTCATTGAGATACACCAACCCGAGAATCAGCACGAAGCCGGCTCCAAGAGCCATCATGGATACACGTGAACCGGAACCGCTCTCCTCTTCCCGGCCCCAACTCCAACTGAGAAAAGTCGTGCCGATCAATGCCAAGACAGCCCACGGGAACCAGGTCACCCTTGTCCATGCGGCTACGCAGAAGAACAGCGTGCCAATGGCCACCGCGGGTACGCTTCGTTTCTTGAGCCCCCTGATCAGATAATACAGTCCGGGGAACCCTAATGCCAGCCCGAACAACACCTGCTGTTCGTACACTGCAAAGCGACCGAAAAACCACCCGTGCTCAATGGGATACGGTATCGCGAAAAGCAGCACCCACGTGAGCACCAGGCAACTCACGCTCAGCGAGGGTCTGGAGGCGGGGTCATCCATGGCCGCGTCCAGCACTTCTTTCACTAGTCGCTGAAAGAAGTACACCAGGGAGAACAGGAACAGAAAGACCGTCAGGTAATGCGCAGCCAAACGACCGCATAACGTCTCAAGCACGAGAAAAAGGCCCGACGGAAACAAGCCCCAGTAGAAATAGGTCCTGGCCCCAGTACATGAGCGCGTCATGATAAAACATGGACATGGGGCCGGGCACGATGGTGAGCCGCCCCTGGCCAAGCATGGTAGCCTGTATTTCGTACACCCCGTCCAGGATTCCATTGGCAGAGAACCCGGCAGAGACAAAGTACAACCATGCCAGCGCAGCGACAAGCGCGTTCAACGCGTACACCGCTTCAGCTCCATAGCGGGGGCGGTCGTCTTCAGGAAGGATGGTGAACGACGGCTCGGCGCGCATAGAATTTCCGTCACGAGAACCAGGAAATGTGGAGGGCAAGAAGGGAAGAACTGCCCTCACTTGGCGTACATCGGCCGGCCATTGGAACGGACCTTCAGGAAAATGGCCCGCGGGCCGACCATCACTCAGCTTGGTGTGTGCGACCACATGCGGTAACGAGGTAACTTCTCGGTCGATTGGTACTCACACATTTTCGAGAACGAGGCCCATTCTACGTGCGTGTCAGTATAACCGCAAAAGATTCTTCCCATGCAAAGAGAATTTCCCGAGGCTCCTATGAAAAATCCGCGGTGAATTCGTTCCAACGGGTGATGAGTTTGCGGGAGATCATAGACCACAGACTGGCGCTCCCTGTGTTGATCTTGCCGATCCCCTTCATCCCCACCATGGTGGTAATCGGGGCATGGGCAAAAGTGGCGCGTGCGCGGAAGACGTTCCCGAAACGGGGGAGCGCCTCTGCCTTGGGAGCGATCTCTTTTATCTTGAGTTTGTACCCTCGCGAGGGATTGCTGTTCAGGTATACCCTCACGTCTTGACCGGGCTTCACAAAGGTTATTCTGTCATCAGGCACGTTCACGTCCACAGACAGCTCGCTCCGAACCGCGATCTCACAAAAGGCCTCACCTGCGGAGAGCCTCTTGCCCGCAAAGCTCTGGATATTCTTTGTGGTGACCGTGCCTGCCACAGGCGCCCTTACGTCAAGAAAGGCTCTGCGAGATTTCAGATATTCCAGCTCTTTGATCTTCTTCTGCCTGTTCAGCTCGACCAGCTGCGCTTGAGCCAACTTGGAAGGATTTTGCCCTGCCGCGTCGCTCCACATGCTCATTTCCTTCGTGAGCATATCCAGCTCGCGCTGAGCAACCGTGATGCGGAACTCGAGGTCCTTGGGATCGAGCGTGGCCAGGACTGCGCCCTTGTGCACTTCCGATCCCTCGCGTACCAGCACCTTTTCAATGAGCCCGTCCAATTTGGAAAAAGCGAGATGTCGCTCGCTTGCAACCACCTCGGCTTCGCCGCCTACCGTATGGGTGAACGGAAAGACAAAGAGCACGACCAAGAGCAGTATGACGGCCGGAACCACGTACCGAATCCGTCGAATCAGCATTTGCCACGGACCCTTGCGCACACGCGAGCCATGACCCAAGAGCGCTGCCACTGCCGGCTTGGATTGAGCCAACCACTTTTGCGCGAGGCTGGCTGCCATCAGTGGTTCCAATTGCTGGAGGACCAAAAGGCTGTCCTTGTCCGGTGTGTTGTCTGCCAGGAATTCAAAGATCAGGTCGCCGATCACGGCTCCGTTGCATGTGAGCGGCAGGCAGAGAAAATACGTGGAACCGGAAAAGGCCACAAATGATTTCAAGGCCTCTTGGAGCTCTCCGTTAATCCCATGTTCTGAGAGGAGCTCCACGTGGTCACTGGCAATGAGGATCGGTCGATCGAATTCGACGAGAAGAGGAGCGAGTTCCGAGAGCTGACGATAGAAGCGGGACTTCTTTTCCGGCGTGAGCACTGCTCCTGCTGCCACGAACCGGGACTGCCCGCCCATGTGACTCACGAGAAAACAGCGATCGAACTCGATCAAGCATCGTATGTCATTGGTAAGCAGAAGATGCGCCTCGTCAAGATTGGCAGACTTTACCAGCGTCTGGATGAATTCTACGCCCTGCGCGAGGAGTTGGGCTCTGTGCACTAGTTCCCGCTGCTCGATCGCTTGGTTGTCCTGTGGTTGAGAAGGCGCTGCCGGATGTGAAGCAAGCATGTGTTCCTCTTGAGTCCGAGAACTCTCATACCCATGCCCCGCCAAAGGCCAGGCACGGAAGGTTGGGGGCGGTGAGATTCAGGCAGACGCGACTGCCTCGCATCGCTTGGAAACAAAGAGACCTGCCGTGGTCACGTGGTGCTGATTGCCAGAAGTTTTGTCCAATTCATCGGTCGTTGCGCGGCGGAAGCTCCCGTTCACTTCGAGCGACGCAAAGCCGTCGGATCTTCGTTCAGGGGCCTCCTGCCACCGTTCTCCCGCGCCATCCATTCGGTCGGAACCTTCGGCAAGAGCTACAGGTGGTGAAAGGGCACTATGATGATTCATGCGGCCAATGGGTCTGCTCCGTTTTCCTGGCAATGCGTGTGCACACGAATCGCCCTTACAAGAGCGATTCCCTGTTGAAGGTCTCCATAAGCTGGTTCACCATCCTTGCTATCAGACTCTTCGGCGGTGAGGGTATCATCATGGTGCCGGTCAAGCCGCTGGGAATGGTCTCTCCGTCGCAGACGCGCACAGAGCACGCATAATAGGCCCTTAGCGGAGCATCCATCTCATGTTCGCCCTTGATCTCCGTGGCCACCTCGCCGCCGAAACGACTGGACAAGGGCGAGTTGGGGAGATTGGTCTCGCTGTAGGGTTTGATGCTCTCAATGGGTCGCGTGAACAGCCGGCCGTCGCCCATAGGCAGCCATATCTTTACCATTTGTCCCTTGCGTACCTTGCTAAGATCCTCTTCGGGGATCAACGCCTGAATGAATCGCTCTGCAGGGTCTTCCATTTCCCCCACCACTGCGCCCTCACCCGGCTTGAACCCGTCCTGCATCCGATAGTCCAAAGAGGTGACCACTCCGTTGAACGGGGCCCTGATTCCCTGCCTGGCCAGCGCGAGCTTCTCTTTGGTGCGTGCGATGTCGTCTTCAGCCTTGAGAAGTTGGATTCGTTTGCCGTCAGCCTGGGCCTTCTTTTCATTACTCAAGAGGCACAATGCTATTTCCTTGTTCACGATGTCTTTGTCCACCAGCTCTTCTGCCAGAGAGAGTTCCAGCAGAGACGTGTCCAAGGTGAAGAGAATGTCGCCTTCTTTTACGGTGCTTCCTTCTCGGACAAATACTTCCTTGACAGGCACTTTCAGGGGAACCGTGATCTTCTGCGCGTTGACCGGAGTCACGTAACAGCGGTACACGGAATTTACGGGCCATGACAGGAAGAGTGAACTGCCGCACACGACCACCATGATCAGGAACGCGGCAGCGCCCGCGAGTCTTGGCCTTACTTCCTTTCTCCGTAGCACCAGGGTCTTGAGTCCTCGCACCACTGGTTTGACCACAAAAACCCCCACCGCGGGAACCGCAAGCATGATGCCCAACAATTTGTCGAATCGGTAGGTACACGCCCGCAGCAATCCCGGTATAAAGCGAAACTCTATAGATAAAGGCGCAGATACCATACACCGTGAAGATGATCAGCTCTCGAGGGGCATTGGCAGGACTGGTCTGCTGCGTCATCCCCAGTACCCGGTTCATGAACAGGTACCTGATGTGGTCCATCGCCTTGGTGGAGAGATTGGGTATCTGCAGATAGTCCATAAGAATGAAATACCCGTCGAACTTGATGAGTGGATTCGCATTGAAAATAATGGTCGACACCATAGATATGGTCATGAGGTAGAAGGCGAGCGAATTGATAATGCCAGGCTTGGAAAAATACCAGATAAACGTGGCTATTACCGCGAGCACCGCCTCAGCGAGAATTCCTGCTGCACTGATGGCCATGCGCTGCCTGCGATCGGCAAGCTGCCAGGCATCGGTGGTATTGCAGAACAGGCACGGCAGAAACAACAGTAGGGCCACACCCATTTGCGGAACATGCAAGCCAAAGCTCTTCGCCGTGTACGCGTGAGAAAACTCGTGGACCAACTTGGTCAGGACGATCATGGCCCACAGGCACAGCAGATTGTGCAAATTGAAAAAGAAGAGATACTCACGCTGTAGTCTCGGAAAACCCGCCACAATCAAGTACAGGGCTATCGGAGCCGCTATCGCAAGCAGACACCCGGTCCATTTGTTGCAAAGCAACCTGAAGATCCATACGGTGCGGCTGAGGAAATTATCCGGATTCAAAAGCGGGAGCGAGAAAAAGTAATAGCTGGAGACCCGCTGCGCGCTCTTGGCTTTGTGCATCCGCTCCTTGAGGTCCAGCATATTCTTCGCGGTGTGCACCTGCGTTCCCAGCAAAAGCCCGAATTGTGCGGCCCTTGTCACGATGGTCTGGGCTTCCTGCGAAGAATAGTACAGTCCTCTTGCTTTGAGCCGCTGCAATGCCTCTTCCACGGACACCGTTCCATCGAGCATGGTGAGCAGATCATACTCAAACAAGGACAGGCGGAAGAATCTCTCTGACACGGGTTCCTTGAGAATGACCGTTTCGGTCCCGTCACTCTCGCGAAACTCCGAGGCAGTAAGATCAGGTCTTAATCTGGGATACTGTCTCATAGGATACGCATGTTTCTCGATGACGTTCGCGCGTGAGCATGATCCCGGCAAACCGGGAGCCAGGCGCCCCGAATCCCGCGTGAATGACTCACGCCCCTGAGAATTTGCCGGATTCGCGGCTAGCCTGCATGACGGGGATCTTATCCCGCACACCGGAAATCGCTCTCAACCGCGGGCACAGGTCTTCAGCACTGAGCGTTCCGCGCGAGCGTATCAGGGATGGCAGCGCTGCATTGTCAGCGTTGCGCCAGGCCCTCACAGTAGTTGGTGCCCACCGCGCATTGCAGTTCGGCCAACCGTGCGTTCGCTTCTCCGACGGACCGGAGCCGTTCGATGTCTTCCTGAAGCACGTTTCCCTTCGCGTCTTCTACTGCCACGTTTTCCAGCACGCCGACCTTTGCCTTGCCCTTTGCTATTTGGAGCTGCTTTCTCGCACGATCGAGCGAGGCATTGATGGTTTGAAGCTCCTCGTCGGATTCCATGCATCTCAGTGTCGCGATGCGCACCTCGGTGGCAACGGCCAATGCCATCGCACCGATCCTCTGGTCTGCCTTGACCTCTTTGGCCTTGAGTCCCGAGGTCTCCTTGAGGTTGGTGAACCAATCAAGGAAATCCAAGTAGAAGAGCAGACCGAAATCGTCGATATTGCGATCCGCACGCTTGTACCCGAGGTCTTTTCCGACACGATAAAAGGTGGAAGCCTTGGGAAGATATTTGACCATTGCCCGTCTGAGATCGTTGATGGAGTTGATCTTGTTCAAGCCCTCTATTTGAGCTTCAGGCCGAAACCGTAGCGCCTGCATTTCAAGATCCGTGCTGCAAAATTGGAAGGTCGGTTGCGCGAGTTTTCCTGCCACAAACACCCCTTGGGGGCAATTCTGCGGCAAGAGTCCCATGAGGCTGGCCAGTATGATTTTCTGCCTTTCCAATTCCACACGAATCCGAGTCAAGCGATGCCGTGCGATGGACGCCTTTTCCTCGGTCCTCAGATAGTCCTCCAGATCGTTCAAGCGGTCCTGTCTCAGGTCTTTGGCTTCCTTTGCCACGTTCGCGCGAATTCTCATGAGCCGTTCGGCCAGAGGAAGGCATTGCTGCATACTCAGCAAACGATAGAAGGCTGCGTCCACCGATCCCAGCAGTTTCTGAGAGACCCGGACCCTTTGATAATTTGCTTTGCGGCTGTCATTACATTGATTGCTCGCCAGGTAATAGCCCTGAAGCGCGTCCGTGGGGCTCCACTTGAGTTCCAGGAAATACCGCCATGTGGCGTACTTCAGAGGGTACGACCACGCGAGCGTGTCTGTGTCCGTACCGGTACAGGTACAGAAGATTGTCACGATTGCTGAGTTCCGCGGCAAGCCCCGGACGCGGGTAGATCTTCCATTTGCTTGATTCGGCAAACGCCTTTTTTGCTGCCTGTTCCCATGCCTCCACTTGCAAGTCGGGGTTGTTTCTCAGGGTGAGATACCGACACTCTTCCAAAGAGTACGGCTTGGGGCCCTGGGGAGTCTGGGGGGCCTTGGACTTTTTGCTGCCGGCAGTCGCTGCAATGGCGGGGATCTCCGCGCCACTGAACCCCGATGGCGGTGCATCCGCAACGCGAGGTTCTACTGGCGGAGCTGGCGGCGGCCACGCGCGCGCGTCAGAGGGAAACACCGAAACCGATCCGGAGGACTTGATAAGCCCCCACTGACATCCGCCGGTCAGAAGGCACACTACCACCGGAGTGAGTAGTGCAAACTGCCACCAGTTTCCCAATGTACGATTCACCCCGTATCCTCACTCGGACCATAATGCGCCGGTCATGCCGACTTTGAGCTGCGACTGAGCGTTTTCCAAAAGCACGAGAACCTTTGCAGTCTTCGACTCAGGGCAGAGGATGGGCTCGATCTTGTCCACCGAACCCCGATACCGCCTGTCTGCGGAATCAACAAAAAAGAAGGGGCTGTTCTCTTTGAAACTCGGCAGGAGTAGTTCCGGCACATTGGCCACCGCGTAGACCTTCCGGGTGTCGACGATCCGGAACAACTTATCCAACTGATTCACTGCCTCATAAGCTTCTTTGTATTTCTCGACGATGTACCCGGTAAAAGGCGCTTTTACCACGCAAGCATCCAGGTTCAGACGAGCGAGCTCAAGCTCCCGTTTGGCTTCTTCCACCCGCTGTTTGATGGTTGCAACCTCGGCCTTTGCTTCCAGCAGCTTTTGGCGTGTCCCATAATTCTTTGAATACACGTCTTTTTTAAACTGGAGAATCTGCTCGGCCAAATTCAGAGACTGCTTGAGCGCGTCCAGCTTGCCCTTGGCCATTTGCCACATAATCGCATAGCGTTCTTTCGAGATCTCAACCACGGGTTGGTCTTTCTTAACCAAGTCGCCTTTATCAAAATTGAATTTAGTAATAGCTCCTCTGACTTCCGCGGGGATGTCCGCGGATCGGAACGGAATGATGACCACGGATTTGATCGGCGCGTTGAGGGCCTTGGACTCTCCGGCCAACTGAGTCGTGGGAACGGCTTTCTGAAACAGCGCAGTGAGGGACCGCTCTTTTCCCGAGGAAACATGCCGGTCCGCTGCATAGGGCCCGATCTGAGGGGAGGCGAGGAGGGCCGTGCATGATAAAAAACAAAAAAGACCACGAAAGTTCATATCTTATCTCCAGCACCTCATCTGATACATCAAGGCAGGAGGATATATATCGACTACTACCTGATATGTCAAGCATAAAACCGGAGAAGATGAATGGGGGGCTCAAGGCGTGGAGAGCATCCTGCGCGTCTGCACCCTCCACGCGGCCGTAATGGAGCCAATGTGTGATTATGAATCCCTTAAAATTCAGAAAATTATATCAATTTCCTAAGAGAAATATTGAAGTTTTTTATCCTGTATGATATAAGAAACAAGCGCAAGTTACTCAAATAAGCTGACTAAATCCCCTATTTTGTGGGAAAGCGCTCCAATAAGCCGTGGAGGACATTATGAAAAGAGTCGTATTCCTAGTCACTTTGGCCTTGGTCTCGTGCCTGGCCACGTCCGCGGGCTTTTGTCAAGGCTGGACGCCAGGGCCTCCGCCGTCGGCAATGCCCTATGGCGGGGTCTCCATGCCGATGATGGGACAGCCTGGCATGATACCTGGTCTGAACCCTTCTTGTGCCCCTTCGTGTTTGCCCGTGGGCTGCGCTCCGAGCAGGCCTGGATCCATCGTGGGGCTTCTCGGGTGGCAGTTCGGGAGCGATCCCGGGGGCATCAAGTTTTCCACCCGGGGACAGCACCTGATCCAGAAGACCGGCACATTTCTGGATTTTGACCTCAACGGCCTTTGGGCTGGGGTGTCCGGCAGGGTGCAACCTTCGGACAGCGTGTCACTGAGGGGTGAATACAGGCATTTCTTTCCTTCAAACGAATCTACGCAAGAGACGACGACGTCCATTAACGTGAGACTCCCCGGACATCGGGTCTTTACACGCAGCCGCTATCAGTGGAACGTCCTGGACGCGTCGGCCGGCGTGAACGTGGCATGCGGCGTTTCGCTTCTCGGTGGATTCCGATGGGATTCGTTTCTATCTCACCTTGGCGCATCCGCCAGTCCTCAACTTGCTGTCCACGAAGGATGACGAAGGCGATCTCACCCTGAGCACCATCATCCCGTACGGTGGAGCCGAGTTTGCATGGACTGGTTGCGAGAACGGGCTGCTCCTGAGAATCATCGGTACGCCTTGGGTGAGTACGTACACCAATTTCGGCCTGACCTTCGGAAACGGCGGCAATACCATCAGGGGGCCCATAAGGGATCGCATGCAAGTGAATTCCAAATTCGGGTCGTTTGTCGAGGCTTCCCTGTACTTAGGGAGAAGGCTTTCCAAGGATGTGACTGCCGGAGTCTTCGGCATGATCACCTCACTTTGTGCGCATTCTCAGGGTGACATGAAGTCTACGCGGCTGGCCATCATTGACGGTACCTGACGATGTCCAGTTTCCCACGATCCGTACGTCGGCACCCTTCGATGTGGACATGACCCGCTGGACGCTGATTTTGGGCGGGAACGTGGCTGTCGGTTTCATTTCACCACTGTGATAAGCACGAGGAAATGCACATGAAATCCCGTCTTTGGAAAAGACCGGCCATTGGTGGTCGGCGAATGATAATGGAGCAGCTTGAAGAGCGTATTGTGATGGATGCCGCGGTGGACACGATCCCACAGCCCGATCTTTTTCATGCGGGAAATCATGCGATTGCCCTTGACCCTGTGTTCAGTACCCGACCTCACGCACAGCCTGACCTCGCCCAATGCGTGCCCGTACAATCTTCATCCGGACTTGGTTCCCATTCCCTTTCCCCCGGACAGGGTTGCTCAGATATTCGACGGGGACCTGGACGTGGTTTCTGATTTCCGACGCGCTCGAAGGAGCGAAGCAAGTCGCGGCTGCAGCCTCGCCGCATGCCCAGGTCATTGTATACGATGCCGCGCAGGACAATTTTGACACCATCAATGCGAAGCTCTCTGCCCTGGTCGATTCCGCGGGCAAGAAGATTGCTCACCTTGCGGTGGCGAGCCATGGTGAGGACGGAGTCCTTGCCTTAGGATCCGAGCACATGGATCTGACCGGAGCGATCGCTCATCGCATGGCATTTAAGGACCTGTCCAATAACCTGGAGCCTCACGCGCAGATCCAGTTATATTCCTGTTCTCTGGCCGGTAATGAAGATGGCGAACTGTTGGTGCATTCCATAGCTGCCATGACCGGCGCGGACGTCTTTGCCAGCACGGACGCGACAGGTGCAAAGCCCCACAACTGGGTATTGGAGTACTCCTCCTATCCTCGGGCGCAGATGTCGCCGATCCTCGAAGCAAACAAGTTGGAACAGGTGCCGGGACAATTGGCCCAGCTGCCTGTGACGAATCTGACTCCCTCGGATCCCCACATTGATAGCTTCAACCCGGAGTTGCCCGGCATTCCTGGCCGCATGCCTCTGACCCTGGCCCACGAGGTGATTTATGCCGCTGACAACGGGGCAGGACAGGAAGTGTACAAATCTCCTGTGGTTCCCGGCGTGTCGGACGGCACGATCCCCCAGCCGCCCCCCGCGTCGACTCAGTTGACAAACTTTCCGCGTTTGAATCCGCATATCCAGGGCCTCACGGAGATGAACGACGCGACGTACTATTCTGCCTTTCACACGAACGCGACCGGATATGAATTGATGCGCTCCGATCCCACGGACGTGAATGCAGCGCCAAACCCCATCTCCAACTTCGCCGCGGGGGTCAATGTGTATGACCCGCATATCTCGCAGATAATTTCCGCAAACGCGGACACCACTCTCTTCTTTGTCGCGCAGCAGGCTGACCAGCCCGATCCTGAGAACAGTTTTGAGGTGTGGCGTTCCAACGGCGGTCCCAATGGCGCCACGGTGACCGACTTCGGAGATTCCCCGGTGACTCGGTTCGGGCCGGAGAATTTTGGCGACGACAATGCCCACATTAACCAGCTCGTACCTGCGCGTGACGACACGAGCATCTATTTTGTTGCTACATGCGAGTACACCACGGGAGCCGCAGAGGTGGTGCAAGGCACCGAAGTCTGGCGCTCCACAGGAACCGTTCCTGTCAGCCCGGACATTACCGATGTGGGCGGCACGGAGCATGGTGCGGTGTCACGTTTCGGGGACTTGTCGGAGTATTCCGGTTTCAATCCTGATATCTCCCAGTTGACTCCTGCCGTGTCGGCCGCTTCTCAAGCGACTGCGTACTTTGTGGCCAATGAGCCCTCCGTGGGATATGAAGTCTGGAGGACGGACGGTGGAGTGCCCGGGACCGATCAGGTCACGAATAGTGCAAACGGCGGCCTGGGCAATGTGACGAACTTCGGTCCGAACACGGCCACAGATCCACTCATCCACGATCTTACCTTCGTTCCTGACGCGGCTGCAGCCAATCTGGGCCACATCTATTTCGTGGCAGATGATGGCACTGCCGCGGGCGCGCAGATCTGGAGGTCAGACGGCGGCTTGCCCATCGGCTCAGTAACGGATCGAGGGGCCAATGCCCGGGTCACCAATTTCGGCGTGAACGCAGACCTCTCCCAGTTGACTCAATACCAAGGGCAGCTCTTCTTTGTAGGCAACCAACCGTCCGACGGATCCGAGGATTATGAAATCTTTCGCGTGATCCCGGCCTCAGGTCCCGATGCAGCGCTTCCTGTCACCAACTTTCTCGGCGCGGACATGAGTGAGGCCCCTGACCATAGCGACGCGGATATCAAGCTGATAACCTTCACTCCTGAAAACAATTACCTCTGGTTCGAAGCGGATTCCATCGACAACAAATCGCGAGAGATCTTTAGCGTGGACTTGAATGGGCCTATTCCCCAATATCCCGCACAGCGTACCAACTTCGGCTATGCTGATCCTCAGTTCGCGTTTCTCACTGACGCGGGAGGGGTGCCCGTATTCAGAGCTACCGGCCATTCGACAGGCCAGGAACTGTTTACCATCGGCAACACCCCGCCGCAGGTGACAGCCCCTTCATTCGAGAACACGGTCATCCTGGAGGATGGGAATAACCACAACCTCCTCGTGCCCATGCCGAATCTTCTGCACATTACCGATCCTGACACCAACGATCGCTTGAGTATCACTGTTTCGGTCGCGGCCAACGGTTCCGAAGGCTTTTCGCAGCAGACCGACGCGGCAGGTGACTTACAGCCGGCTCTGTTCTTTGATCCCAGTGTCTTGCCTGTGGACACTTCCGTAACTGTCACGCAAAACAATGCCCAGGGCACCAGTTGGACCATTGAAGACACCTCCGCTCCTGCCGCCACCTTCAACCCGTTTACGGCTCAAACGGATATCAACGCGGTTCTGGCCACCCTCCAGGGATTTCCCAATCGCAACACGAACGCGCTCTCTGACGTGATAACCGGGACTAGCCACCAGATTCACGTCACTGTGGACGACGGGCACTGGCCCGATGAAATCGTTCCCGACCACGTGGTGACGGTGAACGTCACGCCGGTTGACGACCAGCCGGTCTTTAACCCGAGCACCATAGCCAACAATTTCCCCGGTGTGGTGTGGGGAGGACAGGATCTGTACCCGGTTCCGGGAGTTCGTCCCACTCCGCTCATCCCACAGGTGGTGCCTTCAAATGACACCCTTGTCTTCGACAATGCTCACACCAATCGTATCGGTGTAGCTGATGTGGACGCATATGAAGTCTTAGGCCCGGGTTGGACCCCGGCCGACGGCGTGATCCACGCCAATCTTCTTGCCGGAGCAGGTAATATGCACCTGGCCACCACCACGGGGCTGACGCCGGATCCGGGCAGTTCGGTCACGGGTTGGCAGCCGGTTCTCGGATTCACCGGAACGATCGCGGACATCAACAATGCGCTCAATGGTATGAGGTTCAGGCCCGCTGCCTATTTCGAGGGACCGTCCCACATTGCCGTCATACTCGATGACACAAGTCCATTCGGCTTTCCGGCTACCGGACAACCTGAAAGCGGGCCTATTACCGTACTGCCGCCCATTCCCCCGGTCCATCCCGTAGTGGGCACCATCCCTCTCAACGTTACCCCGCCCGCTGGTGACCTCTTCGGTCGACTCTATGTGAACCCGTAACAAAGCAGAACGGCTCCAGCCGTCTTCCCTCCTGTGGTGCCCGGACTTTGAGCGTCCGGGCCACCCAATCCTCGCACCCCGGCTCTCAAGTCAGTCGAACAATCCGCACCCCGAGTACTCGCATGCGTACGCTGAACCGCGATGAAGTAAGGCGAGCCGTCTCCACAGCTTTTCCATGTCAAGTGAGGAGAAAACGCAATGATACAAGCGAGGTTGGTGAAGAAATCCCGGCCATGAAGTGACGCACTGAAGCGGCGATTTTCCATGGTGTGCACCACATAGCCCAGGCCAGGAGTGCCCATCGGGTGGTTCGCCTCTTTGGTAGGCAGCGGGAGACCCCGTGAACCAAGATTCAGCGGCCTTGCGTTGCGCAAAGTGAACAGGACCAGCCGCCCCCGCGTGAGGCATCGGACCTTTCTTTCGACAACCCTTACTCTACGCGATTCGATGTGCACGAGCGGGAAAGCCATTCATGAGGCAGGAGTCCGTTCCGGACAATCCTTTTTGCCACGCGCGTCAGACATGGTGCTTCGAGTTATGACATTACCGCATGCCGTGCGCGTTGACCGGCCGCTGTCACGCGGCTGGAAGAGAATATACATAGTCAAAACAGCATGATGTGTGCGGTGCCGTATTCACGGTTGCCGGTTCCCGCTCGTTGGTTCTTCGGCTGCTGTTTGTATGGCATACACTAGATATCAACGAATAATAATTAGTTATGCCAAATTCAAAGAAGTCACTTGAAATTTACAGGTCATTATGGTATAAGAAAGACGTGCAACATACTTGAATGAAATGGTTAGGCTCGCTTCTTCTTTTTTGGCAAGCGCGCTTTAACAAGCCGTGGAGGACAATATGAAACGAGTTGTATTCCTTACGATCTTGGCCCTGGTCTTTTGCCTGGGCGCGTCGGCGGTATTTTCTCAGAACTGGGCGCCAGGGCCACCGCCGGTATCGGCAATGCCGCAGACTGGCGTCCCGATGCCGGTTATGGGTCCGCAGGGACCGATGCAGCCTTTTAACCCGTCGTGTTGTCCTCCGCCTCCATGCCCACCCCCGGGATGCGGACCCATGAATCCTTGCATGCCTATGCCGTGCGGGCCTACGCGGCGCGCTTCGGTGGGTGGCTTGGTAGGTTGGCAATTGAGCGACGATATTGGTGGAATTAAGTTCTCGACCCAGGGAACGCCCAATTTCTTCATGACAGGACAGAAGATCAATTTCAAGCTGAACGGAGTCTGGGCAGGCATTTCCGGCAGGATGGAGCTTTCAGACTGCGTGTCCGGTCGCATTGAATATCGTCACCTGTTCCCGTCCACGACAAAGGTGGACACCATCACGCCTTTGAGTGAGGGGCCGCGCGGACAGCGGACCTTTGGCACGACCAGATACCAGTGGGACGTGGTGGACGCTTCTGCCGCGATCAATCTGGCGTGCGGGGTTTCTGCGATCGGTGGCTTCCGATGGGACACTTTCTACGTGTTCATGTCTCATCCGCCCGTGGTGTCGCTTCTCTCCAGCACCGGAGACCAAGGTGATCTCACTATCAATTGTTATCAACCCTACGGCGGCGCGGAATTTGCCCTTGCAGGCTGCGACAGCGGGATCCTTTTCAGAATTGTAGGATCGCCGTGGATGCCGTCCACCATCAAGTACGAGATGACCTTCGGGCCAGGCGGTGTCACTGAGCAGCAGCTCCCGTGGATTCACGATCACATGTTGGTCAATTCAAAATGGGCATCTTTTATCGAGGCATCCGTGTATTACGGCAAGAAAGTCTCGGACACGATTACCATTGGCGCATTCGGTCTGATCAACAATGTCACCGCTCACGCGGAAGGGTCTATGAATTCCACCCGGAATACCCCCGTGCTCGAGATGAGCGAAAAGTTCGATGTTGACTTAAACCGCAGAGCATATGCGATTGGCGGCAACGTTGCCGTGGCAATTCCTTCACCGCTATGACGCCTCTTGGCAGGGAAACCGACAATTGCAGGCGGTTTCCCTTACCAGAAGCGGAGGATAGGCCATGCGAGGCGACGAATCAATGAAAACCAACGATATCAGCAGGACGTCCCGCCACTCTCTTCGGAACGTGGCCCGCGAAGACCACGATCGGCTGTCGAACCACGGCCCTCGGTCGATCGACGCGGCACGAGGAATCCTGAGGAAAAAGTCTTTTTGAAAGCACAAGGAGAAAACGATGGACCTCCGTTTTTGGAACAGACCCAGAATTTGTAGCCGCCGCATGATTCTCGAAGCTCTGGAAGAGCGTATTGTTATGGACGCGGCAATTGACCAGATTCCGCAGGATAATTTCTTCGGTGGCCGCCATGCGGATATGTACGCGAGCTCTGCAGCAGATTCCTGGCACGCTGATGGTGGCCGGCACTCTCTGGCTGCGGAAAAGATTATGCCTGTGCATTCTGCCTTTGGGGACGCGCACACGGGTCCGCTTGCTCATGCCGCGCCCGCAGAGGCGGCCCACGCCGCGACAGACCCGGCTGCACAACACGATGCGCTGTCCAAGGTATTCAGCGAACAGAAGCTGGATATTGTGCTCGTTTCGAAAGACGCGGAAAATTTTGACGCAATTGCACACGCGGTGAACAAGGGCGCGCACGCAGTGCTCTTTGACCCCGCGCACGAGAATCTGAATAGCATCTCGACAAAACTCCATCACCTGACCGACGCAGTAGGCAAGAAGATCGAGCACCTGGCGATAGTGGCTCCGGGAACGGAAGGCCATTTGAAGATCGGTGCGGATGATATCACTGCAAAAGAGGTGAACGCGCACCAGGGTGATTTCAAGCTTTTGGCTCAGAGTTTGACCTCTGACGCGCGTATCGATTTTTACGGCTGTGACGTGGCAAAGGGAGCGGATGGCGAGAACCTGGTGCACAAGGTAGCCAATGCGACCGGTGCGAAAGTATGGGCCAGCGACGACGTGACCGGCACTGTTCCCGGTGCGAACTGGACCCTTGAGGTAAAGAGCGCCGCTGACGACAAGCCGGATATGATTAATGCCCACGCGCTTTCGTCATACCAGATCCATCTGGCCTCACCGGTACCCGGCGACACGGATCACCACGTGAACAAGGCCGCCAACGGTCGGTACAACAATCTGGTACTCACAGCGACCGATGCCGACCAGCCTGATCCCACCCTGGTGACCTTTACCGTGCCGGTCGATCCGCCGGAAGGCACAGTGACGCTTACGGGAGACACGACCGAGCCTTCTGCTGGAGCTTACCAGCACCTCTTCAGATTCCAGGCCACCCCTGACCCGGTAGTGACCGGCCCTGTGCTGATTGACTATACTGTCAGTTCCCAGGGTTTCCCTGAAACGGGGACCCCTCTACTAGCCGCCGCGGTACCGGCCACCGTGCAATGCGCGGCATTCGGTAACATCAACAATGACGGGATCCCGGATATCGTTATTGGTACCAATGCAGGCGTGTACAGCATGATCAATGATGGGACGGGGCAATTCCCCGGCGGGGCTACCCTGGTGGCGGGAACAGCCGGCTACAATGTGAAGAGTATCGCTTTGGGCCCGATACAACCGGTCAATGTCTTGCTCGGCATTGACGACCTTATCATCGGGCGCAACGGCAGGAACGAATGGGTGGAAAATAATGCGGGAGCCTGGAGCGCCGTCCACCCGATCGGCATCGCAGCCAACAACTACCAGACCACGGGGCTGGTGGTGGCTGACCTGGGTAATCCCGATGGACGGGACGTGGTTGAGGTGAACACCTCCGGCACTGGCGGCGTGGTGTATCCTCATCAGGCTGGAGGTCCCAACTATCTGAATAGCGCAGGAGTTCCCATCTCCGCGGGCGTCCAACCCCATATGACTGCGGTGGCAGTAGCGAACGTTGATGGCGTGGCCGGCAACGACGTGGTCCTGGGAGTGGATGGCGGCCAGATCGTCTGGCATCACGGTAACAACGACGGGACCGTTGACCCGACGATTCACAGTGTTGGGGTAGTTGGCGACACGTACCACACCAAGTCGCTCCTGGTAACCGACGTGGATGGAGACACCAACCCTGATATTATCCAAGGCAACGCGAACGGCCAGACAGCCGAAGTGTACCTGAACGGAGGTGGGGGGTCGTTTGCAGCCGCCGGAGTGCCAGTAGGTGATACCGCTTGGCCCTCCAGCATCCAGTTCGCGGATATGAACGGGGACGGCAACTCGGATCTCGTGTTCGGAAATCAGTTCGGCCCGATCATGTATTTTCTCGGTGACGGAGCCGGGAACTTCGGCCCTCAGGGCATACAGCTGAATACCGATGGGGGAAACACCCTCGCGATGTCGGTGGATGCCAATTGGAATCCTCTGAACGCGGGACCTGAAGTCGTGGTGGTCAACGACCTGGGATTCGTGCCCAGTATGTATAGTTGGGGCGAGCAGCAGGCCGACGGTGTGTACACGCTGAACATAGACCCATTCAATAGGCCTCCTGTAGACCAGATCGACGGGTCCTCGGACTTCCTGAGCAATTCTCAGATGGTGGACCCCTTGACCGGCACACTGGTGTTTAGCGCAGCGAACAACAACGCACTCACCGTCCCCGACCCGGACGCAGCCGGTGATGACATACAGGTAACACTCACGGCCGATAACGGAAACGACATATGGCTTGGCCCGGTCGTGCCAGGGACCGTCCACCCGACAGGCGATGGCACTTCTGAGATCGTCATGACCGGCCCATGGGCTGACATTAACACCGCCATGGACGGCCTGCTGTATCGCTCCCATCGCGGTCGATACATGGACTCGGAAGGCCTGACCATCATTGCCGATGACCAGGGCCACAACGCGAGCTCCAACCCCTTATTGGTCGGAACACCCAGGACCGACACGGAACGGGTCTCCATTGCCGTGGACGTGACCTATCCTAATGCAGGCGGAGATGCCTGGTGGAACGAGCGGCCTCACAACCGATTCAACGGGATCGATATCCGGGCCACTAACCCCGCGGTTCCTCCTACCACCGACGGGAACGGTGAACTGGTCTTCACCGGGGCCACCCAAATCACCGTGTGGGACCCTGACGCGGATCTGGCCACCAACGATGTGGTGGTGACCTTGCTTCCTGTGGGCGGTGACCTCAGGTTGGTAGACACCAATCCTGTGGGCGTCACGCTCAACCCTGTGGGCGACAACACTGACGGCGGACTGACTTTGACCGGGCCGATCGACAGCATAAATGCGGCGATGGACGGCATGACGTTCCGCGTGTCGGCGGTCACCAGCGGACAAGGGCCTGCCAGTCTGACCATTATGACCAACGACCAGGGGTAGCAATGATCACGACAAGGACAACAACCCTGTGCAGGATCCTGCGCACGCCATGACCGACACGGATACTCTGCAGATAGATACCACCACCATTCCCGTGCTTACCCCGTGGTGGAACCAGACGCCCATAAATCAGATCAACGGATTGCCCATCCCCGCGGATCCCTCACCCATCTGGTTGGGCCATGACGGAACCGTGGTGCTCCGTGGGTTCAATACTCTGAGCGTGGCTGATGACGCGGAAACCCACGCGCCAACCCCAAGAACGCCAGGTGACGCGAACCTCACCGTGACATTTTCTGCGGCAGGTGGAGACCTTACCCTGTCCCACACTTACGGTCTGACCTTTACCCAGGGTGACGGGCATGAAAACCAGTCAATGATCTTCACCGGAGATCTGGAGCACATCAACCGTGCCCTGGACAATGCGAAATTCCGAGCGCAGCCTGTTCCGGATGGAGCTCCCCCTGTGCCACCGAGCATTACCATCACGACCAATGACTTGGGCCACAATCCTCCGGACTATGTAGGACCCCGGATCGATACGGACACCATCCCCTTGCGGTTCCCGTATCATTTCGACGCTGACGACGGATGGTGGAACCAAGCGCCGGTGAATCTCTACGGGAGGGACCCCATCGGGAGGCACAATCCCGGGAGCGCTCTGACCCTGGATGCGGCTCAGGGAACGCTCGTCTTTGACGGACACAGGGGACTTGGCCACGCCCAGTACCCTAGGCGTCCACGATGACGCGGAGGCCAAGGCACCGCATCCTCGTATGCCTCACGATACTGACGTGAGGACCACGTTGAGCGTAGGCGATGGTATTCTGCGAGTTGCCCACGGCTGGTCTCACTCCGTGCATGTGGACGACAACAATAGCAACCACGTGACTCTCCAAGGTCCCCTCGATGACCTGAACCACGCGTTGAGAAACCTGACTTACGTCTCGACGTCCCCCACTTTCATCGGTGGTGACACCCTGGTGATGTATACCAACGATCTCGGGCATAACCCGCCTGACTACGTGGGCCCGTTGACCGACACGGACACCATTCCGATCATCGTGACCGAGCCCCATGACGCGAACGGCAATGTCTTCTGGGGTCGTTGGCCGAGAAGATAATCGTATGATCTCATCCCCGGAGAGTGGCGTACCTGCTTCTCTCCGGGCACAAGAACAACGGACTCAAGGATGATAGGTTCCTTGTTCCCATGAAACAAAGGCTCACACCAGGTTGCGATCAACACGGTCCGAAAGGTACAAGGCGATAACAACCGGAAAGAAGGCTGCACACCAAGGAGGCGAGACATACAGCCCTCACAACAGGCAGATTACGTCACGAGTGGAGAATTCAAGCCGATTCTCCCTCCCTCACGATAGCTGTTGAGACGCAACCCGGCATAACCGCCCCCGGTCTGCGTATGTGTCAGGCTGTCGGGCTATATCACGGTTTTCGCACAGTGCGTGATGCCAACCGGTTTGTGAAGGCATGCCATAAACCCCGGATGGAGGCTTACTTCATCCTCAATCCACCTTACGGGAAAGAAGCGTCCACAGACTTTCGGCGCCATTCCCTGTGGACAGGGCTGTGACACAGGACCCGAGAAGGGCACTCCGCGGTGTGCCTCTTCGGGCAAACTGACGGCAAGAAGCGCTCCTGCAGGAGCACGGAAAACAAAGTCTTTCCCCCTTAATCGTGGAACAAGTACCTTCAACCCCCTGCCTGTCCCTTTCCTTCCAGGGAGGGACGGACAGGGGAATAACCCGTCAACGAGCACGCGGTGCTCTCTCCTCATACGAGTTTCACGTACCAAGGCAGGCAGGATGCTCCTTGTGCAGCGAGCCCCGCGCTTTGGCGAGCCGGAGTGTGCTTCGAAGTCGGCACCTGGCAGTCGTTGGACCCATTCGAGCGCGGATGAGGAGCCATTGTCAGAGGAATTCGCTCTTGTCTTGAACGTCCCTGCGAACGGAAATTTTCGTGCGGCAGGCTTTGAGTTATAACGGGAGCTTGAAGAGCAACGGACAAAGGATAGGCCTGAGCGGTCTCCCTTTCCGCCATCCCGAGAGTCTTCCATGGAGGGAATCGGTTTTGTACCAACATCTCCGAGAGTGCCGGAAACGAAGGCACAATCGAGAGATCATAAAGGGCCTGTCACGGAATTGCGATGAGATCGTATTGCCGTGTATGTGCGATGCACGAATAGGTACCCATGGGTATTCGCTCACTTGGTAAAGCCATTTCGTGACAGCCCCATGCCTCGGATCCCGCAGATCCTATCGCGCCGCACGGTGGATGTCAGCCTCGGGACACCATTTGGCGCGGGTCTGCGGTCTTTTCGACAGCTCGCCTGAGATTGCTCCATACATCGATCCAAGGACCCTGCGGACGGTCCAGAAGCCATCTGACGAGATAACCCGGAAAAATCCGGAGAATAGCCGAACACCCTCGTCATGACAGGTGTACACATGCGGCCCATGGCTTCACGTGCAAATAGGCCAAGAGGATACTATGGCCGTATGGTCGAGCGATGCTGAAACGCTTTCAAGAATCAGCCTCATCCTCGACGCTCACCACACGCGATTCGCGTGCAAACGAGTAAGACCTGAGGGCTGGGGGGCTCATGAGCGAAGCGATGGGGCGGCGTTGCGTCGTCCGTCCGGCATGAGACCCCCAGTCTGCAGCCTGCACCAAGTGAAACATGCAAAAGCGAATCGGTATCCGTGTCACACATTCTTCGGAGTCGCATCCCTCGTGAGGATGCCTTCACTCGTCAAACGGGTCAGACTTCAATCTTGCCTGGCGTTTCCGGGGCGCTCGCTGCCTGGGCCGGGACCTGAGGTCTCATCGATCGGGCACTCGCGGAAACCGTGGGTAATCTGGTTTCCTGCAGGTCTCCAAGGGGTATTTCGAGTTCCAGGTCGGCATCGTCCATGATGAGGGCAGCATTCAGTTTCTGTCCCGCGGGCTGAGGCGCGGGCCGCACAGGAGCCATGCTCGGCTGCTGCCGCACTTGCTGCGGGGGCTGCTCCCTGCGCGCTTCCATTACCTGGACCGTCTGCATCAGGGCACTGCCAATCTTCTTGGCCTGATCAATGGTCATTGTAATTTGTTTTTCGTAGTATTCCGCCAGCCCCTGCTCGCCTTTTTCATTATTGATCGGGATCAACCTGCCGAAATAGATCGAGATGTCAAGCGGTGTGGTGGAAAGCATCGCGCAGTTACTGTAGTAACTTTGGATCTGGTCCTGGACGGCGCGGAGCCGACTGTCAGGGGCTGCAGCGCCAGCTTGAGTAGGCTGAGGATTGTTTTGTTCCATTGCACTTCCTCCAATGTTGTGCCCCGTGTGAGGCGTGGTGAGCCATGCTGTGGCGACTCGACCACAAGGGGGAACCTGTTCGGTCTTGGTACGCAGCAGAGGGCCGTTGGTGGTCTGCGCTCGCCCTCGCGAGCAGGGTGACGCTGCCACGACTTGCGATATAAGTCAAGACAATAAACCGTAAATTCAATAAATTAACAAATATATCTCGTGTAAAGCATGATAATGGTAAGTCGGGAGAACAGTGGAGAGGAGCGAAAACCAGAGATATCGTTTTTGAGTGATGCGAGAGCCTGATCTCTCCCGCATCTCACGGTTGACTTGTGGTAATATAAAGTGGGCACTCGGGTTTGATTCCGGAATCGTGCGGGACTACCATAGGAATTCATGAGAATACTCGTAGCAGAAGACCATCCCGTGAGCCGCAAACTCCTCATCCTTCAGCTCAAGAAATGGGGATACGAGGTAGTCTCTTGTTCTGATGGGGTAGAAGCGTGGGAGATCCTCAAGGACGATGACCCGCCGAGGCTGGTTATCCTTGACTGGATGATGCCGGGTATGGACGGTCTGAGGCTGTGCCAAGAGATTCGTAAGGTAGAGGAGCGACCATACATCTACATCATGCTCTTGACTGCCAGGGGCTCCGCTGAAGACACTGTAAGCGGTTTGGAAGCCGGTGCGGACGACTATATCGTGAAGCCCTTTGATCCCCAAGAACTGAAAGTGCGGGTTCGCGCAGGCACCCGGGTGGTGCAATTACAGGAAGACTTGCTCGAGGCGCTGAAGATTTCGGAGTTCCGCGCGACGCATGATCCGCTCACCCGGATCTGGAATCGCGGCGCGATATTCGAGATACTAAGGAAAGAACTGATCAGGGCGAAACGGGAACACTCTCGGCTCTCAGTGGCCATCGCTGATGTCGACAATTTCAAGCGTGTCAACGACGAGCATGGTCACCTCGCAGGTGACGCGGTGCTCCGTGATATCGCGCAGCGCTTGGTAGCAGCGGTTCGCCCCTACGATTCTGTGGGCCGATACGGCGGAGAAGAATTCCTCATCGTGCTGCCCGGCTGTGACAGGGAAGCGGCAGGGCATCTGGCTGAACGGCTGCGTGGTCTGTTTGATCAGGCCGACTCTCACACCACAGAGGGGATTTTTCATGTGACCATGAGTTTCGGTGTGTCCGCGTTCGATCCGGCTCTCGATCCGAACACGGACGCGCTGATCCGTGCATCGGACGAGGCGCTGTATAGGGCCAAGAAGCTGGGGCGCAATCGTGTGGAAATAGAAGGAGCCGATTCCAAGCAATATTGACGCACTGCGGCAAAACCGACTCACTCGCTGCAGACCATCGGATCAACCCCGGAGTTGCCGCACATGATTCTCGTGTGCGCATCTCGGCATGAATCGAGATAAAACGGTTCAGACTGGAGGGAGCCCATCATGTCAACCAAGCGAAAGATCAGCGCAAAGGAAATTGTGGCAGACCTCCGATCCGGTTTGACCAACGCTCAGCTTATGGATAAATATCACCTTACCGCAAACGGCCTACAGGGCATTTTACAGAAACTGGTGAACGCGGGGGCGCTGCTCGATATCGAACTGGCAGGCCGCTCTGCACCGGCTGCAGCCACGACAAGCAGCACAGCGAGCAGCTTGCGCGACGCCGCGCGCAGCTATGTGATGTTCAAACTTCCCGTGTATGACCTGGATGATATAACGGGGGAAGGCCATATTCTCGACATTTCGGAAACCGGGCTTTTGGTGGTCGGACTCAGCGCCAAGGTCGGCGACCGCAAGAGCCTGCTCATTCAGGCAGACGAATTCGCCGATGTATACCCCTTTACCTTTGACGCGGTATGTCGACGGATTGAGAAGGCAGGTGACGCAGAACCGTACGCGGCTGCCTTTGAGATCACCAGCATATCCGACACTGGCCGCGGGGAACTGGGGAAGCTGTGTCGATTTCTTGGATTGAGCTGAAACGCATTGAGAATGGCGATTGCGTTTGAGAGCGGTCAAGCATCCATTGACCAAAAGGCTGCATGAAAAAGAGAAGTCGTCGGAGAAACCCAAGCCTGGGACCTGCGCTTCTCTGGGCAGACGCGTTTTGCCGCATAGACACATGCGGTTCGTACTTGAACCTTGCACGCATATGTGCCATAATTCCTTAGTCTTGGGTTCAGGCATTGCAGGCCTACATACCTAGGGTCGCACTTACGCCTCACCATTTAGCACGCGTCCCGTTGAACGCCGCGCGTGAATGATCGAGGGAACGGAGTACCGCAATAAGAAAGGTCAAAGCAAAAGATTTTGTGAAAGATATGCGGTCTGGAATGGACGATCCAGCCTTGATGCGGAAGTACGACCTCACGGACAAACAGCTCGAAATGGTGTTTCAAAAGCTGATCGATGCGGATTTCATTACTGCGCTCGAGCTGTGGGAGAGGTCCCGCTTGAGCGACACGCAGATCACCAAGGCCTTTGTGGAGGCCCAAAAGGCTATCGACGAATTGAACTAACCCGTGTTTGGTCAGCCGCGCATGGTACCCGAGAAATCGGTTCAGGATCAAGAGACCGAAAGCCTGCATCAAAGCGAGGCGTTTCCGGTAATACCCTGCCGCGGGATGATGCGTTGACACGGCCATTCTCCCTGGCGTTGAGTACAAGACAGAAACCACCCACCAAGTAGCGGAGCCGTCCAGGGAATCGCAGATCCTTCACAGGGGAGGGGACCCGGACTCCCTTGACGCAAGTGAAACTGCACGGAATCTTCCTGATGTGCTGATCGATTGCAACGGTCCATCGGTAAAGGAGGGCCTCCAGCGCATGACCCCCTTGATTTTCTTGTGTCGTGATTCCTCTACGGTTTGGCTATTGGACGAACGGTTTTCACAATAGCTTGTAAGTTTGGCTAAGCCTTATGGTATGATTCTCCCCCAATTCAGCGAGGAGGAGAGGGTGCATCTTGCCGAAATTCGAGATCAAACATAAAAAGACAGGTGAAGTGCTCTTCTCAGGGCGCGGTGGCACGTTCAAGGAGTACGTTCAGGCGCTCGCGCTTTCAGGAACGGATGCGTCCCTTTCGGGTTTTGTGCTGTCCAGGCTGCGCCTCAAGAAAGCGGCGAAGGTGAGAATCTATGGAGCGGATTTCAAAGAATCCGACCTGTCTGGGATCGACCTTACCGAAGCTGACATGACCGGTTCGGACCTCTCCGGCGCCAACCTGGAAGGAAGTTTGATGCCCAAAGCCAACTTTTCCAGGACCACGTGCAAAAAAGCAAATTTAAGCCGGTACTGATCTCGCAGAGACCGATTTCACCGAAGCCGACCTTTCTTACGCGGACCTTACCAAAGCCGTATTCGACGCGACGAACCTGACCGCCGCGAACTTGACCGGGGCTCACATTGCCGGAACACGCTTGGGTAAGGCGAACTTCACCCGGGCCAATCTATCCGAAGCACGAATGCAGTCATCGGATATTTCCAAGGGTCAACTGAGTGGCAACAACCTTTCCAAGTGCGATCTTTCGTGGGCGATCCTGGTTAATATCAAGATGGAACGGTCGGACTTGTCCGCAGCGAACTTGGAACGAGCGGATCTTACCGGCGCGCGGCTCATTGGGACCAACCTCACTGGCGCAAAACTCATGCAGGCCAATCTCCAAGGTGCGGATCTCTCCGGTGCGGATCTCACCGGCGCAGACCTGTCAGGGGCCAACCTGACCGAAGCCAAACTCAAGAAACGTACGCCTGATCAATGCGAAACTCGATGGCGCAAAACTCATCAGGTCTGTGGCCCGGAATGCCGATTGTTCAGGCGCGGACTTCACGGACGCGGATATGACAGCCGCGGATTTCTCAGGTGCAAAATTCGAACAGGCGACACTCACCAGGACTGCCGCAGTGGGGGTAAATCTTACCCGAGCCGAGATGGCCGGTGCGGCCCTCGTGCGGACCAACTTGACTGAAGCAATTCTGGTAGAGGCTCAGATGCAAAAGATCGACGGCCGGACCGCGGTCATGGAAAAAGCTGATCTCTCAGGCGCGAATCTGGTTGGCGCAGTGCTGGAAGAGGCGATCCTCCAGAAATCCAAGACGATCGGCGCGAATTTGAGTCAAGCCAACCTTGTCAAGGCCTCTCTCATCGATGCGGATATGTCGGGGATAACCGCGGTGGGGGCAGATTTCTCAGCGGCAATTATGCAGAATGTCGTCCTCAATGAGGCGGATCTCTCGGGAAGTACATTTGCCTCGACCGATCTCAACGGGGTCAAGATGTCTGGAACCCTGCTCGTCAAGACAGACTTGTCCGGCGCAAATTTCTCGTGGGCGTTTCTGGATAAGGTTGATTTCTCCGGATCCAAGCTCACTGGCGTGAGCATGCGGGGCGCGACCGTAAAGGACGTAAAAGGAATCAAGTTCAAGAAACCCGTGAAGCAATAGGCTTCCGTGCCGATCGGAGAAGCAGGCCGACTCGGCCGGACGCTGGGCATAATGCGTATGACGCGAGATAACCTGCCCACCACCCTGCGCGGGGTCTTTTCGACCATCGGTACCTCTGAGGCAAACTCTCGGTCGAGTGACACTGAACCGCTGTTGAGCATTCGTATCGTTCTTAAAGCGGTTACGACAAGACTTCCGCGAGCGGTGTGTACGGATAGCCAAGCGCACGGGCTACGTTGTCGTAGGTCACCGCGCCCTTGTACACATTTATTCCTTTGGCAAGATGGAGATCCTCACTTACCGCTTTGTCGATCCCCTGATCGGCCAATTTCAGGGCGTAGGGAAGCGTCATACTGGTCAACGCGAAATGTGGAAGTACGCGCGACCGCTCCAGGCATATTGGGCACGCAATAGTGCAGCACGTCGTGCAAGAGAAATGTCGGATGCGTGTGCGTAGTAGGTCTGGAGGTTTCGACGCAGCCGCCCTGATCGACCGCCACATCTACGATGACAGCCCCGGGTTTCATGGAACGAATCATCTCGGTGGTCACGAGTTGCGGCGCACGTCCACCCGGGATGAGTACCGCACCGATTACGAGATGTGAGCTCCCCACACAATCCGCGACATGATCGTGGTTAGAGAACATCGTGTTCACGCGGTTTCCGTATACATCGTCCATGTAGCTGAGCCGGCGTTGATCTAAGTCCAGGACGTACACCTCCGCTCCGAGGCCAATAGCCATTTTCGCGGCAGCGCGGCCGACCGTGCCCGTGCCGATGATCGTCACGCGACCCCGCTTGACGCCAGGCACTCCTCCCAGCAGAACTCCTCTCCCGCCCTGGGGTTTCTCCAGGAAGTGCGCACCGACCTGAACCGCCATACGGCCTGCTACCTCACTCATGGGCACAAGAAGCGGCAATGAACCGTCATCTAATTGGATCGTTTCGTACGCTGACCGCGATAACTTTTCGCTCCACCAGCGCTGCAGTAAGTTCCGGCGCGGGCGCGAGATGAAGAAACGCATAGAGAATTTGATTCTCCCGAAGTAAGGCATATTCCTCTTTGAGAGGCTCCTTCACCTTCATGATCATCTGAGCCTGTCCATAGACATCCGCGCTGTGAGGCACTATCGTTGCCCCTACCGCCTGAAATTCGGCATCGGAAATACGCGATCCTTCTCCCGCCCCTTTTTCGATCAGCACGGTATGCCCATGCTGGACCAATTGACGCACCGCTGACGGCACGGTGCCAACTCTGGACTCATCTTCCTTGATCTCTTTCGGAATTCCGACGATCATGACAGCCCTCGCTTTGATGTGAAGAATCGTAATGGCCAACCGCAGAAATACGGACATAGCCGAGTGTGGTTCCGCGCAGAGCAGGCATACCTGTCGCGGAAAACCCTGAGTTCCCCCACAATCTCCTGAGGCTCACTCGAACTTCATCGCTTCCACTGCGCTCAATCTGCCCGCGCGTGCAGCCGGGAGCAAACCGGAAGCCACGCCAAGAATCATGCCGATGAGCACCGAAACCAAGATGCTCACGATAAATACCGTACCGCCCGCCTCTGTCTCAAAAAGCTTCTGAAGGGCTTCCACCGCCCAGAAGCCGCAGAAAATACCTAGTCCTGACCCCACAAGACTCACGCTGAGGGACTCGCAAAGGAATTGTCCCATGATCATCTTTTCCGTCGCTCCTACGGCTTTTCGCAAGCCGATTTCCGTGGTCCGCTCGTTGACCACCGCGAGCATGACGTTCGTAATCCCCAAACCGCCTAACACGAGGGTCACTACAATTGAGGCGAAAAGGAAGAACTTGAAAACAAAGACCACGGTCCTGATGGCATCGATTCTGTCCGCGAAATAGGTTACGGACATGGCTGCTGCGTATCCGGGCTGTCTGGAGGTCAGAAATTTCTTGGCCCTTTTGTGGAGAAGCGGCACCGTATCCCAGTCCTTGGCTCTCACGTAAATATCTCGAATCTTCTCCATACCGGGGATCTGGGCACGAACCACGTTGAAAGGCAAGAACGCGGTCTCCATGTAAGACAAATCTTCCGCACCGCCCAGCACCCCTACCACCTTAAAAGGAAGGCCTTCAATGATAATACTCTTCCCCATCGAGTGCCTGTCCGCGCCAAACAATTCCTTTTCCACCGTCTGGCCGATTACACATACGTGTTTGTGGCCTTTTTCGTCGGAATCAAGGATTTGTCTCCCCTTTTCAAGCGGGAGATGGAGCGTATCGAAAAAATTCGACTCAATCCCCGAGACCGTGCCCACAAAATTCTTCCTGCGATACGACATCTTGACGCGTCGTTTCCACAACGCGGGCGACGCGGACAGGACACCGGGAATCTTCCGGAGACCTTCCACATCTGCCATGAAAAATTCACCGTGGTGCCATCGGGGCGTGTTGCCGAAATCCCACTGACATTTGACAATGGTCGCGCTGCCGAGGATCTCGAGATTCCTTCCGAGCAGACCTTCTACAGAATCACCCATTGACACGACCGTGATCAGCCCGGCTATGCCCAACGCAGTGCCGAGGATAGCCCCGCGGTAGCGTCTCCGGTTTCTGTAGATCTGGCGAAGACTTATAGTGAGAACATCCGCAACGAGCATTGCTTTTCGACCGAGAAGGAAACCTTATTTTTCCGGGTATCATTATCAGGTTGCACCCCAATAGTCAAAGTCCTTCGGTGCGCGTTCAGGCGCTGCGGCCCGCCGCGTGGCCGATAGCGTACGCTTTCATTAAGATCAGACCACATCGGGGAATCACGATTACACCGTGCATGTGATCCCTACGAATGGCATGGAGAAATCTCTTCCCTCGCTCTGGCACGGAAAAGCATTGACTTTCGCGCGGCAATCCCCGATTCTCCGCGGACAAACTACCTGAGGGAAACTTTGATAATCGGAGCGACGGAATGGACAATTGGAAACAAAAGTATGCTACCAAACTGATTTCTGCCGAGGAAGCCGCGGCCAAAGTAAAGAATGGAGACCGCATATATCTGGGGAGCATGTGTTGTGAACCCACGGAAGTAATCCATGCATTGGCAAATTCGTACCTCGAAGATGTGGAAATGGTGCAGTTCATACGCGGCACCGATGCACTGGCGTTGTCTGCAAAGGGCCATGATCGGTTCAGGCTCAAGACGTTTCACCTGGGAGGACTTACTGGGCACGCGGACATGCCGTCAGAGGGAAATTATGTACCGCTCTTTCACTCCCAGATCCCTAACTTCCTGATAGCACGGCGTATTCCTATTGACGTAACCATCGTGCAGGTCTCGGAGCCGGATGCCCAAGGTTTCTTCAGCCTGGGCATATCCGTAGACGTGGCTCGCTCCGCGGTGGAATGCGCGGTATGGTGATCGCACAGGTGAACCCCTTTATGCCGAGAACCCAAGGGGATACTCTCATTCCCGCGGAGAAAATCACGTACCTCGTGGATGGCCCTCATCCGTTGTATGAGATCCCGTCTGAGAGACTCGGTGATGAGGAAATGGCTATCACCCGATACTGCTGCGAGTTGATTGAAGACGGGGCAGTGCTTCATTTCGGGTTTGCCGCGACCTCGCGTATCCTCATGGATCATCTGAAAGATCGTCGTCATCTTGGGGTACATACGGAAATCTTCACCGACCCTCTGTGCGATCTTATCGAATCCGGAGTCATCGATAACAGCACCAAGAAAATCTACACGGGCCGATCTCTGGCCACGTGCTGCGTGGGAACTGAAAGAGCGTACAACTTTATCAAGGAAAACAAGCTGGTGGAATTCTACCCCTCGGACGTATTGCTGTATCCCACGTTCATCGGGTCCAATGAAAAGATGGTCGCGGTGAATCTGGCCGTGCAGGTAGATCTCCGGGGTCAGGTTCGGCAAGGAATGCCCACGTGGACGGCCTTCGAGGGATCAGGAGGTGACAACGATTTCATGATCGGTGCGGGACTTTCCCGCGGTGGCCGGTCGATCATCTGCCTGCGTTCTACCGCGCCACGGAGCGGCCGGTCTACGATTGTGCCGGCATTCGGACGCAAATCCTCGGTGATCATGAACCGTGGAGAGGTGAACTACATTGTCACCGAATACGGCGCCGCGTACCTGGGCGGTCGATCGATACGGGAGCGAGCCATGGCGCTCATCGAGATCGCGCATCCCGATCATCGCGAATCGCTCATGAAAGACGCGAGAGACATGGGATATGCCTATGCCAATCAGTACTACTTTTGCACCGCGTCTCATGCCCTGCGTGAGCGGATCCGAACGGACAAAGAATTCAAAGGCGGCTTGCAGGCCCATGTGAGAGTAATCAGGCCGACAGATGAGTCCATGATTCGAGACCTGTTTTACCATCTCTCGGAGGGTTCGGTCTATTTCCGGTATTTCAGCCCTCGGCGAGCCATGCCGCACGAGAACATACGGGAGTACGTGAGTCTTGCGGAAGACAAGGGCCTTTCCATAGTGGTGACTGTGGGGCCCCGTGAGAACCGTCGCATCATCGTGGAAGGCCGGTACGTGATTGAGGCAAACCGAGAGTTCGCTGAGGCTGCATTCATGGTGGCTGAGCAGTATCATGGGTCCGGGATCGGCACGTACTTGCTCAACCTCCTCATCGAGATCGCGAAAGAACGTGGGCTGAAGGGAATTCATGCGGATGTGCTCCTGTCGAATACGCCGATGCTCAAGGTGTTCGACAAGCAGCCGTATGTGCTCCAGAAAAGCATCGCGGAGGGCGTGGCGACCCTGGAACTGCGTTTCGACGACCCCAAGGAACCGATTGCCTGAGCGGTCTTCCTTTGCATGGTTGTCAAGCCCTTTCGGGACAAGGAGGTTTCCATGGGCAGGTTTCAAGAGATTACTGCATTATCCGGCTTGCCGTCTCTGGCGGAAAAGAAGCAGTTTTACACGGTTCCTGACTTCAAAATCGGAGGCACGTACGAGATCGGTCGGCCGGACACGTACGAGTTCGGAGGCCAAGGCGGAACCACGCTTGAATCACTTGGTGCAGAACCGCTCCGTACATCGTACATCGCAGTGGGGACCCCCAAATGGGATAGCTCAGGCCGCGTCATCAACGCGGTGCTCGTCAGCTCGGTACTACGCGGGCGATTCAGCTCTCTCTTACTCTTATTGGTACGAAGGACAGGCAGGGAACTTCTTTTCTCTGTGGCCGGTAGTCGGTCCGGGAAGGATCATCGATACGAACCGTTTTTACGTGATCTTTCTCGATGCGCTCGGCCTGTGGGGCGCGAGCAAACCCAGCGACGGGCTGGGTATGAGGTTCCCCCGGTACAACATGTTCGACTGTGTGCAAGCCAATTATCGTTTGCTGAGAGATGAGTTGAATGTGGACCAGGTGAAGCTTGCCACCGGGGTTTCCATGGGTGCGATGCAGAGTTACGCGTGGACCGTGCTTCATCCTGAGTTCGTGCAGGCGATCATGCCCATCGGTGGGAGCACAAGCCCTGGCAAGGATCCTGTGCTCCGGTGGATTTTCGCGCTCATGACCGCGGCCATGCAAAGCGATCCGGTATGGCGCGACACCGGGGGCGATTACTATCATCTTCCCAGGGATCAACACCCGAACCAGGGCATGATGTTCGGGTGGTCAATCATGATGCACAACGGTTTTGACCTGGACTTTCGGATCGATCAGGGTTGGAATGAGGTGCAGAAAGAGGTGTTTTCCTGGGAGCCCAAAGGCGACGAAGGCCTGCTCCTCAGACAAAAGGCCAGAGACTACGACGTGATCGACCTGCTGTACCGGAACGCGTTTCAGAGCGACCTGGACCTGGATCCATTTCTGCCCTCGGTCCTGTGCCCCGCGCTGGTCCTCCATTGCAAGAACGACCTCTGGCTTCGGATCAAGCTCGCGGAACGCTCGGCCGACCGCATGCCCGCTGCTCGGTTTGTCCCGTACGAGGACCGTTGGGCGCACTATTCCGTCTTTCGTGCACCTCACAGGGTCAGAGAAACCGTTCAGGCGTTCATGGATGAGCTCAAGTAACAGGACAAAGGCTCACCTCTGCACACGTCCCACAAGCCGGTACAGGCGAGTCGAACGAGAAGCGGGAGGCGCGGAATTACGAATCCCTGCCTCCCGAAGAGACTAAGTCTTTTTCTGAGACTGTGGGTGGGTTATGGCTTGTGAGTGGACCCGCTCATTTTACCCATTGCGGTCTTGGTCATTCCCGTGCCACCAAAGTACGTCTGCACCTTGTGAAAGAACTGGGCAGTCGCCTCGTCCGGTTCATGCAAAACAATCCAACTCTTGGCTTTCGCAAAGCGGGGGGCATTCGCCAATTGTTCCTTGGAAACGTTCAAGGCTACGTGCCCCTTCGCGCGCAACGCGCCCTCTGAGGCAACCTGAGCCCAAGGAATGGGCACAAGCTTCTGGTCCATCCCCAGCAGGCCGCCGTGTGCCAGGATCACGTAATCGATGTGTCCGTCCTTGTTGAAAATCAAGTCCTTGATGGTCCCGACTTTCCGGCTGTTACGATCGACTACCGTTCGACCAAGCAGCTGGCTGGCTCGCTGATACACGGTGGGATGGAGCAACCACTCCGGCTTTGCCGCACTGGCTGCAGGCCCGTTTGCCATTCCAGGAGTGGTCTTCCCTGCTCCTTGAGACGGCATTGCCGTACTGTGGGACACCTTGGGTTGTGGGGAAGTGCCTGCAACATTGCCGCCAGCCGCAGAAGCTTGGGCTGCAACGAACGTGCAAACTACGAACGCCATCATCAATGCCTTACTTACCATTCTCATCGTCGTAAACCTCCATGGGGAGCGTGACGATTATGAGTCCCAAGACCGTAGATTTAAACGGCATTAACACTACCTCCTGATCTGAGGACATTGGACTTCCAAGAAAGTTTCAGGTGCTGTTGGTTAGATGTCGGGAGAAACCGCTGCTGATCGGCCGCGGGAGCCTATCCTCTTGTGCGCGCATCCAGGTAGTACTACCGGGCAGCCGCAACGCCTCCGAAGCGCAGCCCGGCTCGCGGTTCGGAGCGAAGAGATCTCCAGCTTCAGCCTGCACCAAGTAATACGTGCACAAGCGAATCACTATCACTCGCACCGATGGTCGCATTGACTGACCCACGCACGCTGAGTTATCCTACATGACGAGGGGAGACCGATTTCACCGAAATTTCCGTGAGATCGGATTGCCGGAGACCGAGGGAGTGCACGAATGCATCAGCTTAAGAACGCTATGGAAATCTTCAAGGTCCTGCCGCGGACCAATTGCAGGGACTGTCGGGTTCCCACGTGCTTGGCTTTTGCGGCTGCAGTATTCAAAGGCGACAAGCGCCTGGGCGATTGCCCTCATGTAGATAGAGTCGCGGTACAGACGCTCACCGTCCAAAACGACGATTCCCGGACCCTGGACCGCGAGGAACGACAATTACTCGCGGATTTGGGAAGTCAAGTGCAACGCCTGGACCTCGCTGCTGCCGCAGAGCGGATAGGCGGAACCTTTTCACGCGACAAGCTTACGATTAGAGTGCTGGGAAAGGACTTCCATGTCGATTCTCAGGGGAATGTGACCTCTGCGTGTCATGTGCATGGATGGATCAGTGTGCCCATTCTCAATTACGTCATATCCTGTGCGGGAAAGCCGGCTTCAGGAAACTGGGTTCCCCTGCGAGAATTGAAGGACGGCGCTTCGTGGGGTCCACTTTTCGGGCAGAGGTGTGAAAAACCGCTCAAACGGGTCGCGGACATCCACACGGATCTGTTTGAAACCATGATCCAGATTTTCAGCGCCAAGCGCGCGCCCAATGCTTTTGACTCGGACATCGCAGTGGTATTGCATCCGCTGCCTAAAATACCCATGCTCATCTGTTACTGGAAGCCGGAAGACGACCTGGAATCCGCGCTCAATGTGTTTTTCGACGACAGTGCTGGAGACAATCTCAACATGGATTCTCTGTACCGTATTGCCGCTGGCATGGCGATGATGTTCGAGAAGATCGCGATTACCCACGGCACGTGACGGACGAGCGCCTTTCCGCATCACGAGCGCATTCTGGATTCTGGGGACACCAAGCCCGGGTTTGGTGTCATTTGCGAACCGAGTGAGGAGTTCCTGGAATTCGGCTCTCTTTGCCATCATGGGGATAGCCGAGAGTTCAGCCTACCGGTCGGAGGACGGATTTCATGCTACCTGAGCGTCCGAAGATACCCAAAGACCTTATTGCAGAATTCTGTCGCAAGCACCACATCAGGAAGTTGGCCTTGTACGGGTCATGCCTGCGGGAAGACTTCGGCCCGGAGAGCGATATCGACTTCCTCGTGGAATTTGCCCCCCAACACATACCCACTCTTTTCGACGTGGCGGGAATGGAAATCGAGCTGTCCGGGATGTTGGGCAGAAAAGTAGATTTGCGGACCGCACAGGATCTGAGCAGGTATTTTCGCGATGACGTGGTGGCGCTGGCTGAGGTGCAGTATGCAGAAGGATAATCTCAGATTTTGCAGATTCCCATTTCGTTGGGTGTATCTTGTATTCGCGTCATCTAAGTGCGCCCGGCTTCACGGGCTTCGATTCTACGTTTGTCGCTTCACGGCCCGCAATCGAATCATGACTTGTTCGCCATATGGGGTAAGTGTCCAATAGGTTTCTTCATCGTCGAGCTTTCTTTTCTTCACGCTCTGTGTAATGAGGCCCAGAGCCTTGAATTGCACTTTGATGGTCTGGAAATCCTCGTCATCCAGAGAAAAGTAGCCATACCGGAGGCCTGGTTCGTCGCACTTCAGGCGTTTGGCTACTTGGCGGCCGAAGAACGAATCCAAATGCTCCGACAAATCGCCCTCTGATGCCTCATCCATCATGTGAGGCGCTATGACTGCGAAGATGGCGTTCCATGTCCGTAAGATCGCGACCGACATTTCCCTTGTCTTATCGCCATTATACTCGGTGTAAGTGTATTTCAGCTCATACTCATCCTCGCCCTGAGCCAGACCCTCTGTCCCCTTGGGCGCGGTGGTGCTTAACTGCCTCAGTTCCGATTCGAGTTCGTCGATTCGGCGACGCAGCTTTACTATTTCCGACGCATCTTTATCTGCGAGCTGGTCCGCCCGGACCCATCCCACCGCCGGCTTGGCTTTGATCAACTTGAGCATGCTCCTGCTGACAACGCCGCCGAGTTCTCCGGTATTAGTCCAGAATTTGACCATCCTCCCTTGGACAAGCGCCTTGAACGCATCAAGCCTTTTCTTGCCTTCGTCGGTCGGTTCGCACTTGCTCGCGGGAATGTCTCCAGGCTCCTTGTGCAAGAATGCCATAATGGGTTTGTCGATCGAGAGAGCGTATCTGTATTCCATTTCAGTGTAACTTATGCCATCCGGGCCACACGAACCATAACGTCCTCCCAGAATCAGGATGTAGTAATCGCAATCCCCTATGACGCGCTTAATCACGGACCACTGACTTTCGTCTGCAGCGGGGAAAAGCTCCATTCCTGCAGGTATGCAATCCAGCTCCAACAAGGCCTGCATCACTTCCCGTCGTTCCTCTTGCAGGTCTTCGTAGGTGCTGCTCACGAACACCTGATAGCGCTTATCCATCCTGGTTGCTCCACTGAATTAGGAGGGTGGTTCTTGTGGTCAAACTCAATCTGCGACGATAATACGATGTGGCTGTGGCACAAACGCTCCGCGGCGCAGGACCTTTCAGTGGCTCAGCGCTCACTCTTCGTGAGGTGCGCTTGGCCACTCCGCATTACACAGTGCGCAGGCCTCAATTCTACTTTGCTCGCGTCGATCTCTTCATCGCGCCGGATTGCCTCATCCAGCCACAGCTCTTCGATTTCCGCTTCGGAAAGATCGTCCAGGCTGAGCAGCAAGGCGTGTGCGAGTTGGGCACGCGCCTCGGGACTGAGCTTCAAGGCCTCGTCTCTCAATTCTTCAAAACCCATGGAGTCCTCTCCAAGTTCGGTTCATCCCATTTATATGATTGCCAAAAGTCTTGTCTGATTGACTCATCTTGGGTGTCGGAAGCTCTCGTTCACTTCGAGCGACGCAAGGCCGTCGAATCTTCGTTCACGGGACTCCCGCCACCTGGCAAAAGCCGAACCCATTGGGTCAGAACTTTTGGTACCTGCCCTATGTGACTCTATTTCACAGGATTGAGCCGGTAAGTCAAGGATCGTGTTTGGACGTCCGTCAATGGCCGAGGGAAGCGGATGCATAGCGAGAAAGAGGGAAGGGATGATGGACGGGGTCAGCGTGAGCAATGAGGGCCAGTGGAAATGCCAAGGCTCCTCGACCCTAATAGGGCAAATTTTCAAAAGTTTTGGGGGAAGGGGGTTTGGGGGAGGCGACCCTTTTTCAAAAGGGTCCCTCCCCCAACTCTTCATTTCCTCAACAATTCCACTCAATCCTTGCGTATCATCACCTTGGCGATGACGAGGTTGTCCTGTTGTTCCAGGCGAGCCTCGATGCTTCCCGGCGCGTGTTTTTCCAGGTGTGCGCGTGCCTCCTTACCCAGTTCCAGGGTGGCGCGGCCCATCTCGTCAACGCTGGTGACCCGGACATCCTTGAGGTCGAAGCGCAGGCCGGTTCCCAGCGCCTTCAGCAAAGCCTCCTTCAGGCTCCACATGCCGGTGAGCGCGAGCATGCGGTTTCCGGCCTCATCCGCGGCTCGGATCTCCTCGTCCGTGAAGTAGTCCGTCACCCATGAGTCGCTGCGTTGCTCCACCTTTTCCACGTCAATGCCGAGTCCTACGAAACTCCCCGGCGCGGACGCCACCGCCACCGCGAGGCCGTTGGAATGAGACAGGGATATGTCGCCGATTGCGGTGCCAGGGCTCTCAATCAATTCTGCGATCGGCTTGCCCAGCTCGTCCTGGATGATTCTGATGCCCCGAGTCTGCGGCCCTTCCTGGTCGGTGTTCGTGAGCAGCCTCCGGACGCAGTGTTTCAGCGCGAGCCTGCCTGTGAGCCATTCCGCAGCCCGTTTGGGTGTCTTCTTGGCTGCATGTTCCTGCACTTCGTCCTCCGCGAGGTGTTCGTGCAGGAATTCCTTCGGAGATGCGTTGAGCTGTTCGGTTACCTTTGCCACCGGCGCCTGCTCCTGATAGATGCGTCGAGGAAAGCCGGGCAAAGGCCCAAGCTCCATCATTTCCACTCCTTCGAGGGAAATAATCACCCGCCCTTCTGCATCACGGACCGTGCCGTTGAATTTCAGGACCGTCCGATCGATCACGCCTCCGCGGGTAATGGCCGCGGCCGGGAGGAGTTCGCCGTCATACGGCACCGCATCCGTATCGTGCACCACCACCTTTCCGGTGCTGGTGGGCAGGGCCATGATTCCTCGCATCTCCAAGCCATACGCAGCCACGGTCTGGAACACCGCTTCCACGACCGCGGGAAGCAGATCCGCGAACATGTCGGCAGTCTGCACGGTGTTCACAAAACCGAATCTGATGCCGTTTCCCGAACCCTCGAACAGGACGTGATCGAGATACATGAACGCGGGTCCGTGGAAAAACGCCTCATAGATGTCGTGCTTTGACACCCAGACCGATTTCTGCCAGGGTTCGTACTCCTTAGCGGGAGCAGGAACTTCCAATCCCACAATCAGCCGGCATTCGTGATGCAGCCTGACCGCACCCATTTTTCGACCTTCCCGGTCCTTGAACCAGGAAAAGATCCGCGCATAGTACGTGGTCGTGTGGTCTGAAGGTCCTTCCATGCGCAGGACCTCGACCTCGATCTCCAAGGGTTCGTCTTTGAAGATCTTTACCGGGCTCTTGAATCGCACATCCTGATATGCCGCGTGCGCAGCCTGCGGGTCCACAATCGTGGCCGCGGCCCGCATGGTTTCCATGCCTCCCACGCCGGGAAACACGGCTGCACGCTCGATGCGATGGTGGTCGAGCAAGGGGTGGCGAGGATCGAGAAACACACGGACCCTCACGTCACTCTCCAGGAAGCAGGGACACGATTTCTGCCCGCTGTCCGGCCAGAGCGGTCGCCTGGTCCGCTGCAACTCCGGGCACGCGAAAGGCCTCGTCAGTAAATGGTCCGATCCTTCCTGCTGCCAGCACCTCGCAGGTTGCCGAGGAACGACCCAGTTCCGCGAGGAACAGCTCCGCTCCTTTTTCCGGCGGGATGAAGTCGATGCCCGCGGACTCGAGGGTTTGCTGCACGCTCCCTCGCGTGGCCATACCGATTTCAGACCACGGCGCCCAATCGATGATGGATACCTTGGCGTCCAGGTCCCGATCCGCCTTGCGCAACAAATGAGCGAGCCCGTCATTGGCCGCGGAATAATCCACCTGGGCCATGTTGCCGAACCGTCCGGACACACTGCCAAAACCTACGATGCGTCGAGGCGGCAGGTCGTGCCGTTCCAGAGACTGCAACAGATTGAGCATTCCCCGCACCTTCACGGATATCAAATCCTCCATCTGCGCGGCGGATTTGCTGCGGAGCGCCCGGCTCACGTCAACCCCTGCGGCATGAACCACAAGGTCCACTCTTCCGCAGGTCTCTGCCACGCTGCTGACGGCCTGGTCCACTGATTCCGCGTTCTCGCACGTCCACCGACCGGTACATGACTTCCGATCCCATGGACCGCAATTCCCTGATGGTGCGATACACCTCAGCCTCAGCCTGCATACGGGAAAGCTCTTTCTCCACCATAATCGGCGTGGGAGCCTTTCCGTCGCGCTTGATCTGCTCGACGATCCGTTGCTTCTCTTCATCCCATTGACGGGAATCGAAATCCATGAACTGCTCTGCCCTGGCGGACAACGTAGTCCGGCCCATGATCACGATGGTGAGCGGATGACGCTGAGCAAGCACCCGGATGCACTCTGCAGTGATGCCTCTGGCCCCGCCTGTCACCAGTACCACGTCGCCCTGTTTCAGCCCGTCGTTGGCTGAATCGTCCGAACCGGGAATAAATCGCACCGCACGAAGCTCGGCGTGGGGCCCGACCGCGGTTTCGAGCGGAAAATCCTCGGACAGACTGCGACCGATCGCGAGGGCGACCTCTTGCACATCGAGCGAAGGGCTCATGTCGAGCACGTGAGTCCGTGTTTCCGGATATTCCCTGCCAAATGCCTTGGTCGCGCCGCACACGGTTCCGACCACATGACTGTGCTCGGTCGGGCTCTCAAAGCCCAAGGCTCCGTCTTCGGACACCGCGGTCACCAGGAACGCAGGCCCCTGGTCGAAGCTCTTGGCGCAAGAGACATACAGTTCCAACGTGTGGGTGAGCGCAGCGGAAGCTTCATCCATGGGATAGAGATTCACCACGCCGACCCGACGATCTTTGGCCGCGTCCGGCGCGATTGCATCGGACCGCCGAGTAACGGACGCATAGCCCAACGATCTGAGGGCTGCTTCCACTTCTTCTGCGAGTGCAGGCGGACCGCCGTACACGATCACTTCATCCGCGTCGGGCAGGGCTACCTTTTCGAGGGTCGGCAAGTTGACGAGCCTAGCCTCGAACAGTCCCAAATCTTGCTGTGGAGGGGCTGCGGTTTCTGTGGGTTGCGCACTCGCCTCTGCTGCGGCCTGGGGTGCTGCGTCGTTGCGGCTTTCCAACACAAAACCGATGATGTGGTTGATGGTGGGAAAATCCGCGATCTTCAGCCCTTCGATCCGTGGAATGCCAAAGGCCTCCCGGACCTCGGAGATGAACTCAGCCTGCTTTACCGTGTCAATGCCCAGGTCAGCCTCGAGATCCAGGCCGGTATCCAGCATGTCCGGCGGATAACCGGTCTTTTCGGAAAGCAACGCGAGGATCTTTTCCCTCACCTGGCTTTCGCCTTCTGCCATCGGGCTTCCTGCTTCGGCCGGAGAATCGGCAGCGGACGCGCGATCCACATGGCTAAGCACAAACGTGATGATATGCTCGATGGTGGGAAAGTCAGCGATCTTTAACCCTTCGATCCGTGGAATGCCGAATGCGTCCCTGACTTCGGAGATGAACTCAGCCTGCTTCACCGTGTCAATGCCCAGGTCAGCCTCGAGATCCAGACCGGTATCGAGCATGTCAGCCGGATAACCGGTCTTGTCGCTCAACAGCGAGAGAATCTTCTGCCGGACCTCTTCCACATCCTGATTCAATGCAGCCGCGACCCGAGCTGGCGCAGCCTGTGAAGCGACGGATGGTGGCGCTACTGCCGCGGCCTGAACGGCAACTACCGCAGGTTCCGCAATTTCCTTACCCGGCCGATCCATCACCTTCAACGTCCTGTTTTCTACGGAGATCACCGGGTCCTGGTAGCCTGTGACTTCCTGCAACCAGGTACGATGCGTGCGCAGATCTACGATGCGGTTCTCTTCTCTGCTCACGGATTTGTACAGCGCCATCACGATCTGCGAACCGAAGCCTGCTGCGAGTCTGAGCGCATACCGCGCGTCGCAGGGGCCGCCTTTGCTCAAATTGAGATCCGCGAAATCAGGATCAGGCTGACGCAGGTTCGGAATCGGCGGCAGCGTCTGTTTCTGGAGACAACGGAGCGCCACCGCGTCCTCCACCCCCACGCTCATGGTGTGTCCGGTCAATCCCTTGGTGTTGGCAATGGGAATCAGTTTCGCCGCGTCACCAAACGTATCCCGCAAGGCCCGCACTTCCGCGGCTGCGCTGCCGCCTCGTTTGGGAGAGTACAGTCTCGTGGGACATGAAAAATACGTCCTTGGCCAAGTCTGCCCGGGAAATCCCCGACTGCTCCTCCCATCGGCCGACCATGCGCTGCATGATCGAGGAAATGTGCTCCACATCCAAACGAGTGCCGTGGAAGCCGCTGTTGGCCACGATTCCTGCCTCGATGGTGGCTATGGGCTCGACCCCGCGTTTGCGGGGCTGGTCCTGACTCTCTATCACCACTCCCACTGCGGCCGAACCCAGGATCAGGCCATGGCGACGGTCGTCAAAGGGGAGCGCAGCCTCGCTTACGTTCCCTGTGGTCGTGGCAGCTCCCATGGCGAGGAAGCCCGAACCCACCCACGGGAAGAGCGTCTTGCCCGCGACGTCGTCCGCGGCTATCACGATCACCCGTTTGGCCTGGCCGCCTCGAATCCAATCTCTGGCCAAGATGAGCGCCTGCGTGGTGGTCGCACATGCCGCGTCCAGGTGCGTATTCGGGCCGTGGGCCTTGATCAATTGGGCCATCTGGCCTGACGCGAGGCTCATTACTTTCATGAGAAAGTCCCGGTTGAACGTGTACAACTCATCGGATTCCGTGGGATTGAGGCTGCTGAACTCCCGCGCGAACCATGACGTGATTCTGTCTCGTTCCCTATCGTCGCCGATCCGTTGCACCAGACCCGTGTAGAACTCGATCAATCTCTTTTTGGCTCCCGCGCCGTACCGGGCCGCGGTCTCACGACTCACCTCGTCCACCAGCAACGCCATACCGGGAAACGCGGACGCAAAGATGATTCCGGTTTCATGCCGCAACGAAGGGGGCAAAGCCCAGGAATCGGGGAGCTGCGTGCCGGTGGTGGTGGTTCGGGTGAGCCTTACCAGCGGTATGCCCGCGTCTTTGAGCGCCTCGATGCCTGCGGCAACGGCCAGACGTGCGGTGACATCCATGGCGCGGACCAGCCGGTCGTCCAGGCCGTACTCGGCCATGATTTCTTCTTCCATGAAGAAACCGGCAAGCTGAATCACCCCGGAAATGTCGTCCACCATCCGCAACTCGGCTTCGCCGGACGGACCTTTGAACACGCGCTGTATGTTCTTTTCGAGCATTTCGTTGCGCGTTGATTCGGGAACTTTCTTGATGAAGTTCCGACCGAACACCAGGTCATCCAACGTATCTCTGTCGAACGGAAAACGCACGTCACTGGGCAACCCGGCGGACAGGCCGGAGACCACCACGGGCTGAAAGTCCATTCCCTCGGATTTGACCTGACGCACGGTCTTGTCCAGAGGCAACACATTGGCGACGAACGTGTGAAAACCTGACTTGATCAACGCACGTATCGGCTCACCCTGAAGTTCCAGGAAGCGTCCGAATTCCTGCTGGGAGGCAATCTCGCGAATCTCTCCGTCCAGGAGGCCGTCCAGCGGGTTTGGCGCTATCTTGACAGGAAGGTCTCGTTCTCGGGTTTCTGTCGCGGGCCGTGCGTCCCTGACCACCCTCAGCTCAGGCCTCCTGGGTGAGACGGTTTCCATTGATCTCGCGCCGGCCGAAGCTCCTTCAAAGTCCACAGGGACCCCTTCAGCCGCCAGAGCTGCCAACGCCTCCATGAGCTGCATGACGCCGCCCTTTTTGGGATGGTTGGTCGGCAAGGCCACGGTCTCCGCGGGGGGAAGCGTATCCAGCGTCAAGTTGGTCAATACACGCTTGGGACCGCATTCCACAAAGATCCTGATCCCTTCACTGTGCAGCCGTCGCAGGGTTTTTACCCATTCCACCGGCGCAGCAAATTGTTTGCCCAGCAGATCGCGAATATGCCCTGACGCGGCCGGGCCTATCGGATAGAAGTCGCCGGTCACATTGGAGAGCACCGGCACTGACGGCGGATTGACGGTCAGCCGTTCCAGAGTCTTCATGAAAGGCTCTCTCGCGGGAGCGACCACCCCGGAATGGAACGCTGCAGACACGGGAATGAGTATTCCGTCCAGACCCCGCTCCCGGAACAGTTCGCCGGCTTGCTTGACCGCGGCGGTTTCGCCCGAGATCACGGTCTGCTTGGGTGAATTCTTATTCGCTGCCACCACATACCCATCGACCTCAGAGAGGACTTCCTCGACGAATCGGGCATCGGCCGCGATGCTCATCATCAAACCCGGGTCCGCGATGCTCACCCTGGCCATTTCTCTGCCACGGACCGCTACGGCCTCCAACGCATCCCGGAAAGAGAACACTCCCGCGGCCACGCATGCCGCATACTCACCGAGAGAATGGCCTGCTGCCGCGACCGGCTTGACCCCCATCGAGTACAGAAGCCTGAAGATAGCGGTATTCGCGGCAAGAATCATCGGTTGAAGGAACTGCGTGTCCTTCATCATGTCACCCACGGTGGAAGCAGCTTCCGGCGCTGCTGCATCCAAGGGGAACATCCCGGAGGTGACAGGTGCGACGCCCAACGACGTAAGTATCTCGTCTGCCTCGGCCAGGGTTTGAGCTACCACGGGGAAGCGTTCCACGAGATCCCGCAGCATGTACGGGTATTGGGATCCCTGACCCGGAAACAGGAACGCCACGCCGGCATGGGCCTTTTTCGCTGGTCCCTGAGCAACGTGAATGCCTTTGGCATTGAAAATCATTCGTTTGGCAGGGTCACCGATCGCGTCGCGGATGACTTCGAGCTTTTTCACGGCCATTTCCGCGTCGCGGGCTGCGAAACCGCACCGGATCTCGCATTGGGACGCTTCTTTCCGCAATTGGCCCGCAACCGCGATCGCGTTGGCAGGGTTGAGCTGCACGAGGATTTTTTGGATCTTGCGGCCGAGGTCTTCCGGATCGTTGCCTCCCACCACCCAGGCCTCGCCCTGCACATCCAGCACAGGCGGTCTCGGCCAGTCCGGGGTGGAGAAGCTGAGGGAGACTTCGGATTGTTTCTTGCCTTCGATCAAGCGCAGCCCAGGAACATGCTCCTGGAAGATCATGTGAAAATTGGTTCCGCCAAAACCGAATGCGCTCACCGCGGCTCTCCGCACGTTTCCATTCGAGGTGTCCCAGGGACGGCCTTCGGTAAGGAGAAAGAGCGGAGAGGATTCCCAGTCAATACAGGGATTCGGTCGGGTTACATTGATCGTGGGGGGGAGCGTGCGATGGTGGAGGCTCAGAACCGCCTTGATCATGCCTGCCGCTCCGGCTGCGGCCTTGAGATGGCCGATCTGCGACTTGACCGATCCGATGCCGATGGCTCCTTTGGGCAGGCCGGCCTCTCGGAACAGACGATCGAGTACGGTCAGTTCGGTCTTGTCTCCGACCGCGGTGGACGTGCCGTGCGCTTCCACGAGTCCGATGGTCGCGGGATCGATGCCGCCCGCTTCGAGACAAGCCCTGATGGCTCGTTCCTGGCCCGCGGCATTGGGTGCGGTGATTCCCTTTCCCCGACCGTCTGAGGATGAGCCGATTTCGAGGATGGTGGCGTAGATCTTGTCGTCGTCTCGGATCGCATCGGAAAGCCGCTTCAGGACCATGATTCCAGCGCCTTCCCCCATCACGAAACCATTGGCCCCTTGGTCAAAAGATCGGCTTCCGTCAGCCGACAGAGCTCCTACCTTGCAGAATTTGACATAGGATGACGGATGCATGGCCGCGTCCACGCCGCCGCTCAATGCACAGTCGATCTTGCCGTCTCTCAACGCGGCAACCGCGTTCATCACCGCAGCAATAGAAGAGGCGCACGCGGCGTCCACGGTAAAATTGGGACCTTCCAGGTTGAACACATTGGCCACCCGGCCGGATATCACGTTCGCGAGTTCCCCCGGAAGAGAGTCTTCCGTGATTTCAGGAAGGTCAGCCAGGTACCGAGAGCGGAAGTCCTCGATAAGCCCTGCTCGCGTCTTTTCGTCCACGCCCAAGGTGCCAAACGCTTCTTCCAGGCATGCGACCGCACGGGGAAAACCCACACGTTCCGCGTACTGGTCTACTGTCGCTCCTCCCATGCTGTTTCCCAGGACTATCCCCACCTTGCGGCCCTTCAACTGTTCAGGAGAAAGCCCTGCATCCTGAAGCGCTTCGCCCACGCACGCGACGGCCATTTGTTGCGTACGATCCATTTTCCGCGCCACAGACGGCGGAATCCGATACTTCAAGGGATTGAACTCGAAATCCGTCACAAACCCGCCGATGCGTGAGTACGTCTTATCCGGTGTTTTGGGATCAGGATCGTAGTACAGATCCGGATTGCCCCATCGCTCCGCAGGCACATCCACGATTCCGCTTCGACCCGCGATAATGTTATCCCAGTACGTACCCGGAGAATCAGAGCCTGGGAAGAGCAACCCGATCCCCACCACGGCTATGGGTTCTTTGATCAACTCCAGTTCCATTTCAAGCTCGGCAGGAGGCTCTTCCTTCAGGGCCACAGGCTCCGCGACGTCTGAAGCAGCCTGATCGAAGATCAGCTTGCCGCCATGGAGGATGTCCGCGTGCAAGCTCTCGATGGAGCGCGGTTCTTTCAGCACCGACACCACTTGCCCCATCAAATACAGGCCGCGCTGCAGTTGCTCCTCTGGAGGCAGGTCGCAAAAGACCGGACAATCCCATGTCGCGGTCTCAGGATCGATCGCACAGCCTTTGGACGCGAGCCTGAGCGCTCCCAGGTTGTCCTTTTCATACAGCTCCTTGCGCACAGGCAAAGGAATGCCATCCCGTAAACGCTGGTGTTCACGCTCAAAGAGATTGGACGCGGTGGGAGACCCCGCGGCCCGAGCCTTGATATTTACCGTGCGGCCGATGACTACGGTGCGGTCGCTGTGGAGCGTGAGGTCCCTGTACGTCGAGGTGATTGCGCAGGTGGATACCGCCTCCTCGGTGGTGAGGTACGCGGTTCCCATCTGAAGGCCCACCCGCAGGCCGCGGCTGCGCGAGATCGCCCACCATTCCCGCGGCAAATGCCGCGGCCCGGGAGGTTCCTATGCCGCCGGCCAGCAATACGGACACCTCGTCTAATGGCATGCCTTTCTTTGCGGCAGCTTCCAGTTCGGTGAGATTCGCGTTCCACAGGTCCAGACTACCGAGAAGTCCGATATGTCCTCCGGACTCACACCCCTCGAAGACGTAATGGCGGAGACCCGCTTTCAATCCCTCTGTCAACATGGACGGCGCGGGGCAATGCAAGTAGCAGGTCGTGCCGATCTGTTCGATACGCTTTGCGAGCTCGACACCGCCCGCGGCCAGAATGGCAAAAGGCGGCGGGTCTTTCTTCATGATTTCCAGATGGGCTTCGTACGTGGCACGGTTCGCTTCCAGTCCGATAAGCCCCACTCCGAATTGTCTTTCTGTCGTTTCTCTCGCGCGGGCAGCGGCTTCATGGGCAATACCCGCGGGCATGTTGCCCATGGCAAGAAAGGGCAGGGCTCCGTGCTTTCTCACTGCTGCAAGGAAGGCGGGATTATCGCTCACGTGGGCCATAGGACCCTGGACAAACGGCAAGCGCGTGCCGTGCTCCCGGCAGAGAGGGGAGTCTTCCTGAAACGGCCAATGCGATGCCGCTCCAGCCATTCTTCTGCCGAACTCGGCCACCACCGCGGCCGCGGTCCGGAATTCATTCGCGAGTGAGCGGGCAGCGCGAATGTCTTCTGAAAGGGGAAGCAGGGCTTCGTCCGTATCCGGCGCAACCACCGGATTGGCCAAGACTTCCACGAGTCGCTCGCGGTAGGCGGCGAAATCTTCCGGCTGCAAAGACTCTTCTTGTTTCTTCAAAGCCCGGACGATCTTTGTGCCCACACGGGAATACACTCTGAGCGGATTCGCGGACAGCTCCGCGAGCGTAACCGTTGCAGGGAACCCCAGCCCACGAAGGAAGTCCTTGAGAGAAGCCCTGACCGCAGAATCTTCGGTGAGCGTGAGATGCACGTCCAGCACCACGCCCGCGGCTCCGGCTGCAACCGCTCCTGCTGCCGTATGCAGCCCGATTCCCCCCTGCAAAAACACGGGGAGATGGGAAATGCTGAGGATCTCCTGGAGCAGCACAAACCCGCAGGTGTCGCTGACCCATCCAGGAGCTTCATAACCCTTGGCAACGAGGCCTGCAGCGCCGGCCTTCTCAGCCTGGGCCGCCTGATCCGCACTCCCCACCTCCGCGAAAACCGGTACGGGCAAAGCTTTGAGCGCTCCAGGTTCCAGAGAAGCCAATCCGTCCGCGTCCGGTAGAGCGAGCACGATCAACCGTACATTGTTCTGCGTGGGAAAAGTCCCTGCATCCTCGATCCGCACGCGCACGCCGTGAGCCACTTCCGGAGAAATCCGCAGATCCGAGCGACCCGCGGTCACGTGATCGACAATTCCTAGTCCACCGGCTCGGGATACCGCTTCCACGAGGGAAGGGTCCGCGTTGAACGGCGGATTGATGTACAGGACAGGTATGCGCAAATCAAATGGTATGTGCGATCTCATGAATTTACCCTCAATCCATTCGGCTTTGCCGATTCTTCAGGCGGGATTACAATGCCGTAGAAAAGCAGCTCTTTTACGGTTTCGATGTCATCCAGCAGAGATCCTTCTCCACCTTCATGCAGCCATTTCTGGATCACCCCGTTGAGAAATCCGATGATGCCGTAAAAGACCGTGAAATAATTCATTTGTTTCAGTCTTCCCATTCGTGAGGCTTGCCAGCATCTCCGTTTCAAGCCCGGCAACGCGAGGATGAGTTCATTGATGAATTTCTCAGAGAACTCGCGGCCGAAATCCCGTTGTTCCTGGACAATGACTTTGTAAAACGCGGAATTCTTTTCAAAAAAACTCAGATACATGCGGATGACGCTCTCGATGATCTTCAGCACGTCTTTTTCGCGGCTAAGGTCCACACGAGCCAGTTCCACGAACTCGGAAATCGTGTCCTCCTTCAGAGCAGTGAACAATGCGTCCTTGGTCTTGAAATATCGATAGACCGTTCCTTTTGCGATGCCCGCGCGTTCCGCGATGGATTCGATGGTGGTGGCATGGAATCCACGTTCCGAGAATTCGTCGAGCGCAGACTGCATGATCCTCGTCGCGCGCGTCCCTCTGCTTCTTCCGTTGCGGTCGTTCTGTCGCGGGCGGCCTCCGAAGCGTCTGAAAGAGCAAATCCTCCAGGAGACCTTCCCGGGGAATGTCGACTGAAGCAGCCACATCGATGACGCTGCGGTAAAACTCCCTGAGTAACGCGTCCGAGTACAACGGCGAGGCCAGAAGGGCATCCACAGCTTTATGGACAAAGCCAAGCACCACGTCCTGGGCTGCGAGCATTTCCATCGGCTCTCGGCTCAACTCGTTCTTGAGGATGCGGACGAGTTCCGGGACCGCGAAGGTGTCCTTATGGGCTTTGGTTTTCGCGATGACCGCGAGGATTTGGGCCTCGATCGAGGCTTCCATGCATACCTCCAAGAAAGCAGAATGGTCAGTCATGCGGAATTAGTGACTGACCAGTTCGTCATACGCCATTCTTACTGAACTCGTCGGTCACATGTCAAGAGGTTTTTCCCACCCCGCTCGTACACTGATTCCCCAGACATCCAGGCAACTCCTCATTGACCTGACCCGCAATAATAGGGTATTTTTTCCGAACAACCGTCAGCCGGAGCTTCCACGCTACCCCCATCGCCAATTCCGGGTCATGCGTTGATTCCGAGGCGTTTCTCCAGGAAATTGCTATGCCACCAAAGGATAAGCTGGACCTTTCACAAACCAATCGTCTCGATCTTATCGTGGATTATCGTCGGTTCCTCGTCGCGGTGATCGCGGTGATCACCGTAATCCTCGCGTGGCATGTGCCGCGGCTGGAGACCGATCCTACCCTCAGATCCGGGATTGACACCGAATCCCCGGAATATCATGAATATGAAAGCTTTGTTGCGTCGTTCGGCAATGAAGAGTTCATGCTCTTTGCTTTGAAAAACCCGCTCGGCGCAGACGATCCTCGAGTCTTGAAAGGGCTGAAACAGATCACTCAGGGAATCGGCCGCATCGACAAAGTGGCGGAAGTAGTGAGTTTGTCCAATCTGCGGGTCTTTCAGAAAAGGAAGGGTTTGCTCGGCAATTTTCCCATATTACAGACCAACCATGGAGAGCCGACGCTCCCGGATCCTGCGACCCTGGCGACTCTGAAAAAGGCATTACCGCTCATCGACCTGCTGGTGTCGTCCGATCTGAAGACTCTGGGAATTCTCGTCCGGGTGGACGAGCGCTGGCGCCTGGATCTGGCCGCGTGCAAGCAAGTAGTTTCGGAAGCGGAATCGGTGGTGAAGGAGAACATGGCTCCGGGCACGGAGTTTCGGGTGATCGGCCCTCCGTTGATCCGGCAAGCGATCGTGAATTACAATGTGGAGACCGGTATCATCTTCGGCATATTGTGCATGCTCATAGGAACGGTGGTTTCCTGGTACGTGTTCAAGAGCGCTCGTGTCACGGCCATCACCAACTTCATTCTCTGCCTGTGCGTCCTGTGGATCTTGGGATTGATGGCCATACTGGGGATACCGCTGAATTCCACCACCGCTCTTTCATTCGGATTCATACCGATCACCACGGTTGAGATCGTTATTCATATGGTCGTGCGGTACCACCAATATCACAAGACCACTCAGGACAAGATCGGCGCGATCAAGCAAACCGTCAGATGGCTCGGACGCCCGTGTCTGATTTGCTCATCCACCACTTCGGTCGGGTTCGGGACTCTTATGGTAAGCTCCATTCCCATGGTGCGGCAGTTGGGGTTCATCATGTCAGTGGGAATTTTGATCTGCTTTTCCCTCGCGATGATCCTGACGCCCGCTTTTTTCATCAGACTGAAGACCCTGGACACGCCTGAGCAAAGCGGTCTGCTGCGGGACTGGCTCGGCACGGTTTTGGAGAAAATTGAAGATCTGATCTTCCGCCGGTACCGATGGTTCGTGTACGCAGGAATGGCACTGACCGTATGCTTATTCGCGGCCACTCCCTTTATTCGCAGCGACACGCAGATCATGCGCATGCTGAGCGACAAGACGCGTGAGATCAAAGATATCCAGTTCGTGGAACACAACCTCACGCCGGTGCAGTACCCTGGAATTGGTGCTCGACGCAAAGCCAAACACGTTCAAGAAGCCGGAAGTGTGGAAGAAGGTGATGCTACTGGAGGAGCGTCTCAGAGCGGTTCCGGAAGTGGTGACCACGGATTCTATCCTGTCTTTGCTTCAGTACCCTGAACAGTTTCGTAGGGGACACGTCGTCCGCGAGCCCCGAAGCGCTTTTCAGCAATCCTGACCTGATTCCCCAACTCTTCGTGGTCACTTCGTTCAATCCCGAAGGCAAGCGGTTGTTACGACGACACGTCACCCCCGGGTTCGACCGCTGTCACATTGGGATACGTATCAAGAACTCCCCTGACGTGCCTCTGGCGAACACCATCGCCCAGATACGGTCCATTGCTGCAGATACCATGAAGGGCATCGCGCGAACGCAGGTGACCGGCGAGCTTGCGATAATTGACGATCAGACGACGAGCTTGATCAGGGATCAGATTCGTTCCATGTTTCTCGCGGCCGCGATCATCGTGGTGTTGATGATGATTCAGATGGGCTCGCCTGTACTCGGGCTGGTCTGTCTGGTGCCCAATATCCCACCGGTTGCAGCGGTTTTCGGGATCATGGGCTGGTTCGGGATTCCCCTGGATAGCGTGACGGTTTTCGCGGCTACCGTGGCGATCGGTTTGGCAGTAGACAACACCATCCACTTCCTCACGCAACTCAAGAGAGAAATAACCCTGCATCCGACGGAACGCGTGCAGGACGGCGTGAGAGTGGCGTACCGGCTCACTGCGAAGCAGATTGCCTCATGGTCCACGGTGACATTGTTCGGTTTTCTGGCCCTCACCGTGTCCCCGTTTCGGCCGGTGGTGTTTTTCGGCATTTTGGGGTGTGCTTCTATTGTGCTCGGCCTGTACGGCGACCTGATTTTCCTGCAATCGCTGATCCTCTGGTCGTCGCGGATCAGGCGGACCATCAGGAAGCTCTGTGAGAAGGAAGCGGCTGCAAGGGCACCTGCGCCTGACGAAGCAGAGTCTGCCGTGTGCGAATAAGGCGATCTCCGATCCTGAGGATCGACGGCTTCTCCTAAACTCCCGGTGTGATCTCCACCTTTTCATGGTCAGCCAGTGTCTCCACGATGAGTCGCGCGGGTGCTCCATCTGCGCCCGCAATCCTGAGCGGGAGGCAATAGATCTTGCATTCACCTGCGGGAATGTGTGCGAGCAGCGCTCCTTCGACGATCAGCACGCCCGTGTGGAGCAGTATCCGATGTACAGGTGCGCTTACGTTCGCGTACGGCTCGATGGACAGATAGTCGATGCCCACCAGTTTTACTCCTCGTTCCACCAGATAGTGCGCGGCGTCTTCGGTAAGAGACACATAGTCTTCGCAAAAGGTTGATGCCAGGAGTTTGTCACCGTTGTCGGTCTTCAGGAGGATCCGGGTGTGATTTGCCGCATCTGATTGTGCGAGCGCGACGCGGTCGATGACCGATCTGCCTCTCATGTCCAGGACGACTCCCGGACCTACGAGGTTTTCCAAAAGGATTGCGTCCACCGCACCCGCTGCGTCGATGTAGTGCAAGGGCGGGTCCACGTGGGTGCCCATGTGGGTGCTGAGGCGCAGGGCGCTCAGGTTGAACGGATCGCCTTTCGCGGATTGGAAAAGCGGCTCCATTGCGAAGGCGGGATCCCCGGGAAACGTCACAATCCCGGCTCTGAGAGGCAAAGTAGCGTCGTACAGAGGCATGTGACAACTCCGTGTGCACGCGGCCGATACCATGGTTCACTGCGGTCATGCTATACTGAAACGCCTTGAGAATGCTTTGAATTCTCCCTTGCGGTTCAGTATCAATTGACGAAAAGCGAACCATATCACCACGCGAGGTCGAAGAAACTCAGGTGGGGAATGGCCGGACCGAGGGTTATGTTCGGTGACGCTCAGTACCGCTTACGAGAAACCGCGCACGCATGAAAGATCCGGAGTGTGGTCACTTGATTAGACACAGGGTGAAGCACGATGACTCAATGGAACGTAATCAGTCTCAGTTTTGTCGCGGTCTATCTGGTGCAGCTGGGGTTGTTCCTTTGGATGGAACAGCTCAACCGCGACCATGTGAGGCGCTTCGGAGATAGAGTGCCGGAGGGTTTCCAGGATTTCGTGGACCCCCAGCGTTTTGAGCGCAGCAATGCATACACGCTGGCAAACAGTCGACTGGCCATGGCGCACAAGGCCGTGACGGATCTGGTGCTCCTCGCGGTGATCCTTTCCGGCGCGCTCTTGGGTCTCGATAGTTGGCTCACGGGCCTGGGAACCGGATTCGTGGGTTCGGGGGTGGCCTTTTTCGTCGCGCTCGCGGCAATTTTCTTTATTCTCGATCTGCCGTGGGACTATGTCCATACCTTTGTGGTAGAGGAACGCTTCGGTTTTAACAAGTCCACCCTCAAGACGTGGGCAGCCGACCAGGCCAAGGGAGCAGCGATTTCGGTGGTTTTGCTGGTGGTAGTCCTCGGATCGGTGCTCTGGATTGTGAGTGCGTCCCCTCAGCGCTGGTGGTTGTGGGCGACCGTGGCAATATCCCTTTTCCAGTTGATCATGGTAATACTCTATCCCATCGTGATCGCTCCGCTCTTCAACACGTTCGTTCCCCTGGAAGACAGGATTCTCGCAGAGAAGGTGGACGCGATGGCCCGACGGTCAGGCCTGAATCCGCGAGGCATATTTCAAATGGACGCGACGCGGCGCAGCGGTCATTCCAACGCGTATTTTACGGGCTTGGGCAAAAGCAAGCGCGTGGTGCTCTTTGACACGCTCGTGTCGTCTCACACCCATGACGAGATACTCGGAGTACTGGCGCACGAGTTAGGCCATTTCAGGCTCAGGCACATTTTGAAGTCGTATCTCATAAGCCAAACGGGTATGCTCATCGGATTCTTCTTGACGTACGAGCTCTTGAACTGGAACCTACTGTCTGAGACATTCGGCTACGATCCGGCTCGGTCGTACGTGGGGCTGTTTTTGATCGCAATTTTTTGGAGCCGCGCGGGGTTTCTTCGTGAGGCCCGCGTATGCGAGCTTGTCCAGACGGTTTGAAAGGCAGGCGGACAGTTTTGCCGCGAGCCTTCTCGGGAGCGCGGTGCCGTTAATCACGGCATTGAAACGATTGGCCCGTGATAATCTCGCGAATCTGAATCCGCATCCCTTGTATGCGTGGTTCCATTACTCGCATCCACCGCTCAAGGACCGGATCAGAAAGCTTGAAGCCGGAGGATCGGTTTGAGAGCGGTTCGCGGGAATGATGTTCCTCGACGCACGAGGGAAACGGACCACTGAGCACACAAGAAATCAACCGGGACACAAAGACACAAGGCCGCGCGATCCCGCACGATTACGCAAAACGCCTTTCCGGCAAGACAGAAAGGAAGCAACCAGATGGTACCTAAGGAAAATGTGATCAAGATTTTCGAGTACGCTCTCAACCAGGAACAAACGGGCGTGAATTTCTTCCGCCAATCCCTTGAACGCATGGGCATGGGAGCCGCGGTGAGTGCGTTCAAACGATTGATCAAGGAAGAAGAGGGACACATCGCGTTCATCACCGGCATACTCAAAGAACTCAAAGCCGAAGGCCAGATCAACCTGGAGGAAGTGAAAAGCTTGGCGTTGGAGCCGACGAACTATTTCGATGAGCGTGCGCGGGTTGAATTCCTGGAGCAATGCATTGAAGGGTCCATGATTCCGGACGTCACCGTGTTCAATACCGCGTGGCTTATTGAAAAGGATTTGAGCGACTTCTACGCGAAGATGGCCGAGAAAGTCGATGGCAAACCGAAAGACGCTCTCTTGATGCTCTCCAAGTGGGAAAAGGAGCATGAGAGATTCTTCAGAGACTTTCGCGACAAGCTTTCCGAGATCTATGCAAACATGCCCTGGGGCGGATGAAGCAGCCACACGATGCCCGTGATTCACGGAAATATAGTGGAGCGCATTGAATATCGCGGCATACTGAAAGCCGATTCGCAGCCGCTTCGTCGCGCGCCAGAGCAACTCGCGTGCAATGCGCCCCACTATCCGGCGTGCCAGAAGGCGACCGCTCGAATCCGGTTAAGCGGTGTTGCCCTCTTGAAGGCTTTTCTTCAGGTTGTCGCGAATTGCAATGGGGCTCACTATAAGTGCGGTGTGCGAGTGTGTGTGCGTTCCGGACCGAGGCTGCCATGAATCTCCCCCGCGTGATGGCTGTCGCGCGTAAAGAGGCCAGGCAGATCGTGCGCGATTCCCGGTCCATGTATCTCGCTCTGGGCATACCCGTGGTGCTGATGTTTTTGTTCGGGTACGCGCTTTCACTGGACGTGGACCACATTCCCATCGGGGTGTGGGATCAGGACCGCTCGCCGCAATCGCGGGAATTCGTGGATCGGCTGACCAGTTCCGGGGTACTTTACGTTGGTGTTTCGGACCGACCGGTACGCAGACATCGTGTCCGAGATAGACCGAAACAGGATCAGCGCGGGAATTATCATCCCCTATGATTTCAGCCGCAATCTCAAGAAAGGTAACCTGACCACCGTTCAGGCGCTGGTCGACGGGTCGGATTCGACACGGGCAGGGCTCGCGATCGTGTATCTGGAGACGATTGCGACCACCTTCGAGTCTGACTTGAAGATCAAGTCCCTCGTTCGCCAGGCTATCGCGCATCGCGTGACTCAGCCCCTGGACCCCCGGATAAAGCTCTTGTACAACCCTGAGCTTCAGAGCCGCAACAACATCATACCCGGGCTCATTGCGATTATCATGATGGTGATGGCCGCGCTGCTCACGTCCCTGACCATCGCGCGTGAGCGAGAAACCGGCACCATGGAGCAACTGATTTCCACGCCGGTCAAATCCAGAGAACTCATTGTCGGCAAACTGATTCCCTATTTCGGGTTGGGATACCTGGACTTGCTCATGGTGTACCTGATGGGACACTATGTGTTTCAGGTGCCTTTTCGCGGAAGTTTGCTCCTCATGTTTCTCGTGGCCAGTGTGTTCCTGGTGGGAGCGCTGTCTCTCGGGTTTCTGATCTCGGTAGTCGCATCGAACCAGTACTACGCGACTCAGCTCGCGCTTCTGGGGACGTTTCTTCCCTCGTTTCTGCTCTCAGGCTTTGTCTTCCCCATAGGCAACATGCCCGATTGGCTCGCTCCGCTGACTCATCTGGTTCCTGCACGGCATCTGGTGTTCGTGTTGCGGGCTATCTACCTGAAAGCCGGGGGAATCGAAGTAATCGCAGGGCCGACCCTGATCCTGGCGGTATTTGGACTGGCAGTCACTTTCCTCGCGTCCCGGAAACTGAAAAAGAAAGTTTTATGAAAGGTAATCGTTCAGCGCGTCGTTTGTTGAACCCAGAACATCCAACCACAAAGTCACCAAGACACCAAGAAGTCAAAAGACAATTCTTATTATTCTTTGTGCCTTCGTGCCTTTGTGGTTCATGTTTTATCCCTCGCGGTGAACGCTCACTATGAAAGTTAAGAATAACGATCCTCCCGCAACCGACACGCGGAGCGGTGCAAGCACAGCCAAGTCATGCGCTGCGCTTTCCATGCAGGACGTGCAATATTCCCCTCTTAGGGAACGGATCAGGCGGATACGACATCTGATACGCAAGGAGTTCATTCAGATCAGGAGGAATAAGCAGAACCGGCGTCTCGTGGTCCTGGCTCCTATTTTACAGTTGTTGGTGTTCGGCTTCGCAAGCCGCCTGGATGTGCGGGATGTTACCATGGTGGTGGCGGACATGGACCGGAGCGCGCTCGAGCAGGCAGGTGATCGACGCGTTTTCCCGATCAGGGTATTTCCGGATCGTGGATCAGGTGGGATCTGTACCACGAGGTGGACCGGTTCCTGCTTGCCGGCGACGCGACCATGGCACTCCTGATTCCTCCTGATCTGGAACGCCGGATCAAAGGAAATCGCACGGCACAGGTGGGCATTCTCATCGACGGAGTGGAGACCACCACCGCGAGCACGGTAGCGGGATATGCTCAGTCTATTTTGCAGCGGTTTTCCCTGGAAATCATGGATGAGCGCACCAATCGCATGCAAGGCCTCATGCATGAGTCGTCGATCCCTCACCTGATCGTTCCGGCAATGACTGATGCGAGCCGCGCGTGGTTCAATCCGAATCTGCTTTCCAAGGACTTTTTCGTTTCCGGGGTCCTGGTGCTGATCACTTTGTCCTTCAGTATCGTCAGCACCTCGGTGGCCATAGTGAGGGAAAAGGAACTAGGCACCATAGAGCAGCTCATGGTGACTCCGGTTTCCCGTATGGAACTCATCCTGGGCAAGACGATTCCCTGCTTCCTGTTGGGCATATTCAATCTGTCGGTCATTACGCCCCTGGCTTTTCTCGTGTTTCACATTCCGTTCCGCGGGTCTTTGCTGTTCTTTGGATTCACTGCAGTGATTTTTTTGATCACGACTTCCGCAATAGGAATTACGATTTCCACATTCTGCAGGACCCAACAACAGGCGGTATTGTCGTCGTTCATGTTCTTGCAGCCGTCTGTGTTGCTTTCCGGATATACGTTTCCGATCGAGAACATGCCTACGGTCATTCAATATCTTACCTATGCGAATCCTGTGCGGTACTTCATTACCATCGTGCGCGGGGTGTTTCTCAAGGGAACAGGCTGGGCAGTGCTCTGGCCGCAGATAATACCGATCTTTTTGATGGGTATTCTGTTTATCGCATTGGCTTCCGCGCTTTTCAAAAAGCGTGCCGACTGACCGGGGGAGCCAGACGGACAGAGAGGCATCCGCCGCGAGGTTTTGTGGTGGGCAGGACCTGTTTCCTGCTCCTCGCAACCCGCCATGTCACGGCATATGGCTCGCCAAGAGTTTTGTTTTTTGATTCTTCTTTGGCGCGGGGGGCTCCGACTCACTGGCAGCGGCACGGTCTTACTCGTGCGGACGCGAAGCGCTATAGGACAGGCGTCATTCGCTCCTGCCCTATCAACGGCCAGCCTTACTATGCCAGGAGCCACGACGCGTGGCCGCCAGTAATCCCTGAACCGGCACACACGCGTCATAACGATCAAGGACTGAGGACTGTGCTCGTACGCACTGCGTACGCAGTTGTGCGACCTCCGCTCATTAATACGGAAGTCCGATTCCCGCACGCAGATCCTGGGCCAAGCCATCGAAGTGCGGTTTCACACCCACCGCAGCTCTATCTCTCAGGAAACTCGCTTCAATGGGCACGCCGAGCGCATCGGCTTGATCCAAAGCCATTCCCGGAGTTACCCGACTATCGGTCAGCACGATCGGTTGATTCGTGTTTCTGGAACGCAAATGCGCTCATTCCTGCCATGAGAGCGATTGTCACGGCCAATATACACCACGTCGCCGTCTTCATATGGCGATATCCTCCCCTATACAGTATTCCTAAGCGTGTGAACGTACCCGCAGACTCTTGCGGCTGAACCAAGTCTTGCAGTTTTTGTGCCGTCAAGAGCGTAACAGAATAAAGTCACACAAAAGCAGTGTGTTGGCCGCGCTTGAGCCCTGCGGATACGGTTCCTAATGAAGACCGTATGCGACCTGCCTGCGCCAAACCCACGCATGGTCATCTTAGGAATACAGCAATCACAGGCACTTGGAATGTTGACGTATGTGCGGAAATCACGCCGGACTTGACGTGCAAGAGTGGAAACCGCCCCCACACGGGCATTGCAAGAACCGAAGAAAATGCCGTGACTTACAGACATTCTGAGAAGTCCCACCACCCCTTTGAGAATCAAGGGGGATAACCCCGCATTGCCTACTGAAATGTAGGGAATCTGAAAAGAAGCTACGCGAAGGTAGGGGTGGCAAGGCCTGACCGCTCGCGGTCCTCATACCGAGTCGATTTCGCATCAATGCAACCATGGTGAGCCGCTGCCACGTCTTTTCCATGAGAGCACACGGTATTTCTCGATCGTTCATACTCGGTACCCGTACCGTTCAAAGGTGGTCCGCCACCGCTCTGCGACCTTTGCCCGATCCGTCTCGTCGAGCTGGTGCACGTTCTTCCGATAGTCCTTCGTGGAATTGCCGTATGCCACCAATCTCCGATGAAACGGCTCAAAGCCGGGAAGCCTCAACTTTTCATACATCGCGGCGAGGGCTTCCTTCGGACAAGCATCCAGGTCCTCGAACTTCAGCTCGTGGAGTCCATGCTCGGGAATGAGCGCTCGATCGCGCTCGAAAAGCGAAAACAATTCCGTGTACCAGGAGAGGATCAGCTCGTCCACCAGTTCCGGTTCCGGAATTTGCAGATGCGCATGAGCGAAAGAGTCCCTCCAGAGCTTTTTGGTGGATGCGTACACCAGGTAAGGGTCACGCACGATGTGCACGAATTGCGCGTCCGGGAACAACTCCAGGAGAGTGCGTATCCTGCCCAGATGAGGCGGGGATTTGAGTACGATGCGCTTTCCTTCAGATATCGAGATTTTCTTGAGAAACAGTATGAATCCCTCTTTCCAGCGTGTGAGCGCGTCCGGAGACAAACGCTCGGGGTCCAAATGCGTATAGCAAGGATCTCCTGTGACCGGAAAGAGCACCCGCACGTACGGAGAAACCGCGGTCGCGGCAGCAAGGGCAAACTCGTCTTCGTGTGGCACTGCCGATCCGAACACCACGTTGTCCATCGGTCGTTTGGATGGCGCAATCAAATTGAAAACGATGCCACCAGCCTGGCTGAAGAGAAAATGATGCGGAAACAGCGCCTGAAACGCGGAAGGGCTGCAGAAATTCTCATCCAAGCTTAGCAGATTGTGCAGGTGCGTAGTGCCGCTGCGCCAGTGTCCAATGACAAACAAAGGTGGTTGCTCGATGCAAGCCTGGCTGATGTCCCTGTGGTTAAAGATTGTCTCACACGCACCATACACGGAGTTGAAAACCCCAAATGCCAGCAAGTACGCGAGCCTGCCCAGACACTCCGCGTCAACCTGAAATCCGTTGCGGGCAATTACCTTTAACAGGGTTCCCAGGGTCATTCCCTGGATTACTTGCGGATGATCCAGCCATTGTCTCAATTTTCCCATGATCGAGTATCTCCTCTGCGACGAACCGTCCTCTGTTCTTCGCGCACACACCAAGCCACAAAGACACGAAGAAATCAAAGGGCAAAACCTTTTTTCATCGCGCGCACCTCGAAACCGGTCGGAACCAGCTTCAGATTCCCACATACTTCAGTGGGTGTGTCCCTGAAGGAGTAGTCCGCGATGAGATGCGGTGCGTATCGGTGGGTGTCTTGACGGCCGATCTCTTTGTCACACGTCGGTCTCCAGGCATCACCTCCACATGGGCCAGGTCTCTCACACGTACGGAAATCCTCGGTCACGGCAGCTGGCTCAAAAGTTTCTTGCATTGATACACCAAGAATGTCAAAAAGTAAGGATTCACCGGAAAGTCGGGCACCCAGCTCCTGGTTGCGGAAGCGGTCTTCGCCTCGAGGCAAACCCGTTGTGGTCCGGTATTCCCGACGAAGCACCGCAACCGGGCGGTAATGCGGGAGAAAAGGTGCAGAATCACCGGGTGACCTATCCGGTGCTACTGAGGAGGCACGTATGGCCTTTACAGGCAAAGTGTGGAAATTCGGTAATGATGTCAATACTGATGAAATTATTCCGGCTCGGTACCTGAGTCTGGTCGAACCGGCCCAATTGGCAGAACACGTCATGGAAGATGCGGACCCCGAGTTCCCGACCAAAGTGCAAAAGGGCGACATCATTGTTGCAGGTAAGAATTTCGGGTGCGGCTCGTCCAGGGAGCACGCTCCGGTCGCGATAAAAGGAGCAGGGGTTTCCTGCGTGATCGCACAGAGCTTCGCACGGATTTTTTTCCGGAACGCCTTTAACATGGGATTGCTCATTTTCGAGTGCCCTGCTGCCGCGGAAGCCCTCAAAGAAGGAGACACCATAGAAGTGGACCCTGAAGGAGGCACCATCAGGAATACACAGACAGGAGAGACTTTTGAAGTAGCTCCCATTCCTCCCTTTATGAAAGAACTACTCAGAGACGGCGGACTGATCGAGCACCTCAAGAAGCTGCAAGGGAGGTCTTGCACGTGCGCATCCTGATGGTCACCCCAGAGGCGACGCCTTTTGCCCAGACGGGTGGTTTGGGTGAAGTTATGTCTGCTCTTCCTGCCGCGCTGGCACAACTCGGCTTGGAAGTGGACGTGCTCATGCCCAAGTATCGGGGGATCGATACGGAGAGGTTCGCACTTACCAAGACCGACCTGCAGATCGTGGTTACCCTGAACGCCAAGAATATCGGCGCGACCATATGGCAGCACTTGGACCCCAGGGGTGTCCGATACCTTTTTCTCGAGTGCGATGATTACTATGATCGCGAGTATCTGTATGGCACGCCCGATGGAGATTATCCGGATAACTCGGAGAGATTCGTCTTCTTCGCGCGCGCGGCCATAGAGATGGCTCTGGCCGCGAACATCAGTTACGATATTTTTCACTCGCACGACTGGCAAACCGCGTTGACTCCTGTGTATCTTCGGACCCTGTACGCGGGCGAACAACTCATCGAGCAGAGCGCGTCGGTGATGACGATACACAATTTGGGGTATCAGGGGATTTTCTGGCATCTGGACATGCCGCTGGTGGGCGTGGGCTGGGAGTTCTTCACGCCCAGGCACATGGAATTTCACGGGAAGGTGAATTTCATCAAGAGCGGGATCGTATTTTCCGACCAGGTGAACACCGTATCTCCCGGTTATTGCAAGGAGGTCCTTACACCGGAATTCGGATTCGGCCTGGAGGGAGTGCTCCTGGAAAAACAGGATCGTTTCTCGGGAATCCTCAACGGCGTTGACTACACTATCTGGAATGCCGCGTGCGATCCCTTTATCGCGAAGACGTATAGCCAGGAGGATCTTTCCGGAAAGGCTGCCTGCAAAGAAGACCTGCAGAAACTCGCTCAGCTTCCCATACGCCCGGACGTGCCTGTGATTGCCATGGTGAGTCGTCTCTCAAGTCAGAAAGGCATTGACCTGCTTGAGGAAGCTTTGCCGTCTCTCATGAAACGCGACATCCAACTGGTACTCCTTGGTGACGGAGAAATGCGGTACCAGCGGACGTTCCGTAAGTTCGGCGAGGATTATCCGGACAAGACAGGTATTTTTCTGGGGTATGATTATGCGTTGGCTCACCGAATTTTCGCGGGAGCAGACATGGTGCTCGTGCCATCAAGGTACGAACCGTGCGGACTCAACCAGCTCTACGCGTTGAAGTACGGCACTGCGCCCATAGTGAGGGCAACCGGCGGGCTGGGCGACACGGTGGAACCTTTGGATTGCGAGCGCGACACGGGTACGGGATTCAAGTTTGTCGACGCGGACCCCGCGGCCCTCGAGGCTGCAATTGCAGAAGCCGTCCGCATCTACATACACGAACCCGAAGCCTGGAAACGCCTCATAGTACGCGGCATGGCCCAGGATTTCTCGTGGCAGCGTTCTGCCATGGAGTACCTCCGGCTGTACGCCCAGGCTTTGGCAATCAGAAAAGACGCGGGTACTCGTTCACCGCGATCCCTCGGGAATGGGTTGATCTTGCGCGTCTACGCATTTGCTATCCTGAGCTGTTGACCTCCGAACGATGACACATTTTTCGGTGAAGGACTGCCTTCCGATTCCTTTTCGAATCCCCTGTCGCATCCCGTCATGGATTTACCGGGCTCGTCCCAATTCAGGCTTCGTGCCGCGTCCTCAAGAAACTTGTTGACAAAATAGGCTCCCTCAGTGTGATATAACACCAGTATTGGTTTGAAAATTGGTTTTTCAGTGGGGCGCCCTGCTGTGGAGCGTAGAAAAGGGCTGGTGCCGAATGCGCGTGTCCGTTGGATGGGTGTGCTCACTGATTGGTTTCGGAGGAGACCATGCTGCTCGTTGCTCGCGCCAGAACGAGTCTGATTTGGTGTGTGCCGCTGGTAATTCTCTTTACCGCGTTGCAGATTCAACACGCTCCGGCACAGGAAGTGCCGACAAGTCCGGGTCCCGCGACACTCTGGCTGGGTTCAGTGCGGGTGTCTCCCGAAATCCGGGTGGGGGACCAGTGACCTGGGTCTCAATTTCGACCTCCCTGCGGTGGTGCCTGGCCTCTTTCCTTTCCCGGCCACACTTGATCTGAGCCTGAAGAACACCGGCCTGTGGGTGGGCGCACTCGCCATACGAGCCGATTGCCCTGGGGGCCTGTCTGTGGTAGTCAGCGGCCAGGGCAATGCCAAGAAGCACTTGACCGTCTTCGAGAGTCAAGAATTTGTGGAGGGAGGGGACCCGGGAGTGGTGTGGGCAGGAACCCGACCTGAATGGTGGGCCATCGATGGACAGGTCTTGTACAGTGTACGCAGCGACTTATCGGTCATGGCCGGACTCAGGTGGGACCACCTGTCGCTGAATCTCGGCGACCCAACCGATGCGAACGGCAACCCCCTCAACTACGATAGATCTGGGGTGCTCCTCCCTGGGACCACGTATCACACGGCCCTGCGATACACCAGTGACCTGCTTTCCAAACTCTGGATACCGTATGTGGGGTTGGAATTTGTGGGGAGCGGGTACAAAATGTCTCTTATCGGGAGTCCGTTTGCATCTGCGCAAATGCAAATTCCTGCATCGCAAGTGCTTGACTTTGCTACTTTCACCGGCCCGTTCTTCGCTGAATTGCTCTGGAACGAAGGGATGACGTACAGCGTTTCCAAGCCGGCACTATTCGTCGAAGGCGATTTTCAGTACGACTGCATCGTTGCATCGGGCCTCAGCGTGCGACTGTGGTGCAAGGCCAGCTGGATGAGGCTGAGAGCCGCAGGCAACTGGACAAACAACTTTTGGGGCCAGGTGCTGAGCAGCTTTGACAATTATCCGCCTGACACGGAGATAGACCGCGCGGAACACCCGGCTACCTACACCCGAAGCGTCCTCGGTGGAGGATTTTCTGCTGCGTGGTCATTCTGAGGTCCTTGCACACAATTCATCGCCCTGTCGCCTTAATGTGGGCCGGGATATTGGACTTACTTTGCAGGCGGCTAGGCGTGCGAGAGCCATCTCCGAAGAAACCGATATGTCGCCGCCTAGCCCTGTCCTTGGCTGCTGTCCCCGCGTCTCACAAACGTGTCCGTGTTCCCGAGCACCCGCTCATTCATGAACCACGTCTAGGCGTTGTCCGTCCTCATTTAACTCGTTCATTCTCGTGTGAGATTCCTTTTCCGTAAACGCGGCCTTGCGCTTCAATCCCCCGCGATAACCTGCCAGCCCACCATCATTGCGGATGACGCGATGGCACGGAACGGCCACTGCCAAGACGTTCGCCGCAAGACGGGCGGCAATACACACCGGTCGTCTCCACCGAGTAATAAAGGTCCCGTCAGCTCGCGGGTTACGTGCCACCACCGGCGCCCAGCGCGGATCCTTCACGGTTATCGCTGCACGTCGCGTATTCTTCGGCTGATGCGTTCGTCGTACGTTCCTTTCAGCGATCCGGCATCTTATGAGAATGGATCAACGGCCGTGACCCAGCGCACTCCGAATCTCGCTGTCCAATTCACGCGTGAATATTCGTTCGCGTTAGATCTTTTGGGCCAGTGCGGTATAACGGGGCTCCACGATCTGGTTCTCCACGGCCATCTGAAGCGCTTTGTGGCTTCCCAGCACGATCACCAACTCCCTTCCTCGTGTCATTGCCGTATAGAGCAAATTGCGCCTGAGCATCACATAGTGCTGAGTGCTCAGCGGAATAATCACTGCCCGATACTCGCTACCCTGAGACTTGTGGACCGTGACCGCGTACGCAAGGATCATCTCATCCATTTCCGAATAATGGTACGAGACCTCGCGACCTTCGAACCGTACTGTGCATTCGTTCCATTCCGTGTCGTATGAGAGGATTCTCCCCACGTCTCCGTTGAACACTTCCTTGTCGTAATTGTTCCTGGTTTGCATCACCCGGTCGCCCACGCGGAAGCGATCGCCTTTGATCTGCGTGCCCTGCGGATTCAAAATAGCCTGGAGTTCTCTATTGAGGTTGTGGGTTCCGATAGTGCCTTTGTGCATGGGGCTCAGCACCTGAATGTCCTCGACCGGGTCAAAGCCGAATCGTTCGGGAATTCTGCGGGATATCATTTCCTTGATCAGCCTGAGTACGTCATCCGGGTCGTCCTTCTCTATCAGGTAGAAATCGGTGATCGAGGCTTCCGGCTCGTTCACGGGCATCTGTCCCTGGTTCACCAGATGGGCGCTCTGCACGATCAAGCTCTGACTGGCCTGTCTGAATACAGTCTGGAGCCTTACCAGGGGGATTTTGCCTGACGCGACCAGGTCACCCAAGACATTCCCGGGCCCGACTGACGGCAACTGGTCCGCGTCGCCCACCAGCAAAAGGGTGCACTGAGGATGAATCGCACCGAGCAAGTGGTGCATGAGGGTGATGTCCACCATGGACACTTCGTCCACCACCACGAATTCGGCCTCAAGGGGCCTTGCCATCCCGCGTTGGAACCCGCCTTCCGAAGGGGAGTATTCGAGGAGCCTGTGCAGGGTTCTGGCTTCCCTGCCTGTAGCCTCGGATAGCCTCTTGGCTGCCCGACCTGTGGGAGCGCCGAGCAGGACCCTCAATTTTTTCGCTTCGAGGATCTCGATGAGGCAACGCAGCAGGGTGGTCTTGCCAGTGCCCGGGCCTCCGGTGATGATAAGGACCTTGTGGTCCACTGCGGCAGCTACGGCCTGCTTCTGGGCAGGGGAAAGCTCCATGCCGTTGCGTTTCTGGATCCATTCGATTGCCGACTCGACCTTGATCGGAGGGAGAAAGCGAAGCGACACAATGAGGTTGCGCAACCGCGTGGCCACAGAATTCTCCATAGCTGCCATGTTCGCAGGGTACACGCGATCTTCTTCGATTTCCACGCGTCTGGTTCGGGCTAACTCTGCCAACGCACCCGACAGGGTCTCGCGGTCTATTCCCAGGAGAGCACGGGCCTTTTCCAGCAACAGGTCTCGCGGGTAATAGACGTGGCCTTCCCCCTGAATCTCGTCCAAGAGATGCAAGATCCCGGCCTGGGCCCGGAGTGGTGACCGCATGTCAACGCCCAAGGAGCCCGCGATCTTGTCCGCGGACCTGAATCCTATGCCACGGATGTCCGTGGCCAGGCAATAGGGATTCCTCGCGACCATCTCGATGGCCTGCTGCCCATACTTCTTGTAAATCTTGAATGCGTAGGTGACGGAAACTCCATGGGTTTGCAGGAAGAGCATCACCTCTCTGATGCTTTTCTGTTGCCGAAAAGCCTCGGAGATCTTCTCCGCACGCACGCGTCCGATTCCTGAAACGGTACGGAGTTTTTCCGGATTGTCTTCGATAATGTCGAGAGTCTTCTCACCGAACTTTGCGGTGATTCGCCGGGCCATCTCCGGGCCTATGCCCTTGATAAGGTTGGAGGACAGGTACTTTTCTATTCCCTGAATGCTGGAGGGAACGCGAGACTCAGCCTTGTCAAACCGGAATTGCTCCCCGAATTTCTTGTCAAACTCCCATCGACCCTGGAGAACGAGGGTCTCTCCGGGGTGGGGCTGTGGCAGCGTGCCCACCACGGTCACCGGTTCGTGTCTTCCGCGAACGATCAATCTGGCAACCATGAAATCGCTGGTCTCCGCGGAGTACACCAGCCGGTCCAGGACTCCTTCCAGAGTTTCGAGTCGTTCCACGGATGTACAGGGGGGGTGCGGGAATCATTGCATCACACGCGGGCTTGGGGTTCTTTCGCGTTGCTCTCCTGCTCTCGAATAGGCAAGATGAGCCAGGAATTGCCACAGCAACAGGAAACCGTTTCTCAGCCACCATATCATAAGAAGGCCCAAGATAAGAATCCAGGTGACGGTGGCCGCGAAAGAGAATGAACCACGAGGCACGAAGAAACAAAGAAAAGAGAGAGTCGGTTTTTGGCTTCCTCGTGTCTGAAGACTTTGTGATCTCACTCCCGTGTTCGCCAAGCATCGCACTGAACGATTGGGAATCCGGAATGGACGCGGAGTCGGAATACCGGTTCGCTCCTTTTGAAGTAACCGAGCCGAGCAGAGAAAGGTCTCCTGAACGCAAATTCGACGGCCCGCGGCGCTGCGTGCTGTGGACGAGTCGGTGAGGCTGACGATACTCACGGCAATGGCAGGGAGAGAAGAGAGGCGGACGCTTATTTAAGGATTTTGGATCGAAGTGCGAAGGGATGGATGAAGGCCGGGGAGCGGCGTTCCGGGGAAAACTCGTTTCCGAAAACGCTTTTTCCCCGGAATCGCTTATTTGAAAGTTTGGTCTAGGGCATTATGTTCACGCCGCCGGTGACGGCTCCGAGTAGTCCAGCACACACATCAAGGCAGGGCAAGCCTGTGCTGATTCCGCTTCCACCACCGAAGAGGCCTCCTCCGCATGGGTTCGCGGGGACGCAGCTCATGGAGTAAGGTCTAGGCATCGGCCGTGGCATCGGTGCGCACGGATTCGGAGGACATGGCCGAGGAGCGCATTGGTAACCCACCATCCCAGGACCTGCGTAAGGGGGAGGCGCAACCGTGTTGCCGCCGAGCAGACTCCCTACCACGAGAAACGGGAGTGCCACCACTCCGCCGCACAAACCGGGAAACGGCGCGTCACCCCAATAATTGGAGTACGGCCGTGAAACCGGGCCATAATAAGGCCCGCTCGCGCAAGGGCCGCTTATAGGAGCGACAGGAGCGCCGCCCGCTGCGACCAAAGATGCGCCTATCAGCATCATAAGGCTCAGAAGAATGCTGAGGACTTTTTTGACCATTATACCCTCCTTTTACTTATACCGTTCCGTACACATGGCGTATGTGCTTGGGCCAGGAAGCGTTGCAGGACCTCTTCCCAAATCGGTTCCTGGGGGCGGGAGGTATCATGGGGTTAAAAACCTGTCAAGTAAAATATTTGGTCCCATCACCTTAGAAATTACTTACAAATACCTCATAAATTACATTGGATAACGGGTTGAAGCAAATGCGGTTTTCATGGTAGTATCCTGCACTCGCAGCGCTAATCGTGTGCGATTCCCCTGCCCTGGCCTTCTGGATGGGCGCGGGAACCGTGTCGGGCACATCCTGCGTGTCCTGACATCCTTCCGGTGCGTGGAGCAGCACTGACCGGACACGAGGACACACCTGCACGACCACAATTGCGAGTCGATAAAGGCATTGGAGGGCTCATGCGGAGCTACTGGAGCATATTCCTGTTTTTTGTCCTGCTGGTTCCCGCTCCTCGGCAGGTCCTGGCAGCCGACGGGATAACCCCTGAACAGATTTATCAGGCGAAAATCGATTGGAACAGAGTCATTGGCACGTGGGAGGCGTTACCTGACGACGACCCGCTTGCAGAGAACGGAAAAGATAACTCAAAACCCTCTCAGCCGACGCTCATTACCCTGCGCAAGGACGGCACATGCCGGTTCCTCGGGAAGGACCGTCCCCTCGGGGCCGACGGCCTGTGGACGTCCAGCGACCACAAGATGTTTATCGCCTTCCCGGACAAATCGCGTATGGAACTCTACGTATACGGACTGACAGGGGAGTTCATGATTACTCAATGCCCTCCGGAAACCGGAAAGGATCAGTTGTGGGGCCGCGTCAGATAGTGAGGGCCGCTGCCGACGGGGGGCCTGAGAGGACAACTCTCGCTCCACGGGTGCTCCGCCATTTCAGTGGCCGAGTCGCGCAGCATGTCGGAGAGATACAAAAAAGATTCCCTTGCAGGGAAAATTGTCAAGAATATGGCGTTGTCTGCCCATATCCACCGGGAGAACGAAAATAGGGTCGACCGGAATTCGATCTTTGTAACCTGGAAATCGTTGTTGACAATGGGGTGCTGATTGGCTATACTCACGTAGCGGTCTGAGTTTGCGCGAAAGCATTTTATTCAACATTATATGTAAGTTATGGTCAGTCCCTCGTCTTAACCTGAAGATGGGACCTGAGGGTATGGAAAACGCGTGACAACTTTGACAGCAGAGGCTGCCTATAAATCCCTTTGCTCGGTAACCGGTGATGCCCCTCCAGGCCCGGCAACGTGGTCGCGCCAGGCGCGAACAGCGTTGACCTTGGTGGTGGGGGTGCTCATTCTGGCGAGCAATGTGTACGCGGGGCCTCCGAAGGGCCAGGCACCCGAACCCTTCGGATACTTCGATTACCCGACTTGCGTCCGTTATGCCCTTGTGCATTCACCATCCCTACTCAAAAGCCGTATTGATATTCAAGTCAAGTCCGCGGACCTCAAGGACGCCCATTCCGAGCTGCTTCCTACCATTCAATTGGTCACGCGATACTATTTCGTGCGGACCCAAAATGCGGCCTTCGGACGTGCCAGCCCCTTTAACGTGCAAATCTGGGTGCCGGAGTGGGATCCCTACCTGGCGCTGATGAAGATCAAGTCCCAGAAGATTCTTGTGGACATCGCGAAAATCAACCATATGGACAAGATTTCCGACAGCATGGCGGAAATGGCCAAGCTTTTCTATCGTGTCCACGTGATCGACAGGTCGCTTCAGGCCCGCAAACAATTGACCGCCTTTCGCCGCGAAAAGGTGAGCTACATGCAGAGTAAGCTCAAGCAGGGAACCGCGGACGAAGTGGAGGTCAGGCTCCTGGAAAATGGTCTTAAGGCCGAGCAGCTGAAAGTTCAGGATTTGGAGCTCGAAAAACAGCAGAAAACCGCGGAGCTCAAAAGACTCATGGGGTATTATCCGGACCAAGCGCTTCCGCTGGATACTCGCGACGCTGCCAATCAAGTTCTCGGAGGATTCAACGGGCAGTTCCTCACCTTCGCGGATGTGCAAGGGACCAGCCGCACGCTGAGGACACTGGCAAAGCAGGAACAGCTCCAATCGAACGCGGTGGCAGGATCGTACCTCGCGCTTGTGCCAAGACCTCTCCTGGTCATAGAAGGTCTGTCCAACCAACCTGACGCTACGTCGGGCGTCAATATAGCGGTTGGGATGTCGTACAATCTGTGGGACGGGTTTCGCAGGGTCCGCGACATCAAGCGACAAAAGATGAAGGCCGAACAAGCGAAAATCGACCGCGACAGTAGATCGTCAGAGCTGTACAATCGATTTAACAGCCTTTTAGGCGCGCTTCGGATGTGTGCAGCGAAGGATGCTTTTGTGAGGGAAAAGATCGCGGTTTCGGAACTGAACGAGGAGAAGGCGTTCCTCCTGTACAAACAGGGCAAGGGGCCCGGCGAGCCCCTGACGCGAGCCCCCGGAAGGCTGCCGGGCAACTCCCAGGCGAGAGATTCAAGCCTCCCCAAGGATTTGTACGGGTACTGTCTTGATCGGCGCGTCGAAACGGCCGAAGCGCAGCTGGAATCAATAGCTAATGTCCAGGACAGGGTCGTCGATCTGATTGATCTGGCCAGTATGGCAGGAGGTTTGGAGAGGTACAATGCCAGAATCCGATATTGACATGCGCCCGCGGCGTACAAAAGTCTATGGCGTCCTTCTGGCAGCAGTTGTGGCGATCGGTTCTTTGATACTCGTGGCGGTTACGTACGAGCCGAAGAGTGCTGTTTCAAGCCCTGGCCCGCCCAAGGCCGTAACAGTGCCGGAAATGGCCAGTACCAAGTCGGAAGTGGAGATCCTTTTTCGCGGGAAAAGCTTTTGCGTGGTCAAAAGACAGATGACCCTCCCGTTCGGCGGTGAGATCACCAAGGTAAGTGTGGAAGACGGGCAACGGGTGAAAAAGGACGAGCCGCTGGTTACGTACAAGCTGGACAGAGAATCGGTGATTCATGTCGAGCAGGTCCTGTTCCCTGAAACCGTGCTCAACCTCAGGAAGACGTTGTCAGATCAGCAACTCGAACTGGAGAAACTCACCGAGGTCACGCTGCCGATCAGGCAAAGCGAAGAACAGAGACTGGCACGAGAGCTTTCCGATCTTCGTGAGCTGAATGCTAGGCAGATGGCCTCGAACGAAGCGGTGGCCAACAAGGAGCGTGACCTGGACGCGGCAAAGAAACAGATCCTCGAAATTACTCAGTCCATAGGGCAGGCAAAAAGGTCTCTGGCCAAGACGCAGAAGGACTTGGAATATTACCAGGAGAAACAAAAACGGGACCTGGATTTGCTCGAATGGCAGACTGGCCGCTCCTATTCAGACAAGAAGCTACGCACCGACGTCGCATATCTCAGAGCCCCCATTGCCGGCCAGGTCATATGGCTTTCCGCGCAGTTGGCTGAAGGAGCGGAATTGAGTAAAGGGTTTGAGGCCTTGTCTGTAGCGATAATGACGCCGATGGTGGTGCGATGTAAGGTCCATGAGTTGGATCTGGTGCGCTTAAAAACCGGCGATCGCGGCACCGTCACCTTCGACGCAATGCCCGCGAAGAAATGTGCGTGTAAGATCACCAGAATTCCTTGGGTTAGTAGGAACGCGGCACTGGATGTTCCCGCGGATTACGAAATTGAATGTGTGCTCGAAAACCCGGATGAGGCTATCAAGGACGGACTCACCTGCAACGTCAAAATCCACGTGGCGCGCTGAGGCTGACCGCATCTTCCGACAGGAAGCCTGATCGTAGGTCGGATTCCGATGGGGCCGGTCCGGGCGATTCAAGAAACAGTCTTGCCCACCTAGAACATAGTGATCGAGATATGGCGATGAAGAGGGTGCGCGGAGGGGCGGCGTTGCGCCTCCGATAGAAGGGTTTGCATCCAAGTGCCCATGGGTGGCAGAGTCGTTGTCGTGGCTCGCGATACAGGGAAGAGGCGAGGTGTCAGCGCGGGGTTTCTCTTGTGTCGTTTTTCGGGCATGGGGTTTCTTCGTACGCAGCCCTGTTTGAGACGCGAGCAAATTGACGAGACAACGCAACGGAGTTTCCCGGCCTGCAGCCTGTACCACGCTCTACTTGAAAAAGCGAATCGGTATACAATGGGAGTACCAAATGGCCGCTGCAGAAACACGAGATTCCCTGAAAGACTTTCAACGGCCTGGGTGAAGCGCAATCCTTTCCCCGCCAATCACGGCGTCACCGCGTCGGTTCCGACGACCTACGGCACAGGTTGCAGGGAAGAAGCTGAGTGTGGCAGACTCCCGGGAGCCGGGCAGTTGGTGCGCGTTGGTGGCGCGAAGTCCTGAATCGCATGATGGGCCCCACGATTGGGACCCTTTCTCAGGCTCGTAGAGATGAGCCTGTGACAGACGGAGCCTTACGTTTCTCGACGAGGGGTCTCATGGTACGCACGTTATGAGTCTTCCGGATGTGACATTGGTCTTGTGGTTAGGACTCACGGTCTTGCCCTTGTGGGCGGCAATGCTGCTTGCGGTGAAGAAGATACGTGCGGACTATAGCAGGAGTCGTGATGACGGTAGCCTGCCTGTTCCACCGCTCGAAGTCTTCGTGCCTGTGAAAGGTGCCTTCCCCGATCAGGAGCGGGTTTTGAACTCCCTGTTGGAACAGAGCTATTCTACGTACTCCGTAACCTTCATCCTGGAAGCACAAGATGATGCCGCGAACCCGGTGATAGAGGCTCTCTGTCAACGGCATGGGCACGCGCGCAAGATCATTAGCGGAGTTTCTCTTTCTAGTGCCCAGAAGAACCACAACCTGGTCGCGGGGACAAAAGCGCTGAGGCCTGAAACACGGATCCTGCTCTTCTGCGACAGCACCAATGCCGCTGATCCCCACTGGATCGAACGTCTTACCGTGCCGCTGCGGAAAGGGGCCGGAGAAGTGGTCACCACGTTCAGGGCGTTTGATCCCAGACCGGAGACCGTGGGAGGCGTGTGCCAGGCCATGTACGCCGCGTTTCTCGTGCTCTTGCAGGTGAACAAACCCACGCCATGGGGAGGCGCGACCCGCGATTTTACGCGAGACTTTCGACCGCCTCCGCGTAGGAGAGGCTTGGTCGAACACCGTGGTCGACGACCTCGTTCTCGGCAATGTCCTCGAGAAAGCCGGTGTCGAAGTGATCGTGGATGCTGCCGCGCTACTGAAATCCCCACTGCAAAATCAAACGGTCAAAGGCTTTCTCAGTTACCTTGATCGTCAGGTGCTCTTTCCAAAGTTCACGAATCCCGGTATATGGGGCCAGTCCCTGTTTTTTGTCTTGAACGTTACGTGCGCGGTCGCAGTGACCATCGTCCAGGCGATCTTATTTCCCCTGGGCTGGGTCGATGCTGCTGCCGGATGGTCTTCCTACGGATTTCTTGCTTCGATGGTGCTTTTCGTGGTGCTGCTGCGTCGGATCAGCCCGTTGTCTATCGGGACCCGACGGTGGTTGGCAGGATTTCTCCCGTGCTTGCTTTTATCCACTTATGTCTTCTTGCGGTCTGTCATTCGGAATCACATCGATTGGCACGGCCGCCGGTACTGGCCGGGAAGAAAGGGTGTGGTAAAGGAGGCGCATTTTCTCCAAGCGAACCCACTTTAGTCCTTGGGCGAGACCCACAAGTTGACAAGAGTCGAGCCAGTGCCCAAATGGGAAATAAGGGTTGGTGAAGGAGGTGTCATTTGGGTCGTTTCTTGAAAGATCTGCAGAAAAAGACTTCGTTTTCCATCATTTACATAGTGCTCGCTTTCCTTATTTTCACCATGCTCCAGACGTGGCTCTCGCCTAAAGTGGAAAACGTCTCGTATACCCAATTCAAGAAGTCCGTCGCGGATGGGAAGATCACTTCAGTGGTCGTTTCCACAAAAATGTTGAAGGGATATGAGAAGATCCAGGAAGGTCGCAAGGAGCCGCTGTTCCCCAAATTGGTGTACATGACTCCGCGGCTGGAAGATCCTGCGCTCGTGCCTTTTCTCGAAAAGAACAACGTCGAAATCATCGCGGAGAACGAGAATACGTTCTTCATGACGCTCTTGTCCTGGATCCTGCCCGCGGTGATCTTTGTCGGGATCTGGATGTGGGCCATGAAAAGGATGGGGCAAGGCGCGGGCGGAATAATGACTCTCGGGAAGAACAAGGCCAAGATCGTTGCGCAAACCGACGTGGGTGTCGGATTCAAGGACGTGGCCGGCCAGGATGAGGCCAAGGAAGAACTTCAGGAAATCCTGGAGTTTCTCCAGGGACCCGACAAGTTTACCCGCCTTGGGGCCAGGATACCCAAGGGTGTGCTCCTGGTGGGGCCCCCTGGTACCGGAAAGACGCTCCTGGCCAAAGCGGTGGCCGGAGAGGCCGGAGTGCCTTTCTTTTCCATCAGCGGATCGGATTTCATCGAGATGTTCGTGGGGCTCGGCGCTGCCAGAGTGAGGGATCTCTTTGAACAAGCCAGCAAGATAGCCCCATGTCTGGTGTTTATTGACGAACTCGACGCACTGGGTAAGGCCCGCGGCACTGGGGCCATGGGAGGCCACGACGAACGGGAACAAACCCTGAATCAGCTCCTCGTGGAGATGGACGGATTTCAGCCCAACAAAGGCGTGGTGATCATCGCGGCCACCAACCGGCCGGAGATTTTGGATCCCGCACTCTTGCGACCCGGACGATTCGACCGGCACATCCTCGTCGATCGGCCCGATCTTCAAGGGAGGCTGGAGATCCTGCAGGTTCATGCGCGCGACGTGCCTTTGTCCAAAGAAGTAAAACTTGAGACCATGGCAAGGCGAACACCCGGCTTCACAGGGGCGGATCTTGCCAATCTGATCAACGAAGCCGCATTACTGGCTGCGCGAAAGAACGAAAACGAAGTAACCCCGCTGGACTTCGAGCAGGCAGTGGACAGAATCATTGCCGGCCTGGAAAAGAAGAACCGGGTGCTCAACGAGAACGAGAAAAAGACCGTTGCGTACCACGAAACAGGCCATGCGCTCTTGGCAGCTTTTCGCCTGACTGCAGAAAAGGTGCACAAGATTTCCATTGTGCCGCGGGGCATCGGCGCGTTGGGTTTTACCTTGCAACTGCCTACCGAGGACCGCTATCTCATGTCGAGAACGGAACTTTTCGAAAAAGATCGATGTACTGCTGGGAGGACGCGCTGCTGAGATGACAATTTTCCACGAGATAACCACCGGGGCCCAGAACGACCTGCAACGCGCCACGGAGATAGCGCGCAGCATGGTAGCGCTGTACGGCATGACCGACGAGCTCGGGGCAGTCACGTATCAGAAAGCGCCCGGCCCGTTTATGATGCAGCAGGGCTTCGTGCCCCAGAAGGAATTCAGCGAAGATACGGCGCGAATGATCGACTTGGAAGTGCGAAAGATCATCGACGCGCGAATGGAATCCGCGCTGGAGACGCTTCAACAGCGCCAGGACCTGTTACACCTTGTCGCGGGGAAGTTGCTGGAAAAAGAGACCATCGAGGGTGATGAATTCCTTGAGTTGGTCGCCATGCACCGCAAAGAACAGACAGCCGCAAGCAAGGAAGTCCATGAATCGCATTGACGGATATCTCACCGTAAGTGTCCGGGAAATGCTTCCGTTCGAGGCGGTCCCGCTGATTGCAGCACTGGGTCAGGTAGGTTTGTGCGCGTGTTGAGGGAAAACTGATCATGCGCCCCGTCAATGGCGTGGTACTGGCAGCAGGTTTGGCATCGCGCATGGCCGCGGCCAAACTTGAGCTGGAAATCGGGGGTATTCCGGCAATAGTAAGGGTCATGAATGCGGCAGTCGATTCGCAGCTCGACCGCGTGATCCTCGTAGTCGGCCCTGCGCCGCAAAGTCTGATCCGCACGCTGGGAACCGTGGCCTTTCACCCCAAAATTGCGCTCCAAGACAATCCCCATCCGGAACAGGGAATGTCCGGTTCGTTAGCGAAGGGAATCGAAGCTCTGGGCACCGATGTCGCGGGAGCGATGATCATTCTGGGCGACCAACCGCTCATCAGCACGCAGGTCATTAATCGGCTGTCAGAAGCGTTCCGGAACCAACCCGACAAAATTATCGCGGCGCTGGTCCAGGGGCGTCGATCAAATCCTGTCGTGTTTCCCGCGTCACTGTTCGGGGAGCTGCGGGAAGTGCGCGGGGATATCGGCGGACGTGAGGTAGTGAAACGAAACTTGCGCCTAATTGTCGGAATTGAAGTAGGCGATTGTTACGATGACGCAGACTTGGATACTCCAGAGGACCTGCGCCGCATTCGAGAGAAAGTGATGCTCATGAAGAGACGGGAGCGATGAAGATTCATCTGGCCCGAACAGCGGGTTTTTGCATGGGGGTACGACGGGCGGTTGACATGGTGCTTGACCTGAGACGCGGGGATCCACCTGGTCCTATCGTGACATACGGTCCTCTGATTCACAACCCTCAGACCCTGCAGGTGCTTCGATCCAAAGGAATACTGGAGGCCAGGTCCATCGACGAGATCCGTCAAGGGACGGTGGTGATCCGCGCACACGGCATCTCACCCGGGGAACGGCAGATTCTCGAAAGCAGAGGGCTGAAAGTCATCGACGCCACTTGTCCGCGGGTCTCGAAGGTACAAGCGATCATCCGACGACATGCCACCAAGAATCATTTTTGCGTCATAGTAGGCGACGAAGACCACCCGGAAGTCAGAGGCCTGATCGGCTTCGCGTCAGCCGGAGGTTTGTGCGTGCCGTCCGCTGATGAGAAGGCCCTGCTCGAGCGTGTCCCCGGAGACCGCGAAGTCTGCGTCGTAGCCCAAACCACTCAGGAACCTCAGGTCTTCGAACGCGTCGTGGAAGAGCTGAACACGCGCGGTGACCACGTTCACGTGTATAACACCATTTGCGATTCCACCAAGAAGCGGCAGGCCGAAGTGAGCCAACTGGCGCGGCTGGCTGACATGATCGTCGTCGTCGGCGGAAAAGGCTCCGGGAATACGCGCAGGCTGGTCCAAGTAGCTGAGGCTCAAGGGGCCAACACGGTGCACGTGGAGACCGAGGAAGAAATACCGGAAACAGCCCTTGCCCGCGCACAGGTGGTGGGGGTGACCGCTGGCGCGAGCACGCCAAACTGGCAAATTCGCCGGGTGATCGACAGGATCAAGGATATTGGCAGGAGACGAAAAGCAAATCCTCTCAGTACGGTAGGGCGGGCAGCGGAAGTGGCAGTGATGACCTATGTCTCCGCAGCTCTGGGAGGCGCAGGGCTCACTGCGGCATGTCTGACCCTGCAGGGCCGTCCTGCGGGCTGGTTGCCCCTTGTGGTAACCATGCTGTTTGTGTTCTCCGTGCACATCCTCAACCGCATTCAGGAGCGATCGGGCGCGGTGAGGTTCAATACCCCCGAAATCTCAGCCTTTTACGTGCGTCACCGTGCCGTGCTTACCACTCTTGGGATGGTTGCTGCTCTGGGGGCCCTGGCACTGAGTTACCAGATGGGATTCTACGCATGCGCGCTCCTTGCGGGCATGATTCTCACCGCAGGCCTGGTCACGGGGGTGCTGTATTTTGCTCCGATCCTGTGCGAGAAACGGTTCGGGAAACTCAAGTGGAGGAGCCTCAGTGATCTGCCCAGTGCGAAGACTCCCCTGGTCGCGATGGGGTGGGCGGTGGCAGCATCCGTGTTACCGGTGATCGGCCGGGACCATCCTGTGGACGGCCCCCCACTGGCCATTGCTTTCTTCTTTGCCGCGGGCATGGTTTTTTGGAGGAGTGCACTCTCGGATTTGCTGGACATCCAGGGCGACCGGATCATGGGCCGTACGACCATTCCCATCATCACAGGGGTGAAACGGACCGGAAGACTCCTCGTGGCCTTGTTGGCAGCACTCGGTTTGCTGCTGTTGGCCTCGGCTGCAGCCGGAATCGTCCCTCCCGTGGGGTTGCTGCTCGTGTGCAACGTGGCGTTGTGTGGTCTATTCTACCTCCTTCATCGGCGGCATCACCTTTTGGACCGCCTCGCGATAGAGGGAGCGATGGACGGGAATTTACTTCTTGCAGGCGCGATCTCAATGGTGTACGCAATGAGATGAAGGGAGCGAACGATTTTTCTTGACAAGAATCCTGAGGCGTGTCATTAAATACTACTTTAATAGAGGAGCCCGTTGCTGGCGTAGCTCAACCGGTAGAGCAGCTGATTTGTAATCAGCAGGTTGCGGGTTCGAGTCCCATCGCCAGCTCCACGTGTGGAGGGGTTCCCGAGTGGCCAAAGGGGGCAGACTGTAAATCTGTTGGCTCAGCCTTCGGAGGTTCAAATCCTCCCCCCTCCACCATAAAGCCCCCCTTTGGGTGGGAAGACCCCCAAATCAGGCGGGAATAGCTCAGTTGGTAGAGCGTCAGCCTTCCAAGCTGAACGTCGCGGGTTCGAGTCCCGTTTCCCGCTCCAGAATTTTGTGCGCGCAGAGAACTCCCCGATAGGGATCGAAGTGGCTGCTCTGACGCGCTGGCGATTGGATTGTTGTGGACCTGAGCCCACGTAGCTCAGTAGGTAGAGCACTTCCTTGGTAAGGAAGAGGTTCACCGGTTCGATCCCGGTCGTGGGCTCCACGAAAACGCAACGCGGGCGCGTTGAGCACCCGCAGGGGAGTGGCCCTCCCCACATACGATATCTTCCGGTGAATTCTTAAGGAGGAGCCCATGGGCAAGGCGAAGTTTGAGCGTACCAAGCCACACGTGAACGTGGGGACCATCGGTCACATCGATCACGGCAAGACCACGCTTACCGCGGCGATAACAAAGGTGTTAGCCAAGCGCGGATTGGCTCAGTATGTGTCCTTTGACGAGATCGATAAGGCTCCGGAAGAGAAGGAACGGGGAATCACCATCGCAACCGCGCACGTGGAATACCAGACGGACAACCGTCACTATGCGCACGTGGATTGCCCGGGCCATGCTGACTACATCAAGAACATGATCACCGGTGCGGCCCAGATGGATGGAGCTATCCTGGTGGTAGGTGCGAACGACGGACCCATGCCTCAGACGAGGGAGCACATCCTGTTGGCTCGCCAGGTCGGCGTGCCGTACATAGTAGTGTTTCTGAACAAAGTGGACATGGTAGATGACCCGGAATTGATCGAATTGGTGGAACTGGAGCTTCGAGAATTGTTGAGTTCCTACGATTTTCCCGGGGACGACATACCCATAATTCGCGGCAGTGCCCTGAAAGCGCTGGAAGCCGGCGACCCGAAACACGAGGACGCGAAGTGCATATTGGAGTTGATGGATGCCATTGACAGTTATATTCCCGTGCCGCAGCGTGCTTTGGACAAACCCTTCCTGATGCCGATCGAAGACGTGTTCAGTATCTCAGGTCGAGGCACGGTGGTGACCGGACGCGTGGAGCGTGGTCAGGTTAAGGTCAACGAGGAAGTTGAGATCGTCGGTATCAACGAGACGCGCAAGACGGTTGTCACGGGCGTGGAGATGTTTCGCAAGATCCTGGATTCCGGCCAGGCCGGTGACAACGTGGGCTTGCTGCTTCGAGGCATCAAACGGGACGATGTGGAACGCGGTCAGGTGGTGGCAGCTCCGGGTACCATCACACCTCACACGAAGTTCAAGGCAGAGACGTATATCCTGGGAAAAGAGGAAGGCGGCCGTCACACACCGTTTTTCAACGGATATCGGCCTCAGTTTTACTTCCGCACCACGGACGTGACCGGCGTGATCACCCTTCCCGAAGGAGTGGAGATGGTGATGCCGGGTGACAATGTGTCCCTGGAAGGGCACCTGATCACTCCGATAGCCATGGAAAAGGAGCTTCGTTTCGCGATCCGTGAAGGCGGTCGAACAGTCGGCGCGGGGGTCGTGTCGGAGGTCATCGAATAGATCTATCGGGGTTCATGCGGAAGGTTCATTGGACGGAAGGCCGCAAGCGATCCTGATACGGTGGGAGGCATCTCATGAGAGACATTGTCACGCTGGCTTGCACCGAGTGCAAGCGGCGTAATTATACCACGACAAAGAACAAGAAAAAGACGCCGGATAAACTGCAGTTCAAGAAATACTGCAGCTTCTGTCGTATTCACACGGTCCACCGCGAAACCAAGTAAGCGCGGGCGTTGATGGTGACGAGCTGTAGGCCAGTAGCTCAACGGCTAGAGCACCGGTCTCCAAAACCGGGGGTTGGGGGTTCGAATCCCTTCTGGCCTGCCACACCCATTCGCGAGATCCAGAGCATAGGATTCGCGCATGGGAACCGCAGACAGCGCGACGATAGAGGCCAATGGATAAAATCAGAGAATATTGGATACAAATAGCGCAGTTTTTCCGAGAAGTGAAGGCTGAGCTGCAAAAAGTGACGTTTCCCACGCGACAGGAGACAATTGGCTCCACAGTAGTCGTGTTGGTTCTCACGGCGATTATCGCAATATATCTGGGATTCAGCGATTGGGCGCTTTCCCGGATCGTAAAGATGCTGTTGCAGATAGGGTAGTATTCTCGAACTGAGGTTCATAGGGAGGCGATCCGGTGGCGGGAAGATGGTACGTGGTCCACACCTATTCCGGGTATGAGGGCAAGGTCAAAACTGCCCTGGAGGAAAAGGTCCGCGCTATGGGGCTTCAAGAGAGAATCACCGACGTTTTGATCCCGTCGGAATCGGTGGTTGAATTGGTTAAAGGGGAAAGAAGGACGTCGAGCAGAAAATTTTTCCCAGGCTACATTCTGGTGCAGATGGAACTCGACGATCAGACCTGGCACGTAGTAAAGAGCACGCCGAAGGTCACGGGATTTATTGGCTCACGGACGGAGCCCGCGGTCATACCCGATGAAGATGTGGACAAGATCAAGGACCAGATGGCCGAGGGCAAGGAGAAACCCCGGCCGAAATACTCCTTTGAGAAGGGTGATTCGGTTCGAGTGGTGGACGGGCCTTTTATTAATTTCAACGGCACGGTAGAAGAGGTGAGGCCGGAAAAGGGAAAACTTCGCGTTTTGGTCAGTATCTTCGGCAGGCCCACTCCTGTTGAACTGGATTTCATACAGGTTACGAAGAATTAGATACGCGAAAGTACAGCGGACAGAACGGGGCGGCCCGAACGGGTTGGTTTGTTCTTGTCGGCTTTGTGCGTCTGGGGAGATTATCCATGGCCAAGAAGGTTACGGCGATTGTTAAGCTTCAGATTACTGCAGGGGAGGCGAAACCCTCTCCGCCGGTGGGTCCCGCTTTGGGCCAGCACGGGGTGAACATCATGGAGTTCTGCAAGGCGTTCAACGCGCAAACGCAGAATCAACCAGGGGTGATTATTCCCGTGCAGATAACGATCTTCGCGGATCGTTCCTTCACGTTTATTCTTAAGACCCCTCCCGCGTCCTATTTGCTGAAGAAGGCTGCGGGGATCGACAAGGGGTCCAAGGAGCCGAACCGTGACAAGGTGGGAAAGCTGACCGTGGCTCAAGTCGATGAAATAGCAAAACTGAAGATGGCCGATCTAAATGCAAAGGATCTGGAGGGAGCCCGCCAGATTATCATGGGTTCCGCACGAAGCCTCGGCATCGAGGTGATATAGAGGAGCGATATGGCAGGCATACCCAAGAAAAAAGAAGAAGCAAGGTCCAAGGTTGACCGATCTCGAAAGTACGGTGTGGAGGAAGGCGTCCAAGCCGCAATTGCCTCCTCGTACGGAAAATTCGATGAATCTGTTGACGTGGCGGTTAAATTAGGGGTAGATCCTCGTCACGCGGACCAAATGGTCCGTGGGACGTGCGTGCTACCTCACGGCACCGGAAAAACAGTAAGAGTGCTGGTTTTTGCTAAAGGCGAGAAGGAAAAGGAAGCCTCGGACGCGGGGGCAGATCACGTGGGCGGCGAAGAGTTGGCCAAGAAGATCCAGGAAGGCTGGCTCGATTTCGATAAGGCGGTTGCTACGCCGGACATGATGGGCGTGGTGGGTAAGCTGGGTAAGATCCTGGGCCCCCGGGGCATGATGCCCAACCCCAAGGTCGGTACGGTGACGTTTGACGTGGGGCGGGCCGTGTCTGAGCTCAAGGGCGGCAAGGTCGAATTCAGAGTAGAAAAGTCAGGGATTGTGCACGCACCTCTCGGTCGCGTCTCCTTTGGCCCGGAAAAACTCGGTGAGAATTTCCGGTCGCTCATGGAGAGCATCATCAGGCTGAAGCCTTCCGCGGCCAAGGGAGTGTACCTGAAAGGCGTATCCATCTCGACCACAATGGGGCCGGGCGTGAAGCTGGATACCCAGGAGATCAGAAATCTGGTGAAATAGGTTCTCGTGGAACGTGGGAATCCTGTGGATAAGGATATAGGCTGATTAACAAAGGATTTAAGAATATTCATTCTTAAAGGCCGGGTCGAAGACAGCGGGCGTGCCGTAGGCACTTAATCGAGGCCAGCCGAGACGGGCCGAAAGGGGGTTGAAAGGCGACTTCCAACCGAACATCCTCGATTCGCTGTTTTCCCTCCGTCCGAAAGGGGGAATACCGAGCTTGAACAGAGAAGAAAAAGAGAGGCAGGTAGCTTGGCTACGTGAGCAGTTTCAGCAAACCAAAGGCCTCGTTCTCACGGACTTTCAAGGCCTGAGTGTTGCGGAAATGACTGCGCTGAGAGCCGAGCTTAGAAGCCGAGGGATTGGTTTCAAGGTTCTGAAGAACACATTCAGCGCGTTTGGCGTATGAGGGAACTGACGTGGCTGCGATCGGATCCGACTTGGTCGGACCGCGAGCAGCGGCCTGGACCACCACGGAAGACGCTGTCCCCATGATGGCCAAAACGCTGATGGATTTCGCGAAGGCTCATCCGAAGTTGGAGCTGGTCCGTGGAGTTCTCAAAGGGAAATCCCTGGACCGTGCCTCGCTGGAGGCCCTCTCCACTCTCCCATCCCGGGAGGTGCTGTTGGGTCGATTGCTGGGCACAATGATCGCTCCTGTGAGCGCATTTGTCAATACCTTGGCTGCAATTCCCAGATCTTTTCTCAACGTGCTCAAGAGAATCGAAGAGCAAAAAGGCGCGTCGACCGAACCTACCGCGGATGCTACGGCAGCACAAGAGTAAGCGCGTAGGTTTTGAGACAGCGAATCGAGGAGGACAATATGTCGGAAGTTACCAAAGAGGATGTCAAAGCATTTATCCGCAACATGTCAGTGCTGGATCTTAGCCAGCTGATCAAAGAACTGGAAGAAGAGTTCGGGGTTTCAGCAGCGGCGCCAGTGGCCGTTGCCGCGGTGGGAGCGGCGGCCGGTGGAGAAGCGGCCCCGGCTGAGGAAAAAACCGAATTTGACGTGATCTTGAAGGATTTCGGTGACAAAAAAATTCAGGTCATCAAGGTAGTGCGCTCCTTGACCGATCTGGGCCTCAAGGAAGCCAAAGACTTGGTGGAAGGTGTACCCAAGCCGGTAAAAGAGGCTGTCTCCAAAGAAGATGCTGAGAAGGCAAAGGCGGCCCTGGAAGAAGTCGGCGCCACTGTGGAGATCGTCTGAGGAACCTCCTCCGAGTCAACGAATCAGCCGACAGAGAGACTGCTCACAGGGCAGTCTCTCTGCTGCACGCGTTCTTGGGAAATCTCACCGTTAGCCCACCTGACAAGATCACCGGTACCAGAGGGAGAAAATGAGTCATTTTTCCGTGCACTCTCAGAGGCTCAGGAAGAATTTCGCACGAATTCCGCAAATCGCAGGTATTCCAAATCTTATAGAGATTCAGAAGCAGTCCTACGATCGATTCTTGCAAGCGGACGTGCCGCCTGAAACCCGAGACGACGTCGGGTTGCAGGGGGTTTTCGTTCGGTCTTCCCCATCAAAGATTTTTCAGATACTGCGTCGTTGGAATTTATAAAGTACACCTTGGGGGAAGAGAAATACAACGTCGAAGAGTGTCTCCAAAAAGGCGTTACTTATGCCCTTCCATTGAAGATCACCGTGCAGCTTATCGTCTGGGATGTGGACCCGGACACAAGTTCTCGCACTATTCGTGACGTGAAGGAGCAAGAGGTTTATTTCGGTGAGATCCCGATCATGACCGAAAATGGAACCTTCATCATTAACGGCACGGAACGGGTCATCGTTTCCCAGCTCCACAGATCGCCAGGAATATTCTTCGACCACGATAAAGGTAAGACGCACGCGAGTGGCAAGCTGCTCTATTCAGCTAGGATCATACCCCTGCGAGGATCGTGGATTGACTTTGAATTCGATCCGAAGGACCGGCTCTATGTACGCATCGATCGAAGACGAAAACTCCCGGTTACCGTTTTCCTCAAGGCCCTTGGGTACTCAAGCGAAGAGATCCTGAACTACTTTTATAACCGACAGACCATGATGATCACACCTGACGGCTTGCGCCGCAAGGTGGCCCTGGAGCTCTTGGTGGGCACGGTCGCAACCAGCAACGTGTACGTGGAAGGCACGGAAGATATTCTTGTGCGCAAGAACAAGAAGATTACCCGCGCCGCGATCAAGCGCCTGGCAGGGCGGAAGATCACCCCTCTCATCATGAAGACGGAGGAACTCGCGGGCAAGGTCATCGCGCGAGACATCGTGGACGAAAACACGGGTGAGGTGGTCGCGCAGTGTAACAAAGAGATCACCGCGGACGAAGTGGAGTCCTTCCTGGAGGATCTTTCTACGCGGAACATCGACAGCTTCGAGTGCCTCTTCATCGAAGAGAGAATCATCTCCTCTTCCCTCAGAGACACCCTGCTGGAAGACAAGGTCGATGATCGTCCTAACAGGATCATCGAGGACTACCGAAAACAGCACACTGAAGATGTGACGGGTAATGAGACTCTGAATGCGCAGATCGAAATTTACAAGAGGCTCAGACCGTCCAACCCGGCCACGGTGGAGATCAGCAACACCTTCTTCAATAATCTGTTCTTCAAGACCGAGTATTACGATCTCTCCCGTGTAGGAAGGCTCAAACTCAATCGTAAGCTTGCTATTTCCCTGGAAGATGCTCCGCTCGGGCTCCGGACATTGCGACCCGACGACATCATGCTCGCGGTCAAGTACCTCCTTGAACTCAAAGAGGGGCGGCCCGGTCGAGTGATTGACGACATCGACCATATGGGAAACCGCCGGGTACGGTCCGTGGGAGAGTTGCTGGAGAATCAGTACCGTATCGGCTTGGTGCGAATGGAAAGGGCGATCAAGGAGCGGATGAGCTTGCAGGACGTGGAGACTCTCATGCCCCACGACCTGATCAATGCAAAGCCCGTGACCGCGGTGGTGAAGGAATTTTTCGGATCTTCCCAGCTTTCCCAGTTTATGGACCAGACCAATCCATTGAGCGAGATCACCCATAAGCGGCGGCTGTCTGCTCTCGGTCCCGGCGGTCTGACCAGGGAGAGGGCCGGGTTTGAAGTGCGAGACGTGCATCCGACCCATTACGGCAGAATTTGCCCGATTGAAACGCCTGAAGGTCCGAACATCGGGCTCATTGTTTCTCTGTCCACGTACGCGCGTGTGAACGAGTTCGGTTTCATTGAGACACCGTACAGACCGGTGGTAGAAGGAAAGGTCGGAAGGGATATTCAATTCCTGACCGCACTGGACGAAGAGCACCACGTCATTGTTCAGGCCAACGCGCTCATCAATGACGAGGGCCGGCTTGCTGCTGACCTCGTTTCCGTGCGACACAAAGAGGGCGAGTTTACCATGGTGGGCAGTACCGAGGCGGACCTCATGGACGTTTCTCCGAATCAGCTCGTGTCCGTGGCTGCCTCCCTTATTCCGTTTCTGGAAAACGACGACGCGAACCGGGCGCTCATGGGTTCCAACATGCAGCGTCAGGCAGTGCCGCTTCTCACCACCCAGGCACCGCTGGTAGGTACCGGCATGGAGCATGTGGTGGCAACAGACTCGGGTGTCACCTCGGTCGCGAAACGTGACGGTGTCGTAGACTCTGTGGATGCGACGAGGATCGTGCTCAAGGCCACGGATTTCAAAGAAGGCGACCTTGACCCTGGAGTGGATATTTACAACCTGATCAAGTATCAGCGGTCCAACCAGAACACGTGCATCAACCAGCGTCCCATCGTGAGAAAGGGCGACCGAATAGGCAAGGGGCAGGTCATCGCGGACGGCCCTGCTACGGATAAAGGCGAACTCGCGCTCGGCCGAAACGTGCTGGTCGCGTTCATGGCCTGGGGCGGGTACAACTACGAGGATTCCATCCTTGTGAGCGAGAAGGTGGTCAAGGAAGACATCTTCACTTCGATTCACATCGAGGAATTCGAGGTAATGGCCCGGGATACCAAGCTCGGTAAAGAGGAGATCACGCGGGACATTCCCAACGTGGGCGAGGAAGCGCTGCGCAACCTCGATGAATCGGGTGTAATCAGGATCGGAGCGGAAGTCAAACCCGGCGACATTCTCGTAGGCAAGATCACTCCCAAGGGAGAGAATCAGCTCAGCCCTGAAGAGAAACTCCTGCGTGCGATTTTCGGCGAAAAAGCCGGCGACGTGAGAGACTCTTCCCTGAGAGTCCCTCCGGGTGTGGAAGGCACCATCATAGGTGCCCGGATCTTCTCTCGAAAAGGCACGGACAAGGACAGCAGAACGATCTCCATCGAGAACGAAGAGATCGCGAAGCTGACCAAAGACCGGGACGATGAGATGCGCATCGTCGAGGAAGGCGCGCGTGAGCGCATTCGTGGCATGCTCGTGGGACGGGTCTCGGTCTCACATGTGACGGACCCGATGTCAGGGCGGGAATATATCAAGAAGGGCGAAACCCTCAACGACCGCATCATGGACACGATCCCGCTGGACCTGCTCCGCAATATCTCCCTGAAGGGCGATACGACGACCGAAGACGAGGTGTTCCGCATCCTCGAACGTCTGAGCGACCAGAAACACTTCTGGAAGATGCACTACGACGAGCGCATCAGCCGCCTGAAAAAGGGAGACGAGCTCCCTCCTGGTGTAATCAAACTGGTAAAAGTCTACATCGCGATCAAGCGCAAACTCTCCGTGGGTGACAAGATGGCCGGCCGCCACGGGAACAAGGGCGTACTCTCGAGGGTCTTACCAGAAGAAGATATGCCGTACTTCGAGGACGGCACGCCCGTGGAGATCGTGCTCAACCCGCTGGGCGTTCCTTCCCGAATGAACGTCGGTCAGGTTCTGGAGACCCATCTAGGATGGGCCGCGAGGGGACTGGGTGACTCCCTGGACCGCATGCTCGCGGAGCATTTCTCGGTGGATAAGCTCAGGGCTCGGCTGATCGAGATTTTCAAGTGCCATGAGCCGGAAAGGCGGGAGAAGGTCCACGAGATAATCAACGACATGGACGAGGATCAGGTCAAGCGTTTCGTGGCGTCTCTCTCCGAGGGTATTCCCATAGCCACACCGGTCTTTGACGGAGCGCGAGAAACCGAGATCAAGGCTCTGCTCGAAGCTGCGGAACTGCCCAGCTCCGGACAGACCCAGCTTTATGACGGACGCACTGGTGAGCCTTTTGACACAAAGGTCACGGTGGGGATCATTTACATGATGAAGCTCCACCACTTGGTTGATGACAAAATCCACGCCAGGGCCATTGGACCGTATTCTCTGGTCACCCAGCAACCGCTGGGCGGCAAGGCGCAGTTCGGAGGACAGCGTCTGGGAGAGATGGAAGTGTGGGCCATGGAATCGTACGGCGCGGCATATTCTTTGCAGGAATTTCTCACGGTCAAGTCCGACGATGTCACCGGTCGCACGCGTATGTACGAGAGCATTGTCAAGGGAACCAACGTACTGGAACCGGGATTACCCGAATCCTTCAATGTGTTGGTCAAGGAAATCAAATCCCTTGGGCTCGAAGTGGAACTCCTCGAGAGTGAAACCGCAGCGTCGGCTTGATTTTTGCGAACTTACCACCGGTCGGGAACAAGGATTCCGACCGGCTGCGCCCTGTATGCTCAGCCGGTCGAGTCCCCGGCTCACGCGCCGGCCTCAACTGATGTCCCGACAGACCCCAGGTAAGGAGGGAAACCTTGGAAGATATTTATTATAGTTTTTTTGAAAAACCCAAAGATCCTCTGAACTTTAGCGCCGTGCAAATCTCCCTGGCATCCCCGGAGAAGATCCGTTCCTGGTCCCACGGAGAGGTCAAGAAGCCGGAAACGATAAACTATCGGACATTCAAACCTGAAAGAGACGGGCTCTTTTGCGCCAAGACGTTTGGCCCCGTCAAAGACTATGAGTGCAATTGCGGCAAATACAAGCGCATGAAGCACCGCGGCACCATCTGCGAAAAATGCGGTGTGGAAGTCATCCAGTCCAAAGTGCGACGGGAGCGAATGGGCCACATTGAACTGGCTACTCCGGTCGCGCACATCTGGTTTCTCAAGAGCCTTCCCAGCAGAATCGGCACCCTCCTGGACCTCACACTGAAAGAGGTGGAGCGAGTCCTGTACTTCGAGTCTTACCTCGTCATCACCCAGGGCGAAACCGACCTGGAAGCAGGTACCCTCGTAAACGAAGAAAAATACCGCCAGGCGGTCGAGCAGTCACGGAATCGGTGCGTTCGAGGCCCGCATGGGCGGGGAGGCCGTTCGAGATATGCTCGAGAGGCTGGACCTTGTTTCTGAAAGCACGAAACTGCGCGAAGACATGAAAGACTCCACGTCCGAAGCCAAGCGCAAGAAACTGGCAAAGAGGCTTCGGGTGCTTGAGGCGCTCAAGGGTATCGAGCCGGAGACGCTGGTTGCCGAACTTAACGCGTTGCTGCACGTGGCCGTGGATCCGGAAGGCGAAGCCGGTCGTTTCTTTGAAGAGTTGGTTCAGGCAGCACGGGAGATTCAGGTCAAGTGGGAGGAAACCCATAACTGGGAAGTCCGTAAGCAACTGGCGTTTGTCGAGATTGCCAGTATTATCGAGCGCCTCGGGCGTTCGCGGATGGTTTCCCCCGAGCACCTCGGGAAGTTCCGACGCTGGCAGAATCCTGCATGGATGATTCTGACCACAGTGCCGGTCATCCCTCCTGATTTGCGGCCGCTGGTACCGCTGGATGGCGGTCGATTCGCCACCTCGGACCTCAACGATCTGTACCGTAGGGTTATCAACCGAAACAATCGACTCAAGAGGCTCAAGGAGCTCAACGCACCCGAGATCATCCTTCGCAATGAAAAAAGGATGCTTCAGGAAGCGGTGGACGTCCTGTTCGATAACGGGAGAAGAGGGAGGGTCATCACCGGCCCCAACAAAAGGCCGCTCAAATCCCTCTCTGACATGCTCAAGGGCAAGCAGGGGCGCTTCCGTCAGAACCTTCTGGGCAAGCGCGTCGACTATTCCGGTCGTTCCGTGATCGTGGTAGGGCCGGATTTGCGTCTGCACCAATGCGGTCTCCCCAAGAGAATGGCTCTGGAGCTTTTTAAGCCGTTTATCTACAACAAACTGGAAGAACGCGGGTACGTCACCACGATCAAGAGCGCAAAGAAGCTCGTGGAAAAAGAGACTCCCGAAGTGTGGGACATCCTGGAAGATGTGGTGAAGGAGTATCCGATCCTGTTGAACCGCGCTCCGACCCTTCACCGATTGGGCATTCAGGCTTTTGAGCCGGTCTTGATCGAGGGCAAAGCCATACAGCTCCATCCTCTGGTCTGCACCGCGTTCAACGCTGACTTTGACGGTGACCAGATGGCAGTGCACATTCCGCTGTCCATCGAGGCTCAGGTGGAAGCCCGGGTGCTTATGATGAGCACCAACAACATTCTGTCTCCCGCGCACGGAAAGCCCATTATCGTGCCTACACAGGATATCGTGCTCGGGCTGTATTACCTGACGCGGAAATCCGTGGATCCGGAACTCGACAGGGCCCCGCGAATTTTCGGTGACTCGAGTGAAGTGCGCGTCGCGTGCACGACTCGGGAGTGGTGGATCTTCACGAGAAGGTCATGCTCCGGGAAAACGGCGAAAACATACAGACCACGGTCGGCCGCATTATCTTGCGAGAGATAGTGCCGGACGAGATCCCGTTCCCTGTCATCAACAGGGTCATGAAGAAGAAGGAATTGGCCAACCTCATCGACGAGGCGTACCGGCGCTGCGGTGACAAAAAGACCGTCATCCTAGCTGACCGCCTCAAGGACATGGGGTACTCCTACGCCACCAAAGCAGGGCTCTCCATCTGCGTGGACGACATGCAAATTCCCGAAGCCAAGAAGGACATCATCGAGAAGGCAAGGGAAGAGGTCCTGGAGATTCAGAATCAGTACAAAGAAGGGCTCATTACCGACGGTGAGCGATACAACAAGGTTATCGACATCTGGGCGCGTGCGAACGAGGACATTTCCGAGCGCATGATGAGCGGCCTGCGGACCATGACGATCAAGCTCAAAGACGGCACGGAAAAGAACGTGGAGAGCTTTAACCCCATCTACATGATGGCCGACTCCGGAGCGCGAGGAAGCACCCAGCAGATCCGCCAGCTTGCCGGTATGCGCGGTCTCATGGCCAAGCCCACCGGGGAAATCATCGAGACTCCCATTGAGGCGAACTTCCGGGAAGGCCTCACCGTGCTGCAGTACTTGATTTCTACCCACGGAGCGCGCAAGGGTCTGGCTGACACGGCCCTGAAGACTGCGAACTCCGGATATCTGACCCGGCGGCTGGTGGACGTCGCACAGGATGCCATTATTTCGGAGATCGATTGCCACACTATGGACGGCATTGAGATGGCGTCTCTGGAAGAGGGCGGTGAAATCATCGAGCACGTGGCGGATCGAATCCTCGGCCGCGTGGTGCTGGAAGATATCGAGCATCCTTTTACCGGCGAAATCATAGTCCGGGCCAATGAGGAGATCACCGAAGAGCACCGCGAGAAAATCCAGGACGCAGGCATCGACAGGGTAAAGATTCGTTCCGTGCTGACCTGTCAATCACGCAGAGGGGTGTGCAGTCTCTGTTACGGCCGTGACCTGGCCCACGGAAGAATGGTGAACATCGGCGAAGCAGTGGGCATCATCGCAGCCCAGTCCATCGGCGAACCAGGCACCCAGCTCACGATGCGTACCTTCCACATCGGTGGAACTGCATCTCTGAGGAGAAACATCACCTCGGCGCGTAAGAAAGGCAGGGTGGCCTTCGAAAAGGACAAGGAAAAGGTCAAGGCAATCATGGTCTGGGAGGAATTCACCATCGATGACGCTGACGTCAGCAAATGGTTGGTAGAAGACGGTCAGACCCTGCGAGAAAACTCGTTCCTGTACCAGGGCCCCAATCGGCAGATCCATGAAGCGGAACGGTTGGGCGGCAAGATCGACATCGCCTTGGACCGCAAGTCATTCACCCTGGTGGACGAGGACGGCGTAAAACATCATTACGAAATTCCCGAGAACCAGCGCCTTGTGGTGAAGCACGGGGATCGGGTGTCAGCCAACACGGTCTTTTTTGAGACCATTCACGGCGCGTCGCGCATGGCTGAAGCGGAAAAGCGCGGGGGCATCTTCCAGAAAAAAGCCTCAAAGGGCGGGGTCATACGATTCCGACTCTATGAGAGATACCCGGTCATGGACTACATGAACGTGAAAGTTCAGGAAGGGGACCGCGTAGAGATAGAAGGACAGATCCTTCTCGAATGGTTGGGGTCTGGATCTTCGGAGCTATTTTCCAGAAACGAGGGCCGGGTCAAATTCGTGGATCTGAAAACCGTCCAGAACCGCGACGGTGAATTGATCGTCATGAACCGAAACGGGTCCATTGGCATCACCGACGAAAAGGGCCGTGAAAGAGAACGCAACAAGATCATATACGGCGCCAGGCTCAGAACGTACGACGGTGACGTGGTAAACCGCGAGACCCTGCTAGCCGAGTGGGATCCGTATACCATACCGATTATCACCGAGGTCTCGGGCAGGGTGAAATTCGGGGATATCATTGAAAGCCTCACCATGAGTGAGCAGTTGGATGAGGTCACCGGTCTGTCGCGCAAAGTGATTGTGGAGTACAAGGACAAAGATAGCGAGATCAGACCCAGGGTGTCCATCAAGGACGAACACGGGAGGACCATCAAGATCGGCGACTCTGAAGCGCGCTATCTGCTCCCGGTGGGCGCGAACATCATGGTAAAGGAAGGCGAAGATGTCCACGCGGGTGACGTGATCGCCAAGATTCCTCGGGAAACCACCAAGACCAAAGACATCACAGGGGGGCTTCCCCGGGTCGCGGAGCTTTTTGAAGCGCGCAAGCCCAAGGAATTCGCGATCATCTCGGAAATCGACGGCCTGGTAAGCTTCGGCAAAGACACCAAGGGCAAGAGGAAGGTCATCGTGACACCGGAAGTGGGTGATCCGAAAGAATACCTCATCCCCAAAGGCAAACACATCTCCGTGCATTCGGGGGACTGGGTTCAGGCCGGAGAGCCGCTGATGGAAGGATCCACCAATCCTCACGACCTTTTGGGTATCAAGGGCGAGAAGGACTTGGCCAAGTACCTCGTGGACGAGGTCCAGGAAGTCTATCGTCTGCAGGGCGTGAAGATTAACGACAAGCACATCGAGGTTATCGTCCGCCAGATGTTGCGCCGCGTGCGCGTCAAGGAGGTGGGCGACACGGATTTCCTTGTCGGGGAACACATCGAACGGATACTATTCGAAGATGAGAACAACCGCGTGGGACTGGCTGGCGGCCATCCTGCAGTGGGCGAGCCACTGCTTCTGGGCATCACCAAGGCCTCTTTGTCCACGGATTCGTTCATCAGTGCGGCAAGCTTCCAGGAGACCACCAAGGTGCTTACCGAGGCGTCCATCAGCGGGAAGATCGATTACCTGCGCGGCCTGAAGGAAAACGTGATCATGGGGCGGCTGATTCCTGCTGGCACCGGCTTCAGCCGATACAAAGGCGTCCGAATCCAGCACGAAGGGACTACCGAGGCTCCTCGAGGGGGGCGACATGACAGACGACATGTTGCAGAGACCTTGCAGGAAACCGCGTGATGGGGTAGACTAATTCTCTTGCGATAAGGAAGCCCAACCCGAGAATGTAGAGAGGCCAGAGGGCCTTAAATGCAAGCATAAAAGCGTCGGGGCCGGAGCAGGAACCTCCGGTCCTCGATTTCTCGGAAAAAAAGCTTGACACAGACCCCTGATTTTGAGCATACTCGCAAGATACACATTCGGGAGGTTACGGCGTATGCCGACAATCAATCAACTGGTCAGGAAGGGACGGCAACGACCGAGGAAAAAAACCTCAGCCCCGGCTCTGACCAATTGCCCCCAGCGCAGAGGAGTGTGCGTGAGGGTGTATACCACCACGCCAAAGAAACCAAATTCAGCGTTGAGGAAAGTAGCCAGGGTGAGACTTACAAACGGGTACGAAGTCACCTCCTATATTCCGGGTATCGGTCACAACCTGCAGGAGCACTCAGTAGTCCTGATCAGGGGTGGACGCGTAAAGGACCTTCCTGGTGTGAGATATCACATCATCAGAGGAACTCAGGACGCGTATGGTGTCACGGACCGGAAGCAGGGAAGATCCAAATACGGAACCAAGAGGCCGAAGTAAGTCCCCGTTTGATCTAGCCGGCCTGCTTGCCTCGCGCAAGTGAAGCGAGAGCCGCACACACCAGCCTGATACCGTAACCAACGGATACGCGCTGGACGCATTTGAGGGGTTGACTCGTAACGGGTCCTGGTAAACCGTCGCACGCGACGGGGTAGGTTCAGAAGGAAACACGGCACATAGTGTCGGAGAGCGGATGAGCGATCCGCGTAGCCCTCGGGACCATATCAACCTGGAAGCTGCCCGGTTCAGTTTGTTCTGGAGCCGGGGAAAAGCAACGGAGCATATGATACACACTGGAGCGATTCGAGATGCCTAGAAAAGGGAAAGTGCCCAAAAGGGATGTGCTACCGGATCCCAAGTACCACAGCAAGCTCATCGCCAAGTTCGTGAACAGCGTCATGTGGGACGGCAAGAAGTCTACCGCAGAGGCCATCCTGTACGACGCTCTGGACATCGTAGGGAGGAAGGGCAATGAGGATCCGCTCAAGCTCTTCGAGAAGGCTGTGGACAATGTGAAACCGGTTTTGGAGGTGCGTTCCCGGCGCGTAGGCGGCAGCACCTATCAGGTGCCTGTAGAGATTAGACCCGAACGCAGGCAGGCCCTGGCTATCAGATGGCTGATCCAATATGCGCGCAATCGCGGCGAGAAAAGCATGAAAGAAAAACTCGCGGCGGAACTTCTCGACGCGGCCTTTAACAAAGGCAGTTCGGTGAAGAAAAAAGAAGATACTCACAAGATGGCCGAGGCCAACAAGGCTTTCGCGCACTATCGGTGGTAGCGGAATGGCGGGTGCTCGTACTGGATGAAGGATGATTATTTAGCAAAGACCCGAAACATCGGGATAATGGCGCACATTGACGCGGGAAAGACAACCACTACGGAGCGTATCCTCTACTACACCGGGGTTTCCCACAGAATGGGCGAGGTCCATGACGGCACGGCCGTGATGGACTGGATGGAGCAGGAGCAAGAGCGAGGAATCACGATCACTTCCGCTGCCACCGCGTGCCAGTGGAAGAACCACAGGGTCAATATCATCGACACTCCCGGACACGTGGATTTCACCATAGAAGTCGAACGGTCCTTGCGGGTGTTGGACGGGGCTGTGGCAGTGTTCTGCGCAGTAGGCGGAGTCGAGCCCCAATCGGAGACCGTGTGGAAGCAGGCTGATCGTTACGGGGTTCCCCGCATCGCGTTCATCAACAAAATGGATCGAACCGGAGCCGACTACTTGAGAGTCGTGGAAATGATGAAAACGAGACTTCGCACCAGTCCCTTACTCCTACAGATCCCCATCGGATCCGAGGACGGATTCCGAGGAGTGGTGGACCTCATCTCCATGAAGGCCGTTATCTTTGACGACGTGTCCATGGGAGTGAAATTCGAGGAGTGCGACGTGCCATCGGAGCTTATGGAAGAAGCTCAGGCCGCGAGGCGAAGTTGTCTCGAAAGTATCTGCGAACTCGATGATGAGCTCCTGGAACAGTATTTGGAAGGCGACACAGACATACCGAGCGAGAGGCTTTATGAAGCTGTACACAAGGGCACTATTGCTCTCAAGATCACGCCGGTATTGATGGGATCCGCGTTCAAGAACAAAGGAGTGCAGCAGCTCCTCGACGCGGTAGTCGATTTCCTGCCGTCTCCTGAGGACATCCCGCCGGTGGAAGGCAAGGATGACAAGGGGCGCACGGTACTGCGAACGCCGGATGGGCCTTTCTCCGCTCTGGCATTCAAGGTCATGAATGATCCCTATACAGGTGCACTGACCTTTATCCGGATCTACTCAGGCACGCTGACCGCAGGGTCGGGTGTGTACAATCAGAATGCGGGAAAGCGCGAGCGAATTGGACGTCTGGTGAAGATGCACGCGGCACAACGCGAGGACATCAAGACTGCATACGCGGGCGAGATCGTCGCTGCGGTGGGTTTGAAGCTCACAAAGACCGGCGACACACTCACGGACGAGGACCATCCGATTGTGCTGGAATCGATGGAGTTTCCCGAACCGGTGATTTCCCTGGCCCTGGAGCCGAAGTCCCGAGATGACAGCGATAAACTTGGTAAAGGTTTATCGAGGCTGCTCCGAGAGGACCCGTCCTTGCAAGTGCGAGTCGACCAAGAGAGCGGGCAGACAGTGTTGTCGGGAATGGGCGAACTTCATCTGGAAATCGTAGTGGATCGGCTCCTCAGAGAGTTTCAGGTCCAGGCCGTGGTTGGCGAACCACAGGTCGCGTATCGGGAGACGATTACCAAACCGTTGAAATTGCAGTACCGGCACATTAAGCAAACCGGTGGCAAAGGCCAGTTTGCGGAGGTGGTCTTCCAGGCGGCACCGGCACCTCGTGGCACGGGACTGGAGTTCGTGGACAAGATTACCGGCGGAGTCATCCCGAAGGAGTTCATCAAACCTGTGGGAGAAGGCATCCGAGCTGCAATGGAGTCCGGCGTGTTGGCCGGCTTCCCGGTGGTCGATGTCACCGTGTCTCTGGTGGACGGCAAGTATCACGAAGTGGATTCCTCGGAAATGGCTTTCAAGACTGCCGGCTTCATGGGATTTAAGGAAATTTGCCGCAAAGGCGTGACGATCCTGCTGGAGCCGATTATGGACGTGGAAGTAGTGGCCCCGGGCGAGTTCCTAGGTGATGTGTTGGGTGATCTTACGGCACGTCGAGGAAAGATACTCGGTATGGAGAGCCGGTCCGGAGTGCAAACGGTGGGCGTGAGAGTGCCCATGGCACGGATGTTCGGATACGCTACCGACCTGAGAAGCCTCACCCAAGGCCGTGCCACGTTTACGATGCAATTTTCTCACTACGAACCGGCCCCTCAGTCTGTAACTGAGAAGATCGTGGCCGAGTTCAAGCAATCTGGAGGAGCCCATGGGCAAGGCGAAGTTTGAGCGTACCAAGCCACACGTGAACGTGGGGACCATCGGTCACATCGATCACGGCAAAACCACGCTTACCGCGGCGATAACCAAGGTGTTAGCCAAGCGCGGATTGGCTCAGTATGTGTCCTTTGACGAGATCGACAAGGCTCCGGAAGAGAAGGAACGGGGAATCACTATCGCAACCGCGCACGTGGAATACCAGACGGATAACCGTCACTATGCCCACGTGGATTGCCCGGGCCATGCTGACTACATCAAGAACATGATTACCGGTGCGGCTCAGATGGATGGAGCTATCCTGGTGGTGGGTGCGAACGACGGACCCATGCCGCAGACACGAGAGCACATCCTGTTGGCTCGCCAGGTTGGCGTTCCTTACGTAGTGGTTTTCCTGAACAAAGTGGATATGGTTGACGACCCCGAGCTAATCGAGTTGGTTGAGCTGGAGCTTCGGGAGCTACTGAGTTCGTACGATTTCCCCGGGGACGATATACCGATAATTCGGGGAAGCGCCTTGAAAGCGCTGGAAGCCGGCGACCCGAAACACGAGGACGCGAAGTGCATACTGGAGTTGATGGATGCCATCGACAGTTATATTCCCGTGCCGCAGCGTGCCTTGGAAAAACCGTTCCTGATGCCGATCGAAGACGTGTTCAGTATCTCGGGTCGAGGCACGGTGGTAACCGGACGCGTAGAGCGTGGGCAGGTTAAGGTCAACGAGGAAGTCGAGATCGTCGGTATCAACGAGACGCGCAAGACGGTTGTCACGGGCGTGGAGATGTTCCGCAAGATCTTGGACTCAGGCCAGGCCGGTGACAACGTGGGATTGCTGCTCCGAGGCATCAAACGGGACGATGTGGAACGCGGTCAGGTGGTGGCAGCTCCGGGTAGTATCACACCTCACGTGAAGTTTAAGGCAGAGACGTATATCCTGGGCAAAGAGGAAGGCGGCCGTCACACACCGTTTTTCAACGGATATCGGCCTCAGTTTTACTTCCGCACCACGGACGTGACCGGCGTGATTACGCTTCCTGAAGGAATAGAAATGGTAATGCCGGGTGACAATGTGTCTTTGGAAGGGCACCTGATCACTCCGATCGCAATGGAAAAGGAGCTTCGTTTCGCGATTCGTGAAGGCGGCCGTACTGTCGGAGCCGGTGTCGTGGCGGAGATTATCGAATAACGATGGATTGGGCGTGTCGTGGAGTAAGGTGAGGATCTGAGCATGGATATGCAAGCTCTCAAAATTAGGATCAGACTGAAGGCGTACGATCACAAGTTGCTGGATCAGTCTGCCGCGGAGATCGTAGACACGGCTTGGCGCACGGGTGCAAAGGTCGCGGGACCGATACCCTTGCCCACGACGATTCACAAATATACCGTGAACCGGTCGCCCCACGTTGACAAGAAATCCCGGGAGCAGTTCGAGATTCGGGTTCACAAACGCCTGCTGGACATTTTGGAGCCGACTCAGCAGACATTGGACGCGTTGATGAAACTGGACCTTTCTCCTGGCGTGGATGTAGAGATCAAGGCCTAGGGGCGCACCCCTGGTTGAGGAGCCGGACATGGTTCAAGGAATGATCGGAAAAAAGCTTGGAATGATCCAGGTATTTGACGCCGCAGGACAGGCGCTGGGAGTCACGGTGGTCCAGGTTGGTCCCTGCACGGTTATCCAGAAGAGGGATGAGGGTAAGGTGCAGCTTGGATACGGCACGGCAAAAGAGAGCAGAGTAAGCAAGCCGGTTCTGGGTCAGTTCAAGAAAGCAGGCGTGGCGCCGCTCAAGGTTTTGCGGGAATTTGCGGCTGACGACTCCGATACGATAGAGGTCGGCCAGGAGATTCTTGCAGACGTCTTCAGCGTAGGAGACATGGTCAAGGTGGTGGGGACCAGCAAGGGCAAAGGATTTGCCGGCACCATCAAGAGGCACCATTTCGGCGGCGGTAAGAAAACCCACGGATCCCGGTCACACCGAATTCCGGGGTCGGTAGGACAGTGCGCATATCCGTCCCGAGTCTTCAAAGGTAAGAAATTGCCGGGGAGACTGGGCGGGAAGCAAGTCACCGCGCCGAGCGTCAAAGTAGTTGAAGTTCGGGCTGATGAAAACCTGGTGCTCTTGAAAGGCCCCATTCCAGGACCTCCTGGTGGAATCGTCTTGATAAGGAAAAGCTGATGGCCTTGGTAGATGTCATAAACCAGAACGGCGAAAAGATCGACTCTTTGGAGTTGGAAGATACGATCTTCGATACAGAAGTGAAGGAAGATCTGATTCAGAGAGTAGTGGTCTGGCAAATGGCCAAACGCCGAGGCGGGAACGCGTGCACCAAGACAAGGAGCGACGTTTCCGGAGGCGGCAAAAAGCCCTGGCGTCAGAAGGGAACCGGTCGTGCCCACGCGGGAACAAGCCGGTCGCCCATCTGGACGGGTGGTGGAACTACATTCGGTCCTTTGCCTCGGTCGTATGCGTTTTCTCTTCCCAAGAAGGTCCGTCGCGCAGCGCTGCGGTCTGTCTTAACAGCGAAGTTAAGAGACAACCAGCTTACGGTGCTGGAGAACATCCAGTTGGACGCGCCTAAGACCAAGCTGTTTGCGGAAGCTCTGAAGACGCTCGGTTGGGACACGACCAAGACGCTCTTTATCATTCCTGAAAAGGACGAGACGCTCTTGCGGTCGTCCCGGAACTTGTTCAAAGTGCTCGTCCTGCCGCCTGAAGGCATGAACGTGTACGATCTGCTCCGGTTTGAGAGATTGGTGCTGTTCCGGGAAGCCATCCCGAAAATCCAGGAGAGGTTGGGCTGATGCTGGAATCATACACATTGTTGCGGCGGCCCATCGTTACCGAGAAAGGCACCGCACTTAAGGACGAGAATAATCAGCTTGTGTTCGAGGTAAGCCTCGATGCGAACAAGTGTGAAATACGCAAGGCTGTCGAAAGACTCTTCAAGGTGAAGGTGCTGTCAGTGAGGACCCAGAACCGCCAAGGAAAGCGTAAGCGGCTGGGGCGGTCAGTAGGACGGCGCAAGAACTGGAAGAAAGCCATCGTTACCCTCAAAGAGGGCGACCGAGTCGATTTCTTTGAAGGAGTCTAAACCGGTAATCAGGGAGTTTGCGGGAGGCTCACAGAGGCCCGCACTCAATGGGCACCGATTCGGAACAGCAAAGAGGGTCGAGGACAGGATCTATGGCCATCAAGAAATATAAACCCACGTCGCCGGGATCACGCTTTAAGACGGGCTTCACGTTTGAGGAAATCACCGCAACCGAGCCGCTCAAGGCGCTGGTAAAGGGCGTGAGCAAAGCTGGAGGGCGGAACAATTACGGCAGGATCACCGTCAGGCATCGTGGCGGAGGTCACAAGCGCCGTTTCCGGGAGATCGATTTTAAGCGAGACAAACCGGATATCGCCGGCAAGGTGGTGAGCGTAGAATACGATCCGAATCGCAGCGCACGCTTGGCCTTGATAAGTTACGAAGACGGCGACAAACGGTACATCCTGTGGCCCAATGGCGTTCAGGTGGGAGAGATCCTCGTCGCTGGCGACAAGGTGGACATAAAGCCGGGCAACTGCCTGCCGCTGAAAAACATTCCCTTGGGCACCATGGTTCACAATGTGGAAATGAAAATCGGCAAAGGCGGGCAGATGATTCGCTCTGCCGGTGGGTACGGCCAGTTGATGGCCAAAGAAAAGGGCTATGCCCAGATCAAGTTGCCCTCTGGCGAGGTGCGGATGGTGCTTGACCGCTGCCGTGCGACTGTGGGACAGGTGGGCAATCTGGACCACGAGAAGATCTCCTTGGGCAAGGCAGGCCGCACGCGACGTTTGGGGCGTCGGCCCCATGTGCGAGGAGTGGTGATGAACCCCGTGGACCATCCACACGGTGGTGGTGAGGGAAAGACTTCCGGCGGTCGCCATCCGGTGACTCCCTGGGGCGTTCCCACCAAAGGGTATAAGACCCGGAAGAGAAACAAGCCGTCTGACAAACTCATAGCCAAGCGTAGGAAGTGATTGCCATGCCCCGTTCGGTACACAAGGGTCCTTTCGTGGACGATCATCTGCTCAACAAAGTGGTGCAGGCTCGAGATACCGGTTCCCGCAGGGTCATTCAGACTTGGTCCCGGCGTTCGACCATAATTCCCGATATGGTAGGCCTCACTTTCGCGGTTCACAACGGCAAGAAATTTATCCCCGTGTTTGTCAGTGAGAACATGGTGGGCCACAAACTGGGGGAATTTTCCCCGACCCGGACCTTTCACGGCCACGCGGGTGACAGAAAAGCCAAAAAGGGGAAACGCTGATGGAGTGGCATTCAACCTTGAGGCACGCGCGTATCACCGCGCGCAAAGCCCGACTCGTAGCGGATGTGGTGCGAGGAATGCCTGTGGCTAAGGCCTTGAGCTTGCTTCAGTTTACGCCGAAAAAGGCCGCTGGTTTGATCCGCAAGGTGGTAGAATCCGCGCTCCACAATGCCACTCAGTCAAAGGGAGTGGATGAGGACAAACTGTATATTAGCACCATTACCGTGGACGAAGGGCCGACTGCAAAACGGTGGAGCCCACGGGCCATGGGGCGGGCCACACGCATCAGGAAGCGAAGCAGCCACATTCGTGTGGCAGTTGAGGAAAAGTAAGGTCATCAGAACGCAGAGAGACCCAGGAACGTCACGGCCCCGCCGCCTGCGGCTCCTCGCACTGCCCTGAGGAGGGTTATTTTGGGACAGAAGGTTCATCCCAATGGATTCCGCTTAGGAATCACCCGGACATGGGATTCTCGCTGGTATTCTCAGAAGGATTTCGGAACGTTCCTGATTGAGGACATCCAGCTGAGGGAATTTGTCAAAAAACGGCTCTCGCAGGCAAGCATCTCAAAGATGGAGATAGAGCGTGCTGCAGGAAAAGTCCGTCTCATTATCCATACGGCCAGACCAGGAATCGTCATAGGGCCCAAGGGGAGTGAGATCGAGAAGCTACGCCGCGAATTGCTGCGCATGACCGATAAGGATATCCTCGTCGATATCAAGGAAATCCGCAAGCCGGAAATAGACGCTCAGCTGGTAGCCGAGAACGTTGCCCAACAGCTTGAGAGGCGGGTTGCGTTTCGGCGGGCCATGAAGAAGTCCGTGTCCAGCGCGCTGAAATCTGGCGCCAAGGGAATTCGAATCGCCACTTCAGGACGCCTCGGCGGTGCGGAAATGGCGAGAAGAGAGTGGTACCGGGAAGGTCGGGTGCCTCTGCACACGCTCAGGGCGGACATCGATTACGGTTTCGCCCAAGCGACCACCACCTATGGTGTCATCGGCATAAAGGTATGGATCTTCAAGGGCTTGATTATCAAGAGCGGATCAGGAGAAGGGTGATATGCTGGCCCCCAAGAAAGTCAAATACCGAAAGAGGCAAAAGGGCCGACTGAACGGTAAGCCGCTCAGTGGCACGAAAATCTCGTTCGGCCAATTCGGACTCATGGCCCTCGACCCGGGTTGGATCACCGCCAGGCAAATCGAAGCCGGTCGTATTGCCATGACCCGCCACGTCAAAAGAGGCGGGAAGATCTGGATCCGCTTGTTTCCGGATAAACCGATAACCAAGAAACCTGCGGAAACCAGGATGGGCAAAGGAAAAGGCGCACCTGAAGAATGGGTGGCCGTGGTGAAACCCGGCAGGATCATGTACGAGATGGAAGGGGTGCCTGTGGAAGTGGCCCGTGAGGCCTTTCGTTTGGCGGCTCACAAGCTGCCGATCAAGACCCGCTTCGTGATGCGTGAGGAGTCGACATGAAGCCCAGAGAACTTAGAGATCTCTCTGAGGAAGAGCTGGCTACTAAGGAAAAGGAGTTCAGGGAAGAGGAATTCCAACTCCGGTTCAAACATGCTACCGGCCAACTCGAGAAGACTGACCGCCTCAGGAAACTCCGGAAAGATATTGCCCGGGTGAAAACAATCATTAGAGAAAAGGAGGCGTCTTGATGACGAGCTCCTCGGATGTCCGAAAGCAGCGTAAGGTGCGGACCGGCGTGGTCATCAGCAACAAGATGGACAAGACCGTGGTCGTCGAAGTGAGCCGCACGATCATTCACCCGGTGTATAAGAAATTTATCCGCCGGAGAAAGCGTTTCATGGTTCACGACGAAGAGAACCGCTGTCGCATTGGCGATGAGGTGTTGATCGTGGAAACACGGCCCATGAGTCGCCACAAGCATTGGCGTGTGCGGAAGATCGTCAGGGAAGCAGCGCTGCCCGGAGGTACGCCATGATACAGCAACAAACCCGCATGGACGTTGCCGATAATTCCGGCGCAAAGGAATTATTCTGCATCAAGATCCTGGGAGGAACCAGGAGAAAATACGCGAGTGTCGGGGATGTCGTCGTCGTTGCGGTCAAGGAAGCTATTCCCAATTCCAAAGTGAAAAAGGGAGAGGTTCACAAGGCCGTGGTAGTGAGGACGCGCAGACAGGTGAGGCGACCTGACGGATCGTATATTCGCTTTGATGACAATTCAGCCGTGCTCATTAATAACCAGCTCGAACCCATCGGAACGCGCATCTTCGGGCCGGTGGCTCGGGAGTTGCGGGCCAAGAAATTTATGAAGATCGTGTCCTTGGCTCCGGAGGTCCTTTAGCATGTCAGGCATCAAGAAAAACGACAAGGTTAAGGTCCTTTCCGGAAAAGAAGCTGGGAGACAGGGCCAGGTCATCAAGATCTTCACGGATAAGGGTAGAGCCCTGGTGGAACGGGTGAATATGGTCAAACGCCACACCAAGCCCGGAGGCAAAGTCGGGCAGCAAGGCGGAATCATCGAAAAGGAAGCACCGCTGAATCTGGCCAAGCTCATGCTCGTCTGTCCCAAATGCTCGAAACCGACGCGAGTCGGTATCAGGCAGCTGGACTCGGGCGAACGAGTCAGGTTCTGCAAGAAATGCTCCGAACAGATAGACAGCTAGAAGGAACGGCGTTATGGCTTCGAGGCTGAAAGAATACTATTTTGAATCGGTTGTGCCGGGTCTGATGGACAGATTCAAGTACACGAATCCCATGCAGGTCCCATCGCTGAAGAAAATCGTGGTCAATATGGGCCTGGGAGAGGCGATTCAAAATCCCAAAGCTCTGGACAGCGCGCAGCAGGAAATGTCACTGATAACCGGTCAGTGGCCGGTCATGCGGAAGGCGCGCAAGTCGATCGCTTCCTTCAAGCTTCGAGAAGGGATGACCATCGGATGCATGGTGACGCTGAGACGGGATACCATGTATCACTTCCTGGATAAACTCATCAACGTGGCGCTGCCTCGTGTGCGTGACTTTCGCGGAGTGAGTCCCAAGGGGTTTGACGGTCGTGGCAACTTCTCGATGGGAATCAAGGAGCAGATCATCTTTCCGGAGATCAACTACGATGAGATCGAGAAGATCCGAGGAATGAACGTAACGCTGGTAACATCGGCGAGAACCGACGAAGAGGCCCGAGAGCTTCTGGGACGTCTGGGGATGCCGTTCAGGAAATAGAATGTTCTCCCCCAAGGAGGTATCGTGGCCAGAACCTGCATGATAGTGAAGGCTGAAAGGCCTCAGAAGTTCGCCGTGAGACAGTATAATCGGTGTCAGATTTGCGGAAGGCCGAGGGCGTATTATCGCAAGTTTAAAATGTGTAGGATCTGCCTGCGGACGCAAGCCCTCAATGGGAACATCCCGGGTATGGTCAAATCGAGCTGGTAGGAGACTCTTGAGATGAGTATGACTGACCCCGTAGCGGACATGTTGACCCGTATCCGCAATGCCAGGCAAGCGCGGAAAGAACAGGTGACCATTCCTGCCTCTAACTTGAAGATCAGCATCGCGCAGATCATGAAGGAGGAAGGGTACATCAAGAAATACAAGGTCATCCGGTCCGCGAAGAACAAACAGGGTGTCCTCAAGCTTACGCTCCGGTTCGACGACGAAACCCAATGCGTGATCGAAGGCTTGTCACGGGTTTCCCGACCAGGTCGGAGAATGCTACGTCGGCCATGAACATGACCTGAAAAGTCATGGCGGAGTTGGCATGCTGGTAATATCGACGTCGCAGGGTGTGATGACCGACCGGGAAGCGAAGCGACGGCACATTGGTGGAGAGGTGCTGTGCAGCATCTGGTAACCGTAGTAATTCAGGAGCTTTACTGATGTCCAGGATAGGCAAGGCACCTATAAGCATACCTGAGAAGGTCAATATAACCTTTACCGCACCCACCTTGATGGTGAAAGGGCCGAAAGGATCGCTGCAACTCGCGGTCTCGGACCTGATCAGCATCGAGATGGATGAGGCTCAGATTCGCGTTCTCACTGCAGGGGATCACCGAAAGTCCCGTGCGATGCACGGACTCACTCGGACCCTTATCCAGAACATGGTCACCGGGGTGACCGACGGGTTTACCAAGTCCCTGGAAATTCAGGGGGTCGGGTACCGGGCCGAATCGGACAAAACGAATCTCACCCTGAACGTGGGCTATTCAAACCCAGTGGTCATGCGTATTCCGGAGGGCCTGACCGTCGACGTGGAAAAGAACACGGTTATCCACGTCCGAGGGATCGACAAGCAACAAGTCGGGGAGTTGGCCGCGCAGATTCGCAGAGTGCGCAAACCTGAGCCATACAGGGGCAAGGGGATCCGGTACCTCGGGGAACAGGTCCGTCGCAAGGTCGGTAAGGCCGGCGGTAAGTAAGGACCGGCGACTCCGGTTTTACGGTGGGAGAGGAAATCTCGATGTCCAAATCAACGGATAGGCTGGCCGCCAGCAAGAAAAGAGCAAGCCGAGTTCGCTACCAGGTCAAGTCCAATGGCGGACGCCCGCGTTTGACGGTCTTCAGATCGAACCGCCACATTTATGCCCAGATCGTGGATGATCGTAAGGGAGTGACACTGGCTCAGGCTTCCACGCTCGATAAGGAATCACGCAGGAAACCCACGGACCCGTTCACCATAGAGACTTGCAGCGAAGTAGGCAAACGCCTCGCCGCGAAGGCAAAGGAACTGAATATTAGTCAGGTGGTGTTTGATCGGGGCCCGTATCTCTATCATGGAAAAGTAAGAGCGCTTGCCGATGGAGCGCGTGACGGTGGCTTGGATTTCTAAGCTAAAAGGAGGATGCGCACTTGGCAAGTGTACCCGATATGGGCGCCGAGGGCGAATTGAGGGACCGTGTGGTTCACCTCAGTCGTGTGGCCAAAGTGGTCAAGGGCGGAAGGAGATTTTCCTTCAGCGCTATCGTAGTGGTCGGTGACGGCCGAGGTCGCGTAGGGTATGGACTTGGCAAGGCCAATGAAGTACCTGAAGCGATACGAAAAGGTGTTGAACGCGCGAAGGCATCCATGGTGGATGTTCCTATTGTCAATGGCAGCGTTCCTCACGGAATCACTGGGCGATACGGCGCGGCGAAGGTCCTCCTGAGGCCTGCGGGATCGGGGACAGGCGTGATCGCAGGTGGAGCCGTCCGGGCAGTCATGGAGGCGGTAGGCGTCACTGACATCCTTACCAAATGTATTGGCACCAACAATCCGCACAACGTGGTCAAGGCCACCTTTGAGGGATTGAAAGGCCTGCGCACCCAGCAGCAGATTGCACGAAAGCTGGGCAAACTTGGTCCTTCCGGTGATGAGGAAGGAGAAAAAGGCGAGGAGTCCCCTTCCAATGCTTAAGGTAACGTTAGTCAAGAGCCCCATCAAGTCCACCAAACCGCAAATCGCGACGGTGCACGGCCTGGGTCTCAAGAAGCTGCGTCAAAGCCGAGTCCTTCAGGACACTCCCGCGATTCGGGGAATGATCAGGAAGGTCAGTCACTTGGTAGAGTGTGAAGAGGTGGTCGGGTAGGTGCTCGGCCAAAGGTGTGGGAACATGGATTTATCGAATCTCGTACGACCCTCTGGGATGAAAAGGCGCAAGAGACTGGGCCGCGGCGAGTCGTCAGGTCTGGGAAAGACCAGTGGCAAAGGACACAAGGGCCAGCGAGCCCGAAGTGGCTTCAGTGTCTCTCCCGGGTTTGAGGGCGGTCAGATGCCGTTGCAGAGGCGACTCCCGAAAAAGGGTTTCGTCTGCCCCTCCAGGGTCCACTATAATGTGGTAAACCTAAAAGACCTGGCGCGGCTCGACCCGAGCAAGGCGGTGACCCCCGAGCTGTTACGCGAAGTGGGAATGATCAAGCGCAGCGGACCGGTGAAACTGCTTTCAGTAGGTGAGGTGTCCGCAGCCTTTACGATCAAACTCGACAGAATCAGCACGGCCGCGAAATCGAAAATCGAGGCGGCCGGGGGTAAGGTCGAGTAGACTTGAGCGACCGTTTTACGCGGCAATCTCGTCGCTATTGCTGCTTTTTCCTCTAGGAGAATCACGTGGCCATAGGGTCCTTAGGCACCATAGCTAAGATTCCGGAACTTAAGCGTAGGGTAATTTTTACGCTCCTGATGCTGTTAGTGTATCGTGTCGGGGTGCATGTTCCTACACCCGGCATAAACACGGCTATCCTCAAGGACTTTTTCGAACGATATCAGCAAACTCTGTTCGGTGTGGTCGACATGTTTACAGGCGGCGCGATGGAGAATTTCTCGGTATTTTCTCTGGGTATCATGCCGTACATTAGTGCGTCGATCATTTTGCAGCTCCTTACCATGGTGATCCCGCACCTGGAGCGACTCTCAAAAGAAGGCGAGGCTGGCCGGAAGAAGATCACCCAGTACACCCGGTACGGCACGGTAGGGCTCTCCTTGATTCAGGGCATGGGTATCAGCATCGGGCTGGCCCAGACCGAGAACATGGTGTACCTGCCCAAGTTTGCCTTCGTTGTTCTGTCAATGATCACCCTCACTGCCGGAACAGCGTTCATCATGTGGCTAGGGGAGCAGATTACCGAGCGGGGTATCGGAAACGGGATATCGCTGATCATTTTTGCAGGCATCGTGGCAAGGATGCCCTCGGCGATCGGCAACACGATTCAGTTGGTAAAAACGGGTGACATGGGATTCTTGATCCTGTTGTTGCTCCTGGCGATTATGGTGTTGGTCATCGGCATCATCGTGTTTGTAGAAAGAGGCCAGCGGAGGATTCCCGTTACAATCTGCGAAGCGAGTGGTAGGGAGGCGCGTCTATGGAGGCCAGAGTACTCACCTCCCGTTAAAGGTGAATACTGCTGGCGTCATACCACCGATTTTCGCATCGTCCTTGATCATTTTTCCGGCGACGATAGCCCAGTTCCTGAATGTGCCTTTTCTGACGGACCTCACCAGCTGGCTAAGGCCTGCTACCGGAGTTTACGAGATACTGTACGTAGGGTTGATCATCTTTTTCTGTTATTTCTACACGGCTGTCACGTTCAACCCCGTTGATGTGGCAGACAACATGAAGAAGTACGGTGGGTACATTCCTGGAATAAGGCCCGGAAAGAAGACGTCCCAGTACATAGACAAGGTTCTGACTCGGTTGACATTCGGGGGGGCCATATACGTCTCTGTAATATGTGTTCTCCCTTCGATTTTGATGCATCGGTTCAACGCGCCCTTTTATTTCGGCGGGACCTCGCTTCTGATCGTGGTGGGAGTGGCTCTGGACACGTTGACCCAGATTGAGTCTCACATGATTCAGCGGCACTACGAAGGGTTCATCCGATCGGGCCGGATCAAAGGGAGACGGTAGACCGCATCCCTTCTAAGGCGAGGATGAGACATGAGAATCGTGTTGTTGGGCGGACCAGGTTCGGGTAAGGGCACTCAGGCGAAGAAACTGATAGACACGCTCGGCGTTCCCCAGATCTCCACCGGGGATATCTTTCGGGCTGCTCTGAAAGAAGGAACTCCGATGGGTCTGAAGGCCAAGACCTACATGGACAAAGGGGAACTTGTACCTGACGACGTCGTCATTGGCGTGGTCGAGGAACGCCTCAGTAAGCCGGACTTGGCCAAAGGTTATATGCTGGATGGATTTCCCAGGACTCTGCCCCAGGCGGAGGCTTTGGATGGAATATTGAAAACGCTGGGACAGACCATTGATCACGCGGTGCTCGTGGACGTTCCGGACGAGGAACTGGTGGCCAGGCTCTCTGGAAGACGCACATGCAAGAATTCCGAGTGCGGCAGGATGTTTCATGTGATGTTCAACCGCCCAAAGACGAGCGGGATCTGCGACGCGTGCGGTGCAGAACTGTATCAGAGAGACGACGATTCGGAAGCGACCATCAGAGAGCGATTAGCCGTGTATAACAAACAGACGGCCCCGTTGATCGACTATTACGAGAAAAAGGGGTTGCTCCGAAAAATCGAAGGCGTTGGGCCGATAGATCAGATCTTTGCATCGATTCAGAAGGTGCTGGTCTAGGCCTGGTGACCATGCGAGGGATGAGGAGGCGCCCATGAAAGTCAGGGCATCGGTAAAGAAAATCTGTGATAAATGCAAGATCATCCGGAGAAAAGGTGTTGTCCGAGTGATTTGCGAGAACCCGAAACACAAACAGCGTCAGGGCTGAGCCCTGGCAACCCGGGTCTTCTCTCAGGAGGAAGATAGTGGCGCGTATAGCAGGGATTGACCTTCCCAAGAACAAACGTATGGAAATAGCGCTGACCTACATCTACGGGATAGGACGCACCACCGCCCGGAAGATTTTGAATGAGATCGGTCTGGATCCGAACCTTAAGTCGGATCAGCTCACCGAGGTGGATGTAGCTAAGATCCGCGAGGTCCTGGACAGTTCGTACAAGGTAGAGGGAGACCTCCGCCGTGAAATCGGTATGAACATCAAGCGGCTTATGGATCTTGGGTCGTACCGTGGGTTACGGCACCGTCGCGGACTTCCGGTTCGCGGACAGCGTACGCATACAAACGCCAGGACTCGCAAGGGTCCGAGGAAGATGCAGATCGGTAAACGCAAGTAGCGCAGAACAGACCGAACGGGCGGAACTCAGGCTGCGGGAGCCAGCTTCCGTTGCATGGACCCGCAGCAACCAACAGGTCGGTTCCTGACTGAACAGGCAGACCTTAAGCCCGACATTGTCGAGTCCGGTGTAGGGAGTTCTTAATGCCAAGACGGCGAGTGGTTCGTAAGAAGAAAGAAAAAAGAAGTATCCCCAGGGGTGTGGCCCACATACAATCCACGTTTAACAACACGATTGTCACCATCACAGACCCCGAGGGAAATGTGGTGGCGTGGTCGTCCGCGGGCACTCAGGGCTTTAAGGGCTCGAGAAAGTCTACGCCGTTCGCTGCTCAGCTCGCGGCTGAGGACGCGGCTCGCAAGGCAATGGATCAGGGGATGAGGTCTGTAGAAGTGTTGATCAAAGGCCCTGGGGCAGGACGGGAAGCGGCGCTACGCGCTCTTCAGTCTGCCGGTTTCCAGATCACCCTGATCAAAGACGTGACGCCTATCCCTCACAACGGGTGTAGGCCTCCTAAAAGAAGAAGAGTTTAGTTGCCCGGAATATCGTAGCATTGCACTAAACTAAAGGAGACAGGCTTGGCGCGGTATCGTGATTCAGTTTGCAGATTCTGCCGCCGGGAAACGACCAAGTTGTTTCTCAAAGGTGATCGGTGTTACTCTGACAAGTGCTCAGTGGAACGACGGAATTATCCCCCAGGACAGCACGGGCAGGGTCGCGCGAAGATCACGGACTACGGCACACAGCTAAGAGAGAAGCAGAAGGTCAGACGTATATACGGCGTGCTCGAGAAGCAGTTTCGCAATTATGTGCATCTGGCTGAGAAAAAAAGAGGTGTCACCGGTGAGAATCTGCTTCTTCTCCTGGAATCCCGGTTGGACAATATGGTATTCAGGATGGGCTTCGCCGCCTCCAGAGCCGAGGCCAGACAACTGGTCACCCACGGTCATTTTCTCGTGAACGGTCGGAAGGTGGATGTGGCGTCGTTTCGGACTAAACCTAGCATGGTCATAGAGCTCCGCGAGGGTAGCCGAACGATTCCCGACGTGGAAGAATCGCTGAAAACGGTGAGCCGGAGAGGTATTCCTCTTTGGCTGGAAGTGGATGTAGATAACTTCAAAGGGGTAATCAAGGCAATGCCTACCCGAGAGGAACTACCTCCGACCATAAGAGAACAGTTAATCGTGGAGTTTTACTCCAGATAGGATATGTGTGAAGGTCTCGTCTGCCGGCTTCGGAAACCCCCTCGAGTTCCTTCGCAGTCCGGGCATCCGGGGCAGCCGCTATTGCTGCGTCGGCCACCCAACGGGGAACGAACTTCGACCGACCGCGGAGGGATTCTCTTCCTCTTTAACCTCTAGACAGCATCGAGGGAAGCCATGACTGACAGAGGGCAAACCCTTATGAGTCGCAACTGGACCGAACTCATCCGGCCCCGCCGTATGGAGGTCGATGAGGCGACTCATACCCCCTTTTACGGGAAATTTGTTTGTGAACCTCTGGAGAGAGGGTTCGGTATCACTCTAGGAAACTCCTTGCGCCGCGTACTGCTATCGTCACTCCAGGGCGCGGCCATCACCTCGGTACGTATAGAAAACGTCCTCCATGAGTTTTCCACGATACCAGGTGTCAAGGAAGATGTTACCGATTTGATCCTGAATCTGAAGAAGGTTCGATTGAGACTCCATGCCGCCCATGCCAAGGTCATAAGACTGGAATCCGTAGGCGAAGGGGAGCTTCGTGCGGGCGACATCATTACCGATGACACAGTAGAAATCGTCAATCCTGAGCAGATTCTCGCGACGCTTTCAAAAGATGGCCGTCTGGCCATGTCGATGAACGTGGAGTGGGGAAAAGGGTACGTGCCTGCTGAGTTCAACAAGGGCGAAGAAGACCCCATCGGAACGCTCGCTCTTGATTCGGTGTTTTCTCCCATACGTAAGGTGAGCTACAACATCACCAACGCTCGCGTGGGGCGAAAGACCGATTACGACAAGCTCACGCTCGAGATTTGGACCAACGGCACCGTGTACCCTGAAGACGCTTTGGCTCAGGCGGCAAAAATCCTGAGAGAACAGTTTCTGGTCTTTCTTAACTTCGAAGAAGAAGAAAAGGTCCGATTGGATGAACGCCCGCTGCCTCCGCCCGAGATCAACGAGAACCTTTTCAGAAGCGTAAGTGAACTGGAACTCAGTGTAAGATCGGCGAACTGTCTGAAGAATGCGGACATCAAGTATATCGGGGAACTGGTTCAGCGCACCGAATCAGAGATGCTCAAGACTAAAAATTTCGGTCGGAAATCGCTCAATGAAATCAAAGAGATCCTTGCTGACATGGATCTCCAGCTCGGCATGGTCATCCCCAATTTCCCCAGTCGAGACGAACTGGACCGGATGCGCCAAGAGCGAGAGAACTACATCGGTGAGTGAACCGGGGAGATTGTTATGCGACACAGAAAAGCCAGACATAAACTCGGGATGAATACATCTCACAGGATAGCGATGCTTCGGAATATGGTGACCTCTTTGCTGGAATACGAAAGCATCGTCACCACGGACGCACGTGCCAAGGCCCTGAGAATCGTAGCGGACAAGATGATCACCCTCGGCAAAAAGGGCGATCTTCATGCTCGCCGGGAAGCCCTCAAGGTTATCCGGTCGAAAAAGGTAGCACAGACCTTGTTTGAAGACATCGCTCCTCGGTATGCGCAGCGCGAGGGCGGGTATGTGCGTGTCATAAAGAAAGGGTTCCGGCCGGGAGACATGGCGGCCATGTCTGTGGTGGAACTTGTGGAAAAGAAGCCCGCAGAAGCTAAAGGCAAAATTGCAGGCAAGGCCAAAGGGCTCAAAGACAAGCTCGTAGAGAAGTTCTCTTCCAAATAACGCCGGCGGAACTGGGGCAGGCGCTTCGCCTGCCCACCCCCCGCGTCTTCTGGCCATCCCGCGTTGCTGCGGCGTTCAATGCGAGGGGGGTTGTCGCTCCTGGCGCATGATTGTTTTAGACAAAGTCTTTTTTTCCTATCCCCACACCTTCACATCGATATTTACGGACTTCTGCCTGAGTATTCACGCTCACTCATGGGTGTCGATTATCGGGCCCGACGGTTCGGGCAAGACCACCCTTGCGAAACTGATCGAGGGCTCTTACCGACCTTTGTCCGGAAAAATCACTGTTGATATCAGCCATCCCTGTAGCAAAACGGTCACCGGGTATCTCGGAGGCGACCCCTGCGACAGCCTCGTGGGCACATCCGTGGAGGAAGACCTGGTTTTCGGGCTCGAAAATTTGCGTGTGCCTCGTGAGGAAATGCAGGCGCGCGTGCGACGGGCTCTGCAATGGACAGGCCTGGCAGGAATGGAGCATCGGCTTACTCACACCCTCTCGGGTGGTGAACAACAGAAATTGGCCTTGGCTGCCATGCTTGCTCTTGAAGCCCGGGTGTTGATCCTTGACGAGGCCCTGGCCATGCTGGACAGGCCGATACGCCGGTCCATCCGGCGGCTCATCGGGGCTTTAAGGCAAAACCAGGGGTTAACGATCATCGAAATCACGCACAACTTGGAAGAGGCGCTGACCTCGGAAAGACTCCTTTTCTTGTCCAAGCAGGGCATCGGTTTCGACGGAACGCCTGAGGACTTTCTCCGCTCCGCGCTGGGCAAGCAGTGGTGCCAAGTGGTGGGTGGATTAACCGCGCTGCGGGAAGCCCTGTCCGGGGAGGATGTGGCGAGAGGGCTCGATGCGCGCGTACGAGATGCTGTGCAGAAGAAATTGAATATAAATGAGTAGAAAGACGGCATATGTCAGAAAATAGTTGATAAGATAGATTTTTCGCGGTATAAGAACCCTGTAATTGCAAATAATTACCGAGAGGTTATCCGCAATCGTGCCCCCATTGAGCCCCCACAGAGTTTTAGGGAAACCGCTTTTCGACCAGGTTGTCAAATACCTTAAGTTCGTCGTCGTTTTCGTGGTGGTCTCCTCAGTGGGTATCCTCATGGGCGAACAAGGGATGACCCAGAAGCAGAAGCTCGAAGAAAAAATGATTCTCCTTCAAAAGGAGAACAAGAGGCTTGCCGCGCAAATCCAGACTCTGGAACGAAGAGTGACTCTGCTCCGTTCAGATGCGAAGACCATCGAGAAGGTTGCCAAGCGCAAGCTCGGCATGGCTCGCCCGGATGAGACGGTGTATCTTCTCGAGGAGCACGATTCGTCGCCCTCAGCCTTGCGAATTTCAGAACATGGTTTAGCTAAGCATGGTAACCTGCCTTAATAGGCTATTTTTTGTTGACAAATGGCGTGCTTTTCCTGTAGTATTTCAACAAGGCCTCTAGCCTACCCGAGCGTCTGCTTGTCAAGGAAGCGCAATGGGAGTTTCGAAACTAATAGGACTTGATATCGGTTCCAACTCGGTGAAAATGGTCGAGATCGACCGTTCGCGGAAAGGCGGAATCGGACTCGACTTCGTGGGTCTGGCTCCTTTGCCCGACGGAGCCATCGTTGACAAAGTCATAAAAAAGCCTGATCTGGTGCGCGCGGCCATCAGCGCTCTCCACAAGAGTTCCAAGACCGCCACGAAACAAGTAGCTACAGCCCTTTCCGGGAAATCGGTCATCATCAAACAAGTCACCATGAGTTCCATGAGCGATTCGCAATTGGAAAAACAGATCCAGATGGAAGCGGAGCCTTATATTCCGTTTGACATCAAAGACGTGAATCTTGACTGGTTCATCATGGGGGACAAGCCGGAAAAGGAAGGGACCATGGAAGTGGTCCTGGTTGCGGCAAAAAGAGACTATATGGACGAGTACCTGGACCTGATTTCAGGGCTTAAGCTCAGTCCCAACGTAGTGGATGTCGACCCTTTTGCCTTGGAGGTAATGTTCGAGTTCAGCTATCCCAACGTCCAGGAAGAGATAGTGGCTCTGATCCACGTGGGTGCGAGCACCATTAATATCAATATCTTGAAGTCGGGAGCTTCGCAGTATACCCGGGATCTCACTGTGGGCGGTGACATGATCACGCGGGAAATCATGCGAATGTTTGATGTGGATTTCGAGCGCGCGGAGAATATCAAGCGTGGCGCGGAACTCGACGGAATAAACCCGAGAAACTTGCGCAAGATATTTCAGCGCGCGGTGGATTCGTTCGTCGGGGAGATACAGAAGATTCTGGACTTTTTTGCGACGAACGTGTCGGTACGATCCGATCCAAAAGATATTCCTTTCAGGAGGTTTCTGCTTCCACGTACGGCTTGGTCTTGGCGATGGAGACGGAGTTCAACGTCCCCGTGGAACTGGTAGACCCGTTTAGAAGCATCGCCATCATCGACCCGAAGGTGTTTGATTCGGACTATCTCGCAACGATAGGGCCTTCCATGGCCGTTGCCGTGGGGTTGGCTCTCAGGGATGAAAAGGACAAGCAAGTTTAAATGGTCAGAATCAATCTACTACCCATTCGAGCACTGCTTCGCCGCCGCGAGCTCAAGCAATTCATCGTCATAGCCGTGGCCACAGTGGCTTCTGCCATTCTCGTCATGCTTGCGGCCTACTTTTACGTGGACTGGACAATTTCGAGTTTGCAGCAAAAGTCGAGGAGCCTGGATACCCGACTTGCTGAACTCAAGAAGAAGAACAAGGAAATCGAAGACCTCAAGAACGAGATAACTCGATTGCAGAAACAGGTGGATACTATCCAGAAACTCACGAAAAAGCGCGATTCCCCCGCTCCGTTCCTGGGAGCGGTTTCGTTGGCAGTTCCCGACGAAGTGTGGATCAAGTCCCTCAACAAGCAGGGGCAGAGTTTCGCTCTGGACGGTACAGGCACCGACAATACCGTGGTGGTAAATTTTGTGTATCAGCTCCAACGGATAAGGCAGGGTTTCACCGTAAGACGACCGTATGTGGACAAGAAAAACCCTGATGAAAAGACATTCTTTTCCAATGTGCAGTTGATGCGGATTGTGGCCGCCACCAAGCCAGGGGGTCTGGAGGCCGTTTCTTTCCAGATCACGGGTAGCATCAGATGAGGATTGGGCGATGAGTCCCGAAGAAGTCTTCTTCAAGATTACCAAGATTCAGCGGATTCTCATTGTAGTCGCTTTGAGCATTTTGCTTTTGGTGGGCTTCTATTTCCTGGTCGTTTCCGACATGCTTTTGCAGGTCAGCGGGCTTGAAAAGCGGATCGGCAGCCTCGAGACCGATATCAAGAACCAGGAGCGCGTGCTTCAGGAGGGCCCGAAGCTCAAGCAGAAAATCACTGCGCTGAGGACCGAACTGCAGGCCATGGTGGCGTCGCTTCCCGAGAAGCAGGACATTGAGGAACTTCTGAAGAAAATCACCGACCTGCTCAGCGAAAGTACCTCTGGTGGCGAGCCAGTTTGTTCCGGGCAAAGAAGTGATCAATGAGGAGCTGTACTACGCCACTATTCCTATCCAGCTAAGCGTGAGAGGCGACTACCAGAAGCAAGGGGCGTTTCTCTCGAGCTTGAACACGCTCCCCCGCGTAGTCAATGTGCCGAGTATTACGCTGACGCAAACCGGTGGAGGAAGCTTGCGTGAAAAAGATCTGAGCAAGAAGCTGGAGGTGATCAATCTCAACGCCACGATCAACGGCGTGACGTATCGCCGTTTATCACCCGAGGAGATCAAAAGGATCAGCCAGAAGAAGGCCGGTGCAGGTCGCCCTGCGAAGAAGCGAGGCGGAGCAGGTCACAAGGGCGGTCCCCCGCGGATGGGGCCTTAGCAGGTGGGACAAGAATATCAATCCTAGAGGCTTCAGCATGAAACACATGAGTAGTGTAATTGATTTGAAGAGATTCCTATGTTTTGGGTTAGCTCTGAGCCTTGCGGGCATCCTCACAGGATGTGAAGAACTGAACGTTGCGCTGGATAGCGTGCTGGGAATACAATCTCCGGTGTTGGCGGCATCGGCTCACACTTCCCCGCTGGCGGTGATTCCTGCCAAAAAACGATTGCCCGGAGAGAAACCCGCTGGCGCTTCTCCGACGGAGCAGACCTCCGCGTCGGAGGCAAAACCAACCCAGGCCACGGAGCCGGCGCCTGCACAGGTTTCCGAAATGAAGGGCAAGCGGAGGGAACCTGGCCGAATGTCACCCGCGACTGCACCCCCCGGCGGAACAACGCGACGGGAAAGCTTCGTGATGGGACGGGATCCTTTTGAGCAACCCACGGAGATCCTGCCCTCCGAGTGTCCGCCGTCCATGCCCCTGTGCAGATTTGACCGCTCACAGCTCAAACTCGTAGGGATCATTCAGGTGAGCGAGGGCAATTTTAAAGCCATGGTGGAAGATCCGGACGGCAGAGGGTACTTCGTTACGGCCGGAATGCAGATCGGCTCGGCAACCGTGACCCAAGTGACCAACAGGGGGATCACTCTGCATCTCCACAGAACCCATCAGGATGTCCAGTTGCCCCTTTTCAGCGAAGTCAGAGGGGCAGGAGAATAAATTTCACGCAAGGCTGTCGCAGGGTTACTTAAAGCAGCCAAGCTGACACGCACGTATCTTTATTTCCATTTCATTGAGAAGCCGGCCGATCTTCGTGGGTGAAGCGCCGGCTTCTTCGGCTATTTGCAGAGCGGCTCTACACGAAATAGATCCGTTGACCTGCTTGCTCAGGATAAGCTCTTTTACTTCTTTTTCATCCATACCCGAAACTCCTTGTTACTATAAGATACGTGATTCAACGACCTCTGACAAGAGGCAGCCTCCTCACGAGAGAAGATGAATCCCCACGCGGATGTGGAGAGGCCGAAGGAGAATATCATGGCTGATTTCGTATCCATACAACTCGATCACAAAAGCCTGTTCGACGAATTCCTGCGTCAGGAAGCTCCGGAAATCTCTGAGCTCACTTTCACAAACCTCTATATGTGGCGTCTAAAATACCGCCCGATGTGGAGGACTTGGAAAGACTGCCTCCTGATACGCATGGCGCCGGTGGAGGGCACCCCCTTTGCGCTACCCCCCGTAGGGCCTGGCAACAAGGCGGAAGCGCTGAGCTTTCTCGCGGACCATCTCGCGGGCTTCGCACCACCGCAGGCAATCGCCAGGGTAAGTGAAGACTTTGTGAATCGCTTTGTAGACCCGGATCGGTACGAGGTGCGTGAAGACCCGGCAAACCACGACTACGTGTACCTGACCGAGGAACTCATGGAGCTGCCGGGTAACAAATTCCATCGAAAGAAGAATCATCTGAACAGGTTTACCAAGAACTATCGCTTCGAGTACCCGAACTCTGGACCAGGATTTGGTGGATTGCGTTCTCAGAATGCAGGAAGACTGGTGCGAGATGAGGGATTGCGAGGAGAGTTCGGACCTGTTCGAGGAAGATCGCGCGGTGTACGAGGCCCTCACTCACTTCGACGAGTTGGACTACACCGGAGGAGCCATCGTGATCGAGTCGAAGGTCGAGGCGTTTTCCCTCGGCGAGCCACTCAATCCGACCACCGCAGTGATCCACATAGAAAAAGCCAATCCCGCAATCTCAGGGCTGTACGCTGCCATCAATCAGCGCTTTTGCCAGGGGGCATGGTCCGGCATGACGTATATCAACCGTGAGCAGGACCTCGGAGTGGAGGGCTTGCGCAAAGCCAAACAATCATATCATCCGCATCACATGGTGAAGAAGTATCTCGTGACACCAAAAGGTGCGGCGGAAACCGGCACAGGCTAAGGCAATCTGAGAGAAGGTCACGAAAGGGAAGGGCTGGGGCGATTCCTTTTGGGGAATCGCCCTACTGGAAGCTGGCATCGGGTTCAGTGCGGAGTCATTACGACACGGTCGCCTTGGATTGATCGGCTCCGGGCTTCTTTTTGAGTTTGCCGCGTGCCACCAACACTCCAAGGTAGCAGACTCCCAATGCAATCGCGGGAATCACGCCAAAGTTGAACAAGAAGGCAAACACGCCGTGCCCTCGCAACCCGAACAATCCCCACACCATCAAAAGTGCGCAGACCAGTATACCACACGGAATCTCCCAGACGATCTTGGCCGGTGCCAAGCCGCCCAGGATCATGCCTGCAAGGAAATACCCGGTAAGAGTCGTGGGCACGCCGAAGTATGCAGGAACGGTAATTCCCAGATAGCCCATCAGTGCGGCGAGCATAAGCGTGTCCAGAAAACCGAAGAAGAATCCTACGACAATGCTTACGCCGAACCATCGCCACCGGGAATATGTCACTACGACAGGCTGTACGTATTCTTTAATGATATCCATGTCATGAACTGCTTGCATGGGGAACGCTCTCAGGCTTCGTGGATTCCCCTGATTACCGCCTTTTCGACACGATACCGGTGTTTCCTCGACGGATAGCCGGTGAGATCACGCCAGGCAAGTTTTATGTACGCGTCTTCAATATCCACGATCACATAGTTTCCGTCTGGCAGCGTGCACGTGGTAAAGCGTTCTCGACCGTACAGGCTGTATTCAGCCTTGAGGCCATCCAAATGAACGATGTCGCCGATTTCCATGGTTCCTCCTTTCCCATTACAGCGTTCACGAATTTCGCATTACCCCGGAGCGTAGAGGGGCATACGTGTAAAATGGAAATGCCGGTTGGCAATCGGTAGGGACAGGCCTCTCTCTTGCCTTTTTCAAATGCGTAGGGAAAAAGGCACTCATTTTCGAGGCACAATGTCGTCGACCTGAAGGTGATTTATAGGATACCTTAAAGCGTTTGTCCAGCGATGATCGCTAAAAATTATCATCCACCACAAATAAAAGTTGGAGCAACTATCCGAGAATTATACCGCTTCCAGAGCCGTCAAAAGCCAGGATTCTCATGAAATACGCTGTGCATCGGAAAAAGAACAAGGCAAAAAATCGTCGGACAACTCACCGCCACCGGATACCCCCGAAGCGTGACACTGCCGTGGCTGGTAGTAGAAAACCCGATGAATACTGGCTTATCAGGAGGGGGGGCCGCGCGCGCGGTCGAGTCGCTATTTTTGAAAACCACGGCTCAGGGGGGATCGTCACATAAGCACCAAATGCTGCGGTCGTCCGGCAATGGGTGGCAGTAACATATGGGAAATACACAGGTAAGCTGATGTTTGGTGCGTACGCTGCCCACGCAGGAGCGCCCATTCGTTCCCCGGGCTCATTTCTCGGAATCACGACTGAGGAGTTTTGTACGAGGAGATGGCTTTTGCCGGAACTTGGCGAGGTGCAGAGCCGCCTTACGCTCTGCTGAGCTGTTGCCCCATACTTTCACCGGTGCCCCCAGTGCGCTTCTCTGCCGCACACGCAGCATTCCTGAGGCCCCCCCTCATGCGTCACGAGCATCCGGAGGTGGCTCCGCAATTATGACACTTGTAGCAGGATCCACTCCTTACCATGATGGCGCCGCAATCGTAACAGCTCGGAGCGTCGGATTGAGGACGGAAGGCATGCCCCTCTTCCTGAGGATTGTGGGAGGAGAGGCCGATCCGGCCTGAAGCTTCAGGGAAACCCAGGGGGGACTCGTTGCTACCTGTTGCGGGAATGAGGCCTGCGACCTCCTGTTGCTCTTTGGTAAGAAATCGAATCCCCAGAAACCGGAAGATGTAGTCTGTAAGCGATTTTGCGATCGGGATTTCGGGATTTGTCGTAAAACCGGACGGTTCGAAACGCACGTGGCTGAACTTGTTTACCAGGGCTTCCAAAGGGACCCCATATTGCAGGGCGATGGACGTCAGCGTCGCGATCGTGTCCATGAGCCCAGAAATAGTGCTCCCTTCTTTGGACATGCTGATGAAGATTTCTCCTACTCTCCCGTCCTCGTAGAACCCCGTGTGAATGTACCCTTTCTGGCCCGCGATCTCGAATTTGTGGCGAACGCTCTTGCAATCCACAGGAAGACGACGACGCACAGGCAAGGGACCTTTGCCCGGTGCCCCTGGAGACAGAGACAGGGGCTGCACTGTCTTGCAGCCGTCCCGGTACACGGAAATGGATTTGAGGCCGAGTTGCCACGCGTGACGGAAGATCTCTTCGATCTCTTCCACCGTGGTCTCACGAGGAAGGTTGACCGTCTTGGAGATCGCTCCGGAAATAAAAGGCTGGACCGCAGCCATCATGAGAAGATGTCCCTTTGGTGGGATGAAGCGCTCGCCTCCGAGAGGTTTAAACGAACAATCAAACACCGGCCGATGCTCGGAGCGTAGTTCTTCAATATCTTCAACCGTGGAACCGCTTTCCAGTTTTGCCTGGATCCCGTCGACCATCTCAGAGGAATATCCGAGAGTGCGGAGCGCTACCGGAACCGAACGATTGACGAGTCTCAGTTGTCCCCCTTCCACCAGGGATTTGTACTTGACGAGTGCGAGCTCAGGTTCGATGCCGGTGGTATCGCAATCCATCATAAACGCCACGGTGCCGGTAGGCGCGAGAACCGTGGCCTGACAGTTCCTGTATCCCATGCGCTCGCCTGAATCCCGTGCAGTTTCCCAGGTGCGCAAGGCCTCGGCCAACACCGACTCGCAATCTGCCGTGGGCTCAATACGCCTCGTGGCTTCCAAGTGCATCCCAATCACGTGGAGCATGGCATTCCGGTTCTTTTCAAACTCGGCAAACGGGCCTCGCACTCCCGCGATACGAGCCGACTGCAAATAGGCTTCTCCGGTCAACAGAGACGTGAGCGCTGCTGCCCATGCCCGAGCCCCCTCCGAATCATAAGGAAGCCCCATGCGCATGATGAGCGCCCCCAGGTCCGCGTACCCGAGGCCGAGCGCGCGCATGTTGCAAGAGTTCCGTGCAATGGACGGCGACGGGTAGGACGCTTTATCAACGAGAATGTCCTGTGCGGTGATCAGCACGTCGATTGCGTGACAAAATGCGTCCGGCTGAAAGCGACCGTGTGCATCCAAAAAACTGGTAAGCTTGAGAGAGGCAAGATTGCATGCGGAATCATCGACGTGCATGTACTCGGAACACGGATTGGAGCCCCTGATTTCTGCCGTTTCGGGACAGGTATGCCAGCGATTGATGGTGGTGTGGAACTGGATTCCCGGGTCACCGCACGCGTGGGCAGCCAGGGCCATTTCGTGAACCATGTCTCTGCTGCGAAAGGTGTCCGCGATGGCGCGGCTCAACACGAATTTCGTGTGCCATTCTTGGTCGTTTTTGTCCGCGTCCATGAACGCGTCGGTGACCCGCACCGAGTGATTGGAATTCTGAAATGCGATGGTGCTCGACGAATAGTCTTCCAGTGTGTCTTGGAAGCCCGCGAGAACAAGGGCCTGAGCTTTGTTCCCCTCTACGACTTTGCAGCGTATGAACTCCACGATGTCCGGGTGGTCGTCATCGAGCATGACCATCTTGGCCGCGCGGCGCGCTCTTGCCGCCTGATTTGATCACACCAGCCGACGCGTCCGCTGCCCTCATAAAAGACACAGGTCCGGACGCGGTACCGCCACCGCTCAGGCGTTCCCGGCTCGATCTGAGCCCTGAAAGATTTACGCCCGCGCCCGACCCGCTTTTGAATATGAGCCCCTCCAGTTTGTACCAGTCGAGTATGGCTTCCATAGTGTCAGCCACGGAGAGGATGAAACACGCGGAACACTGCGGTTTTTCCTCTATTCCTACGTTAAACCACACAGGGCTGTTGAACGAGGCCATCTGATGGAGGATCAGGAAGGCAAGCTCGTCCCGGAACACCCGCGCGTCATCCTCAGTGGCGAAATAATCTTGCTCCGTGCCCCACGCGAATATAGTGTCGACCACTCGGAGTATCATGGCCCTGACGCTGGTTTCCCGTCCGGCAGCTCCGGGTTTTCCCCTGAAATACCTGGATGCCACCACGTTCAACGCCATATCGGTCCAGAATGACGGGGTTTCGATGTCGTGCTGCTCGAAAATGGTCTGGCCGTTCGCGTTGCGAATCCGGGCGGATCGCTCATCCCACTGGACAGAATCCATAGGATCTATGCCAGGTGTAGAAAAGAATCGGCGGAACTTCAGGCCTCTTTTCGATTCACCCGCGGCGCTTTGTTGAGCCGATTTCTTTGTCGATTTCACCCGTCTCGCCATGACTGTTCCCCTGGAGCCCTCAACGGGAGCACTGAGGTCACCGTGTTGCACATGCAGCAATATTACAGATAATTCCCCCAGTAGCTCATATGGTCAAACACGTACTCGGCCTCACGCGCGGCGTTCTGGATGGGATCGGGCGATCTTTTGTGTGCGGTTCGCGGTGCCGATTCTTCTGCTGATGGAGGCAGAATGCGTTTGGTGAGACGGCGCAGATTGACTTCCCTGCACCGAGGGCACGTGGTGAAATGCAGAGGAGACACGAAGCCGCACATGGTGCATTCATAGCGAGTTCCCGAATTGTCGATCTCAGAAAACGGGATGTGGCCCACGTCCTTACCGCCTCGTAAATCCATGCGGCGCTGTAGGTCTTCTTTCGCGAGGTAACCGCTGTAGTAGAGCTTGGCATAGACCTTTTCCAACTGTTCCCAGCGCAGGTCATGCTTTTGCGCCAATTCCTCATCAGTCACGTCGGAGAGGAGGTCCCGAAGGACATCCTTGATTCTCACCACCCTGGTGGTCTTAGTCACCCTAGTACCCTTTTCATAAGGCAGCTCCAGTTAATAGTATACATTAAGTATAGCACAAAACACACTGATATTGCCAATGAAAAAGTGATGTGTGGGATATCATGTCAAGGTGCCTGATTGTCTTACGACAGGTCGCCGTTCATCCGGAGAGATTGGTGGGGAAAGGGAAGTGAGAAGGGCGAGTCATGGTCGCGGCAGCGCTATACTGATTCCTTTGAAAATGCATTTTCGGGGGAAGGCCCTTCTCCCGAACCCCCATCCCCAAGAAACTTCAGGCACTTGCCAGCTCCCGCTGGTCGCTGGGCAGGGTGCCATTTTCATGGTTCGTTGTGACCCTTCAGGTCATGGGAGTTGCCAAAGGTTTTGTCCGCTTGATTCTCCTTTGGTGTCGGGAGGTCCCGCTTCGCTGCGAGCGACGCAGAGCCGTCGAATCTTCGTTCAGGGGCCCCCCCGCCACCTTTTCAACGCACGATCCATTCGGTCAGAACTTTTGGCAATTGCTCTATCTGCGCGTACGGAGGGGATACCTACTCCTCTTCGCCGGATGCCCAGCGGAAACACTCCTGAATCTCGGTGACGGAGGTCTCCGGCGGGAACCCCCCCTTGAAGAGTTCATCTACGCTGGTGATCATGCGGTCACCGGAGCGGCCCTCCGCGATAATCAGGATATCGCGGCCCTCTTCTCTGCTGAATTCCTGGATGTACTGCAGGCAAGTTCCGCAGGGCAGCAAGGGGGAATACAGGTCAGAAACCACCGCGACTGCCAGGAAGCCCCTGTGCCCGTGAATGAGCGCGTGATTGATCGCGTTACGTTCCGCGCAGACTCCCAGCACGGGGATGAGGGCCTCGGTATTGCACCCTTCGAAGATTTCGCCGTTGGTGGTGAGCACCGCTGCACCCACCCGGAATCGGCTCAGGGGGACCGACGCGTGCTCCTTCACCTTATGGGCTGCCGCGAGCAACTGCTCCAGGTCCCATTGGTCGCGGGAAGGTGTGTTACTTGTAACCGAAGAGTTGGAATTCATCGCGAGCCTGGATATCATTCCCGGATCTCCGGGTCAAGAGTCTCTCATACCGATTCGCTTTCGCGCGAGGAGACCCCCAGCCTGCGGCTTTCACCATGTTACACATGCAACAGCGAATCGGTATCAATTCTCAAGAAAACCTACCTGTTTACAATTCCGAAGCGGAGGTTTCGAAAACGCTGGTGATCTTCGGCCGAAACCCTTGAACCAATGCGAGCCATGAAGATATTTTCTTCTCTGATGGCGATATTGGGCTCGTTGGTGTAGTTCTCCTGGAATCCGAATTTCTTCATGAGGTTGAGCATTAACTTGCGGTACTGCGCCATGGTCACCTGGTTTCCATCCAGATCCCAGTGCCACGAGAAGCCGTTCATGTAGGCAATCTTGTCCTCGAACCAGTCGTCGCGCATCACCGACCCGACAAGGGCGCTGGACAGGTTCAGTCCGCGGAAGTTACGGCTCACTTCAATCGTGGCCAGTTCGTACATCAAGTCTCCCAGCTTGCTCCACCGTTCTGTCCGATCAGGATAAGAGCCGGTCACGTACCCCACGATAATCTTTTCCCTCACCAAAGCGAGGGCCACTTTACCGTCCTTGCTGGAGGCTATTTTCTCAAAGACATCCAACTTCTGAATGATGGACGAATAATGAGAGAAATGCCCAAGACCCGAATCCAACTCCAGCCCATTGATCAAGTCCGGAGGACACGCGGGCAGGATAATGATCGGTCCCTTGGCCGTTTCCATCTGGACTGAATCCCCGGCCAGCCGAGAGGATGAGTCGCTATGAGATTCTCCGCTCAAAAGTCGCTCCAGTCCTGATGTAATGTCTTTACCATGATCGCGAGATCGCGGTAATTTCCGTGCCGATCCTTCACGTAGTCTTTCAGCACGGCCTGCTCGAAGAAGTCAAGACGAAACGCTGCGCGGATGGCCGGGTCTTCGACACCGGTCACAAATTCCGCGACTATCTTTTCAATACCCATGTCCATGGCCAGTCTTATGACGTCTATGAGCATCCACGTTCCCAAGCGCTGATTTCGAAACGCAGGGTCCACGACGATGCGGAGATGCGCGGTGTGTGCGAGGCATTCTGACGGCCGGCGATGAAGTCTCACATTGGCGATAATGGTTCCATCTTCCTGCTTTTCGGCAATCAGAGGGATGCAGCGCGTGTAGTCAAGTTGTTCGATCCATTGGTGCATGATCAGGGGATCGCCGACGTCCTCTCTGAGAAACCAGCGCTCATCTTCAGGAACTCGCGCGAAGAACTCGTTGAGCGCAAGCTCGTCCGCCCTGGTAACCGGCCGAATAAGGATAGGAATTCCATCCTTAGTCATAATTTCCTTGGGGTAATTTTCCAGCATAAAATGCTCCTTTTGGGAATCCGAGGGACAGAATTCTCCACGCAGAAAAAATGCGTCGGGCCATCCGTGTGAACCCGGATTGAGCGATTCGCACCCGCTATGTCATCGCGAGGATCACACGACCGAGCCATCGCGTGGGGCCTCAGCGGCTAGCCTCGTGAGAAGATGGCTCCGTGCGATTGCAATGCGTGATGCATCGCCCCATGGTCCGTTTCGCGATCCAAGAACAAAGTCAGGCCGCATCGCGGAAAGAATTCACCCGAAGAATCTCTTTCGGATACCAGCCCTTTTCGATCCGGTTCCGAGATGCCCGGCAAGGGCTGCTCCGCAAGGTTCTGATACCGATTCGCTTTCAAATTTATCACTTGGTTACGGCTTCAGGCTGGGGATCTCATTCGCTACGGACGACGCAAGGCCGTCTGATCTCTTCGCTCATGAGCCCCCAGCCCTATAATCTCACTTGTTTGAACGCCAATTCGTATGAGACTGTCCGCTGCGTACGGGTCACGCGCGTACCGTCTTCCGATCCCCGGTCGCGGGTCACGCGTTACGCAATTCTTATCAAATGCCATGAGGAGTGGCAACGGATCATTTTTTGCCCCATTGCTGCGGTAGGAGTTGCACGACGGAGCATGAACGCATAGAATCTCCTTAGTTTTCTTTTCAGCGCTTGCTGCTGAACAGGTCATCGAAGGAGAATCTTCATGGAGGAAAAAGAACGTACCGTCCTCGAAGCCATGAAAAACGCGGGCAAGCCGCTCAGGCCGGGAGATGTGGCCAAGAGCGTGGACCTTGACTCCAAAGAGGTTTCCAGGATCATCGATTCGCTCAAGAAACAAGGGTTGGTCGTTTCGCCCAAAAGGTGTTATTACGCACCGTCCGATGGGTGACGGTCCTGAGATGGTCCCTCACACCGGGGGGACCCCGTACAAGCGTCACGTGAGACAATTCTGTCGCAGCACGCCGGCCGACTCGGCAGGGCAGGCCTTTCTCGCGTAGCCTGTACGGTTGCGAATGCCAAGAATCGTAGCCCCTTGTGAGCGCGAGCCGGTGGCACGGCAACGTACGTGTTTTCTTCTGACTGATGGTCTTGCCAGATTCGAGGCCATCCCATGCGATCTCTGTCCTGGCTCCGCGCCTTGACATAACCCCAGTCGGGTGGTACCAACGCAGGATGATGCAAGAAGCGTTAAGAAAGCGTGATCACAGTGAACCGCCACTTCTCGATCCGGCCGCAGCCGTTCATCTTCTGGGGATTTGCGGGACCGGCATGGCGTCTCTTGCGGGCATGTTTCACGAACGCGGGTTTCGGGTGAGCGGTTCGGACCAGGCCATGTACCCGCCCATGAGCGACTTTCTCGCGAATTTGGGCATAAAGGTTAGCGAAGGGTACCGACCGGAGAACCTATTTCCTCGGCCGGACCTGGTCGTGGTGGGAAATGTCATACGCAGGACCAATCCAGAGGCCATTGAGCTTGAAAAGTCAGGTATCCCTTTCGTCTCCATGCCTGAGGCCCTGAACCGATACTTCATCCAAGACAAGACCCGTATCGTGGTGGGAGGTACGCACGGCAAAACCACACTCAGCTCCATGATTGCGTGGATACTTTTCGCAGAAGGCCAGGACCCGGGGTTCATGATCGGCGGCTTGCCGGGAAACTTCCTGACCAATCACCGGTTGGGCAAAGGTCCGTTTTTCGTGGTGGAAGGGGATGAGTACGACACGGCGTATTTCGACAAGAGACCAAAGTTTCTTCACTATTACCCAGATATTGCCGTGGTGACTTCGTGCGAGTTCGACCACGCGGACATTTACGACAACCTGGAACAGATCGTGGAACAGTTTCGGGCTTTCGCCGCGCTTGTTCCGTCGGATGGATGCATTGTCGCGTGCAATGACGACGCGCGGGTCCGAAAGATCGTCAAAGGCTGTCCCGTGCCTGTACAATTGTACGGATTCCACGGATCTTTGAATTGGTCCGCGGACGAGGTCGTTCACCACGCGACCGGGATCAGCGCAACCATTTTGCACGAGGGTCGCCGCGTCGCCACAGGTACGTTACCCATGATCGGCTCCCACAATCTTCTCAACGCGATAGCTGCGATTGCCGTGGCAGACCGTGTAGGGATAGATCCACCGCGCGCCATGGGGGCTCTCAGCACGTTCCAGGGCGTGAAGCGGCGGCAGGAGATGGTAGGCGAGGCACAGGGAGTACCGGTCATCGACGATTTCGCGCACCATCCGACCGCTGTGCAGGTAACGCTCGCAGGGGTGCGGTCCCGGTTCCCGGAACGGAGACTCGTCGCGGTTTTTGAGCCCAGGACCAACACCAGTAGACGATCTCTCTTTCAGAAGCACTACGCGTCTGTGCTGGCATCCGCGGATCTGATCGTCGTGAGGAGTCCCCGAGACATGGACAAGGTCCCTGAGGGGGACCGATTCGATTCGGAGCGATTGGCAGAAGACCTGCGCGACCAGGGAAGAGAGGCAAGGGCCTTTTCGGACACGGACGCGATCCTCGATTTTCTGTCTCAGCAGGTTGAAACCGGGGATGTGGTCCTGATCATGTCCAACGGGAGCTTTGACAACGTGGGCAACCGGCTATGGGAAACGCTCAAGGAGCGGGGAAAATGAAAGAGGCAAGGCTGTACGAGCCAATGGAGGATTCCCGAGTCCATTGTCACCTGTGTCGCCACGGATGCAAGATCGACGACGGGAAAAAGGGCATCTGCGGGGTCCGGCTCAACCAGGGAGGCAAGCTGTACACCCTTGTGTACGACAAGGTGATTTCCGCCAACGTCGACCCTATCGAGAAAAAGCCTCTCTTTCATTTCGCGCCGGCAACGACTTCATTCTCCATTGCTACGCCGGGATGCAATTTTCGCTGTTCATTCTGTCAGAATTATACCATATCCCAGATGCCTCACGATCAGGACCGCATCGCGGGGAAGGCTATTCCACCCACGGACATCGTGGAGATGGCAGTGAGGAACCGGTGCCGGAGTATTTCCTACACGTACACCGAGCCCACCATCTACTACGAGCTTGCCCGGGACACCATGAGGGAAGCCAAGGATTGCGGACTGCTCAACGTGTTTGTGACCAACGGGTACATGACCAGGGAAATGCTCGACGATTCCAAGGGTCTCATTGACGCGGCCAACGTGGACCTGAAAGCCTTTAATGACAAATTTTACCTCCACTATTGCAAGGCCCGTCGAGAAGGAGTAATGGATACGCTGAGTTACATGAAAGAGCTCGGTATCTGGCTGGAGGTCACCACGCTGCTCATCCCGACGCTCAACGACGACCCTGCGGAAATAAGGGAGATGGCGCGATTCATCCGTGAAAAACTCGGGGCCGGTACGCCCTGGCACATAAGCAGGTTTTATCCTCAGGTACAAGGAGCAGGATCTGCCTCCTACGGATGTGGCGGAACTGAGCAAGGCCAGGCAGATCGGACTCGACGAAGGCCTGTATTACGTGTATTCGGGAAATGTTCCTGGGGATCCTGGCGAGAAGACGTACTGCCCGCGCTGTTCTGAACTGCTGGTCGATCGCGTGGGATACTCGAGGCGAAAGTATGCAATAACCCGAGGCCGTTGCCCCAAATGCGATTATGTCGTCGATGGGGTTGAAATGTGAGCGCGACGAGGTCCGGGTGTTGAACGACCGCCGCGGCGGGCTGGGCAGGATGGCCGCTGGCTGACAGTGATTCGTAAATGAGGAAGCGTATGGGAGACCACAAAAAGATACTGATTTCACCTTCGATTCTCTCCGCTGACTTCACTCGGCTGGGCGAAGAAGTGCGGTCTGTGCAGGAAGCAGGAGCAGACTGGATACATATTGACGTCATGGACGGTCATTTTGTTCCTAACATCACGATTGGCCCTCTGATTGTGGCCGCGGTGAAGAAAGTGACCAATCTGCCCCTGGACGTGCATCTCATGATTTCCGACCCGGACCGGTACGTGGAGGATTTTCATGCCGCGGGAGCGGACATTCTCACCGTGCATCCTGAGGTGGCCACACATCTGCATCGCACCCTCTCCCGCATTCGAGAATTGGGCATGAAAGCAGGTGCAGCGCTTAACCCCGCGACAGGGCTCGAAGCTCTCGAATACGTGCTGCCCAACCTAGATGTGATCATGCTGATGACCGTGAACCCGGGCTTCGGCGGGCAGTCGTTCATCAAAACGATGATACCGAAAGTCAGGGCTCTCAGAGAAATGATCGATCGTTCGGGGTACAGGATCCTGTGCGAAATAGACGGAGGCGTCAGTCCTGAAACCGCGCCGGGTCTTATCGAGAACGGAGCCGACGTGTTTGTTGCAGGCAGCGCTGTCTTTGGCAAGCCTCCTTACGCTGAGGCCATCAGGAAAATCCGTGGCCAGCAGTCCTGACGCCACGGTGTCGCAGCACGGCTCCATTGCCGGGGAGGCTGTGCACGCACACGCAATTATCGAAATTTACCGTGACAAGGGTTTATCATGAAAACCATTCTGCGCGTATTGGCCCTCTCGGTCGTGGTCGCCGCTTTGACTCTTACCGCCTTCTCTCCTCTTTTCGCGGCTCAGCACAAGGACCTCCTTCCCGGATCCGGAGCGGTGGATGTACCAAATCTGGATCACGATCCGGGTTTGTACTTTCTTTACTCCCAACAAGCAGAGGTACAGGGAGATCCGGATGAAGTCATTCATTACCTGCGAAAAGCGCTTCAGCTCGATCCCACTTCGGCCTATCTGAACACTCGGGTCGCTTCCTTGCTCGCTCGCAGTCGCAAATTGGCCGATGCGCTGATCATGGCCCAAAACGCGACGCTCTTTGATCCCCAGTACCGAGGAAGCTTATACGCTCCTTGGAAAAATCTACACCATCGCAGGCGATCGGCCCCGGGCCATTGAGGCCTATAGCAAGGCGCTCGAGCTGAAACCTGATGAAACAGACCTGTACGTGTTCATCGGTTCGCTCCAAGCCGCACAAAAGCTCTATGCCGACGCGGAGAAGACTTTTCTCAAGATGATCAAGGCGCTCCCTGACGAAAGGGAAGGGTATTTCTATCTCGGACGCGTGTATATCGAAAATAAGCAATATGACAAGGCCGCGGAAATATTTCAGGCACTCATGAAGAAGCGGCCGGATTCTGCTCCCCAGGTTCACCTGGAACTCGGAGGGATCTATGTCATTCAGAAGAAGTATGCGGAAGCGGAGAATGAATTTCGTGAAGCCATTAAACTCGACCAATTCAATATCAATGCGCGTTTGAGCCTGGCTCAGGTTCTTGCTGCACAGAAGAAGTTTAAGGAATCCAACGAGGTTTTCGACGAACTGTCCAAAATGGCTCCCTCGAATCTGGGCATTCAGATACGTATGGCCCTCATCCTTGCCGACCAGAAGCAGTACAGACAAGGCCACCGAAATCCTGGACAAAATCCTTCAACGAAAACCCGGGTGGGATCAAGTGCGTTTCCATTTGGGGCAAATCCTGCGGGAGCAGGGAAAACCGGAGAAGGCCGAACAGGAACTGGCGCAGATCCGCAAAGGCCAGCCCACGTTCATCCGATCCCGCATCATGCTTTCGCTGATGTTCTTGCGGCTCAAGGATTTCTCCAAGGCCATCCGGTACATTGATGAAGCCATCAATGCGGACACCAAAGAACCGGAGCTGGTTCACATCAAGGGTTCGATCCTCGAAGAATTGTATCGGTACAACGAGGCCATAAAGACGTACGAGCGGGCTATCCAATTGGACCCGAGCAATATCAGGCTGCGCTATTCTCTCGGGAATGTCCTGGAAAAGAGTGGTCGTCGTTCCCGGAGCCTCGCGGAAATGGAGAAAATACTCGCTGACAAGCCTGATGAAGCCAGTGCGGCGAATTTTATCGGGTACACTCTGGCTGTGTCAGGTAAAGATCCGGAAAAAGCCGAAAAGCTGATCAAGCGAGCGGTGGAACTCAAACCCGATGATGGATACATAGCTGATTCTCTTGCATATATCCTTCACAAACAAGGCAAGGACGACGAGGCGCTGCAACTCCTGAAAAAGGCAGTGACCAAGGTGAAGCACGATCCGATTATTTCGGAACATATGGGGGACGTGCTCTTGGCAAAGGGGCGCAAAGAAGAAGCAGTTGCCGCATATCGTAAGTCCCTGAAAGAAAACCCTGACAATCTCGTGGTCCAGGAGAAGCTTCAGAAATTGGAACAACAGATCGGTCCCGCGAAGAAGTGAGGGAACGGTTCAACGCGAGAGATAAGGAAGGAATCACCAAGGCACGAAGACACAAAGAAAACAGGAATTGGTCTTTGACTTCTTCATGTCTGGGCTACGTGGTGTTTTGATTTTCCACGTTCAACAAAAGGTCGCGCGGAGCGATTACGAAGTGGGATAAGAATTCGTAAGAAGCGCCGCGACACGTATCAGAAAAGAGGCAAGTCTCTCGCCGATCCCCTCGTCTTCCGACCGGGAATGCAGTCACGATGCTGCGATGTATACGCACAAGAGTATAGCAGGGATCGGTTCGGCCCATGGAAGGGTACACACGGAACGGTTCCGCAAGAAAATGGTCTTGAAAAAGCTCACCGGCCAGTTTGGAGTAGCCTTTGCTGCCGCAGTCCTTCTGTTGACCGTCGGGACGTGCATCCTCTCCGCGCGTGGGGCTCAACCGGAAAGCAAGCCTGCAGTGGTGAGGTTCTCCATTCCTCGGGAAATGTTGGGGAAGCAGTTCACGTTTTGCGGAGAACCCATCCCACTCCAGAGAGCGGATGTACGGTCTCGCATCGAATCCCAGATCAATTTCCTCCTCTTGGACGCACGCAGCGTATTGACCGAATGGCTTTCGGAGAAAACCCGCTGTGCATGGCTTTTCGAGGAAATCCTCGCCAAAGAAAAGCTCCCCAAGGACCTTTCCCTATTGCCGCCGGTTATTGCCGGATTGAATGTCTTTTCCTCTTCGCGAGGGCCTGGGGTGGGATGGTGGTCGTTGACCAGTGCATGCACCCCTACTGAGGGAGTCCAAATGTCCGTGGACTCCTGGCACGACGACCGAATGGACCTGGAATTGTCCACCCGCTGTTTCGTCGCGCGCATTACAGATATCCGCAAACAAATGGGCGGGGATACATGGCTCATGGTGGTGGCAGCGTACCTGTGCGGTACAAAGCCGATACAGGACCTGGAGCAGCGATGGAACAGCCGTGTGTTCTGGGACCTGCCCCTGCCTGACAATGCGGAAGACTTGGTGGTGCGATGGATCGCTCTGGGTATCATCGATGCGAACCGGGGCGCATTCGGTCTGCATTTCAAAGAGTCACCTCCTCTTACTTTCGACCAGGTGACGGGGTTGGTGCTCGCCAAAGATCTTTCATTGGCGGAAATCGCCAAGCTCACCGGGACGCCTGCCAGGGAAATCCTGCTGCTGAATCCGAAGGTCAAACCTGCTCATGCGGTATTTCCTGCAACGGTTCAGGGTAAGAGGCCGGTGCATACCCTGGCTGCGCCGAAAGGAAAAGGACAAATGCTGGTCAACCAACTCCACAAGCTGGGGTACCTGGCCGAGCAGCCCAAGCGATGAGGTGCATCCGGCGACCATCCTTTGGGTTCGAACTTGACTCCCCTATAAAAAGGTCGTACGCTTTGAAAGAGGTTTTTGAGGTTTAATCACAAAAAAGTCCGTTCTAGACGGGAGATGGCGCATGACACTCAACCGATGGGATCCGTTGAGGGACCTCCTGAATTTCCAAGAGAAGGTGAATCGGTTCGTCGAGATCAAGACGCAAAGGACCCATTTCCAGCGCAGCGCAGTCTGGAGTCCATTAGTCGATATGCTGGAAACACCGGACGCGTACATCTTCAAGGCGGAATTGCCTGGAGTGGGTAAGAAGAACATAAACATAGAAATCCAGGGGCGACGGCTGAAACTATCCGGCGAGCGTCCTCTCGAGTCGGAACCGCAGTTGGCGGCATACCACTCGGTGGAACGAGCACACGGGCCCTTTGAACGATCCTTTGATTTGCCCGATGATGCTGACGTGGAAAAAACCGAAGCCCGATACGAGGATGGCATACTCGAAGTGCAGATTCCCAAGAGCCAAGAGGAACGGGAGCGCATTCTCACTGTGGTGACCCTGCGCTAGCTGCTCGGTAACACGCAGGCTCCGGCACGGGTCCTGCGCCACGGCTGGCTCGCCCCAGGCTCTCTCCGGAAGAATCCTGCTGCGAGTTCGCGAAGGCAAAGGGACCCACTTTTACGATTTGGCAATTCTGACTGCACGTCGGTACAGCCTCGCGGAAGCGGAACAAAACGGGGGCAATGCGGTCCAAGGGGCTGGAAGGGCCTTCTTTCTCCAAGAATCTCTCCGAGGCGGCGCGTCAAAGTGCCGGCTCAGGGGTACGACTCCCGCCGTACTGCGGTTCGTGTGCGCGGAAGGCATTGCTGCTGGTATACTGAAGCGCATGAAGAATCGTCCTCATTGTGTGAGCGTTTCAGTAGCGATCGACCAAACGGTGCCATTGTAGGAGTATGTAATCCAACAAGCCACGCTGTGGGATACTATGCCGGCGCGGTCATTCTCGGTTGCTTGAAGTGATACATGAGAAAACCGGATCCATATGACGTGCTGGGTGTGAGTCGAACCGCATCGAACGAGGAAATCAAGAAAGCATACCGGAGACTCGCGCGGCGGTACCATCCGGATCTCAATGCCGATAACGCACGGGCAGAATCCAAATTTAAGGAATTGAGCGAGGCGTACGAGATCCTGGGGGATCAATCTCGACGACGCAACTTTGATCTGTACGGCCACGAGGACCTCCACAGTGTGTTCAACGGATTCCAATCCTCAAAGAACCAAGGTTACGGTCAGGAGAGTTCAGGCTTTGGGTACGGCTTTCGCCGGTACGGAAGAAAGTCGGAACAGGACTTTTTTCACAACACTTCTTCTGGACAATCGGGCTTCGAAGATATATTATTCGATATTTTATGGGGGCAGAGTCGCGGCAAGTCCCGGAGACCCGTTGCCGAAAGGGGCAGCGATCTGGAATACCGCTTGGCGGTTGAATTCGAGCAAGCATACCACGGCGTGACAATTGAGGTCCGTGTGCTCGATAGGACGATCAGCGTCCGGATACCCGGTGGTGTGGAAACCGGATCGAGGGTGCGCGTGCCGGGGCAAGGTGCGCCGGGCTTGCGTGGAGGCGCTGCAGGAGACCTGTACCTGAATGTGGAGGTTAGTCCCCATACCTTTTTCAGGCGACAGGGGAAGGATGTCCTTTTAGATGTGCCCCTGACCCTGGGAGAAGCTATTCTTGGCGCTCGGGTGGAGATTCCCTTCCTGTCGGGATCGGTGGTCCTGAAGGTACGAGCAGGAACGCAGTCAGGAACGGTCTTTCGATTTAAGACCAAGGGTTTCCCCTCATTGAAGAATGAGTCAAGAGGTGATTTTCTCGTTACCGCGCGCATACAGATTCCTGAATTTCTCGATCCTGTCTCGAAAGGGCTGTTGGCAGAGATCGAACGACGCAACCCCATGAATCCACGCGCGGCCCTTTGGCACAGGGACCGATAGGCGTCGAGGGAGAAAAAGAATGGAAGATCCTGAATCAAAAGAAGAATTCAAGGTGACCGATAAGCGGCGCTTCACCACTGAAGGCGGTTCCAAAGACACCGCGGAGACGCAAGAGAAGCCGGAAACGAAAGAACCGCCTCAAGAAGAATCACATGAGGCAAGGACCGAGACCCAAGGCTCAGCGTCCCCACCGCCACCACCCATGGATTTTTCGATGTTCGTACTGAGCATGGCTAATACGGCTCTGTTCCAGCTCGGCTTCATCAAAGATCCCGATGCGGGCGAATCGAAGAAAGACCTCCAGGGAGCACGACAGACAATTGACCTGATCGCCCTGCTTGAGGAGAAGACCCGCGGAAACCTCACGGATCAGGAAGCCAAGATCATCCAAGAAGCTCTGTTCCAGCTGAGAATGGCGTTTGTGGACGCTTCCAAATAACAAAAACCAGGCCCGGCAACGGGCTACTGTTTCAGGAGAGTTGGATGTCAAGAATCTGTGAAATATGTGGTAAGAAACCTTTGAGAGGTTGCAATGTAAGTCACGCGCATAACCGGACCCACAAGATCTCCTTTCCCAACCTTCAGAAGGTGAGAGTCTTGGAGCCCTCGGGTCGCGTGAGAAGAGTGAAGGTCTGCACCCGCTGCATTCGTTCCAACATGATAAAGAAAGCCCCTTGACGTGGGTATATGCAGACCTCCGGGAAGCGGGTTTCCCGGGAATTTCTGCAAGACCGGAACGCGTGCGGTCAACGAGTTCCGGCAGGTTGTGATGAGTCAACCGAACCGCATCGATCGAGAAGAAGCCTCGGTTGGTGCGGTTTTCGTTGGTCACCGAATCCTGTGAAATTGTCTCCGGTTTGGGAGGGAAGGTGGGGAGGAGCAGGTGTACCTGACCGAACTTCCGCATGAGAACCAGCTCACAAGAAACCTTGAATCGCTCTACTAACCATTGATTGGCTGGATCGTTCCCACCCGTTCGACTGTCACCACCCCCTTCACCTTGCGGAGTGCGTTCATAATCCGCGTGAGGTGGTCCAGGTTCTTCACGGACACCATGAATATTCCCTGAGCCTGGTGGTCGTCGAGCGCTTTAATGTTGGCCGACACGATATCGGAATCGTTTGAGGAAAATACGCCGCTCACGTTTGCGAGCATCCCCATGCGATTCTCTGTCTGTATTTCCAGGCTCACAATCCGCGTAAGAGCCTGGTCCTCATCCCATGTGGCTTCGACGACTCTCTGGGCATCCACCGCCTCCAGATTGACGCAGTCTGATTTGTGGATGGTGACGCCCCTGCCGCGCGTGATGAACCCCTGAATAGGATCGCCAGGCAACGGCGTGCAACACTTGGCGAAGTTGACCAGCACGTCGGCCAAGCCCTGGATCTTCACCCCGCTTCTGGCTGAGCCGTGGCGATGCTTTACCTGCCTGTCTTCCCGTAATTCGGCCTTTGCCTTTTCCCGTTCCTGGGGAGGCACCAGTCGCGTGATGATGGCCTTGGGAGATACGCGGCCGTACCCGATCGCGGCAAAAAGGTCGACTTCCGTCTTAAAGCTGAACTCCTGAGCGATCTTGAGGATTTCGCCCTCTCTCTCAGCGCGGGACAGTTCCATCCTCCACTTCTTGAGTTCACGCTCTGTACTTTCTTCTCCCTATCTGGATCGACCGTTCTCGCTCCGCGGCCAGCACGTAATGTCGGATCTTGGTTCGTGCCCTACCTGTCTTGACGTATTTGAGCCAGTCTTTGCTCGGCCGCTGATGAACGGAGGTGACGATCTCCACGCAGTCACCGGTCGTCAACTGGTGCTTCAGCGGCACCATCTTGCCGTTGATACGCGCTCCCACGCATCGATGGCCGACCTCGGTGTGTATACTGTAGGCAAAATCCAGAGGAGTCGCTCCCTTAGGGAATTCCTTGACCTCTCCTTTGGGAGTGAATACGTACACTTCGTCCGGAAACAGGTCCACTCGGACGTTCTCGAAGAATTCCCTCGGGTCGTCCAGTTCCTGCTGCCATTCCATAATTTGGCGGAGCCAGTTGGTGAGCTTGACATCCTCAGCCTCAAGGGCTTTGCCTTCCTTGTACGACCAGTGCGCCGCGATGCCTTCTTCCGCGATCTGATCCATTTCTTGCGTCCGGATCTGGATTTCTATCCGTGCACCCTCAGGACCGATCACGGTGGTATGGAGTGACTGGTACCCGTTGCTCTTGGGCATGGCGATGTAGTCTTTGAATCTGCCCGGGACAGGCCTCCACAGGGAGTGAATCAAACCGAGCACTGCATAGCACTCGTTCACGCTGTTCAGGACGATGCGGAACGCGGTGAGATCGTGGATCTGTTCGAACTCCAGGTTTTGCGCGTGCATCTTGCGGAAAATGCTGTAAACCTCTTTGTTCCGACCTTTGGCGACCGAAACGATGCTGAACTGATCGAGCTTGTCCTTGATGACCCGCAGGACGTTGTTGACGTACCCTTCTGACCGCTTGAGAGATTCTTCAAGCTTGGTCTTGGTGTCGTACCATCGTTCGGGTTCCAGGTAACGGAAAGCGAGGTCCTCCAGCTCTGTGCGCATCCAGTAGATGCCGAGGCGCGCGGCCAGAGGCGCATAAATCTCCATGGTTTCCCTGGCGATCCGTTTCTGGGACTCCGGTGGCATAGGGCCGAGGGTGCGCATGTTGTGGAGCCGGTCTGCGAGCTTGACGATCAGCACCCGGATGTCCCGGCTCATGGCGAGGATCATCTTTCGGAAGTTCTCCGCCTGCCGCTCTTCCCGGGACTGGAACTCCATTTTGCTGATCTTGGTGACACCGTCTACCATCGCGGCGATGTCTTTGCCGAAGAATTGCTCCAGGTCATCGATGGTGGTGAGGGTATCCTCCACGGTGTCGTGCAGAAGGCCAGTCGCTACTGCGGCTTCGTCGAGCTTCATCTGAGCGAGGATTTTCGCCACCGCAACGGGATGAATCAGGTACGGCTCGCCGGACCGCCGCGTCTGACCGCGGTGCACCCGCGCTGAATAAATGTAAGCAGCCTGAATGAGCGAGAGATCCGCGTCAGAATAGTAGGATTTGACGAGGTCTTGGATCTCGTTATATCGTGGTATCGATTCTCCGGTTTGACTCATACGCTCATGATAACCCATCTGACCCGCGTTGTGCGGGGAAATTTCATGGGACTGCCCACGAGGCTCTATCTCGATTTATGAGGGTTCACCACCCAGCGGATGCAATGATTGTCCGTCTCTCACGAAGAACCCGGGCACGTCGTACACCTCTCTTATGAGACAGCCGGACACCGGAACACGATCCCGATACGCCATTCTTCCCCCTTGGCCCCATCTCCGGTGAGAAGAACCACGTATCTGAACACGTCAGAGTTGTACCCCCAGAGGAGGCTTCGCCCGGTGAACAGCAAGCAAGACTGCCAGTTCGGCTTAGCCTTTCTTGCGTCGAGGAGGCCCCACTGCCTTTCCCACGCGTTTCTTGAGCACCAGCCTCAGGGGTGCGCCTCCGAAATCAAAAACCTCTCTCAGTCGATTTTCGAGGAATCTCTTGTAGGAGAAGTGGATTGATTCAGGGTAATTGCAAAAAAACATAAATGTGGGGGGCGCAACTTGAACCTGGGTGAGATAGTAAATCTTGATTCGCTTCGTCTTGTGGTGCGTACCAGGAGGATTCTGCGCGACCGTGGTCTCCAGAAACTTGTTGAGTTCTGCCGTGGCTATGCGCTTGCGGTACTGACGATCCATTTCGTCGATGAGCGGGAAGAGTTTCGGCGCTCGCGTGCCTGCCAATGCGGACAGGGTCATGATCGGGGCGTAATGCAGGTACTTGAGTCCTTGTCGCACTTGATCGTAGAATTTGGTTACCGTGTTGGAGTCCTTGGGGACCAGGTCCCACTTGTTGAGCAGTAAGATTACCCCCCGCGCCTTTTCATAGGCGTACCCCGCGATCCGCACATCCTGATCTGTCACCGGTTCGGTCGCGTCCATGATCACGAGGACGATCTCAGCGCGGTCGATGCTCCCGAACGCCTTGATGACACTGTATTTTTCCACAAGATCGACGATCCGGGAACGCCGCCGGATGCCCGCGGTGTCGATAAACAGATATTCCTTGCCGTAGTACTTTACTACCGTATCAATCGAGTCACGGGTCGTGCCCGGTTTAGGATTGGCCACGAGGCGCTCTTCGCCCAACAGAAGATTGATCAGGGTAGACTTGCCCACATTAGGACGGCCTACCACGGCAACCTTGATTATGGGCTCAGCAGGCTCTTCATTCTCCTCTTCAGTCACCTCTTCCTCAGGAACCGCAGCGACGAGCGCGTCGATAAACTCGCCCGCACCATATCCGGTCATCGCGCTCATCGTGAAAAGCGGATCCACGCCAAGTCCATAGAAATCCGCGGCAAAAGGTTCCTGCTTTTCCGAGTCTATCTTGTTGACCACATAGAAAACCTTCTTGTCGGTTTTTTGCAGCAGACGGACGATTTCGTAGTCAGACGGGGTAATGCCAATCTTTGCGTCACCCAGGAAAACGATGATATCCGACTGCTCAATGGCGACCATCGTCTGAGTCCGCATCTGTGACAGCATCACGTCAGGGCTGGAAGGTTCGAAGCCGCCCGTGTCCACCACGAAAAAGGGTTTATCCCTCACCGTCACTTCCGCGTAGTTTCGGTCGCGAGTCAGCCCGGGGGTGTCCTCGACCAGAGCCTTGCGACGTCCGCAAAGCAGGTTGAATAAGGTGGATTTTCCCACGTTGGGACGGCCCACCAGAGATACGAGAGTTCTTGATAAACGTTTCGCTGTGGTCATTTGATTTTGTGAACCCCATTGCAATGTGCGGCACCCTCAAACCACCACTTCAACCTGGGAAACGCCGCTGGGCTCAATGCGAATGGTCGGCTCTTGGCACGCTGGATAGTGGAGCGCAACACATGGAAGGCGGTTCGGACCACCACGCCATGGCCGACGCATCAGCTTTCAATATGTCGCAATTCTCGACGCGATTCACTATAGCACAACCCCGTGGAGTTCTTCACCTGGAATCGCTCGCAGGAGGCGGTTGCCCAAGGCAATGCTTTCCCGCACACACGACACTTCTTAGATTGGGGTGCTCAGATTCACGCAACCTGGCGGAGGAAGATTCCCTTCTTTGCGAGCGACCCAAAGGCGTCGAACCGGCGTTCGGGGGACCCCCGCCATCTTCCGAAACCATGAGCCATTCGGTGAGAACTGTGGGCCACTGCCATAAAAGTGAATCAATATCAGCGGTTGTTGCGCACCCTGGTATTACTCCACTCTGAGCAGGGTAATATAATTTCGGAGGACAAAGTCACGTGCCATGCTTAGGCGCATGGGGAGCAGTTTCTTGACTAAATCCGAAAATCAGGATTTAATCAGAGTGAGACAGCCATTCTGCCCCGCGTTCACTCCTGATGACTCATATCCCCTGAACGCGGTTGGCCTGAAAAACGCGTGAAGAAGTCGGTCTGTGAAAAGACAAAGGAGGTATTTATGGCAAAATTCTTGTTTGTGCTGGGAACCGGAATGGAAAACCCTTCTAAAGGAACACGCTGCATGCAGGTTGCAGGAATCGCCAGGGAAGAAGGCCACGAAGTTAATATATTCCTGCTCGATGACGGGGTGATCTTTGCCAGGAAAGGCATGGCGGAAAACATCGTCGCTCCCACTGGCGATGACATGCAGACCCATTTGGAAAAGCTCCGGATTCATAAGGTTCCATTCTACGTGTGCACGCCATGTGCCAAAGCCCGCCAGATAAGCGAATCCGATTTCATCGAAAACGCCCAAATGTCCACGGCAAAGCAGCTTATCTCCCTGTCTCTCGACGCACAAGTGTTCAGTTTCTAAAGAATACTTCGGTACGGGACCTGTTCCGATTCCCTGATGGTCCCGTACGAGTTTGCAGCCCCAGATATGGGGTATTCGCACAGACAGCGGCAAGCCCTATTGACATTTCATAATAATTACGGTAGCTTTGTGACTCGACTTCGAGTAAGAAGGGAATCTCCTTTGCACCACATTCCGCGCGACAAAACAGGTTTCTCACGGAGGGCAAGAGCGGTCTTTCGGTGGTGTCGGAGGATGCTTCGGACCGTGGTCGCAATTGCGATGATAACCGCGTACAGTGCAGGCGCCTCTGCAGGTGAGGATTTCCGCGTCATTCGAGACACGCGCATAGTCATCAACAAGGGCAAGCAGATCCTCGAACTGCACCGAAACGGAGACAAGATAGCGGAATACCGGGTCTGCCTGGGAAACCCTCGCGGCCCCAAAAGAATCACCGGCGACGGCAAGACGCCAGAGGGCAATTATTTTGTCTGCACCAAGAGCACGGCCAGTCACTATTGCCGCTTTCTCGGGATCAGCTATCCCGGCGGCAATGACGCGCAAGCTGCCTTTGAAAGGGGACTCATTTCCCGGGACACCCGGGACGCGATCATCAGACGTGTGAAGAATGGGCAACCCCCGCCATGGAATACCAAATTGGGCGGCTGGGTGGGCATTCACGGGTACCCCACCGATGAGGTACAGGAAGTTGTGGGTGGTTCTCTTCTATCCCAAGCCCCATAATTGGACCGACGGCTGCATCGCGATGTGGAACTACGAAATCGAGGATCTGTTCTCGAAAGTGCTGGTGGGAACGCCGATCACCATATTGCCGTGAACGATCCCATGCGCGGGAAGGGGAGGGTCATCGAAAGGCTTCACCACGAGGCACAGGGAATGAACCACCAAGGCACCAAGAAAAGAGAGAACAGGTTGTTCACCTCTTGGTGTCTTCGTGACTTGGTGGTTTGATTTTCGAAGTTCAGAGAACCGGGACAAGGCGATGTATGTTGCCGCTCCACGCGTAAAGCCGTACACGTTATCCGCGAGACACGCACAGCGCGAGCCGGGAGAAGGCTTGTTTCTTGAAAGGTCGGTACTGCAGTTATTCTCCGGGAGTGCTCCTTCCACTTCCCACCCGTTCCAGGTCCCGTTTGTTTTCCTCGAGGAACTTCTTGGCTTGATCCATGAGGTTTTTCAGATCCGGACCCGTTCGGGCGTATCCCTCATCCAACTCAGTCTGTATCTCTTCCAGAATGCTGGCAAGCTTGGCCTGGCGCTCCTCCACCACGAGGATTGTCGCCGCAACCTCATCAGAAAGGCCGGATAGGCCCAGCAATCTTTTCCTGCTCAGCAACCAAATGGTCAACGGAAAAATCAGAGCGATGATCATGAGAACGATCAAAATCCCGATCGCAAGACGTCTCTGTTCTCTCGCCATGATTTTGTTATCTAAGCTCCGACTCTCGGAGATCTTCCCGATCCGGCTGATTCCCTGCAGCACGTTCTCCATTTTTTTGATGCGGTCGTCCAGAGAGGTGAGAAAATCGCTCTCTTCTTTTCGGAAGCTGGCCGGAACAGGCCCATCCGTGCTGGAAGAGATTTCCCCACCTACCGGAGGTTTCTGCTGGGCCCAAGCCTGTCCCTGAAAGGCCGCAGACAGGATTAAGAGCACCAGGAGCACACACGCGAGGCAGCGAGGCAGAGAATAGAACGGGATACTGTTCCGGGACACCTTAATCGTCATCTTTTCTACTCCCTCATGTGATGAGTCCGATTTCTCTTCCGACGCGGCCGCAAATCTCGACCACTTTTTCCAGATCTTCCAAGGAGTGGGTAGCCATGGCACACATTCTGATCCGCTGGGACCCTTGCTGAACCGCGGGTGACAACACGCAATTCGTGAACAGACCTTCGTCGAAGAGCCGCCTCCACAGGAACAACGTCTTCAGGTCGTCTCCGACGATGATGGGCACTACCGGCGTCTCGGTCGGACCCACGTCAAATCCGAGACCCACGATGCCCTCCATAAGAAAGCGAGTATTCCTCCAGAGGTTTTCACGGATTTCAGGCTCGGTCTCCACTACTTCCAGGGCCGCCTCCACCGCTGCCACGGCCGAGGGCGGCATGGCGGCAGAAAAGATCAACGCGCGTGAATGATGCTTAATGTACGCAATGACCCGCTCGGCTCCTGCCACGAATCCGCCCAACGAGGCGAAAGACTTGCTGAACGTCCCCATTACCAGGTCAACTTCGTCGGTGAGGCCGAAGTGTTCCAGTGTGCCCCTACCATTCTTGCCTAACACTCCGATACCGTGCGCGTCATCCACCATGATCCGTGCGCCGAATTCTTTGGCGGTGGCCACAATTTCCGGAAGCGCGCAGATATTCCCTTCCATGCTGTACACGCCATCCACAATCACCAGAATTCCGGTGGAGGATTCTGCGCTGAGCTCCAGATGCTTACGAAGGGATGTCGCATCGTTGTGCCTGAATCTTCTCACTTTGCCAAAGCCGAGGCGAGTTCCGTCGACGATGCTGGCATGAACGAGTCGATCGATGACCACGGTGTCGCCGCGCGAAATCAGAGGAGCGATTACTCCCTGGTTGGTAAGGAAACCCGTCGAAAACACCAGGGCAGCCTGCTTGCCCACGAAGCGTGCCAGATGCAACTCCAGGTCCCGGTGCAGCTCCAATGTGCCGTTGAGAAAGCGGGAACCCGAGCAACTGGTGCCGAATTCCTCCAAGGCCTTCATCGCGGCAGCCCTGACTTTGGGATGAGTCGTGAGGCCCAGATAATTGTTGGAGCCCACCATGATCATGTCTCGGCCATCAACCGTGACGTGGGGCCCACCTAACTTGGATATAGCCTTGAAATATGGGTAGAAACCCGCGGCCATGGCTTCGTCGTCTCGATGGAACGAGTAGCATTTCTCGAATAGATCGCCCATTAGGGAACTTTCCATTGGCATTCGATCTTGGACGTTTTCTTATGCCTCATAAGCCGCCACCCGTCAAGGGCTAGGAAGAGGCACGCAGACCCGCGACCGTTCCGGGCAACAAAAAAGAGGGCCTCGAGAGACCCTCTTTTCTCACGTTTTGCAGATCAACACTTCACAAAGCCGGTCGGCTTAGTATTTGTTGAGAAAATCTGCCATCATGTCGACAGTCTTCTTTTCCACACACATATCAAACATGGCGTCCTTGACGTTCCTGGGGAGCAGTTCGATGCTCTTGGTGGTGGCGCTGTCAAACTTGGCCGTGGGAAAGACTTTCAAGATCTTGTCTCTTTCCACCGCATTGGCGTACACTCTGAGGACTTTCAGGCCAGCCAGCATCTCTTCGCACAGACCGCCCAATCCGGCCTTTTCCAACTTGTCGAATCTTTCTTCATTAATCCATATGTTGATAGGGAATTTTTCCTCTGACATCGTATTACCTCCTACTGCATGGGGGGAATTTCGAAAACAGGTATCCTCTTCGCCAGGTACTCATCCGTAACGAACGGCGAACCAAAACCGTACTTCTCGCCACATTCCATCATGACGTCAAAGACCTCGGGTCGGTAGATGAGACGGGGCGGCTTGACGCCATCGACCACGATGCTCCGGACGACGGTGCCACTAAACTTCTGCCATTCTTTCTTATGGTTGCACAACCCCTCAGAGGTGATCTCGCCGCAGTGCGGGCAGGTACAGCCAGTTCATGGAATACACCGGGACAATGCTCAACTCGTCCTGGATGGTGGCGAGAAGATGATGCGCGTCGTACGCGCCGTAATAGGTTCCCACACCTGCGTGGTCTCTGCCGAACATGTGGTGGGTGAGACCCAGGTTGGTTCGCAAACAGGCATGGAACACTGCTTCCCTGGGGCCAGCGTAACGCATATCCCAAAAAGTGAGGCTGGTCAAGTGGTTGTCATCGCCGAAATAGCCTGACTTCCTCAGTTCGTCCTGAGTAAGAATAATGGCTTCGTCGATGTAGTCGCCTTTACGTTTGTCACCGATGATCGCGTTCACGAGCACGCCGACAATGGGTTTCTCGATGGACAGCTCACCATAGGTCTGGAACCACGCGCCCTTCATGAGCCATTCGTGGCCGGTGTGGGGAACGTTTCTCGTCTGATGGGCAACGATCCTCTGCCAGCCTTTTTCTTTGAACTTCTTTCTCATCTCAAGCGGGGGCAGGAAGTACGGGACGTACGGTTCGTTGATCTTCGGCTTGTTCACCAGCGTCACTTTGCCGCCAAGGAATTTGTTCTTGTACGCGTAACTGCGAGCGCAACCCGGATGCTTCGCGTCATCGGTGCCGTACACTGCGACACAGAGCTCTTTCATATTATAGTCGAAAATCTCGCTGACTTCGAGAATGGCCATGGGGTTGCCACCGAACGTCAGGAGAAGCGTGTCACCAACCTTCACGCCATAATCTTTGATTTCCTGGTCGCTCAGATCGAACAGGATGGGGATGCTCCACACAGGCCCGCTGGCCAGTCTCATCTTCTTGACGACCGAGTCGAGGTCGGCCTTGTCCATAAAGCCTTCGAGAGGCGAGAAGAAACCGTAGCTCAAGCCCAATACTTCATTTGCAATCTGGCTCCGAATCGGAATCGCTTTCAGACCTTTGATCTTTTCTTTGGCTGCAGCGGGATCCATGATCCGTTCGACGATTTCTTTTCCGCCGTGTCCTATTTCCGCCATATCCTTGCTCCTTTCTCTTTACCTCAAGGTTCCTTTTTATTCAGGAAGAAAGCCTTCTTTTCACTTCCGCACACCGCGCCTGACTTCGGATGCGGCATGGAGACTCATTATTGTCTGCCCCGCAATCATGTGGATTTCTACTGGAAGATGGGAAGCCTGATGATAGACCTAGAAAGGCCTTATGGTGATGAAAATCGCGTTTCTTGTCAAGAACAAAACCATCATGAAACCTTCCTTCCCCAAAGTTTTCCACGTAAGCGCGGCTAGCTGTAGGGTTTTTCATCCGTTGCGCGCTCGGCATTCATATAAAAGTCATCACCCATCGGTTCGGCCCTGTCTCTGGCAAAGGGAAGGCTGTCCGCACATTCCTTCGGAATGTGCCTACCCGAACCACGTAGTTGCTCGGAGCCGCGAATTCGGTCCAGAGAGTCGGGAGCGCGTTCATCGAGACCCTCGACCCTGTACGGCCCTTGCGCATATCAAGACGGATTGCGGTATGCAAGAACGTGCTCCGCGCACTGACCCGATAATCCTCTACCAAGCTAAGCAAGTCTTGTGCCAGGGGACCCGCATGCACAGCGGCATGGCATTTCCTCACGAGCAGCCGGCCTGCCTGTGAAGAGGCCGGCTACTCGCACATCCCTCAGGGATTCCGGTGTCAGCATTCTTTACGAGGTGTCAAGTTATCAATCGTGGGGAGGCGCATCAACGTCCAGCGGCCAAGAGATCCGGAATGCGCCAATGAGCCCGCACCGGCCCCATAGGCGATTCGGTGAAACGTCGGGCAATGCGGGTTTTTACGAATTCGGTTGGTGCGAAATACGCCAAGGGGTTGTACACGTTGTTCACGACTCGCACTTCCAGGTGGAGATGGGGCCCTGTTGAACGGCCTGAATTGCCTACCAGGCCCACTGTTTGGCCTTTCCGTACCTGCTGATTCTTCTTGACCTTTATCTTGCTGAGGTGCGCGTAATACGTGTACACACCTTTTCCGTGATTGATCAGCACGGTATTCCCATACCGGCGAAAGCGCTTCCTGCTCCCGGTAAAAATGACTTTGCCGTCAGCGCAGGCCAGAACCGATGTGCCAATTGGGGCAGCAATATCAAGGCCTTTGTGGAACTTGCCCCATCGATGACCAAAGGGAGACGTGAGCACACCGTGGGGTACGGGAAACTTAAGTCGAGGAACAGACGGATCACGCTGTCCTCTAATCGCATTGGTCACCACCGACATGCAGAGTTTTGACGCGGATTTGCCCTTGCCCGCGCGTAGGGCCTTCGGACTGCAGTGAGTCTTGTGTGCTTCGTCGTCGGCCAACAGCGCTTCAGCAGGCAGAAATATGCTGTCTCCCTCCTTGAGGGGTTTCTGAGGAAGTAATCTTGTTTATTTTCGCGACCTTGGCGACATCCAGCCCGTACACGTGACAGATGCGGCCCAAAGTCTCATCAGGCCCTACAATGTGAAACGCGCCTTCGTCGTGAGTGCTGTGGGAGACAGAATCCTTTTCGGCAAGATCGACCTTCTTCGACTCAGGTGTAGGCTCTGGGGTTTTCTTGACAAGACCACCAGTAGAGGAGCATGCCGCAAGTAACGCAACGATAAACAGAGATAGCATCCTGGTTTTAATAGCTATCATAGTGTATAACCGTATCTCTGGGATATTTCAAAATTATTCTATCAAGATTCAAGAGAAAAATCAAGAAAAAAGTATAATGCCTTGAGATTGAAGCAAATTATATGAAATTTAAAGCGGCCAGTCCTGCTGGGGGTCGGATTCGGTTTCGGCGTGCGCGCCCTGGCTGCCGCGAGCTGTTACTGAGACCAAACCGGGGAAGGGGATTGTGCATGCAACGGTCGGCGCGCTCACCCGTTGCTGAGGTTTGTGATAATTCGTGCGGTTGAGTAATCCCGCGTCCCCGGTTCGCTGTCGTGTGGCTATTCCTTATTTCTTCTTCGCAGGGGCGGCGGCCGGCGCGGACCATGCCTTACCCTTGGACGGGGTGGCTGCTGCTGCAGGGGCCGCAGGGGCCGGAGCCTTAGGCGCTACATCGACGCTATGAGGCTTATTTACTGCCTTTTTGGCAGCCATACTGGAGATCTGCTGCTTGATTACGCCCAGTTCTGATTTGTACTGCTCTACCTGTCTGTTCAAGGTGCTATCCGCACTCTGTTTCAGTTCTGCAATCTGGCCTTCGAGGCGCGCAATGTGTCCATCCACCTGCACGCGCTGCTTCACGAGACTATCGATAGAGGCGTTGAGAGCCTTAACCTGCGCATCAACTCCGACATTGGCTTGCGCCTGAGCCTGTTTGATTTGAGACTGCAGCCTCTGGGCTTTGAGCTCCAGCGCTGAGACCTGGGACGTGGGGTCCTCTGCGAAAGCGAAGAGGCAAGAACTGACGACAACCAGTGACACAATCATCGTCAAGATAGCTGTTTTTTTCATCGCTCAACTCCTGTGTGCAGTGATTCGAGATCTGACCGTCTCGTTTCTGGGGGCAAGTCATACCACACGGACGAAAAAATGCAAGCGTATTTTTGACAATAAAACCAGGAGACTTGAATGATAAGTAAAACTAAAACTTAAATAATAGGGAGTGCTGTGCCGTTTTTGGGCTCCAATCCATGACCAATCACATGAGTGTTGCCGCGTTCGCTCCTGAAAAGTTTGCATTTTTTGTGGCATGACGGCGTTGCTAGCCCCGTGCGAACCGTCAGATCGACGCAACCGCTTGGGGTGTACCCGGCTAACCGTTGTCCTTGGCGAAAACGGGGGAAGGTTTGGCCATTTGCGTGCGCAATCTGCAAGGACAGGTTTCCTGTGGACCTGGAAAAGAGCTCCCCTGTGCACCTTCATGTGGTGTCGTTCCCAATCCTCGGAATCCGCAGACCCCCCCACAAAAAGTCCCTTGATACCTCACGTTGCCACCACATCCCCTGAAGCCTCTTGAGAAAAAATTCCACCAGACTCATAGGGTTCCTGTTTACTTTTTTTGTGGCGAGTGATAGACATGCGTCCGAATTACTGGTAAAAGGCCCCCTGGTTGGTCAAGGGGGAAGTGTGGGGACTTATTCGGAAAACTTGAGAGGAGATGGATGCGGTTTGTCCAGGACCTCCAGATCTACAGAATCAATACGGGCGGCCCGGAAAGAGTCGGCTTGGCGGCGCGCCACCCACATCACCGCTGATTCAAGTCATATCTGCCGTCTGGCCACGTTGCTATTACTGCTGAGTTTGTCCGGCGTGAGCGTGTGCCATGCGGCTGACGCTGCGCATTGGGGCCCTCATGTGGGGTTGCTGTACGCAGTGACCCATCTGCATCCGCTTGCCTACTTTATTCTTTTCCTCATAGTGGTGCTATCGGTGGCGAATCTCTTTGTTCAGGGCTGGATCTCCCCCGAGTCCTGGCCCTTGAACCGTATTCTCTCGCTCATGAGTCGTACCGCGAGCCTTCCTTTTGGAAAGACGTTCGCGAAGAATCCGACTCGACCCACCCGCGATTCGTCACTCACTGTCGTTCGAGGAGGTCCGGACGAGCTTGGGGGAGTCATCGGTACTCCTCGGCCCGTAAACGCGGCCGAATACCCGAGCAACGTGCACCCTCCGACCCCGTTGGACGGGCTCAATCACCCCATTCCGAGGCTGTCAAACCGGATCAGCGCGCAAACCGGCGCGCCGAGGATGGTCGAACAGTCTGCAGAAAAGAAACCTCTTACCCAGGATTTCAAATTCTCCGCAACCGTTGATTTGCCGTCTCCCGAGGAACTCGAACGACGTGAGAAAGAACAGCTGGTCGTCTCAGGATCGGTTTCCGGCCCGGATGGCAGAGGGATTGCCTCCTCAATTGTGTATTTGACTGACGGGGATGGCAACCGCATCGGTCAGTCATGCCGGACCCAGGCCGAGACCGGCGAGTTCAAAGTGCTGGTCAATGAGCCGGGAAGGTATTTCGTAAATGTATATAAGAGAGGGTACGTCCTGGAGAATTCCGAAACGATGGCACTGCCCATTGAGTCAGGAAAGATCGAGGGGTACCGGGTACGCATGATTCCCGAGGGCTGCATTGTGCAGGGCAGAGTTGCCACACAGGGGGGCTCTCGCCTCGTACCTGATGTCCTGGTGAAATGTCTCTGCAGGACGGGTGATTATTCCCGATCCGCACGAACCGACACCGAGGGGCGATTCAGGATGTCAGGGATTCCGATCAATTCCGAGTGTTGGTTGGAAGTCCTCAGAAATGACCAAGAGGTTATTCGCGCGCTCACACGCTTTTGAGACCGTGCAAAGGAGAGAAATCCATCAGGACTTGATCGTCCCTGTCGAATCCCTGGATCCCCCGTCAGAACCACCTGATAACAGCAAGGAACGCGCCGGGTGGAACGAGAACAAACCTGCGGAAGAGAAGCATACCCCTGGCGCCACCTCGGTGGGCGCGTAAATAGCTGCACGACAACACGATTTCAGGGCGTGCTTCTTCGTCATGATCATTCCTGCTGGAGTATCCTTGTAGGCGAAACCAAAGGCTCCGTCTCTGCATCATCCGTGGTCCGCAAGGCCCTTGAGACAGGCTCAGGGCATTTTTTCGGACACGACAGTCGTAGCCCGCTCAGGGGAAGGGGCAGGAAGGCAGGAACACCCTTATCTGAGGTCTTTCTTTCAATTGGCCTGCCACCAGTCTTCTGATTTTCAAGGTTTCTTGAAAAATACCATACGCAATGCGATCCACCACGTCGGATTCGCCAAGCACATCCCGTTTGTTGAGAAAAGGCGTTACCGCCGCTTTGCAGCTCACCCCCTTGAGGCCCCCGCGCGCGTGAGAAATCACCTTGACCACCGCTGCCGGCTCAATTGTCGCTTCTGCGGGAAGGCCCGTGAGGGCCAGGAAACGGTCCAGCCGGAAGACCCAGTCGCGCGACGCAGGTTTTCCCAGGCAGTCGAGACCGACCACAGGGATGACGAGGTCAGTGATCGACGGAATCACCGGTTCCCATGACTCGGGGACTTTTATCGGCCGCCCCGCAGCTCCATCCGCCTCGACCAAGACGTGTTCCGCGCTTTTCAGGATAGTCCTCACGGTTTCTTCAGAAACCCCTTCCAGCTTTCCCGCGGATCGAGCAAACCCTTGTGCTACGGTAACGTGCCGGTGCAGAGTGAGTTTGTCGGCTAATCCTTCAAGCGCTGAATTGTCGTTGAGCAGGACCAGGCAAGGAGACTCTTGGTTTGTCGGAGGGAAAATCTTGGTGGTCGTCGTGGTCACCACGCGGCTGCCGCGTCGAGCCAGTTCGTGGGCCAGTGCGTACATGAGGGACGTCTTCCCACCCCCACCGACCAAGGCAATGGTTCTCATGGCACGAGTGATGCCGAAACATTCCAACAAGGATGTGAGGTGTCGGGACATGGACAAGGGGGGGTGCTGCGGTTCCGAATCAGCAATGCATCAACCGCGCTCACTGTCGGGATAATAGGCCGGGAGGAAGCTTGCGGCAAGAGTTTTCTCCCGGGGGTTGCACGAGGACAGTCTGCAAGCGCGGGTACCGGTCTTGCGGTGCTCCACTCACGAGAATTCCGGTGAGATGGTTGCCGCAGAGTGGGCAGCACCGCAGCCTTCTACAGCCATGGAGGAACGAGGCTGTACCGTATTTTGAAGGACGACGCATTTCCGGCTACGATCATGGGACCCTCGCACGCGTCGTACTTGTAAAACTTGAGCAGGTACGTGCCTCTGTTTCCTATTTCGTAGCACTTGGTCTGATTTCCCCAGGTCACCCAGACCTTGAAACGATCGAGCAGCTCATAGGGTGCGTAGCATCTGATATCGTAGATCTGGACGTACACGGGCCCGTAGTGATTCTGTGGCCAATTGATGAGGTACTCGGTTCCCCTAGCCCAGGAAATTACGGGCACAGAGAGAACCAGGAGAGCGATCACGAGGGAGCGAGCAATCCATTTGTGCATATGTTTATCCTCTCGATCCATCCGAAGATGCAGCGCGCATGATGGCTCGGATAATATACCATAAGTAACAAGGTGTTGGAAGAGTTTTATTATGTAATGTGGTTTTAGGTAAGATAGGACGGCGATATTGATGATGAAAAACGGAAGTTTGTCCGGGGTCCCCGTGTCCTCTCCTGCCCTTTTTCAGGCACATGGCCGAAGTTCTCACGCAAAAGAAGTCTCATGCGGAAACAGGACACGCGTATACGCTGCGCAATGCAGCCTGTCCGCGTGAACGCGGTGCCGTGAGCGGTCCCCCTTGCCGATCGACAAGCAGGGTGCGAATTCCGTGTGAGATTATTTCAGGTCTTCGTGGTCGGAGGTAGGTGACGCGCAGCAGTGAAGGCTCGGAGCATTCCTGCCGTTGAGGGCTTCGAACAGGGCGATTTGCTCTTCAATGGAGAGCTTCTTTTTTCCCGCGCAGGTCCTTCGGCCCCGGCACGCCAGGCACCGGACCTCAGAGCAGTTCTGGCACATCTTACAGTCCGGGCACTGCCCCTTCGTGGGCAAAGGATGTCTTGAATCCGATTGCATCTTATCTCCGGCCATGATAGTTAAATTTTTTTTACGGATAAGTCAAATACCAAGGTCGCCCAAGGATCGGAAAATACCATCGAACTCGCAGAACGGAATCTGCCCATGAACAATTATGCAGTAAGAGAGACAGATCTTTCACCCCTTTCCCTCGAAGGAAGAGGAAAGGTCCGCGATGTGTACCGGGTGGACGATACACTGCTGATCGTGTCAACCGATCGGCTTTCCGCTTTTGACGTGATCCTGCCGGACCCCATCCCTCTCAAGGGCAAGGTGCTCAATAACCTCAGTTTGTTCTGGATGAACGAAACCCGGCACATTGTCCCCAATCATGTCATAACCGCGGACGTCACGCAATATCCTGAGGCATGTCGGCCTTTTGCCTCGCTTCTCGACGGTCGGAGCGTGCTCGTGCACAGGGCTCAGGTATTCCCCGTGGAGTGCGTGGTGCGAGGATATATCATCGGAAGCGGCTGGAAAGACTACCAGAACACGGGGCGGATATGCGGGATCCCGCTCCCGTCAGGTTTGAAACAAGCGGAGAGACTTCCTGAACCGTTGTTCACTCCATCTACCAAGGCCGAGATAGGAGAGCATGACGAGAATATCTCCTTCGACCGGGTCGTAGATCTGCTGGGCAGCGAGACGGCCCACAAGCTCCGCGACAATACCATCGAACTCTATCTGCACGGGGCACGTCTGGCGGAAAGTCGAGGCATCATCATCGCGGACACCAAGTTTGAGTTTGGGCTGGTGAATGGCGTGCTGACTCTGGTGGATGAAGCGATGACTCCGGATTCCTCTCGTTTCTGGCCCATGGATCAGTATCAAACGGGGATTTCGCCGCCGTCTCTGGACAAACAGTTTGTGAGGGATTACTTGGAAGTACAGGAATGGGACAAGAAACCTCCCGCTCCCTCTCTGCCTGAAGAGATTATCAGGAAGACTCAAGAGAAATACCTGGAAATCTATCGCATTCTTACAGGAACGGACCTGTGAAGCCTGGCAAGTTCTCAGTGGGAAATGATGAGAAATGAAGAGTGTCGGGGGGACTGCTTTCTCGTGAACGGCTTTTTTCAGCACACGCGCGTTGCACACGCATGCGGAGCACATCATGTATAAAAGCACGAAGTTCATATTCGTCACCGGCGGGGTTCTCTCGTCGCTCGGCAAGGGACTGTCTGCAGCCAGCATCGGAGCATTGATGGAATGTCGAGGTCTGACGGTCTCTCTCCTCAAGATGGACCCTTACATCAACGTGGACCCTGGCACGATGAACCCGTTTCAACACGGTGAGGTATTTGTGACGGAAGACGGCGCGGAGACCGACCTCGATCTCGGGCATTACGAGAGATTTACGCACGCACGGCTTCTCCAATCCAACAATTTCACCACAGGACAGATCTACGACGCGGTGATCCAAAAGGAACGCAAGGGCCAGTACCTTGGCCAGACCGTACAGGTGATCCCGCACATAACCGACGAAATCAAAGACAACATTCGCGGCCTGGGAAATGGCGTTGACGTGGCGATAGTGGAGGTGGGCGGCACGGTGGGCGACATCGAGAGCCTTCCTTTTCTCGAAGCCATTCGCCAACTCCGCGCGGATCTCGGCCCGCAAAATGTCTTGTACGTGCATCTCACTCTGTTGCCGTACATGAAAGCTTCCGGCGAAGTGAAGACAAAACCTACGCAGCATAGCGTCAAAGCGCTCCGTGAGGTGGGAATTCAGCCGGACGTCCTGATCTGCAGGACCGAAAAGAAGATCAGTCGTGAGGTCAAAGAGAAAATAGCCTTGTTCTGTAACGTGAGGCCGGAAGAAGTCATCGCCGCGGAAGATGTGGACTGCATCTACGAACTCCCCCTCAAGTTCCATGACGAGGGGCTCGATCAGAAAATTGTCGAGCTGCTCAATATCTGGACTCGCGCACCGCGATTGGATGAGTGGCAGGCTTTTGTGCACAAAGTCAAATCCATGAAGGACACGGTCACCATCGGGATTGTGGGAAAATACGTGGACCTGCACGAGTCGTACAAGAGCCTCAACGAGGCGCTCTTTGCCGGCGGGGTGCACAACGACACGAAAGTGAAGCTGAAATTCATCGATTCGGAACAGATCGAAAAGCACGGGCTTGGCAACGAGTTCGACGACGTGGACGGCATACTTGTTCCCGGCGGTTTCGGCTCACGGGGGATAGAGGGCAAGATCAGCGCGGTGCGATACGCTCGTGAACACCTCATTCCGTACTTCGGCATTTGTCTCGGCATGCAACTGGCCGTAGTAGAATTCGCCAGAAATGTCTGCGGCATGACCGGAGCCAATTCCACGGAATTCGATCCGCACACCAAATATCCGGTCATCGATCTCATGGCCGAGCAACGCTCCATCACCGAGAAGGGCGGAACCATGCGGCTGGGCACGTACGAATGCGTCCTGATTACAGGAGGGCGTTGCGAGGAGATCTACGGCCAATCGAGAATAAGCGAGCGTCACCGCCACCGGTACGAATTCAATTCCACGTACAGGGAGGCTTTGGAGGAAAAACACCTGAAAGCCGGGGGCGTATCGCCCGATGGTAAGCTGGTGGAACTCGTTGAGTATTCGGATCACCCGTGGTTCGTGGGATGTCAATTCCACCCTGAGTTCAAGTCGAGGCCCATGGAGCCGAACCCGATTTTCGCGTCTTACATCAAGGCGTGCGTGGAGTATAGCCGGCTGCGGAAATCTTCAACCGATCAATAGAAGATCCTGTGAGCGGAACCGTCCTTTGCAGGGAACCGTTAAGACGTAACCGGTCAGAGGCAAGAACGCACTGAAGCCGCGTCACGGAGCCTGGAGGCACGCGCACTGCTTAGCGCCATTCCTGGGTTGAGCGCGAATTTCTCTCCGTACACGACAAGGAACAGCAGATTTGTCTGGGGCCTCCGGGCCATTTGAGGAGCCACATCCAGGTATGTGCGACAGACCGCCGAAATCGAGGGATAGTACAGGAGACAAGCCAGATGCAGTGTTCCGCTATTGTGCCGCATACGGTAAAAGTAGGAAACCACCGCCTCGGAGGCCATGAAGGGCTGTTTCTCATTCTCGGTCCCTGCGTGATCGAATCTGAGGCGCTGGCTCTGGAGGTCGCAGAGGAGGTGGCACGGGTGGGACGAGTCACCGGAATGCCGGTGCTGTTCAAATCGTCATTTGACAAGGCGAACCGTACATCCGTGGACTCCTTCAGAGGTCCTGGCCTTGAGCGAGGTTTGCGGATTCTGTCGGATATCCGGGCCAAGACCGGGCTGCCCATCGTGTCGGACATTCACTCTCCGGATCAGGCGGCTCCTGCCGGCGAAGTCCTCGACGTGATACAGATTCCCGCGTTTCTCTGTCGCCAGACCGATCTTCTGGTGGCAGCGGGACGCACCGGCAAGGCGATCAATATCAAGAAGGGACAATTTCAAGCCCCAGAAGACATGAGACACGCAGTCGAGAAGGTCTTGGGAACGGGGAATGCGGAGATACTCCTCACCGAACGGGGAAGCAGTTTCGGGTACGGTGATCTGGTCGTGGATATGCGCTCCATTCTGCGCATGGGTGGCATAGGGTTCCCCGTGGTCTTTGACGCGACGCACTCATCACAGTTTCCCGGCAAGGGCTCCGGCTGTTCGGGCGGGGACCGTTCGTACGTGGCTCCACTTGCTCGCGCTGCAGTGGCCGTGGGAGCTGACGGCGTATTTATGGAGGTGCATCCTGACCCGGATCGGGCGCTGTGCGACGGCCCCAATTCGCTTAATCTGAAGGACCTGGCATTGCTGGCAGCCAATCTCAAGGAGATCCATGCCGTGACCCCTGCCCGCTCGGTGGTTACGGACAGCCGGCCCGATTCGGAGCAGCGTGGAAATCCGGACTCTCCGTCGCTCAAAGAGAAACTGGAAAAAATTCGACTTATTGTTTTTGACGTAGATGGAGTGCTCACAGACGGGCGAATCACGTTTGGGAGCGGTAATTTGGAGATAAAATCCTTTGACGTGAGAGACGGACATGGTATAAAGATTGCTAAGAGATGTGGCCTTGAAATAGCCCTTGTCACGGGACGTACTTCCGAAGTTGTTCCGCGGCGCGCTGAGGATCTGGGAATCACCAGGGTCTACCAACACATCTGGGACAAGAAGCCCGTGCTTGCGGAACTCTTGGAGTCCTTGTCGTTGCAACCGGAGCAAGTCGCGGTGGTGGGCGACGACGTCGTTGATATTCCACTGTTTCGGAGAGCGGGAGTCGCATTCACGGTTCCCGAAGCGCCTGCTGAGGTGCTCCGCGCTGCCACCTACGTGACGCGTCATCGAGGTGGTTACGGCGCTGCACGGGAAGTGGTCGAAATGATCCTCAAGGCTCAAGGAAAATGGGACAACGCACTGGCAAGGTACTTCGATTAACTACTTGCAGAATCGGCAGTTCACAAGAGACCGGCCAACGTGAGATATAGTCACATTCCCGGCAGAAAGTCCGGCGCAGGCGAATACATGAATCACAAAGAGATCGAACGCTGGTACAGGCGCAAGAATATTATGCGAGCGTGTCAGATCCTGGCTGTTGCGTCGGTGGTCCTCATCGTGGTCTCGTATGTGGTGTCCCGTGTATGGAGCGATAATCGGGACGACTTCGTGTCAGCCAGCAAGCCCGAAGAGGTCATGCGCGTCGAGAATTTTGCGTACTCGTCCGTGGGAGCTCGTCCGTGGGTTCTGAGGGCAAAATCTGCAGTGGTCTCCGGACCCGCAGCCAAGGTTATGCTCACCGAACCGGCTGTGACCTATCCCGGTGGAGCTGGCCATGAAGTCCTGCTCAACTCCCGCATGGGCGAATTGGACAAGAAAAACCAGAATGTCGCGGCTCGCGGAGCGGTAACCATACGATTCAGGGACTTCCTTTTTTCTACGGATGAGGTACACTATTTACATGGAAAACTCATGGCTGAGACTACTTCACCCGTGTGTATGGAAGGAAACGATCTGCGCGTTACCGGAAAAGGTCTCACCCTGTCTGTAGAAAAAGAGGAAGTACGCGTCGAGGAAAATGTGAGGACGCAGCTTTTTAACGTACAGTGGGTGGGATCCAACGGCAAGTTACCCATGTAACCGTGGAGAGTTTCGCGATGAGACGCACCATTTCTTGCCTGGTGATAATAGGGGTTCTTGGGTTTGCTCTCGCCTTGGAGGCCGCGGAAAACGGGTATCTTGCTCTTGGGAAAGTCTCGCACAACGGAGCGGACCGGCCTATTGAGATCACCGCGCGGAAGCTCAATACAAAATTCGGAAAAGGCTCGGCAGTGGCTACCTATGACGGTAACGTCAAGGTCAAGCAGGGCGACGTGACCATGAGTTGTGACCGTCTCGTCATTGACTACAATGTGAAAGACGCGAAGCAAGGCCAGGATACACGGAATCCGAAAATGACCCCGGACATGCAGACCGTCAATAACATGAAATCGATCACTGCGACAGGAAACGTAAAAATTGTCCAGGGTGATCGCATGGCAGTGGCTGGCAAGGCGGTATTCGATAACCACAAACGCACCATCGAACTGACTGACCACCCGAGACTGTGGCAGGGTTCGGACCGGTTAATCGGGAACAAAATCGTCATCTACATCGATGAAAACCGGTCAGAGGTGGACAGCAAAGTAAGGGTAATCATATCCCCGGGAAAACCGAAAAAGGAACCAGGCAAATAACTGCCGCACCGGAACCAGGGAGTTGAACCGCCCGTTATCGGAAAAAGCCCTTCGCTCTCAACAGAGAATCAGGAAAGAGGTGCCCAAGACGAGGAAAGAAAGGAGCTTTTTGGCGTCCCTGTGTGAACGGCCCGCGAGAAAGATGTTTCATGCAGCACTGGAAGATGCTGCTATGAAACTTACCATCCCGTGCCTGGCAGTAGCTTTAGTTCTTTGGTGTGCGTTCACGTCGGTGGCCACAGTCAATGGTTCCCCTGTACTGCAAAAGAGAGCGGCAAACGCAGCAGGGCAGCCGATTGAGATCACGGCCCAAAAGCTCAACCTGAAGTTCGGAAAAAAATCGGCACGAGCCGCGTATGACGGCAACGTCAAGGTCAAACAGGGCGACGTGACCATGAGTTGCGATCATCTCGTGATAGACTTTGAGACGAAGCACGTGAAACCGGGCCCGGCTACGCGGGACCCGAAACTGACGAGCGATGTCACTTTCAGCAACATGAAGTCGATCACCGCGTCCGGAAACGTGAAGATCGTCCAGGGCGATCGTAAGGCAATGGCCGGCAAGGCAGTATTCGATAATCGTAAACGAACCATCGAGCTGACCGACAACCCCAAGCTGTGGCAGGGTCCTGATTACTCGAGCGGAAATCGAATCGTCTTCTACATTGATGAAAACAGGTCCGAGGCGGACGGAGTCACGACACGAATATCTCCGGTAAGCCCGAAAAAGGAGCAGGGAAAGTAACGGCAGCGAGAAGAGAGCTAAAGGCCCGGTGCCTGGTCAAGGAATACGGAGGGAGACGTGTGCTGGACAACGTGAGCCTCCGGATTCGCTCGGGTGAAGTGGTAGGACTGCTGGGACCCAACGGCGCGGGCAAGACCACCACGTTCTACATGATCACCGGGCTGGTAAGACCCGACCAGGGTGAGGTGTATCTGGACGATCAAGATATCTCGCAGTTGCCGGTATACCTGCGGGCAAGGCTCGGAATCAACTATCTCCCCCAGGAGACGTCGGTGTTTCGCAAGCTTACCGTCGCAGAGAACATCATGGCGATTCTCGAAGCCGTGGAAGTGGACAAGGGACGAAGAAAAGAGAGACTGGAGGAGCTCCTGGCAGAACTGGACATCTCAGCTCTCAGAAATCAACGGGCCGACAGTCTGTCAGGCGGTCAAAAGAGACGCCTGGAAATCACGCGAGCCCTGGTGACAAACCCCGACTTTATTTTGTTGGATGAACCGTTTGCAGGATTGGATCCGATTGTGGTGCTGGAAATCCAGAAAATCATGGCGAAACTGAAGGAGGATGGAATAGGCCTTGTTATCACGGATCATAATACCAGAGAGACCCTCGGTGTTTGTGATACGGTGTATCTCTTGAATCGGGGCCGTATCCTGGAACACGGGGATCCTCGCAGCATCGCGGCCAGCGAAGTTGCACGAGAAGTGTATCTCGGCAAACAATTCAGTATGTGATCGTAGTTGAACTATGGCCCTTGAAATAAGACAACAGTTGCGTCAGGCGCAAATTCCCGTCATGACGCCCCAGCTTCAGCAGGCGATTAAGCTGCTGCAGTGCAACCATGTGGAAATGATGGAAGCGCTGGAGCACGAACTCAGAGAAAATCCCTTGCTGGAGGTGGTGACGTCTGATGAGCCGCTCGCCAATCAGGACAGTGACACGAGGAATGACCTGGATTCCCTTGAGGCGATGGTCAAGGAACCGGAACCTCCTGAAAAGGATATCGTCGACGCAGACTGGGAAAGCTACCTGGAAAGCTACGGCGGCGACTATTCTCCGGAACAGAGGGAACGCTCGGATCAACGGCCGTTGGAAAACATGGCCTCGTACAGCGAAAACCTGTTTCGTCACCTCTTAGCTCAACTCCCCTTAAGTCCTCTTGATGTGCACGACCGAGCAATAGCCCTCCAGATTATCGGCAACCTGGATGAAAGAGGTTACCTGGATATAGCCTTGGTGGACCTGGCAGAGTCACTGGGGATCGAGGAGAGCGAGGTCGAGAGAGTCCTGTTTGATGTCCAGAAATTCGATCCTACGGGTATTGCGGCCAGGAATCTGAGAGAATGCCTTCTGCTCCAGGCCATGGCCCTGGAAGAGCCTGAGCCGTTGGTGGTGCAGATCCTGGAAGAAGCCTTTGAGCCTCTTGAACGCGGAAGGCTTGACAATGTGGCCCGAAAGCTTAAAGTCTCCCTCGAGGAAGTAAAAGAAGCGTCCCTGGTGATAGCCAAGCTCAATCCGAGACCCGGGAGTAGTTTCGCAGCGTCGGACACGATCTATGTGGTTCCGGATATTACCGTGATGAAGGTCGGCAACGATTACTCGGTAGTCCTGAACGACGACGGGCTCCCCCGGCTACGGATAAGTTCGTTCTATCAGAAAGAACTCCATACCAAGGGTTCCCCCTCGGTGGCCAAGGATTATATTCAAGAGAAGATGAGAGCGGCCGCATGGCTTATCAAGAGTATCCATCAACGGCAGCGGACCATTTTCCGAGTAACGCAGTCCATCGTCAAGTTTCAGCGAGAGTTCTTCGATAAAGGCATCGATTACCTCAAACCGCTCATCCTGCGGGACGTGGCCAATGACATCGAGATGCATGAATCGACGGTAAGCCGCGTGACGACGAACAAATACGTGCACACGCCTCGGGGAATCTTTGAGCTGAAATATTTTTTCAATTCCGGGATACGTCATGGAGCCGACTCGATTGCATCCGAGTCAGTGAAGAATCAAATCATGCGGATCGTGAAGAGCGAAAACCGGAAAAAGCCCGTCAGTGACAAACAGATAGTCGAGGAGTTGGCCCGCTCTCATATTCACATTGCCAGGAGAACGGTAGCGAAGTACAGGGAATTGTTGGGCATTCCTCCGTCAAGTGAACGGCGGCAAAAATTCTGAGTTTCCAGGGTCTTCGATTGAGGCCCTTCAGGGAGGTAGACACAATGCAAGTTTCTGTAACATTCAGGCGCATGGAGCCCTCAGAAGCACTCAAGACCTACGTGCAGGAGAGGACCGGAAAGCTGACCAAGTACATCGATAAGCCCCTGGAAAGCCAGGTCACCCTGTCAGTGGAAAAGTTCAGACATATCGCGGACGTGATAATCAACGCCAACGGCATACGCATTGCCGGTCAAGAGGCCCATGATGACATGTATGCGGCCATCGATCTGGTCATGGACAAGATCGAGCGGCAAGTAAAGAAGTATCGTGAGAAGATCACCAAACATAAGCCTGTCACGGGAAAAGAAACTGACATGGCGCAGGGACATTTACGATCAAGAGAGTTTTGACGAGGACCGCGAACCCCAAGTGATCCGCACGGAAAACTACTTCGTCAAGCCCATGTCCGTGGACGAAGCAGCCATGCAGATGGATCTGACCCAGCAAGAGTTTATGGTTTTCAACAATGCTTCGACCCAGTCGATCAACGTCCTGTATCGGCGCAAGGATGGCAATTACGGCCTGATAGTGCCGCAAAGCGCCTGAGAACCACATAAATCGACCGTACTGTCGGCAGAACAAGCCTCAGGCGGAAAACACGAGAAACACTGCCCGTTGACCAAGCGCCCCGCGCTGCAGCAGCGGGCACATTTATGGCCACGGGCAACTACCGAGACGGAACAAGAAGGCCATCCGAATATCGGAAGGCCCCCCCAACATGCCAGGGGCATTGTTCCCATGTCCGACTGGAAGCCTTTTACCCGCAGGCCCGCTAGAGCGTTTCTGGATGAGGATACTCGACTTCCTCCGCGAAGACGGAATCATTTGCCCGCTAGATGCCGGTTCCAAAGAAGATGTTCTTGCGGAACTCATTGGACCCATTTGCGCAGCACATCCCCACCTTGATAGGGAGCGTCTGCTTAAAACCCTCCTCGAAAGAGAAAACCTGGGCAGCACAGGTATTGGAGGAGGCATTGCCATCCCTCACGGGAAATTTGACGGTTTGAACCATTTGGTCGCGAGTTTCGGCAAAAGCGCCAAAGGAGTGAATTTCAATTCGCTGGATAACAGGCCGGCGTTCATTTTCTTCCTCTTGGTAGCACCGAAAAATTCTGCCGCGGATCATCTCAAAGCGCTGGCACGCGTTTCCAGACTCCTCAAGGATCCGAACTTGATGAATTCCCTTCAGAAGGCCGGAACGCCTGGCGAGATCTTCAGGCTTCTGGAAGACTTCGATTTCAGATCTCCCTAGCATGAACCGTTCGGTCCGCCTTTGGGCAACTGCTATAGGGATCAGAGCAGGTTTCGCAATTTGATCGCGAGATAACGGTCGAGCACGGACGCGGAGATCTTTTCCGGGGGAACATCGAGCACCATCACGCCGGAAGCCCCCAGCTTGGCCAAAAGTTCCCCCCGGCGTTCGAGTAGTTCCGCTGCCACCCCCTGCCGGTACAGGTCCTGCCAGTCTGCAGGAGAAGCGTCCGCAACTCGTGCGACCTCAGTATCTGACATGGCAGCCACCAGCGGAAGATGTCGAGGGAGCAGCCCCAGGCAGATGCGCATCAATCCCTGTGATGCCCTTTCGTCTATAAAATCGGTAAATATCACCACCAGGGCTCTTCTCCTCAGCTTTGCTGCCAAACTCGAGAGTGCCACGTGGAATCTCGGTTCCTCCAGGCGCGGATCAAGTGCATAGGTCGCGTCCAAAATCCTCCCAAACTGGGCCATTCCACCGGATGGGGGCAGAAAGCAGACAACCTCTCGGGCTACTGCCATGACGCCCACTTTGTCTCCAGCCTCAAGGGCTGCATACGTCAGCAAGAGTGCAGCCTGGAGGGCATGGTCCAACTTGGTTTTGCCCAGTACGCTGCGCAGTCATCATTCTGCCCGCGTCCAATATGAGAAACATCGTTTGACCGCGCTCGACGCGGTTCTGACGCACGATGAGCTTTCCTTTTCTCGCGGTGGTGCTCCAGTGAATAAGCCGAGAATCGTCTCCTACCCCGTACTCGCGCAGCCGATCAAACTCCGTGCCTTCGCCCCTTTTCCATACAGGCCACACCATGTCGTGTGCGGACAAGGGCCTCCCCTTCACGCGATGCCGTTCAATCAGAGCCAGGCCGGGGTAGAGTTTCACGTCCTGGGAGGCTGGGGATTCCCCATGTTTCCAAACCAGGCCCAGCGATCCGGCCAGCCAGAAATGAATGCTGCCGAACCGCACTTTCCCCCTTTCCAGGGGCGTCAATTGATACGACACGCGCGTAGGAACCCGCGGCTGAAGGTCCACGCGCAAAGGCAGCAGTCGTGCGAGACAACCTTCAGGATAATCGTCATAAATGTGCACGGAAACAGGCCGATCACTCATGCTGGTAATTTCCAAGGGGATCTCATTAGACCGATCCACGGCCAGCGGATAATAGAGTAAGCGCTCCATGTGGATGTCGCGGGGAGACGGTCCCTTGGCGTAGTCCAGGAACGCTGCCAAGAGCAGGATTACGTCCGCGGCCGCCGGAATCCACAGGTGCGACGCGTAATGTACGTAAATCAGCGTGAGAGGAATCAAGGTGAATCCAAAGAGAAGAAAAAAACGCCGTGAAAAGAAGAGCGGAAGCGTCCGCCTCTTCTTGTAAGAGAGAGAGCGTTCGTTGTTTTCCGCGTTCATCGGGGGACCGGCACACTGCGCAGGATATTGGACAAAAAGTAGTCGGACGTGAGGCCGTCGAGCATAGCCTCTGGCCTCAGAATGACGCGATGCCTCAGCACAGGCAGGGTGATGTCCTTCACTTCGTCAGGGGTGACAAAAGTCGATCCACGTAACGCTGCCAGGGACCGCGCTGCTTTCAACATGGCCACCGCGGCTCTCGGAGAAGCGCCGAGGAGCGCGTAGAGCGTATCCCGCGTTTCCGCGATGATCTTCCGTATGTACTCCATGACGTCGTCTCGCACGACCACCTGCAGCAGATCCGTCCGCAAGCCGAGCACTTCCTGTGTGGCCAGCATCGCTGAGGGGATCAACCGTTCCAACTGGTGAAGATCGACGCCCATGGCGTAGCTGCGGATCACTGCGAGTTCCGCTTCGGGTGGAGGATAGTCCAGAGTGATCTTCATCATGAACCGGTCCAATTGCGTCTCAGGTAACGGGTACGTGCCTTCATATTCGATGGGGTTTTGAGTGGCAACCACGAAGAACAACTCCGGCAGAGGATTCCTCGTGCCATCGATCGTCACCTGACGTTCTTCCATGGCTTCCAGAAGGGCTGCCTGTGACTTGGGCGGAGTGCGATTGATCTCGTCTGCGAGCAATATCTCCGTGAATATGGGTCCCCTGTGTAACGCGAACTCCGCGGTCTTTACATTGAAAACGTTCGTTCCCACGATGTCGCTGGGAAGGAGATCGGGTGTGAACTGAATGCGGCGGAATTGCGCGTCCACGAGTCGAGCCAGCGTGCGTGCCAGGAGCGTTTTCCCCAGGCCGGGCACGCCTTCGAGAATCACGTGGCCCCCCGCGAGGAAACACGTGAGGAGCTGTTCCAGAACAGATTCTTGACCGATGATGACCTTGCCCATCCGGTCTCGGACTTCGGTCATTTTTTCGTGGACTCGATGAGGTCCTTCCATAAACATCCTCCGCGATCTTTACGACCGGTCAAATTTCCCGATGCGGCGGCTGGCTGCGGCCAACTGTTGTGCCAAGGCCAGCGCCTCTGGGGTTTGTTGTCCGGCCTTTGCTACCTGGTAGCATCTTTGTACAAGACCTGAAAGATCTTCCTGTCCGAGAGAAACCACTTCCGCAACGCGGTCGGGATCAGTTTCGATCATTTTCTTCAAGGGTATGCCGGTGCGTCGGGACAAACGGCCGAGGAAACGGTTCAACATCGCTTCCAAAGCAAGGGGCCCTGCTTTACACGATTCGTACACACCCGCCATGGAATCTACGTACTCGAGTGACGATCTTCCCTTCGGGGAGGCCAATGATCGGTACCGCCCCGCATACTGGGCCCTTTTTGAAAAGAAGAAAAGTCCGATGCCCAATACCCCCTGCAAAAGAGCCCAGGCGAAAATCGACGAACCCACAAATGCCCAGAGCGTTTCCTCACTTGCATGACCCTGATGAAATTCGTCAAAAAGGATTTCCTGATGCCTGCCGCTCCCCAGGAGAAGAGCCAACATCAATCGAAGGTTCTGCTCGTCGCCGAGGTGAGCGTTCGAGGCCAAAGTCACATCCGCAAGCGCAATGACGCTGCCTTTTCCCATCTTCTTGCTTATGAGGAGAGGACCTGCCTCGTCCTTTACGACCGTGGACCACTTCTTGGGAGGTTTCTTCCAACGGGTTTCCCCGGAAACACTGATCCGCGCGGCAGCGTCCATGTGAGGCAACGCTACCAAAAATGTCTTTCGGGGGGAATCAGGAAGCTCTTCGAGGTGTATATGCAGGAAACTCGATGAAGAACGTACCCGTGGCAAGGGGACCCGATCGTTTTTACGAGAAGCCCCCGCACCCCGAATTCGCGAAAACGGAGTTTTGAGCGGGCCGTCGCACACGATGAGTCGATTGCCCTCTTCGATCCACTGTTGTATCGCGGCTTTTTCGCGCTGACTGATGGGGACGCGGAGCGGACCGGTGATCACCAGCACTCCCCGATGCGTTTGCAGCCGCCGAAACGACTGTCTGAACCTTTTCACCGGGACATGCAACTCATTGAGGACCACATACAGAGCCTTGCACCCCCAGGGGCCGGATGAGTACGTAGAGGGAGAATAACGTGTCCCGCGATCGAATTGACTCCCTGTGACGTACGCCCACGCGACCGCTGCGATTGCCAGACACACTATCAATATGGCCCTTTTTCGCGATGACATACGAATCAGCCGCCTCGGGTAATTTCTTCGGCGAGACCGAGGAAACGATCAAAATCAGCCTGGTTACACTCGGTTCCGCCGTACCTTACCGCGTTGAAATGAGAGGTCATTTCGCTCAAGGGCTTCTTGAAGGGTTGTGTCTCGGAGACCTCGCGTAGAATTTCCCGATTCGTCCGGGAAGGATGCAGCCTCAAGACCCCGCGTTCGTGTAGTTGAGTGAGCACGAAGCGAAACAACTGAATGAACGCGTCACGGTACCTGACCTTTCAGAGCCAATCTGAGAGCCGCATCTCGCGACGGTGAACTGCTGGGCGCCTGAACTGGCGTGTCATCAACTTCCGGGGAAATACTTGGCCTTTTCTTTCTGAGCCACGGCAAGAGCATTCGGCGGAACAGAAACACCGCGGCTCCGACCACCAGTACCGAGAATCACTGCGTAAAAGAGACTCCCCAGAATGGTCCACAGGAAATCGTAATTTCCTGAGATTGCCCCAAAATGTGGCCAATGCTTTGCGATCCACGAAAGGATGTGCTGGATTCCCGAGACTATCACCTCGTTGAGTCGGTCTACCAGTGACTGGACCGGAGATTCCCTGAATTCGTCCCGCGAGAGCACATCCCGCAGAACGGATTCAGGATCCACAGGAAGGCCAAGCATCTCCCTGAAACGGTCCGGCGAGGGAACCTCGAGTACCGACATGATAGTGAGCCCCATTGCAATTCGCGGCAGCCTGAAGAAACCACTTCAGGCGAGCCACACCGCTGTTCCGGATTTCATGGTCGCGTCTCGGCACGCGCGAGAGTGGATCCATACGCACAGTCGCGGCAGGAGGAGCGCAACAGCCGCTCTGCCTTGGCTTCCCATAGGCCGCAATTTTCTCTAGGCGTGCCGAGAGAACCTCACCAACAGAAGCGCCGCTCCTGTCGGCAAGTCATCAGCCTCCTGTGGAAACTGCGGGCGTAGGGCAAGTCCCTCCTGTTTCGCAGCTCTCACAGCTGACGCACAGGGCACGCCGGAGCCTGTCCTGATCTACGGTGAAAGCAGGGCCGACTTCGCCTATGTTCTCCGCGTGGCACACCGGGCAAGCCCGCGGCGCGTTCGGCGTGTCAAAAAAAATCTTCGCGAATTCTTTTCCGCAATTATGACATGTGTATTTCATTATGGGCATGGCACTCTCCTTTGAGGGCATCTCCGGGAAACACATCTCACCTTTTGGGTGATGGACGGTGGTGACAGGGGAAGGGGCAACGTAAGGAGGCCTTGATGTCGAGATCCTACGAATCTCCTTGGCCTCCGCGCACCTGCGATTATGACAAGCTGCTGCGTACACTCGCGTTCCGCGTGATCTCCGCGAACTGAGAGCTCCGTCTGTTGAAATCCCCTACCTGAGTCAGGTCCTCCCGGAGGAAAGTCTAGTTTGCCAGACTTCACCGGGCCTGTCACGCGACAGGCCGGTCGAAACTCCTGCTTGCCTTTCACGCGGTGCAAGCAAAGCGTCCCGGCGCGTACACCAATAGGACTATAATCTTTAGATGCACGCCAGGGAAAAAGAATTCGCGGAGCGAAGTTATGACACATGAGGCTTTGATTTGGATGGCGCGAGAGCAAATAACAACACGTGCGTAAATTTCCCGCATGTCTCCTTTGAAAACGCCAAACGAAGGTCAGGCACTCGCGTTTGCGAGACTTGCGAGCGTCGAAAAAACCATTGGCCAGGGGTGCACAGGGATGTAGGCTCAAACTGGATGAGAGACCCACGTGCCGATTTAAGATGAAGGGAATTGGCGTCGCTGGCTTGTCATCCATGCTCTGCACAGGCACTGGGGGCCGGAAGCCTTTCTCACGGAAGGTCAAGGATTCCTACCCTTGAGCATGAGCGCATCGATGCATAATTCCTTAAATGGCTGATTGATGGACGGAGTGCCATGGCACCTGGGGAGAATGGGGTGTCGCATGAGGAGAGGGTCGATTCTATCGCTCCGCGCCTCTGTAAGGGCATGCTTCCTCTTTCGTTGCCCTAAGGTTTTTGGCTGGCGTGTCGACGATTCTTTGAGCGGCCGGTCGTGTTGACCCGCTTCCCCTTTTGTACCCCCCTGTCCTTCGCCTGATTCTCGGCCCCCCGTTCACTTATCTAAGACCGTAGGGCTGTGGAGCTCCTGAGCGCGGTGATGAGACGGCTTCGCGTCGTCCGTACCGAAGGAGACTCCCAGCCCGCATCCTGTGTGCCCTGTTGTTATACACGTGAAAGCGCACTGGCGTCAGAGCTTTAGCCTCTGAAAACATACCGGTCACCTTGAGGGACACGCGATTTCTCTCCAAGGTGACCGGTCATCCACTCAGGACCCTTCCCCGCGCGGCAAGCCTGACCAGACCTACCTTCTTTCGCGCCTACCCAACCCCCATATGCCGTCGCGATCGTTATTGTCGTGCGCAGTCTGAAATATATCCTCCGCGATTATTGAGAGATACATGGGAGAACAGAAAAAGCCTCGGCCGGCCGAGACTCTTTCTTCCACGCGAGGACCGCGTTGGATCAAAGGTCTGATGAGGGACCGGGTCTTCCTCCCATGCCGCGACGGTTTCCAAAGCCCTGTCCAGAGCCTCTGCCAAGGCATCCCCTTCCCCTTCCCATTCCCATTCCCGGTCCGAAAGGTCCGAGCTTCTGTCTCTGATCGGGAGTGAGAAGTGCCCTGAATTTTGTCCCCATGGCGCGGCGCTCGTTGCGGGCAGCGTCCTTAAGCGCCCAAATCTCCTGTTTCTTCTTTTCGATGGTCTGCTCATCCACGGGGCCTGCGGAAGCGAGTTCCATGAGTGCGATGCGCTTCTTGGCGATCTGAGAGCGGAGGTCCTCCTGCTTCTTCATGAATTCGATACGCAGGGCTTGCACCTGTTTCTGCTGTGCGGCGGTAAGATCGAGACCTGCTGCCCATCGGTCCATTCCTCTCCCGAACCCCATTCCCCTACCAGCAGGGCACATTCCTCCTCCAAAACCCATTCCGCCCGGACCGGCATACACTGAGGAAACCATCAACAGGACCCCCAGAGACGCGAGTGCCATCATTGTCCTTCCTGCTTTCATCCTAATGTCTCCTTTATGGAAATAATTTCTGCTACTGCTAAACCATTACAAGGCTCAGGGGAAAATCCCGCGCACGTTTTGTGTAAATCCCTTACCTCCGGTACCGTGCGACTCCCAGAGCCTTTACTGCGCTCTCATCCTGAAGGCCAAAAGTATTATCTGTGTGATTTCTTCTTGGCGTCGGCAGGTCCCGCTTCTTTGCCAGCGACGCAGAGCGGTCGCATCACTTTGCTCAGGAGATCCCCCGCCCAACAATCTTACGTTTTTGAAAGAAGATAGGAATCAGGCACAGAATGCTCCCGCTGGACGTTTCGCGTCAGCGCATTCGTCCTGTGCCGCGTCCGGGATGAGTGTTTCTTGCTTCCGAGCCAAGGGTACTGTGACGATGAGGCTCAGGCCGCGGGATGCGTGAAGCCTCGCCTCACTGGGGCTGGTTGCGCGGTGTGGCAGGAGGCCCGAGGGGCTGGCAAGGAGAGGGGGCGCAGCGCTGACCCCGGTGCCTGTGTCTCCCGTGCCCCATGCCCATACCTGGGCCCATACGTGCGCGGTTCTTCAGGAACGCGAGGAACGCGTCGCGTTTTTCTTGCGGAAGATGTGCCATAACCTCGCTTATGCCAGCCAAGGCTTGCCTTTCCAATTGTTCTCTCAAGGCAACCAACTCTCGCACACTCTTTTCCGCTGCCTGGGGATTGCCGGGGTTCGCTGCAATCGCGTCGAGCACCTCCGCCCTTTTTGCGCGAATCTTTCCTTTGAGTTCCCTCATGGTCACCCGTGCGCTGTCCGGCCAGAGGCGATAGATGTCTTTCACGTCCTGGCGGGCCAAAGGCGCATCTCCGTTGGTTCCGAGGGGAACGGATCTCTTTTCTGCCCACCAGTGCCAGCCCAAAGTCGCGACGGTCGCGACGTTCAGCACGAGAGAAAAGACAAAGATAAAGATTAACAGGGCCTTTTTCACCGTCACTTCTCCTCAGGACTCAGATCCATGACCACGTCGGCCAACGAACGAGTGGAGTCGGTACCGATCATTTCAATCATGGTTTCTCGGTGCTGTCCCAAAATGATTTCCCCTACGGATCGGCCCGCAAGATTGCCCAACCCCAGGGCCAAGAGAACAATCACTGCCAGGAGCGACGCGCTGCTCCACAGAGGAAGAAGCCCTCGGTGTGAAGCTTCGGAATCCCGACCGGAAATCTTTGCCTTCACTCGAGACGCGAGGGCTGGGTGGGTGAGAGGAGCTTCTAATGTCATTTGGTGATTCAGGGCAGCCATGGCCCGGTGCGTAGCTCGGCACTCAGGGCACCCCTCCAGGTGCCTCATAAGAGCCGCTGACGCGTCCGGGGACAACTCGCGATCCACGAGCGTCGATAGAGCCTTTTGGTAGTGCTCGCAGTCCATAGACCTCTCCTCTACGTACTTTATACCGGAAGACGGGCCGAATCTCGCGCGGTCGACAGTTTTTTCATGGAACGCTTCTCCTTGACTTGGAAAAGAGAGCCCCCAAGTCCTCATGAGCGCGGCGTGAAGTGCAAGGGCCGCACCGACGGTTTCTCTTTCCATTTTTCCTCATTTCTCCATGAGTTCGAGAAGTTTCTTCCTCCCACGAAAAATAAGCGATTCCACCGCGGAACTCGAACTATTCATCACTTGAGCGATTTCCTCGTAGCTCAGGCTTTCCTGGGCCTTCAAGAGGAGGGCGGTTCGCTGACGCTCGGGAAGTTTGGCCAGGGCCTTCTGGAGCAGCGAATGCTCCTGCTGAATGGAGAAAAGGCTTTCCGCATCTTTGGGATTCATGGCCAAAGGATTATCCTGAGACTGACTGCCTGATTCTGTGAGGTCGAATTCTCCAAGAAGCCGGGTGGCCCTTCGCTTCAATGCACTGAACACGTTGATGCTCTGGTTGCGCGCGATGGTAAGCAACCATGTCCTGAAGGACGCCTTGATCAAGGAATAACGATCGAGGCTTTTGAATACCTTGAAAAAGGTCTCTTGAACCACATCCTCAGCATCGTGATGACCTCGGGTAATGCCGCGGGCCACCCGATATACCACGGGCGTATACCGATTGACCAACTCATTGAACGCGGCATGAGACCCGTCTTGAGCCATCAACACGAGATCTTCGTCAGTCTGATCTTCCAAAGATTTCATCAACCGCGATTGCACCGATCCGAATGACTTGTTCACTCATGTTTACCGCGGTTCCACCAGTTTCCCGCGGCGATACTTCTCACGATCCGTCGTTCCCTGCGCGGCAAGGGCCGCGCGTGGAGGCACTACAAATCGAATCAAAAGGCTCGACACAAAACAGAAAGTCCCAAGGTACCCGAAGACTACTGCAAAATTGCCCTGGGTTGCGTCCAGGACGAATCCGCTCAAGGACGGCCCAAGGGGACCGGCAACAAAGCCGTACGCGGTGAAAGTCAGGCCGAAAATTGCGCCGAAATGCTTTATGCCGAAGCAGTCCATGGCAAGCGGAGCGCTGACCGCAAAAAGCGTCCCGAATGCAAAGCCGATGACCGCAGCCAATGACGCACATCCCAGCAGGCTGCCCATGTGAGGCAATACAAAATACGCGATTCCGGCAAGAAAGAACGTCACGCTCATGGTGGAATTGCGTCCCACCGAGTCGGACAGCGTACCCCGAAATAAGCCTGCCGAGGCCATTGGTAAGATTAAAGGCCATGAGAATTATGACCGCGGATTCCATGGAAAATCCCTTGGACAATCCGAACGCGGTCGACAGCGTCACCATGGCAATTCCTGCCGCGCCTTGAAGCGCCCACGTGAGCCATAAACAGCGAAAGCTCGATGTGCGCACACTCTGCCGGGGAGTGAGGGATCGATCCAAACCGGAGATAAGCGACGCTGCGGCCGCACGCGACGCGATACCCGCTGAGGCCTTCGGCTCGGGCGCATCGGTGAATTGAGCTGCGATCAGTCCGAGAAGGAGCGCGGCCACACCCAACCACAGGTTCATTGACTGATAACCTATGGTGTCGAGCATGTGGCGGAAAATGGGAGCCATCACGGCTCCCGAGACTCCGAACGTGAAGTTGACAATGCCGGATACAAGACCCCGCCTTGTGGGGTACCAGCGCTGCGCGACCGTGAGCGCGGGCACATAGACAAAACAGGAGCCCGCTCCCATCACGAACGCCCAAAGATAAAGCATCCAAAGCTTGGACGCGTATGCGATGAAAAACAAATCAAGCCCGCAAATCACTGCGCCAATGGAAGCCATAAGTCGGAATCCGACCTTTTCCTGCCATCGGCCCACGAAAAACATGAGAATGCCTACCGCTGCCAGTACAAAGAAGAGAATCGTGCCAATCTCCCCGCGACCTACTTGGAGCTTGATCTGCCAATCGTGACTCATCACACCCGGAAACCCGAAAATGAACGCGCCATACCAAAAAACAGCCACCGAACAGGCACCCACCGCAACGATCTTCCTCTGGCTGTCTTGCATTCTTGGTCCTTTCCGCGTCGTTTCTGTGGCAGAGGCTCCGGACGGTGAGCACCGGGCATTCTTGACCCACATGCAGCGCCAGGGAGAATTACCGAATGCGCCGCGTTGCCGGGCGAACTACGCGTCCACGGGTTGGATGAGGTCCGGGCCGTCGGAATCGGATTTATTAACTCTGCCGCTCACGGGGTAACCGATCATCTCAGGAGCAGGATAACCCCGGAGGAGCGGTTTGAGCAACTTGGGTTCTTTCATCATAGGGTCAAGCCAGAGATCGTAGTCTTGCTCCGCGAGAATCACGGGCATGCGGTCGTGGACCGGCAGCACAAGCTCGTTGGCGTCCACCGTGAGCACGGTGAAAGACTCGATCACCACGTTGTCAGGACCTTTCCATCGGTCCCACAAACCTGCAAACGCGAAGACCTGCCTGTCGGCCCTGGTGAAAAAATAGGGCTGCCTTACTCGTCCGAGTCGTTTCCATTCGTAGAACCCATCCGCAGGAACCAGACACCGTCTCGCTTTAAACGCTGCCTTGAATGCAGGTTTTTCCGCAACAGATTCGGAACGCGCGTTGATGAGCCTGGGGCCGATAGATGCGTCTTTGGCCCAAAAGGGCACAAGTCCCCATCGGCATATCGCGAGCTCGCGGGGGGACGGTTGAGGAGATTTTCTTATGATGGGAACCAGTTGAGTGGGGGCGACGTTGTATCGCGGCTCCAGTTCAGGTTCCTCTGTGAGACGAAAATGGGACGCGAGGCTCTTCCCTGGTGTCATCAGCACGAATCGACCGCACATGTGATTACCTCTTTGTACACACAACTCGCAAGGCTTTTGGGCCACAACCTGAGCCAAGTGGTACAGGCAAAAGCGAATCAGCATGATCGCTCGCCGCGACCCGTTGTTGCACAGGAAAATCAAACCACAAAGTCGCTCAGTGCTCAATGGCCTAAATGCGGTGACGTACTCGGGTGCCACTGCTAGTTTGCTAGCAGTGCTTTTCTGAGGCACTGCTGGACAAGCCAGCAGTGGCCCCCAAGCTGTGAGGTGACCGCTGACATGAGCCCTATCCCGATGTCACCGTATTTGAGAAATCGAGCACTAAGACCCCAAGAAGTCAAAGACAATCCTCAACTTTCTTTGTGCCCTTGTGCCTCGGTGATTTGTTTCCTCTCGCTCGCGGCGATCCGTTATTGTGACACGGTACTGCACAGAAAAGAATTCGCGGCGGGCCTGGTTTCGAGGACAGACCCCCACGGTCTGCATCGATTAGTATCGTGTACGCAACAAGGAGTTCCAATAGTTGACGAACTGCGCTGCGTATTATACGCTCACAGGTTCTGATTCTTGAGAAAAGTCGAACCGACTGACACAGGGAACCTTTTCATGCTTAAAGGAAAGAACATTCTCATCATCGGCGCCAGAGCCGGCGGGTACGGGGCTTCCCTCGCGCGATCCGCAGTCATAGCTGGTGCGAACGTCTTCGGCACCACTCTCAATCCTACCGATTCTCGTGAAGCCGCCTTTTTCGAGCAACTCGAAGTAGAGCTGATTGATATTCCGCTCAAATTCGATTTCGATGCTCGCGGAAAAGTGCGTGAAACACTGGCGCGCATTGAAGACTGGTTTGCCGCGAAGCACGTGCCCCGGCTGGACGCGGTGATTCATACAGTTGCAGGGGGCTTCCCGCGGCAGCCTTCGGTGATGAAGGCAGTAGGTGAAATCCTGAAGGGCTCCCAGAGGTTCCAAGACCTGGCCACGGCAGTGAAGAGAAATGTCTATTATGTGAATTCCGGTTCGTTCGAGGACACCATCAAAGGCTTGCCCCGCGTAACGGACGAGCGGACTCAATTCGTGGCGCTCACGTATCGAGGCGACCTTCCTTACTTCATCTCCCCCACGAAGATGGCGCTGGAAAGAGACGCGGTCAGACTGGCCAAAGAGGGAAAACGAACCCTCATTGCCGCTCTGCCTGAGTCGTGGACTCAGTCTTCCCAGTTTTTTACCGGCATAGAAGTGGCCATTCTTCAGCATTATGTCCACGACTTGCATGGCAGGAAACCCGCGTCTGCCGACCTCGCGGAGCCCTTTTCCCGTATGGAACGGTCCCTGAACCAGTTGGAAGGCTTTTCTGCGCTTCTGGAAGAATGGCCTCGGTTGCTGGGAGACCAGTGGAGCCAAATCGCGGGATCTTCCGATTCTCACGCGCTCTTCGAAATTCGTGAATGCGTTATTTCGCCGCATGAGAGCTGAGGGAAATTTTCCTGTCCTCAAGCGAGCTGTCGAACTTGTTTCAGACTTTGTCAGGGAAGCGTGCGGTATCATTTTCGTGCGGGAGTTTATCGCAGGAGAGCGGTACGAACCGGGAGATGTCCGGCAAGTGTGCTTCCGCGACCTGCTCGGGGGTACGTCCATAGGGACGGCAAAGCCTCGAGAAAGTACGGCCAAGGAACCGTGCAAGGTCGTCGAATGGCAGGTCTTTGAAAAGGACGACATACGCAAGACCCTCAAAATGTACGGGGAGAACTTCCTCTTTCTCGATCGGGTGATCATGGAAGCAGGCGATCTGCACGCGGGATTCGTGGGATTCGGCTGCTATACGGTGCCCACCCCGGAACAGAATCCCATTCTCAAAGATCATTTGGTCGGCATGCCTCTCTTCGGAGGACACCTTCAGATGGAGGCTGCGGCTCAGTTGGGAACGTTCATGGCGCTGCGGCTTTTCAAAGACACGAAACTCATTCCGATCCTCACGGGCACGGAATTTCCTGATCTCAATACCATGGCGCCTCCTGGAGAAAAGCTGACCATCATGGCGGTCTTTCGTGAGCCGGGAAAGAGAAACCTTACCATCGAGGCGGTCATAGAAAATCGCTTTGCCCGATCCTGGGGCGTGGTTCGGGGCATGATGATCAACGAAAGGCTCGTGCGCAAGATGGTGATGTCCTTCAATCCCGACGCGCCTGAGGAATGAACGCGTGCGGTTACCCAAGAAGCAATAATGTCGAGGGCTATGTCTCGGTTTGCTTTGCGTGAGGGCGAGACATTGTTTCGGAGGATGTGGATCTCCATTGCCTGGCAGGTTCGATCGCGGGTTGGCAGCGCAATTCCTTGACCTGGGACAAGGGGTTTGGTACAAAAGGATGTACCGAATCACTCTCACTGCGCGTGAAACCACGCTCCGTGTCTGACTACCGAGGGGGACCTCACGTGTCTGTCCGAAGTGTCATGATACCGCCTCAATGGGATCTGAACAAATCGTCAGAAAAGCTCGACGAGCTGGCAGGTACTTTGTCGGGAGTAGGCTCGAAGCGATTCCTGTTGTTATGCCACAACAATCCCGATCCTGACAGTATTGCGAGCGCCTTCGGCTTTCAGTTTCTCCTTAACAAGAAATTCGGGGTCCGTTCGATCATTGGGTATGGCGGAGTAGTGACCCGTGCAGAGAACAAGGCCATGATCCATCGCTTGAGGATCAATATGGTTCAGCTGCTTCGGGTCAAGCCTTCTGACTTTTTCGCGATCGCGGCAATGGACTTGCAGCCAGGCACCGGCAACAATCTCCTGCATGCGCACAAGCGTTCCGCTACCATAGTGATCGATCACCATCCGCTGCGAAAGTCAGCTTTGAAGGCTGAATTCCATGATGTGCGGCCCGACTACGGTGCCACATCCACGATCATTACCGAGTATATTGTGGCCGCGGGGCTGACCCCCACGCGTTCAGTGGCCAATGCACTCCTCTATGGCATAAAGACCGATACCAACGCGCTGGTGAGGGGCGCATGCAAGTCGGATTTCAGCGCGTTCAAGTATCTGTTTCCTCTGACTAATCCTCGTATGATCCGCAAAATCGAAAAACCCTCTTTACCGCTTGAGTATTTCCAGGAGTATCAACGCGGCCTGAGTCACACGGTCATCTACCGTGACGTGGCCGTGTCCTGGGTGGGATCCATTCGGTCCGAGGCCATCATTCCCGAGCTCGCGGATGTGCTGCTGCGCATCGAGGGAGTGAAGTGGTCGCTGTGTATGGGAGCAATTGATAAAGATCTGCTGATCCTTTCGATGCGTTCGACTTCCCGTTCTCTCGATGCGGACAAAGTCATGCGGCGGCTCGCAGGCAAATGCGGGTCTGCCGGTGGGCACAGACAGATGGCCGGCGGTCAGATCCCCCTGACGGGAAAGACTACTGCTGAAATGGAAGAATTGCAGAGAAAGCTCGTCACCAAGCTCCTGAAGACTATTGATAGGGATGGCGCCCGGCCCAGGCCTTTGGCTCTTCCTGCGGATTTAGTAAAGACGCCCGTGTGATCCGCTGCCTGGCCTTGCGTCAGCTCGCACAACCTTGATCTCCGCTCGAATTTTCATCCAATTCGTTATACAATTCAACAGTCGCCCGATCTTGCGGAATGCCGCGGTAGCACCGGATATGGTGCAACGGGACACATTGCTATTCGTGGAGACAGGGGTGGTCCCATGGCCTCTTTCGTCAAGAAAACCGTCAAGATTGCCCGAAATTTGATCGGCAAGCCTGACCACATAAAGGCGCTGATGCAGGAAGGTAAGGAGGGTGACTCCCGGGCTTTTCTCTTGCTGGGCAATTTGTATTTCGAGGGAAAGGAAGTCGAGCGCGACTACAAGCAGGCTCTGAAATGGTACCTCAAGGCTGCTGAAATGAATAATCCAGGCGGTCAGTTCGCCCTGGCTGGCATGTATTACATGGGTCACGGAGTGCCAAGGGATTACGCGGAGGCGGCCAAATGGTTCGGGGAGGCCGCGATGCGGGGCCATGCGAAAGCCCAATTTCACATGGGCCTCATGTGCCTCGCGGGCCGAGGGGTTTTTGAAGATCGAGAGGAGGCCGTCAAATGGTTTACCGACGCGGCTCGCCAAGGCAACGAGGAATCCCAGCAAATGTTGGCGAAACTCGGGGTCGGTTGGGAACCGGCTCAGGTGGAGAAGCAGATCGATGACCTCAGGAAGCTCGTCACGATGGCAGAGCAGGGCGACCCGGAAGCGCAATACCGGGCCGCGGACAAGTATTATCAAGAAGCGGTCACGTGGTACACTCGGGCTGCCGAACTAGGCCATCCCAAAGCGCAATTTTGTATAGGGGTCATGTATCGTGACGGGATCGGCGGCATTTCACGCGACCGCAAGAAAGCGCGGGAATGGTTTCTCAAGGCCGCTGAACAAGGCTATTCCAAAGCTCAGATGAGCCTGGCGGGCATGTATTACAAGGGCCAGGGCGGGGTGCCCAGGAATTTGGAAGAAGCGATCAAGTGGTTTCGTAAGGCCGCAGAGCAGGGCAATCCGCAGGCCCAGTACACCCTGGGAATGATGTACTACAAGGGAAGGGGTGTACCTCAAGACCGGGATGAGGCAGTGAAATGGTACCGCAAGGCCGCAGAGCAGGGGTACCCAAGGAAGTAGCCCGATGGTGCCCTCGGAGCGCAACGCTGCTCCGACAGGATATTCGCCTCAGGAATATTTCAGCTAAGAGACGCACGAAACGCAGAGAAGGTGCTTTTTTCCCAAGGGACTACCTACCTCATCAACCCACCACATCGGCATTCACGCAGTACTGCGGAGTTTTTCCCGCCTTGAGCAACTCGATGTTGCCGCACACGACCCGTGCAATTCCTTCATAGGTTTGCCTCGTCACGCCAGCTATGTGTGGGGTGGCAAACACGTTGCGCATGGACAAGAGCGGACTGGACGGGTCAAGAGGCTCCCGGGTAAAGACATCCAGCCCTGCCGCGGCGATGGTTCCTTGCTCAAGCGCCTCGATGAGGTCCTCTTCATTGACCACCGGTCCCCGCGACACATTGATAAGGCATGCTTCCGGTTTCATGCGCTGGAAGAGCTTCCTGTCGCATACGCCCCGCGTTTCCTCGGTAAGGAGCGCGGTAGATATGACAAAGTCAGCTCCGGAGGCCATGGTGAGAAGATCCTCCGGCCTTCCGAGGGCAGTCAGACCGAGTTCGTGCTCAGCTTCCGGGTCCGGACTCCTCTTGATTGCCTCGACCTTCATGCCAAGGCCCTTGAGCTTGGATACCAGTGCCCGGCCCACCTTGCCAAGACCCACGATCAAAGCGGTCTTGCCGCAAAGCGCCTCGCCCGTGGGGTATCCCCAGGAACCTTCCTGGAAGGACCGGAAACAATCATGAATCCGCCGCGAAACGCCGAGCATTAGGAATATCGCATGTTCAGCCGTAGAATCCGCGTTTGCGGTCGCGTCTGCCGGCACATTGCACACGAAGATCCCTCTTGCAGTGGCCGCGGGGATGTCTACCCCTTCCAGTCCCACTCCCCATTGGTGGATCAGCCGCGCGGTGGTTTCGCGGATAAGGGCCGGTTCGAGACGGTGCATCAACGGAATAATGACGTCCACCGCAAGGCCGCGCTGTGGGACCTCAGGGTCTGGTGCGGTGATTATCTCATCGTCCGGGAGGATTTTTCTCAGCATTGCCGGGGCAGTACGAAAGGTTTCGCCACAGAAAAAGATCTTCATGATCCTACCTTACCATTTTCAGGCGTTCCCGCAGTCTTGGCCGCAGCAGGACAGCGGAGAAAGCTCAGGTCGCTATTCTTGCAGAAAAGAACATTGCCGACAAGTCATCCCTGGGGATTTGCTGGGACGCGTGCCGGTCTAATACTGCGCTACCACCGAGTACCGTAATCCCTCGCTCCCATGCACGGGGCAGACGCCGCTTTCCAGGTACGCGGAGATCGGAAACAACGGGCAGGTGTTACCAGGAACCAGAAACCGGGGGAGCCGTATTCCGAGCAGGTCAGAGCGGCCTTTTCCAAACTGGCGGGCCAGCAGCGGCTCGTCCTTGACGGATTGTTCGGGGTCGAGCGGAATAGTGATGTTCCGTATCTGTTTTGATCGTTCGCAGACCACAATAATGTGCTGCACATTTCTCGCACGATCCTCAGGGCTTGAGCCCTGGATAAATTGCCGCCGGTACCCGCACACGGGACAAGCGAATTCCAATATCGTCACCTGCGACCACGCGGGAGGCGGAACCGCACAGACCACCAGAAGACCGGCGAGAATCGTAAGCGCGAGCTTCTTCACCATCATGTCACTGCTGCCCTCCATCAGGACCGAGATCAATTCCTGTGGGTTCTTATCGGCGAATGAGCTCAAAATCAAGTGTTTCGGTGAAAAAAGCGTACGCGTTCGGTGCCAAAGCGGTGGGCACCAGTGCTGAGCGAATGGTTCAATACCGCGGAAGGTGCAGGGAGGTCGGGCGCAAACCGGCAGCTCATCTTCCCCAGCGACCTCGGACCTCGGCTACCACATGTTCGTGAAATTGCACGATGTCTGACAGGGTCGAGGTGTTCGCTGGTTGGATGGTTTCCAGGGCATCCAGCACGATGCGGGGCACATCGTCGAAGGGTATCCGGTCAGAAAGGAACAATTCTACCGCCACCTCGTCAGCCGCGTTCAGGGTGATGGATTGTGCGGTCCCCCCGTGCTTGAGTACTTCCGACGCGGCGCGCAACAGAGGGAAGCGCTGAAAATCCGGTTCCTGAAAAGTGAGAGAGCCCAAAACCGGAAAACTCACCGGTTCCGTGCCCGAGGCGATCCGTTCAGGGAACGCCATTGCGTAGCTGATGGGAATCCGCATGTCTGTGGCCCCAAGCTGTGCGAGAATGGAACCGTCAGCGAATTCCACCATGGAATGCACGATGCTTTGCGGGTGAATCACCACTTCAATACAGGACGCGGGCACATCGAACAGCCAGCGGGCTTCGATGACTTCAAATCCCTTGTTCATCAGGGTCGCGGAGTCGATGGTGACTTTGGGCCCCATCTTCCAACGCGGATGGTCCAAGGCCTGTTTCCGGGTGACCTTGCTCATCTCCGACGCGGGCATGTCCCGAAAAGGCCCGCCCGAGGCTGTCAGCAGGATTCGCCTGACCTCCGCGCCCTCGTTACCCTCCAAGCACTGAAAGATAGCTGACTGCTCGGAATCCACCGGCAACAGCTTCACGCGCGTGCGCTGCACCGTCTCCATGAAGAGGCTTCCGGCCATGACCAGAACCTCTTTGGTGGCCAACGCCACATCCTTTCCTGCATGTACCGCGGAAAAAGTGGGAACAAGACCTGCACTCCCCGGGAGACCGACCACCACGAGGCTTGCGTCCGCGATAGTGGCAGCCATTTCAAGGCCTTCTGCCGCAAAGACGATCTTCGGCGGCCGGGACAGGTCCCTCAACTGTTGCTTCAAGCGCTGCGCCGCTCGCTCGTCAGCTACCGATACCACGGAAGGATGGAACTCCCTCGTCTGGCGTTCGATCAAATCCACATTGGAGCCGGCCGCCAGAGCGGCAACCGTGAACCGGTCAGGATGCAATCGGACAATTTCGAGGGACTGTTCGCCGATAGAGCCAGTAGAGCCGAGTATGGAAATACTTTTCATGATGGGAGGACAATTCCGCTGAGTGAGAGAAAGTGGTACGCTACAGGAAACGCGAGGATAAGACCGTCAGCCCGATCCAGCACTCCACCGTGACCGGGAAGCAGCCCGCCGAAATCCTTTATACCGAGTCTTCGCTTGAGCGCAGATGCGCACAGGTCGCCCAAAACGTCCGCCACTACCAGTAACAACGCAAGTGGCAAAAGAATCGCAAAACGCGGTAACCACGGGGCAACGATCTTCATGACGACCATCCCGAGGATTCCCGCGACCAATCCGCCGGCCAGTCCTTCTACGGTCTTGGAAGGACTCACGCGCGCGCTGAACCGTCGCTTCCCGTAGTACCTGCCGGCAAAATACGCGCCCGCATCAGACAGACACACCACCACCAGGCTAAAGAGAACCCACACGTTGGACGGATCAAGCCTGCCCAGGAGGATCGCATGGCACAGCGATACCACCGCGTACGCCAGCACGAATATCATATAAGCGACGGATTCAACGGTGTTTTCTATCCGATTGTACAGGAAGAGATGAAGGACCATGACCGCGAGCGGGAGCCACACCACCACGGCAAACAAGGCCTTCTCGGAAAGCCCGTAAAAGGCTGCCAATACCAAGGCTCCGAGACACAAGGTCAACACGCGGTTAGGCAAAGGCTTGAGTGCCGGAAGATTGTCGGAAAGCTCCCAGACAGCTACTGCGGAAAAAAAAGTCACCACCAACGCAATTGCTTCAACTCCGCCAAAGAGAAGAGCAGGAAGCAGAATTGCTATCAATACCGCCGCGGTAGCCACCCGACTGGCAAGCATTAATACGCCCCCTCCCCAGCTTCGATCTGGTCCGAGATCATCCCGAATCTCCGTTGCCGAGACTGATATTCCTCCACTGCCTCAAGGAAGTCATCATCACCGAAGTCGGGCCAGAGCACGGGAGTGAAGTACAGTTCCGCATACGCGCATTGCCAGAGGAGAAAATTACTTATCCGGGTCTCGCCTCCTGTACGAATCAGGAGATCCGGATCAGGTGCGCCGTGCGTGTGGAGGAATGTCTCAAAAAGCCTCTCGGTGATCGAGGCTTCGTCAAGGGTTCCGGCCTTTACCGCACGGGAGATCTGCACTGCCGCGTTGACAATCTCCTGCCTGCCGCCGTATGACAGCGCCACACTGAGAAGCAACGCTTTGTTTCCCCTGGTTTTTTCTATTCCTGCGTCAATCTTGCGCCTGAGGGAATCGGGAAGCCTGCTCACATCTCCTATGGTCCTGAACCGAATATCGTTCTTCTGGAGATCGTCCAGTTCCGAGTCGAGGAACTGCGAAAGCAGGCGCATCAGGCCGGACACTTCGGTGGAAGGGCGCTGCCAATTCTCGGTGGAGAAGGCATACAAGGTCAGGAAATGTATGCCTTGACGTCGACAAAACTCCACGGTCCGCCTGACCGTTTTTGCTCCCTGGCGATGACCTTCCAGTCGTGGCAAGAAACGTCGGCGAGCCCACCTGCCGTTGCCGTCCATGATGATCGCAACGTGATCGGGCCAACCAGACTGGCGCGCTGAAGATGAGTCCAACAAATTCTCCTGAATGAAAGCCGAGAAGATTCGGGAGGCTGTCTTGAGATCCCGCGTTCCGTCGGATTTTCCCGCTGGTCAGGGTCAATGCCGTGGGCTCAGCCGACCTCGCGCAAAGTCGTGACGGAAAAGCTTTGAGTATGCCAGACTCCCAGGAGCCTCTCGATGGAACCGAGACGTCGGTGAGCAGGGTGCTCGAAGCACGACTTTGACTGGGTATCACGGTTACACGCCAAGCCCCTGGCAGCAAGTATGGCAAAGACCGCGGACATTTACAATTCCTCGTGCTCACCAAGGAGAGTCGAAGGAAGAATCTGCCGCGTCAAATCTCCATGATTTCAGCCTCTTTTTCTCCCAAAATCTTGTCGACTTTAGCAATAAAATCATCGGTGCTCTTTTGCACCAATTCCTGACCCTTATGCATGTCGTCTTCAGAAATTTCCTTTTCCTTTTTCAAGTCCTTGAGCATTTCATTCGCGTCGCGACGGTGGTTGCGGATCTGCACCTTGTATTCTTCCGCGATTTTCTTGACCACTTTTACCAATTCCTTGCGCCGCTCCGCAGTGAGGGGAGGAAGCACGATCCTCACGATCTTGCCATCATTGGACGGGGTCAGACCCAGTTCGGATTTCAGAATGGCCTTTTCAATATCGGGCACAGCTTTGGAGTCCCACGGCTGAATGACAATCTGTCTGGCTTCGGGAATGGACAACGTGGCCAACTGGTTTATCGGCGTGGCCACCCCGTAATAGTCCACCATAAGTCCGTCCAGGAGCGCCAATGAAGCCCTACCCGTGCGGATTCGTCGGAGGTCCCGGCGCATGGATTCAACGGATTTCTCCATACCTGCTTTCATATCTTTGTGAAGGTCGTCAATCATGGCTCCCTCTCGCATGTGTGAACTTGGGGTCAGGGACGGTGAGGTCTCTAGGGGGTGTGTCCCCGCGCCGCTTGGCTGCCGTACCGAATCCCATGACGAAAAAGGCCCAACAAGGAATGAAAACCTGTGGGACTTTCTGGGGAATACGCGCGCAAAGAAGCAACCGCGTTACCCTGAAAAACTCTGCGTGCGCAAGCCCCATCCTGCTTCAAGGCCGGCTGCTCCCGGGGACTTGCTCATCTGAGCCGCTGGGTGTCAGGCTATGAGTGTTCCGATCTTTTCTCCTGCCAGGGCCATGGCAAGGTTGCCGTCCTCATGGAGATTCAGTACAATTACCGGAATCTTCTTCCTGCCGAGAATCTCCACGCTCGTCGCGTCCATCACGCCAAGGCCCTTTGCCAGCACTTCCTGCGGGCTAATGGTGGGAAAAAACACCGCATCCGGATTTCTTCGGGGGTCCTTGTCAAACACACCACGGACCTGTGTCGCCTTGATCATGACATCTGCATCTATCTCGACTGCCCTGAGCGCTGCCGCGGAATCGGTAGTAAAACACGGATTTCCCGTTCCGCCGGCAAAAATGAGTATGGAACCGGCCTTGAGATATGCGAGCGCCTTTTCTCGGTCGAACACTTCCACAAAGGTCCCCACAGGAAACGCACTGAGCACTCGGGCAGGCAGCCCCAGACCTTCCAGAGCCCAGCGAAGGGTCATCGCGTTGAGCACGGTGGCGATCATGCCCATCTGATCGCCCACCATGGCAGGTACCTCCCAAACTCTGAGAATTTACGCCGCGCATGATGTTGCCGCCGCCAACTACCACGCCCAGTTCGCGACCGTCGCGTCGGCACGCACCGATTTGCTGTGCTATCCAGTGAGTCTTGGCCCGATCAAGGCCGAATCCCTGATCGCCGGCCAAGGCTTCTCCGGATATCTTCAATATGGCTCGTGAGTATGCCTGCGAATGGCTCATGTGCTTACTGAGTTTGTCCCAATTGGAATCGCGTAAACCTTCCGACAGTGATATTCTCGCCAAGCTGGGCGATCTTTTCTTTGATCATTTCGCGCACGGTCTTGTCCGTGTCTTTGACAAACTTCTGTTCCAGGAGGCACATGTCCTCATAGAATTTGTTGAGCTTGCCCTCCGCGATCTTTTCCAAGATCTTCTCCGGTTTTCCGGCTTCTTTTGCCTGGCTCATGTAGATGTCTTTTTCTTTGGCGATCACGTCCTCGGGCACATCCTCGGGTGCGATCCACAGCGGAGCAGACGCGGCGACCTGCATGCAGAGGTCCTTGACCACCTCCGCGAATTGATCGGTCTTCGCGACAAAGTCGCTTTCGCAATTGAGTTCCAACAGGACGCCTATCTTCCCGTTCATGTGGATGTACGAACCGATTCGACCTTCGGATGTGGCGCGGCCTTCTCGCTTCGCTGCCTTAAGAGCGCCTTTCTTTCGCAGGTAATCGACTGCATTTTCCAGGTTGCCGTCAGTCTCTACGAGCGCGTTCTTACAATCCATCATTCCCAGACCGGTCTTCTCTCTGAGCTCTTTTACCATTTGTGCCGTTATTGCCATCAGTTGTCTCCTATGGGCGGATTCAACGATCAGTTTCGGGCCGGAATCGGCACTGAGGCTTGCATGCTTTCATGCAAGGCCCTCTCCTTTCGTCGCCTTTTCCGCTGCCCGAAAGATCGACAGTGTTCTTATTCCTGGCAGTGTCGCGTGTTTCGGAGTCTTCCACCGCGCGGATAAGAATCAGTCAGGATTAGATTCTTCTTTTACTTCCCCGCTCTCCACCGGGGGCGCTCCCGCGGGTTCGGTTTCGTTGGAAGCTGCCGCGCGTATCTCTTCCGGAACAGCTGGCTTGTCTTCCGCCACGCCTTCAGAGCGATGCTCTATCCATGGTCCGCCCTCATCGCTGCCCTTGTCTTCCTTCAAGGAAGCCTGGTACATGGCCCTGCCGTCAAGGCACGCATCAGCAATCTTGGACGAGAAAAGGCGAATTGCGCGAATCGCATCGTCGTTGCCGGGGATTACGTACTGGATCTCATCCGGGTCACAGTTGGTGTCGACTATGGCCACTATGGGTATATGAAGCTTGTTGGCCTCTTGTACTGCGATATTCTCTTTCTTCGGGTCCACCACAAAAAGGGCTGACGGGGGTTTGCGCATTTCCCGGATACCGGAAAGGTTCTTGTTGAGCTTCTCGTGCAGTCTGGAGAGATTCACCAGTTCCTTTTTGGTGTAATTCGTTTCCTGAGGCGCGTCGAGAATGGTGGTAATTTGGTTGAGTCGTTCAATGCTCTGCTTGATGGTCGAGAAATTGGTGAGCATCCCGCCGAGCCAACGCTGATTGACGAAATATTGTCCACAGCGCCCTGCTTCTTCATAGATCGCGTCCTGAGCCTGTTTCTTTGTGCCCACGAACAGGACGTACCCGCCAGCAGCCACAGAGTCTTGCACAAAGGTGTAAGCCCTTTTGAAGAGTCTCACGGTCTTTTGAAGGTCGATGATGTAGATGCCGTTGCGTGCGCCAAAGATGTATTGCTTCATCTTGGGGTTCCAGCGACGCGTCTGATGGCCGAAGTGGACGCCGGCCTCGAGCAATTGTTTCATGGTAACAAGGGACAAAGCTTTTTCTCCTTTTCGGGTTTTTCCTCCATCCCGTCCGACGCCCCCGAAAGGACGACCCGAGAGCAGGGATGTGCGAGTTAAACGAATATTTTTAACCGTTCAGGCTGAGAATGCAAGCGAAAAAACGACATTTCAGAAGATTGCTCCCAGGTAATAGTGGCGGATCTGCTCGTATCGTGCCTGTGATGACCGCTTCAGCGCGTGGAACGTATTCGCGAACACGGGATTCCCGCAACGCAGCGCGTTTTGCTCAAGAATCTCGTAAAGCCTTGTGAGACTATCGGTTATCTGCTCCGCGCCGTTGGAAAAGAAAGGGCTGATCTGTGACAGGCGCTGGGCTTCGGACACGAGGAAGCCAGTGGTCGCGGGCATGAAGCATTTTCGTGGATCGTCCGAGCCCCAACAGATGAGCGCGTAGTAGTCGGGCCACGGAGCTTGTCGCGCGTCGTCTTTGAGCGCGGTCACCAGTTCAGGACGAATCCTGTCCAGGAGAAAATGCGAAAGCGTAGCCTCGCTGAGCGTCCGGGTAATTGCATCGGGAAACCGAAGTCCGTCGAGGTCCGCTTTCTTGAGCATGGTCCGGAATCGTGGCGCATCGGATCGCACCAGCAAGATGGCATACGGGTCGGTGTACACGCAGGCCCACCTCTTGGATTGCATCAACTTGGTGGCCAGCTCGAAGTCGATGGGGCCCGTGCTGAGCGCTATGGTGGACACTGCGTATCGGTCGAGCAGCTTCAGTGCTTCCGTGTCCGGTGCAGGCAGTATCCCCATGATCGTGAAATAGTCTCTTACCACATCCGCGGGATAGTACGATTGGTCGCGGGTGTCCATAAAGAGGCGGATCTCCGGCACTCGCCACATGAGGTAAGGGGATAAGGACCACCCGCTCAGCACCCGATCTTCGAGCCGGTTTTGTTTCATGAATTCCGCAAGGGGCCGCGAAAAGGAATCGAAGCTCATGAGTTCCCGCATCACCGGCCGCGCAGGGCGGCAGGGATTTCCCGGCAGATAGGGAACCATTGCCACCCGCCAACAGAGAAAGGCCATCACGCTGAAAAGGGCAAATCCCGCGGCCACGGACAGAATCCTTTCCCTTCGCCCCGAGCGTTGAGCGCGAAGGTCATCTTGCGTGAGGTGCGTCACGAGGGATTGCAGGAACAGCGCTGCACAAGGAACAAGCGACAGAGCCGAAAACAAGACGAACCGACCGAAACGGAACGCGAGGGCCACACTCACGACCGCAATTCCTACCTCCATGAGCCAATCAGCGTTCGGAGGAGAACACGGAGCGAGGATTGTCTCTGACCGTTTCCGTGTCTTCACGAGCAGGGCAGCAAGAACCAAGAATATGAGCGCCACAAAGGCCAAATACAGCCACGCGCTTCCTCCCGCGAACAGACCTTGGTCGACCTGTTGAAACCGCAGCAAGGGAAGCCAGTCGGCCGAATGCTCCGTGACGGTGGCTGTACCCAGTTGCCTGAAGGGCATCAAGACATTAGCGGTGCCATAAGGATTGGCCGTTGCGGCGACGACCACGCTGGCTCCCGCGAGGAACCACCATTCTGCCGCGTCCTTCCACGAAGAATCCGCTTCGCGCTCTGTCCGTGTCACCAGCTTCCTGAGGGTGACGAGGCCGGCCCTTGCGAAGACCAGCGCGAGGCCCAGCATGAAAGAGCCGTGGAAATTGGACCAGAGGGCCATCACCACGAGAAGCCCCCCATCGCGGAAAACCCGGGAAAATCTGCGGGTGGTCAGGAATGCGGAGAAAAGCATGAAAAAGAAGAGACCGAAGTTCTCTTGCCTCAACCCCACAAACGGCCCCACCGCGAGGATCCCCGCGAGCAGTGCGATAAGCGAGACCCCTGTGGACGCGCCCAAAGAGCGGCACCGGAACAGGACAATCGCCAGACATCCCCCGAAAAGGGCGACCTTCAGGCACACGGGCCCAAACGGCCCGAGCTGATCGTAGGATACGTACAACAGCAAGTGACTCAGCCACGCCTGATTGACCCAGATCTTTCCTGGAGCCGTGAACGACCAGTGGTCCCCCGCGAAGAGCAAGCCATGACAGATATCCCGTCCCGCAGCCAACCCGCCAAAAAGATCTTCGTTCACAAAACGGGTCGTCAATGCGATGACCGCGGCCAAGCCCACGGAAACAATCAGGAGAATGCGGCCGATCAAAGGGCGAAACCTCATCAGATTCGGTGCACGAACAGGTCGGAGAATCAGTGTATCATGCCGGAGCGACCACAGGCTACCACTTGCCCCGGGCTGCCTCACGGCGCTCCCTGCGATGAGGGAAGGGGACCTCGGCGAGATTCTCTGTAACTGGCCGCTGAACGTCAATGCTCATGCTGAGTTGCGCGCAAAACGGGCTGTGGATTTCGCCTCATGGTGAACGCGGGCTTGACAGGGGGGGGCTGGGCTGTTATGTTGAACGGATGACGCGGGGTGGAGCAGCCAGGTAGCTCGTTGGGCTCATAACCCAAAGGTCGGAGGTTCAAATCCTCCCCCCGCTACCAGTGATCATAAGGACTTGGGCCGAGAGGCCCGGTCCTTTTTTGTTTCTTGCATGGCCTTTTTAGGGCTCCATAATCCCTTGCAGTCCCCCCTTGGCCCTCTTCTCGCCACGTCCGACCGTGGGTCCCCATGCCGCAAGTATGCCCATGCACCTCGACCGAGGCGAAAAATCAAAGGCCCCACATTTGATCGCGGTTTTTTTGCTACAATAGTGTTATGACTTGTGACGCGTACGAGTGGAAGTCTCGCTTGAGGAGGCGTTCATGAAACCCCCGGAAAGGCCTCAGCCGGAAGCGACTGCAGGGACTGACGAGTCCTGCCCATCGCTTGGCGGGCAGGTAGCTCAGAAGGCCGAAAACGAGTCCCCCACAGAGGCTCTGCGGCGATCCGAGCAGAAATTCGCGGATATCTTCCTCAACTCCCTGGACGTGCTGCTGATCATAGAGGTGGACACGGGAGAGATCGTCAAGGTCAACAATGCCCTGGTGACCGTGCTCGGATACCGGGTCGAAGACGTGCTGGGGAAACATTTCTCCATCCTTCATCCCCCGGAAGGCAAAGCCTCGGCTCAGGATGATGCGGACATGTTTAGTGTGCATGGAGCTGTATTCCCCGCGCAAAAGATCCTTCGCTCTGACGGGTCCGTCATCCCCATGGACTTGACCGCCACTTTGATCCCCTGGGATGACAGGACGGTGGTGCTCGCCACCTACAGGGACGCGAGCGACCGGGAGAATGCGCTTCGTGCTTTGCGAGAAAGCGAACTCCGCTATCGGACTCTTTTTGACCAGGCAAGCGACGCAATCATACTCGAAAATGACCACAGAGACATATTGGACGCAAATAAAGCGGCCTGCCAAATGACAGGTTACTCACCGCGCAGATCTGGTCTGCATGAAAACAACCAACTTGCGACCACACCACGAGGCGGGGGCTTCGGATCTTTCGGTATCCACCTTGGAGATTGAGTCCCCTTTCGAAACGCTCGTGGTGCGTGCCGACGGCACCGAGATCCCGGTAGAACTGACGGTCGCTCCGCTTGTGACCACTGGTACACGGTCGTTCCTGTCAATCACCCGCGACATCACGGAGCGCAAACGTGCGGAAGAGGAACTCCGACGAGCGCATGACGAATTGGAGCGTCGCGTCCAGGAGCGCACCGCGAAGCTGAAAGAATTGACCGAAAGGCTGTTGCTGGAGATTGCCGAACGCACGCGTGCAGAGGAACGGCTCAAAGAATCCTTGGGAGAGAAAGAAGTCCTCCTTCAGGAGATTCACCATCGTGTGAAGAAACAACCTTCAGATCATATCGAGTCTCATCGCGCTTCAGAGCAGACACATCGGCGAGGAAAAGATGGCGGCAGTGCTCAACGACAGCCAGAACCGCATCAGGTCAATGGCGCTCATTCACGAACAGTTGTATCACTCCGAGGATCTTGCGAGAATAGACTTTGCCGGCTATCTAAGGAACCTCACCAATACCCTGCTTCGGTCGTATACCGAGGCTTCCGAGACCGTCACCCTGAGAGTTGACGCCGAACCTGTCCTCTTGAGGGTGGGGACGGCAATTCCCTGCGGTTTGATTGTGAACGAACTGGTATCCAATTGCCTGAAGCACGCGTTTCCACGCGGGAGCAAAGGGGAAATTCGGGTGGGTCTTTCTCGCAACCAGGAGAACGAATACACCTTACTGGTCGCGGACAACGGGCAAGGGCTCCCCGAGCAACTGGATTTCCGGAAATCGCAATCTTTGGGGTTGAGATTGATCACGAACCTGGCTGAATCACAACTCCGCGGTCGATTGGAGATTCGTTCGTGCCCCGGGGTCGAGGTGAGAATTATCTTTGTAGACCGTGGACGTTAGGGCGAAAGATAGCCGGAGGCTGAGCAAGACCACAGGAACCTGAGACGATCGCGGGATATCATGACCTGGTTTTTTATAGCTTTGGGATGCGCCTTCTTGACTGCTTGTTGCGATTCAATCTCCAAGCGCATCATGGAAACCAATGACGAATGGGTAACAGGAACCGTACCTCCCGGGAATCGCTGCCATTTTTCTCGCGCCTGTGTTTTTGGCTCAACATCCCAAGCCCGTTACCATGGATTTGCTCGGTCTGTTGGCCGTGGCAGTGCCGTTGGAAGTGCTTGCGTATTATTTGTTTCTCTCCGCGATTCGCATGGCTCCCTTATCGCTTACTGTACCGTTGCTTGCGTTTACGCCTGCCTTGACCATACTCACCTCCGCTGTGCTCCTCGGTGAGGGCGTTTGTCCCTCCGAGGTGTGTGGCATTGCCCTGGTTACCCTCGGAGCGTACATCCTCAACGGAGATCTGGCGCGCAAGAATTTTCTGGCGCCCATTCTGGCTCTTGTCTCCGATCCGGGTTCGCGCCGCATGTTGTTGGTCGCGGTCATTTGGTCGGTCACCTCGGCCTTGGGCAAGAAAGGTGTCATACTGTACGGCGCGATTCCCTTCGGCATGGTCTTGCTGGTGGGGCTTGTGCTCATTTTTGCGCTGATCGCGGCCATCCGCAGGAACGCATCTGCGGTCAGGGTGGACATAAGCGCTCCTGCTCTTGGTTTTTTTGTGTTGGGCGGCGCGTTGATGGCCGGAGCTGAGGCCACACATTTCGTCTCGCTCAGCCAGGCGCCGGTGGCTTGTATGATCGCAGTGAAGAGACTGAGCCTGGTATTCGGCGTGCTCATGGGATGGTGGTGGTTTCAAGAGGAGAACATCCGGTACCGATTACTCGGCGGAGCTGTCATGGTGACAGGCGTATTTCTCATTTACCATTAGCCCGGTCTTCCGGTTCGCTTGGAAGCAGCAACACGAAGTATGGCAATACCGTTAAGCTACAGCGTGGGAAACCTTCTCACGCGCAAGTTCACCACCGCACTGACTGCGGGAGGCATGGCTTTGGTGGCCTTTGTTTTTGCCGCAGTGCTGATGCTGGCCCAAGGGCTGGAGCAGACACTCGTGGACACGGGATCGCCTGACAATGCCATCATCCTCAGGGCCGCGGCAGAAACGGAAGTCTCCAGCGCAGTTTCGAGAGATTCCGGCGCGATAGCCGAGGTGCAGCCTGAAGTGGCCCGAGACCCTCGAGGTGACCCGATCGCAGCCAAAGAGGCGCTGGTCCTCGTGACTCTCAAGAAGAAAGGTACCGAGAAGCCGACGAACGTGGTGGTGAGAGGAGTAGGCCCGCATTCGATGGCGCTCCGACCGCAGGTGAAACTCCTTGCCGGCCGATATCCCAGGCCCGGTTCCCGGGAGGTTATCGCGGGCAAAAGCATCGCGGAAAGAATTACCGGTGCATCGCCTGGCGGAACGTTGCATTTCGCTCTTGCGGATTGGCCTGTGGTGGGGATCTTTGACGCGGCGCGGGACTGCGTTTGATTCAGAGGTGTGGGGGGACGTGAATCAGCTCATGGGTGCGTTTCGCCGGAATGATTTTTCCATTGTGGTGCTGAAGGTACCCGGTTCACAGGCGTTCGCACAACTGAAGAAACGACTTGAGAGCGATCCCCGTCTGGCCGTTCAGGTAAAGCGGGAAATCAGTTTTTATCGGGAGCAATCGGAGATGATGTCCAAGTTTATTCGGATACTCGGACTTGCTCTCACCCTATTCTTTAGTGTCGGCGCGGTACTGGGGGCCATGGTCACCATGTACACAGCCGTAGCCAACCGCACCCAGGAAATCGGGACCTTGCGCGCTCTGGGTTTCGGGAAAGAAGACATACTGATCGCGTTCATTACCGAATCGCTTCTGCTGGGGCTCATCGGTGGAGTGGGGGGCATGGCAGCGGCTTCCAGCCTTCAGCTCATCACCATCTCCACCATGAACTGGCAGTCCTTTTCCGAGCTGGCCTTCGGATTTACGCTGACCCCGTCCATTGCCTTATACACGCTTGGTTTTGCCCTTATCATGGGCTTTCTCGGAGGATTGTTGCCTGCCTGGGGCGCAGCTCGGCTGGCTATCGTAGATGCCCTGAGAGTGACGTAAGCAAACTCATTACAGGACCCCTGAACGAAGATTCGACGGCTTTGCGCTGTCCGTAGCGATGGAGATTCCCCGCCTGCACCAAGTGGCACATGCAGAAGCAAATCGGCATGTACACGTGTGAAATCCCTTTCTCCCGCGGACCGGGCGTGTACGAAGCAAGTGTCGCGGCGGATTTCCGTGCTCCGCGCACATCATCTGAAAGGTATTGACAGGCGTTCATCGGTGCTCTACGCTGCCCACGTTCCTGGACCCGCGGCCTGGAAATACGACTTATTCACTGGTGGCTGGGTGCCGCTGTTGGCCTGCCCTGCAGTGCCGGGCGATTCGGCCAAGATTCCTGAGAGTGACTACAATCGGGAATACGGGGGACCCTGTTCCTCCCTTTCGCGCGCCTTGTCATGCCCAATTTTGCGACGGTTTGTGGTAAAAACGAAACGGTGAGTATTCCCGGGCTGCGTCACGCAATGCGTTTTCGAAAACTGGACGCAATGGCGCCGGTTCCGATGACTTTCGGCGCATGTTGCCAAGAGAAAGCTTAATAGGTGAGACTCCTGGAGGCCGGCAAGCTGGTCCGAGACGATTGTGCGAGGAAGTCGTGAGCACAATTGTCGTCATGATGGGGAAAAGGCAGCAGGCACCTCACGTCTGAAGCTCCAAGATCGATCTCTATGTCAGCTCGCAATCTGTCCGATAATTCTCCGCTTTTCCAATGGCTGGCGCTGGAGAGGATTCCTCGGGTAGGGCCTTTGACTATTGCCCGACTGTATGAGGGGTTCAAGAGCCCGAAGGCTGCCCTGCAGGCCGACTTCCCGCAGATCCGGAGGGTCACGGGTCTGAGTGAAAAACTGGCGCGCACCATTGCAGATTACGTGATTCCTCGCGACGACATTCTCAGGGACATGGAAACCCTGGACCGTCTTGGGGTCAGGCTGATCACCCGGTGGGACCCTGACTATCCGTCGAATTTGCAGGAAATCTACGATCCCCCCGCGTTGTTGTTCGTGCGCGGCACCCTCGTGCCTGAGGACAGCAGAGCCGTGGCCATGGTGGGTACCCGCAATCCCACGCATTACGGGATCACGATGGCGGAAGCCCTTACGCGGGATTTCGTCCTGGCAGGCGTCACCGTGGTGAGCGGTCTTGCCAGGGGCATCGACGCTGCCTCCCACCGGGCCGCGCTGAAACATGCAGGCCGAACAATCGGGGTGGTAGGTTGCGGGATCGATGTGACGTATCCGCGCGAACACCGCGAGCTTATGGAACAAATGGTCGATTCAGGAGCGGTAGTCAGCGAGTTCCGACCGGGAGTGCCGCCGCTGGCCACCAATTTCTACCGGAGAAACAGGATCGTGTCCGGGCTTGTAAAAGGTGTGGTGGTCGTGGAAGCAGGCCGTACCAGCGGCTCACTGATAACGGCAAACCATGCGGCGGAACAGAACCGAGAGGTCTTTGCCGTGCCGGGTAACGTGGTGAACCCGCGTTCCGCGGGGCCGCACCTGTTGCTCAAGCAGGGGGCAGGTCTGGTGGAATCCGCGCAGGACGTGTTGAGCGCCCTGTTCGAACCGTTCAAACCACCAGTGCAATCGTCCCTGTTCGACAAACAGGAGCCGAGGCACGATCTGAGCAAGACGGGGCAGACGGTGCTTGAGGTGTTGGACCCGGACCCGGTGCACATCGATCTCCTCTGTGACGCGTTAAAGATGGACGCGGGAACGTTGTCCGGAGTACTCCTGGAGCTGGAATTGAACGGCATGGTGCGTCAGCATCCCGGGAAGATGTTCTCGCGAATTATCGAAGAGGTTTCGAGCCGTACTTGACATTTGTGCGATGTCGCTACATTTCTTGAACAGTCTTGCGAAGGCACGTGTTCCAATTTCTCGGAGATGCGCGATAGACAGCGACGAGAATGAGCTGACGCGGTATTGCAGCGCGTGAACAATGATCTCCATTCGCCGCGAGGCTTTGTCATGACGCAGCAGAGAGTGCGTATCTTCACCGTGTGCTGCAGGCACCACTCGGCAGGATGGTGCGTCTGCCCAAGCGTCTTCTCTTACGTTCATTGTGTCTAGGTCAGCGAATTGCCGTATAAGGAAGGAAAATGATTCATGGATAAAGCTCTGGTAGTGGTTGAATCACCGGCCAAAGCCAAAACCATAAAGAAATATCTCGGTCCCGGATACGAGGTCAAAGCTTCGGTAGGCCACATCAAAGATCTGCCCCAGAAGGAACTGGGAGTAGACGTCAGCAAAGGGTTTGTTCCCGCGTATCAGGTCATTGACGGAAAAGAAAAGATCGTGAAGGAACTCAACGCTGCAGCGGAAAAGGCCTCCACCGTGTTGCTGGCCACAGACCCTGATAGGGAAGGGGAGGCCATCGCGTGGCATCTCAGCGAGTCCCTGAACAAACCGCCGGAAAGAATTTTCCGGGTCCTTTTCAACGAGTTGACGGAAAAGACCATCAAAGAGGCCGTCGCGCACCCATCGAGGTTGGACGAGAAACGGTATAACGCTCAGCAAGCGAGACGGATACTGGACCGCATCGTCGGATACCTGCTCAGTCCGCTCCTCTGGGACAAGGTTCAATACGGTCTCAGCGCAGGCCGGGTCCAATCGGTAGCCCTGAGGCTCATTGTGGATCGGCAAAATGCCATTGATTCGTTTGTCCCCCGCGAATGGTGGAGCCTGACTGCCGTTTTGGAGACGAATTCTCCTCCACCGTTTGAGGCCAAGCTGATCGAGGACAGCGGTCAGAAAGTCAGTATCCCGGACGCGCTCACTGCCACGGCCCTGGCAAATAAGGCTCGATCCCACCCCTTTGAAGTGACGGAAGTCAAACGGAGCGAACGAAGCCGCAAGCCTCTTCCTCCCTTCATCACTTCTACCCTCCAGCAGGCCGGGTCCAGAAAACTCCGATTCCCCGGAACGAAAACCATGAGGGTCGCACAACAACTCTACGAAGGGATCGAGTTGGGTTCCGACGGGTCAGTGGGACTCATCACGTACATGAGGACCGACTCCCCGCGCATTGCCGCGGAAGCGATCGCCGCGGTGCGGAGTTACATCGGCACGAAATACGGGGAAAAGTATCTCCCGCCAAAACCGCATGTGTACAAGGGGAGAAAAACCGCGCAAGAGGCGCACGAAGCGATTCGTCCCACATCCATGGACCTTCCCCCTGAAAAGGTGGCCCGCTTCCTCGAGAAGGATCAGCTTGCGCTGTATACCCTCATATGGAACCGTTTTGTGGCGAGTCAGTCTGCGCCGGCTCTGTTTGATTTCACCACCGCTGACATCCGGTGTGGCACGCTTCTGTTCCGGGTGTCTGGTTCGATCATGAAGTTTGAAGGGTTTCTGAAAATCTATTCCGAAGGGAAAGAAAACGAAACAGAAGCAGACGACTCGGATGACGCGGGTCGACGCCTGCCGCAGCTCAAAGCCGGCGATGCGCTCACCTTACAGGCTCTTGTTCCCCGACAACGCTTCACCCAGCCACCCCCGGCGTTTAACGAGGCTTCTCTCATCAAGGAGTTGGAAGAACTGGGAATCGGCCGACCGTCCACGTACGCGGAGACAGTGACCACCATTCAGAAGCGGAAATACGTGGAACAGAGCGACAAAAAGTTCAGGCCGACATTGTTGGGCCGCATCATTGCCAAGCTCCTGGTGGATAGCTTTCCCAAATTGGTGAACACACGGTTTACCGCGGAGATGGAATCCTCCCTGGACCTGATCGAAGAGGGTACCGCATCGTGGACTGAAACCCTCGCCCAGTTTTACCAGCCGTTCGAGTTAGACCTGGCCGCGGCCAAGAAGAACATGAAGAACGTCAAGAAAGAGGGCATCCCCACACGGGAAATTTGCCCTTCGTGCGGTGCAGGGCTGTTGATTCGTTCCGGCAGGTACGGCCTGTTCATGGGGTGTTCCGCGTATCCCGCGTGCAGCTACACCAGGAAGATCGAGGAAGAACCCGCGACCACCACAGAGCCGGTCCCCACTGACGAAAAGTGCCCTGAATGCCAGGCGCCCATGGTGATCAGAACGGGTCGTACAGGGCCGTTTCTCTCATGCTCGCGCTATCCCGCCTGTAAGACGGCTCGTCCTTTGTCCACGGGTTTCACGTGTCCCAAGTGCGGCGAAGGTGAACTGGCTCAGCGACGCACCAAGAAGCGCAGGGTTTTCTACTCGTGCAATCGTTACCCGCAGTGCGATTATTCCTTGTGGAACCAGCCGGTCAACGTGGCCTGCCCGAATCCGGATTGCGATTCTCCGTTCATGGTGAAGCTGACGAGCAAGAAAGACGAGTCCATGCTTCAGTGTCCGAAATGCAAGAGCACGACTGCCGATCCAGGTACGGAAAAGAAGGATTCCGAGAAGAGTTGACCTCAACAACGCGAGACCCCTCACGCAACCGCAAACGTGAGCGCTGTGTCTCCCTGTCCCCAGGAGCCCGCTCATGCCGATTCGCGTTTACGTATCTCAGATGGTGGGGCTTTTGAGCGAAGTAATGATACCGATGCGCGATCACGTAAGTGACTTGGGTCTGCCGGCGGCATGCTTCTGAAGCGCAGTCAGGCCAGGCCGTTCGTAACGAAAGAGGTTTGCCGCCAGTATTGTACGCTTGAAAACGCAATGGCATGAGACGGCCTTGCGTAGTCCCAGCCAAGGAGATCTGCAGCCCGCATCTGCTGTCCTGTCATACACGTGAAAACTCATTCACGTGTGCTCCCCAGCGGTGAGAGATGCCAAGGCGCGCCGGAGGAAGAGTCTGCCCGACGGGGCCTAGAGAGCGCTCGCCGTGGTATGTCCCTGCCCACAGAGGCCTGCCTATCTGGCCCGGCGAACATTTGTTGACATCTTCGCTAGTTATGTTGTATAATCATAATCGATAACCGTAACTACACGTATGTGTGCGTCCGAAGGTGTGTTCTCACCGGCCGCGACCGGAAGGAGAAGATGTCATGACGAAGAATACCGTCAGGATAGGCTGTTGTGCGCTGTTGGCACTTGCGGTCCTTGCAGGCGCCAATTGGGCGCAAGCTCAGGGGCCTGTGGAAAAAGGACGGGACGGAGTGTTCGAGATCACTCTGAAGGGGACCGAACCCCCAAGAACCATGACCGTCGATGAGCTTGTGCGGGACAGGGATCTGCTCCCCGGTTATCTGTTCCGGGTAAAAGCCGGCGGTTTTCTCGCATTTGACGAATCCGAATGGGTGGACAAGATCGAATTCAAGGTGTTCGAGCAGCCGGTCACGGAGCTGTCGGAATACCGGCGATTCGCGTCACTCCTTCAGGACGTCAACACGAAGATCTCGGAAATGAAACAGGTGCTCGGTCAACATGACCAGTTGGCCATGCGCATGATGGACATGTGCGGCAGGGTAAGGTACCCGACGTTGCAATCCATCGATGAAGATATTGCGGACCAACTGGGCAAGTACAGGCAGTTGATCCTCCTCAGAGGGCTGGTGATAAATTCGCTTCACCGGTTTATCGCGGACCGTTCCTGTCGGGACAAATATGCGGACTACAAGAAGAGTCTCAACATATACACCAAGCAACTCAATCACCTTGTCAAAGGCCTTCCACGCTTGAAGCGGCGAGCGATCACCTTGTCGCGGGAAGTGAAGAAAGGCGATCAGTCCAAGTCCGACAAGGACCAGGGCGAGGGGGCACCCGGAAAAAAGGGTGAGCCACAACCTCAAAAGCCTTGATGCGCCGAACGCCGTGGAAGATGGCTGCAACAGCGGGCCATCCCATGACGCGGTTTCCCTGACAATGTTTCGCCACCATATAATTTTCCTTTTGGTCGATGTATACTGAATCGCTATTGAGAGGGACGTCCATTCTCAATGCGTTTCAGTATACTCGCGGTCCGGCTTATGAGGGACCCTCTGGCCGCGGCAGTGAAGGTTGGCCCGTGTCGGCCAACGTGAAAACGGTCGGATCATGACCCTTACCCCACGCGTTTCTCAAAGCCAGGGTTCCCCACAGGTTTCGGCCATTCTCCTTGCGGGTGGGGCCTCCCGCCGCATGGGAGGACTGAACAAAGCCCTTCTCAAGGTTGGCCGTTTCACCATAGTGGAGCGCGTCGTTGATGCACTTTCACCTTTATTCCCCGAAGTGCTCGTGATCACCAATACGCCTGACCAATTTGCGTTTCTCGGCCTCCCTATGTTTAAGGATCTGCGACGAGGACAGGGATCTCTTGGCGGACTTTACACGGGGTTGACGCTCTCTACGATGGATCACGCGTTCCTCGTTGCATGCGACATGCCGTTTCTCTCGGGAAAGACGATCGCGCACATGCTTTCGCTCATCGAAGACAACGACGTGGTGATTCCCAGACTTGCCGGGGGACTGGAACCGCTCCACGCTGTCTATTCCCGGCGCTGTCTGCCCCACATCGGCGCGTTGCTCGATGCAGGTGACCTGAAGATCCTCGATTTCCTCATGCACGTAAAGGTCAGAGAGGTGCCGGAAGACGACCTGACCCATCTCGATCCTCGTCTGCTCTTTGCCATAAATGTCAACACACCTCAGGCCCTGACCGACGCTCAGGCATTGGCAAGAGAACTGGACGGAAAATAGCCGTCCTCCTTGCTGATATCGCTCAGCTTCTGTCTTGATTCGCTCTTGCATACATGACCTGGTGGAGGTTGCAGGCTGCGGATCTGTCTCGGTGCGGACGGCGGAGAGCGGTGGAATCTGCGTTCAGGGGACTCCTCCCGTCACTTTTTTGTCAGTGCCGTAGGATGTGGTGACCATCGGGAACCGCATCATTGGCGGTTTCCTCTCGACCGATAGGGTTCGCCCGGCCCACCGCGTCCTGCCGAAGGACGTGCGCGAACTCAGGAAAACAGGCGCTTAAGATGAATACTCGTAAGGGAGGAAGAGCTTGCGGTGTTCGTCAAGAGCAAATCTGTCGGTCATCCCCGCGATGTAGTCGCACACGACACGTTCCGGCGGGTCCTGGTTTTCCGCAAGTCTCTTCTGCACGCCAGGCGGGAGTTGGGACGGCCTGCTCACATACTCCTGAAACAAATCGGTCAACAGGCGCATGGCTTTGTACTGCATGCGCATGATTTTGTGATGGGTATAGAAACGGGAGTGCAAGAAGCGATTCAACTCTGCTTTCCAAGCCTGCATCCTCGGGGAGAACCTCGCTGTCGGTAATGCGGAATCCATGATCTCGTCGGGAGACTGGAAATTGTTCCCTGACAGGCACTCTTCGGTCGCGGCAACGAGGTCGCGAATAAACATGTCAATGAGCGCACGAATACACTGATACCGCAACGTGTCTCGATCGACGTTCGGGTGTTTGTCTCGAATGAGCTGGGCCGCGTTTTTCCAGATCTCCAGTTCAGAAAGGTCCATTTCATCGAAGAAACCCGACCTCAGCCCATCCTCTATGTCGTGGCAGTTGTAAGCGACTTCGTCCGCCAGACTGACGAGCTGCGCCTCAAGAGACGGATGCGGGGTTTGCATGAACTCCTGAACCGCACGCTCAGGGGCCTGATCGTATACGGTGGAATGCCTGATGATGCCGCAGCGCGTCTCATACGTGAGGTTGAGCCCGGGAAAGTCAGGATAACGGGCTTCCAGCAAATCCACCACCCGCAACGACTGCGCATTGTGCTCGAACCCGCCGTGGTCCTTCATAAGCACATGAAGGGCCTCTTCCCCAGCATGACCGAAGGGGGTATGCCCCAAGTCGTGCGCGAGCGCGACCGCGTGGGTCAATTCTTCATTCGCGCCAAGGTCCTGGGCCACGCTCCGCGCGATCTGCGCGACTTCGAGGGTGTGGGTCAATCTGGTTCGGTAATGATCGCCCTCGTAGTAGGCAAAGACCTGCGTCTTGTACTCCAGCCTGCGAAACGCCCTGGAGTGGATGATTCTGATCACGGTCTCTCTGGAACGCGGTGCGATACGGGCATTCCTGTTCGTCGTGAACTCGGCCGCGACTGTCTTCCGCGCGGATCGCGTACGGAGCGACAAACGCTCTTTCTCTCTGTTCCTGGGTTTCGCGTTTGAAAATCACGATATCCGTCCTGCAGATGGACTGGCTGGCCTCAACACCGGAAGAGGCATTCTGCGCAAAGGATAAGACATGACACACAAAGACACAAAAGGAACCGAAAGGAACCGCACATCGTCGAAAGAATAGCGGACATGAACTACGTGCATGTGTCTATTGGACTGAAAAAGACCGCGTCATCAAGGCCGCAAATCAATTCCACCTTTCCTCGATGGAGGAAGGGGCAAGAGTGTGTTCGGTGGATTCCGCCCTGGTACCGCGACTCAATGTTCGGATTTGCACACCCACGCGTTCTGAACGGTTGTCAACGAGAATGGCCTCATCGTCTGTCCTGAATGCTAGGAGCAGCGGAGTTCCTGTGGCTATCGATGTTCTCTTCGGTGACTCCGGAAGGCGGTGCCGGGCCAGAGGGAACCGTGTACACCGCGGGGCTGACTCCGGCAGGCCCTGGCAAAATGAGGTTCACCAGCAACGCGAAAAAAGCGACCACCGCGACTGAGACGACCACCCAGGCAACAAGCGCCCATTTCTTTGGCGCGGTTGGGGGCTTCTTCTCGGATGCTTTGGCGTTTCTGTCTCCAGGATACCGAAAGCTGTTGAATGCATCGTGCGGGATTGCAGCCTCCTTCCAATCCGGCGGTTTCGGCGGGGGAGGAGGAGGCACTTGCACGGGAAGCAGAGCCGGATAGTCTGCGTCTCCCGGAGCAGCAGCATTGGGGTCCCCTGTCGCAAGGTGCGCGGCAGGCTGCTCGGGCATCAGGCCGATGCTCTTGCAATGGGGGCACCGCACCTTGGCTCTGCGGTCAAAGGGAAGGCTATTCTCGTCTACTCTGAGCAGTCCATTGCACTGGAAACAGCGAACGACCATGAATGATAAGGCCCCTTGTTGACGAACAGGTCCTATACCGGCTAGCGCCGAGTTGACTGGTTGTACTCTATTGAGGCTCAGGTGTCAATGTTAGAGCAGAAGCGCTCGACGCTATGTCTTGCGAACGCGCGTGACGCACAAGACCCGACTCCGCTTTTCCTAGGTTGATTCGAAACAAAAAAGAGAAGGGCCGAAGCCCTCCTCTCATTGTCTATCTCGCAATCAGGCAGATGCCTTTGGACGATTAGAAGTCCGCGAGTATCTGCACGTTGAGCGCCATGACCGGATCGATGGCCCGATCAGGATAGGCTCCAAACCAGTTGGCCGCTGTGGGAGTGTCCCAGTTCGGCACTAACTTGGAAACACAAGCGAAATTGAACCACTTACCCGGCTGCCAGTAACCGAAAGTCGTCCTGAGCGTCAATCCCTCCAAGAGCTTCCAGTCACCATCCTGTATCAACCTCCCAACCCAGGTCGTTGTCAGGGATGGTCGGCGCCACAGTTCCTAGGCTGGTGTTGCCTCTGTACTTGCCGATCACGCTCCCGTCCTTGTTAGGATAGTTCGGAGCCAGATATCCCCAGCCGTACCCGTTTCCTACCCTGTTAGCCTGGAAAAAGGTTCCGAACACATTCAGGTTGGCCGCGACCGCGTAATCCAGGCGGGCAGCCTTGCAGAATGCGTCCTGCACATAACCCTCGCCCGTATCCGCGTTGATGCTGTTTCCCAATCCATACCCATACACCATGATGTAGCTGTACGGGCGATACAGACCGGTGTTCGAAGTGCTCGAAGACTGAACCCGGGGGTTAGTACCGTTTACCGGATCTGCTATACAACCCTGGACGCTATTGGTGTACCCGTGCCGCCGGTCCATGCCTGAATGCCAGGAACACAGGACGGACAACTTGGCCGGCCCACAATAGGCCCCCAGTTCACCCATGATCCTGTAATCGAAGGTCCTCAGGGGCGCGGTATTTCGCTGCTTGTCCATTCTGTCGTACCAGTCAAATTCAGAGTTCGCGAAGAACCTTCCGTTGTTAAACTTCGCATACACGCCACCGTAAAAATCCGCCCGGTCTCTGAATTTATAGGTATTGCTGATCTTAGTGTCATAATTGACCGCCCCTCTCTCAGGCCCCCGATGGCGAAACACATAGTCAGCCTGCACGCCCATGTCCAAGGCCCCTGCGCGGTACGTGATGTTTATTGCCGTATCCCAGTACCGTTTGTTGTTCTTGTCCATGTTGGGGTTATAATAAGCTTCGTCACCCGCACGAGAGAGGTACTCGGAAAACCCGATCCTGAAAGGACCGTAATCCGTGACAATGGCAAAGGACTCGGAAGACCGGTTGTCCTCACCGTTCCAGGCCAAGCCCGTGCCCCAGGTGGATGGCCTTTTGCCCACTGCCACGATGCCCCAGGGCAACCGTGCGGTCAGCCACAAGAGGTTCCAGTAACCGGGGGAGAAGGATCTCTGCACACCGGGTGACCTGTACGTAAAATACTCGGAAGCCGCAAGCGAGCCCAAACTCGTGCTCGCACCAGGAGTGTCCCACGAACCGACATAGTACCGGCCCCGGATCCTGACCGCGGGGTTGAGCCGAATTTCAGGATCGAGGGTCATCCACATGCCGTCCCACCCTCCGTCGGATCCGGAAACTATGCCCAGCGCCTGCGCGAAATCGCCGCCCCAGAAGTTGTAGGAGCTATAATATTGAAGACTGGATTTATCCAGGTCGTAGTGACCGAAAAAGCCGGCCGTGCCTGTTTGAGTGACGTACAAGTAATCACTTGTGTAATTCCCTGTCATGGAGAATTCCCACGCGCCGGCCGGAGCCGCCATCAGGGAAACCATAAGGCCGACCACGAGGGCCAGCGACCAAACCCTGTATCTCTGCATAGCCATTCCTCCCTTAATGCATGGACGCACACACGCGTCCAAACGAGAAAAAACCCCCTTCACCTTTGATCACCCGCAAAAAGGGGTGTCGGTGACTGAGGACATACGGACTACTTTCAAACGTATGCACACAAGGTACAGGAAAGGCCGGGAGCATGTCAAGTTAAAACAAGATCTGATCCTCACAAAAAACTTACAAAAATGTGAGCTGTGCTCACAAAGTCCCTTCTCTTATGAGCAGGTCAATGCGGCGATTTCGATAAGTACCCGGTAATCCAAGGCCGGTAGCTTGAGAAGAGACGTGGTGAAACATTGAACCGATCTGGAACAGGAGCTTCCCCAGCGCGTTGGGCGATCGTAGGTACGACGCGGAATGGTCCACACAAAAATATCGCATCGCGGAGGCAAACAAACTGCCACGGATGTCGCGTATGGATAGGACTGGGAGGGCTGGAGTGAATCTCCGGACGAATTAGAATACAGGGTGCTGCCGGGGATCGTGTGATCGTTCAGGGGGCTTGGCGCGGATGTGCCTGGGAAATGGGACCGGTGATGGTTCACCGCGGGGGACAAGGAATGAACCACCAGGGCACAAGGACATAAATAAAAAGAGGAATTGGCCTTTGACCTCTTCCTGTCTTGATGACTTTGTGGGTTGATTTCTTCCGTGCAGCAAAGGCTCGAGCGAAACCATTACCATGATCCTACATGGGTTGCTCCACAATTCCGGGCTTGAGAGTGACAAAAATGACATGTCGATGCACATGCCGAAAAGCGGCTATCAGGGCAGATTAAGGCTCTTTTTGTGAGGCACTTTGCGGAAGAGAACATGCATTATCTTACATGTGCGTCGGTTTGCCTTTCGATCGCGGTGCACGAGAGCCGAAGGCCTGGGGAGGCAAAACCTGGGTCGCTATTCTGCGCGTTTCAGAGGGGAAATCTGCGCTGCTCCTGAAGGTCGGACGCGCTCGAATGGGCCTTGCCGCTTTCTATTTGCTGGAAAGGGAGAACGGCTTGTGCCATACTAGGTTCGCCTCGTTGGCGATAGAACCTTTCTCCAGAACGGACTCTATCTTCTTGATCTCTCAAGAACAACGGGGTTTTTCACTTTGGTCCGAGCGCGTCGCGGAACCCGTGAGCCATGACCGCTGAGAACCAAGCAGGAGGCTGCGATGACTTCTCCCTTGAAAGCCCTGACCAGGCTCGGGCAGTCCGTGTGGTACGACAACCTGAGCCGGGAACTCTTGAAAACCGGCGAACTGAAAAGAATGATAGAGGAAGACGGTGTCTCGGGAGTCACTTCGAATCCGACGATTTTTGAAAAGGCTCTCAGCAATGAGAGAGTCTACGATCACGCGCTTCACTTGTTCGTGGACACAGGCTGCGACGTGCAGGGACTGTACGAACAGTTGGTAGCAGCTGATGTCAGGGATGCCGCGGATCTCCTCTCTCCTCTCTATGAGTCGAGCAATGGCGAGGATGGATATGTAAGCCTCGAAGTCTCCCCTCATCTTGCGTACGACGCGGTTGGAACCGTGGATCAAGCCCGGCGTCTCTTTGCTCTCGTAGATCGTCGGAATCTCATGATCAAGGTCCCTGCCACGGTGGAAGGACTCCAAGCAGTGCCGGAGCTTTTGGCCGAGGGAATCAACGTCAATGTGACGCTCATCTTTTCTCAGGAGCAGTACCGAGACACAGTGACCGCGTACATCGACGGCCTGGACAGATGGATCCAGTCAGGGGGGTATCCCGGTCAGGTATTCAGTGTGGCCTCTTTCTTTGTCAGCCGCGTCGACACCGCGATCGACGAAATCCTGAGGGAAATAGTCGACCCGAAGATAAAACCCATTGCCCGTAGCCTGGTGGGAAAGGCTGCCATTGCCAATGCCAAAATAGCCTATGCCTCATACATGGAGGTCTTTCACGGACCGCGGTTTGCCCTGTTCCGGGACAAGGGCGCAAAACCTCAGCGGGTACTCTGGGCCAGCACGAGCACGAAAGATCCCGAGTACGCAGACACGTACTACGTGGATGCACTCATCGGGCCGGAAACAATAAACACCTTACCCAGAGTCGCCCTCGAAGCGTACCGACGCCACGGCAGACCCGCCGCAAGATTGCAGGAAGGCCTGGAAGCGGCCACGGAACTGTTTTCCAGGCTCGAAGAACTGGGAATAGACCTCGAAGACGTGATGGATTCTCTCTTGGAAAACGGGGTAAGGCTGTTTGCCGAGTCATTTGACAAGCTCATGAGCGGTATCACCAAGAAGAGGACTCGTTTGATCCGCGGTTGGGGGCACCGGTCCGCGTCGCTTGGGGATCTACAGATTCGGGTCGATGACACGCTCGCACGATTCGACGAACAAAAGGTGGGTGAGAGCCTTTGGGCCGGGGACGCGTCTCTGTGGACCACTAATCCGGCTGTGGTGGGTGCGATCGCGCGGCGGCTCGGCTGGCTGCCTGTGATCGAGACCATGGTCCGCGAAACGGAAAGGCTGAGGAGTTTCGCTCAAGACGTGAGGAACGCGGGATTCAAAGTTGCGGTGCTGCTTGGCATGGGAGGGAGCAGCCTCGCTGCCGAAGCGTTCGCAGGATGTTTTGGTTCCCAGCCCGGCTTTCCCGAGCTGAAGGTGCTTGATACGACCCTGCCCGATGAGATTCTGCGGCTGGAACGCGGGATCGATCTCGCGCATACCCTGTTCGTCTTTTCCAGCAAGTCAGGCAGGACTATTGAAACGCTCTCCTTGTACGCATATTTCCGCGCCAAAATGGAAGAGCTGAAGGGAGAGGAGGCTGGTTCCCATTTCATGGCCATTACCGATCCAGGCACGAGCCTCGGGCGACTGGCTTCGGAAAAGAGGTTCAGGAAGACGTTCCTCAACCCGCCGACCGTCGGAGGTCGTTTCAGCGCATTCTCTTACTTCGGATTGGTCCCTGCCGCGCTCGTCGGCATGGATTTGGATAGATTGCTCATGAGGGCTTCCCAGTCGGTGGAGTCAGCAGGTCCGGAGGTTCCCACGCTGGAGAACCAGGGACTGTGGCTCGGAGCCTGCCTGGCAGAGGCATCCCTCGTGGGAAAGGACAAGCTGAGCCTCATCATCTCGCCCGGAATGGCACCTTTCGGTGTGTGGCTCGAACATATCGTGGCTGAGAGCACCGGAAAACAAGGCAAAGGACTGGTGCCCATTGAGGGGGAACCGCTGGGGACCCCGGACGTGTACGAAAAGGATCGTCTCTTCGTGTACCTGAGAATTGACGACCAAGGGACATTCGACGAGCAGGTATCAGCGCTCGAACGTTATGGACATTCGGTCATAACTCTGCGCCTTCACACTCCTTTCGACCTGGGGCGCGAGATGTTCCGGTGGCAACTTGCTGCGGCAATCGCAGGCGTCGTCATGGGGATAAATCCGTTTGACGAGCCTGACGTCGCAATGTCCAAGGACATCACCAAGGGTCTCTTGGAAACCTACAAGAAGGACAAGACTCTCCCCGAGGGCGAAGGGCTGGATCCCGCGGATCCGAGCTTGGCGCAATCTCTTGCGGGGTTCCTTGCCGCGGCGAGGCCGGGTGATTACGTGGGGTTTCAGGCGTTCATCCCTCCTACTGAGCAGAACCGGTCGATCCTTCAGTCCATGCGCACGGCAGTGAGAGACAGGTTGCGGATCGCCACCTCAGTCGGATTCGGGCCACGCTATCTGCACACCACAGGACAGATGCACAAAGGTGGCTCTCACAAGGGTCTTTTCATTCAGATCACCACCGATGACAGGGAGGACATTCCCGTGCCTGGAAAGCCCTACACGTTCGGGGTGCTCAAAGCGGCCCAGTCGTTGGGTGACTACCAGGCATTGAAGAACAGGGAAAGACGGATTATCCGGGTCCACCTCAGCGACGAATCGGATCTCGCCAAACTGGAAGACGCGCTGAAAGGCGCGTTGGCCTCCTTACAAGGGATTCCGGCGGAAGAAGCGCCGCGAGGGGGAGAGCTCCACGACGCGGAGACCCGGGAACCGCAGTGAAAGAACAGTGACTCTGTCGCGGTCCAAGAACCTGGCATGCGAAGCTCTCTCGTGGAATCCTGCGCTGAAGCCGATCGGAATCTACCGCATCGTGCCACTTTTCCGAGAAAGCGTCAGGTAACGCCACCGCGTCCTGGTCAATACCACCGCACGGGTATATAATGAAGAGCATGGAGTACGAAGATCAATATCCTGTACTGCCACGTCATTACCGATAATTCACGGAGCGCCCCCTATCAGACTGTGAGCCGTGATGAAGATTTTTTTCTCATAAGGTGATCTGTGTATGCATACCAACGGAACGCGTCCCAGAACCAACTCGGAGCTGACTGAGTATCAGAAAAGAATCGAGTCAATGGACAACGTGATCCTCTGCGTGGCAGAGGCGGAACATATGATTAAGGCCATCGGCCGCGACATGGTGCGAGAACTTCCTCAAACCGAAAAGCGTGTCACGAGACGCAGGAGAGGGAAACCCCCGTGGGCTGATCCGCGCAACACCTTCAAGAAGTGAGTTCGGGAATTTCGCGTGCACGCAATTCCTGCGAAGCGAGCCTCGCGTAAATCTCTTCTAAGGAATGGAAATGAGCGAGAGCGCGAACGTCCGCACCGCACCGCCTCACCGGTGAGGCCGCGACACACCTGGCCAAGTCTTACCCCCCTTGGACCGTTCGTGCGCGTTTCAACAAGAAAAAGATTGAGATCACCTCGGCAGCAGTGTTACCCTACACAGGCTCTACGGTGTGCCCGCTGGTGGAGGACAATTCTCCCAGACCCAAGCCAGGCAGACGGGCCGACTCAGTGGAAGGGAAGCAAATCAGTTATGAGAAAGTTACTCTTCACCCTGCTGCTTATTGGCGCGACTATTTCTCCCGCGGCCGCTCAGTTTCTCGTGGTTCCGGATGGGGCCATTGCCCCGGACGGGAGACTAGCGTACGCTGTTCCCATGGGAAGCCGGTTCGGCCCTACGTGGTCAGGGGCTTCTCCGTTATGCGCGCCGGCCTATTCCATGGGATCGTACCCGGTGTACTATCCGAAACTGTGGGTCCCTGCTCTGATCCCGCCGGAATCGATGAACCAAAGGCCTACGCCAGGCAATTCGCCGCGTTAACCGTCTTCGCTGAGACGCAGCGTTCGCGGAGCAATCTGTTCTTTCCTTTCCTCTCCCCAATGAAAGAGCGTGCGGAGCGCGGGACTCGCTTCGCACCAAGGATGCCAACCCACCGCGTACACATACGATACACTTGCGTCCAAAAAATGTGGTTCTTCTGATTGTTTTGGGTGTCAGGATGTGCCCATTCGCTTCTACCTAACGTTCGTTGCCGTTTCCGCCTATGTACGTCCGTTCGATGAACGACAAGGCATTCGGGGTTGTCAAGAGTCACGACCTCCCTGCTGATGGGCTGCTGGGGCGGTAAAGGGAGCGTGGTGGAAAATCGCAAGGTGGATGGTGGTTATGGTTGACGTCGAGAAACAAAGGGGATAAGCACATGAACTCAGTCACGAACCATCATCGCGGTCTTTTGAAATAGCACCGCCATGGTCACTGCACAGGGGAATGCCGCGCGTGGGTACTTCAGACGATCAGGTGCTCTTGTCCATAGAATCCGCAAGTAAAGTGTATCGTATGGGGGAGGTGGAAGTCCCCGCGCTCAGAGGAATCTCGTTGAATGTGTACGAGTCCCAATTCCTCGTCATCGTGGGACCCAGCGGTTCGGGAAAAAGCACACTTCTGAACCTCATCGGCGGGATGGACCGCCCATCAGCGGGTAGCGTGCGGTTCAGGGGGGTCGAACTCGCGCACGCGTCGGACTCGGAGCTGACCATGTACCGCCGGAACGAGGTAGGCTTTGTGTTTCAATTCTACAACCTCGTTCCCACCCTTACCGCGTGGGAAAACGTGCAGGTGGCAGTGGAAATCGCTTCGGATCCACTTGATGCGATGGAAGCCCTCACCATGGTGGGCATGGCCAAGCGAGCGGATCACTTTCCCTCTCAACTGAGCGGAGGAGAGCAACAGCGAGTTTCCATAGCGCGAGCCGTGGTAGGGAACCCGCGCATGCTCCTGTGCGACGAACCGACCGGAGCGCTCGACCTGGAGACCAGCAAGCAGGTCCTGGGGCTCCTGGTGTCCTTGAATAAAGACCTGGGCAAGACCGTGGTGCTCATTACCCACAACGGGGCCATCGCAGGAATCGGGCAGCGCGTGGCCACTATCCGCGACGGAAACATTGCCTCCCTGCGGGTCAACGACCATCCGACGCCCGTGGAAAAGGTACAATGGTAAGCCGGATCCTGACCAGGAAGTTGCTCCGCGACATCCGGTCGCGCAAGGGAGCTTTCATCGTGCTCCTCGCGGTAGTCGCAGCCGGGGTGGGGATCTACGTGTGCATGGCCTCGGTGTACCTGGACCTGGACGGAGCGCGAGACCGGTATTATCGACGCTATCGGCTCGCGGACTTTTCCGTGAGACTCAAGCGAGCACCGGTTGCTTCGGTGAAGAATGTGGAGAATCTTCCCAACGTGATCGAAGCGCGGGGTCGTGTGCGGCTTGACGTGTTGATTCACCTGCCTGGAATTCCTGACTCCATTCAGGGAATTGCCGTGTCCACGCCCGAACGGGACAAGTCTGCGATCTACGGGATACTCCTGTATTCGGGAACGTGGTTCTCACACAAGGACGCTCAAGAAGTTGTTTCTGGATCAGCAATTCGCCGCGGCGCACCATCTCAGGCCCGGCGATCGCATCAAGGTCCTCATGGTGGACCGTCAGCACGACCTCCTTGTCGTGGGAACCGCGATGTCCCCGGAATTCGTCATGTTGATTCCACCTGCAGGTGGCCTGGCACCAGACCCCGCCAGATATGGGGTGCTGTATCTTCCGCTCAAATTCTTGCAGGATTCGGGCAATCTTGAAGGCGCATACAACGAAATTGTGGGCATGGCGGAGGATACGTCTCGACCGGCACTTGCGTACACGTTGGAGCGCGCGAAGGAAAAGCTCGACCCGTACGGCGTGACGTACGCGACCCAGTTCAGGGATGAATCCTCGGTGAGTGTCTTACGCGACGAACTGGCCAGCCTCAAGACCACTGCAGCGATATTGCCCGTGATATTCCTCGCGGTGGCAGCCCTGGTGCTCAACATCATGATAGGTCGGCTCGTGGTGCAGCAGAGATCGGTGATCGGAACTTTCCGCGCGTTGGGGATCTCGCGCGGTGCGGTGATCCGCCATTACCTCGGTTTCGGTGTAGTGGTGGGAACCGTGGGCGGACTCGCAGGGCTTGCGCTCGGCACGTGGCTGCAGGGAGCCATGCTCAAGCTGTATCGAGTCTTTTTCGCCATTCCGGAGATCGACCGGCATTTTCATGCCGCAATAATGGCGTCAGGAGTCTTCATTTCGCTTTTCTTTGCGATGTCGGGAACGTTCAAGAGTAGTCTTCGTGCATCCCGGCTCGAGCCGGCCGAAGCCATGCATCCCCCTCCACCCGAAAGGGGCGGCAAGATTCTTCTGGAAAAGGCACATTTCTTGTGGCTCAGACTTGCATTCCGTTGGAAGCTGATTTTGCGGTCGATTTTTCGCAACCCGTTTCGTAGTCTGGTGAGCATCTTTGCGAGCGCCATTGCCACGGCTCTGCTCCTTGGTTCTCTAAGCAACTACGACGGGCTGCTCTATCTCATGAACTACCACTTTGACAAGCTTGCCCACGAGGACATAAGCATCGCATTGAGGGAACCCCGTGGGGCCAAGGTGATCCGGGAAGTGAAGCTGCTGCCCACGGTTTCTACGGACGAACCGCAGCTCGTCGTGGCATGCGACTTCAAGAATGGCCCGTTCTCCAAAAGAACACAGGTTTCCGGCCTGCCTTCAGACAATCGTCTTTATACTCCATTGGACCGGATGGGACGCACATTGGCCATCCCCGACCGCGGGATTATCCTGACTCGCAAGCTTGCCGAGATTCTGCACGCACAAGAGGGTGACGTGATAAGCATGAGACCGCTCATTGGGAGGCGAGACAAGGCTCGCGTGCCTGTGGTGCGGGTAGTAGACAGTTTTCTCGGACTCTCCGCGTATTGCGATCTGAGGTATCTCAGCGCTTTGTTGGGTGAGGAATGGGTCACCAATTCGGTGCTTGCCACGACATTTCAAGGCTCCCTTCGCGACTCTCTCATGCGGGAGCTGCAGAGACGCCCCCTCGTCATCGGCGTGTCGGAAAGAGAGCGCTCCTTGCACCGTATGGAAGAGACCATCGGTGGCTTCATGAAGAGCTTTATCGTCGTGATGGTGCTTTTCGCAGGGATCATTGCATTCGGAAGTATTTTCAATACCGCTCTCGTGTCTCTCAGCGAACGGCAACGCGAGGTGGGAACCCTGCGGGTATTGGGGTATACGTCCACGGAAGTGACGCGGATATTCTCAGGAGAGAGTTTTCTGCTGAACACGGTGGGGGTGGGAATCGGCCTCATTCTGGGAGTAGGACTGGCGTATCTGCTTTCCGCAGCGTACGACACGGAACTGTATCGTTTTCCCGTGATAATCTACGTTTCCCGTGTCGCCACGGTCGCAATCGCCATGCTGATCCTTGTGGGATTGGCGCAGGGGATGATATACCTGGCGATCCGCGGCCTCGATTGGCTTGAGGTGCTCAAAGTCAAGGAGTGATGGATGACCCCGCGATCTAAGATCCGCGCTGCTCAGCGCTGGACACCGGCTTTATTGTGCCTGATGTTTTCCCTGGTCGGCCTGTGGGGCTGTGGGCAAAATGACGCCAACACTCTCTCACCGCATCGAGGAGAGATACGGGAATCGTTCGAGGAACCAGGGCGCACCAAGCTGGAACGGACGTACCAGATAACCATGCCAGTGTCGGGCCGCATCGGCCGTATCGAACTGGAACCGGGCGATCCCGTGGCAGTTGGGCAGACTCTCGCGACGTTCGATCTCTTGCCTTTTCAAAAGGCAGTCGAAAAGGCTCGTGCTGCAGTGAAGGGCTTAGAGGCCCAAATCGTGGTCCAGGATTACCATAGCATAGAAAATACCGCTCTCGTGGAAACCCGGGCTACCATTCAGGCAGCTCAAGAAGCCCTCAACGTGTCGGATCAGCAAGTCGCAGCCGAAAAGGCTCGTTCCGATCGTGCGGCACTCCATTTGAAGCGAATGCTGGGTCTTAAGAAAGGTCAAACCATTCCCCAAAGTCAATTGGATGACGCAGAGCTGGCCGCGGACACAGGGGTCCTGGAGCTGAAACGTCAGGAGTTTTATCGGGCAGCTCTCAACGCCCTTTTCGTAGCTATCAAACTGGGACCGCTTTACATAGAAAAATACCTCGGCCGCAAGGAATTGGAGCGGGACGTCCTGGTCCAGAATCTGGTGGAAGCCAGGACCACTCTGGCTGACGCGGAGCATCAGTTGGCGCTGGCACGCCTGGAATCTCCCATCAAGGGAGTGGTGCTCGAAAAGTACAGTCAGGCTGACAGCTCCTTGCCCGCGGGAAAACTCCTTCTCTTGCTGGGCAACCTGGAAGATCTGGAAGCGGTCGCGGATGTCATGACCCAGGATGCATTGCGACTTCGGAAAGGCGGTGCGGTGAGCTTGGTGCCTGCGTACGGACTTAAACCCATACCTGGCCGGGTCAAACGCATAGATCCCTCGGGCTTCACCAAACGCTCATCCCTGGGAGTCGAGCAGCAGCGTGTGAGAGTCATCGTCGCGTTGGAGGGCCGGGCCCAAGGCCTTGGCGTCGGGTACAGAGTCCAGGCACAATTCTTCACCGGTACAAAGAAGAATGCGCTGCTCGTGCCTCGATTCAGCGTGATGCAGGCAAGGGATCGGTCTTTCTATGTCCTGAAAATGGTACATGGCACGCCGCGCAAGACTCACGTGACGTTGGGCCTCAGGACCGATCTGGAGCTCGAAATCGTCAAGGGGCTCAGCGAAAAGGACCGCATCGTTGCTCGCCCCACCGCGAGCATAGCCGGCGAGGATTGAAAAGCACACAGTCGCCTGCTGCGTATCCTGCCCATCTCCGGAAGTACGCACACCGGAATCCGAAAACAGGCTTTCTCCTTCACACCACGAGGGAGTTTCTCCGGACCGTGTGCACAAAGCTTTGTCTGAAGTGGTTCGGATTTTGGTAATCCAAGGCCGACGATGGCGCTCCGTCACCGTGTCGCAGGATTTCCCTCTACAGTTTGCCAAAAGTCCTGTCCGTGTGATTCTTCTGTGTGTCGGGAAGCCCCTTCACTTCGAGCGACGCGCTGCTATCGAATCTTCGTTCAGGGGAACCCGACGCTTCGCAGAGGCTGATCTTTACAAGGGCGTTTGAGTCGAACGACCAACTCGTCCCGAGATTATGCCACGCGGTGAATTACAAAGACCGGTGGTGTACGTTCCGGACGACAATATATTTCGGGCCGCGAAGAAGTGTGCGGGGCGACTTGAAGAATGTCAGTTTCAACGTGGAGATAAGACCGGATGTCCATGCAGTGCGCGCGAGTTCCTCTTGAGGTGAGATCGTTCGCCAAGCCTCGATCCTCTCGAAATTGGAGGTGAGACGATCAACGCCTTTCCAGTCGATTCCTGTACCAACCAATCCGTCGGTGGCGGTAATCTTGTCCAACAAAACCATCTTCCTGCCGGACCTCTTGAACAACAGCAGGGTCTCGTCCGGGGCCCATTCGCCCTGCCTCTGGCTTCTGCTCAGAAATCCTCTGCGCGTGGCGATGGCTTGTTGGTACACCCGGGTAACAGGGTCATATGCGTGCGAATAGAGACGCCAAGCTCCCAGAGTCTGATCCGCGTAGAGCATTTGGACCAGTATACGTAAGCCGCTCTCCCTACGAATAACCTCCGCGCGCTTGTGCGAACAGACAGCATTCAGGAACACAAAATTGGTGCCAGATTTCACCGCGGGAACCTGGCTTACCAGACTCCGCACGAGATCGTTGCGGATTTCCGCAGCCTCTCTCCAGTCCTGGCTCAATCCGGCGTGGAACACCGCCATGAAACCAATGAGAAACAGGGCTACTCCCTTTCCGATCAGCCTGGTTGCCGCATGCCGTCGACCACTACTGAGGCCGCATGCCAGCAATATCGCCACACCAAAGGAAGCTGAGGAATAGATTCTGCTTGCCCACGAAAAATTGAACCAGGAGACATCGCCCTTCTGCAGCAGCCCGTACTTGACCATCAGCGTTTCGACAAATCCCCCGTACCCGCGAGCTGGTACGGCAGCATTCCCAGCATGAGTATCCCTACCCCGAGGGCAACCAACGGCCATTGAGACCCGGGCTCGCGCGTACCCTGTGCAGCCGGTTTCTTTTCAGGACGGTCGTTACTCGACAAAAGAAAGAAGCCCGCGGTCCCCAGCACTACCAGAAGGCCCAGCAGGAGCGCCCATCGGTCCGCGCTCATGGAGGTGAATGGTGCGACAACATACAAGGGAAGCAAGGCGAGATACGACCACACAAACTCGAAGGGTGGCAGAAGATAACTGGTCCTCACCGCCCCACCGCTCAGGAAGACGAATCTGGCTCCAATTGCGGCAACAAACGCCACCAGGATCGCTACGCAGAGCGTGATAGAGAACGCTCGGTCGCTACTCCCATCGGGATTTCTCCGGTGAATGGGCCAGACCAGCAACGGCACCGCGAAAATGAGGAAGCTCGCGGTCTCATACGTGAAAAACGAACACCAATACAGCGCCACAGGCAGAGCCAGTCCGCTGTACGATGACGGCTTTCGTGCCCATCGCTGGAACGCGAGCACCGAGGCCCAAAACAACAGCATGCTCAGCCGGGAATTATCGGTAAACATCACGTAAGTCAGGCAGGAAACCGGGGGCAAGAAAAACGCCAACAACACAGCGAGAGAAACACAATCCCTGCGACCTGGAAAGGCCCTATCCAGGCACACGCCCATGAGAACCGCCGCACCGGCCAGCAGCAAGAGCGAACACAGTTTCGAACAACATCTTGTTGAAGCCGAACACCTTGAAAAGGCTTATCCAGTAGAGTCCCTCCAAGGGTCGCAGGAACTTCTGTGCATACAGAGCCAAAGCGTCAGGAAAGCTATACCAGTACGGGTAAGAAAGGACCCACCAGTCATCGCCATTGAAGCCGATGTCACCCGTAATCGCAGTGACACACATACAATAGAGGCCCAGTCCCGCTGCCAAGAGCCACAAATATGACTTGTCGACTTCCGGTTGTGGTAAAGGCACAGTCCAAGGTCCTCCGCTGGTTCAGAGACTGATGAACTCCGCACTGGGCTCGTAGGGATTACGGGGCAGGAGTTTACTCTTTACCTCCCGCGTGGTCAATATGATTGCGTACCCCACGAACTCTTTACACAGACATTGGCAGGCTTCTGAGTCCCCGCAACGACCGTACACCCAGCGCAGACTGGACCGCATTCGTACGAAGGTCCCCCGAGCGTGAGGTGAGCATGATTCAGTCGATAAGGCACCGGTTTGGGGCCGGCGATCGTGGCCTATCCAGGCGGTTGATTGAGGGGATGCCTCTTTGCGACATCCCCTGTGCAACAGACTGCTGGTGCATCAATCGACAAGATCCTCAGCGCATCCTCAGTCGTGATCCATGCGCCAGTGGTGCCTTTTCTTCCATTGCTTATGGAATGCCCGTTCCGCCTGCCAGTCCGCCAACTTTCCCAGTTGTTCAGAGGTCAAGAGCGCCAGGCGATCTCTCTTCAACTTGAGTTTCTCTCCCACGACCTCACTCACCAGTTTTACCATTTTGTCATCAATTTGAGCGAGCTTCTGCTGATCGATTTTTCCGGAAAGAAGCATGGTCTTCTTCTCGTCCTTCAGTGACCTCAATTCCATGCGAGCCTTACGGGTTCGGTCCTTGAACCCGACGTAGAGATCGCGGATCTGGACCTTCTGCTGGTCAGTGATGCCCAGTTTCTCCATGATCGCCTTCAAAGAAGGCCCGTGATGCCATCGCCCCATGGCTTTTCCGCACCAAGCACCGGCCCCGGGACCGGCACTTTTCATGGCGAGTGAAACCTGCGGTCCGCCAGGATTGTTTCTGAGCAATGCTAGGTGTGGCGAGAGCGCTCGCGGCCAAGAGAGCCGCCACGGACATCAGTGCTAATGAACGTTTGTACATTTCAAAATCCTCCAGGCTGTGTATTCTTATTCACACATACCGATGGCTCGACCATTTCCCGCGAAAGATCTGCAAGCGAGACAAATTTTTCGTGCAAGAGGACCTGGTCGTCCGGCGAAACTTGATGCGAACGAGTTTGGCAGCAAGCGGCTGGTAGCCGATTTCGGCCCAGACTGCGCAAGGAGACCGAGCTGGGTAATACCGATTCGCTTTCACACGGGTAAGCTCGTAGAGCTGGAGATCTTCTGAGCGAAGTGATGAGACGGCTCTGCGCTGGTCGCAAGAAGCGGGACCCTTTGGCGCCAAGAAGAATCCTACAGACAAAACGTTTGGCAGTCAGTATATACTGCCGGATACGGGCCAGAACAAAAAACGGGACCGTTCGGCCCCGTCCTCGTCCCCCATGGTAATGTGTGATCTTCAGTGGCTGCCAATGCCACAGAACGGAAAATTGGCGAATTCAGGTGCACTGCACACGAACGCGTGGGTCGTGAGTTCCTGGCCTGCCATCCATGCAGCGAAGTCGTCCTCGACGGGCCACGCTTCCTCTACCGGTGGATCATCCGCGGTGTCCTGAACGTGTTTCGTGAATTCTTTCGCATCGGTCATCGCTTATTCCTCCAGCACCCTGTGAAAGAGATGATGCAGGTATTTAATAATGATGCGTAACTTGGAGAGAAGATTCATAGAAGACTTTCGATCATGGGAAGGAATGAAGGTAATTGCTTTCAAACAATCCTCGTAGGTTTGTGCGAAAACAGTGGCGATCCGGGACACGGCGTGCAAAAGTGAGCCACACGCGGATCTTAGTAACGACTCGCTCGTTCCCTTCCTCGTCCGGTAATCCATGGCAGGATCGTTCGCCAGCCTACTGCGGGTGAGGTTCAGAGCCGTTGGCGCGCGTCTTCACACGTGTCATTCTCCGAGAGGTTCTGGGATCGCAGAAATTCACGGTGACTGGGGAAGCACCTCGTCGGAAGTGCCTATCATGCGTACCTTTCCCTGGTCGAGCCATACAACAAGCGAACTGCCTTCAACGGTGGTCAGGCGATGAGCGATGGACACGGTGGTCATCTGCTCACGTAAGTTGAGCATGGTTTGGCGGATGAGCGCCTGACTGCTATCATCGAGCGAACTCGTTGCCTCGTCGAAAATGAGTATTTCCGGTCGGCGGAAAAGTGCTCGTGCAATTGCCACCCGTTGCAACTGGCCGCCGGACAGGCGTACCCCCCTGTCGCCGATGGGCGTGTCAAAGCCTCTGTCCAACTGATCCACAAAATCCAGGGCTGCAAGGCGAGACGCCCATTCCAGCTCTTCCTCGTCGACTGTTTCACCGGAAACAGCCAGGGCGATGTTTTCCGCAAGAGTGCCGTCAAAAAGGTACGGAGCCTGCGGCACGTACCCCACATTGCTCATCCATCGTCGGACCATTTCTCCTTCCAGCAAATGCCCGTCAACGAGAATTCGACCGGATGTCGGCTCAATCAAGCCTATGAGCAGATCGACAAGAGTAGACTTACCCGCGCCGGACTTGCCTATTATGGCCACGCTCGATCCCTTTGCGATGCTGAAGCTTACCTGTGCTATGGCTGGCTCTATGGCTTCCGGGTACACGAAGGAAACATTCTCCAAGGTCAGTGTGGACGTGAATCGATACGCTTCGGGTTTCGAGAGGTCGCGGACTGACTCCTCCGGCGTCATATCCTGAAGGTAGCTCCACAAGACCAATAGCTGAGGCCTGAAACGCCTTATTGAGCCCATATGCTCGAGAAAGCGGCTGCACATGGGCAGAATCCGCCAGGCCACCACGGCCAACAGGGTGAGTATGCCCACGGTAGAGGCCTGGGATGCGTGCCGCACATGCAGCATAAACCAGACAGTCCCGAACATGAGGCCTATGCCCAGGACTTCGAGAACCGGGCGTGGGATCACCTGGAGGGTCAGTACACGGGCTTGATGACGGGCCAGCTTGGACTGAACGATCTTGGCGCCTTCTATTATGGGCTGTTCTAAACACGCGACGCGGAAATCCCGGAGGCCGTGAGTTGAGCGAGTGCGCAACGCGTTGAGTTTGAACACCGCAGAATTCAGGGGACCGGCCACGCTATCTATGCTTCGCCTCAGCCTGGGGTACGCTGCTGCCACCAATCCGATCACCAGTGCAAGCCCCCAAAAGAGTCCCGGGTCTGCCATGCACAGCAGACCCAACATCAGCACTGATGTCATCGCGTCGGTCAGGATTTCAAACCCCACCTGTGTCAAGGTACGGGCCACGTCTCCACATACGGAAAAAGAAAAGATCAGGTCCGCACTGTTGCGTTGCACCAGCCAGGTCATGGGGCGCACCATGAAGCTGCGTAGCAGAACGCTGCCCACAGCGGATTCCACCTCCGCTGCCAAGCGAGTGCGTGCATAGTAAAAGGTCGGGTACGCGGTATTGCGCAACAATACGATTGCAAAGACTAGACCGCTCACAAGAAAAATGAATGATACGGGAGAGGCAAGCACTTCGCGTGGGAGCCATGGAGCGACCATGGCCACGTATTTGGAATGCAACACTTTTTCCGGGTCAGCAACGGTGGCCCCAAAAAAGGCGATGGATCCGACCGCGCCGAGTTCCAAGAACGCCATGCCAATGGCCATGCACGCCAGGAGGAACATCTGCCGTCTGCGCCGCGGAGACAGCAGCTTCCAGAGTCCCAAAATGGCTGTAGACAGAGACTGATCGCATGGTTGGAACGGAGAGGACTTCACACGGGCTCCATAGATAGAACAGAAATGAAAGAGAATTGCGGCAAATGGGGACGGCAGGGGCCTGCCTTTGCCATTGCAGCTAATCCATTACAGGTTGATCATTGTTTATTACATGGCCACTATTTATGTTCAATCCACATCCCTGTCAAGAGACGTCCTGACCATAGCGGCAGGGCAGTTGTGCCGGTGAGACCGTCCCTACCTCTGAAGAAGCCTCTTGTACGCTACGACGATTTTGAGCGAACCACAAACTCTTGTACGCCACATTCTTTTCCGACTGAACCAAAATGTCGACAATTCCTATGTCTCTGTGGGATTTCGCTCTTCTGCTTTCTTTCAAGTGACCAGGCTTTGAATCGTAACACAAGGTGCTTGCGTTGAGAAGTGTTTTGGCTTAAGCTTTCGCTCTGCCTGCGCAATGCCGCCGGGTCCGCTGCGAAGCGTGGCTCCCGCTAACATCACGCACGTCGACGGCAAGTTTTTGCCCTCTGCTTGCCGGAAGCTGAAGAGACGTTCGGTGTTATAGTAACCGGCACAGAACTTCGCGCTAAAAGGCGCGACAAAGTTTCTCGGTTGTGGTATGCCACCCCCCAGCGACTCTTCGGTGGAGGTGAGGGGTATGGCGAGACCGGGACTGCGATTGAGCAAGGCTGTAAGGGATGAGCTGGGGCAGGCGTACCAAGGTGCCAGAGGGCGCAAAGACCTCGACATGGCCGAGCGCATTCAGGGATTGCTCCTGGTGAATGAAGGAGTGGGGGAACGCCGAGCTGCTCAAATTGTGGGAGTTGGGCGGAGAACCTTGCAGGACTGGATTTCTCGGTACAGGAGAGGCGGTCTCCAAGCGCTCGTGAAGGGGCCGTATCCTGGTCGAAAGCCGAAATTGACGCAAGGGCAGCTCATAGAGCTTGACCGTATCATTGAACAAGGGCCAGAAAGCGCTGGGCTGGATACGGGAGTTTGGACAGCTCCCCTTGTCGCGGACTTGGTCAAGAATCTGTTTGGGGTTCGATACCACCCCGATCATATGCGGCGCATTCTTCGGCGACTCCGATTCAGTGTTCAGTTACCCACACGAGAGCTTTCCCGGGCAGACCCAGCCGAGCAGACTCTATGGCTTGACCATGAACTGCAGACAATAAAAAAAAGTTGAACAGGAGTGCGGTGTTCTCATCTACGAAGACGAAGCCTCATTCGGTCAAGCCGGTTCACTGCACCGTACTTGGGCTAGAATAGGCAAGGGTACGCATGTAAAGAGTTTTCCGGGTCGCAAGGGCGCAAAAGTCATGGGAGCTGTACGGGTTGGCGAAAAGCCGGGTTGGCACTTCCGATTCGTCGAGCGATACAATACCGACACCTTCACAGCGTTCATCGAGCAGTTGCTCCGCTACTACAAAGGGAAAAAGGTCCACTTGGTTGTGGATAACGCACCCTGGCACAAGACCAAAACTCTCAGAAAGTGGTTGGAGGAAATCAAAGACCTCATTGAGGTCCATTTCCTGCCCAAATATGCTCCGAAGCTCAACGCCGCGGAATACATCTGGAAGGAGACTCGGAAATGGGCTTCCCACAACCGCTTCTTTGGAGCCCTGAAAGATCTCAAGGACAGTTTGTTCCGAAGATTCAACCGATTCCAGGGCAATCCCGGCAAACTGAAGTCGCTTGTGCCCTACTTCGCTTAGGTGCTGAAGTCAATGCCGGTCACTATAGCTTTCAGCGGAGAGATACCCTGTCGAGACATAAGCGAGAGGAAGCGTAGCTACTCCTCTTGCGTTCGTCACCGGGAGCTGCTGGCGATCAGGGGCCCCCGGTGTCGGCTTTTCAAGGCCCGGGAAAAACGTGCGTTAGGGACAACCATTTGGGTGGGCTTGGGATGGGGTGGCGGGAATGGTACCAACAAGGGACAGGGCTTATGATTATAGTTAAAATTCAGGGTGGTCTTGGAAACCAGATGTTTCAATACGCTGCTGCCATGGCATTGGCTGAGTTACGGGGAACGAGCCTGGCAATTGATGTGCACGGGTACAGACCGAGGTCTCCACGACGTTACGAGCTGAATGAGGTGTTTGGAATCGATGCTCGAGTAGCGCCCAAGAGGCTGTGCCGATCCCACCACGGCGAGCCAAGGACCCTGAGCGCAAGGGTGTTGAATAAGATTGGATTGTGGAGAGTGCGGCGTTCCCCTTCGTATGTGGTCGAAAATGGTCCGGGGTATTTCAAGGGATTTCGAGACCTTGCCGATGGAACCTATCTCGCTGGGTATTGGCAGAGCGAGAGCTATTTCGAATCCATTACGGAGAAAGTGCGAGCGGCTTTCACGTTCCAGCCAACGCTAGGTAACAATCTGATACGACGCGTTGAAGAAATCACGTCCTGCAACGCCGTTTCGATTCATGTCCGTCGAACGGATTACGTGACCATCGAGAGGGGCTACTTCCTGGAATCTCTGCAACCGGGGTATTATGACTCCGCCATGGCCCATGTGGCTGAACGGGTTATAGATCCAGTCTTTCTTGTGTTTAGCGACGACACTGTTTGGGCACGGAAGCGCTTCGCATCAGTGCCCTACATATGCAGAGTAATGGAAGAAAACGACCCAGAGAACGGCGCGGCGGACATGTATCTGATGTCTTTGTGCAAACACCACATTATAGCAAACAGTACGTTTTCTTGGTGGGCTGCATGGCTCGGCGCGAGGACGCCAAGGCTGGTGATTGCCCCGGTCAGGTTTTCGCCGGCTGAGCATGCGATAGATAGGTATCCGCCTCAATGGGTGGTTATGTGAGCTTCATTCCCGAAAAGGAAGCGCCATTTCTGTGTCCCGAATTTTCATCATGAGCTACGGGTGACCGTCAAAAAGGATGTGCCAGGTTGCTGACTCTTCAAGTTTGGGATACCTGTTCAGGCACACAGAGTTCATTCTTTGCGGCGGACAAGATGAAGACATCTCGGTCACGGCACCTCAAGTGAACGCAATGCCCTTATCTGGGCAGAATTCTGCCGTTGCCGATTACCCCATCTCTCAACGTGTGGACAAACTCACTGAAAGACCCACTGGGAGGATTAAGTCAGAGTGAAAGAGAGAATCAGTAAGTTAATGCATCGACTCAGTCGCGAGGGGGTCGTCTGTGGCCTGACGGCTTTGGCGCGGCGCAAGTTTCGAATGACCGGTGTGGGCAGACGCTTCGCAGAAGAATCAGCTCAACGGAGTGGCCGCATTGTAGCGGTAAACTGGCGAGGTCACGAGACGCTGTTCCATTTGCCGCTCAAAGAAAGCGACTGGATTCAAAATATAATGTTCCGGAGTGGAGAGTTCTATGAGGTGCATGATCTCATAACTCTCCAAGAGCTGATCGGTCCTTGCGATACGGTCATAGATGTAGGAGCGAACATCGGTAACCATGCTCTGTTTTTTGCCACACATTTACCTGCACGTCGCGTTGTTGCTTTCGAGCCAATTCCAGAGACTTTCGAGATGTTGCGTCGCAACATAGATCTCAACAATAAGAGCCACGTGGTATGCGCAGAAGCTCTTGGGGTTGGGCACTCGAATGGTGCAGCGCGCATTAGCTTCCAAGACCGTGCGAACACCGGTCTGACTTCTCTGTCCATGGATGCCGAGGGAAGCATTAGGATCATTAGATTGGATGACTGGTTTGCTGACTTCCCTCACCACATTGACTTGATCAAGATCGATGTGGAGGGCTTTGAGCTGAATGTACTTCAAGGAGCTCAAGACCTGCTTAAGCGTCACAAACCGGTCGTGCATATGGAGATCTGGCGGTCAAGCAGAACTGCTGTTGCATCGCAAGCTCTGCTCGCTGACCTCGGATACTCGGAGCCGACCCAGATCGAACCCAGCGGCAATTGGCTGTTCACTCATCCAGAAGGCCGGAGATCACGATAATGACCTGTAATGGATGCCGGAAGCACAATTGGTGCGGCCCGGTCAACCCCGTCAAACTAAGATGGACGGATCGTGAAGCACCCCGAGGACTCTTGCTGGATGCTGGTTGACTCAATGCCTCGTACGCTCCGTATCTGGGCGAAAAGGAAATCAGAGTTTTCGGCTTGGAGGGATTTTTCACCGATCCACGTGAAGGAGAGCGCCTTTTTTCTCAAGGCATGGCCTGAGACGGTTTGGAAAGCGCGGGGACCATGCACCGTTGCTCTGGCACATCTTGGTCAATAACATCTGGGAAAGGAAGGACTGAAATTACGAAAACTATGTACGAATGGACTAACACCACCCCTGTCCTTCTCTTGGTTTTTTGTCGACCGGACACGACGCTACGGGTCTTTGAGGCCATTCGGCAGGCAAAGCCTACGCGTCTCTACGTGGCCGCTGACGGTCCCCGTCCAAATCCCCCGGCGGAAAGAGAGCGCACCGAGATGGTGCGCAGTCTTGTCCTCGATGGTGTGGACTGGGATTGCGAAGTGAAAACCAGATTCCGTAGTCAAAACCTTGGCTGCAGGGTCGCCGTGAGCCAAGCAATCAGTTGGTTTTTTGAGCATGAATCGGAAGGAATCATCTTGGAAGACGACACACTGCCTGATCCAACATTCTTTCGTTTCTGTCAGGAACTGCTAGAACAATACCGCCATGACACGCGCATCATTCAGGTATGCGGATATAATCTTGTGGCCAGCCAAGTTGAGTCATCCACCTCGTACTATCCATCACATTTCGGGTCCTGTTGGGGATGGGCCTCATGGGCTCGGGCATGGAAATTCTACGACGTTACGATGGGGCTGTGGGCCAGCGTCCGGGATAGCTATGTGACCGAAACTTACCCTTTCACGCCGCTCAGGAACGAGCAGTTCGAGGACAACTGCGGTGACGACTCGACGACCTGGGACGTTCAGTGGAGTTTCGCTCAATCTGTCCATTCAGGGCTATTGCTGGTGCCCGCGGTGAACCTGGTGCGCAACATAGGTTTTGGCACTGAATCAGACGCGCGCATTGCACCGACCCTGACTTGCCGGAAGCGCGCCTGGCATCCCAACCCATGGGGTTTCCCCTCAAGCACCCGGAGCTCATCTTTCCCAACCGAGAATATGAAAAGGCCCTGCTCAAAGCTGTGGAATCCCCCAAGGCTCGGTTTGCGCAAGATACTGCCGTCTCCGGTTTTCCGCGCCCTGAAGCGATGGCGGAACGAGGTGAGAAATCGACTTAGGACGTGGAGGACCGATTTCAGGCAGTGATGGGGACAATCGCTAGCGTTCCAACAAGGTTCGACAGGCACGCAGAACAGAGAAACGATGAATCAAACAACAGTATCACCAAACGCCAAGTCGAAGACCTTCAGTGGAAATCCGCCTTCAAAACAGTCCATTCCTCTCGGAGGAAGACGCAGAAAGGGCCTCCGACCTGATTATACTGTGAGGAGCGTGCTGTCCGTCCTCTTTACGAGATGGATGTCATTCAAATCGATGTGACTGAAGCTTGTGTCAACAAGTGCACCAATTGAACACGGCTTATCGGTCACCATAGGAAGCGTTTTTTTATGGATTTCAATACGCTTACGATACAACCCATTGGATAGCCAGTGGCGGAATGTCCATTCATCGTTGCACAGGTGACGCTGTAGTGCCGCAAGTCTAAAGGTACAAAAATGAGCCTCGTCTCTTCAAGACGTTCACTGCGGGTGTTGCACGTGACCTCAGGCGGGCTTAGGGGAAGGCGCTGCCCGCGGGGCCTACTGGCTTCACAAGGCTCTTCTCGCTCAGGGAGTGGAGTCACACTTGCTTCTGTGTGAGGCTGATGGTCAGGATCCCGCAGTGCAAGCACTGGCCCAAGGCTCTTTGGCTAAGCTGCGCTGGAAACTGAGAATTCGGCTCGAATCGATGCCATCCCTCCTGTACCGCTCTCGGACGGAGACGCTGAGTACCGGGCTCTCTGGTTTCCGCATCGCCCGACACCAGTGGTACCAGCAGGCGGACATCATCCACCTGCATTGGATCAACCATTCGACGGTAAGCCTGGCGGCAATGTGCGCGCATGAGAAAACCCTTGGTCTGGACAATGCGGGACATGTGGCCCATGACGGGCGGATGCCACTACTTCGGGATGTGCTCCCGTTACGAAACCGGTTACGGGGCCTGCCCGAGACTCGGAACATCAGGCCGGGACTTGAGTTCATGGATTGTGAGCCGCAAACTGCGCCTCGTGCCCGCGCACACCCGTCTTGTGGCGCTCAGCGAGTGGCAAGCTGAATGCGCCCGCCACAGCGTCGCATTGCGAGGCCGTCCCATCCAGGTGATCCCTAACTGCATCGACACAGACGCCTTCTTTCCTGTGCCCCAAGCCGAGGCGCGGACGGCCCTGGGACTGCCGGAAAAAGGGAACGTGGTACTTGCCGGAGGGTTGTATAACGACGCCATTCTGAAAGGGACCCGCGAGTTGAGAGAGGCACTGGCGATTATACGGTCAGCCGGCAAGGCAGTAATGTTCGGCCGACGAGGAATATTCGCAGAAGGCGAAGGTATCAGGCATCTCGGGCTTCTTCACGATGACATCTCCCTTCGTTTAGCGTATAGTGCAGCGGATGTGTTCATCGGTCCGACCTTGCAGGACGCCTTCGGCAAGACCCTCGCCGAGTCTATGGCTTGTGGCACGCCGGTTGTTGCGTTCGATGCCACGGTGCCGCGCGACATCGTGGACCATAAGGTCAACGGATACAAGGCTCGCCCTTTCGATGCGGGGGATCTGGCCACAGGGGTGCTTTTCCTGTGGGAAAACGAAGAACGGCGTGCCCGTTTCGCGCAGGCAGCGAGGGAAAAGGTGATGAGGTGTTCAGCCCGGCGGTCGTGGCTCGGAGGTATTTGGACCTGTACCGGCAAGCGATGGAATGAGCAACAATCGTGACACGCATCCTTCTCTCCACCATGCATACTCCTTGGCCCTGGCTGCGGCAGACCGAGGACGGCGCAGGCCGACACCGTAGAACCCTGGTGAGTTGCAACGGGAGCGCTGACCATGCAGACCTACTGGTAGTGTACGACGACCCACCTGCCCCCATAAGTACCACCCTACCACCGGAACGCAGGGTTCTGTTCATGACCGAGCCTCCGGAAGTGAAGGTGTATCCGCCAGCGTATCTCAGGCAATTCGGCATCCTGGTCTCGCCGTTCAAACCGTGGAAGTACGACGGAGCCGTGCGCATCGGGCAGCCTTGCCTCAATTGGTACTTTGGTGTCAACCTCGAACCAGAGGCTGCCACGCTTGATCTGGCCGCCTTGCGGACCATGACACCGCGGAAAAAGGTGGAGGCACTGTCTGTGGTGTGCTCCTCAAAGACGTTTACTCGTCAACAGCACCAGCGCCTCGCGTTCCTGCAGGCACTCAAGTCCGGTCTGGGCGAACGAGTGATCCACTTTGGACGTGGGTTTCGAGAAATAAGCGACAAAGCCGACGCCATCATTCCCTTCAAGTATCACATTGTGTTGGAGAACAATACCATTCCCCATTTTTGGACGGAAAAGCTCGCGGACGCTTACCTCGGCTTTGCTATGCCGCTCTTTTCAGGCTGTGACAACGTGGCCGAATACTTTCCGCAAGATAGTTTCGTCCGACTTGATCTGAGCGATATCCCCGCGGCAGTGCGACGCGTGTCCGAAGTGCTGGAACAGGACCCGTACGACGCAGCGCTGCCTGCTATCCTGGAGGCGCGGCGTCGGGTGCTTGAGGACTACAACCTCTACTCGGTGTTGGACAGCCTGGCCGAAGCTTTGCCGCCTCTGAACCGTGTACCACGTGTCCAGGTAATCCCATCTCGTTGCTGGCAACGGGGAGTGGCTAAATTGCGTCACCGCCTGACAGGGAAGGCGTGATATGGTGCATTTATCGGCGCGGCTGGATGCTTGCCAGAGCGGGTCTTCAGTGGAACGGTCGTGCAATGTCTGTCGGAGGGACATGCTGGTTGGCAAGAAACCTCCCCAGGCTTTTCTTTCAGAACTGAATAGGCCATGAACGCACCAACTGTCTCTATTGCCATGCCCGCGTACAACACTGCGCCATGGGTCCGTCATGCGGTGGCCTCAGGTACAGGCCCAAACTGTGGCGGACTGGGAGCTTGTGGCAGTGGACGATGGTTCTACTGACCACACGGGCGCTATACTGCAGGAGCTGGCCGGCCTGGATCGGCGCATTCGCGTCTTGCGCCAGGCCAACTCAGGAATCGCCGCGGCCCGCAATGCGGCGATGGAGGTCGCACGAGGAGAGTTTGTCGCCTTCCTGGACAGCGATGACTTATGGGAGCCGGATTTTCTCTCCGTGCTGCTCGATGCTTTGGTTCTTCACGAACACGCGGCAGTAGCCTGGTGCGATTTCACACGTTTCGATGACGCCACAGGTAAGATCAGACCAGTGGCCTGGCGCAACTACACGTTAACAGGTAACACGTTCCACAATATGCTGATTCACGTGGACACCCACATCAATTGTGTACTGGTGCATCGAGAAAGCCTCGTAAAGGCCAAAGTGCGCTTCGATCCCCACCTGGTGTGCTCGGAAGACCTGGACTTTTTGTTACAGGTCTTTTGTGCGCTTCCTGACATTCACGTGCCGCGGGTGCTCTACAGGTACCGTGTCCGCGATGGCAGTGCGAGCGCCGATTACCGGCGCATGCTTTACGACGAGGCCCGGATGCTGGAACGCCACATAAACCTGCCTGACGTACCTGACCATGTGCGGCGCCGGGCGCGGTCGATGTTCGCATTCAAAAGGGCCGTAGTGCTGGCCTTCGCAGGGCGAGAGTTTACCTCTGCCGTACGATGCTACGTCAATGCCGTGCGGCTGGAACCGGGAAATCCCAATCTCTACCTGCTGCCTCTGCGCAAGCTGTGGTTGGGCGTGAAAGCAGGGCTGGGAGGTTAGTCGTGCGCGTGAGTCTCGTGGTGGCCACGATCAATCGCATAGAACCCCTGCGGCGGCTTTTGAAGAGCTTGGAAACCCAGCGCCACCGGGATTTCACCCTCTTTCTGGCAGACCAGAATCCATTCGGGTATCTGGACGAGGTTTTTTCGGAGTTTGCCCGCCTGCCCATTGCCGTAACACGTATGCTGCCACGCGGTGTGTCCGCTGCGCGCAACAGCGTGCTCACGCAGGCTGACGGGGACATCATTGCTTTCCCTGATGACGACTGCCTGTACGAGCCGGACACCCTCAGTCAAGTGGTGCAGTTCTTTTCTCGTCATCAGCAATACGGAGGTGTTTCCGGGTCACTGGTCGGATATCGGAACCGCACCGTACAGGTCAAGATACCCTTTGAGCATCCTACCCATGACACGCCTCAGCGCCTTTCAACGAGGTGAGACGTACGTCCAGTTTTACCGCCGTGAGGTCTGTACGGGCCGTGGGCAATTTTGACGAAACACTGGGACCAGGCACGGGCTTGCCCTGGGGCTGTGGCGAGGATACGGATTATCTCTTGCGTGTGAATGCGGCAGGTTTTTCGGTGGCGAGGTGCAACGCCATACGTGTCTATCACCCGAAACCTGACATGGCCGACCCTACGTTAATACCTAAAATGCACGCCTACGGCCTGGGCCGCATGTACCTGCTGAGGAAACACTGTTTTCCCATGTGGTTTCGCCTGGCCAACGTGGTCTACCCGCTCCTGCGGTTGCCCCTGGACCTGCCGCGTCATGGATGGGGAGCAGCACGATACCGTGCGGCCATGTTCTTGGGGCGATGCAGGGGGCTCTTACCATAGTTCTCACATCGAATGGTTGTCCGATCGTCACCTTGGACAACAAAACAAAGGCCTGGCGGAACGCATACCATCGGGTTTGGCTTTCAAGAGAGGTAGAAAAAGGTTCATGCATCCGGGTTGTCTGACGGATCGAGAGAGGCGATACGCGCCGATGCAGTGGTGCAATGCGGGAAGCCGGTGCGTTGAAAAAAGATCGCCCGGGAATGAGACGCTGCTTTCAAGCGAGAGTGGCTGCCGACCGACATCGCACCGCTGCTTCATGATAGGACATGCTTGACTTGTCCGCACGAGTTCCAGGAGAATGCAAAGACTCTGAGAAAACGGGGTGATGGGGACTGCAGTGGTAATCTCGGTTACTCTGCTGATCGATTTCGGGAGCTGAAAGCCTTTCTGTGAGCTGCAATTCCTGGAAACAAGAGGCCCCTCGTACACATGTGGAGAAAAGAAAAGCGCGGCAGCGAAAAGAGCCCTGCCGGTCCATCGAAGGATTGATACCGATTCGCGTTCAAACGCGTAAGATCGTAGGGCTGTGGGTCTCCTGAGCGCAGTGATGAAACGGCCTTGCGTCGTCCGCAGCGAAGGAGGTCCTCAGTCCACATCCTGTGCCGTGTCATACACGTAAGAGCGCGCGGGTATGAAATCTGAAGAGGGTTTACCAGTCCCGCAAGGAAGAGGAGAGGCCGATGTGGCGAAGAGACACGTTAAGCTCGCGGTTCCTGAGATTTTTCATCCCCGAAAGAATTCCCTGCTTTGCGGTCCACCTGTACGACCAAATTGCCCGCACTGCAATCGAAGGCTATTACAAGGAAGTTGCCGAAGGTGTCATCGCTCACATAAGTGAGGGATTGGTCTTGGATGTGGGTACCGGTCCCGGATACCTTCCCATTGAGATTGCGAAAAGAGCGCCCCAGATCAACGTAGCGGGAATCGATGCCTCGAAAGCACTCGTGAGAATCGCTCAAGCAAATGCGGAAAGGGCCGGTGTTTCAAATCGAGTGCGATTCCTTAGAGGCGATGGCAACCGGCTCGACTTCGACGACGATTCATTTGACCTGGTGATCAGCACCGGTTCTCTCCACGTGTGGAAACATCCGGTACTCGTGATCAACGAATGTTTCAGGATTCTGAAAGCAGGGTGCGAAGTCTGGCTATTGGACCCGGCACACGTCATCACTCCGGAGGCTCTGCAGCTCATGGAAAGGGGCCTCCGGTGGACCGACCGACTGGCCCACTGGTGGGGCTCGTTGACTTCCAAACTCACTCCACAGTACACCGTAAAGGAGATTAACGAGATCATCCGCGGGACAAAGTTTGAGAAAGGGACCGTTGAGGAAGGCAAATGGCTCACGGTCAAGCTGAGAAAACCTTCTTGTCTGGGCCCTGAAGCCCGTCCGTGATTCCATGATGAAATCGATGCAGCTGCAGAATGGGTCTCTGCGCAATGCGGGCAGAAATCCAGCTCAATGGGCATTTTGAAAAAGCAAGTAAGGGGGCTAAGAGCCGTGTAACGCTCTGCTATGCTTGAGGAGGATTGGCACGCCCGACAGGATTCGAACCTGTGACCTACGGATTAGAAGACGGCTAAACCAGAAGAAACAGCAACAAGATCAGTATGATACGTAAGACGCTCGTTGCTCTAAGTGCCTGATAATTCATGACCGCGCATAACGGACTCACGGAAAAGTCCCGCATGACATTTCTGAGACACCAGTTGAAGTCTTCAAGGTAAGTGCGGCCCTGTTTGCACTTGAGGTTTCGAGGGTAAATGGGAGTGCAACAACCGCACGCATACCACCCAGATGGGAGCCTGAAGTGTGTGAAAAACACACATCCCTTGGGGGCTGCCCCTCACCCGTGTCCCTCTTGATGTGCGGAAGCACACTTTCTGCAATGATCTGCCGCTTTATAGCCCCCCCCCTCCCCCCTCTACATGCACCACGTATCTCCGCTATGAAGAGATCATGACCTCGAGTCGCGGGTAAGAGGACGCGAGAAGCGCAAGGAACTCCTGCGGGTCTTCCCACGTGGAGCGGCCTGCGATGGCGGCCATAAACCGCCACGAGCAGGACCTGCAAGACATCCTCCGTTACGCGGAAGTGACCGTGGTTATGGGCTCGGGATACCACACTCCCCTGAAACCGGACAGGCGTCTCCGGTGGCTCTATGACAGACCCGAGCAACCGGCAGAGGATGTGCGCTCCGTTGCCTACGCCGGACCTGCAGAAAACCCCGAGGAACTTCGACAGTAACCATTTCCCCTGTGAGAGGAGACGGTCATGAAGAGAGGGTTGATTGTCGTTGCGCTGTTGTGCCTGTTCGCAGGCGATGCCCTGGCTACCCCGTTTTATGTGTGCATGAAACGACTGGTCATGCGTGGCGGAGGGACCTGCACCGCGTGCAGGCTGGTTGTTACACGGGGTATGTCCCGGTCTGCGGATGACTCGTGCGGATGGCTACCGAGCCGCTACTTCCACGACGAAAAGAATGCGCTCAAATTCATGAATGTCCGGTCTAATTGCAACTGAGGCCGAGAAAAGGACTGTGACCGGAAGAAAGATCTGGGGAGATAGCATCGAGCCCCGGTAGCTGAAGGGTTGCCGGGGTTCGTTACTCCCTTTTTTCACATATCCCTGATCTGTTCAGACCGCCTGATTCCCTTACATCTGTCGCCAGAAATCTGCGTTTTTGACATCCTGATTCCGCAAATGAAAGTGTTCTTGGGCTGGCTCGTGATTTCCTTGACAGTGTGCGCTTTTGCATATAGCTTCGGCACCATATCGTACTTTGTCATTCCGGCACTTGGCTCCCTCTCGATGGAGCCGACTGCTTGTCGAAAGCCTACAGAGAGGAAGCGGGGAACTGGAGATAACCCCAGCGTTGGCCGTTGTTGCTAGACCGTGAAGGAGGTATCGACGGCCGAGCATTGAGGTTTTCTGGCGGCGTGGAGTGGCATACTTCTCTGTTCCTGGAGCGTGCCAGGGATTTTGTATTGGTGCTCGGGCGTTTCGCAACGCCAGGCCGTTTGTGAGGAGGTATGGGTAAATGAGAAAGGGACTTAGTGTCGTTCTGACACTGGTGTTATTTCTGGCTTTTCCTATTGGCGTATCGGCGCAGGGGTGGTTTGGCGGAATGTTGGGTTCAGATAGCCAAGGTAGCGCGTGCTGTGCTCCTTGCGAACCGTGGTGCCCCAGTTTGCTAAAGCTTGATGTGGGGTATCTCTTCGGGGACCGGGGTGTCCAGATAGGGCATACAGTCTCTCAGGATAACATTAGCGGAGACGGCACGTTTATAGGCACCAGCGCCTGGAAGAGTCAGTGGCGTGTGCAGGGGGTACAACTCGGGGCTACCGTCCAGGTACCGCTGAAGGACGACGTGGGCGTGCTGCTCCGGGGGACTTGGCTTTTTCCCAACAACTCGAAGGCCGGCGAGGTTTACACCTTACATGCACCATCGCCTCCTGGGGGGGAGGATTTCCCGGTCGACTGGGGGACCAGGATTCAGTATTATACGGTGGATGGAGCGGCGGTCTATCCAGTTTGTGCTCCGTTCAATGTGTTGGGCGGCTTCCGGTACGACTCGCTCTTCGCGGATCTCAAAGATCCTTCGTTCGGGGAGTTGAACTTCCTCAGTGCCGATAAAGCCCAGCGGACCATCAACGAGTTCATCCCGTACGTGGGCGTAGCCATGAACTACGGGACCACAGCGCGGGTTTCCTTAATAGGCACTCCAATCTTGTGGGGCAACATAAAGTTTCAGGAAACCTTCGGCCAGGATATTCCCGCTTCATTTGAATATAGGGCCATCCTCAAGAATGGGTATTTCCTGGAAGCCGGTGCGGAATACGCCCTGAATATCGGTTGCGGCACGGCCTGTCTTCTTGCGAAGTGGACGTACCTGCATGCCGTCGGCACGCCTACAGTACATGCCAATGCTCCAGGCGAGCCGAATGGCGATGAGGGGAAACTGTCTATTGATTTGATCCGGCAGAACGTGCTTCTGGCCGCCCAGTTCAACGTGCCCTTTACGAGCCCGTGGTAGGCGAGGCATCTGAAGAGGCGGAGAATTGTGAAACAAAACATGCGGGGTTGGTGCTGGCCAAAGGCTGGCGGTTCCTGGGAGGATGATGCCTTCCCCGTGACATCAGCGGATGACGCCGGCTCGCTGTGAGCTTGTAGGCGATATAGGGAACCGGCGAGACCGTTTCTCGAAAGCTAACCTTTTTCTAAACTCCGTGCCCCCAACCGCTTCTTTGGCTGGGGGTCTTTTTTGGGCCGTCTTCAGTCGTCAACGACTCACGAGAGCTCACAGCGAAACGCCTCGCATGCAGTTACCGACACATTGATTGAAACGCGGGGAAAAGCCGGGATGACTCGAAGGAAATCCCTGGCCTTCCAACGATTTCTTGCACTGATTTTCGCAGCGGCTCCGATTGGCTAGTTTCCTGGCACTCGTGCATTCCTTGGTACACTTTCTCACAGCGGCCCGGAAAGCCGGTAATCTGGGGTTGAGCCTCTGCGATGCGGCTTGACTCCAACATTGATCCAAGCAGGATGCGGCAAAACCCGTGCTTCCGAGAATCAAGGCTCCCGGGGCGAAACAGAGGACAGCGAGTAAGATAGAGCGTAACGTCATGGTTCTCCCCCACTTCAGCCGGAGTAACACTCCCCTTCCGGGAGCACGGCTGAGATTTCATTCCACGTCCCGCGGAGCATAGTCTTCAATTGCCCCGAATACCATTCAAGAATGCGTCGATTTTCCAGGCGGGCCGGAATAGTCCGTAGCGAGGATCATATTGGAATCATGCACGCGCCTCAGATGGGACCCAATAAGACTTATAAGAGCGATCCCCCTGGGGGGATGTCCCCTGGCTAGGTGCTCATTTCTTTCGCAGTCCTTCCAAGACGCAATCTCCGCGCGGCTGAGCGACCTTGACCCCTTCCGCGCAAGCACCTTGCCGATGCGTGAACGTCGATCTCAGCGAGCCTGATGGCGTGTCCTTTGAGATTTTCGGGGAAATCCGTGGGGGGGCAGGCCGGGGAGAAAAACCAGAGGCGTAGACTTCCGTCGAACATCCCGGGAACTGAACTGCAATTCGGAGCTGCGGTCTGGGTCAGCCGAGACACCGGGAGCAGGGGTCCGCTCCGCGGTCCTACGCCTTGGTTCTTCAGACACTCGACCCCGTGGCCGGTTCCGCTGGGCCCTGCAATTGCCACTACCTTAATGGGATCGTGAGCGGGAAGAATAAAAAGCGGGTGGCGCAGGGGTCCGGCAAGCTCTCGGCTTGCCAAGGCTTTAGGGGGGGAAGATAGCCTTAGCATGTGCGGGCCGACCCGAAGCTTGCACGGTCAGGGAGATCGGACCACGAACCCGAGAGCTTACTCCTTGCCTTTCCTGCGCCCAGTTCTATCAGACACCCCACACTCTACCCGGTTCCGTTGCACCCCTGACCCTGCATTTTTGGACACAGCGGGGACGCGCTGTAGACAGTCTCGTTTTGTCAGTGCCCATTAAGGCCCGAACTATCGGCATGTTGCACTATATTGCGACAAAGTGCGAAGCTTGCGAAACATTATGCTGCGATGATTGTCTTACCTTGCGAACGTTGCGAAAGGAAGGAAAATCGTCATGAGTCAAAGGGCTGTCATCTATGCAAGGGTTTCCACCGACAAGCAAGCCGAACACGGGGTAAGCCTGGACATGCAGGTTGCACGATGCCTCGAGTACGCGGAGGCGCAAGGATTCGACTTGACGGATACCGTCATTGACGCGGGCATGTCAGCCAAGACCATTGAGCACCGACCGGGCTTGACTCGCATCCTTGAGATGGTGAACCGGAAGCGCTTCGAGCACGTGGTCTGTTACAAGCTCGACCGATCTTTCCGCAACACCGTCGAGGGCCTGCAACCCGTCGCACTCATGGCCCGCAAGGGAGTGAGCTTGCACGTGGTTGACGAACAGGCCGCAGTTAAGGCCGACAGCGCAGACGACGAGTTCATGCTTACCCTGAGGATGGGGCTTGCCCAGCGGGAACGGAAGCTCGTGGCAGAGCGCACCAAGGCAGCCCTTGCCAGGAAGCGTGAGCGCAACGAATTCTGCGGAGGCGAACCGCCTTACGGATACCGCTCCGTTGAAGGGAGCCTGATACCCGACGCGGCGGAACAGAAGGTAATTCGCAAGATTCGCAGCCTTCGCAATAGGGTCTATTCCTTGCGGCGTATCGTGACCTGCCTGGAGCAAGACGGACACCTGAACCGACGCGGCAATCTCTTTACCAAGACAGCGGTTGAGCGCATCCTGCACCGGGAGGCAGCATGAAGAAAGAGACTTCCGACGCAATTGACGCGAAACTGCGGGCCGAACCGGATTACAAGGAGCTGAGTGCGCTACTCGACGAGCAAAGTGACGCTCGAAAGGACCGCCTTGCATACGAGCTGACACAGTCGCAACGCTGCGAACCTTCGCAGAACCAAGGAGCCGTAGACATGGAACCCAAGACCAGAGCCATTGATAACCGTATTCTGGAACTGAAAGACACCGAGCGGCTGTCATTCACCGAGATAGCGGACCGCCTGAATCTCGAGGGACTGACAAACCAGGCAGGGGGGAAGTTCACCCGGAAAAGCGTGGCAGGGAGATACTACCGTTTCAAAGAGAAGAAAGTCTCGCAAGATGCGCAAGCGTGCGAAGGATTGCCGGAAGCCGGAGATACTGCGAACCATGCGAATGTTGCGACGCCTGATGAAAGCGAACCACCGGAGCCTGACCTTGCGAATGATGCGAATGTTTGTGAAGATTTGCTGGGCATTACCCTGGAAGACCTACCTTGCGAACCATCGGAACTTTCCGAGCATGAGAAAAGCCTATTGCCTCCCGAAGCAAGCAGCGAACCTTGCGAACCTCTCGTTGACGAAACTGCGAAGCCTGACGATGATGCGCAATATGATCTCCCTTCGCACATGGTCGCAACCTTGCGGAAGTTAATCCGTGAAGAGCTGCAAGCCATGACGCTCGAACCTGCGAACCTTGCGAAACCTGCGAAGCCCGACTATCGCCATGCCTCCACCCACGCCACGGGTTGCGGGCAGTAAGAAACTCTGGGGCGAACGAGTGACCTTGCCGGGAACAAGGGTTGACCGCGTACTGTTTGACCGCCTCCAGGGAGAGTGCCGGGAATTGAGCCTGTCCGCAAGCGACGCCATGCAGCGGGTTCTATGGCTACATTTCGGCAAACCGCTGCTCTCATTTCAGACACCGGACCCCACCACCGCGGAGCTGAATCCTGCCCCTCACGAATGAGCGACCAATTTCCATTCAGCGAAAAAAAAGTGCTTGACAGAAACGGCGGCCTAAAGTTATAAGTCACGCACGAGGTTTATTGCTCATGACCGAGCTTACTAAATATGATTTCGAGAAACCTTGTCTTGACCCGCAAGACGTTTGCAACTTCTTGGGCATTAAGGGCAATTACCTTGGACACGAAGTGCAGGTTACCATAGGGGCCCCGAGCTTGCCGCCTGAGAAGCGTGGGCAAAAGGCCGGATATTCCTCGCAAGACGCTATCCTCATTTGGTTTGGACGCCAGTTGATCCAAATGGGCATTACTCCTTCTCGCTGTCCGGGAATGCGTTCGCGTTTTCAAGGATCGCTGGGAAGATATAGCGCCCGCACAAGTGGAAATCGACTACGGGCACGAGACGGGAGACGTACGAAATGACATTTACCTGCTCGGCGCTGACGGGCAGGGGGGCTTTTCGGCCCGTATCGTCAACAATAAAGAGCTGACAAACGAACTCGTGGGACCAGGAGCGAACTCCAGGCCACGCCTCGTTCAGAATCTTACAAACTTCTGCCTCGTGGCCGCAACCGTTTTATTCCGAAGTCTGCGGCAGAGAAACAAGCTAGAGAAGGTGAAGAGCTAGTTTTTTTTGAAATGAAGCTATAAGTATCGTGCGAGGCTGATTACATGACCACATTGGAATTCTTGAGACGCAAGGAAGGGCTTAGCCAAGCCGAACTGGCGGAGCGGCTTTTGTACGGCCGCACCACCATCTGCCGACTGGAGAGCGGAGAGTTGTCCAAAGAGTTCGTCCACCCGCGTTTGAGCAGATCACTGGAGCAATATTTTGGCCATTCAGTCTCCATGCTTTTGGCTGAGGTGCCAGATATGACCGAGAGCGTTCAGCCAGTGTTAGAAGCCCAGGCAAACGCAAGGAGTTCGGGCTAACGACCGGAAAAGGGGAGTCATGAAAAACCGAATGGAGATTTTCCTTACAATCCGGGACGTCGCCGACCTGTGCAGCATCGACGTCTCAGTTATCGACCGCCTAGCCCGCTGCGGAATTCACCCGCCTTGGAGATGGGCGCGGCCAATGAAGAGCCCCAGATGGAGCGAGAGCACAATTCCTCAGTGGCTCCAGATCTTGGATGAGATCGACCTGAGTAGCCTTCCCGCCGATCCGCCACCGCTCGAGGGACCGGGCAAGACTTTCGCGCAGGCTCCTGCACCGACCGCAGATGAGCTCAAACTTGCTGCGCGAATGCTCGGTCTGCCCGTGGAAATGGCCGCGGCGGGGTAGACACATGACAGCAGCAACCACCATCACCACGCTAGCCCAAGAGATCAAAGCGACAGTTCCTTTTCCCGAGCTCTTCAAGGAGCTTTTCCCGGGCCATTTTCGCCAGGCCGGGAACTCCGCGTGCCCATTTCATGAAGATTCCGTTCCGTCCTTAGAGCTGTACCCGGACCACGCAAATTGTCATGGGGAAAAGAAACGGTTCGATCATTTCGACCTCTGGAAACATGCCCACGGCGGAGATTTCAAGGAAGCCGTCAGGATGCTTGCCCAGAAAGCAGGAATCGACTCCGGGAACGGCAACCGATCCAAGCCACTCAGGGAGGCGCGAGCAACGGGAAAAACGCAGGCCCGATGGTAACGGCGGATGGAACTGGAATCTGAAAGACACGCGTCTCGTGCTTTACCACCTACCCGAAGTTATCACGGCAGATGCGGTCTGGCTTGTTGAGGGTGAACGAGATGCCGACTCGCTTCACGAGCTCGGGCTTTGCGGAGCGACCTGTCCGCTGGGCGCGGGCAAATGGCCGAAGCTATGCAAGGAACACGGCATTCATGAACCGCTGCGAGGGAAGCACGCCGTTATCTGCCCGGACAATGATTCGCCTGGGAAGCGACACGCTCAGGATATCGCACCGAGCCTGATAGGTATTGCCGCATCGGTCAAAGTCCTCGAGCTTCCGGGCCTGGACGAGAAGCAGGACGTGAGCGATTTCATAGCGATGCACGGTCCCGTCGAGGCGAAGCGCCTCTTGCTGGAGTTGGCCGAGTCTACCCCTGAATACCAAACACAGGAATCTTGCGCACCATCGTTACATTCACTGGCGGGCGTGATTCAGAACCTCCTGGCGTCCTACCGGGAAAGAAAGTCTCGCCTGATTATGCAGAGATTTCTCGCGGCGCATACGACTGGTTCAAGCGCAATGGAGCTCGCTTTTTCAAGACTCCCGGCGGCGAACCCTTTATGTCGTTTCGTCAGCGAATTTTTTGGGTGAATAGCTCCTCGCGGCTACAGCGCGGCCTGTTTGAAAGCATCCTGTTTCAAGAAGCGAACTTGCTACAATTGGAGCGTATTGGGAAAGCAATTGGCGAGGGGTTGCGCCACCTGTGTCTGATGTATGGCCATCGCATAGAAGAGCTCTCATGGTGCCATACGAACTTAGAAGACCACGCAGTCTTTTTCGGTTTGCATAATGACCACCAGAAGCTTGTCAAGGTCTGCCCCGAGGCAATCTCCATCGTGCCCAACGGGGACAACGCCGACGGCGTACTGCTTCGCGAATGTCCTAAGATTCAACCTATAACCTACATCGAAGACCTTGACCCGGCTCTCGGATGGAAACTTGTAGCTGACTATCTCCTCTTTCCGCTAGCCTGTTGTCCTCAAGATCGCCTCATGGTGTTCCTGTGGCTTGCTGCTTTTCTCTTGGCCGATTTCGTGTCAACACGGCCCACGCTGAGAGTTGAGGGACCACACGGGAACGGCAAGACTTTCTTGTCCAAACTCCTATCGGTACCTCATATTTGGCCAAGACTACCATCAGAAATTCACCGTGGCTGCGGCTTTTGCAGATGCCGAGCGGAGCCCCGTCCAGTGCATAGACAACTTTGAGGCGGATGCGGCAAGCCCCGAGTTCCTCGAGTATTTATTGCTCGCCACCACGGGAGCCGTGAAGGAGATGCGAATTCCTGGCACCAACGCAGCAACGGTCGTGCTCCGACCACGGGCACTCATTCACAGCAACGGCATTGACCCCATTGGTAGCGGCCTGGGTGAAGTTTTGCGCCGCACGTTTACTGTGCGCTTTGGCCGCGAATACATGCAAACCGAGGGCTTCATCGAAACCACGTGCGTGGCGAATCTGCGGAAACACCGTGACGAAGTCCTCAGTTACCTATTCGGTATCACCCAGCGGGCGCTTGTGCTGATAAGACAGGGCGCTCTCGCTCAGGTGAAAGCACTGTTGGATACCGCATTGCCAGGGCACAGTAAGGCCGGATGCAATGATTATCTGGCATTCATGTACTTAGGTAATCTGACGGCCCAGACAAAGGAGCTCCCTGCGCTGCCGATCACCAACCTGCACCACTCATTCCTCGCATGGATTCAGAATCAAGACATAGCGTCTCGCTGTGCCGGAGCGGACGCAAACCAAATTGCCACAGCGCTGGGGGCTTTGTTTTCAAAGGGGCGGTTTGCCGCAGAGGGGGGCGACGCACAGCGGGCCTTGTTCCGTGAACGATACCACGTAACCGTTGAACCAGCGTGGAAGATTACGGGATCCACAAGCCGAGATCTCTATATCGCCACAAGCACGGTAGCCCGTGACTGTAACCTTCGATGGGACATGAAGAGCGCCGCACAGCTCGGGGCTCGCATAACCTCAGACGAAGGCTCAATCCTCGAGGCGGGATTCCGTATCACCAAAACAGTCGGCCGAGCACGTCAGTCCTACTACACCGTGGAGCAAATACTTGGTGAAAGCCCTGGTGATGGTGAAGAGCGTCAAGTAATCTTCACCACAGCCTTCACCACGCCAGACCAAGCTCCCAGAGCGGAAACATGAGAGGTATGGTGAAAGGGTGAAGACTTTTCAGAAAATATACCCCCCTGTATGTGTACGCACGGGAACGAGTAAGCAAGAAGGCTCGCGCACGTGGGCATATATTCCTATTTATCTTCACCATTTCATCAATAGTTATAATCTAATAATAATACCAATAGCCTACCCTGGTGAAAGCCCCGGTGAAACCCCTGGTGAAGACCGACAGCTTTCACCATTCTGGGGGGCGAAGATGCTTCTTGATTATCTCGACTCACCTGCGAACGATGACGGCACGTCTGGTGTGGTGTCCCAGGATGAGCGGCAAACTGCGCCGCAAAGACCGCTTTTCCTATTGTGCCGTGAAGGCTGTGATGCTCACGTGAACGGCTGGTGCAAGGCTTCCCCACGGAATGCCTTTGTGAACCCGGTCATACTGGACACGTGCCCGAGGGACCCCGGAAGGACCGGTATTCGCCCTTACCGCATCGTTGAGGAGACCGGCCAATGAACGCAGTACACCCGGTCCTGATACAAGACACGCGCGAGCAGAACGGCTTCGGGCCTCTGTTCCGGTCGGCCTACATAGTTGAGGGCCTGAGTGTGGGCGATTATTCGATTGCGGGCTTGCAAGATCGGGTTGCCATTGAACGCAAGAGCCTGAGTGACCTCGTGGGCTCCTTGACTCATGGCCGTGACCGATTCGAGCGCGAGCTTGCCAGGGGCAGGACGTACGAGTCTTTCGCGATCGTGATCGAGGGCTCTGCGCAGGCGATTCTCCGGGGAGGTTATGGCGTGTCGTGTGCGAACCCGCACGCGGTATGGGAGTCCATCGCAGCCTTCAATGCTCGTTACTGCCCGTTCCATTTTCTGGGTGATCGTCAGACCGCCGCGAAATGGACCGAGAGTGTACTTCTGAAGTTTGCACGAGAGCATATCAAGGCCGTGGAGGCGATGACCAAGGCAGCTCGCAAGGCCGGAGTGCGAGGAGTTGGATGAGCACGCCCCCACTATATACGTATAGGAGCGAAGCTTCAGTGAATACACGGACACCCTTTCCCAGAGCGGTTTAACTGAGCCGAGAGGCAGTTCACACTTTTCGCAAAACACCCCGTTTTTGGCAATTCCACAGGGCGCTTGCAAGTAGTCAACATGTTAAGCATTGACTCGCAAATCAACAGCAGGCCAGGGCGAAAAGCATTCCTATTTCTTGGCATGCGTTACAAAAACCCCGCCGAAGCGGACGCATTTGCAGACCAGGCATCACATAGACCGATACACACCATCCGTGATATCGGTGTTACCGATAGGTGAGCATCAATGAACCATATCCGCAAGAAATCTGCGATCTGGCGAGCGATACGGGAAAGGTGTCTTGACTGTGCGGGAGGTTCCGCTGCGGTTCACGCCTGCGATGGGAAGATGATCGGGTATCGGTGTGCCCTGCATCCTTACCGGGAAAGCAGTGTTCCAAAGACTGGCCCCGATGGCCGCATGCTGGATCATTTCCGCAAGTCGGAAGTGCTGAAGGCGATTCGCCGGGAGTGCCGTTTCTGTTGCAATGACACTGACCCGAGACTCGCCTGCAATGATCCGAATTGCACGCTGGCTCCGTATCAACGGGGAACCAGTTCCTTTCTCCACGTCGGGAAATCTGCGGAGAAAGAGGCAAGGAGCTGGGGCCAAATGGAACTCGAACAGGTGGCGAAGGTAATACTGCCGCCACCGACCGAACCCGCATTTCTGTATGAAGGGTGTGCATGGTGACGACCTTAACGTGGGGTGACATGATACGGGGGGGCTTGTGCGAGGTATAGCCAACGACCGGCGGACCGAAGGGGGCGAGTAATGATTCAACCGAGAGTGATCCGGCTGAAAGATGCCGCCAATTATCTGGGAATGGACCGGAACAGATTCAATGCCGAGGTTCGCCCCTTTGTGACTGAATTGCGCATCGGATCTCAGGGGGTGGGATTCGACCGACTTGACCTTGACGCCTGGCTCGATGATTATAAGGAGAGCAACGGGCGTCCCGGCATACAGAAGAAAGGAGTGGAAAAGCCGTGGCGCGAAAAAGCATGTCCGGCCTTATCAATCGCAAAGGTACGTGGTACGTCGATAAAGTCATCCGAGGAAGACGCATTTGCGAAAGCACTGGAGCGAGCGACCGGCAAGAAGCTGAACGATTCCTCGCACACCTGATGGAGGAGATCCGGCAGGCCGAAGTGTATGGGGTCCGGCCAAAGCGAACCTTCCGGGAGGCAGCGACCAAGTACCTCAACGAGGCCGAAAAAACGACGTTGGTCGAAGACGCTCGGCAATTGAGATACCTCGATCCATACCTTGGGACGTTGCCGCTGGAGGCGGTACACATGGGGAGCCTTCAATCCTTTATACAGGCCTGGAAAGCCCAAGGACGGAAGAAGCGAACCATCAACTACGCTCTCCAAACCGTCCGCCGGATTCTGAATCTGGCCGCGGGTGAATGGCTTGACGAGCGCGGCATAAGCTGGCTCGCCCATGTGCCGAAGATCAAGATGCTTCGAGAAGATGACCGCAAAGCCCCGTACCCCTTGTCTTGGGAAGAGCAACGTCGGTTGTTCGCCGAGTTGCCCCCATACCTCAGACAGATGGCTTTATTCAAGGTCAACACCGGGACAAGAGACCAGGAAGTGTGCGGGCTTCGGTGGGAGTGGGAAATCCAGGTTCCTGAAATGCAGACTTCGGTTTTTGTTATCCCTCCCCACCGTGTGAAGAACCGTGAGGAGCGACTCGTTGTCCTGAACGGGACAGCGAAAGAGGTACTCGAAGAAGTGCGAGGGATACATCCCGAATATGTGTTCAGCTACAGAGGCAAACGTGTCAACCAAATGTATGGTCGCGCGTGGCGAGGGTGCGAGTCGGAATTCCCGATGTGAGAGTTCACGACCTGAAACATACCTATGGCAGAAGACTCCGGGCCGCGGGGGTCTCATTCGAGGACCGTCAGGACTTGCTCGGACACAAATCCGGACGCATAACGACCCATTATTCGCAAGCGGAATTGGATCGCCTAATCTCAGCATCCAAAAGGGTTTGCGGCGAAGAGTCCCGCAAAAGTCCCGCACTCGTCCTTTTGAAAACACAACTTAAGCGGGCTGCGTCGGGATAACAGCTTGGTATTAGGCTAGTTTTTTGGCACGCCCGACAGGATTCGAACCTGTGACCTACGGATTAGAAGTCCGTTGCTCTATCCAACTGAGCTACGGGCGCAAGGGACGGTCCCCACCTCGAGAGGCGCAGCCTCCACAGGGGATCTTAATTTCATACACGCACAGAGAGAGGCTGTCAACAGGGTTAAACGTGTATCACGCATTCTCGTTGATCGGAAGCGCTCTCCAGGCGCTTCTCCGGCCATGCGATGTCGGAGCCTATCGCAAAACCCCTATCATGCTGACGATCGTGCTCCTCGGGATCTCCCGCTCCTCCATCAAGCCCTGGCCCGGCTCCTCGCAGGTTGACATGAGAAGCCTTTTGCCAGGCACCCTGTGCCGAAACTCAGAGGAACGTGCTCCATCGTGCCAGGCTTTGAAGAAGGCGTTGCGTGACGCACGCGCCCCCTAGGAATACTCCCGGCGGTCAACTCACCCGAACGAGGGGGTGCGCGTGCCCCTGTTCCGTTGACAGAGGTGCTCTCTGCTGTTATAGGATTCCCAGTGTCTAAGCGACATGAGAGCTTTTAAGAAAACTGCGGCATGCGACTCGTGGTCTCAGTGATCACAGGGAAGTGTGTCAGGTTCCCCGTGGGGAATCATCACAGGAACAGGTTGCGTTTATGGGCCCAGCGGTTCTTCTCGGCATCACCGGCGGCATAGCCGCTTACAAGACGCCTTTGCTGGTACGTCTGTTGGTCCAGGCAGGCATGGAAGTGCGGCCGGTGGTGACCAAAGCGGCCACAGCCTTTGTCACGCCATTGACTCTGGCCACGGTCAGCGGAAACCAGGTCTATCAGGACATGTGGGCCGATCCGGCGAACCCTTCCATGGAACACATCTCCCTTGCGGATGAAGCACACGTTGCGGTCATTGCCCCAGCCACTGCGAACTTTATCGGAAAAGCGGCAGCAGGAGTTGCTGATGATCTGTTAACGACCTTGTTCCTCGTTCTCCGGTGCCCCGTGCTCATCTGTCCGTCCATGAACGTGAACATGTACGCCAATCCCGTGGTTCAAGCAAATATTGAGAAACTCCGCGCGCTCGGGTACCACATCATGGAACCTGACGCGGGGTTCCTGGCCTGCGGTTGGGAAGGCTCGGGCAGAATGCCGGAGCCCGAAGCCATCGCGAAACGGGTGCTGGCTCTGTTGGCGCCTCGAGATTTGGAAGGACTGCGGATACTGGTCACGGCCGGCCCTACCGAAGAGCCTCTGGACCCTGTACGCTTTCTCACTAACAAGTCTTCGGGCAAAATGGGCGTGGCAGTGGCGCGTCGCGCTGCTGCTCGCGGAGCCTCTGTCACGTTGGTCGCAGGGCCGTTGAAGACGGTTCCCCCACTGGGGGCTCGTCATGTTCCGATACGCACCGCACGTGAGATGTACGATGCAGTACTCCAGTTGTTTCCTGAAACGGACGTGGTCATCAAGGCAGCGGCAGTCGCGGACTTTCGACCCGCAGCGGAACAAAGCGGCAAGATGAAGAAAGATGAAATGGGATTGTCTATTTCACTGGTGAAGAATCCTGACATTCTCAAGATGCTCGGTGAACGAAAGAGACCGGACCAGATTCTGGTAGGGTTTGCCGCAGAGACCCACCGCGCGCTGCACTATGCCCGTACGAAACTCAGGGAGAAAAATGCGGACATGCTGGTCCTCAACGACGTGAGTAAGCCTGGCGCTGGCTTCGATTCGGACACGAACATCGTGACCTTTCTCTTTCGTACCGGGGGGGAAGAAGAAATGGACCTGATGTCCAAAGATGACGTGGCTGACGCGATTCTCGATCGGGTGCTCCGGCTGAAAAAGACGACGGTGGAAAAGGAGGCTCAATCGTGAAAGGGCCCCATCTGCAAAACGAACGCGTGAGAAAAGAATTCCCCCGGATGCCGATTATTTCTGTAAGATGAATGAAGAATCGCCCAGTTGGATTCACTTTGCCCGAAGTTACCTGCAATACCAGGTGAACATGGGGTTCACCGAGGTGGTGCTTCCGCGAGTTGACGAATCGAGGAGCCACGAGAGCCCTCTCGAAGCCATTCGCGCCGAACTGGGAGAGTGCACGCGGTGCCTTTTGCATGAAAAGCGGCTCAATATCGTGTTTGGTGAGGGCAATCCTCACGCACGCCTGATGTTTGTAGGGGAAGGTCCGGGCGCGGATGAAGATGAGCAAGCGCTGCCTTTCGTGGGGAGAGCGGGACAGCTTCTGACCCGTATGATTCGAGCCATGAATCTCGATCGCTCTGACGTATATATTGCCAATGTGGTCAAATGTCGGCCTCCGGGAAATCGTGCGCCGCATCGCCAGGAGATCGACACGTGTCTTCCTTTCTTGGAAGCGCAAATTGCCGCAGTCAAACCCACGGTGATCGTGGCGCTGGGAAAGGTGGCTACCAACGCGTTGCTCGGAATCGACAAGCCCATCTCGCATATCAGAGGACGGTTTCACGACAGAAAGGGTATACCGATAATGCCCACATATCATCCCTCTTTCCTCTTGAGGGAAGAACCTGCTCGCACGCATAAAGCCGAAGCCTGGGCCGACCTCAAGGAAGTCATGGCGCTCCTTGAACTACGGCTGCCGGGTTCTGGAGATCAGCCATGAAGATGGGAAGACTCCTTACATGCTGTTCCCTGTTTCTTTTGGGATTGATCCTGTTCTATGGCCGATCGCCGGAGGTGCGCGCGGATACGCCCGCCAAGGATCGGCCAGTCGTATATCTTCTGGACGTGGACGGCACGATCAATCCCGCACTGGCGGATTACATAGTCAAAGGCATTGAAAAGGCCGAGCAAGAGAAGGCGACCTGCGTGATCATCCGCATGGATACCCCCGGCGGTTTGGTGACTACTACCAAGACGATCATCAAAGAAATGATCAATGCCCCCATGCCTGTGGTGGTCTGGGTGGGGCCCAGCGGTTCTTCCGCTTCTTCTGCAGGGGCCTTGATCACCGTGGCCGCGGACGTGGCCGCTATGGCGCCTCAGACCAATATCGGCGCCGCTCATCCCGTAACCGGAGGAGGCCAGGACATCGGCGGGAGCATGTCAGAGAAGATCCTCAACGATCTCACTGCGTACATGCGGGGCATCGTAGCGAAAAAAGGTCGCAATGCCGACTGGGTGGACAGAGCGATCAGAGAAAGCGTTTCTGTCACGGCAAAGGAAGCGCTGGAGCTGAAAGTCATCGATCTGATCGCTGATTCAGTCCCTGACCTGCTCAAGAAGCTCAACGGCCGCACCGTGACGAAGAACGATCAGACGTACACGTTCAAAACGCAAGACGCACGCGTGGAAAAGATCCCCCACGGGTGGCGTTTCAAGATCCTGGACGTGGTGGCGAATCCGAATATCGCGTATGTGCTGATGATGATTGGCGGCATAGGGATCATCATGGAGATCTACAATCCAGGAGCTATCTTTCCCGGTGTTGCGGGAGGCATTTGCATGCTGTTGTCTATGTTCGCTCTTCAGGTGCTTCCGGTAAACTATGTGGGGGTGATGCTGCTGCTCCTGTCGGTAATTCTTTTTGTACTGGAGCTGAAGATCGTCTCACATGGGCTCTTGGCGATCGGAGGGATCATCAGCCTTACCCTCGGGTCTATTATGCTGTTCGAAACGGATGAATCGGCAATGCATGTGTCGTGGAGCGTGATTATTCCTACGGTGACGACGGTGTCGGCGTTCTTTCTCATTGTCATGAGTCTCGTGGCAAAAGCGTGGCTCAGACCAGCTCGCACAGGAGACAAGGGTTTGGTAGGGGACGTAGGAGTTGCGCTGACAGACCTGAACCTGGAAGGACGGGTTGCCATCCATGGCGAGTATTGGAATGCTCGCGCAGACAGGCACATCCCCAGCGGGGAAAAGGTGAGGGTGATTCGGGTGGACAGCCTTTGGCTCATAGTGACACGCGACCCGGGTGCGTGACAGCGCTGATCTCGGATCGTGGCCACGCATCCCACCCGCTGTGAACGGACGGGATTCTCAAGAGGGGTCCAGAGAGAATCTTTCTCAAGAGACGGTTTTTTCTTGGAACCAGGCTTGCTCAAGGTGCTTTTCCGAAAAGGAGGACGTACATGATTTCCGTAGGAATTGTTATTTTCTTGGTTGTCGTTTTCTTGTTCATGGCTGTCAAGGTGCTCAATGAGTACGAAAGGGCGGTCGTCTTCCGTCTCGGCAGAATCATAGACCACAAAGGACCCGGTTTGATCATATTGATCCCGTTCATTGACCGCATGGTGAGAGTGAGTCTCCGTACGATCGCCATGGATGTCCCCTCTCAGGACGTGATCATGCGGGACAACGTATCCGTGAAGGTCAATGCGGTCATATATTTCCGGGTGATGGATCCCACCAAAGCGGTGATCGAGGTGGAAAACTATCTGTACGCCACATCACAATTGGCACAGACCACGCTGCGGAGCGTCTGCGGACAATCCCAACTCGACGACTTGCTTGCCGAACGGGAAAAGATCAACATGGAATTGCAGGAGATCCTCGACCGCCACACGGATCCGTGGGGTGTTAAGGTCAGCATGGTCGAGGTCAAGCACATCGATCTTCCCACCGAGATGCAACGAGCGCTGGCACGTCAGGCCGAAGCAGAGCGCGAACGGCGAGCCAAGGTCATTAACGCGGAAGGCGAGTACCAGGCCGCGACGAGACTTGCTGAGGCAGCGGTAATCATCGCCAAAGAACCCACCGCGTTGCAGCTCCGGTATCTCCAGACTCTCGTGGAGATTGCTGCTGAGAAGAACTCCACGACCATTTTCCCGATCCCCATAGATTTACTGGAACCGTTCATAAGGGCCAGGAAGCCTTCGGAGCCTACGGAATGAACTACACGCGGTCCGCGTGGCGCTGTGGAGACGGGGCCGCGCGGATTTGCCCAACCTATGCGAGAATAGGAAGAAGACCTTATGCCAGGAATACTGATCCGCTGGCTCATCACGACTCTGGCGATAGTGATCGTTCCGCACGTGATCTCCGGAGTTCGGGTGGAAGGTTTAGTGACGGCCTTGGCGGCCGGTGCCATCCTGGGCATTCTCAACGCGCTGATTCGGCCGGTGCTGATCATATTGACTCTACCCCTCACGGTCGTGACCATCGGGCTGTTCATTTTTGTGATCAACGCGTTATTGTTTGAATTCGCAGCAGCGCTCGTGCCCGGGATGCACGTGGATTCGTTCTGGTCCGCGCTCTTCGCGTCGATCATTGTCAGCATCGTGTCCTGGATACTCAACTCCGCGATTGCAGGAGGAGCGGGAGAAAAAACCGTTATCGTGCGTCGGGGGAGTGCCACGATCGATATGCGTCGCAGCGGAAATGGAAAATGGGAATAGGGAGGGGATGACAGCCATCCCGTTCCCATTCAGCAGGGGTAGGGGCACCTCAAGCTCTGCTGAATGATTACGATAATCCGTGATGTTGACTTGGCTCTTTACCCCGAGTGTCCTATCCCACAGGACAGAAAGGCCGCGATTGACCTTCTTCCTCATGTCAAGAGGATCAAGGGCAATTCTACGGTCGGGGATCGCACAACTCGTCGAAGGCTCGTTCCCAGGCCCTGTCTGGGAACGCCTTTTTTGAGGCTCCCACGGAAGGTCCTGACACAAAGACTCGTGTCAGGCCAAGAAGGGTGATCCCTCAACACGCGTGCCGACCAGGGTCCGGGAACCCGATAGGCGAACAGTTGGTCAGACAGGACAACATGAAAAGGTTTTTTCCAGGCACACGTCTTTCAGAAAAGGGACTGCAATGGTGACTGATCGGTCTGGAGAGAGTGATACACGAACCGGACCTCCTTTCCGGAACGGGTCGCCTCGGCCTGCTGTACAACCAGGGGTCTGTTGACTCTGGGTTTGGCTGTGCAGCGGAGATTCTGTTCCGTTGTTTTCCGACTCGCTTGAAGGTTCTTTTCGGGCCGCAGCACGGTATCGCACTCACCGAGCAGGACAACATGAGGGAGACCGGTCACACGGTGCACCCCCGTACGGGCCTGCCCGTGTACAGCCTGTACTCTCACACGAGAAAGCCCGAAGCAGCCATGCTGCAGGACGTGGACACCATCCTGGTGGACTTGCAGGACGTGGGCACGCGGGTGTACACTTTTGCCACCACGGTCGTATACCTTATGCAGGCTGCCGCTGAAGCCGACAAATCCGTGGTGATTTTGGACCGACCCAATCCCATCGACGGTCTTCATGTGGAAGGCAATGTGCTCAGTCCCCGGTACGCGTCCTTTGTGGGACCGTATCCTATTCCCATGCGTCACGGAATGACCCTGGGAGAATTGATGCTGATGTACAACGCGGAGTATGGGATTGGCTGTCAACTCAGAGTGGTGACCATGTCCGGGTGGGACAGACACAGTTTCTTTGAAGACACCGGGGTGAACTGGGTCATGCCTTCGCCTAACATGCCGCTCGTAGAGACCGCGGTCGTGTATCCGGGGCAGGTGATCCTTGAAGGAACAAATCTCTCCGAAGGACGGGGAACCACAAGGCCTTTTGAGATCTTCGGCGCTCCGTTCGTCGACCCGGCAGAAGTCCTGGCCCACATCGAAAAGGAGGCGCTCGCGGGGGCGGTAGTGCGGGAAGTTGCGTTCAAGCCCACGTGTAACAAGTGGATGGACCAAATCTGCCAGGGCTTCCAGATTCACGTGATTGACCGCCGCGTGTATCGCCCTTATCGCAGTACGCTCGCAATACTGTCCGCGATGAAGAAGCTCTATCCGGGGCAGTTTCAGTGGTCTGATCCGCCGTACCAGGTACGTGTACGACAAGCTTCCTGTTGACGTCATCCTCGGTGATGGTGCGGTGCGCCGCGATCTGGAGCAGGGCAGGTTGGTGAAGGACATGGAAGAGGAGTGGCAGCCCGAGCTGGATCGATTCATGAAACTGCGCTCAAGGTTTCTTTTGTACTGATTCCTCGCTCCGCGTAATTGCGGTACGATGCGGGGAAACGGATGTACATACCTATATAGTGTATATGAGGAGCACATACGTATGACTATGCCCAAGGTAGCAATAGTTCGTTATGAAAAACCCATGGAATCGGTGCGCAAGGCAGTGGAACTGTCCGAGGGACTCTCCCACCTGCCAGCGGGAGCCAAGGTCTTTATTAAGCCGAACATCGTGTTCTGGACCCGCGCGGCGGCATTCCCCAAATGGGGGGTGATCACGACCTCGCGGGTCGTGCAAGATATGGTAGCCATCCTGAGAGAAAAAGGGATCAGCGACATCACCATCGGTGAAGGCACCGTGCTCTATGATCCAAAAGACAGGGAAACGCCCCAACACGCGTTTGAAAGCCTGGGGTACCGGACGCTGCAGAAACGATACGGGGTCAACGTGATCAACACGTTCGAAAGGCCCTTTGAGAAGGTGGATCTCGGTGACGGGGTGCAGCTCAATTTCAACGCAGACATGCTCAACAGCGATTTCGTAGTGAACATTCCTGTGCTCAAAACCCACGCGCAGACCGTGGTCAGCCTTGGCATTAAGAATATCAAGGGGTTGATCGATATCGTGTCACGGAAGAAGTGTCACTCCGCAGATCCGGTAAAGGATCTGCACTTCATGGTCGGCCGGTTGGCTGACAAGATCCCGCCTTGCTTCACTATTCTGGATGGGATCTACACCAACGAACGAGGCCCGAGCTTTGACGGCAAGATGCGCAGAAGCAACATCCTCGTCGCGTCGTCGGACATCCTCGCTGCGGACATGGCTGGAGCCAAAATACTGGGATACGAACCGACGCAGGTTCCCCATCTTGTCCACGCGGCCCACAACCGCGGACGGTCCCTCGACGTTTCGGGAATCGAAATCCAAGGAGAAAAGATAGAGGATGTGGCGCTCAACCTCCAGTACACCTTCGCGTACAACGAGACCGGGACCCTTCCCAAGCCCATGGAAAAGATAGGTATTCAGGGGCTTTCGTATCCGAAGTACGACCTGAGTCTCTGCACGTACTGCTCGATCCTCACAGGAGTGGTGCTCTCTGCTATTGCTCTCGCGTATAAAGGCCAACCGTGGGATGACGTGGAGATCCTTACGGGTAAGAACATGAAACCGTCTCCAGGCCGAAAGAAGACCATTCTCGTGGGCAAGTGCATGTACGAGGCCCACAAGGATCATCCGCACGCCAAGGATTTCGTCGCGATCAAGACATGTCCTCCCTCGACTGAGGCAGTGGCCAAGGCCCTGATCGACGCGGGAATCCCCGTGGACCCGCAGATTATCAATCATCCTGAAATGGCACCCGCTTTTCTCATGCCCAGGTACGCGAACAAACCCGAGTTTGACGAGTCGCTCTTCGCGATCGAGTAGTGGAGTGCGGCTAAACTGCAGGAGAACCCTTTTGGTACGTTCCGAATGGGTTCTCCTCCGCGTCTGTTAGATTCCCACCCTGACGCGATACTTGACCTTTACTTCCTGATCTTTCGGGACGTGTACATCAAAACGAATGGTAAACGCGTCGAGTTTCTTGTACGGGTGCGTCTTGCTGATGACTTCCCACGTTCCCGGCAGGGGTTCGATAACTCCTACCGTGACATCCTTGTCTTTGTGATTGCGGAGCGTGATTTCCCATTCGGTTTCGTACATCAGCGTGCTGAGCTGTTTGAAGTCGATCTGTTTTCGTTCCGCGATCACGTCAAAGGCCTCGCCCACCTTGAGCCGCACGTTCTCGCCTTTGGGCGTGTGGAGGATGCGGTCCTCGCCGATGAATTGTCGACTTCCGTCAGTGTCCTGTTTGTACAACCTCATGATGCCGGCAGGGAGAGGCATGCCCAGCTTGTTCTCCTGGGAATTCTTGAAGGTGATATACACATTCACCGGCTGTTTGGTCTGACGCTCCGTGAACTGCCGCGTGTGGTACGTCTTGATGCCATACACGAGCAACTCTTTCTTGATTCCCGCGCCATGGGCCTCCAGTAAGCTCACCTGCTTGGTTTGATTGTTCTTTACCGTGGTTTTCCGCTGCAAATCGTAAATGTGGTACTCGAAGAAAGCCTTTTCCACGAACCGTTGCGCTTTCTCTTTCAAGGCTCCTGCAGGCATGGCCCTGTAGGCGATCTGAGGTTGCTCGGCCCGGTGTACCTGGCCTGCGACGAGTTTAAGCCGCGCGTCCCTGTACGCAGCCCCGCTCTTGTTATCGAGGGTCACCCAGCCGGACACGTCAGCCGCGGTGTCATCCGCGTTCACGAGCACCACATAGTCAGCCTTCCAATTGAGATTCTGCGTGAGGTAGGACACTTCCAATTGAAGAGGCTTATCCATGGTGTTGTCGTACAACCAGGTAAGCGTCGGCTTTGCGATCAGGTTCTCCGGCAGCTTGGGCAGCACCGGATAGCCCGGGTGCCCCAGATGGATTTCACCGTCTATCATGTAGATCTGGCCCTGGTTGTTGCTCAACAGGGTTGCGTCCACCACGTTGATCCTGTCTTTGAACTGGTTGACATTGACCAGCTTGACGTGCTTGCCCACGTACTTGTCCAGCAACTTGTTACGATTGATCAGATCGTATTCGTAGTTCTGCTCGAGAATGCTGAACGCGTCGGGTTTGTTCAGTGATTTTGCCTGAACCGTGACAGGCATGATGCTGGACGCCACGTCCATGAACTGGAGCTCCCCGCGGCCCTTGGGCAGCGAGACCTTGCGCGTGTCTTTGATGAGTCCCAAGTTGTTGTTGTACACGGTGACTTCCATGCCGACTTGGTCATCGGCCGTTGATTTCGACACCGGGTCCGCGGCGCACACGGTACATGGTGCAAGCACGAGACACACACAGAGAATGTGCCGAAGCATTTTCATCATGGCCTCCTTGTCACAGTGAATCCTTTTGGCTGCAGCTTTTCGGGTGGAGCCTGACACCGGTTCGTGGAATTGTTCGCGGTCATCGGCTATTGCAAGCCGTCCAGGAATTCCTTGGTAAGCGCACTGTTTTCATGGATGAAATCCACCACGATGTCACTGAGCGGCATGGCAGTAAGGTACACGTTTTTTCCCTTTTGCTTGAAAGTGGTGTACCCATCTCCCCCCGCGGCGAGGAAATCATTGGTCGCGACCACGTACACTCGCGTGGGATCGAAATCTTTGCCTGCTACTTTGTCTATCTTGACCTTGCCATCTTGAACCCCATAGGTGATGCCGGAGGTCTGAAGCCTCCCGCCGCTCCCTTCTTCCAGGCCCGCTCCCTGCTGAAGGATCTGTGCGAGATCTGCTCCGCTCAGTTCGACCCTCACCACGGTATTGCCAAAGGGGAGCGCGGTGTACACGTCTCCGGAGGTAATGTCTCCCGCGTCGATGCTTTTCCGAATGGACCCCGCGTTGAACACGGCCACTTCAGATCCTGAACTCCAAGCCATCACATGGCCCACCAGCCTGCCGAAATTGGTGGTCTCCCCTGGTGGGGACCACCGGCAATTGCCATCCAAGGGGACCTTGGTGGTTCCGATGACTCTGTTCAATTTGGCGTCAAGCTGCTTTTTGTGCTCAGCAATAATCGAGGCTATCTCGGGATCTTCTTTGATATTCGCATCCAGGAGGATGAGGCTGCCCTGGTACGCGGTCACTCGGCCCTGGGAAAACACCAAGTCCAGGCGACCCAAAAACTTGGCATACGCGCCGGCCTGACAGATGAGAGTGTCTTTCACCTTGACGGGCTGAGGAAGCTCGGTATGGGAATGTCCGCCGATGATCACATTGATCCTCGGGCAAGACTCGGCGAGCTTCTTGTCCTGCTCGAACCCAATGTGAGTAAGAGCGATTACCAGATCGTGCGGTTTCGCTGTCCTGACGATTTCCGCTGCCACCTTGATGGGATCCTCGAACACGAGCCCTTTTACATTGCCAGGATGCGTGGTTACCGGCGTCTGGTCGGTGGTGAGGCCGAAAATCAGCGCGGTCGTGTCAGAGCCGGGGAACTTCTTTTGGATGGTGCGCGGAAAGACATAGTCTCCCCGGGCATTCTTGATGTTCGCGCCGAGGAGCGGAAACTTCGCTGCCGGCTTGAGTGTATGAATCAGGTTATCCTGTCCGTAGTCGAACTCATGGTTCCCGACGGTCATCGCGCAAATTCCCATGGTGTTCAGAAGCGTGATGCCGAGGCGGCCCTTGAACATGGTCGAAAAGGGAGTGCCCATCAACAGGTCGCCGGCCACCAGTACCGAGTGTCTGCCTTCCCTCCTGTTGGTTTTCTTTCTCGATTGCGGCCATCACGGTGCGGGCCTTCGCGAAGCCGCCTATGGGAGCAGCGAATCCCTTGGCCGCGTAGGGCAGATAGTGCGCGTGGATGTCGTTCATATGCAGAATGGTGAGCTTGAGCGGTTCGGCAGCAAGAACCCCTGCCGCCGTACCCAGGAAGCACGACAGGGCAAGCGCGATCAGCGTGATGCCCATGATTTTGGACAGTATCCGGCTCGTACGTGTCATGGAATTCCCTCGTGTGGGACGACGTGCCGCGGTTCGTGCGGGCAACAGCCCCGCGTGACAAGGCGGTCCCTGTAAATCAGTTTATGTGAGAATTGCGCCGGGGAGAAGCGGTTTCTGGGCAAAATCGCCACGAGCGCGTGAGGAAAAGGCCCCGTGAAGATGATGTGCCGGCCGCGAACACGATGCGTGCTTGCGTGGTGCGAGTCAAACCTTTGGGTGATGGGCCGGGTAAAGGCCATGAGCATGCGGGGGTATCGGGCAGAGAGGGAAGGGGGGCCAGGCGCTCATCGCTTGGTCGGGGTGGCCGGATTCGAACCGGCGGCCTCGTGCTCCCAAGGCACGCGCGCTAACCAGGCTGCGCTACACCCCGTAAGCAATAATGTATAGCCTGCGGATTTCCAAAGCGCAAGAGCCTTGACGACCACGAATTGACTCCCGGCACGTCACGACCGCGAGAAAAACGTGGTATAGTGCTTCGCAAGGGAGCAATGAGCTTAGGGGATAGTTGAAGTATGAAATTGTGTCATGGCACGGCCATATGGTTTACCGGGCTTCCAGGCTCGGGAAAAACCACATTGAGCGTTCTGCTGAAAGCGCGTCTTGAATCCACAGGGATGTCGGTGGCCTTACTCGACGGCGACACCCTTCGACGGGGCCTGAATCGCGATCTCGGTTTCTCCCCCATGGATCGGGCGGAAAACATTCGCCGGGCAGGTGAAGTGGCAAAGATCCTCACCGACGCGGGACATGTGGTGATCGCGGCGTTTATCACGCCCCTGGAAAGCCTCAGGCAGGCAGTCCGGGGCATGTTCGCTCCGGGCACTTTCGTGGAGATCTTTCTGGACTGTCCCTTGGACGTCTGTGAGGCACGCGATCCCAAGGACCTGTACGCGCGTGCTCGTCGAGGCGAGATACCCGCATTTACCGGCGTGTCAGACCCTTTTGAACTGCCGTGCGGCTCCGACCTCCACGTTTGCACCGCGAATCAATCGGAAGAGGAATCGCTTGCGCACATTGTCTCTTTTCTGGAGTCATCGTTCGTCGATCCGGTCATAGAGAACCCGCGGCCTGCCTCGTCCGCGATCAGGACGACACGCAAGCGCGTTGCGGTGATCGGACTGGACGGCGTGCCTCCCTCTCTGGTCTTTGGAGACGCGTCCAAGAATCTTCCGAATCTCCGCACGCTCGCGGAGCACGGCACATGGGGCCCGTTGCGGTCCACCGACCCTCCCATCACTATCCCCGCATGGGCGACCATCACCACGGGAAAGGATCCGGGTGAACTGGGGATCTACGGCTTCCGGAACCGGAGGGGGTACGGGTACGAAGAAATGATCACGGTGGACGCTTCTCACGTGGAAGCTCCACGGGTCTGGCACTTTCTCGAAGAAACGGGAAGGTCCTCGATCCTGCTGGGAATACCGCAGACCTATCCGGTCCAGCCTCACCATGGGATTACCGTCGCGGGCTTTCCATTACCCGACAATGGCGAACCACTGGTGTATCCCGATAGCCTGGCTGCTGAGTTGGACCGGATGGCAGGGGGCGCGTACATTCCGGATGTGAGGGGCTTCAGGCTCTTGGACAAGGACCAGCTGCTCGCACAGATTTCCCACATGGTGGAACGTCGTTTTCGTGTGGCCTGCGATCTGGTGGCGAGCCAGCCATGGGATTTCTTCATGATGGTGGAAATCGCCCCGGATCGGATGCATCACGGATTCTGGCGTTATTGTAACCCGGATCACCGGCTACACGAGCCAGGCAATCCTTTCGAACAGGCGATCCCGAATTTTTACCGGTACCTGGATTCGTGGATCGGGTCTCTGCTGAGCCGGTTTGATGACGACACCACGGTTCTGGTGGTCTCGGATCACGGAGGCCGTACCCTGACTGGGGGCATCTGCATCAACGAATGGTTGATCGAGAACGGGATGCTCTGCCTCACGCAACAGCCAGACCGGGAAACCCCTTTGAGTCGAGACATGGTGGATTGGCAGAGGACCAAGGTATGGAGCGAGGGTGGGTATTACGCACGCATCTTCCTCAACGTCAAGGGAAGAGAGCCGCACGGGGTGATCGAACCCGACGTGTACGAGTCCTTTCGTAACGACCTGATCGAAAAGCTCAAAGCCATCCCTGACGAGACCGGCGCTGCCATGGACACCACGGTGCTCAAGCCCGCTGACGTGTACCGTGACTGCCGTAACGTGCCGCCGGATCTTATTGTCTACTTTGACAATTTGGCTCGGAGATCCCTGGGAACGGTGGGCACGGGGCAAATCCATCGCTTGGGAAACGACACGGGCCCGGACGACGCGAACCACGCGATGGACGGCATCTTCATCGCGACACGCATGCAAGACCTACGCAAAGGAAAGAGAAAGAACCGGCGCATCGAGTCCGCGTGCTGTCTGGACATCACCCCCACCATTTTGCACGAATTTGGCGAGGCCCCGCGGCCCGACCTGGCTGGCAAGGTCCTTCACGTGAACGGAGACGCGGCAGAACCGAGTGCTGCCCGACCGTCCCGTGCATGCCTGCAGGACCGGCATTTGCCCGCGCAAACTCAAGCGGCCAAAGGGTACACCGCGGAAGAGGAAGAAATCGTCAAGAGACGGTTGATGGATCTGGGGTATATTTGAGGCAGGCAGCGGCAGAGCGCAAAGTCGATCACTTACGGTTTTCGCATGGGAGGAACCCGTTACTCCGGCGCGGCACCACTGTCACGGTGCCGCGCCAGAGCCGCATTCATTGCCTTTACTTCTTCTTCTGTGTCTTCTCTTTCTTTGGACATTCCTTTGCTTTTGCCTTCTGAGCTTCGTCTTTCGTCGCAAAGGGGCCCGCGATGGTCTTGGCTGTCTTGGCCTTGAGCTGATGGACTGAGCACACTCCGCGCTTGTCTTTCTGCACGTACCATTGTTTTCCCTGGGCCAGCACAAGCGTGGACACCAGAGCGAACATAAGCGCAAGCGCCAGAATCGTCGCCTTTTTCACCACACTCCTTCTCATTGCACACACCTCCCTGAGATGTCATCCTGGTAAGGCCAGTACCATGGATTGTCACGCGCTGCAAGGAATCGCTGCCCCTTCGGACCGTCAGGCATGACTTTTTCTTGAAAAGCAAGGGAAGGCCTCAGGTTTCCTTCTGGTGCACGGTGACTCCGTGCGCGTCAACCTGGAACGGCAGCAGCCTTCCCCCTGCCGCGACGAGCGCGGCCTCCACCGCGGTTCTTTTCCGAGGCGGCGCAAGAGTGATCATGCAGCCACCGCCACCTGCGCCGCAAATCTTGCTGGCCAGGGCTCCCGCACTGCCCGCAGCGTGCATCATGGCATCAATCCGCGGGGTGCTCACCCCTGCCGCGAGTGTGCGCCGCACGCTCCATTCACGATTGATAAGATCCGGCAGGTTTTCCCAACTTCCGTTGGTCAAGACCCGCGCCACATCCCGCGCCACGTCCCGAATCTCGCCCAATTTCCGTCTAATTGTCTCTGATCCGTCTATGTACCCTTTGGTGATCTCCCAGTTATTCATCCCGGAAAATCTGCCGTCTCCCGTGTACGTGAGGACGAGCATTTCTTCCAGGCGCTTGTGGAGCGTGGGCTCTTCCTTGAGCGCGGTCCGGACAAAATCGTGCAGCCCAAACTCGATGAGTGAGACTCCCCCGTACACCGCGGCAATGTGGTCCTGTTTCCCTGTGGGCACCGCTATGGCAGAGGTCTCGATGTTTGCGGTCAAATCCACGATCTTCTTCAGCGGGTGCTCCTCGCCCCGGAGTTTGAGAAGCGCCACGATCGCGGCAGCAAGGAGCGCGCTGGAAGCGCCCAGGCCTGAACCGACAGGAGCGTAGTTGCGCGTGCGCAATTCCATCCCACCCGCCGGAGGAAAAGCCTTCACCGCGCGACCAAGCAGACCGAGGGGGCCTTGTACCTGGAATCTCCTCCGCGCGAGTGACTTCTATTGACTCTCCCAGGTCCTCGGAGATTATGGTGATCCGGGATTCATCGAGCGTGCGGAGCGTCAGGTAACTGTTCACGGTTATTGCGACGTTTACGGTGCAACCACCACCCATGAACAGATAGAGCGGATAAATATCCGTGGTGCCGCCTGCCAGATCGATCCTGTTGGGCGCGGTGACCGTGATTTCCATGATCAGTACCCCAGTTCCTCGTCAAGGATCAAAACGGTAATTTTCGTAAACATAGGCTGTCGATGGATGATGCTCGTGACGCGGCAGATCCGTTCCGGAGAATCACAATCCATGCAGGAACCCGTGCTCACACAGGGGGTCTTTCTCTTGAGACTGATGGCCCGTATCGGGGCTGCCACCTCTTCTATCCGTGCGAACGCGGACTCCAGGTCGGGAACAAGTTTATTACGGCCTGCCACCAGCACTACCTTGCCTGGCCCGAAGGTCATGGCGTTGGTGCGATTTCCGCACCCGTCCCGGTTCACGATCTCTCCGGTCATGGTAAGAGCGTTTACCGACGCGAGAAACATGTCCGCGGTCATTTGGTCCCTGCGACATTGAAGCTCGTCTGCAGTGCCCATCTTGTGTTGCCAGTGGTCGTACAGAGTCTTTCCCGCACCCTGGAGCAGCGGAACCACCTCCAATGCGCGCACCGTGTGCGTGCCCGCGATCCCTACGCTCTTGCAGTCGGCCGCAAATTCCATGATCGCGCCAACCGCCTCTTTCCTAGTCGCACAGAAACGTGCGTCAAAGCCGTGTTTCTTCAGTGCCTCTATGGTAGTGTCTACCATGATCTTGGTGTGGGTTTTCACAAATTCGTCCATACGATTCTCCTTAAAGTTGCTTGCCTATTTTTTTCTCACAGATTGCTTGGATTCCGAGTCGTGACGCAGAGGACACCATTCCGTGGGCTGATTCCCTTTAAGAAAAGGTTCCTTCATGACCCTAGGACACAAAGAGGTTGCTCGCAAGCCGGACTCCACGCAAGTATTCCTGAACACAATCCCGTCGGGTACCGGCGCTGGCGCGTCCCTGACTTGGGCTGGTTCCGGAAGCAGACGTTTGGCCAGGGACTCGATTCTTTTCTCATTCCCACGGGACCCGGAAACCCTCAGCAAAAGCAGTGAGTCCTGGTTGTACGCCACGCTCCAGATTCCTGCCTTGTCCGAAGCAGTGAAGAGGGACGGAGCCGAATCCTTGTCCGTGGCAGCGTCCTTCTGGCTGGCCGGAGCCAGTCCTTTCATAAGGTGGTTTACCAAATACAGGACCGCAGGCTGCACTGAAATCCGTTTGGCGTGAGGCGGTTGCTCCGGGGCCGAGGCGTTTACGATCCTCACACCGGGCTGCAAAGGGACCACATTCCCCAACGTGGCCATGGTGCTGAAACCTTGAGCCATCTCCATCGGCGTAATGGGGTCGGTCGTGATACTTTGACCCGCAGTGGGACGCGCATTGATGCCAAATTCCTTCAAGACTGACACGATTCGGTTGGGCCCGGCCAACCCTATCATTTGGGCCGTCAAGCTCGGTCTCGCTTCGAGGAACACGCGTCTCAGCGTGAGCGAGCCTGTGGACTGGCCGGCAACCATGAAATGAGACGCCAGGGTGTGCTTTGCGGTGGTCTGTTTGTCAGGGGATAGGGCAGGAATGATAATAAAGGGCAAGAGGGTGTTGGCGTCCCCACCTTTCCCGGACCAGGGAGCGGAACCTGGGGGAGTGAAAAACGCCTTGATGTCTCCGGATCTGGGTTCCGCACAGATCAGGTACGGCTGGAGACCTGCCGTGACGAGCCGTCTCAAGGCTCCATCGGCTTCGTTTTGGAGCAGTGGATCGAGAGAAGTGATCACGTCTTGGCGCAACGTTCTCAAGTCCGAACCCGGCAGATCTGACGGCAAATAGTCCCTGACCAGGTCCACGAACGCGGTGGCACGCACCTGAGCGGGATTTGTCTTGGCCATTCTCACGGGGCTGTTGATCGCGTCGTCATAGGTTTCTCGCGTGATCTTGCCAGCCTTGAATAAACGCCCCAAAACCATGTTACGTCGTTCCCGTGCGCGCTCGGGATGACGGTGAGAAGTGATCACATTAGGGGCCCGGATCGCGGCCGCGACGAGCGCGCATTCTTCAGGGTCCAACTCGCTGAGATCTTTTCCAAAAAGGTGTCTGACCGCCTCTGCGACCCCCTTGATGGGGATAGCCCCCCGATGCCCGAGATAGACGCGATTGAGATACGCCTCCAAGATGGTTTGCTTGCGATAAAGGGTGTCAGCCACAAGCGCGAGAAAGACCTCATTGATTTTGCGCGTCAACGTCTTGTCAGGGCTCAGGACGGTCATTCGTATCAATTGCTGGGGAATGGTGCTGCCGCCCTGGACATACCGGCGTGCCTTCAGATTTGTGAAGAGCGCACGGAAAATGGATCTCAGGTCGATCCCGCTGTGGGAGAAAAAATGCTCATCTTCCGTGAGCACCACCGCGTCCACGAGCAGGGGGGGGATCTTGTCCAGCGGTACAGGACGACAAAGCTCTTGGTCAGCACCACGCGGCGGGATAATTTGAATGAGTTCCGGTTCCAGCGTGACCCTATTCACCTCCTCCAGAGACCGCATTAGCCGAATCGAGCGCACGCGATTCCAATCGATGCTCAGGGTTATCGGGCCACTCACAATGCCTTCCCCCTTTAAAGGGCAATGCTTGAGAAAGATCGAGATCTCCGAGCCGGAACGGAACCATTGGCCGGGTTCGGGAACCGCGTCACCGCTGCTGGTATAGCCCAATCGCCTGAGATGGCCGAAGAGTTTCACCTTCGTGGTTTCGTCGCCTACATTGATCGACAGCGGCGCGGAATACACAAAAATCGGCCATTGATTCAGTTTCACCTCAAACGTCCACACGACGATTCCCACAAGGGTCAGGGCGTAGACCGCCATAATGATCAGCCAGCCCTGGAGGACTCTCTTGAGGATTCGGAAGGCATTGTGTTTCGGCTGCTGCGACAAGTAGTTTCGCTCTGCCCTTTGTGGTCCCCTGTGAGAGGGATGACGAAGGTATCGGTCTATGTTCCGACAGCCTGAGGGGGGGCACTATGCCAAAGTGAAAGCAAGATCGAGACCCCGCATCACTCCCGGACGCTGCCGGCCTGTACAGGCACGCGCGCGGCCGGTCATCAAAGACGCGCTCTCTGATACCAAGGACACGCACGTGCCAGCAGAGTCGCACGAAGCGGAGCCTTTCAATTCTTGCGCATCAGATGGGTCACCGCGCGTTCCAGGCCTTCGAGAGAAAGCTCAAACATCGGAAAAATTTGACTGATCGCGCCAATGGTCCTGGTCATGGACCAGAGCCGTAATGGCGTGGGATTGAGCCAGGCTGCGTGGGGAAACGTCTTGGCCAGGAAATGCAATCTATCAATACTTGACAGTCCGCTCCGTTCTTCAATATGAATTGACCCGTCCGTAGCCATGAGTTCGTACGGGGCCATGCTCGCGTCGCCCACGATGATAAGTCGCGTGTCCGGATCCCAGGTAGCAACGTCCGCGACCCGCTGGGCCTTGTACCGTTCGCGGAGGGTCCTCCCAGACAAAATCGTAAATGGTGTTGTGAAAGAAGAAGGTCTTGACATCCTTGAACTGGGACCGCGCATAATGGAAAAGGGTCTGTACCACCTCCACGTAAGGGTCCATGGACCATCCGCCATTGTCTATCATAAGCACGACTTTGAGGCGGTCCCGAAGGCTTCGATCAAAAATGATTTCGATCTCCCCCACGTTCTTTGTGGTTGCCCTGATGGTTTCCTCGACGTTGACGCGGTCCTTCGGACCTACAGGGATCATGCGACGCAGCCGCTTCATGGCCTCGCCCATTTGGGATTGCGTCAGCGGTCCTTCGAGGGAATAGTCCCGGTAACGCCTCTCCATGGCCACTTTTACGGCAGACTTGTTCATGGACCTTCCGCCTACCCGCATGCCGCCCGGATGATGTCCCGAATGACCCACCGGCGACGTGCCTCGGGTACCGATCCAACGGCTTCCGCCGCTATGGGCCTCGTTCTGTTCCTTGAGTCGGTCCAGGAAATATTTGATCAGTTCTTCCGGTGACAGCTGCTGGAGCTGCTCGCGATTCATGCCGAGGGCCTGGGCAAGGGCATCGGGATCGTTGAGCCATTCCTGAAGAAGCTCTCTCGCGAGCGCATCGAGGTCGACTCCCTTAAAATCCGGAAGTTCCGTTCCATGAAAGAAATGCGCGAACACGCGGTCATAGATGTCGAAGTACCGCTCGCTCTTGACCAAGATGGCCCGCGCTGCGGTGTAAAAGTCATCCAGACTCTCCACGAGCCCGGACGCCAATGCCTTTTGCAAACGGAGGAATGAGGTGGGAGATACCGGAATTCCCGCGTCTTTAAGGATGTAGAAAAAATCAACGAACATGTCCGTTTCCCCAGCGCGAAATCAATTCCGGAAGCGGCGGCTCTGCAAGGTTGCCTGCTGATAATCACCGCTTTTTTTGTACAGTATCCCGAAAAAGGGGATCTTGCCCGCGACCAAGTCCTTTGGCCGGAAATCCGGGTCACGCATGAGCGCGCGTATCCAGTTGATGAGTTCCCGCGTGGCAGGTTTTTTCTCGATCCCCTGAAACTCGCGGAGTCGATAGAACGTCTTGACGCACAGATCCAGTAATTCCCGATCCAGTTCAGGGAAGTGGACGCGAATGATCTCCCTCATCATGTCCGCATCCGGGAACGCGATATGATGGAAGTTGCACCTTCCCAGGAAGGGATCGGAAAGGTCCTTTTTCGCATTGGACGTGATGATGATAACCGGTCGATGCCTTGCGGGGAGAGTCTTGTCTACTTCCATGATGTCAAACTGCATCTGATCGAGCACGTCCAACATGTCGTCCTGGAAATCCGTGTCCGCCTTGTCGATTTCATCGATGAGCAGGACGACCCTCACGTCGGACACAAAAGCCTGCCCGATTTTTCCCATCTTTAAGTAATCTTCGATGTTGCTCACGTCTCTGGACGAGTCGCCGAATCGGCTGTCATTAAGGCGAGTGAGTGTGTCGTACTGATAGAGTGCTTCGACGAGCTTCATGCTCGATTTCACATTAAGGACGATGAGAGGCATGCTCAAGCTCTCAGCTATGGCGTGTGCCAACATGGTTTTGCCCGTGCCGGGCTCGCCTTTGAGCAGGAGAGGCATCTCCAACGCAATGGATATATTGACGATCTTTGCAAGTTCCTCGTCCAGGACGTATTTGGACGCGCCGGTAAACAAGGGTTTGGTACCAGGATCAGGCATGAACTGTGGCTCCTCTTGTCTTCTAAACAGCTTTGACCATAGGAAGTCTAGGATCATTGTGCAGCGGTATCCTCGGGAACGTCAAGACCTCCCTTAGTGGCAGGGCTCTCATACAAGCCCTCTGCGTGTATGTCTTAGCGTGCCCGTGAAGGGGAGTCAATCCCCTTTGGCTTCACGGCACAGGGTGAGTGGGAACGCACCCATGCTAGACCGAGAGTAACGGAGGGGTGGACCTGCCGAGGCACAAGAAGAAAAGAGAGCCCCCCGTCACGCAACCGCCGAAGGGGTACTCTCTCATCAGTCTCAGTTTTGCGAAGCCGCCCGCGATTCGCCACACGCGGAAGAAGTATTTTTCCCTTGACAATTCCTGTCCAGCACCGCTAAGTTACGTAAAGCATAGATAGCCCGTCACCCACGTTATGGAGCTTTGTGCCATAAAAAAAGGGGTTGACATTGGGGAACAATTCTGCAATAACGTGTAAACACGTCCAGACTACTGATTTTTGGAGGCATTCCAAAACTGGCTTTAGTTTCCTTTGAGAAGGATTGACGAAAGGAGGATTAGGGTATGGTCAAGAGAACTGCTGTTGTTCTCGGAATCTTGGCACTGATTACCATGGGCGCGGGGATGACCTCGGCTCAGGCGATGGGGCTTGGTGGGCCCGTAGGGCCGCAGAGCTGGGTAACTGGTTTTCCGGGTGGCGGATGCGGATCGAGTCTGCCCCTGTATGTCCCTGTTCCCTGCCCCGAGTATCCGCTGTCGAGAACGATAGTGAAAACTTGGTCCTGCAAAATCGAAGGCCCCTGTCCACCTCCTGGCCCCCCCAGCGGATGCTGCGGCGGTTCTGGAGCTGGGATTTGTGGCTCGCTGTGTTACCTGGCCACCTCACTTGCCACCCCGTTTGATTGGCTGTTCGGTGGAACTGACGGCGTATACGGCTGCTTCCCCGGAGGAATCTGCGGCTCCGGCGGCCCCTGTGGCCCCTGCTATGGCCCGGTCCCTGGCATCATCGCATCAGCCATGGGAGCTCTGTCTCCCCCGTCGGTCATGTTCGGGTGTTACTGGTAGGCTAGGCAAGCCCAACTTGTGGGTCAGATGTCATTGGCTGCGTGATTCAGAGAGGACCGGGCTTTCTCAGTCCGGTCCTCTCTCAGCTTAGACCACTGGGTGGACGTGAGGTCCACAGAGGACGAGTGGGTTGCGGCCAACGACCAAAAAGTGCTTGACAACGGGCTTCTTTTAAGGTAACACAAAAGAGAATCCTGTTTATGAAAAGCGAATATCATTAGTTTCCGGTTTAAAGCTGGAAGGTCTTTGGATGAGATGAAAGGAGGATGAGGGTATGGTCAAGAAAACCGCTGTAATTCTTGGAGTCCTTGCGATTCTGGCTATCGGATGTGGGATGTCCTGGGGTTACACCGTAAGCAAATGGCCCGTTCCGGGCATTCCTAACACCGTATATTGCGGCGGCAGCCCCTGCCTGCCGGGATGCGCCTCAGGCAGCCGGCTGATGGGGCCTGTGGCTCCTTCATGCGAGCCCCCGCTTATCCCTGGCGTGATTCATGCGGCCCTGAGCATTCCCTTCCGGGCGGCGGCTCTCGTGGTCACTCCGGTGTTCGCCGGTGCCAACGGACCTGGAAAAGAATGCTGCAGACTGCCTCTCGGAGCGCCTGCGTATGTGACGGCAGCAGTTCCTTGCACGCCTGTCAATGCATACATTCCCCCCAGAGGTTGGTAATAGAGCCTAGAGCTCTTAAAGGTTGAAGCGAAAGGCCGGGACGAAAGTTCCGGCCTTTCGTGTTTGTGGTAATTCCCTGCAACGCCCCCGCGGCAGGTACATTGCGCGCCGCGCTCCCCTCATATGAGAGTTCCCTCGGTCCATGGCGATGGTAGGAGCAATTCCCGGCATTACCATTCTCCAGCCCTTCTTGCTTTCTGTCTTTTCATTTATTAGTATTCCTTGGAAGCGATACGGAAGATGTCCGGGCGGGCAAAATGATTGTGTGCGCCTTGACCCCTGTTGATTTACGGACAGGAGACGGTGGTTTCCCGGTAGACGCGCACCCTGGGAAACCTGGCATCGTACCTGTGGCTTTTGGGACGCTGGGTCATGCGGCGCGGAGCCCTGGACATGAAGGCCCGTTGCAGCCTGTTTCAGCGCGTTTTTTGCTCGGCCTGGAGGGCGATCTTTCAAGGCGACTCTTGCATTGAGGGGGCGCAATTGATAATATATCCCAAATAGATTGGGACTTCGGAGGCTTGGTGAAAATTACCCGAATTAGCATTACTCCATGGTCTGTTTTGTCGGCAGGAATCTGGAATGTTTTCCGTTTCCTCCAAACGGGTTTCTGCTCATTCACAAGTGGCTTCGGGAACCTGATACACGGTGCGCTCAGCCCGGATCAAGATCTAGCGCGAGCAAGCGATAGAGGGACGTTTGTCAGCCGCGCTATTCGACTCGGGTTGGTGGCTGTCTTCCTTGGGCAAGCTGCTGCGGTAGCGGCACCGGCCCACGCGGAGAAGATCTACGCGCCGGATTATTTGTGGGAACGCGGCATTGCCAAGAAGACGGAGCCCATTGATATCGCAAACGCGCACGTGGGTATCCCTTATCGGGACGACGGTGCTCTTGACAGTAAGGGACGCTTCACGACATTTGAGGACCCCGGCCGCTTGTTCAACACTCCGGGACTCAATTGTAGTGGCTTGGTCGTGTCAGTCTGTCGGTTCCTGTTCGACAAGAATTGGACCCTCGAACAGGTGATGAAGGATCCTCAGGGGAATAGTGGAGCGACTTCTTCATTGGGAAAGGACTGGGATTTTGGCTGGGATTTGATCTTGAATCTCACCGAGGGTTATTCCCCCCGCCCTGTGATGCCTGACGGAAGGAGCCATACGGTTGCGGACGTGGATGGCCTGAATTCACGAGGCTTTGATCTGCACGACCGCAACGCGTGGCGGAAGGTCCTCGGGCAGATGCGATCCGGATGCGTGTATCTGGGGAGTATCAGCAAGCTCACTCGAAAACCGGGTTATCGAGTGCTCCACTATCACGTGGTGTTGATGCTGCCCGACAGCAAGGGCGGCGTGTGGCTGTACCACGCAACGCGGCGCAGCAACGTCCATCGGATGGACATGAACACCCAAAAAGGGATGTCGCGATTCATGTCCGAGTTCACGGGGGCCCGTGACGATGGAAAGCGCATGATCATCCTGGAGGCGAGGCTGCCTCAGTTGACCTCGGATGCGAATTCTCCCGGTGCTTTGCGGGATTCCAAGAGTTTGCCCGGAACCGGCCGTGATCAGGAAAAGACCGCGGGTACGAAGGTAGCGGACTCCCCGCGTGCTTCCCAGGAAGGGCCGGTCTCTGCACTGGCTCGGTCCATTGTTCCGGAGGCCCCGACAGATAAGGGCAATCCGCCTGCTGGCGCCGCGGCCACCACTCCTGTGGCCAAGGAACCGGCCGCGGCCGAGCAGGTGATCAATCATCTTGCAGGACGGGTGTTCAAGCCTATTTCCGGTCTTAATACGGCGATTCCCAGATTTGCGGACGATAAAAGAGACGCAGTACGCTTCTGGTTCAGGAACGTGACGCCGGTCCCGCGGGATCTGGAAATCTTGATCAAAGGCCCTGACGGTGAGCAAGATTTCCGCGGGAAGCTTGCCGCGGAGGGGCCGGATCTTGTGGTTCGTTATCCTGCCGATTTTGGAAAGATTTCCTCAAGCCCTCTCAAGTTGGGCCAATACCGGGCGGATGTAAGGGTGGACGGCGCTCCCTGGCTGGCTGACATCTTTGAAGTGGCTGTCCCGCGGGAGGCCGCTCCGAAGATCCTACGGGTGTCGGCTCCATCGACAGTCCCGGCAGGGAAGACGTTCACGGTCAAGATCGAAGCAGAAAACCGGGGAGCCGAGTCTGATTACGGTGGCATTACCGTTTCCACGCCTGCTTCGTCCGGGCTCAGGCTAAGATCTGCAACTCCCGGTCGAGTGTTCCCGGCAGGAAGCACCGTGCTATCTGTGACGAGCGACAAGATAAGGACCAAGGTCCCCATGGCGGAACGGTGGATCGAACTGTGGGGAGAGAACACTGCCTATGACTTGACCGTCAAGATCGATGCAGGTCGGCCAGGGACCTATCCACTTTTCGTCCGATGCGCACTCCGGGGAGTGAACGTGAAAAGCAGCGTCATCCTCATGGACCCCAAATCCTCCGAAACCGTAGATCAGCAGGGGTTCCCGGTGTACGTCCATTACATAAAGGTCCAGTGAGCGATTTGGCACTCATCCTGAGAAGTTGGTATGCAGAATCCCCTTGTAGGGCAGAGGCTTCCATGCGACGAGATCCTCTGTCCAAGTTGCTGTTCCACAGATTCCCTACAATTGCGCCACATTCAGCGGCTCTCTTGATGCGCTCGGGCCGCACACCAAAGGCGGGCAGGAGTATTGTTCGGGACATGAAAGCCACTATTACTCCCCACAATTTGCGTACATTAGGGTTGTTTCTCGCACTCGCGACGCTGTTATTCTCGGCATGGGTCGTTCCGGCAATAGCCAAGGATGAAGAGCCGTGGGCCCAAATTGAAGCCCGCACCAAGTTTCTCCGCACGCGACACTATATTGAAGTTGTACGAGTCCACTCGGACGTCTATCGGAGTGCGCGAGCCAAGGGCGGACAAGAGGTTCCCGGACCTTTCCCTGTGCACGTAATACTCCCGGAAGATTACCAAAAGGATATCCACCGCAGGTACGGTGTCGTCTATATGCTGGGTGGCAAATCCGGATGGGACAACGGGCCGGAACTCGGAGGCGCCACGTATTGGTCTGTCTGGTGCAAGACTCCGCTTACCATGGACAACTTGAAGTCCGGCCACCTTACTGCCGCGAGCTTCCAAGAGAACATAAGCAACGAGGAGTTGCGTACGTTCAACCGGTGGCTTAAGGACGATCCTTACGAGGACCTGATCGTGGTCTCGCTCTGGAATCCAGGCGGAGGCAACACCGCCCAGTACCGAAAAATACCTCATAGGTGAAGTGATTCCCTTCATCGATGCGCATTACCGGACCGTTCCGGACCGACGATTCCGCGGAATAGACGGCGCATGTGCAGGCGCGGCTCAATCGATCATGATCTCTTCGCGGAGGCCTGATATTTTTGGGTACGCAGGCGGTCAGCAAACCGATCTTGGCAGCTATCCCATGACCAATCAGGTATGGCACAGCAATATTTCACGGATACGCCGTGCTGGTGGCGTCGCGTACAATATCAACACCAATGTCAAGGACGGGTGCAACTCGTACAGCAACGGCGGGAGATTGTACGAACTTGTCCAGGACATGGCCGCAGCGGGTCTTCCCGTGGACGTCCACGTGTTCCAGAGTTGCGGTCACGGGTATTGTGCATATCGCTATCCCAACGGACATCAGGCGCTCTATTGGTTTTCCAAACAATTTAAGAGAAATATGCTCGCGCTAGGGATAAACCGGGATATACCTCAGCAACCGGTGGCCTCTTCTACGCCGACCTCTGTGCGCGACACCACGTGGGCAGTGGACAGCCCCTGGCCCGTTGACCTCAAGACCGGGCCTTTACGCGGCCTCTGGTAAGCACCCATGAGAGAGCATTTCCGTTCTCTGCAAGTTCTGAAGGATGGAGATGCTCTATAGGTCCTGGGCCTCAGCCTCGGGACGTGCGGGATCTTCCCCAAATCCGTCGGAATTTCGTCTGGAACACAAGAAAATGCATATCGCCAGAGGGTTTCCTCGGTACAAACAGGCCGCGTCCTGCCGGCCTTGTGCATAACTCACGCGGGCCCGGGGTATGGATCCTCCTCGGGGCGCTGCCGTGTGTCCTGTGTCTGCTGTTCGTGGGATGCGTGCCCTCAGGGCAGACTCCACGGCAATCGTCTGCACCTTCGTCCGAGGTCAGCCGTGCTGATCCGTCGCCAACCCGGCAAGGGGAGGCGGCAGTGCCTGGCTCTGACAGGAGAATGAGCCGGTCCGCTGACTCAGTCATTCCGAACAAGGCAAGCGACGAACACACCACGCGGTTTCGTGAACGACCTCGGCACACGTCAATAGTTCCCCCGAGACGGAAGCCGGAGAAGGTGAGTGTCGAGAAACTCCCCGGATATGTGGTGCCGGCCGAGTACCTCTTTATCCCTTCACGACATTATCCGGACGCTACGGTCGCAGTGATGCTGCCCAGGGACTACGACAAGCATCCCCGGAAGAGGTATCCGCTCGTGATTGCTTTCGGTGGAGCAGGTGAATGTGCGAGGCCTGCCGCTCAGGGAGCACTTGCCTGGCTTCGGTACTACAAGACCGACGAGGCTGCCAAGGCGGTGGAAAGCGGCCGTCTGTCGGTCAGCGACTTTCGCGGGTTGGTCACGGACAGGCAGCTCAAGGAATTCAATCGTAGTTTGAAACATAGGCCGTACACAGGCGTAATCCTTGCCTGCCCGTCGTCTCCTCCTCTTTGGGGGCACAGCGGGGCCGATCTGGAGGAATACGAGGCGTTCGTGATGCGGGAATTGGTGCCGGAACTGAAGAAACGCTACCGCACAGACCCGGACAGGATCGGCGTTGATGGGGTCTCCATGGGCGGGGCCCGTTCCATGTACTATGGATTCAAATATCCGGGCGTCTTTTCCAGTATCGGATCGGTTCAAGGAGCTTTTGGCCCTTATTTTGACACATACCGGGAACTCATCAAGGAGAACAAAGAGATACTCGTACACCGGGCCATCCAACTCGTCACCAGCGATGGAGACGTCATGGCGCGCTCGGTGGAGCGCATGCACAAGATGCTTCAGGAGGAACACATTCCGCACCGGTTTCTGGTGCTCACCGGGCCCCATGATTACATCTTTAACCAGGGACCGGGCGCTCTTGCTCTTTTGCTGTTCCATCACCAAGCCTTGGGAGCAGGGGCCGCTGGACCGAAGAGGTGAGCATTGGATCAACAGACATTTGCGCAGGCTCATAAACTGATGACCCGCGGACTGGCAGACGCGTTGTTCACCGGCGCGGTGTTGCGCGTGTCTCATGCAGGCCGGTCCCTTGTGCAGAAGTCATACGGCACGTTGGCAGGCCCGGGCACGGGACCGGTGAACTCCCTCACCTTGTTCGACCTGGCCTCGTTGACCAAGGTGATAGCCACCACGCCTTGCTGGATGATCCTCGCAGCCGGGCAGCCCACGATCCTGGATCAGCCCCTTTCTCGGTGGTTTCCGGACGCCCCTCCTGACAAAGAGACCATTACGCCAAGGCTACTGCTCGCGCACAGCTCGGGTCTTCCTGCATGGCGACCGTACCTATCTCCATGGGGATCTCGGGTCGCCGGGCGAACTTTGTCGGGCAAGAATTCTCCGAGAAAGATTGGACTACCCTCCCGGAGACGGCTGGGTCTATTCGGATCTTGGGTTCATCGTGCTGGCCGCAATCGTGCACGCAGAGACGGGAAGGCCATTGGATGTGTTTGCGCGGAAAACAGTCTTCCAGCCCCTTGGAGTGAGCCAGGATCTGCTCTTCAGACCGGTCACCGATCTCGGCCGCATCGCGTGGACCCGGCCCGGGGAATGTCCCGGATTGGTGAACGATCTGAACACGCGGGCCATGGGAGGGATGTCCGGGCACGCAGGGCTGTTCGGAACCGCTCGAGCGGCTGCCGCAGTGGCTGAGGAGATCCTCCGGAGCTGCAAGGCGAGCGGGGGGCTGTTTGATTGCACCACCACCCAGATGTTCTGTCGCAGAGCCGATTTTGTGCCTGGAAGCACCAGAGCCTTGGGTTTTGACACGCCTTCCGAGCAAGGCTCCTCCAGCGGTGGCTATTTCTCGGTACAGAGCCTGGGCCACACGGGCTTTACCGGAACCTCCATCTGGATGGATCCTCAACGCGAAATCGTAGTAACCCTGTTTACCAACCGGGTGTTCATGGGGGAGTCAGACACCCGTATCAAAGCCTTTCGACCAATCCTTCACGACGCGATCATGCGGGAGGTTCTCTGACCGAAATTCCCGGCCAATCACCCCCTGGGTCCAAAGAGCGCGGTGCCGATCCTCACGAGGGTCGCGCCTTCTTCCACTGCCACCTCGAAATCCCCTGTCATGCCCATGGAGAGTTCGGTCATGTCCCGCGTGAACACCCCGGATGCCTGAAGCCGGTCCCTTAATTCGCGCAACCGAGCGAAATACGGTCGGGCACGATCAGGATCGTCGAAAAAAGGCGGCATGGTCATCAAGCCATGAAGCGCCAGACAAGGCAGGCCTCTCACCACTTCGGTCAATCGTTCCACCTCATCCTCCCGAATGCCGGATTTCTGAGGCTCGCCGGAGAGATTCACCTGTATCAGGACCTTGAGCACGCGGCCCACCGCGTGGGTACGGCGATTCAATATCTGAGCCAATTCCGGGTCGTCCAATGTGTGGATGCACTGAAAGAGTTCAACAGCCTTGCCAGCCTTGTTTTTCTGGAGATGCCCGATCATGTGCACTTCCACGTCTTTGGGGAGATCTGGCGGTGTTTCGTTCCAAGCCTCCTGCAGGTAGTTGTGCCCGAGAATGCCGATCCCCGCAGCTACGGCCTCAAGAATCCTTTCCTTTCCTTGCCCTTTAGCCGCTGCAACGACGCTCACGCGCTGGGAGTCAAGGCCCGCTCGGTCCGCAGCCTCGCGGATCTTGAGTCGTATGGCCGCAACATTTTTCGCAATCATGGTGTGCCGTTTCTCCCGAGAAAATCGAAAATCGCCAATTCTTGAAGATCCTGAGCCACCTCGCACAGCGGGAGCCCTACCACGTTGGTGTACGAGCCGGTGACTTCCGCCACAATGGCTGACCCGATGCCTTGAATCGCATATGCTCCCGCCTTATCCATGGGTTCTCCGGTATTGACGTACGCCGCGATCTCATCCGGAGAAAGCGCTCGCATGCGGACTCTGGAACACACATGGCGAACTCTGTTCTTCGTCGGGTACAGGTGGTTCACCAACGCATACCCCGTGAAGACCGTATGAGTCCTGTGAGACAGCGAGCTCAGCATTTCCTTGGCTTCTTTCTTGTCGTGAGGCTTGCCAAGGATCTGTCCGTCGATTACGACGATCGTGTCTGCGCCGAGCACCCATTGGCCGGGAACCATCGCAGCGACCTCTTGCGCTTTGTCCAAAGCAAGCCGCTGTACGTGCATTTCGGGAGTCTCCCCGGACAAGAGTCGCTCGTCCACAGATGAAGGGATCACCACGAAACGAATCCCCAGCGCGCTGAGAAGTTCCTTCCTTCGTGGCGAAGAAGAGCCCAATATCAGATGCGCACGCGTGAGATCCGTGGTTTCGGCCATCGATCCGGATTCCTTCATAGACCTTCCGCCAAAAGGTTCGCGCGTCAGTGCATGAGCATCTCATCGCGAAACCTGCATACAGTTTCTCGCAATATTGCTGCGTCATCACGCAAAGAATGTCAAGGGCTCGCCCGGGTTGCCAGGCTGTTGGCCATGATGAAAAGCCTTTTTTCCCTTGGCTTTCCTCTGGACAGGGAGGCAGGAGACTGCTAGAACCGCGTGTCAAAATTCATGCTGTAAGGAGCAGACGTTGGAAAAACATCTCATTTGGTTAGTTGCTATTACCACGTGCGCGGTCATGGCCAGTGTCGGCCTTTCGCAGGCACAAAGCACCACTACTCCGTCCGGACTGAAGATAGATATCCTCAAGGAAGGAAATGGACCGCTCCCGCAACCAGGCCAGAAGGTTACCGTCCATTACACAGGAACCCTTGTGGATGGAAAGAAGTTCGACAGCTCCAGAGATCGGGGGCAGCCATTCAGCTTCACCCTCGGCGCGGGCCAGGTCATCAAAGGCTGGGATGAAGGCCTCTCCAGAATGAAAGTGGGAACCCGCGCGAAATTGACTATTCCGCCCGCTCTGGGGTACGGCGCTCGTGGTGCAGGCGGGGTGATACCTCCCAATGCCACGCTGATCTTTGACGTGGAACTCTTGGATGCAAAATAGTTTGCGCTAAGGCAATCATTCACCGCAGAGACGTGCAGGACGCAGAAGAGTCTCGCTGTTGTTATTGGTTGCGCAATTAGTTTGCGGCATTCTCGCGTCCTTAATCTCATGGTCTCTGCGGTGAATGCTTCTTCCCGGGTTCACGGTTACCGGGAAGATGTATTGGGAACCCGCTTGCCTGTTCATCCTTCCTCGCGAAGGCCAAGGGCAGGGCAGTGACGGGAAGCCCTTTACGACGCATTTCCGCATCGTAACGTTCAGTGCGACCCTTTGTTGAGGGTGGAAAATCACAGCAGAAAGTCACCAAGACACGAAGAAGTCAAAAACGATTCTCTTTTTTTGTGTGTCTTTGTGCGTTGGTGGTTCATTCCCTGTCCCTCGCGGTGAACCGTTACTCCGCGTGTAGCGGAGTAGTGAATTTATCGGTCTGCCTGGCTCAGGAGCAACACTATGGGTGATCTCTGGATCGCAGTGGTCCTCGGCATCGTCGAGGGCTTGACCGAATTCTTGCCGGTTTCTTCCACTGGCCATCTTATTGTGGTGGGTGACCTGATCAATTTCGCGGGAGAAAAGGCCAAGTGTTTTGAAATATTCATCCAGCTGGGAGCGATCTTGGCTGTCATGTGCCTGTATTGGCACCGATTTGTCGGCTTGATTCCATACGGAGGCCTCAGGTTTGGTGACAAGGAAGGTCTCTCAGGGGCTCGCGGCCTGGTACTTCTGTTTCTTACGAGTCTGCCCGCGGCAACATTGGGCCTGCTCACTCACAAGGCCATCAAATACTATCTGTTCAGTCCCATGACCGTGGCATGGGCTCTCGGGGTGGGTGGCATTGCGATGCTCGTGGCAGAACGCTACAAGCCAGAGTCAACGGTCCATGGCTTGGACGGAATTTCGTACCGTCAGGCCGTCATGGTGGGGCTTTTTCAGTGTTTCGCCCTGTGGCCGGGGATGTCCAGGTCAGCATCCACCATCATTGGCGGTCTTCTGTCCGGGCTGGACCGCAAGGCCGCGACAGAATACTCCTTTCTGGCCGCGGTTCCCATCATGATCGCTGCCACGTGCTTTGATCTGTACAAGAACTGGAGCCTGTTTCAGGCATCGGATTTCGTCTTTCTGGCCGTGGGCTTTGTGGTGTCCTTCGTGTCCGCCGCGATTGCGGTCAAGGGCTTTATTGCACTGGTGCAACGGTGGTCCCTCGCGCCGTACGCCTGGTATCGTATCGCCATAGCGCCTCTCATTTATCTGGTGATGAAACAATAAAGATCTTGGTTTGCGCGAACACTGACGCGGGAGAGGTGCTTGTGAACGATCAAGGTGAATTCAGGAGCAAAATAGCACATGAGCCTGGCGCTGTCTTGATGCGGATTCGCTTTCACGCGAGTAGGCCCGGAGGGTTGGGGTCTCCTAGGCAAAATGATGAGGCGGCCTTGAGTCGTCCCTATTGGTCTCTGTGATTCTTCTTTGAGGGGGCAAGGTCCGGTTCTACTGTGAGCGAGGTAGAGTCGTCGAATCTTCGTTCAGGAGGTGGGGGAAGGGAAGACCAAGAGAATACGCTTTCTCTTGGCAGTTGGTGCTGACAGTGATTGGACCCGACGCCGGCGTGCCACGTTCTTGCGAACACATGGCGTGACGCAACAGCCTCCTACTCGCGACCTCTTTCCTGCGCAAAATGATCGCTGAATTCAGCTGCATATCTCATGATCCAGTCGATCACTGCCTCAATCCCAAGGTCTCTACCGGCTTTCTCGGATTCAATCCACTTGTGCCGTTCGATTTCTCTCGTTTGGGAATCCAAATATTCTTTGAGGTCCATGGCTGCACCAAAACGGCCGAACCGCATGACAGGCCGCTTTCGCTTATTCTGTCCCAGATTCTATGATACGAACATTCTCCCCTTCTGTCAAGGGCGTTTCCATGCGCCCGGGTTCACCGTGACCATCAGGTGGTGGATTATGCGTTGGCAACCATGATAGTATACGGACGTTTCTTGAGAACGATCTGATTTTCAAGGGCACTTCGGCATGAGACGAACAAGGGACCGCATGAACACAGTGGGTGATCGACCAATTCCGTCTGCAGGATGGTAGGCCGGTCAGGCTATTGGGAACGACGTGCAGTAAGTGAGTCCCGGGAGTTTTCCCGCTCCAAGGAAGGCGTCTTTTGATGGAAATTATCCTCTTGGGAACCGGCACAGCGACCCCCACCCTCGCACGCAACGCGTCCGGGCTCGTGGTCCGCTGCAAAGGACACCTGATCCTGGTGGATATCGGACCGGGCACATTGCGACGGCTGTGCGAAGCTCATGTGGATTCCAAGGACATTGACGCGATCTTCATCACACACCTCCATCCTGACCATGTTGCCGATCTGGTTCCGTTTCTCTTTGCGTCGAACTACGCGTATGGACCGCTCCGGAAGGAACCGTTCCTTCTCGTGGGCCTGGAGGGATTGGAACAATTTTATGAGGCTTTGGTCGGTATCTATGATGGGTGGATCGTTCCCACCGGTGGAAGGTTGCTCGTGAAACCATTGAACCACTCCAAGACCGAATTCCTCGATATTCCAGGAGTGGTGGTGCGTTCCGCTCCTTCTGCCCATTCGGCACAGGGACTTGCGTACCGCATCGAAGCGGATGGCGTATCGGTCACCATTTCAGGGGACACGGACGTCTGCCCCGAGATCGTGGATCTGGCGCGAGGCACGGATGTGTTTATCTGCGAATGTTCCATGCCCGAAGGCCGGAAAATCCCCGGCCACCTCGTGCCGACAGAGGCCGCATCAATGGCTCGTGTCGCCGCGGTGAAAAAATTGGTGTTGACACACTTCTATCCACCCTGCGATGAAGTGGATGTGGTCGCGCAAGCTCGACCCGCATTTTCCGGCGAGATTGTGAAGGCGGAGGACCTGATGGTGATCCGCGTGTGAACCTGCCGGGTTCGGATACCTGAAGATTCGTGAGTAATGGTCCTACAGAGGCGGCTGACAGGCTGTTTCGACGTATCGGACCAGGTGGTCTAATTCAGATGACGTTATCTTTTAAACGATTGTTGGGAAAATCCCTCTTTACCATCTTCTTCCTGGCGCCATTGGCCCTGATGGTGGAGGTCCCCATCTTTATGGCCGGGGCTGGGCTCGGCGCATATCTGGTCTATTCCAAAGATCTCCCTTCCATTCCCAAGCTCGTGTCGTACCAGCCAAGGACGGTTTCGACTTTCTACGCGGATGACGGTACGGTCATTGGGGTGTTCTACAAGCAGAAAAGGGTGGTTATCGATCTGGATCAGATCCCGCCGGATGTGGTCCATGCGTTTCTCGCGGCAGAAGACCGGCGTTTTTTCCAACATAGGGGTGTGGACTGGATAGGCCTGGCTCGCGCAGTGAGCAGTGCAGTCATTCACCGAAGACTGGGGCCGGGCGGCAGCACCATTACCATGCAGGTGACCAGGAACTTCTTCCTCAGCAGGGACAAGAAGATATCACGCAAAATCAAAGAAATGATCCTTGCGCTGCAACTGGAGAAGTATTGGGGCAAGAAGAAGATCCTTCACATCTACCTCAACGAGATCTATTTGGGTGAGGGCGCGTATGGGGTGGAGGCTGCGGCACGCACGTACTTCGACAAACCGGTGCAGCACCTGAGCATCGCGGAAGCGGCCATGATTGCAGGCTTGGTGGCAAGTCCCGCCAAGTATAATCCTTTCAAGAACATGAAGCTCGCTCAGCAAAGGCAGTCCACGGTACTTGCCAGGATGCTCCGCGCGGGCTTCATCTCCGAACACGACTACCAAAAAGCCAAAGAAGAACCGCTTCGCATCAAGAAAGAGGTTGCAAGGCCGTTTGACCTGGTTCCGGATTTCACTGAAGCCGTGCGCCGGTACATCGTCAGGAAATACGGCGAGGAAAAGCTCTACAATGAAGGGCTCAAGGTGTTCACTACCTGTCGGATCGATTACCAGCGAAAGGCCATAGAAGCCGTGGACAAGGGGCTTGCGGAGCTCAAGGCCAGGCAGAAGCACCGAGCCATTCTGCGATCGCTCACCAAACCGGAGATTACCGACCTGCTTGAAAAACGACGCACCCCGAATCTGACAGAAGGGAAATTCTATCAAGGGGTGGTGCTCAAGGTAAGCACCCTGAAACACAAAGAGACTGAACTTTCCGTCGCGTTGAGCAAGAAGCTGATGGGTCGCGTCAAAATCGCGAAAGGAGGGAATGCGTACAGGTACGGTCAGGGTACTTGCGCTTCGTTTCGAACGCTTTGTCGATGACGTGCCTCTCTTTACTTTGGATAATGATCCGCGGTTGCAGGCCGCTCTTGTGTGCATCGAAGACACAACCGGGTACGTGCGCGCTCTGGTAGGAGGGGTTTCCGGGGAGCGCTTTCAGTTCAATCGTGCGACGCAAGCGAGACGTCAACCGGGTAGCGCGTTCAAACCGGTGATCTACTCGGTAGCGCTGGAAGAAAAGAGTTACAGCCCCGCAACCATCATCGTTGACGAGCCCATCGTGGTAGACCTGGATAAAGAGGACGAGGAATGGGAACCAAAGAACGCAGAAGGCGGCTTCCTCGGGCCTCTGACGTTTCGACGAGCACTGGAACTGTCCCGTAACATCTGCACGATAAAGATCCTCATGGATGTAGGCTTTGATCCGGTCATTAAAATGGCGCGCAGAATGGGAATTACGTCTCAGCTGGGACGGAATCTCTCCCTGAGCCTGGGGACCTCTGAGGTGAGCCTGTTTGAATTGACCGGCGCGTATACGGTGTTTCCCAATGCGGGGGTGTACGTGAAGCCCGTGTTGGTCAAACGTATTGAGGACCGCTTTGGGGATGTTCTGGAAGACAACACACGCATCCCGGTGCTCAAGGAGTCGCAAATTCCCAAACCGATTCCTCGAGCAGAACTGAGGAACCTTCCGGCGCTGTACCCAAGCACTGCGCAAGACCAGCAGTATGACGAAGAAGATGTGACCTCCGAGGACTCGCCCGATTCGTCGGCGCCTCCTGCCAGAGGGCCTCAGCGGTGGACTACGGTGAGAACACAGGACGAAAAAAAAGGACCCGACGCTCCGCGCGTGAGACCGGCCATGTCTCCTGAAACCGCGTACATAATGACTTCACTGCTCCAAGGAGGTGTGCGCCAGGGGACCGGTGCGCGACTGAGCCACTACATGAAACGAAGGGATTTGGCCGGGAAAACAGGGACTACCAACCGAGCGGAGGATACGTGGTTCGTCGGTTTCAACCCCGAGTTTACCACTGGGGTCTGGGTCGGGTACGACGAAAAGAGACCGCTAGGGCGTCATGAAGCAGGGGGCAGGGCCGCTCTCCCCATCTGGGCGTACTTCATGAAAGAAATATTGGAGAATCATCCGGAGAAGGAGTTTCCTGTTCCGCCGGATGTGATGTTCCAGGAGGTGCTGACCTATACAGGAACTCCCAAGGACGGCTTTGTGCCGAAAATGGTGAGGGAGCCTGTTTACCGACCTTTTGCAGGCAAGACGCTCGTCATGTCACCACTGGATACACCTGAGATGTTGGCCGAATACAAGGGCATTGCCGTCCCCGGAGTCCCTTACCAGACTGATCCCTCATATCCCGGGGGGACGGTTCCTGGGACGCCTGCCGGCCTCGCGCCAGGTCAGCAGATGGCGCCCGTGGTTCCCTTACGTCCGGTGGATGCGATGCAACCACCCCAGTACGGTCCTGAAAGGGCCGTTCCCGCACCAGGCGCGGTAGCTCCCGTGCCCCAGGGGAGAGCGCCGTTCGCGCCACCTCAGCGCAGAGAAGAGCCCAGCGACGCGCAACCCCGGACTCAATCCTCCGGCAGCCCAGCCTCAACGGCAACGGCAGCCAGGACCGGACCGGCTCGCTCACGGGTGACTGATTACGGAAACCAGTTTCCCGCGAGGCAGGATCCGCAATCCAGAAGCGCATCCCAGTTCCCCCGATGAAAAACCTTAGGGACTGGCGTGCCCCCTTACCGCGGTGACACAAATTGCGTGCTCATACCGATTCGCGTGCAAACACGTAAGATCGTAGGGCTGGAGATCTCCTGAGCGAAGTGATGAGATGGCTCTGCGTCGTCCGTACCAAAGGAGATCCCCAGCCTACCGTGAGCACGAAGTGACAGATTCAAAAGCCAATCAGTAGCATAGCCATTGCCAGAGGCCTGACCGAATGGTTGATGCTCGTGAAGGGGGCACAGGGGGGCGTGAACGAAGAATCGACGGCGTTGCCGCGCGCAAAAGCAGGCGCATCATGAAGTCTGAATGAGGCGAACATTACGTGTTGGTACAGGCGTTTCTCATTCGTCCAACACCCCGCGAACCTTGCTTGCCAGACCGTTGAGCGTGAAGGGCTTTTGCAGGAAATGCACTCCTCGGTCGAGCACGCCGTGCCTGACCACAAAATCTTCCGTGTACCCGGATACGTATAACACCTTTGTCTCCGGGCGCATTGATGAGACACGATTGAAAAGACTCCTGCCGTCCATCTGAGGGAGCACCACATCGGTGAGCAACAAATCTATCGTTCCGGTGTGCTGATGGCATATGTCGAGCGCTTCCTTCGGGTCAGAGGCTTTGAGTACGGAATACCCCAGCATTTCCAAGACTTCGCATGCCAACCCTCGCACGATCTCGTCGTCTTCCACGACCAACACGGTTTCGGTTCCACTGCGTTCCTCACCGACTACCGGCGCTTTCACGTCAGTTTCCAGAGGTTCCTGCACCCGAGGCAGGTACACCTTGAACGTAGTTCCTCTGCCGGGTTCGCTATATACTTCGATGTGGCCCTGATGCTGTTTTGCGATGCCGTATACCGTGGAGAGCCCAAGCCCCGTGCCCACACCGATTTCCTTAGTGGTAAAAAAAGGATCGAAAATCCTGCATAGCGTCTCTTTGTCCATCCCGCAGCCCGTGTCACTGACAGTGAGCAACACATAGGGTCCTGCCGATACCTCAGGATGAGTGCGGGTGTACCCAGGGTCCAGGTACGCGTTCTCCGTGCCCATGCTCAGGTTTCCGCCATGTGGCATGGCGTCGCGAGCGTTGACCGCGAGATTCATAAGAATCTGTTTCTATCTGGCTCGGATCGGCATGCACCCTCCCTAAAGACGGGTCCATGACCGTCACAAGCTCAATGTCTTCACCAATAAGCCGCTTGAGAATTTTCCCGAAGTCCGTGACCACCGCATTGAGGTCGAGCACCCGTACATCCAACACCTGCTTACGACCGAAAGCCAAAAGTTGCCGAGTGAGTCCTGTGGCGCGCTCTGCGGCACGACTGATCTGAAGAACGCGTTCATGGTGCACATGTTCTTCCGGAATTTCTTGGAGCAGCAGGTTGGAGTATCCCATCATCGCGGTCAGGATGTTGTTGAAGTCGTGAGCCACTCCTCCCGCGAGGCGCCCGATGGCCTCCATTTTGGCGGCCTGCCGGAGCTGCTCTTCAAGACGCTTGCGCTCGGTGATATCCGAGAGGACCACCAACATTCCCGCGGGATTTCCCTCATGATCGCGATATCGGGAGGCGCTGGCACTGATGTCACGTAGGAACCCGTCTTTGGTGGCACGTTTGGTCTCGAAACCCACGCAGGGAGCGCCGTCTTCGACCACACTGCGCACCGCTGTCATGGTGTTTTCCCACTCGGAATCAGGAACGAACGGTATTCTTTTGTGGCGCACCTCTTCCGCTGTCCATCCGAAGACGCGGGTGAAGGCATCGTTTACATACTGAGCCCGCCCTTGCAAATCGTAGATCACCACCGCATCCGGAGAAGAATCGAGCAAGGAACGGTAGAGTTCTTCCCGTCGCTTGGATTCTTCGTAAAGCCTTCGGAATTTTTCTTGGCTTTCGGACAATTCTCTTTCCGCGCGTTTCCGCTCGGTAATGTCCGGAAAGACCACCACGCCGGCCACGATTTCACCCGCAGCGTTGCGCACAGGCGCAGCATTGGCAAGGACCCAGCGATCTTCTCCTTGCGGTTGGCGAATGATGGCCTCCACATTGTTCGACGTCTCCCCGTGGAGGATTGCCCGGTTCAGGGGCAGCTCATCGCGCTCGAACGGTCTCCCGTCAGGATGAAGGGTCTGCCAGTGGCGGGGGTCGAGGTCGAATGGGATATGATTGAGCGGTTTGCTGCTCTTGCCAATAATTCCCAACGCAGCCGGGTTGGCCAGACGTACCCTGACATCAGGAGCGTCCGCGATGAGGATTCCTGCCGGTGTCTGTTCGATGGCAGCCATGAGCAAGGCCTGGGCCTTGTCCAGATCCGCTTGTGCTTGTTTTCGCTCGCTGATGTCAGCCACGTTCCCCATGCTGGCTGGCTGGCCGCGGTACATGATTTCCGTGCTAAGGACTTGCAACCACTTGGTTTGGCCGTCTTTGCACAGGCCGCGAAACTCGTACTGGGAAATGGCGTCTGTCCCAAGGGTCACCTGAACGCCAGAGCCCTTCAGGGCATCGCGGTCGTCCGGGTGAACGAAATCCCAGAAGCGCTGCGTCCTCATCTCATGAGGCGCGTACCCTAGTATTTTGGCGAGTCGATCATTGACATAGACAAGAATTCCGTTTTGATGAATGTAGATTCCGGATAGCGAGTGCTGCGTGAGGAGTCGATAACGTTCTTCGCTCTCGCGAAGTGAATCCTCGGTATGTTTCCGTTCGGTGATGTCCTCTACTACGGCCTGGCATCCGGAAACTTGTCCCTGAGAGTTTGTCATGGGAGTCATGATGAACCTCAGGTAACATTCCTTGCCCCACTTGCTCGTATAGGGCAATTCTATAGTGACAATGCGTCCTTCTTCCATGCAGAGCAGAAATGCGCCGGACAATCCGCTTTCTACCAGCAGGGGAAACGTAAGAATGTTGATCGCTCTTGTTGCCTCCGCGGAGGGGGAGCCGAGGATTTCTACCAAAGTGCGGTTTACCTCTATTACTCGACCTTGCGTATCCGCGGAAAGGATGCCGATGGGCGCGTGATCAAATAAGAGGCGATACTTTTCTTCGCTTCGTCGAAGTGACTCTTCGGCCTGCTTGTGCTCGGTGACATCGCGGACGATGGAAAGGCTGGACTCTCCCCAGACAGGATCCTCAATCACCACGGAGTCAAGAATCACCTCAATAACTCTTCCGTCTTTCTTGACGTACTGAAAATTGATGTCCGAGACGTTTCGGTCGCGCCAAAAAGCGGGAAGAATGGCGGCGATGAGTCCGCCCGACTCGGGAGTCATGAACTCAGTGACTTGCCTGCCGATGACTTCGTCCCTTTGGTAACCCATTTCGGTTAACCACTGGGAATTGACATTGCGAATGATCCGTTCCTTGTCAATGGAATGCATCATGGCGGGCGCGTTGTCGTAGAACTTACGGAATCTGGCCTCACTCTGCCGAAGCGCTCGGTCGGGTTCCGCGGCTTCGTCGGGATTTGTCTCCGCGAAGTCCAGCCTCAGATCTTCCGTGGGCACGGGGTGCTCGGGTCTTCGGCGCTTTTGCGACTGGTCGTGCAGGGGGTCGCTCTCCTTGTCGTGTGAATTACTCATACCGATCTCCCGAGACCTCTGCTGTTAGCAAAACGCGCAAGGTCAGCCATTCCATGTTCTTTTAGTGTAACTAATTTTACCCGCCAATTCCAGGAAAAGCGTGCGAGCAGCGCCCCTTTGACGGCATTCATATTTCAAAAGCCGGTGCGGATGAGAGATGAGGAGATATCAGTGGCCCAAAGGCCGTTGGCGCGACCGTTACAAGAGAATAGGATTGACACTCTGAAATACGAAGTGTTATGGATACCTTCACATAATCCATTCACGAAGGTGTCGGTCCTTCACGAGCCGATTCAGAGTGCTGAGGTTTCGACCAACACTGGAACGAGAGTAGATTGATTCCTTGTGAGAAGGCCTACTCTGGAAAGATCTGCCGGTTCCAGCTTCACACAGGAGGCACAGATGTATCGAAAGACACTTGTCGGGTTGGTAATCGCACTGGTGTGTTGTCTGTCACTGGGTGCTGTAGCCCAGGCTGCTGACGCCAAGCCGTTTCGCATAGGGGTGGCTGTTTCTTTGACGGGAATTTTCGGCAAGGATGGCAGTCTCGTAAAGGACGCGTACACACTATGGATGGAGACGGTGAACGCCAAGGGAGGAATCAACGGTCACCCGGTAGAGATCATTTTTTATGATGACAAGAGCGATCCCGCTACTACTGCCAAGTTGACGGAACAGCTCATCGCGAGTGACAAAGTGGACCTCCTCCTCGGTGGCTTTGGCAGCAGTCAGCTGTTCGCGGCAAGCCCGGTGGCGGAAAAATACGGCTTTCCGTTGATTAGCGGTGGCGCCAGTTCGGACAAACTCTTCCAGCGTAATTTTAAGTATTATTTTGCCACTTTGGGCAAAGCCACAGAAGAAGTCAGGGGCTGCGTCGACCTCTTCCAGGCGGTGAAACCTAAACCGAAAACCGCAGCCATCGTGGGCGCAGACATCCTGTTTACTACCCTTGCTTGTGAAGGATTCAAAAATTACTGCAAGAAGAACGGCATCGAAGTGATTCACTACGAGCTTTTTCCCATGGCCTTGCAGGATTACAACTCGCTGTTCCTCAAAGTGAAGAACAAGAATCCCGACGTGCTTTTCGTGGGCTCTCATTTGCTGGTGGCAATGAATACCATGAAGGCGCTCAAGGAAATCGACTTTAGCCCGAAAGCCGTGGCATTCAGTTACGGCCCGACGGTTCCCAAGTTCGTGGAGGAAATGAAAGGCGATGCGGAATATGTCATCGCGGCATCCGAGTGGACGCCAAACATGCCCTATTCGGGGCCGGTTTTTGGGTCCGCTTCTGATTTCAACTCCGCGTACTTCAAGCGATTCAAGCGTCACCCCGACTATGTGGAAGCAGCATCGGCCGGCGGAGCCGTGGCGCAGCAGCTGGTAATCCAGGAATTGGGCCTCAAACCGCCGCTTGCCAAGAAGGACCGCGAAGCCATCATGTCCAAGCTCCATGCAGGGACATTTAACACGTTTTACGGAAAAATCCACTTCGGCAAGGACGGAGCCAACGAGGCGCATCCACCGGTAGCAGTCCAGATCCAGAACGGGCAGCTCAAGAATGTGTTCCCGCTGGAATATGCCGAGTCCAAGATCTGGTACCCTTTCAGGCCCTGGAAGGAGCGATAAGCGCGATCCCGGAGGCGCTGCACGGCCTGGGAAACCTTTTCAGCAGAGCCTCCGGACTCTTCCTGCAGATCATTGGTGCGTACCTGCACAGGTGAGCCATGAGGTCGAAACCTTTGGCACCAGATCGCATGTGGCGCGTGCGGTAATCCTTCATCGAAAGCGGACGCCATGGACGCAGTGCTCGCTCAAACGCTGATCAACGGTCTTCTCCTCGGCGGCGTGTATGCCGCGTATTCCGCGGGTTTTTCCCTTATTTTCGGCGTGATGGGTGTGGTGAATCTGGCCCACGGTGAATTGATCATGCTCGGCGCGTTTACGTCGTATTGGATGTTCGCATACTTCCATGTAGACCCCTATCTCACGTTGCCCCTGGCTATGGGGTTGCTCTTCATCTTTGGCTATGTGATTCAGAAATACCTCATTAACAGAGTCATTGAGCAACCTCACATCATGAGCTACATCCTTACGTTTGGTATTCATCTCATGGTGGCCAACATTGCCCTGAAAATGTGGACGCACGATTTCAGAACCATTACGACATCCTATTCGGGCGCGAACGCTGCCTTTTGGGGGCTACATGTTCCCTATGCGCGCTCGATAACCTTCGTGCTCGCTCTGCTGATCGTCGCGGCGCTGATGTTCTTCCTGGACCGCACCGAAACCGGTCGGGCAATACGCGCCACTGCCATGGATAAGGACGTTGCCCGGCTGATGGGGGTGAATATACGCGAAATTTATGCGGTGACTTTTGGCATAGGCGCGGCGGTAACCGGCCTTTCAGGCGCGGCCATCAGCCCGTTTGTGGTTATCTTTCCGGAAATGGGCCTGAATTATACGATAGTAGCCTTTTGCGTAGTGGTGCTGGGAGGCATGGGTTACATGCCCGGAGCGCTCTGGGGCGGTGCGATCTTGGGAGTGGCCCAAGCGCTGGCTGCCACCTATCTGGGTGCGGGCATTTCGGTTGCCATCACCTTCCTGATCCTGTTCTTTATGTTGATTTTCCGTCCCACAGGGATCGTGGGCAAAGGTCTGGTCGGTTGAGCCACCGCCCTCCGCATGAGTCACCGTTCGCGATCATCCGGGAACGGATATCGTTTGCGTGCAAAGGCATGAGACGTTCATGAATAATCTGCACAGCCGCAAGATATTTTGGGTTTGTTTCCTGGGAGTCACCGCTGCCGCAAGCCTGATCCCTTTTCTTACCAAGTCGGAATATACGCTGCGGCTGATCACGGTGGTGGTGCTGTGGATAGGAATGGCCGGATGCTGGAACATCATGAGCGGGTACACGGGATACATCGATTTCGGTCCGGTGGTGTATTTCGGATTGGGGTCCTATACGACGGCCATTGCTATGACCAAGTATGGGGCTTCCCTCTTTCCTCCGGTGGCCCTGCTTTCCGGAGTGGTGGCTGCGCTGGTGGCCTTGCCCATAGGAATTCCGACCCTGCGACTGAAAGGCGCGTACTTCGCGATAGCGACCTTTGCCTTTGCAGAAACCATGAAGGAGGTGGCTTTAGAGTTCGACCGCACGCTGGGCGTTTCTTTCTTCGAGGGAAGTCATGGCATCACGCTCCCCTTGAGCGGACATGACAACACCTTCTTTTTCTATTGCGTGCTCCTCGTGACCCTGGCGATCGTATTGGTGCATTACGGAATCGAGCATTCCAAATTCGGCTATGGGCTGAAAGCCATTCACGAAGCGGAAACCGCTGCCGAGCTTTCCGGGGTCAACACCGCGGCGGTCAAATTGCGCGTGTACGTCACGAGCGCGTTCTTCCTGGGCATTCTTGGCGCAATTCAGGCGTACTGGATCACCTACATCACCCCCGCAGATGCATTCAACATTCACAAGACCGTCCAAATGGTCATCATGACGCTGTTGGGAGGGATGGGGACCTTTCTCGGCCCGATCGTGGGCGCGTCTTTTTTGACGCTTCTGTCGGAAGTCCTGGGCACCGCGATGGTGGAAGATTACCTTATTGCCGTGGGCGCCATCATCATTGCCATTATTCTCGTGTTGCCCAAAGGCATTATCGGGACGATCAAGGATCGGAAAGGCATACGATTCATCTGATGCGCAGAGGAATCATCGGGAAAGCTTCATGACCATATTGGAGTGCAACAAGGTAAGTAAGAGATTCGGAGCCCTGGCAGCTGTCCAGGCAGTGAGTTTCTCTCTGCGCGGCGGTGAGGTGCTCGGGATGATCGGCCCTAACGGCGCAGGCAAGACCACGTTATTCAACTGCATTATCGGGTTGTACAGGCCGGAGAAAGGGCGAATTCTCTTTAAGGGCAGGGATGTCACCGGATGGAAGCCGCATCGTATCTGCCGACTCGGATTAGCCAAGACCTCGCAGATTATGGAACCGTTCCGAGCGATGACCGTGTTCGAGAATGTCCTGGTGGCAGCGTTACACGGAGGGGGAATGGGCATGTCCGAGGCGCGGCGCGAAACCGAGAAGGTCCTAGAGTTTGTGGGCCTTGCAGATCAAAGTCTCAGTCCCTCGGCTCACATATCTGTGCCCGACCGACGCAGGCTTGAACTGGCGCGGGCGCTGGCAACACGCGCGGAGGTGTTGCTTCTCGACGAGAACATGGCCGGCCTGAATCCGGTGGAAATCGAGCTGGCCCTCGGACTTCTCAGGCAGATCAGGGAATCCGGAAAGGCACTCATTGTGGTAGAACATATTATGGCCGCGGTGATGGGGATTTCAGATCGCATCATCGTGCTCAGTTACGGGGCAAAAATAGCCGAGGGCAAACCTGAAAAGGTGATGAACGAAGAACAGGTCATCGAAGCATACCTCGGCCGCAAGGCTCCTGTGGCTGGAATGAGTTCCGCTGAGCTTGACGCGGCCCAGAACGGGGCCGAGCTGGAGGGAAAGAATCGGTCGTCCTCTCAACCTCCTTCGACGTGATTCCCGGACGCGATTTCGTCTCGGCAAACGGGTATCACGGCACGGTCCCCCGGTCCTCTCACCCTCGGTAGCATCACATGGAAACGGACATGGCAGAAAGCCTCCTCAACGTTGATCGCATCGATGTCTCCTACCGAGACGTGCAGGTCCTGCGCGAAGTAAGCCTACACGTGAACTTGGGCGAGATCGTGTCGGTAATCGGACCGAATGGAGCGGGGAAGAGCACGTTGTTGAACACGATCGTAGGATTTCAGCATCCTGGTAACGGATCCATAAGCTTCCGAGGAAAGCGCATCGATGCGCTGCCGCCCGAGCAGGTGGTGAGACTCGGCCTGACAAGCGTTCCTGAGGGTGCGCGCGTCTTTTCCGAGATGAGTGTCCTTGATAACCTGAGGATGGGATCGTATATTAAATCCGCTCGCCCTGAACGAGAAAAGAGCTTGGAACAGGTTTTCGCCTTCTTCCCTCGACTCCTTGAACGAACGAGCCAGAAGGGAGGTACCCTCAGCGGAGGCGAGCGCCAGATGTTGGCGATCGGGAGAGCTTTGATGTCCCGGCCGTCCCTGCTTTTACTTGATGAACCATCCCTGGGGTTGGCTCCCGTGCTGGTGGCGAAGGTCTTCGAGACGGTCAAGAGTATCGCCACCACGGGCTTGACGGTTCTTTTGGTGGAGCAGAACGTGCACATGTCTTTACAGATTGCTGACCGCGGTATGTGCTGGAACACGGCAGCGTGGTAATGGAAGGGTCTGGCCGCGAACTCAGGAACAACGACCACGTGAGGAAAAGCTATTTAGCAATATGATGCGATGCTGCGATTCCTGGCAAGGACAATGTGGGGCATGCGCTCATCGGCACAGGGGTATTTCATGAAGCCTCCCACCGGAAAACCTCACGGAAGCCCATGTGGCAGAGCCGCATACTCACGCTAGGTGACGACACGGTCTTGGTGGAATGCGGCCCGATGCGGATGTTCATTGACGGGTCTCAGGCCGGAATCCGAGCACCGGTTCTCTGCGAGGAGGCAGCCCGCAGAGCGATCGGTTTCCTCGGGGACATAGCCCGGGACAAGCCGCTTTTGCAGCAACCCGCGGTCGGGACGCAGACCCGGGGATTGGGCCGGCTCGCTCTCGTCATGACGGAAGCCGCTTGTCTCGTGGGCGACCCGGATCTGACTCCGATGGCAGCAGTAGCCGGTACCATCGCGGACGCGACCGCGGATTTTCTCCAGAACGAGGGGCTCGGCCGGGTGATAGTCAACAACGGCGGAGACGTTGCACTGCGGCTGGAGCCCGGAGAGACGGTGGCTATAGGGATTCGGATGGATGTGACCCGGGAGACGGTCTCGTACAGGATGCGTGCGACTGCCGAGGACCGTATCCGCGGGGTGTGCACCAGTGGGTTGGGAGGCCGCAGTTTTAGCCTGGGAGTTGCTTCTGCCGCGACGGTATGTGCGCCGCGCGCGTCGCTGGCAGATGCTGCTGCGACAGCGGTGGCCAATGCGACTTACGTCGAAAGCCCCGCGGTCCGGAGGCGGCTTGCAGATTCGATCGATCCGGCCACGGATTTGCGCGGCGTGCTCGTGACCACCTCCGTGGGGCAGCTCACGGATTCAGAGGTAAAGCTGGCTTTGAGCCAAGGGATCGCCAGGGCCGAGAAGCTGGTCATGCGGGGCGTGATCTCAGGGGCCTGTGTATGTGTGCAAGGCCGAATGCGGACCACTGCCGGTCTCTCGCGTGTGCTGGAACCACTTTAAACAATTGTGCGCCCATCCGGTAGTCCTGGGCGACGGTCTACTTGATTTTGCGTACAATGCTCTTGGGTACATGACGTTTACCTGAATACTTCAATGAGATAGGAGTTGAGTGTATGGAAATACGAAAAATCGTGAAAATCGTGGAAGAAACCCGAATGGAAATGGGACAGACCGTTGATCCCCCTACCAGGCGTGCAGCGGTGGCCGCGGTGATCAAAAACCCGTTTGCAGGCATGTACGAGGCGTCTCTGGACAAGTTGACCGACATCGGTGCAGAATTAGGCGGGATTCTGGGAAAGATGGCGGTAGAGGTCCTGGGCATTCCGGCCGAGACGGCACAGAGCTACGGCAAGGCAGCCATAGTCGGCACCCGAGGAGAACTGGAACACGCTGCGGCAATTCTGCATCCCAAACTGGGTGGTCCGTTCCGGGAAGCAGTGGGCGGAGGCAAGGCGCTCATCCCCTCAGCCAAGAAGGTCGGCGGCCCAGGCACCGAGATCGACGTCCCGGTGCACTACAAGGACGCGGCTTTTGTCCGGAGCCACTTCGATGCCATGCCGGTTCGCGTGCAGGATGCTCCACGCGGTGACGAGATCGTGGTCGTGCTCGTGGTCACAGATTCGGGAAGGCCGCTGCCGCGCGTGGGTGGATTGCGTGTTGAGGACGCGAAGAAAGAAGACGGCCTGCGCTAACCTCATGGCCGTGGGCGGGGCGTCCGGACCGCTCATGCCCTTGCAGCTCGTGCGATAAAGGGGCACACAAAAAGACCCGGAGGCTTGCACCTCCGGGTCTTTTTGTTTTTGGCATTTTTCTACTAGGATTAGAAACTCACCACCACTGATGCCTGGAACGCATTGATCGCGTCACGATTCTTCACTACCACACCATCGTGAATTTCGCCTTCAGCGTTGACGCCCCAGGCCTGATACGCATAATCAAACCACTTACCAGGTTTCCAGTAGGAATACCGGGTCTTAAAGGTAAGACCTTCCAGCAGTTTCCAGTCAAAGCCAAGATTCATTTCCCATCCGAGGTACCCGTCAGGGCAATACGGGGTGTACCCGCCGTACCGCTGGAGAAATTCGCCAGGCGGCCTGCGGCGGCCATGGTACGGTCGTCCGTTGCCGGTATCCTCGATGCCGCCGTTGAGGAATCCCGCTCGTTCGAGCCTGTGCGCCCAGAGGTAGCTCCCATAGAGGTTCAAGTTGGAAGCCACCGCATAGTCGAGCCGGCCCGCGAAGCAGTACCGCGTCGGTCATCATGCCGTGCTCGTCTGCCACAAAGGTAATATCAGGACCGACCACCCCCTGGTTCAAAAGCTGAACGCCATTCCAGCCCCCATTGTTCCCCCCCGCGTACGTGTTGAACATGAGGAACTCATAGGGTTCCATGGCCTGGTAGTTGATCGCATAAGGGGTGTAGATCTTGGTCGGATTGGAGCGATACAAGCCGGTTGCATCATTGATGTACGTGTTATCAAGCACGCTCCCCGACGCCAGCGCGGTCATAAGCGTAAGCTTTGTCGGACCGGCCATAACCCCGGCTTCTGCGAAGAAATGGTTGCCTTCCAAGTAGAGCGGGCCGTGTCCTATGGGGCCACGGTTTCTCCTGGGATTCTGGTACACCGGGAACGTGCGGTTCACGTTGATCCACGAATACTCCGCGTTGGCAAAGAAACGTCCATTGTTGAACTTGAAGTACAGCAGATTAACCAGAGTGGTCTCGTCGAACGGGTTCGTGATCCTCGCGCCTTCGTTATAATAACCGTAGCTCGCCCGCTCCTCCGGATTCTCTCTATCGATGCGGCCCGGTCCCCCTGGCACCGTGCCTGCGGTCTGGTGGAACTGCCGCCAGATAGTAGCGATTCCCGCACTGAATGCACCCGCGTCATACGTGGCAGCGTACGCCTGAAACAGGGTGTTCTTGGTCGTGGCGTCAGGAACCGTACTCCAACTTTCCATCAGGCGCCCTCTTGAAAGCCATATGGCCCAGAGAAAGCGCATCGGACCGTACGGCACCACCCACAGGAATTCGTCACCCCTCGTGTTGTACCGAAAGGTGGCACCCGTGCCGAACGGAAAATCTTTGACGCCGACGGACCATATAGCCCACGGCATAGTCGCGGTGACGCGGAACTGTTCCCACGTCCCAAAGACACCGTCGTACGCGTTCATACTGGACTGAGACATGTAATAGCGCTCAAGAGGAGCAGCTCCAATGTCTCCGCCACGAGCAGCAGGCGTGGTCTGCCTGTACTTGTTCCTTATTCCACCAATCGTGTACACGCCGAACACGCGAATGGCCTGGTTCACCTTTACCGCCGGCTGGAACGTCAATTTCGAGTCGTTATAAAATGCGTCCGACCCCCAGCGGGAAAAACCACCTCGGGTAATGACCATGGAACGGCCCGACCCGGTTCGGTTGGGGCTCCAGTCCTGGCTTGAGGTGTCTGTCACATTGGGAGCCACATTTCCTGTTCCGTAAATATTGGGGCCCGCGAACCCTATGAAGGTACGTGCTCCGCTGTCCTGAAGGGAAGCGATACCGAAGAGGTCGGTCCCGCCAGTGCGGCCGAAATACCGCATGCGGTACTCGTAATCGCCGGTCATCGAGAACTCCCACGCCATAACCGGAGCGGTCACTGCCAGGAGAAGCAACAAGACCCCCGCCACTGTAAGTAATCTTCTCATTCCTTCCTCCTAAACCTCACTGCACATAAACGGCAGGCCTGAAAACCCCATGGACCCACAACCGCGCATCCTTGAGATTGGCTGCGGTCCTCGCGCCGGAGGGTCTCCCCAAGAATTCACCCTGCCAAATTTTGTCTAATTCACCAGATAGCGGAAATCTAACAGAATCCTGGGCGCGTGTCAAGAGATTGCCTGTCTCGGCTGGTAAGAGCACGCAGGTTGAAACAAGAAACGCAGCGACACCAGAAATGCCGGCGTAAGGGAATCGCCTGATTTATGAAAATCGGTCCCGCCGCTCGAGCGCGTCCGAGTCTAAGCCCCGGCGTCACGCCAAAGTGCAAACGAGGACCTTACAGGGGAGGTGCAAAGTTGAAGTCCTCGAGCTGGAAAACGCCATAAAAAAACCCGGAGGCCGAAACCTCCGGGTCTATAGTCATTACATAACGATTCGTCAGATCAGAAGTTGATCATGAAGCTACCTTCAAAGGCCTGGATCGGATCGCGCTGGCCAAGGTAACCGAAAGTGGTGACCGTGCCAGAGCCGACGATCGGCACGACGGCCTGATAAGCGAGGTTGAACCACTGGCCAGGCTGCCAGTAGGCATAACGGGTCTTGAGGGTCAGATTCTCCAGGAGTTTCCAGTCACAGCCCAAGTTGATTTCCCATCCGAGGAAACCGTCAGGCACATAACCGTTGGCAGCATCGCCTTGCCAACCCACGTTGTTCAGGAAATTGTCCCGAGCTTGTTGACCGGTGATGCCAGCGCCGCCACCAACATTCGTGGCGGATGCCTGAAAATTACCCGCAGTCGTGTCTCGGCCGTCGCTGTAGGTACTGGCCCATATACGTGCCGTATTTTTCCAAACGATGGGCCCACATATAGCTGCCCCAGACATTCAAGTTGGCTGCAACTGCGTAGTCCAAACTGCCCGCGAATGCGAACGCATCGGACATCATGCCTTTGCCGTCATCGCCGAGGAACAACCCGTTGAATACCTGGTTACCACCGCAGTAGACGCCGAACATAAGGTACTGATACGGATCGAGTACCTGCCAGTCAATAGCCCACGTGCTGTACGTCTTGGGGTTGTAGCCACGATTCAGCGTAGCAACTGCAGTCGCGTTCAGGTCACCTGAACTCCAATTATTTTTGACCGGGCCTGATGACTGTGCCCACATGCCCGCGAGTTTCGCGGGGCCACACATCATGCCCAACTCCACGAAAGAGTGATACTCTTCAATATGAGGACCCTGGCCAGGATACAAACCCATTGAAGGCATGTCTATATTGACCCAGTCGTATTCTGCGTTGGCAAAGAAGCGGCCGTTGTTAAACTTGAAATACGCTGACCACAGGTTGATGAGTTGCTCACCGCCATTACGGGCCTGCCGGTGCGTTGTAAAAATTCCCGTGAAAGTTTCGACCGACATAACCGAGGCCAGAGCTGAGAGACCCTGCATCGTAGGTGAAGTAACCACCGCCGAACCAGGTAGCCTTGTTCGCGCCATCAGGCCGGTAGTTTTCGGTGTAGGCGCCGTTCACCGCGCTGTTGCCGTGCCAGAATGCCGGGATGAACTTGAACGGTCCATAGGGGATGACCGCCACGAACGCGCTTCCTCTTGTCCGCTGGCTGGTGAACGTCCCAAGCCAATAGGGAAGTCCTTCATACCATAAGTGATGATGCCCCAGGGGGTGGTCACTGTCGCCCTGAACTGTTCCCAACTACCGATTCCCCAGGTATCCTGGCTACCGGTGTTGGTGGAGACCTGTCCATACCGCTCAAAGGGTGCGATGCCCATGCCGGAGTTGGACTGGTTGAATCTGTTGCGGATGCCGCCGATGTTGTAATAGCCGTACACTCTGATCGCGGGGTTTACGCGAATCGTCGGAACCAACGTGATTCTTTGGTCCGCGTACATGGCGTCCGATCCTGTCTCGGAAAAGCCGCCGCGTGTAATCATGGTTCCATAGTTCGGCGAAGACAGCGGCTTGGTGGAGCAGCTGTTCGCGCCGGGTACCTGGCCTGAACCGTAGAAGTTCGGTCCCGCGAGTCCCACCTTGGTGTTGCCGGCTATGGTAAAGAGCTGGCTATTCGCAGGACCGAGGGTTGGGTACCTGGATACGTAGTCGGCGAATAGGTATAGGACAAGGGGTCCCCCGGGAGGCCCTGGGTGGCCATGATGCCGAAGAGGTCCTTGTCGCCCGAGCGGCTCCAATACCGGAAGCGGAAATCGTCCTCGCCCGTCATGCTGAATTCCCACGCAAGCGCGGGGGCAGTCATGGCCGCAATGAGCAGCCCTGCCATCAAGATCGTCAGCAGTTTTTTCATCTCTTCCTCCCAATCAACAAAAATGAAAAAGATGCCCGAAGGCAGTTAACACCATATGGTTTACCCATACCCTGATCCTCATTGTAGACCGCAAGAACCCAGCACGATACCCACGAAAGAGGGGTCGTGTTGCTTCATTCTGCACGGTTCCAAACGGCTACCGAGTGAAGGCTTCAAAAGACGAGGTTGTAACTAACTAAGATTACACAGGAAACATGCCTATTGGCCCGGCATCATAGGGAAAGACACTGTTTCCAAGGGCGACTTGCTCGTCAATGAACGACTCGACCAAAAACGTTCTCAATCTTCGCACCTCGGCATAAGGAAGCTCTTGGCTGCCTCTCATATGGAGGATTGCGTTGAGTACGTGGAAAAGCACGAGCAGGAGATGGCCAGGGAACCCGCTGTGGCCTTTGAGAATGGGTTCGCAAACTTCGAAACCAAGATGAAGAGAAAGGACGGCAGGGGACGGAAACTTTCATACACCGAACTGGGCGGATGCAAGGTGCGGTTGTCGGGTGACGGGACGCGTATCACCGTGGAGGGACCATCAAGAAAGAAGCAGGCGGCAGTATTTGGGCAATCAATGCCGCGTTGTCGTAAGGGAACCTCTGGAGTTGCAACCGTTGCAAATCGAACATGCCGTACGTACGGCATGTGCCCTCAGCCTCGTTCATCATGGCCGAGCCTCATCTCTCCGGTTAGGGACAACAGCATCACTTTATTCCCCGTTACCGCAAGGGGCCTCTTTCCATATTCCTACGTATGCCGCATCATGCCTCGGTCTCGAACTCGCCGTACGTACGGCGACTACCAGAATTCTCTACGCACGGGTGCTTCATTTTCGGGATGTACCGCATTGGTGACGGTGGGTGTCCTCGCTGTCGCTACTCAGCCCTGCCACAGGAAGATGCCGTACGTACGGCATGTTCCTAATGATCGACCCGCCATGCGACGCCGTGCGGACCCAAACGAACCCACACGTGGAGGGTGCAATCGGTCATCTATCTCAGGAAGAAATGCCTCCGTAACCCACCGAAAGATAATGGCATATGTGTTCCTGTGAAGTTCTCCGCGCACCCCTTGACAAACCCTTGCCCTGAGTATTAAATGCCTGTCACGCTGCCGAGAGGTAGCTGACACTTCTGCTCCACGCGGAGGGTGTGTCCTTGGGTCCTAGGTAAGCATCCGACGGTTCGTCCCGAGGGTGAATCCTTGAAGCGGTGGGGGTGCCCGAGGCCGCAGTGGAGGCATAATTCACCGTGACGCTTATGCATCTCTAAGTGTCTTATTTTCCGCTTGGTATACGGGTGAATTCGTTCACTGTCGGTGCCAAGTACCAACAGAAAGGAGATTTTTTTACACACAGAAAGGTTTGGTTATTATGACTAAAAAAGCTAATGGGGGAAACTCTGTGAAGGCCGTCGCGAAGCCCAAGGCTGCGGCCAAAGGCAAGTCGGATGCCGAGTCGGCCAAGACCCTCACACCCAAGCAGGTCAAGTCAGTGGTCCGCGAGATCAACAAGCTCGCACTTGAGACCGTAGAGCGAGGTATGTTGGCGATTGGCTTCTTGGTACTCGAAAAGGTCTTCAAGGGGATCTTGGAGGCAGTGTTTTCTCGCAACCCCAATAAGAGCAAGTCGTTGCAACAGGTGTGCAACGATACAGACCTGCGGGTTGACCGCAGGCGTCTTGGAGAGTGGGTGCGGGCTGCTGCTTTGTCCAAGGAACTCACGGCTAAACAGGTGGATTGCTCCAATCTGAGCTATTCCCATTTTGCCGCTTTGTTGCAGGTGGAAGACGAGAAAGAGCGTGATACACTTGCAAGAAAAGCAAATAAGGGACGCTGGTCGGCACGTAAGCTTGCTGACGAAATCGGCAAGACGAACCCCGCGAAGGCCTCCCAAGGGAAGAGCAAGGATCTGGTCAAACTTCTGGGTAATCCCGAGGCCCTGATGAAGGATAAAGAAGCCCAGAAGATATTGGAGAGTCCAGAGGATCTGGAGAAGCTGCCGTTTGACGTCCGTTTGTTCATCGCAAAACGCGCTGACGAGCTGGTCAAATCGATGGCGGACTCCACAAGCCTTCTGAAGTTGGCCAAACGGAACATCGCTCGCATCGAGTTGGGTTTTCAACAGGCCGTTGACGGCCCAGCGGAAGATGCCGAGATCATCGATGTTCAGGCCACTGTAGTGTAATCCTTTCCTCTTCGCGTGCTCCTAACCCTCCTAGGGGCACGCCCCCCCTCACAAGAAAATTCCATATGCCTCAGGATAAGATGCCGTACGTACGGCATGTTCAAAAATCCCGTTCCGTGGAGGTTACGGAACACAACTTTCTATCGGAGTGTCGTGAGACCAATTCAATGTGGCTGCCAGTGCTGAACCATATGCCTACCGCAATAGCCAAAACTCAACCAAAAGACACAGAGAATACTGTACCCATGCGGATGAAGTCCTTAGCTATTTGCAGTGCCTGAACGTTCTGTAGGCTAGGACCTGCTTTTTTGGATCTCCTCTGGGTTTTGCAACAGTAAAGGGGGGAGGTGGTTTCTGCAGTCCCTGTCTACAAGATCTCCTATACTCGTACGTTCTGTCACGACCTTCGGTCCATACGTTCCGAGCGAGACATTCGTGTCTGGGCGGGGAAATAAAGACCTTTCGGTCTTTACTGCATGGTAAGTCATCACATTGAATAATCGTGACGGGGCATGTGTCCTACTCCTCTTCCTTGGCGTCCTCAGCGTCAGGCAACAGTCCTTCATTCTGAAACTGTGCTGCTATGGATGCCTCGGCAGCCTCCATCCTTTCCGCCGCGTTACGCAACACCTGCTCAGTCCTCTGTCCTGACTCATTGATTCGCCGCAACAGGCCGTTCATTCTCATGGCACGAGCCTTGAGCATGTTGCGGGTTTCATCGAGGAATTGTCCGACTACTCCCGAGTCCGGAGGCAGGACAGTAACGTTGTTCCGCTGTTGGGCTGCAGCGTCACCAAGTCGGTTACGTTCCGAGACTCTTTCTGCTTGGCCATGTTCTTTCTCCTTTGCCCTTTGGGCCATTACCACCCGTATTCGTCTTCTCGTAAGGCACGAGCTATTCCCAGACGGTCATGCTGAGGTTTGGTGCGGGCATCGCAATACGGGCATCTCTCCGTTTCCCAGTGTTGCTCCCCGCAACTGAGGCAGAAGACCAGACGGGGCTTCTTGTTGGCATGGATCGTTTCCATCGTTCACTCCTTTTGACTGCCTTCGCAGTATTACTCTTGCCTTTCAGTAGATATATTCAGGCGTCACCAGCTCTTGCAGTTATCAGCGTATGCGCACTGTGAACATTGCCAATCCTCACGAGGGCAAAAGGCGTGGTTTTCGATAGCGTGCCAGATGTGTTTCACCAGTTTGACGAACCTCTGCCGTTGCACGGCTGTCCGCGAGGTTTCATAGCGGACCAGTTCGGGGTTCTTGGTCTTGGTGACGCAATCCAGCCTCAAGGTAAGCTGGTCAGGGTCGAATCCGAGGGCCGCCGCCCCGATGGCATAGGCTGTGAGTTGTACGTTGCTGTGTGCCTGTGAGGAAGACGGTTTCTTGGCACAGGTCTTCAGGTCAGCCACGGTGATTCTGCCATCCGGAGATTGCTCAATGAGGTCAATGTAACCTTGGAATGGCGGAACTTCTGGCGCGAGCTGCACCTCAAAGAACTCCTCGATGCCTAGTACCTGTGTGGTCGTGTCGAATGAAGCGTGGAACACGTCCAGCATTTGGCGGGCCTTCTCTAACAACGTGTTCTCGTTGTCGCCGTTGAAGAAGCGAATTTGAGAACAGTCCCTGCTCAGCAAGGCTTGCCGGTATACGTCCACCATTTCATCCGGACGCAATGTGTCCCCGATCAAGTGTTGCTGATAGAATGCCGCGGCAGCCTCGTGGATCGCTTGGCCAAAGACGAGGGATGAGGCGGTGAACGCTGGTGGAATGAGGTCTACGTATTGGAACCTGTATCTCAGCCCGCACAACATGTAGGTGGAGATTTGGCTATATGACAGATGTGTAATGGGTCCTTCCGGCATGGCTTTATTCCTTTCTGGGGAGCGGTTCGGACATGGTCCGCTCCCTGAGGTGAATGATTTTTCAGTCTGGTGTTACCTTCTCCGCCTGCCCCCGCGTTCGAGGCTCCTGTTTCTCCAGTAGTTCCGCTGATGGACAAGGCGGCGAAGTTCGCGGATGAGCTTCCTCTTCTTCGGCTTGGGCGGCTGAAATAGATCGGTGAACCTGAACATTTGTCTTCTCCTTTCATGTGGGAGGGCACGCCGCAGGCACCCGACGTAGTCGCCGTACGCTCCTGTAGCGTCCCGCCCTTTTGCTGTTCATGGTTGTGATTGTGGGATTTCTTTAGGCGGCGACTTCCTGCTGCAAATAGCCGATCAGCTTGCTCGCAGCTTCTCTGGGCAGGTCTTCAAAGCGGGAAACGTCAAACGGGGCAAGCATACTCGTTATGTCCTCTTGCTCGTACCTCGCTCGTTTGGTCAACGCGTAGAGTGCTCGACACTGTGCCTGAGTAGCTCGTCCATTGCCGCAACTTTGCGGCGTCGGTCTCTGCCCCGCTGCTCCTCCGGGTTTTTCAATTCCGCAAGATTGCGGTTTTGATTCTTGCCTTCTATCAGTAGCGTTTTGCTGTCCCGCCTTATTCGATGCGGAAATATCAATAGCCTCACCCGAGGCTTTTGATCCGTTACGACCCGTCTCGTCGGCTCCATAATTAGCGCAACGTTGCGCTAATTTCTCGCCTTGAGCCGCGGGCTCCATCTCCGCAAAAGCCAGCTCTTCTGCACCGCAAGAGTCCATCGCATAACCGGCGTGCCTACATGCTCGGGCAACAGCTCGGGTTTCACTGAGAGACACTATGGCATCACCGATGCGGGCATCCATGTTGAGGGTTGCGACGCCGATCCCTGAGAAGGTCCCTTTTGTAGTCTGGACGGTGGCGCGGCAGACCACGTAATCAGGTTCCAGTCTCAGCACCTCGGTCATGATGGAGACTTGGTCATTCTCCTGATGCAGGACCCGCAGCTTGCCGCCGACTTTCACATAGCGGTTTTCGATCCACTCGCCGTTAATCTTGGAACGGCGGACTACCACTTCATCCTCTCTGAACTGACCATTTCCGTTGGTGCTCATGTTCGTGTGCTCCTTTCATGTGTAGGATTACTTCTGTTTATTAATAAGTTTAACGCAGGCGAGTGCCGCCTCAATGACGATGGACGCGATGCACAAGATGAGAGTCGGATTCATCGGGACCTCCTTTCGTGCGTATTTATCTTGACAAGTCTATCCATCAGGATTGACCCTGTGTACCCTCAAATATAGAAAAGAAGGGAAGATGCGGGCGGGAGTAGATGTGCGGGCAATTGTTGGAATTCTGCCTATGCTGAACCATTGGTGAAAAGAGAACGTCGCGGAGAATTGCTCTCGTTAATCTTAGGGGCATCTCTCAGCACTGTCAGCTTTGTTCTTTTACGACCGAGCCGATCCTCCGATTGAGCGTACAGTGGCGGAGCGTATTACGAACAAACCTGCACAAAAGATCCTCTATGCGCCATCAGGCAAGGCGAACTTGTCGCAAAATGTGAGGGGCTGTAAGCTTTGACAGCTTCCCAAGGGGCATACTTGAAGGGATAAAACCAAATGTTGCAAAATAGTCCTACCTGAACCATTACTCCGAGGAGAAACGTCGCGGAGAATGGCTAACGTTAATCCTCAGGGCGTCTCTCGTGTCGGAAAGCAATGCCGTTGCTGTCGGCAAATGGTTCGCAGGGAATCGAGTGATGTACCGAGCTGAAAGACATTCGAGGGGCTTCATTGCTACGGAAACCAGTTACAGTAACTCTGGAGCCGCAATCTCTGCGAATTCTCTTGTACGGGCAGGATAAGCCTATCTTGTCATATAGCTTTGTAATTGTGTATTTTCGGCTGGTACAAATTCTCAGGCTCCAAACAGTCTCAGGTTGTAGCAGGAAAGGTTGGGCTGGTAATGGTCAATCAGGCACGGTGTTCAGGCAAGCAATGGTTGATCTTACAATAGGCCAGAGTTATGGTCAGACATGTGCTGGCGGGGGCTGTGAAGCGTAACGAGTTGGGTAACATACTATAGCTATAGTAGGTATGTCCGAGAGGTTCTTGTAGTTCCTGCCTACAAAAAGTCTTGAACACCGCCAAGTTGAAGTATGGAAGGGCAACTTCTAGTTTTCTCAATAATTGGCAAGGGCTATTCGTTAAGCTCAGCTCATGCTCAGTCTTGCTACCATTGTTATGTATTGCTACAAACAAATAGGCAGGTCAGGGCTCCGAGGGGGGAGGACATATTAAAGGGTGGTACCGATTTCCACAATAGTTCGATATCAGGCAAATATCCAGACATCGATGTACCCTTGGAAATTGACTGCGAGTAGTTACCTGATACCCCTTGCTCATCCATCATCTCCAGCTCGGTCATCCTCTCATGTTCTACTCCGCTGGTCCAGTTACTGCGGCTCTCCTGCCTTCGCCTCTTGGTGGGCACGGCAGGCGGCCGGTCCCTCGGGTGGTGGCCACTATAATAGGTGGAGTTGGCGAGAAGACGATGGTCAGTACATCAAGAACGGACCTGAGGTGTGAAAATATACTTGCAACCCACTGATATTACGTGTGGCAGTTTGCAGAAAGATGCTCTGAGACTGCCTTTCCAGTTTCGAGCAGTCGTCATGATGAAGGTGTCACATGTCGTGATCCTACGGAAAGAGAGTTATCGCGTAAAACGCAACGAGAACAATTTTGAGCGATCTTGAGATGGCCCTGCACCCTCTTGTGGACTCTCCTGAAATATGACAAGGCGACTACAGGGCTCTGAGACCACGAGAAAGGGAATCGTTGGCAGGGGGCGGGCTGCGTCGACGGGCAACAGGTCGTTTTTCAATTACGCAACGTTGCGCAATTTATCGGGCGGCGCCGTGGGCTGGATTTTCAATAGTGCAACGTTACCTTTTTGATCGGAGATGTCCGTGAAGCAGCAATCGTTGCTTCCTGAACGACTTGCCGATATACGCGTCCAAGCGACCCATAGGCTTACTGCTCATAAGGGGTGCAAATTTGTCACACCTTATCATCGCCGTCTCGCGGGGCCTTCAGAGACAAAATATTCCAAGTTGATTGGTGTGCGACCATATCGTCGCACGTTTCGTGCCTGAATTAACCTTCCATCTGCACGGGACAGACGTCTACCTCTATCCACAAATTACCTTGTAGGAGGACAACTACCTAATATTACGAAAAGGAACTGTGTGGTACGAGAATTGCTAGTGCATCTCTCTTCCCTTCGGCGTTGGGAGGAAACGGCCTGATTGCCCCCGAACGTGTTGTAATGGGCAAGACCACGTTACGGCTCTACGACCAAAAGACCATGGGGGTGCTATGACGGGCAAAGGGTTTGATGAGCTCTGGTCTGGATAACGCGGGAAGCCTTCGGACAGGCCCGCGGCGAAATCAAAAATCAGGAGGAATAGTGGGATGATTGATATGAAAAAGATTTTGCGTCAGAGCAATTATGACGTGGACAACCTCATCGGGGTCTTGGAAATAAACGAAGATCGTCTTTACGCATGGCTGGTCCTGGATTCCCCCACGGTGGTGCGAGATGACTTGGACGGGTCCATAGAGTATGTGAAGGCGCTGCGGCAAGCGATTAAGACGGAGCGACCAGATTACCTGAGTCCGTATGAAACTGAGTTGCCCATTTGATAAAACGACCATTCTGGGTGAGTGATTTGAACTCGCCGTACGTACGGCATGTTCCCGTGGCCAGTCGAAAACCGACATCCGCGTCAAAGGCTTTGCGGCAAGTGGCTGGAGGCGAGACCCCTCATTCGTAAGTCCGTACGAAAATTTCTTCCCCATTTGACACAACGATTTGTCTGGGTGGCTGATTTGAACTTGCCGTACGTACGGCATCTTCCGACGCTAACTGTTACGCGGGCATCGAAATCCCCAACACAGGTGGAGGAGATCCGAACTCGCCGTACGTACGGCATCTTCCTTGGCGAGCTGCTGAGAGGAAGGCGAAACGGTGCCTCCCCAAGATTCTAACCGGGTGGTCACTCAGCAAATATCGTGCCATGCCATATATGTCGAACGAATGGTCGACGCGAAATGTGCTCCCAAAAAACAGGTGGGGGTGATTTCATCTCCCGAAGCCCTCATCTGTCGGTCGGCTATTTTTCACGTTTCCCTCGACGGGGAGTACTGGTGCTTTCTGACGAGAGTTCATGAAAATAATTGTCTAGCGACGGCATGGAGAAAAAACGCGACAAAGGCAAAATAATATGGTCTAATGCAAAAAACAGACCAAAATGAGTCTTGGATGATGTGGAAACCTTTCGGGATTGCTGTGGACTGCAAGAAAACGATCAAGGATTTCTCGGCATCGGTCGAGGTAAGGCGCAGACCGACCTTTGTTGGGAAGATTTAGATTCGCGGCATCAGCTACAATGCGGAGGTCCTCTGGAACACCTCGGCTGAAGCTCAACTGGAACGAAATTTCTGAAAGATGCTCCCTGGAGTGGCGAATGGTTCACGGAGACTTCAACGGCCTGTTCCTGTTTCCGAAAAAAAACGCGCTTGAGCCTTCGCAAGGGTTCAGCCCCCCAGGCACTCTGCCCACCCCGAGGGATCTCTTGACCGAATTCCTCCGAACACTAAAGGAATCGACAAAACTGCGCTATACGCAAGACCTAGACGATTTCCGTTCTTTCTTGAAACTCAAGACCGTTGGCCAGACAGTGGAGTATTTCGTCTCAAATGGACCGGGCTTTGCTAACTCCCTCGCTCTTGCCTACAAGGACCACCTCATGAATCGAGGCTTAGCTCCAAGAACAATAAACGGTCGGCTCACCACACTCAGGGGACTGACCAAGGCGGGCAGATTGATCGGGATAATAACCTGGTGGATCAACGTGCAAGACATTCGGTGCAAATCCCCTTCAAGAGACACCCGAGGACCAGGGAGGGTTGGATTCCAGAGAATGGTAACGGAGGTTGAACTGGACCAAGGCCACCGGGGGGGCAGGGACCTCGCCATACTCAGACTTCTGTTAACGACCTAGCCCTGCGCGCCGGAGAGGTATCGAGTTTGGACATCGAGGACGTGGATATCGAAAACTACGGGATCAAGGTCCTCGGAAGAGGAAGGTACCGAAAAGCGACGCTGTCTCTTCCCAAACCGACAGTAAGGGCGTTGAAGAATTGGCTAACGGTTCGAGGAGCCACGAGCGGCCCATTGTTCGTGGGATGCACTGTACAGGGTAAGAAAACGACGAAGCGACTCAGCTCGATCTCCGTATACAAGGTTGTCAGAAGGATCGGGAAGCAAGACTGGCATACTCACGAGGCCCCACGGGTTACGGCACACTGCCATTTCTGAGGCTCTGAGGCTGGTGCAACAGAACGGGATGGATATAACCTCTGTATTGAAATTCAGCCGTCACTCGAACATGAACACCTTGCTCTTTTATCTGGATCAGGAGGCTCGCCTTCAAGGGAAAATTGCGGATCTCGTGGCAGCGGCTTCCGAGTAGTTGATTGAATGAGGTCAAAGCGAAACGGGTACCTCTGCGTCGAGACGGGGGGGGGGCGGAGTGCAGCAATCCGTAGTTGGAAACGTAGCAGCGCGTTCGGCGGGGACAGGAGGATGTGCCTTTGTGCACACGTCTCAGCAAGGACGGATCGAGGACAACAACCCAAAACATAAAAAAACCCGGAGGCCGAAACCTCCGGGTGGATAGTCATTACATAACGTTCGTCAGATCAGAAGTTGATCATGAAGCTACCTTCAAAGGCCTGGATCGGATCGCGAAGTCCGATATAAGCGTTTGCCGAATAAGTTGTCGGATCGCCAGGCTTCGTTCCCAACGCCTGATAAGCGAAGCTGAACCAAGGGCCAGGCTGCCAGTAGGCATAACGAGTCTTGAGGGTCAAGTTCTCCAAGAGTTTCCAGTCGCAGCCCAGGTTGACTTCCCATCCGAGGTAGCCATCGGTAGCGTAGCGCTCGTCCCAAAGCTGAGCATTTGGGATGCCCACATTGTTCCTGAACCTCTGGCGCATCGTCGCACCAGCAGCAGCAGGAGGCCCAGGAAATTGACCAGTCATGTTAGTATCCCCGTTGAGCGCAGTGGAAGCCTGAAAACGGGCATCCGTGGTGTCCCTGCCGTCGCTGTAGTACTGGCCCATATACGTGCCGTACGTCTCAAGCCGATGGGCCCACATATAACTGGCCCAGACGTTCAAGTTGGCTGCCACGGCGTAGTCCAATCTGCCCGCGAACGCAAACACGTCGGAAAGCATGCCCTTACCGTCATCGCCGATGAACAGGCCGTTGAAGACCTGGTTGCCACCGGAGTACACGCCGAACATCAAGGTCCTGATACGGATCAAGGACCTGATAGTCGATGGCCCACGTGCTATACTTCTTGGGGTTGGTCCCATCCAGCCCACGAAAGTTCCTGTAAGTAAGTCGTCGGAACTCCCGTTATTCCTCACCGGTCCTGATCCCTGCGCCCACATGGCGGAAACTTTCGAGGGGCCACACATCATGCCCAACTCCGTGAACACATGATACTGTTCAAGGTGAGGACCTTGCGCTGGAATGAGAGGAATGTCGATAGTGTTCCAGTCATACTCGGCGTTGGCAAAGAAGCGGCCGTTGTTAAACTTGAAATACACTGACCACAGGTTGATGATCTGCTCAGCACCCTGCAGCGGTGGCAGCCCAAGAAGCGGGACGTTGTTAGCGGTTGGCATGATAATTTCTTCCAACATAACCGACGCCAGTGCTGAGAGACCCGCATCGTAGGTAAAGTCACCACCGCCGAACCAGGTGGCCTTGTTCGCGCCATCAGGCCGGTAGTTTTCGCCGTCAGCTCCCGTTGACACCGCTGTTGCCGTGCCAGAATGCCGGGGATGAACTTGAACGGTCCATAGGGGATGACCGCGACGATCGCGCTTCCTCTTGTCCGCTGGCTGGTGAACAGACCGACGCCAATAGGAAAGTCTTTCATACCATAAGTAATGATGCCCCAGGGCGTGGTTACGGTGGCCCTGAACTGTTCCCAACTTCCTATTGCCCAGGTATCCTGGCTGCCCGTGTTGGTCGAGACCATTCCATACCGCTCAAAGGGTGCGATGCCCATGCCGGAGTTGGACTGGTTGAATCTGTTGCGGATGCCGCCAATGTTGTAAAAGCCGTACACCCTTGATCGCAGGGTTCACACGAAAGGACGGAATCAGAGTAATTCTCTGGTCCGCGTACATGGCGTCCGATCCTGTCTCGGACAAGCCGCCGCGGGTAAGAATGGTGCCGAAACCGTGAGAACCGAGTGGCTTCGTGCTGGCGCTGTTGGCTGGGGTCACCTGCCCTGAACCGTAGAAGTTCGGTCCTGCAAAGCCCACTTTGGTGTTGCCAGGCACGGTGAACACCTGGCCGTTTTTACTTCCCGCGCCAGGGGGTTTGGGACGCCCACATTGTATGCTACCTGATACGAGTAAGGCAGAGGTGTCTCCGCTCCAAAACCCGCAAGAGGGTTCCCCTCCTGGATGGACTGGATGCCGAAGAGGTCCTTGTCGCCCGAGCGGCTCCAATACCGGAAGCGGAAATGTACATCGCCCGTCATGCTGAATTCCCACGCAAGCGGGGGGGCAGTCGTCGCCGCGATGAGCAGCCCTGCCATCAAGATCGTCAGCAGTTTTTTCATCTCTTCCTCCCAATCAACAAAAATGAAAAAGATGCCCGAAGG
>CAVXFM010000014.1:0-21926 GCA_963760985.1 uncultured delta proteobacterium | reverse complement strand
AAGGTGCACCTGTGGAACGGTCGAGACGTCTCAAAGCTGTTGCGGCGGCACAAACCTTCTTTGCGAATACCGTGGAAGCTACAGCTTCGATCTGAGGCGAATAGCTCATCGAGAACCTCTGGCCGCTAAGATACGGGAGTGGCGAGACCTGCAAACCGATCTGAGCTTCTTACGTACAGCGGCCGGAGCTACTCGTGTACATCCCGAGTGGAACACCATGACTTCAACCGGTAGGATTTACGCCTCTCGTCCTCCGGTCCAAAATATAGACAAGGAAAAATATAGGCCCCTGTTGGTCCCGGCCCCCGGCCACGTGCTGCTGAAAGCCGATTACAAACAGCTCCAAATGAGGCTCTTAGCGAACATGTCTCAGGATCCTGAACTGCTAAAGGCTTTCAGACAAGGAAAGGACGTGCATTGGCTTACCGTGGAGATGTGCGGCATACAGGGAGCCACGGATAAGGAAAAACGGGATAAGGCCAAAGAGGTTAACTACGGCATTCTTTTTCAAATTTATGCGAAAGGATTGGCCGAACACTGGGGACCACCATAGCCACCGCTCAGGCGTGCATTGATGCGTTCTGGTCCAGGTATTCAGTGGCCCATGCATGGCTGGACCGGAGAGTGGCTCACCTCAGGGAGAACAGCTCTACGACGCCTTGCGTTCAGTCGTACCTGGGCAGACGGAGGCACTTTGATGGCAAAATGGGGCGGGAGAATCGGCAGGCGAAAGCGACTATCTTGCAGCAGTCCGAAGCGGAAATCCTCCGCATGGCCTTGCTGTCCCTTGTCGGATACATTCCGGCACAGGAAGATGCGCAGCCGCGTGGTCATGATCTTGCATGATGCTATTTGGGTGGAGGCACCGCAGGAAGAAGCGGAGGAGGCTCACAAACAGTTGGAACACGCGATGAAACATGCAGTGGAGATGCCTTTCGTGTCGCTGGATGTCGATCTTGAATGAAAAGACCGCGCGACTTTGCGAGCCTCCTGTGGATTACGATCTGAACCCGGACAACACAGCGCCAAACATTCCGGAAACCGCCCTTGGATACGAGGTGGACCTGGGAGGCCAATGGAAGCTGCTGGAAAAGTGGGTGCTCGGAATCATTGCCGGTTATTGGCATCCGGGCAAGTGGTTCAGTGATGCCTGCGTCGATCGTTCGGTCGCAGGATGCCCTCTGGGGCACGTTGCCAACAATTTCGGCAACCCGGCCAAGCACAAAGATCGACCCCGTAATCGGCAGCACAATTTACCTCACGTTCGAGTTCTGATGGACTCGGTCGGATCAGTGTTACCCGGCTCTCCAGAGACACAGGGCTTTCCTGACACGTAGAAGCCATCGGTCGGGCATCATGAATACCTGCCTCAGTCCGGCAGGCCCATCGATCATTGTAGTCTGCTCTGTGCAGGGTGCTATTCACCACGCAGATCGTTTTTTTTGACGGCTCGGGTCGTGTCGTCCTCGGCGGCAAGGAGAAAACCAGATGGTCACGGATCTTCCTTCCCGGGACGGAGTGTGGCGTTTGCAATGGGTTGAGATGGTTAGAACAAAAGAGAAATGTTATTGGAATGTAATATACATGTAATTCGAAAACAATAGTCTTGACATGGACCGTGAGTATGCTATGAAATGATTCATGCATGTCGATATCGTACAAGTGTGCAACTATTTTCTGTCAGGGCTCAGGCAGCGGCCTTTGCCAGTTCCATGGCGTATGCGGTCATGGTTTCCGAGTCGGTGATGCCGTAGAGACGGGTTCTTTCGGATTCCCTTCGGAAGCGCCAGAAGTCTTTCCAATCGGAGTTGATGTAGACCGCTCTGAGCCGGATGATGCTTTCCGCTCCTGGAAATGACCATCTCATGCCGGTCAGTTCCAACCTATCGTTGACCAGATTGCGACAAGCCCCTTCTATGACTCCACTGCCGATCGGGTAGCCGTTCTCCAAGCATAGGTCATACCGCATGTGGCGCTTGTTTCGTTCAAGATAGCCGATTGCCTGACGGATGCGGTACCTCGTGGCGTTGGTCAGTTTCCTCTTAACCATAATTTGCTTCAGACCGCCAATGACTCTGCCGGCGTTCCCTGTCAAAAGCATTCTGAGTCGTTGCCTTACAAACGCCTTGGCCTCAGGACTCTTCTCCTTGTAGAAGCAATGGGCCACGTCCGCGATGTGTTCCAAAACGTGAAATATATCGATCACAAAGAAGGCCGCAGGGAAATACCGGTACACCAAGCGCCATAATGATGGTTCTCCATCGAGGATGCAAACAAGCTCATTGCTTCCTCGAAATCTTTCTCGTATCCGTTCTGCAAGAAACGCTACGGTCTTCTCAGGACCCTCAGTCAGACTGCCCCATACTTGTTTGCACTGAGGCTTGGGCCTGGAAGGCGCAGGCTTTTCCTCATTGATCTCTCCTGCCACATCATCTGCGCTTCTGATATGGCGTTCAATGTTGTAGGCGGATATGACCGTGCTCATCTTCTTCTTGCCCGGCTTCTTCGGATCTGTGAAGACGCCGGTATCCTCAGGGGGCGCTTTGCGCATTACAACTCCTTTCTTGTCAATCGTGGCGACTGTCACAACAGCCTCATCCGGCGGGTCCGGAGGGCTCTTCGCCTCGTAATAGCAAGCCGCATCCTCACAGGTCTCCCCCACAACTCGTTCCAGCGATCTGATCGGAAGATCGAACGGAAAAATGTCCGTAAACACTTCACAAGCCTTCTCGTAGCTTGCGTTCATCGCCAGCTTGGAAGCAATCTCTTGCATCAAGTACGAATAGCCCCGCTCGGGAAGGTTGAGCATTCCATCAAGCGGAAACACGCCCTCTTCCCCCTTTGCATGGTAGTAGGCTCGATTGACGTCAATCTTCCCAAATACCGACCGGTACGCGCAGCTTCTGTCGCGCACATAGGCCAGACGCACGCCGTGAGCATTGATAAGCTCCCGGCCCTCATAGCCTCTTCCCTTGGCTTCCAAAAATTCCATGAGCGCCTCTCGACCTACCTCCATGACCATACCCAACAGCCGTCTCTCGACTTCCCCAATCTCCATCTCCTGACCTACTCCTCGAACGAAGCCAAGAATCCCATTGACCAGCGAGTACATCCGCGCTAAGTCTTGATCCATCTTCGGTCCTCCTTCAGAATCATTGTTGCGCAACCATCATGTACACCGTTTGAGGACCGGAGACCAGGATTGTTCCACTCCTATCCCTAAGATTTCGTTATGCTTCCGTCTGACAAGAAATCGCGGCACTCATATCGTACCCAATAGAAACTCTCGGCCCTGCGTGTTAATCCGGGAAACCTTTAGGGAAAACGGAAAAGCTAAGCATCGCACAGTCAAGAAACATCTCCGACCTGCCCATGGACAGGATCCTCGCGATCAAGCGCGCTCTTCAGGGGGACTTCGACGGGATAGCCTTCACCGGTGCCCAGGGGGTGAAAACCGAGCAGGGATCCACGTTTGGCGCCTTGTATGCGGCGTATCAAATTGCTAAGGAGACAGGTTTGGCGGGAGTTCATCGGCACCCTGAGGCAGGGTAAGCTCGCTTTGCTGATGGTGTTGGCCCAGGTCATCTCGCCCATGAGCAGAAGAGCCCTGGTGGAATGGGCAAAACATGAGGCGCTCTGGGAGGTCCTCGGCCTGTGCCGGGCCGGTGAAATTGATTTTGATGAAGATGACCTGTACGCGGTGCTCGACGAAATTCACGAGAAGCGCCATCGTATCGAATTGGAGCTTTTCAAGGTTCGCAATAAGGCTTGCAGCCGGTTGTTTCTACGACGTGACGTCGAGTTACCTTGAAGGGTACGTGCAACGAGCTGAGCGCATGGGGGTACAACCGGGACGGCAAGAAAGGCAAGAAGCAGATCGTCATTGGACTGCTCACGGACAAGGACGGTGATCCGGTTGCCGTGGATGTGTTCAAAGGGAACACTTCGGACCCCAAGACAGTGGTGGCACAGATCAAGAAGCTTTCGGATCGGTTTGGGGTGAGCGAAGTGGTCTTTGTCGGTGATCGGGGGATGCTCAAGAAAATCCCCTTGGATGCGGTGCACGCGGCTCATTTCGGTTATATCACCGCCATTACCAAACCCCAGGTAGAGACCCTTCTCCGTGAGGGAATCATTCAGCTTTCCTGGCTCGATGAGCATTTGGGCGAGGTGGAACACGAAGGAGTGCGCTACGTGTTCCGGCGCAATCCGGTTCGAGCCATGGAGCTTGGGGAGTCTCGTCAGGCCCGTGTGCGCAGAGTCGAGGATTTGGCGCGGCAGCTGTCCACGTATCTGGCTGCATCTTCTCGGAGGCGAGCAGATGTGGCGTTGAGAAAAGTCACGGAAAGAATTATCGGACTCAAGCTGGAGGATTTTGTCAGTGCCCGTCTTGAAAATCGGGAGGTGGTGGTGGAGGTGAATCAAGAGGCTCTTACCGCAAAGGCGAGGCTTGATGGCGTGTACGTGCTCAAGACCGACACTCCGGCTTCTGAGATGAACAAGGACCAGATTCACAAGGCGTACAAGAGCCTGTACCAAGTGGAAAGGGATTTCAGGAGCATGAAGACAGAGCTGGAGGTGCGACCCGTATATCTCCGCAATGCCGGCCGTACCAGGGGCCACGTGGTCGTGGTCATGCTCGCCTTGATCCTCACACGAGAACTCCAAAAGCGGCTGGCCGGCATTGAGATGGAAGTCCGGCACGCTCTGGACGCACTAGCCGGTTGGTGCTTGCTCAACGAATCCATCGGCGAACTCCGGTTCACCCGTCTGCCACAACCAAACGCTCGCCAGCAGAGAATTCTGGATGCGCTCGGCATACCGCAACCTACCGTATTGGGTGTGCCCAGAAAAAAGGGGGCGGAGAAAACGACAATAACATCTTAATTAAAGTGGGTTATCCCTCGGGAGACGACTCCCCCACGAGGGAAGATCCGTGGTCATGTACACACCGAGATTTCCAGACGAATGGGGGGCAATGGGCGCCCAGCAGAAAATACCACTTTTCTGGACTGGTTCCTCAACTCTACCCCCTGTTTACGTACGCCGGCCATCCTCGCCTCTCACTCTTCAAGGGCATTTCCCCCTAGTGCAAATGGGTTGTCGTGCCGACAATGACCAAGAATAGTCATTAGCGAGGATACCGACAGTGAAACCCGATTTCTCCGACAAATCACTCATGTCGAGGACAGCGAGGTCTTCAGGTTCCTTATCCAGAAAGGCCTGTTGTGAAAAAGAAGTTGACAACCTTTTCCGGATAATATTACACTCCCAGAAAACGTGCCACCATAGCGAGTCGCTTTGTAGGCTTTTCAGATACCCTCATGTGAAAACAAGCTCTCCGGAGAAGATGGATGTTCTGAAGATTCGTGGGGGGAGAGTGAGAAGGATCCCCTAGGCTTCCGTTGCAGCGGAAGCCTAGGGCAGGCGGGAATAAGGCTTGCCATCCCCGTTTCCCGCCATCTTCCACCTTTCAACGGTCAGAGTCAATAAGACAGTTTGCGAGAATCCGGCGAATCAGCTCGGAACTTGAGTCTATCGCTGCGGCAAGGGCCATGGCCCTTTTATCGCGGGTACGTCCGGTTCCAGAGGGTAAAGGAGTGTTCAAATGCGTTATTGCGCCATTTTTGGCATTGTGTTTCTCGTCCTTGCGACCTGTAATTCGGGGCATTGCCAGGGCATCCCAAGGTTTTGCCCTCCGTGCGTGCCCGGTGTTCACCTGTGCCCCATGAACCAACCTGTTCCACCCGCACCCATAACGAAGACGGTTCAGGTGGATGTCCCCGCGCCTTGTACGCCACCCATGAGGTGCATACCCTCACCGGTATGTTCGCCGTACCAGGGCTGTCCGCCCTCCTGCCCGCCTCCGTGCCCCACTAGGCCCGTAAGAGTACGTGTTGAAGTGGTGGTTCGGCCGGAAAGCCCCAGGCCCTGCATGCCGCAGAGATATTGCTGCGAAAACCCACCGGTCTTCGAGCCCATCTTCTACCATGCAGCATGGATGCTCAAATCGATACTTTGCGCGCCTCTGAGTCTTGGGGAATGCATGCTGGGCCATGGTCCTATCCGGCAGCCTCTTCCCCCGCCGATTCCTGTTGCGTGCATTCCATGTCAGGTTACTCCCTGTCCTCCACCTGTTCCCATGTGCGCACCTCCCGTACCGCCGTACAACCGACCGTCCAGTGCAGGGTATCAGGGCCACCGGTTGCCCCGGCTGCCGGTTGTCCGCCACGCAAGGCTTTCCGGCCGCTTCGGAGTGTCCCGATTCTTCAGTGACGTAGCAACCCGCTACTGCCCCGGCACGAGGTAAAGGGATTTACATACGCGCGATCGGGCTATTCCGATCCGGGCCAGCGCACCTTTTGCGCGGAATGAGGAGCATAACTTATGGGTTTTCCATTGCATTTAGATAGGAGATGGCTTGTGGGCTGTCTTGCGATACTCGCGACCGGAGCCATTGTGGCCAGCGCTGCCGTTGCCCAGGAGACGGGAACCTCGCGACAACTGGAACGCGTTGAAGTGCTGCCACCTGACCGGCGTCCCGCGCGGGTACCTGCCACACGAAGTGATAGAGGGGCTCAATCCGAAGAAGAGTTCTCTCCTTCCGAGACACCGTCCCGGCCGGATGGTACCAGCCCAGGCCCAACCATGAGCAACGTAGGAGCCGCGACACTGGGCCTGGTTGAGGGTAAATCCCAGGTCTCCATGGGAGCAGCCTCGCTGCCTGCACAGGTTCAGACGATAACTCCCCAGGACATACAGCAACTCAATGTCTGGGGGAGAGAGCCCGCGAATCTGTTCATGAGGATCGCAGGAGTGAATTCCTATTACTACAATCAGGGAACGCTTGGTCTGAGCATCGGCATGAGAGGATTCGCCAGTGCAAATGAGATCGGCTTTTGGGTGGATGGCGTACCTCAAAATTTCCCGAGTGTCGCGGGCCACGGTCGAGTTCTTCTACAGTGGTTGGTCCCTGAGGCGATAGAGAGGATCGAAATCATCAAGGGTCCTTTTTCAGCTCTGTATGGCGATTTCGCCATGGCAGGCGTGATCAACATTATAACCAAGAAAAGCGACCCGTCTTCGAGCGCTCAGATCGAAGGCGGTAGCTATGGCACTTTGCGGGGATTGGGAATTCTGAGTTCCGAGTATCTGAATCCCACTCCATTCCTCGCTCAGGAGTATTACAAGATTGACGGGTACCGGGATAATTCTGAATTCAGGCAGGGAAGCACGTTTGACAAGGCTTCGCTTCGCATACTGAACAGCGTTCTTTCATTGCGGTACAACTACTATCAGTCCGACTGGAGTGGGGCCAGTTACGTACCTATCGATCTCATCAAGAGCGGTCAATGGAACAGGAAACGTCCTGTCAATCCGACTGATGGCGGTGATGTATGGATGTTCCAAGTGGTAGGCAATCTGGCGCCGGCATGTGGCGAACGAGGCCTCTATTCTACGCTTTACCTGGCGAAGTACCACGGCATGAGATACGACCAGCGCTGGCCCGCTATCGGCCATCCCGGCGCCACCAGTCAACTCGGTCGCATGGAGGACGTCCAATACTGGGGAGGCCGCATCTATTACAACCTCGTTTTCGGCGACATTGCTTCGCTCACTGTGGGTGGTGAAACAAGGCAGGACAGCGGCGACCAGCAGCAGTACAGCACCTTGTACAGAAAGAAAGTGTCCAATACCTACGATTACAACCTCTGGCTTGCCAACTGGGCAATGTTTGTGCAAGGCCAGATCAAACCGCACGACAAAGTGAAAATTGTCGGCGGCGTGCGCTGGGATTACTTCATTCAGCAATTCGACAACCACAAGCTGCCCCAGAACTCCGGCCGTGGTACCCTTTGATAAGGTCCCCGAAAATAGGGTTCGTTATGACCCCGACGGATAATTTCAACATTTTCGGAAACATCGGGTTAGGTTTCCGAAGTCCTTTAAACACTGAGGTGTCACCATATTCAGCCGGGAGTAAAGCCAATTACGGGCTAGACCCCGCATCGGTACGGACATACGACATCGGTTGCAATACCACGGTGTTCGGCAACCTGTACCTTGCGGCAGACTACTACCATACATACCTGGAGAGAGAGATCGTAACGATAAACCTCCAACCGGTCAACGTGGGCAATACGGTAAGTAAGGGCTACGAATTGGAGGCCAAGTATTACCCTTCAGAGCACCTGGATTTCTTCTGCAGTTACGCATGGGTAGACGCAAAAGTGGTGGACCCGATTAAGCCTGGCCAGTACTATGTTCCGTACGTTCCGGAACATCTCATAAAGGCGGGCGTAACGATGAAGTGGGACTTCGGTCCGTACGGAAACGTGCTCGCGGACCTGTACTACGAATACCACAGCGGCGCACCAGTGTATAAGAATTCGACCGCACAGATCCCTCTCTACGCGCCCGATTACGATGTGTACAACATGAAGCTTACGTACGCGGGTCGCGGCTGGTCATCCTTTTTGTCCGCGAGGTGTCAGCCGAGGGAATACTCCTCGTCTTATTTTACGGTTAATGCAGGGCTTCTGACATGCGATCCCCCACCCATGTGGGAGTTTGATGCAGGTCTCAAGTATGCCTTCTGGTGACACCTGCAGCGTGACCGTCGGTTTGAGGAATACAGTTTCTGGGAACACAAGACCTGTCATAGGCCATATTCGGCAGCGTCCGCTGCCCTAAGGAGGGAACATGTTAAGAAGAATATTACTGACCGCCGTTGTCCTGGTACTGGCACCAACCCTGGTGTTGGCCCACGACGGCTGGATAGCAAAAAGGGACGGAGCGCTCACATTTTGTTACGGTCACGGAGGCAAACTCGACCCATATAAGCCAGAATACATACGCGAGGCCCAAGCGGTTGATGCCAAAGGCAACGCGATTCCTGTGGACATCGTGAGACATACAGATTATGCCGGGGTATCTCCCAAAGGGAATCCGGCTATCGTCACGATGATGTATTATAGCGGGTATGGGTCAAAACTCCCGATGGATACAAGAACATCGGTAAACGGGAAGCCGAGAGGCAAAAACTAGCCGTATTACTGGCAGAAAAGAGTCGCAAGGACGCCAAGTCCATCCTGAGTCCTTGCGAAAACGCTTCACAGCCTGTGGGACTCTTCCTTGAGATCGTGCCCGAAAAGGACCCTTTTAAGGCAAAGTCCGGCGAAGCCCTTCCATTAAAAGTTCTCCTGGAAGGCAAGCCCGTAGAAGGTCTGGCAGTCTCTCTTGGTGCCATGCCCCACTCGGATGCCGAGAACCTGCCTAAAACAGATTCGAACGGTAAAGTAAGCATCAAAATCGACAAACCTGGACTTCAGATTATCACGACCAAACTGGTAAAACCGATCTCCGGAGATCCGGATGCTGACACTCTTGTCGCATGCAGCAGTCTCACCTTCACGGTGCAGTGACCATTGACGTCCGGTGCCCCATGCCGCGTTCGCCCCTGACTCGTCGGGGCGAACGCCTCCAGTCGCACCTGCTACCAGTTCGCTTTTAGTCTTATCATATTAGGGCGAAGCAGAAGGTGTCCGTCGCTTCGGACGACGAAAAGCCTTCGAATCACTTCCCTCACGAGCTGGGGCACCAGTTGCATCTCGGCCATGCCTGTTTCCACCTGGTCTTGCCTTCCGATAAGTGTGCCAAGAAAGCCTCATCAGTCTGAAGAGTTCACGAAGGCATTCCGTGTATACACCGATCCCATGTATGACTTTTTATTCCACGAACCTGAGGGAATCCGGCTTAAAGGTCCAGCTGATGACCAGGTCCGGCTTGAACCTGGGGGGCGCTTCAATGGCACGTCCATGCCGGTTCATGGGCCAGCCGCGCTGTGGGTAGCGGTGAGACCGCGCTTTTCCTTGAAAAGAATGGGTACGGTGTAGTTCAAGCTCTCCCGATCCACAAAACTGGGAAAGGGCGGAAACTTCGCTGCTGCCTTGGTAATAATTTCCGTAGCGGCGTTATCCAGATGAATGCAGCCCGAGGGGGTCACTATGCGGACTGCGCTGAGCGTCCCGTCCCTGCTTATGGTAAAGGCTACGACCACTTCCCCGTGTCGCCTTTCTTTGAGCGCTTCCTTGGGGAAATAAGTGGCCTGCCGAATCGCTGCTAAGAGCAGAGTCTGAAAATCACGCATCTCATTACCCCAGGACGCTCGTCGCATGTAGGCGCTACTGGCTACCTGAGGAGTGCTGGCTACCGATTCGTCCTGTTTTTTGTCGGGCTGTTTCTCCTGTCGGAGGACCTCGTGCTTGGGATCCTTTTCTTCCTGAACGGGTTTGTCGTTGATTTCCATTGGAGCAATGGGCTCTTCCTTCACCAGCACTTCAGGTCGTTCTTCCACTTTCGCAGGCTCGTTTTGTTTCTCACACTCAGCGGACGCCAATGAGTCTTCCGGCGCGGGAGTAGTTGCCACCGGTGTCAAATCCCGATCGGCAACAACGGAAACGAAGACTCGGTCGACGTCGCCGTCAGGGACCCCAGCCACGAGGGCCTGGGCAGGCTTAAGCACCCCGTATGCGGCAAATATGCCCGCGTGCATAGCCAATGACAGGCAAAAAAAAGGTATGAAGCCTCGCATGGTCATTGCGTCACCTCTTGATCGGGCGCTTCTGTCGTTTCCTTTTTGTTGCGCGTCACAATAGCGATGCGAGAGAGACCCGCCTTCTTGACAGTATCCAGGACATCCACTATCTTTCCGAACCCCGCGTCCCTGTCGCCTTTAATGAGGACCGTCATGTCTCTGTCTTCTTGCGCGGAGACCGACAGCCTGGAGAGAAGACTTGCCGGGTCAACAGGGTCCTTGTCCACATATACGTTTCCTGACTTATCCACAGAAAGAGTCACCTGTTTCTTTTCCGAATGGATCTTTTGCGAAGACGCAGACGGTAAGTCGATCCTGATCCCGGGTAAGACGCGAAACGTGGTCGAAAGAAGAAAGAAGATAATCAAGAGAAACACCAGGTCCACCAGCGGTGTGATATCCAGTAATCCTCCCTTTGACTTCTTGCTCTTGAGCCGCATGGAATTCTTCCTTTTTTTTCGTCGTCGTGGTCGCTGTGTAGCTCATCTCGAAACCGATTGGGGTACCTCAGTCCGCGTGGTTTTCTCTTAGCGAGACGGTGTGAGCACCCTGAGCGGCTGTGTAGACGGAGATTCCTTGATCAGAGCCTCAGCAATGGCAACAGATTTCTTCTCCAGTTCGTGACTGATCTTTTCGGATCGGCTCTGTACATAACGATCCATGACGACCACGGGTATCGCGACAAGCAAGCCGGCAAAAGTGGTGATGAGGGCCTCTGATATCCCGGCAGCCAGGAGGGGAGGATCCACAACGGTATGTTTGGAAATCACATCAAACGCTTTGATCATGCCCGAGACGGTTCCAAACAGACCCAACAACGGCGAAATATACGCGACCGTGCCAAGAACGGACTGAAATCGTTCGAGTTCGACCGACTCCTGCGCGACCACCTCGGTGACCATGAATCGGATCATGTCCGAGCCTTGGCCGTGGTGGCCTAGCCCCGCCCGCGCAATTCGCGCCAGCGGAGAAGCGGCATGGGCCTCACAAAGCTCCGCCGCCTGGGACAGGTTTCCTTCTGCAATATTGTCTCTAAAGGCCCGCACAAAGCCATCCGGGATTAATCTACCTCTGCGGAGGCTCCAGAGTCGCTCGCAAAAGACCGCGAGTGCTACCACGGAACACAGCAGGATCGGGTACATGGCGATGCCGCCACGCTGAAACAGGTTCATCAGGTCCATATCATTCCTTTTCATGCAGGTCAGCCCCCGCGTCTATAGGGCCGCTGTAGATTGGCTGCAACACAAGTACGTATGTATTAAGGGTATGCTAGTGTATTTCCGTGGAATCAGGTCTGCAGAGCCCGGAGATAGAAACGCCCGCTGGACAGGGCGGACCGTATTGCGTCCCTCCGTGCTAAGCCTTTGTCCGGCAACGCCCAAGCAAAACTTATCCGTCGATCTCCCGGAGACCCCACGCATCAAGCGTCCGTCCTACCGAAATCTCAAGCTCTGCAAGAATGCTTTCCGGCGTAGATCTTCTTAACCAAGCTCCGACAAATTCCGTCATGCCCGAGAAGGCACTTCATCCAGGAAACATTGAATCCTGGCCGTGCGCTACAGCTCATAGAGCACAGCCTTCCCAACCGGGCAATCCCGATTCCTCGGGTACAGCGGCACAATACCCAAATACGTATCCACATAGTAGCACTTCCGTATCAGTCATGCCATGTTTTTTCTCGCAGATTTTCCCTGAACGAAGAAAATTTCATCCTCACCACCCGAATTAGCAAAACCAAGATAGTGGGATTCCTACGGGATCTCAACTAGATGGGGGTTTTCTGCAGGCGGCTTGCTCCGGAACTCGGAGAACACACAGAGGAGATCCTTACACAAATCGGGTATACGACCAATCAGATCGGTGAGATGAGAGAGAAGCAAGTGATTTAGGGCCTTTCATCAAAGGGCACGGAAGGACTTACGGGGTGAGAAGGGTTCCTCACGAGGAGTCGGGGCAGTGATCGTCAGGAACCCTTGACCTTACGCGGGCCGCACTTCCTCCTTCCGTTTCGCAGATGTTCTGCGCGCGGTCCACAGGGCCCCAAGCCCGCACACGCTGAGGACCACCCCCAGGCCCACAAAGAGCTTGGTATGAGCTGCCACCAGAGGTTTGCTGAACGAATCCATCAACAGACCTTCCTTGACGTGAATGTCAACGCTCGAGGCATGTCCTCCATGTTCCGATTCTGCCGTCATCTTGATGTGCCACGTGCCAGGTCGGTCAGGCAAGAATGCAACCACTCCGTTCTTGTCTGTCCGTCCCTTTTGATACGGTATGTTATCTCCAGGGCCGAAAATCTCGTAAGCCGAGTAGCTCGCGGGATCATTGGGCAGGAAAAAGAATCGTGCGCTGATCCCACGATTTTCAACCTGGTACTCGACGCTATGGGCTTCCGCCCAGGTAACTGCCAGCAGCGGCAGTAACAACGCGCAAACATATCTCATCATCACTTTGCCTCGCACCGATAGAGTAAAGAGAGAGAACGGCTCCGCAGTCCGACCATGGTAGTGGCATGAAATCTCGAACCACTCAGTGTGGATACCTTTCAACGATACCGGGGCCAATTGCCCTTTGAACGATTATTGGATGGCAAAAGTCAGGGTTGAAGCCAAGTGAAGTACGTCCGCGTCAGGATCGTCTTTGAGGGGAACCTTGTCACCGGCTTTGATCATCTGCAGGCCTGATTTTTCGATCGCCACGCTTGCCATCCCGTCCTTGTCCGTCTTAAGGGGGTTCTTGGGATCAGAACCGTGACCACCGACAAGGTCGATGATTGCGCCTTCCACGGGTTTGCCGTCCAGGACCACTTTGATGGGAAGCTTGCCCCCCACCTTTACCGTCAACGGATCGATTTGAGGCACCACCTCAAAACGCTGGCCTATGGGTTTCGTGATTTCCGGGCATTTGTCCAGGACACTCTTGCAATACTGTTTGCTTTTGAGAGCTTCGACGATATTGAATTTTCCCTTGCCTTCTCGCTTGGTAGCCTTTTTCCAGCCGTCGGTAGTTTTCAGCCAATAGCCCGAGTCGTACAGAGCACAAACCACGGCAGGATTCCCTTTTGTCAACAGGGATGCGTTCTCCTTATTCTTTTTGATTTGCACTTCAACAGCTTGGCCCTTGGGGTCAATTGCTTTGCCTTCCTTGACCAGCGACGAATCATATGCTTCCACCTTGCCGCCATGCCCGCGAAGCACGAGGACTTGTCCATCGCGGTTCTCAATCCAAGTGTCATGGGCCAGAACCGAATGCCCCACAAGGAATACCAGCAGCAAGCCCAGAAATATTCGTTTGAACATGATTTCTCCTTTTTTCTCTTGTTGATCGAGTTCGATTACACGCACGTATACGTACCCGAGGAACGGGAGATCCGCGCTCCGGTGCGAGCTTATCCTCGACTGCTCGGGCAGAGGGCAGCAGCGCTCAGAAGATGCGTCCTGCCGCTCCAAGCCGGCCAGTTGCCGGTTACTAAAACGAATACGAAATACCGGCGCCAAAATCCCATTTCGGTGGTGGATCGTACACCAGATATCCCGTGTTTACCCAGCACGTGTCATTCGCGAATTTCGCGAGGTCTGCACTTTGCAGAAAAGAAAGACGACCACCCGCGACCTGCATAAGTGAGCTTGAAATTGTAATCATCGAAGTCCGGTGCGTACAGGGGAATTTGTAGACCGTTATAAGCTGTGTAACCCTCGGGGGGGCCACTGAAATATTCGTAGTACAGGTCTGCAATCACTTTCCCGTACGGCCCGAAATCTCGGGTCATAGTAACGCCGGCCTTGATAGTGTGCTCCGAGATGTCGGTCAGGAGGACTTGTCCCGGTGTGGGAGGATCTATGACCTTGGCTTCCACCCACGCGTAGCTGGCGAAGAAATCGATGTTTTCCGATGGAAAGTATTTTGCTTCCAGTTCGTAACCTTTCCTCACCGTATCGCCGATAATCACGGGATGCCCATTTACCGTCCGGATTTCACGCTGCATGTTGGTGTGGTAGTAGTCGGCAGCCAGGTACAGGTTGCCAAATACTGTGGCATTACAGCCTATGTCGTACGTCTGAACCTCTGCGGGATCGAGGCCGAAGCCAGCGGTGCTGTTGGCCGCGTAAGGAGACACTTCCAGGTACGAAGGAGATCGAAAGCCACATCCTATATTGCCGAAGATATTGAAATTATCTGTGGGCGTAAACACAAACCCGATTTTCGGAGACCTGATGTACGGCAAGCCCTTGCCAGAGTTCTGCGGACGAACGTGATTGTCGAACTGTTGTGTGAAGTAATCCCAGCGTACTCCGCCAACGATCTTCACCGAATCGGTGGGCTTGATCTCGCCTTGCATGAACATGGCCCAGTTGCAGAGCCACATATTGTAATCATATGTTGTAGTTTTTCTCTGTCTGTTGACCGTAAGTGCACTGCTGGGTTTCGCCGCTATCCTGCCTCGCTTCTGCTCCAACCGTGAGCGATCCAATGTCTCCGAAGACTAAGTTGTAGGTACCGCGCGCCCACCCCAATATTGCCTATCATCCTGACGGCCAGACTGACTGCCAGTAGTGGGAAGAAATTTATAAAACCGCTTGTGGTGGAAATCCGCCCTGTACAAAGTGACATACAAACCTCGCTCGCCGCATGCCGGTGCGTAGTTGAGGACCAGTTGAAACAGTTGGTTGCGGCCGCCGTCAGTAGGGTTGTACTCTTGTGTTCTGTTCACTCTGCCGCTTTTGACCCAGTCGATGGGCCAGTACCCGGGAGCGCCCCAATCCGAGTGAAAATAGTTGTATCGGAGTGAGAGAACTCCGCCCCACACAGGGCACGAGACTTTGTTGAAAGGGCTCCACTGGTTGAGCTGTGAATTATCCCTGTACCCATTGATGGTGTAGTAATCCTCAGCTAGCAGGGGAGTGGGAATCCATGCGTCGGAACTGACTATACCGAGGGTGCGAAAGTTTCCGAAGCTGCCTCCCTCAGCCTTCACGCTCGGCGCTGGATCGCTTTTCTTGGTCACGATGTTGACCACGCCGCCCAGTGCAAAATCACCGTAGATCGCGGAAAACGGGCCCTTGATAATCTCGATCTTTTCGATTAACTCCGGAGAGAGCCATGAAATCTCCGATGCGCCGTGGTTCATGGTCAGGGACGGATAATTTTGCGGAACCCCGTCTATGAAGACGGCCACCTCATTGCCTGCCGAAGACTTGAAGCCTCTCATGTTGATCATAGTGCCGATTTGGCCTTGACCGTAGTTGATGGCCTTTACGCCCGCAGTCCTCCTGAAGAGGTTCGCATAGTCCCCTCGGACATTGAGTTGCTGAATATCTTGGGGCGTAATGGTCTGAACCTGTGCAGGTAACGACGCTGCGCCTAGGGAAACCTCAGATTTTCCGGCAACCAAGGCCTGCGTGGACGGGCTTATCGTGCCTGTCGCCCGGGAACCCTGGTCACTCTCGGACGGGGCAGGAAAATCCGAAGGCCGGACCTGATCGGATTCAGTACCTGTGTCAGACCTGGTTGCCGGGGCCCGAGAGGGGCGTCGATCAGGCGGAAGCACTTCCACCCGTTCCAGTTCACGTGAAACCGTGTTCTCCTGCGCATTCGCAGGGATCAAAGCCATTGCGCCAAGAGCAATTGCCAAGACAAAAACGTGGAGAACTCCTCCATACCATGACCTATCAGATCTCATGACCGAACCTCCTCGTGCAGCCTCGGAACAGTGGCTACTCCCAACCGCAAAAATCCACTTGCACGTGCAAATCTTGTTTCGTCTCTCCTCACGACTGTCGACGTACTGCCGCATCGCTACCGGCGGGTAGGCGCCTCGCCGGGGATGCAAGCCTGCGGCGGTCGGCATTTGATCTGTCGAGTGACCGGTGACACGGGCAGGGAGTGCTGAGCCATCGGTTGACAGAACGGCATGCATCGAGGAGATTGCGGCTGGCAGCCCTGCACTTGAGGCGGACACGCAACCATCCGACAGGGGATGCAGGGTACCGGAATCGGTGGAGAGCAAGGCCGCGTGAATAGCCCCATGGCCCAGCATGCAGTCACCTAGGCCGAGAGGAGCAGCCACTATAGATTTGAGCATCCACGCTGCATGGTAGAAGATGGGCTCGAAGACCGGTGGATTTTCGCAGCAGTCCCGCTGCGGACAACAGGGCCTTCTGCCCTCAGGGCGGACCACGACTTCTACCCGCACTCTGACCGGTCGCGTGGGGCACGGAGGAGCACAGCACGGGTACGGGCCGCATACCGGTGCGGCCATGAACCGCATGGGCGGCGCACAGGGCGTGGGAACATCGACCTGCACGGTTCGGACAACGGGCCTCGGCTGTGGAAGCTGAGGTTGACAGAAACTGTTTACTCCAGGAGGATTCCCTGGTACCCACGCGTGAGAAACCTGGCAGTTCCCTGAAGCAGCGAGCGCAACGAGAAGAACGAGAGCGCCTATCCATACGCAAAAACGCATTTCACTTCCTCCAATAGAAAGAGCAAGGCCATCAAAGACGACTCTCCCTGGCAAGATGCACTTCCTGCTTGTAGCAAAGAGCCCATCTTTCAGACGGCTTTCCTGAAAGAAACAAAAACGATTCTTGACTTAAACGCTGAAGGTGAGGATAATGGCGAGAAATGGGAACCCTAGATCCGTTCCCGCCTACCCCGAGTGCCGTGCCAGCGGCACCCGGGGACTCCCTGGAGCAACCTTCGTACCAACACTATCTATGCCTTGTGTTCCTCCCCAACGACTCCTCGTTTGCGATACCTGGAGTCGGCCACGCAAACGGAAGCACCATCTATCGGCTTTGACGTTGGGGTTCTCAGCAGCTTCCGTTCCACGCAGTCATCCGGACTACGCATCCCATCGTCTCCCGCGTGGAGTGGGTTAACCACGTGTCTCAGCTCCCAGCAGTCGACAAGCCACATGCGGCGTCTCCTGCCCCGTTTCATTGATAAAAGAGCTGATGGTTGCTGCGCAAGCGCAGCGCTGAAAAAAGTCAAGTTGCTTGGAGGCCCAGACCAGATGACTCCTCAGCGTTTTGCCGCACGTTGCGCGAACCTATTCAATTTTGTTTTACGCTTTGCGCCAGCGTATTACATCTTGCCAATTCGTGTCAAGCCTTTTTTTCTCGATTCGAGTCACCACATGAGGCAGTCCCGCCCGATAGCCGATTGAAGCGTGAACGTAATCTCATGGGTAAACGACCATTGAGGTTGAGACCGAAACGCAACGGGCCAACGGACGGTGGTAGAAGATCCCGCGGCTGCTGTTTGCCCGCAACAAAATCCGGCCATCCTCTCCCCAGCCAAGTCATCTTGAGATTGTGATCGTCCTGTTCGGGAGCGTAGAAAGGAGTCGTAGAGCCGGAACTGAGATACCGAGACCCGACGTGTGCGGTGCCGATGTCATTCAAGTCCTTACCGGATGCTCGTGGGTAAAGGGAACCTTGTTTTTCGGGACGTTGAAAGATCGAGTATTCCCTCGTTGGCCGACGCTCAGATAGCGGGGTAAGGGTCGTCTTGCGCGCCGAGGTTTTTCAACTGAGCGAACAACCCATGGAACTCATTCAAAAAATAAGGACCGAGCCAGCGACCGCACAGGAGCGGGGTGAATTCCGGATTATCCATGAGCAAAAGCGCTAAGAAATTCTGGAGAAAGACCCTGTCGAGTTGTGTGCGCGGGAATCCGTGGAGACGGAGTTGCCGCCTAAAGCCAGAAGAGAGCCGCAAACTTCTGCGATCAAGGTGAAGAGCCGACCATGTGATCGATACTTGAGATCAAGAGTGGTGCGAAACTGTGCCGGAGTTGTGCGGCAAAGAAGGCGGTAATCTGATTGGGAGGTATGAGGCCGGTGGTTTTGGATGGGATCCTGAGCTGCCCTGACCCACAAGAATCCGACGGCCGTTGCTCAACAACGGCCGCCCCTCTAAATCACTTTTCATTTTGTCAATGACCGTGAGTGTGGGTCTCGCACTCATGACCGGTATGGGCGTGATCATGAGGTCCATGATCCCCTGCGTGGGCATGGGTGTGTGCGAGCGCATCTTCTGCGTGATCATGTTCATGCTTGTGCTCATGGAGGTGCTCGTGGGCATGGACATGCAGGTGCTCATGAGAGTGCTTCGTGTCTCCGTGAGCGTGTTCATGAGCGTGTTCGTGGGTGTGCTCGTGGGCATGAGCGTGCGCGTGTTCGTGGTCGCCGTGCATGGGTACTCCTTTCTTTGCTTCGTTCAGGATCATGACACCTGCTCACAGAGTAGGACCAGCGCCCAAGCCGGTCAACGTCCTTTTCGTGCTATCTCCGGAGTCCCTGTGGCACGTGACACCCGCATTGCTGCAACGCGTGTGTCCGGGCGACGAGATTCGTTTCCACAGCTGACAGCCCATATCCCATAAGCGGAAGAATAGCCTTGACCTTAGTGGCACGAGTTGCTATGATGTGCCACGTTTGGCACGGACGCTTATTTGTTTCAGAAATCCTGGCATCTCGTAGAAATGCTTCAGGCTGAGAAACAGGCCTGGATCAGGAGTGGGCACATGCGATTGATCAAGGTTGGGATGCCGTTCATCCCAGGACTCACGACTCTCACGGAACACACTACGTACGACTACACCTCAGGTGGCCACACCCTGACCATCTGCGTGGGCAATCCCACATGCGGAGAAATTCACGCGGTTCAAAATGAGAAAGCCGCGTTCGCCCTGTTCGCCAGGGAGCACGCTCTTTTCGTTTTGGCCAAATTTGGAAGCCTGTCTTGGCAGGCGTCGTACTACAACTGGTGGATCAACGCTCCGGTGATGCGGCCTGATCCGTGGCACGATTTGGCCGGCCTCAAGGGCGGAATAGCAGTCAGTGTGTGCCTCATAAACGCTTCCAACGGGATCCTTGAGGCATTGCGCTCGGTGACCCTTTCCCACGAGTTCAGCCGGGCATTTCTTGAGAAGGTCTCCGATCAGACCAGGCCTCCCTTCGACCCGTGGCGTCATGCGGAGATCGTGGACGAAGTTTTGGAAGGATTTGCCACGGGCGTCAATATGATGAAAGGCGTCTTCTGCATGTGCAGTGCGGAGTCAGGGAGAATTGACCGGCTGCATCGAGATGCCGTTCTCCAACACTGCTGAGGAGTCTGCGCGGACAACTCACGCACGAACCACACAGGAAATTGCACCGACTGGCTCATTCCGGGTGATGAACGATGGCTCGGATTCATTTCTCATGAGGCTCCTTGGGAGCTTTTACTTGTGCCTGAGCACGGAAGCTAGGCTCAAAACTCATTGAGGGCTCACCCAGCGCATTCCACAGAATTGTTTCCATCAGCTCACTCGGTTTGAGGTTGTGCCGCTTGCAAGCTTCCCCGAAAGCCTTGACAAGTCCCGCATCAACTCTTACGGACAGGCCCTGGCGCATCCGTGCGGTCTCACGAACCGGTTGCGGCGGATGCCTAAGAAAGACGAGATCAGTCATGCTCTTTGTCCCGCTGAGTATTTCATGTGAGTGTCGATCGGGAGATCCCCAGTTTCTCGGATACCAGTCTCATATCACTGACGAAAAAGCCGCGAATACAATCAGATCACGACCACGGCCCAGTGTTTCCGCTGAAGGTGTCGGGGGAAACACCGGGGGCGCTGGTGGATGATGGCTGCCCCCGCGGGTAGTTCGCAATAAGGTAAAATGGACTCTTTCAAGAGTGCTTTGCGTCTCCGGAAACGAGATCGGAGATGGCCGTCACCAAATTCTTGATGGCCCGGAATGCACCCAACAACTCTCGGAAAGCTTCAATGTCTGCGTCAGTGAGTTCTACACGTTCGGACCCGGCAGTTGTACGTGGTTTCGCACTCGGAATGGAGGCCTTAGCCAGAGCCCTCGTCTCGGTCTCTTCTTGCCTCGACGGAATTGCTGCCGAAGCAGAAACTGCTTCGTGATCTACCACGGTTGATTCGGTAGTTTCTTTCAGTTCTCCTGGACCTTCGGGCAGTGGTTCGGCTAACGCTTTTGGCGGCGGAATCAATTCCGTGGCCGGGGCCTGCTTCGCGACTGTTGGAGTGGGAGCAGGCTGGGCAATCGCAGCGGTTGCCTGGGGAGCAGCAGCTACCAAGGCAAGGTCTACTCCCATTGAATCGAGGTCAGTCTTGATCATGATCTCGGAGAGATACTGTCGAATGTGCCACAACGTCTTCGGATGCCTCAGCACCAGAACGTCCGATCCCGCCTGCAGGGCGCTCAAGGCGGTGACGGCCTCCAGATTCACGCCGCGCAATGCAGGATTGCCCAGCTGGGGATTTTCTTCTGGTCTGAGTTTGGCCTCTTTGGTTTTCCAGACCTCCTCAGCTATGTTGTTGAGAATCGGGTACTGTAGTTTGTCGTCGTTCTGCGTGAGAGCTGCCTGTCGGATTCGCTCCATGATGGAATAGCAGTACTCCAGACCGTATCCGACGGACCCCGTGGTGGGATCTATCAGAACCCGGTCATTGGGCACGCCCAGGGTTTCGAGGAGGATGTTCAACTGCTTTGCCAGGTTGATATCTATGGGAGTGTTGGCTACCACCGTGTGTTGTACGCGATCGGGGCGGCCCCGATCTGCTTGTAATTGCTGTCGGTAACCGGTCCCAGCACCACATTGAAACGGGCGCATGCCTCTGCCACCGCCTTGAGGACTTCAGTGTTTTTTTGTCGCCGGATACGCCCCAAACAATGAGCGGCACTAAACGGCTTGGACGCCTTGCGGGCAACGTCAGCAGCGTGTGTGGAGGACAAATCCTTCCCGTTCGGATCCGTACCTGCCAGCCACAGACAGACCAGATCGGCTCCGAATTCCTCGACACATTTCTTGGCCCACGCGCCCGGGTCGCCGATCACATCCTTGTAGGGCTCCAACGCCTCCGGAGCCCATTCTTCGGGTTCGATGTCCAACACTTGAAGAGCCAGTTTTGGTGGGTTGGGCATATTGCCTTCGAATAAGTAGAAGTTGTTCGCCGTCTCACCTCCGACCACCACATCGCAGCTGGGCCTTCCTACCCTCACTTCCTGAATTCGGCCGGAATACTTGACTTTCGTAATGCACCCATGGCTAAACTCCTGAACGGATATTGAGGATGACACGAGACAACTGGAATACATTTGACATACAGAGCTCTCAGGAAACGGGCAGTGTCCGGGACCATTCCCTTTCCTTCTAAGGAGTACGTCCTAACGTATCATGCCACGAAGCTGAGAGCAAGGGGTTTTGGTGTGACGACTCATTGGTGGGAAAAACTCTTGACTTTGCGCTAAATTGCTGTGTTACAGCTAAAAATGGTAAAAAAATATCATTCGATTATACCTGCAAATGCTCTCAG
>CAVXFM010000013.1:0-201970 GCA_963760985.1 uncultured delta proteobacterium | reverse complement strand
CTCAATAAACCCGTGAAGCACTCAAGGGCAATGGCTCTTCCCGTCAAGATCATGCCATGACGAGGGCGGTTCCACCACCTGTTAGGAATTCACCCCATATTTGCTATCCCTGTGCTTCCCCATCTGCTGTCGCATCAGATTTGGGAGCCATGGAATGGAGTTTGTGTCGGATATCCGATCATTGAGATATTCCCAGAAGCTTACCCCCAGTTTCCGGCATGTCTTCTTGAGGCTCGTGAAGGTATCCCGGCAACGGCGGCCGAGATCGCTGCGGGTCGATCCGCTGGTCTTACGTTTCTTCACGTATTCCCGGATGTCCGTCTCGCTGTCATTATTGTGCAAGGGTATGTCAGGTCGCTCCAGGACCAGCAGAAGCTCCGACTTATTCTTGTGTATTCTCGTGAGCGCTTGGTTAAGGGTCTCGTAGCATGTGCGGGTGGTGAATATCTTATCGAAACGATTCTCAAGCTCGGGCTTCTTCTCGGGGATCGGGGTCTGCTTATAGTCTTTCAGGTCCCGGTAAAATCCCCATAGGCGTCTTCGTATCCGATCAAGAGACTCCCGCTGGGCAGCGGTGTGCCCCGTTAGCTTCCTGATGGGGCGCTCGGCGTGTATCCAGCACAGAGCGTGAAGCAAGACATCGAACTGGCCGGCATCGTCACTGATGATCGCCAGATCCGGGTTGGTGGTCCCGTGCTCGATGATACTTCCCAGCAACGCTGCTTCCGTGACAATCCGCACATGCCGTTCGTTGGTCAGTCCCACAGTCTCAAGTGCCGCTTTCCATGCTCTTTCGTCTTCAAAGACCCTCTTTCCCAACCCCTCAAGTCGTTCAAACTGAGTTTGGGGAAGCTTTTGCATTTCCATGTATGCAAGGGCATCGCGGGAGAGCACATAATCGTTGGTACCCGCACGCAGGAGTTCCAAAAAGTTCATCCGGTTCTTGCTGTGTCTGCTCTCAAACCAGGCAAATAGCTTGTTGCCGATGTGGGTGCAATAGCCGTTCTTGCCTCTGTGGCGAGCTGCAGTGTCGTCAACATTGATGTATGTCGAGATTGCAAGGCCGGTCCGAAGAATCTCGTTTTTTTCCGTGTGAAACCGATCCTTGTCTTCGGTGATGATCCGATTCACTTGGCCCACTGAGATATCGACTCCCAGATCCCGAAGCTGCTGATGAATCAGGGGCTGAGTCACGTGACATTGATAGTATTGAGAAAGGATGAAACTCCTTAATGGGGCGTCGAAATGGCTCCCCAGACCCTTGAGATGCTCCGGAAGCGAGGCCACTATGCATCTGCCTTGGGGAGTCAGCCATCGCTCACGTCGGTAGAGCGTGTTGTAGGGTTGGAAGAGAAGACCTTGAACCGTGAAGTCCTCAAACCCGTTGTGTTCACTCCCTGCCGGGACGTTGGAGGCCGGGATGATAAGCCTATTATGTATTTCGAGTAGCTTCGTCTTCTCCCTCTTGGCAGAGCCGGGACGTTTCCCGCCGGGGTCCTTTGTCTTCTCCTTGCCGGAATCTTTTTCCAATACGGAAGGTTTGATCTGAGGTTTAGGCTTCTGCCCCTTCAACCTGGCTATCTCGTCTCTCAGCTCTTGAATTTGCTCCTGCTGTATCCGAATAATCTCCAACAGCATCGCCACCAAAGGGGTACGCTTTCTTCAGGTACGTTGGGTATTTTGGGGGTTGCCTTCATGCACCCCTGTAAATCACATTTCGTTCCGTTTGTCGCGTAATTTCTGCACTGATATCCCAAACAAAATGGGCCCTGCCTTCAACTCAAGCCAAGCATGGCGTGACCGGCGCTAAACGCATCCCTCACAGCGCTTCTACCCAACAAGTGGCACCTGGCAGAACACTGAACGATTGCCCCACGGCCTTTTTGAGAAGTTACGAAGATCAAACCACAAAGTCACTAAGACACGAAGAAGTCAGAGACCAATCCTCTCTTTTCTTAGTATCTTTGTGCCTTGAAGGTTCATTCCCTCTCCCTCGCGGTGAAGCGTGAGGAAAAAGTTTCGCTTTCAAACAAATTGCCCCCGCCCCAAGGCTCTCCGATGCGGAGAGGGTAGGGCGAGGGCAAGAGCGGTTTATTGAAGCGCATGGCAAATGATCTCGATCTACCATGTCGCTTCGATCACAATCAACCAATACGAAATATCATAAGACAACTTTGTCGAAGAAATTACGCTATGGGCTGTGCGCCGGTGCGATCATTCTTTCTTACGGCCAGCCCACCTTATTGAGCGCTGGCTTGTGAAGTTCGCACTCAATGGCTTCGGGCGATGAATACGTCTCCGAGTCCGATATACGACGACCGCTTTCCTGTCGATTACCCATTGCAGGGGCGACAGACTCTACCTGCACATGGGTATCGCTTCCACACAATAGGTTTGAGGCAACACTATCTGGTGGCATACCGGCTTATAGACAATGTTATACCAGGGGATCTTCTTGTACTCATAATACACATATGGCACTTTTTCTTCGATCACCTGGCAGAATGGCTGGGGGCAACACTTGACACAGGAACTTTGTCCACACGCCCGACCGATGGGGGTGCCTCTCAGCATTACCTTCCTGCAGGTCCAACCCACTCTCTGAACGGGTATGCACCGCGTGCAGGGCTGAACTTCAGCCACCATTTCGGTTTTCACGCAGGGAACCATTCTCGTGACGAGTGTCCGTTGTGGGCCACATTGCTGCGGAGGAGCGCAGCCCGGGAAAGACTGAGCAGGGACCGCCAGCAGCCCCAAACAAAGAACCATCGACGCCATGATGACAACCACAACCCTTGCCATGGTGGACCTCACTTGAAATTGATTTGTGCTGTCCGTTAGGACACTTAATGGGTTGACTATATCATATTGATAAGGAAAGCTCAAGATGAAAATGAGATAATCATAGATATTGTTTAAATTGCAGCAATTTTCGTGGACGTGTCTATAGAGCCTTGGCGCAAACAAAGAGGAGTTGGCAGAAACGACGTAGACCCGCCGTGCGGGAACCGTCCGCCAAGTGCTCAATGGCCTCAATGCGGTGACGTACTCGGGTGCCACTGCTAGCTTGCTAACAGTGTTTTCCTGAGGCACTGCTGGACAAGCCAGCAGTGGCACCCAAGCGGTGAGGTGACTGCTGACGTCGCGGTCTTTTGATGTGACCGTATGTGAGAAACCGAGCACTAAGTCACTTGTATTTGTGTACAGCGGTATCACATGCCGCGCGTGGGGTCGTTTGGGTCGTGGGAAGTGATGATGAGCGCCGCGTTGTTCCTTACCACAATCACGTCCGGACCGAGAGCCAGATATCTCCCTAAGAGCGGCTCTTCTTTGGCCAAAGTGAAATACGCATCGCTCAAGAATGGGACCGTCTGTTGAGGCAGAGAAGCACGATACTTGTTGTCCACCCACGCGCCTCTGTCGAGATGAAAGACTTCGCCGCTCACCCTTCTGTACCGGGTGGATTCCACATCCTCGACCACCGTGGATGTCTTGAAAAGCCAGAACAGGCCAGCCGCATCCCTGTGCACCATCGCTCGATCCCGGCCGCGGGAGTTGAATCCGGAATCAAATGGCGTCCTGAATCCAAACTCTTTGGCCAGCGCTTCAATTTGCTGTCTCGCTTCCGGCTCCGGACCTTTGAACGATTCTTTTTCCAACAGATTGCTGACACGTCGCATGGCCCATAGCGCGGGCACGAAAGGATAACGGGGATTTTCCTCAGGAAATCGGAAGCTTTTGTTCACTATCTTGACACGGCCCCTGATTTTGCCTTTCAGACGGACCTTGGAAACCGTGTCGCTCTTCTCTTCATACCGGCCGAGAACCACCGCACTCTCCGATCCAAACAGATCGGGGATCGGATCCGGGCTCACCCCCTCGGGCGACATGTCCTGAAATTCGAGGGAAAGGCCTGATACCAGAGGCGGTGCCACGCTCGAAAACAGACGACTCATGACCAGCGGAAAGCTGTCTTTGTCAGAAAAAAGAAAACAGTGGCCCCCATTCGTAGCTGAAAGCTTATTCAGTACGGCCATGTCCGCGGCCGTTCCCACGGCGAGTGTGAAGATTCGCGCGCGGAGTTTGTTTCGGCGTCTCACGTCTTCGACGATGGTTTCCGGCTCGGTGATTCCCACCGTTGCGCGACCTTGCCCTGCAAAAACAATCATGCAGGGCCTCCTGCGGGATCGGAACTGTTCCAACGCGTTCATAAGACAGTTGTAAAGATCCGTGCCGCCCGAGGCTGATGCTGAATTCACAAAACTCACTGCTTCCAGGACGTTCTCACGCGTGGCAGGGATGAGCCGGGATTCCAGTCTTTCAGGATGAGTCTTCACGGCAAGAACATTGAACCGATCCCCGGGGCGCAGACTCTCTAACCCGAAAACCACGGTGCGCTTAGCCGCGTCGAGGCTGAACTTGTCCATGCTTCCGGAAGAATCGAGAATGAAGACCACGTCCTTATCCGGTTTCGTACCACGTCGAGAAACGAGAGGCGGTTCGATGAAAGCCATGAAAGCGCCTCGTTCCCCGTCAGATTTGTGGGCCCTTAGCCTGAGGTTCAGGTCTTGTCCGGAGAACCCTGCGAGCATCCTGAAATCATGACGCACGCGCGTCTTTTCGCTTTTGACAAAGGCCAAGCACCGATGCGGCGCTTCCCGGACCACTGTCAGGTGATGCGTGTGAGAAAAAACCGTGCGCACTACACGAGATCCGTTGAACCGCACCTGAATCTCGAACTGGCCTACAGGACCTAGTGAGAAACGCTCCCCGTCCAAGGGAATGAGAATTTCCATGAGGTCGTTCTCTATCCTGAGCGGCGTGGTGTACTCCACTCGAAAGGACTTCTGTTCCTTGATGCCCACTGTAATCGGTCTCACCAGCAACACGGTCTTTCCGGCCATGCCGAGGAGAGAGGGATCCTTCATGTTTTCAGTAAGGTGTCTCAGGGTAGGAAAGAACTCATCAGGAGGAACCACCTGGAACTGAGCAGACACTCCATTGACTTTTACGTCGAGCCCACGCATCCCCTGTTGGTCAGGGACGGGCAGGATGAACAGACCATCGAGCGGAAATTCGTTGTCATTGAAGAACGTCTGATCAACTCGATAATGAAGAGAAGACTCGGAGACCGTCACGAGACTTTTGGAAAGCAGGATCTGCAGCCGCGCCACCGCGAACGTCTCGTTTTGAAAGCGGGGCGGAAATACGTGCATAATTCCGCCCGCGGCAGAAATCCGGGGCCCGGACATGAAAAGCACGATCAGAACCGTGAACACGCGGCATATGTCTTTGGAGGTGAATCCCAACGGCAAGAAACCGGTTTGCGATGTCACTGCCCTGCCGAAATTCCATAAGCAGGGAGAGGGGTTGCGCTTGGCAGGCCAAGTATCTTACCTTTGTTGCAGCGCATGTGCCATGATCACGCGGGTTCATCCCCGCCGGTCGCCAGTTCTCTGTCCCAAAAAGCGTTCGCAGTTTTCATAAGCTCTTCGGTGGAGCAAATGTCCGACGCTGCAGCTTCCAGGATGGCAGGGGATACGGTCCCATATTTGGCCAGCTCTTCGCCTGACAGGCGAGCTGCCTCCATGACTTGGCGCACCTTGTCGGGTAACTTCTTCGCGAGCAACACCGAAAAAACCGCAGGCCTCAGCAAGGAGCCGCAGAGCTGGGAATGGAGATTGCGCGCAATCCGTTCCATATGGAATCCGAGCGGTTGAAAGTTCTCCAAGCCTGGATAGCCGCAGACAGAGACCAGGAATATCTTTTCCGGAAATTTCCATCGCAAGGGATGGTGCAGCCTGCCGCTGTCAGCGAGGAAATGAGGGTCCAGAAAGACGACGAGTCGGTCCATGAAGGTCTTTGCCAGAGCGGTCATTCCGTCCAGATAGACAGGTGTGGCGAGCACCATCATGTCGGCCCGCCGGATGCGGTCCACAAGACCCGGCATGTCGTCCGCGTGTACGCACACGCCAGGGGTCTTGGCATAACAGGTGAAACAACCGATACAAGGTTTGATTTTCTTTCGAGCCAAGAGCGCGATGTCCACTTCCGCACCCTGATGGCGCAAGCCCACCAGAAACGGATTGAGCATGACCTGAGTGTTTCCCGACTCCATGCGAGGGGCAGCGTTGATCACTATAACTTTCATGATTTCCTGTTCCATCGTACCATCGTGTCGGTGTTGACCGGTTCGCATATGCCGAGTCTACAGACACGTGAAGATTCTCAGAGCCCTATGCGGTGCATCCGGCACACCACCCCATTGTCTCGTAAAGAGGATTCTCCGAACCCCCTGCCTCCCGCCTTGTGCCAACGGGGCTTCATGGAGCGTTATGTGTGCCGAGGCTATTGTGCCACGTGTGAGAGAACGTGTCGAGGAAGGCAACAATCTCACAAGCTAATTTGCTGTCTTCCCGGGCGAGTCAAGAGACTGAGAAGGTTCTCTAATTTGCCTAGGTTGCTCACACGAACCACCTTCTCTTCGATCTGAAGAATATTGAGAGACTCCAATTTTCTCAAGTATCGCTCAACCTGCTCGTCGTCCTCTAGGCCCAGCAGGTCAGTCAAATCCGCAAATTCTATCGTCTGTCCGTTTTGGATACAAGAGCGTCGATAAGAGAATATCAGTGCGTGGATCAACTTCGAGAGCATATCTTCGAAAAGAAAACCCTCGACAAGAGATGCGCTCTCGCGGAGCTTTTCCACAAGCTTCTGCACTATCTTGCCGCAGAGATCGGACCCGACCAGCTTTGCAAAGTCTTTCTTCCTGAGGCACAACACCTCGCAGTCCTCTTCCGCTTCCGCTGATTCAGGGCGATGGATCTCGTCAATGAGAGCACTCTCGCCAAAAACGTCCCCCTCGCGCAGATGGTTGAGCGTTTGTCGTTTCGCGCCAGCTTGGATGAGTGTTTTCACCTTTCCTTTGCAGATCAGGTACACATCCGTGATGGGGTCTCCTTGCGCGTAGATGGTTTCTCCGGTTTGGAAACTCGCGCGCTGTGGGCGGAATCCGTCGGGGGTGCCCTGATCTAGTGATATTCCCGAGGCTTCGGAGCACTGGCGTATCACTGCGGCCGCGAGATCGACGTCTTTCCACCCGGAAATCCCCTTGGCAGGGGCATTGTTCTTCGCTGCAGGCGGCGCGGTTGCTTCGTCATCGGCAAGCACTGCCTTGAGCCGCTGTGTGTCCAAGAGAATTTCGCGACGGAACTGTTCTGTCATATACGTAGAAAAGACCGCGGTATCCAATTCCATCGAGTTCGATTTGATTATCTGGCGGATATCCTGAATCATCTCCTCGATCCACGAATACCGGTCTTCGGGATTCAAAGCCATTGCTTTGATCAGAAGAGGACGCAAGTCTTCGCGAATGAGACTTTCCGATTCGACACGCTGCCGGATGTCCATCTCCAGTATGGTTTTGACAGTGGCTTTTACGGTTTCTTGGTGTTGAACCAAACGCTGGCCCGTGAGAAGCTCGAAGAGCAGGACGCCGGTGCCGTAAATGTCGACTCTTCGGTCCACCGGCTTGCGTTGAAGCTGCTCAGGCGAAAAATAGAGGAGCTTTCCGGCTACCGGTAGCCCATCCATTCCGTCGCTCTCCAAGAACATCCTTGCAATGCCGAAATCGATGATCTTGACTTCAGCTTCGTAGGACACCATGACATTGAACGAATTGATGTCCTGGTGGACCAACATGAGCGGCTCGCCGGACGGGCTCTTTTTCCGGTGGGAGTAGGCCAGGCCCTTGGCAACCTCCAACACCACGTGTAACGCGAACTCCAGGGAGGGCAGTCGACCGGTTCTTGCGGCTTTGGACAAAATGTAAGCCACATTGCGCCCCTCGATGTATTCCAGGGCAAGGTAATACTCCCCGTCGATGACGCCCATGTCAATGATCTGAACAATGTTGGCCTGGTTGAGGCGTGCCAGGGTTTTCGCCTCGTTGAGGAACCTTTTCACGTACCGAGGCTTGGAGGAATACCGGGGAAGAAGTTTCTTGATGACCACAGGCTTGTGAAAGCCGGCCGCTCCCACGCTCCTCGCCAGGTAGATGTCCGACATTCCACCCTGTGATATCCGATCTATCAGCCAGTGATGACCGAACGGGACAGGTTCGAATACCGGCTTCCTGGATGCGGAAACGGGCTTGGCTTTACCTTGAGAATCTGTCATTGCCTTGCTGATTTCCGAAGGTTACCGGAACGATGACTGGTTGAGAATGGCGAACGACGTCTCCCCTAGCTTGACTCTCGCCTGGCGATTGATGTCCACATTGTCGGGGGTCCGACGGTAACCCAAAGATCGCTCTGCCAGCAAAAAATATTCCTTTTGGCCCACGGTAACATGGACAAGCCACATGGGAACAGGTTCACTGGATTTGCTTGCGTTTGGTGGCCGCTTCAACGGCAGGCGCTGAACCGGATGCCCGCCTAAGACAATGGAAGACTTGTCTTTGAGCTGTTCCGCCTGAGCCTTTGAAAGGGGGAAAAGGGCTGTGACAAGCGACGAAGGGATGGCCAAAGTGGTGCCCGCCCAGAGAAGGGTCAAGAGCCCGTCCGAAGACCGCGGTTTTCCCGGCTGATCGCCGGTTTCTCCTGATGAAACAGGAATGCCCGACAGTTGCTGGTGGAAAGAAGCAAGATGACCGAGGCGTTCGGAAAAGAGATGTTCCAATGTCCCCAAGCGGCGAATGATCTCTTCTCCGGACATGTCACCGCCCTGGCGGAATACTCCGAGGATCCTGGAAAAACGTTGGCTGATCTCTTCGAGAGAATGGATAGCGCTCCCTTCTTTCTTGATCAACGATTTGTACCGCTCACCGCTCGGCTCGCTCAATGCAATACCCGCGTGGCCTGAGGTCGGACCCAGGAGCAGTTCGAGGGTAGAGGTGGAGAGTTCCTGCCCCGAGCCTTCACCCTGCTGCCGCAACACTCCCACAATTCGTGACAAACGCTGTCCCATTTCTTCCAAAGAATTGACCGTGGCCTCTACTTTTTCCACGAGCAGTCGATGAGAGCTGGCAGCACCTTTCCCCTGATCTGTCGCAGTTCTCGGTGCGCTCTTTTCTGCCAGACCAGCAGGCGACACGGACTTGAAGGGAGGTTTCGTTGGAGGACCAAGCGGACCAGCGGGTTTACGGGCAGGCTGCACGGGCTTCGGCGATGAAGCTTTCGATGGGGGCGCTGCCGGTGTAGGTTTCGGCACGGCAGCCACGGGCGTGGGAGCGGGTTGAGCCGGCTTCGGCGCAGGTGGAACCGCCTTGAGAACTGGTTGAGGCGCCTTCGGCCCCACCGGAGGGGCTGTCGCCGCACTGATCAACTTGTACATGTTCGTAATGCCCGTGACCAGTGAATCGATGGACTGACGGTTCCCGGGTGAGGAGTGAATCAATTTCAATACGGTCAGGCTGTCCTGCAGCATTTTCACCAAAGAGGGATGGGATGCGCCATCAGGGTTCTTGAAACGCTGGAGAACACGATAGTTCATTGACAGGACATTCCTGGCTCGCGTATCCCCGGGGAAATAGACGTCCATGTCCTTGAATCGATCCGCGACTTCGGTGATGACTTCCGGAGTGACTTCCCATTCCAGATTCAGTATCAGGGCCTCAATGAGTTCCGCGACGTCATCAAACGGCTGGAGATGATCATGAGAAGGCTGTGGCACGGGCGTTGGAGCCTTTGCCGGTTCGTCCTGCGCGACGACCGCAGGGCCTGAATCCTCCACGGGAACCGGTGGGGATATCTCTATTGTGTCGGTGTGAAGGGGCCGTTTGGAACGAGGAGTCTCTGGCTCAGCCGTGCTGGCATCCTTCTTGACGCTTTCCTCAACCTCGAGCAGTTGCGTCTCTTCTTCGCCGAAGAATCCACCAAAGAGAGCCTCTATTTTTCGCCCGACAGCCTCGCCGAGTTCTTCGGGGCTTTTTTCTTTTTCCTGATCGGCCACAGTTGGTCTCCGAACGGCAGAATCAGACTAGGAGCCTGTCGCAAATGTGATACATGGACACTTTCGTGCCTCTTCGGACGTGATTGCCCACTTCTCGGCTACCTGGGGAGGCTCCTAGGAGCCTGATACCTCAGGCTGTTTCGTTAACGACTGCGCAGGGCCGATAAGCGCATCGACTCCCTCGTGCCATTTCATCGGGAAAGTCGTGCTCAGAACCGGGTTCCCGACAGCCTCCTAACGGGTCATGCTCAAACCTTTGTTCTTGAGAAGGCGCGTGCTCACGTCTACCACAGTCAAGATGCAGATCTTCTTGAACGTTTCCCTGACTCCGTCTCCTCTCAACGCGCTCGCGGCAAATGAGGGCAAATTCGTTCCCGGGTTCAGATCTCTTTCCATCTCTTCCATAGGAATTACCGCGACTTTACTGCCAGCCAAATCTCTCTTGTTGTACTGCAGAACCAGAGGCAGTGCGTGTATGCTCTTGCCCTGTTCTCGAAGGTTGTCATCGAGATTCTGAAGGCTCTCGATGTTGTTGTTCCGCCTGGCCTCCAAAGAATCTGCCACAAATACAATCCCGTCCACACCTTTGAGCACCAGTTTTCGCGTGTCATTGTATCGGACTTGCCCAGGCACAGTGTACAGAGATATCTTGATCCTAAACTTTCCGATATGTCCCAAATCCATAGGAAGAAAATCAAAAAATAGTGTACGGTCACCAGCGGTATCGATCGACAAAAGTTCGCCCCGGACATGTTCACCCAGAGCTTTGTGGATCGAAATCAGGTTCGTGGTCTTTCCACCCCTCCCAGGACCGTAGTAAACAATCTTGCAATGAATTTCATCCGATCGAAAACTTATTATCGCCATCAACGCATCCTGTTGGGCTACGAGCTCCTGCCGCCTATGTGTTAAACCACTGCCTCAGGTTCTCGGCAAACATTGCCTCAATTTCCTCGAGGCTCTTCTTTACCTCCAAACGAACGAGGCCTAGGTGGGTGTTGTTGTTGAAAACCGTAATCATAAGACATTCATCTCCCACATTGGAGAAATGGATGTTCTCGTCCTTGCCCTTGTGGAACAGCAGGGTGAACTCTTCTTCTCCGAAGAGCCGAGCCATCGCAGTGGTGGCTCCATAGCTGGCAGCGGTCAACGCGGCGAGGGAAGCCACTTTTTCGTCAGCCATCTGTCCCTGGAAACCGATCAACTGGCCGGCCTTGTCGATCAGGAGAACCGAGTGGGCGCCGCTCCGTTTCAGCAAGTTCGCCAAAATCGAATCGATGCGGTCAAGGGATTGTTTCGTCAGAATAAGATCTGCCATTTTTTTCTCGCGTAGCCGGCTTGAAGACTGGCTCTTTTCCCGTGACTTTCACGTTCGGGAACAGGGAGTTTTGCGAACCCGGAGACCCGCGCCGGCTTCCCCCTTCCTGAAGTTTATAGCCTAAGCCTAGCGGCATATTATACATCTTGCTCGCTCAGTGAGCAAGATTTTTCACAGCCCCGGCCTGAGGATTGACTTCGGGAGGAGCCTGCAAAACCTGCCAAGCCGATGTCCTGTCTATCGACCAACCGGTTCTCGGATACGAAAGCCGTTACACGGGGATTTCGTGTCAAGAGATGGCCAAGGTTTCCAACCTACGCATACTCTCTATAAGCAGGAAGTCCCAACTTTCGTGGATTGTCTCCGATTCAACCGACACATTGTCACATTCGAATACACCCAGTTCCCAGGAGATGATTTCATAAAAGGCGTCTTCGCCTCTCTGGTCACTCGTTTCTGCATGGATGATCTCCCCATCCCGGATTACCACGATGCCTCTCCTGGCGCCGCTCTTGACGAGCATTCGGCAACTGTTTCGACCTATGCAGATAAGTTGGATCACATCCGGCAGGCTCGTATTGGTTATCGTTCCACTGAAGCCCGCTGGTCTTGTACGGTTTTCCTGCTGCATGGTGTCCACTCATTCGATAGGGAACACGCTATCTGCGGATGGCTGTGATCGCCCAAAAACAGCCCTACACGGGCACGTTCCCTTTATCGCAAGGAAGAGACATCAGTCTGATCGTATGCGTGACTTCCCCAATGCCGCCATATTTATAGAGGCATTGTCTGTGCCAATCAAAATTATTTTCAACTCACTATACCAGTGTTGTAAAATAAAATCAATAAATTCGGCAGGGACCCGCGACAGTAAGGATCTTGAGCGTTCCTCCTTGCCTCACGAAATCACAGAACGAACCAGTTCGGGAGACGTAAATGGCCGGAAAGAAATTCTTAAACCCACTTCTCAAGACCGTCCTTTGTATCGTGGGCATGGTAGTCCTCGCGTACCATTTGTCCCCTGACGTCATGTCCGGGAGCTTTAACGATCACATGACCCTCTTGCGCCTGGTGGTGTTTCTGGGCTTCACTTATCTGCTAGTACAAAGCCTGCGAGACATCATTGATCGGTCCGAGAAGTAGCGCCTCAGAGAGGCTCGGGTGCCGCAGGTTTTCCCATCAGAGGGGAGAGCGCGTTCAAGTGCTCTTCTCACCAGTGTGCGGCATTTCAGGTAATACCGCACGCAGACGTCATGCCTTCGGAGCGTACCCGGACCGGCGGTTTCCCGGCGGAGGATGCCTGACATCTCCACGAGCTGGTTCTGCGCACTCCGGTCTCGAAATCCCGAGCCACTCCGGCAGCACCTCTCGTGCAATGAACGTCGGGGAAAATCACCGCGTCAGCGCACCAGCCTCTGGCGGGATTTTTCCGAAACATCTCGCTTTATACGGGTAGCCAAACGTTTTGTCTGTATGATTCTTCTGAGGTATCCGCAGGTCCCGGTTCACTACGAGCGGCGGCCTTCAGTCACTCGGGGGAATGGGAATTTTCTGCCGCTCCCCCAGCCTACCGATTCGCGCTTGTCAGGGTCGGGCCGTGAGGGGAAAATTCTTGGAAACCGCTATGGACGACGCGGGACTCACCGGGGGATTCGCGTCAAACCAGGGGCCTACGGACTAGGCGTTGCAATGCCTTGGACGCCGTGGCCGCAAGCTTCGGTTGCTCACCTTGCAGCGAGAGGAATTGCCGGAGGTGGTCTGCGGTGCGCAGCATCAGCATTGCCAGGTCACCCTCGTCTGCTGTCACGTGTCGAACGAGTTCGGTCCATTCCACGTCCTCTGCCCAGAGGAATACCGCAGCCGCGGGCCAAAACATGATGGAGGGGGCATCAAATCCTCTGAGAATCAGAAACTGCATGAGAGGTCTCAGCCTCCCGGCCATGCCGCGAAGTCTCTTCCATAGTGGCCGGGTCTTTTCCCATAGCTCCATGCTCACATGGTATTCCTTGTCCTTGTCCACCACGAAAGGTGCGATGAGCGCAGCCAAGTCCTGATAATCGAGGTCTTCGAATTCTCCTTGCCTGATGAGTTCGGCTATGAGCAACGGATGGTCCAGCCTCAGTCTCGCTGCCCATCTCCCGTCGGTACGTGGGAACCCCGTGGTCATCCACATAATCCAGTTCTTGCAAGACGGACAAGTGCCTTTGGAAGTCATGGAGAAGTCTCTTATGCACCTTCCGTGCCTGGCGAGGATTCGGATGAAATGCCGCGAACGAGTACCCGAGAAGCTGCCGTACGCCGTCAGGATCGTGCGAAAGCATCAGGTTTAACACCATAGAGAAATTGACGGCTATTTTGGACTGCAACGGTTCGGGAGAGGACACGAGCAAGTCTCTCACCAGCGCGACATCCATATGCTTCCCAGGGACCACGAAAATGAATCCTGCGTTATCCATCCCGCGTCTGCCTGCCCGGCCCGTCATCTGATGGATGTCGGTGGCAGACATGTCCACGAACCCGCGACCATTGAACCGGTCGCTTTGCAAAAGCACTACGGTACGTGCGGGAAAATTTACGCCCGCTGCTACCGTGGAGGTGGCAAAAATGACCTCCAGGTGGCCTTGAATCATGAGCTTTTCGATCAGGAGTCGCCAACCGGGGAGCTGGCCGGCATGATGAGATCCTGCGCGCGAGATCAGCAATTCCTCGATACGCTCCCGGTTTTTCAGCTCAGGATACGGCTCCACATACGACCGGTACTGCCTGCTCAAAGCCTCCATCTTGAGGGCTGAGCGGGCCCTGCCGAAGGTTTCTGAAGGGCCTTGTCGCATTCCGATCGGGACTTGAGAAACACAATGGCCGGAAGGAGCCGACATTCCCGCAAATCTTCAATAAGGGTATTCATGTCGATCGGTCGAGAATCGACCACGCGTTTGCCTTGCCGTTCCGCTTTGAAGTACGGCGCCATCTTCGGAAACGGGCGCTTGCCCTGAAAGAAAGGTATGATCTCTCCGGCAGGACTCCTGAACAGGGCATGCAGAGGCACGGGCCGTCCTTCCGACTGTACCACCGAACAGGACGTTCCGCGAATGTGGGTGAGCCAGACAGCCACTTCAGAGGCATTGGAGATCGTGGCGGAAAGCAAGAGCAGCCTCACCCTGCCGGGCAAGTAGATGAGCACTTCTTCCCACACTACACCCCGGTCCGCGTCGCCCAGATAGTGGGCTTCGTCCAGAATCACCAGATCGAGGGCAAGATCTCGACCGACTTCCATATCGTCGTACAGTTGGTTGCGTAGTATTTCCGTGGTGCCGACAATGACCGGAGCGTCAGGATTTTCTTTGCGATCACCCGTAAGGATTCCCACGCGCTCCGGCCCCAGGGCTTCGCCGAACTCCTCGTACTTGGCGTTGGAAAGCGCCTTGAGGGGCGTCGTGTACCAGATACGCGATCCACGGGCCAAAAACGCTTTGGTGGCTTCGAGAGCGATCCAGGTCTTACCCGACCCGGTAGGTGCCACCACGAGCACGTCTTCCTCGGTGACTCTCCGCACCGCTTCCGTCTGAAAGGGGTCTGGAACAAAAGGGGAGGGCTCAGGAATGCCGATTCGGTCGAGGAGACGTTGAGCCTCCTTGTGCACGCGGAGTTCCTTTGTCTCCGGGGGCCTGGGTTGGAGGAATTTTTTTTTCCGCGGAAAACGAACGTCTTTTGCGAAAAGACGAGGTGGTTTTTCTTGATTGGGGCTCTGTCATTGCATTAAGAGGGTAACCCAAGGGAGCCCAAATAACAAGGGCAGCCTTGAGCAAGGAAAGAAAAGGTTTTGCGCACGAATCTGGTGGCAACGGCGAAGACCGGACGATCAGTACCCTTTCGTTCCTGAAAATTAATCCGGGATGCGGTATAATCTTGAAAGTCAGCGTGTTGACGCCTGGATCTGGCGGCAATGTGTGTTCCCAGGAGAGGGGCGTAAGTGCACCGAAGTGTCGACGCGAGCCATACCCGAACTTGGGGGTGAGGCGTTTGCGATCGACCGACAAGGGCTGAGGGTTCTCTGTTGTTGAAGACGTGCAACCTCTTCTCATGATAGTGCAGATGGGGCCGGCCACCTTGGGGTACACGGTTTCCGCTGCTTTGTCCGGGAAAGACGCGTGGGAGATTTTCCTTCAGGCTTCAACGGACGCGGTGACAAACGACTTGGCCATGGATGGGTTCACCGGGTTGGCAGTGGCTCAGGCTATGCGAGACCGCGCCGAAGCGAGCTCAATTCCGCGACCCTGTGTTCGTCCTCTTGACCGGCTGGAGTTTTGAGGTGGAGAATGATGTCCGGCTTTCTGAGTACGGGGGACATGCGGTGTTCGCCAGGCCGGTGGCATTCTCGGAGTTCGTGGAGACCTGAGGGCGACTCATTCGTGAAAAGAGGCAATAGCCTCTTAGATGCAGAGGAGAAAAGACCGGCTCAGCGACGGGAAGCTTGTGAGAGCACACCGCATCGGATGAGCTTAAGGGAAAGATTCTTCGTGACACGCGGTTGTCTGCGAATGTCGTACCTGGCGATTTGTGCCAGCCTGAACACGGGCTCTTACTCGCTCGTGCGTCGATTTTCGCTCTGAACAGGAAACACCATGCCCAGGGAGAAGATTCTTGTGGTGGACGATGAAGGGGACATACTCGAACTCATCAGATACAATTTGGCAAAAGAGGGGTACCGTGTGACCTGTGTTCCGACCGGCGAAGAAGCTGTCCGGAAGGTACACGAAGATATCCCGGATCTGATTGTGCTCGATCTCATGCTTCCCGGTGCAGACGGTCTGCAGGTGTGTCGGGAACTCAAAAGCCGACAGAACACCAGCCAAATACCCATACTTATCCTCACCGCCAAGGCGGAAGACGCGGACATCGTGTCAGGCTTGGAATTGGGCGCGGACGACTATGTTACCAAACCCTTCAGTCCGCGGGTGCTCCTTGCGCGCGTCAGGGCGGTTCTCCGAAGGAACAAAGCGGAAGAACCCGAAGACCACACAGCGATTAGATTACCCGACCTCGTGATAGATCCGTCGCGGCATGAGGTCCGAGTGTCCGGGCAGGCACTGGCCCTCACTGCAAGCGAATTCAGGATTCTCCAGTACCTTGCCCGTCGCCCCGGATGGGTGTTTACCCGAGACCAGATCATCAGCGCTGTGAAAGGGGACGACTACCCGGTTACGGAAAGATCGGTAGACGTCCAAATAGCAGGGCTGCGCAAGAAACTCGGAACTGTCGGAAATCGCATCGAGACCGTCAGAGGGGTCGGGTACAGATTCAAGGAGTAATGCATGCGGAAGAGACGAAGACTACGATGGAAGCTGCTCCCCTCGTATCTGGGCATTACCCTTGTTTCGCTCCTGATAGTGGGTTGGTATGCCGTGAGTTTGCTGACCGCGGTATACAACCGTCAAACCGTGACGAACCTTCTCTTCCAAGCTCGTCTCGTAGGCAGTCTCGTGGGCGATCGATTTTCTTTTGACAAGTCGGGAGAAATCAAGGCCCTCCTGAGGGAACTTGCTCACACCACCTCCGCGCGCATTTCCGTGCTGGTGGAATCTGGTCAGATCGTGGCGGAATCGAGAACCGATGTGTCCCGTTTCAAAGACCGACTGGCCCGGCCGGAGATTGAAGCAGCGCGAGCAGGAAGGACCGGCGTGGATCGACGGTTCAGCTTCGGCGCAGGGGAGGAATTGCTGTATGTGGCGATCCCGATCCAGGTACACGGGCAATACCGAGGGATAGTAAGAGCCTCTTTGCCTGCGACAAATTTTTCAGCCCAATTGCGCATGGTCTATAAGGATATGGCAGTCGCATGTCTTGCCGTCCTCGGCCTGTCGGTAATCCTGAGCCTGTATACTGCCACGCGGATGAACAGCCCGATCAAGCAGCTCTCGGAAGGAGCCGCGCGTTTTGAGTCAGGGGACTTGACGCATAAACTGAACGCGACCGGGTGGGCAGAACTCGGACTTTTGGTAGATGCCATGAATGCCATGGCCGCTCGGCTCCACGAACGTATTGCCGCGGTCATCCACCAGAGAAACGAACTCGAAGCGGTGCTCGGAGGTATGGTGGAAGCCGTGCTCGTGGTGGACAGCGACGAGCGCATCGCGAGAATGAACAGCGCTGCTGAGAGACTTTTTCGCACCACCCAGGCAAGGGCCAAAGGGAGAGCAGTGCAGGAAGTCATCCGCAACACGGAGTTTCACGAATTTGTTTCCGCGGTGTTTGCGGAGAGCGAGCCTGCGGAGGCGGACATCACCATCTTGGGCGATCCGGAAAGATTCTTGCAGGCGCACGGCGCGAACTTGAGAGACGATGGGGGGCGAAGCACGGGCGCTCTCGTGGTCTTGAACGACGTCACACGTCTCAAGACCCTGGAGAATATTCGACGGGATTTTGTGGCAAACGTTTCTCACGAGCTGAAGACCCCCATCACTTCTATAAAAGGCTTTCTGGAGACTCTCAAAGAGGGAGCGCTGAACGATCCGGCAAACGCGGAGCGCTTCCTTGACATCATCATCGCGCAAACCGACCGCCTGGACGTCATCATCGAGGATCTCTTAACCCTTTCCCGCGTCGAACAAGACAGCGAAAAGGGAGATGTCGTGCTCCAGGAAGCCTCGATCAAAGAAGTGGTGGAAGCGGTGATCAAGTCGTGTCGGGCCAAGGCAGCAGAGAAGAGCATCCAGTTGGAATGCGCGCCTGACGAGGAATTCAACGCGCAGATCAATGCCACACTGCTGGAACAGGCGATCATGAATCTCGTGGACAACGCGATCAAATACAGCGAATCCGGAAAGATGATTCGCGTGGCCATTACCCGGAACCCTCAGGAAATCGCCATAGCGGTCATTGACCAGGGTTGCGGAATTCCAAGGGACCATCTCAACCGTATCTTCGAGCGGTTCTACCGGGTAGACAAGGCAAGAAGTAGGAAAATAGGCGGAACAGGTCTCGGCCTTGCCATCGTGAGGCACATAGCTCTTGCGCACGCAGGACATGTCACCGTGGAGAGTTCTCCGGGCCGCGGGAGCACGTTCACCATGCACATACCGATAAGAGAAGAGATCTAGTGGTATAGTCACGACCGTGAGGCGACGATCGCCAGGGAACAGGGAAGTGTGTGCTCACTCTTACCCGACGGTTTCCCGACCCCGTGTGACACAGGCCTCGACGCGGAGGAAGCCCTCCTCGTCCTCGACAGGACCTTGACCGGAGCGCGTCGGATCAGGCCGGGCCGCACATACCCGAAGAAAGAGAGGCTGAACCATGCGCGTCAGGCTTCAAAGAGATATCGACAAGCTGAACAAGAACATTTTGTCACTCGGAGCTTTGGTGGAAGAGCGTTTCCGGATTGCCATGAAAGCGATCGACTGCAGGGACGCGAAACTCGCAGAAAAGGTTATCGAGGGTGATCGCGAGATAGATGAACGTGAAGTGGACATAGAAGAGGATTGCCTCAAAATCCTGGCTATCCATCAACCTGTCGCAGATCACTTACGGTACATTGTGGCGATGCTCAAGATGAACAACGATCTGGAACGCATCGGTGACCTCGCGGTGAACATCGCCGAGCGCGCGGAACTCATCGGGACCCAGGATCCCATACCCATCCCCTTCGATTATTTCACCATGGCGCAGCGTGTCCAGGAAATGCTGGAACAGAGCCTGGATTCATTGGTCAATCGGGATGTGGCCCTCGCGTACGAGGTATGCGCACAGGACGACGACGTGGATATCATGAAGACTGCCATGCAGGCCCAGTTTGCCGAGGAAATCCGCAAAGACCAGAAGCACGTGGAGTCCATGATCAATCTCTTCCTTGTCTCTCGCCACCTGGAGCGCATCGCAGACCACGCGACCAACATCGCTGAGGACGTGATCTACATGATCACCGGAGAAATTCATCGCCACCGCGGCCAGTATTATGACTAGGTGCTCATCTTGCCAAGTTCTTCAGAGTGACAGGGGTGTACAAGCAGGGAAGGGGCTAAGTGCTCCATTTCCTCAATACGGTGACATCAGAATGGGGCGGACGGGACCGCATTTACGCCATTGAGCACTAAGAAGCAATCGAGTGGAGAGATAGGTCGGAGACACCATTCAACGAGGAAGCTTTTTCTCTTCCGCGTCGGAACGCCTTATGTATAGCGGTGACAAGGAGTGCAATCCCTCCGCGTTTCCCCCCTTGAGGCGCTGCCACGCAATCTGCCCGCAAACACCGGGGGAAGCAGGGGATGTCACGACTCGAGCCCCAACCCTGCATGATCCGTCAAGGCTCTCGATGACAGGTTCGCCGCACACGACAAGGGGTTGATAAAACCCTTGTGCGTACTGATGAAACTCGGTCGCAGGAACCAGCCGAGGTTCGTCGAGCGCGATGAGTCGATCGTCAATTCTCCGGTAAATTGACACATACACTTGCCCTCTTCGGGCATCGATGACCACCGCTCCGCACTCCCCATCAATAAGAGCCTGACGGGCCAGAATCTCCAGACTCGAAACCCCGGCTACCGGTTTCTTCAAGGCCAGAGCAAGTCCCTTGACAAAGGACATGCCCACGCGAATACCGGAGAAAGATCCGGGACCTACGACGACACCCAATGCATCCAGGGAATGCAAACTTATCTCACGTCGCGCTACCACGCGCTGCACCGCGAGAGCAATGTTCTCCAAATGCTCTCGGCCGGGAGGCAGGATTTCCTCGGCCAGGATTTCGCCGTCCCTCACGACGGCGATTCCTAGTCGAGGAGTGCTGGAATGTACGGCGAGAATGATCACGATAGGGTCAGCCGCTGCGGTATTTCGTCTCTACGGGGTAAGGGTCCACCCCTTCGTAACTATCCGGTGTATGTCGTTGTAAAAGACAAGCACCATGAGGAAGACGATGAGCAACAGGCCCACCTGAACCGCCATCTCTCTCACTTTTCCGGTCACGGGTTTACCCGTGATGGCCTCGATCACGAGGAACAGCAAGTGGCCGCCGTCCAGGATCGGGATGGGAAGCAGGTTGATTATGGCGAGGTTTATGCTGATGTAGCTCAGGAACAGGATGAAATTAAACGGACCGGCCTTCAGGCTCTCTCCGGATGCCTGCACGATGATAATAGGACCGCCGAGCGACTCCACACTGAGTTGCCGCTTGACCAGCATGACCAAGGTGGTGCCGATGGCCTGAGTGAGACGCACCGCGGAGCGAAAACCTTCGGACACGGAATCGACTATGCCGAGCTTTGCGGATTTTCCGGACGGGGCGACTCCGATTCTTCCGACCGACTCGCCGAACATGTTTTTTTGCTCGCTCAGAGCAGGAGTTACCGAGAGTTCGATCTGCTTGCCGTCCCGCAGAACCCTAAGCGAGAGTTTTTCATCGGGATGCTTCTCAATGATCGAGCGCATGTCATCCCATCGCCAGACCGGTTGACCGTTGATTGCCTCGATTCGGTCGCCCGGCTTGAGGCCCGCGGTGACTGCAGGGGTGTCCGGGACCACTTTTCCGATGTCCGCGAGCAACACGGGCATGCCCGCCATGTAACCGACCACAAGCAGTACCACGGCCATCAGGTAATTGAACAAGGGTCCAGCGACGATCACCGCCATGCGGTGGTACACCGGCTTATTCGGATAGGCCCTCGGCTGGTCTTCAGGAGGTATTTCTTCCTCGGTATCAGAGTCTTCTCCGAGAAGCTTCACGTACCCGCCCAACGGTATCCAGCTCAGGATATACTCAGTTTCTCCCCATTTGCGTTTGATGATGGCAGGCGGAAAGCCGAGAGAGAATTTGAGAACTTTTATTCCCACCGCTTTGGCCACAAGAAAATGCCCCAACTCGTGGACGAAAATCAGAGCGGCCAGCATCACAATAGGTCCTATGTAGGCATCCAGCAACTCAAGCCTCCGAGAAACAATCACAAGGACAATCTTCCCTGATAACGATTCCGCTTTGAAATCGTTTTGTTTAAGTATAGAATGTTTATTTCCGAAAACAAGCCCTTTCTTTGAAGACGGAGTGGAGTTGAGAGTCGGAATTCTTGGAGGAACCTTCAATCCGCCGCATCTGGGCCATCTTCGATTGGCCGAGGAGGTGGCGCCCCTATTCGGGCTTTCCCGAGTAATGTTCATTCCGTGCCACATCCCTCCGCACAAAAGCCCCATTCAGATTGCCGCAGCGGAGGATCGTTTGGAAATGACCCGTAGGGCGTGCCAGGACAATCCGCTGTTCGAAGCGTCCGACCTGGAAATCGCGGCGAAGGGACTTTCCTATACAGTGAAGACCCTTGAGGCCTTCGCGGACAAGAAGGACTGCGAGCCTTATTTCATCTTAGGAACGGACTCTCTGAGAGAGATCCGTACGTGGAAGGACTATGAGAGGTTGTTTGCGCTGGCACATTTTATCGTGGTGACTCGGCCCGGTTCGACCTTCCGGGACGCGTGGGCTGAACTCCCCGAGGGGACGCGGGCTCAGTTTCAAGACCGCGGTGAATTTCTGATTCATTCGACGTCAACTCGCGTCGCTCCCGCTGCAGTGTGCGGCTTGGACATTTCGTCCACGCGCATACGGAAATTGGCGTACCGAAGGAAAAAGCTTCAGGGTACCTGGTGACGGAACCTGTGCGCTCGTATATTATCGACAAAAAACTCTACAGGAATTGTTAATTTATGAAAGACCGTTCTGCTGACCAAGGCGAGGCTGCAAAAGCCAAATCGTTGATGTTGCTGCGTTCCGCTCTCTCCAAGAAGGCGTTCAATCCCGTACTGATCCGCCTCCTTGGCCTGACAGCAATTACGGACTATTTTCTCATTATCTCAGGTGTGTCCGGAAAACACGTACACGCGATCGCGGAAACGGTGCTGGAGGAAGGGCGCCGCAATCGACTGGAGCGCATTTCCGCGGAAGGGGTTCACCAGGGAAACTGGGCGCTCATCGATTTTGGCGACGTGATCGTGCACGTGTTTCAACCCACAGTCCGGGAATTCTACGATCTGGAAGGCCTCTGGTCCGAGGCGCCGAGAGAGAGCTTTCCCGAGGACATCCTCGCGGACATAAAGGCTATGCAGGACTCAAGCGCTGACGAATTCGACGAGCTTGACGACTTCTAAAGCCCTCCCCGCGATCACGACCTGCGGGCGGAGGATTCTCCGGCAGCCTCTTTACCCGCATTCAGAAGGGCCGTGGTCGTCATTCGCGAGGAGTTCTGCCGCAGCTTTACTGTCAGCCAGTGGAAAGTCCACGACGAACTCTGAGCCACCGAATTTCGCACAGTCTGCAGCAGATTGGCAATGAGGGCACTGTACCGCGTCGCTGGGCCAGTTGTCGCCACTGGAATCCAGGTAAGGGCACCGCTGGCTCTTGAACGACAGCTTGAACCCATACAGCTCTGAAAACATGCGGATTCGTAAGAGATCGATGCCCTTGCCTCCCGCGTTGAACGAATATTGCCTCCCGGTTGAATAATCGTCCGTGTCCTGAACGGGATAGAACCCCGCGGATATGAATTCTTTGTCCTTCGCAGGTATGCCGATCCCGGTGTCCGTCACCGTGAAAATGTACCGGTCTGCCTTCACATGGCCTGTTACCATCACCATTCCGTGTTCGGGAGTGGCTTCGATGGCGTTACGGATCAGCCCTTCTATTATCGCGCGAAGCACATGGCTGGGAATGAGCAACTGCGCGCTATTGTCCAGATTGAACTCGAGCGCGACTTTCCGACCGGCTTCATCGGCCTTCTTTCGGATGAAGTCGAACACCGGTTCGCTGAATTGCCTGATGTCGATTCGCTCCAGGGTGTCGCGACGTGCGGGAAAGGTCTTTTCCAGCCACTGGTGGATCACATCGGACGCACGTTTGATTTCCGGTGTGTACTCGGCCTGAACCTCCATGAGGTCCAAAGCGGCCTGCAGGAACAGCGTAATGTAGCGCTTTTCCCAGGAATACCCGGTCATCATGATGCTTTCTACCTGCGCTTCCAGGCGGTTCAAGCTGATGAGATGACGATTCATGCGCTCGAGGGAACGGTCGAACGCTGCTACTCCCTGTTCCTTGAGCTTGCGCTGCATATTGATTACCGTGCCGCGGATGATGGCAAGGGGTGTTCTCAATTCATGGGACAGGTGGTTGAGGATCTTGGACTTGACGCGGTTGAGATCTTCCAATTCGCGGTAAGAGGTGACCAGTTCTTCGAAGAACGTGGCATTTTCAATTGCCAGCGCCACTACTCCTGCGAGGGACGAGAGCAGATGGACATCGTCATCCGCAAAATGGCCGTTCCGCTTGTTGATCACGACCAGTGCACCGATGGTCTTCTCCCTCGTGTGCAGCGGCACAATGATCTCATTGCGTATGTTAAAGCCGGTCCTTTGCTCAAAGGGCTTAAAGAAAAGAGGATGACTCGTGGGGTCGTTGACCAGAGCAGGCTCACCGGTTTGAAATACCTGGCCACTGACGCTCGTTTCCAGGGGAAGCCGGATTTCCGCTGCCTTGGTGCTCAACATGCCCTTGTCGTCTTCAACTGCTCGCCAGAACAGGTCTCCCTGGTGCTCGTCATAAAGGAGGACACCTGCTGCCTCCGTGTCCAGAGCTGTTCTCAGTTCTCCGAGCACGACTCCCAGCAGATGGTCAAGGTCCATGGTGCTGCCAAGGGCCATACTGGACCGGTAAATCATTTCCAGATCGTCTCTGGATTTCTTGAGTCTCTTGTACACTGTCGCGTTTTCAATGGCCAAGGCAATGCTGCCTGCCATTGAGGTGGCCAAGGCTTCATCTTGCTCGGAGAAATCCCCACCGATCTTGTTCATTGCCATGAGCACGCCGATGGTCTTATCCTTGGCATTGAGCGGCACCTGGAGAACCCTCTGGATCTTGAAGCCGCTCTTCTTGCTCATTTCAGGATAATAACGGGGATCCTTGGAAACGTCGTTTACGCGAGCCGGCTTGTTGTTTCGGAATGCCCAACCCGCGATACTCCCGTCCAGGGGGAGCCGCAAATCCTCGGATTGACCGGCAAGTATGCGCCGCGCGTCGCGAATCTGTCGCCAATACAAATCCCCGCGATGCTCATCGTAAAGCAATACCCCGCATCCTTCCGTGAGGAGAGCCTTGTTCACCTCGTCAATGACAATGGCGAGCAACTCGTCCAGTTCCATGGTGGACGCGAGAACCTGGGAAATATTGCAGAGGATCGAAAGGTCGAAGAGTTCATGCTGATCCGCATCCATCGCGTGGTCGATCAGTTCTCCGGTGAGCCGTTCGAGTTCTCTTACCCTTCGTTCCAAATATTCGTAGGTTGGTTTAGCCATTGATCGCCCTCCCTCAGGCCAGCGAGGATCGCACATTACTGTGCTGGCTCATTCGACGACGCGATCAGAGCGCGACATACGTCGCGAAAATTGTTCACTCCCGTGAAAAACTCCCGCATCATAATAACCCAAAAATACTGTCCTCTGCGGGTCAATTTCAGAACTCCGTCGTCTTTGGTGAGCGCACCTGCCAACCGGAAAAAGGATACCTCCTTCCAGAGGGTTTTCATAAATTTCCCTCCGAATTTTTCTTCGGCTTTCTGCACATCGAGGGACGTGCCGAACAGCTTCATGACAAAATCATACTGAATCTGCTCCGCTTCCGAGAAGACTTTCTTTGCCATGATGGGCAGCTGGTCTTCAGAGAGCGATTTCACGTAATCCGCCACAGAAAATGTGTTTGCGTAGCACGCGCCGCCCACGTATCCGAAGGATCCGCTGCCGACCCCGACATACTCATCATAATCGACGATGTATTCATCTATCATAGTCTCTTTCCTGGAGAAACACCATGCGGTTCCACATGCGTAATTCTTCGAGAGCATTTCCGCGATCTGGAGGTAAAAGCGCTTTTCCTGGCTGTACCGTATCGGACCGAATCGGCTTGCCAGTTCACGACGCGTGAAGTCCGATACCATGAGCGGGTAAAACGTCACCTGATCCGCGCGAATTTGGTCGATGATCTCCACGTCCCTTTCGAGTATAGCGGGCGTTTGAGTAGGAAAGTTGAATATCATGTCCACGTTGAGCGTGTCGAATGTTCCCATGTAATGGGACAATTTGGCTTTGATGTCCGATCCGCTTCCGTACTTGTGAAATCGCTCCATCTGTGTGAGCAGCCCGTCGTCGAAGCTTTGCACTCCCACGGACAGCCTGTTGACGCCGCCCTGCTTGAGCAACTTGACGATCGGATCCGTCAGGTGATGCGGATTGGTCTCCAGGGAGATCTCTTTGATATGAAACAGGGATCGCAGCTCTTGCAGCAAGTCGGCCATTTCTTCGGGGAGTACGGTAGGAGTTCCGCCACCCACGTACACCGCGCGGAAGTCAAAGCCCAGCTCCTTGTACATCCGGATTTCGCGACCAAGGGCACGGAAATAGGCTCGTGCCAGATCCCGTTCGAGTGGAAAACGATTGAACGAGCAGTAAGGGCACAGCTCCTCGCAAAACGGCACATGTATGTACAGCAGATAATCCTTCCGGTCCATTGCTTGAGGAGCGGTAATTCCATGGAAATCCTCGAGCTGGAGGATCCGGGAGAATTTGCGTTTGAGAAAGGCAGTAAGCCCGTTTTCTATAATCATTAAAAGTCCGGCTCCGTCGATTTCTTCGGACATCGGCCAGGAGGAAGGCGCATCGTTCACTGCGAAGGCACAGAGAATTCAGTTCTTCCCATTGCATAGGAACGACTTGCCCCAATGCGCTCACTCCGGTCGCCACATCCTGCCCGAGTCCGTAAGTCGATGCAGGAAAGGGAGCTCTAAGCGATATAGCCCTTTTCTCGTGCCTTTTGGGGGTCAGAGAATCGTCCCATGCCCGTGAGCAGCATCTCGAATCCCAACTTTCTGTAAAATTCTTCCTTGCCGGGCACCGCGTAAATGAGCGCTTTCCCCTGGGGGAGTCTTTCCACAAGCGCGTCCATAATGGCCTTGCCGACTCCGTGTCCCTGATATTCAGGCGCGACGATCATGTCATAGATCGCTGACTGGTATTCTCCGTCGGAAATGGCTCTGCCGAAACCGATAAGAGTGGCTCCATCAAACGCGGAACAGACAACGTAAGAATTCCGGGCAGCACGGGCCAACTTAGCCGGCTCTCTGGTGCCAAGAGGAGCACGTTCAAATAAAGAGCAAACTTCGTGCCAATTCAGGTGCTCTGTGCCCAATTTGAGTTCAAAAAACATGAGGCTTTTCCTTGTGCCCGCGTGCCTGCACCTCACTCCCATGAGGAAGGGAGTGTTGCGTCCCACCGAACCCCGCGACTCTCCCGGGCATTACACCATAAGCGGTTTTTGGCCGCACCTTCGCCAGGCAAACGCCTTATCCTGACCTCTTTTACCATACGTTACCGTCTGCCGCGTGGTCAACCCTCATTTTCTCCAGGATGTGGCTTTGTGAATGATGCCTGGCGCGCCGGCAGTCCTCGTCACACGGGTAGCTCAACGGACGGCCTCACCACAGAAGGTGGTTTTCCATCGATTCGGGCCCTGTTATCGCTTCCGTCCACTTTGTTTCGTGTTCCCCAACCCGGACAGGAGGAAGCAAACGATCGATGCGAAACGAGCAGTGGGTGTCGCCGCGTGCATGGAAGCCCTCAGAGGAATCCATCATATGCATTCCCTGTTGGTCGAGGGGCCTGCAACGTCAGCCATTCTTGCAGTGAGCGGGTATCGGGGATGTTCGATACAAAACAGGCGGGTTAACAAGCGAAGGGATAGGGAACCCAGAGCTTCTGGACTTCCCAAAGCGGTAACATGGTGCGCCCGATACGATTCGAAACGTACGGCCTCAACATCCGGAGTGTTGCGCTCTATCCAACTGAGCTACGGGCGCATACAAGCAATCTACTCGAACCCCGGCACTCTGTCAACTCGTTTCACGCGGGCAGAAGGGGCTTACTCAACAAAGCCTTCGCCCCCCTCGGGGACCATGGAACTGCCTTCAAGCGGCAACCGAATGGTAAAGGTAGTTCCGTTATCCGGCCTGCTGGCAACGAGGATATCGCCACCGTGGCTCTTCACGATCCCATAGCTCACGGCAAGTCCCAGGCCCATTCCCATGCCTTCCGTGGAATCTTTGGTGGTGAAAAACGGGTCAAAAATCTTGTCAAGCACCTCTTCCGGCATGCCTTTACCCGTGTCCGCAAAACTCACCTCAACCATATCTCGGTTCCTGCCGGGTACTCACGGTGAGGGTTCCCGATCCATGCATGGCATCCAAGGCGTTCAGGATAATGTTCATGAACACTTGTTCCACAAGATTGGCATCCACCACCACCTCGGGTATGGTGGGATCGTATTCCTTTTGCAGGGTAATGCCAAAGAAGCGTTGTTGATGCACAATAATTTCCAGCGTTTGGTCCAGCACTTGTTCTATTTTTCGCGGCTGTTTCTGCATGCGTGTCTCGCGAGCAAAGTCCAATATCCCCTGAACAATGCCGCGAATGCGTGTGGTCTCTCTCACAATGGTCTGAAGATCTTTTCTCGTGCGGTCGTCCTCTTTGAATTTCCTCAGAAGCAAATGGGCAAAGGTCAACACGCCGGTGAGCGGCTGATTGATCTCGTGAGCGATGCCCGCGGACAGCTTTCCCAAAGAAGAAAGTTTTTCAGATCGGAGCAGTTGCTTCTCGAGCTTCAGCTTGTCCCGTGTGTCCGTAAAAACTCCGACCGATCCCCATTCCTTGCCTTCATCATAGAGAATAGCCGCAGAGATACTGACCGGAATCTCCTCTCCCTGCTTGTCGATCAGCGCTGCTTCCTGCTTTTGAAGCGTTCCCGGGCCTCCGAAATTCTCTGATCGCATGTGTTTCATGATCTCTTTGGCAACGCCGGGCGGGTAGATCTTCACAATGTTCATTTTCCCTATTACTTCTTGTTTCCGATAGCCAAGCAGCTTTTCAGCGGCAGAATTGAAAATGAAGATTTCTCCGCCTTTGCGAATGCTCACCAGCGCGTCCGGACAATTCTCGATGATATTTTCTCTGAAACGATACGCCCTTTCCAGCTCTACGTTGGCTTCTCGAACGAGGGTCTCCAAGTTGCGGGTATATTGCTTGAGCTTGTTCTTGAGCCCGATGCGTTCGAGCGATCGCTTGATCGACAAGCCCAACATTTCATCGCTCACCGGTTTGGTGAGGAAATCGGAGGCTTCTTTTCTCAGGCACTGCACCGCCATGTCCATGTCCCCGTGGCCGGTGATCATGATGACTTCCTTTTCCGGATCGAGCGCCCTGATGCGGCTCAGCACCTCGGTACCGTCAACGCCGGGAAGTCTCACGTCCAAGAGGACGATGTCGGGATTCTTTTCCTTGAATGCTGCCAATCCTTCGGGGCCGTCATGCGCCATCAGGACTTCATAACCGTCCAGTTCGAGAGTCATACGCATCATATTTCTGATGCTTTCCTCGTCATCCACTAACAGGATTCTCGCCATGGTGCGTCTCCGTTTTGAGAGCCGGGAATGTCAGTTTGAACACAGCTCCCGCGTTTTCTCCGCGGTTGACTTCTATGGTGCCCTGGTGTTCTTTGACAATGCCGTAACTTATGGACAAGCCAAGACCGGTGCCCTTGCCCGGCTCTTTGGTGGTGAAAAAAGGCTCAAAGATCCTCGGCCTGAGTTCCCTGGGAACGCCCGGGCCGGTGTCAGAAACCGTGAGCACGACTCGACCCTCGCAGAAGCCCGATTTGACGGTAATCGTCTTAGCGGAGGGGGCTTCCACGTGAAAGCGTGACACGACAAAAGACCCGGGATCGGTCGGTTGCGGTTCCGAGAGAGTCCTTGACGAGACCGTGTCGCTTTCCCCGGGGTGCGGCTCCAGACTGAGTATCGCATCACGCGCGTTAAGCACGAGATTGATGAAAACCTGTTCCAATCGGTTCGCGTCGCCCAGAATTTGCGGGATATCAGGGGCCAGGTCAAGCTTCCATCGGATGCCCTTGTTGGTCAATTGAGTTCCCAACAGCGTAAAGACATTACGTATGGGCTTGTTCGCATCAATGGGGAACATGGTGTCTTCGGGTCTTCGACCGAATTCACGCAGGTGCTTGATGATCCGTGCAGCCCTCTCCACACTGGAAGCCAGTTCCGCATGAACCTCGCTGAGATCGGCCACGGACAGCGCTTTGCCCATCCTTATCCTTTTTACCAGATAATCGCATCCCAGCCTGATCACGTTGAGAGGCTGGTTCAATTCGTGAGCTATGCCCGTGGCCATCTCACCCAAGGTGGCCATCTTGCTGGCCTGGATAAGCATGGCGTGTTTTTCCAGTTTCTCCGTCACATCCCAAACTGCCGCGATAATGGCCGGTCGGTCGCGGAAGCGCGTGAGCCTCGCCTGAAAATTGACCATAAAAACCGAGCCGTCCAGCCTTGTGTGCTGCAAGAGCGGAAGGAGTGTTACTTCAGTCGGGAAAAGGCTCTTGAGCAAATTATGCGTCTTTTCTCGGTCGCGGTCCAGTCCCAGATCCGCGAAACTGAGTTGCAGCAATTCTTCCTGCGTATACTGATACTCTTCCACGGCTCGCGCGTTCACGTCGAGAATTCTCATGTCCTCCGCGTCCATGACAAAGATGGGGAAAGGACCATTGTCAAAGAGAAACCGGTATTTCTCCTCGGATTCACGGAGGCGGGCCTCTGATGCTTTGAGATGAAAGAGCATCCTATTGAAGGCCGAGGTGAGTTGGAAGATTTCATCGCCTCGTGCCCCGTTATCGACCCCGTTCTGGCGAATCGTTTTCGCAGACGGATCGGCGGCACCATGAACTGCGGCCACCTCTGCGCCGGCTTCGCGGCTTATCTGATCCGCTCGTTTGGTCAGCTCGAGCAGCGGAAGAGTGATTTTCTTTGAAATGAACTCAATGAACAGCCAGCTCAATCCGATCATCGCGAGACTGACAAGCAGATGAATCAGCTTTATGTTCGAGACGGCTTTCGCGTCTCCTTCAATGTGCGGGAACACCGTCAGCTGCAAGACGATCCCTATGGTGATCACCACGCCGACGAGAACTAAGAGAGTGCCGATCAGAATCCTGTTCTTGAATGACAAAAGAAGTCTCGTCCTGGGTTTCAGGAAACCAGGCAGCACCCTTTCAATTCTCTTGAGGGTCTTTTCGAGCCAATCCGGTTGCCGGGAGGCAATCGGATTGGCTGTTTTTTTTCCGTCCTGCTCCGTATGCTGCTCTTGCATATGGCCGCCCCCCACCCGTCCAGGGAGTATCCCGGAGATGGAAGTTGACGACCCTGCCTGATGGATGTCGCTCCTGAACCGATATCAGTGATACGCCGGCCACCAGAGGGTCAGAGCCAGCCTTGCTTGTCCATGAACTCCCACAGGTCGTCCCGCATGGCTTCGTATTCGTCTTTCACGTCTTCTGTACGAGCGAGCGTTCTCGACGGCCAGCGCAACTTGCTCAGCAAAGCCATAGAGGAACTTGGTCTCCTCATCGGAGAACTGTCTCGGCTCAGACGTGTATACCCGGAGGGCACCGATAACTTTGTTGCGAACAATGAGCGGCACGCTGAGTATCGACGCGATTCCTTCACGACGAGCTTCCTGTGGATATTGCACGCGCAGATCGGTGGTCGCGTCTTCGACCCAGACGTGCTTCCCGCCGGCCACTGTTTCGCCGATACTCTTTGAAGAATCCAGTAGACCCTTGTCCACGTAGTTGGAGCTTAATCCGTGATGCGCAAAAATCCGGAGTTTTTCGCGATTCTTGTCCATAAGGCTCATGGTGCTGCCCTTGACCTTCATCACCTTGACCACGCCTTGCACGATGAGATCCAGCACTTCTTTCAAATTGAGCGTCGACGAAATGGCCTTCTTGAGTTCATCGAAGGTATCTTCCCGGTAGCGTTTCTCAAACCTCACCTTCCGATCGGCCATGACCTTGGTGACTAGCTCGGAGAGCTGATCGGGCGTGAAGGGCTTTCGGATATAGTCCACGGCTCCCAGCTTCATTGCCTTCACCGCGGAATCCACCGTTGAGTATGCGGTCGCCATGATCATGGAGAGATCAGGATCAACCTCTGCCAAGGCTTCCATGGCCTGAAGGCCGTCCATTCCCGGCATTTTCAGGTCCGTAATCAGCACGTCGAAGCCGCCACCTTTGAGCATGTTCACGGCCTCATCGCCGGATCGAGCCGTCTTTACCTCGTAGTTTTCCTCTTCGAGAATCCGGCTGACGCTGTCAAGGACGATCTGTTCGTCGTCCAACACCAAAATCTTTCCTTTTCTCTTCTCCATCTTGCGCTACTCCTGGCGAAGAACTGTGATCAAGAGGTTGAATCGTCTTGGCAACCGCTTCCGGCGAGAAAACGCCTTACCCTGCTGTTTCGGACGATTTCGGGTTGCTTTGTGTCAACCCCGCCCCTTCTCAGGCCTGTGGTCGCGAGCCACGGCATGAGGCTGCAGGTCCAAGGCCGCGTCCCCTGAGAGGAAGCGATCTTCCCACATCGCTTTGGCACCGGTTCCGGGGGGTACGTCATGCGAACAGGATCAACCCTGTTCCTGCATCCTCCTGGCAACGGGTCCGGGAATGCTCTTTTTCATTCCTTCGATGTCCGCCCTGACCCTCGCATAGGCCATGGCGTTTTCCAGCGCCCGTGCTCCCTGATCGGCAAACTTGAGCAACAAACTCATTTCCTCAGCATCGAAGGTTCGTTTGGTCGCGCTGTAGAGTCGAAGAAAGCCGATCACCGCATCCTTGAGTTTGAGTGGGACGGAAAGGATCGACGTGACTCCTTCTTTCCTGGCTGCAAGCGGGTATTGGAGACTCGTGTCAAAGGCTTCTTCTTCCACGAGAACCGGCTCACCCGAATCCAGCACCGTGGGGATGCTTCTCACGCTCGACATGAGCCCCTTCTGAAGGTATTCGTCGCTCAATCCGTAATGCGCGGACACCTCCAAGGTCTGGTCTTTGGGGCGAACCATGAGCACCGCACTGCCCTTCACGTTGAAGAGCTTCACCACGCTCGTGCAGACCAGGCCGAGTATCTCTTTAAGGTCTAGACTTGATTTCAGCGCCTTTTCCGCGTCCGTGTACGTGCCTTCGATTTCTCGATCTCGTCGGGCCTTGCGAAGCTTGTCCAAGGCATTGTCCAGGACTTGGATGAGTTCGTCGGGGGTGAATGGTTTGGGCAAATAGTCGAACGCGCCCAACTTCATGGATTGCACTGCCGAGTCCACCGTGGCGTAACCGGTGAACATGACCACACCGGTGTCAGGATGATCTCGGGACACGGCTTCTACCGCGTCCATCCCACTGCGATCAGGCATCATAAGGTCGGTGAGCACCAGATCATATGATTCTTTGGACAATTTGTCCAAAGCCTGATCCACACGAAAGGCCCCATCCACGAGGTAGCCCTCGTCCTCGAGGATTCTCTGGACACTCTCATGAACGATCTGCTCGTCGTCGATAACCAAGATGGTTGCTTTGGGTTTATCCTTTGGATCCATATCTCATCTCCTTATATTCCCATTGCTGAACTGTGATGCCGATAACGTGAGCTGGGAATGGCTCCCCACCCGGGAGCATCAATCCAGACTTCCTTCGGTTCGGTTTCCCGGACTTACTCCACCACTTCCGCCGTGTTCGGTCCTGTTATGTCTGTGGATCAGTCTTGGGCTTTTTCTCCCGGCCGGCTCAAGCGGACCCGACACACACTGGTGTTCTCCTCGAAGAGCCGATAAACCCCCACATCCGGAAAGTTCGTGGGAACAAAAATCATTCCAGCCGAGACCTCGTCGGACAGCTTCACTGCCGCGACAAAAGAACCATTGGGTGAAATGACTTCCAGCAAGTCTCCCTTGTTGACGGTCATGGTGGCCGCGTCCTGAGCATTGATCTCTATGAATGCTCGCGGAGACAATTCTGACAGATTTCTGGACCTCGTGGTCGTTGACCCAAAATGGAACATGGCGCGCCCCGCGATCATCTCGAACGGATAGGTACGAGAATCCGCGGTCTCCGGTGCCGGCACGATTCTTACAGGCGCGAATGAATAGGGTTTGCCGCCCCGAAGGCTTCTCCCGCCCGGCTCGAAGGGATGAACCATCTTGCCGTCACCTTGGAGGTCCTGCATCTTCAAACCCTTGAAATAAGGTACGGTCAGGGTGATCTCGCGGAAGATGTCGGCCGCGTGGAAATACCCCATGGGTTTACCAAGAGCCTTGGCCACTTCCTCGAAGATGCTCCAGTCCGGCATGGACTGTCCGTGCGGAGGAATGGCCTGGTTGAGTCTTTGCACTCGGTGCTCCACATTGGTGATCGTGCCTTCCTTTTCCGCGAAGGACGCTGCGGGCAGCACACAGTGCGCCATCCGCGCGGTGGGACTCAGGAAGAGATCCTGCACGACCAGCAGCTCGGCCTTTTCAAAGGCTGCAGCGAAACGGCCGGAACGAGGGTAGTCTGTCAGCGGGTCCGCACCCGCGACATACATGGCCCTCACATCACCCGTTTCCAGTCCCATCGCCATCTCGGTGACCGTCCTTCCTTTCGTGTAAGGAAGACTGCGGTTCCAGACTCGCTCGAACACATGTCGCACCGCCGCGGTGTCCTGGTACCCCGGGAGAAACTCCGGGAGCACTCCCATATCGACCAGGCCGAACATGTTACCCTTTTCGAAGATCGGATAAATCCCCGCATTGGGCTTGCCCATGTTTCCGGTAAGAAGTGCGAGATTCGCCAGATTCATCACGCATTGCAGCCCGTGCTCCTGCAAGATGACGTCTCCGCCGAAGATCACCGACGCATTGCTCGATTCTGCGATTATCCGCGCGGCAGTCTCGAGAGCCTCCCCCGTGACGCCGGTTCTTTTCAGGATGCCTTTGAGAGAGATCTTGTCAAGCAGGTTTTTCATGGAAAGGAAATTCGAGGTCTGATCTCTCACGAATTTCGTGTCCCAAAGATCCAAATCGAGAATGATCTTCATGATCCCGAGAACGAGGTCGCTCTCCGAATATGGCCGTATCCGCAGTCTCACCGCGCGAAGCGATCCAGGCTCGTGGAGCGTGAATTCGCTACGATTACGTTGCTGTCGTATCGCCGGGCCGCGGTCTTGACCTGCCACCCCAACGTGGGGGTTTCTTCCAATGGGTCTACTCCGATGACGAAGATCGCGTCCGTATCGAGCAGCTCACTCAGCGCTGCAGTCGCGTTCTTGGCTCCGCAAGTGAGTTCCAGGGCCCGCTGGACGCGCAGAAAACTGAACCGCGCCTCGCTGTCGATGTTGTTGGTGCCAATCACGGACCGAAACAGTTTTTGAAACGCGTAGCAGTCTTCGTTGCTCAATCGAGGGGAAGCGATTCCTGCCACGCTCTCCGGGCCGGATTCGCTGACGATCCGTTTGAGCTCTTGGGAAACGAAAGACATTGCTTCCGGCCAGGAGACGGGTGTCAACGATCCGTTCTTTCGTACCAGTGGGGTATCTAATCTGCCTTCATTGTGCACAAAGTCGTACGCGAACCTTCCACCTGCGCAGAGAGTACCCCGGTTGTGGCTGTCCAAGTCCGAAGTGACACGGAAAATCTTACTGTCTTTGACATTGAGTTCCATTCGGCAACCCGCACTACACAGGGGGCATACCGTGGCTGTCTTGCGCAGTTCCCAGGATCGAGCCCACGATCGGTACAGTTTATTGGACATGGCTCCTGAGGGACAGGCTTCGACACATTCTCCGCAGAAATCGCAATTCAACGGTTCACCGTCTATTGTGTCGATCCGCGCCTCGTACCCCGCTTCTTTCAGAGCCAACGCCCCACAACCGATCACCTCATGGCATACTTTCACGCATCGCAAGCAGGTGATGCACAAATTGGGATTGTACTCGATGAGGGGCCAAGTCCTGGTAGGGGGAAGACTGCGCTTTGCGACCGGGTAATCGGTTCCGTAAATGCCGAGGCGGCAGGTGAGATTTTGGATCTCACACTCGCCGGCCGCGGGACACGTGGGGCATTCCAGAGGATGGTCCATGAGCACCAGCTTCATGATTTCCTCTCGGATGGCCCGCAACTTGGGAGTGTCCGTGCTCACCCGCATTCCGTCGGCCGTAATCGTGTTGCAAGAGGTCATCGGCCGAGGGATGCCCTCGATTTCCACCACGCACATACGGCAGGAATCCGAAGGGCTGATCTTGGGATAGTAGCAAAGTGTCGGTATCCATATCCCGGCCTCGGTCGCGGCCTCAAGGATGGTCGTACCTTCCGGAACCGTGACTTCCACTTCGTCGATGATCAGTACTGGCATGTTCAGATCCTCAGCTGTTTGGAAGAGGACTTATCTGGGGGAATTACCGTATCTGTCTACGTGAGATTCATGCGTCTGCAGTCTTGACCGCGGCTAAGATTTGGTGAAAACATCGAAGGCACCGGCTGGCCTCGATGAAGGAGCTTCGCTGGGTGAACCCGGAGTCGACCTCCAGGAAACTGGTGATGCGCTCTCGCACGTCGAGCTTGCGCTCCGGCCGCTTGCCCCCCGTTCGACCCGGGGTGCGAGCCGTCACGAGTACGCCATAGTCTTTCTCTATGTTGGCAATGAGATCTTCCATCCACTGGCCTTCGGACTGCACGCATTTCCCCGTGGTGACGTACTGGTGGATCATGCGGGCTGCACGTTTTCCGCCAGCCAGACCATGCACCACCGTGAGAGGACCGCTCACCGCATCCCCGGCTGCAAACACCCCAGGCCTTGAGGTCATCATGGTCTGTGGATCGACTTGGATCGTTTCCCGGCGGGTCACCTCAATATGATCCGCGGGCGCCATGAAGCTCAACGCTGCTTTCTGGCCGATCGCGGGGATGAGAGTGTCCGCGTCGATCTCAAACTCCGAACCTTCCACAGGAACAGGACGCCTTCGTCCCGAGTAATCCTGTTCGCCGAGCTCCATCCTGAGGCATTTCAACCCGGTCAGCTTGCCGTCCTGGGCTATGATCTCGATGGGCTGGGTCAGGAAGTAGAAATTGATCCCTTCTTCTCTGGAGTCCTCCACTTCTTCGGGTTCTGCCGGCATCTCGGTTTCTGTCCGGCGATAGACGATAGACACGCGGGATGCGCCCATCCGGAGGCAAGTTCTCGCACAGTCTATCGCAGTGTTCCCGCCGCCCACGATCACCACATTGTCGCCGATAGTCACGGAACGGCGCAGGTTGAGGTCCCTCAGGAAGTCGATTCCTCCGCTGAAGACTCCTTGAATGCCCTTGTCTTCTCCATCCAACCCCAGCGGCAGGGATCGGTGCGACCCGACACCGAGAAAAACAGCCTTAAAACCTTTGTCGAAGAGATCCTGAATCGTGAAGTCCTTGCCCAGCGTCATACCTTCTTTGAGCGTCACACCAAGGTCGCAGATGGTCTGAATCTCCCGATTAAGCACATCCCTTGGTTGTCGGTATGGGGGAATCCCCACGGCAACCATGCCGCCTGACAGAGACAGGGTCTCAAAAATCGTGACAGGATGCCCCAGCTGAGTCAGATAATACGCAGCGGAAACGCCCGCGGGGCCCGCTCCTATGATCGCCACCGGAGGGCCGCTCAGATCTTTCTTTTCAAGAGGCGGAGGAAGCTGATGGATTACCTCGTAATCCGCTGCTACTCGCTTGAGCGTCCTGATGGGAATCGCGACATCACCCATGTTGGCCACGCTGCACGCCTTCTCGCAAGGAGCCGGGCAGACTCGACCGGTAACGCCCGGCAGGGGCATTTCCTCCCTGATGATTGCCAGAGACTCCTCATAACGGCGTTCCTGAAGCATTTCCACGTAACCGGGGATGTTGATATGGCACGGACACGTGTTCATACATGGCGCGGAAATCGCACTGAGGTATCGCACGTTCTGGGGTTTGACTCCCGAGCGCACCGCTTCCTCAAAGTGATGGCGGAAGAATCGCAGCCCGTCTGTCAAGAGTTCCCCTGCGCTCTGACACACGGAACACTTGGCGGCATCGTTGAGGATGTCCGCCATACGGGACAACACGTCGAGATCGGATTCCTCGCCGTCACCCCGCATGATTTTGTCTAAGGTCAGCAGTAGTAGTTTGGAGCCTTTTATCCCGGTGATACACTTGCCACAGCAGTACTCTGCCTGAATGCGGCTCACGTACTGACTTATCATGGGCACAAAGTTGAATTCTTCCTCGAAAAGAAGAAAACCCTTGCCACTCATGAGCGCCACGATGTCTTCCGGGAATCCTCTGGCCGCGGGAAAGAGTCCTGGGCCAACGTCGCCTCGACTTTCCACTCCTCTCCTGTGATCCAGGAGAGTGTCGCCCCATCGTCCAAAAGCGATTTCCTTCATAAGGTCCTCCTGTTCACCCGAGCCCCCTAAGTCACCTATAGTCTAATATTCTTCATAAGGGAAGCCATAAAATCCCTGGGAAAGTATTTTTGGATACTCGATGGATATTATAGGCAAAGGACTTGCGGATGAGTCTGGACGGTCAAATGTGATAGTGTAGCGCCTTGAAAATCGCGGCATAGTGAAGACCGAACCGAGCCTTACCGTTTGAAGGGTCATGCCAACCGGCGCTTCACTATCCCGCGTGCCAAAAGCCCATTATCCGCGGAAAGCTGAGCGGTGTGGCCCACTTAAAGGCGTTCCTCAAGGTTGCAGCGAATCGCAATGGGGGTTCACTAGAGATCTTGCTCCCTGTCGTCCACACAGATACCCTCCGTGGGCCGGTCGCTTGACATCAGGCCCTGCCACTGTTAAATTAGCATAACCGAGTCGACCATCTTCGGATGCCCACGTGAAACGCTTCCTTGACAAGGGGAAGAAGAAATGGACCCGTTCGAGCTTTTCCAATCATCAGGAGTCTATAAGCTCGCGATTTTGTACTTTTCGCGTTCGCGAGGGTTGGCTATCATAGGCCGCCATGCGGACGAGGAAAAAATCGAGGTAATCCAGATCTCCGGGGAGGTTGATCCCCACACAGGTAATTTCACCGCGCTCGATTATGTCGCGACCCAAACGAGCGATCGACTTCCTATCATCTCCAAGAAAGATTTTGAGAATCTGGTCGCGTTCATCGAAAGCAAGATCGACGATCAGACCCGCATGAGTATTATTGAACCTGAAATCATTAGGACGGTCATGTCTCATGGGTTTGCTCAGGATCGCGGAAAATTTCTCCATTGACACGCGATAAGCTCTCTCCTTCTCGTCCGGAAACAGAGAACGCACTCACTGCGGTTTCTGGTGGATTCCCATGCCCACCTGGAATTGGAACCCCTCGGTACTGGATCCTTCAGGGGTAGTGCATCGAGCATCACAGGCTGGCGTCGCGGCTATCATCACGGTGGGTATCGATGTGGAAGACGCCCGGCAGGCACTGGTCATCGCAGATCAATTCCCCAACGTCTTCGCGTGCGTGGGACTTCATCCGCATAATGCCAAGGACGCGGACGATGCCGCGTTTGATGCTATGGAACGACTTGCAGCACATCCCAAGGTAAAAGGGTACGGCGAGATCGGACTGGACTTTTTCCGAAATCATTCCCCACACGATCGTCAGCGCGCGGTTTTTGCCGAGCAGATTGCTCTTGCCAAGCGTCTGGGAAAGCCGGTGGTGATTCATCTGCGAGATGCGTACCCGGAGGGGCTTGCCATGCTGGAAAAGGCAGCTCCGTTCCCCGCGGGAGGCGTCATCCATTGTTTTTCAGGGAGCTCTGCGGATGCCACCCGTGCGCTGGAACTGGGCTTCTACCTCTCGATACCGGGAACCGTCACGTACAAGAAAAACGACAAGCTGAGAGATATCGTCCGCTCGCTGCCTTCGGACCGTCTCCTGGTGGAGACCGACTGTCCTTTCCTTGCCCCGGAACCCCTCAGAGGCAAGGATAACGAACCAGCATACATTGTTCACACGGTCCGCAAAATAGCAGAGGTTCGCGACGAGCCCCCGGACAGGATCGCACAAATCACCACAGCCAACGCTGCCAAGTTCTTCGATTTACCCATCGCTAGCCTGACGGTTCTTTAAGAGCCTGTTATCCCACCACAATCAAAGTGAGAATTGTGGTGTTCAGCTCTTAGCCTCCTTGGATGACGATTTGACCGTGAGCACCGGGCATGAGGCAGTGCGGACCACGTTTTCGGCAGTACTTCCCATGATGAGATGTTTGAATCCCGTCCAACCGTGAGTCCCCGTGACAATGAGGCCTACGGAATGCTCATCAGCGAAACGCACAATCTCGTATGCGGGGCTTCCGATGCACGCGAACGTGTACACCGTGGCCACCTCACGACCGCAGTCCTGAGCAATGACTTTTAGTGCTTTTTCCACAGACTGCTGAATGTTGTCCAGTGCGGCCCGCATGTCCAGAGGAACTCCCTCTCCCAACGACGAATATCCCAATTGGGACGAATTGATCACGTGGATAATAAGGAGTTCCGCGTCGAACGCCTTTGCGTAGGCGATCGCGTGATTCAGGGCAGGCAATGAGTTCTCCGAGAAATCCGCACAGAAAAGGATTTTCTTCGGTAGCATCGTATGATCCTCCACATCGGTCCCGTTGGCTACATGGTACCAGAGTATAGCCTTCTGGGCGATAGGCCAGCGCGGTCAGTGAGAATTGAAGACGTTCTCCCTGTGCTTCAGTATGTGCGGCACAAGCTTTCCTATGTTTCCGTCCGATCAGGCCCGTCGGCAACCTGCTGCAGAATCTGGAGAGCCTCAAGAGCCGCCTCACGCACATCGGGGTCAGAGTCAAGACCGGCTTTGGTGAGGGCCGGTATAGCTGAGGGATCTCCTATCTTTCCGAGCAATTCAGCAGTGTCTCCCCGCAATCCCACCTCTTCGTGGGCCAAGAGACCGGAAAGATCCGAGACAATCGGATCCAGCGCCCGGGAACTCACCTCGAGAGCCGCTTCCATGGCGACCAGAGAGCCCATGCGTAAGGAGAATTCTTTTGACTTGTAAAGTGGCAGAATCGCCTCTGGACTATCCTGCCTGCACAGGAGCGCTCCCGCGTCTTCAGCTCGCCCCGATTCGATCATGGAACGGAGGACCGCGGTCACGGTGTCGATTTGGCCGGAGCCTACGATGTGATCGACCAATTGCGGGACATTAAGCTGTCCCACTATGGTCAGTCCCTCGTTTACGATCGTGGTAGGCGTGGATTTGACCTTGAAACGCTCTGCGATGTCGGGAAATTGCTGCGCATCTGCCACGAAGACCTTGATGGAGGGCCCATATATCGCCAGACCGATGGCAGCCCTTACCGCGTGGGGACAATGCGGGCATGCCGACGCGATGAGCACAAGAACATCTACCGGAGCCGATACCTTGCGCAAAGGTTCGTACCTATGGCCCTCCGGAACCTCTTTGCCCTGGCCCAGCCATAACAACGCGTCCAGGAACGGGGCGAATTCGGGGCCTTCAGGTGCGGCCACATAATGTACGTTTTTCTGGTCACCGGCGGACAGGGTAAGACATGGCTTATCTGCAAGTGGCGGGTCCTGGTCATCCTCTATTTGTATTCGGCCCATGGTCACGCCGCTGATCTGTCGGCCGATATTGACCAGGTTGGCGCCAAAGGCATCCGACTCCCCGGAGGTGGCCACGTGAATGGTTACGGCTCGAGCGACCTTTTCGCTCGCAATCTGAATTTGCAAGAGTTCCTTATCTGAAAGCACCGAGTACTCCTAGGTGTTCTTGCCCTCTCATCCGCGCAATCCAACCCGTGCCCAATGCTGTTCAGTTAGGTATGCACCTGACGAGCAGAGAGCAAGGGGCGCACGGACTTTCCGGGCAAGGGAGTTGGGGCGGCGGAGCGCGTAGCGCAGCCTACCACGAGCTTGTTTTGCATCCGACCGAGGGTTGTGGCGCGGTGAGTGGCTCCATGTTCAGGCAATTCCGCGAATTGCAGAGGGACTCACTTCAGCCAAAGACTCAGGCATCACGCGCAATTCTGCTGCACGACCCCTGGCATGGAGCTGCAAATCTCCCGCAGGGAACATCGACATCCCACCGGGGCAGATTAGCCTCTGGGCTTGTCGGACTTTTGCTTTCCTCGGCAGATCCTTTGAATGATCGTCAACTCCGACAGCATGGTGCCCTTCTGTCGGAAATCCAGTGCGTGAGGCAACCGCCTCCTAGGGCGCGCCCGGGACGAAGTTTACGATCACCTGGCCCTGTCCGGGGGTGAGCTTGTACGGTGACTGCACACCGCGCAGCGGCGCGGGTGCGTAACTCCACAAATACCCGCCGGCCGCTTGTACCCCCTGCACGGCCAGCGGAACAATTCCGTTCGTGGCGCCAGGGTTTTGTCCTGCCTGTCCCGGCTGGGCAGTGGGGACGGAAAATGTGGGCTGCCCGTACACGTTCATAGGGCCCGAGTACTTGTGATCGTACACGGGGGTCCCTTGAGCCCCTGCGATCTGTGCACACACGATCACACTCAAAGCTGCCGCGACAACAATCGCTCTCATGACTCAGCCTCTGATAGAGATATTCTCATTGTTACTTTTAGCACAAAACAAGTAAAAAAAAAAGCTCGTGCAAGCTCCCCTCAGCAGGTGGAGGGCTGTTTTTTGTAAGACAGGCTGGTCCGCACGTCTGTGAGCGAAAGCCGGGGAAAGCGTGCAGGAAAGCCTGCTTCAGCGCTTGGGAGAATCGCTGCGACACATGACCGTTGACCAGGCAATGGCTGCAAACCGTACCACTTGCGCATGAGCAGGTGCAACCCGAAACAATAAGCATTCAAAGCGGATGACCGGATGTTTCTCCCAGGACGAAATAGGGGTTCGCCGACCTTGACAAAAGAAGGAGAAATATGGGATAATTAAGAACTTTCAAGTGACTGGAGGTTTGGTTAATGACTAAGTCGCTCAGAATTACCTTGTGTGGGCTTCTGATTCTTGCTTTGGCGAGCCCGGTTTTTGCTGACGGGCGCCCGGCAAAGCGGGCGCATCGGTCCTGGACATCGAGCATGTGCTCGGGCGTAAACACGGTCGCGGATCGGACCGCGGGGGTGTTCACCGGCTGCTTGAAAAGGTCCTTTTCTCTGTTCAATCCGTGTCTTGATGCAATTAAAGGCTGCACCCGTGTGGTCATGTGGCCGATCGAAAAACCGTTCGATTACATGGAACGATCGGTGGGAAAGTACTACTCGGGAAAGAAAGCTTGCAAGGCACCGGCTGGCAAGAAGCTGAAATAAGGCTTCTGTTGATGAGCTGAATTTGGGGATCGGCAGGGAAGTGCGGCGAAAGAGGGAATCGCCGTTCGCAAGGGACCTTTGGTTCCCTGCCGAGTGGAGGGTGTATGATCAGAAGGATCGTGGGGGTTGTTCTCCTTTTTTGTCTCTCTGTCATTCCTGCCGCGGCCAAAGAAACGGTTGGCGTCTATCCTTACGCGATCCCAATATGCGCCGTAATTATCAATGAAATGACTGAAGGCAAGGTAAACCTGGACCAGGCCAGAGAGATATCTCTCGCCATCGCGCGAGCCGCCAACCGTCACTTCGGACGTGTAACGTGTGGCGATATGTGGCTCTATATGGCGATCGTGTACAGTGGAAAGCGGCTTCAAGGATAACATCGTCAATGACCATAACTGTCGCGGCCTCTTTCAGGTTCATGCCCCGTCGTGGGCCAGAAAATTTGGCGTCCGTTATGCAGATCTTCTGGATATGAAGGTCAATGCCCATTGCGGCATTGGTGTGTTCAAGTATTACTTACGGCTTTATAAAGGACTTGTGCCAACCTTGAGCGCCTATAACAGCAATAATCCCCGCGCGGCATTGGGATACGCGTGGGCAGTGCTCTCCGCGAGAAACAAGATCAAGACTCGATACACCAAGCTATATCACGTGATTCATGAGAAGGGGAACGAGCGGAGGAGAGTGGCGTCAAAACCCTCCAATTGAAGTACGCGGAAGAAATACGGCCGGAAAATTCACCCCGTTACCGGGGAGGACCGTACAAGAAGGGGGCGGCAACCGAACTGAGGACATCCCATGGATTAAAGATGGAAGGATTATGATCCATGGGCACATACGGATCGTGCCCTACCGGGTAGCACGTCGAAACCGGCCCCGTCGGCGGCGCCGTGTCACTGGGGGATACAGCTCACGCAACCACCGAGGGCAACGAGATATGCCACAGTTAAAGCCAGCACAAGAACTTTGCAGATACGTTTCAACGCTTCTCACCCATAGACATCAGGTTCACGCATATTACCTTTTTTGAGGACCCATATCAAGGCAAAAAAGCAACTTCACGCAAGCATTCAGTAAGCAGGCGCAAAACTGTGCCAGTGGGGAGGAGGCTTTCCTGGCTTGCTGTGTCGAAAATACCCTGATATCACATGTGCAAGTCCGATTCATTGCAAGCGTGGGGAGGTTTGCTCCATTCGTGCAAAAAAACATGTGATAACGGGTATACATCGCGCCGCGGTCTTTCCGAGTTGCGTCAGGTCTCTCAACGCCTCGGTCTGTGTGCCCAGCAGCGGATGATCGTCATGTCTGCTGGGCGGCAAGAAGTGACGCATGTCAGAAAGCCCGCTCCGGGGTGCCGGTGAGGGCGGGAATTCAGGACTCGTGGGTCCGAACCTCGGGTCAGGTGCGGAGTGGGCCGTCGTAGTGTGCCAGTTCTCCGCGTATTTTCTCAAGATCGTCGGAATCGGGCGGAAAGGGGTAATTCCTAATGTCCGGCCCCGGTTTTTCATTACCGAACGGCCTATTGCACGCCACCTTGCCGTCCGGGCCGGGACATCCGGAGGTCTCGAACGCTTCACCACTTGCCAGCGCGAGTTCCATTGCCTTCACGGATACGCCGAAATCCCGGATTCTTCCCAAGGAGTCGAATTCCATCCGGTCCTCCCGGGTTTGATCGGTGTCTATGAGCCATCGAGCGAGCTGAATGCGACGGTATACTCCCATAGGAGGTGGGGGTTCGTTTTCCATCAGCGATCCGCGCTCGGGGAAGAACGAAAAGAGATGCGTACATCCCCCCAGCTCGCGCGCGCGTGAAATCGTGTGCGCAAGTTCTTTCTCAGTTTCGCCGAGCCCACAAATGAGGTGGACCCCTGCCATGCCTTGACCGAAGATTTCCACGCTCTGCTGGAAGATTTCCCAGTATTTCTCCCACCGGTGGGGTCCCCGCACCGGCTTGCCGCGGCGTTGCACGAAGATCTCCGGCGTAGCTGCGTCTACGGCCACTCCGATGCGGTCCGCGCCTGCATCCTTCATGGCCCGCAGATCGTCTTGGTTGAGGATGGTGGGCGAAATCAGGAGAGAAATGGCTTTGCCTGTTTCCTGGGACACTTTGCTGCAGACTTTCAGCACGTCTTCCTTGCACCGCGGGTGCGTGATCATGGAGACACAGACTCTGCCCACATAGTCAGGGCCTTGTGTGATACCCTCGATCACCTCATCGAGCGAAAAGGTCTTCCAAGGCACGCGGATGAAGCGTCCTTTGGCAGGATCGCGATTCTTTTCCGCAGCCAGGCCGCAAAAAGCGCAGTTGGCGCGACAGCCCTGGTCGTACGTGAGCAGGAGGTTGATGCACCGGAGCCGGGCATTGCGATAGAACCATCCGGGGCTGAACCCCAAAGTCATGGCAGCAGCGAGAGAAAGCCTCACATATGCGGGACTCTCGGTCTTTTCGCTCGTCACCGACCGGGCCTGCGAATTCTTCATACAGTACGTCCTCCTGATTTCTCTCAATCACCGTCAACCGGGTGGTTTTGCTGTCAAGGGTCAGTCCAGCGAGCAGCACGTTTGCCGATGGACCACTTCCAAACCGTTCTGGGTAGCGTACGCCAACGCGGGTTCCGAAGGCAGAGCCAGGCTGTTTATTCCCGCTTTCACGGCCAACAGGTCCAGCTCCCGTCTATATCGTCCTCTGGGCCGCGCACAGCCGAGGGATGCGCTCAGATCAGGGAGTTCTTTCCTCGCCTGAGCCAGGAACGCGGCGACCCGAACAGGAGCCGGAACGGAAACCTTCTCCATGGGAGTGTGCCGAAACGGCATGATCACGACTACCACGTATTTCTTCAAGGGATATTCTTGAAGAATCCGGAGCGCGCTCCTCTCGCCCAGTTCCAATCCATAATGAATGCCGAACAGTATGTGCGGCACCACCTCCAAGCCAGCCCCTGCAAGTGCATCCAGGGTTCCACGTATCATCGCGGTTCCCCCGCGGAGGTGATAGACATCCCGAATGGTGTCATCGTCGCCCATCACGTCCACCAGTGCCTGATCCACTCCTGATTCCTTGAGAGCCGCTGCGGTTTTGGCGTCCACTTGGCCCGTGTGGACCGTGATGGTGAGGTCCGTGTCATCCTTCAACTTGCGAATTGCAGGCAAGAAACGTGGCCAGGGCAGTTTGCCCTTAGGATCGCATCCTCCGGTGATGAGAATACCATGATCCCCTCGCTCCTGAGCTTCGAGTCCGCTCCTCAAGAGTGCATCGGGGTCTGGCGCTGCAGGCATGGTTTGCAGAAGCAGGCCCTTGCAGTGGTCGCAGGCAAGGTCACAGCGGTCGCCGGTAATGGAGATCGCCCGATACCTTCCCCGCACACCGTCTATCACAAACATGCCGGGGACATATACCGTCAGACGATTGCCCAGGCGAGAACGGGAAATTTCCCACGCCTGCTCGAGCGAGGATTGGAGTTCAGGGGAGGAAGATGTCGCCGCGTAAGTGATCTTCATGTGAGTCTTTGGCTCGTGACGACGAGACGTCATTCTGTGTTGGCCTTGGTCGCGTGTCCTTGCTCGAAATGGTCTACCACATCTCGTTGTCAGTCTGCAAACGCGCGTACGAATGAGGAACATTCAGGAAGAAGACTCTTGTTAGCATCATCGGTCGGCGGTAACATGTCACGTGAGGTGATACCGATTCGCTTTCCAGCGAGTAAGATCCCCGGCCTGAAGTTGCAACCAAGTTACACATTCAAAAACGAATCGGTATGAGAGAGCGCAAATTTCAACAAAAGGAGACCAAAAGCGTGAGCACGGATGACGACAGAGCCTTAGCCGAATTGGACAAGAGTTTCAATCTGCTCAACACGGATCCTCACTCAGAGGCTGCCTATGAAATGATGAAGAAAGACGATCGCAAGTGGAAACAGAAAGATCCTGAAGGGTACAAGAAAGACATGGAAACCATGTGCAAGGAAATGTGCGGCGATAACTGGGAGGCTGAGTACCGACGCGCTCTTCCGCGAGGAGTTTCCTGAAGAATATGAGTCATAGTGTGGTCGTTTCCACCCTGTCGGACCGGAGGCGAGCCTCCGGTCACGAACAAGGTGTTTCTTCGTGTTGATTCGTGTCAGGCAATTTGCGGCACGAAAAGCTCAGTCCCCTTCGCAGGGGCAGGACCCGGCCTCTTCTTTGCCTTCTTCTTTCGTTTCGTCTTCGTCGTCGCCAGACTCGTATTCCTTCATTCCCCGGGACAGGTCGTCAAGGCGTTGGTCTACCAGGAAGTTGATGGTCTCTTCAGGATATTCGCCTTCCTCGTTGCGCTCTCCTGCGGGAATGCCGGTGAGGATCTCGATGCCTTGATCCACGTGATCGACCGCCCAAATGTGGAACTGACCGTTCCTGACCGCGTCCAGCACGCCAGAGTTCAACATCAGATCGCCCACGTTTCTGCGCGGGATCATGACGCCCTGCCTGCCCGTGATTCCCGCGGAACGACAGACCTTGAAAAATCCCTCGATCTTCTGATTCACACCACCGATCGGTTGAACCTCTCCGTGTTGGTTCACGCTGCCGGTAACCGCGATAGCTTGATCAATGGGCTTGTTCGACAACGCGCTCATAAGGCCGTAAAGCTCCGTGGAAGAAGCGGAATCGCCATCTACGCCTGAATACGATTGTTCGAAGGTAATGGTCGCACTAAGATTCAGCGGTCTGTCCTGTGCATATCGATGGCGTAAGAAGCCCGAAAGAATCAGCACTCCCTTGTTGTAGATGTTTCCGGACAGCTCTGCTTCTCTGTCGATGCTGACGATGCCGGATTTGCCCATACTCGTCTTGACCGTGATTCTGGAGGGGCGACCGAAAGAAAATTCCGGAAGACTATACACGCTCAAACCATTGATTTGCCCGACCCGTGCGCCGTCGGTGTCAATCATGATGATTCCGTCCTCAATGTACTCGTGGATCTTGTCTTCCAGCATGTTGATGCGTTCGATCGCGTCAGTGCGTGCTTGCTCCACATGCTCTCCGGAAATGACTTCGGATCCGGCCTCGCGGGCCCTCAAGTCTGCTTCCTTCAAGAGGTCGGACACGCGCTCGAATTGCGCGGTGATCTTCTTCTTCCGGCCGGCCCACCGGATCGCCTGCCTGATTATGGCAGCCACGCCCGAAGGATCGCACGGCAAGAGATTTTCCTCTGAGGCAACCAGCGATATGAAGCCCACCATCTTGCTCATGTTGTCGCTAATGTTGGGCATGGTGGAATCGAACTCGGCCTTGATCTTGAATATCTTCCGGAAGTCTTCGTCATACCAGTGGAGCAAATCGTAGACCTCCGGATCGCCGATCATAATGACCTTGATCCGGATGGGGATCTTTTCCGGTTTGAGCACCGACGTAAAAAGAAAGCTAAAAGGATCGTTCTGGATGTCCAGCACGCGATTCCGGAGGCTCCGCTTGAGCGTGGGCCACACGCCGGCCTCCATCAGGACGTCCCTCGCGTTGAGCACCAGGTACCCACCGTTCGCTTTGAGGAAACTGCCCGTCTTCACATGCCGATAATCGGAAGACCATAGGCCGTGCTGGTCCATGACGCGTTCAATGGTGCCGAACAGGTTCCGGAAGGTGCACGCGGTCTCGAACACGATCGGCGGTTTAGTGGTTTCGGAGTTGTCCACCAGTAGGTTGACTTCGTAGTCTTTGAGCTGGGCAGGATCAGGCGGCACCAGTACCGGATGGGCCGGAGCTTCAGGCCCGCCTTGCTGCGCGACGAGCCGAGGCTTGAACCTGTCCAGGTGGGTCATCACGTCCGCTTCCAACTCTTCCACATAGGATTTCACGGAATCGGTCGCGAACTGTTCAGAGACAGGGTGCAACGTGTCACGTACCAGAGGCGTCACCCACTGTTTGGAGAGCTCTTCCAGATTCTCTTGTATGGTTTTGTCGATGTCCCTGGCTTCCTTAAAGATCTTTTCCATCTCCTGGGACAATTCTTTGTACTTGGCCTTGATTCGCTCGAGTTCCGGGGCACTGAACTTGCCTTCTTCCACCAGGGCTTCGAGCTGCTCGATCTTCATGGGGTTTCCCACGATCACTGGGGCCAAATCAGGGCGCGTGAAAGGCCCGACCTGGACTTGAACCATCATGAAGTTCTCGGCATTCACCTTGTTCTCAAAATTCTTGAAAAGAGCCTTTTGCGCGCCCATGTGTTGATTGACGATCTCGTTGCGCGCAGCCTGAAATTCTTCGCTCTCGAAAATCGCAGGGATCTTCTTTTTCAACGAGTTGATGATGTCATCCATCTGTCGCTTGAAAACCGAGCCTTTGCCGGCTTCAAGGGTCAGAAGATGCGGTTGATCCGGAGTCTTGAAATTGTTTACATAACACAGGTCAGGAGGAATCGGGCCATCCACGTTGAATTCGTCAAGGAGTCTCAACACGGATTGCGTGCGGCCCGTCCCGTTGATTCCTACGACAAAGATGTTATAGCCATGACTTTTCATGGCCAAGCCCCGCGTGATTGCCTTCACCGCTCTATCTTGGCCTATAATCTCCTTCTGGGGCTCGATGTCCGCGGTGGTTCGATCGATTATTCCCTGTTCCGGAGGGCTCCAGGTCAGGTCTTCCACCGTCAAACGCAGTCTTTCTTTGAGGTCGGTCATGATCCAACTTCCTGTGTGCCTTTGATTCCGGGAGAAACTCTCCCGTACTGGTTGAAACACGGGGTCTTAGCTTGTGCAACGGCCTGGCGGTTTCCGTGTGCAGCGCGGAATCGCCACTCTGCCGGACTCACCGCTGCCCGTACTCGCCCTTGATGACTTCGTCCACGCGATTGGCCGCTCTGACCGGTATCGGCGCGCCAGCCCCAGTATTCCATGTGGAACCTGGGCGGTCCGGTGCCTTCCGCCCCGACATGTCTCCCCCCAGACCCGCTCGGGCCCGTGGTTAGAGCTTGATAAGTTCCTTGATCTCCTGCTTATTCCAGGGAAAGAGCGGATCTTTCGCGTCCCAGAGCACGTCGAGAATTTCCGCTTCTTCCAGGACTCCTCTTTGCTTCAAGAGTTTCAGCGTCCCTATCAAGACCTTTCCAATATTGAATCCCATGTAGTTGCACTCGTTTTCCATACGCTTCTCCAGGAAAACCCGAGATCTATCGGGAAAATCCACTCGCCATTCTGATGTACTGCCTCAAGAGAGCGACCGCGTCCGCTTGCATTTCTACAAAACTGACGCCCACGATAAACACGTTTTCCCTCAGTCCCGGTCGACTCTCATACCATTCCACCTGGCCGACCACTTGGATGGGCGGAAGCTTTCGGCCCAGGTCCAAGTTGATTTCCAGGAAATTGCGACCGAAAGAGGCTTCGGTGAAGGATATGTGAAGTCCATCCCGCTCCACCACGGGGGTCTCGAAAATGAGACCGCCGAGGCTCAAGGTTCGCGTCACGGCCTTATGTTCTTCAGATTTTCGTGTCGGGTCAGCTCCGTGAACGATTCTGAATCTGAAAGGCGTATGTGTGTCTATGGTCGTGGCCGCGGCACCGCGACTGCTCGTTCTTTCATTCATTGTCCATCCGGCTCTTGAGGAAAAAGCGGCAGAACCCGCGAGCAATAATAGACTGCATGGCTCTGCGGTTTTTCGGCAAATGGCGGCTTTCGTTGCCGAGCGTACTCGATGTTCCCGCCGCGCTCCCGCCCTTTGGTTACGTTTTGATGCATCCCCCGAACAGAGAGCGATCGATCAGCTCGACAATGGTATGTCCGACAAGGAGGTGCGTCTCCTGAACCCGAGGAGTCGACGCACCCTGTATGGACAGATAATATCGGCATACCTCCCTCATGGGCGCCTGAGAAGGTCCTCCGATCCCCACCGTTGTCAAGCCCATTGTGCCAGCCGTTTCCAGTCCTTTGATTACATTCGGGGAACTCCCTGAAGTGCTTATCCCCACTGCCGCATCGCCTGGTTTGCCCAAGGCCCGTATTTGTTTCGCGAAGATCTCCTCGTAGCTGAAATCGTTTGAAATAGCAGTTAACACCGAACTATCGGTGGTCAAGGCCATGGCGGCAAGAGGTGGCCTTTCCATCATATACCGATTGACGAATTCAGCGGCAAGGTGTTGAGCGTCACCGGCAGACCCGCCATTTCCGAAAAACATGATCTTGTGCCCCTGCTCGATGACCTCGGCCAGAGCATGGATGGTCTGCTCAAGGATCTCCATGTTTGTCTTCAGGAAGCTATCCCTCACCCGGGCGCTTTCTTCAAAGATTTCCAGGATACGGCTTCTCAAAAATCACACCGCCTCTGAGCGCATTCCTGGCCCGCGGGCCTTTCATCACCATAATAGTTATCACATTAGGCCCAAATAATGAATCCTGAATCGCAACGCGTCGCACATTGGAGAGGCACGGGCTCGATTGACAACCTTGCGTTTTTCAAGGGGCTCCGAGACCGACTCATACTCTGGCTGCAGGCTGCGGCACTTTGCGCGACGGCTTGAATTGCACACGAAAAAAAACGACCGTTTCTCCAGAAATCCGAATCGTGTGCACCACCACGCCAGCCCCCCCGGAGCTAGAGGGGGGCACCTGGATGCTTCGTCCTCGTCCCCCTTTTTAGGAGAAATTGCCCCGCGACCTTGCACAAGGGAAATTTCCGGTTAGAATGATCATGAGAGAAATTGCAGCGGCCGAGACTCGTGGAAAAGAAGCTCTTGAGGAAACGCGAAAAAGGGTGCCCAAAGAGCCTGTGTTGGGCGCCGCGCTCATTTTTGTCCGAAAGAGCCGATTTTGTTTGCCGTACCCCAGACCTTTGCGGTTAGAATACCCTCTTGACCGGCGTAATCCGCAAGGTGGCGAACGATCGCCTCCAGGAGAGCTGTCAAACAGGCACAAAACCGCATCCGGGAATGGGGGTTGCGCGTGTCCGACGTTGCCTCGTCTCGTTGAGAGAGGCGAAAGGATCGTGTGGTTTCCCCTTTCGGGAAGACTCGTGAGTATGCATGGAGTTTCGGAAGAACAACATCATTGATTTCTATGACAATCGACGCATCGCGTGCGGCTTGATTCTGGAAGTCGAGGACAGACGGCTGAGGATTCTGACAGATCAAGGGAAAGAGACGAACATACCCTTGAGCAGAGCGCTCACCTCAGACCATGACCCTGTCTTTCCCCTGCGCGGAACCAGAGACACTCAGGTTCAGAAGCTCAAGGAGATCTGGACGCGGCGAGAGGCAATCAAGACCAACATCGATCTTGCGGAACTCTGGGAGATCGTGGTCACGGAAACCGACGAGATAGACCTCCACGAATTGACCGAGTTATTCTTCGGTGACAAACAGGACATGGATCAGGCTGCGTCGCTCATGAGGGCCATTCACGAGGACAGGCTTTTTTTCAAGGTGAAACCGGACAGGATCGAGATCCCCCGTCCGGAAGTGGTGGAGCACGCTCTGCTCCAAAGGGAAAAAGAACGGGAACGAGGCGAGTTCATCGCGAGGGCTGCGGATTTCCTTGTGGATCTGACGAGCCGCGACGGGGCTGGCGACCGCGTCGCGCCTGAAGGGCTCCCGTCTATGCTCGAGGAAGCTGTCAAAGCCGGTTCCGAATGGATGGGGGTGAAACCAGTCAAAGAAATCTTTTCCCGTGCAGGACTCTCGACACGCTGGGATCCTTTTCGCGTGCTGGTGAAATTGGGTCTATGGTCCGAAGATGAGAATATCACCCTGAGGACTGAAAATATTCCTGTGGAGTTTTCACCTGAGGTCCTTGCAGCAGCGCGAGAAGTTGCAAGCAAGACATTACCGGATTCTGTCGAGGACCTGTCCTTTCACGAGCCCATCACGATCGATGCAGCCTATACCCGCGATGTGGACGACGCTCTTTCCTTGGCTTTTGAAGGGGATGACGCTCTTGTCGGTATCCACATCACCGACGTGTCCCATTTTGTCGATGACAATGACTGTCTGCTCAGCGAGCTGCGGGAGAGAGCCACATCGATTTACTTGCCTGAGATGATCATCCCCATGATGCCTCCCGTACTCTCGGAGGAAGTGGCGAGTCTCGTGGTGGGAGAATTGCGGCCCGCGGTGAGCGTGCTCGTGAGGGTCGGTCCGGATCTCCTCATCAAAGATCACCGGATAACCCAATCTTTGATCCGTGTGAGGGAACGGCTTTCGTACAAAGACGCGGATGAAAGAATTGCGAGCGGGGGTTCCAAAGAAGCGGCTCTGTACCGCATCGCGTGCTCGCTGCGCGCACGGAGAACCGCTGCCGGCGCGTTGATTTTTAAGGATCCTGAACTTTCGGTGCGCCTGGTCGAAGATCAGCGGATCGAAGTCAAGGTGAGAGAAAGAGAAAACCCGGCCCAGATACTCGTTTCCGAAATGATGATCCTGGCAAACAATCTCTTTGCCCGGTTTTTGAACGATCGAGCAATACCCTGCGTTTTTCGTAGCCAGCCGCCTCCCCTGGAGAAGGTCGAGCTCGGCGAACAATACGATCCGGTGCTGTCCTATAGAGCCAAGAGAGCGCTCTCACGAGGAGACCTCGGCATTGAGGCTGCGCCTCATTCTACTCTCGGGTTGGAGGTTTACACCACGGCCACCTCCCCGTTGCGCCGGTTCACTGATCTTGTGGTGCAGGGGCAGGTAAAGGCTGCCATTCAGGGCAGGACTCCTCCCCGAGACAGAAGCGAGTTGGAGAGACTGGTCTCAGAGATATCCTATCGCTTGGACAGGGCTTCCATGATGGAGCGGGAGCGGCAGCGCTACTTTCTCCTGAAGTACCTGGAACGCAAGAGGGACGAGGAGTTCGAGGCCGTGGTTTTGCATCGTTTCCCGAGATTCCATCTGGTTCAGATGACCAGTTTGTGCATAAACGCGGCGCTGAGTACTCCCAACGGCCTTTCGCTGAACCCTTACGACCGGGCCCGGGTCCGCATCGACAAGATCAATCCGAGGGACGACAAACTGGGCCTCGCCCTTGTGAGACTATTGTGACGTCATGGCCGAAGACAAAATAGCGATAAAAGTCATTCCTACCCCTGCCACCCACGACATCTCTCAGAACGATCTTCTGAGACTCGCCCGCATTACCCGTTTCCCTGTGGAGAAGATAAGAGAACGCTTTTCAAGGGGAAAGGGAATTACCATCGTCACGCAGGTTCATCCGAAAGTGGCTGAGCTTGTGGGACTGATCAAATCATTGGGCTTCTCCGTGGTCACCGGTCCTCCCAAGGAGAATATTTCGGTTCCGGCTCAGGGTTCTGCTCCTACGGTGACGAGACACGGCAGAGAATCGGACGAAAACGAATGGGCCATTGGAGACGTAATCGAAAATCTCTACGAGGTAAGAGATATTAAGCACGGCGGCATGGGAGCCGTGTATGTGGTCCACCACAAGCGTTGGAACACCATGATGGCGGTGAAGTCCCTTCTCAAGAGGCTTCAGGACAAAGAAGAAGATAGGGCTCTGTTCCTCAAGGAAGCAGAAACCTGGATCGACATAGGGTTCCATCCCAATATCGCCGCGTGCTACTACGTGAGAAATATCAGGGACAATCCACGCATTTTTATCGAATATGTGGACGGCGGGGCTCTCAACCAATGGCTGAACGAGCGCCCGAAAGTGGGCTGGGACCTTCTCCTTGATCTGATGGTGCAATTCTGCGATGGACTGCAACATGCGCACGAGAAGGGGCTTGTCCACCGGGATGTGAAACCGGGCAACTGCATGATGACCAGGGGAGGCATTCTCAAGGTTACGGATTTCGGGCTGACCAAGAGACGAACCATAGAAACCAGCGGGTACAGCGATCCGGATTCCACCGGAACCGAAAATTTTGTCCCGGATAGAGAATCCATAACCGCCGCGGGCATGGGAACACCGGGATACATGGCGCCAGAGATGTGGGTTCCCCACGCGGATGTAGGGCCTGCCGCGGACATTTATGCCTTTGGTGTGATGTTTTTCGAGATTTGTTGCGGAAGAAAGCCTTTCGTGATCAAACCTGGGGACAGGCGTGACAAACTCGCGATGGCACACGTGCGGAAGCCTCCGCCTGAGCCATCTTCCCTGAGACCGGACATACCCAAGCCGATTGAGGCGCTGATCCTTGAATGCCTCCACAAGCATCCCCACGATCGACCCGCGTCGTTTCGCCACGTGAGGGATGAACTGGCGCGCATCTACGAAGAAATCCTCGATGTGAGGTTTCCTCGAGAAACCTCCCGACGAAGTGAAGCTCTTGGCCGACGCGCTGAACAACCGCGCGGTCTCCTTGATGGACTTGAATCACCAGGAAGAGGCGCAAATCGCGCTTACCAGGGCTCTCGAAACGGATCCACATCACCCTGAAGCGGTGTACAACCACGGACTCCTGGAGTGGCAGCGCAAGAACGATCCTGATTGGGATCTCGTGATGCTCATGGAAGAGGTTGTCAAGACACCCGAATATCAGGGCCGAGCCGCGCATCTCCTGGGTCGATGCCTTCTGGCCCTAGGAGACACGTCCCGAGCGCTGAAGGCGTGCGAACTCGCACTCACCGCCGAGGAAGCAGCAGAGGATCGGCTCAAGCCCTACGCCATAGCACTCATCGGTTCCAGCAAAGACGAAGAGGCCATCACACACCTTGAAACATACTTGCAGGAATTTCCCGACGACGAGGAAGCCCTTGCATGGCTCATTGGCGCACTGGTCCGCACGGGGCGGAGGAATGACGCGGAATCCCGTTTCAAATCCCTCGCACAAGTGCCTGAATTTGCGGGCATGCGGCTCGATGAAGTCGCCAAAGCCCATGTATTCACGGGGCTGTCCGAAACTCTGGTTTTGAAAGGCCACACGGGTTGGATCACCTCCGCGTGTGAGTTTCCTACCTCCAAGCTCCTTATGACCGGGTCCCGGGACCGGACCATACGAATCTGGGATGCGATTACAGGAGCCGAGCAAAAGAGTATCGCGGGAATGTCCCAGCCGCCCGTGTCGTTGTGGATCTCTCCGGACGAAAGGCTGACAGTGATCGTGATGGCCCAGGCAGGCCCGACCACCAAGGTGCTGGACCTCGAATCCGGACGGCTCGTGGGCAATCCGCTGAGTCATGAAGGCCTGGTGACCGCGCTTGGCTTTTCCCCCGACGGCTCCAATATTGTCACGATCGACCAAAAGGGAGTCGTCCGAGTATGGGACGCATCGAAGTTCAAGGTAGCCTCTACGTTTAAGGTTCCGATGCACACCGCGGCAGCAGTAATCAACGCAGACCCTGCCGACCCCGATATCCTCATTGCAGCCATGGATCGGACTCTCAAGCGTATCCGAGGGCGAGGCGCTCACGTGGAGACACTCGAGCGGGCTCACCGTGATCCGATCACCAGCGTCAAAGTCGATCCCGGCGGAAGACGGGCGCTCACGTGCGGCAGAGATCGGCAGGCAATAGTCTGGGACATTCCCGCGGGCAAAGTGGTGACGTCATTTCAAATTCACCAGGAACAGATAAGCGAAGTTGCGCTCAATCCCTCAAGAGACCTAGCGGCCAGCTACGATCCCAAGCTGGGCATAAAGCTCTGGGATTCCACCACAGGTGCGGTCTTGCGGACGTTCTCCACTGCTGACAGCGAAATGCATTGCTTGGCCTTCACCCGGGACGGCAAGCGGCTCTTTTCAGGAGGCCGAGACATGGCCCTCCGCTTGTGGGATGTCGGGGGTAAGCCGGTAGTACCGGTTCTGGCCCTTGCTAAAATCCGGCCGGTCACGAAGCAGATGAAATCCGACAGAAGGTTCAAGGTCCTTGTGGAAAAGGCCAAAATGGCGATGAAGAAGGGTGCTTTTTCCAAAGCGTATGTCTTGCTGCGAGAAACACAGAACCTTGCCGGGTACCGAGCGCGCCGACCTCACTTTGGATTTGCTCCTGCGCATGGAAGAACACGGGACACGCGTGGGCATTCACGGTGGGTGGAAGAAGAAATCCTTTGAGACGCAATCCGGCGTGATGGACGTGGCCTTTTCGCCCACAGCCATCAATTTCCTCACCGCGCAAGGGGATCATACCGTCCGACTGTGGAGCGCCAAGACAGGGGACTGTCTGAGAAATCTCAGAGGACACACCAACGTGGTCGCTTGCACACGCTTCGCGATGAACGGTCGTGAGGCCGTTTCCGGCGGTGACGATCGGTCCGTTCGTGTGTGGGATCTTAGTACAGGGAAGAACCTGCTGACGCTCAAGGGCCATGCGGAAAGTGTGAGCAGCGTAGCATGTTCTCGTGACGGCAGCACGATCATGTCCGGGTCATGGGATGAGACCATCAGATTGTGGCGGCTTCCCGACGGTGTGGCCGTCAAGACCCTCAAAGGGCAAGACGATAAGATTGCTGCGGTTGAATTTGTGCCCAATTCAGATTACGCGATATCAGCGGGTTTCGAAGGTGGCGTCAAGATGTGGGATGTGCCTGCAGGACGAATCGTGAGAGACCTGAGAGGCCATCAGGGCAGGGTCACCGCACTCCGCGTGTCTCCCCGGGGGGACCTGATCCTCAGTGTCTCCATGGACGGCACTGCGCGGATTTGGGACCTGAGGCGAGGTCAGTGCATCTCCGTGGTAGAGGCCAGCCAGCAGGGATTGCGCGCGGGGGCGTTTTCGCCCGATCAGAGGTTCTTCGTCACCGGGGGCGATGACACCGTCCTCCGATTGTGGACCGTGGACACATGCGAGTGTCAGCGGGAATTTCAGGGCCATTCCCGGGAGATAACTGCAGCGGGGTTTTCGTCCAACGGTCGGTTCTTGATCAGCTCGTGCCTGGATGGGTCGGTGATGATCTGGGAACTTGACTGGGAATGGCGCTTTAGCCGCGACACGAGGTGAGGCCATCCCTCGTGGCGACCAACGTCAGCTCCGCGTGCGCACCATACAGGCCCACAGGTTATGGCGCATACTTTGTGTCTTTATTGCTGCAGCGCCTGAGAGAGATCGTGAAAATGAAACACAATAATAACAAGAAAATATGGGACCTCCCTTGTTTTGAGGAAGAATTGATCAGGATTCTCGCGGGCCGTGAAAAAGAGGCTTTACCGGCTGACGGACTCGTGACAGCGGCGGTGCTTCTCCCGCTTTTCCGCAAAGATGGACGCAGACACGTGTTGCTCACTAAGAGATCGGAATTTGTCGAACATCACCGGGGGGAGATCTCCTTCCCCGGAGGGAAACTTGACCCCGAGGACCCGGATCTCCAATCGTGTGCGCTCAGGGAAACCTCAGAGGAACTTGGTATCGCACCGGAACATGTGCGCATACTGGGTGAGCTGGACGACTTTTACACGGTGGCGACAGATTTCCATGTGGTACCTTTTGTGGGGTCCATTCCTTACCCATATGACTTTCGACTGAGCGCAAGAGAAATAGCCGGGTTGGTTGGGCCCCCGCTGGAGATTTTCTTTGATCCGAACCGCAGGTCCGAGGAAATCTGGAACTTCAAAGGCCAGCCTGTCAACGTGATTTCCTATTACTGGGAGGGCCACACCATCTGGGGGGCTACCGCGCGCATTCTCAAACACTTCGCGGAACTTCTGGAACAATGGCGTCCCGGCCAGGAGAGCTGTTAGCCGATACTCCCATTACAGGCTGGAAAGAAGACGATCCTTGCTCAAGAGGAGAATACCCCCATGCTCGGAGTCCAAGAACTTATCGTCATCCTGATTATCGTCGTCCTGCTCTTCGGGTCGAAACGAATTCCTGAAATCATGTCCGGATTCGGAAAGGGAATCAAAACCTTCAAGAAGGCCCTGGATGAGGACGACACCCCACGTCCTGCGGCATCTCCCCCCAACGCCACGCCAACCGCGGCCAACCCTGAGCAGGAGCCACGCCGGGACCCGGGGGACCTCAACGAGAAACCGACCAAGGACTGAACTGCCTCATACCGATTCGCGTTCACTCCAATAAGACCGTAGGGCTGGGGAACTCCTGAGCGAAATGGTTGGCGGGCTTTGCGTCGTCCGTGCCGAGGGAGATTCCTTGCCTGCAGTCTGTACCCAAGGGTACATGCAACAACGAGTCGGTATCCATAGTCAGCCGCGCAAGTGCGGTGCCAAATTCGGGCAATGCCTTTTGGCAGGTCAGACAAATTCGAATATGACACCGACTTTTGATTGACGTACTCACTGATGGCACACTTCATGCTACTCAACAGGTGCGCAAGGTATACGCTTGCACTTTCGATCGTGCTGCCATGTCACGCATTCTCCAAGAGAGGTTTTTCTCAGCTTATCAGGACGACCGAAATCACCGGGGTTCTCGCAGAGGAGAGCAAAGATGTTAGTCAAATATTGGATGAGAAAAGTCGTGATTAGCGTGAACGTCAACGATTCCATGCAAGAAGCGATGAGTTGCATGAAGGAGTATCGGCTTCCCTTGCTGCCGGTAGTGCGAGAGGGAAAACTTGTCGGCGTGATCGCGGACCGCGATCTGAAGAGGGCCTCTGCATCCGACGCCACCACGCTGTCTGTTCATGAGTTGGCCTATCTGATCTCCCAAATCAAGGTTGAAAGCATCATGACCAAGAATCCCATCACTGTCGCTCCTGACGACACCCTGGAGGAGGCAGCGGGGATTCTGTTGAAGAATGAAATATCCGGGGCACCGGTAGTGGACCATCACGGCCGGATTGTGGGAACCATAGGCCAGAGGGAGATCTTCGGCGCGTTGGTCTCGCTGTGTGGGCTCGAACAGAGGGGCGTGCAATTCGCGTTTCAGGTCGATGATCGGCCTGGCTCGATTAAAGAAGTTACCGACGTGATGAGGGGGTATGGAGGACGTCTCGTGAGCATTCTTACCTCCTACGAGCGCGCTCCTGCAGGCCAGAGACATGTGTACGTGCGGGCGTACCACGTGGATCGAGAAAAGATGCCTCAAATGATTGAGGAACTTAAACAAAAGGCTCTGATGCTGTACATGGTAGATCACCGCGAAAACCGAAGGGTGGAATTCGTGGAATCAAATCGCATCGGATGAGCGCTCCTCACTCCCCGTCGCTTGAGACGAGCATGCCCCCGGCTTTGCCTGGGGGCATTTTTCCGGAAAGAGCGAGCGAACCTGAAGTCAGGTGCCGGGACGTTACGAGCCCTATTGGACGATGAGAGGTGTCTTGCCGCACCACAGTAAGTTCCGCGTCCTGGAGGGAATCGGAATTACGCTTCCAATGCGTAGATGACTCCATCTCCCGCGCCGAAAAAGACGACGTCCTGCGCCACCGCTGGCCGAGAGACGATCCAACGTTGCGTCTGGTAGTGCCACTTCTCCTTTCCCGATGCGACGTGGATCGCGTAGAATACTCCGTCTCCACCGCCAAAATAGACGGTTCCCGCATGTACCGTGGGCGAACCTAATACCCAATTTTTCGTACAATCTTTCCAGATCTCTTTCCCGGTGTTGACATCCACTGCGTACATGTGGTGGTCGTTGCCTCCAAAAAACACCAAGCCTTCTGACACGACCGGCGTACACACAATGGGGTGGGAAGTCCACCAGTCGCCGGTTTCAAAGCGCCAGAGTTCTCTGCCCGTGCGGGAGTCGACCGCGTACAGATTTCCATCGCGGCTCCCACAATACACGCCACCGGCCGCGAGGGTAGGGGAGGTGACGTCTCCTCCGGTCGAGAAGCGCCACTTCTCACGGCCGGTGGCGAGGGCAACCGCGTGCAGCTTCGCGTCCCCGCCCCCGTAATAGAGCGTGTCATCCTGCACCACAGGAGACGAGACCATCCAGTTGCCTGGGCGGTGTCGCCAGGTGAGACTGCCGGAGTCCAGGTCAACTCCGTACATGCCCTGATCACTGCTCCCGAAGTAGATGCTTTCTCCGGACACTGCAGGAGACCGGACTATCCAGTCTGTGGTCCGGAATCGCCACATCATCTCTCCCGACTTAGCGTCGAGAGCATAGAAGCACCCGTCATTGCTGCCGAAATACACGCGGCCGGAAACCACCACAGGGGAGCAGTCCACACGGCCGCCTGTCCGGAAGTGCCATCGGGGATTCCCGGTCTCCGCATCAAGAGCGTACAGACGTTCGTCCCTGCTGCCACAATAGAGTGTTGCCTCCCAGAGACACGGGGAAGAAACCACTGCCGCATGAGAGGCAAACCGCCACTTTTGGCGGCCTTCACCTCCGGGGAATAGCAGCTCTTTATAGAAACCCGGCAGAGTTTCCCCGCGTTCCAGCAGTTCGATGATCGTACGGCGTTCGGCCTCAGTAAGACCGCGCATGATACGTCCCCCCAGGTACTAGGAGAATTGATTCTGCATACAGATTGTAGCGAGCCGAACTGTTCGGTTCTTTTCCTACAGCCTCGCTCAAGGAGGCTTGTTTACGACCGCGTTCCCACACGCTGGCGGGAAACGCGGCTTGTTCCGGGTGTGGCTGCACCGGGGCATTTGAGCCCCCGCGCCGGTGGAGAGAATCAGTGGATCTCTCTGGTGTGCAGCTCCTTTTCGTGAGCCTTCAAAAGACTCACCACCTCCTTGTGTCGCATAGAGTTGGCCCACATCAAAGCTGTCCAACTGTTCCTATCAATGGCGAGGGTGTTGGCGCCACGGTTTACGAGTTCTGTTACCACGTCCAGATGCCCTTCTGCTGCGGCCATGATAAGGGCTGTGGCTCCGTATTGGTCAGGTCTTTCCATGTCCGCTCCGTGGTCAAGGAGCAGTCTCACCACGTCTACGTAGCCGCGGCGCGAGGCCCTCATCAATGCGGTCCATCCGAATTCGTCCCCCGCGTTGTAATCAGCGCCCTCCTCTAAAAGCATTCTCACCACTTCTGCAAAGCCTCTCCGGGATGCCTTCATCAAGGCGGTTGCGCCGTACTGATCCACCGCGTCCGGGTCCGCTCCGTTCTTGAGCAGCATCTCCACTGCATCCGCGAAACCGTTCGCTGCTGCCCACATCAAAGGAGTCCATCCAAAGGTGTCTCGGGCTTCAGCGTCGGCTCCTGTCGTCAGGAGCGCTCTCAGTTCCGCGAGATTGCCTGAGGTAGCGGCATTCAGAATTTTGTCGTCCATGGCTCTTCCTCCTCACGTTACGGTGAAGCCGTCCCGAGAACGGTCTACCAATGTACTCGTGTGCGCTTGAGACGCGACCTCGTGCGAGGACTCATCCGCGAGCGAAGCTGCACTCTGTGTGTGTCAGGTTGAAGCCTCGCGGCAAAAGATTGTGGCCCTGCCGCGCGGTCTTACCATACTAGGTCAGCAAGCGCCGTGCCAACTCTCGACCACAAGCCCGCATTGAGGCTATTCTCCTCGGTTGGCTGAGTGCGCGTACCCCACAGGGCGATGGTCGTGGAATGCCCTGCACAGCAACATTGGCCGCATGAGGGGGAATTGTACCCATTGGCTCCCACGCACGCGCTCCCCTCACGGCGCAGAGGCTTCGATCGTGGTCCTAGGCGCGTTGCCAAGAGTCCTGTCCGGTTCAATTCAGCTGTGTGATCCAATGGAGCGGGAATGGTGACCTGCGGATCTCCTTCGGTACGGACGACGCAAGGCCGTCTCATCACTGCGCTCAGGAGACCCAAAGCCCTACGATCTCAGATATGTGAATGCGAATCGGCATCAGAGCCAGATCCCTGTGCCTACGTTCGGGAGATTGCGGCAGTAAATGGTCGATGTCTCCCTGTTTTGTGTATGCGCGTAGGCGGGACAGGGTGTATCGACCGCGAAGAAGAGTTGGTGGAATGTGTGGGTATTGGGCGGGCGAGACAGATTCACCAGAAACCGTCGCGCCGACCCCATCCGGAGTGGAGAGGGTCGGCGGTCAGGAGCAGCCGGCTTGTCACCGCATGTCATTCCCGAGAGATCACGCTGAGGAGGGGGTGCCAAGGCCGGTCGCTTGAGGGTTCTCGACTGCCGCAATCCCTGATTGCAAGCGGTCGAGAAGGTTTTTACACTCTGTCAGTTTTTTTTACACCTTGTCCTGAAGGTGGTTTCCAAAGAGGCCGGAGAGGCCCCGCACTCGCTACTGTCTACACTTCCTTTCTCGCACCCTTCTTCATTTCCAGGCCAATGCCCTCGAAAAGAAAAAGCACCGCGATGCCGAACCACAACGTGTAGATCACGTAAAACACCAGGGAAAACGTGAGCACGCCGGCCTCAGCTTTGGCCGTCTCCGGCTCGATCTTGAAGAAATTGTATCCGACCTCGAGCCCCTTTTTCACTACCTCTTCCACGAACTTGGCGTCCGCGAACTTCTTCTGTTTCTTCAGGCTCTTGTCGAATTCTTTCAAGCAGTTCCACCACACGAACAACGCCTCTTGTCCGCCAATGCCGTATCTGGATTTCAACTCACCGTCGTGGTTGTTGAACATGGCTACAGAGTCTTTCAGAGCTACTTCCAAAGTCTTCCCCAGATCGCATTTGACCACCAGGCCCTGATCTTTGGGGGCTACTTGCGCGCCCGCGGTGGTCAAGATCTTGGAGCCCTTCGTGGCCATATCCTCGCTTTTGAGCTTAATCGCCACCTCAATGGTTTGGCCTTTGAAACGCTCGTTCTTCTTCAGCAGCCCAGGCATGTAGTTGGTGGAGCCTTTTGCTATGGAGTTAAACAACCTGTCTGACGCCTTGAGCGCGTTTTCACCATTGAAAAAGTTGGAAAACAACATGATCGATAGGACGATGAGAAACGTGATCAGCAGGAGGAGTCCCTTTATGAATGTCCCTTTGTTTTTGACGAGCATGGCTCAGACCTCCCCTCTCAGCGTCTTGAGGTTGGCAAGAAACGTGGCGATCACCCACACGGCAAAAATGCCGATGACAATGAAGAAGGCCCACGTGCCCACTTGGGTCAGGAATTTCGCTGTGGATTCGGAAAGGCTGATTACTTCCATTTCGTTGAGTTTTTCCGGGAGGGCAAAGAATCGGTTGACAAAACCCGCAAGGATAGCGGTTGCATAAAATCCACGAATGTAGATGCCTTTCACCACCTTCGTGGTCAGTGCTCCTACTTGGATGCCGATGAGGGAACCGAGGAGCATCCCCATGGCCAGGGTATAAAAGATGAACCCGTACACGGCATATTGGGCGATCGATGCGTAACCAGCGGTAAAGATGATCTGAAAGATGTCGGTCCCCACCGTGGTAAACGAGGAAACTCCCAGGATGTACACGAACATCGGAAAGGTAAGAAAACCGCCGCCCACGCCCATGATCGCTGCAGCGAATCCTACGATCGCACCACAGAATGCCACGAACAGGGCTGGAATTTTCTTCCCGCCGGGGACGAGATCCTCATCGAAGGTGATCAGCGGAGGAATTTGAGCTCCTTGCAACTTGGCAGGCAACCCGACTTTGCCGGAGGAGGCTTCCTCTCCGTGTGCGCTCGCGCCGCCATGTGCGCCCACATCACCCCCGGCCTTTCGTAGCATCAGGAAGTCTGCCAAGGAGTAAACTCCCAGGAATCCCAGGAGGACCACGTACACGACGCTAATAAACGCGTCGCTTAATACCGGGTTCATTTCGTACAACCAGCGGTTGATTTTACCTCCCCCGGTTACGCCAAGCATTGCTCCCACAAGAAACGCGATGGCAAGAGCCACCGAGACGTTGCCCAATTTCTTGTGCACCACCGTTCCCATGATGGCCTTCGCGAAAATGTGAAACAGGTCTGTTCCGACTGCGAGAATGCCTTTCACGCCCGCGCTCATGAGGGCCGGCGTGATGATGAAGCCGCCACCCGCGCCGATGCAGCCCGTAATCAGGCCGGCGCACAGGCCGACCGCGATGGAAATGATGAAAATTGAGGGAGAATAATAGGCGGGGCTGTACGCTTTGTGTCCGCCGAGAATATCGGGCATGCCTGTTGCTGCAAAGGCCACGGTCGTCACGACGACGGGAAGCAACATCAGTCCCAAGAGGTACATCTTCTTTTTGTCCCTGATAATGCTCATGGACGTCTCATAGTCCCACCTGGCATGGGCTGTAGAGGCGATCATGAACATCCGGTACAGATTTCTGCCCCATCTCATGCTTGTCCTCCTTGTGACTTCTATACCTTGTGCGTGTTGGATTGCCGAAATATTTTCCACGAGATACCGACAAAACCGGTTCCTCGGTACGGCCTGTTCTGCGCCTGCATCCATGTTCAGACTCTGGCGACCGCGACGGTCGGATTCGTAAGAAACATGAGCAATATTTATGCCAGGTCCCATATTCCGATTGTGGAGCGGTGGAACCGAGGAAAGTGCGGAAAGTCTCTCTGAGAGACACGAAGAGGCAAGAAGATCGTTCTCGCCCTTTTTTCATATTGGCTTGGCTAAACAAGTTTCATCCGGCCGTATGTGCGGGTATCGGGGATTGTGAGCCGAAGAAAGCTCCAGGAGATTCCGGCTCCGTTGGCATCGAAATTGCATTCCGTCTTTTGGGTGTAAATCCCACAAAGAGACCAAGGAAGATGATGAACCTTCAAGTCACTAAGACATCAATCGCGCGTAATCCGGATGAAAAGGACTACGCGGCAAGCGGGAGTGGGATGCAGCGTTTCGGGCTCATTCGACCGGTGAACACCGGAGAGGCATCGAGAGAATTGCTTTTTGACTTCTCTGTGGTTTTGGGTTCGGTTGTACGCGGGATAGTGGATTCCGCGGGAAAAGAAGCACCCCGGGGAGCAGTTGCGGTCCACGGCAACGAGAGCGGTCCGGGGAAAACGCAGAGAGGGGGCGGTGTCAAATGGCCTCGGTTGCGTGCACAATCGTTTATTGCCGGTGCTTCTCCTGGCTATCGCCCCTTCCGTGGTTCGTCGGTTTCGGCCCATCCCGGCATTCAGCAGTATAGGGAAGTCTTTGCCAGGCGCGCTAGCGGCTCTCCTCGAGCATAACTGCCAACCCGTATCAGGAAAAGGAGACGTGAAATGTCCGTGGTAACGGTCATGCTTGTAGACGATGAAGCTCCCTTTGTGGAAGCGATGAGCAGGCGTCTTAGCAAAAGAGACCTTACGGTGGTGCAGGCTTTTGGAGGGGCAGAAGCACTTGATAAGCTGGCACAGAACCCAGACATCGACATAGTCATCCTCGACGTGAAAATGCCAGGTCTGGACGGTGTCCAGACGCTCAAGGAGATAAAAAGGGCGCATCCCATGGTCGAAGTCATTATGCTCAGCGGGCACACCACGGTAGAATTGGCTATTGAGGGAATGAAAATGGGCGCATATGACTTCCTCATGAAACCGTGCGACATAGACTTGCTCGTGGCCAAGATTGCAAAAGCCGAAGCCAAAAAGGCGCAACAAGAGGAGAAGATCCTTGAAGCGAAATTGAGGGAAATCACCCTCAGAAAGAGGATCTAATGTGAAGAAGGCTAGGCTGATGACGCGAACAAGCTCTCAGGTCTGCGAAGAGAACATACGCCTCCAATACCGGAATGGCTTTCTTGGTCGGGTAGCTCGCGGTACAGAGCCTTTGGCAAGTGAGATATGATGAGAGTGCTTTGTGTCACGGAATTCTCACCGGACAACCGACCCTATCTGAGAGGAAAGATGAAACACTTCGTACAGAGCAACGTTCCCTACACACGGTAATGTGAACAGTGCCCATCTTCTGTTGAGAGAACATCTGCAGCAATTCCGACCGAAAGCGTCGCTCGGTCAAGGTGGAACTACTGCCATGAACCATGAATCCCTGCTCGGGAGATCGATTCTCAAGTGGCTGGACTCTTCCGGCCACATGTTTATGGATCTCGACCGCCACTTCCGATTCATCCTAGCGAGTAGCGTCCTGCAGGAACGTCTCGGAGCAGTAGAAGGTGAGACATGCTTCGGGAGTATGTTAAACCTGGAAGACCCATGTCCCGGATGTCCCATCAAGGACATTTTTCAAGGCGCTGAACAGGCTCAAGCCCAGTTTGTGCGTAAAGACCGAAACGGGACCTACGCGCGTATGCGTTTGATGGCCGTGCCCGTACGCAGCCCGCGGGGAGAAGTCCTCGGCGCGAGGGCGCTCATATTGGATGTCACTGAAGAGCAAACCGCCGAGGCCCTGGCGGACGATCTCAGGATTCCTCGACACCCCTTGCCCGAACATTTGCCGGACGTGGTATTCACACTCGATCAGGCGGGGAGGTTCACCTTTCTGAACCCTGGGGCTGAGGAACTTCTCGGGTACCGTGTGGAAGAACTCCTGGGAACGCCCGTATGGAATCTCGCGGTCGAGGAGGACAAGCCCTTGGCAAAGGGCCTGCTCCGGGTTCAGCTCGGCTCGGTCTGGGACGCTGAGTTGGATGTGCTTCAAGCCCACGGTGCCACCAAGCACGTGCGCGTTCGTTGTACCTCTACCATTGACAGACAACGCAAAATTGTGGGCTTTAGCGGTGTCATGAGGGACAGAACTGCCCAGCGGAGGTTGGAAGAAGAACTCAGGGCTTATCAGGACTCACTCAGGGAATCCGAGCAGCGGTACCGCAATTTGGTGGAGGAGGTGCCGGACATCATCTTCTCCCTCGATTCTTCCGGTCGGTTCAGCTTCATTAATTGTCAGATCGAAGAGTTTCTTGGGCATCCGGTGGCCCAGATGCTGGATCATTTCTTTTGGGACTACGTGTCCGAGGACTGCGTGGAACTCGCAAGGTCTATTGTGAACGTTCAGCCGCCCGCGATTTGGGACGAGGAACTTTGGGTAGTGGACACTCTCGGCAGGATAAAATGGGTGCGGGTGCGGTGCAGGCCGCATAGAGACCCTCACGGTAACGTGACCGAATTCGAAGGCGTGATGCGTGACAGAACTGCCACCAAGAAGCTGGAAGAAGATCTGAGAGCCTCCAAAGCGGAACTGATGGACAAGATCAAGATTATCGACGACCTTTATCAACACATCGTACAAGCGGAGAAGTCAAAGGCTATTGCCAGCCACACCGCGGAAGTGGCCCACGAGTTGAGGCAACCGCTGGCCATAATCGGAGGCTTTGCCAGGAGGATGTCCACGCATCTTGAATCATGCCGGAAACTTGACCCTGAGAGTCAGCGGGAGTGTTTTCGCATTATCCTGGCAGAGGTCGAGCGGTTGGAAAGGATACTCACCGGGCTCATAGATTTTACGGTATTGGACGCGGTGGAAGTGCAAGTGGTGAATCCGTCCGATCTGATTGAGGATGTCCTGCACATCAATGAAGAGCGCCTCCGAGATAAGGACCTTGGGCTTGAACTCCTGTTCGGGGAGGAACTCACCGAGATTTCCGTAGATCCCAATCGCCTTCACCAAGTGATTCGCAACCTGGTGGGGAACGCGATCGACGCGTCCCCAGAGCACGGGGTTATTCGGATTGAAACAGGAGTGTTCTTCCCGAGCGCCAAAGCCCAGGAAACAGGAAGCCTCGGCTCGGAGCCGTACTTTGAAATGAAGTTCCGAAACACCGGCCCGCCCATCCCCCCTGAAGACCTGCAAAAGGTGTTCGACCCGTTTTACACCACCAAAGACTTTTCCATGGGAATCGGCCTGACGCTTACCAAGAAAATCATCGAGGAACACCGCGGATCCATTTCTGTAAAATCCGACGAACAAGGCACCATGTTCAGCGTGTGGCTCCCCGTCAGATCCATGGACCTTGAGCGGCCCAATGCGCTCGCGCACGACGCGTGACTCTCAAAAGAAACACTTGCCGGTTACCGCGAGGTACTTTTGCTCGGACCACGCTTGCGCGCCGTTCCAGCTCAGATCAGTATTGAAGATGTCGTTAAACGCGTCTGACCATGCGGTCCAGTGGTGGCTTCCTTTGGTTCTCACCGTCATAAAATCCGCTTCGATATCGAGTCGTAGCCGGTCGCTCACACGAAACTCGGTCATCAGGTTCAGGTGCCAGCTGTGCCCGGAAGTGGTCTCATAGGTGTGTCGATCCTGAGGCCTCCCTAGGAAATCCGTGCGGCGGAGGTGCTGATCGTGGTTATTCCCTGTAACAATTCCGAAATCTCCTTGCACTCGCACGAGCATCGAAGACGGCAAATAACGGGAAAACGAACTAAGGTCGAATTCGCCCGCTGCCACACCGCCTCCGTACCAATGTTTGTATGCCTGGCTGAACTCGATTCCTGGCCCGGGAAGGTCCACGCCATAGCGGGGTACGAAGCCTTCCTCATCGTCCCAGATGGACCACTGGGCTCCGCCGGTAGCCGTGAAGTTGAACTGCTGGGCACGGTATCCTGCGATACCCTTGAGCCGGTAGAAACCGGGCAAGGGTACGGTGGTCGAAACGTCGAAGGTCCAGCCGCGCGGCTTGGCCTGGCCTGAACTGAAGGTGGTCTTTTGGCGAGGGTTCTCATCGTTTTCCCAATCACTGTCCTGGGACCTGAGCCGGGAGAGCGCGGAGAGAGTGGTGGAACCCTCAAAGTTCAGATCATACGTCCGGTACCCCCAGCCCAATTTGAGCACGCCATAGAGTTGCTCCCACGGCCATTCCAACCGGCTCAGCGGGTTCAGCGGAGTCCCCGGAGACGGGAACTGATACGACGTGAAGCTATTAAGGTACTGCCGCACTCCCAGGGCTGCGCGAAATCCGACAGGAAGGTCAGGCACTCTCGCGCGAGTCCAAGTCGCACCCCTGAAACCTCGCCCATGCCTGAAACCCTGCGCTGCCTCCTCTGACACCACGGTAACGCTCATGAACACCAACAGAACCAGGCTCAACGCTCTCACACGCATACAGCGTCCTCTTCTCAAGCACAGACTTGACAGACTTGGGGCCGGGACCGGAACATACGCTCGGGCGCCTAGTCAGGGCACCGACTGAGGCATACGCGGGGTGGACATCGCGTCAAGGGGGCACGCAAAGCCCTTTACACGTTGCATCTTCTTATCATATATAATAAAAGTAGTCAAATAGAAGAGGAACAGCCAAAACATGAAGTCAAAGGACACTAAAAAATGATAACAGGCTAGATTAACTGTGAGGTATTTTCGACACCACTCCAAATGAAACCACAAAACCCTCTTTCCGGCTGCTGACGGCAGGAGGCAGGGCCGGCCACTCCTGAGACCGGATACTCAAGCAGGTTCCGCAGAAAAACGGGAGATTGCCAAAGTTCCCACGGTTCTAGAGTGGTTTCAAAATCGTCGCGACGGTTCCCGAGCGGGCCTGTGGATCCAGCCAAAGGGGTAGGGGCATCCCACTCCACTATGTGGGAGAAGAAAACGGGCAAAAGAACTGGCATTTGGGCTGCGTGTGAACCTCTCCGGCGAAGGTGATCTCACAAGTACGAAAAGAATAACGAGTCAACAGAACGCCGGAAGAGGCTTTTGGGGAGACAGAAACGTAAAAACAGGGAAACTCACCTGGGACACATAGGTAAGCCTCCCTGTATATCCTCAAAAAAAGCTGTCAAATCCATCACAGGCGAGGATCAGAAGCCGTACGCAGCCATAAGACCGACATATGCCTGATCCGACCATGCCTTGGCGCCCCGCCATTCCCCGGCGACGATTACAGGGGTGGCCGTACCGAGGGGAAAACTTGTCTCCTCCTGACCATAGCTTGTCAGCCTCTTGTAATCACCCTCCACAATGAGCTTGAGGCAGTTACCGGCGTCCATCACCAGGCTTGCGTTGAGATGCCAGCACCCACCTGTTGTCCGCTGCCATGCGTCGATCTGGCCAGGAACCACGCCCAGGTAAAACGAATGGACGTAATCTGCGAGATTGTTGTTCGATCGCACGTACGCGTAATCCGCCTGAAATGCAAGAACACACGGATAGGACTGAGCGTAACACCGAGTACCGCCCAGAAGGGTGCCCGGATCGAAAGCCTTGGTAAGTATACCGCCCACATACCAATGGGTGTGGTACTGTCCAAATTGTGCTGTCTCACCGCGATATCTAATCGGCTGTTGCCTACCAGTTTCGTCGTTGTCGTACTCGCCGGTCATGCTATAGCGAAAACCCTGTTGCCGAAATCCCACCACGGCTGCAATGCCGCACACCGGGTCCTCGCATTTGCTGGACGGGATCGGTAACGCCCATGTGGCAGCGATGTCAAAAACACTTCCCCGAGGATTCGCACTGCCTTTGCCAAAAAGCGTGACCGACTGGTCCTGCGCATCCCAATAAGTTTCCTGGGCCTTTATGCCAGACCCAGAACTTAAGGCTGCCATGTAGTCCACTACGATCCCGACAGGCCCGCGACAGTATCCGAGCTTGACAGCGCCGTACCACTGATCCAGGGGCCATTCGAGTTTCGTCCTGCCCGCTGCTTCCTGCAAGTTCAAATTGCGAGGAGCCTCTGCGGAAGTGAAACTGTTTATGAATTTCCTTACGCCGAATCCCATCCAAAATCCTTGACCACAGGTATCGCACCCCACGCCGCAAGTAGGCTGTGCGGCGGTGCAAATAATCCCTGCGTTCTGCGCGCTGGCCAAAGGCGCCACCGCGAGGATGGTTACGACCGCTAAAACAGCAAGACCGAATCTTTTTGCAACCATACCCTAACCTCCATATACGAAAAAAAAAGAATCCAAATCATTACACGTGACAGACACGACTGTCGGTACGAGCCCCCCGCCCTTCATGTTGGCTAGGCGGCCTCGTGCCGAACCGATGTCCTGATTTTACGACTATCCTCAGCGTAGGGTAACTGTATCGGAAGGCCTAAACAGTGTCAATCTCCAAAATACTTGAGGTTGTATGATAAACGACATTCTAAAATGCACGTATCTATCTAGTGTGACATCAAAATATATCGGAAATGGGCGCCTGGCCAGGTACGCGGCGCGGGCGAATTCCGCGACTGTGAGAAGCATTCCGGCCGGCACGGTGACTCGCAGCGCGTCTCGCGGTCCAGTAAACTATGGATGGTCTCATAGGGGCGCACAGCACCGGTTACGAAAGACAACGATGTGCCAGTGCTTCGGTGAAGGCTGACAGGTCGTGAATCGAAACCGCCGGAAGTGGGCAAGCGGTGGGAAAGGTCTTGACGCCTCAGTGTGCGGAGCAACCGGTGTTCCAGCGCTTAGGTAGGTGGAGAAGGCTCGGAAGTAAACGAATGACACTCCCACGGCCAGAAAGGCTTGGTCAGCCAGCACTTACCTGAATTCCGGGATTCATTGGTGGCGGATTGTCTCCCACTCGTGGAATCTCTTCGTGCCGATTCGAACGAGACGCCCTCCCGGTCGAGCCGAACCGGGGACGATACGTTCAACACAAGGGCAACGCGTCTTGTCATCACTCGTGTATCGTCCCAAGACCACGTACACTGATAGTTCAAGAAAAAGAGACGCTCCGCGAGGATCTGACCATACCAGGGGCCAGCGTGGCTCTCATGTCCGGTGGTGGCATGGGGTCTCGCCGCGAGACCTTCGCCTGTGCGTTAATGTAGTGTATTAATAGCTAGTCCGGGATGTAATGTCGAAAGTACATTAGATGAAAGGATATGTGACATTATGTAGATTGTGTATCACGGCGCAGTAATACATGATAAAAAATGAATAAACTTGGAGGGACCGCATCGGCATTCACAATCCGGGGAGTCGGCGCTTTGAGGTTCATACACGAACGCACCTGATGAAGCAGCCCGACTCGTCAGTATACCCGCTCCCTTGGGACGGCCAAGAAGTCTCAATTCATTGATCTTTTCCGCTCGGCTCGAAGCTGCTTGGTCCTGTGGTCTCAAGTTTGGGAAGCGGGTGTGGTAGCTCCATGTCTTGTCCTGCGGGATGCTGCTGGCCGCCGTCCGGGTCGCCCCTCTCGATGGTTTCCGAGAACCCGTATCGGTCGAGAAGTTCAATCGTCCGTGAAGTCACCCGCGCTCCCGGAATGCCGGAATCGTCCTTTATCTCAAAAGGAGCGGTCATACCGGACGCGAGAAGGGCCGCACCGAGTTGGGTCAGCAGCGCTACCTTGTCATCGCGAGACAGATCGTACCAGCGTTCGGTGACGGTGAACGCGGTGAAATCCTCATTCACCTCCTGTAAGATTCCTCGGTCGGTAAGCAACTGAACCTGTGCGTGAACAGGGAGCTCAGCGGGTTTCTCCCCCATTGTCGCCGGGGAAGGCTTTTTGTGCGTCAATATCGGTTTGCCGATGGCAACTGCTCTTTTGTGAATGGAGGCAGCAGTCAAAGGAACGAGAACGTGCTTGAACACCACATACATACCGATTGCGATGGGCAGGGCTATGACACAACCGATGAGCCAAGGGGGCACACGCAGCAGGAACGATTTTTCGGGTTGCACGCGCGACCACCTCGTTTCTCCGGGAAGCACATGCCCACATTCCGGGCACGTGAGCATTTTCTCCGTGACCCGCGCTCCGCACTGCGAACATTTGGAGTGCAAATCGTCGTCCTCTTCGGGTAGTGCGTGGGGCGCGACCGGTTCCGACTCCAGAGCTGACGGAGAGAGGCCTGCTGCCGGTTCCAAAGGTTCCTCGGTGCGGACGGGAGTTTCGGTTCCCTTTGAGGTCTTCTGCCGCGACCAGTTGCCTCTGCTCCAGGACGCGCCACATTTTTTCCAAACCCCTTTTGTCCAGGCCGTGCCGCTCCATCAGGTCCGCGTCCGAAGCACCGGTACGGAAATCAGTGAGGAATTTCTTCAGATTGACCGTCTTTTTACCCGGCATGTCATGACCCTTTCTTCAACGGGTCTATTTCTGAAAGATTTCCCATTCCAGACCCCACAGCCTGACCGTGCCGTCATTACTGCCGCTGGCGATCATGGAGACATTGGGGAAGAAACATGCAGCCCTCACAGGCGACGTGTGGCCTTCCAACACCGCGAGGCATCGCTCAGCAGTGAAGTCCCAGACTCTCAAGGAGCCGTCGCCCGAGCCTGAAAGCCAGAGGTCGCCCTCTCTTGATGAGGCGAGAACCCCCACCGCCGCGTCATGTCCCCTTAACACCGTGACATTGACGCCCGATTCTCCCGTGTAGAGCACCACCTCGCCGGTCTCCGCGCCCGCAGCCACCATGTCTCGCGCGGTGGCAGGCAACACGGAAGTGATGGTGAGACCCAGATCCCTCAAAGCCCCTTCATTGCGGCCGGTAACCGAGGACCACCGGAGAATTCGTGTGCCGTCTTTGAGGCTCCAGAGCGTCTCGCGATTTTCGGAAAAACAGATGAACTCGCACCCGGGCATAGAGACACCGCTCATCCTTCGGTCTGCCGATTCCAGATCTAACGTGAGCGGGGTGTTGTCCAGCGACATCGCCACCGCGTGTCTGCCGTCATCGGCTAAACGGATAGGCGGCATGACATCCCGGATCTCGTTTACGAGGGTGCCGTCTTCATCCCAAATTCTCAATGTCGCGTCTTCGGTCAAGGTCAAAATGCGACGCGAACGGGGGATGAAGGAGGCTTCTTTGATGGGGTTGCCCGTTTCAAAACGCTTTACAGGCCGACCGGTGGCCACGTCCCAGAGCATTGCCGCACCATCGAGACTCCCTGTAAGGAGTTTGAGGCTGTCAGCGCTTGGTGCCAGGCAGGTCACCGCGTCGCGCTGCCCTTGAAGGGAGCGCACAAAAGCGGAGGATTTCAGGCGGCCTCGCCGTGTCTCTCCTGCCAACAGGTTGCGAAGGGCAAGAGACTCGGAAGACCAGCAAAAGCCCGGCATATCGCGCAACCGGTCGAAGGTCTCCAGGGCCCTCGACTTGTCCGAATCTTGCCAGGCAGACCGGAAGTCGTTCACTGCCTGTTTGAACGCGTCATAGAGACTTGCCAATTCGTCGAAGGTCTTTGGCCGGCACACCGCGGGTTCCAAGAAATTCGCGCCAAACCAGCGCGTATCCAAAGACCACAACCGTACCGATCCTTTGGCGCCCCCTGTGAGAATCTGCCTTCCGTCCGAAGAGATCGCGCAGCAGGTCAATTCTTCCTGGGTTATACTCATCGTCCGGTAACATCTTCCCGTGGACGTGTCCCAGGTCTTCATGGTCTGATCGGAAGACACGGAGATTATGTACGCCCCGTCAGGGGTGAAACGCGTATGGGTCACCGCACCGTGGTGACCGCCAAAGCGGCGAATTTCGTGACCTGAGGCCACGTCCCAGAGACGCACGGTCTCGTCCGCACTGACAGTCGCCATTCTCCGAGCCGAGGGGTCTGCCTCAATGTGACAGATCGTCTCGCGATGAGCTGCAATGCGCATGACTTCCTCTCCGGATGGCCATTTGAGGACGCTCAGGCTACCGTCTTCCCGACCAACGACGAGTGATCGGCCGTCACGGAGAAATGCCAACGCGGATATTTTCCTGGCTGCGTCCTGAAACTCGGCAACGACTTTCCCTGACGCGGTTTCCAGCACCCGAATGCGACCCCCCAATCCAAACGCGGCAGCGTACCTGGAGTCCAGGGAAAAGCATACGCCAAACACGCCCATTCCTTGTGACCTGAACCGAAGCGCTGCCCGATTGAGGTCCCACAGATCCAGGGTCTTGAACACATCCCCGGTACGCGGTGGCAGAGAGGGTTCCGTCAGGTGAGAACGCGCCCGCGACAGGAACGAACGCGAACGTACGAAGGTTCTTCAGGCACCGACCGCTCTGCACATCCCAGATACGGATTGAGCGATCTGCGCCTACAGAAAATGCCCGCTTGGACCCAGGGGCAAAACCTATGGACCGGACGTTCTTTATGTGCCCTGCAAAGGAAGCACACTCTCCGATGGGAGATAACCCCAGGGATTTTACAAAAGTGCGAGGATCGTGCCCATGTGCCCTCCACCTATCCTCATAATACGAACTCCCCCTGGCCGCTTTCTCCAACAACGGGACCGCTCGCGTCGGGTCTCCTCGTTGCAGTGCCACGAGGCCCGAGAGGTGGGCGAAGTCAGCGGTTTCCCGTACTTCGATCCTAAGAGACTCCATCCGGTCGAGCACCTGACGGTCTGAAATCTCACCTGCCTGCCAGCGCCGCGTGTGCAGATGGTACACAGCCTCCAGATGCTCGGTATTTGCCGAATAGGCCTCCTCGAGAAGCACCATGGCTTCGTGCTCGCGCCCCAGGTCGAGCAGCGAAACCGCCTGATTGTTGAGCGAATCGGCCTTCAAGGCGACCAGATTGGGACGCGTGCGTGGCTCTTTGCCCGGCGGAAGCCCACGGATGAGCAATTCGAAAGACTCACAAACCTCGGCGAAGGACTGGAACCGGTTTTCCGGTTTCTTTTCCAGACAGGTCATAATAATGTGCACCAGCGATCGCGGAAGGTCTCGGTTTAAAGAAAGGGGGTCCACGGGCTTCACGCGGAAATGGCTTCTCACCAGGGAGGGGAGGGAAAAACCTTTGGGAAAACTGAACGGCATCTCGCCGAGGACAATTTCGTAGAGCATGACGCCGAAAGAGTACACGTCGGAACGAATATCTTCCGAAGCGTGTTCCTTGAAGCGTTCCGGCGCCATGTACCACGGGGAGCCTACCACGCCGCCCTCGAACAGAGTGAGCCCATCATCGTGTGCAGAGCTGCCGGTCCTGTCCGTGAGCGTAGCATCGTCCATGGAGCCACTCAAGGGGTCAACCACGCGTTTGACAAGTCCAAAATCAGTAACCTTGAGCATCTTGTTCCGGCCTATCAAGCAGTTGGCCGGTTTGATGTCCCTGTGGATGATTCCCTTTGCCTCCGCGTACATCATTCCATGGCTGAACTGAAGCATGAGATCCGCAACGGTGCGCAAGTCCTGGAGCCGCTTTTTCTCATGCCATTCTTCCAGAGTGCCGCCGTCGACGTATTCGATAAAAAGCCTGGGAAGACCCTCGATGACACGCGTGTAGTAACACGTCGCAATATTGGGATGCAGTCCCAGATTCACCCACAATTCCGCTTCCCGCATGAATCTCCGCAGACGAGCTTCGTTAGTAACGTACATCGCCAAGGGAGTCTTGATGGCAAGCATCATTTTCCACAAACGGTGAAAAACGAAATAAACCTTTCCCATCCCTCCCGTCGCGGAACCGAGAACCTCATAGAGGCCTTCGATGACCTCTCCCTTTTTCCAGTCGGTTTGTGTGTCACCCCCTGACATGGGGGTGAACAGCCTTCCCGTGGTCCCTAACGTCGTTTCGAACCGTGTCCTTGCAGTGGAGCCATCTTTGTACGCTCCGACGACCACATGAAGGCCGTTCTTTTGCAACGCGGCAATGATTTTTTCCAGGTCGGTGGTGAGCTCCACCTTGGCGATCCGGATTTTCCTCGTTTCCAGGGTATCTCGAATTGCAGAGCTCGGCCGTTTCAACCAGCGGGACAGCGCCTCGATCATTTTATCGGAAGGTCCTATCCCGTCTGCCGAGGGAGAGATGGTCATGGAGACGTAGTTCGGCCTCTTGTCCATACTGCTGAGAAACCTAAACCAAATTGGCGGTAATTGTCACGTTCATGGCCCCATTATGTGCTATTGGGTCTAGGATGACAATGTGGTACGCCGCACATAGTGGAAAATGATCTTGCCGGGCTATCGTTTCACGGGGTGGTTTCTTCGGCCACACATGCTGATGATCTCACCCTTTGGTTCATTGACCCTGAAACTCGGTGAGACTGAAGGTTGTGCGGAATGTGCGTACCTATGCTACAGATGGCCAAGTAGGAGTGGGTCAGTCAAAGGCACCATCCCCGTAGTAGCGCTTGCGAATAGCTTTGATGGCCTTACCGTGCTTGGCCATGCATTCCATGCGGCAGTTGAGGAGCAAACCTCGGTCTGTCGGCTCCTGGGAACGATGATCTCTCCTGCAGGCCTCCAAGCAGTCCTGCAAATTCCCCGCATCGGGTATCCCTTCAAGGGTAGCTTTGTGATAGGGATTGTGGCTGATGTCATCCAATATAGCCGTGAGTTCGGTCACTTGTCTTTCGAAATCCTCTGCGGACAACTGATTGGGGCACATGCGCGTGTGAGTCCATAGATGGAACCGATTGCCCAAGAGGCAATAAGAGTCCAACACCAAGGCTGCGAGTAACCAAGGCGATCACCATACCCCCGGCGAGCAGTCCGGTCCTGCGCTCTTGCCACAGGAGGCTGAGCTGTCCCTGAGTGGTCGGCGATTCCAGCTCGAACTCTCCTTCTTCTTCGTCCGGGAGGTGTCTCGCCGCATACGATCCATTGGAGTCTTGCTCGAGAGAAAGGTCCGCCCCATTGCGCGGATTCTTTCTTGCATCGAGTTCGGCCCCGCTGACCTTTCCCGCTGCCGCCAGTTTTCTAAAGAGGCCTCCCAGGCCCCTCGTGGACAAGTTGAATCTTTCCATGAGCGCGGCGTCGTCCATGCCGCTCCGGATGCACGAGGCGAGTTCCGATGCCTTGACTCGGACTCTGGGAGCGGTCGGTTCCGGCCGTCCTTCCAGATCCACAAAGTGGGACTGTTGGGAGACAAACGTGCGTCGGTCCAGTTCAGTTTGCTCGATCTTGCCGGAAAGAACGAGTTTCTTGAACAGACTGTCGAGGCCTCGGATAGACACGGCATATTTCTTCATGAGGGCCGCGTCGTTCATGCCCGACCTGATATCACGTAATGCCTCAGCAGCGCTGATGCGGCATTTGGCTGAATTCGGCCGTGCAGGTTCGTCCAGATCTACATAATGGGAACTCTGGGTGTCGAGGAGCCGTTGATCCAGCTCGGCTCGCATAATCTCGCCGGCTTTGACCAGCTTCCGGAAAAGGCTTTCCAGACCTTTTGAAGAGAGGCCGTATTTTTCCATCAGGGCTGCGTCGCTGAGTTCGTCCCTGATGTCCCTCACCGCGTCTGCGGCTTTGACCCGTGGCTTGGGCACGACCGGCTCCGGCAGTTCGTCAAGTTCCACTACCTGGAACATCTGGGACGTTTGAGCCCTCTGTTCAAGCTCCTCCTCATCGAGTGCTCCGGCGAGAATCAGTTTCTTGAAAAGCTTGTCAACACCCTTCGCAGAGAGAGAAAACCTCCGCATGAGATCGAGATCGCTCGCACCCGACTTGACTGCCTGAACGGCCTCAGCCAAACCGATTTGGATTTTCGGTGTTGCGGACTCCGCGGTGGCGGCCAGCACGACAGACTGGCTCCTTTCGCACAACTCCGTTCGTTGATCCAGTTCGAATCTCTCAAGTTCCCCTGCCCGAACGAGCTTCTTGAAGAGACTCTCCAAGCCTCTGGCAGTGATGCCGTACTTCTGCATCAGACCCTCGTCAGATATCCCCATTCTTATGAACTGTACGGCCTCTTTGGGATTGATGATCGGTTTCCGAGCGGCCACGGCGACTTCCCCCGGGTGTGTCAAAGCATGCTGAGCGTCCGTAATTTATAACAGATTTGTGCGAGCGCTTCAACGCGGCCCGAACCGCAAAGCGTTCGTCTGTACGCGGCCTGAAACCATGAGAAAAGGGTGAGTTTTTGATGAAACAGTTTCTTGCAAAAATGGGGCTCCAGTGCTACTGTCTCGACGTAGGAACCGGCATTGGCCGGGTTCAAGGGTTCATGAGGCCCCGGGGAGTCCAAACCGGCGAAACCAAGGCGCATTCTCCTTCATTTTCCGTGCGGTTGAGAAATGTGAAGGGAGCGACCGGCTCTTTTTCTTCAACTCAGGACACCTGCCACTACATCGATAGGGGGAACTCGGTCATGAGAAACGTGTATGTGCTCGCCGCCGCGGCGCTCGTCCTTGTGTTCACATTCCTTGAGCCCTCAACCTCAATGTCCCAGCCAACGATTCGTCTGGGGTTCGTGTACGTCTTTTCGGGGAGACTGGCGCACTACGGCTACGGAGCCAAACAAGGCGCACAGATGGCCATGGATGAAATCAACCAGGCCGGTGGCATCAATGGCCGAAAACTCGAAGGCTTCTTTGCGGACACGAAACTCAAGCCGGACGTGGGGGTCAAGGCGGTCACCAAACTCGTCAGAGAACACCAAGTTGATATCGTGCTGGGGATCGTTTCCAGCGGGGTGGCATCTGCGGTCGCGCCGGTAATGAATTCCTTGGAGACCCCTCTGATTATCACTCTTGCCATGACTCCGGACGTGACAGGGAAGATTTGTAATCCCTACACGTTTCGGATTTCCATGGATGGGCCTCAGAATATCAAAGGCGCATCTATACTGGCTGCCGGGATGGAGAACAAGAAATGGACCACTATCGGTCCGGATTATCTCTTCGGGTACCAGTGTTGGGAATATTTTCAGCGGTACCTCAAAGAAAAGCGACCGGACGTTGCGTTCGCGTCCAAATCGGAAATCTGCTACATCCCCGTCACTGCCTCTGATTTTACCCCGGCCATTGACAAAATCATGAAATCGGACGCGGACGCTGTGCTCGTGTCCCTGTATGGCGGCAATCTTATCGACTTTATTCATCAAGGGAACGAAAAAGGCTTTTTCACCAAAGAACGCACGGTTCTCATGAACCTCGCATATTCGGCAGAAGTGATGCTGGGTCTGGGACTTGCGCTGCCCAAAGGCGTCTGGCTAAGCGGTCTCTATTGGTTTGAGGCCAATTCCACCCCGGCGAACCTACGATTTGTGGCGCAGTATAAGAAACGATACAAGTTTCTGGCCCGACTACAACGCTCATGGCGCGTACGCGGGGGTGAAAGTGTACGCCGCTGCAGTGCAGAAAGCGGGAACCACTGACAAGAAAGCTGTGATCAAGGCGCTGGAGGGGCTGACGCTTGACCTGCCTGTGGGGCATGTTACCATCCGACCAGGGGATCATCAGGCGGTTATCGACGGATGCTGGGGAGTGGCAAGCAAGTACGACCCCAAGGTGAGATGCCGGATCCTCAAACCGATGAAAATATTCCCCGGTGAGGACATCACGCCTCCTGTTGACCAGACCGGCTGTAGAATGCCGGTTTTGAAGTAAATCAAGGGCAGCGGTGAGTCACCCGGCCAGCTTGACGCTACGCGCACACTTTGCCCTATCGTGTGAGAGTCTTTGACATGGGGCTCCCGGCGGAACCAAGGTTGCAAAAAGGTCCCCCCTGGAGCCCCATTTTCTTGTACAAGGGCCGGCGCACCGCATATGTGCCGCGTTTCACGCGAGCCGGAAAGCGAGATCCCATCCCAAAAGGGTATTTTACCGCTCTTAATCGTTGACAGAGTCTTGAAAATGGGATAACCAACCGTCGACGTTTGCATAGCCTGTCATGGTGAAAAAATGACTTCTGTAGGGAGATGGGTAGGGGTCTTTCTTCTGTTGTTCATCGCGTCCTGTTCCTCTACCTCAATGCTGAGCAAGAAGGATTCTGCCTCGTGCGACGCGCACTTGGCTCACGCGCGTTCCGCGGTGAGGGCTCAGCCGGTTGCATTGGGTGATGTCCCTCCAGAAGCGGAATTGTGCGCGGTTACTCCTGCCTCGCTTTGTGCCATGAGCTCATCAGGCAAGGCGCAAATCAGGTCCAAGGTGGCCGAGATTTTCGGTGGTAAACGGAACCCTCGCGTACCGGATCTCATTTTTCCCGTGAAATCAGGCATACTTTCCTCGCCATTCGGCTTTCGCCGGGGCATTTTTCACAGCGGTCTGGATATTGCTGCCTGCAAAGGTGAACCAGTGTTAGCCTGTGCTGATGGCTGCGTGGTCGTTACGGGAACGAGAAAGGGATACCGTAGTTACGGCCAGACGGTTCTGATCGACCACGGCCGTGACGTGTTCACCCATTATGCGCACCTGAGCCGGATCCTGGTGAAGCGGGGACAGAAGGTGCGTAAGGGACAGAAGATCGCTTTGGTAGGCAACACCGGTCGAACCACCAGCCCGCACCTTCATTTGGAAGTCAAGGTCGGCTCGCAGTTTTACAACCCCTATGTGCATTTCGCACCGTCAGAAGTGGGGGACGTAGAGGTCGCCAAAGGGTTCAACCTGACCCCCATGGGACCTGTGCGAGTTCGCCGGCTATCCACTCGCCGATAAAGTCTCCTTTCGCACACTCATACAAACCGCGAAACATATCGGGAACCTGGTGTTTCTCTCAAGCGGATTCTCTTGCCAGGAAACGTCGCGGCACATATTTACGGGAGACCGGCGGACAGAAAGCAAAGAGCGTCGGAAGAACTCTCCTACCGGGGGAACGCAGAGGCTCCTCTGCCTGCCGTTCGCGGTCACGATTGGTTTTCAAAACTCCTCACCATTGCCGCACTCTATGTTATACCCTTCAGCTTCATGCGCCGCACAGGAGAACGGGATGCCTGAGGTGGCGACGGAGAAACCACTTTCATCCTTTATGGTGATCGTCGGGTCATGGTTCCGAGCATATACTGGTTGCGGGCAGTTCTGTCCGTGTGATTCTTTTTGGGTGTCGGGAGGTTCCTCCTTTTTTTTTGAGGGACACAGGGCCGTCCGATCTTTCTTCTAGGAAGCCTCCCCCACCTTTCAGAAGCACGAACATTCGGTCGAACCTTTGTGAACTCCCATGACCTGGAGGGGCACAACGAACTATGAAAATGGCACCCAGTCCCGTGACAAGCGGGAGCTGGCAAGTGCTTGAAGTTCTTGGGGATGGGGGTTCGGGGGAAGGCCCTTCTTTCAAGAAGGGCCTTCCCCCGAAAATGCATTTTCATAGGAATAGCGAGGAGAGGACGCTGCAAGTCACGTTGCCTCGCCACAGAAGTCTGTCAGAGGACCAACAGGGAATGAGAAACGGGTTAAGGGTCGGCGCGGTAATCCCCGCGCTCAATGAAGAAAAGTCAATCGGCAAAGTGCTGTCTGCTATCCCCGAGTGGGTTGACGAGGTGGTAGTCGCGGACAACGGCTCGACAGACTGCACCGCGGCAATTGCGAGGGAGCACGGAGCCTATGTTATCAGCGAGCCTCACCGCGGGGACGGCGCGGCATGCCTGGCTGGCATCGCGCAGCTCAAGGATCCTGACATCGTCTTGTTTATGGATGGCGATTACAGTGACTATCCCGAAGAGTCCGCGGCTCTGGTAGACCCCATCGCAGGGGACAAGGCCGACATGGTGATCGGTTCTCGCGTGAGAGGGAATCGGAAAGCCGGTGCGCTCACGCCGCAGGCCCGTTTCGGTAATTGGCTCGCATGCCTTCTGATGAGGCAGCTCTGGAAGGTTCATTTTACCGATCTGGGGCCGTTCCGTGCAATCAGCTTTTACGCGCTCAACCGTCTTCACATGCGCGATTCTCGACTATGGTTGGACCGTGGAAATGCAAATCAAGGCCGCGAGGGAAGGGCTCAGGGCGCTCGAGGTTCCCGTGTCGTACCGCCTGCGCATAGGCAAGTCCAAGGTCTCTGGAACGATAAAAGGGGTGATAGGAGCGGGTACCAAGATCCTTTTTACCATATTCAAAGCGGCCTTAGGTCTTATGCCGGAGTCGAAAGGCCAGTCATCCGCGGAACGGATCATTGTGTTCACTCGCTACCCCGAGCCTGGCATGGTCAAGACCCGGCTTGCGCCGATCCTGGGAAAGCAGGGCGCTGCCGCGTTGCAGCAGCTCATGTCAGAACACATCATAAAGAGAGTTCGGGACCTCCAGCGCCGGCGTCACGTCACACTGGAAGTCAGATACCTCGGCGGAAGCCTGATAGAGATGAGCCGATGGCTTGGCCACGACATTGAGTACCGCGAGCAACGCGGCAGTGATCTGGGTGAGCGCATGACCCTCGCGTTTCAGGACGCGTTCGCTCAGGGCTCCACGCGTGTCCTGCTCATAGGGAGCGACTGTCCTGGCATCAGCTGTAGCCTGTTGGCGCAAGGTCTGGATGCGCTTCTTCACCACGATGTGGTCTTTGGGCCTGCAGTTGACGGCGGGTATTATCTGGTAGGGATGAAACAGAGTCATCCGTCGCTGTTTTCAGGCCTGACGTGGGGAACCTCCGACGTGCTGCAGCAAACCCTGGATATCGCGAGAAGCATGAATCTTTCCGCATTTGCGTTGACGAAGCTCAGCGACGTGGACCGTCCCGAAGATCTCACCGTGTGGGAAAGTGCCAAAGACTTGGATGAAGGCGCTCACGCTGCATCAGGCGCTGCTCCCCCAGAGCCCCCGGGCCCCCCACGTGCTGAACAGGGTGGGGAGATTAGCACGGGGACGAAAGGAGAGTTCACCGGGATCTCCTCGCTTTTGCCCCGCGTGGTCACACGCCCGCTTCGCGGGCACCGTGACAGCATATCGGTAATCATACCCGCGCTCAATGAGGCGGAGACGCTTCCCGGTGCTCTCGCCAGCATCGGACGATCGGACGAGGTGGAGATTATCGTCGTTGACGGAGGAAGCGTCGACGAAACCCTACCCGTGGCACAATCCCTCGGGGCAAAAACGATCCGAGGCCCAAAAGGCCGTGGGACCCAGATGAATAGCGGGGCTGCCGAGGCGACCGGAGATATCCTTCTGTTCTTACACGCGGACACTCGTCTGCCCGCTCACTGGGCTGACTACGTGCGGAGAGAACTGTCTTATCCGGACGTATCGGGCGGAGCCTTCCGATTTCGCACAGACAGCCACGCGTGGGGCTTCAGGATCATCGAGTGGCTTGCGAATTTTCGCGCCACCTGGCTTCAGATGCCTTATGGTGACCAAGGGTTGTTTGTGCGAGCGCATCTGTTACGGGAAATAGGCGGATTTCCCGAGCTTCCGGTCATGGAGGATTTCGAGTTCGTGCGACAGGTGCGACGACGCGGTCGCGTGGGAATTGCGCATGCGGCAGCACAGACATCGAGCCGGCGATGGAATCGATCCGGTATCTGGCAGACAAGCGCCCGAAATCAGGTTATCATACTGGGGTACCTGTGGGGAATCTCGCCCGAGTTGCTCTTGCGCGTGAGAAGCCCGGAGAAAGACACAGGCTCTTGAAATTATTGCGAGTGAGGGTTAGCTCCACCCCTTGAGGGATCACTGCCATGCTCAAGGCACGAGAGCGGCGTACAGAGATCGGGCCGGACGCGGGGCTGCGGTGGTGCGTTCCCCTCACGAATGAAGGTTGGTCATGAAAATTCTGGTTACCGGAGCTACAGGTTTCATTGGCAGCCACATGGTGGAATTGCTGCTGCGCAAAGGATGTGAAGTGGTATGCCCGGTAAGAAACCTTGCAGCCCTGAGGCATCTTCAAGGGATTCCTGTCCGCACAGTCCTGCCGGAAAACCTCAAAGAAGAAATGAGCGGCCCCACACATGTGGACGTGGTGATTCACATGGCAGGAGCCACGCGTGGCATTGACTACGAATCGTACCGCGCTGTCCAACGTGGAACTCACCCGATTATTGCTGGAGCTGTGTGCCATCCAGCAGGAAACGAGTCCCGTGACGAGGTTCGTTTTGGTCAGCTCTCAGGCCGCGGCCGGGCCATCGCACACAGGGGGGGCGCCGGTGACCGAAACAGATCCGGAATCGCCCGTATCGCTGTACGGCAGGTCGAAACTGGAGGCGGAAAAGGTCACGCGTTCGTTCTCCACGTGTGTACCTATTACCATCGTGCGACCTCCCACGGTCTTCGGACCGCGAGACAGGGATGTGCTTGGCGTGTTCAAATGCGCGCGGGACCGGTTGGCCCCTTGTTTAGCCGGACCGGACCGGTTGGTGAGCGTGGTGTACGTGGAAGATCTTGTGGACGGGATTCTCGCTGCGGCACTTGCTTCTGAATCGGTCGGGCAGACCTACTTTCTCGCAAACCCGGAACCGGTGGTTTGGAGAGAGTTTGCCCTTGCCGTGGCCCGAGTTATGGGATTTCGTGCGTGGGCGCTGCCGATCCCGCTGGGAGCCATGCGGCTGGCTGCCCTGGCTGGCGATATGGCCGGCAAGCTGAGTGGTATCCCCCGATTGTTCAGGTCGGAGAAACTGGACGAAATGAAGCAGATTGCGTGGGTCTGCTCTCCGGAAAAGGCATTCCGCGAACTGAAATGGCGACCTGTCACGCCTCTGGATCGGGGAGTGGCAAAGACAGCGGACTGGTACAGAGCCCACGGGTGGATCTGAAGCAGCCCTCCTTACTCGCGGGCTGGCCTTGATCGGCCCTGAGCGCGAACAGCCTTGACCTCTCAATCACACCGGGGAACTCATGGACAACGGCTGATTACTCGATCACGATTCTTCGTGATTCCCGCTCCTCTTTTGCTTTTTCCGGAGAGGTTTCCTCTGTGCCGAAGACTATCGTGGAAAAGCCTTTCTGGAACTCCTCCATCCCCTTGCGGAAATGAATCGTGCCTGCCACGAGGTCCGACGATTTCGGCCCCAGTTGCTTCATCAACACGTTGACGCCCGCAGCAGCAATAAAAGCCGCGCCCGCTACTCTGGCCATAAACCATAACGCGTTCATATTTGCGCCTCCAATTACGGTAATTGAGAAAAAGTGATGGAGAGCACATTGTCTGCCAGTGCTGCTCTGGAAGGCTTTCGATGGAGCAACGCCCTCGGCAGGAATACGTGTCGTTTGAAGGAACCGATGCGCACCACAAGATCTCCCTCTTCCTTGAACAAATCCACGTACTCTTTCGTGACAAAGGGAAGCTTCATCTTGAGGATGTAGTCTCCGTCACGCTGTTCGATCTCGTAGAACGTATCCTGATGAAACGACTGCGAAGGGTCCGCGTCTCCGTACACCAGGGTCGCTACTTCGGAAAGTCTCTCCAGACCCACCACCTCGTCTCTGAGAATGTTGACCTTCCTGACAGGGATGGGATCGAAAATTTCACCAATCTGGTTCAGGGTTTTGCGCTGTGTCGACAACCAATCGGCAAAGTAATCGTCTTGCAGGGTTTCTGGAAAAAGCCTGTTTACGATGACCGCGTCGACCACGAGTCCGTACAGACAAAAATACATGAACGCGCGTTGGGTTTCTCGGACCACCATCTTTTCCGCGTTCGTCACCAGGCGCACCGACGTGACCTCCCGATCCAACAGGACCTGATCTACTCCTTCCAGCTTCACAAAGAGGTCCTTGAGCGAGGCAAAATAGGAGTCTTCAGGAATCGGAATATCCGTGAGCCGCTTGGCAATGGGTCTCGCCATCTTCATGAGACTCCGCTCAAGACTGAAGATCCGGGTGATGTACCATTCCAGGGTCGACGGCATGCTAATAAAACGCAGCGATTCGCCGGTGGGCGCGCAGTCGATTACGATGACGTCGTAGGTTCTTTCCCTGTCGTACTGATTGATATAGAGCAGGCTGATGACGTCTTCCATTCCGGGTATGATCGCCAGTTCATCCGCGAGCACCTCGGTCATTCCGCTGGAACCGAGCAAAGCCGCGAGGTACTTGGAGACTTCTCCCCAGTGGTTCTCCAGCTCTTCCTGGATTTCGACTTCCTGAAGCCACAGGTTCTCTCTCACAGGTCTGGGTTTGCCGAGATTGCGGTCATGGAGGTCAATGTCCAGGTTGAATCCGTCTGACAGGCTATGCGCGAGGTCAACGGATATCACAATGGTCTTGAGCCCTTGTTCCGCACATCGCAATGCCGTGGCTGCTGCGATGGTGGTCTTGCCGACTCCGCCTTTTCCGGAAAATATGATGATACGGGGCTTTTTGTTGCGCACTTCTGGCTCCGTTACGCGAGAGTTCGTGAAGGTTCTCTTCTGGAGTATACGGTGGTTTTACGACAAAGAAAAGTCACGGTAAGAACGTTCCTGCGGTTTCACGGGTTCGCACGTTTACGGAATGACCTGATGGAGCGGAAAAGGAGCCAAAAGTGCTCACGGCAGGCCCCGTGTCGCAAGGACCGCGTGACCGCTCCTGCGTCGGCTCTTACGTGGGCAGCTCGCCGCTCATGTACCTTGTCCCGCGGCGATACGCGGTGAACGCGGCGATAAGATGAAAAACCCAGCCCAGGGTCCCACCGGTTCCCAACCAAAGCCCCGGTGTGACGACCAGCCAAAAGACGCCTCTGAGGAAGTCACCATTGTAGATCTGGCCACCGCCCGGGATCAGGAGGCTGATGATTGCTGCGGTTCCTGCTTGGGTCAATGGAGGCTCCATGTGTGGCAGTGGTATATGGCAATGGGTTTCCGAAATGTGGAGCGAGGCCTGAATTCCGACGACTTTCAGCTCCGGCTGCGAGGAAAAAGCTCTCCGTGAAAGTCCGCCCCCCGAGCGTACGAGGGAGAAAACGCTTTGATTCTTCGTGGCGCCGGTTGGGATGGTCTGTCCCTCGGACTTCTCGTTGCCGCGGTGTGAGGAATATGCCCCACTGACCGACGGGGTTCGAGGTGCTACTTCTCGTAAAACGCGAAGAAGTCCTTGCTGTACCCCTGGTCATATCGCGTCAAGGTGTACTGGAGTTGTTCCGGAGAGAGTCTGTCCCGTTTGACGATTTTGTCCCGCTCGTTTCTGAAATAGAAGTTACAGACCGTGTTATGCTTGTTGGCATCCCCATGAATTGCTCTCTTACAGCCGGCAAGCACGAGCGCCTTGGCGAGGTCCTTGGTGCCCACGTGATGGCCCATTGCGAACACGAGGTTTCCATCTTCCCGGATGCCGAACGCGGTCCGATTGGCAAGGAACCAGAACTTGCTGGACATGGTGCTTCTGCCGCTGTCATCCACCAGGAATCCGCCCAGGCCGATTTCCGAGTCCATTACCTTGCCGTTCTTACACACCTTTTCCACGACCATGGAGTCTTTGACGATTAGGTGGCGCAACTGTCTCGCGTCTTTGACGAGCCGAATGGGGATGTCGTCACTCCACTCGACGATGTCCACTGAGTCATCCTGATAAATAACCAGAGTGGCCATTCCCGGGACCATGGGATAGACAACTTGACCCCTGAAGATCGCGCCCGCTCCTCTGGCGTGCTGTTGCATCCACATCGCGTTGGTGATCGCGACGATCTTGGACAGATCCTCGTGTTCCGCAGAGTGCGAAACCAGATAGATGCCGGGCTCGGTCTCTCCGAGGAAGAACCTCGGCTTCAGGCGCTTCATGTCGAAGATCGCCATGTACACCACTGCATTAGGAAATTCCGCACTGGGCCTGTACACGGTCTTGTAAAAGAGCGGCATTCCATCCCGACCTACAGGCAAGTCCTTGGTAGTCCAGTGTCCTTCTCCCTCGAGAACCGGCGAGGTATACAGAGGCGGAATGTCCGCAGGCCTGGGAAAAAATGGGTCGTTTGGTTCAGCAGTTGCCTCGGGTTCGGGAGTCGCAACCGTAGATTCGAATTCCTTCTGGAGTTTGTCAGTTCCCTCGTCGGGGATTGTACGAGCAAGCAATTGATCGAGCCACTTCGGCACGACCACTTCCTCAGGGATCGCATCGTCCGATCGGACGTTTTCCGGAAGGGTGTTGATCTTCGCGTGCCTCTGAAAGGGGGCCTTTTTGGGCCCTGCCAGAGATTCTGTTGCGCATAAGAGCGTGAAACTCACCAGAAACAATCAGCAGCCTCACCAAAGTATTCGTCATGTCACACCGTCTCATACCCTAATAAATTTGGTAACCTATCGTAAGTATGACAGGTCAAGCTTTGCCTGACGCCAGGCCCCGTGCCGCGCTATGCGCGTCGGGACGGTTCCGCACTATGAGTGATGGCTCCCACCACCACTTTTTCCCCCCAATGATGCAGAATAAACATCAACCTTGTGAATCCTCAATCGCGACAGCGATCAAAACAATCACATCAGAAAACTAAAGGAACCGCCAGATAATAGCAGATGTTCCTCTCAAATTCAAGCCCCACTGCAGCCGGGTGACGTATGGTGCCGGCCGGGAGGCCCTTCCGGAGCATAGAACCAATTTTCAAGAAGTCAAGTTGAACACGCATGAACCGGGCAACAAGGAACAGGCTTTGCCTGAAAATCCGCCAACTTCCCAGGGGAGTCGTTTCAGAGGCTCTTGGTTCGTGCGAGCATGGCCTTCATTTCCGCAGGTGCGAAATCAAGGTGAACGAAAATCGTCTGCTCCAGTCGTACGGTTTGGTCCTTCATGGCCAGCAATCCTTTGACTGCTCCTGATGTCTTGCCGTACGTTTCCTCGAGGTACTCAAATCTCCGATCCAAACTGACCAATTGGTCATGCACCACGCGTTTGTCCGCATAGAAAAGGACGTGTTCCTCCCGGAGACCATCCTCGGGGTCAGCCCTGAGGATCACGTGTTGCACCACAATGCGCGCCACCGCGGGGAAACCTTCCTGCTGAAGGATCTGTTCCCCCCTGATATCGTGATAGCCGCTTCCATCCAGGATGCATGGATACTTGCCAATGTCGTGTAGGAGGCAGGAGGCTCGGACCAGGGCCATGTCCAGCGGAATATCCTTCACCCGCAGTCCTTCTGCCAGCACCTGCGCCACTTCCCAGACCTTCCTGGAATGCATCACGATGTGATGTGGAGTCTGGTACTTTTCCAGGAGCCCGAAACAGTCTCTCTCGCTTGGTATGTCGTGGAGACCCATCTTTCCGCCGCCGCACGCTTTTTCGAAAGGCCCACAGGGTTTCCTCGGTCCCGAGGCAAAGGGAGTATAGCAATTCCCGTCAGACCGGGAAACCCCTTTGGCGAGAAATCAGGTCCTTCACCGCGGAACGCAGTCGGGGCGCGCTGTGGGCACAGGACGCGGGACCGGTCTTGCTTGCTTTTGCGGAAACCGGCATTAAGCTCAATAATGATCGCTTTTGAGGACGGCCTGGTGGGCATGAGTCTGCGGGCCGAGAGGAGCATGTGGCGAAACCGGCCCGTGGTGACAATCAATGAAACCTGTCGCCACGATCTGCGACTCACGGGCTGGGTCCGGGAAGCCTGACATGACACGCGTGAGGGTCCCAGGATGCAGGGAAAAACGCGGAAGCCCGCCCCAGCGTGGCACGCATACGCGAAAGTATTGCGTTCCGCAACAGCGTCCCCGCTATGTCCAGAGGACCTGTTCGGCATGAAGCAACGATTGAATTTCTGTGTCTGGTAGTGTAACATGCGTGACCGCCTGAAGGCGGAAGGCGCAACGCAAGCCTTGGTTGTAGCGGACGGGTTCTCTGGCAGGGCAGTACGTGTGGATCTTGTCCGTTGAACCGCGGCCTTCCGAATGTGCAAAGGGAATTGCAAGTCAAATGCTGCGCGAACATATCAACGAAATCATGGTACGGTGGAACCCCCGAGAGAGGCGAGGCAGTAGGTACGATCCTGCCCTCTTTCTCGAGACCCCGGAGCAGGCCAGGAAATTGATTAAACACCTGGAAGCAGAGCTGACCAGGGCTTATCAGGAAAAGAACAGGGAGCTCATTTCCGAGACTCAGGAGATTCTTCGCGGGTCGAAAACCTGTCACGGAGATTCTTCCGGTGGGAACAAGCAATGAGCCGGTCTTTGGATGCGGATGAGCTGCGGGAGATCAAGAAGCTTCCCCTGGGCTATTAATTTCCGAAAAAGCTGCCTAATCTGGCGTGCTTTCAATCACCAATCCCACGACGCTCGTATAATGGGTGGCTCGTTCCTTTCGCGGGATTTCCGCATACGGGTGAGCAAGGAGAATACGCAATGGAACTGGATACTATGAGTCGGGAAGCATTGATTCAACACATCCGGGAAATGAACGACTATCTGGATAATGTGATCGTGCTGTGGGGCGATAAGAGAGAGCTGCGAGAGACGCTGACATTGGTGGCTGAGAATCCTGACAAGGAATTCACGGACCAAGAATCCACCCACGCACACATAATCCTGAACCACGACGGGGCCTTTGAGGAATTTGTGGAAATGCTTCAAGAGTCTTTTGACCGGGGTGGCATCAATTTTGCCATTTCCGAAAGCATGTCCGCAATTATGCAGACCGTAGCGGACAAGCAAAGGAACAACTGACCGGAATGCGCACCGGTGATGACCATCGTCCAAAGCGATGATTCACCGGGTAAAGGAACGCGGTGCCGATCCTCCGTCTCGGGGGAGCGTCGGCCGCGGCAGCTCGAGTGTGGGAGGCTCGTATTGCTGGACCGCTGCCTCTGACTTCTGGTGGGCGTTAATGTGATAATCGTGAGGAATAATAATTAATTGACTGGAAATTTATGTCAAAATGGTTTAATATTGCTTGCAGGTAATCGACATTGTGGATAGTTATGTTGTTGCAACGTGATTCAGCAGAAAGGAGTCCTTGGAAGTGAACGCGAAACTCAACCGTGGGGGTCTCTCTTTGCCTTTGACAATGGGTTTCGTGCTGGTCCTCGTCGCTGCGCTCGGTTCTCCGTGTCGATCCCAGGGTACCGATGCCGCGTGCGCCGCGGCGATAGACCGGTGGGGCCAGATTTATCAGCAACTCGATCAGAAGCTCAAGGAATTTTCTGCAATCCAGCAGACCCGCGCGGAGCGTATCGTGCAGCATCCCTTGTACGAGGCAGACTCAGGGAGAACCATAGCCAAGCAGATTTCTGATGCGCTGCAAGCCAAGGAAGACCTCCTGAACCGCAAGAGGCAGGAATGCCGAGAGATGATCAATCTGGAACAGCGCGCATTCGCCCAGCTTCAGAAATGCACGGGAAACCCCAAAGACTCGCGCAACAAAGAAGCCAAGAAGCTGGTGAAACAGAGAAATGCCCTGCTGGAGAGAGCCACCGTGGTGCTCGCTGAGGTAAAAGAAGTGGAAGGCAAGGACACGGGCATGCCGTACACGGAGGCCATGCGGGGTCAGCAGGATTACGGGCGGGGGGGCCCGAATAGTTACTGGCAGAATTATCAGCAAATGTACCGACGCTGGTGGGGGTACTAAAAAATCTCTTCAGTTACGATCCCGGTCAATTGATACGAGCTTGACAGGTCTTGCGGCTGCGACTATCATTGAAGATTGATGAATTAAGCGGGCCCATAGCTCAGCTGGTAGAGCTCCCGGCTCATAACCGGTCGGTCCCTGGTTCGAACCCAGGTGGGCCCACCATTGTCCGCGAGATCAGGAATGAAAATCACTGTACTTTACCGTATTGACGTCCACCTCAATCACGGGGACCCCTTCAAGGCTCCCCGTGATTTTTTTTCGCACCCAGGAACGAGGATCTGTTCCTGCGCCGCGGGCAAGGCACCCCATGAGAATGTGGACAGAGGAGGAGACAAGGCAAAAGGTCTCTTCCTCGGCAGGAATCGTCTCGCGTGGAGGACAACAGGCCATTGAGTTTTCCAACCTTGTCCCAGATCGTAGAAATCGCCGATAGGCTCTTTCCCTTCGACACTGCGGAAAACTGGGACAACTGTGGCATCCAGATAGGGGAGCCGGCGCGGCAGATCCGTTCAATAGCTGTCAGCCTCGACCCCACACCGCAGACGGTTGCGTTTGCCTCGGCCCATTCCTGCCAATTGCTTCTTACCCATCACCCTGTGCTTCTCGAACCTATCCGAAACCTTATTCCCGGCAACCTCCCGGCAGACACCTTACTGCGCGCCGCGCAGGCGGGGGTGGATATTCTGAGTTTGCACACCAACCTGGACGCGGCAGAGGGGGGCCTGAACGATGAGCTTGCTCGGTTGATGGGCCTCCAGGAGATTATCACGCCTCCTGCCGCGCCGTGCGCGAGAACAGGAAGGCTTCCTTTTCCCATGCGGGTGAGGGACCTTGCCGCCAAGGTCGCACAAGACCTCAATATTCCTCATGTCAGGATCGTCTCGGATGCCGAACGGGCGGTTGAAACCGTTTTCTGCGTGTCAGGCAGCGGGATGGGGTACCTGGAACATGCATTGCGTCACCGCGCTGACGTAATGATCACTGGCGACGTGCGGTACCATGCCACGCGTGAGGCAGAAGCGGCCGGCATGCCTGTAATCGATGCAGGGCATTACGGCCTGGAAAAGATCGCGATCCCCCTCTTGATAAGAAGCTTTCAGAGCGAGTTCGACAGAATAGGGCTGGAAGTGTCGTGCGTGCGCTGCGATCTGGAGGAGGAACCCTTCGTGGACATATACAACCCGTAAGGAGGATTTTCCCTTGAGAGAACAATTATTGCTTCTTGAGCAACTCCAAGAGATCGACAATCAGATAAGTCGCTGGGAGCAAGATCTTGCTCGATTGCCGCAGGAAGCCCAGGAAGTGGCGAGAAATCTCGTGGTCCTCAGGAGAGAGATCACGGAGTCTCAGGAGCGATTGACTGTCGTGGAAAAAGATCAGAAGAAGAAAGAACAGGATCTTGCCACAGAACAAGAGAAGATCAAGCGCTCGGAGCGACGTTTGCTGGGGATCAAGAACCAGAAAGAGTTCAACGCTCTCTCGCGAGAAGTGAAGCTTGGCAAGAAGGTGGTGGCGGAAATCGAGGAATCCTTGATGGGAGTCATGGCCGAGGTTGAGAGCTTGAAGAAAGGTCTTGACAGAAGACAGACAGAGTACGAGACATTCGAGAAGACCTTGCAGGAAAAAAAGACCGAAGCCCAGTCAACCTCTACCGAGGCCGAAACCGCGCTTGCGTCTCTCAACGAGGAAAAGGAGACCCTCGTCAAATCCATCGATCGGGATTTTCTGAAGAAATACGAGATGGTGAGGAAGGCCAGAGGAAATGCTCTTGCCGAGGTGCACAACAGTTCGTGTTCGGGTTGCCACATGACCATACCGGCTCAGCTTGCGATCACGGTCCTGAAGCAGGAAGAACTGGTGATATGTCCGAACTGCCTTCGCATGTTGTATGTCAAGCCGGAAAATATTCCTGAATACAACAAGCTCGATTCGTGATCGGGGTTTCATCTGTACAAGGGTGCACGCGGCATGACGGGCAGGGAAACTGCACGCTGAAGGCCGGACGTGCTCCCCTGCACCGTGCCGGCATTGTCGGTTCTCAAAGATCATTCACAAAGGTGGGCGCATGTTTTCAACAGAGCTTCTCTCAGGGATAGCTGCAGAAGATCTTCGGCGCATCGTGGCGACAGAACATTCCGACCCTCACAGCGTCCTGGGAGCTCATCCTGTGGTCATTGACGGGGAGGCCGGAGCAATCATTCGCGTGTTTCATCCTGACGCGGTGCATGCAGAAATTATTCTCGACGCAGAACGGGTACCCATGCGCGGTTCGGACGCCATGGGTCTTTTTTGGTGTTTCTTGCCGGGCCGAACTGTTCCCTTCAAGTATATGATTTCGCTGACATTCCCTCAGGGGGTAACCTGGGATGGTGATACTCCCTATCGGTTTCCTCCTACCTTGGGCGACCAGGACACCTATTACGTGAGTGAGGGCAAGCATTATCACGTGTACGACAAGTTGGGCGCTCACGCGCGGGAAATGGAGGGAGTCTCGGGGGTGTCTTTCGCTGTGTGGGCCCCGAATGCGAAACGAGTCAGCGTGGTAGGCAATTTCAACAACTGGGACGGTCGACTGTTTCCCATGAGAAGCATGGGCAGTTCCGGCATATGGGAGCTGTTCATTCCCGGTGTGTGTGCGGGAGAACTGTACAAATACGAGATCAAGACCGCGACGGACGAACTCCGGATCAAAACGGATCCGTACGCGTTTGCAACCGAATTGAGACCTGGTACCGCGTCCATCGTGTGGGACGTGGACAAATATTCGTGGGGGGACGGGCAATGGATGGAAGAGAGGCGCACGAGGGATCTCTTCGGCAGCCCGATGAACATCTATGAGGTGCATCTCGGTTCGTGGCTGCGCTTTCCTGAGCAAGGAAATCGTTGGGCCACGTACAGGGAGATGGCCATGCCTCTCGTGGAACACATGAAGAAGTACGGGTTCACCCATGTGGAACTCATGCCCATCATGGAGCATCCGTTCGATGCATCCTGGGGGTATCAGGTTACCGGGTACTATGCTCCCACGAGTCGGTTCGGCACTCCGGATGACTTCAAGTATTTCATGGACACCCTCCACCAGCATGGGATAGGCGTGATCCTCGACTGGGTCCCTGCGCATTTTCCTCGAGATGACTTCAGCTTGCGTTTGTTCGATGGGACTGCGCTGTACCGAGCACGCTGACCCGCGGCAGGGAGAGCATCGCGATTGGGGCACGCTCATTTTCAATTACGGCCGCAACGAGGTGCGCAATTTCCTGGTGGGCAACGCGCTGTTCTGGCTGGACAAGTATCACGTGGACGGCTTGAGGGTCGACGCGGTGGCGAGCCTGCTGTACCTCGACTACAGCCGTGAAGATGGCGAATGGATTCCGAATCGATTCGGCGGGAATGAAAACCTGGAAGCCATAGAATTTCTGCAAGAATTCAACTCGATGGTGTACGGTCGGTTTCCCGGCTGCTTTACCGTGGCGGAAGAATCCACCGCGTGGACAGGGGTCACCACTCCCACGTACCTCGGCGGGCTCGGTTTCGGCTTCAAGTGGGACATGGGTTGGATGCACGATACACTCCAGTACATGTCCAAGGACTCGGTACACAGGAGCTATCACCACAATGACCTCACCTTCTCCATGATGTACGCGTACAGCGAGAATTTCATCCTTCCGCTCTCTCACGATGAGGTGGTGTACGGGAAAGGGTCTCTGTTGCGAAAGATGCCGGGAGATGACTGGCAGAAGTTCGCCAACTTGCGTCTCCTCTTTGGGTATATGTACACACACCCGGGGAAAAAGCTCCTGATAGCGGGTTCGGAGTTGGCAACCTGGAATGAGTGGAATCACGAATCAGCACTTGAGACGCATCTCTTGCAACACGAGGTTCACGGGCAGGCTTCTCGGTTCCTGGAGGACCTGGGAAGGCTGTACACGTCGGATGCGGCTCTGTGGAAATGGGACGACCAACCGGAAGGATTTTCGTGGATCGATTGCAACGACCACTTGAACAGTGTCATTGCATATCTCAGACGCGGACCCGAGGGATTCCTCGTGTGTGTCCTGAACTTCACTCCGGTGGTCAGAGCGGACTATCAAGTGGGGGTGCCTGAGTCGGGTCTGTATCAGGAAGTGCTCAATTCTGATTCACGATTCTATGGAGGGAGCGACGTGGGCAATGCAGGCCTCGTAGCCACGAGGGTCGGCGCGTTCCACGGGTACGGGCAATATCTCAATCTGGTCCTTCCTCCTTTGTCGTGTGTGATACTTAAGAAGGCGTAGGCATCTTCAGGCAGTCGTTCAGCGGCATCGCGTGTGCCGGGGTTCTAGGAAAAGTGCTGGTTCCAGAAGCGGCTTACCCGCATTCTTCCGTACGCGAGGTTGCAGGAAACCACGTTTCGTGGGTCAAAATTGATGTTCTTGATCTTGCCGAGTGACGATATGTAGTTAATGTGGGCGGCTACGGACACCGGGCACCCTCGCGCGTGCAGGTACCGGGAAGATCTGTTGGCAAAGCACTCGAGTAACGACCCTGCGATCTTCAGGACCATGTCGTTGGATCGCGCTCGCCGTACATCGACCTCCTGACAGGTCTTGTACGTGGGGCTGATGATCACCTCTTTCCCGTCAATTTTGCCGCGCCACTCGGTGCAATCACCAACAAAGACGACCCTTTCGCCGTCCGCCAGATGGAGCGGCCCTTCCACCTTTCCTACGACATACCGCACTTTTCCCATTTCTTGTTGCACGTGAGGATAATACCCCTGGAAGATGTGCATGGCTTCCTGCAGCGCTCCGGGACAACCGCCCCAGCAGTAGTCTCTTGAGTGTTCTTCCGGGAAGTCGCCGACCGTGCAGCTCAGGTTGCTCTCAGGACCGAAATACGTGTCGATGCGTTCCAGACAGAATTGAAAATTCTTGCAGTGGTCTTGAACCGCTTCCAGTGGAAAATCACCGGAAACCTCGATGTCGTCCAGGTCGATAGGCCCGAGTCCACGCTCGGAAGCAAACCGCAAATGCGTCACGTCCCGCGGGTCCACGTTCACCATGTGAGAACAGACCGCGTCTACCGCGCAGGGATTGGTACCCATGACCACTGCCCCCATGGAAAAGGGCGTTGGCGTGAGCATCATTTTCTGACCTGCCACGATCGCGTCGATCGCGATGAATCCCGGACGGATGACCTCTTGAAGGTCCGCTATCTTGTGTTCCAGGTACGTGTTGTGATCGATCAGTCTGTGGCGGTCGTCTTGCAGGCCGATGAAGTTCTTGAGTCCCAGCGTCAATCGGGTCCAAGGATGCGCCTTGAATTTCGGCAGGTTCATGAGGAAGTCGCATTCCGTGACCGGTTGCGGGACAAAGATCTCGTCGCGCAAACGACCTTCGTGCGTGAGCCGAACCGGAACCTGTCGCACCTCTTCCAGATGACACCCCTTCACCTGTTGGCGTTCCAGTACCCGGGTAATACCCGGCATGGCGGAAACAAAACCTTGTAGGTATGGTAATGCCGGATCGCTCGGCCACCACGAGGTCGCGAAGCTCGCCGGCTTTTGCCTTGACCGCCATGATCGCGCCCTCGAGGAATTCCGCGCGAGTGAACGCGTGCGGAAACAACTCCGGGTGCGCGGCCACACAGTTAGGTTTGAGCAGAGCACGACCCCTTGGGGTGACGCCGCATTCTTCCATCCCCTCCTTGATGATGCCCGCGATTTTTTGGGGATCGTAATTTGCACATCGCATGATCAAGACTTTGGGTTTCATCACGTTCACCCTCTCTATGAGCGCGTTGGGTCCCCGTTGTTCGGGGATACACCGCGGTTTTTCTTACGTGCGGCTGAATTGAACGGACATCAACGCCGATTGCTCTCCCACCAACACAACAGGGCCAGTACCGTCCAGATCTGTCGGTTGTTGTCCTTCTTACCGCAGAGATGGTCGTCAAGCAACTGCTTGCAATAGACATGGTTCAGGATTCCCGTGTTCCGCAATCGGTCTTCTGCGAACATTTCCTGGAGAAAGCCGCGCAGTTCGTACCGGATCCAGTAGGGAAGGGGAGGAGTAAAGCCCTTTTTCTTGCCCTTGCGGATCTCGCGTGGAAGCAGATCTCTTACGGCTCTTCGCAGCAGGCGCTTGGTCTGGAGTCCTGCGGATTTGACACGGGGGGGCATCAGGGCTACCCGCTCCACCAACTCGTGGTCCAGCAACGGCACGCGCGCCTCCAGGGAATTGGCCATGGTCATCCTATCCACTTTGGTCAGGTTGTCATCCAAGAGAAAGGTCTTTGCGTCAACATACAGCAGTTGGTTCAAAGGGTCCGCGTGACGAGCCTTCTGGAAGTGTCGGTCAAAGATTCTGAAGGTGTCTTCAAAGGGCGTTTGAAGAAAGTCGCGCGTAAAGAGCCGTTGCTTCTCCTGTTCGTTGAAAATGACTTTCCACCAGTAATGCCCTTGCTCAAAGGGCAAATCAGCGCCCGTGACAAATCGCTTGGCCATATAATCGAAGCTGATCCGGTCCATGGAAACGGGCATATTCAGGATCAACGGATTGATGAGCTTCTCGCGTATCCACCGCGGAATCAAGGTGAACAACCGGCTCACCCGGTGAGCCACGTGCGTTTGATACCCTGCAAAGACTTCATCACCTCCGTCGCCGGTGAGCACGACCTTGACATGCCGGGCCGCGAGCTTTGAGACAAGAAAGGTGGGGATAGCCGAATAGTCGGCAAAAGGCTCGTCAAATGCACCCAAAAGATCGGGAATGGACGCGATCATACCTGGGGCGACCTTTTCCGACAAATGGTGTGTTCCGAGGGTATGAGCCACCAGAGCGGCTTCGGGGGATTCATCGTACGACTTCTGGGTGAAACCCACGGTAAAGGTCTGCAACGGCGACTGCACCCTCCGAGCCATGACCGCGGCGATGGTCGTGGAATCCAACCCACCGCTGAGGAGCGCACCAAGGGGCACGTCCGCGATCATGTGCCTGCGTATGGATGTTTCGATGAGATGCAGAAGCTCTTCCTCGTACCCTTTGCTCACCGGTTCCTCATCACCCTGTGATGGCAGGGGGATGTCCCAATACGAGTGGATGCTCATGCCTTCCTGGGAGCAGGTGAGCACGCACGCGGGAGGAAGCTTCCGCACCGCGGAAAACGCGGTCGCGGGAGTGGGCACGTACATCAACGACACATAATCGTACAAGGCCTGATAGTCGGGCTCACGACTCACTCCCGCGGCAAGGACAGCCTTCATTTCACTGCCGAACAGGAGATGCTTGCCTTGCTGAAAACTGTAGAACAACGGCTTTATGCCCAGGCGATCGCGGGCAAGGATGAGGGTGCGTCGGTTCCCGTCCCACAGAGCGAACCCGAACATACCATTGAGCCGGCACACGCACTCATTACCCATCTCTTCGTACAGATGGACAATCACCTCCGTGTCGGAATGGGTCCGGAACACGTGGCCTTTGGCGAGCAGCTCCTGCCTCAGCTCCGGGTAATTGTAGATTTCCCCGTTGAACACAATCCAGATGGACTGATCTTCATTGCTGATGGGTTGTTTACCGCTTTGCAGATCGATGATGCTCAGGCGGCGCATGGCCAGGCCTACAGGTCCTGACGCGAAGTACCCCTCATCGTCCGGGCCGCGATGGACCATGGTCCGGTTCATGCGTTCCAAAAGGCCGCTGTCAGGTGAACCGGAAGAATCGAGGAGGAGAACGCCGCAGATGCCACACATGAGGGGACCGTGTTTCCGAGAGCCGCCTATTCGCGTTCCTGTAGCCGGAGGGAAGCGAACTGGTCAAGTATCAGGCCGAAAAAGATGATGTTGGTTCCGCCTGCGAAAAAAAGCACCACCCCGCTGGAGAACTGGCCGAAAAGCACCAGGTTCCGTATGGTCAGCACGACCCCCGCGAGCACCATGATGAGCCCGACCGGGAAAAAGAGCTTGTTCGGATTGGCCATAGTGATGATACGCAGGATCAGCATGATGAAGCGAAATCCGTCTCTGAACGGACGCAGTTTGCTCTGGGTGCCCGCGGGACGGCGACGTCCCTGAATAGGGACAAACGCCACGTTGTACCCCGCTGCGATAAAACTCATGGTGCTGGTTGACGGAAAAGAATATCCGTTGGGATACACGTGCAGAAACTTCACCGCTATCTCATGCCGGAATGCGCGCAAACCCGAGGTGAGGTCGGGAATGGTCTGTTCAGACAGAAATGAGGCCAGCTTACGCAAGATCACGTTGCCCACGTTTCTCAAGGGCGCTCCTTGCTCATGGGTAAACGAGCGCGCTCCCACCACCAGATCGTACCGGTCGAGCTTTCCGAGCAGCACAGGCACATCGGCAGGATCGTGCTGGCTGTCTGCATCCAGTATCGCCACCAGTCCGCCAGAAATATTGCGTAACGCGGTCTTGACCGCTGCACCGTTTCCTTTGTTCAAGGGGTGGGAGATCACGTCAGCGCCTGCGTTCCTCGCTTCTGTCGCGGTCGAGTCGGAGGAACCATCGTCGATCACGAGGATACGGGCTTCAGGCACATGGTCGCGCACGCCGCGTACCACCTCCCCGATCGTCTTTTCCTCATTGAATGTGGGTATCACCACGGTAACGTGCTGTTTTGGCGGAAGAGGCGTCGGCAGAGGCTCCATTGGCAGATCTTTCGTTCTTTTGATGTTCCCAAGTCCTGTGCGGAAGGTTCACAAGAGAGCCACTCCATTCGGACACGCACCGCGCTTTGCATGGGTCCGTGATGGAATACCATCAACGAGGCAGAGAGTCAAAGCCTATACGGAAGCGCATCAAGAATGCTCGCCATGCACGGCTTGTTCCCACATAAAGCTGTAGACCATATCCGGCTAGGAAATATTCGCTCGGTTTTACGGGCTTTTTAGTCTGAGGGCCGGTCGTAGCCTTGGCCACATCAAAAGGGTATGATACCTGGGGCTTGAATGGTGGCGGTGCAGGGATTTGAACCCCGGACACTGCGGATATGAGCCGCATGCTCTAACCGACTGAGCTACACCGCCAAGGCATCCTCTCTGTGTAGCATCGTCCGCGCTGTCCTGTCAAGAACCTCTCGCGAGGAATGCAGCACCCTCGGAAATGAGATGACCTTGCGAGGCGCTTCTGAGGGGTGTAAGATGGGCCGCTGCATGAAAGGAGACGTTTCAGCCAATGAGCCAGAGCTGGGTACCGATTTCTACCATAATGAAGACAGCCCCGAAGATCTTGGAAAGCCCCAAGTACGCCAAGAACGTGGCCATGATCCAGGTTGACAAGTTTTTGCGGAACCTTTTCCCCCTGTACCGAGGAAGGCGCGGCCAACCGTATTCGACAGTGCAGCATTCGTATCACCGACGTGTGCAACCTTCGGTGCCACACCTGCGGCCAATGGGGAGACAGCGGCTTCTTGCGTTCTTGTTCGCTCAAGGAGCTGAAGGACCGTGAAGTCACCCCTGAACGGTACATCGAACTGCTCCGGGACCTCAAACACCACGGACATACTCCGTCAGTGTATCTCTGGGGTGGTGAGCCGATGATGTACAAGGGGTCGGTGGAAATCATCGAAGAGGCGGCAAGCCTCGGCATGGCCCCCAGCATTGCGACCAACGGAACCGGGCTGGCCGAGCACGCGGAACGCCTCGTCGACGCGCCCATGTTCGTGATCCAGATTTCCGTAGACGGGCCAGACGAAGCCACGCACAACGCGAGCCGTCCCGGCGCTGCTTCGAGCGTGAACAACTTTGCCACGATCAACAAGGCCATCGACAAGATCGTAGCCATCCGCACGCAGCGCAAGCAACAGCTCCCGCTCATTGCGGCTCTGACTACTATCAATAACGTGAACTATCACAGGCTCGTGGACATCTACGACGTGTTTCGGGACAAAGTGGATGTGTGCGTATTTTACCTGGCCTGGTGGATCGATGAGGAATCAGCAGCAAAGCATTCTCAGGATTTCGAAGAACGGTTCGGTTTCCCGCCTCAGAAGCATTTCGGATGGATCGGAAACTGGAGGCCGCCTGATTATCGTGTGCTGTCGGATCAGTTGACGCGCCTCAATGCACGGGCGTCGGACCGGACCGGACCGGGCGTCGTGATCATGCCTCCACTTACGGAACCAAGCGAACTGGAAACGTACTACACCGACCACGATTGCTCGTTCGGGTTTGACCGGTGCGTGTCTATTTTCAGCGCGGTGGAAATCAACTCCAACGGTGACATGTCTCCATGCCGTGATTACCATGATTTTGTGGTGGGGAATGTCAAGGAAAACAGCATCACGGAACTCTGGAACGCATCCGCGTACAAGAAATTCCGCAAAAGTCTTTCGGAAAAAGGTCTGATGCCCGTGTGCACCCGCTGCTGCGGCCTCATGGGGTACCGATACTGATTTGCTTTTGCGCGTACGTGATGCAGGCTGCGGGCCGGAGGTCGGCTTCGGTAGGGACGACGCGAGGCCCTCTCATGACTTTGCGTAGTGCTCGATTTCTCAAATACGGTGACATCGAAATAGGGCGGACGTCAGCGGTCACCTCACCGCTTGGGTGCCACTGCTGGCTTGTCCAGCAGTGCCTTAAGAAGAACAATGCTAGCAAGCCAGCAGTGGCACTCGAGTACGTCACCGTATTTAGGGCACTGAGGACATCCCCAGCCCTACGGTCTTACCGGTTTGAAAGTGAAACCAATCGGTTTGATACGCTCCTCTATTCGGGCGGAGTGGCAACCATGCAAGGGAGCACCGCGTCCGGACAGGATAGCCACGAGATCTTGATCGAGGTACGTGGGGAACGAGATCCCGCGACGGAAACACAAGATCACATCCTGTATCGGTCGACCAAGTGCTTCAGTTGATCCCCCAGGTCCTGGAGCCTCCTCGCCGCGGTTTCGAGCTGAACCGTGCCGCTCAGGTTTTGCTGCATGGCCTCCTCAATGTTGCCCATGGCCGAGGCCACCTGATCCACACCTATGAATTGCTGTTCGGTGGAGCTGTCGATCACTCCTGCCGCCTGGGAGGATTCTGCGACACTTCCGGAAAGCGCCTGAATGGAATCTCCCGCGAGAAGAGATTGCTGTACTCCGGCATCGACCGCCTTGATTCCCTGTTCGGTGGCCATGACCACCGCACTTACCCATTTCCTGTTTTCCTGAAGAATACCGCGAACCTGTTCCGTCGCATCCCTGGATTGGTCGGCAAGAGTCTTGATCTCGTGCGCCACTACTGCGAACCCTTTGCCCTGATCGCCGGCCCGCGCTGCTTCAATGGACGCGTTCACCGCAAGGAGGTTCGATTGATCGGCCAAGTCCTGGACCGTCGCGATGATATCCTCGATCGCCCGGCTTTGCTCACTGAGCTTCACTACGGTCTCCCCCACGGATTCCATTTGATCTTTGATCAAGGTCATCTTCTGAATCGTGTCCTCAGTTGCCTTTTTGCCCTCTTGTGAAATCCTGACCGCCTGCTTGGACGATTCGGACACACTCCTGGCCTTCTCGTTGGATACTCTCGCTGCTTGTTTCACTTCTTCTACGGTAGTGGTGGTTTCCGCCACTGCGGCGGAAGTTTTCGTCGTGCTCATGGCCAATTGCTGCACTGTGGTGGAAATCTCGGCTGCGGATGACGCGAGCACATGAATCCCTTCCAGTGTTTGACGGGTTTGGAGGCGCAAACTGTCCACCATGGTCTCGAACGTGTGGTTGAGCACGCCGATTTCGTCACTCCGATGATGAGTGGCCACTTCGAAAGTCAGGTCACCTTTGGTCACGCTGCTGGCTTGATTTGCGAGGGCAAGTATGGGCCTTGTAATGGTCCTTGCAAGGACGAACGCGACGAAACCCGCAATGGCAGCGACGACAATGGCGATCAAGGAAATGAGATAACCGAGAGACACCACAGGCCGATTGGCTTCATTTCGTCTAATTCCCGTGATAATTGCCCAATCGAAGTCAGCGTAAGAATCGTTGATTTTTGAAAGACCAACGTTCCCGTAGGAAATGAAGCATGCGCTTCCCCGGAAGTCCGGTCCAATAAGGTGTCCCGTCTTCTGTTGCAGTCCCAACTTTGTCGATTCCTGCCCGGCCTTTGTCTTCAGCACATGAGCATCTTTATCATGTCGCGGGAGTGATCTGAGCAGAAGATCGGCCCCTACCAGGTACCCGTCTGTCGTGGCGCCTGCCGAATCCGTCAACGTCATGATTTTGTCAATTCTCTTAGGGCTGATACGGAGTACCACCACTCCGAGCAAAGTGTGCCCCTCCCCGAACACGGGGGCACCCGCAAACGCCATGGGGGCAGAAACCACCGGATATACGCCGATATCCGTTGCAGCAGGCTTTTGCGTCTTCATCACACGGTCATATACTTTCGCGAGACCTGTACCCTTGAGTGCACCCGAGCGGACATTCCCACCCGAATCGGCAAGTTTCTTGTACGTGAGGAATACGCGCCCTCGCTTCGCGTCCACGAACAGGCAGTCTTCGTATCCTTGGTTTACTCCGTTTATCGAAAAAAAATCCTCAAAGAGTCCGGTCAACGGTGCCATGATGGATTTTGCCTGTTCAGGAAGGGCTACCGCAGCGGACGCTGAGGCTGGGCCCGAGGAAGCCCCTGCGGTGGATTTTTCTGAGAGGGGCTTTTGCCCTTCTGGAGAGTTCACATACGTGAACGCTTTACGCACCCGAGCGGTACTTGAAATAAACAGTGCGTTGTCACGCACGTCACTGAAGTAGGCCCTTACAGCCTCTGCCTTCGCTTCTCTGATGGAATCCAGCTTTTGGTACTCGGCAGCCTCCAGCGCGGACCGAGCACCACGGAACGCCAGGAAGCCGACAATTGCGATGGAAACCAGGACCACCAGAGAGAAAATGGTGATGAGTTTTCCCCTGAGACTTTTGGTGATAAAACTGGCCACGACTAGTCCTCCGAATTCAGTCGGCTTTTGGGAGCGGTTCCAGAAAAGTCCGTGTCATGCGCACCGCGGACTGATCTGGAGAAAACAGGTGAGAGAAGCACTCGGAAAACCTCGAGAAACCGGAATCGGCTTGGTTACACTCGTTTCGAGGTGCGTTATGAGCATTCCGGGACATCCCCGTGAGCGACATTCGCGCGGTAAACCCGTCTCGTATGAAGATCACTCAAAACATGTCATGACAGGGAATTCCAGGAGTGGTTTTCGCAGAGACGCAACCGGGTCAGCCAGCCAACTTGATCTAGAGTGGCGCGTTCTTGAAGATGCTGAAACACCTAGTCTGACCCACTACTATAGCGTCCAGAATCCGAATGTCAAACGGCATCAGCAGATCGCGAAGCCGTTCCGCCTCTTCACGATCCCGGGCCGAAGGCAGCGGAGGGCCGTGGGGATGGTTATGGACGATTACGAGAGACGCGGCATTGTAGTGCAAAGCTCGCTCCATGACCTGCCGCGGGAACAGTATCGCCTGATCTATGGTTCCCGCGCCAATCAACTCTTCACCCAGAAGAATTCCCTGACTGTTCAAGAAAAGGAGGAGAAGCGCTTCTCCCCTCATGGGCCCCATCCTGGCCACGAGATATCGTTGCAACTCTTGCGGGTGGCCCAGGACTTCCAGGGGAAGCTGACGCGTCGCGGAGCAACGGTCCGCGATCTCCCTGACCAGGCGGATCAGGGCCGCTGCTTGCACACCAATTCCGTCAAAGGTTTTTAGCTCCACGGTTGAAGCGTCCAATACGCCCCTCAAACTGCCGAAGGCAGCGAGGAGTTCCTCGGCTCGGGGTTGTAGGTCCCGTCCACGCGTCACAAAAAGGAGGAGCAACTCCAGGAGTTCCGTTGCAGTCAGTCCGCGCAGGGGGTCTCGAAAAAGGCGCTCCAGTAGAAGTTCCTTGCGTTGGACAGCGGTGAGCTTGACGTTGACGTGTGGCTCACTTTGCACCGAGCCTCTCCTTGACCCCATGATGACAAGCCTTCCCTTGAGCGGACTCCCAGACCACTCTGTCCCCGTGATGAAATAACTGCGGCTTCCTCTCGTTGTTCACGTCGTACTCAGGGGCACCCGTACTGCCTCTGGAGAGGAACGCGGATTCACTCTGTTCCTCTGCAATTGCCGGACAACGCTTCATCAGTTCCATGATCGAGGGAATCGGCCCTTCGCTCGCGGTTGATGGCAGTGGCTGCGTATGCAGCGCCGAAACCGTTGTCAATATTTACCACCACCACACCGGGTGCGCATGAGTTGAGCATACCCAGAAGCGCAGCTACGCCGCCGAATGCAGCTCCATAGCCTACAGATGTGGGTACCGCGATGACGGGCCTGTCGACGAGTCCGCCGATTACACTGGGAAGCGCGCCTTCCATACCTGCCACTGCAATGATCACCTCCGCGGATCGGAGCTCGCGACTGTGGGTAAGAAGCCGATGTATCCCCGCGACCCCCACGTCATAAAGGGTATGTACATGGTTACCCAGCACTTCCGCGGTCACCTTGGCTTCTTCGGCCACTGGCAGGTCCGAACTGCCCGCGCACACGACGAGCACAGTTCCGCGACCTTGAATGGGGATCTCTTTGCGGGAGTACACCAAGGTTCGTGCAACGGAGTTGTGATTGAGCTCAGGAATCTGCGGGAGAATCTCCCTCGCCTTGGAGTCGTCCACTCGCGTGGCCAACACCGTGTCCTGCCTGGCTTGGAGGCTCCGGAGTATGCCGACTATCTGTACCACGGTCTTGCCTTCCCCGAAAATGACCTCAGGAAACCCGAGTCGGACAGCACGATGGTGATCCACCGAGGCATACCCAAGTTCTTCGGTGTGAAGGTCCTGAAAAAGCAAACTCGCCTCGTCCGTGGACATTCGGCGATCTCTTACACCTTGCAATATTTCCCGCAGCTTGCGTCGGTCCAAGGTTAGTGTTCTCCCGGGATTCTGCAGATCTCGCGGTTGCAATGCAACACGCGGCCGTGACCGGGCCAGGAAATCTGTGAGCACTGGATGGAGGAGTCGATAGGCCCTGAGGCTGGGGGGACGCTGTACAAACCAAAGCCCCGGAAAGGAGGATGTGAACCGGGGCTTCGCAAGGGGAAAAGGTATGTTGAGCAGCGGGCTACGCCTCCCGCTGTGTGACCAACCTTAAACCATGATTTCGCGATGTTGTCAAGAAAAATTAAAGTCATTTCTGAAAAAGATGCTCCAATTTTCATGTTATAGTCTAGGTATTTGCCGTAACAGACTAAGATTAATGGTATTATATGTCTTATGTCAGCGAGCGAATCACGTCTCCCTTGCCCACCACCCCCACGAGTTTGCCCCGCTCCAATACGGGAATCGTGTGCAGGTGCCGCTGGCTCATGATACGCGCCACTTCGGCAACGTCTGTGTCCGGTTCCACGCACACCGCGGGTTTAGAGAAGATGTCTCCGACCGTGGTCGCGGTGATGCGTTTGAATTCCTTTTGGAGTCGCCATGGATTTTCCATGGGAATGATGGAATCCAGAATCACGAACACGGTGGGGATGTGCAGCGGCATATTCTGGTTCACGAGATCGGATTCGCACACCACGCCGATCACGTCCCCCTCGTCGTCCACCACAGGCGCGCCGTTCAAGTTTTTCTCCGCCAGGATCTTCGCGAGATCCCTCAAGGAAGTCTCAGGTGTCACAGTGATGACCTCGTGAGTCATCACCTCGGCTACTTTGGGCATAAATTCCTCCGTACGCGGGCCACGTCCTCATACCAGGTCAAGGAGGACCGCAATTTTCAGATAGCGTTTTCTTGTGACTCTTCATACCATAAATCGAAGATCTCTGTCCGCGAGAGCTCTGGATTTTGCGAGGAGGATATCATGAAAAGCTATCGGAAGGAGTTGTGGTTCACGATCCCCACGAGGAGGCAATTCGTGAACATTACGGGTGACGTACAAAAAAGCGGTGGCAGAGAGCGGCGTTCATGAGGGCCTGGTTCTCGTGAACGCGATGCACATCACCGCGTCGGTCTTTATCAACGATGATGAATCGGGTTTGCATCAGGACTACGAGAAATGGTTGGAGACCCTCGCTCCTCACGAGCCGATCAATCGGTACCTGCACAATCGCACCGGCGAAGACAATGGGGACGCGCATCTCAAGAGACAGATCATGGGTCGAGAAGTGGTGGTGGCCATCACGCGGGGCAAGCTGGATTTCGGCCCTTGGGAACAAATCTTCTACGGAGAGTTCGATGGAGGCCGACGCAAGCGCGTATTGGTCAAGATCATTGGCGAATAGCCTTTCGTGGTCCATTCCCCATCGCTCGTGGTGAACGCCTCGAGAGTGACTCAATGACACGGCTTTGCCTCGTCCGAAGCGAACGAGCCCTTGCACCTGTAACCTGCCCGATTCTACACGCAACGCGAATCGGTACAGGCTGCAGCGAAGGGGCTTTCTGCCGTGCTGAAGGCAACGTTGTGTGTGAGAGTAATCTTTTGGGGACGGACCGAGAAAATTACCGGCATGGTGTGGCGGGGTTCACGTCGAGCGCTGGCCACAGGGAGGCTTCGCTTTTCAGGAGTTCTTCCCTGTGGCGTGGGTTTCTATTCAGAGTGGCTTATCCGGCGCGTTCCGCGCGTCTGTCCTTATCCAACCGCAGCCGAGGGCTGCGACGGCAGATCTCATCACCTCGCCCGGCACACGGTCATACGAGCCCGGGAACCTTAACTCCGGCCTCTGCGGGCCGTAGCATGCTCAGTGCATGTTTGTAGATCAGACAGATGTTGTCAGCGTTCTCCACGATAATGCAAAAACTGTCAAAACTACGGACATAACCGGTAAAGGAGTTGCCCGACACCAGGAGTACCTCGACTTCGATCCTCGCCTTTCGGACCTGGTTGAGAAACTGATCTTGAATGTTGAAATGTGTTTTCGGCATCTTCAGCTCCCCCGTACAGTTAATCCCGGTTGCGCTCGCGCGGCCGTTTGCACCCGCAGCGCCTGACCAGGAAAGGATTCTCGGACGACAAATCACGTTCCGAGAAAATCACCAACGTTCAATCCGATCCCTTCGATTTCTTCAGGATCACACCACAAAACCTCGGGTTCGGCACGAAACCACGTGAGCTGCCTTTTGGCGTACCGCCGGGTATCCCTTTTCATAAGTCGGACAGCATCCTCACGATCCATCTCTCCTGCCACTACCATGCACGCATGACGGTAACCCAGGGCCTGCATTGACTTCAGATCCCGGGAATAACCGCGTTCGCTGAGTCTGTACCACCTCCTCAATCAATCCCCCCTTTATCATACAGTCCACCCGTTTATCAATCCGTTCGTACAAACGCGACCTTTCCGGAGCCAGGCAGATGAAAAGGCGCCGATACGGACGATCCTCGAACGAGTGCTCTCTCACTAATATAGAGAGTGGCTTGCCGGTGAGCAAGAATACCTCGAGCGCTCTGATCACTCTCGGCAAGTTGTGAGGATCTATCCGCAGCGCAGTCTCTGCATCGATCTTCTCAAGTCTCGCGAAAAGCGTGCCTGCACCCCCTGTGAGTTCTTCGTGCTGCAAACGGGCTCTCAGCACGGGTTGCGAGGGGGGCAAGTCCACGATGCCGCCCAGTAGGCATCTAATGTAAAGCCCTGTGCCTCCGACTACAAGAGGGATTTTTCCTCGTGCCACGATATTTGTGATGCATGCACGCGCTTCTCGGACATAATCACCGGCCGTAAATTCTTCGTCAGGATCGCGGATGTCTATCATATGGTGCGGTACGAGCGCCATTTCTTCAGGGCTTGGCTTTGCAGAGCCCACGTCCATCTGTCGATACACCTGGATCGAATCCGCGGACACGATCTCCCCGTCACACATCTGTGCCAACTGGATGCCGACCGCGGTCTTGCCGGAGGCAGTCGGGCCGGCTACCACCACTATTTTGGGTTTTTCTTGACACATGGCAACGGCCTGAGCACGTATACCGCGGCTTGAGCCCCGATATACCTTGAAAACGGAAAGGTCCGGACCACCTCATATCCCTTCAGTGGTCCCAGTGTGACCAGGAAGTCTTCCTTGGTCACCCACCACCAGCTCAACCCGGGCTTCGGTTTAAAGTTCGGGTTATAACAGTGATAGCCGTTAAACTCCATGCCACCGTCGCCGTCGCATGGATTGGCCCGCATGTCGTGGAGAATAAAATCCTGGGCTTGCTTCTGCGCGCGTTTCATTTGCATGAAGTCCGCAGTTGCCGCGAGGGAGAATACGCCGAAAAAAATGAGGGGAACCAGCCCCAACAACACACCAGGCAAGGGGAGCGCCGGCCCTGTGCCCCGTGACCGATCGAGCACGAGCCAGACGATGAGGAACAAGCACACCGGTATCAGATACCGATCGTGAAAGCCCGTCAGGGTGATCACCCCCAGGTACAGGAGAGCTGAAACGAGTGAAACAGAAGCGATGAATTCCGAGCTCGCGTCGGTTCTGGAGCCGGTCCTATCTTCAGATGCACAAGATGACGCAGAAGCGGCCACCTGAGATCGATTCCTCAGGAGATGTGTGAGGGACGAAATGGCCAGTCCGCCAAAAGCCCCCATTGCCACTACAGACACATACACCAGGCCATAGTACGCGGGCTTGGAAAGAGCCGGCCCCCGAGGAATCCAAAGAAGATAGACGTCCTTCAAGAGAACCGGCCCGATCCCCGCGTTGTAGATGGTATTGCGTAGTCCATGTATGCGCGGGTCGATCACGCCTGTCATCAAGAGGAGTTCACACACCACGAAGACACATGTCACGATCAGGAGGAACCAGCGAAAAGAGCGATGAGACCACAGCCAACGATACCGCAGCGCCAGCACCGGCGAGACGAAGATGCACGCATACGGCAAGGCCCCGTGGACCAGACGAAGGTACAAGCCGGCAGTATAGGCCCACAAGCCTTCTTCGGACAGACGAAGCCAAATCTCCTGGACCACCTGATGGCGGGTGATGGGGGTACTGCCAATCCACGCGAGGAAGAATTCGTAGCTCAGCCAAGGAACCACGACAAGTCCTAGCACGAGGAGCACCATTTTCGTACGGCCCAGATCATCGCCTCTGGGAAGGAGGAAGCACGTGACCAGGAAGCCCAGAGGGACGACGATTCCGATCTGCCTTGTGAGTACCGAAGCCAGAGCACACAGCAATGCCGCGGCCAATATCCAGGTCCGAGCGCTCCGCACCCCCAGGAACAAAAGCCACAGCGAGAACGCCACCAGCGCGGTAAACGTGATGTCCGTCATGAAGGTAAAGCACTGGGACAAGTACAAAGGGCTGAGCACAAGCGTCAAGGTAGCCCAAAGTGCCTCTTTGTGAGAGACGTGCGATGAGCGCAGCAGTGCCAATAAGGCTACGGATCCCAGAATCCCCGCGACAAGGACGGATATTCTTAAAGTCGTGAGGGAAAAACCTCCGAAAAAGGTAAAAAGATGTCCCCACAACAGATGGACAAGCAGACTGGGGCCTCCAGGAGCGCCTCTTGGCCCCCAACCGGTCGAATCGAGTCGTCCAGCGGAGAACAGTCCCTGGAGCGCCTTCACAAAGCACCAGTCGTCGTTGATCATGAACTCGCCTCTGGGGTTCACGATCACGATCACCGCGCCCCAGATCGCGAGAAGAGCCAGCAGAGAGACTCTTGATGAAACCGAGGATGCGAGAGAGTGCGACGCGTGTTCCCCGAGCGAAGTTCCCGCGGGCCGGCAGTTTTTGCTCTGGTCGTTCATTTCAGATGGTGAAGCCTTCTTCCCGCCTCCTCGCCACGACTATTCAAATGCCCAGGAATTGCCTGACCTTCATCTGAATCGTATAAAACATCGCAACCGCTTCCATATCCACGTGTTTCTGGCTCCACAGATATTTTGCCCATCCCAACTGGCACAGGCCGTAGATTCCCAGTACGAACTGCCCTGCGGCAAAGATCCCCGTGGCAAACTGCCCCACGCCCACCGCAAGGGCGCCGGCAAACTGCGCGAGCACGATCAGGCCCACCATAAATTGTCCAAATCCGAACAGGATACCGACCCCGAATTGTGCGACAGTCACCAGCCCAATCGCAAATTGGCCTACTGCCACCAGTCCCTTGGCTACGCGTCGTTTCCCGTTCTTGTTCCTTCCGAAGGCCACGTGCACGAGAGGAATTCCAAAGATTTTCGTCTGAGACACCCACTCGAATCCTGAGCCTTTCCACTTCCGGGTCGTAGGCCACGGGGCACCGCAATGCGGACAGGAAAGGGCTTCACGACTGACCTCCGCCGCGCACTCCCGACAAGGTAACAGAGCCATTGGTCTTGCCTCCTGGGGCCTCTCGCCTCACAGATCGTTGCGGCCACCTGCTCGCGCAGGTTCCGCTGAAATCCTCATTCCTGTGCAGGACCGTCCTCACACGTGAAGCAGCCGGTTGAGCCGTTCATTCACGTATCATCGAAACTGCGCCCCTGCAACCGGAAAGCGTCGGTTCCCCGGATGGCAGATCGGGTACGCCGCGCGAGCGGAGCACTTTTGGGCACAGGTCCGCCATCGAGGGCCTATCATTGCTGCACAGGGGGCAGTGTGTCTTCAGACTATCACCGCACCCCCTGTTCTCCGGAAAAAACATTTGACCACACCGGGTTATTTTTTTCAGAGAAGGGAACCTTAAAGATGACAAGAGATCTTATAGATAGTAAGATACCCGGGAGGGGTGCCGAATGCTCAAAATGGATGGTTCCAGAGTCCGACTGACTCCCGAAAACGTTCACGACATGCTCAAAGAGGGCCTCACGTTCAAAGAGATTGCGGCCCGCTGCGACGTTTTCGAAGACGCTATTGATGCGTCTCTCGTAAGATGGTTGAATCAGGGACGTTGGCCCATAGAAACTGATGTTGCCGCAGCATGAACGTGCGAGCGCCCCAAGCGCCCCGGTGTAGCCGTGTAGCACAAGGACAGAACAGATTGATGGGTCCTTGGCCTATTCGAAAAAACAGCTCAACCGAGAAGCATGGACGTTGCGTGGTAAGTTTTCTGGGTGCCGTGTCATGCGGCGGTTTTCGCGAGCATGTCATTGCCGTAAACCGTAGACGAGTCTTTATCGTCTGCCTTTCCTGGGCCCTGATTACTTTTGTGACAGCGAGCCCGTGCGATGCACAGGAACCGTTTCGATTGACTCAGTCGGCCAAGTTTCTGCTTGGCATGGGGACGGGGTATGTGCTCGTTTCAGGAGATATCCTCGTTCCCGCGGGAGGTCGCCCTGGCTCAGGGACGGGCATTGACCTCGTGACCGACCTTGGCGTGGAATCGGCTGAGACTACCGCGATATCGTTACAGGCCGCAGTCCTGGACAGACACCTGTTCGATATGGAGTATGTGATGCTTCAGCCCACGGGCTATGCAAAACCTTCACATACGTTCCTTTTCCAAAACAGGACTTACAAACCAGGCGTCGCCCTGGAGACACGACTGGATATGAATTGGTTGCGGGTCTCCTACGGGTACAAGGCCTTCGGCCTGTCATCGTGGTGGGTCGCTCCGCGTGTAGGAGCGCATTATGTCAGATGCGCCACGACCCTCGACGGAGAGACCGAGGAAGAAGGAATCATTTCCAACACGCGAAGTCTGGATTACACTTTTCCCGTTCTGGGACTTGAGAGCCGGTACCTTTTTCCGTACGGCTGGGACCTCGGTGTGGAAATGGAAGGAACTTACCTGTTCTCCCGAGGATTTCTCTCAAGTGCGCGCATAAGTGCGAACTGGGAAATCCACCCTGACGTGGTCCTGACCTTCGCCGCGTTTCACCAAATCGCCCAGTGCACTGAAAATAATCAGCCTCTCAACAATCACTGGTCTTACCACTTATCGGGCGTATCCGGCACGCTGAGCTTCGGCTTTTGATCTTGGGCCGTTGTTGATTCGGGCCACGGGTCCGCGGAAGCCTCGTGCTGACGCAGTCCGCTGACGCACGATTGCTTGCGCGTACAGACTTCGCATCTTCTTCACCAACGCTTCGTGGTTGTTCAGTACTTCAGGGAAACAAATCGCGTTGTACGTGATATCCAGGGATGTATACTTTCCTGAATCTATATCGATGAATCTTTCTTCATTGTTATAATTAGGATCATACACCTTGATGAGGCGTCGTTCAGGATCCCACTCGTAAGCCAGGACCGCATGGAGAATCGCGCCGGTTTCCCCTCGGTTCATGAGCAGCACAATTCGTGGATCTCCCGAGACAATGCCCGCGGTGAAGGTGTTGAAGGATTGCGCTTGATTGGCATGGTGTTGGTTACAGTAGTCTGCCTGAATCGTGATAAGGTTGCGGCTGTAAAATTCCTGAAGCTGCCGTGCGATGAGCTGCTGGGTTCTTTTGTCCAGGGCTCTCCGAAGGGGCGGCTCACCCTGACGGGCAAGGTAGTACCATCGCGAAAACGCTGCCATGGCGAAGCAATAACCCGGACCGTTGGAGATGGAGAAGGCATCCTCACTCACACTGAAAGGAGAAGCCTGAGCGCTGGACCCCGCAACGACCAAAGCCACGAACATCCCGACCACGCACAACAATACCAAACCGAACAGTCTTCCTCGGAAGAACTTTTCCATACTCATACCCCAATAACAGTACAATTTTATGTTGCGATTATACATGAAATGGCGAGATCTGACAAGTCCATTGGACAAGAAATGCGTGGAAAAGGTGTGTCCGACCCGAGAGTTGTGGGCAAAGCCTTCGCGAATAGATGGGTACGAGAGGGAACTCCCTGTTCGGCAAGACGGAGTTCCCCTGGAGTAGTTTCCTGCAACAGCCTTCTAAGGCTGCTTCTTCATGTTACAGCCGGTCTTGTCCACGGGGATACCTATCATTTCCGCGGGAAAGCGAATCATGGGATCAAGCTTTCGGATGACCTTTCTGCTTCGCGTGACAATGAATTCGGAGCAGGTCTTGCCGCCCACCACCTCGAAGACGGCCTGATGGTCCTCGGGTCGGATGGTGACCTTTCCGATGGGAAGCTCCATGGTGAGTCCTTCCAACGCCTTGGCCACAGCCGGGCCATCCGTGCTTCCCACGCGGGTGGCAGCTTCCGCGAAGAGTTTCACCGCAGAGTACGCGAACTGGGCTTGAAAGGCCGGAGGGAACACGAAGCGGTGTTCGTACGCGGCCACGAACTTCTTGTTCACCTCAGAGTCGTTGGCCTTGTACCAATAGGGGGTAACAGCCCAGATCCCTACGGGCGTCTCAGTCCCCAGAGCGAGGAACACCGTTACAGGCCCGACCGCAACAATAGCCTCACGACTGCCGTCAAACAAACCTTGATCCTTACCCTGTCGCAGAAAATCGATCAGGTTCCCCCCGAACAGAGTGAGCATCATGGCATCTGCGCCGGAGTCCTTCACTTTCTTGATGTACGGAGAAAAATCACTCGTCTCAATAGGAGCGAAGGCAGCTTCTTTCTCCGGCACGAAGGACACGTCCGGTCGCGCTCCCTTCAAATGCTTCTTAAACGCTGCCCAGGCTTCGTGGCCAAAAACGTAATCCGGGCCGACTGTCGTCCATTTCTTGCTTTTGCTCTTGGCTGCAAGGATGACCGCGGTCTTGAGGTTTTCGTTGTTGCTCCATGTGATGCGGAACGTGTAAGGGTTGCACCGTGGTCCCGTTATCTGAGGGGTCTGCGCTGACGTCACGAGAAAAGGCACTTTCAACTGATTCAAGACAGGGCTAATCGCGAGTGCCACCTGGCTCGATATCACTCCCATCACCGCGCTGACCCGCTCCTGCTTCACCAGGCGGTCAACTTCCTGCAGGGCAACCGTAGGGTCCCCTTTGTCATCGAGGTAAATTGCCTCCACTTTCCTGCCGTTGATCCCGCCAGCCGCGTTGATTTCTCCGATGGCGATTTCAGCACCCTGTTTGGACGTGGTGCCTGCTGTTGCGAGCCGGCCGGACATGAGATAGAGGAATCCTATCTTTATCGGTTCTGCCCCCCATGCAGGGACAGCACACAGGACGAGAATACACGCCAGGACGTGTGACAATCTTCTCATTATGACCCCTCTCTTGACTTTACCCTTTTTTTTCTGCCCACGGTTTTTGCCGCGGCACACCCGAGTGGCGCAAAAAAACTCTTGCGGCTGCGAACTGTTCTCAATCTCTTGATCGCGCTTACACGCCATCGACTCGTATCAGTAGTAGTAGACCAGTTCGCCGAACCATCCGCTCAAGACCGCATTGAAATTGCTTTGAGTCGGCACGCCGTGATAGATTTGTGCATCCTGGAAGGTGATGGAAGTGCGTCGGTATCCGCCTCGCACGGCCAGACCGCCGAGAACCGTGCCCGGGCCTCTCAGTCCTGCCGCGAGTTCGAGATCCGTTATCTCAGGGGAAGTGTAGATCTTCAGAGGCCATCGCACGCGCGCCTCAAACACCGGCCACGCGCCGAAAAATTGCCTGGGAACCGTGCACGCCGCGTGAATGCCCACGGTCCAGGGGTTTCCTCCGGATATTCGCTTGCCATCTATCCTTAGGTTTCCTATGTAATGGGGGTCGGTGATAACCGCTTCAGTGAAAAAAGGAGAGTACCAGTAATAGTCGGCATTGACTCCCGCACGGGCACCACACCGATTGAGGAAGTCGAAATCCAATCCGGACCTATACCCTGAGAATTCCAGATGAGATTCCTTCTTTGGTAGAACCGCGCCGGATTTGTCCGTGACGGTGCCAACAAAATCCCTTTGCTCGCCATTGATTCTCAACGAAAGCGGGCCGACCTGAACTCTGACCATGGCATCCAAGGCAAAGCAATTCCGGGTCAGATTAAAGGTATGCCGCAGATCCCAGGAATGTCCCCCAAAGGTGTTCTTTCCGCTTTCAACGCCCATCCAGATGGGGGTAACTCTCACCTCCCCTTGAAACCAGGGGATGGTGACGAATGGCGAGTACGGATTTATAAAACCTGCGGGAACTTGAGCCTGTCCTGTCATCAGTCCGGGGCCTACGAGGAACATCACGATCGCGATGCTCACCGCACACGCGAAGCAGGGACCGCTCATATTACACGGCGTGGACTTTTGAGGCATTCTGAACCTTGTCAGGCGAAGATCGCAGGCCAGCTCAGGCACGGCTATTTCGCTCATTCAGCACCAGAGCCACCTGTGTTCACCACGTCCGGAGAATATTCTCAGACGTTCCATACGCTCCGTCTTGGCTCCGCCAGGAAAACGCGGGTTCGTCACGACTGCCGATCCGGTGCATATGTGTGGTTTTGCGAAACACAAGAATCCGAGTCTGCCTGTTGTAATAGGTTCCTGCTGGAAAGTCAAGTACAATGCAGCGCGCGGGTGCGGCGAACCGGCGGGTACAAAGAACGCCCAGATCGTTTCTCCCGGTTTTGTGCGTGAAACAGGGGGTCTCAGAATCCTTCGGCTTGAATGACTAAGCGGGGGTTTGGATCAGAACTGCGTCCGACCGGCGGACTCTGAGGCGCGCAGTGCGGATCCCCAGGTTTGGGAGCAACCTTGAGTATGGGACCTCGATCAAGCCCCAGTTGGTTCTGAATGGCGTCGAAAGTCCATCTCAAAAGGCCGAACGCGTGAGACACAGACGGACACACCATCATTACCACGAGGATACCGATCAGGAACCTCTTTCCCATAGTTGTTCTTCCTTAAGAGAGCTTTGTTGCACCATAAACCTGTTTGCGCGTGCTGTCAACTCGAATTCGCATGAGCGACTCTTTGCCCGGAGCTGCGTCAGCAACTTTGTTGCCCGCCCCTTGACCTCCGGAGCTGCGGACCTTGGGACTACCTCATGACGCGACGTCGTCATCTCCGCGCACGCCGGTCGCAGACGTGGCACCGGTCAATCGCTTCCTGGCCTCTTTACGGTCGCAGGCTGCTTCAATCTTTTCCATCAGCTCCTCGATCTCGTACGGCTTGAGCAGATAATCGTACGCACCGAGTTTCATGATTTCCTTGGCCGTGTCTACCGACGCATACCCGGTCATGACAATGACTTCGACTTCAGGGTCGATCTTGCGTATCTCAGCCAGGACCTGCACTCCGCTCATTTCGGGCATCCGTACATCGAGGATAGTCACGTCGTATCTGTCATCTCTGAGCTTTTCCAGGGCTTCGGTTCCACTTCCCGCGGTGGTAGCGGCAAGGCCGCGAATAGCGAGCAGTTTGCACATGGTGTTCCTGAATCGCTCCTCATCGTCCACAATGAGGACCCTCGGTTTAGACGACATTCTGCGTATCTCCTTCCCCTGCCGGACGGTGAATGGGCAAAAGGACCGCAAAAGTGGTGCACGATCCCGGATCGCTCGTCACTGAAATCGTTCCTCCAAGTCTTTCGACGATTCCTCGGCAAATTGCAAGGCCCAGACCGGTGCCTTTCCCTTCGGGTTTTGTGGAGAAGAATGGCATGAAAACCTTGTCCAGGTGCTCGGGAGAGATACCGCTGCCGTTGTCCTGGACCGAAATCTCTACCACATCGGTCCCGATCCTCTTCGACCTGACCACAATGCTCCCGCCCTGGTCGATGGCCTGCGTCGCGTTCACGAGCAGATTGAGAAACACTTGGCGTAAGAGCGGTGGATCACTGGACATCAAGGGTAAGGTGGGATCCAATATGCCTTGGATCTCTATATCTTTCTCGGACGCCTCTCGTTGGGCCAGGCTTATAATGGTCTTGAGCACACTGTTGACGTCAACGTCCTGAATAACCGGTTGCATCTGTCGAGCGAGGCTGAGCAGCTTCTTGATGATCTCTTTGCATCGATCCACTTGATGAGATATCTCTCTCAAACAATCCCTGCAGTCGTCGTTCTGATGCAGGTCTTCGATGGAATGGCTCTCGAAGAGATGTTGCAGCCATTCCGTCTCCTGCGCGATGATCGCGAGGGGATTGTTGATTTCGTGGGCTATACCCGCGGAGAGTTCATCTACGGAGGAAAAGACCTGCGGTGTGTTCTCCTGCTGCACTACGAGGGGAGACCCTTGAACGGTGTCTTTCGGGGTTTGAAGAAGGTGTCTGGTCTGGAGAAAAGACGCGAGGCCCAAGATCAATGCGCCAAAGGCAAGACCGGCCTCAGCGCGCAGACCCAGCGGAATAGCTGTCAGCGCGATGATGCTGCTGAGCACGTATGGTTGAATGCGAGCGTAGGACATCGGTTTCACCCACAGGGGACTCATCGGGCTCATCCGTCCGTTGATGTGCGCTGGCGAAGAGGGCTGCTTTCCGCGGTCACGTTTTTTCGGAATTCAGCCGGTTCTCTTCTTCAATTACCTTGCGCTCATACGCCAGAGCCAATTGTGCGAGCAGGTCTTTGAAAGGGCAGGGCTTCATGACGTAGTTGTATGCGCCAAGCTGTAAACCCTGAATTCCGGATTCAACCGACCCGTGGCCCGTGAGCATGACCACTTCCATGCTGGGCAGCTTTTTCTTCATTTCACGCAGGGTTTCTATGCCATCCATCCCGGGCATCCTCACGTCGAGTATGCACACGTCGAATTTCTGGTCATTAAGCAGGTCGAGGGCTTCCTTACCGCGGAACACTCCTGTCGCTTCGAGCCCTTTGTCCCTGAGGCGCTTGACAATCGTTTCGACAAAATCCACTTCATCGTCAACCACCAAGACACTGAATCTTTCCATTCCCTGGCCTCCTGCCCTCTTTTGCTTTGTGACCGCGATCAAGCCCCGCGCGTCACAGGATAGGCAAACGGATCGTGAACGTAGTGCCTTTGCCTTCCTCGCTGGCTACGAGGATGTGTCCACCCAGTTTCTCGACGATGCTGTAGCTGATGGAAAGTCCCAGTCCTGTTCCCTCGTTGGCTTTCTTGGTAGTGAAAAAGGGATCGAAGATCCTGGCCAACGTTTCTTTGGGAATACCTGGGCCGGAGTCCGAGATCTCGATGATCACTTCCCGATCTTTTCCCTGATCTCGGCACGTCCTGATATCAATGTAACCTGACTTTCCCACCGCGTCGATGGCATTATCGATAATGTTCAGAAAAACTTGCTGCAACTGTGCCTGGTCGGTAGTGATGCGGGGCAAGCCATCGTCGTAAAGGGCGCGTATTTCGATTTCCCGGAATCGTGCTTCAGTTTCCAGGAAAGTGATGGTTTCTGCCACGACCGCGTTGACGTCGACCATCTCCTGGGTCGGTTCCATGCGTCTGCCGAAGCGAAGCAAACGGTGAGTGATCGATCGACAACGGTCGACATGGCGCAGGATCTTTGTGACGCATCCTTCAAACTCCTGAAAGTTGGCACTCTTGGAAACGTCTTCCTCTTCGAGCAGGTCTTTCATCCAACCAGCCTGGTCGCCGATTATCTGGAGAGGGTTGTTGATTTCGTGAGCCACCCCTGCAGCCATCTTTCCCAGCGCTGCCATCTTGCTCGACTGCATAACGATCTCATCGCCGGCTGCTTTGTCCCGTTCCACGCGGATGAGCTCATTGGTCATGGCCCGGGTCGTGAAGATGGTCCCGAGAATTACCAGGAGAATGCCTCCTGCGATGACAAAGGACTCCAGGTACCTGGTCTCGAAGATCGGCGCCATGGCTTCGGAGAGATCTTCTTTGACAACCAGTACCCATCTCGGGTTGGTGATCTCGCTCGTCGCGTATAGGCAGTCCTCTCCCTTGAAGGTAATTCTCTCGAGACTCGTGCCTATGGCTGTCGAGAAATCAGGAGCGTTGGGCGTTCCGAAAACCTTGCCATTGAATCGTTGCGGAGTCTGCAAGATATTGTTTCGATTGACGACAAACGCATCGCCGCGTTTGCCCGCCTGCCCGCCACGAACAATGCTGTCGATAATGTCCGAATTTATCGTTGCGCGGAGTATCCACGTCTTGTTTCCCTGTTTACTGCTCACCGCGATGATAAAATGGGGGATCTTGCGAAAACCCAGGAACACGTCGCTCACATACACTCCTGAGGACATGGTTGCCGCGAACCAGTTTTCGTGCGCGTAATTCACCGCCTTGAGCTTCTCGTAATACGGCCCCACGTACGCGAGGTGAGTGCCTTCCTGATCGATGACACCCAGGTCGATAAACGACTTGGATCGTGCCTGCATGATGTTAAATACCTCAGCAAGGTACGATTCGTTCATCAATCGTTCCTGGGTTTGCGTCTTAGCCACCGTGGTGAGCTGGGAAATACGCTCGTCAAAGAAGAGTTCTAACGCGCTACGCCTGTTTTGTACGAGCGTCCTCAGGGCCTCGGTCACCTTGTTGGTGTATGCTTTGTGAAACTGATAGTCCAGCGTGAATCCCAGGGCGAATAGCGGTATCAATGAGAAGCAGAGCGTCATGGCCACGATTTGTAACCGCAACCTCAAGTAGTGCTTCGATCCCATCCCGTTCCTCCCGGCAAGCGTGCATCGAGACTGCCCGCGTAGGTTATCGTGCATTGGGAAACCAATCACAAGGACACTATAGAAAGCAGCAGGTCCGTCTCCCGTGCTGCATATCATGGAAAAAGACCGTGGCGGAGTGCCGTCGCACACGTTCTTGCTGTGGGACAGCATGCGGTGAGACCCGTTGCCAAGAATCCTGTCCGATTCAGGGCGGCATAGACCCGTAATTCCGAGGGACGTGGGGGCCCCTCAATACGGACCTTTTCCTTCCAGTCCCTGCCGAAAACCGTGGGAATTGACCGCATGCGTTACGTAACCGCTTCCTCGCAGGCCCGTCCCAAGCCCAGGAGAAGCAATTGCCGTGCCACGAACCCGGGGGCCGTTCTCAGCACGTGATCCTCAAACCATCCCCTGGGTGCAGCGCGTTGCGTGTCGTGCCACGCAAGAGACCTGAGTCCAGGCATATCACGTGTCGCTCCCTCAAGAGAACACAGGTGTCAGCTTTTTTTACAGTTCGGAAAGAATGCCTTTCGCTGCTCCGGCCTTCATCTGTTCCGGTGGTACCGCAGCACACAGAAGTCCCAGTCTTGATCAAAGGACTCGCGGCCGCCTCACAGGTCGTGACGCATGGAGTGACATCCTGAGAATCCCTGACGGGATTTCATGGCAACGGCCTCGGTTCGCCTCGGTGGATTAGCAGCTTTTTACAGGGGTTTGCCTCGGCGACATTCTTGCGCTTTTCAGTCAAGTAACGAATTCCTTCTCAAATGGCAGGGATATTGCAAAACGCTTGGGGCATCAGGTGCGTCACATGGAATACTCAACACACTCATCGGAACCAACCGGTGCGGCGTAACCCCCTGCCATGGGCGTGCCTTCCAACTGTAGTGGCAAACCCCAATTCTCGTGTAGTCCTCCCCGAGGAAGCATGGGGGTTTGCCTCTACAGGAAGCCACAGTTCTCCTCCTGCTCCCAATCCCCCGTTTTGTGATGCGTCGCTCGCTGATTGTACACCTCCAATTGTGTTGCTTCTCGCAATGATGTTGGACTGCTGCGCGAAGAACCGAGGAGTAGTCCCAGTTTTACGTTTCTTAACTGCTTTGGAACATGAATCCATGACAACAGAAATCTAAAAACATAGTAATGTGGAGGTATCGGAAAGCGAACCTCAGAATTCCCCTTGACGGTCTGCTGTAGCCTGCCTATAATGGTTTCAGTCCTTAAATCTGCGCCATTAGCGCGCTGTTGAAGGGAAAGTCATACTCAGAGCAATCCTCTGTCGCGACAAGTGCTGTCGCGTGGAACGCATTGATAAATACGGTATAAAACCAGGTAGATAGCTCGTATCTGCGGGGGCGAAGCCCGCGAAAGGCACCTGTCTCCGTGGGGAGACTTGTCCACAACACACCCGCATGGTTCTCCTTCTGCCGTCATGAAAAACTGTCTTGCTCTCATCTCCGCTCGCGGTGGTTCCAAAGGAATTACCGGCAAGAACATCCGACAGGTTGCGGGTAAACCCCTAATTGCCTGGACTATCGCTGCTGCAAGCGAGAGCCGCGTGTGCCAGCGGATCATCGTTTCCACCGATTCTCCCGAGATCGCCGACGCAGCCAGACAACACGGCGCGGAGATTCCGTTCATGCGGCCTGCTGAACTGGCCACGGACGACGCGTCGGGCACTGATCCAGTCCTTCACGCGGTGCGGTGGCTGGATTTGCACGAAAACTTCGCTCCTGAGTGGGTCATGCTTCTGCAACCCACGTCTCCTCTGCGCACGTCCCTAGACATCCGACGAGCTGTTGCGTTAGCCGAAGAAAAGAACGCTGATGCCGTGGTGAGTGTGGCTCCGGTCGAGGATCACCCCTTTTGGATGAAACGGATCGACGCAGACGGGTGCCTGGAAGACTTCATCAGGCTGGAAAAGCCTTTCAACCGCCGCCAGGATTTGCCAGAGGTGTATGCGCTCAACGGTGCGATCTATCTCGTGCACCGCACGGTCCTGCTGGGACAGGAGACGCTTTTTCCCCCTCGAACTCATGCGCTGGTCATGCCGCGCGAACGTTCGTTGGACGTGGACACGCCGTGGGATCTTTATTTGGCGGATCTCATCCTGAAAGATCGAGAAAGGTGACCCGTAATCGTTCAGCGGAAGACAGTCCCCACGGGAACACGAGAAGGCTGGGGCGCAATCATGAAATGTGTTGATATAGGGACGCACAGAATCGGGCCGGGCAATCCGTGCTTCATCATTGCTGAGGCAGGGGTCAATCATAATGGGAACAGGGAAACCGCGTTTCAATTGATTGAAGCAGCCGCCAAGGCCGGAGCGGATGCGGTGAAGTTTCAAACGTTTATTGCCGAGAAAGTGATCTCCCCTTACACGGCCAAGGCCCAATACCAAAAGCACACGACCTCCGAGGATGAATCGCAGCTCGACATGGTGAAGCGCCTCGAGTTGTCGGCTAAGATTCATCGCGACCTGAAGTCGCACTGCCAACGCCAGGGCATTCTCTTCATGTCCACCCCGTTTGACGAAGGCAGCGCTGACCTGCTCCAGGAGATGGACGTGCCTGTTTTCAAAGTGCCGTCCGGTGAAATTACCCATCTGGATTTTGTCCGGCATATCGCGCGAAAGGGCAAACCGCTTCTCGTGTCTACGGGCATGGCTTATCTCGGAGAGGTGGAAGCCGCGGTGCGGGCCATAGAGCAGACGGGAAACGGGAACATCGTGCTTCTACACTGTGTATCAAACTATCCGGCCGACCCGTCGGACACGAATCTCAGGGCCATGGCGCTCATGTCCGAGGCGTTTGGCGTGCCGGTAGGCTATTCGGATCATACACTCGGGATCGAAGTAGCCCTGGCAGCGGTGGCTCTGGGAGCGTGCGTGATCGAAAAGCACTTCACCCTGGACCGAACCATGCCGGGTCCGGACCATAAGGCCTCATTGGAACCGAATGAATTGGCCGCGATGGTCCAAGGCATCAGAATTGTGGAGAGAGCCTTGGGAAGCGGTAGGAAGCAACCGGCTGCCAGCGAGGCTGGCATTGCGTCAGTGGCACGTAGGAGTCTTGTGGCAACTAAAGACATCCCCGCGGGGACCCGATTGACCGAAGAGATGATCGCGGTGAAACGACCGGGAACGGGACTCGCACCTTCGTTCAAGCCTATCCTGGTAGGGCGTCGCGCGGGCAAGGATATTCTTGCCGGCACCCTACTGAGCTGGGAGGCACTCGAGTGAGGACCATTGCTGTCGTAACGGGCAGCCGTGCGGACTATGGCGTGTACGGGCCGCTCTTGCGGAGAATCCATGCCGATCCTGACTTGACCTTGCATCTGATCGTATCGGGCATGCATCTGGCGCCCGAGTTCGGACTGACCGTCAAGTTCATCGAGCAAGACGGACTCCCCATCCATGACCGAATCGAGATGCTGCTGGCTTCGGATACCCCGGAAGGCATCTCCAAGTCAGTAGGTCTGGGAATCATCGGGTACGCACAATCGTTTTCCCGTGCCCGACCCGACATCCTGGTGGTTTTGGGCGATCGTTTTGAAATGTATGCGGCGGCGGTGGCTGCGCTTCCTTTCCGCATACCGGTGGCGCACATCCACGGCGGGGAGCTGACCGCAGGGGCGATTGACGATGCGTTGCGCCATTCCATGACCAAACTGAGTCATTTACACTTCGTTTCGACCGAAGCGTATGCAAAACGCGTGATTCAATTGGGAGAGGAACCGTGGCGCGTCACGGTCTCCGGCGCGCCCGGTCTTGACAATCTCCAGACGGTCGATCTGCTTTGCCGCGAAGAATTGGAAACCAGGTACCGATCTATCCCTGGCAAAGCCGCCTTTGTTGGTGACCTTTCATCCGGTGACCCTGGAATACGATCGGGCGGAATGGCAGGTTTCCGAACTGCTCCACGCTCTTCACGACGCGAACATGCCGGCAATATTTACCATGCCGAATGCTGACACGGGTGGTCGTGCGATTATCCGAATGATTGAGGAGTTCGTGCGCGAACACACGTCAGCAAGGTTGGTGGACAATCTTGGCACGCAAGCGTATTTTAGCATGATGGCCTTGGCCTCAGCGATGGTGGGAAACTCGTCCAGCGGGATCGTTGAGGCAGCCTCCTTCAAGCTGCCGGTGGTGAACATCGGTTCCCGGCAGGAAGGCAGGTTAAGGGCGGAAAATGTCATTGACGTGGGGTACCAGAGAGCGGACATCGCCCGAGGATTGAGCCTCGCTGCGGATCAAGGCTTTAGAGAAAGACTGGCGCATTTGGTCAACCCTTACGGTGACGGCACTGCGTCCGCGAAGATTGTAAGCCGCATCAAGGAGGTTTCCTTGGACGCGAATCTGTTGGTGAAACATTTCTTCGAAATGAATGCTTCCCGCATGCTTGAAGAGGAGAGCCATCGACCGGCAGAAGACAACGCTTAGGACTCATGCGTCACGCAATGTGTTCCCGACAACCTGGCACGAAGAGGTCGAAGTTCCGATGTGTCTGTGAGACCTCAAGAGAAACAGATTGATATGTCAGACGGATTCGCGTTCAAGCAAGGGAGATTATAGGGCTGGGGGTCTCATGAGCGAAGTGATCAGACGGCCCGGCGTCGTCCGTAGCGAATGAGATCCCCAGCTTGAAGATGTAACGAAGCGATAAATTTGAAAGCGAATCGGTATCAGACTTATAGGAGCCTCTCGGTGGAACCGAAATGGTCGTGTGCCTGCCTGCGTCACACAAGTGTCACCATGTGTCGAGTTACGCAAGAGCCGCCTAGGAAGAACCATTGGGGACGATTACACGAGCAGAGACATGATCGATAAGAATGGTGACTTGTGCGTCATCTTTGGTGGAGGCGGGCATGCGCGGGTTCTTCTGGACTGCCTGATTCAGATGCCTGCTGGGTATTCCTTCGTGATCCTGGATCGTGCGGGGCACCTCTCACCTCGCGAAGTGATGGGGGTCCCTGTACAAGGGGACGACTCATTCCTACCGGAACTGATCGCACGTGGGGCCACGCGATTTGTCGTTGCCGTGGGTGCCACCGGAGACAACGGACCTCGCCGCCGACTTTTTGAGTTGGGAATTTCCTCTGGCCTGGAACCTCTCGTCGTGAAGCATCCATCGGCGATATGTTCTCGTTGGTGTACGATCGGCGGGGGAACACAATTGTTTCCCCAGAGCGTAGTGAATCCAGGAGCCAGACTGGGCGTAAACGTCATAGTGAATACCTCCGCGGTGGTCGAGCACGACTGCATCATAGGCGATCACGTTCACATCGCGACGGGTGCGACGGTTGCTGGTTCGGTGCGCATCGGTGAGCTCGCGCACATCGGCTGCGGCGCGACTTTGAAGGACGGGGTCACCGTAGGAAAACGGGCTATCGTTGCTGCGGGCGCGGTGGTTATTGCGGACGTGCCTGCGGATTCCACGGTGGCAGGCGTGCCGGCTCGCACTTTGAGGAGGAAAAGTTTCCATGTGGATCCGGGAGAAATAACGGATTGACTGTGCGAATCATTCCCAGACTCGATATCAAGGGACCCAACCTCGTAAAGGGAATCCATCTGGAAGGCCTCCGCGTGCTCGGCAAACCTGAGGATTTTGCACGTTACTATTACGAAACAGGCGCGGACGAATTGATCTATATGGACGCTGTCGCGAGTTGTACGGCAGAAACAGCCTGCTGGGCATCGTGGAAAAGACCGCAAGAGAAATCTTCATCCCTCTTACCGTGGGAGGCGGGTTGCGTACCCTCGACGACATTCGCACGGGTACTGAGAGCCGGTGCTGACAAGGTGTCTCTAAACACGGCAGCCATCAAGACGCCGCAACTCATTCGTGAAGCGTCCTTGGCTTTCGGCTCTTCCACCATCATGGTATCCATCGAAGCGATCAAGAAGCCTGATGGTTCCTATGAGGCGTACGTGGATTTCGGCCGCGAGAAAACGGGTGTGGATGCTTTCAAATGGGCCCTGCAAGCCACGGAACTGGGTGCAGGAGAATTGGTGGTCACCTCGATCGATCGCGAGGGCACGGGTAAGGGATTTGATCTGGAGTTAACCCGGAAGATAGCTGAATCCGTGCCGATTCCCGTTATCGCGAGTGGGGGAGCAGGTTCCTCTGCCCACGTGTGCGACGTCATTGTCCAAGGCAAGGCCGACGCAGTAGCGATTGCCTCACTGGTTCATTATCACTTTGTCAGAGAATGCCGATATAGCGTCAAGGACTTTCAGGAAGAAGGGAATACCGAGTTCCTACGCCGAGGAGCAAGTATATCCAGAATTGAACCGGCCTCTCTCGCGGAAATCAAAAGCCACCTCATGGAGCGGGGCATAAAATGCCGCATTTGTGAAAGCGACCGTGTCTGTGCAGCGCAATGAGATCACGTGTGGAAGAACCACAAAGTAACGATGACAAGGGACCACCTGTGGAATCACAGCGAGACATCCGAACGGCCATAGTGGATTACGGCCTGGGAAACTTGTACAGCGTGAAGCATGCGTGCGAGCACGTGGGCATGCGTGCGACCGTCACGAATGCAAAGCAAGAAATCCTCGCTGCAGACGTGGTCATATTGCCCGGCGTGGGCGCGTTCGGCGATGCAATGAACGCGTTGAGAAGGCTCGACCTCGTGGGTTTGCTCCGAGACGTCGCGTCGTCGGGCAAGGTCCTCATGGGTGTGTGCCTGGGCTTACAGCTGCTCATGACAGAGAGCTTCGAGTTCGGCACCCATGCCGGCCTCGCGATCATAGACGGGCCGGTGAAGAGATTCGACAACCCAGTGGAGGATCACACCACGTTAAAGGTGCCTCACGTGGGCTGGAACAAGGTGTATGAGGCGCGGTCTGCAGCATCGTCGGCCCCATCCCCGCGTGGAGCGCGAAACAGCTGGAAAGGCACGCCGCTAGAGGAACTGGCAGAAGGAGCATACGTGTACTTTGTCCACTCCTTCTTTGCGGAACCGGAAGATCCTCAGGTTGTGCTGGCTATGGCACGGTACGGACAAGTGGAATTCTGCGCGAGTCTGATACGAGGGAATGTCTTTGCGACCCAGTTCCATCCGGAACGGAGCGGCCAGGTAGGCTTACAGATCTATCGGAGCGTCGCACGCTTGGCATCGGGCATTCCCGGTAGCAACCGATGAATAAGGAAGGATGACCCTTCATGAGTGAGAATGTGGAAGCGTATTACGGACTGCCGAAAGAGGTGGTCTTTTGCACACGTTGTGTGATGTCAAACCAACGTCCCGCATCCTATCCGGAATTTCTGCACAAACCCGAGAGAAAGGCACCCCACCTGCACATTGACGAGGATGGGGTCTGCGACGCGTGCAGATATTGCGATCAAAAGGATCGTGACATCGACTGGGAAGACCGCGAGAAACAATTGCGGCAACTACTCGACAAGCATCGAAGCCACGATGGCAGCTACGATTGCCTCGTTCCTGGGAGCGGAGGAAAAGACAGCGCGTATGCAGCGCATCTCCTCAAATACAAATATGGGATGCACCCGCTCACGTGCACCTGGCCGCCTATTTTGTATACAGATTACGGATGGCGCAACTTCCAGAATTGGATTCGGGTGGGTGGTTTTGACAATATCAGCTTCAACCAGAACGGCAGGGTCATGAAGCTGCTCACGCGCCTGGCAATAGAGAACCTGCTGCATCCTTTCCAAACGTTTATCCTGGGCCAGAAGCACATGGCACCCAAGATTGCTGCTCGTTTCGGCATCAAGCTCGTGTTCTATGGTGAGATGGGAGCGGAGTACGGTAATCCCATAGCGGAAAGCAAGAATTCGTTGTTGGAGAATGTGTTCTATTCCATCAAGGACCTTTCGCAAATCTACCTGGGCGGAGTTCCTCTCACGGAAATCATGGAAAAGTATCAAGTTCCTCTTGCCGACCTGATGGCGTTCTTGCCCATGAAACAAGAAGACCTGATGAAGGCGGATTTCCAATTCCATCATCTGGGGTATTACCTCAAGTGGGTTCCTCAGGAAGCGTATTACTACGCCGTCGAGCATACGGGGTTTCAGGCAAGGCCGTTTCGCACGCAAGGCACCTATAGCAAATACAACAGTATCGATGATAAGATCGACGATCTGCACTATTACACCACGTTCATAAAATTCGGCCTTGGTCGCGCTTCCTACGATGCGTCGCAGGAGATCCGTAACAAGCATCTTACCAGAGAAGAAGGTGTCGCTCTGGTGCATCGTTTTGATGGAGAGTTTCCTGATCTGTATTTTCAGGAGATCATGGATTATCTGGAGATAAAACCGGAACATTTCTTGGCACTATGCGACAAATTCAGATCGCCGCATCTCTGGAAACGCGAAAACGGGGAATGGAGGCTCAGGCATAAGGTTTCCTGAGCAATCGGTATCGCCCTGAAGCACATGATGCTGCGGCCTTATTCGGAGCAAACCGCGGAAATACGAGGCTATCACCGTGACCGATCTTTCGCTTGTGTGCATAGAACCTGACAAAAAGATCCGCGAAGCCATGGAATGCATAGACCGCAACAGTAAGGGCATCGTTCTGGTCTGTACAGACGGCCGACTACTGGGAACGGCCACGGACGGCGACATTCGCCGAGCCATCCTGATGGGGACCGACCTCGATGCCCCTGTCGCGACCATTCTTGCACACAAGCAACAGGCTTCCGCCATAGGCCCCATCACCGCGGCGGTAGGAACGGACCGTGCAAGTGTGGTCAAGCTCATGCGGCAACATTGCGTGAGGCAAGTTCCCCTTCTGGATGCCCACGGCAGGGTCGAGGAACTGCTCACGCTTGACGAACTGGTCCCCGACGACTTCCTGCCCATGGAAGCCGTGATCATGGCAGGCGGGTACGGCAAGCGGCTGCGGCCTTTGACCGAGCATGTTCCCAAACCCATGCTCCCCGTGGGAGATCGCCCGCTTCTGCAGCGCACCATCGAGCGTTTACGTGATGCCGGGATTTTCCGAGTGAACCTGACCACCCATTACAAAGGGGAGGTCATCCAAAAACATTTCGGTGATGGTCGCGAGTTCGGCGTGGACATTCGCTATCTGGAAGAAGACCAACCCATGGGTACCGCGGGAGCCCTTTGCTTGCTCAGCGATACCAGTCAACCTCTCTTGATCATCAATGCCGATATCCTCACCAATGTGGATTTCCGCTCGATGTTTGAGTTCCATCGTGAACAGGCAGCTTACATGACCATCGCGGTAAAACAAATCGAGATCCCTGTTCCGTATGGAGTGCTGGAAATAGACGGAGGGGGTGTGGTGGGCATCACGGAGAAGCCTGTGATGCGCCATTTCGTCAATGCAGGGATCTATCTCTTGAACCCGGAGGCATGCCTGCACATTCCCCACGACCGACCTTATGACATGCCCGACCTCATCAAATACCTGATTGACGGGAAAAAACACGTGGCGGCGTTTCCCGTTCGTGAATATTGGTTGGACATCGGCAAGATAGAGCACTATCAACAGGCGCTGGAAGACGTGGAAAAAGGTGACGTCTGACCGAGTGAGCACTCGATTTCCCCGCGCGGTCGGGGCGCGTGTGCTCTGATACGCGGAGCAAGTCGGCAATCTTGACACGAGGAATTCACGTGGCACATGGCGCACGCGGTGCGACCGAGAAGATACTAGCGTTTTTTGGCTCAGATCTAGCGCGGGGTAGAGCTCACCGCTTTCTGAGAAAGGCGCACAAAGCAGGATTCACGCCACTGGTCCTGGATTCTGCAGCCATGGCGCTGGCTTGTGAGGCGGAAGTCCCGTGGCGGGTAATCGAAGATTACGTGGACCCTGAAGACGTCTCTCAAGCTCAGGCCCAAGCCGAGGAGGGGAGACGCACCTGGTTCGAGGCTGCACGGGATGAGTTCACTGCTGACGGCGTATGCTGGCCCGAACTAGATACCGGGGCCATGCGCTACGTGTGGGGGAATGCCACGCTGGCTCTGGCATTGGCCCGATCGTTCAGGAGCCTCGGGATTCGGGAGTTACGATTCTTCAGACACTTTTCGCCAAGGGCCCAAATCGGTCCGGGCAAGTCGGACATATGCGGCCTCTTATGGGAGGCCGAACTTCCTGGTGTCGCTCGGCCCTTTATCACCTTTGAGCAGTTGCAGGCTGCCAGCGTTTTCGACGCAGCGATGCGCGCGCTAAGGAGACTCTCCAATCGTATGCGAGCGCGTACCGTATCGGATGTGCAGGGTCCCGTACTTCCCGCTGAGGGGCTCTTTCTCGTCACCGGCCCAAACGAGGCGCTTCGTTTTTGTCACTCGCTCACGCGTCTGTCCGGCGAATTCCCGGACCAAATGGCCATTGCGTTGATTGGGCCTGGAAAATATGCTCCCCCGGAGACTCTGGAAAAGAATCCTCCGCCGGTATGGAACGCATTGCCGTTCCCGATTGAATCTTGGATACCCTCAACGTGGGTGAGAGCAAGGTCTGCTTTCCGAAAAGGTCTGTCCCCGCGGTTCTTTCGCGGGTACCTCAAGGCCAGGGCTCAATCGACAGGCCGCGCTTGGCAGAGGCCTCTTGAGGTATTGCGGGACCATTTTGCGTACTATTGCCTGTACCGCTGGCCCTCTCTTCACGGTAGAAACATGAAGTTTTGGTCTGATCTTTGGGCTCGATGCCGTCCCAGACTGATTCTTGCCTCCACAGTGGAAGACCCGCGGTTTAGGATCGCCATTGCAGCCGGCCGTCTTCATGGAATCCCTACGGTAGGTATTCCTCACGGTGGGGTAGTCGGCACTCCCGGTTATGCCATAAAGCCGCTGACCGACTCTGTGCTTTACAGTAATGGAATGCAGAAGACCGTATTCGAACGAGCAGGTTTTCCTTCTTCACGCATGCTCCCCTGCAAGGGGCTCGTGGCGGACCACGAGTATCCTGTGGAATCCGGGGACACGTTCGAAACTGCGGGAAAACTGCGGGTGCTTGCGTTGACCGACACCACTGACGAAGGCACTAATGTGACAAAATTAGTGGGATTGAGAGCACAATACACCGCGCTCAAAGCCCTGGTGGAACCTCCTCCCGACATGGCGGATCGCGTGGAGGTGAGGGTCAAGGTGCATCCGTATTTTCACGACCTTGCGATGATGGCCGTAGTCGGTTCGGAAGTGACCGACAAGATCATGCCCCTTGCTTCGGACCTGAACACTGCACTCCGCGAGGCAGATCTGGTGGTCGCGGTCAACTATTACGGGTCGGCCCTTATCCACGCGTTTCGAGCCTGCAAACCTGTGGTATGCTTCCTGACGGTTCACGAGAAACTGGTGACGAGTAAGCTCAATTTTTTCGACCTCTTCACTTCGGGGACTGCGGTAGCTCACACGCCCGACGAATTCTGGAAGGCGCTCAGATCTTTCCTGACCGATCCGGAGTTCGCTCAGGCGTTGCAAAGACGCGCAGCTGCATTCGCTCGCCGCGAGTTGGGTGATAGCCATTACCCTGAAATAACAGAGGTGTTGCAGAACTTTCTAAGGGGGGCACGCGAAGGTATGGCATCTCCGTGAAAGGCTTTTGGATTTGAGGATAGACATTATGGCGAGCAATTCGCACTCATCGTCGAGGTCGCAATTCATTCCTCTGTGTGTTCCCCAGATCAGAGGAAACGAGTGGAAATATGTCAAGGAGTGTCTGGATACCAACTGGGTCTCTTCTGTGGGATCGTACGTGGATCGGTTCGAGAGCGATTTGGCTCGGTACGTAGGGGCCAAATACGCGATAGCCACGGTCAACGGCACGTCCGCACTCCACATTGCTTTGATGGTCGCGGGCGTGGAAAAGGACGACGAGGTTTTGACATCCACGCTTACCTTCATTGCGCCAGCCAATGCCGTACGCTATGTGGCCGCGTGGCCGGTATTCATGGACGCGGAACCGGTCTATTGGCAGATGGACCCTCAGAAGGTGGTGGATTTCCTCGAAAAAGAGTGCCAATGGCGTAACGGGGTGCTGTACAACAAGATTACCGGCCGCCGCGTAAAGGCGATCTTGCCGGTTCATTTGCTGGGGCACCCAGTGGATTTGGACCCCATCCGAGACGTGGCCCGCAAGTTCGATCTCTCGGTGATTGAAGATGCCACCGAAAGCCTGGGCGCGAAGTACAAAGGCCACATGGTGGGCCGGTTTGGCGACCTGTCCTGTTTCAGCTTCAACGGCAACAAGCTCATCACCACCGGCGGTGGCGGCATGATAACCACTGACAACGAAGAACTGGCACAAAAGGCCAAATACCTCACCACTCAAGCCAAGGATCACCCCATCGAATACATTCATCACGAAGTGGGGTACAATTATCGTTTGCCCAATATCCTTGCAGCCATGGGAGTGGCACAGATGGAAGTCCTGGACGAATACATCCAGGCGAAACGCGATATCGCGGCCACATACCGAAACGCACTGCAGACGGTCCCTGGCATCACGTGCATGGAAGAAGCGCCGTGGGCGTTCAGCACGCATTGGATGTACACGGTGCTCGTTGATGACAGCCGCTATGGCATGGATAGTAGACAACTGCTGAGTCGGCTTGCAGAACGGGGAATTCAAGTACGACCGTTGTGGCAGCCCCTTCATCTCTCAAAGGCGCATGAACATTGTCAAGCGTATCAGTGTGCCTGTGCGGAAGGTCTCTTTCGGCAGGCGCTTTCTCTGCCGTGTTCCGTGGGCATCACCCGCGATGAGCAAGAGGTGGTGGCCGCGAGTATCGCGGAATGTCCCCGCTGAGAAAACCGGTTTCATTGCACATGACCCGATGAGGAAATCAGACTGCTGACACCGAGCTTCCCAACTGCTCCGTTGCGTGGGTTCAGTCGGGTTAATGTGGCCTACACTTGCATTCTTTTCAATATGGCAGAACCCAACGAGAGTTTGCGTTTCAGAATCGAGATGAACCCATTCGTATTCGCAATCATATCGACGCGTCCAGGAGGTTGTAGCGAAGGGCGCTCTTTGCCGGAGAGGCGCCACCATGGTCTCGGTTCGTACAAAGGTTCACGAGGACTGACCACGAAAAAGCTTGACATGAAAGTCATTGCGCGGGGGGTGCAGCTCGCGTTCGGCAGCAATGGGCGTTCGATTGAGGTGATTTTGATTTTTGACCACTAATGATATCAGTAGGTTGTGACTTGTACAAAGATGCCTTTTGTGATAAGACCTGGGGGACCTTTTGGAGGAGGTTCCCATGGAGGAGCAAGGCACAGACTTTCAGATTACCGATGTACGGTTCCTGCCCGTTGTTTCTGCCTATGCAGAGCGGATAGGGCTCGTTGAGCGTATCGACCGATTGTGCAATTGCGATATGGAAGTCAGCCCCGGACGCGTGGTGCTGGCCATGATTCTGGATGCGCTCTCGGGAAGGAGTCCGCTGTTTCGGCTCTGGGAATTCTTTGCCGACAAAGACGTGGAACTCTTGCTTGGAGAAAACATCCCTCTGGCGAAACTTTCCGATTACACCCTCGGACGAGTCCTTGAACGATTGACAGATGCAGGTACTCAAAAAATTCTGACTGCGGTCGTGCTCGGAGCTATGAAGATCTTTCAACTCGATCTTTCCCACGTCCATCATGACACCACCAGCCACTCACTGTACGGGGAGTATCTCCTCTATGACCGGGAAGACCACGACCAGCCCTTTGTCATTACCAACGGGTTCAGCAAGGCCCATCGGCCTGATCTCAAACAGATCGTGCACAGCCTTCTGTGTGTGGATCACGGCATCCCCATCTATTCCAAGCTCATCGACGGCAATGAGTCGGATAAGACTGTCAATCGCAACCTCATCCCTGAGATGGTCAAACGCATGAAGGAGCTGGGCCGCAAGGACTTTATCTATGTGGCTGACGCAGCGTTGGTCACCGAGTCCAACCTGGCGCTCATCGACGACTGGGACAACGGTTTCCTCTTTGTCAGCAGGCTCCCCATGAACTATCACGAATGTCGGGATGCTATTTCTCGTGCCATAGCCGCTCAGGACTGGACCGAGATCGGCGCCATCTCCGTCGAACCGGATACCCGCAACCGTAAGCCCGCTCAGTACAGGGCATGGGAGACGGTAGTCACGCTGCACCATATCAACTACCGCGGCGTGGTCATTCATTCGGACGCTCTTGACGATCGCCGCCAGAACAAGGTCAGTAAACAGATCCAGAAAGATCGAGAACAGCTGGAACAGCTCAAGAAGCATGTCGAGAAAATAGAGTATGCGTGCAGTCCCGATGCTGAGGCAGCACTCAAGAGGATTGATCCGGGTGCCCTGTTTCACGAGGTAGCTCTCTGGATCGAACCCAAGCCGATCTACCAACCCGGTCGTCCCAAGGCCGATGGCAGCCGTACGCTCAAGACCACGAGATATTGCATCAAGCTGGGGTTTCATCTTGACCAGAAGACCGTTGAAGCCGCTCGGGAGGAAGCCGGATGTTTTGTACTGCTGAGTAACACCCTTTCAGAAGGGGAAGGCTCAATCCCGGCAAAAGAGCTTCTCTCCATCTACAAGGACCAGCACATGGTGGAGAGAAATTTCGGATTCCTTAAAGATCCTGTGTTCGTGAATGCCTTGTTTCTCAAATCGCCCCGTCGCCTCGAGGCGCTTGGGCTGGTGCTGATACTCACCTTATTGATCTGGCGGCTCATGGAGAGAACCATGCGCTTGAACCTGGCCCGGAATCAGCAGCGGGTCACGGGGTGGGTCAATCGGCAGACCTCGAGGCCAACCTCCTTCATGATGACCACCAAATTCAACGGCATCTACGTGCTCACCTCATTGGGAGGACGGAGACTCGCCAAACCCCTGACTCCTGTCCAGATCGAGTACCCTGAATCTCCTGGAGGTCTCACCAGAAGTCTTCACCAGACCACCGGCAAGAGCCAGACGCCACAAAAAGATGTGCTCAAAAATTACTCAAAACTCACCCTAAATGGTGCCGAATGGGAGGTGCAGCGTGATGTCAAACACTAACAGATTCGCGCTGCACCCTTACAGAGAAAGAGCCTTTGTACGTGATCCGCGACACAGAACCATCGTGTGCCGCGCGGGCTATGGGGACCTCCGACGCGCAGATGTTCCCGGAAATGGTTGAGTACTTATCTCGAGCCTATGACGTGGAAAGGCGTCTTGGTAGTACTCTTATATTAAAGGCAAAGCCGATCGCCTCCGACAACACACGCTGAAGATTCTCGCGGAATCATGGAAAGGACTTGGTGAATGCCTGCTGAATTCTCGCTCGGTGTCCAATTGTTGAAAGTGGGGACATCAGCCGGTTTGGTCAGCTTCTTGATGTGGATCTCCTTCGCCGGATGGGGCTGGCTCGTAGCCCGTATGTTTCCCCGAACGTGCGGCATGGGTCCCGGGTTGTGCGGAGCCATCGGCATGGCCTTCACCATAGTGGCAGGCGGAGTGTTGAGTCTCCGCGGAGATGTTTCGGTCTTTTGCCTCCGGGGATACCTCATCGTAGGAATTGTCGCGTTTTTGGTCTTTGTCCTTCTCCAACGCACCGAGCTGAAATATCAGTTTGACGCGGCGCTTGGTGCCTGTAAGCGGGATAGTCTCCTTCTGCTACTTATCGTGATTGCCGTGGGGTTTCTCTTCATGCAATTCGCTGCCGCAGGCTGCCAGCCTTTCAATTCACATGATGACTATCATGGTTACCTGGTCCAGCCTGTCAAGATGTTGCAAACCGGTTCCCTCGGATTAGACCCTTTTAATGTTCGCGGTATGGCCAGCCTTGGCGGGCAAAGCTTTCTGCTGGCGGCCACGCTGGCTGTCGCTCCCTTGACGGAGCTGCACGTGTTGGGCATGGGGGTAGCCTGGCTGGTCTTACTTGGCCTGTTATTGGAACACGGTCTGGAACTCAAATTAGCGCCGCGCATGGTGGTGGGGCTGTTGATCCTCGTGCACTTTTTCAAGGTGCCGATCGTCAATCTTACAAGCATGATCACAGGATTGGCACTGTTCTACAGCACGATAAGAGTGTTGGGCAAGGACGATCGGGAAATGTCCCCTTGGGCTAGGTCGTGCATGTTAGGGCTTATGGGAGCTGCGCTCTTCGCACTGAAGGCGACCCATATTCCGGGTTTCGTTGCGATACTTGCAATCTCTTGCCTCTATGCAGAAGGAATAACACGAGGCAAACGTATCATGCATGTGGCTGCCGTAGCCATGATTGGGGCGGCCATGCTTACACCCTGGATGCTGCAAAGCTATTGGAACTATGGCACGCTCCTGTATCCGCTGCTGGGCAAAGGCAACGCACATTCGCTCTGTGCCGATTTTATGAGGCCCTTGACATTTTCTTCGCTTGTCGCTGTCATCAATCCAACTCTGGTGCTCACAGTCGGGTCACCCTTTTTTGTTGCAGGGCTTGCGCTAGTTGTGTGTTCGCGTAAGGAGCTTGTGTCGTCTCGGCACGGACGAGCCGGCGTCTGGAGCTTTATTGGCGCATGGGCGCGGCTGTCGCCACAGCGGTGTGTACAGTAGGGGAGCCGCGTTATTCCTTTGCCTACACATTGGCTGCAACACTGTTCGTGGTGATGGAATGTGGAGACCGAGTCGGGCTTGCTGCCGAAGGTTTTTTCCCTGCGGAACGCAGAATTCGTGTGGGCCTGGTCGCGTTGGTCTTTCTGTTTGGGGCGAACTGGGACACAGGACTCGTGCAGGTGAAACAATGGATTGTCGAATTGTTCGCGCCGCGGCCAGACTGGGCGGTAAGTGAACGGCGATTGAAGCAGATGCAAGCAGCCGTCCCCGAAGGCGCGGCAATCCTGGTGCATTTGGCCACGCCCTTCTTGCTCGATTACACGAGGAATATCATATATGTATGCGACTTGCCAGGGGGAGTAAGCCCGCCGCCTGGACTCCCCGTAAACGGCAATCGGGAAGAAATCGCTGGGTATCTAAGGGCAAGAAAGATTCGATACGTGGCGTATTCGTATGCTAACGAGGCGGGTTTTTCCTACAAGGACTTGGCCGATCGACTCGATATGACCAATTCCACTTGGCGTGAGCAAGCACGGTTGATGTTTGCTTTCCATAGGCAACTGGAAAGAATGGGGCAAACCTATAAGAGAATATTCGACGATGGAGACACGTACGTCATTGACCTGGACGCGAAAAAACCTTGTATCTCTCCGGGTCCATAAGGAGCCGATATGAGTGCTTGGAACTCGCACGAGAACCCCTGATGCCTTTCAGCTCGATTCGTGTTGACTTTACCGTTCCCGTGCCCACTGGGAGGATATGCAGCAACGTCCCGGTAAAGCAGTCGTTTGATCCCCCGGACGCGTCGGACCTCGTCTCTTGAAAGATTGTCTCGGGTCTGTTAACCTGGGAGAGAGTAAAAAATAGTACAAGCATCTGTAATGGTTTGGGCCCGAAACCACACGCTTCTTACGGCTCTGATCGGGTAAGGAATTGATCCTTTGAACCTACCGATAACCTCTGTCGACGTTCTCCTCCTGCTCGTTCTCCTCGTGGGGGTGCCCGCCCTGGTAACTGCGTATCTCAAGAAATCGGGCGCGCCGAAGTCATTGATCAACAAGGTCATCATACTGGGGATGTGCTGGGTCGTTTTTGGATTAGTGAGCGAGGACTTGCTCGACGCAATGGCGATCATGCATCGGGGGGACAGCCGTACCCACGAACTTACCGCAGTGGCCTTGGTGCAGGGGACAGCCCCGGACTTTTTCGACGAGTTTCCCACAGGCAATAAGGCATATCAAACCTTCGTGTATGGACTGTTTCTCATGGGAGCGTACGTCCCGGGAGTGAGGGCCGTAAACGCGTTCTGGGCCTCTGGGGGAGCTTGGTTCTGGCCGAGGTACCTCGTGACGTTCGTGGCTTTCGAAAGAGGGGACCCTTGATAATCCTGGCGGTCATCTTTTTTCCTTCCACGGTGTTCTGGACCAGTGGCAATATGAAGGAAGGCCTCACGTATTGGGGAATCTGCATGATGTATTCCGCTGTCCTTACTACTGACAGTCGGAGTAGCTTGGTGACGCCCTCACTGATTGCCGGGACGATCGTGTGCGGTCTCATGCGGCCGCACATGGCCATCGCTTGGCTTATTGCCATTGGTTCGGTCATGTTGCTGACTAGGGGCCGGAAAGTCTATGCGCTCATCTGTCTCGCCGCGTTGCCCATACTGTTTGCCAAGATGCAGACCCTAGCTCATACCGATTTCTCGTCAGTAGACAAAACATTGCAAATGCTTCAGACTCGCAGTGACGGCCTGAGGAGCATGGGCGGATCCGTACAAACGGGTCCGTCAATCCCGGTCATTTCAGGAATACTGGCTATTTTCTTCCGACCTTTTCCTTGGGAATCCCACTCTTTCTTTATGGCCGTGTGTGCGCTCGAAATATGGACTGTCACCATTACGATGTTTCGCTCCTGGTGGAAGGCTACCGCTGAAGGAAGACGGATCCTCTGGCGCATGCCGGCCATTCGGGTGGCCCTGTTCGCCGTCCTGATCACCTCTGTGTTGTTTTCGTACCTCCCTAATGACGGACTCCTGGCCCGACAACGGGTGCAAATCGTCCCCGCACTGATGATCCTCACCGTCTTGCCCCTGGGCCTGAGGAGTTATCTGCGCAATACTCGGAGGATCGCGAACGCAAGAACCGCGTTCGGGGTGCTGCCGACAAGGCTACCTCAGCCGGGGTTTTCCGGGTCCCAGTTCCGCCACGACACCCGACATCTTCTCGGAACCCGCAGCAACAGGGGTGCTCCACCATGATTTCGGCATTAAATGTGGAGTCTTGTTCATCAATCGGCTCAATGCGGGCCACGCGGGGAAGGCCGTCCTTTTCCCTCCTATGCGTGTGAACAGGAGAGAGAACGTGACCGGCATGAAAGGGTACGGTGGATGAAAGACATCGTGGTGTACGGAGCGGGCGGCTTCGGAATGGAGGTTGCGTTCCTCATCGAGGATTGCAACAAAAGCGAACTTCGGTGGAACATTCTCGGGTACGTGGACGACAATCGAGACAAATGGGGAACGGTGTTGTACGGTTACAAGGTGCTCGGCGACAAAGAATGGGTGAAAAACCGGGAATGGCAGGTTGCTGTCGCTCTCGCCGTAGCCGATCCCGAGGCCCGATGCATTCTCTCGGAACAAGTGCGAAGCGACCATGTTGAATTCCCCGTGTTAATCCACCCCAGCGTGATCTTGTCGCGCGACAGTACACATCGGCGAGGGATCTATCCTGTGTGCGGGCAGCATTCTGACCGTACAAGTCGATATCGGACGTCACGTGCACATCAATCCCGGGTGCACTATAGGTCATGAAGTCACCATCGAGGACTACGCGACCTTGTATCCTGGCGTGCACGTGGCAGGGAGGGTGACCATACGTTCGTGCGCGTCGCTCGGCACTGGATCCCAAGTGGTTCAAGGACTGGAATTAGGATCACATTCGTTTCTGGGAGCAGGCTCGGTGGCCATACGTACCGTGCCGGCAGGCGTGGTCGCAGCCGGATGCCCGGCTCAGGTCAAGAAACGCATTTGGGAAAATCCGACGTGAAGAGCCTTCGGAAACAGCCAGTCACTCATGCCAAGCCCTTGAAACTCGTTCATGTTACCACCATACCTCTCACGGTGAGCTTCTTCATGAAAGGTCAAGTGTCCTTCATGCGCGAAAAGGGGTTCGAGGTCACGGTCGTGTCCTCCCCTGAACAGGAGCTGAGGGCAATAGCCCAGCGAGACGGCATAGAGGTGTATGGGGTGCCGATGGAACGAGGGATGGCGCCCCTGGCCGATCTTGTGAGTCTTTATCGACTCTGGCGCTTGTTTCGCCGGATTACACCGACGATTGTCCACTCGTCAACTCCCAAGGGCGGTCCTCTGGGAATGTTGGCTGCGTTCCTGGCCCGTGTGCCGATCAGGTTGTACACTTTGCGCGGAGCGATGATTGATCTTCGCCAAGGGTGGGCCCGCAGCATCCTCAAAGTGATGGAATGGATCGGCTGCCACTGCGCACATCAGGTCCTCGCTGTCAGCAATTCCATAGCAGAACTGGTGGTGAGGGAGGGCCTGTGCCCCGCGGGAAAGGTTCAGGTCCTGGGCAAGGGGAGCAGCAACGGCGTGGATGCCGAGCATCTGTTCAACCCATCCCGCATCAGCCGGGAAGCGAAACAGCGGTTGCGGATCCAGTACGCAATTCCCGAAACGAGCCTGGTTATTGGATTCGTGGGGCGTCTTGTGCAAGGCAAGGGGATCTGGGAACTTGCCACCGCATGGGGAGCGGTGAGAGCACGCCACCAAAATGCACGGTTGCTCATAATTGGGCCTCAGGAATCCGTGGACCCTGTCCCTGCCGACATCCTCTCGGGCTTGAAGCAGGATCAGCGGGTAGTTATGAGAGATTTCGTTCCCAAGTCGGAGATGCCTGAGCATTACGGCGTCATGGATCTTGTGGCTTTTCCTTCACGCACCGAGGGCTTGCCCAACGTGCCTCTGGAAGCTGCTGCCATGGCATTGCCGGTGGTGGCGACTCGGGTGACCGGTTGCGTGGATGTCATCAGAGACGGGGTGACAGGAGTGCTGGTCCCACGAGGAAATCCCGAAGCCCTCGCAGAAGCGATGGACAACTACCTCGCACATCCGGAGCTACGAGAGGCACACGGCAAGGCAGGCCGCGAAATGGTTCTGCAGGACTTCAGGCCGGAAGGCATATGGGATGCGTTGTACCACGAATACGCCTCACACCTGGAACGGCGAGGTCTGCCCTTCCCTGATACCCTTCCCCGACCGGATGGCCCTGTCGAGACTGCAGTGTCTTGAACCCGGAACGGGGTGAGCGACAGGGCCGCGACATGGATTTCATGAAAACCGGGCAGGAGGACTTGAGTGAAACTCACTTCATGAGGGCGGAAGACCGGCTTTGGCGCGGGAATCTCCGGCACGAAATGGGCCTTTTGCTCAACGCCTGTTGTTTGTGTGTGCGGAGTGAGTGCCTTCCCCGCTGTGGAGTCAGCCTCGGATTTAACAAAGTATAGAGGTGAATTATGGAAGACTCTCGTTTCAAGCATTTGCGATTGGATGGCGTTGTCGAGCCGGGAAAGGCGTTGACCGAGCGAGGCCTCGAAGGACGATATCGGTATTTCATCAGGAAAGGGCTGGTCTCATCTCGGTTCTTCATGCGCCTGCTGGGTTTCGCTGATCGCCAGGTAAATGCACTCAAGGTTACGCGTGACGCAATCGCAGTTCAGCAACACAGTCTGGACAACCTCGCGAAGGATTGTCCCGATGCTCAGTTACTCGGATCCTCTTATGGCTATGACGATGAACTGACGGAAATTGCGGTGGCGGTGACCTATCAGAAAGAGGTCGAGCATGGCCTTGAAAACAGCAGCGGTGAGTCGGCAAAACTCTATGAACATGCGGTGAGCACACTCTCAGGCATACTCTCCAAGGATCCTTCGGTGAAGTCAGTTGTCAATTTCGGAGTAAGTTATGCCTATGTGGACAGCCTCCTGGCACGCAAATATCCCCACGTAAATTTCGTGGGTATCGATCGATCTCATTTTACCAGGTGTCTCAATGAGGCCTGTTTCTGCCACCTGAGCAATATGCGTTTTGTGGCAGCTGACATCTTTGACTATCTCTCTACGAAGACCTTTGAAGACGGTGTGTTCTTTCACTGCAGGACCTTGACAGTCCTTCCTCCACGTTTTATCGAGAAATTATACCTTGCTGCCAAAAGTGCAGGGTTCAAATACATTGTCGGCATGGAACCGATGGGGATCAGCCGTCAGACTGGGGAACCGTATGAATTTTCCTTCGAGCAGAGACCGAGCGTGGTGTATCGCGGGATCATGTGTATCCATAACTACCCTGAGATACTACGAAAAGCCGAATACGAGGTGCAGAGCATCGAACTGCTGAAGACCGGCCATGAGCAAAGCGATTATCGAATTCTCAGCTTCGTGGCCCAATAAAGCGTGTGCCTACGTGGTCGGTTTCCTGACTGCCGTCGCATACTCTCTGGCAATTGTCGAGGCCATGCTGCTGATTGTAGCTGATTTGAGGCGCGAGCGGTTGATGCGGTTTGCTGCCGTTGCAGGGGTGAAAACTTGCTCCCGGATTAGATCCGCGGGGGCTGGTCAAATCACCGGCAAGGGCCCCAAACACATGGCCTAACTCAAAGGCAAAATTTCAGTTGTCGGGCCACCCTTTGATTCCGTTGTTTGTGCGGATTGTTCGGACGACAGAAGTTCAGTTCCGGGAAGGCTTTGGATTCCTAAGACTGGTTTGAAGCCTTTCAACTTAATTCGGTGATTGGCGGTTTGAACCGCATAGCCTGCGTGAGACCAGTAAGGAGGCCCTGGCATGCGAAGAGAGCTGGCTTGGCTGATTTTGATCTATTGTGCGGCGCATCTTCCCTTATTGGCAACGACCGGCCAGTGTTATGACGACTGGGCGCTCTTTCTGGTGAATGCGAAACTCAATGTGGAATTGTGGACCGCGACGGGGCGACCTCTCACCGGGCAGTTTCTCAATATGCTTCGTGATATGGATGGTGTTTTCGCCGCGAGACTGTGCACCTTTGTCGCATACCTCCTCGCAGGTCTTTTTCTTGCCGAAACCTTGAGGAGTGTGCGCAGCATCGAACCTCCAGCAAGGTTTCTGATCGCGGCGTTCTTCATGGTATTTCCTGCGGACTCCACCAGGGTGTTACCCATGTTGGCGTACGATTCGTTCTGTTATTTTTTGTTTTTTTTCGGATTCTGGTTTCTTGCCCGGTACATGGCATCACGGTGGATTCCTGTCCGTATTGCCTCGTTGTGCGCTTTCTTTTTCTCGTTTTGGTTGAACTCGCTCTTGGTGCTCTACCTCTTGCCGCTCCTGTACATTGCTTACCAGGAATGGAAGCAAACCTTTACTCTGCGCTGGGTCAGGACGCTGGTCTACCGGTATGCGGATTTTGTGTGTGTACCGCTGGTGTTCTGGGGCGTGCAAAAGACGCTGTTCAGACCATTTGGAGAATACGACGAGTACAATCATTTATCAGTCCACGGGCTGTCTCCGAAGGCGTGGATTCTGGCAGTAAAGGGAGCTTTAATCGATCCGGTGGTGTACGCGCTGCTTCCCATAAGTCTGCTCCAGGTGGCGCTTGTCTTGGTTGGCGGGTGCATATTGTATCTCCTCTTGAAGAATCGTCTCGCTGCTGCGGAGAGTGGCGATCGTACCGATCTCGTTTGGCTGGGGGTCGGTGCACTCGCCGTGTTCCTTGCGCTTTTTCCTTACGTGATTGTGGGAAAGGCACCGAGACACTGGGATTGGATGAGCAGGCATGCGCGGCTGGTTCCTCTGGGAGCAAGCCTCATGCTCTATTATGGCATCAGGGTGATCGCTCGCCGAATAAAGGCGAAAGGGGCCGCAGGTACCTGCTGGCATATTGTTTCTTACTGTGCATCTTCGTGACCGGGAACGTGAAATCGTATGGCGAATACTGGGTCGATTGGTACAAAGCGCTCTCGCTCGTCAATCAATTCAAATCAAGTCAGGTCATCAGAGACCACACGTCTTTTCTCATCAGAGACGATGCCCCCCAGTTTAATGCAAAGAAGAGATGGCTGCGATTCTACGAATACGCTGCGCTCATGAGCGTCGCTTTCGGCGATGAAAAGAGATTCGGCCATGATGAGAAATACTGGCCAGGTCCAGGGGCTGTCGAAGACATAGGGAAATTGCTCCGGGGGGAAGCGTTCAGGATTCCCGTCGCCCATCACGCCAGCTCGTATCGCCTTGGCGAGTGGACGCCCAAAGAGCCCGAATACCTGATAACTATTGTGCCGGTAGTGAAAAGCCTGGGCGCCTGGGATGTGGCAAAGCTCAAATGTCGTGAGCTCTTCGCTCCGGCTGCTTTTGCTGCTGCCCCACCTTCCCTCGTGCGGCTCGAGTACAAGAGGATTCAGCGACAATGACTCCAAACGATCGCTGTTCCGTGCCAAGGTCTGATATCTGTACCACGACCAATAGGTGATCCTGGTTACTAAAATGTGTGGTCCTTTTGATTCTTCTTGGGGGCCGGGCTGTCCTCCGTCTCCCGGAGAGAAACAGAGCCGTCGAATCTTCGTCCAGAGGATCCCCCTCCAACTTTCGAAAAGAGCGAACCATTCGATCAGGACGGTTGGCAACTGCTTAAAAGAGAAAGGTTTAAGAGATGCCCAATTCTTCAATTAGGGAAGCTTCGTGCCAAGGACAGAACGCAGAAACCGCCGCAACGGTGAGTTCCTTCGCTGACGCACTCACAAGACTCACCGGCGATCTCGTGGCACGTCTCGTACCCCAACGCAGGGTACTCGTCGTCGGCGGAGCAGGTTACGTAGGTTCCATCCTGGTGAGGAAGCTCCTCGCCGCACGCTATAACGTCACGGTCCTGGACAATCTCCTGTACGATCACGGTTCTGCCGTGGCCGGGCTGCTCGACGTGCCGGGTTTTACCTTCATCCGAGGTGACCTCTGCGACACTCCGGTCGTCAACGAAGCCTTGAAAGGGGCGACCGACGTGGTCCTGCTCGCGGCTCTTGTCGGTGACCCGATGTGTAAGAAGTATGCAGACCTGGCGCGTCGTGTGAACCATGACGGCGCCATACGCTTGATCGATGGGCTGGCAGGCCGAAACCTCAACAAGGTGATATTCTTGTCCACGTGTAGCAATTACGGCCTGAGGCCTGACGACAGTCTCGCGAGCGAGACGTCCGAGCTTAATCCCAAATCCCTGTATGCGGAGACCAAGGTGGCGGTGGAACAATACCTTGCCGAAAATACGCGCGGATTTGATTTCTGCCCCACGGTGCTCAGGGCTGCCACTGCATACGGTGCGTCCCCGAGGATGAGATTTGACCTGACCGTGTCAGAATTCACGCGAACTCTGGCCATGGGAGCGCCTTTGTTGGTATACGACGAGAACACCTGGCGACCTTATTGTCACGTGAACGATATAGCCGACGCGATCATAAAGGTGCTGAACAGTCCCACCGAAGACGTGTGCGGCGAGATCTTCAACGTGGGAAGCACCGAAGAGAACTACACGAAAAGGATGATCGTGGACATCATCCGGAGCCACACGCAAAGCGGATCGGTAGAATACAAGGTCGGTGGCTTCGATCCGAGAAACTACCGGGTTTCTTTTGACAAGATCTCTACAAAACTGGGATTTGCCAATCGTCATAGTGTCAGCCGGACTGTTCCCCATTTGATCAGAGGAGTTCAAGCGGGCCTCTTTGATGACGTGGAGCTGAGGAAGTGGTTCTACGGAAATTATGAAGTGAGGATCAGTGCATCTTGACCCGCATGTCGGTTCAAGTCTGCCCCATCGTGGGCACCATGGGAATACGGGAGAACCTTGTATGATCGCCATCTTCGAGACAAGTCTTGCCTTTGGTGGCTTTCAACGCGATGCAGTCAATCTGGCGCAGGGGTTTTCTGCTCTGGGCTACGCAACTCAACTCGTGTTAGCGGCCAAACCGCCAGAGGGATGGACTTGCGACATGCCGAAGTCATTGGCGATTGTAGACCTGAAGATCAAACGGGCCGGCGCGGCCTTTTTCCCGCTGGTCCGATACCTTCGCCTTCGCAGACCGCGCGTGCTGATCAGCACGAGCACGGAGAGCAACCTCGTGGCCTTGGCTGCTGCACGATGCGCACATGTGGGCACCCGCGTGGTGGCGCGGGAGACGGCACTTTGGTCGATTCAGGGAGACAAGAGATTCCGCGGCAAGGCTTTGCGCTTTCTTGCACGCCTCTGGTACCCCAGGATGCGCAATGTAGTGGCCATTAGCACCGATGTCCAGACCGACCTGAGTCGGTCCGCCGGCTTACCGCTTGATGCAATTAGGGTCATCTACAACCCTGCGGTAACGCCCGGTTTGCGAGAGAAATGCGACGAGCCGGTGGACCATCCCTGGTTTCGACAGGATGAGCTGCCGGTGATTTTGAGCGCAGGACGCCTGCACTGGCATAAAGACTTCCCTAGCCTATTGCGTGCGTTTGAGCTGGTCCGCAGACGCTGCCCGGCCCGGTTGGTCATTCTGGGAGAAGGGGAGGAGCGTCCGCACCTCGAATCGCTTGCTAGACAGCTCGGCATCCGCGAGGACTTTGATCTTCCCGGCTTCGTCCCCCACCCGACAATCTACATGAGCAAGGCTGCGGTGTTTGTGTGCAGTTCGCCCGCTGAATCGTTCGGGAATGTGTTGGCAGAGGCGATGGCTTGCGGGACGCCGCTGGTGTCTACCGACTGCCCGGGAGGTCCTCGTGAAATATTGGATCACGGTAGGTACGGGGAGCTCGTTCCACTGGGAGATACTGAGGCCATGGCAGAGGCGATTCTACGCACCCTGGATCGGCCTCCATCCCGTGAACTCCTGCGAAACGCGGCAAACCGCTTTCTCTGCGACGAGATTGCGGCCGAGTATCTGAAACTGCCCGCTTTTTTGGAGTAGGCAGGGCTGTCGCCGGCCGCCATCCCATTTTAACGTTGTTGCCCGCACCATTTCATGTACGTGAACCCCCGAAGAGTCTGTTCCCGGGGGTTGCTGTTTCAGGGCTCTTTTGACGCGCGTGACTCAGCATGCTATGTGGTAAAGGCAGGAATTGCCGCGGAGAGGTGCGGAAAGCATGAGTCCCCTGATGCAAAAGCGCGTCACCCTGAACCGAGCCGTGTTCGTGATATCGCTCGACACGGAGCTTGCGTGGGGATCGTTCGATCGGAACGGCCTCCAGAACTATGGACACTTGTACGCACAGATGCGGACGATCGTCGATAGTCTCCTGGCCATGTTCGCACGTCACGATATCAAAGCCACGTGGGCGATCGTGGGACATTTGTTCCTCGAGAGCTGTTCCCGGGAGGGAATTGACAATCACAACCACGTGTTGCAGCCGCGTTATGGCTGGTATCCCCAAGGATGGCTCAGCGATGATCCGTTTTCTCATGTCGGATTACAACCATACTTCTATGCTCCTGACGTGGTGGAAGCCATTCTGGCATCCCGTCCTCGGCACGAAATTGCTTCTCACACCTTCACCCATGTGATACTGGGCGATCCGGAATGCGCCGCGGAAGTAGCACGTTCCCAGTTACTGGAATGTCGACGCCTCGCAGAAAATAAGGGCAGAGAGCTGGTTTCCCTCGTCTTTCCGAGGAACTCCGTAGGGCACCTGGATGTGCTGTGCAGGCTCGGTTTCCTCAGTTATCGTGGGCCGGAAGAAAACTGGTACTCCCGAGCAAGCGTTATCCCGAGGCTAGCCAAGTTGTGCCGGTATGTGAACAAGCTCGTAGCAGCAACACCACCTTGCTACAAGGAATTACGCTGCTGCAGGGAAGATGAGGGCCAGCCCTGGTTGTTCAATCTTCCGGCATCCATGTTCTATCCCCCATTCGGTGGCTTGTGGAACCTTGTGGGACTCGGAAGGCGCGTGTCACAGGCGAAAAAAGGCGTACGAGCAGCTGTGGCCACGCAGTCCCTTTTTCATCTCTGGTTCCATCCTTTCAATCTCGCCACGTCACCCGCGCTCTTGGACGGTCTCGATGAAGTGCTCGGAGCTGTGAGCAAAGAGATGAAAGCGGGCAACATGGCGTCTTTCACTATGGCCGAGACGGCTCTGCATCTGAGTTCACTGTTGGATGAGCACGCATGACAACCTCGGGCCCGGCATCCATACTCATATTCACGTGTCGTGGCGCACGCCATCACGCACTTATCAATACATTAGCCCGGTCGCACAAAGTCCAAGGAATTGTTTTTGAGAATCAAGTCCGGCTCAGGATTCGATTGCTGGGGAGACGATTGCGCAAACTGGGGATTCTGACCGTGCTGAATCAACTCCTTTTCAAGGTTCTTGACGCGATGTTCCTTCAGGTGAATGAGAGTTGCAAGGCCGCCACGATGCTTGGTCAAGACGCCTTGTTCGACCGGGCCCGCTTCCCGAGCGCTTCCATACTGGACACACATTCCATAAACTCCGCGGAAGTGGTCAGCCTCGTCCAACAACTCAAGCCCGATCTTGTGGTGGTGTCCGGGACTTCATTGCTCGGGAGCAGCCTCCTCACGTCTCTTGGTTCTACGCCCGTGATAAACATCCATTGCGGCATCACTCCCAGGTACCGGGGAAGCCACGGCGCGTTTTGGGCAGTGGTGAATGGAGATTGGGAAAACGTGGGAACTACGATCCATTTCATTGACCCGGGGGTGGATACTGGAGCAATTATCGGTCAGGTCACTATTCAATTGGAACCGGACGATAGTCCGCGAGGTCTCGCACTCAAGCAGTACGTCGCAGGCATCCCGTTGATATCGGAAGCTATTGCCAAGATTCACGCAGGCAATGTTGGCACTGTTTCGAGAACCGATCTCGATAGCCGTTTCTATTCGTCGCCCACTCTGACCTCGTATTTTGCCTACAAGAGATGCATGCGAGAGCGATTCGCCCGATCGAAGGCGGACGCTGACTCTTAAGACCGTATCTTCGTCACCAGAGGACGGTACCCATGAGTATGTACGAAGATGGCTCATACTTCCGACTTCACCCGACGTGGGACGAAGAGCACTCGGAGTGGAAAACCGATCAGCTTGCCGCCATTATCGACAAGAACAAACTTGTGTTTTCGTCGTATTGTGACATCGGGTGCGGCGCTGGCCGCGTAATTCACGAATTGTCTCAGAAATATCCCTCCGTCGTTTTTCACGGCTATGATGTGTCACCGCAAGCTATCAAGCTGGCGAAAAAATACGAAACACCCCATGTCCGTTTTTTCAATGGAGACGTGTTTGCGGGAAAAGACCGCCAGTATGACGTGGCCGCTGCCGTGGACGTGTTCGAACATGTGGAAGACTACATAGGCTTTTTGCGAAAGGTGGCAGGTCTGGCCAGGTACGGCATTTTTCACATACCGCTGGACATTTCCGTGCAGTCAATATTGCGGGACCTGCCCATGAACAACCGCAGAACTGCCGGTCATCTTCACTACTTCATGAAAGAAACGGCTCTTGCGACGCTGGATGACGCCGGTTTGGAGATCCTGGACTGGTTCTACACGCCAGGAGGGATCGCCCTGGCCCGATCCTGGAAAGGCAAGCTGGCGGCGATCCCCCGGTGGTTGTTTTTCAGACTGAGCCAAGATGCCTGCGCAAAATGGCTGGGCGGATTCTCCCTGATGGTATTGACTGACAACAGGGTCCGTACAGCGCGGTGAGGTCTGCGATATAGCTCACACGCCGCGTGGCCGAGCTTGCTCATCAATATGCTGTTTCTATTGGGGACTCCGTCTAAGCCCTGCCGGCAGCTGCGGAGGCTGGTATTGGTACCCTTGCTCCGGCCAGAATCCCTGATCCTTCTTTGTACGCTGGTTTTCCTTCCGTATCTCCGCAAGCCTGTTTCGGCATCTTTCTATGCACTCTTTCTCACCCGGTCCTCCGGGGCACTCGTTGTTACAGCTTGCTGCGTCGACTGCGTATTCGACCACTGACTTGGCGATGCTCGCGCATCCCGTGAGGGCGAGCAAGGTGAGGGCCACGATGCTCATCCGAAACGCCTTGCCTGTCGGCGCACACATGGCCATCGCGTGGATGCACTCACTGTCCATGCAGGACGGGTTGAGCGAACCGCATGGCTCGGTCAGGACCTCCATCGATGCGGCTTCCGTCGGTCACTGCATCCTACGCGATGCGGTGACGAAATAAGTTATTCCTGCGAAACCTCTGCCATGATTTCTCCGTGTTCGATGCTCGTGAGAGTGACGAAGAAGCTGGTGCTGTCCATGAGTTCGCGCGGCAGGCACACGTTGACAGGGATATAGTTGTCCGTCCGGGCCTTGACCATACGGGTCTGGGGATCCGGAGCGGTTTCAGAGACCGCTGCCAATGTGCTGCCCAGGAACCGTCGGTAGGTACCGCTCCCTCATGGTACCCTGAGAGCTTTCTTAACTCCTCTACCCTGGTGCGAGCGGTCAGGTCTGACACCCGCGGGAAGAAACCGGCCGCAGGAGTGCCCGTACGAGGAGAGAACGGAAACACGTGCAGGTACGCCGCTCCCGAGCCTTGCACAAGGCTGAGGGTGTTCAAGAAGGATTGCTCGCTCTCGCCAGGAAACCCCACCATAATATCCAGCCCCACGCACATGTCCGGAATAGCCTCGGAAATTCGCTTCCACAATCGTCTTATGAAGTTAACACGATACGGCCGGCCCATGCGACGAAGGATGTCATCGTCCCCGCTCTGAAGGGGAATATGAAAGTGCCGGCACACCCGCGGATGAGTCGCGGCAAGCTCGATGAGCCGTGGCGTGATTTCCGGCGGCTCTACGGAACTCAGTCGGAAGCGCACGCCTGGGCATTCTTCCAGGAGGCGCTGCAGCAAGTCTTCCAGGCGCATTGCCGGGGTGAGATCTCTCCCATACCGTCCCAGGTGGATGCCTGTGAGGACTATTTCGGCAAAGCCCTGCCCTGCCAAGGTGCGTGCGTGAGCACATACCGCATCTGCCACCAGGCTACGTGAGGGGCCTCGCGACGACGGGACGATGCAGTAGGAGCAATGCTGCGAGCATCCGTCTTGGACTTTGAGGAATGTTCGTCCTCGTCCGGGAATCCCGGCACATCCCTGGTCCACGAAGGTCGTGCACGCGGAAGAGCCCGAGCGAAGGACTCGACCGGATTCATTGCAGCTCCTTTCCAGAAACTCTGCGAAGCGATCCTTTTCAAAAGTGCCGAGTACCACCACGCGATCCGAATTGTCCTGAACGGAAGAAGGATTCACCTCTGCGAGGCATCCTGTCACCACAACCAGCGCAGAGGGGTATTTCTCCACGAGGCGATTCGCCATTCTCCTGGACTTTGCCTCTGCCTTGGACGTCACACAACACGTGTTGACCAGGACCAGATCCGGTTCCTGGGCCGCAGGATCGACGATGTACCCCTGGGTTTGCAGTATCTGTGTCATCGCCGCTGCTTCAGCCTGGTTCACCTTACAACCGAGCACCTCTACCACGGCCCTTTTCTTGCAATCCGGCATAATAATCCACGCTCACTGAGACGAACTCAAAAGGAATTATCGATTTTTCAAGTCTTTTGACATGGGAACCCATCCATGCTAACAATTCCATTGTCGCAGGTCAATTGCGCGTGGCAGGAACAGCGTTTTCTCGCGCTGCGACTGAGACCGAGAAAACGCAAGCGCTCACCGCGAGACCAGCGAAACACGGACAACAGGGTACGAGAGAGAAACAACCCAAGAGACACGAAAGCACCAAAGGGAGCGATCCCGGCACACACTATTGAAAACGATTCCAGAGGGTGGGCGCCAATCCCATTGCGGCTGTCGTGAAACCCCACGTTGGCATACCACGGAGGTGCTTGCTTTGAGATACGCAGGCTGGACAAGAGTCTTTATTCTTTTTGTCGCGGGACTTCTTTTGCCCCTTGGGGCTTTTGCGCAAGAGCACACAGAAGCCGTGGGGAAAACAAGCGAAAACGTGCTGGAGACCCCGGGACGTCTCTTTGACCTGAAGGTTCCCGACGGCTTTAAGAGCGAAAACGTCGAGGAACCGGGAATATTGCGATGGACAAAGGGTTTCTGCCGAAATTCTCCTCGCGGTCGGCAAGGTCTTTCAGGAATCCGGCGAAGTGCTTTTCAAAGCAATGGAAACCGCGGCATCGCATGACAAACGATTCGAGAGCGTGAAGAAGGTGAGGCTCAAGAAGGGCAAAGCGATTCTGATCAAGGAAAAGGCCCCTGACGACCCGTCGAGGCTGCAAGTGTGGCGCCTGGTGGTCATCACTGACAGCAAGGTCGTGAACATCGATTTCACCGCGCCTGTGAAGGAGTTCGACGCGTTTGCACCGGACTTCGAGAAGTGCATAAAATCGTTCAAGCTCAAAGCCGCGTCCTGAAAAGGCGGGAGAACAATGGACGCGAACACTTTGTATCGTGCGATTCCTTCGGTAGACAAGCTGCTGTCTGACGACTCGCTTGCCACGCTCAAAGTTGCCTATGCGGAAGAACTGGTGAAGCGCATGGTGAGACTCGCGGTTGCCGAACTGCGAGACGACATTCACGAGGAAAGGGCCCGGGAAGAGGACTGCAGCGTCGAAGCCATTGCTCTTCGCACTCAACGCATCGCGAACCAACGCCTCGGTCCAAAACTCAAGATACTTATCAATGCCACGGGCGTGATCGTTCACACCAATCTGGGGAGATCCCCGCTTTCCCGCCGAGTAGCGCAGCGAATCTTGAAAGCCGCGGAATCGTATTCCAACTTGGAATACGACCTGGATCAAGGCAGGCGAGGGGAACGCAATGCGCATCTCCAATCGCTCATGCAGGAGCTGACCGCCGCTGAGTCTGCCTTGGCGGTAAACAATAATGCAGCCGCGGTGTTGTTGGCTCTGTCAAGCCTCGCTGACGGCAGGGAAGTCGTGGTTTCCCGAGGAGAGCTTATTGAAATCGGCGGCTCATTTCGCATACCTGATGTCATGGCCCGTTCCGGCGCGATCCTGCGAGAGGTGGGCACCACGAACCGCACCCATCCCAGGGACTATATCGATGCGATCAATGAGAATACCGCTCTGATACTGAAGGTGCACACCAGCAACTACCGCATCGTCGGTTTTACCCGAGAAGTGGAGCTTGAGGAACTGGTGGCAATAGGCAAAGAAAAGAATGTCCCCACCATGATGGACCTGGGGAGCGGCTGCTTGCTGGATCTTTCACAGTTCGGCCTGACCGACGAGATCACCGTGCAAGAAGTAATCGCCCGCGGGGTGGATGTGGTGACTTTCAGCGGAGACAAGCTCTTGGGCGGCCCTCAAGCGGGCATCATTGCCGGCAGGTTTGATCTTGTCGAGGGCATGAGGACCAACCCGCTCGCGAGAGCCCTGCGCATGGACAAGCTCACCTTGGCCGGTCTGGAGGCGACCCTGGAAGAGTACACCCAGCCCGCCGGACCCATTGAAGGCATACCCACCCTGGACATGATAAGCAGGTCCTCCGAACAACTCCAGGCTGCGGCCGAACGCCTCGCTGCATCCATCCGTGAGCGTATCCCTGACGCGGTGGAAGTCACACTCGAAACCGGCATCGGCAGGGTAGGGGGAGGCGCGTTGCCCATGAGCGATCTTCCCGGACCAAGGGTGGCGGTGCAACCGAAACGGATCTCTGCCGGCCGTCTGGAGCAGGCCCTGAGGGCAGGGAACCCTCCGATGATCGCGCTCGTCAAAGAAGATACCCTGCTGATGGATCCTCGCACCTTGTTACATGATCAGGCGGAGCTTATCCCGGACCTGCTTGCAGCGGCCCTTGAACTGAAGTCCTGAAGGGAATGCCGGCGGCGGTTCCTTGCCCTACAGAGAAACACTCTTACGGAGGTAATCGGAAATGTACGTGCTGGTACTCTACTTCTCCAAAGGTGGCAACACGCGGAAGATGGCGGAACAGATTGCAGAGGGAATCCGGTCAGTGTCCGGCGTCGACGCGGTGCTCAAATCAACTCAAGAAGTGACCAAGGATGACTTTGTGAACGCCGCAGGAGTCGTGGCAGGTTCACCGGTGTATTTCGGGGTCATGGCCGCGGATTTGAAACGGGTCTTTGACGAGTTCGTAGGCGTGCGAACCAAAATGGAAAACAAGGTGGGCGCAGCGTTTGCCAGTTCCGGTTTCTGGGCAGGAGGCAACGAGACGACCCTCATGTCTATTCTGCAGTGCATGCTTATCTACGGCATGATAATCGTGGGTGACCCCATGTCCGCCACAGGTCATTACGGTGCTGCCACGGTGGCCGCGCCCGATGAAAGAGCCTCGGACACCGCGCGCAAATTGGGAGCTCGAGTCGCGGAACTCTGCCGGAAATTGGCCATTTAGCGGGGAAATAGGGGCAAGGAGGTTGGTCGTGCGATGCGCGCATGAGACATCTCTTGGTTCAGGGATCTCAGGAAACGCATGGAACTCCCTCCCCTCATAGTGATCCCGCTCGGGGTCACGGAAGATCGCGCGGATAAAACGGTTTCCGACCTGGCGTCCGGCGATGTCAGCCGATCGGCAGTGGCCAGGCTTATGCGCGAGGGGCGGATTCTCGTGAATGGCCGCCCGGTTCGTCCTTCGACTGTGCTCAAACCCGGCGATCGCGTGGAAAGCCTGCCTGTCGCGTCGGACGTGGACGAGAGCAACGAACCCGAGCTTCCTGCCGTACCGATCATCTTCGAGGACGATGACCTCATCGTGGTGGACAAGCCCCCTGGTCTGGTAGTGCATCCGGGAGCGGGCCGCACGTCTGGTACCTTGATGGATGTGCTCGTCGCGACCAGGCCCCAGATGATCGGCGTGGGCGAGCCTGACCGTTGGGGCATTGTCCACCGCCTGGACCGTGACACGTCCGGGGTGATGGTGGTGGCAAAGACGGCCCGTGCTCATGCCTTGCTGTCCGCTCAGTTCAAAGAGCATTCCATCCATCGGATCTATATGGCGTTGGTAAGGGGCATTCCGTCAGAAGACCAAGGAATCATCGACGCAGAGTTGGGCAGACACCCGAAGGACCGGAAGAAGATCTCCACAGCCACGAGAAAAGGACGCCGCGCAGTTACCCGATGGCGTGTGCTGGAACGCCTGCCAGGCATGGCGCTGCTGGAGATTGCTCCGGAAACCGGCCGGACCCATCAGATTCGGGTTCACCTTGCGTTCAGAGGGTTGCCGGTAGTGGGGGATCCGGTGTATGGCAAAGCCCGCAAGAAAGGCGGTAAGGTGCCTCCGGAAGTGCGAAAAGTCTCCGCGTGTCTGCACAGACAAGCGTTACATGCGGCTGTGCTGGGTTTTACACATCCCGCAGAATTGCAATACGTGGAGTTCTCTTCGCCACTGCCTGAAGACATGGCTGCCGCGCTTGAGATGTTGCGTGCATGCGCGGGATGTGAGGAGCCTGTCACAAGGCCAGTCTTGTAAGGTGGTCGCCGGGAGGAATATCGTTACCAGGTCCGAGTTGTGGGACCCTTGCTTCTACTAAAAAGGTTGCATCATCTCCATGCCTTGTCCAAGAACCCAATCCGTGGGCCAGGAGGCTCGCGGGGTCATTTTTTCCGCCGTTCGGTAAAGGAGCCTCAAGACCCCTAAAAGTCTTCCTACAGATAGGGGGCGCAGGAACGGACTGTCAGAAAGAAATCCTTTCCTCGGGCAACTATTTTCCGACAAAGGTAGCGCCGATCGTACCGTCATGCGGTATAGTCGGTCGATGACTGCAGAGCCTGAACCGATACCTCTCCAAGTAACTCCTGCACACACGTGGGCCGTGCCGACAATTCCCCTGATTGTGGGGATCGTGCTGGTTTTCGCGTGGAGGACGTTTCTTACCGCGTATGCGAACCTCATCCCTGACGAGTGCAGCTACTGGACCTGGTCCAGGACACTCGACTGGTCGTACTTTGACAATTCCGGGATGGTCGCGTACCTCATTCGTCTTTCCACCACGGTTTTCCACGCAAGCACCCCGCTCACGGTGCGCATGCCGTTTCTCATTCTTTCCGCGGGCACGAGCTTTTTGCTGTACCGAGTCGGCGTCTTGCTCTTTGCCGACCGGGGCCGAGCCCTGCTCGCAGTGTTTTTGTTCAACATCTTCCCCATGACTTTGCTCGGCGGTTCCGCCGCGGTTCATGACAATGCGCTCATCTTTTTCTGGGTCTTGACCCTTTGGGGTACCGCCAGGTTTCTCAAATCCGAAAACCCGCGTTGGTTCTATGCCATAGGAATCGCGTTGGGTTTGTCCATGCTGAGTAAATATACGGGCGTACTGGGCGGAATAGGTCTGCTCGCATTCTTTGCATGGATAGGACCGTTGCGACCGTGGCTCGGGAGAAAAGAACCCTGGATCGGGGTGGCCATTGCTGCGGTGCTCACCATTCCCATTCTCTGGTGGAATGTCACCCACGAGTGGGCGTCTTTGCACCATGTCCTGTTCATCGGCTCAGGATCTCGCAGCGTGAGCCATCGATTCATGGATGGCCTTGGATACAATCTCGCACAGTTTCTCCTGGTGTCCCCGCTGCTGTACGTGGCTTTGGTCACGGCTCTTGCAGTGGCCACCCTGCGGAATATCTTTCGACCGAACCATGGACAGGCACTACTCTTGTGTTTCAGCCTGCCGCTCCTCCTGTTCGGCCTTCAGGCCTTCAAAGGACACGTGGAGGCCAATTGGGGAGCGATGGGGTACGCGTCCGCCACGATCCTGGCGGTGGAGTATATTTTTCAGGCACATGGTCGGGGAAAACCGGGCTTATGCAGGAGGTTTGACGGTCGCTTCCTCAAGCTCGGGATTGGCGTGGCAATAATTATGGTCGTGGTGGTGGTGCTCCACGCGTGGATCGGACTTATCCCCGCGGCAGTCGAACAGAAAATAGCCAAGGAAGATCGCATTGTCTGGGAAACGCACGGGTGGCATAAACTCGGCACGCATGTTGCCGGTCTGCGCAAATCCGGGGACGTGATCGCCGCGGACAGCTATCAACTCTGCGCGCTTCTGGAATTCAACGTGCCAGGACAGCCCGAGGTGCGGTACCTCGCTCCCTGGAAACGCCCCACGCAATTCGATGTGCGGGAACCGAGCTTTGACAACCTTGCGGGCAAAGACATCCTGTACGTGTCCCCCGTACCTCTGGAACCCAGTTCAGCCGCTCACGCGTCCATATACGAGAATTTCGCCAGTGTGGAAAAGCTTCCCAGTTATTACGTCATGTACCACGGGACCCCGGTGCGGGAAATCTACGTGTACCGCGGAAAGTCTTTCAATCCGTTCGAGCCTCGACGACTGGGGCCGCGGTCACTCCTGTACAAAGACTACTGATCCCGATTCGCTTTGGGAGGCATACCCTGGTGCATGCGGGGGACCTCTGCTGGATCGGCTCAACGTCTTGTAATCAAATATGTTATCTCAATTTACACGCGTTTCCACCGAATGGGTGATGCGTCCGTGTGGTGGCAGGAGATCTCGTACACGAAGATGCGACGTCTTTGTGTTTCTCGAAGAAAGGGGACCTCCTGCCAGCCCAAAGGAAGGGGATACTTTTGGGTTTGGTAACGTTTACCTATGCTTGGCCGATGCTACTCAATCGGGCTGAGCAGGAACGAACCGTCCGGGTACTGTTCCACTTTGAGGCCGTACACCTTGATGGCTTCAGATAGCGGTCGACCGAGGAAGAAATCCAGCGCGGCCTGATCCAAATTCAGCTTTTCCGTAAGGAACCAACGCACATGATGGTCGAATCGGAGCAGTTCCAGCACATCGTCGACCGTCTGTCCTTTAGTGGCGCTTAGTCTCGAAACTACTCGTTGGAGTTCCGCGTGTGCGCATCGCTCGTCATGTCGTCGAATCACGTCCCAAAGCGAGCCCGTGGCCTTGAGCAGGGCTTCTCTTCCCAGGGGAGCCCCGTGGGCAATGTCCTCCGCGGACTCAGGATTCCAGCACTCCTGCTTACGGCATTGCAGAGGCCTGTTTTCGTAAATCGCACAGTCTTTTGTGAGAGACTGATAGAAAATACAGGTCGTGGTACCGTCTTTTTCCCGGATCTTGATCAACTCTTCAGCCGCGGGCTCGATAGCCTCGGTGATGAGAGAGTAGGTCTGCTCGCCTTCACGGATGGTCAGGAGGTGCTCGGGTTTAAGCACGTCTTTGCTGAAAACCGGGAGGTCGTCGGTGAAGAGAGTAGGGCTTCCTTTTGAGCAGCATGTGCCGCAACGCACACAAAAGGGCCGAGTGGCGTACGCTGCTTTGAGGATTCTTTCTCGCACCTGCGTCCATATTTGTTCGTCGGTTCGATCCTCAACACCGTTTTCCTTGGGCGCGAGAGCCTGGAGGTCTTCCAGGCAGCTCTTCACCAGCTCGTCAGGATCCGCGCTCGATCCCACCTGCCATAGCACGGTGCGGGCCTCCTCTTTGAGCATTACGACAAAAAAATCCTTTTCCGCCTTGTTGAATGTTGCCATATTACTTCCTTGCGTGCCTGCCCCTGCTCGTACAGGGGCCGAATCGTAGGGAGATCATAACTGAAAATCTGCCGGGAGAAAAGGCTCGGGTGTTGTCTGGTTCCCGCTGGCTCCACACCGGGCTTTACCGTGTCCTTCGTCGCAGTTGAGAAGCGCATGCTGCCTGGTAAGTCACGAGAGGTCCGTCATGAAGGTAAATTACTTCGATCTGTCCACTGTGAGCCAGACCGAGCGTGAGAAGCTCTATCGCAGGGAGGGAGTCGACCTGAGAGACCTGATCGAGCAGGTCGCTCCCATCATTGAGGCAGTACGCGTCCGTGGAGATGAGGCGGTCAGCGAGTTTGCCAAGAAATTCGATGGCGCGGATCTCAAACCGTCTGCCTTTCGTGTCTCCAAGGCAGAGATGCAGCGGGCAGTGGAGGCTCTCGCTCCTGACCTTCGTGAAGCAATCGAGGTTTCCATTGCCAACATCCGCGCGTTTCATCGCCGGCAACTGGAGGCCCCTTCATGGGAAATGGAGATTTCGCCCGGTATTGTTGCGGGCGAGAAGGTCATTCCCCTCGCTTCGGTGGGATTGTATGTGCCTCGGGGAAAAGGTTCCTTTCCGTCCATGATGATGATGGCCGGCGTTCCTGCAAAGGTAGCGGCTGTGGAACGTGTCGTGGTGGTCACTCCTCCTGACAAATTCGGTAAAGCAGATCCTGCGACCGTTGCAGCAGCCGCGCTCATTGGGCTGGACGAGATGTATGCCGTGGGAGGCGTGCAGGCTGTGGCGGCACTCGCGTACGGAACGGAGACCATACCTCGTGTGGACAAGATCGTGGGGCCAGGTTCCGGGTACGTGCTGGCTGCCAAGCAGATCCTCTCCACTGAGGTGGACACGGGTTTGCCGGCAGGTCCCAGCGAAGCAATCGTGCTCGCGGACGGATCCGCAGATCCGTTGACCGTGGTAACGGACCTGCTCATCGAAGCGGAACACGGACCGGATTCGTCCGCGTACCTGGTAACCACTGACGAGTCACTGGCGTGGAAAGCGGTGGAACTGATTCCCGTGCTTGTATCGCGGTTGCCTGAAGAGCGAAGGAGGTTCTGCGAAACGGTGCTTCAAACCAACGGCGGGGTAGTGCTGGCTGCTGACATGCAGGACGCACTGGAATTCATCAATAGATTCGCTCCGGAACACCTGCAAATACTGACCGCAGATCCTGACGCCACGCTGGATAACGTGAAGTTTGCAGGCGAAGCGCTCCTCGGACCATTCACCCCCGGCACCCTCGCGAATTACTCGATCGGGCCCAACGCGATTCTCCCCACCTCGGGATTTGCACGGACCGCGTCAGCCCTTTCAGTGCGGGATTTCACCCGGCGCATGTCTTTCGCTCGCGTGAGCGAACAGGGATTCCACAGCCTCGCGCCCAAAACGCTCGCGCTCGCGGAATATGAGGGGTTTGCCGCGCACGCTGCAGCGCTGAAACTGAGGCTGGCAAAACCGTAGTGGGGCCGGCCTTCCACGGAGCAGCCTTTGGGAAATGTATCGCGTCTATCGCCCCCCCTTGCCACGCGATCCGGTCCCGTTTTGACACAAGGTTTCTTGCGATCAGGGCGCACTGCACGCCGCGACAACTGCATTGTCAACGGGGGACATCCCGATCTCGTCACAAGGGCTCGTGCACTCATGGCTGGCAGCGGGATTCAACATGCCCAGAAGCCTCGACTCGCCGGTCCGTTCATCGACAGCAGCCTGTGAAGCGCCGCGAACGCGGCAAGGAATGATAGGACCGGAAGCGGTTTTGCTCGAACTAGGCGCACGTCGACGAGACAGGGTCCTCAACCTGCTGTTGAGTTTCACGACCGCGGGATCGTTGCTCGCCAACATGGACCACGAGTGGAAAACGGTCTCATCGTGATCGCCGTCCGCAAAGAGTAGCCGAACGCTCTGTATTTCGCCGTTTTCGGAGAGCTTGAGGATTACCTTTTTGGTGCGCTCGAAATAGAGTTGTCCCTTTGGCTCGGCTTCCAGCACCACCGCGTGATCGTCGGCCCCCTGCCTCACTACGGAAAACGTTCGCAGACCTCCGTTACCGATACCCTGGAGCAACACCATGAGCGGGTCCGCGAACCTTGAAAGGTCTCGTTCCCCTTGGATATGGTAGGTTTCCTGGTCCTTTCCGTCGTGAATGATGGTGATGGTCTCGCCGTCGGAAAGAATCTCCACGTTGACGTCCCCTGACATGGTGAGCTGAAACTTGTTGGGCTTCTGGAAAATCAAATTGCCCTTCACACTGAGTTGCCGGTCGAAGACGGCACTGCACCGGGTCTTTTCGAATTGAGCGCGAAACTGCCGCACGAGGTAGGATTTGGTTTCCACGTCGCGGATCAGACTGTCCAAACTTCCCTTCTTGAACGAAGCTCCACCTCCGCACCCGGCTAACCCCCACAGACACAGAACACACAGCAAAAGCATACGCGTCAAGCCAGGTTTGCACTTTCCGAAACTATGCATTTTTCCGCGAAGAGCGCGTGAAGCCCCTGCACGGCCTAATCCGGGCACCGGGTCGGACCGACGCGACCCGTTTGGCAGAAGAAAGAGCATGCCCCCTGACCCCTTCACCATCGGCCTCCAAAGGACGAACGTTCCTGAGAATCACCGTCACTGGCGAATCTTCACGCGGCTGGGTTTCGCGGACTGAACATCCTGATATAAAAGCGCAGTCCTCCCGTGGACACTGGAGCGATATGACGATATGGGACCACCCTTCAGGCAGTTCCGTATGCTGTGGGAACTGCAATTCCACGTGAAACGCCACGCACGCGTGAAACTCGAACATCCACCCATGGTACCACAATCCTCACAGAGCTTCAATGCGCGGCCGCCCAAGGACCAATGGGCCTCCTCCCCGGCACGCACAGGCCGGAAAGCCCCAGGTTGCGACAATGCCTCCGTCTCAACAACCTTTCGGGCCTGCACTGCTCCCGGTACTGTACCAGCCAAGGCTGAACCATGACGTCAAATCTTTCGGCAAGAACCCTGGTTTCCGAAAAGGCGACTGCACATACGGTGATTCGCGCCGCGGTATTACTAAAGACATCGGTCCCCCCCACAGGTTCCCCCAGCCGTTTTACAGGAGTACCTCTTTTTCCCCTTGAACCAAATCGACGAAATGAGCATCTATATAAAACAGGCTGAGATCCGTGAACTCCTTGAAGTTCGCGGTACGGTCTGGTAGCTTTCGTCTGCTCCGCCAGACAAATGAGAAAGGTTGAGGTGACCCATGTGGGAATACACGGAAAAGGTAAAAGATCACTTCTTTAATCCGAGAAACGTGGGAAGCATCGAGGACAGCAGTGCGGTGGGCGAAGTGGGGTCTCTCGCGTGTGGGGATTCGTTGAAGCTCTATCTGAAGGTGGATCCTGAGACGGACCGCATCTTGGATGCCCGGTTCCAGACGTTCGGCTGCGGAAGCGCCATCGCGTCCAGCAGCGCTCTCACAGAAATGGTCAAAGGAAAGACCGTGGAGGACGCGCTGAAGGTAACGAATCAGGACATTGCGGATTATCTGGGCGGCCTGCCCAAAGAGAAGATGCATTGCTCCGTGATGGGTCGAGATGCATTGCATGCTGCAATCGCGTGCTACCGCGGACAACCCGTGCCTGAGGAGGAACTGGAAGGCGAACTGGTCTGCCAGTGCTTTGGGGTGACTGACGAACAAATCAAGCGGGTCGTCAAGGAGAACAACCTCAGCACTATCGAGGAAGTGACCAATTTTACCAAGGCAGGCGGCGGTTGCGGGCTTTGCCATGAAAAGATAGAAGAACTCATCGCACAGGTCCGGGGCGAATTGAAAGAACTGGAAAAAGAACGCAAACCGGCAGTCAAGCGCATGACGAATATCGAGAAAATCGCAAAGATCCAGGAAGTCATTCAAAAAGAGATTCGCCCCATGCTCCAACATGATGGTGGCGACGTGGAATTGGTGGACGTGGACGGAAACAGTGTCAAAGTCGCATTGAGAGGAATGTGCACGTCGTGCCCCAGCGCAGGGCTGACACGGGACGGAATTGAAACCAAGCTCAGGGAACTCGTCCATCCGGAACTCTTCGTCGAGGAGGTGGCCTCATGAAGCTGATCTACCTGGACAATAACGCGACCACGAAGGTAGCGCCCGAGGTTTTTGAGGCAATGACTCCATTCCTCACGGAACGGTATGGCAATCCTTCGAGCATGCACACCTTCGGCGGCAGCGTAGCTCGGGAAGTTGCGGCTGCAAGGAAACACCTGGCAGACTTGCTGGGAGCGACTCCTCAAGAAGTGATTTTTACCTCCGGAGGAACCGAATCGGATTCCACTGCCATCTTGAGTGCGTTGGCCACCATGCCCGAACGCCGGGAGATCGTCACGACTCGGGTGGAGCATCCCGCGGTGCTGAATTTGTGCCGCCATCTTGCTCGGACGCAAGGTTACACCGTGCGATGGCTCTCGGTGGACAAGGAAGGCATGTTGGACATGAACGAGGTCCGGGGCAAGATCACGGATCATACCGCGGTGGTATCGGTGATGTGGGCCAATAACGAGACCGGCGTGATCTATCCTGTGCAGGAGATCGGAACGATCGCTCACGAGCACGGAGCGTTGATGCATTCCGACTCGGTGCAGGCAGTAGGCAAAGTGCCCATGGACCTGAAGAATTCGGCCATCGATTTTCTGTCCCTTTCCGGACACAAGCTTCACGCGCCCAAGGGGATCGGCGCTCTGTACATCCGTAAGGGCACGAGGTTTTCCCCGTTTGTGCTGGGCGGCCACCAGGAGGGCAACCGTAGAGGCGGCACGGAAAACGTTCCGGGAATTGTGGGAATCGGCGAGGCCGCGAGGCTTGCGCTGCACGAGCTTACCGAGCATAACGACCGCATGCGGCGTTTGCGGGACAAGCTGGAACAAGGCATTGAAGAGAAAGTACCGGCGTGCCGTCGTAATGGGCACAAGGACCAACGGCTGTCCAACACGTTGAACATCGGCTTCGAATACGTGGAGGGCGAAGCGATCCTGATGAGAATGGACGACCGGGGGATCTGCGCATCGTCCGGATCTGCATGCACCTCAGGCTCTTTGGAGCCGTCCCACGTGCTCCGCGCGATGGGGGTTCCGTTCACGAGCGTCCACGGGTCGATTCGTTTTTCCTTGTCCCGGTACACGACCGAAGAAGAAATCGATTACGTGATCGAAGTGGTGCCAGGCATCATTCAGTTCCTCAGATCGGTTTCACCATTTGGTCGAGAAAACCTAAGTGCCGCGTGCACGGTCCACTGAGGTTCGGGTGCCAAATCGCTCAAGAGACTGGTTCGTCCAAGCGCTGAGGGACCTCGACCAGGCCCGGTCGTCGCAGGCCGAGTCACGGCACGAGTGGGCGTGTTTTGCCGCGCAACAGGCAGCGGAAAAAGGAATAAAGGCACTACATTTGGCGCTGGGGCAAGAGGCCTGGGGGCATGTGGTTGCGCGGCTTTTGAGCGACTTGCCAATTCCACCCCCGGATGACCTGAGAGAAAAAGCCAAGGTTCTTGACAACTTCTACATTCCCACACGTTACGCAAACGGCCACCCGGAAGGGGCGCCGTTTGAACATTACGGCCCGATCCAGAGTAACGAGGCGATCAGCTATGCCGGTGAGATCCTTGAATTCGTCCGTATTCAAATGGCCGAATCGGCGCCAGGTGGATCAGGCGGTCCGTGAGTGGGCTCCGGGTGAAGTCAAGCGCCATCGCGGGGTGATCAAGGTGGGATACTTCGGATCTTACGCACGTGGCGATTGGGGGGTAGGCAGTGACCTGGACCTCGTCGTGGTGGTCGATCACTCTGACGAACCCTTTGAACGTCGCGCCGCACGATGGAGCCTCAATTCCCTTCCCGTCCCCGCTGAGCTACTCGTGTACACGCTCGATGAGTGGCACAGGCTCCTTGAACAGGGCGGTCGATTTGCCCGTACCCTGGCACAAGAGACAATCTGGGTGGACGCCCGCACAGCGGAAGCCTGCCAGGAACCGTGACAATCTTGGTTTTGGCTGGATCACTGCCAGGTGTCGGTTGAAGGCCCAGTTCCGCGGGGCCGTTATGTGGTAAGAGAAGCGGGAAGAAATCCTGGCCGCACGCGCCTCACCGCGGGTGTCGCTGTGAGCAAAACCCATATCTGATTCACTTTCGGTGGTGAGAGGTCCCGCTTCTTTGCAAGCAACGCAGCACTGTCGAATCTTCGTTGAGGGGACCTCTCGCCATCAGTGAAGAACACAAGCCCTTCGGTCAGAACTCTTGGCAGCTGATACACTTCACTGCGCTTTTGCCCCAGAGCTGGCAGGAAACACGAGGACCGTCCCCGATCCCGAGGGTCTGACCACTTTGTCACCATATTTCTTCTTGAAATACTCAATGGTGTTGTCGCCTGTGCAGTGCGAACAGCAAAAGACGAAATCCTTCGCCCGGACCTTATCCGTGAAAGCCAGGGCTTGTGCGAGCACTTTCTCCTGAGCGCCTTTGAGATGAAGGCCGCCTACCACTGCCAACACCTTCTCTTTGGGAAACTGTTTCTCTATTGCTTTGAGGATATTGATGTACCCCGTGTGCGCGCATCCGAAAACGAGTACAAGCCCCTTCGGAGTCTTCACCGCGAGTGTCGCGTCGTCCATGATAGGGCACGCGCCGGTACCGTCTTCATTAAAGAATTTACCGCCTGTCGGCACGTAGCTGCCCGGCTCACGGGGAATGTCGGTGAAAAAATAGAGGCCCTCGTCCAGCTTGGTTACGTTGTTGACCGGTTTGAAAGCCGGGTACGCATACTTACGTGCCAGATAAGGCATCCCCAAGATCCTGACCGGTCCACCCTTTTTCACTTCATATTGTTTCTGCCAGATGTACGGATGTCCGTACACCGGCGGATTTCCCACGAGTCGCGGATAGAACATCAGACCACCAGTGTGATCCTCATGACCGTGACTGATCGCGATGCCGGTGAGGTTATTGAGGTTTGCTCCTAGGGTTTTGGCATTCTGCAAGAAGACATCCGTGGTACCGGTGTCAAAAAGCCAGCGGTGACCGTTTGGCAATTCGAGGAGAATGGAGACACCGTGTTCACGGACGAACTTTTCCGACGAGGCCTTGTCGTCGCACAAGACGGATAATTTCAGTTTTCCCAGCTCTGCCGCGTAAACGGCTCCGATCGTTGCAACGGCCAGGAAACAAGCAGTTAAAAGGGTAATGAACTTTCTCATAATTCTCTCCTGTTGTGGTGGTAGTGGCAGTGAGTCAGGGGGCTTCCTCTGTGATGCTTTCTCACCACTGCCGAAGCCAGGGTGACCTCCTGCCGGACTCCCGCATTCCCGGGGACGCCAACCAATGGAACGTGGTTGATGCCAATTAGACCGGTTCTCCTTTTTTTGCCTACCTCTTTCGGCTGTTATGAGTGAAATGGTCGAATACTTCGCTCTTACAGCCAACGAGCGAGTTGCGAGAAGCCTGATGCCGTGATCAGAATGATCGCACCACCATCCTGGCACAGGGCCGGCCTGTGGTAGCCGTGGACCCACGCGCGAGGGACAATGAGCATCAAACTCAAAACGTTTTGATATTATTGTTACCGGTGATGGACTCACCGATGGTTTGAACCGGTGAGTCCATTATACACGTAGACCTGCACTTGTGCGTCCTAATTTGGCCGGCCTCGTTGCTGTCCCGGTTCCGAGAGAGGGAAAGTGCGAATTGTTCATGTCAACTTTTACGGCTCACAAAGCCAGAAGCTCCTATCCATATCGCGCAACATTCGCGATCAAGCGCGCTGAAAAAAAAACGTAATCGTTCAGCGCGTGATTTTGTGAACCCGGGAAATCCGACTACAAAGTCACCAAGACACGAAGAATTCAAACCGCAATCCTCCGTTTTCTTAGTGTCTTTGTGCCCTCGTGGTTTATTCCCTATCCCCCGCGGTGAACGCTTGCGTGAAAACCGGAGAAAAAATAAGGCCAAAAACGCGCGGTCATCTGAGCAGGTCGTTTTCTCGTAGCGAGTTTCCTCGGGCGGAATCGGTCTTGAGGAGACCCATTTCCCTGAACAGAGGCAAAACCGTCCATGAGTCCTCCACCGTAAAACCGATGAACCTGGACTTTCCTTTGAGTTTCAGGTGAAAGATCACGTCTCGCTTACGACGACTCCAGTCGCAGGGGAACCACGTGGAGAAATCCCCTGTTCCCCATATTCTCCAGCTTCCCGCGGCAAGAGACGGCTGCAAAGGGACGATGTACTCAATGTCCGAAAGCGGGACCCTTTTTGACCCGAACGGGAAGTAGTACCAATGAAAGACGATGTGATCGCCCGCGATCTGTATCAGCTTGTCACAATACGGTTGAACTGCCGTCATGACGACCTCACGACCGGTCAATGGCATTGCGATGCGTGGGAAAGAGCCGACCCGGAATCCGATCCGTCCCTCATCAAGAGTGCTTCGAGGCTCGCTCTCGTAGTTCAAGGCTTTCTTCGGTTCCAGGTGTTGCCCGGGAACCTTGCAAACCGATCAATCTCTTGACTGAGGTGCGACGTGTTGAAACGCGGATTTCCGTGGGAAGGAACGGAAACCTCGCGCGTGTTCCGGCGAAGCTTAGGAGGCTGTTGCGTGACGCCATGCGTTTTCCGAAAACATGGCACACTCACTCGATATGGGCAGGGTCCCTTCAACGACCCGGAGAAAAGTGTGGGTACCCCGGCCTCCGGTTCAATAGCGTAGTGGGATGACACTGCTCGCTTGCAGGCTGTGTTTTCAGGGAGGCACTGCCTGGCCGGCAGCCGTATCCCAGGCACATTAGCATGCCCGTGGGCCCATGCCAAGCCCGTGCCCCTTTTCTCTCAGAGGACGACGCAAGAAGAGATCGCGTGGCAAGGGGCCGCAGTCGTGCAGCAATGCCTGAGGAAGTGCAGGAGGAGAAACCTTGTGGTAAAAGGTCGCGCCTCCTGCTCAGCTCTTTACGGTTATTTGGTCGCGGTCCAGCGTGTGAGATCGCTGCGCAGACGGGTCAGGAAGGAGCCGTCGATCACAAACACCGCTCCCTTTTCTTCCGCAGGTTGCGCCAGGGCGTTGAGTGTCGCGGGCGCTGCGGAAGTCTCCTTTGAAGGCTCTCCAGGGTTGGCGACCTGGGGAGCGGCCTTTTTCTGAGCTTGTTCTGCGGTGGCAGGCTGGCCCGCGACCGCAGGTGGTTTTTCTTCCTGGGGCTTCTTGTCCTTTGGCGGTTCTTTGGGTTCGGTCGGAACGGCCTTCCAACCAACCTTCAAAGTGATGGGCTCCTTTTCGCCTTTCTTGAAGAGGGAAACCACCAGCCCTGGTTTGTCCAGATGCAGCGGCTCGAGATTCTCAGGAATGGGCTTTGTCAGGGATTTCCATTCCACGTCTTTGAGATCCCAGAGCACGCTGGTGACTGTCCATGCGTCCACATTGGTCTTCTTCTTCGGCTTCTCGATGGTCCAACGCTTGTCTTTGTCCAGCGAGGCAACCCACTGTTTTCCGTCGAGGTCTATCTGGAACCGGCCGATATCCGCGGGGTTGAATGACAGCACCGCGTGATCTCGCAGTGCAGCCGGGTCTGTCTTGAGCGCTTTGAGACTGCGGCCGTCTATGAGATACACGGTTGGCTCGCCTTTGATGTACCCATACCGATCCGTTTCCTTGGACGCAGCGCCTTTCTTTTCGACAGCCTTTCCCAGGACAAGTGTCTCCTCCAGCTTAGGTCCTGACAACACGATGGTTTCTTCGGGCTTGTCAAGGCCGTAAGGATCGCCTTGCTTGGCAGGTTCGTCGATGATCTCTTTGGCTTTCAAGTTGGTAAGTGTTCTCAGGTCTTTTGTCACAAGAGATTGCTTGACCGCAAAGGTTTCAGGCTTTGACGCGATCCATTTTTTCGTGTCTTTGCGGACCAACTCGAGTTCGTGTCCTTTTCCTGAAATAGCGATGCGGTTGACGTCCGCGTCGGCGATTCCAAACACGCTCTTTTCCCTGAGATCAAACGCGGTTTTGTTCAGGCTGTTTTTCAAAGTGTCGGCAACAAGGAAGAGCTTGGGCTGATCGTCCACGCGAAGGTAATACGAGGTCTTGGCCGGATTCGCAGCCCCGAAGCGCAACTGAAGGCTCTTGTCCTTGGTAGAGAAGGATACGGTCAATTCCGGCTTGTCCAGCCCATACTCCTCCCATTTCACGTCCTTTTCCCGTATGACCTTTTCCGGCTCCGCCTGGACCAGGGCATAAAGGAGAGAGTCAACCGCGGCCTGGTCAGCCTTGGTCTTTACCGGAGCTGACAGCAGCCAGGTCTTCGCTGGCTTCTCGATCGTGACCTTGGTCTTGTCTCCTTTGATCAGTTCGACCTTGACGATCTTGCCCTTGTCCAGGTGAACGATCTTCTTGGCCTCCTTTTCCGCGTGTTGGACCGTTTCTTTGTGTTTGATTTCCACGAGATAGACGTACGCACCTAGCGCCACGAGCACAGCTAAGTATATCAACACCTTGACTGGCTTCATTCCTTCACCTCTTCACATCTTTTCCTGCGTACCCGGAGTGTCACGCGGCAGCGACGCGCCTGCGGTACAGGATACACGGCCAGTCCCGCCAAAATCCAAGCAAAGGGAAGAAGCACGACTGACACAAAGAACACAATGGCCGAATTGCGTTCGGTAAGGATCATGGGTTGGGAATGCGTTGATTTCGGCCGGATGGCGATGAGATTCTCATCCTCCGCAAGCCAGGAAACCGTGTTCATGAACAGATCCCCGTTTCCCTGCAGTTTGAAGAACTTATTCGCTGCAAACAACGAACTACCGCAGACAACGATGCGAGACTTCGCAGGTTTCTTCTCCGAAGCCTTTTTCGCGGCTTGGCCTGATTCTTTCTTGAGGTCCTTTTCAGGCGTGTGTGCCTTCTTCGTTGCAGTATCGGGCTGTACAAGGGTTGCAACCGCCATCACGGAAATCGGCCCCCTCTTGTCGAGCTTTGCATCAAATGTGGCTTTTCCGGAATCAAGCTGCTGCTTGTTGATGGTCCATGAAACCGGACTGGTGAGCGCCAATTCCTGAGAGTCGAGACCGGTTTGCTTCTTCCCCGGTGCGCTGATGGACCGCGCCTCAGGGAAGAAAGACGCAAGCGTGAAGTTCTTGGTGATCGGGAAATTGATGTATGTGGTGATAATCGGCATAAGGTAGTCGCCACCGAATGCTTTGCTCATCCTGTCCACCACGATGTCATCGGCAGTTTCAAAACCGTGACCGCTTCAGAAACGCGCACAACTTCGGTGCCTTGAAAGGATCCAGAAGCACGAAGATGCTACCCCCGCGCGTGAGATATTTATGGATCGCATCCAGTTCGTTATCCATGAGATCCGTTTGAGGGCCTGCGATAATCAGGATCTTGGCATCCTGGGGGACTGAGCCCTCCTGCATCAGGACGGTTTCCGCGGTCTTGTAATTCTGTTTTTCAATATGTTCTGCGCAATTTTGAAGCCATTAGCCTCTGATGAAGCGGGCGAGCGTTCGCCATGGCCTTTCAGAAAATAGACCTTCTTGACTTCGTTCCTGAGTAATTTCATCAGCGCATTGGTAACGGTCTCCTCATCTGCCGTGGAAATCCGTTCCTCTCTGTCTCCGACTTTGATGACAATCGTCGGATAAGATTCAATCTTGTTGGCCTTTGCAATCGCCCGGTCTCGGTCAGGATCGATAAACGAGGACCCGGAACCCTGGATCCACGTCGCGATATTGATCCAGAAGGTCCTTCACCGCGTCCCGTGCAGCGACGCTCTTGGTCTCGTAGAACGCGAGCGCATCCACTGCGAGCTTTTTTTCCTGGAGTGTGTGGAGCACTTTCTTGCTCTGGGACGACAGCGTGAATTTGCCGGTCTTGGTGAGGTCCCATCTCACGGGGTGTTGCAGCACAATGTATTGAATGACCACAATGATAGCCAGAAAGATAATCGTTCCGGCCGCAGTCGAGGCCCCTGATATAATCTGCTTCTGAGAGTCCAAAGATTTCATCCCTTAGCCCCTCCACCTGTACGCTTCCAGAGACCGCAGGGTCAAGAACAGGAAGAACACGGTAAACAATATGAAGAATGAGAGATCAGCCAAAGACACGATACCCTTGATAAAGGGTTCGAGGTGCTCCAGGATCGACATTTGGCGCAAGATCGTTCCCAGAGTTTGGCCGCTGATGGAAGCAGTGGCTCTGATGATCCAGACCAGTATCGCTACAGCGAACGTCACTGCCGCGGCAATGATTTGGTTTTCCGTCAGGCACGAAACGAACGTGCCCATCGCGAGGAAAGCCATGCCCATGAGAAACAATCCCAGGTATCCTGAGAGCGTGGTTCCCCACTCCGGCACGCCCACGGAAAGCAGCAAGAGCGGGTATACCAGCGTCATGCCCAACATGATGGCGAGCATGACGACAGCTGCAAGGAACTTGCCTCCCAGCACTGCCATGTCGGTCATGGGGTACGTGAGCAGCAATTCGATGGTCCCGGATTTCTTTTCCTCGGAGAAGAGTCGCATCGTGAGAAGGGGCATCACGAACAAGAGGATGATCGCCATGGTTTGCAGCACCGGCTGAACCACTGCGTCGGTCGGATTGATGCGTTCGGCGATGGCAGGGTTGTTTGCGGCCTGAAGACTGAGCAGGCTCATGTACGCCATGGTGTCTCGAAAAATGAACCCTGAGATGAGGAGGAAAATGGCTATGATCACATATGCGATCGGTGACACAAAAAAATTCGCGATCTCCTTGCGGAAGACCGTATAAAGTCCCCTCATCAAGCCACCTCCTTGTGTTCGCCTTCCACAGGAGCCGCGTCGTCTTCCGTCTCCTCGGTGACCAGGTCGATAAACACATCCTCAAGGCTTAGTTGCAGCGCGGCCAATTCGAGGAGATCCCAGCCTTTGTCCAGTACCACGTGGGCAAGAGCCGATCGGATGTCCCGTTCAGTGTCGGCCTCGACAATGAGTTCTACTTCGCCATCCGAAGGCGGTCCGTTCAGTCTCACCGAACCTACTCCCTCAACCCCGGAAAGCGCTGCGCTCAATTCAGTTTCGGGCGCTCGAGCTATCACGCGGCATTTCGACATTTTCCCCTGGCCTTTGGTCAAGTTGGAAGGGGTGTCTTCTGCCACGATCGATCCTTTATTAATGATGATAACTCGATCGCAGATTTGACTCACTTCCGGGAGGATGTGGGTGGAGAGGATCACGGTCCGACTCTGAGAGAACCCCTTGATAAGTTGCCGTATTTCGCGGATCTGCTTGGGGTCGAGCCCGATGGTGGGTTCGTCGAGGATAAGAATGGGCGGGTCTCCGATGAGCGCTTGAGCCAGGCCGACTCTCTGACGGTATCCCTTGGAGAGCCAGCGGATGAGCTTGTGCATCACCTGGTCCACCCCCACGGATTGAGCCACTCGATTCACCTCTGCGGATCTCTCCGCTGAAGATACACCTTTGGCTCGTGCGACGAAATGGAGATAGGACCCCACTCGCATCCACTCGTACAAGGGAACGTTTTCAGGAAGATACCCGATCTTTTGACGGATCTTCAGAGAATCGGTTCGCGAGTCCATACCCAGTATGGAAGCTCTTCCTGCAGAAGCGGGCGAGAAACACGTGAGTATGCGCATGGTTGAGGTCTTCCCCGCGCCGTTCGGCCCGAGGAATCCCACAATATCGCCGGATTCCACGCGAAAGCTCATGTCTTTGATGGCCGCGAGCCGACCATAGTATTTGGTAAGTCCTTCGACTTCGATCATCGGCAATCCTCCTCGATGCTCGATTTGCAAGTGATGTCTTTGCTCCTTGGGCAAGCGTTTGTCAAGAGACCTCTTGTGGCGTGCGCGCGGATCTACCCATACGCGTACATACAAAACAATCAGTCTCCTGAGGCACTCACTTGGTTCTCAAAAAAAATGCCTTTTCAGGCGGAAGGACATGTTGCAATAGGATCAGAGCGTGATTCGACCGACTGATACCATTGCGCTTTCACGTGTATGACAGGACACCGGACGCGGGCTGAGGATCTCCTTCGCTACGGACGACGCAAAGCCGTCCCATCACTGCGCTCAGGAGACCCACAGCCCTACCATCTTAGATAGGTGAACGCTAATTCGTATGAATCCCAGACCTTGCAGCGAGATTCCGAAGTCGCGAGGCCGAGACGACGGTGCGTCACGATCACGCGCTTTTCCCTGGGCTGAACGGATTGCTATAGCCGTGGACAAAAGAATGTGCGATTCATGGGAGAATGCCTTTGTCGGCTTGCTGGCAGTACTTTTCAGGCGCACTGCTGGACGAGCCAGCAGTGGCACCCGAGCGCCCCTCCGGGGCATGGAGGGGGACTGGCGCGCGGCCCTCTTGGGAAAAGAAACCTCAATGCAAGACGCAAAGCTTTGGCGGTCTCACGAGGGAACTGATAGACCCCCCGGTACCGACGAGTTCATAGGCACCTTGAAAAACGGCTGGCCGAAGCTTGAGAAGGAAAAAGCCGGGGCCAAAGAAAAGGAAACGCAGACAATTGAGTATGGGGTACGTGGAACTGCGGGAATCCCGGCTGAGCCAAGTTGCATAGGTAAGAAAAGGAGCCTCAACAATGCCTAAGAGAGTGTCGTTTCTTCTGGGTTCTGGGGTATCTATTCCAGCCAGGATGCCCTCCGTCAACGACATCACCAAAAGAGTCCTCTCAGGAATGGGCGTCATGCGCCACACGGTATGACAACGTATCTTATTGGCGAGCCTGTTGATTACACGCAGGGATATGTCGACAGAGTGGTCGAATTCCTGAAAAGGGTGTGCGTTGAGGTAAAACAATATTACGCCAGGGCTGATCCTGAACGAACGGTCAATTATGAAGATCTCTATTATGTAGCCCTCCAGATCTACCAGAGCGAAACACGAGCCGATGACAATCCCATTGTCCAGGCATTCATTGACAGAATCGTCTCGGATATCGAACCACTCTTTGTTGTAAAAGAAGATGAAATAAAAAGAGCGTGGAAACTTTATGAAATTGCCGAAGAAACCACCCATTACATTCATGGTATCGTTTCGGACGTCCTGCGCAAAGAACCAACCAATGTGTCTTATCTGAGTTGCATAGGGGAGGCTTGCCGGGACCTCGGTATGGTACTGAATCTGTTTACACTAAATCACGACACAGTGCTCGAACGGTACCTGGATGAATCGGGCCTTGAATATACCGACGGGATCGAATCAACCGAAGACGGGTATATATATTGGGCGCCAAAGGTCTTTGAGCATTCTGGCCACAAGGTGCGACTCTTCAAGCTTCACGGGTCTGTGGACTGGCATCGATATCCGCGCAACGCTGCTACTGGGAGAAATGATCCGGTGGGAAAGGCTCTTGATGGGCGTTTCTGGCTTATCAAAGACCCCACGGGGGAATTGCAGTTCCGTGATTACGGCCGCTCCTTGCTGCTGGTAGGAACTTTCAACAAAATACGGGAATACACGAACCGCATTTTTGCCGACCTTTTTTGTGAGTTTCGTCGGGCTTTGCGGGAAACCGATCTTCTGATCGTGTGTGGGTACAGTTTCGGGGATCAAGGCATCAATATGCAAGTTGTGGAATGGGCAGATTCAGCAGACAACGCGGTGATGGTCGTGATACATAGAAACCCTGAGGATCTTAAGAAGGGCTCACGGGGCGAAATTTACTTCAAATGGGATCCTTGGTTCGCAAGGAAGAAACTCGTGATCGTTGAGAAATGGATAGAGGATACCTCCTGGCAAGACATTCAGGACGCGATTCGATGGTAGTTGCGCAACTTGACCCTCCCTCCCACGATGACAAAGCCTGCGCAGCCCGCTGAGGATACAGCGACTCACGGGACCCGCATCGCTGCCATCATGCGCCTCCCTGAACAGGCAAAGAATCCGCATCGCCTCAGTTTCGGGAGATAAGCCAAACCTCACATAATCGTGGAAACCGGACTCCGGGCAAACCCCCACACGTCGGACACATCCATGCTCGACAGAATTCCAATGGACACACAGTCCACATGCTTATGGTAATTTGTCACGTTCCCGATCAGGTGCTCCCGAAATCCGCGGCAAGCGTCTTGAGCGCTCAGAGTAAAACCTGGCAAATCTCGCGGATGGTTTCGAGGAGACACGCCGTGCAAAAGGGTGTCTCCTTGCTTCACGCTCCGGTGCGGCCGCTTCGCGGAGCTAGCAGTTAAGGCATTTTGAAGGTAATGACGGATATCGCCGCTCCCTGCGGATCTTGAATCACGCAAAAGCGCCCCACGGTGGGAATGTCCGTGGGAGGATACATTATCTTGCCTCCCAGTTCCTCCACCTGTCTCGCTGTTGCATCCACATCGTCAACCGCTACGTAAATTCCCCACATGGGCGGCATTCCCTGGGCTTCGGGAGGCGTCTTCATGATTCCGCCAACTTCCTTGTCCGCGACCTTTACGAGAGTGTAAGGCATTCCCGCACCAGTATACTCCTCAGTGGTCCAACCGAACAATTTCGAGTAAAATTCTATTGCTGCCGGAACGTCCGTGGTCATCAGTTCGCACCAGCTAATTGCCCCATGTTGTGGAATTTGCTGATCCATTGTTGCCTCCTTATTGTTCTTGAACGTTGGGGACCTTATTTGTTTTTGAGATGATTTCTGTTCAACATGAATTATGCAGCGAACTGGGCATTCTTACGGTTTCGCACATCACTGAACGGTCGAGGCTTGGTTCCCCCGACCCGAAGAAGCCGATTGCGCTTCCCCTCAAGGCGCAATGGTAGGAAAAACGTTGTCATGTTACCGAACTAAGCCATATTTTCGTTTGTCGAGCGTATCTCACCGCGCGCTGCCTCGTCAAGCACAATTCTGCACACGGTGTCGTTGCATGCAGTCTTCCCGCGATCGAGGGTTAGCCTGCCAATTTCATTCACGAAGATCCGCTTGTGAATAGTGAGATACTTTCACGTCCTTTTTCTGTCTCCGCGGCCTGCAATCGCATCCGCTACGAGAGGATGTATACGGATCGCCAAAAGTCTTGTGGTCTGATTTTCTTTCGTGGCAGGAGGTCACGCCTGACGGAGAGCAATGCAGAGTTGTCGAATCCTGGTTTACGGGATTCCCCGCCACGTCTTAAGAACTCGAGCCCCCCGGTCGCCACCTTTCTCAACCTCCATAAGAGAGCCACAACGAAGCACAAAGGACGGAGCCCCGAAGTCACGGGGTATCTCGTAAACTCCGATGCCTGACGCGGCCAAACAACTGCCCCGCGCTGCAGCTCTGATGCAAACGGTCGCGGTTCATTCGCCGGCGAAAAGGGAAGGGCACGGGGGAACCTTGCAGACCACGGTGTAAGGGGAATAGGACAAGTGCCGGAGAGCGGCCGGTTCCGCGTTCCGGGAGAGGAGCGGGTGAACTTGACAAAGCCGTACACGCGCAGATATACACGACGTAGCCTTGTACCTTTGGCTGGGCAGTGTTGATGAAAGAACCGCAAGTGTACAGAGACAAAACCGACCTCACCAAAGCCCTGGGCATGGAGATTGACACGCCCATGCGAGGGGACGAGGAGATCGTCGCCGCGGTCCTTGCCACCTTGTCCCGCGACCTTTGCGCGTGCGACCGCACACCGATAAAGGGATTTGACCGTTCGCGGTCCGGGAGCATCCAGGGTACACCGGAAGGAACCAGAGACGGCAGAGCAGGGGGCTGTCAACCGCAGAGAACCTCGCTCTTCAGGCGCGCGAACGATTTCAAAGAAAGGGTGAATGGGGAATAGATGGGAAAACAGCCTAAAAAGGAAATACAGACCGGGCGAGCCGATGCCGCCGGTACCGTGTACCAGGTGAAGGTCACTCTCAAAGGGATCAAACCGCCGATCTGGAGGAGAGTCCTCCTGCCTCCCGAGATCTCTCTTCAACGACTCCACCAAGTAATCCAGACGGTAATGGGCTGGACCGACAGCCATCTCCATGAATTCGAGATTGACGGAGTCTCGTATGGAGATCCGTCGTCAGACACGGGCGACGAGGTGGAGAACGAGAAGAGAATCAAGCTCCACAGAGTGGTTTCAGGAGAGAAGAGCAAGTTTTCCTATACCTACGACCTGGGGGACTGTTGGGAGCACGAGATCATGGTGGAGAAAATCCTTCCCAAGGAAAAGGGTGTGACCTATCCGGTGTGCATGGCCGGCAAACGCTCCTGTCCGCCGGAGGATTGCGGTGGCGCTTACGGCTATCAAGAGCTGCTGGTTATTCTCGGAGACCCATCCCACCCCGAGCACGAGGAGCGTTTTAATTGGTTGCCTGGAGACCTTGACTCGGAGAAGTTCGATATCGATGCGGCCAACAGAATGCTGAACGCCATGGCCAAGATGTCCAAAAAGAAGTGACGCGGAAACGCTCTTCACGATGCCGCCCCCCCAATACGTACGAAAGGATTCAACCATGTCCCTGACCGAAGATTTGGCAGCACGCCGAAAGGCAGCGCGTGAGAAAATTCCTTCCGATAAGCTTGCAATAATGGACCGGGCTACGGAGGATCTGTGCAAGTCAGGCATCATTGATTCCGCACTCAAGGAAGGAGACACTGCTCCGGACTTTGTTCTGCCCAACGCTCTGGGGAAGTCCGTACCTCTTGCCGACTTGCTGAAGAAGGGCCCGGTGGTGCTCTCGTTCTACCGTGGGGGCTGGTGACCGTACTGCAATATCGAGTTGCGGTCTTTGCAGCTCGAACTCGAGCGCATCGAGAAACTCGGCGCATCGCTCGTGGCAGTCTCACCTGAAACCCCAGACACCTCCTTGTCCACGACAGAAAAGAACGACTTGAGCTTTGAAGTGCTCAGTGACGTGGGCAACAGGGTCGCCCGGCAATTCGGAATCGTGTTCCAGCTTCCCACGGAGTTGCGGCCGATCTACGCCGATTTTGGAATAGACCTCCGCAAGTCCAACGGTGACGACACGTTCGAGCTGCCTATTCCCGCGACCTATGTCATCGGCACAGACCGGGAGATCAAGAAGGCCTTTGTCGAGGCCGATTACACTTCAAGGCTCGACCCTGAAGAGATCATCGCGGTGCTCAGAGGCATGCCGCCAGCAGGCCAAAGTCACTTACGCGATAGCGCGTCGGTATGAGAACGTGCGCACGCAGCCGAACTTCGACCTATCCACATCATGACGCAACGATCAGGGGACGACACACGTGTCATCCCCTGTCAGCGTCAATGTGCTCTTGTACCCATGACCTTTGTTCCACGGTCTGTATCCCGGGTGCGCCTCATCTCGACAGGCAGATGACGACAAAATTGCTAAAGAAAGAAGCCCGACACGGAACCAACCCGACTTCCAAGTGACGAAGATAGACAAGAGGAAGTGATGACGAGAGACCGACGATGTCGGAGCAGGAGCTAGGAAAAAGCCAGGCGCACGGACTGTCAATTGCGCGGCATTATGCTGCTACGGCAAAAGGCCGGCAGGCTCTTGAGCGATTTCACTCTTCAGAAGTTGGACTTTCTCGCTTTTCTGACGTTTCCTCGGGGAGAAAGGCAGGGCGACATTCGATTCCGCCAGAACTCTCCAGATACGAGCACGCACTGACCTTCCGCAGTAAGGTCATTACTCGTATGGCGATGACTGCACCAACGAGTGCAGGGTACGTGAAAGAATCAAGTCGAGGAGGACAGCCGGTCAGGGCAAAGTCCCGGAGAGAGGCCGGCTGGACCTGCGCTCCTGTTTCCGAATCAAAAGGAATACTTCATGAAACGGCTCCAGGCCACCTACGGAGCCCTTTCCTCAGGAAAAGGAGTAGGACGATGAAAAGACTATTTCTCATGATGGCGATGCTGGCCTTCATGGTTTCGGCCCAAACGGTGATGGCCGGAGACCCCAGTTATCTAGGGCTCTGGAAGGAATGGAAGGCTGAGCAGGCTCAACAGGCGACGATATCAGCGAACCTGGCCAAGATCGACAAAGGAATTGTAAGAGACTTCGGCGGAGCCACCATGCAGGCAGGGCGACGGGTGCTGCCTTGGGGTACCGCTGCAGGCCAGGGATCAGGATATTGAGAAGAACGGTTCTCGGTTTGCCTCTTCTGGCGTTTGCCTCAACCGTCACGAATAGTGAAATGGCGAACCGGATCATCAGCTGACGCCAGGGGCATTGAGAGGCGTGCTCCTGGTTCCAAGCGGCCACAGAACCCCTTGACTCCCTCCCCGCAGAGACCGACAAACCTTGCCGAGTAGCCTTCTCCCAAGCGGATGCTTACGATTCTGACCGGTTTCAAGCCGAACCACTATGGAATCGGGGAAGACAGGAACGTGTGCGCACAGAAGGTTCGGAAGACTGACGATCTTCCGAGATGGAAGCCTTGACACGTCATACCTCCAGGCCCTTGCAAAAGCATGTGCCCTCGGCATTCCTCCGGCGGTAATGGGCGTGCCTGCGCAGCGCGAGGGCGGCACGCCACATGCAGCAAGGCGCTTGACGAGGGACGGCCGCAGGGCTATGCTCAGCAAGCCCAAGAACGGGTTTTTCACCCGCATGGTGACGGTTCTTCCGCTCTCGGGTCTCGCGGAGGACTATGCGGGAGCCTTTCCGCACCTGAAGCAACGCCCTGTGACCGGTTCCTGGACCCACGGGACCCGGAAGGACCGGATCACCGCACAAATTCGGATGAGAGCAACGGATATTATGAAAGTCAGCACATTTGCCTCGCCGATCGAGGACCTGTACTTTGAGGATTATGTGGTCGGCGTTGTCCATGAATTCGGCTGTATGAGCGTTGAGGAAGAGGAGATCATTGCGTTCGCCAAACGATTCGATCCCCAACCGTTTCACACAGATCCTGAAACCGCCAAACACACCGTGTACCGCGGATTGATCGCGAGCGGTTGGCATACGGCAAGCCTGAGTATGCGGCTCCTGGTAGATCATTTCGTTTCCCACGTGGCAAGTCTCGGCTCACCCGGCGTGGATGAGATTCGCTGGCTCCAACCCGTACGGCCTCGCGACACGTTGTCCCTCCGGGTCACCGTCCTCGAGGCCATGCGCTCGCAGTCAAAACCGGACCGGGGAACCATCCGCACGTTTGTGGAAGTGCTCAACCAGCGATGCAACACCGTGATGACCATGAAGGCCACGGGCTTGATCCGGAGTCGAGGAAATGGCTCACGACCGGTCTCAGATGAGCCTCAAGACCGTGAGAGTGACCCGGTGCCACATCCGTCACCTCTCTGAACGGGTTCACGCACTGCGAGCACAGGCTTTTCCGGTGTGCATACGGAACCATAGGTTCTCTGGCGAGTCATACACAAGCAAGGCTGACTCACACCATGAGGGGATCTGATGGAAAAATGCACCTTACCTCCAGGCTTCCGGGACATGCTCGGGTTCGGTCTCGTCGAAGCCCTTTTGGGGCGCCGTTCCCTGCGTTTCTTCAGAGGAGCGGAGATACCGGACGGCGTGTTTGCGTATAAGTCGAGACACGAGGTTTTGCCGCTTTCCGACCTCGAGAAGCTCCTCGTAGTGACCGCGTGCGGCGGAAACACGGGCTGGCACCATATGATCTATCGTGCTCAGCGGTATGCCCCGTACTTGTCCAATTACGCGGCCGCTGCCGGTGGAAGAACTTTTCCTTCGTCCGCGGGTTTTCATGCGAGCATGACGTTCTTCACGGACGACCAGGGGGTGTACCTCTTGGACTGCCGGGATGCTCCCGCATGCGCGGAAAGGGACGAGGACGGCTCTTTGGAAGTGGATGAACTCCTGGCCGCGCTAACCGGTCGCGTGAGGAAGATTCACGACGGTCGTCTCAAAGTTCCGCACGAGGTTCCTCACATTGCCACGCACAACACCTGGGTGGTGAATCACCCGGGAACGCTGCTCGTCATCCCTGTGGGGGATCTGGCGCAACACCTTCTCCTCAACCTTTGTTACATGCTGCAAAATGGATCCATGCTCACCGACGATGTCAACCATCGTGCCATCCCCGGAATAGAAAAGTTTCAGAATCTTTTCCACACCAGTGACATGGTGCCCCTGACGTATGCCGAACAATGGTCCCTGGCCGAACTCACGGTGGAACTCTCGGCCAGCTGCTATGCAGGTGCGCTCATTCTTCCGGCAATGGGGTTGGGAGGCTGGATGTTCAATGGGATAGACCCCTTCAGCGTGCTCGGCGCGAGCGGCGATCCCGCGGTCCCTGGTCTCGGGTTTCGTTATGATGTGGACGAACGGTGGCCTTATCCCAACCCTACCGGGTTGGAAGGGGTCATGGAAGGCTTCTGCCCTCCGCATTATGTGGATATGCGTGCCGCAGTGGACGCGGTGTGTGAGCGCAAGTACGGCCCTGGAGGCCCGTTCCATTCCGAGACTCCAGGCCCGTGGAAAGACTCGGGTAGAGTGCGGTCCGCCGCGCAAGTGCACAGCGAGGAATTTAGAGAGTGCGTGGCTTTGCAAGCTCAGTATATTTTCGATACCTTCGGCAAATTTCCGGGAACGGTGCCTTCGATGCTTACCATTACCTGTTTGCAGGCCCATCACCTGGATGTGGAATTCTACGACGAATTCTATAAACCAGGAGCTTATTTGAAGACCCACGCGGAACATATGGCCCGCTGGCACTCTGATACCGATTCGCTCTCACACGAGTAAGACGGTAAGGCTGGCGGTCTCCTCTACTGCCAAAAGTTTTGTCCGCTTGATTCTCCTTTGGTGTCGGGAGGTCCCGCTTCTTTGCGAGCGACGCAGAGCCGTCGAATCTTCGTTCAGGGAACCCCCCGCCACCTTTTCAACGCACGAGCCATTCGGTCAGAAGTTTTGGCAATTGGCTATAAGTGTCCCATTTCCTCATTACGGTCACACTTTTTTGAAGCAGGCCTTTGTGCGGTAGGATGCGTTGACAGTCGGGAACCGCATTCGTGTAGCGGATGCGTGACCGAATTTACCTCACGGAGCACTAAGTGCTTTATGGCATAATTTCGGTGACGTATGCAGGTCGGCCATTTGGGAAGTAGGGTCGGGGTTTATCCCCGACCATTTTCAGCATACAAGCAGCGGGCGGGTGTAAAACCCACCCCTACGCGACCTGTCCTGTTTACCAGAATACGTGACCGTATTTGGGAAACGGAGCACTAAGCGAAGTGATGAGAGGGCTTCGCGTCGTCCGTAGCAAAGGAAATTCCCCGTCTGCAGCCTCCATAAAGTCACATATGCAAAAGTGAATCAATATAAGTAGTTTCCTCTACTTGTTTTCCTTCATGCCCTGAGCGGCCGTCATCCCTTTCTCTGGCTTGCCCATGTCCTTGCTTTCGGACATTGCCGTCTTGCCGTCCTTCATCATCATGCCCTTCTGGGCATTCATATCCTTGATCATTGAATTGTTGTCCCCAAAGAGTTTCGCGTACGTGCCATACCCATCCTTTTTCAGGTCTTTTGCCGGGATGAAGCGGAGCGCCGCGGAATCTATACAGTAGCGGAGTCCGGTGGGTTTGGGTCCGTCACCAAATACGTGTCCGAGGTGGGAATCAGCGAGCCTGCTTCTCACTTCGCTGCCGAAGATACCCCTGCCTTGCTTTTGCACCACGTTTTTGGGTTCAAGCGGCTTGGTGAAGCTCGGCCATCCTGTGCCGGAATCGAACTTGTCCAGCGAGCTGAAGAGCGGCTCGCCAGACACCACGTCCACGTAGATTCCGGGTTTCTTGTTATTCCAGGTACTCGTTGTGGAAAGCCTGCTCAGTGCCATTCTCTTGAGTGACGACATACTGAATGATCGTCAACCTCTTCCTGAGCTCCTCATCACTCGGTTTCTTGTACGCTGACGCTTGTTTCATCATTTCCTTCGGTTCCTTGTCGTGAGCCCAAACCTTTGCCAAATACTGATCTCGCCCCGATCGGTATCGATAGTATTTGTATCGGATGGGATTCTTCTTGTAATAATCCTGATGATAGTCTTCGGCCTTGTAAAACGAGGTCTCTTTGACGATCTCGGTCACAATAGGTTTGTGAAACCTCCCTGATTTGGCCAATTCCTCCCGAGACTTCTCGGCACGCATCTTTTGGTTCTGGTCGTCATAAAAGATCGCGGAACGGTACTGGGGCCCGCGATCGACGAATTGTCCGTCCGGATCGGTGGGATTAATTTGCCTCCAGAACACCTTCAGGAGCTGTGAATACGATATGATTGATGGATCATAGGTGATCTGCACCGCCTCGATGTACCCGTGCGCTGCATAATCCTCGTACGTGGGATTCTTCCCGGTGCCACCCGCGTACCCCGCCAGCACTTCCTTCACGCCCTTGAGCTTTTCGAACGGCGGTTGCATGCACCAGAAGCATCCTCCTGCAAAAGTCGCTTTTTCGAATTCCGGCTGAGCAGTCGCGGTGTTCACCGTGAGTCCCATGAGACAAAAACTCAAGACAAAAAGCATTATCAATAGTGTTCTCATTTGATATTCCTCACTTCTGCATCTTCTTATACCGATACATGCGTGTGTAATGTGTCTATCTTCTTCACCGGCATCTATTGTCGTGCAGAAAGCGTTACCATTTTCTTCGACCCTTGACGATATTCATCAGCTTCTCCCTCGCAGCGGGGGACAGCCCAAGGCTGCCTAATTCTTCCTCCAGGGATTGCATGCTCCCGTACCCCGCGAGATACCCGTTTATGCGAGCGGCCGCGGTTGAATTCATAAAATCCTGATTGGAAGGATACATGGCATTGAACTCTTTCATCAGGTCTCTATCCTGCCGCAGCCGGTACTTCTGGTGATATGCCTCTGCAGGGTAGAAGTCCTCTGCAGGGAGAATTTCCGTTCCTATGTGTCTGTGCCGCTTGGCTGCCTCTCGATCCCGCGTTTCTATGGCGAGCCTCTTTTGGGAGTCGTTGTGATAGAAGATTGCCGCCTTGTACTGCGTCGACCAGGACCTTTCCGTAGGATCGTGACTTGCCCAGAAGATCTCCAGAAGTTTCTCGTACGATATGTGCTTCGGGTCAAAGTCGATCTCGATAGACTCGGAATGGTCCCCAAGGCTCGCGTAAGTCGGATTCTTCTTTGTCCCGCCTGTATAGCCTACTCGGGTCCTTATCACGCCTTTGACACTCCCGAACCGGGAGTCGGGACCCCAAAATCAGCCCAATGCAAACGTGGCGGTTTCTGTGTGAAGGTGCGCTGACACGTCAATAGGCGGCACCGCGTGCTTGTCTCCCGAGGTCTGTGTAGTGGGCAACATTGTTCCTTTCCTTTCCGGAGAAATGGGCCTTTCCGGGGCCCGGCTCAAGACTCTGGCGCTGTAGAGCAAGGAGACGACACCCAGACTCACGATGGTCAGCACTGTGAGGACCGTGCGCTTCCTGCGGCCTGTCAGACGCCAGGAGCCCTTGTCGGATGCGTGATCTGATTGCGTCCGGATCACATTCATTTCGGGCCTCCACACGGCGAACGCTGTTTCAGAGATGGCTTGTACCGAGAGCGTCTCCATATTCGGCGCTCATGAGACGCCCTTCTGAGTGGGCTGCCTTCGCCGTTCGCCTGTGAACAAAAGATAGGCACGATTGGTAAAGATAGGATGAAGCGAACTTAAAGAATGCGTAAAGATGATACAAATGAGGGAAGCTTATGTGGGGAGAGAAAACCACACGCGAGTTTCGCCTTGTGACAGGTCCGCACCCACCTTCCCGTTGTGAGCTTCCACCAGTTCCTTGACGATGGCCAAGCCAAGTCCTGCCCCGCCGTGGTCGCGGGAGCGCGATTTCTCTCCGCGATAGAACCGTTCGAAGAGGAACGGAAGATCCTGTTCCGACAGGTCGCCGCCAGAATTTGCAAAAGTGATCGTTACTTCTTCTTCGCGGGTTTTGCCGGTGATCCTCAGCGTACCTCCGACGTCCGCGGTACTGGACCGCGTTCTGGAGCAGATTGTTGATCACCTGCGACAACTTCTGAGGATCAGCGTGTAGCTCCACATCCTCGGGACTGAATTGCGACTCCACGCGAATCCTCTTGGCCTGGAACTGCGGGAGAAATGCCTCAAGCGCCTGATCCAGAACCTGAGCCAACGGAACGTTCGTGATGCGGAGATCGGTCCTCGCGGCATCCGCTTTCGCCAGGCGGAGAATGCTTTCCACGAGATCTGCGAGCCGCAGGGCCTCTTCAAGGAGCAGCTCGAAGGTTTCTCGGGACGCGGAGACGACTCCGTCCAGTAGGCCTTCCACATACCCCTGAATGTTGGTCAGCGGGGTGCGCAGCTCATGTGCCACATTGATCATCAGGTTCTTCCGAAGATCCTCAAGGGCCCTGAGACTCTGTGCCATGCGGTTGAATGCCTCGGCCAACTGCCCCACTTCATCATGAGAGCGTATAGGCACTGTGCTGGAATAATCGCCCGCTGCGATACGCCGCGTGATGTCCGCCATCTGGGAAAGAGGACCCAGCACTCGTTTCGTCAAGAGAAAGCTCAGGGTCACTGCGAGTACTATCGCAGCCGCAGTTGCCCACAGGAGGTATCTGTGCACGGAATGGATGAACATCTGGTGGCTGGACACGGGAGAGATATTGTACTTCTTCATCAGAATGACAAAATAGCCTGCAGCGAGGTAGTCGATGGCGAGCCAAACGATGACCGTGACAAAACCGATAACGAGGATGTTGATCCCAAGAAGTTTCCAAAGGATGCTATGTCTCATGGTGAGGTCCTTCTTTTCACCGGCCCGCGGTCTCGGAAAACTGGTATCCGACGCCTCGGACCGTCAGCACATACCTTGGGTTGGAGGGATCCTCTTCTATTTTTTGCCTGAGCTTCCCGATGTGCACATCCACAACCCGGTCTATGACCAGGACATCCTCTTTGGGATAGAGCCTGGAAAGCAGCTCGTCACGGGTAAATACTTTTCCCGGCGAGGACATGAGGCTCTTTAACAACGTGAATTCGTGAGGCGTCAGGGGAACCGGCTGCCCTCTCAAACTCACCTTTCGCTTTTCCTCGTCCAGGGCCAGGTCTCCTCGAGACAACACGCGGTTTTCCCGAGAGCCTTCCAAGCGGCCTCGTCTGAGAATCGCCTTTACACGAGCAACCAATTCCCTGGGACTGAAGGGCTTTACCACGTAATCGTCCGCGCCCAATGTGAGACCGGAGACGCGATCGACTTCGTCTCCTCTGGCGCTGAGCATGAGGATGGGAACGTCCGAGTCGTGTCTGAGCTTTCTGCACACCTCCCAACCGTCCAAGCGGGGGAGCATCAAATCCAGGATCACAAACATGGGCTGGTGCACACGGGCCAAATCCAGGGCTTGCTTCCCGTCATGAGCCACCAAGGTGTGAAATCCTTCCCGTTCCAGGTACATAGCCACGAGAGACGCAGTCTTCTTGTCATCTTCTACGATAAGAATCGGTTGCATAGGTGCATCCCCACCTTTCTCTTCTTGTTGCCGTGAAATGCGTCCGTTCATGCTCGTGTGTCTTCATCCTCAACGATATGCACTTGGAGATGCCGCATCAAGATAAAATGACCGCTCTCTGGTGGGGAATGTTGAGGTAACCATTCAGCGCATGGTTGTTGAACCCGGAAAATCCCACCACAAGGCCGCCAAGACGCGAAGAAGTCACAAGACAATTCTCGGATTCATTGGGCCTTGTGGTTCATCTCTTAAACCGATTCCCGTTCGACTGTACCACTTGGCACAGTCTGCGAGCTGGGGACCCCCTTCGGTACAGGAGGACGTCAGGCCGTGTCATCCCTCGGCGCAGCAGATTCGCAGCCCGGATCCTGCGTCCTGTCATACATCTGAAGGCGCATGGGTATCACTCATCGAGCACATGGTGGAGCTGAAGTAATTGACTTATGTGAGAGGCTCGGGTAGTCTGCACGTGACAGGTGCTTTTCAAGCTTAATAGGGAAGCCGGTGAGAATCCGGCACGGTCCCGCCGCTGTATCCGGGGACGAAAGCCCGAGAGAAGCCACTGCTTGGTACATCCAAGTGGGAAGGTTCGGGCGAGTAGAATGATCCGGGAGCCAGAAGACCTGCCTGTCTGAGTTACGCCGCGGGTGACGGCAACCATCGGGAATAAGAAAACTGGGTGCACTCCCGAGTCCATTAATGGGCTCGGGTTTTTTTATTTTTGGGGCTCTCTTTGAGAGCGTTCATTATTCTCGTGAGGAAATTCAGATGGAAGAACCTCCAATGCATCCTGCACTCGCATGGCAGATCGCCAGCGCATAATGGGTCCGCCAGTCCTGGTTGCCAGGGGCATCGTGTATCCAACTTGTTGCCGATTGGTTGGGACTACCGGCGCAGGTCTCCCCTTTTCGTGGAGGAGGATTTTCCCACCGAAGATTTGGAGCTTCCCTTGGATGTGGATTATCAGGACCCTGGAGTGTTCCGCGCGGATGCCGAATTTCCCTTTGATGGGGAATTTGGGCCTAGGCAGATTCCGACTTGAGGGATCCGGAACCTGTCCAATGCCTTTCGGGACCCTCTTTGGACGACCCTGAGATAATCTGCCGACGCAACCACAGACCGGGGACTTCCACTCGGCCACGATCTCGTGAAGGAAGACGATGAATTAGTCGAAGGCCTGTCCACTGGCTTCTCTCACCCTAGACTCGCTGGAGAGAGGTTGAGGTCTTTCGCGTTGCGGGTGTGCAATTCATTTAGCCGCATTGTCTTTGTTCATCGCAGTCCCTACCGCTTCGCTTCGAGGATTTGAAGGGATTTCCGACAAACCGGTATCGGTAAGACTGAGAGAAACGGGTGAAATCACCACTCCCGACGCCCCTTCGCCTGCTTCGGTCGATTCCCCCGCGTCGTTGGCTTCTCTGGCGAGAAGAAACCCAAAATCTGAAGAAGCGAGAATTCGGAAAGCATCTGAGAAGGATTTGCCCACCGAGGTACAGCCGCAAGACATGCCTGAAGAGAATAAAGTTGAAAGTCGGCTTGCACCTGTGAAACCTTTGAAAGAATCTGTCCCTGTTCATCAGACGGTATCTGTGGAGCGCTTCCAGGACGGTCCCCGCAACGACTCAAGAAACCTGCACGATTCGATGGCTTCTACGCCTTCCGTAGCAAGTCCGGAACGAAAGAACGACCCGAAAGCAGGGGACGAAGTGCAGACCTTTAAGGATCGAATACTTTCAGCCATACACGAGGCAGTCTATTATCCCAGGGCCGCTCTCCGCCACATGGCCCATGGCAGAGCCGTGGTCTCCTTCACCATCAACAAAGATGGTTCGCTCGCGCACGTGGTCATTGTGACACCCGCGAACTCGCAAGTCCTTAACCAGGCCGCGTTGAAGATCGTGGAGAAAGCCTCCTCGCACTTTCCGCCTGTGCCGGACTCAATGGCGAAAGAGCAAGTAACCTACGTAATTCCCATTGTTTTCAAGAAGGGGGGCTAAAGCGCTTTCTTGCGCAGATCATGTAATACGGTGAAAGGCTTGGATACGACTCATACCCTTGTGCGCAGAACCCAGTAAGACAGGCGCCATGCCTCTGCTGCGAACGGCCAGCCTGACTGCGCTTTGGGCACGGCGCCAGCCCGCGTGCCAAAAGCCAATCATCCGCGGCAAGCTGAGCGGCGTGGTCCACCTAAAGCTGTTCCCCGAGGTTGCAGCGAATCGCAATGGGGCTCACTATACCTGACCTGGCGCACAACGGAATAGGAATAGACCTTCGGAAAGAACCGGGTCCAATCCGCGTATTGTCCCGGACACGACCCCACGGGTACGTGTCTTGATGAATTGGGAGGAATCACATGCGTTTCGCTCGTATTTGTTTGTTGGCGGTAGGTCTGAATCTCTTGTGCGGGCTTCTCGTTGCAGAGGGCCTGTACGCTGCAGGCTCTTCTTCTCCGATTACTGTCCTGGATACTCGCGGAAATACGGTTTGCCTCAAGGAAGTTCCCAGACGAGTGGTTTCACTGGTTCCCGGAGCAACGGAAACCTTCTTTGCGCTCCACGCTGGTGACCTGATCGTGGGGCTTACCTATCACGATACGTATCCGAGAGAGACTGTCTCGAAGACGATCGTCGGCGGATTTTTCGATCCATCCCCGGAACTTATCGAAAAACTCACCCCAGACGTGATCCTGCTGTCCTCGCTACAGACAAAAATACGGCAAAGGTTTGCCGATTCCGGAATCCCATTGATTCAGGTTGATGCTCCGACCATGGAAGATGGCTTCAAGGTGATCGCACTCGTGGGAAAAATCGCGGGCAAGGAAACAGAAGCGGCCGAGAAGATCCGCGACATACGCAAGCAGCTTGATATGGTTTCGCGCAAGGTGGCAAAGATTCCGAAAGCCAAACGCAAACGAGTCATGCGACTCATGGGATCGGATGCCATCATGACCCCAGGCGAGGGTTCGTTTCAAAACGAACTGATCCGCTGCGCAGGCGGAATACCTCCGTCATTCGGAAAGCCTGGAGCTGTCGTGCCCGTGACTCAAGAGGAATGGACGAAGTTTAATCCCCAGGTCATCTATTACTGCGGCAATGAATGGAAACTTTCGAAAGAGTTTCTTCGACAAACCCGGATGGAAACACGTGGAAGCTGTCGAAGAAAAGCAACTATGCGCACTTTCCGTGCGAGCTCACCTGCCGGGCATCCGTGAACATGGGGAATTTCGTTTCCTGGTTGGCCTCGGTCATCTACCCGGATGAGTTCGCGGACGATACGGCGCAACTCAGTCCCGACAGAGTGCTGCAATCTCGCGATCTCGCCGTTGCTCTTCCCTACGTGAAATCCGCTCGGATAGTTGATGCCACGATGCTGGATTTTCCCACTCAAACGCTCTTAATTGACTTCACCGAGCCGATGGGGTGCCTCAATTCTCTTGCCGGAAGTCTCACGGGCATGAAAACCGTCGGGAATCACTACCTTTCACCTCCTTTGTGGACCGCTTTGCACACGCGCTCCATGGATGCGTTGAAACGCAACCTGTGCAAAACCGTCCGAATGGATGTGGATTGCAGTTCTTCTTGTACACCGGCGCAAGAATGGACAGTCTTTCGGTGCAGAAGATGCAGCATAAGGACATGGCTGTCTATGCGCTCGTGACTGCCGGCGTGACCGCGAATGCAATGCGCGCGTCAAAGGATGAGGGAAAATTCTACGAGCCCGGCACGATCAACGTCATCATACTCACCAACATGCAGCTATCCTCGAGAGCCCTCACGCGAGCCATCATCAGCGCCACAGAAGCAAAATCCGCAGCGCTTCAGGATCTTGATGTACGCAGCAGTTATTCTCCTTGCTCCCTGGCCACCGGAACCGGTACGGATGAAGTGCTTGTCTGTACAAGGCCGCGGGAAAAAGGTGGAAAATGCAGGCGGGCACTCAAAACTGGGCGAGCTCATCTCCAAGACGGTATACAGAGGAGTGAAAGAGAGCGTGGCGCTCCAGAATGGTTTGCAAAGCGGACGAAGCGTCTTTCGACGACTCAAAGAGCGCAAGATCGATTTGTACGCGTTGGTTACCCAATGCAATAAGTTTAACAGCGAAGAGGCGTCTCACATGTGCGCGGACTTAGAAAGACTGCTGCTGGACCCTGTTCATGCCGGCCTTGTAGAGCAGGCCTTCGCACTCAGCGACGCGTGCCAAAGTGGACTGGTCAGGGACCTGCAGTCATTTCAGGATAGCTGCAGGGACAGGTGCGAGGCGATTTGTGGTACCAAGGTGGACACTTGGATTCGCTTTGTGCCGGAGGACCTTGCGTCCAAGCCGGTTTGCATGGCTTTTGACGCGCTTTTGAACGGTCTGTATCATAAGCGAGAAAAAGTGGGGAAAATGCCAGAGAGATTTGGCACGTGTGGAAGATAGGTTGATGCGCATGAACGTGTTAGGACTCAATCGTGTGTGCAGCCATGGGAAACTCTTGTTCTCGAAGAGGACTCCGGCGAAGTTCGGCTGGTTATATGTCAGTGTACTCGTCGTGGTTTCCGGGCTCCTGCTCGTACCGCCGACTCGAGCAGAGTCTGGCGCGAAGGTGTGTGCGAAGGACGATCTGTCCCGCCAGGTATGCGTTCCTGCCTATCCCAGGAGAGTCGTATCACTGGCTCCCAGTCTCACCGAGATAGTGTTCGATCTTGGCGCGGGCCATCTTCTTGTGGGCAGAACCGTGCGATGCAACGAACCGCCCGACGCTGCGGAAAATCCCGGTGGTCGGGGCATATTTGAATCCTGATTTGGAGCGGATAATGGCCTTGAGGCCTGATCTGGTCCTGTTGCCGGAGGCTGGGATGCGAAAGGAGATCGTCAGCAGGCTGGCCGAACTCGGAATACCGACGTTCGTGGACAGCAGCAATTCCCTGGACAGAATCGTTCTCACGGTGAACCGGATCGGGACAATTCTTGGCAGGGAGTCCGAGGCACAAGCCGTTGTGCGGCAATTCCAGCAGCGCAGGCAAGCGGTGAGAGAAAGAGTTGCCCTTGTCGCCAAGCCGCTTATCGTGGTGGCAATAGGATTAAGGCCTCTCGTCCTGGCAGGAGGAAGGTCTTTCATCGGGTCGCTTATTCGAGAGGCTGGTGGCGCAAATATCGCAGAAGAAGCACCTGTTCCGTATCCCAGGTTTAGCATGGAAGAGGTGTCCAGACGAGATCCTGACATCATTGTCGTCCTGAACAAAGAATGCCGGGATGACGAATGTGTTGCTGCGTGGCACGCGCATCAAGATCTCCAGGCAGTCAGAAACGGGCGGATATATCAACTTGATGCAGATCTCGTGGCCCGGCCGTCCCCCAGGATTATGGATGCATTCGCGCAGCTCGCGGCAATCCTTCATCCGAAGCTGTTCAGGATGCCTTTGCCTGCGGGAGTTCACACACCGGAATGATTTTTTCAACCGCTTTGCTTACTGGAAATGAGAGATGTCAATGAGGCTGTCGCAGTTAGGCAAAACGATTCTCGTAACCTTCGGCCTGACCGGCATCTTGCTCGTGGTGATCCTCTTTTCGCTGCTCATGGGAACCACGGTCATCGAAATCAAGACGCTCTTGAGCGACCGTGTCCTGGGTGGTGATGCGCAAAAGGCATGGACCATCATCCTGTCCTACCGGCTCCCGAGAACGCTTCTCGCTGCGATTGCGGGTGCTGGCTTAGCTTCTGCCGGAGTCGTGTTCCAGGGGGTGCTCAAGAACCCACTGGCCGATCCTTACCTGATCGGTATTGCCGCGGGAGGCTCTCTTGGGGCAGTGGTGTCCATAACCCTGTGCGGGGAGAGATGGCTGATCGGCACGTCCCTGTCGGCATTTGCAGGAAGTCTGGCAGCTGCCGGTTTGGTGTATGGACTGGCCGTGGCCCGACAACGCCGCGACTATGTCAACACCGTCATTCTCGCAGGAGTAATTGTGGGTTCGGTGATGAATGCCCTTATGCTCCTGATTCTGTCACTTTCCGGCGCTCACGAAAAACAGAGGATCCTTTTCTGGTTAATGGGTGATTTCAGCCTTGCAGACTACCGGCAAGTGTCACTCGCAGGGCTGGTGGTGCTCGCGGGCTGGGTGAGCCTCTATCTCAATGCCAATCGTCTGAATCTCTTGACCGCGGGGGATGACACAGCCTCCTACCTCGGGCTCCACGTGTCCAGGACCCGAACGGTCTTCATGGCAATCGCTGCGCTGATGACAGGGGCCATCGTGAGCGTGTCCGGGACCATCGGATTCGTGGGGCTCGTGGTTCCCCACACTATGAGACTTCTTTTCGGACCGGATCACAGAGTGCTTCTCCCTGCTGCACTGATCGGAGGAGCGGCCTTTCTTGCTGCGGCAGACTGCGTGGCAAGAATTGTGGCCTACCCTGTGGAACTTCCTGTGGGAGTGATCACGACCCTCGCGGGAGGACCTTTTTTTCTCTATCTCCTGGTGAAAAGATAAGGATGGCGTGTGATACCGATTCGCGCTCACCTATCTAAAACCGTAGCGACTGTGGTTCTCCTGAGCGCAGTGATGGAGACGGCCTTGCGTCGTCCGTAGCGAAGGAGATCCTCATCCCGCCTCCTTTGTCCTGTCATACACGTGAAAGGGGGGTGGCATGAATCGTCTCAAAGGCGGAAAAAATGAGGAGCGCTCTTCTGGAATGCAGAAACGTCAGCTTTGAGTACGCGGGACGAGCAGTGCTCGAAGGGATCACCGTCACCATCAATGAGGGAGATTTTGTGGGGGTCATCGGACCCAACGGCGCGGGCAAGTCAACCCTGGTAAAGATACTGAGCGGGCTCTTCAGTCCATCTCAGGGCATCGTTCACCTCAACGGTGCGGATATGAGAACTCTGGGAAAGAGAATCGTGGCCTCTGAACTCGCGGTGGTCCAGCAAGAGGAGACACCGGATTTTGGGTTCACGGTGAGCGAACACGTGATGATGGGACGCGCGCCGCATCACCGCGGTTTGTACTTTGAAAACCGTGCGGATCGAACCATTGTCCAAGGAGCAATGGAAAAAGCGAGAGTGACTCATCTTGCGGATCGGCGAGTGGAGGCCCTGTCCGGCGGCGAGCGACAGAGGGTGCGAATTGCCAGGGCGCTCGCACAGCGACCCCGAATTCTTGTCCTCGATGAACCAACGAATCATCTGGACCTGTACTCACAGATGTCGTTGGGCGATTTGCTGCAGGGAATCAACGCGGAAGGCATGGCAATTTTGATGGTGTCGCACGACATCAACTTCATGGCCGCATGCTGCGCGCACTTAAAAATTCTCCACGAGGGAAAATTCCGTGCCGAAGGCTCTCCTCACGTGGTCATCACTGAGGAGAATCTGGCAAAATGGTTCCGTATAAAGGCGCTCGTTGATGTAAACCCCGTCACCACCGCACCGAGAATAACTCCGCTGGCGCGATGGGAGCCCGACATCTGATGCTCGCACGCGGGGGAAAAATCGAGGAAGGACTTCTCCCCAGTCCTTCCTCAGAGAGCAACTTTCCGGATGCTCTGTCAACCCTTAAAGTATGGCACTTTCAGGGAAATCGTTTGCTTCTCGTTCGGCTTCAGCGTGGCCTCAAGCCGATCACAGAAGCGTGTGCTACGGAGCGCAGAAGGGCAATCCCAGGTTGTGCCCCAGTGAGTAAAACCCGGATAAGACCCCTCGTGGACCACACCAATTCGGAAGATTTCTCTGTTGCTGTTGCCCCTTGATATGGAGATTCGGGGCTTTGCTGACGGTTCGCTTCCAGGTTTTCTCTGTACGTGTGGTAGGCCAGCCATTGCTGCAGCTCCACCACAGATCCTTTCTTGATGTACCCGAGGTTTTTCACCTCTATCCTGGCGCAAGGGTCTGGATCGGCCAATTTGAGTTCGATCAGATCGTCCTGCAGCACGAGGAAAAGCTCTCGCACAGTTGCAGGACCGGCCTCAATGGTCCCCTGGTCCTTGAGTTCCCAGTTCCCCCGGAAATGGAAATGCCTGTACGAGAAGAATCTGCGGCGGAACGACGCCTGATCCAATCTGGTATGGAGCAAGGCCCACACACCCGGGCACGTGGCGCGAAAACACACGCCCTGGGAATAACCAAGAAGAATCGGCTTGCCAATGCAGGTGAATTCTATCCCGCAGGAGGGATCGCGGGAATCGGGTTGGGTGTTGCAAGGTGTCTCGGAAAAGGGTGTCGCACACTTTTGCAGAGGGGGCCCGGCTTCCCCCACACGTACGACCCCGATGACCACGAGGCAGGTAACCATAATCTTGAAAAATCGAAACATTTGTAGCTCCTGCATTGGATTGAAGAGGACCTTTTTTTCATCCATTTTCGGGACACTCGCTTCAAAACCTAGCGAGATTACGTAATCTTGCTCCCCAGCCGTAGACCGTGTCCGCTCCGGAATTGATGGTCCCGTAAAGACGCCTCTGCATTCTCGTAAGGTCTACCGTAGTCGGGACTCTCATGCGGTCGAAATCAAGATTAGCTTTTATTCCGGCATAATAAGTGCGGCCCTCATTGGGGTACCAGGCAGCAGGGGTGCTTGTGCCCAGCGGATCATAGAGGCTCGGCGCGGACTTGGTGCCGAGAATGGCATACTGCCGATCGGAAAAATTCTTGATCCCGAAGTACAACGTTACTGCGTTCTCAAAAAAGCTCTGAGAAAACGCCAGATCGCCCCATTTTGCCGGTTCTAGAGGTTCAGCTATGTTGTACGCGTCGTTGATCCGAAAACGGCTTCCTATGTAATGGTAGGAGATCGTGCCGGAAAAACCCCATTCCTTGTGATGGTAGTCCAGAAAGAGATGTCCCATTTCTCCCGGGTTCTGCCACAACCACTTGTCCTCGGTAGTCAGTTGATTGACAGGGGTCAAGGTAGGGAGGTAATTGCTGCGGACGAGCACCTTTTGCTTGGTCCAGTTTCCCTTTACAGTCCAAGAAGGTGTGATCTTCACCAGCGCGTCGAGTTCAAGGCCAGAGTGGGAAACATTCTGCACATTGACGTTTCGCTGATTTCCGGCAGCATCCATGCCGTAGAGGATTTCATTGTCCATGTCCAGTTCGTAGTACACTGCGCCCGCGTAAATGTTCCGCGTGAACCAATGCCTTATTCCCGTCTCATTTAGCGTTCCCTCTTCAGGATCGAGAAGCCAGAAAGGAGGAACAGGAGCTGCTCCAAACACACCGAGGTTTACCATCTCGTAGAATTCGGGGAATCGATACGTCCGGGAGTGCTTATAATACAAGCTGGAACCGAGTTCTTTATCGTAAACCAGCCCCACGCTCCATTGGGACGCACTCTTTTTGCGGTCAATTCTCTGGGCATTCGTGACGGCTCTCGCGGCATTGTTCGCATAGAGATCCGGAAGATCGTAGTTTTCCATACGATACCCAAGGTCCACGTACAGGCGATCCCAAAACCTGGTCTGGTTCATCACATAGTAGCTTAAAGATTCTCGGTACCCTGACTGCTCGGCCTGATGCTCGAGGACATTCGGGCCGTCGCTGTATGGCTGAACGATCTGCCTGGATTCTCTGCCAAATTTGCCGTCCCACAGATCAGATCCCAAGGTAAGTTCATTGGTGACGAGAGAGAATTTATCGGTCCTGTAGTATTTCAGCGAAAGACCCTGATCGATCCACCGCTGATCCGAGAGACCGAACCAACTGATTCCCGTCATCCTCTGATCGGCACGTCTGTAGCTGTAGATTGCCTCAAAATTTCCCAGACGGTCGCCGCTATACAGCAGGCGGCAGATGGTCACCGCGTCCCACAGCTCAGTCGGCCCGTCCCACACGGGAGAGTATACGTACCCAAAACCGTAATCGAATATGGCCACGTCACGAGTGTCTCTTCTTTCCCATTCAGGCCGTTGCGCGTACGTCGCATTCCCGTTCCGGCGATCCGACAGCAACTGGGAAACCTCGAAAGTGAGATTCGGGGTGATCTTCCAGTTGATGCTCCCCTGCACGTTGTACAGGACCCAAGGGCCCGGTCGGGGAACGAATTCCTCGTCCATCCCATTGCCTTGATAAAGCCGGAACCCTTCGGAAAAATATCTTCCCGCAAACATCCCTGCAGCCACAGGGCCCTTCACCATGTTGCTCGCGACCCATTCCCTGTCCGAGTGCCAGGAGCCCATCTCCGCTCCCCAGAATGTGCCGGGGTTTTGTCGAGGCCTCTTGGGAATAATGTTTACCGTGCCCCCAATAGCCTTTTGGCCGAACTGAACCGTGCCGTCTCCCCTGAGCACTTCGATCCGATCAATCAACTCCGGAAAAACGGACATGAAATTCGCGTCACCGAGGGGCGTGTTGAGGGCCCGGCCATCGTAGAGCAGTGACACTCTGTTCCCTGGATCGCTGGAGAATCCCCGCAATACCACGGTAGAGTCAAACGGCGTGCCTGAGTAACCGGAAGTGTACACGCCAGGCAGCCCTTGAAGCATATTCGGTACCCCCACGTATCCCAAGGACTCGATTCCACGGTTTTGCACAATACTGACCGCGGCGGGCACGTTTGCCAAATTCTGAGGTCGCCCGCCGGCAGAGACCACCTCTCCCGGGGTGAGAGGATAATCGGAACCGGGTTGGCCTCCCGGTATAGGCTGTCCCGTGCCAAAACCCGCGTCCGTCGATCCGGTTCGCGATTGCGTGTGCCGCCGGGGAAAGGATGGAGGCGGAACCTCGACCGCGGGAAGTTGTTCCGCTTCCTGGCTCCGGGCAGTGACCCTGGATGGGCCCTCTTGCGCGTGGGTTATTGCCACACACAGATGCCCGTTGCACACCAGGGCAAGTACCGCGCACACGAGGACTGTAGGCAGAAAAGTACCATAATTTTTCATGTTCGCATCTCCGCAAGTCAGCTAGCTCTCAAGAGAATTCCTCGATTCGATGGCGCATGCGTCTGCTATCGACACGAGGTTGGAGTTCCAGGTACCGGTCTTACGATGTCACCGGTTAATCGGCCCTGGTGAAGCAGTCGACCGGGCAGATTCCAGATGCCCGCAAGGAGGTTTTGCGGTTCACACTGCGGAAACTGATATTCTTTCACCAGTGCGGGGGGCAGGTGGGAACTGCAACCCGCCGGCGCCCTGCATGGCGGCAAGGGAGCTGCTGAGGGGCCGGGCGGAGCGCAGCCCATTGCCGCTCTCCACGACACCGGCCGGGTCATGCGCGGCGGACAGGTTGGGCCGAAGTGAGTGACTCCAGGTGGAGGATAGCCGTTGTTGACCGGGCATGGAGGAGGACCGTAAGGTCTTCCCGGGGCACATGCAGGGACGCGAGTGGGGCAGAGCATCTCTGCCATACGAAAGGGAGCAGCTATGGTGGCGCGGATGAGTCCGATGGTATGGCCGATAATCGGCCTCAGGAATCCGGGGTCGCGATACACGACAGGTACGGGTGGCCGCTGAGTGCATGCCTCGGGGTGAACGGCAATGTCGACCCTGACGGGCATGGGCTGTCTCGGGGGCGCTGCTGCGGGTGCAGGGCAGTATGGAGGCCGGCCACACGCGGGCAGCATATAAGGTTTTGGACAAGGAGCAACCGGAACGGTCACGGTTACGCTCCGCGCCACCGGTTGCACTTGCCGTTGCGGGGCACAAGAACCTACCGAGGGAACAGTAATCCTGGGCTTACAGAGCTCGGCTGCGTCACATGGAAGCGAAGACGCGACGAGCACAGCGAAAACTACGGCCAAACCCAGGCCTACAAAATCAGACTTCATGGTATTCCTCCTGACATGACAGGGCAGACCTCAAACGGACTCGCGGATCGATCCGTGGTGCTGCGGCAGCCCTTCACCGCTCGCGAAGGAGAGCCCTACGCTTAGGACGCAACTCGACCTCCGTCTGTGGGAACAGCCAAACAGACCAACGTGAACGTTATCTTGACTTTGCGCGATGGGGCTTGGATAATGAAGGGAATGGGGATCTCAAACCTATTCCCATTTCGCCCCGGGTTCCGTTGCCGCGGCGCCCGGGGCTTTCTCTTAGCCTCATTCACTCAGCCAGAACTAAAAAACCCTTCCTCGCGGAGGGGAAGGGCATAGATATCCCTTCCCTAACCCGCCCGCGCAGGTCACTAAGGGTCGGAAAAACACCTGGGTATTCTGGCTTCCGCTTCATCCTACTCTCCGCGCCTTCCCGGAACAATCGTTCCAGTGGCTTACTTGCGGATTTCGTCCACGGTCACAGCTGCGGGGCAGCGACGGCCTTTCACCGTCTTCCCTAAGGCATTTCCCGTATAATCAAATAACTTTTTTCTACCATTTTTAGCTGTAACACGGCGATTTGGCGAAAGTCAAGAGTTTTTCCCACCAATCAGTCGTCACACCAAAACCCCTTGCTCTCAGCTTCGTGGCATGATACGTTAGGACGTGCTACTTAGAAGGAAAGGGAATGGTCCCGGACACTGCCGTTTCCTGAGAGCTTCTGTATGTCAATGTATGATCTCTCGTGTCATCCTCAATATCCGTTCAGGAGTTTAGCCATGGGTGCATTACCGAAAGTCAAGTATTCCGGCCGAATTCGCGAAGTGAGGTTAGGAAGGCCCGGCTGCGATGTGGTGGTCGGAGGTGAGACGGCGTACAACTTCTACTTATTCGAAGGCAATATGCCCAACCCACCAAAACTGGCTCTTCAAGTGTTGGACATCGAACCCGAAGAATGGGCTCCGGAGGCGTTGGAGCCCTACAAGGATGTGATCGGCGACCCGGTCGCGTGGGCCAAGAAATGTGTCGAGGAATTCGGAGCCGATCTGGTCTGTCTGTGGCTGGCAGGTACGGATCCGAACGGGAAGGATTTGTCCTCCACACACGCTGCTGACGTTGCCCGCAAGGTAGCCCAAGCCATTACCGTGCCGCTCATTGTTTGGGGCGTATCCAGCGACGAAAAAAACACTGAAGTCCTCAAGGCGGTGGCAGAGGCATGCGCCGGTTTCAATGTGGTGCTGGGACCGGTTACCGACAGCAATTACAAGCAGATCGGGGCCGCCGCGATCGCGTACAAACACACGGTGGTAGCCAACACTCCCATAGATATCAACCTGGCAAAGCAGTTGAACATCCTCCTCGAAACCCTGGGCGTGCCCAATGACCGGGTTCTGATAGATCCCACCACGGGGTCCGTCGGATACGGTCTGGAGTACTGCTATTCCATCATGGAGCGAATCCGACAGGCAGCTCTCACGCAGAACGACGACAAACTACAGTACCCGATTCTCAACAACATAGCTGAGGAGGTCTGGAAAACCAAAGAGGCCAAACTCAGACCAGAAGAAAATCCCCAGCTGGGCAATCCTGCATTCCGCGGCGTGAATCTGGAGGCCGTCACCGCCTTGAGCGCCCTGCAGGCGGGATCGGACGTTCTGGTGCTGAGGCATCCGAAGACGTTGTGGCACATTCGACAGTATCTCTCCGAGATCATGATCAAGACTGACCTCGATTCAATGGGAGTAGACCTTGCCTTGGTAGCTGCTGCTCCCCAGGCAACCGCTGCGATTGCCCAGCCTGCTCCCACTCCAACAGTCGCGAAGCAGGCCCCGGCCACGGAATTGATTCCGCCGCCAAAAGCGTTAGCCGAACCACTGCCCGAAGGTCCAGGAGAACTGAAAGAAACTACCGAATCAACCGTGGTAGATCACGAAGCAGTTTCTGCTTCGGCAGCAATTCCGTCGAGGCAAGAAGAGACCGAGACGAGGGCTCTGGCTAAGGCCTCCATTCCGAGTGCGAAACCACGTACAACTGCCGGGTCCGAACGTGTAGAACTCACTGACGCAGACATTGAAGCTTTCCGAGAGTTGTTGGGTGCATTCCGGGCCATCAAGAATTTGGTGACGGCCATCTCCGATCTCGTTTCCGGAGACGCAAAGCACTCTTGAAAGAGTCCATTTTACCTTATTGCGAACTACCCGCGGGGGCAGCCATCATCCACCAGCGCCCCCGGTGTTTCCCCCGACACCTTCAGCGGAAACACTGGGCCGTGGTCGTGATCTGATTGTATTCGCGGCTTTTTCGTCAGTGATATGAGACTGGTATCCGAGAAACTGGGGATCTCCCGATCGACACTCACATGAAATACTCAGCGGGACAAAGAGCATGACTGATCTCGTCTTTCTTAGGCATCCGCCGCAACCGGTTCGTGAGACCGCACGGATGCGCCAGGGCCTGTCCGTAAGAGTTGATGCGGGACTTGTCAAGGCTTTCGGGGAAGCTTGCAAGCGGCACAACCTCAAACCGAGTGAGCTGATGGAAACAATTCTGTGGAATGCGCTGGGTGAGCCCTCAATGAGTTTTGAGCCTAGCTTCCGTGCTCAGGCACAAGTAAAAGCTCCCAAGGAGCCTCATGAGAAATGAATCCGAGCCATCGTTCATCACCCGGAATGAGCCAGTCGGTGCAATTTCCTGTGTGGTTCGTGCGTGAGTTGTCCGCGCAGACTCCTCAGCAGTGTTAGGAGAACGGCATCTCGATGCAGCCGGTCAATTCTCCCTGACTCCGCACTGCACATGCAGAAGACGCCTTTCATCATATTGACGCCCGTGGCAAATCCTTCCAAAACTTCGTCCACGATCTCCGCATGACGCCACGGGTCGAAGGGAGGCCTGGTCTGATCGGAGACCTTCTCAAGAAATGCCCGGCTGAACTCGTGGGAAAGGGTCACCGAGCGCAATGCCTCAAGGATCCCGTTGGAAGCGTTTATGAGGCACACACTGACTGCTATTCCGCCCTTGAGGCCGGCCAAATCGTGCCACGGATCAGGCCGCATCACCGGAGCGTTGATCCACCAGTTGTAGTACGACGCCTGCCAAGACAGGCTTCCAAATTTGGCCAAAACGAAAAGAGCGTGCTCCCTGGCGAACAGGGCGAACGCGGCTTGCTGATTTTGAACCGCGTGAATTTCTCCGCATGTGGGATTGCCCACGCAGATGGTCAGGGTGTGGCCACCTGAGGTGTAGTCGTACGTCGTGTGTTCCGTGAGAGTCGTGAGTCCTGGGATGAACGGCATCCCCAACCTTGATCAATCGCATGTGCCCACTCCTGATCCAGGCCTGTTTCTCAGCCTGAAGCATTTCTACGAGATGCCAGGATTTCTGAAACAAATAAGCGTCCGTGCCAAACGTGGCACATCGTCGCGAACTCGTGCCACTAAGGTCAAGGCTATTCTTCCGCTTATGGGATATGGGCTGTCAGCTGTGGAAACGAATCTCGTCGCCCGGACGCACCAGTTGCAGCAATGCGGGTGTCACGTGCCACAGGGACTCCGGAGATAGCACGAAAAGGACGTTGACCGGCTTGGGCGCTGGTCCTACTCTGTGAG
>CAVXFM010000012.1:0-207757 GCA_963760985.1 uncultured delta proteobacterium | reverse complement strand
AACGCTTCCACGTTCCAGCAACTCACCAGAGAAGACGCCTTCCACCTGATCCAGCTTCTGCAAATTGAAGTAGCCGCCTAAGTCAGCATAGCCAAACTCACCATCACAACCAAGGACATCAAAGGGCGGGACGGGATACCTGCGTATGCTTACGCTGTCTCCCGCCTGCGCTCCCCGTTCTGCCCGTAAAACAAGGAGGACAACGATGTTCAGATTCACGACCCTGTTCCCTGTTCCCAGACCCAAGGAACGGAAGCTCAGTGCCAGAACTGCGAAGATTCGTGCACCAGCGCAACTACTGGAGAAACCGAACCCCAGAACTCAGAGGAGGGAGGAGAAGAAGATGAAAACCGCACAGGACAGCGACAGCCTGTTCGTATTCGCAAATCAATTGCTACACGACCTGCCCTTTGAAATACCGCTTCCACTACATCGACCGCATCCAAGAGGAGTTCACTTCGTCTGCGTTGTTGTTCGGATCAGGTATCCATGCGGGAATTCAGGCGTACTTGCAGAGCATCTTGGAAGCAGATCCTCTGCGGCCTGACCAGCTTGTGGATGTGTTCCGTGAGGAGTGGCGGGGCTCCCAAGGTCCGAAGATCCGCTACACGGCAAGGGAATTTGAAGAGTCGCTCGTAAACAAGGCAAGCGAACTCTTCGCCCTGTTCGTGGATGGAGTACAAGACCTTGAGGCAGAGGTCATCGCAGTGGAAGAGGGATTCACCATAGACCTGAATGAGCTGGCCGGTGAGTCCCACAACCTTGCCGCCGTTGGTTGGATCGATAGACACGATCATTAAAGAAAACGGATCGACCACGCTCATCGACTACAAGACCGCTTCCCGCAAACCCAACGGTGATATGAATGCGATGCAACTGGTGGCCTACAGTTTGGGAGCCACTACTCTGGGTTACGAGCCGAACGAGTTGGAATACAGGTTCGATTACCTGCTGAAGACAGCGAAACCCGAGTTGCTGCGTTACCCCGTTGCTGTGGGTGACAATGAGCGACGGGGGTTCCTCAAAACAATCACCAGGGTGTGCAAGGCGATCCACTCCACGATATTCTACCCGAACCCGAGCTACCTGTGCAGTTGTGTGGGCATCAGACCCGTTGCCGAGAATGGTAGATAAGGAAATGCAAGGCTGAGACGCAAAAGAACCTGCAATTCTGCAATGACATGACGCATCATGGGGTAAAGAGACCATAGGTCTCTTTTTTCCCCGAATGGGCACGAAGATCTGGCCTTCCCGAACATCTCCGAACCTACACCACTGGGAATTTTATAGGCGGGAGAAGGCCTCCTTTACTGTTTTGCAGTCCCTGTCTGGCTTTTCTATTGCTTCCACTCCCGCTTCTAACTACGGCCCATTCAAAAGCTAAGGATATTATCCGCATGGATACTAGCACTTCTCCGTCTCCGCGTCCCCTGTCGCCAATGGGACAAGCGTCGAGTTCAGCACGGAGAGTCACAGGCCTTATCCGCAGAGTGCTCCGATCCAAGACGCTGTTCCTTATGGGGCACAAGAGTAGATCCAGAGCGATGTTTTAACTCGCCGTACGTGCGGCATGTTCGGGTGGCAGGTATGGGGCAAAAGTGAAAAACATATTCCCGCGGGAATGCAGTTACGGGCAGTTTTGGTGAAGAAATCAGCAACGAGAACGTCAAGGGACACCCGCGAACTGAACACCGTTCCATACAGACTTCCGCTAGTTCCAGAGCGGTTTGGGGAACTCGCCGTACGTACGGCATGTTCGGATAGCCCGTGCCTCCCATTCGGCACCATTTAGGGTGAGTTTTGAGTAATTTTTGAGCACATCTTTTTGTGGCGTCTGGCTCTTGCCGGTGGTCTGGTGAAGACTTCTGGTGAGACCTCCAGGAGATTCAGGGTATTCGATCTGGACAGGAGTCAGGGGTTTGGCGAGTCTCCGTCCTCCCAATGAGGTGAGCACGTAGATGCCGTTGAATTTGGTGGTCATCATGAAGGAGGTTGGCCTCGAGGTCTGCCGATTGACCCACCCCGTGACCCGCTGCTGATTCCGGGCCAGGTTCAAGCGCATGGTTCTCTCCATGAGCCGCCAGATCAATAAGGTGAGTATCAGCACCAGCCCAAGCGCCTCGAGGCGACGGGGCGATTTGAGAAACAAGGCATTCACGAACACAGGATCTTTAAGGAATCCGAAATTTCTCTCCACCATGTGCTGGTCCTTGTAGATGGAGAGAAGCTCTTTTGCCGGGATTGAGCCTTCCCCTTCTGAAAGGGTGTTACTCAGCGGTCCAAAACATCCGGCTTCCTCCCGAGCGGCTTCAACGGTCTTCTGGTCAAGATGAAACCCCAGCTTGATGCAATATCTCGTGGTCTTGAGCGTACAGGCTGCCATCGGCCTTGGGACGACCGGGTTGGTAGATCGGCTTGGGTTCGATCCAGAGAGCTACCTCGTGAAACAGGGCACCCGGATCAATCCTCTTGAGTGCTGCCTCAGCATCGGGACTGCACGCATACTCTATTTTCTCGACATGCTTCTTGAGCTGTTCCAGCTGTTCTCGATCTTTCTGGATCTGTTTACTGACCTTGTTCTGGCGGCGATCGTCAAGAGCGTCCGAATGAATGACCACGCCGCGGTAGTTGATATGGTGCAGCGTGACTACCGTCTCCCATGCCCTGGTACTGAGCGGGCTTACGGTTGCGGGTATCCGGTTCGACGGAGATGGCGCCGATCTCGGTCCAGTCCTGAGCGGCTATGGCACGAGAAATAGCATCCCGACATTCGTGATAGTTCATGGGGAGCCTGCTGACAAAGAGGAAACCGTTGTCCCAGTCGTCGATGAGCGCCAGGTTGGACTCGGTGACCAACGCTGCGTCAGCCACATAGATAAAGTCCTTGCGGCCCAGCTCCTTCATGCGTTTGACCATCTCAGGGATGAGGTTGCGATTGACAGTCTTATCCGACTCATTGCCGTCGATGAGCTTGGAATAGATGGGGATGCCGTGATCCACACACAGAAGGCTGTGCACGATCTGTTTGAGATCAGGCCGATGGGCCTTGCTGAACCCGTTGGTAATGACAAAGGGCTGGTCGTGGTCTTCCCGGTCATAGAGGAGATACTCCCCGTACAGTGAGTGGCTGGTGGTGTCATGATGGACGTGGGAAAGATCGAGTTGAAAGATCTTCATAGCTCCGAGCACGACCGCAGTCAGAATTTTTTGAGTACCTGCATCTGTCAATCGTTCAAGGACTCGTCCGAGGGTGTAATCGGAAAGTTTCGCCAGAGGGATGTTTTCTCCAAGCAAGAGTTCCACGTCTTTGTCGGCAAAGAATTCCCAGAGCCGAAACAGCGGACTCCTTCCCGAGAGCGCATCCAGAATCATGGCCAGCACCACGCGTCCGGGGCTGACTTCCATATCGCAATTGCACAATCGGTCGATACGCTCAACGAGCCCTATCCGCTCTGCATAGGCAGAAACAACGGGCAGGAACCGTACATCGGTAATCTGAAAGTCTGTGCCTTGCTCCTCCATGGGAACCTCCTCCAAAAGGTCCCCCAGGTCTTATCACAAAAGGCATCTTTGTACAAGTCACAACCTACTGATATCATTAGTGGTCAAAAATCAAAATCACCTCAATCGAACGCCCATTGCTGCCGAACGCGAGCCGTGCGATAAAACTTGTGGGCAATATCCTCGAGGATATTGCGGAACAGGGAACAACTGTCAGGGAAACGGCAACCAAAACGGCGCGGTAACCCCGAGAACTGCTCATCTGCCCGAGGAGATTGTCGGTCTTTTTGAGAACCCCTTTGGTAACACGCCGTACGTACGGCGTGTTCGATTTGCAACGGTTGCACCTTTGGAGTTTATGCTACGATAACGATGCCTTGATTGCCTCAAATAATGCGGTCTGCTCCTTTTTGGACAGTCCCTCCACGATGATACGCGTCCCGTCACCCGACAACCGCACCTTGCACCTCCCGACTTCTTTATACTGGGGTTTGTGTCCTCTGCCATCCTGCTTTGATGACTGCCTTGCCAAGACGAATCGCTGGAATTTCAATGTAATGCCACGTCGCCCAAGACAAGAAGCCAGAAAGTACCATTACGGACAAAGACGTAGCAACTAGATTAAAAAACGGCCAACCCGAAAGAATTTCTGAGCACGTTGACTCTCTGAGTCTCGTAACGATGGAGATTACAAACCAGTGCAAGATGTAACAACTATAGCTCACCTCACCCAACTTCATAGTGACGATATTCACAAAAAACACCATTGGATAACATGCCAAACCCGCTGCCAAGCAAGCAAAAGCAAAACCGAACGTCCAGTTACGAGGAAAAAGCCAAAGCCTTCCCCCACTCACCAGAAAAACGATCAAAATCAACGATACTGAAATGAGCACCACTCCCAGGGAGTAGGTATTGGCAAAAGACCTCGCTGAAAGCCATCTGTAGAACTGAAAGAGAGTCATACCCAGACAGAAAAAAGGCAATTGTGCGGGGAACCAAAAGTAAAGGTAACTTTGCCACAGGCCTACAGAGCTGATGGGCTGCACACGAGCAAGAATTAGATGGAGACAGGCTGCTAGAACCATTGCCATAGTCGTCAGCAGGCAAGCCCGCCACATCGTTGATACATGCCCGAAAAGGAAAGGAAACACTGCATAAAATGTGAACTCAACTGTGATAGACCATCCACCCGGGACTAAACTGGTGATCCAAAATGGATTGATTCCGTGGACGAAGATGAGGTTCGCAAGAACATTTGCTGTTGCGACAGTCTCAGATCCCCCGGACCAACTTGTGTACCCGTTAATGATTGGGCTCCACAGGCCGTCTTTGGAGCAGAATCTATATATCACCAAACACAATAAGATGGCTACGTAATACATGGGAGCAATTCTGAAATATCGTCTTATGTAGAAAGGTTTCCACGAACCATCATGCTTGTGTACATAATACGAGACCCAGCAGAGAGTGAAGGCGCTCACCAAATAGAAAAGTTGAACACCTAGTGCCCCGTATGCGAAATAGTCGCGGCCCCAGCCCAGGTCAGGGACTGTTTGGGAGCAGTGGACCAGCATGACTCCTAGTATCGCCCACCCTCGCAGTGCATCAGCAAAAGCAAGTCGCCGCATTGGTATCTCAGTCTTCTCCGTTTGCATCACACTGTTCTCCCAGTGACACTTAATTTGCGTTATTTGTGCTTGTAACTTTGTCGCCAAGTTGCAACGTTCCATCAGAAAGCTTAAAATGTATCCGTTCAGGGGGATCAAGCAGCGAGCTTGATCTGATTGTCTGCTCTGGACAGTAACGAGGGCGCAGGTAATCCTCTGCGGTGTGCAGTGATGGCCTCAGTGAGGAACTCGATGGGGTGTCTGCCCTGCATTCGGCAGGTGTGTATGACCGTGAGGAGTCGTTTTGTTACCCAGGCCCCTTGCTCGGTTTTGTTCCCCTGGCAGATCCTTCGCCACATTACAGGTGACCGCGCCGCCTGTTCCGCTATGTTGTTGGTCGGCTCCACACCCTCGTGGTACAGAAAGGTGAAAAGCCCACCCCAGCACAACAGAAGATTCCCAGCAAATCTCCCGACCCTTGGGGTGTCACTTGCCTGATATTTCTTCAGACAAGCAGCCATTCGTGCCCGGATGGGAACGGAAAGCGTTATCAATTCAGATCGGGTGATGTCCCCGGCTGTGAACTTGTGCCAGATCTGGAACAACCGTTTGGACTCGTCCAACATCCATCGGCTGAGGTCTTGGGCGTCCCCTTTCAGGCATGTGGAGGCCAACTCCTTGAAGTTTCTGATGAGATGAGCCCAGCAGAATTGGAATACTCCGTCGTGTGCTTTGAAATAGGCCCGAAAGCGGTCACAGCATAGAATTCCGCTGAAGTTGTCTCCGATGATCTGCTGGAGGGTCTGTGCCGTGCGGGGTCCGATCTTGAAGACCACAAACAACGGGGCAACCAGGATCCACAGCCAGTTGAGCTTCGAACCCAACGGCCAACCGGTCTCATCGGCATTGAGAATCGCAAGATCCGGCACCTTTGAGAGAAGCTGGTCGTAAGTCTCATTGACCGCCGCCGCAGCTTGGTTGAGGAGGCTGCATACCGACCCGGTGCTGATCGGGACTCCAAAGATCGTGCGGCTTACGTCCTCTGCTCCCCGTCGTGATATCCTGTGACCTGCCGTCAAATAGCTCAGGGTAGCTGTAAGACGCGGGCCGAACCCTGATTGCCATTCCAGAGGCAGCTCTGCCCAGGTGGTTGTTCCGCACGAGCACTCAAAACCAAATCGCCGGCATTCAGTAACGTTGAGACTGTTCGGCGGTATTTCAAGCTGCTGATGCCTGATTGGGTCCGGTTTGAACATCTCAGGCTTGGGATCATCAGGTACTGGAGCGCCGCACTTCTTGCACCTCTCTGGGTAGAAGGGAACGGTCTTTCTCACTTGATCAGGCGGGAAAAGTTCTCGGGTCATGCCCTTGTGACCTTTCTGGCCGCCGGACTTGCGTCTAGGTTCCCCCTCTTGCGCTCTCCGCTTTCTCGGTGGCTTCACAAATCCGTCCGATGACGGCGGCTTCGAGGAGTTGGAGGAGTTTGTCGATCTCCTCGCAACAGTCTCCTCAGCCTTCTCAGCACGCCGACTCAGGTCCAGGAGGACCTTCACTGTAGGCTCCTCACCGGATCGATAGAGCTTGATGGCTTCCTCCCGAGTCATGGCGGCACCGCATATCACAACCACTCGGCATTGCAATGAAAAGCGAAAAACTGTCGCGATATGGCGCGCCTACACACACCGTTGCTCAGCGCGCTCAGTCCATTTGACGCAAAAAGGGGGGGACGGCAGATTTATCCGAGCGACCCGACGCGCTCCACGAAGGGCGTTCTCGGCTCGTTTGATGAGCCCCCCTGAGCGGATACCTTAAAATGCTACTTTGCCCTGAAAACGTGCTCTGCATGCTTGTCCCATGGAGCAGAGTCGATCGTGAGACATGAGTCACTCCCGTTACCCTATAACGGTCAGTGTGTTTGGTCAAGCTTCCATCCCTATGTATCAGGGCCAAGTCATAGTGGGCGATAGCTTTTTGGAATAGCAGGCATGTCCGCCTTTTTCTGGACATCGGATCCGGAATGCGCTATGAAGTGGGGCATGGATCGGCATAATTCTTCATCACCGCCACAAGACAGGGAAGTAGTGAGGGGCGTTGAAGTCCGTCCAGTGAGCGCTACAGAGCAACCATTTTGGGACGGTTTGATGCAGGAGCATCACTACCTCGGGTTCCATGGAATGATCGGAGAATCCTTGCGCTATGCTGCAGTTCATCAGGACCGCTGGGTAGCTCTGTTGGGATGGTCCAGTGCAGCGCTGAAGTGCGGTGTGCGAGATCGGTGGATTGGGTGGACGCCAGCCGTCAAGCTCCAACGGCTCCCTCTGCTCGCAAATAACTGCCGCTTCCTCATCCTGCCCGGTGTGCGCGTACCTCATCTTGCCTCACGCATTCTTGCTCTCAACCTCAGACGCCTGTCCGATGATTGGCAACTCTCTCACGGCCACCCCATCTGGATTGCCGAAACCTTTGTCGATCCGGAGCTGTATCGAGGCACCTGCTACCGAGCTGCCGGTTGGACCTTTCTCGGGAACACCCGAGGTTTTGCCAAGAATCACGACATCTACACCCATCACGGTCGCATCAAATCGGTCTTTGTCCGACCCCTTCGACAGGATGCTCTGCGAAGACTCGCAGACCCAGCTTTGCAGCCACCTCTCAAACCCAGGCTTACCACCATGAAACTTTCCGAAAATGACGCATTTCTGCTCCACAAAGCCCTGCTCACCATCCCTGACTCCCGCATGGCACGGGGAATCCGTCATCACAGACTGGCCATTCTTTCTGTTGCGGTGTGTGCCATCATCTGCGGAGCCAGAAGCTTCGATGCCATGGCCCAATGGGGAAAAGCCTGCACGCAGAAGATGCTCAAGCGACTGGGATGCCGACGAAGCAAAAAGACAGATCTCTATGAAGCACCCAGCGAACCGGCCATCCGTCGCTTCCTCCAGTCTCTCGATGGCAATGCCGTGGACCGCACCATCAGTGGCTGGCTTGAATCTATCATGGGAGACGGGGTCGCCATTGCTGTCGACGGCAAAACCCTCAAGGGAGCACGCAACTCAGACGGTCGGCAAATGCATCTCCTCGCCGCATTCCTCCATCAACAAGCGACCGTCGTCGCTCAAGCGCAGGTGCCATGTACGACTAATGAAATCAAAGTGGTACGTGAGCTGCTCGATCCTGTCCCCATGGCCGGAAGCGTCGCTACCCTGGATGCCTTGCATACGCAACAAGACACGGCCCGGTACCTGGTCGAGGAAAAAAAAAGCGGACTATGTCTTCACGGTCAAGGATAACCAGCCTACCCTCAAGACACACATCGAAGATCTCAACCTCACCGATGCCCAGCCTCACTATCAGACAGCGGACAAAGGCCACGGACGAATAGAAGTCCGGTCAATATGGACCAGTGAAGAGCTCAACGACTTCCTGGAATTCCCTTATGTGCGTCAGGTCTTTTGCATCCGCCGCAACGTAACGCACCTCCGCAAGAACAAGGAATCTTCCGAAACGGTCTATGGCATCACCAGCCTGTCCCCCGCACAGGCTTCCCCCCAACGGATACTGGAACTCAACCGCGGCCAGTGGAGCATCGAAAACCGACTCCATTGGGTCCGCGATGTGACCTTCGACGAAGACCGTTCTCAGATCAGAACCGGTGCGGGCCCGCGAGTGATGGCATCACTCAGGAACCTCGTCATCAGCATCCTCCGCAGATGCGGCGCAACGAACATTGCAAAGACCCTCAGGTCATTTGCGTTCAAAACGCATCTCGCACTCAGGGTCATTGGTCTGTAACATACACCTCGCCAGACCCGAAACAGTGGCGCGATAGCCACCGCAGCAATACCTTTGCCCGGAATTCCCCCAAAAAACAGGCTTCAGGCACAAAAAACCACCCGTCTCCCCTGACGGACTGGCATCCCCCCAACATTCCCCCGTCCCTTGGTCCTACTACCCTCAACCACGCTCTGCAAGCGAAAAGACTTTGACGGAACCGTGGTGGAATCCCTTGCAGAATATCGAAATATCTGCTAATGCCATACTGTGTCGAGAAGAAGAGAGTGACCCAGGAAACGATATGATACCTGCAGCCCGAGGCAGTGCCAAGACAATCAAAGAGATGCTTGACATGGCGACTCCGGTTCTCACCAAGCTGGTTGCACAGAACTTGCTCCAGCACCACCGGATTCTCCTAATCGACGGCCCTCATCGGTTCCCTCAGAAAATCGATGCTATACCGTTCAGGAACGTAATCGAACCTACAAACGGTTCCAAACCTACCTCCACTGTTGGGAATGCCCAAGAGAGACAGCTCATAGTATCTCTGGATTCCCGATTAAACCCTTCGGACCACTCATCTCTCGTTAGTATCTCCCTGAGTGACGGTAAACAAGAAGGCACATCTGGCGTTTCGTGTCCTCATCCAAAGGGGATGACACACCGATTACGCGGAGCACTGTAGGCACCGCATTATGCAGTCGAAACCAATATGCAACAGTCCATTGATAAGCATAATTGTTCCTGTTTATAATATCTCAAAATACCTACCAAAATGCATAGACACTATTCTCGCCCAAAGCTACAGAAATCTTGAAATAATATTAGTTGATGACGGATCCACTGACGATAGCGGCGGCATATGCGATGGATACAGAGACAGAGATGCCCGCATCCAAGTAATCCACAAGACGAACAAGGGTCTTTCCAGCGCACGCAACGCTGGCCTTTCCGCAATGCAAGGTCAATATGTAGGATTTGTCGATGGAGACGACTTTATAGATAAACATATGTATGACACCTTGGTTAAGGCAGCTCTGGATAGCGATGCCGATGTAGTTCAAACCGGCTATTACCACACTGACGAAAATGGCAACATTCGTGACACGAATACATTTAAAGAGGCCTCATACAATAATCTGGATGACATGTTTCACGCCTTCTTCGAAGAAGGAAATATTCATGTTGGTGTGTGGACAAAACTATACAGGAGTACCATCTTCGAACATATTACCTTTTTCGAAGGGTATGTCTTTGAAGACTATACGATCTTGCCTCATATTTTAAAAGAATGTAGGAAATTCGTTATCATCGACGGAGCATTTTATCACTATGTTCACAATTTTAAAAGCATTACCAGAGCCGGGCCAAGTCTAATCGTAATAAAAAGTAGAGTAGTAGCGCCGATATACTTAGTAAGTAGTATGAGACGTATTGATAGTCGTTATATAGGCTATGCATATCGCTATGTGTGTCTTAGCAGCATGAGAGGTTATGATGCAATCAAAAGAGCGGATAACATAGACGAGGAAAGTAAAAAGGAATACGAAACCAAGTTAATCAATCACTATCGCAATTACTTCCATCTGTACCGAAAAGAAGCGCAATTTAAGAATCACAATCTTTTCAGAAGAATTAATCTATACATATTTTGGATAAACCCCTATTTTGGCCATTCGGTTCTCCACTCATATGAAAAGGTTATCGGAATATCAAACAAAATTATAGCCCGGGTATCAAGCATTTCAGCAAACGTATCAAAGCCAGCTCATCCCTATGAGACTGACCAAACGGCACAGTTCAGCCGACAAGGTCCTTGAGTGTTTCCTGCCACTCCTTCAGGTAGCGATCATGATTGAATATGTCAACGGCCGTCATTCGCGCGGCACGACCAACTTTCTCACATTCGCTTTTATGACGTGATAGATACAACAGATAATCGCTTAGTTCGCCCGGATCGTCTGAATAAAAGCCGTTAACTCCTTTATTGATAAACATATCCACATCATGGTTGTTGGCGGAAACGGGTACAAGGCCGCACATCATTGCTTCACCCCTTGAACGAGGCATGGGCGATCGCCACGTGGGATTGAAGTGAAGGCTCCAACCGCCTAAAGGCGGTGGCTTCAGGGTGTCGACTGAAAGTCGACCTCACCCGTCGTCGCCAATCTGGAAGTCGTCATCGCGGCCCCGCTCCATCTTGTCCTGCATCTCGATGTATTGAGCGATGACGTCGTCGGTGACGTTGCCACTGCTTGCAACGAAGTATCCGCGGGCCCACAGATGCCGCCCCCAGAATTGACGGGCCAGGGTTCGATATTCACTGAGCAGTTTGCGGGAACTCCTACCCTTAAGGCGCTTCAGCAGGGTCGATACAGACACGTGAGGAGGTACCGAAGCAAGGATATGCACATGGTCTTTGGAGACATGACCCTTGATAATGTCAACATCCATGGCCTTACAGGTCTCCCTGAGCAGATCCCTAAGGCGAACTGCTACTTCGCCGTGAAGCACCGGCTTGCGGTATTTGGTGATCCATACCATGTGAAACTTGAGGTCATAGACGGCATGAGATGTCTTGCGGTAATGTTCCATGATACCGCAAGCCTACTAAAGTCTTCGCCTAAAGGCGAGGGTTTTTCTCCCATTCCCCGAAGGGGACAATAAATTGAATATTGGCGCAGCTCGTCCACATAATTACGAAACTTCGCTCGAGCGTAAATATTTGACCACCTAGGCATGCGGCCTTGCGGTGTGGGAACAGGCGGCAGCCTGGTGGGCCGATACCCGGAAGGCAGACGGTCAGCAACTTCACGGTATAAGCAGAAGCCGCGGTAATGCGGCCTTCCTTCCATAGCTTCATCTCCAAGAGTCAATATACCCTTGTCGTACGTCGCAGGTGGAAATTCACACGGGTCGAAGCCATGCCATATCACCATTGATCGCCTAAACCCCCACTCACGCTGCGCCTGATGGGAATTGCAGACAACCATTACATCCCCCAAATAATCCACAAGTTGCTTTCGGCTTTCTTCTATGATTTCTATCCGATCGTAGGGAATATAGGCGTTACTGTATTGGCCGTAAAACTGGGGCGTGCCATGACATATCGCTATTTTCGGAATCGAGAGATTCTCCCGGAACCATTTGAAAGCTGCTCCCCAATCCGAGCCTAGGACACCGTTAGTGTGTTCCCATGCTAAAACATTTTCATCAAAATGCAGAATAGCTAAATCGTAGTCACCCTCGTCAATCCTAAATAAGGGGCCGAATTTCGCATTGTTGGGAAACGGCCGCACTTCGTAATTCCAAACTGAAGTGAAACCCGTCGGCAATCCACAGGCCAGTGTAAAAGAGTGAGGCAATTTGAATAGTTCATATTGGTGCGCTGTGTGCCAAGGAAATGTCAAAATTCTCAGCCTCCTGTCTGATGTTTTCACATAATGACAAGCGATTGATGAAGACATTTTGGGCTGCAGCCACTCAGGTTGCGTCTTGGGGAGACTGTTATTGTTCCAAGCAACTATTATCTCGAAAGTCGACACGGCCCATCTTCGCGCGATGAAGAACAATTCAGGATGCTTTTCAAAAAGCCTACTAAAATTCAGCCAGGATTTGGCGGCCTTGCCGTTTTCGGCCACTGAAGATGGGTGCGAAATATGGACGCTGACCGCCGAGGGATGATATACGATTCTCGCTCCGGATTTGTAAAGACGGTATCCCGTTTCAACGTCCTCCCATCCAAAGCCTGATTCGGGCGATACGGAATACGAAAAATGGGGGTCGAAGCCAACATTTCTCAGTAATCCTTGCTTGGCTGAAAAGTTTCGAGTGACACAATTGAGAAAGCTTTCGAACAATATGTTATCCTGACGATATGCATGTTCGTTTGCTTTGGCCAGGTGGCGTTCGTAATGCTCAAGTGCACCAAAAGGCGGTAATCCCAGCAATTCAACGATTGGGCCTACCACGACTGAACAATTGCAATAGGTGTGCGCAAAAAAATGATTTCGGACAAAATCTTGGCTGAGTAAGCAATCGCTGTCGATAACGATAATGATCGACCCGGTTGAATGTGCAATTCCTATGTTCCGTGAGTGGCAATTTCCTAGATTCTGGCGATTCGTTATTAGCTTAAGATTGATTCTTGTGGAGGAATGACCTTCCAGCGCAGAGTGGAGTCTTTGCACCGATCGGTCGGGCGACGAATCATCGACCATGACGAGCTCTATTTGCCCCTTGAATGACTGGCGAGATAATGCACTGACAAAATGCTCAATCTGTTCCTCTCGATTGTACAAGATGCTAACTATTGAGACTGTCGCGGGAATTTCGTAATCAAAAGAATCAAGTGTCAGGTCTGTAAACTGATGCCACTCCTCAGCAACTCTTTGGTAATGATTAAGATTATATGTCGGCTCTTGCAGCGGATTAAGGATTATACCGAAACGAAAAAGCCATAACCTAAGTGCCCGAGCGCATGTACGAAGCGCCGGCAGGAACAGACGACGGCGAAGCGAACCTGGAGGGAAAAAAGGTTTAACCACTTGTTTAAGTTTGTCTAGAGCGTAGATGTCCATTTTACAAACACTTTCCGGATGGTATCCGCTCTCCTGGGAATCCACTTCGGTCAGATGACCACAACGCGTAGTGGTTGGTCTGGTGCGGTACGCACTACCAGTTTCCAATAAGGGGTCGGCGAGAGCTCAAAAACACCCCGGACCAGTCTGTAGAAGATTTTGCCAACATGGTTGCTCTTTCGTCGATTGTGTCGGAAAGTATATTCATCCAGGTAGAATTGGGGATGTTTCTGACTGACGGCTCCATGAGGAGTTTCAAGAAGCCAGCGCTGCGAGAGTGAGATCGTTTGATGAGCGTTTGGGAGAAAGTCTTCGTCGGTTTTCTTCTTTCCCTTCGACACCCTAATCTCGTGAACGCATCTCTTGGCTTTCAGCGGCCCGTAGCCGGACCATCCCTCTCTTGAGTCTGTGACGCCACTCCCAAGCCGTCTAATAGCTGCCAAATGCAAGCTGCCTCTGCAACCCTCTGGCGCTGCATCCCGTCGTCTGTGAAGCAATCCACCACACGGCCCGGAACCATTCACCAATCGATTTGCGGGTGCCGTGAAGGAGCGTCCCACTCGTCGGAGAGACCTGTTTCCCACAACCACGACATTCCATCAAGCGGTTCTTCAGCAGCCAAAACCCACCTCTACACATACCCGGCAAACGAAGCCCTCGGGCCAGCGGACGTTGATCAAATGCCTTAGGGGAGGCCCTCATCGCAAAACGCCTTGTCGAAAGCTGTCGAATCCTTAGGATAGTCCTCGGTGACCACGGAAAAGTACACTACATTCTTTAGTCGCCTCAGTCAAGTGGATGGCAGCATCTGCGTTGGTTGCCCCATAGAGCCGCTCCCTCTCTGGTCTTCTGCGGAAGCTCCAGAAGTCGGCCCAGTCCTTATTGATGAAGACCGCCTGAGCCTCATGACGCCTTCAGCTCCCTGCGGCATCCACCTCATTCCAGTGGGTTCCAGTCGGTCATTGATCAGATGGCGCACGCCCCCTCGATGACACCCCTTCCGATCGGATAGCCTTTCTCCAGACACACATCGTATCGCAAGTGCTTCTTGTGGTCGCGGTAGGGACGTCAGTTACCTGACGCCCCCCGCACAGATCCGTACGTGCAGAGTTACCGCATACGGCTCCTACCTCGGGTGAGTGGCGTAGAACCGCGCATCGGGATAGGGATGCAGAATGCGAGGCCGAGGCATCAGGATGTCGGCCACCGCCCCAAAACGAGACCAGGCGATCTTGTGACGATCACCCCGGCGCCGCAGAGCGCGAAACCAGTACCGGATCACCTGGGTCCGGAAGGTCGTCACCGCGGCAAAATTGCCCGGAACGGCATGATAGTTCATGTAGCCCCGGACCACACTGCAGAGCCAAAGCCCAAGGTCCGCAACGCTGTCGTGGAACCGACGGCGTAGTTGGTCCTTGATAGCGTGGAGTTTGGCCCGCAGGCGCTTGGTGATGGTGTGGCGTTTGACCGTGAAGCGTTTCCGTTTGCGGGTCTTTCCACACATGTGGGTAAAACCCAGGAAATCAAACGTCTCCGGCCGCCCCTGCCCTAGGCGCTTTCGCTTGGAAGCGGCCGAAGGGCCAAACTCGATCAAGCGCGTTTTGTCCGGATGCAGAGACAGGCCGAAATGCTCCAAGCGTTCCCGAAGGTCTGCCAGGAAGCGTTCCGCTTCAGAGCGATGCTGAAACCCCAGAACGAAATCGTCAGCATAGCGGACAAGAATCATATCGCCGCAAGCATGGCGACTGCGCCATTGGTGTGCCCACAGGTCCAGGACGTATCCGCGGGACTCTTCCAATTCCTCGAAGCCTCCTTCATCTGATGGTCCGGCGGCCAGGCCCAAGGCTCGGCGTCCGATGAAGTCCAAGAAGCGCAAGCCAGGGGGCCAACCAGGTCACAAGGGAACCAACAGGGACCTGATACCTACCGAACAAGCCAAAGAAGTGATCCCGGTGTTTCCGGAATCGTGTGAACAGTGCGGGGAAGTTCTGACACCGCCACAGGACGAGACAACCGGTAAATACTGGCGCCACCAGGTCGTGGATATTCCAGAGCCCAAGCCGGAGACCACCGAATACCAACTTCATTGCATCCGATGCTCCCGCGGAGCTGAGAATTGGGCCAAAATCCCACGGATGGCTCGGTCAGGTTTCGGCCCCAGGCTCACTGCCTTTCTTGCTCATCTTATACCACTTCGCGGCACATTGAGTAATTTTATCTCGCGTCAAGCCGCGGTTTTTGGTATGACTTCCCTTGAATAAGGAGGTGATGATGAGTCGAATCACGAGGGCACGCGCATAGATGACACGTGAAGAACTCAAGGAGCGTCTAAACCGGACGAAAGATCGCAGGACTGCTCAGAGGATGCTTGTTGTCCTGAATGCAACCATCAAGCCTCGATTGGCAAAGGACATCGCAGAGCATGTGGGCGTTGCCACACAAACCGTCCACAATTGGATGTCGATCTACAATAGGTGTGGCCCTGAGGCATTGTTCGACAAGAAGTCACGCAAACCGGCCCCAAGACTGCTGACTAACGAAGAAGAGCGCTCCCTTATTGAGCCTTTTATCGAAAGAGCCTCCCAGGGGAAAATTGCGACTGCAGCACAGATACAGCAAGCTTTCGAGGACATCTTGGGGTTTCCTATCCATCACTCAACGGTCTACCGATTGTTGGCAAAATACAAATGGCGCCGGGTAAAACCTCGACCAGCTCACCCCGTGGCACATCCTCAAGCCCAGGAGGACTTTAAAAAACACTCCGGAAAAGGTGGCCGATGTGGTTGCGCAAGGGGATGCCGATGATTGTCGTCCAGTTGCGCTGATCAGACAAGATGAGGGTCGATTCGATCGAATCAATTACTGCAATACCGCATGCTGGGCCCCAAAGGGCATTCGCCCGCGAACTCCAAGACAAATCGTCAGGACGTCCACCTACGTGTACACTGGCGTATGTATGGCGTTGGGAAAGATGACTTCCTTGATTCTGCCTCATGTGAACACGGAAATGATGAACATCTTCTTGCGGCATGTGGCTGAGGACTTCAAAAACTATTTCGTCAGCATGCTAGTTGATGGGGCCGGTTGGCACAGGTCCGAGTCGCTTATCGTGCCAGAGAATATCCGGCTCGTGCCTCTGCCCCCGTATAGCCCGGAACTCAACCCAGTGGAACATATCTGGGACTATCTCAGAGAAAACGCCATGCCCAACATTGCGTTCAGGTCGCTTCGCCAACTGGAAGACGCCTTGTGCAGACAACTCAGAAACCTGGAAAATGACCCCGACCGGGTACGTTCCAGGACCAACTTCCCATACTTGAGAATTACCTCAAATTGAGCGAAGTGGTATGCCGGCAGCAGACCAAAGCTACTTACGTGATCGCGCATCGGTATCAGGCCTCTTTTCACCCGCAGGCCAACCCGTATCCCGTCCCCACCGTCAACTGGGACAACGAAGGCCGTTTCGTAGTATCCAACTCAACCAAACACGGCCCGATAACCAGCTCCCATGTGCAAAGTTGAGCAACACGCTCTTAGGATACGTGCCGTAAAACGTCAAGCAGTCCTGCTCACGGTGAATGCCGTTCGGTATCCTGATCCGCGTGGAACCTTCTCGGTCATCGATGACCAGTCAATCCAGTGGCCCGTGACGGAACAATTCTGACGAATACGGTACCCGACGGTTTGTGTTCGTAAATTTTCTCGAACACGCAATTTTCCTTAGGAATCGGATAGGCATGCTTATTTCTGAAAGGTGACGTTAAAACCTCTGGCCAGACAGTACTCGAGAAACCTGTGGTTCTGCATCGCCAAATAGCCCTCGTTGTCAATTGCATAACCCAGCGCACATACCGCAGGGATGCCAAGAGAGTAGGCGTACGTCCCGTCACTGCGGTCTATGAGTTTGATATCCGGGTCTATCTTCTTCAGGGCAGACGTAATTTCGAGCCTGTCGCGCCATAGCGGGTAATATCTTCCGTCCACAAAAGATCCCAGGGCCATTGTTTGCGCTGCGGTAAACAGATAGAAGCACGCGTACAATCCCACGCAGCCCCGCCTCAATGACAAAGGTACTCTCATGGTATCCCATGGTATGAGTTGCCATAGAACCAATATGATGAGATAATTTGTCATTAACACCGTCAACGTATAATACCAGTATCCTTGAGAGCCCACCCTGACGTTGACCAAATTATACGCGCCTTTCAGCACGATATAGAGCACGATGGGCAACAGCCATCCAAACCTTTGGAACAGTTCGGAATGCCGTAATCGACTTCTGAGAAGCTGTGCCGCAATCCATACCGCGAAAATCATTGGCAGAATCATGGCGGACGATCGAGAAGCCGTGGTGCCCCATTCGTTCAGACGGTAAGAGGGGCGAATGATCCCCCGGAGCGGAGGAAATAGGTCGCATAATGACATGGCAAGGTTGCCTGTCAGGGCCGCTCCACCCGTTGATTTGATCCTGCCGCTCACAGGGAGTACCGAGTGGCAGGAAACGTAGTTGAACCCCATGTACGCTGAGAGGAGAACCGTGGCAGGAACTCCTATCAAAAGCACTCTTCTCAAAGGCCTCGATCTGCCCCAATCACAAAGAAGAAAGTACAGCCCTGTCGTGAGCAGCAGAAACACATCGTCCAGCCTGGCCAGAACCACCAGGGCCAGACTGATGCCCAAGGCGAAGGCGCTCCAATCAAAAGATTCACCTTTCTGAGCCGTCGTCCCGGTAGGGGACAGGGATTCTGCTTTGGGAAAGCAAATCCTTGTGAGCAAATACACAAACAGTCCCCCTGCCGCCACCGAACAGGGGCTCTCCATGCCGTTCATGAAAGCCCACGGGGAATAGGTGTACGTCACGCCTTGGGCTACTTCGTTTTCCACCCTCACGGTGAAAAGGAGGTAGAACGGCCCTGGAATAAGTAAGAACGGCCAATATAGCGATCGCGTCACCCTGTAGAGGGACCATCCCACAAGGACGTATCCCACTGTCACAAGAACCGCGCCAAGGATATAGGCAGCATAAAGCTGAGTGGCCGAATCGTGACTCCCAATTACTGCAAAGAGCGCGGTTAATATATACTGCCACAAAGGATGAAAGCCGTTGGTTGGCCTCTCTCCATCAAAGGAAAAGAAAAATGACGACGAGTTCTTCGCGACAGTCAAGTAGTAGAATGCATCGTGGGCGAAATAACCGAATACGGTTTGGATGCCAAAACTGTACAGGCCGTACAGAGGCACGTACAGAAGCAAGACAGTGAATACTATTGCTACGGTGAGCTTTGGATTACGTTGAATCATCGTGGTTCCTATGACAGAACGACCAAAACGCGATTGAATAATGCAACGGTGTCGCGAAATCGTGGCACGATGTTGTGCAGAGATTCGCTTACAAGAAATAGGGTTGCGAAAAGCGAGGTCAGGTCTATCATCCTTTTTCTCCGGAGTCAAAGGTCGTGCCTTGATGACCACATGACGTCCGTTTGTTGGCGAACAAGAAAGACCGAACTCATCCCTCTTCCGCTACGAAAGAGCCGCGTGACTACGTCCTGAATGCATGATACCCACCTACCGGCAACAACTGAATCGGCCCATCGTGGTATTGGGCGTCCTCTCTTCTCACGATCTGTCACCCAAGAAACAGAACAAAACAGTTTTTCGTGCCAGGAACGAGACGCCACCCCTCCTGACCTAATTCGGCCGCGAAATTGCCGGCAGCCAGAATCACCTTGAATTGTCGTTTTCTTAACGCGTTGAGAGCTCCCGCGCGATCTTGTGGCGAAACCGCCAAGAATTCCTTCTCGTCAGGAATCGTTGCGATTGCCCTTACTCCGGCGAGTCGAGCCCAGTAGTAACCAATTGAAGGGTCTCCCAAGATCGCCACAAGATGCCCCCTGGATACACCTCGACGGTTCAGGAAATCCTTGACCGCCACGTTCTCCAGAAAGGTCCTTCGGTGAGATTGCTTTGCTCCACTATCGTAAAGCGACCTCGCGGTTTGATCCCAAATAGAGACGATCACCGAAGTGATTAAGAACACGGTAATGACGGTCAAGCCAACTCCGGCCGTCTTGAACGCGTGGGGACGAATCGAACCGTACCGGGGCCACAAGAGAATGGCGATAAGTCCCAAAAACACATACGGAGCAACATACCGCGCTTCTACAAGCACGAGGCAGAACAGGCCTGTACCTGCGACCGCCATTGTACCAAGCAAGACAGGAAGGGCCGGAGGACGAAGCCTCACCGAGAACGATGCCCCTGCGAGAGCCTGAAGGCAGACCCACACCAGAAAACACAAGTAGAGCCACGGATTCAGGCCAATCAGGGCTACCAGGCTCCTGGCCAGCACGGACACCTGAGCACGAAGATCAAAAGACGGCTTCACTCCTTCGTTCCAATACGAAAGATCAAATCCGCTTGGACAAGTAGCCGCAGGACTTCCGCCGGAGGACACATCCACAGTCGGCCTGCTCCATACTTTGTCAGGCAAGTGAATAGGGCATCCGGTGCCTGACACAAAATGCGTGTAGTTGAAACTGCCCGACTCGCCGAAGGAGAAACGGCCCAAACGATAGGACGTAGGTACCCAAAGCGGTGAGCCGATAACGAGAAAAACGATCACTGCCACAAGCACTCTGGTCAGGCCCCTGCGAAAGGAGGTGCCATAGAGTGCCGCCAAAACAAAGAAAACTGCCGACATGGGAAAGAACGGAGCCTTGCATAGATACCCGATCCCCGTCACCACGCCCAGCACCACGAATTTCACCACAGGCTCAGCGGATTTCTTGATCCAGACCAGCACGGCAGCGACAAGAAGCGTGAAGCAGAATTCAAGCATATCCGGTGACACCACCTGAATCCTGACGTACACGAGCGACAACACGAGAAAGAGCCCATACGCGGCAGCACGGAAATAGAGCCAACCTATATGTGGGTACCTGTTTGGCGGGGCAAATTCTTCATCTGTCTTGAGTTGGTGCAGCAATAGTTCTAATGCCACCAAGGAGAAAACATAACAAAATAAATTCAGTACCTTGGCCACAAACAACTCATTGAGGGAACCCGCGGGGAAAACCTGTTCCATCAGGCCGATCAGGATCGCATACCCAGGGCTGTAATGAAGGTTGAGCATATCTCCCCAGCGCTGTTTCTCAAAGGCATCTGCCATATCAAAATATGCCACCGCATCCCCGTTGATAAAGTGCCTGGTCGTATACGCGACTATCGCACCGGCGGCTATGCAGAACGTGACAAATATCCACCGAATCCTGGTATCCCACACTCGGCAAGCATAGGGAATATCTGACGAATCGACGTTATTTCCGCGGGGGCTGCGCGGAAGATGTGCCCCGACCGGGGGAGAAGTAGTCATGGAATCCATGCTATTTCTCCGCGGGGGAGGGACGCCTCGGTCTTAACGCCAAGGTCCCAGCCCGAGACCAAGAAAGAAGCTGATTTGCAATCATCTCTCCCGCGAATTTGTGCCCGAAAGCATTCCAGTGTCCATCCCTCAGGTGATAGAACGAGATGGCCGTCTTTTTCAGAGACTCGGCGCCCTGTTGCAATTCCTGAGCCCCTCCCATGCACAAAATCGAGTGTTGAGCGCAAATTCGGCGGAACTCCGATTCCACTTGGAGCGGGTTCCAATGATCGCCATTCATTCCAAATCTTTGCTTCGCCGCTTTCCACTGGTCGCTATCCAGGGTGTAGGAGCCGGGAATATAGAAAGCCACCAGACTCGCTCCTGACGCCTCCACCGCTTTCTTGAGCTCCACGAGCAGCATCTCTGTAATTTTCCAAGCATGGGATATCTCAGGACTTGGTTCTTCCGAGAGAAAGCGCAATGAGTACGGTGTACGTGCATTTGGTGGTCTTTTTTGAGCCATCAGGCCCATTTCTCTCAGTCTGGTCTCAACTATCCGGAAAATACGAGAATGTTTTGTAAACCATGCGCGAATGTCGAAGCGATGGGTATCAATTTTCACTTCCCGCGGTACAATTCCTGGCTCGGGGCTTTTGGAAAGCACCAACTTGTCATGTTCTATTCTGAACAACGGTTTAAACTTACTGTATATTTCGTTTCTGGAGGTATTGTCGGCAGGATCGTTTTCATAGAACATCAAGACCACCAGATCAGGCCTGTATTTTTGTCCTAAAGTTTGATAGAGCAACAGCTCCTGATCCGTGCCGTACCCGACAGTGCCGGTATTAATGACTTCATAGTACGTACCCTTTGATTGACTGTTGAGCCTGCGTTTCAAAACCTCGGAAAACAGGTTCTCGAAATCAACCGTGTACCCCTCTGAAAAGGAATCCCCTAGAATGAGTATTCGGTATTCGTTGGACCCCTTTTCGTAAGAATACTCGGGGCCCCGGATTCCCTGGGAATTCGTGACCTCGGTTGCCTTGAAATCTTCTGTCACATTTACTCTCCGGGTAAGAGGCTTCATCTTCCAACCCAAGAGCGGATCATACGTGTAGAACCCTCTGTGATCCAGCCGCATTGGCTTTGGTTCGAGGAGAAAGAGGATAGCTTCCCCTATGAGCAATGATGCCAGGACAGCCCCAATGACAAGGAGCACGTTCGCAAGAGACCTGCTTTTATTTGCCGCGGTAGACATGAGATCGCACCGTTTTCGTCAATTCGACGGTAATTGCAGAGCCCGAGAGATCCGCTGGATTATACATTGATCAGGGAACCCCTCGAAACATTTTGCCCACGCTGTGTCCAGGATTCTAAGAGTCGTCGGGTGCTTTTGCACCGACGACGCAGCCATCCACCATGCTACAAAACCTTGGCGACACGGGAGTCTACACTCCTGCTTTTTCTGAGTCAAGGCGGCGACACGGTGGGGTTGTAACAACCTGGAATCACAAGACTACAGGATATCAATACGGGACAATGATAATGGATTCAGAGGGCCAGCATCTCGACGTTGGCCTATGACTCGGTCCAAGCTGCAGAGCGAGCCATTTCCAGAGGAAGACAGCTAGCGCCACACGGGTTCGTGATTGCGAAAGGGGCGGTGAAGATACGTACAAATAACGGCTCGTGTTCCCTGTGACCAACTCCCTGATCGATGGCCTCCTCATCGGGCTGATGAGATCCTCTCGCGGAAAGACGCTCTTGTGCGCACCTGGGAGAGGTGTCCCTCGTCCTGCAGTTCCCCTCTTCTCAATGTTCAATTCATTCCTCAACGCCTGCGTCTTGAGCCTCTCCGTTGAGGAGATAGCGCCGTGTACCCATCAACGCTGCAAATGCAGCCACTCCGAGCGGGATCTCCCAGAAAGGCGTGAGCGGTTCGAGCATTCTTCTCGCAATCACAAAAGACATGAGATTCACCAGCGAAGCCAGTTCGTGAGAAATGAGCGTACGGACCAACTCCATCGCTATGGTGATGAGGAGAACCCTCTGGCCGATCTCATGCAACGAGTTCATAGACCCCCAGTCGAGTCCGAAGGCCATTCTCATTGTGGACAAGAAGAAACATACGACCCCCATCAGAAGCGCCAGCGCTACCACTCGTTCGCACCATTTGACCAGCTCTTGATTCACTGACGAAATGCGATCGCCCAACTTCATAGGAGCCCCTTTCCCCGCGGTACCTACTCAATGTTACTATCAGACTATAAGATTTGTGTGGTCCTTTACTTGCCTCCCTTGGTCATAGGATGATCCTGCACCTTCAAAACCGGCGGCGGATTCCACTTTCCGACAAGGACTACCTGCTTTGGCGCGTAAAGGCGCATGGTGAGATTGAAGGGCCCTGCCGGCGCAGGCAGCCAGTTCCTCTCCTTGTCCTTGCCAGGGTTTTGGTGCTGGAAATACAGATCGAGCGAACCGTCCGGGTTGTACTCTGAACGGCATCCAACTGCTCACCGCGAATCGCTTGAGGCTGTTCACGACCTGAAACCCCTCCTGGTCATAGAGCGTGATCGACCAGAACGCATTCACAGGCGGCATGGTTTCTTTGGTGAAGTGGATCGTGTAACGGTTCGCACCGTCAAGGGGTTTGCCGGTTCCGTCGGCGAGGTTCAACGGATAGATCGCATCCTCGGGTACGTTGGCTCCCAGTCCCTGTTGTGCAATGATAGCGCGCTTGAGGTAATAGTTGCCGTACACGCCCATCGTGTCCGTGTTCATCGACCAACCATTTGCCACCTTCGCCATGGTGGGCGCCTTCCACGCCATGAGCTTCTGAGCTTGCTCCGGCACACTTTCCAGAGCTTTTCTCACTGCCGGATCGAGTTTGGCGAAGTCGAAATCCTTTCCAGGTTCAATGCCAATCCTTTTCATCATCGCGACAATCGGCTGATCGGTAAGGTGCGGAGGCTGCACCTTGAGGAGTTCCGCGGCATAGACAAAGAACTTGCCTGCGGGCATCGAGTCCACCTGCTTCTTGGAAGGCGTCTTCATGTCCACGGTGGAATCGATCTTGACAGTCGCCGGCATGGCCGGCTTGCCCCAGTGCGATAGTGAAGTAATCTTGAATCCCGCTTGGATCTTGTGGACCGCGTCATAGTCTGCCGGCCCATCGGTTTTGGTTCGGCCGATCACCCACACATAGGGCGTGGGCGCCTTGATCCGGGTAAAGCCCTTCAGCACCGTGCCCGTCCAGCCCGGAGGGGTCACGAGGAAGTGAGCGGCCTGGGTTCCGGTGGTGCGCCAACCTGGGGACGCGAACACGTCCGTCCACATGTCGAGCATGGGTAGCAGATAGTACCGACCGTGCGTGTCCGGAACGGATATGATCAGCGGTTCCTTAGTAAGGTCGAGCCACGCGATGGAATACAGCGTGTCAAAGTTGGGTCGGACGACACCCCTGAAGTCCGCGGGCGGATATTCCGGGATATTCACGAACATGTTCATCGGACCCTTGCCGAACTCTCTTCCGGGTTCGATGTTCGTCGATTGCTTGCGGGTGATGTCCATTGTCACGAGCGGATAAAAGTACAGATAGGCTTCGACGCCGATAACGTGGGCTTCCTGTTCGGTGACGGTCGGCATCTGAGCCACTGCAGGCAAGGTCCCCGCGGCGATGACCGCGGCAAACGCGGTAATGACGAACATGTATTTTATCATAACCGAAACTCCTCTTATGTTTCCAAGATGAAGTCGCTCATCGACTCCATGAAGCGCGGTGGGCGCTTTGCACGGGCCGGGGGCGGCATGCGCAATCCGGCAGCCCGCGGAGAGCTGCCGGACCGTTTTGCTTGCCGCTACTGGCGATCGGCCGCCTTTGCTTCAGCTTCCTTGAGCTTCTTCACGTCCTCGGGCGTCAGCTTCGGCCGGTCTACTGCAATCGTCAGCTTGTCGATCTTGCCAGTGAACTTGAAAGGCACTTTGTAGTCACGGTCGTCAACCGGAGTGCCTGTGTCCGATCCGATGTCGAACGCCTCGTCCCACTGCAAGGTCAAGGGGACCGAACGGTCCATTTTTTGGGTGGCAACTACCTTCCCGTCTATCTTTAAAGTTGCCGTTCCTGCACGACCGAGCCCACTGATGTTGTTGAAGGCCAAGGTGGCGAAGCCAAGCCCGTCGTACGTGAAATCAAATTCGACCTTGTGCTTGCCCGGTGAGAGCGCATCCTTGCCCTCCCATCGAGGCCGCTTGAGGTCGAGCAGGTTCCACACGAACACGGGCTTGCCCTTCAAGAGATACAGCCCGTACCCGCCGAACCGGCCACCATCGGTCACGATCATGCCCTCCGCACCCCCTTGGGGCACGTGAATCTCCGCGGTGATCGTGTATGACGTGTTCAGAAGGCTTGGCGCAGTGCCTCGCGGTATGCCGGTCATGGGAGTGCCCGAATAGTTGAACACCGATCGTCCCGCGGACAGCGACGGCCGCGGGGTGACCATGCGGGTCGCTACAGAAGCATCGAGGGGCAGCACCTGGTATTTCGCAAATTCCGCGAACATCAGGTCCCGCATTTCCTGCATCTTTCCCTGATTGGCCGCGGCCACGTCGGTGAACTGAGTCCAGTCTTTGCTGACGTCGAAAAGCTCGAATTTGAACGCGCTGGCTGGATCCTCGATGGCCGCACCGAGTAGCTGCCACGGTGGACGTATCGGAACCGCACTCAGCATCCAACCGTCGTTGTAAAGGCCTTGCACGCCCATCATCTCGAAATACTGGGTACGGTGCGTGGAGGGTGCGTGGGCGTTGGCCTTGTCGAAAGTATAGGCCATGCTCACGCCTTCGATCGGCTTCTGCGCGACGCCATCGACCATCACGGGCGCGGGGATGCCGGTGACTTCGAGAATAGTCGGCACGATGTCGATCACGTGGTGGAATTGGTTGCGGATACCACCTTTATCCTTGATCGCCTTGGGCCAGGAGATTGCCATGCCCTGCCGCGTGCCGCCAAAGAAAGACGGGATCTGCTTTGTCCATTTGAATGGAGTGTCAAAAGCCCAGGTCCAGGCAACCGCCATGTGGTTATAGGTCTTGTCCGAACCCCACACGTCGTACCACTTCATTTGTTCAGCCACGGGCAGCTCTATCCCATTGAACTGCAGCACCTCGCTGGGGGTGCCGTTGGGCGAGCCTTCGGCGCTCGAACCGTTGTCGCCGCTGATATAGATGATCAACGTGTTGTCGAGTTTACCCAGATCCTCGACCGCCTGAATCACGCGGCCGATCTCGTGATCGGTATACGCAAGATACGCGGCGTACACGTCCGCCTGGCGAATGAAGAGCTTCTTTTCTTGCGCGGTAAGCGAGTCCCATTTCTTGAGAAGCTTGTCCGGCCAGGGCGTAAGCTTGGCATCCTTCGGGATCACGCCGAGCTTTTTCTGATTCGCAAAAATTTGTTCGCGCAGGACATTCCAGCCCTTGTCGAACAGGTGCATGTTGCTGATCTTTTTGATCCACTCCGGCGTCGCGTGGTGCGGCGCGTGGGTTCCGCCGGGGACGTAGTGGAGGAAGAAAGGCATGGTTGGATCAATATCGTTGAGTTCATTCATCCAGTGAATGGCATCATCGGCCATTGCGGTGGTCAGGTTCCATTTCGGATGGCCTACATAAGGATAGATCGCGGTAGTGTTGCGGAAGAGGTTAGGTTCCCACTGGCTCGTGTCGCCACCGACAAAGCCATAGAAATACTCGAACCCCATGCCGGTCGGCCACTGGTCGAACGGCCCGGCCTGACTCGCAGTCCATTCCGGCGTGTTGTGGTCCTTGCCGAACCAGGAGGTCCGGTAGCCGTTGTCCAAGAGAATGCGGCCAATCGTTGCGCTGTCTTTTCCGATCACGCTGTTGTACCCGGGGAAGCCACTTGCTGCCTCGGAGATGACGCCGAATCCGACGGAGTGATGGTTGCGGCCCGTGATGAGTGCGGCGCGGGTGGGCGAGCAAAGCGAGGTGGAATGAAAGTTGGTATACCGAAGCCCGTTCTTGGCGATCCGGTCAAGCGCCGGCGTGGGGATTACGCCACCGAACGTGGAAGGTGCAGCGAAGCCCACATCGTCGGTCATGATCAGCAGGATGTTCGGTGCGCCCTTTGGCGGCACCACCCGCATGGGCCAAGCCGGCTTTGACTGCGCGGCGTTCAATTCGATCTGACCCCTGAACGGTTGAGGTGGTGACGGAAGGTAACGACCGTCGATGGTGGTGGTCGCGGAGGGTGAGCCAGGCACCCCGGTGGTCTGTTGCGCTGAAGCGGGCAATGCCGCGAGCAGCAGGACCAAGGCAGCCACGACCAGTTTGCAGCCGCTCAGTTGTCTTGACAGTGGTGAAAGCACAGGCATGGTGTCTCCCCTTTTCCGAACAATTTGCGTTCAATCGGATTCGACGCATCAGGAGTTGGCTGAATTATTTGGTTCTCTCGCTGTAGAAGCGGGGTGCAAGGCATGCGCTGAAGGCGCAGGGGCCACTGCGGGCAGAATTTCTCGTGGAATCTACCGCCGTTCACCGGGCCCTCAAAACCTACCGCGGAAGAACGGCGCCCCCGGTCCACGTACATTGCAGTCACTCCCTCGAAACTCCCCGGAAACCTGAGATCTTCAAAGCAAGGGCTCAGCCACGGTTCCCTTTTCAGCCCCTTTTTCAAACTCGCCACACCGCATGTCCGGGGAATACTTTTCTCTCTCATGCATACCATAGCTGCTCCAGAAAACCATAGCCCTATTTCTGTGTGCTATCCGAGAATGCTTCACATTTCCCGACGGAGTGCAGGGTCTCTCGTTACGTCTTTTTGATGGTCGCGCGCGATGCACCAATCGGATAGGGATTGCAGGAATACGTGGTTGTGCTGCTATTGAGACGACTCGTTTCCTGTTTCAACCTGGCGATATCATCAGTCAACTTGCCGGCAAAATCGGGGATGTGTACCAATTCCTCCTGTCGTAGAGTTGAATAGGAATACCCACACTCCTAAGCCGGAACGCCTCTTGTGTCCGGCACTTTCCTCCATCGTCCGCGTCACTGTGCCGCTTGTCTTGCCCATGTGGCCGGTCCATGCTGCCGGCCAGGGGGCTCAGCTGTTCATGGGTACACTCGTGGACGCGGCAAGGCTGTGCACTGAGAATTTCAGGGTTTTTCGTTGACTCCAAGGGCCGATCAGCCCTACAGTGAATTGTTTATACCACCACAAATCAGGAGTCCGGACCATGACCGCCATGAGATTATCGGGAGTGCTGCTCTTCCTCGCCCTGGTTTCCCTGACCATAGTCGGCTGCGGCGAAAAGGCCAAAGTGGTCGTGCCTCCTCCCGCAGAGGTTATCGTCAGCTATCCTTTAAAGAAAGAAGTGACTCAATACCTTGAATTCACGGGAACTACCTCAGCGTTGGAATTCGTGGAGATCAGGGCCAGGGTCGAAGGATGGTTGGAGAGCATCCATTTCACGCCGGGTGCCCAGGTAAAGAAAGGGGATCTCCTTTTTGTTATAGATCCCAGGCCGTACCAGGCTCAAGTAGATCAGCGCGAGGCAGCTCTGAAAGGCAAACAGGCCGATGAGCACCTCAAGCAGGCCAATCTCAACCGGGCGAAGAATCTGCTCAGGTACAGGCTCAATCAGTCAACTGCAGTACCGATGTGCAGAAAGCAGAGGAATTGGTGGCCGCTGCCCAGGTAGGGATCTCGATGGCAGATCTGGCAAAGGCGAAGCTCGATCTCGCGTATACACGGCTGACCGCTCCTACCGACGGCCGTGTCAGCCGCAATTACGTGGATATAGGAAACCTCGTGGGAGCACGGGACAAGACTCTTCTGACCGAGATTGTCAACGACAGCTCGGTGTACGTCTATTTTGACGTGAGCGAGCGGGACTTGCTCATGCTCCTTCGCAAATGGCCGAGAATCGAAGGCGAATTGGCCTCGGATAGGGAGAAACCACTCGCGTATCTTCAGCTGGCAGATGAGACCGGATATCCCCACGAAGGAAAAATCGATTTCGCAGAATCCCGTGTAGATTCAAAAACTGGCACTCTGCGGGTTCGTGCAGTCTTCGTGAACGACAAGGGGCTCCTCGTTCCAGGTCTTTTCGGCCGTGTGCGAGTTCCCATTGAGCAGAAGGAAGCCTTTCTCGTGCCTGAGCTTGCGGTTGGCATCAGCCAAGCCGGAAGGTACGTCCTGCTTGTAAACAAGGATCACATAGTAGAGCAGCGACTCGTAAAGACCGGGCCTCTTGAGGGGACCCTCCGGGTCATCCAGGAGGGGCTTGGCAAAGACGAATGGGTGGTGGTGAACGGCATCCAGCGCGCGAGACCCGGTGCGAAAGTCACTCCCAAAGAATCAGCCATCTCGTCGACTCAGGCCTCCGAAAAGGCGGCTCCATCTTCCGGAAAGTAGCGGGGGTTCACCATGCTGAGTCGGTTTTTCATTGAAAGGCCCATTCTTGCGTCAGTCGTATCCATCCTCATTGTCTTTGCAGGTGCGGTTTCGATTCTTGGGCTTCCCATCTCCCAGTATCCGGAGATTGTCCCACCAGTGGTGCAAGTAACGGCCTCCTATCCGGGCGCTGACCCGCGCGTGATCGCAGAAACCGTCGCGGCCCCCATTGAGCAGCAAGTGAACGGCGTGGAAAACATGCTCTACATGTCGAGCCAGAGTGCTGCTGACGGGTCTTATACGCTCAATGTGACCTTCGAGCTGGGAACGAACATCGACATGGACACGGTGCTCACGCAAAACCGTGTCTCTGCAGCACTGGCCCAGTTGCCCGAAGACGTCCAACGACAAGGGGTGAACACGAAAAAGGTTTCCAGCGCCCTCGTTCTCGTGATGAGCGTGTTCTCTCCAGACAATCGGTATGACGACCTGTTCCTGACGAACTACGTCACCATAAATATGAAGGATACGTTGAGCCGTGTACCCGGAGTCGGCAACATCGTGCTGTATCCCAACAAGGATTACTCCATGAGGGTGTGGCTCGACGCGGACAAGCTGAAGGCGAGAGATCTCGCGGTTGACGATGTGGTGAACGCTCTTCGCGGACAGAACGTGCAGGTGGCCTCAGGACAACTCGGCCAACCTCCGGTTCCGAAAGATCAGGTCTACCAACTCAGTGTAAATACCTTGGGCCGGCTTGCGAATGTAGAGCAGTTCGAGGACGTGATTATCAAGACCGGGGAAGGCACACGGGCAATTCGGGTCAAGGATGTGGGAAAAGTAGATTTGGGCGGTAAAGGGTACGACTTCTTGTCGCTTTTCAACGGCCAACCTGCAGCCACCCTGGTGATCTATCAGTCTCCCGGTTCCAATGCCATAGAGGTAACCAACCAGTTGCTCAAGACCCTTGAGGAGCTGAAGAAGAATTTTCCCCAGGGAGTCGAGTACCGAGCACTCTACAAAATCTCCGATTTTGTGAACGCCTCGATTCATGAGGTCATTAAAACGCTGTTCGAGGCCTTCGTGCTTGTGGTGATCGTGGTTTTCATCTTTCTTCAGAACTGGCGAACGACCCTGATTCCCATGATTACCATCCCCGTTTCTTTGATAGGAACGTTTGCCGTCATGTCCTTGCTGGGGTTTTCCATAAATATGGTGACGCTCTTCGGGCTTGTCTTGGCTATCGGATTGGTCGTGGACGATGCTATTGTGGTGGTGGAGAACGTCGAGCGCAACATGGCGGAGTTCGGCCTGGGCCCAAAAGAAGCAGCCATCAAATCAATGGAAGAGGTAAGCGGCGCAATTATCGGTATTACCTTGGTCCTTATGGCCGTATTTGTGCCCCCCGCGTTTCTTGGCGGCATTACCGGCGAGCTGTTCAGGCAGTTCTCTCTCACCATTGCCATTACCATGCTTTTCAGTGCGATCAATGCGCTCACCTTAAGTCCTGCGCTCTGTGCCCTGATTTTGCGACCCGGTGGCCATGGGTCCCAGAATGTATTTTTCAGGCTCTTTAACAACGCGTTCAACCAAACCACAGACTGGTATGCGCGGATTGTGTCCTTGGCTGTGCGACGGATCGCTATCATGATGATTTTGTTTGTGGGACTCGTTGTGCTCACAGGCGTGTTGTACAATCGAGTTCCCACCGGCTTCCTTCCCCTGGAAGATGACGGCCTGGTGCTGGTCAATGTGCAGATGCCGGATGGCGCCACCTTGGACCGCACAAATGATACCGTGAAACAGGCGGGCAAATTCATTGACGAAACCGATGGGGTACTCTCCTGGGGCGCACTGGTGGGCTATTCGATGATCGATGCCGCACGATCTAACCTGGCCACGATATTTGTGCCGCTGAAACCATGGGAAGAGCGCCTCGCAAAAGGTCGGAGCAGGGAAGTGATCATGAAGGAGCTTTCAGCTAAGTTCCAGAAAATATATGATGGCACTGTCTTCACCTATACCTTGCCGCCTGTCATCGGATTGGGCACGGGCGGAGGGTTCGAAATGCAACTGCTTGACAAAGGGGATCTCGGGTTCCAGTCCCTGGAACAAACCGGCACGGAATTGGCAGTAGCAGCGAATCAGCAGCCGGACCTCAAAGCCGTTATGGCTACTTTCCGCGCTACGTACCCGAACGTATACATCGATATTGACCGTACAAAAGTCTTAGCGCTCAAGATTCCCCTCCAGAGCGTGTTCGACACGCTGCAAACCTTTCTCGGATCTGCATACGTAAATGATTTCAACAAATTCAGCAGGACCTGGCAGGTGAGAGTCCAGGGCGAAAGCATGTTCCGCCGCCATCCAGAGGATATATCGCGACTGTTTGTGAGAAATAAAGATGGCAAAATGATTCCCTTGGGCACTCTCGTAAACGCTCGATACGAAGTAGGGCCGATGCGTGTGGACAGATACAACCTTTTTCCCACCGCGAAGGTTCTCGGTCAAAACGCCCCTGGGTACAGTTCCGGCCAGGCGCTCCACACAATGGAAACGCTTGCGGAAAAGATCCTGCCTCCTCGCATGGCCTTCGAGTGGACGAATATGGCCTTTCAGGAGAAAAAGGCAGCCGGCAAAGCGGTCATTACATTTGTTGCGGCGATTCTCGTGGTCATTCTCATCCTTGCGGGGTTGTACGAGAGCTGGGCGGATCCCATTTCCGTGGTGCTCATAGTGCCTCTCGCGGTCTTGGGAGCCGCGGCCGGTCTCCTTATAGGCGGAATGGACAACAACGTATACACCCAGGTGGGACTGGTGCTCCTTGTGGGGTTATCTGCGAAAAACGCCATTCTTATCGTGGAGTTTGCCCGGGAGGCTCGTGCCAAGGGACAACCGGTGCTCGAAGCCACTATCGAGTCTTCGAGACTTCGTTTCCGGCCCATTCTTATGACGTCTCTCGCGTTCATCTTGGGCGTCTTGCCCCTGGTGACCGCATCGGGAGCCGGTGCGGTCAGTCGTCAGTCGGTGGGGACTGCGGTATTTGCGGGGATGATCGGGGTAACGGTCTTGGGAGTCTTTTTCACGCCTGCTCTCTATGTGCTCATGCAGAAACGCTGGACCAAAAGCCGTGAGCAGGATAAGCCCCCTTCGGTTTAGCTTTGAGTCCGGCTTAAACGGGAGCGAGAGTAAAAGAGGGTAAGAGGAACGGCCGATACTCCGTGCAGGAAGATACTCAGTAGTACGGTCAGGGTGATCACCGCGAATTCTCTTTCGTACCCGGTGATCCCCATTTGGCCTATGGCCATGAGCGCATACAAGACGGACGCAATGCCGCGCGGGCCAAACCACGCGATCATCCAAATGGCCTGTTTCTCAAGGTCTGCCCCGCTAAGGCTTAACGCCACGGGAATCATACGGATAACGGTGAGGCTCAAAACGGCATAGCATAAAGCCTGGATGTCCCAGTACACAACCGTCGCGGGAACCATGGCAAGACCAAAAAGCAGGAACACAAAGAGAGACATCTGCTGACCTTCAGCCTCACCGAACTCATGGATGCGCTCACGCACTTGGCGTGTCTGAGTGCCGAGAAACAGGCCTGCACAATAGGCCGCGATGAAACCGTTTCCGTGAAACTGTTCGGCAGCAGCGTACACGAGCACCGCGAGAGACCCAGCTACCAGGCGCTGGAACGTCGGCTGCATCCAGCCTCGTTGCGATGCAGCCTCTACTAACCTTCCTCCGCACCAGCCCACGAGGACCCCTGCGATCGGGCCGAACGAGAGCTGCTTTACCACAAAGAGAAGCCATGAACCGGAGTCATGCCCTGAGCGTTCTCCTCCAGAAAGGGCAGCGAGGCACATCAGGATCGGCGCTAATGCGATGCCGTCATTGAGCCCGCTCTCCACGTTGATAGCCTGCCGCATTCTTTCCGGGAGCCGTTCGCTGCTCACCACCGCCTGGCCGAGGGCAGCATCGGTCGGAGAAAGGATAAGAGCTACGAGAGCGGCAAGCCACAGGTTCTGAGGGTTGACCATCACGACTGCGGCAACAAAACCCAGCACCATCGTCAAGGGAAGTCCTATGGCCAGCAACCGGATCGGTATGTCGCGCTGCATCCTCAGGGTTCTCAGATTCACCGTTGACGCGTCCACGAACAAGATCATCACCAGGGTGATTTCCGCAATTAACTTTACGACCGTAGCCCCGGGCGTGACTTGCAACAGATTCAGCCCTGTGGGGCCGGCCAAAATTCCAATGCCCGCGAAAACCATTGGCGCAGTAATCGGGGACTTCTCGGCCACACGGGAAACGAGTCCATAGAGAAAGATCAACAAAGCGGCAAAAATGATGACCGGATAATCACTCATGCGGTATTCCCGTTTGCCCCCGGTCTCGTGTCACAGGTCTAAGCCGGTTTGCCTGAATGTGTGTTCCGGTTTAATCCGGAGTCGCGAGCCCCAACCCGGTGGCCGATGTACACACTCAAGAGATAAGCTACCACAAGCGATCCGTAGAATTGTCCCATGATTGCTTCAGTGATGGCTAACCTCTGGGCGAACTCTGTTTTTGGTGTGATGTCGCCATATCCCAGGGTAGCGAGCGTGACGAAACTAAAATACACGAAATGCGATGCCGATTCTCGCTCGAGAAGCTGCAAGGCGAACGATCCCGGATGGAACCAGTCGAGTATGGTGTAAATATGAGCGTAAAACATCCCCAGGATTATGTAAAGGCTTACTGCCGAAATGATTAGCTGATGGGTGACCTCCCGCGCCTTGAGCATCGCCGCGAGCATCAAACCTCCGCAGGAACCGTAGAGGATAAGAGTGAAGGTCAGGAGCGTCAGGCCGATTCGCACGCGAGCGGGTCCGACCATGGCTTCGGGAAGCAGTTTCCCCAAGGCTATGGCAAGCACTACCACGGATGAGGACAGAACGATCACTTTTCGGGAAAGACTTTTCTTCTCGCTGAGAAGCCAGGCAGCGGCTACACCGATTGCCGCGAACGAGAAATTGGTGAGAACGTCGGGTATCAGTGGGTCGAGCAGCAGAAGCGCGAGGAACAACACGAGCACCAAGGCTGATCTTTCTTGCAGGATTCGGTGACGAATGCTCACGGCTCAGGTACCCTTTCACAACCAATCTACGCCCGCCCATACCATAATCCCTGAAAAACAGGAAGAGTTTTCGGTCAGAGGAAATTGATGGTACCCGTTCACCGGCCGTCCTACCTCGATGAAACGCCGCATGCCGGCACATCATGATCCTGGCCTTGAAACTGAACTCTGCGACGAAGCCTTCTTCAGACAAGTGGAGGACTTCACGAAGGGGATTCTTCCGGTCCCAGGAGACATCAACCCATCGGTCAGAAAATCCGGTCGTGGATTGTAGATCAGCAAGGTCCTTGAAGGGGCCCAACAAATCTGATACCATCGCTTTCACCCGCATGCTGAGAGCATAAATGCGAAACTGGCCTGATGAGTGGTGTCTGCCGTGAAGATGAGCCCGGCCCTTTGGCGCTTGCCAGGAACAGTGACTCTTTGGCCTTCTGTTGCAGGAATCGAGGAGGTCCGTATACCTTGCGAAATCAGTCTCACATTATCGATCTATGAGTATGAGAGAAATCAACCCTCGATTCAGGCCGGACATTGTCACCCATTTCTATGATCCCAAAATGGGCGGAGGGTCCATCGTCCTTGAAGACCCCGTAGCGAACAAGTTTTTCCGCATCTCTCCTTACGAATACGATTTTCTGACCATTCTCGACGGCAAACTTTCCGTCAAGAAGGCACTGGACAAGTTGAAGCTGAGGGGACGGTTTCTTGCCGAGGATCACGCCGCGCGACTGCTCGAGCAATTCACGCGGGCCGGGTTAGTCCTCGGAACCGGATACGGAACGTCAACCGGACAGCTGGCACTCAAGAAATCTTACGATCAAGAGGCCAAGAAACGATCCCTCTCCAAACTCTACTATTGCTACGTGCCTTTGCTAAACCCCGACCGCTTTCTCGATCGAACGGTCCATCTGTGGCGGCTTTTGGTGAACCGGGTTACCGCGTTGATTCTCCTGCTGTTGGTGCCCCCTGCGATTTACCTGCTCATTGAAGGCCTGCACCGTTTAAAGGCCCCCTATCTCTACTTTTTCAACCTGGAAAACCTTCTCATTCTCTGGGTAGCCATCGCGGGGGTCAAGCTGGTTCACGAGTTTTCTCACGTGTACACAGCCAAGAGTTTCGGGCTTCGCGTACCGGAAATGGGTTTTGCATTCCTGATTTTCTTTCCTTGCCTGTACTGTAACACCACTGCAGCTTGGCAGCTGGCGGATCGCCGACAAAGACTCGTCATCGCTGCTGCCGGGGTGTTGTCAGAGGCGTCCATTGCGGTTATTGCCATTTATATATGGTTTTTCACCAGGCAGGGCATAGTCAATTCTCTCGCGTTCTATCTTATGGCCGTGTCCCTGGTATCCTCCGTGCTGTTCAATGGGAACCCTTTGCTGAAATTTGACGGGTATTTCGTGCTCACAGACATTCTCGGAATTCCCAACCTTCAGACAAAAGCCTTCGGGTACATTCGGTATCTGTTTCTCAATCGAGTCCTGGGCATCGAATCGGTCGTTCCTGCACAGGCAGGACCGCGAGACCGGGCCATTTTTGTCACGTACGGCATCTTGTCACTTGCCTATCGTGTCTGGTTGTACTATGCCATCGTCGGACGCATCTATTACCGATTTGACAAGACCATTGGCTTTCTGCTGGGCGCCACGTGGTTCCTCGTGTTTGTGGGGCGGCCGGTGTCGCGTTCGATCAAGGGGCTTCTGAAACGAAGTCAGGACATGCGCTGGAAACCCAAAGGCACTGCGATTCTCTTGCTCATGGTCGGAGTGGTGGCCTTCCTTGTGACCCGGCCCTGGGCAAGCAACTCGCTCTACCCCTGTTACGTGGGCTCGTCCGAGATACGCCAGATTACCGTTCCCGCGGACGCTCCTGTGGCAGAGGTACCGGTGAGGCAGGGAGACCGGGTGAACAAGGGAGATCTGCTCATGCGGTTGGACCCGACTCCCCTGACCTATCTCCTCAAAGAGAGACAAACCGATGTGAGGCTCAAGAAAAAGGAAATCCAGATCGCAGAAAACAGTGACAAAGATCGTGAGAAAATTCAAACCAAACTCATTGAACTATCCCAGGCCGAAGACGCGGTGCGTCATACCCTGGAGGATATAGCCCATTGCGAGTGGAGAGCCCCTTTTGCTGGCGTTATCACGGCACTTCTTCCGACGCTGCAAAAGGGAGCGCAGCTAGGCCGAGGGATCGTGGCCGGAGAATTGGCCAACCAGAAAAACTGTGAGGTAGTAGGGCTGGTGCCCGAAGAGGACGCGTCAAGAGTTCAGCCCGGTGCTACGGTGCAGGCCTGGTTTCCCGTGGATGGCGGGAAGACCGTGTCGCTAAAGGTGAGAGAAATCAGCAACTTTAAGACAGAAGACCTGGAAGGCTCGCCCCTCTCCAGTCGCTTCGGAGGGATCATCCCGACACACGCAAAATCACAGGAATCGAGGGATGCCCCCCTGGAGCCGTATTATCTGTGCAAGATGGATTTTCGCAACGATGCAGGATTGCCTCTAGGGCTGACGGGAAAACTGGTAGTCAGACAAGTGCCCCGAAGCATCCTGCAACGATTTGTCGAGAACCTGTACCGCACGTTCCGCCGCGAAGTAATCTTCTGATGCATACGATCCGTGGTGTCCACGCATGACGAAATACGCGGAATTCGCTCTCGCGGCTTGGCTTCATGCACGGAGATGGCTTATACCGATTCGCACCGATACGGCCTCGTGAACCACCAGGCCCTTACACCAAAATGGGAGAGGCTCAATTTATGGCTCCATCCGACCAGGCAGTTCGTGAGGATGCGGCAAGCCCGCAGGACCAGCGCCGCAGGGCCCTGGCGACCGGTTTCGAGCTGGCCAAGAATGCCATACGCTCCAAGAGTCTCGATGAAGTCGAGTTCGTGCTGGTCAACGACACCCGGACGCTGCTTCCGTTCGATCGGGCATTGCTCATCGTCCATTTTCAGGGCGAGTCGCGCCTGGTTGCTGCCTCGAACCAGCCAAGACTCGAACAGAAGTCCGACTTTGTCCAGCGTGTCGATGCGTTGTCCGGCCTTCTGAAGCCCGTGCAACGAGGACTCATTCTTTTCCCGGGTACGACAAAGCCGGAAGGGATTCCTGAAGAAGCAGCCCAGGCGCTCCTGGATTATGTCGCATATTCCAAATGCAGCAGTCTGGTCATGGTGCCTTTGACCACGTACGAGCAGGTCATAGGGCACCTCATCTTCGAATTCTATGGCGATGCCGTGCCTGGCGAGGTTGAAACCTTTTCCCTCATGAACGTGGTCCCCTTCTTTTCTGCAGCCTTGGCAGAAAAATGGGTCTTGGACAAAGACGCCCGCGTGCGAGACTCGTATTTCAAGTCCATTTCCACCGATGCCACTGCCCGAAAGAAGACTCGGCTCTTCAGGCAACGAGCTGCTGCAGGAATCTTGGTACTGTTCATCGGGGTGTTGTTCTTCCTGCCCATCACCTTGACCATAGGCGGCCATGCAGAAGTGGTGCCCGACCACGAGTACCTTCGCGTACGCGGGGATGGAAGGAATCGTTGACAAGGTGTTCGTCAAGGAGGGAGAGACGGTCAAGAAAGGTCAGGCGGTCGCACGGCTTGAAGAAAAAGAGATTCAGTTCAAGATCCGCGAGCACACGCGCGCAGTCGAGAGTCTCAAAGCTGAAATGGAGATATTGCGAAACCAGGCTGCGGAGAATCCTGCCAAATTGGCGGAAAGCCAGCTCGTGGCCATCAAGATGTTCCGCGCCAAACAAGAACTGGAATTCTTACGCTGGCAGAGCCAGTTTCTCAACATCCAATCCCCCGTGGACGGCGTCGTGTTGACAAAACGGGTGGAAAGCCTCATTGGCAAGAGATTCAAGGCAGGCGAACCATTCTGTAAGGTTGCTCCCGAGACTACGCTTCTCCTGGAAATCCTCGTGAAGGAAGATGATGTATCGTACGTGAAGAAAGGCCAAGCTGGCAGCGTATTCTTCAACTTTCGGCCGAATAAGGCTTTTCCCATCCGGGTGGAGACCATCTCGCCCAAGTCCGATACAGTGGAACATCTGGGTGGGGTGTTTCGTGTGCGGGCCGCGTTCGAGAAAATGCCGCCCCAGATCAGACCGGGAATGATGGGAATAGGCCACATTGAGACCGAATCCGCCAGCCTCTGGTTCATGCTGACCAGGCAGCTGAGGATAAGGCTCAATGAACTTTCCCTGTACTACTGATTTCCAACCGGCCGGCCGAGCACAATCAGGCCGGTATGAGATCCCACCTCGCGAACTGACTGGATTCCGGTCACCGCTGAAAAGACGGATCTATCAGTCCGTAGCACGTAACGGCTTACCCCGCGGAATAGGGAAGGACATACTAAGCTTTTTCCTGGGGACCTCTGCCGAAGGCCGTCGAAAACGACACCATCATGCCACGTTTTCGGCAAAGCTTTGCGTTACGCAACAGACTCTCAGGTTCAACAAAGGATCGCTCTGAACGCTTACCGCAACACGAGGTTCGTACCCGCCAACAAATACCCATCAGGCCAAAACTTTTCGGAACGGCGGTGGCCCACCAGGCTGGCCTAATCGTCTTTTCTCTTTTTCTTCCCCAGGTTCGCACACAGCCCTGTGTGAAAGCTACACACATAGGCTGCCGCATGTGTGATATCTGAACACGCCTAACACTCAGGTTTCCTAGCATAAGCCCACTGCTTATCGTCAGGCACGAGCGGAAGCCGCTCAAGTGCCACGTTTGCGGCTGACCCAAAGGGACTCCTATGAGCGCGGAAAGAGGGACCCAACGCTTTGCAATAACCCGCGAAAAGGGCACAGACGTTTCTCGCCGAACCAACGGCACGAAAATTGCCTTAAGTCCCCGGGCAAGGTCTGCTTTCCAGAGACCTGTCACCAAACGTGAGGTGAGTCATGCAGTGGTTCAGGCGTAGAAATAATTCGGTCCGCTTTGTAGACCCGATCAACGTATTTGAGCAGTTGGAAGAACGCATCGTCCTGGATGCTACGATCACGCAACCCCCGGCACCGCATGACGATGCTCAACCCGCGGATATGGGACATGCCCAGCAAAATTCGCAGTGGCAGACTGACGTGAATGCGGTCTCCGAAGGGTCGGCGAACTTTTGGTACAGCCTTCCCAGCGACCCGGTGGGCGAGAACCATGGCCTTGAGGTCAAGGCCCCTGGATCTTCGGATTTTGTTTCGTGGCAGCAGTATAACGCGGCTCACCCGGACAATCAGATACAGTTCAATGCCGACCATTCGCAGCCGGGGCAGGAGGGCCAGGTCACGTGGACGCCGGGCAAAGGGGATGTGGGCATCTTCACGTTTCGGGTGAATTCGTACGACCCGGATGCCGCACCAGGGGACCCGCAGACGGATACCGCGTACTTTTCACTGACCGTGGATAACACCGCACCGACCTTGACCGAAAGCGGTCCGCATTCCCTGGGAGAAACCATTGAGACCGCGACCACGTCGCCTGTTGCGGTTTCCACCATCGTCGGCGCTTCCATCGCGGATCCCGACCCCGGTGCAGTCCAGGGAATAGCCATCTATGACCTCACGTATGAAAATGCGGGCTCAGCCACCGGCACGTGGGAATACAGCACGGATGACGGCACTTCCTGGCACTCTTTCGTGGAACACGGCGCTCTTTCGGAAGGAAACGCTCTGCTCTTGCGATCCACGGACTTGATCCACTACGTGGGCGACAACACTGACGGTGAAGTGGCCAAGTTCAGTTACTACGCGTGGGATCAAACAGGCACCACCGCGGGCAAAGAAGGCCTGACTGTCGATGCGAGCACGCAAGGGGGCTCCTCTTCGTTCAGCACCGGGTCGGATTCGGCTGAAATTACTGTTCACATGATGTTTTTCGGACCGTCGGAGAATTTCACCATAGGCGCTGACGGGTCCGCGACCTCACATGCCACCGAAGATACCCATTTCTTGCTGGATGTGGACACGGATTACGAGAAGAATGTGGCCTCGTCGATGCAGTACAGCCTGGTCGGAGGCCCCAGTGGGCTCATTATTGACGAGACGACCGGCGTGCTCTCCTGGAATCCCACGAATCAGGACGTGACACAGGATTCGACCGGGCATGACACTGTGCCTTACGACTTTACCATTCATGCGGTGTACAAGGCCACCGGTGAATCCGCGGATCTGGCATACCATCTGTACGTGGACAATGCCGAGCCGACCTGGCTCAACGCGGACGACCACATCTACATGACCGAGTCCTCCGGCGATCAGACATTCAAATTCCAGACAAACGACGAGTCGGATCCTGCAGATCTTCAAGGGTACACGTTAATCTCTTACGGGGTTGACGAACACGGTGATCCGGTGACCGATCTGCCGTCCTGGCTGAACGTCGATCCGATCACCGGACAGCTCATTGCCACGCCGGGTAACGCGGATGTCACTGCGGACGGCACGTACACGCCCCTGGTAGTTCAATTCAACGACAGCCACGGTGGCGTGGTGCAGCACACATTCCTGGTTTCCGTGGCCAACGCGCCCAATCAATTCACCTCCGGAGCTGCCTCCACGTGGCTGGAGGATGACGCAGCGGATAAGACGACCCTGCACGTAACGACCATTGACGGCACCCACGACCCGTCTCGGGTCACGTATTCCATCGACTGGACCGGTTCGAACGCTCCGCTCGTGGTGCAAAACGGCGTGATCATAGATTCGGACGGCACGCTCCACGCGACGGGTGTGGACAATAGCTGGGTGTCCGACGTGGGCACGCCATGGACCTTCACGATAAAGGCCACCACCGCGGTGGGTTCCGACCCATTGCACCCTCTGTTTTTGGATGTGGTCACGCAAGACTTCTCCCTGAACGTGGTAAACAAACCGCCGGTCTTCAGCCCGATTCCAGGGTCGGAGGACCCTGACGGCAAAACCGTCTTCGTGTATCAGGATTCGGTTGCAGTGGAGCAGGGGTATCTTTATGTGGATCTTTCCGGAGCCGCGACCATAGTCGACCTGGCTCATGGCAGCAACCCCGAACCGGGTGCCACGTATTATCTGGATGAAACTGCCCCTTATATCAATGGTGTTCAAATTACTATTGTAGACGGTGTGCTCCAGATTCCTGCCACGAGAAACGCGGATGTGGGAACGTACGGTCCCTTTAACGTGTTCGTCGATGACGGGCACGGCGGCCTTGCCACCAAAGCAATATGGCTTACGGTGAAAGACGTGCCGCCCTCGGGTTTCGAGGGTACACTGCCGAACAACGATCTGGGAGGCTTGGACGAAGATTCGTCACAGACATATTCTTTCGCGACTGAGCTGGCTGGCGACGGTCCTGCACACTACACTTTGACCCTGCAAGACGAGAACGGCCTTGATCTTGACTTACCCTCCTGGATTTCCATCAATCAGACGACCGGCGACCTGACCATCGCTCCCACAGACGATTTCATAGCCGCGGCAACCCCAGGTCTGGAGAATTACCATCTCACCGTATCGTTTAACAATGGCTATTCCACGGACGCGGACAGCACGATCTCTTACACGGTCAAGTTCTGGGTGAACAACGTAGCGCCAACCCTCGCGGTGCAGGAAATTCACTTTACCGAGGACGCGGGCTGGCAATCTTACCATGTCACCGGCTATGACGGAACCACGAGTACCGATTCCGATAACCAGGTGACTTATACTCTGGTGGGCTCGCTTCCCTCGTGGCTGACCTTTGACAGCGCCACAGGCCTCATATCAGGTGTGCCTGTCAACGAGCAGGTGAGCGTGCCTGCAGGCGACCCGGACGGGGCATGGCATTTCACCATAGACGCCACTGACCGTCACGGCGCAACCACAAGCTACACGTACAGACCTGTATGTGGACAACAAAGTGGCCGAATGGATTCCTGACCCGTCCGGCACGGGAAACTCCCGCTATCTGGACTATAATTCCGGTAGCCAGACCATCGATTTCAACACCACGGACGAAAACTCGACTCACGCTGGCGTGTACGCGAACCAGTACCAATTGTTCGACTCGGACGGCAATGAGGTGACCGAGGGATACCATCCCACAGGGAGCAGTTGGATAACCTTTCATCCCAACCTTAGTGGTGGCAACTGGGTTGACGGGCAGATGACCGTCGATTTTGACGCGTCCGCGACAAAGACGGACGTGACATGGACCGGGACGATAAAATTCTTCGATGGCACGGAATGGATTACCAATCCTGTTACCTTGCACATCCAAGACACTCCCCCAGGCGGAACCAACTACGATACCAATTTCTACTCACCCACGGTATTTCACTTTCTCGAAGACGCTGGTGAACAGGTGCTGGACATTCAGTACGCGGGTGAAGGGAACGGGATAGTGACGTACGCCCTTGCAGCAGGGTACACGCTCCCCTCGTGGCTGACTTTGGATCCGGATTTTGTGCACAACGGCATCATTAAAGGAACGCCGGACAACCGCAACGTCACCCATTGGGAGAACGGGACGCCCAGTGACGAACCCATAGACATAGACATTACCGTGCACGATTCGAGTGGAGACCACGATTACACCGAACAGCTTGTCGTGGACAACGTGACGCCGTATTGGACGGAGCCGGATTTAGGCACGCTCTTTTTCGTGGAGGACCACGCGCTGGACGCGAACGGCAAATACGTGGTAGCGACCGACGGTCAGGTGCAGAACTCGGATGAGGGCCACTACGACGCCTCTTATCTTCCTGGGTCGGACAGTGGCGCTCACGAGCAATCCTGGTACGAGCTGCAGTACCGATTCCGGCGTGAATCAACTGGGCATCGTCAAAGTAGGTCTGCACACCGGGGAAGTCTACACAGACACGTTGCTCACCAATGACGCTATCGAGGGGTACGTCGGGACGGGCCATTACACCCTGATCTTTCACGACGGCCACGGCGGCGACATTTCCGAGTCTGTCAACATAGAGGTCAGGAATGTCCTGAACGTGGTGGACGGTCCTGCAGGAACCCAGCTCGACTGGACCGAGGACACGCCTTTAGGCGCTGACGCGAGCCACCCGTCAGGTCAGGACATGAGTTTTTCGTTTACCACTGACGACCCGGTGACACTGGACCTGGCACACACTGAATTCCCCGCGTGGTTGACCGCGGCTGACATCACGTTCGATCCGGTGAGCGGCCCGGATGTGAACGGATTGTATACGGTGTCTTTCACGATCCACAGCACCGCGGCCATGCCGAATAACGTGGACGCGCAGCATGGGAGTGACACGCTCACGATACACTTCAGCGATGACAATGGGTCGTTTACCAAGACCTATACCATTAACGTCATCGAACGTGCGCCTGTCTTCGACAGCACTGCCGGGTATGTGAGCGCGGATAACCCGAATCATACCTCGGGTACTGATCTGGATCACCTTGTCATGTATGAAGACCGGAACGGTTCGTCAGATCCGAATTATAACACGATCGACCTGCACGCGGACGACGAATTGCAGCCCAGTTCCGGTTTGACACGACCCTATTACTATCTGGATACCGATGCTCCCGCGTGGTTGACCATGCAAGATCCCTTCAAGGGCATTATCAATGCCAATCCCACCAACGCGGAAGTGCAAGCCGGCACGTACGACTTCCACGTGAAATGTGACGACCAGAATGGTGGCTTGACCTCACAACTGGTTCACCTTACGGTAGAAAACCGTGACCCGCAGTTCGAGACCACCAATGCTATCTCTGATTGGTCCGTTGACCTCACCAACTGGATAATCCCGACCCCTAACGACGGGTACCAACCTGTCGAAGACCATGCGTTCAGTTTTGACGTGACCACTGACGATGAACTGGTCGGCAAGACGGACGCCAACTATTCCACGACATACGCACTCGTGAATTGGGCGGACTCGCCTTTTGCCGCATCGGATCCGTCTAGCCATGATGCGACGACGACCGACCTGACCGTGCCAACCTGGTTGTCCTTCAATACGACCACAGGCGTCATGTCGGGAAATCCTAAGAACTCCGATGTGGGCGTCTACTATTTCGCCATCAAGGTGGATGACGGCCACGGTGGAGTGGTGTACAAACCGTTCAAGCTCGATGTGGTCAACGTGGCTCCGGTATTTCAGACCCCCAATAATCAGAGCGGAACGGACAACGACACCGGTCTTAAAGGTGGAGATCCCCACGATTATGATACCCCCTACGTACTCACGGTAACGGAAGACGCGACCCCGTTCACCTTTGACCTGCTCTCCAGCGATGAAGGACAGCACGACCTCACCCACACGGGCACCATTGTCGAGTATCACCTGGACAGCATCGCGCCCCTGGGAATTCGGTTTGCAGCAGACTCGTCCTATGCGGGTACCGATGTTACCCAGCATGCTAACGATCCGTATCCTGAAGACACCACCCGCGTGCATGGCCAGTACGATACCAGTATCTCCGGCAAGCTGGTGATCTCGGTCACCAACGCGGACGTCACGGAAAACCTCGCGAGCGGTGGATTTGAGTTTTCCATCACGGTCACCGATGGCAACGGCGGCACAGACGTAATTTGGTTCAAGATCGTGGTCGCCAATGCGACGCCCCAGTTCGAGGGATCCAATGCCCTGGTGTGGGTCGAGGACACGTCTTCCACGGCCAAGGTCGTGAATACGGACGATACCCCCTACAACCGTCCTGATAGCGATTGGGGCCTCATCTCGTACACGATCTCCGCAGCCACTCCGGGTGATTCCGGATATGTTACCGATAGCGCATATACCGCTCTTGACCTGAACATCTTTGGTATTGCGGAGAGCTACGCAGAAGCGACAGCGCTGGGGTTGAAACCGGGCGAACTGTACATAAAAGACGCCGCGTACGTAGACGCGAACGGGAATCCCGACAACGAGCTTGTCGGAAGATATCAGTTCCTGGTCACATTCAATGACGGGAGCGAGTCAATCACTCATGTGTACAAACTCGCGGTAGATGAGGCGTCCACGCTCATTACCCACCTCAATACTCAGGTAAATGGCTCTGGCACGGACTACGTCATTCCGGACCACGACCCGAGCGCGGATCCCGCGAATCCGAACCACCCGGCAACAGAAATCACCATCGTTCAGGGTGACAGCCTCGTCCTCGATCCGACCGCCAAGGATGAATACACCACATTGGACGGAGCGAATTACACTCACGAGAAGGGTCATTACACGCTGCAGGTAGACTGGGACAACGACGGGGGCATCGATGAGACCATTGGCACAGTAGGCGGAGAGATCCTGGTTCCCAGCGTCACGACCGGATACGAGAGGACGGTCGAAGGAGATCCCAGCGCTCCGGTGGTTTTTCACGGTGGCACGATCACGTTTGATCCCAAGACCGGCGAGATCGACTGGCAGCCCAACAACGTGGATGTGACGGGCAGCGGCGACGCACACAAGTTCATCATCACCCATTATGACGACAATGGCAGTGCGGACGAACATGACGTGTTGGTCCACGTGACCAACAAGGACCCCGTATGGACCAGCCCCGATGCGCAGCCCTGGTATCTGACGGAGGATCCAAGCGACTGGCAGAGCTATGGCGACGCCAAGATAGAGACCGACGAAGAGGAGCAGAACCTCCAATACACGCTGAACGTGCACTATTTTGACTACGAGACGACCCATGCGTTCCAGGATGCGGTCATCGACGTGGATTCCACTACAGCGCTTCCTGCTTCCGCTCCGAGCACGTGTCATTTCGAGGATGGATGGCGAGCCACTCAGCTCCACACGGAGGGCGAATACATCCTTTTTAACGTGTACACAGGCGAAATCCTCTGGAAGCCCAACAATGCGGATGTCACACGTGCGGCAGACAGTGATCCGCTAACTCCCGGAGACAAGATCGATCTCAATTTGTACGGTTTGACCGAACGTCCCGACTACGAGTTCACCGTGTCGGCTGACGACGGGCATGACGGAGAAGCGCTCCCGGAGCAAATCTTCACGGTTACCGTGGACAATGCTCCGACAGTAATCACAGGCTCAGACCTGTCCGGGGACGATCACGTGGCTGACCCGATCCCGAGCACGATCTTCATTTCGGAAGACCAACAGGTGGAGGTGGGAACCAGTCTGGTGGTTGACGTCATGGCCTCCCCGCAGTACGGCGACGGCGCCGGTGCGCACGGTGACGAGGATATCAATCTCGCAGGGGTTATAGACGCTCATTACGGGCTGAGGGTATCCGCGAACGGCGGAACCGACTGGCTGACCATAGATCCAGGGACGAATCCTACAGACGGCGAGGCTATCAATACAGACGGCGCACACATCAGGTTTGACAAGGACACGGGGCAGATCTACTGGAATCCCAACGACCTGGATGTGGGAACTGCGGGAAGCGCATCATACCTCTTCGAGGTGACCCATTATGATGGGAATGGCGCGGAGGACAGCGCTCAATTCACGGTCACGGTGAACAACGCGGCACCGCACTTTGAGAATATGCCGGGAACCGGCGACGATGCAGCGGTATTGGTTGAAGACAGCACGAATGCAGATGATTACACTATCGCGATCAACACGGACGACCTCGATCCCGAAGGATATGGGGTGACCTGCCAGGTGTATTTTGCCGTTGCCGGGTCCGCTCCTGACCCGTCAGATCTATCCGCATGGCAACTCGTTCCCGTGACCGGCAGCACGGGGCTTATGCCGAACGGTGCGGGAGAAATCACCTATGACGCGGACGCGAAAACAATCATTTGGCACACGACCAACGCGGACGTGAACTGGAAATCGGGTGGAGGGTACGAAGACGGAGATCAGAAGTATTTTTTCAAAGTGGTAGCCACGGACACCCATGTCACAGACAGCCTGTCCCGTGACTTAGTGTTTGAGACCAAGGTCCAGGACGTAAAACCCGAAATCGACCACTTGGATTATACGGACCAGACCGGCGCATCGCAGTCTGAGGACATCATCAATGAGCCTATCACCCCTGCACTCACCATCCAGGAGATGGAAGGCACCCAATTCACGCTGGACTTTCATTCCAATGACGAGCAGGCGGACAGCACAGATACAAATTATGTGAGAGACTCGTATTATGAAATAACCGTGACGTACACCGATGTCGGCGGAACCCTTCACACCCACACCTTTAATGAAACCGATACAGCGGACTGGCATTATTATACCAAGACAGGGACCACCGAAGAGAACAGCGGCGACTTCACCGACTTCGATCCCTCTACCGGTCTGATCAAGTTTACCCCTAACAACAGGGACGTGGGCCTGTGGACCTTTGACGTGACCCATCACGATTCACAGGGCCTCATTGACACCGTGCAGGTGCAGGTGAACGTGAACAACGATCCTCCGGCCTGGACCGCGTTCGATACGACCACGTGGTCACTGACCGAGGATACCAAGGGAGCTGCAGCCACCCATGACCAGGCCTTGATCCAAGCCGATCAGGAAGGGGAAGGCCTCACCTACAAGCTCACGGTCCAATACTGGAATTATACGACCAACACTTGGGCATACAAATATTCAGATATTGCGACCAATTTCGCGTCATACAGTGACGCCAACCATCCTGCCAGTGAACACTGGGTGCGGGGCAGGATTAACAACGAGGGCGGATATCTTTACTTTAGCCTGGATACAGGCGGCATGAATTGGGACACCAACAATGCGGACGTCACGCGGTACGCACAGGACGACCCCGTCAACCCGCAAGGCAATCTGATCACGGGACGCCATGACTATACCTTCTCAGTCTCAGCAATGGATACCCATGGCGGCAACCTGCCCGCGCAGAGCTTTCAGGTGACCGTGGATAACGTGAATACTGTCCTCACTGGAGCAACAGGAACAGGTCAGGCCGGCAATAACCATATAGCAGACCCCGTGTTGAACCTCTCGGTCATCGAAGATCGTGACGACAGCGGGAATGATGCGCTGGTGCAAGTGTATGCTAGTCCCAATTACGGTGGTGACTCGGATCAGGATCTTGCCGATAATCCGGCAATGGACGCGCATTTCGGGCTGAGGGTTTCAGCTGATGGGGGAACTACCTGGACAACTATAGATCCAGGGACCAACCCCGGGGACGGCGATCCCATGAATGCCGGCGGAGCAAACATAAGGCTTAATAAGGACACGGGCCAGATCTTTTGGAATCCCAATGACCTGGATGTGGGCCTTACAGGCAGCAAAATCTACACGTTTGAAGTGACCCATTACGACGGGAACGGAGGGGAAGATAGCGATCAGTTTAACGTCACGGTGAACAACGCGGCCCCGGATTTCGATCCGAGCATGCCGAGCCTCGCTACTGCAAAGGTTCTGGTTGAAGATAGCACGACCACAGCGGACTTCACCATTCCGGTGCTTACGGACGACCTGGCGCCTCACGGATACGGCGTGACCTACACGGTCTATTTCGGAGTTGCGGACACCAAGGACGATGTGACGGTATGGCACACGGTATATGACTCGACCGCGGGGATTAGCGGGTACATCCCCAACCTCGATCTCGGCGGAGCGGACTTCATTGGCACAATTAGCTTTAACTCCACGACCAACAGCATCATCTGGCATACGAGTAATGCGGACGTCAACTGGAACGGGACGTACCTTAACGCGGATCAAAAGTATTTCTTCAAGGTAGAAGCCACCGACACGCATACACCGGGAAATCAGACCAGCGAATATTACTTCGAGACAAAGGTGCAGGAAGTCAAACCTGAAATTGACTCTCTGGTTTACACGGACCAGAATGGCGACGCTCAACATGTAGATATAGATACTACCAATGAGCCTCCGAACCCGGCAATTGCCACGATCCAGGAGATGGAAGACACGTCGTTCACGCTTGATTTTCATTCGAACGACGAAAAGGTTGACAGCACAGATACAAATTATGAGAGAGACTCATACTATGAGATCACGGTGACGTTTACGGATTTGGGTGGAACTCTCCATACTCATACCTTTGATGCGGCTCACCTGGGAGATTGGAACTACTTCGACGGCACGACTCCGGCGATGGACAGCGGCACATTCACAGACTTCGATCAATCTGCCGGGACCATTCAGTTCAGCCCCAACAACCGTGACGTGGGCGTGTGGACCTTTGATGTGACCCATTTCGACCATCAGGGTTTGAGCGACACCGTTCACTTGACGGTGAACGTAAGCAACGATCCTGCCGTATTTGATCCGATTACCCTTCCCAACTGGAATATCCTGGAGGATCACGAGGATGCCACGACCCTGCCGTATGGCGGGACATCGGATTCCTCGACCTATGACGGGTCGCATGTCACGACCAATGACGAGGGGTACGGGCTCGACGTACACGCTGCACATCGACGGGGTAGATTGGGCGACCATGACGGATCATAAGCCCAACGGTGCTGACGGCGGGGTGGTGGAATTCGATACTGCGACCGGTCAGATCCACTGGCTGACCACCAATGCGGACGTGACCGTAGGCCAGGACGGCAGCCAGATCACTGCGCCGTATCACTTCACCGTGGTGGCTGACGACGGCCATACCGCAACCGCGGACCTGCCTTCCGAGACGTTCGAGGTGACGGTGAGCAACTGGCAGCCGGATATCACCCGGTATCCGACAGCTCCGACAGCGCTGCAGGCCACTGAGGACGCGACGTACACGTACACGGACGGGCCAAGTACCGAGACTGGAGTGGAATCCAATGACGAGGGCGTGGAGGGCGATCACTGGGCCGCGGATCGTTACACGTACTACGATCTGCTGGTGAATGTGGGTGGCACGTACATCACCTTTGACGATGCCTCGGGATACAATGCCACCAACGGCGGCCGTGCAGACATCTCCTTTGACAAGACTACCGGAGAGATCACCGGCTGGACTCCGAATAACCTGGATGCCATCGCAGGGACCTTGGATCTTGAGGTGGTGCACCACGACGGGAATGGAGGCGAAGATGCGGAGTTTTTTACGCTCACGGTAGATAATGCCGCACCGGTATTCAGCAACCCCGACCCGGCCGATCCGACCCCCACCTGGACGCTCTATGAGGATGACAATCCCCCCTCGCCGTACGTGCCGGCCGACTTCCCGCACACCTATGACGTGCAGACAGATGACGAGACGCAGGATACCGCAGGTCACTCGGTGGTGTACACGCTCACCGTGGACAATAACAACGGCGCCAGCCATACGCTGGGGTCCACGAATCTCATCTCCGGCACGCTACTGGGATTTCGCCCCAACGGGCCGGAAGGCGGCCTGCTGACCTTTGACACGGACACGGGAGTGATCACCTGGGCGACCACGAATGCAGACACCACCCGGGATATGGCGGGGAATCTGCTGCCGAATCTGCATGACTATACGTTTACCGTGACTGCGGACGACGGGCTCGGCGATCCGCACACCACCACGGAAACGCTCACGGTCGAGGTGATCAATACGCGCACGATCATGGACACCATCGCGGACCAGACCTATCAGGAAGACCACGGTGCGTTCGTGATCGGTGACACCACGGTGAATGCGAACGACGAGGGCCAGGAATCGGACAACGTGAACGAGCGGGATGCGTACTATGAATTGTCGGTGAATGGGATCAATCTGGTTCCCCAAACTGCGGTGAGCGAGCACGATCCGGTTGCCACCGACCCGGATCAGGTATGGTATGCGTACACGCCCGACCCCGGTACACCGATGCAGAGGGGCATGTGGTGCACAGCGGTGCGACCATCTACTTCAACAAGGACACCGGAGAGATCCGGTGGCTGGATACGGGCGATACGCCTGCGGCCCTGCCTCCTGCCGGTGCGACCGAAGGCCCGAACAACCGTGATGTGGGTGACTACACGTTCGTGGTGACCCATTACGACGGTCACGACAGCCACGACTCCAAAACGTTCGACGTACACATCACCAACGATATCACGGTATTTACCGAGGATCCTACGAACTGGAATATCCTGGAGGATCACGAGGATGCCACGACCCTGCCGTATGGCGGGACGTCGGATTCCTCGACCTATGACGGGTCGCATGTCACGACCAATGACGAGGGGTACGGGCTCACGTACACGCTGTACATGGATGGGGTAGATTGGGCGACCATGACGGATCACAAGCCCAACGGCGCTGACGGCGGGGTAGTGGAGTTCGATACTGCGACCGGCCAGATCCACTGGCTGACCACCAATGCGGACGTGACCGTAGGCCAGGACGGCATCCAGATCACTGCGCCGTATCACTTCACCGTGGTGGCTGACGACGGCCATACCGCAACCTCGGACCTGCCTTCCGAGACGTTCGAGGTAACGGTGAGCAACTGGCAGCCGGATATCACCCGGTATCCCACGGCTCCGACAGAGCTGCAGGCCACTGAGGATGCGACGTACATGTACACGGACGGGCCAAGTACCGAGACAGGAGTGGAATCCAATGACGAGGGCGTGGAGGGCGATCACTGGGCCGCGGATCGTTACACGTTACTACGATCTGCTGGTGAATGTGGGTGGCACGTACATCACCTTTGACGATGCCTCGGGATACAATGCCACCAACGGCGGCCGTGCAGACATCTCCTTTGACAAGACTACCGGAGAGATCACCGGCTGGACTCCGAATAACCTGGATGCCATTGCAGGGACCCTGGATCTTGAAGTCGTGCACCACGACGGCAATGGGGGACAAGATGCGGAGTTCTTTACGCTCCATGTCCATAACGTCAACCCTTCGTTGGACCTGTACCCGCCGGACGGTGGCCGCTGGATCGTACACGAGGACGCTCCGTATGTGTTCGACCAGGATTGGGTACGATCTGATCAGGAAGGAGAGGGAGTGTGGTACATCCTTGGAGGTCAAGCATACCCTTGACGACGGGACCACCGTGATCGACAAGGTTGCCGACGAAACCGTTACGGGCGATTCCACCGGGGACTGGGTAGGACTCACGTTTAATGTCGGGGGCGGTCAGATCCAACTGAATACGGTCACGGGTGAGATCCACTGGCAGAGCACCAATGCAGATGTGACGGTGGACAAAGGGAGTGTAGCCCCGGGCACCCACCCCTATGAATTCATCTTGGTTGCTCACGACCGCGTTTCCGGAGGTGAGAGCCCGGCCAAGAGCTTCGAAGTGGACGTCACCGATGCAGATACCAGCATAAACGCGATTCCCGACCAGACGGTGAACGAAGGTGGTTCGCTCTTCCTGTATGATACGAAGGACGGTCCTGGAGTTACCACGGGCAACTACGTAACGGCTGCCGACGAAAAGGTCGGTCCTTCCTATTACACGCTGGAGATCGAGCGTGACGGCGTCGCCAAAGTGTATTCGCTCCAAGAATTCAACGACGCGATGGAGGCCGGTGGCGGGCATAAGATCGACTTCGACGCGAACTCCGGCGCACTTCAATGGGACGTTGAAAATCAGGAGGCCGGTGACAACCATCAAGCGGTCGGGAATTACCATTTTACCATTACCCACTATGACGGGCACAACGACTCAAAGTCGACGACTTTTGCCGTCTATGTGGTGAATGCCGATCCCGAATTCACTACCAGTGCGCCTGACGGTGCGGTGGTCATGGCGACCAAGAATTTCTACTACGATCCGGGTTCTACGGACGAAGGCCTGAACGACTGGCGCGGTGACGACCAAGTCGTCTATTCTCTTGAAAAGGGAGCGCAAGGGATGATCATTGATCCCGCGACCGGAGTGATCAGCTGGGACGCGGATCCCAGACAGGCAGGCACCATAGACATTACGATCAAAGTAGATGATGGCAACACCGGTGTTGCGTACCAGTCCTTCAGCATCATCGTGGATGATGCGAGGGCCAATCTGCCTCTGGAGGCACGGCCTGACTATCCGTATGATCATGCACCCAACACGTCGCCGAGCGATCACGATCTCATGGGACCGGGCAGCTTGATAGGGATTCTTACCGGTGACCACCCAATGGTTGGGGAGGAGATAGGCAAAATACTCTCCCACGGGACCGGCCCTGCTTCGTCAATAACCGACGGGTTGGAAGAGATTGTGCACAGGGGCGCTGGCGGATTCGGAGATCTCATGAGCTTTCTCGAAGGTCATGACCTGAAACAACCGTCCCTTGAAAAGTTGGGAAGTAGTGCGCCTCCCACTCCGCTTGAACATTATGCTGCGTTTACCGCTCACGGAAAGAGGCTGGATTTTAACGCGGAACTGATGACCGTGTGGAATGACCTGAATCAGCCCACGCAATCCATTGCCGGCTCACAGTCACCCGAGACGCCTCTGGAAGGTTTCATGCAAGCAGTGGAAGATGGGAAGCGACTGAACTTCAATTACTTCCCTATTGAGGAGGCCCTTTCGTTAAAGATTGACGATCTGCACGCAGGAGACCTTTTGGGCCTGTAGATTCGCTGCCGGTCTCCGATCCAGTCGGGGCAATTTCTGCGAGACCCGGAATCGATGGCGAGAAACGGGCCGGACTGTTGGAGGGGGGTGCTCGGTTGGCCTGCCCCAGGCGGACTTCATGGCCACGTGAGCGCTCAGGGGTTTCACTATCGTCTGAGGTGAGTTGAAAAATGGCGGGAGTGCCTCTTGGAGGAGTTTTTTTTCGGAATTTCCCCTCGATCCGATCGAGTTTCTCCTCCGAACGGTCGATGGTTCGGTGATGACGATGTCTGGTTCTCAAGGCATCGATTGGATGGGCCATAGAACGAGAGATCGCTGCTCCCGGCAGTTCAGATCCTTTGACCTCGCTGATGCCAGGGTCGCAGAGATCCCTGGATTTTGCAAGTAGTCGAGTTGACCGATTCGGACTATCCGCGCATTTCAATTTTGCACCTTATCGGGCATAATCGTGGTACGACAGGATGTCGATGTGGCACGATAGCGATAATCAGGACGTTGAAGGAACAAAGAACAGGTCCTTGAAGCCTGTGAAATTCTATTTTGGACGCACTACTGCCTTTGATCGCTTGGACCTTCTTGAAAGGCGGCCGATTCTAGGAGAGAGTGAGAACGGCTAGACGGGTTTCCATTCGGTTCCACTCTTCTCTGTCCGGATAGCCGCTACTCAATGCCAGGACCCACTTCCTATCGGTATACAGTAGCCTAGCCGCCAAGTATATCAGCCACCCTCTCAATGTATTTGGTCTTTCACGCCATCGATGAGGATCAAGTGCCGTGCGCTGGAACCAAATCATCACGTTGTAAGCCAATACCGCAGCTTGGAGGAGGGCATGGTTTGCCCAGAATTTGTGAACCAGCATGGAGCCAAAGGCCATCTGGTTTTTCCCGGCGCCGATGAGATTCTCCGCTACGGCTCTCTTGTTGTAGAACCGCTCCGTCTTCAACGGTGTCAGCCCCAGATTGGTCACCCAAAGACCGTAGCTGTATTCAGGGATAGGGAACAACACGCCATCTTTCTCGGGAGTCTGCATGCCCACCAAACGTCGAACAGCAACAAATCGACGTGGTCTGTTGCAACCCTTAACGTGATGATGAAATTCAGCAGTGCACAGATCCTCTCGTCCACGGACCTTTTGCCAGTTTAGCCCTGCGCACAGCCTTTTCCAGTTCCGAATCTTTACTTTGACCACATATCCGCATCCGTGTTTTTCGCGCATCCGGACAAAAGATCCGCTGAAGAAAGCCGAGTCCGCGCGGACAACCACCTTCCATGCCTGTTTGGGAAGCAACGCCAGGCACTCCTTAAAAAATTCGACGCTGCCGTGAGCGCTGTGCGTATTGCCCGGCCTGAGCCAGGCATTGAGGCATTCCCCCGTCTGAGCAATAAACGCAAACAACGGGTTGAGCATGGGCTTGTGCGAGCGCTCGGTATTGTGCCCCCTGGCTACTCCTTCCTGGTGGCCGTACGCACTCTTGGATGAGGAATCCAAGTCCAGGTCGATCCGTCCATACCACTTCTTGTCCCAGACCTTCTGACGGATCTTCTTCTGGATCTCGCTAAACTCAATACAGTTGCGGAACTCGAAGCGTTTCAATACTCGAGTGATTGAGCTGAGTACGGGAAAGCTCTCCCAACCCTCCGTTTTCATCAACGCTTCATCCATGCCCAGTCGCACCACATCCGAGAGGTGGCGGCTACCGGAAATGACCCCCAACATAATCGCCTTGAAGATCATTCCCAACTCGTAATCGGTATTCTTGCCGCGGATTATGGTGACCATCCGGTCGATCATGCCTTCGATTCCCAGCTTGTCGATGAAACGACTCATTGGGATCAAACCAGCACGGCTGGTCAACCGCTTCTCCGAATACCGAGGCTTCGGAGTGATCTTCCTCTTGTTTTTGCCCTTGCCCAGTCCTTGTCTTTGCTTCATACTTCCCAAGTCCCCTGCCTTCTTGATAGATTACGGCCCTTGATCAACCAGAATCCTATCAGATTCAGGGGACTTCGAAAAGCAAGGTCTTCACATCTCACCCTTTCTTTCTCCCCGCTTGCAAGATTCAGGTTCAGAATGTAGCAGCAATGTTAGGGGTTCAGCCCGACTCATTTTAGTCTACTGATATCACGTATGATACCGCGTTTGTTTACTGTTCCGGCGGAAACTCCGGTCAAATAGCGATGTTTGGAGAGCGGATTAAAGCGTCAGAGGGGAGAACACAAAACGGATGGACGTCGTCGGCAGTCTCTCAGTTCGTACTCTTTAGCTAACAGATATCCCATTTGGATGCTGATGCAAAGCAGGAGATCCCACCCACCGGTGACTTCTTCAGGGTCTCAAGTTGAGGCAGGGGACCAAGAAGACGAATGCTTCAGGACGGTCCGGCCTAGCATGAGGCCCTCGTGCAGCAGCAATGTGCTCAGGGCCTGCAGGAATGCAAACCGCGGGTTTCCACGAGCGAGAATGACCGTTGTGAAAATATGCAAGGCCCCTTGGGCTCGATTCCGATGCGTGCCCAAGGGTTCCTTCTTGCAGATAACAATTACTGTGAACTGGGAAATAGACAGGGGCTGCGAACCCTTGCCCGGTTCTCATGCTAATTTACAAACCAGCAATTACCAGCGGGATCCGCCGCCGTTGCGTCCGCCACCGCCCCGAGAGTCGGTCTTGGGTTTAGCCTCATTGACTTTCAGGGCCCGGCCGCCGAGATCCTTGGAATCCAGTTCCTGGATCGCCTTAAGACCCTCTTCGCGGTTGGACATTTCAATGAATCCGAATCCCCGGGACTTGCTGGTAAACTGGTCCGTGATGACCTTGGCGGATTCCACTTCTCCGTACGTAGCAAACAGGCCCTTGAGATCTGCCTCGCTGGAATCGAAAGATAGGTTTCCCACATAAATCTGAGCCTCTTGCAAAATGCCTTGATGATGACGAGTGACAGGTGCCGGCCAAGCGCAGAAGATGTGATATTAGGAAGCTAAACCAGGCTCTAATACCGATTCAGCAAGTTTTGAGGACAGTTGTCCGTCTTTTGGGGGGTGCCTATCTGGCTAGTCGCCTAATATGACAGGTTGATTGTGAAAGGTCAGGTTGCCAGTTTTAGCAACTGGTCAGCAAAGACAGAAACCACTCCGAACATTAAGTGCATCATTACCTTCTGCGCACCTCGTACCATGATATTGCCTGCGCCGAATTCTTCCTTTATCCTACTGTTGAACCGCTCTGCGGCAGTCCGTTCGTTATATCTGGCCGCTTCGTGAGGAGCCATGGGGATGATCTCTTTACCACGCGAATTCTTGTCGATGATGGGAACGTGACCAAGGCTCTTACTGACTTCGTAAATCGGCCCTGCATCATAGGCTGAATCCATCAGATCATAGAGATAGTCGACTTTGGCACTGCTCATCTTCATCAACGGTATGGCTACCTGACTATCGTGTACTGATGCGGCGGTCAGCACAACGCTGACGGGCAGCCCGCAATCGTTAACATCTGCATGCAACTTGTAGCCAATCCAGGTCTCTTTGAATCCCTTGGAGTTCTTCTTACTGCAGCGATCGCAGAATACGGGCAATTCGGCAAGAGATTGTGCGACTGACTGACTAACCTGTCTCTCAATGCGTGTTTGCTCCTTGGCATCTCTCTGTTCTCCCTTGGCCGGACGTCCCCTTTTCTTGGGAGCAGGCTTCTCCTTTGGAGGCTTCTTCATCGGTTTCTCGCGGCCTACTATGGCTGTCGCATCACGGGATATATGGCCCACCAATTCAGGTTTCAAATACCGCTCCACCAGAGCATCATGCACCCTTTCACCAAGCTGGCTCTCGGCAAATTCCTTGAATGCCCGGGAGAACGTTGACTGGTCCGGGATGTCCGAGACCCTCTTGAATCCGCAGATTCGACGCACGTTCGGCGTAGTCTTAAGCGCCTCAATCAAGCTGCTGGTAAACGGATACCCATAAACGGCCTTGGCCACAAAAGACCGTGCTATTGGTTCACGGTCACGGGGCTTCCTTCCCAACCAGTGGCTGTCAACCTTGCGCAGCACAAATCCTTCAACCCCAACCAATTCCAGAATGGATACAAGCTGCTGCTCCTTGGCAGTCAAAATAGTGCTCCAACACTCCTCCAGACCGGGAAACAGACATCTCTGCAACGTCCCCTTCAACCATGATATTGCTTTGCCAAGCTTCACAGGCGTCTCCTACAACAAGCTTGCGTCTTACTGAAAGCAGAATATCACGGCTTTGCCAGAGACGCGAGCCTATCGGCACTGCCGGACTGCGAAAAATCACTTTTGCAAGAGCCTCGCTGTACTCCGGATGGTTCGCAAACCACCAGCGACGCTGCTTGTCACTGTCTATCATACATACTCTCCCTTCTTGAGAAAATGGGAAAAGAGCGTCATTGCATGCAAACGCAGGTCTGAGAGCCATAGATGGCTCGCTACAGATTCGATAAGAAGTTCGGGGAATAGGGAGTTCGGGAAAGGCTATTCGGTGGGTAAACCGTAGATCATGCCGATGTTGGCTCTGGGGTTTCGGGCTACGACGCCATAAGTTTGGAAGGAAATGAGCCAGCGTCGATACCGGCCTTTGGTAAGGAGTTCATTGCGCTCCGGCTCGTCGGCCTCGTAGTACCCGTATGTGAAGGCATCGAAGTTGACAACGATAACAGCACCTGGGCGCATGAATCGTTCAGACCGGATAGGAAAGGTCTTGCCTACCTTATCATCCGCCGACCAAAGAGCCGAATCGATGCGATTGGCGTTCAATTGAGAGAGCGGGAGCAGCCTAGTCTGCGCAAGACCAAGCTTCCCGCTGATTCGTTCCATACGGTATTTACAGGGCTTCATTTCGACCTCCCGTCGAAGTCCGGATACTGCCCTGGACTGTCACAGTATCCGAACAGATTTTGGAGGAAGGTCAGAATCTTAAATGTCTCGACGAAAAGCCCGGCTCAAATCGCCGAACGGATACGGCTCACCCCGTCGGATTGTGCTTTTCATGGAAGCCGGCCTTGGCAATCAGTGTGCGACGAGGATATTCGCCGAACATTTTTCGGTAATCCGCGGAAAAGCGACTTAAGTGCCTGAAACCGCACCGGAAGGCAATATCGGTGACGGTCTCATCTTTCGATGATCCCAAAAGTCGCTGTCTTGCACGGTTAAGGCGTAAGCACTTCAGATACGCCTGTGGCGGCATGCCGAAGACTTCATTGAACGCCAAGAGAAGTGTTCGTTCATGGGCTCCGACGGCCTGGCAAACATCGGTAATTAGCAACGGATCATCCGCATGAGCAAATATGACATCTTTGGCCTTTTTAGCTGCTAGATGACGATTCGGTCCCGGCGGAGGAGCCGCCCCCACTAAGACCCGACTAAGAAGCCGCTCAAGGACCTGCTCTTCGATGGAGCGAGCGAAAACAGACTCGGAGAGGATTGCCTTATGTCGGCTGATATCATCCAGCAGCCCTTCCCACATGAGGTTTACAGACGCCGGATTTGACACCGGCCCCAGAAGGAGACGGTCTCGACTGTCCTTTGGGAAAGATCGTTCTCCGTAACGGGCAAGAGTGTAACTCCGGTACAATTCCTCTCGGACCACCACCACAAGTAGCTTGCAACTCCCCACTGCCGAAAACTCGAACTCCTGCCCGGGCTGAAGGAATATCATCTGGTCCTGTTCAAACGCTGCGCCTTGAGATGATGCTGGGCCGGTCTTGCGGAGGAGCATAGCCAGGGTTATCGCTCGCTTCGGGGCACTTCCCCTGCTGATGATTCCCGGATTCCAGGAAGCCGTAGCAATCTGCAGGCGAGCCGTATGTATGGCATGCAACCTGCCTTTGCAGGGTCCTTGACCGAGTTTCAAGTGCTCGTGATCCCAGTTCGGGGCGATAGCGACGATCTCGTCGAAATCGTTGGTGGTCAAATCGAAAACGAATCCTGCGGGAAACAAGTCTACTCCTGGTTCACCATCTCCACTATTATCAGCTTCTTGCGGATTTCGGATAGACATGTGACCATAGTATCGAGCAAGGTATTCGTAAGTCAAGTAATTCGACAACCTCCGAGGCGAATGCCGGTCTACCGGTTGCTTCGGAATGGCCGGAAAGGAGGGAAATATCAAGTGGTATTAGGCCGCTGAGTAATCCGTACACTGCTGTGACCAACGGACCTCTGCAATTGTGTTTGACGCGCAAACCGTTATGACAATGCCTGAGGGAGCTGGCAGGAAGATGACTTAATATTAGTTAGTTATCTCCGTTTTGAGGTGCCTCGTGGCGTAGACTTCCCAAATCATCTAAAAATGGAAAGGAGGAGGGACGAATGTTTCCACATAAGCAACTGCTTTTCTGCGTCGCGTTTATCGCCATAGCCGCAGTGGCTGCCGCTACCAGCGCAGAGCAGCAAGGCATAAAAAGCGCTGATGCAAGAGAGTACAAGATGACCACGCCCATCGCGCCTGGCATCATGGTGCCGGACAGACTCGAAACATCCATCGGCACCCTGAACCTGCACTACGGCTATCCTGATGACGCGACCACGAAGAAGGTCTATGACAACCTGGATGCATCGCGTGCGCTGCAGGCCTACCTGCTTGCCATCCCGATCGTGAATCAGGTCGGTATGCGTGCCACGCTCCGTAAGTTCGGACCGGTAAACCAGACGGATGTTATTTGGGAAGACCTTGTTGATTCAAAAACCGTAGAACTGACGGCGAATGACAACACCATATACAGCTTCATTTGGCTTGACACGAAAAAAGGACCGCTGGTCGTAGAAGTCCCGCCAATGGTCCTGGGTCTCATCGATGACTTCTGGTATCGCTGGGTTGCCGATATCGGTATTACAGGCGCTGACAAAGGGAAAGGAGGCAAGTATCTGATCCTGCCTCCAGGCTACACAGGTAAAGTGCCTGAGGGGTATTTCGTCGTGCGGCCGAGTACGTACGGCAATTGGATGCCCTTCCGCTCCTTTCTGGTCGATGGCTCGAGCAAACCCGGCGTCGCGGCGGTCAAGAAACATCTCAAGATCTATCAGCTTTCCGATGCGGCCAATCCTCCAGCGATGAAGTTCGTAAATGCCTCCGGCATTCCCTCCAACTTTGTCCCGCCCAGCGACTATACCTTCTGGAGTCTCCTGAACGAAGCCATTCAGGAAGAACCAAGCGAGGGGAGTGATCCCACCACACTAGGCCTATTTGCCTCGATCGGCATCGAGAAGGGCAAGCCCTTCAATCCCGACGCGCGGATGAAAACAATCCTGACGGAAGCCGCGAAGATTGGCAGCGTGACTGCGAGAGCGATCGCCTTCAGGATTCGGGATAAGGACGCTTTCTTCTATCCAGACAGCCCATGGCGTCTGCCCTTCTTCGGCGGGTACAAGTTCGAGAAGTCACCAGGCGTGGCCAATCTGGACGGGGCTATCTTCTTTTACTATATCGCCACAGGTGTCACACCGGCCATGGCGGAGAAAATGGTCGGAAAAGGTTCGCAATATCCCTGGTGCGCTCAGGACGCGGACGGCAAGCCGTTCGAGGGCGGAAACAGCTACAAGCTGCATCTCCCGCCGAATGTTCCGGTCCAAGACTTCTGGTCGGTCATCGTGTATGACAACCAGACGCGCTCCATGGTCCAGACCGACCAGCGTTTCCCCAGCGTCAGCAGCCAGAACAAGGATCTGCTCGTCAACAAGGACGGCTCGGTCGATGTCTATTTCGGACCGAAAGCTCCAGCGGGCAAGGAAAGCAACTGGGTTCAGACGATTCCCGGCAAGGGCTGGTTCATGATCCTGCGTCTCTATGGCCCACTTGAACCCTGGTTCAACAAGACGTGGAAGCCAGGTGAGATTGAGTTAGTGAAGTAAAAAGTTGCAGACTTGGGGATGGTTGTCTGGGCCATCCCCGTACCAAATAATACTGCCCTTTAGGTTTGTGGTGGGCGGCCGCCTCAGGATTCTTCACGAGAGCAATGACAACCTCAGCATCGAAACCGAGATCGTCAGGCTGGATAGTGAATTCGTGGTAGCGAAGGCTGCCATTAGTCCTGGAACCTCGGCGTTGCTGTTTCCGATCATTCAAGAATCGTCTTAAAGACGCCGAAGACCTTGATGATGCGAGGAGCCTTCTTGCCGGAGAAAGGATTTTTGGGATCCTCCACGCATTCAAAGACAATTCTCCCTTTGATCACGTCACTTTTACGGTAGACCTTCTGGTCCAGAGTCAACTTTTGCCTCTTGGTCGTCCATATCAGGGTCTTGAATCCGAAATCATACATTTCGTAGGGTGCCGGGATTTCCTGTCAAGGATGAATCAAGTGAAACCGGTCAGATAGCTACGAGAAAGTAGTGGTGTCCGGTCCTCGAACAGGGTACATGGCGTTTGCGAACGAATGTATCCCTGAGGAGGACCGGAGATGGAAAGACCAATATCCGACGTGGCCTCGCTGGTCAATGAGATTCTCGCCTTTGTGCGAGGGCTGGCACAAACGATGGAGATCAGGGACGTGGAGAGACACCTCCTCTCCCTGGTGATGGCGGTCGGGAGAGCGGCTCTTGAGGAATTTGTGGCCGAGAAGGGAAGCGGATATGCGGGCAAGGAGATCATTGATGCCGATGGGAACCGATGTCCGTATGTGCGTGACCGGAGCTGTGCATATCGGTCCATCTTCGGTGCTGTCCTTATCACGAGAGCCTACTATCACGCGGCCGGCTCACCAGGGGCCTTTCCTTTGGATGGAGAGCTTAACCTGCCGGAGAGAGGCTATTCCTACCTGGTTCAGGAGTTCTCTTCCCGGTGAGCGGTCAAGATGAGTTAGGAGGATGCGCTGGACATTCTGTGCTCATTCTTTCCCCTGCAGATGCCGATTCGCTCCTTGGAGAGCATTGTACGGGACGTCTGCGATGAGGCGGAACGATTCTACGAAGAGAAGGCACCGCTGGACGTTTGTCCGGAGGCTATGGTGACGGTGGCCACCGTAGACAAGAAGGGCATTGTTATTCGTAAGCCCCAGGGAGGCGACGCCGGTCCCGAGGCACCTCCTTCCAATCCCGACAAGCCCGGAAAGAAGAAGATGGCGACCGTGATCTCAACCTATGTCACTTCACGTCACGTCCGCACTGCCGGCTGCATCCTCAAGGAGGTTTCGGACCAGGGTGGTTCTGACTCCTGGCCACAACCGCAAAACAAGTTTACATGGGGCAGCTTCACCGATGAACCGGAAAAGACGGTGATCCGTCTCAAGAAGGCCGTGGATCAGCGATTGCCTGAAGGCAACCAGCTGGTCTGTATTCTGGACGGAGAAAAGTTCTCTGTGGAGCCTGGTGTACAAATATTTCCCCAAAGCCTTTTTCGTGCTGGACATCTTTCACGTTCTGGAGCACCTGAGAGAAGCCGCTCAGTGCTTCCATGACGAAGGTAGTCCACAAGCCAGACAATTTGTGACTGAACGATTGAGAATGCTCCTCAATGGGAAAGCCGGCAGGCTTATCGGCGGGCTCAAGCAGATGCTGAGCAAGCAAGATCTCTCCGGTGCCAAGAGACGTTGCGTCGAACAAGTGATCGGATATCTCGACCGGAACCGCAAGCACCTGCGGTACGAGATTTGTTTGGCCAAAGGCTATCCTGTGGGCAGCGGGGTGATTGAAGGAGCCTGTCGGAATCTCATAAACGACAGATTGGAGCTTACGGGGATGAGCTGGACGCTCCGGGGAGCAGAAAGTATGATGCGTCTGAGAGCCGTTCACATCAACAAAGACTGGGACGAATTCTGGACGTACAGGCGTCAGCAGGAGAGACTGCGACTCTACGGCATTCAGGATTCAAGCTCCGCTGTGATCGGCCATGAGGGTGTAGATCGCCTTCCCAACTTAAGTCAAGAAAACGAGGTTCTTGGCTCGGGGCTCATACTGTCCGTCCTTACGGCCAGTTCACGTTGAGCGACCGAAAACGAAAATTCCCGTGCATGAACGTGACCCTGTCCTGGTCCTTTCCTTGGGCTCAACACTACCTGTGTTCAGGTGACAGATGACCGTGAGCATTTTGATTGACGAGAAATGGAGTGGTAGAGTACCCTGTACGGGGGGCAAAGAGGGCTTTTCTTCGGCAACGTCAGGACTGCTTTGCCTGTCAGGGGGCTTGTGGGGGGGCCAGCCAGGGTTCCTTTTTGGTGGTGTCAGCCGAACCATCGTTTCATGGGTCACGGACGTCAAAACTCGTTCCAATACCAAGGCTAGGTGAGTCCGACTCACACGGAGCCAAACATTAAGCGCTTTGGCATTACGCGACCCGTCATCCCACCCGAAAAAACGAGAAAGGAAATGAGCAATGAACAGCAAGACCATCAATGAGGCTCTGTGTGGGGCACTAATCGCCCTGATCTTCGCTCTTGCCCCGATGCAGCATGCGGATGCCTGCACCCGTGCTGTCTACCTTGGTCCTGACGGTAGGATCGTTACTGCACGGTCGATGGACTGGGCGGAAAACCCGGGTACCGACCTCTGGGCGTTTCCCCGCGGCATGAAGCGCGATGGGGCATGCGGTCCAACCTCAATCAAATGGGTGTCGAAGTACGGGAGCTTGATTTGCTCTTTCTATGGCGTCAGCTCCGTCGATGGAATGAACGAGAAGGGGCTGGTCGCCAACGTACTGTCTATCTTACAGAATCCGATTACGGCAAGCCTGACGGCAAGCGACCGACCATCTCGATTGCCGCATGGGCGCAATATGTACCTGACAACTATGCCTCCGTGTCCGAAACCGTGAACGCCTTGCGTGATGATCCGTTCATAGTGATTGCTCCGAATCTGCCAGGTGGTAAGCGGGCGGCGGGACATCTAGCGATTTCGGATCCTACCGGAGATTCCGCAATTTTCGAATACATCGGTGGCAAGCTGGTCATTCATCACGGCAAAATCTATCAGGTGATGACTAACTCGCCCACGTTTGACCAACAACTCGCTCTGAACAAGTCACTGGGAGCAGATTGGCGGTACGATTTTTCTGCCGGGCACTGTCCGTGCATCGGATCGCTTCGCTCGTGCGTCGTTTTACATCAACGCCATCCCCAAAACAGCCGATATGTTCCAGTCCGTGGCCGGCGTCTTTGGCGTGATACGTGGTGTCTCCGTACCCTTAGGCATTACCACCCCAGGGCAGCCGAACATTGCGTCGACTTACTGGCGCACAGTCTCGGACCATAAGAACAAGATCTACTACTACGATTCTGCTACGAGCCCAAACGTGTTTTGGGTGCCATTGGCGGAACTGGATTTCAAGGAAGGTGCGCCTATCAAGAAACTGACTCTCACCGGTGGCAAAACCTATTCCGGAAGCGCTGCAAACAAGTTCGAACCGGCCCAGCCATTCAAGTTTCTCCCAGGTATGGCAAAGTGACCGCTACCGTACCGATGACGTTCTCGGACAACCAGAGAGCCGCAACCGGGGGAATGGGTGTCTGTGAGGAGTTCCCTTTTTTTGTAAGCACAAGCATATCTCTGTCGATTCCCAAAACTTTGGGCCCTGCCCGCCGAGTGAGAGGATTGCGTTTTTCATCCCGCAAGATATTCTGAAAGTTGTACCGCGGCACTCTGGGTTAACCGAAGGAAGTCAAAATCTTGGCCGAATCTGTGAACCGGCCGTACGTACGGCCAGTTCACGTTGAGCGACCGAAATCGAAAATTGTCACGCATGTGCTGGACACCGTTTTCGGTCCTTCCGAGTGGGACAGAAGTGCGCCGACGAAATAGTCGGTTCCAGCCGGGCGAAGGTTATTTTCGAGACTCTGGACAGAATTTGTTCCGCATTGGGGTCCGATCAAAACCGCAAGTTTGCGGCATCAGCTGTGGATCTATGATCGAAAACGGCATTTTCCCACGGTGCGAGGGAAGGATGTGTCGTCTGCCCCAGGACTTGGAACCCATCTTCGGCCCCCTTCCCTTATACCGATTCACGGTCACCTATCTAAGATGGTGGGGCTGTGGGTCTCCTGAGCGCAGTGATGAGACGGCTTTGCGTCGTCCGTAGCGAAGGAGATCCTCAGCCCGTATCCTGCGTCCTGTCATACAGGCGAAAGCGCCGTGGTATTAGTTGAGACAGCAAGTATTTTTGTTCCAGCCAACCAGGAGCGGTGTCCCTTGTCCACACTGATGAGGACTTGGTGGCCCGGACCCGATACGGATTCCGCACGGGCACCGATATATCCCGCTACGGGAGGCCTCCATGAAACAGAGAGGGTCGATTGCTTGTGATCTCCACGTTGTCTTGGCAAATCCGAGCCCACGCTCGGGAGAGGGGCCACCGAGACCATTGCGGTTGACCGGGTGGATACGATGAGGTACGCTCGGAAAGGAGAAGATACGAGCCTTCTCGTCAACGTGGGACGGTCTTGCTTTCGCCGTTCCTCGTGGGTGACCGTGCGGAGGCCTGTTGGGTCAGCGGGAGGCCCCCGGACGAACCTCAACAGGAATGCAGGTGGTGACGGTGTATAAGAGGACAGTATGGAACGGGATGTCTGTTCACCAAACGGGCTTCCTAATGAAGTTCCGAACGCAATACGCGGACCAGTGGCAAACTCAGGTCAGCACGGGACTGGGGTGACCGGAGCAAGCACTTGAGCAATTCCGCCAGCGAAAGTTGCCTTTGATCGCGTGGGGTTTCTTGCTACCTACTTCGAGGTGCAGCCGTGAAGGAAAGAGATTGAAGTTCAACCTGTTCCACAAGATTTTTTCAGCCTTTATGATCACAATTCTGGCTGCGATAGTGGTTCTGGCCTTGACCATGTATTTTACCGCAAATCGGCGGTTCTCTGAGTATGTGTTAAAAGTGGAGATGGGGACACTCGATGACCTGGTGGCTGCCCTTGGTTCTGCGCATCAGGAAAACCACTCTTGGGAGCAGTTCCGAGAAAACCCTGGCATTTGGGTCAGATTTATCTGGCTGTATATACCCGAGATCCCAGGCTATCCGCCTCCGCCGTTTCCACGTGGCCCCCGACCTCCTCACGAACACGGTGAGAAGGCCTTGTCTCTCAATGAGCCATCAGCTCGACCTTATACACATTCGGACAAGAGTGCTCCTGAGGAATTGGCTGGAAGAGGAGCATCTCGGGAACCACTTGGCCCGCCTCCTTTTCCCCCCGGGAGAGAATCGATCGGGCCGCGTCTTGCCCTGTTCGACAAGAACAAGCAACTCGTTGTCGGACCTCCTGGGTTCCCGGTGCGAGGTTATGTGCTTCGACCGGTCAATATCAGCGGACAGACTGTAGGCTGGCTCGGACTCATGCCGTTGAGGCATGGGGCACATCCCTTGGAGCTCGCCTTTGTGGAGGAACAGACCAGGGCAATAGCTTTGGCCGCATTCTGTGTCTTTGCCCTGGCAGGCTTAATCTCATTCTTCCTTTCAAAGCATTTACTTTCCCCGATCAAGAAGTTGACAGAAGCAGCAAAAGAACTCAGCTCCCTGCACTTTGGCACCCACATTGACGTGCGAACCAGCGATGAGCTAGGCCAACTGGCACACGCGTTCAATTCCATGGCGCAAGCTCTGGAAAAGCATGAAACGCTTCGGAAGCAATGGACCTCTGACGTGGCTCATGAATTGAGAACCCCCTTGGCCATACTCCGCGGAGAAATAGAGGCAATGCAGGACGGTGTGCGAGAAATCAACCCGGAGAGACTCGCGTCGCTTCATGATGAGACAAACCGAATCGGCAAACTCGTGGATGATCTGCACGTACTCTTTGTGGCGGATTCGGAGAATCTCGTCCGGCAGAAGCTTCCCGTGAGGCCGCTGGACATTCTTCAAGACGTGATCGATACGTTTGAGACTCGGCTCTCTCAAGCGGGGATTCAACTGGAGACCCACTCATTTGAGGATCACGCGCCTGAAATTTTGGGAGACGCAGATCGATTGAGACAGCTATTCGCAAATCTTCTCGAGAATAGCGTGCGGTACACTCGGTCCCCTGGGATTTTGCGCATCAATCATTACTGCTCCGCACAGCAGCTCACGCTGGTTTTTGAAGACTCCCCACCTCCAGTCCCCTCTGAGGCTTTCGACCGCGTTTTTGACCGACTCTATCGCGTGGACACATCAAGAAGTCGGGCCTTAGGGGGTAGCGGCCTTGGCCTCTCCATATGCAAGGAAATCGTGATCGGGCATGGTGGTGCGATACGTGCCTCACAATCGTCTTTGGGAGGACTGCTGATTTCGATCGAGTTTCCGCTTATGGCCGCGGGAATGGACAGGTGAGGTACGTATGGCCGCAAAGAATGTGTTGATCGTAGAAGATGAATCCAAAATTGCCGAATTGCTGCGAGACTATCTCGTGACAGCCGGTTTTGTGGTGACGATTGTTGCGCGTGGAGATTTCGCGGTTGCAGAAGTCAGAAAGAACGCTCCTTCGCTGGTGATTCTCGATATCATGCTGCCGGGAATGGACGGAATGGACGTATGTCGAGAAATCAGAAAATTCTCTCCAGTTCCGATTATCATGCTCACTGCGCGTGTCGAAGAAATTGACCGGATTGTCGGCCTTGAATTGGGCGCGGATGACTATGTGTGCAAACCGTTCAGCCCCCGGGAAATAGTTGCACGCGTCAAAGCCGTGCTCAGACGCACCCAGCCTCAATCCGAAGAACCTCAGCTTGAGGTTGGGCCCGTCTCGATGGACTGTGCCACGCGTGAGGTCCTTGTCAGCGGCAAACCCGTGAATCTGACCCCAAATGAGTTCGCGCTTCTCAAAGCGTTGATGACTCGTCCGAATCGAGTATTCAGTCGGGCAGAGCTTCTGAATCTGGTGCAAGGTTACGATTTTGACGGATATGAGCGGACTATCGATTCGCACATCAAAAATCTGCGCAAGAAGATGGCCGAAGACTTTGCGGAACAAGAGGTCATCACCACAGTACACGGGGTTGGTTACAAGCTCGGCGTCGTTTCCCGTATTTCCGAGGACGATGGCTGATGGAGGTCAAGATCTCTCATGCTGCCCCCCGCGGTGACTATCCCCACCACTCCACAATCTTAACACAGCTCCTCCATATTTCCTCCACATTTGCCCTCTAGACTGGCTTCAGACGAGCAAAGTCCCGGCGCGTATCGGCCGTTGGAGTTTGCTGTCGTGAAGAATCAACCTTTGCACCAGGAGGGAATATCGATGAAAAAGTCGGCTATTGTGCTGGTTATCGGATCATTTGTGATTATGTCGGCCAGTTGCTTCTATGCGCTTGCGGGGCCTCCGGGACCGCCTCCGGGACCTCACCCTCATGGAGGACAATTCCTCGCGGGACCGCCGGGGCCGCCGCTGGGACCACCACCGGGGCCGCCTTTGCTTGGAGGATTCCCCGGTCTTTGGAATGCGCCACCTGACCTGATTGCAGAACTCAAATTAACAGCTGACCAGCTCAAACAGATTCGGCTCATGTATGTTGATTTCAAAGACAGGACCAGGAAAGCGCGAATCGCTTTGATGAGCCTGCGCGATGAAAAACAAACCATGATGCTCTATGGCAAAATAGACGTGGCCAAGCTTGCGAAAATGGATGACGAGACGGTCAAACTCGCTTCGGAAGTGATGGGTGAAGATCTCAAAATGAAGAGAGAGCAGCTCTCAAAACTCACGCCGGAACAACAGGAGCGCCTGGCGGAATTCTTGAGCAAACGCAAGCCCCCGCATGGGCCAAAAATGATGCCGCGATAGGTCTCCATGCATGACGAGGAGCGCTCGGAAAAGCCAATTGAAGCATTCTTTCAGGGCGCTCCACATGTTGAAACGGAGATTCTTTTCTCCAAAACCGCTCCATCCCTTCGCGAAAACGAGAGGTTCGGAGAAGCAGTCGAATGCAGTACCTGTAGCGTGAGGGGAATGTGATGGTCTGTTTTGAAGGCAATGCATGAGAATTTCAGAGCAAAAGAGAAAACAACTATGCAGATTGATCGCGGAGGGAGAAAACCTTGATTTGCAGGACCAGGATGCCTTTTGCCGATGGGTACACACTTCGTACAAAGCATTGTGGTTCAATCCCTCTCAGCAACGAGCGTTTGACGAATACTGCCGCTCCTCCTTTGACTTCTGCGCCATGAGGATCTTTGTCGGAGTATGGATCCTCAGGCTGTCTTTGGAGGAGAGTACATCAGAGAGCAGAGATCAAAGAAACCGTCTTATATCAACTGTGCGCGCACCTCGCTGCCCAAAGAAAGGCGGCTCTGGATATCAGCGAAAAAAATGAATGATTCATTCTTTCTCTTGCGCGGCGAACTGTTACAACGAATGACTTCCGCAGGCAAGTCCTGAAATAGTCCGTTGGGGAGGAACTTACGAGAATGTCCGATAGAAAGGAAGAGCGCATATTGCGACTGATTGCTCAGGGTGAAAGCCTTGACCTCAGAGAATTGGAGTTGTTTCACCAATGGATAGAAGAGTGCTATGAAGCGCTGGGATTCGATGCTCTTCAGAAAAAACGGTTTGATGCATGCTGCTGTTCTTCGTCCGGTTCCAGCTTCACGAAGGTCTGCCTCGGAGTGTGGCTGCTTGGATTGGCCCTGGAAGACGCCTCATCTTCGTCTCATCCTATTTCGCTCAACTGTGAGCCATCTGGCTTGGCCGAGGGAGATCCCCTGGAAGGAGATTCAACGGCCCCGCGTAGCTCGCAGTGAGGGAGACATCCCCCCATGCCGATGCGCTTTTGCATGTACACCTTGGTACAGGCAGCAGGCTGGGGATCCCCCTCGTTATGGACGACGCAAAGCCGTCTCATCACTTCGCGCAGGAGATCTCCAGCCCGAGGGGCTTGTGTGTGAAAGCGAATCGGCATCAGAAATATTCCATGAGCGCACGAAGGTATCCGATCACACAAACACCTTGGTACCTCAGCAAGGTGATGCAGAGAAAGGCGTTATGCGAAGAATACCATTGAGACCCGCGCATGTGGGAACACTCGTGCTGATTTGCTTAGGCATTGTCAGCGGGGGAGCGTACTGGGTTAGCGGAAGGCTTTCGGCCAAGTCATCCCCGCGGCACCAAACGGTCACCGCGTTGAAGCGTGATATTGCCGCAAAGGTTCATGCTACAGGGATCGTGAAGGCCAGGGTGGGGGCTGACGTGAAAGTCGGGGCCAGAATGCCGGGAAAAGTTGTGGAGTTGCCCATCAATGTGGGAGACAAGGTATACAAGGGACAAGTCATTGCCAGAATTGAACAGGACGATCTGGTCGCAAAGGTGAAGTTCCAGAAAGCGCTTCTCGCTGAAGCCCGGGCCGAAGAAAAACGCCTGGCAAGGGACCATGAGCGGGACAGGCAGCTCATGGTTTCCAACTCGATCTCCTCCCAGCAACTGGACAAAAGTGAAGCTCTTTATGAAATGGCCCAAGCAAGGACTCTGAAATGTGGGGCCGAACTGGATTTCCATGAATCTCAGCTTTGGTACGCCACCATTATCGCACCCATCTCAGGCACCGTGGCCTCGGTCAACACGATGCAAGGAGAAACCGTAGTTACCGGGCTCAACGCTCCCACCTTCATCAGAATCATCGATCTTGATCACCTGGAAGTGCTGGCCTATGTGGATGAAAACGACATTGGCAAGGTGCAGGTGGGGCAGGACACCATTTTCACCGTGGCAGCCCACTCGGATACCGAGTTCCAAGGGAAAGTGACGTCAATATATCCCTCTGCAACCACTCAGGATAACGTTGTCTACTACATCACCTCCGTGAATGTGGATAATCGAGAAGGAAAGTTGAGGCCGGATATGACCGCGAACGTGTCCATCTGCACCGACATTCACAAGGGGGTTCTCGCAGTTCCGCAGAAGGCCGTCACACGTGAGGGAACCCGGAAGTTTGTGTATGTGATGAATAACATGCAGGCTGAGAAACGATTCGTGAAAACCGGCTTGAGAGACCAAAGGTACCTCGAAATACTGGATGGTTTGAAAGAGGGTGAACCTGTGGTCATCGGCGAATTGCTCAAGAAATGAAGTATGCGAGGTCCTTCAATGATACGAGTGGAAAACCTCTTTAAAACCTTCCAAAAGGGGAGATTGGCGGTACACATTCTGCGAGGCGTGTCTCTACACATACGCAAGGGGGAGTTTGCTGCCATAATGGCTCCGTCGGGGATGGGGAAGAGCACGTTGCTGAATATTCTGGGTTGTCTTGATAGACCGACAAGCGGATCGTACATCTTGGACGGCGTGCCGGTGCATGACATGGATGATGACGAGCTGTCGAGAATGAGGAACCTTCAGATCGGATTCGTGTTCCAGTCTTTTCATCTTTTGCCGCGAATGACCGCGTGGGAAAATGTGATTCTTCCGCTCATCTACAGTGATTTTGAAGGAGACATGAAGGACAGCGCCATCCGAGCTTTGACGGCTATGGGTCTCGCGGATAGGGTGGATCACCTCCCAAGGGAATTGTCCGGCGGACAGCAGCAACGAGTCGCTATAGCAAGAGCGCTGGTCAACTCACCGGGCATCATTCTTGCCGATGAACCCACCGGTAATCTGGATTCGTCTTCCGGTCAGGAAGTGATGAAGATATTTCACGAACTCCACGCGGCGGGAACCACCATGGTTGTCGTGACGCACGACAGGGACGTAGCGCTTCAGGCCGACCGGGTCATCGAGATGAAGGACGGCTGCATTTCCCACGACCGCGCCACAAAGACCCGATCTCATGCCGATTCGCTTTGCAACGAGTAAGATCGCGGGGCTGGGGATCTCCTGAGCGCAGTGATGAGACGGCCTTGCGTCGTCCGTAGCGAGATCCCCAGTCTGAGGTGGCAAGCAAGTTACAAATTCAAAAGCGAATCGGTATCAAGAGGCCACATGACAAAGATGCTTCGGGTGGGCCGACAGGCGCTGAAATCCATTACGTCACACCGGACCAGAACCTTCCTTATGATGCTTGGCGTGGTCATCGGCGTAGCCACGCTCACCATTATTGCCTCTTCCGTGCTCGGGGCTCGCTCTGAGGTTTTGGCCCGGGTCGAAAAATTTGGGCTCCAGCAAATAGGCATCATTTCCGGCGCGAGTCGGAAACCGGGGGTTCCGCAACCCCTCTGCACAAGCCTGAGACCAGAGGATGCGCAGGCGACGCTTTCCGAGATTGCTCACGTGAAAGACGTGTGTACTGAAATCATTCGCACCGACTTCCCCATAAAACACGGCAACAGGAGCACCTACGCGACAATCGTTGCAGCGAATACCAGTTGGGCATCCATGTGGGGCATTGGCCTGGAAAAGGGAAGGTTCTTCTCGCAGGAAGACAGCGCTCATCTGTCACGTGTAGCGGTCATTGGCAAAACCATCCAGCGGGACTTTTTTGAATACGGAGATTCGGTGGGGAAGCGTATGCTTATCAACAACAATCCCTTTGAGATTATTGGTGTCCTTGAAACAAGAGGGACGTCTCCCCACGGTGACGACATGGATAACCAGATCGTCATACCCCTTTCCACCGGCCAAAAGAGAGTCTTCCACCAAGACTATGTGTTCGCCATAAAGGTGGAAGTACGTGATCCGGACAATATGTCTCGGACGGTTGAGGATATTCGGCAACTCCTCCGGGAAAGGCATCGTCTCCGTGAAGGGGTCGAGGATGACTTCACCATTATCACCCCCACCCTGATCATGCATATGATGTCCAGCCTATCGGCAACATTCAGTCTTTTTCTCATGTTGGTTTCAAGCGTGTCGCTCATGGTGGGTGCAATTGTGATCGCAAACATCATGTTTATGGCAGTGAACGAGCGAAGAGCGGAAATCGGTCTCAGGAGGGCGGTTGGAGCCCGGAAGCGAGATATTCTTGCGCAGTTCCTGTTGGAGGCTGTCTGTGTCGCGGGCACAGGAGGGGTTCTCGGAGTTGTCCTGGGACTTCTTGGACTCAAGTTCTTGTCCGGATACATGAAATTGACTGCTGGCATCATGTGGCAGCCCATCGTTGTCGGGCTCGTAAGTGCAATCATGGTGGGGCTCGTAGCTGGCATACAGCCGGCCAGGAAGGCGGCCAATTCACGCCCTATCGAAGCGTTGAGGTGACTCCTCATGAGAACCGGTCAATTGCGCGGCATACGCATTGCCATAAAGTCCTTGACAGGCAATCCCTTGAGGGTTGCCCTCTCCGTGTTGGCCATCATGATCGGCGTGGCTTCTCTTATTGTTCTCGTCGGAATCGGAAAAGGCAGTGAGCAAGAAGTCCGAAAGGTAATTGAAGACATGGGGCCAAATCTGATTATCGTGAACGCGGGGCAGTCAAGGGTGGTCAAGGGACAGCTCGGTCAGATGGGAATGATGACGAACTTGACGTTGAAAGATGCCTCTGCAATTGCTGAAGAGTGCCCATCAGTTCGCACCACCGCTCCTGCTCACTCCAAGAAACTGTTGGTAAAATTTGGAAACGTGACCTATAGCACGAAAATCGTGGGTACCATGCCTTCAATCCAGCAGGTGCGAAACATATCGCTCCAGTCCGGTTCTTTTTTTGATGAAACGGAAAACAGGCTCTTGGCACCGGTCGCGGTATTAGGGCCCACAGTGGTGGAGTCCTTATTTGGTAGGCGTGATCCTGTTGGTGCGTCCATCATGATCGGGAGGGTGATGTTCAGGGTCATTGGGGTAACCGTTCCCAAGGGGTCTGTTTCCAATGAGGATCAGGACGACCAAGTATTCGTGCCTCTACGGACTGCGTTGGCCAAACTCATGAATGTGACATACCTGAGCAACGTCTTCGTTGAAGCTGACGGAGTTGAACGCATTTCCACTGCTGGGGCTGAAATAAAGTCGCTCCTCCGGGAACGCCATCGATTGCGCGAGGGCAAGGAGGATGATTTTTCTATTCAGAACCAAGCCGACGTGATTGGGGCGCAAAGATCGGTTGCGCGGACATTCAGCCTCCTTGTCCTGAGCATCGCTGTCAGTTCCTTAGTCATTGGAGGTGTGGGGATCTTGGGAGTTATGCTTCTCTCCATCCAGGAACGAATAAGCGAGATAGGTATCCGAAGGGCTGTCGGCGCGAAACAGAGAGACATACTTGTTCAATTCCTTGTTGAGTCTTCGTTTCTGAGCATATTAGGCGGGCTTTCTGGCCTCTTCCTAGGACTAGGCGCATCGGCCGGAGTGAAGCTTGTCTCTGGAATGCCTGTGGTTTCTGGAGCCTGCTTACATAGGACCTGGCTCTTGGGTTTCTCGTCAGCGACAGGCCTCGTCTTCGGCATCTATCCGTCATGGAAGGCTGCCCTACTCGACCCCATTGAGGCCCTGAATACCAAAGCATAGGATACATTCAACTTGCGGGGCGCCGGAAACGTGAAAAGGCACAGGATCTACAAGCCCATCCCCGACTCGGAGATGATTTCTTTTGGAGCAAGGGCTTGAAACCGTCCGCGCCGCGTGACGACTACCGCCTTTGCGTCGCAAGCCCGCTTTCTGCCTCAGCCTCGATTAGCCTTCCGATTAGCCTTCCGACATCACACCCATGTGCGTTACCCGAGAAGCGCCCTCAGGTGTAACGTGAGCCATTCTCCGAACCGTTCTCCTCGGGTTGGTGGTTTAGCATGAGTGACATTCCAACATTTGCCCGCACACCATGCCCGAGTAATCATTATCCCTTCAGAATCAGTAATCGTCCACCGCGATCCCCCCAGAGGGGGCGCTTTTTGAGCGCCTACGTCTTTTCCGTCCCGTGCTAGTTGCGCGATATCGCGCAGGTTCTTGATGCCCTCTTGACAAGTTCTCGGGAATAGGTTTTGGCTCTTCGCCATGACGAGGGAAGAAGCCATTGCCATTGCTCACAGTGATCCGAAGGTCATTGTCGAGGTGCTGTTGCAAATGAGTGCCCGGATCGATGAGCTGGAACGCAAGGTGGCTTTGCTTACGCGGGACTCTTCCAATTCCTCGAAGCCTCCTTCATCTGATGGTCCGGCGGCCAGGCCCAAGGCTCGGCGTCCGATGAAGTCCAAGAAGCGCAAGCCAGGGGGCCAACCAGGTCACAAGGGAACCAACAGGGACCTGATACCTACCGAACAAGCCAAAGAAGTGATCCCTGTGTTTCCGGAATCGTGTGAACAGTGCGGGGAAGTTCTGACACCGCCACAGGACGAGACAACCGGTAAATACTGGCGCCGCCAGGTCGTGGATATTCCAGAGCCCAAGCCGGAGACCACCGAATACCAACTTCATTGCATCCGATGCTCCTGCGGAGCAGAAAATTGGGCCAAAATCCCGTATGATGGCTCGATCAGGTTTCGGACCAAGGCTTACTGCCTTTCTTGCCCATATTACTGGCCTACACCGTGTGACGCGGCGAGGTTGTCAGGAAATCGCCAAGACGATTTTCGGTATTGACATCTGTCTGGGATCCGTGTGCAAGCTCCATGAGGAAGTCCTTGCCCGTTCCCCAGTCCTTAATCGGTATTTTGCGGCACATCGCCGACATCGGTATGCCCAAAGTCAGTCTTCGCCCCAAGTCCGAGCATACTGCAACTCCGGTCCCCTCGGTGACCCTCGATTTTGATGAGTGACCTCCAAGAAACTGGCACAGCACGTGGGAACTTTAGCCGAAAGCGAATGTCATAATTAAAGTGACGATTGAAAGGAGAAGATTACATGACAAATATCACCTCACTTATCACCTCAGCTAAAGTTCTTCTGGAAAAGAGGTTCGATGCACAAGCCTTCATGAGCTGGCAATCCTTGGCTTCTTTCACCCTCACGAACGTGTTGGGTCCTCTTCACTACTATACCAAAAACTTCAAGCTCTTCACCTCTGAGAGAAGTGAACTGAGCCTACTGACCGGTGAGGGTATTCTCATCGCAGCTCGTGAACTCTGCCCGCTCCGTTGATCATAGGCTCGTGGGACCTTTCCCACAAAGCATTTACGCTGACAGAGGTGTCTCTGCTTCGTTTCTCGCATCCCGATCTCAGGCCAGCGGAAGGCGACCTACTTAGGGGTATTCTCCCTTGTCGTCTTTGACCTCTATCCGGCATCCGAGGTCGATGTTTTGGTCTCCGAGGCAACTTCTTTCTTGGGCGGAGTCTGTCCGGAAGCACTTCTGTCTCTTCTTCCGTAATCAGTAGCGTACCACCCGGTTCCCTTGAGCACGAACGTAGACTGAGAGATCAATCTCCGGGATTTTCCTCCGCATGCCGGACATTTGTCAACCGCCGGGTCTGAGAACTTCTGCCATTTCTCAAATCCGGTACCGCAACTCTCGCACTGGTATTCATAAATCGGCATTTTGACCTTCCGCTGAGACTGAGTTGTAAACGGAACGCTCCGCAATCAATTCGCAGAGCATTTCGTTCAAATCGATGAGATAATCGCTTGCACTCCGAAAGTGGGGCACAGGGAAGCTTTCAGGGAATGAATCAGTACGCGAACACTATGATGCAGCAAAACCAAAATACCACGCGTCACCCCGCGTGGCTCGAATTTGAGCCCCAATCTAGGCCAAGCAATGCTCACGAGGCAAACACGTCGAATTGGGTTGAAAGTCCTCTTCGCTCCATCTCATTGTAGACCGCGATGGCTTTCACAATAGTTTCCGCCGGACCGTCATGATGTGTCGCTGCAACAAATCGTAGACTCTCACATCTCCACCTCAATGATACATTAGACAAGTTCGGCTGGCAGATGTTTCCGCGACTTGAGAGCTGCTGCATGGAGCTCAAGCTCCCCGGTGCTCTATCCAAGTCTCCTTGAGGCCTAACCGGATGAATTCTGGGCGACCTTCTTATCTGGGATCAGCAATCAGCAAGCAGCAGGGTGATTTCACAACATTTGCCCTGAGCTTTGGCTAGCGTGTTGATGCCGGTCCCATACCCTGACCGGAGAGCCCGACTTCGACTGGCGTCGATGGCCGAGTTCCATTCAGCACGTTTTGCCGAGTTCTCATGAGATAGCCTCGGCTCAGGACCGGATGGAGAACAATCGATCGGCCCGTCCCTGAGGCCTAGTGCTTCTGCTCTCCGGTCATTCTTACGATGGTAACCGTCATTGAGAGTGTAGGAACTTCTGAGTAATCACATGGCCATACGTGGCCTTAAGAGGTTGTCGTCATGCCCGGTTGTGGTTACCTATGCCTCTCATCATCCGTGACCTTCTTGTAGAAACTGAATGGCGAGTCAATGAAGTCCTGAAGAAGGTATTTGGCATTCTGATTGAAGGTCAGGCGCATTCTCTCAGTCGGATTGATTCGCACGCTCCCGTTTATGGCACAGCCTCGTCTTTGGCCTTCTGCTCTTCGAGAAGTTCGATCACGACCTTGTCTCCGCCATTGAAATCCGTGCCGAAACGGTCATCCAGGTCACAGGGAAGCAATCTGACCTACGGAACAGGCTGGTCCCGCGTTCGAGAAGAATCCGCAGGGACAGGTTGCTGACAAAAGAATCTGGAGAGGTGGCCGAAGCTCGGGATCGTAACGGCTTTTTTGCGATCCGTAGAACGGAAATGACTGGCTTCGGATGCCCCTCCCGAAGGCGGAGCTGAGACCAGAGGCGCGTGGCACTGGTGTCCATGTCGTAGCAATTTAAGCATTTCAGGCATGTATCTTAGCGGTAATCGCCTGTACGCACAAGAGGACCTGGACCAACAAAAATAGTTCCTCTCTCCTCGAACTTCTTGGTATCTTTACAATATTATACTATATTGCTGTCTCCTGCCAGGTCCTGAGAGTTAGAGCGCCTGAGCTATGAACCTGGGAACAGGGACTCCGACATGGAGAATTGACGGGTAATCTGAATCACACTGGCTCGTCCCTGCTACCCTGCCGGAGTTTGAGGGCCCCGCTGACGGAAGCGACCGAACAAAGACGGGAGAGCAAGCATGCCAAAGAAACGATCCGGGGACGTTCGCGAAGATCAAACCTCTTTCAAACCCAAGAAGACCGGCCAGCCCACAAGGGCGCAAAACGAATCCACGGTCCTGGAAACAGAGTCCGTCTTTCCCATCGTGGGTATTGGAGCTTCAGCCGGCGGCCTGGATGCCTTTGAGAAGTTCTTTACCCACATGCCTTCGGACACGGGAATGGCCTTTGTCCTGATTCAGCATCTGGACCCTACCCACAAGAGCATTCTGAGTCAGCTGATCACGCGGTACACCCATATGAAGGTCTTGGAGGTACAAGACGGCATGCTGGTGGAACCCAATTCCGTGTTCGTTATTCCCCCCAACCGGTACATGGGTATTCTCCACGGGAAACTGCACCTCCTGGAACCGACTGCTCTGCCCGGGCATCGCACTCCGATTGATTACTTCTTTCGGACGTTGGCGGAAGATCAGAAAGAAAACGCCATCTGCATTGTGCTTTCGGGTACAGGGACAGAAGGGACCCTTGGCCTACGGGCGATCAAGGGCGAGGGTGGTATGGGAATGGTGCAGGACCCGGAATCTGCCAAGTACGACGGAATGCCTCGCAATGCGATATCAACAGGACTGGCCGATTATATCCTGCCTGTAGAACAGATGCCGGAGCAGCTTATCGCATACGCACGACATGCCATTATCAGAGCACCTGGTAAACCCGCGGTGGTGACTCCCAAGGAAGCCGATCATTTGGAGAAGATCTTCATGATCGTCAGGTCCCAAAAGGGGCACGATTTCTCCCATTACAAAAAGAACACCGTGCTGCGACGCATTGAACGCAGAATGGCGGTAAACCGTATCACCGAACTCTCTCGATACGTACGCTATGTCCAGGAGCAACCGACAGAAGCGGACACCTTGTTCAAAGATCTTCTCATAGGAGTCACCAATTTCTTTCGGGACAAGGAAGCTTTCGAAGTCTTGCGACAGAAAGTGATCCCAAAACTGTTCGAAAACAAGAGCGTAGATCGGCCAATACGGATATGGGTTCCTGGTTGTGCTACAGGGGAAGAACCGTACACGATCGCCATACTGTGCAGGGATTTCATGCGGGGCCTGAAGACACGATTTTCAGTCCAGATTTTCGCTACGGATCTGAACAATGAGGCGATCGAAACGGCCCGGCTCGGCAACTATCCCGAGAGCATTTCCAATGATGTTCCTTCGGAATTCCTCGACCGTTACTTCACAAAGGAGGGCGCTCTGTACCGCGTCAAGAAGGAAATACGTGACATGGTGGTGTTCGCCCTGCAGAACGTGATCACTGATCCGCCTTTTTCCAGGATAGACCTTGTGACGTGTCGGAATCTTCTTATTTACCTCGGGGCCGAGTTGCAGAAAAAAATACTGCCCCTTTTCCACTACGCCTTGAACCCGAACGCCTTTCTGTTTCTCGGTTCCTCAGAATCCGTGGGCGAGTTCAATGACCTCTTTTCCGTCTTGGACAGGAAATGGAGACTGTACACTCGCAACGATGCGGCATTAGGCCGGACGGGGGCCCTGCATCTCAATAGACCCACCGCAACCGATCGCAGAATCGCCGGCACCGCAAACGGATATCCCGGGTCCGCTGAAAGCCCTATGCATCGCGAGGTTGTGGAGCAGCTCATCATGGACAGATACGGGCCCGCGGGAGTTTCTCATCAGCGAAAAAGGAGAAACCCTCTATATTCACGGTCACACCGGCAAGTACCCTGGAGCCTGCTTCCGGGGATTTTGCTGCCAAGACTAGCATCCTGGATATGGCCCGGCCGGGCTTGAAGATCGAATTGGCCCGCTGCATCCGAACGGCCGTCACGCAAAAGACGGAAATCCGGCTCGACCGCTTGCGAATTAAAACGAACGGAGGGGAATCACTCACCAATCTTGTGGTGAAGCCAATAGTGGATCCGGCATCCAGGAAAGGCCAGTTATTGGTACTCTTTGAGGATGCCCCGCCTGAGGAGACTCACGATACGGAATCCGAACCGACCGGTTCCACAGAAGCGAAAGGACATCCCCGAATCCGGCAGCTGGAGCACGAGCTCTTGTCCACAAAGGAATACCTTCAGTCGACGATTGAGGAACTGGAGACATCCAACGAGGAACTCCAGTCCACCAACGAGGAGTTGCAGTCGTCCAACGAAGAATTGCAGAGCACCAATGAGGAGTTGGAAACCTCCAAGGAAGAACTGCAATCGGTCAACGAGGAACTGAATACCGTCAACTCGGAATTACAGCAAAATATCGTAGAACTCACAAGAACAAGCAACGACCTGAACAACCTACTTGCCAGCACTGACATCGGTACCATCTTCTTGGACACCTCGTTGAATGTGCAACGCTTCACTCCTACCATGACAAATTTCATCAATTTGATACAGACGGATGTGGGGCGCCCGTTGGCCCACATCGTCACCAAGCTCAAGTATGGGAACCTGGTGGAGGACGCACGGGAAGTTCTCAGGACCCTCGTCGCGAAGGAACAAGAAATCCAAACCAATGACGACCGCTGGTACTCGATGCGAATTCTTCCTTATCGTACCGATTGAAAACGTGATCGACGGGGTGGTGATTACTTTCGTGGATACTTCCGTGTTTAGACGCGCGCTGAAGGCCGCGGCCGAGGAGGCCGGAAGGCAGGAGGTGAGTATCATCAATACCGTGCGCGAGCCCCTGCTCTTGTTGGACCGGGACCTGAGGGTTGAGTCAGCCAATGAATCATTCTATCGCACCTTCAAGGTCAAGCCGAAGGAGACCAAGGGTAAGCTGCTCTATGATCTGGCCAACCGTCAGTGGGACATTCCTGCTCTCCGAAACCTTTTGGAGACGATTCTCCCCGAGAAGATCAGCATTGAGGATTTCACGGTGGAACATGAGTTCGAGACTATCGGGAACCGAACAATTCGGTTGAACGCTCGGCAGTTGCAGACAGAGCTAGGAAGACCTGAAAAGATACTCCTGGCCATCGAGGACATTACAGATCGGCACATACCTTGAGCGCGTCCTCCGTGGCACCTGATGAGATTCTGAGGGACATGGTAAACGACACGGGGTGCAATTCCACAAAGCACAGGGACGAGTTCCCAGGCGGATGTGGCCCCAGCGACCCCATTAGCGCAGATGAAAGGCAGTCAGCCATGACGCAAGACGGGATTTCGAAGGACAGGCCAGGTGACCTCAGAGCGCGAGCGGAAGAATTGCTCTGTCGTTCGGTTCCGGACGCTGAAAACATGTCCGAACTTTCACTCGAGGACATTCAGAAGCTCGTGCATGAATTGCAGGTCCACCAGATCGAGCTGGAAATGCAAAACCAGGAACTTCGTCAGGCTCAACTGGAGGTTGAAGAGTCCAGGGACAGATATCTTGATTTGTATGACTACGCGCCCGTTGGATATTTCACGCTGGACAAGAATGCGATCGTTTTGGAAGCCAATCTTTCCGGCTCTGAGCTGCTGGGAATGGAGAGGGGATCGCTCATCGGTAAGCCGTTGACACGTTTTGTTCATGAGGACAGCCAGGACACCTTTTATTTCCACCACAATCAGGTCCTGCAAACGGGGACACGACACATCTGCGAAATCAAACTGGTGAAATCGGATGGCCGTCGGTTCCACGCTCAACTGGAAAGCATCGGGATGCCGGATTCTGGCGGTGAACTCAGCCGCTTGCGCACAGCCATAACGGACATCACGGACCGCAAGCTCGCAGAGGAGGAGTTGCAGGGGGCTCACGATGAACTTGAGCACCGAGTCGAAGAAACGTACGTCAGAACTGCGACAGGCAAATCAGCAACTTGAACATGAAATGTTCGAACGGAGGAAAGCAGAAGAGGCCCTCAGGGAGAGTCAGCAGAGGCTGGACCTGGCGTTGAGCGGAGCCGGGCTCGGTTCGTGGGACTGGGACCTTGAGACCCGCATGGCTTTTTTCGACCAACGGTGGGCCGAGATGCTGGGGTTCTTCCCGGAAGAAATTGAGCCACATGTCAGTGGGTGGGAGCGGCTTATCCATGTAGAGGACAAACCTCGTGTTATGGAGATCTTACAGGAACACCTGGAGGGCCGTAGGCCTCTGTTCGAGGCCGAATACCGCCTTCAGGACAAGTCGGGCGAGTGGCAGTGGATACTGACACGTGGCAGAGTCGTTGAACGAGATAGGGGCGGCAAACCATTGCGGGCTGCGGGCACGAATCTCAATATTACTGACCGCAAGCGGGCTGAACAAGCCTTGCGTCTCAGTGAGGAACGATTTCGCGCTCTCGTCGAGGGTGCACAAGACCTTATTTTCATGAAGGATCGTCATCTCACCTATACGCACGTGAACCCTGCGATGGCAAGAATGTTCGGACTGGATGTGTCCGCAATCATCGGACGCAAGGATGAGGATTTCTACGGTGAGGCTACGGGAGGACATATCAAACAAGTGGATCTGCGCGTGCTTCAAGGAGAATCCATTGAAGAAGAATATACCGCATCCATCAGGGGCTTTCAGTTCACCTTGAATACGGTCCTCACGCCGCTTCGCGACGCGGACGGCACTATCGTAGGCATCTATGGCATTTCTCGTGATGTCACTGAGCGCAAGAGAACCGTATCAGTCCAACGACCGATCGCCGAGGCGTACCCCTCCCAAGCCATGAAGGCTGCCCTGCACGAGGCCCGTCTCGCAGCCGCCACTGACAGCATCGTTCTGCTCCAGGGTGAGAGCGGGAGTGGAAAGGATTATTTGGCTCGCTGGATTCACGACCATTCCAGACGTGCGCCGGGACCCTATTTCGCGGTGAATTGCGCGGCCATAGCCAAGGATTTGGCGGAGTCGGAGCTTTTTGGGCACGAGCGGGGCTCGTTTACCGGAGCGCACGGCCGCAAGCGAGGACTCCTGGAATTGGCCGAGGGGGGGACCCTCCTGCTCAATGAAATTGGAGAGCTTACCCTCTCCTTGCAGTCCAAGCTCCTGACCTTTCTTGACACACGGTCATTCATGCGTGTTGGCGGTGAAAAGAGCATTACTGTGAATGCCAGGATCGTTGCAGCCACGAACAGGAGTCTCGAAACGGAAGTGGTAGAAGGCCGATTTCTCTCCCCCCTGCTTTATCGTCTCAACGTCTTTGCCATAACCGTGCCGCCGCTGCGTGAGAGGATTGAGGACATTCCCACACTCGTCGAAGAGATCATGTCGAGGCTGGCGAAGGAGCTGCAGTTGACCTCACTTCCCGCGATCGACCCCGCGTCCGTCGTGGCGCTTTCTGGCGTACGATTGGCCCGGAAACGTCAGGGAATTGCGAAACGTGCTCGAACGATCATTGATGTTATCGGACGGCCGGAATTTGAATGTGGTGCTCCCCTCGCTTGCCGCAAGCCACCAAAGCTGGTCTCACGTGTCCGGTTTTCCGGAGCACGAGCGCACGCTTCACGATGTGACGGGGGAGGTGATCAAATCCCTGTGTGTGGAGGCCCTGCGGCGCTCCGGCGGGAACATAAGGAAAGCCGCCCGCACACTGGGCATTGCCCGGGACTCTCTCTATCGGCACATGAAGCGTTTCGGGATTGAGCAGCAAAATGCGGCCGCAGACGAATCAGAATGACCTACCTTAAGACACTGAAGGATTTTGTAACCCACCAAAAAGACAGGGATCCGGAATTCAGTGGTCCGTTATTAAGACATTTGCTCCTTTCTTGCCCATCTCTCGGATCTCACCCGAAACCAGGTCACCATAGCTAACCATCCGATAAGTATGCCAGTTCAAGGCACATTGCCTCTGTCTTCCCAGCTGGCACGAAAGATGCATGGAATCAATGCAAGGGTTAATAGCATTACCACTCGCTAATCTGAACCGCTCTTTGGATTTCCTGAACCCGGTTTCGCAACTGCAGCCCTCCCCGGTGGCGTCACGGTGGGTGGCCGGAACGAGATTAATCCCCGCCCATAACAAAGAGAGGGACAGAGGACACTACAATGAATATTTTCGGAGTAGCCTTTGAAACCACACTGGTAACTATTCTCATTATATTCTGTATTTATCAACAATTACCGTGCAAATGCTTGCTCAGAAAAGTTTCGATTTGGCCGATTGACTCTGATCGATTTCGCACAACAGATTGTGGCGGCAGTTGCAGACGGCGCAGAAGCGGAATCTACCGGGGGCGGTTGCCGGCTCTCAGACCTCAACCATTTCTATCAAAACGGCAGTGGCCGATTTGATTGCTGTGGGCTGGAGTACACGCTGCCCCGATCTAAGAACAGTGGCCCCTCACTACTGGGAACCAGCAGACTTGGATTACAGGACTGGTGTTTATCGGCGGATCGCGCCTATGCCAACTTTTCCGGAAATTGCCTTCGACAGGGCCAGACGCAGGAGAAGGGCAAATGAGTGAAACGAAGATCTCTCACAGAGTGAGTGACTTGCTGAAAATCACCGTGGAGAATCGTCACAGGGAAAAACTTGGCACGATACAGGACCTCATGGTGGGCGTGGACGGCCGCCTCAAATACGCGATCCTGTGTCACGAAGGTTTCCTGGGAATAGGTGACGTGTTGATTCCGATTCCGTTTGACGCCCTGATTACAGCCGGTGCCAAGGGAACAGCGGTGCTCGACATTGATAAGCAGACCCTGGAAACGGCACTGAGTTTTGAGAGCAAGACATGGCCGGACTTCACTGCTGCCGAATGGGAAGACAAGATCGATAGATACTTTGCTGCCTATGCGGCAGGTTCACGTCAGCAGCAACCGGGTTAAGGGTGTTTGCCCAAATCAAGCGCCCGCGAACTAATTTTATACAAGGAGTCAACGATGTCTGTCCAACAACGAATCGTCGAGGTGATAGAAGCGGGCCGGGGCGTGCTTGAATCTGATTTTGATCCCATTGCCTTTTAGCGCAGGCGGCGAAGGGCTTTCGAGTGCCTCACCGCAGTGGTTGGCCCGGATCATGTGTACACAAGACATTTCGCCAATTTCGTCCAACAAGGCGAGAAACCTGATCTTCTTGCCGCCAGCGGCATACGCAGTGGGGTCCAGCAAGGGAACGCCGTCAACGAGCTTGATTCGGTCAGAAGCAATGAAGGCCTGCCGTCGGTCTCTCGGCCTTGACCGCGGAGAGCGAGGGGGCCCACGGATCGTGAGAAGGTGAAACAAGAGTTTCAGAATGTTGTTTATTAGTTCCGTGGCTGCGAATTTAGCGTTTCGGGCCATGTCGTTCAACGTTTGTAATCAAAAGTGGCATCTTGAAGCGGCATCGGTTCGCCGCCTTCTGGAAGCTGAGGCTGTGTCGACGCATAGTGATGAAGAACAAAAGCTTGTCCCCCAGCCTTGAAATTGGTGACCGAAAATGCATGACGGCAGGGAACATGTTTAGAGGAGGTGACCTCACATGGATTTCAACCTCATCATAGCTGTGATGGTAATCTTGGGAGCGATTGGCGGTTTCGTCGTCCTCGCGCATACGTTACTGGAAAATTGGAGACACGGAGGACTGCGAGGCAAAGCAGCAAAAGGACCAGCAGATGGGACGTCAGTGACAACAGCGAAAGAGGCAACGGCAGACTGAAAAGATGAAGGGAAACGCCCACGAAAAGGAGCCAAGACGCCAAGTCCTCAACAAAAATGCAACGCAACTCATTCCCTCGGACAAGAAGCATTCAAACGCTTTCTTGTCCGATTCCTCGGCCGAGGTAGACGGTGCGGGCGGCTCATGCCGGTTCGTGCCCAGGGCCTCGTGTTCAATCCAAGATATGAGTCCTATGCAGAAATATCAAGGCCCTCATATCATTTTCGCATTTCCGGACAAGCGAGGTTTTCGTCATCGCAGTGCCGTTTTTTCTTGGTGAACGGCCTCGAGTGTCCTCTCGGCATAAGACGCATTTCTCGGAGGGCGCGTTCAGCCCGACAAGGGGACGTATTCATGAAAGCACTATTGATATACCCGTCGATCCCAAACACGTTTTGGAGTTTCAAGCACATCATGAAGTTCATCCGCAAGAAGGCGGCTCACGTGCCTCTGGGGCTGCTGACGGTAGCGTCAATGTTTCCCCGGGACTGGGAGCTCAGGCTTGTCGACGTGAACGTGGAAAGCCTCTCGGATGATGCCATCCAATGGGCAGACATGGTCTTCATAAGTGCCATGATCGTTCAAAAGGACTCGGTGCAAGAGATTGTTGCCAAATGCCGAGCTTTGGACAAGCCCATAGTAGGTGGCGGACCGCTGTTTACAAGTTCTCCCGAAGACTTTGACAAAGTCGATTATCTCGTCCTCAATGAAGCTGAGATAACGCTCCCCCTGTTCTTGAAGGACTTGACCGCGGGAAATCCACGTCGCGTCTATACCGCTGACGAGAAGCCTGACATCTCGTTGACTCCTCTACCCCGATGGGACCTTCTCAATATGAAGCTCTACGCTTCCATGTCTGTGCAGTATTCCAGGGGATGCCCGTACGATTGTGAGTTTTGCGACATTGTCAACCTGAATGGCCGGCGTCCGAGGGTAAAGTCGAATGAACAGATGATACGGGAGTTCGAGATACTGTATGACATGGGTTGGCGTGGAAGCCTGTTTGTCGTAGACGACAATTTTATCGGGAATCAATCGAAAGTCAAGTCGTTCCTTAGGGCAGTCATACCGTGGTTGAAGGCCAGAAGGTTTCCTTTTGCCCTTTACACTGAGGCATCGGTGAACCTGGCTCACGATGAGGAGCTCATGAAGCTGATGACCGCAGCAGGCTTTGACTCTGTGTTTCTTGGGCTGGAGACCCCGGAGGATCAATGCCTTGCCGAATGCGGCAAGCACCAAAACCGTTCGATGGACCTCGTGGAAGCCGTCAAGACGATACAGCGAAACGGCATGGAAGTGATGGGCGGATTCATCATAGGTTTTGACAACGATCCGCCGAACATTTTCGAGCGGCAGATAGATTTCATTCAAAACAGCGGAGTGGTAAGAGCAATGATCGGCTTGCTCGATGCATTGCCCGGAACTCGCCTTTACAAGCGACTCAAAGAGGAGGGGCGACTTCTCGAAGATTGCTCCGGCGATAATTGTGACGGAGTCATGAATTTCATTCCCAAAATGGATCCGGAACTCCTGAGGGAAAAATATAATGAAGTTCTGAATTACCTCTATTCCCCTAAGGCATACTACACGCGGGTTTTGGAGTTTCTGAGGACTTACAGGCCAGTGAAACGGCGCAGAATAACGCTATTGGGCACAACTGCTTTTCTCAATTCCATCCTTTACATGGGCATTCTGGACACATGGCATAACAAAATCTACTACTGGAAGCTGCTGCTCAAGGCATTGGTGTCCCATCGGCAGTCGTTGCGTGAGGCGGTGACGCTGATGATCTTCGGGTACCACTATCGAAAGCTGTTCAGCGAGAAACAGAAGTGGACGGCAAGGTGATCGCCTCATGGTGACGGAAGTGCAGAGGCGTCTCCCCGTGGGGGCCGAAGTTCAGGCCACAGGTACGGTACATTTTCGTGTCTGGGCCCCTCTTTGTCAAAAAGTGCAGGTTGTGGTGGAAGGAGGCGCATCGGATTCAGCTGATCCCCAAGGCAATTTTGAGCTGGTTCGAGACGCGAACGGGTTTTTTTCCGGGCTAGTGGCTGAAGCCGGAAAGGGAATGTGGTACCGCTATCGTCTGGACGGAGGAGCCGAGGTTTCTCCTGATCCCGCCTCGCGTTTCCAACCCAAGGGACCGCACGGTCCGTCGGAGATAGTGGATCCGGGGCTGTTCACCTGGACGGATCAGGCATGGCCGGGCGTTTCCATGCAAGGCCAGATATTGTACGAGATGCACATCGGAACCTTTACTCAGGAAGGCACATGGGAGAGCGCTGCCCGAGAACTACCCGAACTTGCAGCGCTCGGTATCACAGTGCTGGAGGTGATGCCCTTGGCCGAGTTTCCCGGTAATTTTGGCTGGGGATATGACGGTGTGAGTCTTTTTGCGCCGACGCGCCTTTACGGTCGGCCTGACGATTTTCGTGGATTCGTGGACAAAGCTCATTCCTTGGGAATCGGTGTGATCCTTGACGTGGTGTACAACCACCTTGGTCCGGACGGAAATTATCTGTCGAAATTCTCCGATGACTATTTTACCGATCATCACGCGACGGATTGGGGAAGGGCGATCAATTTTGACGGACCCGCGGCAAAGCCCGTGAGGGATTTCTTTATTTCCAACGCGTGCTACTGGGTCGAGGAATTCCACCTTGACGGTTTGCGATTGGATGCCACTCAGAATATCTATGACCGATCATCTGACCATATCCTCGCAGCCATCACTCGGCATGTGCGGGCAGCCGCGGGCAAGCGCTCCGTCATCCTCGTGGCAGAGAATGAATCGCAAGATGTGAAGCTGGTACGACCCACCGACCAGGGTGGTTACGGTATGGATGCCCTATGGAACGATGATTTCCATCACAGCGCCGTAGTGGCTCTTACAGGACGTAACCAGGCGTATTATACGGATTACCTTGGGTCTCCACAGGAGTTCATTTCCGCTGCCAAATGGGGGTACCTGTTTCAAGGCCAGTGGTATAAGCATCAAAAGAAGCGTCGCGGGACTCCCTGTCTGGATCTCAAACCGCAGGGATTCGTCACGTTCATTCAGAATCACGACCAGATAGCCAATTCCTCTGGGGGGCTCCGATGCCATATGCTCACGAGCCCAGGGCGGTACCGGGCCATGACCGCTCTCATGCTGCTGGGTCCAGGCACCCCGATGTTGTTCCAGGGACAGGAGTTCGCAGCATCAAGCCCGTTTCATTATTTTGCAGACCATGAGACGGGGTTGGCCGGGAAAGTGCATCAAGGGAGGATCGAATTCCTTCATCAATTTGAAAGTCTTGCCGCACCCGACATGGAGTCCCTCCTTCTCGATCCTTCGGACCCTGTTTTGTTCACACAATCAAAACTCGATACGTCCGAACGGCAGCGCCACGCAGGAATTTATGCGCTCCATCGCGACTTGATAAGATTGCGACGTGAAGAACCCGTGTTTCGTGCTCAGTTACGTCGCGGACTGGACGGCGCGGTCCTGGGACCGGAGGCCTTCGTGTTGCGATTCTTTGGAGAAGGTGGAGATGACCGATTACTGGTGGTGAATTTTGGCCTGGACTTGCGTCTTGATCCCGCGCCGGAACCCCTGCTGGCACCAGCGGAATCCATGCGTTGGAAAATCATTTGGTCGAGCGAGAACCCAAAGTACGGGGGCTCGGGAACCCCCTCCATGGACACCCTCGCCAATTGGTACATCCCGGGTCACGCCGCAGTGGTCTTGGGGCCCAGGAAAACTGGAGAAAGCTGGTCATGACCGATTTGGTACGAAGAATTCCCTGGCGTAAGGAAGATGTCGTGGAAACCGAGATGTTGCTCGCACGCGAATGGCTTGTGGCAAACGGACTGGGTGGCTATGCTTCAGGCACGGTGTCGGGTGTCCAAACGTGGCGCTATCACGGGCTTCTCGTCTCTGCGCTTCCGGCTCCCTGGGGACGAGTGGTAATGTTAAACGATCTCGCGGAGGAAATTGTCTTTCCAGATGGAGCATGTGTGCGGCTCGGCGGTGAAACCAAAGTGGGCAGCGAGCCCCAGTTTTACGGACCGCCGATCCTGTCTGAATTCCGGCTGGAATTAGGCTTGCCGGTCTGGCTTTTCACAAGAGGTGATTTCGTCCTTGAGAAGAGATTGTTGCTACCCCATATGCAAAACAGCGTGCACATTATGTACCGCATGCTGTCCGGCGACGGTCCGGTGAGATTGGGACTATGCCCGGTCGTGAACTTCCGCAAGCACGAAGCCCCTCCGGATACTCCTATCGGAAACGACTATTCAATTGCGCTCTTCGGCGGCAATCGTTACGAAATTTCTTCAGGTGGTCGCATACCGCCTCTCCGCATCGCTCTGCATGGACGAGGTCCAGCGTTCGACGTGGACACCAGAACGATTCAGCCAGTCGTCTTTTGGATGGAAGAACGCCGCGGTTACCATAGTAAGGGCAATCTTTGGAGTCCCGGACGTTTCAACCTTGAGCTCCAAGAGAATGAGAGTGCAGCACTGGTCGCGTCGAGTCACAGTTGGGAGACCATGTTTGCGCTGACTCCCGAAGAAGCTTTCCAGACCGAGAAGCGACGCCGGGAACATCTCGTCAGGTTGGCCCATCCTGCAGCACGCAAAGGGAGAGCGGCAGAACTGGTCCTTGCAGCGGATCAATTCGTCATTAAGCCAGCGGGACGCAAGGAGGACGCTGCGCGAGCACAAGCCGCGGGATACGATATCATCAGCGTCATCGCCGGGTACCACTGGTTCACAGACTGGGGTCGCGATACCATGATCAGCCTCGAAGGCCTCACCTTGACTACAGGCCGGTATTTCGAGGCAGGTTCCATTGTACGTACCTTCGCCCATTACATCAGGGACGGCCTCATACCCAATATGTTCCCGGAAGGCGAGAAGCAGGGCGTGTACCACACTGCCGACGCGACACTCTGGTTCTTCCATGCAATTGGGCGATACATCGAAATTACCCAAGACCGTGCCATCCTCAGGCTGCTGATTCCCAAGCTGCTGGACATAGTGGATCATCACATTCGAGGCACCTGCTTCAATGTCAGAGTGGATCCCGCTGACGGACTTCTTTCTCAAGGAGAAGAAGGTTATCAGCTCACCTGGATGGACGCGAAAGTTGACGATTGGGTCGTAACACCGAGAGCCGGGAAAGCGGTGGAGATCAATGCTCTTTGGTATAACGCGCTCGAAATTGCTTGAAACGTGGGTTACGGAAGAACAAGGAAGTCAAGCGGCAGCTCATTTGGCGGATCATGCTGAACGGGCCTACGCTTCTTTCAACGATCGCTTCTGGCACTCAGAAGGCGGCTACCTGTATGACGTGGTAGACGGCCATGATGGCGATGATACGGCATGCCGTCCCAATCAAGTGCTCTCAATTTCTCTGCCGTATCCTATCCTTGAACGTTCACGGTGGGAGGGCGTTATGAACGTGGTTACGGAACGGCTGCTCACCCCTGTTGGGCTCAGATCGCTGTCCGAGGATCACCCGGATTATAAGGCCATGTACAGCGGTGATCTTCGCTCTAGAGATGCAGCTTACCATCAAGGCACCGTTTGGGCCTGGCTTATCGGCCCGTACATTGACGCATGGCTGAAATTGCATCCTGAAGACAAAGCGGGTGCTCGGCGGTTGGTGCGCAGGTTCGCACCAGAACTGGACCATGCCGGCATCGGCTTCATCAGCGAGATCTTTGACGCGGAGGAACCGCATGCGCCGAGAGGTTGCATTGCGCAAGCGTGGAGCGTGGCCGAGGTTCTCAGATGTTGGGTGAAAACCGGCGCCGAGGACGATCCTGAAGAACAGTGATCCAAACGTCCTACTGGCCCCATCCTTCCAACAGAAGGCTTACATTATGGACCGCTTTATATGTATTCATGGGCACTTTTATCAACCTCCCCGGGAAAGCCCTTGGCTGGAGGCTATCGAGATTCAAGACTCAGCGTTTCCGTACCACGACTGGAACGAACGGATTTCAGCTGAATGCTATGCGGCGAATGCAGTGTCAAGGATCCTGGACCCCGAGGGAAGAATTGTCCAGCTGGTGAACAATTATGCCCGCATAAGCTTCAATTTTGGTCCAACGGTATTGCTCTGGATGCAGCAATATGCCCCCGAAGCTTACGAGGCAATCCTGGAGGGGGACAGGCAGAGCATGGAGAAGTTCTCAGGCCATGGATCTGCTTTGGCTCAAGCTTACAATCACATGATCCTTCCGCTGGCCAACAGCCGTGACAAGAAAACCCAAATTATCTGGGGAATAAAGGATTTTGAGTATCGATTCGGACGTAAGCCCGAGGGGCTGTGGCTCCCAGAAACTGCCGTGGATCTGGAAACCCTTGACATACTTGCACAACATAACATCGGATTTGTCATACTATCCCCGGGTCAGGCACGGCGGGTTCGTTCCCTTGACGGTGATGAATGGCAAGATGTAAGTGGTGTAAGAATCGATCATACCATAGCTTATAGGGCGTCACTACGGTCAGGCCGCGTGATGAATCTGTTCTTTTACGATGGTCCCATTTCGCAGGCCTTGGCATTTGAAGGATTGCTCGACAACGGAGAGGACTTCGCCAAGAGATTGCTGTACGAGTTCCCCGAGGACCAGTCCTCCCACCGCCTCGTCCACGTGGCAACGGATGGCGAAACCTATGGGCATCACCATCGCGGCGGCGATAGGGCGCTCGCGTACGCACTCCACTACATTGAATCCAATGGAGGTGCCAAGCTCACGAATTACGGCCAATACCTGGAGAATCAACCGCCGACGCACGAAGTGGAGATCTTTGAGAACAGCTCGTGGAGTTGCATTCACGGAATAGAGCGGTGGCGATCGGATTGCGGGTGTAACAGCGGAGGCCACCCAGGTTGGAATCAGGCCTGGCGAGCCCCCCTGCGTGCCGCTCTGGACTGGCTCCGGGATGCCATTACCCCAGCTTATGAACGATTGGCCAAGAAGCTTATGACTGATCCCTGGGCAGCTCGAGACGACTACATCGACGTCATCGTGGATCGATCGCCGGACCGAATCAGCGCGTTTCTGAAGCGCCATGCGACCCGACCATTCGACTCGGGGGACGAGATCAAAATCCTGAAGCTCATGGAGCTGCAACGCCACGCAATGCTCATGTACACAAGTTGCGGTTGGTTTTTTGACGACCTTTCCGGAATTGAGACCGTTCAGGTCATACAATATGCCGGCAGAGTTCTTCAGTTGGCCGACGAGCTCTTTAGCCGCTCCTTCGAACTTGAATTTCTCGAACACCTCGAACTTGCAAAGAGCAACATGCCTGAACACAAGGACGGCCGCACCATTTATGAAAAATTCGTCAGGCCTGCCATGCTCGACTTGAAGAATGTGGGCGCTCACTATGCCATAAGCTCGCTGTTTCACGAAAACGGTGAACGGAGCTCGATCTATTCTGTACTCTGCCAGCATGGAGGATTACCGCAACTATCAGGTAGGAAGCGCAAAGCTTGTAATCGGGCGTGCAAAGGTCACTTCAAAGGTTACGCGCATATCCACAAGGTTATGCTTTGGCGTTTTACACCTTGGTGATCATAATATCGCCTGCGGCACGGGTGAATATCAGGGAGCCCAAAAATATGAAGCACTTGTCAAAGAGATTTCAGCGGCTTTCGCCAGAGCGGATTTCCCCAAGACCATACTTTTGTTGGGTAAGCACTTCGGAACGTCCACGTACTCTCTGACATCGTTGTTTGCCGATGAGCGACGAAAAGTCCTGAACATGATCATGGAGCCGACTCTGAGAGAGGCTGAAGCCGCATATGGCTCGCTCTACGAGCACCATGCTCCCTTGATTCGCTTTCTGACGGGTGCCGGCGCGCTACTTCCCAAGGGCCTAGCTCTGGCAGCGGAGCTATGCTTGAATGCCAAGCTTCGTGGGGCGCTGCAAGGCGAGGGGCTGGAGCCCGAGGTGGTTCGACCCCTTCTGGAAGAAGCTCGTTTGGCCGGCGCAACTCTGGATGCGACTGCTCTGGGATTGCTACTGGCAGGCAATATTGAGCGTCTGGCCGAACAACTTCTTGAAGATCCTGGCGACCTTTCTCGCATGGAGAGCTTGAATGGCGCTGCAAAACTAGTCCGGACGTTGCCTTTTGATGTGAATCTCTGGAAAACCCAAAACATGTGCTACAACCTTGTTCACACATATTGGTCCGACTTCAAGGAGAAGGCCGATCTGGGCGACAAAGACGCTCGAGAATGGATACGCAACTGCACTGTCCTGGCCGGGAACTTTTGGATTCGGGTGCCCGGGAACTAGGCAAGTGCTGACCTGCGATGAATCGCACGAAGGGGACGTCCATTCATGAATACTCCAGTAGGAAGATCTCGAATTCAGCTCCTAAAAGGACTCACTCAACCTCACCAGCCGCCTGCGTCTGTAATCCGGGTTAAAGCCAGTTTCATCGCAAGGCGTAATTTGTGGGAGGTTGCATTTCATAAATATTTTCCGACAGAGACGAGAGGTGTTTGCAAGGCTTTTTTGTAACTTCTCAATAAGTCAGGGCAGGGGGATAGGCTATTTTCTAGGGGCCATAAAAAAGGACGCTACAAGCGGGTGAAAATATGTTTGAAGGGGGCATGGGCACGAAGCTGAAAATCCCTCACATTCCTGAATAGGAGCGCACGCCTCTGATGACGGCTCTTTTGGAGATCATCCAGATCCAGCAGGAGCTGATTCAGGAACTGAGAGACGAGATAGCCAGAGTAAAGGGCCACAAGCCGAGGCCCAGGATCAAACCGTCCGTCCTCGAAAAGGGGCATTCTGACGAAGCGAAGATGGAGTCGAGGGCCAAACGTCCGGGCTCTGCCAAGAGAAAGAAGACAGACAAGCTTGAGATCCATGAGAGGCATGTCCTGAGGGCCGATAATGTTCCGCAGGGGAGCAGGTTCAAAGGTTATGAGGAGTTCACCGTTCAAGGCCTCCTCGTGCAGCCACACAATACTCTTTACCTCCGAGAGCGTTGGATAGCCCCTTCAGGGGAGCAGATTATAGCCGCACTTCCGGATGAGGTCAGGAAACCGGGGCATTTTGCGGTCTCATTGCACAGCTTCATTCTTTACCAATACCACCATTGTCACGTGACTCAGCCCCTGATCTTGGAACAGCTCCGTGAAATGGGCGTCGATATATCAGCTGGACAGGTCAACAGGATCATTACTGAAGGCAAGCGACCATTCCATGAGGAAAAAGAAGAGATTCTCCGGGTCGGCCTGAAGGTGTCGGGCTATGTGAACGTGGATGACACCGGCGCACGCCATAAGGGCAAGAACGGCTACTGCACCCATATCGGCAATGAGATGTTCGCCTGGTTTGAAGATACGAGTTCCAAGAGCAGGATCAACCTCTTCGAGATTCTGCGCGTGGGCGATCCCGATTATGTGCTCAACGCTGCGGCGCTTATCTACATGCATGCACAAAAGCTGCCCAAGGCATGCTTTGAGAAACTGATCACGGCCGGAAGAGCCGTATGTGAAGACAAGGCGGAATGGAAGGCGTTTCTTGCGTCTTTGGGCTTCATTGACACGCGGCATATCCGTATCGCTACGGAAGGCACCCTTTTGGGCAGTATACTGGGACACCGGACAATCAATTTGGACCTAGTCGTTCTCAGCGACGATGCCGGCCAGCTTGATTTCTTGCTCCACGGACTGTGTTGGATACACGCAGAGCGTGCGGTCAACAAGCTCATAGGATTCAACGATGAACAGCGCAAAGCCCTTGGGTCCATACGCACACAAATATGGGACTTTTACCGCCAACTTAAAGTGTATAGAGACCGCCCGGACACACTCACCAGGGAGAAGCTCGAGAAGCGTTTCGATGAGATCTTCAGCACCCGGACCTGTTATGCAAGACTCAACCAGGCGCTCGCCAGGATACGCGAGAATAAGCCCGAACTCCTACTGGTACTGGAGAGGCCCGACATACCCTTGCACAACAATACCAGCGAGACGGACATACGGGAATACGTGAAAAAGCGCCTCATCAGCGGTTTCTACTCGTAGCGATCTCGGACGGCGCTGTCGTGATACCTTCGCGAGCCTGAAGAAAACGTGCCGAAAGCTTGGGGTGAGCTTCTGGGCTTTCCTCAACGACAGGTTATCCGGAGCCAACTCGATCTTGCCACTGGCCCAGCTCATTATCCGGCGACTCAAATCACTTGGCGTACACACCCCGGTTCCACATACCCCGCCCCCTCAACAGCAGCCACTCAAATTCTGCGCTTGACCACAAACTCCGCCCGGACTTTTTGAGAGGTTACTTCCACTGAAACGAACGCCGATAGGCCAGCAGTCTTTTCATAAAGATCAGAGCGGGGATCAGGATTGGCCGCAATACTCAGTCCGACAGGCTCCTAGCCTTTTAATGATCTCTTTCCATGGTTTTGGCATGCAATCCCCACACGCGTCACACAAAAAAGGCCATGGTACCTACCATACACCATGCGAGGCCTTTTGAAAATAACCATACGGATCCGAGCCGGGACGGACATGCTCGTGTCACCGTCCCTGGCGGTGATCCCGGGACCTTGCCTCTTCCCCGGTGAACAGTCACCTCTTCGTTAGAAGCAAATTGCGGAGCGGCCTTGTGTTGCATGAGTGATACCATTGCGCGGTCGACAGAGCATTCTGCCTGCAGTCACGGAAAGAGGCAGGCGGTCGAGCGCGACCTTGACAATTCATGGGGTGGTGATAACGTTGAGGACGAACCTGATCCCAATGAACAAGCCTGTGCCTTTGACGACTCGGTGGGCCGGCCATGAAAATATGCATCATTTGGATAGCTCTCACGGTTGTCGTCGTTCCGATGGCATGTGGGGCAGGAACTACCACAGGTGCCTTGAAGGTGGGAGTGGTGCTCCCGCTGACCGGAGACTATGCCAAGTTTGGAGAAATTCAGCGAAATTCGTTCCTGCTGGCCATGGAGCATATTAACAAGGCTGGTGGCGTCAAGGGACAGTCTGTGACGCTCATTTTCGAAGATGACAACGGCCAACCAGACCTCGCGCGATCCGCAGCAGCGAAATTGATTTTGGAGTATGGCGTTCTTGTTTTGACAGGGGCTCGTGTTTCGGAATCCGGACGGGAGATCGCTGCGCTAGCCGAGCAACGAAGAGTTCCCTTCCTGGTCACCTCCGCTTCTGCAGACGACATCACCGAGCACGGTTGGAAATACGTGTTTCGCATCGGCCCTCCTTTGAGCCAATACTTTGGGCCGATGTTGTCGTTTCTGAAAACCGTGGTGAAACCTCGCACGTTGGCTGTGGTGTACGAGAATTCGTTTTTTGGCAAGAAAGCGTCAGAACAGGTGGCGCAGGCTTTTCGCAAAATGGGAGGGGAGGTTGTAGCTCAAGAAGCCTATCGGGTGGGAGCAACCGATTTCAAGCGAATACTGGTCAGAGTGAAAGACGCGCGGCCCGACGTGGTCTTTATTGCTGCAGCAGGGATCGAGGGGGCTTTCTTGGTGCGTCAGTCGCAAGAATTGAATCTCACCCCGAAGATATTCGTCGGAGGGGCTCAAGTTTTCACGCATTTACAGTTCATGCTGGGAGCGGGAGTGGCTTCTGATTACGTCTTTTCTGTGAACCTGTGGAGCCCTCGTCTTCCCTACCCGGGAGCGCAGAAATACTTTGATGATTATGCACTCCGATTTCTGTCGTCCACTAACTACTATGGCGCGGAAGCATATGCGTGCATGCAAGTCATTGCCGATGCTCTCCATCGAGCGGAATCCTTCACTCCTGACCACGTCCGACAGGCTTTAGCCGAAACTGACCTGAAAACCGTATTCGGACCGGTCCGCTTTGTCTCCAAAGGCAAGAAGACTCAGCAGAATTTCGTGCCCACTTTCCTCGGCCAGTGGCAAGACGGGGTATTGGAAACGGTTTGGCCGAAAGAATTTGCATCCGATAGGTACGTCTATCCGGTCCCACCGTGGACGGGAGGACCGTAAACGGACCAGCGTGGTGCCCGTTCACCGGGCGCCGGGCCGCCTTGCACCCGGGCATTGGTTACGTTATGCGAAAAGGCATCATGACAGGTGTCCAAATGACAAAGTTGTCCATTACTGCAGTGCTAGTGAGCCTGACGATGCTCCTGTCGTGTCCGGGCTATGCATTTGACAAAGTCAAGATAGGGTTCATCCTAAAAACCATGCAGGAGGAGCGGTACCAGAAAGACAAGAGCGTGTTCTTGGCCAAGGCCAAGGCGTTGGGCGCGATCCCCTTGTTCGATTCTTGTTATAATAGCGAAATGGAACAGGTTTCCAGATTTGAGAATATGTTGGCTCACGGCGTGAAGGTGATTGTCTTGCAGCCGGTGAACACAGGAACCGCGGCTATTCTCGTTTCCATGGCCAACAAACGAGGGGTTAGGGTTGTGGGGTACGACAGTCTACCCATGAACTGCCCTTTGGATGTCATGGTCATGCAGGATAGCTGGGCCGTGGGAAAGCTACAGTGCGAGGCCCTGGTGAACTGGTTCAAAGGACGGAAGTCTGGCAAAGTAGCAGGCAAGGTGGCGCTTATCATGGGGCAGCCTGGGGACTCCAACGTATTCTTCATGAGTGAAGGGGCTGTTGACGTTCTCAGGGCAAACCCAGGTCTGGATATCGTGATCCAAGAGACGCACAAGGGGTGGGATCCGGCGAGAGCCAAGAAGACCGCTGAGAAGATTCTCACCAAATTCGGGAACCAGGTAGACGGATTCATTTGCAACAACGACAGGCTTGCCACAGGAGTAATCGCTGCTCTGAAAGAGCGGGGATTGGATCGCGCGGCACGGGTGTTCGTTGCGGGGGCCGACGCGGACCTCGCAAATATCCGAGATATTGCCCAAGGAAAACAGGCCGTGGATGTATGGAAAATGATCGAACCATTGGCCGAAAAAGCTGCGGAAGTGGCAGTCAAGCTTGCGAGGAATCCCGGAAAGAAGATTACCGACATCATCAAACCGGATAAAATGGTTGACAATGGAATTATGGAGGTCCCCACCATCATCACTCCCGTGAAACTCGTCACGCGGGACAACATCGACGAGACACTCATCGCGAATGGCGTGTACACACGAGCCCAAATCTATGGGCACTAGCAGGCTGTTGCGGAACGCTATGCTTTCCTGACAACGTGCCACGATGGACTCGGTTGGCGCCAAGCCACGGAAATAGAACCGACCGAAACCTGAATATGTCAGACTGATAGGAGCCTACCCTAGAACTGGAACCGATTGTTGGGACATACTCGTAGCACGATTCAAACCATGTAAGGGGTTTTGCGACAGTCGCTAGGAGGCGAAAGTGAGTCTGTCAGACCGTTTTCGGCTCGGTTCGCAAATTTGGTGCAGTAAAAGATTTGGAATGCCTGTGGGAAATTAGTTGTCATTTTCGTGCCCTCGTTTGCTATACTGATGCGGTTGAGCTTCATAACGCAAAATCAGGGGTTATTTTCGTGAGGTGGGCTGTTCTCAGGTCTCTGGTTGTGTTGGCGATCGTGTTGGCACCGTCGCTGTCGGCCTTCTGTCAGACCCTCCCGACGAATTGGGGGATCGAGTGGTCGGTGAGACCGGAATATCTGTTTGGCACACAAGGTATTCGCGAAGCGGTCGCTCCCAATCCTTGGAACGGTTGGCCGGATCGCCTCAGAGTTGACTACCATCCAGGTCTGTGGGTAATCTCAGGATTTTCCGAGGTCTCTCCCTTGCCGCGAGTGTATGCCCGCGTATCGGGGACGACCAGCATTTCCTCTTCACCTCATGACCAAGCCAGATTCATGTTTACTCCATTGCAGGGACCGAGTCTCGGGGGCGTCTGGCCCGTGAGTTCTCATTTCACGTCTTGGGAAGTGGCCGGGGGGTATTATTTCGCGTACGACGGATTGTACCGACTGAGTCTCGCCGCGGGATATCGGCAGCAGTGGTGGAAACACGCGGGGGCCACGGGAAACAACCAGCTTCAGGACACGCTGACGTCGAGCATCCCTTTCCTCCTTTTTGGGGCCGAGATGTACCTGCCTGGCTGGTCGAGTCGTTTCGAGCTTCTCGGCTCGCCGTTCATGAGCAAAGGCGTTTCCTGCACCGCGGTGCAGGGAGCATCATACAGTCATTACCTGGGCAAGTTTGCGGGATGCGGGCGCGTGGAAGTGCGCGTAACCGGAATGGGTTCGCTCACGCAGAGCCTGCTTTGGGGAGTGACGGCCAAATACGTGTTTGAAGGTCTTTCCGGTCCGATCCGGGGAGTCATTGACGGTGTAGGGCAAGGCCCTTACGACGGGTACGTGGAGGAAAGTATGGGCCAGGTGGGCTTCCAGCTGACGTGGATTATGTAAGCGCAGGTACGGCCTCACCCCGTAGCCCGGCAACACTGACGTGTGTGGGGCTTGTGGCTCAAGGACAGACGGCTTCAGCTCACAAAGACTTCGCATCTTTGTTCAGACTCGCGTTCCGCATAGATAGAGGCGAGATCTGACGAAATAGGCTCTTGTAACTAGCCGATCTTCCAAGATTTGTACCAGACGCGGTTTTATGCTACGGACGGGGGACCTTTTTGGGGAGGGTCCCCATGGGTGGCGAGCAAGAAGATATTCAGATTTCCAGTACAGGTTGTCTCCCGATCGTATCGGCTTATGCCGCACGGATCGGGCTGGTTGAAGAGATCGGCCGCCTGTTTGACTGTCAGATGGAAAAGAGCCCCGGCACGGTAGTGCGTGCGCTGATTTTGGATGCGCTGTCGGGGAGGAGTGCGTTGTTTCGGCTGGAGCATCGTCTCGTCCTGCCTCCCTGATGATGACCACCACATTTATCGGAGTGTTCATCCTCGTCTCGTCAATGGGCAGACGGCTTGCACGGCCTTTTGAGGAGATTCAACTCCAATGCGTGAAACTGCTGGAGCTGACACCTGACTGTCTCGTCAGGTCCTATCCGCAAAAACGACGCATCAGGAAACGTCACTAAAAAATGGGCCAAAATGCATTCGAACTTATGCGGAATGTCAGTTCAGAGACTTATATCTACTCGCTTTTTCCGGTAAGCGGAGCCCAACCCGGCTCAGAAGATTCATAGCCTGTCCGGATCGCTGCCTCCGATCTCCACTTCGGGGTCTTTTCAGAGGGTACGGGGAATCAGCTACCACTCATCTCCCATGGCCCCGCGATGGTTCATCGACCGGAATCCCACCTCTCTCACGCCGAGATCATCCCGCTGCCCAAAGCAGAACGGAAAACGCTATGCTCGTTCCTGCCAAGGCATAGTCATGGCCCTTCATCTGATAGTTATGCAGAAGATAGAATTTGCCGGTGAACCCGCGGCATTTCATTGCCTGAAGGATTCGCCTGGATCGGTCGAAGCTCCGCACCAAAAGCATGCCGACAAGGTAGGCATACGCACGATAGGTATGCATGTCGGTCTTGGGTTTGAAAGCCCGGATCTTCATGGCGTTGATCAAGCGGTGGTATTCGTCATGGATGACATGAATGTATCGGAAGCAGAAGAAGAATAAGTGCACCAGCTTATCAGGCACCCACATGTGGCTCAAACCATGTGCCAGAGTGAATATTTGTGACGTGCCCAAGAGAGCGATGGCCATGAGAAGGATTGAGTTCGATTTGAGGGTGATCAGTAAGGCCTCGAGGATACCTTCTTTATGGACGGTCAGGGGTCCTAGAGTGTAGATGGTGTGACCGGGAACCGTGAAGGGGAGAAAGAACCAGATGAATACGATGAAGCCGTTCACAATAGCGAGTCTTGCCAGAAACCTTGGTAACGTCCAGCCTTGCTGCGACGATCAACGCAACGGGCAACACCAAGCTGAGCGCTGCGTCGGGTACATGCCTATTTACGGCCACTGCAAAAGAAAAAAGGAACGTCACGATGATCTTGACCCGAGGGTCAAGGGTATGAACCCAGGTGTTGCCAAGTGCGAATGCCTCAATCTCCAAGGGAGTCCATCCTCCATCCGGCAGCTTGCCGGGAGATCGGTGGCGATCCCCGGGAAAAGGAAGTCAGATCGTCAACGTTCCTATGAGCTAATTCTCAACTCGTCTATTTTGGTGGTTCAGGCGGTCACCTCACTGATCTCCATTCTCACGGGGGTTCTGCCAAGGGGCACACGCTGTTGCCCTTCATGGCTCCGCGGTGTCGGGACGACATTCATTCGTGTCTCAAAGCCTCAATGGGATTGAGCCTCGACGCCTTGAATGCCGGATAGAAACCGAAGAAAACGCCGACCGCGGCAGAAACGCCGAATGCTCCTGCAACAGCTACAGGACTGACGAGCACCGGCCAGTTGCTGGCCTGTGCGAAGACATAGGACGCCCCTATGCCCAGGGCTATTCCCACCACTCCCCCAAGAGTGGTGAGCACACACGCTTCCACAATAAACTGGCTCAGGATATCCGGCGTTTTGGCTCCCACTGCCATCCTGATACCTATCTCACGCGTCCGTTCCGTCACCGACACCAGCATGATGTTCATGACTCCAATGCCACCCACCAACAGGGATATGGCAGCGATGGAGCCGAGCAGGGTGGTCATTACTTTGAGCGATTCCTCCGAGGCGCGTGTCATATCGGTGAGGCTTTTGACCGTGAAGTCGTTGTCCGCTCCGGCTGTTATCCGATGCCGTTTTGCCAGCAGCTCGAAGATCTCCTCCTCGGCCTGCGGGATGGACTCCTCTGAAGCGGCTCGCGCGAGGATGACACGAACCTCGTCCTTAAAGGGAGTGCCGAACAACCGGGAATGAGAAGCGACAAGAGGCACAAAAACCGTATCGTCCTGGTCCTCTCCTCCCGGAGACTGACCTTTGGCGTCAAGCACTCCCACGACGAGAAAGGGTACATTCTGAATTCTGATATCCTTACCGATGGGATCCTCTTCTCCCATGAGTTTCTCCCTCACGGTGGTTCCCACTACGCAGACTTTGGAGCCGGCGCGCTCCTCCCGCATATGGAAAAGTCTCCCTGACTGCACCTCCCAGTCTCTTGCACGGAAATAGTCCCCAGTTACCCCGGATACGCGAGGACGCCAGTTGCGATTCCCCTGTACCACTTGTGTCACCTGCCCCCAAACCGGAGCAGCAACGCTGACCGATGGGCAGTGCCTGGCAATCGCTTCGCAATCCCCCACTGTCAAAGTATGAACCGTACCTGAGCCCATGTGCACGCCACCCTGTTTACTGGCCCCAGGGAGTACCAGAATCAGATTGCTTCCCATGGATCGAATCCGCTCGGCGATCAGCTCGCGCGCACCCATTCCCAGAGCGACCATCACGATTACCGCGCCCACTCCGATGACAACGCCAAGCACAGTGAGGAGCGACCTCAGGACGTTTATGCGCAGTGCACCTGTCGCCATTCCGAGTGCGTTCATGAGAGTGCTGAGCATGCACGAGATCCTCATAAGGGTGGTTCCAGGAAAAAAGTATCACGCTTTTGGTAAAAATGCTACCCTGCGGATACGAAATGAAGTATTGTGCCCCAAACGGAATTTGTCCACGAGACATGGGAGTATCCGAAGGACCGTGAGTATGAATCGATTCGGAATGGGAATTGTCGTACCGCTTACCCTAGCTCTGTGCTTGGCCAATGGGATCGTGACGGCAGAAACCGTGACTTGCACTGACAAGCTTGGTAGGGACGTGACGGTTTCGGTTCCTGTCAGCCGAGCGGTCATTTTCCAGACCTATGAACTCATTCCTGCCTTGGGCATTTGGGACAGCGTCGCGGGAATCGGGCGGTATGCGTACGACAACGATCTGATGAGGGCAACCAGACCCGACATTGAGAAGACCATCCCGTCCGCGGGGACCGGTTCGGACATGAATCTTGAAGCGCTGCTCAAGCTGAACCCCGACATTGTCATCACCTGGATCTTTAGGCCGGACAGCGTCAAATTCATGGAAGCAAAGGGCTTGCAGGTCATCGCGGTGTCTCCGGAGAGCATCTCTGAACTCTACGAAGTGATAAGGCTTCACGGCAGAATTTTCGGAAAAGAAGACAGAGCGGAAATGTGTATTGCGAAGGTGGAGAGCATCTTCCAACTGGTACGAGACAAAGTGTCCGGGATCCCGCGGGAGCGCAAACAAAAGGTTCTCTTTCTCCTCGGCAAGCCAACCACCGTGGCATGCGGATTGGGAGTGGCTGCGGCTCTCGTGAAATTGGCCGGAGGGATCAATCCCGCGTCGAGCACCATGCAAACGGGTGTCGACGTGTCCATGGAGCAGATAATCGCGTGGAATCCCGATGTCATTTTCATCTGGGGGCATGCAGGATACACGGCCCAGAATATTCTCGACGGTCCGCAGTGGCGTTCAATCAAGGCAGTGAGCAACCGAAAGGTTTTCAAGGCGCCGATGTGGTCCACGTGGTCACTAAGAATTGCGCCCATGGTCCTGTGGATGGCTGCGAAGACCTATCCTGAGCAATTCGCGGACATCAAGATGGAGCGTAGCCTCGAGGACTTCTTCCAGACAATCTACGGAATTTCATACGGCAAGGTAACTCAGATTGAAAGGTAAGTCGTTCATTCAGCTCCTCATCCTGATCTCGCCTCTGGTTACCGCGTGGATCGCTCTCTTTATAGGGGCTTTCCACGTGTCACCCATAAGCGTGCTCAACATTTTGATGAAGGCAGTTGTGCAGTGGCCTGGCGTTCCCGACTCGCCGGAAAAAGCTATCATCCTTGACATCCGACTACCGCGGGTCGTCCTTGCAGGACTTGTCGGCGTGGCTCTTTCGGGCTCCGGTGTCACCTTGCAAGGTATTTTCAGAAATCCCCTGGTGGACCCATTCATACTCGGCATATCCGCGGGCGCTGCCGTGGGGTGTGCGCTGTCGATCGGCTTCTTCTCTCACGTCCCATTGCAGTTCATGGCATTTGCCTTTGGCATGGCAGCGGTATTGCTCACGTATACTGTCGCCAAAACCCAAGGAGAGATTTCTCGGCTGCCTCTGATCCTGTCAGGGGTAATCATCTCGGCGTTCTTCACCGCCATGGTCTCGATAGTCAAATTTCTCGTTGATCCTCATAAGCTTCAAACGATTGTCTTCTGGTTGATGGGCAGTTTCTTGCTGGCCGATTGGGGGCTCGTCAAGATTGCCGGACTTGGTGTCGTCACGGGGCTGCTGCCGGTATTCCTCATGCGGTGGCGGCTCAATGCGCTCAGCATGGGTGAAGAAGAAGCGAGGAGCCTCGGAATAAATGTGAAACGAGAAAGGCTCATCTTTATTTCCGCATCGTCTTTGGCGGTGAGCGTTGCCGTGTCTGTCAGCGGCATTATTGGCTGGGTCGGTTTGATGGTTCCCCATCTGGTGAGAATGATGACCGGACCTGACCACAAGAGCCTCGTTCCGTTGAGCATGGCAGGCGGCGCATCATTCATGATCTTCGCGGACACCATAGCACGGAGCCTCACCGACTTTGACGTGCCGGTGGGCATCATCACTGCGATCACAGGAGCGCCGTTCTTCATTTATCTCATGAAAAGAGGCGGAAAGGAGAGCTGGGGCACATGATAGGCGTGAGGGACATATGCTATCGGCACCCCCATGCCCTTGCCGGGGTCCTCAACAGTGTGAGCTTTGACGCGGAAGCAGGGATGCTCACCGCAGTCCTGGGCCCCAACGGTTCGGGCAAGACCACGCTGTTCAAGTGCATTTCCGGCCTATGGGCACCCCAGCGTGGGGATGTTATGTACCAAGGCCGGAGCATTCGGGGTGCCCCCTGTAGTGCGATCGCTCGCATCGTCGCGGTTGTTCCCCAGGAGCACGAACCGCCATTTGCCTATTCCGTATTTGAAGCAGTGACCATGGGAAGGGCCCCCCATTTGGGGATGTTCTCGACTCCTTCGCAGACCGATTATTGCAAGGCCGAACAGGCGATTGAGCAGGTTGGCATTGAGCGTCTCAAGGACAGGCCGTACACGCGAATAAGCGGAGGTGAGCGGCAACTGGTGCTCATCGCTCGGGCACTGGCTCAGGAATCCCCTGTGATGCTGCTCGACGAGCCCACTTCTCATCTTGATTTCAAGAATCAGGTGCTTGTTCTCACCAAGGTCAAAGAGATCGTACAGCAGAGATCCGTCACCGCGTTGATGACCATCCATGACCCGAACCTCGCGATGCTTTTCAGCGACCGAGTGGTCATGATCAACCACGGTCACGTGGTCTCTCAGGGCCCGCCTCATGAGGTCATCACGGAGGAAAACCTTTCCCGCGTGTATGAGATTGGTGTGTCTGTATGTTCGGTCAACGGTTTCAGGTTCATCATGCCGAGGCTTGGCGCTTCATGAGAGAGGTGACTGATACCGATGCGTTTTCGAGCGTGCACCACTGGCGGCAAACCTCTTCCGCTCCGAACGGCCGACCTGACTGCGCTTCAGAGGCATGCCGCCAGCAGCCCAAAGTCACTTACGTGATCGCGCATCGGTATGAGCTTACCAAATCACACGAAGACACCGCCGCGTACAACAAGTTTTTGATCCTGCCCATGGCCTTTTTCAACGGGACGTTCTTCCCGGTACAGAGGATACCATGGCCGCTCCAGGTAGTGGTGTGGATACTGCCGCTCTCACACACCTATGTCGTGATTCGTCGCACGTCATTCGACGCTGAAGCTCTCGTGACACTGACGGTACTGGTGGTACACGCGGTGGTCTTCTTCGTTTTCGGTTCGCGATTAATACGCAACTACAGCGAATAATCCGGGAGGTGACCGTGCACATCTGTACGATTATGTGGGCCAACTATCTGCCGCTTATCAAAGAGGCGGCGCATGGAATTGGCATCCGTCTGACGTCCTTTTCTACCAAACAGCTCAACACCACTCCCGGTCTTGTCGACGATGCGAAGGCAGTGCTCCGTTCGGCCGACTTCATTCTCTTGTATAGGACAAACGATGGATTCTGGGATGAGCTTGAGCCGGAGATTCGCGGGTTGCGGGATCGTATTCCGGTCGTATCGGTGAGCAGTGACCCCTCGTTCTGGGAACTCTCATCTGTCGCGCCCGAAATAGTTGGTACGGCATATCGGTACATCCTCTACAACGGCTTTGACAACATGTCGCACATGCTGCGCTATCTCATGCACCACCTTTTCGATCAAAGCATCACGTTCAATGAACCTGAAGAAGTCCCCTGGCAGGGAATCTCTCATCCAGCCGGGCCTGAAGTATTTCAAGACACCGCGGCGTACTTGTCTTGGTACACGCATTATCTCGGAACCTTACCGCACCAATTCGTGGGACTGCTGTATTCACGCTCTGCATGGGCCACTGACAATGTCGACGTGGAACGGTCGCTCGTCGCTGCCTTTGAAGGCATGGGCATCGGTGTCATTCCTGTCTTCTTCTATTCGCTGAAAGATCCGGGTCTTGGCAATCTTGGAGGAGTTGAGGTCATTGAGCGGTTCCTCTTGAGCGACGGCAAACCGATTGTGGACGGGGTCATCAAGCTCACGGTGTTCTTTCTCGGGAACGGCCACGGAGAGATGAAACCCGCGGATGCACCCTCAGGCGTAGATCTCATGAAACGCCTCAATGTGCCGTTATTCAGTCCGGTTCTGTCGTATTACAAGAGCGCGGAGCAATGGCTGCACGACCCTAACGGGCTCAGCACGCAGGTTGCCTGGAGCATCGCCATGCCCGAATTCGAGGGTGTGATCGAGCCCATGATTATCGGAGCTTCTCTCAACGTGAGCCGGCCTGAGGAGGAGTCATATGAAGCCATTCAGGACAGAGTAGTGCGTTTTGCGGAACGGGTTGCAAGGTGGGTTGGGCTGAGAAACAAAACCAACAGCGAGAAGCGGGTGGCATTCATACTTAATAACAATCCCTGTGCATCCGTGGAGGCTACCGTAGGCGGAGGGGCTCATCTGGATACCCTTGAAAGCGTGGCCGATGTGCTCAAACGATTGGCACAGGAGGGGTATGCCGTAGAGCCGCCGGGAGACGGTAAGGTTTTGATCGACACTATCATGGACCGTAAGGCTATCTCCGAATTTCGCTGGACCACGGTGGAAGATATAGTGGAAAAGGGCGGAGTCCTGGCGATGGTCCCCAAAGAAACATATGAGGTGTGGTTCGACGAGTTGCCGGAAGCAGTGAAAGTGCGGATGACCGACGCCTGGGGCAATCCGCCAGGGGAGGAAAAGCACGGTATTCCTGCTGCCATGGTCTCCGATGGCAAGATTCTCGTGACCGGTATCCAATATGGAAATGCAGTGGTGTGCGTTCAGCCCAAACGCGGGTGTGCAGGGGCCAAGTGTGACGGCCAAGTGTGCAAAATCCTCCATGACCCCGATGTTCCGCCGCCACATCAGTACATTGCTACTTACAAATGGCTCTCCCGAGAATTTGGCGTCGACGTGATCGTCCACGTGGGGACTCACGGCAATCTGGAATTCCTGCCGGGCAAGGCGACAGGTCTTTCGTCAGGTTGTTTCCCGGACATCGGCATCGACACCATGCCGCACCTGTACATCTACAACGCAGATAATCCGCCTGAAGGAACCATCGCCAAACGCAGGACCAACGCCGTGCTCGTGGATCATATGCAGACGGTCATGGTGAAGGGAGAGCTTTACGGAGACCTCGATCAAGTGGCACGGCTCGTCGACGAGTACGAACGGTTTCGCACCACGGAACCTGCACGAGCCCACACGATTCAGCATATGATCATGGCACAGGCCAAGAACCTCAACCTCTTGGACGGCAAGGAACTCTCCCACGAGAATTTCCCGGAGCAGGTCCGGCACCTCCATGACGCGTTGCAGGTCCTCAAAGAGATGCACATTCCCAAAGGCATGCACATTTTCGGCCGTCTTCCCGAGGGGGAAAAGCTGGGGGATTTCGTCCACTCCATCGTCCGATTCGACGCCGGTGAAGGATCGTTGAGATGGCTCCTGGCAAAGCTTATCGCACAGACGGAGACGCGGGATGAAGAGACGCTCCGAGAGCACGCGGACCACGAATGCAAGAGAATCTGCAACATGATGGTCCTGGACGGCCCCACGCTCATGACCTCATTGGAAGAGCGCTATCGCATACCTGTGGACTTGGCGCCCCACATCTCTCGACTCGAAAAAGATATTGCGTCCGTAATATCCCGCATTCAGGACACTGACGAAGTGGGCGCGCTGCTCAATGGGTTCGATGCGGGCTATATCGAGCCCGGCCCATCCGGTCTGATCACTCGCGGTCGGGGTGACATCCTGCCCACCGGGCGCAATTTCTTTTCCCTCGACCCCCAGCGTGTGCCAACGCCTTCCGCATGGGAAATCGGGAAGAAGCTTGCGGACAAGACCTTGGAAAAGTACCTGGATGAAGAGGGGCACTATCCCGAAACAATTGCGTTTTATTGGCAGTGTACGGACATCATGTGGGCTGACGGGGAAGGCATGGCGCAGATCATGTACTTGCTCGGCGCAAAGCCTGTCTGGCGCAACAACGGGCGTCTCAAGGGATTTGAGGTCCTTCCTCTGGAGGAACTGGGCCGGCCACGGATAGACGTTACCATTCGGGTTTCAGGGATCACGCGAGACAACTTCGCATCGACCATTGACGTGCTCGATGAGGTTGTCCAGACGGTGGCGACCCTCAATGAGCCGGTCGACCAAAACTATGTGCGTCAGCACACTCTGGAAAGGCTCAACGGAGCGTTACCCGAGAATGCCGAGGCACTGCGGGCCGCCACGTACAGAATCTTTGCCAGTATGCCGGGCACATATCAGGCCGGAACCCAGCTTGCCGTATATGCATCTGCATGGAAGACGGAAAAGGACCTGTCAGACGTATTCCTCTACTGGAACGGTTATGCGTACGGGAAGGGAGTATTCGGAGAGGCCGCTCACAAGAGCCTCAGGGAGAACCTCCAAACCGTAGATATGACGTTCAATAAGACCGTGTCAGATGAATACGACCTCACCGGCTGCTGCTGTTATTTCGGCGCGCACGGCGGCATGATTAACGCCGCTCGGGTGCTGTCGGGCAAGAACATTGCAAACTATTACGGAGACACTCGTGAGCAGGACCGCGTGACGATTCGAACCCTCACCGAGGAGATGCGGCGCATCGGCCGCGGAAAGCTGCTCAATCCAAAATGGATCGAGGGCATGAAAGAACACGGGTACAAGGGCGCGGGCGAGATCAGCAAACGTGTAGGCCGTTTCTATGGATGGCAAGCAACGGCCAAAGCCGTTGACGACTCGGTATTCGACGATATCGCGCGCACCTTCATGATGAACGAAGAAAACCGTAAATTCTTCGAGGAAAACAACCCTTGGGCTTTGGAAGAGATGGCACGGCGCTTGATAGAGGCGGCAGAAAGAGGACTCTGGAACCCTGCACCGGATGTCAAAGCCGCTCTTAAGGAACTCTATGTGGAAATCGAAGGATGGATTGAAGAGCGGATGGGCGATGTCAAAGGCGATTTCCAAGGAGGGAACATCGACATCGTAACCGCCGAAGAGGTTCAGGGTTGGAAAAGGAAGATGGAGCAAGTGTTATGAGCATATTCCCGTTTGCTGCCATAGTCGGTCAGGACCAGATGAAACTCGCGCTCGTACTGAACGTGATAAATCCGACCATCGGTGGCGTGCTTATCATGGGTGAAAAGGGGACCGCAAAGAGGTACTGCCGTCAGGGCGCTTGCCGAACTTCTCCCCCAGATGAGAGTTGCCAAAGGTTGTTCGTTCAACTGCGACCCCCAAGGGTTTCTCTGCAGCTCCTGTCGGGACGTATTGACCGAGGAGGGCCATCTTCGCGATGAAAAGCGCAGGATGCGCGTCGTGGAGCTTCCTCTCGGCATCACAGAGGACCGGCTCGTGGGGAGCCTCGACATTGAGCATGCCATAAAACAGGGAGAAAAGAAGTTCGAGCCCGGAATCCTCGCGGAGGCAAACCGAAATTTCCTCTACGTTGACGAAGTCAACCTCCTGGAGGACCATATTGTGGACCTCCTTTTGGACGCGGCAGCCATGGGTGTCAATACAGTGGAGAGAGAAGGCGTGTCCTTCGTGCATCCCGCTCGCTTCATCCTCGTGGGCACCATGAATCCCGAAGAGGGAGATCTCCGGCCCCAGTTCCTCGACCGCTTCGGTCTTTGCGTACGGATTGCATCGCTCCAAGAGAGAGCGGCACGCAAAGAGATCTTGAAACGACGAGCAGCTTTCGATGCTGAGCCCGACACTTTTGTACGTCAGTGGGATAGCGAGCAGCTGGCTCTCGCTCGGAACATCACACACGCGCAGCAAAGGCTTCAGAAAATCAAGTTCCCGGATGAAACCCTTGACCGGATCGTGGAAATCACGGCAGCGCTCAGTCTTGACGGTCACCGAGGAGATATCGTGATTATGAGAACCGCCCAGGCTTTGGCAGCCCTGAGAAACCACTTGTCGATCACTGCTGATGACATAGGGGACGCTGCACAGCTGGCTCTCCGGCACCGAATGAAAAGGCTTCCGTTTGAAGAGATAGGAACGGAGTCCGAGAAGCTCCAATCCGCACTGGCAGGCTTGTAATCATGGGATTCAGCGTTTTTGTCGGTCACCAGGACGCGCGGCTGGCGCTCATCCTCAATGCGATCGACCCGCGTTGCGGCGGAGTTCTTTTCGCGGGTGAAAAGGGGAGCGGTAAGAGCACGATTGTCCGTTTGTTCACGAGATTGCTGCCGGATGGCACTGCCTTCATTACGCTGCCCCTCAATGTGACCGAAGATGCTCTCGTGGGCACCATAGATATTGAAGCAACCATGAGCACCGGGAGGAAAGTCGTCCAAAGGGGACTCTTGAGTCGAGCCCATTGCGGCGTGCTCTTCATCGACGACGTGAATCTCCTTTCTCCTGAGTCTGTTTCTCTGGTTTTGGAAGTCAGCGGACGCAGAGAAAACGTGATGGAACGGGAGGGCCTTTCCGCACGGCATCATGCAGACTTTATGCTCATTGCCACCATGGACCCCGAAGAGGGTTTTATCTCTCCCCATTTCCTCGATCGTTTCGGCATGTGCGTGCTTTGGGAAAGCCTCCGCGAGAAAAGCGAGCGGATTCTCGTCGTGAAAAGGGCGATGGCAAACCAATTCGACTTTGCCTGCCCCCTTGAGCCAGCAGATGATGCCCTTCGCAGCAGGGTCATGAATTCCGCGGAATTCCTCAAGCAGGTGCGTGTGCCTGAAAGCGTAATGGAGTACATTGCCCAAACCTGTCTGGAGAACGCGGTTTCCGGGCACAGGGCAGAGGTTTTTCTCTTCTATGCGACAAAGGCGTACGCAGCGTACCGCGGTGACAGCACCAGCGAGCACGAGCCACGTCGATACCGTAGCTCCGCTTGTGTTGGCCCACCGGAGACGCAATGTGCTCCCTCCCGAGGAAGAGGCTCCTCATGCACGTGACCATGAGGAAAAAGAGAAACGAGCAACCGCCTCAATCCGACGATACTCCCCACGAAAAACAGCCCCGGAGTGACGAACCTTCCCAAACTGGTGAGGACGAATCCTCTGCGCACGATGATGCTGATGACCTTAGTGCGGACATATCCCCGCGGGAGACCGCCCTGAGGGATGAAGTGTTCGACACCGGCGAAACGTTCCAAACCAAACGGATCCGTTTCAGCAAGGACCGATTGAAAAGACTCTCTTCCGGGCGCAGGACCAAGACTCGTTCCAAAGACAAGGGGGGACGGTACGTACAGGAGCATTCTTCACGCGCCGGACGACGTAGCCATAGATGCCACCATACGAGCAGCCGCACCCTATCAGAAACGTGCGCGGGCGACACGGAATGCTCGTCATCCAGGACCGAGACTTGCGTTACAAACAAAGGGAAAAGAAGACCGGCCATCTGGTCATATTTGCCGTTGACGGCTCCGGGTCCATGGGTGCTCAGAGGAGGATGATCGAAACCAAAGGCGCCATCCAGTCGCTCCTCATGGACTGTTATCAGAAGCGGGACAAGGTGGCTCTGCTGGTCTTCAGGAAAGACAAAGCTGAAATCGTGTTGGCGCCCACCTCGAGTGTGGAACATGCCTCGCGAAGACTCCAGGAAATTCCCACCGGCGGAAAGACGCCGCTCAGCTCAGGCCTCATGGAGGCTCACTCTCTGATCAAGCGATTCGCGAAAAAGTCTCCTGAAACACGCTTCCTCCTTATTGTCATCACGGATGGGAGGGCAAACCATTCAGTGTCAGGCTTATCCCCCAGGGAAGAAGTCATGAGAATCGCTCAGGTCCTGTGCGAGACCCCTTCAACAGATTTCATCGTCGTGGACACAGAGGACAAGAGCAAGTTCATAAGGGCAGATCTCGCGGTCCCCCTCGCGGAGGAACTCAACGCGAGCTACTACACCATGGATGAACTCAAAGCTGATTACCTGGTTGAGATGGTCAAGAAAAAGACCGCGTCGGAGTAACCTTAGAAACGCAGTCCCTTCAGGCGCTTTACCGCAGCTTTACTCCTCGTGGCTTGTACAATCACCCGGTCGCCCTGCTTGATTTCCTGCGAGAAGATTTGAACCTTATCACTGCCTTGAATCCCTACCCGCACTTTCACCGGCACGGGCACCTGCCCATTGTCGAGCTTCCACACCGTGGGATCGGCTTTTCGAGCTCGCGAGCATTTTGCTGCAGTCGCGGTTCTCGGCGAGACATGGTCTTTGCGATGCCTGAGCGCAGACGCAGGCTTAAATCGGAGAGCCGCTTCGGGTACTAAGAGCGCTTCGTGCTCCTCGGTGAGGAGAATCGTCACACTTGCAGTCATGCCGGGCCTGAGCTTGAGAGACTTGTTGTCTACATCGAGCACCACGGTGTAGGTAACGACGTTTTGTTCTACCTTGGGGTCGTTGCGCACTTGTTTGACCGTTCCTGAGAACTGCTCTTCAGGAAAAGCCGGTACCGTGAAGGTTGCCTCTTTTCCCGGTTCGACGCGACCGATATCCGCTTCATCCACGCTTGCATGGACCTGCATCCTCGTGAGGTCTTCCGCGATCTTGAACAAGACCGGAGCTTGAAAGCTTGCTGCCACCGTCTGGCCCACATCCACGCTACGAACGGTGACCACACCGTTGACAGGAGCAACGATCCTTGTGTATTCCAGTTGAACCTCAGCCTTGCGGAGTTTCGCCTCCTGTTGCTTAATGCGCCCCTCTTCGAGGAGAATCTGTGCTTCTGCACGGTCCGCGCGTGTTTTGGCAGCGTCAAAGTCGCTTTGCGATATGGAGTTGTTGGCAATCAAGGTCTCTTTGCGGGCAAGGGTTCGCCGTTCGTCCTCGCAGGTGACCTGGGCTTGGTTGAGAGCGGCTTTGGCTGCTATCAGATCTGCCCGAGCCTCATCCAATTCAGTCTTGTAAGTGGCTGGGTCAATCAGGGCAATGAGTTGTCCCTTGCGTACGTGAGACTCGAAATCAGCGTAGAGCTCTTTGACTGTGCCTGACAATTGGCTGCCCACCTGTACCTCGACAAGAGGCTTGATAGTGCCGGTCGAGGTAATCCCCGCGCGTATGGAGCCTTTTTCCACTGGGGCCGTCACGTACCTGGTTTCCGGTGGCCGGTCCCAATAATGGGCCTGCATAACGTAAAGGAAGAGCGGGATAAGGATGAAGAAGCAACCGAACGCGATTCTTTTCATGCAAAGGTCTCCCAAGGCTTACGACCCGCAGCAAAACTTCGCCCAAACTATCCCATCAAGCTCTTGCTTGTCTACCGGGTTTGCACCGTCTCATTATACCGATTCGCTCCTGAACTTGTCACTTGGTTGCAACTTCAGGCTGGGGATCTTACTCGTGGGAAAGCGAATCGGTAGTACACGCCTCTCAGGAGCCTGACACAGAACGTTTCTTCGTGGGGACCGCTGCCAAATTTCGCGGGAAACGACGCCATTGTACCACGTTTTCAGGAAAGCATTGCGTCACGCAACAGCCCCCTAGAACCATGGCAATCCCAAGACCCGCCCCAGGTAATTGAGAGGGCCAAAGATCCTGTCCGCATACCCGGAGGGCGATCCCGGGTACCCTGGAGCTGCCGCCTGATTATTCACTGAGTCTGATTCGGCGGTCCGGAAAACCGGCCTCTCAAGATAGATATTGTACGCCAGCCATTTCTTGAGTTCCTCAACGCTGCCTTTTTTGACATACCCGAGATTCGTGACTTCTATGGCCGCATTCATGTCCGGATGCCGGAGTTTGAGTTCGATGAGATCGTCGGGTAGCACGAGAAACAGCTCTCTAGACTGAACCGGACCGGATTCGATGATGCCCTGGTCTTTGAGTTCCCAGGTCCCGGTAAAAGTATAATGGCGATAAGAGAGGTACCGACGCCGGAATGACGCCTGATCCACCCGTTTGTGCATTAAAGCCCATATGCCGGGACAAGAAGCGCGAAAACACGCTCCGTCGGAATACCCGAGCTGGACCGGTTTGTCGGTGCAGGTGATTTCGATGCCGCAGCTGGGGGACGAAGAGCTGCTCCTGCCGCTGCATGACGCGTGCTGTCCCGGGATTGAGCATTTCGGCAGTTCCGTACCAACGCAGAGGTGAGGGAAAAGCAATCCCACAGCAAATATTATGCCCATTAAGACTGATGACCACGGTTTCTTCATAGTGTTTCCTCAAAGCAGAACTTTTTGCTCGTTCCACGCTCCGGTCTTGGTCAAACCGCGCACTTAGAATGGTAATCTTCCTCTGAGCCATCCGCGGGCAGCGGCAAGGCTCCCGAACCCTTCTTCAGCGGCCCCATACAGCCTTCGTTGCATACGTTGCATGTCAGCCGTTGTGGGAAGTTTCATACGGTCAAAGTCCATAGTCGTCCTGACTCCCATGTAATAGGTCCTGCCCGCGTCGGGCCAAAACTCGAAAGCTTTGTACGCGGAGGCCCCGGATGAAGAGTAGTCCCAGTAAGCGTTGAACGCGTATTGCTCGTCGCTGAAATTGTTTATCCCGAAGTACACGGTGGTCATGCCGTCACACACGGTCTGAGAAAGAGCAAAGTCTCCAAGTTTCACCTCTTCCATATCCTGGAGGATATTGAGATCGTCTCCCTGAAAAAAACGCCTTCCGAAATAGCGACCCGTGATGGCAGCGGAGAATCCCCATTCCGCGTGGTCATAGCTGAGGGTCAAGTTGCACATCTGCGCAGGGTTGTTCGTCACCCACCCGTCAGCCTTCCGTCCCACGGTACCGTACGTCGGGCTCGTGTAAAGATTGCCGGATCGATAGATCACCTTTTGCCTGGTGTAGTTGCCTGCGACAGTCCATCGAGGGGTGAGCCTGATCATGGTTTCCAGTTCGACTCCCTCATGAGACACCTGGGGAACGTTGGCATTCCACCTCGCCGGTTTAGGCGTAAGGGTAACATCCCATTCGCCCAGGATTTCGTTGTCCATGTCGAGCCTGTAATAGATTGCCGCGAAGTAGATGTGGGGGGTGAACCAGTGACGCAGGCCCCACTCTTCCAAAGTCCCTTCTTCGGGCTGGAGGTTGTAAATGGGTACCGGATGAGTAGTTCCCGTATTCACCATATCCGTGAGCGTTGCAAAGCGAAAGGTCCTGGCGTGCTTGTAATAGAGGTTCGAGCCCAGTTGCTTGTCATAAATCACGTTGACGCTGTACTGGGAGGCACTCTTGTTCCAACCTGGATAGCCGCTTCTAAAAACACCGGACGAGCTGCGGTAAAAGAGATCCTTGAAATCGTAGGTTTCTACGCGGTGGCCGAGACCGAGGACGATTCGGTCCCAGAAGAAAGTCTGATTGATGACGTAGTACCCCAGAGATCCACGGTAGGCGGAGGTTTCATTGCTATGCTGAAGAGTACCCACGGTGGTCCCGGTCTTCGAGACAGCCTTGACTTCCCTCCCATAACGACCGTCATACAGATCCCATCCCAGGGTCATCACATTGCGCACGAATTCGTACGAGTCGGTTCGGGAATACTTCGCGGAGATCCCTGAATCCAACCACCTCGTGTAAGAAGCGTTGCGGCCGAAATAATCCCAGGTATTGAATAAGTAGGAGAGATTCTGTGTGTCATAGGTCCGGTAACTCGCGGTCAACACGAGGGTTCCGAGACGTTCCCCCTCATACAGGAGCTGACCGATGGTCATGGCATCCCAGCGCTCCTCCGGGCCGCCATTGGTACGCGTTTCATCGACGTTTCTCGTGTCCCTCCGGCTCCACTGATCCAGTGTGATAAAATTGGGATTGTGCGATCGCTGTTTAGTCCACATGTAGGACAGGTCGAAAATGACCCGTGGGGTGATCTTCCAATTTACGTTTCCGATCATGTTCACCAGTTCCCACGGGCCGGGTCTGCCGATGAATTCCTCATCCCGGCCGTTTCCCCCAAAAAGACGAAAGCCTTCCTGACTGTAGTTTCCGAGAAAGATCCCCGCGGCAAGCGGCCCCTTGACTGTATTGACCGCGGCCCACTCTCTCTGAGTCCGCCACGATCCGCCTTCGCCACCAAAGTAGACGCCGGGATTCTGCCTTGGCTTTTTCAACAGGATGTTGAGCGAACCACCAATGGCCTTATTTCCAAACTGGACAGTACCATCGCCTCTCATCACTTCAATACGGTCTATGATTTCCGGAAACAAGAAACCCGTATTCGCCTCGCTCCTCGGAATTTCCATATTTCTCCCGTCCAGCAGGATCGCCACGCGGTTGGCTACTGCCGGCGTCTGGGAAAATCCACGCATGCTGATCTGCGAGTTGAGAGCGTTGCCCCCATACCCCGAGGCCCAAGTGCCGGGTACTCCTGGTACCATGTCTCCGATGCCGGTTTTTCCCTGAGCCGTAATTCCCTTGTTTTCCACCACACTAATAGCTGAGGGTACGGTTGCGATATTTGCCACTTCGCGGGTGGGGGAAACCACTTCGCTCGGCGTTAAGGGGAAGTCTGACTGAGCCTGGCCCGAGGGAATGGGTCGATCATAATCAAAGCCCTGACCTCTTCCGGCGCCGGATGCCGCACGGCGAGCAGGAGGCTCGACCTCGACCCTCTCCAGCTGTTGGGGAGTTTCGGGTACTCTGAGCCATAGCACGAAAATCGGCGATGGCGAGCAAAGCAACCGTCGCAAAAACCACGCTGAGACACCTTTTGTATTGAAAAGTCACCACATGCATAACTCCGACTCCAAGCAGCAGAAACCTGCCGCACTCCATCGCAAAACTATGCTCACTTGAGTGGGAAGAACGTTATCTGGCACAAGGCCTCAGCCCTGCCGGTGCAGAGCCCATGTCATGCACCAAACGGCCTCTTTCCACGAGTGTGGACGGCAGACGTATCAGCCCGCCGATGAGGCCCTGGGGCGCGCAGGGTGGCTCCTCATCACGTTCCACCATCGCGGGAGGCATGAATGGGCCGCATGGGGGCAGAGACACACCGGGAGGCAAGGGAGCAACAGACGGCCCAGGAGGAGCGCAGGCAAGTCCCGGCCTGCAGGGAGGTGCCGGCTGAGTGCAAGGCACTGGGCACTTGGGCACGAACGAAGGATTTTGATGCTGATAGCTGCAGGTACCAGGCCGTGGAGCGGGACCGCACCGAGGTGGACAAGGCTTGGCCGGGACCGGGCAAAGCATCTCCAGGATCCGGAAAGGCGCAGAAACTGCCGCACCCACCAGTCCGACGGAGTGGCAGATAATCGGTCCCAGAAAACCGGGGTCGCGGTACACCACGGGCACGGGGTGACGCTGATCGCATGCTTCGGGGCGCACCGCAATATCCACTCTCACAGGCATGGGTCGCGAGGGAGCCGGAGGCCCGGCAGGAGGACAGCAGTACCGCGGTGTACAAGCAGGCGGAGCACAGAACCTTGGTGCCTGGGGCAAGGGAACGGTCACATTCACACTCCGCGCGACAGGTGGAACGGGTCGTGGAGGAAGCTGTGGACCGCAGGGGTGGATACCGGAACGATATGGGGGCTGAGGGCCTCGTATATCCTGGCACAAGGCAGGTATGCCCGTGCCGAGAAATACCATGAGGAAACCGAACATCAGGGCAATACGCACCATGACACACTTCTCCCTTCAGGGAAGCTCATGAAATGACGTCATAGCGAGGAACACGTACGTCTGGTGCGAGGTGCACCACGGTATCATGGCCGTCCTCTCGCTGACCGCTCGCTTGTGCTTGACGGGAAATCAGGAGCAAGTGATAATGGCGAGAAACGGGAACCCTCATTCCATTCCCGCCGACCCCGGCTTCCGCTGCAACGGAAGCCGAGGTTTCTTGCTTCAGTCTCGCAAGGAAGACTTGCCGATAGTCCAGTGGCATGCGGGGCATGACTTACTGAACGGCTTGAGTAGCATAAATCTCCCACTTCGACGCATTTCGTGGCACTTTATCTAAATACGTACTATGCTGTCCTGTGACAAGTCAAGTGTTTTCTCGGGCAGCCAGGGGAAAAAGGAGCCGCAAGACCCTGGCCGGGGCTCTCGGTGAGGTTTGCAACCAGCCAACAGGATTCGCCTGGACCGGGCTCAGCGCAACGGCGAACTGCCGCTCGTTTACGCGGACAAATGCACAGCCTGCCGACACAAAGCCGCCAAAGAGAACCTGGACCTCGTAGGATTGGATGATCGTGGCATCACCTTCCGGCACAGCCCTCCGGTGGTCAACCACAGCGGGTCGCCATCACACGCGCCTGATGAACAAGCCAGACATCATCTTTGCAGATGAGCCTCCGGAAACCGGGACACGCGGATCGTCTCTTTCTTGTTCCTGCTCTTCGTATGTGGTCTTCCTCCAGTAGAGGTGGAGTCTCCCACGATGAGCGGCGGGGTTCGTCCAGGAAAGGTTCATCCCCGCACATGTGGGGAACAGGCATGTTGAGGGTGCCCGGCATGGCGTACATCTCCAATGACTCACAAGTCGCTCGTGCTTGTGCTACCTCCGCACATTGAGAACTGCCCAGTAAATGCCGACAAGGTTCTCGCGCTCAATTTCCTCGTGCTACTTCCGCACACTGTGGAGCCTTGAGGCACGACCCCGGCTGGCCGCTCACGCAGTTTTGCCAGGCAATAGCCCCTTCTGAATAAGGTTTTCATTCACACAGGACCCCTTTGGTGGAGTGGCACTGTTTTTGCAGCTTGATTTCCGGTGTTTGCGCCGATTGAGAGCTCAAGTGGACTGAGGTGCGTACCTGACCCCATAAGCTACAGGGAGCCGCCATGGGAGACGATGCCAAGTCTAAAGAGGAGCTTCTCAAGGACATGGAAGAGCTCCGAAAGCAGATCGCCTGGTTTGAGGCTCCGCGTTCGGGCATTGCGACTGAAATTCCGTCCCCCTTCATGAGCAGCAAACTCTTACGTGCCGATTATTTTCAGGAATTGAGGGAAGGGCCGCTGTCTTTACGGATGGGGTACAAATCTACGGAATCCATTGAGCTGAAATCGCTGTTCACCCGTGACATCACCGCATCTGGCAGTTTTAACGAGAGAGGGGGGGTATCTGGTCCACAACTTCTGGGAAGGTAATCCAGGCGCTTCCGATACAGGCCTTCTTGATCGACGAATATCTGGATATTGCCGTGGCAAACCAGGCATGTGGATATGGACTTGTTTCCCCGCTTCTTCGTTGAGACGCTGAAGCGAAGCCTATTTGCCTATTCTTCGACGTTTTTGGTTTTTAAGGAGTCTATGTATTACGGGTGAGCGAGGATGTTTACTGGTCTGGGCCGCAACATGCTGAAACCACATTCCTTTTCTCTTGTGTAGTGGGCGCCATGTCAAAAAAGCTTAGAATCAGGGCTGGTGAGGCTGTCAACGATATTCGAGCGGGCATGACTGACTCGGAGATGATGGAGAAATATGGCTTGTCCGGCAAAGGACTCGACAAGCTCTTCATGAAACTCCTCGAAGTCCATGCAATATCTCAGTCTGAGATGGACAAGCGGTGCGCTGCCTATCAAGACACAATCATGATCCAGCAACTCGACGCCAATGAGATGGCGGCTGACTTGCGTACTGGGCTGAGCGATTCAGAAATGATGAAGAAATATGCCTTATCTCCGCATGGACTTCAGAGGGCTTTCCAGAGAATGATGGACGCGAGCATCATTACCGTGGATGACCTTCGCCGCTTGCCTCAATCACCTTATGACTCTGTGTTCGTGGAGAACGTGCGCGAAGTTGCCAGGTACCATCTGGCAGTAGAGGTAATTATATACGAATTGAAAAACCCCCGAATCAGGGGTTCCCTGCTCAACCTTGGAGAGAAGGGGATTGCGACAAGGAGCATTCAAGCCAGAAACCGGTGAAGCCAAGACGCTCATAATACCCGCGGTGAAGTTCGTTCAAATCGATCCTGTAAGGTTCGATGCTAAGTGTAAATGGACCAAAGAGGATTCAATCACAGGGGAATGGCACTCGGGATTTGAAATAACGCATATCTCACAAAAGTGTTGGGATGACCTCGAAACTCTCCTCCGATCCGGTTCCGTAATCGGTTGATACCTAAGCGCTTTCTCGTGTATGACAGGACACAAGGATGCGGGCTGTGCATTTCCCTCGCCATGGACGACGCAAAGCCGTCTGATCACTGCGCTCAGGAGCCCCACAGCCCCGGACCGACCGATGATACCAAAAGGATCAAACTCTAGTTGTCGTACCCTCACTGGTACTGATTGGAAGTTGCCGGTGGTTGTAATGATTGAGGAGGCACAGCCTGTGATCCTGCGCAAGAGGGACATGCCCTCACATTACCGGCTAAAAAGTTGAAATAGGACTCCTGCCACATACTGGGTTCCAGTGGAACACGATGCGCCAGTCCCAGCACTGCAGGAATGTATCGTTGCTGCGGTTCCGTTGAAACACTGATTGGCAGCTGATCCAGTCTGGCATTGGCCGGTTCCGCTGGCGGCTGCCGAGTCCAACGGCACAAGCCTGGGGATTTGGTACTTGAGCTTCTTTCGCTTGTCCATTTATGCCCTTACTGCCCTATTGCCGGTGCCGGGTTCAAGAGCACTGCCCCCGCGAAGGGTTCTTGGGCGTCACCAACAAGGCTCAAGACCTCAAACCCTGATCTTGCAAATTCTGTGATTATCTCGATTTCCGATGCAAAGCAATGCACAAATTCGCATTTTCCTGAAAGACTATCACCCTTTTCGTACCTGATATTTCCTCGTGTCACATGGGCAAAAACCTTTCCCAAGAGATCCAGGTGGGAATCCACATGGGCTTGAGGATGGTAGATCAGTTGGCAGAGGAAATGCCCACCCGGCACCAGGGTTGCCCTCACTTTTCTCAGGAACCGTATCCGCCGGTCTCTGGTGGGAATACTCGAGTAGGTCCCGGCACAAAGCCATACGACCTCATATGATTGAGCAGGGAAATCCGCCTTGAGAAAATCATCTACCCTTGCAGAGACGCGAACCCCCATCTTTTCCGCGTTGACCTGCATTCTCACCACCATCTCGGGAACGAAGTCGACGGCTGTCACTGCATAACCCCTCGCAGCCAAGGCTATCGACTCCCTGCCCCCGCCCGCTCCCAGCACCAGCACTCGCCCCGACCTTCGGGGTATGGTTGCCAGAAGATTCTTCTCACCAATATGAAGCCCTTCGCTCATTTTGCTCTCGCTGCACCACGCGTCGACAACCTGTGTTTTCCGGTAGTGGCGCCGAGTAAATGCTACCAAGTCATCGGGTGTCATAATCATGAGGGCAAGCCTGTCAATCAGCGTGCCGAGCCTGACCGCGAAATAAGCCAAAATAACTCTCGGTCTCAAGACTCGTTCCCTTTCATGAGCGTGTCCCTGTACAACGCCGGACCTTTCCTCAGAAGGACCGCCTGCGGAGCGGCCTCCCTTACCCAAACCCATGACTCTTCCGCCGCGAGCGACCGCCCTTTCTGGCAGGCCCACGGTTTTCATCATATTCCTCGCTTGCTGAGCGCCTTGAAATAAGTATCTACTCAAACACGATTCTCTCACAGCACTTTCGCCATCTCGTCCCAAAATTGACCCTCCAGAGTCGTCCTCAAACGGTAGCACGGTACGGCCTGAGACAAGGTACAGCAATTTTCAAATCGTCGCCTCCTTATGAGGCGGCGTCTTTCCTGTTCCAGCACTGGCGGATAGCGCATCCACATGGACTCACAGTTATGGAATAGGTACACGGAAGCCAGCCCCGCTCCAAGAGGCTCGATTGTCTCCCTTTCTCCCTGCTTGCATTGTTCCAGAATGAAGACCGCCTTGAGGGACACATGTTCCTGGACTTTCCAGCTTGAGTCCTGCTTACCCGAGACCAATTCTCCCCAAGTCGGAAAGGGGTGAAGCCTGTAACTCGCCGAGCCGTCCTTGACCGCAAGGACCTCATCATCGCACAAAGCACGCCATGGAGGCGGGATCCTCCCTAAACAAGTCGATTTTCCCGCACCGCTCGGCCCCAAAAGCACTACGCCTTCGTCACCTCGAGCTGCGATTCCCCCATGCAAAAGAAGCCCCCCTTCCTCCTCGGCCCCCGCGTAAACGATCCCCAACAGTTGCCAGATTAATACTGCGTCTTCGATGCCTCTCCCCAAGAGACGGATTCGGAATTCCGCGTCCTTGCCCATACTCATGTCGGAGAGACTCACGGGTTGGTCACAGACTTCTCCTCCTGAGTCTTTGCTTAGACCGTTGCCGAGTTGCGTGGGCTGGACATCTCCGCCATCTCGCCCCGCGCCGTCATGATCAGCCCGGGATGACCGTTGATCGGAAGCCTCTTGCACGAGGGTAAGCGACACTCGGCGACCAAGGTCTGGCGCTCCGGGTCCCAGCTCTGTTGCTCGCGCAAAGCTCTCCAGGAAACGTAGAACGGAGTCGTCAGCCACAAAGCACCATTGCTGCTGATTTGCGAGCCTGAGGATGTAGCTTTTGTGAGATTGGGTCTGCAAATTTTCAACACCTCTCTTCGCGTTGAGACAGCGGGAACTTCGCGAGAGCGCTGGTCAACAGAAGGGGGAGTCACTGAATAGTCACGGTTCGCCGCGACAGATAAGGAATGAACCACAAAGACGCCTCATCACTGCGCTCAGGAGCCCACAGCCCTACGGTCTTAGGCAGATGAACGCAAATCGGTATAAGCGACTCCTCTGGCCGGAGAAGGGTCAAGCGGCTACTTTCGGCCAAGTTTCGTCGGTTGCAGCATTCGTGCCACGGTGCGTGAGCAGTTACTCTGCACACGAAAGCGGTGATTACCAGAGGTTATGGGTGCATGCCCCCGCGCGGGACGTGTGATTTCGCGTCTCCAAGCGCCATACCGTGCGGGAATGGCACAACTCGTGTGGCAAACAAAGGGTTTGTCCAGGCTCAGGTCTCATTTCTTATGGTGCGGTTGTAGCACGCGGAGCGGTGGTTCTTGTGCTACTTAGGCTCGGTAATGGCACACGATAGAGCCTCTTGCCAAATGCCTTGAAGGTGACGAGAGGCAGATGCCGGTCAAGCGCAGAAGATGGGATATGAGGACGCTGAACCCCGCCTTGATATTGTTTCGGAGAGACTTGGGAAAGGTGGGCACGCGGACCCCTGAAAGAAGATTCAACGGCTCTGCGCCGCTCGTAGTGAAGCGGAACCTGCCGACACCTCAGGAGAATCACACAGACAAGAAATGTGAGGGCATCCGAGACTGCATCTCGCTGCCAGTGGATCGTCTTGTTTCATACCGATGCGCAATCACGTTAGTGACTTTGGTCTGCGGGCGGCATGCCTCTGAAGCGCAGTCAGGCCGGGCCGGTCGTGGCGAAAGAGCTTTGCCGCCTGCGTTGCACGCTTGGAAACGCATTGGCATAAGATCTTTGCCTGACCCGTTTTGGTCGCACACAGCACATCCCCGATCAGAAACCATAATGGCCTGTCACCCGATGCTCTGAAGACCGCCTCCCTGAAACCACGGTTCTTGCCTCTTGACCTCGTCCTCAGCTTCGCTTACTCATACTTCAAAAGTTCCTCTTGATTCTGGCCGTTTCTTCTCATCTGCAGATGGGCGAGTAACAGAATCATGGGACTTCGCAAACTGTCATGTGGGTCCTGCGCAGCCTCACGACAGACGATGAACAGGGTTTTCACCTTCTAGAGTTCGTCTTCTGCTTGCGAGTGCGTCGCTATGATTGCACTCGTGCCATGAAAAAGGCCGGCGGTAACCTGAACTTTCCCGGAGACAGGGTCATGAAAATCCAACTAAAATATGCCACCCTCGCGATTCTTTTCTTTGTAGCCTTGTCCGCACTGGATGCTCTGATCGATTCTTCTCTGTTCAGTCAATGGCCTATCGAAAAATGGTTTCTGTTCGATCTCACTGGGGAAGCCCTGTTTGACCGATCAGTCGTGGCAATAGCATTTTTCTTGTTTGGCGTCTTTGCTGCCAGGGCGCGAGAAAGTCAGAAAAAGACGGAACAAGCCCTGCACGAGTCTGAAACCAGGTTTCAGGTGATGGTCGAAAAGACTCCTCTCGGGATCTGTTTCCTTGATGGCAACGGAGTACTTTCCTCATGTAACGAGCATTTTGCTCGATTCGTCGGCAGGCCGAAAGAGGAGATCATCGGCACCAGGATGGATGGGCTTGTGAGCCAAGAAGCCCGCTCAGCTCTGGTGGACTTGCCGTTGAGCGGCCATGTGGGGCATTACGTCGGGGACCGCTTGTTTGCGACCTCCGAACCAACGTTGGCCGTGAGATCCTGGTTTATCCCGTTCTTGTCCGAGGGGAGATCATGGCAGGGAATCATAGGCATCGTCGAAGACGTGACCGAACATCGACAGGCCGAAAGGCGGCTGAGCGAGAGCGAGCAGCGTTTGGAGCTGGCCGTCTGGGGTGCTGAACTCGGGTTGTGGGATCACGATCTCCTTACCAAACGGGTGGTATGTAATGATTTTGCAGCGGGCCAGCTGGGATACGAGAATAAGGAAATCGACCCTACGATCGATTCGTGGCGAGCGCTTATTCATCCGGATGATTTATCCCACGTCCTGGAGGCTTACAAGGCGCATCTGATTGGCAAGACCGCCTTCTACGAGAGTGAGCATCGGCTTCGCTGCAAATCCGGAGAATGGATATGGATTTTGGCGAGAGGCAAGGTCGTTGACCGTGACGAAACAGGCAGGGCATTAAGACTCGTGGGGGTCGGTTTGGATATCACCGGTCGAAAGACCATGGAGAAAACCCTTAAGGACAGTGAAGAAAAGTTCCGAGCCCTCTTTGAACAATCTCAACAACCCGTGGCAATCGTGGCCCGTGACGGCCGGTTCGTTGAGGTGAACCAATCCTTTTTGGAGCTTGTGGGGTACGCCAGAGAGGATGTCGCTCACTTACGATTTGCCGATCTCTGCGGTCATCCAAGCACCGACCTCCCCTGGGAGCTGGACAGGGAGGGAAGAGGATACGTGAGCAACCTCGAGTGGGACGCACGCACCAAGAACGGCGAACTGAGAAATTGCATTCTTAGTGCCGCTTTCATCCATACCTACGGACAGACTACCCAGTGCCAGGTTGCTTGCCAGGACGTTACTGAACTCAAGCGAGCCCAAGTTGCGTTGCACGAAACCGTAGCAAGCCTCAACGCCCTGCTGGACGCGACGCCGGACATGGTGTACTTCAAAGACGCAAAAGCCAATTATAAGATTGTGAACAAGGCGTTTGAGAAAGCGGTAGGACTCGGCCGAGAGGAAATCCTCGGCAAGAAAACCGCACTGCCCTTTGCGGGAAAAATAGCAGAACAGGAGAGCCCGTACGATGATCAGCTTCTTCGAGAACGGAAGTCCCTGCGCATCGAGGAAGTCATCGGAAACGAGCAAGGAGGCGGTCAATTCTACGAGACGGTAAAATTCCCGGTGTTGGACCCGCGGGGAGAGGTCATCGGTTTGGGAGCTATAGCCCGTGACATCACTGCCCGAAAGACCGTCCAAAGACAACTCGAGGAGTTGCTGGAGGAAAAAGAAGTCCTCATCGGGGAGATTCATCACCGAGTCAAGAACAATCTTCAGGTGATGTCGAGCCTCCTCGACATGCAGGCTAGTCGCATTGAAGACCCGGGATCCAAGGCAATCCTCAAAGACGCGGAAAACCGCATATGGTCCATGGCCCTCGCACACGAGAAACTCTTCCGTTCCAAGAACCTTGCGCACATCAGGGTCCGCGAGTACCTGGAAGACTTGGTGCAGGACATCGTTTATTCTCATGGAAATGTGGCTCATCTGGTGAGGCCCGTGCTGGATGTCGAGGATTTTTCGTTGGAAATCGACACCCTCATCCCCTTAGGGCTTATCACCAACGAGTTGGTTTCAAACGCACTCAGACACACTTTTCCTGCAGGAAGTCCGGCAGAAATCAGAATTTCCCTTCGGTCCACGGACGATGATGCGTTCGCGCTCAGTGTTACGGACAACGGCATAGGGATGACTGAAGACACGTCGGCAGCCGGGCTCAACCAATCATTCGGCTTGCATTTGGTGGAACTTCTCCTGAAACAGATTCGGGGAGAGATCCGCGGAGAGACGACCGGGGGAACCCACTTTCATATCGTGTTCAGAAGGATGGAACGGAAAAAGAGGTCGTAAGCAGGAGAAGGGGATGAGGTAACCCTTTGACGCGGTACTCCGGCAACGGCTTCCAGAATGAGTCTCATGGCCGCCCCCACCACAGGGAGTTGCCGGTTGTCACGTGTCCCCTGTGAGGGGAATGGCAAAACTGAACGTGCTGCCCTTGCCCGGTCCGTCGCTTTCAACCCAGATTCGCCCTCCGTGCAATTCAACCAAATTTCTGGCCAAGGACAACCCGAGACCCGTTCCTTCGCGCTGCCGAGCCAGGGTTGAGTGTGCTTGCTGAAAAGCTTTGAAGATGAGGGAAGTGTCTGACTCATTGATTCCTATGCCGGTGTCGCACACGCTAATGATCAACTCTCTGTCAACTGTCCGTGCCTCAACCCGTATGTTACCCGTCTCGGGGGTGAACTTTACCGCGTTGGAAAGGAGATTGAACATGACCTGTCTCAGCCTCACTTCATCGGCCAGGACCGTCATTTCGTTGATCTCCGGGGCGACTCTCAATTCCATGGGAGTGTCCTGATTCAAGGCTTGGTCTCGCATAAGAGAAAGGCTGCTTTCAAGCATATCGCGCACAGAGACGTGGGACAGGTCTAACCGCATCTCCCTTGATTCAATTTTTGACAAATCGAGAATGTCACCCACCAATTGAAGGAGATGATGACCGCTTTCGACGATGTGCCTCACATGACTCGATTGAGTCTCGTTGAGAGGACCAAAAAGCTGATCCTCAAGGATTTCCGCAAAGCCGATGATAGAATTCAGGGGCGTGCGTAGTTCGTGACTCATGTTCGCGAGAAATTCACTCTTGGCTCGATTGGCCCGTTCAGCTTCACTTTTGGCCTCAAGCAATTGTTTCTGCGCACGTCTTTGTTCTGTGATGTCTCGTACTATGGCCCACATGGCGTAAGGACGACCGGACTTATCGCGTACCAAAGACGTCCTCAATTCAACAGGAAAGATGGTGCCGTCTTTCCTCCGATATTCCTTTTGATACACGTCTGAATAGCCCCTCACCAGGATTTGCTCTTCAACGATACGGCTCTCAAAGGCGTGCCATTCCCGAGGAGTAAGATCTCGGTAGGTCAACCTGCGCAGCTCCTGTCCGGAGTAGCCGAGCATTTCCTGATATGCCTGATTTGTATCCTGAATGCGGCCAGTCATGTCTACAATGACAAAGGCATCCCGCATGGTCTCATGGAGCCGACGGTATTTCTTCTCACTTTCCCTGAGTCGCTCTTCTGCCTTCTTGCGGTCTGTGAGATCACGAGCCACTCCCAATACCACTCTCGTGTTCCCATACTCAATGGAGCCCAGCCGCACTTCCACGGGGAAGGTGGCCCCGTCTTTTCGCCTGAGCCTCGACTCGAAGGTTGCGGGAAGATTCCGCCAGAATTTCCTGCTATCTCTTCTGGGGATGGAGTCAGGATCGACATCGCTCACCGACATGGAAAGCAATTCTTTGCGGGTGTAGCCGAGAGAGGCACACGCTTGTTGGTTAACTTCGAGGATTTTGCCCCCAAAATCGTGGACGAAGATGGCATCCGCCGCTTGTTCGATAAGGCTTCTAAAGCGATCCTCGCTTTCCCTTAGCGCGACTTCCACCTGTTTCCGTTCTGTGGTTTCCCGGCACTGCGCCACAATACAGGTGACGCCGCTCATCTTTACGACGGTGGCATTAATTTCTGTGGGCGTAATAGTTCCGTTCTTGTCAACGTAATCGATTTCGAGATTTCTCACGAACCCATGATGAAAACACTTCCTGACCGCATCCGCATTTCGGTCTCTGTCGTGTTCGGCAGTCCATTCCGTCACAGATCGGCCTCGTATCTCGTCAAGGCTCGTATGAGCGGATAACCTCAGGTATTCGGCGTTGGCCTCTAATACTCTGCCTTCTTCATCGACAATGACATAGCCGGTCCCCGTGGTTTCGACCAATGCTCTAGAGAGTTTTTCGCCGTCTCTGAGCCTCTTGTCCGCCCTATGCCTGTAAAATGCTATCTCTATCGTGCTGCAGAGTTCCGACAAGCCAACAGGCTTGCTGAGAAACCCATAAGGCCCGGTCTTCTTGGCTCTCTCCAGAACATCCTTCTCTGCATACGCGGTAAGGTAGACCACAGGAATGTCCATGCGAGAGCGAATCTGCTCGGCAGCCTGTATCCCGTCCATCTCTCCTGCCAGCTTGATGTCCATGAGAATGAGGTCAGGCTTGGTCTCTTCGGCTGCTCGCACCGCTTCTTCACCTTTGGTAACCGTACGTACCACTTCATAACCGAGATCTTTCAGAGCCCCGGCAATACCCGCTGCCACGATGGGTTCGTCTTCAATGATCAGAATGCTTGGCACTGCGGTATTCTCCCCCCCCCTCAGCGACTGGCTTCATGGGGATTGTTCACGTTCAATCTTTGTAATCTCTGCTCTAAGCTCCCTAAGTTTCTTCATTTCCCCGTCAAAGTCGGCACGAGCCCTTTCCCACAGAATTCTCCGTTGCCGAACCACATTGCGATCTGTCCGGTAAGCTCCTGCGACAGCATGCAATTCCCGTTCTCTTAGCTCCGCGATAAATCTGAGATGTGCGAGGTTGCGTTCCACCGTTTGGATTTCAGCGTACAGCTTTTGGAGGGCCATGGCCGTGTGAGCGCGAGGCAGCTCAGCTGTCTTTTTGCCCTTTTCAGGCTCGGAGACACGAGAGGTCGGCCTGAATGTGTCGCTCAGGTGAGTGTACGACGACCGGACGGATAGAACGACGAGGACCAGTCCTAGGCCCAAAGCGCAGGCAAGGACAGTGGCCCACGGTATCGAGAAACGTCTTTCCGTGGTCTTTGGCCCGTCTGATTCCTTTTCTCGCTGCGACCACGCGATTTGGTTCGTGGGAGGCGGAGAGGTCGCGGCATGATGTGCCATCGGCTCTGCAAGGCACAGAGCTCCAATTGCGGTGAGGAGTTGGCAAAGAGAGTTCGCTTGGGCTTCTCCCAGCCCCTCCTTCACTACCATGGGAACGCTCTGCAGCAAAAGCTGGGCTGCTGATTCGTCGACAGCCAGCACTACTGACAGCTTCTTTGCAAACGCTTGGTCATCGCGTCCCATGTGGCCGTACAATTTAACTCTAAAACTCATCCCAGGCATCCGGAAACCTTGTATTTGTCAGGAGAGACCAATAGCCCGGCACGCTCGCGTCACCAACCTCACGAGCCGTGAGTTCATGCCACGGTCCTCCTGTCGCTAAGCCACCGAGCCCGTGAAGTCACCCCCCACGTGGTAGTTCAGTTTCTCGCCATCTTTATGGCAGCGACGTCGACAAGAGCTTGTGCGAGTGAGCTGACCGCGGACCGGGTACCGCTTCCTTCACCAATCCAGGTACCTGTACGTGATATCCCGAATCCTGGCCCAGTTCCCAGCCAGGCGTGTCCTGAGGATCCGTGCTATATCCCTTGATCGCTATCTTGGCCTGCCATTGCCCCATGGTGGGAGGAGCGCCGGTCTCAACCGTGGTGTATACCGATTCTCCGGTAAAACCCACCGACTCGGTGAGCTGAATCTGATAAAACGCCCTGACTGCGCCGGCGTCTGCAAGGTTAAACATCTTGTCGTAGTTGCCGAGCGCTCTGTTGTATTTGGTATCCATTCGGCTCTGCAACACCAGGCCTGTCGCGGCCAGGGTCACCAACGCGAGCACGAGCATTACCAGGGCTACGGCAACCCCTCTCTCGTCGTTCCGTTTGGTCATCGTCCTGCCTCCATTTTCCGACAAAGTCATTATTGATACGCAAGAGTGCGCGGAGAGGCGGTGAAAACCTGAGTCTGGACCGCATTCCAAATGTTGCTCCTGCCTCTCGTTCGGTACGAGATGGTCATTTCGACCAACCTGAGGGTTGCGGCAGATGTATTCGTCATGGCCCATGATCCGTTGCTGAACTGGCACCTTACCCGAAAGTCGGTCACGTCAAGATAAGGAGTGCCTCCGAAGAGAGGGGCCCCATACGGACTGGTCTCTGCCCCTCGGTTGCGCCACAGGCCCCCTATGGTTTCTCCGCCGGTTCCCGGTACGGACGCTTTCACCAATTTGTAGGAAACGCCGGGAGCCGCATACGTAGGGGTGCTTGAGCTGCCTGTGATGCTTGAGGCCAAGGGAAAAATCCAGTTCTGTGTTCCTTCGATAGGGCCATCGGTTCCTGTGGAAAGATTTACGTTCACGTCCACCGCTCCTACCACTCCCGCTGCATTCGTGATAAATGCCGCGATGTCGGAGAATTTTGTGGTTGCTGCGATTTTTGGAATCGCAGAGAGCGTCAATGAAGCTGCCCCAGCGGTCTGGACTCTCAGAAATCCTTGAAAATTGCTACCGGATTCATAGTACACGCTGTTCCGTTTGAGCGCGTCCATCAACGAGGCGCTCTTCACCTGCGAACCTTCTTCCATGGTCAGATGCCCGGTGTAATTGAGGTACAATTGATCTGGAGCTGAAGTTCCCCCGTCCACGACATACACAGCGAGTTCCGGGTGAGTGGCCACGCCGAACCCCGCCTGGCACACATCGCGGGTGATCAGAGTCCGGGTGAAAAACAGTTCCTCGTCTGTAGTCTTCAGCCGTGAGGAGACAAATCCTGACCGACTCTGGAAAATGAAAAACGAAAGCGATCCTGTGATCGCGATCGCGAGAATCACAAGACCGACCATGGTCTCAACCAGCGTAAAGCCTTTCTGTCTGTTCATGGTGAATCCCTCAAACAACAACTGCAATCAACGATAGAGACTCGTCATGGCGAAGTTGTGCATACAGTGACTTGGGTCCGTGAAATTGCAGTCCCTTCCTCCCCACCAGACTGCCACCTCCAGTTGCGTCAATCCGGAAGTTTGCGGCGTCGATGTCCAAGTCACATAGAAGGTTCCGTTTGTCTTTGTAGTATCAACGCACGTTTCGTTGGTGTACGCCGCCTTGCCGCTCGGTGGCAATTTTGCCTCGCAGGGGTCTGACCAACTGATCTCCCCGGGGTTGCCCGACTTGAATTTCTCGAAAACCTTGAGGCTTATCGCCTCCGCGCGTCTGATCCGCGGATTGTATCTATCCGACTGATACGAAGCCACGAGCATGGTGCCGACACCGGCCATGCCAATGCTCAAAATGGCCAGGGCTACCATGAGTTCCACCAAAGTGAAGCCTCTACACAATCTCGTTGGGATCATAGGGGGTTCCTTTCCAGGCTTGTGAGCTTAGGTTCCTGGTTGCACCTTGCCTGAAGGAAAAATCGTGACATATTTCGCTTTACCGGTCGTCGGAGGGTTCGTGCCCACCACGATCTGGTACCCCGCGGTGTCAGACGCGAATCCGCGGGAGGAAAAGGACACCGTGAAATAGGACGCAGCCTGGGTTGCTGATGTGTCCAGCCCGTTCCACACGAGAAACTGAGTGTCGTCGTACACGAAGTTTTCTCCACTTTCCTGTTGTTGAGCCCGCTCTGCTGGCGTCGAAAATGTGGTCTCGAAGCTCGATCGTTTCCATATCACCAGCTTACCGGCCCTGTTGAGACATCGTGCCACCCCTTTCGAGTTGCTGCCTGCCAGTGTGGTGTAGTGGAGGCATCGGAATCGATTTGCGTCCAGCGTGGTCACGTAATATGCCCCGCCGTTCATGGCTGCATGCACATCCAGGTCGGTAAACGTGACGTAATCTCCAGTGCTTAATCCATGGTTGGCTGCCGTGAAGATGATGGCGGTATTCACTGAGTCAAACGTCCCGCTCGTGATGGAAACCACGGCCAGATTGCTCAACGCCCGAACCCTCGCCAGGTGCAAGGAACTCACAAGCCCCCTGGCGATCTTGGATCGGGCTGATTCTCTCAGCAATCCCTGTCGATAGAGCCCTACTGTCATGACAGCGATGGTTCCCAGCACTGCCACAACCACCATCAGCTCAATGAGTGTGAAACCTCGTTGTCTTGAACGTGTCATGATGTCAACTCCATCACGTGAGATTTCTTGTATACGGTTTGATTCATCGAGATATCATTCCTGGAAACCGATTTCGCAGCTCCATACGCGGCAATGGCCTGTGTTACCGCTTTCTACCTTTCTACCCATCCCTTCGACTGGGTCCGTTGTATAGGTAGGGTAACCGGTAATTTGAGCAGCGAAGCATCGCTCAACTGAATGATCACGTTTTGGCCTGACGTGTCCAGAATCGGCATACTCGCCATGCCGGAACCCAGGCTCACTTGCACTCCGTAGGTCTGCGTCTGCCCGGAAACGGAGGAATTAAACGTCTGTTGTGGCGTCGCCCCCTCAAGCACCTTATTGAAATCGATTGTCGCCGGGTTGGAGCACATGTAGTCAAAGATATACAGGTAGCTGTTTCCCGCGTAGTTACACGCGTTGGACGGAGGTATGTACGTCGTAATGAACACGAGACCACCGGCGATGAGCGCCTTGTTTATTACTCTTTCTCCGGGGGAGGGCAGCGTACTTCCGGAAGGAGCGGGCGGCAAAGTCAAATCGAATACGCAGTCCCAGCACGAAGATCCGCAGGAATCCGCGGTACCGGTGGAAGTCCTCCATATACAAGATCTGTTGTCAAAGGCTGTGGAATCACACAGGAGCTTGCCATATAAGTAGAAGTTGGAGCCGTTGACGATTTGACCGCCAAAGTCGGGCGGTGATAAAGGCAAATTCTGGGAGAGGTCAACAGTGTCGCCCATGTTGTAGAGCGACATCCGGGCGGCATCGCCCTTGTCGCTGTTACTTCCTTCAATATCGTCATATTTTCCCGTTCCGAAGATCACCCTGACTTGCGTGGGTGTCTTTGCATCAACACTTGCCACAGGCTGCACCGTGATAGGCTGGGCCTTCCCGGATCGGAAAAAGCTGTACGGATCGCCCGACGCGATGTTGTTCGGCTCAGTCGGCTTGCGAGTCCGTCGGATGTCCATCCAAATGCCCTTGTTGGATTGACTGGCATTGAAATGGAACTTCATGGCATAGAAGTTGCCGTGCAGATCGCCCACGTAAATGTGGTCGTGCAAACCGTCGTCGCCCATCATGCCTGTGCCTTCGTTCCACAAATCCAGTACCAGAGGGTCAGACATGGCGTAAGGGACGTAATACGGGTCGGAGCTCGTGCCCCTATTCTCCAAAGGGTAAAACGATCCCGCAGATTTGTTTCCCAGCCCATTGAGCAAATACGGCCACATATACCTGAACAGATTCCGGCCAGTTTCAATGTCTATGGCCAGGAAATCGGGCGCCAAGAGCGGTGAGATGTCCCTGACCGTGCCCGCGCTGGTCGTGTACGTGGTGTCGAACACCCTGAATCCGCCGCCGATGAACGCCACATGTCGCGGGCCGGTCAAGGGAAAGGCTCCCTGTGCGGCCCCTGTGCTGGTGTTAGGATCGCCGGTATAAAACGTCACGCCGCTGGGCAGGTTGACTCTGCCCACAGACGGCTTGGACCACGTCATGGGAAGGATCTTCAGATCGTCGTACACTCCGGAGGTAAAGGCGTTTGAGAACTTTCCGCCTCCGTACGTGAGCAGCTCTTTGATCACCGAGTACTCCCAGAGCAGTTTCGGGTTGTCAGGATCAGACACGTCGATGGCAAAGTACGTATCGCCACCACCGCGCTCGCCGCCGATTAGCACACTGTGCCAGCATTTCGAGCCGTTCGCTGTGTCCAGCGGATTCTCATAGTTCACCGTAGTCCCGTCCGCGTCGCGCACATTGCAGTCGCCTTTCATATATACTTGCCACACGTGAGGAGACAGATCGACCATGGTGCGATGCGCGCACGTTCCCTGGCCGTAATTGGTGCTGCTCGCCAGATATTTCAATTCGGACAGCATGTTGCTCGGTATGTACGCCCACAGTTCCTCGCCGATGTACTTCGCATACGCGTGAGTAGTATCCCGCTGAAAAATCCACTTGTCCTGGTCCCAGTCATACACGGCGAGCACAAAGGCATGTATCATGCCGTCGTTTGCTCCCACGTACACCATTTGCTTTACACAATCGTGTATATTTGTGGGTGGCGTGGTGCGGTCCGCGGTTTGCCTCGCGTAAACAATATTCCGGTATCTCCAGTATTCTGAGGCAAAGCAATTCGTACACTCTTTGGGCGACACAGCGCCGAGCGATGGGGTTCCCGACACCACTGGTGTAGAGTAGACTAGGTCCCCCAGTTGCCACGGAGTGTTGTCGGAATCCACCCTCAATCGGTAGAAGCTTGAGTCAATGCCCCTTACCCAGTTGATGAAGGTATTCACATCTGTGGAATCGACTGCTCCGCTCGAGTTACTGTCATTCATCGCGACGGTCAGTTTGAGGAGTGGTTCAAGCTGAGCTGCATGGGAAAGGCTGAAATCGATCTGTTCCGGTGTCCCCGTGGTCTGGTCGAGCGTTATCTTGCCGTCATTGTTGACGTCATATCCGGTGAAGATCTTCCGCTGCCCACGCGGACCTGTCGTCTCAGCCAGAAAGCTGGCAGCATCCCAACAGTACGGGCGCCGTGTGGAGGGGCAGTCGCCGGGAGTGCCCAGGAAAGCTGCTCCGGGCATTTCATAGCACAACAGTCCGCGGTTACATGAATACTCGAAATCATATTTGCCATTGTTTGCCGAGTCAGGCCAGAAGGATTCCAAGTGACCGAACCAGAGGAATTTATTCAGCGTTTCAGGATCGGTGGCACGGAATGCCCCGCGGACGATCACGTCACCTGATTTGATCTCCTGGGATACCGTGGCAACCGCGCTCGCTGCCGCGTTTACGGACACGATTTCGTACAGGATCTTCATGAGCGCGCTTTGAAGCTGCTTTCCGTCGCTGGCCTCATAGTAGTTGTCAGGGATACCTTTGGTCTCGTCGATCTGGTCTCCGTCTCTGTCCCAGACTTTGTTCCACTCCTGACAGCATGGAAGGTCAAAGGTGCCGTTGGGGTCGCAACACGTACCGCTTTCGCACCGCGGCCAGAAGACATTACTGCTGTTGTTGGGAGTCGAGCCAAACGTGTAAGGCTTGTCAGAGCTCACGCTCCCGCAGCCGGATATATTGGTGTACCCACCAAACGCTGATGCAGTTTTCATGGCTCGCCGGCCGCAGATCATCTGGCTGGGGGTAAAATTGGGGTCCGTGTCACATTGCGGGGGATCCGACGCAAACGCGTAGATGGTGTACACCTTTACATCCTGTGTCCCCTGCAAATCCACCCACTGGCTATCCGGACGCATATCCAATCCGTGCATGTGGGAGATAGCGATGGTGGGATCCGGATTGTCCGAGTTCATTCCCGTGGAAACCATGATGATAAAACTCTTGCGGCACGGGACCGCTTGGGAGGCTGCATCGTAATACGGATCTCTGGGAGTTTGCCGCAAGGAACTCGCGGTGAAAGTACCTATTGTCCGCGCCGCTGGCGTTGGTGCTCATCTCGTAGTAGTCGACCATGCAGTTCAACGCCGGTCCTGTGGGAGGCGAGCCGTACGGAAACACGTTGGTGAAGTCGAGGCTGTCTGTCGACCAGGGAGCGGTGTTGGCCACTTCTATCCCTTGTATCGCGTATATCAGGTACTGCAGGTTTCTATTTTCGCAGCCTATGAGGATCTTTCCCTTGTACGTCTTGTTATCGCCCGCGTAACTGCTGAAGAACGCGAAGCCGAAGCGAACCAAATTGAAAGAATCCTGCACCAGACCACGGGGACATGTGGGTAAAGGCTGATTGCCATTGACCGTCGATTCCGCAAGGTCGCAGCCGGTGGTGCCGTATCTCACTTTCTGCCACACAGGGTTAGCCACAGTGTTAGGAATGGCCACCCGGACGTCCGCAAAGGGTATTGCGCCGATATTGGTTCGAGGTGCCGCGGGCGTTTGCGAAGACGTCCATGTCACGGACGCTCCGCCAGTATCCGGGACAGGTATCTGGACAGTCCCGCCGTCCCACCCCTGGTGGAACGCTGCCTGGCTGCCGTTCTGGATGTGGGGGTACACGTCCGCTTCCAGCGGCACGTTCGCATACAGGGTGTATTTGTACGCTTGCGTCCTGCCTATCCACTGGCCCAGCTGATCATCCTTGGATGCGATCCTCACGTAATAGTACGATGCGCTTGCGGGGAGATTGACATTCACACTGGCAGAGTTGCCCGACGTGACATTGGTGTCCGCGACGGCCGATGTCCATCCTTGGTCGTTGTAGATGACCAACCTGGCGCCTTTCACGGACGGCCATGTGGAAGCATTGAATTTCAAAGTGATCTTGACAGTTGCCGCGAAAGGCATCTTGAATTTCCACCCTTCGGCAGGCTCTCCTTGAATGGTCGGATCGTTGCCGTCGAGGTAGCTCGAGTATTTGCCGAATACCGTGAGAAAGGACGTCTTGCTCTGGAAAGTATCGCCGGCGCATTTGGTGCTGTAATCATTCGGATAATTCTGCACATTTCCCGCACAGTCCTTCAGCATCGCGGGCCGGACGTACAAACCAGCGTTGATATTGGTGGCTTCCTCAACAAACCAGCGCGAGCCCAGGGTCTTGATATAGTTGTTCGGGTCTCCGGTCACAGCCGGGTACTCCTCTCGCCCGCCGATAAGGGCCACGAGCCCTGCATCCAGACGAGAGGTCGCGGCAAAATTCAGTATGCTGCCGCTCACTCCTTTGGTCACGAAATCCATCCCCTGGCTCACTCGCTTGGCTACAGTACCCTGGCTGTCGGCCTTCCCGTTCCACTTGCAGCCAGTAGGCGGTGTCACTGGGGCCATGCCTTGCCTCCACCATTGAAGGCCTGCACGACCGGGAATGACAAGCTCAGCCACGTCGGCAGTCCCCACCCTGTGCGTGCGCGTGACTTTCACTGCCACGGTCAAGGTCGTTCCTGACACCGCGGTCACCTCATACGTGTATCCGTTGAGGCATGCATGACTGTTCAGTCCTGCAAACGCCACAAGGTCGCCCACCGCTATGTCCGTGATGCCGCTGCTGAGCGTAAATTTCATGTAGTTCGTGGTCTGCGTATAGCTTGTCCCATTGGTGTCGGTATACACGTACGTCGTGGGGTCGACGTCTGCACTGGCTGTGATGGTGTATTCTTTGGCAGGCGCATTTGCGGTGCTGGTCAACTGGAAGTAATGGCCTGTAGGATTGTATACATATGTACTTTTCCGGCCTGAAAATGCCGAAATAGCTGATACGCGGGTCATACATGGGAAACAGGGTGGGACCGGTGCCGGAATAGTCAGCAGAGGTGTTCAGGGTGGTGGAAACCCCGTCGAACACGTTGGTAGTAGTGTAGGTACTGCCTCGTGTCAGCCGGATCCGGCCCGACGATCGACGCGTTACCGTGGGAATCCACGACGGTCGTGTTTATCGGAAAATACGCGGGAAGCGCCATGTTGCCGGAGGAGTCCATCAGAAGCATGACATTGGGCAGAGCTCCCACGCCGACCACAGGCGGCACGCGGCACGGATTGTAATTGTACCCGAACGCTGAGCCTCCCATGGAAAACAAGACCATTGCGAGCATCAAAGCGAGCGCACCCAATATTGTTCTTCTCTTCATGGCATCTTTTCCCCGTTCCTCACCAAGCCCGGCCCCCCCACATCCGGTTGTGTACGTTCCCAATCGGGATGTATTCCTCGCGTAATCCCTACGCGTTGATATCTTCGTAATCTTGTCTCAAGGCAGCAGGATCACCTTTGTTTCCAAGCCTTTGCGGCAGACATACACATTGCTGCCCGTAACCACCGCTCTTGTGGACACCGGCTGCGCGTCAGGCGTCATCACCTCCACCGTTTGTCCCCGCAGCCACAGCGTCATGTCCTTGTATGGATTGCGAAGGGTCAAGGTGTCCCGGTTCATCGCGACCACACTCATCGGGCCGATCACCGCGTAACCGGAATCCACATACCAGTGGGCCAGATCCTGAAGAGGCTGCGATCCACGATTCAATTGAGCCATGCCCGCTCCGTCCTCCAAAAACGCTCCAAAGACGAGCGCCACAGCTAGCGCCAAGACGAGAACTCTTGGCGAGGCGCATGTTCGGTGAATCCCTTTCATGTCAATTCCTCCTCGTGTTGCAGGGTCCGTCATTGCGTCGAAAAGAGACCTGCATGTGCAGTGCCCTTGCAGATATAATGCCAACGTGCATGTCGAGACCTGGAATACAGAAAGTCACATCATTCACAGATGTTATAGAGACAGGTCAAGTATTGCGAGGCGTGAGACAACAGTCTAGGGGAGGACCTGATGTGCGGAACTAGCACGTTTGAGTGCTAAGGCGATCACAACTCAATGATGTTGCGGCTATATTCTGGCGTGCCAACCCGGCTCAGCTCGGCAAATCGCTTTGTGCTATTTCGGCTCAAGCATGCCGAGAGTCTTCATCTGTCGGCGGAGTGTAAATCGGGAGATGTGGAGCAGGCGAGCGGCTTCCTCCTTGTTCCCCCCCGTTCTCCGGAGGGCCTCTTCGACGAATTTCCGCCTAAGGCCCTTGACCACCTCGGTCAGCGGTTCTATCGGGGGAAAAGCTACGGTCCATGCCTTCTCCGCGGAGACCGGCTCCCTGGACGAGAGAAAATCCAGTCTCATTCGTTCGCCGCGGGAAACAATCAATGCTCGTTCCAGAACGTTTCTTAGTTCCCTGATGTTCCCCGGCCATCCGTATGCGCACAACGTCTCCACGTCGGCGAGTTGGAGCCGAGGCACGGCAGGCAACCGCAACTGTGTGGCGAGTTCGTGAACGAAATTCTCTGCGAGGATGGGAAGATCCTCCAATCGTTCACGCAAGGGGGGCAGATTGATGCAGAACACGTTGAGTCGGTAGAACAGATCCGTCCGGAAACGTCCCTCAGCAGCCTCTTTTTGAAGATCGCGGTTGGTGGCAGCCATGAGTCGGGCGTTTATCGTGATCTTTTCCCTGCCGCCGACGCGGAAAAACGTGCGCGTATCGAGAAAGGTGAGGAGCTTGGCCTGCAGAGAGAGGGGAAAATCCCCGATTTCATTCAACAGCAAGGTCCCGCCCTCAGCCAGCTCGAGGAAGCCGCGTACCCTGCCGCGAGCCCCGGTGAACGCTCCTGATTCATGACCAAAGAGTTCGGCTTCAGCCAGTTCCTCAGGCAAAGCTGCGCAATTCATCGTCAAGAATGGACCGTGAACGCGAGTAGATCGCTCATGGATCCAGCGGGCAAGGAAATCCTTGCCACTGCCGCTCTCGCCAAGAAGGAGCACAATGCTGTCGGTTTGTGCGACCTGCTCCGCCTGTTGAAGCGTTTCCCGCATGGGTTGGGATCGATAGTCGGAAATTACGGGATTTGGGACTTGGCTGGCTTTCTTCCGCTCGGTAATATTGCGAGAGATTCCGCAAATGCCCGTAATCTCACCGGCCTCTGTTTTGAGAGGGACCCGTACATCGTGAAAGGTGAGATACGCCCCTCTTACCGATCGAGAGTGTTCCTCTTCGATGTATTCCCCTTCCAAAACCCGAGAATCGACCGCTCGCAAGTGTCCGCCTGCCTCCTTGCCGAAAACCTCTTCATCCGTTTTTCCCAGGATTGAAGATGAAGGGAGATCAACAAGGGCCTTCATTTGAGGATTCACAAGTGTGTACTGGAGAGACCGATTCTTCACAAAAACCGCGTCCCTCGCAGAATCGAAAATAGCGCGAAAGAGTTGTTCGCTCTGCTGGGCAGCCTGCTGCGCTTGCCTTCGTTCGGCAATCTCCTTCAAGAGTTGTGCGTTGGATGAAGCGAGTTCTTCGGTTCGTTCCGCCACCTTACGCTCAAGGTCATCATTGGCGCGTCTCAGCACCTCCTCCGCCAGCTTACGACCGGAGATATCCACCGCAACCCCTCTGATTCCAACGGCATGGCCGTCCCTGTCGATTGCATGTGAATACAGGAGCAGTGGGAAAGGATCCCGGCCTTGCCCAAGACCGTTGATCTCGAGTTCTCCGACCGTGGCGTCTTTCAAGGTCTGATCGATATGTACGAGGAGCCGTGCGCGGTCTGCCTGGTCCACGCAATCGCTGAGAAGCAACCCGCGATCAAGGTCATCCTGTGTAACTCCGAAAGCTGACATGCCGCCGCGATTGAGAAAAGTCACCTTGCCGTGAACGTCGATTTCATACACAATTTCAGGGAGCAGTTCAGTCAGTTCGCGGGTACTTCTTCTCACTGGCTTTGAGACGCGTTTCCATCTGGCCCTTGTACAGGGCTACTTCGATCACCGTGCGCAGTGCTTCTTTCCGGAATGGCTTCAGAATGTACGTGAGCGGTTCGGTGAGTTTCGCTCGTTGAAGCATATTCTCGTCCCCGTAACTGGTGAGAAAGATGACAGGTGTGCCGAAACGGGCCCGTATAATCTCCGAAGCCTGGATCCCATCCATGTCGCCCAGAAGCATGATGTCCATGAGGACCAAGTCGGGTCTGAGCATTTCCACGAGTTCAATGGCCTGTTCTCCGGTGAGAGCTGGGGGCCCGCAGTCGTATCCGAGTTGTGTCAAAATCTCGCACAAATGACTGGCCACGATGGTTTCGTCTTCAACAATTACGATTCGGGGCTTTGCCATGCATTTTCCTTTGCTTTGTGCTTTCACCGTGGTGTGTGTGCGGTCCGGCCTGACTGCGCTTCAGAGGCATGCCGCCAGCAGACCCAAGTCACTTACGTGATCGCGCATCGGTATAAGATGACATGACCGCGGATCGACAGGTGGCCGAGGCGCGGGATCTCCGGCGCATACCGTGCGAGGACACAGACGATCGTGGCCGCGAATCCTTCGACTGAAGCACCATGTGAAATCCACCACGGACATGCCTGCACGTTTCCTGACTTCAGTTAAGGACCAAAGGGAGGTCAAGCCGGGTGTCGACTGGTTTCTCCAGACACACCCGAACGGCCTATGGCAGAACGGCGTTCTCTCACCAACTCGGACACATACGCCATCAACCTCTGAGCCTTTATCGGTTTTCGCATGACGCGGTCCACACCCAATTCCTCCAGCCTTGCTTCCTCCGGCATGGTCGTTCCCCAACCGGTCAGTATGATAAACGAGGGCCTCGGCACTCCCCTGGCCTCGGATGCCTCCTTAATCGCCTGAGCAAATTGCCATCCTGTCATGGAAGGCATGCTCAGGTCAGATATCACCACGTCCAGTGGTTCCCGCTGGAAGGTTTCCAGCCCTTCCTGGCCGCTGAGAGCGGCAAAGACCGTGTGACCGCTTTCGGAGAACAACATTTCCATGGCCGCGGCGATGAGGGCCTGATCGTCAACCACAAGAATACGGAGACTGCTGATCTGAGCGTCCGTATCGGATCCTGCCGCTCTTTGCAGGGCATGAACCTTGGGAAGCCGTACGAAAAACGTCGTCCCTCTTCCCTCCGCGCTGTCTCCGGAAATCCTTCCTCCGTGTCTCGCGACTATTCCGTATGAGCTGGCCAGTCCCATGCCAGTACCCATCGGCCCCTTGGTGGTGAAAAAAGGTTCAAAAAGCCGACCGCGGAGTTCGTCCGGAATGCCTATCCCATTGTCCTGCACTTTCATAATCACGGTCTCTTTTTCCGAAGAAACGCTCACCCCGATTCGGCCTCCCAAGGGTAGAGCCTCAGCAGCGTTCTTTATCAAGTTCACGGTTACCTCGAATAGTTCGTTTTCCTCGCCCCTCACGTAACAATCGTCGGCCAAGTGGGTTTGCAGGAGAATCTTCACTCCTTCTCTCTCAGGAGCGGTCTTCCACCAGGTTTCCGTCATCTCCACAGCCTTTTGAACCGTGCGGGAAAGTGAGAAGACCCTGCCTTCGGCCGGAGCTGCGCCGGAGCCACCGCGAGCGAAGTCCTCCAATCGCTTCACCGTTTCAGCACCGAAACGACAACATTCAAGGATTTGTTCGATGTGGGGCCTTACCACCGAGGGGTCTTGGGAGTCAGCCATCTTGATCGAGATTTCCGCGTTTGCGAGGACAATCTGGAGCAGATTGTTGAAGTTGTGAGCCACGCCAGCGGAAAGGTCCGCTACGGCCTTGAGTTTTTCGGACTGTATCAGCAGTTCTTCCGCTTTCTTTCGGTCGGTGATGTCTCTGCCAATTCCTCGATACCCGCGAATGGCTCCAGAAGCATCGAAAAAGGGCAATCCGCTCGTTTCGAGCACAATGACCTTACCGTCCTTATGGAGATTAAGGTTTTCCGTCGCCTTGAACGGACGTCGGGACGCGACGATCGCACCGAATTCAGCACGCATCCGCGCTGCCTCATCAGGAGGCATGAGATCAAAGGGCGTTCTGCCGAGAATTTCATCTGGCATGTACCCCAACAGTTCCAGAAGGCGCGGACTCGCATAGGTGAACCGAATGTGTTCGTCCATTTCCCAGATCCACTCGCTCGTGGTTTCCGTAAGAGCCCTGAAACGCTCTTCGCTCTGCCTGAGCGCTTCCTCCGCTTTATTGCGTTGCTCGATTTCCGCCTGGAGCCTCATATTGGTCCCGAGCAGTTCGCTTGTGCGCTGCACCACTCGAAGTTCCAATTCTTCCCCAGCTTTCCGAAGGGCCTCTTCTACTCTGCGGCGCTCTTGAATTTCGTGAAGGAGGGCTTCATTGAGCAACTTGAGTTCCGACGTGCGTTCCTTTATCCGAACCTCGAGATGGTCACGAGCTTCACTCAGTTCCTTGAGCATCAGGTTTCGTTCGGCATGGGTCCGCGATATGTGCACCAGCGTGACCACGAGTCCACCCATCAAAGAGACCATGACCATGGCCCAAAGAAACGGTGAATGCTCTCCGGAAAACTTGGATTGTGAGGTAACCTGAATGAGACGGAATCCGGTATGGCGGATACTGCCACCGGCAATGGTGACCATTTCGCTTAGGCCGTCCGGAAATGTGGCGTGGACGGTTATCCCCTGGCGATCTGGCAGAGGGTCTGCCGGTGCCCCGAAGAGGCCTCGTACGTTGCGTCCCATCAGGGGCTCGGGACCAATAAACAATGTCCCCTCACCGTTGACAAGACCGGTAAAATCATCGATTTTCTGGAAGCGGAGAAGCTGCACCTGTCCCACGATGGTCTCGGGAGCCAGTTCCATAAGCAGGAGCCCCTTGGCCTTGTTCTCGTGTTTTACCACGCCCAGTCCAAGGACTCTGCACACCGAGCCGTCGCAGACTGACTCGATTCCCACATCTTGCTCAGGTTTTCTTCGAAAGGACGCAAACAGCGATTCGTTGATCCATTTGCCCCTGGGAGAAAAGTCCGTTTCTCGCGAGAATTTTTCCCGATTCAAGATCGAAAAAGGCCGCCGACGCGTACACGGAACGCCCTTGTTCTTCAGTATCCAAGCGTCTGATCAGCAATTCCTGCTCGATCGGACTTGAAAGCACCTTCAGCCCCTGTCCCACGCTCATTCCGGCAGCCTTGGCCTCATAATACGTCTGAAAAACCTTAAGGTCACAGAAGGCGTCGACTTCGCTCATCCTGCGGCGAAAGTAATCGCCGAGGATGGCCCCCTTGTTCTGGGCCTCAAGGACAAAGGCTTTTCTGTCAGACTCGCCCAGAAGACGAGACGTCTGGTAGAGCCTTACGACCATCACGGTCGTGGCCAAGGCCAGGAGGACGAGGATGCCAGCGAAGTACAGCTTCAGAAACTGAATGGAGGTTTTCTCACAATGAACCGGTTTTGCCCCCTGACCTTGCATGCGTTGTCCACGGAGCCGCAGGGCTTTGGTAGGGTACATGTATTTCTCTAATTCCATGGGGTCATAATTCTGCCGAGTGCCGCCGTGAAGACTCCCGGCCGCGGTGCAACGTTGCAGTGCTCTCAGGTTTCTCATTGACATAATAAACTCAGGGCAATAGTCTGTAAACAGGTTCTTGTACCGTACGCGAGGCAAGTCATGACCCGAAACCCGACGAGGTTCCGGTTGCGTAACAAGTGGCGTGTGTGCCACCCAGGGATTCTGTGCGAGCAGCTAGAGGACCGAATCGTGCTGGACGCGGCGGGCGGCCAGGTGGATCAGACTAAGACGCAAGACTCCTTGGCTGCAACGGTATTGTCCGTAGCGTCACCCGACGCTTCTGCGCCGACCCACGCGACCGACCTGGCCAGTCAGCCTGCTCATCTGCCGGACACCGCTTCCCAGGTCTTTTCCGCTGATTTGAACGTGGTTCTCGTTTCAAAAGCGCTGGACCAAATTCAAGGAATCTCCGACTCGGCGGGCGCAGATGCCCGAGTACCTGACTTTCGACCCGACCCATGACACGTTTGCGACGATCAATCAGGCTCTCGACAATCTCGTAGCGACCACAGGCCAACAGATATCCACGCTCGTGGTCATGTCCCACGGTACCGACGGCCAAGTGACCATGGGCAGCGACAACCTCACGTTGTCGACACTGAATGCCTATGCAGCCGACCTTTCGCACCTTTCCGCCGATCTGGCCCCTCATGCGCAAATTCAGTTCTTCGCGTGCTCGGTTGCCGCTGATGCTGACGGCCGCATTCTCTTGAACACTATCGCGTCGTTCACGGGCGCGAACGTGTTTGCGAGCGTAGATTCCACGGGTGGTGCCACAGGAAACTGGACTCTGGAATATACGTCCAACCCGGACGCCACCTTGAACCATGTCATGGATACCGCAAAACTGACAGACCTCGGCGTGACCCTGTCCCAAGTGTATCCTCCGGTGGACAATAACTGGGGCAAGTCCATGGACGGAGCCATGTATTATGCGAGCAAGGACGAAGTGCACGGCACGGAACTCTGGCGGAGCGACGGTACCGCAGCAGGCACGTACATGGTCAAAGACATCAACTCGGGAAGTGTGAGTTCCAACCCGTCTGAAATGACCGTCTTTGACGGAAAATTGTATTTTTCGCGCGTCTGACGGAAACAACGCGGACGGCACGGAACTCTGGGTTACCGATGGCTCCGAGGCAGGCACCCACATGGTCAAAGACATCAATCCGGGCCACGGCGACAGTGACCCGAGTTGGTTCACCGTCGTCAATGGAGTCCTGTATTTCAGTGCATCCGATGGAACCACTTCATCGAGCCACGGGACCGAACTCTGGCGTACAGACGGCACTGCCGCGGGCACGGTGATGGTGAAGGACATCAATCCGGGCAAGCAGTCCAGCAGTCCCACGTATCTCATCTATGTGGGAGAAGACACTGACTTACACACATCAGGGACACTGTTTTTCAGCGCAGACGATGGGACTCACGGGAACGAGTTGTGGACGAGTGACGGTACCGATACCCACACTACTATGGTAAAGGACATCAATGATGGTGCCAAAGGCAGCAATCCCATGTTCCTTACCAATGTAGGCGAGGACCCGATTTCACAGAAACCAGGGACACTGTTTTTCAGCGCAGACGATGGAATTAATGGGAACGAGCTGTGGAAGAGTGACGGCACTGACGCCGGCACACAACTGGTCACGGACATCAATCACGGCAAGTCGCCCAGCGATCCCAGCTTTCTCACCTATGTGAAAGAAACAGGAACTCTGTTTTTCGCTGCGACGGACGGAAGCAGCCACGACGGGACTGAGTTGTGGAGGAGTGACGGCACTGCGACCGGCACCACAATGGTAAAGGACATTAACGACGGAAATCAGGCGAGCGATCCCACGTATCTCACGTACGTGAAAGAGACGGGGACCCTGTATTTCGCGGCAAACGACGGGCTTCACGGGAACGAGTTGTGGAAGAGCGACGGAACCAAAGACGGCACACAACTCGTGCAGGACATCGATCCCGGTCATGTGGGGAGCGATCCCAAGTACTTTAACGATTATAATGGGGGGCTTCTCTTTTCCGCAGATGACGGAACCCATGGATACCAACTGTGGAGGAGCGACGGCACTGATGCCAGCACGGTCCTTTTGAAGCAAATCAATCAACACGGATCCAGTTTTCCCTTGAACTTCGCAAGGTTGAACCCACTGTTCTTTCTTGCCGATGATGGGACGGGGTTCAAGCTCTGGAAGACCGACGGCACCCGCCAAGGAACGGTCAAGGTAAGCGATGTTGCTGGCATACCGCCGTTCCGTGGTTCCGATCCCTCTGGCAACATGGCGAACCACGGGGGAAATACTGGACAGACAGAGACCTCAGGCCTGTTTTCCACAAAGGACCATCCCGCTTCTCTGGAGTCAGCACAAGGTTCCGGGCATGGCAGGAGCGCTCTGCTTGAAGAACTTCCGCAATCGGCGGATTCTTATATGGGTAGTAGCGCTGAGGACGGTACCGGCCATCAGAAGAATGAGCCTGATAGCGCATACCGTAATCATGTCTCGAAAGACTCCGGCCAGGTCTTTGGAGGCTATGACTCACCGGCCAGCGGGCTGGTGAAGGTGCTGGTCCTGGACAATGGCGACTATTCGGTACAGCATGACGGACTGACCCTCCTTATAAGCCATGAACTCTGGATCCCTCCTATGGTGAAGTGGTATCTCGCCGCAGTCAATGAAGGACGGTACCGGCCGGGCTCTCTCCCCCGCGAGGTACGAGCAAATGATCTGGGATTACTTGCAGTATTCGAGCAGTCGTCAGGTTGGCAAGCAATCGGCTATGGAAGAACTGGAAGCGCGGCTTGCCTGGCAGTGGGCCGACTGGAGGAGACAGGTCGTCAAGGATCGGGGAAATGCCGATGCCCTTCCATGGAAATATTTTCGCGGGCTTTCGGAGGCCATGATTCTCTTTTATGGCCAAACGCACGGCGGAAAGGTAGATTATTCCAATGCCGTGAGTGCATTGCATCAGAATATTCGCAACTTGACAATCGTTCCGGTACAGCTTCCTGAAGATGTGGCCACGTTTTCCGCGAAAGACCCGAAGGCCAGGTAATCCGCTCCAGATGAGACGTTCAGCATGGTGATGACGAGAGTCGCCAACGAGTGGGAGCCTGTCCGTGACACACGCCTTGGCCGACGAGGTTGCCAGGCACCCATGTCCTCAGATCGCAGAACATTCCTCCACAAGAACACGCGGCGTGCATCCCGGTTGACAAGTGCGACAAACCTGTGCTAGCCCATGACGTGTATACTATCCGTGTGTCGTCGGGAGCGTCTCGGTCGGACTGGGGTGTGTCGGAATGTCCCAAATTCGATGGCTGTTCTTACTCGGGACGGGTCTCGTTGGGACCCTTATTCTGACATGCACCTTACCTCTCTTCGCGGGGAACCCGCTCCTGTCGCGCACAGACCCTGCATTGCAGGAACCGCCTTCGCAGGCAGAACCCGAGATTGGCCAGCCTGAAGCATACAAAGAGCCTGTTCCGGTACCCCCGAGAATCGATGGCGCAGTGATCAGGCCATGGCGACAGGCCACTGTGGCTGCAGAGGTTCAAGGGGTCATTGAAAAAAGGTACTGCAAGGAGGGCGACCTGGTCCAATCCGGAATGGTCGTGTTCGAAATCTCGCCTGAACTCTTCAAGACGTTGGTGGAGCGATCGAGGGAGCGCCTGTCTTGGCACGTCTCGGCTCGGGAAGAAACGGGCCAAGAATTGAAGCTCAAAGAGGAACTGATGGCGTTGGACGCGACCACTTTGCATGAGATAGTCAAAGCCAGATCCGCAGCCCAAATAGCCGCGCACAAAGCAAGAGAAGCAAAGCTGGATCTGGACCTTGCCATACGGGACCTGAACAAATGTAGGGTTCGGGCTCCTTTCACCGGCGTGTTAGTGAATCTCCATCGCGATACGTATGAATCTGTCCAGCGATTCGAGCAACTCTTTCTCATCGCAGACATTTCCAAGGTCTACGCAGTAGCCAACGTTCCCCAGACCCTGGCCCGAATCGCAGCCCCAGGAGCTCATGCGCGATTTCTCGCTCCTTCCGGTGCCGTGTTCCCTGGAATTGTGGACAAAGTTGATGCCACCATAGACCCGGCGTCTCAAACACGGAAGGTCTATGTACTGATTGAAAACTCTCAGGCACGGCTGGAAATGGGAATGCTGGGGCAAGTGGTATTTCTTCCTGGGCATCGCAGACAACAATGACGTGTGCGGCAACCTGAGTGCCGCCTATCCGCGCCACTGGCTTACCCATGCATGCACACCTCAAATTCCGTCCTGACTTGGAAGCGTTCGTTCACAGGGATGGCACAGGGCGCAAGACAATCCTTCTGAAGGATCCGGTAACCGAAAAATACTTTCGCGTATCCGCATACGAACACCGCTTTTTGGAGAACCTTGACGGCACGGTAAGCATTGAGGATGCGCACGAGCGTCTCAAGACACAAGGGTATTACTACTCGGACGAGGATCGCAACCAGATCGTTGCTCGGGCAGCTCAGACCGGTCTATTGCTGGGAACGCAATTCGGCAGCGCCCCGTACCAGAAGGCCATGAAAGACCGCATTAGTCGGTGGAAACGTGGTCAGCGTTTGTCGAGCGTGTATTTCCTTTTCATCCCTCTGGTAAATCCCGACAGATTCCTTCAGAGAACCCTTCCTTTGTTCCGCGCCCTGTGCAACCGCTGGACTGCAGCGATCGTCGCGGTGGCTTTGCTTGGCGCCATCTATCTGGTCATTTCCGGTTTGCCTCGGATGCAGAGAGAATTCCTGTTCTTTTTCAACACAAGCAATTTGCTGTATCTCTGGCTGACCATCGCTCTCACCAAGCTGACTCACGAACTGGCCCACGCATATACGGCCAAGCGATTGGGTTTGCACGTGCCTCAAATGGGAATCGTCTTTCTCATATTTTTCCCATGTCTTTTCTGCAACACTACCGACGCGTGGCAGCTCGCAGATCGCCGGCAGCGGATGGCTATCAGCGGAGCGGGGGTTGTCGCGGAACTGGTTCTGGGCATAGGTGCCATATATGTGTGGTATTTCTCCAAACCCGGCGTGTTCAATTCCATAGCCTTTTACCTGATGGGCATCTCTCTCGCGTCTACACTCCTCGTGAACGGGAATCCTCTGCTCAAGTTCGACGGGTATTTTCTCCTGACCGATTGGCTCGGCATGCCCAACTTGTACCAGAAATCCCTCGCGTATCTCAAATACCTGTTCATGAATCGCCTCCTCGGTGTGTCGACGGTTCCCGATCCTGCCAGGTACGCGAAAGAAACTGCTATTTTTGCCACGTACGGAGTCTTGTCTTTCCTGTATCGCATGTTTCTGTACATGGGTATTGCGGTGGGAGTATATTACCGGTTTGACAAAACACTCGGTATCTTGCTCGCTGCACTGGCCTTGGGGCTGTTCATGGTGCGACCGACAGTGAAAGGAATGCTCAGTCTTTACCGGCAACGATCCCAGGTCAGGCCGGGAGCTGGTGGCGTCTTGACCCTCACGGGCTTTGTGTTAGTAATGGCAGCGCTGCTCGCTCTCCCCATTCCGGGAAACTCGGTGTACCGATGCTTTCTCGATTCTGCCAGAAAACAGAAACTCACGGTTCCGCAGCACACCTGGGTGGATGAAGTTCACATCCGCGAGGGCACAAAGGTGAAAAAAGGCGCAGTGTTGTTCACCTTGGATACTTCGATTTTGCGCCTGAAACTTTTGGAAAAGAGAGCTGACCGCGAAACCATCAAGACAGACCTGGGATTGATGCTCCTGAGCGATCAGCACAGGGGCGAAATTCCGAGCAAAGAAATAGAGTTGTACCAGGTGGAGGATGAGATTCGACGGATCAAGCAGCAACTGGCCAAGGCACAGGGAGGCATTACTGCTCCCTTTGATGGCGTGGTAACCAAGCTCAATCCGGAGATGAAGAAAGGATTCCAACCAGGAGAAGGAGTGGTGGTAGGCGAACTCGAGTCTCCTGTGGAGTGTGCGATTCACGGTCTCATTCCGGAAAGAGACCTCGACCAGGTGAGGGTGGGACAAGAAGTCCGCATCCTTCTTCACGACGGTCGAGGAGACGTGGTCAGGCACATTCGCGACATCAAACCATTCTCAGAAAAGGACCTGAACGAATCCCCTTTTTCGAGCCGAGTGGGAGGCGAACTGGCCACTGAAGTGAAAGGCCAGGGGCAGACCGACTCTCCTTTGGAAGCGCAGTTTGATTGCTCTACGAGCTTTGATAACAGCCGAGCCGGAATACCTCTCGGCATGACAGGAAGGATGGCTGTGGCCTCGCCTCGGCTGAGTGTCGGCCGATGGTTGTGGGATAAGTTGGCGCAGTCATTCAACAGGGAGTCGATGTGGTGAAACTTTGCTCGTGCACGCAGTGGTTGAAATGAGCACGCAGTGTACGTCTCATGATCGGACGCGCCTATGACCGCGGAATCCATAGCACAGGAAAGGCTGGTCGCTCTGGCCCTGGAGCTGTCATCGCGGGCCGTGGCCGTGGAATCATTGGACGAACTGTATTTCCTTCTCACCAACGACCTCAGGTCTCTGGTCGAATTTGACCGTTGTTTCCTGATCGTGCATCTCGCGGGGGAGTCACGATTCGTGTCAGCCACTCTCCAGCCGCTGTTGGAGGGAAAATCAAGGCTTCAGGACACTCTGACAGAGCTCGCGGGCGCCATTGCTTCCGTGGACCGGCCTCTGGTGCTCAGCGCAGACGGCGAGACAGGTTCGTTCCTTGACCAGGGCGTCCCGCGGGAAGCTTTGACCATTCTGCAATCCTATGCCGAGCTTGCCGGGTGGAAGTATCTTTGCTGCATACCCCTGCAATATGGCCAATCCATCCTGGGGCACCTGCTCATGGAGTGGATTGGCGACACGGTGCCGGAAAAAAACGCCGTAATGACCCTGGTCAAGCTCGCTCCGGTGTTTGGAGCCGCGTTGGCGGGCAGGTGGTTGATGCAGAGGAATCCCCGGACTGCCAGACTTCTCGGCCAGGGGTCGGGGCACGATTTGACACGACGAAGGCTGTGGCATCGGCATGCCCCTGCGGTGATCGTGGCCATCATAGTGTTCGCTGCAATATTCTTCTTCATGCCGATCACCTTTTGGGTGGGCGGTGAGGCCGTGGTTGCGCCCAGGGACCGGCAGTATGCGTTTTGCAAGCTGAGCGGGCTGATCGATACGGTGTGTGTGCGTCAGGGTTCCCTCGTGAAAAAAGGCCAGAAACTTGCATCCTTAGACCACCGGGAATTGGACCTTAAGATTAGGCGTGAAGGGAGACAATGGGAAATGCTCACCAAGGAAATGGCTCTCCTCAAAAGCAGAGCCATTGACGACCCATCCATCTTGGCGAAGAACCGTCAACTGGAACTCAAGAGGGAGAGTGCCAAAGCGGAGCTCGATTATCTCCGCTGGCAGAGGCAGTTCTTGCTCATAACCGCTCCTGTGGCGGGCGTGATTGTTTCAAAAGACGTGGAAACCTTTTCAGGGAAACGGTTGGAAGCAGGGGAACCCTTTTGCGAAATCGCGGAGCTCGGTCAATTGTGTACGCAGATTTATGTGCCCGAGGAGAGAATTATGAGGGTGTCTCAGGGCCAGGAAGCCTTTCTTTACCTCAATAATGCCCCACGAAAAGGCTATCGGCTCGTAGTGCGGGAAGTGGCTCCTCGGTCGGAAGTTCAACCCCGTTTCGGCAACGTGTACAAGGTGACAGCCACATTCAGGCAATTCCCGCGCGGAATCAAGGTCGGCATGAAAGGGGTGGGAAGCATTAATACGGGAACAGACAATCTTTGGACCATGCTCAGCAATAGGCTGGCCGAGCGTTGGAATCAAGCGTGGCTTCACCTTTGGTAACCATGTAACCACACCGCTGATGCTTCCGGAGGCTCCTCATACCACTCCCCTCGCTTTTGCGTAACCTGGCCCCGCAGAGGGCGGTCTCCTGCACGCAGATTCTACTGCCTCGCGTCGCCCGCTCCGAATTTGACAAATTCAAGACGAATGCGCTATACAACCAGCACTTGGTTGACAAAACGTGACACATCGTATGTGCGTGCCGGGACCCCGCACTCTCATGCGGCGACCCGGATCCTTGCGAGAGGGTGGTGGCGGATGGGGAGACTGCGTTTGAGCCTCGTTTCTTTGGTGGCGATGCTTTGCCTGCCGGCATTGGCAACCGGGCAATCGCTTCCGAGTTTTCATTCATTAGGGCTCACCGACTATGGCACCATTCAGGTCTCGACATCGGCCAAATTCGGGTACCAGCACATGGGGGTCAACCTGAACCTGCCCATGCCCCTTGGTGCATTTGACCTTTACCGTGGCTTCTGGTCAACCAGCGCCTTGGAGCTTGAGTTGCAGGATGCAGGTGTGTGGACCGGAGGGATATGTGTGGACGCGCGGCGTAACGCTTTCTCGATATTCTTGACCGCGGAGGGGAATGCCCGCAAGGGCGTAGGGGTGAAGACGCTCTCAGAAACCGTATACGGCAGGATCACTTCCCGTGGAATGGCGAGGCTCGGGCCTGGAATGGTGGGCCCTTGGAGCCGGAGGAGTGGTCAACCTCCGCGGGAATGTTGCCCTTCTGGGCGGCATCCGGCTCGAACATTTATCCTTGAAACCCGAAGATCCCGTTGACCCCTTTGGAAACCTTCAGCGTCTCCGGGACACGTACGGCGATCGTTATTCCAGTAATTTTTTGACGAAACTCTGGATACCTTATTTCGGGGTCCAATTCGACGGACAGAATTACCAAGGAAAGGTGCTTTTCAGTCCGGTTGCCTGGGCCAACGTCAAAATTCCTTTCAGCTTTCTATTCGTCTTTATGGAACATGGAACATCCTTCATTGGTTTTGAAAATGCTGAGTATGACTTTAAACCCAACGGTCTTTGGCTGGAAGGAGATCTGCAGTATGACATGCGCGTTCGCGGCAATCTTGGCTGCAACCTCTGGTTCAAGGGCTCTTGGCTGCAAATCCGAGGTCGGGGGAGAGAAGGATACGAGGCTGAGGGTACGGAACACGGAGTTCCAGTGGCGCCTTTCTACGACTCAGCTTCAGCAAATGGCAGTTATACGAACTACATCCTTGCCGGAGGACTGTCTGCCTCATGGGCGTTCTGAAAAATCCGCTTTGAACTTGATGCGTTGCTATGAAAATGCATTTTTGGGGGAAGGCCCTTCTTTCAAGAAGGGCCTTCCCCCAAACCCCCATCCCCAATAACGTCAGGCACTTGCCAGCTTCCGCTGGTCGCTGGACAGGGTGCCATTTTCATGGTTCGTTGTGACACTCCAGGTCATGGGAGTTCACACAAAGACTGCAGGTAGTATTTCCTGCACGTGGAAGATGGGCAGGTCGGGTCGTGGAGGAGAGAACACCATAGGGGTGGTACTGATGATCGATATGGAGCAAGATAAGTGCCTTGCGCGTGAAGTTGGCAATTGACCCTGAGGAGTTCCGTCCTGCCTCTCTTGTTCTTGGTCAATCTCCCGCTCGGTCATCGTTTCGTGCTGTACGCCTCTGGTTACTATGCTTTGACAGAGCCGTTTACCCGCCGAACATTTTCCTGGTCAATTATTGCTGACGTCGTTCCCCCTGGAGCACCTCTTCAAAAAACTCTCCCTTCCATGGTACAAGGAAACCCAGCTGGCAATACGTCGTGGGTCAGGTCTCGTGATGGCACCTTCTTACCGCCATCGCGACAAACGCTTACCAAACCGGGAATCCTGTTCCACGTCACGCCTTGGCTTTTCTCGCTATAGTTCTCGCTTCTTCAGGAATAGGAGGTGGAACCGGCTCGCCGGAGATTTTCCTCACCGAGTCAAAGCGAGGGGGGCAAACCTCAAGACAGGTCCCGCACTTGATGCACTTCTCCTGATCAATCACATGGATCTGGTTCCTGGCGCCGACAATCGCCTCTGCAGGGCATCTCTTCAGGCAAGTCGAGCAGGCCTGGCACTTGGCCGGATCGATATAGTACGAGACCACGTCACGAAACAACTCTGCTATCTCGTCACGCGTGAAAAGTTCTTCGTATTCTTTCAAGGTTCTCAGACGTGACGACAGCTTTTCCTCATACACTATCTTAATGTATGGGATTAACTTCGTCACTTCTGAAAGTTTCGCCTGTACCTCTTTTGTGTCCATTCCCTCGCTATTACCCAGGGGCCCTAGCTCTCTTGTCTGCTTGACAAAACCATTCACGCCCTCGACAAAGAGGTTGGCTTCAGCTCCGGACATGAATTCGATCCTGAGTCTGTCCGGGTTCAGCCCGATGTATTCCAGCAATTTCCTGGCCAGGCTCACCATGGTCAAGGCATGGTAATTTCCGTGAGTAATATAGTTGCATTCATCCAAGTGGCAGGCACCAATGAACACACCATCCGTTCCGTTTGAAAAAGCACGGAATACATGCGCCAGATCGACACGACCCGAGCACATGACGCGAATAAGTCTCATTTCAGTGGTATATTGACTTCTGGAAACTCCAGCTAAGTCGGCTGCGCCGTATGCTCAATAATGGCACACAAAACCGAGGACCTTCGGTTTGAACTTAAGTCCTGCACTCATGCGTCTTTTCTCCTACGTGGTGTATGAACGTCATGGGAAATGACGGCAACAGCGTACCAGTTTACGACCGGGTTTTTCTGACCGCGTGTCGTCACGATCCGACCCTTTGGTCGACTGATCCCGAACCGCCATTGACAATGATGGTCGTTCGCAAGTGTTTCAGTACAATCCCGGCTTCATTCATCCTTATGTTTCTACACATCTCCCACCGCTTGATCCAGTGACTGTATGACCTCTTCCTTGGGAAACGCGGCATCGATTTCGCTCAGGAGTTCTTCATCGGTGTAGTGCTTCAGTTGTATAGCCCCTGTCGGACACTTGGCGTTGCACAGACCGTCTCCTTTACACAGCACAGGATTGACCGTTGCCTTCTTCGCTTTCTTTGCATCGCGGAGTTCTATGGCCCCGTACCTACAGACGGAAACACATGCCCCACATCCTATACATTTCTTCTCATCCACCTGACACACCGAGCCGGATGCTACGACGATATCATGTGAGAGAAGCGTAAGAACGCGGCCGGCAGCTCCATAAGCCTGGTTGATCGTTTCCTGTATAAACTTGGGATAATGAGCCAGCCCACAGAGATACACGCCGTCTGTGCCAAACTCAACAGGCCTTAATTTCACATGGGCTTCTTTAAAGAAGCCATCAGGGCTCAACGTTACCTTGAATAACCCGGCAACGTCCTTCGTAGACTCGGAGGGAATCACCGCGGCAGCCAACGCAACAATATCGGCATCCAGTTCAAGTTTTTTCCCTAACACAAAATCAGTCACCGTAACCTTGAGTACAGGACGTCCCTCGTCCGACTCGCCGGCTTCCACCAGGGGCGGATCCTGCGGTTCGTACCGGATGAACTTTATGTCCTTGTTTGACGCCTCACGGTAGTAATCCTCGTTGAACCCATAGGTTCTTACGTCCCGAAACAGAATGTAAATGTCTATCTCGGGATTTATCTCCTTCAGTCTCAATGCGTTCTTTACAGACTCACTACAGCACAACCGGCTGCAGTAGTTTCTTTCTTCGTTTCGGCAGCCTACACATTGGATCATCACGACACTTTTCGCGTCAACTATCTTCTCGTCCGCTTTGGCGATCCTCTCCTCCAACTCGACATGGGTCATGACCCTGTCATCTTCGCCATAGAGGTATTCGGTAGGCTTATAGACGTCAGCACCTATCGCAAGAATCGCGGCGCCGTGCTTTATCTCGGCGATTCCTCTTTCAGACTTCACCGACGTCACGAAATTGCCCACGTAACCTGTAGCATCCGTGATTGTCGCATCATGGTACACATGTATCAAACGATGTCGATATACCTTTGCTATAAGGTCGCGCAGGTACTCCTGCACATCCAGTCCGTCCAGCGTAGAATGAATTTTTCGTGCGATACCCCCAAGTTCCGAACTCTTTTCCACCAGGTGCACCTCGTGCCCCTGGTTGGCAATGGAGAGAGCACACGTCATGCCGGCTACGCCTCCGCCGACCACCAGCGCTGCCTTATCGACCGGCAGGTCAAATTCCTGTAACGGCTCCAACCGGTAGGCTCGTGCTACCGACATCCTTATGATATCCTTGGCTTTCTGAGTAGCCTCCTCCGGTTCCTTGGAGTGGACCCAGGAGTTGTGTTCCCTGATATTCGCCATTTGGAAGTAATACTGATTAATTCCCGCCTCCCGCACGGTGTCCCTGAAGAGCGGTTCAAGGGTCCTGGGGCTGCAGGCAGCTACAATCACCCGATTGAGCCCCTTTTCCCTCGTCATGTCGGTTATTTCTTTGGCCGAGTTCGTCGCACAGGAAAAGAGCTGTTCCTGTGCATGGACCACGTTCGGGAGCGTCTTGCAGGTACTCGACCGTGTCAGGAACATTGACTATCCTTCCGATATTAGCCCCACAATGACATACAAAGACCCCGATCCTCGGCTCTTCCTTGAAGACATCTCTTTCAGCCGGATATATCCTTTCCTTGGCAAGATTCCCTCGCCTGTAGTCAAGGAGCTCACCAATTTGGGAACCCGCTCCGCTCGCGCTGAAGACCGACTCCGGGATGTCAACAGGACCCTGGAAGCCTCCGCTGACAAAAATCCCCGGCCTGCTTGTAGACATGGGGTTTACCGTGTCGATCTTGCAAAAATCATGAGGATTGAGTTCGATGCCGAATTTGGTTGCCAGGGACTTCACCTCAGCAGGAGGATTCAATCCCACAGACAACACCACCATGTCGAACTCTTCCTCTCGTACCCCGTCTTCATAGGTAGAATATCGCAGAGTGACATTCTTGGTTTCCGGATCCTCTCTCACGATCGAGGTGTAGCTTCTGATAAATCGCACGCCTGGAAGGTTCTCTGTCCGCTCAAAGTATCTCTCAAAATCCTTCCCGTAGGACCGGATATCGTTGTGGAATATGGTCACTCCGCGTCCGCGTCATGATCTTTGGTCAGAATCACCTGCTTCTGGGCGTACGTACAGCATACAGCCGAACAATAGCTGTTTTCGCCCTCAGTCACCCGTCTGGAGCCCACGCATTGGATCCAGGCCACTTTATGAGGGTGCTTCAGGTCGGAAGCGCGCAGTATCTCTCCTTGGTAAGGTCCCGTGGAGGACAACAGCCGCTCGTAGTCCATGCTGGTTACTACGTTCGCGAACTCTCCGTAGTGATACTCCTTCGTGACCTTTGGATCGAACGGCTCAAGGCCTGCAGACAGAACGATCGCGCCTACCTGTATTTCCTTTTTTTCCGCAACCTGATTTAAGTTTATTGCGCTATTCTTGCACACTGCCTCGCAAATACGACACTTTTTCTCTTTCAGGTAGAGACAGCTTTCATCAATATAGGCAATAAGAGGAATTGCCTGAGCGAAGTAGATATGTACGGCTTTATTTTCCGATATTTCCTGATTGTACTGGTCAGGATATTTCGCAGGGCAATATTCCACACACGTGGTACAACCCGTGCATTTTTCTTCAAGAATATACCTCGGCTTCTTGGTCAGGCTTACCTTGAAGTTTCCCGTCTCCCCTTCAACACTGTTCACTTCAGTATAAGTGAGGACCTCTATATTCGGGTGCCGGCCGACCTCGACCAGCTTGGGTGCGAGTATTCACATGGAGCAGTCATTGGTCGGAAAGGTCTTGTCCAGCTGCGCCATATGCCCGCCAATGCTTGGCCCTTTTTCAACGAGGTACACCTTGAACCCGGCAATGGCAAGATCAAGAGAGGCTTGAATGCCGCTGATGCCACCACCCACCACCATGACGTCTCCGAAATTGCTTTCGCGGAAACTCTTGCCCATCTGTCCTTCAACCTGTTCCTTTTCCACTTTCTATTACCTCATCGGCCGACATGTTCGGTTGCCAAAAGCCGGTGGCAATCCGCACTGTGCCGTTGTTATGCACTCCTAAGTTAACCTGTTTAGTCCAGATCCAGCTGCGCCTTGCATTGATTGCATTTCATCGCACCGCGGAAAACGCGATTGCCGCACGTGGGACATATATAGCGGGACTCTTCGTCTCGGATCCATTTTTCAGTACCGAACTCGCGTCGATAGGGCACGGCCCGAAGAATGACCTTCTTGCCCACAGCCATGGAAAAATCGTCAATGTAATGACAGGGAAATTCACTGCACTCATGACAGCCGGTGTATCCTTTGTCCTGTGTGCAGTTCCTGATCTCACACTGGCGACAATGCATAAACTGGTCATCCGATCCGCAGCCTTTGCACCGAATGTCTTCTGTCGAGAGAGCTTCGCTCCCAGGGAGTGTGCCCTTGCCGGGAGTTCCTCCCTTGTAAAGGCTTACCAGGCGCTCCTTGAGCTTCATGTTATTGTCGCGGTCTGCAATATGAATCGCACAGACACCGCAGTACAGACCACAAGGAGAAATCAGATCGGGATTCGTCACCATAGCTCGTGTTCCTCTTGAGGCATTGTTTTGCCGCTTTCACATAGGCACCACAGAGTACCTCGATTTACTCAATCACTTCTTGGATGATCTCCGTGAGATCCTTCACCTGGATCTTTTCCGCGGCATCCATGGTGACCCTGCTGTCCTCGAGCATGGTAATGCAGTAGGGGCAGGAAGTGACCAGCACCTCGGCACCAACGCCGAGAGCCTGTTCTATCCTGATATCACTGAATCTCTCGCCCTTTTGGGTTTCCATCCACACCCTTCCGCCTCCGCCTCCGCAGCAGAGACTATCCGAGCGGGATTCAGCCATCTCATTCAGTTCCAAACCCGGTATCTTCTCTAAGACCCCTCGCGGCTCATCATAAATACCGTTATGCCGACCCAGGTAACAAGGGTCGTGGTACGTTACCTTCTTGGCATAATCCTTCTTAATCTGGAGCCTTCCAGCGGTCACCAACTCGAGGAGGAACTCGGAGATATGAACCACCTCAAAGTTCACCCTGAATTCCGGGTATTCGTTCTTAAAGGTATGGTAGCAATGAGGAGAGGAAACGAGGATCTTTTTGACCCCATTATCGATAAAGGTCTTAATGTTGTCCTTGGCGAGGCGCTTGAACAACTCCTCGTCGCCGGTCTTGCGGATGCTTTCTCCACAGCAATTCTCTTTGGATCCAAGTATGCCGAACTCCACACCCGCCGAGTTGAGAATGCTGACCGTGGCCTTTGCCACCTTTTTGAGTCTAGGGTCATAGCTGAGATAACAGCCGGGAAAATAGAGAATTTCCATTCCTTCCGTGAAGGGTTCTGATTGACAGGCCTTCTGCCCAGGCCGCCCTCTTTTCTCGATCTTCACCAAAGGGGTTTCCTTGACCAACGAGGCCCGCGTTTATGGTGCGAATAGGTTTGACTGGAGCGGGAAAAACGCCATATTCCGTGGCAATCCTGCGCAAGGATACCCCGGATTCAATTTGTTTTACGTCCCGAGGGCACCGCTGGGGACATCGTCCGCAGGTGGTGCAGCGCCATATGTCCTCACTTTCAATTTCCGTCAGGCCGAACGTAGCCTCTCGGACCAGCTTGCGCATGCTGAAAGTGGTGACCCTGTTCCACGGGCAAACCGAGTCGCATAATCCGCATTGGAAGCATCTTTTGAATGCATCTCCGCCGCTCGCTTTGATGACATCGATGATCTCTTTATAGGGGGTTACAGTTTCCACTGTCTTCCTTCGTTTTCTTTCGGCCTAGGAGGTTGTTGCGTAACGCAATGCTTTCCCGAATTCACGGCACGATTTCGTCGTATCCGCGCGATTTCATGAGGGCCGTTACATGCATGATTGGCCTGTCAGACTCATAGGAGCCTGTTGAGCGACAGGCTCCTAGTGATTCAGCCTTTCTTTGACGCTGACAGCCGGGAAAAGGTATCCATGACCTTCTCCACGCCGTACTTGTCGATCATGGCTTCCAGTCCTATCTCTACGTCCTCCGCCTTCTCTTCTTCTTCCACTTCTTCTTCCCTTTCCTCGTAGATCAGTGCGTCGTTAATGCACCACTGCACACACAACGGTTTTTCCAGCGTCGGATCGTCTTGGCACATGTCGCATTTGAGAGGAAGGCCGGAATCGGGCTCTTTGAAGACTTCCCTTGATGGGCAGGAAGCCCTGCAGAAACCGCACTCGTCATATTCTTTGCCGTCAATCACGTATTTGTCTCTGCCCATACACTCGGCTGGAGCATATTCACCGGCATACACAGGCAGGTACATATCTCTCAGCGGGTCACGAATCAGGCGAATGCGAGACCTTGCCGGATTATTGCTGCTGTACTTGGGGGTAGCATGGACAGCGGAGCAGATCATCTCGCACGCCCGGCAACCGTTGCATTTATCGACGTCGATCTTTATGGATTTGACTATCTTCTTTTTCTTCTCGCCCATGCCGGTTACCGCCCCTTTGCTAATTTCTTCTCTGTTTCCAGAGAAGTCTCTTTGTCGGGAGTACCTTCGTTATCCGAATAGATCCCTCTCTTTTCGAAGTCTTTGCATACATAATCCAGACCCAATTCGTGCAGAGACTCCCTGGTGGGAATGCCCTGGTCGTTCCACCCCTTGAATTTGTAATACGTGTCCAAGAGTTCCTTTTCGAGCTCGGGAAATCTCTTTTTCCAATGATTCTCAGGGGGCTTGTCGTCTTGCCTGCGCATGCCCCTTCTTATGTTAAAGGCTCTCACTAAAGTCCGGTATCTCTTGACTGCTTTGGTGAGTTTGGGTTCATCCATATCGATCCCCGCGCCCGAGGAGATGAATTTCGGGTAATTATGTATATGGTACGGCGGTTTCAAGGGAAATGAGGACAAACCCGAGCACATCCCGAGCGCGTCATCAATGTAGTGCATTTTCTCTTGCCAGTCGACAATATCACAGCACATCTCCACCGTGGGGTAATAGGGCATGGACTTTTCCCCGCGTGGTTCCCAGTCCAAGAAGATTTGCTTAAACTTTTCATCCGGAACCTGGAACCAATCCTTTACAAATGCCTCTCTCTCTTCTCTCGTAGGAAAAGGAGCCTGAGGGAACTGCCCTTCAATCTGGGTAATGTTTATTTTCTCTCCGGTAGCATACATGAGGAAATAAATCGGATTCAGCATGGATAATTTGAGGGGAAGCTGCTCGTGTTTCTTAATATTATTATGGGCATATGCCTCTGCGCCCTTACCGATCTGCTTGGCCGCCCAATAAGTCCCGTTGGCCAAGACATCTCCAATTCCTTCGCGGCGCACAATTCTGTCAAGTAACCAGTAAAATCGCCCATTATTGTCGGACGGCATTCCCGGGAAGTCAGCGTCGGTCAATATGCCGTTTTCGTAAAGCTCCAGGGCAAAGGCCATGACTTGCGGGGTTGAGAATGCGTCCACCCCGTACTCCGTGGCACTTTGTGCGATTCCCAAGCCGAATTCCAGGTCTGAGAAGGCCGCCATGGTGTAGGTAAGCTTGGAGAAGCATTTCATCATGTACGTGGGAAGTCCGGGGGGAGAAATAGTTGCTCCGCAGGTCATCGGGCAGTTGTAGCAACTGATCAACCGCGTCCGCATGGTATCCAGGGTCTCCGCCCACTGCCTTGCGATTTCATCATTCCAGAAATCTTTGCGGCGGACGCGTGAATTTCCCCACATGAAATTCTCGGTGTGCCACTTTTCATCATGGACCTTCATCTCTTGGGGCGACCCAAGACCGGCCAAAATGGGCATCACACCCGGAATCGGATTTTCATTCCGGAATTTTATATATTTCAGCACCTCGTTGCAGAGCGCCATAAACTCAGCCGGTCGGGCAATATTAACATCCTTTTTTCCACGGACGACGATCGCCTTGAGCCCTTTGTCTCCCATCACCGCGCCTATCCCGGCTCGACTGGCACTGGACCGGCCCTGTTCGATGGAGGCAAAATAGACCCTGTTTTCACCGGCCAAGCCGATAGCAGCCACCTGGGCTTCCGGCTCTTTCAACTCTTTCTTAATAAGCTCTGCAGTTTCAACCGCGCCTTTGCCCTTCAAATGAGTGGCATCCCGGAGCTCCACTTTATCGTTGTTTATCCACAAATAGACCAGATTGGGGGACTTGCCGCGAAAGATCACCTTGTCATAGCCGGCATACTTCAATTCCGGTGCCCAAAATCCCCCCATCATTGAAAACGCCATTAACTGGGTTTGTGGCGAAATGGTCGAGACAATGGTGCGATTACACCCGATAGCAGGCGTGCCGCACAGAAGACCTGTGGAGAATATGAGCAGATTCTCAGGGGAAAAGGGTTCGACTTCGGGAGGAACCCTTTCCCATAATATTTTTGCGTTTGTTCCCAGTCCCCCCAGATAGAGCTCGGTGTCTCTTGGGTCGGTTGCCACCCTCTCTATACTTCCACGGGTGAGATCGATCTCCAGATTAAATCCCGTCTCTGCGTACCTCATCTTGTTTGCCCCTTACACTCGGCTTCCGACATGCTCGTCCTCGCTTCTGCAACCAAAGAAGTGTTAATTCCCGCTCGTTTGTTGGCCAAACCAAGCTCTTTCCTATAATATTCCGCACGACGCGCTCCGCGGTACATACCGCCGATAATTGCAAGAACATCGCTGTCTTTCTCTTTCCCAGGCCGGCTTTGCACGTTCATCACATCAGTATCTTTTTTCTTCACGCTGCCCCGCCTTTATCGAATGACCTCGACGCCTCAATACTCTCACGGAACCGGGTAGACCTGCGTCTGGGCTCTGAAGGTTACATTTGACCGAGACTTGGCAACACGGTTATTATGAATATAACTCATATGGAAACCCTGTCAAGCCGTTTTTTGTTATTCGGCTAAAAAAAAATTCAAGGCGATTCCTCGCTCCCCTCGCACCCCATCTGAAGCCGAGCGTGCAAAATGGATTCAAACCCGCCTGTGCAGCATCCTCAGCACTGCGGCAAATTTACGACTTCGGTCGGCAAATTTCAAGGGATCGCACAGGGGTGATCACGCCCATGCACCCACCGCGCAACCCACGCGAGAAAGTTCTTGACTCATGTTCATATGAGTGGTATTCTGTGTTGAAGGAAGATATAGTGACCATTGTACGCAAGTCCCCGGAGTTGTTATATGGATTATACCGGACCGCCCGGAAGCACAATTAAAAGGGCGTCCTCCGCGAAAAGAAGAAGCCCTTCAGCAGATAGAAAACGCCAACTGATCATAGAGTCTGCTGAGCGTATCTTTGCCCGCCGCGGTTTTCACGATACGACTATCGCTGAGATTTCTCATGATTCCGGGGTACATGAGGCATCTATCTTCCAATATTTCAAAACCAAAGAAAATCTTATCGTTACCATTCCGGACAGACATCTCAAAGAGACTCTCGCAGGCATCACCGAGCATCTTCAGGGCATGAAGGGGGCCGAACCAAAATTGAGGAAGCTCATGTGGCACCAGCTCCGTGACCTATCCCTCAACCGGGATTATACCTCCATCCTGCTCCGTGAGCTGAGAACCCTGCCCGCGTTTTACCGATCCCCTGCGTATGAAATGATCCGCAGATATAGCGCGTTTGCCGCGGAGACAATTCGCGAGGGCATGGAGCACGGGGATGTGGACCCGGAAGTGGATCCGGTTCTCGTGCGTGAGATGATCTTCGGCGCGATTGACAGTGTGGTGTTGCGGTGGCTGTTCTTCGATCAGGCGTACGACCCGACCCACGTGGCAGATGTGCTGTGCTCGCTCGTCAAGGCTGCCATATGGACACGGGACCCGGCCGCACCGTACGAAAATGGTGACGAGCCGAGTCGGGGCGAGTTGAAGCGCCGGCTCATCATGTCGGCCGCCTCTGACGTCTTTGGACGGAAGGGTTTCTCCGGTGCCACCATCTCTGAGATCGCCGGTCGTGCCGGGATCGCGGAGGCGTCCATTTATCAGTACTTCCGGAGCAAGGAAGAGCTCCTGCTTTCCGTGCCCGGCAACTGGTTCAACGGCTTGGCTGATGAGCTGCAACGGTGCTTCTCCGGCAGGCTCAACCCGGCAGAGCGCCTTCGATACATCTTGAGAAGATGGTATTTGGACTTCCAGACTCGTGAGTGCGAAACGCGTGTGCTCATTCTGGAGCTTTATCGAAATCCTAAATTCTACGAGTCTCAGGCTTACAAGAACACCCATGGGTTTTGGCGGTTGATACGGTCTACCGTCGAGGAAGGCCGCGAGAGCGGGGTATTTAATAGGGATTTCGAAATTGATTATTACCTGCATCTGGTTCAAGGGGCTTTCGAGCATGATGCACTCGCTCGTATGATGCTTTCCAAAAAACAACCCACCATCGCCAGTGCGGAACAAATGATCAACCTTCTGCTCAGGGCGATCACGGCTTGACGTGGCAGCGGGAAACCCGCTGTGTTTTCGGGAGCCGGAAACCCCATCACCCCTCAGCGACATCACGAGTCGAGAAACGTCAAGATCGGCGCATATTTACGGTTGACTTTTCCCTAAAATACTCTTACAGTGATGTATAAAGCTGTGGATTGTGTGGTCGATTGTTTGATTCACCCGATGCCCGGGGCGTGGGGTTTTGCTTGGAGGAAGGATTATGATAAAGAGAACAATAGTTCTGCTCGGGGTTTTCTGTGTGCTGGCCGTAAGCAGCCTTGCTTGGGCCGACGGACTTTTTGCCGGCCCATTCCTCGACTGGTTCGGAGGGTCCGGAAATTCCGGTCAGGGGAGTTGCGCCCCAGCGTGCGGTCCGCGCCTTGACTTTTATGTCGGCTGGCAAGGGGGCCATCGGCATGTGGTCAGTGCGTCTACTAATTCACGCCAGACCCCCGGAGCCCTGTTCACCTCTGTCACGCTGGACGCACCGAGCAAAGGGGTTTGGCTTGGCGCGTCGACAGGAATCGACATTAATTGCAAGGTGGCTTTGCTCCTGCAAGGTTGGTATCTGCTGCCCAGTGACAGCCAGGGATCGATGTACCTTGATCCGGGCGGATCGATAACCAATCAGGCCACTGGCAACTTCGGCCCGAAATCGGACTGGTGGTATGTGGACGGGATGGGAGCGTTCTGCGTGAACGGCCCATTCTCCGTGGTGCAAGGATGGCGTTTCGACCACCACACCATGACTACTCGAGACTCCAGTATTCCTGTCCTTAATTCCCAGATCAATCCGTTCAGGTTCGACGTGGATGTGCTGAGTACCATACCGTACATCGGAGTCCAATGGTCCAACCCCACCACACTCACCGTGCGGGCAATTTTCGCTCCCTTTGGGTGGTTGAACGCGTCCACAACGATTGCGCAATCCGGCCCGTCACCGAGACCTCCTACTGAAATCAAGGGAGGAGGCAACTTTCAGAGAATACAGTTCTTCGAGTTCTTTGGCGAGTATTCCAAACCGGTGTCGTCGAACCTCAAAATGGGGGTGTTCGGCAGGATCACGTCGCTGCACGCAGCGACCACAGGGGTCAGTCTCTCCGAGACGCTAAACAATGGCGCGGCTTCCTATGATGCGTCCGTGAATACCTTTGGATGGACCATCGGCGGCAAGGCATCCATGACGTTCAGTTCTCCGGGTTTCTTTTAATAGGAGGCTGTTGCGTAACGCGGTGCTTTCCCGAAGACATGGCATGAGGCGGTCGGTTCCGGAGACCTTTGGCGGCAGTTCCCAGCACAAAGCTTGGCATGTCAGGTTCCTAAGAGTCACACGTGGACCGGCCGCGATGGTGTGAGACGCTATAGAGCACGATGTGATTACGCTGCAGGCTCCAAGGAGACCGGACCGCTCCTTCAGGAACCCAACTGGGAAGCCCTTTTTCTCACCGCACTCAGTTCCAGTTCCATTCGAGAGAGCAGCGAGTGTAAGCCCGCTGGATCAGGCGCTTGCGCATTTCGTTCGAGTTCCGCCGCGAGATCGGCTAAGGCGTGTGCACCCAAATTCCAAGACGCACCCTTCAGGGAGTGTGAGAGGCTGGCCAGTCTTTCCCAATCCTCTGCCTGTACAGCTGCGCACAAATCCTTTAACATCCCAGGGATTTGCTCACAGAATAGGTCCAAAATCTCCTTAAGGGCTTCCTCGTCTCCGCCCAATCGCTCCAGAAGCGCATTGTTATCAAAGGCATCGGCATCCGAGCGAGGGCACTCCCGGTAGTCCAGTCCGTAAGATGAAAGCCCTGCCGCACGACCTGCGTGCCCGCGAGAACGGCGAAAGCGTGCCAGTATTCTCAGCAATTCGGTGACGTTGATCGGTTTTGAAATATGTTCATCCATGCCTGCTTTCATGCATCGGTCTCTGTCTTCAGTGAACGCATGGGCTGTTTGCGCTATGATGGGGATTCTGTCGGATGTCTCCCCTGAGCGAATGATCCGGGTTGCTTCAAAGCCGTCCATCTCCGGCATTTGCAGGTCCATCAGTATCACGTCAAAGGTTTGGGCGTGGAAGGCCTCGACCGCTTCCCTCCCGTTGGAAGCGACCGTTACTTTGCAGCCTTGTTTCTTGAGGACTTCCACCGCTACGGCCTGGTTGAAAATGTTGTCCTCGACCAACAGCACCTTCATCCCGGCAAGGTCAACTTTGGCCGCAGTGTCTTGCCGGTTTTCCGGAGTCATGGGGTCTGCTGATTCAGCCTGCCTGAACCGAACGGTGAAGTGAAACGTGCTTCCCTTCCCGGCCTCGCTCTCCACCCACAGGTACCCGCCCATGGCTGCCACGAGCTGGGAAGAGATTGCCAGGCCGAGCCCTGAGCCTCCGTACTTCCTGGTTGCAGACGAATCGGCTTGCGAGAAGCGGTCGAAGATCGAGTTCACCTTGTGTGGAGGCAGGCCAATGCCTGTGTCCGACACTGCAAAATGGAGCAGCACTTCGTCGGGCATTTGTTCGTGCACGTCCACGAGAATTGCTATCGCTCCATGATCGGTAAACTTTACCGCGTTGTACCCCAAATTGAGCAGTATCTGGCGGAGTCGATTCGGATCGCCACGCACGGCAACCGGCACGTTTGCGTCCACAGAACTGGTCAAATTCAGCATTTTGTCCTGTGCCCACACGTCCAACAGAGATTCTGTATTGTGCAAGAGGGATCTAACGGAGAAATCCGTTTCCACCAGATCCAATTTCCCCGCTTCGATCTTGGAAAAATCGAGAATGTCGTTGAGCAGAGCGAGTAACGCGTCTGCAGCGGACTTGGCAACTAACACACGCTCACGCTGCTTTTCGTCCAAATTCGAATCCAACGTGAGATCGAGCATGCCCAAAACCGCATTAAGGGGGGTTCTGATTTCGTGGCTCATGTTTGCGAGAAATTCAGACTTGGCAGCGCTGGCGGCTTCAGCGCGACGGGCCATTTCGTTGACCCGTTCTTCTGTCATTTTGCGTTCGGTGATGTCTGTGTGATGCCATAATCGCCCACAGGATTTGCCGTTCACACGGAGCGGCACAAAATCGACTAAATAGGTTCTGTCGCCTCGGATTGCAACTTCCTCCCCTTTTACGGGCAATTGGTTCGCAACGATTTCGGTGATACGACCCAATGTGTTTCCTGGGTCGGCATAGACACCGAACATCCTTTCAAGCATCTCGGAAGCGGTAAGCCCATTCAAGCTGGCAGGTGATTCAGTCAGATCGAACATGTCGCAAAAGGCCTGGTTCGCGAACTCGATGGTTCCCTCTTCGGTCACAATGAGCACTCCGGAATACAGACTGGAAAGTATGGTGTGAAAGCGCTGCACGGTATTCCGCAATATCTCCTCCGACCGCTTACGCTCGGTAATGTCCCGAATACTGCCCTGAAATCCGATAATGGTTCCCTTCGAGTCTCGACGAGGTACCGTCGTGACAAGGGTGGCAAGGATGGTTCCGTCTGCCTTGCGCAGGTCAACCGGGTATTCTTTGGACAACCCCAGTTCTGAAACAAGAGCGACATGGGCTGCACGTTCCTCGGGATTCGCGTAGAAGTCGGTGACGCTCTTGAGCAGAGCCTCCTCTCTCTCGCCGGGACTATACCCCAGCATCTTAAGTGCAGCCGCATTCACATCAATGAACTGCCCGTCCTGCGAGGTCATGAAGACTCCGTCCTGCGAGGTTGCAAAAAAATTTCGGTACCTCTCCTCGCTTTCCCGAAGCGCCTCTTCCGCGTACCAGCGCTCAATTGCTTCCCGTCTGAGCTCCGCATTGGCACTCACAAGCTCTTCCGTGCGCTCAGCGATTCGTTTGTCCAGATCGTCGCGAGAGCGTCGCACCTCATCGAGCGCGCGATCTCTCTCGTTCAGCACCGCGGCTAAGATGGTAGCTGTAGCCGAAATCACGACCAGGTAGCTCTGGAGCAGCAGGAGCGATTCATTTACCGAGCCCCGAAAGAAACGGTCCTAACCCCTGGGCGGTGCCTGAAATAGCCATCGCGGAGCAAATCACACACGCGGCAGTTGCGCCTCTGCGTCCGGCGAGAAAGGTAGCGCTTACCACCATAGGCAGGGTGAGGAAGGCAATCGGATAGTCGCCGACTCCTGTGGCGCTCACAAAAGGCCCCCAGAATGCGAGGATCCCTGCAAGAATGAGAAGAGCGAACACCAGGCCCGTCTTCGTCCATGTCGATCGATCGAGCCTCGTGGCACCGGAGGCGGTCCAAACTATGAGAAAAGGAGCGACGATAAGGGCTCCCATCACATCGCCAAGCCACCACGTCCCCCACAAGTAGTTAAATGATTTCGACGGAACGAGGCTTCCCAGCCAGAGGCTGCTTACTCCGATTGTCGCGCTCACCGCGGTCGCGACCCCTCCGGCCAGGAGGGAAAAGCGAATGACGTGCCCTGTTTTGGAAAAGGGATCGTCAGCGCCGATCCATCGCCTTACCAACCAAACTGCCGTCACTGCTTCCAGGACTGCCGCCGCGGCCTCACCCATCGTTACGAAGGGTCCCACTCCTGTCTGCAGGAGCCCCAGGAACGAGCCTATGGCCACGCCTGGCCAGAGATTCATCCCGAATCGTAATAGGATCGCGATAGCAAATCCCGTTGCAGGCCACACAGGCGAAACATTCCCGTGGGCAATGCCCATTACGAGCCCCAGCCTCACAGCAAGATACTGCACGACTACGACGCTTGCACATCGACCAATCCACGCGAAACTGTACGGCTTTCCCATATTTCCCTATTACAGCGGTAACCGCACGCTCGCAGTGTGCAGGTTCACGCATAGACCATTACAGGTCGGACACAGTCAAAGCCCTCACCCTCTCAACGGAAGCTCGTGATGGAAAAGGGTCCCCACGACGTATCGGGCAGCAGGAAGACGTTTTCTCACATCTATGGGAATTGCAGGACCCGGGTCACCTTCGGCACGTTGAGGCTTCCCCTGCAGGTAGGCCGCGTCGATGTGGTCCTTCTTTGCCAGATGCCCGTCACAGATAAGAATTCTTACCCACGAGAAGTTCTTGGGCTCGTATGACATGAAAGCATCCTTGGTTACTCCCCGATCCAGTCCCGGACTGAGTATCCAGTCAGGACCCACCTCTCCGATTGCAGGATACCCAAGGCCTTGAGCCGAGTCAAAGAGTCTTTTCGAGAAGGAGGCAAATCGGACAAAATAATGTGTGTGAATCTCCGTTCTTATCAAAGCCCACATGCAGGCCTTGCCTGACGGTACAACTAAGTGGGTGTATCCCGCAACTTTGCAGAACGGACAGGAACGTCTATCTTGCAGCGCTGCAGCGATCCCGGGGTGTGAGGTAAGAGTGGATCGCACGGAAATGTTGCAGCGTGGTGAAGGCCGATTCTCGCATGCTGTCCCGGCATCGGAGGAGTTCCGGTGTGTTGCTGTCCACTATGCTGCGTGAAAAGGACGTGAGCCAAAGAATCCGGGGCAACAATGTCGCCTTGCGGAAGTGTGTGCTCAGGGATCTCCCGAATCGTAATGGGGATCGCTATTGTGGTCGGTCGGTCTTTTCAGGTTCTTCACTGACTTGCCATTCACACGAGCCGCAAGGGTGCGGCCCTTGGCACCGGACACAGAGTTCCGGATGAGATACCAGAGGTACGCGAACCGCGCTTTTGCCAAATCCAGACCGGAGTCGGAGCAACCAAAATGCCTGCGCATTCTCTCGGCAGAAAAGAGCCGGACCACTCTCATCAACGTGCCGACAGAAAACACCTCCTGTATCCTCGGCCACCCCACCACGAACAGGCACCGTGCATAATGACTTGCGGTTCCAGCCCCCGGAGCAAAACCAGGTGGCACAGGGTTTCTAAGCAGTTTGTGCGCCATATATATGTAGGATTCACCTACGTGTGCCAGTTTGTGCTGCTCCAGTCGAGCGCGGATGGAGGGCCAATCCAGACTCGCGGAAAGGACTCGAGTCATGACCACGAAATCAAGAAGATCGCGCAGCAAGATCCTTCCCAAATCGAAGTTTTCGTGGTGAACCTCGGAATGGACAATATTGAAGATGACCGCATGAGCTGGCGACAAGATCCTTGCAGCAAGCCCGTTCATCCGGATGCTGACCGCATGGCCAAGGACTTCGGAAGCTGTCAACACTTCAGGATCGTCGTACCGGTGAAAGAGTCCGGTATGCACTTCAATTGAGGCTGGATCAGCCGTACGGCACAGAGGTGGCAAATGCGAAGCAAAAAGGTACCTGGAGCTATCGTGGGCCGGGCAATCGTAACAAAGCCCATGGAGTACGTCCTGGACCTTGGAGATGTCTTCGGAACTCACCATGAAATCGATATCGATCATCATGCGCGACGCAGGGTCTTCGAGCGAATCGCCGAACAGCAGCGCAGCGCCTTTCAGCAGGAGCGGTTCCACGCCCACGTGATTCAGAGCTGCCGTGATTTCGCCTATTTGTTGGTGTATGGCATGATTCCGTTCCTGGTTCAGCCTGTGTAGCTCCTTGAGATACCCGGCCACGTCCTCGGGAACGGATTCTTGCAGACCCTTTTGCATCAGAGCTGTCCACAACGCGGGCGTCACGTACGCCAGGTTTGCGCACTTGATGACGCGTTCCCAGCAAACAGACTCCTCCAGAATCATCTTCCGGATAGCGAGGATCTCCGTTTCGTCGCTTTGAGGTTGCAGGCACGCGCATAGGAAGAAGAAATTATGCAGTTGCTCGTTCACGTACGAGACTCCGTATAATGGCTACTGATTCGTCAAGTCGGTTTACTTTCATTTCAAAGCAATCCACAGTCTTGAGCCAGGACAATAACTCGGTGATCTTCCTTCGGTCAAGCAAGCCTCCCATGTCGTATCCATTGGATTGCAGTCGGGCAATCGCGTCAATGCGACTGATCGGGGCAAGAGACGTCTCTTCCTCCGGTGAGTAACGAGGAAACACCAGCCAGCCGGCAGGACAACTGTCACTGACATCCTTTACAAAACTCCCTGCAGGGGGCGGCAGATAACGGAGTTTGCTGCCGTCCGGTTGCACGTGCGATGTCGCTCGATGGAGATCGGGAAACATGGCCCCGACGATATCCCAACCACCTTCCTTTATCCTCAGGCTCACCGGAGCTGGTATTACATTGCGAGTGACACGATCCACCAATGCTACTTCGTCAGTAAAGTACGTGAAGCCATTCTTAATCAAACCTGCAGCCAATGTGCTCTTCCCTGTTCCTGAATGGCCCGACAGAATCACGCATTTTTGGCCCACACTCAAGACCGCCGCGTGAACGGCAATCAAGAAATTACAGCTTCTATAGGCGCTTTGGAGCACCGTTTGCGTCAGCGCGGATATGAGATAAGGGGAATCTATGCCATTCACCGCCGGCACGCCAGGAGCGTAAATGTGAAATCGATCCTCCGATTCAACAATGTCGACTGTTCGTGCAGGTCCCGAGGATGTGGATTCCAGGTGGTCGAACACCTCGGATATGCGGGGCTTCAGGTCACAAGAAGCGTAACGGAGAAGGATTTCGTTTCCTAACAAGGCAAGACGAAAGAAAGCGGGTGTCACCAGCTCATCAGGGGTATGAACCACGGGTGAATCGAGCCCGATATCTGCGTTACTTTCCTCTGCGGCCGGATCCTGCCAGCCGGCCTCGTCGCTGCGGAGCAGCCCTGCCGTGGCCCATTTGGCTAGTGCCGTGTTCACGTCGGCTCGCGCTTGATCGCTCTCGATGCCATAGGTGCTGATCAGAGAGGCCACCAACTCGTCCCAGCTCAAACGATTTTCGCAACCTGACCAGATGAAAGCTGCCGAGTTATTGAGCGCATACAATTTCTGGTAAGGCTCTGAAAAAATGAGCAACTGATCCTCGAAAAGGTGAGAACTCACCCCATCGGCAATGATCGGTATGACGTCCGCTCTCCAGTCGAGAGATACCGGCTCTTTTCCTGTGTGCATATTCTCTCCTCATTTGAATGACAATAGTGTTCACCTGGATCCGCGGATGGCTGCCCGTGCAATGGCTCGGAACAGCTATTCGTCAGCGTCTTCCCAGTCACGATAGTAGACTGCACGTACAAGCTCAAGCTTCTTTATGTCAGGCCGGCCCCCAAGCTATCTCCGACCACAGCTATTTTCAGTTGACATCTTGTATGGATTTTCTTAGCATACGCGGGGAAAAAATAGAATAGTGTCTTTTTCCCCTCCACGAGGCTGCCCATGAGGAAGGGGAAAGAGGCGGGGAGGACCATGAAAGACTTTTCCGATGACAAACCTACGCAAGTGGCTGCCCAGGCAAACGTAGAGAAAGATCGACGGGAGTTCCTCAAGAAGTGCGGCAGGTTTGCCGCGTACACCACGCCTGCAGTGCTGCTACTGCTCCACAGCCAAAAGGCGGGGGCGGTCCCTGTTGGCTCCGGGTGCCCTACAGGATAGTACTTTTCTCCTCTCGACCCACATGCTTGTGAGAAGAGGAAGAAAGGTGGGGAGGACCATGAACAAGAAAGACTTTTCCGATGATAAACCTACGCAAGTGGCTGCCCAGGCAAACGTAGAGAAAGATCGACGGGAATTCCTCAAGAAGTGCGGCAGGTTCGCCGCGTACACCACGCCTGCAGTGCTGTTGCTGCTCCACAGCCAAAAGGCGGGGGCAACTGCGATTGTTGGATCCGGCGGGGCTGTCTGATACTGTTTTTCTCCTCTCGACCAAACGGCCTTTGGGAAAGGGAAAAAAGGTGAGGCAGGCTCATGAAAATGAAAGATTATTCCAGTGACCAACCGTCACGAGCTTCTGCCGAGGCACAGTTAGAGAAAGATCGACGGGAGTTCCTCAAGAAGTGCGGGAGGTTCGCCGCGTACACCACGCCCGCGGTGCTGTTGCTGCTCCACAGCCAAAAGGCGGGGGCAACTAATGGATCTGTTTGCTCCGGATCGAATCCAAACTAGTGTCTTTCTCCTCTCGACCGAGCTGCCTATGAGAAGGGTAAAAAAAGGAAGGAGGTTCCATAAAGATGAAAGATTATTCCGCTGACAAACCTGCGCAGGCTCCTGCCGAGGCACAGTTAGAGAAAGATCGACGGGAGTTCCTCAAGAAGTGCGGCAGGTTTGCCGCGTACACCACGCCCGCAGTGCTGCTACTGCTCCATAGCCAAAAGGCAGGGGCACTAGCAATCGGCTCCGGGTGTCCCACCTGATAGTGTCTCTCTCCCTTCGACCAAGATACCTTTGACAGGAGGAAGAAAGGAGAGGAAGGTCCATGAACATGAAAGACTATTCCGTTGAAAAAACGTCGCAAGCTTCTGCCGAGGCAGACGTAGAGAAAGATCGACGAGAGTTCCTCAAGAAGTGCGGCAGGTTCGCCGCGTATACCACGCCCGCTGTGCTGTTGCTCCTCCACAGCCAAAAGGCAGGGGCAGCCCTAGCTGTGGGCTCCGGACGGCCGTTTCTATAGTAGGATAGTGCATTTCTTTCCTCGATAAGGTGCCCATGAAGGGAGAAAGTGGGAAGGTCTCATGAAAATGAAAGAATGTTCCAGTGACCAACCGTCGCGAGCTTCTGCCGAGGCACAGTTAGAGAAAGATCGACGGGAGTTCCTCAAGAAGTGCGGGAGGTTTGCCGCGTACACCACGCCCGCAGTGCTGCTACTGCTCCATAGCCAAAAGGCAGGGGCACTAGCAATCGGCTCCGGGTGTCCCACCTGATAGTGTCTCTCTCCCTTCGACCAAGATACCTTTGACAGGAGGAAGAAAGGAGAGGAAGGTCCATGAACATGAAAGACTATTCCGTTGAAAAAACGTCGCAAGCTTCTGCCGAGGCAGACGTAGAGAAAGATCGACGAGAGTTCCTCAAGAAGTGCGGCAGGTTCGCCGCGTATACCACGCCCGCTGTGCTGTTGCTCCTCCACAGCCAAAAGGCGGGGGCAAATGGATTTGTTGGCTCTGGCGCAGCTGGCTGACAGTGTTTTTCTCCCCTCGACCAAGCTGCCAATAAAAAAAAGAAGGAAGGTGAGGAGGGCTCATGAACATGAAAGACTATTCCGCTGACAAACCCATGCAAGGTGCTGCCCAGCAAGATGTAGAGAAAGATCGGCGGGAGTTCCTCAAAAAGTGCGGGAGATTCGCCGCGTATACCACGCCCGCAGTGCTGTTGCTCCTCCACAGCCAAAAGGCGGGGGCGGGGGCGATCCCTGTTGGCTCCGGAGCGACTACCTGATCTTTTATGCTGCTGCTATAGTGGATCGCACAGAATTTTCGGCCCATGCAAGGCCGATTCTCACAAGCTGTCTCGGGCCCCGAGGTGGTTCCTGTAGGTGGCGTTCCACTGTCCGTGGCACCAAGAGACGATCTTGAGAATCGGGTTCATTGGTCTTGCCTTCCTGAAGAATGCCCTCAAAGATGCTTCGAATCCATGGGGATCATTGCATCTTTCTCCGCCCTTCATATGGATCATGAGTGGAAACCGGTCGACACTGCGTGCCTGTAATGAAGGAGTGCCCGCTCGTTGGTCATGCGGTTTCGTCGTATAGGTCCCAGGCTTCTTCAAATGCCTTGTCGAATGTGCGGGTGCCCACATGTTTGCGTGCCTCAGCGCCCATGGTCTTGAGCAGTAACGGGTCTGAAATGAGCCTCAGAATACCGTCTCGCAGACTGGTCATGCTATTTCCCTCGACGATGATACCGGTTTTCCCGTGAAGCAAGTTCTCCTTGGGGCCTCCTCGATCGGTCACCACCACAGGCAGGCCGGAGGCCTGTGCTTCAAGCACTACATTTCCGAAAGTATCAGTGACACTGGGGAATACAAACGCATCGCAAGACGCATAGATCGATGCGAGATCCTCTCCTTCCTGATAACCGAGAAAGACGCTTGGAGTCCCCTCCAAGGCTGCCTGCATGGTTTTCCGATAGGGACCATCTCCCACCACGACCAAGTACATCCGGTTTCCCGTCTCAATGAGGGCTTTGAATGCACTCACCAGAAGGTCCAGGTTCTTCTCCCTCGATACCCTGCCCACGTACAGCAGCTTTATTGCATGAGGGTCCTTGCAATACTCATCGAGATAGCCATTGCGCTTTGAAGGATGGAACCGGACCGTATCCACGCCCCGGGGAACGAGACGGATTCGTTTGCGGGACACACCCTTGTCCACCAATTCGGAGGAAGTGGCTTGGGAAGAAACGTGCACCATGTCCATTTGATCGTAGTACCACACCAGGTACCGCCACATTATTTCGCCCATGGACGGGTCATCCGTAAGATACTGCGCGTATTGCGGAAGAGCCGTATGGTATGTCGCCACGCACGGCAGTTTGAGGATGCGGCCGATTGCCAGGGCCGCGAGTCCAAGAGGACCTGGTGTGGCCGCATGAATATGAGTGAAACGCTCGACGTAACAATAATTGAGCATATCCAGAAAGGGTGGAAGGAAAAGCTTCTGTTCAGGATACACGGAAAGCTCGTACACTCCCAAAGGGGCAAAATTGCACACGCCCGGCTCGTGGGACCGAGTTCCCGCATCACAGGTGACCACCGCGTATTTCTTATTCAGCCGCCGCGCTGCCTCAACTTGCCGCTTCAGCGTACCGGCCACGCCGTTGATCTCGTAGAATGTATCGGTAAAATGAGCCACTTTGATTCCCTCGGTCTCCTGGCTCTCCTTGCTCTCTCGCTGGCGGAAACGTCGGATCATTCTTCCGCTGAAATCACGATCCTCCGCGTAAATGGAAAAGGCGATAAAGTACGGTGCCAGCATGCAGTACAATGCCCCGACCGAACCAAGGGCCTGAAACATGTTGAAGAAATTGGCCCCCAACAAGCTATCTTTCAGCTTATCGGTGGTATGCTTCAGCACTTGATTGGAGACTCGGTTAACCAGGTGAAACCATTTTTCGTCAACCTTGCGGCCATTCCCATTCTCGCTTGTGAGGATTTCGACCAGTTCGCGATCATCCCAAGCCGATTGCCGGATATGCTCCTGGAGCATGGTCAAGACTGCGGGGGAGAAGCCCTGATCGGTCTGATTTGATTGCCCACGTCCAAAGATACCATTCAGATCCGGGCACGACGATCCTTCGTCGCAAGCGGCCTTTACACGCAGAAACCCGTCCAGAAAGCTGAGAACCGGCTCGTTCTGCACATACCCTCTCAGATCGAATTTGTGCTCATAGAAACTGGTACGCCACGCTGTACAGGTTGCGGGCCAAAGCTTTAGGGGTGGCGCCACAGCCCCAGACTGTCGCTTGATTCTCTTCAATCGCTCTCAACAGGTCTTCGGCTTTTCCCTCTCCCCCGACTTCGGTGTAGCTCGCTGCGATGGTGAGTGCGCTATGATCGTCCGAACCTGCAATCAGGTTCTTCCTCCAGGGGAGACTAAAGAGAGGCTCGAGAGAGTGTTTTTCCGCAAGCTTTTCAATGGCGTCCTTATTGAGCACAGAGAGAATGCGCTGAAGGCAACGGTTCTGATCCTCACTGCGTGCGCCGTTCATTTCAAAGTTCCTGAAGAGGAGGAGACATTTTTCAAGGTGTTCGCCGGTCAATTTGCGGTTGACCGCGTACAAAGGATGCGCAAGGGCATGGATGATTCCATTTCCCCGAAGATACGAGGCAAGTTCGAAGACGTTTTGCCGAAGTTTCTGTATGTCACTGTGTTTCTTCTCATCTATATTGTACACAAGCACATGTAGTTTGCAGCCATCGTCGGGGAAATAGGTGGTCACTTCTTCGCTGATGAACACGTCAGGATGGTGTGCGATCTCCACACATCCGTCGATGACGTTATGATCGGTAATCGTGACCAGCGACATGCCCTGCTGTTTGCATATCCTGTAAAGATTCAACGGTTCGGTGAAACTTTCCGGACAGTCGAGTTTTTTCAATATCCATTCAGACGGTCTTTTGGAAAATTTGGAATGGACGTGCATGTCCGCTTTCATGGTTTTATGGCCTTTCTTCGCCGTGAGGCGAGGTCCCTTGATCATGGTGAGGGCACGAAATAGCCGTTCATCGGAATGGATTACCCCATCGTCATTACGATGGGGCAGGTTTGGGGCGATTGATGGTCTCTCTCTCGGCCTCACGGAAGATGAGGTGCCGCATCAAGCCGTGCAGGCGGATCGCCTCGGGTGCGGAGTATGCTTCGCGACCTCGGTCTGGCGTATCACACCAAGCGGTGGAAACTCTTTCCACCGATCACTCCACGAGAACCGACTCCCCCGCGTAGACCTTGTCGCCTGGCCGCACTTTGATCCGCATATCGGGGCGTTGGGGCAACACCACGTCCACCTGAGATCCGATGCGGATCATGCCGAACACCTCCCCTTTCTCCACGGTTGCTCCTTCGGTCTTATAGCTATCAATGCCGCTCACGGTCTTTGCGGCAATCTGAACGACATAACAGCGGAGTTCTTCACCTTTGAACGTGCCCCTGATTCTCGTTACCCTTCGTTCGTTCTCCACTATGTGGCAGCTGTTTTCGTAGAACGGAGGCAGGTTGAAAAGAGTGCGCAGGTGCATGGGCCCCATGTGTAGGTTGCGGGCCCGAGGCTCATGATGGGTAATCCGTTCGATGGTGCCGCTCAGCGGGGCTCGGTTAAGGTGCACGTTAAAGGGACTCATAAAAACGCCTATCAGAAGCTTGGGCGATTCCACGTCCTCTCGCACAATGTCCCTTACCGTGGCAGCGATTCCCTGCTTTATCACTATGACATCGGCATTGGACCTGATTTCTTTGACATAGACCACCGTCCCGTCAGCAGGACTTACCATGCATTCGGTTTTCGGGATCTTTCGCTCCGGGTTTCTGAAGAACCATACATATCGCCAGAACAGGTACGCACCGATTGCCAGAAATCCTACTATTGCCAGGAGGATGTACGGTCACTGGAGTTGCTCCCACACATGAGGCTCCACGATCCTCACCAGAGCAACTCCTGACGCAAAAGGAAAATCGACTACTTCCAAGGCCTGATTTTCTCGTCTCAGAATTTTCAGCCACCTTTTGACTCCCGAATGCCTCAACATTTCCCGCACGTAAATATTGGTATCATGAAGAAACACATAGGTATTCTTTCTGGATTGTTTGACCACGTTAATGAAGTCCTGTTTGACGTGGTCGAATGCATGATTGCCGTCGATGAACGCGATGTCTACCGTTGACAATCCCAGATCCTTGTAAGAGGAAAAGAAATCATCGCTTCGCATCTTGTGGTGGGTGACTATTCCGTCAACTCCGAACTTCTCAAAATGCCGGGAAACGTCGGCAGGATCGTTCCACGTACCACGGCCTCCGATCGTTTTCATGGGGCCGTCCTTGAGTAACGAATAGGACGGATCGACAAACGTGAGAGAGCCTCCTTCGTTGTCCTTCAGGGCCAAAGCCAGGCAGATCACGCTGAAGCCGTAACCGGACCCGATGACCAGTGTGTGCGTGGGACGCAGGGCACGCGCGATACCGTAGTACACGAAACCAAAGCCAAGGTTGAGGTTGAGAGGCGTCTCATTGTGCCCCATGGGTTTTGCATGATCCAGGATTTCTCTCAACAAGACCGGGTTCAGACTGAATTGGTTCATCCGCGGTTCCTCCGCCATATGATAGGGCCAAGAGAGTGGACCCGAACTTACTTCCCCATGGAAAGTCATTTGTCGAGGACACAGCGCCCCCTTTCATGGGAATGCCACTGTGAGGAATGCAACCCAGTCGTTTTCCACCGCTTCTACAGAAAAGCATCCGGTTTCTTCCCGACAGGATTGAGTCCGGGGCACTGAGGGATTAATAATCCGATGGCCGTTAGCCAATGATTACGTCAAAGTCAGTTTTCGATGAGATGGCAGGAACGCCTGCAGCGGGGGGTGAGGGTGGTCGTTCGGACCGCAGGAAGGATGGAGGATGTCTTATGCGGCTGTGCGCAAATTCACGTGACTTTACAGAGGGAAATCTCACTGCGAGCGACGCGGGGCCGTCGGATCTGCGTTCAGGAAACCTCCCTCCGTCGGGGCAGGTTACTCAAACGTGAGCGAAATGGTATGAGGTATTTCCGTACAAACCGTCATGAAGCGACTGGCTCGTACCCGCGGCCGGTGTCCTCGCTCTCATCACTTTGCGCGTCCCGCACCAGACTGAAAACATGCACCGGCTCGCTCACATTCTTGAAGTGCATCAAGCCTCGATCAAAGAGCCTTACGTCTTCTCCCGCTCTCTGTGCAGTCTCGGGACCGACAAGAATGTCCCCGTGCGTTGCCGCGGAAGCTATCCGCGCGGCAAGATTGGTCACAGGCCCGGAAGCCGTGAAGGTCATTCTCGTACCTGAAGTGCCTGCGAATCGGTTCATGCCTACCGAGGCCATTCCCGAGTTGATGCCCATGTTCACTTCCACCGGTTGGAATCGATTCTGGAGCTCCTCGTTGATCTCCAACGTCTTGCTCCGTATCTCCAGCGCCGCTTTCACGGTACTCAGAGCGGTCTTGTCCGGCTGGCCTTGGAATATCACCATGAGGCCGTCACCGGCAGTTTCGTTCACGTCTCCCCCGTGTGCACAGATGATGTCCAGGAAACTGGAGAAATACTTTTCGATAATGAACGTTACCTTATCTCTGCTCTGAGTTTCACTGATGCGCGTATACCCTGCCACATCCAAGAACAGGACAGTCACGTCAGCATCCTTCTTCGCGAGGTCAGGAGCGGAAGGGTCTTTGTCCACAATCTTTTGCACGGTGGAGGGAACAAATGGCCGAAGGTGCTCCAAAATCTTGTCAACGGTCAGCTTTTCCTGGGACATTCTCCAGTGATTGCGCGCGTTCTTGATCACATTACCCGCGAGCTCCACGAGGTCCTTCAGCAGCAGGAAGTCTCTCTCGCTGATACCCGGACCCTTGGGTTTGGCTATTGCATCCAAGACAGCCAAAGGCTTATCCCCTTCACAAATGGGGAACACGATTTCCGAAAAACTTGGGCGTGCAAGGCCATCCGCGGGCAGATAGCCCCCACGTTCGCCGGGAAGGAGACAGACAGCAGATGAAGCTTGGCTGAGCGCACTGCTTACCGTTCCTCTGCCCCTCTTGCAGAGCTGGCAATTGATCCGTTGCTTTTCCACGGCGCAGTGAAGAGGCCGGGTATAATGCCGGGCTTCCGGATCGATCACGAGAAGGCACACCTCTTGTAGCTGAGGGAGCGTTGCCCTTGCCTCGTCCCGGATCAGTTCCAATATTTCACCGATGTTCAGTGACGAGGTGAGTTTTTGGGCCACGCGAAAGACGTTTTCAAACCTTTGCTTGTACATGGTCAGGCCAAGGGTAAGGAGCTGTTGTGCTCGATCGTCCAGAATGAGCTTTTCCTGTTCAAAGTGCGCTCCTCGCACCCAGCCTTCCGGTTCGAACAACTCCCTGCTCGACCCACAAATAGGGCAGACCCAATCATCCGGAAGATCCTCGAAGGGTGTTCCCGGATTGATGTGATTGTCCGGATCTCCTTGAGCCGGATCGTAGATCCAGCCGCAGGTGCTACACTTCCACTTGTCCATGTGCGTTGTCCCTTAAATCTGAACTGAGCCGACGCTCTGCGTCCCCCCCTTTCTTTGTGTTCTTCCAGGCCCCTCACGGCTAATTCCCATGCGTCTTCACGCGTGCAACACTGGCGGCAAACCTCTTTTTGGTACGAACGGCCCGGCCTGACTGCACTTCAGAGGCATGCCGCCCGCAGACCAAAGTCGCTTACGTGATTGTTCATCGGTATAAACCGTTGTTACGCTGCCGAAATGGCCTGCAATCCTCTGTGCAATAGGGTACTGCACCGCACGGCCCGCGGTCAAGCACAATCCTGCACGCGGCCCGTTACCGTATACGGCAAGTTTCTCTCCACCATGTGCTGATCCTTGTAGATGCGGGGAAGGTCTTTTGCCGGGATCGAGCCTTCCCCTTCGGAAAGGGTGTTACTGAGCAGCACAAAACATCCGGCTTCCTCCCGAGCCGCTTCAACAGCCTTCTGGTCAAGATGGAATTGATTCTTGATGCAATACCTTGTGGCTTTGAGCGTACGCTTGCCATCGGCCTTGAGACGACCTGGTTGGTAAATCCCGTCTCCGCACAAGGCTTGGCGACGATCCGCTGATTTGGCATGGGCCTTGCCCGTGGCGGGACGATGGAGTATGTTCTTTGCGCAGAGGAAATTCATTCATTGGCACACAGGGAGCGGAATCGCTGTATTCCATTGCAGGGAGACATGGAGAGTGCTCCATACTCGGGCGACGTGGGGAAAAGGTTGCCACTCAGGTCGGAACACGTAAATTTCGACACCCGCACGAAAAGAGCGGTTCGGGCCGGGAAGGCCCGGGGGAGTAGGGTGAAAACGTGACAGATGCAAGCGATCTATATCTCGGTAAAGGCGAAACCGATCAATACCTTTGCATGCGACTTGCCAACCGACACGGCCTTATCAGCGGAGCAACCGGAACGGGCAAGACGGTGTCCTTGCAGGTCTTGGCAGAAGGCTTCTCCAGCCGCGGGGTTCCCGTGTTCATGGCCGACGTGAAGGGAGATTTGGCGGGGATCAGTCAGGAGGGCCAAGCCAAAAAGTCTCTTCTGCAAAGGGCCGAGACGTTGGGAATGGCTGACTACTCATTCGCAGCGTGTCCCACGATCTTCTGGGACCTCTTCGGTGAGCAGGGACATCCTGTGCGTGCCACCGTCTCGGATATGGGACCGCTGCTGCTCACTCGTCTCCTGGGGCTCAACGACACCCAAGAGGGGGTTCTTAACATCGCTTTCAAATTGGCAGACGACGAAGGGCTGCTCCTACTGGACTTTAAGGATTTGAAGGCAATTCTGAACTTGGTAGGCCAGAGCGCCAAGGATCTCACCACGGAATACGGCAATGTCTCCCCACAGTCCGTGGGCGCTATCCAGCGCCGACTGTTGGTACTGGAGCAACAGGGTGCAGAGCGCTTCTTCGGGGAACCGGCCCTGGAGCTGAGCGACCTCATGCGCGTCGATTCCACCGGCAAGGGGTACGTGAGCGTTCTCTCAGCGGATCGCCTCATGCAGAACCCCAGACTCTATTCCACTTTCATGCTCTGGCTCTTGTCGGAGCTTTTCGAGCAACTTCCCGAAGTGGGAGACCCGGAGAAACCCAAGCTCGTCTTCTTTTTCGACGAAGCTCATCTGTTGTTTGACGACGCTCCGAAGGTCCTCTTGGAAAAGGTGGAGCTTGTTGCCCGCCTCATCAGATCCAAAGGAGTGGGCCTCTACCTTGTCACCCAGAATCCCCTGGACGTTCCCGACGACATCCTTGGCCAGATGGGGAACCGCATCCAGCACGCTCTTCGTGCGTTCACCCCGCGAGATCAGAAGGCGGTGCGAGCTGCTGCAGAGACTTTTAGAGCCAATCCGAAATTCGACGTGGCACAGACAATCACCGAGTTGGGAGTAGGCGAAGCCCTTGTCTCTACACTGGAGCCCGACGGTAAACCGGGTGTGGTGGACAGAACCCTCATGCGTCCGCCATCGTCACGGCTGGGGCCCGTGGTCGATGAGGAGCGGCGGTTCATCTGCGAACGCAGTCCCGTCAGAGGCTTGTACGAGCAAACCATCGATCGGGAATCCGCATACGAGCGCCTCACCACACGGAACGTAGAGGCACCGGAAGCAAGGCGAGAGGCATCTCGGGAGGCGCAGCCCACGAGAAGTCCTGCCGAACCGCCAAGCTCGGGCGGTTGGGGTTTGCCTGAAGTCCTGACCGGTGGGGGCAAACGGCAAGGAGTCTTCGAGGCCATGGCCAAGAGTGTCGCTCGCAGCATCGGATCGTCGCTGGGTCGACAGATCGTTCGCGGGATTTTGGGCTCGATCCTGAAGGGAAGATAGACGACTGCAATGTGAACACAACGATCGAGATGCCCCCTTCGCCGGCAAGAGCACGGGGGTTACTCATGATCGAGTCTGACATTCCGCATAAGCACGAATGCATTTTGGCGTAATTTTCATTGTCGTCTGGTTCTGCGTCGTTTGCGGGGATAGGGAGTGACGAGGCACTCTGGTGTGAGTTCGAGCAGTTTCGTGCATTGGAGTTGGATCTCCTCCAACCGGCGTGCGAGTCTCCTGCCCATTGACGAGACAAGGATGAACGCTCCGACAAATTTGGTCGTCATCTTCTGGGAAGTGGGAAGGGAGGTTTGCGTCTTCTCCTCACCAGTGTCCTTGGATGTGGCGGCAGCGAGGTGAGCCCGCATGGTCTGTTCCATGAGAATTCAGATCAGCAGAGCGAAGATAAGCACGAGCCCAAGGGCTTCGATACGTCGAGGGGTGTTCGGAAACAAGGAAATGACAAAGACCGGGTCCCAGGGCTCGGCAAACTCTTCTTGTTCCTTCGCGATCTGTGTGTCCACCCTTTTCTGGCGAAGCTCATCGTGTGCGTCGGAATTGACGACAACTGCACGGCAGGTGGCCCGTAGGGGCTTACTTCGCTACACGGGTGGTCGTAATCCGTCAAGGGCCCGGCGTACCGTATAGAGCAACTCCCTCATCTTGAAGGGTTTGCTCACCATCCCTTTGGACGCGGCATCGAGAAAGGCCTTGGTGGACCCCTGGACGGAGAAGCCGCTCGCGATGAGCACTTTTACTTGCGAGTTCCTCTTGAGAAGCTCCTCAAGGCACTGCCTGCCTCCCATACCCGGCATAATCAGATCGAGAATGACCAGGGAAACGTGTGCCTGTTCTCTCTCGTAGATCTCCAAGACCTCCTTCCCATTCTTGCCCGTAATGACCGATACCCTGCATTCTCCAAGATCCTCTTGGCGAGATCTCGAATGAGGTCTTCATCATCGGCCAGGAGAATTGTTTCAGTGCCTCCGGCAACGGTCACCAGGCCCTTGCTCTCATCGGTTTCGCACAGTTCCGCGTGGGCTATAGGAAAGTAAATATCAAAGATCGTTCCTTTTCCTACCTTGCTTTCATACGTGATATGGCCGCCGTGAATCTTCACTATGCCGAACACGGTAGACAGCCCCAGGCCGGTGCCTTGCGCGAGTCCCTTAGTCGTAAAAAAAGGCTCGAAGATGTGCTGCCTTACTTCATCTTTTATCCCGTGACCCGTATCGGATACCTTGAGAAGAAACATACCGGCCTGCCACAATTTCCGGATGCTCCCTCAAACAATCCTCGTCGAGAAGCACATTCCGAGTCTCAATGGTAAGTTTGCCGCCGTCCGGCATGGCATCCTTCGCATTGACGGTCAGATTTATCAGCAGCTGCTCTATCTGAGTAGAATCTGCGAGAATCCTGTGCAAATCTTCTTGAAGGTGCAACTCAATCTCGATCATCTTGGGTATGGTGCGGTACAAAAGCCTTTCCGTGTTTTGCACTTCTTCATTGAGATCAATAGATTGGAACTTCGTGTCGACCCTTCTGCTGAAGGTGAGAATCTGTTTCACCAGATCTGCTCCACGAGTAGCTGCCTGACGAATCGCTTCCAGCTCTCCAAACCTCATGTCCCTGTCGGCAAGCTCAATCTCGCACAGTTCCGCATTACCCGAGATAATCTGGAGAAGATTGTTGAAGTCATGGGCGATGCCGCCGGCGAGTGTGCCCACAGCCTCCATCTTTTGTGACTGGCGAAGCTGTTCCTCAAGGATTCTGTGGTCCGTCACGTCAGCCACGTTGCCTAAGATCGCTTGCCCTCCTTGATAGGTTATTCTGTGGGCCAAGACCTGCGACCACACGGTACGGCCACTCTTGTGTAACAGCCGAAGCTCGTAGTGGTTCGGGACAGGTTTGCCTGCCAATCTTGCCTGGGCCATATCCCTGACCCGCTCACGGTCCTCGGGATGTATTGTCTCCAGGAACGGGATGCGCAGTATGTCCTCAGGACTATGGCCCACCATTTCCGCCAGACGTCTGTTCGCATAGACACTCCTGCCGTTCTTGTACACGAATATACCTGTCAAGGAATTATCCGCGATTTGCCGGTACCTCTCCTCACTCTCGCGCAGCGCCTCTTCCGCTTTCTTGAGTTCGGTGACGTCTATGGCAGACCCTTCGACTATTCCCTGCTCTCGGTAGAGCCTTAACGACGTGATGCACCTCCGCTCCTCGCCATCTTTGTTGCGCACGGTGCAAGCGAAATCGCGGACACGACCATCGGCACTGAGCCTGCGGACCAGTTCCTCCCGGTCGCGCTGATCGACCCAGTGGATCAAGGAGGGCTGTCCCTCCATCTCTTCACGAGTGAAGCCCCAGATCTTCAGGAATTTCTCGTTCAGATCCAGAATTTCCGATCCGTCCAGTTTCGTCCTGAACATTCCTACTTCCGCGTTGTCAAAAAGGGTCCGGTACTTGTCCTCACTCTCTTGCAACGAAGCGACCAGGCGTTCCCGCTCCGCGACAATTCGCGCGAGCTTGACGTTGCTGTAGCTCAAGGTGGAGAGGATACGTGTCATCTTGGTGTACAATCTCATCACTCTGTCCACCGTTTCCTTGTTCCAGCGTGGCACCCGGTCGAGCGCTGCGAGGTATTCCTGCTCGTCAAAGCCATAGTGACGCGCCTGAGCGCGGAACACGTCATAGTCAGGAGGCTCTTCCTCGAACAGGAACTGCCCCAGAAACACATTGCCAAGATGTTTCCCTCCGACCAAAATAGGAGTCACGGTTTGCCACAGGTGGTTCTTGCACTGGTACAGTTTGAAAGTGCCCTCTTCAATCCCGTGGGAAACCTGCGTGTGGCTTTCCTCGCAATTCTTGTTCGTCTCCGGATGTCCGCGGTGAAACCTGGTGCAGATGTCCTGCCAGCCCGTAGCAACCAAGACGTTTCCTTTCACATCGAGGATTGACACGCCAATTTGGGTAAGATTGAAAAAATCGTCCATAAGAGACTGGATCGTTTGGGAATCAATGACGTCCCCAAGTTCCAGAGTCCCGATTTCTCCTCCGGGAAGAAGGATGGATTCGAGCTTCAGTCGGACCCGGGCTTCACTTTGCTTGAGCGCTTCCTCCGCACGCTTTTGCCCAGTGATGTCGCTGAGATGCCAAAGACGGCCGCAGGGCTTCCCTTGTACAGTAATGGGAACATAATCGACCATGTACGTGCGCCCTTGCCTCATGGCCATTTCCTCTCCTCTAATAGGAGTATTCTGGGCGAGGACCTTCTTGATACAAGTAACTGCCCGGAGTGGGTTGGCGAAAGTGTCCTTGATTTTGTCCAGCATTTCGGAGGTCGAGAGCCCATGCAGGCTCACAGGCGGGTCAGGCAGGTCGAACAGGTCACAGACCGCTTGGTTGCAAAACTCAACCGTGCCCTCTTCGCTCACAAGCAGTACGCCGGCATACATGCTTGAGAGAATGGTGTAAAAACGATGAAGCGTGTTCCGCAGGAGTTCTTCCGACCGCTTGCGCTCGGTGATGTCCCTTATGGTTCCCTGGAATCCCACCACGTGTCCCTGTGGATTTCGTCGGGTTACTGTCGTGATAAGGGAGTGAATGATCGTACCGTCCCTCCTCACCAGATCAACCGGGAATTCCTTGCAGAATCCTTTTTCTGAAACAAGCGCCGCATGCTTTCGGCGCTCCTCGGGCCGAAAGTAAAAGCTATCGACCTTTCTCTGCATCACCACGTCTCTTTCCCCACTCGCGAACCCAAGCATCTCCAAAGCCGCTTCATTGACGTCAATAAGTTTGCCGTCCGGTGTGGTCATGAATACGGGGTCACGTGACGTGTCGAAGAAGTTGCGATACCTTTCCTCGCTCTCACTCAGTTCCTCCTCTGCCTTTCTGCGCTCATCGATTTCTCGTCTGGCTCGGTCCCACGCGGTGGCAAAACCTCGGAGCGTCTCGTTGATCGGAGGAACAGTGAGAATCAGCAGAAACAGCAGCACGAACCATGCGGACCATGGCGGCATCGGGTAGTAATTTGGCAAAGAATATCCGAGACTTGGCAGCAAGACCACGCCAAGAGCCGCACCGCAACCCGAGACCGCAATCGCCGTGGACACTACCGGACCCAGCAGCATTCCGGCAACTGCAGCGAGTGCCACGTACATACCGACAATTACCGAATTCACTCCCCCTGAGAGCCAGACATGAACCGTACAAAGCACCCAAAGCCCGCAGACGAGTAGTGCGCTTGCAAGGCGAATGCGGTTCTTGTTCGCGAGAGCACGGGAGATCAGCAGCAACAAAAACATGAGAACGAACGTTATGGACAAGCTCGTTTTCTTGACAAACACGAACATCGTACCAATAGCAAGCACCGCCAGCATCGCAATCATGCTTAGGCAGACTGAATTAAATATCCTGACCACCAGAGCCTTCTCTTGGTCGCCCTCAGGAATCGGCAATGCAACAAACTGTCTGATTGAATGCAGCAAGGTATCCCCCTATGCCCGGTAATGGATGCGGCAGAGATAGGAGTTCAGACGCATGAGTGCTACTGCCTCCTCAAGCGCCTGACTTTCAACGGCAATCCGACAATCCGGCAACCACGGTGACGACCTTTTGCCTGAGCTGCAAACGTGGTTACGGATCGGGCCGTTTTCGTGAGGTACGGAAAATGTTCGCTTCTGATCTTACGCCAGAAAGACGAGCTGTAGGGCTATCAACCGGTGGACCCGTACACGTGACTCCCTCTCTTCAAGGAAACGAATGATCAGGCCGTACACACGTAACTCTAGCACATCAGATCAAGGAGTTGAACGATTTCTTCCTGCCAAAGCCTTTCGCCGTCTCCCGCTATTCGCTCTGGTCCGAGTGATTTTAACCTGGATTTTTCGGCAGGCAAACAACCAAAAGTATGTTCTTTCCATCAACCATCTGATTTGGTGAACTCCCATGACCTGGAAGGTCACAACGAACCATGAAAATGGCACCCTGTCCAGCGACCAGCGGGAGCTGGCAAGTGCTTAAAGTTCTTGGGGATGGGGGTTCGGGGGAAGGCCCTTCTTTCAAGAAGGGCCTTCCCCCGAAAATGCATTTTCATTAGGAAGGAGATAGATCGCTATGGGAGGTAAACTGAAGCCGCATTGAAGACACTGGAAAATGCGCTTACCAGATTCAATGATGCGCTCATGAAAAGAAAGGTGAAGCAGAGACTCATCGTAGATGTTGATTTATCTTCATGTCACAAAACAACATTCCATGGCTGGCAGAGGCATCTTGACCCGACAACGGTAGTCCCTGCCGTTTTGAGAACTAAGGCCTTTTATTGTGCGTCTTGGGAGCTCACTCAACGTGAGTGTGAGAATTCTTAGCCCCGTGAAAGGCGAGGAAACCGAGCTTGCGCTTGCCCTGGAAAAGGTGGTGGGAGAACAGCGACGAAGCAGCAAGAGGCTACTCAGCTCAAGGGCCGGGAACAAGATGGGACTCCCAACGTTTCGGTGTGACGGATTTCTGTCACACCGAAAGAGCCCGAGAATCCTGTCCGCACCGACGACGAACTTGGCAAGCTCGCCGGAAAGAGCCGTGGTACTATCCAAAAGGCTCGAAAGATCGCTGTCCAGGCCCCGATCTCGTCAAGGAACTGCCTCTTCTCGGTCCCGCCCCATATTTCTTTATGATATGTTCACGTCTGGCCCCGAGGACACCTCAGCCATGAACGGAGGTAAACACCATGGGCAACACGCCAATAAATCACCCACTCCCTCCCCGCATAATCCGCCTATAACCCTATTGAGCCGAGCTTGATCGTCCACTGCAATATTCCTTTAACGGATTGTGTCCTCTGGATCTCAGTGATTGCACTTCAACCTTTTGTTGTTCAGAGTGGACAAGTGACAGTTCACTGCGAGGGAGAGAGAATGAACTACTAAGATTAAAAGACATCAAGAAAATGAGGGAATTGGGTGTATGACTTCTTCGTGTCCTTATCACTTTGTGGTGTGATCTTCTACGTCCAACCAACGATAGCGACGAACAATTTTGCGGACACTAAGAATGCTTTGCAAGCCGTTTTATGCTTGGGTCGCCAAAATGTTCAGGTGCGTCATACTCGGAAATCTTGATACTCTCTTGACATATGCATAGAAAAATGTGATAGATGAGACCTCATGCCCGATGATCTTCTATCTTTGTCTTTTTTTCGACCGAGAGAAGGTTAGGGAGTAGTGACCAGTCGACTGTAGCATGTGACCAAATCAATAGATGTGACAACGCAGGGAAATCTGCGAAGTCAAACGCCCGCGGGTTGCCGAACTATTTAGTCTACAGGAGTCTGACGGGAGCTTGATGTCTCGGGGAATATCTTCCCGAAGCCAACGTAAATTTAGTCGAAAGACGCATACCCAGGAGAAAGAAGAAATGGTGCGGAAAAAAAAGACAGAAGATATGAGTCAGGATTCAAAAGGTCAGCAAGCGAAGAACACGACAAGAACCGGTACTGAATCCAAGCCTAAAAACAAAGTCGACAGGCTCGTAGACATCATTTGCAAAGTAGCGGACGCCGAGGGCTACTTTGATCCAAAAGATGTGCATGCAGCAGTACGGGAGACCGACCTCGAAAAGAGCGCCTCAGTTGTCATGTCAAATCTTCGACTCCAAGGGTTTGTAAAGGATGGCCGATTGAGAGTTCCGGTAGCCGAGGGACCTGACATGCCCAAAAAACTTGTCAATCTTGCGGCCAAATTGCGTAAGAAAGGGACTACGATCCCGTTCGAGGAAGCCATCGCGACCATCCGTGGAGAATCTGCTGCTGAAAAGATCGCACCGGCGCCCGAGCCCGAAATAAAGTCTGCACCGGAGCCCAGGCCCGAACCAAAGTCAGCACTGAAGGCCAAGCCCAAACCCGAGGCCAAGCCTGAACCAAAGGCGGAAGCCAAGCCAGCGCCAAAAGCACAGCCCAAACGACAGCGAAAGGCAGAAACCAAAACAGCGCCGGTCGCTCCTGAACCTGCGGTGAAGATGCCCCCGGCCGAGGTTCCCGCTTTGCAGAAACCGGAGACAGATTTCAGAGCCCTGTACGAGGCATCACGCGAAGAAGTGCTCAAGCTTGAAGCAGAGCTGGCCGCATATAAGGACGTGTGCCGGAGTTTGATCGACAGTCTCAAAAGGTAATCGTTTAGCGCGACCCTTTGTGGAACGTGCAGAATCAAACCACAACGTCACTCATGCCAGTGTGCGCACAAGCTATTAAATGAGGCGCCATGCCTCTTTCACTCCGAACGGCCAGGCTGACAGCGCTTCGGAGGCATGGCGCCTGCTTGCCAGTACTACCTGCATTGACGCACTCCGGTATAAGAAACGAAGAAGCCAGAGACCAATTCCCCTTTTTCTTTGTGCCTTGGTGGCTTTTTCCTGGTCCCTCTGAGTCAACCGTCACCACACATGAGCCATGCGTCATCCTTTTTCGGCAACAGGCATAAACGCCAATAAACTCCCCCGCCCAGGATTTAGTCCCGCATGCGAACCCCAATCAAAGGCAGCCTCGCAGTGGCGACCACGATTATCCTGCGATAATGCAGTGCTGTCACCGGATTTAATAACTGACAATTAACTGGAACCTCATTCCTTCCTAACGCTACTCCCGTACATAATCGGCGGACGCGCATTGCATCACGGATTCACAGAGGAGCAAATATCGCCACGGGGATATGGTGACATTTATGGAAAGAATTGTACACAGCAGGTTCCTGAACCCAATGAAGGCGCTCACGCTAGGCCTGGTGCTGGGGGTAATCCTGCTTCCAATCCTTGGTTCCGTCGTTTGGAGCATGTATCATTCCCTGTTGACCATGGGAACAGAGGGATTGCGGCTTCAGCGGCTCGTGGGATACATTACCCATCTGAACGACGTTCTCAGCATGTCCGCCAGAATGGCAGCCGCAACCGGTGATCCGCGATGGGAGAAGCACTATCGGACTGTACAGCCCCAACTTGACGACGCGATTTTGGAAGTCGCACTCCTGCTGCGCGCGGAATACGAAAAGAATTATGCTGCTCAAACTAAATTCGCCTATTCCAGGCTCCTTGAAATGGAATCCGTTGCACTGGCGATGGTGCGGCAAGGGCGATTGAAAGAAGCGTCCTCGCTGCTCTTTGGAAAAGAATATCAGGATCAGAAAGTCGTCTATTCGCAAGGCATCCATCAGATGGCCGCGGCAATCCAGCATCGCATGGAAAACGAATTGCACGGCTTCCGCACACGCATCTGGCAAGTCGGACTATTGGGCGGCCTGAGTCTGGCCATCGTAATCCTTGCGTGGGCAGGTGTGTCCGTGGTGGTCAAGAACCACCTCGTCCGGCGCAAGCAGGCAGAACAGGATCTGGCCGCGGAGAAAGAACGACTCCTTGTGACCCTACGCTCGATCAATGATGGGGTCATCACTTCTGACACGTCCGGAAACGCAGTGCTACTGAACCCGGCTGCGGAGATGCTCACCGGATGGACGCAGGAAGAGGCCAGTGGCAGAGCCGTGTCCGAACTTTTTGGCCTTTTGTCGGAAGAGACACAGGACACGTGTGAGAATCCGGTGCACAAGGTTTTAACTACCGGCTCCGCATGCGAATTGACCAACAGGTACATTGCTGATCACCAGGAACCACTCGAGAAAGTTCGTCGAGCACAGTGCAGCACCCATTCGCAACGGTAGCAATCAAAGTCTGGGCGTGGTTCTTGTCCTTCGAGACGTTACCACGAGGAAACAATCCCTGAATGCGCTTCGGGAGAGCGAAAACAAATACCGCACGATCATCGAAAACGTGGAAGAAGGGTACTATGAGATCGATCTTGCGGGAAACCTGGTGCTGTTCAATGACTCCATGGCAAAGATACTGGATTATTCAAGAGACGAGCTTAAGGGCATGCATTATCGCCAATATGTTTCTGAATCGTTCGACAAGACAATTCGTGCGACGTTTCGGAACGTGTACGATACGAAAAAATCAACTCAGGTTTCGGACTGGGAACTCTTGAGAAGCGATGGGACCCCGAGAACCGTTGAGGCTTCTATTTCTATAGTGACAGACCTGGAGGGTAAACCCAAAGGATTTCGAGGAATTGTCAGAGATGTGACGGAGCGTAAGCAAATTGACGAACAATTACGCCAAGCAGCGAAGATGGAGGCTATAGGCACTCTGGCAGGTGGAATCGCCCATGACTTCAACAACATTCTGCATGTGATCATGGGATTCTCGGAACTTGCACTGGAAGCGGCGCCAAAGGTAGGGCAACTCCCTCGAAGTTTGGCGCAGATTCTGTCTGCAACCGGCCGTGCAAAGGCCCTGGTTCAGCAAATTCTCACATTCAGCCGTCGGAGCCTTCAAAGAAAGGAGGCTATTCGCGTCAGCCCTATTGTGCAAGAGACGCTCCAATTTCTCAAAGCTTCGGCCCCGTCCACCATCGAACTCCGCGGAAGTATGGAAGCAGCATCAGAGACAATCCTCGCTGATCCCTCTCAAATTCATCAGGTGTTGATGAATCTGTGCACCAACGCAGTGCATGCCATGAAAGAGCACGGAGGGGTATTGGAAGTCCAGTTGGACAATCATCATTGCGAAACGGACCCACCCGAGCGGTGTGGTGGCATTCCCTCCGGGACCTATGTGAGGCTTAGCGTGAGCGACACAGGCCACGGGATAAGCTCGGATCGCCTGGAACACATTTTCGAGCCATATTTTACGACCAAAAAGAGGGGCGAGGGAACCGGCCTGGGTTTATCTGTGGTACATGGGATCGTGAAAGCACATGGAGGCTACATGGAGGTGCGCAGTGAAGAAGGCAGAGGATCCATGTTCCGTGTCTATCTTCCTGTCGCACGGGATGACGAAGAACTCGCAGGTGAAGCCGTCTCCGCAGTGCCAGGGGGAAGCGGGCAGCATATACTTCTTGTGGATGACGAGCCGGCAGTGGTGGACATGAGCACAGAGATGCTTCAGCAATTGGGTTATGAAGTGTGGGCGCGATGTGACAGCTCGGAGGCTCTGGAGCTTTTCTGCGACAATCCTCGGAACTTTGACCTGATAATTACTGATATGAATATGCCCAAAATGACAGGTAAAGAGCTGGCAGGTCGGCTCCAATCAGTCCGGCCGGACATCCCCATCATCCTTTGTACGGGGTATAGCGAAAGTATGAGTCAAGAGCTGGCGACAGATTTGGGTCTCCATGCATTGATGACAAAGCCGGTCGGCAAGGCCCAGATGGCCGCGACTGTACGTCATGTGCTCGAGTCCGCACGCGGCAGGGAGGTATGACATATGCCCTCCACACGGAGGAACTGAAAACATGAAATATTTCAGAGGGCTTCTGTACGGACAATCTGAGTTTTTGCTGCGCAAGACAGTGGCACAAGTGGCGTAACGGCTCTTTCAATGACGTTTTCGCCACGGGGATTCCTTTTGCGCGCGGAGAGGTACACTGCATTTATTCCCGCAGCAAATCTGTCTCGTCCCGCAGCCTGGCCGCCTCAAACAACAACTGCATCCCTGATCTATCGATGGATATGGTGTCAGGCTCGGTCCACGGCAAATGGGAAAACTCTCCACGCGGTGATTGGACCAGCCTGTAGAAAGCATCTTCTCCTAACATTTCCATTGTTCTTGCGTGAAGGATCTTGCCGTCGGCTACGTAGAGCGTACAGGGCATTCCGTCCTCCGGTCTCACTTCCAGTACGGTCTGCCTGCCTTCCATGAGTATCCATTGGATGTAATCCAGGATATCCACCCCCTCCACCTTGCCCGAATACAAGTACTGCGTCTTTTTCTTTTGCAGGCGGCGAAGGCCATCCGGCTCTACTCGTTCAGTAGGGATTCCTGCCAAGTCAACCGTGTCTGTTTGGCCAGAGGTGCGAGCCGCTAATTCCAATCGTGAAATCAACCCAACGGTGAGCAGCTTGCGAAATGTGCTATCAAGCCCTTTCGGCGTCAATCGATATTTCTTCATGAGACCGACGTCGTCCATCCCTTCTTGCACGTCTCTCATGAAATCCTTTGCGTTTACCTCCTTCTTTGCCACTGAAACAAGGCCTCCTTTTCAAACTCCACAGAGATTGGTCTCTGATGCCTGGGTTATTGTTGCGTCACCCAGTACCAATTCCTTTAAGGCGCTCGACACTGTCGGTCTCGTCCATACTCTCTCGATTATGCCTGGTACGGTCCTCTGGAGCAAGAAATTAGCAATTCGACACCTCGTCTTCGTACAAAACCAAGACAGCAAGGTCCTGGCAAGCGCCTGTCACCGTTGCGCCCTCCAGGCGCGCGGGGAATTCAAAGGTTGTTCGTCCCTTATAGGGTGACCCTTGATCAGGTGGTAAGCGTCTGTTTCCCTTTATGCCGCATCACGCACCCGATCCATTTCATGAGGCGACTTGATTCTCATTTGAGCTGTGCTCCCTGTTATGGTAGGCTTAAGATAAGGTTTGGGAGTAGGAGCGTCCCAACGGTATCCTCAAAATCGATCCGGCAGGCGAAGGTTTCTGTTACCACAGTTGTTGGTACACGCATCAACGAGCGAACCCATCAAGCGCAAGAGCAAGGTGTTCTTGGCCAAACCGATCGTATTCAAGGAATTGTTGACACCGGTCCGGAGGTTTCTGGACGAAAGCTAAAACCGATTCGTTTTCACATGAGTAATACCGGTCCACTGACTCTTGAGTAACCTAGCCCCGCTAAGTTACTTGAATTTGCACATGGCAATACAAGATCGTAGGGCTGGGGATCTCTTGAGCGAAGTGCCGAGACAGCCCTGCGTCGGCCGCGACAAAGGGGATCCCAAGCCTGCGCCAACTTGTACAGGCAAAAGCGAATCAGCATACACGGGAATAACAAAAAAGCCTGTTGAAAAGCAATGTGGTACGAAAATTGCTTATTTATACTCACCAGGGGACCCCTTTCTTCAGACAAGGGTCTCCTACTGGAAAGCGGCTGGAGAACCCTCAAAGCCGGGGATGATCACGCGATGTCCAACCGGTAGAAAAGTAGGTTGCACCGAGGGGTGGTTGCCATGAGTTGCCGGCTTGAACGCGTATGAGTAGGAAGAGTTCTCTTGTGTGAGGAATCGGGTTCTTCCTCTACAGCTAACCCTCAAGACAACGGTGTGCCGATCGGATAGTTTGGAAGGCACTCGGATGCCCCGGGGCCATTCCAGCTCATAATTCCTCCGGAGGAGACACCATGGAAAATAATCAATTGTTTCAGGCAATTCTCAACAGCATCTCCGAAGGGGTCATGACTCTGGACAAGGACTGGAAGATCGCCTCGTGGAACAGGGCGGCTGAAAGGATTACCGGTTACCATCGAGAGGAAGTTCTCGGGAAAGAGTGCATGAAACTCCTCCGTACCACCCTTTGCGAGGATGATTGTCCTGTGGATCGCGCACTCTCGTGCGGCCATCCCTATCATGACATCGAGGTTTCCATGCGCAACAAGCGCAACGAGACGGTCCACCTGTTGGTCAACGCTGCTCCTGTACGATGCTGAAGGGCAGATAATCGGTGGCCTGGAGACCTTTCGCGATGTGTCTCAAAGCTATTGGATGCGAGAGGAACTCAAGCGTCATTACGGATACGGCAATATCGTCGGCCGTAGTGAAGCAATGAAAAAGGTGTACGAAGTCCTGGCCTCTTTGATAAACACTGACACCACCGTGCTCATACAGGGCGAGTCTGGTCCCGGAAAGGAACTGGCTGCCAGGGCTTTGCACTTCTATGGCCCGAGAAAGGACAAATCTTTCATCGCCATAAACTGTTCAGCCCTGTCAGAGGGAATTCTGGAATCCGAGCTTTTCGGACATGCCAAGGGCGCGTTTACGGGCGGCAGTCAGGACCCATACAGGGAAGCTCGAATTGGCAAACGGTGGGACTCTGTTTCTGGATGAGATTGCCGAAATAAGCCAGGCAATACAGGTGAAACTGCTGCGAGTCTTGGAAGAAAGAGAGTTTCAACGAGTCGGGGATAACAAGAATATCAAGGTCGACATCAGGCTGATCACCGCAACGAACAAGGACTTGTACAAAAAGGTGCTTGAAGGAACCTTTCGCGACGATCTGTACTACCGCATAAGCGTATTTCCGCTGCATCTTCCGGCCTTGAGGGAGCGCGTCGAGGACATACCGCTGCTTATCGACCATTTTATCAAGAAATTCAACAAACAGATGGGAAAGAGCGTTCAGGGAATCGCAAATCGGGTGCTGGAAATCCTCGAAGCCTATGCCTGGCCCGGGAACATCAGGGAACTCTCCAATGCCGTAGAACATGCGTTTGTCCACTGCAAAGGTACGCTCATTCATCCTGCTGATTTGCCTCAGAACATAGGCAACGTCGCGACCGGCGCGGGCGTGCCACCGCCACCCAGGGCGCAGGAAAAGCTCGATCTGGTTGAGCGGGACCTCATCGTCAAGGCACTGGCGGCCGCGGACGGGAAGAAAAGCGTGACAGCCCGCCGACTCGGAATAAGCCGGGCAACTCTCTGGAGAAAAATGGAGAAGTATCGGATCAACGGCTAGGTTCGCGACGTGAAACAACGTCTCATTGATGCAACGTCCATAAAAGACCACATTCCAACAACCTACCTACTCATCAATTTATCATGTCTCATTCGTGAAACATCTTGAATCAGCTCCGGCAAGGAGCACTCCCCTGTGTATGTCGTAAGGACTTTGCTGCGCGGAAAGGCCTCTTCGTAATATCCCGTGTTTTCGCAGTATGTTAAGCTGATTTGCCTGGATCTTTCCCGCGCCAACCGGTGTTGGCACATTGCTTGCAACTCACAGGGCAAGCAACGAGCTGAATGCCGAGGAAGCGGTCCAAGGCTTGGTCCGTGCCCTCGATCGCTCGAAAAGACCCGGAGTCAATGTACGGAAGGAGGGACCGATCATGTCCAAGAAAATTCTCATCATTGACGATGAGCCGGATGTCCTGCTTTTTGTCGGCACATTGCTCAGAAAGAACGGCTACGAAGTCTGTGAGGCCTGCGATGGTGTCGAGGGAATGAAGAAGGTCTTGGACGAAAGGCCGGATCTCGTGTGTCTCGATCTTCTCATGCCCGAAAAGACGGGTATCAGAATGTACCGAGAAATGAGAAAGGACGCACAACTCCAGAACGTCCCTGTGATCATGGTAACAGGCATTGAGGCGGTGGATCGCTATGATTTCAAGGGCTTCAAGGAGTTTATCCATGAGCGGTCTCTGCCGAGTCCGGAAGGATACATCGAGAAACCCATAGACAAAGAACAGTTTCTCAAGGCGGTAAGAGAAGTGCTTGGCGAATAGTCTCCGTACCTTCGTCGCGGCTGAAGACGGTGTGCGCGGAGGCTGTTGCGAAACACCATGCTTTGCCGACAACGTGGCACCATGCCTCCGGGTAGTTCCACCTCTCACAGAGGCTGCCAGGAAACAGGCTCAGCAATTCATATTTCTAGGGGCCTCTGTACGGACGCGAGATGTGTGAAAGAACCGTCACGTAACACGATTCTCACATGTAGGAGGTTTCGGGACAGGCTCCTAGCGAGAAACGGGGGTCCAAAGTGGCGAGGCTTAAAGAACATGGGACACCCCTGGTGAAGAGTCTGGGTTTCAGAATCGCCCTCAGCGTGGGGGTGATACTCTTGGTGTCGTACGCGGTTTTCATCTATCTGGTCCTGCAGATTCAAGAGGATTTCTATTTCAAGCGGGTGATCCGTGAAGCAGACCGTTTCAGTGTTGCCATCCGGAATGCCACGAACCACAGCATGCTCCAGGATGATAGTCAGGCGACCCGGAGCATCATTAGCGACATGGGCAAGCAAGGTGATATCTCGGATATCCGCATCTATGACCATGAGGGAGTCATCAGGTTCTCCAACCTGCCTGCAGAGGTCGGAACCCGCGCGGACAAAACCGGTGAGGCCTGCTTTGCATGTCACTCCGCGGACAAACCGTTCAGAGAAGTAGTCACGGACAAGAGAAGCCGTATTTACTATCACGGACAGGACAGGTACTCGGGATGATAACCCCTATTTACAATAATCCAAGCTGTTTCAAAGCCGCGTGTCATGTGCATCCCGAGGCACAGAAGGTGTTGGGAGTGATAGACATGGGAATGTCTCTCAAGGGATTCGATTCCCACAGGCGTTCCCTCGTGCTCAACATTGTTTCTTCTCGGCTTTGGGACTTTTGTCGCGGTGCTGGCCACCATAGGGGTGTACGTTACTTTTCGCGTGTGCAGGCCGGTGACCCGGCTGCGAGATGCTGCCATGAAGATCACGCTCGGCGATTTCGGCAATAAGCTTGCCGTTGATACCGAAGATCAGATTAGTGAGTGCGCGTGGGCGTTCAACATGATGCGGGATCAAATAAGGAGGCGCACCCAGGAGCTGACTCGCAGCCGCGAAGAATACAAGAGCCTGTTTGAACAGGTCCCTTGCTTCATTTGTGTGATAAACAAGAATTTCGAAATCGTGCGTCAGAATTCGTTCATGAAGGACGTGTTCAAAGGCAGCACAGGTATGCATTGCTATCAGGTCTTTAAGAAGAGTTCTACGAAATGCGTAGAATGTCATGCAGACAAAACATTCGCGAACGGCAAAACCTATGCAAGGGAACATTGCGGGGTAACCGGCGCCGGGGAAGATGCCAATTATGCAAGTTATGTGTCCCCCATTGTGGATAACAACAATCGAGTGCTTTACGCAATGATCATGGCAGTGGACATCGGAGACCGCGTGAGACTCGAGGGGGCCTTGCAGGCATCAAAGGAGTTTCAGACCAACCTGATAGAAAACTCCATTCATGGAATCATCGCCACAGACGAGCAGGGAAGGATAACCATTTACAACCGTGCAGCGGAAAGTCTTTTCGGGTACCAATCGAAAGCGGTGGTGGGCGACTCTGAGTTGGAGAAATACTTCCCGAGACAATTCGTGGAGAGGATTCTCGCGTGTCACTCGGGCAAGAAGATCGACGAGCCGCGACTCATAGCCCAAGAGATGATAGTCACTGCGAGTAACGGAGAGTCGATACCGGTGCGTTTCTCAGGATTCCTTCTCTTTGACAAAGAGAAGATTGCCGGAGCGGTTGGCTTTTTCCAGGACCTGCGCACCTTCAAGCAGTTGGAACGAGAAAAGCAAGCATCGGATCGCTTGGCGGTGGTCGGCCAGACGGTCGTGGGACTGGCACATGGGATCAAGAATATTCTCACAGGCCTCGAAGGCGGGGTCTTTGTGGTCGATACCGCGCTGGAAGACGATGACACTGCGCTTTTGCACCGCGGCTGGAAGATGATTCAGAACAACATCGGACGCGTATCGATTCTGGTGAAGGATCTGCTCAGTTACTCGAAAGAGAGAGCGCCCGAATATGAAGAGACCGACCCGAACCTTCTTGCAGAAGATGTCTGCGCACTCTTCGATATCAAAGCCCGCGAGAAATCCATCGTCATCGAGAGAGACTTCGATCCCCAGGCAGGCCGCATGTCCAAGACACTCCTCGATCAGCGCGGCATTCACACGTGCCTTTCCAACCTGGTAGCCAATGCAATGGACGCATGTGAACTCGACACCAAACAAGAGGCACACCGTGTCATCGTGAAAACCAGGCAGAATCAGGACGGAAGTCTGATGTTTCAGGTTTCCGACAATGGCGGAGGCATGAGCGAAGAAACCAAGCGGAAAATCTTTGCAAGCTTCTACTCGACCAAAGGGAGCCGCGGCACCGGATTGGGGCTCATGGTGACCAGCAAGATCGTCATGGAACACGACGGGAAAATCTCTTTTGACAGCCAGGAGGGAATGGGATCGACCTTCACCATCGTGCTGCCTTCGAGAGAGGAGGAGCGGGACATCCAAAATCACGCTCATAAATCCCTCGGTCAGCAGGAGGAGACAAAGGGGAATGGTCAAGAAGGCACCATCCCACCCGAATCCAAGGCTGACGCCAATGCGGCAGTTACACGAGTTACGTAGATCGGAGGCCGGAGGCCTTCTGATACCAACCCCCATGGCGGTCACCGCCACAACGAACGATGAAAGTCTGACATCGAAGGGGACTTTCATGGGAATGCGTTTTCAGGCATACGACACTGGCGGCAAACCTCTTTCGCTACGAACGGCCCGGCCTGACTGCGCTTCAGAGGCATGCCGCCAGCAGACCAAAGTCACTTACGTGATCGCGCATCGGTATGAGAAAAGATGCGACAGCCCTGCGTCGTCCCCGGATGGCGAGGACTTCCTCCGGCACGGTACCTTACTGGAGGCTCACAGGAACGATCGGTTCGGATTACGAACGATCGCGCTTCATCTGTGACCAGACCTCGGAAACGAACTGGTCCGAAACATCTCCGCTCCAACGGAGGGGCTTATGGAACAACCGGCACAACAGAGGCTGAACGGCGCGCTGGACTGGGACATCACGTCAAGGGTCATCACCGACCTGGTCCAATGGCAGGAGCAGTTTGCAGAGGTTCAGGAACTGGTGGTCAGCCAGGACGGGGAGAGGGTCGCCGGAATAGTGAAGGCAGAAGACGACACCTTCACCATATGCGTCAATGGAGGCCCGTGGACTCATACCTTTGAGAAAGCATGGTCTTTGCAATTCGGCCCTGACGGTCGTCTGGCTTGCATCGGAATGAACGATGACGAATGGACCGTGGTGCAGGAGGACGAGCCATGGGAGGAAGCCTTCGACTATGTGTGGAACCTCCGGTTCAGCCCAGACGGCAAGGGCGTAGCGGCTAACACGAGAACGTCCGACGGGTACGGCGTCACGCTTAACGGCCAGTCATGGGAATCCCGATTCATTCAGATGAGAAGCTGCGAAATCAGTCCTGACGGACTGAGCACCGCGGGAAACGTGCAGATGGAGCCGATGACAGAAGGCGACATCTTCACCTTTGACAAGGGACTCTGGAGCCTGGCGGTCAATGGGCAGACTTGGGACACTCACTTCCTTAACGTATGGAATTGCGCTTTCAGCGACGACGCCTCGATGGTTGCAGCTGAAGTGCGCCTTGATCGAGATCGTCAGACCATCGTGTGTAACGGTCAACCATGGCCTCAAGTCTTCAGGGCGGTCTGGGAGCCTCGATTTGTTCCAGGAAGCCACGAGGTGATTGCGCCCGTGCTCACCCCGGAAGGTTGGAAGCTGTGTATCGATGGAAAGCCTCTCTGGAACAACTCTTTTGCGCAGGTGTGGCATCAGCGGTTCGGCCCTGATGGCAAGAGATTGGCAGCAGTGGTCGCTCCGAGCTTCGGCCGCTGGACGATCGCGGTAGACGGCGATGTCTGGAAGACCACGTTTGGAGACGCGGTGCTGCCACCCATCTTTAGCCCGGACGGACGGCGCGTCGCTGCAGTGGTGAAGGAAGGCAATCGCTGGACTATTGCAGTGGACGGCATCCCCTGGGGCAGCACCTATGACATGGTCTGGGATCCAGTTTTCAGCCCCGATGGCAAGCACGTGGTAACAAGAGCGGCCCAAGGGGAAAAATTCTTCTGGTCGTCAACGGACGGGTGGTTTCGCTCGGGAGCGCCAACTTGTGGGACCCGATGTTCAGTCCTGACGGGACAAGGCTTCTCATCAAGGACATGGAATTCGGGAAGCTCTTCCGAAAGGTCCTTCCGATCGAAACACTGCTTCGATAGCTTAACGAGGAGATCACCAATGTACAGCTTTGCCAGCGGACCGTTGGTGTGGATTGCATTCATCACGTTCTTAGGCGGCATGATTTACCAGTTCGTGAGCATGCTCCAATTGGCCAAGAAAGACAAGGTCATCTACCCGTACATGAATTTGGAAGCCGGACTTCGCTCTTTGTTCCACTGGGTGGTGCCTTTCGCTTCTAGGAACATGCGGATGCGGTACGAGACCACGATCGTGACCTTTGCGTTTCACCTGTGTCTTGTGCTTCTGCCCATCTTTCTCACCGCTCATGTGGCCATGTTCGCACTTGCGTGGGGGCTGAAGTGGCCGACCGTATCCACCGGGACAGGGGACGCATTGACGATTCTCGTCATGCTGGCGGTCATTTTCTTCCTGGTACGGCGCTGGATGCTCCCTGAAGTAAGGTATGTCACTTCAGCCTCTGACTATCTTTTGCTGGCGATCGTCGCGGCCCCGTTCGTGACAGGCTTCATAGCCCATCATCAGTGGTTTGATTATGACACCATGGTGGTGATCCACATGATTTCAGGAGCAGTGATGCTTATGGCCATTCCTTTTACCCGATTGAGCCATATGCTGTTTTTCCCGTTAACCAGAACGTACATGGGATCGGAATTCGGCGCAGTCCGTCATGCCAAGGACTGGTAGGAGGCTGCTGCGTAACGCAATGCTTTCCCGGCTACGTGGCACGATGAGGTCAGTTCCGATGACTTTCGGCACCAGCTACCCAGGAGAAGCTTAGTAAGTCAGACTCATAGGAGCCTCCCTGCGAAGCCGAGATCGCAGTGTCTCTGCCGAAGTAGCACGATTGTCACCGTGCATCAGGTTATGCAACAGGCTCCTGGCGTACGAATCAGGATGGAGGGCAGATTATGGGCTTACCTGCAACGATGTTTCCCACGCTTCCTCAGGTTTCCGATCCTGGCGTGGATGGGACTGCCAAGAATCTCACGCGGGAGCAGATATCAGAGGTCATAAACCGAGTGCTGGACCGGGAAACCGCGGCCAGGTTCAAAGTATACATGAACACCTGTGTGCATTGCGGACTCTGTTCGGATGCGTGCCACTGGTTCCTGTCGAACGACCGTGACCCCAGATTCTCGCCAGTGGGCAAGGTGAAACAGACCCTTTGGGAGATCGTGAAGAGAAAGGGAAACGTCGACGGAGATCTTATCAAGGAGTGTCACGTATCGCGCAGACGGAATGCAACGTATGCCGAAGATGCAGCATGTATTGCCCCTTTGGCATTGATATCGCGTACCTGCTTTTGACGGTCCGGCGGATATGCCATGAACTGGGAGTAGTGCCGCAATTCTTGCAGGACACGGTCAATAGTCACGCGGTGACGCTCAATCAGATGTGGGTGAAACAGGACGAGTGGATCGACACGCTCCAGTGGCAGGAAGAAGAAGCCAGGTCAGAGGTAACCACTGCAAGGATACCTTTGGACAAGTACGGAGCTGACGTCATGTACTCGGTCATCGCTCCGGAGCCCAAGATATTGGCCCAGTTGATCGGCAATATTGCCCAGATCATGGCAGTGGCCAAGGTGGACTGGACCATGCCCTCCTTCGATGGCTGGGATAACAGCAACATGGCCATGTATTCGGGAGACTTCGAGACCATGGGCCGGGTGGAACGGGCTCACCACGAGGCGGCCTTGACACTGAAGGTCAAGAGAATTGTCATGGGCGAATGCGGCCATGCGTTTAGAGGAGCCGTGTATGACGGGCCCAAATGGCTCGGCTGGCGTGAGCCGCCCGTTCCGCTCATTCATGCGGTGGAATTCTATCACGACCTCATCTTTTCAGGACGCATCAAGATAACGCGAAAATTCGACGAGCCTGTGACCGTTCAAGAACCCTGCAACATTATCCGAGGAAGAGGGCTGGGCCAAAAGCTAAGCGAGATCATTCGCGCCACGTGCTCGGATTTCAGGGCAGCCGGAACCGGCCTATGAGCACAATTACTGCTGCGGTGCGGGCGGAGGAACCATCAACTGCGGGCCGCCCTGGAAGACTTCTCGGGTGAAAGGGGACCAGCGTGAAAGCCGAACAACTTGCTGCCACCAAGGCCCATATCGTGATTACTCCTTGCCACAACTGTCACAGCGGCATCGAAGACATCATTGGCGGGTACAACTGGGCATGCATGTGAAATTCTTCAGCGAAATTCCATGCAGGTCATGGAAATTCCCGATGAACTGAGGGCCGAGTAGCACCGGTCTCGCCCTGACTGATGAAATGACGGAGGAGCGGACTCATGCGTTGGATACACAGAATAACGCTCACGACTCTCATAGGCCTGAGTCTCGTTTTGTTACACGGCGGAATGGCAAGGCTCCTCGCGGAAACTGCCGGAAATGCGAGTGAGTCCGAGACCGGAAGCCTGCCGTTGATATTGGCGCATCAGGGATCCGCGTCCAAGCTGGACCGTCCTGCGGTACTTTTCGAGCATGACCGACATACGACTGCGCTGAAATCGGCCAGCCGCGAGGATTGCGCAGTCTGCCACGTGCTCAAGGACAAGGACACAAGCTTGAGAGACCCGGAAGTAAAGGTCTTCAAGTTTCCCAAGACATCTTTTGACGCGACAAACAGGAACAGCATCATGTTCGCGTACCACAACGCGTGCGTGAGCTGTCATCGCAAGATGGCCAGTGAAGGGAAAAAGACCGGTCCGGATATTGGCATGTGCGGAAAATGCCATGTGAGAAAGCCCGAGGCTCGGCAGGTGAAATGGGCCTGGCAGCCCGTATTCAACTATCTTCGCCACTCCAAGCATGTGCAGGCCGGCCAGAAGTGGGATGCATCCGACCACGTCAACGTCGCCCACAAGTGCAACTGATCGGCCAGGCCACTGATAAGAAATGCGAAGTTTGCCATCATACCTACGACGCGGCTGCCCAGAAATTGATCTACAAGAAGGACACCGAGAACTCGTGCGGGGCCTGTCACAAAGCGAAAGACGACAAGAATGCCCGGTCCCTGGAGCATGTGGCCCATGCCGCGTGCCTTGGGTGCCATATGAAACTCTCGGAAAAGATAAAGAAGCAAGCTCTTCGCAGCGGCAGGGCAACGCTCTTCGCGGCGGAAAAGAAGCAGTTCGGACCGGTGGAATGCGCGGGCTGTCACGCGGTGCACAAGGAACTCACCCCTGAGGAAATCATGAAGATTCCTCGATTGGTCCGCGGGCAAAAGGACGTGATGGACCTCGCTCTGAAATACGTGCCGGATGTCTCAGTCCCGGGAGTTAGGCCGGTAGCGCTGACCAATCCTTCCGGGGTGAGGATGAAGGTGGTTCCTTTCAATCACAAAGCGCACGAGCACCAAGCGCAATTCTGCAGCACCTGCCATCATCACTCTCTCGAAAAGTGTGAGAATTGCCACACTGCCGCAGGAGCGGCAACCAAAGGTGGCAATATCAGTTATGAGCAAGCTTTTCACCGGGCCACTGCACAGCAGTCCTGCGTGGGATGTCACGATTCCGCAAAGGAAGACAAGAAATGCGCGGGATGTCATCAGTGGAAACAGGTCGCAACGCCAAAGACCTCCTGCCCGGTGTGTCATACAGGGACTACAGGAGGGAAAGTGGTGGAGCTACCTCCCATTCCTTTGTATCGCGACGCACAAAAAGTTCCTGAGACACTCCTGATCAAAGGGCTTGAGAAGGAATTCAAACCGGCCGGCATGCCGCATATGAAGATCGTCAACAAACTGGTTGCCATTTCCAATGGCAGCTCTCTTGCCAGACGATTCCATGCAACCAAGGACCACGCGCTGTGCTCGGGCTGCCATCACAGGAGCGATCTCCAGCAGGCAGCAGTTCAGGCGCCGAAGTGCAGCACCTGCCACAGTCGGTCTTTCGATGCGACCGCTCTTGGCAAGCCCTTAGTGTTGGCCGCGTATCATCGCCAGTGTATGGGATGTCACCAGGCCATGCACCAGAAACCGACCTCGCTTGAGTGCGTCAAGTGTCATCCCGCAAAACAAGGGGTTCAGGCGGCAGGCTTGATCCCGCCGGTTTCAGCGCACAAGTAGTTGACGGATTGAGCCCAGGTGAGAAAGGAGAAGACGATGCCTCACATTTTACATGAATTCTACACCGTTACAAAGGGAATGGAATACCTGGTGGTGATCGTATACCTGTTCGTGTTCATCTCTTTCTGGGGGTTTCTCACCTACAAGGACAAAGACTGACAAGAAGGGAACCACCACCCAAGGGTCATTATGTACCCCTTATGACAGGAGAGGGTCGATATAGATTCGATAGAAGAACCTTCTTGAAAATAGTGGCAGGCTCCGGAATCGCAACGGCATTGGGTCTTCCCGGTTCGGCACTTGCCGGTGCGGAGAACTTGCCTTGGTACCCTGACCAATTGGGGTGCTGGTGGATACGACCGAGTGCATCGGATGCCGACGCTGCGAATGGGCCTGCAAGG
>CAVXFM010000011.1:0-14718 GCA_963760985.1 uncultured delta proteobacterium | reverse complement strand
CTCCATGCTCCATGACGCAACCGCTTTCCCGATCGTTCCCGGATTCCTGGACTCATCATGATGCAATGGTTTTCCCACCCTCAGACCGGATCAGTGTTCTTCCCAAAACCGCCTCAATTGTCGGACAACCCTACAGGTGCGCGATGTTTGACTGTTCCTCAATGATCTTCTACCCCCCGGAGCATAGAAACCCTCCCATCCAGGGCCTTTTGCATACCACGCATGACAAAAATCACCCGAATTCCGCTCCGGACAATCAGCAATCCCCTACAAGTACAACGACCCGAAACTGATTCAATCCCCATAGGCCATCGCACCACCACGCGGCTCAGTCCAACCCGCCGTTTGTGAGAATGCGCTTCGCGACTCTCACAAACGCCTATTAGTTTTATCCTGCTCCTTTTACACAGTTTGCGAGAATACGACTCAAGCAGGATCTTGGTTTGTTTATGGAGGAACAGAGCCATTCTGCTATGACCGCTTCCCCATGTCTTTCGATTCCCACCCAATGACGCACCGAACCTCGACGTCAGAACCTCGATGAGAAATGCCCTCAGGATAAACGTAAGCCATTCTCCGCGACTTTCTTCTGCGGGTAATGGCCAAAAAAGCGCATGGGCGAATTTCAAACATTTGCCTGCACGACATACCCGTGCAATCATTATCGCACAAAGCGGCAGGCTGCCAAGAGATCTTCCAGGACAAGGTAAGCGGAACAAAGAACCGGCGACCGGGGCTTGATGCGTGCCTGAAGACTCTGCGTCCCGGAGACACCTTGGTGGTATGGAGGCTTGATCGTCTTGGTCGATCAATGCAACATCTGGTCTCGGTCGTTACTGACCTGAAGAAACAGGGTATTGGTTTCCGGTCTCTCCGGGACGCAGCGATAGACACCTCTTCAGCTTCAGGGCAATTGATATTCAATGTCTTCGCGGCCCTTGCACAGTTTGAAGCCGAGCTAATTCGTGAGAGGACGCTGGCAGGTCTTTCGGTAGCAAGAGCCAGGGGACGCAAGGGAGGTCGAAAAACGGGTGTCCGCGGCCGATCCCGTTATTCGTATGGCGAAAAAGATGCACGAAGACCAGAGCCTGAGCCCGCAAGAGGTCTGTTCAACACTGAAGATTTCCCGGGCCACGTATTACCGGTACCTGGCGCTGTAGAGATGCTGAATCTATCGTGACGTGGGACTCTGTTTCGAGGGAGTGGAGGAGCAATGGGGATCAGCCATTACCGAGATTGCTGCGCCCATAGAATCGGTCGGAGCCGTCGAAATGCGAGTCCAGCGTGCTGTTATCTCACAAGAGTCTGAGGGTCTTTCTGGAGTGTTCATCATGCTTGCCCAGGAGAGGATCAAGCTATTCGGAAGTCTCCGATTCGATCATCTCGGCTAGGCATTGGATCAATGGTGGCAATTCCTTGATCGTCGTATACCAGACAATGTCCAGATCAATCTGGAAATATGCATGAACGAGTTTGTTGCGCATGCCCAGAATGGCTGGCCAGGGAATCTCTCTGTGCTTTTCGCGAAATTCGGAGGAGATCTTGGACGCCGCTTCTCCTATGATCTCAATAGCCTTCATGAGAGCCAACGTGAGCATACGGTCCTGATCCAGGTCCTTACGTTTCCTGTGCTCTGCGAAGCGCATTGCCTCTTGGCCCGCCTCGATCATGTGCCGCAAACGGATAAGGTCGTCATCGCGCATACCGGACCTCTGCATCGGCCACGACCCGGTCGCGGAAGTATTTGCTCAGGTCTTGCGGCGTCCGCAGGTCCACCTTCTGTCCTCCGAGGAGTTCTGACAGCTCGATCTCCATTCCCGCAAATTCGATGAGCCCAGGGATGTGTTCGGGGTCAAACTCCACCAAGAAGTCTACGTCGCTTTCAGGTCCAAAATCTTCACGCAAATACGACCCGAAAATGGACAGTTTCCTGATGTGGTGCTTTCGGCAGAATTCTTCGATCAGTTTTTTCGGAATATCGGGACGCATCTGTTTCATGGAATCCCTCCTTCCCGGAGGCATGCTCCGGCCGCGGAACATACATCCTGTCAGAAAAATACCGTTTTCTCCGATGGAAGGCAATCACGAAAGACCTTTTTTCATAAAGACCTTGATCGATCACTTGACAAATCCCCAGTTTTATGGATCCCTTATAGGTGCGCCGATTTGAACACAGCTTGCGGGCGCGTTATCAAGTGCAGCTAAAAGTGGCGAACCCCGTCCGGCTTTGCTGCGGCGGTTTTTTCGTTCTGATCTTGGGACCGAAGATTCGGGCCTCGTACAAGGAGCTGATGATGACGCGCACAATGATGCAGGTTTCCATACCCAAACCTGAGACTTGAAGCAAATCAGGAAGGGGACACTGTTTCTCTTCCGGTACGGAGAGGATACATGCGCGTCAGAAGAGGTTCCGATACGGTATCGCCGCTGGACGAGTCTGAGCAGTTTATGCTGAGACATCTCGTCCACTACGTAGATCGCCTTTTGGATCGTTATCCCAAGCTCGATTTCGAAATTATGGAGGCCCTCTTTTGGCTGCTCGGACCCGATATTGTCCAAGAGGACTTGCTGCCTCTGGCTGCGATGTTGGAAGTCGGCGATAAGAAACGACGATTTGAACGAGACCTCAATGAGGAGATCCGCCACCGTCGAGATTTTGCTCATCTCGTGGACCAAGCCCTCCGCAGAATCAGCGATGATGAATATGCGTGTGTCGTGGAACTTCTCAGGGGACTTCTGAAGAAAAGGCTGGATGCCCTCACCTGCTCCACCGCATCGGACATTGAGAAGAATCTGGTCGCCTTTCAGGAGATGTTCGGCCTGACGGAGTTAGAAAAAGATATCTGCCTCTTCTTCTTGCTGCTGTCCGTCTATGAAGAGGCTCAGTCTCTCTTCGAATTCCATCTCAAGTGTGATCGATACGCGGGTCGCTGCTACCTGGCCACTGTACTGGGGACCACTCCGTCCGATGTGTCCAAAGCTGTTCATGGCAAACTCACCCGAATCGGAATCCTGGAATCCCGCCATGGAACCGTCGGTCTGGAAACCGACTTCCTGCATCTCCTCCAAGAGCCGAGTGCGAACGAGATCAGCACACAATTCTTCAAGAAGATCGAACCCAATCCGTTACCTCTTGATGTACACGCGGTAGACCGGGCCGCGACTGAACATGCTCTGCGTTTGTTGGCGCCGGCGAACGAGAATGGACACTCCATCATGCTCTATGGGAATCCGGGGGTCGGCAAGACCACCTATGCCTATGGGCTCGGTAAGGAACTCGGTCTGGACATCTACGTCTGCACGCACGAGGGAAAGGAGAAGCACTGGCAACGTCAGGCGGCAGTGATGGCCTCGGTGCATATGGCATCTCAGAACAAGGGGTCTCTTCTGATAATTGATGATTGTGACTCGCTTCTCGGTACCCGTCACCTCTGGTCCCTGTTTGGCGCGTGCACAACGACAAAAAGTGGATCCATGAGGTCCTGGAGTCCCAGGCCAAGATCGTATTTATCGTAAATGACGTGCAGTTTCTTGAAGAATCCGTGATCCGTCGGTTTTGCTTCAGCGTCCATTTCCGGGAGTTCAGCCGCGGCCAACGGATTCAACTGTGGGAAAATATTCTTCAAGACCAGAAAATTGGGTTTGCTTTCACGGATGCCCAGGTTACGGAATTGGCCAGCAGATACCCGGTGAGCCCTGGAGTCATTGAGCAGGCGGCAAGAACCGCGGCTGAGGTGACTCCCGAATCCGATGTCGACCTCTATCAAAGCGTTACCATCGCGCTTCAGGCCCATGAGAGCTTGACCCAAGGTGGACACGTAACGGTTCGTCCACGGACCGTGGACAAGAATTTCGTCCTCGACGGACTCTCTATCATCGGGACGGATCTGCCTGCTTTGCTTACCGACCTTGAGGCTTTCAGTGGACATCTCAGGAACACTGACTCGGACGGCATCCCCGGTGTGTCGCTTCTTTTTCATGGCCCGTCAGGCACGGGAAAGAGTCATCTGGCAAGGTATATCGCCACAAGGCTCGACCGCGAAGTTGTGGCCAAGCGCGGCAGTGATCTGCTTTCACCCTATATTGGCGAAACCGAACAGAGGATCCGTTCCGCGTACGAAGAGGCCGCATTAAAAGAGGCAGTTTTGATCATCGACGAGGCGGAGTCGCTGGTCCTGAACAGAGATCGGGCACAGCACTCCTGGGAACTAAGTTTTACGAACGAATTCCTCAACTGCATGGAGGAGTTCCGGTTTATCCAGATCTTCACCACCAACAGGTTGACGGATCTGGATAGTGCCACGCTCCGGAGATTCACGTACAAGTTGGAGTTCGGTTATCTCGAACCGGACGCGGCCCGTGGTCTTTTATCGGAAACTGCTTATGCCTTTGGCAGCTTCTGAGCCGCACGAGGAACTGGTAGATGAACTGAAAGGTATCGTCAGCCTCACCCCAGGGGATTTCAAAGTAGTCCTGACCAAGCACCGCTTTAAAGCCCGCGATCAAGTTTCGCACAAAGCCCTGATAGCAGCCCTCCGTGAGGAAGCACGAGTGAAGGCTGTCCACGCGGGCAGGAAAGCGGTCGGATTCTGAAATGATCACGTTCACGTCGAGCGCGGCGCCGCGATAGGCGAACAAAATGCGCTCGTGTCAGGGGGTCTATGATGGTGATTCTCCGTGCAGACGTTCCCCAAACAAAAACGGATAGGTATTGTTGCCCCGGTCCTAAGCGTGGTGAAGGGTGTGTACAGACCACGGATGACCCGTACGCTCCGCTTCGTGTAGAAATAGAGCAGATTTCCACAGGCTATTTGCTCACCACGATTGACGAAAAGGGATGGGAATTTGTCGAAACTTGGCACGCGTCCGTCCAGGACGCCCAGGCTGAGGCAAAAGATGCGTACGGGGTCGATGAGGACTCATGGGTTTCGGTGGCAGAGTAAGGTGCATGCAGTCCGAACGCCGACTCGTAGGTCCTGGATCGTTGACCATGTTGTCAGTCCGGCTGTTTTTGAGATCGTTGACAGCAAAGACCTATCTTCGCTTTCTCGGGCTATCGATCATCCCCTAGCCCCAGTGGGGAGAGTAGGGCATTCTCCACAGAAGTACTTCGATCTCCCGGCCTCCGTTTCCTCTTCTCCACCAAAAACGACCTCATGAGAACAACCTGGCCGCACGATCTCGACCTCGACAAGGGCTGAGTATGGGGACAGTCTGGCGCTTCCTCAAATCGCCTCTCGTTAGGCCGGCATCGGAAGGCTTGTACTGAAGCGCACAATCGGACAAGCCGTCCTGGGGTGAAGACCGGTGTGCCCGTTCAGGAGATGCGGTGGTACTGGATTATGTTCGAGCCAAGAAGTGGCGCGGCGGATCCACGACATCAAGAGATGCTTCTCACCGTGTGTACTTTTTATCAAACCATACCGTGAACAGGTACGTAACCCTACCGTTTCTGAAGTTTCAGATACAGTTCCAGAGCCGCAGCGACGTGGCTACTGAAAAAGCCCTCGAGTTCACGCGCACGCTGGTACAAAGTTTCAGGGAGGCTCAGGCTGATCTTTCGATGGGTCTTTCCTTTGTGCCCGCGGCCCGGCCCTGCTCCACTTGTCCTTACAGCAATTTCTTCTGCAAGGACGTGTAAGCGGGCATCGATGATCGCTTCAATTCGTTTTTTGAAGCCGTCTCCGCGAATCATGAGCACGAGCTCTCGGTCCACGGTCTCCTGGATTGACTCCTTGATTGCCGCCTTTACGGTATCGTTAACGTAGTTCATCAGATCATAGTCAATAGCAAAGTCCCGCTGAGAGAAAGTCCCGCTCCTATCCATCGTTCCTCCCCCTTTCGTGAATGATTTCTTCGCGACAGGCAACGCGGCCGTGGCACTATTTACGAGAAAGACGGATACGATGCCCCAATTGGTATGGAACGGTATGGTTGGTTTGCGTGGTACCATGAGTGGTGCTCTACGGACAGAGCGTTGGCATGGTCATTAAAGAGGTGCTATTATAGGTACCATTGAATGGCCACTTCGGGAGGAACCATGCGCGCACCCACCAAATTCTCAGAGGACATCGTTCCCCTGACCGACATGAAGGTCAATCCCGGCCGAGTCGTGAACCAGGTTGACCAGACTCACAGACCGGTTCTCTTAACCAACAGGGGACGCGGTGTGGCCGTCGTCCAATCGCTTCGGGATTACGAATCCCAAACGGAAGAGCTCACGTTTCTGCGTGGCGTCGTCCAAGGACTCATGGATCTGGAAGAAGGGCGGGAATTGAGTCTCGAAGACGTAAAGAAGCGTCTCGGATTGAGCTGAACCCATGCCCGGGAAACACAAGATTACCTTTGCCATCTCCGCGGTTGAGGATCTTGAGGCAATCCGAACTTGGTACGCTGACAAGCAGATTCCTGAAGTAGGCGAGCGTCTACTGAGGGAGATACTTTCAGCCACGGAAAGACTCGCTGACTTCCCCGAGAGCGGTCGGATCGTACCCGAGTTTGGCATGGTCTCACTGAGGGAGATCATACATCAGCCGTTTCGTATCGTTTATCGTCTCGATAAACGTGGCATACGCATTGTTCGGGTTTGGCGGAGTGAACGAACCCTCAGGATGCCTTAGACGATGCAGAGATCGGGACAGGGAACGCCCCTACAAAAAGGAAGCCCACGGCAAAGGCACGAAAAGCCGCGGGCGCAAAGAAACTCGTAGTAGGAACCGGCAATGAGTCCCCGTCATGACGCAACCATGAACGATCGAAGAGATGCCAGCTTATGATTCCGGCTCATGCACGAACCTGAGGGCAGTTAATGGTCCCGTGTGGACGTTGGAAAGACGGGATTACTCTGCCTATTCCGCGTGGAACCGAAGACAGTCCCAAGGGACCACGTACTCCACTTCAGCACCAATCTCCCTCACACGTACCTCGTGGAAGTCCCAGTAGATATCGCGGATAGCGAACTTGCGCCCTGGAACACCCCTCGAACTGGACTTTGAGTCCCCTGAACAGACTCGCTCCACTTGGTCTACCGTTATCACTTACCAGGCTGGGCATGCCCTGGAGGCTTTCGGTCAAAACAGTGACCAATCTCTGGATAGGTACGACAGGATCAACCGGCAGTGCTCGGTTTTGGTCTTCAAGGGATTCCAAGACCCTACGGGCCACTCTCCCCTCTCGTCCGGTACCCGCCAGGGCAGGCTTCTGGGCACGAGTGAGGTCTATAAAGTCGCGTGCGATGTGTCCACACTGCATTGAATTTGCGAAAAGTTTTGCTCTCATGGCTCCTCCAAGAAAAATCTCTCAAGGAAAGACCGGCGCGGCGCCCCTGATGACCGTGAATTGTGGAATGGTTGGACTGACTACCTGTCAGGGTTCCGGTGTGGCTCGTGCAGATCGAACAACCTATCCATCAGTAAGTAAGTTCTCCGTTACGTTCCCTCCCTTAGATCTGCCATTCTCGTGAATCCCGTCGGTTCCCATTTTTGCGAACCGCTCATACATTTGAAATCAAGATATTGGTCGGTGGGGTACCATGCCTCCGCGAAGTCCAGTAGCCTACCGGCTCCATCTTCATTCTGAATCCACTCCCGTAGAAGGTCGAGATGCTCACGTGCATGACAATCTTGATGCTTCCGCATTTGGGACACGTGAGCAACTTCATCTCCATCATCCTTTCGTCTTTGTCTGGATACCCGAATACCTGCGACTGAGTGAAGTGACCCGCGGCAGCTTTTGTCATCAACTTTGCCTCGGCAGCTTGGAAGTGCAGGCTGGCCGTTGTATATATCTGGTATCACCCGTTTGCGAGTTCAGGTTCCAATTCTTCGATGTCTATCCAAGAGCCTTGGAGCATGAGGCCCCCCTCGTGTGCGATGTCGTCCAGGAAATGTGGGTGATGCTTCCCGATAGTGGCGAGAAGGTTTTTTGTGCTGACGGCATCGGCTCCCTCCGCCAGAGATTCAAATCCGTCGTAGAAGTACGACCCGAAATCGTCATCCAGCGTGTACCCCCAGGTTGCCGGTTCTTCAGTTCCGTCTGGAGTGCAAGATACGAATTTGGTGAGAATGACCGTGATGGGAATGCACATTTTGAGCCTCCCTTAAAACGTAGGAGCCTGAAGCCATCCGGGCAGATTCGACTCAGCGGGATCGAGGAATTCAAGTTCAGTCCATGGGAATCTCAAGATCTCGCCTGTGTCAACGTCAACGACTTTGCTTTCCTGCCGGCCCCAGAGGATGGCTTTCAGCACAAATACCCGCGGATCGTTTGCGGTGACGTGCCTAAGCTTGGTGCCACTGAAAATCGCGTTCCAGAGAGCCTGAACACTGGTTTCGTGCTCAGGATGTTCATGATTATTCATTTTGGTTATCCTTGCTCTTGTTCATGTTGCAGCAGCCTTCCGTAGAGAAAACCGCGTTATATCGCTAAGTTTTGTATTCGCGGATGGTCCGCACCATCGTCCTGAGCAGGCGCCAGAGTGCTCGAAGAACCTATGTTGGACTCTATGAGATCGCGGATGTTCCTACACTCGATCCCTGCCAGGGTTACTCCGTGATAGTCTTGTGCGCCCAGGAGTTCATTGGGTACGAACTCGATATCGGCCTTACCATCCAGCGCGTACCGGATAAGTATCGTGGTCTCAGCATGTGTGACTTCCAGGAATCGTGACAATTCCTGGCCGCGGACACCTCCTGTGCTCAGAAAGAGAAGATCTTCCTCGGGGAACTCATCACAGCGAAAACAAGAAGGATCATAGAGGGCCTGCCGAAACCGACTGGCGGAAATACCGCATCGAAGCACCTGCTGGACTGCAGTGAGCGCAATGAGATCGTACAGGCTGAAGTGAGGGGTGTCGGGTTCAGTGTCGCTCAGAGGAAGCCGTGGTGAAAACAGACCGGCCCGTGCAAGTCCCTGACATGCCTCAGGCGTGAGCCAGGGACTACTGTAGGGAGGGCCGAATAGGAAAAGAGTTGCTCTTCGCATGGGTTCATATTGTGTTTCCTTCATCGAGACTCTGGAATTCTTTGTGTAAAGGAAAGACGCGTTCCAAGCTTATGTTCCGATCGGATGACCGTGCATGATGTTGCCAGAGTCGAGAATACGGTGCATTGAAGCCACCTGTTCTGAAACGCAGCGAGAACGATTCTGAGCGATTTTGCTCCCTCGCCTTGCTCAGGTGTTTCTGCTTCTCCAGAATCGGCTGTACGGGGTTCTCGTGAAGCCTGAGAGCATCGGTGCTCCAGAAAGTAGCTCTGGAGGCCAGGAATCGAAGTTCCCGATCGCCGTTGAGTCGTTGAGAAAAGCAATGTGCCGGCTCTTCTGATCGCTGAGGTGAGGGATAAGATGACCTTGTGCCTATATTGCTGTATCCGCTTTACCTCGTGAGGTTGTTGTCGGAGGCCGAACGTTTCGGGCGAAGTTCCTCGTGCATTGCGGCTACTTTCTGCACTATGTCGTCCAGGCTCTTGAGCTCGTGCTGCAGCCATGAAGGCCAAGACGTTCACCCCGAATCCACCCTCAGGCAAGAGGAAGCCGTTGCAGTCCTTGACGCTGCACTGTTCCCAGAACCATCGTTCACCGTGCGGGTAGTGGAAGAAACTGCTGTGAAGGTCGATCTGCAAATCCTCGTCCGAGGGAAGGTCGATCTGCGGGGTGCTCTTAAACTCTTCGAGCAGCCTGGAAAATGCTTTAAGGCTGTTGGCATCTCTCTCAAGCAGGTACGCGAGCAGTCCCGCTCGGTCTATCAGCATGCTGCCCAGGCTACCGCTGCGGCACAATCCCTCGTGGATCAAGAATTTCACGATAATGTTGGTGCCATCTGTAGCCTTCAAGTCAAGGATCTGCACGATTCGGGGATCGAGCACTGGTTCGGTTTCGGCCTCGGCTGTTGGACCAAGGTTCTTGACGTCGGTAGTGGGTGGTGTCACGCCTGCCCCATGTGAAGGGTCTGTTTCGATAGTCGTCTCTTCAATGCGCCCTGTCGCCTCGATCCCTTCCGGGGGCTCAGGAACAAACCCAGGAACAGATTTCGCCCATGCCTGCTCCAGCGCATACCAGCCCTCTGCATCGTAATTCGTAAGGTTCACGGGACTTGGCTTTTGGGGCGGGGCGGGGAGTTCTTGATTCGCGACATCTTCTGTAGGGTCGAGGGGATCACCTTGGCTTGGTGCCATCCACGGAGCCAGAAAGACCTGCTGGTTTTCGTTTATGGTCACTGGCGGAGTCCCTTGGCCGATGATGATGTAGTCGATGGAACCGATGTCAAAGCCAGTGATGATAGTGTGTGCCCATCCGTTCGCTGCACGCGATGCGTCCACAAGGACCCCAAGCTCCTCAACTGCTGGGTCGGTTGCCTGCGTAGCGGCTTGGGCGTGGGCATCATCTAGTTCTGGTGTCTCAACGACGAGAGTATCTCCTGGAGTGCTTAAAGATACTTCATCCGAAACCGGTGCAGACTGGTGTCCATGACCGTACCCTTGAGATTTTCTCCTTTTTCTTTGCGCTGCACCTGGATCTCCTTGTACGCTTTGTTGACAGATTTCTCACCCAAGCGGATCGCCTGCTTCATTTCTTCATCAGCGTGGGTCAGGACGGTTCTCACTTGTTCGACTTTCCTGACGCTAATGCCAAGAACTTCCGCGGTTTTTTCTGCGGACTTTCCACTTGGTGGCATAGCGCAACGTTGCGCTCGACCAGGGACGTGCTGATTTCCGTAGAAGCAAGGATCTTTCCTTGCGTCGAGGGTTGCCACACAATTCAGGATCTCCGCATCCGTGAGGTTTCTCCTGTCCTTCTGCACGTGGATCATGTATTCAAAGGCTTCATCTTCGGTCTCGAAATGGCGCCGGACCACAGGAACGGTTTCTATCCCCAGTTCTTCGCAAACCTGGCGGCGGCAGTGCCCGTCAAGGAGCAAATCGTGATCAGTCCAGGGTCCATAGGCAAGAATCAGCGGGAAAGCCGCATCGAACCCGTGGCTCTGAACGTGTGTCTTCAGGGCATCCAGTACGAGCGGTCTCTTGGGGAAGAGCGCATCGAAGGTGCTATGAATACGGATTTCCTTTAGGGGAATACGGGACTCGACATTCTCCATGCGATACTTCTCCTTCGCTGCGAAATTGTGACAGTGATTTTCGGTAGTATTTACGAGGCAGTTACGAGGAGTTTGCTAGCGGGTATTTTCAAAGGCAGTTATAACATAATGATCGTGCAGGTGAATGTCAAGCCGACGGTCTTTGGGTACTTTCCTCCCACCGAGGCAGTCCTCCCTCGTCAGGAAGAAGATGTAAGCCATCTATAATCGGGGGGAAGGTACAAGTACTGTGTACTCTATATGTACAAGGAACATTGTACATGGTCATTATCCTAGATGACTTACATCCCGAAGACGCCTCTAGTTTCAGATAGATAGACGTAACTACCAGTACGTACCCCCATTTTTCGGTCATCTCAGCGACAATCCTTCATACCCCCAGAGCACATCCTTCTTTTGCCTGATTGTCTTCGGGGCCTTTCCGGTACGCAGCTCAATCTCCGCACTCAAGCAGCACTTCTTCAGAGGCGCAGTACTCTGATCGCGACACCACGCTTCGTATCTTTCGTATATCTTGGTCAAGGCACACCTTTCAGCTTCCCTCCCTTCTTTCAGCATGGTGCGGATAAATTCCACTTCGGGATTCCAGGCCGGCAGCCTGTTGGATATTTCACTGCGTACCCTGAGAAGAACCTCGTCAATATCCAATCTTGAAGCCTTCTTGTTGCTCGCCCGAAAAACGCGATTCACCAAGGCCCTCTTGTCCAGGACCCTGAAACTGTTCGTCTCCGTGTAGTAGCGGAAGAAATATCCGTGGGAAAAAACGAGATGCTGCGTCTCCAGGATCAGATCGACATATTCGCTGTAATTGACAGGCTTTTTCTTGTATTTCCGAGCGTAATAGTCGTTTATTCGGCACACCATCCCCTTCACGTGATCGTCCGTCTTAGGGGGGTCGCAGGTACTCGATCGTTGATATGCAGACCAATGTCCAGCAGGGCTTCTCCCAGGATTCCCCGATAGGCAATGCTGCTAAGGGTATTGAAAAGGGTTTGGTTGCGCGTACCGTCCGGAATAGTGGTAAGATTCAAGTTCAGGCTCCCCAAGTCAATATCGGCTCGCCTTCTGTATTCATTTTTCACGTCGATCTCAAGGGCACGTATCAACGCAGTTATCGGATACGCCGGCATGTCGTTCAGCTCGAAGATGCGCACGAGAAACGGGTTCGTTTTCATGTTCAAGAACCCGGGTATCCTTGCGACACCACAGAGACCGGAAACGTGCCTATCACCACCAAACTGATCAGAAACGCTCCGTTGAACCTTACGGAAGAGTTCGCAGCACAAGACCCTATTGGCCTCGTCCACGGCTATGGGTTGAATCTTCCACCAGACCTGGTAATGCCCGGGGCTCGTTTCAACGATGGCATGCGGCTTCAAAGGGCTTCTCAATACCGGATCGAGGGGCGATCCGTCCAGGTCAAGGAAACAGTTCGTGATTCCGGTCACATTGTCGTTGGATCGCCACAACCCATCCCCGGCATTGATCATGGAGTATATACCGGCGCCCTGAGCGTTGACCTGTTGTAAGTAGTCCCAGTGCTCGTCGACTGAGCCATGAAGGATTTCCGGCCGCACCGAACAGTTTGTCGCATTTGCAAAGGTCTGAAAGGTGAGAACACGTGGGGAAGGATACAGGTACGCTTACGAATTCGTGGGCTTCCTCATATTCGTTCATTGTCCACGCCTCTGGGTAGGTTTTCTCGTCACGCCCCTATGAAGGGGATGGGGCGGCAGAGAACCGGGCGTGGTCGGTTCAACAGGTGTACAGCCTGGCTGCCCCATCAAGAAACAACTGACACAAGAAAAACGCTTTTGGTGAAAGAGTTACGAGGATAATTTCGAGCAGGTACTAGCGGTCTTTTTCCAATAGAGTCAGATTATAAGCATTGTATCGCTCAACGTCAACTCGAGCGCACCTTCTTCCTCGAGGGCTCACTGTGAAAAACTATGGCTCCGGTTGTCGCATCTTCGACGTACGCCTCGTGGGGACGTGGGCACTGGTATCGATTGACCACGTGGGCGATGACGGCCTCGAACTCCCGCTGGTCCTGAGGCTGTTGCCGTGGTAACAGTTGCTGATCGAGATATTCTGTGCCTGCTTCATCCACCAGGTGAAGGAACAGGTGACCATCAGCAGACACGGGCAGGTCAACGCGGAGAATATGAACCGAGCGGGAATCCTTCTTCACCAGCAGCTTGAGATTGAGCAGGTTTTCCAGCCGGCTGGGAAGCTCCTGCAAGGATGCAAGTGCGACTCCGCAATGGTAGAGGTCCCGTTTCAGCCATCTCAGGGAGTCCTGGGTGATCACGAAGGTACGGCGTAGTTGACGACCGTAGTGGTTCGGGCCGAGGATTTTCAGCTTCCAGACTATTCGCGGATTGCTGGACGAGTGGGGCAATTCCAGAGAGACATCCTCCACCACAGCCCAGTACACGCCGTCGGTAACCACATCGTAGCCATCGATCCGTTCAAAATCCTCATCAAGAGCCGACAGAGCTGCTGACAAGTTGTCGTGTTTCATTTTTTCACTCCTCCGGTGCAACTACCGGCGTTGGACACGCGGCTCGAACACGAAAAGACCTTTCAGTAATACGTGGAAAGAGCGTCAGGTCTCATTGAAGCCACCCGAAGCAAGCATGCACTCTTGATGTCCCTGGTCGTGATGGACCTTTCGCGCATTCTTGATCACTCTCCAGAACTGTTCCGTTGTCGGAATATCGCCGGCATCTTTACAGGTGAGTCGCGCTACTGTGTCGGTGTGTATCGCGAGTACGCTGGCGCCTGCTTCTCGGTTGCAGACCGCGGCTGCACTCCGAGGTGTAGTTCCTTGGGTACGGGCTCTGGCAAAACGCCGGGCAGGCAGGCTAAGGATGTTATGCCGAACATTCGATGTCTTTCAGACCCCAGGGATCGTGCTTAGCTTTCCTCCTGTATAGAACATCCCTGATGACGTCCAAACCGACACGGATTATCTCATCCGGAGCCATGTTGAGGCACGGAAGCGTCTCTGTAGCTTTATGGGTTCGGGACATCAAGGTGAGGCTGATCCAGAGCAGGTCCTCCCACATGGGCAGGCACTCGTAGTCGGATCTCAACAACATGTGCCCTGCCTCTTGCTCCAGATAGACGAGAAGGGACCTGCCCACATGAGTCAGCGACTCCCTTGATTCATGAATCATGGACTCCTTGGTCAGCCCTTCCAGCGCGGCCTCGAGGGAACCGTCAAGCTCCGTTTGGTCGCAGGCCTGAAGCCTGTCGATTGCCAGTTGCAGAATATCCAGTGTGCCGCGAAGAAACTGGTCAACCGGCATATCCGGATCATCGAGCAACAATTTCCGAAACCGAAGATCAAGATCCTGATGAGGTACCAACGCTGCAAAGCATAATGCCATCCAGACCTCGGGAACCTCGTCACTTTTGGATTCGATCATGCGCAAGCACGTTTTCTGGACAAACCGGAGAAGCTGCAAACTTAGCGCCATACAATGGACTCTCGCTTTCTCTGCCGACATTCATTGGTTACCTCCGTCATTATTCTGCACTAAGGGATCTCTTGATACTGATCGCTCAGGTAAAGGCCTCGGCGCGTTTCGGGCTCGCCCCTAAACCTGTACGGCGCATGG
>CAVXFM010000010.1:875000-910884 GCA_963760985.1 uncultured delta proteobacterium | reverse complement strand
TTTGTCGTCGACGGTTGGTCTTGCTGGCTGGGGCTCGCCGGCTGATGCTCGGCGTGGGGCGGTGGGGGCCGCTCGGCCGGGATGCGGAGCCGACCGGTGGCGGGGCGCGCCCGCCGCGGGCAGGCGGGCTGAGCGAGCGTGACGCCTGGGTCGTGCTTGCCGGCGCCCACGGCGTCGGCCCGGTGACCTTCGAGCGCCTGCTCGCGAGTTATGGGACCGCTCGGGCCGTGCTGCGCGACGCCGCGTCCGACGGCGCGGCCGCACGCTCGTGGCGGCGTCGGCCGGGCCGACGCGCCGCCAGCGCTGAGCGCTGCCGGGGCCAGACGATCGTCGCCGCGGCGGCAGACCACGACCGGGCCCTCGCCGAGGTCCGGCGCGCCGGGGTGGCCGTGGTCACGTGCCGCGACCGCGCCTATCCGCGCCGGCTGCGCTCGATCGAGCTGCCGCCGCCGGTCCTGTTCGTGGCCGGCGACGTCCGGGCGCTCGAGCCCGCCCGGGTGGTCGCGGTGGTCGGGACGCGCAGGCCGACCGAGGTCGGCCGCTCGACCGCGGGCCGGATCGCCGAGGCCGTGGCCGGTCGGGACGCCACCATCGTCTCCGGGCTCGCCTACGGGATCGACGCCGCGGCCCACGCCGCGGCCGTCCGGCTGGCCCGGCCGACCGTGGCGGTCGTGGGCGGCGGGCACAGCCCGCCTGTACCCGCGGCGGTTCAGCAAGCAACTGCCCTGGAAAGCAAAGGAGACCCCAAGATCCGTCAACGAGGATTGGTGGTCGCTCTCCTCACCTTGAGTTGGTACGTGTCCCATGGCTTTGAAAGATCACGTGCGGATGCTCACGTGAAGGATCAACTCCGGCACCTGTTTGAATCCTACGCATTCGCGGGGATGAGTGGGAATGGACCGTTAAGCACGCCCATCTGACCAGGTACGACTTCGTAGGCTTGCTCAGCATCCTTCTCCCTCATACCGGACTTGAGCCTAAACCGTTGACCGTAGTGGCAAAGCGGGGCTCTGCCCGAGCTCCACGTAGGGCTACTCAACCCTGAGTATTCGCTACGGTACAGTTACCACAGGAACCCCGGAAGCGGGGTTCCTATAAATAAGTGTTAAAGGAGACCGACGATGTCAGAAAAGAAATGGCTATCCGTTCACCGTCGCGACGAATTGTTTGGAACCGTTGCGCTGGGTTGGCAGAGCTCCCTCAACATCACGGAGGAAGACCTTCAAGAAATGCTCGATAACGACGAGCCCATTCCGATCGAGTGGTATCGTAGGACTGACCGAGGCTTTGAGATCAGCGAGTCCTTCGACAACATCCTGCGTGCGGTAAGAACCATTGAGTACGAAACCGATGGGGAAATTGATTGGTGCGTGCTGGCTTGCTGGGTGGTCGAAGCGATCCAAGCCAAGTGATCATGAGACCCGCCCATGGAACGCAGTACCGTGGCCAAAATGTAGGACTGCGATGAAAGGAGCACGATCATGACGCTCAAAGACGAGAAAACATGCAGCGGCAATTCCAATAAAACTTCTCACGTGAGACTTGTCCAACCGAGCTGCCCTGAGTGTGGCTCCAGACTTGATATTCAGAGGTTGGCCCGGCTATGTGTGCCGCAATTTCATTAAGGCGGTTGCCTGTGAGCCAGATCAGACCCAGGAAACCGGGGAAAATGCTCCCGCAGTGCCCAGTAGCCGCATAGTCTATGCGTGCCTCCCGGACGGTTCCCTCAATGTGGACTACGATGAGGACCGCTATGATCGTTCGCGCTATGAAGACGACGAATTCTTCGCCTGCGCGGAATGCGACCATGTGCTGCAGTTTGAAAACGGCAGCGAAGTACGTGATGAAGAGGAATTGGTGGAATGGCTTAGGCTGAACGCCAAGGCAACCGGGAGACGGGCACAATGGCAGAACAACGCCTCCGATGCGAGGCATGCGGAAATGAGACCTTCTTCATAAGTCAGCAGGCCGTAGAGGCCCGTCAGCCCTGACGAGAACCCGAACTACGTGTGCGCCCAATGCGGGCGCGAGTTCAAAGGGTAACAGACTGAGGCCCCCAACAACAGCAGTCAGGTCGTGTGCACCGTTCAGAAGAGGCCTGACTGCTTCCCATGATTCTAACCCCTAAAGGCAAGAGTGTCTGCAGAAAGAGTTCTGCCGCTACGTAAGTCTCTGAAGTCCGACTCGATTCCCGGCTTCTCTGGTGGGACAGCCTCGGGGCGTCTTCAAATCACGGCTTCCGAGGAAATGATTGTAAGAAAACACTGCGCCCTATAAAGGAAAACAGGAAATGAAATCAGCCAATAACAAACGGGTAGGAAGAGCCGGCAAGAAGAGCACCAAATCGCAGAAGCCGAAATCCCTCGGGTTCAAGTGCCCGAAATGCGGTTGTGAGACTCTTCTTGAGCACGCGTGCATTTGGAGGCAAATAGTCGAGGTGCGCAAGCCCTCGGCGCCACATGATGCTCATTGGTATCCGGACCCCAGTATCGTGTACGACGAAGAATATTTCTTCAGCCATGACTATGGCGAACACAACCTCTATTGCTGTGAAGACTGCGACGCGATTCTGGAAGACGAAGAAGGGAATCCAGGATGGGGAGCTGAATTCCTCTATCAGTGGTTGCTCTCGCATTAACCAGGTTCCGAGCGGGAACCGAAGGAATAGTGAGTCGATAGTGCCGGAACCGAGGCGCTCGGCTTGAACGTCCGGGCACTAACAATCCCAAGGTGTTGACCATGATTGTGTCGGGTGGCTCAAACCAAAATATTCCAGGCCTTGTTGATGTCCGGCCTCTGCTCAAGAGCGCAGAGGTGGCCCACATATTGGGTATCAGCATCAAAAGTGTCCACAAATTGGTCCGAGAAGGAAAACTGGCCTGCGTTCAGGTAACCTCCCGCGACCGTCGGTTCACCCATGAACAAGTCCAAGACTATATCCGCTCCCAGAGCACCGAAGTACACGTTGACAAGAAACCCACCACAACAGTATCATCTCGCCCCAAGAAAGGGGGTGCGAAATCGACTGGGGTTTCTGGAACGGATCTCAGAAAGGAGATGCGTTCATGGTGACGAAGAGAGGCAAGAACTACTTCCTCCGAATCAGGCCATTCGGAGGTAAGGAGATCAGGCGTGAAAACACCTGCCCGAAACAAGACAGAGGCCAAGCATATCGAGATGGCGGTTATGACCGCATGCCGTGCTGGAGATTACAGTGCACTTGATCCGGTGGCACGGGAAGTGTGCCTCCGAATATTCCAGAATCAAGGTCTGGAGATTCCTGTGGGGTTGGGCGGGGCCAATCCGGTTAGGGAGGAGTTGACACTGTGGAAGGCTATCGAGCTGTGCATCAAGTACCCGGAGGTCCACAACAGCCCTAACCGTGAACGGCATGAGCAAGCCTTTGTCCGGATCGTGGAGAAGTGGGGCAAGGATTTTCCCGTGAAAGTCTATCTGGATTCCTCATATAAAGGAATACCAAATAATGCGCCTTCAGGAAGGTGCTGCCCCTTCGACGGTGAACAAAGAAAAGGCAGCGCTTTCAAAGATGTTCCAGGTGCTGATCGAGTTGCGGCATGTGGAGGTGAATCCGGCCAGACTGGTGAGGAACGTCTCGGAAAAGAACCACAAGCGAGGAGCGTACGTGAGCCTCCATGATTTTCAGCGCATTGTTGAGGTCCTGCCGCCCTGGTTCAGGCCGATAGCCCAGACTGCCTACTACACGGGTATGAGGCGCGGAGAAGTATTGGCTCTGACTCGCAAGAGCGTGCGTCCTGACCGTCGGATAATACTTTTGGGCGCAGACGAAACGAAAGAGGGCCAGCGAAAACGGATCCCTATCCACCGCGAGCTTCTCCCAATCCTGGAAAATGTCCTCAAGGTGCAGGCATTGGGGACGGACAGCGTGTTCCTGCACAATGGTAAGCCGGTCACCCACCGTGACGAGGTGCGGTGGTGCTGGGATCGCAAGGTGATGAAGATTGCAGGACTTGACCCTGTGCCCCGATTCCACGATCTGCGCCACACGTGGAAAACGAATGCTCGAAGATCAGGCATGCACCCGGAGATCGAGAAGGCCATTATGGGGCATTCGTCCCGAGCCAGGAACGTCCATGAGGGTTATGGGGTCATCAGCGATGACGAGCTGATCAAAGCGATAGACTCGATGACCTTTGACCACGGGGAAACCGAGATTTTTGTGGCGACCAGTTCAAATAAAAAATCCCGCCAGGGATCACGCCTCTGCCGGGACTGAAAAAAATGCGTAACAACACGTGAGAATCACTAAGACTAATTGAGCGGGCTAATCATAAGCCCTTAATATTGCTGGCGTCCCCAAGGGGATTCGAACCCCTGTCGCCGGCGTGAAAGGCCGGTGTCCTAGGCCGGGCTAGACGATGGGGACGTATCGATTAACGTCGCTCAGTGTTGGATCGCATGAATCCAACTTCTAAGGCAAGCAGCCTCTCTTACGCTGCGTCGTTCCGGGTCTTGGTGGGCCGTGCTGGGCTCGAACCAGCGACTCTCTGCTTAAAAGGCAGATACTCTACCGCCTGAGTTAACGGCCCTACGATGACTACCTCTTGTGCCGGCCTTTGATAGCGCCCGCCGACTTGCATCGGAGGATGCCCCGTTCCGGGGTTCCTCTGGCCTTCGGTTCTTCCTATCAGCGGCCGCTCATGTCTAGGTCGGATCGTACAGGTCCCGCCCCTTGCTTGGGACGCGAACCTTTTATTGATCCTTCAGGTGTCACAGGGCCGCTCTGTTCAACCGACGGAGCGGCCCTTCTTCGACATAATCGTGATAGATAATCATACCCCCACACCGCCTGTCAAGACCCTGCTGAAAAAAAAGTGCGCGCACCTCGAAAAAGACTGGACTCTCGTGTCTCCAGAGGTCTTCCATCCCCGCCCGCGTCCTCTAATCCTGTGCGTCAGGCATCAGCATCGGTAGACTGCACGTGCGTATTGCGGTGGTTGATAAGATTCCAGAATAGTGCCATCATCGTCGAGCGGACCGGGCCCTTATGAGCTGCATGGCACTTTGTGCAACATAAATCGAACCCTTTGTCCGGCCAAGAATGCTGGTCTGAATTCGAAGAGTCGGCCCCGGACATGTCGGACAGACAAGCCCGACGCATGAGTGCCGGTCTCTTCCGCGATCGAAAGGCCCGCGAGGCGACACCCCCCTGTGCGGCAAAGCCCGTAGGCCCGACGGTAGCCAAACCCAAGGAGGTTTGTTCAAGCATGCCCCCGCACTGCACGCAGCACAACTCCACCTCCCCTGCCCCGAGCGGTTACGGTTTAGGCATGGCCGGTGATCGGAAAGAAACCGCAACAGCCTCCATATTCTCCCGCTATTGGGAGCTCGGAATCATCCTGGGCCTTCTGATTTTGGGGGTCGTTGCAAGCCTTTTGGTCGAGCTGAACGGCTGGGATCTCGCGTTGAGCAGCCATTTTTTTGTTTCAGGGAGCGCTCATGGCGGGTGGGTTTCTGCACACGAACAGCCCTGGAGATTGCTTTACGAATACGGAGAAATCCCTCCGATCCTCTTGGCTGTGGGAGCGGTCTGGCTCTACCGAGCGGCCCAATCCGGTAAGGTGCGGCGGGCGTACGCAAAGCCATGTCTCGTATTTATCTTGACCATGGCGCTCGGACCCGGGCTCCTTGTGAACGGCATTCTCAAGAATGACTGGGGAAGGCCCCGACCGGCAGACATCACTGCCTTCGGCGGATCGAGCCCCTACCTGAAGGTCTGGCAGCCGGGCGTTCCCGGAGGGGGCAAGTCCTTTACGTGCGGTCACTGTTCCGTGGGGTTTGCGGTCGCTTCCGGAGCGTCGTTCTACGGCATGAACCCAATCCTCGGCACAATCGCTCTGGTAGGGGGAATAGTGTATGGAGTCCTTCTGGGGGCCGCACGCATCGTCCAAGGAGGGCATTTTCTCACTGACGTCATCTGGTCAGGCGTGCTTGTGCTCTCGCTCGCTGCAGGATTGCACTTCCTCGTGTTCCGCATTCCCGGAGTCATTCAAGAGCCGCGTTCCACGACACGAATGGAGGCCAAATCGGACGATACGAACGTTACAAATCGTTGACCGGGTCCTGTGAGCGGCGGCGTCCACCACTCTTCCCTTATGCTTTGAGCTTGACGGTGGCTTTCCATGCGACTAAAATCAGTTGAAGACAAATGTCCTCACGCGTTATGAGGACAAAGAGCGTTGAGGGAGATCGTTTGCGGGCATGTTGATGCCCTGTCTTTGCACAAAAGCTCTTTCGCTTACATTAGGGCTCTTTGCGTGGGAGCCGATCCGATCGAAGGGTGAAATGGTGATGAACAGCAGGGTTCAAATGATTCTCACATGTCTTGCCTGCACGTTCTTCCTGTCCTCAGCTGCGCTGGGGCAGTGGCCATACGCGCCACCCGCTCCTCCGGCTGCGCCATCTCCCCTGCCCCCTTCAGCGCCCCTTTACCCTCAGCAACCCCCGGCCGGTCCTCAGCCGGCGCCACAAGGGAGGCCAGCGCCCCAGTACCGGCATCCTGCGCCTGCACGGCCCCCTCAGCAGTCGCAGCAGGGTGGGCAGCAGCGGTACGAGTACGCATTCCGTCCCGAGCTGACCAATCCCGAGTACGGCCAGTGTCTCGGTTTGGAAAAGAACTGGAAAAATTTGTGGCAGCAATACGCGCAAGGATACCGGCAAGCCCAAATGCTGAATCCTCAAGATCCCCGGTACGCGCAGATGTCGTATTACCTCGTGGATCTCAAACGCAGGCTGGATGCTGCATGGTATCAATTTAGTATTCGCTGCATCTATTTCCCTGGTCACCGAAAATGATCGAAATAATTTTCAGAACGAAGAAATCCACATGCGCGAAACTCCTGTAGATTCTCAACCGCCAAACAAAAAAGCTGAAGCGACTTCGGACGACTCCTCACGGTTTACCTCCCCGCGAGCGATCAAGTCCGCGCTGATTTTTGCCGTTGTAGGGATTGCGCTGTACGGAGCGGCCACACTCGCGTCGGATTACCACACGGTGGTGACTTCGCTCATGGAATTTCCTTTGGGAAGATTGGCTCTCGTCGTGGCCCTGGTAATCATTGGCTGGCTCCTGCGGGGTTGGAGGTTTTACTACTACTTGCAACAGGCCAATGAGTCGGTTCCGCTCGGTTATTCGATCTCCGCGTTTCTCGCGGGTTTCGCGTTGACCGGCACCCCGGCAAAGCTGGGAGAGGCGGTGAAAGGCGTTTTTCTGAAGCGGGATTACGACGTGCCTGTAACCAGAGTGGTGGGGATCGTGATGGTCGAACGCCTCATGGACCTCTGGGGAGTGCTGCTTCTCGGGTCGGTCTCCCTGATGATGTTCCGCGGCTGGAGGGGCCTGTTCCTGTTCACCGCTCTCGCGGTGTTGGCCGGCGGCGCGTTCCTCTGCATGGAAAGGCTGTATCGCCCTGTTCTGGAGCGACTGGGCCGCATTTCATATCTTAAGTGGGTGAGCGAAAAGGCGCTGACTATCCTGCTCACCGGACGGGACCTGATGACCCCGCGCATTTTCGCGGTAGGCTTGGTGGTTTCCGCGGTCGCGTGGGGAATGGAGGCGATCTCCCTTTACCTGATTCTGGAAGCCCTTGGACTCCCCACCACGCTATTGCAGGCGAATTTCGTCTATTGTTTTTCTACCATCTTGGGCGCGGTGTCCATGTTGCCAGGGGGGATCGGCGGCACCGAAGCAGGAATGATCGGACTGCTCGCATTTCTGGGGATTTCGTACGCGAGCGGCTTACCTGCGGTGATCCTCATCCGGCTCAGCACCCTGTGGCTCGCGGTGCTGGTCGGTCTCGGGTTCATGGCGTTCATGCTGGCCCGGAGCCGCCCTGTAAACCCGTTACCCGCCAATTTGGCGTACCAGAGTTTTTCTCCGGAAGAGAAGATTGTCGGGGGGAACGCGCGCTAGGAGCGCTGTTGCGTAACGCAACGCTTTCCTGGAAACGTGGCACGATGGTGTCGTTTCCGACGACTTTCGGGAGAGATCCCCAGGAAAATGCTTGGTATGTCAGACTCATGGGAGCCGGGCAGTTATTCCGAAATGGTTGTGCGAGGCCCACGGTAACACCAGGGTCGCCATGATTGGGGTTACGCAACAGGCTCCTGGAGAACTGCCGCGTTGCAGCCCCCCCGGGAAGCTCGACACACGAAGCCTCCCTCTGGACGCCCCTGATATCACGTCAGAGATTCCACGTGTTCGGATCATGGCTTCGGAACAGCATCGTATTGCGCCACCGCGTCCTCGCGTCCAACCGGGCCGCGTCCCCCAGTTCATGATCCAGAACCCAGAGAAACCCCTTTTCAATGCCTTCACCTGATACTTCTGCCTCTTACCTGGATCCTCCCTCACAACAAAAAGTTTCGTTCGTTCAGTCTCCAGAAACCTTAATAAACGGGAGAGTGCTTGACGACCGCCTGCGTTGTCTGGTAAGAGTAAGGCACTTTGTGTGGCAGCTGCCGCGGGTCTGGCGTGCTCTGCGTGTGCGGGCACCTCGGCGTTCCGGTCTCGCAATTGAGGGCGCTCCGGCAGATGGCCGTACCTGGGCTGCATTCCTCGGAACAGGACCGGTTCCGTATTTCCCTGTATAAGGAGCCAATATATGAGTGATGAGTACGATGTAGAGCTCACCGAAGAGCATATCATGCTCCGCGACATGGTGCGCAAGTTTGCGGACAATGAAATTGCGCCTGTGGCCGATAAAGACGAGAACGAGCACCGCTTCCAGCGCGAACTGGTAACCAAAATGGCCGAACTTGGCCTTTTTGGCTGCCCGATTCCCGAGGAATACGGCGGCAACAACATGGGCTATCTTGCCCACGCGATTGTCACTGAGGAAATCGGTCGTGTTTCGGGGTCCCTCCGCGTGGGGTTCAACATGCAGACCATGGGGACGGCTCTGTCCATCCTCAAGTGGGGCAGCGAAGAACTCAAGCAGAAATACATCCCTGAACTCATGTCTGCTCGGATGCTCGGGTGTTTCGGCATCACCGAACCGGACGCAGGCTCGGATACGGCATCCATGACCAGCACGGCTGTCAGGGACGGCGACCATTATATCCTCAACGGCCGCAAAATGTGGATTACCTGGGCACCGGTGGCGGATATGGGGATCATGTTCGCCATGACTGACAAGAAGTCCAAGCACAAGGGGATGAGCGCATTTGTCATGGACATGCATGCACCTGGTGTGTCCACGATCGCCATCAAAGAGAAATTGGGAATTTGGGCGTGTCCCACCGGCGAGGTGATCATGGAAGACGTCCGCGTTCCCGCGGATCATCTTCTGGGTGAGGAAGGGGCAGGATTCGGCCACCTCATGAAAGAACTGATCAGCACACGCCTCTCTGCGGCAGCAGGCGCGGTGGGAGCGTGCCAGGCAGCTTTGGACGTGGCCATCAAGTACGCCAACGAACGTCGCCAGTTCGGTCGGCCCATTGCGGAATTCCAGATGGTTCAGGAAGTGATTGCCCGCATGGTAGCCGAAACCGAGGCAGCGCGAGCCCTGGTATGGCGCTGCGCCATCCAAAAAGATCGGGGACTCGTCAATAATATGCGGGAAACCGTCTTGGCCAAGTACTATGCGTGCCGGGCTGCGGACGAAGTCCCGAACCTTGCCCTCGAGGTGCTCAGCGCTTATGGATATTCCAATGAGTACCCGATCGCGAAAATCCTTCGCGACGGCAAAGTGTACAAAATCCTTGAGGGCGCCACGAACATCATGAAGATGATTATCGCCACCGATGCTCTCGGATTGAAGAAGGCCAACAGATAGCCTCCCGGGGGGCAATCGCCTTTCAGCGCTTGCCAGACCCCGGGATCGTGTGGTATTCACTGCCGGACGAGTCAACCGCGGGAAGGGGTGGCACCCTCCGGTCCACCGGAGGAGACTCCCAGGCAGCCGCTATACACAGCTCGCTCAGGTGGGTTGGTAGGCCCGTCGGGGATCGGAAGCTCACGCTTCAGGTCCTCGACTTTTTTTGAGCAACTTCTCGTCTTCAGGGAGAACTCTTGCCGCATGCGTCTGCAGCAGGCGCCCTGTCCAGGGAGCGACGATTATATTCGTTTCCCAAGGAATGGCCGAGTGGCTCTCAGGTGCCACGGCCGGCTCAGCGGAGCGAATCCAATCAGGCGAGAATCTTGGCCGCACACGCGAATACGGTTATGAGGAGAGCGTGCCGGCAGCCCCGGGGAGTCCGGGAACGCTCACCTTTTGTGACCGCGTATCGTGCCCTGGCACTATTGAAAATGGCAAGCGTTCAGCGCGGGGGATAAGACATGAACCACACCCGCACGAAGGCACAGAGATAATGTGAATTGTCTTTGGACTTCTTCGTGTACTGGTGACTGTGTGGTGAGATCTTCCGGGTTCAACAGACGACGCGCTCAACGAGCGCTGAAAGTCTTCATTGTTGCGAAAAGAGTCCGAGATCATCCAACCTATGGCATATTCTTTCCAAGTCCTTCATAACGATGCGCACAGTATGGCCCGTACCGGTCGACTCCGGTTGGGGGCGGTAGAGGTTGTGACCCCGGCCTTCATGCCCGTAGGCACACGGGCAACCGTCAAGGCCGTGTCTCCCGAGGAAGTCTGGGGTCTGGGATACCGACTCATTCTCGGCAATGCATACCACTTGTTCCTCAGACCCGGGCATGAGCTCATTGAGCGGCTCGGCGGACTCCATCGGTTCATGGATTGGCCCGGTGCCATTCTTACGGACAGCGGTGGTTTTCAGGTCTTCAGTCTGGCCAAATTGCGAAAAGTTTCCGATGAGGGAGTGGTGTTCCAGTCGCACATCGATGGGGCCAAACACTTGTTTACGCCGGAACTCAGCGTCCAGGTTCAGGAATCCCTGGGCTCGGACATCATCATGTGCTTGGACGACGTCATCGGCTATCCGTGCACCAGAGAGGAGTCTCTCAAAGCCGTGGTGCGGACCACTTCGTGGGCCGACCGATGCCTGAAAGCCAAAAAAAAAGTTGACCCTGCCTTGTTCGGCATAGTACAAGGGTCGGTGTTCTCAGATCTGAGGAAATTGAGTGCAGAGGGCCTCAGTTCCTTGGCGCTGGACGGATATGCTGTCGGTGGTCTCAGCGTGGGAGAGCCTCGCGAGGCTATGATAGAGATGATGGAGGTAACTACTCCGCTGCTTCCTGAGTCTGCCCCGCGGTACGTCATGGGAGTCGGCAAACCGGAGGACATCATTGACGGCGTTTTGCGAGGGGTCGATCTCTTCGATTGCGTGCTTCCGACCCGCAACGCCCGTAATGCAATGCTGTTCACGTCCCAGGGGCCTCTGAAGTTAAGAAACGCACGCTATCGTGACGACCCACGGCCCGTGGATGCCCATTGCGGATGTCCCCTGTGCACGCGTTATTCCAGGGCCTATCTCCGACACCTCTTTCAGGAAAAGGAGATCTATGGCCATCGTTTGGCCACGATTCATAACCTGGGTTTCTACAGCAACCTGATGGAGGGCATCCGAAAGGCTGTTGTGGAAGACCGACTAGAATCTTTTGCACGAGACTTCTCGACGATGACGGAGGAGACTGATGATTGACACTGCTTTTGCCATGGCTCCCGGCGGTTCCCACGGAGGTGGCGACCTGGGCGGCCTTGTGCAGATCTTGCCCATCGTTCTGATCTTTGTGGTGTTCTACTTCCTGCTCATCAGACCCCAGCAGCAAAGAGCGAAAGAACACAAGAAGCTGTTGGATGACCTGAAAAAGGGGGACGCAATAATTACCCAAGGCGGCATGTACGGCAAGATTACTCATATTGCCGACCAGATTGTTACCGTGGAGATAGCGGATAAGGTGCGAGTGCGGATCGCCCGTTCTCACATTGGCGGACTTGCGTCGTCTCCGCCCCCTGTCGAACCGTCACGGGAGGGTTGAGACAGATGATCCAAAGCCTCCAAGTGCGATTTGCCGTCATAGCAGTGGTCTTGCTGGTCAGTGCGTTTCTGATCTATCCTACGATCGGCCCTGTGCCGGCGCTGTGGAACAAATACCTTCCCAACAGCCCAATACGCCTGGGGCTTGACCTCCAGGGTGGCCTGCACCTGGTTCTGGAAGTCGAGGCGCAAAAGGCAGTGGAAGCTATGGTAGATCAGGCAGCCACAGAAGCCTCCTCCATTATGAAGGACGAGCGCATACGGTACAGCGATGTGACCAGGGTTGGCGCTGACTCCATGGTTGTCTATCTCAAGGACGATAGCCAAAGCGCTTTGTTCGATGACAAGGTGCTCGGCGCGCTTCAGAGTTTCAAGAAGGTTTCCTCCGGTACGTCGGAAAAAGGATATGAGATCCGGCTTCAGCTTGATCCTCATGTGGTAGAAGCTACCAAACAGAGAGCCGTCCGTCAGGCAGTGGACACGATTCGGAATCGTGTGGACGCACTCGGTGTCACCGAGCCTGATGTGGTGATTGAAGGCACGGACAGGATCATAGTTCAGCTTCCCGGCCTCAAGGCTGATATTCAAAGAGCTATTGCCATCATCAAGCGAACCGCTCGGCTCGAATTCAAGCTCGTGGATGAAAAGGGTAGCCTCGAGGCTGCGCTCAAGGGCGATGTGCCGCCAGGGGACGAAATTCTCTACGAAGTAAAACGAAACCCCAGGACAGGCACTTCCTCGCGCACGCCGCTCCTGATCAAGAAGCAGGTCCTCTTGACTGGAGATTCTCTTACTGACGCGCGAGTTCACCCCGATCAAATGGGGCGACTGTACATCAGTATGGAGTTCAATCGCGCAGGCGCACGCCAGTTCGAAAGGATTACGGGCGAACATGTCAGGGAGCGCCTTGCCATTGTGTTGGACAACATCGTGTACTCCGCTCCGGTAATCAAGGACCGAATCTCCGGGGGACATGCGATAATCGAAGGGCTGTTCACACCGGACGAAGCCCATGACCTGGCACTGGTACTGCGAGCCGGTTCTTTGCCCGCGCCGGTTAAGATTTTAGAGGAGCGGAGTGTAGGACCCTCCTTGGGCGAGGATTCCATCCGTAGTGGACGAAACGCAATCTTGCTGGGGGTAATCCTGATTGCCATCGGCATGGTGGTGTACTACAAGTGGTCGGGAGTGGTGGCTGACGTGGCACTGATCACCAATTTGCTGCTCATTTTAGCAGTGATGGTGTCGCCTCCGATACGGGCCACGTTAACTCTTCCCGGGCTTGCGGGCGTCGCTCTGACCATCGGTATGGCTATCGACGCAAACATCCTGATTTTCGAAAGGACCAGAGAGGAATTGCGGTTGGGAAAATCAGCCAGGGCGGCCCTGGATGCAGGGTACTACAAAGCCTTCCTGACGATCGTCGATACCCACCTGACAAACATCCTTTCGGTGCTGCCGCTGATACAATTCGGCACCGGGCCTATCAAAGGTTTCGCAGTAACCCTGTGCATAGGTCTTATGATTTCGTTGTTCACGGCATTCTTCATGACCCGCACGATCTTTGATTACGCCTTTCAGATCAAAGGGATCAAGAATCTGAGCATTTGACACGCTGTTGACCACCCATGAGCGGCAGTTTGAGGCCCGCTCATGGGTGGGCGGCAGTCCCGGAAGCTGAATAGAGGGACTTAACGTGGAACTGATACCTCCGAATACACACATCGATTTTCTTGGCAACAGGCGCTACGCATATATCTTCACTACCATAGCGCTTACGATTTCCCTGCTTGGCATCCCCATAAAGGGTGGTCTGCAGTTGGGCATCGACTTCAAGGGCGGCGCCATGGTTCAGGTGCGGTTAAACAAGCCGACAGACACTGAACACGTACGTCAGGCGCTCAAGCCCCTTGGTGAGAACCTCTCCGTCCAGAAGTTCTCCATGAGCGGTGAAGAGTTCCTCATCCGCCTGGAGGTTTCTGAGGAAGGCGGCGAAAAGATTGGTGCGCATGTCCAGGAACTTCTGGACAAAGCCATGGGCCAAGGGAGCACCGAGATACGCAGTGTGAACATGGTCGGCCCAAAAGTGGGAAAGGACCTGCGCGAGTCCGCTGTCTGGGCTACGATCATCGCTTTGGCATTCCTGCTGATTTACATGGCTTTCCGGTTCACTTTTACCATGGGCCTCGGAGCCATCGTGTGCCTTCTTCACGATCTCATTGTGGTATACGGTCTGTTCGTGTGGACGGGCAAAGAATTTGACTTGACCATTTTGGCCGCGATGCTGACGATCATCGGTTACGACGTCAACGACACCATCGTGGTGTGTGACCGGATACGTGAAAATCTCAAGGTCATGAAAAAACAGCCGTTAATAGAGGTCATGAACGACGCTATCAATCAGACACTCTCTCGTACCGTGCTGACCTCGGGCTTCACGCTCCTGGTGGTAGTAGCCCTGCTGATCTTTGGAACCCGGGTGCTCCAGGATTTTGCCTGGGCATTGCTCATAGGAATCATCTTTGGAACGTATTCCTCCATATTTGTTGCCTCTCCACTTGTTTTGGAGCTCGACAGATTTTTTCCGGTCAAGCGCTGACGCGTTTGCTCCTGCTCCTTCCCCGCAATGACGTCCATTGTAGGACATGAAAAAATTCTTGCATTCCTCGAGCGGACCGTGGCCCAAGGACGGCCCGCTCACGGATATTTGTTCACCGGTCGCGAGGGGGTCGGTAAGCGGCTGGTTGCCAAGAAATTCGCGTGCTTTCTGAATTGTCTTCACCTGGGCGCAGACCCGACCGGGACCTGCTCCGCGTGCCGTCGCATTGACTCGGGACAACATCCTGACTTTTTACTGGAAAAGCCCGACCGGGGAATGATCCGGATCGAAAGAGTCCGCAACATCCGCAGTTTCTTCCAATACGCTCCGGTCGAAGGTTCGTTTAGGGTCTGCGTGATCGATGATGCGCACACGATGAACCGATCGGCTCAGAACGGGCTGTTGAAAACGCTGGAGGAACCCCCGGCAGGACGAGTCCTCATTCTGGTGACCTCCAAGCCGGCTCTCTTGCTGCCGACTGTTCGCTCCAGATGCAGAAGGCTGCGCTTCGGGCCGATTCCTCCGGGACCGCTCCAGGCGCTCTTGCAGGAACGGGGAGTCCCTGCGGAACAGGCGGCGATTCTCTCCTCCATGTCCGGGGGAAGCCTTTCTCGCGCTTGGGAAATGAGCCAATCAAACTTTCTCGCTCTGAGAGAAAAGGTCATCGCTGCATTGACCGAATCGCACGAACGTGGCATCAGGGCAGATCTCGAGCTTTCCGCAGAGATCGCAAAAGACCGTCATACGGCCTCAGAAGCTATTGAGATAGGATTGACGTGGGTACGTGACCTGCTACTGTCTCTCGCAGGTACGACTTATCCGCGGCAGTTCACCGAGATTTCCTTGACAGAATAGCCGCTACAGCTCAACATCTCAGCAGTGGCCAACTTTTTTCGGTTTACGACGAACTGGTGTGGGCCTCGGAACTTATCGAGTCGGAAATCAACGTAAACCGAAATCTCGTCACGGACGTGATGTTGTTCAGAATATCGCGTATCATGGCCGGACCCAGTATGGGTGTTCCAGTCTCGGGCTGAAAAGTGATGAAATGACTTCAGACAAACCTGACAAGAAGATATCCTACTTTCCTCGCTCGTGGGGTTCCCGCCGCAAGGACGGCTCGCGGAAACAGCCGCCCCAGCCTCGACGAGAAAGGGAAGAACCCGAAACCGTCGACGAGGCTGCCACGGTTCCGGTATCCCAGGACCTCTCCAAGGGGCTATCGGCCGCAGATGAGGTGTCTGCTCCGGAGGCAGAGCGAGAACCGATCCTTCAGGATCATGACATGCGGTGTCCCTGTCTTGAGTCTGCTGTCTGCCAGGACGCCGATTTGGACTCCCTCGATGCGTGTCACGACACGGAACAGCTCGAGGATGAGAATTTGGCCCCGTGCGAAGAGCCCTTGAGTTGGCTGGCTGAAGATGAATCCGGAACTGGCAGCCCCGAGGAGATTTCAGCCCCCGGAGCAAGCGTTGAGACGGAACTTGCTCACTTCAAAGTGAACATCCTGGGAGTCCGTTTTGGGTATGCCTGCCGAATCTACCATTTTGACGCAGGCGATCTGGACGTGGCGGCAGGCGACTGGGTACTGGTGAAGACGGAAAAGGGTCTGGGCCTCGGACAGGTAGCCATGCCCCCGACTGAACGTGAAATCAGCGCAACCCAGCTCGAGGGACTCCGGAAAGTGATCCGGAAGGCCACTAAAGCCGATTTTGACCAGAAGATCCGTTGTGGGCAAAGAGAGACGGACGTGTACACCTATTGCCAGGAGACAATTGAAACCCTTGCCCTGCCCATGAAGCTCGTTACCACTGAGTGTTTCTTTGATGGGTCCAAGTACGTGTTTTATTTTACTGCCGAAGGCCGTGTCGATTTTCGAGAACTGGTCAAGTTGCTGGTTGCTCGATTTCCCGTGCGTATCGAAATGCGACAGATTGGGGTTCGGCATGAGGCAAAGATGACAGGAGGCTTGGCCTGCTGCGGCGAAGAACTGTGCTGTTCACGGTTTCTGACGGATTTTCGACCGGTCTCGGTGAAGATGGCCAAGACGCAGAATTTATCCCTCAACCCTTCCAAGATATCCGGGGTGTGCGGCCGGCTCATGTGTTGTTTGGCGTACGAATATGATATTTATGAAGAGTTTCGGAAAGGGCTCCCCAAGGTGGGGAAGAAGATCAATACTCATAAGGGCGAAGGACTGGTACATCAAGCACGACCCGCTCACCGAGACCATTCTGGTGCGACTGGATGAAGAGACCACCTTGGAATTGACCAAAGACCAGCTCTTGTGTGAAGACCCCGTGCCGCCTCAGAAGAAGTCAAGGAAGAAATCCTGATATTGCCAGCGCCGGTCCATCGTGGGAGTAGTCGAGAACTTTTCCTGCCCTGAAGGATATAAGCTCAACTGTCCCGGCAAAGGACACAGAGCCCCAAAGATTGTGGCGCTGCGTCCGAGCCTCCCACGGCGCGCGTGCCTTTCATGGTTCCACCGCCTCTGGTCAACGAGGAGAGGCTGTCACTCCGGATGATTATGTGCTACACCCTGATTTCAGAGAGAGGATTGGCGTGAGCGCAATACCGCCGTATGATCGGTGGGAGATTCGACTCAGTTTCGACAGGATGGCCATGTGTGCGCTGGTGAGTGAGGATAGGTTTCTGTGTCGCATGATTACACCTAGATTCGCGGACAGGAGGAGGTAAGACGTGTCTTTTTGCCGGATTGCGGCTGCCGCAATCAGTCTGACGGCCCTGCTTCTTTGCAGCCACCAAGCCCAATGCGGCCCGGTAAATGACCGGGTGATGAAGACCGGTATTGTGCGGTTGGGGCTGCCCTACAATCTCGTGCCCCAAGGATTCATGAAGCAGGATGGGACCTGGGTCGGCTATGAAGTGGATATCGGCTCGGGAATGGCGCGACACATGAATCTCAAAGTGGAACCGGTCAAGGTGAACAACAAGACGTGGCGGACCATGCTGTCCCGAGGCCAAATCGACGCAGCGCTCTGCCGCATCAGGCACACGCGTTCTCTTGACGCGGAATTCGACTTTTCTGAACCCTATTTTTTTGACTCTTTGCAGGTCATGGCCCTCAAAGGGGCCTTCAAGAATCCCACGGATTTAAAGGGTCTCAAGATTGCCGCGATTCAAGGATCGTCGTCCGAAAAGGCAGCCATGAAGCTCTTGTCCGCGGCTGGAGACCCGAACGCTCAGCAGAACGTGGTTTCCTTCCCTGACCGACCTTCCTGCTTTGCGGCACTAGGGCAGGGAAAGGTCTCTGGCTGGGTGGATTCCGGCATGGTCCTGCTCGAATATGCTGCGGGGAACCCGGGCCGTTTCGAATTGCTCCCTGCCTCTGATCACTTGGAACCCGTGGCCGTTGCGGTTCCGCAAAATGACTCGGCATGGCGTGACCTGGTCAACTTTACGATTCAGGACATGGCTGCTGATGGATCTTTGGAAAAGATCTATCGCAAGTGGTTCGGTCCGGAAACGCCGTACGCGTTTCCCGTGCGTCGTTCGCTCGATATATGGCCGCAATGATCGGCGTGCAACACCGAGACAACGTGAGGTTTGAGAAACCTTTTCATAGAGGCAGCGCAGAAGGCGGTTGGTCGTCCGCCCCAGCCTCTAGGAGACGCTGACTTTGCTATGGAACAGTCCATGAAACGAGTGATTCTCGGGACAGCAGGACATATCGATCACGGTAAGACCGAACTCGTCAAAGCGCTCACCGGTATCGACACGGACCGTCTCAAGGAGGAGAAACAGCGCGGCATCAGCATTGAATTGGGCTTTGCGTTTCTCAACCTGGGTGATGACGTGCGTATGGGGATCGTGGATGTCCCTGGCCACGAGAAGTTTGTCCGTCAGATGGTCGCAGGATCGGGCGGGGTTGACCTCGCCGCGTTGGTGGTGTCCCTTGATGAGGGCGTCATGCCGCAGACGGTAGAGCACTTGGACATCCTCAGTCTTCTCGGCATTCAGCGGGGTCTGGTGGTGCTCACCAAACTGGACCTTGTGGATGACGAGCTCGCCATGCTCGCTGAAGAAGATGTGCAGGAAGCGGTGCAAGGGACCTTTCTCGAGGGCGCGCCGATGGTGCGCGTCTCTGCGAGGACCGGCGAGGGGATGGACGAACTGCGCGAGACTCTTGCCCAGCTGGCTGCACACGTCGCGGCTCGCCCCGTACACGGCTTGCTGCGGTTGCCCGTGGACCGGGTATTTACCCTGAAGGGCCACGGCACGGTGGTTACCGGCACGCTCATTTCAGGCACCATTTCAGTGGGAGACGAAATTGAGATTCTCCCTGCTGGCATGCGCTCTTCGGTCCGATCTCTGGAATCCCACAACCGGCGGGAGGAACGGGCCCTTCCGGGCGAAAGGGTTGCAGTCAACCTCCGAGGGCTTGAGCAGACGGATGTACATCGGGGCGAAGTGCTTACGCACCCCGGTGAGTTCCGCCCTTCTTCCATTATAGATGTGAGGCTGACCGCGTTGCCCCGCTCGCCGTTTACCTTGCGGAACCGGCGCAAGGTTCATTTGCATCATTATACGTCCGAGGTCGAGGCCCGTGTAGTCTTTCCGGAGATCGACGCCCTCGAACCGGGCCAGGAGACGATGGCCCAGCTACGGACCGCTGTTCCTGTGGTTCCGTCCACCGGCGATCGCTTTGTGATCCGCGTGTTATCCCCCTCAATCACGTTGGGGGGCGGCGTGATTCTCAATCCCAGGGGAGTCAAACTCAGAGCCCGATCGGCAAAGTCTTTTGTCGAGCTGGATAAGGAAGACGAGGTCGGCATCGTAGCCGCGCTGGTGAGAAGCGGTGGCTTGGCAGGGGTTACGAAAAACGAGCTACTGGGACTCTCGGGGCTCCCGGCCAAGAGATTGGACAAGGCCCTGGACACTCTCCGTAACGCGAGAACCGTGGTCCGGTTCGATCGTACGGATGACCGGATGGTACATCAAGAATTCTTCGACATCGTCAAGAAACGAATCGTGAAACGCCTCGCCGCGTTCCATGCCGAACACCCTTTGAAAGAAGGGATATCCAAGCAGGAGCTGCGGTCCGCGGTACCTGGTGGCGACAAGCTGTTCAAAGCAGTGCTCCAAGGGCTTGCAGCCAAGACAGAAGTCGTCGATCAGGGCGACACGGTGCGATCCGCGACGCATACCGTCAAGCTCAAAGAGGACGAACAAGGCCTGAGCGACAAGCTTCTCAAGCTCATCCTCGACGGAAAGAACGCTCCGCCCGTGCTCAAGGAGATGGTTGCCGCAGTCTCCTCCGACGTGAAGCGCGTGCGCAATCTCCTCAACGTCCTCGAAAAAGACAGCAAGATCGGTACGTGTCAAGGAAGACATCTATTTTTCCTCGGATTTCGTGAACGAAACCAAGCGCAAACTCGCAGAGTTTATCGGTAGGACCGGAGCGATCACACCGTCTCAGTTCAGCGAGGTCACGGGTTCTTCGCGGAAGTACAACATTCCGCTTCTGGAATATTTCGATCGGGAACGGTTTACCATAAGGGTAGGCGATCAGCGGGTGCTGAGAGGCTCGGGCAATTCAGCAGACGGAGGCAAGGTCGAGTAAAATTCGCCAAGTTTTTTGAGACGACTCAGGCAATCGACTCTCTGGGCCTCGAACCGCTTGGCGGTATCCGGACTTTTCTCATCCACGTACTGGACGAGCGTCCCGGCTTGGTGATCCATGCATGCGTACGCGTGGTCGAGAAGGCCGATCAATTGCCGGTCCACGTCTGAAATCCTCGCCTCGGAAACAGCTTTCAGCCTTGCGCGGATTACGCGGACCCGCTTCTGGATGTTCTTCCCGATCTCCAGGGCAGTTTGTTTGGACATACTACCCGCGACGAATCCGTCAGCGACCGTGCCTAGCAGGAGAAAAGAGTCATTGAGATAGGCTGTGGCGGTTTCTCCGAAGGCATTGAGGAACACTTCGGAGTCGGCCGCGTGTGCGCACGCCGTAACCGCCAGAAGAATTACGAATGATACCCGTACGATCCTACTCATAGGCAACCTGCTCCCAAAGTGTCCATCGGGGCTTTTCCCCGCTGAGACGGCAAAATTCATACCACGGCACAGGAAAGGAGACAACCTTTTTCATGAGAATTCTGCTTCACGCATGCTGCGCGCCCTGCCTCGTAGTACCTTTGGACGATTTGCGATCACAAGGCCACCAGGTTACGACATTATTCTTTAATCCCAATATTCATCCTTTTACGGAGTACCTGCGCCGGCTTGACGCGTTCACCGTATTCACTCGTGACAACCACGTGCCCGTGCTGAACAGAGAAATCGGAGACGGGATGGAAGAATGGCTCCAGCAGGTCGCTTTTCGAGAGGCCCAACGATGCAACGTCTGCTTTCATTTCCGATTGGACATGGTAGCCCGCATCGCGGAATCGAGGGGATTTGACGCGTTTTCCACCACTCTTCTGTACAGCCGTTTCCAGAAACACGATCTCCTGAAAGCCACGGCAGAGGCAGTTTCTGAGAAGCACGGCATCCCCTTTGTGTACAGAGATTGGTGTACCGGATGGAACGAGGGAGTGCGGCGATATCGCAAGCTTGGGCTCTATCGGCAAAAATACTGCGGCTGCATCTATAGTGAAAAGGAACGAGCACTTAAAATCATTTGATATTTTCCTATAGATGCACGGGGAGTCACCGAAGCGGCGGTTTTGGGTTGCCTTGTCGTGATGGTCTGTTGTATAAGGGACACCTCCCTTATTACCATCAGGCAAAGGACCTTATGAACGCGTCTCTCTTCCCGCGTCGCGCGTTGACGCTTGCAGTTTGTGCTCTTGTGGCTGCGGTCTTCTGTATGGACCTCAGCGCGGCAGAACCGGAATTGGCGACCCAGAACCCGACTGTGGGAACAAAGTCTGTGCGGCCGTGGCTCATGGTGAGTCTTGCGCCATATAGCGCCTCCAGGGGCGGGAGGCACGCATACTCGGTCATCAAACGGCTGAGTGGCAACCCGCACGGGATCATGCTGCATTTCAGCGAGGTCACCCCGGAACTCGTGGCTGAAAAGAAGCCGGAGTTCATTATCCTCAGCCCCCAAGGCACCCCCTGGTGTAAGTACAGCGGAGAAAGAGGAATTGCCCTGCAGAATTTCCTCTGGACTCTGCCTCTGCTCGCGGAGGAAATGAACATCCCGATCCTCGGTATTTGCGGTGGACATCAGGCTCTGGCTTTGGCATTTGGCGGGAAGGTGGGTCCCATCCGGGCAGGCGAGGACGATTGCATGCCGGTACTCGCGGGATCGCCAAGGCGGGGTCGTGCCGCTCACGCTCAAGGCGCCGGATCCTCTGTTCCGTGGTCTGGACGGCAAGTTGCGCATCGTGGAAAGCCACTACGACGAAGTAAAGGTGCTTCCCCGCGGCTTTGTGTTGCTCGCGTCGGACAGATTCAGTCCTAATCAGATTATGCGCCACCCCACAAAACCTGTGTACGGGATTCAAGGGCATCCGGAGGTACTTCTCTGAGGGCCGCCCTGATGGAGGCATGTTGATCAAGAATTTCCTGAGGATTGCCGCGATTCATAACGAGAACCTCAGGAAGGCTCAGCTCCCCACCCCCTCGAAGCTTCTTTCGCTCCGACCTGCGGACAGTTTGAGCGGAGAATGATGTCGAAAATGTCAGATCGTGGTGCCAGGTGAGATGCTCACCTACCCTGCGTGACGCCGATGCGTGCGCTCCGGTTTCTTAGAGCCTGCGTTGCCGGACGATCCCCCACATGCACTTTGGGTTCCCGCTGCGTCACCCTGGCTCGTGCCATTCCCCGTGCTCGGTCCGGCCCTTCAGGAATCCGCTGAGCTTGGCTCCTAACCCTGTCAAATATGCAGCCACCTCAGGATGCCCCTCGAAATAGGCTTCCATGACGGCGGTCCAGCCGAAATTGTTCATCGCATCAATGTCAGAGCCCGCGTCGACGAGCATCCTGGATGCTTCCAGATGGCCGGCAGCGGCAGCGGCCATTAGGGCTGTCTTTCCATCCTTATCCCTTACCAGAACGTCTGCTTCGTGATCGATCAGGAGTTCCACGATCACGGGACTGCCCTGGCGCGCTGCCCAGAACAGGGGCGTCTTGAGCGACAAATTTCGGGCATCTACCTCAGCCCCTCTATCCAAGAGAAGCTTGACCACCGCTTCGTGTCCCCCGTGGCACGCCCAGAACAAGGGGGTATTACCGTACTTTGCGTCGCGACAGCTGAGGTCTGCTCCTCGAGAGCGCAACTCCTCAACCACGTCAATATGACCTCCTTTGGATGCTTCGATAAGAGCGCGGTGGAGCTGGTTTCCGTTTCCTGGGAGCACCATGGCGTCGCGGTCCAAGAGCGCTCTCACACTGTGGATGTGACCTCCGCGCAATGCATATCCCAACGCGGTAGTCCCGTGTGCATCGGTGGCATTGAAATCCGGGTCTTCTGCCAAGAGGAGGGCCACCAGATCGTCGTGGCCGGCCTTGGCCGCAACCGTGAGAGGCGTTTGTCCCATCTTGTTTCGGACATTCACATCCGCAGCCGCTGCAATGAGCGTGATGACGAGATCGCGTCGCCCTTTGGCACAGGCCCAGTGCAGAGCGCTGTTCCCCGTAGCCTTGTCCTGGGCGTTTATTGACGCGCCTTTGGCCAGCAACAGCCTTACTACGGACCTATGCCCTTCATGCGCTGCCCATGCGAGAGCCGCGTTGCCGGATTGGCCGTCCTCTGCATCGATGTCCGCACCGCGAGACAGCAGGAGATGCACCACCCCGACGTACCCCCGGGAGGAGGCCCGACAGAGGGGATTCGGCCTATTTTTACCGAGACCGTCTACCTTGGCACCGGCATCCAGAAGCAATCGAGCTGTCGGAACATCCCCGCGATCGCACGCCCAGATCAACGCGGTTTTGCCGTTTCGATTCGGGCAATCGGGATTGGCTCCCCTTGCCAAAAGAAGCCTCGCAGCCGCGGATTTTCCGCTCATAGCAGCCCACACAAGGGCAGTATTGTCGCGAAAATCCTTGAGCTCAACCTCACAGCCGCAGTCCAACAGGAGTCGCGCTACTTCTCCATGACCTCGGTGCACTGCCCAAAACAAGGGAGTCGTGCCATATTTCTTTTCTCGCAGATTTGCATCTACCCCGAGGCTCAGGAGCGTCTCGGTGGCGGTCGCACTGCCGCCCAAGGCCGCCCAGAAGAGTGCGGTCTGGCCGGAACGGTTACGAATCGTGATATCCGCGCCGCTGCGGAGCAATAGATCGGTCACCGCGTCGTGCCCTTTGTAACACGCCCAGAAAAGACCGGTATTTCCGCTGCTGCTCCGCGCGTTTACGTCTGCTCCCTTGTCTATGAGCAACCGGACAACAGGAAGCCACCCACCGCTGACTGCGTAGATTAACGCGGTCTTTTGGTGGGAGTCTCGCGCTGTCAACTTCTGCGTCGTGGCTGAGAAGCGCTCCCACGACAGCGGCATGCCCGCTTCTGGCAGCCACCATCAGCGGCGTATGGCCCGCGAGATCGTGTGCGTTCACGTCGAGTTTTCGCGTGAGAAGGCATTCCACGACGTCTGCATACCCTTTGAAAGAAGCCCACAGCAGCGGCGTCAATCCCGCTTTGTTCCGGTCGCGAATATTGGCCCCGTGAGAGAGGAGCGAATCCACCAGTTGGGCATTGCCCGTATCTACCGCCCAGAACAGGGCATTTGAACCGTATTCCCTGTCCGTGGCATGCACATCGGCTCCCCTTTCGAGCAGCAATTCCGCTATCTCGGTGTCCCCCGCTTTGACCGCTATCATCAACGCGGTAGGTACCCTGCGGATCCTCCGCATCGACGTGCGCGCCCCGTTCCAGAAAGTGCTCCACGAGGTACGGCCTTCCCGAGGCCACGGCCAAGGCAAGAGCCGCATGGTATTGCCGGTCCTCGGGACACACGCGAGCTCCCACACTGAGGAGAAAATGGACCACCTCGCGGTGACCTTGTTTGATGGCACCAGCGAGAGCCGTATTTCCGTCTCTATCCTTCATGCTGACATCCGCGCCCGATCGCCAGAGCAACTCCACTACGTCGGCATTGCCCCACAGGGCAGCCTTCATGAGAGCGGTGTCACCGTATCGGTTGCATGCGTTGACTTCAGCGCCGTGTGCCAAAAGGGTTTCCAGCACCTGAACGTCTCCCCCCAGAGCAGCGTCCATGAGCACCGTGTGCCCTGCTTCATCACGACTATTAGCGTCCGCCCCCGCGTTCAGCAGCGCCTTGACTACGAGGCCATGCCCCGCCAACGCGGCGGTCCTCAGCGGTTCCTCCAGAGATATGCCTGCCGCGCCGAGCAGCCCCGGGAGCCGTTCAACTTTCTCCATTTTTCCTTGCCGCGCTGCCTGCATCAATTCGTCCTGCAAAGGACCGTGGCTCGAATCAGGCTGGCCAGCACGATCACATGCGGCAGGTCCATTGGTTAAGTGAGTCAAATGGCCCTCTCTACGAACTGAATATCTTCGAGTTATCGGTATCAAATACTCCAATGCTTTTACATTTACTCCTATTATATCACGTTGATTCTGTTTTTTGTAGATGCAATATGACCTGTGCCGCAGGCACGTAACACGAGGAATACTCTTCTTGAAATGGTGGCCAAAACGTTATACTGTTCATCGTAGATTATTATGAGATGGCACAGAGACGCAGAGGGGTTCCTCACCGGTCTACGGAGCGGCTACTCTAGGGGGGCGGTGTCACTCAATGATTGAGACTTAAGTTCATCGCTCCTCTTGCGGTAACTGGTGCCTGCTTCGCAAAGCGGTGCAGGTTCAGGGGCCGACCCATCCGCTGTCCCGCGAAAGTCGGGTCCACGTTTCCGTGGCCTCCCGGCCCATCACCCAATGCCAGACTGATCGCTCCATCCGCGGGACGGGCTGATGTGATTCTCCTTTGTGAGCCACTTCTCCCCCAGTAAACGTGACAAAACCGAATCTCTGTAGGCTGCCATTAGGACCATAGTCTTGGATGCGGGGCCCGGCGCGCGTGCGAGTCACGCGAGATTTGTCTTGAGATCACGAGGTCTTCGATCCTGTCGGGCAATGTTCTTTTCAGTTCCCGAGTTCTTCGATGTACTCGGTACGAACGAACCGAGTGCCTCGATCTTCCCCGGGCAACAGGCAGGTCACCATGTCCCATCCCTCGTATCGTGAACTGGCACGGAGCGTTCGGGTCCTGGTGGAGACCCAGCGGGATCTCCTGGACTCAGAGGAAACCGATCCTTCGGCGGTCTGCGAAAAGGGTTCGACCGAGCAAATGTACCAGACCATGCAGATGCTTCGGACCCTCTTGGAACTGCATCCGCAGGCTGCCGCACTTGCCGACGCGAAAGGAAGCTGGGTTGTGGCGAACCGAGCGTTCGGCAGCGTGTTCGGAGTTTCCACGGCGCTTCGTTCCTTGCCGGCCACCTGGAAAACCCGCTTTTCCGGACCGTTGCGAATGGATGAGGCCGAGGTCTGGAGCCGCCTTTCCTCGGAACGTCCCAGGCTGGATCTCCGATTCGACATGAGGAAGCAGGACGGGACAGACTCCTGCTTTCTCGCGCACGGGGTGCTTCTGGAGCGCAAACTCGACGGCAACTACCTCATTGCATGGACGTTTTTCGAAGTCGGGGCTCAATCACCTGCATCAGTCCCATCCCATTCCCCGGGAGACAGCCATGCCTCCCCATCAGGATTATCGAGTCCCGGTGCAGGGACAGCCAAAGAGGCATCGGCAATGCGCCCGGAGCCCCTTCACCGGGATTGCCTCACCTGTGCGGAAAAAAGCCGTGAAGCGCTCAAGCTGTTGATGCGCCACACGAGTGACCAGAAGCATGACCTGGAACAGCGCATCGCGGAAAACTACTTTCTCACGGTACTCCCTCTTATCGATCATCTCAAATCCATGAACCTCTCCGCGTCTCAGGCTTACCTGCTGGAAACACTGGAGTTCAATCTCAAGCATATCAATTCGGTATTCCACATCAACGTGGCGTCGCGAACCAAGCGATTGAGCGCTCGCGAGGTCGAAATCTGCCAGTTGATCCGCGCAGGCAAGGCCTCACGACAAATTGCGGACGCGCTTGGCTTGAAGCTCCAGACGGTCATGGTTCATCGAAGACACATCAGACGCAAGCTGGGCTTGAGAAACAAGGCCCTGCGGCTTTCGGTTTTCCTGCAGAGGAGCCTTGATTCCCTCTATTGACTCACACGCGTACAAACCATGCATGGGAACGCGGGGCGTATCGCAATTGACACAAAAGTCCCGACCGAATGGTTCGTGCTCTTCAGAGATGGCGGGGGGCCCCTGAACAACGATTCCGCAGGTCTGCGTCGCTCGAAGAAAAGGGGGACATCCCGACAGCCCAAAAGCATCAAACGCGCGAAAATCTTGGCTATCAGTATAGTCCTGCGTTCGGCGAGATTTACCGCAAACGTTGCGCCAAGGTGTCGATTCGCATGCGATTTCATGACGGACGCACATGCTCACAGGTCAGCGCTTGCGGACGGAATGGGTACAAGAAAGGGCGTTTCTTCGTTGACAAACCTGCCAACGTGGTAGAATATTGAGCGATTGTATCCTCAGAGAACACAATCCCGGAGCGAGAGCTGTTCAGGAGCGAAGTTAAGAATGGGTCCCAAGGACCCCCTCTTCCCAACGCGGTTTTTGCGGATCGCCCGTATCCAAGGCGAACCGGATCTGCCCGCGTAACGGCCAGGTGTTTCTTCCCACATACTCCCACTTTCTGGTGGAAGAACACCTTAGATCCTACACGGAGGTAGTACATGGGAGACGAAGAGCGAAAGATCCTGGTGGTCGGGGGCGGGATAAGCGGCATGACCGTCGCCGTTGAAGCCGCTGAAGCGGGAACGCAAGCGGTAATAGTGGAAAAGAACCCTTATCTGGGTGGCAGAGTGGCGCTCCTCAATCAGTATTTTCCCAAACTGTGCCCGCCCTATTGCGGGATGGAAATCAATTTCAGACGCATCAAGCAAAACCCGGCGATCACCTACCATACTCTCGCAGAGGTGGAGTCCATTTCCGGAGAGCCGGGCAATTACGAGGTAACCGTTCGAATCAATCCCCGGTATGTGAACGACAATTGCACTGCGTGTGGAAAATGTGGGGAAGTATGCGAAACCACCATACCCAATGCGGTAAACTACGGAATGGATACGGTAAAGGCAGCGTATCTGCCTCATGCCATGGCATTTCCTTTTAAGTACGTGCTCGCGCCGGAGATTATAGGCACGGACGAGGCCAAGAAATGTGCAGACGCGTGTACGTACCACGCCATCGATACCACCATGAAGCCCGAGACGGTCACGTACAAGGTTCAGGCAGTGGTATGGGCGACCGGCTGGGATCCGTACGACGCGACCAAGGTGGATTATCTGGGCCTGGGAACTGTCCCGAATGTCATCACCAGCGTGATGTACGAGCGACTTGCCGCTCACAGCGGTCCTACAGCGGGTAAGATCGTGAGGCCTTCAGACGGCAAGGAAGTGAAGAGCGTCGCGTTTGTCCAGTGTTCGGGCTCACGAGACGAGAAACCATCTCCCGGTACTGCTCGGGCATATGCTGCCTGGCTTCTCTCAAGCACGCCACGTATATCCGTGAGCAGTACCCCGACAGCAAGGCGTACATCTTCTACATCGACGTGCGCGCTATGGGCAAGTACGAGGATTTCTACACGAAGGTCGCACAGGATGAGAACATTTCCCTCATCAAGAGCAAGATTGCCCGGATCTCACCTGATCCTGAGTCCGGTGGAGTCTTGGTCGAGGGCGAAGACATAAGCCAGGGCGCGCAGGTCAAACAGGTGGTCGATCTGGCCGTGCTCGCGGTGGGAATGGTCCCAGGAACGGCAACGGTCAAACCCTCCCTTGCAATGGAATACGACGATTTCGGCTTCGCGAGATCACCGGGCACGGCAGGTATCATCCCCGCAGGGTGTGTAAAAGCCCCCATGGAGGTAGCCGCTTCGATTCAGGATTCCACTGCGGCGGCTCTCAAAGCAATTCAGTGTACAGTAGGGAGGTAGGGTTTATGGATCAGAAGATTGGTGTGTACATATGCTCGGGATGCGGTATTGGAGAATCCATAGACCTGGAGGCCCTTTCCGCAGTCGCCAATGAGTTCGGGATTGCCAAGTGCGCTTCTCACGAAGCGTTGTGCGGCGAAGAAGGTGCTGCCCTCGTGCGGCAGGATGTTGCCTCCGGAGAAGTGAACGCGGCCGTGGTCGCGGCATGTTCCGGTCGAGTGAAGACCGACGTGTTCGCGTATGACCCGATGACCACGATATTGGAACGGGTGAATCTGCGGGAACATGTAGTATGGTGCCAGCCCGCAGGTGAAGAAGATACCCAGATGATGGCTGAGGACTACATGCGCATGGGAATCACCAGAGTGCAGAAGAGCACCCTGCCCAAGCCGTTCATCGAAACCATTGACAGGACCGTCCTCGTGGTCGGTGGGGGATCGGCCGGATTGCAGGCTGCTCTGGACGCTGCGCTGGCAGGACAGAAAGTGGTCCTCGTAGAAAAGGAAGCAGAACTCGGGGGATTCATCGCCAAGTGTTTCAAGAACACTCCCTCGGTACCGCCGTACCAGGAACTCGAGGAAGTGACAATTCAGAGCACCATCGACCAGGTGATGGGCAATGCCAACATCACCACGCTCACGAGCACCACCATAGACAAGATCGCCGGGGCTCCGGGCATGTTTGATGTGACCCTCAGCAATGGCCAGACCCATCGGATAGGCTCGGTGGTGCTCGCTGCAGGATGGAAGCCCTATGATCCGACCAAGCTCGAGCATCTGTCGTACGGCGCGTTTCCCGATATTATCACCAACGTGCAAATGGAAGAGATGGCAAAGGCCGGCAAAATAACCTGTCCCTCGGACGGTTCCGAGCCCGGGGTGGTCGCGTTCATTCAGTGCGCGGGTTCTCGCGACATCAACCACCTGCCCTATTGCAGTGCGGTGTGCTGTCGGGTGTCCTTAAAACAGGCAGTGTACGTAAGAGAACAGAACGAAGAGAACAAGGTGTTCGTTTTTTACAAAGATATGCGCACGCCGGAACAGAGTGAAGAATTTTACAAGAAAGTGCAAAAAGACGGCGTGGTATTTGTAAAGACCGACACCGCACAGATGACCATCGAAGCGGGTACCGAGCGTAAACTCAGTATCACCGCCACTGACGAGCTGCTCGGTGACCCGATCCAGGTGGAAGCAGATTTGGTGGTTTTGGCCACCGGTCTTCAGCCGGCAGTGCTTGACGATCCCATCCTCAATTTGGAGTATCGGCAAGGACCTGCGCTGCCGGAACTCAAGTACGGCTTTCCGGATTCCCATTTTGTCTGCTTCCCCTATGAGACGAGACGCACCGGCATCTATACCGCCGGATGCGTACGTCAACCCATGACCGCGACCCGAGCTGCCAGCGACGGAACCGGCGCGGCCCTCAAGGCCATGCAGTGTCTGGAACTGACCTCTCAGGGCAGAGCCGTGCACCCGAGAGCCGGCGATATGTCCTATCCCGAGTTACACATCACGCGCTGCACCCAGTGCAAGCGCTGCACTGAGGAATGTCCGTTCGGCATGTACAACGAGGACGTCAAAGGGACTCCTTTGCCTCATCCTACGCGGTGCCGACGTTGCGCGATTTGTATGGGCTCCTGCCCGGAGCGGATCATATCCTTTAACAACTATTCGGTGGACATGATCGGCTCCATGATAAAATCGATCCATGTCCCGGACGAGTACGACGAGAAACCGCGCATCATCGGACTCATCTGTGAGAACGACGCGTTTCCTGCACTGGACATCGCAGGTCTGCACAAGTTGCAGTACCCGCCGTGGGTGCGGTTTATCCCCTTGAGGTGCCTGGGTTCTCTGAACCTCGTGTGGATCGCTGACGCGCTGTCCAAGGGTATTGACGGGCTGGTGCTGTTCGGGTGCAAGTACGGCGACGATTATCAGTGCCATTTCATGCAGGGCAGCGAACTGGCAAATACGCGTATGACCAAGATCAAGGAAACTTTGGACCGCCTGGTGCTGGAATCCGACCGAATCAGATTCGAGCAACTGGCCATTGACGATTATCACCGGATTCCCACGATCCTGGAGGAATTCTCGGCAAGGCTCGAAGAATTGGGTCCCAATCCGTACAAGGGATTCTAAAGGCCTGAAAGTCCTTATGCTGAACCGCATGAAAACTCACGACCTTTCTCGAGCGCGGTTCAGCATAAATCGACTAAAGGTTGCATCATAACGGGATGTTACCAGAGAAAACAAGTCATGGGATGGTGCGCTGAAGCGGTCATTCTCAATGACGTTCAGTTTGAATGCTTAAGGAAGACACATGGAAGCGAAAATACCTTTTCTTGAAGTAAGCGACGCAATAGTGATGTCAGGCGCTGAATCCCTGTACTGGTGCATGCAGTGCGGCTTATGTACCGGCACGTGTCCGTGGCGGCTGGTTCCGGGCGAAGCTTCGGAGGAGTTTAACATACGGTTGGTGCAGCGCATGGGCCAACTGGGCCTGGAGGGTTTTGAATCCGAAAACTGCCTGTTTGCCTGTACCACCTGCAAGGCCTGTGCGGTCCGCTGTCCTCGTGGAGTGGACATCATCGCGAACGTGCGCGGCATGAGGAGCATGCTGGCGGAAGTCGGCACCATCCCCCCCAGTCTCAAACCGATTGCCGGCAGCCTGCACTCACAGGGGAATCCGTGGTCCGGTGACCGTAATAAGCGCATTGACTGGATCAAGGACGCGGACGTGCCTACCTTTTCCCCCGAGACCACCGAGTATTTTCTCTCGGTCTGCTGCACGTCCTGTTATGACGTAAGAAGCCAGAAGATCGCTCGATCGGTGGCAAAGGCGCTCAAAGCGGCAGGAATCACCTTCGGCATCATCGGGAATGAGGAAAGCTGCTGCGGCGAATCCATCCGCAAGATCGGCGATGAGGCTCTTTTCCAGAAGCTGGCTGAGTCGAATATCGCACTGTACAAGAGCAAAGGCGTGAAGAAGATCATCGTCACGTCTCCGCATTGCCTCTACACGTTCAAGAATGAGTATCCGGAGCTGGGCGGGGAATTCGAAGTGTACCATTACACGGAGATCCTCGCGTCTGCGGTTGCTGAAGGCAAACTCGCTTTTTCCGGCGATGCGGCAGGACCGGTCTCCCTGCACGACCCCTGTTATCTCGGACGCCATTGCGAAATCTTCGAACAGCCGCGCGACCTGATTTCCGCTCTCCCGGGTGCGGAGTTGAAGGAACTCTCCCGGAACCGCAAGAACAGCCTTTGTTGCGGCGGCGGTGGTGGGCGAGTGTGGATGGAGACCAAGGCAGGCGAACGATTCGCGGAACTGCGGATTACCGAGGCTGTGGAAGCCGGAGCGAAGACCCTGGTCACCTCCTGCCCGTACTGCATCACCATGCTGGAAGACTCCTGCAACGTGATGGGAAAGGGAGACCAGTTGAGGGTCATCGACCTTTCCGAGCTTGTCGCGGAAAAGATCTCATAAGAGAGCCGCCCAAGAACTCACTGCCTTTTGTGACGCTGCGGTAGGAAACGCTCTTGTACCAAGTGCGTGTCCGCCGCAGCTTCCTTTCCGGAACTGCCCGGGATCCGCAAGTCGGTCAGTCCTTTTCACTCTCCCCTATTCATTTTAGTTCTTAGTTATGCGTGTCAGTGAACTGCCCCACTCCTGCAAGACAGGAGACTTTCTTGCGTGGGTGCGAATCCTCTTTTTTTCCATGGCATCTGTATCCGTACGTGTTATGGTTTCTTGATCACCCTCGTACGCTATGGTACGGAATTCGAAAGGAGCACGATGATGAGAGAAGAGATTCAGGCCGCCCTAGACTTGGTGCGCCCCCAGCTTCAAGCAGACGGTGGAGATGCCGAGATAGTAGACGTGACTGCCGACGGAGTCGTAAAACTCAGACTCAAAGGCGCGTGCGGTGGATGCCCCATGAGCCAGATGACGCTCAAAATGGGAATCGAAAGAATCCTCAAAGAGCGTGTGCCGGCAGTCAAGAGCGTGGAAGCCGTCAGCTAGGAGCTTTTGCGTCACGCAATGCGTTGCCGAAAACCCGCTAAGGTGGAATCGGTTCCCACGACTTTCGGCACGGTTTGCCTCAAAAGAATTGAGTATGTCAGACTCCTGGGAGCCGGGCAGTTGATCCGAGACGGTGGTGCGAAGCACGGTTGTCACCATGGTTGTGGCTCCGCAACGGACTCCCAGGAGCCTGAGGAGAAATCCTGAATTCCCCGATGATCAGTCCACCGAAATGGGGCGTGTGTGCGCCTCTTGGCTGAAGGCCCTGCCTCAAGGTATTGCTTGGCCCTCCGGGTAAGCCGCGGGGTGGGGACTGTTCCGCAAAAGGACCGATTTCGCTTCCCTTTTTTCGGCATGATTTGTCCCTGCTACGCGAGAAGACCAGGTGCATCGATGATGTCTCCTGTCCGGGAAGCAGGCAGTCTCGGAGAAAGTCTTACGCGGATTTTGTTATCAAATGAAGTCGAATCGGGTTCGTTCGATGAGGTACTCCAGGAGTTCGTAGAAGTTGGCGCCATTGGTGACGTGTGCCAGATGCTCAGCGGATATCACCACCGTACACATTTCAAGTAAGTCAAAGGCCCGGCGAATCTCTCGCACCGCCTGCCCCCCCTTGCGTCTCCCGCACATGCCCATCGGCGCCAGAATTATCCCGAGCTTTACTCGTGACTTCCGCATCTGTTCCACGAGTTCGCGTACGTCTTTCGCGTGAACTGGCGTGTTCCAGTTCTTGCATTCTAAAAGAAAATACCGCCCAAACGCGTCAAACACCGTATTCCTGTCCCAGCCGTCGTATTGCACCACGATGTCGATCTCGCTGCTGGTAGCCCGGGTATTGAGATACTTGCACTTCAGAAACGGCACTCCGTCAAACAGAAGTGTAGCCAGATTTTCCAACGAGGATCTCTTCTCTTCATTGGTTCGTGCGCTCCTGACCGCGCTTACTGCCTCGCTAAGGGCTTTCGTGTCCACCTTGAATGTCTCATTCATACTCAAAGGTCTCCTCGACTCGGCAAGTGACCGTCTCTTCAAACGGCTCAAACGTCTGTTCTGCGGGCTTCAGCAGTGCATATATCTCCGAGGTCTGTTCACGGGTAAGCGAGGCCAGCCGATACAACCTCACCAGCGACGCGTGGGCAATTCCCAAGTACCAAAGGAGAAAACAACACCAGCAAGGTGGTCTCTGAGGCTATGAAGGGGGCATAGGTGCTACGTAGGCGATCCCAGGAATGTTCAGGATCCTGCACCATCGCACGCGCGGTCTTCACTTCTATCAGAACCCGTGGCGTCTCTGTCCGGTCCTCCGCGATAATCGCATCTGCTACGAGCCGGTTGGGAAAATCCACGAGAAATTCGAAGAAGACCGTGGAATCCGCATACCCCAGGATGGCAAAGAAATCCGGGAGATCCGTGGTGAGAAGTGCACTGTGGTCCGACACAATACGATACGGCAACGCGCTCAGATATTCATGAAGGCGTTCTTCTGTCATGTGACGCTCTCCTCCGCGCAGGGTTTCAAGACCATCAATGCCTCTCTTTCACGGTACCGGGGCCTGGCCTCGCAGGTGAACGGCAGCGTTTGCACCCCATACATGAAGTCATTGGATCACAAGGTTGCGCAGTCCGTGGAAAACTTCGGCACACCGCGATATTTTCTCAGCCGAGTCATACGACGGCATCGGTCAGCGTTGCCACTCACAGGATCGCCAACCCTTAGATATAGTATGTCAATAGCGGGAGCAAACACAAAGTAATCTTGTCGAGCGGTCGCTCGGAGGACATCAGCGTAACCCTTGACAGAGACTCCTAGATCAAGGTAATCTATGGATTATACAGGATCATGCTGAGATTCCCGAGTTTCAATCTCATGTTCACTACCTACAAAGGAGCGACCAAATGCCGTACCGAATAGTGGCCGAGGAGTGCAAAGGCTGCGATACGTGCGCGAGAGTGTGCCCAGCCAGGGCATCCAGCGGCGAGAAAAAACAACCCCACACGATCGACGTGACCCGATGCATCGAATGCGGAGTTTGCGGCAGGGCCTGCCCTTATGGCGCTATTCGCGACCCTGAGGGCAATACGCCGGCCAGAGTCAAGAGAAACGAGTGGCCTAAGCCCTATGTGTGGACGGAAGACTGCGTGGGATGCGAAGTGTGTGTGGCGGTCTGTCCATTCAACGCCCTTGCCATGGGAGAGCTGAATGACGAGGTTGTCGCGGGACTCTACGAGCCCAAGTCCTGCGTGGGATGCGGTCTGTGCGAACAAGCGTGCCCAGTCCACGCTGTTCAGCTTGTCTGGCCCCAGGGAGAGCGCAAGACCGCGTGATACAAGGTCAGCGCGCTTCCGTCACGGACATGTTGCGTGCGGTCCGGGGGAGCGCTCTCAGCGTACACGCACGATGAGAGCCTTCACGGCTTTCACCGTGCGCGCATCATCTCCTCTTCAGATGGGCGGCCGCGAGGTCGCCCGTCTCGCGTCGGACTCTCATGCCTGATCATCCCCCCTACCCTCAAAGTGTCGGCGTTGATACCGGCGGAACGTTCACCGATTTCTTTTTTGTCGATTCGTCAGGAAAGACACGCGTAGATAAGCGCCCATCCTGCCCGCAAGATCCGTCGCGTCCCGTCCTGGAAGGCCTCGATTCACTGCCCCCCGAGACCGCCCATCGGGTGGTCCACGGCACCACCGTGGCCACCAACGCGCTCTTGGAAAATAAAATAGCAAGGACTGCCCTCATAAGTACCGCGGGTTTTGAAGATATTCTGGAGATCGGACGTCAGAACAGGCCGGACTTGTACGCGATTCACCCACGCAAGCCCCTCCCCCTGATTCCCGCGGATCTCCGCTTCGGCGTCCGGGAACGGGTACTCCATGATGGCAGGGTCCTCCACCCCATTGACCCGGGCGAAGTGCGCGCATTGTTGCAAAGGATCAAGAATCTGGACGTGGAGGCCATTGCCGTCTGCCTTCTCCATTCTTATGCGAATCCGGTCCATGAGGAGCTGATCGGGGAACTCGCGGAAGAAATGCAGTTCGTGGTCTCACTCTCTTGTCACGTTCTCAGAGAATTCAGAGAGTACCGAGCGCACTGCCACGGTCGCGGTGAACGCGTCGCTCAGGCCGATTATGGAGGGCTACCTCACGCGAATCGAGGGACGGATGCGCGGTGCCAATCTGAGCATCATGCAATCAGCCGGGGGAACCCTTCCCCGCGCACCGCAGGTCGATTCCCCGTGCACACCATACTCTCCGGGCCGGCA
>CAVXFM010000010.1:0-867500 GCA_963760985.1 uncultured delta proteobacterium | reverse complement strand
GTGAGGTCTCTTCGCTGCCTCAGTCTCCCCCCGCTCTCTGAGCCCGATTGAAGGCCCAACGTTCGAGCGTCTTGATCTGTTCTTTCATGGTCGTGGAGAGGGGCACAATGCTCTCCAGCGAAATGTACAGGTCGGTCTGAGTTACTTCCCGATTTGAGCTAAAGGCCCTGAAAAGTGCGCTCATCACGCCCTGTTCTACCTCTGCTCCGTTAAACCCTTCCGTAATCTTGACCAGCGGGGGAAAATCGAACTTATTGATCGGGAGATTCCGCTTGGAAAGATGGATCCGGATGATCTCCATGCGTTCGGTTTCCGTGGGCAATTCCACATAGAAAAGCTCGTCGAATCGACCTTTTCTCAGAATCTCCGGCGGGAGCAATTCGATATTATTGGCTGTAGCACCGATGAATACCGGCGACGTTTTCTCCTGCATCCATGTGAGAAAGGTTGCCAGAATTCGGGACGCGGACCCTCCGAGGCTTTTTTGCGCCGCGTTGGCGATGCCTGCTTCGATTTCGTCTATCCACAGCACGCACGGGGAGGAGGCTTCAGCGGTCTTTATCACTTTGCGGAGGCATTCCTCAGGCGTCCCCTGCGCGCCGTCGTACACTCGCCCCATGTCCAGGCGCAGGAGCGGGAGGCGCCAAAATGCCGAGATGGCCTTGATGCATAGACTTTTGCCGCAGCCGCTGATTCCCATCATGAGGACACCTTTGGGCATGCTCAGGCCAAAATCTCTGGCCCTCTTGGTGAAGATGTCTTTGCGCTGTTGCAGCCATCTCTTCAGGTTACCGAACCCGCCCAGATCCTCGAAGGATATGGGTTGGGTGAAAAGCTCCAGCAGGCCGCTCTTCTTGACGATCTGACGTTTTTCCTCGAAGAGGATCTCCAATTCCTTTTCAGAGACCGTTTGCCGGCCAGCCAAGGTCTTCCGAAACGCCTGGACCACTTGCTGACTGGAAAGCCCCGCTCCTGCTTTGATGAACAAATCTCGGACCTCTTCGGTCAACGATCCCTGGAGACTTTCTCGGGTCCTTTTCTTTCGACACCACCTGCTGCAGGAGCCTCTCTACCTCATCCGTACTCGGCAGCGGCACATCGACGAGGACCACGTCACTGGACATTTCCGGGGGAACTTCCAGGACAGGGGAAAGCAGAAATATGGTTTTGTACTCGTTATCAATTCGTTTCGCCACATCTTTGAGTTTTCGAATAACAGGCGGATTACCTTTGGTGAACACGTGAACGTCCTGGACAAGGAGAAAGGCTGCCTCCTTGATATTCATGAACCAGTCCAGTGCGTCCAATATCCCAGGCTTGGGAAGGACCATTTCATCATCCAGGGTGACTCCGGTGGTGCAGGACCAGACGTACGTGCGGAAAGGCGGTTTGAAAGCCGCAGCAAGGCTCCTGATCTCCGATTCCACGCGCCGGTCTTCGTCTGAAACGAGATAGACCAGGCTCGTCCGGGAAATTACCATGTCCTTCAGGATGGAGCGTAAACCTTTAGTTTCCTTCTCAGCCATCTTCTGCCCTCTCTATGCCTTGCTTCCCGCCTCCCACTCTTTTTCCAGCTCAGCAACAACTTCAGCAACTGTCATTATACGGAAAAGCGGCGAAAGCACGAAGCTCTCGTACGATCGCAGGGTCATTTCGTGGATTTCAGGCTTGTAGCACGCGCTTGCGTCAGATACCAAGACGGATCGGAAATCGTTTTGCAGCGCGTCCAAAGCAGAGAGCAACACGCATACGTGGGTCATTATCCCACATACCAGAAACGGTTTCCACACGCCAGGTACGAAGCGTCTGGTCGAGATCCGTCTTATAAAAGGCGCTCATGCGACGTTTTGGGAGGAACAGGTCCTGCGTTTGCATTTCCAGTTCCGCAAGAGGCTGGTCACCTCCTGTGCCTCGAATCGCGTGAGGAGGCATCCGAGCCCCAAAGATGAAATCATCTTTCATGAAGCTGTCACACGCGAAGACCACGTGACCTCCGCACCTCCTCGTGGCTCGACTCAGCTCCAGGATGGGAGGAATAAGCTTCTTCGCTTCCCGGTCAATCATGCCATGGCCACTGGTGTTCACGTTATCCTTGATCATGTCCACCACGATAAGGGCGTATCCGGCCAAGTTCATCTCCTCTTCTCAAGCCGCAACCGCTTCGCGCGACCGTTTGTTGCATACGGAACCTCACGCGGCCAAGTCACCGAGCCACGAAGAAGTCCAGGCACATTTCTCTTTACGTCTCTGTGTCGATGTGTCTTCGAGGTGGTTTCCCTATTCCTCGCGATGAACGCGCATCTCAGACCATTCAAGGCCGGTCGGCAGGGGCAATCACCTGTGTCCGTCGTTCCGGGGAGGGTAGATGAGTATTTCCCCTTGCTTGAGGATCTTGAACGGATCCCACCATTTCGCGCCGGTCTTGCGGTCGCGGCTCGCGGGTTGCTTGCCAGGCTCGTGCTTTGCTTCCTCGACTTTGTCCGGCATCGTTACCTGCCGGGTCTTGTCCGCGTCACCGGTCGGTCGGGCCTTCTCATTTGCCTTCGAGTTATCGTCCGGTTTCTTTGGCACGAACAGGATCTTGCCCCATTCTCTCGCGCGCGCATCGTACGAATAAACGCAGATGGTGTCGCCTTCGCGGCATTTTACCCACCACTCGTCGAATTCCGGCTGGTATACCACGTCCATGATCTTTCCCGAGGTAGGAACCTCAAGGATCGCAGATCTGTCGCGCTTTTTTCCCGCCGCGCATGCAGGATCCCCCGTGCAGACGCACAGCATCACAATCGATAGAGTCGCAGCTATGGCTCTGCTCAACACGCGTCACGCCTTTCCCACGGAATCCAAGGACATCGGCATCTTACCATCTTGGGTGCCTTTCCGTAAATGGGGTTAGCAGGAATTGACCTACATCGGAGAGCAGTTTGTCCACCTATGCGGTGCACATTGCCGGCCGGAGACGGCTCCGCTGCCTGCACTCCAATGGGGGCGCCAACCCCCTGTTGCATTGGCACTACGTCTTCCGTTATCGTCCAGTGGGACCGTTTGAGAGAATCCGAAGATCGAACCACCAAGGCACGAAGAAATCAGAAGGCAAGTCACATGCTTCTTTGTGGCTTTCTGTCTTAGTGGTTCATTCCTGATCGGCCACGGCGAACGTGTGCAGTTTTCAGCGGTCCAGGGACTGCGTACGGTCCCTCCTTGCAGACACATTGGCGGTGACGGTCTTTTCCTCCCACCGGGATTCGAGGCCTGTGGCTGCAGGCAGTTTTCAGACTACCACGCTCCTACTGTCCCGCTTGGGCCTCACCCAGATAGCGGAAACTGCGAAAGAGCGGTCCTTTCTTCTGCCTCTTTCCCGCTCCCCTTGTGCGACCATTCTTCGCGACAAGCCTATGCTGCCTCAGCCCAGGGACAGCGGACTGAAGAAAAGGAAGGTCCAGGGTTCCCGGCTCTTGCGGTCAAGGGGTACTGAAGCGCGATAGAAGGTGAGAATCACTCTCACTGCGCCTCAGTATAATTTCATGGTTCACGGACAAGTCCGCGCTATTCCTCAGACTCGTCCTGGCAGATTTGATCTTTTAACGCACTTGGCGACCACACTGCCAGGGGGCCGCACGAGCCGCGCGGGTCCATCCGGCATCGGTATCCCGTGTTTTCAATTCCTTGGTTACACAGAGAGTCCCAACTGTTCGTGTAATAATGGCAGACGTCATTAAAGCAGACGTAATGAATTTCTCCTCCCCAACTGGACTCCAAGGGGGTACGAATCGGATCCATGTCCGCTCCGCAATGGGGGCAAATGTGCTTTTCCTTCATCTCTTCTTCTCCTTTGTTGCCGAAAGCGCAGCAATAAACCGGTTCGGCGTTGTTTCGTGTCAACTGGCGAAACGCGCGGCTGATTTTACCTTTCAGTCATGGCTCGTGATGCCAACGATCTTTCCTGGATGGCCCTTAAGGGAAGACACCATCTTTGCGGACGCACCTTTCGCATGTAACAATAGTTGTGTCGCCGGCAATTCAACGCAACCTGAAGGAAATATTTTGCGTGGGCTTCCAACGGTCGCCGCTCGGCCTGAGCCGGCGGAACGCACGACGGATCGGCTTTCAATATGCCGCAAATCTGTATGCGATTCACTATAGGTCCTTGAGCTCCGGGACGCAAGATACCTTCCCCGATTCTCGGCACTCCATGAAAGGTAATTATAATACACGCCCGCTTTTTCTGATAGTATGACTGGGTGATAGAGCACTCAGGAGATTTCTCATGCCTGCAAGAACCCCGGAACACGGAGTGACTGGCCCCCCCTACCCTGCTGAAGACCCTATTGAAAGAATCATCCTCAGAAGCATGAACGAAGGAGTGATAACCCTCGAATGCAACGGCAGGATCCACACCGTGAATCCTGCAGCTTTGCGCATTCTTGGGCTCACAAAAGAGGCCGCCAAAGGCAGGGACTTCCAGCAGGCATTTGGCCACGACCCGGAGAACGAAGAATTCACGAGCATCTTCCGTGAAGCCATAGAAGCAAATTCCGTGAGGGAGCGCAAAGAAACCCGCTTCAAGAGACGGGACGGCCAGACCGTGGACCTCTCGGTCAGCTCCGCGTTTCTCGAAATTGACGCGTGCGAACCGGAACTCCAGAGTGTGGTGGTGGTCTTCCACGATATCACCGCTTTCAAGTCACTGGAACGTGTGAAGAGGAGAGCGGTAAATCATTTGTCTCACGAATTGAAGACCCCACTGGCTATTGTGGAGGCGTCGATCGCCAGTCTTGTGGGAAAGGACCTTTCTCCCGAGCAGAGCCTGAAACGCCTCAAAAGAGCCCAGAGGAACCTGGAGCGTCTGAGCGCCATACAGGAGGTGGTGGAAGAAGTCTTCAACCCACCACAGTTCAAGCCGACGCACCTGGAGGTCGTTGCCTTTACGGAACAAGTCCTTGCCCAAATCAGGGAGGCAGCATCACACAGGTCCGTGTCTGTCGCTTCGCGAGTGGAGCTACGCGAGACCGACCGCCTCGATCCGTTTTGGCTCAAGACCGTTTTGGAAACCCTCGTAAAGAACGCGATCGAAAACACCCCTGATGGCGGAGCGGTGACCGTTTCGCTTGAGCAGAGGCAATCCGGGATTCTCTTGAAGGTCAAAGATTCTGGTGTGGGGATTCTGGTTCAGGATCAGGAGTTTATCTTCGAGGGATTCCTGTATACCCAGTCCACGGAAGACTACTCGAGCAAAAAGCCGTACGAATTCAATGCAGGGGGCAAGGGTCTGGAGCTGCTCAGGTTGAAAGTGCTTTCAGAATCAGGACTCTTTGACATCTGGTTCGAGAGTCGACGCTGTGAGTACCTTCCCACTGACCGGGAGGAATGTCCTGGGAATGTGTCCTCGTGTCCTCACATACCTAGTCAAGAGGAGTGCAGCAATTCGGGTGGCACGACGTTTTTCGTCTTGTTCCGTTGAACCGCCGCTGCCGGAGAATGATTCGTCTGTCCCACCCTGCAGGTGCGAAGCTCTTATGAGCGAGGATGCGCGGCCGACCACAGGCAGCCCACCGTCATGTGCGGATCAGAGGGCGTTGTGGTCGAGCGCAGGGAGAATCATCGTCGACCGCGCTTCAGGACGAATCGACGAAAAGATTTCATTACCACTGCCGGTTATTTGCCATCCGGAGTGACCGAGTACCACGCGGATGCAACTCGTTTGCCATGGAGTGCAGCATATTTTCCGGGGCTTCTCCCGAACCACATATTGGAGGCGCAACAATCTTTATGGATCAAGCTCTTCGCAACAAACTCGACCGGATGTTCTCTCCTCGCTCTGTGGCGGTAATCGGCGCTGGCGCGGAGCCCGACAAAGTGGGACATGCCATAATGGACAGTATTGTCACCGGGGGTTTTCCCGGCAGAATTTACCCCATTCACCCGCGTCACAAAGAAATCCTGGGCCTGCGCGTGTACAAAGATCTGGACGAACTGCCGGAAGTGCCGGATCTCGCCGTGGTGGCCCTGAATCAGCGTTCTACCGTGACCACCACCGCGCGCCTCAGGGAATTAGGAGTGTCCGGCGCGAGCCTCATCGTGGGCGGGTACGCGGAAATGGGACCCGATGGTTCAACGCTCCAGAGGCAACTCAAGGAAGCCGCAGGCGACATGCCCGTGGTAGGACCTAATACGCTCGGATTTCTCAATGCACGGGCGAAACTGAACGTGACATTTTACCCGCGTGCTCTCAACCCCGGAAACGTGTCTTTTCTCAGCCAGAGTGGTGGAATCGGCCTTGCCGTCAAAGGGCGAGCTGACGACGAAGGTCTGGGCATCGCCAAATGGGTGGGCGTGGGAAACCGGGTCAATCTCGAATTCGACACGTTACTGGATTACTTGATGGATGACCCGGAAACCCAGGTCATAGGCATTTTCACTGAAGGGACAGCGAATCCTGCCCAGTTCGTCCGCCAGCTCGCCAAAGTCGCCACACACAAGCCGGTGGTGGTGTACAAGGGCGGGCTCGGTGAGGACGCGGACAGGGTTACGGTATCTCACACAGGAGCGGCAGCGGGTCAGGCACGCATATGGGAAGGCGCATTACGGCAGGCCGGAGCTTTTTCCGTCCGGTCGTCCTCTGAAATGGTGTGCGTGTGCAAAGCGCTGTCTGTGGGAAAGGTTCCGGCAGGCAAGCGAATCGGGATATTCACGCACACTGCCGGCCCCAGCATTGTAGCTTGGGATACGCTGAGCGAGGAGCCCGGCTGCGTTTCTGTCTGAACTGGAACCGCGCACCGTGCAGCGGATTGCGCAAATCCTCGGCCCCTCGGTCCCGGTGGTGTACAAGAATCCCGTGGACGGAGCGGCCGGAGCTTTTCTGACCCGGCCGTTTCACGATATTGCTGAGGCAATGCTTGACGACTCTTCGGTGGACGCATTGATGGCGATCTTTTGTGAGCACAAGAACTGGCCCTACCCTTCTGACGCGCTTATCGACCTGGCGCAGCGATTTCCGCAGCCTATTGTGGCCTGTTTCATTGGCTCCGTTCAGAAAATCGGATCCGACCGTGCACGGCTCCACGCGGCCCGTGTGCCTACGTACGTCATGCCCGAAGACGCGGCTGTGGGGCTCAAAGCCTTGCTCAGAATGCACGACTCGCGAGCGAATCGGTGACTGCATTTTGCAGGACCCTCTTTGGCTGCCGGCAAAAGGTGGCACGAACTCGTATGGCTCTGCCACACGAGCCTGGGGCACCCGAGGCGCGGCATCTACCGGTCAAGGCAACGGCGTTTCGGAAGCGGCATGGGTGATACCGCGCGTCCATGTCTTCTGCGACCTGAAACTTGCGCAGCAACGTTCATGAACAAGGAGCTGAGCGATGGACCGGACAGCATTGTTGAATCAGTTATCGGAAAAAACCTTTGAATATTTTCAGTGGATGGGATTGTCTCCGGTAAAGTGCAGGCAACTCGTTGCGGAAAGGATGGAGACCTGGCGAAAGCTTCCCACCGAAAAGCTCCAGGAACTGGCAGACAGCTCTGACGCGCCCTGACGAACGCGGCAACGTCGCACGTACGACCGACTATGCGCAAAATGTAGTGAACAACCATGCCCCCGGTGGTGGCACAACGAACGATGAAAATCGCACCCTGTCCAACGACCGGCGGGAGCTGGCAAGTGTTTGAAGTTCTTGGGGATGCATTTTCATAGGAAGGGGCAGTTGTGCTGCCTCACAGGGATCTAGGGGTACAGTGTCAGTCGAGCAGCGGGGACCACGTCGCGGGTTGGACGCCGCGGTGCCGCGATATTCTCCCAGTCCCGCGGAACGCAGGATTACGCCACGGCCTTTGAATTCCATTCCACATACTGTTGCCGCTGTCCGAATGAGCTGGTAATATTGCCCGGCCAAAGAGAGTGAGGGTCGCGTCTGCTTGGCTGCGGTGCATGTCGAGTATGCTATTCGGAGTAAGAGTACCTCTCTCTGTGCAGGTCGTGAAAGGCATGAGGCCGAAAAGAGCGAAACCTTTGCAAGTCTCGCGAGCGCGGTAGTTGCGGCTCAGGGCAATGTGCTCAGCTTCAACTGAGGACTGAAGCGGAAGTCGGACTTTGTGCAAGGAAAGGTGCCTAGCGGTATGCGTGTTGCAATGTGGTCCCCAATGGCAGGGCGAACGCATCCCGGACATGACGAGCCTCGTCAGCGGATGATCGGTCTGCTCACGGACGGTCTCGCTGCCCGCGGGGTAGAGGTAACCCTGTTCCCGAGCGGACAGGGAGAAGACTCCGCGGCACAGCGCGCGGCCGCTTCTGCGCCTTTGTGGGGAAAAATCCATTCCCTTGAGTCGGAAGTGTCAGAATGTCTGAAAATCAGTGAGTTATTCGACCGCGTGGATGATTTTGACCTGATCCATAACCACGCGGGATTTCTCCCCCTCACTTACTCGCGCTTGATCAACCGCCCCATCTTGACCACGATTCATGAATTTCATACCCGGGTTGGCCTGTCCCTATACAAAAGGTATAATGACCGAGCCTTTTATGTGGCGGTCGGCAATGCCGCTCGGTCCCCGGAATTGACGTACCAGGCCACCATTTACTACGGGATAGACGTGGACGCGTTCACTTTGCGCCAAAGCCCGGCCACAGATCTTCTCTTCTGTGGGCCGATTCATCCGGAGAGCGGGGTTACCGAAGCGATCAAGATTTCTCGCATGGCGGACAAAGGGCTACTGATTGCCGGACAGATTCAGGACGAAACGTGTTTCTCCGTAGACGTAGCTCCTTTTCTGGAGGGAAATCGCATACGGTACGTCGGCCCTTTACGCCCTGAACTTCGTGACCAGCTTTTCGGCAGCGCCCTGGCGCTATTGCACCCGGTGGCACGCGAGGAACCTTTCGATTTTTCCATCCTTGAGGCCACCGCATGTGGCACGCCTGTCATCGCGTATCCCGGTGGCATGTTACGCGAAATCATCAGCGATGGAATCAATGGCTTCGTGGTGCCGGACATAGTGGCCGCGTCAGAAGCCGTCAAGAAAGTACACACCATTTCACGGGCAAATTGCCGAAAAACCACCCGTGAACGTTTTTCCCAACACCGCATGGTGGACGAATACCTCAAAGTCTATGAAACCATTCTCGACAGAACCAGGACCGAAGACCGAAGACCGTGGGGTTATTACGTCGTGCTCTCGGATCTCCCTGACAATAAGGTAAAGCGAATCGTCGTCTGGCCCGGCAAGAGGTTGAGCCTGCAACGTCATCGCCTAAGGTCCGAACACTGGACTATTATTGCCGGTGCCCCCATGGTCACGATCGACGGCAAGGATATTCACATGAAGGTCGGTCAATCCATTGATATTCCGGTGGGAACCGAACATCGTATCTACAATCCGGGGCAAGACCCCGTGGTGTTCGTAGAGGTTCAGATGGGTGAGTATTTCGGCGAAGACGACATACAACGATTTGAAGATGATTTCGGTAGGTTGTAACACATGGAAAGACCGATGGACCCCCCCGGGGATTTCCCGGTTCAACTCCTTAAAAGCGGGAGGACGCGGACGTACCGGGCGGGTGATTGCATCACACCCACAGACCAAACCAACAGACTCATCTGGTTTGTCCTGTCAGGGGAAGCCCGTGTAGTCATCCTCGATCACGACAATCAGGAGATCACGGTTGACCTTCTCCGCGCGGGAGAGATGTTCGAGCTCACCAATTTCCTCTCAGAAATTCCCGCTCATTCACACGCCACATTGAGGGCACAAGAGTCTTGCAAAGTGTTGGAGGTGCAGCGCGAAGCATTTGAACGAATTCTCGGCGAAAATCCGGAAATCGGAGTCATTCTCAGCCGGAACCTAGGTCGCAAGCTTGGGCTTCTCCGCTCTGCCATATTCCAGAGCAGGCTCAAGAAAAGGGCCCTGCGGTCCCTTATTAGTCGCAAGGAGCATATTTTTCCGGATTACGTGATCGGCGATCATGTTCGCGGACGCTTGGCCGATCGCATAGAGGACCTTGCCCAATCGGACGCACCGGTGCTCGTGGTGGGAGAGTCCGGCGTGGGCAAAGAGTATGTCGCGCACCGCATATTCGGCATGAGCCCCGTGCGCAAGGAACTCTTCCTCTTGCTGGATCTCTTTCGACAGCCGCAGGAGTTTTTCTCCGGGGGAAAGAGTTCCCCAGAGCTTCCCGATGAGGTCAATCCGGTAGCGGAACAGACGCGCCTCCTCTTTGGGGCTGAAGAACAGGCAGCGGATGGGACTATTACAGAAACGCCCGGATACGTGGACTTGAGCGAGCACGGCACTCTCATGGTCCGAGGTGCTGAACGTCTGGCTCCCACGGTTCAGCAAGAACTGCTCGGGTGCGCCCTGACAGGAACATTCCGACGTTTGGGCGGGACTGCTCCCCGAGGAGCGGGATTCCGGCTCATCGCCACGACCCGGCTCGATCCGTCCAAAGTCCTCGCACAGACGCATCCGCTTATTCACGGGCTGCTAGAGCGCTCCATCAGCATTCCCCCTCTGCGCCATCGCCGCAAGGAGATTCCTACGCTGATAGAGCACTACGTGGAGCGCTTCAGTCGTGAACTGGACAGGCAAAGGCCCAGTTTGCCCCGTGAAACCATGGCCATGCTTATCAATTATTCCTGGCCGGGAAACGACATGGAACTTTCCACCACGCTCAAGAGGGCCATTCTGGTTTCGGTGGGAGAAGTGCTGAGGCCGCGGGATATCTATTTTGATTTGAAGAAAGTAGAAGGAAGAGGAAAGCTCAACCTACTCAGGTTTGATTCGGTACGACAAGTTTTCCTCAGCCCCCTGTTTCCTGCCATCCTGCAAAGCGCGGTCACCCCGTTCTTTCTGATATTGTTAGCGCTTCTTTTTCTCGGCCCTTCCGACCCGATGAGAAACCCGGCAGCACTCTTTTGCTGGTCCGTGGGTTGGCCGACGCTGATCATCGGCGCATTCCTCTTCGCGCGTTTCTGGTGCACGCTCTGTCCCATCGGCACACTCAGCCGCTTGGCTCAGAGAATCGTGTCTCTGAATTTGCCCTTTCCTACTCTCCTCAAGAAGCGAAGCGATTTTGTTATTGCCGGTTCCGTTCTTTGCGTCATCTGGTTCGAGACTGCGACTGATATCCGCAATTCTCCCTCGAACCTGGCTCTCTTGCTCCTCACGATGCTGGTTTCCGCGATCGCGGTTGCGGTCCTCTTTGAGCGGCAGTCGTGGTGCCAGTATCTGTGCGGCTTGGGTGGCATGGTCGGGGTTGCTGCCAAAGCCTCCGTGCTCGAGCTTCGCGTGGATCAAAACGTGTGTATTTCGCGTTGCACTTCCAACGAGTGCTATGTGGGCACCGAATCACGGGAAGGATGTCCGTTCGGCCAATCGCTCCCCCGGTTGGACAGCAATCGCTTGTGCAAGATTTGCGGCATGTGCGTGAAAAACTGCCCCCACGATGCAGTAAGCCTGAGCCTGAGGGTTCCTGGAAAAGAGATCTGGGAAATGCGCCGGGCCAATACGGGTACGGCTTTCCTCGTGATTGGGATGCTCAGCGGGCTGCTGAGCGAACTGCTCACCAAGACACCTTTCTATGCCAAGGTAACGGCATTCCTGCCCTTGCCTGTCGTAGCTCAATTCACCGTGGTATTTGTGGGACTTCTGTTGACCGCAAATCTGTTAATGATCGGCGCAGCATGGGCATCACATAAGATTTACGGGGATTCGTGGGAAGATAATTACTGCCGGCATGGTTTGGGCCTGATCCCGCTCGCGCTCACTGCATTTGTGGCGTACCATCTGTATTATCTCGTAAATCTCGGCGTACATTTGCCTCTGTTGCTGGGCCAGTTTCTCGATTCCGGCCTATGCAGAAAGCTTGCGGTCGCGGTGCCACCGGTTGCGACTCACTTGGTTCAACAAGTGTTGATCTGGATGGGGCTGGCATGGAGCTTGCTCATTATCTACCGCCTCGGCAGAGCGAGTCATGCAAGATTCGCTACCGCGCTGTGGGGAGCGGTGCCTCATATTCTTACCGCAGTTCTCATTGCGCTACTGACTCTTGAGGGTATACGTTTTTCTTTTTACGGTTAAGAGCGGACGTCTTGACGCTTTGGCCCTGCAGTGATATAATTACTAAAAGCAGATTACGTACAGACGCCTCACGTAATTTTCCATTTCCCCGCTGGCGTTTCCGCGCGCGCATGTGAAGGTGACGCGATCTGACTTTGCTCCCACTCTGACGAAAGGCCGGCATACCGAATTGAGCCTTCGGTAGAATGATTGTGACTGCGTCGTCTTCATGGTTTCGAAACGTCGTTCCGATAGGCCGCCTTGGCAGCGGAGGCACCAATGGATGAAAAGCAATTGACCGATCCCCCTGATGTCGTCGGGGAGCTGTCTGCGGGTTATATGGTAGCAGAAGAAGAGGACCTGTGTGCGCAGTCAGTGGATTTGACTCAGTGGTTTTCCACGGGGCTTACTGCGACCGGCAGCTTTGATCTGGGGATCGTTGCGGCAACGCAGTTCGGCAACCTCTTGGACGCGCTGCCAGTGCCCATACTCATGATTGACGGCTCGTTCATGGTGGTGTTTGCGAACCAAGCGTGCGCAAAGATAAGCCCCAATTATGAGAGAATCAAGGGCGTGCCGTTCACGACCCTCGTGCCTCGCTCCCGCAATGCAGAAAAGGCCCAGTGGCTTCTTCGAAAGGTCTTTGCTACGAGAAAGCCTCATGTCGCGGACGGCATCCTCCAGATGGAGGCGACCAAGATCTGGGGAAGGCTCCATTTCAGTTCCGTCAGGATCGGGAGAGAACGATTTGTCCTGCTGCTTATCGAGGATCTCACCGGAGAGAGGACTCAACTCTTGCTCAAGAGACGCGATGATTCACAGATCCAACGAGCACGTCAGGAACTGGAGAAACTTGTCACCAAGCTCACTGCTGAACTTGCCGCGACAAGGTCCAAACTCGCCAAAGAAGCCAACGCTCTTGTGAAGACCAAGAACGCGCTCACAGGGGAAACCGGCAAGATGCAAGCGTTGGCTGAGTTTGCCCCGGGCCCTGTAGCGATAGTCACCCGTGCGGAATCATTCACGTGCGTCAACGGGAAATTCAGGGAACAGTTCAACTATCCCGGGGCAGACATTCCCGATCTCTCGGCCTGGTGGAAAAAGACCGACTTGCCAGAGGCGGAAAGCGCAGAGGCCGTGGTAAGCCAACTCGAAACACTCGCTACGCTCGATGAGACAGAGCAGGCATCGACCCTTTTTTCCTTCAAGGAGTCTGACGGGACGGAAAAGGGATTTTCACTCAAAGTGGTCAAGCTGGACGACGGTGATTTCCTCCTGCTCTGTGGAGAAACAGCCGTGTTTGCGTAGTGCTCGGTTTCGCTCGATCCGCTTCTTCTCCTCTTCCTTGCTCGGGCCATTATCCGGAGTCTGATCAAAGACAGCCTTCTGCACCCCCCCTAGGAGCCTGTCGCGAAACCGTATACATGGTTCGATTCGTGCTACAAATATGCCTCAAAAATCGGCTCCACTTTTCGGACAGGCTCCTATCGGTCGGTATTCGTTGTCGATTGCTCCTCAACCGTGAGGAGTCGGTTCCGCAGCCTGAGCCGGGACGTTTTTGTTTGACATCCCCCAGCCCACGGTTGACAATAGTCAGAGAGAAAACGTTACTGCGTCTTAAGTAAGTTGGTTGCCGGTCTTTATTGTCGTACCCGCAATTACGGTCCGATGGACTTCGTGCGCCAGCCGGTATCCTTCACTTCGGGCAACGGGTATGGAAGGCCAAAAAGCTTCCAAGGGGGTATTGCCTCACATGTCCCATCCCTCCGAATCTTCCCCGAAGGAATTGCCACATCTGTGTGTCTCCCAGGCTTATGAGGTGATCCATGAGTGAGAAAAAGCAGGAACGGTCAGGCCCGGAGTCACTTGTCGAAACGTGGATGAGGACGACTGCCGAGTTTTGGGAAACGTCGCTTCAGATGTGGTCCGGCGGTTCTGACAATCCCGAATATCCTGGGGCCCCGAACGAAACCTCGAAGCCCCGTACCTTTGAGTCTTTCGAATCGACATTGAAATCGTGGAAAGCGCTCTCCACGCTGATGAAAGAACCGGAAGTTTTGGAAAGTATGCTCAAAGGAATCAATGCACTTCCGGAACTCGCGTCCAAAATGACCAAACCTGCAATTGAGGGATATTTGCACCTCCAGAGAGAATGGCTGGAAAGAGCAGGACGAATCGGAAAATCTACGGCAGCGTACAAGTTCGAAAACCTCGACCAGGAGACGTTCAGGGCGTGGTTGGATGTGTACCAGACCGAATTCAGGAAATTCCTGAACGTGCCGCAGTTGGGATTGACCCGGGAGTACCAGGAGCGATTCACCAATGCAGCGGACAAATTCAACGTTTTTCAGGCCACATTGGCTGAGTTCGTGTCTGTGCTCTATCTTCCTGTGGAGAAATCCTTCAAGGTGGTGCAAGACCAGCTGTCTCGCATGGCCGACCAGGGCCAAGTCCCGGAGAAGTCCAAGGAATTCTACCGGCTTTGGGTAAAAGTGCTTGAGGGGCACTATATGACCCTTTTCAAGTCACCTGAATATAACGAGGTGTTGAGCCGAATCCTCAATGCTCTGGGTGAGTTCAACATTGCCAGGCAACAAGTCCTGCAGGACGCGATGCAGACCCTTCCTGTGCCCACACTGAAGGAAATGGATGAGCTTTACAAAGAAATCTACTTGTTGAAGAAAAGAGTGCGAGAACTGGAAAACAAGGTCCGGGGTGATGGGTCGGACAATAGTACGGAAACGCTTTGAGCATGTCCCTCGCTCTCGTGACCGCTTCATTGTCAACCGATCGAAACCTGGCATGCAAGGTTGTTGAAGAACCCGGGCAAAGGGATACCAAGAGGGTGCGGCCACTTTCCCTGAGGTTCCGTGCGACAGATCATCCTCTATCCCGGGATTTCCCCGTGGCGTTCACCAAGGAGGTTGTCTGATGGGCGAGTCCAAGATCCGTGTCGATCTCATTTTGTCGAGTTTGGCAGAAGATGCCGAGAAGGCTCAGGAGCGCGCGAAGAAAGCCTCCGATGTGTTTCTGGAACCGTTGGACACGCAGATCGCGAGCACGCCGTACGATGTGGTGTACGAAGAGGATCGCGTCAAGCTCAAACACTATAAGCCCGTTGCTCAGACAGAATTCAAGACTCCGCTGCTCGTGGTGTACGCATTGATCAACCGGGAGACCATGCTCGACCTCCAACCCGGAAGAAGTGTCGTGCAGACCTTTCTCAAATCGGGAATCGACCTGTATATGATTGACTGGGGTTACCCGACCCGGAAAGACAAGTTCCTGACCATCGACGACCACGTCAACGGATATATGAATAATATTGTTGAGTTTATTCGCAAGCGGCACAAGGTCCCGAAGATCAACCTGATGGGAATTTGTATGGGCGGCACGTTCTGTGTGATGTATTCAGCACTTCATCCGGGAAAGGTCAAGAATCTCGTGACCACGGTCACACCCACCAATTTCGACACCGATCAGGGGCTGTTGCATATCTGGATGAAACACATGGATGTGGACCGGGTGGTGGACTCGCTGGGGAACATGCCCGGGGACATCATGAATCTGGGATTCCTGCTCCTGAACCCCGCGCGCCTGATGATCGACAAGTATGTGGGTTTTATGGAGAACATGGATAACAAGGAATTCGTGGAGAATTTCGTGCGCATGGAAAAATGGATCTTTGACAGTCCGGACGTGCCTGGTGAGACCTTCCGACAATTTGTCAAAGACCTCTATCAGAAGAACCTGCTCATCAAGAGCCAACTGGTGGTCGGAGGCCGACGAGTCGATCTTGAGAACGTCTCCATGCCGCTCCTGAACTTCTACGGCAAGTTCGACCATCTGGTTCCTCCTGCCGCGTGCGAAGTCCTCACCAGCAAGGTGGGCAGCAAAGACACGCAGGACGTGTGCCTGGAAACGGGACACATTGGCATCTATGTGAGTGGCAAGTGTCAAAAAGAATTTGCTCCCCGAATAGTCCAATGGCTAAGACAGAGGGACGGAGAAAGGGTGTCGTCTCCTTCGGTCTCGACGCCCGCGGTTTCTGTCGACCCGCCCAGGTTCGTCAAAGACAGGGAGAATCGCCTCAACGCAGTAGCCATGAGCGCGGAGGCATGACAGAGGAGGCTTGAGCGGCATAGAAGCGGCCACCCCAACCCGTCAGTTTCTTAACCTAAGGTTCTTGGTGTGTGGATGCCCCGGGAAACCGCTTTGCAACTCCAGAGGGTGACCGTATCAAAATCGCTGAGGAAATACCGAGTCAGAAATCACGCCTTCTTCAGACACAGAGGCACGCATATAATCGCACGAAGCGAGGAGAATAAGGAATGACCCGGGAAACCGACTACTTCAAGACATTCTGTAAAGTGAGCAAGGCACTGGGAACCACCCTCGGGATGAAAGACCTCCTGGAGTTGATCGTCTCGAGCGCGATGGAGACCATGGGAGGAAAGGCGTCTTGCCTGTTCCTGGCTGACAAGGAAAAGGACGTCTTTGTCCCGGCAGCCCAAAAGGGCTTATCGGAAAACTACCTCCATGCCACCCCCATGCGTGCCAGGACCGTAGTGGAGGATGTGCTTCAGGGCGGTTTTCTCTCCATTTATGACGCGACCACAGACCCGAGGCTGGAAAACCATGAAGAGAAAAAGGCAGAAGGAATCACTTCGATTCTCGTAGTCCCGGTTACGGTTCAGGACAAGGTGATCGGCGTGCTATCCCTGTATTCCTCAGCCCCCCGAGATTTCTCCGCGGACGAGATAGAGTTCTTGACCGCATTGGCCGAACAGGGTGGAATGGCCGTGCAACGGGCCCGTCTCTTCGATCGGATCACACAGCAGACGCGATCGTTCTACGAACTGGCAACCACCCTCAATTCCAGTCTCGATATCAGGAAGATACTTCACATCCTCACGGCCGAGGTAAGCGACACTTTCGGCATGAAAGGGGCTCTCATCCGTCTTGTCAACAAAGACACGGGTTCACTGGAGCTGGTGGCGAGCTACGGGTTGAGCGAAGATTATCTCAACAAGGGGCCTGTTGGTACCGCACCGATGATCGTCCAAGCCCTCGGGGGAGAGACCGTAGTGATCGAAGATTCTGTGACCGATCCTCGGGTGACGTACAAGGAATCTGCCGCAAAAGAAGGCATAGTGTCCATGCTCGCGGTGCCTATCAAGGCCGGTGACGAAGTCATAGGAGTGCTGAAACTGTACAGCGAGGTCAAGCGGCAGTTTCCCGAAGACGTGATCACGTTGGTCAATGCAGTGGCCCATTCGGGCGGTCTCGCCATCCAGAATGCTTCTCTGTACCTCATGCTCCAGGAAGACAAGAAGCATCTCGAGCAAGACATATGGAGTCATAAGTCCTGGTTCTGAGCGTGTGCGGAATACTGTATGAAATTCATGTGTAACACGACCGATGCAGCGGGTGAAGGAGATCGGTCCACGCGGCGGGATAGGTTCGAATTGTCAGTGGGTCTGGCCTCCGTGCGGAGATTCATCCGAGATGTGCTGGCCATTGCCCTCGTCATCCTGCTAGGCTTGTCCCCGGCGATGGGCGAAGCCGGCGATAAGAATCCGGATTTGATACTGTCCATCAAAGAAGGCCGCATTGACCACCTCACAAGCCACTTGAACAGCGGCGGGGACGCCAATGCCAGGGACAGGGACGGCAAACCCGCGCTCACGAAGGCCATCCTCTGGGGTGGCCCTGCCACGCGGAGGCGCCTTAAACCTTGGGGTAAGAAGTTCGCCCCTAAACTCGGAGATGGCACGCGGGCTTTGCCGCGTCCTGATACGGCCAGCGCCCTGGACATGGTGAGACTGCTCCTCGATAAGGGAGCGTCCCCGAACGCAAGGGACGGCGACGGCAGAACTGCACTTGCCGTGGCTGCTGACCAAGGTGACTTGGAAGTGGTGAAACTCTTGCTTGATAGAGGCGCCGAGGTCAATGCACGGGATTACGAGGGCACGACGCCGCTCATGATTGCGGCTCTGCGGGGTGATCCGAACATGGTCGAGCTGCTCTTGGACAAGGGCGCTGACCTCCATGCAATGACCAAGAACGGTCGGAATGCACTCGCGGAGGCTGCGGCTCACTATCGGCTCGATATCGTAAGACTACTCAAGGCCCGGGGTGCTAAGCTCACGTTGCCCATGGCGGCAGCACTCGGGGATGCTGACGAAGTGCACAGGCTCATCAATCAAGGAGCAGATCCCAACGCAAGGGACGGCAAAGGGGAAACCGCTCTCATGAGGGCTGCTCAGTGGATTGGCCCAACCAACCTCAGGCCGCTCAAACACTGGGGAAAGGACTTCGGGAGACCGAAAAAGGATGATCCTGAATCGGCCCGAATCCCCGTCTCGAACAGGCTGAAGGTGGCAAGGCTGTTTCTGGAAAACGGTGCTGATGTCGATGCCAAGGACCGGTCAGGCAGGACAGCGCTGATGACTGCCGCTGAGAGTGGCGTCTTGGATTTGGCTAAGCTACTCCTCAACAAAGGGGCGGATGTCAACGCACGAAGCAACAGAAATATCACCTCACTCATGATTGCCGCGCGGTGTCGCAACCTTGACATGGTTGAGCTTCTCCTCCAGCACGGGGCTTACATCGACGCACAGGCCATGGGCGGTGGGACTCCGCTGACAGAGGCTGTGGAGCAGGGTGCCCTGGATGTCGCGAAACTCTTGCTGGCACGAGGCGCTGACGTCAATGCACAGGGGTACGGCGGCACAACCGCTCTCATGGTTGCTGCACGCCGAGGCCACCTCGATATGTTCGCGTTGCTTCTGGACAACGGTGCTGACCTCCACGCAACGACCAAGGACGGCCGGACTGCACTTACCGAGGCTGGGACGACCGACCGTTTCCAGATCCACCAAATTCTGAAGCATCGGGGGCAGGCACTGACTTTACCAATAGCGGCCCTTTTCGGAGATGTTGCGGAGGTTCGGCACCTCCTCACGAATGGCGCTGATCCGAACGCAAGGGACAGCAAAGGGGAAAACGCTCTCATGGAAGCTGTCCGGCGGACCGGCCCTGCCAGGACCAAGCCACTCACAAGCTGGGGAAGGGATTCCGCGCGGCAAGACAAGGATGGGGTGGAATCGGCTCGGATTCCTGTCTCGGACGGGCTGGCTGTTGCCAAAATGCTTCTGGAAAGCGGGGCTGAGGTTAACGCCAAGAAAAAGTCAGGCAAGACGGCACTGATGATGGCTGTCGACCAAGGCGCCCTGGATATGGCGAAACTCCTGTTGGACAAGGCAGCGGATCCGAATGTACAGGCCAACGACGGAAGAACCCCGCTCATGAGCGCTGCTTCACATGGTAGAGCGGACATGATCGAGCTTCTTCTGCAACACCGTGGGGACATCAATGTACAAGGCAAGGATGGCCGAACAGCGGTGACAGAAGCCATGGCCAAGAACCGTTTCGATGTGGTGAAGCTGCTGAGGGATCGCGGAGCGAGATTGACCTTGGCAACTGCAGCGGTTCTGGGCGACGTGGGCGAGGTTCAGCGTCTCACAAAGCAGGGAGCTGATCTCAATGCAAAGGACAAGGACGGCCAGACGCCACTGATGAAGGCTGCGGGCAAAGGTCGAATGGAAATAGTGGATTCGCTTCTGGAACAGGGAGCGGACGTCAATTCCCTGGACCAGCGGGGCCGGACCGCGCTGTCGATTGTTCATCGAGAACGACCGAAAGGGTACGAGAAAATCGCTCATATACTCAAGGCGCATGGAGGCCAGTTCCCGGAAGGCTTGCGCATGGCCGATTTCAAAGACAAGGTCTTGCGACGTGGTGATGCGCTGTATTTCCGATTGAAGGACGGCACGGTCGTCCCCAGGAAAAGCACCCCTCCGGAAGATATCGAAGGATTCACGGATTCTACGGGCAGTACGAGGGTTTATTACCTATTCGATGATTTCATCGATCCGTGGTTCGTGATCACCGAGGGATACTATGAAGGGTCCGGTGTCGAATTGATCAACCGGGACACGGGCAAGGTAGTAAACGTGTACGGTCGTTCCATGTTTTCCCCGGATAAGACTCGGTTCCTTGCCATCGGATATCCCAGCGAAGGCCCAGACGACACGGAGATATGGAGACTTTCCCGCGAAGGAGCGGTCAGAGAGTGGGTACTGGAAGGTGGTGCGTGCCATGAATTCCGATGGTCCAATCAGTCTACCGTCGAGGCGCTTGGGTCGAGGGGAGAGAACCGTCCCGTGCTTGCCCAGATCGTGCACGACGGCAATTCGTGGCGTTGCGAGGGTTCGCCGGAAATATGCCGAGAAGCACGGGACGCACGCGAGTTGGAACGCAGCCCTGCTGACCGTACAAAGGCCCACTCCGGGTACACACCTCTAATGGAGGCTGCCGAGAAAGGTGATGTGCAAGCAGTAACACGGCTTCTGGACAACGATTCTTACATCAATGCCACGGACCAGGACCGAATGACCGCACTGGATTGGGCTGCGAAGAAGGGACACCTGGAAGTGGTGAAACTGCTCGTACACAGAGGCGCAGCGGTCATTGCGCTGGAGCCGAGGGACGCGTCGCCCCTGGTGTCAGCCTCCGGTGGGCGCAGGTGGGATGTGGTGAAATTCTTCATGGACAATGGAGCGCATGCGAATCCCGAGTTCACCCGGAATGTCCTGGCGAAAGCGGCCCAGGACGGTCATGTGGAACTGGTGAGCACGCTCCTGGACCGCGGGGTGGCAGTAAATCCCACGTGTGAACCGTATGCCCTGATGGAGGCAGCCGGAGAAGGCCGTCTGGACGCCGTGCGAATGCTCCTCAACAGAGGGGCTGACGTCAATGCCCAGGACAGGTTTGGCCGAACCGCTCTCATGTCTGCGGCAGTTCGGGGACACGCGGAAATAGTGGCATTGTTGCTGCAAAGGGAGGCTGATGTCCGTGCAGCGGACAAGGACGGCAACACCGCCTTGGCAGATGCCGTCTGGGGAGGATTTTCCCAGGCGGTACAACTGCTTCTGCAGAACGGCGCTGATATCAATGTAAAGGACACAGACGGGTTGACAGCGTTACAGCTTGCCCAGAAGATCGGCCGCAGGGAACTTGCAGAGCTTCTCAAAGCTCACGGAGCTAAGGAATAAGACCAATCCGTGGCTCCGACCCCGCTCGGGCCTACGCCAAGGTGAAGTTCTTCTCTCAGACTTGCAAGGACTTCTCGCGACAGTGATTCTGGACCACCGCTTAATGGGGAACTGCGTAAGTTCGGTGATCTATTTAGGTAGGATGCGATGAGCAGAGCGAATCGCATCTGTCGAGAAAAGCCTCAAACGATGCGAATCCCGTTAGTCATCGCATCCTAAACAGCCTCGAACCAAGTAACGGGAATACGCGGCATATATTTTCGCCACAGAGCAACTAGCGTTTTCCTCCTCTGCCGACCCACCAGGGAACGGATGCGTCCGGCACGCAATCGCTTATGGGTATGTAGGGCTTGATGTCGATAACCGGTGTCTGGTCGAATGCGTCAATCTTGTCCACCAATATCCTGTCCTGTTCCACTGCCTTGATCTTGCACACCGCGAGGCCGATCAGGTTCGGCCGGCGGGGTGATCTGGTAGCAAACACCCCTGTGAGAGGGTTGTTCTTGTCCGCGCGAGGATACACCCTGAGCGTGCCCCTTTTCTCCGGAGTGTCGTTCCGGTCAAACCAGTACAGCACAATAATGTGGGAAAAGCCCTCCATGCCGAGAAGCGCATCGCGAAACCCGGGAAAGATCTCGATGCCGGTGCTTCCCGCGGACTTGATCACTATGCCTACAGGCTGAAGGGAATAATTCTCTGCCATACACACATCACACGTACTTGCAGCCACTGTGACGAACGCGAGAATCGCGGCGCCGAACCATTGGACCATTGCTTTCATGTGTGCCGTAACGGGCCACCAGGGATGCCCTGCCTCTATCCAGTGGTTTTATCTTGTGAGATCATAGAATTCAGTGGTTCTACGTGTCAAGGAATATGCCGTCTTCGTGAGAATACTTCCGTGGCACGCGGGCACGCAACACAAGAATTCGGAAGAGAGAACAGGGACAAGCGGCAAAGAGTATGCTATAACGTCGCAGAATCCGCATGAACATGATCGCACGGGGACGTGAGAAATCAACCGGGCCTGAATGTGGACCATGGGTGAGAAATCTTCTGCGTGGCTCACAACGTGGACGCCCAAGGCAAAGTGCTTCAGAAGATGGCATGGTTGGTACATAGATATCTCGCGTTTCGGGAATATGCCTTGAGGGGACACACGCATCCGTCCCCATCACATGGTGCAGAAACTCGATCAGACTGAGAACCTCGAGCAACTCATGGGTCGCATCTTCACGATGGACTACAAAGCGGCCATCTCTCAGGAGGCAGAGCATGACCATCCTTTTCACGCAATACTGGGACGTGATCCCGGGAAAATTCGACGAATACTCCACCTTTGTCACCAACGAGTATAACCCCACGTTAAACCGACTCGGCATCAAGCTCCTCGGTGGGTACTACGTTGCCGTAGGAGAGGGCCCTCGCATCATCGCCGCTGCCACAGTGGAAGATCAGGGCTATCTCAGAAAAATTCTTGCTACGGACGAATACCGGATCGTGTCCGGAAAATTGCTTCAGTTGGTGTACAAATATTCCAGCAAACTTTGGGTATCCAGCGGTCGCGTGATCGAAGGCCCCTACCATATCCAGTTGGGAGCATGGAAGTTCAATCAACTCTACAACGTGGTACCTGGCAAGGACGAGGAGCATTATCGATTCGTCAAAGAGGAATGTATCCCCGGCATGAAAGAGCTTCGCGTCCCTATCACGGGAGCATGGCGGATGGCCATCGGCTCCGGTCCCCAGATACTGGCCGAATGTTCCGGGCGCAATCTCGAAGACATCGGAAAGGCCATTGACAGCTCGCTCTTCCGGCGCCTCGTACGAAAGCTGAAGAAAGACTACGCGACAGACTACTGTAGTCGCATTCTCGCTCCCACCGGCAGAATCGAGGTGCCCAGCCTCATGAGCGAGATGATGAAGGGCTTTTAGGTCGCCTTTCGTGGGATCATATTGGCTCGCGAGCAAACGAGCAACACTCGTGGGGTTGGGGGTCTCCGAAGCAAAGGAATGAGACAGCTATGCGTCGTCCGTAACGGAGATCCCCAGCTTGCTCCAAGTGGTACATGCCAAGGCGAATCGGTATGACTCATCGTTTCGTCTCGTTTTCTCTCCTCCACGAGCCGGGCACGCGCCACGAAACCGTACGCAAAACACCCGTCCCAGTCCCCTTCCTGTCCGAGCGCGAGCACCGCAAGAATGAGGCCCCTCATCCCAGCCAAGTCGCCCCACCTTCCCTTCAAACAAGAGGAATCATCACTTCTTAATTCAGCAGATTACCACCACAATCAATTCACATTATGAATTAATGTTGACAACATACTCAGATAATTGGTAGAATATGAATAGACCCATTACACGCGGCGCATGACGCCTTTGACGGAGGCCCTTCACATGAAACACCATCCTGCGACACTGATCTTGATCGTCGCCGCAGCATTGCTCACGGCTCTCCCGTCTCTCTCCGTTGCAGAAGAGAGATTCGGTCCCTGGGCGTACTACGCGCCTTACTATTTTCCGCCAGACATGGTGTTTGCCGGGCGTCTTTTCTGTCCGGAGGATTTCGCGCCACGCTACGAATCGCCCAATCCACCCCAGCCAAGCAACGCGGTTCCGCCCGGCATGATTGGACAGCAGAGGCGTCCGGTCAAAGTGGGCAGGCACACGATGCGCTCTGCCCTGTGCAGCCCTGGGGACCGCGGGTTCGGCAATTCGGCGCTCTCAACGCCGTACAGACCTTCTCAGCGACCTCGTCGAGGGTTTGACTCGTCCTCACTGTCTGTTCCCACCCATACGCCCACACAGAGGGCATCCACTCGTCCCTCCGCCCCTGAAAGGCCGAAGGGCACGTATCTGTCTCCCAACAAACCTACCCCCCAGCCCAGTGCTCCGGGAGGGTCGTCGACACGGGTACCAACCGCCGCCCCAGCCCGCGGCGAAGCGCGAGATCTTCCAGCAGCCTGCTCCGACTTATAGTGTGCCTGAAAAACCGCTGAAAAAACACGTGACCCCCAAAGTCCCGGACAATGCATTCGAACAATTGAGCAAGCCCCCTTCTCGGATCGAATCTTCGGAGATTCCGTCGGCGGTAAGCAGTCCGGCGCAGCGGTCGCAGGCCCGGTCCGCGCCCGTAGAAAGGACCGTGAATCAGCCTGCAGGAGACGAGCAAACCTATGCGGGCCAATCGCCTGCCAAGAAACCGTGGACATGGGGGAGACCATCCCCCGGCAAGGACGAGCGCCGGCAACAAGCGGTGCCTCCCATGCCCAGACGCCCTGACCAGGACTTGTAATGCCGGTAGGAAAAGCAAAGACCCGGAGCCTTGGTGGATCGTGTTCGGCACCAGCGGTCCTCAAATCTTCGGGTCTTGCGCTCCCTCTTCCCCACCACAACTCCCTTGCTGCCTCAACCGACCACGTCTTATCCTCATGCGTTTTCAACGCGTGCAACACTGGCGGCAAACCTCTTTCGCTACGAACGGCCCGGCCTGACTGCGCTTCAGAGGCATGCCGCCAGCAGACCAAAGTCACTTGCGTGATCGTGCATCGGTATTACTCTGCTCCTGCGGGAACCAGCGGGAACCCCGCTCGAGTCGTCTCGCACCTGAAGCGATTTCCCCAATCCATGAATGTATGGTGCGTATGCAGGACACCGATTCGGGGCCACGGTAACCTGTGCCTGGCTGATGCAGCGCATTCGCTCCCTCCTTCACGAATTCAGGACTTGACATGTGTGGCGTCCGCGCATACAAGCCCTACCATGGAGTATCAGGGACCTCGGCACCAACCACATTGCCGTCAATAGCAACCTCGCCCAGGCGAATTGGGGGGATGGAAGGGGGTCCGCCATTGCAAAAGAAAGGTTATAAGCCTCTCGAAGCGGCCAGGATACTTGGAATCTCCAAGGAGTCTCTCCTCGCGCTCGAGCGAGACGGCAGAATCCCCAGCGCAGACCGCGACGAGCATGGCAACCGGTTGTGACACTGCTGAGCAAATAGAAACCGTGCGCGACGTGGTGGGTGTGAGGCCCGTCATCGACAATCCCCCACGCGTGCTTGCGGTCTTCAACATGAAGGGCGGGGTCGGAAAGAATCACCATATCCGCGAGTCTCGCGATCAAGATTGCAGAAAAGGGGTTACGGGTCTTGGCCCTTGACGCGGACCCCCAGGGACATTTGACTACCTCATTGGGTGAGGAGCCCTCGAGTTTTCCTGTTACCCTCATGCAAATGCTCATCCCCGATAGGCAAGGAGAGGCCGTTCCCGTGACCCTCGCGTGGAAGGAAATCACTCCGAATTTGCATCTGGTACCCGCGAATCTCTCCATGTGTGCGATGAACCTTTTGTTGTTTCAGCAGCCTGAACGAGAATATCGGCTTAGGCGCGTGGTCGAAGGGATTCGGGGCGAGAGCGCCTACGACTTGGTGATCGTGGATTCTCCGCCTTCGTACGACATCACGAGCCTCAATATCCTGCTCAGCTCCGATATGGTGTTGGCTCCGGTGAAACTCGACGGAAACTCGTTTTATGGATTGGAATACCTTTTTGACACGGTGCGCGAGGTGAAACGCGTGAACCGGGACACCATTCCCGCGGTGATCATAGTGCCGAACCATTACAACGGCAGCTATTCTGTCAGCCGACAGATTCTTCAAGGCCTTCGTACCAACTACTCCACGTATCTGGCACACACTGTGGTTCGTCAGGACGTGAATTTCGACAAAGCAAACGCGTTGCGCCAATCGATTTTCTCCATAGCTCCGTCATGCAAGGGCAGCAAGGACATGCACAGTCTCGCCCTTGAAATCATCGAAATGGTTGCTCGCAGCGACTCTTCAAGAAACACAAAAGCATGACCAGGAAAAAACCGAACTACACACAATTTATGAAAAGGCCGGCTCCCCTGGAGCTAAGCCCTCCGTCCCACACTGAAGATCCCCCTCCGCGAGTGAATGAGGCTCGCAGGCAAGAAACCGTATCCGAGGAAGAGATTCCGTGGGGCGAGATCATCGTCGAGTTCGGGCCGAACGATTCGGTCCCTCTCAGCTTGGAGACCGGCCCCCCGGCCAGTCCCAGCCGTGGCTCCGTGCCTGAATCCCGAGGTCCTGCTGCCGATCCGCGTGTGCGTGCACCGCAAACGGGGAAACCCGAACCGTACCTCAAGTTCGACGCGGATATCGAGGGCACTGCTCTGTTCGTGGAACCTGGGCCGTCTAAGGCTCCTTTGAGTGCGTCGGACATGGTGGACTGGGCGTTTCCCGGTCCTGAAGCCCCGCCGCTCGTGTTCATGGCGATTGCGGTGGTGCTTTTGTTATGCCTTTTGTAGTTTCTTGCCCGTCGATCATGTTTCCCGCGGACCTGTGGAGTGCGTCCGCGGCGGACCTTCTTGACATTTCGGGCCTTTCCTGTTAGAGAACCCTGGTATTTTGTTTTCCATTCGCGACCGCTCATATGATTACGTAGCCGGCTGAGGCTCCGCGGGGACATGGTGTGGAGACTGGCGCGCCAACTTGTCGCCACCCGTGTGGATTTTCGGTAACGCTTTGTAGTGACCCATCGATCGGCCAGCGAAGATTTGGTTCCCGTACACGAGCGGACACTGTGGAAAGACACATATGCGAGTCCCGCTCAGGTCGGATGCCCAGCGAACTTGGCTTGCTCCATCAATAAGACGGTAAGGAGGAACGTGTGGTGAAAGTCCTGGTCTCAGACAATTTGTCCGAATTGGGTGTGAACATCTTCCGGGAAGCGGAAGGGTTAGAGGTGGACGTCAAGGTTGGTTTGAGTCCTGACGAACTCAAAGCCATCATCGGCGAGTATCACGGACTTGCCGTCCGCGGCGCCACCAAGGTAACGGCCGATATCATCGCGGCAGCGGGCAATCTCAAGGTAGTCGGCAGGGCCGGAACCGGTCTGGACAACGTGGATATTCCAGCGGCCTCCAAAAGAGGTATCGTGGTAATGAACACGCCCGGTGGAAATACCGTCACCACAGCGGAACATACGATTTCCATGATGATGGCGCTGGCAAGGAACATTCCTCAGGCAACCGCTTCCATGAAAGACGGGAAATGGGAGAAGAAGAAATTCCAAGGAACTGAAATCCTCAACAAGACTCTAGGGATAGTCGGCCTGGGCAAGATTGGGTCCGTAGTAGCGGACCGGGCCAAGGGTCTCAGCATGAACGTCATCGTGTACGATCCGTTCTTATCGGAGGATCAGGCCAAACAGATGGGCATCAGGCTTGCCTCCATGGATGACGTGTTCAAGGAATCGGACTTCATTACCCTTCATGTCCCCCTGACCAACGACACCAAGGGCCTGATCAATGCGAGTAACATTGCCAAAATGCGCAAGGGCGTGCGGATCATCAACTGTTCCCGAGGCCCGGTAGTCAACGAAGAGGACCTGGCTGATGCCATCGAATCCGGCAAGGTGTCCGGCGCAGCGCTGGATGTGTACTCTGTGGAGCCGCCCGGCAAGACCCGGTTGATCTCCTTGGACAAGGTCATTTGTACGTGCCACCTGGGGGCTTCCACCAAAGAAGCTCAAGAAAACGTGGCAATAGCCGTCGCAAATCAGATTAGAGATTATCTCCTGTCCGGAACCATCAGAAACGCGGTGAATGCGCCTGCCGTCGCAGGGGAGGCCCTTGAAACCTTGAGGCCATATCTTGACCTCTCACACCGATTGGGGCTGTGCCTCGGACAGACGGTCCAGACGGGTATCAAGGGAGTTGAGGCTCAATATGCCGGAGATGTTGCGGACATGGCTCTCAAGCCTCTCACCACTTCGTTTCTCACCGGTCTGCTCACTCCCATCATCAAAGAAGAAGTCAACCAGGTGAACGCCCCTATGGTAGCGGCGGAGAGAGGCATTAGCCTTTCCGAGACACGACTCAGCAAAGGAGAGGACTACCTCTCCCTGCTCCGATTCAAAGTGACGACCGAGCGCTCTGAGCACGTGATCGAGGGGACGCTTTTCGGCAGGTCCGAACCGAGGATGGTGCGGTACGGAAAGTTCCGCGGCGAGTTCAACCTGTGCGGCGAAACGCTGGTGATCCAGGGAGTGGACAAACCCGGTCTGATCGGTAACGTCGGTTCTGTGCTCGGTGACCGAGGGATCAACATATCCAGCTTCCAGTTCGGCAGGCAAGCAGAGGGAGGAGAAGCACTCCTCTTCGTGAATACAGACTCGCAACCGGACGAGCAAGCGATTGAAGCGCTCCGTAAATTGGAGCACGTGGTCAGTATCAGACTTCTTACGATTTGAACAGAGTGAGAGTCACAGAGGAGCCGATCTCTCGGTTCCTCTGTGTGCCTTAGCGAGCAAGAAAACCGCGCTCCCGTCCACGGATAGTACGACCCATGCTGAACATCAAAGATCTGTCGAGCCCTGAGCTTCCCGTACAGGACAATTACGAACAAGCCCTGAAGATCGCACTTGAGGCTTTTGGCCGCAAAGATCCGGGCCGAGTGGCTGATAAAGCGGCTGCAGAATTTGTGAATCGCTGCGTGATCGTGCCCTATCTTGACAGCAAGATCGTCCTCGATGTGGACGACGCGCCGGTTTTCGTTCATGGAGAGCGGCCAGGAAGCGCCTATCTGGTTGGCCATACTTACCATGCATTACCTTAATAACGCGGACGGGCGGCAACCCACGGGCAAGCTCAAGCATTTTCGCGAATTCAAGGACGGCCACTTCTACGAACCTGCGTTCAATCGACGAACCAAAGAAATCCTGGTGAGTGTATTCGGCGACAATCCCGCGGCTATGGTCTCGGGAGCGAAAAAGCTCAAGGGCAAAATACTCGAGACCGGTGATGCGGCAGCGGAACTGCCCTATTTTCCCTGTCTTCCCGTGACGTGCATCCTCTGGAAGGGAGATGAGGAGTTCCCTGCTGAGGCCAGCGTGTTGTTCGACGAGACCGCAGACAGGTTCTTCAGTGCGGAAGACATGGCCGTGGCCGGACAGATGGTGGTCCTGGAATTGCTCAAAGCTTCTCGGAGTTAAGTTGCTTCCTTTCGGGCGCGCGAATGTCCAATCTATTGTCAGATTGTCTGCCTGAAATGAAGCTTAACGAGGAGTACCATGAAAATAGCAGTTTCCGGAAAAGGTGGAGTCGGCAAGACGACCTTGAGCAGTCTCCTGGCGCGCTATTGGGCGAGAAGAGGTTACCGCGTCCTTGCGGTGGACGCGGATCCTGACGCAAATCTAGGGTCAGCTCTGGGGATCGACACGTCCGGTATCGTGCCTGTGGCCAAGATGGAAGACCTCATTTACGAGCGCACGGAGCACAAGCGCGGTACGGTCGGTGGTTTTTTCAAGATGAATCCCCGTGTAGACGACCTTCCCGAAGCCTTGGGTCGTGAAAAAGACGGTGTGCGCCTTCTGATCATGGGAACCGTGAAAAAAGGAGGCGGCGGTTGCATATGCCCTGAGAGCGTGCTGCTTAAGGCGTTGGTCAGCCATTTGGTGCTTTATCACAAGGAACTGGTGATCATGGATATGGAGGCCGGCATCGAGCACTTGGGGCGAGGCACGGCTCAAGGCGTGGATCGATTGGTCATCGTCGTGGAACCGGGTCGCAGGAGCATCGAGACTGCTTCGAAGGTCAAGGAACTCACTCAGGACATCGGTTTGCGCAAAGTGTCGGCAGTAGGAAGCAAGGTCAGGAATGAGCAAGAAGAGGAATTCCTGCGCACCAACCTCGATCACATACCGCTCATCGGGATTCTCCCCTTTTCTGAGGAAATTGCTGCCGCTGATATGCAGAGCCGGCCGCCTTCGTTGGACGATCCGCAGATCTGGAGAGCGATCGAGAAAATCGCTGCCGCGCTTGAGGATGATGCCTCATAACGCAGGGGGATACATCTCTGCGCATCAACTCATGATGTGCATGATGCGACTTATGACGGTCTGTAGGTGACTGGAGATTATATGCGTCTCTAAGAGGGGCTCGGGACGGAGAGAAAGCCGTCCCCGGCGAGTCTTTCCTCTTATGAATCAAGTTGGGCTAAAACATTGAAGAAGGAGGTTTGCATGTCGGCAAAGGTTATCAGCGGAAATGAAGTATCTCAACAACTTAAGGACGAGATGAAACAGGAAGTCGTCCAACTTAAAGCTCAGGGCTTGGAACCCTGCTTGGCCGTTATTCTTGTCGGTGAAGATCCGGCCTCCAAAGTGTACGTAAACAACAAGAAGAAGGCCTGCGAGTATATCGGGATCAAGTCACTGGAAACCAAGCTCCCCAAGGAAGCCACCACGGAGCAGCTTCTCGAAGTGATCGATGGGTACAACAAGGACAAGAGCTGCCACGGTATTCTTTGTCAGCTTCCGCTTCCCAAGCATATCCCTGAAGCGATGATTCTCCGTTCCATCCTGCCCGAAAAGGATGTGGACTGCTTCCATCCGTTTAACGTCGGCCTCATAAGCATCGGCGAAGTACGATTCCTGCCGTGCACTCCCGCGGGCGTGATCGAACTGATCAAGCGCGGCGGCTTCACCACCGCCGGTGCGGACGTGATCATTCTTGGCAGGAGCAACATTGTGGGCCGTCCGCTTTCCAACATGCTGGATCAGCGTGACATGAACGCGACCGTCACCATGTGCCATACCAAGACGAAAAACCTCAAGGAGCGCTGTGCGGCCGCTGACATCGTGATCGCGGCAATCGGCCTGCCCGAGTTCGTCAAGGCTGACATGGTGAAACCGGGTGCGGTGGTGATCGACGTGGGAATCAATCGCGTAGACGCCCCTGGCACGGAAAGAGGCTGGAAGCTGGTCGGCGACGTGGCCTATGACGAGGTGAAGGAAAAGGCTGCAGCAATTACGCCGGTTCCTGGCGGTGTGGGCCCCATGACCATCGCGATGCTCATGAAAAACACCCTGACCGCAGCCAAAGAAACCTTGAAGTAATACTCATCTTTTCGGGGGCCGCCACGCGGTCCCCGCCCCTTCTCTCGAAAATCGAAATCATCCGATCGTTTGGGCGAGTTACTTCTTGGTACCGACCACCAAGACATCCGTGGCCATGGCAGGATAACGCCCCACAATGGCGCGAACGAGCTGATGATACCAGTTGAAATCTTCGAGCCGCGTCATCAGGCGGATTCGGTTGCGAAACAGACGAAAGCCCGCCACATCCGTGATCTGGAAATTCGCATCACTTACCTCGTGCTGAAGAGACCCGAAGGAATAGTAGGTCACTCGACACACCCGCCTGCCGCCTTGAACGGCAGTTTGCTCATCCAGAATCACCGCCCCTTTTTCGCGGTGCACACGCGTCTCCAGGTCTTCTTTAGCCCAGCGCAAAGCTGCGGGAACCAACTGATGGGATTGTGTACGAACACCTTGCCCTCAGGACCGAGTACCCGGTGAAACTCGGCAAGTATCGCGCCGGCATTGGGCAAGTACATGGTACTTCGCTACACACAATAATGTCGAAGGAATGATCGCAAAAGGGGAGCCCATGAACCAAGTTGACTTGAAATAGCGCTTTATAGACCTTCTTTTCAGCCGCCTGCCGGAGTTCGTGCTCCCACAGGTCGAGGCCGTACCACTCGCATTCAGCCGTGTCCTTGCAAAAGGCCGAAAGGTTGCCCGGACCGCACCCCACGTCAAGTATGCGTAGAGGTTGGCTGGTACCCTCTTTCCTTTCCGTGAGCGCCTTGCTCACGTACGGGAAATGGGCGTATTTCAGTCGTTTCGACACTCGGTCTGCGAGGCTTAGCAAACTTTCCACCAATTCTTCCGTAAGTGAGAAACGTCGTAATGTGAATGCACACTACACAAGAGGCACAATCCTGTCAAGGACATGCAGTTCAAACCCTTGACCCATGGCCGACAAGGGGAACCAACCTTCAATGTGACACGCGAAGCGACTCACAACGACCAGCAATGCGTTTACCCGCGACTCGTCCGCGTCATCTGGATCAGCTCTCGAGCTCGTCGCAGATGCTCCTGCATCTTCTGGAGGTTCTGGCTGGTCGGATCCCGCATGTAAGCCATGATAGTATCGCAAGCCTGGTAGGTCTCGGTGATGGAGTCGCGAATCACCGAGTGAAACGCGGTGTACTGTGTCGGGGGGATGATCGCAAAGGTTTTGGAGTCAAGAACCTGAAGTTCTCGTTTCATGTACTCGATCTTCATGTAGATGTCGTCGCGGAAAGCAGTCGGGCGCTCCTGCGATGGATCGTAGTCCGCCACAGCCAAAGCCGGTGCCCTGGTCATCAAAAGGGACAGTTCCTCCAGGATCGGCGCAGTGTCTTGCAGATAATGCCGCAATTCCACATTCTGCGGCCCCGTTTCATCGAGAGGAGACGGCAGCACTTCTTTTGCAGGGGCAGTCTGCTGTTCCTTTGAAGGACCGCTTTCCTCGGCCGGAGGTTTCATTTCCACTTGTTCCGAGGTCTCCGGGGCTATGGTTTCTTTCGGGGCCGAGAGAGTAGGTTCCGGAGCAGGCTCAAGAACGGCCACAGGAGCGGGTTCCGGCTTGGGGACCTGCACTGGCTCGGGTTCCCGGCGAGTACCAAGCGGGATGGATGTCAAGGGGCCGGTAAGCCCACCGACATCGTGAAACCCCTGCTGTTTGGAGCTGGGCGATTCCTTGACCCGCGGCACTGCGAGAATGGCCGGGGGCTGACGCAGAGCGAGGTCGGTCTTAGACTCAGCCTGAGGAAGCGCTATCGGCTTAGGACGCGGTTCAGGTATCGGCTTAGGCTGAGGAACAGCCACAGTCGCGGGTTCCTGGCGGGTGCCCAGCGGGATGGACGTCAAGGGGCCGATAAGCCCACCGACACCGTGAAACCCCTGCTGTTTGGGGTTGGGCGATTCCTTTACCCGCGGCACTGCCAATACGTCCGGAGGTTGATGCAGAGCCAGGTCAGCCTTGGAGTCAGGCCGTGCCACGCGCTCAAGGCGAGGCGAGGGTATCGTCTCGGGCGTGGGAAGAGCCACTCTGACCGGTTTTTGCCGCGTGTCCAGAGGGATGGCCGTCAGGGGGCCAAGAAGCGCACCGGCATCGCGAAAGCCCATATGCTTGGTCGCGAGCGTTTCTTTTGTCCTCGGTAAAGCGAGAACCAGCGGCGGTTGAAGAACCGGGGGCACGCCAAGGACTTCCTTCTTGGGTGGGATGGCCTCCAACGGCCGGTCCGGGGCATGCGGAGACCTCAGGATGGCCGGAATTTCCTCTTTCTGCCGCGGCTCTTCCCGCGTTTCTCTTGGATGAGGGGGCCGAAGCGTGGGAGTTCGCCTGTTGGGATCGAAAGGAAGCCATTGGACGCTCGGTGCCTCACGGGTACCGGTTGTTTCTTCAGTGCGAGGTTGAGTCTTTTGCGAAGGCAGGGGAACAGCTTCGGGCTTCTGCTCTTCAGTCCGAGAAGGGTGATCCTGGCGCCCCCCAAAGATGCGGTTCATCTGGACCTCCGGGATGGGAACGCGATACCCGGAATTGCCGATAGGGGCGTACGATTTGGGCGGCTTCTGCGATTCGTTGTCAGCCGGAGGGGCTTTTACAGGTCCTGCGGCAAACGCGGCACAACAAAACAAGAGCAGCGCACCGACAACGAAGCACGACATGGAAAGCGTGCGTACGTAAGCACTCATGTCGCCAATGCGACATCCTGCGAAGAGAGAAGGTCTCGAAGAGACGCGGACCTTCATGGGTGCAAGCTCCAGTTACGCCTATCCTACAATTACTAATTAATTCTAACCTCTTGAATCTGATTCGTCAAGAGCTGCCATCATTTCTTGCAAACTAATCACCGAATGAGGCTGATTTACCAGAGAATGTATTCTGTCGAGAATGCCGTTCACGAATGCCGAGGAATTCTCTGCACCATATTTCTTACCGATCTCAATGGCTTCGTCCAAAACGACCCGTCCGGGAGTCGCCGAAAAATTGGTCATCTCTGCAATAGCCAGTCTCAAAATATTTCGATCCACCCGGCTGATGCGGTGCAGCTTCCAGTTCGAAGAGAGCTTGGTGATGAGGTTGTCTATGGCCCCCCGGTCCCGGGATACGGCTTCGATCAGTTCCCAGGCGAATTCCTTCATCACCCGATGCATCTGGAGGTCCTCTTCCTGGTCGCTGGTGAAATGTTTCTCCAGGAATTCCAGAGTATCCCGCGGGTCCTGATGCTGTGCATCAGCAGCGAAAAGCACTTGAAGGACAAATTCACGAGTTTTGCGTCTTGAAGGCACTGGTGAAAATACTTTTTTTCTACCGATTCGTTTTCAAAGAGAACGGACTTCATACTCACGGGAGAATTGCATAAACTTGCCCCGCATGCGTCTCTTTAACAACTCTCGAAATGTGCGCCCCGGATTCCCACCGTCCCGGTAGACGCGATGTTTTCGCACAAGAAGTACTCGGTTTCTTCAAGACCGCGGCAATGAACACAGTCACGTGTTCGCAGGAAATTACTCCTCACCTGCCAGCATTGACATCCGAATACACGAACAATTTTACGAATAACTTTAATAGTAATCGTTCAGAGCGACCTTTGTGGAACGTGGCAAATAACACCACACAGCTACGAAGACACGAAGAAGTCAGAGATCAACTCCCTTTTCTCTTTGCGGCTTTGCGCCTGGCGGTTCATTCGCCATCCCTCGCGGTGAGGCTTTCGCTAAGCCGCCGCTTCCCGCTAAACCTGCTTGAACAAGTTTGCCATCTCCATGGCGGCCATAGCGGCCTCTGCGCCTTTATTTCCCGCCTTGGATCCTGCTCTCTCAATGGCTTGCTCAAGGGTATCCGTCGTGAGCACGCCGAAGCTTACCGCGATGGACGAGGAAAGAGCAGTCTGTGCGACCCCCTTGGCCACCTCGGCAGCGATATAATCAAAGTGAGGAGTGGAGCCCCGAATCACCGCTCCCAAGGCGATCACCATGTCATAGTTTTCGGATCTCACCAGTGCAGACACCATCTGGGGAATCTCGAACGCGCCGGGAACCCTCACGAGCGTTATTTCGTCCTCTGCCGCTCCGTGACGCACCAATGCGTCGACTGCCCCGGAAATGAGCCTGGAAACGACAAAATCATTAAACCGACTCGCCACGAGAGCGGCTCTGAGGCCGCGAGCGTCGAGAAAGCCCTCGATAATCTTTGTCATAAAGCCTCCGAAACCTTATCCGATGAGAGGCCTCCTTCAAAGAAGCCAGATGAAGGAGCCTTCCTCTCTCGGACCTCTGTCAGGCCTTCTCAGCCTAAGCATTTCAGGTCGTACGTATGACCCATTTTTTCCTTCTTGGTCGTGAGGTAGCGCAAATTGGTGGAGCACGGTTCAATGACAATGGGGACCTGCTCCACGACCTGGAGCCCGTATCCTTCGAGCCCCACGATCTTGGTAGGATTGTTCGTCAACAGGCGCATCTTGCGCACCCCGAGATCCGCAAGCATTTGAGCCCCAATCCCGTAGTCCCTCAAGTCAGGCTTGAATCCGAGCCTGAGGTTTGCCTCGACCGTATCGCATCCCTGGTCTTGCAGCGCGTAGGCCTTTATCTTGTTCAACAGGCCAATGCCCCGACCTTCTTGCTGCATGTACAGAATCACGCCCTTGCCCTCGCACGCGACCATGCTCATGGCCCTTTGGAGCTGAGGCCCACAATCGCAGCGCTGGGAGCCGAACACATCGCCGGTCAGGCACTCGGAATGCACGCGGACCAAAGTAGCTTCCTCGGGGGTGATATCACCTTTGACCAGGGCCACGTGGTTGTGACTGTCCACGCCATTCTCATAGACGATGAGTTTGAAGTCACCGAACTGTGTGGGGAGAAAGGTCTCAGCCCCGCGATGTACCAGTCTCTCGGTGCGCATGCGGTATTGGATCAGATCCTTGATGGTGCATATTTTGATCCCGTGTTCCTCCGCGAGGGTGATCAAATTCGGCAAACGGGCCATGGTACCATCATCGTTCATGACTTCACAGATCACTCCGGCAGGGGTGCAGCCCGCCAGTCGAGCCAGGTCCACGCTGCCTTCGGTCTGGCCCGCTCGCACGAGCACTCCGCCCCCCCTGGCCCTGAGCGGAAACACATGGCCCGGTGACACGACGTCTTGGGGGGTTGCGTCTTTGGCAACTGCGGTAAGCACGGTCAGGGCACGGTCGTATGCGGAGATACCCGTGGTGGTTCCTCTGGCTGCCTCAATGGAAACAGTGAACGCGGTTCCAAAACGGGATTTGTTGTTGGAAACCATCATGCGCAGGTCCAGCGCTTCGATCTTTTCCGGTGTCATGGAGAGGCAGAGCAGTCCTCTCCCGAATTTGGTCATGAAGTTAACCGCCTCGGGCGTGATTTTCTCCGCGGCCATGGTGAGATCGCCTTCATTTTCCCGGTCTTCGTCATCCACCAATATTACCATGCGACCTTGTTTAATTTCTTCGATCGCCTCTTCTGTATCGACCAATACGCCCATCTGACGCTTCCTCCTTCATAGGAAACCATATTCCTTAAGTTTCTCTTCGCGGATTCCTCGGTCTCTCCCCGGTGCAGACACGAATTTCTCCACGTATTTTCCGATCAGATCAAACTCAACATTTACTTTATCATTGATGTTTTTCACGGTCAACCCTGTCAGGAGCGACGTGTGAGGAATGATCATCACGTGAAAGCGATTACTTTCGATCTTGTTTACCGTGAGGCTTATTCCGTCTACGGCCACGCTTCCTTTCTCAATGAGATATCGTCCGGAGTCAACCTGGAATCCCAACACAAATCCTTGCCCTGACGGCCGTTTCTCCATGAGGCGCCCCACGCAATCAATATGGCCTGACACGAGATGCCCTCCCACACGTGCGCCCAGTCTCATCGCCTTTTCGAGGTTCACCTGATCCCGGATCTTGAGCAGGCCCAGAGTGGTCACACGCAGGGTTTCCGGTGAAACGTCAGCGGAAAATTCGCGGTGTGCGGGATTCACGGTTGTCGCAGTAAGACAGGCTCCGTCGACCGCGATCGAATCACCTTCCCTCACGTCGGCCAGATCCAGGTCTGAGACAATATGGATACGTGTGAAGCCGCCAACAGGCTCCAGGCCCGCTATGGCTCCTCGTGCTTCGACTATGCCTGTGAACATGTGCCCTTCCTTCACGCGGTCAGAGATCGTCGTTCCCGTCTGCCTGGCTGGGCACCTGGTCCTCAGCGCGACGAGGCAGAAGGTGTCGAGGTCGCACTCTGCCCATAGCAGACAACAAGTTGGATTTTACGTCCGGCACTTCCTGCTCGATGCCCGCGACAAGCCCCTTGACCCATTGCCTGCGCGAACCGCTCATCCCTTGATACGTGCACCCACAGCCAATAATCGGCACGCCCATGCGATGCGCGGCATCCCGGGTCAGGTGCTCTTTCACGTACACCAGCGGTCGAATAACCGTATTTGCACCGTCGTCGGCAACCAGGTAAGGGCTCATGCCCTTGAGGGTGCCGTTGAAGAGGAGGTTCAACAGCAGGGTCTCGATGAAATCATCCAAGTGGTGCCCCAGCGCAAGCTTGTTCCACCCATGCTGAGCCGCATACGAGTAAAGCACCCCTCTGCGTAATCTTGCGCAGAACGAACAGGGATTGGTCCCTGGCGAGAGGTTCTCATTGACCACTTCCAGGATATTTCCTGGAATCACACAGTGAGGAATGTGGTCTTTCGCGAGAAACTCTCCCAGGGGACCGCACAGGAATCCTTCCGTACCTGGATGGACCGTCGCGGCTGCAAGCTCGAATTTCACCGGCGCCTTGCGCTGAAGATAGCGCAGTGCATACAGCAACGTCCACGAATCTTTTCCGCCGGACAGTGCGACAAGGATTCTATCTCCATCCTCGATCAGGTGGAAGTCACCGATGGCTTTCCCCACAAGCCGAGTTATGCGTTTGAAAACCGGGTCTTTCATCATGAAACGCCGCGCCCCTGTCGATGGAGCTCTATCTGGCTTTTGTGGGAGAAGATTATGTGCCAAGTCATCAGCGGTCGCCCTACCCTCCGAAAATTGCCAGGGTAACAGAGAGCGCGGGTAGGGACAAGAGTGTGGACAACACGATGGCCGCGGCAGCTAGGCCGAGATCGCTGTTGAGCAGCGCAGACAAAATATAATTGTTCGGCGACGTAGGAAGCGCAAAGTAAATCATCGCCACCTTGAAGGGCACTCCCGAGACATGAAAGGCATGGAGAAGTCCGTACCCCACCACCGGCAAAACCATCAGCTTGATCACTGCGGCCACTGCCGAATATTTGAAATGCTTTCCGAAAGCAGTGAACGTGAGCGATCCCCCTATGGCTATCAATGCGAGAGGCAATGCAGCCAGTGACATCAGCTTCAGCCAATTGTCGACAAAGACGGGCAACGGATTGCCAAACCTGGAGTGGACGATCCCCAGGACGCAGGCGATGATCAAGGGATTTGAAAGAGTCGACCTGACGAGCAGCGATGTCTGGACTCCCGGTGAACTGCGGTCACCTGAAAACCAGACCATGGAAGAAACCGCGAGCACGTTGATAAAGGGGATCACGAAGCTGATCAACACGCCAAATTGGCGCACGCCATCCTCGCCCAAATCCGCCATCACCACGGCCATGCCCACGTACGTGCTAAAGCGGTAACACCCCTGTGAGAACGATCCCGCTTCACGGTCCCGCATCCCGGAAAACTTGATGTACACCAGACTCAACACAAAAGCGACAAACACCGCACAGAGCACTGCGGCGATGACGTTCCCCTCCAACCCCAGGGTCTGGGACGGCTTCCCGATCTTCCAGAAGAGGAGCGCAGGAAAGAAAATGTAGTAGATGAGCCGATCCGACACTCTGATGAAATCGTCGCTAATCACGCGCAGTGTCTTCAAGACGCCTCCCAGAGCGATCAGGGTGAAAATCGGAAACACACTGTTGAGGATGGATGCCATATGCGGCTCGATATGCCGTCCGTTTCGATGGCCGCTGGAACACCGTCACACGGTTGCGGAGCTACAGCGCTCACAAGAATTACCATATCCCGGTCATTGGGCACAACAGAGTGTGGCAGCGCTCGCGCAAAATGGCGGAAAATGATCGTACGCCCGGTCCAGCAGTGAGCCGCTACTTCGCGGTAACCTCGAGGTAACGAGAGCTGTGTCTGGCAACGAAGGGCGCCCCGCTCTTCGCGAAGCAATGGTTTTCCCTTGCCACGCACTTCGCGCCGATTCGCTTTTCCCTGTGTAACCAGGTACAGACTGGGGATCTCCGCGAGGGGAGACGCAAACCCCTCTCATCACTGCGCTCAGGGGCTCCCCACTCTCAGACCCCACGTCTCTCTCACTTGTGTGACCGCACCTCAATATCGGTCATGCATGAATGATAAGGACCGGAAAATGCTCCCGGCCTCGGCTCTCACCAGGAATGGGCAATAGCCGCACCCTTGCATGTTGCGACGCACGGCAGAGGCGGTCTCTCGCGAGCGGGCTTGCACGGCCCGCACTCGTACGTGAGTTTCTTCTTCTTATCTTCTCTCACCACTGCCACCGGCCGGTCATTCATCGGGTCATTGGGGTCCTCATCCACGACCTCGAATACGTCGGCAGGGCATGCGGTCACGCAGTCTCCGCACCCGCTGCATTCGTCCGTGTCGATGGTGATGAAATAACTCCCTGAGCCGTCACTGTATCCATACTGAGCGCGCATAATGGTATCCTAAGTGGTGAGGTGGTGGCCTGCGCTCGGTTACTCGCGCCCCTTGCCCTTCTCGCACAGGGCGTAGCCAAACAGAGCTGCGCCGACAGCACCAGCCAACTGAGTGTCCCACTTGGTTTTCATCGGCTCGAGTCCGATTCGTTTCTTCAAACGGTCAATGACCCCGCGGTTCTTGGCTATGCCACCGGTAATAGCGAACTGGGGTTCGATCCCTACGCGCTCCAGCAGCGCAAGAATTCTGTCTGCCATAGCCGCACAATACGCGGCAAGCACTTCGTTGGTCTTCCATCCTTTGCGCAACAGGCCGGTTGCCTCGGACTTGGCGTACACGACGCAAGTGCTCGACACGGGCACGGGCTCTTCGTCGATCTCAAAGGACCGCTCCCCCACTTCCCCAATCGGGACCGACAAGAGGTCGGCAAAGACCTCCATGCCACGGCCGGTTCCTGCTGCACACTTGTCATTCATCAGGAAGTTGGTGACTTTTCCCTTCTCATCGCAGCGGATCGCCTTAATATCTTGCCCGCCCACGTCCAACACCGTGCGGACCTCGGAGCCGTAGATGAAGTTCGCACCGTGGGCGTGGCATGCAATCTCGGTGACCGAACGGTCCGCAAAAGGCACGTTGACGCGGCCATAACCGGTGCCGATGCAGTAGTTGATCTTGTCCTGAGTCAGGTCCGTCTTTTCCAGAGCGAAGTTCAGCGCATTGGTCGCGCTGTGGGGGCTGTCAGAACCGGTTCGCATGTTGCCGTACGCGTAAATCTCGCCATCCGCCATGATCACGGCCTGGGAACTCACCGATCCCACGTCGATTCCTAGGGTGAGGTATTTGGCACTTTCCCATTTCACATCCGGGTTCACCCAGTTGGTTTCCAGCCACCTCCAAACTCTTGCTTCTTTTCCTCAACCATCTGTATATCCTCTCACGAAACCGTACCGTTTCGACGTTACTTGCCTTCTTTGGCCGCCACAGCGGCCGCTCCAGTGGCAGCTGCAAATTCCGGCTCGTCGGGGATGTAGATCTTATCTACTGCCAACTCCCGCCTCAGAGCTTCCACAAATCCCACATTGTGTGCCACGCCTCCTACCATGACCACGTCCGGACTGACTCCGATCCGTCGCATCATGGAAACGATACGGCTGGCCATCGCGTCGTGGATGGCCCTGCTGATGTCTTTCTTCTCGGTCTTGGCGTGGATCAGGCCCACCACTTCGGATTCCGCGAAGATCGCGCACTGGGCGTTCATGGGGATAGGATTGGTGGAGATGAGTGCCAGGGGCCCCATTTCGGCGAGAGGAGTCTCCAGGGCTCTTCCCATGGCTTCAATAAACGTTCCCGCGCCGGCAGCGCATTTGTCGTTGATGGCAAAGTCCTGCACGCTGCCCTTTTCGTCAAATTTCGCAGCCCTCGCTGCTTCTGCACCCACATCCGCCACGGTTCGGGAGTGGGGGAAAAAGTAACGCTGCCGCAGCTGATATGGCTTTGATGTCATTTACCTTCACGTCAGCGTCGGCAATCGCCTTGGCACCGGAACCTGTGCCCCCGATGTGCTCAATTTGCTCCCTGGTAATCCCTGCTTCTTTGAGTGCCACGTCCAGAGAGTCCTTTACGGCCTGAGCCTGTGCGAACCCGGTGGGTACTACGCCTTTTCCGATTATCTTGCCGTCGTTCATAATAACGGTCTTGGTATTCTTGGCTCCACAGTCTATCCCGGCAGTGATCATACGGAAATCCTCCTTCCGAAAAGGGCCCGCTCATACCGGGCCTTCGGGCTTACTCATCCTGAAAGTCATGGGGAATGACCGCGTCAACGTACCGGCGGGAGTTCTCCCACCAACTATGGTGTCGGTGCGACCGTTGGGTCGATTGGTCCTGAACCGCTATCGAGAATGTCGGTCATTCTTTATACGCTTCAGTATACTATGCTTCGTCTTCGGGACAAGGTTCCGATCGAGGACGCCAGATGAAACCCGCAAATCGCACCACAAAGTCATCAAGACACGAGGACGTCAAAGAAACCGGTTTCTCTCTATTTCTTTGTGTGTTCGTGCCATAGCGCATTCCTTATCCCTCACGACGAACCGTTGTGTGCTTCATGCGTCGCAGGGTTCTTGCCATAATCGGTCTGACGGGTCTTGAAACGTGACCTCTATGTGAGTAGAATGAGAATTGACAGGAGGTAGGAGTGTCATGGCTGGAAACGAAGAAATCATCGTTGGTCCGGAATTAAGCTTGGAATACAAGAATTTCCAGGAGTTTTGCGTTGACAACTCCGGTCAGGAACTTCTGTATTTTGATGTAGTCCGGAATAACCCGCGGGAGATGGATCCGGTCACGTTGGCATTCAGCATGAGGCATCTCTTGCGCCTGTCACGGCCGCTGATGACCATACTCCTCGAATCCCTGAATAACGACGCTGCTCCTGACTTACAGGCGGTTTTGGCAACCAAAGGGATACAGCTGGACAAGGCTCATGCGGGAGAGCTGCGGGAAATCGTCTTTGCGTTTCGGGACGCTGGCCATACGGAGGGTCCGTGCGTCTTTGTCAGAGCTCTCCAACTGATGACCATGAGCAGGAATTCCCAGAATCTCCTCCTCAGTTTGGAAGAGGCATACATGCCTCCGGAAGAGGGCTGGACGGCCGAGGATTTTGGTGACGATGAAAGCCTTTTCGAGACGGTCCGGGCTATTGAAGATCCCTATTGGATCAAAACTGAGGAGACGTAACAAGCATGCAGCAGGAAACCCGCCTGGTTCCAGTTTCCGAGGATGGAAGACGTGTACTGGACGTGATGAAGACCGACCGACGGCAGGCTTCGCAACTTATGGAAGCCCTTTCCCTGGATGAGCAGATCGCTCTGGTCGCTCATCAGGCTGTGCAGGACCCCAAGGGTGCGCAGGAACTACTCTTCCTCCTGGAAGACACCAAGAGCCGAGAAATCGTGGACGACCTGGGTGATCGAACCTTATTCCGGATCATGAAGTCCCAGAGTTCTACGCATATCGGCATGCTTTCTTTGATGAATCCCGAGCGAATTCAGTCTGTTCTCGATTTGGATCAGGAACTCTTTTCCACCAAGGGCACTACGGATCCACAGACCGCGTACCATTGGCTGGTCAGTTTTCTTGAGGAAGACGACGCGAGATTCGCACGACTGCTGCAGCACATTGATATTAAGGTCGTGGCTTCCATCTTCCAGGAGAAGATCATCAAACCGTGGATACGGTCCACCGAGGACACCGACGAAGATGATTTGGCGTCCTTTCCTGCCGACTTCCTCGTAAAACTCGATCGAGGTGAGTTGAAACCCGACGACCTGGATGTGACGGACGAAGAGGCTCTGGATATCCTGACCAAGGTGCATCTGGTGGATGCGGCCTATTTCAACGAGCTGGTTTCATTGATGATGAGGGACGACGATCTCAAGACCCGGGCAGCGGAAGAGGCCTTCGACCGCATTCACGCGCAGGTGGGTGACGTGAGCCAGCTTACCGAAGACGCGGAAGATATGTTCGTGCCCCTCGACGAGTAGGGCATTCTGAGCGAGTCGCTTTCTTCGGACGAGATTTCTCCCGTTCCTGCCAGGTTCTTCCCCAGTGGTTATACTATTCCGATGAAAATGCATTTTCGGGGGAAGGCCCTTCTTTCAAGAAGGGCCTTCCCCCGAACCCCCATCCCCAAGAACTTCAAGCACTTGCCAGCTCCCGCTGGTCGCTGGACAGGGTGCCATTTTTATGGTTCGTGGTGACCCTCCAGGCCATGGGAGTTGCCAAAAGTTCTGACAGAAAAGAAAGAGAGGAACCTTGAGACGGTTCCTCTCTCCCTGTATCCGCAGTGTCGTGGGGACGTCCTTACTTCTTCGGTGGAGCGGCAGGCGCGTCGGCCTTGGCAGGCGGTGCAGCGGGAAGCATGATCTGCACGTTCATTTTCTTTCTCAGTTCTTTTGCTAATTTCTCGTAATTTTCTTGCTGAGCCTGGTATTTGAGTCGCTCTACGATCTGTGCCTGGACCTGGTCGAAACTGCTTTTCTGCGCGGGCTTCTTATCTTCCAGGTACAGCACGTGATACCCGAACTTGCTGTGAACCGGCCCCTTGATTTCCCCCTTCTTCATGGAAAAGGCGACGTCTTCTATTTCCTTGACCAGGCTGCCCTTCGGGAGCCAATCCAGGCTTCCGCCTTTGGCTCGGCTCGGGCAGATCGATACTTGAGACGCCACGTCTGCGAACTTGTCGCCTTTCTTAAGCCTTGCAAGAACGTCGTTCGCCTCTTTTTCAGTCTTGACAAGGATATGGTGGAGAAAGATGCTCTCGGGAATCGTGAACTGATCCGGATGCTTGTCGTAATACTCCTTGACTTCCTTGTCCGTGGGAGCAGGAAGGTTCTTGCTTTTCTTTTTCGAGAAAGACGCGTGCAAGTAGGTCGTTACGGTTGAAATTCAAGTACCTCTGCACTTCGGGATCTTTCTCCAAACCCTCTTTTTGAGCCTCTGCCGAGAGCACGTAGATATTCACGAGGTAATCCAACGCTTTTTGCTGGCCGTCCGGCGTTTGGAGAGATTTGTCCGGAGACGCTGCGGTCATTTCCTTGAGATCCGCGTCGGTGATGACTTGGTTCCCGATTTTCGCGAGAACCTTGGCCTGACCCGCGGCCTGGGCCCCGACAGCAAACGCGGCGCACAGGAGCAGCAGGGCTCCGACACAAAAAAAATACTTTGAAATCATGCGATTGTCTCCCACGTCGTTCTCCTTTTATGGTTGATCTGAGTTAACTTATTCAAATAACACCACATTGATCATATCAGGTCGAGATTTATAGCACATCCCCCAGACCAAGTCAAATTCCGCGAAGAGTTGACGAAGAGCCAGTTGCTTACGTAATGCTTTCCTGAATTTCGGGCATGAGGGGGCCGACCCCGTGCGTGCCAAGATGGCCCCACAGGAATAGGCTTTGCAGGTCAGAATCCCTCAGCTTCCGTTTGTGCGGGGTAAATTGAGCCTTTGCCTAGCCGGTACCCCGTGTTCCTTAAATACGTTCGATGAGGCACCTGGGGTCGCTGTGGCAGTTCTCCGGTATTCTACGCAAAAGCCCATCCCGTGAGTCTAGCCCGGTTGATGACCGAATCCTGGATGTGACCCTCATCATAATTCTTGCGTACGACCCATCGACTCACTATACTGTGTGTAAATTTCGATAGGTGGAATGTAGATTGGCGCGAAGAACTTTACGGGTGTCATTAGTCTTCCTGGTAGGCGCTCATCTGTTGCTCGTGTCATGTGGGTATTGGGGACAGGGGGGCAGGACGCGCAAACCACCGCATCCTCCGGCCACGGTGAAAGCCGAAATGGTGGATCAAGGCATCCAGATATCCTGGAAAGCTGTTCCCGGCGCGACAAGGTACACTGTTTTCTGGGGTGTCACGCCTGGGGAGTATCGGGGGATGCTCAATACGAACGACAGCGCGGTGATTCTCGCGGGACTCGCAAAACGTGAAATCCTCTACCTCGCGGTTACCGCATGGAACGCAAAGGGAGAGAGCCCGTACTCGGAGGAGCAGGCGGTCGTCAGTGACGACGATCCGGCGCGGGCGGTAGTCTGTACCTGGCCAAAGGACAGGATGCGCTCCAAAGAGGCCAGTACGTCGCAGCGAACGTGTATCTCTCTGCTGTCATACGGCTGGATCCTCAAAACGCGGGAGGCGTACCGAACCAGAGGTATGCTGTACGAACGCCTGAGCAAGACCGACCTGGCTCATGAGGATTATCAGCGGGCAGAAAAAATATTCAAGAAGAAGCTCCTTTCTAAGAAACGTGCGAGCGGCTGAAGCCTTGACCCGCTCTTCGCACAGGGGTGGTCGGGAGTAAGGCGCACGTCCTTTGATCGGCCTCACGGATCGGGGTTGGGATTAGCCGCGGGGGAAACGATCCGGAGCGGTCTGGACCGTGTTGGTACCGTGTGCAGGAACTGCCGGTGTCAATGCAACATCTCACGTCTCGCCTGAGCACAGAATGAGGTGAGACACTCCGGGTTCCTTCCACCGCGTCTCCGGGGTCCTCGGTGGTGCCGTAGAGTGGCCCGTGCAAAGATAATTTCCCTACCCTGAGGCCCATTTTTCTCGCGAGACGTTCTCTCCAAACGAATTTTCAGTTACAGTGTGGTCAGCTAAGGGTGGACAGCCGACAATCACGGGCAAACTTCTCACGTGGAGGCGAGACGCCAGATCTTCGGCACCGCGGTATAAATCCAAAGGTTGCAGGCCCGGGACGAATCCTATCGGTTTGAGCGCGCACGAGTGAAGCTCCCCCTTGCGTTCCATGAGGGCCATCCGGGCGGAGCGTTCCTGGCAGCGCTGGCGGAGCGTACCCCCCAGCCACGGAGTTTCTGAACCCTTAGTTATTCGGCAAAGCCTGGAAGCGTGAGGAATGTACTGAATGTGGACAGATTGGCCTCTCTGGGCGGGCGTGCTGTTTGTTGGAGCGGTTATGCTCGAATTAGTACGCCTCAACATCATGTTTGTGTCTGCCTTAAAGAAAGAGGCTCAGATGACTGTGGCGAGCGCAAAGGTCGCTCAGAGAAATCCTGCCCGTCTGCCGGCCATTTCCGTGATCATGCCTGCCAAGGACGAGAAGACCCATATTGAGCAGTCAGTGCGTTCGGTTCTCGCGTCCGATTACCCAAAACTCGAGCTATTGTTAGTCGATGACAGGAGCCAGGACGGCACGCTGGAGATCATGCGCCGGCTGGAAGCGGAGGACTCGCGGATAGAAGTCATTTCCATCAGTGAATTGCCTGCAGGATGGACCGGAAAGACCCATGCAATGTTCCAGGCCGCTCGCCAGGCCTCGGGCGAGATGTATCTTTTCACCGATGCGGATTCGGTGATGAGACCGGACACCCTTTCCCGGACGGTGAGCTACTTCCTCTCGGAAAAATTGGACATGCTGAGCCTGCTGCCAAGCTTTACTCGGCGAGGCTTCATCGAGGACGCGATATACACCCATATGGCCCTTGGCATTGCTTTCTTCTACCCGTTGTCCGAGGTGAACGATCAGCAGAAACCCGCAGGTCTCGCATCGGGCTGTTTCATCATGATGGGTGCAGGGATGTACGAGCAAATCGGCACGTGGGAACGTTTCAAGAGAGAACTCACCGAGGACGTGGCGCTCAGCAAAGCCGTCAAGGCCCGAGGCGGAAAACTCTGCGTGCTCAGGGCGGGAGACATGATCTGCACGAGGCCTTTCGAGAGCATCTCCGCGGTATGTCTGTTCTGGAAGAGAACATTTTACGGGGGCCTGGAAAAGAGTGTTCCCAAGCTCTTGCGCCTGACCACAAACTACCTCGTACTTACTCTCCTGTTTGCACTGTTTGTAGGATCCGGAGTGGTCTGGCTGCAAGGCGGGTCCCCGCTTCCCGTGGCAGCTCTGTTTGTGGTCTCGACGCTTGCCATGGCGGCTATGACTATCCCACTCATCATTTTCATTCGGCAAGAACGAGGGCACTGGCCATACGGACTCACTGCGCCGGTGGGCACCCTCATCGGCGCCTGGGTGACGCTCACCACTGCACTGGCCATCATTGCCGATGAAGGGATCAGGTGGCGAGGCTCCCTTTACAAATGATGGCAGAGGAAGTTACACAGATGGTGCCCAACGCGTCGTGCGCTCGTGCCGGTTGCAAACCCCGACCGAGGAGACGCGTCGCAGACCCTTCGGCCAGCGGCCTCACAGAGACGGAAGGGAGAAAAACATTGACCGTCTCACGGTTTTCCTGTTATTATCTCAACTTGTTTCCACGAGTTCCTGCGTGAAAGGAGACGGTCCCGATGGACTTGCTGAAGATCAGTTTTCGTGTGCGACTGCTCTTTCTGGTGGTAATTTGTTTCATCGCTATTCCTCTAGTCGCATCGGCTGAGGACTACAAGACGTTTACCAGCGAAGAATACGGATTCAGCATGAAATACCCCGCCACTTGGGTCAAGATCGACAAGCCCAAGGGCAACTACTACGTCGTTTTCCAATCCCCGGATCTGACCGACAACTTTCGCGACCGTATTCACGTGGCGGCTCATGAGCCTGTGAAGGATCCGTTGAAGGTATTTCTCGAAGAATTACGCAACGGCATAAAGGACTTGCAAGGGAAAGGTGCGAAGGGCGGGCAGGCGGCTCAGCAGGTCAAGATCATTGATGAAGGTGAATTCAAGTGCGATGTCCCCGGAGCCTACTACTTTTTCATTCAGGCGCTTGAGGACAAGCTCAAAATGTGGATGGACATCGTCATCGTCTTCTACAAACACGACCAGACTCTGCTGAGAGTATCGTGCCTGGCGCCATCCACCACGATGGAAAAGATGCAACACGTATTCAACGACGTGCTGGTTTCGGTAGCGTTCCCAGGGTCGCCGAAAACATCCGTTCAGCCTGCGCCAAGTCAGGCCGTGCCCACGCGACAACCCGCCAAAGAGGTAGCTCCGCCTGCTGTCGCACCACCGCCTCAGGCTCGGCCGGCGCCTCAGCCCCCGGCAAGTACCCGGGCCGGCATACCAAGCACCGACAACTCAGCAGCAAGCGCCCCGGCCAGCGCCAAGAGCCCCGGAGCAACGTCGAGGACCAGGGAAGGCACCCGAACCCGGGACCGGAATCGTAAACTAGTTTTTCAAGCTTCCGAAAAGGCTTCCGAGGTCAGGCGGATGAGGCTTCTTCGAGTAATTGAATTATTCAATTCCCACGCCGAATTTCGGCAGTTCAAGAAATCCCTTTCCATAGCGGACCCGCTGCCCTTGGACGCACGGTTGCTCGCAAATCGAGCCCTCGAACTCTGCGAGCAACATGAGCCCAAGGAAGATGTGTACGAACTCCGCAGGGCCATCAATGAGCTTGAAATTACCGTAGACCGTGAGGCCTTTTTCCAGGTGCGGGCTTTGGCCTCGTTTCTCGTGAAAACTTTCTTTAACGACATCTCCCAGCCTATCGATCCCGCTATTCAACGCAAGATACTGGAGTTTGACGGACCAAGGTTCTTCTTTTTCGGACACACGTCCTTCTTTGACTACCCTTTTGCTGCTCAACTGGTGGAAGGCCTCGGCCTCCCCACCCCGGTCATGCACGTCACCGGAAGTGTGACCCGAGGCTGGATCTCGCATTGGCTTAAGGGGTTCAAGTCTCTTGCCTTGCCGATGGGTTTTTCGCCGCTTCAGCACCGTGCGTATTCCTGGTATTGCGCTGCCCTCGCGGAACAACACGAAGCTCAAGCATTGTTCGCTCGGACCAGTCGGTACAGTGTACGATCGAGAGACGGCATTCTCCGGGAGCCCTACACGCCTCACGGAGTGGTTTCTGCAGTCAAGACAAGCAAGAAGGCATTGGTCGTGCCTGTGGCTCTTTCGTATTCGGCCATTCCCGAAGATCGCCACCTCGCGTCTCCAGGGTTGTTCCCGGTCCTTTCTCTGAGGCCTCGCGGATTGATCGATCTGCTCCCCTTTTACCTGGGAATTGGCAACCCGGATTCGGTGCTCAAGAGCGTCGCGGGAGTGTTTGGGGACTTGAGCGTCGACGTGGGAGAGCCTTTTGAGCTGACTGACGGCAACTCGCTTTCTCTTCAGAGAATTTCCCACCGCGCGATCGAGGAGATCGCCCGGCACAAGCTGATCCAACCAAGCCAACTCGTGGCCAAGGCCATGCAGGGCCTCGAAAAGGTCCGCGTGAAGACGCTATGGGAGAAAGTCGAGCAGGAAGTAGAAAACTCTCGGGCCTTCTTCAAGACTCGATACCGCAAAGAAGCTCCCTTCCATCCGCTTATCACTTCGGACCTGCCTGCGGCCATAGACCGCGGAGTCAGGGGTCTCATTTCCCGTGGCGCGTTGCGGGTGTCAGTTCTCCGGCGCAATTATTCAGCAAAGAATCCTGCCTTACTGAGGTTCTACGCGTACCACGCGGACAGGAGGATTTATCCTCTTCGGGGCCGGAACACCATGACCATCATCAATGCAGGCGCATGGGGATACACACTTGCGCTTCACATCGGCGCCAACCTTCTGAAAAAGGAGGAACTCTCCGAGCATTCGGTGATCCTTTACGATTCCAGGGAAGACCTGATCGAAAAACTTGCCGTGGAAGGCAGTCATCCCTGGCATTTCAAAGAGATGTCGATTCCCCGCTCAGTGAGACCGGAGGCTGATCTCATCGCCGCGGTGGGGGACACTTCGCTTATACTGATGGTCACCCCGAGCAAGTACTTTCATAGCACTCTGGTCAAGGTGCTGGAGCTGGCCCAGGAAGGTACCGATCTTGTGATCGCCACCAAGGGCTTTATTCCCGAGACTGGCTTGTTGCCGTGCCAGACTGCACGCATGGAGATGGAACGGCTCGGCAAGACGATGCGAATTTCCGTCCTTTCCGGCGCCAACCTGGCCCATGAAATCGTCCAGGGTGGGGCGGGTGTGACCCAGATCGCGTGCGATCACTATGAAACCTTCGAGCGCCTGCGCCCCGTGATCGAGACCAACATGTTCAGAGTGGTCTATTCCGGCGATGTAATCGGCACGACCATCTCAGCAGCGCTGAAAAATGTATACGCGATCGGTTTCGGCATCCTGGAAGGCTCGAAACGCGCTCCGGAGAATTTCCTCGCGACGTACGCCACCCTTGTGACCGCAGAAATCAGGAATTTCGGTATGCTCCTCGGGGCAGCAGCAGAAACCTTCGACGCGGAGAGTCAGGTTTGGATGGCAGACTTGCTCGCTACCTGCCGAGGCGGACGATCCGCAAAATTTGGAAAAGAGCTCGCGGAAAAAGACGAGAAACATGGCAAACAACGGCTCGCTCGCACACTCCTCGAACAGTACCGTAAGAAACGTATCGCGGTAGAAGGGTTCGAAGCCTGTCGCTTCGCGAAGCGCATCGCGTCTCAGCGAGGTTTTCATCCTCCTATTCTCGGGGAGATCTACGCCATCCTCCACAGCGGCAAGCAGATCGATGTGCAAGAGTTCATGGAAAAATGCCTTGATGCGCTGACTCAGAGAGTCGCCAAGCCAGTCCCCTCAACCATGCGTGCCCGCACACACGGATTTTGAGGACCCCCTGACTCTTTTGGCCCCTGTTCCCCGGAGTCCTCAGCCGCACCATCACTTGGAAACCTGACCATGTCCGAAAAAGACACATGTCCCGTGCAACCTGTATGCGTCAAGAATCTCAAGGCAGGCGATACGGTGCTGCAATTTTTTCAGTTGAAGTCCCGAGATGCGCGGAAGACCCGCTCGGGTCAGGATTACCTCGATCTTGGTCTTCGCTGACGCGACCGGAACTATTGCCGGAAAGATGTGGGCCGACGCGATTCGCAGATGGGGACAGGAATTCAGTCCTGGTGATTTCCTCAAGGTTGAAGGCCGGGTAGAAAGCTACAGAGACCACAATCAGCTCGTGGTTGACAAGATCCGCCGCTGCGATCTGTCGGAAATTCCCGACCCCTCGATTCTGGTACGCACTACCCCCCACGATCCCGACGCCCTTTTCGAGGAACTTAAGGACATCGCGCGAAGTATGGAGCCGGATGCTTTGGGCGAACTGGTCGGGAGCATTTTGGACCTCAACGAGGACGCGCTGAAAACCTATCCTGCTGCACAGATGATCCATCATGCATATCGGGGCGGACTTATCGAGCATGTCACGGCAGTAGTCAAGAAAGTGGAAGCAATAGTGGCACTCGAGAAAAATATCAATCGAAGTATTGCGCTTGCAGGTGCAATACTCCATGATATAGGAAAGATTCGGGAGATCCACCCGGCCGGGCAAGGCAGGACTCCCGAGGGCAGGCTCATAGGCCACGTAATACTCGGCCTGAGCCTCGTGAGAGAAGCCGCAGCGGAAAAAGGGTTTCTCGACCGGCCATGGTTGAGGGAATTGGAACATATCATCCTCTCCCATCATGGTGAGTCCCAGTTCGGCGCACCGGTGAAACCGCTCACCCGGGAAGCGTTGCTGGTTCACCATATCGACAACCTGGACGCCAAGCTCAAGATAATTGATGAGGCCCTGGAATCCGTGGATGCGGACGGCTTCACCACCTACAACAAGTGGTTGGAAGGACGGGCTTTTGCCGGTACCCTTCTGGCCGACGAGGAGAATGACGATGTCGGAACTTCAAGAGAAACTGGCTGAGATCAGAGAGAAATCCACCGAATTACGAGGTTATCTTTGACCTCGATGCCAAGATATCCCGCCTGAGCGAACTCGAAAAGTCCCAAGAAGACTCCCAATTCTGGAACGACCCCGCATCAGCGAAGACCGTTCTCAAGAACAGAAACAGATCTCCAGGCTGGTCGAGAGCTTTCTCGGCCTGGATCGAGAACTGGAGGACACCGAGGGTACTCCTGGAGCTGGCTCTGGCTGAAGAAGATCAGTCGGCGCTCGCGGAGGTTCAGGAAAAACTGTGCTTCATTGAAGAGGATATGCGCCGGCTTCAAGTTCAGCGGCTGTTCTCCCAGCCCGAAGACGCGGGCGACGCTATTGTGGAGATCCATGCGGGCGCCGGAGGAACCGAGGCGCAGGATTGGGCCGAGATGCTCCTCAGGATGTACTGCCGCTGGGCCGAGCGTGAAGGGTATAAGTGTGAAATCCTGGATACGCTCCCTGGAGAAGAGGCAGGTGTCAAGTCTGCCACCTTTTCCGTAGAGGGAGATTTCTCGTATGGCAGGCTCCAGGCCGAAGTGGGCATCCACCGCCTCGTGCGGATCTCGCCTTTTGACGCGAACGCACGCCGGCACACGTCATTCGCCGCAGTGTTCGTCTATCCCAGCGCTGATGACGACGTGCCCATCGAGATCAATGAGACGGATCTGAAAATCGACACGTACCGTGCGTCCGGTGCAGGCGGGCAGCACGTGAACAAGACAGATTCGGCCGTCCGCATCACGCACCTGCCCACGGGAATCGTGGTCCAATGCCAGAACGAGCGTTCCCAGCACAAGAACAAGGCAATGGCAATGAAGATCCTCAGGTCTCGGCTTTACGACCTGGAACTCGAAAAGAAGCGTGAGGAAAAGGATCACCTTCACAAGCAGAAGAAGGACATTGCCTGGGGGTCACAGATCCGCTCGTACGTTTCTCCAGCCGTATCAGTTGGTGAAGGACCATCGGACGAACCTGGATATCGGTAATGTCAGCGCGGTTCTGGACGGCGATATTAATCGCCTGATCCAGGAATATCTGCTCATGGCCGCACGACAAAACTGATAAGAGAGCGGCTTTTCAGGAGCTTTTTCCGGCCTCCTGCAGGCATGCTCCTGATTCCGGTGAATCGGGGATGAAGGGCGAGTCGCTTTCCAGCGAACTATCCTTGCATCCCTCCCTCACATATTCTCGAGTGGTTTCGCACACGTCCGGTTTTCGTTCATTCGCAGCCGACGATGCGGATCTGAGAGATGGAGTCGGCATGGAACAATCGCACGGACTCGACGAATTAAACCGAACCGTGATAGCTGAGGGTCGATGTGCAGCCTGCGGCGCGTGCGTGAGCGGGTGCCCTTATCTCACGAGTTTCCGTGGCAGGACCGTAGTGTTGGACAGCTGCACCAGGGCAAATGGTCGTTGTTTCCAATACTGCCCTATGACCTTTTTTGATGAGAAGGCGGTGAGCGAGTCTGTGTTCGGGTCGCAGGTCGACGCAGGACCGTTGGGCCACTTTCAGCGCATTTTCGCGTCCAGGGCCGTCGATAGTGACATCACCGGGTCGGCGCAGGCGGGAGGTGTGGTCACCGCGCTCATGGCAATGGCTCTGCAGAAAGGCATTGTCGACTGTGCGGTCCTGACTCGCGTGCCGATTGATCAGGAATTCCCGCAAGGAGTGGTGACTTCGTCGCCCACCGACGTCATCGCGTGCGCGGGTTCACAGGTACGTGGGCGCGCATTCTCTCGCAGCGTTGAGGGAAGCTTTGAACAAGGGCTTTCGGCGCATCGGCGTAGTTGCCCTGCCCTGCCAGGTACGGTCCTTGCGCAAAATGGCACTCTATGATGTGGGCAAGGAAAACCTTGCGGAACGCATCCATCTGGTGTTGGGGCTGTTTTGTAACTGGGCCTTTTCCAGTCGCGAGTTTCACGCGTTTCTCTCCGGCCGCTTCGGATCTCATGCGGTGAAGAGATTCCACATTCCCCCTCCGCCGGCTGGAGTTCTGGAGCTTCATACGGAAAATGACGTGAAGAGCATTCCTCTGGACGAAGTCAGACCACTTATCCAGGACGCGTGCCGCACCTGTCCGGATATGACCTCGGAGTTTGCGGACGTCTCGGTGGGCATGTACGAGGGAAAGCCCGGCTGGAACACCGTTATCGAGAGGACATCCTTGGGTGGCGATCTGATCCGACAGGCGGTGGCAGAGCACAGGATCGAAGTGCAGGAATTCCCCGCGGGGAACCTGGAGCATCTCGAGTACGCGTCCGCTCAGAAGCGGCTACGCTCTTCCCAAACCTGATCATTATTGGTGAGGTAATCTCCGAAAGGTTGGTCTCCTCCATGTCCCTGATACGCTTGAACGCTCCGGGCAAGGAAGTTCTTCTCATGGGTAACGAAGCTCTGGCGCGAGGAGCCCTTGAGGCAGGCATCAGTGTGGCCGCTGCCTATCCGGGGAATCCCTCTTCAGAGATCGTGGGCTCGCTTTCTGAAGTGGCCGCGGAGATGGGCATATACGTCGAGTGGTCGGTGAACGAAAAAGTGGCGCTGGAGGTAGCTGCAGCCGCAGCGCTTTCCGGATTGAACGCGCTGGTGGCCATGAAACAGAACGGTCTGAACGTGGCGTCCGATTTCCTGTTGAATCTCAACCTGACCGGGATTCGCGGAGGCCTGGTTCTGATCGTCTGCGACGATCCTGCCGGCATATCCAGTACCAACGAGCAGGACAGCCGAACCATGGCAAACGTGGCGGACCTTCCGCTGCTTGAGCCGTCCACCATCCTTGAGAGCAAGGAAATGGTTCGTCGCGCGTTTGAGGTGTCCAGAGAAATCGGCAACGTATGCATTGTAAGGAGCGTCACGCGCATCTCCCACGCACGCGGCAACGTCATCCTTGGGCCGTTGCCCGAAACGCGGCCTACACCGCATTTTGACACGAGCGTCTGTCTTTCCTCGTTGCCCGCGATCCTGTCACACCCGACCGCGCACGCAAGGCTCAAGAAAGCAGCTGACCTCTTTGAAGGTTCGCCATTCAATACCTACTGCGGGCCTGACACGCCGGAATTGCTGGTCATCGCGTGCGGGGCGTCAAGCCTTTTTGCCTCAGAAGCAATCGAGATCCTCGGTCTTGACTCTCGTGTCGGACTGCTGAGCATTGGGACCACCTGGCCATTGCCGGAGAAGTTGGTAATCCAGCATCTCAAGCGCAGCGAACGGGTGCTGTTCTTGGAGGAAGTGGATCCTGTCCTGGAAAACCACATAAAGGCCCTGTTTGCGGATCACAACGCGGAACTGCCGGGAATCTCCTTTTTAGGAAAGAAATCCGGAGCGGTTCCGGACACCGGTGAATTGAGCCCGGGCCTGATCCTCCAGATTCTCTCGGGACTGACCTCCGCACCGATGCCTCAGGTGGACGCCGCATATGTGCGGGCCGCAGAAGATGCGGTTGCGAATCTGGCGCCCGTGCGATCTTTGGCCTTTTGTGCGGGTTGCCCTCACCGGGCTTCTTACTGGGCAATCAAGAAGGCGCTCACGTTGGACGCGCGAGACGGAGTTCTCTTCGGCGATATCGGATGCTACGGGCTCGGGTTTATGGCCACAGGGTTCCGTCAAGCCAAGACCCTCCACGCGATGGGGTCTGGGGTGGGCATGGCCGCGGGTTTCGGTACGTTTGGCAGATTGGGAGCAACTCAGCCGTCCCTCGCGGTATGCGGCGACTCCACTTTCTACCACGCGGCTATCCCCGCGCTGATCAATGCGCAGCACCACGGTTCGGACTTCCTCATGATACTTCTCGACAACAGCGCCACGGCAATGACAGGGTTCCAGCCCCATCCGGGCAGCCCGGTGGACGCGATGGGATCGCCCGCGTCAGCGGTGCCGATGGAGGAACTCTGCACCTCTTTGGGGATCAAGACCCTCGTGGGAGATCCCTTTAAGATCGACGAAGCGGTGCTCACCATCCATGACCTGCTCCATGAGCCGGGGACCAAGGTCCTTGTCCTTCGCCAACCATGTGCCCTGGTGAGAGGCAAGAGAGATCCGTCCCGTCCGCGATTCAGAGTCGATCCCACCAAATGTATCGGCGAAGCATGCGGGTGCAATAGGCTTTGTACGTGGGTATTCCGGTGTCCGGGTCTTTTCTGGGACGAATCGGCTCAGAAATCTGCTATCGATGAAGCGATTTGCGTGGGATGCGGCGTGTGTGCGGATCTCTGCCCAGCCGGCGCGATAGTCAAGGAGTCTGCCTGAATGGAAAAAGATCCCTTCAACGTAGTGGTCACCGGGGTCGGAGGCCAGGGAAACTGTACTCGCATCGCAGCTCATGGGCGCGATCCTTGTGGACCGCGGGTACAAGGTGACCATAGGAGAAACCTACGGCGCCTCTCAACGGGGAGGATCGGTCATGAGCCACGTGAGGATCTCCACGAAAAGGCAGTACGGCCCACTCATTCCGCCCCGATCCGCTGACCTCGTCATAGCGCTGGAACCGACGGAAGCGATCAGAGTTTTGGGGCAATTCGGGAATCCGCACACGGTTTCCGTAGTAAACACCAGGCCCGTGTACCCTGTGGACGTCATAGCCGGGGACATGCAGTACCCGTCCATGGATCGGCTTCAGGAACGCATCGTGGCGCTTAGCAAGAAAACCTACTTTCTTGCTGCCACTGATAGGGCTTTGGAGCTAGGAAATCCAATCCTTGCCAACATCATCCTCATTGGGGCTGCTGCGGCCACGGGATTGCTCCCCATCACCGAGGATGATCTTGCAAAAGCCATTACTGAGCGCATCTCAGCGCAGAAGGTCGACATAAACCTGAAGGCATTTCGTGTGGGCCGAGAAAGCCTGAGTCATTGCGACATGTAAGGACACACAGCCAAAAGAGGAGGCAAAGAATCGGGTGAAAATTACTATCAAAACCAACAAGGGCGACATCCATGTGAATCTTTTCTCTGACAAGACGCCTATTACAGTGGCCAACTTCCTCAACCTCGCGGAGAGAGGCTTCTACAACGGGCTTACGTTTCACCGTGTGATCGACAATTTCATGATTCAAGGCGGCTGTCCCCTGGGGACCGGCACAGGCGGCCCAGGATACAAGTTCCAGGACGAGTTTGTTTCCGAACTCAAGCACGACAAACCAGGAATCCTCTCCATGGCAAACGCCGGCCCGGGTACCAACGGGAGCCAGTTCTTCATTACCCACGTCCCGACCCCCTGGCTGGACGGCAAACACACGGTATTCGGCGCGGTGGTCGGCCCTGAAGACCAGCAGGTGGTTGACCGGATAGCGAAGAACGACAAAATCGAATCGATCGTGATCGAAGGCGATACGTCAGAGTTGTTTCGAACTCGTCCGGCCCCAACTGAACACATGGAACGCGATTCTCGACAAGTAGGCGTTTCGTGGACAAAATGGCTACACAGAGCGGCTCTTGATGCAGTGTGGCGACATTAAGTGCCTGTGTTCCATGGTTCGGCGACGAATGTGAGAAACGACTCCTGGTAAGATCTATCCGCTCTGCGGGGTGGGAGTGCCGTCACACAGACTGCAGCAAGGCTATCAAATCTTCTTCGACCCCGGACGCATGACGTCCGGGCCGCCCCTCAGGGGCAGACGAATGCGATACCGGACCTGTGCAATGGGGTAAGAAATACGCGGACGCGTATCTGATTCTGATGACACCACATGTGGGAAACCCGGTGCTGAGTGTCTGTCCCGGGTACGATCCCGCGTGTGCCGGGGTGACGACGTTGGCTTTCAGGTGTGTCCCTACCTCGACCGCATTGACCTCCACATGCTCACAGTGAACCCACGGCCACAGCCATGGCCACAACGCATGCGCTCGGCATGCCTCTCTCCCTGAGGCAAGAGCGATGTCCTATAAACGGCTCATCAATATCAAGGAGTTCGTGGACGACATCCGGTCAGGAAAGTCCGACGTCCAACTCATGGAAAAGCACCGGCTCTCAGCCAAGGGCCTCCAGCGCGCTTTCGACAAACTGGTGAAAAAGGGCAGCCTGGGCCAGGCGGAACTCGATTCACGTAAACAGGCGTACGAAGACTCGGCCTTCTTCGAGACCATGCGCGTGCTGGCGAGACATCATCTGGTAGTGCCGCTTCCCATTTATGAATCAGGACAGTATCCCCACCATTGCGGCATGGTCCGCGACATCACAGAGAATGGTATCGGCGTCACTGGCATCAAGGCAAGGGTTGACCAGATCAAGACATTCTGGATCTATCCCGACACATTCCTTCACATTGAGCCCTTCAGTTTCAGGGCTCAATGCCGCTGGACGGAATCCGAGGCAAGCGGCCAGTTCATAGGCGGGTTCGAGATCGTAGAAATTTCAGAAGAAAACAGGGGGAGACTGTTCAGTCTGATCCAGGAGCTTACGTTTGGATAGATCCACTCCCCGCCGGCTGACCGAATCAGGTTTCGAATTGGAGAAAACACAGAGCCTTCAGCTCATTCCTGAGTTCTCCGACTGACTGAAACCGGTCCTTCGGATCTTTGTCCATGGCTCTTGATACGATGTCCGACAACTCGAGAGGCACCCGGGGAGACACCCTGACCAGAGGCTCCAGAGGCGCCTCGGAATGCTTGCGGAGCACTTCCACGATGGAAGACCCGTCAAAGGGTGGTTGCCCTGCCAGTGCGTGATACATCGTCGCACCCAGAGAATAGATGTCCGAGCGAAAATCGTATGCATGCTCGCCTTTCGCACGCTCCGGCGACATGTAAAGGGGGGTTCCCATGGCACGCCGGTCCTGTAATGCACCCTCATAGTCTTTGAGGTTTCCCGCCAAGCCGAAATCGATGAGAATCGCCCTCCATTGGGGGGTGAGGAGTATGTGGTCAGGCTTGACATCCCCATGCAGAACCGAACGCCGATGTGCCGACCGGAGCGCATTGCACACGTCAAGAAATATGCGGAACAACCTCTTGATAGAGAGTTCCTCTTTGCGCCGAATCATCTTTCCGAGGCTCGTTCCCATGACGTACCGCGTCACGATGAACGTGTGTCCATTCTCCTCCCCTGCATTAATTGCGTCGACCACGCTAGGATGATGGAGTTTCGCGATGATTTTTGCCTCTTCGAGGAACATCCTCACAACCTTCGGATCACGGTCTCCGGGAGGGCATTCCAGAATCTTGATGGCAACGGGGATATCCAGGACCAGGTGGTGACCTTTGTACACCGTGGCAGTGCTCCCCCTGCCCATCACACTGTCAATACGGCATCCTGCAATTTGGAAACCGCGCAGGGGATTGTCAGGACATGGGTTCACATGCGCGAAAGGAACTACCACAGGATTGCCGCACACGCACTTACCCCTCCTCCCTGCATGGTCCTCGGGAGATCGAAGTATTCTGCCGCAGCGATCGCAATGAAATCTTATCCGCGACGGGTGGTTATTTTCCATTGTCCTTGAAACAAACTGCACGCGAAAGATTGCACGGACTCAGGCTCAAGGACATGCGGGTCAATCCAATTCCTTGATCGCAGTGCCCATTTCTGCAAAAGCTTCGGTGACCTGACTCTTGGTGATGCTCAGTCGCCGGGACAGCTCCATAGGTGTGGCCAATCCTGCGCTGATAATCTGCCGGAACACGGACTGGAGCTGCCTCTGAGTGAAATCGTATTTCAGCATGAGACTTTCATCATCCATTCCGGAATTGATATCGGCAAGAATTTGCCTTGCGCTGATTCTTCGTTTCTGTGCGTGTTCCGCTTTCTGCTTGGCGAGGAAGTCCATAGCCGCGGCTTTGTACAAATAGAATTTCTTGCCTGAGAGGTTGTATTTGTGCCTGAGGACCTCGTCATCGACGCCGGCCTTGACATCTCTCAGAAATTGCAGTGTGGTGCTCTCGGGTTTTTCCATAACACTCCCGATCAACTGGATGCGCTGCCCGATCGGTTAGGGGGAGCGGTAGACCTCCATCCCCAGCTCTCCAAAGGCATGTGCGCATCGCCCGCCATCGTCGGTCCTGCTTGTCCCAACCATTCAACAGAAAACTCGTGAGCAATTATACCACATTCCCGCTCACAACCGAAGAATCTTGTCATCATTTCTGAGACACGCGTGTCGTTCCTCCAGCTTGACAAAGTCCTTGCAGGTGCGCAGGGTTTTTCTATAAGAATGGGAAGCACGGTGTTCATGGTTTGTTCACTGTATGCGGCATTCTGCTTGTGCCTGGAAGGGGATCGCCGCCCGAGGGCATTACGAGGAGTCATGTATGGACGAAAAGCGGTCCGAAACCCTGTTCTCGAATCTGGAAGACAACCATCCCGAATTTGCCGCCACTCTGGACGGGTCCCTAGGCACTATCGATGTGAGCAATTTGTTCTTCACAGATCTTGCCGAGGACGAAGCCCCCGATCTGAGGGGTGTGGAGTCAACATCCCTCGGGAAGCTCCTGAATTTCCTGCCAACCCCTGCTCTGGTGGTGGATGGAGCGCTCACGATTCTTTTCAGTAACGACGCGTGCAGTCAAATCGCTCCTGGCGTTGACGCGATGATTGGGCACTCTTTTGCATCTCTCCTGCCCCGTAAGAGGCACGAGCGCCTGGTGCGGTCTCTCATGAATAGCGTGCTCCTGGACGGAAAATCCCGTGCAGGAGAAGTTATCCTGGGACCTGGCAAAGGCACCGTCTGGGGGCGTCTTCGTCTGAGATCGCTCCGTCTGGGAAAAGACCGAAGCATATTGGTGATTGTTGAAGATCTTACCCTTGAGAAGAAGCAACTCGCACTCACGAGGAAATATTCGGAACAGTTGAGAAAGGCAAAAGATGAACTGGAAGTGCGGGTGGCCGAGCGAACTTCCGCGTTGCTTAGAGCCAACGAAGATCTCACAAAAGAGATGGATACCCGTCTGCGCATTCAAGACAAATTGCGAGAGAGTGAGCAGCAGTATCGTGCAGTGGTCGAGGATCAGACGGAATTGATCACTCGTTTTCTCCCTGACGGCACGGTTACCTTTGCCAACGCAGCATGTTGCAGATATTTTGGTGACAAGTGCGAAGACTTGGTGGGAACCAGCTTCTTTATCTGGGTGCATGAGGACGACCTTCACATAGAGCAAGGACACCTATACGCTCTGTGCCCGGAAGATCCTGTTGCCACGTTTCAGGTTCGGGTAGTCCCGGCAGGAGAGCGCGAGGAGCGCTGGCATCAACGAACCGTACGGGCCATATTCGATGAAAAAGGCGTAGTGCGAGAATACCAGTGTGTGGCGAGGGATGTCACGGAACACAAGAGAGCCCAGGAGGCTGTGGCTGAGGCCAAGGAAGAATGGGAACGCACGTTTGATGCGGTCCCTGATTTGGTCGCAATCATCAATAGCGATCACAAGATCGCGCGGGTCAATAGAGCCATGGCAGATGTGCTCGGCCGTCATCCGACGGAATTGATAGGAGCGAGCTGCCACAGCATGTTCCACGGACTGGATAGACCGCTGTGTGAGTGCCCTCTCACCTCGTCCATGCAGGAGGGGGAACACTACGTTCCCGAGACGATTGAGGCCAGCCTTAACGAAAGGACATTCGCGGTTTCCGTGTCCGCGTTACGTGACAAACAGGGCCTGGTGACCGGCTGCGTCCACGTCGCACGAGATATCACCCGGCGCAAACGCTTGGAAGAAGAACTCAAGTTCAGGGCCACTCGCGACTCCCTCACCGGGCTGTTCAGCCGAAGCCATTTCCTCGAAACTCTTGAACTCGCGTGTGAGACTGCAAAGCGGTATTCGGAATTGCTGAGCCTGTGTATCTTGGATATCGACAACTTCAAGGGAGTCAATGACAAGTATGGCCATCTGACGGGCGACCTCGTCTTGGAGCGCCTTGGCCGCATCGTGAAGAAACAGTTGCGCAGCAGCGATTTCGCGGGACGCTTCGGCGGTGACGAGTTCGTCATCGCCTTCCCCCATTCCGGGGCTGAGGGCGCGGCCAAGTCCGTGGAACGCATACGTCAGGCACTGGCCGATTACCTTTTCCGTGCCTATACTGAATCGTTCCATGTGGGGGCTACGGCCGGAGTAGCGGAGTTTCTCCCCCAAGAGATGACGATGCAGGACCTTATCCAGAAGGCGGACATGGCCATGTATGAAGCCAAGGAATCCGGCCGCAATCGGATCGCCATTTACCTGCAGCGACACTGATCCTCCTGTGCCGCTGAAGAAGCTTGCACCAATTGCAGGTCTTCCCAATTACGGTCGCGTATTTCCCCTCGCTCAGGATAGCATCGAGACAGTCGTGAGCGACACGGTTCCCTTCGGTCACCGCGTCCTGAAAAAAAGGGACTGTTCCTCACCGACTGGGCATCGCCTCTCGATCTGTTCACAGCACCGCGGCATAGAGAGACACGACACACAGGACCATGACCAATGGAGTGGGAAACGAAAGCGCCCACGCGGTGACAGGGTGATCGTGAGATTCGCGGTTGTCTTGCGATTGCACGTGTGTGTGTCTCAAGAGCCACAGATTTGGCATCATGGCAACCACCGAATAAAGGACCGTGGAACACGCGAAAATCGCAGAAAAGACGATCGCTGGTTTCCCATGAGGAATGATGCGTGAGCTCATGCTAGCAAAAAACAACAAGAACGAACACGCCATGATGGCCACCTCTACACATGTGACTATGTAGATCGCCTTCCAGGAGACGATTGCCCGCCCTTGGAATGCCATGCCCAGCAAACGCCGTTTCAGCAGGGCCGCAAACGGCACGGTCGCCAGCATGACTACCACGCCCGCGCATGCGAAGAAAGCCGGCAGAAGCTCGATCATGGCATAGGCCGGCGCCGGGGTGATGAGGCACACTAAGACTGTCAGAAGCACACGGTTCGTCATATGCAGGCATCCCTGCTTTCGGATGGGTTTTCGTTCATTCCGCGGGGGTTCCGCGAAGGGAATGTGATTTGCTGCTTCGGTGATGGCTCATTGCGGTACAGTGACCTGATTCGCCGGTCCGGTCGCCGTTTTGGCGGAAGCTCCGCGGCGGGCACGGGAATCCGCAATCCTCGACAATATTGCAGCTTAGCAGCCCGACAAGGCATGCGTCATGACGATCCTTCACGTGCGTTCTTAGGCATTCGCGCAGCGCAGATAACGCCTCAAGAACGGCAGCGACGCGATGCCAAAATCACCACGGTCACACACCAGAATCAGTGCGGACGCACACAACACGGCTGAATCCCTGACAATATGATAGATTCCCAGATGTCCCGAAGTGCTGGTCGCGGAAGAAAAACAGCCACAGTCGATATCCAACCCGATCGCGTACGCCCTGATGATCGCTGCCAAAAAGATGGCCAACATTCCCGTGGTGAGCAGAGCCGAGGGTCGCGTTTGTATCCCCAGGATCAGAAACGCTCCTGCCCCTATTTCCACCCAAGGAAGGGTGAGAGCGACTATGTGGCTCCACGACGACGGGATGATCAGGTAATTGCGCACAGAAACCGCAAACGCGCCAGGGTCCATGATCTTGTGAACGCTTGCGTAGACAAAAATGCCACCAATGACTAAGCGTGCGATAAGAACGACAGTTTTCACGTGTCACTTTCCTTGAGCTGAGCCAGTATATTGCGGAGGGTCCGTTCGGGTCTTTCCCGAGTCCTGTCCTTGGCCGGGTCTCGGCGAGCGGTCAGAGCCAGAGGTCCTCTCCTCGCTCCCGGTGTCCATCGGATATCCTGCTTTTTTCCACTGCGGGAAACCGGGGCTCATGATGATCATTTTGTGGTATCCGAGCTGCACGAGAAACTCAGCCACCCGCTCCGCGTCCTCGCACTCGGGGCCATAGCAATAAAGCACCAGCAGGTTGTCTTCCGGTAGCAACGGTTGCACCAGAGGAAAGCGTTCCTCTTTTTCATCCGCGGGCAAGGAGATGGCCCCTTTGACATGGCTTTCCGCATAGTGCTCGGGTTTACGTGTATCCACAAACGTGGCGGCAGGATCCTCCAGGTATTTGAGCGCCTCTTTCTCGTTCACGAGCGGGACCTTGATTCCTGAGATCGTGAGGTCCGCTGGAGGCTCATACACCCAGGGAATACTCTTTGGTGAGATCAAGTTGATTCCCAGCCCGAGGCAACTCCAAAAAAGCAGGATAACGAACGCTCGGGCGGCTATACCGATAAACGCCTTCATCGTGGTCCTAAGCCCTTTTCAAGATGAAAATACCTACTCCGCGCTGTCTTCGGCACGGTCTTCACAGAAAACAAAGTCTCCTGTTTCCTTTCAGCACCGCAGGATTTCTCACACGAACTTCAGCCGCCATGCTGCAAGATATGCCATTTTCAGGAGAATCAGTCCGTGCTTCCAGCGTTGAATGTTTGTGTCTCCGTACACCCGTTCTCGGTACCGGATGGGCATTTCGACAATCTTGAGGTTCAATCGGGCTGCTCCCAAAATGAGATCAAAATCCCCGAACGGATCCAGGTCACCGAAATAGGAACGATTTGCCGCAATCATTTCGTAATCTTTTTTCCACAGCACCTTGGTTCCGCAGAGGGTATCCTTAATAGGTTGCCCCAATAATGCTGAGAATACCAGACTGAAGAATTTGTTCCCCACCAGGTTAGGAAATCGCATGGCCTGCTGCTCCATCGGATAGATGAGCCTCACGCCGTTGATGAACTCGCCGTGGCGAGACACCAACGCCTCGTAAAAACGGGGCAAATCCTCCGGAGGCACCGTCATATCCGCGTCCAGAATCATGAGAATTTCGCCTTCTGCTTCTGCGAATCCCAGCCTTACCGCGTCACCTTTCCCCTCACCGCTTTGCCTGAACGATTTGCAGCGCCGATCCGGGTGTTCCGCAATCGCTTTCTCGATCGCGGCGTACGTATCATCCTTTGAGTGGCCTTCCACAAAGACGATTTCCGTACCGCCGCCCATTTCCGGAATTCTCTCCACGATCAGCGACATATTACCCGCCTCATTCCGCGCGGGCACGATAACGGAAACCACCGGTTTGCGGTCTTCAGGGACCTGGGGCCGCAACGGCCGAGCCACAATGAAATTCGTCAAAGCTCCCTCACTGAATGGCCAAAGCTTGACGAGAAATCGGTTGAGAAAAGGCTCGAGGATGGGGATATCCAGAGGACAGAGCAGTTCGCTCCAATGACGAATCATCTGGAAACCCGCGAGTCCGAGGAGATTGTCCACATCGTCCACCGTGAGCCAGTTTTGATACAGAGTGGGGCCAGCAAGTTTGAACCGTCGCGTGAGTCCCAGGGGGATTTCCCAAAGGCGGCTGTAGCTGTTGATGATCACTCGGGTGTGATCGTGCGCAAGAGCGGACACCCTTTGGAAAACCTTTTGCACATCCCAGAGATCGTTCAGCAGATCAGACAAAATGATGACGTCGAAGACCTCGTCAAGCTCCAGGTCATGAGCATCCGCATTGATGACGCGCAATTGCGGATACTTCTGTTCAGCCAGGCGAACCATCTCCGGGGAGAAATCAACTCCTACCCCCACTGACGGGGCCAACGCAGCCAGGAGATCGCCTTGGCCACAACCGATTTCTATCACTCTCTGTCCGGGGAGAACGAGAAATCGAAAAATTTCCGCTATCCGCTGGTGGTAAAAGCGTCCCCAGCCTCCGTCGGCATTCTTATTCAGGCAACGTGCATCCCAATGGGATCGGCGTTTTCGCGTATAGTCGGTCTGAGCGTCATCGGTCATACTGGGGATCCTCGACAAGAGCGCACGAATAGCGTTCTGATGATATTTCAGGCAAGGGATAATATCACTCATCCGGGCCAAAGCCACCAAAAATCTTTGCGTGTTGATGCCCATTGATTGCGAGGCGTCTTATGTGATTGCGAAGACTAAGCCAGCCTCGCGTTTCTTGCAGTGAATCTCCACACGTACCGGATCGAGGCTTCGCTCTGACTTGCCCGCAGCGACACTGTTCGGAGCAGCCGTTACTTCCGAAGCGACTGAATGGTCACCCTTTTCCCACCGCGCAATTGCCGCAGAAGCGAGAATATGGTATAAAAACCTATCGACCACCGAGGTGCGGTGCGAGGATACAGAGACGATGCATATATTGCGCACGGACGAACTATAAAAGGAGCGTACGACAACTGATGTGTCGACGAGGTTTGTTTGTCCCATGATACAGCTTGGTTGCGGTCTTGCCGTTCGTCACTGACGCGCCGGTGAATGGATCGGCATGATATACTGTTAAAAACAACGCAAGATTCATCCTCCTGGAAACTGTCCTGGAATCCCGCGTTTTGTGGGTCTTTGCCGAAAATGCGGAACAATGGGCTCGATTGACCTGATGTTTCTTCGAAAGCGCCAGTGAAATGAGCGGAGTATGACCGAGTCCTGGGAGGTTGGTAGCGGAGCTTGGTGCAGGCTTAGGCCACCCCGCAGTGCGATTCTCACCGTACTTGCGGGTTTGCGACAGGCTCCTGGCCGCGGGATCCGGAAAGTCATGAACGAGGACTACGTCCCATGACCTTGAGACACAGTGGCACACCCGACCTCAGCCGGAGTGGAACCGGCCCCGATTCGCGCCCGCTCGGTAGACTGTCCGCGGCGGCGAGGGGCGGGCAGCCCTTGGCATTCGACGAGATGCTCCTCCCCCCCACGGACCAGGGCAGGGGCTTACGGGAATACGTGTCCATGGTCCTCGAACGAAAATGGTTGGTCCTCGTATTCATCGCTCTGGGTATAGGGATTGCAGCAAAGCAGTCTATGGGCAAGCCGACTTATTACATAGCCACCGCAGCCATCACCATGATTGATGACCGGGAGAAATACCTGTACACGCCTTCACGGTTGTCAGACCCTACCCTTGAATATTTTCGAACCTACATCCTTTATCGAACAAAAACCATGGCAGAGGTAATGAAATCCATGGCCGTACGGGAGGCCGTGGCGAGACACATGGCCAGTGCGAGCTCTCTTGGCAAGGAAGACCGCTCCCGAGGCCCGGGTCTTCCCTCAGGGCCAAAGCGCGGCCAAATTTATCCCTGGGCGGTGCCCCGCGCATCGGTAGTTCCTCAAGCAAAAGGGCAGTCGATAACCATAACCACTTCGTCCCTTCAACGTGACATGGCATTGGGCGCAATGGAAGGATACCTGAGCGTATTCAAGGAACAATTTCAGCTGAAGAAACATGGCGACGCGGTGAAGGCCCTGGCGTGGTTGAAGAATGGGCTTGCAAAAGCGAGAGAGGAGTTGAGCAAATCCCAGGATGCGTTGCAGCAATTCAGGAAACAGCATGGCATGCTGTCCAGGGACAGGCGATCGGATCTTGCAAAGCGACTCGCCACCGGATGGATGGACCAATTAGAAAGGCCAGATTTGAGTCGATCGGAAATTGAGTCGTCTCCGCTTCCACAGGAGCAGGAGCGCAAAAGGCCGCAGCGGCACGGAACGGTCCCTCCGTACCTCGCGACTCTCCAGAAACGAATTGCTGCTCTGCAAACGCAATACGAAGACCTGCAGGGGATATATGCACCGACGTACCCAAGTGTGGTAGTCATGAGAAAGAAGATTGGCCTCTTGCAGAGCATGCTCGCTGAACTCGGTCAACGAGAGACGGCTGAAAGAGGTGCTGATGCGCAGGCTCAGGAAGAGTTGAACAGAAAAGCCCGAGAAGATGCTTGGAACGAAATCGTGAAGCTCAACGCTGCGGGCCCGGAATTTCGCCTGCTCCAGATGGACGTCGAGACAAACAAAAGAATATATGAACTCATGTTCGAGGAGTACAAAAAAGGCCGAGCGCCGAGTCGCAGCGGCCGCGGCAGACTTCCTGATCGCCAGCCCTCCTTCGGTCTTCGAAATCCCACCTTCGTATTTGAGGAAACTCGCCCTCGGTGGGCTGATAGGTCTGTTTTCCGGTCTGGTTCTCGCGCTGACGATCGGTTGCATGGACACGAGCGTCCGCTCCGAGAAAGACATCGCCCGGGTACTTTGGCTGCAAGACACTCGGCGCTGTACCCGATCTTTCCTCTTACACCAAGTCAGAGTCTTTCGCGAGACATGGCGAATCTGATGTCCTCGAATTACTTGCGCATGATGACCCGGACTCGCCCATTTTCGAGCCCATCAGAAATATTCTGTCGTCTGTGTTCCTTTCGCGTATGGGTCGCATAACTTGTCTCGCAGTTTCCAGTTCCGTCCCGGGCGAGGGCAAAACTCTCGTAGCGGTTTCTCTTGCAGCGGTGATGTGCCTCGATAAGAGCAAAAGTGTCCTTATCATAGATGGGGATTTACGTAGACCAAGAATTCACCGGGTCTTCGGCCACTCTCACCCGGGAAACGGGCTCACCACCCTTGTGCGAAAAGGAAGCGTCGACTGGTCCGGAATGGTTCATTCGAGCCGTCTGCCGGGCCTGTATTACATGATGTCCGGTCCCATTGCTCGCGATCCGGTAGCGACCCTCCGATCGGAAACGTGGGAAGAAGTGTTCGCAAGCCTGAAGGACTCGTTCGACCTCATTATCATTGACACTCCCCCGTTGCTGGGCTTTCCTGACGCGATGATTGCAAGCACCATGGTCGATGGAACCATCCTTGTGACCGAAGAGGGGCTTATGCACCGGGGCATAGTGTCCGAGGCACTGAGATCGCTTTCATCTCTCGGCGGAACGCGCCTCTTGGGAGTAGTCCTGAATAAGGCTCGCCCACGCGGGAAAACTTGGTACGGATATTATCGCGGCTCCTCTTACAGGTACGGTCGGTACGGCAAATATGCGTGATTCAGGTAAGAAGTCCCGGCGTGTAAGAGAATTGCGGACAGAGCAGAACCGTTCGTGTCGTTTTCCACAAGAGCCCCGTAGCAAGGGCCTCAATGAACGAAGCAGCCCTATTCTCGTGTGAGTAGCGTCACATCACACTGCCCATGTGCTCCCAGAAACGGGTCGTCAGGTTGGCATGAAGGAGAAAGCAGGACGTGGATCTTACGAGGCTGCACGCATTGTCAAAGAGCGTGCGAGCGAGAACAATCTCCTCTTTCGTCCTTGTTCGGGCCTCTTGGGTCACCGCCATGGATTGTGCGGATCCGGACAATAAGGCAACTGCCCTTGCCTGCCCCAAAGGCTGTACTCGGTTGAGGTCCGATCGTTCCAGGAAAAAAATCGCCTTCAGCGGCACGTGCCGGTGGATGTTCCAGGATCGGCCCTGGGAATCGCCCCAGAGAGAGCTCCATGTTGGCAAGGGATGGCACTGGTAGCTTCCTTCTTTCACCTTGACCACAAGCACCTGATCATCACAAAAAGCAGACCACGGATGTCCCACGCGTCTGGCGCACGTGGACTTGCCCATACCGCTGGGAGCGACGAGCAAAGCCCCCTGCTCGTGTCGGGCAAAGAGTCCTGAATGAGCGACAAGTCCCCCGTCTTGCTCAACTTTCCGGAAAACAGGGACAAACGCGGGCCACAGTGTCGCAACCAAGTGCTTTTCCAGAACGTCTTTCCCCACGACACAAATGTGGTCCTCACAGTCAGGGTGACTCATAAGCCGCATTGGTCCGGTGACCTGCAATTTCCAGCCGTCCTCTGGGATATCATCGGTCAGACGTGCCACGTTTTTGGATACTCGCCAAGAGCCATCAGCGACCGGGAAAGGCTCGTCATAGGACATTATCACGCGGGGCGCGTGGTTCGGCCCTGCCGTCCGCAGCCCGGAGAGAGCGGCTAGCCGCTCTGTGAGCCCTTGGCACGGTGCGTCCGACATAAATTGCCAGCTACGTCCGTTTGTAAGATGGAGGAAGAACATCCTAGCGTGACTCATGGAAGGCTCAAACTAATGTCTCGAGAATACGTATTGCGAAACGCATTTGATCTCGCGGCCGACCCTGCCCGGAGAAGGGGACTCGCCCGTAAAGCCCTCCGCCAATGTTACTCCTCAGCTACCTACGGTCAGTGTCGTTGCCCGACAGGCGCCCTGCGGGGAACTCCTTAGCGAGAGGGGATAATGTTCCCGTCGGTCCTGCCGCGGATGCCTATGTCAGCGGTCCGTATCCGGTGTTGCAACTAGCCGGCCCGCCACCTCCCGGCGGCGCCACCGCCGGAATTGCAGGACCCCGCCCCACCGCCGGCGTCCAAACCTCCCTCACAGACCACTGCGCCCCCGTTGGGACTGTTCCCGTTCGTGCACGGGAGGGTGGGGTCAGGGCCGCTACCCAGGGTAAGGGCCCCGAATGGGCGGACCCGCCGGGCAGGCAACCAGTAGGATCGACGTGCAGGATTACTGATGCCGGTCATGCAAGCCCCTGCAGCGTCCTGCACGCCGGGATGCCAGGGTTATGAGTCGAGGTTTCTCGTAAATCATCACCACACCTCCTTCATAGGGCATCCTTCAGGGCGAAACAATTCCGGTTCATGCCAGTTGATTCAACCTGGATCGGCCCTGCGATTCCGACGATTGGCGTCGGGTCACGCGAGTTTCCGGGAACAGCCCCTTGGCTGAGGCTGCCTGACAAAACCAGTTCGGCGCCCACAGGCTTTTCGATGAATAATAATTCTGCGCGAGGCAACTGCCCAGGCACACGGATTTCAAAACGCAGTCAGAGCAGATCCCCTCCAGGCGCTGTGGCAGACCTTCCCTGATTTCCTTCAAGATTGGATGATCGTTCCAGACATCCTCGAGCGAATCGGTCTCCGCGTGGCCGAAAACCAGTTCCTCCACGGTCTCACCGATGCCGCACAGGGCATAGGCCCCGTCACCGAGGACCCCCAGGACACGGTAAATCCCGCACACCCCCGCTCCGTCACCGTTGTCGCCGAACATCCGGCTCAGGGGGCGAAACGCCGCAGGGTGGCTGAAAAAAATTCTCAGTTGAGTGGACTTGCAGAGATCGCGCTCCACCCACGTCCCCAGCGCGAGCAGTTCCTCTATGCTGAGGGTCTCTCCGTGGTCGTGCATGAGTTCGCCCCGAGCAGTAGGCTGAACTATGTTGAACTTGACCGACCCCGCGCCGAGCGATTCAGCCAACCTCACTACTGACTCAATTTGATCGCTGTTTCGGCGCATCACCGACATGATTACCTGGGGCTTGAGGCCAGCCTGAGCCAAGTTGCGAATTCCTTCCACGGATGCGTCAAAACAGCCCCGCACCCCTCGGATCCACTCATGGGTTTCTCTGTCCGATCCGTCCAGGCTTACTGAGACAAACGGTTGGGCGCAGGCCTTGATCTTCTCGATCAATTCGGGAGTGCAGCGGGTCCCGTTGGTTTCCACCACCAGGCGAAGGCCTTCAGCCCGGATCACGTCCAAGATTTCATCGATCTTCGGATGAATCAGGGGCTCCCCGCCGGTCAACTTGACACTGGAAAGTCCCAAAGGCTTGGCCTGCGTCAAGATGGAGCGGAACAAGTCCGTATCCAGGACGGGATGAGAAGTGCCGTCCCCCTGAAAAGCGGGAGCAATCCAGCAATGGCGGCAGCGCAAATTGCACCCTTTGGTCAGGTAAAAATATAACTGACTCAAAGGGTATTTTCGAGTGGGCTCTTGGACGGTCTCCATGATGTTCCTGTTCCAAACCGGAGGTTACGAGAGGCGCGCCACAGGAAGCTCCAGAAACCTGTGGGTACCCCCTTTCAGGGTTACTATGATGGTACTGAGCGCCTCGCAAAACCATCAGGGACTCACTGCCTGCCCCCCGGGAGTCTGGCACGCTACGCTATTTCCCGGCAAGCAATGCCGAAGATCGTCGGAACCGACCCTATGGTGCCGCATTCCGGGGAAGACCCTCGGAACGCTGAAATACGCGGCAGCCACGCGGGCGCAAGGTCCCGGTCTCTCTGGCCCAAGCGCTACATTTCCGGGAGAACCCCTCCCGCTTCGAGGAATCTCCGATAGCACGCGTCGGGACTCGGATGCCACGGATCGTTTAACATGGTCTGCGCAAGAGCCGGACAATTGCCGGAGCAATAGTTGATGTACGGGCAGCCGTTGCAGAATGAAAAACCCGCCAGAGGAAGCTCGCTCCGACTCCTGAATCGATGAAGCGTGGGATGCTCGTTCCATACCTCCCTGAGATCGTCTCGGTTGATTCGTCCTAACTCCAGAGAAGGCATCTGAGCGCACACCACTACGGTCCCGTCCGCGCGTACCGCGATCTTCTCCGCGGTTCCGTTGCAGCCTGTAAGAAAACCTCTTCTTGGAAGTCTGTTTCGGCCTTCCTTGCGGGCTTGTTCCATTTCACGCCAGGCTTGGGCTTCGGCAAGAGGGCCGGCTGTGGCACCTATTCGACCGTGGTATTTCTTTGTCAATTCCAGGAGCGTCTTCATCGCGAGGGACCGTTCTTCCGCGGTGAGCTGCACCTGTTCCGCGTTCTTGCGACACAGGCCCAGGTGTGACGCGGAATTGGTGGAAAAAGACGGCAACCCGAAATCCTCCAGCAGTAACTTCGCTACGGCTTCGAGATCTCTTACATTTTGTCGGTGTATGGTCACTCGGACAGTAGCGGGAATCTTGTATTTCAGGAGAATCTGTAGCCCCTGCACCGCACGATGAAAATTCCCCTCCCCTCGGCACGCGTCGTGACTCACCGGTGTGGAGCCGTCGATGGAAATCTGCACGCTGTTGCACCTGCCTGTGGACGCGATGAAAGCCGCCATGTCTTCCGTGATCAACGTGCCGTTGCTGAGGATCGAGAACCGCATGCGATTGCGTACGATGCCTTGAAGGAGTTCCTTCAGGTCCTCTCTCACAAAGGGTTCACCGCCCTGCACACACGCATCCATCACCGTGCACCGGTTCAGTTCCTCGAAGAACCGCAGCCATTCTTCTGTCGGCAGATCTGCATCAACGTCACCCGCGCTGGAGAAATGACTACAGTATGCACAGCGGAGATTGCACCGACCGGTCACGAGAAGGTCCACGGACCGAGGAATACTCATTACCCTGTTCAAGGCGTCACTTCCCTCCCACTTCGTATCCTGCAAACCCTCGTTTGACCAAATCTTGCACGAATTCTTCGATGTGGGACTCAACATCGTGAGGCACGTTGTCGCAGTCTTCTTTCAATTCACGCAGAATATCTCCATGGGTATGGTTTCCGTCCAGTCTTTTCCAGATGAACACCCCTACCGGGTTAAGGCCGAAAGCGTCACCGGAATCCGGATCGAACAACACGGCCCAGTCGTCGAACTCTTCCCGTAGGACCATGATCGAATTAACGACAGGATTGCCTTTTTCGGACAATTGATTCTCCCCTTTTGGTGAGACGAACTGACAGGAACAAAATCCCGTGTTTCCTGTCACCGAGCTTCAGGCAACGTGATGGATGAAGTATTTTCTGCCAGGGCTCGCTCATGCATGTGGGCAACCGCATTCCTTGCAAGCAACGGTGGCTGCACATCATTGAAAATGATTGCCCGAGCAGCGCCATCTCGAAACTTCGTTTGCCCCACAAAAAGTGCGTTATTGCCACCTTTCGGGCGATTCTTGAGAGAGAGCGGCCAAGGGTGGAGATCGTTCTTGAAGCGCTCCTCTATAAAACCATTCCTAAGGCACGCTGCAAAAAAAGTCAAGAATTCCGAGCAAGAGATGTGCAGAGATTAACCCGGATTGGCATTGCGATGTGGCTGAAAAGAGCCAGAGAGCCACAGTAAGAGCCAGTTCATTCTACATCTTCAGAACTTCAGAATCAATTCGCCCAGTTGAATTGATTCCCCTCAAGGGCAACTTATTGCCAAGCTCTGGCCTGAAGGTTGAACAAACCTGCATACGTTCCTTGCATGGCCATCAGCTCTTCGTGGGACCCACTTTCCGTTATGGTGCCATCATGGAGCACATAGATGCGGTCAGCCATTCGTACCGTGGAGAATCGATGGCTGATAATCACGGCAATCCTCCCGTTGGCCAAGGCACGAAAATTCTCAAAGAACTCGTATTCTGACCGTGCGTCCTGGGAGCTGGTCGGCTCATCGAGCACTATAATTTGCCCGTTTCTGAAAAGCGCCCTGGCCAATGCCAGCCTTTGCCATTGACCGAGGCTCAGTTCCGCGCCTCCTTCGAACATGCGACCGAGTTGGGTTTCGTATGCGTGGGGAAGCTTGTGTATGAACTCCTCAGCACCGGTCATGCGTGCGGCCTGAACGATCCTGCTCGGATCGGCCGGCGCTTCGACGTCTCCAAGCCGGATATTTTCCTCCACCGAGAGAGAGAACTGCAGGTAATCCTGAAAAATCGGGCAAATCTCCCGCCTCAGTGCGCCGGTGGAGAACTGCCGCAGGTCAATGCCGTCGATGGAAATGGTCCCATGCGTGGGATCGTACAAACGGCACAGCAGTTTGATCAGGGTAGTTTTGCCCACTCCGTTTTCACCGACGAGCGCCACCGTTTCACCGGCTCTGATCGTCATTGACACGTCCTTGAGCACCATCCGCTCGTCACCCGTGTAATGGAAGCCAACCCCATCGAACACAATTCCTTCACGTATGGGACGCGGCATAGGCGCCGGTGAGACGGGCTCGACGATGTTATTCTTCAGTTCCAAGAACTCGGACAAATACGAAAGGAACAGGCAATCTTCATAGAGGCTCGTCAGACTGCCCAAAATGGTTCGCAGAAAACCGATACCGCGTTGGATCCCCTGATAATACATCACGAGGTCGCCGAGGCCCATCTGACCTTTGATCACCTCAAGAGAGAGAAACGCAAACACGCAGAGCATTCCTACCGCTCCCGCTCCCTGTGTGAGGAGTTCCCACAGCAAAAGAGCAGCCGTCATCCGGACTTTCTCATGGCGAAGCTGGAGACGAAGATCGCGATAACGTCCTATTAAGAAAGGCCCCAATCCGAAGATCCGGACTTCTTTGGCCGCGGGTGCGGTAGACACCAAGAACTGAAAGTATGACGCCAGTCTTTCGGCTGGACCCCGTTTACGCAACCAAGTGTAAAACTTCTCCGAGTATTTCACCCGCACCAACACGCCCGGGATGGTCGCGGCGATGAGAAACACGCCCACCGCCCAGTGCAGCGTGAGAAGCAGCGTGGCGACGGCCACCAAGGAGATGAGGTTTTGAGCGATTTCCACGAGGCGGTGCACAATGGTGACGGGCCGATGCGCTCCTCCTTGTTGCGCCCGATGTAATGCGTCGTAATAGGTCGAATTCTCGTAGTATTCGAGGTCCAATTCAACCGAACGCTTCAGGATGATGTCCTGCATATGGTCCTGAAAGGCAATTTGTTGAAGTTCCTTGACAATCGCACCCACTGACGACAAGACGGCACTGAGCACGCCTGTGCCTGCAGCAGAGAGATCGCCCAGAGCACGTTCTTGAACGCGGCTGTTTTGTCCGGTGACGACACTCCTGAGGTAATCGCGTCCACGACCACTTTCGTCAAATAGAGCATGAGCAGCGGCAGAAGACCTTGAAAAAGAAGAAGAAAACTCGTGCCCACCATCAGAGCAGGCCCGCTCCGCCACACATGCCGAAGCGCAAGACGGATGAGCAAGAATGTGCTCAGCTTCTTTTTCAACAAATCAATTGAATTCATGGCATGACTTATATCACAATGTCCGGGTATCACCGACAATTCCTGAGCGGCCTCGGATAAGCAGCACCTATGCTGCGGGTTACCGCAACGCGGCCTCGAAGGTTCTGCGCGCACGAGCGAACCTGCCGCAGCAATTGACAATTTTGGCGCGTCGCCCTAGGCTGTGGACGGATCGATATGGCGACAGGGAGACCCTGGGTGAGTACCGACCTGAGTCGATGGGATGCAATATTTGTAAAACCTGAACAGCGGTTACTGCGGTGCTGTGCAAGTACCGCCCCGGGTTCGGAAGTCAAGACGCTCATCCGGGACCTGCTCCGCCAGCAGATGGACTGGACATATCTCCTTGACATCGCACACGATCATGGGGTCATGCCGATCCTGTATCGTAGCCTCAACGGTGCGGATCAGGAAAAGGTTCCCACGCACTTTCTTGAGTCGCTTCAAATGAGATATCTTGGCAATGCGAGCAGGAATCTCCGGTTTGCCAGGACCTTACTCGAGGTGGTTGACCTCCTGGAGAGCCAAGGGATTCCGTCCGTGCCCCTCAAAGGGCCGGTACTCGCTGCCAGTGCATACGGCAACTTGTCCCTTCGACAATTCGGCGATCTGGACATCTTGGTGCATCGACAAGACGTCCTGAGGGCCAAGCATTTATTCACCTCAATGGGATACGTCAACAGTTTCGGTCTCACGAGAGAAGCTGAAGATGCGCTCATCAGATATCAAAAAGATTTCCAGTTAATTTCCCCTGGCCTCGGGACAGTGGTTGAACTGCATTGGTCTTTGGAACCGGGAAAGCGATTCCGGCACTTCTGTGACGAGACCGTCTGGAAACGGCTGACCGAGGTTCCGGTGGAAGGAAGGCACTTACGAAGTCTCGGACCGGAAGACTCTCTCTTGTACCTGTGCCTTCACGGGGCTAATCATCGCTGGGACCGGCTGTGCTGGATCAGCAACGTAGCACAGACGATTCATCGGTACCCGGATCTTGATTGGGATTTGCTGGTTGAGCAGGCCTTTCAGCTTCAGTGTCGACGCATACTGTTCCTGGGGTTGGCCCTTGCGGGGATCCTGCTGGATGCATCCCTTCCGCCTGAAATCGCGGGGAAGGCCATACGCTATCCAGGGGTCGGCAAAATCACGGAACTCGTGATCGACCGTATCTTCTCTGCACCCCCCAATCTTTCGGAACTCCGCCGCAGTTTCTCTTTTCACTTGATGGTGAGCGAATCGTGGGAGGCCAAGATTCGGCTTTGCGGTCGACGGATCGTGTTTCCCGATGCCGTGGACTTCGGGTCCAGCAAACTTCCCCCTTGGCTGTATTTTCTATTGCCGTTGCTACGTCCCATCAGATTGATGGCCCAACATTCACCTTGGCATCTCCTCCCCGTGTCCTGGCGCAGATAACGCCCATGTCCCCAGCCCCACTGATTGTCCCCGGGCTCGTCCCGTGATAGGAAATGCCAAGACCTTAGGACTCGTCACGTGCGCTTGAGACCCCGTGGTACACCCTGCCCCGCAACGATGGGTCGGAATGAAAGAGAACATGATATAATCCTTCCCCTGTTCGTGAGCATGCTGAAGCGTGTGATACGGCGATCGTTGGTCGTCCGGTGAAACCTGGCTCTGGGAGGAACTGTTCACGCTGTCATTCTCCACGACGTTCAGTTTATGTTATCCAGAAACAAAGGTGTTGGCATGAAACGCGTCTTACTTCTCGCTCTGATTGTGCTCCTCAGCTGCGTGGGCCATCAGGATCTGTTGGCCCAGCCTCCCGCGGAACTCTTCTATCAAGTGTCTACCATAACGGCCCTGAAAAAGGGCCTTTACACCGGGTACGTTACCTACCGGGACCTGAAGAAACACGGTGATTTCGGTATGGGAACCGTGGACGGGCTCAACGGAGAAATGGTGGCTGTTGACGGCCGGTTCTTCCAGATACGGGTCGATGGGAAGGCTTACCCCATTCCGGATGCAGACACGACGCCCTTTGCCCTGGTGACGTTTTTCAAACCCGAAGCGAGCGCTTCCATTGCCAAAGCGCACTCCTTGCATGAACTCGAGACCGCTCTTGAACAATTGGTCCCCTGTAAGGACCTGCCCTGTGCCATCAAAATAGAGGGGAACTTCCTTCGGGCCCACGTGCGCAGTGTCCCGCGTCAGGACAAACCGTATCCTGACTTGGTGAACGCGCTCAAGCATCAAGTTGAGTTCGATTTGCGCAACATCCGGGGCACGCTCGTCGGTTTTCGTTTCCCTGGGTACCTGGGTGGAGTCAACGTCGCAGGGTACCGTTTTCATTTCATCACCGCGGACAAACAGGCCGGCGGCCATGTGCTGGATTGTGCCGGCGAGCACCTGAAAGTCGACCTGGCCTCAGCCGCACGCCTTTTCACGGAAATGCCGCAGAGTTGTCATTAGGCACGCGTCCCTGTGGATTCACACAGAATTCCGCGCAGGCTCCGCGCTTTTCCGGTATACTAGAATACCTCGACGCGAGGGGCCACGCAGCGGTTCCCGGGTCAGGGAGGAGCCATGGGAGAAAAACCCAGAATAGCCGTAGGCGAAGTATTGCGTGACATCCGTTCCGGGATGGACGACGCAGCGCTTATGCAAAAATACCATCTGTCAGCAAAGGGACTCCAAAGCCTTTTCCAGAAGCTCCTGGAAAAAGAGCTCATCACCCCGACCGAGATCGAACAGCGGACACCCGGATCTGAGGGTGCGTCCCTTGCCGAGCCCTCAAAGCAACCCGACAAGAAGGGGGCGCTGATCAACCCTGCTGGGGCTGTTCGCGACGTGCGATCAGGGATGCACGACTTCGATCTTATGGAAAAATATCGCCTGTCGGCCAAGGGATTACAGAGCCTGTTCGATCATCTGGTGAAAGCAGGATTGATGGAACAAGCCGAATTCGATCGCCGCATGCCCTCCTTCGACGAAACCGTTGAGATTGCGCCGAGAGGCACGTTGTTGAAGTTTGGAGACGAGCGCCCCTCCTCCAAAGACCAGGAGGAAGAGCTTGATCTTAGCTGGGAGTGCCCTGTGTGCGGCATTTACCAGACGAGGGAATATGAAAGGTGCCCCGAATGCGGGGCTTTGGTAGCCCTGCTTAAAAGGAAAAGGGACGCGGAATAGGCGAACGGGATCTTGTCACCGCCGTACCCGCACGCGCATGTGCGGTCTCGCCAGCCCTGTTGCCATCAAAGGACGCTCTCGCCGAAAACCCTCCCGGAGCCAGATGGCTCACTCACCATGGTTCCGATGACACCACAGAGTTCGTTCACCTCCCTCGTTCACTTCCCTGCCGGACCGCGCGGATACTTTTTTCGCAGTCTCTCACGTGGGAGTCTTCCCACAGGGTAGCAGGAGGTAATCTCGATTCCCTTTCACATGAGCAAGACCGTAGGACTCGGAGTCCCCTAAGCGAAATGATTATGGGTCCTTGCAGCGTTCGTACCCACGGAGATCCCCCGCGGAAACCAAATGAAGCATGTGAAAGCGAATCGGCATGAGAAGCCGGTATGGCGCTGTTGTGCTCAGGAATGGGTGCTCGAAGCGGTGCCACATCTCCTCTTCACCAGGAGAGCTCTACGGGGAAAGCCAAGAGCCGCACCCGCGAAGGCGATCCGGGCTGCCTTTCGCAAGGGGCTTAGATGGGCTGGATTGTCTCCCACCTCTGAACGGAACAGCGCACGCCTGTTGGGCAGCGCGGTCGGAGGAATATCCTCTGAACTTGGATGCTTGGGTTGGATCACCCTCTCTTTTCGCACATGCCTGCGTTTCGCCGGCCGCGGTCCCATGCGTAAATTTTTCCCACTTAGCGAATCGCGGGGCCAAGGTGCGCGAAAATTTCCCCCTTTTTCGCGTAGGTCGCGAGGCCGATTAAGCGTAACATACTGTTATCTCATCCCTCACCCATGTTGGCACGCCCCTTGCTCTATCTATGGTCGACAACGACAAAAAACCATACCCTCTTAGCAATCCTCCTTATTTGGATTGCTTTTTTTTTGCGCGAAACCGCCGTGCAATCTTTGCTCGACTCAGCGCAGTCCTCACCATGTAGAGCGAAAGTTCGGCCTGAAAGGACCTTGATATTTCCCTTATCTTTGTCTGACAGCCCACGCGATGTACAAAATGATGAGAGCTGCTGCCTTTGTATTCCTCTGCCTGTATGAAGAATAGCCCTTGATTACCATGTCTTCTGTTTCTTTGCCTACAATGCTCGGCTTGTTGAACAGGACATGTCTCGCAGCCCTGAGCGGTCCCTTTCTCCTCATGAGCAACCGTAGAGGTTTCCCAAGCCTTTTCGCATGCGGGACTAAACTTCCGGGAGCACACGGGAAAGAGCCTTGGGGAAGTCAAGCGAGCCGTTTCCGCAGACGAACGGTCTTCAAGGGCAACCGCGGCAAAGGTAAGGACTCAAGTTTTGTTTGACAATCCTGAAAGGCCGCGTGACACTTCATACGATGCGCACCTGCGTCCTCACCCTGCCGAATTCTTGATTCCACCAGGAGGATAGTCTTGAAAAAAGGGCTTCTCATGGTCAACACGGGCAACGGCAAAGGCAAGACCACTGCCGCGCTCGGATTGATCTTTCGCGCGTTGGGGCACGGCTTCCAAGTGTGCCTGATTCAGTTCATCAAGGGAACGTGGAAATATGGCGAACTTGAGTCCGCGAAGCGTTTCGAGGACCTGTTGGAAGTCCACGTCCTGGGAATAGGGTTCACCTGGAACGATCGGGACAAGGAGGAACACGTCGAAGCGGCCAAGAAAGCGTGGGATGTGGCCAAAGAGATAATCGGCTCAGGCAAATTCCGGCTGGTCGTCCTGGATGAATTGACCTACCTTATGAAATACCGGATGGTCCCTGAAGAAGAGATCGTGAGTTTCCTCAAGAATCGCCCCGAAGGACTCCACGTGCTCGTCACGGGCAGAGATGCTCCGGAGTCGCTCGTGGAAGCGGCAGATCTCGTCACTGAGGTGCGGGAGGTTAAACACCCGTATCAGCAAGGTATCGCAGCTCAGAAGGGCATAGAATTCTGACCGGCTTCGCTGCTGACCACGCACTGTGTGCAACCGTGTCACATGCCCAGGTACGCTTCCTTGATTTTCTCGTTGTTAAGGAATTCCTGGCCTGTGCCGGCAAGGGTGACACGCCCGTTTTCCAACACGTATGCGCGGTCGCACATGGCCAGCGTGTGTCGGACGTTCTGTTCGACCAGGAGCACCGTCACGCCCTGCTCGTTGATCATCTTCACGATCCTGAAGATTTCCGAGACCAGAATCGGCGCAAGCCCCAGTGACGGTTCATCGAACATCAGCAGCTTTGGTAACGACATCAGACCGCGGCCAATGGCCAGCATCTGCTGCTCCCCGCCGGAAAGCGTGCCTGCCGCTTGTTTCCGACGCTCCAGAAGCCGAGGGAACAGCTCGTACACCCACTTGATGGTCTCGTTGCGCTTGGCCTTTGCCTCCCGCGTGAGAGACCCTATGACGAGGTTCTCCTCCACCGTCATCTCGGGAAACAGACGCCTCCCTTCAGGGACGTGCGCCAATCCGTATTCGATGATCTTGTGGGACGGCTGGAGGTCGATTCGGTGGCCCTCAAACGTCACCGTGCCCCGGTGAGGTTTCAAGAGCGAGGAAACGGTCTTGAGCGTGGTGGATTTTCCCGCGCCGTTGGCTCCCACAAGCACGACGATCTCCCCTCGTCTGACCTCAAAAGAGACGTTCCACAGCACCTGAAGATCGCCGTAAAATACGTCTAGTCCCTCAGCGCTAAGCACGGTGTTCCTCTCCGAGATACGCGGCGATGACCTCCGGATGGGAAGCCACCTCGCCAGGTGTGCCTTCCGCGATCACGGTGCCGTGGTTGATCGCCAGGATACGGTGGGAGATGCTCATGATCACCCTCATGATGTGCTCGACAATGATGATGGTTACGCCCGAAGCGTTTATCTTCTTAATAAGCTCAATGGCTTGCTCAACCTCGGATGGATTGAGGCCCGCTGCGGTCTCGTCCAAAAGCAGCAATTTTGGTTTGGTGGCCAGTGCTCGCGTGATTTCCAGGCGCTTACGGGAAGCGATGGGGAGACTCTTGGCTAACTTGTCCCGATAAGCAGTGAGGTCGCAGAACTCTATGGTCTCCTCAGCCACTCGCACCGCGTCGCGTTTGTGCCGTACGCGCAAGAACGCGGAAGCGATCACGTTGTCCAGCACAGTAAGCCTCTTCAGGGGTTTCACCACCTGGAAGGTCCTGCCTACGCCTGCCTGGCAGATGCGATGCGTTTTCATGCCCGAGATCTGCCGGTCCTCGAAAAAGATCTCGCCTTTCGTGAGCGGATGGTACCCATTGATCAGATTGAAAATCGTAGTCTTACCCGAACCGTTGGGTCCTATCAAACCGTAGATTTCGCCTTGTTGTACTGCGAAGGAAACCGCGTTGACCGCGGCTAGTCCTCCGAAGAATTTGGTAATGTACTTGGTTTCGAAAAAGGCCATTCTTCGCCTCAAACCGCTGCTTCCCGTTTCCAGAATAAGAGCTTCTTCTTCACGCCAGCCCAGTCTCCCACCACACCGTTGGGCAAGAAAAGGATGACGAACACGACCAGCAACCCGAACGTCAACACATGCGCTTCGCTGACAATCCTGGTCATTTTGTCCACAAACGGAGATCCGGTGGCCGCGCTCAACTTGGCCAGCATGCCAAATCCTCCGCTCCGGACGATCTCCCCGACCATCACCATGATGAACGCACCGACCGCTGGGCCATATACCGTGCCCACTCCGCCCACAATACCCACCAGAATCGCCATGATGGAGATGTCGTGCAAAGAAAAGACCACCTTGGGATCCACGAACCCCATGTAGTTGGTGTACAGCGCGCCGGTCAGGCCCATCATGCATGAGGCAATACACAAAGCCACCATTTTGTAGTACGTGGTGTTGATGCCCATGCTTTCTGCCGCGTCCTGGTCCTCCCGGATGGACACAAAGTAATAGCCCCATCTGGCTTTGACAATGAGTTCGATCACCACGAGCGACCCGACCGCTATGCCCAGAGCGATGTAATAGTACGGCATTTTGGAGACAAACGTCTGCATCACGAGGATGCCCACCATGCCTTCGGTCAAGGATTCCCATATGGTGGCAATGTGACGCATGATTTCGTTCAACGCCAACGTGGCAAGAGCAAAATAGGGTCCTCGCAGACGGAAGCAAATCCAACCAAAAGGCAATGCCAGGATCATTGCAAACAGACCGCCCAGTGGAAGCCCCCACCAGGCTGATATTTCAAGCTTGTGCGCAAGCAATGCCGCGGTATACGCGCCAGTACCGAAAAAGGCCGCTGCCCCGAACAACACCTGGCCCGCATATCCGGAAATCAGGTTCCAACCGGTTCCTATGGCCACCCACAGCAGCACGAGGATCATCAGATGCTGATAGTATGGATCGCGAACCACCCACGGAAACAGCGCAAAAACAACGAGGAACGCCACTGGAGCCGAATATTCCTTCATGAGACTTATACCTTGGTCAGGCGTTTAAAACCGCCGGGAAGGAACAGCAACACCAGCAGGAAGATGATCATCCCGATCATTTCCTCCCACTCCATGCCGATGTACGTGGCTCCGAAAGCTTCTGCCAACCCTAGAGTCACTCCGCCGAATATGGCCCCTACCGTGGACCCCAGCCCCCCTAGGATGGTGATGACAAAAGCACGGCGAGTAAACGGGCCGCCAATGTCGGGAAACAGGTAATAGATCGGAAGGAGAAGCGTTCCCGCTGCAGCCACCAAGCCTGCGCCTATGCCCATGGTGATCATCTTGATCTTTTCCGCGTTGATCCCCATGAGCTGGGCCGCCTCTCCGTCCTGTGCCACGGCCCGGATCGAACGGCCAAGGTCGGTCTTGATGAGAAACAAGAAAAGACCGAGCGTCAGCAGACATGCCAGGATAAAAGCAATGACCAGAGCCACGGAGAACGATATTCCGCCAATCATGATCACGTCTGACGAGTAGGTCGTCCGCGCGGACAGATAATTCGAGGAGAAAATGAACCTGACCACCTCGGTCAACACCATTCCGATGCCTACGGTCATAAGGACCTGGTTCTCGGGGAGGATACTGTCCACCAACATGAGCGGGTTGAGCAGATATCGCTGGATGAGCACTCCCATACAGAATAGGAACGGCACGGAAACCAGCAGCGTGATGTAAGGATCGATGCCCAAATAGTGAAACAGCACGTACGTTACGGTCCATGGCCACCATCATCATTTGCCCGTGTGCAAGGTTGATGATGCCCATCACTCCCATGATCAGCGTCATGCCCAGGCCAATGAGGGCATAAAGCCCTCCCTTCAGCACGCCGGCCACAAGTGTTTGCAGAAATACATCCATCCCTGTCCCGGTCTTTCGGCGGAGACGCCCTGTCGCGCAGTCGATGCACCGCGCCGAAGACAGCAGGCCGGTCTCGGCCCGCTGTCAGGGAAAAATGGTTACTTGGACCACGGAGGAATCGGGTACACGTACGGAGCGGTCGCGCGATCCTTGGGCCACACGGTTTTCAGCACGCCCTTCTGCCACTGCACCAGGTAAGTGGGAAGGGAGTTCTGCTGTTTCTTCTTCGCGTAGGAAATGAACTTGACAGGCCCGAAAGCTGTTTTCATGTCTGTAGAGACCAGCGCCTCACGGACACCCTTGGGTGTCATCTCCTTGGCACGTTTCAGCGCGTCAGCCACCACGTACATCGAAGCATACGCCTCGGCTCCGTGATATTCCGTGGGCGTACCGTATTTGGCTTTGTACTTCTCAAAATACTCCTTGGCACCGGCATATGGCACACTAGGCGTCCACAGAGCAGCGGAGAACACGTTTTCCGAGGCACTGCCTGCGTTCTGGGCGAATTCGGGAAGCGTGAATCCTGCTCCTCCGCCCACGAACAGTTTCGGGTTGAAGTCCAGTTCCTTGGACTGGCGCATGAGGAGCGCTGCGTCCATGACGTAGGAAATCATGTACACGAGATCGGGTTTTGCTGCCTTTACTTTGATGAGCAACGGTTTGAAGTCGACAGCTCCCTTTTCATATCCCTCCTTCATGATCACCTTGATACCCGCTGCCTCTACCGAGCCTGCGAACTTCTTCGAGCCGGATTGCCCGAACAGGGTGTTTTCGTGAAGGATGGCGACTGTTTTCGGCTTGGCCACATCGGCCAGAAAGCTCATCAGGGCCTTGGGGTATTCGCTCACAGGGGGGTTGATGCGGAACACATAATCCCACCCCTGTTCCGTGATTTTGTCAGCGGAACCGGTCGTCACAAGGAAGGGAATCTTGCGCTGCTGAGCCACCGCACACACCGCGTAGGTCACCGACGACGAATATCCTCCTGTGATGACCAGGACTTTGTCACGGGAGATCAGTTTCTCAACCGCGGAACGTCCGACATCGGGTTTACCCGTGTCGTCCTCGATGAGGAGTTCAATCGGCTTGCCGTTGACACCACCGGCTTTGTTGATCTCCTCAAGCGCCATCAGGAAGGAGTTTCTCTCGATCTCACCGAATTTGGCCTCCTCGCCGGTCAAGGGCAGGACCACTCCCACTTTGACCGGCCCTTGAGCCGCTGCGAACGGTCCTATCAACAGGACGGCGGCAGCGACCAAGGACACCGTCATCAAGGCAATCTTTTTCATCGCGCACCCCTCGGAGTTCAGACGTAGTGACTTCACTGCAAGTGTATCACTTCACATAGACAGAGTTACGGTGTGTGTCAAGGTAAAAGAGCCTTTTCAGTGTTCGGCAGGGTGCGCATAGGCACCCTTGAAGAAGCTGAGCGATGAGACTATAAGTACCTCGCTATTGGCATTGAGCACGCCGCCATGAGGAACCATGGGGCAGGAGGCAGCATGAACAAAGGACCCTTACGCATTCGGGCCCTCGCAGCAATTGGATGGAAATTCTGGCCGAGGACCTTGGGGACACTCTGTCTGAAAGAAGGTGCTTCGACCACGCGTTACGCCTCGAAAGGACACCTGGTACTATGGCGTCTTGCAGCGCTGGGAATGGTGGCTATCTCTCTGTGCGGCCTGACGGGAACCTCTTTCGCTGCGCCTCCTCTGGTGCTGGAAAACCGACTTGCCGACTGCGCTCGCGTCATGCGAGAAATGCTCGAAGCGCCTGACGGGAACATTCCGTGCGACCTGCTGAGGCGAAGCCGAGGAATCATTATTTTCCCCTCGGTATTGAAGGCGGGGTTCGGAGTTGGCGGTCATTACGGCAAAGGGGTGATCCTCCGCAAACACCTCACCGCTGCTGGATGGGGGCCCCCTGCATTCATTACGCTCATGGGCGGAAGTTTTGGCTGGCAGATAGGGGTTCAGTCCACGGATCTGGTACTATTGGTCATGACCGATGTAGGACTCAAGAGCCTTTTTCGCGATCGACTCACCCTGGGAGCAGACGCATCCGTAGCAGCCGGCCCGGTGGGACGAGACGCATCCGCTTCGACGGACATCGGTCTGACCGCGGGCATTTTGTCATACTCAAGGGCCAAAGGAATTTTTGCCGGCGTTTCCATCAAGGGGAGTATGATAGAGCCTGACTGGGAGGCTAACGAGGCGTACTATGGATCTGACCTGTCCATCATCGATATCTTTTTCAAAGGCAAGGGACACATTTCCCGCAGCGCGGGGGAACTCATCCGGCTTCTCAACCGTTACAGCAAAGGGGGCTGATTGGTGAAGCCCGCGTCCGGGTCTCTCGTTCTTCAGTCGGTGAAAGGGTTGCAGGCAATGACTAGGGAAAACCATCACGTGGTATGGGGCGGGTATTATCCCGGAGCCATAGGAAGGATCGTCGAATTCCACGCGACCTATTACCATGACAACTGGGGTTTTGACATTTCGTTCGAGACACAAGTGGCTCGCGAGCTCGCCGAGTTCCTCAGCCGTTTCGACCCGAGTTCCGATGGCTTTTGGACCGCGCGGGTACAAGGCAGGCTCGCAGGTGCGGTGGCGATAGACGGGCATCTGGCAGCCACGGAGGGGGCTCGATTGCGCTGGCTCATCGTGGACCCTGCAGTCCACGGACACAGGATCGGCAGCTCGCTGGTGAGCCGTGCGGCCAACTTCTGCAGGGAGGTGGGCCATCCAAAGGCATTCCTGTGGACTTTCAGAGGGCTCGAGACAGCTCGCGGGCTGTACGAACGAGAAGGATTTGTCCTCACAGAGGAACATGAAGTCGATCAATGGGGACAGAGAATACAAGAGCAGAAATTCGAATTGACTCTCCGCAACCCCCGGCAGTCATGAAGTCTCTTGCGAGCACCATCGCAGTAATGGAGATGACGTAACCATGGTGAATTTCTCAGAAGAACCAGGCAGGCCGTCGATCGAGCGCACCTCCGGCGAGCCTCTTCCGACCCGCACTGCAGTGTCCGGCAATGCCGAGAAAAAGTGCTGAGCGCCCAAGATGCAGACTCAGGTGAGTCTTCCGCGAGGTGATCAGCCGTTTGTGCAGGGGTTCGTGCGCACTCCCGCGGGGGATGTGCCCAAGGTCTCCACGATATTGACGAGACCGGACCACTGGGGAACGTTTAAGGCCAGGTGGGGCGTGGGCCGCATGCATTATACGGTCGACCCCGGCCTGTACGCGGTGGGGGCGCCCGATCCGCACTCACCGGGCCTTGTCACGGCCAATTACAAAATGAGTTTCGATTGTGTGCGCAGCAGTCTCCACGACAGATCCGCGTGGATTCTTGTGCTGGACACACAGGGGATCAATGTGTGGTGCGCCGCGGGAAAAAGGACTTTCGGCACTCAGGAACTGGTTGAGCGCATTCGGGTGAGCGGTCTCGCGGAGGCCACGCAACAGCGAACCCTTATCTTGCCGCAACTGGCTGCTCCGGGCGTTGCTGCCCACACGGTGAGACGGCAGTCCGGATTTCGCGTGGTGTATGGGCCGATCAGCGCGGAGGACATTCCGGCATTCATGGATTCAGGACTCAAGGCCACCCCTGAAATGCGTCTCAAGACGTTTACCATGGGAGAAAGAGCTGTTCTGATACCTGTGGAGCTTGTGGCAGCGTTGAAAGCGTGTGTATTTCTTGCGCCGGTGTTGTTCTTGCTGGGAGGTCTGGGAGGCCCCGGACCGTACTGGGCAAACGCGATGCATTACGGTCTCTTTGCCGTGCTGGCCTTGCTCGCGGCCGTCGTGGCAGGCGCGATTCTCACGCCAATACTGCTGCCGTGGTTGCCTGGCAGGGCCTTTTCCGTCAAGGGCCTGCCTCCGGGTCTCGCGGCCGTGGCATTGCTCGCAGCCATGGCACGAGTTGGTTGGGGCCATTTCCCCGGGATTGTCGAAATTGCCGCGTGGTGCCTCGTGATGTTGGCGATCGCCAGCTATTTGGCCATGAACTTTACCGGGGCTTCCACCTATACGTCGTTGTCGGGCGTGCGCAAGGAAATGCGCTACGCGGTGCCCTGCCAGATTGCCGCGGCAGTTGCCGGATTGGCGATGTGGCTCTATTCCAGATTTGTCGCATAAGGAGGCCGTCATGGCCCGTTCGTTTATGTATCTCAAAGGTGTAACCACCCTGCGACTGGATGCAGAAAAGTGCACCGGCTGTGGAGCGTGCCTGGAGGTTTGTCCTCAGGCGGTCCTGGCCAAGGAAAACGGAAAGGTGCGGATTCAAGACCTGGACGCGTGTATGGAATGCGGAGCGTGCAGTCGGAATTGCCCTGTTGAGGCCATCACCGTGAAAGCCGGAGTCGGGTGCGCAGCCGCGGTCATCAACGCAGCGCTGGGTCGGAGCGGGTCCGGGTGCTGCTGCGTCATCGAAGATGAAGCCGGTAGTGACTGCGGTCCCGGTTCTTCTGTCACACGGAAAACCAGTTGTTGTTGACCGCGTGGAAACAAACTTGCCGGGCAGAAAGCGGGCCGACGCTCATTGCTCGGGTGGTTTCCTGCCCTTCGCGTCCGTGGTGAAGGCAAGCCAGTACCGAAGCGGTAACGCCCCATATGGCGTTGAAAATCACCACAAGCAACGGAGTCAACCGGCCCAAGCCAAGCCCCATCGAGCCCTGTCCCAGGTGATGGGGAAATACGACAAAGAGCTGAACCAATGTGGGTGGAATGCTGTATATGAGTCCGCGGAACAGCGGGGATTTGCGGAAGAAAGGCATGAGAAACAGAAATCCCCACAGCCCTCCCCAGACCAAGCGCGGGTACAAGAAAGTCTTGGTCAGCGCCGGTGCAATATGCACCCCCAGGGCAGAGGTAATTCCCGCGACCCCGCACAACCATATGGCCAGACTGTTCAAGAACGCTCCCACACTCCCGGCCGCATAGGTCAGAGATAATCGTCGGGAAAAGACCTTCATGACCGTGCTCCTTTCAGTAGGGTTTCAAGGGCTTGGCTGTCTGAAGACGTTTCTGGCGCAAGAATAGGCTTGCCGCGAGCGCCGCGCAGTGGGGCGGCGCATGCCCGTCACCCCGTCTTTCCCGCATTGTAGTCGCTCGCGAATCGGAGAAAATCCTCGTACCGCGCGATCGAGGTCATATCCCAGCCTCTCGGAATGGGTAGCCATCCCCTGATGGAACCAGCGGTACCAACGATCGATTTTCAAAGGATTCTCGGGGATAAGTTTGCCGAAGAGGTCTGTGCCCGGGTACGGCGTGACCATGTTGATTTCCACGTGATCAGGTCTGACCTCCCTGATGAGTCTTTTGGAGAGTTCGATATCCTCCAGTGTCTCTTCGGGCAGGCCGATCATGAAGAATGCGTGGGTGTGGATTCCCGCGTTGCGGAGGAGCCCCACCGCGCGTTTCACGTCTTCGTTGGTCTCGCCCTTGCGTATCAGCTTGAGGATCTTGGGGCTTCCACTTTCCACGCCCAGCGTAACGCGCCGGAAATTCGCCTCGGCCATCTTGCTGACGAGGATTTCGTCGAGAGTGTCCGCTCTGACCCCTCCTGTGAACTCATAGCAGTTCAGTCCTCGGTCGATGATCTGCTGGAGGATATCCATGGTGCGCTTGCGGCTCACGGTGAACGTGTCATCCACCACCTTCGCCACCCATTTTCCCGGTCTGGAGACCTCCCCATCCGCTTCCGCCTGAGCCCTGAGTTCCTCGAGTTCCGTGATGACGGACGCGGTCGAACGCAGCCTCACCACCCTGCCCCATATGTTTCTCGACGCGCAGTACCGAGCAGTTGAATGGGCACCCGCGGCCGGTCATGATCACTTCGCCAAAGTATTCTGCGCGGTTGACAAACGAACGGGCCGGGATAGGCAGGTCGTTTATGTCACGTATGAGTTCTCCCTGAGGGTTCACCACGACCTTGCCATTGCGCTGCCACGCAAGGGATGGGATCCGGGACAGGTCCCCGTTTCCTTCCAGACAGTCCATTACCCGTGCAAGAGTCAGCTCACCCTCCCCTATCGCGACCATGTCCGCACCGCTATAGAGGATGCTCTGCTCGGGGAGTACCGTAGGATGGCTGCCCCCCAGGATGATGGGCACGTGGAAACTCTTGAGGCGCTGCACCATGAGTCTCACCGCGTCCATATTGCCGGAATTACACGTAATGCCAACCAGATCAGGCTTCGAAGAAAGGATCCGACGTTCCAGTTCGGCCCACAATTCGTGATCGGGATTCTGGAGGATGTCCACCATCTTCTGTACGTTCTGGTGCATCGCGACCGCGGGGTCTGCGTCGGCCCCGGGAGGAGCGGCCAGTCCTGGCACAGACACGTTCTCACCGTCCACCACTGCGGCTTCGTGATTGGCGCGTTGCGTGACAAACGTGGCCAGACACAAAAGATTCAGAGGATATGTTTTCATTTTGGCCGCAGTCACACCAAAAAGAGCGTAAAAAGGAGGCCGCACCAGAAACCACTTTCATCATGATCACCTTTTTATGAAGCGCTCGTTTTCACACAGGGTCTTCTTCTCGAAGGATCTGCGCAAAGAGCTTCACGTATGTTTCGACTCGTCTGTCCCAGGAATGTTCTTCAGCCATGAATCGCATCACGCGCTGTTTGTCGTGTGTCCGCGGCGGAGCGTCGAGGAGTTCCCGGGCTTTTCTCACCAGATCAGCAGCATCGTCGTGTCGAAAGGTAAGCCCGAATCCCGTCTCCCTGATGAGGTCGTTATTGACGATGGGCTCCTCGGAAAGCACAGGCAACCCGCCTCTCAAGTAGTTCACGATCTTGGAAACATCATTGTCGAACGGATGAGGCCCTGTTGCCAGGGCTAGTCCTATTGAGGCATGTCCGACAAACGCCCAGGTGTCCTTTTCACAGACTTCGCCGTGATTCTTTATGGAAGGATCGAGTTCAAGCCCGTTCCCCCCGTACAGGTGAGTCTTGTTGAGTCCGACCAAGTGTACCCGGGCCACCCCCCTAAGCGACCATGCCGCGTGGTTCAGCAGACGCACCATGCGCGGTGCGGCTACGCTGCCCAGGAAGAGAATGGCCGGCTCTCGCCCGTGAAAAGGGTTATCCCCCAACCGCGGGATCTCTCGCGGACAACCGGTAGGAACCAGGACTATAGGGGGTTCGGCACCGTACAGGGTACGCCAGCGCTCCTGGTTCTGCGTGTTGTTCAGAACGAGAACCGTCGAGCACTGCCGGATAAGCTCCTGACACCGAAGCAATTCCTGCCGGATCGCTTCGTCGCGTTCGGGCAAACGCTGGTCCACTACTCGGACGATCCGTGAAACCACCGGCCCTTTGTACCGGCCCAATAGTTTGAGGGAGAAATGATAGCAGGTCTTGAGCAGGTCGTAGCGACCGTCTTGGGTTTCCAGGACGCTCGCGTTGCGCACAGGAATGATTCCGTCAATAAGGCCTTCGGATGCGACAGGGGAGAGAATGTCAACGTGAAGACCCCTTTGAATCAATCCCCCGGCAATGGCCCTGAGGCGAACCAGATCGATGCCGCGGGGGGGCGCAAAAGGATCTTTGTGAAAGACAATTCCGATACGCATACGTGGTGATAATCGCTCCGAGGAGCGCGTCAGCGAGCTACGTGTCAGTGCCGGCTATCACAGCTCGACCTTCTCAGAGGCCCGGTTTTGGGATGCCGAGCGGCTCACATGCCCGGTCCGCTTCTCGAACGGTCAGTTCCTCTTCCAGCCGGTTCTTGCCGATCTTCTTAAGAACGAGAAACGGTTCCAGCTTTTCCTGATCCCTATTCCAGGTGAACTGCTTCACGTCGTAGACCGCGCCCATGTCGTCGTAAAGCACGATCCACCACTCATCGGTCTTCACGGAATAACAGATCTTCCCTCTTTTCACACCAGGGAACTTTTTTGCAATCTTGAACGCCGCGTCCCTGACTCTCTGGTCCTCCCATTCCCGCGATCCTGATTTTGCTTCCCCTGGCACGTGGAGCTGGGCCGATTGGCCGAGGGGCTCCGGCCTGACAGGCGGCGCGGGTGCGGTGGTTTGCGCCTCCGGACGATTTGGCGGAGTGGTTGGCTCGCGGGCGGGAGGACGGTGGGGGCGGAAAAACCTGCCCTGCAGCAGGGGAGCTCTCCGGAGCCTCCTTACGCGGTGCCACATCGGGAGCGGACCGATCCGGAACACGGGTGACTTGTGAAGAATCCGGTAAGGCAGGGGGCAGCTGCGATCCGTCTTGAGGCTCAGGTGGCGCCTGCCATCGCACGGGGCGAGGCGTAGGCTGCAGAGGCACGGTCAGCGGGGTTTCCGCGGGTGGAGCCTCCTGCGCAGCGGTCAACTGCGGAGCAGCGGCAGGGGGATCTGTCTTCGAACCGGAACCCATCGATACCGCGCCTTCTCCCGCGGAGTCGTGCGTGCCCGGTGGGATGAATGGCTTGATCAGAGCGGTTCGCCCTGCTGCCTCGCTAGTCGCAGAACCCGCAGCGGTGGTGGGATTCCATCCCTGCTCTTTCAGCGATTCGCGGGAAGGCATCACGCATCCCGGCATACAGAAAACCGTAGCAAGGAGAAGGCAGCCGATAATTCCAGGTCCGAACACTTCTCTCATGTAAGCTCACAAAGGGTAGAGTTCATGCGGCCCTCCGGCAACGGTGAATGCATCGAAGCCAGCACGCCACGTTTTGGGGACACGTCCTGTGGAACGCGGGATCATGCAACGCCATCCTAAGGGGCTGAAATGTCGAGGATGTCCTCCATGGGTTCACGGGCATGTTTCCGCACGAAGCTCTCAAAAGCCATCCGGTAGGCGATTTCCGGTGGGTTGGAGCTTTTCCTGGAGGCAAGTTCGTCTTGCAGCGCCTGCTTGGCCTTTGCCAGTCGGTCCGCATCTCCGTCCCGAGCAGCTTGGTCCACCCACTCGAGGGCTCTCAAGGTTTCGGATCTGTTCATCACTGGCCTCCTTTTTTCCTTTTGAACTCACGCCACAACGGGTAGCCTAGATCATTCCCGCCTCAGGAGCAATACCACGTCTCAAGAGGAACGTAAAATGAAATGACACAATAGCTCAGATCCTGTCTTGGAAACAACGCGGAAGAAAGGAGTAACCGTTCACCGAGTCGAGGTAATATCTTGAAATCACGATGTGGGGAGGGATAAGGGGGAGACCGCCGCGGCCGGACTCGGCGGGCTGCAGAGCCGATTTACCTGTGGTTGCACCATTACAGAAAATAACTGCTCAGGCCGGATTTCCCTTTTGACAAAACCAGTTTTCGCATCGATTCAGGGTTGCCGGTTGATCTCCTCTTTGCCTTCGTGAATAATGATGTGGCCAACACCCCGCGGGAATGTGTCATGACGATACCTGCGCCCGCGCCTGTTGAACTCCGGTCAATCTCAGAATGGGTCGTCATCAAGGGAGTTCTCATGCCTGTTCGCGAAGATGGTGAGGAATCTGTTCCACGCCCAGGAAATTCTGACCGTATTCTTTCGATACGGATTTGGCGATCTGGTGGAAAGGACCGGGCTCACCCAGTATTTGAAGAGCGTTCCTCCGCCAGGTACAGGACGCCGTCCCCACCCTCATGACCCCCGGCCGTCGCTTCAGAAATGCGCTGGAAGAGCTGGGAGGGGCGTTTGTCAAACTGGGACAGGTGTTGTCCACCCGGCCCGACATCCTGCCCGCGAGCTGGATTGAGGAACTCGCGCACCTTCAAGACGAAGTCACTCCTATTGACTTTGAACTGATCCGACAGGTCCTGGAAGAGGACCTTGGTCCGCTCCCCGAACATTTCCTCTCCGTGAATCCGGAGCCCCTGGCTACTGCCTCGGTGGCCCAGGTTCACTCGGCAATTACTTTGAATGGCGAACCAGTGGTCATCAAGACGCGCAAACCCGGAATCAGCGAAACCATAATTCAGGACTGCGATATTCTCGACACGCTCGCGGAGCTGCTCGAAAAGCACGTGCAGGAGTCACAAGTGTATGGTCCGGTGCAAATCGTGCAAGAGTTTCGGGCAGCGGTTACCGAAGAACTCGATTTCACGCGGGAGGGGCAAAATCTCGAGCGGTTTCGTTCTGAGTTCGGCCCTACTGGCGCAGTGACCTTCCCTGCCGTGTACTGGGACCAGACTTCCGAGCGCGTGATTACGATGGAGTACATGGTGGGCGTAAAGATCTCGCTTGTCGACAAGCTGCAGGAACAGGGCGTCAACAAGGCCCTGGTCGCTCGGAGGCTCGCGGAGGCGATTCTGCGTCAAATTCTGGAGTTCGGTTTCTTTCACGGGGATCCTCACCCGGGGAATCTCCTGGTGTTGGATGCCGACAGGGTCTGCTTTCTCGACTGCGGCATGGTCGGTCGCCTGGACGGACTGCTCAGAGAAAATCTCGTCCTTCTCGTATCAGCGGGGCTGCGCAAGGACGTCACCGTGGTAACGGATATTCTCACCGAAATGGGGGCACTCCCCGAGGATATCGACCGCGCCCGGTTTCTGCGGCAAACCCATCTTCTTCTGGAACGCTACTACAACATCCCGCTAAAAAGGCTGCGGCTCGATTATCTGATGAACGATCTGATAGGCCTCATTCGTAAATTCCGGATACGAATCCCTTCTGACATGGCGCTGGTTGCCAAAGCGTTGATCACACTCGAGGGAGTGGGCCGCACGCTGGATCCTGACTTCGATTCCGTGTCCGTGGCCCGGCCGTTTGTGCACCAAATCGTGCTGACCACGTACGGGCCGAGGTTCCTGATGCGTAGAGTCACGGAAGGGGCGTACGATGTGGTCCGACTCCTCAGGAGCCTTCCGTCGGACATCCGGGAATTATCCCGCACCATGAGGGAAAACCGATTCAGGGTTGTGCTCGATCACGTCGGTTGGAAGGAGCAGGCTCAGGTATGGGAGAACGCGGCGAAGCGACTTTCCTTGAGCATCGTCATTGCCTCGCTAGTCCTCGGATCGTCTCTTATGGCCCTCGCACATCTGGAACCGAAATTCTTTGGCGTGCCCGTGATCTCGTGGGCCGGGTTTGCCCTTGCCGCAGCCCTCGGGCTTTGGCTGGTCTTTTCCTCGTACTTCACCAAGGGTTCGTGACGCGGAGCCCGCGTGGGCGAGCACGGGGCATAAGGAGCGACCCAGGTTACTTTCGCTGAAAAAGGTACCAGTTCAGGCCTCGGCCACCGGTGGCTTTCAGATTGAGGAGGTTGAACTCAGGAAACTTCTTCCTGACGTAGGTGAAGACCTCTTCCACGGTCGCGAATTCGTACAGGTACCCGCCCAGCCAATCTCTCGCGTCGGTATGCCAGCTCATGCCGCGGTTCGATCGGTAGTTTTTCAGGTGGGTCACCGGGTTTTCTCGCTTGGCCAGCACCATGGCTAAATAGGCGGACATGGCGAGCGGTTCGAGCACGTACACGCCGATCGTGGGGTTGGCATTGTAGAGCCTCTTCACTTTCAACCAAAAGGAATGAATCCACGACGCGGACCCGCTCCTGCCCGTAATTTTGTTGTACAGCGCGAGATAAAGGTAACCACCGGGATTGACGAGTTGGGCTGCGTTTGCGATTGCGTCCCACATTCTCCCGGTGTGGTGCAACACGCCCCACGCGTACACCACGTCAAAAGTCCCCAGGTTTGACACAAACCCTTCGTCAAGGATCGACCCGGATAGAATCTCCCATTCCGCGGATTCACTCACCTTGTTGCGCATGAATTTGCAGCATTCGACACTGAAAGGGTCCAGGTCGAAACTCACAATCCGGTCTGCTCCCAGTCTGCACGCAGCATAGGAGAACAGTCCACTGCCGCAGCCTATGTCCAGAAAACTCTTGCCTCGCAGATCGGGCAGGTTCAAGAATTCCGTCAAGGATGCCTCGGCTATAGAGACACGCCCGTCATCGATGCTTCTCAAGAAGGATTGCCAGTTACGGCCGAAAGAAAACGTCTGCTCTTTTTCCATAAATCAATTCCGTTCGGGTCTGAAATTCGCAAAGGGTTCCAGCCGGACGTCAGGGGTTGCAGGCAAGCCTCGTACGCTGAACGTCGTGCTCAGAGTCTTGCCGTCCTTGGTCACCAGGTTGCCGAGAAGGCCCGACACAATGGCGTCCAGCCCGACCAGAGGCGAGACCTCCACCTTGAAATCAATCCTGTCCTGGTTGCTGAAATACATGCCGGAGGCATCCACACGGGCGGCGTCTGACAGGAGTTTCACGTCCTGAAACTTCCATTTGTCGTCAAACACATCCATCGTCCAACTTAACCGCTGAAACGGCAAGCCCTCGGACACAATATCCGGAAAACGACCTCTTATGAGTGAACCAAGATTGATAAACGAAAAGATCTTGGACAAGGCATCGAATCGATGGATCACTCCGTCCTGAACGCGGACTTCTATTTTGCCGGTCTTGTAGATTCCGTGGCTTTCCCTCCTGGAAGTGGTTTTCCACTCCAGGTGTCCTTCGGCAGTCACGTCACCCTGCAACCGTACCCGCTCCGGATCAGCGAGCAGAATGCGCTCCATGCGGAGGTGATCTGCTTGAAAATCCAGAGCAAAAGGCATGGTCGTGTTCGCCCTGATGTCAAATTGAGCATCGCCCCTTACGATTCCATCCGCAAGGGAAATGTGCCACTGCCGCGCTTTAATCAATCCATTCTGGTCCTCAAAATGTGCGCGGAAGTCTGCAAACGCCCTCGATGACGTTTTTCCCTTGTTTGCTTTGAGTGTCCCCGTACCCACGCTGCGCGCCAGGAACCTTATCGCGGGGTTGGATCGGATCCATTCTCCCCAGGTCATAGGGCTGGCATGGCCCGGAGGAGCGGTAAAATCCGTGGTGTCCAAGAAGGAGAAATCCACGAGTATGTCGACTTTCGGTCGGTGTACGTCCGTGATAGACACGCTGCCGGAGAATTCGGAATCGCCGATTTTGGCTCTTTCTACCGCTGCACTGATTGATTTGCCCCTCACGCGCATGGTCCCAGTGAGTCCGTCGACGCGCTTGTGGAAGCCGAGCCGCAACGATACGTGGCTCAATTGGAGATTTGCATCCACGAACACTTCTCTGGGATGAGCAATGTCGATCTTGATCACCGCGTCCCCTTCGATTCGACCTCCGGTCTGCAGATCACGGCCAGGATCTGAGAGAGGAATCAATGCGTTCGTGGGGATTCCTTTGGGAGGGAGGTTGACGAAAATCACCGCCTTCCCCTCTCCGTCGACCTTGCCCTTGGCGGACACTCTGCCGTTTGGGGTAATGGCAGAGGCATCTTCCACAGATACGCCGTCAGGTCCAAAACTCCCCGAAGCCTCCAGCGCCAGCGGGACACCCGGCTCCTTGCGCATCACCGACCCTGCTCGTAGGCCAACGCCTCTGAGTTCCATTCTCGCGGAAAACTCAGTGTGGGGGCTTCGGCCCTTCATCGAAAGCGTAGCGGGGATGCTTCCCCATACCGCACACCATGAAGGAAGCACGTCTATTTTCTTCAAGTCCGAGGGGCTCAGCTTGCCTTCTCCTGTGATGGTCAGGTTGTCCGGCGAGACTTTTCCGCTAAGGTCAACGGGACTTTCGCCTACCACCCCCTTGAGACCTGAGAAAATGACATCTGAACTTCGAAACCGTAGGCTTCCATTGATATTCTTGAGAGCGAGCGGGAAGTTTGGCAGACGACATTGGAAATTTTCGAGCACCACTCGGCCCTTCATGCTCGGCCGCTTGACATTCCCCTTTACGTCGAGGGTGACGGACACCCCGCCATGAGGCTCCTCGATCCAGCTCACCCAAGGAGCGAGTTGCCGCGCCACAGCCTGGTTTGAGAGCACCGGGGATAGATCCTGTGCCTGAGCAGTCATGGACACGAACAGATCGCTCTTTGGCGTGGAACGGAGATCACTTATTCCTCCGTTGAGAACGATGGGTGACGTTCCCAGAGTGAAGCTGATGCCATTGAAGACTACTTCATCCGCGCTCAACCGGACCCTTCCCGTAGCGTTTTTGATCGGCAGGCCAGCTCCGGGAATGAATGCAGAAACCTTGTCCAGATACGCGTCCAGGGCAAGGCTCCCACGGCGCCAGGGGTCAATCATGATGTCCGTGACTTTGCCCGTCCAACCGCCCCCAGTGATCACCACATGACCGTTGAGTCCCGCCTCTCCGAAACGGGAACGATCCTCCGCACTCATCAAATTCAACGGAACAAGAGGAAAGAATTTTACCAGATCGCAATCAGCTCGCCGGACCGTAATGGCCACGGATGCAGCAGGAGAACTGATATCCTGAAAGGAAGCCTCAGCGGAAACGGTCATCCCGGGAAGATGCAGCTCCGCCACATCTATGCGAAGCGACTCGCTCCGTCGAGCTGCCGAGAAGCTTATGTGGGCCTGATCGAGAGTAGCCCCCTTGATGAAGTACCGCCCCGGCAGCACACTCACCTGTGAGAGCCCACCCTCTCCGCTGAGATGGAAGTCCTGTGAATTTCCCTTGAGGTGACACTTGAGATCCACTACGCCATGGGAAAACGGCAAAGTGGAGTTGAAATTCGCAGCGAGGGCTTGAAGTGGCAAGAGCGGGCATCGATCGGCCTGGAGGCTGATTTCCCCGCGCCAGATGTGGTGGTCATGGAGCCGCACGGCCAGCCGGCCCGCAACATGGAAGGATCCGGCAACAGGCCCCTGCCGTGCCTCGCCCTTTACCGTAAAGCTCCCTACTGCTCCCGGGGTCGCATCAAGGACTACCGCTTCGACACCTTGCAGCAGAATGCTATTCCCTTGAAATCTGTGGGGCTTACTCGTGAGGATCACGCGTCCCCCGCCGATTTCCAGGCGCTTTATCACAAGAGGGAGCCACGGAGGGAACGCGCAGTGTGGCCGGTTTTTTTTCAGCGGCTCGGTCCGGGATACTGGTTCAGCGGGAATGCCGAGCACCGGTTCCGTCAAGCGCAGGAGGCTCACGTAGCATGTGCCACTGAGCGCTCGCGCCACATTCAACTCCAGGGTGGCCCTCGGCACGCGTAGCGAGAGCGCCTGCCCGGATCTATCCAGGACCTCCAGACCTCTCAACGACAGCCGTGCCGTTCCGGGAGAGAGCCAGGAAAGATGCGCAGACACGAGGGAAACATTCCTGCCCGTGGACCTTTCCAGTTGGGAGACTAACACGAGGGCCAATCGATCGTCGTCAAGCCCAACTCTCAGAAAGAGGAACACCCCCGCGACGAACGAAAGCACCGCCACGAGGAGCAGCAGGATGACTTTCCTGATCCTCCTGGGGCGCTGTTTTGCTACCGCGGTCGTTTCAGGGGGATTTGGATCCATCGGGATTATAGGAAGCGCTCCGTGGGATGCGAGTAGTTGAGTTGTTAAACCGCGTGCGTTCGCTTTCGGCTAGACAGACGACAGGCCCCCCCGCCTGAGGAACGCCCGCACCCCACGACCTTGTGACGCCTGGGTCGCACTCTGCGTCCTTTCAAGAGGTGGTCAACACGTGGTCGTCTGGCTTACGCTGCTTCGTTCAGGGTGCCCTCCCCTATCGAGCGGCTCGTCTGGTGACCTTTTTCAGTCTTGATAAACGTCTCCGTAGGATGTTCAATCGTGCTCGCGTCGCGCCCTGGACTCGCTCCTCGTCTCTCGCGGTTCTCATTTGGATGAACCGCGCCTTGAGATCGCGGAGGCTCGCGCCTTTCTTCTTGGTCGAGGTTTCCACGATTCCTCTTTCCGCCTTCAAGGCAGCAAGCAATTCATCTTTGTTCATACCGTGAACGCCTTGGACCCCCTGAATCTTCAGGGCTTCTTCGCGCAACTCTTTGATGGTCCATCGGTCCAGCGGTTTTTCCTTTTTCTCTTTCTGTTCCTTCTTCTTACCCATTTCTCCTCCTGTTCGCGTGCGTCATGCCGCACCAAAGAACGGATTATGAAGAAAAACCCGTTCAGCTTCAACCGTTTTTTTTTGCACAAAAAAGTGAGTTCCCAGAGCCTTCAGTGAGAACCGTGCGGCGGGATGAGGTAACCTTTAGGAATTACAGTGACCGAGGCGTCGGGAGAGGGTCTTCATCCCAGCTTATACCCTTGTGCGCAAAATCAAGGAAGGCAGCGCCGCCATACCTCCACTACGAGCGGCTAGCCTGACTTCGCTCCGGAGGCATGGCGGCTGCTCGCCGGTACTGTCTGAAGGAGCGCACAACAGTATGAGAGGAGTGCAGAGCTGCCGCAAGCCCAGCGGAACGCGTGCGTTCAGTCTGTTCCGGGCTCGCGATCCGTCTGTACCAGCGCCATCAGATCATGCCCCTCCTTGCGATTCCGGATAGCGTAATAAAACAACACCATGGCAGCGGCCACGTAGAGCCGCGTCAAGAGACTCCCGAAAGTGCTCAAAACCTGGCCGACATAGGTACCCACGATCTTGGGAGCGGGAAGCAAATACACGAGCAACAAGGCCGGCCCCTGGAAGAGAAAGTAAATGGCCCATTGCAGGGGAATCAAGGCGAGGAGCAGCATGCCGAATAGCCAGTAGTAACTGGTGTACCATGCCGGGCCAGCGCGTCCGGAAAGCAGATTCCAGCTTCTCTTGAGTGCGTCCGCATATGCGGAGTCTTCAATCATAAGCACTTTGTCAAACAGCAGCAGCTTGGGAAGGCAATAAGCCAACGGGAAGACAAACACCACCGAAGCGACAAATACCATGACAATGGCCCACCCGGTTGACTGCAATGAACCCGTCCATGCCAATCCCACGATAATAGGAACCAACACTAGCCCCGCGGCTATGGCAGCAGCAATGACCAGACCGAACGCGACGAACATCATGAGATAGTACGTCAAAACAAATCGGATGAGTCTTGTCCATGCGAAGCGATAGGCCTGGGCTATGGGGACTTCTCTGCCAAGATACGTCTCCGATATAGCGTGGATCAGCGCAGCCTGGGGGAGAAATATCAGAAGCGCTCCGGCCACCACGCTCGCGGGGATCAACACGAGAGTGCCCACCACCAGTATCCATAAGGGCAGCTCCCACAGCGTGTTCAGGGTTACGCCCAGGAGCTTTACTGCCACGATCCCTATGAGAGCAATCGCCCCGGCGATTATCCAGGGAATCGCGCCGATAGCGAAAAGCCTCCAGAAATGCACTCGGCACAGTTCAAACGCGCGGTCCAGTGTGCCTGCCAAGGCACGCAAGGTCCCTGACAGAATGTTCCATGGGATCAGAACTATTGCCAACAGCCAGGAATCCGGTCTCTCCAACAGAAAAGCAGGGTCGAGGACCCCCTCCAATGGCAGAGGTTCCATGGCAATGCCAGGAACACGTGTCCCCTTGGGCAGTTCTCGCGGAGTCCGGTCAGCCGATCTTTCCCATGGTTTCGTTTTCGTGACCGCGGGGGGCTCGGTCGGAGCAAAGTCCTCACGCTCCAGCGCCTTCGCTGCCAGAGAGGGAAGCCGACGATACGCCGATCGTGTCGCATCTCCTGACTCGCCGGTACCTTCGGTAGGTTTCGACGGTTGCGTTGTGGGGAGCGCATCGGATGCGCTGAGCGGTGGGCTGACGACTATTTCTACTTTGAAGTTCTCAAGCAACTTGACCAGTCGCAGGGTCTTTCCACGACTGGCGTCTCTGATCAGTGTCCACGGCAAGGTCTCCAGGCGCCGCAAGACGCGTTCCACGGGGAGACCGCCCAGTCGGGACAAAGCCTGGGCAACGCCTTCTTTGGAGGCCTCATCGGTGAGTCGGGTCAGCACGACGGTATGAAGAATGTCAGGTGAGTCCTGTGCCATACTCTCAGGGAATCAGGCCCAAACGGGCAAGAAACGTACACAGCCAGCCATACAGAGCCTGCCATAACCGCCACGGCCAGTAGTCCGACAAGTAACTCCCACAGATGCTTTTGGAAAAAACTTGGCTGAACTTCCGCCTTTGTCTCTTGCGACACAGGCTTCTCCTGTGCATTCTCCACTACCGGCGGTGTGCGCGTCTGAGGGGCGGCGATTTGTTTGCCTTGTCGCTTTGGGGCAGGAACCGGTGCGCCAGAGGCAGGAGGCTGTCTTTCGGGACGAGGCGCAAGTTGGTTCACAGACATGACTTGGGTTTCACTGAGCAGTTCCGCGCTGGGCAGAATCTGGGTTTCATCCATGGGAGGTTTCCCGGGCCTCTGCAGCGGTGGTGTGCACTGGACTTGCGCTCCGAGACTCTCCAGAAGTTTGGTCAGCCTGTACGCTCTCTTGTACGAGGCTTTTCGGGTAAGTGTCCACGGGAGCACGTTGAGGCGTTGCATCACCGCTTCCATAGGAAGCCGACCGCTCACACTGGACAGGGTCTGAGCCACTTGCATCTGGCTCTTCTTGTCTCTCACGCCTGTGAGCGCCACAGTATAAAGCGTTTGCGAGGGATCTCGCTCCATTCATGTCTCCTTTGCCCGCCCATCAGGTGACTCATCTGTCGTACGACAACCTCTCGGAAACTTCAATATTCTTTGAGGCTGCAACAAAAGAGAAGGCGCTTCTCTGGTCCTCCCTCATAGTGGCGCGTGCACACATGCAGTTGGTGGGGGGACATCTGCTGAACCACGATGTGACGGCTGAGCGTCTCGTGGAGCCTGTTGCCTACCCCCATCATGGTTGCAGTGGTGCTCCTCAGGGCCCGACACAATCATCTCGGACGCACGGCCCGGCTCCTGCACGCCCGACCTGCTCTCGATCATGACCTGAAGATCACTGCGCTGAATGAAAGTGGTTTCCCCCTGGTACACGCCGTCACCTCGATTTTGTTGTGCGGAAAGTGCAAATGAAATTGTACCATAAGCTGCGGTAATCGTCTGTAAGTTTGTGGGAAGGGACGTCCAAGAGGGCTACGTTCCCATGAAAAGGAGATTTCAATCGAGGGCTCCGACCCCAGCAAAATCGTGGGAATCCGGCTGCCTGCGGTCTCCGACGGATACCCCTGTGCTTTGAGCAGACATGGGGCACGTTCTTCGTTCGCCATGAGGGACAGGTCAGAGGAATGAGGCCGAAAAGAATCCCCCTTTGCGACGAATCATCCCGCAAGCGCCAAATCTCCCCCACCTGTGCTGCAGGTCGTCGCATCCGACATCATCACATGACGTTTTCCAGAAAGTCCTGCGAAACGAGGGATTATGCCCGACAGCCTTCTCAGGGCTCTTTATCATTTCGCTATGGCAATGGTACCGAGGCTCCTTTGTCGGAAATAACGAAAGAGCAACTCAGCAGTGACTTTGTTTCCCTCTGCCGTTGCATGCCCTTGGTACCACCTGTCGAGTTGGGCACCGGTCGGCTTCATCTCCGCCATGGCCTGGACCAGGTCCACAAAAGCGTAATTCTTTTCCTTGAGGTATCTGGTGAACCGGACAACACGCGACACGTGAAATGCCATCGCCTCATGCACGAAATCCTTGTGAGGCATGATCGCGATGATGGGAGTTGCTCCCTGCTCCTTTGCCGCGTGGTACGAAGAGATCCGCAATGTGGCACATGATGGCAAACGCTTCGGGGTTATCGTAGAGGTTCTGTGGATAATGCGGCTCGCAGATGAAAGGGGCAAACGCGGAGGCAATGAGAGAGGCATGATCCATAATCGCCTTTCGCCACGCCACAGCGGAAAGGACATAAGGAAACTTAATGTCCGGCATGTTCCGATCAAACTGATACCAGTAATCCATGGCGCCCAAGGCCCTGAGATACTGGGGGTCTTCGAGTTTCGCCAAGTGTCCGATGTCGCGCGTGGGATTGGGCAGGAGCCTGAATCCGCTGCCATCGACCACAAAACGAGGTTTGGTCATCGCGAGCGGGTCCTCATAATGGTAAAAAGGCCGGTAAATGTTCACCACTCGGTTGATGTTCTCCGGCCAAATGCACAGCATCACCACGCCAGCCCGCGGGGTCCCGTGTAGCCGGAATTTCAGAAAAGCCTGGTCCGTGCCGTACCCACCCACTCCGTAATTGAGGACGTTTGTTCCCAGTTTGCGGGCAAGAAAAGTCTGCCAGGTACTCTCGTCCGAGACTTGGTCGCAGTGAGTGAAGGAATCTCCATACGTGACAATTCCCGTCGTCGGAAAGGACGTGCAGGTAAGCCTTTCTCCGCTAGCGCCGTGGCTGTACAGCTTCCCGTCCGCGCACTTGTACATGACGTTTGCCGGATAATCCCAACCAAGGATGGGATGAAACATGACCGGCCCGAAATGCTCGTCTTCGCGGAGCGCTCCTCCTCCTAAAGCAGCAAGTGCGACGACCGCTTGGGACCGTGCCGCCAGCATCTTCTGGCGTTGCGCCACGTGGAACGCGGGGCTTCCTTTTCCGATCCTACTGCAAATGCGGCTCGGCACTGAAGTCACTGTGAGCACGTACGCGAAGACCTCCCACAGTACAAATTGGAACACCACAAGTAGCGCGACAAAACTCAACTTCTTCGTCCTGGATCCGGCCATTTTTCGCAGGGCTCCTCCGTGAAAACGAAACGAAATGAACGGCACGATGACGCTTCGCATTTGGTGCGTATCGTCAAGTAGTTCCCGTTTTTCAAGCAGGACGCGCGTCTGACCGCGCTTTTCGCCGAACCGACACAACTGATTCGCGCGGTCTTCGGACAACCTTGTTCTTCCAAACGGTTACAGTCAGTATCTCGTAACAACCATGAAAGGCGCCTCTATCATATCCTGGACCTATGTCAAGTTTTTTCTATGATCTGTCCAGAGAGACACACAAAAGTTGCCTTTGTTCCCGCGGATCGAACGTTCCCTTTTTTTTAGCATGGATGGATTATTACAGGCGGATTCGATCTCTGGGGGCAGCATGGGACATGGAGAGAAGCATAGGGCCCAAGGGTCCGGGACCACATTTAAATGAGCCTCCGGCCCGGAGCAGACAAAAATACCTGCTTCTTTCCCTGCGCAACGCGTTTTTGGGAACACTGTTTTGCAGGGGCTTGCTTTCAGTGACTCGCCAAGAGGTACCATGTGTGGCTCCCAGAAGCGAATCGGCTTACCCCTTCCTGTAACGCATCTGTGGAGGCACTGAGGGCAACAGTGCGACGCTTGCGCTCAGCCTCTGTCTACCACAGAGACTTTTCTCCAGGAAAATGGGGTAGAAAATCGGGGGTTTCCGACGACAGGGTCCTCATAGGCGCGGCACGACGGGATGCCTGAATCTCGGTTTCTGCTTCACCCAGGAGTGCAGTCACCTGCCGCACGCGGCTCGGCTCTTTCAAGAGAGTGAGCGCTTTACGAAAATCGTCGGCTGCATGTACAAAATCGCCTTTGTTTCGGTACGCGACCCCCGGTTCGCATACGCCAGGCCATAATCCGGTTGCATCTGAATCACTTTGGTGAAAGCCTTGATAGATCCTTCATAGTCACCTTTGAGCAGCTTTGCCTTGGCCAACTGATAGTACGCACCTGCGCTCGCATGCTGTGGATCGATTTCGATGACGCGTGCAAGATCCTTTAGCGCATCATTTGTCATTTTTAGGGCTTCATAGGCCTTCCCGCGGTTGCTCAGGGCGTTGACGTTTCGAGGATCGGCTTGCAGGACCGCTGTCAAGTCCGGAATGGCCTTCTTATACTCTTGCATCTGCACGAGCGCATCGCCGCGAAGCCCACGGACTGCGACCAATTGGGGATCAAGCTCGAGCGCACGATCGAAATCTTTCACCGCGTCCGGTAGTTGATGCATATCCAGAAAGATCTTCCCTCTGACTACGTAAAGACTCGGATCGGACGGTTTCATGGTGAGCAGCCGATTGTAATCGGACAAGGCATCCTGTTCGCGGTTCATTTTCAGGAATACCGCAGCGCGGTTGCTCAGCGCTTGAGAGAACTTGGGGTCCAGTGCCAGGCATTGGTTCAAATCAGCCAGGGCGCTCGAGTAATCTCCGAGAGAAGCCCGGGCCCAACCCCGGTTGTTGTATGCCGCTGCATTGCGCGGATCGAGTCCGATGGCTTCGTCATAGTCCGATAAAGCCTTGCGCATCTGGCGCTGGCTGAAGAAAATGTTCCCTCGCTTCAGATGCGCTGCAGGGTTTTGGGGATTGAGTTCCAGGCTCTTGTTCAGGTCAGCGAGCGCGTTCTCGTTCTCGCCCCTCTTCTGGGAGAGCATCGCACGCAAGAGGTAGGCGCGGCTGTCCTTGGGATCGGCCTTCAACGCCTCCTGCAGATCACTTTCTGCCCCTTGCACATCCCCCAGGGCCAGCTCGGCCTCGGCTTTGACGCGGAATACGCCGAAATGCTTCGGATCGAGTTGCGCCACCTGAGTTATGTCGGGTAATGCCTTGTCGTAAAGTTTTTTGTGAAGGTAGATCAACGCTCGACCGTAAAGCGCATCCACCATTTTAGGGTCTTTGGATATGGCCCGAGAGAAATCCGCGAGGGTACGTTCCTGGTCCCCTTTGGAGCGGTATGCCACCCCCCGGTTGAAATAGGCCCTTGCCCGATTCGGGTCCACGCGCAGCGCCTGCGTGTACAGTTGAATGGCCTTGTCCAGCTGCCAGTTCCAGTGAGCTTCCACAGCCTCGGCGAAGTAGTTTTCGGCAGGCTTGGCCTGGGCCGGCCCTGCCAGTGCCAGAACTCCGGTGAGGAGGACCACAAGTCCGTAAGCGCAAGGTACGCGAAAAAGCACTCGTTCCCCCCAAGGATTGGCCGGCTCTGTCGAAGCCGCTCCTCGATTGCCGAACGTCCGCCGAGATTGCCGGGCCTCTGAAACACAGGTAGTTGTCATAATCACATCGATCTCACGCACCAGTGTGCAGGAACACAATGGGGAGGCAGAAACCGTATTATCGCCATGCAGCAAGGGTTTCCTTCACCGCTGCGGCACTGATCGGCTGTCTGAGAAGCACACCGTGGGTCTTCTCCTCGGGCAAGGTCAGGGCTGCTGTGAAATCGGCACGGGATCTTGCCCGGTCTCCGACAAACTCATACGCAATCCCCCTGTACAGAAGTGCCTCACGCTGGCTCCGATCCAGTTCGATCGCGCGGGTGAATTGGCTGACAGCATCGGCAATGCGTCCCGCCTCTCCGAGGGCCAACCCCAAACTGACATGAGCTTCCGCATCGTTCGGCGCGAGCGATACCGCCTTTGTCAAGAGCTTCACTGCCGAGCCAAAGTCTCCACTCTTGTCTTTCAGCGCTCCGAGGAGGAGCAGCGTATGCACGTTCGTGGCATCCAGGCGCCGGGCAGTCTCGAGGTCTTGCATGGCCTTGTCGGTCTGGTTCGTCTCCAGATAGCAGGAGGCCCGAGAAGCGTACAAGGTCGCGGATTTAGGCTGAAGCTCGATGGCTTTGGACACATCTTCAATGGCCTTCTCTGGCTCGCCGATGCTTTTGTAAATCCAGCCGCGGTTGATATACGCCTTGGTTTGCCGGGGATCGAGAGCGATGGCCTTGGAAGTGTCCCGAATAGCCTGAGCGTTATTCCCTTTCAGGAAGAAAGCCCAACCGCGGTTGGTAAAGATTTCCGCGTGTGCGGGCGAGATGCGAACTGCCCGATTGTAATCTTCTATGGCCTTGTCGAATTCCTTCTTCTTGAAGTATGCGTTGCCTCTTTGAAAATAGCCGAGAGCGTACTGGGGGTTCAAGGCTATGGCCTTGGAAAGGTCTTTGATGGCGTCGTCCACATGGCCCGACTTGAGTCGCGCATTGCCTCTATTGTAATAGGCAAGCGCATACTTCGGATCGAGTTCGATTGCGCGGTTGAAATCCGCTATGGAGTCTTTGTAGTCGCCCTTTTGTAGGAGAGCCCAGCCTCGGTTGTTGTATGCGTCGGGGTCCTCGGGATTGAGCCTGATTGCTTCGGAGAAGTCCTTGATGGAGCGGTCCAGCTCTCCTTTACCGTGGAAGGCGTTCCCTCGATTGTAGTAGGCCAGAGAATAGGAGGGATCTAACTCGATGGCATGGCTGAAATCGCTGATCGCCTTATCGTATTGGCCCCGTTTGTAATAGACGCTGCCACGGTTGTTATACGCGGTGGCAAGCCGGGGATCCAGTTCCAAAGCTCGGGTGTAATCGCGAATCGCTTCTGTGTCGTTGCCCAGCCTTTCGTACGCTGCGGCTCTGCGGAAATAGGCATCGGCCGACGGTGAGCCCGATTGAATCGCCTTGGTCAATTGCTCGACCGCGCGCGCATAGTCCCCGGTCCTTAGGGCCATTCTGGCAGCGTCCAGCAGTTGTCCCGAGGATTGCGCCTCTGCCGGAGGAGCGACCAACACGAGCATTACCGCAAGGGCCAAGAGGATTCTTCGGGGCGACATTTTCAAAACTCCCTAGTTGACAGGGATATACTGCCATGGATGATACCACAGCATGAATATATTTGTCTAGACAAATGAAGACACGACATCATACGGTCGAACTCCTCAGCAACGCGCCATTTGCGACACGTGCCTCTTGGAAACTAAAGGCGGGAATCCGTCCCTGTCTGAAAATTCGGATCGCGCTGTTTTACATAAGCGAGAAGCTCTCTCCCTTCTCGGGAATGCACATGGATCTTTTCATAATCGATAGGAACATTGTTCAAATATTGCAATATCAGTGCATCGCCGGGAAATACGCCCGGCAATATCCCGGAAAAGAAAAACCCCAGTTCTTCGAACGCTTCCGTGAACCGGCAGGTACACGGGTCGTGCAGATCCAGGTAAAGATGAATCACATCGAAACGCTTCATACAGAATTCTCTTAGCCTCGACCGGACCTCGTGGACCACGTTCACACCGTAACGCCTCACGTGAATGAGTGCGAAAGACATTCGCGCATAAGCCCCGAAGGTGACCGACGGTACTCCTTCGTCACACGACGCACCGGAGCAATCGCGCTCCTCCAATTCCGAGGAATTGCCGATATTGCGATAGAGTTTTACTATCATTTCTCGATGATGCCGGGGGAGGCACAGCTGTACACGAGGCGGTTTGTCCAGGTACATGAAGTGTACGATTGCGCTGTCCCGCTGAGAAAGCCTCTCGGTGATGCCCTTGAAAGACTCGGTCTCAGTCGAGAAACCCACGTGTAACGCACAGTCTTGCTGGCCTATGCGCAGGCCGACCTGCTGAGAATACGTATGGTTGGTTACCGCCTGGCCGAACACTCCGGTAAATCCCTCGGATCGGGCCCAATCCACCAGGTACTGGCTCATGCGTTTCAGGATTCCCTGTAAGCGAAATTCAGGTCTTACCACAGCTTTCCCCAGTTCGCCGGTCAACGATGGGGGATCGGGTTTCATGAACGCGGTATGGCCAACGACTTCGTTCGTAGACGTGACCGCCACCACAGAGAGCATGCGTCCGGATTGATTAAGCTCTACAATTCTTTCCGGAAAGTAGAGGTGCTCATTGTAATAGGAATATCCATAGGACCTGTACACGCATCGCGAGACCTCAATCGCCTCGGAAGGCTTCATACGCCGGACATGGATGGGAATCGTTTTCCCGGATGGTGGGCTGCCCATATCGTGAGATGCGTAGGGCTCCAGTTCGCAGGCGTCAAAGTAATCCGTGAGGGGACGGTCTTTCAGGAACTTGATCAGGACCGTTTCTTTCCCCTGTGCTCCGAGGTTGTGGAATTCGACGTTGTCCACATATCCTCTTGCCACGCACATGGGGTCCACATTTGTAGCTTCACGACTCGAGTCGTCATCAGTTCCACATTCGGTTATCGGCAGAGGCACAAAGGGGAGCCCCCGGTCCTTGATGGTGATTTTCAGTCCCACGGGTACGCGTTCGCAGGAAATCTCCATGTGCCCACGCTCCCGCGGCTCATACGCCTGCTGCACGATGGCGGTGAGAATCTCGGATACCGCGTGAGCGATGGATTCTCTGTCATTGACCTCAAAGCCGATGTTTTTCGCCACCTCTTCCACATACGCGGCAGCAACCGAAGCGTACGACCGGTCGTTGGGAACGGTCAGCGTGGAGTAATCACAGCGGTTTCCCATCAATCGTCTGCCTTTCGTCGAGCTCCAGCCAGGAGAAGTGAGAAGACCAACGCGAGAAACAGTGTCGTGCCGACTGCGATCTTCCCCCACGCGGGCACAGGGGATGGCGAAAAGAAGGCCTCGATGATTCCCGCGATCGCGAGCAGGGGCACACATCCCATCACCAGCCTGACTGCTAGTTTTCCCCGAAGAGCCAGAAACTCGGAACGACTGTACGGACCGGGGTCGATCAACGCATGTCCGAGGATCAGCCCGCCTCCTCCTGCAATGAAGATCGCGGACAGTTCCACGCTCCCGTGCGGGATCACAAAGGACCAGAACTCCAGGGACAGGTGGTGGGTGTAGCACAGTGCGGCTATGGTGCCGAGGAGAAGACCGTTGAACGCGAGCAGATACAAAGTCCCTATCCCGAACGTGAGGCCTGCGGCAAAGGTGAGAAACGTGACCGAGATGTTATGCGTCATCAGACCGGTGGAGGCCATCGGAGCGACGCCGTACAGATCTTGGAACCACACCCCACCCTTTTCTACGGTCGCAATTATCTTCTCAGGCACAAGCAGCTCGATAAAAGCCGGTTCGCGAAGGCCCAGGACAAATCCCGCGAGGCCGGAAAGCACCACCACCGCAGTCGCAAAGCATACGTAATAGCGGCTTTCCCAGAATGCCCGAGGAAATCCTTCGGTGATGAATTCGGTCACCGATTCCCACTTGAAGTGCGGTTTGCCATAGATGGTGCCGTGAACGCGGATCACCAGCCCGTTCAAATAGGATATGAGATCCTGATCAGGATCGGCAGCCAGCGGCGACGACTTCAGGAGCGAAAGATCCGACACCGCTGCCGCATACAGCCGGCCTAGGTCCCAGAGTTCCGTACGGGTAAGCCTTGATGGCTGACCAGGCCCAATTTTGGCAGCTATCCGATCGAGCTGTTCCCATTCCTTTTTGCGTTCACTGACAAACTGGTCTATATTCATTCAGGCCTCCCGGCATTCAGAGGTCAATGATATCACGTCGAGTAACGGCAGTGAAACAGAACCGCGAAACCGTTACCATCGAAACACCGGAACACGTAGAACTGCAATTCTTGTTGGCAGGGATCGGGACAAGATTCCTCGCTTACCTCGTGGACCGAACCATTCAGATCGGCCTGATTGCCTGGCTCCTTCTGGCTGTGCTGGTGGTTCTCACGTCCATCGGCAGCGTCGACGCGCTTACGGAGATCCTCGCGCGGCTGCGCGGCACGGTGGGCCAGTGGCTGATCGCACTGGCAATTCTCGTGTACGGCATTATCACCATAGGCTATTTTATCCTGTTCGAATTCCTGTGGAGCGGAAGCACGCCGGGAAAACGGTCGCAACACATCCGAGTGATCAGGAACGACGGTCGCCCGGTGTCATTTGTCGATGCTGCGCTCCGCAATATATTGCGTTTTGTGGATATCGTAGGTTCCGTGTACCCTGTGGGATTGGCGTTCATGTTTGTGGACTCGCGAAACCGCAGACTCGGAGACCTAGCCACCGGCACCCTGGTAGTCATGGAAAAGAGAGGCATAGAGCCTCCCGCGCCGCGGATCGCCTCTGAACCCCGGGAGTTCGATCCGGAATTCCGGAGAATTGTCGCACGCATGACACCGGAGGACTATTACCTCGTCACCAAGTTCCTCTCACGGCGAGAAGGCCTGGATGCAGATTCCCGGCATGCTCTGGTAACGGCAATCTGCGATCGCATCTCACGACGAACCCATGCTCAAGTTGACCCTACCTCAGACAGAGAAGCCTTCCTGGCAGAACTGGACACCGCATACCGCGACAGGGTGCGGATTCTGTAAGATTGCCGAGGTTTCCTTGATAGTGCACATCATGACAAGGGACGAAGTCATTTAAATCCTGCGCCGGTTCAGGGACCGGAACAAGGATACATACCAGATTGTCAGGCTCGGCATTTTCGGATTTGCGAGGAGCGAAGCCATCAATTATTGTCGGCCTCTTCTGCTGCCCACATAATGATGAGATTGCTTCGCAGCGCTCGCAATGACAATAAGGGCACGGTGTACCTTTTCCCTCATACTTGAACGATCACGTAAGGAGCCCGATGCGCACGAGCGTACCGGCTCCTTCTCAAACCACGAGAAAGAGGAGTCTCCGGCTTTCGGAGCAGCTTATCAATCAGCGTGCAGGCTCTGAGATTCCCGCGGTACCCTCTCCCCGTACGGTATTTGGGTAACTCCGAGAGCCTCCATGATCTCCCGCATGTGATCGATGTGCATACCAAGATGGTGCTCGCCTATTGCCCGAATCCATGCCTCCAGGGTAGGATATTCGCCCAACGGGCTCTCCTTGAGCATGGGAACGTGTGCCTTTCGGCCTAGCTGGTCGCCGGACAGGCCCTCGACAAATGCAGCAATGCTGCCGTATTCTCTTTCAAACTCCGTGAGAAGCTCGTCCAAGGTCATACGGGACCTCGCCTCGGAAAAGAAGCTATCTTCGGCCTCAAAATCAAGTCGAGGAACGTCCCCCTCGAGGAACGCGTGAAAGGTCGACAGCATGCCCATGCCTTCCGGGCCGCACAGGTGCGAGACGATTTCTTTCGGCGACCATCTTCCCTCAGGAGCCCGAGAAGCCGTTTTCTCGTCCAGTCCTTGGCAGACCCTCCTGAACTCGGCTGTTTTTTGACGAATCATATCGGACAATTGGGTTGCCTCTGTTGTTCGCATGGCACTCGTCTCCTTTCTGAGTGATGAGACCCTCACGTCGGTCTCGATACACCAAATGTAATACGGCCAGCTCATTGATGTAATAGCAGCGGCAGACGAAAGCCCACAAGCGCACGTGAAAAGACGCGTGAACGATCATGAACGCTCCCGCATCTTTTTCTCCCGAAGGTTTTATGTTAGACCTGAACTTCTGCGTGTACGCGAAGACGATCCAGGGCAGGACAGATGAAACGGGAAGACTGGGAAGCGATCTGTAACCGTTGCGGAAAATGCTGTTACGAAAAGGTAGATCTCGGCGGCGGTATCATTCGATATCTCGACGAACCATGCAAGCATCTGGACACCACGACGAATTTGTGTAAGGTTTACCGAAATCGTCGCGTGGCGGAACCGGATTGCATCAGCCTCACCGAGGATCTGGTCCGATCGTTGGGCTGGCTGCCGGAAGAATGCGCGGTACCTGGTGTACGTGCGCTATCAGGACACCCTGACGGCCGTTCGCAACGTGGAAACCGAGAGAAAGAGTCGTCGTAATTCCAAGAGGAGGCATAATGGCCGTAAGAACGCTAAACGTTGATGAAGATATCTTGAACGCGAATGACAAGCTATCCGACACGCTCAGAACACGATTTGACCAGGCCGGGGTTTTTGTCATGAACCTCATGTCTTCCCCCGGCGCGGGCAAGACGTCGGTCATCCTTCGCATCATCCAATCATTGGCGCGTACATACAAGATCGGTGTGATCGAAGGTGACATCGCCTCGGATGTGGACGCGCGCAAGGTGGCCAAGACCGATGTGGACGTGGTGCAAATCAATACGCGAGGGGCCTGCCATCTGGACGCGAACATGATCCTTTCCGCGTCCGAGACTTTGGGCTTGGATGGGAAGCAACTGCTCATTATCGAGAACGTCGGCAACCTGGTATGCCCCGCGGAGTTTCGTCTCGGGGAAAACATCAAAGTCATGATTCTCTCTATTCCCGAGGGTCACGACAAGCCGCTCAAGTATCCGCTCATGTTCACCGAGTCAGGGGCATTGATCCTCAACAAAGTCGATCTGTTGCCGCATACGGATTTCGATATGGAAGAATTGCGAAAAACGGTCCTCGCTATGAATCCCCACATTCAGATCTTCCCGCTTTCGGCCAAGACCGGTGAAGGGTTTGACCAGTTCATCGCCTGGCTCGAAGGTAAAGTGGCGTCCACAGGACGAGGGCCTCAACAGTAGCGAAGATCCAGGAGTGCTGCCCGTGAAGCGGAGACCCTTCACGTGGGAAATGGCAGCAGAGGCCTCAGAGCCCGTTTCGTCAGGTCTGCCGCATATTCGGCTGTCACTGCTCGCTTGCTCGAGTTGTTTTTCAGAGGCTTTTCAGACAAGCCAGCAGTGGCACCCAAACGTGGACGCGCCGGTTGGCACAATCCGAATAGTGACTTAATGTTTCTGAAGAGACCGGGATTCGAGAAAGGACCGTTTTGACCATGTCCCTATGGCCGACGTTTCGCGCTCTCATGCGCTCGACCGTGATCCTACTGAGCCTCCTTGTGGTCCCCTTGCCACTTTTCGCCGCGGCCACAAAATTGTCGGATGCGGAGATATCCCGGGAGCTGGGAAAGGACCAGAACAAGGTCATTATCGAGGAATTCCTCAAGCAAGAATTGCGGGAGGTCAACAAGTACGCAACGAAACCGCTCCTCAAGAATCATCCTTCCCTGTCGTTTTTCATCAAACAGGTCGACAAAGGTCCCTTTGAGAGCCTTCTTTTTTTGGAACAACAGGTTCACCGCCTTCGAGAGGCTCAAAGAAACATCAACTCCTTCCCGTTTTCCATTTCCTTCTCCTCCGGCGAGAAGAAGAAGATACTCGGATTGCGGGCCACTGCCGATCGTATCGTTTCCTATGGCATTCCTCTCATGAAACGAGACTTTTTTCGTGTGGTGCAAGCGGCTAGGGAACTTGCGGACAAGAGAAGGAAGCACCCCATGGAACTTCTGAAGAGCGAAGAGTTCCGGGACGCCATCTACCGCCGCTGTGAACCTACGGCTGCGGCTCTTGACGAAGAAATGGGGAAGCTTTCGGAGGGGGAACTGATCTGCATACGGCTGGGGTGGACTCTTGAACAGGTCACGATCACACGCCTGTGGCTCGTGTTCAACGACAACACGCTCCCGGACAAAAGTGACTATATGGTCTTCCGGAAGAAACGCAGCGAGTACCTGGCAGAAACGGTTGGAGCAGATCTACAGCCAAACCGCTTCAGAAAAGCAGAGATCGTCAAAACGCCGAGGCAAAGATGCGAGGCGCTAGTACAGAGGTGCGTTCCCGTCCCCGTCTCATCCCGTAACAAAAGACCGGGCTGAGCGCACGGCGTGCCGCACGTTTCCGGAAAAATCTGCAGAAAGTCATCGGAACCGACTCCATCGTGCCAAGTCTTCGAGAAGCCATTGCGTTCCGCAACAGCCTCCTCGCGAGACCCTCACGCATTCTTTTTCGGCTAAAGTCGGAGAACAAAAGGCCCGCACGTTACATTGCATGGATACGTTGATACGATTGGAAAATGTGACCAAGTGCTACCAAAGTGGCGTGTCCTGCGCACTCTTTCCGTTGAAAGGGGTCAGTCTCGAAATTCGTGACGGGGAAAGGGTGGTGCTCCTCGGCAAGAGCGGGTCCGGGAAAACCACGTTTCTCAATCTCATTGGTGGCGTGGATCGGCCCACCACGGGCCGTATTTTCTTCGGGGATCAGGAGCTTTCCGCGGTCGCTCCGAGCGTCCTGGCTCAGTACCGAAGAAAGGATGTGGGTTTCATCTTTCAGTCCTTTAATCTCTTCCCCACCCTCACGGTCGGAGAGAATTTGATGTTGCCGCTGGATCTACTGGGATTGTCGGAAGCGTCCAGAGCGTGGGATATGCTTGCAGCGGTAGGGCTTGAAGATCACTGGGACAAATTCCCAGAACAGCTTTCCGGAGGCGAACAGCAGAGAGTCGCCATTGCCAGAGCCCTGGTAAAGGAACCTCGTCTGATTCTTGCGGACGAGCCCACAGGAAACCTGGACCTTTCCACCGGTAACACCATCCTCGAGTTAATGGACAAGATCTGTCGCCGTGGAAATGCCACCATGGTGATGGTCACGCACAGCTCGGAGGCCCTGTGGTTAGCTGATCGCACGTTCAGGCTGAGAGCAGGCCTCCTCGTGGAGGAACCGCCTGGCACGGATCGTTTCAGCTCAAGCGTTTCCTGAAAGACAGGGCTTGCCCCTTCATGAGCCTTCCCACCTTACTCAAGTTCAATTTACGGTACTATCGCCGTCACGTCCTGCTGTCGCTTTTGTGCATGCTGGGGATTTCTCTTGGGGTAGGAATCGTGATTGCCGTGGAACTGATAAACGATTCTGCCCTCGAGTCCTTTTCCTCCTCGGTGGATTTTCTTTCCGGTCGCGCGACCCATTCGGTGGTCTCCCGGTACGGGTGGATCGACGAAAAACTCTTCACGCAGCTATGGACGGATCCTCAGGTTAAGGCAGCATCGCCTGTAGTAGAGGTGATGGCCCCCACCTTGGAGACAGCAGGCGAGGCAATCCGTTTTGTGGGCATAGACCCGTTCTTGGATGCGCCATTCAGGAATTTTGTGCCCCAAGCCCATGCTGAGTCGGCTTTCGTGACCTTCCTCACTAGCCAACCCCCTTCGGTGTACCTATCCGGCGACCTCATGGACCGTTTTCACTTAAAGCCGGGAAATACCTTGACCGTGCTCACCGCGGGCGTGGAAAAGAAGGTCACTATTCTAGGGAAACTGCCTGAGTCCAGTGCTTCGGTCGGCGGAGAAGACCTGGCAGTCATGGATATCGCAAGTGCGCAGGATGTGTTCGGCCACGCGGGAGAGCTGGACAGGGTGGACCTCATTGTGCGCGGGGATCCGGCAAGCCTGAAGAAGCGCCTGCCGGCGAGTCTCAAGCTCACCGATCCGAATGAGCGCAAATCCACGTTGACGTCAATGCTGTCCTCGTTTCAGTTGAACCTTGCCGCGATGAGCCTGCTGGGAATCTTCGTGGGAACCTTCCTCATTTATAATTTCGCAATGTTTTCGGTACTTTCCCGCAGAGAGGACATGTCCTTGCTGCTCACCCTCGGTGCGGACAGGAGGAGCATTGTCGCAGCATTTCTTGCAGAGTCTCTCGCGCTGGGAGCGGTGGGCAGTCTCGTAGGACTGGGGTTTGGCGTTTCTGGTGGCCTGGTTCAGCATAGAAAAAGTGTCAGGTACCATTAGCGAGCTGTATTTCCACGTGAATGTGCACAGCGCGGGGCTGACGCTTCCCGTCGCGCTGAGCGGCCTGGCTGTGGGACTTCTGGCCACGCTGGTGGGCACGGGATTGCCGGTCCTGGAGGTGGCAATTACCCCACCAATTCTGGGAATGAAGCGCAGGAGCATTGAAGATCGCGCTCACGGACTCAAGAGGCTTCTGCTGGCCTCCGCAGTGGTCTGCTGCGTGATTTCCCTGGTCACCGTGTGGGCGTCACGGTTTTCGATATTTTGGGGGTTCTTCTCTGCCTTCGCGATGACGCTCGCCTTTGCGCTTTTTACCCCTGGTTTTCTCTCGCCCTTCACTCACTGGTTGGGCATCCTGTTGCGGCGTTCAACCGCTTCCGTAGAGGCATTTCTTGCAGCCCGGACGATACGAGCGTCTCTGAGCCGGACGAGTATTGCCGTGGCAGCCCTCACTGTGGCGCTCTCAATGACTATCGGCGTTGACACGATGATACACAGCTTCAGGGAAACGGTCTCACATTGGCTGGACGGTTCATTGCAGGGAGATTTGTACATTTCCCCGGGCACCACGAAATGGGCTCATCCTCTGCCTGACTCCCTCATCCGAAGCTTACAGCAGGACCCGCGGGTCCAGGCCATGGAACGGTATTCCACGTACGGAGTCATGTTGAGCGGCAAACCGGTCAGGCTGCGCGTGCTGGATGCGTCTGTCCTGGAACGACGCACGGCATACCAGTTCATACAGGGAGCGCGAGGAGCGTGGCAGGAACTCAGGAACGGCAAGGTGTTTATTTCCGAGTCCCTTGCTTTTCGTTTTGGCCTGAAACCAGGGGATGTGGTGAACCTGTCCACGCCCGAGGGGGATCGTTCGTTTGCGGTGACGGCAGTGGTGCGGGATTATTCCTCCGACCAGGGCACGATCCAGATGGATAGACTCGTGTACGAGCGGATCTGGAAAGACCTTCACGTCCAGTCGATCGCGTTGTTTCTCAGGCCAGGCGCATCTGCCGATGATTTGAGGAGAGAGATCGCGTCGCGATTCCCTGGGTTGGGCCGGACCATGGTTTCCCATGTGAGGATGAAGAAAGACATTCTCCATATTTTTGACAAAACCTTCGCGCCCACCGCGACTCTCAAGGGAGTATCTCTCCTGGTGGCCCTGCTTGGTGTAGCCACCGCGCTCACGGCAATCCTCATGGAAAGATCCCGGGAGATGAAGGTCTTGGAATATCTGGGACTCACTCCTGCGGAATTGGGCAGAATGAACATCTATCAGGCCCTTATCATGGGACTTGCCTCTTTCTTGCTTTCCACCGTATGCGGTCTCATTCTGTCGGTGATTATCATCTTCGCCATCAATTACCGGTCCTTCGGCTGGTCCATCGATGTGCACGTGAATGCCTGGGTTTTCCTGAAGACATTCCTGCTCACTGCCCTGGCGTGCGTGGCCGCTTCCCTGTACCCGACGTATCGGCTCATCAAGGCCCCAGCGACACGGACTTTGGATGAAGAATAGACCTGATCCTTCGGCCGGCTATGCTCCCGTGACACCGTGAGCAAGGACGTTCCGGCAACGAGATGGCCACAGCGGCCTCCCCTTGCAGTGGCTTCGACTTGAAATGGCCGCAAAAACGAAGTAACTGTGCATACTGATTCGCGTGCAAACGAGTAAGATCCTATGACTGGGATCTCTGGAGCGGAGTGATAAGACGGCTTTGCGTGGCCCGTAGCGACGGAGATCGCCGGCCGGCTGCCTGGGCCAAGTTGTACAGGAAAAAGCGAATCAATATCAGTAGGAGTTGTGCAGAATGCCCGCAACAGCCCAACGGAAGACTCAAGGCAAGGAAAGAACCGATTCAGGCTGGACAACCTTTTCTACGGCCCTGGGGGTGTGTGGAATGAGTTGGACCTCCCAGGGTATCGATTCGTTCTCTCTTCCCGAACCCTCGGGAACGCGTGTCGCAGAGCGCCTGAGAAAGCTTACGGGCATAGCCACAGCCGCATCGTCTCTGCCTTCGTGGGTGAGGCAACTCATCCGCAAGGTGAAGGCCCACATGAAAGGGCAGGCTCAGGACTTTTCAGACGCGCCTTTGGACTTTCCCGGGATTTCCGCATTTATGCTTTCCGTCTATCAAGCCGCTCAAAAGATACCTTCCGGACGGGTGAAGACGTATGGTGAGCTGGCCGCTCTCGCGGGGAAACCCTATGCGGCCCACGCGGTAGGAAGTGCCCTCGCAAAGAACCCCATACCGCTGATCGTGCCTTGTCATCGCGTGATCGCCTCCTCAGGAAAATTGGGCGGGTTCTCCGCTCCTGGCGGCTTGGCGACAAAGGTCAGGCTGCTTGAGTGTGAAGGCGTGTACCTGGCCAAGCCGCGGGTGGTGTCCACTTCCGCACAGTGGCGACGAGCAGTTACCACACTCTCAAACCAGGACAGCGCTTTTGCCCGACTTGTGGCAACGACTCCTTCACTTGAATTCCGTCCTCTGCTCGACAAGGAGCCCTTGGAAGCGCTTGTCGCGGCAATTGTCAGTCAACAGCTGTCGAATCAGGTTGCCGCGGCAATTTTGCACCGCGTAAAAGCCCTGATTACGGAAGACGGACTTCCCAGTGCCCAAAAGATTCTGGATACTGAAGATGCGGATCTTCGCAAGGCAGGTCTTTCTCTCATGAAGGTGTCTTCCTTGAAGGATCTGGCCACAAAATACTTAAAAAAAGAGCTTCCCCCTCTGGAACGACTCGCACAGATGTCCGACGAACAGATTGTCAAGGAGCTTACCAAGGTCAAAGGCGTGGGTCGTTGGACGGCTGAAATGTATCTTATCTTCAGCCTCGGCCGTGCGGACGTGTTTCCCACACTGGACTTCGGCGTGAGAAAGGCCATTGCCCGCCTGTTCGACCTGCCTGAGGTGCCCGAACCGCAGGCGATCGAAAGATACGGAGAGCTTTGGAAGCCTTACCGAAGTGTAGCGTCTCTGTATCTTTGGCATTCCATGGACAATAAGTGAAGGCTCCAACCGCCTAAAGGCGGTGGCTTCAGGGTGTCGACTGAAAGTCGACCTCACCCGTCGTCGCCAATCTGGAAGTCGTCATCGCGGCCCCGCTCCATCTTGTCCTGCATCTCGATGTATTGAGCGATGACGTCGTCGGTGACGTTGCCACTGCTTGCAACGAAGTATCCGCGGGCCCACAGATGCCGCCCCCAGAATTGACGGGCCAGGGTTCGATATTCACTGAGCAGTTTGCGGGAACTCCTACCCTTAAGGCGCTTCAGCAGGGTCGATACAGACACGTGAGGAGGTACCGAAGCAAGGATATGCACATGGGGTCTTTGGAGACATGACCCTTGATAATGTCAACATCCATGGCCTTACAGGTCTCCCTGAGCAGATCCCTAAGGCGAACTGCTACCTCGCCGTGAAGCACCGGCTTGCGGTATTTGGTGATCCATACCATGTGAAACTTGAGGTCATAGACGGCATGAGATGTCTTGCGGTAATGTTCCATGATACCGCAAGCCTACTAAAGTCTTCGCCTAAAGGCGAGGGTTTTTCTCCCATTCCCCGAAGGGGACAATAAAGCTGCTTGCAAATCGGGCAAAAGGCCTAATCGTTTCCTTTTCCCAAAGCTTCCAGGCATTGCCGGGCCATCATGAGTTCCTCGAACGTGCGTATGACGAGGATGCGTGAGTGTGAGGACGCTGCGGATATTTCCACCACAGGGTTTTCCGCGCTCGCCCGTTCGGGCCCTCTGTTCTTGGCTTCATCTACGGCAAATCCAAGACCTTCAGAGCCATTGAGGACCTTGGATCTTACTGTGGGACTGTTGCGGCCGATACCGCCCGCGAAGATCAGCACGTCGCATCCGCCCAACACCATCAGCATCGAGCCCACTGCCCGCTTTACCTTGTAACAAAATGCATTCACCGCGAGGATTGCCCGCGGGTTCCCCTGCTCTGCCGCGGCTTCAACTTCGCGCATGTCGCGGCTCACTCCGCTGATTCCTTCCAGACCGGATTTCCGGTACAGCATGTCAATCATCGCATCCGGTGACAGGGAATCCTCGTTCATGATTACCGGCAACAATCCAGGGTCCACGTCACCCGAGCGGGTACCCATGAGCAGGCCTTCCACGGAAGTCATTCCCAGAGTGGTGTCTATGGACTTGCCTTTTTCTATCGCGCAGAGGCTCGCACCATTGCCCAGATGACACGAGATAATCTTGAGGCTATCGAGCGGCACTTCGAGGAATTCTGCCGCCTTTGACGAAATATACGCGTGGGAGTTGCCGTGAAAGCCGGTACGACGATATCCCTTTTCCGCGAAATACCGGTACGGAAGACCGTAGATGGCCGCCTCATCCGGTATGTTTTTGTGGAACCACGTGTCGAACACCACCACATGCGCTGCGTGAGGCATGCGCGTTTGGCATTCCTCGATCTCTTTGATCATGGCAGGATGATGAAGGGGGATCATCGGCGTCATGCGCCTGATTTCCGCCATCACGTCCGCGTCCACGCGCACAGCGTCCCAGTATTTTCCCCCATGGCCCACGCGATGCGCCACAGCGGGGATCGTTTCCAGCGACTCCACCGCGTGAGCGGTAAGTGTAGCCAGCATTTCATCCAAAGCCTCTCCCTGGTCGGCGATGTGGAGCTTCTTCAGGGTTTCCTGGTCGTCGGCTGCATGGTACGCGTGGACCGAACTATCAAGCCCAATTCTGTCGATCGAGCCCGCAAACAGAACCTTCTCGTGCTCCATTTCGAACAGGGTGTATTTCAACGAGGAACTGCCACTGTTGATTACAAGTATTCTCAAGGATTCCCCCATCAGCTCGTTTTCGTTTCTTTTCAGTCCATCCAGTTGTAAACCGATTTGCCGATCGCGTCAGCACCTTTTCGCAAATCCCTTCCGATTGCGTGATCAGGGAGACGAGTCCGGACCGCATGCTCGAGTCGGCGTTGTCGAGCGAGGACCGAGCGATGTGATATACTGCGGCGCACCACCCCCCGGAGCGGCTGGGATCGAGAGGGCTTACATGACAGAAAACAATATAGCGCGCAAAATCAAAGATATCGAGCAGAGCCTCATTCAGTCGGGATACTTCAAGTCGGCCTTCGCATCCGCCATGAGCCCTGCCGACGGACTGCAACAGGCGCTCGATCGTGCCCGGGATTCCCAGGAGAAACTGCGTGCCATTGCTACGTTCATCAAGGATCAAATCGTGGGGACCAGCCGCGACCTGGAATCCCGCACCAAGGACCCCGAAGACCTCGGCCAACTGAGCGACTTCCTGGCCCGGCTCCTGACCGCTCTCAAGGACTTCAGGAGAGAAAAGGAATTCGTCTCGGTGTACGGCGATTTGCTGTCCCTGTACATTCGCTGCTTGAAAGATTGCGGCTCCACAGGCAGGCAGAGCCCTCTCATTCTGAAAATTCTCAAGAACATATCGCGACGCAAAGCCATGGAACTGGACCAGGACCGATTTGATCAATCCATGGAAAGGCTGCGACAGACCATCACCGTCGCGATCATGGCCAAACGCTATGCCGTGTACGTGGTGGCTGTGCAAGGGATCGACGTGTTGTTCCGCGCGGAAATCCCGTTCCGAACCTTTGGCACGTCCCCGGAAGAGCTTGCATTGCAGATAACCAACCTGCTGATAAAGAACGACGTCAAACTGGGTGATGTTACCGACGTCGTGTGCGCAGGGGGTGATCTGGGCACGCTGCCCGATGGAATTTACGTCCTCACCGAGAGAATCAGGGATGAGTCTTGGAAACGGCTTCACAATAGCTCTCTCAATCGCGGGCCGCTCGTGGCATGGGAACTGCGAGAGATTCTGAGAAAACAGAGCGAAAAAGGTCAGGTCAACGTGTCCGTGTGCAGCCCCCTTTCCTTCTCTACCCTAGGTTCGCACGATCTCACGTTTTTCTACGCGGCGGATTCCGATCAGCTGAAGCAGAGCCTGAAAGGCTACGTGAGGGTGATGCCGCTGAAGTCTATGGCTGCACTTCTGTCGGAAGTAGAGGGCGTCAACCAACAGGATCTCAACCTCATGGTCATGCTCCTGGACGAGTTATTCGCATCAGTGGCTCGGAAAATAGGCCCACGTATCATCAGAGAAATGGCTGCACAGGAGGCAAACCGCATCCTGATCGACTTTGATTTCGCAAAGATCGTCCAAGCCATTGAACATGAAAATTTTGCCATACCACCCCATTTTCGACTCGCGTCCAGAGAGATAGGAACCGGGGTAAGGGAAATTTGCGAGTTGCTCATGATCGTAGATTCAGGAAAGATTTCCCCTTCTTTGACCCGAAATATTCTGCACGTGGTGGATTCCTATTGCCGCAAGGTCGACATGGTCCTGGAGATGGCCTCATCAGGCGGGCCGGAACAGCGTCCCCATTACATCGTGATCGCCAGCATGTTGGCCGACGACCCGTATTTTCGGACACTGTTCGAGAGGATCCGTCGCATGATCGACAACCCCTTGACCCCTTTGCTGTGCCTGGACTCCCTGGAACACGAATACCTCATTGCAGACCATCTCTTTGAAATGTACGTCAATCCCTCGCAGGGTGACCGAAGGCTGAACTTCAGCGTTGAAGAGCGCAGCATGCGTAAGGCGTTGCAAGTCCTTGGCTCCGCGCGAACAGGAATGGGGACCTTTTCGTTCTATTCCCTTCTCACCGAACTCAGCGCAGACATTGCGGACGGCACATCGCGACCCGCGAACCTCGTGATCGTGGGAGCAGACAACGAGGACGCGCTCGTGGCAGCGGCCAACGCGAAGGAACAAGGGCTGGTGGACAAGATGGCGCTCATCGGAGATCCGGGCGATATCACGGCAGCCCTGGAGCGTTGCAGGGTACGGATCTTCCCCAGCATGGACCCCAAAGTCGAAATCGTTCCCATCGATCCTCTCGCGGTCGACTACGAGGCCAAGAAAGCGTCCACGGCCAAGGTATTTCATGCTTTCCTCTCGGAAAACCGCGATTTCATCGTGATGAAAGGAAGCCTGGACACGGGGCTTCTGCTGCATCAAGCCTTAGCCATCTACAAGACCGATTCCGCTGGGGACGCAAACCTCCCTGTTCCGCCGAAGAGAATCGCCTCGCATACCGCGCTCTTTGTCTTGCCTGACGGGAGGTTCTTTGCTCTCTCGGATGCGGGTGTAAATCCGGGATTCAGGAACGCGGACGCGCTGACACAAGCTATCGAGAACCAGTTGGATGTGGTGCGCAAGGCAGTGGGTAAGGAAATTCTGCTGAAAGTGGCGATTATCACTGCGGTGGAAAAAGAAACCTCCGCGATTCCTTCCACCCTGCTCGCAGCCGAGGCCCAAACCAAGGCCAAGGCTTTGCGGGACGCGTACGGCCCCCTCGTGGTAGAAGGTCCCCTTTCCTTTGACCTGGCCACAGTCCCGGATGTGGCGGAAGAAAAACACTATCACGGGGAAATAAAGGGAGACGCGAACTGCCTCGTGGCCACGGACATCAACACGGCCAACGTGCTCTACAAGATGCTTTCCAAAACCATGGGAAGCCTCGGACTGCTTGTGGACAATGGCGGTATCATCACCGCAGGTCCAGGGTACTGTTCCCATTGTGCTCACGTCCCGGGGTGACACCGCTCAGACAAAACTCAACTCCATTCTCCTGGCTCTGGCGTACCTGGCGCGCAGTCACGCGCACACCCCGAGTGAACCCGGTCTTACAAAGGCACCCCAACGTGATACGGAACTGACCAAAGTGCAGTAAACCCATGGTCCGCGACAAGGGACTCCGCGCGGAAGTAGTCTTCAGATACCCTTATACGCGGACGTGCTTGAGAGTACGCCCTGGGCCAGGGGAAGGCGTCTTGAGGACGGTTCTCAGAATTTTCTTTGTTACCGATGTTTTTTTGTTTGAACCTTTCCCTCATATCAGTATACTAAGGGTTTAAGGGAAGAGGGGAGGAATTGCCCCCCATTCCCAGTACAAACCGGAGGAAGTCAGCCAATGCAGTGCGTAACCGTGAAGAAAGGCGTAGAGTGCGCCTTCATGAACAGAAAAGGGTGCACGTTTAACGGCGGCCGGTGCCACACGGTCGTCGAGGCCTGTGAAGGTTGTGGGAAGGCGCTGGTTTCAGAAGAAGGAACCTTCTGCCTTGTAGCACCGAGTCCTGCCAAGAAATGGGCCGCTGGAGCCTGCAATTTTGCCACTCACAACAAGGTCGCGGTTGTGGAACAGACCCAGAAGCTCAATCCGCTCAAAGCTTCAAAACGGGCAGCTGGAAAGAAAAAGTAGGGACCGCTGACCGGAAGAAGAAACCCCACCGTACTTGATAGATCTCGCCGGAAGCATGAGGGGAGAAGAGCTGCGCTCACTCACGCGATACGAGAAACATGTCTCTATCGCCTCGCGCAGCGAACCGCGACCTAGCGGTTGCTTGCAGCGGAGAAAGATTTGCCGGGGAGGGACTTTTTGTCGCCCCTCCCCGGTTTTCTCTTCAAAGCCTTCTGAAAATGTCTCAATGAGGGGGCGTGCGCGAATAATTCACCGCGTGTCAGGATGTTTCCGCGCGAACGGTGTGTGTGTACGTGGGCACGCAAAATACGGAGAGTACGAGGATCAGAGGATGTACCGGCTCAGGTCCTGACTTGCCACGATCTCTTGCAGCCGTTCCCGCACCATCTGCGGGGTAACCACCACTGTGACACCTTGCATATCCGGAGCCTCGAAAGACACGTCCTCGAGAAGCTTTTCCATGATGGTGTGAAGACGCCGCGCGCCGATGTTTTCCGCGCGCTCGTTCACTTCCTCAGCCATGGCAGCAATCTCCTGGATGGCCTCCTCCTGAAATTCCAGGGTAACTCCCTCGGTGGCGAGCAACTCCTCATACTGAATGACCAGTGCGTTCTTCGGTTCGGTGAGTATGCGTATGAAATCGTCACGTGTCAGCGCGGACAACTCAGCTCGCAGCGGAAAACGGCCCTGTAATTCGGGGATCAGGTCCGAAGGTTTGGACACATGGAACGCGCCGGCAGCCACGAACAGGATGTGATCGGTCCTTACCACGCCGTGCTTGGTGTTCACGGTGCTCCCCTCGATGATGGGCAACAAGTCCCGCTGCACGCCTTCACGTGAGACATCCGGGCCGTGAAGGCCACTCCCGGAACCGGCTATCTTGTCCAGTTCATCGATGAAGATGATCCCCATCTGTTCCACCCGGTCTCTGGCTTTCTTGGTGACCTTGTCGGGATCCAGCAGCCTGCCCAGCTCTTCCTGAAGCAATATCTGTTGAGCCTCAGGCACTTTGACCCTGCGGCGTTTTGTTTTCCCGGGGAAAATATTGGAGAACATGTCCTTGAGATTGATGTCCATTTCCTCCATGCCGGCTGGGGAGAACACCTCCACCACCGGAATGGAGCTCACTTGTGTTTCGATTTCCACTTCTCGATCGTTGAGTTTGCCGTTGCGAAGCATGCGCCTGAACTTCTCTCGGGTGCGCTGCGCCACGTCTATCTCGTCATCCGCGTCTTGCTGAGCCGCGGCGGAAAGCTGACCTCTCCGCGGTCTTCGGTGGGGACGCAGGGGGAGAAGAATGTCCAGCACTCGTTCTTCCGCCAGTTCTTCCGCCTTCGGCCTGAGCGCCTCATATTCTTCCGCACGGATCATGCCGATGCCGATTTCCATGAGATCTCGGATCATGGATTCCACATCGCGTCCCACATAACCCACTTCCGTGAATTTGGAGGCTTCCACCTTGAGGAAAGGGGACTGAGCGAGTTTTGCCAGCCTGCGAGCGATTTCCGTCTTGCCCACACCGGTGGGGCCGATCATGATAATGTTCTTGGGAGCGATTTCATCGCGCAGTTCTTCTCTGACCTTGCGCCTACGCCACCGGTTTCGGAGCGCGATTGCCACCATTCTTTTCGCTGTGTGTTGGCCGATGATGTACTTGTCCAGCTCTTGTACGATCTTTCGAGGAGTAAAAGCTTCCATGGTTCCTGCTGTGTAATTTTTGGCGTCAGTGCGTGTGCCCTTCACGTTTCCCGGATGCAAAGCCGGGCATATTTTTGCCACCGCGACCGCGCAAAGCACTATACCTCGTTTGTGCCTCAGGGTCACGCCTTTCTATAAAAATGATTGTGTTAAGCGAGGTGGTTTGGCAAGCGACGTGACACGCGCGGAGAAGGGATCCTCGAACGGGGCGACGTTTTCGGACAGATCCACGCAGGTACAGTTGCTGACACGGGCCTTTGAGCAAGGCCTCGCATCCTATTCTGACACGAGTTCCTCTATGACCACATTTTCGTTGGTGTAAATGCAGATCTCCGACGCGATTGCCATGGACACGCGTGCAATCTCTGCGGCATCCATTTCCGTGTGTCTGAACAGAGCCTTGGCCGCGGCCAGAGCAAAGTTTCCCCCAGAACCGATAGCCACAAGGCCGTCATCCGGTTCCACCACGTCGCCGTTGCCGGTGAGGAGCAGCGTCTTTTCCTTATCCGCGACAATCAGCATGGCCTCCAATCGGCGCAGCATTCTGTCGGTACGCCACTCTTTGGCCAGTTCTACCGCGGCCCGGGTGAGATTGTGTGCGTACTTCTCCTGCATTTGCTCGAATTTCTCCAGCAACGTAAGCGCATCGGCCGTGGAGCCTGCAAAGCCCGCGAGAACCGCGCCTGTTTTACCTAAACGGCGCACCTTGCGCGGCGGAGTGTTTGATTACCGTGTCGCCGTACGACACCTGACCGTCCCCTGCCATGACGACCTTTCCGGGTCGTCTCACGCACAGGACAGTAGTGGATCGCGTTCTTGGTCTGGTCATACCTGAATTTCCTCAAAATCACCCGCGGGTACGCTCACGTCAACCCGACCGTACTTCCGCGTTCACGAGCAATGTCAGTCGTCGTTGGGAGGGGGCCCTTTACAAGGCCTCTCAGGAACCGACTGCAAGGGTTTTAGCCCATCCTGCGGCAGGGTTGCGAGGATTTCATGTGCACGCGGGACAATCCCCTCATCCCTTATCGGAAACATCTTTGCCCTTCTCGAGACTTCCGCTTCTGGGGTGAGATCGATCGGTACACTTCCATGAGTCGCCCCAGGTCTACCTTGGTATAACGCTGGGTCGTGGAAAGGCTCGCGTGGCCGAGAAGCTCTTGTATCGATCTCAGATCTGCCCCGCTCTGGAGCAGATGAGTCGCAAACGAATGACGAAACGCGTGCGGCGACACATCTCTCCCCAGATTTGCCGCGAGGAGAAACGCCTTGAGTATACGCCGAACACTGCCGCGATGACAATCGAGCACCTCGTGCATTGAGGAACAGGGGTCGCTCCTTGCCCGTTGCAGGGTTGTTCGCTGCAAGCAGTTCCCGCAACGGGAGATATTCCTTCAAAGCCTGCACGGCCTTGGCCCCTACGGGCACGTACCGCTCCTTGTTTCCCTTTCCGATCACGCGCACCCAACCGCTGGAGAGGTCCACGTCATGGACGTCCAACGAGGTCAGTTCCCCCACGCGGAGACCTGACGAGTAGAGTAGTTCGAACATCGCGAGATCGCGTTTTCCCCGGTCCCCAGTGCGCGTGAAGAACCTCTCCGTTTCGTCGACGCTCAGGGCTTTGGGAAGTGGCTTCTCACACTTGGGCGAGCGAAGGCCGGCGGCAGGATTGGCCTCCACCGCCCCTTCTCTCACGAGAAACCGAAAGAATGTTCTGATTGCGGCAAGCTTTCTCCCCACCGACACCTTCTTGATCTTGCCAAAACGGCTCGCGAGGAAGCCTCGCGTGTGAAATCGGTCGATGGTTCGGACGTTCGTCAACCCTTCCGCACCACTGAGTGATTCCAGGTACACGCGAAAATCTTCAAGATCCGCCATATACGCGCGCACGGTTTCTTTGGAACGGATCTTTTCCGTCTCCAAATAGCGGCGGAACAATTTTATTGCGTCATCAAAGATCACAGAGGTTCCTTTCGTGCGAACAGGGCACTATCGGCGCACGAAAGAAATAGTATTACTTTTTATCTTATTTTGCAATTAGTTATAAACTATATTTGATCTGAAATGATACTTATCTTACTCATAATACTACAATAAGAGGGCTTTGTTTTACAGTTACTTCCAGATCCTGCCAAATCAACCTGTTCGCCCAAAGGACGGTCAGTCGCCGCCGGTGCGATGGCCTTGGACGGCATAAGGATTGGACTTCAAATACTCCTTCAGATGGGTTTGTCGATGCACCAAGTGGCACTTCAAGCAGGGGTGCTGCAACGTGGCGGGCAAATCAGGCAGGGCCGAAGCGTTGAAGAGCTTTCTTGCCAGCGTGAAGCGAGGATTCTCTCGCATATGCGAGATGCTCGTACCCGGGTATGTGCCGAAGTCGTCCTCTTTGAAAAAGAGGTAGCAGCACGGAGCTACTCCTCCATCGGACTGGAGGACCACTGCGTGCCACAATTGGACGCACTGTTGCTCCCAGATCTTGTCGGTCCAGCTCGACTTGACGCCCTCCCTTGCCGGTTCCGGACCGCTTCCGGCAAGAGGTCTGAACACATCCACGCCAATCTTCCGGGCCAGGCCGCGTGCAGCGGTCATCTCATGCGCATTGTGATGAAACACGAGGTATTTCCATTCGATAAATGGTCTCTTGAGTCCGCGTCGGTTTCGGTATTCGATCACACGCCGCGTGTTTTCGACTACTCGCTCAAAGGTACCTCCGCGGTGATATTGCTCGTAGGTACGCTGAGACGAGCCACTCAGGCTGACCACCAGCAGGTCGAGCCCCGCGTCGCACACATCTTCCAGCACCTGGGTGTTATGCGTGTTCAGATTGCTCGACACGATCGTCGCGATGCCAGCCTTGTGGCACAAATCCACCATCGCGGCAATTTCAGGATGCAGCAGGGGTTCACCCCAGTTGTACAGATTTGCACTGACCAAGTAATGGCCCATCTCATGGATGAGGCTCTGCACAGAGGACAAGTCGATTAACGCGCTCGACCGCCCACCATGGCGTCTGTTCCCAGTGGGGCAATAGGGGCATTTCAAATTGCACGTGCTGCTCACGTCGATTATGCCCACGTATGGGAGCGACTTTGGCCGTGTGACACGGTGCAATCGTTCAAGTTCGCACTGTACCGCATTGGCCAGTTTGCGGGGGGTGACATAGGGAGCTGTGAGCACCCCAAGTGCGGCAAGTCGCTTCCACTCACCGAGACCGTACGGGACCAATCCAGGAAGATCCAAACAAATCCTCTTTCTCCAAGCGCCTGTGACGAAAGAATCGCCCATTAGGGCGGCAGAGCAAGTCTCATGCCGGGTTGGCACGACCCAGTGAAACAGACTCGCAGGGTGCGGTCATTTCGTCACAGTGCCCGGGTATTCTTGGGTAAATGAGGTCTGTCCCATGGTAACACCTGCTGCGGCGTCGCGCCACCGTATTATGCTGAACGTCATTGAAGATGACCACGGCAGCGCACCATCTCATGCCTGCGGTTCTTCGTTTTCATCGCCTTATGATGCACCTTTCTTGTCGATCGATCTTAAACCGCGGGGGAGCACGGGCGTGGTCCTTGCTGCCTTCAGGTTTGTTGCAGAGGAAGCATGGCCGCGGTCTTACTTGATGGAGCGCACAATGGTGTCACTCGTGAGAAAGCGAATCAATATCAGATCTTCTCTCCGAGAATCAAAAGGTTTCTTGTCCGCACCGTGAAGCAGAGGCCCATGGAAAACTCGCAGTTTCTGGGAATCTCAAAAGGTGCTATATTCGTTCAATTCGAACCGGCCTCCTGAGACGGTTCGTCGATTCGAGACCCTGGAACTCCATGAATTCCCAAGCAAGCACACAGAATCCACCCAGCACTGCCAGGCGTATCATCAGGCGTTTTGCCCAATTGATATCTGCGCACGGGGTGGATGCCATTTTCAGCGGACTTTTCTTTCTGTACCTCGCCCGATCTGACGCGATTGTGTACGGAGAGGTGATGTATGCGTTTGCCGCGGGCTCGGTTCTCATGAAAGTGGTTCAGTTTGGTCTCTATTATCCCCTCGTGTACGAGCTCACCGACGCGAGCGACGCCAAGGCCGGCAGAATCATCGACACGGTAAACATTATCAAACTGGTTTTGTTGACGGTATCAATGGGGGGCGTGTGGGCACTTTCGGTCTTCAAGGGTCTGCCGAACCGTATGGCCTGGATACTGTATCTCGGGTGCCTCGGTTTCGGCTTCGAGGCCCTTGCTGAGACTTTTTTTGCGCACCTCCGGGTCAAAGGTCGTCAAAGTATTGAAGCCCGGACACGGGTGGCCTCAGCGATTCTGGCATACGGGAGCGGTTTTATCGCCGCGTTTCTGAGGATGCCGGGAGTGTTGATCGGCGGGTACAAGCTGGTATCGGGTGTGGTTCGGCTTCTGCTAGCGGTGTGGGGGTCGCTCACTTCCTCGACTTCGTGGTTGTTCACTCGTTCGGACTGGCCGTCCGTGAGGAGGGTGTTCCTTGCGTCCACCATCTTTGGTCTTATCCACATCGTCGGCATGGTTGCCAGCCGCACTAACGTATTCTTCCTGGAAAGCTATACCGGGGTCAAAGGGGTTGCGACATACAGCGCTGCCTGGATGACCGTGGATTCGGTCTGTGCGCTCTCGTCGGAGCAGTTGCTGGGCTGGGTGGTCTTCCCGCTTCTTTCCGTCCTGTGGGCGAGAAACCGCGCGGAGGTCACTCCTATTGTGCGGAGAACCGCACAGTGGCTCATGGCGCTTGCGTTTCCCATCATGTTTGTGTTGGGCCAGGAAAGCGATCTCATCGTATGGCTTTTGTACGGGTCAGGGTATCCTGACGCTGCATTGGTACAGCGTTACCTCGTATGGACGATCGTGCTGTCTTTTGAAAGCCATTTGCTTTCGTACCTGATGATCGTGGCAGGAGCGGGAAAACCTCTTCTCCTTTTTTCGGTCATGACCCTGGCGGCGAATCTCATTTGCAATGTGCTGCTCGTCAAGCCGTTCGGCCTGGCAGGAGCGTGCATGGTGATAGTGCTCACCAAACTGTTTCTGTTCTTCTTGACCACAGGCTATTGTCAGCTGCGCTTCGGTCTTTTCAGAATCAAAGACTTTCCTTTTCTCATCGGATCCGCAGCAGTATGCACTTTTCTGTTCTTGCTGCTCAAGCCTTTGATCACACTTCATCCTGCAGTGGCAGTCACTCTGGGGTTCTATTTGGTGTTGCTGTGGAAACCAGGTGTCCGGTTAATAGGGCGGATGCCTCGCAAAGAAGATCGATCCGCATGAGATCGAGGATGACCCCTCGCTCAACCACTCGCGGTCACGTGCGGGGAACATCCGGGGTCTGACAGGCACTTGCACGGCTTCTCTCCGCGAGCAGGACGGCAACCGGAGTGAACTCCCATGACCTGGAGGGTCACGACGAACCATGAAAATGGCACCCTGTCCAGCGACCAGCGGGAGCTGGCAACTTCTTGAAGTTCTTGGGGATGGGGGTTCGGGGGAAGGCCCTTCTTGAAAGAAGGGCCTTCCCCCGAAAATGCATTTTCACAGGAAGGGCATAAAATAGATGAGCTCCGCAATCGCGTGTTTCCTGCGTTCCCCACGACACGTGCGTGGTTGCTACCGCGCGCCGTACTGCTTGAGCAGGGTCACCACACCAAGGTGACCCCGGAGGGACGCTTCGGTGAGCGCGGTAAAGCCTGTTTCTTCCATGGCATTGACGTCAGCTCCCCCTTCCAAAAGGAGCCGGACGACATCCACACACCCCACGCGTGCAGCCTCCATCAAACAGGAAGTTCCGAAGATATCCTCTTTCGCGTTGACATCGGCTCCTTTTTCCAGCAGAACCCGAACCGCCTCCGTATGGCAATTCACCGCAGCCAACCTCAGAGCGGTGGTACCGTCGAGGGTTTCTTACGTCCGGATCGGCCCCTGCCTGCAGAAGAGCTGCTATCACTTCCCGGTGACCTCTTGATGCTGCCTCCATGAGTGCGGTAGTGCCGAAAATATGCTCCCTCGCAGTGATATCGGCTCCTCGCTGTAAGAGAGTGCGCACGATTTCCAGCCACCCTTCCTTGGAGGAGGCCAGCAGGGCCGTGACACCGTTGAACGTACTTGCATTCACATCGACTCCGAGGTCCAGAAGGAGTGTCAGGAGCTTGTGGTGGCCGGCCATGGCAGATTTTACCAACGCACTTTCCGCGAGCGCATCCTTTGGATCGAACGAAATTTCCTTTTGGAGGAATCGGTTGATCGTATCCCGATCTCCGTACGCGGCTGCCCGTATCAGCCTTGCCACTGGCCCTTCTTTTTCCGCACGGTCGTGTGACGCGTGCGCGACGAGCAAGGCCACCGTGTCCTGGTTTTTCGACGCCTTGGCTACGGTGAGCGCAGTATTTCCCGACCTATCCTGCAAGTCCAGTGCTCCTGCGTCCAGGAGGATTTCGGTCACTTCCGGATAACCCCGGTGAGCCGCAAAGAGGAGAGCCGTAGTACCAAGCTTGTTGGTCATGTTGACGTCAGCGCCACTGCGAAGGAGGATCTCCACGATCTCCTTGTGCCCTCCGTACGCAGCCTTCATAAGAGCTGTTTGCCCGAACTTGTTCCCGTCATGCACGTTCGCGCCGTGACTGAGAAGCACCTCGACTACCGCACTTCTCCCGTGACCCGAAGCCTCCAAGAGCGCCGTGTTTCCGTTGACGTCTTTCAGATTCACGTCCGCGCCGCGAAGGAGAAGCAACTCCACGACGTCCAAATGGCCTGCTCCTGAAGCCACCATGAGAGCTGTGACCCCTTTTCTGTCTGCTGCATTGACCTGAAATCCCGCTTCCAGATATACCTCCACCGCGAGCGCCCATCCTTCTTTCGCGGTCCGGAGTAAACCGAGGTTGCCGATGGCGAGGAGCCCGTCGATGTGCACCGCTTCGGCCAAGAGCCGCTGCTCCATGAGCCGCACCACTTCCGAATGCCCTTTCATCGAGGCTTCCATCAGTGCAGTGTAGAACCCCAGCGCCTGCCTCTGCGGATCAACTTGAGCCCCTGCCCCCATCAGTTGCCGTGCAATGGTCAGGTGGCCGGCTCTGATGGCCTCCATCAATGCGGTGTCGCCTCTCTCGTTTGTGGCATTTACGTCCGCGCCGTGGCTCAGGAGTTGATCGACTATTGCTGCGTCTCCTCGGAAAGAAGCCTCGATGAGGGCAGTCGTGCCACCGCTGCCCCGGGAATTCACGTCGACCCCGGAGGAGAGAAGGCTTTCCACCTCCTCTCCCGCTCCTCGCGCACAGGCTCGTATCATAGCCAAGACAGATGCATCACTGTCGCTTTGCCTCATTTGGTCCATTCTCCGACCCCTCGATTGCTCGCCGCAACATATACAGGCAAGCACTTCCATACGAGAGTTTCGCGCATCGGCATGGTCGGGCGTCAACTATTGTCAGCCACACTGACATCGCGGGACACGAGATGGTCGTCCGCAGCCAACACAACTCGATTTCGTCCCGTTTCCTTCGCAACGTACAACGCCCTATCCGCCTCACGGATCATGGTCTGCATCTCGTGTTCTTTGGGGGCCTTTACCGAGGCCACCCCAAGACTGAGCGTCACATGGATAAGCCCTTCCTTGGTCTTGATCGGTGTGTCCGCGATGGCTGTCCTCACTCTTTCCGCGAAACGGGTAGCTCCCTCATAATCGCACCCGGGAAGGACGGTGAGTAATTCTTCGCCTCCGTACCTGCCCACCACGTCATAGGAACGCACAGATGCACGCATTCTTTGCGCCACAGCCTGAAGCACCGCGTCGCCAGCCAAATGCCCGTACGTATCGTTGATGCGCTTGAAGTGATCCAGATCTGCCATGATCACCGCGAGATCCCTCTCCTCACGGCCAGCCCTGGCCACCTCCTTTGTCAACGCGTCAAGGGTAGCAGATCGATTGAGGAGCCCGGTCAGGGCATCGTGCGTTGCCTGAAAGTGGAGCGCTTCTCTTGCACTGACAAGATCGGAGATAAGTTGTTCCCGTTCGGTTTCCGCTTTCTTACGCTCAGAAATGTCCGCAAGATTTCCCATACAATCGTCACGGCCGAGATGTCTCCAGCTCGTCGCGAGCAATTCGACCCACCGGCTGGTACCGTCCTTGGTCTTGAGGCGAAACTCGTACCTCTGCACGACCGTCTTGCCTTGGGAGCGTCCCAGCTCTCTCTCTTCCACCAGGGATCGATCTTCGGCATGAACGATGTCACGAAACCCCTTGCCAACAAGTTCTTCGGGAGCGTACCCAGTCATCTCCGCCAGTCTCTCGTTGACATATACAAATATGGAGCCCTGTTGTGCGTAGATCCCCGTGAGTGAATTGTGGGTTAACAGACGATAGCGTTTCTTCGCTTTCTTGCAGTTTCTGCTCAGCGGCCCTGACATCGATCATTATTCGGGTAACGTAAATGCCGTACCCGATAAAACACACGATTCCCACGAGAGACACCGCCAATCCGTACGCATTGAGGTAGGGAATCAGAGATCCCAAGGTATCCTCTTCACGTCCGGCGGAGGTACTGCACGAAGGATTCGAAGATCCAGATGACCATACCCAAAACCAACAGAACTGCTACCGCGCGATATTCCCGTCGGCGTATGCTTTCCGGCGCAGTTTGTGGTTTCTTTTCGCGATTCATGAGGTCTTTCGCAGGCATTACGAGAAAGGTCCGACACTCCGGAACTCTTGCGCTGCACGCTTTTGAGGGTAATCAGCAGGCGCGAGGATGATAGCAGAAGTTTGCCACGAATTCAAGGATGCCCACACAAACAACCTACGGAAATGTTTGCAAAAGTGAGATGTCTACCCTGGGAGGCCGTTGCGTATTACAATTCTTTCCTGAAAACGTGGCACGATGACGTCAATCCCGACTGCTTTCGGCACAGGTTGCCAAGAGAAAGCGAGTATGTCAGACTCCCAGAAGCCAGTCAGTCGGTCCGAAATGGTTGTGCGAAGCCCATAGTGTCACGATAGTCACCGCGATTCGGATTTTGAACAGGCGTGGCTCTTAGGAAAGAGGGAAACCACCACATGCGACCTGGACGCATCAAGCTTGCTGTTCTTGTGCAGGACCTGGAGTTCGGAGGCACCCAGCGTTATGCATTGAATTTGCTTACCCATATCAATCGGGAGGTGTTCGCGCCTGAGTTGTGGGTGCTCCGAGGCGGCACTGACATGATGGAGATGGCTGAAAAGGCGGGAATCACAGTCGTTCACCTCACCAGTCACCCCTGGGTAGGGCCGCACGCGTTGGCAAAGCTCTGGGCCAGGTTGAGACATACACGGCCTGACGTGCTGTACACGCTGACTGTGATACCGAACACCTGGGGACGGTTCCTCGGCCATTTGAGCGGCGTACCTGTGATTGTTTCGAGCTTTCGTAACAGGATTGCTCCCCAGTTCGAAACGTGGTTATCAAGGTGGAGCACACGGATCGTGTGCAACGCGGCATCACTGAAGCGCATGATTATTAAGGACTTTTCTGTGGATCCTCAGCGGATAACCGTCATTCCTAACGGTGTGGACACTGACTTCTTTTGTCCGGACCGCGATCGGATCGCACACGAACCGACCATCGTGTCCGTCGGGAGATTGGTCCCACAGAAGGCACCTCTGACGCTTCTTGATGCGTTCCGGCTGGCGCGATCCGAGGTCCCCGAAGCTCGTTTGGTCATGGTAGGGAATGGACCGTTGAAAGTTGAAGTCGAGGATTTCATCCGGTCCCGCAGTCTCGCGTCGAATGTCACCCTCCTCCCCGGCACTCCTGACGTACGATCTCACTTGAGACGAGCCAGAGTCTTCGCTCTCGCTTCACTTTTCGAGGGATCTCCCAACGTCATGATCGAGGCAATGGCGAGCGGGCTTCCCATTGTGGCCACCAGGGTGGACGGCATTCCTGAACTGGTGACACACGGACTCTCGGGGCTACTGGTGGAACCTGAAAATCCTCCCGCGCTCGCGGAAGCGCTGACCAGTCTGATGCTTAACGAAAAGAGATGCCGCGAAATGGGGATACAGGCCAGACAAAAAGTGCTGGCTGACCATAGCCTCACGGAGATGGTGCGCGAGACGGAAAAAGTCTTCCTGGAGTGTCTGGACCATCGCGGCGCTCCAGTGCCTGCCTCCTGCTGACCTATCAGGCATGAGCGCCAGATTAGGTCGCGCTTCGTATCAAAGAGGGAGCGGGACCTCCTGTCACCCACGAAGCAACACACAGACAAGACTCTTGGCCACCAGTATGGATATGGACACTACCCTGTGGGAGATTTTTACCACGCAAGAATTCTAAAGACGGCTCAATTAGCCCGTTGTTCAACCTTTGTGGGGCGCCATAGAGTCTTGTGATTTTCAGTGAGTTCCGAAACGGAGAAATTCCTAGAATTATGCGGTTTCGCCATCCTTGACAGGACGGGCGATGACGGGTATACGCAATTGCATCGTGAATCAAATGAGGATGCGAAAAGGGGGCAGCCCATCTCGTGAAGGACTAAGCCAGGCGGTCTTCATTTCTTTTGCACTGAGAACCCTCGAGGTAAACCCAATGACCGGAAACCGATCCGCTCTCTTGATTTCCCTTATCAACAATACGGACAATCTTGGCCTCAAATCGATCCATGCGTCTTTGCTTCACCGAGGGCACAATGCGCACATCCTGTTCTACACCTCGGAAGATCGTTCTTATTTCAATGACGTAGCCGATTTCGTGAATGCGCACGACATAGGAGTGGTCGGACTCAGTGTGATGAGTCCATTCTTCGATCTTGCCGCGGGATTGTCGGAAACGGTGAAGCGGAATTGCTCTGACCGCGTGCCTGTTGTCTGGGGTGGCATTCATCCGACTATTGATCCTGGCGGTTGCTCGCACTACGCGGACTATGTCTGCGTGGGTGAAGGAGAGCACGCGTTTGCTGATTTCTTGGAGAACTCCGAGGGGAAGAGCCTGTCCAAACCGATACCTGGAATCACAAGCCCTGACTCGGTGCAGCACACGGCGAGTGCGACTATTCAAGATCTCGAGGAGCTTCCTCTCCCGCACTACGTAACTGCATCGTCGTGGGTGACCGGCAATGGCAAGATAGCGCCACTCACTCCCACGCTCATGAGGAAGCACAACCGGCACGGTGCGGCGTATCTCCCGATAATGACTTCGAGAGGCTGTCCCTTCAGTTGCAGCTATTGCTGCAACGGCCTCCTCCAGCGAATTCACGGAAAGAAAATACGCAAAAGGACCCCTGAGAGCGTCATGAGGGAAATTGAGGATGCACTGTCCGTGGCAGAGCACAAATTCAGTTACATTTCAATTCACGACGATTGCTTTACCGCGCACTCCACTGACTGGCTCAAGACCTTTGTACAATATCTGAAGCCTCTTCACATTCCCCTGGAATTCAGGGCCATCCCGCAATTCGTGACCGCGGAAAAGCTTGCCATATTGAAGGAAGCCCCCATCGGAATGGTAGTTCTTGGCATGCAAAGTGGGAGCCAGCGTACCTTGACCGAGGTGTACGAGCGTAAGCACTCAACGGAATCTCTGATGGCGTGTGCGCGTTTGCTCGACGAACACGACATCCCGGCAGTCTATGACATTATCGTAGACAACCCGTATGAGTCTGACGCAGACCGCGGCGAGACAGCCCATCTGGTGTCAGAGTTGCCCAAGTCTTCCTATATCTCGTTATTTTCTCTGACCTTTTTCAAATACACTGCTCTGTACGACAAGGCAAAGAAGGACGGCTTTGCCGTCGATGGTCATCTGGGGAAAAAACCGGATTCCTGGGAGAAGAACTCACCTGAGGTGCGCGCGCTCAAGGTCGCGGCATTGGTCAACGAACGATGGGCGCGGGAAATATTGGGTCATCCTGTGAGAATGAAGGCTTTGGTATTAAAGGGGGTCAGCAAGGGAGCCATCTGGTTTCTGGAGCCGTTGAGGCACCTGAAAATGCTCTACCTTTCGTGCGGACGACGGCCGCTCGCGCTCTTGAAACTGTTGCGCGTGCACGCGAGAGACTATGCGTACAAGTATTTTTCTCTTGCACGTACCAACCGCATGGCGCACTAGCAGGCTGTTGCGTCGCGCACTGCGTGCCAGGAGACGTGGCACGATGGCGTTGTGTCTCACCACCTTCGGTACCAGCTCATCTAGACATCCCCGATGGGGAGTGGTATTGCCAGACGGTTAGGGCGATTCCTCTGCGTGGTCGCTGATGGCCCAACAGGTTGTTGTGCCCGCTGGAGAGAGGGGAAAACACACCAAGATGAGGCACCCTTTGGCGAACCCACACGCTTTCCCGCGACCGCGGATTCTCTGTGTTCGGGGCGTGCCTGTGACGAATCTCGCCCGGAGCGGTCTTCACCCGCCGGGTACCCTTCTGCTCGGAACACGGTCATCAGTCAAAAAGGCCTGGATTGTACTGCTTCCAAATGCGTAGTTCCAGGACATGGTCGACCGAAGGTGCGTCGACCCTATGGGCACCCGCTTCGTACCACGCGGCAATGGTGTCTATCAGAGCGGCAAAGCTGAGGAAATGGACCTCGACACCTTCAAACACGCTGATGATAGGAAGCTCACAGCCTTCGATGAGGGTTTGACCGCGGCATGACACCACGTAGTTTGCGCCCTCGAAACCTGCGAAAGGGAAGCAGGTGGTGAGATCCACCCCGACGTCCACGCCCCCCAGTGCAGGGACGAAATAGGTCTGAATCATCTGATAATCATCCAAGGCCTCATCAAGAGACAAGAACCTCTGGTCGCGGAACAAATGTACCGGACACTCCTGCGATTGCCCGTTTCGCCACTGATAAAGCTCGTACACCTCCCGAGGCAAGCGGAACGGCAGGTGTGCCACTTTATCTGCAATCTCGTGTTCCGGCAAGCCGGGCTTCAGTGAATCGGCAAAGGGGAAGCCTTTTTTGCTCATCACCTGCACCACTCTGTCCAAACCGTCTGCAATGGGGGATGCCATGACCTCCTCCTTTGTACGATTGCAAATGACCGGTGCCTGTTCCCATATCACATTTGCGACCCACACGCCTCCACAATCATCGACGATGTGCCCTCATTCATGCAGGAAGGACCGGCCGGTAGTGTGAAGCCACACAAGGATTTGTGGGGGGTTCCCGGGCAATTCGCGAGCAATTGAAGGGCCACCACACGCGGACAACGCAGCAGGCGCGCTTCGCTCAGCCCGTTTGTGACACGTTGGCAGAAACAATTGTGTTCACTATCTGCCCGTGTTATGTTCGAGAAGATGGGGGTTTTAGCGCAATCAGGGCGGGTTTGCTCCACATGATCGCGCGCCTATGGACGCCACGGGCTGATGATGACCTGTCTTTTGGGTATTCTCGTCTTTGGCGAGTAAGCCGCGGGTGCACAGGGAGGACCCGAACAGGGCTTGTCAGCTCTGGGAGAGAGACTCCGGGGCAGAGCGTGCCTTGAACGAAGGCAACGGAACAGATTCTTCGCTCGTTCGCGTGGACCCTCGACCGATGGTCCGGGTTACGCTTCCATTATCCGAGTATCAGGATTGAGGGGGCGTGGTTGTGGACCACCCCACATGGGTTTGCCATGCGACCTCGCCGCGTTCAATGGGTAGTTCCGGTCGGTATAGCTGAGAAATCTCCGCGAACGGGGCGAGCCGTGGCGGCGCGGTAAGAGGCTTTAGGAGGTAACTAAAGGGTTCGAGCCTTGCAAACGCCTTCATCAGGATGATGACGCGCATGAGAGACCAGGACAAGACCAAAGAGGAACTCCTTCGCGATGTGGCAGAATTGCGTCGCGGCTCTGCCCGACTCAAGGCCGAAATCACTCGCCTTAAGACCCCGGACCCAGGCCCTGCAAAAGGTGCAGCCGGCAGGAAACGGACTCCAAAACCGGCAACTCCTGCCAAGCCGGATTTCCGAAAACTCTACGAAGACGCCAAGCGGCGTGAAGAGATCAGTCGGTCTCTGTTCAACGCTTCACCTGATCCAATGGTTGTATACGACATCCAGGGCGTACCCACGTTTATCAACAACGCGTTTACTCGGGTTTTCGGATGGACCTTCGATGAAATCCGGGGCAAGAGGATAGACTTCGTGCCCTCTGAGTACCAGGCTGAAACCCAGGCAATGATCGCCATGGGGTTACGGGGCGAATACCTCTCGGATATCGAGACAAAACGCTCTACCAAGGACGGGAGAATCGTCGACGTAAGCGTGAGCGGCGCTTTCTTTTTCGACAGCCAGGGAAAACCTGCCGGCGCGGTGGTTCGCCTGCGGGATATCACGTTTAGAAAGCAGGCTCAGGAAAAGATACGCAAGTCCGAAGAAAAGTATCGAACCATCATCGAGACCATTGAGGACGGTTACTACGAGGTGGATCTCCAAGGGAACTTTGTGTTCTTCAACGATCCCTTGTGCGAAATATTTGCCTGTACAAGACAAGAACTCGCCGGTGCCAACTATCGCTCCTTTATGGACAAGGACAATGTGCGGAAGATTCTCCTCACATTCAAAGAGGTTCTCAAGACAGGGAAATCCAGGAAATTATTTGATTACGAAATCATCAGGGCCGACCGTGCCAGGAGAAGCATGTCGATTTCGGTGGCGCTGGTGAAGGATGCTGCGGGCGTCCCTTGCGGCTTTCGAGGCATATGCCGCGATATCACGGAACGCATGCAAGCAGAAGCCACGTTGGCATCGGACTTGAAAAAATTTGAGGCCCTTTATGACTTGGCCCTGGGAATGACCGAAGAGGGCAACCTGAAGCAGAACCTTTCGTTGGCTGTGGAGAAGAGTCGCGAGTTGCTGGCCACGGACACTGCGTACATTGCCCTTCACGATAAGGAATCGGGCGAATTGTACATGAGCACTCTTTCGGGCATACGAACCGAAGCGTTCAAGGCGATTCGCTTGCCGTTCGGCGGCGGCCTTGGCGGAAAAGTAGCAGCGACCGGCAAGGGATTCGTGATAGAAGACTATTTCCAGGAAATCGAGCCGCTGTTGCACGATGTGGTCCGACGCGAAGGCCTGATTTCCGGCATCGCGGTTCCTCTGCAGATTGGACAGACCCTCCTTGGCGTACTCTACGCATTCAACCGGACACAGACCGCGTTTTCCAAGTCGGATCTCGACACGCTCTGCTTGCTCGGCAACCTTGCTGCGGTGGAGATCGCTCGCACCCAGGCGGATCAGAACCTGCAAGAAGCCTATGGCCATCTGGAACGCCGTGTCACCGAACGCACTACCGAACTACACGAGACCAATGAAAAGCTTCTTCTGGAGATCGGGGATCGCCGCCGGGCAGAGCAGGCGCTCCATGAGAGCGAGGAACGATATCGCCAGCTTGTAGACAAGGCGGATGACTTGATAGCAGCGTGTGACACCAACGGGCTTATCACCTTTGTGAATCCCGTGGGACTGCGGATCATCGGCTATTCCGAGGAGGAAGTCCTCGGCAAAAGCTATTTTGAACTCATACATCCGGAACACAGGGACGCGGCTCGCGAATTTTTCGGGTCCCAATTCGGCAAGCGAGAGTACGAGACCTACCGTGAATTTCCTCTCGTCACCAAACACGGCAATGATCTCTGGCTTGGACTGAAGGTGCAGGCCTTGCTTGAGGGTGACCGGATCACCGCGTTCCAAGGCATCGGAAGGGATGTGACCGAGCGCAAGAAGGCGGAGGACGGCCTCAGAAACAGCGAGGAACGTTACCGACAACTCTATGAGGAATCCAAGAAGAGAGAAGAGCTGTATGTGTCTCTGCTGAATTCTTCCGCAGACGCGGTGGTAATTTACGACATGCAAGGTAGGGCCAAATATGTGAACCCGTCCTTCAGTCGCATATTCGGTTGGACGGGAGAAGAGGTCCAAGGCAAGAGGATTCCGTTTCTCCCGGATTCGGAACGAGCAGCCACCATGGCGGTCATTCGCGGTTTGACCAGGGACGGCACTCCTTGCAGCGCGTTTGAGTCAAGAAGATCCACCAAGCACGGGGAACTCGTGGACGTGAGCATCAGCGCATCGACGTATCGCGATCATGAGGGAAAGCCTGAAGGGATTCTCGCAATCCTTAGAGACGTCACACGGCGCAAACGTTCGGAGCAGAAGCTGGAGGACGCGTTGGCAACCGCTATCCAGCTTCGGGTGCAAGCTGAGGCAGCTAACCGCGCCAAGAGCGAATTCCTCGCGAACATGTCGCACGAGCTCCGTACGCCCCTCAACGCAATCATAGGCTTTTCCGAGATCCTTGAGGACCAGAGCTTTGGTCCATTGAACAGGAAGCAGGTCCACTACGTGCGCCACGTACTCGATAGCGGCCGTCATCTCTTGAGACTCATCAGCGACATCCTCGATTTGGCAAAGGTCGAGTCCGGTAAGATGGAAATGAGCCTCTCTCCGGTGAATGTCCGGCACCTCTTACTGGACAGTGTGGCCCTGTTCAAGGCCCAAGCATTGCAAGAGACACTCAGTCTCACGCAGCAGATCAGCTCCAGTCTTGAAGACTTGTCCATCGAGGCTGACGAGATAAAGCTCAGGCAAATCCTGTTCAACCTGCTTTCCAACGCAATCAAGTTTACTCCGTCCGGAGGTGAAATCTCCCTCAACGCGTCAAGGGATGGCAATGAGCTGCGCATCAGCGTTTCCGACACCGGCATCGGGCTGAAACCGGAAGATTGCGAACGCATTTTTGGAGCGTTCGAACAAGTAGATGCAACCTATTCCCGGCACCAGAACGGTACCGGTCTCGGTCTGGCGCTGACCCGAAGGCTGGTGCAATTGCACCACGGCAGAATTTGGGCGGAAAGCCCCGGAGAGGGTCAGGGGAGCACCTTTACCTTTGTGATTCCGCTTGTCCACGACCTGAAGACATGTGAGGAAAACCACATGTGACGACGAACCTGAGAGCCCTTGATGCGACCCGGGCCTCTTCGTTCTCGTTCATACTTGGCAAATCCCTGCCCTGTGATTATCTTTCGTATACAGCGTAACTGATTCGCGGCGACAAGGTCCGAGGCGAGTAAGGCCTACACGTATCGTTCTGAGGCGGAGGAAACGATATCCGACGAGGTTATTCTCAGTGCGGTAGCCCAGTTGAGACGCTGCTACGGCGAGCGGTGCGTATCGTTTGGGTCTCTAGGCCCTTATGAAAGGCTCATTCTCCGTGAAGCCGGAGTCACCGCAAAGGAGTCGAGACACGATGTACATGCCGGTGGTCGAAGAAGAAAAATGCACGAATTGCAAGGCCTGTGCACGAATATGCCCCAAAATGGTCCTTGACGAAACCAAGAAGGGTGTGACCGTGTCTATGCCAGTATACTGCACAGGGTGCGAATCCTGTTGTGCAGTGTGTCCCAGCGAAGCCATCAAAGTGAAAGAGGTGTAATATGGTTCTGTAGATTTGGTGCGCGTCATCTCTCGTCCTGGATGTTTTCTATCCCTATTCCCTGTCTGACATACTGGCCCGATAACTGGTACCTTGGGTCGGGTTCTCGGGAAGATCCCGCGACCCGGCGCATGAGGTCACACTCGCTTCGCATAGTCTGTTGCGTGACGCCACAGCCTCCTCGTGGTTCTCGTTCCTGATAGCCAATGTGCAAAAACATGGCACTTGTGCAAGACACTGCATTGATGCTATAATTCGTAGTATTCGATTTCGGCAGAACCGCTTCTTTTCGCTCGTGCGCCTGCTGAGCCACATCATCGAACCATTCCGGTCAGGAGAATCGAGGTCGTCAACAGATGACGGAATTAATTATCGATGCGGACGAATTTATAGACGACGTCAAGGCCGGAATAAGCGATGAGGCCCTAAAAGTGAAGCACGGCCTCAGTGGAAAAAGGTTCATCATTGCAAAGGCAGCAGCCAAGGATTTCCTCGCGAAACAGCAAGCCGACTTGCCCGAGTCCAAACCCAAGGTGGACGCGGCGCAGCTTCTTGCCGACGTAAGGGCTGGAATCAAGAATGATGACCTGATGACCATCTACAACCTTACGGCACGACAACTCCAAAGCGCATACAGACAAATTATCGGCTTGGGACTCGCCAACCCTATGGAACTCTCGGGCCGCCTTAGCATGACCACCAGCCAAGTGCTTGAAGCCTTTACTGAAGTGGGAAAGGCCATGAAGGAGCTGGAGTAAAGGCTGCTTCCTGCTTCAGTGTCCACGTTTCCTGCCTGAACGAGCTATCCAGTTTACCTTAGTGCGTTATGGCATAAATTCGGTGACGTAAGTCGGTCGGCCATTTGGGACGCAGGATCGGGGTTTATCCCCGACCATTTTCAGAAACCTAAGCAGCGGGCGGGTGTAAAACCCGCCCCTAAGCGACTTGTCCTGTTTACCCGAATACGTGACCGTATTTGGGAAACGGAGCACTTCGCACCGTCTTGCCGAATCAATCTTCGCCCCAATTCAAGCAGTTCGGTGGTTTACGTCCCGCGAGCCCTGCAAGCAAATTCTCGGCTGCGAGAAAAGCCATCTTTGTTCTCGTCTCGATGGTAGCGCTTCCCATGTGGGGGAGAAGCACCACGTTGTCCAGTTCTGCCAGACCTGGAAACAGCTCGGGCTCCTTTTCGTACACGTCGAGGCCCGCTCCTGCGATGGTTTTGTTTTTCAGGGCCGCGGTGAGGGCCTCCTCGTCCACGACGGATCCCCGGGAGACGTTGATCAGGAATGCGGTCGGCTTCATCATGCTCAGTTCGTGTGCGCCAATCAGGTGCCGTGTTTCATGAGTCAGGGTCACATGAAGTGACACAAAATCGGACCGGGCAAGCAAGGTTGGCAAATCCGCGTACGTCGCGTGCAGCGCGTGCTCTTCATTTTCCGGGACCCTGCGCCGGTTGTGATACAGGATGGGCATGTCAAAACCGCGGGCTCGCCGGGCAAGTGCCTTTCCGATCTGTCCAAGGCCTATAATTCCGAGAGTTTTTCCTGCCACTTCGGTCCCGAGAAAGAGCAGCGGCGACCATGGCTTGAATTGGCCCGCTCTGGTCATCCGATCGCCTTCGATCACTCTCCTGGCCACTGCAAGGATGAGCGCAAAAGTCAAATCAGCAGTGGCATCAGACAAGACTCCGGGCGTATTTGACACCCGTATCCCGCGCGCGGAGGCCGCTTTCAGATCGATATTGTCGAACCCCACGCCGTAATTCGCTATCATCCGCAGCTTGGCCGCGTGTGTCAAAAGTGCGTCGTCGATCTTGTCCGTGATCGTGCACAGCAGTCCTTCCTTGTCTTTGATTTGATCCAGGATTTCCTGCCGCGTCATCGGTCGTTCGCTCGTATTTTCCGTCACCTCATGGTCCGTTTCCAGCAGAGCCACCACTTCTCGGGGCAACTTTCCGGTCACAAGAATTTTCATCGTACCACTCCCTGATACCAATGCGTTTTCAAGCGTACAATACTGGCGGCAAACCTCTTTCGCTACGAACGGCTCGGCCTGACTGCGCTTCAGAGGCATTGCCGCCAGCAGACCAAAGTCACTTACGTGATCGCGCGTCGGTCTGATTCACTGTCGCATACCATATTTCACCGGTACTGAAGAGAAAATCTGACCTGAAAGGCAAATTGTCAATCGATTTGTGGTACGCTGGGCCGTCACTCTGAGCCTCGGCTCGTGTCGATCATCGAAGCGAATCCGTGGTCAAATCTTCACCATGAATCATCCGCACCCAAGGGAAGGAGAACCATGACAGAATCAATAAAAGTCCAAATACAGGACAAGATCGCGGTGGTCCTGTTCAACCGGCCCAAGGCGTTCAACGCGTTTGACCTTGAGACGGTCAAGTGCCTCGCAGAACGGCTCGTGAGTCTTTCAGCGGACGCGAGCGTGCGTGCACTGGTCATTTCAGGGGAAGGGAACGTGTTCTGCGCGGGAGGCGATCTGAAATGGGCCAACGGTTGGCCGCAAGGATACGCGTCTGCGTTTTACCACCTGGCCGGCTCGTACCATCAGGCAATTTTGGAGATCCGTCGCATGAGAAAACCGGTAGTGGCAGCGATCAATGGAATAGCCGCGGGGGGAGGATTTTCCCTGGCCCTGGCATGCGACTTCAGGATCATGGCTGAATCCGCGTTCATGAGGCAAGCATACACGTCCAACGGTTTATCCATTGACGGCGGGGGCACATTCACGCTCCCCCGGATCGTGGGGCTTGCGAGAGCCCTGGAAATCGCAGCCTTCGATCAACCGCTGTCTTCGGAAAAAGCCCTCCAATGGGGCCTCGTGACCAAGGTGGTGCCTGATGGACAGGCTTTGGACGAAGGCGTCAAGATGGCTCAAGACTTGGCCCAGAAGTCCCGGCACTCCTTCGTGTGCGCAAAACAGCTCTTCAATGACTCGTTCAGCAACTCCTTCGAGACCCACCTGGAACAAGAAAGGGCAGCCCTGCGCTCAGCCGCTGCACATAGGGAAGGCAAAGAAGGCGTGGACGCGTTCGTACAAAAGCGTAAACCGGTGTTTGTGTGAACAAATTTCCTGCGAGAGACCGGCCGGCTGCCATCAGTCCCCTCCCCATAGGTCGCGCGGGACGACAAATGGGTCGAGGACTGATGAGCCCGCCTTGCGTCCCCGTAACAAAGGAATTGTCAGCCTGCACGAAGTGAAACGGTTCGCGTTCAAACAGGTGAGATTATGGGGCTGGGGGTCTCATGAGCGAAGTGATCAGACGGCCTTGCGTCGTCCGTAGCGAATGAGATCCCCAGCTCGAAGCCGCAACCAAGTGACAAATTTGAAAGCGAATCGGTATGATTCTGTGGAAGGATTGCGTGCAGATACGCGATTTGGTATCCATCTCAAGGGCAACGACATTGTCCGAAAAAGGAGAAGCTCTTTTCATGGATAAGTACACAAGCCCTGATTGGTCACACTCGGCCTTGCTCACAGTCGACGTGCAACGCGACTTCACCCTCCCCGGAGCGGTGCTCTGCATACCGGGAACCATCGAGGTGGTTCCTGCCATGCAAAGTCTGGCCCGTGCGTATCGGGCTGCCCACATGCCCATTGTTCACATCGTCCGCCTGTATCTCCCGGATGGCTCCAATGTTGACCTCTGTCGCAGGGAACAGGTTGAGAGCGGCCAGAGGATGGGAGTGCCTGGCACCGACGGTGCGGAAATAGTGCAAGAATTGTTGCCAGACCCTTCTGTGAGGCTGGAAACCACCAGCTTGCTCCAGGGGAAACCGCAACTTATCGGTGACCGCGAATGGGTCGTATATAAGTCTCGGTGGGGTGCCTTTTATGAGACCTGTCTTGCAGACCTTCTCCGGCAACAGAGCGTCAATACAGTGGTCTTCTCGGGCTGCAATTTCCCGAACTGCCCCAGAACCAGTATTTACGAGGCGAGCGAGCGAGACTTCAGGGTGGTGATTGTCAAAGATGCCATATCAGGTATCTACGATCGAGGGATCCGCGAACTGCAGGGAATAGGAGCGAATATCCTCACGGCCGACGAGTGCATTGGTGCATTGCAATCATGCGGCCAAGCCTCTGAATGACAGGCCGGAAGCCCTGGGAGAATCCCCAGCTTTGGGCTTCCGGTCTTTTCGTCCCACGCCACACGCTCGGCCGGCGGTTCCGGCACTTCAGGGGCCGCAGGCGCGCGCAAAACTGTCCTCCACAATCATCTGCACCTGCGAGCGCAAGGGTAGTCATAGACAGAAGGGCCTTCTCCCCATGTACCTTTTGCACCCCCACTGGGGAGCCCTATTGAGGCGCGTTCGTCGTTCAGTCGTCGGGTGTCATTTGACGACTTTGTTCAGGGTGTCATAGGCCTTCTGCAGATCTTGAAAGGCCTTGTCCGCTCCGGCCTTTACGTTCGCCCAGGCCTGTGAGGACGCGGATCCCAGTTCCCGCACCTTCTGTTCCGCCGCCTTTTGCTTTTCCTTGAGATCGCCCAGTTTCGCTTCCAGGGTCACAAGCGCTTCCCCTTTGAGGGATTGCGCCTTGTCCTTCAGGTCACCGATTCGCTTTGATAGGTCCTGAAGTTCCGCGTCCAATTTCTTGTGATATGCTTCCTTTTGCTCAAGAGTGTACTTCTTTGCCGCGTCAAAGGTCTGCTGAGCATGTTGTTTCACCTCTCCCGCGGTGCTTTGACTCTTGTCCTGAGCGTAAGCGATGCTTCCCACGTTCCCGCACAAGCATAGTGCGCCCACGAGCAACAAATGAACCATGCCTCTCATTGTTCCTACCTCCTTTATGGTACGGACCACTGAACTACTCGATGGTTTCTGGGTCAGGACAGATATTTCTCACACACACCCTGAAAACAACCATCAAAAGCGTCGCGGTTGGTGCAAGCGTGACCGACTCGGCCTCTCCATTCTTGCCGAAAACTCTTCCCGTAGGTCTCTTGACAGAAACAAGGTTGGGCAACGTGCAGTGCGGATGAGGTTACACGAAGGCCTAAACTTTCACAGACTGAACTGAGCCTCATCGGAAGTGATGGCGAACGTGTACCCGACCCCAGGAACGGTCTTGATCAACCGCGGCTCCGCCGGATCGTCCTCCAGTTTGGACCGGAGGTGCTGGACATGCACGTCAATCGCGCGGCTATCCCGGTACAGTTCACCTTCCGGCCAGAGCTCATTGCGAATCTCCAGCCGGCTCATGGCTCTATTTGCGTTTCTGACCAGGAGAAGCAGCAAGTCGAACTCGCGGTGGGTGAGGTTTATTTTCTCACGCCCTTTCCACACCCGTTTCATGTTGATATCTATTCGTATTCCCGCGAGCGCCAAGAGGTCCGGGACAGCAGGCACTTGCCTTTTCCTGCGCAGGCAGACCTTGATCCTGGCAGCCAGTTCCAGGTAGTCGAAGGGCTTCACAAGATAATCATCCGCACCGCTTTCGAGTCCCAACACTTTGTCCGGAACACGGTCACGGGCAGTCAACATGATGATGGGAAGCTCGGACTGTGCCCTGATGGCACGGCACACCTGAAGGCCGTCCATGTCGGGGAGCGCAAGGTCTAGCACTACCAACGACACGACCTCTGCTTCAAGGCAGTTTAGGGCCTGTCTGCCTGTTGAAGCGGTTTGGACGCGATATCCGTCGAGCACGAGATTGTCTGTGACTATCCGCAAAATGTCCGGGTCGTCGTCGACCACCAGGATCCTGTCTACGGGCATCACGACCCCCGAACCGGCAGGGAAAAGCAGAAGCGGCTGCCCTCCCCTTTTTCGCTCTCCACCCAGATGCGGCCGCCATGCGCTTCCACCAAACCCTTGCAGATGGCCAGGCCAATCCCGGAAGAGCCTTGAAGGATACGATCGTTCCCGTCGTCCGGGATCTGATAAAACCTCTCGAAGATGGCCGAGTGAAACTTCTTGTCAATCCCCGGGCCGTTATCGGAAACACAGATTTCAACCGCGTTGCTTCCGTTCCAGGACACGCAAACCGCAACGGTGCCGTGGACGGGAGAAAACTTCACCGCATTGGAAATGAGATTGGTGAGCACCTGGTATATCCTTTGACGGTCGAACCTCGCGGGCAGATCCTCTGCCACGTCAAGTTTCAATACAATGGACTTTGCCTGGGCCTCGCCTTGTTGGGCGAGAATGGCATCAGCTGCGGTAGTCCGCAGCGAGCCCATCTCCAGGTTGAGCTCAAGTTGGCCTGCTTCAATCCTGGAGTAGTCGAGAAAATCGACCACGGTCTTTACCAGGTGATCCGCGTTTCTCCTGATGATATCCACGTACGCGGGGTCGTCACCCGAGTATTTTCGCGCGAGGAGATCTGCCGCGCCCTTTATGCTGGTCAGGGGGGTGCGCAGTTCATGAGATATGTCCGACAGAAAGTCCGACTTGGCCCGATTGAGCACGAGCAATTCCCGGTTGGCCGCTTCCAGGCTCTTGTTGGTCTCGGACAGGTCTCGCGTGGCCTCGGCGATCTTTCTTCCCAGGTCCCGGTGCTGATCTTTCATCTTCTCGTCAAGTACGTAACAGAAATCCGCGATCTCCTTGAGTTCGTCCCCGCTGTCGACCGGATTGACTTCCACACCGCTCGCGGTGATGCGGCTCATGGCGGTTCGTATTTCACCAATGCGCTTGAAAACCATGGAGCGCGTTCCCAGAAAGAGCAGAAGCACCAGGCAGACCGCGAGGGTCACGCTGCCCCCCAAAATGATCATCCTGTTGCGATTGATCGCGGAACGGGCTTCTTCCATGGGTATGAACACGCTCAGGCAGCCACCGACCTGCCCGGGCTTGTAGCCCTGCGTCATGTGACATTGGAGGCAACTCTCATTGACATACACTGGTGCGGCATACCGAAGGACTGCCTTGCCGGAGATGTTCTCGATGCGAAAGATTCCTTCGGTATCCTCGTGTGTAAAGACCTTGAGCGCCTGAGACTCGAACGAATCCGGTAGGTTTTCCCTGTTCAGCGCGTGGGTGTTCGTGAGCCTGAACGCGTATACGCCGCTCTTACTTGCGCGGTTGGAGAGTATTTTGGTGAGAATCGAGGGAGAAATCTTGGTGTACGTGCGGCCATCAGAACCCTTCATATCGGGCTCTTCCATGAAAGGGCTGGAAACTACCCCTCGCGTCTTGGGAATCAACACGGAGCCGTTTTCTGATACCCATTGTCGGGTAATGATGATCTGTTTGTGCACGATGATAGCTTGCTTCTTCACTTGCTCCATGATGTATCGTTCTTGGAGGTACGCAACCCAACAGAACAACACCGCAAAGATCACGGTGATCATCACCGTGGAACTGACGAGAAACTTGAGCGAAAGCTTTCGGCGAGATAGATATTTCAGCCAGGGGAACATGGGCGTCCATGTGCGGTAATCGTTCCCGTCGGGATTCCTGAATGTGATCTCATCCTGGTGAACGGTTACCTTTGCGTTCGAAAAGGAACTCGACAATATTGTCATAAATCCACGCGTATTAGTCAAACTAAATAGGACTACACGACCCTCAGGCCCGGGAAACTCGCTTGACTTGGGAGCAGGCGGTTCCTATAGTGGAGAAATCTTATCTTTCCTTGGGCTAGTCAAAGATTCTTGATCGCGAGACTGATTCGGGCCCGTGTCGCTTGCCCCGGGCATGACGCCAGCCACCATTGCTGACAAGCTCCGCAACCATTGACCCGACAGGCCGACCGGTCGTAGCCATGATGGGGTATGCCGTGCGCAACGGTTTTCCGTGTGCAGGAGGCCTTTGATGAAGACAAGCAGCAGGTTCTTCGGCTGCACGGTAGTGTTGAGCCTGTGGCTCGTGGCCGCGGTTGCCTTGCCGTTGGATCCCCGAAAGAATTCCGACAAGCATCTCATCACGGTCAGGGGCTCGCTTACTATGGCGAACCTGGTGGACACCCTCGGGAAGTCCTTCACCAAGGAAAACCCCGACATAGTGGTGGCCGTGAGCGGTGGCGGTGCCAAGGCCGGATTCAAGGCGCTGGCCGAGCACCGTACGGACATAGTAATGTCTGCGAGAAAAGCAAGGAAAGACGAGAAAGTCGTCGCTCTGCGGGGAGGCATTCAAGTCCAGGACCGTCAGATCGGTTCCGACACGGTAAGTGTCTTTGTGAACCCGGCTGTCTCGGTCAATGCGCTCACGCTGGAACAACTCAGGCAGATTTACAGGGGAGATCTCTGCCGTTGGAAGAAACTCCGCGGGCCGAACACGCTCATAGAGGCTTACAGCATGCCGGATCTGCCCCGAGGCCTCGTGGGATGGTTCCGCAGTAATGTCATGGACTCCGCTGCATTCGGACCAAGAACCGTGTTTGTCAAAGAACCTTTGCAGTTGATCCGGAGCGTGACGGCCGCGCGCGGCGGGATCGGGTACCTGGGCTCGATGCTGCTGGCGGAAACGCTCACACAGGAGCATGACCTCAAGGTAACCGTGATCAAGCTGGCCCGGGACTCGGCCGCACCCGCGGTCCTGCCCTCGCAGGCCTCCATCAAAGACGGCACATATCCATTAACCACAAATCTGTTCTTCTATTGGGACTACAAGTCACCCAAGAAGGGTGTCACCGAGTTCGTGGACTTCTGTACGACCAAGGCCGCAGAGCGCCAGCAAGGACCCCCTGACGCCAAAGAAGAATAAAAGAGACCACGCTTTTTGGCAACTCCCATGACCTTGAGGGTCACAACGAACCATGAAAATGGCACCCTGTCCAGCGACCAGCGGGAGCTGGCAAGTGCTTGAAGTTCTTGGGCATGGGGGTTCGGGGGAAGGCATTTTCATAGGAACCCGCATGACTCCCACGTCATTGTGCGCCCTTTCAGGGCCTCCTCATACAGGGCAGGTTCGCTCCGGCCATATTTCTCTGTGGGGTAACCCTGTGATCGATTGGTATTTACCTTGAGGGAGAACGGCCCTCATACGCAATGTGCCTCTGTATAAGCCAAGGGTTACACTAAGACTCCGTTTTATCTTGCACACATGAGATGCAAAATGGTATAATTACACATGAAAATTGCAAGCGTCTTATGCGGTGATTACAGCCCTTTCCGTAAGTGTTCTCTCTCACACGTGTGACTCCTCTGCCGCCCTTATGGAGGGAGAGTCTATGGACCAAATGAGTACTGTCCGTCCCATGGCTCACCAGCCCTTTGCACAGGGGCACCGGGATGGGACCGGAATGACGATTGGTGTGTCCCGTTGGGTGTCCAGCGCTACCATTTTCTTCTTTGCCCTGCTGATATTTTCCGGATGTTCCGCTACAGAGAGACTGATCGCGAAGAAACCCGCGGTGCACCAAGACAAGATCCCCGCGCGGGAGGCCCGGCCCGAGGGGACTGAGAAGAAGACTGCATCCGCGGTCACTTCACCCTCAGAGGCAAAGAACAAGAAAACAATCCCGCAGGTCGGGACTCAACGCAGAACCGGGCAAACGACACTGGAAACCGTGAAAAGCATTGCCGGTGATCTCGCAAAGAAGAACAAACCCGTTGAGAATATGACGATCTGCTATGCACAGAAGAGAGACGAATGGTGGATAACCCTATTCCAGGATAATGGCCATGCCTTCGAACTCAAGCGGTACATCTGGAACAAACGTGACGACAAGATCGAGCCTTTTCTGGTTCCAAAGACGATCCCACGGAGCGATCTCGCTGACTATCTCAATGAGAAACCCATAGGCAAGGAATGTACCGCATTCGCACATACCCAGAATGGCTGGACAGCCATGAAGGACTCGTCGTCGAAGCCGCACCCGACGGCCTCCCCACAAGAGCGCTCAAAACCTCCGGCCAAGGCTAAGAGACGTGCTCACCAGTCGCAACCTCCCAAGCCAAAGGATCTGCGGCTTCTCCATGGAGACGAGCAGCCCCCTCCGAAAGTAAGAAACGTGAGCATCCCCTTGCGAAGATCGTCGACTGACTATGTCTTTGCGTATGGCTCGGAAATGAAACACACGGATCTGTTGAAGTGGTTGGGAGCTCATGGGTACGACACCGGACTTGTTGCGGATGCGTCTGCAGGGAGGTTGGACGGATACGGTTTCGTGTGGAACTACTACTCTCCCGTCAAACGCGGAGGCACCGCCAACATAGAGCCCAGAAAGGACGCGGTTGTCTGGGGCCTGCTGTGGGAACTTGACAGTCGGCTCATCACCGCGATGGATCGCAAGCAGGGCACTCCCATGTCCTATGGCCGCGGACGCAAGAGGATCCCTGTCCGCCGAATCGAGGACGGCAGGACCGTGCTGGCATGGGTGTACACCGCCAAACCTAACAGGAACGGCAGAACAGACATATGGCCGACGCCGAAGTACAAGAAACGGATAGTAGAGGCCGCCACATTCTGGGGTTTTCCCCGACAATACGTGGACAAAATCAGGAAATGGAATACCAGTCCATGAACGGCGGTAAAGCCCTACCCTTGCTATGGATTCTCGTTCTCAAGTGAAAATGCATTTTCGGGGGAAGGCCCTTCTTGAAAGAAGGGCCTTCCCCCGAACCCCCATCCCCAAGAACTTCAAGCACTTGCCAGCTCCCGCTGGTCGCTGGACAGGGTGCCATTTTCATGGTTCGTTGTGACCCTCCAGGTCATAGGAGTTCACACCATCACGCCGCAAGGCTTGCGGTCTCCCGAACGAAGTGACGAGACGGCTTTGTGCGGGCCATACCGACCGCGATTCCCCGTGTGCACTCAGTTTTTCCTGCAAAAGCACATCGGCATGAGACAAGAAAGGACACCATCCGACAGGAATACCGGTCCTTGACATCGACAAGCTCTTGAGAGAAGCGGTTTGCTCCGCTCACCCGCCCTGTCAACTACCTGACTGAATTTGTGAAAAGGTGGCTAAAGGCCGCGTACGAAAAAAGTTTCCCCCATGGATGAGTGTTTTCATATAAGATTCGTCCATCCGGTCCTAGCGAGGCGCATATGGCGAAGAAACAGCAGGAAATATATCTCATAGACGGCAGTTCTTACATCTACCGAGCATATCATGCCATGGGAGGGCTCTCCAATTCCAAAGGATTTCCTACCGGTGCGGTGTTCGGCTTTACCAACATGATCGTGAAGACCCTCAAGGACAAGTCTCCCAAGAATATTGCCGTGGTCTTTGACGCGAAAGGCCCGAATTTCAGGCATGAAATGTACCCGGAGTACAAGGCCAATCGCCCCCCCATGCCTGAAGACCTGAGGCTCCAGATCCCATTGATACACGAGATCGTCGATGCGTATCGCCTGCCCTCCCTGTCCGTACAAGGGTTCGAGGCAGACGACGTCATCGCGACCATTACCCGTCAGGCGCGGGAAAAGGGCTGGGACGTGGTCATCGTTTCCGGTGACAAGGACCTTACGCAATTGGTGCAGGAAGGGGTCCGGATGTGGGACCCACAGAAGGACGTCACCTATGATCCGGAAATGGTGAAGAAGAAGTTCGGTGTCCCTCCCGACCGCATTGTCGAGTTCATGGCACTCGCGGGTGACACGTCGGACAATGTGCCCGGTGTCGCGGGAGTCGGCCCCAAGACTGCGGCAAAACTCATCGAAGAATTCGGCTCCCTTGAGGGGGTGTATGCTGCCGTAGACGGGATCAGTCAGAAAAAGCTTAAGGAGAATCTCTCCAAACACAAGGACAATGCCTTTCTCAGCCGCGATCTGGTGCGCCTTGACCAGGAAGTCCCGACAGGCAAGGGCCTTGATGACCTCGCGGTCGCGGATCAGGATTCCTCACGATTGAGGGAATTATTTCAGGAATTGGAGTTCAAGCGCCTCTTGGGGGACCTGCCGGCTGAACGAAGCCTCGACTTCAGCGGGTATTGTTCGATCACTCGGTACCGAAGACCTGCTCGCGTGGCTGGAAAGGGTGAGAGAAAAGGGGATCCTTTCGGTGGATTGCGAAACCACCTCCGAACAGCCCGTGCGTGCACAACTGGTAGGCGTGTCGCTGTGCTCGGAAGCAGGCCGGGTCTGCTATATTCCCGTGGGGCATGATCGCGGGACTCAGCTGCCCAAGAAAGAAGTCCTGGACGCGCTCCGCCCGGTTCTCGAAGATGAGACCATCCCCAAGATCGGCCAGAACATCAAATACGACCTCATTGTGTTCAAGAAGGAAGGCGTAGACATTGCCGGCATCGTGTGCGACACCATGCTTGCGTCGTACCTGCTCGATCCCTCGCGGCGCGGTCATTCTCTGGACGATTTGGCAGAGATCTTCCTTCACCATCGCACCATCCATATCAAGGAACTGATCGGAAAAGGCAAAAGCCAGATCCTTTTCAGTGGTGTGGACATCGAACAGGCCACGGAATATGCGTGCGAAGATGCTGACGTGGCTTTCCGGGTAGCAGAGGTTTCTGCTTCCCAAGATCAAGGATGAGGGCCTGGAAGATCTTTTCCGCGACGTGGAATTGCCGTTGATCCCGGTTCTGGCGGACATGGAACTGGCAGGGGTGCGAGTGGACACGTCGTACCTGTGGCAACTCTCTCTGGAATTCGGCCAGACATTAGAGACCACCGAAGCGGCCATCTATAGGCTCGCGGGAGAGAACTTCAACATCAATTCGCCCAAGCAATTGAGTGAAATCCTTTTCAACCGACTGGGGCTCAAACCGGTGAAGAAGACCAAGACCGGCCAGTCCACGGCCCTGGACGTGCTGGAAGAATTGGCGCACCAACACGACCTGCCCCGGAAGATTCTCGACTACCGTTCCATCTTCAAGCTCAAATCGACGTATGTGGATGCACTCACCTCCCTGGTCCATCCGGAAACCGGCCGCATCCATACATCGTACAATCAAGCAGTGGCAGCGACGGGGAGGTTGTCCTCGTCGGATCCCAACCTGCAGAACATCCCGGTGCGTACGGCCGAGGGACGTAAGATCCGAAAAGCCTTCATCCCTGACGAAGGATATTCTTTCGTGGCTGCGGATTATTCCCAGATCGAATTGCGTGTCATGGCTCACCTTTCCGCAGACAATCGCCTCACTCAGGCCTTTTCCGCAGGGGAGGACATCCACGCGATCACTGCGGCTGAGGTATTCGGAGGCTCACACGCGCACGTCACCCCTGACATGCGGCAACGGGCCAAGGCAATCAACTTTGGCATTATCTACGGCATGGGCGCGTACAGATTGGCAGGCCAGTTAGGGGTGGGCATGGCCATGGCAAAACAGTACCTCGAGGATTACTACAGGACGTACGTGGGTGTGAGAGCGTTCATGGAGGCGTTACCGGAAAAAGCCACCAAAGACGGCTTTGTCACGACTATACTTGGGAGGAAACGATTCCTGCCTGACTTGAAGAACCCCAACCGCATCGCGCAGCAGGCCGCGCGGCGGATGGCGATCAATACCACCATTCAAGGCAGCGCCGCGGACTTGATGAAGCTGGCGATGATCCGGGTGCACGGCAAATTGAAAAAGGACAAGATGCCTGCAAACATGATTCTGCAGGTACATGACGAACTGATTCTCGAAGTGCGGGACGATGCTGCCAAGGACGCGGCAGGGCTGCTGAGAAAAGAGATGGAAGGGGTGTACCCCCTGTCCGTGCCGCTCGTGGTGGATGCGGCTACAGGCAAAAACTGGGACGAGGCGCATTAAAATGGAAAAGCCGGTAGAGGCGTGGATCTTGACCGTGGGAAACGAGATCATCAATGGGGTGATCACAGACACCAATCGCGAAACCATCTCCCGAGAACTGAGATCTTCCGGGATAGTCGTCAAGGGCATGTCCTCGACGCTTGACGAACCGGATCTGATTGCAGACGCGCTCCGACTCGCGATGGAGCGGGCTCACGTGGTGGTTGTCTCGGGTGGATTGGGCCCGACCGAAGATGACAAAACTGCGGTGGGCGCTGCCCAGTTTCTCGGGATGCGGTTGCGATCGGATGCCGAGCAGTTGGCACGGATTGAGGAGCGTTTCCGGCAGTGGAGCCGGCCCATGCCCCCGAGCAATGCCAAGCAGGCGCTTTTGCCGGAAACGGCTTTGGCGATTCCCAACGATTATGGTACTGCACCGGGATTCATGATCCAGAAAAATGGACGAGTTGCCCTCTTTTTCCCCGGCGTTCCCCGGGAATTGATCAGGATGCTGCGTGAGCGGGGTCTTCCTGCAATCCTGGAAAGATTCGGACCTGCGAATCGGATCTTCCGCACGCGCACCCTGATTGTATATGGGCTCTCCGAATCCAAATTGGGAGAGATGCTCGCGGACATCGCCAAGGACGCGGACGATTACCACTTGGCCTTCCTGCCCCGATTTCCGATTATCAGGCTGAGGATGGACACTGCTGGTTCTACCCTAGAGGAAGCTGAGAAGAAGCTCGACGACAAACTGGCCATCATCGAGGAACGGATCGGCGAGAACGTCATTTCCGATAACGGCCGCTCCATGGAGCAGGTCGTGCTGCAATTACTCGAAGAACGTGGTTTGACCCTGGCCCTGGCAGAATCTATCACCGGTGGCATGATCGGAGAAATGTTGACTCGGGTTCCGGGGAGCTCGCAAAGCTTCATGGGATCTGTGGTCAGTTATTCCAATGACATGAAGATGCGTCTGCTCCATGTTTCCGAGACTACCCTGAACGTCCACGGCGCAGTGTCTCACCGTTGTGCTGCAGAGATGGCCGAGGGTGCTCGATCCATCGGCCACGCGGACGTGGGACTCTCTGTCACCGGAATAGCAGGTCCGGATGGAGGTTCGGCAGAAAAACCTGTGGGAACGGTCTTTCTTGGGCTTGCTACCCGGGAAACGACTCTTACGCGAGGATTCCGCCTGCCTGGACAGCGTGAATGGGTGAGGACTCTGGCCGCGATGCAGTGCCTGGACCTTTTGCGGCGCCATCTGGTGGGGTACAGGATCCATGGAAAGGAGGAGGATTAGACCCTCAGCAAAGATAATCTGTTAAAAATCGGTCGATATGTCCGACATAGAATGCACCACCTAATAGAAACGGAATAAATAACAGGTAACATAGATGTTTATATGAATACTTGTCTGGACTTGACGCCCGTAAACTGCTAAGATCCGCCTCCGCTGACAGAGAAACTCTCACGAGGAAAGGACGATACCATGATTCTCTCAAGCAGGAGGAACAGGACGATGGTCGGAAGCCGTTGGATCTTCAGGGCATTGGTGATGATGGTTGTGTGCGCCTTGCCCGGACTCGTATTTTCCGCGGGCCCTGTGCCTTCTCACAAGGCATTGGGCAAGCCGGTTCAGGTCGGGGCACCTTCCGTGAAAACTGGGCCGACCACCGCGGCTCCGAGCCACCAGGCGCAGGCGGTACCTTCAAAGGTAGATGCAGCTCCAATAACCGCCAAGGTGAGCCCTGACATGACCAACACGGTCAAGAAACTCTCCGATCAGGTGGCATCGCTCAAGAGGGAACTGGACCAGCTCAAGAAATCCGGACAAGCCCAGTCGAGGTCCACAAAGAGGAGACGGTTCGTGCGTTAGCGCCTCGTCTCAGCACCCGCCATTCAGGTAACTTTGCCGTCATTGCGGGGCTGATACCCATGGGTTTTCACGTGTATGACAGGACACACAGGATGTGGGCTGAGGATCTCCTTCGCTACGGACGACGCAAGGCCGTCTCATAGCTGCGCTCAGGAGACCCACAGCCCTACCATCTGAGATAGGTGAACCCCCATGACCTGGCGGGTCACCACGAACCATGAAAATGCTACCCTGTCCAGCGACCAGCGGGAGCTGGCAAGTTCTTGAAGTTCTTGGGGATGGGGGTTCGGGGGAAGGCCCTTCTTTCAAGAAGGGCCTTCCCCCGAAAATGCATTTTCACAGGAACTTTCAGTAGTTTGCTGCTGAGCCTCAAGACGAAGCTACGCGTCACGGCACAGCTCCCGAGTACGCTCTCCTTTCTTTCAGATTCCTCCAAGCTCTTCCCGGTGCCAATGCGGTGAGCCTCTTGCGCAACAACATGAAGACACCCGCGTTTCTACGTTGCCCATGGTTATGCGGGTTGCACGTAGTCGTGTCTGTGTGATTCGTCGTTGAACGCGGGAGGTCCCTCGGAAGCATGGTGGTCCCTCCTTTCGCCGGATTTCCCGAGAGGAATGAAGACCCAATCTGTCGGCAGCGGCACGTGCGTGGCGAACTTCGGGGTGCGTTACAAGAGGAGGGAACGGTTGGATTTTTCTGAGACGAGCGGGTAAGGGGCAGGTCTCAGGAAAAAGGGCCTGCCCCATTTCTCGATTACTGGCAGAGACAATCGATCAATCGCCTTTTGCGATCTCCGGAGCTATCCGTACTCTGCGGAAGTGGGTCAGTGCGAACCACGCTCCTACCACCGCCAAACCGATCACCACCACGATGTCGACTTCGTGGGAGTACTGCTGCACGATGGTCCAGTTTTGGCGAAGGACGTACCCGCACCCGAGCAAGAAAGAATTCCAAATGGTAGCGCCTAGGATCGTGTAAATGCAGAATGGCGCCATCTTCATGCGCCCCAATCCCGCTGCAATGGAGATCAGGTGTCGCACTACCGGTACGAACCGGCTCACGAAAATCGTCCAGGAACCGCGTTCGGCAAACCAGCGCTCAGTCCATGCCAGATGTTCTTCGTTGAGCAGCAAGTACCGGCCGACCTTCAGGACTACCGGACGACCGCCCCAGTACCCATATAGTACGACGCGACCGATCCTACGATCGAGCCTAAAGACGTCGCGAAGATGGCAACGGGCAGGGAGAATTTTCCACCGTGTACAAGGAATCCCACAAACGGCATCACCAGCTCGCTGGGCACCGGTGCTACCATGCTTTCCAGCGCCATGAGCACGCCCGCGCCCACATATCCCAATTGCTCAATGATGTAAGTAAAATACGTGGCTAGGAATTCGAACACAATCACAACCCCTTTCGATCAATAGCGGTAGATCTTAGGTCGCGACCACACCATGACCTTTGGCATTATTCAGTCAGGACAATTCTTTTTCCGTGCACCGTCGTAGCACAAAAACACAGTCCCCCCGATCATGAACATCTTCCTGCAAGGAATGCCGGGGAAAGCGTTGCGGATCGTTTTCCCCGGCCAAACTCATTGGTGATCGAGTAGCGAAGACTCTCAGGCTTCGACCGCAACTTTTTCGTCGCCTTCCTGGGCCTTCTTTGCTGCTAACGCAGCTTTTTTGGCTGCTTGGTCTGCTTTTATGGTCTCCACGGCTTTGGCCTGTTTCTCCAGGTCGGTATACCGGAATATGAATTGCTTGCTGCATGCGCCCACGCACGCTTTGGCCATGTCGTCCGTCATCTGTTCGTACCCGATCTCGATACGGCCGTTGACCATATTGACCACGTCCTTGCCCTTGCGCGTGCAAGCCATGCAATGCACGCAGCCCGCGGAGCAGACGCCCGAAACCGCTTTTCCCGAATCGTGGTTGCTGCAGGGCACGTAACAGGTGGCATCCTTGGGGAGCAGTTGCAGTACCTGCTTCGGGCAGGCTTTCACACACACCCCGCAGCCTGTACACTTTTCCCGGTCGATCACCGGCATATTGTCCTTCATGGTGATCGCGTCGAACGGACACGCGGCGTGGCAATCGCCATAGCCCACGCACGCGAACGTACACTCGTAGGGGCCGCCAAACGCAATAGCTGCTGCTTGGCAGGTATCAAACCCCACATACTCATGCTTCTTTTTGACGTTGCCATCATTTCGGGAGCACCGCAGCCACGATATCACTGGGCTCGCCTCGCCCGCGGCCTTGCCCGTTATGGCGGCTACCTTGTTGGCCACCACCTGTTTACCAGGAGCACATTTTCCCGGAGGACATAGGGGATCGGTTACCACCGCTTCTGCATACGATTCGCACCCCGCGTATCCGCAAGCGCCGCAATTAGCCCCGGGCAGACAGGCCCGCACGGCCTCAATTTTCGGGTCCACCTGGACAGCGAAGCGTTTGGCCGCTCCAGCCAAAGCCAAACCGCAACCTATACCGAACAGTGCAAAAAAGGCCACTCCTGCCAGCGCAATAGTCCATACGTTTTCCATTACCGTGACACCTCTACGAAAGCCGCGGCTCGCGCGCCGCGGCTTCTTGTGTGATGATGATTCCCGAGACGTTCTCTTGTACCAATTTTCCCATAAACGTCTCCAAAAAACCAGGGCCCCTTGCTTCCGACTGCGGTAAAAGGCCACCCATCCGAAACAGGCCAGGGCCTAAGCAGTCGTTAGAAAATCGCAAGTCCTGAGAATCCCAAAAACGCCAACGCGAACAACCCCGTAACCACAAAGGCTATGGGGAGCCCCTTGAACGTCGGCGGGACCCGGCACACCTCGAGCTTCTCTCTTACACACGACATCAAGAACAAAGCCAGGGCAAACCCGAGCCCAGCTCCCAGACCGAGTGTGAGGCTGGCAAACGGACCGTGTCCGCTATCCGCATTGATCAACGGCACTGCAAGGATAATACAGTTGGTCACGATCAATACCAGGTACACGCCCAATTTCTTGAACAGGTACGGATTTACCTTCCTGAGGATGGTATCCACTGCCTGCACAAAGATCGCCACAGTCCCGATGAACACGATAATCTTAAGAAAGTCCAGATGCAGGGCCTGGAGCACAAAGGTGTAAAAGGCCCAGCACATGATCGCACTCAGGACCATGACCACCGTGAACGTGATTCCCATTCCGATCGCGGTCTCTTTTTTCTGGGAGACGCCGAAGAAGATGCACAGCCCCAGGTACTTGGTGAAAACGAAGTTGTTGATCAACATAGCCCCAAGGAATATCGTAAACAGTATCTGGGACTCACTTTTCTTCACCAAATACTCACGGGTTCCGAGCACCTTCCCCTGGGACGTCACGTCTTTGGCCTCGACTATGTATTCGCTTGCCTTGTTCAGAGGCTCCTTGAATTTCAAGGTCGCAACCGTCTTCCGTGTGTCGAGGGAAACTGATTCAACTGTTATCTTGATGTCAGGGTCAGGTTTCTCGTACACGGTGAAGTGAGCAGGGTTTTTGGCCCATGCCTCATCCACCGGCACACCGAAGGACACTTCTATCCCCTCTTTCACGAAAGAACCCGATCCCACATCGCCCTCGCCCAGAACCGGGTGAACGCTCAACAACAACAGACTCAGGATCAGGAACATTTTGAAAGGAAGTCTCATGATTCGCATGTTAGTGACCTCCTCCTGCTGCGGGTATCTTGCCCGTAATCCGATACTCGATCCAGTTGAACGCGGCCATGATAAAGCCAATCACGAAAAAGCCTCCTGCAGGCAGGATCATGATCAGCAGTGGCTTAAACGTAGGGATTCCGAGACCAGAAAGATACGCAAGCACATCGTACCCAAAGAACTTTCCTGCCCCAAAAAACTCTCGGATTGCGCCTGTAAAGGTCAAACCGAACATGAATCCCAGGCCCATGCCCATACCGTCCCAGAATGAAGCGGTCAAAGGCTCCTTGGATGCGAACAATTCGAGGCGAGAAATAATGATCGCGAACACCACGATCAGTTTTACAAACAGCTCGACCTTCTTGTACGCCTCGGGTGAGACCACCGGCAGCACCATGTCGATCACACTCACCCAAAGCGCAATGATAAGCACGAATGCGGGAATCCGGATTCGCGGATGAATAAACGGCTTGAAAATGGCTACCGTGCTGCTGGAGAAGACCTGAACGAACAAGACTGCCACGCCGAGAAGAAGACCGTTCTCGACGCTCGTGGTCATCGCCACTGCAGGACAGAGACTCAAGGCAAGCCGGAAAATGGGATTCTCGGGTATCAACCCGTTCCAGACTAGTTGTACGTTCCTGTTCACCACAAACCTCCGTTAAAACGCAACCTTGAGATTGTCCTGCTTGATGGCCTCGTTCAGGATTCCCAACCGATACACGAATTTTCGCACGGTATTCTTGACGCCATTGGTGAGCCCCCGACTGGATATGGTGGCACCGGTCAGGGCGTATATGTCGTCCTTCAGATGTTTCTTACGGATTTCGAGAATCTGTTCTTTGCTGAGACCGGCCTTCTTGGCCTTTGCCGGTTCCAGAGCCATCAAATAGTCGGCAGGCAGAGGCTGCTTGATCACCTTGAGGGTTTTCAACATCTCAGCGGTCTTGCCGATGAACTGGTTCTTGAAATAATCATGCGTGATTCCGTCGCCCAATCCCGGGTCTTCCTCGCTCTTGGTCACTGCCACGCCCTTAATGGCATATTCAGGGCTCAGAGAAACCATGAAGTCCACGAAGGTCTTGAATCCCTGGGTGACGCCGGAAAGCACATACCCGAGCCGTTTGCCTCCCTGGTCCGCGACATAAATCGTTTCCGCGTACGTAGCCTTGTACCCCTTGGGAAGCGCAGCGCTCACCACTTTGTCCCTTGTTGCCTCTTCAGTCAGTTCCGAGGCTTCTGCTTTGATCTCGATCACCTTGCCAGGCTTGCCTTCGAGATCTATCTCGGCCAACACATATCCCTTTTCCTTGAGGGGAATGACATATGCAAGAAGGGTCTTTCCCTTGTCGTCCTGGAGCACGTACCGATACACGCTGAAGATCTTGAGATCGGCAGGCGCTTTCTGTCTCCTCCGAACCCGAGAAGGCTCAGTCGAGTCTCCTCCTTCATTTGCGCCTCAATCTGTTTGCGGGCATGCTGAGTTTTGGCATAGACCGCACCCAGAATCAGAGCCGCTGCCACACAAACTGCCGTTAAGCTGGCAGTAATCTTTATGATTTCTTTCATGTAACCCTCTCGCTCACAGGGGAAGCCCTATTTCACAGCCGCTACGGGCGCCTGCTTGGGAGGTGCGAATCTCTTCGGGTGGAACCACTCATTCAGGGCTGGCGTCATGCAGTTCATGAGAAGAATCGCGTAGCAGACTCCCTCGGGATAGCCGCCCTTCAAACGGATGACTACGGTAAGCACACCTACCCCGATGCCGAAAACGATCTGACCGGCCTTCATCGACGGGGAGGTCACGTAGTCCGTGCACATATAAAAGGCCCCCAGCATGAGGCCGCCCGAAAGCACGGCCACCAGCGGATTGCCGCTGAACCACGTGTCACCGCCGAATATCCAGGTCAGGACCGCGACCGTGCCAATGGTGGAAACAGGAATGTGCCACGTGATGATGCCTCGGATCATCAGGAACAACCCGCCAACGATCAGCAAGAACGCGGAGGTCTCTCCAATGCATCCAGGCCTAAAGCCGAAAAAGAAATTCTGGTAGATCACGGACAACCCGCCGAACTTCTGTATGAGGGCTTGCATCCCGTAATGGCGCAGCACGTACAACGGCGTGGCCGTGGACACTGCATCAAGACCGCCGCTCACATAGATGTCCAGCGGAGCCTTCGCCCAATCGATCGGAGGTATCCACGCCGCGGTGATGTACACCGGAAATGATGCAGTCAACAGCGCCCGGCCCACCAGAGCAGGGTTCCACACGTTGAACCCCAGGCCGCCCATGAGTTCCTTGTTAATGAAAATGGCAGCCACTGCTCCAATCAGGGGCAACCAGTACGGCACGCCCGGCGGAATGACAAAGGCCATAAGAATGCCGGTTAAGACCGCACTTCCGTCTTTGAACGCGAAGGGCCTTCCAAGAGCTTTACGTGAAATAGCTTCGACTATCACGCAAGAAACCACACTGGACAGCGTGATGATGAGGCTCCTGAAGCCGAAGTTGTAAATGGACAACAACAATACCGGCATCAACGTTGCGGACACGGTCCACATGATACCGGATGTGGTCCTCCCCATGCGTATATGGGGAGATACCGAAACGGCCCATTGATGTTCCGGGCCCGGATTTCTTTGATCTAAGGTTTCGATTTTCCCATCCTCCCCTGAACGTATTTTCAGGTATCGGGCGTTTCCACTGACCCGAAGGAGCAACGAACGCACTCTTCCCCGTCAGCGGCAATAACGCATGCCTCTCCCTTACCGGTTCGGCAGCACCAAATCGGTAAGATGGGCACCCTCACCCGTGTTTCTTGACCTGTATTTTCGCCAATCTGGCAAACTGAACCAGCGGGCGCTTAGCCGGGCACACATACGCGCAGCACCCGCATTCGAAGCAATCAAACAGCCCGAATTTCTCGGTAAGGTGTCCCTTTCCTGCTTCCACGTAAATGGCTATTTCCTTCGGTGCGAGCCCCATAGGACAGGCTTCCAGGCACCAGCCGCAGTGTATGCAGGGACCGAACTGGCCCAAATCCGTCTCCTTGCTGTTGAGAAACAACACGCCGGAAGACGTTTTTGTGATGGGGACCTCCATGGTGGAAACAGCGAATCCCATCATGGGACCGCCCGACACAATCTTGACAAGGTCTTCCGTGGTTCCACCGAGATATTCAGCCACGTCGCTGAGCAGGGTGCCCACTTTGACCTTGAGGTTAGCCTGACGCTTGAGAGCTCGGCCGGAAAACGTGACCACTTTTTCGTACAGCGGCTTGTTCAGCGTTGCCGCCTCAAAAATGGCCAACGTGGTCGAGATGTTCTGGACGATGACGCCGACGTCGAACGGCAGCCCACCACCGGGAACAGACCGTCCCGTCAGGGAGTAGATGAGCTGTTTTTCAGACCCTTGCGGATATTTCACCGTCATGCCCTGAACGCGGACCTCCAGCTCGTCCTTGCCCGCGCTCTGCTGAGCGGCCTTATTCATCGCGTTGATTGCGTCGGGCTTGTTCAGTTCGATGCCGATGATCGCGGTTTTTATTCCCAGGATCTTGAGAAGGATCTTGGCCCCTTCCACCACTTTTTCCGGGTACTCGAGCATGATTCTGTGGTCAGTGGTGAGATAGGGTTCGCATTCGGCTCCGTTGAGGACAAGGTAGTCAATCTTCGCAGTAGGCGGAGGCGAGAGCTTCACGTGGGTGGGAAACCCGGCCCCGCCCAGACCCACGATGCCTGCTTCTTTGACCTTCGCGAGGAGTTGCTCACGGGTGATTTTTCGCCAGTCCTGGGGTTCGTACGTTTCTCGGGGCAGCGGAGGGGTCCCGGTCAATGACGATAGCATCGCATCTGACCATGGTAGGGTGAGGACGTGGCTCAATGGTCTTGATCACGCCGGTGACACTGCTGTGAATGGTCGCTCCCAGGGCTTTCTCTACGGTAGCGAGCACTTCCCCTTCCTGCACTTCCTGTTTCTTCTTGACCACAGGTTTTGCAGGCGCCCCGAAATGCATGGACAGGGGAATGACCACTTGGTTTGGGGGTGGCATTTCCTCTATGGCGAGGTGTTCGGTGAGTTCCTTGTGTTCAGCGGGATGAATACCGCCTTTGGGAAAAGTGTTTCCAGACATGTCTCCTCTTTATGCAGCTCGTGCCCAGTCCCGCGCCTAGGGTACAGGCGCTCATTGTCCTTCATGGTGGTTCTCCTGGACAGTTCAGACCGCGCCGGGGCTATTAACTCGATGGGATTGTTGAAGGGCGCTACCCCTTATGCCGGGATATGGTTCTTTCCCATGCTGACACCCGATAGTACGACCTGAAAGGATAGTATCAGCAACGCACACTGTCAAGGAATTCTTCCTGATGAAAGACGAATCAAGGTATGATATTTATCCCAGGTGTGAGACAATCGGCCTGAGCGAAACTCTCCTCATCGTGAACACCGTCACGGTCTGGGAGAACAGTATTGTGCAGGAGTCGAGAAATGCCCCATGACTACGAAAAATTTATCCTGGAGCGACTGGCCCAGCCTGGTTGGGTCACCACCCGAGGGGTGCTTCGTGACCCTACCGGCCAGGCCGATTCTGAGGACTACCTGGCGGTCGAGGAAGTCATGAAAGAGATGGCAGCAAATGGTGTGCTCACTCTCTGGACATTGACCCTTGAGGAGGACGGAAGATCAGTCATGGCCGCAGTCAAGCCGGGAATGGAACTGGACAAAGAACTTCAACAGAGGAACGCTACAGCCAAGGCAGAGAGGTACCGGCAGGACAGCTAAAGGCTTGCCATGCAGTGAATACAGCTCGGACGTGCAGCGTACGGGTAGTGCCGCATCAGAGAAACAGACCGTGCCACAACTCGCGGGCGCGGGTGTTTTCGACCACGTGTGCGTATGATCACACCTTATGGTCGATCCGTAGTGAACTCCCATGACCTGGAGGGTCACAACGAACCATGAAAATGCCACCCTGTCCAGCGACCAGCGGGAGCTGGCAAGTGCCTGAAGTTCTTGGGGATGGGGGTTCGGGGGAAGGCCCTTCTTTCGACAAGGATTGCCTTTTTCAAGGAGCTCAGCATGAGGCGTGAAATGCGACTCCGCGGCACGAGGGCCTGAGTAAGACGATTGCCGCCATGATTCGCGTTTCATCACAGCCTCCAGGTGAGACGGGGAAGCCGGCCCCCCTGAAACACGGAGTTCTTTGGCGCTCATTTTCGTAAATTCCGACGAGACTTGAGGAAAGCCCATCATGGCCTTCATCCGTACGCGGTGAATATGACTCCCCTGTTGGACCGAGAGATCTACGACAAGTTCACTCGGACCCACTTGGTCCAGGCTCGACACTTCGTCTGGATCGCCACAGCGAATATCAAAAGCACGGGACTGCTTTTCCAGCGGCGCTTTATCTCGTTTGTGGACCTTATGGCCGTGCTCGTGAACCGGGGAGTATCTTTCCGGGTGATTCATGCGGACCTGCCTTCGGCTCCGTTCCGAAGCCGATACGAGCAGCTCGACGCCAAAGGACAGCTCAGTGCGGGCGTAGAGTTCCTCCATTGCATTCGGATGCACGCCAAGATCTTTATTGTGGACGGGACGGTGGCGCTCGTGGGGAGTTCCAACCTTACCGGCGCGGGCATCGGCGCCAAAGGGGACGTGAACCGAAACTTCGAGGTCGCGTTCCTCTTCGAGGGACCAGAGGAAACCGAACCATTCATGAACTACTTCGACAACGTCTGGATGGGCGCTCCCTGTCCCAAGTGCGGCCGTCGCGACCTTTGCCCGGCTCCGGCCGCGTAAGTTCGCCGTGGGCACGCAGGGCCTATTTCCGTGCAATTAATCGGCTTACTTAGGCTCCACGATACGCGTGCGATTCCTCGGAAGGTCCGTCCAGTGCGTCGCGCACTGCATTGGCAAGACGGTCCGGAGAAAACGGCTTTTGCAGGAGCGGAAGCCCTGCATGCGCAACGCCCTGGTACGCTACGGAATCGCCGGTGTACCCGGACATGTACAGGACCTTGAGCGTGGGGAACAGGGCCGACACTCGGTAGAACAGACTCCTCCCATCCATCTGGGGAAGCACCACGTCCGAAAGGAGCAGATCCACGGGCTTCGCTGTCTGCTGGCACAACTGGAGAGCCTCGTCCGGACTTGCTGCCTTGAGCACGGTATATCCGAGCATGTCAAGAATGTTACCTGACAGGTCCCTTACCATCTCTTCATCTTCGACCAAAAGAATCGTTTCTTCTCCCTTGGGCTGAGAGGGCGACCCTGCGGCCTCTGCCGGAGGTTCGAGCGCATCCTCCACGAGCGGGAGATACACCCTGAATTCCGCTCCTGCTCCGCATGTGCTGTGCACGTCTATGTGACCCTGGTGCATTTTCACAATGCCGTACACCGTGGACAGACCGAGACCGGTTCCCGAGCCTTTCTCTTTGGTGGTAAAAAACGGCTCAAAAATATGGGAAATAACTTCCTCGGTCATTCCGTGCCCCGTGTCGGTCGCGGTCACCGTGACATAGGGCCCGGGTCGAAGACCTGTGCGGGATCGACAGAAGGTCTCGTCCAACTCGACGTTTGCCGTGTGAACGGTCAGGGTTCCGCCTGTGGGCATGGCATCCCGGGCGTTCACCACCAGGTTCAAAAGGATCTGCTCTATCTGGCCGGGATCGGCTTCTATCTTGCCCAGAGATGGATCGAGGACAGTGCGAAACGAGATGTCCTCCCCAATGAGCCGTCTCAGGATTTTCTTAAAGTCCGAGATGGACGCGTTCACATCGAGTATTTTCCGATCCAGCACTTGCTTGCGACTGAACGCGAGGAGCTGCCGTGTCAGGCCTGCTGCACGCTCGGCCGCGCGATTGATTTGCGTGAGTTTGTCCCGATGATTGTCGTCACCGTGCGGCTGTTTGAGCATTATGTTGGCATACCCGATGATCGCAGTGAGGAGATTGTTGAAATCGTGGGCCACTCCGCCTGCCAGCCTGCCGACTGCCTCCATCTTCACTGCGTGCTGAAGCTGCTCCTGGAGGCGCTTTCGGTCGGTAATGTCCTCGACTACTTCGATCAATCCCGTCGTAGTCCCGTCCTGGCCCACAATGGGGAACGCCTGCACGCGCACGTTCACGCGGCTGCCATCTGCCCTGATACTCAAGGTTTCCACTTCGGAAGGAAGGCCTGCGCTCACAGCCGGTACGCCTGGGCAGGCAGGGCACACCGTCGTCCGCTTTGCAAAAACGTCGAAGCATTTCCGGCCGACACATTCGCGAGGCAACAGGCCAAAAAGTTTGGCCTGAACTGCGTTCGTCATGAGCACGGTATAATCGCTGGACAGAAGGGTAACGCCGAGATCAATATTGTCCACGAGCGATCGGTAGCGTCTCTCGCTCTCTCGTAATTCTTCCTCAGCCCGAACCCGCACCGAGATCTCCCAGCGCACCTTGTCCAAAGCCGCTGCCAACTCTGCGGTTCGTTCTCTTACCCTCGTTTCCAGTTCGTCCCGCGCCCGTTGCAGCTCTTCCTCGGCCCGCCGCTTGTCGTGGATGAGCCGCTGTTTCGCAAGGGCCTGTTCGATGACTGTAGGGAGCAGGTTGAGATACCCGCCATCCACGTCTTTGATAATGTAGTCGCTAGCCTCGAGTTTCAGGGCTTCTACGGCTACTGTCTCATCGCCCTGGCTTGTTACCATGATCGTTGGCGGCATGGTCCCTCTCGCAGCCAAGGAGCGTATCACCTCAAGCCCGTTCTTCCCGGGCATCTGGTGATCGACCACCAGCACGTCGTACGCGCCGCGCTCGCACATGGCCAAGCCCTGATTGCCGTCCGACGCGAGATGTACGGAATAACCGGCCCTGCTCAACTTCCTTTGGAACAGGCGGGCCAACCCCTCGTTATCCTCCATGTACAGCACAGACACTGATTTCGCATCATTCATAATGTCTTCCCGGCAGAGCGGTCAGCCCTACATGGCGTACATTCGAGACGCTCACGCTCAAGCCACTATGCGCAGAGGCAAGTAGTACCAGTGCGCCTTCAAGCGAGTGACTCTCCAGCGCCAGCCGGTATACTTGCCTGAAAGCGCATCGGTGTCAAACCCATGAAGAGCGGTCACCACCCGAATTTATGCGAAGAACGAGCGCAAGGAGACGGACAGTGTGAATTTCGTGCTGAATTTCCCCGATGCCGCTATGGCAGCACTCAATGCATGGCACTCCTGCAATGCCAGCCAGCGCCGCTCTGTCGGTCAGTGGTGTTGATCAGAAGGCGCTGGAGTGGCAGTGTCCGGTGCGTTGAGTTGTGGTTGTGCAGGCGAGGATTTCCGCGGGGCCATGCCCGGAAAAGGCAGGGGCGGAGGAGGGGGCAGGAGGCCCGGATGCTCTCTCGCAGCCTTGTGGAGGGCTTCCAGGCCTTTGGTTACGGTATCCAGCAGGTCTTTATTGTTCTCCTGAAAGGTGCGGACTCCTTGCAAGGTCTTGTTCACGTCTGTAAGCACTTTTCCGGTACCTTCAGCAAGCCCCTTGGTGAACGGTCGCACAACTTTTTCCGACAGGTCCTTCCCTGCCTGAAACATCTTCTCAGGAACTTCGGCCCGGTTGGCATCTTTCATGATCGCCTCGAGATTACCCTTGAGCGCACCCTTGGCGATCGGATAGAGTTTTTTCGAGATTTCCTCGGAATCCTTCTCCAGCTTCGCGTCCGGGGTGTTCTTGAGGGCCTCCTTGGCCTTCTCACCCACCACGGACGCGGCCCCCTGGACAAACGGGGTCACTGCTCCGGCTGCACGTTCCCCGTCCTTAGCCGTGAGGGATCGCGCAACCAGGGTGGCAATGCCGTACAGGGCAAACCCTACGATCACCGCTGCCCCTGCGTAGGCAAGGACACTCCTCGCTTTTGTCCAGAAAGCGCTCCCATTCACCTTTCAACCCCCGGAGCCGTTTCCTTCAATACGCCTTCCACCCTATTCCATCGGACGGCCCCACGAATACCCCGCGGGATAGTTCGGCCGCGGCACGTGAGATTTCCGAATCGGCCTCCGCGCGGGAGGCATAGGCGGCGGCACAAAACACGCAGGCGGCGGGCACTCCATCCTTACCGCGACTACTTTGCACGAAGGCGGAATGAAGGAATCTTGCGAACATTTGACAATAGCATTTTCACACGCGTGCGCGGGTGTCGGTCCCACGCCCTGATACATTGCTCCTCTAAAGTTCCTGGCCGTAGCCACGAACATCCCGTTGGCATGGCACGCGACCTCGTACGCCAGCACGAGCATCAAGCTGGCCACCACCACGATCAACTTCTTATTCATCTCATACCTCCATCGAGAACTCATACACATGATAATGCTTTTTTTTCACTATTTAGACATTCCCGCAGGACCAAAGTTCCCTCTGCGGGCTCTCCACAGACGCCCGGCCCGATAAGGCTATGATCAGGCCCGGATCGTCGCACGTCCTTGGTACACACCGTTCATTACTCCAAAAGGGTCTTCCACTCAGGACTCGGGCTTGAAGGACGGCTGTCCTGTCGCTTCGAGCACGCTGCTCCACAGTTTCCCCTTCAGGTCCACGTGTTTCCTGCCGCCTACCACAAGATCAATCGGGATGTAGACGAATTCGTCGTTCCGTGCTCCCACGACCATGTTGGTTTTGCCGGCCATACCCGCGTGAACGGCGTTCTGGCCGAGGAATCCGCAAAAGACCGAGTCATTGGCCGTTGCAGGGACCGACCGGATCATGTAGCTCGGATCGATGTACTTCAGATTCAATTCTATTCCCTTGGTTTTGAAATGCCCTGCGATCCTGGCCCGTAAAAAGGTCCCGATGTCTCCAAGCCGTCGGTTACCGGACTCATCGCACCCGTCGATCGCGCAATAGTCCTGTCCCGCTCCTTCTGCTACCACGATGACCGCGTGCTTGCGCTCCATCAGCCGTTTCTCGAGGACTTCCAGCAGTCCGTGAGGCCCTTCCAGGTCAAAATCGCTTTCCGGAATGAGCACGAAATTGGCGTACCTCTTGGCAAGTGCGGCAGTGGCCGCGATGAATCCCGAATGGCGGCCCATCAATTTTACCAGCCCAACTCCGTTGGGGAATCCACTCGCCTCCACATGCGCCGAGCATATGGCCTCACTGGCCATGCTCACCGCGGTATTGAAACCGAACGACCGCGAAAGCAGATTGATATCATTGTCGATGGTCTTCGGGATGCCTATGACGCTGATCCTGTCCCGACGCTCTCTGATTTCCTCGACAATTCTCGCTGCTGCTCTGAACGTGCCGTCTCCGCCGATCGCGAAGAGTATACCGACGTTCATCCTCTCCAGCGCGTCCACGATGTCCCCAATGTCCTGAGGCCCCCTGGACGATGACAATATGGTGCCACCGATCTCATTGATTTCAGACACCGAGTCCGGCGTCAATTCCGTCACAGGATGACCGTATTTCGGAACGAACCCCTGGAGACTGTACTTAATTCCCAGGATATTCTTGACGCCATACGCGTGGAAAAGCGTGAGCACCACGGAACGTATCACGTCATTAAGACCCGGACACAATCCGCCACACGTGACCAGAGCGCACTTGAGCTTGCTCGGGTCGAAAAAGATCTTCCTGCGCGGACCAGCCTTCAAAAACGCAATCGGAGCGGTTCCATCCTTGAGATGTTGCTCGATGGCGTCCGCGGACGCGTCCATGAGCACGCGGCTGTCGTCCTGCACAAGTTGAAGATTCTTGAGCGGGGAACCAATCCGGCCCTCGCCCAATGATTCGATTGTCGTGTCCATCGTCGAGCACACCAGCAGGGCAGCCGCCGCTTACTTGAAACTGTCGGCAATTCCCTGGTTATGTAACTGGAATAATTAAGCCTACATCATAAAGACGAAAAAGACAATAAAAAAAACTTATTAGCCGTCCTTCATGCCTCACCTAAGAGTTCCGCCGGTAACATCTCGGTATAACCAGCCATCTAGATTGGTTCACACGTTGAAACGAAAGAGAACGATGTCACCGTCCTTCAGCTGGTAGTCTCGTCCTTCGAGGCGTACCTTGCCAGCCTTTTGTGCAGCGGCCTGGGATCCGCATTCCCGAAAGTCCTTGTACGACACCACTTCAGCGCGAATGAATCCTCGTTCCATGTCCGAATGCACCGTGCCCGCGGCTTTGACTGCGGCCAGTCCTTTCTTCAACGGCCAAGCGCGCACTTCCGGCTCTCCCACCGTAAAGAACACGATGAGATGAAGAAACTCGAAAGATTTCCGTATAATCCTGTCCTTGGCTCCTTCGTCCAACTCCAGATCGCTGAGAAATTCTTTGGCATCTTCCTCGGGCAATCTTGCGATTTCCGCCTCCGTGTCTGCATAGAGCCATTCGAGTGCGACGTTGGTCTGCCCTTGGACCTGGGCAGTGAGTTCATCGAGCACCGCACGGATCTCGTCTCGGTTCTTGTTTTCTCCCGCGTTCAAAACGATCAATTGCGGCTTTGCGGATAAGAAAGCAAAACCTTTCAGTTTGTCTGATTCCGCGACATCCAGCCGTGCGCGCAGCGGAGCACCCGCGTCGAGGACTTTTCGAGCCTCTTGGAGCAACTCGAATTCCTCGACCAGGTCTTTTCTCCCTTTGCGGATATCCTTTTCCAGTCGTTCGAGACGCTTCTCCACCATCGCGAGGTCGGAGATGATCATCTCGTCTTCCACTGCTTGAAAATCTTTCAACGGTTTACTCGCTCCCAATGTGGGCGATTCGAAGAACCGCACACAGTGGATAAGCGCATCCAGGGGTCGAATGTGCGCGAGCACCCTGTCCCCTATGGAGGTACCGGGTTTGCCTTCTCCTGTGAGCCCGGCTATGTCCAGGTATTCCACGTGGACTGGAGTGATTTTCTTAGGTTTTTGATAGTCAATCAGCCAGTTGAGGCGTTCATCCTCGACTTTCACGACCCCGAGCGCGGGATCCTGATGCCCGCGATGCTCGCCGGATTCGATCCCGCCGGTGAGCGCCCGAAAAACAGTGCTCTTCCCGCTTCCAGGAAGCCCGATGATTCCCAGCTTCAATGGACGAAGTTTCCTTTTTCCTTAATGAATTCGATATGCATCGACATAGTACGCAGAGGCGATCTTGAACGGAAACGACTCGGTTGTCAACACATGCGTCGCGCGGGTCGAGCCCGGAATCCCTTCGAGAGGTTGCTGTCGGCCCTGTGGCAGGCACGCGGAAATCTGGCCGCCTGACGCGACGAACCCGGTGGGTCACACCGGGTTCACTGCTATCGTCTGCACAGGGAGAGAGCGTGTGGTCGCTTTCCCTCTTTGGTTACGTCATGTTCAATGGGTGTGCACGATGCGAATCCGAATGAGCACATTGTGATTTTCCTGTGCTGCAGGTTGAGGAACCGTCTGCTCCGCACTCGAAGCCACGGCCACCGCGCCGTGGTTGATGAGCTCCGTGGTCAGGTTCGGCCAGGACTGAGGCGGGATACTTACTGCCAGCACCGTCTGCGCCTGCCGTCATGAGATTGTTCGTCTACCAGCCTGCCGTGCAAGTTGGGAAGGAGCCGTTTCACGGATTCCACTGTCAGATTAATACTTGGGCTTTCCACGGTAAGATTGTCAGAGCCGACGGTCTTGATGTTTAAGGGATTTACCAAAGGGGTGGGGGTGAGAGACTTGGCCATGCCAGGAGTTTGTAATGCAGCGGAGGACCTTGTTCCTGCTCGGCCCAACGGCGCAGTCTCTTGGGTTCGCGCCATTATACGATCCGCTCTCGCCCCGGGTGTTGTCTGCCACACGCCACTGCGGGTGGTAACATCCACGTTTTCCGCGGATCCTGTGGGACCGTACGCGATCGAACTTGTCCCCCCTGTCGGGAGCGTCACCGGGGGAGCGTAACTATACGCCGCCCAAGCCACGGCAACCACACATGTCAGGGCCGTTACCCCGACAGGAACAGGGAGCTGCGGGAGCGTGGAAAAAAAGTTTCTCAACGAATGTAAGAAGGAATAGGAAGGCGAACAAGTGTCAAGTCTCACATGGAGTTGAGTGAGGAAATCATGCGGAGGTGGGACTCTTTCGAGTTGGGTCAATGCCTGGACCGTTATGCCGTACCACTTGAACTCCTCTCGGCAACACGAACAGTTGTGAAGATGTTCCCGCGCCGCCTTTTCGATCTCACCCTCAAGGTCTTGATCGTGGAGCTCGCTAAACAGGTCGCCAATTTGTTCACATTCCTTCATGACAAGGCCTTCTTCAGTTTTTCTTTTACAACCATCCGCGCTCTATGCAAGCGGGATTTGGTAGTCCCCTCAGGGAGGTTGAGCATCTGAGCTATCTCGTCATAGGAAAAACCTTCAATATCCCTCAGTATGACGATCTCCTTGTGATCAGGGTCCAGTTCGTCAATAGCCTTCTGCACGATTCTCTGTATTTGCTTACTCGCCAGCATGGTCTCCGGATTCGTAGAATAATCCGGAATGGCCCGCTGAGACGAGTCGCGATCGTCATCTTCGTCGCTGTGGCCTCTGTTGGCAAAGTAACCACGCCGCTTGAGGTACTTGAATCGATTCTTTCCTCGGTTGGTCGCAATTTGGAACAACCAGGTCGAAAACTTTGCGTCTCCTCGAAATTTCTTTAGGTTCTTGTACGCTGCGGTAAAAATCTCTTGCGCCAGGTTGCTGGCTTCTTCAGTATCCCCGACAAATCGATAGGCGAGGTTGTAAATTTTCTTGTAATATTTTTCAACCAGTACGTCGAACGCCTCCCGATTTCCCCGCAAGCACTTTTCGACCGCCTCCCGGTCTTCATCGCTCTCGGGCCTCATGACCGAGAACATCAGTAAGCTTACGAAGTTCAGACACAGGCAACCAAGAATTGTTTCAGGGGGGGCATACACGTGGTACTTTTTTCTCCAGAAACGATTGTCCGAAAATACTGCAAGGAGGGCTGATAAGTCAAGTTTTATGCGCTTCCCCGGCACTCAGCCTTCACTCGGGCTTGCTCATGCAGCCTCAAAAATATTTTCACCTTCAGAAATCGGGGTTACGCGCTGCTGCCCTGCAAGAAATCCTTTGCGCCAAGGCTCCAAACGGGTATGCTGGCAAGACCGCTGTCCGGTCTCTCGAGACTGACCTCCCCGATCAGGCATGCTCGGCCGCAAGGGAGGCCCGGTCGCAAGAAACGCGTGACTCTGATCTTAGGAAGAGTGCTTGCCGCTGACTTGCGAGTGGTTGCAGTGACATTTTTCGCACCGAAAATGGGGAGGAGCTTTATGAAACTATCCAGGCGGGTATTGGAAACACCCCCTTATCTGTTCCACTTGATTGACGAAAAGCGCAAGGCCGCTCAAGACAAGGGCATCGATGTGATCTCTTTGGGCATCGGAGACCCTGATCGGCCGACTCCGGACTTTATGCTGGAGCTGATGAACGAGGAGATGCGGAACCCGCGCAATCACGTGTACCCCGGGTATAAAGGGGAACCCGACTTCTGCGCGGCAGTGGCCGAATGGTTCACCGATCGCTTCGGTGTCGCATTGGATCCGGACACAGAGATCATGGCCGTGATCGGGGCAAAGGACGCGGTATCCCACCTGCCCTTGGCGTTCCTGGACCCCGGTGACGTGGGAATAGCTACCGATCCGGGATATCCGGTCTATGCCACTGCCATTGAATTCGCAGGGGGCCGGATAAGCCGCGTTCCCATTCTCGCGGAAAACGGATTCTTGCCGGACCTGGATGCCATCGACCCTGCCATGGCGGATCAGGCGAAAATCATGTTTGTGAATTATCCGAATAACCCGACCTCGGCAGTGGCAGATGAAGGCTTTTTCGAAAAACTCGTCGCGTTTGCCAGAAAACACGACATCGTGATACTTTCCGACAATGCCTATTCCGAGGTATACTTTGAAGAAGAGGATCGCCCCATAAGCATCATGAAGATTCCAGGGGCGAAAGAGACCTCCATAGAGATACATTCTTTTTCGAAGACTTTTAACATGACGGGCTGGCGTATCGGGTTCGTCGTGGGTGGAAAGGCGCTTATCGACGCGTTTCTCACGCTGAAATCCAATTTTGACTCCGGTGTTTTCATGGCCATCCAGAGGGCAGCGGGTCGTGCGTTGAAGCATCCCGAAGCTCAGGCGTTTCACGCGAAGCGTACAGGGTTGTTCAAGGATCGTCGAGATCGGATAGCCAAGGCCCTCCGAGATATGGGATTCAGGTTCCAGCTTCCTCGGGCCAGCTACTATTTTTGGGCCCGTGTGCCGGATTCTTACGCATCTGCGGTGAACTTCTGCGCGGATCTGCTGGAGCACAAAGGTCTCGTGGTAACGCCTGGCGTGGGTTATGGGCCGAATGGCGAAGGATGGTTCAGAATTTCCATGACAACTCCCGACCACAGGATTGACCAAGCCATGGAAAGACTTCGGGAATTCATGAAGGAACAAGGATGAAAGCAGCTCTGGTTCTTGCCGACGGCACCATTTTCCGAGGAACTTCATTCGGAGCGACTGGTGAGAAGGTCGGCGAAGTCGTTTTTAACACCGCTATTACCGGATATCAGGAAGTACTTACCGATCCGTCCTATCGCGGGCAAATCGTGACCATGACGTACCCCCACATAGGAAACACGGGCGTCAACTTTGAAGACAATGAGTCGGTACGGCCTTTTCTGACCGGATTTATCGTGAAAGAGTACTGCCCGCACCCCAGCAACTGGCGCACGAGCCAGGACCTGGAGGGGTTTCTTGCGCAGCAAGGAATCATGGGTATTCACGGGATCGACACGAGAAAGCTCACCAGGAACCTTCGTGAGACCGGAGCCAAAAAGGGAATCCTTTCCACCGAAGATCACGACTACGAAAGTCTGTTGCAGAAGGTACGCGCGTATCCGAATATCGAGGGCCTAGACCTGGTGAAGGAGGTCACCTGCTCGTCTCCGTACGACTGGGAAGAAGGCACGTGGCACTGGAATGCGTCGCCGTCCCGCCCTGCCCCGCGCTTCCGAGTCGCGGTGTACGATTGCGGGATCAAACAGAACATCCTCCGACTCCTGGTGGATTCCGGAGCCACGGTGCGTGTTTTTCCCGCGTTTGCCACGAGTGACGAAGTCCTCGCATCCGATCCTGACGGCATTTTCCTTTCCAATGGGCCTGGCGACCCGGAAGGAGTGCCATACATGATCGAGAATGTGCGGAACCTCATTGGCAAGAAGCCGATTTTCGGCATTTGTCTCGGTCATCAGATCCTTGGACTGGCTCTTGGCGGAAAGACGTACAAGCTCACATTCGGGCATCACGGAGCGAATCACCCGGTACGCAGGATCGAGACCGGCCATGTGGAAATCACTTCCCAGAACCACAACTTCGCGGTAAGGCCCGAATCGCTTACCTCAGAGTGTGAAGTGACTCACATCAACCTCAACGACCATACCAATGAGGGCATGGTGCACAAGAAGTATCCGGTTTTCTCCATCCAGTATCACCCCGAGGCGTCACCAGGTCCCCACGATTCCCGATACCTGTTTGAAAGATTTCGCAGAGTTATCGAGGAATCCTGACCCCATTGACCGCTCGAGTCCTTCCGACGAATGTTGCGGGGGTGGTTGTCTCTCACGGCAAGCACCCCTGGACCACTTTCCCCTTTTCTCCTCGCTTATGAGAGCCGAGTTTCCGTCTCCCTCCTTCTCAGGAAGCAAGCTCTCCCCGTCGATCGGGCGGGGCCACGCGTGTACCCACAAAGCGGGCGTGTGGGCAGACGCACTCACCTCTTGCACCGATTCGCGTTGAAACGCGTAAGATCGTAGGGCTGGGGATCTCCTGAGCGAAGTGATGAGACGGCCTTGCGTCGTCCGTGGCGAAGGGGGTCCCCAGCCTGCAGCCTGCGCCAAGTTGTACAGTCGAAAGCGAATCGGTATTGATAGTCAGCGACGCACATACAGTGGCGGATTTGCGCATTATTTGGCGGTCAAAGTGGTCGCCTCCGTCCCGGAGCGGCCGAATAAGACACCGAACCTATGTAAGGGAGCATTGAGGGAAGAACTTTACGAAAACGGTATGCCATTGGATCGGTGTCTGGCGCGTGATGCAGGGACTTTCCGTTGACCCGTCGCGAAGGTGTTTTGTTCCTGCCCGTGGCGCTCGCTGTTTTCTTTACACGTCCCCGGGTTTAAGGTAGGATACTCCCCGCAAAAGGGAAATTGTCAATGAAATCATGACCCCCCGGCGAGGGCGGCAGGGAAAGGGGCAGATGACCACTCTATTGTGCGGCGGAACCACTCACGGAGAAGCAGAAAATGAATCCGGTTGTCACCAGAACGTATGCGTGGCTCACCTCGATGCAGCAGACTCTCAGAGACTCGCGTCAGCGGCGAGGTATGAGACATCTCGAATCTCCCGCCGGGATTTCCTCATCTGGTCTGCAGCGTCGTCAGTGGCCTTGATAGTCGGTGGACGCTCCGTGAGCGCAGCAGAACCGAGCCCAGCGGTCAAAGTCGGGTTTATTCTTCCCGAGCACGGAGATTTTGCACCAGAGGCGAAGTCTCTCCTGGCAGGCTTTGAATGGTTTCTCAAGGAAAAGGGCTCTCAAGCGCCGAACCTTCAGATCCTGAAGAAGGATTCGGGCCCGGACGACGCCAAGATTTTGGAAGCCGTGACCGACCTGGCAATTAACCAGGAAGTGACCTTTCTCGTCGGCCCACCTTCCCTGGAGGGAGCGGAAAAGACCCTTCGCGCCGTGGCCGACGCAAAAGCCATCGCGTTTGTCACCAATCCCGCGGTGCGTCTCGTGGCTGGTGAACTCTGCTCGCCCAAGATTTTCAGCGTGCGACCGAATTCATACCAGGCAGCACAACCGCTGGCCCCGTGGGCGCTGAAAAAGGTCGGCATGAAAGTGTTTATCACGGGCGATGACGACGCGTTGGGCAATGCTGAAGCGGACTTCTTTGCCCAGGGCTTTGAGAAATCCGGAGGAATGTTCGTGGACCGAGTGATGGTTCCCGTGGCATCGGGAAGTCCGAAAACGGTTCTTGACGCGGTGGCGAAATCCAAACCTGACTTCGTCTTTGCTTCCTTTCGAGGGCAGCGAGCCGCTGCCTTTCTCAAAGCATACCACACAGCAACTCCACGCCTCAATAAGCCGCTGATCGGACCGGAAGCCCTCACCGCGTTTCCGCAAACCCTCGCGCGTGCGGGCAAGTACTGCGTGGGCGTCAGGACGCTCACGACTTTGAAGGATCCGGAGAAGCTTGTGGCCAAGATCAAGGACAAGCTTCAACAAGAGGTCACAGACGCGTCGAGAGCTGCTGAAGGGTACGACATCGCGGGAATTATTTGCGCGGTCGCATCCCGCAACCCCATGGAAACAGACCCGAGCATGCTCGCCGAGCTGATACAAAAGACGGAAATCGAGGGACCTCGCGGCAAACTTCGTTTCGACCCGAACCACGAACCGATCATTGACGTAATGGTGCAGGAATGGGTGCCCAACGGCAAGAGTTACGCACAGCGGATCGTGGAGAATCTCGGCACGTGCAAGTCCTTGGATTTCGGCTGCGGCCGTGTGGGATTTCCCGGAAGGCCGGAAAGCGAACCCAAAGAAGAATTTCCGAACGAGTCCAGAAGCAACGACGTCATCTGGGAAGACGACAACGAATAGGGAAGCGGCTTTGGCGGAGTCTTTTCGGAGAAGGCGTCCTACAGGTCGCATAAGTGGTTGACACCGTTTCAACTCTTTTGCTATGCTCGGACGCATAAAACGTGCTCATGTTTCATAAACTTGGTTTTTCGTCGACTGAGTCGGCATGTCCTTTGCTGGAAGGGGTATTGCAAATGAACGCAAGCAAGAAGAGTGCTTTCGGGCGCGCAGCAGCATTGACCGCGCTGCTGACCATGTTGCTGGTATGTCAGGCCTCGGCAGGGGGACCGTGTTGTGCGCCGCCGCCTTGTCTTCCGCCCATGTGCGGACCACAGCCATGTTGCCCGCCTCCCATGTGCGCTCCGCCGATGTGTGCGCCCGTGGCTTGTGCCCCCCCGATGTGTGCGCCTCGGATGTGCGGACCCAAACCGTGCCCACCGCGATGTGAGGATAACCCTCTGTGCATGATCGTCAAAGGGACTCTCAGATTGGTAGCCGGCGTGGCAGCGCTTCCTTTTAAAATTGTCGGGTGCCTGTTTCAGGGGCCGTGCGCAACCCCGGGCTGCTATCCGAGAAGACCGGCATGTGCGCCCGTGGCCATGTGTTGTCCTCCCCCCACGTGTTGCCCCCCGCCCATGTGTTGTCCTCCCCCCATGTGCATGCCGCAGTCGTGCGGGATGGGATACTGTCCCCCGAGTATGGGGTATGGAATGGGAATGGCGCCGTCCATGGGATACGGGCGAAGAGCACCCCGTCACATGATGAGACCTATAGCCAAGAAGGCGAGAACATCTCTGCCTAAGCAGCTTCTCGCAGGACCGGTCGAAGGGCTGTTCGGGGCATACTGGTAGAAAGAATACGAGAATTTGATCTCGATCTAGTATGGGACGAGAGGGTCGGACAATCAAAGGTCACGACCCGATCGTCCTTTTTGTTTGTGTGCGCGCTATGATTTCTCTTGCCGTTTTGTACGGGGCTGCCGATCCCATCCTCGCGTTCTGAAGATTCTTTCTTTCGCAACGTTGATGAGCTTCATCTTTTCTTCGTCGCCGTCGCGTGTGTCGGGGTGGTACAGCAGCGACAGTCTCCGCCAGGCCTTCGGTACTTCTTCTTTGGTGGCTTCGGTGGAAACCTCCAAGACAATGAAGTACTTCTTCAAGCTGAATTCATAGAGATTTCCCGAAGATGCGCGGTGGCGCTCGCCAAACTCCGGCGGGATCCACTGATCCCTTTCTCGGCTTCGCATTGCTTCTTTCCATCGGAGGAAAGCCTCCGCAGAGCGAAGCATCGCCAGGAACCGTTCCTTACGGCGGCGATCCCTGAGGGTCAGGGGAGATATGCCTTTGAGGGCCTGGTGGAGCTCCTCCACTACGACCAAAGGCAATTGACCCAAAAGGTACGCGCTGGGGTCTGCCGGGCCTGACACAGAGCGAAGCCGTCTCTCCAACGCAGTCATCTCGGGGTTTTCGCAACGGGAGTGGCGATAACAGCATCGATCCTCAAAGAGAGGCTCCTCGGCACATTGCACGTACCCCCCTCTGTCTTGCCGACCCATTCCATCCCCAGACATCGGGTCGGATCTACCGGCACGATCCACACGCCGTTTCCTTCTCCATAAACCAGGGTTTGGCCCGTGAGGTCCCTCTCTATGTTGCGAAACACCCTCTTGAGCCGGTAATCACTCAAATGGAAAAGGACTCCCAGGTTCTTGCGACACGTGCCCGGTGCATTCACGATGGTCTGGAGTATTCTCACGTTGAGGTTCATGGGATCCTATCTTAGTGCGACCCAACGCTCGCTGCGCAGCGCGCCCCTATAATGTGTCACCTCTTTTCCCCAGGAGCAAGACACCACAGACAATTTTCGGTACCCCGACGCTCAGCCAGAAAGGATGGGCATGCATTGCCCTTGGTGCCAGGAGTCTCGTCGTACGATTCCCCTTCCCTCTTTGGCGCGGCCTGGTTTGAGCGACTTCCGATAAGAGATTTTTTTCTGCGTGTTCTGTGTCTCTGTGGGGAATGATGCCGAGTTGCGTTCACATCAGGAAGGCCATGGGAAGGAAATAAAGCCCGACCGGGCCAATGAGCTGGGAGTAGCAAGCCAACGGTCGGGCCTTTGCGGAATACTGAACATCATTGAAAATGACCGGAACAGGGACCGACCCATAACTCGGTCGGTCGGCCACACGTTGCTGATGACACTTCCCGGTTGATTGCTGTGGAACCGGTGGCAAGAATGACGATCATTCTCAATGTTTTTCAGTATGTTCTTAGTCAGGGGTGGCAGAAGAAATTGAGGCGAGGAAGAGGAGCCTTGCGGACTCAGCCTCGCCCCCGCGGCCATTAGAAGACTAATCCCATTTGCACGAAGCCTCCGTCGAGGCATGTATCAATCAATCTGGCGTCACTGTATTTCTTCTTATAGGTCAGGTACCGGTAACCGCCTTTCACAAAGCCCCATCGGCCATTGTTCAGCGGAATGCTGAATTTGATGCCGGTGCTCAGATCAGAGCCTACCCCGTCGTCTCCGAACGCCACTGCCGCGCTGCATTCCAAAGACAATGTGCTGCAGGAAGCCGTGGTCTTGAGGCATTTCTCCATTTCTATGCCAGCCATACCCATGTTGAGACCCACATCCATGGTGGCGCTGCTCCCCAGACCGTAACCCACCTGGCTGAACTGGATCTTGTCGTCCAGCTTTACAAAATCGCCGAAGACACTGACCCTTGAGGACAGAGTGCGGATCGGATCATAGACGAGCCCCACACGATGGTAGATGCGCTCCCATTTGACTCTTGTCGGCTGTCCACTCGCCACCAGATTAACGGGGCCGAACGTGAAGCTATTGGAAGTGGTTCCTGTTGACTCGATGGCCATTGGCATGATGGAGTAGCGTACCGACCATGCCGGGCTGAAACGATATCGGGCTGAAAATGTGCCCACGACGTTGTGGTCCGGGACTCCGAGATCGGAATTCAAATCCACGTCTTGATAGGCATTGTATGCGGTGTATGTGGTTTGCGCATTGCGCACTTTACCTCTTGTTCTGGCGTATAGAGCCTCTGCAGAGAATACCCACCCGCGCGGTCGTTCAAACGGCAGGATGCAGACAGCTCTTCCTCCGAACCCAAAGGCAGGGCCGTATCCCGCATCGAGAGGACGACATTTGACGATCCTCTTCGCGGGCTTGACCTTGATGATCGGTTTGACCTTGGTGATCGGTTTGGTCTTGACTGTCGTTTGAGGGGCAGCAGACGCAACTTGCTCTTGTTTAGGCTCAACAAAAGCTGCCTGGGCCAGGTTCCATGCTGGCGCGTTGGTTGCAAATGCTACTAACATTAACAGTAGACATACCAATAGCATACAGGACGTTCTTGAGTACATACCCTCCCTCCAGGTAACAACGTTCTCTTAAAACTGAGCTTTACCTTTGACTTTATTATTGTCAACTAAAAAGTGACTAAGAATTGACGAGTTACGCGAAAAAGCTAGAAGTCGCATGAGATTTTTGCGGAGGTTTAAGGTCTTCAAGCTTGATGAAACAGTCTTAACATACTGTTGTTTAAGGCGATACATGCATCACGTTGCCGAGCGCGGACGCGGCATGTTCCACGGAACACGGCCCCCCTCAATCGGAATATTGCCGTGTTATTGGCTTTCACAGCGGATATTTCGCGCACTCGCCTCGTCGCGCAGAAGAAGAGGGAACGCGGGGGCAACTTGTGGGAAACCCCCTGCCTATGCGGTGTCTGCCGCACGTCGTCACGAGCGCGCAAGGCCGGGGAACGCTGCCTGTTTCATCCCCCCCCTGTACCCCCTGTGACATCCCTACGGGAGATCGCGCGGCGACTCTGTCCCGCGAGTGTGTCCCAGGAACGCGAGGATCATGGAGGTCTGCTCTCCCAGATCCATCCCACGTGGTTCCCGGTCGCGCAGATCGATGAGTCGCAACATATCCATGGCTGTCCACGGCCCCCACACTTCCGGATCCGTGCGCACGAAGAACACTGCAGCAGGAACACCGAGGCCCGCGGCCAAGTGACTTATGCCCGAGTCGTTGCCTAGAAAGAGCCTCGCCCCCCCTATCTCGCGGCACAGATCCTTGAGCGGCATGTCCTTGAATACGATTGTTCCCCCTGCATTCGCGAATGTCTGCCACTCCTGCCCCTCTGTCAGGAATGCGTCCTCTTCTCCTAGAGTCACTCCCACCGTATATCCGGTCCTCTCCCTGATCCGGGACACGAGCGAAATCATTTGGCCAAGCGGGACGCACTTGGAAGGTCCGCCGCTGCCGGGGTGGACCCAGATTATGTCATTCTTCTTGCATGGAGCCAGGTTCGCGAGAAAAGGTCGTCTCTTCGGAACAGCAAGGCCGAGGGATTCGTGCAGATGTGCCACCATGTGGATTCCTGCCCGAGGCCGCGCGGCCGTGTGCCGCACGTGCGTGGTCCCCGCGCGGAGAAGATTCCGTACCACGTCGTCTGGATGGGTAAGGATGACGTAAGCCAGGTCAAAGGCTGGCCTGCTCACTGTATGGCTCCCCCCTTCCCCCTCGAACAGCCACCCCCACGCCGGAGCATCGAACGTGTGCACATCGAGAGAGTGTGGGAGCACGTCGCGGTACCGACGATTCCCGAGGAACGTAAGGTGCGCGTCGGGGAAGACCCCTTGAATCGTGTCGAGCAGAGGTATGGTGAGAATTGTGTCCCCGAGCGCGCCAGGCCTTACGATGAGGATTCTTTGAGAACCCATTCGGCAGTCCTTTCCGTCGCAAACCCTTTCTTGTACGGGAACGGGCACCCAGAGCGGCAAAATTTCCTGCCAGTTCCAGGGGTTGTACCGATTCTTACTTGTAGGACGCAGGATCGTTGTGCTATGGACCCTGGAGTGATGAGTCTGTCCAGGAGGCGCCATGCACAGCGGTAATCTCACAATAGCCCTGGTTTTCGGAGGCCGTTCCGCGGAGCACGAAGTTTCGTTGCGTTCCTGCCGCTCGGTTTTTGAAGCCATGGACCCGCAGAAGTCACCATATCATACCGATTCTCATTACCCAGAAGGGATCTTGGTATCAGAGACCTGCGGACGTTTCGGCTTTTGATTCGAGCCCTTGCCTCTCAGAAGCCGACCGTCTGCTGTTTTCTCCTGATCCGGAACACCGAGGCTTCCTGCGCGTGGGACCGGGGGGCAAGACCGGCCCCCTGCCTGTAGACGTGGTCTTCCCGGTTCTCCATGGAACCTATGGCGAGGACGGCACCCTCCAGGGCCTGCTGGAATTGGCAAATGTGCCGTATGTGGGGTGTGGGGTGCTCGCGTCCGCGGTGGGGATGGATAAGGTTTCTTATGAAAGCGGCTTTTCGTGATGCAGGGCTGGATGTGGGGCCCTTTTTCTGGTTCCTCCGATCGCAGTGGAGGGAGAACCGCCGACCGTTTCTTGAGAGGGTGAGCGAGAGCCATTTTCCGGTTTTTGTAAAACCCGCGAATCTGGGTTCGTCGGTGGGAATCAGCAAAGTCACTGATATTTCCGGCTTTGAGGCGGCTGTTGATTTGGCAGCCTCGTTCGACCGCAAGATTCTGGTGGAAGACGAAATCGGTGGACGGGAACTGGAGGTAAGCGTGCTGGGAAACGATAACCCTGTGGCCAGCTTGCCCGGAGAGGTGGTATCCAGGGCCGATTTCTACGACTATGAGGAAAAGTACCTGCGGGACACGGCTGAATTGATCATTCCCGCGGTGTTGCCCGCTACCGTGGTGGATCAAGCGGGCTGCGTAGCGGTAACCGCGTTCAAGGCCGTGGACGGCTCCGGACTCGCCAGGGTTGACATGTTTCTGGACACGAAAGACCGCATCCTGGTCAACGAAATTAACACCCTGCCAGGGTTCACGTCCATCAGCATGTATCCCAAACTGTGGGAAGCAACGGGGCTCGCGTACGCGGAAGTGATCGACAGGCTTGTCCACTTGGCTCTTGAGCGACACAGAGACAAGCAGGCTATCCGGACGGACAGATCCTTATGACCAGAGCCATGATCCTCGCTGCAGGACTCGGCACGCGACTGCGCCCCCTGACCTTTGAATGCCCCAAACCTGCCATGCCGCTTCTGGGCAAGCCCATTGTGGCGCGGCTGGTGGAGCAACTGATCGCGTACGGTGTGGACGGTTTTCGCATGAACCTTCACCATCTCCCCCTTTGTATCGAGAGGATCTTCGAGTCTCCTCCCTGGGATCGCCTGCCAGTGTCGTTTTCCTATGAAAAGGAGATCCTCGGGACCGCGGGCGGTCTTAAGGCGAATGAGGCGTTCTTCGACCAAGGGACGTTCTTGATGGTCAATGGCAAGATCGTCATGGACCTGCCCCTTCAGGAGGCCCTGGCTTTTCATCGAAAGCGCAAGGCGCTGGCAACCCTGATCCTTTATCCGCAAGCCCCGCCGTACCGCTGGTTTCCTGTGCGCATCGACGAGGATTACCGGTTGCGCAACTTCAAAGGAGCGGCACAAGACCATGGGCCCGATTCCCCGGCGTACGTGTTCACCGGTATCCACATTCTGGAACCGGAGATTTTCGCGTATATCCCGCCGGAAGTCCGGTATGAAATCAATGATCAGGTGTACCCCGCGGTGATGCAGGCTGGCAAGAGCGTGTTCGGTTTCCCTGTCCAAGGATACTGGCAGGAACCCAGCAATCCAGGCCGATACCTGGAAACCCAAAAGGATTTTTTCGTGAGGTCCGGGGCTTCACCGTGGACCTCTGTACCCTCGGACGCGGTCATAGACAATCGCGCGACCCTTGGTCCATTCGTTTCCATGGGTCCGAGATGCGTGGTGGAGGGCCCGTGCGCCATAGAGAACTCCATTGTATGGGAAGACGTGCGCATCAAGGGCAGCGGCAGGGTAAAAAACAGCATCCTGGGTTCAGGCGTGACGATTGAAGGGGACTGTGTCGACAAGGTGGTCACCCGTAACGGGGAGGTGGCTCTTGTTTGACGTGACATCAAAGACCGATCGTCAGGACCGACACGCAGCGCCCTTCATGGCAGCGGATGAAGGGGAGACCGTGCTCCCTCACCGACTCGCCACGCTCTTCGGGAAGGCAGGGAGCCGTCCCCAAATCATCAAGCTGGAAGGCGACGCGTCTACCCGTTCGTATTCCAGAGTGCTCTTTCAGGACGGCTTCTCCGCTATCCTGATGCAATATCCCGAACACGCGACTCAAGATCTGGCCTCCTTTCTGGATGTCCAGGCATTCCTCGCAGGACGGGGTCTTCCGGTTCCGAAAATTCACGCGGTCTTTCGCCAGGAGGGGCTGGTGATCCTGGAAGATCTGGGTGACGACCTCCTGGAATCCCTGGTAGCACAAAACGGACGGGACAGCATTTTTCGCCTGTACACCGAAGCGGTCGACCTGCTCTTGACCATGCGCAGCGTCACTCGGGGCATTCACTCGGGTTGTGTCGCGTTCCGCCTCGCGTTTGACGTGGAAAAGCTCATGCAGGAGATGCGGTTCTTCATGACCCATTTCGTGCAGGGCTTGTGCAAGATCCAGCCATCACGGGCAACCTCCGAAACGATCGAGCAATTCTTCACACGGATCTGCACCTTGCTCGCATCAGAAACCCCGTATCCTGGCCCACAGGGACTATCATTCCCGGAACTTGATGCTCCATAACGCACACTTGATCATGATCGACTTCCAGGATGCAAGAATGGGACCCGCCCAGTACCGACCTTGCTTCTCTCCTTCGGGACTCCTATGTCACCCTGCCCGAGGAGCTGGTCGACGCTCTGGTGCACCGATATCGCGAGGGGATGGAGCATGAGAGACAAACCTCGGCCGATCGTTTCCGTTACGTGTTCGACCTCATGTCGCTCCAACGAAATATCAAGGCACTCGGAACCTTCGGATACCAGGTCTCGGTGAGGGGTTCCGGGCGATACGTGTCGTCCGTTCCGCGAACCGGTGCGTACGTGGCCGCGAATATTGCCAAGCATGATGAATTTTCTTCCTTCCGAGCCGTGGTGGAGGAGCTGGTGTGCGCACCGTCTTCTGAAATTACCCTCTATGTACAGGAATAACGTCAACCTCTTTCCACTTTTACTTTAATATCTTCTCGTAACATATCGTATTTCGTGATATAGATAGGCATGGAAGAGTCATCGCCTCTTCAAAACTCCCTAGGAGTTGGACACATGAGAAGTTCTGCAAAGACATGCCTCACCCTCGCGACCGCTGTCGCGATAGGAATGCTGTGGTACGCCGCTCCAGCCTGCGCTGCGGAAAATCGGTTTTCGAGCATCCAGCGGGCTGCGGAGGGTCAAATCGAGCGCATAAAGGCCGCGCGGGAACGGGCTGACGAGCGTTTGGAAGTCACCCAGGACCGATCGTTCGGAGAACTCAAGCGCAGCGAAGAAGACCTCCTTCGCCAAATCGAGATCCTTGAACGTGTCCGGGAGCAGATTCAGGACCAGATGAAAGAATCCGATGCCGCTTCGCGATCCATGGCTCCTGAGGCGATTCAGGAATTGTGCGCGTCCCTGTCTGAAATTCAAGTACAACTCAGCGGGGCCAGAGCCCTAGCCAAGCAACTCCAAGCGATCAGGCAGGAAATGGAATCAAGAGCTGCCAATCGCGGTGCGCGCTCGGACGCAGCCTCAGGGGCTGGCTCCTGGAACGTGCCGTCGGGCAGCGGTAGTGCGACGCCTGGAAGAGACGTTTCCAATTGTGCGAGCGAACAGTCGCTTCCGTCCGATCCTCTGGCGCTACCACCCCGAAAGGGCGGTTGACACAAGAGGCCCCAACCTGCTCGGTGAGCAGCGGCGCCCCTCTGAACCTGAGACTTCGAGGCAGTGGCCTTTTCTTTAATGAGGCCACCTCCCCCCACCCTTCTCTCCCCCCAATACTCTTGTGCGCACGTGCGGTGTCTGATCCGGGTGGTACCTGCCGGCTTGCCGGCAGGACCACCCATTACGCAACCGAATCCATGCCACAGACTACTTTGTGTCCGTTTTTATACATGCAGAATCCGCCGGTCTCGCGTGTCCGGATCTGGATGTGGTGACCGAAGGGACACGCCGCGTTCGAGGTCATTTCTCGTATCCAGGAAATCCGGTATGTAGCCCCGAGAGTCCCGCCTCATCAAAATCGTCAGGGATTATTCATTCTTCCAATCGGGTTTGCGCTTGCCTAGGAACGCGGTAATCCCTTCGTTGGGATCGTGGCTTTCCATAAGATCTTTGAGGTAAAGCGCTTCCATGCGGGGAAGGTCTTCGCGCACGCGCCGGAAAAAGTCCATACGCACCGCCTGATTTGCAATGCGCAGAGACTGGGCGCTTTTCGGAAGTATATGGGTCTGTACCCACGCTGATGCAGCATCCCATGCATCCTGATCTTCCTCGGCCAGGACGTTTACAAGACCGATCCGCACGGCCTCTGCTGCGCTAATGGAACGGCCGGTAAGGACCAGATCGTCGGCATGGGATTGTCCGACCTTGCGGGGCAGCATCACTGACGCGGGGGGCGGCAATACGCCGAGCACGATCTCAGGCTGGCCGAACATGGCTGTCTTATCCGCGACGATAACATTGCAAAAGAGCGCCAATTCCATGCCGCCACCAAGACATTGGCCTCGGACGATCGCCATGGTGGGCACTGCCATTCCTACGAGTTGGTAAAACACCCCGTGGAAGGCCTTGAGCATCATGGCAGCGTTCTCTTTCGTATGCTCCTGAACGCTGGCGCCGAAGGAAAAGTGCTTTCCCGAGCCCTCAAACGCGATCAGCTTCACGTCCTTGTCCGTGCTGATTTCTTTGAGAGCCGCGGATATCTCGGCGAGCATCGCCGCTTCGAGGATGTTCGCCTTGGGTGAGTTCAGAACGATCTTCACGACCGCCCCTTCGAAAAGCTTCTCACATGTAATTAACCGATATGCCATTGGAGTTTCCCCACGCAAGTCCTCGTTGATACAAAGGGGCGACTCGAGAGTCGCCCCTTTGTGGTGAGCCGTGATTCGTAGCAAGGGCCGGTACGACCCGGGCGTTTATTCCTTCGGTTTGCCGAACACTTCCGCGAAAGTCTCGGGAACTGCCGGGGCAGCTTCGGCCAGGAACTGACGCCATTTGATAAAGTCGATCACGTCTTTCCCGGTTATTTTCTTCGTATTGAACGCGTTGAAGCCCAGGAAAGCCTCATAGCCCATGTTGGCCATAAGCCAATGGCGGTTGGCCAGCTTGGTCTGATCCCAGAAGAATTTCTTCTTCGCGCGGATGCCGTCGATCGCTTTGATCAGGCAGCCAGGGAACAGATTGGAAAGCGTCCAGACGACCCTGTTGACTTCTTTGTCCAGCAACTCGAAGTCGCGGGGCAGTTCTTTCATCAAGGCTTTGGCTTCCGCAGCAGCCTGGCCGGTCTTGTATTCACCGTACACGATTTCGCCGTTTTGTACGTACGTGTCGGTAATTACCAACGGGTTGCGAATGAACTTGTCACCCTGCTTCAATACCGGGATCGCCTTGGAGATAAGGTTCTTGGCCCTCATCTTGTAGGCGCTCCACATTTCGCAGCTCACGCAGTTCCACATGGCGTCTTCCATGGACAGGAACCAGGGCAGGAAGTCCGTGGACCCGCCGTCAGGGCTGGAACCGTGCCTTGCACCCGCCTGCCCGAAGATCGCCAGGTCGCTGGAAATGGCCAAATCACAGGCCATGCCGATTTCCTGTCCGCCGGCGACTCTCATGCCGTTCACCCGGCAAATGACCGGTTTCTTGCAGTTCAGGATCGCATCAACCATGCCGTTGAAGAGATCCATGTACTCGCCGTACTCGCTCGGCCTCCGGGAATAATATTCGGCATATTCTTTGGTGTTGCCACCGGTGCAGAAGGCCATGTCTCCCGTGCCGGTGAATACCGCAGCCACCACCGTACGATCCTGGCTGGCTGCAGAGAATCCCGCGATGACTCCCTTGACCATCTCCGTCGTGTAGGAATTGTACTGCTTGGGGTTATTCAGTCGAATATAGGCCACGTACAGCCCGTCGATAGCTTTGCCCTCGGGGGAGACCAGGGGTTTCTTCTCATAGACTGTGCACGGGGCTTCGGTTCCCCAGTGCTCGCTTCCCATCAGGATATGGTCTTTCTTTTCGCTTTCTCGCGGTAACCACTCCAACGTCATAATTGCCTCCTTGATGTGAGAACTCATACTACTTGCGGAGACAGCCCTTCACAGGATTCTCCATAGGTGTTTAAATGACTGGCTCAAAGGCATAGAACACTCGCGGCATCTCCACGACGTTTCTGCCTACTTCCTGAGGAACCGGGTCCACGTCAAACACCGCGAGCTTCACCTGATCTCCGGGTTTGAGTTGGCCGGCCGCGCAGTTTATGATCCGTACGAACAACGTGCGCTTGCCTTGCAAATCCACCAGGGCATGCACTAAAGGCGCTTTACCAAAGCCCAGAGGCACGCCGACCACTTCTTCCGTGAAATCGATGACCGTTCCGGTAGTCGGCCAGTCCACCCACTCCAGATTTTCGCTGTAGCAATCCGGGCAGAGAATCCGCGGAGGAAACGGCTCTGAACCACAGTCTTTGCACTTGGTGGTCGTGAACCGACCTTGCTTCAGGAACTCAAAGAATTCATGAACTTGATTGAATTCTTTGGACTGCTGGGGAAACAGGTCCATGGTGACCATGTATTTCCCTTCGAGGACAGAAATTCCCGGGGTGGTCATGCTGTCTCCCTCCCATAAATCAAGACTGTGTGTGCGGCAATGAACCCGCTGAGGTTATGGGTCAGCCCGATAGAGGCGCCAGGAACCTGCTGCACAGCCTCACCGCGCAATTGCCTCATCACTTCCATCGCTTGCCTGATTCCGGTTCCTCCAAAAGGATGGCCGCAGCCGAGCAGGCCGCCGTCAGTATTGACCGGCACCTTGCCTCCGAAATCGTTCTGGCCGTCTGCCACGAACGGGCCGCCTTCACCCTTCTTGCAGAACCCGAGGTCCTCCATCTCGATGATCTCGGAGATGGTGAAACAGTCGTGGGTCATGGCCACGTTCACGTCTTTGGGTTCGACTTTGGCTTTCCTATACGCTTCGCTGGCCGCGATCTTGAGGGCCTCCCAGGTGGTCCAACTGGGCATGTTCGCGGACATGTTGTTCACTGAAGCCTGCGCAGTGCCACGGAGATACACGAGCGGTTTCGTGCTGATGGCCTTGGCCTTCTCTTCTGAGGCCAGCACCACGCACGCGGCTCCATCCGTGATAGGGCAGCAATCGTACAGGCTCAATGGTGCGACGATCGGACGGCCTGCCATGACTTCTTCCATGGTGACCGGCGTCTGAAACTGAGCCTTGGGGTTCTGGGCAGAGTTTCGTCGGTTCTTGACGGAGATCGTTGCCAGATGCTCTTTCTTGGTCCCATACTGTTTCATGTGCTGCTTGGCCACCATGGCAAACACGGGCGGCGGCAGACCCAGTCCTTGGGGACCGTCCCAATCATGGTCGACGGACGCCAATTCACTGTAAAAGACCTCCCACTTTTGGGGTGTATAGAGCTTTTCTCCTCCGGCGACCATGACCATATCTGCCTGGCCTGATTTGATAAGACCGAACGCAAGGATAATGGCGGAACTGCCACTCGCGCACAGGAGTTCAACGCGTGCGCAGATGCTTCTGGGTTTGATGCCCATGTATTCCGCCACCAGCGGTGCCAGGTGGGTCTGGTAGGACGTACGCTCGGTATACGCGGACGCTACCAGCAGTCCGTCGATATCCTTGGGGTTGATTTCCGGGTTGTCCTGGTACAGCGCCTTCGCGGCTTCCTGGAAGAAGTCTCGCTGGCTGCCGTCTCTGACGCCCCATTTGGACATCCCCCCGGCAATGATGCATACGTTGCGATCCATATGCGACTACCTCCGCTTGGTGATGCGAGCCTGTTTCACGAGGGGTCCGCAGTGCTCAGGCCCGGTAACGCAGTGTTTTTCCGTTGCGATGTTGCCTCATTTCGCTGAACGCGGGGTACGAGAGAGCTCAGGTACAAAAGTCAACGCTGGGGGGGCCGCCTCAAGGGGCTCTTGCCACTCCTCCATCCTTGGATAGCGCATCGTGCGGTCCGCTCCCCCGTTCAGCCGTCTGAATTCGACTTGGCCACCGAACCCTTTTTCACTTTACAGTATTTTCCCCCACCAACGCAAACACTTTTTCCGACCGGCGACTGCCTTTCCTCAACGAATTGTCGCTATCATAATCCCAATATGGATGCCATGAATCAAAAAACCTCCCCTTCTTATGATCGCGCGATCTCCCTATTTCCGCCTTGTTTTATGATTTCATTCACGTGAATCTATGAACCTTTTCCGCAGTGGCATGGCAAACGGCAAAGCTTCGGGGAAAGCCAATGGATTGCCATGTCGGCCGAACCGACCACACCGTGTGCCAGTCGTGTGGCCCATGACTGCTTGCACGCTCTGGACCGCAGATGTACCGGACTTACACCGACTCGCTTGCACTCGAGTGATTCCGATTCGCGTTCAAACGCGTAAGATCGTAGGGCTGGGGATCTCCTGAGGGAAGTGATGAGACGGCCTTGCGTCGTCCGTAGCGAAGGGGCCTCACCGCGGTCTTCATGAATGGGCCAAATGTAGGGGAACGCCTGGGAGACGGAGCGGTGAGCGGATTGCGCCTCCTGCGGCGTAACTGTGAAGCCCGACAGTGAAACGGAAGTTACTTTTCCGGGAGGAGACGCGGTTGATGGCAGGGAATCCTGAAGGGATCTACTCGTCTGTGCTCAGGAGGGTAGCCCCGTGGGAAAAATAATTGAACCGCCCGCCTCGGACATAGGTGAACACATCAATTCCCGACTGTCTCGCCATGTTCACCGCGAGGGCGCTGGCACTGGACCGAGACGCGATCGCAGGAAACCGGCTTCTCGCTGCCTTGGTAAGCACTTCGGACGTGATACGTCCTGTAGTGAGAAGCAATTTGTCCCGGGTCTCCACACCATTCAGGAAGCAATACCCGACGATTTTGTCCACGGCGTTGTGCCGTCCCAGGTCTTCGAGAATGACGAGAGTGCGGCGAATGTCCGCTACCGACGCGGCGTGGACCCCTCGCGTGACGCTGTAGATTCCTGGGTACGTGTCCAGTTCCGCCATTCTTGTGCGAACCGTTGAGCACGACAGTTCCAGGATCTGCCGATCAGGATCGAGCGGTTGCCCGGCAGTTTGCACGGAAAAGACCAATCCCCCCGCGCATCCGGACGTGAGCATGCCCTTCTTTTGGAGTGTTTCCGTGCGTTGGTCCGGCACATCCAGCTCCAGTCGCACAAGCCGGCTGCTGTGATCGACCGCGCATTCCTGGATCTCTCTCGGAGAAATCAATACGCCTTCTGAGACGAGGAATCCGACAAAGAGTTCCTCCAGATGGGAAGGCAAGGTCGCGATGGAAAGGACCTCCCGGTCATTCACAAAAAGAGTGTACGGCACCTCGCGTGCCAAAGAGATCCGTTTGGATTCCAACACTCCCCTGTGGTATCGCTGAACCGGAATCTCGACCGTGAGCCGCGGTTTTTCCTCGTCATGCCCCTTGACCAAATTACTCCCTTTCTCGAAAAACGCCTTGAGGGACGAAGGTGTTGCGACCGGAAACGAGCGTTTTGTCACTTCATGTCAACGGGAGGAGCAACGCGGCGAAGCATCCATCCCTGAGTGAAGCGCTGTCCAGGCACCCATACTCTCATTTTCTCGGAAGAACGAAAGAGATCGTTCCCCTGCCCGCGTGTGCAAGAATGCGGAGACCCCATACGCACCTGAAATAACCTACTGCAATGCCGTCACGCCCGCGCCCGCTCTCTATTCTCCGGAATCGGAAGAGCGAGGCTCATCTCGGAACAATTCCCTGAATTGAAGATCCGTGTAATTCTTGCAGCGATTCTTGAGCTGCATATAGGTGGACAGCAAATCCATCCCTTCTTTGGTGAGCTTTGACCCGTCTCCGGTCCTCTCGACGATCTTGAATCCGCAGCGTTCCTCGGTAGCCTTGATCTTTCCCCATACTGCCCGGAAAGGTTGTTTGAGCTTGCTCGCGGCTTTGTTCATCGAGCCCACCTCCAGGATCGCCTCGAGGATGCGCAGTCTTCCTGTGCCGATGACAAGTTGACCTTTGTCGTTTTCAATCCAGATCTTTGACCGCACGCGAAGTGCCATAGAACACCACCTTCACCGGTACTGCAGGTTCCCCCGTGATCACTCATTTTACAGAACTCACGGGCATGTGGCCACAATAAACGAGAAAAAAGGGCATTCGAGACTGTGACCGGCTGCCGCGGCATGGCTGATTGCAGTCAAGATCCACCTTTCCTGTAAGTAATACCAGTGTGCTTTTAGGTGTATGACACGGCTCAGGAGCCCTACAGCTCTACGATTTTAGTACGTGAACGCAATTCGCGGAGAACAGGGGGTCCGCCCACACTCGCAGGAGCGGCACGACCTGTGAGCAGACGTCTCTTACGCGCCGCGGCCCGCGCTGCCACTTCCCGGTTCAGCGACTTCGGTGCTCCCGGCCCGGATTCTTATAGACCTTTACTGATCCAGCGGTAGAGGTTTTCTGCGGCTTTGAAATGGCGAGGACTGTTGAGTACGACGACCACGGTCTCCTTGTGGTGATCTTTGAAAAGGGCCACGATGCACCGGCCTGCCAGGTTGGTGAAACCTGTCTTCGCACCGGCGAGCGGAAGTTTTCTATTGAGCAGCTTGATGGTAGACACGAGATGGTAGGTGCGAGGGGTATCGTTGCGGGTAACTATCTTGTGGACCTTGGTACTGCTGATCTCTGATATGAGCGGATAGCCGAACGCGGCTCGTGCGATAACCGTGACGTCTTTGGCTGAAGCGACGTTGGGTTTGGTAGCTTCAAGAGTCCTTCCGTCTTTCCTGCCCAGGGTGATTTTCAGGTCCAGCCCGCTGGGGGTGTACATGGTCGCACTGGACGCCCCGAGCAAGCGGAGGCGGCGGTTCATTGCGGCAATAAACCCCTGTCGTCCACCTTTCGGGTAAGCCCTGGCCAATGCCTCAGCGCAGTCATTCCCGGATTCCATCAGCAACCCGTACAGCAGATCCTTCACCGTAAACAAATCGCCAGGCCTGAGCCCCACCTTGTGGGGGGGGACGTCCACAATATCAACAGGGACTTCCACCACTTGATCGAGGCTCATGCCGTCGACTGCAATCATCGCGGTAAGCAATTTGGTGATGCTCGCAATCGGAAGCGGTTCGGAGATATTTTTTGCCAAGAGCATCTTGTCAGAATTGCAATCGAGGCAACACAACGCCTTTGCCTGAACCCTCGGTACATGCCGGTGCCGTCGCATCGCATCCGCCGCGACGCGGGAGGCATGTGACCCCCTTTCCACGAGTGCGGACACGCGTGATCGGGGAAAGGGCTTCACGTGGGCAGCCACTGCAACGGCAGGTCTGAGATGTGAGAGAACGGTGTGGTTCCCCTTGCTGGCGACCGCGGCAGCGGGCACGAACCTTGGGGGCTCGGCAACCGGTCCTGCCTTCCCTACCCTGGCGGCCATGTCTTGGAGCGACACGGACCACGGCACCGGCTCAAACGCGCTGGCTTGCGTCACGAGAAGACCAAACATGACTACTACTGCGGGAAAAACGCGCTGGATCACTGACTGCCCTCCAAACCCTGATAAGGCGCAGCAACACCATGGGGGGATCTCTTACCTTAGAAACGCTCTATAATCCAGAAAATTATCCTCTAAACCTAATCCAAAATCGTCCATTACATGCAACATATGAGAAAATAGACGTTATCTCATTATCTGTCAAGAGAAACCTAGTTCGACGTCCAGGCAGTCAGTCATCGGAGAGGGTGGTTGTTCGCGCGGCCGAGGCTTCCCAGGAGCCTGTGGCGGAACCCGCTTCATGAGGGCAATGCTCCTATCCGGGCCGCTCGCAACCACCTCTCACTATCGGGCAGTTTCCGAGAAATATCACCTACTCCCCAGACTTTATTGGCAAACTTCCACCTCAACGCGCTCCCCACGGTGCGAACTCTTCCGCGACCTCTCGTGACGAGGCAACCTTATGTCCACCCATCACACACTGATCTCGGAAATCCCCTCACATCGAGCCGTTGATCCTCGCGGGCGCGCCCTGAAAGCAATCGGGCTCGGGTGAAAAATCCTTTTCGATCATGGCGTACGCGCTATGATTGTGAATAGACTCGAAGTTCTCCGCTTCGATCCGGTACCAAGGGAAATTGTTCGTTTCCCTGAGTCGAGAGAGTGCGGCTCGCACCACGTCTTCCACGAACATGGGGTTCTCGTACGCTCTTTCGGTAACGAATTTCTCGTCCGGTCGCTTGAGAAGAGAATAAATCTCTGAACTCACTGAGGATTCCACCACCTCAATAATCTCCTCTATCCAGAAGAACTTCTTGAACCTGAGCTGAACCCGTACGAGCCCCCGCTGGTTGTGTGCGCCGTATTCCGAAATCTCCTTGGAACAGGGGCACACGGTGGTGACAGGGACCTCCACACCGACGATCAGATCAAAGCGCTGGGCCAGCGCTCCCCGCATGAAGCAGGTGTACGACATCAAGCCAGGCGTCTTGGTGATGGGAGCTTGCTTGTTGATGAAATAGGGGAACTCCACGTTCATGTGCGCGCTCTTCGCCTGCAGCTTGTCCTTGATCTTTTCCAGGATGTCCTGAAACTTCTCCATGGAAATTTCTCCACGGAACTCGTTGAGCACCTCGATGAAGCGACTCATGTGGGTACCCTTGAAGTCGTGAGGCAAGCTGACAAAAAGATCAAATAACCCAACAGTGTGCTGCAATCCCTTTTGTTTGTCTTTCACACAGATAGGATAACGGAGCCCTTTTACTCCCACCTTGTCGATGGGAATGTTTCGGTCGTCGGGTGAACTCTGGACGTCAGGGATGGATACGATATTCACGGCAAGTCTTCCTCCGGCCAACGCGATGCTGCCCGATTGGGAAGCGACGGACTGTACAGAGGTGGGTCCTCGCCGCGAATCATCAGGGTCAGGATCGATCAAGCGTCTCGACATTCTCAGCCTCTCATGTGGGATCTCATGGTATCCGTTTCTTGAGCGAGCCCACTCCTCGGAATCCCGATGGTGGATGCTCGGACGGACAGACAGTGTCCCTCCTCTTCGCTCGACGGTGCACGGGGCTCAAACCTTTTCCGAAAGGATATCTCGCATGAACGTTGCGCGGGATGTTTCTGATTCCCATACGGAAACACTGTGTAGCATCTTGCCGCGAGCCCCCAGGTTGCCGGAGATCTGTGCAAAGATGTGGGCTGCAATGTTTTCCGCGGAAGGTTCAATTTTGTCAAATGGAGACGCTTCGTTGAGGTATGAATGATCCAGATTTTCCAGGTACACTGCCGGTAATAGCCTTTAATTCGCCGAAGTCAATTACCAGACCGGCGTCTCCGGGAGCGTCCGCACGAGCAGTCACATGAACCCGATAGTTGTGCCCGTGAAGGCGCTCACATTTTCCTTTGTAGGTTCTTAGCCGATGGGCAGCGGCAAATGTTGCGATGATTTCCACTTCGAACATACGGTGGTCTCCTGATGCGCGAAAAGCACCTTGCTAATGAAAAACATTATATATTACACTAAAGTTCCCGTATTTGTCAAGGAAAATCCAAAAAGACATTGACAAGCCGGCAGAGATGAAGCTATATCCTTCTCGACACCCCGGAATACCGCGTCATCTTGCGGTAACGCTCCGGAAACCGTTTAAAGGAGTTTTCGGATGACGGATTGCCGAAAAGGGATTCTTGTGACCATAGCATATCTTGCCTTGGGATTGTGCGTTTCTTCCTCTCGTTTCTCTGGCCGAAGAATTGCCGCTACGGAGGGCAGCGACCCCGTCGGTCGCCGAGACCTTACGTTCGTATCGGCCCGCGGACACCGCAGAGCACGGCAAACCCGCAAAGAGGACAAGAATCGGACTGTCTCCCATGCCCTATAAGCCCGAGGCGCCGGAACCCCGTCAGGCCGCTCCGATGCCCCATCAGACCACGCTTCCCGACATAAGGCATCTCATCAAGAAGATTAACCGTTCTGTGGTCTCTATTCGCATGCTTGACGCGGGCACCAAATTCTCTTTGGGCAAATTGGGATTTTCCGCGGATTCTGCGTCCAAGGCCATGGGTTACGGGTCTGGGTTCCTCGTGTCCTCCCACGGACATATTATGACCAATGAGCACGTTTTACGCAACGGCTCAGTGATAGAAGTTGAACTCCTGAATGGACAGAAATACCTTGGCAAGGCCCTTTTGCGGGACAAGAAGAACGATCTCGCACTGCTCAAAATCGACGCGACGAATCTCCAGGCTGTGAAGTTGGGTGATTCCGACGCGGTGGAACTCGGAGAATGGGTGGTGGGCATCGGCAATCCTTACGGCATCGGGCAGTCGGTCATGTTCGGTATTGTGAGTGCTCAGCGCCGTCAGATTCCCGGTTCCGGCTATCCCCCTTTGATCCAGATCGATGCTGCCATGAATCTTGGGAATTCGGGCGGACCGTTGTTCAACATGCAGGGCGAGGTCATCGGAATCAACACCATCCTGCTCTGGAAAAGCCAGGGCATTGGATTTGCCACGCCCATCAACGTGGCCAAAGAGTTCCTGGCCAGTCATACGCGAGGCTGGATGAAGGCCGCCACTGCGGCCGCTTCTGCTCGACGTCACTCGGCCGCGGTCGCGGAAGCCGCGACTCCTGAGAGGGGGTCGTTTAACCCTCTGGACCCGCCCTGGAAGTTCACGCACTGAATCCGAAGCCTTCTTACTCACCAGAATAAAATGGAATGACATGGCCACCAAAACCGAACTCAACGGGACTAAGGAACTGAGAAAAACGCTTTTCAACGAGCAGGTCCGTACGCAGGACAAGCTGTCTCCGGAAGAGCGAGCGCTCGTGACAGCCTACGCGAACGAGTATCGAGGGTTTCTCAACAGTTGCCGCACGGAGAGAAAGGCCGCGGAATTCCTCGTGCAAAAGGCCCGTCACGCAGGGTTTGTTCCCCTGGATGGAGCGGAAGGCCGGCCGGAAAGGGTTTTTCAGACCTTCCGTCACAAGGTGCTCGCGATGGCAGTCCTGGGCAAGAAGCCCATGACTGACGGAATCCGGCTCATCGCGTGCCACATCGACGCACCCCGGCTCGATTTGAAACCGAATCCGCTGTACGAGGACATGGGGCTGGCGCTGCTCAAGACTCATTATTACGGCGGAGTCAAGAAATATCACTGGGTGGCGAGGAGCCTTGCTCTGGTGGGCACGGTCGTGCGTGCGGACGGTTCTCAAGTTGACGTTGAAATCGGCCTCTCGGCCGACGATCCTGTACTTACCATTCCGGATCTTTTGCCTCACCTGTCGCATAGGCAGATGGAACAGAAGGCTTCGGAGTTTCTTCCTGCCGAGAACCTGAATGTTATTTTGGGCTCCCTCCCGTACGAGGATAAGGACACTGACGATCGGGTAAAACTCGCAATCCTGGAATGGTTGAATCAGAAATACGGCATTACCGAACAGGACTTCAACAGCGCGGAACTCCAGATCGTCCCCGCGGAACCGGCCCGAGACGCGGGCCTGGACCGAGGTCTCATCGTGGGGTACGGGCAGGACGATCGCGTGTGCGCGTATACCTCTTGTACGGCTCTCCTGGAGACCCACGCACCGGAACAGACTGCCGTGACGATCTTTTTCGACAAAGAGGAGATAGGCAGTGAGGGAAACACGGGCGCTCAGTCCCGGTTCCTGGAAATGTTCCTGATGGATCTGATGGCGATGACGGGGATCGATCCCAGTACGAGAAGCCTCCACAGGACTCTCGTGAACAGCAAGGCATTGTCCGCGGACGTCACCGGGGCCATTGATCCCACCTATCCGGAAGTTTTTGAGAAGCGCAACAATGCGAGGCTTGGTTACGGAATCAACCTCACCAAATATACCGGACACCACGGGAAATATATGGGTTCGGACGCCAACGCGGAGCACGTGGGATGGGTGAGGAAACTGTTCACTGAGAATGGGATCGCCTGGCAGGCGGCAGCCTCAGGCAAAGTCGACGAGGGCGGTGGAGGAACCGTGGCAAAATTCCTGGCCAAGAGCGGCATAGAAATTATTGATTGCGGTCCCCCTATCCTGGGCATGCACTCCCCCGCGGAGGTGAGTTCCAAGGATGACGTGTGGATGTGTTTCCGGGCCTTCACGGTTTTCCTCAACAGTTGAGGACGCCAGATCCTCGCGAGACACATCTCGGCACCACAGAGAGATTCCCCATGATCCGGGCGTTGCGCGCTTCCAGAATCAAAGCCGCATTGCACAGGACGCACAAAAAACACTTTCCCCCTCCTTCCCCGCTCATGAAATCCCGCGTCGAACAGGCACGCTCGTATCTTACTCACTTGAACACCCTCTGATATCAGTCTAGAATCCCCTTACGCCAAGATTTTGTGAGAGACATGTGTCCGTGCAGCTCCTTGCGTTGCATAGCGTTGTTTTTCCCGTGCGCGGGAATGAGCGGTCCCGCCAGGTTACCGTGAGCCTGTCCGACCACGGCGTGATCTGGATCAAGGGACGTTCCGGAGAAGGAAAAACCACCCTGCTCAGGACCATCGCGCGGCTCATACCCTTTCTTGAAGGCGACTTGCTTCTCGAAGGGGTTTCCTGGTGTCGTGTTGCAGCGGTGGACTGGCGTACCCGCGTCACCTACTTCCATCAAAAGCCTGTCGTGTTCCCTGGCACGGTACTTTCCAACCTGCAACGGCCCTTTTCCTTTCACAGTCGCCATCGGCAGTCACTGGATGTGGAACGCGCACGTAATCTCTTGGCCGAATTGCTCTTGCCTGAAGACATTCTCTCGCGAGACGCTCTCACGCTCTCTGTGGGGGAGGCGTCACGCATGGCTCTTGTCCGCGGCATCATGACCGACCCTCAGGTGTTGCTCCTTGACGAGCCCACCGCTGCGCTGGACCCGAAATCGGGAGCAGCCCTGGCCTCGACGCTCCAGGAATGGGTATCCGGGGGCCGGAGGGGCATCATTGCTGTGGCGCATGACAAAGAAATGATTCAGATGCTTCCGGGCCAAGAAATGTCCCTGGCAGCAAGCGCGAACGTAGATTGAGCTTGTTGACAGCGGATAATGGTACTCCATCTCAATTGCGGGAAATGATTTCAAACCGCAGAACGGGTGCCATTACCGGCAGGCCCGGTGAACCGCAAAGGAAGTGTACCAATGAGCCATCACGTCGTGCCCATTTCTGATCTCCATCTTTTGCTCACGTCAGTCTTGTTGATCGTGGCAGCCGGCGTGTCCGCGGTGTTCGGCCTAGGCCTCATGAAACCGTTGCTCTGGGGGACATGTCGGTGTGTGGTTCAGCTCATCGTCATGGGTTACGCGCTGGGGTGGATTTTCGCGGTCGATCGGCTGGATTTGGTGGTCCTCATCGTCGCGATCATGTGTGTGCTCGCTGCTACTACCGCGACGCGGCGGACGCCGAATGTGTCAGAATTCCCCACGATGATCGCGTTTGCGTCCATGGCGGTCAGCACGTACCTGGTGATGGTGATCGTATGCGGCGTGATCATCCACGGCGAGCCCTGGTACACGGCCCGGATAGTCATACCGATTTCCGGAATGATACTCGGCAACGCGGTAAGCGGCCAGGCAATTGCCATAGATCGCCTGTACTCGGGGGTTCGCTCGCGCGGGGCCGAGGTTGAAGCCCTGTTATCTCTAGGCGCAACTCCGTGGGAGGCAGTACAGGATTGTGTGAGGGAAGCGCTGCGGTCTGGTATGACACCGACCATCAACTCCTTGATGGTCGTGGGGATCGTGAGTATCCCAGGAATGATGACCGGCCAAATATTGGGAGGAGCCGACCCGAGAGAGGCCGCCCGGTATCAGATTGTGGTCATGCTTATGATCACTGCCGCAGCCGCTCTGGGGAGTATGATGCTCGTAGGACTGTCTTTTCGCCGTCTGTTCACCGAAGAGGGGGCCCTGAAAAGAATGGTCTTTGAGAGCCCGACCGCGTAGGAGCCTGTCGCTTACCCTCATTATGGGGGACACGGTCGAACCCCCGGGGTCTCGCACCACCATCGCTGCCTACCAGACGGGCTCCAGGAGTCTGATACTGCTTCGCTTGTGCACGCATAACTTGGTGTAGGCTGCAGGCTGGAGATCTCGATACGGGCGACGCGATCTCGGCTCATCGCTTCGTACGCGAGCCCCCCATTCGGCTCCAGCACCGTTGTATTTGTTTGAAAGCACATCGGTATGAAACCGCACGTTCCCAAGAACAAGAAAAAAGCCCGACCGTAGAGGTCGAGCTGGGAAATGCCGTCAAACGGCCGGGCTCACCAAATTAAACGACCGGTGAACCGGCGAGGGACATGACTCCTCGCCTTGGAGTGCGCCCCGGAGCTTCAAGGCGCCTTCCGATTGAAGTATCGGGAAGCTCCGGAGCGGATAATTCGAGCACTTCACCGGTCCGCATCGCAATCCAGCGCAAGCGAACTAGAAGATGAAGCCCATTTCCACGAACCCGCCCTCAAGGGCATGTTTGAATGCAAAGTCGTTCTGTGTCTTTTTCATGTCGATCAGACGATATCCACCCTTCAGGTACCCCCAGCGGTTGCCGGCGTTGAGGGGAATGGAGAATCGCGCTCCCGCCTGAACGTCCCAGCCCTCCATATTGTCCAGGAACATGGCTGCCACTTTATACTCGCAGGAGAAGGTTCCGCCGTTGCGCATGGTCTTGAGACAGCGTCTCACTTCCACCCCCACGGTGGCCCCGTCCATGCCCTTGCTAAAGGTCTGGGCGTAATATCCGCAGGTTGCACAGCCCACGTCAATCCGGTCATCCGCATGCATCCACCCGCCCAGTATGCTCACCTTGGATTTGCAGGTGCGCAGAGCGTCGTATACGAGGTTCACCGTTTGATACGAGTGCTGCCATTTACTTGTAAGACTCTGGCCGTAAAAGAAGGTGCCTCCGTACTGATTACCGAACCAGAAGTAGTCCTGTGGGGTGCCACCACCGTTCCACTCCTTGAACAATCCGGTATACTGGATGGCCCAGTGGGGCCGGAACTGGTATTTGGCGGTGAACTCTACCACCGGATCGTGCTTGGGAAGCTGCAGGTGGTCCACCAGGTCAGCTCCGTCCATCGACTGACCGTAATAATAGCCGTAGTTTTGCGGATATCGCGGATACGCGATCTTTCCTCTCATCGTGGCGAAAAACACCTGGACTCCGAGTTCCCACTGCCGAGGCAACGGAGCAGCAAGGATGCACGGCGGCGTCATGGGATATCCCATGCATGCCATAGGCTTCACTTTGCAGATGCCCCGGGGCGGATACGGAATCATTGCAGGCGTTGCTGCCCGTCTGTACTTGACCGCGTGGCGAGCCGTAGCCCTGTGGGTTGCGATGGCGTGTGAGGTACCCTGTTTGTCAGGTTTGAGGAGCACCTCGAGGGATTCGTCCGGTCCAGCCGCCCAAACGGCACCGAACAGCAAAGTTGACAGAAAAACAACTAGACATACCAATGGCGTAGCAGGTATTCTTCTCAACATACCCTTCCTCCCAGCTCGAAATGTTGGATATTGCTTTAATTGGTATGCCTTTTTATTGTCAAGTAAAAAATGCGCTATTTTTTGGTAACTTGATGAGATTTGCTAGAAATCAGTAGATGTGGTTTTATAACCTCCTGCTTTTACCTGATATTCCAGCCAGGACAACCTGAGGCTTTTTCGCGGTCCGCGCATGCTCCCTCCTTGTTTCCCCCGCGCACCTTGACACGCGCTCCTGAATCGGATAACGCTATCCATTCAATAAATCAGGGTAAAAAAACCCTTGTCGGGGAATGGGGCGAGTCCACACCATTCTCGACTGACCCGGAAAATTGAAGAATAACACCAATCATATCAACGGAGAATGGCAATATGCTGGAGTTGGGTCTCATGATCGGGAACGCGTGCGCGCTTGAGCGTGTGTGCTCCTCTCGTACAAGCTCTTTTCGTGGGAACCACGGCTGGATCGTCCGATATCAGCTTCCAGTGCTGCTTGGTTTGGTCATCCTGGTCGCGTGCGCGGTGTTTCCCAATATCTGCAGGGCAGCCCCCCCCTTCAATCGAGAGCTGAACGCGATCATCACACGCCATCTGCCTTCGGGCTTTGCGATTTCTGTTCAGGTGGTAGACCTGGAGAGCGGCAGGGTGCTCATGGAGAAGAACCCGAACCTGCCCTTGGTTCCTGCTTCCACCATGAAGGTCATGACGACCTCGGCTGCCCTGGCCACGCTCAAGCCGGATTTCACGTTTGTCACGCAGGTTCTGGCTGATGACGTACGAGGCTCCTCAGTGGGGAACATCTTCCTCAGGGGTTTCGGAGATCCGTATTTGGTGAGCGAGCAATTATTCGCTCTTACTCGGGAAGTGAAGGACAAAGGCCTGCAGGAAATAAGGGGAAATATCATCGTAGACGATTCTTATTACATCCCTGGAAAGCCTCTGGACGAGAACGAGAAACTGGGTTACCGCGCATATCACACGCCGTACAGCGCGCTGTCCTTGAATTTCAACTCGGTGAAAGTGGTGGTTCGCCCGGGCACGGGGCCTGGCAAACCGGCGAGCGTCACCACCGACCCTGTGTCGGAATACGCGGTGGTTGAAGCAAACGTCCGGACCGTAAGAGGTCAAAAACCCGCGGAGATCGAAGTGGAAAAGGCATCTTCACCTGACGGCCGCGAGGTGATTCAGGTGCGCGGATATATCGGCGCGTTGGCCCCGCCCAAGGGAAGGTATGTAAACGTAGATTCCCCCGCGGTGTACACTGGCGAGGTCTTCAAGGAATTTCTCCTGCGCGAGGGAATCAGGGTCACAGGTAAAGTCATCCACGGCAAAACGCCCGAGACGGCTGATTTGTACCTCGAATTCAACTCGCACCCGCTTGGCACGCTTGTCTATTGGCTCAACAAGTTTAGCAATAATTTCATGGCCGAGCAGATTTGCCTGGGTATGGGCGCAAAGATCTACGGCGCGCCGGGCACGCGGGAAAAGGGTTTGGCGGTAATTCGGCGGTTCCTCCGCGCGAACGGCGTGGATGACGAGCAATTCTCACTGAGTGAGGGGAGCGGTTTATCTCGGAACAATCGGGTAACCGCTTCGGCTCTGGTCAGGGTGCTTCGCAATTCTGCCCGAGATTTTTCTTATGGCCCCGAGTTTATGTCGTCTCTGAGCGTGGCGGGTGTGGACGGCACGCTGAAAGAAAAACTCAACGATCCCAAGGCGAGAAGACGAGTCAGGGCAAAAACGGGAAATTTGCGAGGGGTGAACGCGCTTGCCGGTTATGGCATTTCCCCCAAGGGCAAGATCTTTGTGTTTGCGACCCTGGTGAACAGCTTGCAAAAGGGAACCGGATTTATTGACTATGCTGACCACATAGTCCGTGCGCTGCTTAACGTGCCTTTCGGTTCCCGTTGACGCTCAGGTGCGCGCAGGTTTCACCGCGTAGGGTCCTTGCGGGGGAAATGCTGCTCCAGGGAAACGGTCCCCGCACGTATTTCTTGTAAAAGGTTCTCGACAACTCAGGCTGCCTCGTTATTGCAGGTATGACCTCGCGCAGGCCTCAGGCGCGGGATCTCCTTCGGTAAGGGCGACCCAAAGCCGTCTCATCACTTCGCTCAGGAGCCCCTCAGCCACAATCTGACTGTGTGAAAGCGAATCGGCCTATTAATCCACTGAGTCGGTTCTGCGTCCCACCAGGGAGTGCCTGAGGCCTCGGACGATCTTCACCTTGATCACATCTCCGATACTGATGCCTTCTGAGGACTCCAGATTCACGATCTTGTTGGTGCTGGTACGACCAAACGGTTGACCGGACCCTGGTTTGACGCCCTCAATCAGGACTTCTTCTTCGGTCCCTTCCGCTGACCGGTGATATGCTTCGGTGATCGTGTCCTGGAGGGCCTGTACCCGCGCCAGGCGTTCGATCTTTACCTCTTCCGGCACTTGGTCAGGGAATTTGCTGGCAGCGGTCCCTGGTCTCGGAGAGGTACTTGAATGAAAAAATTTGATCGTACCGGATTTGTTCCAGGGCCGACATGGTCTGGAGGAAATCCTCCTCAGCCTCACCGGGAAAACCGACGATCATATCCGCGGTGATTGCGACTCCCCGCTCCTTGGCTCTGAGGAGCTGAACTTTGTCCCAATAGTTCTGATACGTGTACCTCCGTTTCATTGCCCGCAGGATGCGGTCCGAACCACTCTGGAGCGGCAGATGAATGTGCCGGCACACCGAAGGCAGGTCAGCCATAGCCGACGCGAGGCGCTCATTGAAATCCTTGGGATGCGAAGTGGTAAAGCGAATCCTGACCAACCCGGGGATTCGATCCAGTTCTTCTAGAAGCTCAGCGAAGGAGCATGACCCGGCAAGGTCAAGTCCATACGCGTTGACGTTCTGTCCCAGGAGCGTAACCTCTTTCACCCCTTGGTCCACCAGTCCGCGAACCTCGTCGAGGATTTCACGGTGGGGTCGGCTGACCTCAGGGCCTCGGCACATGGGCACCACGCAGTACGAGCAAAAATTGGAGCATCCCTGCATGATGCTCACAAAGGAGCAAATCTGACTCTTGCCCCTGTGGGGAGCGGGCATGTGCAGGGATTGCACATCCGAGAGGAACTCGGTGCACGTCACACGTTCACGGCCGCGTCTGACCCTGTCGAGGATCTCGGGCAAACGACTGATTGCGTGAGTGCCCAGCACCACGTCGAGATGCCCTACCCTTTTGAGGAGTTTGTCTTTCTCTTGCTGCGCGACGCATCCCGCGACTATCGTGACGAGAGCAGGATTGCCTTGCTTCAGTGATTTCAGTTTCCCAAGCGCGCTGTACACCTTGTGCTGAGGCTTTTCCCGTACCGAGCACGTGTTGATGATCACCACGTCCGCGTGTTCGGCAGTAGGCACGGGAGTCATTCCGCAATTTTCCAAAAGGGCTGCCATTTTCTCCGAGTCATGGTCGTTCATCTGACAGCCGTACGTCTCTATGTAATACGTTCCTTCAGACACTCACACACCTGCGGGCAATAATTTCGTCAATTCAATTATCGCAAAGGGGAAAACCTTCTGCGCAGAATGGCCTTCCCCTGGATGCTGCTCTTTGTACAAAACTCTCCGCTTCCCTGTGCCTCGGTCACATGGTGCACGCGAAGGACCATGACGTGATGCTTCATGCGTTTCCGTTTCAGAGCATTTTGTCCACATCCGCCATCAGGGACCGCACGGCTGACACGGAGTTATCGAAAGCGGTCTGTTCTTCCGAGGTCAGCTCCAGCTCCACGACTTTCTCCACGCCACCTGCGCCCAAGATCGCGGGAACACCCACGAACAGGCCCTTCTGATTGAACTCGCCGTTAAGATACGCTGCCACAGGCAGAAGGCGTTTCTTGTCGAGCAGCACTGCACGGGCCATCTGCACCGCAGAGGCTGCAGGCGCATAAAACGCGCTCCCTGTCTTGAGCAGGCCCACGATTTCCGCTCCTCCCTGACGCGTCCGTTGAACGATCTCTTCGAGTCGAGCCGGAGTGATAAAATTCGTGACCGGCACTCCGCCTACGAAACAGTAGCGCGTGAGAGGCACCATAGTGTCTCCGTGTCCGCCGAGCACCAACGCGTGGATATCCTCTACCGACACACCGATTTCGTCCGCAAGGAAGGCTCGGAAACGGGCCGTGTCTAGAACTCCGGCCATTCCGATCACTCGCCGGGGCGGGAATCCGGATTTTTTCCATGCGGTGTACACCCATCGCGTCCAACGGATTGGAGATCACAATCATCACCGCATTCGGCGAAACCTTTGCCGCTTTTTCCGCGACATCGCCCACAATCCGCACGTTCGTGGACAGGAGATCGTCTCTGCTCATACCGGGTTTGCCGCGATCCCAGCGGTGACTACTATCAGGTCGCTGTCTCGCGTCTGTTCATAGTCGTTCGTCCCCAGGACGCGTGTGTCCACGCCCAGTACCGGCGTGGTTTCGTACATATCCAGGCCTTTTCCCTGAGGAATGCCGTCAAGAATATCTACGAGCACCAGGTCGCCGAGTTCCTGAGCTGAAGCATACGCGGCCACAGACGCGCCCACGTTTCCGGCTCCGATGACGGTTATCTTGTTCCTGCCCATGTCTCCGCCCTCCCTAAGATTAAAATGAGTAATCCAAACGCGTTTGTAAGAAACACTCTATGTGATAGCCGGAACCAACGACCGATGTCAAACCGATATGCAGGAGCACGTGGACAAACCTCCCTATTCGCGATAACCGCGCGGTGTTCATCGAGGAGAGGCCTTCTCGTCACCACGTGCACTGGCAGAAACCAAGTCGTCCGAGGGTACTCTGCCACGGCTCCTTTCGGTGAGATTCGGCCGATTCAGAAATCGTCGTGGAGTGATCGATAGATCCGCGGGATCAAGTGCTTGATCATGCGTGAGATGGCTCGGCGCCGGTTTGTAAGCGTTTCGGAGATGGTGTCGGTCACGGTGTACATGTAAGACGTGGACAGGTCCTTGTGCCAGAGGACTTTGCTCGTATCGGCCCGAGAAAGGCTGCACGTGACGCTGAGAGTGCCGATGCGAGTGAGTTCCTTTCCGTCGGCCTTGTACAAAGCGGGAGTATCCACGTACGAAGAGATGATGGTCTTGAGGATGGTGTCCCCTCCACTCCTTACCGGCGTGAGCCCCCGTCCGACCGCGAATTCCCTGCGCAGATCATTGGTGAGTTCGGTTTCAATTCCTGTGACCGTGGTACTGTTGACCCGCGCTCTCCAGCACGACGGTCTTCAAATCCGGGGAAAAAGGGCTTTCCGCAGTGGCGGTGCCGAAATGGTACCCGCAGCCGCACACCACCAACACGGAAATCGCGGACAGGATGAGCCCTGTTGCAGGATAACCCGAGCGATCGTGAAAGGAACCTCTCATAGTATCCATTGCTCGCATTACCGCAACACTGGCGGGTATTTCGTACCAGACACGCAGGAGACGCGAGAAAATGAGGAAATCCCACGTCCCGCGAGACTGGATTCCGGTTTGCACCGGGATGACTGCCCGGCCGCGGCCGGCCCACCTGGCACAAAGTCCGGGACACGCGCCCGGGTTCCGCGTCAGGGGCGGTCGGCCTGAGTGGCAGCTATTCCCTTCATCCAAGGAAACAACGATCTGCCTACCCTACGACCACGTTTATCAACCGTCCAGGAACCACGACCACCTTCCGAACGGTCTTGCCTTCCATGAATTTCTTCACATTAGGTTCATCAAGGGCCTTGACCTTGATCTCCTCCTCGGACGCATCCGCGGGCACGGAAATCTCGGCACGCTTCTTCCCGTTTACCTGAACCACGATGGCGATCTCTTCCTCTTCGAGGAGCGCGGGGTCGTACGTCGGCCAAGCCCTTCTCACCATTCCAGTTTTCTCTCCAAGCGCCTCTGACAATTCCTCGGCAATGTGCGGCACAAACGGCGAAAGAAGCACCACCATGGTGCCTACAGCCTCCCTGAGCGCTGCAGACAGATCCGGCGAACTATCAGCCTCTTCGGGAGTGATCCGCCCCATTTCGTTGGACATCTCCATAATCGCCGCAATTGCCGTGTTGAAATGGAATCGATTCTGGATATCGTCACCCACCTTTTTTACGGTCTTGTGGGTAAGCCTCCGAAGCGCACGAGCGCGATCGCTTTCCGCTCCCTGGCGCGCAGCAATCTTGCGGTGTTTGTGCTGTAAGACCAGGTTCCAGACCCTGTTCAGGAAACGGGCAGCCCCGTCTACTCCGTCCGGAGTCCATTCCAGGTCTCTCTCCGGCGGAGCGGCAAACAGGCAGAACAGCCGTACAGTGTCCGCGCCGTACCGGTTGATCAGCTCCTCAGGATCGACCACGTTGCCCTTGGACTTGGACATCTTCGCGCCGTCCTTGATCACCATGCCCTGGGTCAAGAGGTTGGCAAAGGGCTCATCCGCGACCTTGATCTTCAGATCCCTGAGCACTTTGGTAAAGAATCGCGAATAAAGGAGATGAAGAATTGCGTGTTCGATTCCGCCGATGTACTGGTCCACCGGCTGCCAGTACTTATCCGCTTCCGGGTCGATGATTCCCTTGTCGTACTGAGGGCACGCGTATCTGTCGAAGTACCACGAGGACTCGACAAAAGTGTCCATCGTGTCGGTTTCACGTTTCGCGGGCTTACCGCATCGGGGACACGGGACGTTGACCCACCAGTCCAGATCGGGTAATGGCGACTTCCCACTCGAGGGAAATTCAATGTCCGTCGGCAGCGTCACCGGCAGATCCGCGTCCGGAACCGGCACCGCGCCGCACTCTTCACAATGGACGATCGGAATCGGCGCGCCCCAATAGCGCTGTCGCGAGATGCCCCAGTCGCGAATGCGATAATTGATCGTGGTGCCGCCTTTGCCCATGGACCCTAGTTTCCCTGCGATGGCCTTCATTGCCGGCACGTTGTCCATGCCGTCGAATTCCGAGGAATTGACCAGTTTCCCCTGATCCACGTATGCTTCCGTCATCTTTGCGGGAATCAGTTGCTCGCCTTCAGGCTGGATGACCACAACCATGTCCAGTCCGTATTTTTTCGCGAATTCAAAATCCCTCTGATCGTGAGCAGGCACCGCCATGACCGCACCGGTGCCGTACTCGAACAGCACGAAGTTCGCGACATAGATCGGCATACGACGACCGGTGAGCGGGTTGATGCAATACGCGCCAGTAAAGACGCCTTCCTTTTCCGCGTCTTCTCCCATGCGGCTCTGCCAATCCTGGGTAAGCACGCGATTGATGAACTCCTTGACCGCCTGTTCCTGGGCCGTGCCGGCAGAGAGCTTGAGGCAGAGCGGATGTTCGGGCGCGAGGCTCATAAACGTGGCGCCATGGAGCGTGTCCGGACGCGTGGTAAACACCTCGATAGGATCGCCGCCCTTTTCCAGATCGAAGAAGATCCTCGCTCCTTCGCTACGGCCGATCCAGTTACGCTGCATGATGAGCACTTTTTCAGGCCATCCGGGAAGCCTCTCGCACCAGTCCAGCAGCTCCTGGGCATAACTCGTGATGCGGAAAAACCATCCATCCTGCTCTTTCTGTTCTACCGGCGTGCCGCAACGCCAGCACGCGCCGTTCTCCACCTGCTCGTTCGCGAGCACGGTCTGGCACGGGGTGCAGTAGTTGACAATGGACTTCTTCCGGTACACGAGGCCCTGTTCCATCATCCGGATGAAAAGCCACTGTTCCCAGCGGTAGTATTCGGGGGAACAGGTTGCGAGTTCCCTGTCCCAATCGTACGAAAAGCCCATACTCTTCAATTGACGGCGCATTTCCCGGATATTGTCCCAGGTCCATACTGCAGGGTGGGCACCGTGCTTGATAGCCGCGTTCTCCGCGGGCATGCCGAACGCGTCCCATCCCATGGGATGGAGTACATTGTACCCCTGCATCATTTTGAACCGAGCGACCACGTCACCGATGGAGTAGTTCCTCACGTGCCCCATATGGATGCGGCCCGATGGATAGGGAAACATTTCCAACAGGTAATATTTCTCTTTGGATGGATCGATCTCCACCTTGAACAGTTTTTCCTTTTCCCAGAATTCCTGCCATTTCTTTTCAATGACCTCGGGGTTGTATTTTTTCTCCATCGATCCTCCTGATGGTTCGCATCAAATGCCACACGATTCCTATGTTTCCGTTCCCTGCCGTGATTCCGCCCAGTTGAACAGCCCGGTGAACGGCCTCATCCCTTCTAACACACGCGCAAGGGGTCTTCAACGGCTTTCGCTCTTGACGCAACACAGGGAGCATCTTATGGTGATGCGCCGCGTCGCGGGTCCGGTGCACATCGAACGATCCCGGAGCCTTTGGGGTCAACGAGAGGAATGTCATGGCCGAAGAGTTCTCAATTAGCCCCGAGGGAGAAAGATTTCCCCTCCCCACGGAAGAAGATTACGCGCGCGAGTTTCAGCGCCTCGAACAGCTCGCTGCCGAACATCGAGCGCGGAACAGGCAAATAGTGGTCGTCGTGGGCATGGGCTTTGTGGGCGCGGTCATGGCCGCGGTGATCGCGGATTCGACCGATGCTTCGGGGAACCCCGGAAAGTTTGTCATCGGCATGCAAAGACCCAGCACCCGGAGTTTTTGGAAGATCCCCCTCATCAGCCGGGGAATCGCCCCTATGAAGTCTGAGGATCCGGAGATTCCCACGATCATTCACCGATGCGTACTAGAGAAAAAGACACTGACCGCATCGTTCACGTACCAGGCGCTCAGTCTCGCGGATGTGGTGGTGGTGGACGTGCAATGCGATTACGTGAAAGAGTCGCTCAACAATGTCGCGGACGGATATGTACAGATGGAGGACCTGGAAAAGGCCCTGGAGATTATCGGAGATTCTATCTGTGCAGACTGTCTCGTGCTCATTGAGACCACCGTGCCGCCAGGCACCACCGAGCAGGTCGCGTATCCTGTCATAAAGAAGGCCTTTCGAAAACGGGGGATCACCTCGGAGCCCGTGCTCGCTCACAGTTACGAGCGGGTCATGCCGGGAGCGAATTATGTCGATTCCATCCGTAATTTCTGGAGGGTATGTAGCGGGATCAACGAAGAGTCCAAAGAGCGGGTCGTGAAATTCCTCAACGAAGTGATCGATACGGAACACTTTCCGCTCACCGTGCTGGAACGGCCCATAGAATCCGAGACTGCAAAAATCGTCGAGAACAGCTACCGCGCGACCATCCTCGCGTTTCTCAACGAATGGAGCCTGTTTGCGGAACGCAACGGCGTTGACCTCGTCAAGGTCATCCAGGCAGTCAAGGTCAGGCCGACCCACTCCAACATCATTTTCCCAGGACCGGGAATCGGCGGGTACTGCCTGCCCAAGGACGGAGGCCTGGGCGTATGGGCGTACAAACACCTCATGGGATTTGAGGACGATCTGTTCAAGATAACGCCCGCGGCAATCAACATCAACGACTCGCGAGCTTTGCACGTGCCGGAGCTTGCACGGGACGCGTTGCGCAACATGGGCAGGTACATTGCCGCGTCCAAGGTAACGCTACTGGGAGCTTCGTACCGCGAAGACGTGGGCGACACCCGGTATAGCGGGTCGGAAATCATCCTCCGTCGACTCGTCGAAATGGGCGCGGACGTGTGCGTGCACGATCCGTATGTGGATCACTGGTGGGAGTTTGAAGCGCAGGACACCTATCCGTCTCCGGGAAAAAGCAAGGCACGGTTCTTCAGAGGCCAGAAAAAGCTGAAGTCGCTCCGTGTCGAGCAAGACCTGTGGACCGCGCTCAAAGATGCTGACGTGATGATCCTCGCGGTACGACACAAGCGATTTCTCGATCTGATTCCCGGCGAAGTGGTTCAGGCTGCGGGCGGGCCCTTGGCGGTCATCGACTGCTTTGGCATCCTCAACGACGAGGCCATACGCGGGTACTTCGAGCTGGGATGTGAAGTCAAAGGTCTCGGTCGCGGCCATATCAACCGGTTGAAGAAGCTCTACAAGAAGTAGTCTTGTGCGAGAGATGAGGCTATGGCCGTAATACCGATTCGCGTTCACCTATCTAAGATCGTAGGGCTGGGGATCTCCTGAGCGAAGTGATGAGACGGCCTTGCGTCGTCCGTACCGAAGGGGGTCCCCAGCCTGCTGCCCGCACCAAGTTGTACAGGCGAAAGCGAATAGGTATTAGTCGATCCTGCGCACAATGGGTGTGTCGGCGCTCTCCAGAAAGGAGCCCCCATGTTTGTCGTGAATGTGACCTACGTCTTGCCGCTAAAAGAAGTGGACCGCCACCTGGCCGACCACGTGGAGTTCCTCAGGAAACAATACGAAAGAGGCGTGTTCATCGCCTCCGGTCGGAAGGTGCCCCGCACCGGGGGCGTGATCTTGGCACATTCGGTTTCCCGAGAAGAATTGAATCGCATATTGGAAGAGGATCCGTTCAAGAAAGGCCGCGTTGCCGAATATGAGGTGACCGAATTTGTCGCGAGCATGGTTGCAGACGCACTGTCCGCATTAAAAGAAGGGTGAATCGGTTCGTGCGAGCAAAGCCGCGGCCTTTGCAAAGCAAGAAGCCCTGGCCCTCACGGAAACCGTCAGGCCGTCAGTCTTCCTCATCATTCACGATAAGTCCGTTGACAAAGGACTTGATCTTGCTGAAATATCTGTCTCCTCCGACCATATACGTGTCATTATGGGCGGCTCCGGGGATGATCACAAACTCTTTGGGGGGGTTGGCCGCGTCGAACAGCTCACGACCTAAACGCATGGGAACCACGTCGTCCAGATCTCCGTGGAAAAAGAGCGTTGCCGCCTTGACTTGACCGATCTTGTCCACTGCGTTGAGTCGGGTTCTCAGCACTTTGTGCACGCCGGGCACAAGGAAGTGTTCTCGGGCCATTGCGCCAAGATGCGTAAAGGTAGACTCCAGAATCGTCCCCCAACACGGCCATTGGGAAGCGATGTGCACCGCGGCTATTCCTCCGAGCGACCTGCCGAAGATGACGAGGTTGCGCTGAAGCTGCGTCGCGTATCTGCTTGCCACGCCATACGCAGCGTCAGCGTCGCGATAGAAACCGACCTCGCTTATTTCTCCCTCACTCTTGCCGTAACTTCGGTAATCGAAGATGAACACGCTAAGCCCGATTTCATGGAGCCGACGGAGATTGTCCACCCTGTGCGACACGTTTCCTGCGTTCCCATGACAGAACAGCAAGAGACCGCCGCTGGGCTCCGCCGGGATAAACCAACCGTGGAGGCGAATGCCGTCGGACGCGGTGAACCATACGTCCTCAAAGGTAAGGCCGACCTCGGTCGGGGTGCAAACGAGATCGGGATCAGGAAAGAAAATTTGGCTTTCCACAAACTTATTCAGTGCGTTGCCTGTAAGGCTCATGAGAACGACTCCTCAGCCGATTCCCTGGCTATGGAGGCCAAGAATTGGCTTCTCGGGCTAAGAGCTCCTTTTCGCAAATTCGGTCCGAATCGTGGCAAAAAACATGGACTCAGGTCGAGCACTGCGGACCTCCGTGTGATGGGGTCAGGAGATGCGCGCAATCGATCCTTGTGTTCTTGAGGGTTAGTCATGAGAAATTGCTTGGCTTCGGCCGCAACCAGCCACGGAATGAATGGTGGGTCGATACAAGAATCAGACGTTGCCCGGATGAGGTCGCGGGTATCTCCGCACCTGCACATCTCTGCTATTTCCTTGCACACCCTGGAAAGGTCTCTTTCATGAAAACACGCGCTGATGAGCGCCACAGCGGAAGCCCCCAGCAGCGTGAGCAGCATAGCTCGGTACGCGTCCAGCGAAATACGCGCCCGAAGCCGTCCGGGGGTAAAGCTCCAACACCCAACCCAGGAGCGGTTGAAATATCGCTCCCCCGAGAAAGGGGAACAGGTTCACGGTGCCCACCGACGTGCCCGCTATCTCTATGGGGAACAACTCCTTGGTCGTGGTAAAGCCGATTATCACTATGGCAGAAGAAGAGACAGAAAAGATGAACATCCACACGAACAGCATCCAGGTAGCAAGACCGGAAGGATACACGTTCAACACGAGAAGCTCCGCGAAAAGCACGGCCGATGCGAGAATGACCACTTTCTTGCGGCTGTGAAGAAGTCGGTCTGACACAAAGCTGATGAAAGGGCTGCCTACGATCATGCCCACCGCTATCATGCTCAGGACATTCCCCTTCTCCACTTGTGAGAGTCCGTACACCTGCACCAGGTAATGGCCAGACCACAATCCGCCGAAACTGAAGAACACCCCCACCAGGAAGAAGAACCATATCGCCACGGGCCAGAAATACTTCTCGGTGACCACGCGGCGAGCCCCTTCCCATAAGGCTATAACCCTCGGCGGCGCTGACGATCCAGGGCCTGTATGGTCGATCTCCGCTATGGACGGCCATCCCATATCCTGGGGCCGGTTGCGCACGAATACCCATACGAGCACTGCCATGAGCAGTGTCCCTGCCGCGATGATCTCGAACGAGACGCGCCATCCGACCCAGCCGTTCATCATGGCCAAAGGAGACGCTGCCGTCAGAGCCCCCACTCCACCCATGGTGTTGAGGATCGCAGCCATGAAAGCAAACTCTCCCACTCGAAACCACTGGCTGAGAATCTTCATGGTGGGGATAAAGACCATGGAAACCCCCAGCCCCACCATCACCCGCGCGGCAACTGCCACGTCCATACTGGGAGCCAGACCGAAGATGAGACTGCCCAACGCGGCCATTGCCAAGAAACAGGTCACGGTCTTGCGCGGCCCCAGAGAGTCTGAAAGCAGTCCCGCGGGGAACTGCATGATCGCGTACGGATCAGAATACGCGGATGCGAGAAGCCCGGTAAGCACCCCGGAAGCGTTGAACGCCTTTTGAATGTCCACAGCCACGACCGAAGGACATAGTCTATGGAAGTACACAAAGACATACCCCACCGCCATGACCCAGAAGATCACCCATCGATAAGCGAGCATTTTGCGATGTGCTGAATCGTACATGTTACCTTGTCTCGGGGAGGCGTTGAAGGAGATGTCGCGGGCCGACCCGCACATGACAATATATCAGATTCAGAAAGGCTGTTCCGCGAAAATCCTTTGCATGGCTTCACAAAATCGGACCCGCAGATACGTGTATGCACGGAATGATGCGTCACTTACGACGATGCGGTTCAGCCATTTTTGACATAACTATCCGGGGATGCTATAGTTACTGCAGCAAGCTTTCGAGGCCAAGTGGCATTGATGCGGATGTGCCCCACGGCTTGCAGCGGAAAAGTTTGCCCGTTAGCCTACCGATCATGGCAAAAATACCGATCTCCTGAAGAAAGAACCCGTCATGCACAAGCCTTTTCTCAAAGTGCATTCCCTTTTGGAGGCGCAAGAGCTTCTTCTTCGTTTCAGCCCCCTGGACACGGAAATCGTAAGCCTGGACGACGCGTGTTTTCGCGTTCTCGCGGAACCGGTGAAGGCTCCGGAAGATGTGCCGGAGTTTGACCGATCCACGATGGACGGCTTCGCGGTGAAATCGTCAGACACATTTGGGGCCACGGAATCCACGCCCGGTCTGCTTCGCATTGTCGGTGAAGTACCCATGGGAGAAATTTCGGGCATCCAGGTCAAGAAAGGCGAAGCAGCGCGCATCTGGACCGGCGGAGCGCTCCCCAAACGCACCGACGCGGTCCTCATGGTGGAACACGCGGAGTCACTCGATGAAAACACGCTGGAAATTTGCAGGGCAGTGGCTCCGTTCGAAAACGTGGTGCGACGAGGAGAGGATTTCAAGAAGGGGGAGGTCCTGCTCAAGAAAGGTCACCGCGTGCTTCCTCATGACGTCGGTCTCATGGCAGCGATGGGCAAAGACGCTCTCAAAGTCCACAGCGCGCCGGTAGTTGCCCTGATAAGCTCCGGAGACGAAATCGTCCCTATCGACCAAAACCCACCCCCTGGATGCGTGCGAGACGTCAACCGGCACGCGCTCGACCTCCATGATGCGAGAAGCCCATGCCCGCGTGGTCTGGATCGGCATTGCCCCTGATAGACTCGGCGCGCTTTCCTCTCTGATGAGTCAAGCCCTCGCGTGCTCCGATTTAGTGCTCATTTCCGGGGGAAGCTCCATGGGGAGCAGAGACCATGTGATCGAATCCATCCAGGCGTACGCCGATTCACAGATTCTGCTTCACGGAGTTTCCATTTCTCCGGGCAAGCCAGTGATTTTGGCGAGCGTGGGCTCAAAACCCGTGGTGGGGCTCCCCGGCCATCCGGTTTCCGCGATGGTATGTCTGGAGCAGTTTGTCACGCCGCTCCTCCGCCGTCTCGAGGGCGAGGATGCCACCACCCCGTTTCTCAGACCCACCTTTGAGGCCGTACTCAGCAGAAACTGCCCTTCCCGGGAAGGACGGACCGATTTCATACGGGTTCGACTTCACAAGAAAGACGACACCATAGTGGCCGTACCAGTGCCCGGTAAGTCGGGGATGATTTCTTCTATGGTGCGAGCGCACGGATTCGTGCGGGTCGAATCCGATTGCGAAGGCTTGTACAAAGGAGACCAGGTGACGGTCCATCTCTTTGCACCATGGTTGGAGGATGGCATTGAGAAGAAACATCTATCTCGACATGAAGCCGCCGGAAGACGCTCTGGCGATCTTTTTGAATCGTCTCGGCAAGAAAGGCTTTCCCGGCTCTGAACGCATTCCAGTGACCGAAGCCGTCGGCAGGGTCACAGCAGCCCCGGTTTTTCCGCGACTATCTTCACCCAGTTTCCATACCGCTGCCATGGACGGATTTGCGGTCCGGGCCCAGAGCACCTTTGGCGCGGGGCCGGACACACCTCTCACCTTGCGTCTGGGCCAGGACGCGTGGCCTGTGAACACCGGTCGACCGATCCCCGGAGATACCGACGCGGTGATCATGATTGAGAACGTGCACTTCCAGGACGACGAGACCTTGGAAATCGATCAAGCCCTGGTTCCGTGGCAAAACGTCCGAAGAGTAGGTGAAGATTTTGTCGCATCGGAAATGATCCTTCCCAGCCGCCACGCGATCACTGCGTATGAGGTCGGTGCGCTCCTCGCGGCAGGCGTGACCCGGGTGGAAGTAAAACAGAAACCCAAGGTTCTCCTGATCCCTACCGGTTCGGAACTCGTTACCGCCAGTTCCGCGACGGATCGGGACCTGGTACCGGGAGAGACCATCGAATTCAACACGGTGATCCTGTCGGGTCTTGTGGAACAGTCCGGAGGAACAGCGGTTCTTCATCCGATAGTCCGCGACGATTTCAATGCGGTAAAGGACGTGATCCTCGAGGGTGTCCGTTCCGACGCGCATGTGATCGTGGTCAACGCGGGCTCTTCCGCGGGCAGCGAAGATTATACTGCCGCGGCCATAAGAGATCTCGGTGAGGTGCTGGTTCACGGTGTGGCCATGATGCCCGGCAAACCCACGATCCTGGGCGTGGTGCAAGACAAGCCCGTGATCGGTAACCCGGGATTTCCTGTTTCCGCTGTGTTGTCCTTCGAGGTTTTTGCTTTGCCGCTGCTGCAAGAAATGCTCGGCACCTCCCGCTTTCACCGGCCCACCATCTCAGCGGTGACCGCGAGAAAGATACCCTCCAAACTCGGCAGAGAAGAGTTCTTCCGTGTCAAACTGGGAAAAGTGGGCGATCGCATCGTCGCGGCCCCTTTGCCCCGAGGGGCTGGTTCTATTACCACCCTCACGCGGGCTGACGGCATTTTGCGCATCCCTGCCCGTTCCGAAGGGATCGACCAAGGCGCGCAAGTTCTGGTGGAACTTCTCAGGCCTGCCGCGGAAATCGAGCGCACCGTGGTCATCATCGGCAGCCACGACCTGACCCTTGACGTGATCGCGGACGAACTCATCGCGCACAATGTGTACCTGTCCTCCAGCAATGTCGGGAGCCTGGGCGGTCTGATGGCGCTCAAGAACCGAAGCGCCCACCTGGCCACGTCACATCTTCTCGACGTGGAGAGCGGCACGTACAACTGGCCCTATATCAACCGGTACATTCCGGACATACCCGTGAAGGTTTTCCGCGGCGTGATGAGAGAACAGGGATTCATCGTGCGCAAGGGCAACCCCAAATCCATTCTCGCGTTCGAAGATCTCCTGAGAGAGGATGTCACCTTTATCAATCGTCAGGCAGGGGCCGGCACGAGAGTGCTTCTCGACTATTACCTGGACCGTCTCGGGCTCGATCCTGAAAAGATCAAAGGGTACGGGATGGAGGAATACACCCACACCTCCGTCGCCGTCACGGTGCTTTCAGGGGTTGCAGACGTGGGCATGGGCGTGCTTGCGGCAGCTCGCGCTCTGGACCTGGATTTTGTCCCTGTGGCCACCGAAGAGTATGACCTCGTGATCCCCGAGGAGTTTCTGGACGACGAAAAGATCCGTACGCTCCTGGAAGTGATACAGAGCCCTTCCTTCAAAGAGCGAGTGTCAGCCTTGGGCGGGTACGGCGTGGAAATGGTCGGTCAGGAGATTCCGCGACCTCTCTGAACCGACCAATTACTTTTATTCCCAGTGCAGTCGCATTCCCTCTCACTTGCTGCTGGGCGGGACATCACCGCTGGGGCCTCGCGGCGCAATCTGAGGCTGCGCCATTGCCTGGGGCTCTCCTGAGGACTGCGTGGAAGACTTGTGCGCCACCGGGGTACGCTTGTGGGAGACCCCCCGCGCAGATGCGGCTTGATAAGCCCGCTCTTTGCGTGGCCTGGACCCTTAGGCTGAGCGGGTGGCCCCACTGTCGGCATAGTTTGTGCGGCTGCCTGCCGCATAGCCGGTGCGGGCGAACGGGGCGCGAGCGCACTCCTTTTGTCCTTACTCGGGCTGACACGCGGCTGGGGAGCAGCCATGGCCGGCATACCCCGCACTGCCTCACGCGCGGGGGACGGCACCCTTTGGCGGGCAGCGTGAGTGCGCTCTCTGGCCGGCACCTTTCCCAGACGCGGTTTGATCAGGCCTTGTTTCTCGTGACGTGAATTATCGAGCTTGGGCCTGGGGAGCGCACCCTGACGGTGAGCGTCAACCGCGTGCACAGGAGTCCTGGCAAATTCCGGTGACCGCGGTGGCACCTGCATAGCCCTTTGCACAGGTTCCGGTGCCTTCTCCCGGGCCACGGGAGTCGTTTCGTGAGCTGCCGCTCCTTTGAGATGCGGATTGATGAGCGTGTGTTGATCGAGACCCGAATCACTGAGCCTCGGCTTGGTGAGGCCGGGAGCTTGGGTTGCCTGAACGGGCGGTAACGTGTCCGGAGCATTCTGTGGCAAAATCCGAGGCAGGCCGCTCAAATCGGGCTGCGGAACCGCGGGACCTTGCACCGGTGCGGGCATGGCCTGCTGCGGTGTGCGCGTCCTTGGGCGCTCCACTTTCTCACGCCACCTCATGTCTTTGAGAGCTTCATCCTCCATGTTGAGGGCACCCCTATCCCAAGGCCCTGCCATCGTTTTGCCGGGGGTTACCACTATAAAAACAGACAAAAGGAGCGCGAGACAAATTACTCGGCTCGTCGACCTATGCGTGCAATTGTTCATATTCCACCTCCAGTCCGGTGGTCGATCGTCATAAAGAAAGAAACGGGAAATTCTATTAGTTGTACGATATTTAGGGCTAGCAAGTCAATGGTTTTCTCAGGGTCCGTGCGTGGGAAGCACACCGGGCCGGTGTTTTCGAGATAGTGTGGCATTCCACCCGGGTCACCTGGTATGATGAAGCGCATTGAACACGATCCTCAGGCTCAATGACGCTCCTTCATCTATCGACACGGAGACGGCATCAGCAAAGCATGCCGGCCGGGGGAAGCTGCCCGGAGTCCCTGCGGTCGCGCTCGTTCGCTTGATGCCCGGTTACGTACCATTCGGTCACGAATTCGCGTAGGATGCGGCGAGCCAAGCGACCCGCATCTGCCGAGTAGAAACCCCGAGCGATGCGGTTCCCGATGGTCACCACATCCTACGGCCCTCGGGATCCTCCGCAGCGCGCTCGTTCGCTGAGACGTTCCTCATGTGTTGCACACGCGATGCTGCTTCGCACAGCACCTCTCAGGAGTGATGCGATGTCCGAAGGTCCGACTTTGATCATTCGCCAGAACGCTCCCGTCAATGGCAAATATCCCATCCGTCTCCGCTTGAAGCGGCCCGGCAAGGCTGAGCTCGAAGCCGAGGCGACCATCGAATTTGCCCTGACCGCGCAAGAGCAGGAAGACCTGCGCTGGTATCTTGAAGACTACCTGCACAAGGCGGACGTGGTCGAAAAAGTACAGGTCGACCAGGTCGAAGCCTTCATGGAGAAGCGCGGAATCGAGCTTTACGAGAAGATGCTCGAGGGAAGCCGCGACGTGCAACGCATCTTCGATCGGGTGCTCGACGAACTCCCTGACCTGCGCGTGGAGATCAAGACCGAGATCGTACAAGCCGCTGCCATTCCCTGGGAACTCATCCGCGATCCCCAGTCCGACTCGCCGATTGCGGTCCGGGTGAAGTCCTTTGTCCGCGTCCAATCCAATCCCCACGTCAGCTTCGTGGACGTGCCCGGAGTCGACGATGGCCGCATTCGCCTCCTTTTCGTGATCTGCCGTCCTGGCCGGACACAGGGACATACCGGCTCCGGGCAATAGCGAACCGCCTTCTTCAGGAGCTTGGCAGCGACCTCGAGCCGCTTTGAAGTCAAGGCTCATTACAGCCTTGCGACCTCCCACGTTCGAACAACTGCAGGAAGAACTCCGGGACGCCAAAGAGGCGGGCCGGCCGTACCACATCGTCCACTTCGACGGCCACGGCGGTCTATGCTGGACCTGAACAGGACCACGTTGTCCTGATGGCTGACCAGTTTGTCCGGCATCATGCTCGGCGGCAAGAAATCCGGCAAGCACGGGTACTTCATCTTCGAGCACCCCAGGCACCGAGGAGAACAAGCGACCTGTCTCCGGAGACGACATGGGCAAGCTCCTCCACGACACCGGCGTGCCTGTGCTCGTGCTCAACGCGTGCCAGTCCGCGATGCACGACGCGGCGGAAAAACCGGATGACGCAGCCACCGTGCACGATGAAGTCCGCAGCGATCGGGTCCCTGGCCCAGTCGGTCGTCGACCAGGGCATCCCTGCGGTCCTGGGCATGCGGTACAGCGTCTTCGTGGTCACCGCGGCCCAATATATAGGGGAACTGTACGCTGCCCTGGCCAAGGGACGCGAGTTCGGGCAGGCCGCGTCCGAGGCTCGAAAGCACCTCCACAGCAATCCCGAACGCTGGGTCAACCTGCAAGCCCGGCCGCTGCAGGACTGGTTCGTGCCTGTCGTGTACGAGGCAGCGCCTATCCGGCTGCTTCCCGCGGACACGCCTTTCGCACTCGGCACGCAGCAAGAAATGGACCCGGTGCAGAACGACGCGACTTTGCGCCGGTACGTGCCGGACAGCGGCTTTGTCGGGCGGGACGAGACCCTGCTCATGCTCGACCGCGCGTTCGACGACCACCCCATCGTGCTGCTCCACGCGTACGCGGGCCAGGGAAAGACCGCGACCGCGGTCGAGTTCGCGCGCTGGTACGCCCTGACCCGCGGCCTCGGCAGGCAGCCCGTGGTCCTGTTCACCTCCTTCGAGTTTCACACTGACCTCACCAAAGTGCTCGACCAGGTGGGGCAATTCTTCTCCGGGGTCCTGAGGGCCAATGGCATCGAGTGGCACCGCTGTCAACGAACCCGCGGAGCGGCGCAGCCTCGTCATCCAACTGCTCCGGCAAAAACCCGTGCTGTGGATCTGGGACAATGTGGAGCCGATCGCGGGATTTCCCCGACGGGCGTCGAATCCGCGTGGACCGCGGCCGAGCAGGCCGAGCTTTCGGACTTCCTCAAGCAGGTCAAGCTGGACCACGCGACCAAGGTCAAAATCCTCCTCACTTCCCGACGGGACGAACACAAGTGGCTGGGAGGGATCCGGCACCGGGTGCCGATGCCGGAGATGTCGCTCCCGGACGCGGCAAGCCTCGCGCTCAAGCTGGGGGCAGACAAGGGCCTCACCCGTGACACAGATCGCCAACTGGTATCCGCTACTCAGGTCCTGCGCGGGGAATCCCTTCACGCTCCGTGTCATCGTCGGTCAGGCCGTGAGGATGGGCCTGAAGGCCAAGGAGCAGATCGAGGAATTCGTCCAGGCTTTGCGAGACGGCGAGCAGCGCGATCGAAGATGTCGACCAGGCCGAGGGCCGCGACAAATCCCTCGCCGCGTCGCTGGACTACGGGTTCCGCCACGCATTCACGGAAGACGAACTGCCCGTCGTCGCGCTGCTCCACCTGTTCCAGGGCACAATAGATGTCGATGTGCTGCGCAGCTATGGGAGAAGTTGGCGACTACGCGCTGCCCGAAGTGCAGGGGAAGAGCAAGGAACACCTTACCAGCCTGCTGGACCGGGCCAGGGACATCGGCCTGCTCACGCATCTCGCGGCGACCTGGTACACCATCCACCCCGCGTTGCCCTGGTTTTTGCGGAAGATTTTCGCCGAGCACTACGACGGGCAAGACCACCGCTCCACAAGCGAGGCCGCGCTCCGTGCGTGGGTCGAGGCGGTCGGCGGATTGGGCGATTACTACCACCGGCAGTTCAACGAGGGCAATCGAGGCGTGATCCAGGCCCTGGCGCTCGAGGAGGCCAACCTGCTGCACTGCCGCCGCGTCGCCCGTTTACACGGATGGTGGGGTCGGGTCATTTCCGCCATGCAGGGCCTGGACGGGCTTTACGGATTTCAGGGACGCGCCGCGGAATGGGCTCGACTCGTGAGTGAAATCGTGCCCGACTTTTGCACCGCGGACGACGAACCCGTCCCGGGCCGCGAAGACAGGTACAGCGTGGTCATGGCATACCGCGTCCGACCTGGCACAGGAACAGCAACGCGACCTCTCTCTGGCTACAGCCTTGCAGGAAAAGGTGATCGCATGGGACCGGAAGCAGGCCGCTCCCGCGTTGGCCCTGCCCGAGGACGCGGCGCTGGATGATGAACAGCGCCACTCCATTCGGACCCTGGGTGTGTCGCGTGTGTGACACTTGGCCAGATTCTGCGCGAGCAGGGCAGCGCCGAACTGTGTAACGCACTATGAGGAGGCAATCGGGTATTCTCGGCGCATCAAGGACACCTCCTCGGAAGCCATTTGTCTCCTACAACCTCGGCCACGCGTACATGAACCTTCCCGACATCCGCGACCTGGACGCGGCAGAGGCAGCGTACCAGCGGAGCCTGGATTTGCTCGACCCGAGCGATGCGCGGGTTCGTTGCGGGTGCATCCATCAGATCGGCGTGGTCCATCACGAGCGCTTCAGGGACAGCGCGGGAGCAGGGCGCACCTTCGGAAACCTTCTCCGGCACTGGCACGCGGCACGAACAGACTACCTGGACGCCCTGAAGCTCTGCCCCGCGTCCGCCGTCACCGATCGTGGGCCGATCCACAACCAGTTGGGCAATCTTTACGCTGAGGTCGGCCAGACGGAGTCGGCCCGGGAACACTTACGAGGAATGCCGTGCAGATTTTCCAACAGATCGGCGACATTTACGCCGCGGGGCAGACGCGGCAGAACCTGGCCATCATGTATGCGCAGGCCGCAGAGCGGGAGGAAACTCCGGACAGGACAACGGAACACCCTGCTCCGCGCGCAGGCGTACGCGAAGGCCGCGCTGAGGGACTTTCAGCACTATCAGGGCCGCTGTGCCGCTGACGAAGCCAAGGCCCAGGGACTGCTCGACTACATTACGCAGCAGCTTGCCAAACTGCCGCAGTAGCGCGGGCCGGGGCCCTTTCCCGGTCTTGCGGTTCTTGCGCACGAGGCTGGCTCGGTATATACATCTGTTCTCAGGGATTCGTCGGCGCTTAGAGAACCGCACCTCAGAAAGCGCCGATGCGTCGCCACAAGGCGTACCGACATCACACAAGAATGCACGACAGTTTCAGGGTGATTCATGGCAATAAACGAACGACTGCTGGCAATTCTGGTCTGCCCCAAGTGCAAGGGCGACCTGGTCCTTACGGAAAACAGCGATGGTTTGATCTGCAACGCATGCAAGCTCAAGTACGAGATCAAGGATGACATCCCGATCATGCTCATCGATCAGGCCATCCCGCTCGACCAAGCAGGCTCGGATGAGGCTCGCTGACCCACATCGGCAATCACGTGGCGCGGATCCTCGTCCGGCACCCAGGCACCTGCACGGGTGGTAAGCGTTTGCCATGCTTCCCAGGATGCTTACGGTGAAATCTGCACGTGTTCCTTCTCGTATCGTGGTGCGCGGCACCAACTGGGTGGGCGACACGGTGATGAGCATCCCGGCAATCCGGGAGGTACGGCGGATATTCCCGGACGCGTGGATCGAACTGTGGGGCCCGGCCGGCCTGAAACCGCTCTTGCACGCGACGCGCGTGCCTGACGGGGTGATTGCGGTGAACACCCATGCCGCGGGGCCTTTGCGACGGCCTTTCCTCGTGAAACGAGATCTGGCAGCAGGCCGCTTTGACATGGCAATCCTGTTTCAGAACGCGTTTCGAGAGCGCATTCACGGCTCTGCTTGCGGGGATTCCGATGCGGGCGGGCTATCCCACGGATTTGCGCGGCCCGCTCCTCAACGTGAAGATTCCCTTGACCCGTGAGATCCGTGAGAAGCATCAGGTATTCTATTATCTCGGTATCACGGATTTCCTGCGACGTCGGTTTTGTCCGGACGACAGTGTAGGCCCTGCAATCCCTGACTGTGCAATTTCCCTGAGCGAGGAGAGCCTCGACCGGGCGCGGGAACTCCTGGCCACGTGTGAAAAGGGCCTTGAGCGTCCGCTCTTTTGCCTGTGCCCAGGCTCGGTGAACTCCGAAGCGAAACGATGGCCTGGAGATTATTTTGCACGCCTGGCAGACCTGCTCATCTCTCAACAGGGCGCAGCGGTGGTGTTTCTCGGAGCGGCACAGGAACGAGCCCTGGTGGATGGGATCATTGCGCAGATGCGACACAAAGGAGCGATGAACCTCGCGGGTCAGACCGACTTGATAGGATCGATGGCAATGATGCGCATTTCCCACATGGTGGTCTCCAACGATACCGGGAGCGCTCACATGGCAATCGCAGCCGGTTCCACGGTGCTGACCGTGTTCGGTCCCACATCGATCGGCGCGACAGCCCCGTACGGCCCGACCGCGTACACGATCAAAGTCGAAGCGCCCTGTGCGCCGTGCCGTCATTTCCGGTGCCCCTTACCCGAACACCCCTGCATGCGAAGCGTGGTTCCGGAACACGTGCTGCAGAAGATAGGCGAGATTCGAGCGAAAGCCGGTCATGGAATCTGAAGAGCGACCGTTTATCAGCGTCATTATCCCGACATTCAACAGGGTCCACCTCTTGAAGGAGACGGTGCAGTCCGTGCGGAACCAGACGTTCCGGGATTTCGAACTCATCGTGGTGAACGACGGTTCTTCCGACGGCACCGCGGAATGGCTCAGCGAGCAACCCGATCTCCGGGTGCTGTCACAAGAAAACAGCGGCATTGCCGCGTCCCGGAACAACGGAGCGGCCGCGGCCCGAGGGCATTGGCTTGCCTTCCTCGACCACGACGACCTTTGGGCCGCGGACAAGCTGGAAATTCAGGCGGCATTCGTGAAGGACAATCCCGATGTGGGGCTCGTCGCTGTGCGACACGAAAGACTGGGAAAGAAATATCGAGAACCGAGCGCTCCGGTGTGGATAAAGGGCGATCTCCTGGTGAAAGAATTCTCGGAGAGTTTCATTCACACCTCGTCCGTGATGATACGCACCGACGTATTCGATGAAATCGGGGGCTTCCCGACCTGCTATCGCTTCGCGGACGAATTTCACGTGTGGTTGCAGATTGCGGCAAGGTATCCGCTGGCGTATTTCAACCGCCCGCTCGTGTTTATCAGGTTTTACGAAGCCAACACCAGCCACAACCGCATCGGCGTGCGGACCGACACGTACGACATTCTCATGAAGAACTACGATCCTGAAAGAATTCCCAGGCCTATCTTCCTTAAGACTCTCGCAGACCACGACATATCCTTCGGCCACGCGTACGTGCAGGCGGGAAATCTCCGGGAAGCATTGAAGTGGTTCCGCAGCTCGGTAAGACGGACTCCTTGGCGGCTGAGGAGCTGGCGGTATTTGGTCCGGTACCTCATCGCGTACGGTGTGCAGGGCCGCGGACTACGGCAACAGAAGGAAAATTGAACCAGTACCCTGAGAATCCATGCTGAAGCGGTGCGCATTTTAGATTCGGATGCGAGCACGATCCCTGCCTTTGTGCGGTCGTGCATCGAGGAACATGGCAGGCAACTCTCGTCCCACACCGGCGCTATTCTCAAGGACAGTCCCGAAAGCGCGGTGACCCTCGTCGACATCCCGGGATTTCCCCGCGTGTGCGTGAAACAGTTGCGTTGGAGAGGATGGCTGCACGCGCTTAAGGGGTTGTTTCGTCCCACACAGGGGCTGAGAACCTTCCGCAACGGATGGAAGCTTCTCTCAGCCGGAATCGCGGCCGCTGCGCCTCTCGCGCTGGTCCGGGAAGGATATCTCGGAGTCTCGGCAAATGAATACATCATCATGGAAGTGATCCCCCGGTCTCAAGAACTGGACCGGTACTTGCTCACGAGAATTCTGCTTCCCTGGAGCACCGCAGAAAAGCGAGAACTGGCAGCCCTGTTCGGCAGGTTCATTGGTTTCATGCACACGGAGGGTATCTTCCACGCGGATCTCAAGACGTGCAACATCTTGGTATCTGAAGGGCCCACACGCAAGGAAAGCGCGGAAAAGGCCCCTGCCGCGCCCCCTAAGAACGAGGCAGTGCCCGAGCGGACAGTACGTTTTGCCGTGTTGGACTATGATGAGGTTCGGTTCCGACGCGCGGTCGCCCCCAGGCGGAGGCTCAAGAATCTGGTGCAGATATTCCTGTCAACTCCTGTAGCCATCGGCCCCGCGGACAGGCTGCGATTCTTGAGAGAATATGCGCTGCACGTGGGCATGAGTTCCCGGCAGCGTCGAGAGACGGCAGTGGAGGTCATGCAAGCGGCGAGCGGAAGGGAAGTGCTGTACGTGGGATTTGACGGAGATTGTCATGAGCAATGGGACGTCCGGAAACCAGTCTGAGAGAGGGATATAAGAGTTCCTATGAAGATGCATTTTCGGGGGAAGGCCCTTCTTGAAAGAAGGGCCTTCCCCCGAACCCCCATCCCCAAGAACTTCAAGCACTTGCCAGCTCCCGCTGGTCGCTCGACAGGGTGTCACTTTCATCGTTCGTTGTGCCCCCGCGGGGGCATGGGTGTTGCCAAAAGTTCTGACCGAATAGCTCGCGCTTTTGCAAAGTGACGGGGGGTCCCCTGAACGCAGCTTCGACGGCTCTGCGGCGCTCGTTAAGAAGCGGGACCTCCCGACATCAAAGAAGAATCAAACAGACAAGACTTTTGGAACCAGTATAACAAGGGGATGACCATGGATCGCGTGCAGGACCGCCATCGCCGGTTGTTGGAAGCAGGATGGGTCCGCCGATTCACTGCGGAGGAACCTCGGTTGTCCGAAATGAAAGAATTGTACGAGGATATGGGACTGGAAGTGCGCGTGGAAGAAGCAGGGCCGGAAGACGAGCAAGAGTGTCGGGGCTGCTTCGATCAACCGGGATTCAGTGAACGGTACAAGACGATCTACACCAGAGGCGAGGCATCCGGAGGCACACATTCCCTGGACGATCTCTTCGACTAGGGAATCAGTATGAGCCGATCGAAGAGACCGTGATTATTGTTGCTTCATTGCCGAGACGAGCTGATCCATTTCCTGCCCTTCGCGGATCATGCGGGGGTCCTTGAACCCGGCTGTTTCCAGGTCTGCCTTCACGTCCGCAAAACTGTGACTGTTCCCGCCTTGCGTCGCGACGAGCATGTTCACCGCAAAAATCGCGCCCGCCTTGGGAAAGGTTCTACTCGCATCCATGAAGTGATCTCGAATGAGAATGGTCCCTCCCGAATCGAGGCTCCGGTGGATCCGGTGAAACAGATCCAGATTGCGTTCCCGGCTGTTGATGTGAATGACCGCGGACAGAAAGGCCAGATCGTGGCCTTGGGGCATCTCATCGGTGTTGTAATCCCCTGCAACCAGGTCCACACGTGAGATGAACCCCGCGGTGGTCAATCGTTTCCTCGCCATTTCCACCACTTCGGGCCGATCCAACAGCGTCGCGGTCATGTGAGGGGCTCTCTTCAGGAAGGCCATGATGTACGTTCCTGAACCGCCGCCGACGTCCAGCATGCGGTGGAAGGGACTGAGATCTACCGAACCGGCTATCGTGTCGGCCAGGTCTCTCCCCACCACGTGCATGGCGCCTATGAAATCTTCCATTTCCTTCTGTGAATGCGAGCCCGCGCCCACAGGATTGGGGTTGTTGCCCGTGCGGACCACTTCCGTAAGAAACGACCAGCTCTTCCACATGCTGCCTCGGTGCAACATCATGGGCAGGATGGATTCAGCGGCATTACTGCTCAGCAGGCCCGCGAGGTGCTCGGGCAAGCGGTAATAGCCGTCGGAAGACCGGGAAAGGATGCCCAGGGCCGCAAGAGCGTCCATGAGGATACGCAAAGCCCGTGCGTCCCATCCGTGCGCTCCGGCCAGTTCGTCCACGGTTTTCGGACGATCCTCCAACGCGGTGAAAAGATCCAGTTCCGCCGCGCTGATCAGAATCCTGCATTCCTGGAATACCGCGCTTTGTTCAAGTAAAGTCTGCTTGTTCCACTCTCGTGTCATCGTATATGCCTCCTGGATGCCGTTCGAATGGCTCCTTTGCCGCGTTTCGCACGCGGCCTTGCCCAAGTGATTCGCACCGATTGCCGCACGATGCAAGCGGGCTCTTCATAAAGAAGGGCATTCCTCGACGCGGGGCAAGTGGCCCCACGGATACTTGCGCTTGACAAGGCTGCGTTCCGGTCTATGCTGTCGGAGAAACCGCCCCATAATTTGGCGCTGACGCGGGCATTTTGGATGACTTGGGGCGTATATACCACCGTGCCCGACAACACGGCATTTGCGAGGAGTATGGGGTCTCCGCGCATGACACGATTCGAGGCACATCACCTTACCGCATATTTCCCCCTACGAGGTTGATCGTGAAAAGAGTAATTGGCGCGGGCATAGGAGCCGCAGGCGGATTCGGGCTCTATTTGATCAGCGGAGGCTCGGGCTGAGCGCTCTGGTGTAACCCGATAGTGGCCGTAGTTCTGGGCGCCACCATCGGAATCGCCATAGCCTCCGGGTGAGGCTGACTTAGTTCTCGATTTCTCAATTACGGTGACATCGAAATAGGGCGGACGTCGGTGGTCACCTCATGGCTTGGGTGCCACTGCTGGCTTGTCCAGCAGTGCCTCCGGAAAACACTGCTAGCTAGCTAGCAGTGGCACCCGAATACGTTACCGGACTTATGAAATGCCGTAATTAGACGAGGAATTGTCAAACCTTTATCCCATCCCTGATTTGCCTCATGAACAAATCGTTCCTGCTATTTGACATTGCTTGACAATGACATATCCCCATATTAAGGTGCGCGTAGGAGGACTTTTGCGTGCACACCTCATGCAGTCAAGTAACTGAAACTATTGCTATATCCTCCGGATTTCCCGCGGTATCTCAACCAATCGCCCCACCGCTCAACCGTTTTTTGAGCACGAAGGCCTCCAAATGAAACGCGGGGTACGCACATGACTCACGGGCCGATATCGATCGCATGAAACCATCCAGAAAGATTCAGAGAGGATTCCGCGTGCATCCGGACTGGGCCGAGGCCTTGAGCCGTGTACGGATCGTCATGGTCGGAATCACACACGCTGGGAACATTGGAGCGGTCGCGCGTGTCATGAAAAACATGGGCTTACAGAACCTTACTCTGGTTTCCTCAACCGACTGCGGACCCGAGACCGAGGCCTTTGCCCGATCGTCCGGCGCTTACGACATCGTGGAGCGAGCCTGCCATGCAGAAAGCCTTGCGCACGCGCTGGAGGACACGGTCATGGCAGTCGGCACTTCGGGAAGGCTCGGCGGCAAACGAGTCACCGCGCAGCCTCCTGAGGAGTTGATTCCCGTGCTCACGCAGCACGCGCTGGATGGTCCGGTCGCGTGTGTCTTTGGCAGAGAATCGCGAGGTCTTACCAACGAGGAGCTCAAGCTGTGCACGCATCATGTGATCATTCCCACAGATGCGGAATTCGCGTCCATGAATGTGGCCCATGCCGTGGCAGTGATGGCGTACGAGGTGTTTAAGACCGCATGTAGGCCCGTGAACTTCCAGGCAAAAAGAACGCGACCTGCTCAGCTGAAAGCCCGGGAAGACATGTACGAACACATCCAGAGCGTGCTCGTGAGCGCAGGCTTCCTCGACGCGTCCAACCCGTTGCGCATGATGCGCGACGTGAGGCGCATCCTCAACAGCGCCACCATGGACGATCGAGACGTAAAAATAGTGCGGGGAATCTTCAGACGCATCGACAACATGATGCGGGTAGCTGACCAGAGCATCACAGCGACCAGTCAGCCATCCACTGATGAGTGATCCCTGTTCGCGAGGCCTTATGAAGATATCCTATCCTCTGATCGATCCGGTCCTCGTGCACATAGGCCCGTTGGAGATACGCTGGTACGGCTTGATGTATCTCTTCGGATTCGGGCTGGCGTACCTCATCGTGCGGTCGGAACTCCGGCGCAAGCAAGGGCCCATTCCCGTGGAGGACGCGGACGATCTCCTGTTCCACATGATTCTCGGGCTGCTCATAGGCGGGAGAATCGGGTACGTGCTCTTTTACAATCTGCCTGCATACCTGGCAGCTCCGTGGGAAGTCGTCGCGGTCTGGCACGGAGGGATGAGCTTTCATGGCGGATTGTTGGGAATGGTCATTGCCGCGTGGCTGTTCGCGAGACGTCACCATGTGCAGGTGTTGGAACTGACCGATCTGGCCGCACTGGCTGCGCCACCCGGATTAATGCTGGGCAGGCTCGGGAATTTCATCAACGGTGAGTTGTTCGGACGGGTCACCACCCTTCCCTGGGGCATCGTGTTTCCCGGAGGCGGCGATCTTCCGCGACACCCGTCACAGCTCTACGAAGCCTTTTTCGAGGGTCCGGTCCTGTTTGCGATTCTGTGGCTGCTCAGACGGAGAACCCGCGTGCCGGGAGAATTGTTGTCCGTCTTTCTGGTCCTCTACGGGCTGTTCCGGTTTTCTATCGAGTTTGTCCGTGAGCCTGACCCTCAACTCGGATTTGTGATCGCGTGGCTGACCATGGGACAGATCCTGTGTCTTTCCATGATCTTGGCAGGCATCGGACTCTTTGTATATTTGCGCGTCCGAGGTGCGAGACCTCCGCAATCAGTCGACGCGCAAACTAGCGGGAGAATGGACAAGAAATGATTCCATTTGCGAAAAGGTTCAAAGGTGTCGTTCCCATCCTGGGCACAGTTTTCGTCGGGCTGCTGCTGCCGCAAAGCTCACTCCCGGACACGGTATTTGCCAAGGACACGCAAATTTCCGTATTCCGCGGAACTCCTGTCGAAGCCTTCATGGGCGGAGGGAGTGCCCGGAACAAGGGCAAGGCTGCTCAGCCCGCGGCCAAAGTGTGGTCCAAACCGGCACGATCGTCCACACAAGGCCAGCCAGATGACAAGGCTGCCAAGCCCGCGGCCGTTCAACCTGAGCCTGTACCTGTTCCGGTGAAGCCTGACCTTGTTCCGGTAAAGCCTGACCTTGTTCCGGTAAAGCCTGACCTTGTTCCGGTAAAGCCTGACCTTGTTCCGGTAAAGCCTGACCTTGTTCCGGTAAAGCCTGTACCGGTTCCGGTAAAGCCTCAGGCTGAAACCGCTCCCGCACCACTTCCGGCCGAGCCACATTCTCTTCAGCCCGAGCCCAAAGCTGTCGAGAAGACTGACAACGACAAGCCTCCCCAAACCACTCCGGCGAAGGAAGAGAAACCCGAGGTCAGACCTGAGTCTTCAGACTCCTGCCCTATGTCAAAGTCCAAGCCCGGTCCGAATTCCGCGGAATTGTTGAAACAAGCGTCAGAGCTTGAGAAGAAAGGGGAATACACTCCCGCATTGAGTGTTCTTCAGAGTGCCTTTGAGCGGGCGTCCTCATCCGGGGATCAAAAGAACGCGGCCGCAGCACTGCATGCCCACGCGCGTGTGCTCCATCAGCTCAAACGGGAAGCAGATGCACTCGAGTATGTCAATCGCTCCATCGCTCTGAACAAGACTCTGAAAGACGCGAGGGCTCGCAGTCAGGACTTGATTCTCGCGGGCAAGATTCTTATGGCCACGTCCGCATTCCCCGCTGCTCTCAAGTCTTTTGACGAGGCACAAAAGATCCTCCCCGAATCTGAGGCCCGCAGGCGTCCGGAACTCCTGGAGAACATGGCCTCGTGTCTGCTCAAGCTTGACAAGCATGTTGAAGCGCTTGCCACCCTGAACCGCGGACTGGCGTTTTGCCTCAAGGCAGCGAACCAGACCGAGGCGGGCAGAATTCATCTCCTGATGGGGGAAATAAGTCTGTCCAGGTCTGATTACGCGGCAGCACGAGCAAATTTTAAAAAGGCCTTGAAGCTGTACAAAGACCGCGGATCGGAAAAAAGACGTGGGAGAGACGCTCCTGCGAATCGCATATCTGGACCAGCTCCAAGGGAACCTCAAAGCGAGCCGCAGCGGGATTAAAGAAGGGATGGCCCTCGTAGGCGACGGGACGGACAGTAATGCCTCCACACTCTCCCGAGTAGTCCGGGGCATGGCCGAAGCTGACGAGGGAAAGGTCATCCAGGCCGCTGCCAATCTCTCCAGCGCTCTGAATCAGTATGAAAAAGCAGGCGATCGCGCGATGACGCCGCGCGTACGGCTTGCGCTCGCGAATCTGGAACGGGACCGAGCCCGGTTTGAATCCGCACTCGACCTCGGCGGGAAAGCCCTTGAAGAGTTTCGTGGGATCTCTTCCCGCGGAGGCGAGGCTGCCTCCCTCCATTTGATCGCAGAGGTCTATTTCCGGCAGGGATTCGTGCAAAAGGCCCTGGAGTATGAAGAAGCATCGTTTTCAATCGCCAAGAAGATCAACGACCGCAACCAGATTGCACAGTCCGCGGTGCTCCTGGCTGAAATGCGAATGAACACCGGGGACATGGAACAGACATCCAAGATGCTGAAGGAAGCGGTAGCCAGCGTAAAGGCCGGTGTAAACCGTCGTTCCAGCGCTGAGGTGCGTCTCGCTCTTGCCCGATTTCGGTTTTCCCGCGACGCGTTTGACAGGGCGCTTCAAGATGCGTCCGCGGCACGTCAGGAATATGCAGACATTCACGACCGTAGGGGTATGGCTGATTGTGACAACCTTGTCGGTCTTGTGTACCAACTGCGCGGAGAACGGGAAAAAGCTTTCAATCTGCTGCAACAGGCTCTTAAGGAACATCGAGCGATGTCCGATCGCTTCGGTGAGGGAAAGGATCTTACCGCGATCGGGGTCCATTACAAAAATCTCGGCGATCACGAAAAGGCCATGGATTGCTTCAATAAATCCTTGGATCTGCGCAAAGGCATCGGCGATCGGAGAGGATACGCGGCCAATCTCGCGAACATCGGCAACCTGATGAGACGTCGCAACCAAATTGACAAGTCTGTTCAGAAACTCGACCAGGCCTTGGTGGTATACCGACAACTTTCGGACAAAAAAGGCGAAGCCGATATCCTGACCAGCCTCGGGAATGCGGAAGCTGCCCGCGGTTCTCAGGCGTCTGCTTTGGAGAAACTCTCGACCGCACTCACCTTGCATCGGGAGATCCAGGATCCCAGAGGACTCGCGACCAATTTGACGAGCATGGGAAGGCTGTATCTCACCAAAGGCGACGTCAAAAACGCGGCAAGTTGTCTCGAAGAAGCGGCCAAGATCACCAAGAGAATAAACGATCCCCGAGGCAACCTGGCGGTGTCCACTGAACTCGCCATGGTACATCGAGCCAAAGGCAATGCAGCGCAAGCTCTGGCCCTGCTGAAAAATGCCCTCGAACAAGCGCGTACGCTCAATGACAACAGAGCGGTGTCCTCGATCCGCCTGAAAATGGCTACCGTTCTCGAGGATGCCGGCGAACATGCCAAGGCCCTCGCGCTCCTTCAACAAACCTTGAAGGAACTTCGGCGGCAGGGAGATCGTCAGGGTGAATTGTGGGCTCTGAGCGGTATAGCGGTCATCCAGGTGAAGACCGAGGATTATGAAAGAGCGCTGACCAATCTCCACAAGGCGCTGAAGCTCTTTGCCGAGTTGGGCCTTCCCGCGTCTCAAGCCACTGATCTCCATTTTTATCTGGGAGAGATTTACGAGGGCTTCAGGGATTTCGAACGTGCGATCGACCACTATCACAAAGCGCTCACATCCGCGCAGACTCACGGCACTGACAGTGCGCTCGCCCGCATATACGACCGACTCGGGAACGTCTATTATCTGACCGAGGACTACCCCAAGGCCAAGGACTTCCTCGAGGACGCGTTACGACTTAACGGCGAATTGCATGACGTGAACAAGCAGAAAGCCGAACTGGTTCGCCTGGGAGACATCCTCAGCAAGCTAGGCGATCAGGAGGGAGCGCTCAAGTACCAACAGCGTGCTCTTGCCCTCACGCGAGGGGGCAGCGATGAAAGGACAGAGGCTCGCATCCTCACCCGTATCGGCACACTGTATCAAATGCTCGGTCGCCCACGCGTGGCTCTCGAAAACTACCAGGAGGCTCAAGACATCCGGACCAAAATAGGGGACCGCCGCGGGGTCAACGAGAACCTGCTGCAGATCGCGTTGGTCAACTCCATCCTTGGAGGGTTCAATGCGGCTGTGGCAGATTTGAAGCGCGCGTTCGAGATCTCTCAGAAGTCTGAGGACCGCAGCATGCTGTGGAAGGCGTACTTCATCATGGGGCGCACGCTCGAAGAAAAGAATTCCATGGGAGAGGCGCTGGAATCCTACCGCAAGGCGATCACCATCCTTGAGGCCATGGAAGCGGACATCGTTGAAGAATCCGATGAAGACAACTTCATCTTTGGAGGAAGAAACGCACTGTTTGAGACCACCTTACGAGTCCTGATGAAACTGGCCCGTAAAGATCCTCAGGGCGCGTATGACAGCCAGGCACTGCGGATCGTCGAGAAACTGAAGGCAGCAGAGTTCGAAAATACGCTTTCCCGCATCAATGTGGATAACTTCTCCGATCTGCCGAAAGACCTTCTCATCAAAGAAAAGAGTCTCAAATTAAGCCTGAGAAAAATCAACAGCCGGCTTGCCGAAGAACTCTCCCGCGTGAATCAGAATCCCCCGCAAATCAAGAAACTTCTCGATGAACGCAGAGCCAAGGAAGAACTGTTCACGAAATTGAAGGACCGGCTCGTCAAGGAATACCCCTCGTACGCGGATCTCCGGTACCCGCGACCGATTTCGGTGCATCAACTCCAGAAAGACATCATTCGGCCCAACGAGGCGCTTCTCATCTACATGGTCACCCGAGGGGCTACGTACGTGTTTGCCATCGACAAACAGCGGTTCCATGTTCACTCCATCGCCTACCCGGCCAAGGAGTTGCGCAGAGACATCGATGCGCTCATGAAACCCTTGCATCGCGCGGACACCCAAGCCAGTTGGGATCCGTCCATTGCGTATAGACTCTATTCCAAGATAATCAAGCCGGTGGAGTATTTCCTTGCAACAAAGAAGACGGTGGTGGTAGTGCCTCACGGCCCGCTCGCGTCGTTGCCTTTTGAAATTCTCGTCACCTCCAAGAGCCACGCGGAAAAGAGGTTCTGGTCAGCCGCGGACAAACCCACATATCTCGTGGAAAAATACGCGTTCGCCTACGCCCCCTCTGCGCAGGTCCTGGCCCACATTCGGACCAGGAAACACGACAAGCAACCTGGATGGAGCTTGGTGGCATTTGGCGATGCGCTGTACAACGACCCGAGCAAGGCGAAGGAACTCAATCCTGGAGCAGACAAGTTATTGGCCGCTCTTGGCGGTTCATCGCGAGGCTCCCGGGGCCCTGATCTCCGGCCTTTGCCAGGCACGCGACGGGAGATATCCGAGATCGTGAAGATCATGGGAGGCCCCACGCAAGTGTATCTCGGACCTCAGGCAACCGAGACCCTCTTCAAGAAGGTGGACCTGAGCCGGTACGGGTACATTCATCTCGCAACCCACGGTGTGGTTTTGAGTGGATCCGGCAAGGGTCCGCAGCAACCGGCGATTGTGTTCTCCCTGTACGGAGACAAGGAAAACGACGGATTCCTGCAACTGGGGGAGGTGTTTGGCCTCAAGCTCAATGCAGATCTTGTGGTCCTGTCTTCCTGTTTATCTCCCGGCAAGGCCAATTCCAAAGATGCCGGGGGAGTGATGGCACTTTCCCGAGGGTTTCTCTTTGCCGGCAGTGATTCCGTGGTGCTCAGCATGTGGCAGGTGAACGACGACAGCACCGCGAAGCTGTTCATCGACATGTACCGAAACCTCAAGGACGGATCCAAAGCCGAGGCGCTCCGACAAGCGCAGCTCTCGCTCATCGCCAACAACGCTACCTGCCATCCCTACTACTGGGCGCCCTTTATTCTGGTAGGTGAGTGGACCGTGGGCCTACAACCCGGTTTCAACAAGACGGATCCGAAGAACATGCGCTTCGACGGCATCTCCACGTGGCGCAAGCTGCTCAGCATGTGACGCGCTGTCCGAGAAAAGTGCGGAAGAGGCCCTTTGCCTCGCTCAGGAACCCCGGAGACGTGTTCCAGCGCCTGATACGGATTCGCGTTCAAACAAATGAGCTTATAGGGCTGGGGGTCTCATGAGCGAAGTGATCAGACGGCCTTGCGTCGTCCGTAGCGAATGAGATCCCCAGCCTGAAGCCGCGATCAAGTGACAAATTTGAAAGCGAATCGGTATGAGACGCGTGCAGCTAAGGCCGGATCGCACTCCGGTCCTTTGGGTCGGTGCGTTTACTTTCTTGCCCCTCATCTGCTATGAATAGCTCGCGACCGAAAACGGGTTCTCAGCCTTAAGGTGCGATTCCTCGGTCGTCCACAGCTCCAGGCCATCACCGGGGATCACGCAGATGGGAATGATTCGAATCCTCTTTGTCTTCGCGGTAGCAGTAATCCTGCCTGGAATAGCGTGCGCGAAAAGTTGCGGCAGCATGACTCAGGAACTCTCACGACTGCGGCAGGATTACCACAAATACGCCACCACTCCACCGTCCGATGGTGCGGCAATAACTTTTGACGGACTGACAGCGATTCTGGACAAAATAGTCGCTCTCAAACACGACATGAGAAAATCGAACTGCAAGATCCCTCCCAGGCGCAAGTTTCTCGAAGAGAAGCGTTGACCGCTCTGTGCGACGGCCTGGGGAGATGCATTGCCGGGTACAGGTTTGCTCATTGCCGAGGAGACTTACTATGGACATTGCGACCGTGAAAACCGCAGCGCGGATGCTGCATGACGCGCACAGAATCGTCGTTTTCACCGGGGCAGGCATTTCTACTGAGTCCGGCATTCCCGATTTCAGGTCTCCCGGAGGAATCTGGAGTCAGTACAATCAGGATGAACTCACGTACCAGAAGTTTCGCTCGCACGAGAGGTACAGAAAACTCTATTGGGAATACGACCGTGCGCGATACCCCCCGATGAGAGACGCGATCCCCAACCCTGCCCACGAGGCCATCGCGGAGATGGAGAAAACCGGTCGTCTCCTGGCGCTCATCACCCAGAATATCGACGGATTACATCGAAAAGCAGGGAATTCCCCTGAAAGACTTTTTGAACTTCATGGGAACGTACGAGAAGTGAACTGCCTCGATTGCCACGCGCGGTGGCCAAGGGAAGAAATCACCGACAAGATGGATCGGGAAGGAATAGAGGTGCCGTACTGCCCGCATTGCGGCGGCCCCTTGAAGTGCGCGACCATCGCGTTCGGGCAACCTTTGCCCGCGGAGGTGTTGGAAAACGCATTTACGCGCGCGCGATTGCGACCTGTTCCTGACTGTCGGGTCGTCGCTGGTAGTTCAACCCGCGTGCTTCTTGCCCCTGGAAGCAAAGAGAGGCGGAGCGCGCCTCGTTCTCATCAACCTCGAGGCCACGCCGTACGATCAGTACATGGACGTCGTTTTGACAGGCAAAGCCGGGCACATAATGGACAGGCTCATGGGGGTATATCGCTCCCTGGAATAGAGGATACCCCCCAGCTCGTCCGTGATGACTCTTACCTTTTCGAGAACTGGAAGCTCGCTCTGGCTGCGCGTTTCCCGTATTTTTTCCGCTCCTTGACACGCGAATCCCTGGTCAGGAATCCTGCGGCCTTGAGCGTTGACCGGTACCCGGGATCTACGCTCAGGAGTGCCTTGCTGATCCCATGCTTGATTGCTCCGGCCTGACCGGACAGCCCTCCGCCATGCACGCTTACCATGATGTCGAATCGGCCGACCGTCTGGGTCAGCTCGAACGGCTGCATGAGGACCATTCTCGAAGTCTGGCGGCCGAGGTACGCGTTCAACTCGCGTTCGTTCACCACGATCTTGCCGGTACCCGGCTTGAGCCAAACTCTTGCCACCGCGTTTTTTCTCTTGCCGGTGGCGTAATGGCGGTCGTCACTCATCATTTCTCTCCAGAACTAAAACTGATAGGTTTCGGGTTTTTGAGCCGTGTGCGGATGGGCGTCTCCTGCGTAAATCTTGAGCTTCTTCAGTTGCGCTCGTCCGAGGGTATTCTTGGGGAGCATGCCCTTTACCGCGAGCCAGAACAACTGCTCGGGTTTTGCCTTGAGCAGCGTCTCGGCCTGAGTGACCTTAAGGCCCCCCTGATACCCGGTGTAACGGTAGTACAACTTTTGCTGGAGCTTCTTTCCCGTGAGACGCACCTTGGACGCGTTGATAACCACCACAAAGTCGCCAGCATCACAATAGGGGGTGAACTGTGGTTTGTTTTTCCCCCTGAGTATACGGGCGGTTTCCGCGGCAAGCCTGCCCAACACCTTATCCTTGGCGTCTATCACGAACCATTTTCTGTCGATTTCATCTTGTTTCGGAACCCAGGTCTTCATGGTGTACCTCTTCGGACGTGTAAACCAAGATTTTTAGCATCGTGCCTTTGTCATGTCAAGGAAAAGTGCGGGGTTCAGGCAATTCCCCTGAATAGCACAGGCCCGACCACGAGGGCCGGGCCTGTACGGCTCGCCGCATGAGAGTTCCCGGAGAAGTCCTTCAATCACGGCATCGTTAAGGACATTCAAGCTTTGAAAGGAGTGCTGCCGCTGGTACCCTCCGGGAACCCTGTTCGGCGAAAGGCTCTCCTCTCGTGCTGATCGTCCAATCTCTGGAACTGAACGTCATAGAAAATAACCGCTTCGTCAGTACGCCATCTCTCATCCTTGTCGCTCCTGCGACGTCTCGAGATGGGGCAGACTTCAGGCTGATTGGTTCTGAATGGCTGTTGAGAATATCGTCCTCCCCTTGCCACTCAGTGCACTGCTACGCGCCATTCACGGAGCGGAGCTTTGCGTGCGTATCAGAAAACCATACCCACTGAGGCTATCGGGCCGTCGAGGCTCGTCTTGTCGGTATTGCTCGGCATATGCCGATCTAGCACGATCCACCGCCAGCCTGCTTCCAGATACCCGAACTGACCGCGGCAATACGGGATTGCGATTCTGCCGGTCGCGAACCCGTCCCAGCCGAGAAATCCCTCAAGAAACTGGACGGACCAACGGCAGTGAACGGACGCGATTCCCTGATTGCCTACTTTGGTGATCACCCGATCAATGCTCATTCCTGCCGTGGCCATGTGGTAGTTTGAAGACCGGGTCCTGGTCACTCCCACTCCCGCGAGTTGAGGATATTCGACCTTCAGTTTGTCATCCACCAGGTGGTACCCGCCGAAAATGCTGGACACCGCATGAGGAGCGGAAAACCAGTTGTACACCAATTCCACGCGGTGAATCTTGCGGTCCCATTGGGTCAGCATCGGCCACCCAACGCCCCACAGGTAGTTGCCGAACCAGAAAAGCCGGTCGTTCGTGAAATTGTCTTTGTAGGCAATCGGCATGTACCAGTACCGAAGCGCCCAATTCTGCCGAAACTGGCATTGAACTTCTGCTTCGAGGGTGTACCCGTGTTTCCGCAGGTGCAGGTCCTGGTGCAAATCCAGTTCCGTCCCGGAGACCCCGATTCCAGGAATGGTGCCCCACTGTATGGTACTGGAATTCAGAGTCGGGTACCACACCCGGGCTGAGACCTGAAACTGCTTGCATCCGGCACGCGGCAAGATGGGCATGCATCCTGTAAATCCTAAACCAAGGCCTCCAGGTGCAAAAGGTCCAAGCAGACGATCGAACAGACCTTGTTCGCAGGGAGGTGGCGCACACGCCGGCGCACACGCCTGCACAGGACAGCCTGCCATGGGATTTGCCGATGGTCCCATGTTCCCGGTCCAAGAGAGCGGGGGCGGGGCTACGACAACTTCGGCCGCACGTCGTCGGTAATATTTCCCCGAAGCGCGTTTTGATGATGTTGAGGAGACGGATGAACTCGGCACAGGGAACTGCCGCCGAGCATAGGGAGACGCTGAACGTCGGGAATTGATGGCACTGTCGCGCGTACGCACCGGTGGCATCGGCTGCACCGAGGGATCAGCGGACAGAGCATCCCCCTGAATCGCCGGCGCTCCAGGCGCACCGGTTCCATTGTACCCCCATCCAACGGAGGCTCCAGCGACTACTGTCATAATAGCCAGGCAAACCAAGACCTTCAAGGGCGTTCTTATCACGATACCCTCCCTCCTTCACTGAATGTCCTGGGATGCGTTAATTATTCATTACGGTTATTATGTCAAGTAAATTCTGAAACCCCATGAAGTAAATTCTGAATCAGCGTCAAGTAACCTGTGAATCATTGGCAGGTAAGTCTCTAGACCTACAAGCATTATCCGTTGAATCATGAGCCTGGAGACCGATTTCCTCCTTTACGCCTGGCAGACCGGGTATTCGGTTTCCTCAGGGTGAGATAAAAATAAGGTACGCGTCAGAGGGAAGCCGACTCGTCTCGGGCGTAATGGAACGGGGCTCCATAGCGAGGCCATCATTGGTGATGCTCGCAGGGCCCGGCCTCGATCGGGAATCGCTCATCGCGTTCAGCGCGTGGAAAGAGTCCAGAGTAATATGATCGAGCAACACGTCGAGAACAATGCGGCGGTTGAATTATCAAAGACGGATCCCGGACTACCGTCGATACGAGAAGACAGACCCAACGCGGCCGGGTTGGTGAGCACCCCGATTACACGACGATCGCCATTGAACATTACCGCACCGGCATATCTTCCCATGGCCACGCATTTTCCACAGCGTCACGACAGGATCCGCACCTGGGTCAATTGGTCCCCAAGCGCATCGGGAATGAGGTCATACTCGACGCGCTCCAGGATAGCCCTCCGTGTTCCCGGGGCAGTCCATGGCTCACGGCACAGTGAAGGACCTTCAGGACGTGAACGGAGCGGCGACTGCAGGAATCCTCCGGGAAGCGGTTTCCGGCCCCTGCTCCCCTTCCAGTGTAATTGTGGCCAATCCATTACTGATAGCCGGACAAAGGCGATCAGCGAGCACGGTACATGCTCAGAAGATCAAGCCTATCGTGGCGATTGCGCCGTCAAGGCTGGTCTTGTCCTTATTGCTCAGCTGGCCTCGGTCCATTACGAGCCACTTCCAGCCTGCTTCCAAATAGCCGTACCTACCTTGGTGCATGGGAACGGAAATCCTCCCGACTCCGTACGCGTCCCATCCCAATTGGCCTTCGAGAAACTGGATTGACCATTGGCAGTGCATGGAAGCGGTGGCGCATCCGCCGAGCCGCGTGATCACCCGATCCAGGCTCATGCCTGCAGTAGCCACATGCATATTCTGAGACCTGGTCCGCGTGTAACCGGCCGCGGCGATCAGCGGATTGCTGACCTTGAGTCTGTCTTCGTACAGACGGTATCCCCCAAAGACAGTCGACACCGCGTGCGGCGCTTGAAACCAGGAATACACAAGTTCCCAGCTATGGATACTGCGATCCCACTCGGTGAGCATCTGTCCGTAAGGCCACAGGAGGTTACCGAACCAGAATGGTATCCAGTTGGTGAAGTTATCGCGATAATGCATAGGCATGAAGGTGTACCGCACACCCCAATTTTGCCTGAGCTGGCAGCGTGCCATGAATTCCGGCACGTACTCGTGTCGCCGCAACCCCAAGGTAGAGTGCAGATCCAGTTCCGTGGCCAGAAAACCACCCGGGATCGTTCCCCATTGGATGGTGCTGGAATTCAGACTCGCGTACCACAGCCGGGCCTCTGCCTGAAACTGCTTACATCCCACTCGTGGAAGAAACGGCACGCAAGGAGAGTATCCCAAATTCGGACCACGTGATCCGGGGAGACCGCATGCTCCTGCCAATGGCAAGCCGGTCGCGGACGCTTGTACCGGCCATGGAGCGGCTAGGCGCTGAGCCCTATTCGCGGTTCCTCCGTATGAGACAAGCCCTGGGCCCGCTTGTGTGGCCGCGGGATAATGACGGGCAGGGAATGAGGATGGTGCCGATTCCCTCTTTCGGTAATGCCTTGGCGGGCTTCCGGAGGAGCTGCGCTCAGGCTTTTTCCGATGAGGGGTGGTGAATTCCTGGTGAGCTCGAAGCGGTGGGAGCGTTTGTACCGTGGGATCAGTGGACAGAGCTTCCCCCTGAATCCCGGGTGCGGAGGGCGCACCGGTACCATTGTACCCGCTGGCAGAAACGGTTAGCGAGATAGATGCAAAAATGCCTAGACAAACCAATACATTCAAGGGCTTTCTTATCACGATACCCTTCCTCCTTCACTGAATGTCCTGGGATGCGTTAATTATTTATTACTTCTATTCTGTCAAGTGATTTCTTAATATTTGCTATGCAAAAGATGAGACGATCACGTTATCAGGCCATAATCACCTGCTATTTATGCTCGTATTCGCCAACAATTTTCTAGGTCATGGACACAAGGCGATCGACCCGAGGACAACCCCCCCGCTTGCTCACGCCGCGACAGTTGCAGCGGCGCTACGCCGCATAAACACTGGGTTATTGCAATCCGAGATTCCTGGTCAACATCCGGTGCGCTTGACCTTCCGCGCTCCAACCACTATGATGCAGAAAACGGTGGAGGCACCTTTACAGGCCCCTCCAGCCCCACGCACCAAAGGGAATTTTCATGACGGATGGTCCAGGCTCAAAATCCCTGCGCAAGGCGGTCTTTCTCGATCGTGACGGGGTGATCAACAGAAAACTACCTGAAAACGCTTACGTACGGGACCCTGCCGAGTTCGAGTTTCTTCCCGGAGTGATCGAAGCCCTCTCGATAATGAAGGAATTGGGATTCCTGCTGGTGATCGCCACCAACCAGAGGGGCATTGGTCGCGGCTTTATGACCGACGCACATCTTGAAACGGTGCACGTGCACATGGCAGAGGAGCTGCGGCGAAACGGCGTCGAGCTGGATGGTGTCTATTATTGCCCCCATGAGACATCCGAGCAATGCGGCTGCCGCAAGCCTGAACCGGGAATGCTTTTCGCCGCGACCGAAGATCTCCGAGTGGATTTGGCTCATTCTTATATGGTGGGGGATTCGCCCTCCGACATCGGCGCTGGCCGAAGAGCAGGGACGCGTACGGTGAGGATTGGCAGTTCCGAAGATGCAAATGCAGATCTGGCGTTCCGTGATCTCCTGGAATTTGCCCTGTTCCTCAAGGGGGCGGGTGAACACCCGAAGGCGTCGCGTTCAACACAGGTTTGTAGAAGATCCCTTTAAACGACGGCTGATCACACGGCTGATTTGGATGACTGATGAAGAACACACCACAAGGCTCCTCTTCCCCCTTGAGCACAAACGCAAGGCTTTCTGTAGAGGACACGTTCACCTTCGCATGCGGTCCGCACGTACCCTGCTTCACCGAGTGCTGTCAAAAATTGGATCTGCTTCTCACGCCGTACGATGTGTTGCGGCTCAGGGGACGCCTGGGACTCTCGTCTGAGGAATTCCTGGACACACACACGGTGATGCGGTTGAGGACCGGCCACGGGTTTCCTGAAGTCATGTTGCAGATGGACCCGGGCAACGAGAAAAGATGCCCGTTCGTCACTCCTCAGGGATGTTCCCTGTACCGAGGATAGACCTGCAGCATGCCGCATATACCCCCTGGGACGTGCGTCAACCTCCCACCCGATGGACGGGAGTCGCAGGGAATTCTATTTCACGGTGCGGGAAGACCACTGCAAAGGATTCGCCCAAACCAAGACGTGGAAAGTGAAGGAATGGTTGCAGGATCAGGGGTTGGAAATGTACAACCGGATGAATGATCTGCTCATGGAGCTTTACGTGCTGAAATCCCGCACCAAGGGAATCGAATTGGGATCGCAGCACATGCAGATGTTCGTCATGTCCTGTTACAATACGGAAAAGTTCCGTGATTTCGTGTTTAAGAGTGCTTTCCTGACCAAATTTGCCGTGGAACCGGATACGGTAGAGGCGCTGCGCAACGATGACGTGGCGCTCCTGGAATTCGCGTTCCGATGGCTGAGGTTTGCGCTGTTTCGGGAACCTGTCCTGAAGGTCAGGCAGTGAGAAACCGAAATCAGCCAAGAGAATCAGGCGGGCAAGGGCCGCCTCAGTTCGCCCTGTCCGAGCAGGAGCCATTATCGCGCACAGGGTAGACCGCTGACAGTGAGTGAGGACGGGGATAAGAAAGGCTTATGGATACACCTATGAACGCCGACGCAAGATTCTTGATGGGGAATGAAGCCATCGGACGGGGGATTATCGAGGCAGGATGCAGAGTGGCAGCGGCCTATCCGGGAACGCCATCTTCTGAGGTCCTTGAATTGCTGGTCCGTTGGAAGAAAGAACTCAATCACCCCATCTACCTCGAGTGGTCCGTCAACGAAAAAGTGGCATTCGAAGTGGCCTACGGCGCATCGTTAGCCGGTGCGAGATCCGTGGCCGTCATGAAGATGGTGGGCTTGAACGTTGCCTCCGACCCCTTTCTGAGCGCTGCGTATTTGGGGGTCCGTGGCGGTCTCGTCGTGGTGGTGGCGGACGATCCTGGTCCTCATTCCAGCCAGACGGAACAAGACAGTCGCTTCTTCGCGTGGTTCGCCAAGGTTCCGGTGCTAGACCCGGGTACTCCCGCGGAAGCGCTTGCAATGACGCTCAAAGCCTTCGAGCTTTCGGAAAAGTATCGCGTCCCGGTGCTGCTGAGGCCTTGTCTGAGGGTGTGCCATGCGCGGCAGAACGTGTCGCTTTCCCCGCCCTTGCCCCTGGCCGATGAAGGTCCGTTCAAGAAAGACTGGACCCGCTGGGCAGCAATACCACGGGTACCGTTTGGTGCTGCACGGGGAGCTCAACCAAAAACTCGCGAAGATCAGAGAAGAGGAACCCGACGCGCGACCGAACTCGCTTCTCGCGGGGACAAAGGCCTCCACTGCAGTGATCACGTCCGGCTCCGTGTCCTCCCATGTGAGGGACATTGTGACTTCCGGGACAGAATATGCTGAGCTGGACCTGTACAAGATAGACCTGCCGTTCCCCGCTCATACGGGGGAACTCCAACAGATCGTGGACAGTCATGAACGCACCCTGGTGATCGAAGAAACCTACCCGGTAATCGAGTTGCAGATTCAGGACAGAAGACGGGTGATGGGGAGGCTTTCCGGCGACGTTCCCTCCCAAGGCGAACTGGTTCCCGAGCTCGTCGAGGACCTGCTGAGAAAGGCCCTGGCCCTCGCACCGGTGACCAGACAAGCCCCGACCATCAAGGCCAGACGCCCTTCCCTGTGTCCCGGGTGTCCGCACAGATCTTCGTTCTACATGATCCGCTCCATTTTCGATCACGCGGTCTATTCGGGCGATATAGGCTGCTACACGCTGGGAATCAACATGGCTGCAGTGGACACGTGCCTGTGCATGGGCGCCTCTGTGGGTATGGCAGGCGGCCTGGGTCGAGGCTCGCAAGCCACCGGCGAGACGAGAGTCGTTGCGACCATCGGAGATTCCACCTTTTTCCACTCAGGAATCCCCGCGTTGGTCAATGCGGTGCACACCAAGACGCCCATGGTTTTGGTGGTCATGGACAACAGCGTGACCGCCATGACCGGCGGCCAGCCCACACCCGCAGATGACTTCCTCGCTGACGGGTCTCCCGCGATACCGGTTAACCTCGAGCGCCTGATCAAGGGGACCGGAGTTGATTTCCTTGAGGTGGTGGATCCGTATGACCACCAGGCCCTGCGTGAAACCCTGGAAAAGGCCAAGAGCTATACGTTTGACGAGAGGACCGGCGTGGCGGTGGTCATCACCCGCCGGCCATGCGTGCGTATGGCCAACGTGTCCATGCCCTCGACCAGATTTCTCATCGACGAGAACTGCGACCTGTGCATGAGCTGCACGAGGGATCTGGAGTGCCCTGCGTTCCACTACATCAAGGCGGAAAAGCGAATGGAAATAGATACGGATCTGTGTGCCGGCTGTGGATTCTGCGTGCAAGTGTGTCCTTCGCAAGCGATAAAGGAAATAGGAGCCTGACCAATGAGTGAAATGGTGCTCTGTGGGAGAGGTGGTCAGGGAATTGTTTTTCTGACCCGGCTTATCGGTGAACTTATCACTGCCAAGGGGTTGAATGCGATTTCTTCGGAAACCCATGGCATGGCTGTCAGAGGTGGATCCATCAACAGTCACCTGAGGATAGGTCCGTTCTTTTCTTCCCTGATCCGGCAGGGACACGCGGACTTCCTCCTGTCTTTGGACCCGTCTGAGACCCCCAACAACCTGCACTTCCTCAAACCGGGAGGGCTGGTCATAGAGAACTCTCCTCTTGCGGACGAGCCGAATATCAGACGTGTGGACGCGGCCGCGGTGGCTCGCGAGCTGGGCAGGATACAGCTGGAGAACGTGGCGCTCCTGGGTTTCGCATCGAGTCTGGACGGCTTTCCCATGTCCTTGGAGGAGATCCGGTCCCGCCTCGAGAGAGACCCACGAGAAAAAGTGCGGACCATGAACCTTGCGGCTCTGGATGCGGGAGCTTCACACTGACCCGATCCGAGCGGCTTGTGCAGCGGAGTGGCCACAAGGCCTTACAATATGCCCTTGACCTGACGGTGAAAACGCCTTAGTGTGGAAATATACGCTTCAGAGGAGACAAAGTGGGAATCGAGGAAGTACCTACTGGGACTGGCAGACCGGGTGCTGGACTTCGACGAAGCTTCCCTGGCCCAATTGCAGGAGAAGGTACTTGAAGAAGGTCTCGGAGTTTTCCCCGACGCGCGAATGGGAACGAGCCACGGTGGTGTATTTCATGATCAATTCCGTTCGCGTCAAGAACAAGATTTTTAACGAGAAGGTAAAAGGCACGCGGCCTCCCGATCCGCCAAAGAAGTCAAAAAACCTTTTAAAAATAGTAAAATAGCCGATATAAGGTTCTCCACTTACCGGTACGGCGTATATCATTTCGTGAACATGGCATTTTGGCAAGCAGGCATCCTTTTCGCTTTGCTTTTACCTGAAAAACAGGTATAATATAAATGCATTATTGTGGATGGCTCATAGAATTTTCGGAGTTTCTTCAGTGAAGACCGAGTTGAGCGAGTATGGTTCCGGAGCCGGATGCTGGTGTGCATTTGCCGAAAGGAGATTTAGCATGGGAAGAATATGGTTGCTGCTTGTGGGCAGTGCACTGAGCATACTGCTCATGGTCGCTCCTGCTTTAGGACAGTGGTCCTCAGGTGTGGCAGGTCCACCGGGAGGCGATGCCTCCTCGTTTATCCAGGCCCCATCGGGCAGTTTCGACCCCGGCCAGCCTCAGGCGTACCATGCCTATTGGAACAATTACCTGGACAACCTGCAACGAGAAGGTGGCTACTACTCAGTGACGGGCAATTACGGGGGATCTGTTCCTGTCACAAGCTATTATCCCTCTTCCGAGTCGAGCACTGCGACGTCTCCTGAAGCCGCGGCGAGACAGGGCTCCATGTATGACACTTCGAGCGGGCAGGTACGGAACCAGCGTGACTGGCGCCGCCCAGCCCCCGCAGGCATCCGGGTACCAGGGTTACCAGCAGCCCCAGGCTGCCGCATACCCTCAGTATCAGCAACAGCAGGCTTACCAGCCCCAGTACCAAGCCCAGCCGGCGCCAGCGTCAGCTCACGGTCCGACCAAGAAGAAGAGGCGGCTGAGCGCCAAGAAACACGGTAAGCACACTGCTACGCAGCACGCGTACGAGCCACAAGCGTACCAACCGCAGGCTTACCCTCAACAGCAGGCCTATCAACAACAAGCCTATCAACAACAGGCGTACCAACAGCAGGCCTATCAGCAACAGCAACAGGCGTACCAACAGCAGCAGGCCTATCAGCAGCAACAGCAGCAGCCTCAGGCAGCGGGCCAGTATGCAGGCTATGCTCAACCGCAGCAGGCCGCGCAACCCCAAGTGGCCTACAGTAGCGACCCCACCGTGAGGCAGGCCCAGAAGAAGGCGTACGACCGGGCAATGGCTCGCCAGCGTGCGGCTGAACTCGCGGCGCAGCAGCAGGCCGCAGCACAGCAGTTGCAGCAGGCGCAGCAGGCTATGATGTCCGCGCAACAGAAGGTCGTGGAGCAGGAACAGAGACAGGTCGCACTCCAGCGGGAGTATCGCAAGAAAGCCACTGCTGAGGCGTATGAAAGCCTTCGAACCGCGCAACAGCGGTACTACGACCTCATGGGCGTGTCACGAGAGCGTGGCCAGGCTGGGCAGCAGGGGTATCCCGTACAGACCCAAGGAGTGCCCCAGGCTCAATATCCCCAGACCGCAGCGGCTCAACCTCAACAGCAACCGTACATGCAGCCGGTTCAGCAGGGATACCACGCGGCACCAGCCCAGGCACAGCAGCAGTCTGCACCTGCCGCGGCCGGTCAGGTGTACCCGTCAGCAACCCCCCCGAGTCAGGCCACTCCTTTGCAGATCCTGCCCCAAAACCAGGGTCAGCAGCAACAGGCCGAAGGTGGTGGGTTCTGGAGCACCATCAAAGAGATTTTCTCTGCGCCCACCACGCCTGGCGTCAACCCGAGGGCTCTGCTGGATAAGGGGAAAGGTCACGGGATAGATGGACTCTAAACTGTGAGTTCCTACGCCTCCCGGATGCGTACACACCACAAAAAAAGGCACGGAATTTTCCGTGCCTTTTTTTATCCGAATGAACTGACTAATCCTGCTGACTGTACGTCTTCTGAATCATATCGTTCAGAAAACGCTCCGGATTGCTGATAGCCTCTTTGGGAATCGTAAATGAATCTCCACCGGCTCGTTCCATCACGAGTTTCAGTCCGTGGTGATAGTTTCTGAAAAATCTTCCGGCACACAATCAGCGCTTCTTCAGACCCACCGAGCACCCTCCTCGCCAATTCGTGGAGCGCTTCTTGAGAGAACCGAATCTTCAGGCCGTACAGCTTGAGGAACTCCTCTTCAAAAGAGTGTATTTGATCTTCGACTCTCAGGTATTTTCGGTACATCGTCTCCACTGAGACGCCTTCTTTGACGGACGCGTCGACTACCGCCTCGAGGGCCGGCCCTGAAAGCACCTTGCCGAAGTTCTTGATGAACTCCTGTTTTCTCTCTTCCAACTCGTTGAGGGTTTCGATGCGCTCCTCAGCATCCACTGCGTCGAAAATTTCACCGCGAGAAGGATGGTGCTCATCCTTGAGGATCTCCTGCACGAAGGCTCTGGGGTCGTCTACCAGGTCTTCCGTGACGGTAAATCGATCGACGTCTGTTGAAGGCAAGAGCCTCTCAAAACCCACCAGGAGTTTTTCCATGCAACTCACCAGTGCGCGAGCCCCGGTCTTTTCGTCATGTGCCATGTCCGCAATGCGCCGCAGAGCCCCGTTGGTGAATCGAATGTCTATACCGTAGGATTTGAAGTCTTGCCTCTTGGCCGTTACCACCGACGAATATTTGTTCTTGAGGATTTTGTACAGATCCTCGGTGCTCAGGTCTTCCAGAATGGCCACCACCGGAAGCCTCCCCACAAACTCCGATTCGAACCCGTATTGAATCAAATCCTCAGACTTCACCCTGTTGAGTAAATCCCCGCGACTGTCCTTTTCCTTGAGCGCGGCCTCGAATCCGAGCCCTTGCCTTGACAGCCTCTTGGAGATGATCTCCTCCAGTCCGTTGAACGCGCCGGATACAATGAAAAGAATGTCGCGCGTGTTGATAGTACGCTTCAGTCTTTTTCCGGTCTTCTGGAAATGCGCAGCGGCCTCCATGAGTGAGACAGGGTCATGAGCCACCTTCAGGTCCACCTCAGTTTCCTCCATGGGTTTGAGCAGGTTTCTCTGGACCCCTGCCCGCGACACATCGAGGCCGATGATATTTCCGGATGACGCTATTTTGTCTATTTCGTCAATGTAAATGATGCCGTATTGGGCTCTCTCGATATCTCCGTCAGCCTCTTGTACGAGGTCTCTTACCAGGTCTTCCACGTCGCCACCGACGTATCCGGTTTCGCTGAATTTCGTCGCATCACCCTTCACAAAGGGTACGCCCAGCTTCCTGGCAATCAGCTTGATGAGGTATGTCTTGCCCACACCTGTGGGACCGATGAGGATGATGTTGCTCTTGATCCTTCCTATTCCCTCGCGATCGTCGGTCTCGCCTTTTTCTTGGAAGTACCTGATGCGGTTGAAATGAGTACAGATCTTCGTAGCAAGAATCTCTTTGGCAGAATCCTGTCGGATCACAAAACGATCCAAGTATTCGTGGAGTTCCGCGGGTTTCATGTCGAATCGCAAGGTGCCGATTTTCGTTTCCGTGGGAATTCCCTCTCCTGTACCGCTTTCTTCGGCTCCAGGCCACGGTCCGATTTGTGTACCCATAACCCGAATCCGGTTGCCGTACTTGTTCGCCAGAAACTCATTTATTTCTTTCTCAATTTCCTTTGGATCAGGAATATTGGTCCCTAGTATTTTGTCTTCCGAATTCATGATCACTCGCCTCTCCCTATTTCGCTCGTAGGCTGCATATTTCTGTCTCGGATTTCAATATATGTATCCCCATCCTGAACGTCAATCCTGTCACGCGAGGCGTAATGCGCTCGAGGAAGCTCTCATCCGCTCACCGTCCTCACCTGGCAGACGCTCCTGAAAGAATTGGCATCCGGCTCCACGTAAGATTGCCGCGAAGAATTTCGTGCGGCCTGAAACGAGCCTTGTACTTCATCGATGGACAATCCGGTACGAGAAATCCCAGGTAGTAGTAAGGGATATGGCGTCTCTGGCAGAAGAAAATCTCCTGCACCGCGCTGAACGTTCCCAGGCTTCTCCCTGAAAAATCCACGTCATAATACACGTACACGCTGGAGAGCGACCTGGAGGAGATATCCGCAATGGATACCGCGATAAGGCGTCCGTTCAGACGATACTCGAATTCCAGCGTGTGCACCGGCGAGGAATACAACGAAGCACGGAACTCTTTTCTCGAACAATCAAGAGCAGAACCGTGTTGCCTTGCGAGATAGTCCGTGTACATCCTGAACTTCCCTTCGGTGAACGTCGGGAGGGACGTACTCACCTCCACGTCCTGGTTCTTGTTACGAATCCGTCGCTGAGACTTCGTGGGCTTGAATTCTGCGCAAGGAATCCGAATGGGACTGCATTCACGACAATCCGGACAGGCCGGTCTATAGAAATATTCTCCTGATCGCCGAAAGCCATGATCCATGAAGTCGTGATACAGCTCCGGGTGGAGTTCACCAGTCCTGAATATTTCCTCTTGCGCCTCTTGTAGCGGAAGGTACGGACACTGGTGAGGATCGCTCTTTACCAGGAAATCGAGCGTTAACTCGCCGAATAATGGAGAAGTCATGTAGGAATCGGGGGGTCTGTTCCGCTGTGACCAGTTTACCTCATCGCTCATGAGTGGATGCCGTTTTCTCCTTTGTGGTACCCTATGAGACACCGGATCGTCGATTGAGGTCCGCGTGGAAGCTCTTTGCGGCGGGAAGTGGATCCGCCTTCTCATTCGCGGCAACCTTATGGAGACGTCTTGGCAGGGCCACCAGGAGGGGAGCAAACTGCTCCGAGTGATGACCTTTCGTGTGGGCCTTCCTCTTCCCACTATGTGGCCCCGACGTGATCCGTCCGGGCCACATAGAGTGAGGTAAAGCAGGCGAGGCAGGTGATGCCTACACTTGTGTTCCGAGGGTCACAGGGAAGGATGAACCGCGCCTTCACGGATGGCCTTGCGATGGAGCCCTTTCATGACAACCTGCGCTGAAAGTTGTATCGCCTACGCGGTCGGGCCACTTTCTTGGGGACGCGTGCGTGACGCAACAGCCTCCTAGAATTTCTTCAGCAATTGGGTCGCTCCCGTGAGCAGGGGGTCCCATACGGGAGAAAACGGCGGAGCGTACGCGAAGTCGCATTGAACGAACTCCGATACGGTCATGCCTGCATGGAGTGCCACTGCCAAGGAGTTGATACGATGTGCGGCTCCCTCTTTCCCACCAAGCTGCCACCCAGGAGTTTTCCCGTTTTCTGGCACGCCACGAGATGCACGTACACGGTCTGGTTGCCAGGATGACCATGGGCCCTCGACCGTGACCGGACCACTCCTTCCACCGGCTGGAATCCCGCTTTTTCAGCCTCAGCGAAGCTCAGGCCCGTGCGCGCCACCTCCATGTCCAGGCACTTGAACACCGCGCTTCCCACGATGCCCGGAAGTTCCACATTGCGACCTGTCACGTTGTCACCCACAGCCCAACCTGCACGGTTGGCGCGAAGGGCCAGCGGCACCCACACACGTTGGCCGGAGACCACATGAAACGCATCCGCGCAGTCCCCCGCGGCAAAGATGTCCGGATCGGTGGTGCGCATGCTCTTGTCCACTGCGATGGATTTGGCCGGGCCCAGGTCCAGCCCTGCCGCGGCCGCGATTTCAGAATTGGGCACTATACCGACCGCAGCGATTACCATGTCCACCGCTATCGCTTCGTCGCCGATATCCACCACAAGACCATCCGCTTCTTTCCGGATTGCCCGCGCTTTTGTGGCAAGCCGCACTTGCACTCCTTTGTCTTCGAGTTCCTTCATTACCACGTCCGAAAGCTCTTGAGGCAAGTATGGGAGCAACTGGGGAAGCGCCTCAGCCATACACACGGATACGCCTCTGGCATGTAAGGCTTCGGCCATTTCCAGGCCTATGTACCCCATGCCGATGATGAGCGCCTTCTTGACTTGATGAGCGTCCAGATAATCCTTGATGCGTCGCCCGTCTTCCAGGGATTTCAGGGCCAACACACCAGGCAGATCAGCGCCGGGCAGATCCGGGCGAATCGGTCTTCCGCCGGTGGCTATGAGGAGTTTGTCGTACTCAACCTCAAAGGCCGCACCTTCGGCGGTGTGCCCCAGGACCTTTCGGCCAGGCCGGTCGATGCGCTCTACCTGGTGACCCAGTCGCACATCTATGCCCTGTTTTTCCCTGAAGACTTTTGCCTGGCGGACCACCAGGTCGTCCATGACACGGGCCGCATCCGCCACATTGTACGGCATCCCGCAGGCAGAATAGGACACGTCCGTGGTCTGTTCCAATACCACCACTTCCAGCCCTGCATCGTTTCTCTTGGCCCTGGAAGCGGCGCTCATGCCCGCTGCGTCACCACCGATGATAACGAATTTCATAGACGACCTCCTTCGTGCACGGTTTCATGAATGCAATGCCATCAATCTGTCGCATATCCCGGTTTCGCAAGGTGTTACCTGCCCTCATTTCTGCCACCGCGCGTGGCGAGGACTGTGGCCGCGGATACAAGGCGAGCGCGTTGACCGTCCTTCAGGGCAGGCCAATCCGCGCGGCGTTACTTGCTTGCCTCTTTGAGGGCAGCACGCACGGCCTCGGAAAGCGTCAATTGCGGTCCGCCGTTCTTGAGAACGCTTTTTGCCGTGGTTTCGGCAGCACGCGGCGTGTACCCCAGATTGATCAACGATGAGACAAGGTCCTCTGCCAATGTGGGAGCAGCGTTCTTGTCCGTCCGGTTCGCTACGGAAACCGGCATTTTCTGTATTTTCTCTTTGAGTTCGAGGATGATCCGTTCGGCCGATTTCTTCCCTATGCCGGGGATAGACACGAGTTGCCGGGCGTCGCCGTCCAGCACCGCCTGACAGAAACCCCTCCGGGGATATCCCCGACAACACCTGGAGCGACGTGCGAGGTCCCACCCCTGCTACGGTAAGGAGCATCTCAAAGAGCCGCTTTTCCTCCAAGGTGGTAAAACCGTACAGTTCTAAGGCGCTGTCACGCATCGCAGTGTGGATATGTAAGAAGACATCCTCATTCTCGGGTAACGCGTCCCTGGTGGACAAGGATACTGCCACGTCGTACCCTACCCCCTGAGCCTCGACCACGACCCTGTTGATCCCCATAAAGATCACTTTTCCGCGCAGGGACGCAATCATAGGGCGCACCTCTCCGGGAGACTCACGTGCGAGTGGTAGACCGCCATGGCCAGAGCGTCCGCCTGGTCAGGCGATTTCAATCCGGGAACTCCCAGAATCTTACCGACCATAAAGATCATCTGCTGCTTGTCGGCCTTACCGTAACCGGTCAGTCCTCTCTTGATCTCCATGGGCGAGTATTCGAAAATGTCCATGCCGTAGAGTTCTCCCAGGAGCAACACGACTCCGCGGACCTGACTCAACTTCATGAGGCTTTGGGTGTTTTCCCCGAGAAACAGCGACTCCACGACCATGATCGTGGGCTCGTGTTCCTTTACCACGGCCTCCAGGCCACGGAATATCTTACCCAAGCGCTTGGGGTGATCTTCGGAACCCGAAAGCCGAATCACCCCGCTGGCCACATGAGCGGATCGGCTCCCGTCCTTCGTAATAACTCCGTACCCCGTGGCTGTGCTTCCCGGGTCCACACCTAAAATTCGCATACGCTCCTTGTCCGTTCCCGTGCCCGCAACGACAAGTTATTCCGCCAAACCGGACTTCAAAGCGGTTTCACGTTGACGCGTTTGCCTGCACCAAGAGACGTTGACAAATTCCTTTTTGGAGGTCTACGCACGCGTCCCCGGGCGAGATCACTACAGTTCACCGGGGACAGTCGCTTTCTCCGGGTCGTCACGCGGAGATCCGCATCATTTCTTCTTCGGAGATATCAAAGTTTGCGAAAACTCTTTCCAGATCGTCGTTGTCATCGAGCGCATCCATCATTTTGAGCATCTGTTCGGCTTTCTTGCCCTCGAGCTTCACGGTGGTTTGAGGGATCATCGTAACCTCAGACATTTCAATTTTCCAGCCCTTGGCCTCCACCGCTGCGCGAAGTTGCTCAAAATCCCCAGGTTCGGAGGTGATGGAAAAGGTGGAACCCTCGTTTTGCACATCCTGGGCGCCGTTCTCAAGAGCCACTTCCATCACGTCGTCTTCGGTCAGTCCTTCAGCGGTAATTTCCAACACGCCTTTTTTCTCAAACATCCAGGCTACACAGCCTGACTCTCCGAGATTTCCGTTGTACTTTTTCGAAAATGTGGCGGACTTCCGCGACCGTGCGGTTCTTATTGTCCGTGACCGTTTCCACCAGCACCGCAACTCCGCCCGGACCGTACCCCTCGTACGTGATCTCCTCGTAGTTCACTCCCTCGATTTCTCCGGTGCCCCGCTTGACGGCTCGCTCAATGTTGTCCTTGGGCATATTGGCCGCACGAGCCGCAAGGACAGCGGTTCTTAGCCGCGGATTCCCATCCGCATCCCCACCGCCGACGCGCGCGGCGATGGTAATTTCTTTGATGAGTTTTGAAAAGAGCTTGCCGCGCTTGGCGTCGGCAGCCCCTTTCTTGTGCTTGATGGTGCTCCATTTATTGTGGCCTGACATAGCGGTATCCTCCAAAAGAATTTGTTATGATTGCAATGGATTGCATTCAGGGTAATCGTCCCCCCATCGTGATTCCTCGACGTTATCTCATCCCGGTGAACGGTTACCACTCAAGTCTGTCGCTACATGCCTCGCATGGTCAGAACCTTGCGTGCGCATGGCCCCGGCCATCATCTCGGCTGCGCTGCCACGCTCCTGTGATCCTGATATATTGAGCTTTTGTCTTGGCAGCATTCACGCAAAGTCGCTGACTTATCCGCGGTCGCTCGACGTTTTCGGTCCAAGCCCCACGGAACACGGAATTCCGTAAGAGCCGAATAGGGGCCGATCCCGGCAGGCCACTCTTCACCGCCTGTCCGTGGAAACAGGGAACCTCCCCAAGAGACCATTTAAAGCCCTCACTGTGTACAGAAACCTAGCACGCTTGCCCGTACCCATGCCAGGAAAAAACCGGCCGCGGACAAAACCCCGAGCACTCCGCAAGGAGTTCCTTCCGTATATTCTCGCCTTATTGTGAGCTTCCCTGACCTGAACTCGCAGGTACAGGATCGCCCCTCTGGCCTCTTCTTTCATCTTATTAATGTATTTTTCGTTACTACTCAAGTTCTCCTGTGGTAGAAATCCCTCAGACCAGGTATTGTCGTCGCATATCGCAGTGAATGGACCTGCAATCAGTCCGAGAGCGAGCTTCACGTGTGCATGCTGAACGACCGCGTGGGCGGCTGCAGCCAAGCACTCGTTTTTGTGGTCGTAACAGATTGAACTTGAAGGAAATGTCAGGTTGGTCTAAGACTTGCGCTGACACTACTGCCCATGGCAAGGTGTGTCCCCACATCACCACCAGGCATGGCACCACGACGAAAAATTATGAGAAAGAACCTTGTGGAAAATGACCGAGTGATTACCGGTTGCACCGCAATCGGAGACGAAGAAACCGACCGAACCCTTCGCCCTCGCCGGCTTACCGATTATATAGGCCAGGAGAGAACCAAGGACAACCTGGAAGTCTTCATCGAGGCGGCCCGGGGCAGAGGTGAGGCGCTGGACCACATCCTTTTCCATGGCCCGCCCGGACTGGGGAAGACCACCCTGGCACACATCCTGGCACAGGAAATGGGTGTGCAGATCCGTACGACTTCAGGCCCTGTGGTGGAAAAGCCGGGAGATCTCGCGGCGATCCTCACCAACCTGGAAAGTCACGACGTGCTCTTCATCGACGAGATTCATAGGCTGTCTCCCGTGGTGGAGGAGATTCTCTACCCCGCGATGGAGGATTTCAAACTCGATATCATTATCGGTCAAGGTCCCAGTGCGAGAACCATCAAGCTGGAACTTGCTCCGTTCACTCTGGTGGGCGCGACCACCCGTAGCGGATTGCTGACCAATCCCTTGCGGGACAGGTTTGGGATCATCTTTCACCTGGATTTTTATTCGGTCGATGAACTCAGACTGATCATCAAGCGATCGGCCCAGATCCTCAATGTGGAGATCGATGAGGATGGAGCCACCGAAATAGCCGCGCGTTCCCGGGCCACCCCCCGAGTGGCCAATCGTTTGACCAGGAGGGTCCGCGACTACGCCCAGGTGCGCGGAGCGGGCAAGATCGACAAAGAGACCGCGATGGCCTCTCTGGAAATGCTCGACGTGGACGAACACGGGCTGGATTATATGGACCGCAAGTTCCTCGAGACCATTATTTTCAAATTCGATGGAGGCCCTGTAGGGATCGAGACCCTGGCAGCGTCAGTCGGAGAGGAACGCGACACCCTGGAAGACGTGTACGAACCGTATCTGGTCAAAGAGGGTTTCGTGGATCGGACCCCTCGCGGCCGCGTTCGCGACGCGAAAGGCCCACGAACATTTCAAGGCCAAGGCCCGGCTGTCCCCGCAGGCCAGTCTCTTCGGGCAGTAAACCCCCACGGTTCCCATGTGCGCAAAGATCAAAGTCCTTGACGAAGGTGTCATAAACCGCATTGCCGCGGGCGAGGTAGTGGAGCGCCCTGCGTCGGTGGTCAAGGAACTGGTGGAAAATGCGCTTGACGCTGAGGCCACTTCCATCCGGGTGGAAATCGAGAACGGCGGCAGAAAGCTCGTGTGCGTGAGAGACAACGGGGTAGGAATGAGCCGCGATGACGCGTTCCTCGCGCTGGAGCGTCATGCCACATCGAAACTCCGATCGGAAAAGGATCTCTTCAGCATAGCCACCCTGGGGTTCAGAGGTGAAGCCTTGGCCAGCATCGCATCGGTTTCCCGCGTGAGAATGGTCACTGCCGAGGACTCCGACCTGGCCGGATCGGAGATGATCATCGAGGCAGGGGTGTTGCGCAAGGCCGATCAAATTGGCGCGGGACGGGGAACCCTGATCGAAGTGAGAAATCTCTTTTACAACGTGCCTGTGCGCAGGAAGTTCCTGAAGACCGCAGCTATTGAGGCTGCAACGATTCAGGAACTCGTCATGCGATTCGCGATTGCTTTCCCGTCCGTCGGTTTTGTGTACGCGGAAGACGGCAAAACAAAAATAGACGCACCGCCTGTGCGCACAGTCTTCGAGCGGATCCACACGCTCTTTTCCAAGGACGTGCGGGAAAATCTCGTGGAAGTGAAGTATCAGAGGGATGACGCGGTCCTTCAGGGGTACGTGGCAAGGCCTCCCTATGCACGATCCAACATGCGCTCGGTGCTCACCTTTGTGAATCGTCGGGCCGTAAGGGACCGGCTCATCAACGCAGCAGTGACCCGCTCGTTTCAGAATCTTATGGAACGCGGCAGGTATCCGTTGGCCATCCTGTTCGTCACGGTACCGGCCGACCAGGTGGATGTGAACGTGCACCCACAAAAGGCAGAGGTGCGGTTCACCAGACCGAAGGCGATCGCGGACCTGATCCTGGATGGGGTGCATCAGGCATTGATGGGCGCGCCGTTCAATCCTCCGGCAGGGCCCAGGGAGAACCTTTATCCGAGATCCCCGGCAACCCCTGTGCGTCAACATTTGAGAGAGGATAGGCAACCGTCCGAAACCATATCCGTGGCCGAGGATCTCCCGCGGCAGGAGAACGCGTGGCTCCCGCGATGGGATGCCCCCCCGCCGATGCCGGCCCCAGCAGTGCCTGCTCCTCAGCAACCGGAGCTTTTCTCGTCTCTGGGAATCCTCGGCCGCATGCCCGGTTCTTTCCTGGTGCTGCACAGCAAAGATGAGCTGATTATCGTCGATCAGCACGCGGCCCACGAGCGGCTCCTGTTTGACGATCTGAAGAAATCGGAACAGGAAGGCAGGACTCTCCCTTCCCAGAGTCTGCTCATTCCTAAGGTGTTAGAATATCAAGCAGTTGAGGCCAGGGCGCTGGCCATGCATCTTGATGCGTTGCGAAACGCAGGTTTTCGTATCGAGGAATTCGGGGAAAACGACTTTGTGGTAAAAGGTGTTCCCCCGTGGCTGGGAAACACTGACCTGGACCAATTTTTTTCCGAGCTGATCGAAGTGATGCTCAACACAGGCATGCAGGGTGATCCCGGCATACTCAGGAACGAATTGCTCAAGACCATGGCGTGCAAGGCTGCCGTCAAGGAACCGGATCAGATGCAGATCGAAGAGATGCGCGGGCTCTTGCAAGCGCTCGACCGATCATCCGGCCCGCTCGTCTGCCCCCACGGCCGGCCTTTTGTCCTGAAGATACCGTTTGACGAGATCCGCAAGAAGATGGGACGGAAATAGCGCAAAGGGGATTCCGTCTTGTGCTATTGTTGACGGTTCGAGGGGGAGTGATGACTCCCTCATCCCGAGGCATTGCGGCACTTTGGGAACACATTGTGTCTGTCTGTTGCCGCGCGGGAGACACGGCAAAGCAGCTGCCGACGGGCCCGAGCGGACGTAAAGAGGACGAATTGATACCGGCTCGTCTCAATGTGGCTCCTTCTTCCCTGAGGAAGAAGCCCGCAGGGTGTTCCCCAAGTTGGGGAGAAAACGGCCTGGAGCAAAGCCTTCAATGGCTCTCGGATTGTGGCGCAAGGACAAGGACACACATGGAATTTGTAGTTTATCCCATTGGTTACGTCCGATCGAGTTTGACCGATTTGAGCCAATGCCCCCATCAAGGCAAGGAAGGAGCGCCCGAGGCTTGGATTGAGCTTGAACCCGCGTACGGAGAGGGACTTATGGGCATGGAACCGGGTGCGGAGATCATCGTGCTCACCTGGATGCACCTTGCAGACCGGACGACCCTGCAAGTCCATCCCCAGAGGAATCTCGAAAAGCCGATGAAGGGAGTGTTCGGGACACGATCGCCGGACCGGCCCAATCCTATTGCCCTACACAAAGTCACGATCCTTGAGATGGATCCGCCATTTAGGTTACTGGTGAAGCCGTTGGAGGCCCTTGATCGCACCCCGGTCATTGATCTCAAGATTTCTTTGCCCGACGACATTTGATCGCAAAAGGTGTGAATATGCGTCTTGATGGCAAATTATGGGAGCAGAAGCACAATTATGAACCATTCCTGTATAGTCTGCGGTTCCACCGCGTCAGCTTTTTCTTTTGAAAAAGAACGGTTACAACATACTCCGATGCGCATCATGCGGTTTCAAGTACGTAGATTTTGAGACCCACGAAGGATTTGCCCGGGACTTCTACACTGAGGATTTTTTTACCGCAGGACACGATAAGTACGGATACGCGGATTACCTGAGCGAGAAGCCCAACCTCATGCGCGGGAATGCCCGGAAGATTGCGTTTATCGAGCGGTACGTCAGAGGAGGATCCATCCTGGACGTGGGATGCGCTGCGGGATTCTTTCTCGAGGCTCTGGGACCGACCTGGGATCCGTATGGTTGTGACGCGTCGTCGGCCATGGCCCGCGTGGCCAAGGAAAAATTTCCCGAACGTATTGCTGAGGCGGGATTCGAAGAATACTCGCCCGGTCGCACGTTCGACGTGATCACCATGTGGGATGTCATCGAGCACGTGGCAGACCCGGTAGCTTGTATAAAGAAGATTTCCTCGCTCCTCAACGATGATGGCTTCCTGTTCATCGGCACTCCGGACACGGCAAGCCCGGTAGTGCACATCCTGGGGAAGCGATGGTACCACTACATCCCTCCGACGCATCTGCACTTTTTCAGCCGCTGGAATATCCCGATTTTTCTCCGAAACAACGGTTTCGCGATGAAACGACTCAGGTATTTTGGCAAATATGTCACGCTGGCCGAGATAATGCTCGATCTTAGTTACATGTTTCGTCACGCGGGCTTAAGGCGGTTATCGGAAAAAGTCGCCAATCACCCCTCCTGGAACCTGAACATTCCGTACATGGTCTTTGACGATATGGTGGTCATGGCACGAAAGAACGCACTCCAGAACGGATGACTGCGATTACAGCAGCCGAGGAGCAAGACGAGGGAGTAGCAATGGAACGAACGAGGACATGAAGGATCTTAAGGGAAAAATCGCAGTAATCACTGGCGCGGGTTCGGGCATCGGTCGCGCTCTCGCAATTGCGCTGGCTGAAAAAGGCTGTTCGCTGGCAATCGGCGACGTGGACGCAAAAAGCCTCAGAGAGACGGCAGACCTGATCGCAACCCGGGGGGCCGAAGCATCTGTTCACGATCTCGACGTGGGCCAGTGCGATCAAGTGGAACAATTTGCTCAAAACGTCCTGAAAAAACACCGCAACCTCGACATCCTGATTAATAACGCCTCCGTGGTGGTCGCGGATACTGTCGAGGACATCGCGTATGCTGATTTTCGCTGGTTGATGGAAATCAATTTCTGGGGGGTCGTGTACGGCACAAAGGCTTTCCTCCCGTTCCTGAAACGAAGGCCCGAAGCTCATATCGTGAATATTTCCAGCATAGACGGTCTCCTAGCCACACCCAACAATGCTCCCTATTGTGCTGCCAAATTTGCGGTTACCGGTTTTACCGAGACGCTGTCTCAGGAATTACAAGGCACCAATGTTAAGGTTTCTTGCGTGTTGCCGGGCGGAGTGAAAACCAACATACACCGCAACGCACGTTTCTTCAAAATGGCAAACCCCGAATTGTGTCACGAGGACACCATCGAGTGCCTTGAGAAAATGTCCCGACTGTCTGCAGATGAGGCAGCCCAGATCATCATTCGGGGAGTCAGGAAGGACAAGACCCGAATCCTGGTCGGACGAGACGCACGTCTTCTCGATTGGATGAAGCGATTGATGCCTGTCTCGACAACGAGGCTCGCGGCTCATTTTATGAGAAACCTCGATCCGTCCAAGGCGTGGTTTCGTTAAAGGCAGCGCTGCGAAATTCCTTGGACGCGTGCGCGCATCCGCCACAAAGTTTCTCAGGCATTCGGTCGGTGGATTCCTTGCTTGAGAGATCAGGTTGGCTGAGGAGGTCTCCTTGGCGGCAGAGAAACACCATGACATTCAAGGGCTTCCCTCGCAGCAAGAACCTCCGGACGGAGCGCTCGACCCTCAAAAGAGATATCTTTTCCTTTTTGCCCATCCTGACGACGAAGTGTTGATAGCCGGGACCATGCGAGGGTTACTTGCCCGAGGCGCGTTCATGCATGCAGCGTGGATCACCTCCGGCGATTATTTCGGAGGGCGTGAGCGTCGGGAAGCGGAGCTGGCATGCGCAATGGGGATCCTCGGGCTCGACGCACAAAGGACTCACCTTCTGCGACTGCCTTCCCTCGGCCTACTCGCTCAGTTGCGGCACGGGGGCGAACGGGTGGCGGAGCTCATACACGAGACTCGGCCTGAAATAGTCTTTGTCAACGCATATGAGGGCGGCCACCCGGATCATGACGCAGTCAATTTCATGGCGTACTCAGGATTGCACGAGCTTGGCCCGAAGATCCGGCTTCTTGAATTTCCTCTGTACAACGGCACCGGGCCACTCTCTCATTGGAGGTGGCGGATCAACGGTTTTCCTCCGGGTGGGCCGAGAGTATTGTACAATCCCCTCGACAGTGAGGGAACAGGGTGCAAGTACCGCATGATGCGAGCATATTCCAGCCAATGGGCATATATGATACCCGCGCGCCTCGCATGCTCTCGCGCGCATGCGGTACCCCGGCGAGCCGTATCGTCGTTGCCCTGAAGATCGCGATCACGCGAGGCCTCCATGCCCCGGAAAGCTGAATTACGAAAGATGGTTCAATTGGTTCCTGAAGACTCGGTTCGTGGATTTCCGGGAAGCGGTTCTCAATGCTCGTGAACTTCGCTCGCTCGCGTAGTACCGATGCGCTTTTGCAAGCATAACTTGGTGCAGGCTGCAGGATAGGGGCCTCCTTCGGCACGGACGACGCAAAGTGCGTCTCATCACTTCGCCGAGGAGACCTTCAGCCTTGCGATCTTACTCGTGTGAAGGCGAAGCCGTATGGGGAGCGGTGATCAACGGCAAAGACCGCGGTCGCGTGCACGCGTTGGCGTCAATTTTGAGAAGGCTTTTGTCTTATTGCGGTTCCAGGGGTGACTTGGCCTCTGCCCGGCCTCAAGGGGCAGAAAAAGAGTTCCTGACAGAGGCGCATTAGTCCCGGCGACTTCGGGGTGTGGTGGAGCGGGCTTCCCCTGCCTGTATCGTCGGCGTTTTCGCACAAAATTGCTCGACATCCGCGCCACATGGACTGCCATCCTCTTGATGACCAAATGCTTGCGGGAAAGGCTATTTCATTCTTGACAATTAAGCAGCCACTCGGTATTATGCCACTGCTAGCCTTGCAATCGCCCGGCGGAACGACCGTATCCTCCTTGTCTGGAGCCATACCCTTTTGTCTGGTCCGTCGGGCTTCTTTTTTTTGTCATAAGCTATGTCGGAATCGGGGAGCGAGGTCGGGGATGAGCCGGCCCCGCTAGGAGCCTGTCGCGCAACAGGCTCCTATGAGTCTGACAGGCCAATCATGCATGTAACGGCCCTCATGAAATCGCGCGGATACGACGAGACCGTGCCGTGAATTCGGGAAAGCATTGCGTTACGCAACAGCCTCCTAGAATGATTCCCGTGTTATCGGTCAACAGAACTTCGCGTGAATGTCCGCCCGCTGTCAGCCCTGCCCGTTTTGCGATCCGCCTGACTGATTCTCCAGAAGTTTTCGAAAATGGTACCCGAATATCATAGCGGCAACAGCCCCCCCAAATGCACGGCGGTGGAAGAGAAAGGCCTTGATCAGCAGTCTCCAGTAGTAGAAGCTGTTCCACTTGTCCAGAATGCCTAAATAGAGGATCGAGTTGAGAAAAGCCCTTACCTCCAGGCCTTGCACTTTCATGCGCCGCGCGGGTTTGTAATCCTTGAGGAATTCTGAAACGCGGAAATAGTATTCCCGCGGGCTGTACAGGTATTCCAATACCTTTTGATATCCTTCCTTGAGGATCTGGGGGTCCATTTTGGGAACGAAATTCAACTGTCCATCACAGTTATTTCCGGTGCATTCATTCAAAAGACGTCCCTCGGCCCTAAGCCGCTCGTACAAACGAGTCCCGGGCATCGCGGTGAGAAGCCCGATCATGGCCTTGACCACGCCGCTGTTTTGGATGAACTTGATCTGTCGCTCGAAAATGTTCGGCGGATCGTTGTCAAAACCGATAATAAATCCGCCCATGACCTCCATGCCGTTGCGCTGGATCTTCTTGACCGCCTCCACCAGATCAATCGACCGATTCTGGTGTTTGCCGCATTCTACCAGGCTCTCTTCCGAGGGGGTCTCCAGACCGAGAAACACGCTGTCAAACCCCGCCTTGGACATGAGCTGCATGAGATCTTCGTCCTGAGCCAGGTTCACCGAGGCTTCGGTGAAAAGCGTGAACGGGAAGTCCTTCTCCTCCTGCCAGGGAATAAGGGTACGCAGGAGCGACTTCACCTTGAGGTGATTCCCGATGAAGTTGTCGTCCACGATGAACACGCGGCCGCGCCACCCCATGTGGTAAAGGATCTCGAATTCACGAATCATTTGTTCGTTCGATTTCACCCTGGGACGACGGCCGTTGAGCTTGACGATGTCGCAGAATTCGCAGTCAAAAGGGCATCCCCTCGAGTACTGGACCGACATGGACGCATAGTCCTTCATGTTGAGGAGGTCCCATCGGGGCAGAGGCGTTGCGGTGATGTCCGGCCGCTCAGTCGCCCTGTACATGTGCTGCGGCTTGCCTTCCGCAAGATCCCGCAGGAACGGCGGAAGCGTCAACTCGGCTTCATCAAGAACCATGTGGTCCGCTTCATCGTAATCTTCCGGTGAGCTGGTGAACAATGGCCCCCCGACGGTGATAGGCTTATCGAGCGCGCGGGCAACGGCCCATGACTTGTCGGACGGACTCCTTCTGAACGAGCATCGCGCCGACAAACACCATATCAGCCCACTTGATGTGGTTGTCAGTGAGGCTATCCACATTCATGTCAACCAGTTGAATATCCCAATCCTTGGGCATCATCGCGGCCACGGTCAACATGCCCAGAGGCACATGGGCCGCGCTCTTACGGATAAATTTCAATATATGTTTGAAACTCCAAAACGTATCCGGGATGACCGGATATACTAGCAGTGCTTTCATAAAAGAAACTCCTTGGATGAGAGAGGAAAATGACGAGTAGAGATGATGACCCGGTTAACCTATAGACGATCTCGCTAGTGAGGTCAAGTGCGTTTTGCCCTGGCCGCGAATTTCGGCATCGCGACCCGGGGGGGGCCGATGGTTTCGGGACCCGGGATCCCCAAAGGCGGTTCTCCAGGGTCAGTGTTCACGCAGGGGCGTAATACTGCTCCACTTTCCGGTGACATGCGTAAATCGCCGAGGGTGCGCGTCGTCAAACCGAGGTTATTTGGCTCCGCGGGTCTTCGCGTGAGACGACGGGCCTGTGACCGAAGCGTGTGGGTTGACAAGAAATTCCAGCAACTGAGAGTCAGGTCGAAGCATTACGGTCGTGTCAGCGCTGAATATTTTCTTGTATGCTTCCAGGTGCCGGAGGAACGAGTAGAAGGAGGCGTCCCTTGTGTACGCGTCCGCGTAGATAGTGATGGCTGAAGCGTCGCCTTCACCGCGCAACCCTTCGGAAGTCTTGTAGGCCTCGGCCAGCATAATTTCTTTTTCCTTGTCGGCCTTGGCGCGGATCTCACGCGCCTGTTCATCTCCCTCCGCACGGTACCGTTTGGCGATGCGTTCGCGTTCGGCCTTCATCCGCGCGAACACGCTCGCCTGAACTTCTTCGGGCAGATCCAACCGCTTGATTCGCACGTCGATCACGGTAATGCCGAATGGGCGGGCAGTCTCACGTGTGTTTTCCGTAACCGATGCCATGATGCGTTCGCGTTCTTCCCGAATGAATTCCTTGAAGTTGTGGTCAGCAACCTCCTTGCGAAGTCGCGCGAAGATGATATCGTTCAAGCGGGCTATGGCGCCTGCGTAGTCGTGGACGCTCTGATAAAACTCAAGAGGCTCGGTGATCATCCACCGCGATACGGTGTCCACGGTGAGGCGTTTCTTATCGAGAGTAATGTACTCCGCGGGTTTACCATCAGCCGCAATGACGCGTTTGTCGAACACAATAAAGTCCTGGAGTACGGGAATTTTGAAGTACAGGCCAGGCTCCCGGATGGTCGAAACATGTTTTCCGAATTGGAGGAGAACCCCCTGCTGCCATGCGTTCACGATGAACGCGGATTGTACCAACAAGATAAGGACAAGAATTGCGCCGATGATAGTCTTGTACATGGTCCCTCATTTTCCCTTGATTGCCGAGGAAGGCTGGGCCGCAGGCGGCTTGGGCGTTGCAACCGCAGGGAGATCGTGGACTCCCGTGAGCGGAAGAAGTGGCAGCACTCGAGAGCTGTCGCCTCCTTCCATGATGAATTTCTTCGTATGGGGGAGAAATTGTTCTACGCTTTCGAGGTACAGCCGTTCCCGCGTCACGTTCGGTGATTTCGTGTCACTCCCGGAGAACCGATTCAAATCTCTGAGCGTCGCCCTGGGCTCGGATCACGCGCTGAGCCTTGTAAGCTTCTGCTTCCCGAATCTGTTGCTGGGCAAGCCCTCGCGCTTTGGGAAGGATATCTTCCCTGTACCCGTCGGCCTCTTTGATGAGTCGTTCCCGGTCCTCCCAGGCCCTCACCACGTCATGAAACGCTTCGTTCACCTGGGCCGGCGGATCAACCACCTGTAGCCGTGCTTGGCTCACCTTTAAGCCTGTATTGTAGGTATCCAGGAGCTTCTGGAGATACGTTTCCACCTTGGTCTGAATTTCCATCCGGCCCGTGGTCATCGTGTAGTCAATGGTGGACTCACCGACAACACCCCGCAAGGCCACCTCTGCCGAGGCCCTTAACGCGGCCTCCGGGGCCTGAGCTCCGAAAAGAAATTTCACCGGATCGCTCACTCGGTATTGGACCACGAGCTGCACGTCCACGATGTTTTCGTCACCGGTAAGCATCAAGGATTCTGCCGGTACCGAACGCGTTCGCCCCCGCTCTGACCTAAATCCGATTTCCGCTCTTCGGACAGCAGCCACATCCACCACAGCTTGAGACATGATGGGTTTGGGAAGGCGGTATCGGAGTCCGGGATCTGCCAGGGGGAGATGAACCTTCCCGAACAGGAGCACCACACCCTTTTCACCAGGTCCTACCACGTAGAACCCGGATGCCAAATACAAAGCCAGAATGACCAGCGCTCCCAACCAGACGCCCTTTCCTCTGAAGAACTGCGTCAACGCTGCCTTAAGGTCTTCCAGGCCTTTCTCTATTTCTCGGACCGGGCTCGGATCTTCTCTCGGTCTGAACTGATCCATCCTAGCTCCCATTACTTACGCGATCGAACATTTAAAGGGAGAATATAATTGAAGCGACTGCGGAAATCAAACTTTCTGCGAAATGCCTATACATATCGAGGCATCGCTCCGCGCGGAACGGGGTTTGTATGGCGGCAGGGAAAGAGGCCGGAGCGAATCGCACATCCGGGCAAAATGATGTGCCCTGAATCCTGCAGTAATTTCGGCTTCTTCACTGAGCAAGGCGTTATGGGGCGGTGGGGTTCGTGAGTTGTTTCCCGTCCCCGGGGGGACGAAGCGGGGGGCTGGCACAGTGCTCGTCCAGCTGGTACGCTCTCTGCGTCACAAGAAGAGTTTTGCGAGGGCTTTTGTAAGATCCGGTACACACTGAAGGGTAGCGAATGCCACGCCACAGGCACGGCATTCGCTACCCTCCCGGTGCTATTTCGGGAATGTCACTGGAAACGCGGCATGAGCCGACAGAATCTCAGGATACTTTCTCTCCCTTTCGGAGTTTCTCCAGGGCCTTGAGAAGCATCTGACGCCCTTCTTGCTTCTTCTCCCTGAGTTCTTCCCTCCACGCGTCTACCTTTTCGATGGCCTCCATCTCCCAGGGCAGCCATTCAGAGTCGTCCCGACTTCGGATCGATCCTTCCAATTCCTTGGGGATCGGAGCGATGCAACAATCGCGGTAGTGGCGCTCCACTTTGCGAAGTACGCGAAACAATGCTTGCATTTGCTTCTTATCGAGTGTCAGGTCGCCTTCATCCTCCCCAAAGAGCTCTCTCCTCAAGGAAGCCTGGTTTTCCTCTTTGAGTTCCTGGATGAGTTTTTTCACGTAACGATAGTGCTGATCGAAATCCTGAGATTCCAGGAGAGGCTCCGCGGAGGCATGAATCCCGCTCTGAATCATGGACAACTCCTTTTCACGCATCTATGAAATCTTACCAGGTGATTCCACCTGAGCATTGCAACGGGGAAACCCGCAAGCCAAACAGAAATGAACAAACGGATCCATACGCCGAATGGCGTAGAGGGGAAACGTCAGGGCAGCAGCCACGCCCTGGATGTGGGCTCCTATCATCCCGCGCGTGGTGAGTCAAGCATTTAATAAACAATTATGAGAAACGTCAGATTGTTTTTGTCTCTATTCTTCGCGCAGAGAGGCTTGCACGCGGGCACGCATCCGCGATCAAGCGCGCTTCAGGTCATGATTTCGCGCAGGGCGCGGGTGACACTTCGCGAGGGTACGCGGTGACAGAGATCCGCCGTGCGCGTGAGACCGAGCGTGAAGTCGCTCTGCACCCCGCTGAGATGGAGGCGCAGGGACGCGGAGAGCCACCCCCATCGCGATTTTCATACCGAGTCGTTTGCAAACGAGGAGGATCGTGGGGCTGGGGAACTGCCGAGCGAAGGGATGAGATGGCTCTGCGTCGTCCGTACCGAAGAAGGTCCCCCCCCTGCCCCCGCTGATACATGCGTGGGCGAAACGGTATCAGACATCAAGGCCTCAGGGTTTCCTGAAAGGGGGACACGAAGACCGAGGCCCCCTGTACATCGGCGTTCCACAGAAACCACTATGATGCTCGGGTCAGGCCCCCTGGACGCTGTCGTCGAGAATGCGGTGTATCTCGTCCTCTGGAAGTACGTTGTTGGCCAGCGCGACTTCTCGCACAGTCTTGCCTTTTGCAAATGCCTCTTTAGAGAGGCTTGCAGCCTTTTCATAGCCGATCGCGGTCACGAGAGCGGTGCTCATGGCAAGACTCTGTTCGATAAAAGAGCGGCATTTTTCTTCATTCGCAGTAATTCCGTCCACACATTTTTCCGCAAAGCGGTACTGCCACGGTCGCAAGCAAATCTATGGATTGCAGCAGAGTGTACGCAATCAGGGGCAACATGACGTTGAGCTGGAATATTCCCCCCTGGCCCCCGAACGTGATGGCCCTATCATTGCCGATGACGTGAGCGCACACCTGAATCACGCTTTCGGGAATGACCGGATTGACCTTGCCTGGCATGATCGACGACCCAGGCTGGAGCGACGGCAGATTGATCTCTCCCAGACCGCACCGGGGGCCGGATGCAAGCCATCTGATGTCATTGGCCATCTTCACGAGACCTACGGCAACAGTCTTCAGCGCGCCGCTTGCTTCCACCGCGGCATCCTGTGCAGATTGCGCTTCAAAATGGTCTACCGCTTCTTTGAACGGGCAGCCGGTCTCCTTGGCAATAATGCTATCACCTTCGCAGCGAACTGCGGATGAGCTTTGAGACCGTTTCCCACGGCAGTACCGCCGAAGGCCAGTTCACTGAGAGAACCTTCCACAGCCTTGACCCTACTGATTCCCCGCTCCACCTGTCTCGCGTACGCGCCGAAGTCGTTACCCAACGTCATGGGCACCGCGTCTTGCAGGTGCGTCCGTCCGATCTTTCTCACGTGGGCAAACTCTTGGGATTTTCTGGTCAGGCTCGCGCGGAGCTTTTCGAGGGCCGGTACCAGGGTGCCTTGCATGGCGGTCAGCGCAGCCACATGGATGGCAGTGGGAATCACGTCGTTGCTGGACTGCCCTTTGTTCACGTGGTCATTGGGGTGGACGGGCGACTTTCCTGCTCTTTTTCCCGTAAGGATCTCGTTGGCACGCCCCGCGACCACTTCGTTGGTGTTCATGTTGGTGGAAGTTCCGGAATCTGTCTGGAACACGTCCACCACGAACTCATGATCAAGGGCGCCGGCAGCTACCTCAGACGCGGCAGTCACAATCGCCGTCCCCAATTCCTGTGGCAGGAGACCAGGCTCCATATTCACGATGGCCGCGTTCTTTTTGATAATCCCCAGCGACTTGATAAAGGACGAAGGAAATGTCAGACCGCTGGTCGCAAAGTTATTTGCAGCCCTCTGGGTTTGAGCTCCGTAGTGGGCCATGGGGCCGGCACCTGCACCGGCCCCATGGTGTCACTCTCTTCACGGTATTCCATACCCTCAACCTACCTCGCGCATGCTTGCTTCTGTCATTTCGATAGCTTAAAGGCTCCGCTACCCCCTTACTCGCGCTCAGGGTTTTCGGTAAATGATACCCATGCTGAAATCGTCATTAAGGACCTGGTCATAGGCCTTTGTTCGGTCCGTGGGGTCGTATCCGTCAGGGAGAGGATGCACCCATTTTTTGAGGTTGTCCCAGGTCTTGAAGGACTTATCAAAGGTTACACAGCTCGTATAGATGTGAAAAATCGAGAAACCTTTGTGCCTGACGCCTTCCAGCAGGGCCCGCTGGATTCCTCCAGGGTCGCCTGCAAAAAGCCTCGCGATGAAAGAAGCTTCGTAGGTGAGAGCAAGGAGCGTGGCGTTGAGAGGTCTGTCGGTGGTGCCGAAGGGACTGGCTTTGCTCTTCATCCCTGTGGGAGAACTCGGCGAAGGCTGGCCTTTTGTCAGCCCATAGATGGAATTATCGAAAAGAAGATAATTGATATCGATGTTCCGCCTGGCTATGTGGGGGAGGTGTGCGCCGCCAATGGCCAGTCCGTCCCCGTCTCCGCCTACCGCGAACACGGTAAGCTCAGGATTGGCCAGTTTCACTCCCGTGGCCACAGGCAACGCGCGGCCGTGAACCGCATGGAGCCCGTACGTATCGCTGAAAAACGGGTACCGTCCGGCACAACCGATTCCGGAAACCACGACCACCTGATGACGCGGCACTCCGAGTTCCCTGATGCAGCCGGTGAGTCCGTGATGGATGCCAAAATAACCGCATCCAGGACACCATGTGGGCAACGCGCCGGATCGCGCATCGAACGTCTCGGCATCCCTGATGTTCTTAATCTTTTCCGCAACAATTCTGCCAGCAGTCTTCATGCAACACCTGCGTGGACCAGCGCTTCCATGTGCGCGAGAATCTCGGAGGGAGGAAACGGAGTCCCGGTAACTTTATTGAGCCGCACCACGTCTTTCATGGCCAGGCTACCGATGAGGTTTGCCAGTTGCCCTTGATAGTTGAGCTCAGGTATGAGGATATGCGTGCATCTTTTCATGAACGCGCGAATGTGTTCCGCATGGAAAGGGAATAGCGTACTGATCTTTAGCGCACCCACGTTCAGCCCTTTTTCCTGACCGATGCGCACCGCCTCGAGCACCGACCCGAACGTGGAGCCCCATCCGATTACGCCCACGTCCAGCGCACCTCCTGCGGAGAATTCTACGGGTGCGGGAAGACTGTCGAGCGCGCCGTATATTTTTCGATGGCGTTTTGCCGACATCTTCATGTGGTTTTCAGGGGAATAGTCGGGCACGCCCGTCTCGAGGTGCTCAAGTCCCGTTGCCGGATACATGAAGCCCTCCATTCCAGGAACAGAGCGAGGAGAAATCCCCGATTCCGTTACCGCGTACCTCAGGTACGCACCCTGGTCGCTCCTTTCGGGAAAGACGTTCCCATTTGCCTTGTCTTGGTCCGATGCTTCGGGCATGGGAAGGTTTTCCACTCGGTTGTCCAGATAGAAGTCGGTGAGAACGACTACCGGCGTCTGGTATTTCTCGGCCCATTGAAAGCTTTTCACGGTGAACTCATAGCACTCGCCCACATTGGTCGGAGCCACCACGATGCGACACGAGTCCCCCGGTCCGCCGAACACTGCTGCGTGGAGATCCGATTGCTCGGTCTTGGTGGGGAGTCCCGTGGAAGGACCTCCGCGCTGCGCATTGAGGATCACCGCGGGGATTTCGGCCATCACCCCATGTCCCAGGAGTTCGGTCATCAGAGCGAACCCCGGACCGGATGTGGCGGTCATGGCTCGTGTTCCCGCGTAATAACTCCCCAAGACCGCGCCTATGGACGAGATCTCGTCTTCCATTTGCACCACGCGGCCCCCACGTTCCGGCAGATGTGTGGCGAGGAATTCCATGATCGGGGTGGCAGGAGTGATCGGATACCCGAAATAAAGTTTTAGTCCCGCATCCAGAGCAGCCTTTCCTATCGCCGCATTCCCGGACATCATGACCTTTTGCGGACCGTCAAGCGGCTGGGATACGACAAAAAGGAGCACCAGGCGTTCGGCGAATTGCTCCACCGCGTAGTTGAAACCCGCATCAAAGCTGCTGATGTTTGCGGCCAGCACTTTCTCGCCCTTTGCCTTGAACTTCCGGGTGATCACGTCATGGAACAGACCTCTCGGCGCACCGAATACCGCGGCGAACCCGCCGAGCGCAGCGAGATTCCTGCCGCGAGGCGTGCCGGACGCGGCTACGGCCAGATCCGTGAACGGCATTGCGTACAACGTGGTTCCCGGCTCAACCTGAGCAGGAAGGGACTGGGATTCGTCTCTGTACACGGGGGGTTTGCTGTCAAAAAACACCGCGGCGTCACGAGCCAGCGACTGCACCCGTGTTTCTCGACTGTTCGTCGTCCAGAGAAATAAGCACGTGTGTCTCATCCCCCAGGGCCAGGATCTCCTCCGTGCCTATTCTCGACCGGGTAACGCAGCGGCCGAAACCCCGGATTTCCGCAGGGTACGAGTCGAACCCAAGGACGGAAAATCCGCCGAGGGACATGGCCTCGTTGAGCAATCCGCCGGCAGCTATCGTACCGTCCCCGGCCATGCCGCACACTTCCACGGTAATGTCCACTTTGGCCATCTAGAACTCCATCCACCAAGAAACGTTGGCGGTGATTCCGTCTACGCGAAAGATGCTCTCAGGTTCCACGTCAGCTCGCACCGTGCTCCCCGCGAGGTTCAGGGCCGCAATCCTGCCCAGGCCGATCGTGTTGCCGTACCCAATAGACACCCAATAGTCTCGGATACCAGGATGATACACCTGTGCGCAATCACCTACCGCGTACACGTGCGGAAACCGCGTGCGAAGACACTCGTCCACCAGAATGCCCCGTTCGATGTCCAGTCCTGTGCCTTTCAAAAACCCCACATTGGGAACAAGTCCGTAGAAAGCCCCTATCGCGCCTACTTTCACTGTGCGGTTCTCGGTACGAACCTCCAGGGCGGTCGCGGAAATCCGTTCCACTCCCTTGACCGTCCGGGAGTCGAGCACCTCGACTCCGCGGGACGTGAGGACTTCAGAGAGCTTTTCCCGTACCGAATCGCCATGCCGAAGCGGCCACAGGGACTGATCATTGAGGAGAAAGCTCACATTCTTGCCTATGCTCCTCAGCGCCTTTATCAATGCCAACGAAGGCAGGTCACCCCCGACAATGAGTACCCGAATCCGTACGAGAAAGCGTCTCAATCCAGACTCTTGCGTCAGCTATGGTTTTCAGCGTGAGCATAAGGCCCGCGAACCGCTCCAAGGGTTCCGGGATCCTCGGCGTGCCTCCCACCGCAATGATCAACCCGTCGAAGGGGACCACCTCTTTGTGCTCCAGGACGACATGCCGCCGGGTGAAATCTACGTCCACTACCCTTTGCCCCAGTCTGAGACCAATACTTTTCTCTTTATAGAAATTCACGGGGTCTACGTAGAGGTCCTTCTCGGGAATGCTTCCCGCGACATATTCCGGGAGAAGATGCGGCTTGTAGTAACCCACCGGTTCTTGTCCGATGAGAGTAACGCGAAGGTCAGGGGCCTTCTCTCTCAGGGTTCGTGCGGCCTCGTTGGCCGCAGGACCGTTTCCTATGATGACACAGTGTCCTTCAGACATTATTTCCTCTCTGTCTCGAGCATCCGCTGCACCAGCTCTACCTTTGAAACTGATATACAATCCATCGGACATACCCGCACACACTCGCCGCAGCGGATGCACCGGGTGTTGTCAATCACCACGGCACTTACGTTTCGCCAGTTCTTGGTCTGCACGAGTTCCGAGATTGCGCCGTCTTCGTCCACGACCACATCCTCGACCAGTTTGATACAGTCCCGAGGGGCCACGTCAATGCAGTAACGGCAATAGATGCACGCGTTGATGTCTATTTCATAATGGAGGTAACACAGGTAGCAACGTTTGGATTCCTCGTGCGCCTCCTCAAGTCCGTACCCCAGTTCCACCTCACGGTCCGCGTTGGCAAGCCGCTCGACCGTAGGCAGCACGGTGGGCATTTCTTGTCGCGGGAGATAGTCCCACGCACGGATTCGGTCCGTTGCCTGAGCTTCCTCCACTCGGACTGCCCATTCTCGGAACACTTTTCCCGTGAGATCGCCGGCAATCCGCTCCGCAGCTCGCCTCCCGCTGGCAACAGCCTCAATGACCGTGGTAGGGCCGGTCATGAAATCACCCGCCACATAGAGCCCAGGCACGGAAGTGCGGTGGGTCTTTGCGTCACCTTTGATCACCCCGCGCGTGTCGGTGTCTCCTGCAATAGGAATCGGCTCCGCTCCTTGCCCTATCGCCACGATGACCGTGTTCGCGGGAACCGTGAATTCGCTCCCTTCTATGGGAAGAATCTCCCTGCGGCCATTGGGAAGTCGGTCTCCCAGGCGAGTGCGCACAAACTCTACTCCTGATAATCGATCGTCCTTCTTCACGAGCCGATGAGAAGTCATCAACGCGTTGATGATCACCCCTTCGCGCTTGGCCTCGTGGATCTCCTCTTCGGTGACGCGAAGCTCACTCTCGGTCCCGCGAATGCAGATGGCCACGTCCTGCGCGCCCAACCGCAGAGCCAGCCGAGCGCAGTCAAACGCGGTAAAACCCGCGCCCAGGACGAGCACACGCTTGTCCAAGACAGGAGGCTTGCCTGACGCCACATCCACCACAAAGTCCAAGCCCTGAAATACCCCGGGCAAATCCTCCCCAGCTACATCGAGCCGCCGAGACACGTAACATCCCGCCGCGAGCAAGACCGCGTCGTACTGCATGAGTAACTCGTCAACGGACACGGCGTCACCGACCTTCACACCGGTCTTGAGCGTCACGCCGAGCCGGAGTATCGCGTCAATTTCCGCGTTCAGGATTTCTCGCGGAAGCCTGAACTCGGGGATGCCGTACGCGAGCATTCCTCCGGGTTCGTGGAACGCCTCCAGGACCGTGACCTCAAAACCGATCACCGACAGGTCGTGGGCAGCAGACAGTCCCGCGGGTCCGGCTCCCACAATGCAGACTCTCTTGCCAAGCGGTGCGAAAAGCTGTTCCAAGTATATGTGGCCCGGCTCCTTGTAATCCGCGGCAGTGCGTTTCAGGTGACAGATGTTCACCGGTCTGCCTAGCTCAGACTCGCCGTGGCGACACATGGTCTCGCACGGTCTCGAACAGACGCGCCCCAGCACGCCCGGAAACATATTGACGATGCGATTCAATTCGTACGAATGACTGTGCCGACCTTTGTACACGCTGCGTATATACGCGGGCACGTTGGTATATGCAGGACACGCGGCCTGGCACGGGACATTCTTTCTCATGTACGTGAAATCCGCAGGGTCCGTGGAATAGGTCACGGGTCCCCTTGCGTGGGGCATCGTGTGCGCGGCGTGGTCCGCGTGTGCGTTCTTTTCGTTCATTGAAAAACCTCTCGGTCCCTCGCGAGCCTGTCAGAATTATACTGATGGCGAAGACTTTTGTCCGTCTGATTCATCTTGGGTGTCGGGAGCCACCTTCACTTCGAGCGACGCGAAGCCGTCGAATCTCCGTTCAGGAGGCCCGCCGCCACTTTGCAAGAGCAGGAACCATTCGGTCGGAACTCTTGGCAACTGGTAGATGCCTTGATCAGCAGCGTCGAATGGTCTTGCTTGGCTCCTTCATATCGCACATTCTTGAAAATCTCGCTCCCGGAATGCTCGCGAAACTCCACGGGCTTTCAGGGGGCCCCTCATGTTTCTCACCCAGTTGTTCTTCGAGGCACAAGGTGACTCCTCGTTGACATGGGTCGGGTAATAGATTCAGCCAATTGACACAACTTTGCAAGAGCTTATGAAGCGGCCATCGCGTTGACCAGGCTTTCCAAGTCACGAAGCAGCTTTGCAAACGAAGGACACCGCTCGCGACACAGGTCCAAATCCATCTTTTCCACAAACCTTACCTGGTCCGCTACTGTATTGTATTTCGCCCCACGGGTAATCCTTTTGAGCGCGCCTTTCGCGTCGTCATCTTCAGGGTCTTTGGGTGCGACCGCGTCGGCCGGGATTCCTTGAAAGCCCCGGTACGACTCCAAGCATCCCAGGAACCACGCCTCAAACTCCCTTTTGGCAAGGACTACGGACACAGGCAAACCGGTCTCGCTTTGTGCTCGTAGCAGAAGTTGAGGAGCAAGTTCCGCTGGGCAGTCGTCGTCCGCGTCCATGATCACGAGCACCGCTGCCACGTTAGCCCGAGTCCGCAGCCCCTGTTTGACAGCCCTTTCCAGTTCGCCCCGCTTAACCACCTTACCGCGTTTCAGCCAAAAGGGTTCCGGCACCTGCACATCAAAAACCTGCATCTTCTCTTGCAGTACGCGGCGCAACAGGGCCGGCACGGAAACCTCTTCGGACTGACCTTCTACGATAGCGAGAATCGAGCGACTCATCATTTTCCATCCGAAATCGGGAAAGGGTCACCGAACAGATCAATTTCTTCTGAAGCTTCGGCAGCAGCGGTTTTATCCGCATTCAGTTCGCCTATCCGCAGGAGTTCCCCTGGCGTGGTACAGCCGCTCCCTGATGGCTTGCCTGTCGCCTTGTGACATGGGCGCAATCACGGTTCTCCCCTTGCGCAAAGCCACCACCCTGATCTGGTGATCTTTGAGCTCCTTTTGATCCAGAAGATCCGGGCTATGGGTGGTGATAAGGACTTGCTTTTCTTCTGCCGCGTCCATAAGGACTTCCATAATCATTTCGGCAATCGTGGGGTGGACCGTGGCTTCCGGCTCTTCGATTCCCACCACCTTGGGCAACGGTTGGAAAACCGCCAGCAAGAGACCCAAAACCCGCAAGGTGCCGTCAGACATGTTCAGGGCATCGAAGGCAACAGGTCTTGAAGAGCCTATGTCCTGCCTGAACGACACGGTTTCCAGCGCTCCGGCTGGCTGATTGAACACCGCTGTGATTCCCTCGGCAACGTGGGACAGCAGTCGAGTTATCGTACCGAGCACATTCGGTTCAAGAGTGGTGAACTGTCCAACTCTCCTCAGGACCGCTGCAGCGTTACTGCCATCAGACTTGAGAAACTCACCGGAATCCGGTTTCTGCAACTCACGTATGCTTTCAGGACGTATCGCATACACGCGCATCGCACAAAGAAAGTCCCACAGCGGTCTCAGGTCCTTGATGCCGGCGAGCAGCGGTAATTGCAGGCGGTCAGAGAGTACCTACGGGCTGGACACCAGGAAGTTGCCGGACGAACCTTCCATCCACGACCTCGAAATGTATGGTGTCTCCCGAAGACTTTCTTACGAGGCACCTTTCATAAGTCACTTGGAAAGTGTCCCAGCTCCCCCGTCTCAGTTCGAACGTGTAGTCCGCAGAAAGGCCATCAGCAAGATCCATCACTAGTCGGACGCCCATATTGGTCGGTGGCAGATTTGACTCGAACGAAGTCATGTCTGACGGCAAGCCATAGACGTACTTGCCCAGAACCGCTTCGATTCCGCCTCGATGCCGTAGTGCCAGTTCGACCGATTCTGAAAGACATTCCTGCACAAACGCGAGAGCGTCAAAGAAGTTACTCTTTCCCGAGCCATTGGGACCGACGAATACGGTGAAGGGCTCCAGTTCCACCGACACCGCGGCTAAACTCTTGTAATTCTTTATTTGCACGAGTCGAATTCTGGGGATCATCGCAAGTTGGCTCCCTGTAAGGGCGGTTCAACGCGGGACAACAGGTGGCTCATAGGTTAAAGACGTCAGTTGCAGACGCATGTGTCGTCCGGATCGTGTTTGCGCTGGTCGCCTTCGATTTCACCGTCCCGGATATGGATCACCCGATCGGTAAGGTTCGCAACTTCCGGGTCGTGGGTCACCATGACAAAGGTGATGTGTCGATCGCGGTTGAGATTTCTGAACACGTGCATCAGTTCGGCGCTGGTGCGGGTATCGAGGTTTCCGGTAGGTTCGTCCGCGAGGATGATCTCAGGATCGTTTACCAGAGCCCGTGCAATAGCCACTCGCTGTTGCTGGCCACCTGACAGTTGCGAGGGAAGATGATGGGTCCGATCGGCCAGTCCCACCAGCACGAGTGCGTCTTCAGCCCTCTTCCGTCTCAGCGCGAGCTTGACATTGCCGTAGATCAGGGGAAGTTCCACATTCTGCAACGCATTGATGCGGGGGAGCAAATTGAAGCCTTGAAAGACAAAGCCGATTTTCTTGTTTCTCAGTTCGGCTCGCTGATCGCGATCAAGGGACGACACGTCGTCTCCTGCGAAACGTACCGACCGGATGAAGGCACATCGAGGCAACCGACAATGTTCATGAGCGTCGACTTGCCAGAACCTGACGGCCCCATGATAGAGAGGAACTCACCCGCCTCGATGACGAGGCTCACTGCTTTCAGGGCCGGGACCTCAATTGCTCCGGCCATGTAGACCTTGGTCAGTTGTTCCATGCAGATCAGGGGCATGCTCGCCTCCCGCGGGGGCCCGATCACACAAAACGCAACGGACAAGTGCTGAGAGCCCCGAACCCAAGTCATGAAGACGGTCCTTCATGACCCGGAAACCGCGTGAGCCCCCCGCTCCACCCTCGGCCGGTCGACCGCGTCACTCTCTCGGAATGCTCGTTTCCAGCGCCACTCTCAGTTTTTCTTTGAGTTCACGCAGGTCCGAACTTTTCACCACGTAGTAATCAGCGGCCACCGCCTTTAAGTCGACCTTGAAGCTGGAGTAGGCCGAATTCAGAATTACGGGGAGGTTGTAATATTTCTTGCGGAGCTGTTGAAGAAGGTCGAGGCCGTTGAATTCCCGCATCTTGATATCCAGGACAATGCAGTCCGGTTGTTCCGTATCCACTACCTGCAGGAGATCTCTGCCGTCCGGAAGGGTGACCACATCGTATCCCTCGTCTTGGAGTTCCATCGAGTAGAGCATCCGAATTCCTTCTTCGTCATCCACTATCAGAATCTTCGCCATTTCTGACTCCTTTGGTCTTGGTTGGGGTACTTACCCGGAATCAGTCCGAGAACCAGCATTCCACGAGATATGGTTTGCTCTTTTCAAACTGCAAGCACTGGTCCTCGAGGAATTCCTCGACCTGCTGGGTATTCATGGCCTGCGTTTCCACGACGAAGGACAGGGTTTTTCCCTGGTATAGGGGCATGAGACGGGAAATCAGCTCATCCCTGGGGATCACCTGTTTCTTATAAGCTACGGCGAAATCGTACACAGTACCTTGGCCCAGAGGCCGGTCGGAAATTCGAACCCCTCTTGGGGCAATCCGGCCACCTCTTCCAACTTATTCAGGTTCGGGGTGTTGATGACCCCCGTGTACATTTCCCAATTGGTGTGGACTCCGGAATGGAACGCAGCCCACAGCCTCTTGGTATCCACCTCCACGACGGGGGGTAATTCCACGTCCCCCATGCCGAAACCAAATACGGCAGTGGGTCTGCTCCATTTGACGTTCTTCCAGAAACCCGTCAAAACTGCACATCAAATCGAAAATGGTGATTACCACGTCCCGAAACAGATGCTCCAATTCTTCAGTCGGATCTTTTGCCCGGTGAATTTTCGGTCGTCCCATGAAGGACTGGATAACTGCTCCTCCGCTTTTCATCGCCAACGTGGACATCCATATATCCACTCCGTATTTCGACACTTTTTCGTTCCAGGTTTCCGATTCTGCGAAACTCTGCGCCAACTGGCCGGAAAAGCCGTAGTCTCCTCCGATGGGCTGACGAATGCGGCGTCCGTACACAGCCGCGTAAGAGGATAGGCAATGTTATTCGTGATAAAACCATCATATTTGTGGCGGACATACAATGGAGCGACAAATTGGTAATCTTCCAACAAGGGCTCAGCGAGGTTTCGTATCCACAGTGGAGTCACGCTCTTGAGGTCCGCGTCGATTACCACCACCGCCCTGGCAGAGAGTTCCACCGCCTTTCCGAACAGATTTCGGACGTTGTTGCCCTTACCCAGGACCCCTTCCTCGGTCGAGATATAGATCTTCGGTGTACTAGTGGGAGTCTCCATGAAAGCCCGCCGGGTATCATCCGGCGAGTGATTGTCGCAGTTGATGATCGCTGCGGAAAAATCGCCGAAGTACTTGGTCAGACCTTTATCGGCCTGCTGCGTGGGGAAAGAAATGAGCGAGGCTTCATTGTATGAAGGGATTCCCACAATAATATCTGCTTTGGTGATACCCGCGGGGTTGTCTTCCATAGACTTCATAGGCATTCCTTTGTGGGAGATGATGACATGTCGTTTTCATCGCGGGCGTATTCTACCACAAAACGGCACTCTATCAAGCACGAGATCGCGTGTCCTGACTCAGCCAGCCTGATTGATCGACAATTCGCATCGTGGTATGAAAGACTCCACTGCACATACTGTTGCGCGTGAAGAATGACATTTTTGTGACATCGGGCTCGCCTGTTTCACCAGATGTGTCTGCTATGTCGGATGGCACGGCCTGGTTGGGCTCCAGAGACACCCGGCGGACCCGTTATTCATGAGGAGCGTTGCTTCGATGCGCAACGGCTGAGCAACGGCAGCCCACTGTGAGTGAGGGGGTGCCAAGAAAAATGAACGATCACACGGTGCACGCAATTGGATCGTGAACTCCTTAAATCCGTGGTGGAAGGTTTGATCTTCACCCTTCAGGAACCTGTGACAAAGGAAGCCCTTGTGCGCGTGATTGACGCGGCTACGGACGAGACGGTGCAAGCGGTGCTCGACGACCTTGAGGAGGAGTATCGGCGTAGATCCAGGGGTTTCGTGTTGACCAAGATTGCCGGTGGCTATCAGTTCAGGTCCTTGCCTGAGGTTGCACCCTGGATCCTTGAAATTAAGAAAATCAAACCATCGCGGCTCAGCCGGGCCGCTCTGGAGATACTGTCCATCATTGCGTACAATCAGCCCATCACCAAGACCCGCATCGAACAAATCCGGGGGGTGGAAAGCTCCGGCGCGCTCAAGAGCCTGATCGAGCGCGATCTCATTACTGTGGTCGGTCGTAAGGATGTGGCCGGTCGGCCCCTATTGTACGGGACCTCCAAACGGTTTCTGGAGGTCTTCGGACTCCCTGATCTCACGGCCCTCCCCCCTCTGCCGGAACTCGAAGACCTGGAAGTCCCTGGAGAGTGAACCCTGATATCCGTGTGCACCGACACGCGAACCGGGACAAGAAGCCCCCGTGCCTCCGCTGCGGATTTGCCGGGTGAGCATGCTCCCATGTCGTGGGCGTTTGCCCTTCGCCACTCCGCGCACCAGTGCGAATGGGTGTGAAAGCAAAAACCTACCTGCCGATGCTGTAATAGGTGAACCCTCGGGTAGCCATCCTCCTGGGATCGTACAGGTTCCGGCCGTCAAAAACCACGGGCTCGATGAGCAGTTCCTTCATCTTCTCCCAATCGGGATAACGGAACACGTTCCACTCGGTCACAATGATCAACGCGTTCGCGCCTTCGAGGCATTCGTAATTCCCCGGAGCATATTCGATGGAATCACCAAAGATTTGACCGGTGTTCTCCATGGCCACCGGATCGAATACCCTGACTCGTGCGCCATTTTCCAGCAGAGCACTGATCACGTCCAGAGCAGGCGCTTCCCGGATGTCGTCAGGTCCGGGGCTTGAAGCTCAATCCCCACATCGCGAAGAGCTTCCCTTGGATGGATTCGTTTCCATAGTGCTTCCGTATCTTCTCCACAAAATGCGTTCTCTGAAGCTTGTTGGCCTGCTGGACCGCCTCCAGGATGGTGAGAGGGACCCCGGCCTGCGCGCCCGTGCGTGCAAGCGCATCCACATCTTTGGGGAAGCAGGAGCCGCCGTACCCGATGCCTGCAAAAAGGAATTGAGAGCCGATCCGAGGGTCAGAACCTATGCCGCCGCGTACCATTTCGATGTTCGCTCCCACCTGCTCGCAAAGCCGCGCCAATTCGTTCATAAAGGATATCTTGGCTGCCAACAGCCCGTTGGCCGCGTATTTGGTCATCTCCGACGACGCGATATCCATGACGAGAATCGGCTTCCCCGTGCGTACAAAGGGGCTATACAGCTCCTTGAGGATCTCCCCGACACGCACGTCATCCACCCCGACCACGACGCGATCCGGCTTCATGCAATCATCGATGGCATTGCCTTCCTTCAAGAACTCCGGGTTGGACGCCACGTCAAATGGGTGGCTCGTGTGCTGAGCGAGGATTTCTTTGACCTTCATTGTCGTACCCACGGGCACGGTGCTTTTCGTGACAATGATCTTGTACGTGTCTATCGCCTCGCCTATGGCATGGGCCACGGAAAAGACCGCGGAGAGGTCTGCGGAACCATCTTCGTCAGGAGGCGTGCCTACTGCGATGAAATTGATCAGGGATCGCTGTATGGTGGACTGCAGGTCACCGGTAAAGTGCAAACGCTTTTCCGCCACATTCCTCGAAATCAGTTGTTCCAAGCCCGGCTCGTATATGGGAACCTTTCCTTCGGTTAAACTGCGGATCTTCGCGTCATCCACGTCCATAATGGTGACGTCATTGCCCATTTCCGCAAAGCAGGTTCCTGTGACCAGTCCTACGTACCCGGCCCCTATTACTCCCACGCGCATACGAAACACCTCATAATGCCAGAGTGCCGAACTCGGGGATCGGCGGCTAAACTCTGCATTATACACAAGCTCCTGCCCGTCCACCAGTCAAATGTCGTGTGGCGATTCCGTGTAAGGATCGAATGTGCTAACATGCGGGGTCGGTCGGCTCGGCTCGGGCCTGTTCATGCCGACGCGTCAGATTCCATGGAGTTCACGAGAAACCGGAGTTTTTCTCGGCTCTGGAGGATAAAGAAACCCATGACACCCCCTGAGAGGAATTCAGCGCCCCCGGTCGAGCGCATCTTCGGAATGCAAAGTCTATTACGAGGATACGGATTGCATGGGCGTCGTGTACCACGCGAACTACCTGAAGTACCTGGAGCGGGCTCGCACCGAATATGTCGATGACCGTTTGAGCGGCGTAGTGGATTATCACAACCGCGGGTACATGTTCATGGTGTACAAGATGGAGATCGTTTTTCATTCTCCCGCGCGACTGGGCGACTCCCTGGTGGTCCGCACGTGGATTGAACACACGACCCGATTCCGGGTAGTTGCCAAGCAAATCGTCCTCAAGAAGGGCCAGCCCAGGGATTATCTCATCACTGCAACGGTCACGCTCGTGCCTGTGGGCGATGACGGTCAATTGCGAGAAGTCCCTCCTGAATTTCACGACCTTTGATACATCATGCGTGTGAAACCCATCTCAGGTACCCTTCTTCCAGACCGGCAGCGCAAGCCCTGTTACGGGCAGCGCTTCTGATGACACCTTTGGTCATTGTCTTGGTCTGCCTCATCGCGGCCCAGGCAATGGCCGATGAGACAGACCTGCGTATCGACAAGGCACTCAAGGCATCGGGAATTGACGGACAACTGGAACACCTGGGTCAGGCGATCCTGTCAACGATTCCGGAGGACGCGTTTGAGGATAAGAAGTCAAAAGCCGGGGCAGCAGCGTTCCTCAAGAAAACCGCGGGGCAAGACGTTCTTCTCTCAGTGGTGCATTCGGAGGTCCGGGCATCGTTGCATGGAGACGCTCTGGAACAAGTGACGCACTTCTTCGATTCCAAAGTGGGAAAGAAGGTCGGGAGAGCACAGCAATCGGCCCTCGAGTCCTCCGTGCTAAAACGAGTTCGCGAGGGCCGGTCCCATTTCCTCACACTCAAGGAACCGAGAATCGAGCTGCTCAAGCGGATCATAAGGGCCCAGCGTGTGTCGGAAGGTAATGAACGGTTCTTGAGCACCGTCATTCGAGGGCTGGTAGACGGGTCTTCGACCGCAGGGCCTCAAGCGGCTCACGCTGAAGAGACGCGGAGAAAGATCTCGCTGATCGAAAAGGAGATTCACGCAGAAGAGAAAAGTACCTCACGAAACAGCGCTCACATCCTACGCCCACCTGTTACGTACTTTGGACAACAAGGAGCTCGAAGAACTCGCGTCGTTCGAAAGAATCCGAGCCTGCAGCCCAGTTTCGTAGCGCGTTACAACGAGGTGTCGAGCTCGCGGTGTACCCGGTGTGCAAAGGCATTGGGCGAGTACTCCGTCAAACCGCGGCCTTCTCCCCCCAAAAAAACGAGTCGCTCTCCAGGAGAAAGAATCCGTGAAAGGGATCGGGATAAGGAAGATGACGGTCCCTGGGGTTTTGAAAGCCCGTGAGGGTCCTCTGCGGCAGCCTTTGACGCGAGATCCGATGTGATGACGAGGAGCATTTGAATGTGTGTTGACCACGTGCGTACGACGGTTGCTCTGGCAGTGGTTCTCGTCCTGGCCATCGCGGGAGGGTGGAGGACCGATCGCGCACGCAGCCTCGGTCGAAGCAGCGTCCACACGGTCCACCGACCCTGGAAGGCGTTTTCTTTTCGATTACCCGGGTACCATGAAGGTGAAATCGATCGGCCCGGATGAGGTTCAGGTTTTTCACCCTGGTGCGTCGTTTAGGATTTCCGTGTACATCGAGAGGCGCAAGAACAAACCCGGTCGCACAGCTCAGGATCTGCTGACCGCGCTAAGAAAGAATTGAAAAAGGAAAACAAGGATGTCTCCGTCCTCGGAGAGGGGAAACTGGAGGGACTTCCCGGTTCTCAGGGATACGTGGTCGTGTCCTTCCGGGATAAAAAGGGCACCCAACTCGTCCAACTGGTGCAGTATTATGTGGCCCGGTACGGATGTCTCCAAATGACCATTTCGGATCGACCGTGGGGATTCAAGAACCTTGAACCGGTCATCAAGAAAGTGCATCAATCTCTGAGGATTATCGATCCGACACTGAAATAGCCTCGCCACGGATCTGCGGCGTGATCGCAGCAAGGCAAGAGGAGCTTTGTCACCGGCCTATGTCCGTGTTCCAGCTCGTATCCGACTTTGTCCCACGTGGAGACCAGCCAGAGGCCATCGACGCGCTGACCCGCGGGGTTGAAGAGGGACTGAAACATCAGGTGCTCGTGGGAGTAACCGGATCGGGTAAGACGTACACCATGGCCAACGTCATAGCCCGCACAGGCAAGCCCTCTCTCATTTTGGCGCCCAACAAGACCCTCGCGGCACAGCTCTTCAACGAATTCAAGAGCCTCTTTCCCCACAATGCGGTGGAATATTTCGTCTGCGTACTACGACTACTATCAGCCGGAAGCGTACATCCCGCAGAGCGATACGTTCGTGGAAAAAGACTCGAGCATCAACGAAGCCATCGACAAAATGAGGCATTCGGCCACCCGGTCCCTCTTGGAACGGCAGGACGTCATTATTGTTGCCTCGGTTTCGTGCATTTACGGCCTCGGATCGCCTGAGGCGTACCACAATATGCTCGTCCACCTCATCAGCAATCAGGAAAGCGACAGGGACGCGGTACTCAGGAAACTCATCGAGATCCAGTACCGAACGGAACGACATCGATTTCCATCGCGGCACGTTCCGTGTGCGAGGGGATGTGGTCGAAGTGTTTCCCGCGTACGAAGAAACCCTGGCGGTGCGCATCGAATTTTTCGGGGACACGGTGGACGGCATCTACGAAATTGATCCTCTGCGGGGCAAGGTCCTTCGCTCAATGGAGAAGGTCGCGATTTATCCCGCGAGTCACTATGTGACGGAACGCTCGCGGCTTTTGCAGTCCGTGGACATGATTCTCGAGGAGATGAAGGAACGGGTTGAGCACTTCAGAACCCGGAACAAGTTTATCGAGGCCCAGCGAATTGAAGAGAGGACAGCGCTTCGACATGGAGATGCTCAAGGAAATGGGGTATTGCAGCGGCATCGAGAATTACTCACGGTACCTCACCGGACGCAATCCCGGCGAGCCTCCTCCGACCTTGCTGGAATACTTTCCCGACGACTCATTGTTCTTCCTCGACGAATCGCACGTGACCACCCCGCAGCTCGGAGGAATGTACAAGGGCGACCGTTCCCGGAAACAGACCCTCGTGGAATACGGTTTCCGCCTTCCCAGCCGCGCTGGACAACCGGCCACTCACTTTCGAGGAGTTCGAGTCCCATGTGAACCAGGTAGTGTACGTATCTGCCACGCCCGGACCGTACGAGCTGAGCATAGCCCAAGCTCCCCCTGTTCAGCAGATCATCCGGCCGACAGGACTGATGGATCCGGTGATCGAGCTGCGACCCGCGTCCAATCAGGTGGACGACCTGTTGCACGAGATTCGCGGGAGAGTGGAGACCGATCAGCGTGTCCTGGTGACCACGCTCACCAAGAGGATGGCCGAGGACCTCACCGAATATTACAGCAGTCTTGGAGTGCAGGTGAGATATCTGCACTCGGAAATCAAGACCATCGAAAGGATGGAAATCATCAGAGACCTGCGGCTTGGCGAATTCGACGTGCTCGTAGGGATCAACCTCCTTCGCGAAGGGCTGGACATCCCCGAAGTGTCCCTTGTCGCTATCCTGGACGGAGACAAAGAGGGTTTTCTCAGGTCACAACGATCCCTCATTCAGACCGCAGGCCGGGCAGCGCGCAACGTGGATGGAACCGTTATCATCTACGCGGACCGCATTACAGACTCGATCCGCAGCGCGCTCGATGAAACCTCGCGGCGCCGCGCTATTCAGATGGAATTCAATCGGCAGAATCACATCACCCCCGAGACCATTCGGAAGAGTATTGGCGATGTGCTCTCTTCACTCGCGGAGCAGGACTACGTCACCATCGAAAAGGAAGAAGAAGACCTGCCTGATGTGCCGATGGATAAGATCAAGAAATACATCCAGGACCTCACGAAACAGATGTTCGAGGCTGCCCGGGACCTAGAATTCGAGAAGGCCGCACAATTGAGGGACCGTGTACGGGCCCTCGAAGAGAAGCACCTGCGGGTACGCTCAGCCATAGTTACGACCCCGGTGCAACGACCGACCCGAATCGCTCAGCCCACTGCCCATGGGCGGGAGCATCCGCGGTAGACGATTTGCACAGCGGTCAATGTCCCATGGGCGGGACTCGTAGGTACTTGCGGTGTTTTCGAGATAACAACTCTCACGAATCATGTTTTCTATGCACTAGGGTGTTTTCCCTCAAAACTCTCTGATATTCTTATGGTATAATGTTCCAGGGAATAAATCAGTGACACGTGCGAAAGGCAGGCGAAACTCGTGAAAGCCGGGATGATCATACTCAAGACACTGCGCGAAATCGAAATAATGCGGGAAGCCAATCATATAGTGGCTGAAATTCTTCAAGAAATAGGGGAGATGATACGACCTGGCGTCACCACGGGGGAGTTGGACGCGCTCGCGGAAAGACTGATCGCCAAGGCTAAGGCCAAAGCAGCTTTCAAAGGATACCAGATGAGAAACCAGAAGCCGTACCCTGCTTCCATCTGCTCCTCGGTCAATGAGGAGGTGGTACACGGCATTCCAGGCCCTCGTGTGCTGAAGGACGGCGATATCGTGGGTGTGGATGTGGGGGTCGTGTGCAAAGGATTTGTGGGGGACGCAGCACGGACCTATCCGGTAGGCACCATCTCGGAGGAGGCGACCAAACTCCTCAGAGTGACCCGTGAATCACTGTATAAGGGCATCGAAAAGGCGGTGGAGGGCAATCGCCTGTACGACATTTCCGGCGCGGTCCAGACCCACGTGGAGTCGAATGGTTTTTCCGTGGTGCGCGACTTTGTGGGGCACGGCATAGGCAGGAAGATGCACGAGCCGCCTCAAATTCCTAACTATAAGGCGGGCGGTTGGAATCCACGTCTTCAGGCCGGAATGGTCTTGGCTCTGGAACCTATGGTCAATGAGGGCACGTGGCGAATCAATCTCCTGGCTGATGAATGGACAGTAGTGACTGCTGACGGGAGACTTTCCGCGCATTTCGAGCATTCGGTGGCCATCACCGAAAATGGTCCGACAATTCTGTCCGAACTGTAAGCGCGGAGATTCAGGGAATTGTGCGTGGTTCAGGCGGGAAACCGCATGTGCAGAAATTCGTGTGCAGTCGAGGACCTGTTCGGATCACTTCTTCGGACCCCGACTGGCAAAGTCCCTGTTTTCGGACCTGTCCGAGCGAGCAGGAAGTCAATCGGTGGCAGTCTTTTTGCGGGGCGGGTTGCAGGCACGGTGAGAACACCAACCTTTCGCCAATCGAGGACCCTGGCCACTACTACGCATTTCGGTGAGCGGTAAATGGAAGGCGATCCCAATGCTACCAAACTAAGGAGGATTAAGCGTTACGACGTCATCCGCTCTGTCGGTGAGGGCGGCATGGGCAAGGTATACCTTGCCATGGACAGGCTCATCCGCAGGCCGGTAGCCATCAAGGTGTTTTCCATGGAGTCTGTGTCGGAGATCAGGCGCCAGAAGATCGTGCGTGATTTCTTCTTAGAGACCCGCACTGCGGGCTCTCTCCTCCATCCGAACATTGTGGTCATCTACGACGTGGGCAAGAAGAAGGACTTGCTCTATATGGTCATGGAATTCGTGTATGGGAAGACGTTGCTGGCTCACCAACGCATGAATCAGTTCAGTATCGAGAAGGCACTGGAACTCGTGTACGAACTTGCCCTGTCCCTGGACTATGCTCACTCCAAAGGGGTGATTCATCGCGACATCAAGCCCGAAAACATCATCATTTCCCATCAGGGGGTGCCCAAAATCACCGATTTCGGCATCGCGAGGTTTCGCAGGAACCTGAGGCGTCAGCGTCCCACCCTGGTAGGATCATCGCGATTCATGGCCCCGGAACAGGTATTGATGAGGGAACAGGATCACCGGGTGGACATCTATCAACTCGGGGTAGTCCTTTTTGAGCTACTGACAAGGCAGACCCCGTTCAAAGGTGTTACTTCCAAGGATACCCTGTCAAAGATATGTACGGATTGTCCTCCGCCTCCCGGAAGGATCAATCCGGAGGTTCCTGAAGGGGTTGACCGGATCGTGCAGCGCTGTTTGGAAAAATCGCCTTCCAGACGGTTCCCTTCTGCCAAGGAGCTGGCCGACGCGCTTAAGCAATGCCTCAAGATGGGCATGCACGAAGGCATCGTGGTCAATGGGGAGATGGTGGGAAGACTCAAGAAATTCGAACTGTTCTCCCTCTTTTTCCGACCAGGAAATTCAGGAACTCGTAAAAGCAGGGGATTTTGTCACCCGTCACGCGGGTGAGCACATCATCAGGGAAAACGAGACGGACTCAAATTTTTTCGTGCTCCTGGAAGGCAATGTGAGAGTGATTAAGAGATCCCGAGTGATCTCGGATTTCCTGCCTGGTGCGTGTTTTGGCGAAATCGGCGCGTTTGCCCGGCAGAAACGCTCGGCAGGCGTAGTGGCTCAAGAGGACTGCAAGCTGCTCCAAATCAATGCCCTCTTGTTCAAGGAACTCGACCCGCTCTTACAGCTTAAGATGCTGCATACGGTGGTCCGGCAGATGGCCAGCCTCGTCATTTCACTCGACAGCGAGATCATGAGGCTTTCCGAGGGCAACGAACAGAGTGAAACCGCCGTGACCGTGTGCCCGTACTGCGGGTTTGATCATAAAGCTCCGATTGAAATCTGTCCTCGTTGCGGGGGGATTCCTTCCACGTACTCTCCACAGACTTCGCCCGCGATCTCAGAGCCCGTGTTGAGAGGAGACGTCTCTACTGATGAAGAAACGCAGGACTTGTCGCACCTTAGCTGAAAGACGGGTCGTGCGGGTCCTCGGTGAAGGCCGTGCCAGGGGCGTCCACACTCAACCATGAGGGCGGTGTTCCTCGGTGTGTCATTCCGGAGCGTACGGAGAGGAGTTCATGCCAGATCCCCGCGAGCTGTTTGCAGGTAAGAAAATTACCGTCATGGGCCTCGGTCTACTGGGCCGAGGTTTGGGAGACACCTTGTTCTTGGTTCGCTGTGGCGCGCGTGTGACCGTCACGGATCTGAAGAATGCCGACCAACTCGCCCCATCGCTGAAGCGCCTCGATGGGCTCCCTGTAAAGCTTCGCCTCGGGAAACACGATCCCGCGGACTTCTTGGATGCGGACATGATCCTGCGCAACGCGGATGTGCCGCGTGGGTCGCCCTATCTGCAGATGGCATCAGACCGGGGTGTTCCGGTAGAGATGGACGAGAGTCTTTTCTGTAAACACTTTCGGGGGCGTGTGGTCGGTGTTACCGGAACCCGCGGGAAGACCACGACCACCATCCTCGTGCACCAGATTCTTTCCCGTGCGGGGCAGCGCGGCATTCCTGGCAGGCAACATCATGGGATGTGCGACGCTCCCATTGCTGGAACAGGCCGAGGCCAGCGACACCGTGGTTCTTGAGCTGTCCAGTTGGCAACTCCAGGGGTTTCACGACGCGCACATGTCGCCTCATGCCTCGGTTTTTACCAACATCTATCCGGACCACCTGAACCGGTACACAGGAATGGACGAGTACATTGCCGACAAGAAAGCCATCTTCCTGTATCAAAAGCCGGGTTCCTTTTGCGTGTTCAATGGCGAACAGCCTGAGTCGCTCATTCTCGCGGAAGAGGCTACAGGGGAAAAGATCTTCTTCAAGGCCGATCAAATTCCAGGGGACTGGCACATCCAACTGCCGGGCGCACATAATAGGGAAAATGTCGCCGCGGCACTGTGCGTCACACGAAGGCTCGGGGTGCCTGACCAGGTGATTCGGTCTGCGGTCGAGAGTTTCGCCGGGGTAGCGCATCGATTGCAGCTTGTGGGTACCAAACGAGGGGTTGTATTCATCAACGACTCAACGAGTACCACCCCTGTGGCAGGATGCGCCGCACTCAACGCGCTTGAGGGCAAACGCATATTCCTCGTCGCAGGCGGGTCTGACAAGAAACTGGATCTCACACCCTTTGCCGCCGCTGCAGCCTCCAGGGTCGAGAGAATTGCGCTCCTCCAAGGCACGGCCACCGATGCGCTCCAGCGGGCAATTGTGCACGCGGGTGGCGCGGCAGAAAATTGCCGGCACGTTCGACGACTTGCGCAACGCGGTGGATGCACTTTTCGAGGAGGCACAACAGGGAGATGTGTTGCTGCTTTCCCCGGGTGCGCGTCCTTTGGCATGTTTCAGAAACGAGTTCCACCGAGGGGATTGTTTCATCAGCATCGTGCAGGAAATCATGGAAGGGAAAAGCGAAGCTGGCCCCTCTTCATAGGTGATCTGCACACTCCGCAAATCGGTCTACACGCACAGCGCGCGTAAGCGCCGGCCAAGTCATGGGGACGCGGTTGCGTGAGTTTCTTTGTCCCCCGCGTCCAATATGCGCCGAATAGTCGTCAACACCTCGGACATGTTGAAAGGTTTGCTGACAAAGCCCTTGCTTCCTGATGCGACACGGTGCTCGGTGTGCCCATCAACGGCAAACCCGCTGGCAATGAGGACCTTAACTTCCGGGTCGATCTGAAGGAGCTTTTCTAGACACTGAGCGCCACTCATCGCGGGCATGATCAGATCCAGGATGATCATCGCTATGCGATCCTGTTTGCTGCGAAAGATTTCCAGGGCTTCCATTCCGTTTGATGCGGTGATGACGTGATACCCCACGCGTGAGAAAATTCTTGTCCCCAAGTCCCTTATCGACTCTTCGTCATCGACGAGCAGAAGGGTTTCGTTTCCTTTTTCCGACAGATCCTGTTCGGCGTTGAGGTCGTCCATTTCCGGCATCGCGATCACGGGGAAATATATTTCGAACGTGGTTCCCACGCGCGGTTCGCTACGACACGTGATAGCCCCACCGTGGCTCTTCACGATACCGAACACCATGGCGAGCCCCAGGCCGGTCCCTTCGCCCTGCTTCTTGGTGGTATAGAAGGGTTCAAATACGTGGTCGAGGACGTCTTTGGTCATCCCATGCCCGTTATCTTTCACGAGGAGCAGCGCGTAAGGACCCGGGCTTACATCGATGTGGTTTCTGCAGTAATCTTCGTCCAGGAGGACGTTCTTGGTTTCAATCACTAGTGTCCCCCCCTCAGGCATGGCGTGCTGCGCATTGACGGCAAGGTTCAAGAGGATTTGTTCGATTTGGCCGGGGTCGCCGTCGATCTTTCCCAGAGTGGGATCCAACCCCAGGACGATCTCGATCATTTTCGGGATCGTACGTCTCAAGAGCCTTTCCGCTTCCGCGACCTCGTGGTTGAGATCGACGGGCCTTTGTTTCGTCTCAACTCTTCTGCTGAACGTAAGGATCCGCCGGACCAGGTCAGCTCCATTGCGAGCTGCCCGAACTATCTTGAGCAGATCGGGGTAATCGCGATCCTCCTCTTTCTTTTCCATGAGAACGAGTTCAGAAAAGCCCTGTATGATCGTCAAGAGATTGTTGAAGTCGTGAGCAATGCCTCCGGCCAACGTCCCGATGGCCTCCATCTTCTGGGCATGCACGAGCTGAGACCTCAGGGCTTTTTCCTTGCTGATGTCAGCAATGAACCCGAGCAGCGAAGGTTTGCCTTGGAAATCGATCGCGGTGAGCCACATGGAGGCTTCAAAGGGATCTCCGTTCTGCCTCACGCCTGTGATTTCCAGGGGTGATGACGCGGTTGCCCCACGCAGCCGTTCTTTGGCCCGCGTATCGACCAATGACCTGTCCGACTCCACGAACAGATCCTCCGCGCATAATCCGACAATTGCCTCAGCACTCTCATATCCGAAGGTCTCGCTGAAAGCAGGGTTCACATAGAGATATTTTCGGCCTTGTACGATCCCGATACCAATGGGCGACGCTTCGATGACACGCCTCATCCGCTCTTCGGATTCTCTCAGCGCCTGCTCCGTCCGTTTGCGCTCGGTCACGTCCAGTGTATATTCGATCACCTTGGACACGTTCCCGTCGCTGCCGATAATGGGATACGCGTGGATCTCCACATGCCGGATATTGCCTTTCCCGTCAGCATGCACGTGCTCCACCGTGACAGGCCTGCCTGTTCTCTTGACCTCGTTCAACGGGCAAGGATGGTCCCAAGTGTTGCACGGCTCTTTGCGACCGTGAGTTGCTGCATAGCAAGTGTACCCTCCTGAGGCGAAAACCTTGTGAGCCGCGGAATTGGCAAGCGAAATAGAGTGATCAATGGCATCCACCACATAGAACGGATGCGTGACCGATTCCAGGAGACTATTGAGAAACGAGTGTTGCTCCCGGATTCGCTTCTCCGCCTCCACCTGTGCGGTCACGTCCCGGAGGGTACCATGGTACCCGAGCATGGTTCCGTCTTCGGCCCGTCGTATGGTTGCGGTAATCCTACAATCCATCTCGCTGCCATCTGCACGTTTCAATCTTACCGGGTAGTCCTTCACACTTCCCGCGCGAGCGATCTCGTCAAGAAGCCGCACTCGGTCCAAAGGAGAGACGTAGGTCCTGGTGACATCCGTCCCGATCATCTCTTCGCGCGTGTATCCGAAAATCTCAAAAAATGATCGGTTGGCCTCCACCAGGGTTCCTTCCGGCATGGTGATGAATACGCCGTCTCTGGATTCGTCGAACAGAGTCCGGTAACGAATTTCGCTCTCCTGAAGCGCCTTCTCTGTCCTTCTCCGGTCGCGGATATCGATACCCGTTCCCAAAAAGCATTGCTGTTGGTTGATCGTGATGCGAATCCCATTGAGCAGATAGGGAATTGTCCGCCCGCTTTTGGAGGTTACTTCCGCTTCTCCCGAATGTTCCCCTTTGCGCATGACGTGCTGGACGCCTTGCTCGATAGCTTTCCGGTCTTGGCCTGAAAAGAAATCCCGCACGTGCATGCGCGAAATCTCTTCCGCTGAGTATCCCGTGGCCTTTTCCAAATTCTTGTTCCACCGGAGCAGCCTTCCGTGAGAATCGCAAAGGTAAAAGATTCCGGGGAGGCTATCAAGAGCTGTCTCGGAAAAAGTCTTCTCCTTGACCAGCCGCTGTTCGGCACGGGCACGCTGTGCGACTTCCTCCGTCAATTGTGCGTTTGCCACAAGCAATTCCGCGGTGCGTTCCCTCACCCGTTTTTCAAGTTGGTCATGAGCCTTTTGCAATTCGTGCTGATGTTTCTTTTCCAGAACAAGTTGCTTTCTTTCCGCGGTCAGGTCCTCCACAAGAATCAGAATTCCCCGTTCCTTGCCAAATCGGATCGAACGAAAATGGACTCGTCCCCACAGGGACTTTCTGCCGATCTTGAGCCTGGTCTCGAGAACCCGGGGTTTTCTGTCGTTAAAAACTTGTGTGATCAATGATTCAGGGTTGGAAGAATGTGCGGGCTCAAAGAAATCAGTGAAGGAACGACTCTGAAGTCCTGCGCTGCTTCCCATCACACCTCTGCAAGCTGCGTTTGCGAAAGTGATCGAAAGCGATCGATCAATAATCAAGGCAGGGGTGGGGAGCGCATTCAAAAGCTTGCCCAACGAGGTCGTCTTCACCTCTGTCAGGTCAAAGCTTCCCGAGGTGGTAGCACTGGGTGGCCACAGGTCTTGCGCGTCGATGGTCTCGGTCGCGGTGTGTCCATCTTTCAGCCAGTCCGGAGTTTCCGAATCTTCCTCAGCATCGAAGTCCGGCAAATTCTTGTCTTGCATGGTGGATCTCCGCGACGATGTGTCGCGATGCGGTTTCTGGCACCAGGGAAAACCTCCCGGGGAGCCCGCGGGACGCTTACATCTCCTGCTGTAGGTCAGCCACAAGAGGTGTGGTCTTGAAGGTTCGCCGCGTCAGGGCAGTTTACTCTGTATTGCGTGCTTTGAGTATAGCCTTTTTCGAGACCGTTCCCCATGGAAAAGCCCACGCGTCGGGTACGCGGATTCCTGAGAGGCCGTCCAGTGCCCCGTCATTGGGCCTCGGTCATTTCCCTCGTGATGATTTTCTCGATGAGCCTTCTGAGTCTGGGAAACGTGAGGATCATGGACTGCATGAGAATCAGGTCCCCGAACATGCCCATGAAAACCGCTGCGGCCACGAGGATTCCGAAGTTGTTCGCGGCCTTAAAAGGGGTGGCCAGCATCGCGAGGAACCCCAGCACCGTGACCGTGGCCCATGCAGCCATGGGCTTGGCTGCAAGGCGGTACGCGCGAAACACGCAGGACTCGACACCAAGTTCGGGGTTCAGTCGCGCTTCGCGCTTCAATTGGGCTACGTAATGAATGGTGTTGTCCACAGCCAAGCCCGTGGCAACTGTCGCGGCAAAGATGGTCACTCCGTCCAGGGCAATTCCGAACCACCCCATGAGCCCGAATACCGCGGCAATCGGAGGGATACTTGGAATAAGACAGATAAGCCCGAACGCGACCGAGCCCATTTGGAGTATCATCAACAAGGTAATGATGCCCGCTGCGATGAACATGGAGTAGATCTCGGATCGGATCAGGTTCTCACCATTTTGCGCAATCACGGCAGTCTCACCGGTCACCGTCGCGCGGCAGGAAGGTCCCATCACCGCGTCCGCGGCCTTTTGAATCCGGTCAATCGTATCTCCAATGGGCACTGAGGGTGAATTCTTGATGCGGACCGCGATGCGGAGCCGTTCAAACCCATCGTCCAGGTACTGACGCAACATCCGCTTCCCCTCTCGATTGAGCGAGGTCACAAACAGCAATTGCGGCAAGAGTCCCGGATTGAGGAACAATTCCCTTTCGCGCGAATCCCTTCCTTCGGTGACACCATGCAAATAGGCCAGGAACGGAAGCAGGGACTCGGTTGCCACCACTTCAGGGATCTGTGCGAGTCGTTTTTCCAGTTCACCTACCTTGGCCCAAATCTCCGGTCGTTTGAACGCGTCCGGCTCCGCTTTCAGCACAAGTTGCAGATAATGAACTGACGTAAGGTTTCTGCGACACCAATGCGATGTCTTTGACTTCGGCAGCATGGTCGCCCAATTGTCGCAAAAGCTGAGGGTCCGTACGGACGAAGGGTGTGCCTGCAAACATGAGTGCGGCCAAGACAAGCCCTCCCACGGTGTAAAAAATGTGGTGCCTGGAGATGGACCTTTCAACACCCTGCAACACGCGGGACGGAACGTCTTGTGACGGGTTTGTGCGGGGTGGCGCATCAAATGCGGTGGACACTGCTACCAGGTTCGGGGTCACGATCATGAGAAGGCAAAACGAAAGGATGATGCCCAAAGACATGATGAGCCCGAATTCAAACACCATAGGGATCGACGTGACCATGCACGCGCCGAAACCCACCGCAGTGGTGGTGGAACAGATCAGGATCGGTCGCACCAGGTACCGGACTGCCTCTCTCACCGCAGTGAGGCGATCGTTGCCCCAGCCGTGGAACTGACGATAGCGCACTACCACGTGGATGACCACTTCCAGGTTGGTGATCAGGATCAGTCCGAAAGACATGCTCGTCGCGGCATTGAGGGGGATCTTCAACACCGACATGAGACCGAGCACCCATACGACTGACATGCCCAAAGTCAGCATGGTTACTGCCGACACCGTCAGGGTTTCTGAACACGTAGACCGTCACCCCCGTGCAAATGATCGTGCACAGGATTCCGAAGACCACCGCAGTCCGGTCACTGTATTTCACGATTGCCTGCCCGAGCACCGGCGTGCCGATAATGCGCACGTCCGAGCCCGGGGGACAGTCCTTCTTCACCGTCGCCTTGATCGACCTCAGGATTGTATCGACCGACTCGCCGTCAAAACGCCACTGGTCCTGAATACGCACCAGAATTCCTACGCTCTTGAGATCTCGAGAGATCATGAGATCCAGCAGCGGAATAGCTTTGCGCATCTTTTCCAGTTCGGCCGGATCGGGAAGCTGAAGCATGCCTTGTTCAGAGCGCAGTATGGGGTAGTTCCCGAGCCTTTTTCCCCTTTTCTGGAATAGTTTCACCGTGCTCAGGCTCACCACATCAGCTATCTTATCCATTTCTCGCAGCTTGTCCGTCACGGCTTTGAGCCCCGCGAGCACTCGAGGGTCTCCTGCCCCGAGCTTATTTCTGATCATGACTACCAGGAAATCGTCTTTTCCGAAGATTTCCGTGAACTCCTGATACGCGATATATGCGTCCGAAGAGGTAACGAGAACCGACTTGAGAGAAGGATCCTTCTGAACCGCGGGGATAAACACGGCCATGAGGAGCGTGCCGCAGATCACCACGCACGCCAAGACTCGCCCGTGATCGAGCAGCCCGTCCGAGAATTTCTTTGTAGGAACACCTCGGTCGTCCCGAACCTGCACGCGCTGTTCCTCCTTGGCCCCCTTGCCTTGTATCCGGTGATGCGTGGGAACCACTACACGAGTCGAAAGAAGAATCGAGGCTACACAATCAAACGTAGGAGCCAATTATTTTTGTCGACAAAAAGTGTAGCATTCTGTCTGGCATCTGGCAACCGCGGCCGAGCAGCCAGGCTGCTCTCACGAATCCCATCGTCTCGAGCGGGGGTGATTTGCGGATGAGCGTACCGAACACGCGCACCTCATGCCGCGAAGGGTTGCTTAAGTGGAGCGACTGCACAAACTTTACAGCAAGGAGTGCACGAATGAACAAAGGTCGCAAAGAGAAATTCTTGAGGTTTTTCAAACGAGTTTCTCTTGGCTATGGCAGCGCCCGCATGGGCGGTCGAACTGCCGCGGGAACGGGATTTTCCCACCAGGACCATCGAGATCGAAGAGTTTTCCTTTGATCCCGAGTCCGGAACAATCCATTGGGCGCAAAGCGGGACAAAGCAACCCTATTACCTGGTGATCGACGGCATGGTCGCACAGCCCTTAAGGCTCACGTATGCGGAAGTCAGGGAGCTACCCTCGGTAAGTCAAGTCAGTGATTTTCATTGCGTGGAAGGATGGACGGTGCCTCAGGTTCACTGGTCGGGGGTGCGGTTCCAGGACCTGTGGTCGCGGGTCAACCCGTTGAAAGGCGCTGAGTTCGCGGTTTTCCACTCGTTGGGGGAGACGGCCTCGGCTCCGGGAGGACGAAAGCACTATGTGGAGTGTTTCCCTGTATCTGACCTCCTGGATCCGACTCAGGAAATCCTGCTCGCACTCGACATGGACCGAGAGCCGCTTACGTATGATCGCGGAGCGCCCCTCAGGGTTGTCGCTCCTTATCGACAGGCGTACAAGGCAGCCAAATTCATCCATCGCGTGGAACTGACCGACCGTAAGCACCTCGGATGGTGGACCCTGGCCAATCCTATTTACGACTTTGACGCTCAAGTTCCCGCTTACCGGTTGCACAGAAGATAACCTTCGGACAACGAATTGCCTCTTACTCGTGCAGAACCTCTGTGAGTCGTGTCGTGCGCGGGCGAGACAATACTAAGGAACCTGGGACAATCGGTCGCATCGTGTGCGATCACGCGGTGCACTCGTGCAGCGCATCAAGCCCGCTCGAGAGGAGGAGAGACAATGACCACCAACGATTCCCAAGAAAACACCGGCCCTTCCGGTTCTCATGTGCAAGGACAAAAGCCCAACCGGCTCATCTCGGAAAAGAGCCCGTACCTGCTTCAACACGCGTACAATCCGGTGGATTGGTTTCCTTGGGGTGACGAGGCTTTTGACAAAGCGCGGCAAGAAGACAAACTGATCTTCCTCTCCATCGGCTATTCCACGTGCCACTGGTGCCATGTCATGGAACACGAGTCTTTCGAGCACAATGACGTGGCTATGGCGATGAACTCCGCGTTCGTTTCCATTAAGGTAGATCGGGAAGAGCGGCCGGACATCGATCACACGTACATGACCGTGTGCCAGATGATGACCGGCTCAGGGGGTTGGCCGCTCAATATTGTCATGACACCTGACAAGAAACCTTTTTTCGCGGGAAATGTACTTTCCTCGGGAGTCCCGTCAGGGCAGGATCGGCATGATCGACCTGGCCATGAATGTGAAGGAAATCTGGACCAAACGGCGAGACGAAGCAGTGCAGTCCGCAGATCAGGTCATGAAGGCTCTGCGCGAAATGGTGGACGAATCCCCTGGTCAGGCACCGGGAGAAGAAGTGCTCTCCGCCGCGTACGAGCAACTCTCACAACGTTTCGATGCGCGATTCGGAGGATTCGGCCAAGCACCCAAGTTTCCCACCCCACATAACATGATGTTTTTGCTGCGGGTACTGGCAACGAACACGCGAAGCACACACGCGTTGCAGATGGTAGAAGGCACCCTGAAGGCCATGCGCGAAGGCGGCATCTACGATCATGTCGGATTCGGGTTTCATCGCTATTCCACAGATATCCATTGGCTGGTACCGCACTTTGAGAAAATGCTTTACGACCAGGCTCTCCTGGCCATGACCTATACCGAGGCGTACCAGGCCACGGGCAAGGAAGAGTACCGGAAAACCGCCGAAGAACTCTTGCGCTACGTGTTACGAGACATGACCGCGGCAGAAGGCGGTTTTTATTCCGCAGAAGATGCGGATAGCGAAGGGGAAGAAGGAAAGTTCTACGTGTGGACGCTCGACGAGGTGGAACGCGTCCTGGACAGGGACCAGACCGATCTGATCTCGCAGGTGCTGAACGTGTATGCCAAGGGCAACTTCAGGGATGAAGCCACGGGTCGTGTCACCGGAGCGAACATTCTCCACATGCGCGGATCGCTTGCCGAAACAGCACGTAAGATGGGCCTTTCCGACGAAGAGCTGGGAACACGCCTGGAAAACGCACGCTCTTCACTGTTTCGCTCACGGGAAAAGCGGATCCATCCGCACAAAGACGACAAGGTCCTTACCGATTGGAACGGTTTGATGATCGCCGCTTTCGCGAAGGCGGCTCAAGCGTTTGACCGGGAAGATTACGCAGACGCGGCAAGCCGGGCAGCGAACTTCATTCTCGCCACTCTGCGGTCGCGAGACGGTCGGCTCTTGCACCGGTACCGTCAGGGCGAAGCAGGGTTACCCGCACACGTGGACGACTACGCGTTCTTCGTCTGGGGACTTCTCGAATTGTACGAAACCACGTTCGATCCGCAGTGGCTGCTCGCCGCGCTCGATCTCAGTCAGCGCTTGCTGGATCACTTCTGGGACGCTCGATCGGGCGGATTGTATTTCATTGCCGATGACGGGAAAGAGTTGCCGGTGAGAAGGAAGGAGATTTACGACGGCGCCACGCCTTCCGGAAACTCCGTGGCTGCCCTGAACCTCTTGCGACTCGGACGGATCACGGGAAATCCGGAATGGGAGGAAAAAGCGGAACAACTCGCGGCAGCGTTCTCAGGCAGCGTCAGCCAATTCCCCTCCGCGTACACGCAATTGCTCATGGCGCGGGAGTTTGCCGTGGGGCCGAGCCGCGAAGTCGTCATCAGCGGAAACTTTGGCGAAAGCGACACACGCGAGCTCATCGGCGAACTGCGACGACCGTTCTTGCCGAACAAAGTAGTGGTGTTCAGACCGGCAGGAGAGACGGAACCGGAAATTTTTCGCATCGCTCCGTACACGCGCGATCAAACCCCTATCGACGGCAAGGCCACCGCGTACGTGTGCGCAAACTACTCATGTGGATCGCCCAGCACGGATCCGAAACAGATGCTTGAATCCTTGAACGCGAATAAACCGTGAAAAATCATCTCGAATTGGGTAAGATTGCATCCCTGTAACGGTTCCCCGCGAGCAATGGTTCTCGATCGTGTCCCTGTGGCTCTCGACAAGTGAGGCGCAGGGATGTGCGTTTTGGGTTCACACCTTAACCAGCTTGTGCGGGTCCCCTGTGGCGACACCACGCCAAGGGGAGCATTCATATGAGTCCGCACGCTGAATGCCGCAACCACAAGACCACTCTGGAGGCCCCGCTCTATGACCGATGCACACAACAAATTGGATGAAGTCTGTGTAAACACGCTGAGAATGCTGGCAGCAGACGAAGTACAACAAGCGAACTCAGGACACCCTGGTCTGCCTCTCGGCGCTGCGCCCATGACCTATGTGCTGTGGACCAAGTTTATGAGGCACAACCCACGCAACCCTCTGTGGCCGAATCGAGATCGATACGTGCATTCTGCAGGACACGGTTCAGCTTTGCTGTATGCGCTCCTTCACATGACCGGGTACGCCCTGTCTCTCGACGAGGTCAAGAGCTTTCGGCAGTGGGCAAGCAAGACGCCGGGACATCCGGAATACGATCCGTCGATCGGCGTGGAATCCACGACCGGCCCTTTGGGCCAGGGTTTTGGCATGGGCGTGGGAATGGCGATTGCCGAACGTTTCGTGGCTGCACAATGCAACCGTCCCGGACTTCCTGTGATCGATCATTACACGTACGGTCTGGTTTCCGACGGCGACCTCATGGAGGGAATCTCCTCGGAAGCGGCCTCTCTTGCCGGTCATCTGGGGTTGGGCAAGCTGATCTACCTGTACGACGATAACCACATTTCCATCGAAGGTCCTACGACCCTCGCGTTTACGGAGAACGTGGGCACCCGATTCGACGCGTTTGGGTGGCATGTGCAAAGGGTGACTGACGGCAACGATCTGGAAGCCATCGGCGCTGCAGTCCGCAATGCTCAGCAAGAAACCGGCCGCCCGTCGCTCATCATGGTGCGCACGCACATCGGATATGGAAGTCCCAAGCAGGATAGTGAAAAGGCGCACGGTGAACCCCTCGGTGAGGAGGGGCTCAAAGCCACCAAGGAATTCTTCGGATGGCCGCAGGAGCCCCGCTTCTACGTTCCCCCCGAAGCCAAGGCCCACATGGGACTCACGGCCGATCACGGAGCAACACAGGAAGCAGAGTGGCAAGCCCTCTTCGATCGATATGCCCAAGAACATCCTGCGGAAGCCAAGGATTTTCAACTCAGGTTCGGAGGCGAACTCCCCGCGGACTGGGCAGCGGACATTCCTGTATTCAAGCCGGAAGACGGTCCTGTTGCCACAAGGTCGTCATCAGGGAAAGTCCTGAACGCCATAGCCAAACGTGTGCCCTGGGTGATCGGTGGGTCTGCGGATCTCGCTCCCTCTACCAATACGCTCATCGCGGGCTCTCCGGCCCAAGCGCTCGGATCGGAGGAGGGCCGCAACATGCACTTCGGTGTGCGCGAACACGCCATGGGAGCGATAGTGAATGGCATGGCACTCCATCGGGGAGTGATCCCTTACGGCGCGACGTTTCTTATTTTCTCTGACTACATGAGGCCCACTCTGCGCCTTGCCGCGCTCATGCACGTACATTCGATTTTCGTGTACACTCACGACAGCATCGCGCTTGGGGAAGACGGTCCTACCCACCAGCCTGTAGAACAGCTCATGTCCTTGCGCGCCATGCCCCGACTGACAGTCATAAGGCCTGCGGACGCGAACGAGACCGCTTTCGTGTGGCAGGCTGCCATGAAAAACTCCGGACCCACCGCGTTGATCTTTACCCGTCAGAAGCTGCCGATATTGGACCGCAGCACCTACGCGAGTGCGGAAGGCCTGCTTAAAGGCGCATACGTGCTCAAAGACGTCGAAGGCAAGCCCGATCTGCTGCTGATCGCGACAGGCTCAGAAGTGAGCCTGGCCGTGAAGGTGCAGGAAAAACTCGCAGCAGAGGAAGGTATCCGCGCGCGAGTGGTATCCATGCCCTGCTGGGAGCTGTTCATGGAACAGTCTCAAGAGTATCGGGACCAGGTATTGCCTCCTGAAGTCACGATGCGCATGTCTGTGGAAGCTGGTTGTTCTCTCGGATGGGAGCGATGGGTCGGCACGAAAGGTGACATGGTATCCGTGGATCGCTTCGGGGCATCCGCGCCTGGCCCTGAGGTGCTGAAACACTATGGTTTCAGCGTGGAAGCGGTCTGTGCACGGGCGATCACACTGGTGAGAGGTAAACAATGAAAATAGCTCTAGGAGCCGACCACGCAGGTTTTGAGCTTAAAGAGGAAATAGGCAAGTTCTTGAAGCAGCACGGGCACGAGCCGCTGGATCTGGGTACCTTTAGCACGGAATCGGTCGACTATCCGGACTCGGCCGAGGCAGTGGGAGAAGCGGTACGCAACGGCACCGCGGAACGAGGGATCCTCGTCTGCGGTAGCGGTGTAGGAACGTGCATTGCCGCCAACAAGGTGCGGGGAGTGCGCGCTGCGGTGTGCCATGACACGTATTCCGCGCATCAGGGCGTGGAACATGATGCCATGAATGTGCTCTGTCTGGGCTCTCGGGTGATCGGCGTGGAAGTCGCGCGGGAATTGGTGCGCGCGTTTATCGACGCGGAGTTCACCTCAGAGGAACGGCACGTGCGGCGTCTGAACAAAGTAAACCGCATTGAGGAAAAAGAAGCGGGTAAATCGTAGGAAAGTCACATGAACATGAGTTTTCGGGCGTGGGGCTCCTTTGAAAAACAGTCTCCTCACCCGAAGACTCACGCGCTGTCGTCGTCTTCCAAGAGCACCTTTCCGATGGCATCGATGATCAGATCGACCCGATGGCTCGGATAAGTCGCGGAGAGGTGCCGTACGCTGTAGTGCCGCAGGCCCCAGCGCCATACCATCGCGTCCGCACGATTCTCCAATCTTTCCTTGAACCGAGCTCTATCGCCCCTATTTTCCGGCCACTCGTTTTCCGGCGGTCGTTCCGCGACCACGTGCCCCAATTCCCGCAAAAACGAGCCGATGAAGAGATCTTCCGGCAGGCCCAAATGCTCGTGGTAGATGATAATGGAGTATCGGCGGTTCGAGAGCGTACCCTCGGTGCGAGTATTCATGCCCAATGGCAAGCCAGGATCAGGCATGATGTCCACGGAGAGCGCTCTGGCGCCTGAAAGGAACAGGTCCAGCGTCTCGTCGGGAAGGAGGAGGAACGTTTTTTCAAAGCGCCCTGCGACGGCAGGAAACAATCTCACCTGTTCCTGAGAAGGCTTTACTTGCACGTGCGCTCGCACGTACGCGGCAACAGCATCGGTCTGGGTCATAGGTATCTCGGATAACCTCGAGGACTCCGCGACGTCTACCACAGAGTCGGGAATGGGCTGAGTCCGGCCTCCCTGGTGGTCGGTTGAGGGGTACGCGGTTGACGCATGCGCGGTTGAGCGTTTGCTGATTGAGGTGCGCTCGCTCGCATGGGCCCCTGCCATTTGGCCAGCAAGTCCAGGTATTCGTTGTTGCGGGGGTCCATGGCCAAGGCTTTCCGCAGCGAGGCAATGGCCCCTGCCCTGTCCTGAAGCGCATACTGCACTTCCGCCAGATTTTCCAGCATGTCCGGGCTGTTCCCATTGGTCAGTTCCACGGCTTTGCGCGCCATCTTCACGGCCTGAGCGGGGTTCCGAATGGGCGGCTCGGGCGCGAGCGTGTGCAAGAGACCAAGCGCCGCGTATCCTGGAGCGAACTTCTTGTCCAGTTCAAGGGATTTGCGCAGATCAGCGAGAGCGAGCTCGTATTCCCCGAGTTTGCGATACGCGGTGGCCCTGTCCTTGAGCAGGAGGGTCGAATTCGGATTGACTTCAAGCACCTTGCTGAATTCTTCGACCGCTTTTTCGTGGCGGCCTTTGCCGCTGTACGCCATGCCCCGGTTGTGATACGCGGAGTACGACTTGGAATTGATCTCAATTGCCTTGTCCAGGTCCTTCAAGGCTTTGTCGTACTCATGTTTCCGGAGGTACGCGACGCCACGGTTGTTGTAGAACATGTCGCTCTTGGGATTGATTTGGATGGCCTTGTCAAAGTCCTCTATGGCCTTATCGTATTGGTGTCTCCCGTTGTACGCGAACCCTCGGTTGTTATAGTACCTGGCATCACCTCGATTGAGGCGGATGGCCTTGTCAAAATCTTTGATGGCATCGTCGTAATCATTCTTGCCGTTGTACGCAAAACCGCGGGTGTTGAACGCCTCAGCGGAGGAGGGATCCACCGCGATGGCCATGTTGAGCGCCTCGATAGCTCGATCGAACTGGTTGACGGCGTTGTACGCGAACCCAAGACGCGTAAGTGCCGGAGCGTACGCGGGATCGATCTTCACTGCCTGGGCCAGGTCTTTGATAGAGGATTGGGGGTCACCCCTCTTGAGATACACCTCTCCCCTTTTTGCCCACGCGCGGGCAGAAGTAGGATGGAGCTTGATCGCCTCGGAAAAATACTTCAACGCATCGTCCAGTTTCCCGGAATCTTCTGCATCAGACCCCGCGCGGAACGCGTCGACAAAGGTGACTGCCCACGCAGAGGTAAGCCCCGCCAGAAACGAGCCCTGCAGCGAGAAGGACCACGGGAAGTCGTTTACCAAGCATTATTTCTCCTTGTCGCGGCTGGAGTTGCCATATTCGCTATATCCATACTCACGACAGCATGCGCTGAACGCGGTGGGAAGGTGCGCCCATGGCGCGCGAAGGCAGCACCGTAGCTTCCTTTTCTCGCACACCGACGTGTCACCCGCTTGTACAGCGTCGATGACAGATTACCACTGCTCTATACGCGTTTTGTGGTATTTTGGCAAGGGACAGCGGCTCAACCAAGGAGGAACCAATGGATCTGTCAACGCTCTTGCAGGACCGTCGCAGTATTCGCTCTTTCAAAGACGAACCAATGCCGCGACAGGTCCTTGAACAGATACTGAGCGATGCCTCAAGGGCACCGTCTGCCATCAACATGCAACCGTGGGAAGTACACGTAGTGATAGGAGAAGAAAGAAAACGGCTTTCTCGGCGCCTTCTGCGTGCCTTCAAGGAACGTGGCATCGGATGCGGTCCCGGAGCGACACGGGTGCTCCCGGACAAATTCGTCTTCAGGGCCAGAAAGTGCGCGGAGCTGATGACCCCGCTTATAGAGAGCATGGGATCGGATTTCAAGACCTATATCAATGAGGGGAGTTTGAATTTCTACGGTGCGCCGGCAGTTGCACTCCTGTTCATGGACGAGTGCTTCCCGGGAGAACGGATGACGGACATGGGCTCGTTTCTCGCGTATTTGCTGTTGGCAGCAACCGCGGCACGGCGTCGCCTCATGCCCGATAGGTCTTGTGACTGCGTACGCGGACGAGATCAAGGACCAGCTCAACGTACCTGAGTCCAAAATTCTCGTAATTGCTGTTGCGCTGGGTTTTCCCGCGTCTGGCGCGGCGGTGAATGAATTCAGGTCCCCGCGAGCAGAATTGAAGGACTTCGTCCGCTGGATCGACTAGTTTAAGTGTTGGGTATCATGCCATAATTACGCCTAATCTTCACCTTCTGACTGCGTACCAGGAGGAAAATATGACGCATGAGCGACTCAGCTACGAGGATTCATGCCGTCGGCTGCAACCACACTACCTTGCGCCCGGCTATATTCCTCCGATACCTGACCATGTGCCGCTGGGCGATACCGAACCGCTCGGCGTGACGTTTTTCCGTACCTTTGTCGGAGAAGGCTCCGATCTCAGCAATCTCACCTTGCCACGAACCTTCTTTGGTCGTTCGGAGATAAATGATGCGTCATTTCAGAACACGGATCTTGAGGAGTCCAACCTTTGCTGGAACGACTTCATCAATGTTGACTTTACCGACGCAGTTCTGGCAGGCTCCGATCTCCGGGCATCACTATTTAGTCACGTAAAATTCTTGGGCACTGATTTGCGGCGCGCAGACATGCGAAGGTCGTCGTTTGAAGACTGCCTGTTCGACGGTGCACTCATGGATGGAGCCATCCTCTCTTACGACCAACGCTCCCAACTAGATCTGTCCGATGAACAAAGCGCAAGAATTGAATGGACTACTGATGATGGACCGGAACCCTGTGGTGGGTAATGCCGTATCACAAAAATGGGTGCTTACATGAAGGCCGTGCCACATCGCAACTTTCACGGCTCGTGGTGCACATCGGGTCGCGGTCTCTGGTAAATCAGAGCGTACGGGAAGGTCCTCAAGCCCCACATGACAATGGGAGGGCCGGGGCACCGGGGTTGTCGCCATGGTTCGGAATACGCGATAGCCTTTTGGAAGGGCGCTGAACACCACGCTGTTCATTCTGGCATCATTGGCATAGGCCGGGGGGCAGGCTCGCAAGCCCGCCCCCAAGGAGTGGCAGTCTTCTGATTTCGCAATGGATACGCGGGTGACAGGCACTCGGTCAGCGACGACCCTTTTGCCACTGTATGCCGATCTGGTACGTCAAATAGGTCTTTTGTCCTTGCTCGTCTTCCCCGACCACTTTGACGGAAAACTTGCCCGACTTGTCCTGGCCCACATTCCACTCGATATTTCCCTTTGGATCCATGGTCAGACCGGCAGGTGCCTCCTCGAGTTTCAAGGTGACCGGGCCTCCTTGCGGATTTTTCGCTTCTATTTTCGCGCTGTACACGCCACGGCCGCTAATCGTCTGGTTCACCACGCTGAGAATCGGCGGAGCGTTTCCCACCATAAACCTGTGGTTAACGGCTTTAACTTCTGTTCCCCCTGCTAGGTAAGGGACAATGCTAGCCACAACCACGTCTCCGGCCTTGAGCGGATACTTCAACTCCACGTCTCGGTGAAGCGAGTCGTAGTCGTACGTCTCGACCATAGTCCCATTGACGGTCCATTTGATCTCAGCCCGAACCACGTCTTCACCTGGGACAAAAAGGAGCTTGACCTTGTCTCCCGTCCTGGGAGATGCCGGCTCTGTCCTCACTTTGCTTACCGACGTGGCACTCTTCTTGGTCTGGCCTTGCGCCTCTGTCAGCCAGCCTAGACCGATTCCTCCGAAAAACATCACTGCGAGAAAAATCATCGCACCTGAACGCAGAATGTTCCTCATGACTGCTCCTTGCCTTTTACGTTAGGCCTCGGCCCGATCCCGTCCTTGAACGACGTTCTTCTTGTGCCGTAGTCACCTTGTCTCTTGACGACTTCTTGCCATGGCAGGCTGACACGGATTCGCTGCACTCACGGTACCTACATAAATGCTTCCCTGCATCCCCCGCATGTGCGCTATCCCGGTGGTAAGGTTCAGGACGATCACCACGCCCTGTATGTAAGGGGCTCACGGCTCGTGTGGCCGAAAGAGGCTGACACAAACGCCCTTGACACGAAATAAGCATATTCTTTTTTCAGAAAACCGCAAGAATCAACCGAACGGCAGCATAACTTGGCGACGCCCGAGCAAAAAATGCCGCGTACCCAACCCGGTTACGCATGCCGTCCCGGCATGAATGGATAGCCATCATCGCACCAGTAGCCGTTGATATCAAGCGAAGTTATTCCGTACACATTCTTCGGAACAGGAATTGTTCCCCTCCACGTTTTTCGACACCACGCATCCTGAAGAACGAGTAATCGAGGCTGAACCGGCACGCGATTGGTCACGGGACTACTCCTCGACAGTTTCCTGCCTTCAGCTCGCGTACCAGATCAGTCATGTGTTGGATACGACCGGAAAACTCGGTGTACGCTCTGCCTACCCTATCCAGATAGTGGCAGTCACTGCCGCCCACCGAGGGCAGCCCCAGTTTGAGGGCAGCAAGAATCGCGGGCTCATTCTGGTGCGGCGCGTTGGTACCGTTATGCGTCTCGATTCCATCAAAGCCCTCGAAGGTAAAGACCTTGTGACCAATCGATTCCCATCCCCGAAACGGGTGGGCAGGGACGCATACACCGCCGAGTGCATGGACGCTCTCCACCACTTTGGCAAGATTCAAATGGTTGCTCCTGCCCCACCGGTTCCACGTGTCGTCCTCCACACCGTACACGAGTAAATGTCCCGCATCGGAAGAGACTTCCACTCCACGTAGGACCAGGAACGACTCCGGGATCTTCAGCCGCAGCACAGGCTGTGAACATCGCATGGAATGATGCTCTGTGAAACATACGCCGTCCAGGCCACGTGCAATAGCTCGGCCGATCAGGTCCTCAGGCTCTAGGTGATTATCTCCCGAATATTTGGTATGGCAGTGAAGATCTATGATCATAGGCAGTTATCATCCAGCATGGTGTGCGACGTACATGCGAGATTCATGCGGGAGCGAACCCCAATGAACGTGGTCGTGTCCGTAAACCATCTTCCGTCCGGGTTACTCCGGCAAGGACTCGCACTGATGCAATCGTTTGGTCGATCGATATTGAGCCGATCTTGGGAACGATCATCATGCTCCATGCGCGCCAGTATACCACATTTGCTATGGAAAAAAGCCTGCTGGTGAAGTATGATGGTTCCTCGGGCCACGCTCGTGGTTTGGCCTCGGAGATCGCATGTATGGATTTTTTCGATGAAATCTCGGCGTTAACGCCGGTTCTGCCGCTGAGCGCCGGACCCGGTGGCATGGGTATCTGCCGCATCGTGGAGGTATTCGGGGAAATGCCACGCGTCGCGCGGGATTGTACCGCAGCATCTCCGGGTGATTCTTTTCGGAATCATCAACCCGTGTCTTTGCCAAGCAAAGCTGTTCCAAGGCTTTCAGGTGTGACGCGGGTATTCTTTCGGTCCGAGACCGGCCATCGGGCCGTCTCTGCAGTGATGCTCGGCCCAAAACGTTCGTTGACGCAGCACCCCACAAGACCGGCGTGTGAGAGACTTTTCCATGGTCGCTGGTACATAATCCGACGTCTGTTGATAATGATCCCCACGCTGGTGGCGATTTCCGTGATCTCTTTCACGATCATCCAGTTGCCGCCCGGAGATTTTCTCACAAGTTATGTGACCAATCTCCAGGTAGCGGGCGAAACGGTGGATCAAGCTGAGATAGACTATCTGCGACATCGGTTCGGTCTGGACCAGCCCCTGTACATTCAGTATTTCTACTGGGCTGGGAGTTTTCTTCAAGGCGACATGGGGTATTCCTTCGAATGGAGACAGCCTGTATCGCAACTTATCGGAGAGCGGATCCCCTTCACCATATTGATTTCCGTATGCACGATTCTTTTTACCTGGGCGGTTGCCCTTCCCATAGGGATTTACTCCCGCGATTCGTCAGTATTCTTGGATGGATTACTTCCTCACGGTCGTGGGCTTCCTCGGGTTAGCTACGCCCAATTTTCTTTTTGCCCTGATCCTGCTTTGGATTTCCACCGCGTACTTCGGCATGAGCGTGGGCGGCCTGTTCTCACCCCAATTCGTTGATGCGGCCTGGAGTTGGGCGCGGGTACTGGATCTGCTGAAACACCTTTGGATACCGGTGGTGATCGTGGGAACGTCCCATACGGCCAAGTTCATCCGCATCATTCGGGGAAATCTCCTTGACGAACTGAGAAAGCCATACGTGACCACCGCACGGGCAAAGGGATTGTCCGAGACACGTCTGATCATGAAATACCCGGTAAGAGTCGCGATCAACCCCCTCGTGAGTACCATTGGGTGGACGCTGCCCGAACTCGTGTCCGGCATAGCCATCACTGCCGTGGTATTGAATCTTCCCACATCCGGGCCACTCTTGTTGAATGCCCTCTTGAGCAAGGATATGCAGCTCGCGGGGAGCTTCATCATGATCCTGAGTTTCTTGACCGTGGTGGGGACACTTGTGTCCGATATCCTCCTGGCTTGGGTTGACCCACGTATTCGTTTCGGAGCGCGTGAAGAGGCATGAAACGCAGCCAAACGCCTGAAGAAAAGTATATGAATGCCTCGACGCGGCAGCTCGTCTGGTGGCGTTACCAGAAGCATACCCTTGCGATGGTCGGGCTGTGGCTCATCGTTGCGTTGTATGGGTGCGCCATATTTTGCGAGTTTCTGGCTCCTTACGATAAAGCCAGAAGACATTATGACGCGATCTACGCGCCTCCCACCTCCATCAGGGTCCTCGATGACAAAGGCAACCTTCACTGGCCTTTCGTGTATGCGTCGGAACTCAGCGTAGATTTCGAGACCCAGCAAATAAAGTACCTGGAACTGAAGAACAAGCGTTTTCCCCTACGGTTTTTCGTTCGTGGAAACTCTTACGAGTTTTGGGGCCTGTGGAAATCCAGTCTCCATCTTTTCGGCGTGGACGATCCGGGTCGAATTTTCCTTTTCGGAACCGACCGCATGGGTCGCGATATGTTTTCGCGTTGTCTCTACGGGAGCCGCATATCGTTGTCCATTGGCATGGTGGGCGTGTTCATGAGCCTCATGCTCGGGCTCACTTTGGGCGGCATATCCGGATACCTGGGCGGCTGGCCCGACGGCCTGATTCAGAGAGTAATCGAGATCATACGGTGTTTTCCCAGCATTCCGCTGTGGATGGGGCTGGCTGCTGCCATGCCGGACCATTGGCCGCCGCTGAAAGTGTACTTTGTGATTACCATCATTCTCTCCCTCGTCGGGTGGACCGACCTGGCCCGGGTGGTGCGCGGCAAGTTGTTTTCCCTGCGAGAAGAGGAGTTTGTCCTGGCAGCGAGGTTTGCAGGAGCGGGGCATGTGAGGATCATCTTCCGTCACCTGCTCCCTTCTTTTACCAGTCACATCATCGTGACCGTAACCCTCGCGATTCCGGGAATGATACTCGCGGAGACCGCGTTGAGCTTCCTTGGAATAGGCCTGAGGCCTCCCATGACGAGTCTCGGCGTGCTTCTCAAGGAAGCCCAAAACGTGACGACCTTCGCGTTGTACCCGTGGCTGCTGATACCTGTGGCTTTTGTCATCGTGATCGTTCTTTCCTTCAACTTCGTCGGAGACGGACTCCGAGACGCAGTCGATCCCTATTCGCGGTGAGAGATATGATACCTGCCCTGGAAGTCAAAGACTTGAAAGTGCACTTTTTCCTGGATCAGGGCGTGGTGCGAGCCGTAGACGGTGTGAGCTTCTCGGTAGATCCGGGAAAAACGCTTGGCATCGTGGGCGAGTCCGGGAGCGGCAAGAGCGTGATCGGTCAGTCCATCTTGCGGATCGTGCCGTCGCCGGGAAAGATCGTGGATGGCAAGATCCTCCTTCGAAATGGATCACGGATTATCAGACCCGCAGCAGCTCGATCTCGTCTCTCTCGACCCCCACGGACGGGAAGCGAGGCGCATGCGCGGTCACGACGTGGCCATGGTGTTTCAGGAACCCATGAACTCCTTCAGCCCGGTTCACACCGTGGGCAACCAGATCATGGAGGCGTTGAGGCTCCACAGTGATGTCTCAAAGGCTGAGGCCCGCAACCGTGCGATAGAAATGTTGACAAAAGTCGGGATTCCTCAACCTGAACACCGCATCGACGCGTACCCGCATCAACTTTCCGGAGGTATGCGGCAGCGCGCCATGATTGCAATGGCGCTGGTGTGCAATCCACGGATACTCATCGCGGACGAACCCACCACAGCCCTCGATGTGACAGTTCAGGCGCAGATTCTTGAACTGCTTCGGTCTCTTCAAGAAGAGTTCGGGATGGCCATACTCTTCATATCCCATAACCTCGGTGTCATTGCGGAAATCAGCCATGACGTGCTGGTCGTATATTTTGGCCGGGTCATGGAGCGTGCACCGGTGGATGTCCTTTTTTCCGGAGCGCTTCATCCGTATACCAAAGCACTATTGAAATCGGTTCCGAGTATCGAGACACCGGTACGCGGGCATCTGGCGACCATTGAGGGAACCCTTCCGGATGCGAATGTGCACATTCCCGGTTGTCCGTTCTTCGGCCGGTGCCTTGAGTGCGGAGGAAACACCGTGTGCCGCGACCAGCCGTACGAGCTTGCCGCGGTGGGGGATCGTCACTTCCTGGCTTGTCCCAGGATCTGCTTCATCGCGTGAGGGAATACGTGTCCGAATCATCAGGCGTGCTTCTCGAAGTGACAAATCTCAAGAAGCATTTTCCCATTCATCGTGGCGTGTTCAAGAAAGTGGTCGGCCACGTCAAGGCGGTGGATGGAGTGACTTTCACTATGGAACACGGGGATACCCTCGGAATCGTGGGAGAATCCGGGTGTGGGAAGACTACCGTGGCAAGAATGATCATGGCCGCGTATCGGCCGACCTCGGGGCACATCTGGTTCCAGCCACCCAACGGCGAGCAGCGGATAGACCTGGCTGCCATTGATCAGGCGGAGCTGCGACCTCTGCGTCGCCACATCCAGATGGTTTTTCAGGACCCCTTCGCGTCTCTCAACCCGAGAATGACTGTACGACAAATCCTTGCCGAGCCTCTGGTCGTCAACAGAGTCGCACGGGGCCGTGAACTGGAGGACCGGGTCCGCGAACTGGTGGAATTGGTAGGTTTGAAGGTACAACACCTCAGCCGATACCCCCACGCTTTTTCCGGTGGCCAGCGTCAACGGATCAGCATTGCCAGAGCTCTGGCTCTGTATCCGCGACTGATCGTGGCGGATGAGCCGACTTCTGCACTCGATGTCTCCGTGCAGGCACAGATTGTCAACCTCTGTCTTGAGATTCAGGATAGGCTGGGATTGGCCTATCTGTTCATCTCTCATGACCTGGGTCTCATACGACACTTCAGCAGACGAATCGTCATCATGTATGTGGGCCGTGTGGTGGAATACGCGCCCGCGCAGCCCCTGTTCGCGCGGCCGCTGCACCCGTACACCGAGGCGCTCCTGTCCAACGTCCCGAGCACGAGACCTGAGATGATAGGCCGAAAGATCATCCTCAGAGGCGATCCGGCCGATCCGATCAATCCTCCCCCTGGCTGCCCTTTCCACCCGAGGTGTTTGTACGCGAAGGAAATATGCTCCCAAGTGGAGCCGCCGCTCTTGGAGGTCGCTACGGACCACCTCGTTGCATGTCACCTGACACCTTCCCTGGATCTCACAGGATGCGACGCGCTCGGATGCGTCATATGATGAGTGGCCATAGAGGCTCGGAGGTTTCCCCATGACCGGAGAGAATATCAAGAGGATACTCATATATACTCACAACTCTATAGGATTGGGGCATGCCTTCCGCACGCTGGCGGTCATCACCGGAATAAAGAAATTGCGTCCGGATATAGACTTTCTCGTCATATCAGGCACGTCTATCCCGCAGATCTTCTTCAGAGAAGGCATTGAGCTGATCAAGCTCCCGTCCATCGGGCTCGACATCGATAGTCAAGACAGCCCCATGTATAGCCGGTATCTCACCGGGTTCCAACTGGCCGAAATATTCGATTTCCGCCAGAGGATTATCATGGAGAGTTTTGCGTTCTTTCAGCCGGACGTGTTGATCGTCGAGCACAACATGACCGGTCAGATGAGCGAACTCATCCCTGTGCTCATGAAGAAATGGATGCGCAAAGGAGGGCCGGTCGATTTTTGTCTCGTTCACATGTGCCGCGGGATCATGAAGTGGGTTCCCCTGCTGGCGATCCCTTACCAAAATCCCAGGCATCGGTCGGAATCCATTTACATAGGCTCGTTGTACGATTTCATGTACGTACTGGAAGACCGAGAAGTCATCGACATCAATAAGGCTTTTCTCGGAAACGATCCGGACCTGGAAAAGAAGATCCGGTACCTGGGAAAGATCACGCACAAAGCTCCGTCCGAGCTTACGCCCCGAAAAGAAACGCTGGAACGTTTCGGGTTACCGGATCGAGGAATCATCCTCATTTCCCTCGGCAGGAACCATCGGGTTGCTGCACTGGCACAGGCGCTCTTTCTCGCATTGGAGAGAAGCGGTATCAAGGCGACCCATGAGGTGGTCATGTTCTTGGACCCGTACCTGGACCTGGACGCGGCACGATCAATACGCGAAGATCCACTCAGCGAAGGAGTGCGGTTCAAGACGTTTGTTCCCGATCTGGTCGATCTGGTGAGTCATTCGGATCTGGTCGTATCCCGCGCGGGGTACAATACGGTAAACGAAATCCTCCTCACCGGAGTAAGAGCCATCCTCATTCCGGAAAGGCACGGAGGGGGAGAACAGGAAATCCGCGCGCGGGGCCTCTGTGAAGACAGAATCCGGATGCTCTCCGAGGAGGAGGTGATTGAGAATCACCCTGGGGAGGTGATGCTCGATCTGCTGAACAGGCCGGCTGGCCCTGGATCCCATCGCTTCGACAAGTACGAGATCGGTAAGAAGATCATTACAGACCTGGAAAACTGGAAGGCCACGCCCCGACCGTGTCGGTGATCCGCAGACCCGAAGTCACAAAGGCCCCGAAATCCCTCCATCTTTCCTGATGCGCCAGAAGTGCCAGCCCATCAAGAGACTCAGCACCCCGGGCAAGAGAATCACATGCCACACATATAACCTGACCAGCACCGCGTCGCTAACCTCATCCGGCCCAAAGAGCGCCCACGCGGTTGACGGTCCCACCAGCGGGAGGGTTTGCACGAGGTTTCGTGCAATCGTCCAGGCCCACAAACTGCGATCGTCCCAGACCAACAAGTATCCGGTGAAGTCCACCAACAAGGTGATGCCGAGCAACCCCATCCCGATGAGCCAGTTTAACCGTCTCGGATGAGCATAGGACCCGGTGAGGAATACCCTTACCATATGCAGCGCCACGAGAGCGATCATTACCTGGCCGCACCAGTAATGCAAATTCCTCACAAAGAACCCGTACGGAACCACATGGGTGATTTCCTCAATCGTTGCATACGCGCCGCGGGACGTGGGCGTGTAGTGCAACACGAGCAAAATGCCGGTGATTGACTCAAGGACGAACATCCACAGGGCAAGTCCCCCGAGACACCAGGTGTAACGCACTTGAGCAGATGCTTCCGGGATGACGCGAGGATGAAGATGCAGGAAAAACGAGGCGAGAGATCCTCTGTTCATGCGGCCCGCGATCAAGAAGAGGCAGAAGCGGCAGGAGACCTCTCCAGGAGCCGCAGCTTGCCGTCTTCTCCCTTGTTCAGGGAAAAGCGGGGCAGAGATCGAGTAGCCGGCCCATGCTTCACATGGCCTTCCGCGTCGAATTCACTGCCGTGGCACGGACACTCGAACAGGGAGCGTTGGGCATTCCATTTGATCGCACAGCCCAGGTGGGTACAGCGATCGTTCAGAGCGAGCGGTTCGCTCTCTGTGGTGCGCTTCAACAACCATACTCCTGCTGCAGCCACGTGAAGGGGAGTGTGAGGCTGAAGAGCGGTGAGCGTCTCTGGTGAAATTTGCCGTTTCCGCTTCTTGCCTGTCCTGAACGTCACGAACCGGGCTGTGCCCCACGTGACCATCAGGGCAAAGACCGACCCCATGAACAGCAACACATACCGGAGGAAAGACCGTCTCTCTTTTTGAGAAGGCTCTGACACCATCCGTCCCTCAGAGATTCTTGCGAAAGTACGTCACAAGACGAAAAAATCCGATCTCTCGTGCCCCTATCAGACCGGTCGTCAGGTCATCTGGTTCCCTGGTTTTGCCCGGGAACCAGATGTCTCCGGGCTCATTCCGGAAAGAGCCTTGACTCATCACTCTCCCCATTGCTGCACGACGTGAGGCCTCAGTGCTTTTCGCGGGACAGCCCCACACTACAGATCCGCGGCTCGCGCCGGGAAATAAGATCTCACGCCGAGACCATCAGGAGTGCGGGAAGGGTACCTGGAATTACGTCATCAGCACCCTTCAGCTGGTGGCACTGCGGGTTTCTTCGTGGAACTCGCGGCTTTGAGTGCCTTTTCCGCGTCACTCTTGGTCTTGAAGGGGCCCTTCACCACTGACTTTGCATCGGCAGGCTTCTTATCGACCACGGAAACCTTGCCTGCCGCATCTTTGACCACGTAGAAATCCGCGGCCACCGCCACAGTCGCCAAGCCGAAGGCTAACAGAGCACACACTACCACCATCATTCGCAGGGTCTTGTTCATGAATCCACCTCCTTGAAGCTGATCTTTGGATCTTCTTAGCACGAAATTGCCGAACTCGGATACCCCAATCGTATACCGATCCGGCAAGGACACAAGGCCACGGCCTCTCTGCCGCGAGGGGAGCGACTTTCCCCCCTCCGCACTATCGCGTCACAACAGCACACAAACGTAGGAAATTCCTGACGAGATCGCTCCCGTCAGGAATACACCGTGCATGGTCCCGCGGTACCGCGGGATTTCAACCCGCATGAAGGGGTGGCTTTCCCGGTGCTCAATAACGACTCTGATACATCTGCCAATCATGATCCGAACCAAATAGGCCCGTTTTCACATTCCGGTTCTCCTGTAGCATAGTGGCACCCATGTCCGGCTGCTTGGGAGATGCTTCAGGGTCCAGGAGCGTAAATCGCTCTGCATCAATGTCGCGGCTTGAAATCCCGCGTCGCGCAGGACCATGCTACGCTCGTGTCTTTACGACACTGTTCTAGGCCCTCGGAGCGACCGGTAGGCCCTCCGAACCACTCCCTTCATCACACGAACGCGCCTGACGGGGCGAGGGATTGGTGCTCTTTTTGTCGTAAGGAGCCCACTTTTCCGCAAGCCCGGACAGCCAAAACGCTCCCAGAGCCATGGCCACGATGAGGGCTGCCATCACTTCCTTGTTCAGGCCGAAAACCTGCCAAAGGGTGATCCTGCCCAAATCCGAACTCTTGTAAAATGCTCCCCACACAGGGAAACCCCACGCGAAAACCCAGATGCCCACGGTCATGCCTACCAGGTAAAATACCGCGTCCAGTTTGCCGGACATGACGCCCACTGCGGAAGTTCCCGGGCAGTATCCACCAATGAGAAACCCGAGCCCAAACAGTACGCCGCCCACCAACTGGGGCCACAAATACGTTTTGAGCAGGGAGTAGTTCACCAGCATGGAGTAATCGAACAGCCCAGCCCAGCTCAGCACAATCAGGCCGACCATAGCTGTGGTCAGTGCCGAGAACATCACCCGTAGGACTCGCATGTCTCGGAAATAGAAGATGTTCGTCAAATTCCTCGAGTCGCCGAATCCAGCCCTCTCCAGGACAAAACCGAAGAGGACCCCTATGCCGAGGGCTACCCAGAGACTCGCACTCGGGCCGAATGCCCCTTGTAGATACAACGGTCCGGTCATGACCATTCCCTCCTTACGAAGTAGGCAGCGCCGAAAGCAGTGGCGAACACCATCATCATGAACACCCAGCTTCCCACTGCCATGGTGGCGCCTCCACTGAGGGCCTGACCACTGGTGCATCCCATCGCGAAGCGGGTGCCAATGCCCCCCACGACTCCGCCACCGAATGCCAGAGCCAGCCTCAGTCCGACACTCGCAGTTGGGCCTCGTCCCACGCCCGGTCTGAAACGGCGTGCGGTGAGAACCGCCAGCAGTCCTCCGAGGAAGACACCAGCCACTTCAAAGACGATCCAACTCATCAGGGGATTCTTCCCCCCGGGTTTGAACAAGTGTTTGTAATACCCATTGTGTTCCACAGCCTGGGGAGCCACTGCATGCGCCAGCACCGCAGACGTGCGGTCAACGGCCCCTGAGGCTCCGAGGCCTGTGCCCATGAGGTAAAAAGTTAACAAGAGGACCAACCCCAGCGCCACGCCCACGACATAGGGGTTCCAGAAACCTTCTGCGTATTCCTCACGTTTCATTGTTGTTTCACCTGTCTCCTGGTTACTTGCCTTTTCCTGTTTCCGCTCCTGATTCTACGTGAGCAGACTCGACACCTTTCAAACGCGCTTCGTCAGCCACACTACCGGACACGCCCAGTGGCCGGGGCTCGACCTTCTCCATGGTCAACTGGGTGGAGAGAAACCCGAGCCGGGTCATTTACCGGCAAATCCGTGGGACAGACTTTCAACCAACCCGAGGTGATCCCGAATATACCTGCGACCACCACTGCGACCACTGCAAGAATCACTGCCGAGAGTACTCCTGCAGCGACCATGCGCCCGCGTTTCTGGGCCAATGCGTTCACCTGGTGAGGTTGCTCCGGTGCCGGAGCTACCTGTGGTTCAACCTCTGACGGTTTGGATTTCAGATCCGGCGCGGCCTCCTGATTTTCCGTGTGGAGAGCCTCGTCTTTTCTCTCTCCCTCCATGGCTCATCTCCTTTCAGGGCTGTGGGCTCGATCAATGCCGCTAAATGATGTGAGGAGGCGTTGCGGAGAAGACGATGAGAGCCCTCAGACTCATCCCGCCGATCAACACGCACAAGTCTGCTCCCACTACCAGCGATTTGGGCATCTCTCCATATTGTAAGTACTCTGCTATGCTCAAGGCAAACGGCACGAGAATTCCGATGGTTACTACCAATGCCCAGAAATACGGGCTCAGCGCTCCGGAAATCAGCATTTCCGCGGATTGGGCAGCTTCCACTGACCTCGTAAGTGACATGAAGATCAAGAGCATGAGCACCACGCACTCGACCGCGAGAAAGATCACGTGGCCAAGCGCGAAGTTCGACAAGGTGCGGATCGTGGTGACGTCGATGATCGCAGCTCCGATCATGGCCACGGCCAAACCGGTGGACATGGCCGACGCCATGAACAGCACCGGCATCACGGGCGTGTTCCAGAATGGAACCCCGTTGACCACGGCAATGAGGACTCCGGTGTACCCTGCGGTCGCGACCGCGAGAAAGCTGCCGATCACCTCGAGGTGACGCAGGTACCGCTTCGCGTACTGCCCCACCACCGTAATTTCATTGAGCCCCAACGCGTAGAGAAAAGCCACCGGAATGAACGCGGATAAAATGATCACACCCCAAGTGATCATGCTGGTGGGGTTGCTCAACAGGTAAATCTGCCGCCAGGGCTGCCAGAGACCTGCTTCCAGGTCCAGGACAAGGCATATGGTTCCCACAGCCACCAGCGGTCCCGCAGCCACTGACCCCGCACGAGCCAACGACTTTGACCAGTCCGGTGCGAGAAGATCGCAGGCCACCGCAGCAACGAAAGCTCCTGCTCCTGCTCCCGCGAGAAAAAGATACGTCACGATCAACCATCCCCAAGCACTCTCCGGCATGGTCAACTCCTTTTGTAGAAGATTCTGGGACGAGTATTGAGGTCCGGCCTCAAAGGCTGCGCCCGGTGCTGGGCTATGAACTGGGATATCCGGCTTTTCGGGTCGTCCAGATCCCCAAAGATCCTCACCTGAGTGGGACATGTGGTCACACAGGCCGGTTCCCGTCCTTCTCGGATCAGGTCGATACACAACCAGCACTTCACCACGATTCCTGCATGATGGTCCACGGACCGCACCTTGTACGGACACGCTTCTATGCAGTACTTGCATCCTACGCACCGGTCACGGTGCACGAGCACCACACCTTCCGGCGACGTGTAGATGGCCCCTGTGGGACAGACCCGCTGGCAAGGCGCGTTTTCACAATGGTTGCACTGGAGCGGCACAAACTCCTTGCCGAAGGCAGGAAAACGGTCCTCTTCCCGCTCCTTTATCCAATTGAAGGCTTGATTGTAGTCCAGGCCCTGCTGGTTCTGGCAGGCGACCCGACAGGAATGGCATCCGATACATTTGGTGGTGTCTATTGCTAAACCGTAGCGTGGCATGGTCAGCTCCATGAAAAAAGGGGTTCAGGCCGAAGAAGTTCCCCGCGTGGAGACTTGCCAGGGAACGAAACCCGGAAGTTCATCCGGTCGCCCCTCTTTACAAGATCCCAATGGTTAGCGCCTTTGCTGCCTTTTACGGCAGCCCTTTTCAGGTCTTTTGGACTTTGACGACAATCTCGCACGTCATCGCGTGCCCCAGCACCGGATCGAAGTACGTGGGGAGAAAGTCGTTGTACGAGACCCCGTACCCGAACGCGGTGTGCAAATTCCTTGAGAACACGCCGTACCCGCTGGGTACGAACACGCACTCCGGATGGATGCCATCCGTGACCCGCGCCCTTGCCCTGCCCTTGCCGACCGACGAGACGATCGTCATGCAGTCCCCGTCCTTGATCCCGAGGGCCTTGGCTCTGGTCGGATGAATCCACATCCTGCCCCAGTCGTTCATCACGTTTATTTCTTTGAGGTACTTTTGATTGACCGTCCGTGCATGGGTCTGGAAGGCCTGCTTGCCATGGATCAGCCGAAACGAATGCGGATCCTTCATGTCAGGGGACACCAGCGGCTCTTCCCATTCAGGAACCGCGGGGAGATTCAAGTCGCGCAACGTGCCTGACGCGAATTCCAGCTTGCCGCTGGGGGTCTTGAATTCCGGTTCGCCCGGCTTCCAGTCCCCACCGAGGTCAATGACCCCTTCTTTCTTGAGCTGATCCAGTCCCACTCCCAAAGGCTTCAGCGCGGCCGCGTTCCATTCGTCCAGGGTGAAATTGAAAAACTTACCGATTCCGAGGTGTGGAGCCATCTCAATGAGGATCTGCACCGTGGGTTTCGTATCGAACCGCGGCTTGAGCACCTGCTGTCGTATGGACACCTGTTTGCTCGTGTACGAGCTGCTGGTGTGCACCACATCGTCGCGTTCGAGGTAATAGGACTCGGGGAGCACATAGTCCGCTACGGACGCAGTCTCTGACAGGACGTAGTCGAACGAGACGAGCAGGTCCAGCTTTCTGTATCCTTCGATGACCCGAGCCGGATTGGGGTTCGTGCGCAACGGGTTGTTGTGATACACAAAACCCGCCTTGAGTTTTCCCTGGAGAATGAGTTCCGGTATGGAATGGGCGATTCCGATGCCGGGCGGAGTCAGTGGATAGCGTTCAGGGTCGCCGCTTCCGTCCACCATGGACGGGCCCACTTTCGGGACAGCAGGGAATTTCTCTTTGCTGAGTTTGCCCAATTTGGGTTTGGGATGGAAAAAGAGGCCTCCACGCTGATTGAAGTTGCCCAGCAGACCGTTCACGCAGGCCACCGACCTCACCAGTTGGAGACTGTTCTTATACTGAACCCCCATTGCCCCGTGGTATCCCCGGTGAATGAACGCGCTCGGCGCGGCCCTGGCCATGTCACGGGCGAGGCGCACGATGGTGTCCTTGGGGACCGAGGTCTTTCCTTCTGCCCACTCGGGGGTACACGGCTCGACCTTTTTGGCGAATTCTTCGAAACCCTCGGTGTATTTGTCGACAAAATCTTTTTGATACAGGTTTTCCTTGATCATCACATGCGCGAGCCCAAGCATCAACGCGAGGTCAGTGCCGGGACGGATTCGTACCCATTCATCGGCAGTCGAGGCTATCTCGCTGTACCGTGGGTCCACGGCGACGAAGCGAGCCCCGCGTCCCTTTGCAATGGCTATGTCGTGTAGTTGTCTCAAGTGCAGTCCTGCACCGGGGTTTCTCCCGATGAACAACACAAAGCGCGCATTTGCGTAGTCATGTTCGGGTTTGGATTCGCCTACCGTGAGCCACCAGCCGATGTTTCTGGGCAGGAAGCAGGTGGTCCCGTGAGTAAAGATATTCGGCGAACCCAAGGCCTTCATGAAGCGCGACATGAGTGCAGCGTTTCCCTCGGGGTACTGGAGCAGAAACAGGGAATCCGTCCCATTTTTCGCCACGATCTTGCCAAGGCGCTCACCGATTTCCTGGTAGGCTTTCTCCCACGTGATCGGTTCGAACTTGTTCGGGCCCACGCGTTTGAGGGGTGATTTGATGCGATCCGGGTTGTCGACTTCGTGCAGCATCCCGTGCCCTTTTGCGCACATCCTTCCCTTGTTGTTGCCCGCGATGGGATTGCCTTCTGCCTTCCATATGCGGTCACCACGGGTGTAGACCTTGATCGCACACCAGTTACCGCAGGCATCGCAAAGAGTGGGCGTGACTTTCGCTTCTGGAAGCGCCTTCACCTCGGCAGCAGAAGAGCTGATTCCCAGATGGGGTATCGCAAGAGCGGTGGCTCCTGCCGCTGCTGAAGCAACGAGGAAGTTTCTCCGGGTGATTCCGTTTTTTTTCATATTCCCTCCGGAGGATTAGCGGAGATCTTATGTATGAGAATATATGGATATTGATATGTTGTCAAGAAGTTTTTTGGTCCGCGTAAGAAAGTTTCTTCCGGCAGAGATGAAAGAAGTGCTGAATTCCCGGCTTTGAGGCGGAGATCGAGTCCATAGCAATGCGCTTGCAGACAAGTAAAATGCGCATGAGGCGGTCGGGCCTCGCGAGCGAAGCGATTTGACGCGGTTCGAGCCGAAGGAGATCCCCAAACGGCCGGCGCGGTGGAGTCCCTCACTCGAGAGTGCACTCCCATGAAACCTCTGGCACATTGCCCCCCCCAGAAATGCGATCGAGAAGAGTTGACGGAGGAATCCCGGAGCGTCGATGCTGCCGGTTTGCTTGAAAGTTTCGGCGCGCCACCCGTGCGCACCCGGTGTGCCTTATCTAAAATGGTCCCAGCCGAGCGCGCTGAGTTGCTGTGTAGTCCCGTCTTTTCTCACCAATTCGATTCCTTGCCCCGGGGCAAACTCGCCGATAGGAAAGATGGTGCAGTCCCTTTTTCGCGCCAGCTCTTTGAGGTCCTCAAGGCTTTCTCGACGCACCGCGGCCAGCAACACGTAGTCCTCTCCCCCGTTGAGAATCCAGTGGAGAGGATCCTTTCCCATTTCTCGACCTGCGCTGATCAAATCGAGTGCAAGCGGGAGACTCTCCTCTCTCACGCGTGCTGCCACCCCCGAATCCGTGCACAGATGCCGTAGATCGGACGACAGACCGTCCGACACGTCGATGGCAGCAGTGCATGCGTGGGATTCCGCAAGCATCCTGCCTTCCTTGAGGTGTGCTCGTGGGTTGAGGTGACTCTCGATCAGAGGGCGGGCTGATTCATCGCGCAAACGAAAGCCTTTGAGGAGCATGTCGCAGCCTGCCGCGGATCTTCCCGTGGGACCGGTCAGCACGATTACGTCGTAAGGCCGCGCGGTGTGACGGAACAGCACCTCGTCGCGCGGGACCAGCCCGGTTACTGCCACATTGATCACCAGATGCCCCTTGGAGCCGGTGGTGTCTCCGCCGAGCAGGTTTACCCGCGCATCTGCCGCTACTTCCCGCATGCCCGCGTAAAATCCTTCGAGCCATTCCACGTCAATGTAAGAGGGGACAGCGAGGCTGATGAACGCGTCACGGGGGACACCGCCGCACGCGGCAATGTCCGAAAGGTTCACTGAGAGAGATTTCGCTCCGATGATTTCAGGCGGTCCCCAGTCCAGCAAGAAATGCACGCGTTCCACGAGAAGATCCGTGGTGACCAGCAGATGATCAGGGCCGGCAAGGGAAATCACCGCGCAGTCATCGCCGATGCCCTTGACCACTCCTTCGGCCCGCAGCCTCCCCAGGGGAGCAATGCGATCAATGAAACCGAATTCCCCGATATCTGCGAGCTTCAACGCTTGGCTCCTTTTGTGCGCCTCCGGGAAGGCTTTCGCCGCCATTTTCTTTGCACCCAGAAACCCTTGTTCAGGCCTGAGGCGTAGCCACTTCTCAAATACGTCGTGAAACTGTTGGCTGACGTTCACAAGGTCCTGGTGGCGATCTCCGGTGAGCTGCATCTTAATTTCTTCACCAAATACGGCTTCATAATTCCCGTCGTCGTTGCGATACATGCACAGGGGGATCACTCGCGCCTCTCCCTCTATTGCCATACGGGCAAATACCTCATTTGCAGGAGCAGGAGACCCGAAATAATTGACAAAGACGCCTCTCTCCGCATCGCCTCGTTGGTCAGCGAGGAATGCCACGCTTTCTCCCTTGCGGAGCAATGCGATGATGTCCTTCACTACTCCCCGGTGAGGGAAGATCTTCAGTCCCGTGTCTTCTCCGCCACGGCTGAAAAAATACCTCGACAGAAACGGATTCTTTAGACCGGTCACGATGAGGTTGAGTCTTATGCCGACAAATTTTGCGAGCGCAGCGTTTACCTCAAAACAGCCGAAGTGGGAGAGCACCCAGACGTTCCCATGATTCCCAGGGAGTTGGGCCAGGTTGAAAGGCATCTGCCCATGCAGGACGAAACGCTCGGCCATTTCGCGTTGACTCCAGCGACGCATGCGAAAGAATTCCACGCCGAGCAATCCCAGATGTTCAAAACTGCGTCGCGCGGTTTGACGTATCCAAAGGGGTGTCTTTTCTTTGCCGAACGCGATGGTGAGATTCTCCCACGCAGCGTCGCGACGGTCCGGAAGGAGTACGTACGCAAGTCTTCCGAAGAAGCGACCTGCTGCCGAGGCAGCGCGTTCGGGAAAGACGTTCAAAAGTTCCTCGACAAGTCGTACCATCAGAAAAACGGAATAATTGAGAAAAGGTGTGAACCTCACTGGTTGGGTCATGCTCTCTCGCCTCGTGTATTCATACCGGTCCGCGTGAAGCAGCGCATGGGTACCAGCAGGGGACAGGAATCGTCCTGAAACCGGACGCGCTGCGATCGGCTCCCCACGAATCTACCACTACGAACCATCTGAGGAAACAGGAACGGTTTACCGCGAGGGAGAGGAAAAAAGCCTCCGAGCACAAAGACATAAAGAAAAGGGGGGATTGGTCTTTGACTTCCTCGTGTCTGAGTGAATTTGTGGTTTCATTTTCCACGCGCAACAAAAGTTCGCGCGGAAGGGTTACGGGAAACATCCATACCCATGGCTTAACGTGTGACTGAATAGTCCACGGGTTGCGGGGTGGGAAAGCCCTCGCGGGAGTAAATGCGAAGGCCCTTGGTGACGGAACAGCTTCTTTCCGCGTACGAAGGAGGAAAAGGGAGGGAGAAGAAACACGTTTCATCCTGATTCGCTTACGACTGTACAACTTCGCACAGGCTGCAGGCTGGGGACCCCCTTCGCTACGGACGACGCAAGGCCGTCTCATTACTTCGCTCAGGAGATCCCCAGCCCTACGATCTTACTCGTGTGAACTCCCATGACCTGGCGGGTCACAACGAACCATGAAAAATGGCACCCTGTTCAGCGACCAGCGGGAGCTGGCAAGTGCTTGAAGTTCTTGGGGATGGGGGTTTGGGGGAAGGCCCTTCTTGAAAGAAGGGCCTTCCCCCGAAAATGCATTTTCATCGGTTTCAGACCCGAGTGTGATGGTTCAGCAAAACCCTTTGACCTCATAGAGCATCATCTTTTCTTTGATGCCCTTGAGTTCGCGGCATCCGGTGGGTTCCACCACGAACAGGCCATTGTCTCGGATTCGGTCGAAGACTTCAGGGCCAATGAGGATCTGGTTCGGGTCGGCGGTCTTGCATATGCGAGACGCGAGATTTACCGCGTGCCCGAGGATGGTGTAATCCATCCGTTCGTCAGATCCGAAATTCCCGACGATCGCGGGACCTGTATAAATGCCGTAACGGACCTGGAACCCTACATCCGGTGATTCCCATCCAATCTGGCTCAGTTTTTCGCGGATGTGGAGTGCGGAACGAACGGCTCTCACGGGTGCGTCTTGCTGAGGGAGCGGCGCGCCGAAGATGGCCAAGGCTGCATCGCCGATAAACTTGTCCAGCGTGCCCTGTTCATCGAAAATGATGTGGTTGACCGTCTTGCAGAAACGATTCAGCAATGCCTGAATTTGCTTGAGATTCACGGCTTCGCACAGGGAAGTAAATCCGACGATGTCGCAAAAAAACACGGTGGCAAGAGTCTCTTTGGCCTCCAGATCCGCTGCGCCCTTCATGATGAGGTCCACCACCTGGGCGGGGTGAAACCGGGCGAGATTCTGACGAATCACCGCGCCTTTGATCGCCTCCTCTCTCAGTCTCTCGGTGAGCTTCCATCGCTGTATCGCGAGAGCTGTCTGGTGGCCGACCACGGTGAGGATGTCCAGGTCTTCGGTTTGATAGCCACCGACGATGTCGAGGCTGTCCACATACAACACTCCCAGGATTGTCCGGTCTTCCCAGATAGGGCTTGCCATTACCGAGCGGATACCGTCGACGATCACGCTGTCCCCCATCTCAAAGCGGGGATCTTCCAAAGCGTTGTCGGTCAAAATAGCCACGCGGTCATCGAGAATGCGGCTCACAATTGTGGTGCTGATCGGCCTGACTATACCGTCGGCTTCGACAGACCGCTGTTTTCTGGGAACGAGACCCTGTTCTTTGTCGCCAAGCAGAATCGTGGCCTGTGAGGGAGCAAAGATCTCAAAGATCTGGTCCATAATGTAGTCCAGGATTTCATCCAGATCCTTGCTGGTAACCAACTGCTCCGTGATGCGGTAAAGCGTGAGCAGGTTTCGATTGAGCCGTTCTCTCCTTATCCTGGTCGGGACTCTTTCCATGTCGGCAGCGGTCTCGGAGAGATAGTTGCTGATCATCCCGAGCGGCTTGACGACTTGTTCTGCCGCGTGCCGATGCACGAACGGCTCCGCGCCGAAGCCGCGTCATGTCGAGGGTCTGGGTATGGAGCGGCCCCTGAAAAGGCTCCTCCTCATGGAAAAGAAGTCGGAACGGGCCTATCTGAATCGTGTCCCCGTTCTTCACGTGCCGTCTATTCTTGATCCTCCGGCCGTTCACCCAGGTGCCGTTGCGGCTTTCGAGGTCTTTGAGAATGAATCTCTTTCCCTCCCGCAAGATAAGACAATGGTGTCGAGAAACCATGCTGTCCAGGAGCCGGAGGTCGCTTTTCTCGTGTCGCCCTATGACAGTTTGGTCTGCGCCGAAAGCCTGCTCGACTTCTTGCCCGTCGGGCCTCATTATGGTCAGGTTGAACATGTGCGTGTCTTATTCACGGTGGATGGAGGGAGGCCGGCAATCTCGCCAGTAAGTGCACACAAGAGGAGGCTCCTCCCGCTTCGTCTCCGAATTGCTCGCTTCCTGAAGCGCCACCGGGAGGTTTCCCGGATGATCACGTCCGATCCATCTTGTACAAGTGTACCGGTCACCCGAGGGTCACGGATTCCATCAACATCATAAGATTCTTTTTGACGTCCGGTGAGATGAAGACAATTTCCAGGCCAGAGACAAAATAGCCCTGAACGTTTTCTCTCCTGCTCCACCGGCACACGGCCTCAAAATGTAGCGGGGAACTCTTCACGTAATCCGACGCCTGCACGACGAGTCTCTTGGTCGAATCGACGTCCACTTTGACGCCGAACAGTTGGATCCCTGTCTCGGAGATATCCTGAACCAGGCCGAGAAATCTCCTCGTATCCGCGTCGTAGGCCGGTATTTTGAACAGCAAATATTTTCGTCTGGCTTTTCGGCGGTTTTCCACCGAGACCTGCGAGTCCTCTCCGCTCATGTTTCGCTCCCGGAGCCTCTCCAAACATCTCACCGTCGAGGATCTGACCCCAGAGGCCCACGGCCGGGGATCTTTCGCCGACTCAAGCTCTTTGGTGGATCTGACGTCAACGGTTTACCTTCGGGACCGGAGCACAGGTCACCGGAGGGCTGAAGTTGTCGGGTTGCTCTTTTTCCTAGGATCCTTTTTCGCGTTGTCCTTCTGCTTCCGCGTGCTCTCCAATATGCGGTTTACCGACCTGTTTACCAAAAACCTAAAGGACCTGATGAGATTCTTGGGGTCCCTACTCTTGTCCATGACTCTGGCAAGGGACCGACCGGCCTTAATGAGCGTGAGAGCCTGCGCCTCAACCAGCTTGGCAAAAGCCTGTGGATCGCGAATTTCCAGATCTGACAGCAGAGGAGGCTTCCGATCCGCCAGTCCTTCTGCTTTGCGCACCACAGACTTGAAGGTCTCATATCGTGTGAGAATGCGGTGAAACACCCCCAGTGGGTCCCGGTGGGTAACTCCGAAACTTCGCTCGAGCAAATCTGTGACTTCCAGGAGAAAACGAATCGACTCCGGGTGGGCCCGTGACATTCGCTGGGCCAAGTATTCGAGGACCAGCTTCATCGCTACCACGGCGAAGTCCACCGTCATATCGTCCTGGAACTTGATCCGCACCCTCTTGAGCTCATTGCTGAGCACCGCGATAGAGCGCTTGGAAATCTCCCATTCCAGAGTAAGTATGGCCTCCTGGAGCTTCCTCAACGGCGGGGCGGGGCCCCTGGGAGCCACAGCTTCAGCCTGGCGTTCCACCGTGACCGGCCGCAATGGAGGGGCCGCGGGTCGAGCAGACGGAGCGGAAGCGCGCCTGGCAGGCGGAGCCTGATCCCGTGCAATGGGCGGCGCAGGAGGACGGGGTGCGACCGGCCTCGGCGCAGGAGGACGAGCGGGTGGTGCTACAGGGCGCTTCGAAACCGGGGGCTCCGGAGCACGGGCAGGCCTCACAGGCGCTGCAGGCTTGGCCGGTTCCTGGTAGACCGTGCGCATGTGGCGCTCGATCTCTTGAGCCATGACGTCGTCGTAGTCGGCAGGCCTCGCCTCAGGTTCTTTCGGAGCAACAGGAGGCCTTCTGACCGGCGGCTCCTTTGGCGGCGGCTCTTTTGGTGGCGCCTCCCGGGAAAACTCACCTTCCTCGAAAAGTCCCGCGTCCAGTGGCACTTCCACCGCGGTCACTTCCAATTCCATGGTTTCTGGCGGCGCAGCATCCGGTTCTTCCACAAACAGAGTGTCTACGGCCAGATCGATAGCCCGATCTGTATCATCATCCCCTGAGGTGACCACGGTTTGCGGCTGTTCGGATAGCGTTTCCTGAAACGACGTACTGAAAAGCGAATCCATCGCCTCGTCCAGCGACGGACCGGAGCGTGGAGGCGGAGGGCCTGAGCGCGGAGGAACTGGAGCAGGCTCTGCCGGAGCAGGACTACCGCCTTCGGCAAAGAAATCCAGCTCGTCAGCGGACGGGGCTTCAACGAAGAAGGTGTCCACCGCTTTGTCGATGAGGGCGTCCAGATCGTCTATTTCTTCCGGCTTGGCCATGAACTCTACCGCCAGGGCTCTTATGATCTGAGCTTGTGATGGACGGATTTTATCGTTATCTTGCTTATTTCACGCAAGGTCTCAAAAACACCTGGTCCCTGAAGGGCGCTGGCCAGCGCGGTGGGCGCAGGATTCTTGAGCATGGAGTTGAGATCGTTTTCCATAGTCTCGCGGCTGAGCACCGGAATGACGCTTCCTTCCAGGTCTCTCTTGTTCAACTGGAGCACCAGGGGCAGCTCGTCGAGATCAAGGTTATCCTCATTCAGGTTTTCCCGCAGATTCTGGAGACTCTCCTTGTTGGGCTCCTGCTGGACTTCCATGGAATCGGCCACGAACACTACGCCGTCCACACCTTTGAGGACCATCTTTCGGCTTTCGTTGTAAAGGACCTGGCCGGGGACCGTATAAAGTTGCACTCTGATGTTGTACCCTCTGATGGCCCCCAAGGACAAGGGAAGGAAGTCGAAGAAAAGTGTTTTGTCACCCCGGGTATCGATGGAGATCATTTTGCCCATAAACTTGGCATTCATCTTCTGGTTTATGTACAGCAGGTTCGTCGTTTTACCGCATCGCCCGGGACCGCAGTACACAACTTTTACTTGAATCTCTTTCGCGCTCTTGTTGATGAACGCCATAACCTAGCCCTGCCTTTTCGGGAGCTTCTTCTCCAACACCTGCGCTACTTCGGCTATCTTTAGCCTGAGCAGCCCCAGGGACAACGAGTTGTTGAAAATCGTGACAATAATGTACTCATCGCCAACACGACTGAAATGGAACGACTCACTGTGTCCCTTATAAAAGAGAAGCACGAAGTCGCGTTCTCCTATCAGACGAGCAATCTGTTCCGTGGCAGCAAAGTTGGCCGCTGCTACCGCTGCCAGGGAGATCACGTCCAGTTCGAGCTTGTCTCCAATGGTGCAAATCAGAGTGCCGGCATTGTCGATGACCAGAACCGAAGAAATCCCTTCGGTCATGACCTCAGTGGCCAGATAGTTCCTCACGTCATCCAGGATGTCGACGCTGATAACGATGTCCGCGCTTCGACCGGCCTTGATGCGCTCCATCTTGTCCAGTTGCTCGTTCAAGGTTGCCTTGTCCATCAACGCGTCGGGCGCATCCCGCCGTTGCCCTGCAAGTTCCACTAGCTTCGGGAGGCCCGTGGTGAATGAGTCGACGAAGTTCTCACTCGAAATGGCGCCGCCCTTGAAAGCGTTGAGGGTCTGCGATTGATGTTCCAGTTGGGCCCTGAGCGCTTTATTTTCCAGCTGATCGGCAGCGGACTCCAAGATATTGAGCAGTCTCGTCACATCATCCATGGACGCAGGAGTTTGACCTGGGCTCGTCTTGAGATCTTCTGCCAGTTTACGGGCGTTGTCGACATACGCCCACAGAAACGCGGGGAGTCGCCCAAGGATTTCTACCTTGTCAGCTCCTTCAAAAATATCTACGGAAACAACATTTTGTGTCGTCATTCCCCATTGTCCTCTGGGAGACCCGACCCGGCTCGAACGCCCTCTCCGCCGCGTCTCCAACCCCCTTAATTTCATTGAACGATCTACCGGGAATCCTCCCTAAAGTAGGCCGATCTCCTCCCTCTGGCGGTCTGTTCAGACCGTGTACCCTGCCAGGTTCTCTCTACCGACAGAGTTCCCAATATGTAACGTTACCACAAACCAAGGTTTTTTGGGAGTTCTATCAGATGCGCCAGAACGATTTTCTCCGTTCCAGGGGCAGCAACTTCCTTTGCACCCTCAAGTTTGCGGCAGGGAATTACGCTTTGGGATGAAATCGTGGTGCGGCCTTGCCTGTTTCAGCGTTTCGGCCGGCATCGCGTGGGGGCAAGCTCTTGCTTCCGCGAAATTGACCGACAGATCGCCCTGTGGCTCATTCCGCATTAATGTGGTCCCTTGGCTTCAGCGAGGCGTCTTGCCTGAGTAGCCAGAAACTGTGACACGTTTTATCTTTTGAAAGCTTCTTCAGTTCTGTTTCTCTGAGCTGGCTCAGCAATTTCATGGCTATGGGAAGAGGCGTCTTAGGGTTTGAACTCAAATTGTATTTGATTGGATACGATTTTATCCATTCTTTGGTCGTCGCTATGTGACGCAACACATCCTCAGCTACTTGCCGCGACTTCGAGATCGCCTCAATCTCGTTCTCTTGTATTTTCGGAGACTTGACTACTGCCATGGCCACCATCTTGTTGGCGTCTCTGATAAGGATGTCGCGGGCCTCTTTGTTGCCGGTGAACGCGAGTTTGACCTTTTCTCCGACGCCCATGGTAAGGATTCGGTTGTACAGGCTCTGGTACTCGTCTTCGGACAGTTCCCACTCGGGCATGTCTCCCGGTTTGGTCAGCCGCGTGAGTTCCTCGGGCATCATCTTCATGGAATCGGTAAAGAAATCTTGAAGGGTCTTGTCCACGGTCACGGGAAACTCGCCCATGGCCTGCCGGGCGATGAATCGCGTGGCGTTCCAGGACAGCATGGAAGCCATTGCCTTGTGTGGGTCGTCCGCGCCCTTGACTGCCGCGTGCAGGATACGGCTACGATCTCGGTAGATTTCTCCCGCGCCTTCCTCACACACCACGGAGATACTCACAGGAACCGGGGTGCCCTCAAACGCGGACATCACTTCAAAGATGTCCATGGCCTGCGTGCTTCCCGAAATCAGCCGGATAGTGCTCGAGCTGTCGGGATCTGCCACTGGACCGGCTTCAGGGCGATTGAGGAACTCCTCGGCCGCTTGGGGATCGAGATTCTCCCGGTGAAAATAGGTGCGAAGCGAATATCTGAACCGAAGATCCTTGTTGGCCAGGGCTTTTTCCAGCGCAGGTAATCCTTCCAACGAAGCCCATGTGGCACCGATGATCTTGCCCCTTTTGAAGAAGACGCGACCAGCATCCGTTGCGCTTTCCAGGACGATGGTACCGGACCTGGATCCCTGCCGAGCAGCATGCATGAGACCGCTTAATCCGAGCAGCCTCAGTGGGCCGCTCACGATGAGTTCCGTCTGCCCTGCGAGCAGAGACTCTTCCAGCCACTCTATCTTGTTCCTGAATTTCTCGTCGTCGCCCGCTGCTTCGGCGAGCTTGCTCACCACGACAGGGCTCCTCTCCAGGAGCTTTCTGTTCTCCAACATCGTGGCAATGATTTCAGGGCTTCTCAAATTTTCAAGGATAAAGAGAGCGGTCTCCTCCAGGATGTTTTCGCTGGCTACCGCCATTTTCAGCACGGATTCTTCTCGAATTGTTTCCCTCACGAGAAAATCCATCACTGACGGATGTAAATCCGAGCCAAATCCCTTGCGGTATGTAGGAACGTCCAATGACTCGAGGGTCTTCTTCGCGGTCTCTCTCAGTTCCTGAGACTCGTCGTGGGAAAGATAGGTAAGCAGGACCAGTTTTTCTGTCGTAGACAGCGGCACAACTCCGTGGGCTGCTTTGAGCCTGTCCGCGTAGTTGGTGGCAGGGTTCAAGTATTTATGGACCGTCTTGGATATCTTGACCTTGATCGCCTTGCGGACCAGAGGGTTGGTATCTTGTTCGAGCGCCTCACGGACTATCTGGTCTTCGCTGAAGACGAGCCTTACTCTCTCCAGGACGGGCAGAGAAATGACGTCACTGCCGTCAAACAGCTCGTTGATCATGGCAAGTTCGGAAGCAATCCTGTCCGTGACCGTTATGCCTTCATCAAGGAGTCTCATGGCTTCGATGATGAGGTTTTGCATGCCCACGTGGATCACTTCTTCGACGTCCTCGCCGCCGCGGTAGATGGAGAACGTGGCACTAGGCCATGCGAGCAGGTGACAGGCCGCATCCAGGCCCGTCATGTCTCTCAATGCCGCGTTGATTATTCGTCCGTTGTTGAAAAAGAGAAATCCTTCCTCTTCCTCACGCACGAGCTGACAGACCGCCTGCTTGGAGTTCATCTCAAAGATCTCTGCAATTTCAAAGAGATTCATAATCTTGAGACGGCCGAGCACCTTCCAGGATCGACTCGACTCATCCTGGAACGGATCGTCGTCCGGAGCGTATTCAAGGGCGTCCATCACAAGCGTAAGGGTATTGGCCTTGATCCGATTCGCGAAATTGCCCGGCGCCGAGTGCAAATAGCGAAACGAAGCATCGACCCAACCGAATGCCTTATACAGCGCTTCCATACCGTCTTTGTCGCCCGCCACCGCTCCCACGACTTTGCCCTTTTCCGTATATACAGTGGCCGTGCTGCCCCCGTTGTCGAGCGTAATGGCGATAGTGCGGTTGTTGTGGTCAACAGACTGAATGATCTCACCCAACCCCAAAAGCCCGATATTGCCGGTCACGGCCTCTTCTTCTTCAGCCGTGGCCTCCTTCAGTTCCCCGAGTCCCACCCGGTCCAGGACTTTCATAACGATTTCGTGTATGGGTTCGGGGAGTTCAGGCCGATCCGGCCGGGATGACCAGTTTCTCGCAGCGGGTATGAGGTTTCTTCTTGCTTGTTCGGAGATTTCACTGTCTGAATCTCGGGCCAGATAACACAAAATCACCAGAGTGTCACGAAGCGTAAATTCCGCCTGCATAGAAGCGGCTTGAAGTTTCTTTTCTCTGGTTGCTTTCGCACCAATGAACTTCGCGATCCGAGAGCTTATAGTGACCAGTCTCTTGTCAGTATCGGACATGCGCTCCACTCAGTCGATGAGCACGTTTGTCTATGAAAGCACGCATAAACCTTTCGTCGATCAGGTGGTGGCTCACCGGACCCTCCTCCATCGACGCTTGCGCGCTATCTCATACTGGTTCGCTTTTGCCTGTACCACTTGGTGCAGGCTGGGGATCCCCTTTGCTCCGGACGACGTAGAGCCGCCTCATCACTTCGCTCAGGATATCCCCAACCCTGCGATCTTACTCGTGTGGAAGCGAAACGGTATGAATTATCCGTGTACGCCAGAATACTAGAGGTTTAACGCTAATTTGTCAAGATTGCCGGAAAATTCTGAAGCTTGCCACAGCAGGACCGATTGGGTATGGTAAGGCGTCCGCTGACGCGGACCCGAATTCTTGTGCCATGTTGCCTTCGAGAACGCAACCCTCACATTTCCCCGCTGCGGCTGGGAACCACCAAGAGGATCAGGCGCTTGCTCGAGGGAGAAGTGGTATTATTTCAGACGCGGGCAACTCAGTGCATAACCAAGAAAGCCGTCCTACCCTGCCCTCGACATCTTTGGTCTCGCACGTCTCACGTGCAGCGTGTGCGTCACACACACTGCTTCCCGGGTTCCTGCTCTTGAATGGCGTCTTTCTCGCCCTGGGATTTCTTCTTGCGATGGCCGGCTGCGCAAAGAAAATCACCAAGACCGGCGTGCCCTTTGACTTGGACATAGTGTTTCGAGGGAAACCTCCGGTAGTGGAGGATTCCTCCAAAGAAAAAGGAATTCGGTTAGCCAAGGAAAGGAAATTTCCCGAAGCGATAGAGGCCTTCACCCAACATGTGCGGGAAGAACCGGAGAATTTTTCGGGATTCAATGCCATCGCGGTTTGTTACAAGAACATGGGCGATCATGCAAACGCGATGAAGAACTTTGAGCGAGCACTGGAATTTGCGGATTCGCCCGAAGAACAAGCCAAGATCCTGGCAAACATCGGCAACCTCTATTATGTGGCCAATAAACCTCAGGTAGCCCTCGGCTATTATAAAGAAGCAACCACGTTATTCGACAAGAACCCGCTCTATTTGATCCTTATTGCACGGACCTTCGTGGCCCTTCAGGAGCACGACCGAGCCCGGAGGGTGCTGGCCACTGCCGAGCAAGTCGACAAGGATCTGGAAAAATATGAGCGAGACGATGAAAGGGGGCTTGGATCGTATCTCATGGCCTACTGCTATCTAGCCCTGAACGATGAGGAGAAAGTCTTCCACCACATAGAGAACGCACTGAAGGCCAACCCAGGGAGGTACGTCAGTCGTTTCAGTGAAGATGCCAATGATCCTACCAGCCCTCTTTACACGCTCAAAGGAGATCGCCGATTCGAAAAGATCCTCAAGACTTACTCAACCAAGACCAGTGCAGACTTAAGACACACTGAACGTCAATGAAGACGACACGCCGGCCATCCGTGCCGACGCGCCATGTCTTCGACAATATCTGGTGTTGGCGCAACCTCCCGGTCGCGTGATACGGGACTGCGATCAAGAATTGGCAGCAATCTCATGCGATTCAGCGTGTTCACGTAACGGACCGCGGGGATGGGAAGGCGCACAAGGCCGATGGGCGCACTCTGCGCGGGATTACGTCCGGAAGCGCTCGGGCACAAGGGTTCGCCACGTACTCCGGACCCTTGGTTCGGTCTCGCATCGCGGTTCTGACCCTCCCCGCCATGCCTTGACAAAAACAGCCTCTGATCGTATTTTGCCTCTCGGAGTAGTCCACACCCACGACCATGAGCTTCGAGCCACAATGAAGGATCAAAGCGGCTCATCTGGCGTAGGCAGCGGTGTCCCGCGTCTGTGCACGGTCTATACAAGTGACGTGTACCGGTACGCACACCAATGCGCGGAGCGCTGCTCATGCAACGTGGCTATCACAAGAAACGTACACACGTGAAGGATGCCATGCTTGCGATATGGCAAGGTACAGTCGACGAATGTAGCCAGGGACGCAACAGTGTTCTAGCTACGATCCTTTCAGTCCGCGGATCATCACCCAGACACATGGGGACGCGTTTTCTCGTCCGTGGAGACGGCAAGACAGTTGGTACCATCGGAGGAGGCCTCTTCGAGTCCGAGGTTCAGGAATTGGCCTTAACAGCCTTGAAAAACGGCACCTCATGTCGGGCCATGTTCTCTTTCACCGGTCCGGATTCTCAGTCGAGCAGAATGATCTGCGGGGGTGAGGCGGACGTACTGCTTGAATTTGTGGGACGTGTCGGATGAGAAGCAGTATGCCATTTTCTCGCGACTTCTTGCCTTGGCCAAAGGTCAGGAGTCGGCTTTCCTTTTGACTCCCTTGACACTCCCGGTCGGAGCAGCCATGCCCGGTACGATGCCTCACCTGCTCTTGGACGCGGCAGGGACCCGGTCAGGTGGTTTTCCAGGTGACCTCGCGGCAATGGAGTGCATACCGGAAGTTCGTTTCCTCAAGCCGGCTCAGGTCCTTACGGTCCCCGGTGGGGAGCACCCGGTGCTACTGGAATGGCTTCATCCCGCCAAGACGGTGTACATATTTGGCGGAGGCCACGTGGGTGTATGCGTGGCGCACCTTGCCGACTATGTGCATTTTCGTGTGGTCGCGCTTGACGATCGTGAGGAGTTTGTCTCCCGAGAACGCTTTCCCAGCGCGGACGAACGAATTGCCCTGGAATCGTTCCCCACCGCGTTTTCGCACCTTCACATGGACCAGGACAGCTACGTGGTCATAGTGACCCGAGGGCATAGCCACGATCGGACGATTCTGGCGCAAGCTCTGAGGACAGATGCAAGTTACATAGGCATGATCGGGTCCAAGCGCAAGAATCACCTCATTTTCCAGGCGCTCCTCCGCGAAGGATTTACTGCTGAAGACCTTCAACGGGTGCATGCGCCAATCGGCCTTCCCATCGGAGGAGAGACTCCTGAGGAAATTGGTGTCTCCATCGTTGCTGAAATGATACAAGCCCGAAATCTACAGGATCAATCAAAGAAGATGGGGGCCCACACGAAGGATCGGGCCGACTGATACCAACCTCTCAAAGGAGTGACTCGCCTCGGCAGACGGCTCTGAGCCGCTGTGGCGGATCTCATGCAACTATCACATATTCAGGGCCTGACACCGAGGACTTTCTTGGTGCAGGTCCACCTGAAAAAGAAGACTCATGCTGAATGGAAAGAAGATAATCGTGGTCCTGCCCGCGTATAATGCGGCCAAGACGCTCGCGCAGACGGTGTCGGAACTGGATCGTCAGGTAGTGGACGAGGTGCTGCTCGTGGACGATTTCAGCGCAGACCAGACGGTACAGCACGCCAAGGACATGGGGATTCGTGCCTTTCTGCACGACAGGAACTACGGGTACGGTCGCAATCAGAAAACGTGCTACACGGAGGCGATCAAATCCGGCGCGGATGTGATCGTCATGCTGCACCCGGACTATCAGTATTCCCCCAAGCTGGTTCCGGCAATGGCTGCCATGGTGGTTTCTGATGAATACGATGTGGTGCTCGGGTCCCGTATTCTCGGCGGCAGCACCAGAAGTGGCGGGATGCCGTTTTACAAATACGTGTCCAATCGCGCGCTCACCTTGGCGGAAAATCTGCTTCTCCGGTCTAAGCTCTCGGAGTTTCACACTGGTTTTCGGGCCTTTTCTCGCCAAGTGCTGGAGCAGTTGCCCATTTTTGCGAACTCCGACGATTTCGTTTTTGATAACGAGATGTTGGCTCAGGCCATCTTTTTTGGGTTCAGAGTCGGCGAAATCTCTTGCCCCACTCGGTATTTTCCGGAAGCCTCATCCATCAATTTCCGGCGGTCGGTCATCTATGGGCTGGGCGTTTTGTGGACGGCAATGCAATTTCGCGCGCAAAAATGGGGCCTATCACGCTATGCGATTTTCGATCAATCCGACGAACACATGCGGCTGGGCAGCACGTACTATTCGGAAGTACGCTAATTCCGCGGGCATTGATGTTGCCGTGAACAAGGTTCGGTAATCTCTTGAAAATGCCGCGTGTTGAACCCGGAAAATGAAAACACCAGGCACGAGGACAGGAAGACGTCACAGGACAATTCTTTTTTTCCCTGTGTCTTTGTGGCGGAATCCTCATTCCTCTCGGCGACGCGTGCGCACCATGGATGGGTTGCAAGAAGAGATTAGACCGCAAAGGCGGTCCGCTCTGAGCTATCCTCCCTTCATTACGCGGCGCGGACTCTTTCTTCTTCCACTTTTTCCAGCAATTCGTCACGTGCCCGTGCCAGATCTTCATGGCTCACCGATGAGTCTTCCCCAAATCTCGCCCGAAAATACACGTGGGTAAACCTTGCAACCGCATCCTTCGAGCCCGGACACTTCTCGGTAATCTCCAGGCTGTTCAGCTCGTGCCAGGCATGCACGTGAGTAAGCACGCCCCGATTGACGAGTTTTCTCATGGTCGAGAGGTACACGGTTCCCGGGTCCTTTCTCCCGCTGCTGAACCGGTACGCGACAAGCAACACACCGATTCCCAGCAGCGCACCGATCACGATCAGAAGAGGCACGTACCCCATCCCCCGGAGAAAGGAGGGTGTCAACGAAACATCTCCGGCCATGACTCCGAACACGCTATCGCGAATCGCTGCCTGGTCGTTGCGGTCGAAATAGACGACATACTTGATCCATCTTTGCACCATCCTGTCGTAAAAATCGACTACCGCCCTCCATTGGCGACCGGAAAACGTGTCGCTCGCGGGAGGCGTAGGATCCAAAGTCGTCCACTCGTGGTCTCCGAGGACCGCTTCAACCCACGCGTGCGCATTGGCAAAACGCACCACGTACTGCCGCGGAGTCGAACCCGGCTCGGCACCGGTGAAACCCTCCACCACGCGGGCCGGAATTCCGAGAGACCGCAACATGACGCAGAGGGCACCGGCAAAATACTCACAATGGCCGGCATGCGTGTGGAACAGGAAATACTCCATGGGATTGGTCCCCTTGGGCGGAGCAGCCACGTCCAATGAGTACCGGAATTTGCTGGCGAACCGTTGGATGACCGCGTTCGCCTTGTCAGCGGGCGTGGTTGCCCCTGAGGTCCATTCCCGGGCCAGCTTCTCAATCCGTGGTGTGACGCCGGTGGTGCGCAAATTGGCACGGAGTTGCCTTCGATGGCTTGGAATAGGAATCAGCCCTGACGTAACGATATAGGAGTTTGCCATGAGGAATGGCGAATCGACCATCACCTCGAAGTTGGGGGAAATGTACAGCTGGCGGTACGAGTTTCCCGGCGTGACCCGAAGCGGTAGCCCTGCCACATATACGATGTTGGACTGAAGTTTGTACGGAGTAAACCGGTACGTAAGGGTACGTGAGGGAGGGGCTTGCACGAATCCAGGCACGCCTGCATTTTCCGGAGCCACTGACCAACTCTGCCCGTCAAAAGATTCGAGCACCCTCCCCCGCCAGTACGGAATATCCGGCAACTTGCCTTCCTCCACATCCACGGTGAACGCAATGCGCTCCCTTCCAGCCATACCCATCATGTCCCGGTAGCTAATCCCCTTTTCCATCTCCGCAAGACCGGAAGGGTTGACCATGGCGGCTCTAATAGCCGGGAACATGACATACGGCCGCGGGAGCACCACAAACGTGGCAGCGGTAAAGATAAGGATAGCAATGGTGATCTTTGCGAAATAGCGGAGAAGACCACGAGAACTCGGTTCAGCAAGCGGCTCGTAATTCTTGCCGGCAGCTTGCTTGCTCCTTGCCGCGTCGAAGAGCGCCAAGGAGGCCATGAGGCCGAACAAATAGACGGGGAGTACCAGCCCGTACACCAGGTGGCTGGTCAGGATACAGTTGATGAGCACCATCCCCACGGTGAGAAATATCAATTGCGCAATGTTGCGGTCGGTCAACCGCGTGAACACACGAGCGAGGATCGTACCGAACGTGAAATACACGATCAGGAGGGGAAGAGGAAAGCGCCGGTTTATGATTACGATCGCTGCGGACACGACCACGAGGTAGATCAGGAATACCACGGTGGTCGCTCTTTCCGACCACAGATACGCGCGGCCGTAATCCGCACGGGAAAGCGCGGCAACAATGACCGGTAGCGTGAGCAGGACCAGCGGATGGAGGCCGTTCTCGATGCACGCGGCTGCCACGCTGAGCACCACAATGGTCGTCAAACAAAACTTGAATGCACGGAATTGATGCGCAGTAATCGAAACAGGCGAAGCAACCTGCCGCTGATTACGCCACGCGGTGATTCGTTCACTGACGCTCTTCGACGAGCTCCGGATTGAGTTCATGCCATTCACCGGATTCTTCCCAGCGAAATTCGCCGGATTGGTCAATTTGGACTGCGATCGTGTCCGACTCGTGTGGGGGTAGGGCCTCCTGTGAGGCGCTATTCCATCGTGCGAGGAGAGTAAGCACATGCCGGGAGAATTCTCTCCCCTTTCCCGGTCCGATCTTCAGCCCTGGTCCCTCGAGAGAAACGGGTCTGCCCATGCGGAGGAAATGGATAGCCAGAGACGCTGCTCTGGAAATGGCTCTTTCAGACGCGCCCGCGGGCAACCTGATGAAAATATCTCTTGCACCCTCGTCGGACAGAATCCTCGTGATGAGGCCACCTGTCCTCGCGGTCTTTTTCCAGTCGATGTGTTTGTAACGGTCACCGGGAACGTAGTCTCGGAACAGGTAAGGTACGACCCCAAACGCGTCCGCACGTTCCAGCCCTCTGCCAGCCCCCCCCAACCATGCCGGGATCTCGTCCTCGACCGGGAGAAGCCTCGGAAAGACCAGCACCGTTTCGGACGAACCGCAGGTCCTGAAATACTCGGCCAGGCCGAAAGGAAATGTTGACGAAATCACTCCCGGTTCAATGTGCTTGTCGCCCCGAGAATCCAGGGAATAATACGCGGTGACCTCAGTGAATCGGTCTTGCTGAATCTGCGGAAAGTGCACCTCTTCAGCGGATCCCTCCATTGCGCCCCGTTCTCGCAGGGTAAAGCCGAACGAACCCCAGGGTTTGAGCGTGGACTTTGCCGCGTACCGGACGGAGAAGGTGGTTTCCGCATAGATTTCTTCGGGAAAGCGCCTGAAGAATTCTATGGAAGCCAGGTTTTTCTTGGCCAACACGTGAGATGCCACGACCACGCCGATGATCATGGAGAACACGAGCCACAAGAAGTTGTTGGCTGTTACGACCGCAGCAAGCGGCAGCCAGATCAGCAGAAAGAGCAGAAACCAACCGTAAGGTTTCGGCCGGAAACGGGTGTCGGTGTTTCGTGGATGTTCAGTGGGTTCTTGTGTGTTCACGGGCCACCTGCCAGGCACCTTTCACCAGACCGCTCCTCTCGGACCGTCAGATAGGCGCGTCCACGGCCTGGAGAATGCGATTCAATATATCTGATCTGCGCTGCCGGGTGTGGCTGTCTCCGGCTCCTGACGCGGGCATGATTCTGTGCACTGCCACAGGGGTGAAGACGTTTCGCAGATCTGAGGGAACTACATAATCTCGGCCCAGCATAATCGCGGTAGCCTGCATCGCGCGCTTGAGGTGTAGCCCTCCTCGAGATGACAGTCCCAGTCTCAGCGCGGGTTTTCTCGTGTGGCTCTTACCAGGTCCAGGAGGTATTCCATGACCTCATGGGAGATCTTGACTTCACGCACCTTTTCCTGAATTGCCGTAATGGACCGTCCGTCGGTTACCGGTTGCAGACGTTCCGCACGTACGTGTTCCATGTCTTGCTCGAAAATCTCTCTCTCGTAGTCACGGTCAGGGTACCCCAAACTGACGGACATCATGAACCGATCGAGCTGGCTTTCCGGAAGATCAAAGGAGCCGAAACGCTCTACCGGATTCATGGTGGCCAGGACGAAAAACGGTTGCGACAGAACGTATCCTGTCCCGTCCACCGAAACCTTGCCCTCTGCCATGGCCTCGAGAAGCGCGGACTGGGTGCGTGACGAAGTGCGGTTGATCTCATCCGCCAGGAGCACTTCCGTGAAGATGGGCCCTTCCTTGAATTCGAAATCCGAGGTCTTGGGATTGTACACACTTACCCCGATGACGTCGGACGGGAGGCTGTCGCTGGTAAATTGTATGCGTCTAAAGCGGACCCCCATGGACCGGGCCGTGGCGAGTGCGAGCAGGGTTTTTCCCACCCCTGGAATATCTTCGATAAGCACGTGGCCCCTTGCCAGAAGCGCCACCACCACTTGTCTTACCTGCTTTTCCTTTCCGATCAGGACCTGGCAAATTGACCGGACCAGCTGTTCTATCACGTCAACAGGATTATCCATTAGTCCTCAGCTTTGATTCATTTGCTCGGCAGCGTCGCTGCATGCGACCGTCGTCTCTCACACGATCCGGGCCCCTGACGCGGCCTGAAATCATGCGGGAGCCTGGGGCGGAGCCGAAGATTTCCATTTCTCCTGTGGCGCATCCCCATCGATATATAGTATCATGACGCGTCGAAAAACAAAATTGCCGCGGGTCCGGTTTGCGGTCCGACGCGTCGGCAGTCGCAGGCTCTTGGCGAATGTGGCCTCCACGATATCCGTGACCAGGTAAGGGTTCACCGCGAGAGATAGGGAATGAACCACGAAGACACAAAGAAGGGAGAGAATTGGTGTGTGACTTCTTCGTGTCCCGGTGACTTTGCGGTGTGACTTCCAGGTCCAGCACAGGATCGCACTGAACAATTACGTGACAAGTATCCTACGTGGTCTCATCGACACATCAGCCCATCACGCACGACCTGACAGACTTGCAAGGAGGAGAGGACAATGTATTTACCCGATATTTTCAAATCATTTGTGGAGGCCCATCAAGACCTGGCCGAGGCACAACAAAGAGTGGGACAGTTGTGCTCCCAGGAAGGCCCCATCGGCCGCAAGGAACAGCATCTCATCCAACTCGGTATTTCCATCGGCCTGGGTTCCAAGGGTGGCGTCCGGTCGCATGCGCGTCGAGCCATAGACCTGGGCGCGACCAAAGAAGAGGTAATTCAAACAGTGCTGCTCGCCATGACCATTGTCGGATTCCCTGCCATGATCGCAGCGTACGGCTGGGTGGACGAGCTATTCAAGGCCTCTGAGTGATCCGAACCTGTTCGGGTAATTGCAGCCGCGGGAGAACCACCGCCTTATCGGGCGACACTTCCGCGGCGCGGACGTTCTTGGCGCCACACATTCAGATCAATTGACTAACGGTGGGTCTTCTATTATACCGGCATGAATGGATCCTTGGCGGCACGGAGGAGCGACATGAAGGACAAGAATGAACAAGACAAAAAGAAAAAGGATCGATCACGAGTATTCTCAGCAGTGCTGTCGTTGATTCTTCCCGGCCTGGGACAGATGGCGCGCGGCCGCGTGTTTGCGGGCCTCCTGTTCCTGGCGAACGTGGCGGTGTATTTCGTACCCTTGGTTATTTCTCACAATGTGCAATACGACATACGGACACCGTCTCTGTTGATCGCGCTGGGAGTGTGGGTATGCTCGGCCCTGGACGCTTTTCTCTATAAGAGCTCCTTCCTGGTGTTGGCGCTGTTGGTGTCCCTGTTCTGTTTCGGCAGCGGCTTTTTCGGCGCTTTTTTTATTCTCCCGCACCTGGACATTTAAGACGCGGTGATGCCTCGGCTCATCTGACAGACAGGCAGGTCGCACCTGCCTTGAAAGCAAGGGAACCTGCTCATGTATGAGCTATTGGAGACAAGAAGCCTCCGCACCATCTTTCCTTCAGACGAAGGCATTGCCGCCGCGGTGGACGGTGTGGACCTCACCGTAAAAGAGGGCGAAATTCTTGGACTTGTCGGCGAATCCGGTTGCGGAAAGAGTGTCACCGCATTCTCGATACTTGGTCTGGTGCATAGTCCTGGCCGCATAGTGGGCGGAGAAATATTCTTCGAGGGAATCGACCTCCTGAAACTCAAGGAGGCCGAGATGCGGCGTATCAGAGGAAACCGCATCTCCATGATCTTTCAGGAGCCCATGACCTCCTTGAATCCCGTGTTTCGAGTAGGAGAACAAATAGCTGAGGTATTTCGCATCCACCGGGCCATGAACAGAACCGTGGCAAGAGAGGCTGCGACCGACATGCTCGCCAAGGTCGGTATCCCGGCACCGGAACGTCGAGCGCTGGACTATCCTCATCAATTGAGCGGCGGGATGCGTCAGCGTGTAATGATCGCCATGGCCCTCGCGTGCGATCCCAAGCTCATGCTTGCCGACGAGCCTACCACCGCGCTGGACGTCACCATTCAGGCCCAAATCCTTGAACTGATGAACGAAATAAAGACAGACAAAGGGACAGGGATCATCCTGATTACTCATGACCTGGGTGTCGTCGCGGAAATGGCTGACAGAGTCGCAGTGATGTACACGGGAAAGATCGTGGAAGAAGCACCTGTCAAGAAATTGTATGCGGACCCGCAGCACCCGTACACAGTCGGGCTGCTCAAATCCATTCCAAAGATCACGAAGATTACCGACCATAGGGAAAGGCTGCACGTCATTGAGGGAATGGTGCCGGACCTCAGACATGTGCCCAAGGGGTGCACCTTTCAGGATCGTTGTCCGGAAGTTCAGCCTATATGCGTACAAGATCCGGTCCTTGAAAAGAAACCCTCCGGACATTATGTCCGATGCTGGATGCGCTAACTCACGTGCAAGTGACCGCTGGAGGCTCAGCCCGGCATTGCACGAGTTCCGTGTCAAAGGCTCTTGGTTTTCCGCGGCGAATTGGCGCACGTCTGCTCACCTCCGATGGTCCTTCCTCGGGAATCTCGCCCCCACGTGCGCGACCCTTACCTTTGTGCTATAGATAATGGAGCGTATTGAAGGCTGCGGCCTCGTGAATGTCGAGGTGCGAATTGCAGTGGGCACTTGCGAGAGAAGCTCTCTTTGTCGCAGTGGAAAGAAGTTCTGATCGAATGATTCGTGCTACTGAAGGGTGGCAAGAGATCCCCTGAAGGAATATTGGACGGCTTTGCGTCGCTTGAAAAGACGGAGGCCTGCCGGCACCCAAAAAGAACCGCACGAACGAGAATTTTGCCAACCAGTATACTCGAGTTTCCCGGAAGGAGAATCCTATGACAGACACAGCGACTCCCTGTGCATACCAGGTTACGGAGTCAGGTTGTTACGCGAAAATCCGCTACAAGGTCCGTGTTGCGGGCGGACCGATACTCAAGGGAGCCGGCGAACTGGAAATCATGGATTTCGTCACCGGCTATGCTCAGGTCGTTCCTGGTTTGGAAAAGCGACTCGTGGGGCATTGTGCGGGTGAGAAACTGTCCTTTACGGTCCCCGCGGAAGAAGCGTTCGGTATCAAACACGCCGGAACTCATTTTCGAGAAGAAGAAAGAAGACTTTCATTTCCCCCCGGGCGCTGAGCCTCGGCCTGGCATGCAGATCCCCATAATCACTTCTCACTCTGAGGCACCTGATACCGCGACGATCAAGGAAATACGCGAAAATTCGATTATCATTGACCTCAACCATCCCTTGTCCGGAGCTGCGCTTGACTACGACTTGGAAATACTGGAGGCGCGGCCGGCCACGTCCAAGGACGTATGTGCGGAATGGGAGCAACAATCGGCTGAGGGCTCTTGCTCCGGGAACATGCACACCATGGTGTTGGGCCAACAAGACCCTGAAATGAATTGACCACGGCCCGCCCCAGGACAAGCAGCGCGTTCAGCGCTCGGGCTTGGGCGATTACCCGACGCGGCCACACGTACCGATGAGAGGTGAATGCAGTGGAATACAAAGACATCCTTGTGGAAACCCAGGGCGAAATCGCATCGATCACGCTCAATTCTCCGTCAACGGTCAACGCGTTGTCCAAGAACATGATCGGCGAGGTGCTTTGCGCGTTGCAAGGGTTCGCAGCCGATGCGTCAGTCAAGGTGATCATTCTGAAGGCCAATGGGAAACACTTTTGCGCAGGCCACTTTCTCAAGGAAATGGTCGACGGCAACCTCACCGAATATCGGTTCATCTTCCGCCAGTGCACGACGATGATGAAGATGATTCATGAAGTGCCCCAGGTCGTGATCGCGCAGGTCCACGGGGTTGCCACCGCGGCAGGTTGCCAGATTGTGGGCACCTGCGATCTCGCGGTGGCTGACGAGACCGCGCGGTTCGGCACCCCTGGCGTGAGGATCGGTCTCTTTTGCACCACGCCGATGGTGGCGTTGTCCCGCGCGGTGGGTCGGAAACTGGCTCTGGAAATGCTCTTGACCGGTCGGCTCATTTCCGCTGACGAGGCGTTGCGGTACGGGCTGGTCAACAAGGTGGTTCCTGTAGCCGAACTGGAACAAACCACGCAGCAAATGGCCTCGACCATCTGCGAAGCCAGCCCCCTGGTCCTGAAAATAGGTAAACGCGCCTTTTACCATCAGAGTGAGCTGGACGAGCCACGCGCGTACGAATACGCAACAGAAGTCATTACCCAAAACCTTATGGCTGACGACGCGCAGGAGGGAATCAAGGCCTTCTTGGAGAAGAGAAAACCGACCTGGACAGGTCGTTAGAGTGCTCTGCTATTGCCCGATTCAACAAGGGGGTGGATTTCGACAGGGCCGGCATCATGCCCATCCGCGTCAGACCGACACCGTGCTCCCTTCTTGTGCGGCATCCACGGCAAGCGCGGAATTCGCTCCTCGCACGCGTTCCTGGGCTTGTGCAACCATCTCGGCAACCTCCTGATCGGTTCTCCACGGATCGTGATGGAAGAGGAGCAATTTTTTGACGCCTGCCGCCAGAGCCAGGTCCACGACCGAAGTCAGATCTGAATGCCCCCAGCCGCGGCGCATTGCCATTTCTTCCGGCAAGTACTGACAATCGTGAACCAGGAGGTCCGCGGCCTGACAGAACCGCACGAAATCCGCGGTGGAACTTCCATGCCACCCGTTCTCGAGGAGTTCGTTATCCGTGAGAAAGACAAAGCTGCGAGAATCCTCGGTGAACTTGAACCCCATGCCGCCTTGCGGGTGTTGGAGTTGGTGCGATTCTACCACGACGTCTTCCAATTCCAGATTCCCGTGAAGGAGCCGGTTTCCGGGCTCGATAGTGGCCTTGAGATCCTCAAACCTGATGGGCCAGACTCCATCTACGTAATTGGTGGTGAATATTCTCTTGAGACTTTCTAATCCTCGCCGACAACCATCCACCACGACCCGCGTACTCGCATCGTACAAGGGTCCGAAAAACGGGAATCCCAGCAGATGATCCCAGTGCACGTGCGTCATCAACAGGTGGATGTCCACCAGTCCGTTCCGTGTGAGAATGGCGTCTCCAAAGTTGCGCATCCCTGTTCCTGCGTCGATGACTACTGTATGGCCGGAAGCCAGCGATACCTCCACGCAGGTAGTATTGCCGCCGTACACGACGGTGTCACGACCTGGCGCTGCAATCGATCCTCTTGTGCCCCAAAAGGTTATTTTCATGTTATTGCTATATGTCGCGGTCCGGTGTTAATCTGGCTCAGCTCGACTGCTGGGCAAAAACAGTTGCTTGGCCGCATGATGCCACGGTTTTGACGCATGGTCAACACGGTTCGGGGCGGGTTCCTCCCGCGACGCGGTAATTGGCGCGAGGGAACTGGTCCGGGCCATTCCCCGCGTGAGGCGTCGCACGCGTGGGCAAAGCAATAATGTGCGAAAACAATTTCATGGCAGAAACATCTCTTCATATCGGACCATGGACGATGGAACTCAAGGAAATTCAGCGTAATCACTTGTTCAGAGTCATGCCTGACGTCTCCGGGCTTCCGGGACGAATCATCAATGTCAACGGCACGGATGCAGTCAACTTCTCCGGGAATAATTACTTGGGTCTCGCGGGACATGCGGACCTCATCCGCGCAGCGGCAGCATACGCGCAGCGCTATGGAACCGGTTCCACCGCATCTCGGCTCATTGCCGGCAATGGCGAAGCTCATCGAGAGCTGGAATCCTTCATAGCCACGTGGAAAGGCACAGAGGCCGCACTGTTGTTCGTGAGCGGATACCAGGCCAATGTGGGGACGCTTTCGTCGCTGGCCGGCAAAGAAGACCTTATTATTTCGGATCAACTCAACCACGCAAGCATCATAGACGGATGCCGGCTGTCTCGGGCCAAGAAGGAGGTTTACCCGCATCTGGACCTGAATCGCCTCGAAACCTTGCTGCGTCAAGACGGTTTTCGTCGCAAGCTGGTGGTCACGGAATCAGTATTCTCCATGGACGGTCATCACGCCCCCCTCAAGGAGATCTCCGCATTGTGCAGTCGATGGGGAGCGATGTTGATGGTGGACGAAGCGCATGCCACGGGAATCTTCGGTCCGAAGGGACAAGGTTTAGCTGCTGCAGAGGGCGTGGTCCCTGACATCCAGATGGGCACTCTCGGAAAGGCAGTGGGCGCTGCCGGCGCGTACATCGCAGGAAGCAGCTCTCTGATCCAGGTACTCGTCAACAAGGCACGGCCTCTGATTTACACGACTGCCGCGCCTTCTCCCGTGCTGGGATCCGCGCTTGCAGGTTTGAGGATCATTGCCTCCGAGGAAGGTCGCGAACGGCGGGAGCGCCTTCATGAGCACGTGCGAGAATTCGGTCGTCTGTTGGAATCGGCCTTGGGGGACCTTTCAGGGGGCAATCACATTGTGCCGATCCTCATAGGAGAATCGGCCGCCGCACTCCGAGTGAGCCAAGCCTGTCTGAGAAATGGAATTTTTGCGCAAGCGATCCGCTTCCCCACGGTGCCGGAAGGCACCGCGCGTCTTCGGTTCACTCTCATGAGCGATCATCGTTCCGAGGATCTCGAGAAAGCAGTGACCGTGTTGGCAGAAGCCATTGACGCGGAAAGAGGTCGTCTTGTTTCACCCGTTGCACGAGCGGAACTTCGCTGATCGCCCTGAAAGGAATCCATGTTCGACTCCATTACGTCGGTAGAAAAATCTCTCCTCGCGGAGAAGTACATCCCCGATCGCGACTTGGCCACCGTGCTGTATCTGGCGTGGCGACTGAAAAAACCTCTCTTCCTCGAGGGTGATGCGGGTGTGGGAAAGACGGAAACCGCCGCGGTCATGGCTCGGGTGTTGCAAACCGACTTGATCCGTCTCCAATGTTACGAAGGACTCGATGCGAACCACGCGCTCTATGAGTGGAACTATCCCCGTCAAATCCTGGCCATCAAGATCGGTGAGGAATGCAGAACCGATCGTGAATTGATCGGCAAGACCATTTTCACGGAGGATTTCCTCATCAAGAGACCTTTGCTGCAAGCGATTCTTTCTGCAAAAGAGCGTGAGCCGGTGCTGCTCATAGATGAGATCGATCGATCCGATGAGGAATTCGAAGCGCTCCTTCTCGAAGTGCTTTCCGACTTTCAGGTGTCTATCCCTGAAATAGGGACACTGAAAGCGGTACGACGGCCTCTGGTGATTCTCACGTCCAATCGCACGAGGGACATTCACGACGCGCTCAAGCGGCGCTGCCTGTACCACTGGATAGACTATCCGTCTCCGGAAAAGGAACGGCAAATCATCGCAGCGCGCATACCGGGGATCGCTCACGAACTGGCCGTGGCCGTTTCGCTTTTCATGGAACGGATCAGGCAAGAAGACCTAGTAAAGAAACCGGGAGTGGCTGAAACCCTGGACTGGGCCGCTGCTCTCCTGGCTCTGGAAAAGACGGAGCTTGACGAAGAGACGGTCGCGAGCACACTGGGGTGCATCCTCAAGTACCGGGAAGATATGCTTCATTTCCATGAACTCTGGAAACAACCCGAATTCAGGGATTCTCTCCTGGACGAACGCCCGTCCCCCATGTGCGGCCGCACGCTGTGAACCGCGTGAACCGGCGTGCGAGTTCACCTGTGTGCTGGGGTAGTCCCCAGAAGTAAGCAGTCTCCTTCATTCTTCGTATCTCGTAAGGACATGGAAACAAGAGGCCCATTGACTGGCTCGATCCCCACGGATTCCCTGGCAGGAGCGGTAATCTCATTCGCAAAGCTTCTGAAAGAGCACGGTCTCGCGGTATCCACCCCCAACGTGATGGACGCGTTGACCGGCGTGGCCTCCGTGGGAGTTTCACGCATTGAGGATTTCAGAACCGTGCTTCAGGCGTGCTTTATGACGCGCGTGGAAGAAGCGCTTCTTTTTGATCGGCTGTTCCGTGAATTCTGGATCGAACGGTTCCGGGACGAAGCAGAAGAATCAGGGAGTCCGTCGGACGGCCAGGAGACGACTTCTTCGGAAGGTTCAGCGGGAGACATGGATCTTGTACTGGCTGAAGCGTCAGTCTCCCATTCTCAGGAGCAGGAAGCGTGGCAGGCCAAGCCTTTTGTGGCGTACTCGGCACAAGAAGGTACCTGAGGGATCAGGATTTCAAGGAGGTTCCTAACAATCTTGATCGAAGGATCGATCATCTCATCAAGGAGATTGTCGCTCCTCTGCTCAGACGGCTGGGAGCACGCCGCAGGGCGGCTGCAGTAGGGACAAACCTGGATTTCAGAAGACTCCTTCGGAAAAACGTACAGTACGGCGGTGAGATCTTCGAGCTGCCTCGTTTGCGGCAACGGCTCCGCATCAAGAGGTTGGTTTTTTTGTGTGACGTAAGCGGATCCATGAATCCGTACCTCCGCTTCATGCTGCGGTTTATCAAGGAAGTTCAGGAGCTGCCCACCCGAGTGGAAACCTTCGTATTCGCCACTCGCCTGAGTCGCATTACGCCCCTGCTGGCTCGCCTCCCCTTCCCCAAAGCCATGGAAGCAATTGGCAAGACAGTCCGGGACTGGCACGGCGGAACCAGGATCGGTTCATGCTTGCAGCAGTTCAACTCCTTCCGCGGGGGTTCGATGCTCACGTCCTCAACCGTGATACTGATCTTCTCCGACGGGTGGGATCGTGGAGACCCGCTCGTACTGGAACGCGAGATGAGAAAACTCCATTTGCGAAGCTATCGCATCGTCTGGATCAACCCACTTCTGGGGGGGGCCTCATACGAGCCCACGTGCCGGGGCATGAGCACTGCCTTGCCCCACATTGATTCTTTCTTGCCCTCGCACAACATCACAAGCCTTGAAAGACTCGCGGGGACTCTGCGCGGAATCCTGGCCTAAACAGCGTATGATGCCGATTTGCCTGCAAACAAGCAAGAACATGGGACTGGGGGCTCATGAGCAACGCGATGAGAAGGCTTTGCGTAGTCCGTACAGAATGAGATCCCCAGTCTCCCGCCTGTACCAAGTGATACATTCACAAGCGAATCGGTATGAGGAGGAGCGGAGACCGAAAATGAGCCGCTCTGGCCTTCACACGCGCAACACTCTTGACAACCGCGATCGGGTAGGATAAAAATACGGGTAATAGGGAGTTTAAGATGATTCGCTTCATTCGCAGCTATTATTACTTTTATTTTAGAAAGAGAAACGGTCCTCTGCTGCGCTTGAGGTGACGATCAACTATATCGAAACAAGAAAGCGGAGCAGAGGCTCCGCTTTTTTTTTGGGGAAGGAAACTGTCCCGTGTCGCTTGCGAGAGCGATAAAAAGGAATATTCGTGATGACCAACATTTCAGCGCAAAAGGCCAACTCCAAGCCCCCGAGCGTCGAAGACACGCGGCTCGGACTTCATGACCGACTCTCGCTCATAAGCCTCATTGACGAAGGAGTGCGGGCCGGCTGTTCGGATTCGCCGATGGTGGCTGACCTTTTTGCGGAATTGGGAAATCGGGTGGATGCCACGGTGCGGGGAGCCAAGATCGACCGACTCAAGCCTGATGGAGCGCGTCGCGGTTTCAGAATTCTGGAAATCAACGCGGATTCCGGAGAAAACCTCGGTCGGCTCAACATGTTGTACCTCAACAAGCCCATTCCCTGCTATTACCTGGTGTACGTGGAAGTTGCGAGCCCGTTCAGGAACAAAGGCCTTGGGAACCGCATTCTTCAGGCGTTCCGCGATTTCTTGACCGAGAAATCCGCAGTGGGAATACTGGACAACATTATTCCGCAAGATGACCCCACATTCGACCTGTACCTGAAGCTGAACTGGCAACCAGTCTCCGAGATTACTCGCATCACGGAAGCCGAGTCCGATGGCGGATACATGGTGTACACGCCGCCGTGCTTTGCCGGCAAAGACATCCGCGATCCCCTTCTCAAGCTGCTCCACCATCTCAAACGCAAGCGGCCCGCGATCGACATGCGAGACAACGAGCTGATGGTGGAACGAACCATTGAGGAGTTCAAAGACCTTTATTGCGCACTTCTCACCTATTTCGGCGCAGAGATCGACAGGGAGGAATCCAGTTCTCTCATGAGGTTCACGTTCACCCGTTTCGTAACCAAGCTCCTCGGTTTCCGGAGGCGTATCGGCCAACTGCTGGGTACACGGGTGGAGAATCTCTGCAACAGATTGTCGTGCACCCTGAAATCCGCTCTTTGCCCGTGCAATCGTACGCGCCGCGAGAACTTGCCGGTAAACCGTCTTTCGAGTTCGGCGACAAGGAGTTGTGGTTAAATCTCCCCGAAGAGCTGAAACAATTCCCCGCGCGTATGGTGGACGCGCTTCCCAACTACCGCAGGCCAAGCCTGGTCGCGTGGCTGGAAGAGACGGGAAGATCGTCAACCGATCCCCTCACCATAGGCGATCTCCTGGATCTGGGTTTTGATCCCACCCGACTCAAGGAGGTCACTCTTGGCGGCAAGGAGTTCATTATCGAACGAGTCCAGGCGAGGATGCTCCCCCGATTGGAAAGCAAGACCAATCTGCTGCTCCGCCTCGCGCCGGAATTGGCAGGAGCACGCATCAGGAACGCCATGATGCAGGCAAACCCCCCGCTCCTCGTGATCCGGGATCGAGGCAATGGATACGTGCTGCGCAACAAGGTAGAGGGTATTCACTGGGAAGAAGCGTTGGAACAACTCCAAACCGTTCCCCGTCTTCAAGAGCTGAGTCGTTCCACTCGACTCGAACGTCTGGTACTCGGCACGATCCGTCAGACCGTTGATTGGATAGGCTCACGTCTCACCGAGGAAGAACGTGCGGGTTTGGATGACCTGAGCTATTTCATCTCCTGGGATCTCAAGACGAATCAGCCGAAGATAGCCATTGACTATTGCGGATCGTCCGTGCAATCCGTGTGGGTTGCGTGACGGAACGCGGGGAGCGCCACAATCGGTGGTGCGGCTCTCTCGTCAACGTACTCTGGTAATTCTTGCCCGAGGTTAGGAACCCCACCGTGGTTTCTTCGCGTAGGAAAGCCGCGTGCAGGGAACAGGGCCTCTGCGGCGATCTCCGGCCTACGGCTGTTCCGAATTGGGTGGGAGTACCGTGGAGTGCCTCCGTTGCAGCACCTCACGTACTTCGTCGTCAGACAAATCGTGGAAATCCTGGTACACAGATGCCACGGCAAATGGTGGCGTTTCCTGAACAATGAGGCAATACACCTCGTCAAACGAGGATGCGACTGCGTGAAGTGAGTCAGCAGGTGCCACGGGAACCAACAACACGAGAGAGCGGGGCTCTTGTTTTCGTATCATCTTTGCCGCAGCGATCATCGTATACCCGGTAGCCAGACCGTCATCCACCAGGAACACATCCAAACCTCTCACCGCCGGGGGCGACTCTGAGCCCCGGTATTCCTTTGCTCTCCTGCATACCTCGACGTGTACGCGTTCTGCTATCGAGTCAATATCCAGCGGTGAAATACCAAAATGCCTGACAAGGCGCCCATTCAAGGTCAGGCTGCCGTCAACGGCAACCGCGCCAAAGCCCTGTTCGAGCGATCCGGGAACCGGGAGCTTTCTCACGAGCACCACGTCCAGATCTGCCTGGAGTTGCTCCGCGATGGGCTCGCCTACGGGAACTCCTCCGCGAGGCAGTGCGAGCACGACCGCATGGGGTGCCGGACCTCGCTTCAGGAACTGTGCAAGGCGCTCGCCCGCGTCCCTACGATCTGTGAATTCAGGCGAGGTCCTTCTCAATGCTCTGTTCTTCCGTTCACCGACATGGATATGCTGCATGGCCCACCCATCCTTATTCTGGCACGGACGTTACCGTCAAAAGCCACAATTCACCGGAACCTACTCGTACATGATAATCACGAGCCGTTGAAGGGGTAGAGATGGATGCACGCGGGGTGGCGGCAGATCCATTCTCCTGAGCCCCGCTGTCCCCTTGCCATGCGCAATACGAGTATGGCGTATTCGTAACGCCATACCCGGCGAAGGCAAAAAAAAAGCCCGACCGGAGAGTCGGACTCTGGAGGGTATGTAAATTAAGAGCCGGTCGGGCTATGAAACCGGGGGAGGTTTGGGCGGTATAGACCGGCTAAACCGGGGATCAGAAAAGAAACCCGAACTCCAAGAAGGGACCGTCCATGGTCGTGCTGAACATACTCCGAACTCTGTCCTTCTTAAGAGTGGCCCACCGATACCCGGCCTGCACAAATCCGAACCGACCGGTTTTGATGGGAATCATGTAATTGAGAGCCGCCTCCGCCTCGTAACCAACACTGTCGTCCAAGAATGCCACCCCGCCTTTACCTCTCAAGGCAAGGGTATTGCCGCGGTAGTTCTTCAGACATTTGTCGAATTCAAGACCCAGCACTGCCGCGCTCTGGGTTCTGTCCCATGTGGCCGAGGCAACAGTTCCCAGCCCGCTGCCGATCATCAGCCTGTCTTGGATGTACAGCCAGTCCGCATAGAATTTGGTGAGGCTGTTGGGGGTTCTGCTGATGTCGAACACCAATCCAAGACGATGCTGAAAACGCTCCCACTTGGTATGCACCGCGGTGCCGGAAGTGAAGCTCTGGCCCATGAAGGTGAAGGACCGATCCGCGATGTGGTCAGCTTCCATGGACAGGGGAGCAAACGAGTACGCAATGCCCCATTTGGGTCGGAATTGGTAGAGCGCTTCGAGAGACCAAAACACGTTGCCCGTCTTCTTTAACCCCAGAGTGTCGTCAAAATTCACGTTCGAGGATTGCACGCCGGTGACATCCATGCCACGGCGCAGGTCTCCCTGGAGCCGTGCAAAGAAGACTCTGGGTCCGATCTGAAACTGTCCCTTTGCCGGAATCGGCAACCAGCACTCAGGTCCCCAAGCGATGGGATTGTACCCGGATAGTCCGCCGAATCCGGCGGCCCATCCTCGAGAGGGCCTGACTTTTGTGATGGCCGGTTGTTCGGGCTTGACCTTGGTAACCGCTTTGTATTCGGACCTTGGGTCGAGACTGGCTCCGGCGCCGGGATCATACGTGGAGATTGTGGATTCTGCGGACGCGGTCGCGTGGCAGATGACCATTAATATGGTCAATATAACCAAGTACCTTGTACACTTTCCGAACATAACACCCTCCCTCAGGGATCTAATATGTCGCAATCCGGAGAGTAAACTTATTGAGAATAAAGTCAAGAGAAAAGTATCAAGAGTGACAAGATTTTATCTCAAAAACCTCGAAATTAGTTTAGCAAAAGGCTCCTCTGCGTGAATCTCCGCGCGAAAAAGGACCTGTCGGACGAGTGCCCGCGCGATGCGCGCCTCGCCCCCAAAACAGACCGCGTTTATAACGCACCGTAATAACTAATTATAATTTCAGGACACCCTGGGATTGGAAGCGCGACGCGCTGGTACAGTCAACCCGGCCCACTCGACCCCTGGCCTTCTCATACTTGAGGTAATTATTATAACATGTTGCTTTACTGATATTATTACGTCAGAAATAAACTGGAGATGCAAAACCTGGCTGAGTCCTTCGTGTCCTGCCGCAAGAGCCTTGCCATGGTGCCGCGTGGGGTAGGAAGCGGGTATGCGCAATACCCGTTTGTCGAGGGGCCTTCGCGAGAAAATCCCAAAAATCCTTGGCTTGGCCGCGACCTTCCTGAGCCTCGAAAGGGTAGAGAGACTGCTCAATAACTATTTGAAACTAATCATTTTTTCTTGACATCCACTCAGCCGGAAGAGTAACTTGGGGACATTCCATTTTTCAATTCAAGTCTCAATCCTTTTGACGGATCCGTCCTCTGGAACAAACGCGGTTGCTCATTCGGTGCAGCCGTGCTGATCGCGAGAATTGCCTTGTGCCTGACTGCATTGAGGGGAGGGTATGGACGTGGGGACACGGTGGTCCGTGTGGTGGCTTTGTGCCATGGCTCTATTGCTTCCGTGTATGGTAGGGCCGGCATATTCGCAGGCTCTCCAATTTGAATTTGGCGGAGCGAACAATCAGTGGGCTTACTTCCAGTACGGACAGAGGGGTGCTCTCGGCTTTTTCGGACCGTACGATACAGACGCGAGCACCACGCCGGGATTCTATTCGAACCTCAACGGATGGGTAGGCAACCGGCCGACGGACGTAGGGATTCTCGTAACGGGCAGCGACGCTGCCCAGTCCAACGTGGGGCTATCGGTCAGTCCCGCACTGGGGAACGACTGGATAAGACTCAGGGGCAGGTACACGATCCGCGTGTACGATGCGGGGAGCGCGGAGGGGGTGTTCAATACCATGTCTACCGGGGACCTGACCACGTGGTCCGCGCTGGTGAGTCTGCCCTTCGCCAAAGTGAGCTACGGAAAGCGGATGTTCTTCAACGGACTGGGCTTGCAGTACGGGAGTAGTCGCAGCCAAGAGTACCTGGTTATGGAACAGCAGGTCATGGTACCGGACATCCTCGCAGGGTTGGTCGCGCGGGGAGTGTTGCCCCGGTTTCTGCTGTCATGGTTCAATCCGCAAGCCTGGGGAAGGTACGGAGCGTACACGTGCCCCGAAGGGTCGCAAGACTGTGACACTATCGATCCCATGCCTGACACGGGAGAGAAGACGGCTTCGGACGAGTGGGAAATGGGCGACAACAAGATCGAAGGCTCGTTCGCGGGGGTGAAGAGCTGCGATGGCTGGTTGACCCTAGGATTCGGCGTGATGCCGTGGAAACGCGTCACGGACACGGATTTCATCTGGGCTGCCAAGGACCTGAACTTTGCCTATTCGCAAAACCTCATTGCGTACATAAATTACAGCTCGTCAGACCTGGAGACCGGCATCGGCATTACCCGCTCCACGTTTCACCAGGGTCCTGAGTTAGTACAGGATCCTGCGGTGCGTGTCCACACCCCCACGCAAGAGACGTACGTCACCGAAGGCTGGGCTTTTTTGAAATGGAGCAACGGTCGTTTCTTTTTCAATACCGAGGTGGACTGGTTCAACAGGATTCTGCGATTCCAAAGGACCATAGATGGGCTGGTCTATGATCCCGCTCACCCTTTGGTGCCCTTGCCCGAGTTTTACACGGACGGCAGCGGACGGAGCCGGTTTGCGCCGCAGTATTGGGAATCCTGGCGCTACCTGGCTGAAACCGGCGTCTTCCTAGGATCATCTACAGGCCGCGTGTTCTACGCATTCATGCCCGGTCAGGACCGACGGCATGGCATTCTCATCGACAGGCAGCCCTTTATTCAGGAAAATCCGCAAGCCGCTACCGACGTGTTCGACCCTTACTCGATTCTCTTCTCCTACCTATTCGGTGGAGGCGTCCAGGCCCCAGCTCATGTTTCCGCGGCATCTGTCTATGCCGCGAAGGTCGACTACTCCCTCGCGGCCAATCTGATTATTTCCGGTTCCGTGATGCACGCGGTGCGGAATGCCCACGGGTACGGGTGGGGGTACATCCGCCCCAGTGTACGGGGCACGGATACGGGTGTCTTGGGGACTGTTGATTACAATCCCCGCGGCACGTTCCTTGCGCCGCCCCCGGCAATTCCGAACAGGAACCTCGGTTGGGAGTACGTGGGCGGTATTACCTGGCAATTGCTTGACGGCTGCTATTTCGATGCCCGCGTGTCCTACTGGAAGCCAGGCCAGTGGTTCTCGTACGCGTGCATTGATCGCACTGTCCCGAGCTGGAATGTTCCCAGCGCTGCGAACAACTGGGGCGTCAACCCCCACAGGGACATCGACGGGGTATATGGGTTTGAAATCCGTTTGGCAGCCAGCTACTGACGGGGACTCTACCGAGACAAGGGAAGCCCGCGACAAGATGCTCGTGTTGCAGAGCGTGACGGCCAGGCTTGCCGCACCCGCATATTTCCGGGAGGGGTTCATGACAAACAGCCCTGGCACGGAAGGAGACGGGCTGTTTTTTGCTGACAGGATCGAGGTGGCATCCTTCCCAAGAGCGGCACCAGAGATTGGCCATCAAGAGGAGACGCATATGACAAAATCGTGGAACACCACGCGGAAGGCGGCAAGACCGGCTTTGTGGTGCAGGGTTATGGGGCTTGCGGTTATGGCTTTTTGCTTGGGCGCACTGAGTACGGACAACTCTCAGGCGCAGCAAATACCCCGTCGTCTGAATTCACTGCAGCTCGTCCGACCGATAGCCCCCGCGCCGGTGCCACCGGTCGAGCGGTTGAGACAGGAAATCATTCGCGCGGTCGATCCTCGGACGGGAAAGATAGATGTGCGGCAACTGCGAAGACCGCAACAGTTTCCCAGTTCTCAGCCGACGGCAATAGGGGGAACGGTGGTGCCCCTCTCGGCTCCAAAACTCTTCCCCTCCACTCAAGTGCCCGTGACTGGGGGTACCGTGATACCGAAAACCAAACCGGGTGATTTCCCCACCGCGGGACAAACGCCGAGCGAGGGGAAGAACGGCGGATCGGCAGAGCCGTGCACACCGGCCCGATCCCAATAGCGGGTGAGGGGTGATCACAAGGCACGGCCTCACCATGCAACGGCTCCATAGCAGCGGGCACTGCCGACACTACCTTTCCAAGAAGCGAGAAAGGCAGAGCCTCTGTGCAACTGGATAGAGAAGCCTTTACAACCCGCAACGCCCTTTCTTGGGCATCCATCCCAAATCTTCCGCGCACAGAGCACGGGAGCTTCGGAAAAGGAGGGAAACGCCATGCCTCGCAAAGTGCTTGAAGTCAGTGTCAACGACGAGTTCGTCGCTGCGGGTTTTGCAGCAGGACTCCAGGTCAACGACGAGTTCGTCGCTGCGGGTTTTGCAGCAGGACTCCAGAAGGAGTCCGCAGACAAGTTGAGTGTGGAAGAGCATTGGCCAAAAGGTCTCAAGTTGATCGGAGTCGGGTACGGGTGGATCAAATTCGACGGAAAGGACAGGAAGCAGCTCACGCGACCAGTGACGGTTGACGTGCCACCAAAGACCAAGGCTATTTACGTGGGAATTACCGGCATGGAAGCGCCCACAGGTACGGAAGCGATCGCTCCGGTGCCGGTGGGAGGGGTACTCTTTAATATAGTAAAGGACTGCCACGACAACGGAGATGTCATTGTGTCAAACGGCAAATTCGTGTTCGACGCCAGGGCCGTGCTGTTGAACGGTGCCCCCCCTGGGGCCTGGAGCATGTACTTGGCAGTGGAAATCATGTGTTTCGCCGAGTAGGAGACTGTTACCCCACGCAAGGCTTTTCCACAGACGTGGAGCGACCGCAGCGGTTCGGCATCAGTCTGCCACAAGAATCGGAACACTAAGGAGAGACCGTCGGTCCTATTGGCGGGTATCGGGAGGAGTAGAAAACGCTTCTGAAGCCTTCGGGCTTAATCCACCTCTTCAGGTCGATACCATGGGGGAAGAAGGTTTCGCGGCTTCCCTTGCGTCGGCGACTCCGCGACCCCGTGTCAGGAGGCCTCACGATGAAGATTACTCGTTCTTGCGGTGTCGTAGGAACAATTCTGCCGAGTGTCGCGATCTTGGCAATTGTTCTCATCACTCACAGCACGGGCATCTGTGTGGCCGCGCAGGAAGTTCAGCCGGTCACCACCGTGCTGCTGGTACGTCACGCGGAAAAAGCGGCCGAGACCGGTGACCCACCCTTGTCAGCCGCGGGAGAAACGTGTGCAAGGACGCTCATTCAGGTGGCAGGGTGGGCCGGAGTAAAGGCGATCTACAGCACCGCGGCAGTGCGAGCGCTTGCCACGGCTGCCCCCCTCGCGAAGTGTGTGGGGCTGAAACCGATTATCTACGAGAATGTGAAAAGCCTGGTCAACGAGCTGATGTCCAAGTATCCGGGTCAGGTGGTGCTTGTGGTAAGTCATTCCGGCTGGATACAGGAAATCATCGACGCGCTCGCGGGGCCTGGTTCCAGCGCTTCCACGGACGGCGGATATGACAGCTTCCACGTGTTGACCGTTTACGCGCCGGGCAAGGCCTCACACCTGAGATTGAAATACGGAGAGACCGTGATGCCTGTGTCCTGTGTTTCGCCAAAATGACTGAGTGGTTTCACCGTACCCGCAAAAAAGCCTTCCGGTTTTTGGGTCGAAAGTAGTCAACCGAGCACTGCTCTTCAGAGAGATCAAGGAGCGAGAGCCGTCCATCCATGAGGATGATGGCTCTCGCCATCCGGACAAGGCCTTGGTTGTGCTCAACTCCCCTCCCCTCCCTTCGCGTCTAAATTTTCCTCAAGATTCGCGTCCTTGCTCTGCTCCGGGTAAGGTATGGCAGCACAACCCCGCCGCGGTAATAGGCTTCGGTACCTGGGTAAGATTCTGTTACAATACTCGGCCGAGCACCAGACCAAGCTCAAAAGATCATCTGAGGGCGGTTGTGTCATGACGTGGCGCCTTGTCGTCCATGAGCAGATTGAATCAAGCCAGGATGTGGCCCGAGAAATGGCCATGGATGGCGAGGCCGAAGGTGTGGCGGTCATGGCCTTGCAGCAGACCAAGGGCCGCGGGAGGACCGGCCGCACGTGGGTCTCTCCCGCGGGAAGAAACCTGGCACTGTCACTGATTCTGCGCCCTGATGTGGCTCCGAGGGAAGCTCCTCTCCTCGGACTGCTTGCAGCGATCGCGGTGGCACAGATGCTCGAGGAACTTCGCGTCCGTGACCCGTGACTCAAATGGCCTAACGATGTGCTGGTCCTGAACCGAAAAATTGCCGGTATCCTGTCCGAGGGCACGATCATGCACCAAACCGTGGCACTCGTGATCATTGGCCTGGGGCTTAACGTGAATACCGAGAGAACCGACTTTCCTCCTGATTTGAGGGCTTCTATAAGTTCCATGTACCTGGCGACCGGAAAGCGTTGGGATCTGGAGAAGACAGCACGAGATTTCTTGCGGCATATGGAAGCGCTCTACCAACGGGTGAAACAACAGGGATGCAGCTTCGTGGTGCCCCTCTGGGAAAGCCGATGGGCGCATCGGGGTCAGAGGCTGTCCCGGGAAGGCCTTACGGGCGTGGCTGAAGGTATCGATCACGACGGCGCGCTGCTCCTCAGAACCGACGACAACCGGCTGCACCGCGTGTGCTCGGGAGAAGCGGTTCCTTTCCCGCGGCAAGGCAAGATCTGACCGAATCCTTCACAACGCAGCGTTTCATGGTATGATAACGGGGGCAAAGGAACGATCCCGATTCTCGCGCAAGAAACACCTTTTTCTCCTTCGTGCCAACGAGAGCGTTTTTCATGAAACTAGTGACTTCTATTCTCAAGACACCGGCAATCGTGGTGGTGCTCATGATCGGGCTCTGCGTGGCGTTGAGCGCCTTTGGGTTCGTCGCGTGGGGAACGCCCAAAGTGCGCACGTTCGTCGACCGCGTGGTCGCCAGATACGACACGTATTTTCCCGAAATTACCATTGAGCACGGTCACGCTTCCATCAAGAAACACCAACCCTATTACGTGGACTTCGGCCAGGGCAAGAACGCGCTGATCATCATCGACACGAGAAAGGGATTTGAGGGATCGGCTGCGGATTACCTGAAAGGAACACCAGAGGGGTTCGTGCTGACGCACAGCACTTTGGTGGTGAAGAATAAAGGCCAGACGCGTATTGTTCCCCTCGCGAACATCCCGGACTTCGTGGTGAATTCCGCGAGTATCCGCTCTCTAATCGATCAATATTTTCACCGTATGGTCGCAGTGGTCGCAGTGGCAGTGGTGATATATTTCCTCTTTTCCAAGTCTGTCCAAGTGTTCCTGTTTGCGTTGATACCGTTCGTGTGGGCGCGTGTGAGTGCGGTGGCGCTCTCGTACGGGCAGGCTTTGAAGGTTTCGGGCTTCTGTATGGTGCCCCCGGTTGTCCTGACCGTCTTGCAGGACCTGTTCGGGGTAGTGCTTCCGGGCAGATTTCTCGTGTATTTTGGTCTGTATCTCATTCTTACGATCTTCTTGTCCGTGGCCCTCACGCGTGGCATGCGGTCCGTACCGGACCCTTCCACGGGAATTAATCCCTAATGGGCTGTTGCACGATGTGTTCTTTCGAAATCCGGGCAAGACGTCGATTCCTACGACTTTCTTTACCGGTTGCGATGAAAAAGCTCTGTAGGTCAGGTTCCTAGGGGACGGCCGTCATGGAATACTTTTTGTGTGTATTGGGCATGGTGATGGTCGTCGAGGGGCTTCCGTACTTCGGTTTCCCGGACAAGATGAAGGCATTTTTGCAGGTCGTACAAGACCAGGATGACACCACGCTGAGAATTATGGGAGCGCTTCTGATGGCAGGAGGGTTGCTGGTCGTGTTTCTTTCGCGGAAGGCGCTGTCAGGCGGCTGATGCTGCGAGGGAATCGTTCCGCTGGGTTCGAGCCGCGGCCCGGTTGACCTGCGGCAAACAGCACTCTTTATAGAAAGCGCACAGGCATGACGCGAATTCTCTCCCAGTCCGATCCGGACTTGCCATCAAAGGAAGATACGGACGTTCCCGAACGGTTCCGGCTGTCCACGTATCAATACCCCCTGCCTCCTGAACTTGTCGCACAGGAGCCTGCTGCAGTCAGGGATGAGTCACGCCTCCTCGCGGTCCACAAAAAATCCGGCAATCTGGAATGCCATGTTTTCAGGGAACTACCTGGGCTCCTCAGGCCGTCGGATCTTCTCGTGTTCAACGAGACTCGGGTTATCCCCGCGTCCTTGCGGTGTCGGAAGCCCTCGGGCGGCCAGGTTGAGCTTCTCGTTCTCGATCCCGCGAGTGCGAACGCTCGCGTCGAGCCGGACGTGCCGGCAATCCGCACCTGTATGGCGCGATCCAGCAAGCCCCTCAAGGCTGGATCGGTGCTTCATCTGGAAAATGGTCCAGACCTCTCGGTGGTCCATGTTCCTGAACCGGGACGTGTGGCGATTCGGTTTCCTGTTCCGGAGAGTACGCGCTGCTCGAGTTTCTCGATCACTATGGCGCTCCCCCCCTCCCCCCGTACATTAGACCGTCGGGCAGGGACCCTGCCCGTGACCGCGTCAGGTATCAAACCGTGTACGCGAGAACACCCGGATCTGTCGCGGCTCCCACTGCAGGGCTCCACTTTACCGAGGAATTGATCGGAGAACTGACTCACGCGGGAATCAATTCCGCGCGGATCGTCCTACACGTGGGACCAGGCACGTTCTCGCCCGTCAGACACGAGGACCTGCGGTTGCATAAAATGGAGTCCGAGTTCTACGAAATCTCACCTGAAGCGGCGCAGCAAATCGCCCGAGCCCGCGAAGAGGGACGTCGGGTCATCGCGGTGGGAACCACGGCCGCGTGCGCCCTGGAATCCGCGTCCGACGAGTCGGGGAGTCTGCAACCGGGAAGAGGGTTTTCAGATCTGTTCATCGTTCCGGGGTACCGGTTTCGTGCGATCCGCGGAATCATTACAAATTTCCATCTTCCTGGTTCTACCTTGATGATGTTGGTGTGCGCGCTCGCAGGCACTGCCCTGATTCGTCGCGCGTACGAAAAAGCAATTTTGGAGAGATTTCGCTTTTACAGCTACGGAGATGCATGCTTAATCATTGATTAAACTGAGGAAAGGGGGTCCCGCCAAAAGGCGGGACCCCCTACGGGGCATCGGGTGGGATGCTAGGCGGGAGTCTCAGGAAGGCTATATGGTAGGACTGATGCAGGTAGGGACCTTCTAGTAGCATAGGATTTTGTTGTCAAGTTTTTTTTCATGAAAAAGAGTCATCCACCTGTGAAAACAGGATCAAATCCGCGGCAAAGCCAAAGTGGGCGTTATCTTGACCTACTAGGACCGTTTACCAACCCTATCTCTCCTTGTTCGCAAGCGTGGAATTCCGAAAAGCCCCAGCCAGCAGCTCAATAGAGAGCTCATACGGATTCGCGTTCGCACGAGTAAGCCCTCAAGGCTGGGGTTCTCCTGAGCGAAGTGATGAGACGGCTTTGCCTCGTCCGCACCCAATGGGAATTCCAGCCTGCCGCCCCCTCAACCACGTGACACATTCAAAGGCTAACCGGTATCAGAAGGCTCTGGAGCTGCTTGGAGACCGCGTACCGGTTCCGTACAAGGCGCTGAACCACGAGGCTAATGATCTGAAGACCAGCAGGCTAAATGTCAGGACGCCGTTCGTAGACACCGTCGATTGCGTAGGGAATTAGGAGGAATCCTTCACCTTTCTTCTCAATAAATCGCGCTACCTCGCGAGGGGCCATGGAGGCCTCCCGGGATCGGTGGCCGCGCATCGCAAGATCTTCCATGCAACACATGAATTATATAAGGCTTTTTCTTGGGGACTCGTACTCAAGGTCGTCGGGACCCGCCCCATCGTGCGACGTCTTCGGGAGAGCATCGCGTGAGGCAACAGCCTCCTCGTATGTCATAGGGATTCGCTTTCACACGAGTAAGATCGTGAAGCTGGGGATCCCCTGAGCGAAGTGATGAGACGGCCCGACGTCGTCCGTACCGAAGGCAATCCCCCGCCTGCAGACGGGGCCTGGTTGCACGGGAAAAGACGAATCGGTATCAGTCTACCGGGGCCCTCGCAGGCAGCCCGAGGGGAGGGAGCGGAGACCTGATTCGCACCCTTGTTAACGGGGATTTCGGTCACGAACCAGGCTCCGGGGAATCACTCCAACACAATGAGGGCGTCTACCGCGATGGGCGCGGCACCGCGTATGATGAGTGGATTGATATCGATTTCTTTGATTCGAGGATTCTCCACACCGATGCGACCAAGGTTCACAAGAAGGTGAGCGAGCGCGTCCTGATCCACAGGATCCAGCCCTCTTACCGCGTCAAGGATGCGATGGCCTTTGATGTCTCTCATCATCTCGAGAGCATCCGTGCGCTCGAGGGGCGCGAGTCGAAAGGAAACGTCTTTGAGAATCTCGGTGAAGATGCCTCCCAGACCGAACATGACGGTAGGACCGAATTGGGGATCCCGCGTCAGGCCTACCATGAGCTGTCTCTCCCCGCGGACCAACTGTTGCACCAGCACCGCGGGATCGGGCACCTGCATCGCGGTGCGGATTTCCTCATACGCCATCCGGGCTTCCTGCTCGGTCCTGATATCCAGTCGCACAAGACCTTTTTCGGTCTTGTGGCTGATCTCAAAAGAACATCCTTTTAACACTACAGGATATCCCAATTGTTTCAACGCGGGCGTCAGCTCCTCGGGATTCCGGACGAGAACCTGCTGAGCGACAGGAATGCCGTATTGGGTCAGAAATTCACTCGATTCATGTTCGGACAAAGTCGTGCGTTTTTCTTCCAGGGCTCTTTCGATGATGTTCATTTCACGCCTCCTGATCCACCGTTATATCGCCGAGCAATCCCTTGTGGCAACCTGAATCGGACCTTGTGAGATTCGTGTGATCGAACGATTTCTCTTGATTCCTGCGAAACAAACGTTTATGAGGTTTATTCATACGTTGTTGGACCCAGGACAGCGCGTTGCGTCCTGTTGCCCCGCTTTCCAGCGTAAATATCCACCAGGTAAACGACTGCCGTTGAAACATCCGATGTGAGTGCAGAGGGTTCAAACGGTCACTCTTGGTCAGAGGCCCATGTGTAATTCTACCCACCCGATTCAGGTCCGGGAAAAATTACGGGCTCAGGCGGTTCGATCAGAAGCGTTATTCGAATTGCGGTATCGACGATTGTTCGTGAATTGGACATCACACCCATGAGCGGGTACATTGTCATGAGATGAAACCGGCTGCAGACCGGATTCTCAGGTGCCTTTTCCATCCACGCCAAGGAGAAAACCATGCCGAAGAAACCTCCTAAGAGGGACCCCATCATCGTGTACAAGAGAGAAGAGAAGGGGCTTAAGCCTTTCCTGCCCAAGTCGAGGGGCTTTAAGTTCGGTGCGCCAACACCCCATCCGCCGAAGCCAAAGAAGCCTAAAGAGACAAAGCCCGTTGTACCGGAGAAAGTGCGCTTTCATGAGGGAAACCTCGCACTCATCGAAGCCATGCCTACGCCGGATCAGGAGATCGCACGAGCTTGTTACTTCCTCTGCTTTTTGGTTCACGAGACCAAGACCACCGCAGACCTCTTTCCCCTCAAGCACGACGTGCTGGAAAAGATCTTCAAGAGCGGGCATAGCTGCTTGTCCGTGAATTACGTGCGCCGCGGAGACAAAGAGGTGTACCATCTCTCCGCAGAAGCAAAGAAGAAATGGGAAGCAGAGACGAAGGGAAACAAGCACCACATCAGGATGTATTTGACCTCCAAATGTAAGGTGGAGTTCGAAGAAGGCTACTTTGACCTGTATCACTTTCACATTGTGCTGGAACCGTTTCGCTTCTCCTTCTATTTGCCGATTCACCAGGCCCCGTGGTTAGACAAGAGAAGGCTGTCCAAGAGGCGCTTCCATTATCCCCAAACGGTGGAGTACAGGCCTCGTAAACGGCAACGTAATCACCACCTCACGAAAAGCGAGCATGACGCCGATCGCGCAAATTAAGGAGAACTCAAGAAACTCTTGGACGCGGATCTGAGCAAGAAGAAGTGACGTGCGCCCCCCCGAGCGGGAACTGATGAGGCGGGCCGTGGTTCTGGCGGCAGCGTGTGTCCGAAAGGGGACCTCCTTCGGACCCGGCCTTCGTCTTATTGGAAATGTCCCAGCGTGCGCACCGGACAATGAAGCCCGGAACAGTCCCTCATTCAGCCGGCCAAGTACCCAGCCTTTTCAGAAATGACCGTTCCTCAAGAAACCCCACTCTCACGAGAGATGATCGTCTGAAGCATCTCCGAGGTGCCTTCACCCAAGGGCAAGAACCGGCCAATCCGGGAAAAGAGCAGTCCGTGATACTCCATGGAGTAACGGTACGAGGGGGAGTCTGGATTTGGAACGAGGCTTCTGGTACACACATGAAGCAAGAGTTTGTCGGAAAGGGTAATGCGAATGGGAGCCACGTGGAGTTTTGAGACAATCAAGTCGTTTCCCGGCGTCCCCTATGAGGAGCTGTTTCGCCGTTGCCAAGAGGCCTTGCGTGCGATCGACCTGCAGATAACTTCGCAGGACGAATCTTCCGGCCTCATAGAGGCGAGAAAACCAGGTCGATGGCCGTTCAAGTCAGGCCAGGAGATAACCATCACCGTACGGAGCAATTCCAAAGTCACGGTCATAGAAAAGGTGAGCATGGGTTCGTCTCTCCTGGATGGGAACGCGTCCACTGACGACATGATCACCGGGCGGTTGCTCGCTGCGGTAAAGGACATGGCTTAAGCTGATTGTTCGTTGCTCCTCCCGTGTGTACGATCGGGCCGTGTTCACATACCCGGGCGAGCCCTACTGCGCGCACCTGCGTCTCTTCACTGGTGCCCGGGCATGCGAAGGCCTGTCTTGTGAGTGCGAATGCTTTTTCGCGTTGAGCCCTTGCGCCCCCCTTTGGTAAGGGGGGAATTGGTCTCCACCTCTTTGCTCGCGCTCTCTCAAGGAGGGGCCGCCTTTTGGCACAATCGTCTCATCAATCGCTGAAGAAAGCTGCTGCAGGGCTTATATCTATCCTTACCTCTTTCACACCTGGGGTGCTCTGCGCCTTTTCCCTGATTTCCTCTGCCAATTGCTCGGCTATACCCGACCCTGTTTGAGTATCCACATAGGCCACTCCGTCGCGGACCCGAACTCTTACACTGGGGCACGTGCCAATCAACTCCGTTTTGACCCGAGAAGCCAGGACCAGTTCATCTATGGCCTTCTGGGATTCCGGAGTAGTGCGGAAGTGTGCGGACTGGACCGTCCGGCAGATGATATCCACGGCATCATCAGCCGTGATGCGATGGATATGAATCACCAGGTCATAAAGGCTGGGGTCCCACGTGTCACGCCCATAAAGCTTGAGGCCCCATTGGCGACGCTCATGATCGTCCTTTTTCAGGACGTACAGCGCTTCGTCTCGAGAGATCTTCTCGCGTTCCATTTCCAAGCGGATACGGTCCTCCATCTCGGCCATGATACGAACCTTGAGCACGTGGTTCACACCCTTGAGGAAGAAATGGCCGGCAAGACCGTGATACACCACGTCATCCCTTCTAAGCCGTTCCAGGATTGCCGCCTCAAAAAAAGCGAGATATCTCTCTTTGCCGTACGTGAACCGTTCGAGAACGGACGGTGCGTCGTGAAGGGCTCTTACGAGTTTTATTTCAGGAATGTTGAAGTGGTCGGAGGCCTCCACAAGAACCTCGCGGGAGATGCATTCGTACCCGAGTCTCTGAGCAACCTTTTCCGCGACCTCCTTTCCTTTGCTATACGAACCTCTCGAAATCGTGATAATTGCCATTCTCTTCTCCTTTCATACCGATGTGAATCACTACAAGTGACTGGTCCGCGGGGGCCCTTCATTCAGAGCGACGCAAACGTCTTGAAGGTGCGTTCACAGACCTCTCCGCGAGTCAGCCATATTCGTCATGCGAGCGCGCATGGTCGCGCACTCGGGTATCACTTGACACTGTTGAACAGCCTCGATCTGATCTTATGAGACTCGGTCGAGTCCGCAGGCGATTGTTCCACTTTTCCCTCCTGCGTGCTTTGAACCAGTCTTTTTGCCAATACGTGAACCGCATACGCGCGGAAGATTTCACGCTTCAGCCGCTTATCCCAGGACGGAGCAACTTCCAGGATCACGTCCTTTGCCACGGAGAGTCCGTGCTGATCTTTGAAAGGCCCTCGCACAGGTCCCACTGAGTAGTACCTTGCCTCGGGTTTTGAAGAACCGTTCCTCAGCCGCGACCGCACTGTGGATGGTAGCAGTGGTGAGACTTTGCCATTCAGCCACTTTTGTCGTGAGGAAGCACTCAAAAGCGAGTTTCACCAAGAAATAGGCTACCACCAGGTTGATGAAAAAGGTGAGATACGCGAGCCTCAGGAGTCCCCGGGCTTTGCCCTTGACCTTCCTCCCCATCACGTACAGCCAGACCGCGTAAATGGTCGGTCCGAAGATGACGACCAGGAAACAGAAATACACCAGAGCGACAAGAACTGTCCCCACGATCTCTCGGACCATCATTGCTCCCCATTCAGGGTTTGGCCAACGCGCGATGAGAACGGCGGTTCATAAGGAAACAAGTCTGTTTTTTTCTTCAATGATGCGTTCCGCTTGCTTTCGGAGCAGTTCGTTGAGTTCAAGACAGGTGCACAGCTCCTCGAGATCTCCCAGATTCATGAAGGTCAGCAATCTGATGGAAAGCGACAAAGGCGAGTAAGGACTGAACACGATGACCTTCTTCACGGAATATCGGGCAATCCATTTGGGGTGATCGAAGATCACTTCCAGCACCTTGGGCGACGTGGGCCGTGTGGCCCCGATATGAATCACGTCCTTTTCGGTCAATCTCGGGTTATCCAGGAGCGTACGGATAACTCGATGATCCTGATCGCGCGCGATCCTCTGAATAAGCTTGAAATCAGGCCGACGAGCCAGCGCTTTGCGCATTCCCAGCGGCGTTTCTTTGAGGGATCCATCGAGAAACGGCTGAAAAGGTAAATCAACCGCCCCTTCTGCCGGTATGTCCACAAGGATCGCGGCGACACTGTATTCGCATCTTTCCTGAGCTTTGCCCACGAGTTCGGACATTCTCTTGCCGCCCAGCGCCTCAGCCAGTATGCCCGTCACCAGAAGACTGTTGTACAGCCTCCGAAAGTCCTCATCTCCCTGGAGCGTTTTCTCCCAGATGACCTTGATGACGTCAACGGCAAGATCGTCGTCCGCGTCTCGGATCCTGAACGCAAGGGCGTAGCTCCGTTGCCTCATATCCGCGACACGGGAAAGTTTCACCACCATTTTTTCTGCAACAGGCAGGTTGTCTTCGTCCGTGATGAAAGTCGGTTCATCCATCGATACACCCCGGCCGCACTCATTGAAGCAGCGTTCCTCCACGCGTCGCTCGAGAGCGGTGCCGATACGGTAATCTTGAGGTGTTGTCAGCGAGGAATCCTTTGGTACAATTATTCATACCTGCGGGAGCGCTTGTTGCGATAGTCGACGGGTGCTCCGACATTGCCGGCGGAAAACGACCCTTTTCCGGTGGCTCGCTGAGCAGGTGCAACCTCTGAGCTTTTCTTTTCCGAAAAACTCCTTATTGTTATACATCGTACTATACCAGGAGCTGTGGAAGAATGAAAATCGCTTTTGACATCGACGGGGTGGTCCTCAAGTCGATTGACGTGATACTGGATCGCATTAACCAAACCACCGGCCGCAGCCTTCGCGTCGAGGAGCTGGCTTCCTGGGATCTTGAACCATTGGGATTGGATTTGCCTACCCTCAAGGAGGCTGTAGAGCATATGTATGCCCTGCCCAAGATCGATAACTACACTGGAGCAGCCGAGGCGCTGTCGTCCATCTACCGCAGGACCGGAGAGCCGCTCCTGTTCATCACCGGTCGCGCCCGCCCGGAGACTGCTCGTCGTCAGCTCGAGGCGCTGCCGTGGGATTCAACCGTCCCGGAAATGATTGTGACCGGAGGGACTCGCGACAAACGGACCTTTCTCGCAGAAAGCTCCGTCGATTTCATTGTGGAGGATGACCCTGAGTATCTTCAGGCCTATCTCGACCGAGGCTTGGGCGTTGGCCTGATGCTCCAGCCCTGGAATCGTTCGACCAGTATTCCGGTTACTGCCAGATTCCGCGGCTGGCAGGATGTGGAGGAGTGGTTCGCCGGCGTGGTCGCCAATGGTTGATACCGATGCCTCGCGTAGCATGAAATCCCCGACTCAGTACAGGTCGTTGCAATTACAGTCGCGTATTTCCGATCGCTAAGCGCTCAATGGCCAAAATGCAGTGGCACCCGAGTACGCGCCTGCGGTGGCTCCGCGTGCAAAAAAACTTTTCGTGAAATGGGAATGACTGTATAGTGATATGGTCTCGTGCTGTGAGATCGGAACCGGTAATGCTCGGGGGTGTCTTCTTTTCGGTAGAATCCGATACGGTCATGCGGCGGTCCGCAACGCGGAAACGATTTTGCCGTACCATGCGTGTCAGGAATTTCCTCATCCCGCTCCCTTTCCTGGAGGGTCAAGAGGCGACAGGAATACAGCCGACTTCCCTTTGCACCAAAAGAATCGGTGACCGGAGCTATCCGAAGCGGCGGTTCCGCGCCGATCCTACTCTCGTCTTGGCGCTTGTGCCGGAGTATTAAGGAGGGATACGATGGGTTTCTTCGGTAAGTTATGGGCAATGGTCAGAGGATTTTTCATCAGGGCCGGTGACGACATGGTCTCCTCCAGCCCTGAGGCAATAAAGGCGACTTATGCCGCAGCCATCGACGACGCGAAGCGGCGGTACAAGGAAATGGAAAAGGCTGTTGCGCTCCTCGCGGTCCAGAAAGACAAGACCGAAAGGACCCTGAAGGATCTGGACGAAGAAGAGGCGGAGCTTCAGCGCAAACTTGAAGGAGCCCTGGCCGCAGCAGAAGCAAACCCCTCAGACCCTTCTCACCGGGAGGCAGGAACCCGTTATCTCGCGAAGATAAAGGAAATCGACGATAAACAGGCGCAGCTCACTGCAGACCTGGAAGGACAGCAGGCCAAGGTCCGGGAATACCAGGTCAAACTTCGCTCTTTTATGGATGAGATCAACAAGCTCAAGAGAGAACAGGGCGAAATGGTCGCGGAGATGGTGTCCGCGCAGCAAATGGTGCAGCTCGAAGATCGTCTCAGGGGACTCGGTGAGACAGCGGTGGACGAGTCCCTGGCTGCGATTCGCGACAAAGTCGCCAATCTGAAGGCCCGAGCCAAAGTCGCCGCAGAAATGAGAGGCTCTACCCTAAGCGCACAGGACGAAACCTATGAGAGGATCGGTGCGGAACGGGAGGCCGCATCCCGCTTTGAAGAGCTGCTAAAGGCCAGGTCCGCGGAAACGGCTGGGGTCAAAGAGAAAGAGCGAAATCTCGGCTGACTCGGCATTGAACAGAGTGAACTTTTTCGGTACGGTGCGCTGAAGAGACATCATGACAGAAGAGCTATCTCAACGACCCGAGTTTGCTGAAGAAATAAGAGAGAAATTCGTTTCACGACAATCGAATGTCTTCCTGGTTTACGGAAACACCAAGGATGTCTATCCTGTTTCATCCCAGAAATACGTAGGCCTCGTGGATTTTCTCGTCGAGGAGCTGATTGCTCCCCCAGAGCGACCCAGCACCCCTCGGATCGTCATCGTGTATGATGCAGCGGATGGCATTTCCTTTCTCAATCCCTTGGATCGACGACTCGTCGCGGCCCGAATCGGCGAAGAACGGCTGGACCGTATTTTGGAGAAGTCTCGCCGTGACATAGCCACCGCATGCGCTGAGCTGAGGGAATTTACCCGTTCCGTCCATATCCTTACCAAAGATGGTGACGGCAGAACAATCCGCAAAGACTATGCAATCATCATTCGCTATGGAGAAGCCATCGCACCGCCTTCTGCGGGCGAGTCGATGCTCGATTCCGATCGTCTCAAGGTGATCACTCTGGAAAAGTGGTTTTCCGACGCATCTTTTGTCGCGTCCTCGGACATTGTCTTCCTCATCAGCGAGACGCTGAACGGCATCAGCGAACGCATCGTGGACTTGCCCTACACTTCCACCATTCGGATCGATCGCCCCAATGAGGAACAGCGACGTGCGTACATCGAATTCTTGTTAAAGGAGGAGCCGGCAAAGATCTCCGTCTCCGTACCTCAGATCGTGTACAGCGCTGCCGGCCTCACGCTCTTGGCCATACGACAGATCTTCCGCCAGGCGTACTTCAAAGGCCAGGCCATCACACATGAGCTGATTTTCGAAAAGACCAAAGAAGTCATCGAGAAAGAACTCGAAGGGCACATCGAGTTCCCGATCCTCAAATACGGATTCGAGAAAGTGATTGGCGCTTCCCGGCTACTCAGGAAGCTCAATGAATTGAAGACCTGCCTTCGTGGGGACGATGCGGAGCTCATGCCTGTGGGAATTCTCGTTCCCGGCGCGAACGGAGTAGGCAAGACCTACATTTTCAAGGCCTTCGCGAAGGAGTGCGGATGGGTGGCGGTGGCGCTCGAGAACATTCGCGGACCGTACGTGGGACAGACAGAGAAGAACTGGGAACGCATCCGATCCGTCCTCGAGGCCATGGGCAACGTGATGGTCATTTATGACGAGGCAGATACGGAGATCGGCGGAAGGAGTGCAGAGACCCATGATGTGGACCGACGCCTCTTCGGGAATATACTCAAAATGATGTCTGACCCGACGAACCGGGGAAAGATCGTGTGGATCATCATCACCGCGCGGCCCGACCGTCTGGAACCGGATATCAAGAGGTCTGGCAGGGCCGGGGAGCATTTGCCCGTATTTGACAATGAAGGCTCGGAAAAAGAAGCGTTCCTCACGGACGTCATGCGACGGGCCGGTATCGATCTTGACTCCTTCCCAATGGAAGATAAGGCCGCGTTTCTCAGCCTCACTGCCGGGTATTACCCTGCGGATTTCGATCAGTTGCTTACCGAGCTCAAACGCCGCAGGCTCATGGAGGGACGACTCGAGCCTGAGATGGTCATTGACGAGGTAAAGGATTTCATCCCTTCGGACGTTGCCAGACAGCGCGAATATCAGAACTCATCGCGGTTTTGGAATGCACATCCAGAGAATTGCTTCCAGAGCGTTATGCGAACCTGCCCCGCGAATCCATCCAACAGCGCGTTCAGGAGATCAGAATTACGATGGGCAGGATCTGATGCTTGTATTGGGCATAGAGAGTTCCTGTGACGAGACTGCTGCGGCCGTGGTACGCGATGGCCGTTCCATCCTGTCTGATGTGGTCATCTCTCAAATAGAAGTGCACAAGGAGTTTGGAGGCGTGGTGCCGGAGTTGGCTTCCCGGAAGCATGTGGAGGCCATTTCCGTGGTGGTGGAACAGGCGCTCGAGAGAGCCGCGATAAGCCCTGAGCAGCTAGACGGCATTGGAGTGACCAGAGGCCCTGGGCTTATAGGATCGCTGCTCGTGGGCATTGCTGCGGCAAAGGCAATGGCGCTCGCACTCAACCTGCCCATATGCGGCGTCCATCACCTGCACGGCCACCTGTTTGCCGCGTTTCTTGAAAGGACGGACATAGTCTTTCCCTTTGTGGGGCTGGTGGTCTCGGGAGGACACACGAGTCTGTATCATGTGAAGGGACCTCTTGAAATCGATCTCGTGGGAAGAACCCGCGACGACGCGGCAGGTGAAGCCTTTGACAAGGTGGCTAAGCTTCTGGGTTTGGGATATCCTGGTGGGCCGATCATCGAACAGGAGGCCAGGGGGATCGATCCGGGAAACCTCCGTTTTCCGCGCGCGTCATGGAGAAAGATGAGGGAGACTTCTCGTTTTCCGGCCTGAAGACCTCGGTGCTCCGTCGGCTGCAAGACATGTTCGGTGCCGCGTACGGCACGGGTCGGCCTGGCAGTTTTCATCCTCTCGCCTCTCCGGCCACCCTCCGCGCGGCCGAGGGGGAGATACGGGTCGTGGCAGCGGCTTTCCAGGATGCGGTGGTTGATGTGTTGGTACACAAGGGACTTCGCTGCGCGGCAAAGCATGGGGTGAACCAACTCGTGGTCTGCGGCGGGGTAGCAGCGAATGGGGCCTTAAGGGACCGGATGATCGCGGAAGGCCGCGTTCGCGGAATCGAAGCGATATTTCCTTCGATACGACTCTGCACGGACAATGCGGCCATGATTGCTGCCCGAGCTGACACTCTCCTTTCAAGGGGAATTTCCGACGATCTCGGATTCCCCGCGATGAGTCGATGGTGAGAATGCCCGGCGCAGTCCGAGGAGTGGAACGATTTTGCTACCCCCCATACCGATTTACGTGCAAACGCGTAAGATCGTAGAGCTGGGGATCTCCTGAGCGAAGTGATGAGACGGCCTTGCGTCGTCCGTACCGGAGGGGGCCCCGGGCTGCTGCCTTCGCCAAGTTGTACAGTCGAAAGCGAATCGGTATCAGCCCCATGATCGGACTGCATCCCTTTCGCGGAGGTGAGAAACCATCCCGGTGATGCCCCGATCCGCGTGCCCCCCCCATTGCGGAGGCACCGGAGATGCCGAGGCTGAGCACTGCTTTCCTTAACTCCTCTCTCCGCGCTACCGAGAGGGGCTGAGGATACGGAAACGGTCTGGCTGCAACAGCGTCGAGGGTGATGGATTGATGGCGGTTGGTGTGCTATGAGGCTTCGTGGTTCGGAGTAAAGGAGGACACTTGCATGGAAGAACGTACAAAGCGCATGATATTGGATAGGGACACGATCGCTCGACGAGTCAAAGAGATGGGAGCGGAAATCTCTGCGCGACACCCCGAGGGGAACTTGCTCCTCATCGGAATACTTAAAGGCTCTTTTATCTTCATGGCCGATCTCGTGCGCAGTTTGAGCGTGCCGGTGCAGGTGGATTTTGCGCGAATAGCCTCTTACGGCAATAGTACCGTTTCCTGTGGTGCCCTTAAGATCATCATGGACGTGGACATTCCCGTGAAGGACCGGGATGTCATCCTGGTGGATGACATCATTGACACCGGACTCACACTCAGTGAATACCGCAAGGACCTTGTAGAGAGAGGCCCCCGTACCCTCGAGGTAGCCGCGTTCATCGACAAGACAGAGCGCAGGGAAAAGCATGTTCGATTGGACTATTGCGGGTTCCAGGTCGAAGGAGGCTTTCTTGTGGGATACGGCCTCGATTGTGCGGAACAGGACCGGTACCACGGGTGCCTTTACACTCTGGAATGATTCCCCTGAGGAGCGCTTCACGGGGCTTCTCCTCTCCTCATGCCAAAGAAGGGGCCTGGGGGGGGAGCCTGCGATCAGACAGTGACGGCATGCGGGTCCACCAGGCAAGGGCACAGAGGCTTCTTCCATGAAGTGTTCCCCTTGTGTTGCTGCTCGATGAACGTGCCATCGGCATCCTGAGAAATTGCCCGGGAGCGCCTTTGGATGCACTCTCCGATCCCAGGCATGGGGACGGACCAAGACCGGAGTCTCATTCTTGGATCTTCCGACCTCATTTTCGTCCACCTTAAAGAGAACCTTTCTGGGGATCGCCTTGGTCCTGGCCACCGGCACGCTGGGTTACCATTTTATCCAAGGCTGGTCGCTCCTGGATAGTTTCTTTATGACGGTGATCACCATCACCACGATCGGGTACAGGGAAGTCCATGAGCTGGATACCAATGGCATGGTCTTCACCATGCTCCTCATTTTCGTCGGATTCGGCGTAGCCACATATTCCGCGTTTACTGTCGGCGGCATGCTCGTTGAGGGAGAATTAAACAAGGTTCTTAAAAGGCGGCGCCACATGAAGTCAATCAACCGGCTGAAAGATCATTTCATCATTTGCGGCTTTGGTCGAATGGGTTCGTTGATATGTCATGAACTTCGAGACCGGGGAATTCCTCTGGTAGTCGTGGAGAACGACCCGGACCGTCAGGATAAGGTGAGTGAGGCAGGGTTCCTCATGTCACCCGGAGACGCGACCGACGAACAGGTACTTCTGTACGCGGGCATACAGAGAGCCCGGGGCTTTGTTTCCGTATTGAGAACAGAAGCAGCGAATGTGTACGCAGTGCTCACCGCGCGCGAATTAAATCCGGACCTGGAGATCGTGGCCAGAGCCGGTGAAGAGTCTGCGCACAAGAAGCTTTTGCGCGCGGGGGCCACGCGTGTGATCAATCCGTACAAGATCGGCGGCATGCGGCTTGTCATGGGGATTCTCAAACCCGCGGTGATGACTTTCCTGGAAGTAGCCATGGACCACAAGAAGTTGAACATAGATTTGGAGGAGATCCGTGTAGCTCAGGATTCCGTGTACACAGGAAAGCGGTTGTTGGACACCGGTATCCGCAAGGAGATGGATCTGATCATCATCGCGGTGAAGAAGAAAGACGGCCAGATGGTCTTCAACCCTGGGCCTTATACGATAATAGAGGGAGACGACACGCTCATCGCCATGGGCGAAAGGACGAGCCTGTCTCTCTTGGAAAAGAAATCCTCCACAGGAGGGTGACAAGGCTGCTGCCCACTCTTCGCTCGTCACAGACCCTTCTTGTGGTGGTTGGCCGGAAGCTCCGGAGCCTCGCCTGGTTTCACCGGAAGTCTTTGCGGTAGATGCGGTATCGTTTCAAGACCTTACCGCCCACTTCCCGGTCAAATTGGTTGATAGCCCCGTTATCTTCCAGGTTCCACCCCAATTCGAGGTACTGATAATTCTTTTTTCTTCCGGTGCGATTCATGTAATCGAAAGCAACCAGCGGTAGTCCCAACTTCTGATAGCTTTTCCTCACGCCGAAAAGCATGCCTCTGAGGCCGATGATCTCTTTCCTGTACAAAGCGATTTTCACCAGGCCCGCTAAGCCGATCTTGCCGTTCAGTCGCTTGAGTAGGGGATTCACGTCAGGCACCACCAGCCCCACGCCCGCAGGATCGTCTTGGTAATAGAGAAAGAATACAAGATCCGGATCTGCGATGCGGGCAAGATTCTTTGCCATCTCTCCCACCTCTTCGTCGGTCATGGGCACGAATCCCCAATTCTCCGACCAAGACTCGCGGTAGATGTCGTTGATCAGCTCCACTTCCTTCTTAATATCCTTGAGGTTCAACGTCCGTATGCGCAGGTGGCTGTTCCGCATGATGCGGCGCGCCAGGCGTTCCACTCGCTGAGAGGACCGGTCGTTTTCTTCCACCAACAACGCGAGCAGATCCTTTTCTTTCTCGAATCCCTGAGATTCTATCAGGTGAGCGTAGTACGGCGGATTGTAAGTCATCATGATCGTCGGCGCGTACTGAAAACCTTCTATCAAAAGCCCGATTTCGTAGTTGGTTGACGGATTGAGCGGGCCTCTGAAAAAGTCCATGCCTTTGTCACGCACCCATGCTTCCGCCTCGGAAAACAGGGCATGAGCCACGTCCCGGTCATCCACGCACTCGAAGAAGCCCCATATTCCCATGCGTTCGTGGTGAAACTGATTGTGATTCCCGTCTACGATCGCTGCGATTCTCCCCACCACCCGTTCGCCGCGACGCGGTGAGAAACAGGGCACGCTCGGAAAACTGCCAGAATGGGTGCCGGTCACGATCCAGAAGACGACGGACCTGGGCCTTGAGCGGCGGGACCCAGTGAGGGTGATTTGCGTAAATCTTCCAGGGAAGGTCTATGAATTCTCTTACGTCCGTGCGCCCGTGCACAGGCGTTACGTCTATGTTGGCCATCCAGCCTCTACCTCCGTGATTCCCCACGCGAGAATAGGCGAGCTTGAACTGAAACGCAAGCCTTGGAAAACCACCAAATCTCGCGATCTGCCGAAGCCTCGGCAATTTGCGAACAAACCCACGGTAATCCCGCCCATTCATTACCCGCAGGAAGAACTCCGCAGGCTGGGGAATTTGTACATGAGGAAAAGGCCTTCTGCTCCAGAAACCCAAAGTCCGTCCAGGAGCCATTTTATTCAGGAACCATGCCGCTCGTCTGTCTTTTCGATGGAAAATGTGCTAAATTCTCTCTATGGGCAAGCGAGTAATTTTCTCAGTCGTGTTGGTTTTGGGTCTGGCCTTGGTGGTTCTTGGCACCGTAACAACTGCATTTTGTCAGAATTTCGACATACGGGGCCCCTGGGTAGGAAATGCGAAGGGAACCATTTTTGGGGCCGAGGGCACGGTGACCATAACCCGTCAGCAGGGCCAACAGATCCACGGTATAGTCGAGGGAGGAAATTTCCTGGGAAAGGCAAGGTTTTCGATCGACGCCACCATGAGAGGCAATTACATCTTTGGTTCCAAAGATGGTCACAGGTTCCAGGGGTATCTGTACTCGGACGGCGCTATCCGAGGGCTGTTCACCGCGTCCGACGGAGACAAGTTTCGCATTTTCCTCAGACGGCCTTATCCGCAATGGGGAATGCCGTATCAGGGAACCTGGTGAGCCTCCCTTCCGAACTGAGCGGTCGTCTATGCGGTTACTTGTTTCTGTCGTGCAAGATCGGAATCCTCGGAACATGAATAGGGGTGCCTTGGATTGGCAGATGCGGATGATGCTCACGTGTCTACTCAACCCTCCGGGTTCCGTGTTGTCCGGTGGGTCTTTGTGGCTTCGGCCCTCACCGTAGCAGCGGTTGCAATCTGGTTCATGTGGGAACAACCGTCAAAGGAAACGTGGTTACGCGGGGTGTTGGTAGATCTGGAATTCCGCGCGGCCGATGCGGCGTGTCACGCGGAATTGAGAGAAGCTCTCACGCGAAGGCTCACCGAAGAAGAGCCGACCCTACGGGGCATTCACGTTGCACTGGACTGCGTGCATTTTTCGGAATTCAACCGGGAATTCCTCGAATCACATAAAGTGGATTTTATCGTTCTCAGCCCCCAAGGGACGCCCTGGCACAGGTATACCGGGGAGATGGCCGCGCACCTGGAATTGCTGAAGCGTTTGCTCAAAGACCTCATAGTGTCGCGGGGCATGCCGGTTCTCGGGATTTGCGGAGGACATCAGTTTATGGCATTGGCCTTCGGTGGCACGGTGGGGTTTATCGATCCGAGGTTTCGCGGGTCTCTCTCTGAACGGTATCCCGCGGATGCCATCTCCGAACGTGGTCCTACTCTGCTGGAGACGCTGCAAGACGATCCCATCTTCGCGGGCGTTGCCGCGCATCCAGGGAAGTTCACGGCAATCGAAAGCCATTATGAAGAAGTGAGGCAGGTTCCGCTTCCTTTTGTCAATCTCGCGAGAAGCGATCTCTCAGAAGCACAACTGATCCGTATTCCGGGAAAAACCGTGTACGGCATGGCGTTCCATCCGGAGAGAGGCTGGGTTTCTGCCGGTGGAACAGGCGAGGTGTCCTCGAGCGGAAGACGGATGCTCGCGAATTTCCTGTTGATGGTATCGAGGCAGAAGACCCGGGTTCGCAGCGGGTCCGGACGTTCCTAAGGGGTGTACCGAACTGCCGCCACCGAGACACAAGCGTGTGTCCCGATCAATGAAGCTTGTATCAGATAATGAGGCCCACCATGAATGAAACGGAAAAGTGCAGAATTCGTCTGGCGCACTGGAAAGACCATAACGTTGACCATGTGAAGGGATATGAAGAGGTTGCGCTTATCCTCGAAAAGTTGGGGGTGGACAAGGCACCTGAAATGATTCGAAGAGGCATTTGTTTTGTGGAGGCTGCCAACGTAGAATTCGAGAAAGCGCTCAAGGCGCTTGCTTCCGCAGAAGCCCCCGCGGGTGAATCTCCGGCAGAGTCGGAAGCGGGCAGCGATACCGCGCACTGCCCTGCTCATCATCACGAGCACAGCCATGAGCACTCCCACGAGCATAGCCATGAGCACGCCCATGATCCGCATCACACACATGCCCATGACCACGAACATGGCGATCATCACCATCATCACACTTCCGAACCTCACACGCATTCGGGAAGTGACAAGGATCAAGGTGAATGAGCCCTCTGTGAGTAACTATTTCGCGAGAGGATGAGGCGCGTGAGTGCCCGTGAGGACTCCTCACCCCCCATGGAGGACGGAACTCGCCTTTATCGGCGTACATGTATCAATTACTTGATGAGTCAATAGATTAGTACGTTATCCGCGTCTGCGGCAACAAAAGTTGCTGAGGTTTCGTAGCAGGATTCATGGGCAATCTGGCGAACCGGTTATGAAAATGCTTGACAGCGCGCGGATTCCAACATATAGCGAGCCATGTGATTGCGGCCGATGGGCCGTAGTAATGGCCGTCCTACCGGAAGCCGCTGCGTGGTGCTCGTGAGCCAAGAAGACCCGGAGAGGCCCTCACCGGTGGGAGGAGCCATAGTTTGCTGCAAGATTGGGGGTACGGTCATGACTAAAGGAGAATCTCTCCAGAAGAACGAGACGTCCTCGGAAAAGTCGGCGGCGTTGAATTATGATTACATAAGAACCGTGGTAAGCATCGCGAAAAAAAATGGCTGGGACCTGGATAGCCTGGGTCTCATTGAAAAGGACCTACCGCCCGCAAAGCCGGCGACGCTGACCAGGAAACAAGTGCTCGAACAAAATCGTCAGGTAAAGGGCATACTCAAGCGCTTCAGTCGCATCTTGACCCCCCCGGTGCCGACCGACCTTGAGCAATCTCTCAAAAAGAAAAAGCAGGAAAACCTGCTGCCCTGGGAAGAAGAAGTCCTGGAAAAAGCCGCGAAGTGGCGCAAACAAGTCAAGAAAGCGAAGCCTGAGATTTTGCAAGAGTTACGTCGCGCCATCCTGCCCTCCACCGACTTATAACATTTCCCTTACAATATAATGAGGCTGCCCTCTTCCTTTCTGTCAAGAAAAGGAGGGCTGCCTCACCTCCCTCAACCGAATTCCGCGAATGCGATCCATATCCGCTGTCAAAGACTATGTCCCCGTGGTCAAAGCTCTTGAGCACCGACGGCCAACCTCGTGAACCTGGATTCGACAGCTCTGCGTCGCCCCCAAAGAAGCGGGACCTCCCGACGCCAGAGGAGAATCAAGCGGACAAAACTTTTGGCAACCCCCATAGTTAGAGAGCTACAACGGAACATGAAAGTGGCACCCTGTCCAGCGACCAGCGGGAGCTGGCAAGTGCTTGAAGTTCTTGGGGATGGGGGTTTGGGGGAAGGCCCTTCTTGAAAGAAGGGCCTTCCCCCGAAAATGCATTTTCATAGGATCAGTATAAGCCCTTCCCACTGGAGATCCAGGCAGACCGCAGGGTCTCGGATGAAGCTTTGGGCACACGATATGCTTCTCATTCGAGCTTTTCCTTGACTTTTTGCGTAATGTTGAATAGATAAGCGCACATGTTGAAGGAGATTTTAAAACAACTTGAGAGGCGCTCTCCCGTTCAGACCTTGGTATCCAGGTTTGCCGCATTGTTTCGGCCAGATACCACCGGCCAGCAGCGCTTCTCCGCCGAGAGTTTTACCCAGTTGCTGCAATTCCTGGAAGAAGGCGAAGCCTCGTTCCAGAGCGTGGCCGTTCAAGCGGCTGTCCGGTGGTCGGATTCCTCTCAGCGGGTGATGTTGCGCAACACCCTTCTGAGAAGAGGCTTCATCACGTCTTCGTGCCTGTGGGCGTACCGACAGACGCGAGGAAACCTGGATGAGCTTTTCGGTGATTTTGCCTCTCCTGAAATGTCATTCATGCAGATCTTGCTCCTCAAGGAGAGCGACCCGGCCCGCTCGGTTCCCTTTTTGATCGAGCGCTTTTTGTCTCGCAAGGAAGTGCCCGAGGAGTTGCGCGCGGCTTCGAGGCTGTGCGTGTTGCGATTACTGGATTCAGGCGGATCTCCTGAATTGCTCAAAGCCCTTCGCACGCGCTACCCCGGCGTGGAGATCCTTTGTCAATGGCGTCCTGGACTGCCCAACCGTCCCTTGGACCTCAGCCGCGTCACCACCCAGGGCTCCATAGACTTTCACCAGTTGGTGCGGTCGGTGCACGACATGAAAGACCTGTCCTCGCTCACGCGAACCGTGTATCTGCTGTCTCTCTTTTACGTCCCCCTGGCTGAAAAAGAATGGCGGGCTCTGTGGCTCGGAAGAACGGATCAACTGTTTTTTCAGCGGCTCAGGCTCTCAGGCATGGTGGAAGCGTATAACGGCGGACTCTTGCTCACGTCCGACCCAAGTAAACAGACGGTCATCAAGAAATTTCTTTTCGATTCGTACGCACCTGCCAAGGAATCGATCCACCGGCATAAAGCCGAGCGAGTCAGGGAAGACAGGGAGCGCCGGGTTCGTAACAGCGAACTGGACAGGCAGGCTCTGGAGATGGTCCCTGAAGGAATCATCTGCGTGGAGCGAAGCGGCTTCCTTTACTATATGAACCCCGTTGCAGAATCCATGCTGTCCGAAAATGCAGTGCTTCGAGAGCGGTTGTTTGGCACAGGATCCATCTCAGAGGCCTTGAGGAGATATTCCCGTGAAGACGTGCTCGCGCGGGTCACTGCGTCAGCGAAAGAACATGGCGAAACCACCGAGATATTCGGCGACCGGGTCGCCATAGAGATTGGCGGGAGAAGGTTCGAGATAGAAACTCGGGTCTCAGGTCGTCCTCCTCAGGGACACCACCGACCGATATCTGATCGAAAAAGAAATAAGCAAGCTGTACCGTCATGAGCTCAAAGCAGCCTTGGATGTGATGGCCGCGGGCCTCGCGAGCGTAAAGCAATTGATCTCCGAAGGGAAAGTCGAAGCCGGTGTCGAGTTCCTCGATCAGGTGGAGGATAAACGTGTGGAACTGTCGTCCATGCTTGAAGAACGGATCGACTTCATCCGCCTGCATTCGGACACGTTTCAAATCCGGCCTTCGAGCGTCAACGTCAACCTTGTCGTGGACAAGTGTGTCGGCAACTATCGGGAGGCCGCTGCAGCCAAGGATGTGAGCATCAATTCAAACCATCTCCATACCGATGCAGTACTGGTGCGCGGAGAAGAGAGGTTCTTGAAAAAGGCGATTGATAACATTGTGCGCAATGCACTGAAATTCTCCCCCAATGGCGGCGAAATCCGGCTTGCCCTGGGCTCTGAGGGGATGGAGGCTTATGTGCGCGTGGACGACGTGGGGCCTGGCATTCCCCCGGAAAATCTGGGAAAAATCTTTCAGCTAGGATTCACGACCGGTGGTACGGGAAGAGGCCTTTACCTTGCCAAGAGGATTGTCAAGGCTCACAACGGGAGGATCGAGGTAAAAAGCAAGAGCGGCAACGGAGCGAGCTTCACGGTTCGCCTGCCGCTGGTCACGGAGGTATAGATGTCGGATCGTCTTCGGGTGCTCCTTGCAGACGATGAACCGCTCATCCGTAGCAAAGTCATGATGATGCTCGGGGAGAAGTTTCATATTGATCAGGCTCCCACCGCGCAGGCAGCGCGCGCTGCATTCCAGAGGCCCTTTGACGCCATCCTCATGGATATTGTGTTCCCTGACGGCAACGGGATCGAGCTATGTCGTGAGATCAAGGAGCGGGACCCCCACAGTACCGTGGTGATCACCTCGTCCATGGAAAGCGTGGACGCGTGGAACCAGGCATTCCAGGCCGGAGCGGACGGATATCTGGAAAAGCGCGAGTTACTGGGCCTAGATCCGCGCAAGACCGAACTCATGGTGTACAATCTCGTTGAACGTAATCGTCTCAGACGCCAGGCTGAGGAGACCAATCAACGTCAGGCTGACCTGCTCTCCGTGCTTTCTCATGACGTGAGGGCGCCGTTTCAGGCGCTTTTGGGCACGATCGACTTGCTGAGAAAGAGCAGCATTCCGTCTGACGCCGCGCAAAATGCAGAAAATCTCTATCAGTGCGCGAAGGATCAATTGGCGTTCATCAATTCCTTGCTGGAGCTGCTCCGGCTCGAATCGGGAGGCACCAATCTTCGTCAGATGCCACTGGACATGAACCTGCCGGTGCACCAAGCACTTCAGGGGTTGGGAATCCTGGCTCAGGCCAAGGATGTGCACCTGGAGAAGGCTTTGCAACCAAACCTTCCCCAGATTCAAGGAGATCTCGGGCGGATTTTGCAAGTGGTGAACAATCTGGTGACCAACGCGATCAAGTTCACGCCCGCTGGCGGTCGAGTGGTGGTCAGGACAACCTCCTCGGTCAGGCAGGAGAAGCCAGGGGTGGAACTGGTGGTGGAGGACTCCGGTATTGGAATTCGGCCCGAGGATCAGGAGAGAATTTTCCAACGATTCTTCCGTGGGCGTGATAGAGGCACCAACGGAGAAAAGGGAACCGGTTTAGGCCTGGCCATATGCAAAGAAATCGTACAACTGCATGATGGCGTAATGGAAGTGATCAGCAACAAATCGAGAGGGACCGTTATGAAGGCATGGTTTCCGGTGTTCTCGGATCACGGTTCCCCGGTCAATTGACGGGTGTTTCTGCCGCGTGCTAAGGGGTATTACGGAGGTGTCAGGGTTCTGCAGAGGAAGGAGAGCAATCCCATACCGCTTATCGTGCCCCAAACCCTTCCGCGGTCCTACCAGGCGGAGGCCGAGAACTGTGCGGCCAACGACAGAATAGGTTTGCCTTGGTGGGGGGTGATCCTTGCGACAGCCGCGTTCCTGTGCAGTTGCAACCTTACTCCGACGCGGCCGGATGCGATATTTACCGTGTACCGTGACCGCATGAAGGCCGAAAATATCAAGGAAGCACGTACCCTGCTCTCGGACGATTCCAGGAAACTCGCAATAACGCTGGAATCCACGTACAAGCTCAGGCAACCCCCTGAAGACCTGGCCCTGCTCAACGCATTGGACCCGGTCAGTCCCCCTGTAATCACCGAGAAGTCGGAGAAACTCACCCTCTTACAGGTGAGGACTATGAAGGGTGGCGAGCGCCTGATTCGCGTGGCGCGGAAGGATTCCTCATCCCCCTGGAAAATCGACCTGACCCAGGAACTCACGGTTTTTCAGTCGTTCCTTGAGGCCCGTCGCGCATTGGAGACGGTGCGGGAGCAAGCAGGCGAGTTCGCTGCCACGTGGAAGGCCTTCAACGACCGTTTGAGCAAGATGCCCGAACCCGAGCCACCTGCGGTAATAACCCACCCGCCAAAACCGCCGCCCAAGCAGACAAAGCCGCACAATGTCAAAAAGCACAAGAAGCGCGTGGAACGCAAGAAGCCGCGCAGATAAAAGGTGATTGTTCAGTGCGTCATTCGTTGAACCCGGAAATTCCAACCACAAAGTCACCAAGACACGAAGAAGTCAAAAGACAATTCTCGTCATTCTTTGTGCCTTCGTGTCTTCGTGGTTCGTTCCCTATCCCTCGCTGTGTCTTTGTGGCCTATCCCCTCTCCCCCGCGGTGAACCGTTCCCATAAAACCAGGGGTATCATCGGGTGCGGAGGCGCACCATGAGCGCGCTGAGCGCGGCAGGGGTAATGCCGGAAACTCGCGAGGCCTGTCCCAACGAACGTGGGCGAATGGTCTGCAGCTTTTCTCTAAGCTCTCGAGAAAGACCGTCCACTGCATCGTAGTTCAGCTCGTCAGGGATGAGCACCTGTTCCATTTTCCGAAACCGATCTGTTTCGCGTTTCTGTCGATCGATGTACCCGTCATACTTGAGATGTATTTCGATTTCCCTCAGTAAATCCGGGTTCATGTCCGAAGGAAATATCCCGAGCTTCACCAGATCCTCTGCCTTAATTTCCGGTCTCTTAAGGAACTTTGCTGCGGTCAAGGGCTCACGGACCTCTGACCCGCCTCGGCCACAGACCACGTCGTTCACTTCCTGGCAGGGTTTCACCGTCACGCTATCGAGCAGGCACAACCTTTGCTGAAACTCTTCTCGCAGCGCCTTATGGCGCTCCGCCAACCAGGAAGGGACCAGCCCCAATTCCCGCCCCTTGTCGAGAAGTCGGTCAGGCGCGTTGTCCTCACGTAACAGGAGTCGGTACTCTGCCCGAGACGTGAACATCCGATAGGGTTCGACCACTCCTCGGGTCACCAGGTCGTCGACCATCACCCCCATGTACGCTTCGGATCGGTCCAGGATAAAGGGGTCCTGTCCCATAATTGACCGCGCCGCGTTGATACCCGCCCACAAGCCTTGCGCAGCAGCCTCCTCATACCCGGAAGTGCCGTTGATCTGTCCCGCAAGGTACAGACCCTGGACAGCTTTTGTCTCAAAGGTGAATTTCAGACACGTGGGGTCAATGAAATCGTACTCAATGGCATACGCGGGTCTGACGATTTCCGAGGATTCGAGACCGGGAACGGAGCGAACCAGATCGATCTGCACCTCCGGAGGCAAGGAGTTTCCCAGTCCTTTCACATACACTTCCGAGGTGCTCAGTCCTTCCGGCTCTACGACCACAGGGTGGCTCTCCCGGTGGGGAAACCGGGCAACTTTGTCCTCCAGGGAAGGACAGTACCTTGCAGGCGTACCCTTTATCGTGCCCGAGTAGAGCGGCGATCTCAAGAGATTCCGCCGGATGAGTTCGTGCGTCCTTTCGGAAGTGTGGGTTCGGTAGCAAGACCTCCGGGGCCGAGAAATCGCTTCGGACCTGAGGGAAAAAGCCCGGATCACGTCATCGCCCGGATCCTCCCGCATCATTGACAGATCCACCGTGGAACCCTTCAAGCGGGGCGGAGTGCCTGTCTTGAACCGACCCCACGGCAACCCCATTTCCCTCAGCTGGAACGCCAACGCCTGTGAGGGAAACTCTCCTGCGCGACCCGCGCCGTATGAGACGCTCCCCACATGCACCACACCATCCAAAAAGGTTCCTGTCGCCAGCACCACGGCCTTGGCCCGCACGTCAAAGCCCGATCGCTCCCGTATCCCGCAGCAACAACCTTTATGAAGGAGCAGCCCTTGTACCATCTCCTGGCGCACCAGTAGGCTGGGTTCATTTTGTATTGCTGCTCTCATGGCAAGGGAATAATCCAGACGATCGCACTGCATCCGGGAACCCTGAACTGCCGGCCCCTTGCTCGTGCCCAGAAGCTTGTACCTGTATGCATGACGCGTCCGCGGCCCGCCCCATTTCTCCTCCGAGCGCATCAATCTCCTTGACCAAGTGTCCCTTGCCCAGCCCTCCAATAGAGGGGTTACACGGCATGAATGCGATGGTGTCGGCATTGAGGGTGTACATCCAGACCGTCTGCCCCATTCGCGCACATGCGAGAGCCGCCTCGCAGCCCGCGTGCCCTGCTCCCACCACGATAATGTCTACGTCAGCCCAGTTCATCAGTTCTTTCCGGCACCCCAGGTACCCCTCTGGCATCTGCCACGTGATGCACGCGCTACGAGCACGGAAAGGCGCTTTCACGCGAATAACCACAGGACACGGGAGGCGGATCTCCTTGGCTACGGACAACGCAAAGCCGTCTGATCACCGCGCTCGGGAGCCCCGCAGCCCTACGATCTGAGACACGTGACAGCGAAGCGGTATCAGCCCTCATCCTGTTGTACACCCACAAGTATAGGCTGTTACCTGAGAAAATCAAGACAGGCCAAGAGAGGCAATTTCGCGTACGACGCATGCATGTGAGGTGCCCGTGCGTTACGTACCGGGAACCCGTGAACGCGCTTGCCGGCAGAGATTCGAGGAGGGCGACGCGCAGGAGAAAGATTTTTTTCGTTCGGCCGGCCGGCCAAAATGTTAATAAACCACTTTAGCGTTTGCACATAACATATCAAAATACAAGATATCGCTCCGTGCAACTGCCCTAATAAACGATCTTAGTTTATCGTGACATCATGCGAAATATACTCGTGTTGTCTATTGACTGACATCTCTCAAAGTGATACCATTGTTTCATACTCGTAGGTAACAATCCAGTTTAATTAACCTTTTTCAAGGAGAAGAGGTATGGTTCGTCCAATAGTCAGTAGTGCGTTCGTGATGGTCTGTGTTCTGCTTGCTCTCAACGTGCCTGTGGCTCAGGCAGCCTATCGCGGGCCCGCCAGAGGCGTTCCGATGTGTGCTCCCCAGGTGGTTCCTGTAGGACCGGGGTTTGTGACCACAGGTCCGGCCATGGCGATGCCCAGACAAATGTCTTGCATGCCTGCGTGTCCTCCGCCCTGCCCTCCTCAGTGTGGGCCCATGATGTGCCAGCCTCCTTGTGGGCCTACGATGTGCCAGCCTCCTTGTGACACCGGGTTCAGTCCGCTGTCAGCCGTATGGGGCATGGTGACATTGCCTTTCAAGATGATAGGTGGCCTGTTCGCGAGCAAGAGGACCTGCGATGCTGCTCCCATGTGTCCTTCTTCGTATTGCATGCCGATGCTGCCGCCCCCGTGTGGGCCCGTATGCGCTCCTGTGACCAAGGTCAAACGGCCCAGGATGCCTCGGGCTGCGTACCGCCACGCGCCCATGCCCATGATGCAGTAAGGGTCGCCACGTGCGTGATCCAAAAGGCAGTGCCGAGGGGAAACATTTCTGCCGGAAAGGGTTTCCCCCCGGCTTTCTTTTCCCACGTTGATGGTTGTGGCCGAATCAGCGCAAGATACGATTTGCCGTCCTTGTAAGGCTCTCGACTCTCCCAAGTGGCCGCGGCTCGGGCAGCACTCCGCATCCTTTCCCAATACACCTAGCAGAACGTGATCCGGGGAGGCTGGTACGCAATGCAATGCCTTCCAGAAGACAGTCCACGAGAGCGTCGATTCCGACGGCTCTAGACAGAGATTCCCAAGAAACAGCTCATACGGATTCGCCTTCAATTTTATCACTTGGTTGAGGCTTCAAGCTGGGGATCTCATTCGCTTCGGACGACGCAAGGCCGTCTGATCACTTCGCTCATGAGACCCCCAGCCCTATAATCTCCCGTCTTTGAACGCGAATCCGCATTGGAATGCCACATTTATGGGAGCCGGGCCGCTGGTTCGACACGGTCGTGCGAGGCTATGAGAAGCACGATTGTCACCATGAGTGCGGGTGCGCCAAAGACTCCTAAAGTATAACGATCCGCTTGATCGAGGCAACTGCCGCTTCAGGATCGTCAGTGACCATGAAGAGATCCAGATCGTCCGGATCGATCATACGGTGCTTCGAAAGCATGGTTTTCTTGATCCAGGAAACCAGGTCCTTCCAGTAGTCTTTCCCCAGCATGATAACCGGAAAGGGTTTTATGCGATGGGTCTGTATAAGGGTCAGGGCTTCGAAGAGTTCGTCCATGGTCCCGAATCCGCCGGGGAGAATTACATACGCTACCGAATGCTTGACGAACATGACTTTCCTGAGAAAGAAATAGCGGAAGTTCACCCTCACATTGCAGTACGGATTTGACGCTTGTTCGTTCGGAAGTTGGATACAAAGCCCCACTGAAGTCCCATCCGCATCGGTTGCCCCACGATTGGCAGCTTCCATTGCGCCCGGCCCGCCGCCCGTGATGACTGCGAACCCGCTTTCCGCGAGGAGGCGTCCGACGGTGCGGCCCATTTCATATACCGGATCTGCTTCAGCCAGCATGGAAGAACCGAACACCGAGACGGCAGGATATACATCGGAAAGCGATTCGATACCATCCACGAATTCCGAAATGATCCTGAATATCCGCCAACTCTCTTGGATGCTGAAATCGTCGAGGAGATATTGCCGTTCGTTCTTGTTTCGTTTGTCCATAGGGGTTATCTCTTTTTTTGGAGAAGCGTTCTTGTGGCCCTTGAGGTCGAATGGTAGGTATGCCTGTGAATGTTGTCAACGAAAAACGCTCTGCCCTTGCGGACTTTACTCCCACCGCGCTACTCGACCGAATTTCCGGCCCACGGGGAAGCTCTTGTGAGATCGGCTGGCCTCTGACCAAGGAATTGTGCCATCTGCGTTTCTCCTGCGGCAATTTTGGGGATTGATTCTTCTCACTTTTCCGGTTATAGTGGGCAGCGTCTGGGGCAGAATGCTCCGTGAGCTTTTTCGTTCCCTGGACATGTGCTCGGATGGCGGAATCGGTAGACGCAGTGGACTCAAAATCCACCGCCCGCAAGGGTGTGCGAGTTCGACTCTCGCTCCGAGCACCACACATTCCCAGGAATCCCGCCTCGTTAGCAAACCACTGCCAGGCGGGGTTTCTTTTTTGGGGATAACCAGCGGGACTTTTCTCCGCAGACTGCATTGGAAGCCGCAATAGGCTGTCCCAATTCTGCTTTTTAGAATAGTGGGTCGTTATGCATCCCCGCTGTGTCCAAAAATTCGCGAGCGAATCGTGCCATCGGCTCTTAGTGAAGCTTCTTGGATTGTCGTGAGCCGCACATGGTCCGGGGGAGAGTGCGGTATCCGCCACGGTGCAGATTTTTCCCACCCAACGCCCAAGAGCGAATTCGTGTGCGACGCAGTAACAGCGTCAGAGCCGCTGCACGCCTCCGAAGCCAAGCCGCTCGTAATGCGCCAGAAATCTCCGTGCCCCTGTTGTCCCACTGGTCATAGGTGTGGGGGGTGGGGTCGGGTTGGCAAGGTGGCGAAATTCTTGTTGCCACACTTGGATCAGCAGATTACACTCATGGAAATCTCTGCCGAACCAAGGTGGGTCGCTTATGAAAGCTATTATCGTGATGCTTTTGTTGGGCGTGTGTCTGGCGCTGCCGGGGGCATGGGACGCAAGCTTGGCCTGGGGTCAGGGCTTCAGCGAACCTGAGGTCATGGGTGCCCGTTATTCCGAACTCGCACGGTGGCAATCGTGGTACGGTGGGGGACCTTCCTATATTCCGGCTGGGCTACCCGGTTACGGCGTTGACTGTGGTCAGGCACCCCCAATCGTCTGTGAGCCGCGGTCGTTTAAGGTCAAAAAGGTTCGAGCCCGGAAAAGAAGTCGAAAGTAACAGTGCCCCTGGAAGGCGTCAACTCCCGGCTTCATCGGTAATCCTGAGCGACTCTCGGAGCACGGCACCGAGGGGCACTATCCTCTCACCAGCTGCCGCAGATGCTGCAATCGCTCATGAAAAGACATCGGTTCCCCGCACTGTTCGTCCAGATATCCCCTCATGTTCGGTAAATTGTTTCCGAAGGCGAGAGGCCGCTTATGTGGATCGCTTCGCGCAAGAAGGAGCGAACAGCCCGTCTCTGGAGCTAATTTGTGCGCTGATCGAGAAGCTCTTTCCTGAACTTGTTGATTGCAGAAAGTAATTCTGGAGAGGCTTCTGTTTCTTTGGGGATCTTGGGGATCACTGCGGTGCCGGAAATTCCCAGCGCTGCAAGCTTCTTTTTCTCCCGTGCCACAATCTTCTTGCGGTCTTCCGCACTGCTTTTCATACCGCCTTTGAACAATGACCGCAGCTCCCCGAGCACACGACTCTTGCCTTGAGCTTGCGGAAGGGCGTGCATCGCGTCAATATGATGCAATATTTCTAGATTTGCAGGGAGGTTCTCGACTATTTCCTTCCAAATCAGAGTTTCGAGGAGCTTCTTGTCCTCAGGGGAATCGTCTTTGAGCGCTGCGAGAACCTCATCGGCCCTGGAGGGATCCTCCAGGAGCTTCAAGCGAAAGCCTTTGGCCCTTTTCCCGAGTTCCTCTTCTCGAAGGGTCGCGCGTTCGTCCGCGGAGAGGGTCATGCCGCGGGTTCTTTCCATGATGAGATCTATGGTGCTTTTGATATCGCCCAATTGAGTCTCCTTCCCATGAATGGGTTCTCGAGGGAACAACCCTTGTGAACAGGAGTCTCCTCCACCGAACCCCAAACCCTTCGAGAGAATGCGGCTCGCTCTGGCCGCGGGATATCCCGTTGCTCTGAGCGCACAAAGGGCATTTCCATGGTTCTTGATGGCCCTGCAAGGCATGGCAGCCTTGGCCAAAGGCCTTTGCCTCTGGCACCCTTTTGTGGGAGACAACTGACGCGCAGTACGGCTATTCGCGCATTTGACCGTCGCCCAAGACGATGAACTTCGTGGTGGTCAAGTCTTCCACCCCCATAGGGCCGAACGAGTGTATCTTGGTAGTACTGATACCGATCTCCGCGCCCAATCCGTACACATATCCGTCGCTCATGCGGGTGGCGGCATTCACGATGACTGACGAAGAGTTCACCTCTTTCAGGAATTTCTGCGAAGACGCATAGTCCCGAGTAATAATGGACTCCGTATGGAGTGAGCCGTACTTGCCGATATGCTGAATCGCGTGGTCAATGTCATCGACCACCTTGACCGCCAGGATCAGGTCCAGGTACTCCGCATGCCAATCCTCTTCGGTGGCGGGCTTCATAGAGGGGACCTTCGCACGGGACTGCTCACAGCCCCTCACTTCCACACCTGCGGCTTCGAGCGCTGCCGTGACCGCGGGCAAGAATTCCTCTGCGACATCGCGGTGCACGAGCAAGGTCTCCAGAGCATTGCAGACTCCCGGCCGTTGGGCTTTCGAGTTGACCGTCAATTTCACTGCCATATCGAGGTCAGCAGCACGGTCCACGTACAGATGGCACACGCCCTTGTAATGCTTGATCACCGGAACCCGGGAATTGGCAGCTACAAAGCGTATCAACTCCTCACCACCCCTCGGAATCACGAGATCGATGAGTTCCTCGAGCTGAAGCATGTGGAGAATTGCATTGCGGTCCGTGGTGGGAAGCAAGTTGATGATGTCTTCGTTGGCATCGTGTTCCTTCAGGACTTCCTTGAACAGCTTGACAATGGCGAGATTGGAGTTGATCGCCTCTGATCCTCCCCTGAGAATCACAGCGTTCCCCGCTTTCAGGCAGAGAGCTCCCGCGTCCGCGGTGACATTGGGTCTGGACTCATAGATAATTCCTATCACGCCCAGCGGTATGCGCATGCGCCCCACGAGCATGCCGTTCGGACGCCCCCACATTCTCACGATTTCCCCTACAGGGTCAGGAAATGCCGCGATCTCCTCGAGACCCGCGGCAGTCTGCTCGATCACCTTGTCCGAGAGGGTAAGCCTGTCCAGCATTGCTGCCGATAAGCCGCCAGCTTTGCCTGCTTCGAGGTCTTTCCGGTTCTCCTCTTGAAGGGGAGCGCGGTGATCCCGCAATTTTCCGGCCATGGCTACCAGGATTTTCTCCTTCAAGGTCATGGACAACTTTGCCGCATCTCTGGCTGCTTCGTGAGTGCGGGTCACCGTTTGAAGAACCGCTTCTTGTAAGGACATGATTGCTTTCCCCATTTCGCTGGTAAATTGCCGACGGCACGACTTCGTTCATCAAGGCTTCCGTCAGGCAACCGTATGTGTCGTACAAAGCTCATGACCCTACGGGTCACGACAGACTATGCACAAAGTGTTCTTCCGGTCTCCACGGTCCCCGCGTTCCGCGCACGGTTCTCACGGTTCGGAGTTCACGGTAATCCGCCGCGACGTCTGGGGGGCCTCGGACCGGAGCACCGGGACAACTCTGTCTTTCCAAAAAAAAAAGCAAAGCACCCGGCACAGACCGTCTTCGTCAAAAGGCTCAAAAATCCTATCATCGCGGCCTGGGATCGTCAATCCCCTGGCTGCCACTTCACCGAACCCTTGGACTGTCCGCAGCGCGGGAAACAATATTCCCGTAGCATTCTCATGCATTCCTGGATTATGCTGCTCAATGACAACGTCATGGGAGGGACTTGCATGATCCCCATTGTATGCATTGTAGGAAAATCGAACGTAGGAAAAACCACCCTGGTGGAGAAGATAGTCAGGGAACTCAGAGCCCGAGGCCGTCGCGTGGCCACGATCAAACACGACGCGCACCGCTTCGAGATCGATCACGAGGGAAAGGACTCATGGCGCCACAAGCAGGCAGGCTCAACCATGACGGTGATTTCCTCTCCATCAAAGCTGGCTCTGGTGACTGACACAGACCGAGACTTGACCTTGTCCGAAATCCGCGAGCAGTTTATTCGGGACGTGGATCTCATACTCACCGAGGGGTACAAGAGCGAGTCGCACCCCAAGATAGAAGTCTTCAGGAGCGAACTTCGTCGCACACCGTTGTGCACCGCGGACGAGAATCTTGTGGCCATAGCGGGCGATCCGCCTCACCCTCCGCAAGACGTTCCGGTGTTTGACCTCGATCGACCCGAAGGCCTCTGCGATTTCATTGAGCAACGGTTTCTGTCAGGAGAGAGCTTGTAGGGGAAGGACCTCTTTCACAGAGGCATTTCCCCCACTCTCGTTGCGGCAAATGCCAGTGAACTCCCATGACCTGGGGGGTCACAACGAACCATGAAAATGCCACCCTGTCCAGCAACCAGCGGGAGCTGGCAAGTGCTTAAAGTTCTTGGGGATGGGGGTTCGGGGGAAGGCCCTTCCTCCGAAAATGCATTTTCATGGGAACGCGTCCCCTTTTTCGGGGCATTTCCGCGGCTCTGCCTCACACCAGAGGCAGGGGGGGCGCCGAGGCGCTTCATGAGTTGTTCGAGATCTGGCGTGCTCCTTGAGGATCATGAAATTCCTCGGGACGATCACGTGCCGTTTTCTTGACTATAGGTACCGATCGAGCGGGAAATCGCTTCGCCGGTAAGCCTGCCAAGGCGTTCGGCATTCTGCATTCTTTGGGCAGTCTCTGCTGAATTGATACCTACCACCCAAAAGCCGGCCACCATGCGTTTCCGGTTCCGCCTGCCGTAGAAAATAGGCACCCCAACCGACCACACATTGGGAAGATATTCTCCCATGTCCAGAGCCACTCCGGATTCCCGTATGCGATCCAATTCTGCGAGGTATTCCTCAGGATCGGTGATAGACTTGGTGGTAAATTGAGGAAGCGGTTTGGCAGTGACAATTCTTATCACTGCCTCCCGGTCGTGGTGCGCCAGGAAAATCTTGCCCGCTCCTCCCGCGAACAGGGGGAGCCGCGTGCCGGGCCGCGCGGTGATCTTCATGTCGCGGGAAGATTCCATCTGGTCGAGGATGAGGAGCTGGGTCCCGATGCAGATGCCGAGAAAGATGTCTTCGTCCAGTTCCGCGCCTAGTGTCTCCAGGTGGGGACGCGCCTTTTCCACGAGAGGAATGCGCACGCTCGCGAAGCTACCGATGTCTTTGACCGCATGCCCGCATGTGTATCTCCGGGTCACCGGGTCTCGCAATACCCAACCTGACTCCTCAAGCGCGGCCAGGATACCGTGAGTGGTTGACTTGGCCAGGGAAAGCTTCGCCGCGATCTCGCTAATTCCCGGATTACGGGAAGAAGTGACGATCATCTTGAGCACTTTCATGGCCTTGGAGACGATGGGGGCAGAATATGTTACTCTGAGTAGACCCGTGTCCGCCGGTCATTGTTCTCTCTCAACAAGTTCATTATAATGAATTCCATTGGTTGTAACCGTTCTGAAGGCAATTGTCAAATGATTTTAGATACGCCTTGGCTTAGTGCTTGACACGAACTTCCCCTGCGATTATCCTGACCAAGACAAAGTTCTTGATACAGAAACCTTCCTCAAGGCAGAACCCGATGCTTCACATACTTATTCGGGATGTTCGTCGAGCCACCTTACCCGGGCGATGCGGGAACGAAGGATGGATCGGTCTGTCCCCCGCGGGGGACCGTTATCACGTGGTGGCTCCGGTGGACGCTCAGATAGCAAAAGGGGTTATGGCTTGTAATTGGCCGACGGATGGAACTCCTTTCGGCGGATACACAGGGTGGCTTTATTTCCGGTGTGAACCGTACGACGATGAGGCAGCTGATGAGAAGGCCGCGCAGGAGGATCGCGTAAGCGCCAACTGCGAAGGGCTGCTCAAGTTTGCCGCTGCGTACGGGATTTCGTGTGAACTCCGGGAAGATAGGGTGATGGATTCCTTTGCGGGAGAGCATTCCGAAGAAGATCTCCCCGCGATTGGGATCAAGCGAAGGACAGGTAGGCCTGGCACGTCAGGACAAGAGAAAGCCAGGCGCACCGGTCCGGACAACGTGGCAAGCTGCGGAGCGTGTGGAAAAGGTTGGCATGGACTGGGAGACCTCTTGCGAGATCCTACCATCAAGTTGGTGCGGTATCGTGTGTGTCCTGAAGATTTCCGGCGCGGGGCGTATGTGTTCTCTCACGCGTGTTCAGGCGCGGTGGAAGTGCCTGTGACGCGCTTCGGCCGCCCCCGGTTGACCGAGAAATCGCTTATCGGCAGCCACGCGTGCCCCGGGCTATGCCATCACGAGACGTCTCTTCAGGCCTGCTCTGCCAGGTGCGAGGGCGCGTGTTATCGACGAATCGCAGCCAAACTAAAATCGCGGTCGACGAGCTGAGAGATATTTCCTAAAAGAAGGAGCACAAAGCTCCTTTTTTCAGTGTATTTCTTGGCTGTGGACCCTTTTATTCTTGCTTCACAGGAGGAGGAAGAAATGCTCCTGCCGAAATTCGAGTATCATGAGCCCTCGACCCTCGAGGAGGCATTGCGCCTGCTCTCGGAACTCGGAGGAAACGCAAAATTGCTGGCCGGCGGCACCGACGTGCTGGTCAGGATGAAACTCAAGGTCGACAAACCTTCCCATCTGATCTCGCTTGCCCGCATTCCGGGTTTGGCCGACATCGTCCCGCGCGACAAACATGGTGTGACGGTGGGAGCTGGGGTCAGTGCGGCCAAGCTGGCCTGCCATGAGCTTATCCGAGACCGATTCACTCCGCTTGCGCTCGCGGCGAGCCGCCTTGGAGCGCCCATGGTTCGCAACAGGGCCACCATCGGAGGAAATCTGGTTAACGGGCGACCGGCAGCAGACCTTCCCCGCGTGCATGGTGCTCAACGGGGAGTTGAAGCTCAAGAGCGCGTCGGGCGAGAGAGACGTTCCCGTAAGCGAGTTCTTCCGAGGTCCTGGGGAAACACTGATAGAGCCCAACGAACTGCTGGTTTCCATTGAGATGGAAACCCCGGCTCCGTGGTCTGGAGGGTCGGTACCTCAAACTTGGAGCGCGCAAGACTCTCGAGATTTCCATGGTGAATGTCGCGGCAATGGTGACGCTCCAGTCTGGCGACGGGGTCATTACGGATGCGCGCATTGCTCTTGGCGCTGTCGGGCCTACACCTGTGCGCGCCTACGGTGCGGAACAAATGCTCATCGGAGAGCAGCCCACGGAAGCAGTATTCCAGAAAGCCGGAGAAGTGGGTGTAGGGCTGTGCAGCCCCATCACCGACCACCGGGGCACCATGGAATATCGATGCATGATGATTGAGGTGCTCACCCGACGGGCTCTGCGAATGGCGGTCGAACAGGCCCGCGCATGGAAACCCTGAGCCGTCTCGGCCTTTGCATTTTCACCTGGGAGAAAGCGATATGAAAAGCATCATCAAATTAATTGTGAACGGTGAGTCGGTAGAGGCAGCGGTCGAGCCGAATCAGACCCTGCTTCAATTCTTGCGCGAAGACCTGGGACTTACGGGTACGAAGCACGGCTGCGGGCTCGGCGATTGCGGGGCGTGCACGGTGATCCTTGACGGCAAGCCGGTGAATTCCTGTCTCGTGTTGGCGGTTCAGAGCAACGGCTGCGAGGTCCTTACCATTGAAGGGTTGGCTGAGAATGGCAAGCTCCATCCGATTCAGCAGTCCTTTGTAGATAAAGGGGCTATTCAGTGCGGATTTTGCACACCAGGCATGATTCTTTCCGCCAAAGCGCTGCTGGAAGACAATCCAAGGCCGACGGAACAAGAAATCCGCACGGCCATCTCCGGAAACCTCTGCCGGTGCACCGGATATCAGAAGATCGTGGAGGCGATACAGGACGTCGCAGAGGCTCATCAGGGAACGGAGGTGTCGTGAGATGAACGAATACACGGTTCTCAATTCAAGGGCCCCGCGGCTGGACGGTCCTGCCAAGGCCACGGGTCGCGCCAAGTACGCAGACGACCTCAGCATGCCCGGGATGCTGTATGCGGCTATTCTTCAGAGTCCCATCGCTCACGCGCGGATTCTCAACATCGACGTGTCCAAGGCTCGTAAGCTTCCTGGCGTGAAAGCCGTAGTAACGGCCAAAGAAGCCGGCTTAGTAAAATACGGTGTCTCGCCTGCCCGGTACGATGAAACCCTGTACGCGTCGGAAAAAGTTCGGTACGTGGGCGATGAAATCGCCGCGGTCGCGGCAGTCGATCAGGCTACCGCGCTGGAAGCGCTGGAACTGATCAAGGTCGACTATGAAGAGCTGCCCGCAGTTTTCGACATGTTCGAGGCCATGAAAGAAGGCGCGCCCCAGATCCACGCTGAATTTCCAGGCAACATGAATGCCGAGGTTCATCAGGAATTCGGTGACACTGAGGCTGCAATGGCCACCTGCGACCTGGTCCTGGATCATACGTTCCTCAACAAACGGCAGGACGCGGCGTTTATTGAACCTCATTCATGTCTTGCGGTCTTCGATCTTGACGGAAGGCTCACGCTTCACACCTCCACCCAAGTGCCCCACTACGTCATGCGCACAGTGGCCATGGTGCTACAGATTCCGGTGGGCAACGTGCGGGTCATGAAGCCCTATGTCGGCGGCGGGTTCGGTCCCAAATGCGAGGCAACGCCGCTGGAAATGAGCGCGGCCCTGCTGGCCCGCCATACCGGCAAACCGGTGAAGTTGACCTATTCTCGTGAGCAAGTGTTTTTGCACTCCCGCGCCCGGCATCAGTTCTACGCGGAGATGAGCCTTGGGGTGAAAAAGGACGGCACCATGGTGGCCCTGAAAAACAAGGCCATCCTGGACGGAGGAGCGTACACCAGTTTTGGCATCGCAACGGTGTACTATTCCGGCTCGCTCCTGGGAGGGCCTTACAAGCTCAGCGCGATGAAATATGACGGGTACCGGGTCTACACGAACAGGCCTGCGTGCGGCGCGCAGAGAGGACACGGCGGGGTGGCCCATCGCGCGGCTTTTGAGCAGCTCCTGGACATGGCCGCGGCCAAGCTAGGCATCGATCCGATAGAGTTTCGGCTCAAGAACATCATGCAAAGAGGAGACATGACGGTCAACGAGCTGGATATGTCGAGCCTGGGCATGAAGGAGTGTATCGAGGAGATACGGGACGCGTCGGCCTGGAGGGAGAAGAAAGGGAAACTCCCCAAGGGCAAGGGAATCGGCATGGCCTGCGGCTTTTTCGTATCCGGAGCGGGTTATCCGATTTACCGTTCGGACACCTATCACTCCACAGTGGTCATTAAAGTCAGTGAGGATGGGGGGACCGTTACCGTGCTCACCGGTTCTGCCGAAATCGGTCAGGGGTCGGACACGACCATGGCCATGATCGCGGCGGAAACGCTGGGGATCAAACTGGAGAGCGTGCGGGTAATCTCGGGCGACACGGACTTGAGCGTTGACCTCGGCGCATATTCCAGCCGCCAAACCCTCATGACGGGTCATGCCACCAAGGAAGCAGCGGAACAGATTCGTGGCGTCATATCTCGAGTCCTTGCGCAGGAGATGGGCTGCGATCCAGCATCTATCACGTTCAGAGACGGAAACGTACTGTTCGACGGCCAGCCCGGGAATTTCGAGAAACTCCGATCCCTGTACATCAAAGAGCACCGGGGTTGGACCGATCCCCCTACGGGCGATTATCTCACTTTCCGAGAAGCTGCCCGATTGGCGTATCTCAAGGAAGGATCCATGGTAGGCACGGGCAAGTACAAGCCGCCCCGGCTGGGCGGTTCGTACAAAGGAGCCGCGGTAGGGACTTCGCCCGCGTACGGCTGCTCCGCGCAGATCGTCGAGGTGGACGTGGACATGGATACCGGTCAGATCACCATTGAACGGATGACCGACGCGCATGACTGCGGGTTGGCGATCAACCGCACGCTTGTTGAAGGACAGATGCAGGGGTCACTCTCCATGGGACTTGGCGAGTGCTTGTTCGAAGAGGTGAAGTTCGACTCTCGGGGTCGCATCCTCAACGCATCGCTTGGCGAGTACCGTATCCCCACTGCCCTGGACATGCCCAACGTCAAGAGCATCATCGTGGAATCCAATGAGCCCAACGGCCCATACGGGGCCAAGGAGGTGGGTGAAGGAGCGATCATGCCCACCATCCCGGCGATTCTTAACGCCATCTACGACGCGACCGGCGTGCGCCTCAACGAACTCCCGTGCACATCGGAAAGGCTCTATATGGCCTTGAAAGAGCAGGAAAAGAAGTAATACGGTTTTCTGAGCAAAATACCGTGGGGGAATCCTGTTTCCTTGTGCAAGAAACGATTCCCTCACCTCCCCTTCCCCAAGAAAGAATTGAATCATGCCTCGTCGAGGCAATTGCTGCTCTTGAGGTAGGCCAATTGAAATTCATGTTCAACGGATTTCCGGAAGAAATTGAAGGGTACGAGCTAGTCGTGCAGGATCTCCTCGACCGCACCAACGAAGACGACCCCGCGGTGATTGTGGAGATCAACGGACGATTCGTGTACCGCAAGGACTTCGCATCAACGAAAATACGCGAAGGCGATCGGGTGGAGTTCATCCATCCCTCGTTCGGAGGATAGTCGCGTGTTCGATTCAGAATTTCAGGAGCGAAGTGAGCGGTCAGCCGCGTATACGGGTCGCTGCCGGATGCAAAGCTGGGTAATCACGGCTGGATCTGGTTTTTCTGAAGATTCGTCGGCACGTACCATTCGTTGAAATTGTAATCAATTCCCGTGGCAGCAGGTTTGATCCCGAAAAACCGTGAGTGAATAATGGGGAGGTCTTCCTGGACCCACAGGAAAGTGTACGGCTGATCCTCTGCGAGGATCTCCTGGAATCTGTCGTAGCATTTCTTTCGTTCCCTCAGATCAAAAGTGGACGCTCCCGTTTCCAGCATTTCATCCGCTCCGGGATTGGCATAGCTGACAAAATTCACGCAGCTGTCGCAGGTCTTTGAGGAATGCCACACGTCGGCCTGATTGGGGTCCACGCTAGTCTTCCAACCAAGCAGGCATGCATCGAAATCCCGTTTGTGAATGAAGTGTTTCAACAGGGAAGCCCACTCGATCACGCGAATAGTTACGGTGACTCCGATTTTTTTCAGATCGTTCTGAATCATGATGGCCGCATTTTTCCTCAACTCGTTACCTTGATTTGTAATAATCGTAAACGCAAAGGGTTGTCCGTCCTTTTCCAGGACTCCGTTGCCGTCAATATCTTCCCATCCTGCTTCTGCCAGGAGTCTCTTTGCCTGTTCCGGATCGTAAGGAAACTTCCTCACGCCACTGTGGTGCCAGACGGTGTCCGGCTTGTACGGGGTATGCGCCACCTGCCCCAGCCCAAGCAACACACATTTCACGATCCTGTGACGATCTATCGCCATGGTAAGCGCCTGACGTACCCGTTTGTCTTTGAACTTGTCGTTGCTCAGATTATACCCGAGATACGTGTACCCAAAGTGGAGATACCGGTATTTGCGGAAAGATCTCTGAAACCACTTTGTCTCGGTCTGTCGTGAGAACTGAATGGGAGTAAGATCCATACGATCCAACTCGCCAGCTTTGAGCAAGAGGAACATGGTACTGGAGTCGGGTATGATCCTGATAGTAACCCGGTCAATGAAGGGTCTGCCCTCGAAATAGTCCGGATTGGAAGAGAGCACGATCTTCTCGCCGGCAGACCAGTCGGCAAACCGATATGGGCCTGTGCCGAGCGGGTGCCTCTGCAGGGGGCTTTCCGTAATATTCTTGCCTTCCAGCAGGTGGCTGGGAAGCATCCCCTCGCTCCATGACTCAAGCGCGGGGGAATAGGGCTCTTTGTACGTCACTTCGACCGTATGCGTATCAAGGGTACGGAAACTGGCTATTTTGAGGTAATCGGTGGCCCATGCAGTCGGCGTCCGAGGGTCTACGTAGACCCGGTACGTGTACGCAACGTCAGCGCTCGTGAAAGGTGTTTTATCATGCCACGCCACGTCTTTGCGGAGATGGAATCGGATTCTACGATTGTCCTCCGAAATCTCCCAGCGAAGGGCGAGATCTCCCACGAGTATCGCATCCTTGTCGTATTTCACGAGCCCGTTATAGATGAGCCTCCCCACATCGCGGCTCGGCGCGTCCGTGGCAAGGACCGGCAGCAATACGCTTGCGTCGCCGAGGGACCCCGCCACCATAATTCCTCCATATGCAGGAGAAGTCTCAGTGGCATACGCGTCCCCGCGGTGAATCGGGCGGCCCTTCGCGACTTGTCGCGGTTCGTCAGAGCCGCAGCCAGCAACGCCCACGAGAGAAGCGAGCGCAACGAAACTCCATAGACACTTGAGCAGGACTCTCAGCATGCGTCCACCGCTTTCAAGCCGGCTTCCCTGCCCCATTGCGGGGCGGAAGGGAATGGGGTCACGAGACACAAAAGCCTATGAATGCTACACAAGCAGCCCCACTCCTCGATACGTGAGTGCGAGAAGCCTTGTGGTCAATGCCCTGCAAGGGCTTCGATCGTAAAATACCATGAAAACTGGGTGCAAAGAAAAGGAAGAAGAAACCGCAACGAAAATCGGCGGTCCACAGGACAGCAACTTTTTTCTTGGCCCCTCTTGCGGCAGGGGCGACCGTCTCTTGGCTGAATGAGGCCTCTCTTCATGCCGCCCCACGGGCAGGACAAGAGAGACTCGCTCCCAAGCTCCCTGCCGCGGAGCGTGGCCCTGAAAGGCGATCAGAATAAACTATGAGGATCCCTGAACCACTCGACAATCAGAGTGACCACAAGCCCCAGAGCGTATACAAGCATCACCTGGAGTCCCCCTGGCACACTCTCATTTTTCATAACCATACTATACTCTCTGCCGTGTTTCAATTTGCATTCCTTGCGCGTTTCGCTTCTCCCCGGAAACCTGCGTCGCCTTCAGGGAGTCAAGACAATTGTCTTTTTAAATAATAAGACATTGCCCACTTTAAGTAAAGTTTTTTCTTATAAAACAGTCGGATAACCTGACTAATTGGTTCAAAGAAGCATCATATCGATCAGCAACAAGTCTATCTTTTGACCAAGGATACCGGCAGGGAGTCGCCTCTGGCTCACCAGACCCAAGATACACGGTCCGCGGGAGTAGAGCCGACTCCTTGACTGGCCCTTCTGCCCTTTCCCCGGCTCACCGCCAAACATTGGCGTGGGTACGAAGGATGTGTTCCCTCGCAGAACCGTTTCATCGGCCGGGCACAACACGAGCGGCCGAGCGAGTCCGGCTGCTGTGGTGACCGCCCTTCGGAACGCGAGTTCGCCCGTCAGCCTCCTCATTGGTATTCAGAGCAGGATTGAGCGCTCCAGTCTTAGAGAAATATGATGTACCCAGTCGTGTTTCTTTTTCTCAGGTCTTTCCCTCAATATTCTTAAACCGGTGGATCGAGGACCCCTCCCTGCACTGACAATTGGAACTACCCCACGAAATCATCCTCGACCCGACACGCACGTATTAAAGGTGCCAATAAAGAAGTATACCGCATACGGCAGCAACAACGGACATGGCAACGCCGTACACAAAGATTGTGTCTTTCAACATTTTCTCACGGACAATTACCTCTTGGACAGAAAGGCCGTGGTCTACCATCGAACGCTGACTCAAAAAGCTCACTCTATTCATTTGAGCCCCCTTTCAAGAGGATTATATCATCTTGATTCTGCCTTGGCAATCGCGGATTCAGGTCGCAGAAAGAGGCAACGCTTCCCCCCTTTTCGGGAGGGAAGCGAATGGTTGTGGTGTGCGTGCGTGGGTTGGATACTGTGGTGGGCCTTATGATGCAGGCGGGGGACGTTTCACTATCACCGGTGTAATGAACACCAGCAGTTCTTGAAGAGTCTTGTTCGTCGTTTTGTTGCTGAAGAGGAAGTTGATGATCGGGACATTCATGAGACCGGGCCAACCGTTTCTTGAATAGCCGTTGTCGTCGATGAGTATTCCACCTATGACCGCGGTTTCTCCGTCCTTTACCGTCATGATAGTGGTAGCTTCTCTCGTAGTAATCGGAGGTCCAGCGTCGGTGGTGTTGGCATAATCAGGAGAGTTGTTGGTAATCTTCACGTCCATTCTGATACGTCCATCAGCGAAGATCTCAGGAGTCACATCCAGGCCTAAATCGGCATTGATGAACTGTACCTGTGTCCCGGCAGCGCCCACTGAGGCGTAGGGAATCTTCGTTCCTCGCTTGATGTTGGCCTTCTGCTTGTTCAGCACGGTGACTTTCGGCCGAGAAATCGTCTTGGCGTTACCTGTGTGCTCGCCCATTTGGATGCGTGTATCCAGTTCCGAAATGGTCTGCCCCATCCACAGACCGAACTGCATGCCAAGCCCTACCAGGTTTTGCATGCCGACCACGCTACCCGGCAAGTTCACCGCAAACGATGACGGAATGTTGTCTCCTGCGGTTGTCTCTCCTGTCGCCGTGTTGGCGTCGCCTCCTCCCTGGACTCCAGCCATACCCCAGTAAGCGGTCCGGCTTGCGGGGGTTCCGTCAACTATACCCCTGCCGCCGCCCACCGGACCGACCTGGTTGTTCCTGCCGCCCCAGATGACGCCGAGGCCACGTGCCCAGCTCTGAGTAGCTTCCACCAGCCTGCCCTCTATCATGACCTGAGACTCGGGCTTGTCCAGACTGTAGATGAGTTTCTTCATCTGTGCGATTCGGTCCACGGTGTCTTTGATAAACACCATGCGGTTGGCCTCATCAGGCCATATCATGCTATTTGCGATAATTTGTTGCAGTTCCACATCAGGCTCGGCTACTGCCTGTTCTCGGCCTGGGGTGATGCCCCTCGCAGCTTCGGTAATTCCTTTGGCAGTCTCTGACTGGGCCCTCGCGGACTGGAGATTAGCCTGGCGTTGCTCTTCGCGCGCCACGTTTCGCTCATATCCGGGGCTCCCCGCCTCAAAGCCCTGGTCTACCATCTCTGACTTTTTCGCCTCGACCTTCTGTTGAGCCTTGGCTGCGGCAGAGGCTCCCTCCAGGCCTACGCACTGGAGATTGAACATGCACTTCAGCGTGTCCACAATGGGCTTGGGTTTCGCGTACACGAGCCTGATTTGAGCGAAGTAGAAGCAAATGTCCTTGTTTCCGACCTTAATGCAGCCGGCTTCTCCGATGTCTTCGGACTTGACGTCTTCCTTGGGTTCCTCTGCTTCAACTGCTGTTTTTTCGAGTGCCTTCAGGGCCTTTTGGCTTTCGTCATTCTTCTTCTTGATTTCTTCCGCAATTTGATCGAGCCGCTTGTTCACTTCGCTGATGCGCAGTTTGTACTCACTAAGTCTGTCGTCCTTCAGTTTTTTGATATCCCCTGCGAGACCGATGCGCATCACGTTGCCAACCATTTCCCTGTCCAGGTTATGGCTATTGAGGATTGTGTCGATCACCTGTCCCAATGGCACCTGGAACAGACGGAGAGTGGTGCTACCCGTGACCTTGTCGTCTACGATGATGTTGATGCCGGCCTGCTCTGCCAAGAGCCTGAACGCGTTCTTGAGTGAGATGCCTTGAAAATCCATGGAGACCGGCTTTTGAAAGACCTGGGGATCAGGGGTGACCCTGTATCGTTTCAAGATTTCTGTGCGCTGCTTTTCCAGTTCTTCCTGCTGTTTCTGAAGAGACTCGATAGCCTTTCTGCGCATTTCGTTGGTCTTGAGAATTTCCTGTTCCTTGATCGCCTCCAAAGCCTGTTGGCGCTCTTCACGACCGCGCTTGAGCATTGCCCGAGCGGCCTGATCTCCTCCGCCGGGCTGGCCGATCGCGGCCACACCCTTGCGTTTCATTTCCGGGGTCATCACAAAACGTGGCGGCGGGAAGTCCAACATGAGCACGCCCTTCTTCTTCTCGACTTGGACAGGCACCGCGTCTTTCAACTGAACGTATATGGTTTGTGAACCAGGGACTATCATTTCCACAGACGTGGAAAAGAGATCAGTCCTCAGCGGCTTTTGATGCACCTTGGGAATCTCTGCATTTACCAGGTCGAGCCTGATCTTCGTGGGAGACACATTGGTGACCCTATAGTCGAGGTGGTCCCCGCCTCTCACGATAAGCCGAGAATTATGGCCCACCTGTATGAACTTCAGCTCGGTAATTTCCTGAACCAGTAGTCTGGGATCAGGGGTAGGCGGGGTGACAGGGGGTCGCACCTCGTGGACCATCTGCCTCTGAGCGGGGATGCCTCCGGGGGATGGCAGTGCAGCCATGGCTCTCTGCCCTGAGTCCGGCTTAGGGGCTCCTGCTGCGGGCATTCCGGGTCGCCCCTTCTTGTTCCACAGTGTCGAGGAAGGTGTGTTCATCTCAAGACTCTGAGCCATCTTGATCCGTCTTGGCTGTGACACCGCCCTCGGCGCAGTGGCGGCGCTCCCTTGCCATGATCCTATGGTCCACCCGTTCGCGCCTTTCCCTGAATCAGGAGCAGTTTTCACCTGCGGGGGGTTTTGCGCATGCAAAGAATTCTTGACAGGATTAGCTGCAGTGGTCCCGACAGAAGGAGCGCGGGGAGCCAACGACGAGGGGCTTGCTTGTCGTCCGCGCGTTTCCGAGCCCTTGGCCGAGGGGATCACACCATCCGAGGGTAGCCCCTTGCCGAACACGAGCAGAATCCGGTCCTGTTCCCGTGTCACATGGAACGCGGGCACGGGTCGATCCTGAAAATCAACCACCAATCGCGCCCGGGACTCGTTCGAACCCAATCGGATACCTTTGATCGCGTCATCGACCACGCTGATCTTGTGTGGAACCCGGTCCAGTCCAGTATTCTTGAAATCCAGAATCAATCGGTTCGGTCGAGCCATGACGCGAGCCACGTGCTCACCCACCTTGCCCTTGGACTCGATCACGATCCGATGCGTGTCAGGTTCCAACTTCACCCCGGAGATCTGTCCGGTGATGCGCGCCCATGCAGGGCATGTGACGAGCACTATCATCAGGCAGCTCAACCAGAGAGATTGATATCTTCTTTCAGGTGACCTCATTGCTATCCTCTCCCGAAGACCGTGTTGAGGCGATCCAGTCCATATCGAAGCCACGGTACCTGGGTGACCATTTGGAAACGATGCCCGGTCTTTTTTATGTGAGGACGATGCTCATCCTCTGCCGGATACTAAGGCTGGGATGAATCATAGCAGACAAGAAGAGACTGTGTCAATGAAAAAAGCATAAAAACGGTGTGATATCTAATTTTCTTAAAGCATAAGTTTAAAAAACGTGACTCGTACTCTCGAATCTTTCCGCACCACCACTCCTCATACCTGGGCGCTTTCAGGTGCATGGCAGGACACAGGATGCGGGCCGCGCCAAGTTGTACAGTCGAAAGCGAATCGGTATAAGCGGTGGTCTGCCGGCAGATGGTTTTCCGTGACGTTGAGAGTAAGAACGTGCCTGTCGTCCTTTGTTCTCTCTTTGCATGCGTTTCGTTTTAGGGTATTATTCGTGAATGGAACCGACGATCGCGGTAAAGATTGTGCTCGCGGCAGTGGTAGCGCTGGCAGTGGCGCTGTATGTGTTCGTGTACCGCTGAATCCGGCTGGCTTCAGATCACTTCGCCGAAAAGATCCGGCCCGTGACAGCCTGTGATCTTTACGGAGTGGATTTCTCCCGCAACTGCGTTCCCCGCTGTAATGTACAGGACTCCATCGACTTCCGGTGCCTGATCCCAGGTTCTTCCTTGCAGGAGAAGCTCACTCTCTTGCGATACGCCTTCAATGAGCGCCTCTTCCACCCTGCCCTTTTTCCTGCGATTTCTTTTCTTCGTAAATGATGCGTGAATGGAGCGAATTTCCTCAGCTCGGGCCAATTTCACTTCCTCGGGCACGGGATCTCCCAGAGCGTGAGCGCGCGATCCTTCTTCAGGTGAGTACGTAAACACCCCCACCCGTTCAATCTCAAAAGATTCCACAAAGTCCCGGAGTTCCTGGAAATCGGCTTCGCGTTCCGCGGGGTACCCGACCATAAAGGTTGTCCTCAACGCGAGGCCTGGGATATCCGTTCTCAGACGTTCAACGAGCTTTCGGATACGGTCTCCCTTCCAGGGTCGGCCCATGGCGTGGAGCACGGTGTCGGAGATATGCTGAAAGGGAATGTCCAAATAAGGAAGAATAACAGGGGAATCTCTTACGATTTTCACGACATCTCGTTTGATGCCCTCAGGATGGAGGTACATGAGTCGTATCCATTTGATCCCCTCCACCTGTTGGACACGGGAGAGCAGCCTTGCTAATGCGTTTTTCTCCCCTTGATCGAGCCCGTAGACCGTCAAATCCTGAGCCACCAGCACCAACTCTCTGACCCCGAGAGATGCGAGAAAGCGAGCTTCTCTTTCCAGCTCGGCCGGGTCAACGCTCACCAGGGGGCCTCGGATCGCGGGGATGGTGCAGTACCGACACTTACGGGAACACCCTTCAGCTATTTTCAGGTACGCGTACCCGGATGTGGTGAGGATTCGCGGGGCACGGCCGTGGTCAGTAGCGCTGATCTCAGGGCCTTCGCCGGTTCGCGGCATGTCACCGCGCGCAACCAGGTCCGCAACTCTGGCGTGAGGGTGTGGGGCTGCCACGGGTTCGCGTATACCCTCGTCGCACTGCCGGCTCATGAGGTTCGCGAGCAATCCCGGCAGCTCATCGATCTGCTCGGGAGCGAGGAACAGATCCACTTCGGGAAGCGGATCTTGAAGCGTATCCTTGTAACGTAAGGGCAGGCACCCGGCAACGACCAGGATTGCCGAACTGTTCTCAGCCCGGTGATCGAGAATGGTGTCGATGGATTCCTCGACCGCAGGTTTATGAACGCGCAGGTGTTCACAATCATGACTTGCGCAAGGGCAATATCCTCGGTGTATACGTAACCTGCCGAAATCATCACGGAGAGAATGCGCTCCGCGTCCACACGGTTCTTCGGGCATCCGAGACTGACGAGACTGAAAAGGCTATTGTGTATCACTGTGGCGCTGCGTGTGAGGATTTGGGGGGTTCTGCCAGATTCCCCGAGCCTGGGCCGAGCCGGAAACGAGAATCGGGCAGGTCCGTGCGAAACATGATCTCCGACAGCTCGAATCGGTTGTAGTTGCCCAATGCATCATAGATTATTGCCCGCCGGATGACGGAGGTCTGCATGTCTATGCCGACGACTATTCTGTACGTGCTTCTGGGATTGTTGCGGTCGGTCAGTTCGAGAAAATAGAGGTGTTCCGCGGCATCCATTTTCTTTTCAGGATATGCGATGGAAAAAGTCTTGTCCAATCCACCGATATTGGCAAGAAAGCCGAAGAACTGCTCGACATTCATCTCGGGCGGCACCTCTCCGCGCACTGCTGATCCGTCGCTGGGGAAATAGACCGCGTAAGATCTGCCCCTGAGCACTACTTGCTGTTTCTCGGGCTTTTCTACGTCCAGAGCGATCAGATCGGGCCTTTTCACGTACATGGCTCCACTGAAGTGGTCCTTCATGTCCATGGCCACGTTTACCGTCACCTGGTCAAAAGCGGCTCGGAAGCAACACTGCCGAGAATATACCTCCTGGATGCGTTTCACCAACTCATCCACGGTGGGAATCCCACTCTGCCCGCAGGCCTGTGCTGCTGCACCCAATATCACGAGACACACTGCCGCTCTCCAGAGTTTTTTCACGAACAGCCCTCCTCGGGCAAGGCGATTCCGGCCAGATGGTCTATGATCGCCCGGATCCTGAATTCGTTTGGTGGTAATGCGATTCCTTGCTGCCGCAGGTCGTGTACAAACAGGGCAAGGCCCGGAAGGAAATCTCGCATGACCGGATCATCTCCCAGGATGGAGCACACCTCGGCAGGAGATCCGAATGCGGCACAGTGTCCCCCTTTGAGGACAAGCAGACGATCGAGCAGAGGCAAGAACGGCTCCATGTCGTGGGAAACGACCACGAGGCTGCGACCACGGACGTTCTTGAGGGTGTCCAGTGCGTGTACCAAGTCTTCCACAGATGGCGGATCCAGTCCTACCGCGGGTTCGTCAAGCACCAGGATTTCCGGTTCGTTCACCAGGATACCTGCAATGGCCACTTTTCGCTTCTCTCCGTCTGACAAGGCGAAAGGCGATCGCTGCCCGATCTCGCTGATATCAAGGCTCAGCATCTCGCAGGACTCTGTTACCTTGGCCAGTATATCACTCTCCGGGAGCATACTGAACCGCCGCAATACGAATGAGATGTCAGCCAGGACGGTCTCTTCAAAGAGCTGTCGCTCGGGCCTCTGTAGCACGACACCCACTGCATGTCCGAGGTTCCCCCGGTACGAACGGATGTCTTCACCGTCCACCAACAGCTTGCCCTCAGTGGGATCGAGCAGGCCGTTGAGGTGCTTGATGAGCGTGGTCTTTCCGGAACCCGTGCCCCCAAGGACCCCCAGAGCGCTCCCTTGGGGCAATGTGAAGCTGACCTTTTCCAGGGCTTTGGTCTCGAGGGGAGTGCCCGCATTAAACGTATGACCAAGATTTTCTGCGCAGATCTCCAAAGGGGTCTTACTCTCTTGCTCCCAGGTTTGTGTACCGGTAGGCGCCGAACGCTCTCAGGGATGGCCTTGGCCCAGAGCCATCCTCCAAGTCTCTTACCGTATTGAGGAAAACCAACGCTTGTACCGCCTCGCGTTTTCACGAGTGAGACCTCAGGGCTGAGGGTCTCATGAGCGAAGCAATGAGGCGTATTTTCGTCCTCCGTACCGAACAAGATCCCCAGTCTGCAGCCTGCGCCAGATGACACATCCACAAACGAATCGGTATTAGTCCGTCTGCGATTCCTTCACTCGCCAGGTGGTACCTTTCGGGCCGTCTTCCAGAAGGATTCCTTTGCTGGTCAGATCGTTACGAATTTTGTCCGCGAGCGCGAAGTCTTTGTTCTTGCGAGCCTGTGTTCTCGCATCGATCATGGCTTGGATTTCGTCCGAAGTGATCCCCAGTTCTCGGGCCCGAACCGTCCGGACCGCATCGAGAAACGCGAGGGGCTCCTCCGTCAACAGCCCCAGGACACCTTTGGCAACCTCGGAAATTTCAGCTCTCACGCCTTCCAGCAATTCCCGCGAGGCTATCGACTTTTTCGGCGCTCCTCCAGGAACTGCCATCCTGTTGATAGCCCGAGCTGCCTCAAACAGGATCGCCAGAGACTTGGGCGTGTTGAAATCATCGTCCATCGCACTGATGAAACGAGTCTTGATGTCTGTGAGTTCTTCCGGGACGTCCTTGGCCTTGCCGTCTGCATCCAGCAGACCATCAAGCGCTGCCATGGCCGCGTACAGACGCTCCAGACTCACCGAGGCCTCTCTTATGGAGGTTTCGGTGTAATCAAGAGGACTCCGGTAATGGCTTGAGAGGAGAAACAATCTCAGAGCCTCCGGATGGACTCGCTCTCGGATCTCTCTGATATTCAAGACGTTTCCCAGGGACTTGGACATCTTTTCAGACCGAATGTTGACGAACCCGTTGTGAATCCAGTATTTCGCAAACTGCTTCCCCGTGGATGCCTCAGACTGGGCGATTTCGTTCTCGTGGTGAGGGAAGGTGAGGTCTGCTCCGCCACCATGGATGTCGAACTCGTTGCCAAGATAGTGCATGCTCATGGCCGAGCATTCGATGTGCCACCCCGGTCGGCCCAAGCCCCATGGGCTCTCCCAGGAAGGTTCGCCGGGTTTGGCGCTCTTCCACAACGCGAAATCGAGAGGATTACGTTTCTTCTCGTCCACCTCCACGCGGGCCCCGGAGATGAGTTCGTCGGTTTTCTTTCCGGAAAGCTTGCCATAGTCCCGGAAATTGTTCACCGCATACATGACATCTCCGTGTACCTCATACGCGAACCCCTTGGCAATCAGGTCCGCAATGAGCGACTGTATCTGCGGAATATGCTCCGTGGCCTTGGGTTCAAAGGTGGGACGCAGCACGCCCAGGCCATCCATGTCCACGTAGAATTCGCGGATGAACCTTTCGGCAAGGCTTTTCCAATCTTCTCCTACTTCATTGGCCCGATTGATGATCTTGTCGTCTACGTCGGTGAAATTCCGCACATACGTGACCTCGTACCCGCGATGCACGAGGTACCGGTAAATGACATCAAAGAGTACCACCGACCGCGCGTGCCCGATGTGACACATGTCGTACACGGTCATCCCGCAGACGTACATGCCGACCTTGCCCGAATGAACCGGCTGAAATTCCTGCTTATCACGCGTCAGGGTGCTGTAAATGCGCAACGCCATCAGTATCTCCTGTGAAAGCAACGCTCCCGGGCACAGCCGTAGGCCTGCCCGGAAAGCCTTATCTTTTGCAGACTCTTTATCATTGGTACAAGGGGCACGGACTACTCCCTCTTACCCGCCGGAGAGAAGCCATGTCGCCTGCTTGAGGGGGATTCGCATCAGGCATTCACAAGCGCGGAGGAGATTCAAAGACATCGAATGTACATACATCACCGCGCAGCGCGGGGAAAGGCCTACGTCACAATGAAATCTCAGCATTTTCCGGACGGCTCATCAGCCGGAGTGAGCGGTTTCGAGTAGCACCACGGCAGAAGCCGCTATTCCCTCACCTCGTCCGAGGAATCCCATGCCCTCGGTGGTTGTCGCCTTGACGTTGACCAGATAGGGGTCTATGCCCATGGCTTCGGCCAAATTGCCCACCATGGCCGGACGACGAGGCCCTATCTTGGGTTTTTCTGCATACACGGTAACGTCAACATTTGCGATGGCAAAGCCCAGCGCTTCGATCGCAAGTGTGATAGTTCGCAACATTTCGAGGCTTTGTGCATCACGGTACGCAGGATCCGTATCCGGGAAGTGCATGCCAATGTCACCCAAGCCTGCGGCCCCGAGGAGCGCATCCACAAGTGCATGGGTGACCACATCCGCATCGGAGTGTCCTTCCAGCCCTAATGGGTAGTCAAACGCTTCTCCACCCAGGATCAGTCTCCGCCCCTCAACCAACTTATGAGCGTCAAATCCGTGGCCTATCCGCACAGTTTTCTCCTGGATACCCCATGGATGTGTCGAGCTTAATTCAACCAGAGGGATTCGTCAAGACCGGAAAGAGCACCCCAAGCTCGAATCCTTGACGAAACGACCCTACTGGCGTACACTCGATTACATGGTGAGAGAGATGGAACACACGGTACGGGACGTCTGAAGCCGGTCCTCATTTCCGGCAAAGGGCCTCTCCATTCGGTTCCAGGTACGTCGCTCCGACTCGCGAGGGTCTGTGAACATCCGACGCACCAGGTGGCGGCAAGAGAAAGGCGGAAAGCGTTCAGAGGGCAGTCTCTCGCGCGGAACCGCACTTTTCGACATACTGCCGTAAGGGAGGGTGTGGAACTTGCGTTTGTTCACACGCCGCAGGGGGAAAAGTTTTCCGATTGCGCGGATGCTGGGATGGTTTCTTGCGGGGATTCCCATTCTCTCTGCCGTCGCCCTGTGTTGTGGAGTGCTCGGCGGAGGATTAGGGGCGTACGTACACTTTTCCGAGGGCCTGCCGAAAGTCCCGGACCTCAGGAATTACAAACCCAAGACGGTCTCGACATTCTACGCGAACGATGGCACGGCCATAGGGGTTTTCTACACGCAAAAGAGATTTCCCGTGCCCTTGGATTCCCTTCCGAAGCACGTGGTCGGCGCCTTTCTCGCGGCAGAAGACGCACGGTTCTTTTCCCACACAGGAGTGGATGTGCTGGGAGTCGCCAGAGCAGCGCTCAAGAATCTGAAAGCAGGGAATTTTGCGCAAGGCGGCATGTACCATCACCCAGCAAGTCACGCGGAACTTCATCCTGTCCCGAGAAAAACGCCTATCGAGAAAGATCCGAGAGGCAATCCTTAGCTTCAGGCTGGAAAAGACTTTGAGCAAGGAACAAATTCTCGAGATCTATTTGAATGAAATCTACCTCGGAAAAGGGTGTTATGGAATAGAGTCAGCGGCTCGAACCTATTTCGGAAAGAATGCGCGAGACCTGAGTGTTGCGGAAGCGGCTATGCTCGCCGGCTTTGTGTCCAATCCTTCGAAATATTCCCACCTGCGCAATTTGGACGCGTGCCTCAAGCGGAGAGAGTATGGTACTGGACAACATGGTCCGCTATGGATTCGTATCTGAGGACGAATTCCGCACTGCGTCGCATGAGTCTCCTAAGTTCAGAGAAAGCCAACCCAACCCTTATGACAGGGTCCCTTACTTCACTGAAGCCGTCCGACGGTATATTGTGCGGAAGTACGGCGAAAACAGGCTGTATAACGAAGGCCTCCAAGTGTGGACCACGTGTGACCTCTCCTTGCAGGACAAGGCATCGGAAGCCCTGGTCAAGGGCGTCACCGCGTGGGAGAAACGGGAACATCGTCCCGCGGGGCTGGTGCGAAGGCTGAAGACTTCGGAGGCCAAAGAGTTTCTCCACAGCTCGCCAAGAGGATCGTACCACGTCGGCGATGTGGTACGCGCGCGCTGGTGGTCGCCACGCATGCCCCACCCAAGCAGAAAGGCACACGTACCGACACCTCATCTCGCGACTGTACCTGTGGCGCTGGCCGGCAATGTGCAGTTCAGGATGAAGCTTCGGTCGGATGTGCCCTATCGGCCCAACCAGTTGCTGGAATTCCGCGTCAAGGACCTCGAAGACGGGCTCCCCGTGCTGGAACATCTCACAGCCCCTCCGGTGCAGGGGGCAGTAGTGTGCATCGAAAACCAGACGGGGTACGTAAGGGCGCTTGTCGGTGGGGTGAACTTTGAACTCTCGCGGTTCAATAGAGCTGTTCAGGCATTCCGGCAACCGGGCAGCGCGTTCAAGCCTTTGCTCTACGCAGCTGCCCTCGAATGGGGCGATTACAGCCCCAACACGCTGATCCTCGACGAACCCATTGCAGTGGTCACCGATCCCCGTAAAGGCGAATGGGTTCCGGGAAACGCGGACGGACAATATCGGGGGCTGATGACGCTTCGCGACGCTCTCGCGCAATCGCGCAACGTGGTGGCAATCAAGCTACTCATGGACATAGGCGTGGAGCCGGCTATCCGTATGGCTCGCAGAATGGGCATACGCACGCGTTTGAAGAAGAACCTTTCTCTTTGTTTGGGAACCTCGGAAGTAACTCCTCTTGACCTGACCGCCGCATACACGGTGTTTCCCAACATGGGAATTCGCGTGGGAACCGGTCCTCATCAAGAAAGTGAAGGATCGATTCGGCAACGTATTGGAAGACAACACCGCCCTGCCGGTGGATCTGTCTGTCCAGGCAGTGCAAGCCTCGTACACGGATCGAGACGCACTCCGCGGAGAGGCTTCGTCACCATCGTCATTCGATGACCCTACAGACGCATACGCGGACCAGGGCCACGGAGAGTCGCAGGAAGAGCAACCGTTGGAGCAAGCCCCTCCTCTGAGCCCTCCTGTAGAGGCTCTCTTATCAGGTCGTCCTTTCACGCCACAGACGCACACGCGACCTCGTCCGTACCGAGCCTTGAGCCCTTCCACCGCGTACCTGATGCTCAGTATGTTGCGCAAGACCTGTGTAAGCGGCACCGCTGCAGCAGTCACTCGTCTCAGGCGGACAGACCTTGCGGGTAAGACCGGTACGTCCGATGACAGCGCGGATGCCTGGTTTGTCGGATTCAATCCCAAATACACTACAGGAGTGTGGGTGGGGTACGACACCAAGACTTCGCTTGGCAGGCAGGAACACGGCGCAAGGGCTGCCCTCCCGGTATGGATGGATTTTATGAAAGCTGCGCTTGCACACGAACCTTGTACCGGGTATCGGCCTCCGGAAGGAATCGTGTTTGCCGGGGGCATGCGTAGATCAGGCAACCGAAACCTGGGGCGGCTCCTGGAAGAGGACCCTGATCGCATGATCGCCCCGGAGACTAAGCCGGTGTGCCCTATCGATGCGAGTTTCGTGTTGGCGTCCGGTCCGGGAGATCCCTTGAGAGGCATGGCAATGGTCGCAATGAACCTTAGCCATGGCTCACCATCTGGGACCGTACGGATTCTCTCGCCGAGTGGGCAAGATTTGGGGGTCGGACACTACGCGATGGATGAAAAAGGTGTCATGACCTTACGGAGAGATTGGGATGGTTTGACCGCTGAAATGCCGCGCAACGCGAGTAGTCGGGATGGTGGCCGGACCAACCCGCTTTCTCCCAAACCGACCGGCGTGCAGGGTCTTGCACAGCGCATGGTGGAATATCTTCGCCAAATGGGATGGTATCAATGACTTCTTCTCGCAAGTGGCCCGTAGCAATAACGCTCTTAATCATATTCGTCGGCGGAGCTGCCGTGGGTATGTGGCTTAAGCGGCAGCCCGCAGTGGTAGTGGTGAAGCCGCCACCCCTGAAGGACCAGGCGCTGGAATCCGGCGAGGCTGTGGTGATGCGGGTGTATCAGCAACTTAGCCCCGCGGTGGTGAACATAGTGGCCACGAGCCTTACGCTCAATTTCTGGATGCAGGCAGTGCCTCAGGTTGGGCAGGGCACCGGTTTCGTGATCGACGCGGATGGGCACATCGTGACGAATAACCACGTGGTGGCCAACGCGGAAAAGCTGGAGGTCACTTTTGTCGGCGATCGTAAGGTCCAGGCCAAGCTCGTAGCGCGAGACCCGGTAAGCGATCTGGCGGTGATCAAGGTGGATTCGTTCTCGGGCATGGCCGTCGCTCCCCTGGGCGACTCCAACAATCTTTCCGTGGGACAGCGGGTCATTGCCATCGGCAATCCTTTCGGATTTCAACACACGGTAACCGCTGGATTCCTGAGCGCACTCCATCGTGACCTCACCATCGGCAACAGAACCATGATGGGTATGATTCAAACCGATGCAGCGATCAACCCCGGCAATAGCGGTGGCCCGTTGATCGATTCGCGTGGAGAGGTCATCGCGGTGAACACTGCCATTTACACTCAGTCGGGCGGCTTCATGGGAATAGGCCTTGCCTTGCCCATTAACAGGGTCAAGAAGATTTCCGCGCAACTGATAAAATGGGGCAGAGCTATTTACCCGTGGACGGGGATCCTCCCTATGATGAACATTGACCCCGCGCTCTCCCGCCAGATGGGTCTTCCGCCGGTCAACGGAGTGCTCATATACGACATAGCACCTGGCAGTCCTGCCGCAAAAGCGGGCCTTCGAGGCGGAGACCGCCGCGCGTTTCTATATGGGCAGGCCGATCGTGCTTGGTGGAGACGTGATCCTGTCGGTAGATGGAAAGGCCACACCGACGTACGATGATTTCAACAATCTTATTCTTCAGAAGAATGTGGGGGAAACCGTGCACCTGAAGGTGCTGAGAGGAAAGAAGGAATTCCAGATAGACTTGACCACGGTCCCGGACACACAAAACCACCAGTCAGGAACGTAACACGGTCGGTACCTGATGCCCATCCGCTTTGGCCGTTCCCACTTGGCGCAGGCTACGGGCTGGGGCCCCGCGTTCGTTACGAACGACGCGGAGCCGTCTCGTCACTTCGCTCAGGAGATCTCCAGCCCTGCAATGCTACGCGTGTGAAAGCGAATCGGAATGAGAGACGCGAAGCGAGCACGCACCGAAGTCTGGGGAAGCCTTCGCTCCCAGTGGTCACAGGGAGCGAGAAAATCCGTTCTGTCAAGAATACTCAAGTATGGTGAACCCTGCGTCACTGAGCGCTTGCCTGATCGCTTCCGGGTTGTCCGCCTGCAATCGCAACACCACCCGACAATGGCCGTTCTTCCCGTTGGGAACGGTAAAGATCGCATGAGCCACCGCACCGTTCTCGTCCACGATACGCAGGATGTTCGAGAGAGTTCCTTTTTCGAGAGTCACGTCGCTCAAGGTAAACCTGGTGCGCTCCGCTCCCGCTTCCAGGAGTTTGAACAGGGTCACGAATATTTCACGGTCCGACACCACGCCCACAACTTTTTCGCCGTCCATTACGGGAAAGGTGCTCATCAGCAAGTCTCTGCCTTTGATGAGTGTGTCGTCCACCGTGTCGTCCACTGACACGGTTACGGGCATGCGGACCATCACGTCCTTGACTTTGAGCTTATTGCAGAAATAGTTCATTTCACAGAGATCGCCGCTCCCACTGACACAGTAAGCCGCTTCGCTGAGGTCCCTGCGATGGACAACTCCGCGAAGCCTGCCTTGATCGACCACCGGAAGCATCTTCAGATTGTGCTCACGAATGAGCATCACCGCCTCAACAGCAAGTGCATCGCTGGAAATGGAATATTGTTGCGGCAGCATCCAGTTCTTTACCAACATGAGAGCCTCCCTGTCGCGGGATTTAATGATGTGGGCAGCTCCACCCTGGCGGGGGAGCTACCTGTGTGCGAAGCCTGACTCCTGACTGAGACACCAACCCGCGTTCGTCATCGGTACGGTCAGAAGGGCCTTGTACCAGTGTGCGCAAAAGCAAGGAAGCCAAGCGTCATGCCTCCTCCGCTGCAAACGTCCAGTCTGGCTGCGCGTGGGAGGCATGGCGCGTGCCTGCCATTACTGCCTGAATCGGCGCACACCAGTATGAGAAAATCACGACAGGACCCCGGTATTAAGCCCGTGGTTGCGGTCGGGGAAATACCTCCAGGCACGCATGCGCTACGGCCTCGGCAAAGGCCTTGTCCTCGAGGTTCGCATCAACCTCTCGGATGATCACGTGCGGGGCAGCATTTTCCCGCAACACCTTGAGAAACAGGCGGTCCTGCTCCCTGTCGCACATGTGCCCCGACACAGGATCCACCGCAGACCAACCCTGAGTGGGGAACAGGAAAATGACGGGTCCTGTCGCTTGATTGAGCTTTTCCGCAAAGACGCGGGCTATCTGTTCCATCTCCTCGTCAGACACTCTGAGGAATGTCCGCAATTCATCCAGCTCGTATTTTCTCCGTTCGTGGTGCTCGGGTTTGTACCGAGACTTGCGCTGGCTGGTGAGGTTGACCCCTCCAGGCGCCACCACCTGAGGGATGCCCAGTTTGCCCGCGGTGGTGAGACGTTGCGGACCTGCAGCCCGCATACCGCCGAGGACCTCCTCGCCCACCCCTCCAGGCGCCACATCCACCACTGCGTCAAAGAATCGCATACCGATCATGTCTTCCATTGCCCGATCGCACATCCCTGCCGCGGAAAACCCGATCACCTGGAATCCTTCTTGCTCCAGACGTTGCTGCACGTGATGAGCGCAATGCTCCGTGGGCCCGAACATGGACATGGCCACCAGCGGCTTGCCCTCCGAACGCAGCGATTCCCCGGTGAGAGGCTCAACCTCGGCCATGCCTACGATGGCCGCGGCCGCGCGATCCAGGACGTTGCGCAAAGGAACGCTCAAGCCCGCGATCTCTATCACGGTGTGCAGGATCGAAATATCCCCGGTGGCGATGTACCGCGTGGCAAGCCCCGGCAGTGCAGCGGTAGAAGAAACCATGAGTTTGGGAACCCCAAACGGCAACGCACGCATCACGTCGGTGGCCATCAAACTTCCCGGTGGAACCCCCCAGGCCGATTACCCCGGCCAGACGACCGGATTGCAGGAGATCCAACGTGAGTTTCACCGCGCCGTTAATCATTTGCCGAGTGATCAGCTTGCGCTCCCGTGATGCGCGAAATCTGCTCAATATCCGTGCCCGCGGCTCGAGCCACATCCGCTGAGGAGATGTCTGCATCCGGGCTCGCGGACGACATGCTCAGATCCAACACCATCGGGAAGGCCCGATGCTGTCGGATCCGATCCCGGAGGTACAAGGTTTCCGGCCCTTTGGTGTCCAGGGTGGACAGGACAAGGATGACTCGTTCCATCAGGATTTGCCCTCCGCGGCCACCTTTTCTCTGATTTCTTTTTTCAGGGTCTCTTTGTTCACTTTTCCGGAATCGCCCACGGTGGGCAACTCCTGCACCACCTCCAGACGTTCAGGCAGTTTGAACATGGCGATATTCTTGGATTTCAGAAAATCGACCATTTCCTTGAACGTGAATTCCTGGCCTGCCTTGGGAATGACGTACGCACATGCCCGCTCGCCCATTTCCCGATCCGGGTATCCGACCACCGCAACCGTGCTCACTTTGGGATGATCGTTCAAAAGTCCCTCGATCTCCGCGGGATAGATATTTTGGCCACCCCTGATGATCATGTCCTTGGCCCTTCCCAGTATCCACAAACACCCCTGGTCGAATTTGACGATATCGCCAGTGGTGGTCCAGCCGTTGGGATCGAAGACCGTGGAAGTAAGTTCCTCGTCGCGGTAGTACCCGGCAGGCGCATGAGGCCCACGGAAAAAGAGGACTCCAGGGTCTCCGTCGGAAACTTCACTCTTGCCGTCTTCAGCCATGAGACGCACCTGGTTTCCCGGAAGCATGCGTCCGACTGTCCTGCGGCGCAGGTCCTTGGAATCCTCCACACGACATCCGGACACTGACCCCATGTCCTGAGTGCCCAGATCGCTGGTTATGGAAGCGCCGAAAGCCTGCTCGGCCTCCTCGGCAATCTGCGGCGAAAGATAGCCGCCGGCTGAACGGATAAAGCGAAGCGAACTCAGATCATACTTGGAGGCATCAACGCTGAGCATTCTCACCAGGTGAGTGGGCACGACACCGATTGCTGTTGCCTTTTCCTTTTCGATGAGGGCCAAGGCTCCTTCGGGAGAGAATTCCTCCAGCATGACGGTCTTTGCCCCAACCAGCGGAGCGGCAAAATACGTGAGTGTTCCGGCCGCGCCACCAGCATGAGGCGCTATGGCCATGGTAATGTCGTCCTTGGAAAGATTCCAGATATCCACTCTGCCCTTGGACGTGCAGACTCGGGGAGCGATGGGCCATTCCACAAGCTTGGGAATTCCTGTGGTTCCCGATGTCGTGGTGAGCAGCGCCACATTCAACAGAGGATCAAGTCTTCTTTCCGCAAGCACAGCCTCGTCCACGGGCTTCTTGACCCGCTCATTCACGATGCGGGTAAGTGAGAAGGTTCCCGGGGGAGCAGAATCGGGCACTTCATCATCAAAGAGAAAGATGTTCTTCAAATGAGGAAACTGCTTCTGGAGTCCTGCGTACATTTCCAGATAATTGAATTTGTTGTAGATATTGACAATGATCACGGCCGACGCTTCGGTCCGCTCGACCATGTATTCCAGTTCCCTCTGCCGAAGGTAAGGGTACACCGTCAAGGAGATCAGGCCGGCCCTTTCACAGGCAATTCTGGAGAGAAATCCGTACACGCTGTTGGGAGACTGGACGATGATGCGGGAATGCTGAGGAATCCCCATCTCTACCCATGAAATAGCCATGGCATCTACCAGACGCTTTGCCTCGGCCCAAGTCAGGCGGTACTTGGAATCGACCAGGGCTTCTCTGTCGCCATATTCACGGGCGTTTCTGTCCCAGAAATCGTAAAAGGTCTCCTGGGTCCAGTACCCATTCTTTACGAATTCATCCACCATCTCTTTCTTGTATCGAATCGGTTTCAATGAGGCCTCCTTGCCAGTCCGGAGTCGTGCGACGCGAAGCGTCCGGCATCGGTTCCCTTCCGGAGCGTGGGAACCGCAGAGAAAATTCCGGGTTCCCTTTTCCGATTTCCCACTTACAATCCCAGTTCAGACCACCGGGCCTTGACTCTTTCCACCATCTTCGCATCCAATTCGATGGGAATCGGTTTTTCTTTCCAGTCATAGGGTATGGTGGCATCCAGGAGTAGTCTGCCCGTGATGTCCCTCGCGTCGATGGGCAGGGAAGGATCCAGCGGTGTGGACCGGCCCCGTTTAATGACCTGGGAACGATTGGGCTGGAACCTGAAACTCAGCGCGTACATTACTCGGGGAATGTCCCAGGGATCTATGTCTTCATCCACCACGATCACTGTTTTCAGGCCGTACGCACCCATTTCCGTGGAGATGGCGGCAGTGAGCACCTGGTCAGCGTGGCCCGGATACATCTGCTTCATGGAGATGATGGCGAGGAACCTGCCAGAACCCTCCGGAGGACAGTACACCGCTTTCAGACCGGGTATTTTCATGGCTAGGAGCTGCTGCCAGAGAGTCGCTCCGTAGGAAAGCGCCATGGTCATGTGCGTGTCCGTCACCGCACGGCCGACGGTGGTTCCCCACAGAATCGGATTGTCCCGGTGAGTGATGCATTTCACATCGATAAAATTCCGCGGGTCCGTGCCTACGCCGGAGTAATAGCCGGTGTACTCGCCAAACGGTCCCTCTTCCATGAATTTGTTCGCATCCACTTCGCCTTCAATAACGATCTCGGCATGGGCAGGGATGGGCAGGTCGACGGTTTCTCCTTGCACCACTTCCACTGGTGTTCCCCTGAGAGCGCCTGCCACGTCATACTCGGATACAAAAGCGGACACGCGCGCTGCCCCGAGAATAAACAGGAGGGGATCGCATCCGATAATCGAGGCCACGGGCATCGGTTTGCCCATTGCCTGGTATTTCTTCAACATGATGTCCGCGTGTTTGCCCTTGATGAACTGGGTCCCCATCTTGTCTTTTCCCAAGAAGCTGGCCCCGGTACGTGCCTAGGTTGACCCAGCCCGACTCAGGGTCCTTGGAGATGACAAAGTGGGCCGTGCCCATATAACGTCCGCCGTCCTTGGGATACCAGTGGGGAACGGGGAATTTGTATAGATCGATCTGGTCTCCGGTGAGGATGTTTTCGCTTGCAGGGGGCTCCGGCCTTGTCGATAAATTTTGGCGGAATCAGATTTGCGCCCAACTTTGCCCAGGCTTCGTAAAGATCCACCAGAGTTGAGTCGAGCGGTTGCCCCATGATCAGGGCCAGCCGTTCCGTGGTGGTGCACACGCTGGTGATGACCGGGGTCTTGTAATCCTTCACATTCTCAAATAGCAGTGCGGGCCCGCAGGCCTCTTCGTTGAGTTTCGCGATATGCGACAATTCCAGGTTCCAGTCGACCTGTGCGGTAATTCGTTTGCACAAGCCCCGTTCCTCTCCTGCTTTGATAAAATCTCTCATGTCTTTCATGTGGGTTTCTTCCTCCTCGCGTCTCCGTTTCGGGTAGATGTGATTCTGGCTCGTTGCGGTGGCGTTTCAGGTGACCTTTCTTCCTTTAATGAGACCTGCGACGATGTGCTCCAAAGCGCTCTTCTTGGGCTCCATGACCGGCTTGACCACTTTACGGCTCCACACGGTTTCGGGCCGGCTCTGAAGGATGTACACCTCGCCTTTGAACGGCAGGGATTTCTCCGTTGCCCATTCGATGTCCATCGGTTTGCCGTAGTGCTTCTCAATGATTTTCGCGATCCTGGCGAGTTCGACGATCTCCATATCCAGCAAGCTCTGAGCGACCCGCCGTTGCGGTTCCGGCTCGATTTTGATGACCTGATCGGTGGCAGGATCTGTCGTGTAATAGATCTGTTTCTCGGAAATGGTCTTCTTGGTAACCTCCAGGGTGATCTTGTTCACGTGGAACTGGTCGGGAGTTACTTCTCCGGAAACGACGCTTTCGCCGTATCCCCAGTTCGAGTCGATGACCACCGTGGAAGGATCCCCTGTGGACGGGTTGAGAGTGAACATTACCCCCGCGGTAAAGGAACGAACCATCTTCTGCACTGCCACGCTGAGAAAGACCTGACTGTGGTCGAAGCCCATTTTGGTGCGGTAAGAAATCGCTCGCGGGGTAAACAGACTGGACCAGCACTTGCGAATTCGATCCAAGAGGTCGTCCACTCCACGGATCCACAGGAACGTGTCCTGCTGGCCGGCAAAGCTCGCGTCCGGCAGATCCTCCGCGGTAGCCGAGGAACGGACTGCCACGGGAAGTGCAGGAGTGCGGGCCACACGCGAAAGAAGCCGATACTCATCCGCAATGATATCCTCGAGAGCCTCGCTTATGGTTCCGGCTTCAATCCATGCACGGATGTCGGCAGATGCCTGTTCAACCTCATCGTTCATGCTCTCGTTGACGCCCTTGAGCCTGTCGATGACTTTCGTTGTCAGGTCGTTGTCTGCGAGAAACTGCTTGTACGTCTCGGTGGTAATGGCAAATCCGGGAGGCACGGGGATCTGGGCTCTCAGTAACTCTCCCAGGCTGGCACATTTCCCGCCGACAATGTCGACCATGGTCATGTCGCATTGTTCGAATGGAATCAAATACTTGGATATTTCCATCGGAAAAGCCTCTATCCTTTGGGACCGTCCCCAAAATAGACCAGTCTATTGGTAGCCTTGGTTATGAATCCTGTGGTCCAGCGTTCGTCATTCCGGTACACCCCGGAATCCATGTCTTTTGGGGTTTTCTGGACCCCGGCGGCCTCGGATGCTGATCCGGGGCCCGCCAGGGTGACGGTCTTGTTGAGTCTTATACGGGTTTCCTGAAAAACCTGTTGCGGGACAGTTACTCAGGGGTCACGAGAGGATATTGATCTCCCCTTTGGAACCGTCCAATTTGATCTTCATGCCGGTTTTCAGTCTGGAGGTTGCCGAACCTGTGCCCACGATGGCAGGAAGGCCGTATTCGCGACACACAATGGCCGCGTGACACATGACGCCGCCGACGTCAGTGATGGCTGCTTTAATTTTCTGGAATGCCGGTGCCCAGCTTGGTGAGGTGGTCGGCGCCACGAGGATCTCGCCCTCTTTGAGTTCGCCGATCTCCTTGACCGTGCGGCACACACGAACCTTACCTTCCACCACTCCTGGCGATCCGGGGAAGCCGATAATCTTCGAGAGGTCGCCCTCTGCCACGGTCTTCAGCTTGGCCCAGTGTGCCATCGATTCGGACGTGATGCCCCACAGCACGATGGTAAAGGGTTCGGAAATGGTTTCCGGGACTTTGCCCATGCCATCCGGTGGCGTCCACTCACGGAACTTGTCCATCACTCCCTTGCGCCACGCAACTTCTTTAGGCCATACCAGAGGTCCGCGAGGGTTACTTCCGGTGGCCCATGCGGTCACCACGTCCCAGAGACAATCCTTGATCTCCGCTCTCGTGAGGTACCAGACGTCTTCCACTTCCGCGATGAACTTGTTTTCTACGAGAATGGCAGCCACCTCACGCATCTTGTTCCAGAAGAGGCTGTGGAACCAATGCTCCACGTAGAAAAGGTGGTTCTCCACATAGGGGAAGACTGTCCGTGACGTTCCCAGCAACTGGTCGAAAGTCGCCCGGTCTTCTTCGCTCGTGATCAAGGCCCGGTATTCAGTGGCCAGTCTGTCCCGCTCTTCGATGATTTTGGCGGTGGGGCGCTCGATATTGGCTCCTTGACGGAGCTTCTCGATGTAGATGCGCATAGCGTCCAGCGGAATGTTAAGATCGTCGTTCCAGGATTTGTCATGATGATACCAGCCGGTTCCTGTGGACACATAGAACCACGGGTCTCGGGCTGCGTTGAAGGCCTGGAGCCATTTCTTGCCGTTCTCGGACTTTTCCATGGCTCCGAGCACTGAATCCACTTCTCCGGCCATGGCGATGTCGTCTACGCCGAGATCGATAGCCAGTTTCGCAAGCTTCTTCAGTTCCTGGTCGGGTCTGTAGATGATGACGTCAATGCCGCCCACCATCTGGGTGATCTTCTGGAGCGGGATGTCGGGGAAGACTCTCTGGCAGAAGTCCACGAACACCACGTATGCAGCGTATCCGAGATTCAGAAACTCGAAGTGGTATTGCCAACACAAGATGCCCAGATCGATAAGCTTGTCGTACGCATTGAGCAGCGTATAACCGGTGGACGTGCCCTTCCCTTCCAGGACGACCGACTCATCCTCCATTTCGGGTAGGACAGGAATCTTCAGGTCAGCGAGTTCTGCGATGATCCCTCGCATCTTCGATTCCCAGTTGTCGTGGAGCTTGTCCCAGTTCTGGTAATAATAGCCAGCCCGTTTCATGAAGTGTTCCGCCCTCTTGGGAATATCTGCCGGGTCGGCGACGGGCAATGGCGTGATGTAGATATAGCCGTTGTGAATACGGTGATCTATTCCCATGGCGGGAGGCACAATAAAGATACGCGTGTTGAACTGTGACAGTGCCAGAAACCACGCTTCATCCCATATAATGTCAAAGGGATACATGGGTTCCGGATAGTGCAGCCCGTCATAAAACCAGAACATGTTCTCTTCGTAGTGCTTACGATCCGGGTTGTCGGTGCTGAACTGGTAATGGTAGGGATACATTCGCTCCCAACCTTCCGTTCCTGGAATACGCTCTGCTTCGTGGGGACTCGGGAACTTCAACTCGGCCATGTGTGCTACCTCCTGCTTGAGTTGCCTGGCGTCGAAACCGGGTGATTTGTTGTGAGATCTACCGAATAACTTCCTTCTTGCTATCTTCAGAGACTCCTGTCATCACGGACCGGATTACCGACGGCACGGCCGTTGGCTATGTCCAGTTTCCATCTGTTTCCGAATCCCCCTTGGTTGTCGAGATAGCGTACGCTGTTGGGTCGAAACACGTACAATCCTACTCGACTCATCTTGGCCATCATGCCTGCCGTTTCCGCTGCGGATCCTGAGAAGAACTCCCGGACAAACGGGTATCGTCTGAGGTACGTGGCCGTACACTTGGCCAGAGCGACCGGAGTGGTGATCGCTTCCACCTGCCCGTCCATCTGGAGACCTTTGATTTCCTGCCATCGTTCGTAGACTCCATGTATTTCTGCAGCGGCTGCGGGGTTCTGTGCGAACATGGTCGCGTGAATGGATTTCGGCGATGAAAAGAAGACCAGGTCAAATCCCTGCCGAGCGTAATACACAGCCGCAACCCATGGCGTGCCGTCAAGGCAACAGGCAAGTGTCATGGTGGTAAACGAATCCATGAACCGGATTACGGTTGCTTCCAGTTCGTCCTTGGTCATCCGCCAGCCCAGCGCCGAAACAAGTCGTGTTCTATGCCGAATTGATCGAGAACTTTGCCTACCGTCTGGTCGATGATGTCTTGAATGGTCTTTGGTTGATGATAAAACGAAGGAACTGGAGGCAAGATCACTCCGCCGAGTTCGGTGACCGTAATCATGTGACGGAGATGTCCCAGGTGCAACGGTGTCTCTCTGGGCACGATCACCAGTTTTCTTCGTTCTTTGAGTATCACATCGGCAGAGCGTACAAGAAGGTTGTCATTCAGCGAACATGCGATCATGGCCAAGCTTTTCATGGAACATGGGGCTACCACCATTCCTTCGGTCCGGAAGGATCCACTGGAAACCGCAGCGGCCAAATTGTCCTGAGAATAGACGCAATCAGCCAGTTGCTCCACAAGGTCGGGCTTCATGCCGGTCTCGAGTTCCATTGCAACGCGGGCGCCACGTGTCAAAATGAGGTGGGACTCGATGCCTTCAGTCCCTTTGAGCACCTCCAGCAAACGCACACCGTAGACCGTCCCGCTCGCGCCACTGATGCCGACTATGATCCTTTTCACCCGAACTCCTTTCTCGACGCCCAAATGGAGTCGCCTTGCACAAATGTTGTTTCCGTCGTTCAGGTAAGGCTCAGTCTTCCGGACCGACCAGCCGAAGTCTGTGTGTGATCACATAAGATGTTATTCCCTAAAAGTGAGCGTAATCGAACCTGTCCCCACTCCCGGAATTCCGACCGGTGTGGCCAAAGACCGGCCCATTCCCTCAAGACAGGCATAAGCGTGGATTATGTCATACAAAACCTATTACAGAGATCTGGATCTCCTTGGTAAAGATTGTCAGCGACTCGGGCCTGGAAGTCAAGTCACAAAAAATTATAGGTGTATCAGTTTGACTTATACTATAATAGAAGGAGATCTGTCATTTTGTACGCAGCAAGCCATTTTCCCGAACCGCGGGTACAAAGACTCGTGCATCCGTGGTCGGGAACGCAGCGCATTCAGTGAGCAAAGGCTGGCCTGCACAGAGAACCGTGATGAACCTCAAACACCTCGAAACTTTTCATTTCTTTTGCCGGTTCGCCAGCATGACCAAGGCAGCAGAATCTCTTAATATCTCTCAACCCGCGGTATCCCAGCAGCTCCGGAGCTTCGAAGAGGAATGCGGGGTCAAACTTTACTATCGTGAGGCCAATCAGTACAAGCTGACGGACGTAGGCGAGGAACTGTTTCTTCTCACCAAACGAATTTTCTGCCGGGTAGACCAGATCGATGGCGTGTTGGAGAAGGCCCGAAAAACCAGTGCGCAAAGACTCCGGGTGGGGAGCACCAAGGGGTATGCCAGAACGCTCATGCCCGACCTGATGGCTCAATTCCAGCACAAGTTTCCACGAATTCACGTGCGCCTGAGCGAGGGAAACTCCGCAGAGCTCATTACCAGGCTGCGCAATCGCCGCGAAGATCTGGTCGTAGTCGCACGGACGGGGTACGATTCTTCCCTGCGAGCCGTTCCCTTCTCGAAGGCCGAGTTCCTTCTCGTAGCCAGGCCGGACCATCCGCTGGCTTTGGGAGGCCCCATTTCCATGAAAGCGCTCACAGGGGAATCACTGATTATTCGTGAGGAAGGCTCCGGTTCCCGTGACGCAATTCTGAAAAAGCTCGGCCAAAACGGTGTGACCCCGTCAGTTGTCGTGGAATCGGAGAGTCTCAGTTTCATCCTTGCGTATATTGAACGCCGCATGGGTATTTCCTTCATCCTGTCCCACGAAATCGAAAAGGAACTGTCGTCGGGCATTCTCAGATCCATCGCACTCGCGGAAGGGAACATCACCTTTCACGCGGACATCGTCACCTTGCGCGATGAGCCCCTGTCAGCGGCCATGAGGTACTTCATGAAAATAGCGAGGAAGTCGCGAGAGGGATATCCGGTACTCGCCTGACGTACCACGGCCAATAGCGTGCGCATCCCACGTCTCCACAAGGTTGGAGCGAGAGTCTTCTCCTGGTTGCCCCCATATCTTCTGTGTGATTCTTCTGTGGAGTAGGCAGATCCCGTGTCACCGCGATTGCTGCAAAGCGGTCGAGTCTTCGTTTATCCGACCTTCCGCCATCGTCCAAAAGCACGAGCGAATCGCGATGACACGGTCCTTTCACAAGGCGTAGGCGTGTGGCTTGCACGCACATGGCCGCGTCTGCGTCCCACGTACCGAGCACAGAGCTGAAAAATGATTGACGGAGTCGGCCGGGGTGAGGTACGCTCTGCAGCTGGCGACTGCATGCTTTTTCAGCAACGTGACGACGGTTTTGCCTCCTTTGGGCATTGCGGAGGACTACAGGGGGGCCTTTTCGGAGTCACGGTCACCATCCCCTGATCCCTCGCGTACCCCAAGACGTCCGAAATGGCAAGACCGCCGCGGAAGTCCGGAGAACAACAGCCAAGCGGCCCCGTGGACTTAGTATGAGCAATCCCTGGCTTGACGTTCCATTGGCTGATTATGAAGGACACATGTCCCTACTGACAATCGGTCAAGCACAAATGCGTGCGCACCAATTCGAAGCCTTGCTCAAAGCATCTGCTCCTGGGTCCGTCGCACTGCAGGGGGTTAGGCTTGCGCCCCCTCACAGTCCGTTCCAGGGGACGCGGCGGCAGTCGGTGCGTCCATGAACCCGGCAGTCAGTCAGGATGCGGAGCAGCTTAGTCCGCCAGTTACCGCACGGGCAGCGGAGAGTGATGTCATTCTCCATGCCCTTGAGTAGAGACTCATGCGCGGGTGCAAAGGCCGAGATATCTCCAAGGGTCTCGGTGCAGAGCGATGCTACTCATGTACGAGGTAGTGCCAAGGGCCTGTAAGGTCCCATTCCCCGGGAAGAAGAGGTGATCATGCCCGTTTACGTCGTCATAGTCGGAACGCTCGATACCAAAGGTGACGAAGTCGGATTTCTCAAACAACGTCTGGAGTGCGATGGATGTTCCACGATCGTGGTAGATGTGGGCACGCTCCATCCTCCCACGATCTCCGCGGATGTTACCCGGGAAACGGTGGCGCACGCGGCAGGTTCCACAATCGAGGCAGTTCTGGAGGCAAAGGACAGGCGGCTTGCGGTTGAGACGATGACCCAGGGAGCCTCGTCGGTGGTACGGGTTTTGTACGACCAGGAGAGGCTTTCCGGGATTATTTCTGTCGGCGGTGGAACCGGAACCCACATCGGTATGGGTGTCATGCGTAGCTTACCTCTCGGGGTGCCGAAGCTGATGGTCTCAACTGTCGCATCCAGAGACATGAGTCAGCTCATCAGTACCAAGGATATCACGGTCATGCACTCTGTGATCGACGTGCTTGGCCTCAATTCCATCAGCATACGCATCCTCACCAACGCGGCATCGGCCATTGCGGGCATGACCAGGACTTGCGGCAAGATTGTCCCGGAGAAGGCAATCATCGGTCTCACCTCATTCGGGTTCATTACCGAGGGAGCGATGCGTGTCAAAAACTTGCTGGAGAATCTCGGTTATGAAGTGGCTCCGTTCCATGCCAACGGCACCGGCGGCATGGCCTTGGAGGATCTCATAGATCAGGGCCTCATCGATGGGGTGGTGGATTATGCGCTTCACGAGTTCGCGGATGAGCTATACGGAGGGTACTGCGGCGGCATCGGGCCTGGGAGGTTGGAATCGGCAAGTAAAAGGGGTATCCCGCAGGTGATCGTCCCCGGAGGGTTGGATTGCATTGTGCTGGAATTCAATTCTTTGGAGACGATGCCCGTAGCAGTGAAGGGCCGTAAAGTCTTCTGGTATGATTTCAGGTCCGGCGTACGCACCAGCCAAGAGGACGTGCTGCAACTGGCTCGTACCATTGCAGAGAAACTGAACCGCGCCAAAGGGCCTGTCTCGTTGCTGATTCCCCTCAGAGGATGGTCGGAAGCGGACACGCTTACCGGCCCTCTTTACGAGCCTGATATCAATCAGGCCTTTGTAACGGAATTGAAGGCGCTGCTCCACGAACAAGTCAAGGTGCAGGAAGTGGATGCGCACATCAATGACGAGGCCTGCGCGGCCGCGGCGGTTTCCGAGCTCGACCGACTGATGAAACGTCGGGGAGTGTGATATGGGTTCGCCTTTGCGTGCATGAGTTGGTTCAGGTTCCAGGCGGGAAATCCTCAGTACGGACGGTGCAAAGTCCTCTCATCAATTCGCTTGGCTGAACCCCGGCCCTACGGTCTTACTTGTGTGAAAGCGAAGCGGGAGGAGAGCGATACAGGCTTACCAGGATACGGATAGGATGGGGTACGACTTCATTGACTTGGCTCGGCAAGGAAAGAACCAGTGGTGGCGCTGGGTACTCGGCGTATGCGTCGTTTTGGTGGCATGGGTGGGAAGTGGTTTTTCTCTTGGCATGGTGCTCGTGTTCTGGGTGATATTGGACAACGATCCGAATACCTACATCGATGCTGCCACCAAATCGATCAAGGGACTTGATCCTATTATCAGCTACATCGCGTTCAATCTCGGGCACGCGATCATGGTGGTGGTGCTGTTCCTGGTCATACGGTACGTGCACAAGCGCCAATTTCTCAGCCTTATCACTCCGCGAGACCGCATCCGCTGGGATGGGATGGCAGGCAGTTTCGTGCTGTGGTTCGGCCTGTGCGCGGTGACTACCCTCATTGACTACGCGCTTCACCCGTCCACGTACAAGCTCACACTGCATCCCCTGCGTTTCCTGATCTTCGTGCCCATAGCCCTGGTTCTTACCCCGCTCCAGACCACTGCAGAGGAGTTGTTTCTTTCGCGGGTACATCATGCAAGGGCTGGGACTTTTCACGCGAAATACCTTCATTCTTGCAACGACCATCGGGCTGCTCTTCATGGCGCCACACCTGACCAACCCGGAGGTGGTGTCGGGATTCATCCCCATGGCCGTATACTATTTCGGCGTGGGTTTCTTTCTCGCGTGTGTCACGTTGAAGAGCAACAGTCTGGAATACGCATTAGGGATCCACGCTGCCACGTGTCTGTTCTCCGCGTTGTTCACCAACTATGAAAACTCCGTGATGCCGACCGAGTCCATCTTCTATTGCTCCGTCTTGGATCCGTGGAACAATCTCGTGTACTTCGCGATGATGGTGCTCGTTTTCTCCGTGGTCATGTTCCGTCAGGGCAGGGCGATCACCCCCGTTGAGCAGTAGTCCGCGGGCAGCCAAAGATCCGTGTCCGGCAAAGACACCAAAGGTACACACGCGGGACGCAAAAACAGCCCTGCAAAGACGACCGCTCTCCATGTGAGGCTCGCTTCCCGCGTGCTTACGGAAAGGGCGAGCCAGGGAGACGGACATATTTAGTGCTCCGTTTCCTAAATACGGTCACATATTCTTGGGACCACGGATGGCCCGGACGTTATACGTCCGGGGTTCATTGGGAGGCTCCTACTTGGATTCCCGGACGTGTAACGTCCGGGCTAGCCTCATACTGGGTGGCGGAACGTGCGACCGTATTTGCGCCATAAAGCACTTAGGCCTCGGTTGGTTCTGTTTCCGTGGTTTGGCGCGAACCGAGTCCATCGTGGCACGTTGTCGGGAAAGCATTGCGCGCCGCAACAGCCTGCTAGCCTCTTCTGCCTTTGGCTACAATCTTGTCCGGATTCTCCAGATACCATCGATATGTGGTGCGGAGACCCTCTCGGAGAGTGATCGACGGCGTCCAGCCCAAGGCTTCGAGACGGGTCACATCGAGCAGTTTCTGAGGTGTGCCATCAGGCATGTCAGGGTTGAACAGCATCCGGCCCCCATAGCCCACCACGTCCCTGATGACCGTGGCCAATTCGCGAACGGAAATGTCCGTTCCCCAGCCTATATTGACCAGGTCCACTCGACCCGGCCGCTCCATGAGGAACACACACGCATCAGCAAGGTCATCTACGTGGAGAAACTCGCGACGGGGATTACCGGTTCCCCAGATCTCAACGAAACCCGATTGAGACGCTTTGGCTTCGTGGGTTTTTCTCAAGAGCGCTGCAATCACGTGGCCGGACTGAAGGTCGAAATTATCGTGGGGACCGTAGAGGTTGGTGGGCATCACGCAAGAGTAATCGGTCCCGTATTGACGATTGTAACTGTGGGCCATCACAATGCCCGCGATCTTGGCCACCGCATAGGGTTCGTTGGTAGGTTCGAGCGGCCCTGACAGCAGACATTCTTCTTTCATGGGTTGTGGGGCAAACTTTGGATAGATGCACGAGCTTCCGAGAAAGAGCAGTTTCTTGACGCGGGTGAGGAAGGCTGCGTGCATGACATTGGTTTGGATCATCAGGTTGTCATAAATGAATTCGGCAGGATAGACGTTATTCGCGTAAATGCCCCCCACCTTGGCTGCGGCAAGAAACACCCAATCCGGGCTGAGCTCCTCCAGGAGCCGTTGAGCGGCCCTTTGATCTCTCAAGTCCACGCGGGAAGGCGATTGAACCAGAGTATATCCCGCGTCCGCCAACCGTCTGCACAAGGCCAGACCGACCATTCCAGTGGAACCAGCTACAAAGACTCTCGTTGCAGCGGGATCGCCCTGCCGCACGAGCACGCTACGAGGCATGGTTCTTCCCCGCGGGTTCCTGTGATTTCGCGTGGTTGACGACATCGCGAACCACACCAAGAATTCTTGTAATATCAATCGGTTTCTGAATCACCATATCCACTCCGCATTCACCGACCCTTTCCGATTCCTCTTCCTGATCTCCCCAACCGGTAAGCAGGATAAAGGGCGTCTTTGCGACGCAGCGTTCCTCACACATGGCCTTGATTTGCCTCCCCACTTCCCATCCATTCATGCCAGGCATGCCCATGTCACAAATTACCGCGTCTACCGACGTGGTGCGATAAATCTGCATTCCATCCGATCCGGATCGAGCCGTCAAGACCTTTTGGCCACAACTGGACAATCCTTTTTGGAGCATATGTGCTACCACGGGCAGATCGTCGATGACAAGGACGGTCAACTCCTCCGATGCCGCCAAGGCCTCTGGAGATTCGTTGCGAACTTCCGAGGCAACCGCGTGAGGCAAGGTTAACGTGACGCAGGTGCCCTGGCCGGGTGCACTCTCGACCGTAGTGGTTCCGCCGTGTCTCTTGATGATCCCGTAACTGCAGGAAAGCCCCATTCCCGCTCTTTGGAACCCCTTGGTGGTGAAGAACGGTTCAAGAATCTTCCCGAGGTGCTCCGGGGCAATTCCCACCCCGTAGTCTCTGACCGTACACACGACGAGGTCGTTCTGCACGTAAGTACTCACCTGTATCACTCCGCCGTCGGGCAGGGCTTCCGCAGCGTTTTTGAGTAGGTGAAGGAGCGCCTCGAACAATTCGTCATCTCTTCCCCATGCGGTGCACCCCTGGCCGAGCGAGGTGATCACCTCGATGCGGGAAGTAGGGTTGCCCGAAATGCTGTCCCACCATATGGTGGCCATCTGGATCGCCTCTTTGGCAATGTCGGTCAGGTCACATAGGCCAGCCTTTCCCGTGCCGTCAAGGGATCGAACCCGTGCAAAACTCTGGAGACGTTTCACCGTCTCAGCTCCGGAGCGAGCGGTGTCGACGACCTGAGCAAGATTGCCCACCACGTCAGCGGTCTTTCCCGATTCCAGGCTCATTAAAGTGGTCTGGACACCCGCGATGATAACTTGCAGCAAGTTGTTGAAATTGTGCGCCACTCCTCCTGCGAGTTCGCCTACTGCCAAGAGCCGCTCGTGTTGAATCCGCGTATCTTCGACCTTCTTTGTGTGCGTAATGTCCCGAAAGATGCAGTGCGTCCTTCTGAAGGACCCGTCAGCAGTGTGCGATGTGGTGCCATCGAACGCGGCCAGCATCGGTGTTCCGTCCTTCTTCTTCATCTCGAACTGCACGTCATGGGTCTCCCCCCTGGCCTTGAAGGAAGGGAACCGCTCTTTGAACAAGGACTCGCAGGCCGGGGAGAGAAAATCTCCGAACCATTTCCCGATGACTTCCTCTCTCTCATAGCCCAGTGTTTCCAGCCATGAGGAATTCACCTCGAGGAATCGGCCTTCCGCATCCAGAGACTGGTACGGAAGCGGAGCCTTGTCAAAGAGCAACCGAAACAGTTCTTCGCTTCTCCGCAACTGCACCTCAAGCTCATGCTTGTACAAAGCCATTTCAATGGACGCGCGCAATTCCCGTGGTGTGTAGGGTTTCACGAGGTACGCATAAGGCTCGGTGATCTTGGCTTTTTCCGTAAGTCTCGCGTCTGCATGAGCAGAGAGATACACCACGGGGATATCATGTACGGACCGTATCTGTCGGGCGGTTTCAATCCCGTCAATTTGCCCTTCCAGCATGATGTCCATCAGCACCAGCTCGGGAGGGTTCTCACGTACCCGTGCGATCGCATCTTTCCCGTTGCTCACCATTCCCATGACCGCGAATCCGAATTCGGTCAGAGCTTGCTCCAGATCCATGGCGACGATTCTTTCGTCTTCCACGATGAGAATTCTTGGTTTCTTGCGCATGTGAGACATCTGTCGTCGTGCCCGGAGCACGTGGTTCCCGTCATGTGGTCTGACTGCCTATCCGCTTGTTCTTGTCCACGATTTCACGAGTCATTCTTGCCATTCCCCCACAGGCAAGGGCTCTTGCCGATTCTGCCGCGCGCGGCACGCGAATGGCGAAGAGATGCACTAGGCCTTACATGCACGCTCTCGCCTTCTCTGATCCATGCGTATGTCTCGCCGCTGTTGCGCTTCGCAGTTGCGTCGGTTCTCGTCCGCGGTCTCCACGATCAATGGGGGTATTTCCTCTGGCCTCTTGTTTTCTCCCAGGGCGACAAACGTAAGATATGCCGACGCGGTGTGCCTAATCTCGCCAGTAAACAAGTTCTCGGCTTCCACACGCACACCCACTTCCATGGAGGTTCTGCCCGCCCAATTCAGACTTGCTTTGAGTATGAGCAAGTCTCCCACATAGACCGGGTGATGGAAATCCAGCCGGTCTATCGACGCGGTGACCGAGTTGCGTCTCGCATGCCGATGGGCCACCACCCCGGCAGCCGTATCAATATATTTCATGATCACGCCGCCGTGGACGTTTCCCCACGGGTTCGCGTCCTCGGGATTCATCTGAACCGCCATAATCATTCGAGTTTCTTCGCAGCGTTTGCCTTGCATAGTCCTTCCACCGTTCATAGGATGTATAGTGAAGCGCCTTAAAAATCGCGGCATAGTGAAGACCGAACCGAGCCTTACCGTCTGGTGGGTCATACCGACCGGCGCTTCACTATCCGGCGTGCCAAAAGCCCATAATCCGCGGCAAGCTGAGCGGTGTGGTCCACCTAAAGCCGTTCCCGATGGTTGCAGCGAATCGCAATGGGGCTCACTATCATTCTCTGACGCCCCCACAGGAGCCTGTGTGTACTGAGTCCACAGGCCTGCTCACCCCATGTGCGAGCCCTGCACCACGGGGTTCATGGGTTTGTCCAGGACTTCCCTCACCTTGTGCCCCAGGCTCTCGAAGGAGAAAGGTTTTTGCAGGAAATCCGTTCCGGGAGTCAGCACTCCGCGGCGAATGAACGATCTCTCCGGATATCCGGACACGTACAGGACTCTTGTCTCCGACCGCGTGGATGACAGACGAGAGAATAAGCTTGCCCCGTCCATCCTCGGCAGCACCACGTCAGCCAGCAGGAGATGTATGGGGCCTTGATGTTGCTGGCTAATTTTCAACGCTGTCTCCGGTTCAGCTGCAGAGAACACCGTATAGCCGAGCATTTCCAGAACTTCGCACGCGACATTCCGGACGATTTCTTCGTCTTCCACGACCATGACCGTCTCATCCCCACCCCTCTGCGGCTCGATGGAGACCATATCCTCGGCCTCATCCGGGGCTTCGCTGCACATGGGCAAGTATACGTGAAACGTCGTGCCCTGCCCAGGTTCACTGTCCACGGAGACGTGGCCCTGATGCTGCTTGACGATCCCGTACACGGTGGACAGCCCCAGGCCTGTTCCTTTGCCCTCTTCCTTGGTGGTGAAGAACGGGTCGAAGATTTGAGACACCGTGTCTAAATCCATTCCTGTCCCCGTATCGCTCACCGAAAACACCACGTACGGTCCTGGAGCTACATGCGGATGAATCCGCGCATACTCTGTGTCCAGGATCACCTCCCTGGTGGACAGCGTCAGGCTGCCGCCTCGGGGCATCGCGTCGCGCGCGTTGACCGACAGATTCATCAGTATTTGTTCGATTTGACTCCTGTCCGCCTTGACTCTGGCCACGGACGGCAACAAAACCGTGGTAAGATCCACATCCTCACCCACGAGCCTGCGCAGCATCTTCTGGAAATTTGCGATCACGGGATTCAAATCCAGCACCTTGACGTCCAGCACTTGCTTGCGGCCGAACGCCAGAAGCTGTCGCGTCAGGCCTGCGGCTCGTTCCGCAGCGTACGTGATCTGCACCACCTTGTCGCGGTACGGATTATCCTGGGCCATCTGCTGCAGCAACACGTTCGAGTACCCGATCATGGCCGTGAGGAGGTTGTTGAAGTCGTGAGCCACCCCGCCGGCAAGCCTGCCAATGGCCTCCATCTGTGCGGCTTGGCGGAGTTGTTGTTCCAGGCGCTTACGGACGGTGATATCTTCCATGACTTCGATGCAACCGGTGACCGACCGGTCAGGGGCAAAGGTGGGAAAGGCCCGGATGCGCATGACCCGAAATTCCCCTTTTCTCACGCCTTCCCAGTCCGCCTCCACGGGTTGTCCTGTAGACATTGCGGAGACTGCAGGACACTGCGGGCACACGGTACCTCGATTCTCCAGCGTGCGGAAACATTTTTGACCGATACCATGAGTCTCTGGGGCAACGATCATCTTTGCCCTTGCTGCGTTGAGCATCACCACGGTGAAATCCGGGTCTATCAACGTGATCCCCATGTCAAGATTCTCGACAAGAGATCGATAGCGTTCCTCGCTTTCTGCGAGCGCTTGCTGGGCACGTCTGCGCTCCCTGCGCCCCTCTGCCTCGCGGAGTTCCCGTTCGATCGCGGGAACGAGCCGCTTGAGGTTGTCCTTCATGATGTAGTCATGCACGCCGGACTTCATGGCCGCAACGGCAGTCTCTTCGCCTATAGCTCCCGACACGACGATGAACGGGAGGTCGAGATCCTTTTCCCGCAACATATTCGAGCGCGGTATATGCGCTAAACAAGGGCATCACGTAATCTGAAATCACCGCGTCCCACGTATGCGATTCCAGCGCGGCTCGCATGGTTGCAGGTGTGTCCACTCGTTCAAAAGTAGGATCGTACCCTCCTCGGCGCAACTGCCGAACGAGCAGCAGTGCGTCGTCTTCCGAATCCTCTACGATCAACACTCGTAGCGGCTGGCTCATGTGGTATTCCTATTTCGCGGGAGGAGGTTGATTGATGACGAGCCAATAGAGTTCCAATTGGCGCACCGCTTCCGCGAAGCGACCGAACTCGACGGGCTTACGCACGTAACTGTTCGCGCCGAGCAGGTAGCTCTGCATCATGTCAGGCTCCTCGTCGGACGAGCTCAAGACCACCACGGGCAGGAGCCGTGTGCGCTCATCGGAACGAATGCGCCTCAACACTTCCAGGCCGTCTATTTTGGGGAGCTTCAGATCCAACAGGATGAGTTCGGGTTGTCCGCTTTGGTCACGGCCCGCGTACTTGCCGGTGCAAAAGAGGTAATCAAGGGCCTCCGCTCCATCGCGGGTAACAATCACGTCGTTGACAACGCTGTTCCTGTTCAAAGACCGCAATGTCAGGGCCTCATCGTCCGGATTGTCTTCGACCAGGAGGACGGTCTTCCTCTGCATATTGAGTCCCTCGCAGTCAACGCCGAAGCGTCAAAGGGTAAAAAAGAATGTTGCCCCCGCGTCCACTGCTCCTTCGGCCCATACGCTCCCGCAGTGTCGGTGTATGATCCGCTGGACCGTTGCAAGGCCGATACCCGTGCCAGGAAAATCGGAAAGCCCATGCAAACGCTGGAACGCGCCGAACAATTTGTCCGCATAGGCCATTTCGAAACCTGCGCCATTGTCTTGCACGAAATACACGGTCTTGACCACCGGATCCGACTGGCCCGGCAAAGTCTGTTGCAACATGCCGAACGTTATTGTGGCGTGTGCGCGTTTGCTGGAGAATTTCCAGGCATTACCTAGCAGGTTTTCCAAAACCACTCTCAGGAGTCGCGGGTCGCCATCGTCCGTCAGGCCTGGCCTGATCTGGAATTCTACATTTCGGTCGGGGTCCGCTCTCCGAAGGTCCGTCGCGATGGTGTGGGCCATGGCACTCAGGTCCACGGCTTCACGATGCATTTCGCTACGAGTGACACGGGAGAGCTTGAGCAGATCGTCGATGAGTTGTCCCATCCTGCGAGAAGCAGCGCGGATGCGGTGAAAGTAATCCAGCGCCTGGCCGTTCAAAGCCTGCGCATAGTCTTCCATCAGCACCTGACTGAATCCGTCGATACTCCGCAAAGGCGCACGGAGATCGTGAGACACGGAATACGCGAAGGCTTCAAGTTCCTTGTTGGTCGTCTCCAACTGAGCTGTCCGATCTTTCACCCGTTGTTCGAGCTCTTCATTGAGCCTACGGATTTCTTCCTCTACCCGTTTGCGCTCGGTAATGTCTCTTCCCACTGTGAGCAACGCAGGCTTGCCGTCAACTGAGAAAGGAATCACGGACATTTCGACCCAGACGGTCTCACCGTCCAATCGCAAGAGCCTTTGCTCTTGCAATGGAGCGACTCGTCCTTTTTTCAACACGCGGTCGAATTCCTTGTCTGCACACGATCGGTCTTCCGGGGCCACGAAGTGCATGACCGGCAGATCCACCACCTCTTCGACACGACTCGCTCCCACGAGCCTGGCCCCTGCGTCGTTGGTGAAGACGACAAGTCCATCCTGATGGATGGCCACCCCATCGGGAAGGTATTGGACCAGTTTCCGGTATTTTTCCTCGCTTTCAAGCAGGGCCTGCTCGGCCTTCTTACGATCCGTGATATCCGAAAGGATGACGAGCATTCCTGCCGGGTTCCCCTCGTGATCGTTAAATCGGGAAGCGCTCGCCCTGATGTCCAGGAGGACGCTGTCCTTGGTAAGGCGCTTTGTCTCAAAACCACTATCACCAATTCCCTGGCCAAGGACATGGTGAATCCGCGCCATGGTGCCTTCGCGCTCCGAGTCAGGAACGAAGGGGATTCGCGTGCCTTTGACTTCTTCCAGAGTCCAGCCGAACATGCGCGTGAACGCATCGCTCACGTACCGGGCGTTGCCGTCCAGATCGTACACGACCACGCCGTCCGCGCACGAATCCAGGAGTGAGCGGTAGAGCTCCTGCGTTTTCACGGATTCTTCATAGAGAGTCCTGAATTCCTCCTCGCTTTGCCGCAAAGCGTCCTCTGCTTTCTTGCGTTCCCCAATCTCCTGTTTGAGCTTCTCGTTGGCCCGGGAAAGCTCCTCGGTGCGTTCCTCGACTCGTTTCTCGAGCTCATCTCGAGCTTGGCGCAATTCCTCGTCTGCGCGTTTCTTGCCCGTCACGTCCCGAAGAATCACGAGTATCCCGGCAGGATTTCCGTCCTGATCGTTGTAACGGGACGCGCTCAGGCTGACGTCCACGATTCCCCCGTGTTTGGTACACCGCTTCGTCTCAAACCCGCCGAAAGGTTCGCCTTCTCGGAGGATATGCTGAATGATTTCCATGGTGACGTCATAATCGGTGTCAGGCACGTACGGGATGCGCTGTCCCTTCACTTCGTCCAGGGTCCAGCCAAACTTTTGTGTGAACGAGGGATTCACGTACCGAGCGGTGCCCTGCAAGTCATAGATGACGATGGCGTCTGCCGAGGAATTCAAGACGGATACGTGGATCTCCTCCGCCTTGCGGAAGTCCGTGTAGAGAACGCGGTACTTCTCTTCCCATGAGGAATTTGCTCGTTCCAGATCTGCAACGCTTTGCCGCAGCCGCGCCAGTTCTTCTGCCAGCTCTTCCCTCGCCATGTCCCGGTCTTTCATGGAGGCTCCCCGCAGACGAGAGCGTGGTGATCTGCAAATCACTCAGGTTTTGTCTTGGAATCGTCCTGGGTTTTCCTCGCGGACAAGGCTTCAGACTTAGGCACTGCTCGGCCCAGAAAATCGGGCAGCTCGAGCCCGGCCATCTTGGCCAATTCCTGCATGGGCGGGAGAACCCCCATGAAACGGCGCCCGAGATCGGAGATCCCTCCGTCCCCTCCAGAGTCCCAAATAACGATTTTTTCGATGGGCAGGTTCTTTACCGCTTCGGTCTGAATATGCGCCAATTCGGCCAGTTTCTCGATAAGCAGCAATGCAGCAGTCAAAGAGGGATCGGAACTGCACGCGGAAACCAGCCCCTTGTATCCTGCTGCCTTCGCATCGAGTATCGCTTGCATACCTTCGGCCTCTGCCTGCATCTTGGCGAGAGTTCCCTCTGCCTCACCTTTGGCGATCAGGATCTTCTTCTGTCGCTCAGCCTCGGCCTCTACCACAGCCTTTTGCTTGGCTGCGTCTGCAGGAACAACAACTTCGGCATTCAAGCGGGCCTGTTCTCTGCGGGCACGGGCCTCTTCTGCTGCCTGCTGAGATTGTTCGTGAGCCACGCGGACGCTTCCATCAGCCCTTGCAGTAGCAGTTTGCCCTTTGGTTCTCGCTTCTTCTTCCGCCACTTTTTGGCCCGCCAGAAAGCCTGCCTTCTTGGCATTTGCCTGGGTCTCGGTTTCTACGGCCTGTGCATCCAGCAGAGAAGTTTGCTGTCTGCGGTCACGTTCCGCTTCTGCTTCACCTACGGCTGCACTCGCGTTTGCCGCGGAAACGGCTTTACGTCTATCCCGTTCGGCTTCTGCCTCACCCACGATGGCCTCAGCAGAAGCGGCTGCTACCGCGGTCCGTTGATCGCGCTCCCGTTGGGCAACGCCGATTTTTCCGGTCTTCTCTTGCTCAGCCACGTCTACCGTCGCCTGGTTCACCGCCTCTGCCGCTGCCTTGCGACCAAGCGCCTTGATGTATCCGCTTTCATCCTCGATGTCTTTGATGTTGACGTTAATTACGGTCAGGCCGATCTTTTCGAGCTCCACCGAGACTGCTTCATTCACTTTGGCCATAAAGGCTTGTCTGTCCCGGTTGATCTCCTCGATCAGCATGGTGGCGATCACCGCACGCATTTGGCCGAGAATGATGTCCTGGGCTTGCTTCTTGACCTCATCCATGCCCTGGCCGAGGAGGCGGACTGCGGCGTTCTGCATGATTCCTTCTTCGATGCTAATGGCCGCGGTGACCGTCGTGGGCACTGAGACCCGGATGTTCTCGCGCGACAGGGCGCTGGTCAACTCAATGGGAACCACAAACGGTTCGAGGTTGAGCCATTCGTACGACTGCATCACCGGCCAGACAAAGGCAGCGCCGCCGTGAACACACCTGGCAACGCCTCCGCCTGTCTTGCCATAAATAACGAGAATCTGGTTTGAAGGGCACCGTTTGTACCTGCGGACAAACATCCAAAGGATCGCGGCCACCCAGCCAGCCAGGATCAGCACCAAAATCAGCATGTTCATCATGTTACTCTCCCCCTGAGTCCTCAGTTGCCTGCACCGCAATCGTGTGATCGTCCACGACATCCACCACCTTCACGTTCGTCCCGGCCGTCAGCGGCTCACCGCCAACCGAACGAGCGTTGACGAAGCTGATTGCTCCGCCGACCATTACCCTCACCTTGCCCACCCCGTTTTCAGGCACGTTCATATAGACTGTCCCTTTTTCTCCGACCGCACTCCACAGGGACACCTTCACCGTTTCCTGAAGCTTGAGAAGGCAGAATACCAGGTAGGAGACCGCGAACATTCCTGCGATCCCCCAGAGCAGGCTGAACAACACTGCCCAAACAGGAGCCGTGCCCCCCATCAAATACAGCGAACCTGCCCAACTGAACATCATCCCAAAAGCCAGAGCCGATCGGACCGAGATCAAGGAAAACGCGACGTTTTCGCTTCCCTGCTGGCCATCGTGGTCGAAGTCATGGGGAGCGTCGTGAGTCGGCACATGCCACCCGGCTCCATGAGAATCAGCGTCCACGCCCAGCAGCATCCCCACGAGTTGCCACAGGAACAGCAGAGTGAAGAACAGTGCGGATACGCAAAAAGCCTTATTGAGACTCGTGAGATGTTGCCACCAGGATTCCATAGGCCGACAGACCTCCGCGGTTCAGAGTTGGGGTCGAGGAAACGCCCGGTGATGAGGGAAATTCAAGATGGTAGCGAATGAACCAGCATTATATTACGCAGGCTCGCACCGAAAGTCAAACAACTCCTCGATCCCTCCTTTACAAGTGGAATGCCACCGCGTGCGAGACTTCTCGCGGCGGTGACATCTTATACCGATTCGCTTTCAAATTTATCACTTGGTTGCTGCTTCAAGCTGGGGATCTCATTCGCTACGGACGACGCAGGGCCGTCTGATCACTTCGCTCATGAGACCCCCAGCCCTATAATCTCACGTGTTTGGACGCGAATCCGTATTACCCTGGCGTACGTGGTTCAGGTAACTCGCTGCACACGCCCACGTATGGCTTTGTGAATTCAGGAATTCTCCAGCCACGTTACTTGCCCTATCGGTTCAGGAAACTTTTGAAAAATCAGGAAGACGTGGCCCTTGACCACAGTAGGTGGTGAGGACTTTTTCCAAAGAGTCTCGCCGCCCCTGAAAAGCGATCTCCTTCAAGAAGCTGCCCGCGTCGGGTCTCTGGAACCAGTCCTCCCCGAAACGTGTCTCGAGAAAGCTCCTCAGCACGTGCGCCCCTGCCCAAGCATTCACGTAGTCAAGGGAATAGAAATCAGACTCCATATCGATGAGGTATCCTTGCGGTTCGTACACAAAACCCGTTGCCTGGTGTAAGTACCGACAATACGGCTCCGGGTCCTTGATAGCCCCTGTCTCGGAGAGTTCCTTCTCCGCGAGGAACTTGCCGATGTAACGCCGAATGAGGCACAACCGTTTCGTTTGCACGAGGCTTGCCATTTCGCCGGCCTTGGACGCCGGTAATTCCGCGACGCGGGTAAGCCATGTGGGATTGTCCATCAGGTTCATGAAGAGAAACGCAAACGTTTCGTCCAGAGCCCCGGATCGGTACAACCTGCGATACTCCATCGGTAGGGAAGCATCCATGTGGCTCAGAAAGAACGCGTGACCGGTCTCGTGGAGAATGGTCTCCACGTCGATCAGCCCTCCCTGGGGCTTGACAATCACGTACACTTCACCGGGTATTTCGATGCCCACGCATATCCCATCAGGATTCTTGGAGGAATCTGCCGACAGGTCAGTGATCACGTCAGACCGTTGCGAGAGGTCGAATCCGATGCCCCGGAATGTTTGCTGAACCAGTTGGCTCAGGCGACTCGGCAGGGAAGAACTCGTCAAATCGTGTGATACGAAGCAGATGCAGGGCATGATAGCGACTGAGATCCCCCATGGGCCGACCGATCTTTTCTTCTACCCATGGGTTGAGCCGGGTGAAGTACGTGTCTGCGGTATCGTCCAGGTATCGTCGGAGAATGTCGGCCTGACTCGCAAAGGACTCGCCTTTCTTAGCTTCTGCATAGTGTGCATAGGACGTGTACCCGAACCGCTCGGTCACGGTTTTCACGGTGAGTTCCAGCATGCCGAGGAGCATGGGATTGACGATTCCTTTCAGAAAAATCGTCATTTCTTTCCGCATTTCTTCCCGTCGGTCGAAATCCTTTTCCATTTGAAGCCAGGAAACGATTTCCAACGCAGGGATCTTGTCAGGCCCCACGAGCATACGTCCCCGTTCCATGTAGAATTTGAGCATATCACCAAGGTCCGCGGTCTGTTCCGTGATCACGAGGTCGATGCATGCGAACAGCAACCGTTCCATCCTCTGCGCTTCTTCCACGTCCTTGGTGTGACGAAGTGCCTGTTTGAGGAATCCTGCGGTCTTGGGCCTCAGGGGAACCGGATACAATCCCAGCACATCCCCCGTGCGCAGGGCCGACGGTGTGCCCAGCAGGTAATCAACGGACAGCCTCGCGAGTTTGCGGTGAATTCCATCGATGTCTTCGACAATCTTTTCCGCGGTCAATTGACCCAACACAAACCCCTTTCACGGCATCGGAGACTCGGCCGACGCGCTTGGTCGAATTGGTCACATCCCGGCTTCACGCTTGATTGTGCAGAGCAAATAGCGGGGGCGCATGAATGCGCCAACGTCAGCGGATACGCTGGCACGGAAGAGTTGAAGCCGCAGTCGATTTTATGATGTGGTCAGGGGACGACTTTATCATGAAAGGACAATCTAGGGCTACCTTTTCTTAGCGACCGTCGGGCGAATGGGCATCACGAGACCAAAGGGAGCCCTACGAAACTGGTTCCTATGAAAATGCATTCTCGGGGGAAGGCCCTTCTTGAAAGAAGGGCCTTCCCCCGAACCCCCATCCCCAAGAACTTCAGGCACTTGCCAGCTCCCGCTGGTCGCGGGACAGGGTGCCATTTTCATGGTTCGTGGTGACCCTCCAGGTCATGGGAGTTGCCAAAAGCTCTGTCTGTGTGATCCGTCTTTGGCGTCGGGGGGCCCCGCCACCTTTCAGAAGCGAGAGCCATGAGGTCAGAAGTATGGGGAACTGTTATTCTGCCACAGAAACCTCAGGACAAGAGGCACTCACACAGCTTTACCATCCATGATGTTCATCCGATCCCCTTGAGATCGCGACACTTTTTACCATGGCAAACACATGCTGTCCTGTGGTTAATTCCAGGTCTTTTCGGGCTTTCCGGGTGATTCTCGCGGTGATGTGACTTCCTATATCCAGTTGTACGTCGACGAGGGCTTTGCCATGCTCGCTGATCCCTTCCACCGTGGCAAGAAAGATATTCTGTACGCTGGTCTGGGTGGGAGGAGACAACGCAAGGGCCACATCCCGCGAATTGATGTGCACGCGAACTTTTGTGCCCTGTGCTGCATCGAAAAGAGGCACTTTCAAGAAATTTTCGTCAAAACGCAGATACGTGAGGCCATCCGCAGCGTCGTGGTGATCCACGACCGTTGCGAGGACGGATCCGCTCTCATCCCTTTCTCCAAGGCCCGTAAACTCGAAGCGGTTGGCAACGTCCTCCACCGCTCCCACCGACCGGACTCGGCCGGAATCCATGAGCACGAGCGTGTCTGCGAGATTCAGGATTTCATCAAGGGAATGACTCACATACAGGATGGGTATGGAGAGCTTTGTCGGGAGCCGTTCCACGAAGGGAAGCACTTCCGCTTTTCGGGCTGCGTCCAGGGACGCCAGGGGTTCATCCATGAGTAGCAATGAGGGACTGGTGAGCAACGCGCGGCCAATGGCGACCCGCTGTTTTTCCCCGCCGGAAAGGTTGGCCACCCTGCGGCCCAAGAGCTCTCCGATTCCGAGGAGTTCCACCACTTCGTCGAACGCGATCCTCCTGTGATTCTTGGGAACGAGGTTCATACCGTACGTGAGGTTGGACCGCACAGACAAATGCGGAAAGATCCGACCGTCCTGAAACACATACCCGAAACGCCGGCGTTCCGGCGGAATGTCGATGCCCTTGTCCGAATCAAACGCGGTGAGGCCATTCACCACGATCAACCCCGAGTCCGGGCGGGATAGCCCGGCCACCATATTGATGATCGAAGTCTTGCCCGCACCGGAAGGGCCGAAGAGCGCGGTAACCCCTGTGGATTCCACCGCGAAGGACACATCTATGAGAACACGTCCCTGTTGCTTCTGCACACTGATTTTCAGCACAGCCTAGCCTTTCATCCGTCTTTCCAGCCTCTTGGCTATCAACTCCGACGTGACCAGCGCCACCATGGCCACAGCGACCGCTACAATACAAAGACGCATGGCTCCGGCTTCCCCATCCGGCACCTGGGTCAGGGTGTACAATGCGAGCGGCAGGGTTTGCGTTTGGCCCGGGATGTTGGAGACGAACGTGATGGTAGCTCCGAATTCGCCGAGACTTCTTGCAAATGCGAGGATGAGCCCGGTGAGGATGCCCGGCAGCACCAAGGGAAGCGTGATGGTGAAGAACACACGAACCGGACCTGCTCCCAAGGTCCGAGCCGCGGCCTCAAGCCCTCGGTCCACTCCCTCGATCGAAAGCCTTACTGCCCGCACCATGAGCGGGAAAGACATGACTGCCGCAGCCACTGCCGCTCCTTTCCAGTTGAATGCCACGGTGATCCCTAACACCTTGAAAAGCCAGGCTCCCAGGACTCCTCTGCGACCGAGCAGGATCAACAGCACGTAGCCTGTTACCACCGGCGGCAGGACCAGCGGCAAATGGATCAAGCCGTCCAAGAGCGTCTTGCCGGGAAAAGATCGCCGGGCCAGAAGCCAGGCAAAGCCGACGCCCAAAGGCAGGCTCGCCAACACTGCCCAGCTTGACACCCAGAGACTCAACCGGAGTGCTTCGCTCTCCAGGGGAGTGAGGAACGGAAGGTTCATTGTCGTACCGTAAACCCATACGTCAAGAATTTGGTTTGGCTCCCTGAGATTTCAGAAACCCCGGAAGGCCTTGGGATGCAGAGCAGCACACCGTCACTGTGCCGTGTTCCTATGAAAATACATTTTCATGGTTCGTGGTGACCCTCCACGTCATGGGAGTTCACCACGAATTTACTTAATTCCTTTCCCACGTGGCGGATTACGCAAGAGGCCCTGCAACCACTTCACCGTAGCGTCAACGACCTGAATCCGGTATTCGAAGATTTGTCGCTCGATATCCGATTGAGAGCGAGTCATCGCCCTTTCAAGGTACGCTCTCTTTTCGAGACATGTCTTCACCTGAACCCTGACCAACTCGCGAGCAAGCTCGGTCGAACATGCCTGGGCAAAATGAAATTTTGTAGGGAACTCGAGCCGAAAGTCCCGGACACGACGGACGGGTTCTTGGATCCATTGATCGATCACTCGCTGTCCCTCCGGGGTAAGCGAGAACACTTTCCGCGCGGGCAAGTTCGTCTGGTCCACTCTCTCGTGCCGCACCAAGCCGTTTCGTTCCATCTGAGCCAACAAGCCGTACACTTGGCTTCGGCCCAGTTGCCACACGGCCCCGAGGTGATCCTTGAGGTACCGCCACACATCGTAACCGTGCACCGGAGCCAGGCTCAGCACGCCCAGGATAGGATATTCGGCCGAGTTGAACGCACCCTGGAGGTTCTTGGTAGTCGTGTCTTGACTAGTCATATCGTGATATCTAACACATCCCGCGGCCACCTGCAAGCCCCGCCCCTGCTGTTTCGCAAAACGAGAATGCCCGCGCACGAATCCTTCCCCGCGAGCCAGGGTCACTAAGTGTCGGATGGCTGGTACGTCGGTATGCGTGAAAACCCAAGGAGTCGAGTAGGGAAAAGAAACGGAAGAGCAAGACGGGAACGCGGGACGCTGTCTGTCACCGCGTCAGCAACCCGCGCGCAGAAGCTCACGCGGGCACGACGCGTGGGCAACTCGGCGAGAGCAAGTCATCAAAACCCGCGATCTGCACTCGCGAGCCTGAGACCCGATCACTCGTGACGGGAATGGTCATGTCCCCGAACCGGGCCAGCCCTTGAGCAACCAAGTCTCCTGTGTCACCCACGCGGAGACGCTGCACCTTGTCGACAATAGGCAGGAACCAGACAAGTCCGGGGCCTCTGAGCCCTTGATACCGCCCAAGTCTGATCAATGCCAGTCGCTCGTCATCTCGCAGGTACGTGAAGCATCGCCGCTCCCCACGGCTAGTCGGGGTAGAGGTAAGTTCCCCCGTTACATCGGGGACACAAACGCCAAAGAATAAGACCCGCCCAAAGCTATCCCACGCCTGGTGTACGCGACACTGGGCAAGGGAAACGCAGCTCCTGGGTCCGGACCGGAAGGAGTGATCCGTGTGGTGTGAAAGTCGATACTTCCTCGAAAACTCGCGCGCATCCAGGTGCCCTTCGCAAACAGACCGAACTTGCCGAAACCTGCGGACAGGAACGCACACTGCGCGGTCATTTCGTAAAGATACCCACTTTTTGCGCTGGTCGAGATCTCGTACCGGTCAGACACGCTCGAGCCAGTTCCTGGAGGCGTCCCGCCAGCGGACCACCCGCCTGCGGTGAGCCCATCCTTAAGCCGAGGGCTTATCCAGGGAGCAGCAATGAGCTGAGCCGAAAAATCGAACCCGCCGGTTAGCGAACGGAGTTCCACCCCCACATAGGGAATCCACGTGGTCACCGTGACATCGGATCGCATGTCGGGGGTCAACGCATTGACGAACCCTGCACCAGCCGGCAAAAGAGCGAGGGAAACAAAGGGGAAATCCGTAAACCGCGAATCGAACTTATCGGACCGCAGACCTGCCAGGAGCTTATACGCACCGCCTTGCACATTGTAGCGCACCTGGCCATCCACGAGCCACCATTCAGTGCGGGTGGCTGGTTGCCAGCCCAATACGTAAGGAAAAGTGTCCGAGAGGCGACTGTCAAAACTCCACGATGAATCGTGCGACGTTGAAGGCAGCAGGTAAGCTCCCTCCAAATTCAGTGCGAGAGAATTGCCCAAACCAATTAACTCTGTCAGCCACAGGCGAGCTCCCTGGGACCGATACCCGGCGGTCAATTGCTTGTCCACCGGAAAAGGAAAGTTGCCTCGACTCCAGTCAAAAGGAAGCTCGGTGTAGCGTGCGTCAAAATCAGACTTCACGTTGTTCCAATCTACCTTGAAAACAGGGTCGCCGAACCGCAGGAAGGGGCCCTGATCCCCCGAAGGCAAGAAGCCCCAGCCAGCTTGTTGCGACAAGGATGTCCCCGCGGACATCAACACGATTAAAAGAGCAAGCGGGTACTGCTGCACGACGCATCTCGCTACCTCCTCAATCGGCCTCATGCCCCCCGGTGGCCTTTTCTGTTCTTGGATAACAAATGGACTACCTTGGACGCTATCACACCCCCCCCACCCGTCAATTCCGTAGGAGCCTGCCAAAGCAAATTCTCACAAATCTCTCCGCCGCGGAATCGCTTCGCGCGACTTCTCCCAGAACTCGGCAATACGGAGATCCCTTCGGTCGCCTTCACCAGCCTTTTTTTGCACAATCTCGCTCACCCCCGATGAGCGGGTCAGGTTTCCGGAAGAAAAGGACACACACGTTTGGTGCTCCGCTTTCCCAAACTGCGTGGAAAACACACACTGCCGAGCCGTAACGACACGATATTCCGTGCCTCAACAATCTCTGTTGGTTTTTTGTACATTGAACTACCTCGAGAACAGGCACGGGAGGAAGTCCCGCGCACGAGGCAGAGAGCGCACTGGCCTACTGGAGCTGGTTTTAGGCATCGACATAGCCAGAACTGCATCCGGCACGAAAATTGCTAATAGATAGACCGGAGGCACACGGAGGGAACAGCATGAAGCACATCCGCATTAGCGCCAGGGCGATCCTCGCGGATATCGAGGCAGGCATGGCCGACGCCGCACTCATGGAGAAATACGGACTCTCGGTGCGCAGCTTGCCAAAAGTGAAATCTGCGGTTCGGAAATTAACTTCAACCCCTGCTTACGAGGCGGAACCCACCAATGGCTGTCCTGTGTCCGAAAGGATCTCCATTAGTGCCAAAGATTTCATTAAAACCTTTCGTGCGACCCCGGACGATTTCGCGCTCATGAAAAGGTATTCGCTCAGTCCGGAACTCCTGAAGAGTGTGTACGAGCAACTCCTGGCAAAACGCGTGCTGAGTGAATACGAATTCCACCACCGGGAGCGGAAGTGTGCCGAACTGCACCAGATGGAACTTCCTGAGATCGAAGATTCCACCGCGATCGATCTCACCCAAGAATTGTCCGGCGCACTGGAGGATTACCGCAAGATCGAGGACGTGCCTGTCCGCTCGCTCGCCGCGAAACGGGAATCGTGGGTGGTGGACGGGCCTTTCCCCTCCGAAGATCCACGAGCCGGTTCACAGGGATCTCGGCGCGGACACTCCGAGGGGCCCTGCCCAAAATGCGGAAGACCGAGACCTGACGAATATGCTGATTCGTGCCCGTATTGCGGAGTCGTATTCGCCAAAGTCAAGACTGATAAGAAACGCGGCGGACCAGCGGTCTGGGAATAAAAGCGACTCGTGGCTTCATGGAATCATGGTCTTCCCGACTCCCGCGTGGCTGACGGAGGGACCTCCCGGGAAGGACGACTCTCTCAGATCTGCTGCGTTCGTTCAAGTCGCACGAGGGATGAAATTGAAGGATATGAACAGGTACTCCGAAACCGGTGATCCCACGGTCACCGCAATCGCAGGGGGGGGAGATGCGGAACGTCTTTCGTAACGGAGAACTCGCTATGAAACCATGTAGGGCAATTGGTCTGGCAGTAGCATTCTTTCTCCTGATTTGTGTGAGTGACGCGATTCTCGAATCAGTCGCGTTCCACGAAAAATCCTTCTGGAATTCCCTGATCCTCGATGTGTCTCCCCACGCGCTGTACCTGCGGTCTGTGGTGACGCTGTGTTTTTTATTGTTTGGCCTGATCGTCTCAAGGACTTTTGCTCGCCAACGGGCCACAGAACTGGCCTTGATGGAAAGCGAAAAGCGTTACCGGACGGTCGCGGACTTCACCCATGACTGGGAATCGTGGACCGATGTGGACGGAACGTTCCTATGGGTTTCTCCGTCATGCAAAGCAGTGACAGGGTACGCTGCGGAGGAGTTTCTCGCCAGGCCAAAGCTGTTCCAAGAAATCATCCACCCAGACGACGTTGCAGAGGTCACTGGCCATTTTCGACAATCTCTCCTGCGATCCCAGAAAGCAGGCCACTCTCTGGACTTCCGAATCATACATCGCAACGGCGACGTGCGATGGATCAATCACGTGTGTCAACCCGTCTTTGGAGATGGGGGAGCATGGTTAGGCCGGCGATCCTCCAACAGGGACATTTCCTCGCGCCGAAACGCAGAAGAAGCTCTGGCAAAGAGTGAGGAAATGTACAAGAGCTTATATGAAGAGGCAAATAAGGCTCAGGAACTTTACCGCTCTCTGCTCAGCTCGAGTCCTGACGCAATCGTGGTGTACGACCTGGAAGGGTATCCCCTGTACGTCAATGATTCGTTCGTGCACATGTTCGGTTGGACTCTGGAAGAGGTTTCCGGACAGCGCATTCCCTTTGTGCCCGATTCCGAACGAATAGGCACCGGAGCTGCTGTAAAGCGCGTCATGGACACGGGCGAGGCTCTGAGCGGGTTCGAGACGAAGAGGCTCACCAAAGACGGCGGTCTCGTGGACGTGCGTTTGAGCGCATCGCAATATCATGACGTCTCCGGAAATCCTTTGGGAATGCTGGTCATACTACGCGATGTGACCGAACGCAATAAGGCTGAAGAAGAAACGAGACGCGTCAGGTCGCTGCTCAGCACCATAGTCGAGAATCTTCCCACCCCCGTATTTCTCAAAGATGCTGAGGAGTTGAAATACCTTCTTTGGAATAGGGCCAGTGAGGAGCTGTACGGGTACTCATCCGATGAGGTCATGGGCAAGACCACCCACCAGGTCTTTCCTCGGGCTCAGGCAGAAAGATTCGACGTCCAGGATCGCGCGGCTCTCGCGTCAGGGCAGCTGTTGTCCATACCGGAGCAGCCTGTGGACACCAAACACAGGGGGTCGAGAGTCATGCATTCCAAGAAACTCCCCATCATGGACGATACAGGAAGACCACAATATCTTCTGGGGATTTCCGAGGACATCACCGAACGCAAGGAAGTGGAACGCGTCATGATCGAGGCTCGCAAGGCCGCGGAGGAGGCCAGTCGCGCGAAAAGTGATTTCCTGGCCAACATGAGCCACGAGATTCGCACGCCTATGAATGGAATCATGGGCATGACCGAACTGGCTCTGAGCACCGAGCTGACTCCCGAACAATATGAGTATCTGGACGCAGTCAGGATCTCGGCAGATTCTTTGCTCAAACTCATCAACGACATCCTTGATTTTTCCAAAATCGAAGCCGGGAAACTGGAACTTATAGAGGTGGATTTCTCCCTTCGGGACGCAATAGCGGACACCATGACCATTGTCGCGGTGCAGGCCCACCAGAAGAATATCGAATTGCTCTACCAAATTCCCCCCGAGGTTCCGGATGGGGTGATAGGGGATCCGGGCCGCCTGCGTCAGATCATTACCAATCTGGTGGGCAACGCGATCAAGTTCACTGATCAGGGCGAGGTAGTCCTCAGCGTAGAACTTTCGTCGGAGACTGACGAGGAGGTGGACCTGCATCTCACAGTCGCGGATACGGGGATAGGCATTCCTCAAGCGAAGCAACAGACTATCTTTAGCGCGTTCGAGCAGGCTGACGGATCGACTTCCCGAAAGGTACGGAGGTACAGGACTTGGGTTGGCAATCTCTTCGCGCTTTTGCGAGATGATGGGAGGAAAGATTTGGGTCGAAAGCCAGGTGGGAAAAGGAAGCACCTTCCACTTTACGCTTGGCTTCCGTGTGGCAAAAAGACCGAGCCATGCCGACGCCTGTTGAGGACCTCGACAGCTTAAAGGCCTTGTCGGTCCTGCTCGTGGATGACAATGCCACTAATCGCAGAATCCTGGAGCAAGCTCTGCTTTACGCGGGCATGGAACCGACATCGGTGAACAGCGGTCAGGCAGCCTTAAGTGCGATGCGGAAAGCCTCCCGGGATGGCAAGCCCTTTCCTGCAGTCATCACCGATTGCATGATGCCGGAAATGGACGGCTTTCAGTTGGTGGAGCATATCACGCAGGATCCGTCTCTTTCTGACTCAGTGATCCTCATGCTTACTTCCTCTGGCGAGCGTGGAGATGCCGCATGCTGCGTAAAATTAGGTATAGCCGCGTATTTGTTGAAGCCGGTGAAACAGACAGAGTTGCTCTTTACCCTTTCCAGGGTATTGCACTCCACGCCGGAGGATCGGTCTCGCCCGGCCCTGCTTACTCGCCATTCCATTCGGGAGAGCAAGCGCAGGCTTAATGTGCTCGTCGTGGAGGACAACCCGGTAAACCGGAAGCTCGCGGTGAGAATGCTCGAGCGTATGGGGCATACCGCAACCGTTGCAGGTAACGGACTGGAAGCACTGGAAACCTTGGAACGCCTCACATTCGATCTTGTCCTGATGGACGTGCAAATGCCTCAGATGGATGGTCTCGAAGCGACAAGAGGACCTGCGGACCAGGGAGCATGTGAGAGGGAAACACACCCCGGTGATCGCCATGACCGCGTATGCGATGAAAGGGGACAAAGAGAAATGCCTGGACGCGGGCATGGACGGATATGTTTCCAAGCCAATCAACGCCCATGATCTTCGTAGGGCTACCGAGCAAATGCTGGACCAGTGCGAAACGGCCGGATCCCAAGGAGCCACCGCTTTGGTGAGAGAGTCACTTGTAGACAGAAACGGACTTTGGGACCGGGTAGGTGGAGACGTTGATCTCTTGAGGGAGATCGTGGATTTGTTTGTTCGCGACTGTCCGAGGCTTTTGCGAGAGATAAGACAAGGTCTTCAAGAGGACAATCCTTTGCAGGTGGAAAAGGCCGCGCACTCCCTGAAAGGGTCAGTAAGTAACTTTGCAGCCGAGGCTGCGGTCCAGGCTGCACTGAGACTTGAAGACATGGGGAGAACCCGTAACCTCGCGGGGGCTCCGGACGCGATAAGGCAGTTGGAAAGGGCCATGGACTGGGTGAGAGAAGAACTCGCAGCACTCGGTGAGGAGGCACACCTTGAGAATACTGGTAGCGGAAGACGACTGTATCACTAGAAGGCTGCTCGAAGCACGCCTCACCCAATGGGGGTACGAGATAGTGTCCTGCGCAGACGGCTCCCAGGCGTGGGAAATACTGAACCGAGAAGATGCGCCTCATCTGGTGGTTCTCGATTGGATGATGCCCGGCATGGATGGCGTGGCGTTATGCCGCGAGATTCGGAAAATGGGAAAACAGCCGTACACGTACGTCATCCTCCTAACCGCGAAGTCGAGGAAAGAAGATGTGATAGAGGGCCTGGAAGCAGGAGCGGACGATTACATCGTCAAACCTTTCGATGCCCATGAGCTTGATGTGCGTGTAAGAGCAGGTTCCCGCATAGTTCAGCTCCAACAGGACCTTGTCTCTGCTTTGTCAGCCTCGGAGTATCAAGCCTCACACGATCCCCTCACGGGTCTCTGGAATAGGAGGGCTGTCATGGACGTGCTGCGCAGAGAATTGGAGCGTTCCCTGAGGGAAAACACGTCCGTGGGGATCATTATCGCAGACTTGGATCACTTCAAGCGAATCAACGACACGTACGGGCACCTGGCAGGGGATGCCGTACTGCGAGAAGTGGCCGCACGGATGGTTTCCCATGTACGGTCCTACGATGTCGTAGGGCGTTATGGGGGAGAAGAGTTTCTCTTGGTGTCGCCCGGGTGCGATCAGCACTGTGCACAGGACATGGCAGAGCGACTGCGCCAATCCTTGTCCGAGAGGCCGCTCGTGACTCCGGAAGGGGTTTTTTCGGTCACCATGAGTTTGGGAATCGCGTCCGTCCAGGGGAAAGCAAAGTTGGATATGGATGCAGTGGTTCGCGGAGTCGATCAGGCGCTTTATCGGGCAAAACAACTAGGCCGCAACCTGGTCCAGGTGTGGCAAGCGTCGGAGTCAGACCCGCGTCATATGGGGAACCATGAAGCAAGCGGAGCTATTCCCGAAAAGTGGGTTCAATGAGCAAGAGGGGAGGGAGCGCGTACCCTATGACCGAGAAACGGAGAGTCAGGGCAAAGGACGTGGTCAGCGACATAAGAGCCGGTCTCACAAATTTGCAACTCAGAGAGAAGTACCGCCTTTCCTCACAGGGCCTGGAGAGTATCTTCGTGAAGCTCGTCGAGGCGAAAGCCGTCAGAGAAAGTGAACTCGATTACCGGGTGCAGGTTGCTGACGATGGCGTAGGGCTGGACACGCAAAGAGAAATCACGCGGAATTACGTGTTTGTGAGACTGCCTGTGTACGGCGCGGAGAACCTCACGGTCGAGGGACAAGTGAGGGACATCACGGAAAAGGGTTTACAGGTCGCTGGACTTTCGGTAATAGTTGGTGACTGCAAGACGCTGGTCCTGCAGGCGGACGACTTTGCAGACATCCATCCGTTTGTTCTGGAAGCCCAGTGCAGGTGGGTGCGACGGCAGACCGACCGGCAAGAGACTTCGGCCGGCTTCGAAATTGTCGATTTCTCCGAAGGGTCCTTGCAGGAACTCCGGAAATTGATTCAAGCACTCACGCTCCGCGGCTGAGCGCACCGACTGTCGTGGTGTTACTGGGCCTCACCCGGAGAGTGACTCTTTCGCGTTGCGGAAGCGGGGTACAAGCCCCAGTCGCAAAGTCCACAACGCAAGAAACGCGTTGGCGAAAGGATCGGCCGGATATGAGTTCGATTCTGGTCATAGATGACGAAGCTGCCATTCGGACCCTTTGCGGACGTATTCTGACTCAGGCCGGTTACCAAGTGATCGAGGCCCCCGACGGCAACGTCGGTATGAAGTTGTACCGTGAAAATCGTCCAGACCTCATTATTACTGACATCATCATGCCGGAAAAAGAGGGCATCGAAACCATAATGGAACTCAGGCGAGAGTTCCCCGCAGTGAAGATAGTGGCGATTTCCGGTGGGGGACAAGCGACAACCGGAGCCACCTGCCTGCATTTAGCCAAGAGCCTGGGCGCGGTGAAAGCGCTCGCCAAACCATTCACCAGGCAAGAGTTGTTGGACGTAGTGAGCGAGGCTCTCGGGGAAAAGTGACCTTGCGGGCCTCGGTGGCATGACCTGTGCTTCCACGATCACGACCGTATCTCACACGACAATTCCTTAGAAAAGCTTGTGATTGTTCGAACGGGGGATGGTACACGCCGTTGACGCGGACCTGTCTGTAGAGCCTTTCTCAGCTTGACTTACGGCAGTTGCCAAGAATTCTGACCGGATGACTCGAGCTTTCAGGAGATGGTGCAGGGGGAGTCTGCACGAAGATTCGACGGCATGGTGTCGCGCGAAATAGGAGGGATTTTCTGCCCCCCCGTGTTCCTCATCGGTTCGTTCCTGCGAAGGTCGAGCCAATGAGGTCAAGAATTTTCGCCACGGCTATGATCCTGTGCGCGAACGCATTTTTTCGCGTTACCGAATACAGGGTTTGGAGCCCTCAAATCGGTAAAGTATGGGCGCAGCTCGACACGAGGTCAAGACCACGAAGCCGATGAACCATTGGCACCACACCAAACTTGAGTTATTTTTTCCCCACGTGGTAACGACGTCACCGGAGTCTGTGCGCGGAGGTACGACGGCTTATGCAAGAGCGACCAGCAAGAATCCTCATAGTGGACGATGAGCCTTACATCTGCGATCTGCTCAAACGATGGCTTAGTGCGGAAGGTTATGCATGCTCCACCGCGGCAGACGGCGAAACCGCACTCGAACTCTTGAACGGAGAAAAGTTCGATCTGCTCGTGAGCGACATCATGATGCCTCGCATGTCCGGAATGGATCTTTTGATGGTCATGAAGCCTTTGTTCCCGGACATTGCCGTCATAATGGTGACAGCCGTGGATGACAGAAAAACGGCCATCATCGCACTTGAACTCGGGGCATACGGATATGTCACCAAGCCTTTTGAACGCAATGAAATCATCATATCCGTCGTCAACGCGCTGGAGCGACGTCGCTTGCTGCTTCTGAGTCGCGATTACGAGCGGGAACTCGAGGCCCAGGTCCTCCAAAGAACCAAGGAAGTAAGGCAAAGAGAAGAGGAAATCATCCTCCGGCTGCTTTCTGCAACCGGATCCCGTGATGACGAGACTGGAGCCCATGTGCGGCGAATCGGGCTCTACTCCGCAGAGATGGCCCGAGCCCTTGCATGGAGCCGTGAAGCCGTTGAACAAATTCGTCTGGCAGCTCCCATGCATGATGTCGGGAAAATCGGGATTCCCGATTCGATCCTCCGCAAGCCCGGCAAACTGACCGTAGACGAATTCGAGATCATGAAGACTCACGCGGCAATTGGAGCCGACATCCTTGACGGATCACAGGTGCCGCTGATTCAAATGGCAAGAGAGATCGCTTTGTTTCACCACGAGCGGTGGGACGGGTCCGGATACCCTCGAGGACTGACTGGTGAAGAAATACCTGCTTCTGCAGCTATCGTGGCCGTAGTGGACGTCTATGATGCAATGGTTCACCATAGAGTGTACCGTCGAGCGATCCCCGAGACACAGGCCCTTTCTATCATGATGGCAGCAGGAGGAGACTATTTCGGGTCCCGCATTTTCGAATGTTTTATGGATTTGGTCCCCGTGCTCGGCAGAATCCGCGAAGATGTGAAGGAACGGGCCGTGGGATGACGGGCGCTTGTCCTTGAGCGTGATCGGACTGGGAACGACACGTTCCTCATCGGCCTGCTTTCCTTGGGAAAGAATGTGAGCCGGATACACATGCCCCGGACACTTGGTGAAAAACCCCCGGGAATCGTAAAGCAGGAATAACCATCACGCCGCGAAGGCCCCCAGGGGACCCGATCCCGCATGAAATGGATCTCGTGCGGCAAGCCAGCTTGTGGCCGCCGCGTTTCGCGATCCCCGAAATTTGTGTGCGAAGAGGACGTGAAAAGGATTGCGCTTTGATTGTGAGGCGTGTTTGCGCCTGAGTCGTTGATCCCTCTGATCGAAGAAGCCAGCCTGCCGACCGATTGCGGATCAGCACGCGCAAGAGGTCTTTCCCCTCAATTCTGTTTCTGCTTTACGCCGAGCAGCTATCTCTGCAGCTAGCATCACCTTAACTCTCTGCAATTCCTTGCGCATTGCTTCGCTTTCCTCGTAGAGCGTCACAAAGTCTTCCGCATACTTGAGTGACTGGTGTATGAAGAGCGTGCGCTCGTCAATGTCGTTCGTGGGCATTCTGCTGTCTTGAGCCATGGCTGTTACCTCCAGGGGCTGGGGTTGCCCTCTGTACCCCGCATGAGTGGATGCGTCGTGCCTCGTCGGATCCGCAATCATCGGCTCATTCCGGCAATACTCAGCAACTGCGCTGCCAGATCAGGGTGCTCACTCTGCAAGCTCATCCATATTTGCATGGCCTTTTGCACCAGGGGCTCCTTACGTGCCAAGGTATCAGGGGAAATGCCTTTGCGGGAAAGGTCTCGCAAGCGTTTGTCAGCATGGGGATATTTCGCTTGGAGCTGCTCCCATGTCGCGATGGCTTCCCGAATCAGGTACGAGGCGCTGCCATTTTTTCCGCTCACAGTTCCCGGCACGGCTTCCGAGAGCCGTGCATTGCCCGAAGCCTGTTCGAATGCCCGTGTTTCGCTGCCATTCTTAATGCCTCTTTTCTGACACCACGCTGCTAATCTACTGTGAGAGTCCGGCCGCTGCCCGGAGATTAGCCTGAGATTGGCGTCAGCCTCCTGAGACAGGCACTCGTGGCACAGGGACTCCAACACCTCGGGATTTCTCATTTGCCCCGCGAGTCGGACACGCGTAGGCCCTGCAGACCGAGAACCGCTCTTGGCCAGCGCTGCTTGCAGTCTCTTGCCCTGAAGGTTGGGATCCGCACCGTTCGCCACCAGCAACATTGCCACATTCTTGTGGCCGCGCTTTTCCGCGAGAGACACCGCAGTATCGCCCTTGGTGCTTATCGCATTCGGGTCGGCTCCACCGGCCAGGAGGAGTTCCACTGCCATCGATTTTCCGTAAGCCGAGGCGTCCATGAGTGGCGTGCACCCATAGCGACTCACGCTTTCGACATCCGCACCACGAGCGAGGAGTACCTGCCATCACTGTCTCTCGGCCAGCCGTGGCAGCCTGGTGTAACGCGGTGAAGCCTGAGTTATCCTCCGCGTCAATCATAGCCCCTCTCTGCGCGAGCAACTTAACTGCCTCGGAGCGATTGCCAACCTGGGCCCAAATCAGCGGTGTCCAGCCCTCCTTGTCACGTGCATCGACATCGGCACCCTGGGCCAGGAGACGTGTTATTTCAGAAAGATTGCCCTCGTATGCCGCGCTTCTCAGCAATTCTCCGGGAGTGCTCTTATGAGGCTGCCACATACTGAAGAGTCGGGGGGATTCCGCGGCCGAGGGAGTTGACCAAGCGATCACCATCATCACCCCCATCAAAGTCAGTACTAAGTATATGCGATTCGTTTTCATCTCGCCCTCCCTGGCAGTTGTGCCTCAAATCCTGAATCGGGCCTCCGCGGCCCTCGCCTCACAACACGCAATTATCGTGCCATCTTTCTTAGGGGGGCATATAAATGGCAACACCCAGTCATTACCATACGTTGCGCCTATGCCGCGTGTGACGACGGTACGAAAGGCCCGGCCAACGTGCTCAGGGTGACCAAAAACCACGCATGTCCGGCTAGAGAGGCAGGAATCTGCCGTTCCGCGAGTGACGAGCGGTCGTCGCAAGGCTCCGCCCAATTCCATGTGTGTTTTTTGTTCGATTTCGAGGAAAGGAGAGAACCACGTGATGGTTTTTTGTTCTGCCCCCCCGGACAATCCCACAGAACGGCCTCGACATGTGGGCGCATCTCCCCCCCGGAAGTCACCGAAAAGGATGCAACTTCCTTGATAAAAGCTTTTGCTGAGTGAAGCAGAGAAAGGATTTCTTGGGGAACGCCGCCGACCCACAAACTTGATCGAGCTCTGGGTCGATGACAAGGACGCGGTTGCCGCACGCAAGGCTTTCCCCGGAAACGCGGCACCGCGGCATCGGTTCCGATGTCTTCAGGCGCATGTTGCCAAGAAAAAGCTTGGTGTGTCAGACTCCCAGGAGCCGGGCAGTTGGTCCGACACCGCGTCGCGCGATACACCGAGTACCACGGTGGTCACCATGATCGGCGTTACGCAACACGCTCCCGGGCGCTGTCACCTAAGACATGCAGTTCCCCCCCCCAGTATGTCCTCGTGTCGTCGGCTCATGTTTCACAAGGCGGATTCTGCTGTCAAGAGAAAAACCTGGTTTTCTTCGGGCGCAAAATCTACTCGCTGATTTTGCCACGCCTCCTTGGAGTAGCCTCGTTCCACCCCATTCTCGTTGACTCGGTTTACTGCTTAGTGCATGATGATTTTTGGTGCGTGAGCGAAGAAATCCCATAGGAAACCAACCACCCAGAGCGACTTTCGTTCTTTGGTGGCACTGTCAGGTCATGGTCGTTGGCAGGAAAAGTGCCTTGTGACATGGCGCTCCGGTGTGCCCTCGGTAGGACAGGATGAAGCACAACCGAGAGACAAAGAATCCGTGGACGACTCGATGCGGCAGGAGAATAAAAATACAGCGTCTTGTATGAAGCTCAAGAGGGTACAGGAGAAAAACGCCCTGGCTCTCGAAATTCTTGAGCTTCTCAATCGGTCCGTTCGCGATCGGCAACAAGTTCTTCGCGATATCGTGCACAAGATCAGACATTTCACGCAACTCGATGCAGTGGGAGTGCGCCTGCGTGACGACGCGGACTTTCCCTATTGCGTCACGAGTGGTTTTCCGGATCACTTTGTCGACGCGGAGAATTTCCTGTGCCCTAAGGACATTTCAAGTGCCGCTGCATGCGACTCATCAGGCAAATTTCTGCTGAAATGCTACTGCGGCAAGGTCTTACAGAGTCGTTTAGATGGGTCCCGGTCTCATTTTTCCGAAGCGGGAACGTTCTGGACTAACTGCTTGTCACGACTTCCAGGAAAGGCTTCGGTAGGTGCCCGCCAGTCCTGTGAAGGAAACGTGTGCGCTGAAGAGGGGTACGAGTCCGTAGCGCTCATTCCCCTGCGGTCCGAAGGAGAAATCATTGGCCTGGTACAGCTCAATGACAAGAGTGAAGGCTGTTTCACCTCCAAGACCATCCGTTTTTTCGAGGGGATTAGTTTCAGCATTGGAGTAGCGCTCGAGAGAATGGCCTCACAGGCTGCTCTGTCAAGGGCCAATCAAGAACTGGAGCGACGTGCAGAACAACGAACTGCAGAGCTTGTGAGGATCAACGACCGGCTGCGGATGCAGATAGCTGAACGCGAGCGGGTCGAAGAAGCGCTGCAGCAAAGCGAACTGCGATATCGTACCCTCGTGGAGAACGCGAGAGAGATCATCTGGACCGTAGACATGAAAGGTCGTTACACGTATGTGAGCCCCTCGGTGAACCAAGTCCTCGGATACACGCCTGAAGAAATAGTGCTTTTGGATCCGTTGGAAATGTTCACCCCGGCATCGCGGGAGCTGCTCATGCAAGTGTATGCCGAAGAAACTCACCAGCGAAGGACCTCCACCTGATCGAGAGGGGTTATCAAGAACCATCGAAGTGGAGCATCGTCGCAAAGACGGGTCAACCGTGTGGATGGAAATCACGGCCACGGTCTTGCAAGGCCCTAGTGGGGCGCGGGCAGGTATCTTGGGCGTATCACGCGAAATCTCAGACCGCAAGCAAATCGAAGAGATGAAGACCGAATTTGTGACGACCGCAGCCCATGAACTGCAAACCCCACTCACATCGATCATTGGCTATTCTGAGCTGCTCTTGATTCGCGACGATCTCTCGCAGGAAGAAACAAAGGACTGCCTCACCCGCATTCACGCTCAGGCCAGGAATCTCGCATCCCTGGTTTCGAGGCTCCTGAGCGTCTGGAAAAGCGACACGGGAAGGTTCATCCCCGTGGATCCCGAGCCGTGGCAGGTGAGAGAATCCATCGAAGAAATCATAGATTCGTTTCGCAAGCAGTCCAAGATCCACCGCTTCGAAACCGTGTTCCCCGAACAACCCGTGCACCTCATGATGGGTCGGAGATTTCTCACCGACGTCCTGACAACCATTCTGAACAACGCGAGAGGTATTCGCCTGAAGGCGGCTTGATTCGCTTGACCTGCGAACTGATCGGGGACCGGTGCCAGTTTTCCGTACAGGACGAGGGCATTGGTATGACCCCGGACCAGGTGTCAAAAATTTTCAACAGATTCTATCGCGCGAACACCTCCGATACGGCCGTACCGGGGCTTGGGCTGGGAATGAGTCTCGTCAAGAGCCTCATTGAAGCCGAGGGCGGACAAGTATGGGTGGAAAGCGCATACGGCAAGGGTACGACAGTACGATTCGCCTTGCCGGTTGGATTCGCGGATGCGATTTAAGGAGGAAGGCAGAGTGAAGAAAATACTCATCGTAGATGATGTGGAAGAAGTCAGGGACCTGGTAGAAAAGACACTTCGCAGGGGCGATCGTCATGTGCTTAAAGCAGAAAACGGCGAAAAAGGCGTTGAGCTAGCCATCGCGGAAGAACCCGATCTCATCATGATGGACGTGATGATGCCTGGAACGATTGATGGCCTGGAAGCCACCAGGATGTTGAAGAAGCACCCTCGCACGAAAGAGTGCAAGGTGATCCTTCTCACCGCCAAGGGACAGATCGTGGATAGAGAAAAAGGCAAAGACGCAGGAGCGGACGATTACATCGTAAAACCCTTTAGCCCGCTGGAACTTATGAAGAAGGTCGACAAGATCCTCGACTAAGAGGCTGTAGCGTAAAGCAATGCCTTCCCGAAACCGTGGCACGTTGTGCCGGTTGCGACGATTTTCGGCCCAGGTCCACAGAAAGCCGCTTACTCTGCCAGACTCCGAGGCCTCAGTCAGTTGGTCTGAGATGGTGGTGCGAGGCCATACTTGCCCTGCAGTGCCTTCCGAGAACACTGCAAAGAGAATCGCAGGGACACCCGAATTCATGACGAAGTTTCGCGTGACAATGATACGTACACTCCTGTCCTCCAGGGGAGGTTCCCGTGACTAAAACTAAGGACACCCGCAAGGACCCAGACGACGAAAAGGAGCTGTTGGTCAGGCAGTCTCTGAAATACGCGGAAGATATTGTCACCGTGTACGAAGAGGAAAAGACCAAACGTCAAGAACTTGAAGCAGCAAACCAAAGACTGCTCCAGGAGATTGGCGAGCGCGAACGTTCCGAAGAAGCGCTTCGGCTGAGTGAAGAACGTTTCCGCGCGGTTTTCGAGACCGCGCAAGATTGTATATACATCAAAGACAAGACTCTGAAGTACACCCACGCGTGTCCTGCCATGGAGAATCTTTTCAGACTGGATAAGTCTGCAATAATCGGCAAGACCGACGCTGACCTGTACGGCCCCCAGGTGTCTCAGCGCTTGAGAGTCATCGACGGGCGTGTCCTCAAAGGCGAATCAATAGAGCAGGAACACACGGTCCCGGTCAATGGAGTTCCCACCACGTTTCTCGAAACCAAGGTCCCCTTGCGGGACTCTTCGGGGAAAGTCATTGGCTTGTGCGGGATCGCGCGAAACATCACCGATCGCAGAAGGGCTGCAGCACCCCCCGTGTCCGCCACGGTCGATTCCGCGTCCCACGCAATGAGAGCTGCTTTGGACAAGGCGCGACTCGTTGCGTCCCAGCAAACCACGATTCTTCTTCTCGGCGAAAGCGGAACCGGTAAGGACTTCATGGCCCGTTTCATTCATGACAGTTCCGAGCGAGCCAATGGCCCTTTTTTCGCCATAAACTGCGCGTCCGTTTCGCCCGAACTTGCCGAGTCCGAACTGTTCGGCCATGAACCCGGTGCATTTACGGGAGCCCGGGCTCGCAAGCGCGGTCTGCTGGAACTGGCCGAAGGAGGCACGCTGTTCCTCAACGAGGTCGGCGAGCTTTCGCTTTCCTTGCAAGCCAAGTTGCTTACATTTCTCGACACCAAATCGTTCACCCGGGTGGGCGGAGAGAAAAGCATCTCGGTCAACGCGAGGTTGATCGCAGCCACCAATCGAGAGTTGGAAGATGAGGTGGACACGGGACGATTCCGTCGCGACCTGTTCTACCGCCTTAATGTCATCTCCATCCGCATACCTCCTCTCCGCGAACGGAGAGAAGACATACCTATCCTTGTCCGGCACCTTGTCTCCCAATTACAGCGTGATATACGTCTTCCCGCTCAGCCCACCTTCGACCCGGATGTCATGGACACACTCAAAGGCTATGACTGGCCGGGCAACGTCCGGGAGCTTCGCAATCGCCTGGAGCGGACGCTGATCCTGTCTGCCGGCGGTGCTATTACCTCGTCTAGCCTTGGTCTCGGTCATACCGAGAAAATCTGGACGTTTGCCACTGATTTTCCCGAGGACAGGTCCCTGAATGATGTCTCAAGGGAATTGAAGCGATCACTGGTATTGGAGGCCTTGCGACGGTCAGGAGGCAACCGTGTGGGCGCAGCACGACTGCTGGGGATATCCCGAAATTCGCTTAACCATTATTTGAAGACGCTCGGCATTGAGGACTGAGCGCCTGCTTTTCTTAACTCGGTGGCGGATTCGGGGAATGCCGCTTGGACAGACGCACGCTGTCCAATGGGGTGGGCCGGCATGTCGTCCCGGGGATTCCCTTCTTCGACAATTTGTAATAATACAACCTTTGGGTCTATTGATTTTGAAACGGTGATTGGTTTGTCTTTCTCGATGTGCTTCTGCATCACCTAGGGAGATCCGCTTCGTCTTCCACGGAATGATACGCGGGTCGTTCTATCCAATCACTGGCCACTCTCTAAGCTTTTCAGGTGGGGAACCATGGGCGATCAGGGCGAGACAGGAGAGCAACTCTTCACCACGGTAGGGTTATTCGAGAACGGTGTCTACGGGGGGGAAAGACCGGAACTCGGGTCCGGGGAGACTGAGGACACCTGGAGGAGGATTGCACAGCGGTACCGTGACGTGGTCGAATCACAAACCGAACTCATCTGTCGCTACTTTCCCGACGGAACTATCACGTTTGCCAATGCAGCGTATTGCCGCTATTTTGGCAAAGAACTTCGGGACCTCATGGGTACCCGCTTTTCTCAAACGATTCCGGAAGAGGACAGCGACGCGGTAAATTATCATTTTTTTCGTCTCTCAGTCCTGAGAGCCCCATCCTCTCACATGAGCATAGGGTAATCGACCCGGAAGGGAAGATCCGGTGGCAGCGATGGACCGATCGCGCTATTTATGACGAACAGGGTAACCTGTGGGAAATTCAGGGTGTCGGCCGGGACGTCACTGCGCAAAAGATTGTGGAACAGGAACGGAATCGGGTGTTCAACCTCTCCGTCGATATGCTGAGTTTCTCAGGTTTTGACGGATTCCTCAAGGAAGTGAATCCCGCGTTCACCAAGGTTCTTTCATGGCCCCGAGATCAATTGCTGAGCAAACCGTGGATCCGGTTAGTTCACTCGGACGACAGGCCGGGCACGATTGCTGCAGTGCAACGCCTCATATCCGGCAAGACGATATATGCTTTTGAGAATCGGTGGCAATGCAAGGACGGCACCTATCGATGGATCTCGTGGAATGCTTTTCCTCTTCCTGAAGAACCGATGATTTTTGCCGTGGGCCGTGATGTCACGGAACGCAAAGACGCGGAACAAGCCCTGAGAGATGCGCGAGATCAATTGGAGAGCAGGGTTCTGCAACGGACTCACGAACTGAACGCGAGGAACGAGAGCCTTCGGGCTGAGATTGCCCGCCGCGAGCAGACCGAAAAGCATTTGCTCCGTGCGTCCCGCGCATGGAGAGCGCTCAGTGAGTGTAACCAAGCACTGGCGCTCACCACGGAAGAGGCCCCCCTTCTGAATGAAATATGCAGGATCATTGTTGAAGTCGCGGGCTATCCCCGAGCCTGGGTCGAATTTGCGGTCAAAGACGAGGCAAAAACGGTTCGCATCGGTGCCCACAAGGGTTTCGAGGAAGGCTTCTTCGACACTGCCCACGTTTCCTGGGCGGATAACGCCACAGCGCATCTCACTGGTACCACGATCAGGACCGGGCAGACGCAGATTGCGAGAAGTATCCCGACCGATGCTTCGGTTACTCCTATGCCTCCGCAGTTGCTCGCGCTTGGCCATAGTTCCGCGATTTCCTTGCCCCTTGTGGCGGACGGCCGGGTCATCGGGGCACTGACAATCCCCGCGAACGAACCGGATGCTTTTGACGAGGACGAAGTCAAATTCGTTACCGAATTGGCAGGTGGGCTGAGTTGCGGGCTCACGGCCATGAGGCGTGGCAGAGAACAGGAACGAGCGCGGTTGCTGTTGAGACAGAGCGAGGAACGCTTTCGCAAGGTGTTTCAACAGGGGCCGTTCGGCATAGCAATACTGGGATTGGATTATCGATGGGTCGCTGTAAACGCCACGCTCTGCGAGATCCTGGGATATACGGAGGATGAACTTACGAGACTCTCGTTCGTTGACCTCACCCATCCGGAGGACATCCGGAAGGGTGCGAGATGCGCGAGGCGCCTGGTAAGAGGAGAGATTCCTTATTACAGAGTTGAGAGACGCTACCTGAGAAAGGGAGGAAAGAGCGTTTGGATCAGCCTCACGGTCGCTGTGGTTCGTGATGAAGAGGGCATTCCCATCCATTTCGTTGCCATGATGGAGGACGTGAGCAAAAGGAAGCGGGCCGAGACTCGGATCGCCGAAGCGCATGAATTCAACAGGAAAATTTTGGGTTCTTCCCCTGTGGGAATAGCCACATACAGAGCTGACGGGCAAACGGTGACCGTCAACGACGCCATGTGCTCCATCCTCGGAGGTTCTCAAGAGGACTTGCTCAAGAAAAATTTCCACGAGTTCACGTCTTGGCGAGAATTGGGCATGTTCGATGACGCGGAAGAGGTCTTGTCCCACGGTATCGGAAAACGCCGCGAAGTACATTTCGTCACCATTTACGGCAAGGAAGTGTGGCTGGTCTGTCGTTTGAGCAGATTCCGGTTCGGACGACGACCTCATCTTCTGCTGATCGCTGCCGATTCCTCGGCATTGAAGAGAATTGAACAGAAACTCCGTTTGAGTGAAGAGAAATTCAGGGAATTGGCCGAACTGCTCCCGCAGTTTGTGTATGAAATCAATGAGAAGGGTTATTTCACTTTCGTCAACGAGTCAGCGTTGCAGGTGACGGAGTACACGCGGGAAGATCTGGAAAGGGGATTGCATGTCCGCGACGTGTTCATTGCCGAAGATACCGAACGAGTGGCAACAGACTTGCGCAGGACCCTTTCCGGGGAAACGCCAGGCGGCCATGAGTATAGGGTTCTGGGGAGGAACGGCAGGACCTTTGACGTGGTCACGCACTCAGCGCCTATCGTGCATGAGGGAAAGATCGTGGGGATCAGAGGCTTTGCCGTGGACATCACCGAACGCAAGAAGGCCGCAGAAGAATTGAAAGCTTCTGAAGAGAGATTTCGTGTCCTGACTGAATCCTCGCCCATCGGCATCACCATCTTCCAGCGTGGAAGGCGGCAATACGTCAACCCCGCATTCGTAAGAACCTTCGGCTATGACAGCCAGCAAGAGATCTTAAGATCGCAAATTGGAGACCTGTATGCCCCGGAATCTCAGGGGACCATGCAAACTCTGCTGACGGACTTGTTGGAGGGAGTGCCGGTCCCCTATCATCTGGAAGCCACAGGACTCAGGAAGAATCGCGAGCCATTTGATGTCTCCATTTGGATGACCAGGACACAGTTCCAGGGAGACCCAGCGATTCTCAGTTTCGTGGTAGACATCAGCGATGAAAAGTCCCTGCGCTCCCAACTTGCCCACGCGCAGAAGATGGAGGCCATCGGGACCCTGGCTGGAGGTATGGCTCACGACTTCAACAACTTACTTACCATCGTGCAGGGGTTTTCCGAACTGCTGCTTGCTGACAAGGACGAACAGGACCCTTCTTACGCGGACCTTCAGAAGATCCATCAGGCAGCGATCAATGGTGCTGACTTGGTTCGGCGCATACTCGCGTTCAGTAGAAAGGCGGAGATCAACCTTCGGCCCCTTGATCTCAACAGTCAAATCGAGCAAGTAAGGACCCTGCTTTCGCGAACTATTCCCAAGATGATCAAGATCAACCTCGTCCTGTCCAAAGATCTGCACACGATCAACGCGGACCCTATCCAGATGGAACAGATTCTCATGAATCTGGCCGTGAACGCGAAAGATGCAATGCCTGACGGAGGGAAGCTCCTCATTGAAACAAAGAACGTCACCCTGGATGAAGAGTATTGCCGTCTGCACCTCGGCGTGAGGGCCTGTGATTCCGTGATGCTTTCTGTGTCCGATACCGGGCAAGGAATGGACCAAGACACCTTGCACCATATCTTCGAGCCGTTTTACACTACCAAGGAGACGGGCAAGGGAACGGGCCTGGGACTGGCTATGGTGTATGGGATCGTCCAACAACACGGTGGCCACATTACCTGTGTCAGTACGTCCGGCAAAGGGACCACGTTCAAAATCTATTTTCCGGCAGTCCCAGCTGAATCCCTCGCGCAGAAACCCGCGATGGAGATCGAGCAATTGGGCGGTTCGGAGACGATTCTGCTGGTGGATGATGAAATCTCCATTAGAGACCTGGGCACAAGGATGCTGGAACGATCAGGATACCAAGTAATCACCGCGGCCAACGGGAAAGAGGCGCTGAGCCTGTACAAGAAAGAAGCGGACACGATTTCACTCGTCATCATGGATCTCATCATGCCCGAAATGGGAGGGTACCAGTGCCTTGAAGAACTTCTCAAGATCGCTCCTCTCGTGAAAGTGATCATTGCGAGCGGTCACTACGGCGAAGGCGCTACCGGAGAAACCGTGGAAATGAAAGTGAGAGGATTTATAAAGAAACCGTATGACATGAAGCAAGTGCTCCAGATGGTTCGTGAAACCCTGGACAAGAGCTAATACCTTTTCGCTTATCATTGAGCAACCCAGCCCAACGGAGAGAGATCTCCTGAACGCAGATTCGACGGCCCCGGGTCGCTTGCAAGGAGATACCCTCCTTCAAGTTACTCGCCTTTGCCCAACGCAGAATCAAAAGACCGATTATGGCCGTTACCGGAAAATAATCCCCGGTTCCTGTAGGTCCAGGGAGGCCCGTCCTTGCGGGTGACGCAAGTCCGTCCGCGTCACCGAACGCGGCGTCCAGTTCGACAGCTTCCAAGCAGCCATCCGTCTTTGGCTGCCTGTGCACAGAAAATAAACACATCCGATTCAGGGACCAGCAGTCGAGTTTCTCGGCAAGATGATCGCTGTTCACTCTTTTTCCCGTGCATTTATGTGTTTTTTTTGTGCACCTCTCTCTTTCCCCTGCCCCCTCGCTCTATGGCCCGCCACCGGATATCCTCCCTACATCACAAGATAATCCTCTATTCCTGGCCGATCTCCACGGTTGGCACGAAACTTGCCACTAACGAAACAGAGTGAGGAAAAGCGACTGGTTGAGCAAGCGAAGAGACCGAAGACAGAAAACGTGGCAAATTCCCTAATCCAAGGGCTAAATTTCCCCCCTGGGAGAAGCCCGATCCCACGGTGTCCGAATCGAGGCTACAAGGAAGTGCAATGCAGTCTGTAGAGATTTCTACCGAGGAGACCGCCACGGTTGGGACGTGTAACATGACGCACGATACGCTCAACGAAAGAGACCTCTTCTTCAGGCAATCGCTCAAGTATGCGGATGACTTGGTGAAAGTGTATGAGGAAGAGAAACGGAGAAGAAAGGTTCTTGAAGAGTCCAACAGGAAACTCATCGTAGAAATAGCCGCGCGGCGGCAAGCGGAACTCGATCTCCTTACTGCCCACCAGGAATTGGACAAACGGGTTCGAGAACGCACGGAAGAGCTTTCCATTTCCAATGAGAAGCTGAGAATGGAAATCGCTCAGCGGACACTCGCGGAGGAACAAATCAGAGAGTCGCTGAGGGAAAAGGAAATTCTTCTCAGCGAGATCCATCACCGGGTCAAGAACAACCTCCAGATAATAAGTAGCCTGCTCTCGTTACAGAGCGCTCATGTCGACGACCCCAAGATCGTGGACGCGCTCAGAGATAGTCAGGACAGGATCAGGTCCATGGCGCTGATCCACGAGCAGCTTTATCAGTCGGACGATCTCTCTCGAATTGATTACGCTGACTATCTGAAATCGTTGGCTAAGGCTCTGACGCAAACCCATGGCAACCGGATTGGTTCGGTGCAGATCAGCGTGCATGCCAGTCACGTCTTTCTGGACGTAGCCCGGGCGCTTCCATGCAGTCTCGTTATCAACGAGTTGGTCAGCAATTCCCTGAAGCATGCGTTTCCACCCCAATGCGCGGGCGAAATCCGCGTCGAATTCTTGCGAAAGGATGCCCAGTCTTACACGTTCGCGGTGCAAGACAATGGAAAGGGTTTGCCCGACGGTTTCGACTACCGCAACACGGCTTCCCTTGGACTGCAACTGGTGGTCAATCTCGTGGAAACGCAATTGAGGGGAAGCATCGAGGTCCTTCACAAAAACGGAGTCACGTTTCGGGCCACATTTCCGAGTTGCGAGCAAGTGTGAGGAGGAAGGATTCCATGTCGGCTCCAAGGATACTGATTGTCGAAGATGAGGTGATTGTGGCCATGGAACTCAAGTCCAGGCTGACAGCTTTCGGCTATGAGGTGGTGGGCACGCTGGGACGTGGCGAGGAAGCGATAGAGATTGCGGCCACGGTCCTGCCTGACCTGGTTCTCATGGACATCAAACTGGCAGGTAAGATCGACGGAATAGAAGCTGCGCGGAAAATTCATGAGTTCCACGATATTCCCGTGGTGTATCTCACCGCGCATTCGGACGAACAGACGTTGCAGAAGGCCAAGCTGGGGGATCCGTTTGCTTATCTGGTAAAGCCCTTCGCTGAATCTGAACTGCGGACCACCATTGAGGTGGCACTTCACAAACATCGAAAAGAACAACAGATGCGAGAAACCGCCGAGTGGTTTTCCCAGACCGTGAACGGGCTCGGTGGGGCAGTGATCGGTACCGGACGGAAAAGGGATTGTCAGGCACATGAATCCTTTGGCAGAAACGCTCTTGCAGTTCTCGGAAACCGATGCGGTCGGCAGGACTGCCCAAGAGATCCTGCCCCTCAAACAGACCGCGACCGGCGCACTTATACGCGATCTCTGCCTGACCGATCCTGCTGCCGGGCAGGTATCCCGATCATTCGATTGCATTTTGGTTTCGCGCAATGGCAGAGAAATTCCTGTGGAAATGACCATCCTCGCGTCCGGTAATACCGCAAAGCAAGGTGGAGCGCTGCTCTTTGCTTTCAGAGAAATCAGCCAAAGGGTGACTCCGCTTCAGGATTGGTTCAGTTGGGCAACCAACCTCCGCCTCACCGGTGCCTTGTGCAAGCGTGAGAGACGCTTGCCCGAAGCCGAGTCGTTCTTCAGACGAGCGCTCGACATTCTGGAAACAAATCTGGGGGCGGATCATCGAAAAGTCGCGGAATTGCTCGAGGAATTGTCGGAAATTTGCACTGCAGTGGGAAAGGACCGGGATGCTCATATCATGCGATTGCGCGCAGAGCGCATACGCGCGCAATCCCCTCACGGCCGCGGATTTTCCCGAAATCTGGGAAATCATATGCCACAGCAGACGATGATCACGTGAGCCGGCCCTCGCCGGTCTTTAAGCCCTGATGGTAGAGGAGGGACACCATGCTGGAGAGAACTTGTCACACGTCGGAATGGTCGGCTGGGGAAGTTTCCATTCCCAGGTTAACAGATGCCGGTGACGTTTCGACACACACAATAGACTTGAGCAACCTGTTCGCTGCTGACGTCCACGAGACAGGCAGTTTCGACCTGAGGGCCATCGAGTCCAGCTCTTTGGGTAGCCTGTTGAATGCGCTACCGATTCCCACGTTTGTCATTGACTCGTATTATTGCGTGGCCTTTGCCAATCAGGCGTGTCGCAAGATTACGGAGGATTCGGACCAGATGCGGGGGCTTCGATTTGCCGATTTGCTCTCTTGCCCTGGTGATGAAGGAAAGGCCCAAGCTTTGGTAAATAAAGCCCAGGCGCTTCTGGAGAGATCGTTTCAGACCCGCAAACCTCAGCGTGCGGAAGCGATTCTCGAGATTTCGGGCAACAAGCTATGGTGCCGGCTTCACATCAGATCCGTCAGGCTGGCCACCGAGAGGTACCTTCTCATTATCATTGAGGATCTTACCCCAGAGCGGACCGAGCAGCGCCTGAGGCAGCGAGAGGAACTGCGTCTGCGCAAGGCCTATAGCCAGATGGAAACTGTTCTCAAGCAGCGCGCGTCAGACGTGCAAGAGTCAGAGGAAAAACTGCGAGAGGCGGCTCTGCACATGGAACGAGCCAAAGATGTGATGCTTCGAGAAAAGCGGAAGTTCCGCGAGCTATTCCAGTTTGTTCCGGTGGGGATGATCCTGATCGGCAATGATGGCTCGGTCCGGGACGCTAATCCCAGGTTTATGGAACTCTTTGGTTATATTCCTGACGACCTTCCCTTTCCTCCGGAATGGTTGAGCGCGACCTTTGGACAGGCTCTTCAGGACGGGATGACCAGCGCGAGCTGGGCCGACGCCATACACACCTTGGCATCAACAGAATCGCAACCGCTTGCTGTCACCGCAATAACCAAAGATGGATCGGAAAAGGCGGCCCTGCTGCGAGCAATGCAGTTGGGCAAGGGCGATTTCGTGGTGATATGCGAGGAGGTCTCCGAGGCAAAAAGTGCTTGAGGTTCCTCGGTGCCGGAAAGCTGTTACCGATTCCTACGAGATCGACCGCGTATCCGCGGAAGAAACGACCTGGCCTACTACCGGCACACATGGGGATTTCCGTCGAGGTGAATCATGACCGTCCCAGAACTTGACAAGAAGGAATTTTGTGGCCTAGGTCAGAGCCTCTGTGCCCTGGTGGTGGTCTGGAGCATCCTCATAGTCGTCTCTTTCGTCTGGAGTTTCCTGGAAATTCATCGAAGCAGCCACGAACTCGCGACCAATGTGGCCAGGGCATACCTGGATAAAGACCGCTCATTTCGGCTATGGGCAGCTTCTCACGGGGGGGTGTACGTGGCCGTGAGCCGCGAGACCCCGCGGAATTCCTCTCTCAACAACTGCCCGGAACACGATATACAGACCACAGCAGGCAAGCGCCTCACTCTCCTGGCTCCGGCCTGCATGATTCGCCAGCTCCAGGAAGACTTCTCCAAGGCTTACGGAATCAAGGGACACCTGGTGGGAGTGAACGGTCTCCGGCCGGAAGCCGCAGCCGACACGTGGGAAACCGCAGCGCTCCAAAAGTTTGCACGCGGAGCCATCGAAGCGCAAGAGTTCACGCAAATCCATGGAGAGCCGTACCTGCGGCTCATGAGACCCATGCGCACTGCATGCAATGGCCTTGAGTGTCGCGTCGTGCACGCGGCCAGGTACCTGGCGACATCCAGGGAGGGTTCGGTCTTTCGCTTCCCCTGAGACAATTCGTTCAACAAGAGCGCGGCCGCGTCATCACTCTTGTTCTTTCGTTTGGAACCGCATTTGTCATTGGTTTATTGGGCATTATCATCGGCATGCGTCGCTCGCGGCAACGGGAGTACGAACGCATCCTGGCAGGGCAGGCCCTTCGCGAAGCTCATGACGAGCTGGAAACCCGGGTCGAGCAACGTACTGCGGAGCTGTCCCTTGCCAATGAACACTTGAGGGCTGAAATTGCCGAACGTGAAGCTGTGAAGGAAGCGCTCCGCATCAGTGAACAAAAATTCCGCGCAATCTTTCACAATGCTGCTGTCGGCATCGACATGCTCGACAGGGACGGCCGATTCGTGGAAACGAATTCCGCGCTTCAGCACATGTTGGGGTATCGCGAAGCCGAATTGGGGAAACTTTCCGCCCTCGACATCACCCACTCCGACGATCTGGAGACATCGGCAAAGAACCTTCTTGCTCTGGGCGACGAAGGAACCTCCACGTACAGCATGGAAAAACGCTATATTCGCAAGGATGGCGGAACCTTGTGGGCCGAACTCTCCGTATCCGGCATCCGTGATGCGGCAGGGGAACACGAATCCACCATAGGGGTGATCCAGGACATCACGGAGCGCAAGCGGGCGGAATTAGAGCTACGTGAGAATATACGTTTTCTGGAAACGCTCATTAATACGATTCCCAATCCCCTGTTTTGGAAAGACGTGCACGGCAGGTACCTTGGCTGTAACCAAGCCTTCGCGGATCTGGTCTCCCTCCCAAAAGAGCGAATCGTCGGCCTCACCGTGTATGACGTGCTGCCGAGGTCGCTGGCTGAGCAAAACGCTGCCCGGGATCGAGAAATCCTTGAACGCCCCGGGGCACAAGTGTTACAGGGCATGTTTCTGGATCCCCGAGGCGCTGAACGTAATGTAGTCATTCACAAAGCCTCGTTCTGCGACACCCTCGGTGCGGTCACCGGACTCATAGGAGTCGTGCTGGACATTACCGAGCTGAAACAGATTGAGTCCAACCTACGTCAGGCAAACGAATTGCAGCGCAAGCTTCTTTCCACCGCGGCTACCGGGATATTCACCGTGGATTCACGAGGGATAGTCACGGACGTCAATGAAGAGTTTAGTTTCATCACCGGTTTTTCGAAAGAGGAAATCAAGGGCCGACCGTGCCGGCTCTTTTGCCGGGAATCCAGCCGGGGAGAGTGCGCGATTCTTGAGCTGAAACCATCGGACCGCATATCTCGGCAACACACCCACATTACCTCCAAAGACGGTCGTGTGCTGAACGTGCTGAGAAATGCCAGCCCGCTCACAAACGAAGTGGGAGTCGTAAAAGGAGCGATAGAATCCTTTGTAGACGTGACGGACCTGAGCGAGGCCAGCCGAGTTGCAAAAGAAGCCAGCCGAGCGAAGAGTGAATTTCTAGCGAACATGAGCCATGAGATTCGGACGCCCCTGAACGGCATTATCGGCATGACCGAATTGACGTTGAATACGGAGTTGAGTGAGGAGCAGAGGGAATACCTGGATGCGGCAAAGGTTTCGGCCGACTCTCTGTTGAGACTGATCAATGACATACTGGACCTGTCAAAGATGGAGGCGGGCAAACTGGAGCTGTACTCCAGCGACTTCAGTCTGCGCGACTGCGTAGACGATACGGTGGCGACATTCTCCGCACAGGCTTCCGCGAAGGGCATTGAGTTGGCTTGTCACATTCCTCCCAGTGTCCCTGACGCAGTGATCGGAGATCCCGGGAGGGTGCGTCAGATATTGGTCAATCTGGTGGGCAATGCGTTGAAATTCACCGAATCGGGAGAGATCGTGGTGGAAGCGGACCTTTCTTCCCGAACCGAAAAAGAGATTGTTCTGCACTTTACGGTGACCGATACAGGAAGCGGTATTCCGGAAATCCAACGAGAACGAATCTTCGACGCGTTTGAACAGGGCGACGCATCAGCGACCAAACGATATTCCGGAACCGGTCTCGGGCTTGCCATTTCTTCCAAACTCGTGCGCCTCATCGGAGGAGATATTTGGCTTGAGAGCACGCTTGGTGAGGGAAGTGCATTTCATTTTTCCCTTCCTCTCGGTCTCCAAGACAAACCTGCAAAGCCTCGCACAACCAGAGTCCCTCCAGACCTGGAAGCCTTGCGAGCAATCGTGGTGGATGACAATGCCACAAACAGGCGGATACTCCGAGAGATCCTCGCCAACTGGGGCATGGACGTGGTTGTGGCTGAAAGCGGTCCTGTCGCTCTACGGGCCATGCATGCGGCACAAAAGGAAGGCAAGCATTTCGGCCTGGCTCTCATTGATTACCTCATGCCGGACATGGACGGATTCGACTTGGCCGTGCAGATCACACAGAACCGCGATCTCGCGGGAACGACACTCATCATGCTCACGTCAGCAGGTCAGCGCGGGGACGCAGAAAGGTGTGCGAGTGCAGGTATTGCCGCATACCTTCGCAAACCGATTAGACAGTCGGAACTCTTTGACGCCATTTGCCTTACCCTGGCAAACCCCACGACCGAGGCTTGCCCGCCGAGCCTTTTCACGCGGCACACCTTGAGAAAAAGCAAACGTCAATTGCGTATCCTTCTCGTGGAGGACAATCCGGTCAACAGGAAACTCGCCACAAGGATGCTGGAGAAAATGGGACATTCAGTCTCGCTCGCGTGTAACGGCAGGGAAGCGCTCTCTGTCACCGAGAAAGAGCGGTTCGATCTGATCTTCATGGATGTGCAGATGCCTGAAATGGACGGACTCGAAGCTACGCGAGCGCTCAGGGACCGAGAAAAGATCAGCGGCAATCATGTTCCTGTGATAGCCATGACTGCTCACGCGATGAAGGGTGATCGGGAGCGTTGTCTGGAATCAGGCATGGACGCGTATGTGTCCAAACCCATCAAATCTAGCGCCCTGTTTGACACTATTGAAGACCTGCTTCCACCACGATCTCTGCCGAACGCCTTCACCACGGTCCCTGGCAGAGGACATACGGCTCAGGTTGAACTCCCCGAAGAGAGCGTAACGACGCGACACGGAGTTCAAGGGCTGTCTTGCGGCCGAGACATCAGGCCTCAAACCGGTTGCGACGCGCCGTACGAGGAGGGGGTTTCATGAATCTCTGTCGCATCCCCGACCGTGTGCGTTTTTTCCAAACGCCACGCGTTCTTCCTGTCCGCTTCGGATCGAGCCGGGGAATGATTCCTCATGATCGGAACGCTTCCCAGGAGAATGCAAGAGTTGCAAGGTCCGCATGGATAGGGAGCCTCAGCCCGGTGTGCGATTCCTCGTGGGGGTGGCGTGGTGGAGCGGCCTTTTCTTTGCAGGGAGGATCGCGGTGAACCAATGCGCAGTAGCAAAGATTCTCATCGTGGATGACGAACCGGAAATATGTGAAATTTTGTTCCGGTGCTTGGTAGCGGTAGGCCACACGTGCAGGACCGTCACAAGCGCGGAGCAGGCAATAGACATGCTGCAATCCGAACCCTTTGAGCTCGTACTCGTGGACCTCACCATGCCGGGGATGTCGGGCATGGACTTGCTCACCTTCATCAATAGCCAGTTCCGTGAAGTTGCGGTGGTCATGGAAACCGGAGTGGACGATGTGGACACGGCTCTCATGACCTTCCAACTTGGCGCATTCGGGTACATCACCAAGCCCTTCAAACAGAACGATGTGGTCATAAGTGTCGCGAACGCTCTTGAGCGGCGCCGGCTGATGATTGAGAACCGGAATAATGAGAAAGCACTTTCCCAGCAGGTCACCGAAAAGAAGGAGACTTTTACAGGAATGGCAGAGGAGATGGTGCTGCGGTTACTTCTCACCGCGGGCAGCCGTGACAATGAGACGGTAGCACATGCATGGCGAGTAGGTTTGTATTCGGCTCTCATCGCGAAGTATCTCCTGTGGGACGATGAGGTGGTCCAGCATATCCGGCTCGCGGCCGCGTTGCACGACATCGGTAAAGCAGGGATTCCGGAGCACATCCTTTTCAAGCCGGCACGACTCACTCCGGAAGAAAACGAAATCATGAAAGCCCACACGGTGATCGGTTCTCGGATCCTCGCAGGCTCCCGGTCTCCTGTGATACGCATGGCTCAAGACATCGCCGCGTCTCACCACGAGCAGTGGGATGGTTCCGGTTATCCCAATCGGTTATCGGGTCCTCGCATTCCGGAACCTGCTCGCATTGCCGCGGTTGCCGATGCATACGACACACTCGTGCACAACCAGACATGGCGGCCTGCGCTCTCCGAGGAAAGTGCGCTGAGAACGATGAACGCCTACCGCGGAAGGTCCTTTGATTCCAGGATACTCGATTATTTCTTCAGTCTTGTGCCGCAGATTCGCCGCATCCGGGATGAAGTCAGGGACGATGACACCGCGACGCGGGACGCAAGTGCCGAACGGCAGGGCTCCCAGTTGGCCTTTGGCGCGTCTTCTGCCCTGCAAACAGGAGGATTCCACGTCCTAGGATCAAAAGGAGACAAGAGCCCAGGCCCTGAACGTGGTGTGGGGTGATCGCTCTTCCCTCTTGCCACATGCATCTCTCTCCAGGCCTCCCCGCGGCAAAAGGCAGCGCGACCGGATGACAGGGGCGAGCCAAGTGCCAGGATCGGGCCTCCACATGAAGCCACACACTTGCGACACAGGATGTTTCTTTCCCCCATTTCAGGAACGCTGTAAGGTGACGTTCCTCCTGCAAAACCTCTCTGATCGGGTTTTGGGAACCTCCAATTGTGCCTCCACGTTCATGCCGGTGATGTCCATAGCGGAAAAAACAAGACACGGTTCGCGCGAAGAGGATCCCCTACACGGACGATCTTTCGCCTTGCATGGCTCGGAGTAAACGAGAGATGGTTCCGAAAAGATGGATTTCGGCAGCCTCATCAGCAGTGTCTCCGGTGCGACTGGGGACCCAACAATTGCTTGACCGCAAATCTCGTTCCGCATAACATGCTCCATTATCGCTTGTCCGCCGACTGCCCCACACGGAAGGAACGCTCCCCTGCGGTTATTGTGCAGGAAACGCCTTCATAAATAACTGGTGCGGGCTCCTGAACGCTCGAGTCCGGAAGCATCGCCAATTGTGCCAACGAATTGTCTGAACCGGAACAAAGTGAAATGTGCCTGTGGCCAAACCCTATAGGTAACAAGTTCAGGCTCTTGAGGGATAGCGGGAGGGATAGCGAATGAAGATTCGACGGCCCTGCCCTGCGAGAAATGGGGGAACCTTGCCCTATCGCACAGGCCATTCTTCCTGAAAGTGCGCACCGTGGTTCGACTCCCGATGTCCGCCGGAAAGCTGATCGTTCTCGTTTGAAAGCACTTTTCGAGACCAAGCCGAATGGAGGGTGATGATGAATCACTCGAAGCGTATTCTCATCATAGATGACGACGAGCGAAACCGTTCTCTCTTAGAAGCCATGCTGAGATCTCTCGAGTACCAGACAGAGTGCGCGAGCGACGGCCCTCGGGGTCTCGAGAAGCTGAACTCCTCGTTCGATCTTGTTCTCCTTGATGTCCTGATGCCCGGCATTGACGGATATGAAGTGACACGGCGAATTCGAAATCGCTCCGATTGCGGAGATATCCCTGTCGTGATGGTTACCGCGCTCACGGGTAAAGAAGATCGTCTTAAAGCCGTCGCCGCGGGAGCGAATGATTTCATATCCAAGCCGATCGACAGGATGGAACTGCAAGTGCGGGTCGCGTCACTCCTGAAAATGAGGGAATCTCAGAACGCGTTGCGACGCAGCGAGGAAAAATACCGGGCGCTGGTGGAGACCGTCAGGGATACCATCTGGACGGTTGACCTGGACCTTCGATTTACGTATGTGAGTCCGGCAGTGACCCAAGTGCTCGGTTACACGGTTGAAGAGGTCATGTCTACGCACCCGCTTGACGGCCTGACACCGGAATCACGGCAGAGGATCATCAACGCTCTTCAGGAAGAGATGGCGTCGGAGGCGGCAGGACATCGGGATACCCACCGTTCTCGAACTGAAGAAATAGAACGATACCACAAGGACGGGTCCACACGGTGGTCCGAGATCAGAACCACCTTCCTTCGGGATGGCGCGGGAAAGCCGGTCGGGATTCTGGGTATCTCACACGACATTACCCAACGCAAGAGGATGGAAGAGGCATTGCGCCAGGCCCAGGATAACCTCGAAAGACGGGTGAAGACCCGAACCGCTGACCTGGTCAAGGCAAATGCAAAACTCCGCAAGGAGATAAGGGAGCGTGAACGAGCAGAAAAAGCTCTGCGCGAAAGTGAACAGAGATTGGACCTTGCGCTGAAAGGCGCTGACCTCGGTCTATGGGACTGGAACGTGACCACAGGCAGTGTCGTCATTAACCGGCGGGCCGAAGAGATGCTGGGCTATGAACCGGGAGAAATTGAGCCATGCATCAGCAATTGGGAGAAGCTTCTCCATCCGGATGACAGAGCCGGAGCCTTGGGGACCTTGAACGAACACCTGCAAAATCGCACCGATTCCTACGAAGCTGAGTACCGACTCTCCACACGGCAGAGGAATTGGAAATGGATTCTCTCCCGAGGGATGGTCGTGGAACGGGATCCTGACGGCAAGCCTTTACGCATGACCGGAACGTTTCTCGACATTACTATCCGGAAACAATCCGAAGAGTCCCTGGGTGAAAGTGAGGAACGCTATCGGACTCTTTTTGAAAACATCAGTAACGGAGTGGCCATCTATGAGGCCGTCAACGAAGGGGAAGACTTCACCATTGTTGATTTCAACAGGGCTGCTGAGATGATAACCGGGATGCCTCGGGACCGGGCGGTCGGGAAAAGGGTTACCGAGGCGTTTCCCTCCATCAAAGAATTCGGCCTGTTCGATGTGCTGAAAGCCACGTGGCAGACAGGACAGCCGGCGCACCATCCCATCAAGGAATATCGAGACGCACACCTCGAGGTATGGACCGAAAATCTGGTCTGCAAGCTGCCATCGGGAGAAGTGGTTGCCGTGTTCAGTGATGACACAGAAAGAAGGCGTGCAGAACTCGCTTTGCAGGAATCGGAGAAAAAGTACCGTCTCCTCGTGGATAAGGCTCCCGTAGGAGTCCTCTCCGTCGACAGAAACGGTCGAATCCTCGAAGTGAATCGAAAGCTGCTGGAAATCCTGGGCTCGCCTTCGGCCGATGCGACGAAATCCATCAACATGCTTTCGTTTCCACCTTTGGTCGATGCAGGCCTGGCTGATGTCTTTTCTCGCTGCATGGAGACTGGAGCGCTTATCGAGGCGCAATTACCGTACACGAGCAAATGGGGAAAGACCTTGTACCTTAGATACTCCTGACGCCGCTCCTCCACGAAGAGGGTTGGCTGAAGGGATGTCAAGCGGTGATGGAAGACATTACACACAGGAAAGAGGCTGAAGACGCTCTTCGGGACAGCGAACGGATGTTGGAGAGTATTCTCGCTGCCGTGCCCCACGGGATCGGCCTGCACCGGGACAGGAAAATTCAGTGGGTCAACGAAGCGTGGACAAGGATGTTCGGGTATACGGACAACAAGGAATACGTAGGTCAGAAGACCCGCATGCTCTATGAGTCACAGGAGGAATATGAGGTCTTGCAAAGGGCGCTCTATCAAGGACTCGAAACCAGCGTAGTGAGCGAAGCCGATGCAAACTGAAGCGCCGCGACGGGACCGTTTTCGACGGAGTCGTCCGAGTCACTGCCTTGGACCCCTCTGATCTCGGGAAGGGGGTGATCGCGGCAATTACCGATGTGTCCGAGCGTAAGCATGCGGAGGAAGCTCTGCGGCAGAGCGAAGAAAAGTATCGCGCCACGTTCAGCAATGCGGCGGTAGGAATTGACCTGGTGGATGGCAAGGGGCGATTTATCGAGGCGAATGCCACGCTCGCGGATTTTCTGGGTACAGCCGCGAAGAACTCCTTACCCTGGCCATACTTGACGTTACCCATCAGGAGGATCTTGTCGTATCAGCGGAAATGAATGAGTCCCTCGTCCGGGGCGAGTGTGACAACTACCGACTGGAAAAGCGCTATGTGCGAAAGGACGGGGCGATTGTCTGGGGAGACCTTTCGGCATCGGCCATTCGAAATGAAGCGGGCCAGCACCTCGCCACCATTGGGGTAATTGCGGACATCACCCAGCGCAAGAAATCTGACGAAGTCCGTCTCCGTTTGGCAACGGCAGTTGAACAAGCCGTGGAGACAATCGAAATAACCGACGCGAAGGGCACCATACTGTATGTAAATCCTGCCTTTGAACGGACCACCGGGTACTCTTCGGAAGAGGCTGTAGGGAACAACCCGCGCATCCTCAAGAGCGGCAAACAGGACGACGCCTTTTATAAAAGCATGTGGGAGACCATTACTCGCGGGAACGTGTGGAAAGGCCACCTGATCAACCGGAAGAAAGATGGGACGTTGTTCGAAGAAGAAGCGACCATATCCCCTATCAAGGATCACGCGGGGCGAATAGTAAGTTTCGTGGCCGTCAAGCGTGATGTGACCAAAGAGGTCTCGCTGCAACAGCAACTCTTGCAGGCTCAAAAGATGGAAGCTGTGGGGACCCTCGCAGGCGGGATAGCACATGACTTCAACAACCTGCTCCAGGTGACCTTGGGCTACTCGGAACTCCTGCTCCAAGAAAAAGGCAAGCAGGATCCGGATTTCGCAGATCTTTCGAAAATATTCCAAGCAGCGCGAAATGGAGCGGAACTGGTTCAGAGGTTGCTCACGTTCAGCAGAAAGGTGGAACCCAAACTCGTCCCTCTCGACCTCAACCAGCAAATACTTCAGGTGGAGGGCCTTCTACGACGGATTATTCCTAAAATGATTGAGATCAGGCTTAATTTGTCGGGCGACCTCGCGCGGTACATGCAGACCAGACCCAAATGGAACAAGTTCTCATGAACCTCGCAGTGAACGCGCGCGATGCGATGCCGGATGGCGGCACGTTGACCATCGAGACGAGAAACACAGCCTTTGACGAGGAATATTGTGGAGTTGCAGTGGGACCCAAGCTGGCAGAATGCGTGCTGGTGTCGGTTTCCGACACAGGTCATGGCATGGCTCCGGAGACCATCGAACACGTATTCGAACCTTTCTATACCACCAAGGAATTGGGGCGCGGCACAGGCCTGGGACTCGCCATGGTGTACGGAATTGTCCAGCAGCACCACGGACACGTCAGGTGCGAAAGCGAAATGGGCAGAGGCACGACCTTCAAAGTCTGGCTGCCCGCGTTGCCGCGGCAGGAGACCACTGCAATGGAAAGAATTGAGATTATCCCCGGCTCGGGCACAGAGACCATCTTGATGGTTGATGATGAGGAGTTTGTCAGGGAGTTGGGGAATCGTATTCTCACCAAGGCAGGGTACACGGTTCTGGAGGCACGCAACGGCAAAGAAGCGTTAGAGGTCTGCGAGCAAGAACACGAAAGGATTTCACTGGTCATCCTCGACCTGATCATGCCAGAGATGGGTGGAGTAGAATGTCTGAGGGAACTTCTCAAGCACCACCCACAAGCCAAAGTACTTATCGCAAGCGGATTTTCAGCGGACGCGTCCGTAACCCAATGCCTTGAGTACGGCGCCAAGGGGTTTGTCCGCAAGCCCTTCAGATTGCAGCAATTGCTCCAACAAATCCGCCAGGTGCTGGACGTGGACTGACATAATCGTCCGAGCCTCGGGAATTCCTGAGACGGACCCTTTGTCGAGAGCACTAGAGGCGCCACAGCCTCCTCATACCGATCCGCTTCTGAATGCATCACTTGGCGCAGGCTAATGGCTGGGGCCCCCTTCGCTACGGACGACGCAAGGCCGTCTCATTGCTGCGCTCAGGAGACCCACAGCCTTGCGGCCTCAGATAGGTGAACTCCCGTGATCTGGAGGGTCACAACGAACTATGAAAATGCTACCCTGTCCAGCGACCGGCGGGAGCTGGCAAGTGCTTGAAGTTCTTGGGGATGGGGGTTCGGGGGAAGGCCCTTCTTTCAAGAAGGGCCTTCCCCCGAAAATGCATTTTCATGAGAACGAGAATCGGTTTAATCCCTCGGCAGGAACGGCTTGATGGCCTCTTCGTGCCCTCCCATGGCACGGAAGTCGTCCAAAGTCATCGTGTATTCCACCGGGCAGACAGTAGCCGGAGTGGGAACCCACGTGAACGCACCAGGCATCACCTTTTCCACATCCACCATAAAGTTGATCCCGCCTCCGGGCAGTACAAAAGTCGGAGCCCCTCCGACCGTCAGCTTGGCCTTCATCGTGTGCACCGCTCGCGTCAGCTTTATGGGATAACGGGTAACGCCTGCACGCGCGCTTCCACCCGAGCCACCGCAGTACACCGCGGAAACTCTCGCTTCCTGGCAGGTGTCGGCCAATGCGGCAACCGCTAGTTGCACTGGAGCGTTCATGGAAATTTCCTCGACCGCACCGTCAGAGTTGACCCGAAGAAGCACTGCGTGCCTGCCGGTCGTCTCGGTAACGAGGATGGTCATGCCTGGTTCGCTGCCAATGTCATATCCACAGACTGAATGATGTCCCGGGGATCGGTAATCGACGTACCGCCCCAACCTTTGCCGTGGTCTCCGAAGTACCGGCCCGGCGTGCTCCGTCTGAAATTCAGGTGCACCCCGCTGGGTTTTGCACCCACGTACACCCCGGCCGCGTGCTCGCTCATGAGTCCGGTGAGGTGAGAGTCCAGCACGATGACCTCATCTGCCACGTCTTTGAACACGTGCGCAAAAAGCCCCAGAGTCGCGCTTCCGCATCCCACCCGCATTACCTCATCTGTTTTCCCGTCTATGACCGGCTGAGTACCGACCTGCACTTCCAGGCGGGTACCCCCTTCGATGCGAAGCTTGACCCGCCTGCGATTTGCCAGGTCCGACACGAGCCGGGCAGTGGCGAGACCGTCGGTGCCGGTAAGCAGATTGGCACCGCCCAGAGAGAGCATCTTGGAGCCGTATTCTTCTGTGGTAAGGTGCCCTACTTTCTTCTTTCGGAAAAAGATCGGCGCTCCTTCCTCGCCTATGGTGGTGTCAGTATCGATTTTTACCTTGATGCCGGAATAACTCAGGGGCGCCTCGGTGACCACCGTCACCACGTCGATGCCATCCACCGTGGACTGGACCACGTGAGGAGCAGGCTTACAGTCAGGATAGGTAGTGCCCGCACCGATACCGGTGATGAGGGGCTGGCGGATGACCGGGTCCCAGTCCGGACCGGCATACTGCCTAATTTCCTCGAAAGATTTCAGCGAAATCGTGCGTTCGAGCGCCCCGGCTCGATTGATGAAACGCTGACATGCTCCGGTGTACCCTTCCTTGATGCGGCAACCGATGGGACACGCGTCGCACGAAACCGAGTTCGGCCAGGGCGCATCTTCCGGGAACAGGGCGTCTTCTGGGCATACTTTCAGACACGCGCCGCACTCCGAGCACGCGTCGCCGATAGATGCCTTCCTCTTGACAAGCTTTATCGCGGATTGAGGGCAATCGCTCACGCAAGCCCCACAACCCTGGCACTTTTCGATTCTGACCTGCATCTTTGCTTCACTCAGCCCTTTACTGAACAGGCACGGCGAATGGTCGTCCTTCTCCATGCGCTTCAAACGAGTGCGCTTTCAAGGAAGTGACTTCGCAGCGGTAAGGTATATGCCCGTTCTGCTCAAGCGATCTTTGCCTTCCTCCTGGCAGGAGGAGTGTTTCGGCTCACTTTGACGTGTATTTTCCCATCAATCATCACCATAGAAACCCCGGGCACGTCACCGGCTTCGATTGCGTCAAGGGCGTCCTTACCCACTGATCCCATCGGAGCGTCCATGGCTACCAAGTCCGCGGGCAGCCCCTCTTTGACGAAACCGGTGTCCAGGCCAAACACTTTGGCCGTATTGCCGGTTGCCATGCAAAGAGCCTGTACAGGGCTCACGTCGGTCAAGGAACCTGCCATGCAGATGACCCGGAGAATTCCAAGAGGCACGACGCCGGTTCCGGAAGGAGCATCGTTGCCGATGATGAAACGGTCGAGCGCATGGTGCGCGAGTCCCTGTTGCAACGCTTCCACCATTGCCTTGGGGTTTCCGCAGTGAACGAGTTCCAAGGTATACGACGTTTCGGTCACGAGCCTTCGGATCTCTTCCGGCGAAACCGCGGTGGGGCCGCCATTCACGTGGCAGGCTATGTGCGGGTCACACGCGATCACCTGGGCTGCGGTGACGGTGTCGCTGCCAGGTATGGACGTGCCACCCGTGTGCATCATCACCACCATGCCGTTCTTCTTTGCCCACCGGACCATGGGAGCAGCGTCTTCCGGGGATTTCACGGAACCCAGACCGATCTCCCCCACGATCCTCACTCCCTCTCTGGCCATCTCGTCGAAGTCCTGCTCCGTAAGGCCCTTTTCCAGGATTACCGCGCCGCCGATCACTTTCGCGCCGCCTGGCCTGAAGTTCGCAAAAGACTTGGCCGCGAGTATCGCAAGGGCCTTGGTACCGGCAGGATCTTTCGGCCGTCCGGGCAGGTGGACTTCACCGGCCGAGATTATCGTCGTGACGCCGCCGTGAACCTCGCTCTCCAGGAACCCCAATTGATTCTGACGGGGAGTGAAATCCCCCAAGACCACATGGCAATGCGAGTCTATGAGCCCAGGGGTGATCGTGCTCCCGTCCGCGTCTACGACCGTGTCCGCCGTGGCAGACGAGCACTCGGCTAACGTGCCGACCTTGGCAATCTTTCCGTCCTGGATCAGGAGAGAGTCTGCATTGAGAATCGGATTGGCAAGATCGCCGCTCACCAGCGTCCCGATATTCTTGATCAACACGTTGGCCATGTGGACCTCCATTGATTATGGGTATAGTGCAGCAAGGCCTCAGATGGCATCGAGGCCTAGGCTTGACAGAAACTTTTCTCCCGCGAAACGATCAGTCCCGTGTGACTGTGCGAACCGCGTGTGCAGATCCCTTTGCACGTTCGTGCAGAGCTTCCTTTCTCAGGGCCGCTCCCCAAAGGGCCGGCCCATTCGCCAGGGCCACCACCTGCCATCCCCGCGGAAGCGGGAATCCAGTCAACTCAAAGTTCCGAGGCCAGCCCTTTGCTACCAGGGGTTTCCCGTGTTTCCTTTACGATCCTCTCACGGACGCGGCTTTCAGGGTCCGCTCCAGGTTGGCGGGCAGATCGGTACACCCGTACGCCCAGTGCATCGGCCAGTGCGTTCAGGATCGCAGGGGCAGTAGGGATCAGCGCAGGCTCTCCGACTCCTTTGGCACCGTACGGGCCGGTCGGCTCGGGATCTTCGACGATAATGGAGACTATTTCCGGCACATCCGCACAGGTGGGGATGTGATAATCCTTCATGGATTCGGTCTTGCCGGGCACGAACTCTTCCATGAGAGCAAATCCCATGCCCATGGCGACGCCGCTACAAATCTGTCCTCGCACGCTCTGAGGATTCACTGCCTTGCCCACATCGTGGGCCGCAACCACCTTGAGTACCTTTATTTCTCCGGTGAGCAGATCCACCTCTATGTCAGCCACATGGGTCGCAAACGCGTACGTGGCATACGGTACCCCCTTCCCGGTCTCCGGGTCCAGCGGAGTGGTGTCCGGATCGAAATAGCCCTGCCATTCCAGCGGCAAGCCTGTCTTGTGCGCGCGACGAGCAATACGCGCAAAGGTCACTTCTTGCGACGAATCCTTGAGCGAACGCACCTTTCCGTCCGCGAGCACTAGGTCAGATCGGTTGCTCTTCAAGAGGGAAGCGGCCTCGGTAAGGAGCAGCCTCCTGAGCTTTTTCACCGCGTCACAGACCGCGTTTCCGGAAATGTACGTCTGGCGACTCGCCGAAGTTGCACCGGCAGACGTGGTATAGCGGGTGTCAGCCACCACCATGCGGATGTCTTCCGCGTGCAAACCCAATTCCTCTGCCGCAATCTGTGCGAGCACCGTGGTGGAGCCCTGTCCTATATCCGCAGCGCCCGTAAAGAGGGTAACTGCCCCCTCAAGATCCAGCTCTACCCTGGCAGTGGAAGGATTTTGCACGCCGGTATTGCCGATGCCGTACATCATGCACGCGATCCCCCTGCCCCGCCGCACGTACGGGCCTTCCGGGCCGGTCGGGGGCGCGGCTCTTGGAGAAAATGCGGGGCCGCTGCTTCCAAAGTTGCACCGATGCCCACACTGGCTTTCAATTCCTGGCCTGTGGCAGTCAATGAGCCGATGCGCACACAATTGTTGAGTCTTATGTCCAGAGGGCTGATGCCAAGCGCTTCGGCCAGCAGATCCATTTGGGATTCATGAGCAAAGGCCATCTGAGGCACTCCAAACCCTCGCATTGCCCCTGCCATCGGGTTGTTCGTGTACGCGAATACCGACTCGATCCGTGCATTCGGCACCTCGTACGGGCCTGTCGCGTGGGCAGCAGATCTGCTTACCACTGCAAGACCGTACGACGCGTACGCTCCTGTGTCGCCGACGATACGCACGTCTACGGCAAGTAGCCTCCCCTCCTTGTCAGCAGCACTCTTATAGAAGATCTTCATGGGATGGCGCTTGGCCGTGCAGAGAAAGGCTTCTTCCCGCGTATACACCATTCTTGCCGGCCTCTTGAACAGGTACGCGGCAAGCCCCAGAAATCCTTGCACGTTGAGATCCAGTTTCGGAACCAAACCCGCCGCCCGTGGCTGCCTGGATGATGCGCACCGTGCTCTCGTCCAGCCCCAGGAGCCCTGCCACATCCTTCTGATCGTAATGAGGATTCTGCGTGGATGCGTACACCACCACGGTCCCGTCCGTATCCACATACGCGAGGCCAGCGTCGGGTTCCAGGTACGTGTGCTCGATGAAGGTGGTGGTATACACGCGTTCCACCACCACATGCGCCCTCTTGAAAGCCTCATCCGGACTACCGCGCATGATCACACGCCTGCCAAGCATGTTGCTCTTTTCGTGGATGAGAGGGGCACCCTGTCGCAGCGCTGCTTCCACATCGAACACTGCCGGCAAATCTTGATACACCACGCGAATAGCGTTGAGGGCCCTTTCCGCGGCTTCAGGAGTTTCTCCCGCGACGAGTGCGACAGCCTCCCCCATACACCTCACCTTGTCATCCGCGAGTAACCGCTGATCTTTATTGATGATTCCGAGCCGGTTGCGGCCGGGAATATCTTTGGACGTGAGAACCCCCACGCAGCCAGGAATGTTCAGGGCAAGAGACACATCAATGTCAACGATTGTCGCGTGATGCCGATCACTGCGCAACGCCATCAGCGTCACCGCATCTTTCATGCGTATATCCGCGGCAAATCTCGCCTCACCGGTGAGCCGTTCCCGCGCGCCGATTCTCACAACGTTGCGGCCGATATTTTTCAGAGGTTTCTCATTCATGGGACAAAAGCACTCGCGAAAGGACTTTTACCACCAGCCCCTCCACAGCGGGCTGCTTGTACTCGGTTGAAGCGCGAATTCCACTCTGCCGTATCATCTCCTGGGAAACGATCTCCGCAGCTTCACGGATCACCCCTGTCTCGGGGACCGCAGCCTTCAAGTGATTTTCCGCCGCGGTCATCCTGCAGGGACGAGGCATGATGGAACCCACGGACAGTCTCACGTCCGTACCTGCTCCGTCCTTGTCCGTCCTTGCCACCGCAGCCGCGTTGATACGAGCCACTGACAGCGCCCGGCGCCTTGCCACCCGCTGGAATTCGTACCGATAATCCGGCAGCGGCTTCAGAAGGAATCCGATGATGAGTTCGTCAGATTGCAGATTCGTCGCATACGGACCTGAAATGAAGCCGTCCAAAGGCTCAACCCGATTTCCTGAAGCGCTTTGAATCATCGCGCAGCCGTCATGCGCCACCATTGCCGGCACGCTGTCCGCGGCAGGTGAGGCATGGGCCACGTTCCCGCCCAAAGTGCCCACATTACGAATCTGGAGGCTCCCCACCTGCCGGGCTGCCAGAGCCAACACAGGAGCATTCTTCGCCACCACTTCACTGGCGACCAATTCCGTGTACGTGACCGCAGCGCCCACGAACAGGGCTTCCTCAGTGAGGGTTATGGCGCGCAATTCCTCCAGCCGCGACACGTCCATGACATGATCGCTCTTCATACTGCCGTCCCTGATGCTGATCATCAGGTCCGTTCCTCCCGCAATCACCGATGCGCGGGAACCGTGTCGCGCGAGGAATTCCAAGGCCTCAGGCAAAGACTCGGGGCGAAAGTAGGCGAATTGAGATCTCATGGCTCCCGTTTCCCCGGTTTACCTGAGCGGCATGGCCTCGCGTCGAGGGTAGCATCTTCCACTGCTTCCACGATCTGCGCGTACCCGGTGCAACGGCAGAGATTTCCCGAAAGCGCTTCCACAATGTCCTTGCGTTGAGGACCAGGATTCTTGTCCAGCAACGCTTTTGTCGACATGAGTATTCCTGGAGTGCAAAAACCGCACTGGACCGCCCCGTGGGAGAGAAATTTCTCCTGAAGCGGATGCAAGGACTCACCGGTCCCCAGTCCTTCTACGGTCTCCACGTTTCTGCCGTCCAATTGGCCCGCGAGCATGAGACACGAGTCAATTGCCAACCCGTTGACCACAATAGTGCATGCCCCACATTCACCGATTCCGCATCCTTCTTTGGTTCCAGTGAGCCCCAGCTGATCTCTGAGCACCGACAGAGCCGAATCAGAGGCCCTGACTTCGAGCGAAACCGTCTTGCCATTGAGTTGAAACGTTATCTTCACCGCGTCACCTTTCGCGCGTATCAATGACCGCGTCGGTTCTTGCACGTGCCACGATCCGGAAAATTCCGGAGCGCGACCGATCGGCTCATGGAGAGACTCCGCTCCAGTGCCGCATGAGCCTTACCACTCATACATCAACTACAGGCTCCCCTGGCGTCTCTCGCAACAAAGCGATCCGTCTTGAGAATCTCGTTTAGGAGCCCGTCCCGTGCGGCGCAGTCTCTCCTGTACACATTATACCCACCGGGCCGTCACGGTTTTCTCGTCCAGGAACATTCTCATGGAAGCCATCCGGCTCTTGGCTCCGCCGAAAAAAGACTTGCGCTTGGATCCCAAAGGAAAAAATGCATAGGGCTGCGGCACCCCCACGTTGATGCCCACATTGCCCACCACGACTTCCCGCGCAAACTTACGCGCGTTGCGACCGCTTTCTGTCATGATGCACGCGGAATGGCCCAAATCCGTCTTCGTGTTGATCAGATGAATGGCTTCTTCCAGGCTCCCCACACGAATCAGGGAAGCCACCGCGCCGAACGCCTCTTCTTTGGCAATGTCCATGTCCGGGTTGACGTTCTCGATGACCGTGGGGCCCATGAAGAAGCCTTTGCCCCCTTGGCCTGAAGGAATCCGGCCGTCACGCACCATGGTCGCGCCTGCAGCCAAGCCTCGCTCTACCCATGCAGCCACCTTGTCGCGGCCCCCTGCAGAGCAATACGGGCCCATGTCTGTGGCTTGATCCAGGCCGTACCCCAGCTTGATCGAGCCGGCCATGTCCGAGAGCCTCTGCTTGAATTCATCGTAGATTCCGCCCACGACCATCACGTTATCCGAGCCGAGGCATCGCTGGCCGGTCATGCCGAAGCAACCCTGGCGCACGTAAGGAATGATGGTCTTCACGTCCGCGTCTGGCATGATGACCACGCTATTCTTACCGTTGCCATTGATGGAACAATTCTTGCCAAGATCGCCGCATTGCTTGAAGAGGTCCCAACCGGCCTGGGTGGAGCCGATGAAGCCGAGCCCCTGGATTTCCGGCTGCTCCAAAATGTATTTATTGATTTCCCGTCCCCCGTGGATCAAGTTGATCGCGCCCTTGGGCCAACCGGCTTCCAGTGCGGCGCGGCAAACATACTCCGCTGCCACAGGATCCTGTCGGCTGGGGCTGACCACCACCGAGCAACCTGCTGCGAGTGCGTACGGCACAAAAGAAGACCACGCATGCATGGGAATGTTGCCCGGTGTGACGATGAGAAAGGCTCCCACCGGTTCCCACGTGAGCCACATGTCGATTCCGTTGGCCAGGTCGTCAAGATGCTCATTGCGGGCAGCCAGTCCGTACGCTGCAGAGCATGCAGACTCAATGTTTTCTATGACGCGGCGCACCGAGCCGATTGACTCCTTGATGGTCCTGCCGTGATCCTGGGTGAGGACGCGTGTAAGCTCGTCAAAATGTTCCTCGAACCGCTGGCGCATGTCAAAGAGCATCTTCGCGCGCTCGCGCAAAGGGATGCTCCTGACGGCTTGGAAGCCCTGCTGTGCTGCTTCCACTGCTGCGCGTGCTTCCGCTTTGGTGGCGGTGGGATACTGAGCGATGACCGCGCCTGTGGCTGGGTTAACGGTTTCATGAACCTGGGTCGAGGTGGAATCGACCCACTCGCCTCCAATCAGTAGTTTCAATTTTCCGTAGTTGGATTTGACTTCCGGTAATAAGGCCATTCGACTGCATCTCCTTCTCAATGGCGCGGATTTTTCACGTATTGAATTGATCGTAACCGGCTAGGCACAGATCAATACTCATCTTATCAAGAATGCCTAGATCGTGTGATACGGATTCGCTTCTTTCCGTACAACTTGCCCTACTTTCAGGCTGGGTATCCCCTTGGCTACGGACTACGCGGAGCCGTCTCATCACTTCGCTCGGGAGAGCTCCAGCCCTGCCGTCTTACTCGTTTGCAAACGAATCGGTATAAGCCGTGCTCCCCGGTCTCTTTCCGGGTGTTCCCGCGGGGAGGGAATCGCCCTAATGCTGTTCTGCGTGTTCCTATGAAAATGCATTTTTGGGGGAAGGCCCTTCTTGAAAGAAGGGCCTTCCCCCAAACCCCCATCCCCAAGGACTTCAGGCACTTGCCAGCTCCCGCCGGACGCTGGACAGGGTGCCATTTTCATGGTTCGTTGTGACACTCCAGGTCATGGGAGTTCACCCCTTCATCATGCGCGGCAAGAATAGGGCGATCTGGGGGAACGCGGTCAGCAGGATCGCCACCACGATGATGGCCAACAGAAACGGTGTTGCGCCCTTTATGATGGTCTCGAGACTGATTCCTCTGGCTACCCCTGCCACGGTAAAGAGATTGAGCCCCATGGGCGGCGTGATCAAGCCCGCTTCCATCATCAGCACTGCCACAACTCCGAACCACAAGGGATCGAAATGGAGTGCCAGGACAATGGGAAACACCACAGGCAGGGTCAGCACCATCATGGATATGGCATCCAGGAAGCACCCCAACAACAGGTAAATCACCAGGATCATCGTAAGAATGACGTACGGCGAAACCTTGAGAGCGGTTACCCAGTTTGCTGCCTGTACAGGAATCGTGGACAGAGCCATAAAGTAGCTGAACACATTGGCCCCGGCAACCAGCATCAGGACCATGGTAGAAATCCGCAGAGACTCGGTCATTGCCTTGAAGAGAGCCGGCCAGGTGAGCTTGCGCTTGAGAAAAGCTACCAGCAAGAGAGTGGTGGCCCCCACTGCAGCGGCTTCATCCGGGGTGAACAATCCCGCGTAAATTCCCCCTATGACGAACAGGAAGATGAACAGCGGTTCTTTCACGCCTTTCACCGCGGTGATCTTGTCTCTCCAGCTCACCTGTTCGCTGATCATGGGCGCTGCCTGGGGTTGCACTTTCACCCATATGACCACGACCAACGCATAGGACAGCATGAGGAGGATGCCGGGGAAAATACCCGAGATGAGCAGCTTCCCTATAGATTGCTCGGTCAGCATCCCATACACCACGAATCCGATGCTTGGAGGGATCAAGAAGCCGAGCGTGCCACCCGCAGCTACACTCCCTGTGGAGAGCCGAGGGTCGTACTTGTACCGCTCCATTTCGGGGAGAGCCACGGTTCCCATCGTGGCAGCAGTGGCAACCGATGACCCGGAAACTGCCGCAAAGGCTCCGCAGGCTCCAATGGTAGCTACCGCGAGGCCGCCTGGTACGCGGCGTGTCCATTTTTCAAAAGAAGAATACAGTTCCGTGGTCATTCCGGAGCTTCCTGCGAATGACCCCATAATCACAAACAGAGGAATAACGGTATATGGGTAGAACGAGGCTACCTCCCACATGGTGCTCGCGGTGACCGGTAACGCAGCATCAATCGAGGACAGGACGCTGATCCCCGCGAAGCCCACGAACATCATGGCAAAAGCGATGGGCATACCGAGAAAGATCAGGAGGAATACGCCCAGCGAGCCAAGGATGCCCACAAGGATCGGATCTACGCTCATGCGGCAAACCTCCGAGCTTCGTCTACCAGGTCGAACAGGAATTCGAGAAACAGGAGAATTCCTCCCAATGTCACGAGCAGCCGGAAGGGGAACTGCGGAATCCGCAGCATGTCAGTGACGGAACTCGACTCACAGGCAACTACCACGCCCTGCCAGGCCATTGCTGCCACGATGAACATGCACAAGAGCGTGGTGAACATCGTGATGGCACAGCTCAATTTCACGGGAAGGCGGTCGATCAGGATGGTAACTCGCACGTGATCCTTCATTTGTTGCGCATACGCCAACCCGAGCAATACAAAAATAGAAAGCATCAGACTGGACACTTCAAAGGCCCCGCGGACGGGACGGGAAATGAGATCCCGTCCCGCAGCATCCGTCGAGGTCAGGAGCATCATCGGAACGATAAAGGCCATGCCCACGTAGCCCAGCACGCGTGTGGTCGTCTGAACAATATTCCTGAATTTGCCGAACATTGGCCACCTCTGATCCTTCGGATCTGCTTCCTGACTCTTCACTCTTTCTATTTCTTCTTTTCCACCCACTCAGGCGGAACCGCGACACACTTGGTGCCCATCTGCTCGGCTATCTTGTTGTACATGAGCACTGCTTCTTTTGCAGGGAGTCCCTTTTTCGCCAGTTCAGCCGCCCATTGTCGGGTGGCCTCCTGGAACTTCTTGAACCAGTTTACTTCTTCAGCGTCGGGAAGATCGTAGATGGTCACTCCCTTGGCCTTCAGGTCATCCATCATCGTCGCGTACGTCTTCTTGTCCAAGCCGTGGGTCGTGGCAAAGGGGTTTCCCACCACGTCCATGATGATCTTCTGGAGATCCGGCGGAGTCTTGTCCCACGTCTTCTTGTTCATGACTACGCCCTCGGACACGCACCCGAAGGTGGCCTTGACCCCGTACTTCGCCACTTCATAGAGCTTGAAAGCGAGAACCAGGGGAGGACAGGTCACCAGGCCGTCGATGGTGCCGGTATCCAGAGCCATGTACACGTCTCCCAACGGCATGAACACAGGCTCAGCGCCGAGCGCCTTGATGTACGCCGTTTGCATGCCGCCCGGGGAGCGGATCTTGAGACCTTTCAGGTCTGCGAGAGTCTTGACCGGCTTGGTAGTCCACAGAAAAGCCTGAATGCATCCGTTGAGTTCGAGGACTTTCACGCCCGGGAATTCCTTGTCCAGCATGGCGTGACCCATTTTGTTGCCAATCGACGTAGCCAAGTCTTTTCCGTCGACCCAGGCTGCCAACGAGAGCACATCCGTGAGAGGAAAACGGCCAGGAGTCCACGTGGCGGTGAAATACCCCATGTCAGACAGGCCTTTCCTCACGATATCGAAATGTTCCGGACCCTTGCCGAGCGCGCCGCCCGCATACATGGTGTACGTGATGCGACCGTTGCTTCGTTTCTTGAGTTCCTCCAACATGGGAATCCAAACCGTGGTGACTTCCCGGCTTGCCGGAGGATGCCAGGTGCTGAATTTGAGATGCAGCTTTGAGCCGCCCTCCGCCTTTGCCGATCCGCTCCAGAGGAACGGGATGCTGAGAACCGCGAGCGCACAAAACAGCCAAATGATTTTTCTCATGGCGTCCTTCCTTTCGTGTTATCTTCCAACCGCATTTTGCGGATGACCCTTTGAAAGGCTATGGAACTCATTACATCGCATTCGGGACCTCTTGCACACGCGTGTTCCCTGGGGCCCCCTTCCAAAGCATTCACCAAGCATTGCCTCCCCTGTACCCCACATCTCCGACTCACGCGGCACACACGGAATCCAGGACACCGCTCCGTGCCACGGAAGGCACTGTCATTCCTTAGGGTGACCGCAAGGTCATGGTCGCACGCATATCCGCAGCGCTAAAACGAGGGGGGGCTGATCACCCATACCACTTCTGCCATTTCGTCTCCTGGATTCCTCCAACTATGCGGTTGAGAGGAATTATAGTAGAAGCTCTCCTTCTCCCTGACCAAATGGATCGTTCCTTCAAGATCGATCTCCAGCTCTCCCTTGAGCACAATGCCGAACTCCTCACCCACGTGGCTGTACAGGCCGTGAGAACCTCCGCCGGGCGCGATGGTCGTGAAAAAGGGATGCATCCGCTTGTTCTTATGATTGACCACCAGGGACTGGATGCGGGCATTCCAGCGATCCAACGTGATAAGGGTCCGCTGGTCCGTCCTAAGCACCACAGGTTCGTCGCTTTCGGATTCCACAAAGAAATCCGCGATCTTGGTCTGCAACGCGTCCCGCGATTTTTTTCAGGTTGGCAATGGAGGGAGAGACTCGTCCGTTCTCAATTTGGGACAGGTACGCGTCGGTGCAGCCCACCTTCTCGGCTAATTGCTTCAAGGTCAGGTGATTGCTCTGGCGGTGCATTTTCACGCGACCACCGATGTGTGCTTCGAGTGCCATATGTGAGCATCCGAGGGGAAGAATTAAGTCATCCTTAATAAGGGAAGTATCAGTTAATTTTCTGATCGTGTCAAATTCTTTTCGCGGTCTGCAAGAAAAAGTGTCCGAAGAGGCTTGCCCACTGGCTTGCATCAAGTGGGAAAACCTGTTGACTCCGGGACGCAGCGGGGGTAGTGTGCAATAAGTAACTTCAGCGTAAGGATCGGTCATGTTGTTGTCCCTGTTGCTCCTTCTTCTCCTTCTCCTCCTCCTTAGCCAGTGTGCCAAGGGGTTGGGACCTCATGCCTTTCCTGAACGAGTGACATAAGAAGTTACCATCACGCAAGAACACCAAAGGCCATGGGATCCCTCCCATGGCCTTTTTTTTTTGGGGTGTACGTGGACCGAATTCTGAGGAACTGAAAGGAGGTGAGGGACATGGGGCTTGCTGGCCCGCCGGATTTATCTGAAGCCGCTGGGGACTCTGACCTATCGGAATTGATACGCATTGAACTTCTCAAAGAAAAAGGAAAGGTGAATCAAATGAGTCGCAAGATCCATGTCTTTGATACCACGTTGAGAGATGGGGAACAGGTGCCCGGCGCGAAGCTCAACAAGAAAGAGAAAACCGAGATCGCCCTGCAATTGGCTAAATTGGGCGTGGACGTGATTGAAGCAGGTTTTCCCTGCTCGTCTCCTGAAGATCTTCAGGCGGTCAAAGCCGTTTCCGCACAGGTGAAAGGTCCGGTCATTGCGGGCCTCGCCCGCGCAGTGGCACAGGACATCGACGCGGTCTGGGAGGCGGTCGGAGCTGCAGAGCGCCCGCGCATCCACGTGTTCCTGGGTTCGTCGGATGTGCATCTGGAAAAGAAGCTGGGGAGAGATCGTGAGAGTGCCCTGCACATGGCAGAGGAAGCAGTCCGCTATGCAAAGCGCTATTGCGAGGACGTGGAGTACTCTACGGAAGATGCTTCCCGCACGGATTTCGCGTACCTCTGCCGCGTGGTGGATGCGGTCATCCATGCCGGAGCCACAGTGGTCAACATCCCGGACACGGTGGGGTACGCGGTGCCCGAGGAATTCGGGGAACTTATTCGCCGGCTCAAAGAGCATGTGCCGGCCCTGGACCACGTAACCTTGAGCGTCCACTGTCACAATGATCTCGGACTGGCCGTATCCAACAGCATGGCAGCCATACGCAACGGAGCCGATCAGGTGGAGTGCACCATAAACGGCATGGGCGAGCGAGCCGGAAATGCCTCGCTGGAAGAGATCGTGATGGTCCTGAGAACCCGGCAGGCTTCGTATGACGCACATACGGACATACGGCCTCAAGAAATCTATCGTACCAGCCGGTTGGTGAGCCGGCTCATGAACATTCCGGTCCAGCCCAATAAGGCAATTGTCGGTGCGAATGCGTTCGCGCATTCGTCAGGCATCCACCAGGACGGCATTCTCAAAGACCGCACCACCTATGAAATCATGAAGCCGGAAGATGTGGGCATTCGTGAGAACAAGATCGTCCTCACCGCGAGATCGGGACGTGCCGCGCTGCGTCACCGATTGAGCGATCTGGGATATGCCCTGGATCAGGACCAGTTCGAGCGCGTCCACACGCGTTTCCTCAATGTGGCTGACCGCAAGAAGGAAATCCGCGGGGAGGACCTCACCACGATCGTGGAGACCGAGCTCAACAGGGTGGTCGAGACATTCACGTTTCACCGACTCCAGATCATGAGCGGCAACGCGATGGTTCCGCTCGCTTCGGTCACGCTGGCAAGAGAGGGTGAAGAACTCACGGACGCGGCCCCGGGCAATGGTCCGGTCGATGCAGCCTTCGCGTGTATCGACCGCATCGTGGGCCAGCAAGGAATCCTCAAAGACTATGACCTCAAGGCGGTGACTATGGGAAAAGATGCTCTGGGTGAGGCTACGGTCAGACTCGAAATCGGGGACACGGTGTATTCAGGTATCGGCACGAGCCCGGATGTGATCGAGGCGAGCGCTCGGGCCTATTTGAACGCGTACAACCGCTTCTTTGCCCAAGCTCAGTGATTACTCTGATTCGTAAGTTTACGCATGCATGCGCACGCCACTGCGGGACCGTTCACAGAGCTCCTGAGGAGCCCCGGTGAGACGAGCCGCAGTGGCACGCAGGCCGTGTGTGTGCCATTGCCGGCAAAGGTCCGCCTTCACTCCGTGAGCCCTTTTTTCGTCATATGCTCTGCGTTGAGGAACAATGCCATCCCGGTTTTCATCTTTCGCCATCCGAGCTTCCGATAGAAGTCTTCCTTGCCCGGAGCTGCGTACAAGATGAAATTGCACTGGGGAAGAAGGCGCGTAATATTTTCCATGATTTCCTTGCCGATACCCTGCTTTTGGAATTCAGGCAACACGGCGACGTCGTACACGGCAGCCTGGTACGCTCCATCGGAAATTGCCCTGCCGAACCCTATCAACTGCCCGTCATAATAGACAAACACCGTTGCATAGCTATTTTCAAAGGCTCTCTTGTGCACGTCCGGTTCGTGAAAAGCCATTCCCACCCGTTTCAGGGTTTCGGAGACAATCCTCCAATCCACGTCGGCACAGTCGAATCTCATGTCCATATCCACGCAAGCCCTCCTCTTATGCCATTATGCCCAAAATCAAGCATGACAGCCGGCTGGCATGGGTCCTCGCATGGTGCGGCATACGTCCCACTCGATATCCGGAAGGTTGTCATAAACCTCCTGAACCGTAATGTTCTCGATAAGCGCCTCGATCACCACCGGTAACGGCTCGGGCCATATTCCGGGAAGATCGGTTTCGCCCGGATTGACGATGGGAAACGCCAGCCTCTCCTCTGGTGGACAAAAATCCGCGAAGATCCCGGGTTTATTGCCCCGCGGGTCGACACGATACCAGCCGAATTGCCTGAGATAGACCGCATTCAGGCCGTGAATACAATGCGAATGCCCGTCGGTTTCCGTGGTAAGCCGCTGATAACACAGTCCGGCAGGAATGCTGTGTGCTCTCAACAGCGCGGCCAGAAGGTGACTCTTGGCATAGCAATACCCGGTGCCATGCAAGAGGACCTCTGACGCTTTGCACGTGACAGGATTCAATTTCCAGTCCCAACTGTGCTTGATTGAATCGCGCACGAATTCAAAGCATTTGCGTGCTAATTCAGGTTCCGATCCACACCCCGAGGCAATATCCGCGGCTCTCTTCAAGACAGCCGGGTGTTTCCAATCAATGTACGTCGTACTCGTAAGATAGCGTTCCATGAGCCTTCAGCCGGTAATATGCTCTACCAAGGAAACCTGACCGTGACCAGTCTTGCAGATCACGCGCTCTGTCCTGTGTCCCTTGCATCCGCAGCCGGGCCTTAGGCCAGGGATTCTCGCAATGCGGCCTTTGCCAACAGCCGCGTAGAGTCGAATGTGGGCAAAGGGCAGTCATTCGGATCGACAAGTAAAGGGATCTCAGTGCATCCGAGGACCACGCCGTCACAGCCCTTATCCTTCATCTTCTGGAACACCGTGTTGAAGTAGAGTCTTGACTGCTCCGTGAACACACCGTTGACGAGTTCTTTGAAGATAATCGTATCAATGCGTTCCCGGTCGGATTCTTCCGGGATTCGGCACGAAATGTCAAGCTTGTCACACGCACGGGAATAGACAGGACCGGTCATCAGGTACTTTGTTCCTGTGATTGCGAGCGTCTTGACCCCGTGCGCTTTGGCGTCCTGACCCACCGCGTCGGCAATGTGGAGCCAAGGAATCGGTGACTGTGCCGTAACAAGCTCGAAAGCCTGGTGGATGGTGTTGTCCGGGCAAATTGCGAACTCCGCTCCTATGCGGGCAAGCTTCTGCACGGACGACAACATGAGGTTGGCAACTTCGGCCCAATTCCCTTGCCGGATATGCACCATGTACTGGGCAAGCGGGTGGGTGTGCATGGATACTTCAGGATGCATGTGCTCACCCATCAGTGCGGGCGCGTCTGCGCATAGCGTGCGGTAGCAGAGTGCAGCGCCTTCCGCGCTACATGCGACGATCCCGATATGTTTTGCCATAGGCATGTTCTCCTTGTGTCGTGAGAAGTCATACAAGCTGAATAGTATAAGGTTCACAAGCTGGCAACTCACTTTCGTGCCAATGCCTTGAGAATCTTCTTCGGAATTCCCGATTCACACGGCACTCCGGTCTGGCAGAGCCCGCAGCCGTACCCGTCAAACCCGTATTGCTCTTTCACAAACTCAGCACACGTGACGCCCGCGTGGTCCCAGCATTTGTTCTTGTCATGTCCCTCTTCGGTGATCGCTCCCACCGGGCATCGTTTCCGACAGGCTTTACATGAGCCGTCGTGAAAGAAGAGGCAATAGGCATGGTGATCGTCGTACGGTCTGGCAATGACCGGCACCGGGAGATTTGCCACCACGGAGCCCGTGCGGTGAGCTTTCCCTTTAGGCGTAATCAAGCCATCGCACAGACCGAACGTTCCCAGGCCCGCTGCGTATGCTGCATGCCGCTCTGACCATTTTGACGCAAACACGTATTTCGGGGACTTGCCCCAGGTCCACTCGGGACAAAGCACAGGAGCAACGGCCTTGATGCCAGTGCGATCCAGTTCCTCTACGACATGACGTCGGAGACAGTTATTGAATTCCTCACCAGGAAAGCGGGCTTGAACCCATCGTCTGGACGGGTGGAGTTTTTCCTTGCGGTTGTCCGCTTTGGTGGCTTCTCGCTGAGGAAGAATCCAACTGATCACGGCCAGATCACCAGCCTCAGCTGTCATGTCGGGAAATGTGAGAGCGAAGACCTCAACAGGCGTCCAATGAGAATCGCCCACGAGATCTTTGTATTGCTCAAATATGGGATCATCTCCCCTGGCAAATCCCACGAGAACCTCATCAAAGGCCTTTTCGTCCGTCTCCATCTTGAGTGAATTCTCGGGTGAATTTTCTACGAAGTCCGTAATGATTTTGCTTATCCATATGCGTTGATCGGGTACTCATGGGTAGTTCCTCACTCTTTCTGGTCATTTTCCGGGTACACTGGATTATTATGAGGCGCGCGAGCTTTTCCCGTCAAACACGGCCGCGCTGCCCGAACGTGCCACGGCACATGAAGAGTTGCGTCAGGTAAGCGGGCACGGATCATTCTCGCGTGTTGTCAGACAGGCTCGATGCATGAGACTTTGCCTCACGTGCGAGTAGTTCCCTCTTTCGTGCGACTCCCCACCGGTACCCACTGAGGCTCCCGTTCTTGCAAACCACCCGGTGACAGGGTATGACCAGGGCCGTGGGATTCGAAGCACACGCCTTGGCCACCGCGCGTGCTGCAGTAGGCTGACCGATAGTCCGGGCGATCTCTTCGTAGGAACGGGTAGCCCCGTAGGGGATGGCTTGCAGTGCCTTATACACTCGCCATTGAAAGGCCGTGGCCTGCACGTCGAGCGGCAGATCCAGATGCGGCTGTGCACCGCTGAGGTGTTTGAGCAAGAGCTCCAGAAAACTTTCGAGATGCGTATCGTCCCTGCAGATCTCGGCTGCAGGGTATTCGGCGACCAGGGCAGATTCCAGAGCGTCATCGGAACTCCCCAGACTCACTGCTGCCACGCCCTTTTCAGTCATCGCGACGAGCAGACGGCCCAAAGGCGAGTCTGCAATGGCGTATTTGATCTGCATGTCTCTGCCTCCTCGCTGGTACGTTCCCGGCGTCATGCCCAATTGGCCTGAAGATCGCTCGTACAGCCGGCTGCTGGAGCCATAGCCTGCACGGTAAAGCGCGTCGGTCACGTTGTTCCCTTTTTTCATTAATGGCTTCAGACGTCCCAGGCGGCTGGCTTCCGCATACTGATGGGGAGTAATGCCTGTGATACGTTTGAAGATCCTCTGTAGGTGGTACGGGCTCCTCTGCACGTAATCCCCGATGGCAGCCAGAGTCAGGGCTCCTCCGGAAGAGTCATGGCCTTCGATGTATCGACAGGCATCCTCGATCAATTTTGCCGAGGGATCACGAATCTCCCCGTCTTGAGGCCGGCAACGGAGACAGGCGCGAAAACCCGCGTGCTCCGCGGCGCCTGCTGACGGGAAGAAGGCCGCCTGACTCAAACGAGGACGTCTCGCGGGACAGGAAGGACGGCAGTATATGCCGGTGGATCGAACCGCGTACACGAAAACTCCGTTGTACCGGGAGTCCCGCGTGATAACGGCCTGCCAGCACCGGTCTTCGTCGAGCTTCTTCATCCTTGGGAGCCTCTCTTGCTCTGCCTTCATGAGACCACGTTCCTTTGTCTATGCACAATGTAGAGCGTGCCGGGCGGGTACGCTATCCGGTTCTTGCGCTCAAACTCAATTCCTGCATCGCCTCGGTCCGGGGTCGTACGGAGATTGAACTTCCGCGTGCGAGCACTTGGCTATCCGGTCACCGAAGAGCCCGTGATCTCATTCGCCTGGCGGCTCAGCGCATCAATGTCTCGCCAGCGGAAGCAGTCTGTGGTGTGATCGTTGACCATGCCTACTGCCTGCATGAACGCGTAACAAATGGTAGGTCCCACAAACGAGAAGCCCCGTTTCTTGAGGTCTTTGCTCATGGCGTGAGACTCTTTGGTGGACGCGGGAACTTCGTTGACACTTTTCCATTGGTTCGTGATCGGGCAGCGGTTGACGAATTGCCAAATATAGGTGTCAAAGGTCCCAAACTCATCGCGAACCCTCAGAAAAGCCCTGGCGTTACGAATCGCAGCCTCTATTTTGAGCCGATTGCGGACGATGTCTTGCATGGCCAGAAGTTCCTCGACCTTGGGCTGATCGTACGACGCGACGATCTCCGGCACAAAGTCTTGAAACGCTCGTCGGTACCCTTCTCGCTTGCGAAGGATAGTGGCCCAACTCAGCCCGGCCTGAGCGCCTTCCAGCACGAGAAATTCGAACAGCAATCGGTCGTCATGAAGGGGCACACCCCATTCTGTATCATGGTATGTCTGTTCCAATAAGCTTGTCCCAGCCCACGCACAACGAATCAGTTCTGCTTCGTTCTCCATTTTTGTCCTTCTTGCTCTCACCATCAGACGCACATGGTCGAATGGCATGAGGCCACGACTCTCTGTCTCTTTGCAAGGGCAAAGGCTTTCTGCTCTCTATGTATACCCATTCGCTTTTGCATGTATAGCTTCGTGTAACCTGCACCACAGCCCCCGAGGGACAGACCTCGCCCGAAGCCTTTCGTCTTGACAACAACCGGAGGATGCCACATGGTTATCACGTATTCGAATGGAGGCTCGCTCACGGCCTGTGGAGTAACAAGGTGAACCGCCTGTCATTACAACTTCTCGTCTCATTGTTGAGCGCATTCTTGGTCTTTGCAGGAGGACCGTGCACTCACATAGACTGCTGTGCTGATCCGGTGCACCACGAGAAGCCCCTTGATGAGGCAGGGCATGGCCCCTCCTGTTCCCTGACCACACATGGCAGTTTCTGGATCCTCCTCCATGGCATTTCGCACGGAGGCCGTTGCTGCTGTGGTGAGGCTCATTTGCCAACGGTCCTCCAGAGTTCGTGTCCCACTTACGATTCCTTTTGGAGGTTCAGTACGGCCACGACATCTGCTGCACAGGAACCTTCGTCTCCGGCAGTGGAAAAGATTCACGCGGTACTGTCTCTTCCTCCGGATATCACCCTGCAATCCATTCCATCCACCGTCATTCGCATCTAGACATCTCCTTTCGCGTTGTCCGTGGCCGGACCGTCCGCGGACGTCCTCGGGAACCCCCACGTAGTCAACTCAGAGTCTGCACTGATCTGAATTGCCATTGAACTGGCTCCGAGGCTTCCACGTGCGTGTGTGAGGACAACCAAAGAGCTGAGTCCAAATCTCCAGCCCTGCCCGGTACCCGGCAATTTGGGGAGGCATGAGCGTTCCTCGTGCGGAGATTGAGCGCCACAGGAACTCCCGGACCTCAATGAAGAATAGGTGGACATACGAGTTGTCGTTCGCACGTGTTGCCAGACCGTGTGAACCCTCAGGAGAATGACAATGAAGACAATCATTGCGATAGTAGTTTCGATGGCACTGTTGGTATCAGCTCCATTTGCCTTTGCCCGCGGAGGCGCTTCCATGAGAGCCAATCTGGATCGCAAGTGGCAGCAGGAGCAAATGCACCAGAAACGGATAAACCAGAACCTCGATAATATTCAGGGCGACGTGGACAGGAGCCTGTCGCAATTCTCTGTGCCCCCCGGCGCGCCTACGTGGACGAATTATCCCGTGTATTTCACCCACTAGCCATGTATCCAAACCGGGAACCCCGCACGGTGTTCCATAGTCCTCGGGGTTCTCGGAACTTCCGTCCTCATTCGGTTTCACGGGACCTGCACGGCTGGGGGCCCGTGACTGCCACGCCCCCCCCCGGTTTCTCTCCCTTGGTTGCCCTCAGCGCGCATGAAGGACCAAACCAAGCCCCTCACAACCACTTATCCGGGATTCGTATCACCCAGGACACCGGCACAGGAAAAACGTTGCCGGAACGTGCCACAAAAACAATTGAGATATCATTAAGTTGACGGCCCGCATCCAGGGATCTATCCTGTAATCAGGAATCACGACCTGAGTTGATGCCAAACCCAAAGGAGGGCCAATTATGCACGGCGACCATGAACATTCCCACGCTCACGGACACGAACACAACCACAAACATGCTCATGAACACTCACACGGTGACACCAAGCACACTCATGAGCACTCGCACGTCCATGCGCACGAGCACACACACGAACACAAGCACGAACATGACCATTCGGGAGATGCAATGACGCACACGCATGACCATGCCGGGGATCACGGACCTCACGATCACGCTCACACCGGCCACGAATGCGAAGTCCACTCGCACACGCACTGAGAGGTTGCGGCCTCAAATGAAAAAGGCGGTCACCGCAGTGCCCGCCTTTTTCATCCCAGAGTCAATCTAGCCGAGCTTGGGCGCATCCCAAAGCCTGTCCCAACCCCCGCCTTCTTCTTCCTCCTCATCCTTGTCGCCATTCTCGTCCTGTTCCTCGTCACCCGTTTCTTCTACCTCGTCATCGCCGTCGTCGTTCGAGTTCTCACTGACGGTCGCTTTGCCTTCGTGGCTTCCGCTCTTGTCATTCTTGACTGCTTCCCAGTCGACTTCCCGGAGATCAACCTCTTTCGCCAAGAGGAAGGATCCATACCCCGGCAGTGAAAGATCTGTAAGAGTAAGTGGGAGTGGTAGGAGAACTTTCATGGGCTGGAAATCAGTCCAGCGTTTCGTTGCCGATTCGACACCTGCCACAGAACAATAACCCGACTGAGCGGTCATTCCCGCGAGCGCAAAAACGATCACCCACACCACGAAACATCTCTTCATGCTGAAGCCTCCGCTCCTGTTTCCCCAAATCCGGGAAATGGCATCGATCAGAACTCGAATGTCAGGTTGAAACTGCCGCCGATGATTGGATCGATCGCCTTGTTGGGCAGCGTCCCGAAGTTGTTGGCGGTTGTTCCCTCATGCCATCCCACGACCGATCGGTCGATACACGCGTAGCTGAACCATTTGCCCGGTTGCCAATAACCCGCGACTATGCCGAGAACCCAGTGATCGAGCAGCTTCCAGTCTAATCCCGCGTCCACTTCGTATCCGAGGGCTGTGTCCGGAATATTGGGGGACGTAGGATACCGATTCAGATTCACGTCCACATTCCCGTCCGTGGGAGCTGAGAAAGGTCCGGCCGTCGCACCTGCGTTCGGGCCGATGCACCCCCAACTGTACCCGTTCGAGGTCCGATTCGCGTAGAAGAAGCTCCCGTACACATTGAGGTTGGCCGCGACCCGTGTAGTCCAGCCGCGCTGCCAGGGCAGACGCGTCCCTCAGATATCCGTCGCCGGAAAAGTTATATGCGTTGAGCCCCGCGCCATAGTCGTAGCTGAAAAGGTAACTGTATGGCCTGAATACGTCGAAGTTCCCCATTTGACGATCATACTTGGCATGCCACACGAACGCGGCAGGCTGTTTTCCTATCAAAGTCAAGGTCCCGTCACCTCGGCCCCTTCGATCGGATCCGGGCGTCCAGGCATAAAGAAGACTCAACTTTGCCGGGCCGCTGAACACTCCCATCTCGACCATGTACCGCCACTGCTCTATGTACCGGGGGTTCGGGTACCCGTCGTCGGGGTTCGGATAGCCTTGACCGGCGACTACAGAACCGGTATTAGGCACACCGCTCCATCGGTCCGTCCAGTACAACCACGCGGCCTCCGCGTTGAAGAAGAAGCGACCGTTATTGAACTTCACGAATCCGGACCCATGAAACAACTCGGTGTCCTGGGGCACGATCGCAACTTGGTTCTCAGGGTTGTCATTCGCACTGTATAGCTGGGCCTCAGGACCTATATGGTAACTTCCGTACGACCCAAGGATTCCTGCACGCATGGGCCCGCTGTGATACACGAGGAACGCGAGGAAATCCTTGCTGAACGTGCCGCTCTTATCCGCACGGCTGAAGTACTGCCTCTTTGGCGTATGATTCATCTGATAAGGACTATCTCCTGAATACAGGTCATCATCCTGCGCGCCATACGCTTCAATGCTGGAGGATCCTGCAAAGCGATACGGATAGAACGCTATCCCGATGTCCAGAGGGCCATATGGAGCAACCAGAGAGATCGACTCGGTGCTCGCGGCGTCCTCTCCGTCGTACTGAAGACCAGTACCGAAGGTCCAGGGTCGCTTGCCGATCCCTAGAATGCCCCATGGGCTGGACGCAGTCACCCAGAACATGGTCCACTGGCCATCGCTAAACGCGCGATTCGTTCCCGGCGTGTCCTGGGTGTGATAGTCGGAGGCCGCGGGATCCTCGGTACGTACCCATTCGATATTTGCCGCCTACGCGTATTGCTTCGTTGACCTTGATTTGTGGAAAGAATTCCACGTTGAAGTACGACCACCCTGAATCCGCACTGGTGGTAATGTTCGTGTCGAACTGGCCACCGTTCCAGAAATTCAGATTGCCGATCCTCGTCGCTCCGCCGCTTCTATCCACATTGTACGGGCCGAAGAATCCTTTGGAGCCTGCCTGGTCGTACCATTCGTACGTCCAGTTGAAGGATCCCCCCATCTCAAATTCCCAGGCCTCGGACGAGGTCGCCCCAAGCAGGAGACACGCAGTCAGTCCAAGGGCTGCGGCTATCACTGTCCGTCTTTCCATACCCCCTATCCCTCCTTCACGTGCAACGAACTCTTGCGACATCAGCGCAGACGCCACCGGAAACCGAGACAGTTCGTTGCTGCACATGACACGCGCGTTGAATTAATACTTCGTAATACCGTGTCGGTAATATTACACCGTATTACCAACCCGTCAAGAAACTATTCCCCGACTCGCGGCGCTGAGATGCAACGCCGCAGGAACCTTATCGATTGCGCCAGGACTGCCGAGCGGATGAACGGCCGTCAGGTACAGAAAGGGGTCATGGTCCGAGCGTGAATCGCGGGGAGAGATGCCTAGCTTCCTTCCTACTTTTTCAGATCGTCTAGGCCAGAAACCGCACCTGTGATCTTGCGTAGAGTCTGCTGCTTCAGGTCCCACAGCTTTGGCTGCTTTCTCATCGGTAACTCCCTGCCCCAACCACCCTTCTCTCACGAAGTTCTTCATTGCCGGGCACACCTGCGCAGCTACCGTTAGACGGTTCTCTCATAAGTAGATGCGACTGTCAAACCGTGTCCAAGCGCAATGAGAAAACGCGGGGGCCGGTGCTGTGCCGGTTCGACAAACCTGATTGGCGTAAGAATTCTCCGGCATGGGTCCTTGAGTCCCCCAGGCGCCGCTGGCACCAGGGTCTTACTTGTCAGACCGTTTGCGCGCCCAAAAAAGGCTCGCGATGCCCACGAGTCCCATGATCCAGCCGATCCCGCCAATGATGTCGCTCATTTTCGGCCCTCCGAACTTCTGTTCCAGGAGCAGCTTTTCTTGCTTACCCAACATCCGCGTAATCGGCGCAAGCTTCTTGTCCAGTGCCGCATCCAGCGCGGCAGTAAGCACAGCCTGGTCGATGACCTGGGCCGAGCCCTTCACGGCAGTGGTCGCAGCCGGTGCTTGTGTTGATTCGCTTTTGGCCGGCTGTTCCGTGGGCTGCGCACTCTTCGTCTCCACACCTGGGATGTCCGCCGCGGCCAGCGTGTATTCCGCCTTATGCCCCATGCCTGCCACGAGCACGACTTTCAGGCTCCCGGAAAAGGCAGGCAGGTCTGCCAATTTAAAGGAGTAAATCCCTTTCTTGTCTGTCTTGCCCTCGTGAATCTTTTGTCCCCCTTGGTCGAACACTTCTACGGGACAATCCTGGGCCTTGACGTTTCCTCCGAAATAGCCCTCCACCACCACGCGATCGCCTTCCACGTACGCAAACACGTTTACCTTGTGCGCAAGGGCCGGCCTGTTCATGAGAATCATCCCTACCGTTGCGGCCATGCAGATGATGACGATCTTCATTGCCCGTTGAAAACGACACTTTCGCAAGTCCAACACTCATCCTCCTGGTTTGCAGTTGCTGAATCGGCAGTTGTGGCAGCAGGTACTCATGAGCTGCGAGGGGATTCAACGACCAAGGTACGAAGACGTTGAGGAATTAATGCGGTTGATTGTTTACTCTTTCGTTTGTGCCCCGCCGAGGTCCTCTTGCTGCACGGCATCTCGCGGAGGACTCCCAGGTGACTGTCCCAGCATCTCCGGCTTGACCTTTCGGAGGAACTCGACCACAAAAATGGTGATTACACCCTCGATGATCATCACCGGAATATGCGCGAGCACAATGAGACGAGCGGCAGCATCAATGGACTGGCCCAACGCGAGCACGAGAGACCCGGCAACCATGAGCCCGGACAATAAGATGGCCCCCGCGCCTGCGATAAACTCTGCGACCGCTCGGACAGCCCTACTAGGGCTCTTGATGAATCGACCGCACAAGAACCCCAGGATCACGGCAGGAAAGGCCATGTTAAAGGTGTTCACGCCAAGTGTGGTCAGACCGCCAAACTCAAATAAGATCGCCTGGAGTGTAAGGCCGACGAAGATCGCAGGAAACGCGAGCCAACCCAGTAACAGGCCGCAAATTCCGTTAAGAATCAGGTGGGCTGCCGATGGCCCGATCGGCACGTGGATGAGAGAAGCCACAAAGAAGGCGGAAGCCAACACTCCCACTTCAGGCAGCTTCTCGTAGTCCATCTTCTTCAAACCCACCGCGAGCCCGGCTACGGTGAGCACCGCACCTGCGCCGAGGACAGGTGCGGTGAGAACACCTTCGGAAATATGCATGTATTCACCTATTTCATCGGATACGCGTGCACCCAGAGCACCGCTCCGAGTTCTACCTTCTTGTCCTTGCCCTCATGCTTCACGGGTTTGTCTGCCTCCATCAGCGCAGCAAAACCCCACCAACCGGCCTTGGGCATGGCAAAAGAAAAGATGCCGTTGCCGTCCGTTTTGACCACCTGGGTGACGTGGGCGTCCGTGGGAGCCTTGGTCTTTCCCTTGCCCCAGAATTCTACCTCTACCTCGGTGTCGGCCACGGGCTTTCCATCCTTGAGGACTTTACCGGTAAAGCTGTTTCCCGCGTAAAGGCTGTACGGACGGGTCATGGGAACGATCTCCGCGGGGAGACCGGCCGCTGCAGCAATAGGTTTGTCCCAGCCCTCTTCCGCTCCTAGAGCATCCACAATGACCTTGGTCACGTGCTGGATGTACTTGTCCTCAGCCGCTTCCCAATAAGGCTTGGGTGAAAGGAAGAATACGTAATCAGCAGGTCTCTTGATCTTGAAGGTTGTCTCCCAAGTCGACTTTCCATCCACTTTCTTCTCTTGGAGCGTCCCAAGGAGGTCGATCACCCGATCTCCCACCACGACCCCGAACTTCTCCGGCTTGTCCATCTGCATGATCGGTCCGCCCTCAAACGGATGGGTGAATTGGATCAGCAGGCCGAGATCCTTGCTATCGTCCTTGCCCACCACGTCCTTGGAAGGAATGATCATGCCAAAATGGGCCGATGCAATCGACGCGAGGGCCAATACGGCCACCAGGCACACCACCAAGCCTATCGAAAATTTCCTCATTAATGCCTCCTTATGCGCTTAGCGCTTGTTTTCCTCAATGCGCTCCCTCATTTGCGTGATAACCTCAGACGCACCTTCGTCCCAGCGGGTTGGGCCCACGGACATGTGGCCGGGTCTACGTAACGAGATAGCCGGGACTGTGAGTCACAAAGTTTACTGGTAGCATGATATTGATGGACGTGGCACATGTCAAGAGGTTTTCCCGTTTTTCTCACACGACCGCCCACAGTATGTCAGGATATTTCTTTCGTTCAGAGGTATACTGAAGCTCACTGACAAAGATCCCGGTTCGCAAGAACCTGTGGATCGATGCAGAAGATGAGAAAATCACAGTGAATGTGAGGCGAAGCCGCGGCACGAAGCCACGCATGCGAATCATGGGAGTCAGCCCGTATATCCGGGAAGAGTGGGACAGGTCCTCCGCGGCACGATTGCCAAGACGATTCGGACCGTGCCACAGCCCCTGTGAGACTTGCTTTGCCTTTCGTTGGGAGAAGATTCATTGATGACTACCTTGCAACCACGACACAAGGCCCTTCTGTTCACGGGGCTTACGTCAGCCGAGGTTGAAGCCAGTCGGCAAGCACACGGCGCAAACGTGCTTTCTCCGCCCGAACGGGACCCCTGGTGGCACCTTTTCTTACAGAAATTCGATGATCCGGTGATTCGGATATTGATTATTGCCGCGGTTGTGGCGGTGATCACCGGCATGGTTGACGGCAAATACGTGGAAGGAGTGGGCATTATTGTTGCCATCCTCCTGGCGACTTTCCTCGCGTTCATCAACGAGCACCGGGCCGCCCGGGAGTTCGACATCTTGAATCAGGTGAACGATGAGGTCCCTGTAAAAGTCATCCGAGATGGAGATTACAAGACGGTGCCCAAAAAGGACATCGTAGTCGGCGACATTGTGCTCATCGAGCTGGGAGAAGAAATCCCGTGTGACGGCAACGTTCTGGACGCAGTGTCTCTCCAGGTTGATGAGGCCTGTCTGACCGGAGAATCGGTTCCTGTTGACAAGACAGCCACAGAGCGGGCGGATGATGAGACCGGCGAGGCCGTGTATCCGGTCAACAGGGTTTTTCGGGGAACCTTTGTGAGAGACGGGCACGGGACCATTGAGGTTTCTGCGGTCGGTGATTTCACCGAGATCGGCAACATCGCCAAACCGGCTTCAGAAGATACAGGTGAGCAGACGCCTTTGAGTCTTCAGCTCGAGCGTTTGAGCGGGCTCATCGGGGTGCTCGGCTTCCTGGTGGCTGGGTTCATCTATGTGGCGCTGGTGGTGCGGGGAGTGATTTCTGGCGAGCTGAACCTGACCGGCCAACAATGGTTCTTCTCCGGAATTTTGGCGTTGGGCGTGGTCATCGGTCTTGCGCGAGTCTGGGTGCCGATCGTGTACGATGCGCTGGAATTGCTGGGCCGCGACATCACCCCTCGCCAGTGGCTGGAGAAGGACGGGTTTGTACAATGGCTCAAGACTCTGGGCATTGGCGCGGCATTCTTTGCGGGCTTCCTCGGGATCGGGTATGTGTGGGGTCTCATTCCTGACACGCCTCGCCACTGGTTGCCTGCTCAAGCGGGCGAGGAATTCCTCACATATTTCATGATCTCGGTCACCATCATTGTGGTCGCGGTACCTGAAGGGCTCGCCATGAGCGTCACCCTCAGCCTGGCGTACAGCATGAGAAAGATGACCGCGGCAAATAATCTGGTGCGCCATATGCACGCGTGCGAGACTATCGGGGCTGCTACGGTGATTTGTTCCGACAAGACCGGTACGCTTACGCTCAATGAGATGCGCGTGCACGGAGCCGAATTCCCGTGTCTGAACGGTGTATCCGATGCGTTCACATCCGGAGACATCGGGGAGAAGGAGTTGCTAGTCGCGGAGGCCGTCTCTGCCAACTCGACCGCGAATCTCAGTAGAGCTGAAGGGGCCGGCACCGGTGCTTTGGGCAATCCGACTGAATGCGCTCTGCTGTGGTGGCTCGATAAGCGAGGAGTAGACTATATCTCTTATCGTAATGATTTCTCTGTCCTGCACCAGTGGACCTTTTCCACGGAGCGAAAGTTCATGGCCACCATGGGTGTGTCGGCCGGAGACGGAGATCGCGTGCTACACGTAAAGGGTGCGCCCGAGATCGTCATGGATCGGTGTGCGACTGTGTTGACCCGCGAGGAAAAAGTCCCGATGGCTGCACGCAGGCTGGAGCTGGAAGCAGCCCTCAAGGATTACCAGCGTCGCGGTATGCGCACGCTCGGGTTTGCGTATAAGCAGACCACAGGCACCGAGGAACTATCGAATATCGAGGACTTGGCAGATGACCTCACCTGGCTTGGATTTGTCGCGATTGCGGATCCTGTGCGTCCTGACGTGCCGCGGGCAGTGCAGATGTGTCAGGATGCAGGTATCGCGGTGAAGATAGTCACCGGGGACAACTCCGAAACCGCGGTGGAGATCGCTCGCCAAATCGGGCTATTGCAAGAAGAAGGGGGCGGACACCGGCACATCACGGGTCGCCAGTTTGCCGAGCTGAACGATGAAGACGCCTCCTGTGCCGCCTCGGAACTGAAGGTCATGTCAAGGGCTCGGCCTCTTGATAAACTGCGTTTGGTGAAACTGTTGCGGGATGCGGGCCATGTGGTCGCAGTCACCGGAGACGGCACCAATGACGCGCCCGCGCTGAACTACGCGGACGTGGGTTTGTCCATGGGAAAGACCGGAACGTCCATCGCCAAAGAAGCCAGTGATATCGTGCTGCTCGACGATTCGTTCAACAGTATTGTCAGTGCGGTCATGTGGGGCAGATCCCTGTATGAGAACATTCAGAGATTTATCCTTTTCCAACTCACGATCAACGTGGCAGCACTAGGCATCGCATTGCTTGGACCGTTTATTGGAGTGAAACTTCCGCTCACGGTCACGCAAATGCTTTGGGTGAACCTCATCATGGACACGTTCGCTGCCCTCGCACTCGCTACCGAGCCCCCTCACCGGAGCGTGATGGATCGTCCGCCTCGAAACCCGAAGGATTTTATCGTCTCCAAGGTCATGGCTAAGAACATTCTCACCGTTGCTGCGGTATTTCTCGTGTTTCTCGTGTGGTTCCTGCTTCACATTCAGGCAGACGGAACGGTAACGGAATACGAGCTTTCGGTCTTCTTTACCGTATTTGTGATGCTCCAATGCTGGAACCTTTTTAATGCGAGATGTCTGGGGCAAAGCCACTCTGCTTTTCGCGGAATCCTCGAGAACAAGGGATTTGTCGTGATTGCAAGTGCGATCTTCGTAGGCCAAATCTTCATCGTCCAATTCGGCGGCGGTCTTTTCAGGACTGTCCCTCTCTCTTTGCGAGACTGGGTCCTCATTGTCCTTGGCACGTCCGTGGTGCTTTGGAGCGGTGAGTTCTCGCGATTATTCAAGCGGCTTAGACTCAAACAGCAGCCCGCGGTGTGACACGTCTCACCCGGTTTTTTCCGCAAGGGCTTTCCAATGAAAATGAGTATTCGGCGGAGGGACCCTTTTGTAAAACACCAATTGTCGGTGCGTGAGGTAGACAGATGATCGGAAAGGCTACTCTTTGCTTAGGCATGACTCTTATTCTCGGACTCCCGCTTGTCGGTGTGTGTGAGGACGCAGACATTGCCAAGCTTTTTTCTGACAGAAACGTGCAGGGGACGCTCGTTTTAACGACGCTGAGCGGGTCGGAGTGTTGGGTCCACAATGATAGTCGTGCGGCCACCCTTTTCGTCCCTGCATCCACTTTCAAAATACTCAACACGCTCATCGCCCTCGATGCCGGCGTGATCGACGAAAAAGAAGTCCTTAAATGGGATGGAAAAGACAAAGGAATCAAGGCATGGAATCGAGATCATACTCTTGAGACGGCCTTCAAGTCGTCGTGCATCTGGTTCTACCAGGAACTGGCACGCCGCATAGGGAGAGACAAATATAAGGCTATTCTTGAGAAAGTCGGCTACGGCACCGCAAATCCCGGCCCTGACCTGGAAACGTTCTGGCTCGAAGGTGACTTGAAAATAAGTGCAGGAGAACAAATTGAGTTCCTTAAGGGGCTTTATCGCAAGGAACTGCCGTTTCGTGCTTCCTCTTACGACACTCTTGGGAAGCTCATGATTCTCGCACAGAAACCCACCTATGTCCTTAGAGGCAAAACGGGTTGGGCGGGCATGGGTCACAAGGACTCGCGTCAGATAGGATGGTTCGTGGGGTATGTGGAGAGCCGCGGCAAGACGTGGTTCTTTGCCACCAATATTGACATCGAAAAGCCCGAGGATGCCAAGTATCGTCAGGAGATTACACTGGAGGCACTGACACTCAAGGATATCTTGTGATGCCCGGTCATGGTTTCGAGCCGGTTCAGAGGACACCATACCCAATGTGCGCGGGGATCGGCACATTGGGTATGGTGTCCCCAGACCGGTTTCGGTGACCTCAGGCCTTGTCCGACTGACTTACCATGTTCCAAAGGCTGATGTGTACCGGTTCGGCCAGGATCTCTTCGGCCCGGTCGAGCAGCCCCTTAAGGTACGGCATAGCCAAATGCTCGTCCAAGGCCTTCTTGCTGGTCCAATTCTCGTACAGCAGAAAAAGCGTCTTGTCCTCCTGGGACTGGTGAAGGTCGTAGTTGATGCATCCGGCTTCGCTCCGCGTCGGCCCTACGAGCGCCATCAAAGCCTTTTGCACCGTCTCTTCCATGCCCGGTTTTGCCTTGAATCTGGCCACCACCGTGAGCTTCTTGTCAGCCATGATCTGCCTCCTCGATCCGGGTCCATTCGTCGCAGCCCCCGTGGGGCGGTTTGGCCTTTTTCAGCCTGTCACACATGCCTCTCGCAGAGGGGCTCACCCGGCAGGATCCGTCGTCGTTGAGTTCTCGTTTTCCCTTCCAACGCCCGCAGGTGCCACACACTTCTTTGTCTTTTTCCAGATCCATCGCTGCTCTTCCTTATTCGAGGATCTCGAAGAATTCCTTGCCCACCCCGCAGTTGGGACAGAACCAGGAATCCGGGAGATGTTCAAAAGGCGTTCCCGGCTCGACCCCGTGCTCAGGGTCGCCCTCTGCCGGGTCGTACACGTGTCCGCACGCAGTGCATTCCCATTTTGCCATGACATGTCCTCCATCGACCGGGCCGGTTCATACCGGTATGCGGTCGAATTGACGACTCTTCTCGTTTGTGGTGGGCTCTTCGCCATGGGAGCCGGCATCACACCGAGGTTGATTCATCCAATCCGGCAACTCGGCGAAGCCTCTCAAGTCCTTCTTTCTTGAGGATGACTCCGAGCCTCAAGTTTCTGGTCTGTGCCCTCTGCGACGCCCCTCGATAGTATTTCAACACGGAATCCACAATGTCCAAGACCTGGTCGTCGCTCTGATTCTTCGCGATGACCTCCCCGAGCATGGGGTCCTTGCCACCCGCTCCGCCCACCATGACGATCCATCCCTTGGGCAGGCCGATGAGGCCGATGTCCTTGATGGCAGGTTCCACGCAAGAATTAAAACAGCCCGCAATACCGATCTTCACCTTGGCGGTGATCTTGGGAAACGGATGGAACCGCTCACCAAGCCGCTGTGCAAAGCTTATGGTGTCTCTCTGCCCTCGGGTGCAGAACGAGTTTCCCGGGCAGGCCTTGACATATTGCTGACAAAGAGCCGCGCCCTTTTGAGGCGCTACCCCCAGAGCCTCGTACACTGCGTCAAGGTCTTGTTCCTTGATTCCCAGGAGAGCCAGCCGCTGGGCCCCCGTGAGTTTGAGCGTCTTTGCTCCGTACGCCTCACTGACTTCAGCGATGCGCCGAGCGGTCTGTACGTCCATGACACCGCCTAACATCGGGGCCACGATTGTGTACGTCTCTTCGTCTCTCTGGAGAATGGCAGCCTTGGAAAGGATGTCATCTTTCATAGCATCAGCCCTCAGGTTACGCGTGAACGGCCTTTTTGAATTCGTCAATCCCGATCTTGTCGATAACCCTTCCCAGGCGCATCTTTTTCGCCCAGGTACATTCTTCAAAGAAGCGTACGACCCTGCCGACTGCTTCCTCTGCCTCTCGATCGTTCAGGCCTTCTGCAATCAGGTCTCCGAACCTCGGTTTGGCCCCACACGTGCCGCCTGCGAAGAGGGACCAGCCGCCCGGCATGCCCCTCAGGCCGATCTCTTTGACCAGAGGTGCTGCACAACCGTACTCGCACCCTGCAACGCCTATTTTGAATTTCGCAGGCAGGGGATACCCGTGGTCACAGTTTGTCCAGTTTCAGTCCCACGCCCATGGCATCTTGCTTGCCGTGGCGGCAGAACGTGGTGCCAGGACAGAACTTCACCATGCGCACACAGAGCCCGATCGCATGCCCAATGCTCATTTGCAGTTCTTTCCAGACATTGTCCAGGTCTTCTTCTCTCAGTCCTATGATGGCGATTCGCTGTCCGGAGGTCAGTTTGAGCGCGGTGGCCCGGTATTTTTCCGCCACATCCACCAGTTTCTTAAATGCAGGCACATCAATGAACCCGCCGGGAATGTGCGGCGCAATGGCGTAGGTCTCGTTGCCCCGTTGGAGGATGGCCCCCTTCTCCTCGATGATGTCGGCTTTCATAGGGTCTCCTGCGTCGCGGCGAAAGATGAGGCGGTCATGTCCGTTCCTATGAAAATGCATTTTCAGGGGAGGGCCCTTCTTGAAAGAAGGGCCTTCCCCCGAACCCCCATCCCCAAGAACTTCAAGCACTTGACAGCTCCCGCTGGTCGCGGGACAGGGTGCCATTTTCATCGTTCGTTGTGCCACACCGGGGGCATGGTTGTTGCCAAGTATGACGCAAACGCGTCGGATCTTCGTTCACGGGCCCCCCGCCTTGTTTCAAAAACACAGACCATTCGGTCAGAACTTTTGGCACCTGCAATAAGTCGGAACTTCAGGCAGCGGGTACACGTCTGTCGCACCAGGCCATCAACCCTCCGCAGTGGTGGGATCGATGACCCGTTTAATCTCCGAGATGCGGTTGGCAGGGAATCCGCCTTCCTTCGCGTGCTTGACGATCATGTCCGCGTTCGGCGAAATGTACACACAGTAAATCTTGTCGTCGGTCACGTAGCTTTCCACCCACTGTATCGCGGGTCCCAGCTTGTCCAGCACTTCCCGAGATTTGCGGGAAATGGCCTGGACCTGATCGTCCGGAAGACTACCGGCACCGGGCAGGTCACGTTCGATCACATACTTGGGCATAACTCCTCCTTGCTTGTTCAGAGCGACCGTTGGTTGAACCTGAAGCGACAAACCACAAAGTCACACACGCACGAAGCCGAAGGAAAATCGTCTTGAAACTACCCTGGTTTCAAACACCACCAAAATCGGTGAGCAGGCCGATCGATCCAATCGTGCCTTTGTGTTTTCGTGGTTCATTACTTATCCCTTGCGGTGAACACTTGCCCCGCTTACTTCACAGGAGTCATATGAATCACTTCGCGCTCAAGAGCTCGTCCGCCACGTCTTTCAGCCCCAACTCTTCGAGCTTTTCCCGAGTAGGAATTCCCGTGGCTTTATCCCATTGCCGCAATTCGTAGTATTCGTCCTTCATGCCCTCGAACTTTGCCCTATCCAGGACTGCACCTTCATACTTCCCCTTGGCGAGCGGTTGCTCGAAGAATTTCTTGGGCAGCGTATCCTCGGCTCTTGTCAAACCCTGCCGGACGTCGAACATCCGCTCCAGGTTTCGCATGCGCTCTGCAATCTTGAAGAGCCGATCCATGTCCCAATCCTTGCCGGTGACCAGCTTGAAGAACTCAAAGGGCTTTTCCACGTCGTGGAAGACGAACAGCCCGTACGGATACGTGCACACGCCCAAGCTGTCCGCGATGCGCTGGTGGTTTTCCGAAATAATCGCAGACAACGCCTTTCCCTGGTACGATGAAGGAATTGCCGCCTCTTCGCTACCGAACTGCAACTTGGCAACCTGCTGGAACCAATCCGGAGCGTTGTGCCACTCGAACTCGAGGATGCTTCCCCGCAGAGGAAGAGGATCCCCGCGATGGCCTACTGCCTGCATGAGGGCTGAAGCATGATACGCGCGGAATTCGTACGGATGGGGCGCCAGTCCTTTGACCAGATCCACCTTCTCCACTGCAGCAGGGCCGAAACTCTTGGCTGCCGTCATCTGGCCTTCCGCCAAGAGATCGCCGTATCCTTCGCGGTGGGCAATCTTTTCAATGGTCTGGAGTATCGCCTCCTTGCTGCCCCGCTCCATGGCAATGCCATCAGTGTCCTTCGCGGAAATAATGCCCTCATGGTAAAGCTCCATGAGCAACCCGATGGACGCGGACGTTTCCGTAGAATCCAGCCCAAGCCTGTTCGTAAGAGATATGGCCTCCCAGAAAACGTCCATGTTCAGGTTCCACACCGAGCCGGTAAAACCGCTCCAAGGCTCACACGTGGTATGCCCCTTACCTATTTCCGGGACAGACAGGAAATTCTTGCAGCGGACAGGACAGGCAAAGCACCCGACATTCTTGAGCTGGTGCTTTTCCACGTAATCCGGGCCGCCATAGTGGTTGATGATGTCTTCCCAATGGATATCCTCGAAGTACCCCACGGGGAAAAAGCTCAGTTGGTACATCACCGAGACAAAACGCACGCATCCCCAGACGGATAGCTCTTTGCAGGACGGATGCTCACGGATCTCCCGGTTGACGTCCACGGAAAGCTTGAGCAGCTCGTCAGGATGACAAGTTTCCACCGTTCCCGAGCCGCGCACGGCAACCGCCTTGAGATTCTTTGAACCCATGACCGCGCCTATGCCCGTTCTGCCCGCGGCCCCCGCGGCTTCCGTGATCAGGCACGCGAAACGTACCAGTTTCTCGCCGGCAGGCCCGATACACACGGATTTGATCTCCGGGTCCCCCAACTCCTGCTGGATAGCCCTTTGCGTCTCAAAGGTGTCCTTGCCCCATAGATGTCCAGCGTCCCGTATTTCCGCTTTCCCGTCTTTGATCCAGAGGTAACAGGGCTTTTCCGCTTTGCCGGTGATGACAATGTGGTCGAATCCCGCGTACTTTGCCTCAGGTCCCCAATAACCGCCAAAGTTGGATTTGCCCCTCAAATTGCCCATGGGAGAAAGAGCAGTGACGTCGGTCCTGCCTGACGACGGTATGGCAGTGCCCGTCAAGGGCCCCATGTTGAAAATGAGAGGATTTTCAGGATCCAAGGCGTCGGTTCCCGGCACGTAGTGATCGTACACCAGCCGCACACCAATTCCTCTTCCGCCCAAGAAATCCTCGATATAGGGCTCGGTCGGCTCCACGGAAATGCGGCCGCCGCTTAAGTCAACTTTGAGTATTTTGCCTACCCATCCAAACATGTTATCGCTCCCCTATGGCCTGCTTGACCAGCAACGGTATTCGGTCCGCGTTTTCGAGTAATCTCAGATACGTTTCATTGGAAAGCTCTTCATACGCGAGCGCACCTGTGGGACATACTTTCACGCACGTTGGGTCACCATCGCAAAGGTCGCATTTCAAAACTTTTCCCGTCTGCTGATCTACAAATGTGGCCCCAAAAGGACACGCGGCCACACAGCTCAGGCAGCCTATGCACCGATGGGGATCCACTTGCATGGCTCCGGTAGTGAAATTTCGGTACGTGGCACGCCTGGGGCACACCAACTCGCACGCCGGTTCCTGGCACCGCATGCAATTCACAGGCACAAAGACTGCGTCCTGTTCCCACTTGACCACGTGAATCCTTCCCTTTGAGGGAGCACACGATCCTTCGTGCTTGAGCGAGCAATACGTCTCACAAGCCCTGCAGCCAGAACATTTCTGGGCATCGACGATCAACGCTTTGATCATGGGCTTTTTTCCTCCTGGCAATTCGAGATCCCTGGCAGGTATTTCCGTCGCGAGGTCCGAGAGAACCCCGATCCCTGCCGTTTTCAGAATGGGAGAAGGCTCGTCTCGATCTTGCTCTTGATCTGTTTCGGGTCAGTGAGGCAATCCTTCGACTCCTCGACCGCGTTCCTGACGAGCAAGCACCTCAGAGCGTTGTTCGCTACCGACGTATCCAGGACCTGGATCTGTTGGACGAGTCCTTGTTCGTCGGTCTCGTAATAATGGGCGATAAGGCCTTCAGGAGATTCCATGGCCGCAAGGGCTTTCCCGTTCATCGCAGAAGGCACTACACGAATAGCCGGCCCGGTAAGCTTTTCCTGCACACACAGCTCAACCATCCGCTCGGCAGCCTGGATGAGTTCCACCATGAGGGATCGATACGCGGCCACCACACTGAAATGAGGGAATGGACCAAGATCCCCGATGAGGCGCTGCCGTTCTTCTTCCGCCTTGGGAGACGGCAACTCGTTGCCGCGATTCAGTCGAGCCAATGGACCCACGAAAAAGAAGCCGTTTCCATTCTCGGTTTCAAGAGTGTTCCCACCCTTGTCTTTGAGAAACGCGAAGGGCTTGTACGTCCATGCCTCCCGCTGAAAGGCCACTTTCTGGAAAATTTCGTCCAGAGGGATGCGCTCCTCCTCGGTTCCTTTCGGATCTTGGACCGCTATGCTGTCCGCTCCGTCAGGTGCGGTGAGCCCGGACATCCGCGGGAAATGTGCGGGGACAAACCCGTCGGCAATATCTTTGTCCTGGAATACGCTTTGCCCGAGGAACGAAGTCAGTTCCACCGCGAACCGCAGGCAGGCTTCCGCGATCTCCGCAAGCCTGGCGTAGTGGGGTTCCTTGAGAAATCGACCGACCCCGCCAGGAACCGCAGAAACCGGATGATCCGGCCTGCCGCCCAGGATGGTCGCTGCCTCTTGAGACAAGGCCACATGATCCATGACGCGATCCAGCAGCCGATGAGGGACTATTGACCGCTTTCCCGCGACCTCACGCGTGGGGTACGTGAGAAACGGGTTTTCCACGGAACAGAGGTAGAAGTAGAGCTTTCTCAGATGACTCGTGACAAATTGCGTGTGCAGTAAGGCATCTCTCATGTGTGTCGCGAGAGCCGGTGGCTGCACTTGGAACAAACGGTCCAGTGCCATTGCTGAAACCAGATGGTGAGAACCGGAGAGCATGGTCAAAATACGCGGGAGCTCTTCCACCGGCCTCCCCACACATGAAGATCCTACGTCTTTCCAGCCGGTTATCTGAAGATAGCTCTTGGCGCGGCCGTCAATGGTGAGAATCGCTATGCGTGCCGACTCGTCCATCCACCGGAGAGGCTCAAGGGTTATACGATTCATCGCCTCACTCCTCCGTCCGCGTGGACATCAAGGCACATTGCGTGGGCAGAGTGTACCGGTAGAATGTGCCGGCCAAATCCACGAACCGGTCGCTGATTTGCGCGATCTCCGCAGCATTGGCAGCATCAAATGTGGAACTGATCGCGGAAACCATTTTGGCTCCGGGGTCGAACACGGCCTCGGCCTTTCCGAAACAACCTCGACAACCGGCTCCCACCGCAGTACAGAGTCCTCCGCATCCTTCTCGGGTCGCGAGCCCCTGACAGACGACACCCTGTTCCAGCAGACACCGACCCGGGTCCGGGCTGATCTGAAAAGGACGGTTGAACTGCTGAAATCGTTTTTCCTCTTTTTGCCGGGAGCAGGTCGCACACACAGCCTTGTCGCCGGCGAAAGTGCTGCCCCGGGGCGGCAACACGCCTGACGTCAGAGACGCGGCAATTGGCTCAGGTAGTCTGGACGCTGCAAAGGAAACTCCGGCAAGAGATTGCCCTTCGCATACCAATGACTGGATCGCGGCCCACAGGAGGTTCCGAGGCGGTGGGCAACCCGGAACGAAGTAGTCGACTTCAACCGTCTGAGACAGCGCTGCCACCTGCTTCCGCACTTTTGGCAACGCAGGCACATCCTCTTGAGCGGGACCATCCTGACAAAGTTCCGGCACTTCATGTGCGAGGTTCGCGAGCCCCGGCATGCCGCCAAAAGCAGCGCATGCACCGCAGGCCACGAGAATCGCCGATTTATCGCGCAGTCTGAGAGCGGCACGCTGGTCGTCTTCGGTCCGAATGGCTCCTGAAAAGAAACACACGTCGACCTGGCCAGGTCTCTCCAGATCGTCCCACCCGCTCCCTTGCACAAAGGGCCAAAACGCTATCTCAGCCCATCGCGTGAGAGAACTGACCTGGTAATGGATGTCCAGGATCGTGTGGTCACAGGCCGAGCAGCCTGTGCCGGTAAAAAAGGCTAGGCGCTTTTTGGACAACTCAGGCCGCTCCTTTCGTTACTTGGTGCCTTGACAGGCATGTAAGGCCCCAGGCCGCGAATCTCTTCGATCATTGCGTTCATCACCTTGGCATACAGGGGGGATTCTGAAGCCGCGATCCACTCCAGTCGGAATCGCTGCTCTTGAACCCCCAATTCGGCAAGCAGTTTTCGTAACAGAAACGAACGGCGCAAGGCCTTGATGTTTCCGGCAAGGTAGTGACAATCCCCGGGATGGCATCCACCGACAAGCACCCCGTCCGCTCCTGAGGCAAAGGCCTTGAGCACGTAGCTGGGATCGACCATCCCCGAACAGAATACGCGGATCACTCTGACATTGGGCTTTTGCGGGAAGCGGCCCACGCCGGCCGCATCTGCTGCCACGTAAGAGCACCAATTGCAGAGGAATGCGATTATTTTAGGCTCAAAATCGCTCATGATGCGAGAATCCCCTCAATTTGGGCGTAGATTTGTTTCTGGTGTATAGTGTTGTACTCTGATAGCCGCCACCGGGCAGGCAGCCGCACAGGTTCCACATCCCTGGCAGAGCGCCTGATTGATGGACGCGACTTTCCTTGCATCGTTGAACGACACGGCATTGTACGCACACAGTCCCGCACAGGTCTTGCAGCCGGTGCAAAGCCGTTCGTCCAGAGTCGCTACCGTGGGTTCGATTTCCACCTGTCCCACGCTGAAGAGGGTAAGCACTTCCGCAGCCGCGGCCCCGCCCTGAGCCACGGATTCGGGTATGTCCTTCGGTCCTTGAGCGCCGCCGGCAAGATAGATCCCGGCTAGAGACGTCTCAGCCGGGCCCAGCTTGGGATGTAATTCCATAAAGAAGCCGTACTTGTCTGTGGACAGGTTCAAAGCCCGTGCGACATTCATGTAGTCCTTTTGCGGGACCAGGCCGGTAGCGAGCACCACGAGATCCGCCTCGATCTCGACCGGACAGGCAGCGAGGCTGTTCTCGCCCCGAACCTTCAGACGTCCGCCCTCCATAAAGATCCTGGCTACTCTGCCCCGAATGTACTGGGCTCCTTCTTCCTCGATGGCTCGGCGGAGGAATTCCTCGTACCCTTTTCCTCCTGCCCGGTTGTCGATGTAGAAGACGTAAGCTTGCCCGTCGGGGTTATGATGCTTGAATATGCTCAATTGTTTTGCGCTGATCATGCAGCACACTTTGGAGCAGTATTCGTTGCCTTTGGATTTGTCGCGGGAACCCACGCACTGGACGAACACCACGCTCCGGGGAACCGTGCCGTCGCTCGGCCTCAACACCTTCCCGCCAGTGGGACCGGACGCATTGCACAGGCGCTCGAACTGGAGATTGGTGATCACATCGGGATATTTCCCGTGACCGTACTCCGTGTACGTGTGCGCGTCGAAGATGTCCACACCCGTGGCAACCACGATTGCGCCCACATCCAGTTCGTGGACCCGCTCGGGTTCGCTGAGATCGATGGCCTGCGGACCACACTTCCGGACGCATTCACCGCACTGACAGCACAGACCGCATGCGAGGCAACGCTGCCCCTCGGCCTGGGCCATTTCCGGGGTAAATCCCAATTCTATCTGCTCAAAAGAGGTCTTTCTCTCCTCCGGAGAGAGCATGGGCATTTCGTGGCGAGGGATAGACCGTGCACGAAGTTTTTCAGGTTCCAGCAATTCCTTTTGTACAGGCCTTTCTTTGGGCTTCACTTCCTGCAGAGCGCCATACGCGAGAAAGCTGTGAATCGAAAGCGCTGCTTGCCGGCCCTGAGCAACGGCCTGCACGAAGGTCGCAGGCCCCAGGGTGCAGTCACCGCCCGCATAGACTCCCGGTCGGCTCGTGGCAAGCGTTTCAGGGTCGGTGAGTATCCTTCCCCCCGGAGCGGTCTGCAGGTTGAGACTTCCTATCAGGTCGCCTTCCGAAGCCTGGCCGATCGCGATGAGGACTGTGTCACACACCAGAGTCTTCAGCTCTTCCTCATCGTAGGTGGGCCGGAATGCACGGTTTTCGTCAAAGACCGAGGTGCATCGCTTAAACTCGAGTGCGGAGACCTTGTTGTTTTCGCTAAGAAATCGTTTCGGTCCCCAAGAATTGTGGATGACCACGCCTTCGTCGACCGCCTCTTCGATTTCACGCGCCAAAGCGGGCATTTCGTCACGGGCTTCCAGGCAGACCAGTTCCACCTGTCCGGCTCCGAGGCGGAGCGCGGTGCGTGCGCAATCGATGGCAACGTTGCCGCCGCCGATGACCACCACCTTGCTTCCCATTGAGACCGGCTCGTGGAGCGAGGCCTTTCGCAGCAGTTCTACGCCGCCGATGACTCCCTCCGAATCCTCGCCCTCCACGTTGAGGCGCCGACTCACGTGGAGCCCGGTGGACAGGAACACGGCCTTGAATCCTTCATCTTCGAGGCTATCCAGGGTAATGTCCTTACCGAAGCTCACGCCGGTCCGGATGGTGACTCCCATTTCACGGATGTTCTGTATCTCCGCGTCGAGCACGTCGTGGGGAAGCCGGTACGCGGGAATGCCCACTCGCAGCATCCCGCCCAGGTCCCGGTAACCTCTCGAACACGGTAACCTGGTACCCGCGAAGCGCCAGGTAATACGCTGACGACAGACCTGACGGTCCTGCCCCGATCACCGCCACTCTCTCTTCGCGGGGTTCGTCCATGGGAGGATTTGCACGCACACCCTGCTCACGCTCGTAGTCACCGAGAAAGCGCTTGGTGTGACAGATTGCCGTGGGATTGTCCAGTTGGCCCCTTTTGCATGCGGTCTCACACGGCCTCACGCAGATGCGGCCGCACACCGACGCAAAAGGCATTCGTTCCCGCACCAGGGCCAGAGCCTCCGGGAATTTGCCCACGCCGGTCAAGGTCATGTACCCTTGAACGTTCACCCCCGCGGGGCACGCTGCCTGACAGGGCGGCATTCCGGCCCTCAGGATGGAATAGGTGTTGGGAATGGCCTGGGGGAAGGCTCGGCTGATCGGATGGCGAGTCGTCATGCCCAGCTCAAAGGGACTGGGTATGTTGATGGGACACACTTCCTGGCAGTCTCCGCAACCGGTGCATTTGTCGAGTTTCACGTAACGCGGCTTCTGCAGCACCCGAACCTTGAAGTTCCCCACGAATCCGGTCACTTCCTGGACTTCCGATTTGGTGAGGATCTGGATGTTCGGATGTCTGCCGACTTCGCTGGTCTTGGGAGTGAGGATGCAGCCCGAACAGTCCAGTGTGGGAAACGTCTTGTCAAACTGGGCCATTTTGCCGCCGATGATCTCCTCTTTCTCGATCATGTAGACCTGATAACCCGCTTTGGCGATCTTCAGCGCTGCGGTGATGCCCGCGATCCCGCCGCCCACCACCAGAGCCTTGGGATTGACCGATTGGGTAGATCCCTTGAGAGCCTCATGGTGCACGACCCGCGAGACTGCGCCGCGGATAAGGTCCTTTGCCTTTGCAGTGGTGGCCGGGTCCGCGGGAGACACCCAGGAACAGTGCTCCCGGATATTCACCATTTCAAACAGATAGGGATTCATGCCCGCGGTAGAGACTGCATTGCGAAATGTCGGCTCATGCATCTTCGGAGAGCATGAGGCCTCCACCACGCAATCAAGGCCCATTTCCGCAATATCTTCTCGAATCATCTTCTGACCGGGCTCTGAGCACATGTATTTGTAATCTCTGCACACAGCGACTTCGGGTATTTCCGTGCCCAGTTCCTCGGCTATCTTGTGAACATCGACGGTCCCGCCGATGTTGGTGCCGCAATGACAGATGTACACGCCGACCTTTTTCATGATGCGAACCCCTTTGCCTTGAGGAGGGGCAGTGGGTCGACCATGTGCCGCTGCAGCCCCAAGTCCTTGGCTGAAAACCCAAAAGCGAGTCCCAGTGCCTGGGTGAAGTACACAATAGGCAACCGGTAATCTCGGTGGTGCAGTGCACCAATCTCAGGCTGACGTAGGTCCAGATTGGCCTGACAAAGCTGACAGACGACTACCATCGCATCTGCTCCACGCTCTGTCGCTTCCCGTATGAGGCGCCCACTGAGCTCGCACACCTTCTCCGTCTTGCTCAGGGAAAGGCCCGCGCCGCAGCATTCCGCCTTGAAATCCCAGTCCAACACTTCAGCCCCCGCTGCACGCAGAATCTCATCCAGGGACGTGGGATTCTCCGGGTCGTCGAACTGAGCGACCGCGGGGGGCTTGACCACATAACACCCGTAGTAAGGAATCAGTTTCAGCCCCTGGAGGGGGCGAGTCACTTTGCTCGCGATGGCGTCCAATCCGACCTGGTGGCGGATGAACTCCAGGAGACTACGAACCTCCACATTCCCGTCGAGTTCTGTCTCGATGGTCCTCTGCACCGCATCCTTGAGCTTCGGATCGTTCTTCATCTCTTGCTGAGCGCTTTTGAGTCGTCGAAAGCAGAACGGGCACGGGGCCACCACATCGGAAAGATGTTGGCGTTCCACAAGAGCCAGGTTGTGGGCAGAGAGCGCGGTGGAAAGGAGAGCACTCATCTTGAGCGCGGCAGATGATCCACAGCACGCCCATTCCGGCACTTCCTCGAGTTCCACTCCCAGGGTGCGGCAGACGTGATGGACTGACGTATTGTACGGTTTCGCGGTCCCTTCTAGGGAACAACCGGGGTAATAGCTGACCTTCATGGATTACTCTCCATGCCCTTGGCTCTTTGCACGCACGAAGATGCGGGAGACCTTGGCATCCCTTTTCCCCCCTGAAAGCATTTCCAGAGGAGAAATTGCTCCCTTGCGCACCAGCGCCACCGCCTTGTCCACATCCTTCAAGGGTTGCTTGGTGAGGAGATTGTATGTGGCCACGGTCCGGAGTTCGTTGACTCGGCCGTATTTCTGCACCGACTTGAGGAACAGATCCTCAAAGAGATGAATGTCAGGCTCCGAAGGTGGAATCCCTGCCTTTTCGGCCAATTCGCAGAGTGCGGTCGCGACGCGATACATGTTGATCTCGACCGGACAACGGGTCATGCACGTACCGCAGCTCACACAGGACCACCACATGGAACTGGTGAGCGCCTGGCGCTTCATGCCGGAAAGGATCTGCGCAATGAGCTGTCTCGGTCCGCTCACTTGATCGGATGCCACGGGACAACTCCCCGAACACTTGCCGCATTGCAGGCATTCCACGAGGTTCTGCCCGCTCATTTCCATTACCTGATTCAGGAAAACCTTTTCTTCAGGGTCTCCGGTAAGTCGAACCATGATCTTTTCCTTCTGGTGTCGTGAATGCCTGGGCTCTCTTGAAGGCTTCTCGTTGCCGTCGATCCTGAACCACCTTCCGTGTGCTTCCATAAGTCAATGTGTCGCTGGGGCACTTGAGCGCACAAGCCGGCCAGAGCCCCATATCCACCCGTGCCCGACATCCGTCGCATTTGGCGACCTTTCCCGTGGCAGGATTGAGCACGGGTATTCCGTACGGGCACGCTACCGAGCAGGTGAGACAGCCGATACATATCTCCAGGTCGGAGAAGACTATTCCGTCCGCCCTCTTTTGCATGGCGCCGGTAGGGCACGCGGCAACGCACGCGGGCCGGTCGCAGTGGAAGCAGGTGGTGGGCAGGAAGGACATGGTCAGTCCCTCTTCTTGGCCGAAGGGACCCAGCTGCATCACCTTCACCGTGCGTGTGCCTTCGGGAAGATCGTGTTCCATCTCGCACGCTGCCTGGCAGGAGCCGCATCCAATGCACCGGGATGGGGCAGCCAGGAGCGCATTTCTCTTCTCGTGTCCGTCAACGTGCTCGATCATGGCAACATCCCTCTCAGTGCGTGAAGAGCTTCTTGACTCGTTTGGCCTTTCCGATGAACCAGGACCCGTTTGGCGCCTCGCATGTGCGTGCTGTACACGACCGAACGAGGCACTGCCCGACTCACCCAGGCCCTTGCTTCGGTGCTTTGGCCGGCAGCCAGTGCGATGACGGTATCACCGCTTTCAATGCCCAGTGCAGTAGCGATGTCAGGATTGATCTGGAGCAGAGCCGACCGCCCACGTTCTCCGCTCCATGGCCAGAGATTGGCAAGGTCCGTGCAACCGGACCCGACATGGGGCGATTCGAGGTGCAGGGGATAGGATTCAGCTTCCGGGTCGTCTTCGTGCGATGCCTCGACCGAAACCCACGCGTGAGCGGGCTCGATTTTTCCGAGGCTGGATGGTTCGGTGGGCCAATAGATTATGCGTGCACCATCGCCCGGGTCATCCCACAGGGCCGGGATGCAGGCTTTGGTGAGCGGATTCTGCTGCAGGAGCCATTGGGCAAACGCGTGATGGTCCGCAGTGCCGTCCTCGGCAACCCAGGGAAAATGCGCTTCCCAGCCGAATCTTGATGCAAGCCCTATCCAGAAATCCAGGCCCGATCGAGTGTCATGCCGGGGTGTGGCAATCCTCTTCGCCCAACGAATCCCCCGGTCGTTGGTGAACACAAGCCCATCCCGCTCGGCCCAGAGCGAGGCAGGGAAAATAAAATGCGGCCGGTTGCGCTCCTGGCTGAGAAAAGAGCCGAAACAGGCCGCGAGCTCCAAAGTCTTGGAGTTTTGTGCTGCCGCATGAAAGGAATCGTCGAAACAATCTTCCGAGTATATGACTGCCTTGACACGCGACGCCTTGTCCATCGGTCCCTCGCCAAGGAGTTGATTCAGGAAGAACTGAGGATCAGCGCAAGAAGAGAAGGTACTTTCACCTTCAAGCTCCTCGATCCCTGCCGCTGCATTGACCGGAGGCCGACCCGAGTCCACCGGGTACCAACCCCCTCCCCTCTTTCCTGTCCAACCCATGGCAGTGGCCATAGTTTGCCAGATTCCATATCCAGGCAATGGTGAGAGCGATCTTCCGGTAATCAGTTGCACCGGCCCTCTCGCGGCAAGCAGGAGTGCTACATTGGTAATCTCTTCCGGAGAAAGACCGATCTTTGCCGCGGTATCATGGAGAGACATTTGTTCGAAGGAGGCCTTCCACGCATCCGCATTGACAAAGTGGTTCTCCACGGCATCCGATGAATGCAGGTCACGATCCAGCAACGACTGCATCAGGGCCATGCCGAGAGCACTGGCGCTCTCCGGTCGTATCCTCAAGGCCACGTCAGCCTTGGACATGGTTGCAGTGAAACGCGTGTCCGCCACTACCAGCTTGGCTCCGCGATCCTGAGCCTCCAGAATCCAATTGGCAGCCACAGGATGCGTTGCCGCGGGATCGGCTCCCACTACGAAAAGACACCGCGCGTGTACCCAGTCAGAGCACGGGCCATCGGGTGAGGCGACAATTCCCTGGGGTAATGCGTTGACGCGCTGCACAAAGGGGTCGAATACATGAGGCGTGCCCCAGAGAGCGGCAAAACGCATGCCCGCGTAAAGGAAATCCAGTCCTGCTCCCGGGTCGCAGCCGATCAGCAGCGCTTCTGGACCGTATTGATCGCGGATGCGCTTGAGGCGATCCGCTAAGAGATCCAGAGCCTGATCCCACCCGTCGCATTCCTGGAAGTCTTCTGTCGTACGAGCACGAGCCATCGGTGTGCACATACGGTCGGCACGATACAGTCTCCGAGGGAACATGCTTCCCCTGCCGCACAGCCTTCCCCGACTGATGGGATTGGTCTCGTCTCCCTGTACATCAACGATCCTCTCTTCATCGATATAGGCCACGAGGCCGCAGCCCACTCCGCACTCCTGGCACACACTGGCGAGCATGCGATCGTGTGGTTTTCGCGACCCCGGACAGCGCTTTAATGGATGATAATCGACCATAAGTACTCTCGACTTTCCCTAGTTCGAACACGCGCGATCAACACGCAACCGCTCACGACATGAGCAAATAGCGTGCCAATAGCGCTGCGTACCAAAGAGGGCGAGCCTGGCGAGTTCATGGGCAGAGCTCCGTCACCTGTGAGGCCTCCCGAACGCCCGCGTTGGCGGGAGACAAAGGCCACGCGAGACCCCACCACGAAGGCGCCCCGAGAGGTCAACTTATTGACATCAATCATGAACTTTTCAGGTGGGGCCAAGTGGGGCGAAAATGGATACGCGGATCGCATAAGACACGTGACAGACCCAACTGATGGCACACGAAGGTGGAGGACGAGAATGATCGCCAGGAAATATCATTCGAACTATCAGTAACTTACCGCCACAGATTCCATAGCCGCGTTTTCTGTCGCCGCAGATTTTGCCTGACATTCGCTGGCACGGTTCGTGCTACCACCGACTGACGTATCCCCGCGCGTGCCGAGCCGGGCCAAATCACACAGACCGAGGCAAAGCGTGGCTTTTACCACCTCAAGACAGCTCAGGGAAAGCTTGGCTGCGAACATAGACACTCATGGAAGAACGATTGATTACCTGAGGGTATCCATTACGGATCGATGCAATATGCGGTGCATCTACTGTATGCCGGAACGCGGCATGAGTTTATTGGGGCACGATGACATCTTGTCGTACGAGGAAATTCTACGCGTGGTCCGCGTTTCCGCGAGCATGGGCATCACCAAGGTTCGCCTCACCGGAGGAGAACCGCTGGTAAGACGCAATGTCTGTCATCTTATCCGCGAGATTTTGGGCATTCCGGGCATCAAGGACGTGGGACTCACCACCAACGGAGTTGCCTTGAAGCACATGGCCAGGCCGCTTTGGGAGGCTGGGCTGAGGCGGATCAACGTGAGCCTGGACGCGTTGAATCCCCTCAAATTTCGAAAGATCACCAGGACGGAGTTCTATGGAAATGTACGGGAAGGAATTGCAGAGGCCGAGGCCGTCGGTTTTCATCCCCTGAAGATCAACGTGGTGGCCATGAGGGGAGTGAATGAGGACGAAATAGGCGCGTTCGCCCGACTGTCGGTGGAAAAGCCCTTTTCCGTCCGATTCATCGAGTGCATGCCCATGAACAACGATGTGAGGTGGGGCCGGTCCCAATTCCTTTCGCAGCAAGAGATAAGGACCCACCTGGAAGCACACGGCGCGCTTCATCCCATTGATCGCTCTCCATCGGACGGCCCGTCTCGGAGATTCAGGTTCACTTCCGCAAAAGGGGAAATCGGGCTCATTGGCGCATTGAGCCACAACTTCTGCAGTTCCTGTAATCGGCTTCGTCTCACATCCAGTGGCAGGCTCCGGCCGTGTCTGTTGTACGACCGCGAGATAGACGTGAGAACGCCGCTGAGAAACGAGTGCTCCGACGGCAGAATCCGGTCCCTGATCCGCGAAGCCATTGCCATGAAACCGAACGGGCACAGCCTGGATATGCGCCACGATCAGCGTTGCCTGCAATACATGTCGAGAATCGGAGGATGAGACATGGAGACTCTTCATTTAGAAAGGAAAGGGGGGCGGTAGCTATTCGCACATCGACGCAAAGGGTCTGGCAATAGGGTGAAGCCCCGCTTAACGACGGAGGGCGCAAGCGGGATGTTCGGGTCATCCTCCTCTTTCTCAAAGGTAGGTGTGGAAATGACGTTGGCAGTACTCATTGCCATAAGCGTGATGTGGCTTCCCGTGGCAATGCTCTTTCTGGGTAAGGGCGAAGCAAAAGGCACCGGTGCAGCCACTGGTTTTGTGGGAGCGGTGGTGGTGCTGGGAGCCGTGCTTCAGGTTGCCGTGTTCAAGGATCCGTTCACCGCGGGATTGCTGTTCGTACATGGGCTGCTCTACTGCACGGTGTCGTATGCGCTGCTGTCGGGATTGGAAGATCTCAGATCCGTCGGCAACGTGAGCCTCACGGTCGCGATGGTTTCCCTGATTTACATGATCCTCTTCTTCACCGGCGGGCCGATGGTGGACGGCAAGCAGTTGGTAGCCAAGAGCAACTATTTTGCCTTTGCATGTGCGGGCTACGCGGTCCTGACGCTGGAGGTGTGGCTTAACTCGTACGGCAGGTTCCCCACCAAGGCACTTGCCTGGTCGCTGATTGTCTGGGTGGCCTTCGGGCTCTGGGTTCCTGCATTCTGGCTACTCGTGTCAGGTACCCTTCCTTTTTAAGTGTCCTAACTTTCCTGCGCTCTTCGCATGCGAAACCGCGCGGTGAAGACTTGGGAAACATGGTGGCGCAGGCCTCCTCTGAGGTCCTGCGCCTCTCGAGGCAACATGAAAGAGAAACAAGGTTACGTCGGGTTCCCCCCGCTGACGGGAACCGACGAAATGGTAAATGCCCTGGTTCATGACCCTCCGGATCACCGCTGGCGAATGGTCAGGGATCTCTTTCGCATCGGAGACCCGCAAGACGCAGAAGAACTGATTGCGAAGCTCCAACCTTACCTGCATGAGATCCAGGATTTCAGGATAAAGTATCGGATCACCGTAGCCCTTCAGGCGTTGCACTACAAGGGGCGAACCGAAGATTACGTGTTGGTGAAAGGCAAAGGGGCTTTCCGCGCGGAAGAACTGGAATCGTGGGGCACTGACGACCAGGGATCGCGGTTGCCCGGGCCGGAGGTCAACTTCTTCCCTGTGGTGGACTTCCATATTCACCCCAAATTACCTGACTTGAAATTCTTTACGGACTTGCGCCAGGCAGGCGTGACGCACGCGGTGATCCTGGCGACCGATACGGACCCGGAAGACCTGGATCGTGCGGAGGTCGTGGACAAGCTCAGAAAGGCATATTCCGGATGCGCCGAATCGCACCGCGTGCCTTTCGAGAAGATGCTTCGGCAGATCAGAAGTAGCCTTTATTCGCCCAGCCACGTCACGAATCAGGACGTCGCGGCCTGGGTGGAGGACTACCCGGACATTCTTTTCGGCTTCGGGTCGGTGAACCTCTCCAAAGACCGCGCGTACGTGGAACAAAAGCTGGAGGAAATCGACAAACTTAAACTAAAGGGAATAAAGCTGCTGCCTTATTCCCAATTTTTCGATCCTTCGGAAGAAGAGAATGTGAACCTTCTTTTCGACTACTGTCGCGAGAGCGGTGCGATCGTGCTGAGCCACTCGGGGTGTGGCGCAGGGCCTTTCGAAATTCCCGAGCTGAGCCAGAATGCCCATCCGGGGCTATGGGAACCGGTCCTGAAGAAATACCCCGATGTGCCACTGGTCCTTGCCCATACAGGGGCTTACAGCAGCTATATTCCCGGGATATGGCTGTACGAAGCGCTGCAACTGGGGAAAAAATATCGCAACGTCTACGCGGATCTCGCTGCGGTGGAATGGATTCTGGACCGGGAAACCGTGGTGAAAGAAATCCGCAAGACCCTCGGGTTTGATAGGATGCTCTTTGCAACGGACTATCCGTTGCCGCTGACCGGAGGCGTAAACATGTCCTACCTGGTCGGTGCAATCAAGGCAAATAGCCACCTCACGGAAAAGGAAAAGCGCAAGGTGCTCGGGGAGAACGCGGCGCGCTTGCTGCGCATCTCATGAATGCCAGGCATTTGCCGCATTGAGAAGCCTTTTGCGCAACAGCCAGCGAGAAGGGTCGTGGGGGTACCACGTGGATCTTACTGCACAAATCGAGGAACTGGCATCGCTGCCCGATCACGCAATCGATCCGACCAAGGCTGCGCTTTTGATTGCCAGATCGGAATACCCGGACCTGGACGAAACCCATTATCGAGGGCTTCTGGACGTAATGGGCGAGACGTTGAAGTCACGGATACCGTCCTCAACTACCCCCGAGGGCCTTATTGACGAGGCCAATAAACTCCTCTTCGGGGAGGAAGGATTTCAGGGCAACCGGCGAGAGTATTACGATCCCAGGAACAGCTTTCTCAACGAGGTGCTGGACCGGAAACTCGGCATCCCCATTACGCTGTCCCTCGTGTACCTGCATGTGGGGAGAAAGGCTGGTTTGCCGGTGTACGGGGTAGGAGCGCCTGGTCATTTCCTCGTCGGTTTTCTCGCGGAAAAGAGGCGCATCTTTATCGATCCCTTTAACAACGGAAGGCTGCTGACCGAAAAGCAGTGCCGCGGCATGTTCCTCGCCCAATTCCAGGGGGCCAAGCCTCCGTCGACTTTCCTGGACCCGGTGTGGCCCAAGCAAGTGATGGTCAGGCTCATGCGAAACCTCAAGGCTATCTACTCACACACGGGCGCGGAAATGAAAACGCTGAGAATGATCCAATGGATACTGACCGTCGATCCGAAATCCACTCCGGAACTCCGTGAACGCGGATTGATCTATCAGGCAATGGGAGATCCGGACAGCGCGATCAGAGACCTCCGGCGATACGTGGAGCTATCTCCGGAAGCCCAAGATCGTGAGAGCATTTTGCTCCAGATCGAAAACCTCAAACAGATGCCCACGCGAATCCACTAAGAGGCCGGGAACCAAAAGGCGGTAGAGTCCGATGACGAGCGAAGAAATCGATCTCAAACAGCTCGAAACAGCCAATCCGATTATCCAGGTGGCGACCGAATTGGGGATCAAGGTCCAAGGAAGTATGGGAAGATGCTTCAGAGAAGACACGCACTCGCCTGGGGATGAGCGTCAGACCTTGTTCTTCAATCCCGCGAGAAACACGTTTCACTGTCGCATCTGTTCCGATGTGGGAGGATCCGTGATCGATCTGGTGTGCCAGATCCGAGGATGGGATAGGCAACAGGCCATCGATTGGTTGTCCCACCGCGTCGAGTTTCACCAGCTCACTCGAAACCGGTATCATGGAAAAGGGAAGAAAAAATAGTCTCCCGCATCCCCTCGACCCGGGCGACACACGAAAAGGCGCAGGACGATGAGTGCTGATCGCAAATCAGAGAGTGAAGACGAAAGACGGCTGAAGAAGCAACTGGTTGAAACCATAGTCCAAGAGGCGGAAGAATGTGTAATTGCACGTGACGAAGAGCACGAGGACGATATCGAAACACGCATGCAAGAGTCAGAACGAAAAAGGCTCATGCTTGCAGAAGCCCTTCATGCGTCGAGACTGGAATTACGAAAGCTCATGCCCGGTTCTGACCGGGAGAAGGAAAGGGCTCTCCCTTTCGGCGTGTTTGTGCAACCCGGACAAGACAAGGATCACGTGATCATCAAGTTTCACGGTCGGCTCCATGAGGCCGGTGTCCTCACGGAAGAGCCACCAGAGGAAGAAAAGCCTACAAAAGGAACCTTTCACGCCATCCGTCAGGACCAAGTAGCCAAGAGCGCTCGTCGGAGAGCTTTTCGCAAAGGTGAGCTGTTGCTGCTCAACAACGAGCTTCAGGTAATCGAGCCGAGAGGCTTTGAACTGATCTGCGGCAGCCTCGCCACCGTTCAGCAGATCCTGAGCTACGAAAAATTGCTCGTCAAGACGGTCGGAGACGAAAGTCTCGTCCTCAGCAGAGCAGAGCCGCTTGGGTCCGTGAAGATTCTGGTGGGAGACAAAATAGAATACGACCATGAATCGCTGTTCGCGTACAGCCTTCTGCCCAAGAGCGAAGTGGATCGGCTGGCTCTCGAAAAGGTGCCTGATATCAGTTATTCGGACATTGGCGGCTTGACTGATGCGGTGGAACTGATCCGCGACGCCATTGAGCTGCCACACCTCTATCCCGAGTATTTCAAGGAGCATCGCCTGGTTCCCCCCAAAGGAATCCTCCTTTATGGTCCTCCTGGTTGCGGGAAAACCCTTCTTGCAAAGGCCGTGGCGAACAGCCTCGCAAAACGCATAGAGGAAGAGACGGGCGAACAGAGGCACAGCTTCTTTCTGAACGTCAAAGGACCGGAACTGCTCAACAAATACGTGGGGGAAACGGAACAGGCCATCCGGGATCTCTTTGCCCACGCGAGAAATCAGGCACGACACAAGACCCCTGTGATCATTTTCTTTGATGAAATGGACTCCATGTTCCGTGTGAGGGGTTCGGGAATATCCTCGGACATGGAAGCCACCATTGTACCGCAGTTTCTCGCGGAGCTTGACGGCCTGGAGCCGTTGGAAAACGTGGTGGTCATCGGGGCTACCAACCGTGAGGATCTCATTGATCCTGCGGTATTGCGACCCGGACGTCTCGACCGCAAGATCCGCATTCCTCGCCCTGACCGAGACGCGGCAACTGAGATCTTTTCCAAGTACCTGACCTCCGATCTTCCGCTGGACCCGTGTGTGGTGAATGCGTGCGGAGAAGCCGCATCAGCCGTGGAGATCATGATCGGCAGGTTGGTGGACGATCTGTACAGCCATAAGCCGGGAAACGAACTGCTCGAAATCAGTTACGCGGACGGGACCCAGAAGATTCTCTATCTGCAGGACTTTGTAAGCGGCGCGATCATCGAGCACGTGGTCAATCGCGCGAAGTTGTTTGCGGTGAAGGATTTCATAAAAGAAGGCATCAAGGGAATCACCCAACGCCACTTGTTCGCCGCACTTCGCGCTGAGTTCGAGGAGAACGAGGAACTGCCGAGTAACACCAACCCGGCAGATTGGTACCGAATCATCGGCAAGGGCGGTGAGCGAGTGATTCGTATTCGCTCGCTGTTCCGTAAAAACGTGCCAAACGCGAAGGATGACAAGCCCGTGCGGCAAGAGGCCCTAGAAGTCGGTGATTTGCTCGAATAATGCCGTGCGGCTCGGGTCGGGAGTTCTCATGAGTATCCCCAAAGTTGTCGGGATCGAAGACGAATATGCAATCCATATCCAAGGGGATCATGACCTCACCCCTTTTCAGGCATCCTGTATGCTGGTCAACGGGTACGCACGGAAGCTGGGGCTCAGAGAACCGGGCACAAAGTTGCTCTGGGATTATGGGCACGAGACTCCGTTCAGCGATTTCCGAGGATCGCTGTACGGCAAGAGCACAGGCCAGGAGACCATTTCAGAGGAAGAGAATCTGCGGATCAACGCGGTGTTGCCGAACGGATCCCGGTTCTACACGGACCACGGACACCCCGAGTATTCAACTCCCGAATGTCTGAGCGCACGGGATGCGATAGCCAGCGACAAGGCCGGCGAAATAGTGCTGCGTGAGGCGCTCGCGACCATGAAGACCATGGTCCCGTCATGCCGAGTGTCTCTTTTCAAGAATAACGTGGATCACCTGGGCCACAGCTACGGGTGTCACGAGAATTACCTCATGGATGCGGCCGCTCATGAGCAATGCCTGGTCACGGACGTACACAAGGCCATGAAGGGTCTCGTTCCCTTCCTGGTCACCCGCCAAATTTTTGCAGGCGCGGGAAAAGTGGGAAACGGGCTCGCGTCCCGGCCGCATGTGCCTTTTCAAATCTCGCAACGCGCGGACTTCATGGAAACAATGTTCGGTCTGGAAACCATGTATGCGAGACCGATCATCAATACGAGGGACGAACCCCACGCGGACGCGAAGCGTTTCCGACGACTTCACCTGATCCTCGGCGATGCGAACATGAACGAATGGGCCGGCTTCCTCAAGATTGGGACCACCCAACTCGTTCTCAGGATGCTGGAAGATGGTTTTCTCAGGGAAGACCTCTCACTCAGAGATCCGCTCAGGGACATCAAGCAGGTCTCTGCCAGGTTCGACTGTGTGGTAGAACTCGCTGACGGCAGGAAACTGACGCCAGTAGAGGTTCAGCGGGCCTTTCTGCAAGGTGCGCGTGAATACTGCCAGGGCCGGAGCGAGCCTGCGGCCCCTGAAGAACAACTCATTCTGCAATGCTGGTCTTATGCACTGGACGGCCTGGAGAAGCTCAGAGTTTCCGACGATCTGGAACTCCTTGCGGATCCGCAGGAACTCCACAGGAGACTGGACTGGGTAGCGAAACTCTGGCTGATCAGTCGTTACCGGAAGACCGCGAACACCGCGCTGGATCTATCGAGACTCAGGGTTCTTGATCTCCAGTACCACAATGTGGATCCGAGCGAGGGCATTTTCCCGCGTCTGCAGAGCCAGGGTCTCACCGAGAGAATCCTCGAAGATGCGGAGATCCAGCGCCGGGTCATTGAACCGCCCCCGGACACACGAGCCTATTTCCGAGGCAAATGTGTGGAGAAATTCACGGAAGAGATCTTTCTCGTCAACTGGGAAGTGGTGGGCTTCGATCAGGGAGATGTGCGACGCATGGTGCCCCTTCTCAACCCTCTTAAAGGAACCCGGGAGCAATTCCGGGAAATCTTCTCTCGGTCCTCGAATTCCAGGGAATTGTTGAGAGCGATCGAGGAGACGCGATCTGCCTGAGAACAACCCGACAAATTGCCCCTGTGAAAAGGCCCCTGTGAACCGGAAGGGGCTCAACGGAGACCGTTCATGACTGAATCACGACGGATACAGCCACCAAAGGCCAAGAGAGTCAAGAAACAGGATGAGGAGCCAAGCGGACCTGTTTCGTCTCCGATTTCCGAAGAAGCGAAACAGAAAAAACTCAAGGAATTGGACGAATTCATGGAAGAGGTTCTCCAGAAAGCCGGCGAAGAATTCGTGGAGGACTTCCGCCAGGTGGAGGGGGAATAACACGTGCGGTCCCGGGTCTTCGGCATAGAGACCGAATACGCCCTCATACACCGACCGGAAGTCGCAGATCGGACACCGCTGTACGGCGAGCAGTCTCTGCTGGATCATTTGAAGACATTGACGCCTCTGCTGGTCGACTCTCTGGACCACAAGGGCTATGCCCATGCAGGAGAGTTCCTCGGCAATGGAGGCAGGTTTCTATATCGATCGCGGCGCTCATCCTGAATATGCCACTCCCGAGTGCGCGAGTGTGAGAGACGTCGTTGCTCACGACAAGGCCGGAGACAGAATCGTCCAGGAACTCGTGGAAGACGCGTCAGAGCGGATGAAGGACCACGGAGTGACGGGAAAACTGCTGGTGTTCAAGAACAACGTGGATTCGTTCGGTATCACGTACGGGAGTCACGAGAACTATCTGGTCACCCCTGAAGCTATGGAGCGCATAGGTGCGATCGTGCCTTTTCTGGTGACCCGCCAGATATTCACCGGCGCGGGCCGCGTCGTGACCGGTGCAGAAGGAACGGATTCGCCTTTTCGATTGGCCCAGCGAGCCGACTTCATAGACCGAGTATTCAGCGACCGCACGTCTCAGGTCAGGGGGATTGTCAATCTCCGCAAGAGGGAGATCCCTCGCCAGGGGCAAAACCGACGACTCCACCTGCTCGTGGGCGACTCCAACCTGTCCGAATGCGCCATCTGGCTAAAAATAGGGTGCACCCATCTGGTCCTGCGCATGCTCGAGGAAGAAGCGCTCGGGAGCATGCCCGCGCTCGCGTCGCCGGTGCACGCTATCAAAGAAATCTCACATCGCATGGATCAGCCACTGAGCCTCGAGGGCAAGAAAAGACGCTTCACCGCCCTGGACATCCAGACCAGGTATCTGGAAAAGGCGCAGGCCTTCTTCGCAACCCATGAGAATGACTCGGCTGACAGGCAGATCCTCGATTTGTGGAGCCTGACCCTCGACGGATTGAAACAAGTCAAGGTTTCCTGGTCCGAAGGGTTGCTGGAAGACGACCCGGCCGACCTGAAGCGAAAAATCGATTGGATTCTGAAGCTCTGGTTTATCAGCCGGATGAGGGACAAAGTCGGCATGCAAAGTCACGATTGGAGACTGAAACTTCTCGACGTCGGGTACCACGACCTGAATTCGCGCACGAGCTTGTTTGAGCAATGTGTGGGGCTGGGGCTCACGGATCGCATGCTGGACGAGACCGAGGTGTGCGCTGCCTGCACACAGCCCCCGGCAAACACGCGGGCAGGCACGAGGGGAACGATTATTCAGCGTGCCACGGACAAGAACGTCGAGGTCCTCATCAAGAATTGGGAGGACATCAAAGTCGTGGCCGGCAGCCAAGGGCGAGGGGCATCTCATCCCTTTAACCGGCATCGGCGAATGGTCAAGCAATTGAAGATAACACTTGAAGACCCGCTCATGCCCCAAGACGCTTCCGTGATCCAACAGGTGGACACGTTCGCGGAGTCCTGGAACCTGAAGCCCGAGACTCATGAGGGGGACGCATGACTACTCACGAGTCTGGCCAGCCTCTGGAGACGGTAAGCAACGAGCCCGGCATTCTACGGATTTTGCTTGAGCAGTATCGTTTGTACGAAGTAAAGCACCATCCGCCTCGGCCGCACGGAGAGGACGAATCTCGAATCGTCGTCCCCAAAGTACATACAGTGGCCGACGTGTACAAGTGCCTCCATCAGGGTGAATTCGGCATAGGACACAGCATCGACGACCCCGTGCGGTTCGGACAAATGCTCGTGCGAGAACTTCAACTCGCGCGACCGAACGCGGAGGAACCTATTCTGGAAGACGTATCATGCGACGGTTCGGTCTTCAGGCTGAATCTTCGAGCCTATCGCGGGAGGTTCCCCGCGGATGAAAGCAGGGCATCAGCCCTCCTTCTCGATGTCTGTCTGGAATCAGCGATGATTCATCGAGGACAGGGCGAACGCTTTCTGGGAATCCTCGCCGGATTTCAGAATCTGAACCGTTCGGGAAGTCTTTGTGTAGATAGCACGGTCTATGTCTTTTCCGATGCGCTGGTCGCACATTTTCTCCGGGAAGTGAATGACTTTATCGAGAGATGGGGACACATTCCCGTGCTGAGCCATTCCTCGGTCTATCGCAAGTATAACGATCCGTCGTACCGAGTGGTGGATCGCGCGGCCCTGGAACGTTCCGCACTCGCCTCTCTTCTGGACGAGACGACATGAATATCTCCGCCCCACACGAACTCGCTTCCTGCGGTCTCCTGTTGCAACCGCCCCCCGGAGACCTGACAGGGCCCTACCCCGCGCTGCCTTATCTCAAGTCGTATGCGGAACAGTGCGGTCACAAGGTCAGAGTACGGGACCTGGGGATCGAGTCGCTCGCTTTCCTTACGGAAGAGTCAACCTTGAGTCTCGTCCTGGCTCGCGCTGCGGAACGCAAGCGAGAACTCGAGTCGAAGCGTTACCTGGACCCCTTCGCACAGAGACAGTATCAGTTGTTGGTTTCCCTGGCCGCGATGGAGGGCGATCCTTTGGAGATCACGAGTGCACTGAAGGTTTTCAAGGATCGCCATCGTTTTTACCGCTATCCCTCGTACAAACAGGCATGCACCGCGCTGAACGCTTTGTTCCGATTGCTGTCTGCCCTTCATTATCCTACCGTGGTCACCCCTTCCGAATACCCCACGGCACAGATGCTGAATTCCATCGAGCGCGTCTGGCAACATCGCGACAAAGCGGTAAATCCGTTTATGGAGTACGACGAGAACGTGCTCGTTCCTCAGATTGCTGCTGCGCCACCCGCGATGATAGGAATTTCCATGGAATTCGGCTCACAGTCGGTCCAGGCATTGGTCCTGGGCAAGCTGCTGAAAGAGCGATTTCCGTCCATTCACGTCACCATGGGAGGGGCCTATTTTTCCCAGTGGGTGCTCCTCATGGGAGAGACCCATTTGAACTGGCTTTTTTCGTGCACGGACTCGGTGGTGCTCGGCGAGGGCGAAAAGGCGTTCAAAGGGCTTCTGGATCATGCCACGACCGGAAGTGCGCTCGACCAGGTCCCGAACCTCATGTTTCGAGACGCGAGCACCGGCCTCGTTCACCGTTCCGAGTCACTTGACTACCCGCATCCGGCTGAACTTCCCCCGCCCGATTACTCGGACCTGGATCTCGGTGCGTACCTCATTCCCGAGCCGGTAATTCCTTACTGCATCAGTAGGGGCTGTTTTTGGGGAAAATGTGTGTTCTGCCAGAACCGCTACGGCGAGAACCGCATGCGACCGTATCAAACCGTGCCGGTGGACAAGGCGATTGAGGAGATGACACTCCTGGCTGCACGGCACGGTTCCCATCACTTTAACTTCAGCAATGACGTGATCGACCCCGCGTACCTCAAACGATTCAGTGAGGCGGTCATCGCGTCGCGCAAGAAATTCCGATGGAACACCGATCTTCGCGCGGACAACGCAGTCACGGAAGACCTGTGCCGACTCATGGCCCGGGCAGGTCTGAACAGCGTGGCCATCGGTTTTGAGAGCGGATGCCAGCGCACCCTGGATGCCATGAAGAAAGGCAAACAGGTCGAAACCGTCCGTCGGGTGATGAAGGACCTCTATGACAGCGGCGTCGCGACGCAGGCCATGGGATTCTTCGGATTCCCCGGGGAAACGGAGCAAGAAGCGGGCATGACGGTGAGCCTTCTGGAAGAGAACGCAGACCGTATTTCCTATTACGTGATCGGCTTGCTCATGGTGGTACCCGGTTCCCGGATGCACGAGGATCCGGAGCACTATGGTGTCACGTCTCTCAGTTACGAGGGTAACGCCTTAATGGCTCCTCAACCGGTTTGGACGTCCCGCACGAGGATTTCCGCTGCAGGAGTCAACCGGCTCTATCATCGTTTGAGCCATCTGGAAGACACCTTTGCCATAAACGATTACCCCTACGTAGGAGCGCTGTGCACCAATCACAGCTTTCTCTACTTTGAAAAAGGTCCTGACGTACTCAAGAGGCTCAGGCGCGAGGAAAAGCAACCTTATGTGAAGCTGCTCGGTGCCCTGGCCGTTCAGGAGAGCCAGGCACAAGCCAAAAAGCTCAAGGCTCTCGTGCCCCGCTTCGCGTTTCCGAGTGTCGTGTGCGCGTCTCCGTTTCCCATCGAACAGATCCCTGAGGATGAGGGACCTGTGTCGACCGATTCCCGCGTGTATGCGGAGTTTGGTGGGGATTACTTCGCGTCTCTCGGAAAGCGTCCGATCCGGATAGGGCCGTTCGAACGGAAACTCCTGGAGAACCTGGATGGAAAGAAGAATCTCAAGGCTATTTTCAGCACGTTCCAGGCGGCGGGAAGGGAAAAGGCTGTCTCGTTTTTCGTGCGACTGGTGTTTGAGGGCCTCATTGTCTTTTGACAAGGGCCTGACTTAATTCTTTCGGGCTTGCTGACACGGAAATTTTCAATGACCTTCACAATATCAAGGGATTCGTCGTTTCGGACTCGTGAGGCATCCGCTTTCTTCGGAATCGGATCGGATGCAGGAGTTCGCTTCGGGCGTGTCCGATCAAGGAGCCACACATGCTGGTGAGAAAATGGATGAGCAAAGACGTGATCGCGGTGGACGCGGATGATTCGCTCCAACAGGCCATCAATCTCATGAAGGAGCGCAGCAGTCGTCTGTTGCCGGTCATGAAGGATGGTCAGCTCGTTGGGGTGATAAGCGACGGCGACATAAAGAAGGCTTCGGCTTCCAGTGCGGTCCCACTGGACGTTCAGGATCTCCTGTACCTCACGTACAAAACCAAGATCCGGGACATCATGACCAGAGACCCGGTAACCGTTCCCATGGACCACACCGTGGAAGAGGCGGCCCAGGTCCTTCTGAGCAGAGGGATATCCGGTGCGCCCGTAGTCGACCGCAAGGGCCGGGTTGCCGGAATCATCACTCGGGATCATATCTTCCGCGTGCTCATCTCTCTCACCGGACCGGAGAAAAGAGGCGTGCAGTTCGCGTTCCATGTGAAAGACACGCTAGGCGCAGTCAAGGAGCTGGTGGAAGTGATCCGCGGCCACGGAGGACGTACGGCCAGCATTCTCAGCTCCTATGAGGGAGCTCCGCCCGGGAGTCGGAATGTGTACATACGAGCCTTCAACATCGACCGCTCCCAGATGCCCGCCGTGGTCGCGGAACTGAAACAAAAGGCCACCATGCTCTACATGGTCGATCACCGGGAAAACAAGCGCGAAATCTACCAGGAGTGAACTGCATCCGAGAGACCCGGAATGCATGGATAGCCGCGGGGTCCAGTGAGCCTGGTGCTGATTCTCAGAATGGCTTCGGGGTCAAGCGGTCCCGAGCGGCATTGTCCCAGCCCGTTTCCTCAGCCCCCACTTGAACAAACGTGGGAATAGTCGAGGAAACGCATATCGATTCTCGTGCAGACGAGTAAGACCGTAGGGCTGGGGATCTCATGAGCGAAGTGAGGGGAAAGCTTTGCGTCGTTTGTCACGAAAGAGATCCCCATTCTGCAGCCCGCACCAAGGGTAAATTCAAAAGCGAATCGATATAAGAGGTTTTTTGGATAAGTCCGGCACCTCTCATCGATCCCTGACGCGTGGCAATTCTTCTGCCCGGTGGTGAATGAGGGGTGGTTTGGAGAGTAGTTTGCTCAAGATTGTGTCACACGAGACAGATATGTCTCCACTGACATAGAAAAATCTTGACATAGGCAACAGCAAAGGCTAGGCTCAGAAATGTTCCTCAGTGGTTCTCTTCATTTAGTCCAACCCAATCGGCCGGGTCTTTGGAGACTCGTGCCAACGCTCACTATCGTACGGAATCTTCGGCAAGTCTCGGAGACAAGCCAATCTTCGGGACGGAGCTCACGCAATCAGCGCGGGCAGTAGTGGTCAAATTCGAGGAGGCAGTTGCGCGATCCCGCTTCCCGCGGGACTTTCCTGAAAACGTCGCACCATGGGGTCATTGCGCTCGATGTTTCATAGAAGGCCCGAAGAAGGTGACCTGGTGTGTCAGGCTCTTTGGAGCCTCTTTGTGCAACCGATATCCTTGCAGGGGACACTGGGTAACACCGGTGTTTCACGTGCCGTGTTTCAGCGAGAGGCTCCCAAGGCTTTTGGCAGGCACCCCGGGATGATGTGTTCCGAAGAATCCTCCGTGAGGCCTTGGGCACACAGTTGCCAGAAGATCGTGAACGACAATCTACGGAATCGAAGAGCAAAGGTTAGGGGTTGTAATGAGGACGATCGTACCGGTCCACGAGGCCGTGGGAATGATCTTGTGTCATGACATTACCGAGGTCCAGCCGGGTCGCTTCAAAGGCCGGGCCTTCAAGAAAGGGCACGTAGTCCAGCCTGCCGACATCGAGCGCTTGCTTGATTTGGGTAAAGAGCATCTCTACGTCCTGAACATGAAGCCAGGGGTTATCCATGAGGACGATGCCGCGGTGAGAATCGCTCAGGCCGCGGCAGGCCCAGGCATTTCCATTTCAGACCCTGTCGAGGGGAGGGTGAACCTGGTCGCGGCCTCTGCAGGACTGCTGAAAATCCATGTACGAGCCCTGAATCGAGTAAACCAGGTACCAGATGTGGCTCTGGGGACTTTGCACACGAACCAACAGGTGATCGAGGGCCGAGTGGTGGCCGCAACCCGGATCATCCCTCTCATGATGGACGCGGAAAGAATCGCGTCCGTGGAGAGCCTCTGCCGGGATAATTATCCGGTAGTACAAGTCAAACCTTTCGCATCCCTGAACGTGGGCATAGTGACCACCGGGAGCGAAGTCTTTCACGGCCGCATCCAGGATGGGTTCGGCCCTGTGCTGCGCGCCAAGTTTGCGGATCTGGGATCGCAGGTAATTCGGCAGGTGTTTGTATCGGACAGCGTCTCCATGACCGTTGCCGCGATTCACGATCTGCTCGCGGAAGGGGCGCAAATGATCGCGGTTACCGGCGGCATGTCCGTGGATCCTGACGATCAAACGCCCTTGTCGATCAGGGAAGCGGGTGGGCAAGTCGTGACGTACGGTGCGGCAACCTTCCCTGGAGCCATGTTCATGCTGGCTTACCTCGGCGAGGTTCCTGTCCTGGGCTTGCCCGCGTGCGTCATGTATCACAAGGCAAGCATCTTCGACCTTATGGTCCCGCGGATTCTCGCGGGTGACGTCGTGACGCGAGAGGATGTGGCTGCCCTTGGCCATGGAGGACTCTGTGGCCTGTGTCCGGAGTGCAGATACCCGATGTGCGGGTTCGGCAAAGGTGGGCAATGGACTGAAACGCACTGAGAGTGATCGTTCTTCTCAAGAGCGCTTCAGCAGACCTTTACTCATGAGTTGGATCATCACCAGGTGTTGCCGAAGGAACCTCGTGTCGGATCGTACGAGGGTACGATTATCGGCAATCACGTTCCGCATCGTGCGATCAAGGATTGAATTCTCCGAAAAACGCATCGCTATGAAAGGAGACTGAAATGATCAAGAGAAATATCACGCTCAATGGAATGAACAAGACCGTGGTGGCAGACCCGGAAGCCTCGCTCGCGGATGTCGTGCGCGCGCAGTTGGGCCTGACCGGCACCAAGGTGGGGTGCGCCAAGGGCCAGTGCGGCGCTTGCTCGGTCATCATGGACGGCAAGCTGATCAAGTCGTGTATGACAAAGATGAAGAGAGTCAAAGAAGGGTCCAGCATTGTCACGATCGAGGGCGTGGGCACGCCTGATAAGCTGCATCCGCTCCAGCTCGCGTGGACGGTCCATGGTGGGGCCCAGTGCGGCTTTTGCAGCCCAGGGTTTATCGTCTCGGCCAAGGCTCTGCTTGACGAGAATGACAATCCCTCGCGCGATCAGGTGAGAGATTGGTTCCAGAAGAACCGAAATGCGTGTCGGTGCACGGGGTACAAGCCTCTCGTGGACGCGGTGATGGACGCGGCCAAAGTGATTCGCGGGGAGATGACTTCGGCAGAGCTGGCTTACAAGCTGCCCGCGGACGGAAAGATCTGGGGAACGTCCTTCCCTCGGCCCACTGCAGTGGCCAAGGTCACGGGAACTATAGATTACGGAGCGGACGTCATCTGCAAGATGCCTGCAGGGACCTTGCACCTCGCCTTGGTGCAAGCCAAAGTCTCCCACGCAAAGATTCTCTCCATCGACACGGCCGAGGCCGCAAAAATGCCTGGAGTCGCACAGGTGATCACCCACAAGGACGTGAAGGGAAAGAACCGCATCACGGGTCTCATTACCTTCCCGACCAACAAAGGCGATGGTTGGGATCGTCCCATCCTCTGCGATGAAAAAGTGTTTCAATTCGGTGACGCCATCGCGATCGTGGCAGCAGACACCGAGGCAAATGCCCGCGCTGCGGCAGATAAGGTCCAGGTGTCATTAGAGGAATTGCCGGCATACATGAGTGCGCCCGCGGCAATGGCTGATGACGCGATCGAGATTCATCCGGGAACTCCCAATGTGTATTACGAACAGAAAAGAGCCAAAGGGGACGACACCGCACCTTTGATGAAATCCGCGGCGTGTGTGGTAGAAGGAAGCTACTACCTGCAAAGACAACCCCATTTGACCATGGAACCTGACGTGGGCTTTGCCTATTTTGACGATCAGGGCAGCCTGACGATTCATTCCAAGAGCATCGGTATTCACCTCCACCATGCCATGATTTGTGCGGGTCTTGGAGCAGAACCGGAGAAACTGCGGCTCGTGCAGAATCCGGCAGGAGGAACATTCGGGTACAAATTCAGCCCGACGATGGAAGCCCTTCTGGGTGTAGCAGCCATGGCGACAGGCAAGGCGGTGGCCTTGAGATATGACTACTATCAACACATCACGTATACGGGCAAACGCTCGCCGTTTTTTGTAGATCTCAAGTATGGAGCGGATAAGGACGGCAAGATCGTTGCCATGGAAAGCGACTGGATCGTCGACCATGGGCCGTATTCGGAGTTTGGCGACTTGCTCACCGTGCGTGGAGCCCAGTTCATCGGCGCAGGGTACGGCATACCCCACATCCGCGGTCTGGGACAGACGGTCTGTACCAATCATGCATGGGGCTCCGCGTTCAGGGCTTATGGCTCGCCCCAGAGCTTCTGGGCTTCGGAAACTCTCATGGACGAGCTTGCCGTGAAATTGGGCAAAGATCCTCTGGAACTGCGGTACCTCAATGTCTATCGGCCGGGCGACACGACGCCTACCGGACAAACTCCGGAAGTGTTCTCCCTCCCCGAGCTGATCGATAAGATCCGCCCCCTTTACAAAGAAGCCCTTGACAGAGCCAAGAAAGAATCTACACCGGAAAAAAAGAAAGGTGTGGGCGTGTCCATCGGTATTTACGGGTGCGGTCTTGACGGACCTGATTCGTCGGAAGTAGCGCTGGAGCTTACCGAGGACGGCGTCACCCTGAGCTGTGCCTGGGAGGATCACGGGCAGGGTGCAGACATGGGCGCTCTGGGAACATGCCATGAGGGTCTGAGACCGTTGGGCATTGCACCTGACAAGATCAAACTGGTGATGAATGACACGGCAACTGTGCCCAATAGCGGGCCTTCCGGTGGGAGCCGTCAGCAGGTGATGACCGGCAACGCGATCAAGAACGGGTGCGAGATGCTGCTGAACGCGATGCGCAAATCTGACGGCAAGTTCCGCACCTTTGAGGAAATGAAGGCGGAGAACATCCCCCTCAAGTATTCGGGAAAATGGACTGCGTCCATGTGTACGCCATGCGATGAAAACGGTCAGGGAAATCCCTTCCCGGTGTACATGTATGGAGTGTTCCTGGCTGAGGTTGCAGTGGACACGAAGACCGGCAAGACTCAGGTAGAGAAGTTCACCGTGGCCGCGGATATCGGAAAGATCAACAACAAGCTGGTCGTGGACGGCCAGATTTACGGCGGAGTTGCCCAGGGCATCGGCTTGGCGTTGTCCGAGGACTTCGAAGACCTGAAGAAGCACACCAGCCTGGTGGACTGCGGTCTCCCGTTCACCAAGGACATTCCCGACGATTTCAAGATCATGTATGTGGAGACCCCGCGTGACAACGGCCCCTTTGGCGCGGCAGGTGTGGGTGAGCTGCCGTTGACCTCGCCGCACGCAGCGGTGGGCAATGCGATTTATCAGGCCACAGGCGTAAGGATCAGGGCCCTGCCTGCATTGCCGGAAAAGGTACTGGCAGGATTAAACGCATTGAAATAAACTCACACGCATTGAGGATGATGCCTCCATTCAGTCGGTAATAGGGAAAATCCCCCTGTCTTCCTTTGCCAAGGGAGCTGGGGGATGAGCGAAAGAAAGTGGGCCCGGCCGTGCAGGCGGGCCCACCTCCTGATACCGATTCGCGTGCAGACGAGTAATGCCTATGCGCTTTCAAAGGAGTGACTGGCCCCACTGTCGGCAGTTTGCGTCAAGCTTTCCGTGCACGCACGAATCAATATCACATCAGATTGTGTAGAGGTGATGAACTCTGAGTAACATCATGGATCAGGCCGAACTTCGAAGGCTCGAAGACCTCTGCATTCAGGAATGGGCTCCGTGGTGTACTGCCACGTGTCCTGTGCATGTGGATGTCCGCGCGATGACCGCTGCAGTTGCTCGTGGAGATTTTCAAGCTGCAGCGAAGGTGTTTGTCAAGAGCGTTCCCTTTCCGAGGATCATCAGCAGGGTGTGCGACCATCCGTGCGAGTCTGCCTGCAAGCGACGGGACGCGGGAGAGGCTATTGCGATCCGTGCGTTGGAGCGCGCGGTGGTGACGAGCGCATCCTCCCTGGTCGCCTCGAAGCTGCGTATCCCTCGGAAGGAGTCACGGGTGGCTGTGGTGGGCGCGGGACTGAGCGGCTTGACCGTGGCGCTCGAACTCGACAGGAAGGGTTACCAGGTGGTGCTGTTCGAGGCCACAGACAGGCTTGGAGGGAGTCTCTGGGACTTCGCGGTTGACCTACTGCCAAGAGCAGACCTTCTGGAGGATTTTGAAACACTCGCCAGCCTGCGGGTAGAATTCCGTCTTGCCACGGCAATTGATCGAAACGACCTTGCCCCTGCGCTGGAAAGAGATTTTGACGCAATCTATCTGGGAACAGGGCGAGAAACCCCCTGCCCTTTTCCCGTGGACGTCGTCGACGCGTCTCTCATCATCGTTGATCCGCTCACCTTTCAGACAAGCATGCAGGGGGTATTTGCAGGAGGAAGTGCGATCTCGGGGCATGATGGCCGCTCTACGATCCGATCCATTTCCGATGGGCGACGAGCAACGATCTCCATCGACAGATTCCTTCAAAAGGTTTCCCTCTCTGCGTCCCGGGAGCGCGAGGGAGCCTATGAAACGAGGTTGTTTACCAATATTCAAGGCGCGAAACCAATGCCACGGGTTCCTGCCGGTGATCGGACAGCGGGGTATTCCTCGGAAGAAGCCAGTGCGGAGGCAAGCCGATGTTTCCAGTGCGAGTGCATGGAATGCGTCAAGATATGCGATTACCTGGCTCATTTTAAAGGCTATCCCAGAAAGTACATCCGACACATCTACAACAACCTCTCCATTGTCATGGGACAGCAACACGGCAATACGTTCATAAATTCTTGCAGCCTGTGTGGGCTCTGTAAGGAGGTTTGTCCTGAAAGCCTCCACATGGGCGATGTGTGCAAAGCAGCTCGCACGATCATGGTCAGCCAAGGAAGAATGCCTCCTTCTGCGCACGAATTCGCGCTGGAAGATATGACATTCAGCAATAGCGACAAGGCAGCGCTGGCTCGCCACCAACCGGGAACCGCATCGAGCGCCTATCTATTCTTCCCCGGATGTCAGCTCGCGGGTTCCTCCCCGGACCACGTCACCAGAACGTACGACTACTTGACTCACCGGCTGGAAGGGGGCGTGGGACTGATGCTGGGATGCTGTGGAGCCCCCGCGGACTGGGTGGGACAGGTCGAAGCTTTTTCCCAAGTAATGGACCGATTCCGCAATCAATGGCTGCTTATGGGAAGTCCCCAGCTCATCCTCGCGTGTTCTTCCTGCTACGCGGTGTTCAAGGCTCATTTGCCCGAGGCGCGTCTGGTGTCGCTCTGGGAACTCATGGACCAAACCGGTATCCCTTCAGGAGCATCCCCGCGACCTCACGGGACCGTGGCGATACACGATCCATGTACCAGCAGGCATGAGGCGGACGTACAGGAGAGTGTGCGAAGGCTGGTTCGCGCACTCGGCTATGAAATTTCGGAACTGGACTTGAGTAGAGACAGAACGGAATGTTGCGGATTCGGCGGCCTGATGTACTTCGCGAACCGAGAAGTTGCGGAAAAAGTGATCCAAAGACGAATCAACGAGACAGAGTCGGATTTACTCGTGTATTGTGCGGTATGTCGTAACCATTTTGCGTCTCACGGTAAACCGACCTGGCACCTGCTCGATCTGATCTTTGGCAAAGGCCCTGGAACAGAGCCCGATCTCAGGGCAACGGATTTTTCGCAGCAACGTGAGAATCGCTTCAGATTGAAAAACCGTCTCCTCACCGAACTCTGGAGTGAACAAGTCGTGGAACCTGAAGGATACCAAAGCATTACACTGCGCATACCGGAAGGCATCCGTGAACTCATGCAAGACCGAATGATTCTCGTCGAGGACCTTCAGAAGGTGATTCAGTGGGCTGAGAGCACGGGAAACAAGCTGGTCCATTCGGAGACCGGGAATACCTTGGCTCATTATCGTCCTGGTGCGGTGACCTACTGGGTGGAGTACTCCCTCGATCGAGGCGAGTACCTCATTCACAATACGTACTGCCACCGGATGGAGATCATTGAGGAGCTTAAGCCGTGAGCGATCTTATCGACGTAGCGGAAGCGGTGAAGTGGACGTGCGGAAAGTGCGCTGTCCCCCTTGAAATGCGAAAAGTGGAGGTGGCGTACAGGGGCAGCAAGTATCCTGTGGAACTGCCCAGGTGTCCGGTCTGCGGAACCGTCTTCATTTCCGAGCAGCTCGCGACCGGGAAGATGGCACAAATTGAGAAGCTCCTGGAAGATAAGTGAACTCCCATGACCTGGAGGATCACCACGAACCATGAAAATGTCACCCTGTCCAGCAACCAGCGGGAGCTGGCAAGTGCTTAAAGTTCTTGGGGATAGGGGTTCGGGGGAAGGCCCTTCTTTCAAGAAGGGCCTTCCCCCGAAAATGCATTTTCATAGGAATTCTCATGGCACGTACATCATGGTTCAAACTGTTTGAGGAGATCTCGGACCAGCCGTTCGCTTCTTCGGGGATTCGGCCGGGCGGCCTTGATCTGACTCGACGGGGGCTTGACCTGGCGGGCCTGGCGACAGGCTCGGATGTGTTGGACGTGGGATGCGGTACCGGAGTCACGGTCGGCCTGCTGATCAATGAGCGCGGGATTCGTGCGGTGGGACTCGACTCCTCTGCCAAGTTGGTGGGCCAGGGCAAGGCGAAGCAGGCTGACCTTCCGATCGCCATGGGTGATGCAGCAGCCTTGCCTTTCCCGGATGGCGCGTTTCACGGCGTGGTTGTGGAGTGCGTGCTGTCCGTGGTTCAAGACTTGGAACAGGTCCTTAAGGAATGCCATCGGGTACTGAGACCTCTGGGAAAACTCATTGTCACGGACCTGTACGCACGCAATCCGGAAGCCATAGAAGAATTGAGGAGCCTGCCGCTGGACTCCTGCCTGCGAGGAGCTTTCGACATAGAGCGATTTGCGCAAGACCTCTCGGTCGTCGGTTTCCGCACCATCTGCTTCGAGGACCATTCTGACCTGCTCCTTGACTTTGCTGCCCGCATGATCTGGGCATATGGGTCTCTCGATCGGTTCTGGAACGAGGCAACGTGCGGTTGCGTCGATTCCGCAGCAATACACCGGGCGATCTCCAGGGCCCGACCCGGATACTTCCTCTTCGTCGGCGCCAAAGGAGCAGAGGATGAAGCCCCCCCGGAGCATAAGGAATGAACGACATGAGTTCTTTTGACCAAGTGAGCACAATGGACGAATTGCTCCAGATGCTCGAGCTCGCGGGACAGGGATTCCATTGCAGCCAGATCCTGCTATTTCTAGGACTCAAAGCGCAAGGAAAGTCCAACCCCGATCTCATACGGACCATGTCGGGCCTTGCCGGTGGCATCGGATTCTGCGGTGAAACCTGCGGCGCCTTGACAGGAGGAGCGTGCCTGATCGCCCTGTATGCCGGTCGCGGCACCCCGGAGGAAGAGGAACATCCGAAGCTCAATGTGATGATCAGCGACCTTGTGGAATGGTTTACCCAGGAGTTTTCCGAGGCGTACGGCGGCATCCAGTGCCGGGAGATTCTTGCCGAAGATCCGAGGAACCAGTCAACTCGTTGCCCTGACATCGTGAAGCGCACGTACGAAAAAGTAAAGTCTTTGCTCATGGAAAACGATCTGGATCCGTCAGAAGCGCGATAATGAGTAGATCACTCGCTTCGTACGGGCATACGGTCAAACCTGTGTGGGATGTAACGCATGATGCAACACTCTGAGATCACCGCGCTGGTACTTGCGGCAGGGTACTCTTCGCGTATGAAACAGTTCAAGCCGTTGTTGCCGATGGGGCCGACGACAACCCTGGAGCGCTGTGTACAACTTTTTCGGGACGCAGGAATAAAGGACGTGCGCGTGGTGGTGGGGTATCGGGCTGACGAGTTGACGCCGCTGTTGGATCGCTTGGCTGTCCGTACAATCCTCAATGAACGTTTTGATGAGGGGATGTTCTCTTCGGTGAGGGCGGGACTCAGTGATCTGGAATCCTCCTTCAAGGCATTCTTTCTGTTGCCTGTGGACATCCCGCTGGTCAGAAGGACTACGGTGCTCGATCTGCTCGCGGCAACAGAAATGCATGACGCAGACGTGTGGTATCCCACGTTTCTGGGGAAACGAGGTCATCCGCCGCTCATCTCCACGCGATTTCGTTCCTCCATATTGACCTGGGAGGACGATGGGGGCCTTCGCGCGTTTTTCAACCAACAAGAGGCCCGTACGGTTGACGTGCGGGTCGCAGACGAACACATTCTGCTGGACATGGACACACCGCAGGAATACGAGGACCTTCTTGCCAGGCTGCCCCAGTACGCGGTGCCTTCAGCATCGGAATGCAGGGCAGTGCTTGCTGACAAGTTCTCCGTGAATGGCCCTATCGTGGCCCATTCCACCAGGGTCGCGCAGGTGGCGTTGCAACTGGCCCGTGCCCTGAATGCGGTGGGGTGCCATTTGGACCTGAAACTCATTGTCGCAGCAGCGCTGTTGCACGATCTTGCCAAAGGCAAACCGGATCATGCAGCGGTTGCCGCGAAGCTTGTGAGAGACCTCGGGTATCCTGCGGTGGCGCAAGTGGTCGCGTCGCACACGGTGGCTCGAGTCGCGGAGGACCAACCTATCGGTGCGCAAGAGGTGGTGTGTTTTGCCGACAAGATGGTCCAGCAAGATAAGATCGTGCCCGTGGAAATCCGGTTTCGCAACAGGTTGAGAGAATACGGGAAAGACCCGGAAGCAGCGGACACCGTGTTCCGACGGATGTCAAAGATTCTGACGATAAAAGAACGCCTGGAGAATGCATTGGGGTCCTCTGTGGAAAGTCACATCACCTCGGATTGTGGCGAGCCCCTCGGCAATTTTCCTCGAGGTGACGCGAGTGCCCCTTCCGGAGAATTCCGTGAGAGCGGATGCGAATAGTCAGCCCCGGGCACGCGGGGGAGAATCGCCATGCAGGTCTATCTTTTCAGACACGGAGAGATCCAGCGCGACGGCAATGCGCGAGTCATCGGCCAGACAGATGTGCCTTTGACCGAAACGGGAAGAAACCAGGCCCGCTGGTGGCACAGCATGCTGAAACAAGAGGCATTCCGCCAAGTCTACTGCAGCGATCTGGTTCGGTCCCGCGAGACTGCGGAAATTATTGCCCGCGACACCCCCGCTTCAATTACCGTGTTGCCTCAGTTGCGCGAAATCGATCTCGGCCAATGGGATGGAATGACCCGGGAGGAAGTGGATATACGATTCCCCGGTGAGTGGGAGAGACGGGGACGCAATATCTCGGAGTATCGTCCCTCCTCCGGCGAGAGCTTCGCGGACCTGGCCGCGCGGGTGTTTCCTGCCCTTGAGTCGCTCACACACGATTCTGAGGAGCTCATCCTGATCGTGGGCCATGCGGGCGTGAACAGGGTCATCCTCTGCCATATCCTCGGCATGCCCCTCGACCATCTCTTTCGTCTCCGTCAGGACTACGGAGCGCTCAACCTCATCGACGTCACAGGCGATTTCTGGCAGGTTTCCTTGATGAACCTGACACCGTTTCGCTTTCAAATGAGTAATACCACTTCGCTCACTTTGAAGTAACCCAGCAGCGCGGAGGGAGGTCTCCTGAACGCAGATTCGACGGCCCCGCGTCGCTCGCAGTGAAGGAGATTTCCCTCCGCCAAGTTACTTGTATCGGCGCACAGCGTATAAGTGGTAGGTCTGGGGATCTCCTGGGGGAAGCGATGGGACGGCTTTGCATCGTCCGTACCGAAGGGGATCCCCAGCCTGCAGCCTGCGCCGAGTTGTACAGGCAAAAGCAAATCGGCATGAGGCCCCACTCACGCGTGATTCCCGGGGCGTGAATGCGACTCTTGTCCTTCGCTGCGGCATTTTCCGCCATGAGAGTTGGCAAGAGACGTTGGCTTCAGGCTCCGGACACCTTGACAAGGACCTCCCGGCACGCTAATCCTGGAACTGGCACCGAGCGATTCAAGCGCTCCCGCATGGACTCGCAAAGGGCTCTCCGCGGGGCTTTTGACCAGCCCGGCGTCTCTCTTCGCACACAGAAAGGCCAATATTGATCAGTATTTACGTTGACGCAGATGCATGCCCGGTAAAGAACGAAGTCTTTCGAGTAGCCCAGCGCTACGGGCTAAAAGTCTACGTGGTTTCCAACTCCCCGCTGAGAATTCCTGACGAAGCACTGTTTGAACTCGTGACGGTCAAAGAAGGATTTGATGCCGCGGACGACTGGATAGTCGCGCATGTGAACGAACACGACGTGGGCGTCTCCGCTGACATTCCCCTTGCCGCGCGATGTCTGGAGAAAGGTGCGCGAGTGCTGGATCCGAAAGGCCGAGTGTTCACTGAAGACTCCATCGGCGGGGCGCTTGCCAGTAGGGAATTGATGGCATATCTTCGAGAAACAGGCGAGATCACGGGAGGTCCGGCTCCCTTTGAAAAACGGGACCGGTCTCGTTTCCTGATGCACCTCGACGAGGAGATCCAGGCCGCTCTTCGGGCAAAGCGGCAGACTCAATGAACGCAATCCAAGTAGCCCCGAATGCGATGCTGCAGGGGACCGATCCCCAGCGGATCCGGGCAGTCCGGCTCCTGAGGGGTTCCCTTCTTCATTTCCGACCCCGCGGCTCCCAGCACTTGGCCGTTTTCCACGACTTACAGGCCGCTCACCATGCGTAAACATGCGAGACCCGGTGCGAAACTCCTGCCCAAGGGACTCAGGATTGTGTACCGAAGACGCAGACATCCTCGTGGTGGACAAACCCCCACGCCTTTTGACCATTGCCACCGATAAAGAGAAATCACGCACCGCGTATTTCATTCTCACGGATTACGTGCGCAAGGGCTATGCCCGGTCGAGGAAACGCATCTTCATCGTTCACCGGCTGGACCGAGAAACCTCGGGATTACTCGTCTTCGCGAAGACCGAACAGGCCAAATTCTCTTTGCAAAGCCAGTGGGATTCCACGAAGAAAAAGTATCTCGCGGTGGTTCATGGCAAGTGTGAGAAGGATTCAGATACTATCAGCACATACCTGGCGGAGAACAAAGCTCATGGGGTGTACTCCACCTCGGATAGTGCAAAGGGAAAACTGTCCCATACCGCGTACAAGGTTCTCCAGGAGACCGAAGACTTTACTCTACTGGAAATTGACCTCTTGACAGGCAGGAAACATCAGATTCGCGTACATCTCGCGGACATGGGACACCCGGTAGTGGGTGATCAGAAGTATGGGAAAGGTGACAAGGCGCACAAACGTCTGGCGCTCCACGCGATGTCGCTTTCCTTCAGGCATCCCTTTAGCGGCGAGCAGCTTACTTTTGAAACCGAACCGCCTGTATATTTCCACAGACTGATCGGCGGTTTCGGGCAGGAAAATTCCCCACACACGTGATTGCTCCCCCTCGTGATTCCCGCACGTGATCTCTTGCCGAAGACAGGCTTCCCACCGACCCAGGCAGCGGGCTCCTCACCAGGCACTCTAGACACCTCATGTGATATAGAAGAGCGCAAGGAATGACGCGGTTTTTCGACGCGCTTTCGTATTGTGGCAGCTCTCCGGAATTACAGGTCCCGTGGGAACGGTACCCTATTTCTTGAGCAATGTGCGGCAAGGCACGCCATGAGGGATCTTCACCGAGAATTTCTGATTGCCGGGCGGCCCCTCCGCCCCGACTATGGACTCTGTGTAGCACGTTTCAGGTTGCCCGGCCGGTGCATACGGATACAGGTTCCAGTCGAGTGAGTTTCCGTTCCGCGCATTGATCGCATCTTTCCCTACGATAGCAGGCAAGCGACCGCCTGTGGCAATGGGCGCCCTGTACACGTACCGAGAAGTCTGGCCCGTAGGATGAGAGCCCTTCATCGAGCTTCCTTCGATGACCCACTTGCCGTGAACCCGATTCATCCTCATGAGCACCGAGCACTTCTCTGTGCCCCCCCGAAATCCGTAGTACGGTCCGACCAGGTATTGCAATGCGTGGCTGTTTCCGAAACGCGATATGGCTTCTTCGTCGAATGTCAGTTTTTGCGCCCCAGCTTCTCTTCTCAGCCTTTCCAGTGCTGTCGCTAGCTTGCCCACATCCGCGGCAGCGGCTCGGTCACAGCTCGTTCTCTTGTACGAGATGTAGTATGGCACCGCGATGGCGACGATTATTCCCATAATGGCCACCGCAACCATGAGCACAATAGCCGCAACGAGAACTATGAGAGGGCCCGACGTTCTCACGCCGCCGTATTTGTTCGGCAGGACCAGGAGAATCAGCAAACCGAGGCAGCACAAAACTCCCAGAATGCTGAAAGCCCCGTGGTACCCCTTCCCTTTTACCAGGTAGTAGCATCCCCATATCTGCAACCCCGTGCCTGTCAGCCACATCAAGCCTCCGAGAACGCGGAACGCCAACGACTCATTGCCTGATCCCCCTATTGCAGGGATGACGCCCCCCAAAATAGCGAGTACGATGCCCAGAATGATCCCCAGTGTGGCCTTTTTCTGCCAGTTTTCAGGCTGGGGTGGGAGAGAATCGCCAGAGCCCGGTGGAGGAGGAGGCGCCGTTCGGTTCGGCTCCGGGAAGATGGAAGGTGCACCGACCGGGGCCTGAGACTCCTCAAGAGGGACCTCGTCAAACTCCAGCACATCGTCAAGCGAATCTTTCCTGGCATCCACTTCCGGCTGAGTCAGTCGTCCGGTTTCGACAAGCTTCTGGTACACCTTGTCGAGCTGTGCCGCGCTGAGTTCGTATTTCCTCATCAACTCGCGGTCACTGAGCCCATCGTGGATGTCTGTCAACACTTCAGTGAGAGACACGCGCTTCTTTTCGTCCATTTGCCGCCCCCGCTCGTATCTGGAAAGGTCCCCACAAAACGTCTTGTGTGTGCCCCGATTGGTAATCGATGAATGTGAGGGATGAGAGAGAGAACAGGAGCGATTGGAACGCAAAAACTCAGACCTGTCAAGCGCATTCTTGTTTGTTTGGGTTTGCGAAAGACCTCGGACGCGTGGACCTCAATATATCCTCGGGCTCATGACTTCGCTCAATCCGAAGAATCCGTCCCGATCACGAAGCCGGTCCACCAAAGACAAAACAGGCATTGGATCTTTCCTGGACTGTCCTCCTCATTTCACGTGGTCTGCATGTGGGTCCACACCTCCAAGAGGTCGGAGAGGAATCCCTCCACATCCTCCACAATGCCGAAATCCGCGTCATTGAAGATCGCGGCATGGGGATCCGTATTCACGGCAATCGTCAGCTTTGATCCCCGCATTCCTGCGACATGTTGCTGAGCCCCTGAAATGCCGCACGCCAGGTACATATCAGGAGAAACCGCGGCTCCGGTCTGTCCCACCTGCGACCGGTAAGGGAGCCACCCCAGGTCGCAGAGGGGACGCGATCCCGCAACTGCTGACCGTGAAAACAGACCTGCCACCCTGCGCACGAGTTCGAGGTTTTCCCTCTTCGCTAAGCCCCTGCCTGCTGACACGATGACCGAAGCTTCGCCAAGAGCAGGATCAGACGCTTCGACCGACTTCACCCCCAGTGTGCGTGTCCCTTCGGGGTTCCACTCGACTGTCCTCTCCTCCACGGAGCCTTGCCCGTGAGGCGATCCCGAAACGGTCTTGAAGGCTCCAGGTCGCACCGTGAGCAGCGTGGGTCTTGTCGCGACACCAACCTCCGCAACGATCTTCCCGTTGAACAGCGTTCGCACACATACGAGCGTGCCGCGCTCCTCCCATATTCTCTCTATACTGCTCATGCACATGCCGCGGAGACGTACGGCTAATCCGGGGGCGAAGTCGAGCCCTTGCGCGGTTCCCGGCACACAGACCCATGCAGGGTCAAGGCTGCTCAACACTTCGGTGAGTATGGTGCGATATGCGTCACCATTGTACCCATCGAGCCCCGGGACCTGTATTGCCAGCTGGTAAGACCCGGTCGCGGCACCAATCTCCGCGGCTATTGCTTCGGCATCTTTTCCCAGAGTGATGGTGACCACATTTGACGGAAAGAGTCTCTCGATTTCACGCGCGCAGGCAATCGCCTCATACGTGACCGGACTGACCGTGTCTTGAAAATGCTCGACAATGACTGCGATCAAGGATTCCACCGTGCCCTCTCAGTGTAAGAGCGATCGTTCGCGTAGGATGTTCAGGAGTTGCACAGCCTTGTCCTTCCTGGAGCCTTCCAGGAATACCACCGAGCGGGCCTTTTCCGGATACGACATGCGGAATAGATCCTCATGCGGCGGTGCAATGTCACCCTCTCCGGCTGACACGACCTCCAGTTCTTGCCTGCTGGCCCTCATGATGTGGGATAGTGAAGGGTATCTGGGTTTGTTGATCCCACTCTGCACGGTGAGCAATGCCGGGAAATCCAGTTCGAGCAGTTGCCTGCAACCACCTTCGATTTCTCTCTCTACGTACACGCTCGAGTGCGCCGCCCGCACCTCAATGCAGACACATGCGGTCGCGCAGGCCATGCCTCGGATCTCGGCCAGCATGGGCCCTACGAGCCCCTGGGACATGTCCTCGGACATAACCCCCGCGAGAATAAGATCGTACTTCCGGTCGTGTACCGCGCGAGCAATGCGGGTAGCCGTCCGAAGCGCGGCCACGTACCCTCGGTCGTCGGTCAGCACGTGTATCCCGTGGTCCGCGCCCATGCCCAAGGCCCGTCGCACTACTGCAGCAGCCTTTTCGGGCCCGACGGTGATCACATCCACGGAGGTTTCGGGGATCTGCTCCTTGAGGATAAGCGCTTGCTCCACCGCGTATTCATCGAATCGATTCATCTGAAAAGGAGTCCCTTGATCAATCGTGACCCAGAGCCCTGATTCGTCTATCTCAATGAGCCCTTCCGTCGCGGGCACCTGCTTGACGCATACGAGTATTCTCATCCGGCAGTCTCCTCACTTACCTAGTGTAGCGTCTCCGTAATGTCTTTACACTCCGAACGATCCGATTCGAGGTGCGGCAACCTCCTGCGCTACGAACGGCACGGCCTGACTGCGCTCCAGAGGAAGCCGCACCTCCCACAACCACATGGTGTACACCTAATGCGGCGACACTACACTAGGGTATCGCAGTGGGCTGGAGGAAAGCAAGCACAACATAAATCGAGCGTTCGCTCGTAAAATATCTCGACATCATCGGAGTCACTGTGTATTGTCTGGACATGAGTGCCATCTATCTCATTCGCCACGGTCAGGCTTCCTTCGGTCACGACCATTATGACAGGCTTTCCCCGCTGGGTGTGCGGCAGTCTCGCATCTTGGCGCAGCACCTCTTCGATACGGGGTTCAGGCCCGATGCCGTGTACTGCGGCCCAGCGGCGAGACATAAGGCCACAGCGGACGAGCTGTGCGCGTGCTATGCCTCGCAAGGCAGGCCCGTGCCTGAACTGGAGATAGCTCACGGTTTTGACGAGTACGACGCGGCTTCGCTCATCAGGGAAGTGACTGAGCGAGATCCGTTGCTCAAGGCGGAACTCCCGTTCATTTATACGAGCAATGCCTCTTTCAGGAGAGTATTCGAGACGGTAACACTGCGCTGGGCGAGCGGGGAGTTTACCGCAGACAGGGTCGAGCCTTGGGAGCAATTGAAGGCCAGGGTCATGAATGCGATGAAGGCTGTCATGGAAATGCATGGCCCGCGCAGCACCGTCGCGATTTTTACGTCCGGCGGAGCAATTTCCGCGGCCCTCTCGTGCGTGCTTGGGCTATCCGGCGCACATGCCATGCGTCTCAACTGGCAAATCGTCAATACGTCAATGACGCGTGTGCGGTATGACGCGGAACGCATCACCCTGGCAGGGTTCAACTCTTTTGCGCACCTGGAACTTCTTCAAGAGCCTTCGCTCATCACGTATCGCTAATTTTGCAAAGGAAGGATGGTTTCCATGGATTTCGAGATTTCCGACAAGATGAAGATCATCATCGGCATGATCAACGAGTTCGTTGACAAGGAGGTCATTCCGCTGGAGCCCGAGATCCATCGCAAGCCCTTTCGAGAGCTTCTGCCGGTTCTGGAGGAGAAACGTGCCCTGGTGAGGCAGATGGAGCTGTGGGCGCCCAATCACCCCAAAGAATACGGCGGTATGGGCCTGGACCTGGTGGAATTCGCGATGGTGTCCGAAGCGCTGGGCAGAAGCCCCCTGGGTCATTTTGTGTTCAACTGCCAGGCTCCGGATGCGGGCAACATTGAAATCCTCCACAGCCATGGGACCCCAGGCCAAAAAGAAGCGTATCTGGGGCCGCTGGTGCAAGGCAAAATCCGGAGCTGTTTCTCCATGACCGAGGTTGACATGCCCGGCTCGAACCCCGTGATGATGGAAACTACTGCGGTGAAGGACAATGGGGATTACGTGATCAACGGCCATAAATGGTATTCCACTGCCGCTGACGGGGCAGCGTTTTCCATAGTCATGGCAGTCACGGATCCAAAAGCCCCGCCACACCTGCAAGCCAGCATGATCATCGTGCCCACGGAAACCAAAGGTTTCAACCTGGTCAGGAATATTCCTGTAATGGGTCACACGGGAGACGACTGGGCCTCGCACGCGGAAATCTTGTTCCAGTCGTGCCGCGTGCCGCAGGCACACCTTCTTGGGCCCGAAGGACATGGCTTTGCCATTGCTCAGGAACGGCTCGGACCTGGCCGGATCCACCACTGCATGCGGTGGATAGGGGTGTGTAACCGATCGTTCGACCTGATGTGCTCGCGCGCGTCCAAGAGGATCATGTCTCCGGACGGCCGGACCCTGGCCACCAAGCAGGTGATTCAGTCCTGGATCGCGGAGTGTGCGGCAGAAATACAGGCAGCCCGTCTCATGACCTTGAACGCCGCGTGGAAGATAGAAAAGATGGGTGTCAAGGCAGCCAGACACGATATCTCGTTCATCAAATTCTTCGTGGCAGGGGTGATGCAGAAAGTCGTGGACCGGGCCTTGCAAGTGCACGGCGGTCTGGGCATGACGGACGATACCATCATCGCATACTTCTACCGACACGAACGAGCTGCACGCATCTACGACGGCGCGGACGAGGTGCATAAAATGTCCGTGGCAAAGCGCATCCTCGGTGAGTACCAAGGGGAAGGTGATTCGCTAGATGGAAAAGGACCTGTCATTCAAGACCTTCGAGCGGGAGACGCATATCTCCGCCGAGGCTCTATGCAGGGATCTCTTTCTTGATAACCGGGAGAGCATCAAAATCCATAAAGAGGCGGTAGCGGTCAAGAACCTGGTCAAGATCATCAATGCTGCGCTGAAGCTCTGCAACCGTAAAGGATTCGCGGCAATGACCTTGCGGGACCTGAGCAAAGAAGCCGGCTTGAGTATGGGCGCTCTGTACGCGTATTTCACGAGCAAAGAGGAACTCCTGCGCTTCATGCAGCGCCAGGGGAGCGCAGTGGTGTTGCGTGTGCTGCAAGACCGGATTGACGGGATCGACGATCCCCGATCCAAGCTGAGAAGGGCGATCCATGCACACCTGTACCTGAGCGAACTCATGCAGCCGTGGTTCTATTTCTCGTACATGGAGACAAAGAACTTTCCCAAAGAAGAGCACAAGAAAGCCATCGAGGCAGAAACTTTTTACCGAGAAGATCCTCATCGACATCATGAAAGAAGGCCAGGAAGCAGGGGCTTTCAGGCACCTGAATGCCGAGCTTTTGGCTGCGGTGATCAAGGCCATGCTCCAGGATTGGTATCTGAAACGCCGAAAGTACCGGGGGAGGAAGGTGTCTGTGGAGAATTACGCTTCTTTTGTGGTGGATTTGGTCGAATCGTACCTCATGCAGGCATCGTCCTGACGAAAGGACTCGCACTATGGACCTCATTGACAAATCCACGCAGGTAAGATCCGGAGAAGAGATCAATCTGAAGGAAGTCGAAGCGTTCCTCAAGGACCGGATTCCGGGTCTTGAGGGAGAGCTGACGGTGGAACAGTTTCCGAGCGGGTATTCCAACCTTACGTATCTCATCAAGGTAGGCGACAAGGATCTTGTGCTCAGACGGCCTCCCCTCGGCAGAAAGGCAAAGACCGCGCACGACATGGGCAGGGAGTTTCGGATGCTCAAGGCTCTCAAGCCCATCTTTCCTTATTGTCCTCAACCTCTGGTGTACGCGGAAGACGACTCCATTATGGGATGTCCGTTCTACGTGATGGAACGCATCAAAGGAATCATCCTGAGAAAAGATCCTCCTGCAGGACTGACCCTTGTCCCAGACCAGATGAGGTCGCTTTGCGAGAACCTGCTGGACGTGCATTATCAACTTCACGCCATTGACTATTCCGCGATCGGGCTCGACGGATTCGGCAAACCCGAAGGTTACGTGACGCGACAGGTCGAGGGATGGTCGGAGCGTTACAGAAATGCGCGAACTCAGGACGCACCCACGTGCGAGGCAGTCATGCAATGGCTGCACGACCACATGCCGTCTGATTCCGCGAAGAGCGCGGTCATTCACAATGACTTCAAATTCGACAATGTGGTGCTTGACCCGGAAAACCCTCTGAGGATCATCGGTGTGCTGGATTGGGAGATGGCTACTGTCGGCGATCCTCTCATGGATCTCGGCTGCTCGCTCGCGTACTGGGTGCAGGCAGACGATCCAGAGGAACGTCAGGCAGTGCGAACGCTTCCCACGCACTTGCCGGGTGCGCTGAGCCGCACGGAACTGGTGCGACGTTATGCAGACCGCGGCAGCACGCGTCTTGACAATTTCGCGTTCTATTACTGCTTCGGCGTGTTTCGGCTCGCGGTCATTGCACAACAGATCTATTACCGCTTCTTTCATGGCCAAACCAGTGACCCCCGGTTCAAGACGCTTGTTTCTGCCGTGCACTGCCTGGAACTCACTGCGCGCAAGGTCATGGCAACGGGCAATCTGTAATGAGGAGACTTGAGTATGAAGCTTCACGATATCACACGCGTTCTCATCTTGGGCGCAGGCACGATGGGTCAGCACATCGGTTTCCTTTGCGCGATGAACGGGTACCACGTGGTTGCGTACGATCTGTCAAGGGAGATCCTCGATGATGCGCTCAGACGCATGGAACAGGTCGGCTCCTATTTTGTCTCGGCCGGCCGTATCTCCACAGAAGAACTGAGCGAGATAATGAGCCGCATCAGCGTCACCACCGATGCGGAGGAAGCGGGACGAGACGCCGATTTCGTAAGTGAATCCCTGCCTGAGGACCCTGAAATCAAGGCTCGGGCTTTTGCTCGCTTCCACGAAATCTGTCCGCAAAGGACGATTTTTACGACCAATACGTCCACACTCGTTCCTTCCATGTTTGCGGACAAGACAGGAAGGCCGAAGCAGTTCGCGGCGCTGCACTTTCACGACGTGCGTCGGTCGCAGATCGTGGATGTGATGCCCCATGAAGGAACCGACCCGGCAGTGGTGGAACTGGTGCGCGAGTTTGCAGAGAGCCTGGACCAGGTAGTGATCATGGTTCGTCGTGAGAACAGCGGGTACGTGTTCAACGCCATGCTTTCCACGCTCTTTTTGTCAGCCCTCACCCTTGCATCCAAGGGTGTAGCGTCAATCGAGGACATAGACCGGTCCTGGATGGGTGTGATGGGGACTTCCATCGGGCCTTTCGGCATCATGGACCAGGTAGGACTCGGGACTGTGTGGACGATCACGGAGTACTGGGCGAACCAAACCGGTGATGCGCAGGCCAAAGCCAATGCCGATTTTCTGAAGAAATACGTGGAACAAGGTGCCCTGGGATTCAAAACCATGAAGGGATTCTATTCGTATCCCCATCCCGCATATGCATCGCGTGCGTTCCGGTCGGGAAAAACGGAAGAGGAGGAATGACACCGATCCGCGTGCACACGCATACTACCACACCTCAATCGAGTGACTCACCCGGGCACGCGGCAAGCTTCTGAAGCGTAGTCAGGCAATGCCGTTCGCAGCGGAACAGGCATACCGGCTGTTCTATTGCCTTGAACTCCCATGACCTGAAGGGCACAACGAACTATGAAAATGGCACCCTGTCCAGCGACCAGCGGGAGCTGGCAAGTGCTTGACGTTCTTGGGGATGGGGGTTCGGGGAAAGTCCCTATCCACACGGTCGGGGGGCTCCCGACACCCAAGAGGAAACAAACGGACAAGACTTTTGTCAACCAGTATAGCCACATATAGGGGTTGCAAAGAGTTCTGACCGAATGGTGCGTGCTTGTGAAAGGTGGCGGGGGGCCCCTGAACGAAGATTCGACGGCTCTGCGTCGCTTGCAGTGAAGCGGGCCCCCCGACGCCACAGAAACGTAAAAGAGACAAGACTTTTGGCAACCAGTATAACCAAGGGAAGGAGAGGTGAACCATGCAGGCGAGAGCACCTTTGATGATCGAACACCGTCTCATCGAACGAATGCTGGAACTCGTGAGAAAGGAAGCCGCGCGCATTCGGCAAGCTAAAGAGATCGATCCTGTGTTCATCGACAATGCCGTGGATTTCGTCCGTGTGTATGCAGATAGGACCCATCACGGCAAGGAGGAAGACATCCTGTTTCGGGATCTTGCGGCAAAGAATATGACCGCTGACGAACAAAGGATCATGGGCGAACTCATTGAAGAACACAAGCTGGGGAGGAAGCTGGTCAGGGACCTGGTAGCGGCAAAGAAGGCCCATTTCACGGGAGATACATCAGCCATTGACGTGGTGATCGAAAAGCTCGAACTCCTGGTCAACTTCTATCCAAAACACATTGAAAAAGAGGATAAGGTATTCTTCCCCGCCATGATGAAATACCTGCCTGAGCCGGAGCAGCAGAAGATGCTCAGTGAATTCTGGGAATTCGACAGGAACATGATCCACGAGAAATACAGGGCCCTCATTGCGGATCTCCAAAAATGAGCCGCGATGCGGACGAGGCACGTTAAGAGCATATGCGGGCCGGCCCTATGCGGCAGTGGGCAACTCGTTCCGATTCGCTTTCGACTGTATAACTTGGCGTAGGCAGCAGGCCTGGGACCCCTTTCGGTACGGACGACGCCAGGCCGTCTCATCACTCCGCTCAGCAGATCCCCAGCCCTACGATCTTACACGTGTGAACTCCCATGACCTGGAGTGTCACCACGAACCTTGAAAAGGCACCCTGTCCAGCGACCAGCGGGAGCTGGCAAGTACCCTGAAGTTCTTGGGGATGGGGGTTTGGGGGAAGGCCCTTCTTTCAAGAAGGGCCTTCCCCCAAAAATGCATTTTCATTGGAACGCGAATCGGTATCACATCCCCTGTGAGCTCTTGTGACTATCCGAGTTCAAACGTGGTCACGCCAAACCACTTTTGCAGCGGCAAGCTCAGTTCGCCTTTGTTGTACATGCGTGTGGTCCGAAATACTTCCGTCATGCCATAGCTCTGAGCGAGCTTCACCGACTCAGGGTTTCGTTCGGGTGTGTCGAGAAACACAGGGGCACCCATTTGTACGTGTGCGGTGAGGGCCTGAAACAGGGTCCTCGCAAAGTCTCCATTGTCCGCAAACAAGGGCCCTATTTTGAAGCCTTCGCGACACTCCCGGATGACCCCGTATGCGGAGAGTTTGCCGTCCTTCATGATCCCCAAAGCCTTTGACTTGGAACGGCTTATCCAACATTTGAGGAAATCGTCTCTCTCAAGAGTAAACAGTTCAAAATCGTACGCGGAAACCAGGGCGAACGGCACGTCGGAAAGCGGAATGACTTCAGGACTCACCTCGCACTGCTCATCTTTGATCCATTTGAACCGAAAGTTGGTGTACGTCGGCTTGAACTCCGGCTTCTTGGCAGAAACCAGATCCGGCCTTACGCTATCAAGCCCTATGTTGCGGTTTCCCATATACTCCAGCCCTGCGTCCCACAACTGCACCCCATAAGTCCGGTTACGCACCTCGGGCTTCACAATGTAGAAGCCCATGAATCCGTAGGACTCACCGTATGCGACTGCTGAGACCATGGCCACAGGCTCATTGTCCAACAAACCTATGAAAAAGCCCTTGGGATCCGCGGTGTAGAAACAATCCGCATCCTGGTGGCCGGGATTCCATCCCTCTGCTGCGGCCCAGTCCAGGGCTGTGTCAATTTCACTGCGGTTCATCCTGCGAATCGAAAAATTGCCTGCGCCCATATCCATGCTCCTCTTCACAACAGCTTATTGTGCGGCATCCTTGCCATCCAGGAGGTTTTCCGGGGCCTGATGCCGATGCGCTATCAGGTAAGTGACTTTGGTCTGCCGGCGGCATACCTCTGAAGCGCAGTCAGGCCGGGGCCGTTCGTAGCGAAAGAGGTCTGCCGCCAGTGTCGTACGCCTGAAAACGCATCGGTATCATAGCTCACCGGAGAGCCCTCCCCTATTTCAATATGCCGCGGGGGTTGTCTGCCTGGAATCCCGAACTGCTCCATCGTTTCCGTCGCTCTGGCAAATGGTTTTCTCATCGTCGGTCACTGTATCTCCCTCCAGGTGCGAAGGTCAATCATTTTTCACCTCTGTGTACCTCACACAGACAGTGGCGTGAAGTGTCGGACGTGTCGCCACACCGGAGGGCAATGGAAAATTCTCGTAACGACTCAATGCACGTGCAAGGGACCCGATCGCTTTGGCACTCAACATTCGATGCATCTTCCGTCCCCATCAAGGCTCAATTTCGATGCGTGCCACGCAAGCAAAGTGCTACGGTGACCTACGCTGATCACGGTGGCATGGGGTAACCGCTCCCTGATCAAGCTGTAGAGCTTTGATTCCATTGCTTCGTCAAGAGATGCGGTTGCTTCGTCCAGGAACATATAATCCGGTTGCTGGAGAAGAATCCTTGCAAAAGCGATTTGCTGCTGTTCGCCCAGAGACAGTGCCTGCGCCCAATTGTCGCTTCTATCGAGCACGGGCGACAGGTGGGAAAGATGACAGAGTTCAAGTATCTCCGGAAGGTTATGATCCGCATCCTCAGCCGCACGAGGATAGAACAGCGCATCCCGCAGGGAGCCGAGAGGCAGGTACGGTTGCTGAGGCAGGAACATCACTCTGGCAGTTTCGGGTATGAAGACAGATCCGCTCGCGAACGGCCAAATCCCCGCCAGAGCACGCACCAAGGTACTCTTCCCGGAGCCCGAGGGACCTGTGATGAGTAATGAGGCCCCTGGTTTGAGATCCAGATTCACGTCTTTGAGGAGAGTCTTTCCGTCAGGAAGAAAAACGCTCAGGGATTTCACATGAAAACGACTATCCGGTGAGCCGACACGTCTCAATTCCTCTCGATCCTTGAGCGTTTGTACCCACTCGAGCGCGCCGGTAAATCCGGTCAAACGATTCAATACCGCGTTCCAGCTGGCAATGGTGGTGTAGCTGTTGATCAGATAGGAGAGCGCTCCGTGCACTGACCCGAAGGCTGCGGCCGTCTGCATCAGGCCACCCAAGTGCATCTTGCCTGCGAAAAACCGGGGCGCAGCCATTAATATAGGAAAGATGACCGCCAACTGATTGTACCCACTGGTCAGCCAGTTGAGCTTCTTCTGCCGCTTCATGATTCGCCAGTAATTGTCGACCACGGCTGTGAATCGTGTCACGAAATTGCTCTGCTCCTGCTTCTCGCCGCGATAAAGAGCGACGGACTCGCTGTTTCTCGTGGAGCCGAACCATGCTGAAACGGAAGTCAGCCTCGAATCTTTGTTGATTGAAATTCAGGCGAACCAGGGGATTTCCTACGCGGAGGGTAAGCCACGTCCCAAGGATCGAATAGCCGAGCGCTGCCCACACCATGTACCCGGGCACCCTCAACGTGCCCCAGGATCCGAGGGGAATGCTGAGGGTTCCGGAGAGTCCCCACAGAATGGTAACGAACGCTATCAAGCTCGCTACTGAACTTAACAACGTAATACCGAGATTCAGGGTGAGATCGATGAACGAATTGATGTCTTCACTGATTCGCTGATCGGGGTTGTCAGTCATATCATGCAGGAACTGAATACGATAATATGCTTGCTGAGTGAGCCACCTGGACAGGTATCTCTCGGTGAGCCATCGGCGCCAACGGATTTGGAGCATCTGGTTAAGATACAGCATGTACACAGATTGAATGATATAGGCTGAAGCAAGGCCCGCAAATATGGCCAGTTCATGGAAGAATGCCGCTTTGTTGAGCGCCTGTAAGACGTTGTAAAAGTCTTTAATCCACTTGTTGATCAGCACATCGACATACACCACGCCGAGGTTCATGGCCATGATCACCAAGAGCAATGCAATTGCGCTCCACTTTTCCTCAGACGACCAGTAAGGCAAGACCAAGCCCCAAAACCGCCGCCAGAAGGACACAGGCATTAGATTGTTTTGCTCATGCGTCGTTTCAAACATCCTAAATTTCCTCTGACACCACACCGGGTGGGAGTCTTCTTAAGCCAAGACGTCAGCAATCGTGACGAGAACGAGCCGGTTTGACGTACCGGAGGTCCGCGACGATTTGGTTGATTGAGTATCCCGCCCAAAGGGGAAGTTCCGTCGTGGGGTGAGAGAAGCGTCGCTCGTCTGAGGTTGCAGTCAGCCATGCGAGCGGGATTCGAAATCTTTGTACCCACTGCCACGGCCTGGTTTGGGACTCATCCGGCCTGTCCGTTCTTACAGGGTCTCACACGAAAAATGACCGGGACCCGGAAGAATGGTCCTATTCGTCGGTGCGACCCTTTGCTGGGCGTGGAAGATCAAACCACAAAGTCACGAAGAAGCCGGAAACAATCTCTCTTTACTGAGTGTCGTCGTGCCTTGGTGGTTGATTCCCTACCCCTCGCAGTGAACCGTGAGGAATTGTCCCGAAAAGGGTGACCCTTCAAAGAAAATCAACGGGAAGACATGCCTGCACCAGTGCGCACCATGAACAGATCCGGTCAAAAAAACATGGACCATGAGCAGGTAAATGGTAATTATGGATGAGGTCGGATTGCCGACCGCTGCATCATAGTTCCGAATATTGCCTGTCAGGGTGACGGATGGTCCTACGCGAAGGAGGCGTCATGCAATTCAGTTTTCAATTTCCCATAGGTGCAAGCCTCGGAGAAAGTCGCACGTGCCAATTCCGCGTATGGGCACCCAATGCCCGGAATGTGCAAGTTCATCTCGCGTCTCCGAAAGACCGCGTCTTCAATCTCCACAGAGGCGAACGAGGCTTTCATTTCGGGGAAATCTCGGACACTGAACCCGGTACGCGGTACGTGGTACCGGCTCGATGACCAAAAGGAACGGCCAGACCCGGCCTCCAGGTTTCAGCCCCAGGGCGTTCACGGACCTTCCGCGATCGTCGATCCGCGCTTTGCTTGGGACGATACGTCTTGGAGAGGCTTGGACCTTGAGGATTATGTGTGTTACGAGCTTCATGTGGGAACTTTTACTCGGGACGGGACATTTCGAAGAGGTGATTGCCCACCTCGACAGGCTCGGTGCCCTCGGCATCACGGCAATTGAACTCATGCCGGTGGCTCAGTTTCCGGGAACGCGAAATTGGGGTTATGACGGCGTCTATCCGTTCGCAGTCCAAAATTCCTATGGCGGTCCAAAAGGCCTGAAGAAGCTGATCAACGCATGCCATCAAAGGGGATTGGCCGTGATCCTCGACGTGGTGTACAACCATCTGGGCCCTGAAGGAAACTACCTTGCAGATTTCGGGCCCTACTTCACCGACCGATACAAGACGCCGTGGGGGTCTGCCATCAACTACGATGGCTCCTACAGCGACGAAGTGCGATATTTCTTCATACAGAATGCGCTCGAATGGGTGACCGAATTTCACGTGGATGCGTTGCGTGTCGACGCAGTTCACGGCATTTTCGATTTCTCTGCCCTTCACTTCCTCGAGGAACTCACCCGCGAGGTACATGTCCGCGCAAACGAGTTGAATCGCAGAATCCACGTCATTGCAGAAAGCGATCTGAACGATTCTCGTCTCATCAAACCGAGAGAGCTTGGGGGTTACGGCCTGGACGCTCAGTGGAACGATGACTTCCACCATGCGTTGCACACGCTCTTGACCCACGAGCAGACGGGATATTATGCGGACTTCGGTCATCCTTCACAACTTGCCAAGGCTTTGAAGGAGGGGTTCGTGTATTCAGGTGAATACTCGGCGTACAGGAATCGAAGACACGGAAATTCCTCTGCAGGGCTGCCTCCACAGCGCTTTATCGTGTCTTCCCAGAATCACGATCAAGTGGGCAATCGGCTGTCGGGGGATCGGCTCAGCCAGACCGTGCCTTTTGAGAAGCTGAAGCTCGCGGCCGGAGTGGTGTTGCTGTCTCCGCAGATTCCTCTGCTGTTCATGGGTGAAGAGTATGGGGAGATCGCGCCTTTTTGCTATTTTGTGAGCCACTCCGACCCTTCCCTCATTGAAGCGGTACGCCAGGGCCGAAAAGACGAGTTCGCGGCGTTTCAGTGGCTGGGCGAGCCGATGGACCCCCAGGACGAAGCGACGTTTGCACGGGCAAAGCTCAACCATGAATTGCGGAAGGAGACTCGTCACGCAACTCTCTATAGATTTTACCAGGAGTTGCTCACGTTGCGGAAGGCGATTCGCTCTGCCACGCGGTGCGGCACAGAAGGCGGAGAGGTTGTCGATCGGGATGCAGAGAGCCTGCTGCGGGTTACGGTTTCAAGTGCGAGTCAATCGTTCGTGCATCTGTTCCACCTGGGGGAGGTGGAGCAGGTCGTGAAGGTCCCCATGTCTGGGGGCTCATGGAAGAAAGCCCTTGACTCCGCGGAGACCCGATGGGACGGTCCGGGCAACGTGATGCCGAGTGACCTTGTTTCACACGGGTATGCGGAAGTGAGACTTCAGCCCCATTCAGTCTTAGTTTTCGCCAAGCCGTAGGAGATCGACACATGGAGCGATTCATATGCATTCATGGCCATTTCTATCAACCGCCCAGGGAAAACCCGTGGTTGGAGGCCGTTGAGCTTCAGGATTCCGCGTACCCTTACCACGACTGGAACGAAAAAATTACCGCGGAATGCTATGCGCCCAATGCCACGTCTCGAATCTTGGACGGCGACGGATATATCCTTTATCTTGTGAATAACTATGCGAAAATGAGCTTCAACTTCGGGCCGACCCTGCTTGCATGGATGGAGAAGAACGCGCCTGACGTCTATGAAGCGATTCTGGAAGCCGATAAACTGAGTCGAGAGTTGTTTGAGGGTCATGGGTCTGCCATGGCACAGGCGTATAACCACATGATCATGCCGTTGGCCACACGCCGGGACAAGGAAACGCAGATTATCTGGGGACTCAAAGACTTTCAGCGCCGGTTCGGGAGGGACCCTGAGGGGATGTGGCTGCCTGAAGCCGCGGTCGACCTTGAGACGCTGGACCTCATGGCCCTGCACGGCATCAAATTCACGGTCCTCGCTCCCAGACAGGCCCAGAGGATTAAACCCATCGGTGACGGCCCGTGGAAAGACGTCCGGGGTGGAAAGATCGATCCCACGAGGCCGTACCGGTGCTTCTTGCCTTCAGGTCGGGACATCACGTTGCTCTTCTATGACGGTCCTATTTCGCAAGCCCTTGCATTTGAAGGACTTCTCGACAGTGGGGAAGCGCTGTCGCACAGGTTACTCGGAGCGTTCTCCAAGGACCGTGCGCACGCACAACTGGTTCACATTGCTACTGACGGCGAGAGCTACGGCCACCATCACCGCAAAGGGGACATGGCTCTTGCCTACGCGATTCATTACATCGAATCGAATAACCTGGCGGAAATCACTAACTACGGTCGGTACTTGGAACGGCAACCTCCCACGCATCAGGTGGAGATATTCGAGAACAGTTCGTGGAGCTGTGTCCACGGCATAGAGAGATGGAAGGCAGATTGCGGATGCAACAGCGGAGGATACCCGAATTGGAAGCAAGCGTGGCGGAAGCCGCTGCGTGAAGCATTCGACTGGATGAGAGACACTCTGGAGCCCGCGTACGAGTCGGCTGCATCAACCTTGCTCAAGGATCCGTGGGCCGCGCGAAACGACTACATAGATGTGATCCTGGACCGATCCTCGGAAAATGTGAGCGAGTTTCTTGCGCTTCACGCGGTCCGGGATCCGGACGAATCCGAACGGGTCTCCATTCTCAGGCTGCTGGAACTTCAACGTCACCTCATGCTCGTGTACACAAGTTGTGGGTGGTTCTTTGACGAGCTGTCGGGGCTAGAGACCGTGCAAGTTATCCAATATGCCGGTCGCGCCATTCAACTCGCGAAACAGCTTTTTGGAGACGCGGTAGAACCGCGATTCCTGCAACTTCTCTCCATGGCGAAGAGCAACCTTCAGGAACATAGGGACGGCCGGACGATCTACGAGAAATGGGCGAGACCTGCCATGCTCGACCTCATCCGTGTCGGCGCGCGACTACGCAGTCAGCTCGCTGTTTGAAGAAGATCCTGAGAAATGGCTTACCGGGCCGTATCGTGCGACCTGTGAGGATTATCGTCTCACAAGAGCCGGTCGTGCAAGTCTCGTCGTGGGAAGAACACGATTAGTGTCAATCGTCACGGAAAAGACATCCACTCTTAGTTTCAGCGTGCTCCACCTGGGTGATCACAACCTCAATTGCGGGGTAAGAGAACATGAGGGAGAAGAGAGGTACGCCACACTCGTGGAGGAGATGGGGGACGCGTTTGCAGTCGCGGACTTTGCCGCGATCATCCGTCTCATGGACCGACATTTCGGGATCTCTTCCTACTCGTTGACCTCGCTATTCTGGGATGAGCAGCGCAGGGTGTTGGACATGATCCTCCAGCTTCCCGTATCCGAGGCGGAAGCAGCATATTCTCAGATCTACGATCACCATGCCGGGCTCATGCGTTTTCTCAAGGGCTCCGGATTGCCTGTGCCACAGCCACTCGACAGAGCTGCCGAGTTCGTGCTCAATGCAAGAATTTGCACGAGTTTTCAGGACGAGGCCTTTGATCCCCAGGTGGTCCATGCGCTTCTGGAGGAGGCGCAGTTGGCTGCGGTACCGCTGGACACTACCACGCTGGAATACGCAGCGAGAAAGGGCTTTGAGCGGCTGGGCCGACAATTGCTGGATATGCCCCATGACATGGAAAAGCTGGAGCGCGCAAACATTGCGGCCGAGATGATCCGATCGCTCCCGTTTGAGATTAATCTGAGAAGAATTCAGAATATCTGCTACGAGATCCTCCAGAAAGTCTATCCGGACATGCAGCGGGATGCTGAGGGAGGTGACGGTGAATCTCTCCAATGGGTCAAGGTGTTTCGAGATCTGACCCAGAAGCTCTTTATCAAAACAGAGGGCGACGATGCAGGCTGATGCTCGGAAATAGGAAGGGAAGGGAGCGTGGCATGAACATTCCTCGAGCGACGTATCGCATACAATTCACCCCGGCGTTCGGGTTTCCGCACATGACGCACGTGATTCCTTATCTTGCTGATCTGGGGACATCACATGTCTATGCGTCGCCCATCTTCAAAGCCGGGAAAGGAAGTACACACGGATACGACGTGGTGGACCCGAACCAGTTGAATCCCGAACTCGGAACTGAACAGGATTTCGCGTCGATGATGGAGCGGCTCCGCGTGCAAGGCATGGGCTGGGTTCAAGACGTGGTCCCGAATCACATGGCGTACGATTATGACAATCAGGTGCTCACGGACGTGCTGGAAAACGGTCCGAGGTCGCAATTCTACTCCTTCTTTGACATCGATTGGGAACACTCGTACGAAAACATCCGGGGTCGCGTGATGGCCCCGTTTCTCGGGAGGTTTTTCGGCGAGACCTTGGAGGATGGCGAGATCACCTTGTCGTATGGACCTCAGGGCCTGACGATTCACTACTTTGACCTTGCGTTTCCCCTTGCCATCGACTCGTATCACATGGTGCTGTCTCACGGGTTGGCAACCCTGAAGCGACATGTGGGAGACGATCATCCTGATTACATCACGCTCCTCGGGGTGCTCTATGTGCTCAAGAGTCTCGGGTCAGGTGACCCGGACGCGGACACTTCAGATCAAGTGCGGTTTGTAAAGCGTATGCTGTGGGACCTGTATTCCCGGAGTGCCTTTTTCAAGGGTTTCCTGGACGAGAACCTTCGCTTCTTCAACGGGAAGAAGGGTTCACCGGAGAGCTTCAACGCGCTGGACGACCTGTTGTCCGCACAGATTTTCAGGCTTTCCTATTGGAAGGCTGCGACCAAGGAAATCAACTACCGAAGGTTCTTTAATATTAACGGGTTGATATCGTTGATGGTTCAAGACAGCACGGTTTTTCGTCACACCCACGGCCTCATCGCGCGGCTGCTCCAGGATGGAACGGTGGCGGGTTTGAGGATCGATCACGTGGACGGCCTTTACGATCCCAAGGGATACCTCACCAAAATCAGAGAGATTCTTCCTGCCGGATATGTGGTGGTAGAAAAGATCCTCGAACCGGAAGAACATCTCCCGGACACCTGGCCCGTGCAAGGGACCACCGGATACGACTTCATGAACCACTGCAACCGACTGTTCTGCGACCCGCAGAACCAAAAAGCGTTCAGCAGAATCTATTCCGGGTTTACCGGTATGAAATCGCCGGTGGAAGAACTCGCGAGAGAAAAGAAGCGGTGGATTATCCTCGAACATATGGCCGGTGACGTAAACAACCTCGCACAGGAATTGAAAACCATTTCAAGCAGAGATCGGCACGGGAGCGACGCAACCCTGTTCGGACTCAGACGAGCGCTCACTGAAATCCTCATCTCATTTCCGGTGTACCGGACCTATGTTGACGAGCAAGGTCTCACCGTTGACGACCGGAAGCACATCGAACATGCCCTGGAAAAGGCTATCACGAACAACCCCGGTTTGTTGCCCGAATTCGGTTTTATCAAGAGATTCCTCCTTCTGGAATTCCCTCCCTATGTGGACGAGGATCAGAAGTCGGATTGGGTGAGATTTGTGATGAGGTTTCAACAATATACAGGACCGTTGATGGCAAAAGGAGTCGAAGATACGGTCCTGTATGTGTACAACAGGCTCATTTCGCTCAATGAGGTAGGAGGAAGCCCTGACAGATTCGGATGTTCTCCTGACGAATTTCATCGGTTTCTCCAAGAGAGAAATGAGCTTTGGCCCTATTCGTTGAACGCAACGTCCACCCACGACACCAAACGAGGTGAAGACGTGAGAGCGCGCATCAACGTGCTGTCCGAAATTCCCACAGAGTGGGAAAAGACAGTCCGAAGATGGAGCTCTCTTAACAAAGGCAAAAAGAAACGGATCGGAGCTACTCTCGTGCCTGACAAGAACGACGAGTATTTCCTCTATCAAACGTTGATAGGCGCATGGCCATTTGATGAGTCCGAGCCTCTTCAGTTCGTCGACCGAATCAAGACTTACGCGGTGAAGGCCGTGCGCGAAGCTAAAATCCACACAGGTTGGATCCGTCCTGACACCGCATACGAACAAGCTTATGGTTGTTTCCTCGACTCGATCCTCCAGCCCACGGACGGCAATGCGTTTCTGCACGAATTTGAGTCTTTCGCAAGGAAGATCGCTCACTTCGGGATGTTGAACTCCTTGTCCCAGACCTTGATCAAAATCGCGGCCCCTGGAATCCCGGATTTCTACCAGGGCACAGAGATGTGGGATCTTAATCTTGTGGATCCGGACAATCGGGGGCCTGTTGATTTCAAAAAAAGAATGGTATTGGTGGCTCAGGTTCGTGAGCAGTACGCTCGAGATCCGCTGGGTACCATCAAGGAACTGCTGGTGAACAGGGAAGACGGACGGATCAAACTCTTCCTCACGTGGAGGGCCCTGGGTACGAGACAAGACATGTACAAGGTTTTCTCAAAAGGGGGCTACGTGCCACTGAAGATTGCAGGCCGACACAAAGAGCATGTCTTTGCCTTCGCGAGACGACACGAGGCTGAATGGACGATGACCGTTGTTCCGAGGCTGTGTACGTCTCTGGTGGAAGAAGATCACTTTCCATTGGGGCACGAGTCATGGCAAGATACCGAAATCATTATGCCTGCAGGCCTGCCGGATAGATGGAACGATTCATTCACCCACGAGACGGTTACTGCCAACGGGAGTTCGGTACCCGTGGGTGAGGCGCTCAGACGGTTTCCCGTGGCTTTGCTCACAAACAGGTCCTTGTCATAAGCGAAAATCCGGCCTGCCCCGACCAAAACCAGATCTGTCGTCTCTTATCGTATTTAGCCAGGAGCTACTATGACGGAACAAAACGACGACTTGAGGCCATTTGTCCTGAAAGACTGTGCCCTCGTGGCCATTGCTACCGGTCGAAAAGCCCAAAATTTGAGAGAACTCCGAGACAATTTGCAGGACATTCACCAAGGAAGCATCTACTACCATTTCTGGGGAGGTTTGCTGCGACCGCGATTCGACGATCCGCAATTCAACAACGACTTTGCCATATGGAGCCATTACAAGCTCCATGACGATGTGCTGGCCGAGCGCCTTGGGGTTGTCGATCCTACCGATTTTCCCGATCTGGAATCTCTCCGCCAAGAAATAATCGAGGTAATCGAGGAGAGACTCGAGGAGATAGAGCAACCGGCCTGGGTTCCGGTGGATCGCCAATTCCACTTTCTTCGGTCACAGGTGGTGGTCTTTGACACCGGGATACAGATACACAGCCCGGAGCATCTCACCGAGGTGATCCGCGAGATGCCGCTAGGAAGCGTGTTCTACCATTTCATAGACGCCCGAAGACGGTCCCCCCAAGGGATGGACGATTTCCGCGCGTGGCTGACAGACCTCCCCGACGCGTGTGACGAGTTGTGCACTTCCTTGGCAGGGGTGGACCCATATTTCACTACTCTGTCTGAACTCCGCAAACAACTGTCCAATGCATTTGAAACTTTCTTCAGGGGGACCGCTTCATGACCTCGATCCTCGACTATGGACCTATAGCCGGTCAAGAAGTCATCAAACATCTCTGGCAACTGGCTCAGCCACTCAGAGGTCTTAAGGTCGTCCACGTCAACTCCACTCGTGTGGGAGGAGGAGTAGCGGAAATTCTCACCAAACTCGTTCCTCTTAAAAGAGAACTGGGGATCGACGCGCGCTGGGAGGTCATTGCGGGCGGCGAGCAATTCTATGAATGCACCAAGGGCTTTCATAACGGTTTACAGGGCAAAGAGGTCCCCACGAGAGAATCTCTCCTCAAGGTCTATGAGGAAACGGTTGCGCAGAATGCGGAAGAGCTGCGACCCGTGCTGGAAGAGGCAGACATAGTGTTCATCCACGATCCTCAACCGCTTCCACTCTTGAGGTACTGCTCAGGGCGCAGGGGAAAGTGGATATGGCGTTGTCACATCGACCTCAGCCATCCGTACCGGCCGGTCTGGAAATACTTGCGCAAGTTTGTCCTGGACTATGACTCCAGCGTTTTCTCGCTCGCTGACTTTGCTCAATTGTTGCCGCACAATGTGTATCTCATTCCGCCCAGCATCGATCCGCTTGCGGAAAAAAACGTGGACTTGCCCGAAGAGGAGATTCGCGCGACCCAAACCCGATTCGATCTTGACCCAGAAAGGCCCATGGTCTTGCAAGTCTCGCGATACGACAGGTTCAAAGATCCTGTGGGGGTGATCCAGGCATATCGGTTGGCCAAGACGTTTGTTCCTACCCTGCAGCTTGTCCTTGTCGGTGGGAGCGCCACTGACGATCCGGAAGGGGACGTGGTGCTTTCCCAGGTGCGGGCAGCAGCCAATGGTGACCCCGACATCCACGTGCTTTTGTTACCTCCTGACGCGCACACGACGATAAACGCACTGCAGAGAGCCGCGGACATTGTGATTCAAAAGTCCGTCAAGGAAGGCTTCGGCCTTACGGTAACGGAAGGGATGTGGAAGGGCAAACCTGTGGTCGGCGGGGACACCGGAGGAATCCGTCTTCAAGTAGTGAATCACCACACCGGTTTTCTTGTGAGCACCCCTGAAGGCGCGGCCCTGCGAATAAGGTATCTACTGAAGCAACCGGAAAAGATGGACGAGATGGGACGGAAGGCTAAGGAATTCGTGAGAGAAAACTTTCTTATTACCCGTCACCTCCGGGAGTATCTCAGCCTCATGGTCGCGTTCCTCTATGGCGACGAAGAGAGAATAGAGATGGAAATGAGGTCAGAGGGGTAATCCCGTTCACGTGGGGTCTTCAACTGCGACGGACGCTGAATGAAACGGACTAGTGGCCTTGGAGTGGATCATGAAGGCCGTGGTGTTCACTGACTTGGACGCAACGCTCCTGGATGCGGAAACCTACTCCTGGGCTCCGGCAACCGAGGCGATCGAGGGATTGAAGGCCCGTGGAGCCTCAATCGTACTCGTTTCCAGCAAGACTTTTGCTGAAATGGAGCCGCTGCATCGGGAACTTGGCTTGCATGATCCGTTCGTCATGGAAAACGGGGGAGGAATAGTTTTCAGTTCCGCAATGCCCGTGGCCGGTGAACTCGTGTCTCTCCGCGACACGACTGCCCCGATCCCCAGAGGGGATTTGTTCGTGCTCCCTCTGGGTGTGCGGTACGCACAACTGGTAACCGCACTGGGAGACATTTCTCGGCAAATTGGGCTTCCTTTCAAAGGATTCGCGGCAATGTCCTGCGAGGAGGTTGCATCCCTGACCGGATTGGGAATTCGTGAAGCCGAGCACGCAAGGACACGGGACTTTGATGAGCCTTTTGTCGTCACAGGTGAACTCGGTACGCGGGAACATCTGCTCGCAAAGGCAGCTCGGCAACGAGGGCTCACCGTGGTTCAAGGCGGCAGGTTTTGGCATCTCATGGGGCACGAGGGCAAAGGAAGAGCGGTCTCTCTGTTGATCGAAGCGTATCGCAGGTTTCATAGTAGCATCGTCACTCTCGGCCTTGGGGACAGCCCGAATGACTATGCTTTTCTGGAACTGGTCGACATTCCCGTAGTCCTGGGGGGTGCCGCTCATGGGCTCATTTTGCCCGATTCCCTTAGGAAGGGTCGACTCACGTATGGACCAGGGCCGAACGGGTGGAATGCAGCGATCCTGGCCTGGTTGACTGAAGCACACGCGTGAGCTTGGCGCGTGAAAGGAGATGCCGCGGTCTTTCAGAACGCTACCGAGTCTTCTACTCTGCAAGACCGCGGTCGGTCGTTTGATGTGCTCATAACCGCAATCCTGATCCATAGGAGGTACACATGAGCGATTTCTTGCAGTTCGGACCTATCAGCACCCTTCATCTTTTGGGTGACCGAGATGTTTCCGTCATTGGGCGAGAGATCAAGGAGGCGTCACGAACGAGGCCTATTGCTCTCGTATTGCCGTGCTTGATCTCCGAAATGGACGGTCCTGCCTTGGGCCCCATCATGGACGTGTTGCAGTCCGTGGATTATCTCGGGGAAATCCTCGTCACGCTGGGGCCGGCAAACGCGGAGGAATTCGCCCGAGCGTGCGACTATTTTGCTCCTTTGAACAAGACCGGACGCATTGTGAGGCTCATTTGGAATGACGGACCGAGGATACAAGCGCTGTATAAAGAGATCGAAGACGCGGGCCTCTCTCCGGGTCCCCACGGCAAAGGAAGAAGCGCGTGGATGGCGTACGGGTATGTGGTAGCCCGTGGGGAATCCTATGTGATCGCGTTGCATGACTGCGACATACTCAGTTTCACCAGAAACCTGCTCGACCGGCTCGTGTATCCCACGGTAATGCCCACTTTGGATTACGAATTCTGCAAGGGTTACTACAGTCGTGTGACAGATCGCATGCACGGCAGGGCGACCCGGCTTCTCGTGACTCCATTGATTCAGTCTCTCATCAGGATTTTGGGACCTTTGCCTTTGCTCATGTACTTCAGGAGCTTTCGCTATCCTCTGTCCGGTGAGTTTTCCATGGTCGCTGACCTGGCGAGGGTGAATCGCATTCCCGCTGACTGGGGTTTGGAAGTGGGCGTGCTTGCCGAGGTGTACAGAAACTGCTCTCTCAACAGAGTGTGCCAAGTGGAGCTGTGCCAAAATTACGATCACAAACACCAGGCTCTTTCCGAAGAAGATCCGGAAAAGGGCTTGTACAAAATGAGCATCGACATCGCCAAGACCCTGTTCAGGGTGCTCTACGCCAGCGGAGTGGTTCTGGGTTCCGGATTCTTTAGCACCCTGCGAGCCACGTTTCTCAAGGAAGCCCAGGACAGTACCCAAATGTACCGGGACGACGCGCGCATCAATGGTCTTGTGTACGATCGCCATGGAGAAGCCACAGCTATTGAGATGTTTACCGGAGCGATAAGGATTGCAGGGGAAACCATTGAAAGGGACCCGATGGGATTGCCTTTGATTCCCAACTGGAACAGAGTCCTTTCAGCTATCCCTAATTTTGCGGCCCAACTACTGAATTCCGTTGAGGAAGACAACCGTCCTTTCGTCACTGGCGGGCATTGACCTTCTTTCGAAGTGAGGTGACCGGACGTATTGACGAAGCCCCCACCCATTGCGTGTGGGGATCATTCGCTTTGCGAACAGCGGGGACCCCCTCGATCCGAGCACGGTGATAGGGACTCGGAGAGCCACTATAATACACGACAGACAAGGAGAGGCAGATGAAGTATGTGAGCGCCTTGAGGCCATACACCGTAAAGAGACTCGAAGAACTGGAACGAGCCGACGTGGTCGTGGGGATTCCTTGCCTCAACAACGACAGGACCGTCGAGCACGTGATCCAGATGGTGTCCCATGGTCTCAACGAATTTTACCCGGGCATGAGGCCGGTTATCGTGATTTCGGATGGCGGCTCGACGGACGACACCCGCGACGTGGCCAAGGAGTTCCAGCTCAAACCCTGGCAAGAAAAGATCGTGGCCATATACAGAGGCGCACCTGGCAAGGGAACGGCCCTGAGAATGATCTTCGAGGCCGCGCACGTGCTGAACGCTCGGGCATGCATGGTGGTTGACTCGGACCTCCGAAGCATCACGAACCACTGGGTGAAGATGCTTTTGGCCCCTGTCTTGGACCAGGAATACGATTTTGTAGCGCCAATCTACACGAGATACAAGTACGACGGCACGATCACCAACAATATTGTGTATAACCTCTGCCAGGCCGTTTTTGGAAAGAAGATCAGACAGCCCATAGGGGGAGACTTCGCTTTCAGCAAAGAGCTGGTGCATTACTACATTCAGCAGGACGTGTGGGAAACCGATGTGGCCCGGTTCGGCATAGACATATGGCTTACAGTGGAAGCCATGACAAACGGGTTCCGCCTCAGCCAAGCTCACCTGGGGCGCAAGATCCATGATGCCAAAGACCCGTCGGAACATCTTGGCCCCATGTTTCGTCAAGTGGTTTCCACCCTCCTAGGGCTTATGGAGACCACTGAAAGCCAATGGAAGAAAGTGACAGGAGCGGAGCCGGTTCAAGTCTTCGGCCAAATCAGCCCGGAGGAACCGGAACCTATAAAGATCAATCTTCCCAAGCTCATACATTCGTTCAAGATGGGGCTGGCGCATTTCGGAACCTTGTGGAAGGAGATCTTTACGCCGGACTGCTTCGATGCCGTTCAGGTGGCTGCGGGAATGAACGAAAGCCGATTTCGGCTTCCCCCTGACACGTGGGTCCGGGTGCTCTACGAGATTGCAGGAACGTATCACCAGTGGCCCTCGAACCGCCGCCGACTGGTGGATCTTATGACTCCGCTCTATTACGGGCGGGTAGCGTCCTTCATCAACGAAACCCAGGACATGGATTCTTTTCAGGCCGAGCGACTCGTGGAGGATCAGGCAGCCCTGTTCGTGGACGCCAAAGACTATCTCCTGGATGTATGGGATAATCCTCGGCAATGCAGCGCTTGCTTCATGGAGGAAGCGGAGAAACTGTAACCGGAACCGGGAACCGGGGGCACGTTTCGCCACTGTCGGCCCTGTCGGCCCCACGAACCAGTCAGCAGGAGTCTGACATACGATTCTTTTTCCTGACCGACGTTGACTGCATCGCGGCGGAGTTGAAACATAATGTTGACGGATTATCGTCACTTATGGTATGGTACCACTGAAAATGTCATAACATTGGAGGGATGGGAGACGCGGTGTTCCACGGGAATCTTTATCGGTCACGGAGAAGGAGTGTAAGATGAAACGTGTATTGTTCCTAGGTGTGCTATGCTCGCTGCTCGCCTTCCCACTTTATGCGTCGGAAATTTTTTGGGATCAGAGCCCACCTTCGGATCCCACCATCACTAGCAAGGATTTCAACTACAAATACGGGGGCTTAAAGCCGGCAAAGTCCCTGGAACAGATGGACGTGTACGATTCCGGCGAGCGCTTGAAGTTGGATGATGAAACAGATCTGGACAACGCGACGACGACACCGAGACCCATGAGAAGTAGCGACGTGGTCGACCTCCCGCTCTCGTCTCGACCTGCCATTACGCGGCCTGAGACCACGCGGCGTACCAGGGCAACGGTTGCTCCGGTGCGACGCGAAGCCACACCTGCCCAGGTAGAGCCGAAGGTGCCTGAGGCTCCGGTAACCAGGCCCGATATTTCCGAAGAGACCAGGAAGCCCGTACCCGTGCCTGCCATCGCGGACGAACCGGCAAGAACAGAGCCCAAGAAATTACAGTGGGGTCAACAGGACACCAAACCGACTTCCGATTCTCAGGCAAAGTTCAAGTGGGGCGAGAAGCCGAAATAATGCGGCGCGTCAACTCACCCCGGTCAGCGAACGTGTGCAAGGTCTCCTGCGCTCATTCCCTATCTCTTGGACAGACGCGGCAATGAGCGCAGGGGTTCCGCGAAGAGCCTGTCGTGGAACCTCGTACGTTGTGTTATTCCTTCCTGGCACCGAGGACGATTTTGAGGTCTTTCTGGAGCCTCATCAGTGCGACGTCTACATTGTAATCCCTGATATTCAGCCCCTTTGAGATTGCCACGATTTCCCCATCGTCCACCCCGATTTCCATGGCCATCACTTCTTTTGCCTGCTGCAATCCCGCGAGATTCACCGGAAATCCTGACCAAAGATTCCACGACCTGAAGTACACGATCCAGTTCAGCTTGCCTTCCATGACGCGGGTATCCACCAACCTGAGGCAAGGCGAGGAGCCGTCTTCCTTGTCATAGAAAAAGATATCTTCCGGTCGTCCTATTTCCATGCACATCCGGTTCGTGCGCGGCCCATGCTTCTTGTAGTAATCGATCACATATTGCCAGGCCACCTGGATCCGTTCGCCGTACGTGTAGTGCTCGTTGGGAGCCTTTTCTGAGGAAAGCAGGTAAGGCATGTACTCCTGGAGGTACTTCTCGTCCGCCACAGGGGGCAAATTCAGGTGCTCGGGAATCTGTGGCAGCAGCGGCCTTACTCCAGGTTGACTGATGTGTACCATGACCATGTCGAATTCTATGCGGTCCGCGCCCGGATTTGACCCTTGGTCCACTGTATAGCGCCGCGCCGCGCCGTCTGGCTTACGTGATTCTTCCACCAGGGTGTACAGACATTGGAACCACGCGTCCGGTATGGTGGTGGCCTGAATGAAAATAGGCTTCACTGTGCCCCTCCTGTACAGAGCATGAATTGAGCCCACAATGATCCAGCCGGACTCCCCCGCGAGACTATCAATGAGGCCCGTTGACTCTGCAAATTCAGGGCATAGCTTATAACCGATCGTGATGGAGTTGGCTACCTCTTGCACCGGTTGGCCGCAAAAATGTCGAAGACAGATTTAACTGCGACAACCGCCGCTTCCCCGCAGTCCGGTCTGTAAGGGATTATGGTACGGACTCCGCCTTGACCGGCTGCATGGTGTGGTACACAATGCGCTGGGGGTGGAATGAGATATCGCCTAAGGAGTGTCGTTCATGGACTGGGTCACGGTAGACAAAATTTCTCAGTATGAAGGCCAGACTGTCGAACTTCGGGGATGGGTCGCCAATCGCCGGTCTTCGGGCAAGATTCGTTTCTTGTTGCTCAGGGACGGTCAGGGCGTCATTCAATGCGTGGTGGTCGGCAGTAGCGTCGATGAAGAGGCCTTTGCCCTGGCAGACAGCATCCCTTACGAGTCATCCGTGATCGTGCGGGGTGAAGTAAAAAAGGATACGCGGTCTCCCCTTGGGTTTGAGCTGGCTGTTCAGGAATTGAAGCTCGTTTCCGAGGCCCAACCCTACCCGATTTCCAAGAAGGATCATGGAGTGGGGTTCCTCATGGATCTGCGCCATCTGTGGATCCGGTCGCCCCGTCAAAACGCGCTTTTGAGGATCAGGGCAGTGGTATCCGCTGCAGCGCGGAAGTACTTCGACGACCTGGGATTTGTGGCTGTGGAAGCGCCCATTCTCACGCCCACCGCGTGTGAGGGAACCACGTCTTTGTTCCAGGTGGGGTATTTTGACCGATCTGCGTATTTGACCCAGTCGGGCCAGCTGTACGGCGAAGCTGCTGCCATGGCGCTGGGCAAGATCTACGTGTTCGGGCCTACGTTCCGCGCGGAAAAATCCAAGACACGGCGTCACCTCACCGAATTCTGGATGATCGAACCGGAAATGGCGTTCTTTGACCTGCCGCAAACCATAGACCTGGCTGAGGGACTTGTCTGTTTCATGGTGAAAGAGGTTCTGGAAAAGTGCGCGGAGCAGCTCCGCGTGCTGGAGCGGGACGTGGCCGTGCTGCAGAAGGTGAAACCGCCTTTCCCGAGAATTACCTACACTCAAGCGATCGACATCCTCAGGAAACGCGGAGCGGACGTGGAGTGGGGAGCCGACTTCGGGGGCGATGAAGAAACCATATTGTCAGACGAGTTTGACCGACCGGTATTTGTCACGCATTACCCGGCAGACATCAAAGCCTTTTACATGAAGCGCGATCCCGACGATGACCGCCTCTCCCTCGCGGTGGACCTGCTCGCGTCGGAAGGACATGGCGAAATCATCGGTGGTGGTCAGCGGGAGGATTCTCTCGAGAAACTCGAAGCCGCGATCGACGCGCACGAACTCGACCGCGGCCCTTTGGAATGGTACCTGGACCTGAGGCGATACGGCTCGGTTCCCCACGCGGGTTTCGGACTCGGGATCGAGCGCGTGGTCGGTTGGATCGCGGGGATCCACCACGTGAGGGAAACCATCGCATTTCCCCGACTCATGGACCGGCTGAATCCGTAGAAGGGAAACGCGGTGGGAATGAACCCCAGCAGCAGGAGCCGCGGCGGGAAATGATTCATTGCCTGCAAGCCGGGAGCTTCTTGCCAAGTCTACAGGACCTCGTGTACCGAGACACGGGTGTGCGTACTCGGCTAGTGGAGAATTCCGTCTTTTCTGCAGGATTTCATTGCGTACAGCCGTTTCCGCAAGTGATGTCCGATTCGTTTCGGGGCGTCAGCAGGCCCCTGCCTCACCACGTGCCAGTTCGCTCACTTTTGAGTAACCTGGTCCAGCGCTGGGACGTCTCCTGAACGCAGATGCGACGACCCCGCGTCGCTCGCAGCGTAGGAGATCTGCCTCCGTTAAGTTACTTGAACTTGCGCGCAACGGTATCAGGGTGCCTCATCAAGACCCTTGTTGGAAAGGCATTGTCTGCCACTGAGCTTACGCTGCGGTGTAGAAACCCGCGCGAGCGGTGGTCGCAGCCGAGGTGTGTACCCGAGCTTTCCCAATCGTGCAGGAGTGAGTGGAAAAGGAGACCAGAGGGCAAACCGCATTTTCCTGGGCAAGTCCCGCCTAGAGCGTTCCTCAGGAAAGCTCCCCCCAGCCCCCACCGCCAGGAGTGCGGATGGATATCACGTCTCCGGGTTCGAGGTGTAACGAGACCTTGGAACCGAGCCGCGTCTCCGAGCCGTCAGCGTGAATCAGCACATTCTCGCCGGTTCTTCCGGGGCTTCCTCCTGCAAGTCCGTACGGCGGACGCTCTCGACGCTCGGTGATGATATTCGCGGTACAAGGTTCCAGTACGCGAATGTCCCGTCGAATGCCGTCTCCCCCCTTGTGTGTGCCCTGACCGCCGGAACCGCGCCTCACACCGAATTGCTCTACGCGCAGTGGATAGCTCGCTTCAAGGGCCTCGATGGGGGTGTTCATGGTATTGGTCATGTGAGTGTGCAGTGCTGATGCGCCATCGCCTGCAGGCCCCGCGCCCGCGCCTCCTCCTGTGGTCTCGTAGTATGCAAAGGATCGGGTTGGATCTGCGTGTGCCGCGCCAATAGTGAGATTGTTCATTGTCCCTTGTGACGCGGCAGGGATGCGCTCAGGCAGCGCGTGCGCCAGGGCGGAAAGCAACACGTCCACGATACGTTGAGAGGTCTCCACATTCCCCGCGGCCACTGCCGCAGGTGGCACAGCGTTCACGAGGGAACCTGGCCGCGCCTTGACGCTCAACGGTCTCAACGTGCCTTCGTTCGCGGGGATATCCTCGGGCAGGATGAGCCGGAACACGTACAACACGGCAGAAACCGTGATCGCCAGGGTTGCGTTGAGATTGCCCCTCACCTGGTCAGGGCAGTCGCGGAAGTCGATCTCCGCATGGTCCCCCTCTATGCGGATCTTCACGTTCAGAGCAATGGGTGCGTCGGAAAATCCGTCGCCCTCAAGGAAATCCTGCCCCACATACTCGCCGTCGGGGATGGCCGTGAGGACGCTCCGCATCATTGCCTCAGCATGATCCTTGAGCGCGGACGCATAGAAGAGCATCACCTCGGTGCCATGCCGAGCGCTCATCTCGGTGAGTCTTCGGATGCCGATGTTGAGCGACGCGATCTGCGCCTGAAGGTCGCCCTCACGTTCCCAGCGTGTCCGCACGTTATTCAAGAAGAAGGAGAGCAAATCCGCATCCATGACCCCTTCTTTCATGATGCGGACCGGCGGGATGATCACGCCTTCCTGGAAAATCTCCTCGGACACGGGCATGGAACCTGCCGAAATTCCGCCCACATCCGCGTGGTGAGCCCGATTGGCCACAAAGAAATCGGGTTGAGAGTCCGATTCCGTGAGAAACACGGGAGCGACCATGGTCAGGTCGGGCAAGTGCGTACCGCCTCTGAACGGGTCATTCATGAGCACCACATCCCCGCGTTTCATGGCCACCGCGGACAAGGCTTCCTTGACCGACAGCGGTGCACTTCCCAGGTGAACAGGGATGTGAGCCGCCTGTGCGACGAGTTCTCCGCCGCGATCGCAGATCAGGCAAGAGAAGTCCCTTCGCTCTTTGATATTGGGGCTCAGAGCGGCGCGGCAAAGGGCCGAACCCATCTCTTCCGCGACGGAAGCAAAGAGATTCGCGAACACTTCTCGCGTGATAGGATTGAACGAACGGGGATTCAAGGGAAGCATTATTCTACGCCCAGGAGCTTGCCTTCGTATTCCAGATCCACTACTTCCGGATCCTGCGCATATATGCGGATGAGATGGCGCAAGTGTATCAAGCCGTCCAGGTCCATGCCGGTAAACCGCAATGCCATGCCTTCGGCCTCAACCCGCGTGACTTCGCCTTCCGCGTGAATGACCAGCAGGGTTCCCGGCCCCTTGAGTTCTATCTCGAGGTCACACACCGTGCCATTGGAAAACGACTCCGGCGTGCACACAAAAACTCCCCCCAGACTCACGTCTCTCAAGGACCGGGAGAGAAGGATCCTGTCACCCACGGTTACTCTCACCGTTGTCTCAAACGGTATGCGAGTAAACTTTCTTTTGTCCTCTTCCGACATACGGGCTCCATAGTCGAGAGCCGCTTCAGGGCGACCGTGTCCTCGGACCCGGTCCCGGAATTCGTCACGGAGAACGAGCTAGTACACACCCCGCCCGTGGGCAACCGGCCTTGTCGCATATCGGTGACGACTGCCCCCTCCTGTTGCTCTTCGCTGAGAGAACAAGCCCCCCGGTTTCGGGTCACACGTGCTCGGAGCAACGGAGTGAAGCAGACTTACCGTGGTCTCATCATCTTGGGCCCAAAAGCATCGTCATATTCCGCCCTTCGAATTTCGGTGGTTGTTCGACTTGCGCGGCATCTCCTACGATTTCCAGGAGTTTTTCCAGCAGAGCCCGTGCCTGCTCAGGATGGGTAATTTCGCGCCCGCGAAACATGACGGTAACTTTCACCTTGCAGTCTTCTTCGACAAAACGCAGCAGGTTCTTAGCTTTGTACTCCAGGTCATGCGACTCGGTTTTAGGTCTCAGCTTGATTTCTTTGACCACCACCGTGGCCTGCTTCTTTTTTCGCTCGTGATCTTTCTTGCTCTCCTCATACCGGTACTTCCCGTAGTCCATAATCTTGCACACGGGAGGATCGGAATTAGGAGCGACTTCCACGAGGTCAAGGCCGAACTCTTCGGACCTTCGCAAGGCATCCATGACGTCGATGATGCCCAGCTGTTCGCCATCCGGAGCGATGACCCTGACTCTGGGGGCCCGGATCTTGTTGTTAATCCTGACCTTCGGTTCAGCAACTATAGGACCTCTGGGTTTTCCTCTCATCAGGAAGACCCCCCTGAAAACACGCACTCAGCGGTAAGGATAGCCCACTGCCTCATGTACGACTTCGCCACCTCCTGTCGGAACATTGTCAAGAAATCTGCTACGGTGAACACATGCGTTGCCTGATCGCCTCGCTTGCGCACCGAGAGAGTCCCGTCATTCATTTCCTTGTCACCGATAATTATCATGAAAGGGACTTTTTGTATTCTTGCTTCACGGATCTTAAAGCCGACTTTTTCGTTGCGAAAATCCTCTTCAAGCCTCACGCCTTCTGCTCTCAACCGAGCGCCGATCTCTGCAGCGTAGGGCTGATGCCGATCCGTGATGGTCATCACCACAGCCTGCACCGGTGATATCCACAAGGGGAACGCTCCCGCGTAATGCTCTATAAGCACGCCCAGGAACCGCTCGATTGCGCCCAAGACCACGCGGTGAATCATTACCGGTCGTTTGCGTTCGCCGTCAGAATCCACGTACGTAAGGTCGAAGCGCTCCGGAAGCGTGAAATCGCACTGAATGGTCGCACACTGCCAGAAGCGCGACAAAGCGTCTTTGAGCTTTATGTCGATCTTGGGACCGTAGAACGCTCCATCGCCTTCATTGATCTGGTACTCCATGTCCTGCTGTTTCAAGGCCGTTTCCAGTGCGTTGGTGGCCCGTTCCCAGTCTTCGTCCGTTCCAATGGAGTTCTCCGGCCGAGTGCTCAATTCCATCATGTACTCGAAACCAAAGATCGCCATCACTTCGCGCACGAAATTGATGATGCCGAGAATTTCCTCGTTGAGTTGATCAGGCCTGCACAAAATATGCGCGTCGTCCTGTGTGAACTGCCGCACCCGCAGCAATCCGTGCAGCACGCCGCTTTTCTCGTGCCGGTGTACCGTGCCCAGTTCGAAAAAACGCAACGGAAGATCGCGATACGAGCGGATCGTAGATCGATAGATCAGCATGTGAGACAGGCAATTCATGGGTTTAATCCCGTAGTCGATGCCGTCCACAGTAGTGAAATACATGTTCTCGCGATAATGATCGAAATGGCCGGACTTCTCCCAGAGTTCCCTCTTGAGAATCTGAGGACCCACGACCATCTGGTAGCCTCTTTTCAGGTGCTCGGTCCGCTCGAATTCCTCAATGAGGTACCGAAGCATCGCGCCCTTGGGATGCCAGATAACCAGTCCCGGACCCGCTTCGTCGACAATTGAGAACAGATCCAGTTCCCTGCCCAGCTTCCGATGGTCTCTCTTCTTGGCCTCTTCGATGAGCCGCAGGTGGTTCTGAAGTTCATCTTCAGAAAAGAAAGCGGTTCCATAGATCCGCTGGAGCATGGGGTTGCGTTCATCGCCGCGCCAATACGCGCCTGCTACCTTGGTAAGCTTGAACGCCCTGACGAAACCGGAGTGCGGGATATGGGGTCCCCGACACAAGTCGGTGAAATCGCCTTGGGTGTACAGGCTCACTGTGGGGAATTCCAGCCCGTCGATCAGTTCAACCTTATAGGTTTCACCGTGTTCGCGGAAGTACTGCACCGCTTCTTCCCTGGGCAGGTCAATCCGTTTGAAGGTTACTCCGCCTTTGACAATTTCCCGCATCCGGTTCTCGATTCTTTCGAGATCCTCCGGCGTGAAGGGCCGAGATGTGTCGAAGTCGTAATAGAAGCCGTCCTCGATGGATGGCCCTATGGTGACCTTGACATCCGGGAAAAGTTCCTTCACTGCCTGAGCCATTATGTGAGCGGTAGAATGGCGCAGGATGTCGAGGGCCACATGCGAACAGGTACCAAGAAAGGTCAATTTACCCGAATCGGTGAGCGGCCGCGACATGTCGACCAGATTACCGTTCAGCTCGGCTGCAAGGTAATCGGCCGCATTTTCTACGGAATTATCCTTCAGAATTTCTTCAGGAGTGATACCGGCAGGGCAAGAAATACTTTTGCCTTCGAATTCGATCTTGATGGCGGGTTTCATGTTGTCAAAGAGTTTGTGCGAGAAAGAATAGCTGCGTCACACCACCCGTTAACGATCATTTATGCAACATCCCTCCTTGTGTTGACTGGGACGCTTCCGGAGGAAGGTTCCTTACGCTCTGGTTTGGTAGGCGCGTGGGGATTTGAACCCCAGACCCTCACCGCGTCAAGGTGATGCTCTCCCCCTGAGCTACGCGCCTGCAAACTGATACCTACCACTAGACGCGTGGCCATCAATTGTCAAGCGAAAACAAGATGCCGCACCCGCAGATAGGCTCCAGGGGCGCTGTCCCATGCGCTTGAGGCCCCTGGGGCTGAAAATCACCACGCTGTCAAACTTTTCCCGTGGGCAAAGCCTCTAATAAACGCCACGCTGTCCTAACGCCCGGGGTACGTCCTGGTCGGCCCCTGGGGCAACGAAGCCCTGCGCATGCACGCGCTTCGATCGTTGACGAGGCGTTCGAGGAGCGCAATTGCCTCACCGTCATTCCACCGAGCAGCGCCCACGCTGTAACCCACGGCCAATCCTCTGCAATCCAGAATATAGGTGGTCGGAAAGCCGGGAACCTCAAGGATTGCCTCTCTGCGAGGATTCAGGAGGAATGCGGTTCTTCTGCCGCCAAATTCGACGGTTTTCAGACTGAAACCCCCTCCGTCAAAGAAGATGGGAAAAGAAGTCGGGGCGGCAGCAGCGTGCTGAGCAATCGCCTGAGGGCTGTCTACCAGGTTCACCCCCACGATTTCGAGGCCAGCAGGGCCCAACCGGCGCTTGATTTCATCGAGACCGCGGCTCCTCGAGTCGACACGCGGGGCAATTGACCGAACTGAACCGCAAAAGGACCACCTTCCCTTTGAAATCACTCAGCGAAACCGTCCGTCCGGACTGATTCTTCAACACAAGGGAACCAACGGTCATTGGCTTGGAGTACATGAAAATGTTGGTCCTGGCAGCCAAGTCGGATGCCTGGACAGGTTGGGCATGAACGGCAAACAGGACCGCGAGAATCGCAATTCCTCGCGGGCATCGGTGGGTATGAATCGCATTGGACCTCCAGACTGCGATCGGTTAACATATAAATATATCAATTATAATATATTTGCGCACATGTCAACACTTTTTTCGGGGCTACTTCAAAGGCCGGCAGGTGGACCCAGACCCACGAGAAGGGTCCGCGGCTCAGACTTCGACGTGCGGATACTGAACCACCGCCCCTGTCCTCCTTTTTCAAGGGCAGGAACCGGCCGAGCGGACTTCACCCACGGGTAGGTTCTCATAGATTTTCTCGCGGAGCAACAGTGCGTTGGCGAGAGTGGTTTCTGCGGAAACAGACGTGGATCTGTAAGACCAACGACGGGGGGACTCCTATGAATTGCCATGCTTTCCGAAAATAACCGCTTACGAGAAGAGCGATGTGTCCTCTGTCTCGTTTGATACTGAGTCGCCTTTTCCTGTACCACTTTGCGCAGGCTGCAGACGGCGGCCCCCCCTTCGCTACGGACGACGCAGAGCCGTCTCATCACTTCGCTCAGGAGATCCGCAGCCCTACCCTCTTACTCGTTTGAAAGCGAATCGGTATGAAGAGCCTCAAAACCGAGAACGTGGTGGGCCCGACTCTCGAGGGGGCTTCTGTGCACCCGATCCGGTCCAAGGGTCAGCGGGCTGTACACGGTGCCTCATGTTTCAGCGTCTGTGACAGGCTCCTGGGGATTGCTTGTCCATTCGTTCCGTGGTAATGGGTAATGGCATGGGGCGTACTACCATACGGGGCCTTCTTGTCTCGGTGTTCGGCGTGGGAGTGCTCATCCGGGGAGTGCCCGGCTCGGGCAAGTCCTACCGGCTCTTTCTCTCATGCGAACCGGCCACTTCTTGATTTCAGACGAGCTGGTCGAGGTGATGCCCGGACCCCGAGAGCAGCCCGTAGGCCAAGGACTGGAGCCAACGGTTCGTATAGAAGTGAGGGGACTTGGGATTTTTGAAGCCGAGTCTCTCTTCCCGGGCGCGGTAGCGCGTTCATCGCCCATTGATTTCGTGGTGGAACTGGATCACTACGATGATTCGCGAGACTCAGGGAGAACCACCCCGGAAACCAGTGAGACACAAATTCTGGAGAGCCATGTGCTGACGGTTCGTGTGCCGTTGCCCCACGAGTCGATCCGGGGCTTGTGATTGAACTGCTGGCACAGCTGTCTACAAGGAAACGGGATCGGTGAAACCCTGATGAGCACCAAAGTGGTTATGGTTACGGGACTTTCCGGGTCCGGTAAATCCACGGCAGCACGCACCTTGGAGGACACAGGTTTTTTCTGCGTGGACAACCTGCCCGTGGATCTTGTCCCGAAATTGCTGGAACTCACCGACGCCCGCGGGGGCGAGCAGATGCGACTCGCCCTGGTCATTGATTTGAGACAGCAAAGGTTTCTTTCCACAGTGCTCCGCCATCCTTCATGCCTTGGAATTATCTGGCACGTCTCTGGAAATTCTCTTCCTTGATGCGAGAGACGAAGGGTATCGATCCGCAGGTACAGCGAGACCCGCCGGCAGCATCCTCTCGCTGCAGGGGGGAACGTACTCGATGGAATCGAACGAGAACGGCGGGAACTTGCAGAAATCAAAGAGCGGGCGGACTGGGTCATCGATACTTCAGATCTCACCGTCCATCAGTTGCGGGAGGAAGTGAAAAAAATCTTCCAGAGCTTCCGAACCGACACCCTCAAGATAGTGGTCAACTCGTTCGGTTTTGGGAAGGGTTTGCCGATGGAATCCGACCTGGTTCTGGATGTGCGATTTCTGCCAAATCCCTATTTTGTGGAGAAACTGAAAACCAAGGACGGAAGGAACCGCGAACGTCGCGGATTTTGTCCTTTCCCACGATACGACCCAAAAATTCTTGGAAAAGATTGAGGATACGATAGCTTTTCTTTTACCCCTTTACATAAGGGAGGGGAAGCAGTACCTTACCATCTCAATCGGATGCACCGGCGGAAGACATCGGTCAGTGGTCATAGCCGAGGAACTCTCGAGTTTTCTCGTGCACCACGGCTATACCAGCGTGGAAGTCAGGCACAGAGAGCTTTAGCGTCCGTCGCAACGCGCGTGCTCCCGCGAGCGCTGCATGAGCGAGAGACGGGATTGCCAAGGCCGCAATGATGCGGCATGCGTTAACGAACGGTTTTCTCCAGGATTCAAAGTATCGTCATGATTGGAATCTTGATATTGACCCACGGTGAGTTGGGTTTGCAGTTTATTAACACCGCCCGTCAGATCGGCCTTAACTCGGACGAGGCTGTGGCCGCGGTCTGCATGGACCCGTCGGAGTCTCCCGATCTGCTCATGGAAAAGCTGGCTCAGGCGATCAAGGCTGCAAACAGGGGAAGAGGAGTACTAATCCTCACCGATCTTCTTGGTGGAACTCCCTGCAACGTTTCCTTGTCTTTTCTTGAAGAAGGGAAGGTAGAGGTGGTTACCGGCTTAAACCTCCCCATGGTGATCAAAGCCGTGAATACGAGAGAGGACCACGACCTCCCGTCCCTTGCCAAGTCAGCAGCCGAAGCGGGCAAAGAGAACATCTTTTTGGCCGGGGAACTCTTTCGCCAGCGGCTTGCCAGACGAAGGTCGGGCGAAAAATCGTCATGAGAAAGGCTCAGCGCCTGCTCCCGGAGTTCTTACCATGCCCATTGTCCTGGTAAGGGTCGATGATCGGCTCATACATGGTCAGATTCTGGAGGGGTGGGTTCCCACCACGCGAGCTCAGGAGCTGCTTGTGGCCAATGATGCGGCTGCGTGTGACGACGTGCTGAGAATGATCATGGAGTCCGCCACACCGGATACCATAAGTCTCGTGGTAGAAAGTGTAGACAACATAGCAAAAATGTTGAGAAACGAGCTGGACTCCAGCGTAAGACGGATCATTATCATGGACAATCCGCTGGACGCACTTCGGCTCAAGAGAGCGGGGGTCCCTTTTGACCGACTGAACCTGGGAAACCTTCGTACCGACAATGGCAAGGTCTGTCTGAGCAGGTCGGTCATCGTGGGTGATGAAAGCTTGAGAATACTCCATGAGATAATCGGAGAAGGAGTGCAAGTGTATATTCAGAGCGTCCCCTTTGAAACCCCTTCCAACTTTCCCAGGAATGTTACCGAATAGCCGTCAGGTTGGTTCGGCGGCCCTTTCACCCGGCGCGAACTCAGCGTGTGATCTGTACTCACCTATTGCACGAAAAACCACATTATGGAATGGTACATCGTCGCGGTCATTTTCAATGACGTTCAGCACATCTTGTGAGTCTCCCATGATTCTGAGAGCGGTACTTGCCGGAGCATTGGGCGGCCTGCTGTATCTGGACAGATTTCAGTTGTTCCAGACCATGGCTTGTAGACCCATGGTGGCTGCTCCGCTGGTAGGCTGGTTTTTGGGAGATTTGCCTGCCGGTCTGGCAGCAGGATTGTTGTTTGAAATCCTCTGGCTGCGTCGACCGCCTGTGGGCGGATTCGTTCCACCCGATGCGACCTTGGCGTCTGTGGCCACTGCAGCAGTCGCGGCTCTCGTGCGCTCGACAACAAATATTCCCGTAACTGCTACGGTCTGCTTGAGCTTTTTGCTTTTGTTCCCCATTTCCCTGGTGGGCTCCCGGTTGGATGTGCTTGTCAGGGTGTTGCTCGGTCGCCTGGCTCGCAAGGTCGAGGAAGCCCAGCGCAACGGCGCGGACCGGATCGTGTATTTCTATCTCGTGGCCGGTCTGAGTGTGGGATTCATTGCCGCGTTTCTGGTGCTCGCACCGGTGATTTTCTTGTCCGCAACCTTGTTAATCCATGCCTTTCCCTTGCTTCCCTCTTCTTGGGTGAGGGCTTCCGGGTTGGCTTTTTATATTGTTCCTCTGTTGGGAGTTGCTGACCTGATGGTCCGATTGGATGACACCCAGGATCGCGTGCTTTTTTTCCTGGGATTCGCCACCGCGGCAGTGACTCTGCTGATTGTGAACGTGGCTTCGTAGCCGGACTACCCTGAGGTGCACCATGGTCGACAGGCCCCTCCTTTCCCACTCAATGGTTATCACGTGAGATCGGCTGCCACCGACAAATCCATCGATTCCGAGCCCATGCGCTTGTCAGATCTGGACGACGTGCTGGCCATCGAAAAAGCGTCTTTTGCACGGCCATGGTCAGAACAGATGTTCATCGACGAGATGTCCAACCAGGCTGCTTCCATAATTGCGTTCAAGGTACAAGGGAGGCTCGTCGGGTACATGTGTTTTTGGGAGGTCGTGGATGAGGGCCATTTGCTCAACATCGCAGTGCATCCGGAACGAAGACGCGATGGCCTGGGAACATTCATGATGGACTATCTCGAGCGTTCGTGCCGACAACGGGGGCTGAGCAGAATCCTGCTCGATGTAGGGCGGCGCAATGTGCCTGCCAGGAATCTGTACAAGAAATGCGGATTTGAATCGATAGGCTTCAGGAAGAATTACTACGCGGAGATACAAGACGATGCGCTCGTCATGGAGAAACGGTTGTCCTGAAGCACGCGAAAAATGACAACCGGTGAGTGGGAGAACTCTCGATCGTGCGTGATGCAGAGGGGCTTCCTCGATTGTGCGAATCTGACATCATGCGTGCGATAATCTGGAAACACGTGGCGGTATTGGGGGGCCTTGTGCGTGGCGCCCCCCATGAGCCGGCTCTCCCCCCGGGGCTTATCTCCTTGCACCATGCGGGGACTCCTACCCTTCTTGGCGTGCGGGCAGTGAACGGATTCGCGTCGGAGGTGTCTGCTCCCGAGGCCCTGCGGTGAGCCAGGATTGGCAGGAGAGCTGCCCGAGAATAGCCGGATAACATGCTTTTAAATTGGCAACTTATCATTCTTGATCCACACGATACTAAGCTCAAGGATGCGACACCCTGTACATACAGATTTTTTTCATAACATACCATTAAAGTACTTGTGGTCTCGGTAAATAACGGTTATATGCTCACCCCTGACCGGTTGCATCATAACAACCCTTTGTGAACAGGGGCTTTTAATGAAGATTATTTCGGTGGTTTCTGTCGCGAGTGCCATGGCCCTTATCCTCCTCACCTCGTGCTCCACGCTTCGAGTCGGTGCGCCGGTAAAGGCCGGATATGAGGTGGAACAACCTAGCTGGGCGTTGCGGCACATTCCCGGCCTGAAGGCAGTTTCCGATTTTATCCCTCCGCCCAACGAAGCGCGCATGAAGTGGGATGAGGCTCAAAAGAAGAAGGGAAACCTCTGGGAAACCGGCAACGGACTCCGCTGAGCTGAATGCGGAAACGACATGTCCAGGAGCCGGTCCACCGGATTAAGGCCCTGCTGGGCCAGCCAGTTCTCAACTGGTTGCTCAAATTTCTGTCTGTGTGATTCCCCTGCGCTGGCAGGAGGCCCCCCTTCTTTGCCAGCGACGCCGAACCGTCGAATCCTCGTTTCGGAGTCCCCCCTGCCGACTGACTGCGTGTCCGGCCATTCCGACTTTTTTTGCAAAAGTTTCGACGCGATCGCCCCCCTTTTCATATACACTACCCCCAACCGCTTGTCCGCGGAGAAAACCGCGCCGGAGGTCCGTCTATGAGGATGCGCCATCTTGTCGTACAACCCGACCTTCGCGAGGAATTGCAGGCCTTGCGAACTATTGGCATGAATGTCTGGTTTAGCTGGAATCCCGAGGTGAGTCGGCTGTTCCAAAGCCTTGATCCTGAGCTTTGGGAGCAATGCGGCCACAATCCCATACTCCTGCTCGCGAATATGTCCAGGGAAAGACAGGCGGAGTTGGTCAAGGACATCTCGCTGCTCAATCGGATCGAGGACGCGGAAAGGGCCTTTGAGGATTACATAAGCAAGACAGGGGTGTACACCTTCAACCTGCCTCGGCCTATCGATTACCGGGTGGCGTATTTTAGCATGGAATACGGGCTGAGCGAGTGCCTTCCCGTGGTACTCGGGCGGTCTGGGAGTCCTCGCTGGAGATCATCTGAAAAGCGCGTCCAACCTGAGCCTCCCGCTTATCGGAATGGGATTGCTCTATCAAAAGGGGTACTTCAAGCAGTATCTCAACGTGGATGGCTGGCAGCAGGAATCCTACCCGGACAACGATTTTTACAATCTCCCTCTGTCGCGGGTGCTGGATGGCAGCGGAAGCCAAGTGTCCTTTGGTATGGACCTGGACGGACGGACAGTCAAAATACTCGTGTGGAAGATTCAGGTCGGTCGAGTTCCCCTGTATCTGCTTGACACCAACGACCCCTCGAACTCTGACGAAATGAGGCGCATTACCGCGGAATTGTACGGCGGCGACATTGAGATGCGCATCAGACAGGAGATAGTCCTCGGCATAGGTGGAGCCAGGGCATTTCATGAATTGGGATTATGGCCTTTCGTGTACCACCTCAACGAAGGACATGCCGCGTTCGCTGCCCTGGAGAGGATCCGCCAGACCATGACCACGTATCGTGTACCCTTTGACGTGGCCATGGAAGCGGTAGCCGCTTCGACGGTCTTCACGACCCACACGCCGGTTCCGGCAGGGATCGACCATTTTGCCCCTGACCTGGTGGAGAAATACTTCAAGCGGTACATGGAATCCCTGGGCCTGACCGTAAAGGATCTCATGGATCTGGGCCGTCAGGACCCGGAAGACAAGGCGTCGAGTTTATCAATGGCAGTGTTGGCCCTTCGGCTCTCAAGAGGGGTCAACGCGGTGAGTCGTCTTCACGGCACCGTCGCGAAGAAGATGTGGAAGAGCCTCTGGCCTCATGTGGACGAGGAGGACATTCCCATTGGATACGTCACCAACGGGGTCCACATCCCTTCGTACGTGTCCAAAGAGATGGCGGATCTCTTTGCGCGTTACCTGGGTGAGGGATGGATTGAAGATCCGGATAACGCGAAGATCTGGTCGCGGGTCTATAACATTCCCCACAGCGAGTTATGGAGTGTCCACGTGACCCGACGGGAGCGGCTCGTGGCTTTCTGCCGGCTGCATTTTCTTGGAAAGGTGAAATCCGGAGGAGGATCTGCCGTAGACGTGCGCCGTGCGGTCGAATTGCTCAGTTCAGAAGCGCTCACCATTGGGTTTGCCCGGAGGTTCGCCCCTTACAAGAGGGCTAATCTGTTGTTTAGCGATCCGGACCGATTGCTGAGGATCATTTCTGACAAACGTCACCCGGTGCAGTTCATTTTTGCAGGCAAGGCGCATCCTCAGGATCGGATGGGAAAGGAAATCATCAAGAAAGTGGTGCATCAGTCACGTTCCGAGGGTTTCCGACGCAAGCTGGTTTTCCTCGAGGACTACGACATAAACATTGCACGGTACATGGTGCAGGGAGCGGACGTGTGGCTCAATAACCCTCGTCGGCCTAATGAAGCCTGTGGCACCTCGGGTATGAAGGCCGCGGCCAACGGCGCGCTGAATCTCAGCATCCTGGACGGGTGGTGGCCGGAAGCGTACGACAGCACCAACGGGTGGGCTATAGGAAACGGGGAAGAATTCGAAGACGCTGCGTATCAGGACCAGCGCGACGCCAATTCCTTGTACGACCTGCTTGAAGAAGAAGTCATTCCCAAATTCTTCGACCGAGGCCCGGATGGCCTACCGCACGCGTGGGTCGACATGATGAAGAACAGCATGGCAAAGATCTGTGTGAAATTCAATTCCCACCGGATGATTGAAGAGGTACATGGAGGATTATTACGTGCAGGCGGGACTCGCTCACCAGATCCTCGGAGAGAACCGTCTCACGCGGGCCAGGGAAATCAGGGACTGGAAGCAAAAGATCCGCAACCTCTGGAAAGATGTGCAGGTCGTTGATGTGTCCATGCCCAAGGGAGATCGCGGAGCCCTAGGAGAAGAACTTGAGGTCACCGCAACCATCCAGCTGGGAGGATTGACGGACGACGAGGTCACGGTGGATCTGTGCCACGGTGCAGTCGAACAGGACTCGGACAGGATGATCAGCCGGGATCTCACTGCCATGACCACGATGGGAAAAGTATCCGATGGCATCTGGGGTTTCAAGGGCACGATTCCCTGCGAGGAGACGGGCTTGTATGCGTACAGCGTACGTGTGCTTCCCTTTCATCCTGTACCTGTTCAACCCTCTGTCCATGGGCCTCATCGCGTGGGGCTAGCAGGCCGATTGACCGGCTGGAGTTTCCTCAAGGAACGTGTACCCCGTGCGGTTGAGGATCTCCCCGAAGCGTTCTCCTCTCTGATTGTGGGCCTTATAGTGATTCAGGCACTGCGCGACGAGGCCGAGGATCTGTGCTTCGGAGAACACGCCATTCAGTTGTCGCGCCAACTGCGGATGTCGACCAAGCTTTCCCCCCAGGAGGAGCAGGTATCCGTCAAGACCGGGGACGAGCGTCCCGGCACCACATGCCTTGACGCACTGGCCGCAAAGAAGACACTTTTCCGGATCGATTGCGGGAAACATGTCCCTGTCGGTCAAGGAAACCGCTTTTTCTGCACACACGTTGACACATGAGAGACACCGGCTGCACGCTTCGCCTGAAAGAGCTGGTTTTCTTACGGAAATTATTCCCAGGTCGGATATCTGTGGTCGAGAACACGCGTTAGGGCAATCGGCAATGGTCACACGGAATTCATGATGCATTTTCAACGGCCCTTTGATCCGATCGACCAAGTGCCCCCTCAGATCGTGCACCACTAACAGGCTTTCGAGTCTTGCCACAAAATCCGAGGTTTGCGCGACCCGATTGGGGCATCCTGCCGAGCCAAAACACGCTTCCAGCTGAAATCCTTTGACCTCGCCGCTCATGTTCTCCAGAAACGCTTTTCTGCACGAAACCACATGGCCGAGTTGCACGGTGCTTGCTCCCTGACGGACGGCCTCTTCCTCCACCTTTTTCTTCACGCGCCTGCGCACAAAGAAGGGAACACGAGAAACAGCGGCTTCAGCTTCCTGGCTCCATTTCATAAATCGACCTCCGGTGTGATGCGATCCTGTGCACATAAAGAAAGAGGCTGCGCCTTCGTACTCTTGGATGAGTATCGCTCGACGGAATGGCGACTGCATTGACTTACGTCAAGTCATGCCAACTCGCGTTCATACGAGCAACATGGTAGGGCTGGGGATCTCCTGAGCGAAGCGGTGATGCGTTTTAGGCGTACGACACTGGCGGCAAATCTCTTTCGCTACGAACGGCACGGCCTGACTGCGCTTCAGAGGCATGCCGCCAGCAGACCAAGGTCTGCTTACATGATCGCGCATCGGTATGAGACGGCTCTTCGTCGCTCAAAGCGAAGCGGCCTTCCTCACATCCGGGAAAGATCCGACACTATATATGGCACCGGTTATCACCGAAATCATGCGGGAGAAACGGACGTGAGGGAGGGACGTTTTTCGTACGTCCCTCCCCTGCGGTGTGTGAGGACAAATTACTTGTGCTCTTCGTGGTCAGACTTGATTCCGTATCCGAGGATGATGGCCTTGAAATTCTCAAAGACGGTCTCACCGGTGGTGGCCAGGTACAGGTGCGCTACCAGGAAGGCAGCAAACAGCGCGGCCAGAATAAGGTGTACCGTTCCCAGCACCGCCATGCCGCCGAAGGCATTAATAATTCCCATAAAACTGCTCGGATACATGTACAAGATGCCCGTGATCAAGAGGATGGGCATCAACAGTACCCTGAAACTTGAGATAGGCAATCTTCTGGAGCGGATTGAATTTGTTGTCTTCTGTCGGGGCATAAGGATGCGGTTCGTGCTTGAAGATGCCGTACCCGTAGAATTTCGCCTGTGTGATCATTCCTCCAGGAATTTCGCCCTTTCTGGGAATGTAGTGGCGTATCCTTCCGGTCATAAGGTTGTAGATCAACCATACGAGGAACGCGATCACCAACGCGGTTCCAAACCAGTTGTGAACCTTTACGCCCCACTGGAACCAACCCGCGAAGTGTTCCGGCCAGTGGATGAGGATTCCTGTAATGATGAGCATCACGATACAGAGTGCCTGGAACCAATGCCAAATGCGCTCAAGCAACGGATGGAGCAGGATCTTTTCTTCGGGCAGGTGCAGGGGTTCCTTGCGCCTTGTGAGTATTCTCAGGCCACCGTGTACCACCGGCAACGCAAAAGGCCCAAGCACCACCAGGATGAGAATCATGTCCAGAGCGGGAATGCGATTCGCTCCCACCATGTACCCAAATTTCTTGAGCGCATCCGCGTTGATGAACGTCGTTTGTGTCATATATTGAAAGTCCCTGCTCGGGAGCTTCTTTTCCTGGGAAAGCATCGTGTACTTGGTGTGGCATGACTGGCACTGAGCCACCTTGGTCTTGACCTGCGGAATACTGTGAACACCCTTCGCAGCGCCCGTATGACAGGTTATGCAGGCCATCTGGAGATGCAGACGGGGTTCGTACAGTTTGCGGTGATCCTTGTTCGTGTCCCTGCCATACGCCTTGTGGCAGTCAACGCACATCTGTCTCTTAAATTCTTTGGCATAGGTGGAGACGGCCTTACCATAGTGCACGTCATGACAACCGATGCATCCGGGAGCCTTAGGCCCGGCCTTTTCGCCATGAGCGCTGGCCTGGATCGTATCGACTGATTCTTCGTGGCATTCCTTACAATCAACCTTCTTCAAAGGCATCTTGTGAGGTAGTTCCTCGACACTTTTGTGACAGGTTACGCACGTGGTATCCGCGTGAACTCCGTTAGCGTAGTCCTTCTCATTGATCGCGAGGGTCAGCTTGCCCGCGACGAACCGCGGTCTGGGTAGGGCCGGTTTGGCTTTCCCCTCCACCACGACCTGCTCGAGGAGTTCGTCTTTAGACAGCTGGAGGATATCCGCGTTATGACACTCGAGACATGACTGATTGGAAAGTTCCTCGCTTGAGGCCTCCGGGGTTTCCGCTTCTGAATCTTTTTTTTCGGCCTTGGGTGCTGCTTCCGGTGCAGGGCTCTTTGCCGCGGGAGGCGCGGGAGTTGTCGCCGGTTCCGGGGAAGGCTTTTCAGATACTGCCGGCGGCGTAGTCGGTGCTGCCGTTGGCGTTGACGGGGCTGCCGGCGGCGTTGTGGGTGCTGCCGAACCTGTACTCTTTTCTACTGCCGACTTTTGTTCCTGAGCGCCGAGGTGACCGGCCCAGGGCTGCAATGCCAGAACGACGGCGACCACAATGAACAACAGAAAGGATACCCCTGTCATGCCGCGGCCGTTGGAGATTTTGTGCTTCATACCCAACTCCTTCGATGCACAGTGCATTGTATAGCTGATTATCTGCAACCCCGAGCAAAACAGGGTCAAAATGCGGGAGATTTCGCGTCGATTCTTACATGCGCCAGCGGGCTAGGTCAAGGAGAATCGAGGCCGTAGGTGACTGTTTCTGAGCCCTTTTGCCGTGGTAGGCCATGTTCGCCCCTCACACGTTCATCGCTGGGGACCCGTGAAACACCTCACACGGAAAAAGGCCCCCGCTTCAGCAGAGGGGGCCTTTGTGCAATCTCAAAAACTAAGGGATTCTCTGATCTTGAGGCCTATTTGCCTCCGGCTTTGGTATGGCACTTGGCGCATTGAGCCTTGAGCGGACCATGTTTCTTCTTCTCGGCTTTCATCTTCTTGTGACAGCCCGCACATTTCGTGTGATATGCCAGCTCCAGCTTGATGACCTTGCCCTCAGGTTTAAGCTTGTGGCACGTGGAGCATTTTTTCACTTCCTGCCCCTCTTTCCACACGTTCTTGCCGTCTTTGATTTCGTGGTGGCAATCGGTGCACTTGGCGGCCTTGTGTGCTTCATGGGAAAAGGTCACCGGCGTTTTCTTCGGCTTGGTGAAAACGTCTTTGCTCTCGATCACGATGTTCTTGTCCGGCATTTTCGTGGCTGTGTACGCCACCGTGAATGCGGCGAGCACGGCTACGCTCAGGATCAGCGCTGTTAGCAGTCTCCCTCTCCGTGTCATTGTCCAGCCTCCCAATGTAAATGAGTGGTCTTTTCGGCGTCCGGAAATTGACCAGATTTCCTCGTTCACTTAACTGAATATTCATAACACAGCAGCGGAAACCGTTCAAACTTTTTTTGTCGCGGCTGTGCGAGCCTGTATGTTGAGAGTCTTCCCTGTGGCGCTTAACTTTAGAACTGTTTTTCGCGCAACTGCGACGAGAAACCATCTTAGATGGGATCGAGACTGCACCCGAGCTGTTTCAGTTCCTTCACCACAAGAGAAACAAGATCATCCATGCGTCCTGCCACGGTCTCGGTCAGCTCCAGTCCCATAGACTGGATGTCTTCCGGCTCGATTCCCAGCACGACGACGCTCTTGGGTTCTTTTTCCAGAAACGAACAGAGGGTCAGGGCTTCCAGCAAGTCGCTGTCATGAGCCGACTGCTTGACGCGCAGCCCTGTGGGAAGGTCTTTCCTCTCCATGCGGTACAGGGTGCCTGGCTCCCCTCGCCCAAGAATCGCGTCGATCACCACGAGATGGTCCGCTTCTTGTATGGTAGCCATAAGCCACAGCCCCTGGGTTCCGCCATCCACGCAACGAACGTTTTCCGGCAGGCAATAGCGACGTCCCAGTTCTTCCACAACCCGGACGCCGATTCCTTCGTCTGTCAAGAGAATGTTCCCTATACCAAGCACTACGATTTGCTCGTTATCCATCATTGATTACCTACTCTTGTTGCCAACGATCCTTATTCCCACGCCTTAAGGCGTCGTCCACTCTCAGGTAACACGAGATTGCCTCGGTCCGACCTCCAGGCCTCGGCTCGATCCCGGAAGCGCTATCATTACCATGCTCGTCGACGCTCGGCAAGACGCTGTGCATTGCCACAGCGACTGGACAGCGCGGGCAGGGGAATACTCCCACGTGGCGAAAGCATGCAGCCACCGGCGACAAGTGCCATTTTCCCCGCTTCTCATGAATGGTGAGGCAGGAGCACAGCCGGCCCCACGTGAACCGTCATTTCCCTGATCGCTCAATGCACACCATGCCGCGGCTTTTGCTCTTGACGAACCCCGTGGAGAGTTATACAGTTACTTCAAGCCGAAGTGGTGGAACTGGTAGACACACCATCTTGAGGGGGTGGCGGGCGAGAGCTCGTGCCGGTTCGAGTCCGGCCTTCGGCACCAAAATTTGGCACATGCTCAGCCCGGCAGCTCGTCGGGCTTTTGTGTTTTAGGGGTACGCGTGATTCCTGCATTGGGCGGGGCACTCGACATGTCGTGAGGGCCCAGGCACGTGAGCCCGTGGACCTGGGTGCACTATGAGCCCGCCTCAGCGGTTGGATTGCTGTCTCAGTGTGCTGGGGCTTGACTGCCTCCCTGCTCTTATGGCGTTTTTTACGCGTCCGTAGCGAACGCTCTTCACCAAAAAGGAAAGTGGTGCCTGCTCAATCATGTCCAGAACCATCACACTGTTGAGTTGGAACGTAAACGGGATCCGCGCCGCGGCCAAGAAAGGATTCGTGGATTGGCTTGTTTCCGCTGCTCCGGATATCCTGTGCATCCAGGAGACCAAGGCCGCTCTGGAACAGCTTTCCTCGGATCTTATCGCGCCTGCGGGTACAAATCGTACTGGAGTTCCGCTCAAAAGAAGGGATACAGCGGGGTGGCGGTGTACTCACGAGTGGAACCCCTTCATGTCGAGACGTCGTTGGGCGCTCCCCGTTTTGATCAGGAAGGTCGGCTCCTGGAGTTGGAATTCGACGATTTTACCCTTTTCAATGTGTATTTTCCGAATGGAAAATCGGGGTCTGAACGCCTCAAGTTCAAGATGGATTTTTACGATGCCTTCCTTGAACGCATAGAGATCCTCAAACGAGAAAATCGGCGTATCGTTTTCACCGGAGATGTGAATACCGCGCACCAGGAGATCGATCTGACACGACCCAAGGAAAATGAGAAGGTATCCGGCTTTCTTCCCAAAGAACGTGCGTGGATCGATTCCGTGATTTCCCGCGGATACGTGGACACCTTTCGCCAACTTCACCCTGAAGAGATTCAATACAGTTGGTGGGACCTGAAGTCGCGGGCCCGGGAAAGAAACGTGGGCTGGCGAATAGACTACGTTTTTGTGAGCGAAAACCTGCTGCCGTCGGTCACACGCGCATTCATCATGACTGACGTCATGGGCTCGGATCACTGTCCGGTGGGAATCGAACTGGAAAGAGAGTAACCGTGAGCCTGGTCCGAGTCGCGTGGGCTTGCCGATCTGTTTTCACGCGCTGCGGGCGCCCGGAATGGGAAGCCACAACCGAACTTAGGGTTCAGCGCAAGACGCGCACGACATCCCGCGAGCAGAGAGGGGAACACGCGGACGTGCCCTCTCCACACCCCGATGGGTCTCGGCCTTCCTCCCAGAGAAACGCGCGGCCCTATTCAACCGTGTTTCTTGAGCACCTTGCCGAAATCCTGGTAACTCTTTGTCCATATATCTTGTTCATCTTGTGGCGACCGTTCCCTCCTGCGCAACAGGGACATCACTTTGTAATAGGTGCCCATGAACGCTGTGGTGCCCAGCTTCTGGTCAATGTGATAGAAGACCGGTGCCCCGCGCACGGGAACTGCTCCGCCCACATAGACGACTGCGAGAAAGGCCACAGCCACACAAAAGATGAGGAAACCGTAACTGCGCATGTGCGACACCCCCTGAGAACGGTTTCACGAATGCCTCTTCAATCAATCTAGCGATTCGTGACCCCGTGTGCTAGATTCGCGGCCTTCATGAGGCCGGTTTACATGAAAGTGCGTTTTCAGAAACCAAACCGTCCTATGCACATGAGTTTCCGAGGACGGTCTCATACCAGTGTGCGCAAACGCATGTAAATGAGGCGCCATGCCTCCGCTCCGAACGGCCAGACGGACTGCGCGTGGGAGAGGCATGGCGCCTGCTGGCCAGGACTACCTGAATTGGCGCACACTGGTATAAAAGGTCTGCTCCCACGAAAAACCGTACAGAATTCGGTTTGCACTGGGCGCTGGATAGCCATTTGCTTTGAGCAGACATATGGCATTTTCTCCGAAAGCGGTGACCTACAAGACGCGCGGTCACGAGTACCAAGCGTTCCCGACGGTACCTATTTCCGATCGAGGGTTACGAGACCATGCCTGAGCCGTTCGAGAGCTTGTTCCAGGTCAGCCAACGCCGGCCCAGCCTCTTTGACATCGCTGCTTTCCACGCCTTCCTCGAGCCGTATCACCGCCCGGAACGCTTCGGAACAGCTGAAGTTCCCTATTGAGCCTTTGAGCGTATGTGCCGATCGTTGGAGACTTCGTCTGTCGCCAGCACGGACTGCCTGCCTCATGTCCTCGACATGTTTGGGATAATCATCGAGAAAGAGCTCCACGAGCTCATAGAGGAATTCCCTGTCCCCCTGAAATCGGTTGAGGAGTTCTGATTCATCAAAGAACGCAGTCTCCTGATACTCCTGTGTCGTTACCTCCTCTCGCGGTGGAAGCCCCTCCAAGAGATTTTCTATGGTCTGGTAGAGCTCTCCGGTTCGGATGGGCTTGGTGAGATATCCATCCATTCCTTCTGCCAAACAGCGTTCCCTGTTGCCAGCCATAGCGTGCGCGGTCATGGCCACGATAGGAATGTGTTCTCCCGTCTTCCTCTCCTGCTCTCGAATGATGCGGGTTGTCCGGATACCATCCATTCGCGGCATCTGCACGTCCATGAGGATCAGGTCGAAAGTCCCTTGGCGCAGAGTCGTGAGGGCCTTTTCGCCGTCCTCAGCTACGGAAACCGCATATCCTGCCTTTTCGAGCATTCGGGCTGCGAGTTTCTGGTTTACCGGATTATCCTCCGCGAGGAGGATTCGTCGTTTGCCTCGGTTCTGACGCAACGAGTGGCGTGTCAGCAGAATCGGTCGCGGTGGTAACCCCATCTTTGCGAGAAGCGCACTCCGAATAGTTGCCAGCAGCTCCGATCTCCTGGTGGGTTTTGACAGGTACCCAGCTATGCCCAGCTTGGAACAGCGCTGCGCGTCACCCCGTTGCCCCGCGGACGCGAGCATTACCACGAGCGACTCACCGAGATCCGGGTGATCACGAATTTGTCGGGCCAATTCGAATCCATCCATTTCCGGCATGAGAGAATCTGTCAACGTCACCGCGAACGGTCTCGACTCCTGATGAGCCGTCACCATGGCGTCCAGCGCGGCACGACCACTGGATACCGTTGTGGGCACCATACCGCCGTGCGCGAGCGTTTTCTCGAGGACGCGTCTATTCATGGGGTTGTCGTCCACGACCAACACCCTCAATCCATGCAGGTCCGGCGCTTCCTCCGACGCTCCAGGTTCCTCCTGATCCTCGTCGAAGCCAAGGCACGCGGTAAAATGGAAGGTACTGCCACATTCGATCTCGCTCTCTACCCAGATCTTGCCTCCCATTAATTGCACGAGTTCAGCACAGACTGCCAGTCCCAGTCCGGTTCCGCCGTGTTTTCTCGACGTGGTGTCGTCCACCTGTTCGAATTCGTTGAAGATAATTTCTCGCTTTTCAGTTGGGATTCCAATACCCGTGTCAGACACCTTGAAATGTACCTCGCACCCCCTCGTCGGTACGCGAATCAGGTTCCACAGAAACGACCACTCTACCCTGCTCGGTAAATTTAATGGCATTTCCAAGCAGGTTGAGTAGGACTTGGCGAAGGCGACCCGGATCGCCTATCACTTGGGTAGGGATGGCGTCAGACATTTCGAGCACGAGTTCGAGGCCCTTTTTGTGCGCTTCGACTGCAAGCGTACTGAGTGTGTTGCCGAGACAATCCCTCAGTACAAAAGTTATGGGAAAAAGTTCCAGTTTGCCCGCTTCTATCTTGGAAAAATCGAGAATGTCGTTGACAAGCCACAGCAAGGAGTCAGCGGATAACTTCACGGTGTCGAGAAATTCGCGCTGCTCTGCCGTGAGGTCGGTGCGCAACATGAGTTCCGTCATACCGATTATTCCGTGCAAGGGCGTGCGGATCTCGTGGCTCATATTCGCAAGGAACCGGCTCTTGGCGTTGTTCGCGCTCTCCGCCGCGGACTTTGCTTCCACGAGATCGGTGACATCTGTCACGTTGAGGATGACCCCCGCGTACGCGTCGTCTCGAAAGATCGGTTGGACACGCAAAGCGACCTTCATTCCCGCAAAGTCACGGTTTGAAACCATGCCGTCCGCGGTCGCGCTCGTGCGGTACGCGGCCAGGAGAGGCCTCAGCGTTTCAGCCTGATCCAGTGTGAGCGCACAGGCCCACAGACTCTTCCCGATCACCTCGGACCGCGCGGTCCCGGTCTTTTCCAGGAACCATGTGTTGGCCTCGGTGACTATGTCATCGTGGTCCACCACGACAATGCCTGCGTCCATGCCTTCTATCATGGTGCGGAGCTTGTTGGCCTCCGCAGAGGCGACCTGACGGGCTTCTATCAGGCTGTTTTGCACTTTTTTCGCTTCAGTGACATCCCGAGCCACATGTACGCACGCAGTAATGTTTCCTTCCGCGTCGTGCAACGGTGACACACAGATGTCGAACACACCGCGCAGCCGATCCTGCCGGATTTCCGCCACATGCTGTTGTCCGTCTTCCTGTAATCTGACATGGGGGCAACCTTTGGGGGGACCGGTTGCTCCATGGGTCCATTCGTAGCACCGCTTGCCCACCGCTTCCCGCGGGGAGACGCCCATCCTCTCGGCGAGTGCACGGTTGGCTCGGACGATCCTGAACTGGTCGTCAAGGATCATGATCAGGTCCGGCACCGCGTCGAAGGTTCGTTCCCAGTCATTCTTCGCAGTGAGGTATGCGTTGTTGGATTTTTTCAGTTCCGCGGTACGTCGTTCGACCCTCAGCTCCAATTCCTCATTGGCCTTCTGGAGAGCCTTTTCGGCCCGCTTTCGGTTTTCAATTTCATTCTGCAGCCGCGCATTGGTCTTCTCAAGCTCCGCAGTGCGGTCCTTGACGCTGCGTTCAAGTTCGTTTCGGTGTCTCTTGTTGACGAGAAGCCGCCTTTTTTCGAGGGTGAGGTCCTCAATGAGAAGCAGCACCGACCTGTCACTGCCGATGCGAAGGCAACGAAAGTTCATGCGGCCCCAAATCCTGCTTTTTCGGATTTCCAAGACCGCTTCGGCCACTACGGGCTTTCGTGTGGCAAAAACCCTTTCCACCAATGACTGGGCATTCCCGGCAGATGCAGGATCGGGGAAAAGCCCTGAGAAAGGGGTGCCGATTATGGTTTGCGCATCAGTGTTGATCTTCTTACACGCATGGTTGGCAAAGGCGATGTCGCCGGATTGGTCGATCAAGATGGCCGGAAGTGGCAACGCGTTGAGCAGCTTGCCAAGAGAAGTCGCGCGGACTTCCTTGAAATCAAAGCCGGCAGTGTCACGCTGATCGCGGGAAACCAGACTCTCCAGATCGATGGTTTCTGTGACCACGTTGGCATGCCGGAGATATTGGGGACCCGAAGACTCTTCGTCCTCGCAGACGCTGAAGCTAGGCAGGTCATCTACTGCCATAACGATCTCTCCTGGGAGTGGCCTGGCGACGGGCCACATAACCCGCGACGTTTCTCTCAATTGCTTCGCGAGAAACCTCACTTCCGGCGCTATCATTTTGGAATCAAGAAGAGATAAAGCGGCCGAACCGAAACGTAGGCTATGTGGCTGAAATCTTCACTACTTCCCAAGGTAAGGGTAGTCTCTGACCTGAAGACTGTCAACACAAAAGGTGTACATAGTCCCGTTGCAGACGTTTCTTGTAGTGAGACCCCACGTTTCCTGAAGGAACGTGGGGTCTTGCATTCTTCGTCAATCCCGGAGACCGCAATGGCCGGTGACCAAGAATTCCCTTTTCGCAAATAATTGAGATAGCTCTGTCATTTTTTTACGTTGTACGCGACATATATATAAGATAGCAGGAGTCTGTGGGCAAAGGCGGGTCCGTAGGCAATCGATACCCCCGCAACAGGCGGGGTCTGCACATCCGGAGACATAGCCCCAAGTCGCAGAGGGTTTCCTCTGAAAGGTTCGGGGGCTTGACTGAACGCGGTCTTGCGAGAAGGAATTCGCTCTTCGCAGGTACATACGATGTGTTGCCCAATGTGAGGACTCTTTCCAAGGGGAGGCAAAAGTGATCACGCTCAAGAATTCGTCGAAGGCGATGTGTATCGTTGTGGCGGCAGTAGCGGTGGGATTGCTCCCGTGCGCAGTCTCCGCGGGTGGGACCGCGTATCCCTCGTGGGAACTACTCTCTATCGGTCAACCCAAGCCGTCAGCGATCGGACTGCGCGTGTGGACTGACAAAGAGGCCGGGAAGCCTTTCAAGAAGGGGGACCGCCTTATCATCACCGTTCAGGCTGATCGCAATGCGTACCTGACGGTCGTGTGCATTTCCTCGCGGGGAAACGTTACGGTTCTAGTCCCCAACAAGGACAACCGGAACGGCCTGCTCAAGAAAGGTGAACCTTACACGCTGTTCGGTGATGACTCGCGCTTGAGACTCACCCTGGGGAAGCAAATCAACAAGCCAGGGCTCGTGTTCTACCTCAGCAGCAAGCCACCGCGCCTCGACTCCTTCAAGAGGTCGAAACAAACAGGCTTGTACACGATTGCACGTGATTCCGGTAAAGAGATCAAAGCCCTGAAGGGTGTCATTGAAGAAGCTTCACGCGAGGAAGGATTCAACCGAGTTCTGTTTTCTGCAACCGGTAATGGCAAGAAGTATTTCGAGGTCAGGTTGAAAGAGGGTCCCGAACGCCTGATGGGTGGTGCCCGACCGATGATTCAAAAAAAGCTGCCCACGTCTATCGACAGCACTCCACCTGAGACGGTGACGGGTGTCCAGGGTGTCAAGCCTGAGACTCCGGAGCAGGAATAGGGCGCTCCTCAGCAATTGAGAAGCTATTGGTGCCATGAGAGGAAAGGATTGGCTGCCGAGAAACCCGCTCAGGATCGCCTCTTCGTACCGCGGATCCGGACCTCCTTCTGCCGTGGTGTTCGCGGAGCAGGATCGGCAGGGTACCGGTCTTGGAGTGTCTCGGATTCCCAAAAATCTGAAAAAGCTTGCCAGATGCTGGTTTGCACCGCATCAGCGGAGTCTTCGTCATTGCTTCGCTTAATTACATAGCGATATTGACATACACGGTTGTTCCTGTTATTCTCTACATCATGTAATTATCGTAATATACTGGAAGCACTTGAATCACTTGACAAGCGTACAGAAGACCTCGAATGAATTGGAAAAACCGCTTTAGCACCACTTTTCGCGGGAGAGTCGAGCGATCGAATCACAAAAGGCTCCTCACGGAAGGCGAAGGCATCTCCCGGCGAGCGTTCCTGTTCGCCGGCGCAGGTCTGGCTGTCGGATCGGAATCGTGGTCCTCGCTGGTTGACGAGTTGACGTCTTTGCTCGACAACAAGCAAGCAAGAGCGCATCCTCACAGAGGCGAAAGCTTGCCCGCGAACGCTTTGCCTCGTTTACACCACAAGACCCCGCGGTTGCCCACGCGGGACACGGAACAGGTGTTCCTCACTTTCGACGACGGCCCTCTTCATTGCACCGGCCAAATCCTGGACCTATTAGCCTCGACTAACCATAAAGCAACCTTTTTCGTCATAGGCCGCAATTTGAAGGACCCCAAGCTGCGCGAGTTTGCGGTACGAACGCTGCGGGAAGGTCACGATATCGGCAATCATTCCTTTAGTCATCCAGACTTTTCGCGGATTTCCGCAAAGCGAGCGGAGAGGGAAATTGTCTCCACCCACGATCTCATCCAAGGCGTGGTCGAAGAATCCGGGGTCAACCCGAAACGGCAAAACCTTTTCTTCAGATTCCCGTATGGGGTCAGCGGTTCATGGGCCAATTATTCTGCGACGCAGAAGGTCCTTGCTTCCCTGGGTTACCGCATTGCGTGGTGGAATCTGGATACCAATGACTGGCGCATGGAACTCTCGTGGTTTCCCACATCCCCGCGCATGGTTCTGGGTGCCTTGAGTCGAGCCCACCCACGCGACGTGATTCTCTTGCACGACCGGCAAAAGACCGCTCGTTGCCTTCCCCGGATAGTGGAGGCCCTCGATGGCCGCAGGCTCGTATCTGTTCCCCTATCGAGTTACGGAGGTGAGATCGACGGCTCACCGTGGGAGCAAAGCCCATCTGTCGACTCAGCACCTGCCGCCACCGCAGCCCACCATGATTCCGGAGGCATTTTGGGGGAGTTGCTGGAAGACCCCCTATCCACCGGGCATCCAGTGCACCAGGATCTGTCAGGAAGTGATCCGGTCGCCTTTTTCCCGTCGCCGCTGTGGTAAGCCCGGGCTGAAGCGGGACATCGAAGATACCGCCAAGTGCGCCACGGCTGAAGGGCCGCGGACCCCGCGCACAGGAACTCGCCCTGCAAGAACCACACAAGTCCTTTCGTGCTGAGAACCTGCCCTGACCTCACACGTTATGCTGCTTCTAAGGGTTTGAGGGTTTCAGTGAGTCGACGAACGACTTAAAGCCACTTATGGTGTTGATGTACTGGTCCAAGAAGAGTTGCACGTCACGAATATATGTGTGTGGCACGTAAAGGACATCATAGGGTTTCACAAGGATTGCCGAACTCATATCGCCTACGTCCAGAATCCTCTTCAAGTCTAGGCGCCGGCCGAGCGGTTTGCCCTGAGCATTCCTTGATATGAGAATGACACTCGTGAGATCCGCGGTGTCGGGCTTTTGGCCACCCGCCATGGCAATGGCATGTAGCGCAGTTATCGGCTGGGTTATGTCATAGGCGCCCGGAGAATTGACTTCCCCCATAACGTATACTTTTCGTGATAATGCATTGAGAAGCTGGATACTTACCACTGCATGCTCAAGAACCTGTTCACGATACAATCTATTCACCGTTTTCTCTACCTCAGGAACGGTATGACCGGCACACATCACCCTGTCTTTGAGCAACGGAAGATCAATCGTCCCGTCGGGCTTCACCAGAACGCCGAACTGGCCGCCTGAAGCCAAGCTTCGCAGTGCGTCCAACAGCTTGTTCACTTTTTCGTAGAACTGGAGGACTTCAACGGTAATGAGACGGAAGTTCCCAAAATCCTTTCGGGTGATTTCACTAGAGAAAATCTTGGCTTCCAGATACTTTTGTTCAATTTTCTTGGCAAGTTCATCCGGCTTGAGACCGGCCGCCTGGACCTCTCCAATTCCCTTCACTGTGATCATTCCGTCTGGCCGAACGGTCACCTCGGAACTCAACTGGGGGTCAACGAGGCAGGTAATCCGGATTTTGTCGAGAGTGTCGAGTCTGAAAGATCCCACTGGAATGCTCCAGTCGGTTTGCAACACGATACCCACCCGATCCTCCGGGCCGAGGCGATAGTTTCGGCACACGATGTCAAAAGCTTCGGAAAGATCGTAGGGCTGCGGCGCCTTTTGCGGGCCGGGAGAGGGCCGGAACGGGGAAGGCAGAAGTCCGATACAGCCGCACAAGCATAAGCTCAGCACTGATGCAAGCATAAACTTGGCAAAGGATCGATGCCTGGGCGGCAGCCTCATCGAATACGTCCTCCCCGGAGAGCCTCGCGCTTCTCGGCGGACTTGATTCAAGGGTGACCATTCTCAAAAAGAAAGAAGGGGCACCTGACCTCCTCGCTCGCTCATGGGCGCTTCAGATTCCTCGCAACGGAACCCGAATGCCAGCATGAATCCGAACTGACGAGAAGGCCCTATCATACCAGAAACGTGAGCGATCTGATCTACAAGAATATTCCCTAAACCACGTCGCGGTCCGAAATCGGTGCGAGAGTGGTGAAGCAGGTTCAACGATTCCTCGCAAGAACCAAGCACAACATCAAAGTGTCATGTCGCAGAAATCGAGAACGAAAGTCTAGAGTTTGCACATTGACGTATAGCGCACTTCGAGTGAAAATATCAAGGAAAAACTGCATTGGCGCTGCAAGATAACTCCTAGTAATGCTGCACCGCTATTACCGGCCGCGCGGAAAATCCACTGGAAGTACCTGTGGCATAACGTAATGATTAACTGACTGGCATTATTCGGTATCGCAAAGAAGGCAATGGGCCTTCGATGAGTCCTTCACCAGGATTGTGGCTGTTCTTCTTTCCTGGAGGTAATCAGTACCTACGGTAAGGCCGAGTATCTCGCACGCTCTGTGGACCTTCGCGCTCCGAGCCCTACCGCGCCAACGCGGCCAAGCCAGACGCAACTTAATTTTACCGTGGATCTGTGATACGTTACTGCGACGCTTATCGAACACTCGCGAGAGGTGCTTTTCAATGGCGCATTCCCGTTTTTTCGCTCTTGTGTCGGGTTTCGGGTTGCTTTTGATGGCAGTCACCCTCACCTGTTCCGCGCAGGAAACGGGAAATTGTGCAGCGCTGAGAAAAGATCTCTCTTTCAAACGCCAGCAGCTGTCGCAGCACGTGGACGCTCTCAAGAAGCTCAACGAACGGAACGAATGGACTGTGATGGCGGTGTTCAACGAAAAGATTCGTGGGTTGATCGACGAAATTCAGAAAATTGAAGTTGAAGCGCGTCACTGTCCTCACAGGGAATCTGCAGCCAAGTCATCAGGCCTTGATGCGGTGAAATCCGAGGTTGGCGACTATGCCACGAAGAGTTGTGACGAACTCAGGAATCTGTTCTTGCAGCTCGTGCAAAAGACCGTTGCGCTCAAGCGACGCGAGGGAAGCCTGTTCTCGGCCCTGACTTCTGCGGAAAAGGATGAATTGCAGGAAGCCGACCGCGAGTTCAAAGAATTGAAGGCGGCCATCAAGACCAGATGTGCGGCACACGAAAGCCACAGTCCTTTTCGACGCCGGCGACGATAACTCGTGAGCGGGCACCGGGCGATCGAGGCTCCCAGGAACTGCGTTAATGTCCGTACGCTCATGGGGCAGGCTCACACCTGCCCCGCGAGGCACCTACACGGGCGGGTCAGGCCAAATCTTTGATCATGCCGAGGAGCTCAGCAGTCTTTTCCTCAAGTAAATCTTTGTCCTGCCTGACTTCCACGTTGAGCCTGATCACCGGCTCGGTATTGGAGGGTCGGAGGTTGAAGCGCCACTGGGCGAATTCCATGCTCAAACCGTCGATGTAGTCGATTGCCGGCCCCTTGACCTTGTAATGAGCTTCGATCTTCGCGAGCACGCCGTGCGGGTCGCGGACCTTGCTATTTATTTCGCCGCTTACCGGATACTTTTCCATCCTCTCCCGCAGGAGTTCGGAGAAAGGACGTCCCGCAGCGCTGACCGTCTCCACAAGGAGCAACCACGGTATCATGCCGCTGTCGCAGTACGAGAAGTCCCGGAAATAGTGGTGAGCGGACATCTCTCCGCCGTAGATTGCGTCTTCCAGGCGCATCCGTTCCTTGATAAACGCGTGGCCGGCCTTGCTCATTACCGGGACGCCCCCCGCTTCCCGGACCATCTCTACCGTGTTCCACACCAGACGTGGATCGTGAACGATCTTTGCGCCGGGATGATTTCTCAGGAAGGCCTGGGCCAGAAACCCGACGATATAATACCCTTCGATGAAGGTCCCGTGCTCGTCAAAGAAGAAGCATCGGTCGCAGTCCCCGTCCCAGGCAATGCCCAGGTCCGCGTGGTGTGCAATGACCGCGTCTCTGGTCACACCTCTTGTCTCCGGAAGGATAGGATTGGGAATACCATTGGGAAAAGTTCCGTCAGGCTCGGAAAACAGCCTGAACATGTGCAGCGGCAGCGCAGGCTCAAGCTTATCCAGAATCGGGCCGGCACAGCCGTTGCCGCAATTCATCACGACCTTGAGCGGAGACAGCCGTTCAGGATGCACATAGGTGAGCAGATGACGCACATACGCGTCTCGGGTGCTCTCGCTGCGGGTGGTACCTTTCTTGGGTGGCATCGGTTTGAATTTTTCTTCTGATACGATCTGGGCAATGTCCTTGAGTCCGGTGTCTCCGCTGATGGGTTTGGACTGTTCCCGCACGAGTTTCATCCCGTTGTAATCCATGGGATTGTGGCTGGCCGTGACCATGATACCGCCATCCATTCCCCCATCCCATGTGGCGAAATAGACCTCTTCTGTGGGGCATAGTCCGATATCGACGACATCGCATCCATGATCGTTAAGACCTCGCGCCAACGCGGCAGCCATCGATTCGCTGGAGAGTCTCACGTCCTTTCCGATGCACACCCTGGAGGGGGAGAGCAGAGTGGCATAGGCTTTGCCGATCTTGTACGCGACATCCTCATTGAGTTCGTCGGGGATTCTGCCTCGGATATCGTACGCCTTGAAACTGTTGAGTATTTTCGCTGAAACGGTCATGATTAATTCCTTTCAGATATGTGTCAGCAAGATCGTACCGCTCTCGTTTTTCAGGGATAGCTCCCATCCCTGAGGACCGTCCCTGCCGGAATGCGGCAGTCCTTTCCTTCCGGCGCGTGGATGGCCACCTTGCCCTCGATGCGCACGTCGCGCTCGAAGAAGACAGCACCAGACACATCCAGGGACTCTGCAAGTCCCAGAGAGACCGACGAGGGATCCTCAAATCGGCTGTACATTTCCTCCGGAGACTCCAGGAAGCTCGGAGCGAAAGACACGGCAGGCATGAAAGGTAAGGAGGCCGGTCTCCGCGGACTCCTCTGGAGGCGATTCATGGAGTCAAGTACGCACACGTCAGACTGCAACACAAACAAATCCGCGACTTGTTTGGTAGGAAAAAACCGGTCACGGCCTACCCGCAGCCCACGCACGTGGAAAGGAGCCGATAGCTGCCCCCATCGCGGTCTCAAGTTGTATCACGTTGACCCCGTTGATGTGTTTGTGGTTCTGGATCAGGGGCAGTCGGAGCGTCCTGGTCTTGAGCGCCTCCCATAGAGCATCCAGGTCCACCCACACATTATTCGTGTTGAACACCCGGAATCGTTCTATGTCCATGAACGTGTGTCTCTGTGGTGGAGCAACTTGAGCGATTTCGAGGAGGCCCAGGCGACCGCTTCGCATCACGAGGGTGCCTCCCTTACGATCTGCCGGGGTCCGGTCTGTAACTTCGAGCAGAAAATCCACGTGGTATTTTTCGATGGCCCCCAGAATCCACGGATCCAAGTACACAGCAAGATTGTCCAGGTTGGAAATGAAAGCCCAACGACATCCTCGCTGCCTCAGTTGTTCCAAAAGGCCCGACCGAAGAAGGCTTTCGTACACGTCACCATGGCCGGGAGGTGCCCAATCCTCTTCTGTGCCAGTTTCCAGCGGACTTAAGGTTTCTTCCACGAGCCGGGGAACCTGGCCTTGGACAAACATGAGCACCGGTAGGTCACACCCATTCACCACTTCCACGGTAGGACCATGCGTGAAGAAGCTATTCATCAGAACCAGAGGAATGTCCGCGCTGAATTGTTCCCGCACTGCGCAAACTTGGCCGATGATGATTTCCAGATACGAACGACTTGTCTTCGCGCGAAGTATCCCCTTGGGGATTCTTCCCCCCATGGTCGTATTTCGACCGCCGTTGAGTTTGATGACGGCCACCTGGTTCAGCAGGCCCTGGCCTCGGTCGTGCAGTTCCGGGACATTCAGGGAATCGGACAAAAGGTCCAGCACGCGATCGTGATCCGGGGTGGATAAATCCTCTAAGGGCACATACGAACTATGTTCGCGCGCGCTCTCACCTTTTCCAGGAAATCTTCGGTAACCTCACGCGGTATTCCCCGCTGATCCATCTTGAGCCGGATCCTGTGTGCAGCTCCCTCCATTATGCGGAATCTCCGTCAACAATATACTGAAGGTCGTTGAAAATGACCCTGTCAACGCACCATTCTCTGACCGGGTTTCTCAGGCAACGTAGGGGTACCATGCAATCTTTATGGTGGATTCCCTTGCGCTCGCAGCTTGCCACGGTCGAGACCGAACCCTCCTGGTCCTATAAAATTGCGGGCTCTCGCGCTGAGGAATTCGGTGCTCTTCCTACAGACCTGAACTTATGACTCCTGCTTGTCGGCCATCGCCTTGCGGGCCTTTTCGATAAGCTCGATGAGAGTCACCACTTTCGGCTGCAGCGGAGTGGCAAATGCCTTCTCAAAGTCCTCCGCACAAAGGACTTCGCGAAAAAAAGCTTCCGCGTCAAAGTGCAGGTTCCAGCAGGTAATAGCCCGGGAACAGGGCAGATCGCCACTTTCTATACGGCAGTACTCGAAGGTAACTTGACCGCCCATTCTCGGGCACCGGATTTCTCTTCCACCATAGGGCGACGAGGGAGACGTTTCCATGTGTTTCCGCAGACCCAGCCGGGTAATGGCCGGCTTTGCCGTTCCAAGGCATCGGCAGACCGCTTTAGCCCAAGGTACACGCCGTGAGCTTGCGACCTGCCTTCGCCACGTAAGGGTAAAGGGGCGTACCATGGTCCGCCCCCGTGTGCAAGCCTTCTCCTCCGTTGACGGTACGAAAGTGACTGACCGTCAATCGGTTTCCGTGAATCAGCCCTACATATTCGGTTTGGGGAAACCTTCCAGAGCTTTGAGGGCCCTTTCGATATCTTCCATGGGCAGTTCGTAGTCAGACAGTTTTCCCTGGAAGTATGCGTCGTACGCGGCAAGATCCACGAGTCCGTGGCCGCTCCAGTTCACGAGAATGGTTTTTTCCTTGCCTTCTTCCTTGGCTTTCTTGGCTTCCTGAATCACCGCGGCCAATGCGTGATTGGTCTCAGGTGCGCTGATGAATCCCTCAGTCCTCGCCCAGGTCACGCCTGCGGAGAAGGTCTCCAATTGGAACACCGCTCGGGGTTCGATGAGGTTGTCAAGGATCAACTGGCTCACCAACGGCGCCATACCGTGATAGCGCAAGCCTCCCGCGTGTATCGGCGCGGGAATAAACGAATGCCCCAAGGTGTGCATGGGGAGGAGGGGTGTCATCTGGACCGTGTCGCCGAAATCGTACGTGAAAACGCCCTTGGTCATGGTAGGACAGGAGGTGGGCTCTACCGCGATAATATGGACTTGCTTGCCCGCAATCTTGTCCCGAATGAACGGGAACGCGCAACCTGCGAAGTTGCTTCCTCCACCTGCGCATCCGATCACGATGTCTGGATAATCACCGACCTTGGCCAGTTGCTTTTGCGCCTCCAGGCCGATGATGGTCTGGTGGAGCATGACGTGATTCAGCACGCTTCCGAGGCTGTACCGAGTCGAGGGCCGTCCCATGGCCTCGCTGGTCACTGCGTCTTCCACTGCTTCGCTGATCGCGATGCCCAGGCTTCCCGGAGAGTTCGGATCCAGGGCGAGCATCTTTCGACCTGCCTCGGTTTCGGTGCTCGGGCTGGGTATACAGGTCGCGCCCCATGTATTCATCATCAAACGGCGGTAGGGTTTCTGCTCGTAGCTCACGCGCACCATGTACACTTTGGCTTCAAGGCCGAACTGACTGCACGCGAAGCTCAACGCGCTCCCCCACTGGCCTGCGCCCGTCTCGGTGGCGATACGCTTGATGCCGAAAACCTTGTTGTAATAGACCTGAGGAATTGCCGTGTTGGGCTTGTGGCTACCCGCGGGGCTGACGCCTTCATTCTTGTAATAGATCTTCACCGGGCAATCCAGGAACTTCTCTAGCCTCACCGCCCGGTAGAGCGGGGACGGACGCCAGATGAGGTACTTGTCCAGGACTTCGTCAGGAATGTCTATCCACCGCTCCTGGCTGACCTCCTGTTCGATGAGGTTCATGGGAAAGACAGGAGCCAGATCCTGAGGTCCGATAGGCTGGCCGGTGCCGGGATGCAGGGGTGGCTGCATCGGATTAGGCATGTCCGCAGCAATGTTGTACCACTGGCGTGGTATTTCGTCCTCGTTAAGAAAAATCTTCACTGCCATGGCGTCTCCCTCCTGGTTGTTCTGATAGCTTCACCTTTACCGGTTTCTCCGTAGGCTACGGGACCGGGTATGGTCGAAAGGCATCCCCAATCGGACCGGTGCGCCGGTTCGAAACATGAAAGCAACATGAAGGCATGCATAACGGTCAGGGCGAGTTCCATTTTTTCAGGTTGGTGAACATTTTCAATAATAGACCATCAATTGTGAGATTCTACTGTTAATTCGTTCGCGGCGCAAGAGAATGCGCTTCCACGTGGGTAACCTTTTTGAAAGAAAGCTGCCATCCCTGCCCTTCCCTACTGAGAATTATATATGATTATGTCAGGTTGTAGGCACTCGCGAGACACCGTCACCGCACACCAAATCCTCTCGCGGCGGAGGGGGCATAGCAAGCCACGCTACGCCCTCCGTGAACCGGGTCCAGGTCTGGTGTTTGTGCGGTGGGCCACAGCCTCTTAGGTGATGGGTGTGCCCGGAGGGACAGACGGGTCCAGCTCGCATACCTTCACGGTCCCTTTACCGTCCGAGGCAGCGAGGATCATCCCCTGACTCACTCCAAACCTCATCTTTCTCGGCTTGAGGTTCGCGACCACCACCACGGTCCGTCCTACGAGTTCCGCAGGATCGTACGATGCTTTGATCCCTGCGAATACGATGCGTGTCTCGCGGCCCAGGTCCACCTCCACCTTGAGGAGTTTGTCCGAGCCTTCCACTACTTCCGCGTGCAGGATTTTTGCAGCTCTGAGGTCCAGCGCGGGTGAACTCGTCGATGCTAATCTCTTCCTTGAATGCAGGAACCTCTTTGACAGGTGGCAGCTCCACGGCAGGCTGGTTGGCGCGCATGGCTTCCACAAGCTTTTCGAGGGTGCCGGCCTCCAATCTGTCCATGAGTTTCTCGAACATGCCGATTGACCGGTTCTCCAGATCGAAGCGGGCATCTTCCCACTTCAGGTCTTCCAAGCCGAGTATGTGTTCGACTTTCGCGCAATACCCCGGCAGGATTGGCTTGAGGAGGACCGTGATGATCTTGATGCAGTTCACTGCAAACGTGAGATCATTTCTCGCGGTTTCCGGGTCTGCTTTTACGGTCGACCAGGGTGCGCGTTCCTGCACATACCCGTTGGCGAGATCCGCAATCTTGAGGATCTCGCGGGTCGCCGCGCCGAAAAGACGATCCCTGAACAGATTGTTCGCCACGGTCACCGAAGCGGTCACCGCGGAGACAAGCTCTGAAGCTTGCTCGGGCACGCTGCCCAGCTTGGAATCCAGTCTCTTGTTCAGGAAGCCGACCGTACGGCTTATCAGGTTGGTGATGTTGTTCACCAGTTCCGAGTTAATACGATTGACAAATTCTTCTGTATTGAGGTCGAGATCGTCGATGGAATTGTTGTATTTAGTGCTATAGTAGTACCTCAGTTGCCAGGGAGTGATCGCATCAGCGAATTGTCGCGCGGTAATAAAGGTCCCCCGACTCTTGGACATCTTGAGACCGTTCACTGTCACAAATCCGTGCACGTGCACCGCGGTGGGGATACGATAGTCCGCGACCTTAAGCATGGCAGGCCAGAACAAGGTATGAAAATACGCGATGTCCTTGCCGATAAAGTGATGGATTTCCGCATCCGAGTCCGCGGACATCCAGTAATCGGCTACATCGCAGTCGTTTCGCGGGGAACAGTAGTGCTCGGTCGCCGCGATGTACCCAATGGGTGCGTCCATCCATACGTAGAAGTATTTGTTCTCTTCTCCGGGAATCCGGAAACCGAAGTACGGGCCGTCACGCGAGATGTCCCAGTCCTGAAGCCCCTGGTCTATCCATCTCCGCACGAACGTTCTCACCTCGTCCTGGAGCCGGTTCGGTTCGGACGTCCACTCCACCAGGAAGTCCCGCAGGTCTTTGAGACGGAAGAAGAAATGCTTTGACGTGCGCAAGGAAGGGACGGCACCGCACATGGCGCAATGCGCTTCCTTCATTTCCGTAGGCCGGTACGTCGCGCCGCACGATTCGCACGAATCCCCGTACTGGTCAAGTGCTCCGCACTTGGGGCAGGTTCCCTTGATGTACCGGTCCGGGAGGAATCGACCGCAGGACTCGCAGTAGTATTGCTCGATTTCTCGGGAATCGATATGCCCTTTTTCCGTGGCCCTTCGATAGATTTCTTCCGCGTGACGGCGATTCTCCGGAGAGTCCGTGGTGTAGAACTCGTCGAAGCTCACTTCAAACCGTGAGAAGTCTTCCTTGTGTCGCAGATGATATTGTTCGACTAATTCGTGAGGGGATATGCCTCTTTTGGCCGCATTGATCTCGATGGGCGTGCCGTGGGTATCCGAGCCGCACACGTAGATGACGTCCTCGCCGACGAGACGCAGGAATCGCACATAGATGTCGGTTTGGATGTACTCGACAAGATGTCCTATATGGAGGTCACCATTTGCATATGGCAGACCGCTCGTCACAAGAATTTTTCGCATGATCCTCTCCCTACGGTGCGTCCCAAGCCGACCGTGCCTGAATCGGGATTCCTCCTGTAGTATGTTCGTGCGGCCCTGGCCGCGGGGCAAAGCAACGGCATTGGCGCTCTTTCGCTTGAGAAAGGTGCACCTGCCAGCCCAGTGCCTATTCGGCCGCGAAATCCTATCACCATACGGCCCGCGGCTTTCCCGGTCAACCGTCTTTGAAAACAGAGCGGGGGGAGGCTCCCCCTGCGATGGAGAAGTCGCCCCCCGCGCTTAAGAATTCTGCCCCATTCCGATTCGCTCGTGAGCCTCCGAGTCCTACGGTCTTCCTCGGGTGAACTCCCATCACCTGGAGGGGCACAACGAACTATGAAGATGGCACCCTGTCCAGCGACCAGCGGGAGCTGGCAAGCGCTTGAAGTTCTTGGGGATGGGGGTTCGGGGGAAAGCCCTTCTTTCAAGAAGGGCTTTCCCCCGAAAATGCATTTTCATAGGAACGCGAATCAATATCACGTGTTTCTTCACTCTCGAATGATTTCGATCGCCTCCAGGTTCGGGTCTTTTTCCCGATCGATCTTGAAGACCTTGGCCTTCATGATGATGGTTTCCATCTCTTTCAATTCATCGAGGATTTTTGCCTTATCCTTCTTCATCCACACTTTGTCGAGAGTGATATAACTGACCCGATCCGCGATAATGAAATTCACGTAATCGTCGCCCAGAGGACAGGGAAGGTCGCCTTTCTTGAAAAACCGCACGGAAAAGACAATTTCTTTGTTGAGGTACGCTTTGGGATTCTCAGTCAGGCCGACGATGGTGATGTCCTCGTTCAATTCCCGGTACATTCCCCCCTTGAGGTAATTGACCGCGGAACAGGCTGGCACAAGCCAACCCAGGGTAACAGCGATCAACAGAATTTTCTTGAGGTTCATTCCATGGTCTTCCGCCAAGAAGTCAGGAGGCCCTATAGCATAAGGCCGCAAGTGAGTAAAGTCAAAAAGAATTTTCCGTGAGGCGATGAAGATCGATTCGTTCAGAGATCCTCGAACGGGCGGCGAGCGATCAGGCGGGATACGTTGCCGTTCTCACCTGCGTCAGCCTCATGAACCATCGTCCGGAATTCCGAAAAATACCGACTCAGACCGTCCGGCTCAATGAGATACGCCGGGTTGAATCCGGGTTTTATGCTTAAGTGCCGCACATTGAACGTGGCGTATACGAGTACACCTCCTGGTTTGAGCGAAGCCTTAATGGGCAGGATCAGCGGCTCGGAGAAGAAATAGAACACCGCCACAAGGTCGTACATCCCCACGGGAAGCGGAAAATAATCCAGGTCTGCCGCAATGCATGCGACATCCGCACCCCTTCGCCGTGCCTCCGCGTGCAGTCCCTGGAGCGCCTTCAGACTGATATCCGCAGCGTCCACCTGAAAACAGCGGCCTGCCAAAAAAAGCGCATTTGCTCCCCGGCCGCACGCGAGGTCCAACGCGCGGCCCGAACCCAATGATCGCTGGTTCTCCACGAGAAACGGATCCGGGTCGGACAATCCTTCGACCGCGGTCTCATAGCGCTGTTCCCATTTTTGCCGATCGGATTTCACGCGTCATCTCTCATCAAAGGAAAAAGGTCTTCCCGCTAGAGGCTTTTCACACGACAGCGCTCGCGCGAAGGGAATAAGAGCCACCCTTTCAGGCCCAATCGGGCTATTCTCCAGGTAATTGGCTCGCTGATTCTCGTAACAGTAATAAACAATTTCGTCCGAACCCGGAGCCATCACCTCCGGCCCACCGGTCAGCTGTATCCTCACACGAAACGGAACCTGAGCATGGGCGCTCTCAGGCTCCATCCAGCCCGTGATGTTCCTTTTCGATGTACCAGGAATCGGGATCGGTGAGGAAGAGCTTGAGGTCCTCAAGGGATCTCAGGTGACCCTGTTCTTCACTTATCATTTGGTCGACGAATTCCTTCTCGAGCGGGTCCATGGCCTTTGTCTGCTGGTCGGTATAGAATTTGATTGCACCTTCTTCCATACCTATACCAATGTCCACTGCCTTGATCTCGCTGGTGTCGCCCTTTACGGAAGAACGCAACTTGTGAGCCCGCTCACGGAGCAGTTGTTGCAGGTCCTGGTTCGCTTGCATGTGCGCCTTCCACTCTTTCGACCAGCTTTTTCCACCCTCAAGCGCGGTGTAGATCTGTTTGATCCTGGTTATATGGACCCCCTCCTCGGACGTGAGAAGGCGGAAGATCTCTTTTGCCAGATCGTTGGAGCACTTGGCTGCCGCGTCCCGGTAGAATTCTCTGCCTTTTTCTTCTTTCTCCAGCGCTGCTGCCAGCATTTGCAATGACCTCTCAGATCCCGCTCCCATTCTGTATCCTCCTCATGAATGTATGACCCTTTGGGTACATTGAATCCGATGCCGATGTGTTTTCACACGAGCGAGTTCCCTTTGCCTCGGCGGCAATCCCGCTCAGGCTCCGGTAACAGGCATGGTAAACACCCGTCCGCCGAGCTCACGATCGATCATGAATATCCCGCCTCCTGCATCACCCGCGAGTTTCAATTGTTGCACCACCGCGTCGGCCGACGATTCCTCTTCCACCTGTTCCGTGACAAACCACTGCAGGAAGGCATTAGATGAGTGGTCTCGTTCCTGAATCGCAAGATCCACCAACCCGTTGATGAGCCCGGTGACTTTCTGCTCATGGCGGTACGCGTCCTCAAACACCTGCAGAGGAGAATCCCACGCGGTCGGAGGACCGTCTATTGCCGTAAGGACGATCTTGCCGCCTCTTTCGCTGATGAAATTGTAGAATTTCATCCCATGAACCAATTCTTCCTGGGCCTGCACGCGCATCCAGTTTGCAAAGCCGGCAAGGCTGATGGACATGAAGTACGCGGACATGGACAAGTATAGGTACGAAGAATAGAGCTCTGCGTTGATCTGCTTGTTGAACGCCTCCCTAACCTTCTCATTCATCATGGCGCCATCCACTCCCTTCATTGTTGAGCGAACCATGAAATCTCATTCGCTGCATGGTATCACACTAGACACTGTGCACTGGTATGGGACTTCGCAAGCCCGCTACTTCCGCCCGTAGATGAGATGATAGATCATGGGCACCACGACGAGAGTAAACACCGTGGAAGCAAATACGCCGAAAATGAACGACCATGCCAGCCCGGAAAACACCGGATCCAGCGTGATCACCCACGACCCGAATATGGCAGCCCCCGCGGTCAGAAGGATCGGTGTAAACCGGACCGCGCCTGACTCGATAATGGCCTGTTTCAGATCCTCGCCCGCGGCCAGACGCACGTGAATGAAGTCGATAAGAATGATAGAATTGCGCACGACAATCCCCGCCAATGCGATCATCCCAATCATGCCCGTGGCAGTAAAGAAAATCGAGTCCGGATACCCGCCGATGTCGTGCGCAAGTAATCCGTTGAGCACGGCAAAACCCGGCAGAATGCCAATCATGGTCAGGGGAATTGCGCACATGATCACCAGCGGCACCAGAAAAGACTCAGTCTGCTGGACCAACAAGATGTAGATCAATATCAACGCCCCGGCAAAAGCCAATCCCAGGTCCCGGAACACCTCGAGGGTGATTTTCCACTCACCTTCGCCTGCCAGCTCCACCTTGAAGCCTTCTGACAGCGGCTTTTCCTTGAGCGCGGATTTCAGATCAAGTATCGCATTCACCGGGCTGCGTCCTGCCATCTCCGCGGTCACAAAAACCACCCTTTTCATATTTTTCCGATAGATGGTTTTGTCGACAATCGACTGTTTGAGTTCCCCCAGCTCGTTGAACGGGACCATAGACCCGTCAGCAGCCTTGACGCGGATCGGCGCCATGTCCTCCGGTCTGGACCTGAGATTTCTGGGGAGCCGAAGATTCACCTCCAGCGGGAGTCGTTCGGTGTTGGTGTGGACGATGGTTGGCGATTCCCCCCCGAGAAAAATCTTCGCGGACTGAGCGATCTCGCCTTCGGTGATGCCGTGAAGGCCGGCCTTGGTCCGGTCCACCACGAACGTGAATTTGCCTTGAGGCGCATCCACAGAATCATCCACATCCACCACCTGATAGGTATGTTCCACCATCTGTCGGACTTGCGCGGCTTGAGCGCATATTTGATCGTACGAAGCATTGGGAGGACCGTACACCTCCGCGACGATCGTGGAGAACACAGGCGGTCCTGGCGGAACCTCCACAATCTTTATGTTTGCCCCGTCCTTATCTGCAATTTTCTTGATGTCAGGCCTTATTCTGAGCACCAGCGCGTGACTTTGAAAACTTCGGTCGAGTTTCTCTAGAAGATTCACCCGAAGATCTGCCACGTATGAGCCTTTCCGAAGGTAGTACCTGGCGCACCATGCCGTTGAAGTCGATAGGGGACGCGATCCCCACGAATGACTCCACGTCCCTGACTTCGTTTACCGTCGCAAAATAGCGCTCCAGATCGTTGGCCACTCCATCGGTCGTTTCCAGAGTCGTCCCTTTCGGCATATCCACGAGCACGAGGAATTCGTTCTTGTTGTCAAACGGCAGCATTTTTACCGGCACCAGCCCCGCCACGACCAACAGCACCGAACCCACGAGTGCCGCCACTACTGCGCCCAGGAAGTAATAACTCTTGCGACGATTCTCCAGGAACGGAGTAATAATACGAGCATATGTCCTATATATCACACTTCTTTTCAGATCAAACGGCTTTGAGGTCTTTTCGTATTCAGCCTTGAGCGCATGAAAGGTGACCCACGGAGTCACGGTAAAGGCCACAGCCAAGGACATGAGCATCGCCACAGGCACGTTTAACGCCATAGGACGCATATACGGCCCCATCATGCCTGTGATGAAAAACAAAGGAATGAACGACGCGATTACCGCGAGGGTCGCCAGGATGGTGGGCGGCCGCACCTCATCCACCGCGAGGAGGGTCGCGTCCAGAGGAGGATGCGTCTTGAGCTTGAAATGCCGGTGAATGTTTTCCACATCCACGATCGGGTCGTCCACGAGTAAGCCGAGGGACAGGATCAGCGCAAACAGGGTGACACGGTTGATCGTGTACCCCACGAGCAGGTTTGCGAGAAGCGTCACCGCCAACGTCATGGGCACGGCCAGAGCGACAATGAGCGCTTCGCGCCATCCGAGCATTACCGTAAGCAACGCGAGGATGCTCACGATCGCGATGCCCAGGTGTTTGACCAGTTCATTGACTTTTTCGTCAGCGGTCTTGCCGTAGTTCCTGGTGACCAGCACATTGACATCTGAGGGGATTACGGTCTTCTTGAGCTCCTGGATTCGCTCGATAAGGCCCTCAGCGACCGCGACAGCGTTGGTCCCCTTTCTCTTGGCCACAGCGATGGTAACCTGGTTGTACGGTTTTCCGCGCACAGCGTGCGTGAGACCGCGAGTTTCCGGATCGCGTGAGCTGCCAGGACCGAAGGTGAGTCGCGTGTAACTCTCCACTTCCTCCGGGCCGTCCTTCACGTCTGCCACGTCCGAGAGGTACACGGGCCGGCCCTCGTGGACGCCCACCATGACGGTTCGCACGTCTTCCGCGGAAGAAAGAAACGGACCCGCGTCCACCACGACTTCCCGGTCCAGGACGTCCATGGTTCCCGCGCGTACGTTGACGTTCGCTCCCTTAAGCGCTCGTGTAATGTCCAGGACCGCTACCTGACGAGCGGCCATATCATCAGGCTTGAGGCGTACCTTGACTTGGCGCCTGCGTCCCCCCACCACATACGCCCGGCCCGTATCGGGAATGGCCTGGATTCTTTGGACGATCTCGTCAGCCACGCGACGCAAGTCGTAATCCGAAGACCGAGAGCTATACAGGGCAAAGGTCACAATGGGCACGTCGTCGATCTCCACGGGTCTCACCACCCAGCCGGTGACGCCTGGGGGAACCTGATCCACGTACGACATGACCTTGCTGTGCACCTTGAGGATGCTTGCAATCCGATTTTCTCCGACACGAAAGCGCGCAGTCACCACCGCGGCATCGGGCCGCGATGCGGAGTACACGTCACTCCACCCCGTCAATTTCCCAGAGTTTGCGCTCAAGGTTTATGGTGACGAGGTTTTCCACCTCAGCCGCGGACGCGCCGGGGAAATTGACCATGACGTCCACCACCGGGACCACGATCTGAGGCTCTTCCTCCCGAGGGGTGAACATGAGCGCGGCTGCCCCTGCCAAGAGGGAGATGAGGATGAAGATGATCGGTAGTTTGGAGACTAAAAAGGCCTCCACTACGCGTCCCGTAAACCCCAGGTGATATTTTTCTGATAAGCTCATGTGACGGAGCGGTCGACCTCGCTGCGATTGCCATGGTCGGAAAGATTTTTTTTTGAACCTTACCATCAACGGCCCTGTTGCGTCAAATTCACTCTTTCATACGCAGCAACTAAGCGCTGCCTGCTTTATTGACTTGACATGAAGGCCCGATTTCTGGTATCCGAGGTATCTCTGTGAAGAGGATCACCACAACCTATCGGTTGGTAGGAGACGCGCTTCAGCTAGGCGCGTCCATTGTCTTCGCCATATTCATCGGATTCGGCATAGGCTACTGGTTGGACGGCAAGCTGGGGTCATTTCCCTGGCTCACCATATTCATGTTTTTCTTAGGGATTGCAGCCGCTGTGCGCAACGTCCTGATAGAGATCCGCAAGCAATTGCGGAGTGACAAGGAAAAAGATCTCACGTGAATTTCGAGAAGATCCCGGGAATCTGGCTATCGCTGTCTGGAGCGGTGTACGCGCTTGGGCTGCTGTGCTGCCTGTTTCTGGCCCCCTCATCCTTCACCGTGGGATTCGGTCTGGGTGGTTGCTTGGTGATGCTCAACGCCTTGGCTTCGGCCCGGCGACTGAGACGAGCTGAATTCCCCCACAAAAACCGCGTGATGGCTTTCTTGCTCGGAGGTTTCTATCTGAGGCTTATCCTCATGGGGGTATGCCTCTTTGGGTTCATAAGGTATTTGCGGGTTGATCCATTCGGTCTGGTTACCGGCTTGACCGTAGTTCCGGCTGGGCTTGTCGTCATGCTGGCCCTCATCTATTTCGCGAACAGACGACCAGAGGAGGCCTGATATATGTCTGCGAACATCCACCCACCCATGTTGACCGACTATATTTCCACTCCTGCCATGCATTCCATGGCCGCGTTCTGGGACAAGTGGGGAATCACTCACTCGGACCTGAATAACGTCCTGAACACGTGGCTCACCATGGCCATCCTTGTAATCGCAGCCGTGATCGTAAAGAAGAAGCTGGAGATGGTCCCAAGGGGGTCCCAAAATTTCTGGGAGGTAGTGGTTTCAACCCTTGAAGACCTCGTGGTCCAGACCATGGGACCACACGGCAGGCCTTACTTTCCGTTGATCGCGACGCTGGCCATCTTTATTCTTGCGTGCAACCTGATCGGTATTCTTCCGTTCCTACAATCATCCACGAACAACTTGAACACGACACTCGCACTCGCACTGACCGCGTTCGTCATGACGCACTACGTGGGGATCAAGGAGCACGGCACCCATTATGTGAAACACTTTCTGGGACCCGTGCCCTGGCTCATCCCGCTCATCCTGCCCATTGAGATTATCGGCCACCTCAGCCGCATACTCTCACTGAGCTTTCGTCTGTTCGGCAACATCATGGGTGAGGATCTCGCAATCATAATCCTCACGCTCCTGGTGCCGTACCTGGTTCCGTTGCCGATGATGGTTTTGCAAGTGTTCACCTCTTTTATCCAGACCCTGGTTTTCATCATGCTGACCATGATGTACATCGCGGCATCTCTGGAAGAGGCTCACTGATAACAGATCAAATGGAGGTTTGTTCGATGAAGAGAGTTATGACTGTTGCCCTGATGATGCTTGGTATCACCCTGCTCGCCACCGTCGCTTTCGCAGCTGAGGGAAATGCGGGCGTGGTGCAGTTTACCGTGTTGGCCGCTGGATTGGCAATCGGACTTGGAGCCATCGGAAGCGGTATCGGTATGGGAACCGCCATCGGCGGCGCGTGCGAAGGTACTTCCCGCAACCCCGAAGCCGGCGGTAAGATCCTCACCACCATGATCATCGGTCTGGCCATGATCGAGTCTCTGACCATTTACGCCCTCGTTGTGGCGTTGATTCTCATGTTCGGTAACCCGTACGTGAAGTAGTAGTTTTTTTCAGGATTACCAAGAGTCCACGACCGGTCTTGAGGCCGGCCGCGGACTTTTCCTTCCCCAAAGGCCGATTCCTCGGATTGACTTTCCTCCCGGTTTTGGTACCATCCCCGATCTGATGTCCGGATTGACCTGGAACAGACGCAAACCGCCGGAAGAGAATGCGCGACCGCTCCGCCGATAAGCTTTCCGCTCGCGGGAGGGGCTCGTAAGAGGAAACCCTCGTGAAGTTACCACAGAGCACGGATCCAAGAGGCTTGACTGGGCCTATAAGGCAGGCCGATCAGACAGACGGGTACGTGTCCGAGCCGGGGACTGTTCCGCGGGCTACTCCGACGCCCGGGAACTCAACAGGTCTTCGCGTGCCTCCAACGGATTATGAATATGGGAATTCGTCTATGATGAGCAATGCAGGGCCCGACCCCTCGTACGGTCAGAAGGGGGGACCTCAGAACGGAAGGAATTACGCGGCATTCCGAGAGCCCACGCGTGGGGGCCGACCCAAGACGTGCGGCTGGTGCGGTGGAGCAATGAGGAAGTCGTCACGGCGGGTGCTCTCTGCCATATCGGGATTCGTGTTGATCGTCCTCGGACTGGGGCTGATGAGCCTCTATGGCTTGGCCATCAACTTCTTTCAAGTCCCCTGGTTCGCGACATTCGCACTCCCCGCGGGTTATTACATCGGGTCGATATTTGTTGGCGTGGGAGTACCTGTTCCTTTTCATCAGGGAGCGAGTCTGGTTCTGCCCCAATTGTCAGCAGGTCGACAAGAGATAATCCGCTCGCATCCCCCCATGCTTTTGTTCTTGAAACGCACCCCATCCTTGTGTAGGATGAGGGTTTTTAACGCTCCTTGCCCCTCGGGGCTTGAAAGCCGAAAGGAGAGATTATGAGGCGATATGAGGCAGTGGTCATCCTCCACCCGGATATGGGAGAAGATGACATCCGTAACTTCACCGAGCGATACACCCAGTTGGTCAAAACGACCGGCGGGGAGATCATCAAAATCGAGGATTGGGGCCTGAAAAGATTGGCCTACCTGGTCAAGAAGAAAGAGAAGGGTCGCTATATCCTCTTCGATTTCGTGGGCAATCCGGCTTTGATCCATGAGATGGAACGTCAGTTCAAGATCTCTGAAGACGTGTTGAAATACCTGAGCGTCAAACTGGATCATGAAGTGGATCTGGAAGCTTTCAAGACCCCTCCCAAGGAGGAGATTGAGCCCCCCGCAGAGGAAACGGCCTTGACCGAAGGGACTCCGCCGGCAGAAGTCGCAGAGACCGCGGAACCGGTTCCCAGCCAGGAGACCGAGCAGCCGGCCCCCACCCAAGAGGCAGAGGCCCCGGCAGCTCCAGAGACTGAGACCCCGGCTGAGGGCCCATCTGCCGAGGCAGAGGCCCCGGCAGCTCCAGAGACTGAGACCCCGGCTGAGGGCGCACCCGCCGAGGCTGAGGCGGAACCGACGGCCGTCACCCCGGAAGCCGCGAAAGAAGGAGAGTAATAATGAGTAAGCCTCCGAGAAGACGACCGTTTCCCCGAAGCAAGGTCTGCCGGTTCTGTGCGGATTCCTCTTTGAGAATGAACTACAAGGAGCCCAATCTCCTCAGAGCATTCGTCACCGAGCGCGGCAAGATTATCCCCCGGAGGATCTCCGGTAACTGTGCAAAGCACCAGCGGGAATTGACCACGTGCATCAAAAGGGCTCGAAATATTGCTTTGTTGCCCTTTACCGTTCCCAGGCGCTAACCGAACAAGACCACCCGGCCGCGACTCGTTCCTCTTGGGTGCAAAGGGGAAGACCCCATTCGCATCGAGCAGTGTCGCTTCGCGGCGGAACAGAATTCATGCAATTAAAGGAGTATGGCCATGGATGTAATCCTCCTTGACCACATAGAGGACCTGGGCACAGTGGGAGAGACCGTCAAGGTCAAGAACGGGTACGCTCGGAACTACCTGTTTCCCAGGAAATTGGCCTGTGAGGCCACGGAAAAGAAACTCAATTTTTATCGCACCCTGATCGAAGCCAAGAAACGCAAGCTCGCCAAGGCAAAAGACGCAGCTTTGCAACAGGCCGGACAGCTCGAAGCCATGACTCTGACCTTCCTGAGGAAATCTCGGGGCGAAGACTTCAGACTTTTCGGGTCGGTCACCAATGCGGACATCGCGGCGGCTCTCGAACAAAAAGGGTACGAGATTGACCGCAAACGCATCGCCATTCCCGAGCCGATAAAGAAGCTTGGCGACCATCATGCAGTGGTTCGTCTCCATCCTGAAGTGACCGCACAGCTGAAACTGGTGGTACAGTCGGAGGATGAGGCGGCGAATGTCGAATGATTCCGGCAACCAGCTACGGCTCCCGCCTCAGTTTACTGAAGGCGAGAGAGCCATACTGGGAGGGCTGCTCCTGGACAATGACGCGTTGTCAAAGGTCATGGGAGTGCTCTCGTCGGATGACTTTTACCGGGAAGCTCATCGCCACCTGTTCAGGGCCATGACGGACCTTTTCAACCGAAGCGAACCGGTTGATTGGATCACGCTTACCGCGGAACTCAAGAAAGCCGGCCTCCTGGAAGCTGTGGGAGGCCCGGCATTTCTTGCTGAACTGGCCGATGCAGTGCCGAGCGCGGCAAATATTCTCCATTACACGGGCAAGGTAAAAGAAAAGGCCGTACTCCGGCAATTGATCGGCGCAGCCACCGAAATCAGCACACGGTGCTACGAAGATCACGGGAGTGTGGATGAGTTTTTGGACGAAGCTGAACAGATCATTTTCAAGGTAGGTGAGTCTCGCATACAGACGGGCTTTGTGCATGTGCAAGACCTTATGAAGGATAGTTTCTCCACTATCGAGAGTTTGTACGAGCGTAAGGAGAACGTCACAGGGGTGCCCTCCGGGTTTCAGGACCTGGACAAAGACACCGCGGGGTTTCAGCGTTCGGACCTGATTATTATCGCGGGCCGGCCGTCCATGGGCAAGACGTCGTTTGCACTGAACGTGGCCATGAACGCAGCAATCGACGCGGGTGTGCCCGTTGCCGTCTTTTCCCTGGAAATGAGCAAGGAACAGCTTGGCTTACGCATCCTGTGCGCGAAAGCCAAAGTGAATCTCAAAAGCCTTCGCACCGGGTACCTGAGCGATCGGGACTGGGGAAGCCTTACCCTGGCGGTGGGAAACATTTCGGAAGCACCGCTGTACATCGACGACACGCCTGCCATCAACACCCTGGAACTCAGGGCCAAGGCCCGCCGGCTCAAAAAGGAGCGGGGCCTGGGCATGATCATTGTGGATTATTTGCAATTGATGCGCGGTGCCACGAAGTATGATTCGCGTGAAAAAGAGATTTCGGAAATATCCCGGTCTTTAAAGGCGCTTGCGAAAGAATTGGACCTCCCGGTGATCGCATTGTCTCAGCTCAACCGCAAGGTGGAAGAGCGCCCCAACAAGAGGCCTCAGCTTGCAGACCTCAGAGAATCCGGAGCGATCGAGCAGGACGCGGACGTGATCATCTTCATTTACCGGGACGAGGTGTACAACAAGAGCGACGACAACCCCAAGAAAGGCGAAGCCGAAGTTATCATCGGCAAGCAACGTAACGGCCCCATTGGCGTGGCCCATGTGCACTTCAAAGCAGAATACTCCAGCTTTTATCCCCTCACCCAGCGGGAAGACGATTCCGGCGTCGACGACGAATCAGCCATTTTGGGAAATATCTGAGCGCTTTTCTGTTCACCCTGTTTACCCGTTTCCACGTGCGATGGCGACACTGTGCAGGCGGGTATGCGGGAAAGGATTGCTCGTGTCTCGATGACTGCAGATCGCGTACTGGGCATCTGTGGCGGACAAGGGGGGTGTCTAGCGATGGGGTGCCACTCCTATTTTGCCCGGCATGGCACCCCGCGTAGGCAATATTTACTGCTCTCGGTACTTTTCCGTGAGTGTGCGAATGTCTTTTTCCGTGAATTCCAGTCCGTATTCTTCCATGAGTTCTCTTTCCACCTTCAAGAGTTCCTCAAGCCGGATATCCGCACCGAAGACGCCGGTCAGTTTATCTTTCTTGTCCCGCAAGCAGGCAGACACGGTGATGCACAGCGCGCCGGTGAACCGTGACGTGAACGGTCCGACCACGTGGATCTTTCCGTCCTTGATGGGCCTGATAAACCAGGGGCGATCGGAAAAATCCTCTTTGGGCTTGATTGCGCCGAACTTCGCACGATCCACGATGTCGGTCACGTTCTCGGTGATCTTCCTGCCTTGCATGTCCGCCACGTAGCAGTACCTGAATGAAAGGGTATTTCTTCAGGAAATCATACATGGCCTTTTCCATGGATTTGGCCTTGCCGGAACTCATGTCCGCGGTGCTGGTAAATTGCTCCACGATCTTTGAGGCCATCTCCCTCGCGATGAGCTTCATACGATCCCAATCGGAAATGAACAGCTCCGGCAAATGGCGTTTCACCAGCGCAGTCATTTCTTTGTCCGACATTGCCGTGACGCGACCTCGATCGGTACTGCTCCATGATGACGTCGCCAATCCGCGATATGGCGGGGTGAGTCTTGTCCACCCTCTTGTCAGCCGGCAGGTCGAGCTTGGTGTTGATCCAATGGGCGATGCCCGCAAGCCCGGACTTGTCGGTGATGTTGACGATCGGCGGTCGACCGAGGATCTTGGTGGTATCGAAAGGGTTGTAGATCTCTTCGTTTTTCAGCACTCCGTCCGCATGCACGCCCGCGCTCGTCGCATTGAAGGACTTTCCCACGAGCGGGTAATTATCCGGAATGAAATGGTGCAATTCCTCCTCGAAGTACTTGGCCATCTCGGTGATGGCAATGGTGTCCATGCCATCCTGCTGGCCCCTCAGGGACATGTACTCCACCATGAGCGCCTCAATGGGAGTGTTGCCCGTTCGCTCGCCAATACCCAGGAGAGTGCCGTTCACTGCGGAACACCCGTACAGCCACGCAGTAACTGCGTTATTCAAGCCTTTGTGAAAATCGTTGTGCCCGTGCCATTCGAGGAGGTCTTCAGGCACGTTCGTGTCGTCTATCATGGCACGCACCAGTTTAGGAACCCCTCTGGGGAGAGCCGCGCCCGGATAGGTCACGCCGAACCCCATGGTATCGCAGAGGCGAATCTTCACGTCCATGCCGGATTGCTCGCGTAGCTCCATCAGCTTTTGGGCTAAGGGAACGCAGAATCCGAAAATATCCGCGCGGGTGATGTCCTCGAAATGGCAGCGTGGGATAATGCCTTTTTCCAGGGTGGCTCGCGCGATGTCCACATACTTGGCCATAGCCTTTCGCCGATCCAGCCCCATCTTGAGAAAAATGTGGTAGTCGGAGACCGACGTGAGAATGCCGGTTTCCTCGAGGCCCATGGCTCGCACTGCCGGCAAGTCCTTCTTTTGCGCCCTGATCCATCCGGTTATGATGGGATACTGGTACCCCTTCTCCTTGCAACGCTGAACCGCCTCTCGGTCCTTGTTGGTGTAGAGAAAGAACTCCGACTGACGGATGATACCGCGAGGCCCTGACAGGCGATGCAGGAAATCGAAGAGGGTACAGATCTGATCCACAGTGAACGGAGGCCGGGCCTGCTGTCCGTCACGGAACGTGGTGTCCGTCACGAGGAAATTCCTCGCGGGATTAATGGGAAGCAGGGCAAAGTCGAAATCCACTTTGGGGACTTCGGCATACGGAAAGATATTCCTCAGCAAGTTTGGTTCTTCCACTTCGCGGAGGAACCGTTCCTTGTGGAATTTGTTGTACCGTCGGTACAAAACTCCCTTTTTTGGATCCCAGGCGGCCATCCCCTGTCTCCTCTCTACTTCTTCATAGTAATTTTGAGGCCCAATTCCTTGAGTTGCTCGGCCGTCACCGGGGTCGGCGCTCCGGTGAGCGGACACACTGCCTTCTGCGTCTTGGGGAAAGCTATCACTTCCCGGATAGATTCGGCTCCGGTCAAGATGGCGAGAATACGGTCGATTCCGAAGGCAATCCCGCCATGGGGGGGCGCTCCGTATTTCAGAGCCTCCAAGAGAAAGCCGAACTTGGCCTGCGCCTCTTCCGCACCGATTCCGAGAGCCGCAAACACGCGCTCCTGAATGTTGCTGCGATGAATTCGCATGCTGCCGCCACCGATCTCCGCGCCGTTCAGCACCAGATCGTACGCTCGCGCACGCACGTGAGCGGGGTCTTTCTGAAGCAGATCCATATCCTCTTCTTTGGGCGAAGTGAAGGGGTGGTGCATGGCCTTGAAACGTTTCTCGTCTTCGTCGTACTCGAACATCGGAAAGTCGGTGATCCACACGAATCGAAACTGGTCTTTGGGGATCTCGTCGAGTTTATCCGCGAGATGGTTTCTGAGATTCCCCAGCACGTCGTTGACGATCCGGTCGGAGTCTGCAGCGAACAGGATGACATCGCCCGGGAGGGCCTCAGTGCGTGCGTTGATTGCGGATCGTTCCTCTTCCGAGAGAAATTTCGCGATCGGTGACTGCCATTCTCCGCCCTCTTTGATGCGGGTGTATGCAACACCTTTTCCACGGTATATCGCGGCAAAATCTCTCAATTCATCCAGATCCTTGCGGGACAGTCGCTGACCGTTTTCCACTTTGAGCGCTTTGACCATGCCTCCCGATTCCACGGCCGAGCGAAACACCGCAAAACCTGTGGTTTTCACGATGTCGGTCAGTTCCTTGAGTTCCATGCCAAACCGCACATCCGGCTTGTCCAGCCCGTACCGGGCCATTGCTTCCTGATACGGGAGTATCGGGAATGGACGCGGCACGTCCAAGTTGAGGATTGTCCGGAAGGCTTTCACCATCATGCGCTCGACAATGTCGAACAGCCGTTCTTCCTCGATGAACGAGGTTTCCATATCCAGCTGGGTAAATTCCGGCTGGCGGTCGGCTCTCAGGTCTTCGTCGCGGAAGCAGCGAACGACCTGGTAATAACGCTCGAAGCCCGCGATCATCAGCAATTGTTTGAAGATCTGCGGGGACTGCGGCAATGCGTAGAAGCTGCCCGGATTCACGCGGCTGGGGACCAGGTAATCCCGAGCGCCTTCCGGAGTGCTGGTGGTGAGAAACGGCGTCTCAATGTCCACGAAGCTTTCGTCGTTGAGGAAATTCCTCACCAAGCTCACAAAGCGATGCCGGATAAGCAGGTTTCTTCTCGCGCCCGAGAGACGCCGGAGGTCCAGATATCGGTAACGAAGGCGTACCGTGTCCGTGGGAGGCATGTCGTCATCAATGGAAAAAGGCGGAGAATCCGATCGGTTCAGGATTTTCACCTCATCGACAAACACTTCGATGGTACCGGTTGCCATGTCCGGATTGATGGACTCTTCCGGCCGCAGACGCACGACCCCGCGAGCAGCCAGGACCCACTCGGGTCTGAGCCCGTGAGCTTTCCCGTGGGATTCCGGAGAGTGCTCCGGGTTGAAGACGAGCTGAACCAGGCCCGAGCGATCGCGCAGATCGACGAAAATAACTCCACCATGGTCTCGCCGTCGGAAAACCCAGCCCATCACGAGCACGTGGTGGTCGACATCTTTCTCGGTCACTTCCGTAGAAAGATGGGTTCTTTCCCATCCATCCAGGGCGTCAGGTGTCAAGATTCAACTCCTTGTATGTACAGCTGTTGCCACGAGTTTTGACCTAAGGGCTCGCCCTTGGGGGTACGAACCGGGGATTTGCAGGAGAGGCCGGTAATTCCCTCAATTTCGCGCGACGCAAGCCCGCCGAATCTTTGTTCAGGAGACCTTGGGCCTTCTCACGTGAATCGGACATTCGCGATGGCAACTGCGTGAAGCAGTCATGTTTTTGTTGAGTGAGTCATGCCGCGGCTGCATCGTGTGTATCAGCAGCCGCAACGTGGATCGCCTTGCAGGCTCCGGAAATAGTTGACAATGTCTTCGATTCTCACGGAAACCTGTTGCTTGGTGCTCATGTCGCGCACGGTGAGTTCCTGTCGGGCCAGTTCGTCCTCTCCGATCATGATCACCCGTCGTGCGCGAATTTTGTCCGCGACCTTCATCTGTGCCTTGAGGCTCATGCTGCCGTAGCGTGTTTCTACGGAGATTCCCCCCTGACGCAGCACGTGCACCACGCGAAACCCCTCTGCTCTCGCGCTTTCTCCCAGGATCGCCACGTACGCATCAATCGAACGTACAAAGCGCGCGTCGTCATCCTTCAGCCCCATCGCGAGACGTTCCAAGCCGATGGCGAAACCTATGCCCGACACATCGGGACCTCCAAGCTCTCCGAGGAGGTCGTCGTATCGACCGCCTCCCCCGACTGCCTTGGTTCTGCCGAGTTCTCCGTGAACGATCTCAAACGCGGTACGGGTATAATAGTCCAGTCCGCGCACCATGCGTGGCTCTCGCCTATAGGGGATTCCCAGCGTGTCCAGGGCTGCCTGAACGCCGTCAAAATGTTCCCGACACGGTTGATCGAGGCTCTCCGTGATCACCGGCGCACCCAGGGCGATCTCCGCACACGTGGGAACCTTACAGTCGAGGATCCTCAGGGGATTGGTGTGGTACCTGCGCTGACAATCACTGCATAGCTCGTTGAGATGCGGTTCCAGAAACTTTCTCAGTACAGCCCGGTACCCGTCTCGACAGTTGCGGCAACCGACCGAGTTGATCTCCATGACCAAGTCCGTCGCACCGATATCGGTGACGATCGTGTGGGCTGCAGCGATGGTCTCTGCGTCGGTAAAAGGGGAGTCATCGCCAAGGATCTCCGCGTCCACTTGAAAGAACTGCCTGAACCGCCCCTTGGACGGTCTTTCCCGGCGGAACATAGGGCCGATCGCGTAGAGCTTCAACAACGGTTCTTTGCGAAGCAGCGAGTGTTCAGCCACCGCGCGCAGAATGCCGGCAGTCGCTTCCGGTCTGAGGCTCAGCGATTCGCCTCCACGGTCCTCAAAGGTGTACATCTCCTTTTCCACGATATCGGTCACTTCGCCGATTCCTCTCGCGAAAAGCTCGGTACGTTCCATCACAGGTGGGATGATCTCGGTGAAACCGAACCTTTCGAGCGCGGACCTCGCTGCCCCAAGGATAAAAGACCACTTGGCCGTATCCTCCGGCAGGATGTCGTGGAATCCTTTTACCAGTTTGATCATATCATCGTCCTTTGCACGAATCGCGGCCAATCCCCGAAACGTTGCGTCCTGTCCGGGGCAATGCTCCCATCTTATCATCCGGTCATAGGACTGGCAGAGCGGTCGAGGCTCTCGGAGTGAGTGATACCAGGGAGTCCACGCAAAGTAACCATAATTAAACCACTTCGCGTCCCAGGTCAAGTACCGGTTCTCGCGCGCAAAGCGCATTTCCATTCGGGCTTAAGGAATTTTGCGAAACGTTGTATTAGCGACGCTTTTTTCTGAGGGAAACGATTTGGGTATTCACGAGGCCGGCAGTTCGCAATTTTTGCATGAGGCTTCCAAGGCCCCTACGGGTGAGACGGTATTTGCGCATCAGCTCTTCATCGGTTGCCCCATGTTCGATATCCGTGAGCACATCCGACGCGTTAACTGCGGGTTTCGTGGTGGCCGGACTCTTGGCTGGTTTACTTACTCCCTCGGGCCCCGCGGCTTTGTGGGTCATCACGTGCTTGCTGATGAGACCTTTTCGGAGCAATTTCTTGTAGAGGCTCCTGAGACCTTTCAGAGAAAGATTATGCTTCTTCATCAGTTCTTTCGCCGAAAGGTTGTTGGCCAGGTCGTTAAGAATCACCTTTGCGCTTACGACCGGCTTCTCAGGATACACGCTCATTACTACGGTAATATTCTGCACGTCGATGTACGGCTCCACCGCTGGATCTACGTTCACAAACCGTACATACAACCCCTGAGATTTGATTTCTTCGTAATTGCGTTGAAGCTCAACGACAAAGCCAGGGCATACGGTCCTCACTCCAGTGAAATCGATGAGAATTCCTTTAGCCGGATTCGAACTCAGCCACTCAACGGTGGTGTCCAGAAAATCCTCCACATCGTCTTCATCGATCTCCGACCTGACGACCTTCATTCTGAAGAATTCCGGTTCCTCGGTGATAGAGAAGGCTGTTTCGTCGTCTTCCACGTAATATTTGATCGCCATCACGCCCCCCTCAAGGCCGACTGAGGCGATGTGGTCGCGAGAACATATCCGAAATGATGGTTTTTCATGTGGTTTCTCAGGAGATACGGTCAGAGCCAACAAGTGTACAAGCCTCCTATTGACTATACCGATGTTTGGCCCTGTTGATCAAGGGAAAAGTGTATGTGCGTGCGGAAATCCGGGCTGGTGCTTCTGTCGCTGGGGAAACGGGGGTTTCTGACCCCATCGGCAGCATGTAGAGAATTGTACCGCTTCATTGCGAGCGACGCAGAGCCGTCGAATATTCGTTCAGGGAACCTCTTGCAGCCTGTGAAAAGCACGAACCATTCGGTCGGAGCTGTGGGCATCTGCGGTACGTCCACCTCATTGGCGGTGCGAGGAAATCAGGCGGCCTCGGGTGAAAACCCTGGGGATAAGGATAGGGAAGGGTCCACACTCTGAGGTTAATGTCCGACGCCCAAGCGGTCGGCTCTGCCGGTTCCAGTCTGGGAAACACGTTTGGTGATCTCTTCCTGGGCGATGCGCAGAAGCGCGTCGTAAGGTATCGGTTTGGTCACAATCCTGTCAACGCCCCTGTCACCCAGTTCCCCTGAATCGATTTGTTTGTCCCAGCCCGTGTACAAAAGGAACGGGGGCCTGGGTATGCGTTGCGATTCACAGTATTGCTTGATACTCTCGCCCACTTCCCAGCCATTCATGTCGTCCATTCCGAGATCGCACAGCACCACATCAAAATTGCCTTGGCGAAATGCCTCCAGCCCTTCCCGACCGGACAGGGCCGCAACGATTTCCACTTCAGAATCCTCGAAATACATCTTCATCGCTTTGAGGATATTCGTCTCATCGTCGATGACCAGGAACCTGATTTTGTACCTCGTAAGATGGGAAGCCGTTTCGTGCCGCGCATTCTTTCTTGCCTCCTCTGTGGCAGGAAGAATGACCGTAAACGTAGTGCCCGCGCCCATAGTACTTCTCGACTTGAATATCCCCTTGATGTTTTTTGATAATTCCGTAACTGGACGACAGCCCCAGGCCGCTACTTTTCAAACCTTTGGTGGTAAAAAATGGCTCAAAGATACGCTGAAGATCTTCTCTGGGGACGCCTATTCCCGTGTCGGACACTTCGAGAAGCACTCTGTCGCTGTCGCTTCGGGTGGAAATGGTGAGCGCACCCCCGCCAGGCATCGCTTCCAGGCCGTTCTTGATAAGATTGACCAGCACTTCGTACACTTCTGAAGGCCTGCCTTTCACGAAATGCGCTCCCTGATTCACCATTCTGAACTTGTACTTGCGAAACCCCGGGAGTTCCTTCCACAAAGGCTTGGTGAGTTCCACCGCCTCATGGACCAGCTCGCTCAGGTCAAAACTGCGAACCTCGTCAGCCTCGTTAGAACTCATGTGAGTGAAGTCTTTGATACGCCTGACCACGTCAGCGCCTCGTTCGCACGAGTGAAGGATTGCCCGGATCGCCTCCGCGCTCTGCGCAATCTTGCCTTCTTCAAGCTTGGCCAATGCCGCTTGACCTGACCCCATGATCATCTGCAGGAGGTTATTGAAATTGTGGGCCACGCCGCTGGCCATTTCGCCCACCGCGGTGAGCCGCTCCGTCCTGATCAGTGTCTGTTCCAGCCGCTTGCGGACGCTGAGATCCCGGGCCACGCTCAGGACGGCAGGTTGTCCCATGAAGGAAATTGCGCGGGCGTGGAATTCAAAGGGGAAGAATTCACCTTCCTTGGTCATCAGGTCCATTTCAAACGGCACGGTCTCTCCGCGTTCGAACCTTTGTGCGGTTTCCGCGAGAATGTCCCATTGTTCAGGCCTGACGAACTCCTTTACCCTCATATTGAGGACTTGGGCCCGGGAATAGCCGAAAAGCCGGCACGCACCCGAGTTCACCTCGACGAATCGCCCTTGAGAATCGTTGATGAAAACCGGATCGCCTACGCTTTCGAACAACTCCTTGTACCGGGCAAAGGCTTCAAGTTGATTCCGTTCCGTCACGTCTCGAATGAGAAGCGCCAAGCACTTCTTCCCTTCGTGTTCCACCAATGTGCCGGTAACCTCTGCATCCGAGATGGTTCCGTCTCTCTTGAGGTAACGACGTTCTTGAATACGCACCAATCCCCTATCCAGAGCTGTCAGGATGTTGGTCTGAATCTCTTGAGCTTCTGCCGCAACCACCTCGTCGATCCTCATAGAGAGCAATTCTTCACGAGTATATCCCAGCCATTGGACGAAGAAGGGGTTGCAGTCGAGAATCTGACGGGTGTCGGTATCAATGATGCACACCGCTTCAGGAGCGTTCTCGAATATGGCACGGAATTTCGCTTCGGTCCTGGTAAGCAGCTCGAGAGCGCGTTCGAATTCAGCATTGGCCTCTTTCAGGAGATTGGTCAGAATATCAGCTTTGCGTTCGGATATTTCGAGCAACCCTTCCAGTTCGTTAATTCTTTCTTTGAGCATTTTGTCTAGACGCATCATTGAGGAACCTGCGGATCTCTGAAATACGATCCGACCAATAAGAGAGATTATTCAGTACGTATGAGGGACACCCGCGGGGAGACGGTCGCAGCCACACAGTGGTGCTCAAACTCGCGCGGGAGACTTTATCCTGCCACGCATCCGCGGTTCTTGGGCCGCATGTCGCGCGTGAGTCCCGGCTTCACGTCCCGATCACCGACACGGTTGCGGTTTCATTGTGAAACAAGCTTGGTCCATCACACCCCGCTCTACAGTATTCTCCGAATGTATAAAAGCCCAGTACCGGCACATCCTTTCCGAAAACCGAGCTTACCTGTTCTCCTTCCTCTTTGGTGCGCCGTCCGAGCACGATCCTGCGCGCCATGCACGAGTAAAAGAAGACCATGGACGGCACACTACCCTGCAGGCCTTCCCGGGCCATGCGAGCGGCCCTTTCCGCGGCTTCCAGCACAGAGGTATATTCTCCGCAAGTGAGGCGGACCATGGCTCCTTCGGGGATTTCGCCGGCAAAGGTGATGGAACCTTCCTCACGGTTGACCGACATGGTTGCCCGCAGGAGGTAATAGCCGTCCTCGCCCACATTCCCCGCCTGGTCCACGAGTCCAAAGGGATATTCCACCCCGACTCCGGGAAGCTTGTCCGCGTGTTTACCGAGAAAGCGCTCATAGACCTCCAGAGCGGGTTGTCCATTGAGTTCAAAGACTACGTTGCCCGAGGAGCGGGTCACTTTCTTGGCCAAGCCTATGGGCGACCATCCGCTCCTGACCCCGGTACCCAGTTCAAAGCTCCCGCCCATTCCTATGGCGACTGCCGCATCTGAAAGGATTTCAGTTCCGACAAACTGCCACGTCCGACGGAACTGGCCCGCATCCGCGGCAGTGCCGCCGGAAATAGGGACGTTTCTTCCCAGCGCTGCAGTGAGACCGCGGAGTATGGCGCACCCATTTCCGGTGACTCCGTCTGAAAACACTTGCACATGGCGGACATCCGAAGGGAGGGAACGCCCGAGCTTCTCCCCCGCCTCCTGAGAATCCTGCCCCAGGTTTTCCACCGACGCGACCTGGAAATCTATGTGATCAGATACGATCCCTCCAAGAACCGCCGAACCGGAGCTAAAGCCTTCGGTAGAGATTTCCCCGTCAGCTGTGCAGCCGATCACCAGACTCGGACTCAGTGCATCGTTGACCCCAAGGAGCAAGTCCCGCAATCTTGGCGCAGCAGCGCAGAAAAGCCAGCATGCATTGGGAATGTCTCCCAATTTTTCTCCCAGAGCATTGCCGAGGCTCCTTCCGGCCTGCCTCGAAAATGGCTTTTTCACCGTCGCAGTGGCTGCATTGAACATCGGGTCACTCCTGTGAAGATGCGTCTCTGATCAGCTCGCGTTCGGTGGGGTCGAAACAACGGGAGCACCCCCTGCCGGGAGTCTCCCGCTGTGACCGCGGTAATGCGTGGGAGTTACCAGTTGAAGAGCGTGTCCAGATCTTCGTCCTGGACGGTAAAGGTAACCCCGTGGGGCGGCAATGGCTCCTTCTTGAAGAATTCAGGGAGCCGGTCATGCGCCGCTGTGAAGCCTGCCCGTGCGTTGAAGTCTCTTTCGCTCTTGAGGACTGACTTGCCCAGAGCTGCCACGTCGTCACCCGTCAAAGTCCCGCCGTAGAACGAATTGAGCATATCGAGCAGAGCCTGAAAGGTCTCAGGCTGATCCAGAACTGCGAAGGCAACGAACAAGCACATACCGGTGGAATCCACCGCTGCAGTCGCGATCTGGAGATTCCTGGAAAGCTCGACCTGCCCCTCTACCGCGAGAGGATCTACCGAGCCGCCCACCTTGAGAATATTGGTGGCCACTGCGTACCCTGCCGTGTGGTCCGCTCCCATGGTGCTGGTGGCATACGTGACACCTATGCCCTGAACCCCGCGAGGATCGTATGCGGGCAAAGCCTGATTTTTCACCACAGGGACCCGCTCCACGGCGAACACTTTGCCGGTCAGGCCTGCCCCGTTGCCCAAGATGCGCCCCAGGGGAGTGCCCTTACCGACTTCATGCACCAGGTTGATGGCCGCCTCAGCATCGCCGAATTCAGCGATTCCCGCCTCCATCGCGACTGCGATCGTTGCCCCCATTTCGATGGTGTCCACCCCGTAGTCATCATCGAGCCGGTCCAGCATAGCTATCGCGTCCATGTCGTCGATACCGCAGTTCCCTCCGTGAGCCCACACCGTCTCGTACTCCGGTTGTTTCGTCAGATAACTGCCGTCTTTGTTCATGTACGTGCCGGAACACTGAATCACGCACCCACGATGACACCCGTGGGTGGCCTTGCCGCCTCGTTCCACCTCAAGGGCCGCTTCAGTCTCGCCACTGATCTTGGAGCACCCGGCAAAGCGCCCAAACGAGAAATTCTTCGTGGGATACGCGCCGGCCTCGTTGAGCACATTGGTGAGCACGTTGGTTCCGTATGCAGGGAGCCCCTCGCCGGTGACCGGATGCTTCTTGAGGCCATCGATCCATTTCTTGTTCGCTTCCCTGAATTTTTCCGGGTCCTTCGCAGACCGCATGGACATGCCTGTATCGTCGAGGACGATGACCTTGACGCGTTTCGCTCCCATGACCGCGCCGACCCCACCGCGCCCCGCGTGCCGGGTGGGCCTCAACTCCATGTCCGTGCACGCGATCGAAGCGGCGCACATCTTCATCTCACCCGCGGGGCCGATAGATATGCAGGCAATTTTGTCACCGTACTCCGTCTTCATCCTGTCGACCACCGCGTAATTTCCTAGCGACTTCAAACTGTTGTCAGGAATGACTTTCACGCCGTCTTTGTTGATGTGTATTTTGTACAGATTCTCGTCGCCGGGTTTTCCTTCCAAGATGATCGCTGCAAAGCCGAGCCGTGCGAGTACCTGCGCAGCCTGTCCGCCCGCGTTGGCTTCTTTGATGCCGCCTGTCAACGGGCTCTTACAGCCGATTGACACCCGACCGGACATCGCTGCCACGGTGCCGCTGAGCAAACCTGGCGCGATAACCAGCTTGTTGTCCGCACCAAGTGCGTGGCTCAGAGCCGGTACTTCTTTGGAAACCACGGCAGAAGTCAGCGCTCTGCCTCCAAGACCTGCATATTCACCCACAGGGGTTTCTGTAATCAAGGGGCCGCCCGCGGCTCCCATGTCAATCCGCAAGATTCTTTCCATGTGTTTCACTCCTCGACTGCTATTGCCAAGCCATGTGTGCAACCGTTCACGGGGAACCATCTGACGCACCGCGGTCACAGTCCGCGAAACCTGAACCAAGAGACGTGTCTCCGATTCCCGGTCCTTGCACACAGGCCCGCGCCAAGCCCAATGAACTGTCACGAATTGCTGATGAAGGCTGTTCCGCCTGGAAAAACACACCTGAGTTGGAATGTCGGTGCTTGCGGAGAGAAACTGAGAGGAACACCTTCACCATAGGCTCGGAGCACGTGTCAGTCAAGGCCAAAATGACATAAAACACCAATCATATTGCTCAGTTATGTCTCATTCGACATAACTGAGCGCGTGTAAAGTGCCAGGCATGATCTTGCACCTTCAGCCGCGATTCCGCGACAGGACCTTGGACGCAGCCACCCTGGCCAGCTCCATTACGTCCTTGAGGGGCACCCCCTTTTCCAGAGCCAACCGCTTACAGTCCTCGTACTCGGGGGCAACATTGATGATCTTGCCACCAGCTTTAGCCACCTTGAAGGTCACCGCACCGAGTTCAGTGTGAACTTCGGTGAACGACCTGGCAGCCTTGATCCGGTTGTCGATGCGCCATCTCAGCCCTATGGTGGTGGTCTCGGTGAGCAGGAAATTTGAAAACTCTCCCACTCTATCCAAGGCACAGATGACGGTGAGCAACGTTGCCGGACGGTTCTTCTTCATCTGCATGGGAATGAGAAAGACATCCAGCGCGCCCATGGCCAACATCTTTTCGCTGAGATAGTCGTAAATTTGCGGGTTCATGTCATCGATATTGGTTTCAATGACCGCTACTCGCTCATATTCGTACTCCGCGAACGCGTCTGCGCATTCTCCAATAACGATTCTCAGGAGATTAGGAATCACAGGATCCGACGTTCCGGCCCCATAGCCCAACTTTTCTATCGTCATCGGCGGAAACGGTCCGAAATCCGTGGCGAGAGTCGTGAGGATGGCGGCTCCCGTGGGAGTGAGAAGCTCTCCCTTCACGCCACTGGAATACACCGGCTTCCCCTTGACCAGTTCCGCAGTGGCAGGCGCAGGGACCGGCAATGTCCCGTGTGCGCACTCCACGGTCCCTGATCCCAGGTGTAATGCAGAACACACAACCTTTTCAATCCCCATGGCAGCGATGCCCGACACAGACCCTACCACGTCGATGATCGCGTCCATGGCACCCACTTCGTGGAAATGTATCCGATCGACCGTCGTCTGATGAACCTTGGCCTCAGCCTCGGCGAGTCTGTTGAAAATCGCGAGGCTTTGCTCTTTGATGTGGGCATCCAGGTCACTACTTTCGATTATGTGCCGGATATCGCTGAGATGGCGATGATGGTGCTCATGGTGGTCTTGATCGATGTTGACCAGGGCTTGGCTTCCGGCTATCCCTCGTTTTGCCACCTTGCGGACCTGGACGTTGAAATGGTCCAGATGGAGTTTCGCCAATTCGCCGTTAAGCCGATCGATGCTCAGGCCCGCATCCAACAGAGAACCGAGTATCATGTCCCCGCTCGCTCCCGCGCTACAATCAAAAAAGGCAACTCTCATGGCTCTTTCCTGTGTGTGCGGAGGAATCTCTCGGCTCCCACAGGCCGGCAGATCTTCCGCAGAGGGTTGTGTGCGACTTTCATCGTAGTCCTTACCACGAGGAGCACTGCAAATGCTACTGGACCGTCTTTAAAAATACTCCCTCTGCCGAGAGCATTCTTCCCTATGTGCAGGACCTCAGGCTCGTCGTGAGGCAGAGGCAAAACTCGGTCAGGTCAGGGCAGCGATTGACTCACGACTTGGTGCTCCGTTACGTGAATTCGGTCACGTATTCGCGTAGGATTCGGCGAGCCGGGAGAACCGCATCAGCCGGGAAGACCCCCCGAACGATGCGGTTCCCGATGGTCACCACATCCGCTCGGAGGCTTGCCTCACAAAAGTGTGACCGTAATAAGGAACTCGGGCACTTAGGGTTCTCCCCCCTACCCTTCTCGTTGGAGGCTTTTCAATAGGAACCTTCTGCCACACGGGCACGGGGTGCGAACTCTCTTATGGTTGATTCACGCACAGGATCGTGCGCGGGTCCTCGCACAGGTTCATGGACCGACTCATCCGCAATCCTCTTGGCTGCAATCTTGTTGATCAGACTGGCTTGATATCCCGCGCCAAAGCCGTTGTCTATGTTCACCACCGACACGCCCGACGCACAACAGTTCAGCATGCTGAGCAGTGCGGCCACGCCACCAAAGCTCGTGCCATAACCCACGCTGGTGGGAACACCGATCACCGGACAGGAAACCAATCCCCCTACCACGCTGGCGAGTGCCCCTTCCATGCCTGCAACCACCACCGCGACATTAGCCTGAAAAAGTTCGTCACAGCAGTGCAGCAGGCGGTGAATTCCGGCAACACCCACATCATAGATACGATTCACGTGGTTTCCAAGGGTCTCTGCAGTCAACGCTGCCTCTTCGGCAACCGGAGAGTCGGAGGTCCCCGCGCTTACGATCGCTATATTCCCGACCTTTTCCACAGCCCGCGGATTGATCACCACCATACGGGCCGTTTCATCGTACCGGCAATTTTCCACGACTTCCCGGATTCCCGCGAACACCTCCGGCGTGGCTCTGGAGGCCAGGATGTTCGAGTGATGCTGGGCTATCCTCTGCACAATCCCTTGAATCTGAGGAATGCTCTTTCCTTGGCAAAAGATCACCTCAGGAACCCCTTGACGGAGGCAACGGTGATAGTCGATCTTCGCGTACCCGAGATCGTCAAAGGGAAGCTTTCTGAGCTTCAGCAAGGCGGCCTGTACGTCGAGCCGACCGTCTTGGACCCGTTCCAACAGATTCATCAAGGATTTCTCGTCCATGTCTTCACTTCCTTTTCGCAAATGGCCCGGTTGAGGCTTCCCATCGCGTAGCCTTCCAGGTCAAGGGTTACGAACGTGAATCCCAGGTTCCGGAAATATTCGCTTACCCGGTTTCGTGCCGAAGTCGCGGTCAGCCGTGCAATATGCCTGGGTTCGACCTCTATACGGGCAGTGTCTCCATAATGCCTTACCCTGACTTGCCCGTTCCCGATCATTTGCCGTATGAACCGTTCGCCTGCATCGATCTGCCTGAGCTTTGCCACGGTAATGGGACTGTGGTACGGTATCCGGGATGCGAGACACGCGGCGGACGGCTGGCTCCAATTGGCCAGATCAAGTTTACGAGAGAGGGATCGTATCTCCTTCTTGGTCAAGCCGGACTCTCTAAGCGGGCTGCGCACGCCCCATTCTCTCGCGGCTTTGCTCCCCGGCCGGAAGTCATCCCCATCGTCCGCATTCTCACCGTCCAACACAAAGGCAAAGCCCCGATCTCTGGCCAAACTTACCAGATCCCCGAAACGGTTCTTCTTGCACACATAGCATCTGTTCGCGGGATTCTTCGTAAAGGCCAGCAATGCCAATTCCCCTGACTTGACCACCAAATGCGCAACTCCCATAGCCTCCGCGAGCCTGACTGCCCCTTCCCTTTCGTGGAGAGCCGTGGTCTCGGAGTCGGCAGTGATAGCCAGCACATCCGCGCCGAGGACATCGTGGGCTACTTTGAGGAGCAAGGTGCTATCGACACCTCCGGAAAACGCAACCGCCACGCGGCCCATCTGCCGCAGCGTTTCCTGAAGCTCGCGATACTTCACTTCACGTTCTTTTGAATTCGGAGGCAAAGCAGCTTACCTCGAAGGGACGGATGACCCTTGAGCGCGTGTCAATACAGGATCGACGTTCCGGCTCTGTTGGGGTGATTTCTTTTGGTCGGTCGGGGTGGCAAAAGAAAGGCGATAAGGTCGGAAGCTCTTGAGCCTCAGACTTTCCCGGAACACGCCTGTCTGATAGAACGCCTGTTCCATCACAAAGAGGAACGCGAACCACGGGAGACCCAGCCGCCCCTTCTTCTTGAAAAAGGTGGCCACCACAGTAAAGAGTACCAGGCCTGCGACCACAGGAACGAGCGGTGTGCACAGAATTGCCAGCGCAATCAGCAGCAGGAGATAGTACCGAACCACGTGAAGAGAGAGAAAGTAGATCAGATGAAAATGCTTCTCTAACGTCGCGCTGAACACGGTCCGGAAGGGTAAGGGTACGCACATTTGTTTCCGAAAACGGAATTGCCTGACCAGGGAATCTGCAAGCACGATGAGGAACGCGGCCGGAACACACAGCATCTGCTGCGTGAACAGTCCTGCGATGCACGTGAAAAACAGCGCCATGCAGGAGTGCTGCCACGGGAAGCGTTTGACCACGTCTCTGTGCGCAGCATACAGCACAGGCTCTGATGTCCCGTAATCGAAGCGTCTGCTGAATGTTTCCAGGAAACGGTTCCGGTGTTTGTGTTTCACCTTGCCCTTGGGAACGTAAAGCAGCCGAAATCCCTTTTCCTTGAGCCTCCAGCACAGATCGACGTCCTCGCCTACCCGTAGCGTCTCATCCAGGCCGCCCACGTGTAGGTACACCTCTCGTCTCACCAGCATGTTGCACGTGGGAACGTAGAAATCCGACGCTGCGGTGGCACCGACGACCACGTCTCTCCCCATGTTCAAGGGCGATTGGGCCTCTTCGTACCTATCGAGCCGAGTCTTTTGATAGAAGGAATCCACGTACCCGCCGACAAGTACGGTGCGGGAATCCTGAAAATAGGGCACGAGGTCTCGCAACCACGACCGATCCGCGATGCAATCGCTGTCGATGTACGCGATGATCTCGCCTCTTGCTGCCGCAGCTCCCACATTACGCGCGGCAGACTGACCGTGATTCGATTCCAACACGATCAGTGTGACATCCCATTGTCCCACCACCGCAGCGGTACGGTCCTGTGAAGCGTCGTCCACCACAATGATTTCCCGTTTGGACGCAGGATAATCCAGAGAAACCAACGATTCCAGGCACGCACCGATCTCGTCTGCCCGGTTGTACACAGGGACCACAATGCTCACGAACGGCTCGGGTTCGCATTCCGAAGGTTTCCATTCCAGGAGCCCCACTTGGCAGAGTCGATCGAAGAGGTTCAAGAGAGGAACAGCCTGCGTGATGGTCTCAGGTCCGAATATTTCTGCCGCAGGCAAGCCTGCCCGGCAGCGCTCTAGGATGCGAAGAGCCGCGGTATTCACTCTGAAGGCACGCAAGGGCCTCTCTCTCAGGACGACGCCGTCAGACTCCCGGGCAATCAAGCGGGTTCCTGGTTTGAGATGAAACGTGCCCTTTGCCGCGGCATTTGCCATCACGCAACCTCGACGGCCGCTGCTTTCACGGATACACACCTTGCCAGGCATCCAGGGTCAGCGAGCCCCAGCTTCTTTTGGGTGTGATACGCGATGGCAGGACATCCGCCATGACACATGTCAAACCGGTCACAGCTTTCGCACGAACGAATTTCCAGTTCACGAAATGATTGGAATACCGGGGAATCGGCCCATATGGGGGCAAAAGGCTGCTCAGGCATTTTTCCCGCGAGGAATTCCTTTTCCTGCAGAAAAGCGCACGGATAGATCTCTCCGGTGGGAGACACGCAACAGGTGAGTTTGCACGCTCCGCACATGTTGAGGCCCAGCGCTTTCCGGTCCTCGTGGGTCACGGAAAAGAAGGAATCGCCGGTAGACACGTGCATGTGTGCGCTCAACCAGTCGGAAAACGCGAGCATTTGCATCCGGGACACGTTCAGATGTGCCCAGCTCTTCTTGCCACGCCCGGATGGTCTGAATCGGGAAACCCGAAACTTCGCGCCCAACGAGGCAGCAAGTCCGGCCAAGGAGTCCAGCTCCGGGAAGCTCAGCCGCGTGAGGACCGTGTTGATGCTGACTTCGATGTCTCTCTTCCGCAAGCATTCCACCGCTTTCAACGCACGTCGGAAGCTCCCCGTGCCGCGGATCGCGTCGTTCGATTCCGCACTGCCGCCGTCGAGACTCACCTGAATGTACACCAGTCTATGGTCGAGCCTGCGCGCCACCTCGTCGGTGATGAGGGTGCCGTTCGTGCTGATGCACGTGAGCATTCCCTTGGAGTGGGCATGATCCACCAGGTCGAGGAAATCCGCCCGGGCAAAAGGCTCGCCACCGCCGATACTGAACTGGAACACCCGGTTCGCTGCCATGTCGTCGATGACTCTGAGACACTCTTCGGTATTCAGCTCGCCGGCCCTCTTCTTGCCTGAGTCCGAGAGACAATGAATGCAGGAAAGATTGCAGGAGTACGTGACCTCCCACGTTACGTTCACCGGGGCGGAAAGCCCCATTTCAACATATTGGTTGCTCATGGATGAGCCCTTTTCCCTCAAGTGTGGATAGGAGGCGGTCTACTCGTTCCCGCACCGTTTCCCGGGGCCAGCCGTGCGTGCGGCACGCATGTGCCACCAAGGTGTCGGAAGAATGTGTTCCGTCGAAAAAGCCGTCTTCGATCAGGTCTTGGGATGGCACGAAATAAAGCCGCGGTCCTCGATAGTCGTAGAACAGCAGCCCAAACTTCTCGCGGCGCACTTGCACGCCCTCTTCCAGGCTATAGACCGACTGTGATCCCATGGTTCATACCTTGCATGCGGTCGGTCCCTGCATGGAAGACCACAGGGACCGAGTATTGGAGCAGGGCTCAATAAATACCGCAGATTCCGTCTACTGCCATCTCTTCGACGGTAATCTCTTCGAGAATGGCAGGAGATTCGCAGGTATCTTCCTTGACTTCCGGTACTGTCATCTCTTGACGTGTTGCATCTGTTTCCATAAGAAATCCTCCTTGGGGTTCTGGTAAGCCTGAAGGGCTCGTTTTCAGACTTTTTCGCGTGGCTTTGCACGCTTCCTAAGGCGCCCTACATGTCCAGCCCGCATCCACGATGATGCACTGGCCGGTTATGCACCGGGTGTCTTCACTCGCGAGCCAAAGGACAGCTCGGCCGATATCCTCGGGAGTGATCTCCCGATCCTTGAATGATTGTCCGGCAAGAAACGCTTCTTTGGCTTCAGCCTCTTCCATGCCGAAGAAAGCAGCCACTCCCTGCATCATGGGCGTCCAGACCGTGCCGGGACATACCACGTTCACGTTGATGTTGTGGTCAGCCACCTCCATGGCCAGCGATTTGGCAAACCCGATGATCCCGTGTTTGGCTGCGCAGTAATGAGCGCCTAAACCGAAACCTCGTGTCCCGCCCACGGAAGAGATGCTGATCACTTTTCCGCTGTGCTGGGAAATCATGTGAGGAACCACATATTTCGAGCAGAGAAAGGTTCCTTTGAGATGGGTATCCAAAACCTCGTCCCATTCCTGCTCACTCATGTCCGCAACGGCCATCATCGACGAGTTGCCCGCGTTGTTCACCAGGATGTCGATCTTGCCGTACTTGTCCACGGTCTGCTGGACCATGGACTCCACATCCGCGGCCTTGCGCACGTCGCACTTGATACCGATGGGATCTCCACCCACTTTCTTCAGGTTGCCCACTGCCTCGTTCATGGATTCCACAGTGGACATGCCATACGGGATCGTTTCCATATCCTCGCAAATATCGGCAACAACGATGTGGGCGCCTTGTTCGGCAAGCAATTTTGCCGCCGCAAAACCGTTGCCCCGTGCCCCACCGGTGACCACGGCCACTTTGCCTTCCAGTTCCATCGAATTGCTCCTTTTCGGTCCCCCTCTGCGGTCCGGTCAAGCTTGGCTGGCGGCCGCCTCAGGTCTTGGGAAACTTCTTTAAGAGTTCCTCCAAATTGCGCATATCTTCCAGCGCCACGTTGCTCCCATACTCGGCAACTTGAAACTCGAGTTCATGCTGCAATGAAGAGATGAGCATCAGGGCATCCAAGTAGTACACCAGCCCTGCATCCTCTTTGAAATCAGGCTCATACGCCACCATGACGCTGTCCACATCGAGAGCCTTGAGCTGGTCGGAATACTCCGTGAGATCGATGCGGTCTCGAAGCAGCTTGTCCATGAGCGTCATCGACTTGTGCACAAGTGCAACCACTGATTCGTGCATGGGGTGGGCCATGAGTCTATCCTCTATTTCTCAGGGGAGTTTTCGCGAGCTGCGAGCACTCTTCTCCCTTCAGTGGAGACGGTGAATTTGGTGAGCGCATAGGTTCCCGGTCTGTCGAGCTTCTGGCGATCCAGGAGTCCCATGCGCACCAGCGTCAGAATCCTCTCTTTGACGCCGGAGGACGAGATATGCAGGTCTCGACCGAGCACGTGACAGTGAAATTCACCGGGCTTTCGATGGTGGCAAGTGCCTGAGCAGTCGGTGCCGCCTCTCTCCAGAATGACCTTCATAATCCGTACAAGATCGTCGCTCACTTCTTCCGGCCTCATTGCGCTGCACCTCGTCAGGTCATTCTCACCACGAAGGTTTTCACCTTGTGGGTAAGTCCGTCGAGTTCGGTGCCCAGTTTGCTGAGGGTTTCCAGCGCCTGAGACTCTTGACACCCTTCCACGCACTGTTTGAGCTGCTCGGCCAATTGCTTGCAGTCCCACGCGGTTTCACCGGCCTTCACCGTTTTCATGTACGCGCGGGTAAGCAGAGGCTCGATTTCCTGGCGTTTGGTGGCAAGCGTAGATTTGATCCGCCCTGCAGCGTCCGCGGAAAGCGTCGCACACTGGCCGTCGATCGCGTTGAACACCTCGAGCGCTTCTCTAATTAGAGCGGGTCCTTTGCCCGTCACATTGGGTCTTACCTGATCAGCCATTTCTTACTCCTTCTGTTTATGACTTGGCCGCAGAGTGCCGCATGTTGAATCCACGAGTACCCTCCCTGAGAGAAGCGCTTCGTGCGCGTACGACGCCTCTGCCTTTGCAAAATGTCCCGCGATGGCTCACGCGTTTCACCTTGCTAAATTTCTACATCTCTCACGGTGCGGGGGTCTGTGCGGGTGCTCCCTTTCTGGGGTGATCCCGGCCTTCTTCCCACTGACGCTCCTTGACCACGACTTTTTCTCTGGGAGGCAACCGCTTCACAATCTCGCCCGCGATTTTGAACATGGCTCGGGAGGTGAGAGATTCAGGATACTTGAACACAATCGGCTCACCCGCATCGGCAGCTTCCGAACACTGGCCGTCCAGGGGGATTCCCCCCAGAAAGGGGATCTGGAACGTGTGGGCCAATTTTTCGCCCTTGCCCTTGCCAAAAAGTTGCTCCACCCTGCCGCATTCCGGACAACGATAGGCATTCATGTTTTCTATGAGGCCGAGAATGGGGGCGTTGAGTTCCTTGGCACAATTGATGGCCTTGCTACAGACGATGGTGGAGATCTCCTGTGGAGTGGTGACCACGACCAGTCCGTCCAGGTGAGGTATGGATTTCATGATGGTGATGGGCTCATCTCCGGTTCCTGGCGGCAGATCCACGAGAAGGAAATCCATTTCGTGCCATCTGATGGAACTCAGGAATTGCCTGAGCACTCGTGCCTTGTACTGCCCGCGCCACATGATGGGCGTCACTTCCGTAGGCCATATGAGAGCCACAGACATTACTTTCAGGCCGTGTGCGGTGCTCACAGGATCGATACCGTGACTCCCGTGAAGGATGTCTCTCATACGGGTGTCGATGCCCACCATTTTCGGCACACTTGGGCCATGGATGTCCGCGTCGAAGATTCCCACCTCAAAGCTCTGTGTGCGCAGAGCAGCTGCAAGGTTGACCACCACGCTCGTCTTGCCAACCCCGCCCTTGCCGCTGATGATGGCAATCTTGTAGTTGACGTGCGCCATGGCGTCCGCGATAGGCCCGTGCATCCCGTGTCCGTGCGCCATTTTGGAATGAGTGGACATCATCTTTCATCTCCCTTTTTTGTACGAAAATGGTGGAGCGAAGGGCTCCCTGCCGCGAAAGGTCGCGTGTCAACGCCTCCCTGCAAGGTCTCCATGATCCGGTGGCTTTGGGCCGATCCCTTCGGGCAAAGTACACAGGGTCGCGCATGAACCTGCTCACTCTCCGGCGAGCAGCTCGCACTCGCGGGTCCCCAGCGTCATCCGTTCCGCATAGGCGAGCCAGGAATCGGGGCTGATCCCTGTGATCGCCTTGATCTTGTCATCTCCTTTTTCCAGGACCCCCATCCCTTCGGCGAGAGAACCGGGTATTCCCGGACTGGCGGTGATCATCTGGTACGAAGCCCAGTCCAAGGCCACCGGATCCTCAGACGCGAGCACGCCCAGGTCCGGTATGAAAGGAATATCCGAGAATGGATAATCGTCGGTTTGCGGAGTGACGGAACTCAAGAAATTCAGGAAAAAGGCGCTACCTCGGAGGTTTTTCAGTGCGGTGTGCGCGGCGTCGACCACGGATTCCTGGAACGGTTCGATGCCTTCCGGCTTGACGCTCATTGCGGAACGAGGGCATACGAGGAAGCATCCCAGACACGAGTTACAAATCCCGGGATCGAACGAAATGGTCGGCGTACCGTTCTTGATCGCGCCCGTGGGGCAGTAAGGGACACAAGCCGCACAATTGTCGCATTTGGTTTTGTCGAACTCGATGTCCAACGGTGCGTGGACCCTCAGCTTTCCTGTTCCCGTGAGAAATCCCAGGCCCAAGTTGTGGACAGCCCCACACAAGCCGAGAAGCGGATGAGCCGTCACGTGCGAGAGCACCACCACGTTTCGTGTATCGGTGAGCAGGCTGCCCAGTTCTACCCCACCCAGGCGCTCGCCTGGGGAAGGATAGAAATTTCCCTCCTCGCCGGTGTACCCCGCGGCAAGCATCATCTGATTGTCAAAGGTCTCTCCGTTGCTGAAGCCTTGAATGAGCGCAGTGTTGACCCAGTCGTATCCATTGAATCGCGATCCATGGAACAAGCTGCAACTATCCGTGACCACCGGCCGTACGCCCATGTCTCTCAATCTCTCGAACAGCGTGGTGACCACCACAGGCGGGAGATAATGGGCATAGCCGATTTCACTCACGTTGATCTTGATTGCGAGGCTTTCATCAGGGACCACGAGCCTGCCCATTTCTTCCAGGCTCAGCAGTGCGGTGATCTTGGAGACGATGCTCTCGTGGACGCCTCTGGAACGGCCTTTTATCCAATAAACCTTGGCCATGACACTCCCTGTCGATTTGGTTCCGGAGAAAACCTTGTCGGTTTTGCAAAAAAGAGATTGAAGGGGAGGATGCGCTACACAATCCTCCCCGCTCCCTGTGTAGGAAATCTCTGTCAAGAAACAGCAGGGGAGCTGTGGAAGCCTTCCCCTGCTCGTTGTGCGCCTCACCCCATCACGTCACTCGCAGGTGCGCATAGGGATAACGGCGCCCGTACTCACGCAGTGGGGTCGAAGCCCTTCCACTTGCCGATCCAGGTCTGGACGCTCGCGTGGCGTCCGAAGGGGAACTCCCGGCCCAGATGATGGTTTCTGAAGGCCTCCCGCATGGGCTTCACCGTCATGGGTATCTTTCGGATCTGCCACTTGGCGATGTTTTCCGGGTTCAGTTCGGGCTCGTACGTGATCAGCTCGTAATTCATAGTGCCCATGCCGATCTTCTCGCCGGCTTTGAGCTGAATTCTGGGCGTGAACGCGTTTACCGCCTTGAATTTGTCCTCACCCGGCTTCAAGCCGAGTTCCTCGGACCTGCCACCCGGATAGATCGCAGCTTTGTCGATCATGTCGCAGATCGCGGCGTCAATGGCCACAGGATCCGTGGACGCGAAGACTCCCACGTCCGTCGCGACAGGGAGACCGCCCCAGGGGAAACAGTCGCATTCAGGGCATATATCCACGGCATACGCCATGTACCCGATTTTGCCCGGTTTGAAGGTCTTGATGCAGCCGAGTGCCGCGTCAGCCATGGCTATCTGAGCCAAGGGGAAATAGTCATCCCTGAAGCCGATGCCTTCCATGCCGGTGAACATGCAGGTCACCTGACACGAATAGCAGAGCGCGCACTTGGTGTAGTCCAGCTCCACGCCTTCAGGTTTGACCTTGATCGCCTCTTCAGGACAGCTGTCCTCACACATCTTGTGGTAAGGGCAGGACGTGCCTTTACAGCCTTCCTTGTTCACCTTGGGATACCCGATCGCATCTTCAGGATCGCCCCAGAAAGCCAAATGGGTCTGGTACTTCCCGCGTTTCGACTGGGCGCCGATTCCGAAGTTCTTGATGCACCCGCCGTACGCGGTGATAGGGTGGCCCTTGGCGTGAGCAAGGTTGATGCACGCGTCTGCCTCGTAGATGCCTCGACCGATATAGGTCTCTTTGAGAATGTTCGCCTCGGGCAATTCCACCCTCAGGTCATCCTCGCCAAAGAAGCCGTCTGCTACGACAAACGGAGCCTGCAAGCTTGCCCAATTGAGCCCGTGCCGGTTGGCTCCTTCCATTAACATCTGGCCAGGTACAGCGGTTGTTGTACAGATGGTACGTCAAGGTGGTGGTATCGGTCACAAAGGGCCTGCCACCACACGCTTTGACTTCCTCGACGATGGCCGCGACGAATTCAGGTCGCAAGCAATGGGTACGGTTGTACTCACCGCAATGGATCTTTATCGCAACGCTGTCATCCTTCTCGATGCACTTGTCGAGTCCCGCGAGATAGAAGAGATCTTTCGCTTTGCAGATCGTACTTTCGGTCCAGTTCGTGGCATTGGCGGCTGCGTGCCATACCTTGGAGGGCTTATCCGCCATAATTCTTACTCCTCTCATTGTCTTACGTGGGGTGATGGATTCCATGGAGGATCCGTCGACGCACCCTTGCAAGCCTGCACCGACCGATCCTCACATCTTCACATCTTGTTCCTCAAGATTTCCCTCGTAGCCCGACCGGTTCGTACCATCCCCCTTTCATGATTGGATTTTTACGCAGGCCATGGTGTCAGCCCTCGTCTCGCGATGGCTCAGGCCCAGTCGCAGGGGAGCAGGGCTCTTCTGCGAAAGGGGTTCAAGTCAATTCTCACGAGGTGAAAAACCGCCAATGGATTTTCTCGGCTCTTTGACCCGGCACTCAGCCGTGAGGGTTATTGCAAGGTTCATGCCTTCTGTGGGGCACGAGATAGGAGGCAGCGAGCACAGGCAGGTTTACAGGCTGAAAACCTGACACATGGGATTTTAAGATCGACGTCCCACGTCAAGAGAGACCCGGCCGCGAGCACTCGCATGCGGAATACGACCCCGGGAAGGCAGTAAGAGAACCTCACCCTGGGGCGGTGCGGGAGAGATACCTTTATGATTTAATTTATTATTATTCGATTGGGGCGGGATTGGGGCCTAAAGGGACATAAGGCCACACTCAAGGGATTCGCATTATCCGAACAGATTGGTACTTGTGAATCTTCTTGTACAGAGTCTTTCGGTTGATGCCCAGGACCTCGGCGGCCTTACATTGGTTCCCGCCGGTCTCGTCCAGGACCTTCATGATGTGTTCTTTTTCCAGGTCCTCCAGGCTCTTGGGAATGCTGGTGACCGGCTTCTTGTTTGAGAGAACGTGGGTAGGTAGGTCTTCGGGGACTATCACATCGGATTTTGAGAAAATGGTGGCCTTGGTCATCACGGATCTCAATTCCCGCACGTTTCCCGGCCACGGGTATTCCGCGAGAGCCATGAGGGCCCCTGGAGAAAGCCGTTTCTCCCTGAGGAGTACACTTCCTGTGTCGATGAAATGCTGGGCGAGCGGGGCCAGATCTTCAATGCGATCCCGCAGGGCAGGCACCCGTATACAGATTACATCCATACGGTAGAACAAGTTGCTGCGCATAAGGCCCTTCTGGGCCGCCTCCTTGAGATCCAAATTGGTGGCCAAGATGATGCGCGTATCCACTTCTCTTTCTTTGGTCTCGCCCACGCGACGGAATTTCTTGGTTTCAAGGAACCTCAGAAACTTCTTTTGCATTTCCAGTTCGATGTTCCCGATTTCGTCAAAGAAAATGCTGCCTTCATGGCTCTTTTCCACGAGACCCTGCTTCATTTCCGAAGCCCCGGAAAACGCACCTTTGCTGTGGCCGTACAGCTCGCTTTCAGCCAGGTTCTGATTGAGCAAACCGCAATCTACGACGATCAAGGGCTTGTCTTTCCGCACACTGTGGCTGTGGAGCAGCACCGCGAGCACGTCTTTGCCGACACCAGTTTCGCCCTGTATCAACACCGTGACATCGGTAGTCGCGACCTTGCGGACCAGATCGTACACCTCCTGCATGCCACGGCTCGGACATCCCACAAAGCGTGCGCCATTGTCCAGGACTATTCCGGGCTGACCCGACCGCACCTCTTCTCCTCGCCCGTTCTCGTCGGTCACCTGGTTGATCAGGGCCAACAATTCACTGAGTTTGAACGGCTTGGTGACGTAGTCGCGTGCCCCAAGCTTCATGGAGTCAACCGCGCTTTGGATATCGCCGTACCCCGTGATCATGATGACTTCGGTGCGGGGCGATTCTTGCTTGAGATGCCTGAGCACCTCGATACCGTTCATCTTGGGGAGCTTGATGTCGAGGAGCACAATCTGGAAATTCTGCTTCCGAAACAGCTTCAGACCTTCTTCGCCGGTCTTGGCGGTGAAGACTTCAAAACCTTCCGGAGTGAGTTCGTTCTTGAGAAGGTGACGTATATTCTTCTCGTCATCAATAGCCAGGATTCGTCCTCGACTCATTTTCGAGACTCCTGCCGCCGGAGACACGTGGCATCGGACAAGTTTCGCATGGGTACCGAAACGGTTGTTTCTCTTGGAGGTTACCTGCTTTATTTCGACCTCGTGAGAATCATAGTCTGGCGTACGTTTAGCTTAAAGAAAGACCAGAGGAAAAGCAAGCAAGGAGGTGAAACGAAATGATGTGCCACCATTCCAGCACTCGTGTTACATCTAAACCTTCGCACAATTCCTCTCTCTGCGCCTGAGGGTGTATACTGCTTGCGAAAAGGTTCTTCTCTTTGATTCTTCTTTGGCGTCCGGGGAGCCCGCTTCACTACGAGCGACGCAGAGCCGTCGAATCTTCTTTCAGGGGCCCTCCTGTCACCTTTCGAGAGCACGAGCCATTCGATCAAAACTCTTGGAAACTGCCATATCTGCACTCAGTGTATTCATATCCGCGAATCCGGATGTCCCACTCAACCACGCTGCCCTCTCCCCAGCCACAGCCGCGACCGAGAAAGCACGATACCCTCGACCCGAAGCTGCGATGTCCGCGTCTCTGCAATGGACTGCATCCCAACGCGAGCAAGTTCGGGACAGGCCCTCAGCCCATTTGTACGGGGAATCTCAGGACCAGCGCTGATTCCTCTCCTGCCAGACTCTCAAAGCGCATCTCGCCGTGGTGATGTCTCATGATACTGTAGCAGACCGAGAGGGCCATGGGCGAGCTTTGCTCGGATTGTCCATCGGAGCACCGTGTATCGGGCTTTCTTAACCGTGCGAGACCGCAGGACTCGGATCCTTTATGGGATATGCGGATTTCTATCAGGTTTCCGGCAGTCTTGGAGACGATGGTCACCAGGCCACCGTCATCCAATGACCGAAATGCGTTGTTGAAGACGTTCAAGAACAGGTGCTTGAGCTGAGATTCATTGCCCAGGATTCGGTTGAAACCCTTTGCCAAGCCATTTCTTACGATGATCTTGATCTTGCTGTCTTTTGCGTGTTGTCGGACGAGGGAAACCGAATCCTTGATGATCTGGTCCAGTTCGAGGGTTTCCGTACCCTCGGTCGGCTGCCGGCTGTATTCAAGGAGATTCTGAATGATGTCCTTGCACCTGTACGCCTCATTGAAGATGATTTCCAGGGTACTCACGGAACGATTCCAGCCCCTTGTCTTTACCTGATTCGGATAAATGCTTCAGCCGTTTGAGCAGACCTTCGGAGAAGCCCGCAATGGACGTCATGGGATTGTTGATTTCATGGGCAATCCCTGCCGCGAGAAGCCCGATCGCTGCCATTCTATCCGCCTGCAAGAGCTTGAATTCCGCTTCTTTTCTCCGCGTGATGTCTCGCATGAGGAGCACGATTTCGGAGACTTGCCCCATAGGGCTCAATATCGGGGAGGTGGTCCATTCGTAACAGCGGCCGGCAAACGCGCCCTCCTTGATGAGCACTTCGCCTCGGTAGATTTGTCGGGTGTTGAGCGTTTTGAGAGCAGGGCAGTCGCGGCAGATCTTGTTTCTTCGATAAAAGGCCCTGTGGCACTGTTGCCCCACGAGGGAAACTTCCGGAAACATCGACGCCTGGACCTTGTTGGCGAAGACGATGGTCAGGTTGTGATCCAATATGGCCAGCCCGCTGTTCATGCTGTTTATGATAGCTTCAAGCTTGTTGTGCCTCCGCGCGAGCTCCACGCTCAATTGTTCCAGCTCTTTAATTTTGGAGCGCACTTCCTTGAAATAACCTATCTTCGATACCCCTATGCCCTTGAAATCAAAATCGGTCTGCTTGGAATGCGCTGACATGTACTATCCTACAAGGCTTCTCGGTATATTTCTTCTATTTCGGTGGTGGAGTAACACCGTGGATTGGTGACCATACAGATGTCATCCTGGGCAAGCTCTGCCATGCGAGGGATGTCGTCGGGGTTGACGCCGAGCAAAGAAAGCTTGTGAGGCAATTCGAGTTCCTCAATGAGGCTGTCGATCCGCTCGAGCACACAAAGTGCGGCATCCTCGAGTGTCATGCCCTTGGTGTTGACTCCCAGAGCCGCGGCAAGGCGCGCGTACTTGTCTATAGAATACTCCAGATTCCTGCGTACCACAACAGGGAGAAGCACCGAATTTGCCACTCCGTGGTGGATGTCGTACAGCCCACCCAAAGGATGAGCCAAGGCATGGACCGCGCCGAGTATGGCGTTGGAAAATGCGATTCCTGCTTCGAGGCAGGCGATGGACATCCCTTCAAGCGCTTCGATGTGCTTGTACCTTCACCGCATTCACCAGGTGTTCCGCGACGAGTTCCACGGCATGGATCGCATGGGGATCGGTCATTGGCCATGACAGTGAAGACACATACGCTTCCAGTGCGTGAGTGAGGGCATCCATACCGGTGGCGGCCATGAGTTCCGGTGATTTGGTCTGGAGCAACCGAGGATCAATGATTGAGATATCGGGCATGATTGCCCTGCTCAGAATCGTCATTTTTGTTTTGCGGCCCGTGTCGGTGACTACGGCAAATTGCGTGACATCCGCTCCTGTTCCGGCTGTAGTCGGCGCACACACCATGGGAGGAATCGGCTGGTCGATCCGATTGCAGCCCTCGTAATCATGGATGCTTCCGTGGTTCGAAACGAGGATGGCAACGCCTTTCGCTGTGTCGATGGAACTTCCGCCACCCACTGCCACCACCACATCGCAATTCTTCTGGAGATAGAGCTGGGCTCCTTCCTCCACCTGAAAATCACGTGGATTCGTGACCACATTGTCATATACGACGTACCCGAGATCCTCTTTCTGGAGGTGCTTGAGGGTTTCGTCCACCCAGCCGGCCTCGACAATCCCCGGATCGGTTACCAGAAAGAGTTTTTCGCCGCCCAGGCGCTTTGCGCACTGTCCGATCGTACTCAGGGCCCCAAGGCCGTAAATGATCTCGGGAACATCGAACTTCAGCAGGGAATCGTCCTGATTCATATTTCCCTCGCTCGGAAATGGGGGGTTTCCTCCGTTAGGGAACAGACGCTCGCGCAATCGAAGGATGCGGGGAGCATTGAGCGATGGAGCCTCAGCCAAATTCCACGCGCTCGCGACAGTGATCGCTACACACTTGTACTCAGGTTAGCAGGAGGCAGTGCGCTTGACAAGCTTCCTTCATGAGAGCGCCCATCATCCACCGCGGCCGATCGGTACGCGGCATGATCGCCGGTCCTCCCGCTGCACAGGTGAGGCGGGGCCACTTCTCCGACTGAAGCCTCCTCGTGTACGTGTCTTCTGGACCGACGTGGTTCGATCCGCGCTGCTCAGCAGGCCAAAAGGGCGACTGAATGCATGACAAGGAGCGGTACGCGTTCGCCCGTTTCACCCGGCCTTCACGCGAAATTCATAGGTCTTCTTAAGGAGTTCCTCGTGGCTCCTCTCCAGAGCGTCCAGGCTGCGGTAAAATTCGTCGCCAGGAGTCCCAAGTTGAGCGCGCAGTTTTTGAGTCTTTTCGGCACATTCTTGTATCAACTCTTGCCCCTTGACCGTTTTCACGAAGATTCTGTCAGCAATGGGGGCAGTGCGGTCTGCCAGTTTGCGAATCCGGTATTCCGCCTCGGGAGACAACTGTGCGTGGTCCACCAGACTTTGCCACTCCCGGCAGAGGTCGCGTAACGTGGTCTTTTCACCGAGTTCTCTCTCCATGAATTTCTCGCTCATCCAAGGACCTGCTCCCTATCCCACGATGGTGATGGTGGCAGTCTCGTTGTGAAGCCTGCACTCGGTTCCGTGCGTAGAGGGGCAATATTCCCCATACGTGTAAAATCCAATCATAGGAACCTTGCGTCCCACTACGCTGGCAACCCGATTAGCCTCCTCGCCCGCGAGCCCTGCCAAGAGCATCTTGCGAGCCATGCAGGAATAGAAGAACGTCATGGCAGGAAGCGCCGCTCCCAACGCGTCCAGGGCCTTTTCAGCTGCCCGCGCCGATGAATCGAGCAAGTTGTCTGCCATTCCGCCGGTACACAGGCATATGGTGCTGCCCTCGGGGATCTCGCCGGCAAAAGTGACCGACCCTTCTGAGGCGTTTACGGCCATGGGAGCCCTCAGGACGGGATCGCTCCCCAACCCTCCGTTTTCGTCCACCAGGCCAAACGGGAACTGCACACCCACATCCGGGAGCCTGTCCGCGAGAGGACCCAGATACCATCTGTAGACCGACAACGCGGGCTCCCCGTCTAATCGGTACACCACATTACCCATGACCTGCGTCACTTTCTTGGGAATGCCTACACGCATCCAGCCGCTCTGCACCCCTGTGCCCACCTGAAACCTGCCGGACATGGCCACGGCCACGGCCGCGTCCGAGACCATCTTATCCCCTATGAATTGCCACGTTTGTTTGAAGGCTCTCGCATCGCCGGCAGTGCCTCCACTTATTGTCACTTCCGGACCGAAAACCTCGTTCATGCCTCTCAGCAGTGCGCTGCCGTTTCCGGTGAGCCCATCGGAGAAAAGCTGCACGTGCCGCGCGGGACCGAGGGAGCAGCTCGCCCAGTCTCCTCCCCGCGTCTCGGCTATCAGGTTTAATGTGTGACACCGACGCCACTTTGCACTGGATTCTATCTGCTGCGATTCCCCCCAACACGGCAGAACTCGTACTGTAGCCTGTCGACGAAATCTCCCCATCAGTGGTGCATCCCACCAGATTGGGTGTTCCCACGGCCGCGTACACGCCCGAAAGCATTTCCTGCATGCCTTCGCCAGGTTCGCAAAACAGCCAACAAGCGCTCGGCGTATCACCCAGTTGTTGCACCAGGTCTTGCCCCATCATCTGCCCTTTTTGTCTGGAAAAGGGTTTCCGTATAGCGACCGTCGCCCCCTTAAACATCCTCTTTCCTCCTGCTCTCGCGGGTTAGCGCCTAGAATTCCTCACACAGCCTCCCCGAAAAAGCCGATCTCCTTGTCCCACGTGGTGATGATCGGAAATGCGACGATTCAACGAGAGACCTAAGAATCCGACCAAACGGTATGCAAGAAACGAACCACCGGATAGGCATGACCGAGAGACGCGTGGGGGTTCCCATATCGATCGCCAGCGCTCAGGCGGTGACACACATAAAACTGGCCGGCCCTGAGGTTCTTTCGTAAATCACACAGCGAATAGGAACGAACGGTGGTGAGCGAAAAGAATCACATTGGTCGAGAAAATACCTCGAAAGGGACGGTTTCCACCGATGGCAGAATCCTACGATGCCCCACTTCACAGCGGTTTTTCGGGGCATCGTCTCCGAAAAACCGAGTGACCAGTGCCAGGTTCCCCCAATGCAGTGCCCTCAAGAGCGAAAACGTGGCAATGGTCGCCTCCTCCCGTGGCTGCAGCGCCCGCACGTGTCCCTTTTTGCCCCACCGGGCCACACCGCACGCTCTCACTCACGTGTAACGGTTCTTGCATCGATTCGTGATAGACTTCACCGTAGTCGCTGCGAGCATGTGAGAGTGAGCTTCATGAAGGTCGTTTTCTTCAAAGGAACAGTCAGGACGCACGTCAATAAGTCCTGCAGTGCAGTGTGGGCGACCACCCCGTTCGGGTACATGGTGTGGACCTCAGAGGATGAGCATGCGCACTTGAAGGGTACGATGGACGTCCTTGACCAAGAAATTGTTGTGGAACTGGATCTGTCCGGAGTTGATCGAGCGGGGATGGAAACACTCGTTTCAAATATCTTAGAAGGCGGGTATTTGGAACGATCCGGCGTAAAAGGCAAAGGCGACGCGGTCCTCTTCCTCCTGGTCAACGAAGCGATCCACAGCCTCACGGAAATTGCCCGAAAGGAGGGGCTGTGAACCCCTTACCGAATGAAACCGTTGTTTGAAAGCAGATTTTCGGGGGAGAGACCCTTTTGGAACCACGAGGACCTTCCTCTTGTTGAGGCAGGGGAACCTTCATTTAGAGCGCTGAGGGAGCTGTCTTGAAATATCGCTTAAGGGATCTGTCCTTGGCAGCAACGCCAGCCGCGGGGGTTGCGTTCAGTGCTGCCATGCCTTGACGCAGCACATCCAGGAATGCCTTGGCCGCATTGGAGAGCGGGCGCTCTTTGTTGATTACGATGTCGATGCCCAGGACAAAGGTTCCTTCTCGCAGGGGCACTATCTTGAGCGCTCCTCTACTGACATCGCGATCCACGCCCATCCGTGCCAGCAGCGTCACCCCGTTGCCCATGGCTACCAGTTCTTTGATGAAATCGACGTTGTCCGATTCCACGTACGCGGTGCTGATAATATCAGTGTTTCGCAAGACCTTTTCGATGAGCCTTCGCGTGCCGGATCCCCTTTCCCTCAGGATGAGATTTTCCCCGTTCAAGTCGTGCAAAGAGACTTCCTTTTTCTTGCACAAACGATGGCCCGGAGCGACCAGCAGCACCAGTTCGTCTTGAATGAGGGGAATCACTTCCAGTTTCTCGTCGTAGGAAATTCTCCCCACAATGGCCAAGTCATTCTGTTGTTCCACGACGCTCTTTACTATTTCCTCGGAACTTCCCTCGTGGATCTGAATCTGAATTCGCGGAAAGGACTTTTGAAACCGTGAGATGTGACGAGCGAGCACGTACCGTACCAAGGTCTTTGTGCTGCCTACTTTCAAGGAGCCCGCATCAAGTTCTCTTGCCTGAACGAGCACCTGCTCTGCATCGTTCACCAACGCGAAGATCCTGATCGCCACTTCATGCAGCCGCTTCCCCGCTTCGGTCAGTTGAAGCTTTTTCTTTGATCTTACGAAGAGTTGCACGCCGTACTGAGTCTCCAGGCCCTTGATTTGCATACTCACCGCAGGCTGTGTGGTGAAAAGTTGCTCCGACGCAAGGGTGATGCTTCCGCACTGTGCGGCAAAATAGAAAGCCCGAAGCTGATTCAGGTTGAGCGTGTCTGCCATGGGTGGGACCAGTCAACGATGGATTAGTTTTTCTTATGTTATAATAAAAATTACTGATTTGACATGTCAAGATAAATATTGCTTCATTGATTCTAGGATTACGGTGCATCCAGCAACTGACAGTGGCCACAGAACTGTCCATGCGTCCCAGGAGACGCTCCCCACGTGGGTCATACGAGCGCAAATATCGCAAGACCCGGCTTGTTCAGAGCAATGAACATGCCGAAACCTCGCAAAGACCCGAATCCGGTCGGCTTCCCGTTACGAGATCCTTATCGCTCTACTGAACGCAAACAAGGAGGAACCTTATGGCGACAGAATACGACGGCATAATCATAGGGGCCGGACCAAACGGATTGACCGTGGCCGCCTACCTTGCCAAGGCAGGCTTGAAGATACTGGTTTTGGAGAAGAATTTCGAGGCTGGTGGAGGACTTGCCACGGAGCAGGTGACGCTCCCCGGGTTCCTCCACAACACCCATGCCGTGTACATGCCAATGGTCGATTACGCCCCGCCTTTGCGGGACTTCGACGACTACTTGACCAAAGACTACGACCTGGAATTCGTCTTTCCCTCGCTCGTGATGGCCATGCCCTTTGAGGATGGTTCGTCGCTCCGTCTCTATCGAGACGTGGAAAAGACGTGTCAATCCATTGCACAATTCTCGCAAAAGGATGCAGAGACGTACCGAAGGATTGCCGACCGATATCGCGTGCTCACCGAAGACTTTCTCGGACCTGCCACGTACGAGATGGCCAAGCCGGCCTTCGAGCAGATGGTGACGCTCCACTCGACCGATGTAGGTAGAGAGATTACCGAGCTTACCGAAAAGACGCCCTTGACCATCGTGAACGAACTCTTCGAGAACGACCGGGTAAGGTGTCTCTTCTTGTATCTCTCGTGCATGTGGGGTCTGCATCACGATCTGGAGGGCGTGAGTTATCTGGTGCCGCTGCTCATCAATCGTGCGGTGAACTATCGCTTGTGCGTGGGCGGATCTCATCACCTGGCTCACTTGTTCACCAAGGTGCTGTACCGGAACAAAGGGATGATCATCTCGCCGGTAAACTTGAAAAGAATCATTCTGGACAACGGCACTGCTGTCGGTGTTGAGCTGCACGACGGCACGGTGTACACCGCGAAACGGTTTGTTGCCAGCAGTCTGGATCCCTTCCAGACATTCTTCAATTACGTCGGCAAGGAGAATCTTGAAGAACGATTCGTTACTCGGCTCAACGACTGGCAATGGGAGTCTTCGAGCCTCTTTCACGTGCATCTCGCGCTCAACGAGGCCCCACAATTCGCCGCGGCCCAAGCGAATCCGGATCTTAACGAGGCGCTTATCACCGTGCTGGGGTACGAGAATCAGGCCAACCTCATCAAGCACTACGAAGCCATCCACGCGGGCGAGCTTATCAATGCCGGCTTCAACTGTTGTTTCCCGTCGATACACGATCCCAAGCAGGCTCCTCCAGGGAAACATACGTGCCTGATCTCCCTGCATGCGCCGCACGATCTCAAGGACGGTGGACCCCAACAGTGGTTCAAAGTCCGCGAGCAGGAAGCAGCACGGTGCATCAATCTGCTGAGAAAATATGTGCCGAACCTCACGGAAGAAAACATTCTCTGGCATTACATCACCACCCCGCTGGACATAGGAAACAAGTTTGCCGACATGGTGAAGGGTTCGTACAAACAGGGTGGATACTTTCCGCTGCAAATGGGCTACCTCCGTCCCAATGAGGAATGCTCCCAGTACGCTACCCCCATTAAGAATCTCTATGTATGCGGAGCCAGCACTTTTCCCGGTGGGCTTATCACCTTCGGACCGGGGTACAACGCGGCCGGCAGGATTGCCGAGGACCTGGGACTGGAACGCTGGTGGGGCGAGCCGGAGTGCGTCACAAAAGCCAAAGCCAAAGGAACGCTGTAGGAGGCGAGCAAATGAAAGTCAATTCCACGGGACTGGGGAAAACCACCATGGTGGCCCACTTTGCAGCGCTCGCCAAGGTCGACAACGACGGAACACCGGCGATGGTGCTGAATATCGAAGCCACCGAACCGGTTCACTGGTCGATCAAGGCCACGGTGGGCGGAGACGACCTCAGGCAGTTCGCTAAAATGCTACTCAAACCATCCATTCTCTTCAGAACCTTGTGGATGCTGTGTTTCGGCAAAGAGCTGACGTCTCCGCCGAAGAAGTAGCCTTTGTTTCCGACGATTTTCTCGCAATAAAGGAGGTTTCTCCATGGCTGATAGAACCTACGACGCCATAGTTGTGGGCGGCGGACATCAAGGCACCATCATTGCGTGCTACTTGCAGAACGCCGGAATGCAGACGGTTGTGTACGAACGACAGCATGAACTGGGAGGCGGAGCCTGTGGCGAAGCCCTTCCCCTTCCCGGCTTTCTTCAGAATCCGTGTGCGCATTGGACGCGATTTTACGGCCACCCCGCGTATTCGGATTTCAAGCTGAGAGAAAAGGGGCTCTCGTACGTCTATCCCGAGCATAGCGAAGGAATGATCTACGACGACGGCACGAGCTTCATGGGTCTGACCGCGTGGAACGTAGTCGATCCTGACACCGGCAGAGCCGAGTTCAACGAAAAGAACGCGCAGAGCACCATCGAACAGATCGCCCGTTTCTCCCAAAGAGATGCGGACGTCGCATACGATCTTCTCGAGAAATACAAGAGCACATGGCGCGCGGCTTTCCACGAGTGGCGGTACAACCCGCCCACGCCGTGGGAGGTTCCCGACGCTTTTGAGAAACTCTTCTCACACAAAGACTGTCCCATCCCGCGGGATACCAATTCTACACGTCACAGCAGGTGGCCTTCGACTTGTTTGAGAGTGATTACCTGCGCACGCTCTTCATGCGTTCCTGCATGACGTCCAGCGGTGTATTTCCCAACGACGCGATCGGCGTGTACAAGACCCTTCACACTTTGGGTCTCATCCTCTCATGGGAGCCTGCTTCCATCGCCATCGGAGGCACCCACGCAATCACCCATGCGCTTCAGCGGGCTTTCAGTTCCATGGGCGGCGAGTTCGTGGTGGAGACGCCGGTGCAAGGAGCGATCATCGAAAACGGCAAGGCCGTGGGTGTGCGACTCGCGGACGGACGCGAGATTGCCGCACGCCATCTGGTGGTGAGCGACCTGAACACCCAGCAGACCATTCACAACCTCATCGGCGCGGAACATGTGTCTCCCAAGATCGCGCACCGGGCAAACAATGTGCTCAAGGACAGGGCGCAACTCTTCTGGGGAAATTTCGTGCCGGCATGAGCTTCCGCAATACACCGTGGCAAAGGACAACCCGGAGATCGGCATGTGCCCGAGGCTCAACTGGGGCCCCAAGGATGCAGACTACTTCGCCACCCGGCATCAGGCGGAACTCTTCGTCAAAGGCATACCGGACAAGCTCGTGGCAATCGTGGCGCCTGACAGCATCTGGGATAGAACCAGGGCGCCTGAAGGGAAGCACACCATCCTCATCGAGCAATTCACGGCTCCCTATCGATTCTTCAGCGACAAAGACTGGCTCCGCATGAAGAAGGACATCGTGAAGATCATGCTCAAGCAATGGTCGTGGTACGCTCCCAATATGACGGAAGACAACCTCATTGCATCTCACATCACCACTCCCATGGACACCAAGATGCGTAACCTCAACATGACTCAAGGAGGTTGGACCGCGGAAGACATGATCGCCTCCCAGATGGGTCGCATGAGGCCGTTCCCGGAGATCGCATTCTACAGGCTTCCGGTGAAGAACGTGTACCTGGCATCCGCGGCCGCGGATTCGGGCCCCGGCATAGGCCGGGGAAGCGGATACAACTGCTTCAAGGTGATTGCCGAGGATTTCGGACTTCCCAAGATCTGGGAAGAAAAGGGACGTCCCTACTGAGGAGGAGGTGGCTCATGGGGCGACTGGACGGGAGAGTGGCGCTCGTCACCGGAGCGGGCAAGGGACTTGGTAGGGCTTTCTGTGTACGCCTGGCCGAGGAAGGGGCCGACATCGTGGCAATAACCAGGGCCGACATTCAAGGGCTGGAGGCCACCGCGGCAGAGGTCAGGAGCCTGGGCAGGGAAGTCTTTATCAGTCAGGTGGACGTGTCCGTGGAAAAGGAAACGCTTCGTATGGCGAGCGAGTCAGTAGAACGATTCGGACGGATCGACATCCTCGTCAACAATGCAGCCTACTACTACGGAGTTTCCAGGAAACCGTTTTCAGAGGTCTCCGTGGACGAATGGGATCGCATGATGGCGGTCAATGTGAGAGGGCCTTGGCTCTGCGCCAGGTCCGTGTTCCCGGAAATGAAGCGGCTGGGAAAAGGCAAGATTGTGAATCTCGCGTCCGAAGTGTTTTTTACGGGGTCCCACGGGTTCGTCCACTATGTGGCTTCCAAAGGCGGAGTGATCGGCCTTACCCGGGCCCTGGCCGTCGAACTGGGACCTCACGGAATATGCGTCAATGCGGTGGCGCCGGGTTTCACGGATACAGAGGCGAGCAGGACTATTGCCGATGTATCCAAGGTACGATACGAGTCGCACACCGCTCAAGAGAATACAGACTCCACAGGACCTGGTCGGGATCGTGGCCTTTCTCGCATCGGATGACAGTGATTTTATCACCGGTCAGACCATGCTGGTAGATGGAGGAAGAGCCATGCACTAAATAGCTGGGGCAGCCAAGACCGGAACGCCACCCCCTGTGTATTCCGTTCCTGATTTTCTGCACGGGGTCTGTGGAACACGAGTGTCAGGCGGACCGTATTCACTGACCACGTGTTCCATGGGTCCTTTCCTCCCTAATTGAGGGGTTCCGGTCCGAGACCACCCAACAGCCCGATGCATTTTCAAGACGTAGTCGCACTGACTTCATAACCAATCTCAAGGAGGAGCAGAAGATGAAAATGTACGATGTGGTCCCGGGCCTCGAGTTCGATCCGGAAAGGGATCTGGCTCAGTCGCCTGCATGGTTTCTGGACGGCACCCATTCGGTTCCGCCGTGGACCCCCATGTTCGGATGGTTTCTGGGTGAACTTCTGTCGCCACGGCATGCAATGGGGAGCAGAGAAGCTGAGCCTGCCTACCGTCAAAGGGTGGGATTGGCGGTTCCATAACGGCGGTGGGTACCTGACGCTCCTCCTTGTCAAGAGTGAGGAAGAAAAACAGAGACGGGAGGTGGAATTTCGCAAGGCCATCCTGCCTCTGATCAAGGACTACGACAAAGTCTGGTACGGCTTTGTGGACGAGATGCTCGGCAGGTACGCGAAACTGAAGGAAACGGATCCTGACACCGCTTCCAATATTGAACTGCTCGCCAATTTCGAAGAGACAATCGTTACCTGCAGGCGAATGTGGGAAATCCACATGGACCTGATGTACGGCACGTACATTGCTTACATCCTCTTTGAGAACATGTGTCGCGAACTGGCCGGAATAGATGACACGTCCCCCGTCTTTCACCACGTGGTTTCCGGTTTTGATAACAAGGTCTTTCGCGTTGACCGTCGTCTGTGGGAATTCGGAAAGCGCGCGGCAGAGCAGGGACTGACCGATCTTTTTGCGCAGACGGAACCTGCGATGATCCGCAGTAAGCTTGAGCAAGACGCGAAGGGCCGTGCATTCATGAAAGACTTCATGGAATTCATGGATGAAGACGGCTGGCGCATGCAGCGCATGTCCGAGATGAATCTCCCCACCTGGGTCGAGGACCCAGCCCCCGCGCTCGGTATGGTGAAGCAATTCGTGCTCAAAGGCGGCGCATTCAATCTTGACGAAGAGAGACGTAAGGTCTCGGAAAAGAGGGAAGTTGCGGAAAAAGAACTCATGGCAAAGGTCCCTCCCGAGCAACGAGGATGGTTCGGCCAATTGATGAAACTCGCGGAGAAGAGCGGCATCTTCAGCGAGGAACACGACCACTATCTTGACCTGTATACCCATGCCATGATGAGACGAAGCGCTCTGGCGCTGGGCAGGCGATTTGCCAAGGCCGGAGCTCTGGACGATCATGAGGACGTCTTCTTCCTCATGCCTGACGAAGTACGTCGTGCGGGTATCAGCCCGGATCAGTTCGATCTGCGCTACATAGTGGATCGCCGCAGGGCGGATTGGCTCGAGTGGCAGAAGACCCCTAATCCCCCGGCAATCCTTGCAGAAGGCTTTGACATGGATCAGGCCATGAAAGTGCTCGTGCAGTCCAACGATCCGATTGCGCTCAAGGTGGTGGTGGGCTCCATGCCTCAGGTCAGGCCTGAACTCAAGGCGGATTTGTACGGAACCTGCGGTTCACCCGGAGTGGCAGAAGGCCCGGCTCGCGTGATTATGACCGAAGACGAACTGCATCTCATCAAGGAGGGAGACATCCTGGTGGCTGCCAGCACCTCCCCGAGTTGGACGCCCGTGTTTGCCATGATCAAAGGCGTGGTGGTGGATCGAGGCGCCAGCCTTTCCCACGCTGCCATTGTGGGCCGTGAGTACGGCATTCCGGTCGTCATGAACGTCTTTCGAAGGCACGACCAAAATCAAATCCGGCCAACGGGTGAAAGTAGATGCCAACCTTGGCACCGTGTACATCCTGGACAAATAACGGTGCGCTCACGGGAGCAGGTCAGCGAGGCGGCCACACGAATCGAGGCTTGCTCCCGCTTCAAACCAGGAGGCTGTTGCGGAACGCAATGTGTTCGCGGGAACAAGGCAAGCTGGCGTCGGTTTGCATGATCTCTCCTCTCATAAGGGCTGCCAAGGAAAAGCTTAGTGTCTCAGACTCATAGGAGCCTCCACACGCAGCCGAAGTGTGCGAGAAGGTACCAGAGAGCACTCGTGCGCTTTTGCATCATGTTCCGCGACAGGCTCCTAGGAAAGGATTGGCTTGAGATGGCGGAAAAGTGGATTTACTGGTTCGAGGAACTCTCCTCTGCCGACAACGATCGTGTGGGGAAAAAATGCGCAAACCTCGGGGAAATGACGCAACTGGGAATGCGCGTGCCACCCGGTTTCGCGATCTCCGTGGACGGGTACGAGAAGTTCATGGAACAAAGCGGCGCGGGGGAAGAGATCAGAAAATACGTCCGCGATAACTTGCCGCTTCTTAAGAACGTGCAAGGACAGGTCGAAGCGGGCAGGTACATTCGGCAGCTCATCGAATCAAGAGACATGCCGGCCGACATGGAGAAAGAGCTGCACGCGGATTACGCGGAACTGGAAGGACGGGTGGGTATGCCCGGGTTGGCGGTTGCAGTCAGATCCAGTGGAGCGGTCAGCATGCCCGGTCAAATGGAAACGTATTTGAACGTGAGGGGTGCGCAAGAAGTTACCCGCAAGGTGATCAAAGTATGGGGCAGTGCGTTCACCACCCGAGCGATCGCGTTCAGGCTGGAAAAGGGCATGCAGATGGAAAAAGCACCCATCGGCGTGGCAGTACCTGAAGATGGTCAATGCGAAATGCGCAGGCGTCTGCCTTACCGTGATTCCCACCACCGGAGATACGACAAAGATGGTGGTCGAGGGGAATTGGGGATTGGGAGAAAGCGTCGTCAGTGGGGAGATTACCCCTGACCAGTTCACCCTGGACAAGACTTGCGATGAATATGAGTGCATCATCGGCGATAAAAACCGCATGGTCTGCTACGCATCCACCGGAATATGCTTTAGTCGCGTTCCCGAGGAAATGAGACGAAAACCCTGCGTGAACGAAGACGAACTCCGTGAAATCGCAAAAATCGCCAAAAAGGTAGAAGCCCATTTCGACATGCCTCAGGACATGGAATGGGTGGTGGATAACGATCTCGCCTTTCCTGAGAACCTTTTCTGGGTCCAGACCCGCCCTGCAAAGTATGTAAAGAAGAAAGAGAACGAGGACGAGTACTTGGCCGAACTCATGAGCCGAGTCTTCAAGATGTAGCATTCCTCTGAAAAGTATAGGCCGTTCTCGGATTCATCGATTGAATCTCGAACACTGGCGAGTGTCCTCAAGGAGGAACCCCCATGACCATATTGTTCACCCAGTACTGGGACGCTATCCCCGGAAAATTCGACGAGTACGCCTCGTTTGCAACCGAAGAATATATTCCCGGCATGGAAAAGTTGGGACTCAAACTCCTGGGCGGGTACTACGTAGCCGTAGGCCAAGGCCCCAGGATCATTGCGGTGACGACCGTACAGGAACAGGATTACCTGAGAAAAATCCTCGCCACGGAAGAATATCGCCTTCTTCTCGCCAGACTGACGAGCTACGTGTACAAGTACGCGAGCAAGCTTTGGGTATCCAGCGGCAGGGTAACCGAAGGCCCCTATCACATCCAGACCGGCGCGTGGAAATTCAATCAGTATTACAACGTAGTCCCTGGCATGGAAGAGGAGCACTACACGTTTGTCAAAGAAGAATGCATTCCCGGGATGAAAGAGCTTCGGGTACCCATCACCGGCGCATGGCGTCTGGTAATCGGAGACGGGCCCACAATCCTGGCCGAGTGTGCAGCACGAAACATGACGGACATTGCGAAATGTATAGATACTTCACTATTCAGAAAACTGGTCCGCCGGCTCAAGAAACGCTATGCCACCGATTACGGGAGTCGCATCTTGGTTCCCACCGGACGAATAGAAATTCCCTCCATGGTGGGCGAAATGATGAAGGGATTCTAACACGCAAATCAGAAACCTCACGACCGGATCGCGTTGTGTGAGCGCGAGAGCTGTCTTCCCACTCGGCCTTTGCGGGCCGTGTGGAACGAAAGGAGTCGGAACATGTACTGTACGCATGACTTTGTTTGCCGTAAAAGAAGCCAAGATGAGTGAGTTGCGGGACCTGTACAACAAAGAAGTTATCCCGGCACATAAAAATCACAAAGGGATACGGTTCGTGCACTTGCTCGAATGTCTGGACAACAAAAACGAAGGCATTTCCGTCACTGCGTGGGACACCAAGGCTGACCTGGACAGTTATGAGAAAAGCGGTGACTACGAGCGACTCGTGGGGATGTTCCGCGATATGTACAGCGGGACGCCCAGCCTCAAGTCCTACGAAGTGACCGCGAGCTCCGAGCCGATTCTCCTGAGAATCTTTTGATCCGGTCAACGATCGGTAATCGCGCGCTGCAGAGACTCGGACCACGCAGGGCAAGCCATTTTCTTCGGGTTCATTTTCTCGATCGAAAAGGCCCTTCACGTGGGTAACACGGGAGATCTCTGCGTGTCGACGAAGAGTCTTTCCTGACTGGTACCACGGGAGGTACAAGGCGCGGCTCGCTGGTCGCCAAGGATGGAGTTTGGACGCAGCCACACAGGACCAGCATACATACGGGGAACGCTCATGAAAGAGGTGAACTTTATTCTGAACGGGAGTCCGCAAACCTGTGTCGCGGAAGATGACCTGGTTCTGCTGGATTTCTTGCGGAAAGACAAGGGATTGACCGGCACGAAACAATCCTGCGATCGCAAGGGGCAATGCGGCGCGTGCACGGTAATTGTCAACAAGAAGGCGGTCCGTTCGTGCCTCACTCGGGTCAAGAACCTCGACGCCGCGGATGTCATCACCATCGAGGGACTTGGCACGCCCGAGAATCCGCACCTTATTCAGGAGGCGTTCGCTCTCACCGGGGCCATTCAGTGCGGGTTTTGCACTCCCGGAATGATTATGGCTTCCAAAGCCCTTCTGGAGCAAAACCCCGATCCGGATACCGCGGCCATCAAACAGGCGCTCGCGCGTAATCTTTGTCGGTGCACCGGGTATAAGAAGATCATAGACGCGGTAAAACTGGCCGGGCAGTTTCTCCGTGGGGCAGCAAAACCCGGGGATATGGCTCCCCCTGACGAAAAGGGTACCATCGGGGTCTCCTTGCCCCGGCCGAATGCCTTGCTCCTCGCAACGGGCAAGGCGCTCTTCACTGCGGACATGCCGCACGACCGCGCCTTGGAGCTCGCGGCAGTGCGCTCACCCCACGCGCACACGCTGATAAAATCAATCGACACCTCGCAAGCCGAGAAGATTCCCGGTGTGATAGCCGTGCTCCTTGCCAAGGATATCAAGGGAACCAACAGGCTGAAGGCCGATCAGCCGATCCTGTGCGACCACAAGGTTCATGTCATGGGAGACGCAGTGGCCGCGGTGATCGCGGACACGTCCCAGAACGCTCTTGCAGGCGCACAGGCAGTGAACGTGGTATACGAGCCTCTGCCGGAGGTGCATACCCCTGAAGAGGCTATGGCTGCGGTCAACTGCCAGGTCCATGAGGACACGCCGAACCTTTGCTACACCCATCCTCAGATCAAAGGGGACGCACACGCAGCGCTGGAAAATTCTCACGCGGTGGTACAGACGGACTTCTCGACTCAGATCATTCATCAATCACCGCTGGAACCGGAAGTCTCTCTCGCATACTTCGAGGAAGATCCGGACAACCCGCAGGAACCGCAACTGGTGGTAGTAGGCAGAAGCATCAATATTCATTACCACCTGAAGATCCTGCAGGATGCGCTTGGGTGGGAAAACATGCGGTACCAACAGGCATTTATCGGCGGTCAGTTCGGCATCAAAATGGACATCACCGCAGAAGGATTGGCCGCGGCCGCGGCAATTCACCTGCGTCGCGCTGTGCGGTATGTATGCAGCCTCACGGAGTCCATGTGGATTACCACCAAACGCCATCCATTCCACATGAAAGTGAGCCTCGCCGCGGATCAACAAGGAAAGCTCACAGGATACGCGATAGATTTTACCGTGGACAATGGGGCTTACGTGTCCGCGGGACAGTCGATCGTCAATCGCGCATTGTACATGCTGAGTGGATCGTACCACATACCCCATGTGGAAGCATTGGGCAGGCTCGTGTACACCAATAACCCGTGGGGAGGCGCAGCGCGAGGAGCAGGACCACCTCAGGTGAATTTCGCGCTGGAGTCCGCGATGGAACTCCTGGCAGCGAGGCTCAACATTGACCCGCTCGATTTTCGCGTCATGAATTCGGTACAGCCCGGCCAATCGATCTCCACAGGCCAGGTGGTGGATGAATGGCCGTATCCCAAATGCCTTGAGGCCATCAGACCCCATTTTGAACGGGCTCGAAAAGATTGTGTGGCCACACGCAACGAGAGGTTCAGGCGAGGAGTGGGACTTGCCGGAGGGAGCTTCGGCATCGGCAGAGGCGGTCCTGACTTGTCTCACGTTGCGGTGGAATTCATGCCCGACGACGGACTGACCGTGTACGGCTCTGTTTCCGATCCTGGCGAGGGAAATGACGCCATGCTCACGCAAATAACGTCCCATCTTACGGGAATCCCTCGCAAAGCTATCCGTCTCATCACTCGCGACACGGACAGTACTCCGGATTCCAGTTCCGCTTCAGGTAGCCGGGTGACGTATATGAGCGGCGGGGCTCTGGTCAAGGCAATTGAGGCCCTCAAGCAAGCCATGGCAGAGACGGGCGCGAAGAACTACGAAGAACTCGTTGCCGCGGGGAAACCGACCAAGTACCTGGGAACGAGAGTCGCGGACACATCGCTCCTCGACAAGGCAACAGGCCAAGGGAAGCCGTTCGAATCTCGGGTCCATGGCGTGCAGATGGCGGAAGTCGAGGTGGACACAGACACGGGAGAAGTCCGCGTGGTCAAGATGACCGCGGTGGTCGACGCGGGAACGGTCATCAACCCCACTATTGTCGAAGGGCAGATCGAAGGCGGACTCGACATGGGCGCGGGCATGGCCTTGCGGGAGCACTACGTGCATGGCGAAACCAAGGATTGGATTACTTCCAAGTTTCCCACCATGAAGACCGCATTTGACATGGAGATCATTCTGATTCAGACTCCGCGAAAAAGAGGGCCCCTGGGAGCGGTCGGCATAGGGGAGTTCGTGCTCTTGCCTACATCGGCAGCGATCATCACTGCCATTCAGGACGCCACCTCAGGAGACCGGATCCGTCACCTGCCTGCAACTCCGGATCGTGTGTTGCGGTCTATGCATAAAGGAGGGGAAACGAGCTGACGCGAACGGAAGTCAAGCACCCCACACACGCTGCGGATTACGTCACGAGAACGATCGCGGGCAAGGAAGTCGTGTGCGACGCAGAGGGATTCCTCGTGTATCCGGAGAACTGGACGGAGCAGATTGCGGAGGAACTCGCTCGGGAGGCAGGCCTGTCAGAACTTACCGAAACCCACTGGAGTGCAATTCGTTTCCTCCGCATGTACTATCTCACCAACGGCAGGGCCCCGCTGAATCGTGACATCAAACGGGAAACGGGTTTGAACATTCTCGAACTGGAGCGTCTTTTCCCCGGAGGCATACGGCACGGGGCGCGGCGAATGGCAGGACTTCCCAATCCAAAGACGTGCTGACAGGGCTATGGATACTGACTCGTCCATCGTGTACCTCGACAATGCCGCTACCACGTTTCCGAAGCCTTCCCAGGTCCTTCGGGAAATGTGTGAGCACTATCAGCAGTTAGGCGTATCCCCGGGTCGCGGCAGCTATGATCTGGCTGCCCAGTGCGCGGCAGTTTGTGCATGAGGTGCGGAAGCAGATCAGCAGCTTGTTTGGATCTGAGGACCCCAACCGTGTGATCTTCGCTCACAATTCCACTGATGCCCTGAATACCATCCTCATGGGGCTCACCAGGCCCGGGACCCACGTGGTAAGCTCCCGTTTGGAACACAATTCCGTGCTCAGGCCGCTCCATCATTTGCGCGATCAAGGGGTGATCACGTTTTCTCTCGTGCCTTTTGATGGAGCTGGATTCATAGACCCTCAGGATGTGGCAAAGGCCATCACCTCTCGCACTGAGTTCGTCATCCTCAACCACGTGTCCAATGTCCTGGGAACCATCCAACCCGTCGCGGAGGTGGGCCGGGAATGCGCGGAACGTGGGATTCCCCTGATTCTTGACGTGTCTCAAAGTGCGGGCGTGATGCCCATTGACATGCGAGCCATGCACGTCCACGCACTGGCGTTCACAGGCCACAAGTCCCTCATGGGCCCTACGGGGATCGGCGGACTGGTGCTTCGTGAAGGAATCGACATCAGAACCACTCGATTCGGCGGAACCGGATACGAGTCCTGGAGCCCTGCTCATCCTACCGACTATCCGTATCGCCTCGAAGCGGGCACGCTCAATGTGCTGGGAATTATGGGGCTTTCCGCGGGCTTGCGGTACATCGCTCAGCGCGGCATGGAGGAGATTCGCGCGCACGAAATGGCTCTGGTGCAAACTCTTCGAGACGGCCTGGCTTGCCTGAAAAGAGTGACCATGGACCGCGCGGACAGCCTTGACTCCCATGTGGCGCTGCTCACGTGCAATGTGCAGGATCTTGATCCGGAAATTTCGCCGCTATACTGGACGGCGATTTCAATATCGCTACCCGAAGCGGTCTTCACTGCGCACCGTTCGTGCACGAGGATTTAAAGACCAGCCCAGGTGGGAGCGTCCGTTTCAGTCTCGGTCCCTTGAACTCGGCTGAGGACATCTCAGCGGCTCTGTCAGCCGTGCGCTCAATCGCATTCTCATGAAAGCCTTTCGGATGACCCGAGGGAACCCAATGGAATACTCGTACCCGGAGATCTACAAACTCGCCCGGCCGTATTTGCAAACACGAGACAACGAAATGCACACCCGGATAGCATACTCATTTGCCTTGAGGCTCCTCGATGCAGAAGGCGGCGATCCGGAGGTGGTCCTTCCCGCGGTCATGCTTCATGACGTGGGCTGGAAGACGATCCCGGAAGACCTCCAGGTCAAGGCCTTTGGCCCCGGCCAAAAGGACATGGAGCTCAACCGCCGCCATGAGGTGGAAGGGGCTCGCATAGCCCGGGCGATTCTTGAGCAGGTCGGATACGATCCGAAACTGACAGACGAGATCGTGGAAATCATCCTCGGCCACGATTCCCGCTTGCAGCCTCTGTCATTGAACGACTCGATCGTGAAGGAGTCTGACAAGCTGTGGAGGTTTTCCAAGGAAGCGCTCGAGGTAGACCCCAAGCGCTTCGGCATAAGCCAGGACGTCCACATCGTGTGGTTGGGACTTCACATCGAAAAGTGGTTCGTTACTGAGACAGGCAAGCGGCTCGCGGCGAAGAACAAAGGTTGAGAGCCATCCATTACGGCGTGCCTTCGCAGGCTTCGTAGAACTCATCAGCAAGGCAGTCCTCTCAACAGGCTGAGAAAAATCTTGACAGACCGACCGGCGACCTGTACACAAGGGGTCTTGGAGAAAACAATGGCTCACACCACACACACATTCTTTTTTAGCTTTAGAAGGAATAGCTGCGTGACCTGAGTGTGACCATCTCACGATAAAGGAAAAAGAGCGGAGTTCACACTCCGCTCTTTTTTTTTGCCTGCGACCCGGCCTGATCGGTGAGGTTCGATTCGTAGGAGCGGAGGATACGGGAAAAAGGATGAAAACCATGTCAGGACCTCTTGAAGGCGTTCGCGTTGTCGAGATCTCGATGTTCCAACAAGGCCCGGTTGCAGGGATGCGTCTGGGCGATCTCGGCGCTGATGTGATCAAGATCGAACCCAAGGCTGGCGACCCTGCCAGAGGGTTCATGAGAATCATCGGAGCCATGGTAGGGCTCAAGGGTCGTAACTACTACTTTGAACACTGTAACCGCAACAAGAGGAGTCTTGTCGTGGACCTCAAGAATGCGCAGGGGATGGAAATCTTCCTCAAACTCATCGACACTGCCGACGTGTTTCTGAACAACATGAGCATAGACGCGCCCGAGCGAATGGGCATAGGCCCCGAGGTTCTGTTGGCAAGGAACCCGAGACTGATCTACGCGCACGCATCAGGATGGGGTCGCAAGGGCCCGGATGCCAAGGAGCTCTCCTTTGATTACACGGGAATTGCCCGTTCCGGATTGATGATGGCCTGTGGGGAAAAGGACGCGCCACCCACACAAATCCTCCCGGGAATAGGCGACGAAGCAGGGGCACTGGCCTGCGCGTGGGGAGTTACTGCCGCTCTTTACGCACGCGAAAAAACCGGCAAGGGGCAAGTGGTGGACACTTCTCTCATGGGAAGCGTCATCGCCACTCTGGGCCTCATCATGTCTGCCCCGGCGATCTTGGGCAACGAGTTTCCCCGAGAGATCAGGGCGCAGGCCGGGAACGCCATTTACAACCACTATCGCTGTCAGGATGGCCAATGGATAGCTATTGCCCACTTGCAGCCGGACCTGTATTGGCCGAAGGTGTGCGAAGCCCTCGGTGTGGGGCATCTTGCCAATGACCCCAGGTTCGTCACCATAGAGTTGCCGCGGCAAGAACGCGCGGGAACTGGTGGCCCTCTTCGATGCACAATTTGCTACCAGGCCAAGGAGCGAATGGTTGGAGATCTTGACGGCAGCAGGCTGCATCAGCACCCCTGTGCAGACGCCCACGCAAGTGTCCAATGATAGCCAAGCTCTGGCCAATAACTACTTTGTGTATTTCGATCACCCCGTGCACGGCGCCACAAAGATGGTAGGTTTTCCCTGGGATTTCAGTGACACTCCGGCTTCCTGCAGACGGCCGGCTCCGGAGCACGGAGAACATACCGAGGAAATCCTTCATGAGATAGGATACACAGGGGACCAGATCGGGGAAATGCGACAAAACCAGGTGATATGAGCATCTTCGGATGGAAACGGCAGAACCGGAAAAAGGAGTCCCATACGCAGTATCGCGTTCAAGTGAGGAGATTCGTGCCTTTTCCGATGGCACCGTGCGCGTGCAGGCTCTGGCGGGCGGACATCGGACAGGGCCGGATGCGACCTTACCGGAACAATTGTTCATGGGGGGGAAAACCCTCGCTACTCATTTTCCTGACTACAAAATCGCCACGGAAGCGGACATGTCACCGACCGAGGAGGTGAAGAGGCCCCGGCCGAGCGACTCACGCGAACGCGCACTGGCCCCACTCGGGGGAAGGACCCTCGGCATTATTTGGTTTCGAGGCGTTTCAGCACAATGAATCGTTCAAACGTGCCCGCCAGCGAGTAGTTCTTTCGAAGGAACTTCTCCAGCCCTGGCACTCGTGAAAGCTGGGTATTTGATGGTACAGGCTCGACAGGATTTGCGTCCCGTGTCGTGATGATGAAAAAGACGGGTCGTTCACTCTCGAGCAGCCTCATGAACCTTTTCTGTTGTGAGACCTGCCACGCGAGGGCTTGGCGCGCGGCAGCGCCCGTGAGCAGCATGTGGAATGGAGCCTGCGTAGCGTACATTCTGTGCGCCAGTGCATAGATCTGGCACTCAAGGCCCCAGACGAGGATCTTGTCGGAAGGATCTGTCTTTGAGGCAATCCACGCCGCGAGTTGCTCGCTCACCAGTGGGTTGGGGTAGTCCAAGTTGTGGTGGAATTGGTTCTTAGAGTACACCTGCCGCGGCACGCGTCCTAGCCATACAGGAACCTCCACCTGAGCATACCTCGACTGACTCAGGGCAATCACCCCCCAGTATGCCACGGCAGCGCCGAACAGGATCGCACATGCCACTCGCAGAAACCAGCCTGAGGTGAACGCCTTGGCGGCTTTTCGCTTCCAGGCCCACCCCATGGCAACGCCGGCGTACACGTAGATCATCACCATGGCAGGGTGAAAGTGGTATTCCCACCCGCGACCTTGGACAAGGTACCCTCCCAGAGCGGCCAGCCCCGGCACTATGAGCCAGTAACCGCGAGGGCTGGTCCTGGGAATCATGAGGATGAGAGCCCCTGCGGCCGATGTGGCCAGCAACGGAGCGGGGAAACGATATGGCAGTATGGTGCCGATGTTTTCCCAGGTCTTGAGAAGGGAACTTCTATACAGGCCCATGTACGCCGGCCCTATCACCCACAGGCACTCATATGCGTCTCTCATCGCCCCGTTTGCAATGAGATACAGGAGCAGCGGCAAGAACGAGGCCAGGGTGCCGAGCATCAAGACCCCGCACTGGCCTGCCCAAGTCTTTGCGGCAAGCCAAGGACTCTCGGAACGCTCTGACACCGCGTGTGCCTCAGAATGGTGCTTGACCGCATCAACCGCCAATGCAAGAACCAGGAATGGTAGCACGATCGCGTGGGTAGGTTTGAACTCCATGGCAATGCCCACGAAAAGACCGCTGAGGAAGAGCCACCGCTTTGTGTGCCTTATGTACCTCGTGGAACACACGGCGCACCACGTGGCCGCAAGTATCCAGCTCATCCCCAGGTAGTCTTTGTGGGCGATGGCCCACCAATTGGTGATGATCGGCCATGAGCATGCAGTGATCCAAGCTGCCCAAAGGGCAGTCCTTTGGTCCACCGTCTCACGGACAAGCAAAAACACCGCTATTACGGTCAGCACAGTGGCGGTGGCCGCGACGAGCGTTACCGCCCATCTGGGATTGTGCACCACTTTGAGGGCCAAGGCATACGCTACAGATGCCCCGGGAAGATCGAAGTAGATGAAATCACGAAAATAGACTTTCCCACGATTCAAAGCCATCCCGCCGGTCAGCCATGCCCCCTGATCTCGTCCCACCGGGTACACACTCAACGGCAAATGCAACAGTACCGTCGCAATGCAGGCTCCGGCGAGACCCCACATGCAAGCTCGAGTGATCGTTGAATTCGTTCCTTCTCCAGTGGATGAAAGGCTTTGCGTCATATATAGGGGACTGCTCTTTATGGGTATCAAGCGCTCAGACGTGTATACCAGGTCTCGTCATGCTTGTGCAATGTCCCGTGAAATCTAAGGATACGGTGACCTCGAGTCCGGACAACCACATTGGCTGAGAGATTTCAGTCACGGCACCAGTGTTTTTTTGTCACCCAGGCTAGGTTCAAGTCCGGCAAAATAGGGCACCAAATCTCCGGCTTGGTCCCGATACCACAGTAATTCGCACCATGCGCCGATTTCGCGTTTCTCGTTCGCGAGCAACGTCAACAGGTCGCAACTCCATGCTGATGTATCCTACTGTTGCAGGCGCGTGCTTGTCTATGATAAAGTCGCTCCCAAGTTCGAAAATCAAGACCACGTTGATGGGGTCGACGAGAGACCGCAGGGGAAAGCTGTGGCGTGACGCAATGTTTTCGCGACAACGTGACACCATGAACTCGGTTCCGACGGCTTTCGGCAGCAGTTTCCTAAGAGAGGGCGTACTATGTCAGATTCTTGGGAACGAGGCTGTCGTGCCGAAATGGTTGGGGTAGGCCCGAACTCACACGATTGTCGTCATGATTGAGGGTCACACGACAGGCTCCTGCACAATTTCCGGGAATTACAGGTCCTGTTAACCATTTGGGGATGAGCCTGAATTGCGGCCAGCCAGAGGCAAAATCATACCTGTGCTTCAATTAAGGTGAGGGAGTGAGATTCAAAGGCGATGAGAGACCACATACAAGCCCAGCCCGCAGCCTCCCTCCCTCGACAGCGTAGTTTCGGACGGCATGTGGGCCTGGGGTTGGCCGTCGTGGCGCTATGGGCCATAACCTTGGTGTTGGTAAGTCTTGTCATCCGAGAAACAGGCGGTCGCTTCGTCTATCCATTGGACGATGCGTACATTCACATGGCCACTGCCAAGCACTTTGCCGAGAATCTGACATGGGGCGTGACGCCTTATGCTTTCAGTTCCTCGGTATCGTCGATTGCCTGGCCTCTCCTGATTTCCGGTGTGTATCGCGTGCTCGGCTCAGCCGAGATGGTGCCGCTCGTCCTGAATGGTATCTCAGCCACCCTGCTCCTCTGTGTCGTTCATTTCCTGCTCCTGTCGGAAGGTGTGAGGCCCTTGATAGGGTTTCTCGTCTTGTTGGCCTTTCTGTATTTTACTCCGTTGCCTGCAATGATCATCAGCGGTCAAGAGCATATTCTGCACCTGCTCATTACCATCCTTTTCATCACAATGTGTGCGCGAACATTGGCTCAAAAGGGGTTGCCCAGTGCCTCGGGCATACCTTTGTTGTGCATCCTGGCCGCGCTGTTAACCGCGTCCCGTTATGAAGGGCTGTTCCTGGTGTGTGTAGCGACGTTGCTCCTTGTACTGCGCGGTCTCTTCCTGGTTTCAGTGCTGGTGGGCCTCTCGTCGCTCTTGCCTCTCAGCGTGTATGGGCTGATTTCCGCGGCTCATGGTTGGCCCTTCATTCCAGCTCCAATTCTGTTGAACGGGAGAATGCCGGCACATCCGTCACTTGGGGCGGTGATTCTTTTTTTGCAGAACGGAATCACCCAGTTCGTTTCCGCGGGGCATGTACGATTTCTCGTAGTGGCTGCAGTAGTGCTGCTGACAGTTCGTATTGTGCGGGAAAGGAACGCAGACCGCGGAATGTGGAGCGAACATACCATGATGCTCCTGCTGTTCATCGGTATGACCCTACAGCACGTGTTTTTTGCTCGGATGGGGGCGTTTTATCGGTACGAGGCTTACATTGTTGGCGCGGGGGTCCTTTTCTTGAGTCTGGCCCTGAGCAATCTACTGCTCCAGAGCTGGCCCCTGGAAACCTCCAAGGCGATTATTGCTGGCGTATGTGTCTTAGTTCTGTTGGTGATAGTCAATCCTGTTCGCCTGTTTTCACGCGCCTCTGCATCAGTGCTGTACACCCCCATGGCATGCTCAAATGTGTTCGAACAGCAGTATCAGATGGGCTTGTTCTTGAAAACCTACTACGAAAGAGAATCTGTCGCAGCCAACGACATCGGCGCAATCAATTTTCTTGCTGACCTCAAGTGCTGCGACCTGGCAGGATTGGCGGACCTCGAGGTGTTCCGGGCAATACGTAATGGGACCTTTGGAACCGGTTTCATCAGTTCCGTGACTCAACAGGAAGGCGTTAAGATCGCAATCCTTTACAGGTCATGGTTCACAGGGAAGTCCTCGTTGCCCGCCCGGTGGATTCCGCTGGGACAGTGGAGCTTGCAGGAGAACGTGGCAGTCGGAGGCGACACGGTGACATTCTATGCCGTGGAATCCGATCAGACAGATCTCCTGAGGAAGCGACTGAGGGCCTTCGCGGCTCGATTGCCCAGGGGAGTGATACAATCCGGCGACTACGTGCACTGATCGCAACGGGCCCCCACCGGAGCGCTGAGGCTTTCAGGCACTCGGCGTGACGCTACTGAATTGGGTGCGTACCAAAAGTCTCGTCCGAGACCGTCTCACTCCCGGGGCATCCCGTGGGTGGGACTTGACGACGACGTTGCTGTCTCACACCGTCACCCCGGGCCAAGCTGAGAATGGCAGTGTCATGCGTGAGAGCGATTCGCGTCCAAACGAGCAGGATCGTGGCCGGGGTCTCATGAGCGAAGGGATGAGACGGCCTTGCGTCATCTCTTGCTCAACGATTTTATCTCCCGGTCCGAGAATCCCCTACGAAGAGTCATTTGCAGGTTCGTCGAGCGCGAAGAAGAACCGCGCGTAAATTCAGCCGAGGATGTATGCAAACAGAAACGGGGTTGCCAGTGAGACGGGAATCTGTCACTATGAGGAGTGGAAGCGGGCCACAGCAGGCGGCTATTATCTCTTCCAAAGTTTTGGGAAATTGCGACGGTCGAAGGATTTCTTTTGTTCATCACATGAGTCTGTCCGGGCGAAAAATGAAATTTGTCAGTAGACTGCTCTCGGTATTTTTGATGGGTTTGATCTCCCTTGTAATCGTCGGAGTCCGAGGTGCGGATTCGGCCGATGGCATTGCACCTCTGGATTCCGGCAAAAAACCGGCTCCGAAAATTGTGCGGATTGGTGGGTACAGATTTCCCGCCGTACGTCCAGGAAGCGTCAGGCAAGTTCACCGGATTGACCCTGGATTTGATCGAAATGATGAATGCATTTCAGTCCAAGTATCGTTTTGAATTCGTTCCCACCTCTTCTATGCGACGATACCAGGATTTCGCCGACGGAATGTATGACGCCATCTTGTTTGAAAGCGTTGATTGGGGTTGGAAGGATGTGCCTGTCGATGTATCGAGGGTATATGCCGAGGACTGCGAAGTCTTCATAGCGAGGACGCTTCCTAACAGAACGCAAGCATATTTTAACGACCTCAAAGGAAAATCCCTGCGGGTATATTTGGGATACCATTACCCGTTCGCAGGGTACAATGCGGACCCTGCGTATTTGCTCAAAGCATTTAATGCGAGAACGACCATCTCCCATGAGGCGAACATTCACTCAGTCATCGCAGGACGCGCGAACATCGCAGTGGTCACCCAATCTTATTTGCGAAAGTATCTTCGGGACCATCCCGCGCAGATTCCCCTCTTGCTCGTTTCTGACAGAATCGCGCAGACGTATCACCATACGGTTCTCGTGCGAAAGCACATCGAGCCTTCGGTGGACGAAATTAACACGCTTCTCGATCAAATGGACCAGGCCGGGTACATCTCAATATTGTTAGGAAAATACGGGATGAGTAAGACCTTGGCTTGCCCACCCAAAGAATCGACAGGAGAAACCTGTGGAACAACCTCTCCTGCGCCAATCGGCGATGGCAGGATTGTCAAGATTGGTGGGTATCACTTTCCGCCCTATGTCGAAGAGGCTTTTGGAAAATTCACAGGGCTCACTCTCGATCTCGTAGCACTCTTGAACGCTTTCCAGTCTAAATACCACTTTGTGTTCGTGCCCACCACGTCGGTGACAAGATACAAGGACTTCGACGATCGCGCTTTCGACGTGGTTTTTTTCGAGCGCAAAGAGTGGGGCTGGCAGGACAGGCCTATGGAACCCTCCAGAGCCTTCCTCAAAGATAGTGAGGTCTACGTGACTCGCACAGCCCCGGATAAGACGCAGCAGTATTTTGACACCCTCAAAGGCAAGACGTTGCTTGGTTACTTGGGATACCATTACCCGCTGGCCGGATTCGAGACCGACCCCGGTGTGTTATCGCAGCGTTTTCACATGCGAGTTACCGCCTCACATCAAGACAATATTCATGCAGTCCTGGCAGGTCGTGCAGACATAGCCATTGTCACGAAATCCTATGCCGTACGTTTCTTACGTGACCACCCCGCGCTTATTCCGCGCCTGCTCATTTCAGACAAAGTGGAACAGGAGTACCGACACACCGTTTTGGTTCGCACCGGCTCAATACCGACTCCCCAGGAGATCATGTCCATTTTAGCCGCACTGGACAAGGCAGGATATTCATCCCTCCTGTGGGGCAAGTATGGCGTTACCGCGATCCCGGAGAGGCCATGAAACCGATCTCTCGGTCTCGAAGCCTGGTTTTTCGCATCACGTGGCAAACCGCTGCCCTCATTTTGGCTTTTATGGTGGGTGTCGGTGCGTTGGAGTTGTGGTCTCGTTATCAGCTTGCGCAGCGCCAACTAGAGGCCCGCTCTGAGAGGATACTGGACATGATGGCAACGGCCATGCGCAAGCCTCTCTGGGAAATGGACCGGGCGCGGCTGTCGGAACTCGTGGACGGTTTGGTCAGTCACGAGCCCATCGTGTTACATATTGAAGTCAGCTCCAAAAACAGGGTCATCGTGAGCAAGAGCCGATCTCATTTCTTCGGGGAAGCGGAGCCTTCTGCTGATGTGGGAGGATTCGTCACCGTAGCGAGCCCGATATGGATGTACCGCCGAGAGATCGGACACGTCAAGATAACTCTGTCACGCTCGCCGATTCGCGAGGCCGTGTGGAGTGGCCTGAAGTACTACCTTTTGTCGATGGGAGCAATCATTCTCACTCTCTTCGGCGGGCTCCTTTGGGTGTTGCGTGCAAACATTTTCATTCCTTTGCGGCAATTAGGCCAGGCAGCCGCGGAAATCGCCGGAGGCCAACTCGACAAGGCAATTTCCTGGGGAAGGGATGACGAGATAGGAAGACTGTACAGGGACCTCGACCACATGAGGGCTTCCTTACGTGACATGATTCGTAAGCTGGTAGACTCTCAGGCAAATCTGGAAGAACATTCCAGGACCCTCGAAAAGAACGTGGATGAGCGCACAAGGCAGTTGCAGGAACACATGGAGTTGTTGCAACGATCGAAGGAAGCGGCAGAATCCGCTACTCGCGCCAAGAGTGAATTCCTGGCCAACATGAGTCATGAGATTCGCACTCCTCTCAACGCGATTTTGGGTATGGTCGAACTGCTGTTGGATTCAGACCTCACGACCCAGCAGCGTCAACGTGCCGAGATCGTCAAGTCGGCTGCAGATACGCTTCTTGCCTTGCTCAACAATGTGCTCGACTTTTCCAAGATCGAGGCAGGAAGACTGGATCTGGACGAGACAGATTTTGATCTCAGATCCGTCCTGTCAAGCGCGGACTCTCTCTTGGCTGTGAGGTCGCAAGAGAAGGACTTGCATTTGAGATATTCCGTAGGTGATGCCGTTCCTGAGTGTGTTCGGGGGGATCCTAATCGGCTTCGCCAAATACTGCTCAACCTGGTGAATAATGCAATCAGGTTTACGGATCGGGGCGAGATAGCCATTCATGTGGATCTGCAAGAACACGTGGCTGACATGCTCGTGCTGCATTTTGCCGTGTCCGACACGGGGATCGGCATTCCCACGGAGAAGTTGCATTCCGTGTTTGATCGGTTTTCGCAAGTAGATTCCTCGACCACGAGAAAACATGGAGGCACAGGGCTGGGGCTGGCCATTTCTTCCCAACTTGCAAGGGCGATGGGCGGACATATGTGGGTAGAGAGCGAGCTGGGAAAAGGGAGCACGTTTCACTTCACGGTCCGTGTAAGATCCAGTGAATGCACCGACCGAACGAATACGTCTACCACGGCACAGATGATGGCATTGACTGATTTCACAGGCACACGAGTGCTTTTGGCTGAGGACAACGTTTTCAATCAGGCCGTAGCCGTGGAGGTCTTAAAGAAGCTGGGATGCGACGTGGTGGTCGTGTCAAATGGAAGAGAGGCTGCAGAGGCTTTTGGTGCCCAACCATTCGACCTCATCTTGATGGACATCCAGATGCCTGAAGTAGACGGGTGGGAAGCCACGCGGATCATTAGAGCCACAGAGACTTCGGGACGGATTCCCATCATCGCGCAAACCGCTCACGCGTTCACCGAAGACAGAGAGAGATGCTTGGAAGCGGGCATGGATGAATATATCTCGAAACCCATCAAGACTTCGGAATTGCTGAAGGTGCTGGGACGATTTGTGCCTTCGCGCCGCGGTGAAGGTCCTGCAAGAACCCGCGCGTCCCAAAAACCCCGGCTCACGGAATCGTCTGTTTCAGATCGGAGCATGTTCAATTTGGAAGCGCTCCGGAATCGTTTGGGCGGGGACGAGGAGACTTTAAGAGAAATGGTACATCTCTTCTTTTCGCACACTCCGGGCCTGGTAGCAGATGTGCGCTCCGCGGCGCAGTCCGAGAACTGGGAACAATTGGGAAAGCTCTCACACAGCTTGAAGGGTGGCTCTGCCACATTCGGAGCGGATCGTCTTTCGGGTCTCGCGAAAGAGATGGAGCAGATGGCAAAAGAGCCGGACAAGGAAGCCATTCATTCACTGCTGTCCCGTTTGGATGCGGAACTCCGCGCCTTGACACGCCGCGTACAGGAACTCGGGTACTGACGAGAAATTGTGCCTTTCGAACCCTTACTCGTGACCCTGCGGTGTGTCGTCTTTCCGAGCCCCGTGAGTCTCTTGGTCAGGGCAGTAACAGTCAGAAAATGGAGTAAAGAGAATGAAGATTCTCGTTGCCGAGGACGAGACGTTCAGTCGAAACGTGCTGAGACAAGCTCTTAGGGGCTGGGGACACGATGTGGTCGAAGTCTCCAACGGTGAAGACGCGTGGCAAGCGCTTGAATCCGATGACGACCTTCGCCTGGCCATCCTGGATTGGATCATGCCCGTGATGGAAGGAATCGACGTCGTTCGTAGAGTACGAGACTCTCTCTCCGGGTCGAATCGCTATGTGTACGTCATCCTCCTCACGCACAAAGGCTCCCAAGAGGACATCGTCGCAGGACTGGCCGCGGGCGCGGACGATTACGTGGTGAAGCCGTTTGACCATAACGAACTCAAGGTGCGCATTCGGAGCGGGCAAAGGATTGTAGAGCTTCAATGCGCACTGGCGTCGGCTAATGCGGACTTGCGAAACGCTCTTATGCAGGTGAAGAGGCTCTCCGGGTTTTTACCCCTCTGTTCGTCATGCAAGAGAATTCGGGATGCCAACGGCGAATGGCAACAAATTGAATCATACATTAGCAATCATTCCGAGGCCCACTTCAGCCACGGCGTGTGTCCCGACTGTGCCAAAAAGCTCTATCCTGATTTGTACAATGACGGATAGGATGACGAAGATGGCAAGAGAGGTGCGACAGTGGACATCCTGCTGGCAGAAGTGACGCAATTCATCGCAAACTTGTTCGTGCCCATATGGGTAGTCACGGTATTTGGCATCGGGATGTGCGCTATTCGTTTGGCCATGGTGAGGAGGGCCTGAGCGAAGAAACTACCCGAGGTCCCGGCTGTGGCCATCGGTGTGTACGTGCCCGTGTTTCTCATCTCCGGACTGTTCCTCGATCATTTCGCGAACAAGCGTTGGGAAGCATTCAGGAACCAGCATATCAAGCAATTGGTTGTGCATTTCGAAGCACTCCCGTAACGAGGATTGTGCTTGACCGAACGCACGCCCTGAGGCACGCTGAGGGCAGGCAGAACAAGCCCTTCCGATCGATGTGACGACACGTTTTACGTGTGCCGGTTTTTTTGAGTATCCGCGCAGCAACTTTTTTTGTCGCGAGAGAAAGAATAGTGCTGCCACTCTTTGACCCAATGGTCCGCGAAAATAGACGACAGGCTTGTCATTCCTGGAGAAAACGGTTGCGCCGAATAATAATAGCCATAGTGCTTCTGAGCTGCTGTGGAACATTCACCCCTGCGCGTGGCGGCCAAACACCACCCCGCGGTGACCCCACAGACAAGATGTCCGCAGAGACATCCACTCTCGAGATGTATGAGGACAAGACCCGCTCGGAAACCATCGAGAGCATTCAGTCGAAAAAGTTCCTTGCGAGCAACCGACCGGTACCGAGCTTGGGACACACGCGGTCGGTGTACTGGTTCAAGCTCTCCAAAACAAATTTTGATGTCACACCCCAGACATTTTATGTCGTACTCGACAATCAGTGGCTCGATCACGTTGACTTTTTTGTAAGCTCCGAGGACGATCACCATTTTGAAAGGTATCGTGCGGGAGCCCTCATGCCACCCCCGGACAAGGCCGTGGGGGATCGAGGCGCGATTCTTGAACTCCGATTTGCCCCTCACGAAACAAAGACTCTTTTCGTGCGCGTACAATCGAATACCGCGATGCGAGTTCCCATCTCCGTGTTGAGCGCCAAGGCTTATCGCAGCGGTAAACGGCAAACATTTTTTCTGTTCGGCTGTTTTTACGGGATCATGGGATTCCTCATTATATATAATATATTCGCTTGGTCGATTCTCAAGCAGAGCGCTTACATTTACTACATCTTGCTGCTTATCTTTGTGTGTATTTTCCAGTTGGCGTGGGATGACATGGTTCCGCGGATCTCCTTATTCCGCCATCAGGCGAATCTGCTGCATCTCTTTACCATGGCATTCTCAGCCGGCCGTGTGTGCAATATTCTGTTTGTCCAGTCCTTCATGGACGCGAGGCGCAGATATCCCTTCTTGTACCGGTTGCTCGACATATTGTTGCTCGCCGCTGTTGCGCTCGTTATTCTGTACTTGGTCAACTTCTACGTGGGCAACTACCTAATGATGACTTTCGCTCCTTTTCTTGCGTCCGCTCTTACGGTGATACTTGGATTGATGTGGTACAAGGGCGAAACTCATGCGCGATACTTGTTCCTGGCTCACTTACCCTTCCCCGCGGTGGCTATTGCCGGTGCATGCGTTCTGGTCGGTTTCTTGCCGTTCAATCCCATCCTAGTCCAGTTGGTCAAAGTAGCGTATGTGTGGCAGGGCATCTTTTTCTCATTAGCCCTGGCTGACAGGTTCGTAGAAGTGCAACGGAGCTTTAGGACGATTCTTGAAGTCACCGTAGCGGAACGCTCAGCAGAGCTGGTGTCGGCCAACCAAGATTTGCAACGCGAAATTCGCGAGCGAAAACGAACCGAGGAAGCACTCAGACAAGCCAAAGATGCCGCCGAATCCGGGGCACGTGCGAAAACTCAATTCCTGGCCAACATGAGCCACGAGATTCGCACTCCCATCAGCGGGGTGTTGGGGATGGCAGAACTCGCACTCAACACACGACTTACCGCGGAGCAGCACGAATACGTGGAAACGATCAAGATCTCGGCAGATTCGCTTCTCAAGATCATAAACGACGTTCTGGACTTTTCCAAGATTGAGGCTGGACGGCTGGAAGTGGCAAAGACGGATTTTAGCGTGCGTACCACGATCGCGGATACCATGGCCCTGATTGCGATCCAGGCTCATGCGAAGGATCTGGAGCTTATTTGCCACGTTGCCCCTGACGTTCCGGACGCGGTCGTCGGAGATCCGGGAAGAATCCGCCAAGTTTTGCTTAATCTGGCAGGAAATGCGATCAAGTTCACCGAAAAAGGTGAAGTCGCCGTGCATGCCGAGTTGGAACGGAAGAATGCGGAGGGAGCTCGGCTGCATTTCTGCGTCTCGGATACGGGGATAGGCATTCCCGTTGAAGTGCAGGAGAAGATATTTGAGGCGTTTGAACAAGCCGACGGGTCTACGTCGAGAAGATTTGGAGGAACCGGTCTCGGCCTTGCTATCTCTCAGGCGTTAGTCCGCGGCATGGGTGGGCGGCTGTGGGTTGAGAGTCAGAAGGGCAAGGGCACGCATTTCCATTTTACGATTGACCTCGGGCTTCAGCCCCAAGGGCATTTGGTGTCCGCGACAGGTGACGCTTCAGACCTTAAAGGCTTGCCGATCCTGGTGGTCGATGACAACGCCACAAACAGGCAGGTCTTGGAAGAGGCCTTGCGCTCGTGGGGTATGAAGCCCACCGTAGTAGATAGCGGCAACGCAGCGCTGGATGCCATGGAAGATGCCTGCCAATGCGGGAGGCCCTTTGCGCTTGTGCTCACCGATTCCGTGATGCCGGAAATGGACGGATTTGAGTTGGCTCGGCGTTTGAAAGATGTTCCCAAGGCCAGACATTCTACCGTGATCATGCTTACTACCGCGGAGGAGAGGAGTGATGCCTCGATCCGCACGGCTCCGGGAATAGCTGCGTATGTGCTCAAGCCCGTCAATCCGGGAGAACTTCCGCGCACTCTCTCCATGGTCTTGCGAGAGCCAGCGGATGTTTCAGGTCGTCAGCCCCTGAGGGGACAGCGCTCTATTCGTCGGGGTCAGCGTGGGCTTCGGGTTCTCCTCGCGGAAGACAATCCGATCAATCAGAAGGTTGCAGAGCGACTGCTGGAGAAAATGGGTCATTCGGTGACGCTCGCGAAGAACGGGAGAGAAGCCTTGCACACGTGGGAGACTGATGATTTTCATCTCATCCTTATGGACGTACAAATGCCGGAAATGGACGGCTTCGAGTGCACGAAGGCCATCAGGGAGCGCGAACAGATCCAGGGCGGCCACATTCCTATCATAGCGATGACCGCGCATGCGCTCAAAGGCGACAGAGACCGCTGCCTTGGGGCGGGCATGGACGGTTACATTTCCAAGCCCATAAGCACAGGCGAGTTTTTCGACCTTCTGGAGAATATGAGCAGAACGTGTGACATTGCAGAATAGGAGGCTGGCGTGAGCAAGACAATCAAGCCGAATCTCTGGCAAGTAGGAGGCGGCGGGCTGACGGATCCGGGAGATGCCGCGATCTACCTCATACGGTTTGGCGACCAAGCCGCTCTGATCGATGCAGGAACCGGCCGCGGGCACTCGCTCCTGAAGAAACACATCGCTGCATGCCTACCCCCGGGTGTGGAACTTGCGTATCTCTTCCTTACCCACTGCCACTTCGATCATACCGGTGGTGCAGAAGGCGTGAGAAACGACTTTGGATGCCGCATCGTGGCCCATGAATTGGATGCGGTGTACCTGGAAGCCGGTGACAGTGAAGTCACTGCTGCCTCATGGTATGGGGCCCGATTCACCCCGCTCGTTATTGACATCAAACTTCAGAGCGAAGAATCAACCATTCAGATCGGCAGTGGCAGCGTGAAGGCCATCCACTGGCCCGGTCATTCACCGGGTTCGGTGGTGTATACTACCGAGCTTGACCACCAGCTCGTGCTCTTCGGCCAAGACGTACACGGTCCGATCCATCCTGCATTGCTCTCTGATGAAAAGCAGTATCAAGACTCCTTGGCAAAGCTGGTGAGCCTGGAGGCAGATGTCCTTCTGGAAGGGCATTTCGGGATCTTCCGGACAAAGGCAGAGGTTCGGGAATTCATTCAGTCATTCATGAAGTGAGTCATACCCATTCGCTTTCGAAAGAGTAAAACCAATGCGTTTTCAAGCGTACAATACTGGCGGCAAACCTCTTTCGCTACGAACGGCCTGGCTCCGCTTCAGAGGCATGCCGCCAGCAGACCAGAGTCACTTACGTGAAAGCACACAAGATGCGGGCTCAGGATCTTGCTACGGACGACGCAAAGCCGTCTCATCACTGAGCTCAGGAGCCCCACAGCACCACCATCTTAGATAGCTGAACAGGAATCGGTATCACAAGCTTCTCGGTCAACGAGTCCAAGAAAACCACTTGGTGAAAAGCCTTTTGACAAAAGGTGTGAGTCGCGTGCGATTATACGCGTCAGCAGCTTGTTTGATCGCCTCTACTTGAGTGGGGTACGGGTAGATAACACCCGAAATCGTCCCCAGCCCGATTCTTCCTACCATGGCAACGGTGAGTTCACTAATCATTTCCCCCGCGTGGGCTGCGACAATCGTGGCGCCGAGGATGGTGCCTTTTCCTTTTTTCACATGGATCTTCACAAACCCCTCATCTTCGCCGTCCAACACCGGCCGGTCAACTTCGGCGAGAGGCCTGACGAACGTGTCAACGGGTATACCTTTTTCGACCGCGTCTCTTTCATACATGCCCACATGGGCAATTTCCGGATCGGTGTACATCACCACGGCACCACGAGCGCGCTCAGTCTTTTGGATCCTCTGAACAGTGCGTTTTGAATGACAATTCGTGCCGCAGCGTCGGCAGTGTGGGTAAACTTATAGGCCATACAGATGTCGCCCGCGGCAAAAATGGCAGGGTTGGTAGTCCGTAAGAAATCATCCACGGACACCCCTCGCCGCGTGTCATACTTGACCCCCGCTGCTTCCATATTGAGATGCTCGACGTTCGGGGCCCGTCCCGCTCCCACGAGAACTGCGTCGACGACGACAGAATCCGTCTTTCCGGCTGCCTCGAAATGGATGACCTTTTGTCCTTCACGGGTTTCTACCTGGAGAGGATTGCTATTGAGCACAAGAAGGACGCCTTCTTTGATAAACCGGTTCTGGATGATTTCCGCGGCGTCTCTATCCTCACGGTCGAGAATGTGGTCGTGCTTGTGAAAAAGGACCACCTGAGTGCCCAACCTTTGAAAGGCCTGAGCCATTTCGCACCCGATGGGACCGCCGCCTATGACCGCGAGCCTTTCCGGACGCTCGGTAACAGAAAACACGCTCTCATTGGAGAGAAAACCAGCTTCAGCCAAACCCTTGATCCTGGGATGCACTGCGCGTGCGCCCGTGGCGATGACTGCCTTCTTGAAACGGAGAGTCTTGCCCGCGACCTCCACCGAATCCGGACCGGTGAATCTCCCCTCCCCCAGGAACACGTCCACACCCAAGGCCCTGAAACGTGCTGCGGAATCATGATGGCTGATTCCTGCCCTTAGCCGCCTCAGTCTCTCCATTACCGCAGCAAAATTCACTGACGCGTGTCCGGGAACGTCCATGCCATAGAGCGACGAGTCACGGATTGCCACGTACGCTCGAGACGATCGAATGAGAGCCTTGGACGGAACGCACCCGTAATTGAGGCAATCTCCTCCCATGAGATGCCGTTCCACCACCGCCACTTTGGCCCCAAGACCGGCAGCCCCTGCTGCGCACACAAGTCCGGCCGTGCCCGCGCCGATTACCACCAGATTGTACCGCCCGCGGGGCTCGGGATTCATCCAGTCGGCAGGATGGACATTCGACACAAGCTCTCTGTTGTGCCTGTCGTCAGGCAAGACCTCGAGCTTCTCCTGTGCCGAGCGCGCGAACGATGACTGAGTAGATTCAGAGTCAATCACGAGAAATACCTCTTTGTCCTTGTGATGATCGGTGTTCCTATGTAGATGCATTTTTTTGGGGGAAGGCCCTTCTTGAAAGAAGGGCCTTCCCCCAAACCCCCATCCCCAAGAACTTCAGGCACTTGCCAGCTCCCGTTGGTCGCTGGACAGGGTGCCATTTTCATGGCTCGTTGTGACACTCCAGGTCCTGGGAGTTCACATGTGATCGCATATTGCCAGACCCCATTTGCCATGAGGTTCCCTTTCCTGACATCGGTCATTTTCTTTTCTCGTTGAGCGACCAATCGTACTTCAGATACTCGAGAGAGTAGCTTCCCTGCGTGAGGTAATCCTTGTCACGCGCATCAACATAGTGACTGATGAAATTTAGCACCGCTCTCTCTTTTTCCGAGAAACTGGGGAACTGCTTGTCCGTGCCGTACTTCCCGATGAAATCGTCACCAAACCATTGAAAGATCGGCGAAAGGTATACCTTGCCGGCTTTGCGGTCTCCATGGAATTTGTGGGGATTGGCCAAGAAACGTCGAGCCTGATCGTCGAGTTGCTCGTCGAGTTTCGCGGAGACGTATGGTTCATTTCTCAGCGGTGGGCACCCCATGGCTGCACAGACCAATGCCATATGAATCCTGGGTTCGTGAAATTTTGCCCTGAGGACGCGATGTTCTATCTCGTCGAGGGTCGTCTCGCGTCCCATAACCGGAAATTTCAGTCTGTCCCACACTCCGGGGATTTGCCTAATGCTGTTCTTGGGATACACAAAGGATTTGAAAAAGGACGACTGGATGGGATAGTGGTCTATGATCGCTTTCAAGGTAAACGCATTATAGACATTGATCCAGAAAGCGATCTTCTTTTTCTCAGTCCATCCGTCATAGTTCTTGCGATCGAAATGGGATACAGAAGAAGTGAACCCCTCCAAAGCCCCGGGATTCGTTTTCAGCCCCTGGTAATCAACCATGCCGCGATCGTCAACAAACGCTTTTAGGACTTTCCCGTAGTCATCGTACGAAAAGTCCGCCTCCGCGGCAATCCCGTTATGAAGTCCCACAGACGCGACCATAGCGACAGCGAGCATCAGAATCCGGAGCGTTATGAGAAACGATTGCATAGGCTCACCTCTGGGCAAGTACCTCTGATAACGGAAGTCACTCAAGATGTCCTTTCCAAGGGGCGGTGGAGAAGAAAACCCGAACGATGGGGTTCCCCACGGTCATTACCTCCTGCGGAATACCATTCCGTGCGCCCCAGGGTACACAGGTAGTCTCTTCCACTTCCCTCGGAGCAAGACCGTCCCATTTTCCTTCAGGGGACCGCGCACCGTATCACCCGAATCACCCTCTTAACTAAAGCCTGTGGAGTGGGACCATCATTGTCAATGCGCTTGAGGATTTTTCACGATGGGGCTGACTTGAAGAAGCTCTGGGCATCAAATGAAGGGAGGCAAAAAAAGGGTGGAGGCGGCGCCTGGATTGGGAGGAAATCGCCGGCCCGTGCGAGACATCACACAGACCGGCGACAGACGCCGCCTCCGAAATGTTATGCATTAAAAGTTGAATTGTAGGGTTGTCTCCACTGCCATCAAGGGGTCAATCGCTCGACCCGCGCCATAGATCGCGTTGGTCTGGTTTGCTGCGAGGGCTGCCCCTGCCGCTAACCTGTAAATATTCGCGGTGTTCGGATACGCGTACGACCACCACGTGCCAGGCTGCCAGTATGCGAACGTGGTGTTCCACGTGAAGTTCTCAAGAAGCTTCCAGTTTGCGCCCGCATTCACTTCCCAGCCGATGTCGCGGGCGCTGTCCGGAACGGGTAAGTCATGCCCGGCGCCAAGTCCGCCTTGTTGTACGGTCCACAGGTCCTTGTTCGTCCACAACTGCAGACCGTCCTTATAGTTTCCGCCGAGCCGGTATGCCCCGGGCACGTCACGCCACGCGTACCGAGTACACGCCGAACACGTTCAGGTTGGCTGCTACCGCATAGTCAAGCCTGCCACCTACGTGCTGAAAATTGGTGGGATTGCCTTCACCTGCAGCGTTAAACCCATCACCCGTGCCGTACATGTAGTACATCAGATAGCCCCACTCCTTCATGACGCAGGATGTGGCAATCGTATCGCCATCCATTGCGTCTTCGCTGGTCTTACGAGTGGTCGGATCGTCGCCTGTCGCACGCACGTAAGAGAGCGTCACCTTGCCGGGACCGCACAGCACACCTGTTTCCACGCCGTAAAGATAGGCCCCCTTATCAGCGCCGATTTTCTGCAAAATCGGATTGTTCGTGGTCGTATACGGTGAAGACGAATAGTCCGTGCTACCTGGGCCCGATGCCCATTGGTTGAACGACAAGATGTCTCCGTTAAAGAAGAATCGGCCATTGAAGTACTTTGCTGCGAATCCCAAACGGTATCTCATCACGTCGGGTGCTGGTGCTTGGGCCGGCGCGTTGAGAGCCGCACCGCGTGCGTTGACCCGGGGCGCGGTGTTCTGCCGGTACGAGTCGGAATAGAACTGTAGGATGAGAGGCCCGCTCATGTACGAGACACCGCCCACGTACGCGAGAAAGTAGTTTCTGCGCCCCAGATGGCGTTCTTGCGAACCTGCGCCCTCATTTCGCGACGTCGTGGTTTTCCAGTCGGAACCGGTCCGGGCCAAGTAGGGGGCAAATTCAATCGAGAAAGGTCCGTATTTGGCTGATACGCCGAAAGACGCAGACGAACTCTGACACTTGTGCTTCCAAAGGCCCAAACCGAATGCCGTACCTTTATACCCGAAGCTGAAATCCAGCATGGGCGTTCTAATGCCTACCTTGAGCCATTCCAGCGTCACGAACGTATTCGGCACGTTGGTCGCGACTTGCGGATCGCCGACCATCGCATACAGATTGTTGACGTAACCGACGTTCCCTCCAGGGGGAGCGTAGGGCTGTCCATCGGACCAGATGCCCAAAGAGGTCAGGTTCACCCCCATACTGAGCTTTATCGCGGGATTGACCTTGATCACGGGGAAAAGCTCCATTTTCATATCCGCGAGGTCCATCTCCGTGCCGTAACAGTTTTCCCCCGCGAACACGCCGATGCTACCTCCGCCTCTCGTGTTCGCACCTTTCGTGGGAAAAGTCTTCAGATGGTTGATCCCCAAGTCCACGGCGCTACTGTCCATGGACCCGAAGATGTCCCGGTTTCCGGTCCTGGTCCAGTACCGATACCGCCACTCAGTCTCGCCTTTCATTGAGAACTCCCAGGCAAATGCCGGAGCGGCAACGATTGCCAGGAGCACGAGTGCTAGTCCTACACTCACAAACCGTCTCATAATTCCTCCTCCTAAAAACACATATCAACGGCACGCCATTGCACGCCGATTACAATGCCTTTGTCCCACTCTTTGGGTACAAAGGCGGTTGACTCCATTGTCCCCCACCCCTAAAGACCACCAAGTTGTTGCGCGGCACCACCGGGCTCGACGAAAGGCAGTCGTCCCAAATGGGAGACTCGGACAAGACGCACCCATCGGATTGCACGGGGGTATTTGCGCATATGTAAAGCTTACGGGGGCCAGTGTAGTGGTGAAGTGTTAGCAATGAATGAGACGGAACAGGTCTGTGGTTAGGATATGGTGAGATTCGCGTGAGTTTCGTGTGAGCCCTACCGTCGCGTGATACTGGTGCGCACTGGCAATGACTGTCATTGTAAGTGCGCACCAGTGGAGCAAAAGAGAGGCATGAGTAAAGGAGCCCGTGAAAAGCGAGAATAGAATTCGCGTCGGCACTATTATGTACGGCCGGCCCTTCAACGCAATGGTATCAATACCAGGGAATTCTATTCTCTCAAGAAAATAGGTGCTTTCAAGGCAACGCATTTGCTTCCGGGCCGGAGGAAGCACCGCGCAGGCTCTTGTTAAAGCCTGTCGGAGACGACATGAAACGAAAGCGTCGAGCCGGTGACTTTGCTGCGACCTGAAAACAAGAAAACGGCCAAACCGAGAACTTGCAGGAAAGGAAGCACCATCGGATCCCACAGACAGTGCAAGCCCGCGCTCAGGTTGGCCGGACCGACCGGGCCGGGAGGCAGCACCAGCAAGAGGCCCACCGCGAAGAACACTGCGACGATGGCCATAATCTGATACGCGCTGATCGATCCGTTCCCGCGGTAATCCGCGCGCAAAGTCTCGGACAAGGCCCGCCACGCCTGAGTCACCATCATGGATACTGCCAGGGCCGCGCTATAGTAACCTTTAAGGTACAAGAGCATGGAAACCAGTCCGATGCAGACATAAAGGACCGAGGTGATCCCCTGTATGGGGATCACCTGCTGGCCTTCCAGACCGCTTTCGTATGCGATCTTCTTGGTCGCGCCCGCAAAGACAAAACTGTTCCGGCCCACCACGCGGCGCACCAAAGGATGACACTTGTGCAAAGGCCTGCCGTAGCAGCAGCCGAAGCTGATGCAGGCCAGTCGCCCTATTCCCTCACCAAAGGCATACGCAATCGACATAGCGGCCATGGCCGGGAGCATGAGGATGTACCCGCTCATCCCCGACGCTGACTGCGCGTTCACGTACCAGACAATCCAGGGAGAGATGACCAGCCCGAGAAAAGAGGCTCCGCCCACTGTGAGCGTGTGACGCTTCTTTTCGACCACCCGGGCAAGGATACTGGACGCGGGGATACACAGGCCAAGCACGAGCACTACCGCGACAATCGAGACACGTGCGGGCCAGCCAATCGCTCCCAGCAAGAAGAGGAACACAGCCACTGCAGTCACACATGAGCCTGCAACGAATAAGCCGTAGTAGGTCAGATTCATCCCGACCCAATCGCCGGATTCGTTCTTGCTCACTGGCACGGAAGCCATGATTTGCCATCCCTCACGTGGCAGAGCGGAAAAGGCCCAGCGGACCACACACAAGAACACCATGAGCAACATGAGAATGAACGCTTCATCCCACATCGAACGACGCCTCCTCTCTTATGGTTAAGGAATTTGCCCCGCGGTGCATGCGCTGCCGTCACGGAGCGAATGCACGTAAGGAGCAAGCCTGACTGCCGTTTTCCAAGTCCATACAGGTATGTCCTCGCGGTTCTCCGGCTGCTACGGCAATCAGAGACCGAGCCTTGAGATCGGTCTCCACCAGAGACCGACCGAAACCGGTTGAAAAGCGGCTTTGCACATCTTGCCGGTACATGTTCCGGATCAGGTCTTCTGCAAACCTGATGCGTCCCTTTTGAAACAGCACCACGTCCGTGCTGCTTCCCGGACGGAAGAGGCTCTTGGGCGCCCCCTTTTTCAGAAACATGCCTCTTTCCACGAGATGCGGGTTGTCGTACTTGTCTTCGCTGTACACCTGGACAATTTCGCCGATCATGAGCGCCACGATTTCTATCATGGCCACCAGGCCCACGCGGGACCCGCGAGGCACATCCGTGTCAATGATGGTGACCACTCTTTTATTCTTGGAATACGGAGTCACCACATTGACCACAGCTCCGGGATTGCACGAGTCGTATCCGCCGGGTATTTCGTACAAATCCTCGACGATTCCCGCTACCGGCACATGGTTGTAATGGTATTTTTCCGGGGTCAGACGGAAGATGGCGAAATCGCCGTCCAGGAAAGCTGATATCCATTCGGTCTTGGCCGGCCCGACAAGCTCCTCGAACTGAAAGAACTTTTCCTTGAGAAAGAAAGAGGATTGCTCGCTCAGGGAACCCAGGACCACTTTGGAATCCGCGGGAGCCACCACCATCTCCGGCTGAATGGGCATGGGGCGGCACTCCCAGGTACCGGATCTGGCGTTCAAAGATCTTGCGCAGGGTCCCTAGTTTCTCCGGAGGCTGCACACACTCGCTGAGGTCGGCACCGCAGCGTCTGAGCAAAGCCTTTGTCCCGTTGTGTACAGGCACGTCGTAGTTGAGAAACGCGAAGACACGCGATGCCCTTGCGCTGGTGAGTGCCCGAAAGACCGTCGGAGTCCGTTCCCGTGTGTCCGAATACAACCAGGAGATCGCTTTATCCCAGAAGAGCGGCTCCGTACAGATTCTCCCTGTTTCCCGATCCACATATTGGTGCGGTATCCCAATCATCGTTTCTGCTCCTTGCTACAGTTGGTTCGCACTGCACGATGTCTTTGCGGGTATTCGCGAGAACCAAATGGATAAGCTTTCGGAGCTGCCCGGGAGACACTGTGTCCTCCAAGACAGGCTTCTTTACCGAGGAGAGGAAATCCAAGGGGTTCTGCCCATTCAGCACGTACCGGAAAGCCTCAGCATGGTCGCTCTCGTGAAATGGCACTGCCGAATCCATGAGCCTGAAGTCTTCTTCGAGAAAGGAGAATGCCTCGCTCAGGTGCCGCGTGCGCAGACGCGCACGATAGTAATTCTCTGCCGCAAGGTTAAACTCTCGCGCTTCGGCCTTCATCGGGGAATCTACTCCCAATTCCGCGAGGATTCCGCGTGTAAGCCTTCCTTGGACGGATCTGCTTTCAGGTCGTGTGAGTCTTGCCACCAGATCTTTCACGGTTTCCCTGAGGTCGAGCATTTCCAAGAGATCCGCCGCGTCGGTTTGTATGAGTTCAGCCACCGCGAGACGGAATTGCCGGTTGTACACCCGCAGGTATCCGAAATAGCGGCGACTGTACCGAACCTCTCTGGTCCGCCGCAGAATGTTCTTCAAAAACATGTTCCGCGTGTCCTCACGCACATAAAAGGTGGGCATACCCACTGCCGCGCCGAAGAAGATCTGACGCCGCTCGCTTTCGATGCTCGGATCGTCGGGAATGTGCGCATGCGATATTGAGCCCTGGAGCACATATTTGAAGGCCAGGCACGTGACGAGGATTTGGAGGCTGGTCGCTTGTCCCATGTCTTCCTCGATATTCTCGAACAGACTGTAATGACGTCCCTCGAAACCGGAGAATCCGATTTTCGTGAACTCTCGAAGCCTGTAAAGCACGTACAGACTCATTTTGGTGTCAAACACCCCAAGATCGGCCAGATCCTTTTTCAATCGGTCTTGGTTTCCGGGGGTTCCGTCAAACGCGGGGCTTTGGTCGGTGCTCATAAGGCTTACGGGATAGTCGACCAGACGAAAGTCCGGAATGAAATCACCACGCATGCGGAACATGACACTCAGCACGCGGTCAAAGGATTTGAGACCGAAAGGAGTGATCGATTGGCCCAGAAACCTTGAGACTGGCCTTTTTCTTCCAGCGTCTCCAGAGCATTCTCAAGTGGGTATAGTCAAGCTCATGGGGCAGAAATCCGAGTACTCTCTCCGGATGAAAATCCGTGAAATCCAACCGATACGGCGCAGCGCTGTACGTGCCCACAAAAAGAGGCAGAAAATGCTCCACGATCTTGATCACCAAATCTCCCACGTATTTCTCTTGCCCAGGCCCGAATCCTGAACGCTCGTCCTCCAGGCTTCGCGTCAGTTTGTTGCTTCCGATGCTTATATGCGTCCCGTTATTGGCGAGGCTGATGTTCGAGACATTGGGGAGAACCACCAGATTTCTCGTAATGATGCCCGCATCCCTGAGCTTCGCTACCGCGTTCAACTGGCTGCGGCTGAGCACTTGATGGCAGAGACACATGTACGCATGCTTTTCCTGTCCGTTGTCCCATCCCGAAAGGCAGGGGCTCATGAAGAGTTCCCGGTAAAAAGAATCCGAGATGCACTCGTTCAACTGTTTCTGGCGCACCGGAGGATGGGGAGAAAGGTACAGGATCGCCTTCTGACCTGATTCCGCCAAATCGAATTGGTGGTTTGCGTACATGACGAGAAGCTGCGTGAGCAGGAACCTCTTTGCAGTCTCTTTGGCAAGGGCACGGCCTGACCTTGATTCCGGGCGGATCTGCACCACGTGAAACGAGAACGTCTCAGGCGAGGTGTTGTCATTGGAAAAGTGATCCATAAGACGACGTCCGGTCTCAGCCAGGGATCTCGGGAGATCGGACTGCGAACCAATGACGTCAGCCAATGCCAGTTTTATGAGGTAACTGATGGGCACGCGGAGGAATTCCACTCCACGTGCGTAATAGAGGAATTTGCTTGAATCGGCCCTTAACGGGCCTTCCGCGTTCTTCCTATTGAGGAGGAGATCACCACGGAGCACATCTCTCGCAAGCGGGCTGAGTCGATCTACAGGGAACCTGACCCAGCTATTCTCCCAGACCTCTTCGGCATTACTGGAGAGATATGTCTCCAGGTCGGTAAGCGCGCTCTGCGAAGTGTCTCCTGCTGCCGCTCTCCTGACCAGGTTCGCCAAATAATTGGATTCGTCGATGGTCCGAGGAAGGTCTACATTGCCCCTGACACCGGACACCGCAGCCTGTAGCTCGGTTTCCGATCCGGCTGTCGTATCGTTGAGTGAGAACGGAAGGGACTCGAGGAACCCGCTAGCCCTGATCCGCGGAATTCCGAGTGCCTTGCGGAGGTTCTCCGGTGAGAGAGCCTCCTCCTTTTGTGCTTTATTGCTCCGAGCGAACTCAAGAGATGACAAGCTTCGTTCTCCAGGTAGCAGCGTTTTGTATCGCCCTGAACAGGCGATACCAGCGCTTTCATACGCGATTAATTCTGTTACACGCGAATGAGGATCGAAATAATTTCTCGTTAAGAGCACTTCCCAGGTGCCGCCTCGATGTTTCTCACTCATTTTTTTCATAACGCTAACACGAGGCTAATGCTCAACGATCACACTGTGCCCGAGAGCGAAATAGAACCGAATTCACGTTTTGCAATGGAGAAACAAATTTGATGATTGCGAGTCACAGGAGGTGACAAGAAATGGCACACAGAAGTGGTTTTGAGCTGGTCAATGCTGCCAAGTCAGGGGATACGGAAACAGTGAAACGCTTGCTGCAAGCAGGGACTGCCGCGTTTTTCAAGGGAGGGCACGAACAAACCGCTCTTACGGTGGCCTGCGAGGAGGGCATGACAGAAGTGGTGGAATTGCTCATTCAGAGAGGGTTCCCGGTAAATGACTCGGACGGCAAAGGCTCCACGGCCCTGCTCAGGGCAGCGCTTTGGGGTCAGCCACGCGTAGTGAGGCTTCTCCTGGAAAGAGGCGCAAATGTGAATGCAAGAGATCGGCTGTCCGGAGCTACCGCGCTGATCTTTACCAGCCTCGCAGGGGACATGGAAATTGCCGCGGAGCTTCTCCGGTACGGAGCTGAAATCGATTCACGGGACGAAGAAGGACGCACAGCTCTTTTGGAAGCCTCCTTCGCGGGGCACGTGGACCTCGTGAAAATGCTCCTGGACCGAGGGGCCGATGTCCACGCAACGAACAATCACGGCACCACCCCGCTTGTGGCGGCCTCGGTGAGCGGGCAGCCGCAACTCGTGGAACTGCTGCTCAGGAGCGGGGCACACGTGAACTCGCGCAACAAGTACGGAAAAAGTGCCTTGATAGAGGCATCGCTGGCTGGGTGTAGTGATACGGTAAAGATTCTGCTCAGCGCGGGAGCGGAAATTGACGGAGCGGACAACGAGGGCAAGACTCCTCTTATGGCAGCTGCTGCCTCAGGTCATTTGAAGCTGATTCAATTGCTGTTGGCAAAGGGAGCGAAAATTACTCGCACGGACAAACGGGGGGCATCGGCCATAGAGCACGCTTCTCGATTCGGCAGGTCGCACGTGGTGGATTATCTCCTGGCTACGTTGGAGAATTTACCTTTCAACTGCGGGACAGCCGCGTGACGTTTCCTTGTAGTGGCTCTCCAGAGACGTTTCTCACGTCTTACGCGCGGAGGGAGAGCCTATGCCGTCGGCCGAGCGGCTTTCTTAAGAGCCCCGGGGCCCACGCTTCACGTGTTCCTTATCTTGCGCAACGCAAGAACTTTACCCGAACGCTTGTGAAATCGGCTCTGCGATTTCCCCTCAATTGTCCTAAACGGAGATCGGGTCTGGGGGTGTGCGAAACGCGGCGGAAGCGAACGCTCACATTATTCTAGTACGCCGTTAACAAACCATCAACAAAGGTGACAGATTATCGTCGCGGGGGCAGAGCGCGGACAGGAGTTTCACATATCCCGGGTTTTCGGGGGACCGTTCTGGGGACTGTGAAGAGGCGGCCACGGAAGCGACCTTGAGGAACCGGAAGCCCCTCTCTTCTCGCGTGCGAGCAATGCCTTCAAGAATCACATAACAGGAAGATTGCCCCACGATCGTACAAGCTGCGGCAGAGGCCGCGGATTTGACATCAGCGGGTATTGAGGGATGGTAATGGCGAACGAAAAGATCCTCATTGTCGAAGATGAGGAAGACATACTTGAACTGATACGATACAACCTCCAACTCGAACGATATCGCATCACCTCCGCCACGTCAGGGGAAGAGGCCTTGACCAAAGCTCGAGACGAAATCCCGGATCTCATTCTGCTCGACCTGATGCTTCCGGGGCTGGACGGCCTTGACGTGTGTAAAGAAGTGAAAAAGGCCCCTGCCACCATGCACATTCCCATCGTCATGGTAACTGCGAAGAGCGACGACGCGGACATCGTCAGTGGTCTGGAGCTAGGTGCTGACGATTACATCATTAAACCCTTCAGTCCGCGGGTGCTCTTGGCACGCGTGAGGGCGGTGCTCCGTCGACACCTCCAAACTCCCACCGCGGACTCGGCAATTCTGAGAGTGCACGACTTCACTATCGACACCGGGAGACACGAAGTCGCGGTGAATGACACGCCGGTGAGTTTAACTGCCACGGAATTCGCAATACTGCATCTCCTCGCGCGTCACCCTGGCTGGGTGTTTACCCGTGATCAGATCATCAAGGCTGTCAAGGGAGAAGATTATCCGGTAACAGACAGGTCCGTTGATGTGCAGATCGTGGGATTGCGGAAGAAACTTGGCAGCGCGGGCGATTGCATTCAAACAGTAAGAGGCGTCGGGTACCGATTGAAAACGGATTGAAAGGGAACGGGGGTGTGCTTCACAGGCAGTGCGATACGCGTGCGTCTGCCACGCGTGTCTCTTACATGACACACATGGGCTTTCCCTCACTTGATCCCACCTTGCTTCATGTCCTCATCGGCCATTGCCTTTAATCTGGGGGAGAAACGCTCCCTGATTACGAGTTGCTGCCCCTCCTTGGGGAAAACGAATTTGTTGAACTCATGCCAATGCGTTTCCGGGCGTACGCCACTGGCGGCAAACCTCTTTCGCTACGAGCGGCAGGGCCTGACTGCGGTTCAGAGGCATGCCGCCAGCAAATCAGAGTCACTTACATGATCGCGCATCAATATCAGCCAGGAAGGGGGGATCGGGGGTCATGGCCGGCCCTTACCCTCGGAGAGCAACATGGGGAAACAGTAAGGATTTCAACAGAACCTCGTGAAACGACCATGTCGAGGGCAGGACATCTTTTCGATACTCCAGACTTTGTCGCGTCTATTCTCCCTTCTCCCGTCAACGGGTTCACTGAGTTCTCACAAGGGGCGAACCGCAGCCAAACATTTGCCTGAGAAAATCGCGGCTAATGCCGGCGCACACGCACGGCGATTCATCATCGTGAGGAGAAAACCATGAGGGAAGAGGGGCTCAGCCGGTTTGTCGGCAGATTCGCGGAACTCGATCCGATCGGCGTCCTTGTCGGTGCGATCTGCATCGTGCTCGTGCTCGGAAGCGGCCTGGTGGGAACCCTTCTAGGCAGGACAGGGCTTGCAGTGAGCATGTTCGCGGGGGCACTCGCAACGGCAGCGTTGGGCTTTATCATTATGACGGTTCAGTCAGCCAAGGAACCGAGGAATGTGCGCAGAAACTGAAAGATATGCGCAACATCATGCAAGATTACCGCGTCTGCTCGCCATCCCATGACGCGGCTTCTCCCGCGCGGTCGCATCACGATGCAACTTCTTCGTCCATGGTCATGGAACCGTTCACGAAAAGGTCGTCAGCGTCAATACAATTCGGTGTCACTCCGCTGCTGGTTATCTCTGCCTTGAACTGCGGCCGCTTTGCCCGGCCAGACGTTCATGGTTTTCATTATGAGCCTTTAGGGCGTTTTTCGGGATAAAGGAGAACGTGAAATGAGAAAACGAAGTTATCTGAGTCCACGGACATCATCAAGAAGGGTTTTGGTACGTTTGGGCATGCTCGCACTTGTCGCGGGGATCCTCTGGTGCGTGCAGCCAGGAGAGACACTGCCCGTTGAAGCAGCGGAACTTGTGAGCATAAGCGGAGCAGGCGCTTCTTTCCCCTATCCGGTTTACTCGAAATGGGCATTAAAGTACCATCAGGTCAGCGGCACGACAATCAGTTACCAGTCTGTCGGTTCTGGCGCAGGAATCGCACAGATCAAAGCCAAGACTGTGGATTTCGGGGCATCGGACGAACCTCAAAAAGAGGACATGCTCGACAAAGAGGGCCTTATCCAGTTCCCTATGGTTATGGGCGGGGTCGTGCCTGTGGTCAATCTCAAAGAGGTGCGAAAAGGGCAACTGAAACTTACCGGTGAATTGCTCGCAGACATCTACCTGGGCAAAATCAAAATGTGGAACGACCGCCGGATCATGGCGGTAAATCAAGGTCTGAAGCTTCCCGAGCAAGAGATCACGGTAGCACACCGCGCTGACGGGTCGGGAACCACCTGGATCTTCACCAGCTACCTGGACAAGGTCTCGCCTGAATGGAAGGAAAAAGTTGGCGCGGCCAAATCGGTCATGTGGCCTACGGGCGTTGGGGGGAAAGGAAATGAAGGAGTGTCAGCACTCATAAAAAAGACTCCGGGTGCAATTGGGTACGTTGAGTTCGCGTATGCCATTCGAGAAAGGCTCAAACACGTGCAGCTCCAAAATCTCGCAGGCAGATTCCTGAACCCGACCATCCAGACATTTCAAGCGTCTGCAGCCAACGCTGATTGGAAAAAAGCTCCCCAATTCCTTATCAGCCTCACCGACCAGCCGGGAGACAGAAGCTGGCCTATTGTGGGCGCTACCTATATTCTCATCCACAAGGACCAGCCAGATAGGGTCAAGGCGCAGGCAATGCTCAAGTTCTTTGATTGGTGCCTGAAGAACGGATCGGACACGGCAGCAAGTCTCCATTATGTGCCGATTCCTGCCGAGGTTTCGAGCCTTGTGAGATCGACCTGGAAAAAAGACATCAATTCCAATGGAAACCCCGTATGGGAATAGCGGGGAACCAGCCTGGCCTGAGAACTGACCAGTCATCCCGGGGAACCACTACTGATACCCATAGGCTTTGAAACGACAAGGACCGTAGGGCTGGGAGTCTCCTAAGCGAAGTGATGAGAAAGCTTTTCGTCGTCCGTACCGAGGGAGATCCCCGGCCCGCATCCTGCGCCACGTCATACCTTGAATAGCAAATCGGGATGACACGTTTCTGTCACCTCGCCAGCGGGAGACTCCTCCCCGCAAGAGGAACTCAGCGCTCTTGCGATCTGACACGCCATAGGGCTCTTGATCTTGTTTCATCCGCGATTCAGGGATGCTCCGCAGTCAACAGATCTTTGATCTTCTTCGCTGAGGGGACCGATCCCATGGCCACGATCTTCCCGTTGATCACCAAGGCTGGAGTCTTCACAAACCCGTATTGGGTAATCTCTTTGATATCAGTTATGTGCTCGAGGGAAGCGGGCACACCCGTTTCGCTCAAGACCCGCATGACAGTTTGTGCGAGATGGTCGCACTGGGAGCACCCCGGGCCGAGGATCACGATGTTGAGGGCCTCTGTAGCCACTTCCTCGTAGGGTTGGCCGAGAGACTTACGAAACTCTCTCACGAACGCGCGTCCGTAATCGTTGAGCGCAGAAGTAGGTATGTAATTCTTTTTTGCAAGCGTTTCCAGGAGCGCCTGCTGAACTTCCTCATCTGCCGCGCGTGCATGGGACTCGGAAAGCTCCTCGATAGCAGTCTTTAGTCCCATGATTCCCACTTGATGTTCTCCCACCTGAATACGAGAATGATCGTCCTGTGGCATGCTCTTGGTAACCTCCCGGTCTCTTACAGACCTATTCCCAGATCGGGGAAAGCAGCGCCAGCACCGATGTATAAGCCGACCCCTGCGAGGAGCGCTCCGGCTGCCATCTTCACCACCCGGTTGGCGCGCTGCATCCGCGAAGAGCTGATGAGATGTTTGGCCGCACCCGCGGAGGTGCCCACTGCGAGAATAAGCAAGGAATGTCCAATTCCGTAGCACAGCATCATCACTCCACCAAAGAGTGGCCCTTTGACGGGAATCACGCTCACAATCAGGAGTAACGCAGGACCTGTGCAGGGGAGCGAGACCAGCCCGAACAGGAAGCCGAAAAGAGCCGCACCGATGAATCCTGTGATTCTGGGGAGTTTGTCCTGAGAAATGGGCGAGGGAATATGCACCAACTCCATGAAGTGCAACCCCAACAACACACAAATAATGGCCAGCACGTAGACCATATACTCGGACTGAAGAAATGGTGCGGCCGCCAACCCCACGGTGAATAGAATGGCCAGCTCCACGCTGAATCCCAGGACGAAAACCGCGGTGAACAGGAACGCCTTCCACGTGTTGACCTCTTCACTCATGCCGCCGATAAAACCGATCAACAGCGGCACCATGACGAGCACACAGGGATTCATGGCCGTCAAAGAGCCGCCAATGAACGAGCCACCGGCAGCGAGCCAAATGCTGCCGGATGACAGCCACTGTTGAACGACCGCAAATAACGATTCCATTCTTAAACTCCTCGGTGCAGAAAAATCATTCCCGCTGCTTACTCGTGATTCTCAGACGCTCATGCTACCATCACGGATCGCTGCTCCTCCAGTCTCCTGATCACTACTCCTTCGACGCATCGCGCAAAATCTCCCGCACACGGCATGGTAAGGCGGTACATAACCTTGAGCCCGTCCCTACGATCAGCCACTATACCCGCTTTCTTGGTACTGAGAGGTGCTTTGACATGTTGGAGATCCCGGTGCCCATGTGCGCTACTATGTCGCAGACACACCTTTCTCCGCCCTGAAGGAATTCGATGACTCCCAGACGGAGAGGGTGCCCCATGGCCTTGAATACCTCAGCCGTCAATCTCAGACGCCCGGTTTGGGCTGTTGCCATGGTTGCCACTCCACTTGAGTATTTTCCGCAAAAGTAAAACCCTCGGGACTTTTCTGTCAAGAAGATTTTATTCTCCCCGGTTTTTTGGCGCAAGTCATGGCCTCGCACCTTGTCTTGCGTCTTCGCGAGTGAGGGATTTCTTGAAACAGCCGACAGAAACTCGTACAATGTTTCGCGCAGCGGCCTTTTCGCCTCTCCTGAGGGGCGGAACATCGCCCGGTTCCCTATTGGTAAGAGGCTTCGGAAGGAGCATGACATGGTCGAGAAAAACGCAGCGAGAATCCTTTATATAGAGGACGACGCGTTGGCAGCGAGGCTATTGCAGAAACGATTGAGTCGAGCCGGTTACGAGGTAGACCTTGCGTACGACGGTGAGGAAGGACTCGCAAAATGGCTTTCCGGTTCGTACAGTCTCCTCGCAGTGGACCATGACATGCCCAAGAAGAAGGGACTCGAGATCATACGAGATCTTGCGGCAAAGGGGCCTCTGCCTCCTGCCCTCATGATCACCGGCCGCGGCAATGAGATGATCGCGGTGGAAGCCATGAAGCTCGGTGCGGATGATTACATCATCAAGGATTCCGAAGCCGGGTATTTGGACCTTGTCCCTCACAGGATCGAGGAGGCGCTCGCCAGAAGACGCATGCGCGAAGAAACCCGGCGCATGGAGGACGAACTGCGGGTCCGAACCACCATGTTCGCCACTGTTTTCGAGACCGCTCCTTACGTCATGATGGTGGTCAACCGGGAAAGTCGCGTTGAAAGCATCAACCGCGCGGGTGTGGCTTTCAGCGGCAGATCGGAAGGCGAACTCCTCGGCCTTTGCGGGGGAGAAGTGTTCGACTGTGTCAACTCCTTCCGAGGCCCGGGATGCGGACAAAACACCGATTGCATCTATTGCCCGGTACTTACGCGAATCACGCATACCTTAACCACGGGCGAGCCTATCTATGATGGAGAAGCCCGGCTGACCGTTCGCCGGGATTCAGGACCGATAGCTCTTGACCTGCTCATTTCTACGGCCCTGATCAAGGTGGAAGGTGAGGACATGGTGCTGGTGACCATGGCGGACGTAAGTGCGCGAAAACAGGCTGAATCTGACAGGCTCTTGCTTGCCACGGCCATCGAGCAAGCATCGGAGAGCGTGGAGATAACCGATGCGCAGGGCAACGTCGTGTACGTCAATCCCGCATATGAGAAGATTTCGGGCTATGAGCGCGCAGAACTTGTGGGAAACAAGCCGAGTCTTCTGGCGAGCGGTAAGCATGACGAGTCATTTTACCGGCACATGTGGCACACCATCAGCAGCGGGCACCCGTGGGCAGGCAATGTGATCAACAGAAGAAAGGACGGAACCCTCTTCGAGGAAGAGGTCACCATCTCCCCGGTAAAAGAGCCGTCAGGCAAGATAGTCAATTATGTTGCGGTGAAGCGTGACGTGACGAATGAGGTTCTTCTGGAAAAGCAGTTGCTTGAAGCTCAGAAAATGGAAGCTGTGGGGACTCTCGCAGGTGGCATCGCGCACGATTTCAACAACCTCCTCCAGGTCATCAACGGGTACGCGGAGATAGCCCTCTTCGAATTGAAACCGGGCGAACACGGACATGCGGAATTGACCGAAATCAAACGAGCGGGTCAGACTGCAGCGGAACTCACCCAAGGGTTGCTCACCTTCAGTCGTCGGGTGGAGACCAAGCTCAGACCGGTGGACCTGAACCGTGAACTTCGCGAGGTGGCAAAAATGTTGACCCGGACCCTGCCGAAGATGATCGAGATTCGGTTGAATTTGCCGGATCATCTGGACACGGTCAGCGCTGACCCGGGACAATTGCAGCAAATTGTGATGAATCTCTGCGTAAATGCAAGAGACGCGATGCCAAAAGGAGGCAGGCTCACCATTGAGACGAGAAATGTGTACCTGGACCAAGAATACTGTAACGCACATCTCGGAACACGACCGGGTAATTTCGTGGTGCTCAGCATTTCGGACACGGGCTTGGGCATGGACAAGACCACAAGAGGACACATCTTCGACCCGTTTTTCACCACCAAGGAAGCGGGCAAAGGAACCGGTCTGGGGCTTTCCGTCGTATTCGGCATAGTCAAGAGCCATGGAGCTAATATCATTTGTTACAGCGAGCCCGGAGCGGGGACCGCGTTCAAGATCTACCTTCCTACCTTGACGACCGTGCCTCATGTTCCCGTGACAGGGCAAATCCAGGCGCTTCAGGGCGGTAAGGAGACTCTTCTCCTCGTCGACGACGAGAACACAGTAAGGAAACTCGGGAAGGAGCTTCTCGAGAGGTTCGGGTACTCGGTGCTCACCGCTGCAAATGGTCGGGAAGCACTGGAGGTGTTCACGAGAGAGGGCCGCGCAATCCAACTGGTGATTCTTGACCTCATCATGCCTGAAATGAGCGGGAGAGAGTGTCTTCGTGAGATGATGAAGATCGCGCCTGAGACAAAGGTGGTCATCGCGAGCGGGTACGCGGCAAACGGATTTATCGACAAGTCTCTTGAGGAAGGTGCACGAGCGTCCCTGAGAAAACCCTATGAAGCAAAGAACATGCTGGAGTTGATTCGGCGGATTCTCGACGAGGAATAGGCGATCGTTCGGCAGGCTCGAAACGATTGCAGGCGCAACCCCAATCCTCGTTCAGACGAGGAAGGCAGTCGATCAGGCGGCCTGGTCGGATTGAAAGGCGTGGAGCAAACCATCGTGGTGCACCGTGCACCAGCGCCCACGAAAATGCCCGTGCTTTGACACACGGTCACGCTGGGCAGCTACTTCGCCGGGTATCAGAAGCTGATAGAGACCCTCCCGCCTACTCCCCACAGCCGTCTTTCAAAGGCGAAGTCATACACCACCGTGGGCATCGCGGAGTTCCCTTGGCCCACGTACACAGGTGTGGCCGAGCGCATAAACTCGTATTTGCCGTATGCTCCCATTTCAACCCCACAGACAGTGAAGAACGACACGTCACCGAATGCATCGAAGAAGGCCCCGTTGGAGATCGGGTTCGACCCGGTGAAGCCATTGACGTCCTGGCTGTTCGGGCCAAAGGGCTGCGGGTCATTCCACGTTTCTCGGTAATCGACGCTGCCCAGCAAAAAAGGGAATCCGACGATCCCCACACGGACATTGAGACCAGGGAACAGCGACGGGGTGCCGATCACCACGCCTACACACGGAATGTACGCGTTGTAGGAGATATTCGCTGAGTCCTGCTGGGTAGAAAAACCGGAATTGGGACTAAAAAACTTGGTCTGAAAGTTCTCGTATCTGAATCCCAGCAGTCCGACCAAGGAAGGCAAGACATCTACGGTCAAGGCCGCGTGTACGTTGCATGCTTGCGGCTGAACCCTCCAGGTTCTCTTTGACGTCGACGCACCTGTCTGCAGCGTTTCCTCCGCATCGGAGCGGAAGCACCCGGAATACCCTCCTCCGAAAACGAAGCCGAGCGGCCCTGCTGCCCTGACCGGAAACATCATTTCCGTGGAAATCCCTTGCAGACCGAATTGCTGACGCAGGCCCTGGACCGAACCCGAAGGCTGATCGGATGCGGAAAACGATATGTTCACCCCGTCTTTGTGTCCGAAATAGCCCGTGTACGCGGATACGCCCATACGCGCCATAAAATCCCATGGTCCCAGTGGCCGACAGAACTCTTGAGCCAGGAGAGAACACGGAAAAAGCATCGAAACCAGTACACCTAATATCACGGCATGAACAAACGGCCTGCGCATAACGCTTCCCTTGGACCTTTCTTATGTACGTTACACATCGCGAAAAATTGCCGTTTCACCGCACCGTTCCGCGGCCAAGTTTCTCCGAAGACATTTCCCGATAATGCAACCTTGAGGTTGGTTGATACGGCAACCGCTCCGAAAAATCATGGGCCTTGTTCAGGCCCTGCAGTAGGCCAATCGCAGGGCCCTTCGCTCCGAATCGGGCCCAGTGGACAGGGCCGACTCCGTCGGACATGCTTTAAGCACGGTCCTTCGGAGCAGGGGAGCCAGCGACCGCCACCCACGGAGGTACCTCGGAAAAAAAGATCGCGGCAATTTCTGTATGAACACTCTCTTTGTGAGTCTATTACATACTTCAATGTTGTCCTCGGTGTCAACTTGATTCTTTCCCGAGTTATACGCATTCCGTGGTGAGTAGGGTGGCTTTCACTCTGGCGATTTCGATCAAATGCGGTCAAACGAGGGCTTCTCGTGTGGACGTTCTCTCATTTGCTCGTACGGCCGCTCTTGTCCATTGTTTCACCAGGAACAGCACTACGAGCGGATTCCGCTCGTGGCCTCTCTTTCCATAAGCATTGTTATTACTCGCACTTGTTTTATGGCATTGCATTTTTTCAGTCCTGCCTGTGTCACGGTCACACGGCCAGGAGTGAAGATCGCTCGTTGGCCCCTACTCCACGAGAATCGGCACACAGGCCTCCTCATGATTTCAACGACTTAGCAGGTTCCACCTGCTTCGATCCGTGGCCTGATTGTTGCATCCTTGAGATGGTTTGATGCACTGAACCCAAATCTCAACAAGAATGCAGTCGAAACGGGCGCCATTGCCACCTGTGCACCCGCGTTCCATCTTGGTCTCGTACCGATGTAGTGAGTGGTGGCACACGAAAAAGATTGGACTTCGAAGGACAGAATGCTTTATCCTCATGGATCTAAACTCGTTGCCAAAATTCATGTACGAGCCTTCAGGCTATACCCTGACATGCCTGTGAAGGAAGGGGTCTGGTCGTCGCTCAGGGCTGATTCAATCCCGCGGAAGGCACGGCATCTGAAACCCCGGCCCACGCGGGCAGGAAAGATAGCTCGGGACAGCTTCCTCGATTTGTCGAGCATGTGAGCTCAGACAGGTAGAGCCGCTCCGGACAATATGTATTGGCAACCGCAAGAAACCGACCGAGCTTGGCCTTTGGAGGACATCGCCCTCGGACATGCCTCTCAAAGCCGAGAGATGAGCGCTGGAGTTGAGTGAGCCGTGGATTGCAACTCTTATCGGATTGACAAGAGGGCAGCCACGAAGATCAGCACTCTTCACTGACGTACGGAGGACCACCGTGAGAATCCCGTGGCCCGATGCTCCTTCGAAACCGTTACAGATCCCTTCATGGATTTGTGACCACTTGGTCCCTCGATTCGTGGTGGACGAGGGCTTGGCCAAAGGAGACGTTCCCATGGCAGACAACCCACAAGAGCAAGACAAGAGACGTCCCATTCAGAAAATGCTTTCGCTTCGCGAAGACGGCTATTATGCCAATTGTACCATGCTTGAGGCCACTCCTTTTGATGTCTCCATCCTCTTCGGAAAGGTTCGCCCCAAGAATGATGAAAGCGGGCAGCCATCGCTCGTGGAAGTGTACGAGAAACAGATTTATCTGTCTCACTTACAGGCGAGGGCGCTTTATGACGCTCTCGGGAGAAGCCTCAGCAGCATGGCCGCACAACAGAGCAGGGACAAGGCCGGCCAGACTCAATAACGTTTCTGAGTGACTGGACCATGGCCTGCACCCGGTGTGGTGCCTTTGCAGGCCACTCCTGATTATGACGCCCGCAACAGGATAACAGGCTCTCGACGGAGTACCGGTGAGAGAGCCGTTCCGGGACCACAGCGAATTGTGGTATGATATGAGGCGTGTGCCGTCTCAACGCCGACCAGGTTCGGTTGATGGGACCTCGTATTCATCTGCATGTGTCGTGGAGGGAAGGATGAAAGGGGTGTGGAAAATAGCGGCGGTTTGGGTTTCTTGCGCGTGTTTCCTCATTGCAGATCATTGCGTGTACGGTCAGGTTTTTTGGACAGCATCGTCTCCTGTGCTTCTCGCGGAAACCTCGGAGGAAGCGCTGCCTGAGGGGGACATGAATGTCAAATATCCCGAAATACTCAACGCGGTTATCTATCCTTACCAGTCGGCCACTGTGGGATCCGAGGTCAGGGGCATTGTAGATGTGATCAACTACAAGGAAGGGGACCGGGTCGCCCGGGGCGCTGTGGTAGCGGAAATCTCCAAAGCGCGGTATTCTGCGATAGTAGGCGAGTTTCGAGGAAACTACGAAGCGGTGGCACGTTCGCTGGACCGTGCGCGGGAGGAATTGACGATTCAGGAGGAGACGTACGAGAAACGAGCCTCGACTTTCGACGATGTGAGCAAGGCTCGCGCCCAAGTAAAAATATTGGAGGCACGCAAGGAAGAGGCGGAATTCAAATTGAAACAGGCCGAATTGAACCTCAAAGCTTGCGTCGTAACCGCGCCTTTTTCGGGATTCATAGGGGTGCTGTATCATCAGCCGTACGAGTCCGTAGATAATCTGGAAAAGATTTATGAATTGATCGATACGTCAAGAGTGTATGCGCGTGTGAACTGGCCTGAATCAAGACTGTCCGAAGTGTCGCCGGGAAAAAGGGCGGTGTTCACCTACGGCGGAGCAACCTACGAGGGTGCCATAGAGAAGATTTCCAGTCTCATTGACCCTGCTTCGAAGAGCAAGCGCGTCCACGTGTTGATCGACAATCATGAGGGAAAACTGCAAGTGGGTATGTCCGGCGCGTTGAGTCTCCCCTCTTCCAAACGAACTTCGTTGCAGGGCGGGGCAGTGGGAAACAATTAGCCGCCTCATGGCCACGGTTATCAGACGTGACGATCATTGAGGATTGTCACCAAGAATGTCACTTGACTGAGGGCCGCGTGCATGTGAGCTGAGCAATATTCGGTAAGTGTCAACAGCGCTGCAAGAAGCGATGTGTCCTTCTGTTGACGCATCGGTATTGCTTATGTGATGCAATCTATTGTACGACATTACTGGACTTGTAATCCGAGGTATGTACCTCGCACGTACGTGAGAGTTGCCATGATCGAGCACCGGTAAAGTCTTTTAGACCCGCGATGCGCAGAGCAGCGTACCACGTTTTTGTGTCTCATCAGGCTGCCTCGTGTCGAAAAAATCAGAACTGATCTGGATATCGCGATTGACATTATCTCGTCAATTGTGATAGAGCTGGACCCATTCTTTTTTGATTGATCATTATGTTTGTGTGTTGTTTCTCTCGGTGCACTGACACCGGGGAGGTAGAGGTATGGAGAGGCTTGCGGCAAAACCGCAGTCAACCACTATTGGTTTTCGCAGAGAATCCTTCGACACGCCAGCGCCTGTTTCTCGTTTCGCAGTTCGCAAGAGTGCTGGGCTTGTCGGTTTGGTGCTGCTATTGAGTTTCGGGGTGGTCTCGTGCACCACATCTCTGGTTCAATTGAGGCAGGATAACGCCCAGGCTGTGTTGAGCATGTACCGGGCGCGACCGTTGACAGCCCTCACCCATGGCAAAGACACTCTTGCGCTTGACGACTGCATCAAGCTCGCTCTGACCAACAGTCTCGATATGCAGACCGCTCTGTGGGAGGAACAGGTACGGCAAAGCCTGCTCAGTAGTGCCCGCGTCCGGATGCTTCCCAGGGCCGAAACCACCTTCGAAGAGTCCTCGAGGGACCGCCTTATGTGGAGTCGGAGTGATGTGATGGGTGCAGAAGGGGCTTGGGAGCGTAATGCGAGCGGACCGGAACCCGGCACCGGCGTGACGAACTTCTCCACCGCACGGGAGCTGGGCCAACGGCAGTGGAACGTACAACTTAAATGGTCGCCCATGGACGCGTGCATGGCGCGTTATCTGGCTCAAGTCAAAAGGAACGAAGCGATTCACGCCCGCTATCAACGTGCGCGGGTTGCACAGCAACTCGTGGGTACCGTTACGTCCACGTTCTACCGCTTGCTCGCTCTCACCCAGGCTGTCCCAAAGGCGCAGGCGCTGGAGAGCAACCGGCGCAGCATCGTGAGGGACCTTGCGAGTCTCGACGAAAGTGCGTTGGTAGATAAGCAGGAATTGATCACCGCGCGTTCACTGCTCACGGAAGCTACGAACACCGTGGCTGAAGTGTATGTAAATATTGAGAAACAGAAGGAGCTGCTCGCGTCTGCGATGAATGTATCCCCGTGTAGTTCCTATCGTCTTCTCGGAAGTCTCTTGCCGTTGCCCACGCCCTGTTTGGATTCCTGCAAACTGGAGAGCGAGGCCCTCGTGAATCGTCCTGAGGCGTACCAGGCGGATCTCACATTCTTGAGTTCCGTGGCGGATCAAAAACGACTGATCACCAAACTCTTCCCCAGAATGGAAGGGTACTACAGGGTATTTCAGGGACGAAAACAAGTTTCAGTATAACAGAAACTGGACTGACGGAGGCTTCAGGGTAACCTGGGAACTGATGGACTTCGCGAGTACCCTGCTGGAGCAGGGAGCAGCCAAGGAAAAGGTTTTCAAGAACGACCAGGAGAGGGCGCTGGTCTCGATGGGAATTCTCACTCAAGTGAAGCTCAGGACACTCGAAGCCATAAAAGCCATGGATAGGTTGAGAAAGACGTCGGAGTTGGAGCGCCAGGCAGGTGAGAGTGTGCGCATAGCCAAGGACCTGGAACAGGCCAAGCAACGCGGGGCAAGTCCTGCAACTATGAGGATTGCGAGACAACGTGTGGTCTGCATTCTCTTACAGGCTGAAATAGATCGCTTGATGGCCCTGGGAGAAACTCATGCTGCCTTGTCCGAACTGGCAGCAGCAGTGGGAACCAACTATCCGGTGAGCGTCGCGCATCCGCCGACGCAGGAACCCGATCCGGTGACTCGAGTCGCCATACGCTCCCTGGACGGGCTAAGGCAAGCTGCCATGGGGGCGAAGCAGGCTGTGGGTCTGGTGACAGGACCTGTGTTGGGCATTTTGCCGTCTTTGTCCAGACACGAATAACGCAGCTACTTTCACTGTACCGTGTGCCAAGAGCCCATCATCCACCCCAAGCTGAGCGGTGTGGCCGACCTCAAGCCGTTCCCCAACGGTTGCAGCGAATCGCAATGGGGCTCACTCTATGATATGACAGCGAAATATGAAGATCCACGAGCAAGGTAGCTTAGACGACCGGAAAGACAAGGCCGGCACCTCATCCAGGTAATTGTTTCCCTCTCAACCCCAAAGGCACGGACAATTATCCGCGCGTGAGCAGCCGAGACAAGGGAGTCTCTCAGACGGAAAGCCGGACAGGAATCATCCCTAAAGCCATCTTCTCTGTATGCGTGTCGATCATGAGGGTTTTGGCGTTTGGCAATACACCGATCCAATTCTCCGTGCGTCTTCTTGGTCGTCCCAAAGGAGTCGGGGTTCAGGCGCAAGAATTGTAACGGTTCACCGCGACAGATAAGGAATGAACCACCAAGACACATAGAAAAGCGACAATTGGTTTTTGACTTCCCCGTGTCTTGGTGACTTTGTGGTTTGTTTTCGATTTTGAACAAAGGATCGCACTCAACGATTACAAATGTATCAGGCCCGTGCGCGATTTCGCCTGCGGCATGTGTTCCCGTGGGCGGTAGATTTCTTCACCTGAATTGAGAGAAAGAGATTCGCATCAATGCCCAACCAAGAGAGGACCTTTAACCTCAAGATTTTGCTCATCCTGTCCCTGGGTCATCTGGTCACCGACATTTATCAGGGAGCGCTCCCTGCTATTCTGCCGTTTCTTAAAGCAAAGCTGTCCATTTCGTATACCCTCACAGGCGTAATCATGATGACCGCCAATTTCACCTCCTCGATCATTCAACCGCTGTTCGGCCATCTGTCAGATCACAAGGAGAAAACGATTCTTCTCCCTCTTGGTTGCCTTTGCGCAGGTTTGGGACTCTCCTTCGTGTCCGTGCCCGGACATTATGCGGGTGTCTTGCTGCTCGTGATGATCAGTGGGCTCGGCGTGGCTGCATACCATCCCGAAGGGTACAAGACCGCTCACTTCTTCACCGGAGACCGGTTGGCCACTGGCATGTCCGTGTTCTCGGTTGGTGGAAACCTTGGGTTTGCATTGGGGCCGATAATAGCGATTGCCATCGTCACAGGCCTCGGTCTTGATTACCTTCCCATGATGGCCGTTTTTTCGTTTGTGTTTCTCGCGCCACTCTTATGGTCGTGGAAGTCCCTGGGCGCAGCAAAACCGGTGGCGGTCGCCAAAGCCGCAGCCACGGAGCCTGCGGCCACGGGGGCGTATGCGGCACTGTTCCTCACCATCGCAGTAGTGGTGATGAGATCGTGGACGCAAATCGGACTCATGACCTACATCCCTTTCTACTACATTGACTTTCTCAAAGGAGAACCGATCTACGCGGGCACCCTTGTTTCGGGTACTCTTACTCGGAGGCGTGGTGGGCACCTTGGGTGGATCAATGCTTGCGGACCGGTGGGGTCACAAACGCTATTTGATCGGCTCCATGCTTCTCACAAGCCTGCTGTTCCCCTGGATCTTCGCGGCACACGGAATCTTCTTGTTCGTTGCCCTTGGAGTGGTGGGAATGGTGCTGATTTCCAGTTTTACGGTCACCATCGTGATGGCTCAGCAAATTCTCCCGAGGAATCTCGGCATTGCGTCCGGACTGATGGTGGGTTTTGCCATTGGAACAGGTGGCCTCGGGGTAACCATCCTCGGCGTAGTCGCAGATCACTTTGGCATTCCGACAGCTCTGCATGCCATCATGGTGCTCCCAGTAATCGGACTTGTCCTGAGCCTGCCGATCAGGTACCCCGAGCCCAACCGGTGAACGCGGGAGGGCGTAGCAAAACGAGCCTTGGGAAGGGACTCCATTTCGGCGGCCAGCGACAGAAGAGCTTCTGTCGACTGGCCCATTTCCGCTCTGCTTCGTTGCTCTGCTCGGGGCGCTTCACACTTGAGCAGGGTCTGCTTCAAGCCTGTACCTGACATTTCCTGCAAGGATCGAGTTTCATTTTGGTCATGATCCGAGAAGTGCGAACCGTTGCCTGGTGCTGCCATCCTTCACACGCTTTTCGGGATATTCTGCTGAGCATTCCGGGAAGGAGGCAGTCTCGAAGATCGGCTCTGGCCTGAAAACGTTGAATCTGTGCCTCGACCGACTCACGTTCGTCCTGTCGGGGTGGCGAAGATACAGCCTCTTGTCGCGGAATGGACAATGACCGTGCCTGAGGGCGCCTCCGGGCTCTCGGAGAGTTCGCCTTTGCGACCCTGGGCACTTTGAGGCGCGACGTGCTGCCAGGAGCGGGGCGGTCACCTTTGGACACAGAATGGCGAACGATCCACAAAATTGCATTGCGCCGGCGTTCCCTGGAATCGGATTCACCAAGTGTTTTCTTATCATACCTCTCATCGGACCGTTCTTGAGCATCGGCTTCACACGTGGCGGCAACCGGCGCGGCGGGTTTCACACAATCGTAGTCCTTACGGGAGAGGGCTTCCTGCATCCGTGACATGGGTGATCTCCTTTACTTGTCCTTACGAATCTTCTTTACGATTGTTCCCTGGAGCCGGCCGGCTGGGAATCGTCTGCTGGGGCATGCCCGATGCCTCAAGCTTTAACCTATACGACCCACATGAAGGTCGTTTTGTTCCATCATGTTATAAAAAAAACATCCACCTTAGCATTCGGAACTAGTTATCCTTTACTAGCATCTTACTATTATCATTATAGATCACTTTGTCGACATCCCGATCTTTCTCGGCCACCGTGATGCGCGGTTGCCGAGAAAGATCGGCCCCTTACCGATGGGCACTCCGCTCCAGGCGTGGCCATCGGTAAGGGGCGCGCTCCGTGCTCATTGCTCGCGGTTGTCAAGAGTTCTGACCGAATGGATCGAGCTTTATTGAGGCGGCGGGGAGGTGCATCATTTGCTGAGCCAGAGTGCATCTTCCGGGGATTCCCGCATGATTTCTTCTTTTGCGCCAAGGAAGGTCCGGTACCCTCCACTGAGGTTCTTTGACGTGAAACCGTTTTGCACAAGAATGCGGTGCGCCAGGTATCCCCTCATGCCCACGGCACAATAGGCAACGTACAGTGTGTTCTTGTCGAGACTCACCAATGAATCTCTCAGCTTGTCGAGCGGGATGTGCACAGCCCCCGGTATTTTCCCTGCTGCCTCGATTTCTTTGGCAGACCGCAAATCCAGAAGTACCGCGCCGTTCTTTCGTATCGCGTGCAACTCATGCCATTGAACCACTTCTGCATCGTCTTTGAGAATGTTGCTTGCCACGAATCCCGCGACATTGACCGGATCTTTGGCAGATGAGTAAGGCGGAGCGTACGCGAGTTCCAATTCTTCCAGGTCGAAGACGGTCATGCTGCCATGAATGGCAGTAGCCAGGACGTCGATGCGCTTGTCCACTCCGGCGCGTCCAATGATCTGCGCGCCGAGAATCCGTCCGTTTCCAGGGGCAAAGATCAGCTTGATAGCCATAGGCGAAGCGCCCGGATAGTACGAGGCATGGGACCCGGAATGAGTATAGCTTGTCTTGAACGGGATTCCGTGTTTGAGCAGTTGCTTTTCATTTGCGCCCGTTCCCGCGATGGTCAAGTCGAAAACCTTCACGATAGAGCTCCCGAGCGCTCCTTTGTACACACTTTTACGCCCCATGGCGTTGTCCGCGGCGATTCGCCCCTGTTTGTTCGCGGGACCTGCCAGCGCGACTGACGTGGGCAATCGCGTCACCAGATCCTCGATTTCCACCGCATCTCCTACCGCGTAGATGTCAGGATCGGATGTTCTCATGGTTGCATCCACTTTGATGTGACCGCGAGACCCCAATTCCAGGCCCGCGTCTTTTGCGAGTTTGTTCTCGGGCTTTACTCCAAGCGCGGAGATGACCAGATCACCCACCAGATCCTTCCCCTGTGCGGTGGCAATCCCTATGCGGCCTTCTCTCTTTGCAAAGGATTCGACTCGTTGGCCCAATTCGAGGACCACACCTTTGTCCCGCAGATGACCGTGGATGATCGCGGCCATTTCCGGATCCAGAGGCGCCATAACCTGTTCGCCCATCTCGACCACCGTGGTGTGTACCCCGCGATGCACCAAATTCTCGGCCATTTCGAGCCCGATGAAACCTCCGCCCACCACTATCGCGGCTTCGGGTTTGCCCAGGTCTATCAGGGCCTTGATCTTATCCGAATCCGGGATATCGCGCAGGTGGAAGATCCCTTCCAGATCGATGCCGGGTATAGGAGGCTTGATCGGTTCTGCGCCCGGAGCGAGAATGATCTTGTCGTACGACTCGCGATATGCGGTTCCGGACGCGAGGTCCCGCACCTCCACGTGTTTCACGGGTCGCTCAATGGCCAGAACCTGTGACCCGATGCGTACATCAATGCGATACCGTTTCATAAAGGCTTTCCGAGTAGTCACCAGGAGATTGGCCCTGTCTTCGATGATTCCGCCGATATAATAGGGCAGTCCGCAATTGGCAAAAGAAATGTGCTCACCTCGCTCGAACAGGATGATTTCTGCATGTTCATCCACGCGGCGTGCCCTGGCCGCGGCAGTAGCGCCTCCTGCCACACCGCCTATAATGAGAAGCTTTGTCGCCATAATGAGTTTTCTCCTTGCATTCACACCCGTGTGCGTGCTGCCTCGCGAATCGCCCAAGGGAGATCCCGTTCCTCTGACCCTCCGTGCGACTCGTTTGGCCGTGCGTTCATTGATGCCCTTGCTCGGTAACGAGGCAATTCTGGCATCCTTTGCATTCTATCACGTAGCGGGTGGGCGGAACAAATCAACCACCATGCCCCTGATTCCCGAGCTACACGACTGCTGCGTCGCCAGGAACGACGTTGCGTTCTGCGAACAAGGGGATTCCAGGCTTCCCTGGCGGCACCACGCACGGTTCCGACAGGAGATAACACTGGACACTGGGCGACGTTTAAGCTAGGAATTGTGGAGATCTGAAAGGACATATTTCGGGAGCATTGTCTCCTTCAAGTGCTGTTGACTTCCTGAAGCACATGGAGAATTACCGCGTCAACCTTACCACCACGGTGTTCACCGCGGGTCTTCACGCACGGTCGCCATAGGAAATGGAAAGGGTACCGCCGAAGGCGGCATTGATCGACCACACGAGTTGAGTTGCCGAATTCTTTTTCCATGTGTGACTGCAGGAACTTCGTTATCCTCGTCAAGTTCTTATTCCGGATTCCGGGCAACAGGACAGCTTCAGGCATGACTGCTGCTCTCGGTGTGAATCGCGCATGTCGTCTTCAACCATAGGCTCTAGAAAAAATCGCACTGTCTCATTGATCGGGGCCATGCTTACGGTGTTCTTGGTATCGTGCCTGACCTATCACTCCATTCTGAACTTCTTTTTCACCGGAACTGACGCTCTCACGCTTGTGGAGACCAGTCGCGTCCATTCCCTTGACGACATGGTAAGACTTCTCACCGAGCCTCTCATGGCAGGGACACAGTTCGTTGAGGTTGCGAAATTTTATCGACCCCTTACCGCGCTATCTTACAGTTTTGACTATGCAGCCTGGGGTCTCTCTCCCTGGGGGTTCCAGCTGACGAACCTCTTGTTGAACGCGTTGGTCGCGAGCCTGGTGGTGCTCGTGCTCTTCGAGCTCTCAGACCGAGAGGCATCCTTCGCCTTGCTAAGCGGCCTCATATTCGCCCTACATCCGATCCTCGTGGAAAGCGTCCCCGCGACGGACCGCAGGCAGGACATGCTCGCGGCAGCGTTTCTCCTGGCGTCGCTCGCATGCTTTATCAAGCACCGGCGCGCTGGCGCGAAGAAGAAGCTGCTGATCGTCTTTTCGTTGGTAACTTATGTCCTCGCCCTGGCGTCGAAGGAAATCGCCATCATTCTTCCCCCCCTGGTGTTTGCACAGGCTTTTCTGTTCTCCTCGCCAAGAGGCCTTCGGGAACGGTTTCTCTCCGCGTGTACCGGATCGGCTCCCTATATCGTTGCCACGGGTCTCTTCCTCGCGTGGCGATCACGAGTTTCTCGGGGGCATAGGAGGTTATCTGGGAACCGAACCTCTGCCGTATCACCAAGCAGTGCAGTATTTGATCAATGTGTTGTACAATTATGCGACCGACTTGATCTACCCGGTAGACGTGTTTCGCATTCAGGACAGTTCGCCCGCAGGTTGGTGGGCGTGTCTGATCGTCGCTCTTGTCGCGGTGTATGTCTCGGTCTGCGTGGCACGTGCCGCGACGTGGAAGGGAAGAGGCGACAATTCTCTTTGCAAAGCCCTCATGGGATACATGCTCATCTGGTTGGCATTGCCGTTACTCGTGTTCGTCGCGACCATGACATTTGCTCACCGGAGCATGTACATTCCTGCGATACCTTTCAGTGCGCTCGTGGCTTATCCCATGGTTCAGGCCTGGCGGTCGCTCATTTCCCTCATTTACGGCGAAAGGTCCTGTGCGGCAGCTGGTGACGAGGATGAGATAACGTCCATGAATCACGACGGGGGTGGATTACAGAGGGAGACATCCCCTTCCGATTCAGACGGGAGCAAAGTCATGTCAAGCCACGCTGAACGAGTGTCGTATGTGACTGCCAATTCCCTCTCCCGGGTTACGATTCGTCCGGCGCGAGTGATGATCGTGGCACTAGGCGCGGTGTTCTCGATATATATATTGGCGTATTCTCCTCTGGTACGAAAATACGGACAATGGGAAGACAGCGCTCGCATCGCGTTGTTGGTTTTGACACAGTTGGCATCTGACGTGCGAAGCATTTCTCAGGATTATCACATAGAAATGTACGACTTGCCCGACCGCATCCGCTCTTACGAAAACCAAACCCCACACGCGAAAGAAGTCAACTACGTGCGGGACTATAGCATCCAATCGTGGTTGCATTTGTGCTATCCGACAAGATCGGGAACGGTTGTGGTCCGGAACAGATCCTGGCCGTGGACGTTCTCAGGAAGCCTCAGCGTCGGGTTCGTTCGCATAAACCGGCGGAACCTGGTGGCGTTCGTGGAACTTGTGCCGAAAAGCACACGGACCAGCGTCGCGACGAGGTGATGCGGACGTGAAGTGCCTCACATTTCTCAAAAGAAAGCCCTCTTGATGCAGTTCCCGTTGCTCCACGAACTCAAGGTGAGCATAATGAAAAGCAAGAAAGGATCGTGACCTGAAACATTGTCGGGAAGATCCTGTCTTCTTGAATAGGTGTGGGGTGAGGAGCCGTGCGTTCTTGGGCATCCGGAAGGCGTGCAGCAGGCCGCCTGGAGAGGGAAGAGTGTTTTCTTCCGGAAAGCTGGCTCTTTTCCTCGTGGATGGACTGTTGCTGCGATTTCTTGATCCGCGGGAAAGCCGTTCGTCCCCGTGGGGTCGTGTGGGATGCGCGGTCAAGGCCAGGGGCTCCCATCGCGATGTGGTGCTTCATGAGGCCGGTTTTGTGACGCCGGCCCCCCGAGAGTCCGCGCAACGTGCGAAGAGAGGTATGTACCTATGGCAAGAACTCAAGGAACAATCACTGCCATAGCGGTCTTGATCACCGCGATCTTCTTGACATGTGGATTTTCCATGGAAAGTGCGGCTCAGCCCTTGATGACTCTGCCGGACAAGTCCAAATTGGATCTTTCCCTGACCTGCCCCGTATGTGGAATGACCGTGGGAGGAGGCCTCGAAAGCGCTGCCACGTACGTGTATCGGAACGGGAAGCTCAGCGGCTTCGCCGGGGCAGCCGCTGCGGTGTTCAAGGACGGTCACGTGGTGGGATTCGAAGGCGCTCGCTGCCTGTTTATCTACAATACCATTCCCAAGAGGTTTGGCATTGACACGAAAAATATCGTCCATCGGTACGTCACCGATTTCAGCACAAAGGAACCCATTGACGCAAATAAGGCTATTTTTGTCATGGGAAGCCCGGTAAAGGGTTTCATGGGTTTCGATCTCATTGCCTTTTCCACACGGGAAGCAGCGGAACAATTCATGTCCCTCCATGGCGGGAAGCGTATCAGCGATTTCAAAACGATCGGGGGCAAAGACGTAAGTAGGAAACACGCTCCACTCCCGAAGAAATAGGGAGCACGCCGAGGGACCCGAGAATCGGCCCGTCAGAGCGGAGAGGAAAGTGTGGGGCACGTTCGCCCGTAACCTGTCGCGCCAGTGCCGTCTGCGATCAAGCAAGGAGAGTGACGCTTCGCGGGGAAGGTAAATTGTTACAACATTAACAGAATATTATTACGTCGGTGTACCTGTTCATGAATTGGCTTGTCTGATGATTTATTGTGACGATGTTCTTGTGCTGCTCATGCCCACGAGCCATTGAGGAGGACGGTGATCCTCAATGCCTTTCGTAGGTTCTGAGATTGCTGCCATCAAGACTTGAGAACACGAATGAATGTAAGGAGCCGATTATGGTCTTTTCATTGCAAAAACGCTTCCTTCTCTTGCTCCTTATCCCTGTCACGTTGGTCCTGCTCGTCGCAGGAGGCGCGTCGTTTATCTACGCTCGTTCGGTACCTGCTCGATCAGTGGAAGTCTGTGACCAAACTGAGACTGGAGTGGACCTCGCATCAAATTCAAATGCGACTGGACCGCGAACGGTCGCTTATTGATCTCATCGTCATGGCTGACAAGGAACAGAACGCTCCGATCATTCAAGCTTTTCTCGCGCAACGGCTCCGTCGGATGGAAGGCGTTCGTACGGTGCAAATCCAGTCCTTGGTTCCCGCGGTCTCGACCTCGGAGGCCACACCCGATCCGGCCCGCTCGGGCAATACGGAAATACCCTCGAGCCCTGAAGGCTGTGCAATGGGAAATGCCGCCACCGCGAAGGACGCGAATCCACCCGGCCAAGACCGCGGCATGGCATGTTCTCCCATGTCCACGGCCCGGATGATGCCTATGGGTCGGATGATGCAGATGCGGCAAGCGGAGATCTCGGTTGACGAATCCCGCAATCTCTTGTCCATTGTCAGAGCGTTCGGAGGCACGGAAAACGAACCACAGAAGAGAATCGTAGTAACGATTGGTTTTGACTCCTTCATGAAGGGCCTTCTCAAGCTGGGCGGCTGGCATTACAGCTACGCGTGTCTGGTCACGTCGAACGGCACCTATCTTGCCCACACCGATGTCGCGATGAACAATTTGAAGAGACTCGGTGGAACAGGAGATCCGCTCGAAAAAAAAGTCCGCGAAGAGATGAAAACGAAGGATTTCGGTACTGTCAGCGGGCCGGGACATCCACCTGACAGGGTGATGGGCTTCTACCGTGTGCCCACCACCGATTGGTACCTCGTGCTCGTATCTAAAGGGAGTGCCGTATTGGCGCCGATCGTGCGATTTCGCTCCAATTACCTCCTCGCTATGGTGGTTTCTTTGGTGTGTGTCGGGTTGTTGATCGAATGGAACACCCGGCCCATCGCTCAATCGGTGACAGAAATCGCGAAAGCAGCGGAAGAGGTGGAACGAGGCGATTATTCTCGCGCGGTAACGGAGGACAGAGCAGATGAGATAGGCGTGCTCAAGCGGCGGTTCAACCGGATGATACGAGGATTGCGGGAACGTGACCTGATAGAACGGACGTTCGGCCGCTACGTGGATCGGGGGGTTGCCGCGGAACTTCTGTCGCGACCCGAATTGCTTCAGATGGGAGGGACACATCAGACCGTGAGCATCCTCATGGCCGATCTGCGGGGATTCACTCACATTTGCGAGATGTTGACTCCCGCTCAGATCATCACCATCCTGAATCGGCACCTTTCGAAAATGATTGAGGTAAGTGAGAAGTATCGAGGAATTATAGTGGATTTCTATGGCGATTCCATCCTGGTGTTCTTCGGTGGATCTGAGGAGGAAGTGCCAGCCAGAGCGTTGGATGCGATCAAGTGCGGTCTGACGATGCAGGCGGAAGTAGAAGCTGCCTCGAGACAAAACCAGGAAAAAGGGCTCCCTGACCTGAGAATGGGAATCGGGATTCACACGGGTGACGTCATCGTCGGCAACATTGGCTCGGAGAAACGAGCCAAATACGGAATCGTCGGATCAGCCGTGAACGAAACGGACCGGATTCAAGCCTCTGCGAGCGGAGGCACGCTCCTCATCTCGGAAAAGACTTACGAGTTACTGTCCGATCATATCGAAGTGGGAGGCAAGTGCCAAGCCTGCCTGAAGGGGCTCAACGGAGTCCGGGATCTCTAGTGAGCACAAAAACTTCGCCCGGACAAAGTCCTCCCGCATGATCGTGCGGACGCGGCGGCACCTGAGGACCAGACAGACGTCACATGAGGATTCCGCCGAATCGCGGAGCGAGCTCTCTGCAAGGGGCCTTGTCACCGTGCGCCGCTCTTGCACATGGCCTTTGAGCGCTTCGCTTGAACTTCTCTTCGCATCAGAGTAAGGTAAGTGGGTTTGGAGGCTCATGCTTGGAATGACGGGGCGAGGTATGTCTGCAGAGGATCGAGGAGTTGAAACGCTTTCCGCTATGGCCGCAACCGATCAAGTTAAGAAACCACCAGTCGCTCGACCGGAATCGATTCGTTCGCAGAGCCGTTTTTCTACTACGGGTCTGATTCTGCCCGGCCTAGGGATGCTGGTGGGGCTCCTCGGTGGGCTTGGGGCTGTGGGCTTCAGGGTACCCTCATCATTTTATTCCAGACGGGGTTTTATTCCACTGGGGGCGACCTTGCGGCGTACGTTCATACCCTGCCCTGGTGGCGGGTGTTACTGATGCCGGCTCTTGGTGGCGCACTGGTAGGGCCAATCGTGTATTTCTTTGCCAGAGAAGCAAAGGGACACGGTGTACCCGAGGTAATGAACGCCATTGCCCGCGAGGGAGGCATAATCAGAAAGCGCGTGGTGTTGGTGAAAACCCTCGCTTCAGCTATCTGCATAGGTTCGGGCGGCTCGGTCGGCAGAGAAGGCCCGATAGTCCAAATCGGGAGCGCACTGGGGTCTTCCCTTGGCCAAGTTCTGAATCTTTCCGACAATCAGTTGCGGGTTTCTGGTCGTGTGTGGTGCGGCTGCAGGCATTGCAGCCACGTTTAACGCTCCCATGGCTGGCGCGATATTCGCCATGGAGATCGTTTCTTGCAGATTTTGCTCTCCCGACCTTTACTCCCATCATCCTGTCTTCGGTTCTCGCCACCGTGGTTTCGCGTGCATTCCTGGGCAATTATCCCGCGTTTCAAGTCCCCCCCTATGACTTGGAATCACCGTGGGAACTTGGATTGTACTGCATTCTGGGGTTGCTGGCCGGGCTCGTGGCCGTGGCCTTTATTGTCACCCTGTACAAAAGCGAGGACCTGTGGGATGAGTGGAAGATCCCGGAATACCTCAAAGCGACCTTGGGCGGACTTGTCATAGGATTTATCGCGCTGCGTTTCCCGCACATTCTTGGAGTGGGTTACGATTCTATTGGAAACGCGCTTCTGAATCGAGAAGCCTGGACCGTTCTGCTCCTGCTTATTCCCTTGAAGATCCTGGCTACTTCGATAACCATCGGTTCAGGGGGATCGGGAGGAATCTTTGCTCCGTCGCTGTTTATGGGTGCCATGCTCGGCGGGTTCTTCGGGTTTGTGGCGCATTCCGTATTCCCGTCTATCACCGCAGAACCCGGAGCGTACGCCATCGTGGGTATGGGAGCCGTGGTTGCTGCGACCACCCACGCGCCAATTCAGGCCTTTCTCATTACTTTCGAATTGACCCAGGATTACAGGATTATTCCCCCGCTCATGATCTGCTGCGTGATCTCGACCTTTGTGGCCCGCGGCATCAAGAGAGAGTCGATCTACACCCTGAAGCTCTTGCGCAGAGGCATCGACATCCAGGCGGGCCGTGACATCAACGTGCTCAAGAGCATGCAGGTGAGAGACTTCATGACCTGGCACCCGGAAACGGTCCAAGAAGGCATGCCGTTGCGCAACTTGATTCCCATATTGTCAAACAGCCAGCACACATCGTTTCCGGTGCTGAACGCGGAAACAAAACATCGTAGGAATGCTCTCTCTCAAGGATTTTCGCCAGGTGGTCTTTGACGACAGTCTCTTTGACGTGATCATTGCCAGAGACATCGCCACCATTCCTGCCATATACGTGACCATGGATGACAACCTGGCTACTGCCCTGTCCCTGATCGATGCACACGAGATCGAGCGCCTGCCTGTGGTACGCAACGGAGAAGAGGTGCAAAGGGTGGTGGGCATACTGTCCCAGAGGGACATCATGTCCGCGTATAATCAGGCATTGGAAGCCCGTGGGCTAAAGGAACGACTGGCGATCCCATAAGGCTCTTTCCATGGTTCCCCCATGCAGGTGGTAATTCCGGGCAGCCCGCCCCGCGGGCAGGGCCAGTCCCTGTGCACAGGGGATCCGGGAGACTGGATTCCCGCGTCCCAAAGCAATAATGGCGAGTTCCGCCTGTTTGGGTGTCCTGCCATGACGGGAGACTGTCGAGAGAACCGTGGCTCGTGTCAACGTGCGATCATGACACGCATCATGTCCGCGGAATTTTCCAAGTGGTCTGCGATGTCTCCTGTAGTTTCCACAAGCCGGATAGTGAGAAAGAACGTGCGCGGTGGAATGGACTCGTCCGCACAGAGCCGTATGAACATGGTTTTTTCCAGCGCATCCGATTCCTTTTCTCGGAACCGTATCTCGCGAATGATTTCCTTTACTGCATCGCGGTCCTGCTCCATTCTACTGGAGAAGAAGGTGTGACCTCGACTCACCAACTCGGGCAGGAAGCCGAGATAGTCTCCCACTTCTTTTGTCAATAAAATGTAGTCATTCTGAATATCTTCGGGCAGCTCCAGCTGATCTACGACATCCAGTACAAGGCATTCTTGATGCAGTCCACCACCTTGTCCGCTTCCCGGAGAAACGAGAAAAAAACCGATTTGTCCACAGGCATGAGAATGGAGGCCGGCAGATGGGCTCGAATGTTGCGCTTCTTGCGGTCAGCCTCGGCCTCGCTCTCCCGGATGTCTTCTTTGAGCAGTTCAAATCGGTCGCGGTCGCCCGCGAAAATATGCTTGCACCGCGGCCACGAACAAAGGCCCGCATTGTGCCACCGTTGCGGCGTGTCTGAGTGTGTTCTCAAAGGGAGAGCGTCGCAAAAGGTTTCCCAGAAACGATTCTCATGATTCACCATCCTATGGAGGTCACCTGGTCAATAGAATCAATGCAACATAAATTATTGCAGAAGTCGCTGCGGCCACGGGAACGGTTACCACCCAATACACCATGATACGGGCCAAGGTTTCAAGTCGAGGAGCCCCTGGAGGCCCCTTGCCAATCCTACTCCGACAAAGGCCCCCACCGCGGCATGGGTGGTGGAAACGGGAAGCCCCAACATTGACGCAACCAAGATCACGGATGCTGCGGAGAACTCCACCGTGAAGCCCCGCACACTGGTCAATTCGGTGATCTTGGAAGCCATCGTCTCAATGACCCGGTACCCCCACGTCCATATCCCCACGCAGATCATCACGCCTCCAAACGCGAGAAGCAATGTCGGCACTGCAGCGTGCATGGGCACCTTACCGGTCGAATAGATGTGATAGATCCCTGCAATGGGCCCCATGGCATTGGCGACGTCGTTGGCGCCGGTCCCGAAAGAGACGTAACACGATGTCATGACCTGCAGGTAACGAAAAATCTGTTCCGCCACCGTAAGCGTCCCTTGACGGAGTTTGCGCATCAGAATCGCCCGGCATAGCACATAGCCAGCGAGAGCCCCTACTCCCGGGATGATAACAGCTTTCACTCCTCTGAGCCCCACCTTCTCGCCCACGGGGGTTTCCAGAAACACGGAGAGCATCACCATAAATACCGTGGCAGCGACCAGGAAAGGACTCGTGGAAACGGCTCCGCGAGCGGTGTCCATTCGGGACAGGATCGTGCGATCGATGAACTTGAACAGCAGGAATCCCGCAATGCCGCTCAAGATCGGGGAAAGAATCCACGATGAGATTATGTACGCTACTTTCCCCCAATGGACCACCCCAGGCCCACCTGCCACGAGACCCACCCCTATCATCGCGCCCACGATTGAGTGAGTCGTGGATACGGGCAGATTTTTTGTACGTTGACAGACATACCCACAGCGAGGCTGCGAACAGGGCTGCGAGAAGTGCTAGCCAAATACGCTTCGCGTCCCCCATGGCAGCCTGGTCCACTATTCCCTTGAGAATAGTCCGCGATACATGGGAGCCCACAAAGGTAGCTCCGAGAAACGTGAGAACCGTAGCCAGCACCAGTGCTTGACGCAAAGTGATGACCTTGGCCCCCACTGCAGAGGCCATGGCGTTGGAACAATCATTGGCTCCTATGTTCCATGCCATGTACGCACAGGCAAGCACACTCACGACGAGAAGAGTGAGATCAGGGCTCATGGGCTCGATAGTCTTCCTCCCTTACTCTCGGAGCACGAGATGCCTACGGCAGTCCGTAACTTGGTGCCTGCGGGGCTGCAATCATCTGATACCGCCCTTCCCTTCGGGCTTGCAGAGACTTGAGGCGTCTGTCGGCACGCGTCTTGTCTTGAAGATATAGACCGGATCGGTGCGTCTGCAGTTCAAGATGGGTAATATTTCAGATACCTTATACTGTTTGTGAGCTTTTGGTTAGGATGCAGCATAGTCCAAGGTCGTCCCCCCAGTCAATCATAAAGCGCGTGGATGATTCGTGCTCGACAATGCCCGGTAAAACAGACTCAGAGAGAAGCCCAAGTTCCCCGGGAGCGTACACTCGGGGTCCGGGAACGAGTGCCCGCCTGAACGTGTACCAGATTTGGACAAATCACCGGGTTCGTGGCCAGCCGCGGATTTACCTTGCAACCGCTTCCCGCCTTATACCGGTTGCGAAAACTTGTGTCTGTGGGATGCTTCGGTGTGGAAACGGCTATGTCACGATACGGGGTCGCCAGAGACGACTCACGCGGGGAGTGCGAAGCCATTCGTTCATGATAGTGTCCCAATTGACCGGTCCTTGCCACGTTACGCTGACTTTAACACACTGAGATGGTTAGCATATGTTTTGCATACCCCGTAGAGAGCAGCCGACCGGATCATCTCGCTTCTGAACAATGCTCGCTTTTTTCCCTTGACCGCCACCGCACACTCCGGCATAATCCCTTCACGCCGATCCACTCGTTTCGGTTTCAAGACGTAATCCCCACTCTCGTTCGTTCCCGAAGGCCAGGCAATCTCGCTCTGCTTGAGGACAAGAGTGGCGCCGGCATGGCCGGGCAACTGGAGAACCGGTTGGTTCCTCGCAGTCCGGACCTCCGGCCTTATGCGAAAACCTTTATGGAGCCACATCATGACCATCAATGAAGTGCTGGACATGCTCCGGGGGATCCTGTACACCACGGGCATCTTTAACTTTAGCTGGAAGCTCCTTGTCATGTGGGGGGTCAGCGGACTGTTCCTCTACCTCGCAATCGTAAAGAACTTCGAGCCGTTACTCCTCTTGCCGATCGGGTTCGGCATTTTCATTGTCAATTTCCCCCTGGTCCCGCTCATGGGATTCACCGAACACGGCACCCCGGAACTTCTCAGGGCATTTTACAAATATGGCCTTGAATGGGAGATCATACCTTGCGTCATCTTCCTCGGGTTGGGAGCGATGACGGACTTCGGGCCGCTGATCGCGAATCCCAAAATGCTGCTTGTGGGGGCCGGCGCGCAGCTCGGGGTCTTCATCACCTTCACCGGGTGCGTCCTGGCTGGCTTCACGCTCAAGGAAGCCGCGTCCGTGGGCATCATCGGAGGTGCGGACGGTCCCACCACGATTTATTTGACGCAGCATCTCGCGCCGCAATTACTGGGAGCCAATGCGCTCGCTGCCTATTCTGTACATGGCCATGGTGCCCCTGATTCAACCGCCCATCATGAGAGCCATGACCACCGATGAAGAACGCGTCATCCGCATGAGACAGTTACGGCCGGTCTCGCGGACAGAAAAAATTCTCTATCCCCTCATTGCTGCCATGGTCATTTGCCTTCTCGTGCCCTCGGTTGCTCCGCTTATGGGAATGTTCATGCTGGGCAATCTCATGAAAGAGAGCGGTGTGGTGGGCAGGCTTACCGAAACAGCCGAAGGGGCGCTCATGAACACGGTTACCATCTTCCTTGGGGTCTCGGTAGGAGCCACCATGCACGCGGACAAGTTTCTCAGTCCTGCTCCTTTGTTCATTTTTGGTTTGGGACTCGTGGATTTTGCCGTGTGTACTATGGGAGGAATTCTGACCGTCAAGATCATGAACAGATTTCTTAAGGAGAAGATAAATCCGTTCCTTGGATCCGCTGGCGTATCGGCCGTGCCCATGTCCGCCAGGGTAGCCCAAAACGTCGCACTGCAATATGACAAGAAGAACTATCTCTTGATGCATGCCATGGGCCCCAACCTCGCAGGTGTCATCGGAAGCGCGGCAGCCGCTGGTATGTTCATCGCGATGTTCGACTAGGATGAGCCCGAAACCTGTAGACCTTGGAACGCACATCCAAAGAGAATATGACCGATATCGAGCATTCGGTGGACGCGTTTCCTAGAAGTTCGCACGGTTTGTCACCTTTCCCGGTGTCCTTCGCCGGGTACGGAGTGCTGAAAATGAAGAGACTGCTTTTGTTGACGCTCGCCATAGTTGCTGTTTGCCCTGGCCTGTTGAGGGCGGAAGACTTCCTGGGAGTTCCTGTCATTCCTGGCGGAAAAGTCCAGGTTCAGTCCGATAGCCGATTAGAGAAACTGTACGAAATGCCCTATGCCGATGCAGTCAAATTTTACGAGGATGCGTTTAAGGACACAAAACTCATCAAGTCGTGGGATAGGGGAGACGAGACGTACATCGAAGATCACAGTAACAGGCCCTGGCACTCCGTGACCATCACGAAATCGGAAAAGGGCGGCACCGAAGTCGTGATCCTGAAAGATAATTGGACATGGATCGTCGGGACCCTGGTAATCCGGTTCATTGGCGTCTTCTGCGTCCTGGGTGTCCTTTTCATTGCTCTTTCTATTTCAGGGGCAATCATATCGCGGTACTCGGAGAGCAAGCCGAAACCGGCGCCAGCCAAGAAGTAGGTAAAATGGAGCGGTGGTTGCCAAGAATTTTGCGAAAGAGGTAGTCAGCGCAAGCCGCTCATTCGCAGGGGTCGCCGTCCGCATCGCATAAGAAAATCGTAAGGGTTCACCCCGAGGGACGAGAATGAACCACCAAGACACAAAGGAAAAGGGAATTGGTCTTTGACCCCTTCGTGTCTTAGTGACTTTGTGGTGTGATTTTCCACGTTCCACAAGGGGTCGAGCTGAACGATTACTTAGCGATCTCCTATGAAAATGCATTTTCGGGGGAAGGCCCATCCCCAAGAACTTCAAGCACTTGCCAGCTTCCGCTGGTTGCTGGACAGAGTGCCATTTTCATGGTTCGTGGTGACCCTCAAGGTCATTGGAGTTGCAAGCCAAAGCGATCGGAGTGATTACCGCGAACCGGAATTACAGGACGATTGTGACGGATCCCCGCATATCCTGGCCCGAATCATTCAGTTTCGGCCCCCTTTCTACATATTCCGGATCAACCCCCTCGCCCCGGGAGTCGTCGGCCGCTGAGTGTCCTGCTGTGCAAATGCGGGAGTGTATTTCCCGGAGCTTGCGAACGGTCCGCAGAGAAGGTGAAGGCACCGACTCGGAACCCCGGGCTGTGTGTGGCAGGGTGAAATCACTTGTACGACGCTCCATGCCACAAGATACCCTTGCCAAATATTATCGCCCCCAGAGCGCTCAACGACACACATATTCCGAGCAAGAAACCGATAGGAGCGGCAAGTCCGTAGAGCCGGTTGCCTTGTTGGCGCTTCAGGAAAGCCAGCTGAGGAACTGAAACCGCGGTAATCGTAAGCAAAGTGACGACCACCAGAGTACTCTATCGCAAGGGTAGCCCCGCGAGTGGCCCACATGGTCACTGAAACGCCAAACAACACATACATGAGAAACAGTGCAGCATGATTTGCAGCCACTCGGGCCAGTTCCAGGCCGTTTGCCTCAAAGCCTCCATAGTATACGCGCTTCCAATACGAGAACAGCTCCGACAGCCGCTTGAAAGGTTCAGTGCGGACAAATTCATTCCCCCGCAAAACCTTCAGTTTGAGGTTTGCCCGCTTGGCTTTCTTCGCGAGGGCTATGTCCTCGGTGATCTCATTTCTGACTGCGCGCCACGTGCCGACCCTTTCATATGCTTCCCTGGTGATCATTATGAACGTGCCCGACGCGAATGCCGCAGGTTTGGCCGGGTCGTTCACCTCCCGAAGGGGGTAAAAATTCAAAAGCCCGAACGCGAGAATCGGGTAAAGCGCACTTTCGATGAACCCTAGAGCGGTAAAGCCGGGTATGAGGCTCAACAAGTCCAGTTTGTCTCTCAACAGCAGGTCCCTGGACTTGTGAAGTGTGTTTGGCTCCAGAAAGGCATCTGCATCGGTGAAGACCAAGATTTCTCCGGAAGCCACTTCCGCTCCTCGCACCAGTGCATGTGCTTTGCCGGTCCATCCAGGAGGCACTTCATGCACCGAGAGGTACCTTGACCCGTGAATCCTCCTGTTCAAGCCTCTGCATTGCGTTCGCGGTGTTGTTGCTGCTACGGTCGTTGATCAGAATCAACTCCAAATCGGCACACTCGGACGCAAGAACCGATCTTGCTGACTTTTCGATATTGCCTTCCTCGTTGTTTGCCGGAATAATGACGCTCAACAACCGCCCTGGGCCGGGGCACTCCCGATCGCGGAGGACGGGCTGTGTGATTTCCATTCTCAAAAATTCTGGAAATTCCTTTATTTTCCACATCAATTTCAATAGCACTATCGTGGCAAGGACGATCCCGACGTACAGGAGAGTCTCTGTATCCATGTCTCCTCACCTCACAAGTTTGAAACCCTTGCTCCTATAGATGCCTCCGATTGTATGACGGTTCCCGGAAAAGTTTCTCGATTCACCGAAGAGAGAAGATATCCCACACGGGAGAGGATTGAAAAAAGGAGGTCCTGTGAGGTCAATAGGTGATACTACGGTGCGCTGAAGTAAATGATGCCGATTCACTTTTGTACGCATAACTTGGTGGAACCGGGAGATCTCCTCGGTAAGGACGACACGAGGCCGTCGAATCTGCGTGCAGAAGACCTCCCTCCGCCGGGCTAGGTTACTGAAAAGTGAGCGAACTGGCATTACGCCACTGACCACGAAATCAGGTAAGGCAGCATTCCCTGAATCGGCCCGCATTGGCATTACAAGGGCTTGGCGACAATTTGCTTGAACCGGATGTCGAAAAAACGGTCTGAGGGGTGAGCCTCCACAATTGCCACAGTGTCCGCGCCCCGGCCGGTACCAGCCACCGCGACCACATCCGCTCCTTCGGGTATCAAGCCGCCGTCGCACACCTCTGCAACGATCTCGGCTGAGACCTTGATCCCCTGGCAGAGCATCCTGAGGCTTTGGGCAACCACGTATGCCGGGTACACGCCCTGATGCTTCTTCATGAGAGCCCCCTCGATGCCCCGAGTGAGGATGGTACCGGTGTAAATCCGGACCCCGAGGGATGCCAACTCACGGCGCATATCCGGACCGCACTCGTCCTGATTGGGGCCTGAGTACCCCACATTGTGGGTCACCGCCACCACGCTCGAGTCGGTCCCTTGAAGCTTTTTCGCCGTGAGTAGGGCAGTTTCACCGCTCGTGGTCGCAACCACGACGTGGGCATAGCCTTCGGCCACGAGGCCGGCGACCATCTCCAGGCAGCGCTCGGTGTTACCTTTCCCTGTTTTCTCAAAGTATTCCACCTGTCTCATCATGAACCCTCCCTGTGCAGCGTTGATCTTTACCGCGAAAGCAACAGGACCAGTCCGCGCTTGTACCGCCCGATTTCAGCCAGGACAAATTGACGGTAAGTCACTTGAGACCGATTCTGCACGACCTTCCCATGCCACGAGTTCCCGTGCATTCGCTCTAAGAGCCGCTCTCTTCCATTTTGTTCAGCAAGGCGTAGTCCAGCTGGTAGTTGCCCGCGAGAAAACTATTGGCCAGGATTTCCACACTCGCCTCGCTCTGCATGAGCATGTCCATCTGACGGGTAAATTGCAGCATGCGGCCGACCATGTCCAGTTTGGCCTCGGTTACTTCCCGCTCATATTTGTAGAAACGTGCGTCTACCCGATCTTCTCGTTGTTCCACCGTGAAATCCAACGCGCGAAAGATCGCTGCAATGGCCCTGGCTCGCCGGTTCCTACGAGTCTCGTCAGCAGCGCCACCTTTGAAAGAAAAGGTGACGTAATTCTTGTTGGTCGTGTCACTGCAATAGGAATCCAGGACGCTGTAATGATACCCGATCCGCGAGCTGAAATTGAGATAATGATCCGAGAGGATGGCATAACTTCGGTCACCGAACCTCTCGGCCACGTTGTTGGGGGACAACATCTGTTCCCGCACGACCGAAAAGAATCCCCCGAGATCGATCGGACGCGGACCCTGGTTGCGTAAGTCTTTGTGGAGCATGCCCTGCAAGACTGCGGCAAATGGTACCGAGCAAATCTGATCGATTGTCACCCGCTTCGCACGCGAGGACACGCCGGTGAGTCCGCCGCCCAAGTCGATAATGTGCAGATCCAGCGGAATGGCCGCTACTAGCTTCAGCGCGCCGGCCCCTTCGGTGTCGGAGACCGCGTCGCTGATGGCAAACATCTCTCGGTACGAAAGCTCGTGAACAAATCGCATGATGTCGTGCAAGGTCTTGCAGTGTTCCGGGGTAAAGTTTGTGGCTCTGGGGTTTACCAGGTGAAGAGGCACGATCCAGTCCGCGATCCGGCGCAGGGTTTGGTATACGGGGGTGTCTTTCATCGCGGATTCCCGGCTGGACCGCACCGCCAGCAGTTCCTCAACTTTTCCGCGATACACTCTGCCTGAATAGGCATCCACGGTGATCTCCGCGTGGCGAGGAATACCGGAAAACGCTCCTTGTGCGCCCAGGAGGGTTGGAACACCAAATTCCCTGGCTACGGAAGCCATGTGGCCGGTGACACTTCCCGCGTCGGACACGATAGCTTGCGCCTTGTGCATGACCACCACAAATTCCGGTGAGGAATGCTTGGCCACGAGCACGCCATTGTCGGGAAAACCGATGAGATCATCCGTGGAATTCACGTGGTACGCCGCGCCGCAGCCTACTCCCGGACACGCTATAGATCCGGTCTCCACCACCACGTCGTACCCTTGTACCACGGGCAGTTTCGGGCGATCCTTATCCTGCATGTCGTCCAGACCTAGCGGACGGGTTTGCAGCATCAAGAGCCGACCGTGCCTATCCAGAGCCCATTCTATGTCCTGCGGCTGACCATAGTGGGTTTCCAGTTCCACCGCGTGGCGGGCAAGGGTTTCTGACCTGCTCCGGAGAAATACAGGCAGCGTCCTGCTTTTCGGGGTCTACCGCCACTTCTTGCAGGCCCCCGGCGGGAACCGCGATCAACTGAACGGGTTTGCGGGCGATGCTCGTCTCAAGTATCCGCTGCTCACCATCCTTGGACACCGTATAACTGTCCGGGGTAATCACCCCCTCTACTGCATACGGTCCCAGTCCCCACACTGCAGTGACCAATACGTGGTCATCCCACACATTGAACGGATGACGCGAGTACATGACGCCGCTGGCAACTGACTCGACCATCTCGATACACGCGACGCTCATCGCGATGTCTTCGTCACGCATTCCTTTGTTGAGCCTGTACGCAATGGCACGGGGCGTGTACAGGCTTGCCACGACGTATTTGTACGTCTCCACAATTTTCTCACGTGGCACATTGAGAAGAGAAACGTACTGCCCCGCGTAGGACAGTTCGCTATCCTCGCCAATAGCGCTGCTGCGTAACGCCACGCGTGGATAGACCGCGGCGTGGTCGCTTTGTTCCCGTATGGTTGCCGTCATCGCGTCATATGCCGAATAAATCGCTTTTTCCAGATCCTCAGGAACTCGAGCGAGCATGATCAGACGCTGGATGTTTTCACTGACCGTATTCACTGCCTGGGGATCGTTTGGATCGAGATCCATCCGATTTCTCGCGATTTCCTCGGATAATTCGTTGTATTCCAGGAGATAGTTGAACGCCCTTGTCGTGATCGCGAAGCCTTCCGGCACAGGCAGTTTAGCCCTGTTCCGCATTTCACCGAGGTTGGCGTTCTTGCCACCCACCCAGTCCACCATCTCTTTGGTGATCTCTGAGTAAGGCAGAACCCACGCGGACACGGGCAATTCCTTTTTCTTGCCCAATTCTTCCTTCACCGCCAGGTTGATCTTTTCCAAGGTGTCGAACAGCATCGGGTACCGGTGTCCGGAAAGGTCGTCCAGGCTCTTTACCATACGGAGCGTGTGAAATACCGCACGAGTGGCCTGGGAACGGACATACGACATACCGAACACCTCTTGGCCCCGTAACTTCTGTTCCAAGTCCGTGATGATGTTGAGCAGCTCCGTATTGGAAGCCAGCAAGTCTTTGAAGCACGCGTACTTGAACTTGAACACCCGGGAGACTCTGTCATGCGAGGGTCCGGTACTGCCGTGTCTCCAGGCGTGTATCCTGTGGAGAATCCTTGAAATGATTTCGGGCATAATGGTAACTGCTTCCTCGGTTCTTGCGAGCCTCGGAGAGCCTTCACTCGGAGACGAGTTGCTCACGACAATCTCGCTGCGAAGAAGGGTGAGTGCAGAAAACAGAGTATGTGACACCCTACTGAAAATCAGAAGCGACGCCGATTCCCCCTTATCCCTTGCCACCACTGGCCTTGTCGAGCAAAAAACGTGCCTTGCGCTGGCGGTGAAATCTGATTTCTTCCCACCGGTCTCCGGGTCCAAAACCGGAGCAGGCGTCCTCGGCCGGGCCTTGGGCATGGCCTGCTCCCCGGTCGGGCCGTATCAGACTTGCAGGGCGCACCGAGCCGTACGAGAGGGAGCCTGCGGTCGCACTTCCCGCGAATCATAGCAGATGAGGGTGGGTTCCACGGAGCGGGCTTACAGGATTCCTCTCTGCGGAATTACTTTTCTGTGCACCCTGCCTGTCGTCTTTACAACCTGTAAAGAAAACCGACAGCCTTCCCCTCTCACGGAACGGATTGCATGAGCACACGGTGGCGAGTCCTTTGGTGAGTATTCGATCGTTTCGTGCTTCCATGGCGGTTTTAGTTAACATGGCACATGACTTGCAGGACAGAGGCGAGTGTTTAAAGGGGACAATGGCGCACACAACCAATACCTATAGGACGCGGAAGGAGGCTTCACATGAAGAAACTCTATTATCTGCTAGCGCTTTGCTGCGGCGCTGCGCTTTTCCTTTTACCCGATCTGGTCATGGCTGGAGGCCCAAAGGCTCAGGCTCTCATCGTGGTCGCGGACACCCGGAGGGTTTCATCCCCCTTCACCCTGTGGATACTGAACACCTACAACACAGACCCCTTCATGATCGGGGTCCTGTGTGCGGTTTTCGTGGCAATTCTGGGGAGCACGCTCGGGTTTATCGCGGATTTCATCATGAAACACACGGGGCTTGACCTCACATCCAGAAAGATTGTTGAACACTGATGCCGGTCAAAGGAAAAGGAGGCTGACGCTATGGAGTGGTATTATATGTACATGCCCATCGCCGGAATCGACATCTTCTGGCCGGGCCTGTTACTTATCGGTTTCTCCGTGGGAGTGATCGGCGGCTTCTTCGGAATGGGAGGCGCCTGGATGGTTACTCCGGGATTGAATATCCTCGGTTTTCCCATGGCATTTGCCATCGGCACGGACATATCCCACATTGCAGGGAAATCCATGATATCGACCTTCAGACACTCGAAGTTCGGCAATGTGGATTACAAACTGGGCCTTATCATGGTGGTAGGCACCGTGATTGGAATTGAATGCGGTGCGCAGATCGTCATGTACCTGGAACGAATCGGCAAAGTGGGACCTGTGGTCCGCTGGGTGTATGTGGTGGTGCTCGCGTTGATCGCCCTGATGGTGTTCGCCGATTACCGGAAAGCGCGTCAGAAAAAGAAGGCCGGTATCGTCGGCACACACGGAGCGGAAGGATTCACCTGGTACAAAACGCTTCAGAAGATTAACATTCCCCCTATGATGTATTTCAAGGTTGCGGACATCCACTGCTCCATGTGGCTCCCGATTGCAGTGAGTTACGTCACAGGCGTGCTCGCAGGTTTCTTGGGAATCGGCGGCGGCTTGTTGCGTATGCCGGCTTTGGTGTACCTGATCGGTTGCCCGACGCACATCGCGGTGGGAACCGACCTCTTTGAGGTGATGATTTCAGGTCTTTACGGCACGTTCACCTATGGAGAAAAGGGACGCATCGAGCTTTGGGCGGTATTCGTGATGCTGTGCGGAGCTGCTGTCGGTGCGCAGATCGGTACGGTTGCCACCAGGTACGCCAAGGGATACGGCATCCGCATCGCCTTCGGGCTCGCAGTGATCGCGTGCATGGCGTCCATCATTATGAAGCAGCTCAAGTACAACCTGAGCGCGACTGTCACGATCCTGGGTGCGGTTGGCTTGATCTGTATCTACATCTGCGGCATCATGTTCAAAGGAGCTGCGAATGAGCTTCGAGAAAAGAAGGCCGCGGAAAAACTTGCTGCATAGCCGGCGTAGCGCCGTATCGATCGGAGGAATACACCGCATGAAAAAGAATATACTCTACGCTGCGATGTCCGTGATCCTTGCGCTGTGCCTGGCCGCCCCGTGCATGGCAGCAACCGTGGCGGAAGGCAAGTGCATCGCCTTTGATGAGGCAAAGAACGTGCTCACCCTAGACGAGTACGACCTGAACTTCAGTAAGGCAAGTCCTTACGGCAAGCCCACAGGAAAACAGTTGACCTTCAAACTGACTCCGCAAACCTTGATCGGAAAAACGCCCGAACCCGGCAACATCTTGAGGCTCGCGTATGAGGAGCAGGGCGGGGAAAAGACGGTTATCAGAATTCAGAACCTGACGAAACAGGATCTCATGAAAAAATAGCGCTTCAGTTGCGGCGCAAAGACGCGGGGAGAAATAACGGCCCGCAAAGACCTCATTTCCTCACCACTTTCTACGAGAGAGGCGAGAATCGGCGGAAACGCTCTTACTCACCTCTCTCCTTTTCTTCATGACACGGGACCCCTCCGCGTCACACGAATCACTCTGACCGGTGTGGGAGAGCAGTTGACAAAAATTCCCACCGAATGGCTCGTGTGTGTCAAAAGTGGCAGGAGACCCCTGACGAAGATTCGACGGCCCTGAGTGGCTCGCAAGGAAGCGGGACCCGCAGTCGCCAACGAAGCATCACACAGTCAAAACTCTTGGCACGCAGTAAACACAGGGCATCTCACCACCAGTCCGGACCAAAAGCGGGCCCGCTACACAAGGGAACTCCACTCCGAGGTCCCAGTTACGCATCAGCCTGCTTTGGAGTCGGCGCCTTGCCCACGGGATCCATAAAGATGGCAAAACAGCGGATGGCGAGCAGCGATGAGGTGGTGAATATCAGGATATCGCTCCATTCGAGCTGAAAGAACTGGAGCAGTTCGGCAGGGATATCCCCGAGGGCGTACATGAAATAAAACAGGTCCCACGCGGTCCAGAATGCCCACCCCGCGATGGCAGCCAACAGCACGGAAAAATAAAGGTTCCCCCATTTCTTCCCTGCCAGGCTTTGCTGGGACCAGCGAAACGCCCGCACAGCTTGAACGATCAGGTAAGGAGCGATGAGTCTCATCAGGACGGCCAGAGATGATCCTGTCGCGCTCGCTCCCCAGAACAAAACTCCCCGCGAGAGGACGGCCATGCCGGCATTCAAGGAGTTGCTGTGAATCACGAAAAGGATCACTGCAACAGGAAAGATTGCCAGACAGAGGTAGAAAATAATGACTTCACGCAGAATCTTTCGCCACATGTCCTGCATTATAACACCGTGCGCAGGTAGTGTGTCCACGAAATAGTCTGAAAGCCCGTGATCGCGGGGTTTTTTTCTTTCAGGAAGCATTCACCATAGTGTAATATTATCGCCTCGGATCATATTCATCCTCACGGGAAACGGTCGGGAACCTCGTCTCGCGTGTGCCGCCCCGAGATCGGGGAGCGAACCGCGTGAGAAGGGTACCTCGTCGGATTCAAAGGTTCTTGATGTCCGTTTTCCTGTGAGGACTGCGTATCCATACCCACTGAGAACACTGAGGAGCATTGCCAATGGAAAAGATTTGGCTGAAGTCCTACGCGAAAGCTGTGCCAAAGGAAATCGAATTCAAGAGGGTCACGCTTGCTGAGGCCCTTACCAAGACCGCCAAGAAGTTCCCTGACAACCCGGCACTGCTGTTTCAAGGGACGAAGATCACCTTCAAGGAACTGGATGACATGGTGTCCCGATTCGCTGCAGGCCTGGTGGCCATCGGCGTGAAACCGGGTGACAAAGTAGCCCTGTTGCTGCCGAACCTGGTCCAGACCGTGGTTGCCACGTACGGTGCTTTCAGAGCAGGCGCGACCGTGGTCATGAACAACCCTCTGTACACGGACCGAGAACTCGCACATCAACTCAACGATTCCGGCTCCACGTTCCTTGTGTGTCTCGATCTTCTGGCGGCGCGCATGATTGCGCTGCGCGAAAAAACGGGTGTCAAGAAAATCATCTCGTGCCATATCAGGGACTACCTGCCTTTCCTGCTTAAGCTCCTGTTTCCCTTTGTCAAGAAAGGCATGCACCGGAAGACGCCCGCGGCCGCGGACGTGATGGAGTTCGTGGATCTTATCAAGACCCATGAACCCATACGAGAGCCACGCAATGCCGGGTGGGACGACATAGCGGTTCTTCTGTACACAGGGGGCACCACCGGGGTGTCCAAGGGCGTGGAAATCACTCACTCGAACCTGTCGTGCAACGTGCAGCAGTGTGGCGCCTGGTTCCCCGGGTTCACCGAGGGCACTGAGGTGGTGGTGGGCTGTCTCCCGTTTTTCCATTCCTTTGGCATGACCACTGCCATGAACATGTCCATTTACTACGGATGGGCCGACGTGCTTATCCCCAAACCCGAGCCCAAGCCCATCCTCGACGCGATACAGAACTACAAGGCCACGTACATGCCCGCGGTGCCTACGCTGTATAACGGACTGATCAACTTTCCTGAGCTGAAAAACTACGATCTCACCTCTTTGACAGGCTGTTTCTCCGGGGGCGCGCCCCTTCCCCTTGAGACGATCAAATCGTTCGAGAAACTGACCGGCGCGCAGATTTGCGAAGGGTACGGCCTCACTGAATCTTCACCGGTCACGCACATCAACCCGTACGGTGCGAAGACCAAGCCGGGCACCATAGGCCTGCCCGTGCCGAACACCGACGCGAAACTCGTGGACGTGGACGACTACCACAAAGAGATCACCGAACCCGGTCAGCCGGGAGAACTCTGTCTCAAGGGCCCGCAGATCATGCAGGGGTATATCAACCGGCCTGAAGAGACTGCAATCACCCTGAAAGACGGTTGGCTCCTGACCGGCGATATCGCGGTGATGGATGATGAGGGATATTTCTCCATTGTGGATCGCAAGAAAGACATGATCATCTCCGGTGGCTTCAACATCTACCCGCGGGATGTGGATGAAGTCCTCTTTTCCCACCCCAAGATCCTCGAAGCCTGCGTGATCGGGGTGCCTGACTCGCATTCCGGCGAAAGGATCAAGGCTTTCGTGGTCTTGAAACAGGGAGAAGACGCCACACCCGAAGAGATCATCGAGTACCTGCCGGCAGAATCTCGTGCGATACAAAGTGCCCAAGTACGTCGACTTTGTGGATACCCTGCCCAAGAGCGCGGTCGGGAAAATCCTCCGCAAAGAACTCAAGCGCATGAACGAGATCGAGAAGAAGGCCTGACCTTCACATGACGATCGTTCGCCGCTGCCGACCTTGTCATTGGTGGACGATCGTCTTACCCTCCGTGCATCCTGCCTAGCGATCCTTCTGCCCCGTCCGCGGGCTGTGCCAAGCCCGAGCCCAAGATCTTTCGCGCGGACCATCCGTTCATGTTCGTCATTTACAGCCGACTCGCCGGCTGCATCCTGTTCATGGGCCGCGTGACCGACCCATCGAAGGCGAATTGATCGTTACCTCGCAACGTCGCGGAGGTCCCAAAGCCGCCTAGAAGTTCCTTTTTTTCGCCAGCACGGTCGATTGCTTCACATCACGACCATGGCGACCTGCCACGTACTGCGCACAGTCGCGGCCATCCAGCCCCACCAATGCAAGCTGCCCCACAATCTTCCCCAGAAAAGAATCGTCCCTCTCACTTTTCTTGTCAGGTTTCCCTGGCCGGTCCGAACTATCAATTAAGCCGGGCGGAACCGGCGACAAGAATAGCCAAGCGGCTGTTCCACACTCAGGAAAAATTCAGGAGGCTTTCGATGAAAAATTTCTTCAATCTGTTGGTCGTGGCTGCTTTTCTGGTCTCAGCTACCATGGCGTTTGCCGCTGACCCGAGCAAGCCCGCGAGCAACCCGGCCGCGGAAAAGCCTGGGAAGACCATCAACTGTTGCGTCAAGGGCGAATGCAAGAAGCTCGCAACCGAAGGCGACTGTGCCAAGGTCGGCGGAAAAGTGGTCAAGGACTGCAAGACTTGTGGCGGCAAATAGTTCCCCAGCAAAGCCACTGGGAAGAAGCGCCATATTCGTAACGCACCGAAGACCATGAGGCCACGCGGGAGGGACGATCCGTCGTCCCTTCCGCGTTTTTCGTTGATGCACCCGGTCGCAATGCCATGCGAACTGCACTCGGAGCCGGTGGCGTGCTCGCGTGGACAGGTTTTGGTGGACAAGTGGGGAATGGTCACTATGATGTACGCATAATTCTCTTAGCCCCACGAGGCGGAGCCTTTTGGCGTATGGATAAAGACCCTTCCCGTGAATATGACGACCTTCGATTGGTCCAAGAATGCCTGACCGGATCCGAGAAAGCGTGGAGGGAATTCTACGCGAAATTCGTCGGATTGATGCGAAGCGTGGTCAGAAAGCACCGGAAGCTCACTGCCGAAGACGTAGAAGATATCACCCAGGCCGCGTTTCTCTCCTTGACCACTGCGCTGCAAAGGTATGACTCTCAGCAATCGCTTCCCCGGTTCGTGTGTGTGGTCACGGAGAGAGTCCTGATCGACGAATATCGCAAGGGGCAAGCGGCCAAGAGAGACGCAGATGTGGAGGCTCTCGGGCACACCGACTCCCGAGAGCACGGCAAGCTCTCTTTGGCAGCTGAGGATGACCTGCAAGACGCGCAAATGGAAAAGGCTGAACTGGTTTCTCGGCTCAAGGACGCGTTGAGAAACCTTGATCGAAAATGTAAGGAACTGATAACCCTGAGGTACCTGGAAGAACGCCCTTTCAAGGAAGTCGCGGATATGCTGGGCTCAACGGAGAACACCGTAACCGTGCAGACCCGACGATGCCTGGACTCGCTCAAGGTCAAGTTCAAGGAGCCCTCCAGGAGAGGATCGAGACCGTGAAAAAACCGCCTCCCCCCCGAGACACGGAGCATCCTGGCGACCTGCTTCTGCCCTATGCGGAAGACCTGCTCACCCCCACTGAGAGGGAGATGGTCAAAGATCACCTCCGCGGGTGTGAACAATGTGCGTCCGAACTGGAAGAACTCCGTGACACCATCTCACTGCTGGGGCAGCACAAGGAGGCGTTTTGTCCGGAACACGGGGAATTGTACGAATACGTGAATTATGGAAAGGACCCTGACGGCCTCATCGCCCGACACCTCAGATTATGCGAGCCTTGCCGTGAGACCGTTCAGGCGCTGAGCAGAAAAGCCGCTCCCGAAGCAATGCCCGACCAAGTCTGGCAAGCACTCAAGCAGCGCATACCGCGGCCCGATCGTGACGCGTGTGCATTGGAACAGGATTCAGGGAATTTTATCGATCAGGTGTTCAGGCTGTTCAGATTCCCGGCCATTGCCGCGGGAGTGGCCGCCGCGGCGGTGCTGGCATTCGTGCTCCTGCGACCTCCTCAGATGCCTCAATCCATAATGGCCCTCAGCTCTGTGGCGTGGGAGAAAGCGCCGAAGCCCAAAGGCCTTGTTCCGTCGGCCAAGCGTGCGGCAATAGTGCTCGTGCTCAAAGATTTCCAACCGCCATTGTCAAGAGAGCGGATCGATGCCCTCTATGAGGCGCTCGCGCCGCCGGTGGAGCTGTATGCCCTCTTCCAATTCGTGCCGCCAAGCGAGGTCAGGGAATCGCTCGACCGCGCGGACCTCAGGTTGCCTCACACGAGGGCCGTGGTCGACGCTCTCGCGAAAAAGCTCTCCTTGTCTGCCGTGCTGGTGGTAACTGTTACGGCACAAGAGCAAGAAGCGCGCGTGCTAGTCGACCTGCTCGACACCTCCACCGGCAAGGTGACGTCTCACCAAACCGAGACGCACGTTTCTTTGACGAATCTGGACAATGCGCTCAGACAGTTGGCTTTGGCCGCTCTTCTCCCTGCGGAAAAAGGGCCCCAGGCGGAAAGTAAGTGACGACGAAGTCCTGTATATTTTGCGGACGCTCTGTGCACGAACCTGACCGAGCACGGGGCCGCACCTCCTGGAACTATGCCAAAGCACTCAGGTAGTCCCTTCGTGGTCTGAGGATCCGAGTGTTGCTCCGTTCTTGAGCAGGAGGCTCACCACCTTCAGGTGCCCTCCCTGAGCGGCAACCAACAAAGCGGCTCCCAGATCGGTATCCTGCAGCTTGATAGGAAGTTCTTCAGTGAGGAAGAATTCGACCAGATTCAGGTGACCTCCCCCCGCAGCGGTTACCAGGGCCACGTTGACGCCTGTTTCCGCCGCGCCGGTTCCCGCGCCTTTTCCCAGCAGAAACCTCACCATCGGGACATCGCCTTGGAATGAAGCCAACACCAAGGGGCAGCTGCGGTCGTCGCACACATGGTTGACTTCGGCCCCTCTTTCCACGAGCAACTGGGCCACAGGAAGATGGCCCTTGAAAACTGCCACCATCAGTGCAGCGTTCATGTCCGTGGCGAATCTTTCGTGTTCCCGAACGCTCGGGAGATCCAACAGCAATCTCACCAGGTCCATGTGACCCGCGGTGGAGGCAGCGACCAGAGCGGTGCCACTGTCAGCGCTCACACGCATCGCATCAGCTCCTCGGTCTATCAGGAGCCGCGCCACGTCCGCGTGTCCTTGTATGCACGCGAGCATCAAAGAAGTAACCCCATTGGCGCTTGCCGCGTCGGCATCCGCTCCGCTGCCAAGGAGCACTCGCACGACATCGAGCTGTCCCTGGCTGGACGCGGCCATAAGCGCGGTGAGGCCGCTTGCGCTGGTGCCGCGAATGTCAGCCCCCCGGTCAAGCAGCAACCTGACGACCTCGGTCTCTCCGAGGCTGGCAGCCATGATGAGGGCAGTATTGCCGTCTTTGTCTCTCGCGTTCATCTGAGCGCCGGCCTGCAGGAGAAGTTCTGACGTATCCACCAGCCCTCGGGACGCAGCCGCGGTCAGAGGGGTGAGGCCAGATTCCGAAACCTGATCCACGTTGGCTCCCCCATCCAGAAGCGCACGCACCACGTCCGTATACCCGTGCGAAGAAGCGCTCACCAGTGCGGTCTTGCCGTCCTGCCCCTGGATGGAGGCCTGAGCCCCATTTGCCAGGAGCTGCCGCACCACGTCCTTGTGACCGCGGGCAGAGGCCATGATCAGGGCAGTAGTCCCGGTGTCGTCCGTGGAATTGACGTACGCGCGATGTTGGAGCAGCAGTCTCACGATGTCAGGGTGCCCGTTCGCGGCACCCAGCATCAACGCGGTAACGCCTTTGGCGCTCCTCGCGTTCACAAACGCCCCTCGATTGAGAAGTTCCCGCACCACTTCCTCATATCCGTTATAGGAGGCTGCCATCAAGGGAGTCACGCCGTGGTCGAACTCGGCATTTACGTCCGCGCCTTTGGAGAGAAGCCGCACCACTTCATGGAGTCGACCTTCGGCGGCTGCCCTATGGAGAGTCACGGGGCGGCCTATGGAGAGGACACGGTCCCAGAGATCCATAAGCGCTTACCTGTCGTGGAAACGGTGCAGGCAGGGAAGTAGTCACCCCCGCCTTGAGGACCCCGCAGGTCCGACGCCAGTATACGCCTCACCGAGGAGATGGCAACCCCATGCAGGCTCGTCGTAGTGACGGCCTCTCATGGCGAGAAATAAATACGGTGTGCCGGGAATTCCAGGAAGGAATGTCGAAAACCAACCCGAAAAGCCAGAACCTACCCACTTTGGTGAATCATGGGCGAGACTGCCAGGTCTGCGGATCACGGTGGGCGTGAGTTATCGGCAACACGACTATCAGGCCCGAATCGAGAAGATAGAATATTCCATAAGGAAAGCGGCGGACCAAAAACCTACGCACATTCCTGTGAACCACGGGATGCATTTCCGGGCTCCGCCGGATCTCGGCAAGTCCCTCTTCCACACACAGAAGAAAACTTGCGCCAAGCCCTATGCGTTGGGCTTCATACCACGTGAACGCGTCCGGGAAACCGCGTTCCGCTTCCGGACGGATAAGAATAGTACGCTTCATTTATGGGCCAGTAACCTGCCCTTGACTTCTTCCCAGGAAGCACCATCCTCGGGAGAATTTTGATAGGCCTCAAGGCGTCGGTCTAATTCTCGCCTTTGCGCTTCCGTGGGTTCGAGAGGTTCCTGTTCGGCAGCAATGCTGTCCCATATTTGCTCAACGAGCATGATTCGCTCCGCGACACTGAGTCTCAGTATATCTTGCGATGCTTCTTTGAGATCCATATTACTTTTCCAATCATGGTATGCGGCAACGCTGGGGCCTGAGCAGGCTCTCCCCTTCGGCCTCGGCCTTCTTCTCAAAGCATTCAACCGCTCCTTTTCTCATCGTGGCCGATGGGCTTAGTGGTGTCAAGAAGAACGGGTGCCGAGGCCGCCCTTGCCTTCTCGGGGTGTGAAAAATCACGGCGTTTCCTCTCCGCAAGGCATGACGCGACCGGTGCGGTTCCCTTTGGTCACCGCATCCGACGGGGGCTATCCGGGAGTACGACGCGCCCAATACCCTGGCTTGCGCCGCTGTTGAGCAACAGCCACAATCCAGATATGATCCTCTAGCTCCAGGTAAAACACGGTATACGGAAAACGCCTGACGAGACAGCTCTGAATGCCTTGATGGTTATATTGCGGAAACGATTGTGGAGCATGTTGAATGCGGTGTACAGAGTGCTCGATTTCAGACTGAAAGTCACCACCCAATCCCTGGCTCTGCTCTTGATAGTATGCCACTGCGGCGTGCAGTTCATTCTCTGCAGCCTGGTGAAAAATCACCGGTTTCACGACTACTTATCCCGTAGCTCGGCAAACACCTGTTCAGCAGGCTTTCCCACGGCATTTCCGCTCTTAATCTCGCGAACGCGCCGAGTCAGTTCCGCGTCCCAGGCAGCTTCGGCATCTTCGTCCTGCCCCTTGTCCAGCGAGCGAATCAAGAACTGAGCGAGTTCCGCTCGTTCCCGATTGGTGAGCGTCGCCAATTCCGACTTCAGTTTTTCCACTGCTCCAGCCATCATTGCTCCTCTCGACGGCTTGACCATGATTCATCCGAGTCTTCCGCTCCCCCTCGCTTGGGTGACAGGGGCTACGTTTCTTCGGATTGCGGGGTCCGGCATGTCTTCATGGTGGCTGATGGGCTCGGTGGTGTCAAGAAGAACGGATGCCGAGACCGCCGGGGCGCTCACGGTGTGAAGCAATGAGGGAAGCCCCTGAAAGAGGAAATGACGCGACCGATGCGGTTCCGTTCGGTCACCGCGTCCGTTGGCTGGACTACTTTCCCTCAAAACCCAGTTCTTGTCCGATTTCTCTGAGACTTCTGGAGGGCGTTGCCATGGATTCTTCCCGTTGCTTCCTCAATTCCCGAAGGTCCTCAAAGTCCTCCAGAGCCTCCTGGATTTGCAGAAATTCTTCGTAAGGGAGGACGACGAATTCCTTTTTCCCTTCTTTTTCGATCACTTGTGGATGTAACAGCATAGATCCTCCTATCGAAAGGCTTCCCTACGATGGCGAATACGATACACGACGATTCTCTCTCCTTCTATTGCGAAGAGAGCCCGCCATGTTCCCACCCAAAGACGGTATTCCGGCCAATGATCCGTCAGTTTCTTGATATCGCCCTTGAGTCCGCTTTCGAGAGCCAACAGAGCGTCGTACATCACGCGAACCGCATCCTTCGGCATGGACTTCAGGTCCTTCTCGGCCTTCGACTTCAGCTCTACGCTATATCTCATCTCACTCTATCTTTCACGTCTTGCATGCGAACTCCGCGAGTCTCCCGCCTCCGTCTCTCGAGCCGTGAACCTCTTTTATGCTAAGTGGCGGCAAGCATGTCTTCATGGTGGCTGATGGGCTCGTGAGTGTCAAGAAAAACGGGTGCCGAGACCGCCGTGGCGCTCACGGTGCAAGGCAATGAGAGGGCCCCTCAAAGGGGAAATGACGCGACCGATGCGGTTCCCTTTGGTCTCCGCATCCTACGCTGGCTATTGCACCGGGAATTAAGTGTGAAGCTCCGAGAATCTATTACGATCAGAGATTTTCCAGGAAATCCTGTGGCGACACTCCGGCTTGTTTGAGTATTCCACGTAGCGTTCCGACCGCAAGCTCGCGGTGCAAAGGAACCACGCACCCGACCTCGGCCTCCGGCATTTTCTTGAGTACAGCATGACTCCCGCGCTGCCTGATTTGCACAAAACCCAACCGCTCCAACGCGCGAATGACCGCCTTTCCTGAAACTCGCTTCAGGTCAACCATATGTCGCTTCAAACGTGGTCATGAATACCCCGGAAACTCCCGGTGGAGGGAATTCCTCAAGATAGAGTTCGGTGGCTTCCTTCAGATTGGCGACCGCTTCCTCCAAAGTATAGCCTTGGCTTACCGTGCCCACCTCGGGACACTCGGCGACGAAAAGGTCCTCTTCTTTGTGTATGACCGCGGTAAACGTTCGTTCTGACATGGCAGAGTCACTCCCTGAGCTCATCATATACGCGCGCGCCAAAGGTTTCAATCATCGTTTGCCATGAATCGGACACGGGGAAATCACAGGTCTTCAGCGCGGTATCATCGTGGACAGCGTCTCATAACGATTCGCCTTCGATTTATAACTCAGTGCAGGGTGCAGGCTAGGGATCTCATTCGCTACGGACGACGCAAAGCCGTCTCATCACTTCGCTCATGAGACCCCCAGCCCTACGATCTTACTCGTTTGAACGCGAACCGGTATGAGACCACTTTGCGGGCCTACAGGGAACTTGGGGCGGGCCTGTGGCTGCGATGCTCGCGAGTGCGAAGCAGGAGGGGTGCCGAGACCGTTCTTGCCCTCACGGCACGGGGCAATGAGGGGGCCCCCTCAAAGGGGAAATGACGCGACCGATGCGGTTCCCTTCGGTCACCGCATCCTACGCGGGCTTGGGAAGTCCGTGATTCACGATGGCCTCGCAAAAGGTTTTGAATCCATGCAACCAGAGAAAAATCGGCCCCGTATCAAAACCGTTCTCCGAAATGCCGGGAACCTTCCACCATCCGGGAAAGCTGTCCACTTGGGTAGCCTGCCTGTCATCACCAGGCAAGAGGGCGTGCCAAGCATCCGGCGTTAGCCTTTCGAGAGTAGGACGAAGGATGATTGCAGGTGTCTATGTCAACGATATAGGTGCCCACATCCGGACGATACCGGCGGCATTGTTCTATACCCATGTTGACGTGACGATCGGAAAAACCATACCCACAGACGAGAACGTCCGAGCACAAGCCCAAGGACCTAAAGAATGCCAAGAAATTCGTAAAGAACGGCTGCCGGAACACGAGTTCTGTTTTGTCAAGTCCTGTTATGATGGGGCTTTGAGGAAGAGTCTCACCTCTTTGAGCAGGTCTCGCTGAAGGCCTTGACTTGGAATGCCTGACTCCTTCTCCTGGGCTATCGAACTCGTGAAGCTCGAAAGCGTTTCCAGGCCTGCCAAGAGGAAAACCCCACTTCAGCGATCCATGGAGATGGTTATGTATCGGCTGCCCGGACTCCAGGGCACCCAAGAGAAGATTGGGACGGAAAGACCTCGGTGCGTTTCCAGCGGCAAAGCCGGAAATGAAATCTTCCCACACATCACTTATGAGGTTGTCGTAATTAAGCGTGAATGACCAAACTAAGAACTCCTCTTCTATGTGCTGCAGTGCCGCAGCAAGTGCGCTGGTTCCAGAAACAGTTGGCAAGGCCTGGAGAAACGAATCTAATATATTACCGATATACAGATCTTGAAGTTCTTGTCCTGCATAGGCGGGATAGTGAGAAAGATGGCCACATAGAACGTGAGTGGCTCCAACACGGGGCCGAAACGCATCGAAAGCTCGGGAGTCCTTGGGGATGGATTGGATGGTTCTGACATCTTGAATGGATTGATATATGTCCTCGAAAGTGACGATTCCTGGGCGCACTAAATAGCCCCTCAAGCTTGTGACAATATCTTCGTACAACGATACCGCCTCTGGCGCTTCACTGTGGTAGCGGCGAAGAGAAGACGCTACGAGGTCGGTGAAGCCCAGGGTTGAAGGAAATCCGAAAGATATTGACACACCAGCACCGGTGATCATGGCGACAGTTCTTTTCTTCTGCGAACTCATTGATGCCTCCCGACCATACATTCGTAGGATCCAGCGGACGCCATACCGCACTTGCGCTGCCATCTGACAACTGAGCAAGATGTCCAATAAGCCCTAAGTCCTATCAAAAGACTCCGTCAGGACGCGCTCTGTCTCCTGCGGCAAGTCAATCGCCACAAAATATCTGCGGGGATACAGGTAGTCTTCCCCACTTGCGTCAATGATGCGTAAGTCTCCATCCCGCTCTGCATCTTTGTCCGGAACCACACGACAAATCTTGTGGACCTCCAAAGAGCCAGGGCACTCCGAGTTGTCAATGCACACGGCAAAACGTGTTTTCATGATTCCCGTTTAGGTGCCCAATTTTCAAAAAGTTTTAGGAGGAGGGGGCGCGGGGGAGGCGACCCTTTTTCAAAAGGGTCCCTCCCCCGTCAACTCCCCCAAAAACTCTTTCCCCAGCTCTCACCCTGCACTTCCGCTTCTCTCCCCTCACACGAAGTTCACTGCGCGGTCGCCAAAGGTATGGTTGACGGACTCGATCAGGTCTTCCGAAGCGTCGCAGGAGATGGAGGACAGTTTGATGACCGTCTCGGAGCGGTTCGGGATGACCACCCGCAGCCTCACAGGGAGCCGGCCGCGGTTTCGGAGGAGGATGCGCTTGAGGTCCAGGATCTGATTGGGGTCTGCACCCCTTGCGGAGATCCTGATCTCAATACCCTTGCTGAACCGCTGGGTGGCTTCATCGATCCGGCAGATCTCCTGCGCGAGTATTTTGGGCGCATCCTTTTCGCCCTCCCGCAGGCCGGAAATGACGAGCGGGTCGCCGGACTTGAGCAGGTCGCGATACTGGAGGTACAGGTCTGAGAATACGGTCACCTCCACGGACCCGGTCAGGTCTTCCAGCCCGAAAAACGCCATGCGATCGCCCTTCTTGGTGTTGATCTCCTTCACCTTCTGGACGAGGCCGGCCATCTTGACCTGGGACTGCGGGGGATAGTCCCCGAGGTTGGCAGCAGTGGCATTGGTGTATTTCTGGATTACGTCGCTATAGTTCATCAAGGGGTGACCGGTCACGTAAAACCCCATCATCTCTTTTTCGTGCTGGAGCTTTGTCAGGTCGTCCCATTCAGGCAATTCAGGAATGGGCACGTCGGTGAGGTTTCCCGGCTTGCCCGACTCACACAGCGTGGCGAACAGATTGAACTGGCCAAGGGCCTGCTCTTTCTGGAAGCTCGCAGCCTGTTCCAGGACGCTATCCAGTGCATCGGCGAGGGCCCGCCTCGTGGAGCCCATACCGTCGAACGCACCGCACCGGATCAGGCTTTCGATCACCTTCTTGTTCACCTTGCGCAGGTCGCAGCGTCGCGGCAAAATCTTGGAGCGTGCAGAAGGGGCCGCCCTTGTCGCGGGCTTCCAGAATCGACAGGATCGCTCCCTCTCCCACGTTTTTCACCGCACCCAGGCCGAAGATGATCTTGCCGTCTTTCACGTGGAAATCGTGGATGGACTCGTTCACGTGCGGAGGCAACACCTCGATGCCCGCATCGCGGCACGCGGAAATATACACCGTGATCTTATCCGTGTTTCCCGCGTCACAACTCAGCTGCGCGGCCATGAACTCCGCGGTGTAATGCGTTTTCAGGTACGCAGTCTGGTACGTCACCATGGCATACGCGGCAGAATGGGATTTGTTGAAACCATACCCCGCGAACTTTTCCATAAGCTCAAAGATATAGGTTGCCTTTTGCGGATCTATCTTGTTCTTGGCCGCACCTTTTTCGAACCGACTCTTCTGCTCGGCCATCTGCTCGGGCTTTTTCTTGCCCATGGCACGACGCAGCAGGTCTGCATCCCCCAGGGAATACCCCGCCAGGGCCCTGGCGATGTTCATCACCTGCTCCTGGTATACGATGACTCCGTGCGTCTCCTTGAGAATGGGTTCGAGTTCGGGCAAGGGATATTCGATGGGGGTCCGTCCGTGCTTGCGGTTGATAAAGTCATCCACCATGCCGGATTCCAGGGGGCCGGGCCGATACAGGGCAAGGATCGCGATGAGATCCTCGAAGACCGAAGGCTTGAACTTGGTCAATATGTCCCGCATGCCTGAAGATTCAAGCTGGAACACCGCGAGCGTGTCACCCCGTGAAAGCGCTTCAAAGGTTTTCTCGTCGTCCTCAGGAAGCGCGGTCATGTCGAGCTTGAGTCCGCGGGATTCCTCGATCAGTTTGAGTGCGAGATCGATGACCGTGAGCGTCTTGAGCCCGAGAAAGTCAAACTTCACCAGGCCGATCTTCTCCACCCACGTCATGTCGAACTGGGTGACCGTTTCTCCGTTGTTCCCTACATACAGCGGCAGGTGCTCCACAAGCGGCTTGTCCGAGATCACGATCCCCGCGGCGTGGGTCGACGCATGGCGGGTGAGTCCCTCCAGCGCACGGCCGGTGGTGATCAAGTCCGCAATCGCGGGATCTTTGTCCATCAGCTCCTTGAGCCGCGGCTCTTCCTTGACCGCCTTGTCCAAACTGATGTGCAGTCGTTCGGGTATGAGTTTGGCAATGCGGTCCGCATCCGCGTAGCTGAACCCGAGGACCCGGGCCACGTCCCTTACCACGGCTTTGGCCTGCATACGGCCGAATGTGATGATCTGCGCCACGTTGTCCTTGCCGTATTTGGAGGACACGTACTCGATCACGCGTTCCCGGCCTTGCATGCAGAAGTCCACGTCAATATCAGGCATGCTCTTGCGTTCGGGGTTCAGGAAGCGCTCAAACAGCAGATCGTACCGGATCGGGTCTATGTCTGTGATTGCGAGGGCGTATGCGGCCAACGAACCCGCTGCAGATCCTCGGCCCGGCCCCACAGGAACCCCGTTCTTCTTGGCAAACGTGATGAAGTCCGCGACGATGAGAAAATACCCGGAGAAACCCATTTCCTGGATCAAATGGATCTCGGTGCGCAGCCGCTCCGTGTAGGCTTGTTCCTTCGCGTCATCCATCTCACCGCGTTCCCGCATCTTGTCGATGCGCGTGCGAAAGCCCACCCACGCGTCTTTTTCGAAGCGTTCCCGCAGTGTTTCGCCGGTTCCCAGATCGAAGCGGGGCATATGTATGTTGCCGAATTCCAGCATGAGCGAACAGCGATCCGCAATGACCCGCGTGTTCTTGATGGCCTCGGGAAAGCTCCTGAAATCGTGAGCCATCTGTTCCGGCGATTTGAAATAGAACTCTGCCGAATCGAATGCCATCCTGTCAGGGTCGTCGAACTTCTTCTGAGTCTGAATGCACAGGAGGATCTCGTGCGCACGGTGATCTGCCTTGTCCAGGTAGTGGCAATCATTGGTGGCCACCACCTGAAGATCCAACTTGGAAGCCAGATCGACCAGGGCCGCGTTTGCGACGCGCTGCTCGGAGAGCCCGTTTTCCTGGAGTTCCAGATAGTAGCGCTCCGGGGTGAACAGCTCACGATACCACTCGGCCGTTTCCCGCGCGGCCTGCTCGTTGCCTCCGAGCAGCAGGGAGGGGACTTCGCCGGACAGGCATCCGCTGAGACACACCAGCCCCTCATGGTATTGTTCCAGGAGTTCCCGATCGATGCGCGGCTTGTAATAGAAGCCCTCCTGAAATCCTTTGGTGACCAGCTTGCACAGGTTGCGGTACCCTTTCTCGTTTTCACACAGGAGCACGAGGTGATTCGACGTGACCTGCCCCACTCTCGCTGCGCGGTCATGACGCGAGCGGGGAGCCACATACACCTCGCAGCCCACGATGGGCTTTATCCCGCCTGCCTGAACCTGGCCGTAGAATTCCATCGCGCCGAACAGGTTCCCGTGATCGGTGATCGCGACCGTGGGCATTTTGTACTCTTTGGCTCGCGCGATGAGGTCGGGAATCCGGATCGCGCCATCCAGGAGAGAGTATTGGCTGTGAAGATGAAGATGCACAAAATCGGCCGAAGGCATAAAAGACTCCTTAGTCATATATTTGAAATGATTAATATAATTGACTCTTGATGCCCTCACCATATCATCCCGCACCAAACTCTGCAATGGCTTTGTTCCTTGCGATGGCGGGGTTGGCGAGGGGGGCAAGTGAGGGATATTCTACATGTAAAACTGAATTATCGCCTGATACTATGGTAATATACTGATAAATAACATAAATAAATACTTTTATCTCAAAGATATTGACATCCTTTGAAACTTTGAAATAGAATAGGTTCGCCTGCGGGCTGCGACCTCAAGGCATGGTTCATGATGATTCTTGATTAGTTCCGGTCTCCGGTTGCACCCCCGGATCCCGTCTTTTTCTGACGGCTTCGGGCGGACGACGATCGCAGAGCTTCCAGACTAGCTCTGGAACCTGCCGGTGTTCCGGGAAGACCTTTGAAATAAGGAACGGTACGGAGCGGATTGTGGCCTTTCTTGCCTCAATGCTGACCGGCCTATTGCGGGCGATCGGCTCTTTTCTCGAAGAATTAGGGCGAATCATCCTCCTTCTCGGACGAAGCCTTGTCTGGTTGGTGCGTCCGCCGTTCCGCGTGGCAGAGTTCTTCCGCCAGTTCGACTTCGCGGGAACCCAGTCGGTTTTGCTGATCATTTTTACGGGCGCGTTCACGGGCATGGTGAGCGCGTTGCAGGGATACAACGCGATGCACCGCTATGGAGCGGAGTCCATGGTGGGAGCGATGGTGGCTTTGGGTCTGACTCGGGAACTGGGACCGGTGATCACTGCGCTGATGGTCATTGGTCGCGTAGGCTCAGCCATGACTGCGGAGCTTGGGATGATGAGGAGTTCCCAGCAGGTCGATGCGCTTTCCAGCATGGCGGTGGAGCCTATCCAGTACTTGGTGGTTCCTCGCATCGTTGCTGCCACAGTGGTCTTGCCGTTGCTGGCCGCGATTTTCTCGCTGTCCGGCATGGTGGGCGGGTACGTGGTTGCGACGTCGTATCTCGGTGTTGACGGCGGAATGTTCATGAACTCGGTGCGCTACTATTTGGGCCCGGAGGACGTCATTCAAGGGCTGATCAAGGCTTCGGTATTCGGGCTGATCATGGCGGTGATCGCTTCGTACCGAGGGTTTTACGCCACCGGCGGCGTGCGCGGTGTGGGAGTAGCCACGACAAAGGCCGTGGTGGCCTCATCGGTACTGGTCCTCATCTCGGATTATGTGATGACGACCCTGATGTTCCGAACTTCGTGAGCGTTTCATCGGGATGGTCAATGATCCGATTGGAGCAGGTTTACAAGAAATTTAACGGACAACAGGTCCTGAACGGCGTGGACCTGAACATCCGCAAGGGATCGATCACCACCATTATCGGAAGGTCCGGAGGCGGAAAATCGGTTTTGATCCGCACCATGATTGGGCTGGAAACCCCGGACTCGGGAGCGATCTTGATCGACGGTGAAAACATCGTGGGAATGAGATCAAAGCAACTCAACCGTATTCGACGCCGCTTCGGTATGCTGTTTCAGGAAGCCGCGCTTTTTGACTCGTTGTCAGTGAGAGAAAATGTGGCATTCCCCATCAGAGAGCACCTGAAGCTGCCTGAGAAGAAGGTCCGGGAACTCGTCCACGAAAAGCTCCGGCAGGTGGGACTGATCGGACATGACGACAAGTTCCCCGGTGAATTGTCCGGCGGAATGCGCAAGAGAGTGGGCTTGGCTCGTGCGCTCGCACTGGACCCTGACGTGGTGTTGTTCGACGAACCGACTACCGGTCTCGACCCCATCATGGCGGGCGTTATCTATGATCTGATCGAGAAGACGCACCAGGAACGGGAAGTTACCTACGTGCTGGTGAGCCATGACATCCACGGAGTCCTGAGGGTCTCCCACGAAGTCATGATGCTGTTCCAGGGAAAAATTGCGGTTCAGGGCACGCCCGAGGAGATTCGTCACAGTGACGACCCGCTGATCCGCCAATTTACCACCGGATCGGCAACAGGACCGATTGTCATCGACTGAGGAAGGCATTCCCGTAATGAACAAAGTGACATTGGAAGCAAAAGTGGGACTGTTCTTCCTGGTGACGATCCTGGTGTTCGGGTACGTCTGGTTCAGGGTTTTGGACTTCGGCGCACTCGAGGGCTTCGTTGTCAAGGCGCGTTTCCGTTCCGTGGAGGGTTTGCCTAAAGGGGCATCCGTACAGATTGCCGGAATCAAGGTGGGCGTGGTGAAGGACATCCGCCTCGACCCCGATACCGGCCAGGCGGTAGTGTCCATGGAAATCAAGGAAGCATACCGGAACTCCATCCCCGAGGATTCTCGTGTTTCGCTCAGGACCAAGGGCCTCCTGGGAGACAAGTTCGTGAACATCGAGCCGGGCAAGCCCAACGCGCGCAAACTCAAGCCCGGAGAGGATCTTAAGCTCGTCTTTGAGCCCACAGACACGGAAAAGGTCTTTGAAAGCGCGGGGGTGGTAGCTCAGGATCTGCAAGAACTCACCCGCGGTGCGCGTAAGCAGCTGATAGACCGGAAGGGCTTTCAAAAGATGGATTCCGTCCTGGATAATTCATCCGCAGCATTCAAAAACTTGAATGACCTCCTGGTACGCAATAAGGATAAGATCGGCCAAACCGTCGATAACGCAGACCACACGTTCAAGAATCTCAACGCGATTGTGGATCGCAATCGTGCCAAGGTGAATGCGGGCGTAGACAATATGGAGCGCTTTAGCACGAGTATCAATAAGACTGCTCAGCGCTTTGACCAATCCAGCAGAGACATCGAAGTCCTGACCAGGGACGTGCGAACAGGCAAAGGCACTCTGGGAAGACTCGTCAAAGACGAACAATTGTATCGGGAGGCGCAGGGACTGGTACGGCAGGTGCGCGGGCTTGCGGATAGAATTCAGAACGGTCCAGGCGTCACGGGGCGTTTGATCAACGATCCGGAGATCTATTTTGAGGCACGGCGTGCCATCCGGAACATGAACAAGACTGCGGAGGATGTTTCCGAAGCCACTCCTGTCAGCACTCTGGCCATCATCCTCGGATCGATCTTCCGGTAGGGGGCGGAAATGCGCTCTCTCTCCGGGTCGAATGACCTTGCCAAGCGGCACCCTCCTGGGGAACGCTCGTGGACCGCGCGGAGCGAATCAAGCGAGGCACGGATAGCGCTGCCCCGCATATTGATATGTGCGGCCCTGTGTCTCGGTGTGTTTCTCGGGATCACGGGGCGTGCGCATGCGTTTTTCAGCACGCCTTCTCATCCCACGTTGTTTGCCATAGACCCTGATACGGTCATCCGCAAGATGGATCCCACCGCGCCGAGCCGCATGTGGGTTATTGGCCAGGGATGGGGACTTCCGCCGTTGTTCTACCGTTCCAAGGTGCCGGGACTGTATGACCGCTGGGATTTTCTCTACCCTCTCGGGTGCAAGGAGGAGTCCTATTTCCGAAGCAAGACCCGGTTTACGCCATTGGTGGACACCCAGTGGTACAAGATACCGCCGTACGACGGGCATTCCCGGTATTTGACCGCGTTCTGGGGACGCTCGGATGATGGACAGAATTACTGGGGTATTTTCCCGTTCTACGGGTACACTCATCGTCGATGCGGCGCTGATGACACGCGTTTTGTGCTCTTTCCGTTGTATTACGAGAGCACGTATGACAATGAGCGCACCATCCGCATCCTGTGGCCCCTGATCACCTATGCGAAGAGTCCGGGCAGGCAAGCGCTCAAGGTGTGGCCTGTGTACGGCGAAGACTTTGTGGGCAACCGGTATTCGAACCGGTTCTTTCTCTGGCCGTTTTTTCAACACATCGAGAAGTATCCCGGCACCCCCCAGCACTATTCCTACACCGCGGCGCCGTTTCCGTTGTACATGCGTACAGACACGCCGTGCACCACCACCATGGACTTCCTCTGGCCGTTCATTTCCTATTATCGCGATGCCCGCGGTCACCGCAAATACAGCGTGCGTCCGTTCTTTTCTTACGGGACCGGCGGTGGCATCGAAGAATTGAACATCTTTTACGTGTATTCGTCCAAGAAAGATCGCCGAAAGGGAACATCGGAAAGCTCCACAGGCACTTCGGACGGGTACATCTCGGTAGGAGACGATGAGGTCTTTACCGAAAAGAAATTCCTCATGATGAGTTCCATCCAGAAGCGGTACAGCAAGGGATGCCTGGTGTACGCGAAGTACAAGTTCTGGCCGTTCGCGGAGTATTCCTGGGATGTGAAAAAAGGCTCTCACCTGAAGGTCCCGGAACTCACCGGCCTGAAGAGCGACTGGTGGGACCTGAACATGGGCCGGCTTCTCAGCCTCATCGACATCCGAGACACCCCCATCACCCGGGAAATCAGCTACCTGTTCGGGCTGAGCCAGGAGACCAAGTTCAAGGCAATCCCGTACGTGCCGTTCCCGCCCAAACCGGGTGACGATTCCTGGTCTGAACTCCTCGCTGGCTCGTTCGGGCAGAGGTAGCGCCGCCAGTTGTCATTTCGTACACAGGTGGCCCCAGATTAGGACTCACTCACCGTCATTCCCGGAGATGCGGCCCCAGTGAAATGGGGGGACCATATCGCGACAAAGACCAGAGACAACAAGTCCCCAATAAAGATGGCCCACGTCCGTGTGAGGAACACAGCGTGAGGGCGCCTCGCATCTGGTTGTCGCCCCGCAGGACTGACGCCATGTCGTCGGAAGAGGGCCTGCACTATTCTTGGAATTCTGGTACGACAACTGGGCGAAAGTGGATGATTGTACGGATCGATGAGAGGACGCACAATAGCCACATGAAGGCGATACGATGCGAATGCGTTCAGGACGAGTACATGTGGCCCGGGTATTATGCTTCCCACCACGCTGAAGAAGGGAGAGGATATGCGAGCCGGTTGCGGGCATAAGTGCGAGTGGGCCGACTTGGCTCTCGTGGCAGCCCTCTCCGTAGCCTGCCTCGTTCCGTTTGTATCCAAGGCCTTTCACGTGGACGATACCCTCTTCCTCTGGGCTGCCCGGCAGATTCAACTTAATCCCACAGACTTCTACGGATTCACGGTCAATTGGTACGGCAGAGACATGGCCATGTCACTGATTACCAGGAACCCGCCCTTGACCTCATACTATCTCGCGGGAGCAGCTTGGTTGTTCGGGTGGAGCGAGTTGGCTTTGCACCTTGCATTCCTGGTGCCCGCACTCGGCTTGGGCCTGGGCACGTCCTTCCTGGCTACCCGCTTGGGAGCTCCAGGAGTGCTGTCTGTTGCACTCATGGTCCTGACCCCGGCCTTTGTGGTTTCGAGCACGAACGTGATGTGCGACACCCTGATGTTGGCTCTGTATGTCTGGGCTGTGGTGGCATGGATCCGGGGGTTGACGGAAGACCGTTGGCTGTCGCTCATGGCAGGCGCGATCCTGGCGAGTCTGGCGGCCCTGACGAAGTATCATGGCATGACGCTTGTCCCTCTCCTGGCAGCATATTCTCTGGCTGAGAAGCGCAGCGTCGGCGCGTGGGCCGTGTGTCTTCTGATTCCTGTCGCAGTGTTCGTCGCGTACCGAGTCGCTCCTGCACCATCTTTACGGGGCCGGTGTGATTGCGGAGGCTGCGTCGTGGGCCGCAACCAAGAGCGTCAGGAACCTGGATCAGTTAGCCTTGCGCACTTTTGTCGGCCTCTCCTTCACCGGGGGAAGCCTGATTTCGGTGGCTTTCTGTGCTCCTCTTCTCTGGTCCCGCGGAACCCTGGCCGCGGGGGGCTTCCTTGTGTGCCTGGTTGGTGCCGGGCTCGCGCTCACCGGGAATCTCGGTCCGGCCTCGATGCAGGGCTCCCCTTGGGTTCGCTGGGGACTCGTCCTGCAGATGAGTATTTTCGTCGTGGCAGGCATCCAGGTGCTTGCGCTCGCGACGACCGATCTGAACTCTCGGCGAGACGCCAGTGCGCTCCTGCTCTTTCTCTGGACATTGGGCACCTTCGCGTTCGGCGGAATCTTCAACTGGACCACCAATGTGAGATCCCTTTTTCCCATGGCGCCTGCCGTAGGGATACTCGTGGCCAGAAGGCTTGCGTTCCTGCCCGACGAAATGAAGCCCAAAAGCCGCTGGGCAGTGCTTGTTTCATTGCTCCTGGCCGCATGCTGTTCCCTGACGGTTGCCTGGGCTGACTTTTCTCTCGCCAACTGTCAGAAGGTAGCTGCCAGGTCCATTGTGAGTTCACTGCAGGGAAAGACTCACAAACTGTGGTTCCAAGGGCATTGGGGGTTTCAATACTATATGCAATCGTTCGGCGCCAGCCCGGTTGATTTCTACTCTCCTCAGTTCAAGACCGGAGACATGATGGTCATTCCGCTCAACAACACGAGCCTGAGAGAACCGAGGCCGGATTGGTTCGAGCGGGTCTCCGAGTTCGAATGCATGCCGTGCCGCGGGGCCACCACCATTCAACGGCCGCTGTGGGCAGGATTTTATTCAGACGGCTGGGGCTGGCTCCCGTTTGCTTTTGGCCCTGTACAGCCGGAAAGGTTTCTCATTTTTCGGGCCAAGAAACGCGTCGGAGGCGCAAACTCCGAGTGAAACGGGACCTCCCGATACGAAGGACGAATCAATCAGAGAGCACTTTTGACCTCAAGTATATGCGGGGCTCACGTTTCTCTTTGCAGTCTCACATGGGTTGAAATGGGGTCGAGGGGATGGTTATGACAAAGCACCGGAACCATTTTACGCGTGCGGAGGGAAGAAGGCCAGGGAGAAACATCCGTGCGAGAGAGTTCCTCCCCGGGCAGCGCTCCTTATTTGGGAGCTACGTCTCTCTTAATGACTTTCTTGTCGATCTTGCCGACGCTCGTTTTGGGAATCTGCTCGGTCACGATGAACTTGTCCGGAATGCCCCACTTGGAGATCAATCCTTCGTCCACGAACTTCTGCAGAAAAGCCTTGATGCCCTCTACGGAGAGTTTATCCGCGAAATCCGCCTTGGGCACCACCATGGCCAGAGGCCGCTCGCCCCATTTTTCGTCAGGAACGCCCACCACTGCCACTTCTGAGATAGCCTCATGCTGGCTGATCAGGTTTTCCAGATATAGAGAGGAGATCCACTCGCCACCGGTCTTAATCACGTCCTTGAGACGGTCGGTGATCTGCACGTACCCGTTCGCGCTTACCGTCGCGATGTCGCCCGTATGCAACCTGCCACCAGCCCACAGCTCCTCGGATTTTTCAGGCGCCTTGAAGTAACCCTGCGTGAGCCACGGCGTACGCACGGTAATCTCGCCCGGAGTCTTGCCGTCAGCAGGAACCGGTTTTCCGGTCACCACGTCCAACACCTGGAGATCCACCAGAGGAATCGGCGTGCCTGTCATGGTCTGGATGTCCAGTTTCTGTTCCGTATCCCAGCCAAACATCTCCGGCTTCAGATTTGCCAGAGTAAGAATCGGGCAGGTCTCGGACATGCCGTACCCGGCGAAGATCTCGATGCCTCGATCCGTTGCTGCTTTGGCAAGGCCCCGAGAGAGCGCGGAGCCGCCGATGATGACCTTCCATCCTTTCAGGTCCACTTCTTTGGCCGCGGGGCTGGACAGCAACATGTGAAGAATCGTGGGCACGCAGTGAGAGAAGGTCACTTTCTCCTTGATGAACAGCTTGAGCAGCATAGGCGGCTCGTACCGACCCGGATAGACCTGCTTGACTCCCAGTACAGGTCGCGAGGAACGGTATGCCCCACGCGTGTACGTGAAACATGGGAGTGATCGGCATGTACACGTCTGAGGATTGAAAGCGACCCGGTCCCGCATATCCCGCAAGAGCCACTCCACCGCCCAGCGTATGCATGACCAACTGACGGTGACTGTAGTACACGCCCTTGGGATCGCCAGTGGTGCCCGTGGTATAGAAGGTCGTGGCCTGCGTGTTCTCGTCGAGATCCGGGAACACATAGGAATCCGACGCCTGAGCGAGCAGTTCCTCGTATTCTCCGGCTGAAGGCAAAGACGTCTTGGGGGTCTCCGCGCCTTCTTTGATAACGATGTACTTCTTGACGGTCTCCAACTGCCCCTGAATGGATTCGAGAATCGGCAGAAAATCCTGATGAGTAATCACCACCAGGTCTTCCGCGTGATTCATGGTGAACAATACCTGCTCGGGAGACAGCCGCACGTTGACCGTATGCACGATCGCTCCCATCGAGGGAACAGCGAAGAGACACTCGAGATATCGGTGGGAGTCCCAATCAAGAATGGCTACTGTGTCTCCAGGGCCTACGTCCAGCCCTTCAAGCACGTTGGCAAGTTTGTTGATGCGTTTGTAAAGATCCCGATAGGTGTACCGCATGATGTCCCGATACACGATCTCTTGATCGGGAGCGTACAGGATCGGCGTGTGAAGCAACTGCTTGAGCAGCAGGGGGTACGAATAGGCCGACGGAGTTTGCGTGATCAACCTGGGGGCTTTCGCCATATGCTGCCTCCTTCCTTGAGAAAAATCTCAATGGGCACGCGAACGTGCCCATCAAACAAAGCCAGTGTGGATTGCACCCGTGACCTACAGGGTAGACGCGATCACGATACGTTGGATCTCGTTGGTTCCCTCGTAGATCTGGGTGATCTTCGCGTCACGCATCATGCGTTCCACCGGATACTCCGAGATGTACCCGTATCCGCCCAGGACCTGCACCGCCTCGACCGTGGTCCACATAGCCACGTCGGAACAGTACGCCTTGCACATGGAAGAGTGACGGAGCGTCTCCGGCGGAACCTTGGACAGGTCTTTGCCGATCTTGTCGAGCAAGGAGCAGGTCTTCCACAGGAGCTGCCGCGCCGCGGTGACTCTCATGGACATTTCAGCCAGCTTCCATGCAATGGCCTGATGCCTGATGATCGGCTTGCCAAAGGTGGTACGCTCTTTCGCGTACCCTGTGGCGTATTCAAACGCGCCGGCAGCAATGCCCAACGCCTGGGCGGCCACTGACGGACGGCTGAAGTCCAGCGTCTTCATCATGATGTGGAAACCCTGCCCCTCTTCCGCGAGACGGTTTTCCACCGGAAGTTCCACGTCTTCAAAGATCAGCTCCCGCGTGTCCGAGGAGCGAATGCCCATCTTGCTTTCTTTTTTCCCAATGGTGAAACCAGGCATGCCTTTTTCTACGATGAACACGCTCGCGTTCTTGTGCGAAGGCAAGCTCGGGTCTGTCACCGCATACACCGAGAAGGTGTCTGCCACGCCGCCGTTGGTGATGAACATCTTGGACCCGTTGAGGATATACTTGTCCCCTTTGCGCACAGCCTTGGTCTTGAGGTCCGCCACGTCCGAGCCGCCTTTGGCCTCGGTAAGGCCGAATGCCCCCACCGTTTCACCTACTGACAGAGGTTTGAGGTACTTTTCTTTCTGTTCGTGATTGCCGGCCAGAATAATCGGAAGGCTTCCCAGCTCCTGGCATGACGGGATGAGAGCTACGGACGCGTCAGCTTTGGCCAGTTCTTCCACTGCCACGCAGTGAGCGATCATGCCTGCTGCCATTCCGTCGTAGTCCGCAGGAAAATCAATACCCATGAGGCCGTTTTCCTTCATGAGTTCGAGCATGTCATACGGATATTCACCCGTTCTGTCTCTCTCTTCCGCACCGGGAGCCACTTTTTCCTTGGCCAGACGCCGCACCATATCTTGAAGCATCTGTTCTTCGTCAGTGAGACCGAATCTATCCATTTCTTCCATGTTTGCCTCCGAGGGAAAGCTCAGGGCCGCCACACGAGCCAGTTTTCCGACTAATTGGCTTTCAGCGCGGTGGTATACACGTGTGGGCAGCCGAGGTTGCGTCGCTTTTCAAGCGAATCACGTGTAGTCGAAGAAACCCTTGCCCGATTTTCTACCCAGCCGTCCCGCGCGCACCATTTGCTTGAGCAGTCCCGGCACACGGTACTTGGGATCGCCGAATTCTTCGTAAAGGTGCTGCTGCACATTGAGCATGGTATCCAGGCCTACCAGGTCTGCGAGAGCCAACGGCCCAATGGGATGATTGGCGCCAAGTTTCATGCCTTCATCGATCTCGGCCGCGGTGGCGAGTCCTTCTTGCAGGACAAAAATAGCTTCCGTAATCATGGGAACCAGAATGCGATTGACCACAAACCCGGGTGCTTCTTTCACTTCGATGGCGGTCTTTCCTATTTTTGTGGACAGGTCTTTTATGATGGCCACGGTCTCGTCGGAGGTGGCAAACCCGCGGATAACCTCGACCAGCTTCATCACAGGAACCGGGTTAAAAAAGTGCATGCCGATGAACCGATCCGGTCGCGACGTGACTGATGCGATCTCCGTGATGCTCAGCCCGGAAGTATTGGTCGCGAAGATTGCGGATTCTTTGGCTCCGCGGTCGAGATCCTGCCAGACAGACCTCTTGAGGTCCATCTTTTCAATGACTGCCTCGATGATCACATCCACATCTGCTGCCGCTTCGGCCGCGGACAGAAAAGTCTTGATGCGGTCTCGCACGGCCTGTGCGTCGGCCGGTTGCATCTTGCCTTTGCTGGCCATACGGTTGAGGTTCTTTTCGATGCCGGAGATCCCCTTGTCGACAAACCTCTGTTCGACGTCCATAAGGTTGACTTCATAGCCGCTCTGAGCCGCGACCTGGGCAATGCCCGAGCCCATCAAACCGGCTCCGATAACCGCGATTTTTCGTATTTCCATTTCCTGCCATCCTTTTCGATACGGTGAAGAATTCTCAAAAGACCGTACGTTTCTCACGTGTACTGAGATTCGGATCAGTTGGCTGTTCCGATGGACCGCACCATTGCTGCTCCGCGCGCGGCGGGGGGCGTGCGATTCCGCGATTCCACAGCCTTGAATGCGGCAATCTTCAGAGCGCGTACCCATCGGCCTTCAGCCGCGGCACACGCGGGGACCCCGTGCCCTGCGAGGAAACCCTTTGGTCTAGCGGATTTGGTGACTGATCCACGAATCAATAAGATCCTTATCATTACCAAAAAATCGCCGATTATTCAAGGAATTCGTGGACTCCAGCGCTGAGGAGTGAAAGAATCAGCATCGACTCCTGGACTTACGAGGAATAGCCTCGAAGAATTAGTTTTGTCCTGCTCCGGAACCGGTCTTCTTTTTCACCGGGCTCTCGCATGGCCGATGTCCTGCGAAGACCCCGGAGCCACGGGGGCGCTCCATGTCAAAGGTTTTTCTCACTGGTGTTCCTCAAGAATCGTTCGAACAGGTGTTCCGTAGGGCGGTCCGAGATGCGGCTGAAGCTGCCACGGATTTCTCCTGGCTGTCCAAGGGGGACTCGGTTTTCATCAAGCCCGCTCTCAATTCGTGGCACCCCTACCCTTCCACCACCCACCCGGTTGCCGTGGGAGCAATGGTGGCGATGCTCAAAGAAAAAGGTGCGGGCCGGGTCGTGGTGGGCGACATGTCAGGAATCGAGTATCTGAAGCTCACCCCCCAGGGCGTCTTCGGCAGTACCCGGTGCATTATGGAGCGTAACGGCATGGCTGAGGCTGTCCGAGAATCGGGAGCGGAACTGTTTTGCTTCGAGGAGGCTGGCTGGAACGCGTTTTATGAGGATTTTCCCTCGGCCGGGTCTTATTGGAAGAGCGGGCTCATGATGCCTTCAATCCTGAAGGAAATGGACCACATCGTGCTTATGCCGCGATGCGGGAGTCATATCCTTGCAGGAAGCACGCTCGGCCTGAAAGCCGCGGTAGGGTACTGGCGCACGGACACGCGGCTGGAATACCACCGGGACGCTGCCACGTTCCACGAAAAGACCGCGGACGCCAACACAGTAAGCGTGCTACGCGACAAGCAGCGTCTGGTGGTGTCTGCTGCGACCAAGATTCTCACCACGTACGGCCCGGACAAGGGTTTCGTGCATGAGCCCCGCATCGGGCTCGTCATTGCAGCGGAGTCGGTAGTGGCTCATGATATGGTAACGCTGGCCTGGCTCCTGCTAGCCCGGAGCGAAACACCTGCCTCAGCGTTCCACTGGCTGACTGACCGGAGCCCGCGGGCCGCGGATCTTGCCAACCGATATATCGTGAACAAACTCGGCGGGTTCTCACAGTCTTGGGAAGCGCAGACGCTCAGTAAGAACCCTGTTCCTTCAATCTGGGACGACAGGGTACTGAATCGCGCGTATCATGCTTTCAATGGCAGGCCGACCCTCGCGCTTCACGCCGTCGACGACGTAGTCCCCCCGGACGTCACACAGCGCTTGGCAGAGATGACCATTCCTCCGGACATGGCATCAGGGGAGTGATCATGGATTCGCCCACTGTTACCGATTCGCTTTTAAACAAGGAACATCGTAGGACTGGGGATCTCCTGAGCGAAGAGTGATGAGACGGCTCTGCGTCGTCCGTAGCGAAGGGGATTCCCAGTCTGCAGCCTGCGCCACGTTGCACACGCAAAAGCGAATCGGCATGAATCGCCCAGGGAGACGGAAATCGTTGCCTGCGGAGACAAAGAGACCATCGACTTCGGAACCTTTGAGGCGCCTATGGCAGCAGCCCTCGCATTTCGTCCCAAAGTGTCCGGTCTCCTTCTCCGTAATAAGCGATTACCATCCTGATGCAGCATTATGTGTGTCGACTCGGCGTATTCCTACACTTCTTGCAGCGATTTCCTCTCGCGCAGCAGAAAGAACGCCTCCGCCGGTAAGAAGATTTTGTTGCTCAAATTCTTTCATGTACTGCATGAAATACTGGGTATAATAATGATCCGGACCCAAATGTTTCTGTCAAAAATGCAACCGCGTCTTGTTTCCATTCATGAATCGTACCTAAGGTCGAGGTCGTCATCTATCGCGTTTCGAGCAGCCTCAATCAAATCGTCGATACGCTGAACTGACATGGTTCCTCCCTCCGATGTCACAATCCCGAATGCTAAGGGAAAACACAAATCCCAAGGATACGCCCTCATATCCCAGGACCCGGTCAATGAAAGTGGTGACGAGGACTATTGCATCGCTCGTCCATGGAAAGTCCCTGACCCTTAGCGTGCTGCCAAGAGGGAATTGGCTTCTTGCATATTATCCCTGTTGTACTAGCAAAGTTGATGCCAAACAGCATTATTGGCTTATAACTTAGGCATTAACGCGATTATATGCACAAGAAACCGACGAAATGCTGAGAAATTCTTTCGCACTTATCGCGTGAGCACGCACAAGGCCATACATTTTTTTCGCACCCCGCTCCCTGGGGAGTTACGCGCCGCGAGAAATAACCGGGCCATGATACGTATCGCTCGATTGGTGACAATACGCCTGCCTTCGCGGGGCTGACGAGCGAATTCGCAGCGTTTCCCTGGTACATGAACCCGTCCACCGTGCGCGCGTCGCTGCTCCCATGAAATCGTAAAGAGGGAGGCGCTCGAAAATGTTGCAGAGCGACGGGTAGTCCTGAACGCACGTGCAAAGAATTCCCTTTGAAACGGACCGCTGATGTCCGTTCCTCATAGTGAAAAGATGTGAGAGCCACACATCTTACATCAGCCATATTTATTCCCGTATTGACCGTTGATCTCCCGTGGCGGGTGTGTTACCATGGAGAACTATCAACCGAAGGAACCGAATCTGTCCGGCCACGAGGAGGAATAGATGCGAAAAGTTGGGGTCATTGGTGTTGGGCAAAGCGCATTCGTACGGGCATACCCCGGGTCGATCCGCGAACTGGCCTTTGAGGCATACAGGGAGGCCATGAAGGACGCGGGCCTCAAACCGGAGCAGATCGAAGCGTCGGTCATTTGCTCCGCGCCTGAATACGACAAACAAAGGACACCTGCAGGGCTCATGGCCGAGTACCCTGGGGCTCAATCCGCAACCGACCTTCTATGTGGAGAGCGTGTGCTCCTCCAGCTCCAGCGGGCTGAGGACCGCGTATGCGCTCGTAGCCTCCGGGCTTCACGACGTCGTGCTGGTGCTGGGATTCCAGAAAATGTCCGAGATCTCTTCAGCCGAGTCCCAGGAACGCATGGGCCGAGGAGCGGACATCCAATGGGAAGCCCCGTTCGGAACCATGATGCCCGCATACTATGCGCTGTACGCACGAGGGCATATGGAAAAATACGGCACCACCGAAGAAGACCTGGCCCTCATCCGTGTCAAGTCCTCCACGTATGGCCAGATCAACGAAAAAGCCGTGTTTCGCAAATCCTTGAACCTTGAGAAGATCATGGAACCCAAATACATCGCGACTCCCCTGAAGATGTTCGATTGCTGCGCGAATGCGGACGGTTCCTCTGCCGTGATCGTGGCTTCGGAAGAAAGGGCCAAGGATCTCTCTGAGAAACCCGTGTGGATCACCGGACTCGGCATGGCCACCGCGCCGATCAATATGGCCAGCAGGGACACCTTTAGCGGCCTGAGGTGCGCGGAGTTGGCCGCGAAACGCGGCGTACGAGATGGCAGGCATAGGCCCCAAGGACGTGAATGTCGCGGAAGTCCATGACTGTTTCACCATCGCGGAGATGATGGCGTACGAGAACCTGGGTTTCGCGGAACCGGGTCAGGGCAAGGAACTCATTCGTAATAAGGAAACGTACAAGGAAGGCAAAATTCCGGTGAACGTCGACGGCGGCCTTCTTTCCAAAGGACATCCTATCGGAGCGACCGGCGGCTCGCAGATCAGGACCATCGTCCTCCAATTGCGAGGCGAAGCAGGGCCCATGCAAGTTCCCAACGCGAAAATCGGATTGGTCCACAACATTGGCGGTGTGGGGATTTACGGCAACGTGAGCATTTTCGGAGTCGATTGACGCGTATGCAGAAAACCCCTTTGGGGGACCCCAGAGCGGGAGGGCTCCTGCCCTCTCCTTTCTGCAACACCCAAACGACTGCGGCAGATTATGGTTCAATGCCTCACTGCATATGCCGCAAGCCAAAGGCGAGAATGGTCGCCGCTGGCTGAGACGATTCTTGTCATTCGATAGTGCAAGAACAACCTCGGGCTCTTCTAGTACCGCATGAGCCTGCTGGAGGAAAATTATGGGATTCGATCAGTTCGGTATTATCAGTTTCACCGGAGTGACCAAGGCTGAACAGTTTATAGATTTCCTGCAGAACAACGAGATCAGAGGCACCGCGTGCAAGGAATGCGGTGCGAAGTTCTTCCCCCCGCGAAGCGATTGCTCACTGTGCCTCAGCGACGACATGGAATGGTTCCCCGTGTCCGGAGAGGGCACGCTCGTCACTTTCACCAAGGCCATGTTCGCGCCCGCGGGCTTTGAAAAGGACGTGCCGTATGTGCTGGGAGTGGCCGAATTCCCAGACGGCGTGAAAGTGTTCGGTCGCCTGGAAAAGGGCTTGCTCGATGACGGAGTCAAGGCCGGCATGAAGGTCAAGATCCGTGTGCTCAGTCTGGAAAACGACCGTCTGAGTTATGAATTGACTCCCGCGTGAGTAATCACCTGCGGCCTTGTAATCTCGTTTCCTCACGCTGCTGCCCGCTTGGTGGTCGTGCTTTCCGATAGAGGCAGCCGGAGCGACTTGTGGGGCAGGCTTTTCCTCTTGCCATCACTGGCTTTTTCGTGCAGGCAGGTAGGCCTGCTCCACAAGTTTCCCTCGTGCTCATCACTTGCTGCTTTGGGGAACCTGCCCGCGATCGCTCCTCAATAAAGGTACTCGTTCAGTGCGATCCTTTGTCGCACCCGGAAATTGAACCACAAAGGTACCTGGACAGGAAGAAACCAACAACCCATTCTCTCTTTGCTTTGTGTCTTCGTTTCGTAGTTCATTCCTTGTCTCACGCGGTGAACCGTTGCGATGAAAGATTACCGAGTATTCTCGAAAGTCCTGGACGCTGATACTTTGTGGGTTCTCAATTCAGCGGTGGTGACTTTCCTGATATTGTGGAAAATTTCCTGGGGGTTCAGCGCTCCTGGAATTCTTGACGGCCTGTACGAAGTGCAAGCACATTCGCTCGGCCAGGGGCATGCGTATCTCATACCTGGCCCGCCTCAGTTTTACTACCACGATTCCAGCATGTTCCACGGCCACGCGTATCTCTACTTCGGACCTCTCCCGTCGTTTATCTTGTGGTCTTGTCACACTCTCCTCGGAAGGTGGTGGGCCCATTACCTTATTACTACTCTGTTTTTATTCTGTTTGATCTATTTCTTCCAAAGACTTATCGCGGAAGCGGTTGACACCGCCCTCCGTGCCGAGTCTGGCCGCTCGTCCTGGTGGCGCTTGAGCTCCCTGGGCCTCCTGTGGTGCTTCTTATTTGCTCCGCCTTTGCCTACCAGCCCGTTCAATCTCTTTGCTCCCAATTTCTACATCTACCAACAACAAATTGTTTTTGGTCTGGGACTGGCAATGGCCGGGCTTCTTGCGCTCTCGCGCGGCACGCCAGTGCAAAAAAGTGGGAGCTTCGCGATCGCGGGACTCGCGTTTGCACTCGCGGCTTCGGTAAGAGCAACATGGTTGCTGGCCGCTGGCGCAGTCTTGGGGGTTGCGCTGATCCTCTTGGTCGTTAAACTCATCCGGTACGGCAGCAAGGCAGTTGCCCGCTGGGAACCCGTCAGCTTAGCGGCCGGTTTATCTTTGTTGGTACTCCTGCTTGTCTGGAATTACGTAAGGTTCGGGTCTCCCACGGATTTCGGAGTATTTTTTCGCCAAAATTGTGCGGATGACACTATGTTCAGACTGAGCACCGGTTTCTTTTCGTGGGAGTCCAAGTTCCGCAGCTTTGGGATGAATCTTCTCGCTTACTACACAAGCCCAGACATTGTGCACGCCACTGGGCTTGCACGAACCGCCTTTTCTCACAATGGCTTTCCATTTAAGGGTTTCTTTGTTGCCAATCCGCAGTGGCTTGTCGTTCTGGCGGTCATGCCGCTCAGTTTGTATCGTGTCTTTACTACCAAAAGAACGTTGCTTCCCCTGTTCTCCATTGTTCTCGTAGCAGCCGTATATGTGAATATTGTGGTGGCGGGGATTCCTCCTGCTACCGGTCCGCGCTATTTTACGGAGTTTTATTTCTTTGTGATTCTCGCGCTTTTTTTGGCTTTGCTGGCAATCTTGCCTGCACGAACAGGAATCTTGTGTATGCTGGCTTTGCTTTCGCTTCATTTTCTCCATGGTGGTCTTGCCGGCATAGGTACATTTCCCAATCTCAGGCTGTTGGATAGCGGCCTGCACGCGCCTCTTGGCCTGAATGCCCGTTTCAATAGGGACCGAGGCCTGGACATGTTTATCGTAGACCGTGCCCATTGGCCAAAAGGGACGGTAGCTGCGAAGGATACTTCCATGCTCGCGCCTTATAACGCGATGGGCATCTATCCCACGGGACCTGGTACATTCGAATTACTGGACGTTGCCGCGGCATATATCATTCCCGAGAATGCGTTAGGCAACCCGGGGGCAGCTCATGGTGGGGAGGTCCAAATTCGCGATGCCCGGGCTTGCAGCTTCGCGGCACTGTGGAAGTCTTCGTGGAAGGACGCTTCATAGGCTCGTTACGCATAGTTCCTGATCGAACGGTGGACGGGGCATTCAAGGTACCCGTGAAATTGGTCGGCGATCTCCCCTTTCAGGTAATGATGGTGTTCCTACCAGAAGGCCGCAACCATCTACCCCCACATCCTCCTCCTGTTCCTCCATGGCCAGTTTTGGGGAGCTTGTCTCTTCTGCGGACACGGAGAGGAGCATGGCCACTCCTCTCCCCGGTAAGTGAGTAGGGCAACCGCGTCCCTGTTTTTCGGAGGCTTATACTGATTCCTATGAAAATGCATTTTCGGGGGAAGGCCCTTCTTGAAAGAAGGGCCTTCCCCTGAACCCCCGTGCCCAGAGAAACTCGGGTCCTTGCCAGCTCCCGCTGATCGCTGGACGGGTGCCATTTTCATGGTTCGTTGTGCCCCCCAGGTCATGGGAGTTGCCAAAGGTTTTGTCCGCTTGATTCTCCTTTGGTGTGGGGAGGTCCCGCTTCACTGCGAGCGACGCAGAGCCGTCGAATCTTGGTTCAGGGACCCCCCCGCCACCTTTTCAACGCACGATCCATTCGGTCAGAACTTTTGGCAATTGCTATATACGGGTTGCCGACACACGGCAAGGCCCGAGGGCCGCTTTCTTGAAAGTTCTCTGTGCGACTGCACTCCTATCGTCTGGCAGGGTTTTGTCCTGTCCCGGACGGCGCCGCATGGGGGAATGAAGGGGCTGCTTGACTACTCGGAGAAACCTCTTGTGTCTGCGGCCTGCCATGCTGAGATGCGAATGCACGAACAGTTTTGCCAGGTCTTCCACAAAAACCCACGCGATACAGTAACCCCAAACCAGGGCTACCTGATTCCACGAGATCGCCAGCGATGAGCCCGAAGGGATACACTACCAAAAGCGTTGCCAGCAATTTGGTGAACACCGCGGACCAGAGAAGAAGGGGCGAAGGGTATGGTCTGGAGTAAAACGGCTTTGGCGTCCCGCGACAAACAGAGTCAAATGGCCGGCTACCGCCAGCTTAAGGAATATGAAAGTCTGGATCTGCTGCATGTCGAGGTGTAGCCACGCCTTGGCAATAATCAAGATACCGAATGTCTCCACCACGCCGATCATTCCAGAAACCGTAGATAAAGTGAACACACGAGCCATGTTCCACTTCACCGGCTTGGGGTCCAGCATGGTGTTGTCATAAGCGATGGTCATGATCGGAACGTCATTGAAGAAAGCCAGCAGAATTATCATCATGGCGGTGATGGGGTAGAAGTTGTACACAAGGATGGCCAGCACCACGAAAAACATGATACGGATGGTTTCCACAATGCGGTAAATGGCGTAACTGTTCATCCGTTCGAAGATCTTCCGCGCTTCTTCCACGGCACTCACGATGACGGACAGCCCGGGCCGGGTGAGTCCCAGGGACGCGGCAGATCGGGCTGCGTCGGTGGCGCCGCTGACTGCTATTCCCACATCGGCTTGCTTGAGTGCGGGCGCATCATTGACGCCGTCTCCTGTCATGCCCACGATGTGACCTCGCGCCTGGAGCGCCTTTACGATGCCGTATTTGTGCTCCGGAAAGACCCTACCGAATCCATCGGCCTTTTCGATACGCTCCGCGAGAGAAGGGCTGAGGTCCGAAGGGTCTACCCCTTCTGTGAAGAGCTGATTCGCGGGCTGGATGTCGGTGCCCAAGTTCAGCCGTCTCGCTATCTCGCTGCCGATTGCCACGTCGTCGCCGGTGACCATCTTTATGCTCAGTCCATATTGTTCCGCTTTTGCGATGGTCTGTGCGGAATCTTCCCGAGGTGGATCGTACAACGGAATGATCCCAAGAAATCTCCAGGTTCCTTGGGCATCCTTCCGAGCAACCCCGAGAGTCCGGTACCCCTGCCCTGCCAAGTCGCCCACCACTTTTTCGGCCTGAGCTCTTTTCTCCGGAGCCAGGTCCGCGAGATCGAGGATCACGTGTGGCGCACCCTTGGTCACCGTGAATGTCTGACCGCTCGCATCCTTGATTTCGGCTTCCGTTCGCTTGCTGATGGGATCAAAGGGGACAAATCTCAACTGGGTGTAGCCCTCGACGGCTTTCTCATCCTTGAGCCCCGCGATGACCGCCATGTCGATGGCATCCCGGTCCTCTGATTTGGAAGCAAGTGCCGCGGAAAGGATCAATTCATTTACGTCTTTGGCCTCGAAAGCGACTGACTCTCCCAGGGTGAGTTTGTTTTGGGTGAGAGTGCCTGTCTTGTCCGAGCACAGGATGTCGATGCCTGCCATCTCCTCGATGGATTCCAATTTGGAGACAATAGCCTTTTGCTTGGACAGCGCCAGAGCTCCCACAGCCATGGTGACCGAGAGCACCGCGGGCAAGGCTACAGGGATGGAAGCTACCGTAAGAATGAGCGCGAACTGGACCAAATCGAGAACCGGAGTCCCTCGTTCGAGCTGTACCAGGATCAACACCGCTACCAGGCCCAGGCTGATATAGATGAGATAATCACCGATGTTGAGCACTGCCTGCTGGAAGTGCGACACAGCCCCCGCGGTCTCTACCAGCTTTGCTGTGCGACCGAAGAAAGTATTGCTCCCCGTGGTGGTGACCAAGGCCTCCATCTCTCCCTGCTTGATCACCGAGCCTGAGTAGCATGTATCGCCCACTTTTTTTGTGACAGGCAACGACTCTCCGGTAAGCGCAGCCTGGTCCACGCTCACATATTCGCCGTTCATGAGTTTGAGGTCCGCGGGTGCGATGTCGCCAAGCCTGACCCGTACAACGTCCCCGGGGACGAGATCGGCAGTGGCGATTTCCTGCCACTGGCCGTCCCTTCGGACACGTGCCTTGAGAGCCAGTTGGCCCTTGAGAGCCTCGAGTGCGTTAGCTGCTTTGAACTCCTGCCAAAAGCCTATCACGGCATTGAACACGAGCAACGTCACGATGATCGCCAAATCAGCCCAGTGTCGCACTATCAGAGACAGGATGGCAGCTATTTCGATCATCCAAGGTATGGGACCCCAAAAATAGCCCAAGAATTGGAGAAGAGGATTGACTTTCTTCTCTTCCAGGGCATTCGGACCCAATTGGGTAAGACGATTCCGAGCCTCTTCACTGGAAAGTCCCTCCGGTGAGGTAGAGAGGGTGGATAAGAGTTCTTCTATGCTTCGGTGCTCTGCCATGTCACTGGAGATTTGATCGATGGTCATGGGTACAATCCTCTTGGTTCATGAAGAAAACCAGCCCGAGTGTTGAATCTGGATGTCGCAAAGCAACACATGCTTGGGAATACAAAGACCTGTACCATTGCACGCACAATCAAGTAAGCCTACTGCCACGCCTGTTCGGTGCGACCGTCGCGCCTTACTGAGCCTCGGAAGCGTGCCGGCTGCCCGACAGTACAGACCTGAATGGGAGCACAATCGGGTATCAGGTGCCGAACCGCACGCGAAGCCTTTCCTGCAAGTGCGATCGATCCCCTAGTACCTTCAGCAATGGTCCACGTTCCGTCATTTCCACGATCGCGAGCGAGGCTACGGGCATGCTAATTCGGTCGCGATACCGCCCCACGTCGATTCCCAAAAGGGAACATAACATGATGCGTATCGTCGCTTTGTGCGATACCACCAGGACATTCCCCGATGGGTGCCCCTGTTCCATTTCTTCCAGGACCAAGGAGCTGCGACGGGCTATGTCTACGCCCCGCTCCCCGCCGGTGGGAGAATTCCAGCCGGGGTCGGCCATCCAGCTCACAAACTCATTATGGAACGTGCGGTTCACTTCTTCTGGGGTCTTGCCTTCCCACTGCCCGTAGGCAATCTCTTTGAGCTCCTTCCGGAGGTGCAAGGTAAGTCCCACTGCATCGCACAGCGGTTGCGCCGTGGCCACCGCGCGGCGTAGGGGGCTGCAAAAAATGGCCTCCCACGCAAGGTCTTTATAGGCAGCGGCAAAATCCCCGGCCATTTCAAGCCCTTCTGGCGTCAAGTCCGGGTCGAGAGTGCCGCAATAGCCGCCTGTCCGGCTGGCGGTGGTTTCTCCGTGCCTGAGAAAATAGAAGGTCAAGTTCATGTTCGTTCCATTTCGCGCTCGAGATTTGATAGTACGGTATGAGGTCTCAATTCCTCGAGGGGGTACGCACGACGACAGGTGTGCCCCGGGTCAAGAGGATCCCCTGACCTTGACAGGTGATCCTTAACTGAGCCCCTTCCCGCAGATAAAATGTAGCTGAATCGTGCTCTATGGTGACGTCCAGCCTTTGTCCTTGAATGGCCAAGCGGAAGTGAAGCCGCTTGAGTCCTCGAGGCAGTCGCGGGTCGAAGGATAAGCGGCCATCCCGATCGCGCATGCCGGCCAGCCCGTACACGCAAAGCATCCAACTCCCGCCCATGGATGCGATGTGACAACCGTCCTTGACATTTTCTTCCACATCCTCGAGGTCCATGAGAACGGCATAGTGCGCATAATCCAGAGCCTTATCCAGGTACCCGCATTCAGCTGCCACGATACCTTGAATACACACCGAAAGGGAAGAATCCCCGGTGGTCAAGGGATCGTAGTAATCAAAGGTGCTTTTCGTGTGTCCGGGGGGAAACTTATGTCCCAGCAGAAACATCGCTAAGACCACGTCCGCTTGCTTGATCACCTGATGACGATAGATTTTCAGTGGGTGAAAATGCAGGAGCAGAGGATACTTTTCCGGAGGAGTATGCGCGAAATCCCATCTCTGTTTGTCGAGGAAGCTGTCATCTTGTGGATATACTTTCGCTTTCTCATCTAAGGCGATGTACATCTTTTCTGCGGCTCGCCGCCAATTATTCACTTCCCAAGGGAAATTCAGGCCGGTTTTCTCAACCAAAGCGGCAAACCGCTCCGGATGCGTGCGATTGAGGTGCTCGACCGCGGTTGCAGCGTAGGAGAGATTATTTTGGGCCATGAGGTTGGTGTAGAGATTGTCGTTCACCACCGTAGTATATTCATCCGGCCCGGTTACCCCGTGGATGCAGAATCTTCCGCCTTTGCGCTCGGAAAAGAAGCCCAGCCCCTGCCACATACGAGCCGTTTCCACCAGCATCTCCACTCCCGCGCCACACAGGAATTCCTCATCCCCCGTGACCTCCACGTATTTTTGCAAGGCGTACATGATATCAGCGTTGATGTGGTATTGGGCCGTACCTGCCGCATAATAAGCCGAGGTTTCCTCCCCGTTGATCGTGCGCCACGGAAAAAGAGCCCCTTGCTCTCCCACTTCTTTGGCTCTCTGTCGAGCCTTGTTGAGCATTCCATATCTGAAGTGTAGGAGATTCCTGGCGATTCCTGGCGCTGTGTAGATCAGGCAGGGAAGCACGTACATCTCAGTGTCCCAAAAATAATTCCCGTCATAAGCCTGCCCGGTAAGTCCCTTTGCCGGAATTCCGTTCTCTTCGACCCTGACCGAAGCCTGGTGGATTTGAAAGAGGTTGAACCGCAAGGCCTGTTGCAGCTCTCCGGCCCTGTGATTTTGGCGGGGATCACCTTCGATCTGCACGTCGCTGCGGGCCCAGAAATCATTCAGACATCCGCGCTGTCCGGCCAGGAGGTCTTCAAAGCCGCCTGCCATGCCTCGTTCCAGAGTCCGCTCGGCAGCGGCGCACAGTTCCTCGAAATCCAAGTGGTGGGAGGTGTGATAGGTCATGAACTTGGCTATCTTTATAGGTCTCTCAGGGTGAGCGTCAAAGGAAAGAACGACCTTTCCCGCATCATCCGAAGATTCACTTCGTACGGTATACGTGCAATCCGTTGCGATTTGGTGATCAACCGCGCAGACTAAGGCCAACCTGCTCCTTCCGGTCTGGTGGCCCAACATTATCCGAGTACCCCGCACTGGTTCAGCCGAGGGAAAATTGCCCTCCCCTGGGCGCTTCGATGGACGCGAGGATCGTCTTCTCGCGGAGAATGCCGCGGGTCCAAGCGTATTTCCGAAGAGATAACAACCGGAGCCTTGGCGTGCAACAATGTGACCTCATAGGAGATCGCGGCCAGATGTCGGTGTGCATAAGATACAAGCCTCTTGGAGGTGATGGCCACGCGTTGCCCTGAGGCCATCTCCCAGACGATCTCCCGATCAAGGGTCCCTGCCTGGAAGTCGAGTATCCGCTCAAATTTGATCAGACGCGCTTCTCTCAGAGAAAACAGTTCACCATCAACAAAAAGCCTGATGATTTTGCTATCAGGCACATTTACAATGTGTTGCCCTTCTTTGGCAAACCCGTGGGCTTCCTCCCCGTAAGAGATGGGCCAGGTTTCGTAGAATCCGTTGATGTACGTGCCATTTTCGAATGCCGGTTCGCCTTCCTCAAAACTTCCCCGCATTCCCAGATACCCGTTGCTTGTGGAGAAGATGGTTTCCATCTGCGCGAGAAAACGAGGACAAAATTGCTTTTCGACAATCCGCCAAGGATCGACCGGATAGATTCCCTGGGGTGGGTTTACGGGTCGGCGTTGTAGCATGGTCTTCTTCCTCAGACGCTTATTGATGCAAACCCATTATCATCAAAGCAGATCCCCCAAGTCAATCACCACCAGGTCAGCCCCATTTTTGCGGAGAGCATCTGCATCTCCCAGGCGATCCACGCCGATCACCAGCCCGAAATTGCCCTTGCGGCCAGCCTGTACCCCGGACAGGGCATCCTCCACCACTACAGCCCTTTGGGGTTGAACGCCAAGCATCTCCGACGCCCGGAGGTACGTATCCGGAGCCGGCTTTCCCTTCAGATTCGACTTTTCGGTCACATTTCCGTCAACTTGCGCCTGAAAGAGGTCTGCGATTCCCACAGCCTCGAGCACAGCCCGGCAGTGTCTGCTCGAGGAGACCACCGCGGTTTTGATCCCCCGCTTACGCAGATGCCGGAGCCAGGCCACCGTCCCCTGGAAGACCTCGACACCCTCCTTCTTCAAATCTGTGTCGAACAATTGATCTTTGCGGTTTCCCAGACCGCAAATCGTTTCCTTATCCGAGGAGTCTCGGGGATCCCCATAGGGGAGCTTGATTCTTCGTGAGTCGAGAAAGCTTTGAACCCCCTCGTACCGCAGCTTGCCGTCCACGTACTTTTCGTAGTCAACCTGGAGATCGAATGGCTGGAAGGGTTCACCGGTCCTGTCAGCCCGGCTTTTCAGGAAAGCATCGAATACCTTCTTCCAACAGGCCGCGTGAAGTTTGGCGGTGTCGGTGATCACGCCGTCCAGATCGAACAGCACCGCATCGAAGCGCTCGGGGCTTACCACATCAGATTCTGCGTTCATAGAACTTCCCTTCCACACATGACAAAGGATGGCCAAACCTCGCTTCAACCCCATTCACCACGCGGGACAGGTTCACGAACCAAGGGGAGGTCACAATCAATTCTTTCCAGATTCGGCGAGCCCCTGCCAGTTGCGGGATCCTCGGATGGGCAAGTGCCTATCGATCACTTCCCGGGATTCATTTCAAACGGCCATTGCCAGTTGGTAAACTTTGGCTTGTCGATACCGTTTTCGTACGCGTAATTCGAGTTTTCAATGATCTGATCCTTTAGCCACTCCTTGACATGGGCTCCTGCGACGGTGAGTCGAGGAACACGGTCGATTACGTCGATCGCCAGGTTAAATCTGTCGATCTGATTTCTCATGGCCAGTTCCAACGGCGTGTTGATGTTGCCGTGCTCTTTGTACCCTCGCACATGCAAGTTCTTGTGCCCGTGCCTGCGGTATGCCAGCTTGTGAATCAGCCACGGATACCCGTGAAAATTGAATATAATGGGCTTGTCCGTGGTGAATAAACTGTCGAAGTCAGCGTCCGTCAGGCCATGCTTGTGCTCGCTGGGAGGCTGCAGTTTGTACAAATCGAGAATGTTGATAAAGCGTACCTTAAGATCGGGGAATCGCTCACGGAGGATCGCGGTCGCCGCCAAAGCTTCCTCCGTGGGTATATCACCCGCAGCAGCGATCACCACGTCGGGTTCGCTTCCTTGATCGTTGCTGGCCCAACTCCAGATGCCGATTCCTTTGGTACAATGATCGATGGCCTCGTCCATGGAAAGGTATTGCAGGTGTGGCTGTTTGTCGGAAACGATGACATTGATGTAGTTAGTGCTACGCAGGCAGTGATCGGCTACTGACAAAAGGCAGTTAAGGTCGGGTGGCAGATAGATCCGCGTGACGTTCGCGCTCTTGTTGGTCACCAGATCGAGAAAGCCTGGATCCTGATGACTGAAACCGTTGTGATCCTGCCGCCACACCGTGGAGGTGATCAGCAGATTCAAGGAGGAAACCGGAGCGCGCCAGGAGACTTCACGACTCTTTTCCAGCCATTTGGCATGCTGGTTGAACATCGAGTCAACCACGTGGACAAAGGCTTCATAGGAAGCGAAAAACCCGTGACGTCCGGTCAAGAGATATCCTTCGAGCCAGCCTTCCAAGGTATGCTCGCTCAACATCTCCATCACGCGACCGTCGTGAGATATATGGGTTCCGTCTGCATCTTCAGGCCTTATTTCAGCCATCCAGACTTTTGGGGTCGCCTGATACACCGCATCCAGTCTGTTGGAAGCGGTTTCGTCAGGGCATAAGAAGCGGAAATTCGACCCGTTTTGAATGAGGGTATCCCTCAAGAAGTCACCCAGGGGACGAGTATTTTCCACCCTGAGTGTGGCCGGTTTTGTCACGTTCACGCTATAGGCGCGATAATCCGGCAGACGCAAATCCTTGCGCACGGCACCTCCATTGGTGATCGGATTCGCACTCATCCGACGGCTCCCCACAGGAGCGAGTTCCTTGAGTTCCGGAACCAGTCTGCCCTGCGTATCAAACAGTTCTTCCGGCTTGTACCCTTTCATCCATTCTACCAGCAAGGTCAGATGGGCTGGGTTCTCGTGTACGTCAAACGGCACCTGGTGTGCTCGCCAGAAGTCCTCCACCTTGTGGCCGTCTACTTCCTTGGGCCCGGTCCAACCCTTGGGAGTGCGAAGCACGATCATCGGCCACTCGGGTAGGTCGGTGATTCCCTGGGTGCGGGCCCGGTTCTGAATGGCCTTGATATCCGCGAGAACCGCTTCCAGAGTGTGGGCCATTTTCTGATGCATGGGGCGAGGGTCTGAGCCTTCGACAAAGTAGGGTTTGTAACCGTACCCGACAAAAAGGCTCTCTAGCTGCGTGTGACTGATCCTACCCAAAACGGTGGGATTCGCAATCTTGTACCCGTTCAGATGAAGGATCGGCAGCACCGCTCCGTCGTGCACGGGGTTGAGGAATTTGTTGGAATGCCACGCGGTGGCAAGAGGACCTGTTTCTGCCTCTCCATCACCCACCATAACTGTTACGATAAGGTCCGGATTGTCAAAGGCCGCTCCGTACGCATGGGAGAGGCTGTAACCGAGTTCGCCTCCTTCATGGAACGAGCCGGGGGTCTCGGGGGTGCAATGGCTACCGATGCCTCCGGGGAAAGAAAACTGTCTGAAGAATCGCCGCAATCCTTCCTCATCGTTGCTCTTGTCCGGGTAGACTTCCGAATACGTACCTTCCAGGTACGCATGAGAAAGGACGGACGGCGCTCCGTGCCCAGGACCCGAGACAAACACCATGTTCAAATCGTATTTCTTGATCAACCGATTGAGGTGCACCCAAGTGAACGTCTGGCCGGGATCAGAGCCCCAGTGTCCCAAAAGCCTATTCTTCACGTGCTCAATCTTGAGAGGCTCTCTTAAGAGCGGATTGTCACGCAAATAGATCATGCCCACGCAGAGAAAAAGCGTAGCCCGCCAGTATGCGTCCATTTTGCGTAATTCTTCGGCGCTCAGTACGCCTTCACGTGTAGACAAAGCTGCTTCCCCCATGACAGATTCCTTTCTGGTATCACTTCGTTGATAAATCAGCCCCTGAGCCCACGATGATCCACATTCCGCTCGTTGGTCATTGTCTCGAATCTCAGGCGTTCAGTTCCGGCCCCTTGTTCCAGATCGTGAATCTCTAGACCGTCATTTTCGAGGCTTCGATCATAGCGAAGTTTTCCATCACTTTCGTTTGGGCCCGAAGTTAACCTGAGAATGATAAGCCGTTACCCTCGCAGCGTTTCCCGTTATCCTGACCAAGGAATTCCCGCCCTACGTGCGTAAGAACAGTTGGTTGTTTGTGACACTCATTCCCAATTCAAGTTCCGTGGTTTCCCGGGACGATCCTGGCCCATTCAAGGAAAGTTACCTCATATTCAAATGTTAAAAATGGCGAAAGTGGCACCACACGAAGGCCCTATTGCAATATCTATACACATTTTGTCAACTTTATCATGACAGAGCTTCACGGGATTGACGCTGGACTTGTGTTCGCGTATGTTGGGAAACCGTAGTAAAAGCCAATCACCCAAAGACAAGTCAATTTGATTGGAGGAGTCCGTGAACGAAATCAAAAACGTAGCAGTCCTCGGAGCAGGGGCCATGGGGGCTGCCTACGCGGCGAGGTTTTTCGATGCGCCCCTATTCTCCCCTGTGTTGGTCGCTCGGCCACCCCGCTATGATCGTCTGCGGGCAAAAGGTTTGGTGGTCAACGGAAAACATTATTCAATTCCGGTCGTTCGCCCTGACGAGACCGTGCCGCCCGCGGATCTCATTATAGTTGCTCTCAAAAACCACGATCTTCCGGAAGCGATCAACGATGTGAAAAACTTGGTAGGGGACGAGACCACGTTCGTTTCTGTAATGAATGGGCTTGACAGCGAAGAGTATCTCGGTTCCGTGTACAGCATGGACAAGGTGCTCTATGCCATTGCCGTGGGAATAGACGCGGTGCGCGACGGGAACTCGGTGATCTACACCAATCCCGGAAGGATTCTCTTTGGCGAACGTGACAATTCCCGGCTGAGTGAACGAGTACGCCGTGTGCAAGAAGCATTTGAGCAGGCTGGAGTCGCGTGCGAAACGCCCAAAGACATGATGCGTATGCTTTGGTGGAAGTTCATGGTCAACGTGGGGGTGAACCAAGCCTCTGCGGTGATGCGTGCCCCATACGGGGTGTTTCAAGCCTCGCCTGACGCTCAGTCAGTGATGGAAGCGTTGATGCGTGAGGTCATCGCTCTGGCAGAGCGCGTGGGGGTCAACCTGGGGGAGCAAGATATCGAAGGATGGTATGGGGTGCTCAAAACCCTGTCGCCCGAAGGCAAGACGTCCATGTTGCAGGATATTGAGGCCGGCCGCAAGACCGAGGTCGAGGTTTTTGCCGGAAAGGTGGTAGAACTTGGCCAGAAGCACGGCATCCCGACTCCTGTGAACCACACCCTGCTGCGCATTGTTCACGTATTGGAGCAATATCGGGCTCAAAAAGGCTGATATGTGTTCCGGCTGCTGCTGTGGGATGAGGTGCCCCGCGCCCGTCAGGTGGGGCACACCTTCCACATTTCTCCAGGCGATTCGGCGATTCTTCATCCTCACGGGCATCGAGTGGAAGATCCCCTGCGCTTTGCTAAAAAGGACGCAAAGCCGTCTCGTCACTGCGCTCCGGAGCCCCACAGCCCCACGATGTTAGACACGTGTACGCGAAGCTCTTTTTCGGCTCCTGCAGCGGGCACTTTGCTTCCATGTCCCTGAAAGATGCGACCCAATTGGTAGCCGGTCCTTGGCTTGGCGTTCGTGGGCCGGGTGACAGACATGCTTGCGGAAACACTCTGCGCAGTCACCTGTCATTTTCTTTTACACTCTGTAAAGGATCGGCTGCGGGTACTTTGGCGCGCGTGCGGCACGCCTTTTCGCCTCCTCAGCCCCGGAATCACACGAGAATCTTGCACCCACGAGCGCAACCTTTACGATCCCCACGCTCAGTGGATATTGCGGGTGGGGAAGCACCTGTGGGATGCCACTGCTTCGATCCTCAGCCGGCGAGCACGATCTCATGATCCCCATAACGGATGAACGCTTTCTCCTTGAAGAAGGCCAGACATGGCACAGTTGTTGCTATGAATTTGCAGAGGCGGCTTTCCGGCAAGCGTGGAATCTGTTGTTTTCACTTCTCCCGGAGAAAAGTATGCGCGTGTCCCGAATGTGGCAAGCGCCTCAAGATAATCACGCGCAAAAGTGGCCGATACGGATTCGCGTTCAAACAAATGAGATTAGACGGCTGGGGGTCTCATGAGCGACGTGACAAGACGGCCTTGCGTCGTCCGTACCGAATGAGATCCCCAGCCTGAAGCCGTAACCAAGCGATAAATTTGAAAGCGAATCGGTAGGAGACTCACCGCGCATCGAATAGCTCCAATAACGGGGAGAGAAAAGAATGGGAGAAATGGACTGTTGGGACCATCATCGCTGCGGAATACGCGGCAACTGTCCGGCTCATCCTGACCACGGCGGGGATTGCTGGAACGTGGACGGCACCCTGTGCTCAGGGAAACCCAAGCCTCCCCGGTCGGACGACTGTGGCTTGTGTGAGTTTTACCGGGAAGCACACACCGCGGAGGCTTCAGACTGACCGAAATCGCGGGACCCGCTCCATGGATCGTTCCCGTTTGCGCATAGATCGCCGCGCGGAAAGCCTCCGGACTGGGTGAAAAGACCTTGCTGAGAGGCTGGCCTTGGCCTGACAAGCTCACAGGGAACCTGCCAAGCCAAGCAGCCTCGAACGGAAGAATACAGAGGGGAAACAGAGGAAGAGTTCCGCAACTTCCTCGTTTCGGTGAGAGATTCAAGACTTCTTGCAACGACCGAAGGTTGCGCACCGCGCATTCTTCACACCGTTATAATCAGGAGAGAAAATCGCCGGTCTGGTTCTTTCTTGGGCGAGCGCAACGCGCAAACGTCGTTCGTCGTCGCACATACATTCTCCAAGATTCGCCGCGGCTTCCACATAGGTTTCCTCGCCAAACGCTCTCGCAACATCATTTGATTCTCGGGTCTTCATTTCAGCCTCCTTACGGGCCTTTCTTGCGTCATCTCCTCTGCCCGTTCCCGCGTGTCCTCAGCCACACTGTTGCTAAGCTAACCATCGGGAGTCGTCCGGGCAAGAGGCTGCCGCTGGCACTCTCCACATTTTCAAGCCTGCGCCAAGCGAATCGTCCAGGATTCACCACGGGGCATCGCAGAAAAGACGGGGGAGATCGCGGAGTATTATTACGGTAAATTCAAGGGAGGAAACTTGCCGGAACGCGATGACAAGAAACACACAGCAGCTACATTGCTCACTCAGAAAATCGGTAGGACTGGCTCAATTTACTGCGTGACTCGCGCTGGTCTCTCGTGATTTATCTCAAGAACGCAGTAATGAATTCCGAGCCGTTTCATGAACTGCCCAGGGAGAGGCAAAAACAATTCGTAATCCAAGGCGGATCTCCCGGCGAAAACAGGTTGTTTTCGCCGGGTTGTCTATCAGAATCCGATTTCCAAATTTCCGCCTACCATCCAGAGCTGTTGACGGATGTTGAGGTGCTCAGGCGTATTCTGAGCGTAATTTCCCGCGAGAAAGCCGCCACCATATATATTGCCCAGTGTTTGATATTCGACGCATGAACCTGACATCCACGCATATGAATAACGTGCCTCGAACTGAACAGCGAACAGGTCTCTCCATGGTCTCCGACAACGGAAATCCAGATCCACCCCCCACCTGCGATTGCCGCTAAATTCGGTGGCCTGCGAACCGTAAATAGCAGGAGCAGAGTCCCCTGGCGCCTCAAACCAATCCCCGTTCCATGTAAAAGTATATTTTCCGAATAACCAAGGATAGAGTCGCGTGTCAAAAAACCAGTCAAATCCATAGCCGCTCACATTTGCCATGCAGAGACCAATAAACGGACCGTGCCAAGTAATTTTCTGATACATGTCAAAGCTGGTGGCGCTTGTGTCCGCAGAATACCTCCACGTGGGTATCCAGCCCTGCTGTCCAGGCAAACCAGGATATGTAGCAAAACCCAGCCCCCCCGTGCCAGGAGGAATATCAAAAGACAAAGGATCTATGGTGCTTTTGATCGAGACGAATTTGTAACCTCCAAGCAAATCGAATGCCGCCAAAATCGGTAGCCTCGCGCACAAGTCAACTGCCCAGTACCGGTTCTTGTTATTGAGAGTGATTAATCCGGACTCTTCGTTCCCCAAGCCATAAATACCCAAGACACCCCGATACCACCGTTCCGGAGGCAAAGGAGGCTTCGGGTAGTTCCCCGGGTCCGTATACTGTTTGAAGCGTGTAGTGATACCAAGATTTGTTGCCACACCCAATGTGAGAAATTCCATCCCCTGCGTGCCCATGCCGAGCACTCCGGAGAAATACGCGTCTCTCAGGTCCGCCTTTCTGTGGTGGACGAAGGTAGCGAAGTCTGATTGCAGAATAGTAGCCCTACCCTCCGCTATGAAATCATCCACGTGCAGCTGTCCCCCACCGTAGAACACGCCCACCCGGGCGCTGGTCACCCCGGTTCCTCCATACACGTCGATAAAGTTGCCAGGAGCGGCCCCAAAACCTCCGGGGCCCGAGACGGGAAGCAAGCTTTGACCAAACGCACCGCCGCCGAGCAGCACAAGCGCTCCCAGGGCGCACGCAGCAACAAGAAACCTTTCGCAAGTTCATTTTCACGTCCATACCCTCCCCACGTACACAAGCCACCAATCTGCTGAGACCAAACACAAACCTCAACGAGCGTCGTTTTCGCTCGGCAAAGGCTATGAGCAGACTATCAGAATAGATAGCCTTATGTCTAATCTGCCATAAGCGAATTGTCAAGCCAATTTGTCGAGCTTTTATAGTGGTTGCCAAAAGTTCTGTCCGAAATAGTTTGGGTGACGGAAGTCTATTAACCTCGGCTGTATTGTGTCACAGTTTAGTAGGGATACCGCACGTCTTTTTGTTGAGTTCTTTTCGATCAATGACCCAGTTGAGGGCTTGAATCATTTGATCGACCAGCTCTTGACGGGATTTTGCGTAGAAGGCGGTGAACCATTCTTCCTTCATGAGTAGCCACAAGCGCTCGATCGGATTGAGGTCTGGTGAATAGGGAGGAAGGAAAACCGGTTCAAAACGGCCCCAATTAAGGGATTTGCTTTTGTGCCACGATGCGTTGTCCAAAATCAGGATGTTTCGCTTTCTCTGGAAGGCGATGTCCGCATTGGCGTTATCAAGAAAGATCTGAAAAATTGCCGTATTGGAACGAGGGATCATGAGGGCATAGAATTCACCGGTTCTGGGACACACCAGTCCCGAGGCGCTCATGCGTATGTGGGTCCCTTGATAGGGGTGGCGGAATTTCTTCCCTTTCTTTGCCCAACGTCGGCGTGGACGAGGATCTCCCTCTATCCCGGTTTCATCCAAATACCAGAGGTCTATTTCCGGGTCGCTCAGATAGGTATTGGTCTTATGCACATGAGCTTTTCTTTTTTCCTCATCCTGACCGTTGGGCCAGGGACGGGGCACCTTCAAGCGAAAATCCTGCTCGTGGAGCCACCGAGCTACGGTCCGATATCCTATCTCCTGCTCAAGCTCCTTAGTCAAATAGCCGTGAAACTTCTTTGCCGTCCAGTGATTGCGGTTGACATGCTCCGGATGCTCGAAGAGGTCTTCGTATTGTGCACTTTGTTCAGGGGTGATCTTGCGGGGCCTCCCGATACGAGAACCTTCGATGAGGCCATCAATGCCAAAATGGTTGAACTGATTCACCCAACGGGACAGTGTGCGCTGCGAGACACTGTAAAGCGCCGCCACCTGGTCATAGATGAATCCCATAAGCAATGCCTTGATCGCCATCAGACGAACATGACTACGCTTGGACACCGCAGCGCTTGCAGCAGTATCCAACTCTGCCTGTGTGCAGTTCTCTGCGTTGGGCATGTTCGGTAGACGAGCCATGCCCCCTACAGAACACAATTCTTTATAAAGTCCCAAGTTCCAAATGAGGAATATCGGTCAAAACTTTTGGCAACCCCTATATGCAGACTCAAAGGAGCGGATTGAAGGAGGTGCCTCATGAGGCCTTAGGCTGGATCCCTTCGGTGAATACTCGCCCGCAGGCGTTTCGGTTTTCACCATGCACTCCTGCGTGTGCTGCCATCCATCGGAAGCGGAGGAATTGCCTGAGTCCTTGAGGAGCGGGAGGTCTCTTACCGTGGCGGGCCAATCCAGAAAGTACCTGGGGAGCAGGCGAAAATGACGAGAAACAAGGGTCACGAGAAGAGGTCAGCCGCGCTAATTCTTTGGGGATTCTTTTCGTAACGGTTCACCGCGAGAGATAAGGAGTGCCCCTCGAAGCGGCAAGACACCAAGAAAAGAGACGCTTGGTTCTTGGCTTCTTGGTGACTCGGTGACTTTGAGGTTTGCTCTTCCGTGTCGAGCGAAGGATCGCGCTCAACCATTACCTCAATTCATCCGATGGCGGAACAGCCAGCCCGCCAGACTGAGGTTCACAATTCCGATCAGGGCCATGGGCCAGAACTGGTTCAGCAGGGACAAGAAGGGAGTGCCTTGCAGGAAGACTTCCCGGAGGACAACCATGAAATAGCGCAAGGGGTTAATGTAAGTGAGGTACTGCACTGCCTCGGGCATATTGGCGATGGGCGTAGTGAATCCGGAGAGGATAATCGACGGAACGAGAAAGAGAAACGCGCCGAGCAGGCCTTGCTGCTGAGTCACAGAAATGGAGGAGATCATCAGTCCCACCCCGATAGCTGACAGAAGAAAAAGAAACACCCCCATGTAAAGGGTCGCCAGGTGCCCCAACAAAGGTACGTGAAACCAATGGACAGTGACCAGTGTGATCAGCGTCGCCTCGGCAAAGCCAATGATAAAGCCGGGCAGGGCTTTGCCAAGGACGATTTCCACCGGTAGCATCGGGGTGACGAGAAGTTGGTCGAAGGTTCCCTGTTCGCGTTCGCGAGCCACCGACAGGGCTGTGACCAGCATCGTGACCACCAGTGTCAGCAGACCGATGATGCCCGGCACGATGAACCAACGGCTCTCCAAGTTGGGGTTGAACCACGCACGGGTCACCAAGTAGGCCCGCGGGGCACCCAGCCGGTGGGCGACTAGCCATTGCTGGTTGAAGGCATTGACGATTGATTGGATGTAGTTCAGGGCAATCATGGCGGTGTTGGAGTTCCGGCCATCCACGATGACTTGCAGCGGTGCGCGCGTCCCTTGGGCAAGGTCTCGGCTGAAGTTGGGCCCGAGGTGAATCAGGAGCAACACCTGCTTGCTATCGATCAGCGGGGCAATTTGGCCATCACTGGTCACCCTTGCCACTTCATGAAAGGTGGGCGAGAGGCGCAGTCTGGCCAACAGGTCCCGGGCTCCCGTTCCCTGGTCTTCATTGTACACAGCGAAAGGCACGCGGTTGAGGTCATAGGTGGCAGCGTAACCGAAGACCAGCAGTTGGATAAGGGGCGGACCGATCAGCACTAACCGGCTTTTCTTGTCTTTGAGAATCGCCAGGAATTCTTTTTTCATCAGGGCCAGGACACGCCGCCACATCAGTTAGACTCCTAATCCAGGCGTTTGCGCGCCTTGCGCCGGCTGACACCCAGGAAGAAAACAGACATCACGAACAGCGCCAGAGTATTGGGTACCACGACGCTCCAAATATCGCCGGCCAGGAAGATCGTCTGGAGAATCGCCACGTAGTATCGGGCAGCCACCAGGTGAGTGATGACTTGGACTGCCACCGGCATGCTGGCGATGTCGAAAAGGAAGCCGGAGAGCAGGAACGCGGGCAGAAAAGTCACGATGATCGCCACCTGGCCGGCCACGAACTGGTTGCGTGCAATGATCGAAATCAGCAGTCCCATCCCCAACGCCACCAGGAGAAACAAAGCCGAGGTGGCGATCAACAGCCACAGCGAACCGCGCAGGGGAACCTCGAACAAGAAATGCGCCATGGCTACAGCCAGCGTCATGCCACCCATGCCGAGAATGAAATAGGGAATCAGCTTGCCCAGCAGGATCTCGGTCATGGTCACCGGGGTCACGGCCAGCGCTTCCATAGTGCCGCGTTCCCATTCGCGCGCTACTACCATCGCGGTCAGCAGCGCTCCGATCAGGGTCATGATGACCGCGACCAGGCCGGGCACCAGAAAGTTGCGGCTGCGCACCTCGGGATTGAACCAAATCCGTGGACGCAGATCAACCAGCCCCTGGAGTGGTCGGCCCCTGAGTTGGGCTTGCTGGACGAGCCAGATCTGCACCGTGCCTTCGATATAACCCGACACCAGGCGAGCGGTGTTGGCGTCCGAGCCTTTCACGATCGTTTGGATGGGTGCGCCGCCCGGAGAATAGATGAGCCGCCCGAAGTTTGAACGCAGGTGGACGATCGCGTCCGCGCGCCGGTCGTTCATGGCCGCGATGGCTTCGGGCATGTTTGCACAGACCAGCGGTGCGAAGTAACGCGACGCCATGAAGGAACCGACCAGGCTGGCGGTTGCCGCATCGGGCTGATCCACCACCAGAGCCACCGGGACGTTCTCGGCATCCAGCGACACTCCGTAACCGAACAGCAGCAGCAACAAGACCGGCATCAGAAAAGCGATGGCAATGCTGCTCGGATCACGCAAGATTTGCAGAAATTCCTTGCGAATCAGACCGCGCATGCGCATCAAGCCGCGGCCGCGTCCCTGCGAAGGCAAGGATTGGTGCTCCCCAGTCATTCCGCGTGTGCCTTCGTTCTTTCGTGGTCTTCGAGGAGCCCGATGAAGGCATCCTCCATGGTAGGCTCCGGTTGGGCCTCGGTGCGCATCCGCTCTTTGATCTGTTCAGGGGTTCCCAAGGCGAGAATATTTCCGTCGGCCATGATGGCCAGCCGGTCACAATATTCGGCCTCTTCCATGAAATGAGTGGTCACCAGCACGGTGACGCCCCGCTCGGCCAGAGCGCTAATGCGGTGCCAGAATTCGCGGCGAGCCAGAGGATCCACACCTGACGTGGGTTCATCCAGAAACAAGATGTCAGGCTCGTGCATCAAGGCGCAGGCCATGGCCAGGCGCTGCTTGTAGCCCAGTGGCAGATCGGCGCTGGTTGCCGAGGCCAAGGGTTGGAGCCCGAACTGTTCCAGTGCCCAGTCGATCCGCCGCGCCCTGCGACGGCGATCCAGGCCATAGGCGCTGCTGAAAAACTGCATATTTTCGCGCACACTCAAGATGCCGTACAGAGAGAATTTTTGAGACATGTATCCGATCCTCGCGCGTGCGGCCGCGGCCGAGCGATGCAGGTCCAAACCCGCCACCTCCAAGGTTCCGTCGCTCGCCGGTAGCAAGCCGCAGAGCATGCGAAACGTGGTGGACTTTCCCGCACCATTGGCACCCAGCAGGCCGAAAACCTCACCCCGGCCGACGTCGAACGTGATGCCGCGCACCGCGTAGAAATCCCCAAAGCGCCGCTTGAGATTCCGCACCCCGATTACCGGTCCGCGCTGCGTTCCCTCGTCCGGAGGAGGAAGAGACGTTTCCGTGTCGAAGGAAACGCTGTGCGATGTTTCGCCCACGCGGTCACGGAGTAGTGCAATAAACCCATCTTCGAAGCCCGGCTCGACTTCGCGCAGCGTGACGTCGCGAGTGTCGGGGAGCAACAATTCACTGTTGGTGTGCTGCCCTGCTTTCAAGACTAACCGGACCTGTTCACCCTGGATCACGGCATCGAGAACAGCGGGGTTGTCCATCAAACGCTTTTGCATGGTGCGTTTTGGCATTCCAGGAGCCGAGATACTGTATGTTCGGCCTTTCATGGGGGCGCTAAAATTCCTTGGCACGCCGGTGCCCAGGATCTGGCCTTCATGAATAAGCACCACTTCGCTGCAACGCTCGGCTTCGTCCAGGTAGGCCGTACTGAGCAGAACACTCATTCCTTCGCTTTGAACCAGGCGCCCCACGATGGCCCACAATTCCCGCCGTGAGACCGGATCGACACCGACCGTGGGCTCGTCGAGCAGCAGCAGGCGGGGCGAGCGGACCAACGTGCAGGCCAGGCCGAGCTTCTGTTTCATCCCGCCCGAAAGCCGTCCTGCCAACCGCGACGTGAACGGCCCTAGACCGGTCATGCGCATGAGCTGCGCGTACCGGGCCGGCCGCTCTTCATGGGCAACCCCCTGCAGGTCAGCGTAAAGATCCAGGTTTTCGCGCACGGTAAGGTCCTCGTACAGTCCAAAATGCTGGGGCATGTATCCCAGCGAGGATTGAACGCGAATGGGGTTGTTTTGGATGTCGATGCTCAAAACAGTAATCAGGCCCGCGTCGGGAATCAGCAAGCCGGCTGCCAGCCGCATGATTGTGGTCTTGCCTGCGCCATCGGGGCCGATCAGGCCGGTGACGATGCCCGACTTCACCTGAAAGCTAATCCCTCGCAAGGCTTCCACGCGTCGTCTACCCGATTGGAAAACCTTGGTCACTTCGTTGAGTTCGAGCACAGGAACGGGCACAGGATCTCCCGCATTGGCCATTTCGGGGGTTGAATCTCCCGTTGCCATCAGGAGCCTCCAGCGCCCTGCGGGTTCGGGATTGGCGGTTGTTCAAGATCGATGGTGACCGTGGCCGGCATCCCCAGCCGCAATTCGTTTTCAGTTTGGTGCACGAAGACGCGAACCTGGTACACCAGCCGCGTACGCAAGTCGGTCGTCTCCACGGTCTTCGGGGTGAACTCCGCTGTTGGCGAGATGAACCCTATCCAGCCCTGGTACCGCTTGCCTGGATAACTATCAGTGGTGATCGTGGCTTTCATGCCGAGTTTAAGTTTGCCCAAGTCGGATTCGGACACATAGGCCCGAACCCATAGTGGGTTGATCAGGCCGATGGTCAAGACCGGATTTTGAGGTGTCACCATGCTGCCTGGTTCCAGGATTCGGTTGCGGACGATACCGTCGGAGGGAGCATAGAGCCGGGCATCGTGCAGTTCCCGTCGGCGTAGAGCCAAGTTGGCTTGAGCGGCAGTGAGCGCTTCGCGCGCGGCAGCGATGTCTTCCACCCGCGGGCCGGCCAGGGCCAGGTTCAGGGCCTGCTGCGCCGCATTCCACGTGGCTTGGGCCGCATTGGCCGCGGCTTCCGCGTCGTCGGCCTGTTGTTTCGATACGGATTTCTCCCGGTAGAGGTCGCGTATGCGTTCCCATGTGCGATGGGCGTTATCTGCATCGATTCGGGCTTTGTTGGCGTTTGCCTCTGCTTGACGGATCTCCTCGATCCGGCTGCCAGCCTCCAGCCGCTTGAGAACTTGGCCTTGTTGGGCTGCCAGGGCCTCGGCCTGTTCGGCGCTTGCTTTCAACCGCTGAGTTTCAAGTTCGGCGAGCAACTGGCCGGTCGTAACCCGATCCCCTTCTTTGACGAAAATCGAGGCAATACGCTCATTGCCATTAAAGGCCAGATCCACTTCGCGAATGTCTACGTTTCCATAGAGGACCAATGTGCCCGTTCCGGCCGGCTTCCTGTGGACCTGCCACCACCAGAGCCCTCCTGCCACGATGATCAGGATCAACACGAGAAAGATTCGGATGACAGTTTTCCTCATGATCGCCCTTCAGCTTTTGCCCGAATACTTTTTAAGGAGCCCGTTTTCTCGTCTTCAGCACATCTGCATGGGGTGCTTCATCTCAGACCGATTCGCTTTCGACTGTACAACTTGGCGCAGGCTACAGGCTGGGGAACCCCTTCGCTACGGATGAAGCAAGGCCGTCTGATCACTTCGCTCAGGAGATCCCCAGGCCCACGATCTTACGCGCTTGAACGCGAATCGGTATCAAAGGACGATGTTGAACAAGTACCCCACTGCGATGATCCCTACTGTGACGACGCCCATGAACACCCCGATCAGACGCGGCTTCAGGACCTTGCGAAGAATGATAGCCTCAGGTGTGGAGATGGCGATGACGGCCATCATGAAGGCCAGGACCGTCCCGAACGCGGCACCCTTGGACAGCAAAGCCTGGACTATAGGAATGACGCCTGCGGCGTTGCTGTACATGGGGACTCCCATCAGCACGGCCACCGGCACGGCCCACCATGCCCCTTTGCCCATAATCCCGGCCAGGAAATCCTGAGGAACATACCCGTGGATTCCCGCTCCCACTGCAATCCCGATGGTGACATAGGGCCAGACCTTCAAGACGATCTCCCTGACTGCATCAAGACCGTACTGCGCTCTCTCCGCCCAGCTCAACGGCTCGTCCACCTGTGCGACCTGAAGGGCGCCTACTTTATTGGAGACCAATTCACGCACCCAATCCTCCAGATAGTTTTCCATGTGCAGCCGACCGATCACCACACCGGTCAGCAAGGCTATAAAGAGCCCGGTCCCCATATACAGCACGGCCACCTTCCATCCAAAAAGACCGAACAGCAGGATAAGGGCTACCTCATTGACCATCGGCGCAGTGACAAGGAACGAGAAGGTCACCCCGAGGGGAACCCCTGCCGTGACAAATCCCATGAAGAGGGGGACCGCGGAACAGGAGCAAAACGGCGTCACGACCCCGAGGAGTCCCGCGAGTCCGTGCGCCACGGATTCGCGGTTTCCCGCCAGTATCCTTCGTGTTCGCTCAGGAGTAAAGTACAGACCGTATCACTCCCACCAAGAAGACAATGAGGAGAAGAAGCAGAATGACCTTGGGAACCTCGAAAATGAAAAACTCAACCGTGGAGCCAAGGTGAGTCCCCTGCTGCAAAGGGAGAATATGGTAGCTCATGAAACGAGAAGCAGCAAGGAGGTTACTATACAGCATCCACCACGCGGCGAGCAGCACAGCTCCGGAGAACAGATAGAAGACTTTTGTCCGAAAGGTTTCGCCCAACGAGGTCATGCCGATGGCATCTTCAAAGGATTGCCCGTCAATCTCGAGTTGACGGACGCTTTCATGTACCATCTCTGTCGTTCCTGCAGCGGTCTTCATTTTTCCTTCCTTATCCTTTGGTTTGTCAACTCATACGGTTGCGTTCCCATGTGTAGGTTGGTGCAGGCTGGGGCCCCTTTCACAAGGGACGACGCAAGGCCACCTCCTCACTTCGTTGAGGAGCCCTCCAGCCTCACGGTCTTACCCGTGAGAAAGCGGGTCAATCTCGCATGCCCGGTTGAGGCCTTGCATTGACTTGAAGAGACCCCTTGCTCTGAGCGTTCTTCCATTTGCCTATTTGCGCAATTCCTCAAGTAATAGGCCCAAAAAAACCGCGGGTCCAGACTCGCAACACTTTGCGTCCGAGTACCCTGTGACCACAGCTGAGCGCTGATACTTGAGCCTCTCCACACCGCGGCTTCCACGTCGCCGGTAAAATCGAAAGTACGCTGCACTATAAGGCTGTACATGATCCTCACCTCGTCCCCTTGGTAGTTCACGATACCGTCCCCTTGAGCACCGCGAGATGCCATGAGATGTAAGAAATGCCCGTTCCCAAATGGCTGACGATGTCGCACTTTTCGCCATCCTTGGGCAACTCGATTGCGCCCAAACCCGGAGCATGCCCCATGGCTTCGACAGCATCGGCCTTCAATCGGAGTCGCTCGGTTTGGTTCGTCATTATTTATGCTCCGCTATTTTCCTCATTGGTTAAATAGTAAATACCCTCGACGCGTGTGTCAAGGGTATTTTTGCTCCTTCGCAGAAATTATTGGGCACTTCACGATTGCCCGAAGATCAGGACTGACGTAGAGGCCAGGTCCGCGTGTCTTACGGCACGCTCTGCGGTTTTCGGAGACCTCTTGCGTGCAGAACTCTCCTGTCTCGCAAAAGCCGCTTGTTCCTATGAAAATGCATTTTTGGGGGAAGGCCCTTCTTGAAAGAAGGGCCTTCCCCCAACCCCCATCCCCAAGAACTTCAGGCACTTGCCAGCTCCCGCTGGTCGCGGGACAGGGTGCCATTTTCATGGTTCGTTGTGACCCTCCAGGTCATGGGAGTTCACTCGATCACGACCTTCTGACCCGAATTGAGGCCGGAGAGGACTTCCACCTGATTGTTTTTCAGATGACGCCCGATTTTGACGTAACGCGATTGCACCGTGCCATTGCGGAGCACTTTGACGGATTCGAGTTGCCCTATGGTCACCACTGCTTTGGCGGGGATAATCAAGGCTTCGGAGTGTCGCGTGGAAAAGGTGAGTATGCCGTAGGTCCCGGGCATCAGATCTTTCGCGTGCGCGAGAGGTGTCTTGACCGTGATCGTTCTGGCCTCGGGGTTTCTTTGGGGGACGACTTCCCTGACCGAGGCGGTTTGCTTGACGTCAAGTGAAGGAATATCCACCGCGACCTCAGTGCCTTCGTTCAGATACGGAGCGTACTGCTCTGCTACTGCTGCCACCAGTTCCAGCGTGTCGGGCTTGTACACACTCAACAGGGTCTTACCCGGCTCAGCCAGGTCCCCTATGTTCACCTCCCTTTTGGAAACGATGCCATCAAAAGGGGAACGTACAATTCCATAGCGAAGTTGAGTACTCGCCTGGTCCAGAGCCGCTTGGCTCTGTTCAGCAGCAGCCTTTGCCACGTTGTACCGAGTCCGGACATCGTCGAACTCTTGCTGCGACACGGCCTTCTCTTGTACCAGATCCTTGTACCTGTGATAGTTGCGCTCGTCATTGGCCAGGTCCGCGAGCGCCTTGTCGCGAGCTGCGCGCGCACGGTCCTGTTGCTCTTGGAGTGCTTTGGTGTCTATCCGAAGGAGTTCTTCGCCTTTGGTCACATGATCTCCCGCGTGGACCTTGAGATCCAGGACATAGCCTGAGACTCGCGATGACACGTCTGCGGTCTCACGCGCCTCCACCGTACCGGATACGGTTACATTTCCCCTCTCGGGCACGGTCTTGACCGGAACGGTTTTCATGCCTGAAAGCTGCCCCTTGGAGACAGAAATCGTACCTGGCTCGATTTTTGACCGGAATCCACCCTGCATCCACACGAGCAGCACGACAAGCCCTCCCAAAGAGCCTACTGCCAGCGCCAGCTTCTTTATGTTCATGTGCGCCCTCTCACTCAACGTCATGCAGCGGCCACCTCACTCTATCGTTTGTGGCAGCAGCGGGACGTTGTCAAGTTCAGTGCCTCGCCTCTTCATGACGGCAAAGACTTCACGCGTCCGCCTGCTCCTTCCTGCCGTACACGAGATAATAGATGATCGGAACGACGAGGAGTGTGAACGCAGTAGACGCGAATATCCCGAAGATAAAGGACCACGCCAAGCCGGAAAAGACCGGATCCAGGGTAATCACCCAGGAGCCGAATACCGCGGCCCCTGCGGTAAGAAAGATAGGCCGAAGCCTGACCGCTCCGGACTCCACGATTGCCTGGTTCAAGGGAGTTCCACGCGGGTCCGCACGTGAATGAAGTCGATGAGGATAATGGAATTTCTCACCACGATCCCGGCCAAGGCTATCATGCCGATCATGGCGGTGGCAGTGAAGAAAATAGGATTTGGATAATGCCCCACATTATGGGCAGCTAGCAGGTTTAATAACGCGAAGCCGGGTGCAATTCCAATCATGGTCAGCGGGATGGCAGCCATGATTACCAGAGGGATGACGAACGACTGGGTCTGCTGAACCAGCAAAATGTAGATCAGCACGAGTGCGGCCAGAAATCCGAGCCCAAGATCCCGAAAGACGTCGAGTGTGATCTTCCATTCGCCTTCGCCGGCCAGGTTTACTGTGAACCCGTGAGGGAGCGGATTCGTCTTGAGAGCAGCCATCAGGTCGAATATTGCATTCACCGGACTGCGACCGGCCATGTCCGCTGTAACGAATACAACCCGATCAAGATCTTTTCTGTAGATGGTCTGATCGATAACCCCGCGTTCTATGCGTCCCAGTTCGTTGAAAGGTACCAGGGCGCCACTGGAAGATTTGAGCCTTATGGGCCCCATGTCTTCCAGACGGGATCGCATGGACCGGGGGAGACGAATATTGATTTGCAGCGGGGCCCGCTCGTTGTCTATATGGACGGTGCCGGGCGATTCTCCCCCAAGAAGAATCTTGGCTGATTCTGTGATGTCGGCTTCGGTCACCCCGGCTAGCCCGGCTTTCTCCCGATCGACAGCGAACAGCAGTTTCGTCTGGGGTGCCTCCACGGAATCGTCCACATCCACCACAAGATAGGTGTCCTGCATCATCTTCTTGACCTTTTGCGCCTGCTGGATCAGACCGGCATAAGAGGCCTCCGGAGGAGGATAGACCTCCGCCACAAGGGTAGAGAGAAACCGGCGGCCCGGGCGGGACCTCCACAATCTTGACAATGGCTTTGTGGGAATGAGCAATTTTGACGATGTCGGGCCTGAGTCTCGAGCGCGACCGCGTGGCTCTGGTATACCCGATCCTTTTTGTCCGCCAGATTGATCCTTATCTGAGCCTGATTATCCCCTTCGAGCAGATAGTAGTGCCTCACCAGTCCATTGAAATCTATGGGCGCGGGGACACCCACGTATGACTCGACATTGGCGACCTCGTTTACGGTGGCGAGATACCTCTCCATGTCTGCCACGCACGCATATGTCTCCTCCAGAGTGGTCCCTTCCGGTGTGCGCAGTACGATCAGGAAGTCATTCTTATTGTCAAAGGGAAGCATCTTCAAAGGTATGGCATTGAGCAGCAGCAGGCCAACGCATCCGAACAGCGCCAGCACAATCCCGCCGAGCAACACAAAGCTCTTCTTTCTGCTTTCCAGGAACGGAGTGATCAACCGATTGTATGTTTTGTAGATCGATCCAGATTTGAAATCGTACCGGTTCACCGGGTTTCTCCCGGGTCTTCTTGAGCGCACGAAACGTGATCCATGGCGTGATGGTGAACGCGACAGCCAGGGAAATGATCATGGCAATGGGAACATTGAACGCCAGCGGGCGCATGTACAGGACCCATCATGCCCGTGATGAAGAACAGCGGAAGAAACGAAACGATGACGGCCAGAGTGGCCATTATGGTGGGCGGCCTGACTTCGTCTACCGCGAGGAGAGTTGCATCCAGCGGAGGATGCGTCCTCAGGCGGAAGTGCCGATGGATGTTCTCCACATCCACTATGGGATCGTCTACCAGGAGTCCAAGCGAGAGGATGAGCGCAAATAGCGTCACGCGGTTGATCGAGTACCCCACGAGCATGTTTGCCAGCAGGGTCACGGCCAGAGTAATGGGCACAGCCAATGCCACTATGGCAGCTTCTCGCCACCCGAGAGCCAGGGTCAGCAATACCATGACGCTTATCACGGCCAATCCGAGGTGTTGCATCAGCTCGTTCACCTTGTCGTTGGCCGTCTTGCCATAGTTTCTCGTGACCAAAACATGCATGTCCTCCGGGATGACGTCGTTCTTGAGCGTGTCGACCCGTCGGAGTATATCGTCGGCCACCGCGACCGCGTTGGACCCTCTCCTCTTTGCAACAGCCACGGTAATCTGCGGGTAAGCCGTTCCGGGCCTCATCGAAGGCAATTCGCGGTGGGAGTTCTTCTTCACTGTTGCGGGACCGAATGTCAGCCTGGTGTAAGATTGCACCACCTCGGGTCCGTCGATGACCTGAGCAACATCCGACAAATGAACGGTATTGCCTTGGTACACTCCCACGACAAGGTCTTTGACCTCCTGCACCGATTTGATAAACGGACCTGCATCAACGAGGATGTTACGGTTCTTCACGTCCATGGAACCAGCACGGACATTGACGTCTGTAGACTTTATCGCTCGGGTGATGTCCAATGCGGTCACATGCCGGGCAGCCATCATGTCCGGATTCAGGAGAGCCCGTATCTGCCGATCACGGCCCCCCACGATGTACGCCCTGCCCGCTTCCGGTATGCTTTGGACCCTGTGGACGATCTCTTGGGCTACTCTCTTCAGTTGATAGTCCGAGTATTTAGGGCTGTAAAGCGTAAGGGTCACGATCGGGACATCGTTGATCTCGCGCGGTTTCACTATCCAACCCTTGACTCCCGGAGGTACTTTGTCGATATAGGACATGATCTTGCTTTGAGTCTTTTCCAGGCTGGCAATGCGGTCCTGTCCCACATAGAACCTCGCAGTGACCACCGCGCTCCCTTCCCGTGAGAGCGAGTAGACGTATTCCACTCCGTCTATCTCCCAGAGCCTGCGCTCCAGGTTTACGGTGACGAGATTCTCCACCTCCTTCGCGGAAGCGCCGGGGAAATCGATAATCACGTCAACCATTGGCACCACTATCTGCGGATCTTCTTCCCGGGGGGTGAAGACCAGAGCCGTAATGCCGCACAGAAATGACAGGATGATAAATATCACGGGAAGTTTTGAAATCAGAAACGCTTCAACGATTCTCCCGGTCAATCCCAATTTGTACTTGTCTGCAAGTGACATAGTCCCCTCTCGATCGCCGCGACCCTGAGAACAGCATGGTAGCCCACCGAAACTGGCAGAACGATTCACGCGACCGCGGGTCACCCCCAAGGTTCATGCAAAAAGTGCAAGGGTCGCAGTGGTTCGAAAGGCCAGACGCTTTCGCACTCCTGTATGATGGGGTCGCGGCAACAAACCCAAACGCAGCCTTCTTGTGCCCATGTATAATGTTTCTCATTAAAAGACAAATGATTATTTTAATTATCTCATGTTTTACATGGAACCTGGCACGTTTCAAGCTCATGTGATGGGGGCAAGCAGCGAAAGGCAGGAGGCTTAGCTGGTTTGTGGTTACTCTCAAGGGTGCACGCAACCGACTTTTTTGATTGGTGTAACCACGGCTTTGGGTTTCTGTCTTTTTGGATGGGACGGAGCCCAGGCATCATCTTCGAGTTTGCAGGAACCATTCCTGGCCTAGCCATCGTCCCACGATCCGTGGGAAAGACAAGTAGCCAAAATCCGGATGAACTTATGGAAGGTGCAAAGCGAGGAATCCTCCTGTATATATAGGGAGGAATGTAGGCTCTTACGGAACAGTATGCCGCGGGGCCGTGCAAATTCTTTAGGGCTCGTGTGAGCCACGAAACGGCGTGGATTGATGCGAATAAGAATCGTGTTGCGCAATATTCTGCCGGTCTTGGGACTTTTGTTCGCGATGGCTGTAGCCATGGGCGGGCAGCAGGCGAACGAAGACCTGTACATGGCCCTTTGCTCTGGCAGGGACGTAGTAGAGGGACTTCTCGGGCAGCCTGACTATTGGTCGTATGTGTCGGAAGGCAAAATTTGGGTAAATCAAGGTTGGTTGTCCGGTCTGATCTTTTACGACTCATTCCGGGCCTTTGGTGCCCTCGGGCCCGTGTTGATCAAAGGCCTTTTACTCACGCTCACGCTTGCCCTTTGCTTTTGGAAATGCCGTAGGCTGGGAATCGAGACGGGAGTCTGTCTGGTTGCGCTTGTGATAGGGCTCCTGAGCATGGCGCCTCAGTTGTCGATCATTGCGGAGAACTTCGGCCTACTTTGTCTTATTCTGGTCTCCTCTTTTCTCACCATGCCCGTTTCTTACGGCGCGGTAAGGAAGTGGGGATGTCTCCTTGTGATGCTCCTGTGGTCCAACTTGCACGGATCTTTCATGATCGGTTGGGTCTTGATCTGGATCAAAGTTGCCGCCATATTGGTGGGCTCCTTGGCTCGAGGTTACGGTCCCACGCTCTTCCGCGCGCGGCTCGAACGAAGAAGGGCGTTCTCTTACCGCCTCGGTAGAGGCGGAGCCTGGCCTGCAAGTCTTGGACAAAGGAGATTATGCTCGAGAACTTCGAGGATGGATTTGGGTTGCCACGGGAAGTCTCATTCTTATGGCCTTTGCAAACCCGTACAGGATTCAGAACCTGATCATGCCATTCCGGCAGGCAGAATCCGGAGCTTGGACGAAAGAGGTGCTCTTCTGGTCCCCTCTCCTTAAATTTTCAAAGACCCAAGGTTTGGTTCTTTATACAGGGATCCGCGCCGCTCCGTTTCTCATTCATTTATCGATAGTTGCCCTGCTTCTCTGCATCGTGCTCGTCCTTCAAGGACGTAAAGGCATTGCGTCCTTTTCCATGCGGTCCCAAAGCAACGCCGGGGAAGACATGCTGACCGAGGTGATGATCTCGGTTTTTCTCGTGGTTCTTGCGTTTCGCTTTGGCCGCACGATCTTGTTCACCGCTCCTGCGTTGATTCCTCTTACCGGATACCTGCTCGGGCAGTTCATGGGGACGCAACGAGGCACGTGCGGGAGAGGGAGCCCGGTTTCCAAGCGAAACTCGGCCGGGCTTTTGCTCCTTGTCCAATGTTTCCTGACTGCTGTGGCGATACTATGGTTTCGCTTTGAGACCTTGCCGCCGTATCTTCCTCACAACCCATTTGTTGACAAAGAGCCTCTATCAGAAAAAGTCTTGGGCTCATTTTCCACGCAAGTCAAGGGCCTTACCGGCTTCATGAGGGAGAACCGGGTAATGGGTCGAGTCTGTTCCAGTTGGCAGTTGGCTGATGTGCTGTTGTGGAAGGTGCCCGGAGTGCAGATCTTCCTCGACCTAAGGGCTCAGAGCCTCTATTCGGACAAACTCCGCAACGAGTACAACGCTATTTTTCGCGTTGATCCTCATTCACCGTCATCGGTATCCAAAGCATTGAGGCTACTCGACTTGCGCCAGGTGCGTGCAGTGGCCATAGACAAACGGCTGGAGCCGTCCAGCCTCCCTGTGGTCTTGTCTGCTTCGCGGAGGTGGGTCCCCATTTACCAGGATGCACACACCCTGTTCTATATGCGATCACACTCCCGGGAGGCCGCTTGCCTGCTGAAAGGAGACAGCGCAACTTGTGTTCGGTACCCTGATCCTGCCACCAGGGCGTTGAGTTTGGCGACGTTGTGGTTGGAAACAGGAAGCCCTCTTCCTCCTGAGATCGAGGAAGAACTCCGGCGCTCCGTGGTGAACCATCCTTCAGCCTTGGCCTACAAGGGCATTTGTGTTTCCGACCGGCGGCGTTCCGGCATCTTAACCTCCAAAACCAAGGCATACTTGTGGTCAGAGTTCCTCAGGCTGGGCAAGTTGAATTACCACCGTCCGGGAGGTTACGATATTTTGTCCAGTCGGGCAGAAATTCTTGGTGAGCTCAAAAAGGCGGGCTTTTTCTCGCTCTCGGCAAATACAAACATCGAAGACCGAAGATTAAGCCAGTCTCTGTTTAAGCAAATCGAGGAGGTTTGGTCCCGTTACTTGCCGTGGAGCGTTTCCAGGCCCGGCTCTGTTCCCAATGGCATATAGGGGTTTGGGGAAAGGCAGTGTATCAGGCACAAGCCTATACCACGTCTCCACGTTCCGCATTCATCGCGGCAATACTGATCTTCTCCAGTCAAGCGCCATTTGGGGAGATCAAGAGAGGTTACGCGGCGGGGAATGCCGAGTGATACCGATGCGCGATCACGTAAGTGACTTTGGTCTGCGGGCGGCATGCCTCTAAAGCCCAGTCAGGCCGGGCCGTTGGCGCCAAGAGACTTTTGCCGCCAGTATTGTACGCTTGAAAACGCATTGGTATGAGATAGGTGAACGCGAATCGGTAGTAGTTGAACCGGCAGCGCAATGAAGGAATCGCCTCTGAACCTGTCTTTCTCGGACCGGAAGTGCCACCGTCAGGCGGCGTAATATATATGTGGAGCATCTGAGCCCCCATACTCATCTCGAATCTCTCATCGATCCTTCGCCATTGACACGCGCTGAGCCTTATGTCTCATTGGCTCGGAACACGAGGCGTATGTGCGAAAAAGATGCTCATTCCGGCAAATCCTTGTGCGAAGTGCGAAAGAATTGCTCAGATTTTAGATACCGCGTCACACGGCCGCATTGTCAGATAACATCACATTATCAGCAAGTAAGCTCACTTGGCATCAACTTTGCTACAAAAACAAGGCACAAGCACCACACAGGTCGCGCTCTTTGGTCATACGACGCCACGTGATCATCAACAATGGGGAATGGCTGAGGAAGGGACAGCCAGAACTATCGAGTGATGAGGAGTCAGGTACCGGTACCAACCCTCAAGGATGTTCGGAAAGGCGACTCACGTCTCCTGCATCGAAAACTAAACATTTGTGGTATTCCGCCGGAAACAGTTACCGAACGCATTGCGTTGGCGAGTTTCGCAGTGGGTTAAAGTGGAGGAGGTAAGCCTCATGTTTATCCTTTTCATCATATCGATTGTCGTGGTGCTTCTTTGGCTGGCCTTCGGAGACAAAAAAGACTGGGCTGGAATGTAACCTTATTCATTATGCGTCGAGGCATTCCCTCTGCCTCGATCGGAGAACCCGCCCGCCTTGTGCGGGTGGTCACGTTCTTCACGCCATTCGGAAATCAACTCCCCTTTCGCCAGAATGGTCCGGGATAACAGCAATCCATCATTCAGGTGTAGCCTTGAAAAGTGGCCGAGAGAGGCCCGGTCAGTCGCACCTCCATGGTTCCTGGCCCCCCTCCGGCTCGGTCATCTTCTCATGTCCTACAGGTCTGGTCAAGTTACTGCGACTCCCGTGCCTTTGCCTTCTTGGTGGGCAAGGCAGGCGGCCTTGGTCCGACCGTTGTGGTGTCCATAATACATAGGTGGAGCCGACCAGTCTTTGATGGCCAGTACGGGAACAAGGCTTTATAAGATTCACGCGAGCCCTTTCAGGAATAGCGATGTTTTGCAAGCACCATGCAGCACGCTTGCTTTTTGTGATAATTCCCCCCGTGAGATCCAGTTGTGACGGGTTTCGCGGCTCGAGGGAGACCTCGTGGGTTTCCGGGTTTATAGGACATCAATTGGGGGAAGAGCCTCTCAATCTGGATTCGTTGGTTAAGAGAGAAGCAAACCCGAGCAAGATCTTTCTCAAAGGCGGCGGTCATTTTTCTTGGTACGGAAACCATCGGGTTGCGGAGGAGATCCTCTCTCGCCTCGAACAGGGGGGCTACTTGGGGACCTTTCACCGGTAACCTTCGGCCTGTTGCAGTCGCAGCTGTGCATCTCTGTGCTTTCTTATACCGGTGTGCGCCAATTCAGGTAATACCGGCAAGCAGACGCCTTGCCTCCCAAACGCAGTCAGGCTGGCCGTTCGGAAAGAAGGCATGTCGCCTCATTAACTTACTTTTGTGCGCACTGGCGTGATCAATACCTGGAGCGCTTCCCTCCGCCCGAGGGGTCTTGCCGAGAGGAGAAATGGCAACAACCAACCCGCATCTTTGAAACCGTGGCGTGTGGAGATAGAGCCCTCATCAGTAGCCTAGATTTTCGCCGACAAGCTTCACATGAATCCGGTTTTCCACCATGTGTCCTTCGATGACACTCCACATATTGCAAATTCGCTGAGGAGCCCTGCAATCGCTGCACAGACCGCTTTCTACGCACGGTGTCTTCAGGCCCAATCGTGCAGCGTTGACCGGTGCCGCGTAGTGTTTCACTCTGGCCATGGCCGCATCCAGATCAGCCACGACCTTGTTCATGCCCACAACCAAAATCACTTTCTTGGGGCCAAAAGTCATCGCGGCAACTCGGTTTCCCATTCCGTCGAGATTGACGAGTTTCCCGTCCAAGGTGATCGCATTACAACTGGTTATCATCAGGTCCGCGGTCAGGCCTTTGCGCCGCACCTCGATGGACTGTTCGGCAGTGAGATTGGGCTTATACGGATCCAAGATCTCAACACCCGGAAGTTGAGCAATATCAGTCCACAACCTCATATTCCCCGCGGTCATGGAACCACACCGAAAGACGGAGGCACCCTCCGGGATCATTGCGACGATGTCGTCCTTGGCAAGAGCAGCACTGGGCGCATAGCTGCCTTCCATGCGGCGCTTCTCCAGGTGCTTTATGATGTGTGCGGCCACCTTCTCGTTCCACTGAACCTGATGCGAATCCATGATGTCTACCTCCTCAATCCAGGCTGTACTCATCGAAAATTATTCCGCGATCCCCCGAATGACGGTGTTTTTGGACCCTGAACGAGCTGTCCGATCTCTTTCGTCGCCCGAATCCGATCCGTCGCGCTTCTGAAAATGGTCCGACCACCCTGATTTCCACATTCTTGCCGGATCATAGGCTGTTTTCGGCAAATTTGAGCGTACCGACGCCCTTGGTTCCTCAGTCAACGGGAATATCGATCGTGTGCCTTCACTCAAAAGGGATCACGGTTCTCCCATCAAGGCAAGACTTGAACCTTCTGTAAGCCTTTATACCGATTCGTGTTCACCTATCTAAGATGGTGGGGCTGTGGGTCTCCTGAGCGCAGTGATGAGAGGGCCTTGCGCCGCCCGTAGCGAAGGAGATCCTCAGCCCGTATCCTGCGTCCTGTCATACACGTGAAAGCGCATTCCCATGAAAGTCCCCTTCGATGGCAGACTTTCATCGTTCGTTGTGGCGGTTACCGCCATGGGAGTTGGTATCAGCTATACGCGAGAGAAATATTCTCCGTTGCGTCTTATACCGCTGCGGGCAAATTCAAGTCACTATGCACCTCCAATGTCCATCGATCGCCGACCGAATCCATTCTTTGACCGGAGTTTCCGGGAATCGGCTATACAAAGCTGTAACGCTGCGGAATTCTGGGCCAAACCGCTCCTTGGAGCGTGCCTCTAACTGATAGTGACACATTATGCTTGACAGTGACCTTAATGATGTGATAGATGCCTCTGCATGAGCTACCTGCAGAAAAAGAATATCCGAGGTCACACCTACTACTATTACACCGTGACCAAAAGGATCGAAGGCAAATCCGCCAAGATCCAGCAGGTCTATTTGGGGACTCCGGATCAGATCTTCGAGAAGTGCTCGTCCGCTCGAGAACCGGAACTGCCGGTCAAGACCTCTCACCTGGAGTTCGGGCTTGCCGCTGCACTTTACCAGCAGGCTCTGGACCTGGGAGTTATCCCGCTGATCAACTCGTACGCTTGTGGCACCTCCGCGTATCTCGACGTAGGCCAGTATCTGGTGCTCGCGGCCATCAATCGGGTCTGTGAGCCCAAAAGTAAGAACGGAATCGCCGCATGGTACAAGAAGAGCATGCTGCCCAGTCTGTTTACGATTCCCGTGAGCTCGGCCACGGGACAGAGATTCTGGGACGCGATGGACCGTCTACCTGTGGAAGCGATTCCGCGTATCGAAGAGGGCTTGTGGGCGAACACCCTTCAGCAGTTCTCCGTCCCGCTGGATTGGCTCATCTACGATACCACCAATTTCTTCAGTTACTTGGCTGAGCAGACTCCATCCGAGCTCAACGAGAAGGGCCATAACAAAGCTTTTCGCCATCACCTGCGTCAGGTAGGCCTGGCAGCTTCCGTGGTCAGGGGGCTCGGCCTGCCGCTTATCCACGAGCTCTACGGAGGCTCCCAAAACGACGCAACACTCTTCCCCACTGCCATATCTCGGACCATCGAGAGAGTCCGGGCACTCTCGGACGGACATGTGGAGAGCCTTACCGTCGTGTTCGACAAGGGGAACAACTCCTGTGCGAACATTGCAGGCCTGGGTCGCGAAGGAGTTCATTTCATCGGAAGCCTTTCCCCCAGCCATTACCCGGAACTCTGCTCCATCCGCCTGTCCCGTTACACGCCAGTGACACTGGAAAACGGGAGAGAGATCCTCGCATTCGATACCAAGACCAAGGCCTTCGATCGGTCCATCAGGGTGGTGCTCACGTACAACGCGGCTACTGCGAGGAAGAAGGAGCGACGCTTTCAGAAGGATCTGGGACAGGCTTTGGCCGAACTCAACCAAGTTCGCTGGGCAAAGGTCAAAGACCCTGAAGCCAAGATCCGGGAGGTGGCCTCCCCAAAGCTCCCCGCTTATCTGTTCAAAACCGAAGGCACCGGCGCCAATCTCAAGGTGGGTCTCGATCAGAAGGCAGTGAAGAAATACATGAATCGTTTTGGAAAGATTCCCGTCTTCACGGATCGTACCGACCTGACCGCTCTGGAAGTGGCTCAAGCCTACACCGATCGCAATGAGGTCGAGCAGCTCTTCGGAGAGATGAACGACCCGATGACGGTGCCGTTCCAGCCTGTGCGCCACTGGACAGATCAGAAGATCGTAGTGCATGCATTCATCTGCATCTTGGGGCTTCTCTTGCTCAAGCTTCTCCAACGCAGGCTCAAAGAGAAGGGCATCACCTTGAGCCTGGAGCTCATTAAGGACGAACTGTCCTCCGTGCAATTGGGACTGTGGGTAACCCGTTCAGGAAGACTCTTCAAGATCATCTCCGACCAATCCAAGCTCCAGGCGAAGATGTACGACATCCTTTCACTTCAAAATGTAGCAGCAATGTTAGGGGCTCAGCCCGACTCATCCTAGTCTTCTGATATCACATATGATAACGCGGTTTGTTTACTGTTCCGGCGGAAACTCAGGTCAGATAGTCATGGCAAGTTCCAGCCTGTCCCTTTGGGACCTTGAGTCTGAAGATGGAGACCTCTCCACAGTCAAAACCAACCTGGAAAGGATGCTTCAGGCGGCCAGTCTTGGTGCTGAGACAGTCAGGCGTCTTCAAACCTTTGCGAACGTGGGTGCCGATGTCACCGGTCGCGAGGGTGAGGGTATGGTTTTCAATCTAGCTATGACAGTGAGAAGTGTCGCTGAAGTCTCAAAACCCTTGTGGAAATCAGACCCCGAAAAGAAGGGCTTCAAGATCGACCTGCAACTGAACCTCGAGGGCGGTTGCTTGGTGAGAGCGCACGAGAATGAGATCTTCGAGGAACTTATCAATCTGGTAAAGAACTCAGCGGAAGCTTTGCCCCAGGGTGGAGACATAGAAATCAAGACTCGTAAGGAAGCCGATGAAGTGGTTATCACGGTTCGTGACACCGGGACAGGAATAGCCGGAGAAGATCTCCCAAGGGTTTTTCAACCGTTCTGGAGCAGCAAGGGGGTGGGTATAGGAAAAGGAATGGGCCTTGCCGTAACTCATGGACTTGTGCAACGTAATGGTGGCGGCATATCCGTAGAAAGCAAAGCGGGAGTGGGTACCACCTTCACGATCCGACTGCCTCAGGCCCACGACCCGGTCAGGAAGGTGGAAGAGCCAGCAAAGAGACCCGCTGAGGGCAATCTGAACATTCTGGTCATAGACGATGACTTGACCATCGCGTCTCTCCTCGAAACAATATGTGCCAAAGCAGGTCATACTGTTTTGGGGGCTCTTTCCGGCAAAGAGGCGCTTGCCATATTCGATAAGGAACCTGTGGACTTGGTTTTCTGCGATCTCGGCATGCCCGGCATGAACGGCTGGGACGTCGGCAAGGCAATTCGGTCAATCTGCCAGGAGAGAGGAACAACCAAGCCCCCCTTTGTTCTGCTGATCGGGTGGGGCGGTCAGGAACTGGACGAGGGGAAGATCGCCGAGTCCGGCACAGACGCGGTAGTCGCCAAGCCGATTGATTCGGCCACGGTGCTTGCTACTGTCCAGGAAATTGCTGGAAGGTGGAACATCCAGCCTCGCGTTACATGAGGTGCTGGATGAGCCGTGCTAGATGAAGATTCTGCATCTCGCGTTCCGAGAACCCCGTGGTAGCGTTGCTTCTTTTCAGGAGGGTTACAATGCGGCGCAATTGCAACGGCGCTCAGAATCGTTCGTCTTGCGTTTTACGCGACACCGTATCCACGTTGGATCACGACTCGTACCTCTTTCACCATCACGACCATCGGCAATTTCAAAGTTAGTCTCAGAGCATGTTTCTGGAAACTGACACGCGTAATATCAACTGGTTGCGAGTATAATGTCGCACCGTTGGTCCGTTCTTGAAGTACTGGCGATCAAGAACTGGCCAACTCCACCTATATTAATGGCCGCCGGACAGGAGGGACCTAGGCCGCCTGCCGTGCCCACCAAGAGGCGAAGGTAGGGGAGCCGCAGTATAGTGGCCAGAGGAGTGGGACTTGAGAAGATGTGCGAGGCGGGTCACCGGAAGAGTGGCCGGTCCAAAAAGATCTTCGAGAGAGAGGGTTTCTTCATCAGGACACCTTTTCTTGGTATCGATCTTCATACCGGCAATGGTACTGCGAATGATGGCGCTCCCCAGATCTGAAACGGCCTGCAGTCGTTTGTGCTCTGTTCAGTATCACACCGAAAATACGGGTACCGGTCACGCAACGAATCAATTTCGCACATTCTCTCACTTCTTCTCTGAGAGTTTTTCCTTGTTTTACGACAAGTATGACTTTCTTGACAACGTGGCAAAGGGGCATGTAGTCGGGAACCGAGAGCACTGGTGGAGAATCAATCACAATGTTGTCAAAGTATTTCTCCAGTGCGCACAACACCTTGAGGAATCGTTTGGATCTGAGAAGAGCCAAGGGGTCCTCAGGAACAGGACCTGCTGTGAGATAGAACAAACCGGGGACCTGTGAACGGCGGATTATCCGAGAAAGGACGGTGTTCCTGTCTGTGAGTACCGTCGACAACCCCGCCCCAGGGGCTTCGTGCCCGAAGACTTTATGAAGCGCGGGCCTTCTCATATCGGCATCCAGGACGAGCGTTTTCTGGCTCTCTCTCGAACTCATTGCACATGCAAGAGATGCGGCCAAAAATGTTTTCCCTTCGCCAGCAATGGCACTCGAGACCAAAGTTACCCTGGACAGTGCTTCGGATGCGGAGAAGTAGAGAGAGGCTTCTATGTCCTTGATTATATGTGAAACGGGATTCCCAGAGGCGTCTTTGAAAAACAGTGGCGACGTGTTGACCGGATTCTTCGAGCTTCCCATGCCGTTGAACGTTGCGAAGTCCGGAACTATGCCCAGGGGACGTGTGTGGATGTCAACGGCTGTCTTCTGAAGATTCAAGACCCGGCTGCTGTCTGCCAGGCTCTCAGTCACCGATGCAACTCCCACACCACATAAGAGCCCTAGCGCAATACCAATCGCTACCATAAGCCCCCGCCGGGACGCCACAGGGGCAGATACGAGGCTCGGCGGCTCGATGATGCTCAATCCTGCTGGAATAGCCGCCAACTGGATGTTCACATCCTCGAGCGCACTCAAGATCTTCTGATACACCAGAGTGTTTGTCTCCACCTTCCTTCTTAAGCCTGCGTACGGGGCTTGGAGGGAATTCATCCTCGTGGCATCCTTCCTGGCCTGATCCAGCGTTTGTTCTCTCACCTTTTCCTCCAGATCGGCAGACTCGAGGGCGACGGTCCTTGCCTCTTTTGTCGTGGCGTCCAATTTTCTCCCTATACGAGTGATCTCTCTTTGCAATAGGGACATTTTCGGGAAGCTGGCGGAATAGACTGTTGCCTGCTCTGCGTAATGGGCCTCAAGTTGAGCCAATTGTTGCTTGAGCGCTGTCAGAGTTCCTACATCGCCTGTCTTGCGGAAGGCGGGCGTCGCCGATCCCGTGTCCAGAAGCGATAAAGACCGGATACGTTCCTTCTCTTCACGAGCTTCCACGATCCGTTCCACCGATCTATTTACCAGATTGAGGACTGGACCCATGAGGTAATTGCCCTGTGGAAATATTTCGTGAGCCTGTTCAAACTCCGCGATCGTCCTTTCCGACTGAATCAAATTCTGTTCAGCCTCGGCAGACCGTTCTTTCAACGCGGAGCGTTGAGCTTCTAAGTCTGTACGCAGACCATCACGCATGACCTGGCCGTAAAAGGCCAAATATGCCTGGAGGGCCCTTTGTGCAGCCTCCGGCAGGTAAGCGTTGAAACTCACTTCCACTATGCCGCTGTCTCCGCCTACCCCTGCCGCTGGCTTTACGGTGAGTGCCTTGCCGAAAGCCGCTATCAAGGATTTCCTTTCAAGAATCTTCGCGGATCCCGCAGCCTCCTCCCTCAGGTTTCCGGTAGCGCCAGCCTCTGCACTATGAAGCCAATTACCAAATCCTGTATGAGCGGTGGCCTTGTGCACCGCCGACTGCGCAATAATCGACACCTGACTCACTACTTGTCCAATAAGGTGTAGAATACCGTGGTGAGTCTCGCAACTCTCTGACAGATCACTGACCTGACGGCTATCGATAAAACGACCGATGAACGGAGAGGATGTCAAGAGCCTCATTTGGCCGGAGATGTGGGCAGCCCCTTGAGATTTCGTGCGAGATTCTTTCTTCATGTTTGAGGTGTCGGCCGCGGGCGACAGGTTCACTTCCGCGGAAGACTGGAAGATGCGTGGTTGCGTAAACGCGTAGAGACAAATCGCCATGGAAATACCGAGCGTCACTGTTGCGACCAGACCTAATCGGAGCCAAATTAGGCTTATTATGTCAGATAGAACTTCAATCGATCCACGATCCTGAGCAACCTCCGAATCGACGGCCACGTAATTTTGCCAGGCTTCTTTTCCCGTAGGTGGCGTATGCGTTTCCAATGACGGTCGTGGTGCACTATCGGAGCTAGCGTTACCAACCTGGAACGGATCGGGTTTTCGTATCATGGCAAAAATACCTCGTTTGGTTTCCTCCGCCTCGGGCAAAGGACCCCACCGACAGCTTTCTACGCAAGTCTTGTGCCAGACTGGAGATTCCCGGTCAGATAAATGCTTTCTGCGGCAAGTTCATACAATCATAAGATGAATAAGGTCACCACACATGGATGAGGTGGCTGCGGGATTGAGAGCAGTCTCGTGACGTGATCAAGAAAGCCACACAGCAGTTTTCGGGGGAGGTATCAACCGATTATGACCCTGGTGGATAGGGGCCACGAGGTTTTCGGCATCATGGGGTGATGGTTTTTTGGTCAGAGCTTCAATAAAATATGGTCCATTTGCTTATTTTTTGGTCGCGGCTCACTACTCACACCCTGAGGACACCAGGTCCTGCTCCTACAAAAAAAGACACTAATTCTGAAACAAATCATGAGATTTCCTACAGCAGTCAACCGCCGGATTGGCCATTGCATTTTGGGAAGGCGCAAAGGTAAGAGCTCTTCTGATCCTTGCTCGGAATCGTTCTCCATACGCTATACGCGCCCCCTTCCTTTGCGTCGGATCACGAACCGTGCCACGTCACTCATTACAACAAACGGGAAACTCCAAAAGCGCAATCAGTGCGCCTTCTGTCAATACGGCGGCAGTATATTCATTAGGTTACAGAGATAGATTCACCCCTCAGGTGTCTTCTGGCCTGTACTGGCCATCAAGAACTCGTCAACTCCACCTATAGCAATGGCCACCAGACTGGAGTGACCCCGGACCGCCGTGAGGCGAAGTAGCCGAGCGGGGGCGAGCCGCAGTACAATGACCAGAGGGGGTAGAACATGAGGAACGGGGAGCATGTTCTTGTGTGGTATCAGAACACTAAGAAGCTACAGGTGGATATACTTGCAGGTACAGATCCAACCGGTCTTTGAACATACCAGCAACGGCCCGATCAAACCGCAACGTTGCGGCATTGGAAAGCAACCTCCCTCTCTGCTGGCCGTAACTACCGGTCCTCGTTGGATGCACTGCCCCACGTGAGGTTGAGGTGGACTGACGGGGAGACGGTGTATTATACTATACAGGTGGCGGAAGGATCATCCGATCTGGCACAAATCTGGGAATCGGGAGCGTCCGGTCACTGTCCTGAACGTGTCGGTTCCAAAAGGGTATCGAGAGACTATCGGACATGCCCGCCGGCCGGCTGGAGCTAGCCCTATTGGAGGACCCTCGGCACTACTTCGGGTGAGAGAGGGTTACTGAGCAATGGACTCGCATGAAAGAGGAATTTTTGACTATGTCAACACCGCTGGAACAGGGCAGTGAGGTTACCCGTCTGTGGCGATATGTACCTGATTCTCATTTGTGCATGGACAGCAATAGTAGCCGCGTCCTTGACCTGGAATGTCCATGAGATGAAACAAAGGATTCTCGAAGTCGCCCGCATTGAAGCTCGAATGGTTTATGAAAAGGACGTCCTTGCTCGTCGCTGGAATTCCAGCTTTGGTGGGGTATATGTTCCGGTAACAGACGAGATGCGTCCGAATCCATTTCTACGTGTACCTCACCGGGATCTCAAAACCGCCGATGGAAAAGAACTGACGCTCGTGAACCCGGCGTATATGACACGCATGATTCATGAAATACAAGAAAAACACAGCGGGATTCGTGGCCACATCACCAGCCTCAATGTGATCCGCCCTGAAAATAAACCGGACCCGTGGGAGGAAGCGGCTCTCAAGAAGTTTCCACTGGGTCAAGCAGAGGTTAGCTCGGTCGAGATTCTCGGCAACGCTCACTTCATGCGATTGATGCGCCCGCTCACCACTGAGGAGAGCTGCCTGAAATGCCACGCTGCGCAAGGCTACAAAGTCGGCGACATCAGAGGAGGCATCAGTGTAGCCGTGCCTATGGCACCCCTTTGGGGCGCATCGAGAGTAGAAACCCTCGCCTTGTGGTTCAGTCATGCGGCCTTGTGGGTGTTGGGCTTGGTGGGTCTTCTTACTGGAGCACGGAAACTCGCTCAGCGAATCGATGAACGAGAGATTGCGCAGCAAAGTTTGGTAGAAGCCCATGATAGCCTTAAGGTGGAGGCGCAACGGTCAATTCTGGCCGAGGAAGCAAAGGGAAAACTGGTCACCGAACTCCAGGACGCGCTTGCTCAAGTCAAGCAGCTGAGCGGTTTATTGCCCATTTGCGCTTCCTGCAAGAACATCCGCGATGATAAGGGCTATTGGACCCAGATAGAAGCGTATATTGGAGACCACTCTGAGGCAGAATTCAGCCACAGCATCTGTCCCGAGTGTGCCAAGAAGCTCTATCCTGAATTTTACGACAATGAGCGCAAGCGATAAAAGCCGTGGCTCCAGTGCGACAATGTTTCGAGGCGGCAAGTCGCCTATCAGCCAGGAAGGCGGTCAAGTATTGGAAAGAAACGAAAGTGTTCCCATGAATATGGCGGCGATTTCATGGGAGAACCGAGAAGTTCCTCTTCCATACTTCAACTTGGCGGTCTCAGGGACTTCTTGTAGTCAGGGTACTGCAAGTTGTGCAAGGACATACCTACTATAACCATAGTATGATACCCAGACTGGTTGCTCACTACCGCCCCGCCTGATGCTTGCCCACTACCCTTGGTTTCACATTACCTCCCAGACTGACCCATTACCTGACCTTCCTCAACATGAGATCGAGAGTTCGACCCTGAAATTCTGTGCCAGCCTGGAATACCTGAGTACATAGGAACGTGTGATCCTGAGCTTATCCTGCCTGTACAAGAGAGTTCACACGGAATACCGTTCCAGAAAGAACTTGGTCAGTTTATCAGGGAACAGAGCCGTTTTGCTCTAACATGTTCGATCCTCACCGCGATTCCCACTCGATGACATACCGACCCATGACGACAAGTGCCCATTGAGAGACGCCCTGAGGCTTAGCCAGATCGATTCTCCGCGACGTTCTCCTGTCGACTATAGTTCAGCATGGGTGAATTTCCAGGATTTGCCCGCACATCTTGCCTGATTAATTATATCCCCTCAATATCATATTATATTTGAAGGGTTGAGGGTCCACCCAGATGGATACACCTTATCAAAAGACACCAGGAGGCCATCCATGGGTCCAGGTTGGGACAGCTTGCACAGGTGGTATGTTGGTGACAGGAGAACTTCACATGTACGGCTGATCTTTGGATACTATCGACTCCGCTTCTCTCAATAATGAATACGCCTCTTCTGCGTCTTTCGCTGTAGTAATTCGTTTGGACCAATAAGAATCCTTGGCGAGGTGGCTTGACATGCCCAGAATCTTTACCTGAAGATCGGGGTTGTGAGAAGGAGTGAGGATGCAAAAGATCAGCTCGGTCGGTTTTTCGGTTCGAACGTCCGACAGTCCGAGGGGAGCGATCCCCAGAGCTACCACTGGAACTGTAATACCCTCGATTCGGGCGTGCGGGAATGCAGCGCCTTCATTAAAGAATGTCGACGACTCCCTTTCCCGGCTGAGGATTCGATCGAGAAACTCTGCCTGTCTGTCCGTTCCGATGTCAGCCGCGGAAATTTCAGTGAGTGTTCGAAGCACGATGTCTTTGGATACAGGCTGCTCCCATCTCACAATCCGGCGAGGGGAGAGAAAAGTGCTCAGACGCACGTGACTCGTTTTCCCCGATTGAGCCGTCTTCTGCCGAGCAGGATGTGCCGGGTATTCTCGCTGCTGTTCTGTCTGTTTCTTTTCTCGGGTGTCAATGACGACCAAGGTGACGTTGCGACACTCATCGACAAGTCGCTCCACCACGTTTCGCTTGCCGAGAAGTCGCTTCCACTTCGGCAGTGGACCCGGCGTTCCGATGACGATGTGTCCCACGCGGTATTCGTGGGCAAACCGCAAGATGGTCTCAACAATATCAGTGCCTTTGTACGTAAAGACAATTGCTCCGAGCTGTTTTGCTAAGGTCAATGTTCCGGACAGCATCCGTTGGGTCTCTGCTTCAATGACAGATGGAGCTTCGGAAGGGGTCTGGACGTACACCGCATACCAGTTTCGGTTCAGCCGCCCCGCCACTCTGGAGCCAACTCGGAGCAGTTTTTCACTGTTCGGTCCTCTGGAGCTCAGGCACACCATCACCTGATCCGGAGTGGCAAATGCTTCCTCTTCAGATTGCTCCCTGCGACGCAGATCGATTTGCGATGCTACTTCCCGGACAGTAAGCTCTCGCAGTGTCTCCAGATTCTTGTTGACAAAAAAATTGGCTAATGCTGTGCCGATGCGGTCCGGGGGATAAATCTTTCCTTCTTCCAGACGCTCGAGGAGATCTTCGGTAGTCAAATCGACGTTTACCATCTGGTCGGCCTCGGCAACAACGGTATCCGGGATACGCTCCCGGATCTTGACCCCGACTTCTCTTTCTACGGTGTCACACAAGCTTTCTACATGCTGAATGTTCAGTGTGGTGATGACGTGGATGCCGGAAGATAGGATTTCTTGCACATCCTGGTACCGCTTGGGGTTCCGGCTTCCCGGAACATTGGTGTGTGCCAGCTCGTCGATGAGGACTACCTCCGGTTTGCGGCTTAGTATGGCATCCACGTCCATATCTTCGAGGGCCACACCCCTATATTCGAGTCTTCTTCTCGGCACCACTTCGAGCCCGTGGACCAGCTTAGCCGTATCGTCCCTCCCGTGGGTCTCCACGAGGCCGATCACCACGTCTATTCCCTCTTCCTTGAGGCGATGGCCTTCCAGAAGCATCTGGTACGTCTTACCCACCCCAGCCACATACCCGAGATAAATCCTCAGATGCCCGCGTTGAGCACGGCGGATGAGACGCAGGAACGATGTGGCTCGATCGTCGGGTGTCATCGCTTGCCTATCTTTCCATCCAGCACGAGGTTCAACCAAAGCACATTTACCCTCGGGTCTCCAAGGATGCCGTACTGCCGATGACGGGTGGAGCTTCGCACATAGTGCAGTACTTCATCCAGGGCCATCCCTCGTGCGCTGGCAACTCGCGGCGCTTGAAGCAATGCATTGCGCACGCTGATGTGAGGATCAAGACCACTCGCTGAAGATGTTACTGCGTCGGCTGGAATAGAGGCATTCGGTTCAAGATTGTTGATCTGCCTGTACCTGGCAATTCTCTCCCGTACCTGTTCCACCAGCTTTTTCGACAGAGGGCCCAGATTGCTTCCACCGGAACTGCAGGCGTCATAGCCGTAACCTGCGGATGAGGGGCGGGGGTGAAAGTATGTGGGGCCGCTAAATGGCTGGCCGATAAGGGACGACCCCACAGCATGTCCGTCGACTTCAATGAGTGACCCGTTTGCCTGGTGAGGAAATAGCAGCTGACCCAAGGCCCACACCGCAACTGGGTATATTCCGCAGACCACCAGAGCCAAACACAGGGTCATCATCAATGAGGTCCGAAGTTCTGTAAACAAGGTCTTCATCGTGAGACCTCCCTATCACACGAGGTGAACCGCTGTAACGATCGTGTCAATTAACTTGATGCCGACAAATGGCGTGAAAAGCCCTCCAAGACCATAGATGAAGAGATTACGTCTCAAAAGGATCTCAGATTTGAGCGGCCGAAATTGAACCCCTCGCAAAGCCAAGGGAATGAGCGCCACGATAATGAGTGCATTAAAGATGACCGCACTGAGGATGGCGCTCTCGGGCGAATGCAGCCCCATGACGTTCAGCGGAGCGATAACTGGGAAGACTCCGAGAAGCAACGCCGGGATAATGGCAAAATACTTTGCCACGTCATTGGCCACACTGAAAGTCGTCAGCGCTCCTCGGGTCATGAGCAATTGTTTGCCGATTTCTACGATCTCGATAAGCTTGGTGGGGTTGGAATCCAGGTCAACCATATTTCCCGCCTCTTTGGCTGCTTGAGTTCCGGTGTTCATGGCCACACCGACATCAGCCTGTGCTAGAGCCGGTGCGTCGTTGGTGCCGTCGCCCGTCATCGCGACCATGAGGCCCAGAGCTTGCTGTTTCCGGATGAAGTCCAGTTTGTCCTCGGGACGGGCTTCAGCAATGAAGAAATCGATACCCGCCTCTTTGGCTATGGTGGCGGCAGTGACTCGATTGTCTCCGGTAACCATCACCGGTTTGATCCCCATGGATTTGAGTCTTCCCAAACGATCCTTGAGGCCGCCCTTCACAATGTCCTTGAGATGGATTATCCCCACTGCCTGCCCGTTCTCGGACACCACCAGAGGCGTGCCACCCGAGGATGAGACTCTGTGGAGTAGTTCCTCCACATTCTGCGAAAATTTCCCCTCAACGATTTTCTGTATGGCGTCCGGGGCCCCTTTGCGGATGTTCCTTCCCTTGAGATCGACCCCGCTCATGCGCGTATGTGCGGTAAACGGAATGAACCTGGCCTCAGCCGATTCGGAGACAGATCGCTCCCTCAACCCATATTGCTTGGCCAGCACGACGATGCTCCTCCCCTCTGGAGTCTCATCCGCGAGTGACGCCCACTGTGCGGTGTCTGCAATTTGTTCGGCAGTATGGCCGTCGGCAGGCAGAAACTCCGTAGCCTGACGGTTTCCCAGGGTAATCGTACCGGTCTTGTCCAGGAGCAACACGTCGACGTCACCTGCCGCCTCCACAGCTCGACCACTCATGGCCAGGACATTTCTTCTCACCAGCCGGTCTATTCCCGCGATGCCGATTGCGCTGAGCAATCCACCTATAGTGGTAGGGATCAAACAGACAAGCAACGCAACCAATACGGGTATGGAAAAAGAAACACCCGAGTAACTGCCGAAAAATGGGAGGGTCATCACCACGACCAGGAATATGATCGTGAGAGCAGACAAGAGGATTGTAAGAGCAATCTCGTTAGGGGTTTTTCGCCTCTGCGCTCCCTCGATGAGGCTGATCATGTGATCGAGGAAGCTCTCCCCGGGGTTGGCAGTGACACGGACGACGATCCGGTCCGACAGAACCCGCGTTCCGCCTGTCACCGAACTGCGGTCGCCGCCCGCTTCTCTGATCACAGGCGCGGATTCCCCTGTGATAGCTGACTCGTCTACCGATGCGACGCCCTCGACCACCTCTCCATCAGCCGGGATGGTATCTCCTGCACACACGACGACAATATCATCCGTACACAAATGCTCGGCCGAAATCTGTTGCGTGACCAGACCGTCCTGAAGCAGACGAGTGGCAATGGTTGTGGTACGCGTTTTCCTGAGTGCATTAGCTTGAGCCTTGCCGCGACCTTCCGCTATGGCCTCGGCAAAATTGGCAAATAGGACGGTGAACCAGAGCCACACCACTATCTGGAGGCCAAACCAGAAATAGCCTCCACTCGGAAAAAACAGTGTCGCCACTGTAGTGAGGAGCGCTCCCACTTCGGTGACGAACATTACCGGGTTTTTCGACATCGTGACCGGATTGAGTTTCTTGAAGGACTCCCAAACAGCCTGCAAGAGTATGTCTCCCTCGAACAAGGAATAGACTTTCATTGCCATTTCTCGACCTCCCTTCAGTAGGTCGCAATTGAATGAAGCATGAGGTAGTGTTCTACAACAGGTCCCAACGACAGCACAGGAAAGAACGTAAGCGCCCCCACGATCAGCACCACGCCAGCAAGGAGCGAGGTGAACAGAACTCCCGAAACCGGAAAGCTGCCGGGGCCGGCGGGAACGGCCTTCTTCTTGGCGAGGTTGCCCGCAAGCGCCAGGACAGGAACGATCATAGAGAATCGTCCCAGCAGCATGGCTAAACCGAGAAGCGTATTGTACCAGTATCCATTCGCATTGAGCCCTGCGAACGCACTGCCATTGTTGCCCACTGCTGAAGAGAAGGCGTAGAGCATCTCCGTCAAACCATGCGGCCCTGCGTTGTTCAATCCATCCAGGCCCCACGAACTCACACAGGCCCATGCGGTCAGTCCGAGGATTCCCATTACCGGCACCATGAGAAACAGGACGCTCACTTTCACGTCATAAGCTTCAATCTTCTTTCCCAGGTATTCCGGTGTCCTGCCGATCATGAGACCTGCAAGAAACACTGTTACGATCACGTACACGAGCATGCCGTAAAGGCCGGACCCGACTCCTCCGAATATCACTTCCCCCAGTTGGATGTTGAGCAACGGAATCAAACCGCCGAGAGGGGTGTATGAATCGTGCATGGAGTTGACCGAACCGCTTGACGCAGCCGTCGTTGCAGTGGCCCAAAGCACTGAGTTGATCACCCCAAAACGGACCTCCTTGCCTTCCATGTTGCCGTCGTGCATTTGCAAACCGAGTGCGGTCAGCCGGGGATTACCGTGACTCTCAACTACCCAGCATACCGACATGCCGATGAGGAGCAGCACGGCCATGGCCCCCCAAACGCTCCAACCGTGGCCCTGGTTCTTCACTGCTCGGCCGAAATAGTAAGTAAGACCGCTGGGAATGAGCAGAATGGCCAGCATTTCCAGGAAATTGGAAAGGGGAGTCGGGTTTTCGTACGGATGGGCAGAGTTCGCATTGGTGTACCCGCCGCCGTTTGTTCCCAACTGCTTTATTGCTTCCTGGGAAGCCACGGGGCCCTGAACGATGACTTGGTCGCTGATGGTTTTCGTTTCGAGCACCGGATTACCGTGCGAGTCCTTGACTTGACGGCCCGCAGCGTCTGTCTCTGGCGTTTCCAGAGACAGAGGTTCGACCAATTTAACAGTTCGATACGGGCTGAAATTCTGAACCACCCCCTGAGATACAAGACACAGGGCCAGCACAAGCGACAAGGGCAATAACAAATAGAGTGTCGATCTCACGAGATCTACCCAGAAATTGCCGATCGTGGAAGACTCTTTTCGTGCGATGGCTCGCACAAGAGCCGCTGCCACGCAGATTCCTGCGGCAGCCGACACGAAGTTCTGAAAGGTCAAACCCACCATCTGGGAGAAATAGGAGAGCGTCGATTCCCCCGCGTAGCTCTGCCAGTTTGTATTGCTTGTGAAACTTGCGGCAGCATTGAATGCCAGATGATCACTCACAGGACCCAGACCCTGCGGATTGAGCGGCAACAGGTCTTGGGCTCGCAACAAAGCGTACAGCAGGATCATACCGACGAAGCTGAACGCAAGCAACGAAAAAGCGTAGTGTTTCCAGTCCTGCTCCATACTTGGATCCACGTGGGTCACGCCGTAGAGAGCCTTCTCAAGGGGCTTCAACATAGGATCGAGAAGGGTCTTTCCCTGAGGATCGAGGACTTTCTCCAGGTAAAGGCCCATGGGCTTGGTCAGAAGTAAGAGGAGCCCCATGTAGAGGAAGAATTGAAACGATGCGTTGATCTGAGTATCCATGGTGCCGATCCTTTTGTCAGAACCACTCGGGTCGTATGACTGCCACAAGGAGGTAACCCAGGAGAATTACGCCTGCACTGAGAGCAATTGCTTCCAACATGGTCAAATCCTCCCGCAACCGATGGTAAAGAGGACACAGAGGCCAAAGAAAGCAGCGGTAACAAGTATGTAGACGACGTCGGTCATAGTTGCTCCACCTCCTGCAAGGGCAGGGGAGATCTCTGGAGGGAAAAGGTAAACATGCTTCCCTTACCCTCTTGGCTTTCCACGGAAACCAAGCCTCCGTGTGCATCCACGATTTGTTTGACGATTGCCAGCCCCAGTCCGACCCCGGTGTCGGACGCCTGGCCGGGAACGCGAAAGAATTGCTCCAGAATTCTCTGGACGTATTGACTCGGAATACCCTTGCCCGTGTCGACCACCGAAAACCAAACGAACTCTGCGTCCGCTCGTGCCGACACCGTTACTTGACCTCCAGGTTCTGTGTATTTGAGTGCATTGGAGAGCAAATTTCCAAAGACCTGGTGGACTAGTAGCCGGTCGGTCTGAACCGGCGGCAGGTCTGGGGGCATGTCCGTCAGAAGTGTTATTCCGCCATCCTGAGCTGAGCGACGAAATCCTTCGACTGTTTCGAAAAGGAGTTCATGGGGTGAGACTGATTCTACGTTCATCGCAAGTTTCCCTGATTCGATTCGGCTGAGTTGGAGTAATTGCTCAATAATGCCATAGAGTCTCTCCCCCTCTTCTCTGGCTCCCAGGAGTAGATCGACTTGTTTTTCCGTGAGTTTTCCAAGTCGCTCTTCCAGAAGTACATGTATGGTCATGCGGATGGACGTAAGCGGAGTCCTGAGCTGATGGGAAACGGTCGCAATCACGCCCTTTTTCAGTTCTTCCTCGCGATGCTGCTGCGTGACGTCCTCGAGGATGAGAATGACCCCAGTCGGGAGCTTGTCCCTGTCGAGGATCGGAATGGCCTTGGGCCTGAAAAAGCGCTCTTCACCACTGATGAATCGCTGAATCAGCGTATGACCGTTTCCAGAAACTGCTGGCTGAGCAGTCCGGATCGCTTCATGAAAGAGAGACCCGAGCGCTTCAACGGAGCTGTCGCCAATATCGAAATCAGGGATAAGATCGAAATCAGTCTTTGCCGTTTCTGTGGCAACCTCGATTCTCCCCGTCAGATCCGCCACGGCCAGTGCCTGAGGCAGGTGTCTGAATGCCTGTTCTGTGGACCGTTGCACTCGCAAAAGCCGTGCACGGTCAGACCGACGAATTCCTCGCAGACTTTCGGCCATCTCGTTGAAGGTGCGAGACAACCGGCCAATCTCGTCACGTGAATTACTGTGAACTACCAAATCCAGATTGCCCTGCCTTATTTCTTCTGCTGACTCGGTGAGCAGGGTAATCGGACGAAGGATCCATTTGCCTGTAAGTACGATAAAGGCCGAAGCCAATGCGGCAGCAATTGCGAGAAGTACGATCATGCTATGCCGAGCGGATGTCGCTTCATGTCGGGCACGTTCATTGGCCTCGCTCATATTGGCTTGATTCATGAGCAATACTAAGTTCGCCGTGCTTTTCACCTTGGCGAATAGGGGGAGAAGGACTCGAAAATAGATGTTGCGACGGCGGTCTAAGGGCTTCGACGCGTCCAGCACTTCGCTGAGAGTATGCTCATATTCCCGGAACAGATCCTCGATGGCAGTAGCTTGTTCCAGTTCTCCTGGAAGGGTTATATTGTTTAACTCCACCTTAAGGGCGGAGGCAAACTTCCGGCTATTTTCCGCTATCAGCGACTTTGCTTCTGCATCATGCCCCAGCAGCGTGAAGAGTGCCGCGCTGTCCATGCGCTCCAGAGCTTCTTTCATGTCTTGACAAGCGATGACGCTCCGATAGTTCTCACGCAGAATCAATTCGATGGATTCGCTCAGGTCGGTAAGAAGAAGGATACTCTGAATTCCCACGAGGCAGAGAATGAGAAAGAGGCCGCCGAATCCGAAAGACATTTTTTGGCGAATTCCCAACATTTTGACGCTCCTGTGGAAAGAGCAGCAAAATGCAGGCCAATTATAGAGGATTCTAACCGATGGATATTACTAATGGCGAGAGAATAAATACAGTTCCCCCCTTGCACTTTGCACGCACATGATCCTGTCTATCTTGCATTTTGCAAGCCGCACGTACACGTGGTGAAACTTGTATCCGAAGGAGGCCTCAGATTTGGTATTGCTTCCTTCGCCGCCAGAGCGTGGCCTGATCTATACCGAGCACCTGGGCTGCTTCCTGGAGCGATTTTGCGCGCTCAAGGACCTTCCGAATGTGCTCCTCTTCGACCTGAGCCAAAGGCACCAAATCTCCTAAAGCAAGGGCTTGCCCCTCCGGCGTCATTCGTTCCAGGAGGTATTCCTTACCGACCTCTTCGCCACGACACAAAATGGCTGCGCGTTCGATCGTGTTCCGGAGCTCGCGCACGTTTCCCGGCCACTGGTGCTTCTCGAGGATTTCAACTGCATCACCCGTGAAGCCAGTGAAGCGGCGGTGGTTCTTGCTGCCGAAGAAAAGAAGCAATGACTCGGCAAGGGGGACTATGTCCTCAATCCTTTCCCGTAGAGGGGGAATCTCAATTTGAATGACGTTGAGGCGGTAAAACAGGTCTTCCCTGAAACGTCGCTCCTGAACAGCTTCCTCTAAATTCGTGTTCGTTGCGGCAATGATGCGCACGTCGGCCTGTCGTGTTCGGGTGTCGCCTACCCTCTCATACTCCCGATCCTGAAGAAAACGGAGAAGCTTTGGTTGGACCGTCAACGGCAGGTCACCAATCTCATCCAGCAAAAGGCTTCCTCCTTCAGAAGCCGCTATTCTACCAACAGTGTCTCTTAGGGCTCCTGTGAACGCTCCCTTTACGTGCCCGAAAAGCTCGCTTTCGAGAAGCTCCGGCGACAGCGCCGGACAGGAGACCACGCCTAAAGGTTTGTGGGCTCTGGCACTCCAGAAGTGAATCTGACGAGCAAGCTCGGTTTTCCCCGTCCCGCTTTCCCCCCTAAGAAGAATGGTAGCGTCCGACATGGCCACGCCCCGCGCCATAGACACGATCCTGTGCATCGCCAGGTTGATGCTGGAAAACACAACCTCAGGCTTGGAGCGTGACAGTTCATCCTGAAGGTTTGCAACTCGATGCTCCAGGACTCTGATTTTAGTTGCCTTTTTCAACGCGAGTCGCACCTGATCCGGCGTGAACGGTTTGGGCAGATAATCGAACGCGCCCCGACGCATAGCTTCCACGGCGGTCTCAATGGAAGCGTAGGCTGTTATCACGATGATATTGATCCCGGGAATTGAAGCGAGCAGGACGGGGATGAGATCAAGACCATCGTCATTTCCCAACCTGAGATCTACGAGAGCAATATCAAATGGTCGGCGAGATGCAGCAGCGACAGCGTCTCGAAATGTCGGCACAGCCACCACGCTGTGGTGGTGGCTCTCCAGGTACATCTTGAGCGATTTTCGGATATTTGGCTCATCGTCGACGACGAGTACGTTCAGAGGTGCCGTACAGTCAGGTTTTCCGATCATCGACCATCTCACCTCCGTCTTGATTCTCGCGCAGCAGTCCCACGCCTATTATACCATTCGTTAAGCAGATGGAAGAATTTTGGTCGCTTGAGATCAGATGACCAAGCATTCCCGACAAATCGCCGGAGATTTCACTCGGCAAGGAATTCATACCTGACCAAGACAAATACATAAGATACTATGGGCAAATGGATGATGACATGATGGAGGCACTTGGGACAGGATTCAGCAAGCAAGAATGGGAGGTTTTGACTGCTGAAGATGCATGGCAGACCGGGCACAGGCTCTCCCAGATATTGCATCTTGCGGGATACCTTGAGACTGAGATGGCGAAGAAGTTTGACCTTCTACTGTCGATGGTAAGCAATTGCGAGGTCGGGAAAAAGGCCAGGACCAAGGAGGTTGCCAGAGCATAACCTATGAGGCTTCGGCCCCTGTCACCTCCAGACAGGGACGGGGCACAAGGCGGACGCAATGTCCGCACCGAAGCAGGAGAAACTCCTGCAGGTACATATGGAGGACGACATGAATGTCGGAAAAGGAATTGCTTACCGCGGCTGAAGCTGCCACATATTTGAGCATCACGAAGAGGACAATTTTGAAATGGGCCCGTGCTGGCAGAATTGAGCGAGTAAAGATTTCGGGCAAGGTGGTGCTTTTTACCGCCGAAGCCGTTGAGAATTTCTTGAAGCGGAAGACAAATGAGGAAGAATCGAAAACACGGGGGGCCAAGCATGCCGTAGGTACGGCGAGTGACCCCAAGGCCAGAAGGAAAGGAGGCGCATACAAACATTCAGGGGGATCTTGGCGAGACCTCAGACAGGAGGTTTCGTCATGGGAATCATGAAAATCGGTGAGAAGTTTTACGTCTCGTTCAAGTGGAAAGGGAACCGTATCCGCACGGTAACCCCCGCACGCAACGAGACCGAGGCAAAGAAGATAGAGCGGGCCGTGAAGACGGCCTTCACCATAGGCACTTTCGGACATCTGAACCCTACAGAGCAAGAGGTGGTTGTCCGCACTTACGAGAAAAACGGGTGGGTCATGCCACCCGAGCTGGCTCGACCAGAACCCGAAGAGGAATTGACCTTGCTAAAAGCGGTGACGGAGTTTCTTAAAGCTGATCCGAGGCACAGAGCCGAAAGGAATCTGTACGCCATTGATCGGCTGATTGAACACTTCGGGGACAACTTTCCTCTGAAGGACATCAAGATTCCTCAACTGCGGGCTTACAGAAGGACGAGGAACGAGAAAGTCGAACACGGGACCATTAACCGTGAGATGAGCGTGCTGTCGGCAATATTCCGCGTGCAAATGGAAAAGGAAGCACTGGAGTTCAACCCGTGCATGATGGTGGATCGCTGGCCCGAAAATCAGCGAGATGCGTATCTGTCATGGGAAGACTTTCAACGCCTGCTTCAGCATTCGTGGTGGCTACACGATATCCTCGTGATGCTTTACTACACGGGGATGCGTTTCGGTGAGGTGGTAGGCCTACGCTGGGAGATGTACAAACCAGAACGCAGGATGGTTATCCTGCCTCCCGAGGCAACCAAGGAAGGGAAGAGCCTGAAGAAGGTCCGCCTGCGTCCCAAAAGGATACCTTTGAGGCAGGAAGCCTTCGATCTCTTGGAATCCTTGCGAGCTGGTAATTCCTCCAACGTAGTGCGGGGTATGGGCTTGGTCTTCACCTATTGCGGACGCTACCGCAACAATGGCGACGCGTATGAAGGGAAGCCCATAACACGGTCCACGATCCGCATGGCGTGGGATGGTGCGTTAGCCAAGGCTGACCTGAAAGGTCTGCAAGTGCGGGACCTGCGTCATGCGTGGAAGACCAACGCGCAGAGGTCAGGGATGGACCCCACGGTGCGTGACCTGATTGTGGGCCACTCGACGCAACGCTCTGTAGCAGACCGCTATATCAGGGTTTCAGACGAGGAGCTCCTGAAAGCTGTGGACAGCATGAGGTTCGACAATGGAAGGACTGAGCTTGATTTGGTCGAGGAAGCGTAAGTGGGTGGTCCCCGATGGAAAAGGGGCCAAAGAAGTGCCAAAAGAGGCGAGGGAAAGAAAAAAGGCCATGCAGTAACATGGCCATACCCTAAGTTATTTCACCTAATTAAGTGGTAGGCGGGAGAGGATTTGAACCTCCGACCCCTGCCGTGTGAAAGCGATCTGGGGTGTTTTGGAACTACCCGAGATTACGAGGGAAAGAGGCTCATGTGCCCGACATCAGTGGAAAAGTAACCGTTACCAAGTGTGACTGACTTTCCTCAACTTTGACCAGCTGACGCTTCCGATGGACACCAAATGGACACCAAAATCGAGGCAGATCCTATTCACAATACGTGCTTGACTGTGCAGCAAAAAGGGAGTAAGAGCCCGTTCAATATCAGTCAGATTCAAGGGGTACGTGTGTCGGGGAAACAAGAGAGTCCATAGGCGCCAAACATCAACCAAGCAAACAAGAACTTATGCGAGGAGCGGAAGGAAGTTACCGTGAGTCCATTGTCCTTCGACCATCTGAGCCCGACCCAATTTGAGGAGCTGTGCTATGAATTGTTGCAAGAATGTGGTTTCGTAAACCTTGATTGGAGAAAGGGTACGGGGCTGTCGGCCAGCTCAGCTGATGGAGGAAGGGACATCGAATGCTATCGCCGACAGACTGAATTTGACGGGACCCAATTTTTTGAACATTGGTTCGTAGAATGCAAACACCACGTCAAGGGTGTCCCGCCAGACAAAATCCAAGGCGCTCTCACTTGGGCCTTTGCAGGGAGACCAGACAAACTCTGCATAATAGCCTCAGGATTCCTGTCTAACCCGACCAAGGAGTTTCTCGAAAGATTCAAGGTTGAAAACAAGCCCCCGTTCAAGATTCGTATATGGGAAAACCCAAAATTGCAGAAACTGCTGGAAGGAAAGTGGACGCTACTTCACAAATATGGTTTGTCCAGTCAACTCAATTTTCTCTCGATAGTGCATCCCGCTCATATGCAATATATTTTAAAAACTACTTGCAATAGCTTGGGCTATTTTCTTCAACTGTTGGATAATTTAGACCCGGCGAAGAGAGATGACATTTTTGGTTTCACTTATTATGTAGTAATTCATCCTACATACAAGAAGCTATTAACGGGAAAGGAAACACTCGGGGAGCTTATGATTCGTCCGAGCGACTACGATACATTTAAATCCAAGATTACTGAAATTGCGCCTCTTTTCGGACAAAGCTTTGTCGTACAAGCGATTGTCGGTCACGCTCTGAGTTACGTATTCCAATTCGGGGACATCACCTCTATCGATAGCTCGGCTGAGAAGTGGAGATCCACTATAGAGGATTTTGTTGAAATGCTTGATGACCCAGCGCAAGACCAGGAAACGATTCAAGGATGTATCGACACCTTAGAGAAAAAGTTGGAATCGTTAGACGAAGAGACTCGTCGGTTCAATTCACTCTATCAATATCTATGCGACCATGTCGTGCGTCAACTGCTTCTCGAAGTGCCAGATTTCCCTGGGATTAGTGATAGTCTAATGAAAGAGCTTAATATGGGACCTACCTAGTTTGCAAATTATGAAATACGCTGAAAGACTAACCCTACAACGTTACTTACGGTGCGTCCAAGACTTCAAGCATGCAGCTCTTTCTATGTGACATGTGGGCGCGATGGTTTCGGGTCTGTATCCAGATTACCTGTTCGATCAGCGTTTCTAATGTGTGCTGCTTCATTGGCAAGATGACTTTGAGCAAGACCCTAAGCTGCGACAGTGTAATGGACGGTGCTTTTTTTCCCCAGCCTGATTTTCAGGTGCCAGAGGAAGAAATGGGCGAGCATGCAGGCTATGATGTGGTGGTGCCATCCTGGAAACTTACGCACCTCGTAGTGGTCCATGCCCAGTTCTGTCTTGGTTTCCTGAAAGCACTGTTCTACTGCCCATCTCAGACCGCTGAGCCATACAAGCGTGTTCAGCCTTGTACATGCTCATGGCGTTGCTAATGAAAAAGCCGTATTGCGGATCTTCGCCCAACGTTCGACGGATCAGCAGCCAAACCGACTTCTTTGGGAGCCCGGCAGCCGAGAGGATGACTCGGCGCCGGGTGAACTCATAGACGATTGGCCCCTTGGTCCCTTCCGACACCTTCCGGCGATACCAGAAGTAGTCGTTCATGTTTCTGGCGAGATCCTCCACGGTCAAAGGCTTGGTGTCAGGAGTAGCCAAAACTCTCTTTCTGCGTTTCTTTCCTCCCCAGCGGTATTCTTTGGTAATGGTCATGGGGCGCTTCAGCCAGCATTGGGTATCTTTTGGGACGGATACGAAGTAGGTCTTGCCGGGCAGCGCCTCAACTGCTGCGATAAACTCCGGGCTGACCCCATACACCGAGTCGGCAAGCACATACTTGAAAGGCAGGACATCTTCCTCACTGAGAGCGGTGAGCATTTCTGCCGCCAGCCTGGGCTTGGACTGGAAGACAGTTTCAGCAGGCAGCACGCACTTTTCCCGTCGTTCAACATAGTCGTCCCTGAACCACTTCTCAGGGATGAACAGTCTCTTGTCGACAAGGGCGTATCCGTGTTCAGACACATACCCGGCAAAGACTCCTACCTGGCAATTGTCGACTTTTCCGATTGTCCCACAATATTGGCGAGCGACACCAACCGACTCCTGTCCTTTCTTGACAAAACCGCTTTCGTCGAAGATGAGAGCTCCATCTGCGCTGCCCAAATCGTCGCTCACCAAACTACGATACGTGGACATGATGAGCTCGTCGTCCCACGGAGCATCGCTGACAAAACGCTGCAACGCCCTCACATTACCGTTCTCCAGAGCCAGAGCTATGGGTTCGATGGATTTGCGCTCCAGCGCGCTGAATTGCCCAGCCATGTAGTTGAAGAAATGCTCTCTGGATTCGCTTCGGTGAAAGCATTCGGAAAACTGCTCGTGAAACCCTCTGAGTTCGTTCATGAAATCTGCAACATCGTCTCTGTCCAAATCGAATTTCGGGACCGGGTAGAGATGTTCGTCACATCGTGGACACGGGAGCATGGCCTGCCTCCTTCTTCGACGTGAGATTGCGTAGTGTTAGGTTTCAGATTGTATTGACAGAAAAGGAGTGATTCTTTCAGATTAGATTGACCTGATCGGGAGAAGAGTCAGAATGGGTGGACAGGTTGAAGTGGGCGGTGGCTTGTGGGAGCTACCGCCCTGAACCATGTACGGGCCTTGAGGCCCTACAAAAGGAAGTTTCCGATGATATTCTCGGTTCTGTTTCCCTCAAGGAGATTGTGGAGCGCGGGCGGGATTTTCCCTGGCCGAGGCCTAAGAAATGCCCTCGGTGTGAAGGTCCGCGGATCTGGGGTCATGGATTCATTACCGCCTTCTTTGACGGTTTGCGGTGAGATGTGGTTGCGGCGTTACCGGTGCCCGGAGTGCAGGTGCGTGCTCAGAGTGCGGCTGTCGGGTTATTTCGAGAGGGTCCAGGCTCCCATCTCGGCCGTCCGGTCATGCATCAGGTTCAGGCTCGCACATGGCAGGTGGCCTCCAGGTGGTTCACGATGCCGGCACGGTCATTGGCTGAGGTCCCTTTCCAGGAAAGTGTGTGCGTGGTTCGGCCAGGGATGGAGCAATCGTCTGGTCGAGGGATTCGATGAACTGCTCCGCAGAGGGGAAAATCCGGTGAACCGTCGCATCTAGTCTGCATGGTCCACCGATCTGTGGGTACCCTACCGAAGTGTGTCGTTGTGCCAGGATTGGCGTCGGGGTACGACCCTTGGAATCATATCCAAGGAGGCACATCGATGGATGAAGACAAGAACAGACGGATCGCCACGTTCCGCTTCGGGGTGATTCACGACCTGGTGGAAGGGGTAGAGCTGTCTCCCGGTGAGCAGGAGAGGCTCATAAGGGAGAAGTGTGGCCGTAAATGGGTTATTCCGTTTTCGGATAAGACTCGTATCACGCGCAGCACTATCCTGCGCTGGGTGAAGCTGTACAGAGACTCAGGCAATAAGCTGGAGGCCCGGCGAATCATGACCGATCCGATAGGGGCACGAGTCGCGCGATGGATCCCGAGACGGCCATGGCCTTGATCGAGGTGCGCCGAGAGCTTCCCAAAGTGACGGTGGCTCGCCTGATCGAAGAGATGAATCGCCGCGGCCTCGTCTCACCGGGGCTGACCCTTTGCCCGGCGACGGTAAACCGCTTCCTCAACTGCCACGGTCTGATGAAACACACCCAGCCTATGCCCGAGGACCGTCGGCGCTTCGAGGCGGAGCTGCCCAACGACCTGTGGCAGTCCGACTGCATGCACGGCCCGAGCGTGGCGCATGAAGGAAAAAACCGAAAGACCTATCTCCTTGCTTTCATCGACGATCATTCCCGTCTGGTCCCTCACGCAGAATTTCTGATCTCTCCGAATCCCAGGCCTCGTATGTGAAAGCGCTTGAAGAAGCGCTCTTGACCCGGGGCTGCCCAGGAAGCTCTACACCGACAACGGCGCAGCCTTCCGTTCCCATCACCTGGAGCACGTGACGGCAAGCCTGGGGATTGCGCTCATCCACGCAAGGCCATACAAGCCGCAGGGCAAAGGAAAAATCGAGAGGTTTTTTGTACGGTGAGGAGCGAGTGTCCTCACCGGTTTCAAAGGTACGAGCCTTTTCGAGCTCAATCATGCCCTCAGCCTCTGGCTACATCACGTCTATCACGCGAGACCGCACTCCTCCACGGGGCAGACTCCGTTTGCCCGATTCACGTCCCGCATGGAATGTCTCAGAGAAGCCCCGGCCAATCTGAGGGACTATTTCCGCAAAACCGTGCGACGCAGGGTAGCCAAAGACCGGACGGTAAGCCTGGACGGACGCATCTTTGAAGCGCCCGTCCCGCTCATCGGGAAGCAGGTGACTCTCTTGTATCACGAGGAGGAGCCGGAGCAGGTGGAGATCGTGCTGGGCAGTGAGTCCTTTGGCATGGCCGTCCCGGTGAACGTGCATGTCAATTCCCGGGTGAAGCGGGACAAGGAACCGCAGCGTCCAACTGGAACCGGCAGAAGAGTCGGAAACATACCAGAGCGGCAGCCTTTGGGGAAGGAAGGGTCGAGCATGAGCATCAAGTATCGATCGTTTCTTCGGCATGACCGGTGAGGCGTTCCCCGCGGACATCAGCCTCAGGGACATCCTGGAAACCCAGGATATCGAAGCAATCAAAGAGCGCTTCCTCTATACGGTGAGGCTGGGGAGCCGTAGCCACCCTCACCGGCGAGGTAGGCTCAGGCAAATCCACTGCCCTGAGGTATGTCATCTCAAAGCTGCACCCTTCCGAATACAAAGCCGTCTGGATCCCTGCGTGCTCGGGCTCCATCCTGGAATTCTATCGCCTGTTCCTGGCCGAATTGGGCACTCCCATGGCCGGATCGAGTAAAGCCATTATGGTGCGGCTCATCAAGAAGGCTGTCCGAGAAATCGTCCTTGAGCGGAAGATGAAGATCGTACTCGTCATCGATGAGGCGTCCCTGATGCGCTTGGAGGTCTTTGCCGAGCTCCATACGATCACCCTGTTCGAGCAAGACTCCAAACCCTGGCTGCCTATTATCCTGACCGGGAGGAGCAACCTCATCGACAAGCTCATGTATCAGACATCCGCTCCTCTGGCCTCAAGAATCGTCGCACGAAGTCACATGGAACCGGTAAATAGGCAAGAAATGGAACACTACCTCTCTCACCGACATGTCTCTTGCCGGCCTGAAAACCATGATCTTCGATGACGCTGCCATTACCGCGGTTCATCAGGGCTCAGGAGGGATATTCCGAAAGGCAAACCACCTGGCAAGAGGAGCGCTCATCGCAGCGGCACACAGCCAATCCACCCTCGTCTCAGCGGATCACGTCAGCCCCGTTCCTTCTTTTCTTGCTCAGTCGTTTACAAGGAGCCGGAAACCATGATAGAATTGATTTGGTTTATCAACCGTTGTAGCAATAACCAACCCCCCGAAATCACGTGTGGGGGGGTGGAGGAGGAGATGATTCTCCCCCTCCACGGCAGTAGGGCACAGAGCCACCTCAAGTCCTGCCGAACGATTACCTGGGCTTCAACCCAAAGGAAGGTCCACCTTTTGGTCCGATTACCCGGACAGACCTCCAAGAGCAGGGAAGAGCGCCATGTCAAGTCCCCGCGACGAGGAAGAAAGGGAAAGCCGGTGCCCGAGGTTTGGCGGATTTCAGGAATTGCTCTCCGATTGACACGATCCTTACTAGTGTCACGTTCCGCAAGTTAGGTGTGTCGGCAGATTTCCAACTTATCGGGATTACCAGCTGAAGCAACTTCTGGTTGCAGAGCTTATTTAGAGAACGTGACACTAGTGACTTCACGAAGGCGTAGGTGACGACATGCCAAAGATCTTAATTGTAAACCCACCTTTCTATAGGTTGCAGGGTGCGTCCCTCATTCACTATCCTCCTGGATGCTGCTATGTTGCCGCTGCGTTGGAAGAGGCCGGTTTCGACTCACTCATTTACAACGCCGATCACGATCCTTCATGCAAGACAATCCTCGGTAACACCAATCACATCAATCTCAAGGCCCTTACCAGCCAGCACGATATGTATTCCCAAAGGCTTAAGAGTGCGACTGATCCGGTCTGGCTTCAGATACGCTCATTCCTGGCCGACTACAAACCAGACATTCTCATCATCAGCGTGTTCAGCACCACTCTCACTGCGGGTAACCGGATTGCCGCCATCGCAAAAGAGCTTACATCGTCGGTTAAGACAGTTTTTGAGGGCTGTTTTAACAGAGGGCTTCATTGTGCTATAGATCCTGCCGCTAACGGCGATTTCTCGGTGATGGATTTCGCCATCAGGCGCGAACCGGAACCCACGGTGGTCGAGATAGTCCGACGCATCGCAACCAACAGCAGGGACTTTTTTGGAAATCCCAAACCTATCGTGGAGTTTCCCTGAAGGTAAGATAGTACATAACCCAGAAGGTCCGTATATTGCTCGACCTCGATTCGCTGCCATTTCCTGCTCGTCATCGCTTGCAAGGCTATGAAAAGCTACCGCCTCATTGCTTTCACAGCATATACGGCTCACGCGGGTGTCCTTTCGATTGCGTATTCTGCGGGTGTCACACATCAATGGGACACAAACCCAGAATTAGGTCAGCTGAAAACATGGTAAGTGAGATCGAGCTCGGTACACAAGAAGTATGGAGTCCGTTATTTTTACATATGCGATGATATATTCTTTATTAGTAAAGAGCGCTCGTGTACGTTTTGCGAATTACTTATAAGAAAGAAAGTGGGAATCTACTTTTCGTGCCAAACTCGTGCGGAGATGGTAGATGACGTAACACTTAATCTGGTCCGGAAGGCGGGAGGCCAGCACATCGCCGTAGGCGTAGAGGTTGCTAACCCTGAAGTGAGAGAACTGATAAGAAAGGGAAACACAACCGAAGAATGTGCTCCGCTGTGCAGATATGATACGAAGAAACGGTCTGCGGATGGTGGCATTTTGCATGCTGGGACTTCCGTGGGAGACGCCCGCAAACATCGTGGAAACGGTCGACCTGATAAAGAACATCAATCCATACATCGTCTTTCCCGATCTACCGACACCAGCCGCAGGCACCGAGTTAGCCCAACTTGTGGAATCCAAGAATCCCCAAAGGGTTAATCGAATACAGGGATAGATGCCATATCGATGTTTCTGCCGGTTTCTCCGAAGCCATGACTCCCGAACAGGGTTTCGACATCCTGGAATGGGCCTTGGTCGAACTTGAACACCTCAACCGCCGAAGTCTCCTGAAAGATGTAGCCAGCAGACCCGGATTTTACTTAGCTTTAGTAAACGATATGGGATTGCTGCGTCACCCCAGTCAGCTCTTCTCGTATTTCACAGACTTTGTCAAGAATAATCGGTGGCTTGGAAAGTGGGCTCCACATGAGGTACTCGTGTCGCCAATCGCCGGTGACTTTTGGTTTCCCTGTGGCCCTCGACAGGAGGCTGTAACAACGGCTTCGCATAGGATTTGAGGGTTTTCATGTATGAGGAGTCAAGAAAATGAGCGATTTTTCCCGGATCAACCCAAAGACGCAAGTGCTCATCGCTCTGGCAATTATTCATGCACTGGTGTCACTATATGCCGTCGTTCCGGGTTATCTCCTCATCGATGAAGCGATTTATCATTGGATGCAGAGGGATTTCCTGGCGATGCGATCCGTTGAGCTCTGGAATGGATACGGAAGAAATCCAATCCGTTGAGCTTGTACATAACTTTTTCCGAGTCAGTCCTCACGGCAGCCTTGTTGCCCATTATCCGTATCTTTTCCCGGTCCTTGGTTTGCCTTTCTACGCACTCTTGGGCTTCCGTGGCCTTTTCCTGCTCAACGCCATCTGTTTCTGTGGGTAAGCGGCTTTCTCCGTTACGCTGTAGCCAAGAAGGCCTTCCAAGATACCGACCTAGCCCTGAACTCCTGTCTGGTTTTTGTTTCTCTGCACTTTTGCCTGGGAGTATTCTCAAGCTGCCTGGCCTCACTCAACAACATTGTTGTTCAGCATGGCGACCTTCGACGCTGCACTGCTAGCCTATTTCGAGGAGTCGAAGCGCAGAGCGATTTTTTACGCCTTTTTGTCCGGATTTCTTTTGGGATGGAGCATAGGGATACGCCTTGACGCGGTTCTCCTTGGTCCCGCTGTAGCGCTACTCTTTCTCTTTTCCAACCATGCCGCTGGAGAAACTCTATTTCTCTGTTGTGTGGGAAGTCTTCCAGGGCTGACGACGCTTGCACTCGTCAATCATTTAAAATTTGGGGTCTGGTTTCCCTTTTATATCGGGGCGTCTCCTATCGAGACATCTGATGTCGCCACCCAGTTTACTCCAGCGAGGACCGATTTCCCCGCGGCTTTTGCTGTAGCCTGCGCCGTTGCCATTTTTCTGTTATGGGTGATTACCCGGCCTCCTTTCTGGAGGCTTGCGAAAGAGCGGTGGAAGCTGTTTGCCGCTGTGGGATTGCTGTTCGTTTCCATCCTGTTGATTACACCCCAATCGAGGGAGGTCATTACTGCCGAAGCTAGGAACGCGTACATGATGCTCGTTGACATCCGGGTGCGTGACCGTGCCATTGAGGAGCCGGCATTGTTCAGATCCCAGGGTGGGGGTATGGTGTACTCTTGGAGCGCAGAAGAAGGCACTGATACAAAGCATGCCTTACTTACCGTTGCTCCTCATTCATGGTATACCGATCTTAGCGACCGCAACCTGACTCCGACAGTCACCATGTTTGTCGTGCCAGTTACTTGCCTTATTTTCTTTTCTTACTGGAATGACCACGGGGGCCTCTGTCTCAATTTGCGTTATTTTCTCCCCGTGCTGCCTTTTACTTCAATTCTTACCGCGTATGCCATAAGGTGCTACAAACGCCGTTGCAACCGCAAGCTTTCGGTTAGGGTGTTGCTTCTTGCTTCCCTTCTTGCCGGCCTGTCTTTTTACCCTTTGGTTGCCCAGTGCTCGACTTCACCGGATTCCGGGGAGATTCCCGTTCTTGATTGTACCGATGGCTGTGGCGGCTATTATTGCTGTCATAATAGTTGTGGCCGAAGCCGCCCACGGAGAGGTGTTGTCCATGTCACTCCGCATCGGCGCTCTGGTTTCAGTTTGCGCTATGACCTGGGCTGCTATGACGGCTTTTTGCTATGATTTCCCTGTGCACCGAATGGTGCGGTCAATGAATTACAAAGAAGGCGAGAAGATACTAAGCCTGATTCCCCACAATTCCATTGTGTTTACCTGGCCGTGGGTAGACCGGGTCCTAAGACTTATCGAGAAAACCGACGTGAACGAATCGCATTTCCTGAATTCGATCGTTTCAGAGATGTCAGGCGCCTCGTGAATTATCATCTGAGTCAAGGCAGAAGAGTTTTTGCGATACTTCCTGAGTCTGCTTGGCGCTCTCTGAGGTCTGGATACTTAGCGGACTATAGCACTCGTGAACTGGCGAGGATTTGGCCTACAACATTAGGATGGACTTGTGTCCGAGAAATACTTGGCAGGCAGGAGAAATTACCTCATGAGACTTCTCAACAGTGATTTTGCTGTTTCTCCGCTCGGTGGAATGAGGACAGGCACGATGCCTGGGGCTGACAGCGGAATAGAGGTTTCTGCCATCATGCCCTGCCTCAATGAAGAGTTGACCCTGAAGCCCTGCATAGAGAAGGCCCTTTCGTGCTTTGCTTCTCTCGGTGTTCGGGGGGAGGTTGTCGTGGCGGACAACGGATCCACGGACAACTCCGTTACAATCGCTGAGAGCGCTGGAGCGAGAGTCGTCCACCAGCCCGTTAAAGGTTATGGAGCTGCCCTACAAGCGGGCATTATGGCTGCAAAAGGTCGGTACCGCATTATGGCCGATTGTGACGGGTCGTATGATTGGGGTGCGATGGAGCCATTTATTCGCAGGTTACGTGAAGGATGGGACCTCGTAAATGGAACCAGACTCAGAGGAACGATTCTGCCTGGAGCGATGCCACCTCTCCACCGCTATTTCGGGAATCCGGTTCTATCAGGCATAATGAACATATTCTTCCGGACAGGGGTGAGCGACGCCCATTGCGGTATGCGAGGATTCTCCAAAGAGGCTTACTTCAAGATGGACATCGACTCAACCGGCATGGAATTTGCCACGGAAATGGTCGTTAGAGCAGCCAACAAGCGCCTGAGAATCTGTGAAGTTCCTATAACGTTGACCCGGACGGCAGGAATCGGAGGCCACACCTTAGGCCGTTCCGTGACGGTTGGAGGCACTTGCGTTTCATGCTCATGTTTGCCCCCGATTATCTCTACGTATTACCGGGCTTACTCCTTCTGATAATTGGCGCAGGCCTGCAACTCCTCTTGCTCAAAGGAGCGATATACATTCATGGCTTTTACATGGGGATCCATTGGCTGGCAGTAGGCTCTCTCCTTTCTTTGTTAGGGGTACAGGTAATTTTTCTCGGCGTGTTTGCAAAGGCGTTCGCGACCTATCTCTCGTTTGAGACAAAGGGAACAATATTCAAGAGATTCATGACCTGGTTTACGTTGGAGGCAGGCATTATCGCCGGCGGAGGGCTATGCTTCTTAGGACTTGCAGGCCTCCTGGCCATCCTGACGATATGGCTCGTCAGAGGCATGGGAACCTTGGGATCAAGCCACAGCGCCTTCGTAGCAGCCACCATGATTGTGGTGGGTGTCCAGACCATCTTTTCCTCATTCCTTCTGAGCTTTTTCGTGACATCACAGAAACCTGCTCCCAACAGCGGGCCGGGCTCACTTGAGCAGGCAAACACCGTTCATGATGCCCCCAGGGGTGGCCGATGACCCTCCCGGAGACCGGAGTTGACGATCCGGCGGTTTCGGTGGTGATTGCTGCCTATAACTGCGAACAAACTATCGCAAAATGCCTCCAATCGCTAGCCAGCATGGATCACTCGAGTTTTGAAGTGATCGTGATTGACGACGGCTCTACGGATCGAACCAGACAGGAGTGCCAGGAGTTTGATTGGATCAGGCTACTCTCAGTGGAAAACGGGGGGCCTTCCCGTGCGAGGAATATTGGAATCAAGATGGCACACGGGAGATATGTCGCCTTCACCGACGGAGACTGCATCGTTGACCCAGAATGGCTTACACAATTGGCAAAGCCGCTCGATGATCCCCACGTGGCAGGGGTCGGTGGAGACCAGATAAGCCCTGAAGATGAGAGCGAAAAAGGCAGGATGATAACGGACTTTATGAAGACCATCGCTTTCATTACCGATTATGTGAAGGATGCACGTGTAACTATTCAGACTGATCACAATCCAACCTGCAACGTAATGTATCGCCGATCGGTGTTAGACGAAGTAGGAGGGTTTGACGAGAACCTTTGGCCCGGTGAGGACGTGGATTTGGACATCCGAATAAGGCGCCGCTGCTACCGTTTGCTGTTCAATCCTGGTGCTATTGTAAGACATTACCGGCCGAGTAGCTACCGGGCATACGCTCGGATGATGAAACGATACGGGTCTGCCCAAGCTTATCTTGTCAGGAGATACGGGAGATTCCGTAAGATTCATTATGTGCCTTTGCTCTTGAGCCTCGGCTTGTGTCTCATATTCTCTTTCGCTGGTCTTGGTTCCCCACGCCTGGCCTATGTTACTCCTGTTGCCCCTTATACCATTCTGCTATTTTTGGTACCGATCGGTCACACCATCAGAGGGATTGTCTTTACCTATTTATTCATCGTGACAGTGGCATATTGGAACCTGGGGTTCTGGACGGACAAGAGGAATCTCCATTCTGGTGGATGATAAAGATCGGCATCCTACCACAATTCCTCGACTGCTGAAATGAGCCAGGCTGTTTGGGAGAAGAGATTACTGTAGGTGCGTTTGCGCACAGAGGGCAGCAAAGCATTCATTGGTGCAGTATTCTATATAGTCGCCAATACCCGCTGTGAGTTTGCGCCTGGAGACGATTCTCCGATTCCAGGTGTCTGTGGTAGGCACTATCGGCACCCACCAGGGCGTAGTTATAATCTGCTAACTCCGACAACGCGGGCAGTTTCTCCGTGAAGATATGGCCTGTCACCCAATGATTGGGGACCTGACTCCTGAAGATCACGAGGGAGCTTGGCAATTCAGCAAACGCGAAATGGAGTCTACCTCCCTTGAATACCTGGGCATACGCATACGTTTGCAGAAGCGGCAATCCCTGAACCCATTTGCTCTGAGGAGTCACGACAAGACCGAAGACCGACGGAGATTTCAGGAACGTGAATTGCCTGAAGGAGTCCGGTCATGTTCGTCTTGTTAAAACCTTGCCACCTTGCGGTGGTCTCCATGCCATACAGGCAGACGAGTACACAGAATGAAACTTCCACCACTAATGGTTTGAACGTGGCGCCAGGTAATGCCAACATGAGTAACATCAATCCAGGAGCCAGCCATCTCTCGGCAAAGAAGGCAGTCCCGGCTGCTGCATCGGGTAATACCTGCGTGGCGATCAATAACACAGCGGACGCCAACAACAGTTCTTGTCAACTACTTTCCAAAAATCGCCTCTGTGACAGAGTGTCACGAGAACGGCATATGCCACAATTACCCAGAAGCACACCGAAAGTGTGACGCCAGGTAGGGGCCCCAATGCTCCCCGTGTCATGATTGCCGGGGAGAGTCTTTCCAGGAAGGGGATCGTTACCCAGACTGGACCCGAATCCATTGTCGAGCCAGCCAGATTCATCGACCAAAGCATAGAGGCCACAATAAAGGGAATAAACAACCCTATCCTAAGAAAGAGATCTGACTTGTTTTCTCTCCATAACAAACCATGAATAGCGACGTATCCGATACTGAAGAATAACCAAAGAACATGTGAGGCATACAGGAGAAATGCTGCCACCGTCCACGCGACCACTCCTCGCAAAGACCGCACGGAGCACGACTTGAGGACATAGAGTAGAAGACAGAAAGCTGGGAAACCAAGCAAGAAGCCCAGAAAACCCCAGTACAGGGCGAAATTGTAGGTCATGAGCGAACCCAGTATGGCGCCTGCAAGGGGTCTGGAGGACTTTGCAGAAAGAATATGGGCCGAAATGACCCACAGGAGAACTGCGACGAGCAAGAAAACCCTCCCCGCATTTTCAGCCCCAAACAAAGCCCATGCCCCCCCCAAGATCAGGTAACAGGCATTTCCAGGTTTCGTCCATTGGATAGTGTAATCACTAGGGCTGCCTTCTTTATCAAAAGATTCGAGAAATAACCTTATCTGAGCTACTTGTTGAGGCAGGTCCGTGACCGGAGGGAACTGAACAGCCACAACGGGAATGGATAAACAAAGACAGCACAAAAGCGCCACCCAAAGCCGTGGCATTCCCGAGGGAACGATTTCGTGGTCTCTGCTGTTGGGGCCATGGTTTTGCGTATCCGTCATCTCCGGTTTCTCTTTAGTCGTTTGATGTCACGCTCGGTCTTCATAGCCCATTGGTAACATTTTGAAAAGGTTTTGGGGTTTCCCTCATTTTATAGGTTTGCCCTTTCGTAGGCTCTCGGTCGGCGCGGCGAGCACGAATTGTTGAATTTCGTGTAGTTATGCTTTGAGCCGAGAAATCGACCGAACTTCCAGTGATGAGGTGGCTTCTCCGCACTGCTGAGAGCATATCGGCAGGTGATATTCTTTTTCCGGTAGGTACCATGGCTACCTGGTGAGAAGCGCTGTTGTTCCCCTTCTGAATTGGTCTACGAACCACGGGATAACCAGGAAGTGGCTCCAGAATGCCATCCTGGCAATTTTCACCTCAGCTTTTTCCGACCGACAGTGGGGATCTGTGCTTCCCAGGAGGTGCTTGGTCCTCGCTTCGGTTGGTAATTTCTATGCTCCCCTGCGTGCGAAGCGGTCAACGGACCTCCATGCGCTGGTTCATTGTGCGGGGTCACCGCCCGTCAATTCTTCTTCCACAGCGTCTTTTCGGATGATTGCAGCCCATCCGCCCAGACCAGGGTCGCCGCTGCAGCACCGTCGGTGAAAATCCCCACAAGGTTTGACACGAAGACGATCCTATTTTCAGGCTATATGGCAACCTTGAACTCCATACTGGTCAGGTCTGGGATGCTCTTCGATGCATCAAGGATTTCCAGGCTGATTAGGTTGCCTTTCTCATCGTAGTCGAGGATAACACCGGGTTTTTCCTCGTCGCTCTCGGCTACTGAGCCCGGCTTCAACACTACGGTCAACGTGTCGGTCTTCGGATCGTAGGTTACGTTCATGATCAGCTCCTATATTTGGCAATCTTGCTCGATCGATACACCGTCACCATTTCAGGAGGAATGCGATCGGTATCCACGAATACCCGGAGGAGTTGGACTAAACCGCTTCGCGGTGGCGTTCAGGTTGGTCGCCTCCTGAGTTGCGCCATCTGGTCACAGCACCGCCCTTTATCCTTTGGCTGAAGACCAACCTATGCCCTCTGTTGACGAAAGAGCGTAGCATTTCCATCAAATCCAATCTTTCAGGAGTTGAGTGATGGGAAAGCTACGCGAGAAGATGCTATCAGATCTGGAGCTGAGAAACTACAGCCCCAAGACCAAGACCGAGTACATCCGGTGCGCAGCCGATTTCGCCGCACATTACTGGTTGTCGCCTGAACTGATGGGGGAAGACCATGTCCGGAGATTCTTGCTCCATTTGAGCCGTGTCCGCCGTGTTTCTCCTTCAGTTCTGAAGATGCACGTGGCAGCGTTGAAGTTTCTCTACCGAATCACTCTGAAGCGACCAGGGGAAGTAGACACAATCCCCTATCCAAAGACTCCAAAGAGTTTGCCGGACGTCCTGTCTCAGCAGGAGGTCAGCGCCATTCTCGATGCGGTGGAATCGCTCAAGTATAGGACCATAATTGCCGCAGCCTATGCCGGTGGACTGAGGATCACCGAGGCATGCTCCCTAAAGTGCCGAGGTGATATCGACAGCGACCGCATGCAGATTCACGTTCGGGCCGGTAAGGGCGCCAAGGACCGTTACGTCATGCTCAGCGAGCGGCTGTTGATCCTGTTGAGGCAATACTGGGAAGACGCGCGGCCTCAGGGGCTCTATCTCTTCCCCGGCAAAAAACCAGATCAACCCATAACGCCTGCCTCGGTGTATTGGGTCTTCAAGAAGGCCCTCAGAACCACAGGGATCACCAAGCACGTCACCCTTCATACCTTACGGCACTCTTGTGCGACGCACCTGATGGAAGCGCACACCGACATTCGAGTGATTCAGGCTCTTCTTGGTCATGGCTCCATCAGGACTACCTGTAGATACACACATGTGAGTGCGGGACTTGCGGCAGGAGTCAAGAGCCCTTTCGATTCAGTCAGCTTTGAGCAAAATCTCCCCATGGCCTGAGTCATGGAGGCTCATAGTGCTCTGTGGGAAGCCACAAGAGCGGTACGACCCGGCCTTGAGGTGGCGGATATCTTTCGTCTTCACGGCCAAGAATACCGCACAAACAACCAACTTCCACCACAACAGCTCAAAGCCATGAAAAATATCCAGGACTGTCGCACGGCAGACCTCGGCGGCCATGTGGACGTCTGCGATCAAGGATGCGGATTCATCCGGATCTCATACAACTCGTGCCGTAACCGCAACTGCCCAAAATGCCAGGGACTACAGAGCGCAAAATGGCTGGGACAGAGATTCGAGAGAATCCTCCCCACCCATTACTTCCACATGGTCTTCACCGTGCCTCATGAACTGGTCCCGCTGATCCTCCACAACAAACGGATCCTCTACAACATCCTGTTCCAATCCGCCGCCGATTCCCTGCTCGAATTCGCCAGAGACTGGCAGAGGCTCCAGGCACTGGTGGGATTCACCGCCATCCTTCATACCTGGAACCAAGAGATGCAATTCCACCCCCATCTCCACGCCGTGGTTACGGGTGGCGGCCTGGATCACTCGCAAACCGCATGGATCTCCTCCCCCAACAACTTTCTTGTCCCGGTGCGCGCCCTGTCGAAGAAATTCCAGGGTAAGTTTATCGACTTGCTCAAGAAGACCTTTGCTGCGAACCGACTCTTCATCCCAGAAAATGGCCTGCCAACTGAAGCTCACGATACCTTTGAACGGCTCATCAACAAACTCTATGGCAAGAAGTGGGTGGTTTATTCAAAGCAACCCTTCGGCGGTCCTGAGCAGGTCTTCAGCTATCTCGGACTCTACACGCACAAGGTCGCAATCTCCAACCACCGCCTCCAGAGCATGGCCGACGGCAAGATCACCTTTCTTGCCAGGGACAACGCAACCCCCGGCAAAAAAAGATCGGTCACTATGAGCGCAGACGAGTTTATCAGGAGATTCCTTCGCCATATTCTCCCACACCGATTCGTCAAGATACGGCACTACGGTTTGATGGCGCCCCGGAACGCCAAGACGAAGCTGGAACTGGCCCGAACTCTCATCACCAAGGCTGAGCCATTGCACGGCGACCCACATGGCCACGCTGAACCACTGCCAGAGGGCTCCACCTGGCAAGAGATCCTACTCCGCATCACCGGGATAGATCTCGCTAAGTGCCCCTCATGCGGCGGAACTCTCACCCGGCATCCTCTCAGCTTCCTGGAAACTCTCTCTCCCATCACACAATCCCCTCTGTACGAGGATTCGTCATGATACTCACAGCCTTCTCACAACCAAGTGCCCCTCGCAAGGGCTCTACTATAAGCCCTCGACACTACTGGTCCGTCCTCGGACAACGCCTTCTGCACCGAATGACTCTCTCCGGCGCTCACATCTGCACACACGCGTGCTGCGTGTACATCTCAGCCGATGGATCTACGCGGAAGAACCGTCGGATCCTCCGAACCAACCATCCGCACAAAGCCTCCGCTTGATTAAATCCCCATAAGCACAAAACTCCCGGCTGTCTTCTCCCTCGCGGCTCAGTCCAACACGCCGTTTGTGAGAATGGGCTTCGCCACTCTCACAAACGCCTATTAGTTAGTCGACCGGAGGCTCTCCCATCGGAACCAAACCATGTACGACGACTCTTCCGTCGCGAACAGCTATGATTTCTTCCTGCCGACGCAATACGTCTCGAACCTGAGATTCCATAATCCCTCTTCGGGCCATCTGGCCTTTCGCATGTAATGTGATTATCGCTTCTTCCATAACCTGATCCGTTCCCGGCGGATGGTGCATAACCTATCCGCCAAGGCTGCAGCGTTGCCTCTGCAGCTCGGGGTTATCTCGAATGGCAAAGCCAAATAATAGTCTTTGTTTCCGTGTGTTCGATCCTTTCCTCCTCAAGAGTTGCTGCTCATCATCCGCCCCCTTCATCTATTCGACCGACTATCCGTAACGCGAGAGACGATACCATATTTTCACTTCCGCAGTAATGCTCATTCGAGAAAACGCCGATAAATAGATATTGACAATTACGTCGTAGCATGGTTTCACACCATATCATATCGTGCGGTACCGAATGGTGTGGTACCACACCGAGATGACGTTAACTGGTTGGGGACGTAACATGATTATACTCATCGGTGGTGAAAAAGGCGGTACTGGAAGACGACACTGGCCATAAGTCTGGCAGCACTTAGAGCAAGGGATGGCAAGGATGTTCTGCTCATCGATACGGACAGGCAGTCATCAGCATTGTATTGGAGCCAAAAGAGGACGGAAGTCGGTCACTCGCCCAGAATACCCTGTGTACAACTGTTCGGAAAAGGGCTACAGGCCGAGGTTTTAGACTTGTCCAAGCGGATGATGACCTTATTCTCGACGCAGGGGGAGGGACTCCATTGAGCTACGGGCCGGGCTGGTGGTTGCTCAAAAGGCTTATGTCCCGATACAAGCTTCTCAGTTTGACGTTTGGACCCTCGACCGCGGAGAAGAGTTAGTGTCAACCGCTCAGAGTTTCAATCCAAGCCTGGAGGCCTTCGTGATTATCAATAGGGCCTCAGCCAACCCCAGCGTAACTGAGGTCAAAGACGCACGAGAGCTATTGCAAGACTTTGAGCATCTCCAGTTGGCAAAGTCGATCATCCGCGATCGGATCGCTTACCGAAAATCAGCAAGGGAAGGTCTGTGTGTCGTGGAGCTTCAGCCACAGGACACAAAGGCTGCCGCAGAAATCACGTCTCTGTATATTGAGGTATTGGCCTATGAGCAAGCTGAGTCGCAAACCGAAGACGGCAGATGAATTCATAGAAGCGGCTAATGGGGCGACCAAGGAGATGACCACGGAATCGCCTGAAGGAAGCGTTCCCAAAAAGAGGGAATACACCAAGCGTTATCCGTGGAAAATCCAAAGGTACGGGAAGAGATCGTCAAAAGGTACAACGTCCGGATTCCCGAACCCTATTTATTGAAGCTACGCTTCATTGCAGAAAACACTCCAGATTCCATGCAAGGGTTCATAACCAGCAGGTTTCTCTTTCCTGCTATCGACAAGAAGATAGAAGAACTCACCAAACAACCAAAGTAATCAAGATAGATAACTCCATCATGGTATGGCATGCAACCACACCATACCACACCGAACACAACCATATCATATGGTGTGGTGTTGTATGGTATTGTTGCATCATCTCACGCGGTCAGGAAAGAGTTAAAAGTTTCTTCTCTGCCTTGATTTTCCTTGCTTTGGACTCTGATCTACGATAGAGACGGGGGCAAAGTGCTCCACACCTGAAATGGAGCCGTAGAGGCCTCTCAGGAGGGTATCTAAAGGAAAGAAGCCATCGGCTGATAAGCCGTTGACAAATCAATCGTAAAATCAAGGCCCCAGAAAAGATAAAAGCGACCTCCACACGGTTGCCAGCCTCCGGCGGTCGCTTTTAGCCCCAAAAAGGGAACCCGATTAGTTTGTTCTGACGCCGGATTCACCGGCAACTGATGGTTCCTATATATGGGATTTCTGTGGCTGTCAACACTCAAAATGGAGGACAGCCGAAAAATGTCTAAGACTGTTCAGTGTAACAGTACGCCTGTCGATCCGTCAATCCCTTTTTCCATCCTCGACCTGAAAGCTCAAGCCGTCAGGCTCCCCGTATCCAAGGGAGCCCAGATCCTCCTCTCCGAGCTCCTCACCTGGTCCGGCGAGCGTGGATACTGCTGGTGGAGCAATAACGCCATAGCCAGAGACCTGAAATGGTCCGTGTCTTCCGTATGGCGCAGGACTCCGAGCTTCAGGAAGCGGGTCTTCTTGGCATCCATTCCCCGCCCCGGCAGGTCCAACTATTGGGTCCCCCTGCCCGGTCCGGCGAAGATGGCCCGCCTCGCAGATGAACTGACACCCCTCGCGAATTCGCGGTGTCCTTTCTTAAAAGAAAACGAAAAACTAAAACGTTGTACCGTTCCCCAGCCCAGTACGGGTGCCGAACCCCCTCTCCCTCCTGAAGATCGAAACGTCAACGCTGTTGAAGTCGATTCCAAAGAAATCCCCCCTTCTCAAGCTCCACAGGTTCAGGAACCCAAGGAAGCCTTTCAACAGCCTACTTCTGAACCTCCAAAGCTCACTGTATCCGAACCGATCCAGCAGAAGCCTACGCCTGTTGAGCTTTCCCAACCCCCTCGCAAGCCCCTCCTTACTCCCGAACATCTGTTCCTCGTGGAAGAGATCGAAAACGTTACCGGCGACACCTGGTCCCGTGGTCATTTCATCAACCTGGTTCGTCAAACCGATGAACACACCATATACGCGGCACTTTCGGTTACCCGAGAGAAAATGTCCCTTGAGAGCGGAGTCAGGGGCGGAGCGTATTTTACCGCGACCCTCAAAGGCATGAAGGGACTTTCCTGCCTCAACCCCAGCACGAAGAAACCTGAACCTTCCTTGGATGATAGACTTCGAAGCCTCGAACTCGAATACTCCAGCTTGTTGGTCCGTGACCTCTTCCACCGCTACGTAGAACTCAAGACCGAAGGGGCTGGAGGGGAACCGGTGGACTGGCTCGGATCGTATGAGAAATTTCTGTCTTCTCACCACGAGCAGGTCTATGCTCAGAAACCTCAATACCGTCGAGAGTCACCGGCATGACCGAGCAGGGTCTGGTGTTCGAATTCCTTGATCTGATGGCCGTGCAGGTCTGTCACGGAAACGGCATGTAGCCTCTATAGTACAGCGGAAACTACGGTTATATGAAACTAGCTAAGGGGGTTGGCCTTAAATCGCCTGAATCCTCGAAACAGTTACGTTCCGCCGGGTCACCTTTGAGAGCACAGCCCCAAAATCGGTGTTTTTGTGGGAGTCTCCGCGGTCAGATCTGTTGCCAGAGCTGCGATTCAATGGCTGAGGCTCATTTGACAGTGAGCCAGAAATATAATGTGCAATCGCTTCAGTGAGTTACGCACCTGGCCAAGGCGGGTGATATAACATGTTGACATTATTAAGCAAAGCTCATTTGGGTGCCACCGGAAGCCGTTAGGTTGCGTAATGATTGGTGATCCTGTCAGTGCTTGGGTCAAGCATCGCGCACTCAGCAGCGAAGACTTTCATGTGATGTTGAAAACGTTTTTCACTTGCCGAAGATTTGAATTTTAGTACCAGTGTGAATTTTTCGGCAAGTGTACCAGATCATCAATGATTACGTGTTAGGGGTCAGGGAAGCTTTACCTGACGCTGTTCTTTGTGGTGCAGTATTTCGTTGTCAAAAAAATTCCCGGACGTCCGGGGAATTACACGAAACCATATTTAGTGGTACACTCTGGACTACTCATCCTCCAGATCGGAATGAATCCGCTCGAAGGTTTCCATGAGATTCTTCCATTCATCCAAGCCGGGTTCCCGCTCCTTGCGAATAACTCGCATTCGGGTAAGCGGGACACTGGAGGAGTGCACGGGAGCTCCCTGGTATCGCTGCCTATCGGTAACGACAGCAATGCAGATTTGCAAGGTCCAGCCTACAAGAAGATCATTACGCAATAGCGGAGCGGCGAATTCGTGAACGAGAATCTCATGTCCCCATGCTGATAATATCCTTAGCCTTTTGGATCGGTGAGGACTTTGTGTAGGCCAGGACTAGCACTTTTATAAGTAACTGGAATTACACATAGTATAGGGGCACCCCCACTTCTTGCCGTCCCTGTCTACAAAATCTCCCATTTTGGTACGTTCGGCCCGGCCTGAAATGGCCAGATATTCGTGTCTGCGCGGGGAAATAAAGAACCTTTCGGTTCTTGGGAATTGCACGTCATCGAATTACGAACAAGGACTTTTCGCGTCCTGATCCTCTTCTTGAGTCTCCTCTACCATTCTCGGCAATGATCCGCCCACGCACATTGTGAGCAGTGCCAGTCTTCCCTGGGATAGAAAGCGTGATGCTCGATGGCTGCCATACCTTTCGCACGAGTTTCACGAATCGGTCACGTTCCTGTTGAGTCCGCGTGGTCTCATATCTTGTCAGCTCGGGATTCTTCGTTTTCGTGAGCACGTCGAGCCGTAGCGTAAGTCGATCGGATCGAATCCCAGAGCCCCCGCACCGATGGAATACGCGGTGAGCTGCAGGTTGCTGTGGACAGAGTTGCCTGTGAGTTTCTTTGAGGCGGTCTTCAGGTCAGCCACGGTGACTCTGCCTTCGTGGTCCTGCTCAATCAGGTCGATGTATCCGTGGAAAGACGGCACTTCGTGGGCCAGTTGCACCTCGAAAAACTCCTCCACGCCTAGCACCATGAGCTCGGGATCGACATGCTCATGGAACACGCTTGATGAGTTGTTGAGCCTTTTTCAACAGGGATTCCTCATTATCGCCGTTGAAGAATTTCACTCCCTCCGCATTTCTCCATGTTTCCCTGTACACGTCCAGCATCTGGTCAGGTCGTATGGGATCCCCTTCCAAGCGGGACTGGTAATAGGCCGCTACCGCTTCGTGCAAGGAAGATCCGAAGACCAGTGCGGCAGTGGTGAACGCGGGAGGTATCAGATCCACGTAATGAAGCTTGTACCGCAGCGGGCAGGTCAGGTATGTGGAGATTTGGCTATATGACAGATGGGTTATGGGTCCTTCGGGCATGACTTTTCTCCTTTTCGGGTAGGGAGCAGTCTGACTGTACCGCTCCCCCTCTGTTTGTGGTGAGGTTTTCGGTATGGGTTACCTTCGTCGCCTGCCTCGGCGTTCGAGGCTCCTGTTTCTCCAGTAGTTGCGCTGATGAACGAGTCTCCGCAGTTCACGGATGAGTTTTCGTTTCTTGGGTCTGGGCACAGGGAATAGGGTCGTGAGTCTGAACATGGTTGTCCTCCTTGTTTTACGGGCAGAACGGGAGCGCAGGCGATAGACAGCGTAAGCCGTACGCAAGTGCAGCATGCACCAGTCCCGTCCCGCCCTTTGATGTCCTTGGTTGTGATTTTGGGATTTGTTTAGGCGGCGACTTCTTGCTGCAGATAGCCGATCAGCTTGCTCGCAGCTTCTCTGGGCAGATCTTCAAAGCGGGAAACGTCAAACGGGGCGAGCATACTCGTTATGTCCTCTTGCTCGTACCTCGCTCGTTTGGTCAGGGCATAGAGCGCTCTCACTTGCGCTTGCGTCGCGGGTCCTGGAGCACATTTCGGCGCTCTGGATCCATTTCCCTCCGAGGACGGATCGGTAGCGGCACTTGAGGTTTTTGTTGCGGTTTTGCCGTTCCCGTTGCCCTCCGGGAACACCCGTTCCTGTTCTTTGCTCTGGTTTTGTTGTCTTTCGGGTTCAGCGGTGGCCACATGAGAGACTTCTTCAGCCCCCGTGAACTCAAGGCCAAATCCGGCAAATCGCAGGGCCCTTGCTACGCTTCTCGTCTCGGCCAGCTCAATCAGGCTCTCCGCCAGTCTGGCATCCCGTTGAGCGTTGGCCGTGCCATAGCCTACGAACTGGCCTTTGGTCGTAACAGCGGAGCATTTGAAGATGGCATTCTGCCCGTCCAGCTCACCATCTCAGTTTGCAGGTTGAGGTTCTGGTTTTCCTCATGGGCCAATCGCAGCCTGCCGCCGACCACAGGGAATACTCGGGTTTGCCATTCTTGGCCGACCTTTACTTTTCGGCTGACCAGTTCGTCTTCTCGGAATCCTTCCGTTTGCGCTCATGGTTACGCCCCTTTCATGCGGTGTATTTCCATTTCTCCATAAGTTTACGGGCGACAAGCCCCATGACCTCCACGATCGCCTGCAGGACGATCAGAGCGATGATCGCTATCTCGGATGGT
>CAVXFM010000009.1:0-168089 GCA_963760985.1 uncultured delta proteobacterium | reverse complement strand
TGAGCTGGGACGGGCAGTATGCCATCTTCAAATGCTCCGCTGTTACGACCAAAGGCCAGTTCGTCGGTTATGGCACAGCGAATGCTCAACGGGATGCCAGACTGGCGGAGAGCCTGATCGAACTCGCCGAGACGAGAAGCGTAGCACGGGCGCTGCGATTTGCTGGTTTTGGCCTTGAATTCACTTCTGCTGAGGAAGTCTCTCACGTGGCCGCCGCAGAGCCTGAAAGAGAGCAAACCGTCAGCAAAGAGCCGGAACGATGTTCCCGCAGGGCAACGGCAAAACTGGGACAAAAACCTCAAGTGCCGCTATCGATCCACCCTCAGGGGGAAACGGATCTAGAACCTCGACAGGCGCTCCAGGTCCGGCAACGCAAGCCCAAGCGAGAGCGCTCTATGCCTGACGAAACGAGCGAGTACCAGGAAGAGGACATAGCGAGTATGCTGGCCCCATTTGAGGTTTCCCGCTTTGAAGACCTGTCGAGAGAAGCCGTGAGCAAGTTGATCGGCTATTTGCAGCAAGAAGTCGCCGCCTAAGGAAATCCCAACATCACAACCAAAAGCAGAGCAGGGGCGGGGCGCTCCAGGCGCAGACTGCGCACGCTGACCGTGTACCCGCCCCGCTATATGAAAGGAGAAGACCATGTTCAGATTCACAACTTGGCTGCCCATGCCCAAACCCAAGCCCCGAGGGCGAAAACTCATCCGAGAGCTGCGCAGACTCGTGCATCAAAGGAACTACTGGAGAAACAGGAGTCTCGAACGCAGGGGCAGGCGAAGAAGGTAACCGACGAAGAGAAGGCCATTCACATCGGGGAGTGGCACCGCCTGAGTGCTGCTCCCACAAAGGAGTAAAGTCATGCCTGAAGGACCCATCAACCACTTTTCGTATTCCCAGCTCTCCATGTACCTGAGCTGCCCATTGCAATACCGTCTCAAATACGTGGACCTCATTCCACCAGCTTTCTCATCCGTGTTGCTGGCCTTTGGATCGTCAATACATGAGGCTGTGGCCGCCTATTACCAGTCTCGCTTGGAAGGCGACGCTCTTCAACCTCACCAGATGGTGGATGTGGACAGGGACACATGGCGGAATGCGGACGGAGTCAAATTTTTCAACGGGGACAGCGAAGAAACCCTCCTGAACAAGGCAATCCAACTCATCAACGTGTTCCATGACCAGATTGATCCCGACACAAGTGTCCTCGGCGTGGAGGAATTCTTTGAGGTGCAACTGGCAAAGGAACTGCCGCCATTCCACGGATACATCGACCTCATCGAAGAGTCTCCCGATGGCAGGGTCACGGTGGCTGACCTGAAGACTGCTGCGAAGAAACTGGTGGCCAGCGCTGTCCACGGCAATCTGCAACTCACAGCCTACTCCATTGGCGTGGGGGCATTGGGATTCGATCCTGACCAGCTCACCATGAGGCTCGACGTGCTCACGAAGACAAAGAATCCCGAGCTGTCACGGTACGAAACGATGCGGACCCAACCGGGAAAGAGAGAGTTTCGTGAAGCTCGTGAAGCAGGTATGGTCATGCCATAGAGCACCACGCCTTCTATCCCGAGGAAGATTGGCATTGCTCCCAGTGCGCTTACGTTGATAACTGTAAGAAGTGGTAAAGGAGAACGAACATGGCCAAGCAGAAAGACTCTCGCAACGTAACGGATTTGGTCGCTTCAACCCGCTAACGGAACAGTTACCGTGCTTCCCCCCGACTCAGGAGTGGTTGGACAGTTCCTCGAAGAAACACGCAACATGCTCAAGGCCAGAGCCATGCGAATGTCTGGTCTGCTGCAGGAGAATCAAAGAGTCAGGACAAAGGACAGAGCAGTTGTTGCGGAACGCGGCGGAACGGATGGAAGCCGCAGAAGCGGCCTTGACCGCCCAGTTTCAGAACGAGGGACTCCTGCCTGACAGTCATGGAGATGAGGAAACGGAAGGCTGATACAACGAAAACCTGCGATTGTGCAATGCATTGACGTGGAATAGCGTGCAAGCTGTAGAGACCGAAAGGTCTCTTATTCCCCGCGCATACGCGAATATCTCACCTTTTCGGTCACCTCGGAACGTATGGACCGAAGGTCGTGCCGGAACTTCCGAGAGTGGGAGATCTCACAGGCAGGGCCTGCAAGAAGTGACCGGGGGGGGGGGCCTATACTGATGCCGATTTCCGCATACCCTCAAAAAACCTATTCCAGGCCTACAGAAAATTCCCAGGGCAAAAAACACTAAGGACTTCATCCGCATGGATACTACAACTTCTCACCCCACCTGTCGGTCCTTTATCCTCCCAAAGGTCATTTTCGATGCAGGCACCAGGAAGAAGTGGCTTCGTAACGTTTCCTGTACTCGTCTCTCTCTTCAGCTGCCACGCACATGCGCGGTTGACCCTCGTCACTCCAAGAGGGAGGAAATGGCAGCAATCACCTTGAAGATGCCTCTGTCTTGCTCATTCACTCTCCCGTATTCGCATGGAAAGAGGTGGCACGGTCCATGCCCTCAGAATGCCCCAGTCTCAAATCAATCCTCCGAACATCTCTCTACGATGTCAATATAAGCACTCACAGCGCCGAGCACTGCTTCTTTTGCCTCCGCCAAGGTTTCTGAGATCGGTTGGAGAAAGGTAATCCTGACCGAGCAGGTCGTCAATTCTTTTGTTCATCCGGTTTATGTGATCAGGGCAGGCCAACTTGTCCACGTCGATCTCTAGCTCCTCAATCTCTTCGGTGACTTCCATTTGAGGCGCCGTTACCGGCTCCTCCCAGGCAATGGTTTCGGGGGATGTGGTTACCGGCACCTCCGACGGCGTGGCTGGGGGCAACGGCTCTTTTTTGGATTCCACGAGCTTTGCCGCCCACTGCTCAACCCGTTTCCAGTTGGCAATCGAGTTTGTACTCACCCCGACTGTACTAGCGAGTGCCGTGTTCGTTATCTTTCCCTCTGCCTCCAAATACAGTTTGAGAGCTTGGTCATGTGCGCCTTTTTTTCTGGGAGGCCTCGACCCGGCTTTCTTTTCTCGCTTTTCTGATTTTGCTGCCAGTTTCTTGGTCCACTCATCCTCTTTCTTCCATTTCCCGACAGTGAAGTGACTCGCTTCCACCATCTTGGCGATCGTGACGTTGGTTATCTTGCCATTAGCATCGAGGAAGATGCCCTCTGCCTGTTGTCTTGCGTCCTTTATCATCTTCTCTCCTCACGTAGAATTTTCGTCCGGGTCCTAGCGGAAGTCGCTTTTAATCTATTTCTGCTCGCCCTGGCGTGGACAGGAGACAGACTCTGTACGCCATGCCATTCTTGCTCCCCGAGCACCAGCGCATAAATGTACAACACCGAGCCTCGGGGCCCAGAAGATGCTGAGCATAGATGGCGTGTGCGCGAGCAAATTGCGGAACTTCAGTCCCGGGAATTCACTTGGCCTTCTTGCCGGCCTTCTTTGGAACTTCTTTCACCGCTTCTTTGAGCGCCTTGGCAGCTCGAAAAGCGGGGGCCTTGGTGGCCGGAATCTTGATTTTCGCCTGTGTCTGCGGATTCACACCAGTACGGGCTTTTCGCTCTACCACCACGAAGGTGCCCAAACCGTCAATGCGAATCTTACCGCCGTCCTTTAGCCTCGTTTGCAAAGTCATCACCAGTGAGTCGAGCATTGCTGCGGCAACCTTCTTGGTAACTTTCGCGTCCTCTGCCAACTTTGCCACTATTTCTGCCTTCGTCATCGCAATCCCTCCTTGTGATCTATTCTCCGCTAAACGGATATTTTCGGTGCTCCCCTGAGACGCAACGAGAAACTCCTTTTCTGCCTTGTGTAGTCGTTTTATCCTGAACTCTTCCTTGAACGCTTCGGACTTACTCTGCGTCTGAGCAAACCAGACCAGCTGCGCCGGCAGTCTGGATCGAGTGTACCGAGCCCCGATCCCGGAGTAGTGTGCTTCCACGCTTCGGATCAGGTCGGTGGTGGTCCCGCAATACAGGCTGTGGTCGGCGCATCGGAGGATATAGACGAACCACGACATTCCTGTTCAACTCCGACCAATGGCCCCTGCTGTGCAGAAGTGAGGCTGCCCGGCCACTCAATGCTTTGTGCTGCGGCGCCCCCTCTCTATCGCATCCGCGCTGCCTTGTCCACTTGTATTTGCCTGCCCGTCCCGTATGATGTGAACCCTGTGGGCAACCTGGTGCCCTGTTCTTTACCCGTGCGCGCTCGACTGCTCTGTCCGCGAACCGTAAAGGGAGACGTTCAACGTCCATCTTGGTGAAATGCCTTGCTTCTTCTCGAATGCCTATAGTTTCGCGGCTTCAGTTTTTGGGATGTCAGCAGGATTAGGCCCAGGGTGCGATATGCCAAGGGAGGGGATTTTAGTGCGTTATTTCCAGATGTTGCCGCGCCATTTTTTTCTTGCTTTCGCTGCAAAGGTGTGCTGGTATGGTACAGGTATCAGTGGATTCCGCTGCGCAGATAGGAGGTCTTCATCATGAAGCGAACATTAAACAACCTGAATTCTTCACAGCTCTCGCCGACACGAATCCCCGTGCTTATCCCCGCCATAGGAGGACTCTCTCCAAATGTACCCACATTCAGTGAACGCGACAGACGGAAAATCCCAACACGTCTAGGGTAAGCTCAGGCTTGCTTAGACGATGGTGGGGCGGTTAGCCAAATGTGTTTTGGACGCTATCGGTGCGTTCAACGACCTACCAATTCTAGCTAAGTTGTTTACTTAGTTCGGTTGCAACTTAGTTTGGCGGTCGCTTTTGATTTCTATGACTGAGGAGGTGATTCAATAGGATTGGTTGCAAGAGCTTAGAGCGGCTCTGGTGGGCCTATTAGGGTCTCTAATTAGACTTAGCGACATTATATTAGTGTGTCTAAAGTAGCGTGACACATGTCTTGAAGACTTAAATGTTGTGCGAGACCTGTTTAACAGTTTCATTTGAGGGCCACTGAGCAAGCTCACCTTGGATATTTGAGTGTGACGGAACGAGCTTCGTTTCACGATCTCACTCCGCGCGCCCATGATGCGGACCTTGAACTAGCAGTTGGGACCAGTAGCAGTGGAGGCCAAATGCTCTTTGGCCCTTGCACATTCCGCCCGGAAGGATCGGATAGTTCCGATCCTGCACTACCGCCAGCCCCCGATGGCGGACAGAATTGGTACGCCTTGTTCACCGATGCCGAAGTCCTGGCTGTGGGAAGCCGGGAAGACCCCGTATCGGGCCATGCAAAGTGTTTGCGACGATTTGTACGTTTGGTCGGTGTTTTCCGGAAGGGGGGATTCAGCGATGAGTGAACTGAATCTAGCCCAGGTCAGGGAGTTTGTGAGTTCTGTTTGTGAAGGAGGGAGGAGCATAGCGCTCCTTGTTGAGGAGGGATTCTCTTCAGCAATGAAAGGAGTGATCCGCGCTGTGAACGACTGCATCGGGTTCATCAACCACCATGACGAGTACCATGCCGACCATGGGGAGGTCGATTTCCCTCCCCTGCCTCCCGTCTGGATCGTTGGAGAGGAAGGTGTGGGAAAAAGGTCTCTCTCGCAGAGACTTCATCAGGGATGCGCACATCGGCAACCGTTCCTGGATCTTGATTGCCGAAAAGCTGATCCCGCATCCATTGCATCGGTTCCGTTTGGAGACGGTCCCATTGATTCGCAAGGCATCATACCCGGGGGGCAAGGTATGTTCTGGGATGCCGACGGCGGCATTCTCGTAATCCGGGAACCCTCGATGCTGCTGGGGACATCTGGGACAGGCTTGCTGAGTGGCAGCGTACGGGCGGGATGCGCAGAAAGTGGCCGCATGGAGAGATCGGGGGAGCCGACGTGGTACTGGTTTTGACAGCGACCGAAGTCGAGGAGCGTCGAGATGCGTCTTCATCCGTTAATGATGACCTTCGATACAGTGCGCTTCGGTACATCCGAGTGCCTCCTCTTCGAGAACGCCTGGAGGACATCGTCCTGTTTTTGGATGACTTTCTTCGTGCCACAGGTGATCGATACCGAGGAACACAATTCACACTGCTCAACAACTTGGAGGACGAAGCCTTGCTGACGTTGGTGAATCATTCTTGGCCGGAAAATCTGCTAGATCTGAGGCGGACAGTAGAGTTCATGGTGGTGACTGACATTTTGAGAAAACCGGGAGACCGAGTCACTGGCGACCAGGCCCGAATGGCTCTCCAAGCAGCGTTCGGTCGCGTCCTGGCGCAAACGCTATAGATCTGGTGGAGGCACTCATCTGGCCACAGGGCCGAGCACGAAGAAGGTCCCGGTACCCAGGCAAAGAAGCGATGGAGAACTTTGATCGGCACACCATTAGGCAGGGCTCGACTCAGGTAGAAGCTGCCAGAGCCTTGGGTGTGGCCGACTCCACGCTATCCCGGTACCGTAAGAAGCAGGCTTGCCCTCTTTACCTCTCGGTCGCCCCCCCAAGAATCGCTTGCTCCTCCCGTAAAAGTCTTTTCGGCTCGCAAGTCTCCATCCCCATCCGAATCTTTGGCTGGCCTGCGCGCACCTGCCGGGCCTGACATGCCTCGTGAGGCCAGAAAACTCTGCTGAGCAGAATTTACAGAATTTCGGAAACCCTTCGGCAGAATTTCCAGCTCGTTCAGCAGAATTTCGGGACAGCTTCTGCAGAATTTCTCAACCGCCATAAGTCGCAACTCACCACAATCACGTGGTTTTATTGGTGACAGGAAGATGGCCCCGGGCTTGCAAGGACTTTGGGCAAAACAGGGTGCCTCTGGAGCGGCCTCGGCCCTCTTGTCCAGAGGAACGCCGCCGTTTAGGAGCTAGGAGATCCGCTTCCCTCTCAGCGGCTCGGTAGGCTGGAGTTTGGGAACGTTGCCCAGTACCACCTTCTGGGGCCGACATGAAACATTCTGCAAACAACAAAGAACAGGAGGAGAAAATGATGAAACATGAGGTGATAACAGCTCTGTATCTCGATTTTGGTCTTATTCCTAACTGCCTCCCAGGGAAACCCTGGACCATGCCAGAGTCCGATCCCGCACGGGGTCTATGCTGATGGCAGGGATGAGAAGGGCACCTCTGCCCTCATGCCGGCGGCTTCCACCCCGAAACCCGTCAAAGATGTTCCCTTGCTGCTGAAGGTCGGAGCAGTGGTCCACGGAATGCAGGTCACAAGGGAGGCCTCTTTGTTCAACGCATCTCAGGCCGGCGCGGAGAACAGGCACGTGAGGATCGTGTGGGCGCTCCTGGTTCCCGAGGCTGCCGCTGTCACCTGGGACCGGAAAGGGGCCACGGGCCTCACTAAAGCTGGATGGCACGGAAATACATCAATAGTCCAGGGAATCGTGGCGAGCGGAGTAGAGGTGAGCCCCTGTGATCTGAATGGTGAAACGGCTCCGATGACGGACGCTGCCAAGGGCCATCAAGAGCCCCCGAGTGTTACCCCCCTAACAGGAACTGAGCAATCGGTGCCCACTCCGTACGGCTAGGCAGCACCGTTGGCCCAAGAATTGACAGCCCTCGCTCTCTTCGGCAGGCATCGACATGAACTGTCAGGCAGTTGAAACAGTAACCCCGGGGTACGGGAGTTACCTCAGCCGGGACGACCTCATCATTCATCCTTTAACTTCACTTGATTAGGAATGTTGGAACATCCTCGCTGACGGCCCCTGTGCCTCCCCTTCCGACAGTGCGCGTGATGCACTGCCACCCTACAGGCGGAGTCACAGGATGAAAAATAACGATTTTGTGCCGGCCAAAATTATAAGCCGGCCCGAGCCTAAAGAGAAGGAATCACAGGAACCGCCGATCCCGCCGGATGCGCCCGGATCGGACCCGGCTCCCAATTCCGAAACGGCCAAGATGGAGCCAAGCGAGCTCCACGAATCGGCAGATGATTCATTTGCCTGGATCATGGACCGTTTCACCGGCAAGAACAAAGGCCAGGTGGTGTGGGCCAGCCCTTTCGACATGCAGCAGAACGGTGTTTTCAATGGTCTGTACGGGGCTACAGTCGATCAGGTCGCACAGGAAATCAAAGGGATTATCATCGCGACGATTTTTCATGCGTACCTGCTCATCGGGTACTACCTGCTGGCCGTTTACTTTGACAGTGATGAAAGCCAAGCCTTTTCGAGGAACCCCTACAAGGACACTTCGCTAAACGACCTGGCCAAGCGTGACGACATTCCCTTCACCCGGCAGATACTGACGAATTGTGTCAAGGCTGCCGCGGTGGACATGGAGTTGCGTAAGCGTGGATATCACTTGGACCATTTACATTTCGAGCATCTGCTCCAGATTGCCCGCCTAAAAAAGCAGGAACAAAGGCTGGAGCAGGCTTTGGCCGCTAACGAGAATAGGCTCACATCCAACGAGTTGAAGAAACGTATCGACACCATGCTTGGGAAGACACCTTCCCAAGACAAACAGATAGCCAGGGCGCTGATCCGGCAACTTCGCGAGTTTGTGCGGTTGACTTCCGATGAAGACGTACAGGGCTTTCTCGAAGATAAAGACCGGTCCGCTGTGTTGGACCACACGGAAATAGCACAGTTACTGGATTTCAGCGGGAAGTTCCGGGAAACCCTAGGGGATTCCGAGGAAATGCTCAAGCAGCTGGAAGCTAATCTACGGGAGAACTTCGTAGAAAAGCAGCATCAGAAAGAACAGGAGTCAGGTAAAGCTTCCCTGACCCCCTAACACATAATCATTGAGGATCTGGTACACTTGCCGAAGAATTGACACTCGACCTAAACTTCAAATCTTCGGCAAGTGAAAAGCACTTTGAACATCACATAAAAATCTTCGCTGCTGTGTGAGTCGAACTGAAGACAAGGTCTTGGAAGACTGAGAACAAGGCCAACCAGACAGCTGCGGCCTAATGACGTATGCAACATTCGGTCACAATAACAGCCACTTATCCTCATGGAAAGGAGTTCCATCATGAACAAGGAACACGAAAGCAATGAACTGACACACGCACAGCTGATGGTGCGATCCGTAGCGACCTTCCGAAGGCTTATGTTCACCGCTGCGGTGCTTCGGGACGTAACCGGTCCTTGGCTGGCAGGCGGCAGGGCCAAAGACATCATCGAATCGTCAGAAAGCGATGCAGAGGCCGTCACCGAAATATGTGCCAATCTGCTGGGAAACCTGTAAATCGCACATGCGCTGCTCAGAATCAAATCCCCGGCGCTAAACGAATATGCCCAGAAGCGACGTCAGGTGATTGAAAGCGGCGATGACTCCGTCGAACCGCATCCTGACGAGCATTCACAAAGGCTGCTCCGTCTTGTATGTGACAGTTTCGGGGAGACAGCTGACATGATCCGGTCTTTCTGGGACAGTCCCACGGAGTGGTGCAGCTGTCAACCGCTCGAAAACAAGAACGAATTTCTCGATTATGAGCTGCGATGCTTAGACTATCACAGGTGGCAGATCGTCAAAGAATTCGCCAAGCTCATAGCGATCTTCGATGACCACGACGATGCTGAGTCCGGTGAACCCTGCGAAGCTTGGCTCAGGGATCGAGAGGCGATTATAGCGGCTGACGTAAGCAACGTGTGATCCACGGGTATGTTGAGAAGTCCCGCGGAAGGACGGGGAGTGTTACGAAATGCTCCCTGTCCCCACAAACCACACCAACCAAGCATGTCGAGCACATCGATAGGTGCGTCTGAAAGCGCATAGGAACTTCACGTGTGTCGAGCCGCGCCTTCAGAGTCTACGAGCACGCGAGGCTCGCACGAACAACGCGACACAGCAACAAGGAGATTACCCATGTCGGAAAAAGACTTGCCCAAAGTAGGGATTGAAGACGGCAACTGCACTAACCGGGCCGACAATACGAAAAACGGAGGCAACGCCCTTGGTATTCCACCGGGTTAGGAGCTGCCCCGCGTGTGGGGAGGACGGCCTGAGTTTTTGCGACTTCGGGGTATTTCATCGCAGCCATTTCTTCGGGATGATGAGTGATGGCCACGAGGGGTGCGGCAGGGTCGAGCTAGATGGTGATGATGAACTCGCGATCTTCTGCCGGGAATGCGGCTACGAATTCCACAACGCCTTATCGTCCACCAGTGAACAGCTGATGGAACGGGTTGTGGCTGAAGGTCAGGAGATTCAAGTACCTGAACTTCAGTTGCCCGGTTTGCCAATCTACCCGTCTCTATGAGTACCGAAACAGGAATCGAGCTCGTACAAGAGGTGCGAGCTGTCTACACGATCCCTGGGGACACTGACGAGGAGGAGCAAGCCGAGATTGCCCTAACTCCCATCCGCCACACGCGTTACTCAGCGAATCCGACGTATCGGTGTTTGAAAGGTCACGAACTGGCCAACGACGACGGGAGTCCTGTTGAGACTGCGGAAGAGTTGGTCGCGTGGCTCAAGGCCCATTCAGCCAGCCCGCAGGAGTGACTCGCACAGTATTCCGGGCAAGGCCCTTGCGGCCTTTGCCCGGGAACGTCTCAAGAACACCTTGGCAATGCTCGCCGGAGCGTGCCCACCAATTAAAGGAGAATTGCTATGACACGGTTATTCGCGCATAGAATTACAGAAGCCGGAAAGCAAGCGATACGAGATCTCATGGATCAAGTCGCTCAAGACCTGAACCAAATAATTAAAACCCATGGTGAGGACAGCCTCGAAGCTGCTTCGCAACGACTCGGTCCTGGCTTCGATGCACTATTTGATGAAAGAGTACCCGGAAGGCCTTGCCGCACATCCAGAGGTATCTCGCCATCCACAAGGCGAACCTGGGGCCAACGTCGGATGAGGTCATCTGCGGTCTGGGCTTGCTTTCCCTCGCCGTCAAGGGGTTGAACCGAGCAGAAGAAGCGTTCTCAGTCATGACAGAACTTTTCCTCGCGGTAGATCAGGTCGGGCGTCCACAGGAGCGGGACGCTCTGCTCGACGGATTGAAGCGCTTGGCAGAGAAGTATCAATCGGGAAATGATCCGGTGGATCTTCGGCGTGCTTTTGTCTCTTGGCTGATGACCCTGAGCTGGTGCGTAAGGATCTTTTGGGGCTCTGGGGCTATATACGAAGAGTTCCTGCCGTATCTCAGCTCTGGATGCGAAGACTTCGGAATTGGCGAGAACAACTGGGAATGGCTCGTCAGGCGGTCCAGTCAATCAGAGACTGACTTCGTAGGCCTTGTAAGTGTGCTCATCGAGGAACGCATGTGTCCTCCTCAGGTCGCACAAGGGAACAGGGCGCACGACAGCGAATTGGACGAGGACACCAAGCTGCAGCGGTACGAAATCGTTGGAATCGACAGGGAGCACTGGACCCCAGATGCCGGTTTCAGCAAATCGTTTCCCGTGTCGGTAGCAAAGGGGGAACTTTCTTTGAGGGTCGAGCGGCTCCTTGAGGAGGGCCGCCGCTGTCTATGTACCACTGGTGAGTTAAGGCCAGTCTTCTTGGTCTTTTCGCCGAAATCGACCGGAACGCTCATCACCGGGTTCAGTTTCACCACTTGGTCACCTACAGAGAGAGTCCTGACAGAGAAGAACTTGAGGCAGGTGATAGGGGAAAACGGTGCAGCGTCTGCCATGATGCTCGCCTGGCTGGAGTTGCCTAACAAGGACAAAGCCGAATTCCACGCCGGGCCCACCGAAGTCGTTATGGTGGTTGCCCGTGATGAGCACAGCTACCTATTTGGGTTACAGCAGGTAAGGCTGGTCGGGGGAAAATACACTTTTGAAGAACCCCAGGTGATCTACACCGGGGATACCTTGTTCACGGAATTCAGTTTTCCTGTCCGACCTGGCTCGACGGCCAAGAAACGGACATCAGGTAAGAAGAAGCCAGAATAGAGTCTTTTCCGCCGTCGGCGTTAATGCACGACTCAATAGGGCTTCCGCCTCTTGTCAACCGAGGGGCGGGCCTCGCCCGAACGGGTCAATGGTTGGGCCACTAAAAACACTAGCGAGGAAAGTGGCCCATGGACGCAATCCCAGCAACAATAAAGGAATGGCTGAGCAGGTTAGAGCAGCACAGGGATCGGAAAAGACTATGCGAAGTCAAAACAACTCCACATAGAGCAGGACATCGCCAAATGGAAGGAGATGGATGACAACGATCGGGAGTGGGTCCGGTGGGAAGATTCCGGTCTCGACCGATTCCTGCCCAAAGACGAGATGGAGGCTTTGATAGAGAGGCGGGAGCTGTCCGACCAGCTCTTCAGGCAGTCCGGTGACCAGTTACTTGTGTACAAGACCGTGTACCTGGTGGACGCAACAGCATTGGTGATCAGCAACGGCAGAGGATATCCGTGGAAGGATGTATGTCTGCTGGAGGGACAGCCCATCTGGAAAGCCATAGCTACCGTAAAGGATGCCCTGAACTACGGAGACAGCGGATTCTCAGATTTCTGATTCGCCGCCCGATGGCAGTAGGGTAAATCCGTCGTTTCAGCCGCCTCTCCCCAGGCGACACCGATCTGACATCAACCAAGAAAGACCACATTTGGAAACTCCCCCACCAGCTTTCCTGCGCGCGGGGGCCATCATAAAGGAGGCAACGAGAATTGTCACTGTACACCGTGGAAGAATTGGCAGAGAGATGTGAAGTCACCGTGGAATTCATCGGACGACTTCGCAAAGAGGGCGGACAGTTTCATCCGGCAGTAACCGTCACCCGCATAGCGGAAGAGCCCATCGAGCTTTACGACAGCTTGGACGCCCTTATTCTGCTCTGGGTCAAATCCCTCGTCGGAGAAGGACGAAGTTTCGTTGAGGCGAGGCGTGGCGCTGAAGGGATCGTTGAAGGCTATTTTGAGGACGCGGAAGCTGGTCTCGGATTAACGCGAGCGGACATCTTGCGGGAACAGTTCTTGAGGCTTTCGAAGGAGCCCAGAACGGAGTAGCGGAGAGCCTCATCATAGGCATACCCGAGGATGGGGCAGGGTCTCACCAGAGCCATTGCTGCCCCCTCGTGATAGTAAAGGAGAACAACCATGAAACTCAAAGACGAAAAGACAAGCAGCGCCAAGTCCAATGCAACTCCCCAGGTGAGACTCCGCCAACCGACCTGCCCTGACTGCGGGTCCGAGTTGATATTCAGAGGCTCGCCCGGTTATGTGCGCCGCAATTTCATTAAGGCGGTTGCCTGTGAGCCAGACCAGACCCAGGGAACCGAGGAAAATACTCCCGCATTGCCCGGTAGCCGCATAGTCTATGCGTGCCTCCCGGACGGTTCCCTCAATGTGGACTACGATGAGGATCACTATGACCGTTCCGGTTATGAAGACGACGAATTTTTCGCCTGCGCGGAATGCGACCATGTGCTGCAGTTTGAAAGCGGCTCGGAAGTGCGTGGCGAAGAAAAATTGGTGGAATGGCTTACCCTGAACAGCGAGCAACCGGGAGGGGGCCAAAATCACGAAGGGCGTCTCCAATGCCAGTCATGCGGAAATGAGACCTTCTTTATCAGTCAAAAGAACGTAGAGCTTCAGCACCCTGACGAGAATCCGAGCTATGTATGCGCCAAATGCGGGTGCGAACTCAAAGGGTAACAGGCGGAGGCTCCATTGAACGGCAGTCAGGTCATATGTTCCCTGCCGGCGAGGCCTGACTGCCTCCCGAGAGTTACCACCCCAAAGGATAGGCGCTTCTTCTGGAACGAAGTCTGCCCCTGGAACGAGTCTCGGCGGCAGACCCGCAAGAAATTGTTATTAGCGCCCCTGGCGATCTCTTTTCGGCACAGTCCATGAAGACCCCTGCGGCGGAAAGCACGAAGGTTCGGAACAATGACGCTCGATAACCAATACGGACATGACTCCATCCCCGTACCCATTCCCTCATTGCTTTCGGCAAAGGGGGTAGGAGCCATATTGGGTATCAGCACCAAAACCGTCCACAAGCTCGTCCGTGAAAAAAAGCTCGCATGCGTCCAAGTCACCCCCCGCGACCGCCGGTTCACTCACGAACAGGTCCAAGAATACATCCGGTCCCAGAGCACCGCCGTACACGTTGACAAGAGAGACCCCAGGCCAGTACAATCACCTCCCAAGAAAGGGGGTAATGGACGGAAATCAGCTGGGGATGTTGGGACGGATCTCGTAAAGGAGATACGTTCACTATGTCGGTAGAAAAGCGAAAGACAGGGTTCTTCCTCCTGATCAGGCCTTTTGGAAACAGGTTGATCGGGGTGAAGACCACGGCTCGAACGAAGTCTCGGGCCAAGGAAATCGAAATGGCGCTTCTCACGGCCTGCCGTTCCGGTGACTACCGAGGGCTTGAACCTGAAAGTCGAGAAGTGTGTGTCCGCATGTTCCAGAACCAGGGATGGGAGATTCCGGGAGACCTTCGTTTAGACGAAGCGCCGCAAAAGGAAGTAACCCTTTGGCGGGCGGTGGAGATTTTCCTGAACTATCCGTCCATCAGGGATTGCAAGGCCAGGTACCGTTACATCTTGTGCTTGAGGCACATTGTGCGGATCCTGGGAAAAGAGACGCCCATCAAGGAAATATGGGCACCGCAAGTGAGGATGTACCAAGCCGAGAGGTTGGCGGATGGCGCAAGGCCGACCACCGTGAACTGGGAGACAGGTACATTGAGCCGTCTTTTCGGGGTCATGGTTGAAATGCAGATCGTCAGCGTCAATCCGGTACGTCTGGTCGAACAGCTCTCCCGTAAGAGCAGCGAGCGTGAAGCTTACATATCCTTGCCGGACGTAAAGGCAATCGCTCTTGAGTGCCCGGAGTGGTTCGGCGCCATAATATGGACCGCTTTCTACACGGGAATGCGACGGGGCGAGATCCTGAGTCTCAAACGGCAGGGGATTGATCTGTCCAGAAGGATCATCACACTTTCCCCGGACGAGACGAAGGAGGGCCACTGGAAAAGGGTTCCCATTCACCGAAGCCTGGTTCCGATTCTGGAAAATGCAATGAGGGTACCCGTGCTTTGGTGCGATGACGTGTTTGTACTTTGGGATCGGAAGGGCGTGAGACCCTTGTTGTTGGAAACGGCCAGGAATCCATGGCCCAGGGCATGCGAAGCCCTGGAGTTGACAAAGCCTTGGCCCAGGTTCCATGACCTGAGACATACGTGGAAGACGAATGCGCGTCGGTCCGGAATGGACCCCGAGATTCGAGAATCGATCCTCGGCCATTCGTCCAAGCAGAGGTTGGTGTCCGAACGCTACGGCAGGATAAGTGACAAAGAGCTGGTCTCCGCCATAGACGCAATGACCTTCGATCATGGCGAGACCGAAATCTTGGTGTCCAAAAGGAAAAGCCCCTCTGGGGACGGCACTCCCCGGAGAGGCTTGGAAAAAATGTTAACTGGGTGTTAACTGGACCGGCGAAACGCCGTGTCCCGTGAGGGACGATAGAGTCTAACCGACTGAATTCATTGGTGGAGATGAAGGGATTTGAACCCTCGACCCCCGCGTTGCGAACGCGGTGCTCTCCCGCTGAGCTACATCCCCACGAGTCGCCACTCTACAAGGTTTCGGCCTCGGTGTCAAGAGCGTGTTCAGGACCAAGTCATAGTGGGCGATAGCTTTTTGGAATAGCAGGCATGTCCGCCTTTTTCTGGACATCGGATCCGGAATGCGCTATGAAGTGGGGCATGGATCGGCATAATTCTTCATCACCGCCACAAGACAGGGAAGTAGTGAGGGGCGTTGAAGTCCGTCCAGTGAGCGCTACAGAGCAACCATTTTGGGACGGTTTGATGCAGGAGCATCACTACCTCGGGTTCCATGGAATGATCGGAGAATCCTTGCGCTATGCTGCAGTTCATCAGGACCGCTGGGTAGCTCTGTTGGGATGGTCCAGTGCAGCGCTGAAGTGCGGTGTGCGAGATCGGTGGATTGGGTGGACGCCAGCCGTCAAGCTCCAACGGCTCCCTCTGCTCGCAAATAACTGCCGCTTCCTCATCCTGCCCGGTGTGCGCGTACCTCATCTTGCCTCACGCATTCTTGCTCTCAACCTCAGACGCCTGTCCGATGATTGGCAGCTCTCTCACGGCCACCCCATCTGGATTGCCGAAACCTTTGTCGATCCGGAGCTGTATCGAGGCACCTGCTACCGAGCTGCCGGTTGGACCTTTCTCGGGAACACCCGAGGTTTTGCCAAGAATCACGACATCTACACCCATCACGGTCGCATCAAATCGGTCTTTGTCCGACCCCTTCGACAGGATGCTCTGCGAAGACTCGCAGACCCAGCTTTGCAGCCACCTCTCAAACCCAGGCTTACCACCATGAAACTTTCCGAAAATGACGCATTTCTGCTCCACAAAGCCCTGCTCACCATCCCTGACTCCCGCATGGCACGGGGAATCCGTCATCACAGACTGGCCATTCTTTCTGTTGCGGTGTGTGCCATCATCTGCGGAGCCAGAAGCTTCGATGCCATGGCCCAATGGGGAAAAGCCTGCACGCAGAAGATGCTCAAGCGACTGGGATGCCGACGAAGCAAAAAGACAGATCTCTATGAAGCACCCAGCGAACCGGCCATCCGTCGCTTCCTCCAGTCTCTCGATGGCAATGCCGTGGACCGCACCATCAGTGGCTGGCTTGAATCTATCATGGGAGACGGGGTCGCCATTGCTGTCGACGGCAAAACCCTCAAGGGAGCACGCAACTCAGACGGTCGGCAAATGCATCTCCTCGCCGCATTCCTCCATCAACAAGCGACCGTCGTCGCTCAAGCGCAGGTGCCATGTACGACTAATGAAATCAAAGTGGTACGTGAGCTGCTCGATCCTGTCCCCATGGCCGGAAGCGTCGCTACCCTGGATGCCTTGCATACGCAACAAGACACGGCCCGGTACCTGGTCGAGGAAAAAAAAGCGGACTATGTCTTCACGGTCAAGGATAACCAGCCTACCCTCAAGACACACATCGAAGATCTCAACCTCACCGATGCCCAGCCTCACTATCAGACAGCGGACAAAGGCCACGGACGAATAGAAGTCCGGTCAATATGGACCAGTGAAGAGCTCAACGACTTCCTGGAATTCCCTTATGTGCGTCAGGTCTTTTGCATCCGCCGCAACGTAACGCACCTCCGCAAGAACAAGGAATCTTCCGAAACGGTCTATGGCATCACCAGCCTGTCCCCCGCACAGGCTTCCCCCCAACGGATACTGGAACTCAACCGCGGCCAGTGGAGCATCGAAAACCGACTCCATTGGGTCCGCGATGTGACCTTCGACGAAGACCGTTCTCAGATCAGAACCGGTGCGGGCCCGCGAGTGATGGCATCACTCAGGAACCTCGTCATCAGCATCCTCCGCAGATGCGGCGCAACGAACATTGCAAAGACCCTCAGGTCATTTGCGTTCAAAACGCATCTCGCACTCAGGGTCATTGGTCTGTAACATACACCTCGCCAGACCCGAAACAGTGGCGCGATAGCCACCGCAGCGATACCTTTGCCCCGAATTCCCCCAAAAAACAGGCTTCAGGCACAAAAAAACACCCGTCTCCCCTGACGGACTGGCATCCCCCCAACATTCCCCCGTCCCTTCGTACTACTACCCTCAACCACGCTCTGCAAGCGAAAAGACTTTGACGGAACCGTGAGAGCGTGTTCTCGGCATAATCCACCACCTCACTTTTCGGCAGATCGTTTGTGGTCTCCCCGGACCTGAAAAGCCCCCTCGATCGTGTCCCCTGCACCTGCGAATCGACTCTCGTGCCACGCCTTATTGATTCGTATGCCGAGTTCCCCCTATTCGGCCACATGTCGGGCAACCCCCCAAGGTCATTCTTTTCCGTCCGTCTGCGCCCCATTTCCCCAGGATGCGGAGCTGTCTAACCTGATTCGCAGAGGTCCAGAATCCTCCTTCTCATCTCAAGAGGTGTTTCGTTCGACGCATGCCCCCCACCCAGTGTTCGTACGCCTCTATACTCTCGAAATCGGTTGAGCCTCTAAAGAGGAGATGTTGCCTGAGCCTGTTCTTCAGGGCTCCGTTAAGCGCCTCAACATCTCCATTTTGCTCCTTCTGTGCAGGAGCGATCGTCCTGGGCTCCAGGCCCAATTCTCGCATAAACTCGACATATTCTTCGTGAAACGCTCTCATTCCCCCCGTCAGGTTGTGCGTAGCTGCGGTCGAATTGTCAGTCTGGTGATACTTCGCAACCCTCCCCAAAAGGCGCACCGCAGCAAGAACCCCCCTTTTCAGAGCTGCCAGAGACTCGGTCCGGCAGATCGTGGCCCATTGCCAATTCGAATACGGCAATACCACGTGGCAGAAAATTTGGGTGAACGGCTCTCCCCCTATCGTCACCCCCAGTGCGGTCCCCCAGGTGAAATCGGTCTGGAATGCTTCGCCCGGTCGATGCTGCTGATTAGAAAACACCTCACGATCCGGACCTTCCTGTGCCCGCCATTGCTTCACTCGGCGTTGAAAGGTCCTGAGCTGCCCTTCCTCGTACATACCGGGGTATCGTGCCAAGAGACCCTCGAACAACGTTTTGGCTTCAAATTCCGGAGCCTTCCTCAAGCGCTGCTCTACCTCTGGCCAGTGTTCTGAAAAAGGATCCGATCGGGTGCGCCACGTATGCGGCTTGTTCAACTCCGAAGGCGACTTCTCCTCCCTAATGTACTTGCTGGCCGTATTACGGCTCATATTCGCCTTCAGACCTGATGCTCCGATCTTTCCACTCTTCCGATATTCCTTCATCAGCTTTCTCACTTGAGCGTCTGTCGTCTGCAATCGATGCCCGTCCTCCCTCTCGGAAATCGGACCCTCATATCAGACTGTCTCGCTCGGCTCCATGCACAAGTCTAATTGTCGCTGACGCTCAAGTGTAATTGCCGCACAGCAGGCGGCCATAAAAAAGGGCGCGACAAACGGGTGAAAATATGTTTTAAGGGGGCATTGGCACGAAGCTGAAAATCCCTCACATTCCTGAAGAGGAGCGCACTCCTGTGATGACGGCTCTTTTGGAGATCATCCAGATCCAGCAGGAGCTGATTCAGGAACTGAGAGACGAGATAGCCAGACTCAAGGGCGACAACCCGAGGCCCAGGATCAAACCGTCCGTCCTCGAAAAGGGGCATTCTGACGAAACGAAGACGGAGCCAAGGGCCAAACGTCCGGGCTCTGCCAAGAGAAAGAAGACAGACAAGCTTGAGATCCATGAGAGGCATGTCCTAAGGGCCGATAATGTTCCGCAGGGGAGCAGGTTCAAAGGTTACGAGGAGTTCACCGTGCAAGGCCTCCTCGTGCAGCCACGCAATACTCTCTACCTCCGAGAGCGTTGGATAGCCCCTTCAGGGGAGCAGATTATAGCCGCACTTCCGGATGAGGTCAGGAAACAGGGGCATTTTGCGGTCTCATTGCACAGCTTCATTCTTTACCAATACCACCATTGTCACGTGACTCAGCCCCTGATCTTGGAACAGCTCCGTGAAATGGGCGTCGATATATCAGCTGGACAGATCAACAGGATCATTACTGAAGGCAAGCGACCATTCCATGAGGAAAAAGAAGAGATTCTCCGGGTCGGCCTGAAGGTGTCGGGCTATGTGAACGTGGATGACACCGGCGCACGTCATAAGGGCAAGAACGGCTACTGCACCCAGATCGGCAATGAGATGTTCGCCTGGTTTGAGAGTACGAGTTCCAAGAGCAGGATCAACTTCTTCGAGATTCTCCGCGCGAGATACCCCGATTATGTGCTCAACGCCGCGGCACTTGTGTACATGCATGCACAAAAGCTGCCCAAGGCATGCCTTGAGAAACTGATCACGGCCGGAAGAGCCGTATGTGAAGGCAAGGCGGAATGGAAGGCGTTTCTTGAGTCTTTGGGCTTCATCGACACGCGGCATATCCGTATTGCTACGGAAGGCACCCTTTTGGGCAGTATACTGGGGCACCGTTCAACTCATCCGGACCTGGTCGTTCTCAGCGACGATGCCGGCCAGTTTGATTTCTTGCTCCACGGACTGTGTTGGATACACGCAGAGCGTGCGATCACCAAGCGCACAGGGTTCAATGATGAACAGCGCAAAGCCCCTGGGTCCATACGCTCCCAAATATGGGACTTTTACCGCGAACTTAAAGTGTATAGAGACCGTCCCGACACACCCACCAAGGAGAAGCTCGAGAAGCGTTTCGATGAGATCTTCAGCACCCGGACCTGTTATGCAAGACTCAACCAGGCGCTCGCCAGAATACGCGAGAATAAGCCCGAACTCTTACTGGTACTGGAGAGGCCCGACATACCCTTGCACAACAATACCAGTGAGACGGACATACGGGAATACGTGAAAAAGCGCCTCATCAGCGGTTTCTACTCGTAGCGATCTCGGACGCCGCTGTCGTGATACCTTCGCGAGCCTGAAGAAAACGCGCCGAAAGCTTGCGGTGGGGTTCTGGGCTTTCCTCAACGACAGGTTATCCGGAGCCAACTGGATCTTGCCACTGGCCCAGCTCATTATCCGGCGACTCGAATCACTTGGCGTACACACCCCGGCTCCACATACCCCGCCCCCTCAACAGCAGCCACCCAAATTCTGCGCTTGACCACAAACTCCGCCCGGACTTTTTGAGAGGTCACCTTCTTTTCTTTGTCTTAGCCCCGGAAGCATTTACTTCGCCATACTGGATAAACATGGGAGCGGTGGCCATCATTACGCTTGCTGGAGCCACCTTGATAGAGCACGCCAGCATTTCGCCACTCCTGCAATCTTTGAGGCCATTTATCATCGGATTCACCATCTTCTCGTGGGCAACGGCAACCTGGTGGATTCCCCTCTTGCTCCTGCTTGGTGCGTGGCGGTACCTCGTGAAGCGTGTGAGACTCGCTTATACGCCCGAGCACTGGGGCATGGTGTTCCCTCTGGGTATGTACACCACGTGCACGGCTCACCTCGCCATGATGCCCGAACTGAGTTTCTTACGGATTGTCCCACATTACTTCATTTGCCTTGCACTATTGGCGTGGAGCCTCACTTTTGTTGGAATGCTAAATGGCATAATTCGGAGCATTATGCACCCATGTCAAAGTAAACACCGCATCACATGAAAGGCCAAATGCCTCGGTCATACTGGTGGTGCCCACGCGACTTGACCAAAGGGAACCTCGCCCGCCTGAATCTTCACGAGGACGCAGCCGTTACGGCGGGTTTATATCGAAAGGAGCCTTCGGGTGGAAAGCAATGTCGAAGTCAGCGAAAAGCCTCGCAGCAGGTCTTCTTGGGCATCTCACGGAACTGCGTATCGATCCTATTCATTACTCCCTTGATCTTCTCCCCGGCCTGGCCTACAAAAGGTATCAGGACTGTCACCTGAATCAGGTGCTCCCCTTGAGCCAGACCTAGGATTCCCATTACTCGACGTTCCCGCCATACGGTCCCTGGGGTGCCCTTTTGAAAGAATTCGCAACGGAAGAGCCTCGGCCGCTTCCGCTTTGATCCTTCTGTACGCGAACTGATTTGCAGTTCTTCCGCCGATGCGGAACAAACTTTTTGTCAGTGCGTCTGCCGACGGTGAACCGAATGAATCCTGGCAGGTTTTGCCGAGAAGAGCGTTCTCGCGCAACCAGAACGGAGTGGACGCGGGCCGGAAGTTTCGAATACTGCACCCATGCCCGGATATAGAAGATCGCGCAGAATCGGTCTGGGTGGCTTATACGCGATGCTCTTCGATCAGACGGTCTTCATGCTTCGTTCTTTCTAAGGGTAAGGATCTTAACATCACTCCCGTCACTATGTTATGCTTCTGAGCTTCTGGATCACCAGAGAGAAAGACGAAACAGATTTCACCCGAGAAGGGGCTTGCGAAAGGTCATACGCATGGAAGTGAGACAAATCCTGGCGGAGTTGGTGTATCATCGAGGACCGTTCCCGCGGCAGGCGTTGGCCGACGCCGTGGATAATCGTGATGCGGTGATTCCTGAGCTGCTGTCAGCTCTGGAAAGGTCGATCAAGAGTTTCGCGGACATCACCGACCGGCCTGACTACATGCTTCACCTGTATGCGATGTATCTGCTGGCCCAGTTTCGGGAGCCGCGAGCGTATCCCCTCATTGTTCAGTTCTTCTCAATACCGGGCAGTGCTGCCATCGATGTGACCGGGGATGTCGTAACGGAAGACCTGTGTCGCATCCTTGCTTCCGTGTCATGCGGCGATGACTCACTTATCAAGTCACTGGTTGAAAACGAGAATCTGGACGAATACGTGCGCGAGGCAGCCCTCCGAGCACTTGTTACGCTCGTGGCTTGTGGCGAGAAGCCGAGAGAAGAGGTCATCGGATATTTTCACGAGCTTTTCAGCGGAGGGATTCGGAGAGAATTTTCCCACGTTTGGGACGGTCTTGTTTCCGCTAGCACCGATCTCTATCCCGAAGAACTCTACCATGACATCGAGCAATGCTATCGGGACGATTTGGTCGAACCGTTTTTCATCAGCCTCGACGACGCGCAACGGGCGCTGGATCTCGGCAAGGACGAAGCTCTTCGCCAGTTGAGAAGTCGTCGTTCCTACACTCTGATTACCGATACGACACATGAGATGGAATGGTGGGCCTGTTTCAAGCCCCCGGGAAAACCCGAGCGGAAGCCGAAAATGAAAGGACCAAAGTTTGCGAAGCTGAAGCTACCGACTATTGCTGCTCGTCAACATCATGAAGAGCCTGTAACGAGTCACAAGATAGGGCGCAATGAACCCTGTCCCTGCGGCAGTGGAAAGAAATACAAGAAGTGCTGCCTTAGGAAAGATGAGGAGAACAGACTCGCCGTGGCTCAAGCAGGGAGGGTGGACGAAATCGACGTGCTCGATGAGCTCTCCAATAGCGTGCTTGACCTAATTCGGTCAGGCCAACTTGAAGAGGCAGAGGCAGTCTGCCAACGACTCCTCACGGAATACCCCGACCAAGTTGATGGACTCGACCGGCTCGCGATGGTGTACGAGGCTAAAGGAGATAGGGCCAAGGCCGCGGAGTATTACAGAAAGGCTGCGGATTTCATGCGTAGCCATGGAGGGTTCGATGAAGAAGGAGTGGAATGGATGCTGAGTGAGGCAGACCGGTTGGACGCGGAACATGAAGCTGGGCTGGGCCCCATTGGCCCACGTTGCCGCGGCTGATCACCATTGATTGGCTCTGCGGTAGGCTCAGCAGAATGGTCGGAAACTGGCTGAGTGACCGCAGAAGGTTGTAAGTGACTCGCGGCAGAGTGACTATTCCGGTGTTGCAGGAGATCGCACTCGCTTATCCTCGGGGTACAGGAAATCTTGGATTCGCCGCAGATGGTTCAGGATATTGCGTTGCTGACGGTTGCCCCATGAGATCACTGTCCGAAAAAGAGATAGACAGGATATTGGCGCGAGGACGGATGCTGTCAGACAGCGATATCACGACCATGCTTGACGAATTCCAAAAAGAACAGCCGGAAATATACCGAGCCATTTATGAGAACCCTCGGATGCCATTGTGGAGCAAAACCCCGAGATGGCAGGTCTCTACCTTGAGATGTGTTTCGACATTGTCTGGATTTATCGAAAGGCTTTCGGCAAACCGCCCAGACCTTTCGGCGGGCAGCAATGGGTCCTGGATTCTCTGACCCTCCTTGATGCGGAGCTGAAATCCTTGTCCGATGACGTGCCCATGGATGAACCACCTTGAGTTCGTCTGCCATGGATGTGCCCCTGTGTCTCGCAACACCCTTGTGAGAAGGTGGTCCACTGGGGAGCCCCTCCTCCCGTCTCAAGGTACCCCGGCTTTTGGGCCGAAGTCAACGATTCCGTTCGAGACCAGGGGAAATCAGATGGAGTAGAGAGCAGCGAGATAGTACCTGGTCCGAAAGCGACAAGACACGGACGTCCATCTGGGTCGATCAGGCAACGCGCATCCCAACATGCCGCGATTACGCCAGCTGAAACGAACTGCCATCGCTCATGGAGGGATCGAGAACCATACTGCGGGATTTTCCCTCTTCGAGCATGCTGAGTCCGACCACGCGTCTACGATGCCCTGGTTACGCCAGAACGGCCCATGCACAGGCGCTGCGCCGGGCTCTTCCGGTTCGGCTTAGGTGCATGCGTCTGTATTGGATCGGCGGATTGACTGGAAGACGGCTTGGTTACTGGAAGATCTATGGCATTGGCGGATCGAGCTTATTCGGCACGAATTCTTTCAATAAGGCACCCCAAGGACCCTATGGCAGGAACGTAGAGCAGTGGGAAAACAGGGTCTGGCTTAAAGGGACCACGTGGATTCAGGTGACGCTGCTGGGGCCCTTTATAAGCCCCGCCGGGAAAAACATCCGGGGAGGAATGGTCAGGATCGAACGGCAGATCCGTGAGATGCTCAGGAACGGCTGTTATGAGACTCTCCTCTGACTTCATCATGGGGTCGCTGACGAGCTTCGATTGCCAGACTGGCACGTTTTCTCAGTTTGGCCGTGAGCTATTTTCCTTCCGCAACGGTCCCTTTCTCTAAATTTGTCAGGCGGATAAGCATGCAGACTTATGCGGAATATGAGCCATACGGTGCTTGATAAGCAACAGACCGCACCATCTGCGGTAGCAGTTAGAGGAAGTGTTCTCACGGAGTCATTCTCTCTCGACGCGCTTGCCAGTGACCCAAAACTACGCCCTGATATCCCAGAGTTCTCACACATTGCTTCTGAATGTTTCAGGCTCGTCACCTGCTTGACTCTCCGGCGAATAGCCGCGCTCGCGACTTGATTCATCACGCTAACCTCTCGATATAAAAGGCAGACATCGACCGAGCTTTCCCTTAATAGACGGGTTGTGCCGAATAAACTCGTACACGAGCCATCCGGAGAAGAGAACCCCCACTCCCACAAGGGCCTTCAGGTACCACGCCCGTATGGCGGGAAGCCCAAGTGTCAGGAACGTGAAGACCGTTGCGGCAGTGAGCAAGTACCGTGCCCCGGAGTTAAGCGTTTCCGACCTGGCCTCCCGCCCCTTCTGCACCAACCATTCGATCCAGATGCTGGCAGCGATACTCGCGCTCATGACCACGTACGAGACCACGAAGTAGGTGTCGGCCAGGGTCAGGTACCCCACATTCGGGAGTCCACTGGCTCGCGACATGTGAAACACAATCGCGCTCAACAGAGATGTCATCACAATGGTCATCCGGACCCCAAAGTACCTTGATGGGCACCCAGAATACGGCAAGACAGACGCCAATAAGGAGAACGAGCGGTAAGAACATCTTGAGCAGATACGAGAAAGGATTGCGTGCGACTTGGAACCGGACTTCGTACACGGAGAAATCGTAATCGCCGGATCGTGTGGTTTCCCGTCGAGGATCCCCTAGACTGGCATTGAGAGGCAACGTACCCGACGCGTGGTCAGGCCTACCTATCTTAACGTATTCATTTGGGAAAATTGCGAACTGGTCTGCTGCGTACTCAACTTCGTCATCAACCGCCAAGAGTATGCGGTCTGTACTGTACGCAGGGAGCGACATCCTGAGGCTCAATACCTGGGAGTCAAAGGGGTAGTTCCTGAGGTCGAACGTGTCGAGGAAGCCTCCCTTCAATCGAAAGCCTCGGTATCTGATGTCACCGTCAATGTGATCCCCCATAGGAATGATCCTATCATCGCTGCTGTACAGCGAATTCCAGAAGAAAATGGTATCCGCATTCAGCACCAGGTTCTCCGGCTTCTTCCATCTAAACCAGAGGAAGAACTCAGCGTCAAAGGCCTGAGAAAGGAGATCCACATTGTCGATCCTATACAGATTGATCCCGGTGAACACGACGTACTTCGGTTGCACCGGTACGCCGTTCACGAGGAGAGGTCTTTCAACGGGGTCTTTGCGGCCGACATCGGTCTCGGGCGTAGAGCGAGTTTGAGCCTCTCGGTGGGGGACCCGTGCAATCTGCACAAACGCAGGGCGAAATCTCTCGCCGTGCAGCCACCCGAAAAGCACAGGCCTGGGCATGCTTCCCTCTTTGTCGAAGAAGAGGCTGCCAGTGATTCCCTCCACCGCTTTTTCAGGGGAATCGAGCCCGCCCATATACGTGAACACTTCATTACGTATCTCGCCGACGGATCGTTTTCCCTTGGCCAATCCGGCCATTATTCCTCTCGTGACGAGCAGAGCCGCGTCCACAAAGAGTGCTGGATATGGTGCAAGCGTAATGTCCGATCCAGTTGGAACTCCAGGAGGGTGTTTTCGCCACGCGTCTCCCCGAAAAAAGTGTTTCTCATATAGGCGCCTGAACTCATGCGCCTTAAGAGGCGCGAGTTCGTAGAAGAAGGGGCTTGCTACGAGCACATTGGCGCTTGGTTGCTTAAGCTGTCGGACAGTTTCATGGACATCCTTGACAAAAGCCGTTGACAGAAGACTATCCGATCCGACTATGGGGATACTAGCGCTCCGCTTTCTAATCTCGCGGAACAGCTTGATCGCCGTTGTTCTGCCGGCGAATACCACGACCACATCGGCAGCATCCAAAGGGGCTCGCAGCCCACCGAATTCTGGGGTGCGATCATGGGAAAACGGACCGGTCACTGCAATCTCCGCAACAGGCTGGAAGTCCATGCTCCGGGCTTGTTTTCGGAAGCTCTGCGCCAAGCCTCGTCCGTATGCACTGTTCTCAAAGAAAACCAATGCCTTAGTTCGGGTCATCATGCGGTACACGTAAGCGGCAATGACGGCACCCTGCCATTCATCGTTGAACGTCAGAGTAAACACCCGGTTGGAAGCTCTGGCAACGGCGCGGTTACTTGCAGTTGGGGAGACCAGAACCATCCGGTGCCGATCGTACACTTTCCCTGCCGCCAGGGCCGGGCCGGAGTAGGTGTGTCCGATTACGGCAACGCAGTCGGACGACACGAAATCCTCAGCCGACTTTACTGCGCACGGTATGTCCTGACCGGGGCATGTGATGGTCGTGAAGGTAATACGTGGCGGTTCCACACCGAACTCGTCTTTCAACTGAGTCCCCAGGGGCCCCTTGAGCTGCTGTACAAAAAGCTCTACTGCATGCTCGACATCTCTGGAAAGATCGGGATCCGATAGTTTCTCTTGGGACAGGTAGCGCTAATCCTACCGAATACTCCGTCCTGCATTGGACCTTCGAGGCCATCGCCGCCAGAAGGATGATCAGAGCCAGGGCCAGCCGCAAACGCATTGAAGCTCTCCTTCTCGACGCGTGAATTCGCGTTGCTGAGGAAGTACTGCTCATTCAAAGCACTCCCTAGTAGGCCGTTTCGTAAACAACTTTACAGTTCGCCATGGTGTGAGGGTCGCGTCGGGATTCATCCCCGCCCGCTGGATCCCGTGAACGGTCGGGGATAAACCCCGACGCTACAGTGCTATTGCGCTATTGCCGCTGTCTGTACCGGTAACAGCGATGTCACCGAACTTATGAATCGCTCTACTAGATCACAGGGGAATGCATGGACTGTCACTCCTCGTCAGGTGTCCGTAACATACCACAGTGCCGTGCAAGTTGGCTATCCGGATGCAGAGCAGTTGCTGCCATGGGGCTTGAGGAACTCTGGGGATTACCCCTTGCCACGATGAACACAGCTTGCCCCATGGTTCTAAGCAGATAACTTCGGTTTCTCGTCAATGCACGTACGGGCAAAACCTCTCGGCATTTTCAAAGAGGTCGCCTCAGTGACCGGCACGACAGGGCCTTGGAAATCTGCTTGACCGCCTGTACAATGAGATGCACCTTGATTATGGATACCTATATCCGCGGCAACTTACGATCGGTGAACAGGAGCACCGCTGTGGGGGGAGAATCTCTCGATGGAAACAGCCAGACCACAAGGGATTCGCTCTGCTAGACATACTTCAGCCCTGTGTTTCCTTTAATGATGTGGCCATGTTCAAGTGGCTCAAGCAGCGATGCGAAAGGATTTCAGCTGACCACGATGTTACCGGTCGCTTCTCAGCTCTCCTCCTGGCGGAGCAGTGGGATGAGCGCATATTGGTGGGTGTATTCTATCAGAACGACCGCCTTTCCTTTGAAGAACGCTTCAGTGCGGTTTCAAACGGGCCATTGGCCTTGCAGGAGACGGATAAAGAGGTGCTGAAAGGCATTATCCAGTCATACAGCTGAGACATGACACTTTATCTTATAAGGGAGAGGCTCAGATCATAGGGAGCGTCTGAGAAACGTCAATCGGGGGGCTTGGCCAATTACATGGTCACGAGAAACTATCAATCGGGGCGCCCACCGGCCTGCGAAGACTCACAAACGACCCATTCGAAAGTCCGGGTTTTAAGATCTTCGTTGATCTGATGCGGCCATTACCGTGGGTGGTCGCTCCGAGTCGTGAAGCTGACCCCGGATCGATCTAACATTCCGTGAAATAGCACCGGCATGAAAAGCAGAACCAGCGGCATCTGAACGGCCAAGCCGGAAATGATCGCAATAGCGAGAGGTTGCTGCATGGCGGCTCCTTGACCCAATCCCAAAGCCAACGGAAACAGAGCCATAATCGCTGCGAAAGTTGTCATGGCAATGGGGCGCATGCGATTAATGCCTGCTTCAACAAGTGCCTCGTCCACAGTAACCCCGGCTATTCTCAAATCCTGGTACTCGGAGAAATAGAAGATGGCTACCTCGGTAACTATTCCCACCACCATGGTCATGCCCATCATTGAAGTTATGTTCAACTCCGTTCCTGTGGCCCAGAGACCCAAGAATACCGCGGAGACTGCCAATAGTGGCATTCCCATAATGGCGACCGCAACACGGAACCTCTCGTAAAGGAATAGGAGTAGCAGTGTTAGGTTTCTGATTGTATTGACAGAAAAGGAGTGATTCTTTCAGATTAGATTGACCTGATCGGGAGAATAGTCAGAATGGGTGGACAGGTTGAAAAGGGCGGTGGCTTGTGGGAGCTACCGCCCGAACCATGTACGGGCGTTGAGGCCCTACAAAAGGATGTTTCTGATGATATTCTCGGTTCTTGTTTCCCTCAAGGAGATTGTGGAGCGAGGGCGGGATTTTCCCTGGCCGAGACCTACGAAATGCCCTCGGTGTGAAGGTCCGCGGTTATGGGGTCATGGATTCATTACCGCCTTCTTTGACGGTTTTGCCGGTGAGGTGTGGTTGCGGCGTTACCGGTGCCCGGTGAGCAGGAGAGGCTGATAAGGGAGAAGTGCGGCCGTAAGTGGGTGATTCCGTTTTCGGCTAAGACTCGTATCACGCGCAGCACCATCCTGCGCTGGGTGAAGCTGTACAAGACTCAGGCAATAAGCTGGAGGCCCTGGCCAATCATGACCGATCCGATAGGGGCACGAGCCGCGCCTTGGATCCCGAGACGGCTATAGCCTTGATCGAGGTGCGCCGAGGGCTTCCCAAGGCAACGGTGGCTCGCCTGATCGAATCTTGAGCCGATTCTCCATAGCTCTGTTCAAGCCCATCACGTATCCAAATTCAAGATAAGTGGGCAAGCCCGCCAACGCCGTCAGCCCCCCGCGTTTCTTTTCAACTTCGTACTGGAAAGCAAAAACTTCTTGGGTCATAATGGGTACCCCTCGTTGGTGATAGATTCTTTGTAGTAAAAGCATTCTATCCTCTTGATCTCTCAAGAACAACGAGGTTTTTCTATTTATTTGATGCGCGATCAGGGCCAGCGAAAATCGTCCTTTGGCTAACACCCAGCTCACAGGATTCAAAAACCACCGGTTTATCGTTGATGCTTGCATGCTCATGACCGAGGGTCAACCTGTCGAAAGAGCGTATGACTTATACGTGATTCGCGTTCACGTAACTAAGATCGTAGAGCTGCGGATCTCCTGAACGCAATGATGCGACGCCTTGCGTTATCCGAAGCGAAGGAGCTCCGCTGCCCGCATCCTGCGTTCTATCATGCACGTGAAAGCGCGTTCCCATGAGTCGCCTGAGAATTCGCTCTATTTTTTCCATTGACCGGGAGTTCCCCATGCAGGTGGCAGCTTTAGTCAGCGTGACCAAAAATGCTTTCAGCCCTAGGGTCTGGTTCATCGCTCGGCAGTGAGCAGACAGAGCTGGTTGTAGCGCAGATGGAATCTTCTCAACAAATCCGGTGGGCTTGAGTATGCGGTGGTGGTACGCTACTCCCAAAACCTGAGAAGAACTCCCCGATTGGTCTCACATAAGAGAACTCTGAAGTCTGCAACGTGGCGTTTTGTTGCCCCATATTTTCCGGACCTTCATGCAACGAATTTTGAAAACGACATGGGCCTTGCCATGGAATACACCTTTATGATGACATGCGAGGTCGGATGGGCTGTCGATTGGATGACGGGAAGGGCTGCCGAGGCAGCGTTTGACTGGCCCGTCCCATGGACGCTACCATCACGCATGACCTACCGACGATTCGCCGATTCTAGCGCGTGAGCAGCCCCACCGGTCATCACGCACACTCAACGCCTTTGGTGCGAATAACACTTGATTTATTCGCGGCAGCATCCTATGCTTTTGGTAAACGTTCGCTACGAGGGACAGGGCCTGAACCACGAGGCACGAAGGCACAAAGATTACGGAGACTAGTTTCTTGACTTCTTCGTGTCTTGGCGGCTTTGTGTTTGGATTTTGCGGGTTCAACCAACGACACGCTGAACGGCTACTTCTTTTGTTTGTTTCAGAAGACGAGAGATGGAATAGGGAGGTGAAGAAATGAAGAGGATGAGGAACATTAGAGAGAAAATCCTGGGGGTACTGCGCGAAAAACCCGGTGACACGTTTTCAGTATCCGCAATTGCTCGGGCTGTAGAATCGAACAACAAAGCAACCAATGCGGCACTGGGAAAGCTTCTTAAGGCAGGTCTTGTCGCTCGTCCCCAAAAGGGGGTCTATTCGAGTAAGGACCTCTCTCCGAAGACAACGGCACCCCCCCCACCTGCGGAACCCAAAAAGAACGTCACCGCGGCAAAAGGCGCCGAACCCGCGCCCAAGCTTACCAAAACTACCGAGGTTCCGGCCTCCTCGCTCTCTATATTCACCATCGAGCTTCTTGTAGAGGGAGAACAATCCAAAATAGTCGCTGAAGACTTTCTGGGGAAGCTCAGTGAAAATAGGGCCGTCCTGGATGCACGGGTAAAGAGAATAACTGCTGCTGATCCAACGAAGCTGAAAATGCGGTATACATTTGCGGACGAGGGATAGCAGGGTGTCTGACACATTCTGGGGGTCCCCATAATCCTGTCAGTGCACCGTCGAGGAAGTCCACAGGAAACTGAGCAAGCTCTGCCAAAGAGCCAGAAAGAACCTACGATTTTACGTGGGCTTATCTCTGATTGCTTATCGGGCAACCACATTGACATTCCTCAGCAGGAAAGCAGTGATACTGGTCACTGTGGTGAGGAAACGGTTCAATCTAAGGTAGGGAAGCAGGAGGAGATGCTGGCAGTGGGGCGCTACCGCTCACTCAGAGTAGTACCTGTGTCTACTCATCGGTGTGTCCTTGCCCATCTTTATTGCCTATCTGGAACAAGTGACTGCGTGCGTAAAGTTAAGGTGTGGAGACCCGGTTTCTTGTTTGGTCAACAAATCGCATCGCGCTCGGTGCGGGTGTTCCCCTGAGGCCTCAGCGTTTCCCCCGTGGCGGCGCCAGGCCATGTGCGAGTCCGGGGGCACCTGCGAGTTGGCGCTTATCCGCGAAGCGTGCGGTGGTATGACCCACTCTGCGATAGAACAAAGTTTTCGCGTAATCATTCAGCGCGACCCTGTATTGAACGTAGAAAATCAAGCCATAACGTCACTAAGACACGAGGAAGTCCAAGACCAAGTCCTTCTTTCTCTTCTTCTTTCTTTGTGCCTTGATGCTTCATTTCCTATTCCTCGCGGTGAACCGCTACGGACAACCTGGCGGTTTCAGGTCGACGAGGGACTGGAACGCAGTACAAGGCTGTGGCGGGCCACGTTTTTGGGACGGGACTGTGTTGCCCCACAGCCTTTCGGGCCTCAATCGCTGACGAGTTCCTCGCCTCTCTTGCCTCTCCTCGCGTCGATCGTTACCTTATGCGTAATTGAATGATGAAATGATCGAAGCCGGTAAGGTAGTTTTCCCGCAGGGAGGCAGAACGGAGGTGAGCGGAACGGTGACATCCCCACTCTATAGGCTGATTACCGACGAAGCACCAGTGGAGCGGGATTGTGACGGAGGGTCGCGAAGGCTGTCGAAGCTTTACCAACTGCGATAGATCATTCCGAGGCCGCAGACCGGTACTTGCCTCTTCTCTCGCACACAGCCATTCACCGAAAGCACGCATGACGACTCTCTGGCGAGCCTGACCTCTCTTGTCGATGCGGCAAGCAAGCGCCAATTTCACGAGGAAACCGCGTTCCCGCAAGTCACCTCCCCATCACTTCCCGCTGATCTTCACCTAGTGGTTCGTTCCCCTCAACCAAACTGTTTGTCAAAGCAGGTGGTATCTTTTCATGAGCGACTGCTGCTTGCTCCGGGAGGATCAGACGATGAAAAGACCTTCAGACGCACGCTTGGGCGTACTCTTGCTGACAGGTGTGATCATCGGTTCCCTTGCCTTGTCTTTCTCATGGGCCGCCAACCCCCAGACAGAAGCCGCAACTCCACCAGCCCTCGACCAGGAGATCGCGGTGGTCGGCGCTACCCAGAGCGAGGCAAAGGTAGAACGAGCCGGTGAGGCAAGTTTCAAGAAAATCAAGGTCAGGGATCCGCTCTATCTCATGGATTTCCTTTCTACAGGCCAGGACTCCAAGTTATGGTGGAAGGGTTCCGCCGCCGGCGGTGCATGGTCTCCCTATCACGACGTGATGCACGGATCTCTCGGCGAGCAGTCCGTGTTCGGTTTTTCCGGATTCCAGCGCGCGGGTCCGGCCACCAACTTCGTTGGACAGATCAATACTGGGATCGTCCGATTCATCAGAAACCTTACCCCCACGGAACCGCGGTCCTCTTTCGTCATTGTCACGCCAACGGCCCGGATCGAGGTCATCCGGACCGACAGGGCCGCGGACTTTGTGGTGGAAACCGTGAAGGGTTCTCGCACCACCGTCACGGTCCTTTGGGGCAAGGTCAAGGTGCGCAACAGGGCGAAACAGTTCAAAGAGGAACGCATTCTCACCTCCTGTCAGGAGGTCGACGTGGAGAAAGACAAAGAACCCGGCGAGATCGGATGGGTTTCCACCGACACCATGAAGAATCTGATCAAACGCACGACCATTCCTCGCACCCTTCCCACCGATGTGCCGTTGTGCGAGCGCCTGAAGCGCGAGGTGATCCTGCGCCATGGGAAGGTCTTTGTCCCGCCTCCGGGAGCAGTAATCGTGCCGATTCCTATCCCCTTGCCACCGGGCAAGGACGGAGAGTGCCCCTGCCCGCGCGGAAGGGTACATGAACCCGGACACCAATGAATGCTCCTGCTGTCCGCCCGGCAAGTTGTACCGAGCGGATAAATGCAGTTGCGAATGTCCGTGTCCTCCCGGCCACCAGTACGATCCCGAGTCCCAGCGATGCACGCGGTGCAGGGAAGGAGCGACGTACGATCGTGAGACCTGCAAATGTACGTGCCCATGTCCCGCAGGCCAAGTCTTATTACCGGGAACCGGGTGCGTGCGCCAATGTCCCGAAGGATACACCCCTACGTTCGACACCAGTGCGGGCCTGCCGCATCGGTGCCCGGTATGCGTGAAACAATCGGTTCCAAAGAGCCAAATCGCACCGCCATGCGGGGGTGACAGGCCGTGTGGGCGTTGTGAGAACTGCGTCGACGGGAAATGCGTGCGCAAGTCTTGTCCCGAGGGTTTGGTCCTGAACCGTCTGAATTGCGAGTGTCAACCGTGGATCTCCCGGAAACCGAAGAGCTGTCACGGAGACGAGAAACTGTCCCGCGTGCCAGAAATGTAGGGACGGCAAATGCACCGCTACCATTACCTGTCCTGAACGAGAGCGACTCAATCTACAGACCTGCCAATGTGAACAAGTCAAGACCACGGTCCAGTCGGCTACGGGAACCGGGCTGGTACCGACTGGGTGCCGGTCCAACAAGGAATGCGGACCCGGTAAAGTTTGCAGAAACGGCAAGTGCGTGAAACTACCTCCTCAGAGGTCCCAAGGGGACAACGCCTTTGAAGAGGACTCATCCGAGCCGTCCCCCGATTTTGGCACAACCGAGGAGACTCCCACGTTCGGTCCATTTGGGCCTGGACGCCATTTCGGCATCAATGGAGGCAAACGCCACCGCCGCGACGGAGAAACCCCTGTCCACAGACGGGGTAAGGGCCAGTAGACGGACCGGCCATGGCACCCGGCCGCGACGTATTCCTGTGTAAAGATCCGTGGCGCGGATTAAGTGAAAACCGCGGGGGTGCGGGGTTTCCCAGCACGACCGCACTCGCCTCGCACACGGATCACCGCATATGGTCCGGGCAGGCCCTCTTTGCCTTCTGCCCAGAAAGGCGAGCCTGTCCGGCTACTTTGACACCACGGCCCCTTGGACAGCTTCAAGGATACGGAGGCCTGGTCTCATCCCGCGCAAAGGAGCTTCGGCAGAGGCTCCTTGCTTACCGCTCTTGATGACTGGCCTATTTCGGGTCCTTTCCTACCGAAAACGCCTTGCCGAGAAACCGGCCCAGTCCGTAGTAACCGCGGCTGTAATCAGGTGACCACAAAAACGGTTTGATCTTTTCGATGTCAGGGCCCTTTTCTCCCATTGCCGTCTCGTCAGCCTTTATGTCGAGAATTTCGCCGATGAATTGCGTGTGGAGGCCAATCTTGTGAGTATGAACGACCTTGCATTCCAATACTAAGGGAAACTCTCCGACATACGGAGCATTGACCAGATCGCTTTTCACCGGAGTCAGATCGGTGGCCGCAAACTTGTCGACTTCTTTTCCGGAAGCAATCCCGATGAAATCCGCCTGCTTCACATAGTTTTCAGAAGGAATATTTATGGTGAATGCTTTCTGTTCCATCAGATTGCCGTACGTGTACGTGGCCTCACGGACCGATATGGAAACGCAAGGGGGAACCGAGCAGCAAATGCCGCCCCAGGCAACGGTCATCACGTTGGGTTTCCCGGCTTTGTCGTACGTTCCCACGATCAAAACCGGCGTAGGGTAAAGAATGGTTTTCGCACCGATCGATTTTTTCATGAGATGCCTCCCTATGGTTGTATGACAATTGAATCGAGATCAACTATTCCCCAGGTATAAGTGGCCGTAGGAATACCGGGGATGAGCAATAACCACTCGTAATCGTAAATGATGAAACTCCTTATATGTTCATAAGAATGTGAATACGTACCTCGACGGAGGTGAGGCCGGTGAGCGGGCGTAATTTCTCTTGGACTGATGGTCAATGACAGGAGATCGAACGACTTGTACCAGAGAGGCCGATTGGGCAAGAAGGCGGTAGGTCCGGGCCGATGTTCCGTCGGCCTTGGAGGGAATCCCGGAGACATTCAGGAAAGGCGCCAAGTGGAACGACCTTTCCGACCGGTCTCCGCATCTTTCAACCTGTGGCCGCGGCTGGAGAGAATGGTGTGAGCGGGACTTTGTCAAAGACCTGTGGCGTGCCTTTCTCTCAGAATGGGACCTCCGAGGTCCCCGACGAGGCTTCGGTGCAACCGGAAAGGGTACAGCTGTAGGATCGCATGCCGCTGATCGTCGGTTCCGTTGTCCTTAGCGTAGCCTGCCCCGAACTCTCCAGTCAAGTATTTATCATCGCTTTTCATCTCCCGAACGGGGGAACCACGATTACCCGCGTATCGACCCTGAAATTGCTTCCTGGGCACCTATTTCACGATCTTTCCGGTCGCTGCCTTTGGGATCGCTTCACGCATGATGATTTCTTTGGGAATTTTGCAAGGGGCCAGGATTGCGCGAAGGAGGACCTCAAGTCCCTTCCAGTCTCACGTCTGTCCCGGTCCGGGCACGATACACGCGGTCACTCGTTCACACGACTCCGTATCGGAAATCCCTATGACCGCTGTCGGGTTGTTCATCTCCTCCGTCGGAATCACATGACGGTACCCCGGGTAAAGGAGACAGTGGTTTCTGAGCTCCGGATTGACATTGACAGGGCTGAGAACGATGAGATATGCTGAGGCGTGGCAAGGGCGTTGTGTATTGAAGACAGATATTGGCTTTTCGCAATGTCGGGTGCCTAGTCTACGATCACTATGTGGGGATGAGTGATGCTATGGGAAAGCCCGCTTATCGTAATTCCCAATACTTTAATCGCTCCATAGAGGGGCTCGGTTATGACAAGTCCATCATTACATATTTCCTTGCGTTCCCTCTTCTGTTCAATCGTTGCTTTGGTAATGATTTGGCTCGCCTCCATCACGACAGCCCATGGAGACGATTTCGATCAGGTTGAGAAAGCTCTGGGAGCAAAAGGACAGGTGGAGGAGGGCGCACTTGTCGTGCGGTTTCCGCGAACAGACCTCTCGGTCACTCTTGATGGCGTTCTTTTGCCCACTGCCATGGGGCTCGTGTCATGGACTGCATGGAAAAATATGGGGGACCAAACACTGGTGGTGGGCGATCTGGTGTTGTTGGAAAAAGAAGTGAATCCGGTCATCTCGTTATTGGAGGAGGCCCAGATTGACATAGCTGCGGTTCAGAATCATTTCATGGGGGAACATCCCCGCGTCATGTTTATACACTTCGAGGGGATGGGCAAAGGAGCGGAGCTTGCACGTGGCCTGAAAAACGCACTGGGCAAGACGGCCACGCCGAAACAATTAAGCCCCGAGTCACCCGAGGCGCCCGTGTCTTTGGGCACGAGACGCATACAAGACATACTCGGATATTCAGGAACCAGTGCAGGAAGAGTATTCAAGATTACCGTGGCGCGGCCCGGTGTGATAAGCCATGGAATGGAGCTTACTTCCAGCTTGGGAATGAAATCCTGGGCAGGATTTATAGGTGCCAACGAGCGTGCGCACGTAGCAGGTGACATGGCAATGACCGCACCGGAAGTGAATCGAGTTATCCGTGCCCTCCGGAACGGAGGAATTGAGGTTGCCGCGGTGCACAATCACCTGCTCGATGAACAGCCGCGCATGTTTTTTCTCCACTATTGGGGAACCGGGCCCGCTGAAAAGCTTGCCGAGGCCGTGCGAGCCGCGTTCGACCAGATGCAGGAGCCTGTGCAGTAATCGTGGCCAAAGCTTGAACCTAACTTGACCACGTTTGGGAATTACCCATATTCTCTCTTGTGAGTGTGGCGAGGAACATCATCGATGACAATGGCTGTTCTGCGTGAGACAGCAGCCGTATGTGCCTGCTCTCCCTGAAGCGCTGCTCATCCATCGGCCTGAAACCGAATGAGATCCCAGGGGGATGGGGGAGAATTCTCCGGCAGGCCCCACACAAAACAGCCAAGAGCACGGTTTGTGCGGTCGCATGCCTTACGGGGACAAAAATGTGGATTGTTCGTCTCGCTCTACGACGCCCATACACTGTTGCGGTGATGTCACTGTTGATACTTGTGATGGGGATCCTGTCTCTGTCTCGGATGATCGTCGACATTTTTCCCGTGATTAATATCCCTGTGGTAATAGTCGTGTGGAATTACCCGGGATTGGCGCCGGAAGACATGGAACGGCGGGTTGTGCTCATCGCTGAGCGGGCGTATCCACGACCGTGAACGGCATCCAACGCATAGAATCGCAATCCATTCCCGGCCTGGGCATGCTCAAAGTGTATTTTCATCCGGGAACGGAGATCGGCGCAGCAATTTCCCAGATTTCCTCGGTTTCGAGCACGTTGCTCCGCATTGCACCCCCGGGCATGCAAGCCCCCGTTATCGTCCAATTCAACGCGTCCAACGTACCTGTCGCACAGCTCACCGTTTCCAGTAAGACGCTTCCTGAAGAAGAGCTCTTCGATTATGGCTTGAATTTCATACGCGTCAGGCTCTTTACCATACCTGGGCTCTCCACCCCCGCTCCGTTCGGGGGAAAGAACCGTCAGATCACGGTGGACATTGATCCCGAGGCCTTGTCAGCCCGGGGGCTTTCACCCGCGGACGTGGTGGCCACGCTTCAAAGTTCGAACGTAATCATTCCTGCGGGCACCGCGCGGATGGGTACGAGAGAATACAATGTGCTGACAAACTCAAGCCCCCGTGCAGTCCACGAGTTTAGGACGATTCCGATCAAAGTGGTGGGAACTGCTCCTGTGTATCTCGGAGATGTGGCTCAGGTTTCGGAGAGTTACGCGGAGCAAACGAACATTGTGAGAGTAAACGGAAGGCGAGCCACGTACCTCGCTATCCTCAAACACGCGGACGCCTCGACTCTCGCGGTGGTGGAGGCCACTCGCGAAGCCATACCCCTCATAAAGCAGGTGGCACCCAAGGGATTGGACCTCAAAATCAACTTCGATCAATCCGTTTTCGTGCGGGCCGCGGTCAAGGCGGTGGCCCGTGAAGCCATCCTGGGTGCTGTCCTGGTGTCGCTTATGATACTCATTTTTTTGGGAAGCTGGCGCAGCATGATCGTGGTATCCACATCGATACCTCTCGCCATCTTCACTGCGATCATCGGACTGAACCTGGTAGGATACAGCGTCAATATCATGACTCTGGGAGGATTGGCGCTGGCCATCGGCATGCTCGTGGATGATGCGACGGTCGAGGTGGAGAATATCCACCGAAATCGGGCGTTGGGCAAGCCCCTGTTGGTGGCGATCCTGGACTCTGCGCAGCAGGTAGCTGTGCCTGCAATCGTAGCGACACTTGCAATTTGCGTGGTGTTCTTTCCCGTGGTCCTCCTGTACGGCCCCGCGAAATATCTGTTTACGCCGCTGGCCTTTTCCGTGGTGGCCGCGATGCTCGCGTCGTACCTCCTTTCTCGGACTCTGGTGCCCACCTTGTCCGACATGTTGATGGAGGGAGAGCGCCACGAGAAGGGAGATGATACGCTTGGCCATAAGCCGCCAGGACGCATCGCCGGACTCGCGGACCGCCTGAACAGACGTCGAGATGCAGCGTTTGAGCGTTTTCGGGACGCATATACGCGTATGCTGAGGAACGCCATAGCATACCGCACGTTCACCCTCGTCGTGGGGTTGCTGGTATTTGCCATCAGTGCGGGGCTGATTTTCGTGGTGGGAATGGATTTCTTTCCGGAGGTCGATGCAGGGCTCATGAAACTTCATTTTCGCGCTCCTGCCGGGACACGCATCGAGGACACGGAAAGGATCGTGGACAAAGTGGAAAAGAGCATACGCGACGTCGTGCCCCCAGACGAACTCGACACGATCAATGACATGATAGGAGTCCCGGTTTTTTACAATCTGGCATTTGTACAAACAGATAATGTGGCAGGGATGGACGCGGACATTCTCATTGCGCTCAAGCAAGGCCATCGTCCGACGGCCATGTACAGAAAGAAGCTTCGGGAGGTTCTGCCGCAACAATTTCCTGGCTCAAGCTTTTATTTCCAACCTGCGGACATTGTCACCAGGGTCCTCAATTTCGGTCTTACTTCCACGATTGACGTCCAGATCGAAGGCACCGACTTTGCAAGGTCTTACGGATTCGCGCGGCGAATGAGGGACGGAATGAAGCAGATACCGGGCCTTGAGGACGTGCACATCGCTCAGGTGCTTGACTACCCCGCGCTGCAAGTCGATGTGGATCGAGTGAAGGCCGCAAACCTCGGCATGTCCCAGCAAAATGTGGCCAATAGCATGCTGATTGCGTTGTCCTCGAGCAGTCTCACTGCCCCGTCATTCTTTCTCAATCCTGTCAACAACGTCAATTACACGGTGGCCGTCCGGATCCCATTTCAGAAGGTGAATTCAGTGGACAGCCTTCTGTCGATACCTCTTACCTCGCCGTCGGCTGAGTCACTTCTGCAACCGTCCCACTTGCCTTTGCCCACGGACACTCCGCGGCTCTTTGCCCAAACGCTGGCCACTGTAGCGAACGTTTACCCCAAGGCGTCCGTGGAAAACATCAATCATTATACGGTTCAGCGTGTGCTGAACGTGGGGGCTTCCGTGGAAGGCCGCGACCTCGGGTCAGTGGCGAGAGACATTGAAAAGAAGATAGCCGACCTCGGCAAGCTCCCTGCCGCAACATTCATCACGTTGCGCGGCCTGAACGAGGTGATGTACCAATCGTTTCGTAGCCTCGGCATGGGGCTGATTCTTGCCATCGTGTTGGTGTATTTCCTGATGGTGGTGCTTTTCCAATCATGGCTCGATCCCTTCATCATCATGATGGCAGTCCCGGGCGCCTTGGTAGGAATCTTGTGGATGCTGGCGCTCACAGGAACCACCATCAACGTGGAATCCTTGATGGGTTCAATCATGGCGGTCGGGATAGCGCAATCCAACTCAATTCTTCTGGTCAGCTTTGCAAACGACATCCGCGCGGAGCGCGGAGTGTCCGCGTACGATGCCATTTTGGAGGCAACGCGGACCCGGCTGCGGCCGGTGCTGATGACAGCTCTCGCGATGATTGTCGGCATGCTTCCCATGGCCTTGGCAATGGGGGAGGGCGGGGAACAGAATGCTCCGCTGGGTCGCGCGGTGATCGGAGGCCTGATTGTGGCCACGGTTGCCACACTCTTCATCGTGCCGCTTATTTATACGCTCTTACGCAAAGAGCTTCCCAAGAAGCATCTTCTCGACAAACGATTTCTTGAGAGGAGCGAAGCGTCAAACGGGAAGTCGGCCCATGAATGATCGAGCCTCAAGAAGAACCAAGGTGACCTTCCACGTCGCCGGCGTCTTTATTGCCACCGTCGCACTGCTGCTTCTGGCCACCCTCCTGTACAAACAAAAGGAGTTCGTCCGCAAAGAGGTTCAGAAACGGACTGCCAGCATTGAGGCCGGCCCATGGGTCACGGTGGTTTCAGCGACTCGCTCGTCGGCCATGCAATCTGTTTCGTTCCTGGGCGAGGCACGTGCTTACGCGGAAGCCACCCTTTATTCCAAAGTGAGCGGGTACTTGAGCGTCCTTAACGTAGACAAAGGCGATAAAGTGGTTTTAGATCAGGTTGTCGCGGTTATCCAGTCACCTGAGCTTGACCGACAGTACCGATGCGGCCGTGGCTGACGCAACCAGCAAGAGACTTATCGCTGAGCGCAACAATGACCTGCTCAAAAGCGGCTCTGTTTCTCCGCAGACAGCGGAGCAGTCGGAAGCCGTGGCGAAAACCGCGGAAGAGACCGCGGCCTCATTGCTGGCGCAAAAGAGCTATGAACTCATGCGCGCTCCGTTTGCGGGTACAGTAACCACGCGGTGCATGTAGATCCTGGAGCGCTCATACAGGCCGCCAACACAGGGCAGACCACCGCTCAGCCAGTCTTGACTTTGTCTCAGATCGACCGTTTGAGGGTGTATGTGTATGTGGACCAAAAGGCTGCGGGCTTTGTCCGCGTAGGGGATCCCGCGGACGTCGCGGACTCGGCTCGCGGGGACATCAAACTGGTCGGTTCCGTGAGCCGTACCAGCGGTAGTCTTGATATCAAGACACGCACGCTGCTCGTGGAAATCGATGTGCACAATCGTGAGGAAAAACTCCTTCCAGGGAGTTTCGTTCAGGTTGTTTTGAAAATCCGCACCATGCCGTATCCACAGATTCCCGCAGCAGCACTCGTGTTGAGGGGGGAGAAGTCATTTGTGGCAACACTGACGCGTGATAACCGAGTGAACTTCCGCGAGGTCACCGTGTACGAAAATGACGGCAAGACAGCGCAGGCGTCAGCTCGGGCCTTACCGTGGGAGAGGAAATCATACTGGATCTCGGGGAGAGCGTGCTCCAGGGACAACGAGTTCGACCGGCCCGTGCTGCCCGGCATTGAGCGATGATCACACGAACGACGAGAACATGTGCAGCGTGAGGCACAGTCCCGCGGCTGGGCTTGTCCGAAGCCCCCGTCAACATGGCAATCTCAGGCCTGACTTGATGGTGCTGAGCCTTCGGTCCACCGCAACCACAAGCAAGCCCAGTATGACAAACGTAACCACCAAGAAGAAGCAGTTCAGCAGAACGTGAGCATAACCAAGCTTCAGCACATTGACAAAGGGATAAGGATAGAATCCCGACATTCCGCCGTGAACCAGAGTGTATACCGCATACACGAGGGGAAAGATCAACCACGATAACACGTTCCTGTACTGAAGTTCTCCCTTTGGCACAAAGATCCCCCAATCGAAACGTACCAGAACCGGCACCACGTAGTGCAACAATATTGTGCCTGCCAGTCCTACTCCGGTACGATCCTTCACCTCGTTCAGGATGAGAACGAAGACCAGGCCAGTGACCGTGATATAGATTGCAGCGCCTGCCCGTACCGTCGGTCGAAAGAGTAACCTGCCCAGGCCGGACTGCCGACACAGCCAAGAACAAGAAAAAATCAGTGCCACAAGGAGGTTGCTGAGTATAGTGAAATAGCTGAAATAGCGAATCACGGTTGTGACCAGTTCTGCACCGTTCTTGCCCGCAGTCATGGCAGAGAAAAGCAGACCCAATCCGGCCCAGCCTGCCAATGCCGAGATGGCGCGGTACCTGTGGATGAGCTGTACCCGGTGCTTTTCCATTGCGTGAGTCTCCTACGATGTCATTGAAGCCAGTCCAGGAGCCGACGAGCTTACGCGACACGTCCCGTGCGGAACCGGCCTTGTCGAGTCTGCACGCTCGCCCTCATGCCAAGGAATCTATTCCGGACATTGATGTTCCCTTGTGTGAACAGTGACGCGGCGGATACCGGACTGATGAGTGAATGGTGTCCCCGGATTTGGTCTATGGTTTGCAGCCTCCGAAACTTGCCAGTTCAAAATACTTGAAAAAACAATCCACATCAATGTAGCCGATTTCCCGTAACCATTCACACTGGGTCCTGTACCGAACTGAAAAGATTTGCTTGGCGTTCCGGGCGTGAAAAATATTCCTGTTCAATCAAGGCCCGGGACTTGTTCGACCCGCGGCGAACCGCAAACTTGTAAAGGGAATCTAATCGGATACGGTCCCACAGCTTCGCGAGGCGTTCCGTGGGCGAAGCCACGTGCTCCAAATTGATAAACATGCCGGCCGGAGCCAGCATATCGAAGATTTCCGCGTATATGTCCCGTTTTCGCACATCTGGCTGGTGGTGAATGGAAAAGCCGGACACAACCAGGTCAAGAGGAGCATACTGCGCCACGCCTTGCACCCACTCCGGTCCGCTATAATCAACAGTGCAGAATCGTACGGATTCGCCCAAGCTTCGAAGTTTCTCGTGAGCCGCATCGAGCATTGGCGCAGAGTGGTCGGCAAGCACCGCGGTAGCACCGGGACAGTTCTCCAAGATTACCGCGGCAAGCATTCCGTCACCACATCCAAGATCCATGAAGCGGTGAACAGGGCGGCAAAGGTCTTTAATGAGCCGTAGCATCACCTCGATCTGTTCCTGAATGAACGGACGCGAATCCTTGCGGTCAAGATAATGCGCTACCACAGACTCTGACTTCCATATTGAATGATCTATTTCTGTCATGTCTTTCATCTCATACGGGTGGTCAAAAGTGTTGTCCTTGTGATTTATTTTTGGGTGTTAGGAGGTTGCGAGAGCCGAGAGAGTGGCCGACCGCCACGCGGTTTCGGAAGCACGCTCATTGCGGTGGGTTCTGTGAGCCTCGGGCGAGGCTCACAGGGAACAGGGGTTCGGGAATTCCACACGCCCCGTTTGACCGGGAAGGACGGGGAAAAGTGTCTCCTGCGGTAGCAGCGCCCGTGTACAACCCCTTGTTACCTGTGCTTTCCCGATACTCCTGCACCAGCACGTTCTTCTGAATTTTTCCCATTGCGTTCCTCGGTAATGCGTCCACCACAAAAAACTGCTTGGGACACTTGTACCTGCGAGACGCTCTCTGCAAAACAGCGCGAGTGCTTCCGCTGATGCAGCCTCGCCTGTACCCGAGCGAAACCACCGCGGTCACCCTTTCGCCGAAATCCTCGTCAGGCAGGCCCACCACGGCAGCCTCGGTCACGGAGCCGTGGCTCTCCAGTACATCTTCGATCTCTTTGGGGTACACGTTGTATCCACCTGTGATGATAAGTTCTTTTGCTCTCCCCACCAAGAACAGTCTGTGTCCGTCTTGAGGGTCCAGATAGCCCAGGTCTCCGGTCTTGAACCAGCCATCCTGAAACGATTCTGCCGTCTTTTCGGGCATCCTCCAATAGCCTTGAAATACGCTGTTTCCTTTGATCCAGACCTCTCCCACCTCACCTGGAGGCATGTCGGCACCCTCCGGGCCTACCGCTCTCATCGAAACTCCAGGGAGCGGAAACCCTACACTTCCGGCTATTCTCCGTGCCGGGTCTGTGGGATTCGACGCAATCATCCCCGCTTCGGTCATGCCGTAGCGTTCGAGAATGCGGAATCCGGTCTCCTTTTCAAAGCGATTGAACTGGGACTCCAACAGTGGACCCGACCCCGATATGAAGAGCCTCATAGAAGCGAGGCTCGGCTTACGTTCCATGAGCTCCCACTGCTTTACAAGCCTCTGGTACATGGTAGGTACGCCCATCAGGATCGTGCATTCTTCCCGGTCGATCGTCGCCCAAATGCGAGAGGGGTCGAATTTTTCGTGCATGACAAGGGTGGCTCCCGCGTTGAGCCCACCGTGAAGCGCCACAAACAACCCGTGCACATGAAACAGGGGAAGCGCGTGGAGGAGCACGTCCCGGTCGGACCATTCCCATGTCTCGTGAAGCGCGACCGTGTTCGCGATGAGGTTGTCATGGCTGAGCATGGCGCCCTTGGACCTGCCGGTAGTGCCGGATGTGTAGATGATCATGGCGATGTCGTCATTCCCGGTCGGGTACGTGCGCGTGTATGTGCGGTCTGCGCTTGCCAGTGCTGCGGCGAGGGACAGGGTCCCTTCCTGTTCCTCGCCGCCCACCATGACGGTGATCAGCTCAGGAAGCTCATGAGCCACGCCCTGAACCCGCGCGAACCTCTCAGTGTCGGTGAAGAAGAAACGGCTCTCCGAATCTGCAAGGAAGTAAAGGACTTCCTCCCGTTTGTAGTCCGAATTGAGGGGCAACACTATCCCCCCGACCGACAACACAGCCAGTTCCAGGAAGACAAACTCCATGCATTTCGGTAACTGAATGGCCACTCGATCTTCCGGGTTGACTCCCAGCCGGGTCAGCATCGACGCGTACCTGGCGATCTCTCCGTCGACGTCGCCATACGTGTAGGCAGTATGCTCGAACCTCACCGCTGTCTTTCCCGCACGTTCCGCGGCAATGGTTGAGAGCCTCCGCGCTAGATTCATGAAACCAACCTCCTTTGCAGACTCACCCCATCATCTTGCTGGGCAACCACGTGGCCAGCTCAGGAAATATGCACAGAAGCACCAAGAGAATCACGTCGATCAGGAGAAAAGGCGCCAAAGCCCACAACACTTTGGACAATGGCACGTCCGGCGCTATGCCCTGCACCACGTACAGATTCAGGCCCACCGGTGGGGTGAGAAGCCCCAGTTCGAGATTCACGGTCATCATCACGGAGAACCATACCGCATCGAACCCGAGCTTGGTGATCACGGGAAGCAACATCGGCGCAACCATGAGAATGATCGCTGCTGGCGGTATGAAACACCCAAGCACGAGAAGCAGGAGGTTGACGAATACCATGATTCCCCATTTGCCGAAGGGCAGGGCAAGGATAAGGTGCGCCAGGGATTGGGTTACGTACAGGTCCGAACACACGAATCCGAAAAGAGACGCTGCTGCCATGATCATCAGAATCATGGTGCTGTCATTAAGGGATCGCGTGAGCATCCTGGCGATGGCGTCCACTTGATACACCCTGTAAAGCACCATCACCACCAACAGGGAGATGACCGCTCCCACGCCAGCGGCTTCGCTCGGCGTTGCCCATCCGCCGTACAGGGCTGCCATAATCCCCACGATGATGAGCACAAGAGGCAACACCTTGATCAGAGATTCCATCTTCTCCTTGAACGTGTAGGTGTCTCTCACTACCTGCGGCTCTCCGGAAGACCCGTCAAGGTTGTCCACGGCAACCGCGGGGTTTTCGCTTTTTCGGGATGTGGTAAGGCTGAAGTAGATCACGATCCACACGGAGCTCAATAGCACCAACAACAACCCGGGAATGACACCGGCGATGAAGCATTTTCCGATAGATGTCTCTGTTGCCACGCCGTAAAGGATCATGGTGATACTTGGGGGAATAAGAATGCCGAAGGTTCCCGCGTGGGCAACCGTTGCGCAGGCGAGGGCAGGCGAATAGCCCCGCTTACGCATTTCCGGAATGCCGATTCCTCCAATGGCCGCTGCCGTCGCAGGACTGGAACCGCAAAGCGCGGCGAATACGCCTCCTGCCAGCATGGTGCTCACGCCCAAGCCTCCGGGCAGTTTGCACACCCACCGGTGCATTGCTTCGTACAGGTCTTTGCTCGCTTGGGAAACAGCCAAAGGCGCACTCATGAGGATGAACAACGGAATTGAAAGCATGGCAAAGCTATCCATGCTCCCGTAGAGAATATGGGGCAGAGTCTGCATCATGTGAGGGGAATAGATCAGGATGTAGATCAGCAAAATGGCTACCAGCCCGGACCAGATGGAAATCCCCGAACACAGCAGAATCAAGGCCGTGCCAAACACCACCACACTCAATGAAGCCTCACTCATGGCCGGTTCCTTTGTCTCTTGCCGCGGAAGGCTCTTTGACTACGATATCCTTCAGTTCTGAAGGAATGATGGTTTCTTCGAACGTGCCCAGCTTGATCGACTCTATCCTGCGGTACACTTGGACAAGACATTGAAGAAACACAAGGCTGAGCCCCAATGGCAAGAATAGGTAGGGAATCCACAGGGGCGGTCCCCACAACGACTCACTGTGGTCGTTGCGCACCACCGCCTCCCACCACATGGGCCATGCATAGTACGCGACTACCAAGCAGACAAGACAGGTTACTGCGTCCGCCGCAGTGAGCACTATTTCCCTGGTTTTGGGCTTGAGATGAATGATGAGCATGTCGATGTTCAGGTGATGACGGCCGAACTGACCGTATGCCGCGCCCACAAAACACGCGAACATGAGCAGAAACACCGAGAACTCGATTTGCCAAATCGTCGACCATCCCAGGAGCTTGCGAACCAGCACCGCCTCCGTAGTCACCAACGCTGCCCCCAAAAGGCTCAACGCTCCCAACAGGCCGGTAATCTTACTGAGCAGCTTTGCCACATATTCAAGCCTGGGCCAGAATCCCTGGTTGGCGTTTTCCATGCGATCACCCTTCCGATGTAGTGGAACCGAAAAGAAGCCCCGGAGAGAGGTCCAGGGCTTCCGCTCACAAGCGGTTCTACTTCATGGCCTGAATGGCAAGATCCAGGATCTCCTTGCCATGAGGAACTGTTTCTTCGTAGTTCTTCCATGCGGTTTTCTTCGCGAAATCGCGCCACACCCCGAATTCTTCCTTGGTCATGTAGTGGATTTGGGCTCCTGCCTTGGTAAAATCCTTGACCAAGGTCTCGCTGTCCTTCGCAAAATGAGGTATGACCCAGTCTCGTTCGAGTTCCGCTCCAACCTCTTCGATGACCTTGCGCTGTTCCGGCGTGAGCCTCTTCCAAGTCTTCATGGAAATCAACAGCGGTTCGGCCATGAACCAGATGGCATAGTCCTTGGGAGCGTTCATGAACTTGAGCTGTTCGTACAGTCTGTACGACACAAACGATGACGATGACGTGAGGCATGTGTTGAGCACGCCGGTGGAAAGCGCGTGGTAGATCTCAGAAGAAGGCATGCTGGTGATCGACGCCCCGGCCTGCATGAACATGAATTCGAATTTCTTTCCCGCAGCCCTGAGCTTGAGTCCTTTGGCATCCTCCGGGAGTTTTACCTGGCGAACCGAACTGCCTATTCCGCCGTCGAGCCAAGCCCATACGATGTCCTTGACACCGTTGGTTTCGAGGATCTTGGAAATCCGTTTCCCAATGGGTTTTTGTTGCCAGCTCATCGCCTGCTTGAGACTCATCACGGAGCAGGGAAGCAACGTGATCGAAAGTTCCGGGACCTTTCCTGCAGCGTAATCCAGGGGAAATACGGTGAAGTCAAGAGTTCCCTGTCGCAACGCGTCCCACTGTTCCTTGGGCTTGAACAGAGAACTCGCGGGATAGATCCGGAATTCCAGCTGGTTTCCCAGTCTTTTGGTGACTTTCTCGACAAAGGCCTTTGCAAGCTGGTCTCTCACGTCACCTTCGGCAAATTGGTGAGAGATTTTTAGTCTCATTCCCGCGTACGACATGGGGCTGAGCAGCATCACCATCGCGATTGCTGCGGCAAGAATCCCCCATGCTGCATTGAAGTTCCGGCGTGTGCAGATCATTTTCCCTCCTCCTTGTTGCTGGCTTGACGTTGAGGTCACACTGGTGACGTTTTAGGGGCCTGTGGTTCTTACCCTGTCCTCTGCGTCCTCACGACACGCATTCTTGAGTGCTTCACACTGATTCGTGAGGTGGGTTCTCATCAGGCGTTCCGCGTCTGCCGGGCGGCGTTCCCTTATGGCCTCCATGAGCTCCCTGTGTTCACTCATGGAGGCCTCAAACCGATAGGGTTGGTAAAGTTGTCGATACCTGTAGAGAAGGATTTTCTTGCGCAGTCCGTTAATCACATCGTTAAGTGCTTGATTGCCGACGAGGTCCTGGAGGAGGGAATGAAATTTCTCATTCACTTCCAGGTACTTTTCCGGTTGTCCGGCAAGGTGGTGACGTTCCAGCCTTTCATGAAGTTTCTCAAGTTCCCGAATCTGGGAATCGGATGCCTTCTCGGTGGCGATCCTCGCACAAAGCCCTTCGAGGAAGCTCATCACCTCGAACATGTCCTGAATCTGGTCCATGGACGGTTCTGCCACGTACGCTCCCCGGTGGGGGCGAATCTCGACAAGGCCTTCGGCGGTGAGAGAGCGGAGGGCTTCCCTGAGGGGAGTTCGGCTTACCCCCAGGGTTTCGGACAGGTCGTTCTCGATAATGCGGTCGCCCTTCCTCAGCACTCCTTCCCAGATCATGCGGCGGATCCGGCGAGCTACCTCTTCAGGGAGGGATATCTTGGTAATCCTTGTCATGTAAAATCCCGCTTGGACGGCTGGAAAGAGGACCGATGACGAGATAATATTGTATTTTGTATACAATCGCACGGTCCGTGTCAACCCCTTTTTTCGTGCGCTGCTCGGGTTTGTATCGCAGCAGCGGAGCCTAGGTACTGCACTACGAATCGTTGCTCGCGTCTAGGTCAATCCTTGATCAGGGGAGCGGAATACGTGCGTGTGTCCTGCGAAACGTTCCGACACGCGTCGGTCCCTTGTTTCCTCTGGCAACTCAACACAAGGGCGGTCCGTCCGGTGGCCTTTCCAGGTCAGCCCAGACGACCCCCAGCTTCTCCTTAAAATAGGGCCCCAATCTCGCGAATAGACGTGTCCAATGGCGTCTTCCTTCGGACAGTTCTTGGAGAATCTCGGCAACGAGCTCGTCAAGTCTGCCCAGTTCCTCTTTGGGGAGGAATGAGAGGGCGCCACCCTTGATAGAGCGGTTCAGACTCTCCACGTTTATGGCTTTCGCGGTGAGCATCGCTGCGGGAAGACCGCGTCGACGGCAAGCCTCCAGCAGTTCAAAGCCCCGCACTCCCATAATATCGAGTATTACCAGGTCAAACGACTCTCGATCGATGAGATCGAGGGCCTGCGAAAATTCGCCGGCTGTAATGACCTGGCACCGTTCCAGCCCTTCCTTGACTGTTTCGAGCACGTCAGGCTCGTCATCCACCACAAGGATTCTCTTTCCCTCCAAGATGTCGGTACTCGGCCATGAGTTTGTCTCCCTTGCTTCACTGTTGATGGGTAATCATGACATTCCGCTGCCATCGTCGTCAGCGTCAATCGCTTTGTACTCCTTGACGTCGCGGAAGGTCAAGACTCTCTTGGCTCCACCTTTGGGAGCCAGGCAGTTGTTCCGAAATGGTTGTGGGAAGCCCAGAGTAACGCGATAGCGGCCGTGACTGGGGTTACGCAAAGAATCCCGGGGTGGCCAGGCTGGACTGCACCCAACTTACGAGGTAGCGAAATCCTCCCGGACCGGGACGCGGCCGGAAAGATCCTTCCATGCCTGGTATCGAGCCATCGCAGCCAATAGCCTGGTTCCCCTTTCCAGACTGGGCACTGCCAGGGCTCGGCCATGCTCTTCCAGACTTGCGGAAGCCTCGTGCGCCCTGGGTCCGTAGCACCAGACCACTATCGGTTTGTCGAATTTTTCGGACAACTCCTGAATCACTGCCTCTGCGCCCAGGTGCTGCTGCTCCGCCGCGTCCAGCCCCAGTGCAACACAGAGAACCGCGTCGACGCTGCTATCCGACAGGACATCTCTCAGCGCAGTTGCATACGCTTCTCGCATCCCGTGTTTCATCACTGCCGGCCAAATGTCCACAGGATTGGAGAGACTCATCCAGCCCGGTGACAGGCCCTGAATGCGGGTGAGGGTGCTTTCGGCAAATTCCGACGGTTTGAGGCCGTGTCTCTCCATGGCATCAAGCAGGATGATGCCTCCTGCGCCTGTCAGGGTGACCACCGCCACGCGGCGACCTCTCATTGGCGGAAGCCTGACGAATCCTCGAACCAAATCGAGCTGATCTTGAGTCTCATCGACGCGGATCACTCCGGCTTTCCTGAGTGCTGCGTCCACAATGCGATCCTCTCCCGCCATGGAACCGCTGTGAGACGCTGCCGCCCTCGCTCCCTCCTGCGATCGGCCTGTCTTCAAAACTACCACAGGTATTCGGCGAGAGACTCTTTCGGCCACTTCCAGGAAATCAGCTCCCCGCGGGATCTCCTCCGCGTGGATGGCGATTACCCGCAGGCGCTCGTCCTCGCCGAGCCATTCCAGCACGTGAACCGTATCGACATCACAGCCGTTGCCCACGTCCACGCCTATTCCCATGCCGCCGATGAGCTGGTGTGCGCCCACAAAAAACACGCCGGACTGGCAGATGAGCCCTACGGGGACTTCAAGCCGATCCAGGGGCATGAACGAGGAATTGAATCGATGGAACGCATTGGAGACGCCGAGGGTATTAGGCCCGAGAATGTGTAATCCGACCGCCTTTGCCTCATGGAGCATTTGCTTTTGGAGCTGTTCGCCCCTCGGATCCGCTTCAGCGAACCCCTGAACCACCACCACCGCGGCCTCGATGCCCACGCTACCACATTCCCTGATAATGCCGGGAACGGTCTCCCTGGGAGTCGAAATGATTGCCAGGTCAATAGGACCGCTCAGATCGGACACTGATCGAGCTACCGGCAAACCGGCTATGTCGTGTGCATGAGGATGCACCACCGCAATGCGTCCCCCGTACCCCCAATTCCTGAGGTTATCTATGGGGTTGAGGGCACCTGAACCGCTCCTGCGCGGGGCTCCGATAAACACGACGGACCGAGGAGAAAGAAAGAGCGACTTTACGCGACGATAATCCAAGAGAGCCTCCGGGCCGACACCGTGCACGGACGTGCAACGGAAGGAATCTGAGGGCCTCTCGTTTTGAGGTCCAAGTTGAGCACGACATTACCGCTACTCCATGAAGCGGAATCATGCGAAGCAGCGGTAGTTTCGAGAGTGTCAGGAAGGACGCCACGGCCTTGGCAAGGTCCCCTTATCCTGCGAAAGTTCTCGTGCATAAACCCCAGGAAAGGAAAAACCGTCACGCAATTGATCAAGAAAGCGGTCCTGTCCTGCCTTTTCGATCATGCATGGCCGTCGTTGCCTCTGTCAAGGACAATGTACGGTGTGCGGGTCGGCGGGGTTCTGAGGTTTCTATACTCATCACATGCTTCGATTGCTCACCGCGAGGAAAGAGAGCAATACGTGCCGCGGTCATCGTTCTGGGATGTTCCGCAGTTTACGCAACGTGCCTTGCTCTTGCAGAACTCTTTGCCGCCACGGGCATGCTGTTGCGCGACGCAAGGCGTTCCTGAAATCGCAGCTCCAGGCTGCCGCATGTAGAGCGTACCATCATGGGCATCGGTACGAAGCTTAGTGCTCTGTACGCATAGGCTTCAGCCCCAATGCCGAGCCGTTCGAGGCATCCATAGGGAAGATTTCTGTGCAAGAGCCCGATCCTGTGGCTCACTCCGCATAGATCATTTTCTTTGTCATGCCGCCATCAACGACGAAATTCTGGCCTGTGATGAATCCTGCTTTGTCAGAAACCAAGAAACCAACCAGAGCCGCGATGTCTTCGGGTGTGCCGACGCGTCCTGCAGGGTGCTGCGCATGGTCCACTTCTCTGAGATCGGGCTTGCTGGCTCGATGAGCCTTCTTCCATGCGCTCACCTCTATCCAGCCGGGGCTGATGCAGTTGACCCGAATGTCCGGCCCAAGGCTCAGGGCCAAGGCATGGGTGAGTGCCAGCACGCCTCCTTTGGACGCCGAATATGCCTCGGTGTGCGGCTCCGACTGAATCGCTCTCGTGGAAGCGATATTGACTATGGCTCCCTTGGTGGCTTGTAAGTGGGGAACGCTGTGCTTCACACAAAGGAACATCCCTGTGAGATTGGTGCCGATCACCCTGTTCCATGTCTCCAGGGACAGCTCGTGTACAGGTGCATTCCCTGGGCGGGCTATGCCCGCATTGTTCACGAGCAGGTCAAGCCTGCCAAAATGTTCCACAGTCAATCCTACTGCACTTTTCACAGAGTCCTCGTCACTTACGTCCGTCTTGCAGAACCGAACCGGGCCCAGGGGACGGAACTCTTCTTCAGCCTCCCGGCCTGCTTCACCGTCAATTTCTCCTATTGCCACGGCAAGACCCGCTTCGAGCAAGTGCTTGACAATACCCTTGCCTATGCCTTGGCCGCCGCCAGTCACCAAAGCCACTTTCATTTGCGAATCCATGAGAAACCCCCTCAAACCAATATCTCTTTCTCCCAGTCCTGCGCAGGCGCGTATGAGCATTTTGCTCCTCAAGACCTTGTGATAAAGTAGGTCACTCTTCTCGTCAAGGAGAGCGACTGTGGCAAAGCCGCGCAAGACATGGGTGTACTGCCCGCCGAGGCCGAAAAAGCCGAAGGTGCCTGATGCGGTGAAGGCTGAACTCTCCGCGAGAGCCCAGCAGTTCATTGACAACCACTTAAAGCCCCTGTACATCAAACGGCTGCCGAAGAATCCCGAGTTCACACGAAAATGACTCCCAGAAGTAGAAGGCTGTTGCGTCACACAGACAATTCAACTGGTCGAAGAATCTCCGGAGAATCGGGCAATTCTCCGGCAAGTACGGTTCCAATTGCCGTGTCCTGTCCGGACCGGTCAGCCTGGGAAAAACGCACCAGCACAGGGCATTTTCGGGCCGATTGAACCCGATTGACAGCTTGATATTTGCCAGCTATAAGAATGAAGCCCATGGCATGGCGCAGATTGGTTATTCCCTGAATTCCTCGTTGCCGCGGCCGGCTTCTGTGTGGGACGGGCCAATTTACCTGCCGGCAGCACTCATGCAACGCACACGAGAGTCATTATGGCCCCGAAAAAGAGAACCAATTACGATGCAGTACCGGCAGAGGCGGTGCCTACGGTCAGTGCAGACGAGTTCACACAGGAATTCATGGAAGAGGCCGTCCAGGATTCCATCAGATGGATAGTGTGGTATCTCAGACGCCTCGTACAGGCCGATGAAATTTTCAACAAAGAGTTGTACAAGAAGTATGCCGTGAGCCAGCCGCAACTGACGTGTCTCCTGGCATTGCGTGAATATGGTCCTCTGCCCACGTCCAAACTGGCAAAATACATTCTGGTCAATCCAAGTGACCGCGACGGGCATTGTGGACAGGCTCGAAGAAAAGGGCTTGGTTGCACGCCAAAGAGGCCAACTGGATCGGCGAGTAGTTACCATAGAACTCACCCAGAGGGGGCTGACCCTGGCTGAGGACGCGCCTGTGCCCATGTCCGGACGAATGGTTGACGGATTGCACAAATTACCCGCGGAAAGAACCAAGACCATCGTGGAAAGCCTGGCCACGTTGGTTGCCCTCTTAGACGATCAAACCTCATAACACCCCGATATTAAGTGATATATAGGCAGGTCACGCGACCTGCACACGATCCGTTCAAGAACAATTTGACATACGGATCTGTTGTGCTAGAATACTTTCAATAGCAAACATCGCACCTGAGAGAGTGTTAACAGAAACATAGCCTTAGCGTGGATTAAAGGAGAAGATCTTGATCGAACAATCCAGTGCCTCCCTGAAGTGGCTCTTGTCTGCGAAGAATCAGGTTCTCTACCACCGCCCACGTTTCCCTGGTGCAGAGATAGTCCGGTTATTAGGGGGGGGCACCAAAGGGAAAACCACGCGCGGAACCCAGAAAAGGGTTGCACGCTGGACCGAGTCGCTTGCATCCGTACTCAGCCCTCGACTGGTCTTTTCCACGCACCGGATTAGCGATTTGGACGGCCGCACGGTTCGGCTCGAAAACGGGGCTACGCTTCGCAGCGAGAAATTGGCTCGGGCAGTATCGAACTGTGAGTACCTGGTGTGCTTCATCGGGACCGTAGGAAAGTCAATCGAAGAACAGATCAATGGCCTCACCGAAGAACGGAAGGTGTCCGACGCATGTGTGGTCGACGCGATCGGGTCCGCAGCAGCGGAGAACTCGGTAGAGCGCTTCCACCAAGGTGCGGATCAGCATGCGCAGGCTCTGAGCTATGGTACCACCATGCGATTCTCCCCAGGCTATTGTGATTGGTCCATTCGTGAACAGATCACGCTGTTTCGTCTCGTCAATGCAAAATCGATCGGCGTATCGCTGTCAACCTGTGCATTGATGACCCCGAGGAAATCCGTATCCGGCGTGTTTGGGCTTGCCCCGGGAGTTTCATCAGTCGAGTTGCCCTACAATCCCTGTCATCACTGCGGCAACACAGGGTGCTTCTCTCGGAGATCCTCTGCGTAAACGACGGTACCAGCCCGACATGAACATCAATGCCTGGGGAATAGAGGAAGACATACATGAACGACGATCGCTGCCTTGTCGGGGGCCAATATAAACCCCTTTGTGCGGAAGACGTAAAATCGATTGAAGACACAGTGTTGAGGGTCTTTTCAGAAATAGGCTTCCAGACCCACCTTCCCGAAGCGCGGGACCTGTTCAAAGAGGCCGGAGCCGACGTGGACGAATCGACCACGGTGGTAAAGATGCCTCCGGACTTGGTTAGGGAACTGATCGGAAAGGCTCCTTCCTCGGTGTCGCTTTGCGGCCGGGCCGCGGACGGGAGTCTCGATTGCGAAATCTCAGGCGCCAGGGTGTATACGGGAACCGGTGGAACCGCACTCAATGTGCAAGAGTCAGGCAAGACCGAAAGAAGACGGTCTCGACTATCCGATATCGTGGACATGGCGCGAGTCGTCGATCAGATGGAGCACATCCATGTGTACATGCTGAACGTGTATCCTCATGAGTTGCCCGCAGACCAAGTGGATACGAATCGCTTCTTTGCCGGACTCAACAACACCGCAAAGCATGTGATGGGCGGAGTGTACACCGTGGACGGCGTAAGAAACGTCATCAAGATGGCCCAGATCATCGCGGGGTCTTCTGAAAAGCTTCGGCAGAGGCCCATCATCTCGATGGTCACCTGCGTGATCAGCCCCTTCAAGCTGGACGCAAAGTATAGCAGGCTCGCCATGGAAGTCGCCCGAGGGGGGGTGCCGGTGGTGGTGCCATCGGAACCCCTTTGCGGAGCCACCGCTCCGGTCACTCTCGCGGCAAATCTTGTCGTCTGGACCGTCGACACCTTGGCGGGAGTCATGCTCACACAACTGGTCAGGCCGGGCACCCCGGTATTGGCGGGCTGTGTGTCGTCAATCACGGACATGAGGGATATGAAATACCTCTCAGGGGCGGTGGAAATGGGGCTTTTGAACTCGGCCGCAGCCCAATTGGCGCAACATTTTCGGCTGCCGGTCTATACCACTGCCGGGATGTCCGATTCCAAGGTAAATGATGCGCAAGCCGGATACGAATCGGCCATGACAAGCCTGATGGTGGCTTTGGCAGGCGGCAATTTCGTTCATGACGCGGCAGGGTTTCTCGAGTTTTGTTGCACGACCGCCTCATATGACAAGCTTGTAATTGACAACGAAATTCTCGGTATGGCACTGCGAGCAGTAAAGGGCATCCGCGTCGACGAGAAGACCCTCGCGTTCGATTTGCTCAAAGAAGCCGGACCAGGTGGTCACTTCGTTTTGAGCCGGCACACGAGAAGGCATATGAGATCGGAACTCTATTCGCCGAGTCTGAGTAATCGCGAAACCAGGGAGAAATGGGCCGAAGATGGCAGCCCCACGGCATGGACCAAGGCGACGCAGAAGGTGCAAGAGATATTGAACGCGCCAGCTCTCCCGATCTTGGCCACGGAGATCCGGGACAGGATACGATCGGAAATTCCCGGCCTGGACCCGTCCATATTTCCACAATCCTGAGGCCGAGGCTATCATGATCATTATCGGAGAAAAGATCAACGGGACCCGATCCGAGGTAAAGCCCATCATCGAAAACCGCGATGAGGCCGGGCTCCTGGAGTTGGCTCGCTCCCAGGCCGGGGCAGGCGCACGTTACATCGACATCAACGTGGCAACCGGAACGGGAACCCGTGCCGACGAAATGGCAGCCATGCGCTGGGCCGTCAGTACCCGTATCACGAGGCCTCGATGCCGCAATCTGCATCGATAGCGCTGATCCTGAGGTGCTCAGAGCTGGCCTGGAAGCCAAGGGCGACCGAGATGCCCTGATCAACTCGGCAAAAGCCGAAGGTGAACTGCTCGAACAGGTCGTGAACCTTGCCACACGTTTCGAGAGCCCTCTGGTGGGGCTGGCTATGAACGAAAAAGGCATCCCGACCACGGCAGAGGGACGCCTGGAAGCATGCGAGCAGATTGCAGCCGCATGTGACAAGGCATCGCTTAGCATGGAGAGGGTATTTTTTGACCCTCTCGTGCTTCCGGTGAGTACTGACATCAACCAGGCAAAGGTTACCCTCGAAACGATAAAGCGGATCAAGGATCGATACCCTGGCGCGAAAACTGTCCTCGGCCTGTCAAATGTCTCTTTCGGGCTTCCGGAGAGAAGCCGGCTCAATTGCGCGTTTCTGCACATGGCGGTTCTCACCGGACTGGACGCAGCGATTGCCGACCCTATGGATGAGGAACTCATGATCGCTCTGACCACAGCCAACGTGCTTGTAGGCAGAGACCGGCACTGTAGGAAATATATAAGGACCTTCAGGGCTTGCTGAAGAAGAGAAGAAGGAACCAGATGCGAGGAGTAGCTTGTGGGCGATAAGTACCAGAGAGACCATAATTGTGAAACCGTACGAAAGACTCAATCAGGATCAGACTCGGGCGTTGGACTCGGCGTCCATGGAAATCCTGAATGAGCCGGGAATTTGGTGTTTCAACGAGCGTGCCGCGAAACTATTCGGGGACCACGGAGCGAAGGTCTCCGAAGAGACCGATTCCCAAGTCACCTGCTGGCGGGTCAGATTGCAAGAAGGCCTGGTCAGAGAAGCCATTGCAGCGGCCCCGTCCAGGATCGTCCTGGGCGCACGCAACCCCGATAACAGGCTGCTCTTGGACGCGGAGGTCCCCAGGGTCTATTTCGGCACAGGGTCTGAAACCAATGTGTGGCTGGAAACGGATCTCGAGGAATATCAGAGCGTTTCAGGGTCCGGCACCACGGTCAAGGTCCCCGTGCACCGTCAGCTTCGCGGAGATTCAAAACTTCTCGCGAGAGCTGCCCACCTATGCGATCGATTGGAGCATCTCGATTTCTTTATCCGTCCGGTAAACATACAGGATGAAGGGGTGACCCCTGAAACACACGATGTGAATAAGTTCTTCGCGAGCCTCAACAATATCTCCAAGCACGTGCAGGCCGGGCTCACCCATAGAGACAGCTTGGCGCATGTCGTCAGGATGGCCGAGATCATCGCGGGGGGCAAAGAGGAGCTACTGGCCAATCCCATAATCTCGTTCATCGCGTGCGTGTTCAAATCTCCCCTGCAGCTGGTGGACGACACCGCTGAAAAGGTCTTTTCCATAGTGAATACCGGACTCCCCTTAGTGATTTCGTCTTCCCCTCAGGGAGGCTCAACGGCCCCCATCCAGGAAGCCGGCATGGTGGCTCAGATCAATGCCGAAGTGCTCGCGGGCATCACGTTCACCCAATTGATCAAACCGGGGGCTCCGGTCCTGTACGGCAGCGTCCCGGTCCGCGCCCGCATGGATGACCTGCACGACATGTATGGCTGCCCCGAGTTCAACCAGTACAACATAGATTGTGTGCAGATGGCACGACATTACAAGATCCCTTGTTATTCGACCGCGGGCGTGGGCGATGCGAAGGTCCCCGGAATGCAGGCCACATTCGAGAAAATGCTCACCCACCTGTACGTGGCTATGAGCGGCGCACAGTACATCCACTACGCATTCGGCCTCCTGGACCGGACCAGCATCTTTTCGCCATTGCAAGCGATTCTTGACAATGAACAGATAGGGAAGGTGAAGCACACTCTGAGAGATCCCAAGGTCGACGAGGGCTCCATTGCCGAGGCACTCAACACCGTACGAAAGGTCATGGGTTCCAAGACCAAGCTCTTTGCCAGGCATGCACGAAAGGCCATACACAGCGGGGACGTCTCAGAGCCGTTTCGGTTCGAGAGCAAGGACTCCCAGGACCGAGTCATCGAGAGAGCGATCGAGCGGCAGCGGGAAATAGAGGCTGAACCGAGATGCCATCTTGACGAAAAGACGATAAGCAGGATCTACCAAGAGATCCCCGGGTTATTGGAGCATTTGCGCCAGACAAATTCCTAGAAGCCTGTTGAGCGACCCCAATCATGGTGGAAATGGTGCTGCGGACCGCCACGCACCAACATTCCGGACTAGCCGGTGGGGTCTTGGGAGCCTGACCTACCAAGCTTTTTCCGGATGACCTGTGCCCAAAGTCGTCGGACCCCACACAGCTGTACCATGTTTCTTGGGGAAGAATTGCGTCATGCAACCGCCTCCTAGGCCACACAAAATTTGGAAAACCAATGAGAAAGAGGAGGAACCAATGAACGAGAACGTGTTGTTAGAAAAGATAGCTTTTAACGTGATTCAGGGTCGCGTTGAATCCGAAGACGAGGGAATCGAGGAAGGTCTGAAAGGCGAGCCCGGGGTAACCGAACTTGTGGAACAAGCCCTGGAAGCAAAGATCGACCCGCAAAGGATAGTCCTCGAATCGCTAAGTGGGCCGATGGAAATAGTAGGCCGGAAGTACGAAGCAGGCGATTACCTCATCCCTGACATGCTCGCGTCAGCGGAATGCGTGGGAGCAGCCATGGACATCCTCGCTCCCCAACTGATCGGCGCGGGCGTGGAATCGAATGGCAAGTTCGTCATTGCCACCGTGTACGGAGATCTGCACGACATCGGTAAGAATATCGTTACCATCATGGTAAAGGGAGCCGGGTACGACGTAATCGACCTGGGCAATAACGTGCCCGCGGAGAAGATCGTGCAAGCAATCAAGGAGACAAAGGCTCAGTTTCTGGGGCTTTCGGCCCTGCTCACCACGACCATGCGTGTGATGGGAGAGGTCGTGGAATCGCTCGAAGCCGCGGGCATTCGCGACCAGGTCAAGGTGTTGATAGGCGGTGCACCCACTTCCGCGAAATTTGCCGATGAGATTGGCGCGGACGCGCATTGCGCAGATGCATTCTCTGCGATTGACGTGCTAAAGAAACTTCGCGCTGCTTGAAAAGGACAGGAACCGCACATGGCTGAAACCATCGCATACGATCAGGCTGCGCGCAGTGGGATGTACGAGAAGCCGAAAGGACTGTTGGGCAAGTACGACAATGTACGGCGCTTCTGGGAAGACCAAGTGACCGCGAGAATGTTGGCCCCGTCTTTTCGCGCCGTGGTTGCAAAGAAAACCGCCATGGGCAAACGCGTGCGCATTCTCGATCTGGGGTGCGGCAGCGGAGACGGACTGGAACTCATGACCCGAATTCCCCGGGACAGCGTGCATTGGTCGGCGGATTCAAAGAGTGCGCTTCCCCTTGAGCTTATCGAGGAGTACCTCGGCCTGGATATTAATCAGGACCTTATCCGCCAGGCTGAAGCGTGTCATGGCCAAGGTGCGAACATACGCTTCATCCAGGGAGATCTCTCGGAGGGGCTTCCGGAGCGAGCAACAGGCTGTCCGCCGTTCGATATCTACTTCGCGGGATATGGGACTCTCTCCCACTTCCACGACAATCAGGCCGCGCACATCCTTGCGGATATCGCAGCGCACGCCGCGGACAAGGCCATCTTTGTCGGTGATTGGCTCGGACGATACTCGTACGAATGGCAAGATTTGTGGGAGAATCAGAAGGATCAGGAATATTTCATGGATTACCGAATCTCTTACATTTACCCGGAGGAAGAGCGTGCTCAGAAGGAAGTGTCATCCTTTCCACTGCGCCTCATGACCAAGGACGAGATTATGGAGATTGTGCAAGAAGCAGCATCCTCCTCCGGTACGGAAATTGTTCCCCTGACCTTCTTCAACAGATCGGTTTTCGTCGGTCGGCACATGGATACGGGAGATTACAACAGGCATTGCCCGAAACTTCGTGCCACCGTCAATTCACTGTTCGAACAAGGATGTCGTACGGATCTTGACTCATTGATCGTTGATTACGTCCCTGCCCAAGGGTTTGACGAACTTAACGGGTTTTACAGCCGTTTCTTCCAAACCTGTAACCACCTCGTGAACTACACAAAGGCTCTCTTGACAGCCCACGATTCCGGCAAACCCGCGGGGCCGAGTGCTCCCAGCTTCTCCGGCGGCAGTCCAGACCCCCTCGGGCAGGCTCTGGACACCATGCGCTGCTTCGTAGACAGCTTGCACTCCATTGACTGTTGCGATGTGCGAGCCAATTTTGTCGAGCCCATGCTCGGCTATCAACTTCGTGCGCTGGAGATGGCACTCCAACCTTGTTCCGGGACGGGACACGGTCTCATAGGGGTATTCGAGATCCGGAAGTAGAGTATGGATTCCCGGAGAAAAGATGTGGGCAAGGTTCCATTGGCCTTGGATGTCAGACAAGGAACCGCGGGAATCACGCCACATCAGCCCGGCACACCGCAAGGCCTGAAGCACACATCTGAGGGAAGGGAAGACATGCCTTGGAAGCTGTTCCTTTTTATGCTTGTGATTCTGAATCCCTTCGCACAAGTGGTGTACTTGCGGGATCTCATGACCAGACTCAGTGTCGAGGACTTTGCGGGTATGCATGTGCGCGCCACCGCGCTCTCCTTCGGAGTGTTCGTTTTGTTTGCCTTCGTGGGCGACATGCTTATTTCCGACGTATTTCATGTGAGGCTCGCAGCGCTCCAGATCTTCGGCGGTATGATCATCCTCCTCATTGCGTACAGGTATTTCGCGGAGGGGGCGGGGAGCAATCTCCTGTTTCGGGGCGATATCGCCCAGCTGGCATCCGAGGTTTCTCTGCCGTACATGGTGGGCCCTGGAACATTATGGCTTTCGATTCTTATCGGCCGCAAGGTAGACGCACTGACTGCCATACTCGCGATAGGCGGCGTACTTGCAATTAACATGGTTTTCGTGGTCCTGGTTCGGATAGTGTTCGAACGCCTCTACGCGCGACGAAACACCATGCTGGGGAAATATTTTTCGATTCTCATGAGAAACCAACACGTTGTTTATCGGAGCAATTGCCGTAGAAATGATTCTCACAGGAATCTCAGATGCATTTCCCTACCTTAATGGGCCGAAATGAAGCACGTTCCTCCGGTGGAATCGGCTAGCGGTAATCAGGAAGGGATAGGACACGGCCTCAGGCGGTAACGTAAAGGTGACCGAGTTAGTGCACGAGCGTGCTTCACCGTCAGGGAAGCATTTTGGAGAGTATGAAGCCGTCGCGAGGGTCGGCCGATGGATCTCTCTTTAGGTCTCAAGAACACCGAGAACAGAAGGAATACATCAGTATGTGTGGTATCGCAGGTATATGGGGAGACTCCCCAAGAAACGAACTCCTTGACATGTTGAAGACCCTACGCCATCGCGGTCCGGATGCGGAAGGCACAAGTGCTCGCCAGGGCGGGCTGCTAGGTCACCGGCGCTTATCCATCATGGATCCAGCCGGAGGCGATCAGCCACTCTACAGCGAGGATGGTTCCATGGCCGTCATAGCCAATGGGGAGATCTACAATTTTCGCGATCTGAAAAGAAAACTAAAGGGAAAACACACGTTCACGACCAATTCCGATACTGAGGCCCTGATCCACGGCTATGAGGAGTTGGGGACCTCGTTGGTGCATGAGCTTGACGGAATGTTCGCTTTTGCCATTGCAGACGGGCCCGACCTCTTTGTAGCAAGAGATCCGATAGGCATCAAGCCCCTTTATTACGCGGAGAAGGACGGGGGTTTTTGGTTTGCATCCGAGTTGAAGTCCCTGGCGCAGCATTGCGTACAGATCCGGGAATTTCCCCCGGGAACGACTTTCCATTCCAGGCAGGGGTTCTCCACGTTCTATACGGTACCAAACCTTGATGCAGAAGATCGCAGCGCGGACGAATTCATCGCTGAACTCAGGGCCGGATTGGAAGCAGCGGTGGCCAAACGCCTCATGAGTGACGTTCCTCTAGGCGCGTTCCTCTCGGGAGGAATTGACAGCAGCATCATCGCCGCGGTTGCCCGAAGGAATATGGATTCGCTGCACACGTTCACCGTGGGCGTCGAAGGCAGCCGAGATCTGGAAGCCGCCAGAATAGTGGCCCGACATCTGGATACGATTCATCATGAGTACATCATTACGAAACATGAGTTACGAGACAAACTCCCGGAAATAATTTACTACCTGGAATCGTTCGACCAGGATTTGGTGAGGAGCGCAATCCCTTGCTACTTCACCTCCAGACTCGCCTCGGAATACGTGAAGGTGATCCTCACCGGTGAGGGGGCGGACGAGCTTTTCGCGGGGTACGCCTATTACAAAGGCATCGAGAGTTTCTCAGTGTTGCAGGAGGAGCTTCGTAGATCCATAGCCAGCCTTCATAATATCAATCTGCAGCGCGTGGATCGTATGACCATGGCCCATTCGATTGAGGGACGGGTCCCGTTCCTTGATGTGGAGATGATACGTCTCGGTCAGCGCATACCCACCCACTACAAACTGGACCCGAGTCTGGGTCCGGAAAAATGGATCCTCAGGAAGGCTTTCGAGGATCTTCTGCCATCCGAGATCCTCTGGCGCGATAAGGAACAGTTCGATGAAGGCAGCGGAACAGTTGATCTTGTGGAAGCCACTCTGCACGAAATGATCGATGCGCACGACATGGAAAAATATCGCCAAGAGCATGGGGAGAGCAATTTGAGGTCTGCTGAAGAAGCGTTTTACCACAAATTGTTCATGGAGGCCTATGATCGGCCAGAGCCCATACTAGAAAACGTCGGGCGTTGGGCCGACCGACCCGAGTGGCTCGCGTAAACCTATTCCTATGAGAACGAGAGGGGGGGCCACCACGGGTACCAGCTTACCAAAGACCGCTGGGGCACAGGGAGGGTTTCCATCCCGGAGCGGAGCCGTCTTTCCTAGAAAAAACCCCTAGATCAGGATCTGTTTTGGTCGCCTGAAGATTCAGGTGCGCAAAGGAACCTGCCTTGTCAGGATCATGGAGAGTTCCTCGCGTGGGTGGTGATGAACCGCACATTACCACGAAGAATGATTCGTTGAGACACGAGATTATTGGGACTTTCTCTCCTTGCAAAAAGAGCTAAAAAAACTCGCCAAAAATCATTTCTTACGGTTCTTTGCCGCAGGCTCAATCTTTGCTACCGGACGTCCTTTCTTGTTTACCCTGACCTGCAGCACCGTGGATTCTCCGGAATGAATTTGTATGGTGTCGATCGTCCTCTTGGACGGGTTGATTCCCGCAACCGCGGGCAACACGATGGTATACGTGCCGGGCACAAGCGTGATCGCTTCATCCGGCTTTGCACTCAAGACCGCGTTGCCTCCGCGAACCTCGACAGTCTCCTTGACAGGCTTCTTGAGCAGCTTCACGTATTTGGCTATTGTAGGCTCGACTTCCGACGGGTTATCGATCCTGAGAAATACTCCATTGGTGCGGTGTGCCAGTTTGGAATAACCAGCCTGCCGCTTCCGATGGATGCCGAGAGCCAGCACGTCCACGGAGGTCTTTTCCTTGGCCGCCTGCTTGTCAATTACCCTGAGCACTTCCTTGTACGCACACCGTCGGGCCCCATCAGTGATCAGCAATAATCGTGGGGATAGACCCCCAAGAGAGGCAAAGTCCTTCTTCAACGCATACGCAGCCGCTGCACAGGGGTTCGTCTTTCCGCCGGGAGAGTTCTGAGCGAGCTTTTCTTTCAGGCCTGTGAAGGGGCTTGCAGCCCATTCATACAGCGTGTGGCTCAAACATCCGGTGGCTCTTGAGGGGGGCTTTTCATCACGTTTGTTGCACATGAAATCTCGGATACCGAGTTTGGATCCCCGGTCCAGCGAGCCGGACAGCTTCTCGACAAGGCTCACTGCGGTGTGCAGCCGGTTGGGGCTCCACGACCTGAGTTTCCTCCCCATGGACGCGGAGTCGTCGAGAATGACCATGAGGCCCCATTTGGGTACGGTGCCCGAATAATGATGGATTTTTACGGTGAGCGAGCCGGGTAGCTGGAACTGGTCAGTGCGGCCCGTTTCGAGCGCAGCCACGGGCGGACTGGACGGACTTGAAACCGGCGAGGCTTGCTTTCTGGCCCTTTTTCCTGCAACTCGAGAGGTCCTGTCACGATCCTCGAACCTTCCTACGGTCGGAGTCGGTCCTGACGAGTCGGCAATAGCTCTTTTCGGGGGAGTTTCCTGGGCTTTGGGTGGCTCGACGTTCTTCGGCGAGGCTTCACGGGCAACAGACGTGCCAGAAACCCGGACCTCTTGCCTCCACTGCAGGAGGACTACCAGGTGGAGACTGCACCCGCTGCGGTCCGGTTTCGGGAGACACCTGTCCCCCTTCCGCTGCAGGAGCCGGCTTCGTTTTGCCTTCCTGCTCGACAGCGTCTTCTGCGCTAGAGGAGCCAGCCGCGGGCTTCTTTTCCGAGCCTGCCTCAGAGACCTTGTCGATCGCGGGGGACAGCACCCTGCCTGGGTCAACAGGCCCTCTTCCCACCGCGCGGAGGACATCATCCGATGACAGCAGTTGATCTGCCGGCATCCGAGTGAAAAGTGGTCCAAGCTTGCGATCGGAAACGGCCCTCTTCGCAGATCGAATGGTGGAAGACAGGTGATCCAGGCCGTACAGGAGGAAGAGAACTACAGCCACCAGGAGGACCGGAACCAGCAGGCCGAGCCGGAAGAACTTGCGTCTAGCGCTTGGCGTGCCTGAGGTTGAGACCTGCTCCTGGTCCTTCGTCTTTTCGTCGTCTGCGGGTTTTCTCGGCATGTGTGCCCCCTTTTGGGCGTCCGGGGTGGCAGTAAGCCGAATCCTGTTCCCGAAAAGACGGGCGGCGATCATTCCTCTAGGGCGACGGTCTCCCGCCGCCTCAAGCAACCTACCCGGAAGCATCGGACGGGCCGTCCTCAAACGCTTCCCTATTCGGTCTTGCTCCGGATGGGGTTTACCTGGCTTCCCGTGTTACCACGGGAACCGGTGAGCTCTTACCTCACCGTTTCACCCTTACCTCCGACGCGTCGGAGGCGGTTTGCTTTCTGTGGCACTTTCCTTGGGGTTACCCCCACCGGGTGTTACCCGGCATCCTGCCCTGCGGAGTTCGGACTTTCCTCCCGCGCTGTTGCGCCGGCGATCGCCTTGCCACCCCGGACAACGTGCCTTATATGTCATCATCGACAAAAAAGCAAGCACACAAATCATCGGAAAAAAACATTGAAATACCCTGTATTGTCGTGTAGGATTTAATTGGTTTGTTAGGTTCTCCCGCGAAGGAGCACGCCTATGCTCAGATTTCTACTGCCTTTTGTTGCCATCGTGGTCGCCCTCTGCGCGCTTGGGCCCGGGGCATCCCGCGCGGCATTGCCCGGAAGTTTGCACCAGGAGAATTTCAATCTCTACCCTGTGCCGTGCCCCGCGAACGATATGAGTCTTCGCGACCTGGGGGGAAGAGCCGTATCGCTCTCCGCACTCCGGAACAAAGTTGTGATCCTAAACTTCTGGAAGATCGACTGCCCGCCTTGTTCCCAAGAAAAACCGATTTTAGAACGGATCTATCGGAAATATGCCGCGAAAGGGCTCGCAATTGTCGCGGTCAACTTGGTCGACAGACGCGACAGACAAGTGTCCTATGTGCGCAAGGGAAAATACAGTTTCACCTTTGCCTGCGATCCGGACCATGGTTTCTCGGTAAGAAGTCATACCCTGGCTTCTGGAGTCGCGACGAGCTTTGTGGTCAATCATCGTGCGGAAGCCATTTACGAGGTTCCGGGAGTGCCCACCACCTATTTGATCGATAGGAAGGGACGGGTGGTCGGGAATTCCGTTGGCATGGTGAACTGGGAAAAAGGTCCTTTGGCTTCTCTCCTGGAATCGCTGCTCGACGAACCTCCTGTGTCCGTGGCTTCAGCCAGGAATCCGAGACCCTTTGAAGGCCAGGCACGGCAGGGCTCTGATTCACCTGCTGAGGTAAAGCGAACAGGTCCCGTGGGTCCTGTCGGGCATCGGGGACCAACGGCAGGGACAGGACCTCAAGCGCCGGAAAACCTCACACCGCCAAAGGAGCCGGCCCCGCGCTTGCCTTTCCAAGGATCAAAAGCCGGCACTCCGTCTCCTACGGTGGGGCCCGGTACCCATCCATCCTCCAAAGGAGTAGGGGTGGACGGTGCACGACAGCATCTGGTTGAACCACCCAAGAGTGCCTCCACGGGGTCCAGGGTTAAGAAAAAGAGGCCAGCTGCGCGTCAAGCTAAGCCTGGAGAAGAACCTGTGCGGAGCAAGCCTCGCTCGTCGATGTCAGGCCTGCGGCACAGGACTCATGGGAAGTCAGTCATGAGTGGGGCATCTGCCACGCCAGCGCTTCCGGTGGGGAGTAGGTACTCATGGTGGCCTGCCGCCTCTTCCACCGGCCCTTCCATACAACCCCTCCGCAGCGAAGACTCCCGCTCTGCCCCCCATCACTCCTGGAGCCGACGGCACGGTAATGGCGCGTATCCCCGGTTCGTCTCCTGTTCCGGCACCCGGAGAAACCTCACGTCCGCCTGTGACCGCTGCGCCTCCTGGTCCGACAGAGGCGAGACCTTTGCATCCGAAGAACCCGATATCCGGGTTTATCACGGATTCTTTCAGCAGAGGAACCGAGCCTGTCCCCGCTCCACCTCCACCTCCGCAGGCCCAGGCCCGTACACAGCCCCAGCCAGCTTCTCCCCAGGCCGCTCCCGGGGTACTAGGCCAGCTGAGCAATGACGTGCAGCAACTGGGCCAAGGAATCAAAGGCGTATTTCAACGTCTCGTGCCCGGCCGTTAACACGAACACATGATTGATACGAGAGATGGCACGGTCCTCCGCAATGGAGGACCGTCGCGCTCGATGCGCCAGACCCCCGCAAGTTCGGGTGAGACCCGTTACCCACATGCTTGGCCGGCTTACAACGCGATAGTCCCCACTTTCCAGTCATGTCCCGTGGTGATGCCATGTCTTGGTCAATTGATACGGTGCCGTTACAGACACTCATCGTTATACGCAATTCGTTTCAGCAGCAATCCTCTTCAGGCAGGCTCTACCGATGTCAGTGTGTCCAGCCTGTACGAGGACTGTCTGATTGAACATCCTTATGGAGAGAGCCAGCTGGCGGCCGTGAGGTCGGCCGATTACGACTCCTTCCGCCCCTTCCAGCGGGCCTGAAGAGATCCTCACTTTTTTGCCAGGAACCAAGCCAGGTCTGACTACCAGTTCGTTGCCGGCATCAATGGCTTTCGCTACCGACGACAACTCGTTGACGAATCGCTCCTGGTCTTCGACCTTGATGATCCGCACGAATTTGCTGGTATCATACAGGAGGTTGTGATCTTCCTTGTCCAGGGCAAAGCACAAATACCCCCGGAACAAAGGAACCTCGACCACCTTCGTGGCTCGGAAATATCCGAGGGTACGTTTCTCCTTGTACAACGGAAAATAGTAGCTTATCTTCCGATGGAGCAGGTACGCAGCCACTTTCTTCTCGCAGTTCGGCTTGATGTGCATGACCCACCAACAGCCCAGGTCCTCATCCAAAGGCCTGTCCTCAGGGAACCTCGTGGGAACCGTGTCTCTGACTGTCATAGCGGATCACCAGTGGTGGCTATATTCGCTCGTTTCATGCCGGGCACGCAAAGTGCCCCCTCGCTCGGCACGCGAGAGGGCGTGCACCGTGCAGTCAAGTATTGAGCATCGCTCGTCGCGTGTCAATCCTGACGCATGCTCGGTCCTATTCCTGAGAGAGGCATTGGGAACCGGATCTCGTCGGGCGATTTTGAGGTATGAGCTCCAGAGTAAAGTCTGCCTCTGACTTTACCATGCGCGGGAAATGTGATACTCCATCACACCATTATCTCCTTATCGACCGTCCCCGTGAAACGAAGCCGTGACCTCCGGAGGGTGTGACTGTGAAAAGAACATGGGTTGTCATCATCTGCGTGCTCACCCTGGCGGGCTTTGCCGCGAGCGCATTGGCAAGAGACAAACTCCTTCGTATCGGCATTTCCCAAATCGTCGAACATCCTGCCCTTGACGCGACCCGACAAGGCTTCATGGACGATCTGGAACAAAATGGTTTTGCATCAGGTAAAAAGGTAGAATACGATTACAAGAACGCGCAAAACAACCGCGCGGTTTCCGGCCAGATAGCTCGCAAGTTCGTAGGGGATGAGGTCAGTCTTATTCTTGCGATCTCGACGCCGTCCGCTCAAGATGCTGCAGCAGCGACCAAGACGATCCCAATATTGTTCTCCGCGGTCACAGACCCGCAGGTTGCAGGTCTGGTCAAATCCTTGGAGCGTCCCGGGGGCAATGTGTCAGGGACGTGCGATCGTTCGCCGGTGGGCCGCCAGCTGCAGCTTATTCGCCAAATCCTTCCGGCCGCGAAGACGATCGGGATCATCTACAATCCCGGTGAAGTGAACTCAGTGGCATCGGTTGCGGAAATGGCAGCACGTGCAGCCAAGATGGGCTTCACCGTTGTGAAGGCCCCTGCGGCCTCATCCAGCACGGTAAAGATGGCCGCAGAAAGCCTGTTGGGCAGAGTGGACGCGATACAAGTGCCCACGGACAATACGGTGGTGCTTGCCTTTGAATCAGTGGTGAAGGTGTGCCAGGACAACAAGGTGCCGCTGTTCGCCGCAGACGTAGACTCTGTCACACGTGGCGCCATTGCCGCTTTGGGCATGGACTACTACAAGCTCGGTCGGCAGACGGGAGCAATGGCGCGTAGGATCCTGCAGGGAAGCGTCAAGATTGCCGACATGCCGGTGGAATTTCAGCACGACCTTGTGCTGCACGTGAACCCTGCACAAGCGGCCAAGATGGGGGTCAGATTACCGAAAGCGATCATGAAGCAGGCGACGAAGATCGTGGAATAAGGTTCCCCGCTCCCGTTCTCTATCAGCCGTAACGCCGGAGGCCCATGAGATTCATACACACTGCCGATTGGCATTTGGGGCGCCTCATGTATGGAGTCCGCCTTACCGACGATCAGGCTCATGTTCTCCAGCAGGTGGAGCTGCTCGCCAAGGAGAGCCGGCCCGATATCATCCTGGTATCCGGGGACGTGTATGACCGTGCGGTCCCGCCTCCGGACGCGGTGGCGCTGCTGGACGAGTTTCTGTCGAGGATGGTGCTCGATCTGGGCATTCCGGTGATGATGATTGCGGGCAACCACGACAGTCCCCATCGCCTGGAGTTTGCTTCCCGGGTCCTTGCCGGTAGGGGATTGTACGTATGTGGATCGGTTCACGCAGATCCGATGCGCATGATCCTCCATGATAGTGCCGGACCTGTCCATTTTTGCGCAGTGCCTTACGCAGAACCGGCGCTTGTACGAGAAACACTCAAGGACGAGGATGCGCAGAACCACGAAGACGCCATGAGGCTGCTGATAGAACGGGTTCGCTTGGCTATTCCGGAGGGAGAGCGATCCGTGCTGTTGTCTCACGCGTTTGTCCAGGGCGGAATCGAAGCGGAATCCGAGCGGCCGCTCTCCCTGGGCGGCGCTGACAAGGTGGACACGTCGCTCTTTTCCGGATTCCACTACACCGCGCTCGGCCACTTGCACCGGCCTCAATCCGCGGGCGCATCTCACGTGCGGTACGCAGGATCTCTCCTGAAATATTCTTTTTCCGAGGTGGATCATCAAAAGGGCGTGCTCGTCGTCGACATGGACGAAGAGGGCTCGTGTCAGGTGGAACGAGTGGTACTCACGCCCCGTCGAGACGTGCGACGCATAGAAGGGCATCTCAAGGAGGTGCTCGAAGGTCCTCGCGGAGGCGAGAATCGAGAAGACTATCTCCTCGTGTCGCTTCTCGACACCACGGCCATATTGGACGTGATGGGAAAGCTGCGAGAGGTCTACCCCAATGTGCTTCACGTGGCGCGTCCGGGTCTGGTCGCTGAAGGCGACCGACCCCAGACCTCGCGGGATCATCGGAAGTTGAACGATGCGGACCTGTTCGCTGATTTCTTTGCTGAGGTATCGGGTGAACCTCCTACCAAGGAAGAGGCGGCGGCATACGAATCCGTGGTCGACGAACTCCGCATGCGAGAAAGGGAGGCCTCCGGCTCATGAGGCCCGTCAAACTTGTCACCAGGGCCTTCGGTCCGTACGCGAAAGAATTGTGCCTTGATTTTAACGAGCTTGGCTCGCGTACGCTGTTTCTCGTCCACGGGCCCACAGGCGCGGGAAAGACGACCATATTCGACGCGATGTGCTTCGCTCTTTACGGTGTCTGTTCCGGCGATGACAGGGACACCAAACGGGTGCGGAGCGATCTTGCGGATTCGACACTTCCTACCGAGGTCTTCTTTGATTTCCGTTTAGGTGGGGAAGACTATCGCGTGTACCGCCGGCCCGAACAGCCCAAACCCAAACGACGAGGAAGCGGGGCCACGATAGCCCGGGCAGAGGCGGTTCTCTGGCGGCGAACCGGTCTCAGGACCGACCAGGATGAAGGCGTGGTGCTGGCCAATCAGTGGAAGAGCGTGACGGAGCATGTGGAGCGACTCCTCGGCTTCCGAAGCGACCAGTTCAGGCAGGTGGTGATGTTGCCTCAAGGGGAGTTTCGGAGGCTTCTGCTTGCGGACTCCCGGCAGCGTCAGGAAATCCTTGAGGTGTTGTTTCAGACCCAGCTGTATCGTCGGATAGAAGAAGCGCTCAAGCAGGCTGCCAAAGAACTCAAGAACACCATTGCTGAAACCGATACCAACCTGAAGTTCATTCTCAAGGAAGCAGGGGTCGAAACGGGAGCGGAGCTGGATTCGCAGCGAGAAACCGTGGCTGCCCAGTGGGAGGAACAGCGGACCGCTGTGGCCCGGCTGGCAGCCATGGAGAAAGACGCTCAGGAAAGAGTCAACGTAGCAAAGCGAACGGCAGAGAAGATCCGGGAACAGCGGGATGCGGAGGCAGGACTCCGGAAGCTGGAAGAGCGGATGCCCGAGTTTGCCGGGAAACGGCGGATTCTTGCGAGTGCACGCCAAGCGCTCACGATCGTGAGTGAAGAGAGAAACCTCCAGGCCCGAGAGCGGGAAGCAACACAAGCACATCTCAAGTTGCAGCAAGCGAGGACACTCACCGGTCAGGCGATCTCTGAGAAAGAAATCGCAGACGCGCGTTTCGAAGAGGAGACTCGGAAACAGGCAGTCCGGGACGAAGCGAGAACACGGCTGCATAGGCTCGATGACCTCACTGACAGGGTCGGCAAACTCCTCGACGCAACCGGCACGCTGGACAAAGCGGGCAAACAACTGAATCTCAGGACAAAGGAACTCGAGTCAATCACCCGCTCACGCGCGCTGAGTGCATCGCCGCGATCCAGGAGTGCCAAGAGCGGCTCGCTCAGGCTGAGAAAAGCTCCGACCAACTCGAGTTGCTCGTGCTCCGCGTTCAAGAGACCGAGAAGTCGTACGGGCAGCTCAGGAACCTGGGCAAAGTGCGCAAAGACGAGACTGCGCTGGCCAAGGGGCTCGCAAAGGCACTCGACCTGGCCGCACGGTCTGAGGCAAGTCTGGAAAAAGCCCTCGCGGACCGCGTGGCTCTGGATACCGCGTGGATCAAAGGTCAAGCAGCGATCCTTGCCGCAAAGATCTCACCGGGGCAGCCATGTCCAGTGTGCGGATCGACCGATCACCCCCGGCTCGCCACGGCAGACAAACCGTTACCTGACGAGCAGGCTCTTCAGACCAAGGCTCGTGAGATCGACGAGATCCGAGCGCAACGGGAGCGCGTACGCAACGAGGTCTCAGCGTGCGAGAAACAGGTCTCTGCCAAGCAAGTCGAGATGCGCTTCTTAGAGGAAAGCCTGGGCGAACTGGCCGCGAAGCCTCTCACACAGGTCGACGCGGATCGTAAGTCACTGAAAGAACAGCTCAAGATGGCAGAAGACGCGGGAAAACTGGCCGCGGCCCTTACGCAGGAACTTCAGGACCTCGACAAGAAGCGTGTGCAGTGGGAAGAGAAATGGATTGTCCTCGACGAGAAAAGGCTGAAAGCTTTGGGTGATCGCCAACAGGCTGAGGCGATAGTGGCCGAGCGGGGTAGTGGCATTCCTGAAGCCCTCAAGAAACCGGGCGCACTGGACAAGGCGAAAAAGTTGGCCGAGCAAGATCTTCGTCGGTTAGAAGAAGCCTTTGAAGCCGCGCGGAAACAAGCCACCCGCACGAGCGAAACGCTCACCGCGTGCAAGACCTCAGAGAAAGGGGCCGGAGACAATGCTGCTGACGCTGCCCGGCTTCTGATCGACCAGCGAGAGCAATTTCACAAAAGCCTGAAAGAAGCGGGCTTCGCGGACGAGCAGGCTTTCAGGGCATCCAAGAAAACTCCTGCTGAGATTGAATCACTCGAGAGAAACATCCAATCGTTCGATCGTAGCCTGAATGCGGCGAAAGACCGATTGAAACGTGCAGAACAGACTGCTGAGGGCCTTGAGCTTCCTGACATGAACGCACTCACTGCCATGTCAATCAAGGCCAAGAAAGATGCGGAGCAAGCTGTGCGGTCAGAGGCATTTCTCGCGACGAAACGTGACAACCTCACCCGGTGGGCAGCTGAATGCACGCGATTGGTGGAAAAAAAGGAAAAGCTCGAAGCTGAATATGCAGTAAAGGGCCGGATATCCGAGGTGGCCAACGGCATGAATCGTGAGGGCATCACGTTTCAGCGATTCGTTCTGGCCGCTTTGTTGGACGATGTCCTCCTGGCTGCGTCAAAGCGGCTACACATAATGAGCAACGGTCGATTCAGGCTTCAACGGATTCGCGCACGGACAGACCGCCGGGCTGCCGCGGGATTGGATCTCGAAGTGGACGACTCCTATTCCGGCACTGCTCGGCCTGTTTCCACGCTTTCAGGCGGAGAGAGCTTCCTCGCGTCCCTGTCACTGGCCCTGGGGCTGGCCGACGTGGTGCAGACCTATTCAGGAGGGATTCAGCTCGATGCGGTCTTCGTGGACGAGGGATTTGGAAGTCTTGACCCGGAAGCTCTCGACCTTGCCTTGCAGGCTCTGGTGGACCTCCGGAGAGATGGCCGTATCGTGGGGATCATTTCCCACGTCCCGACTTTGCGAGAAATCATCGATGCGCGGCTCGAGGTAACGGCTCAGCGATCAGGGAGCACCGCGCGTTTTGTCATCGGTTGCAGTCGAGACGGGTAGGGGAGGGGGGCCTACTGTCGCGGCCCAACTTGACCGCGATCACGCAGCTATCTTCCGGAAAGATAGGAGACCGGATGTGCGATTGCGGAACCACGGGCTGGGCATAACAGGAGGTTTCGGGATAGATGAACGGTTTGGGAGCAGCTCCTGGAACCACAGGCACCTGATGACAAACGGTTTCCGGATAGACGAACCGACGAACGGCCGCTTCTGGAACCACAGGCTGCGCATTGCATGAGGTTTCCGGATATACGTACAGGCTTGAACTGCGATTCAGGGACGACTATGCGTGTGCAGGCCGCGTGATGCCTGGTACGGGGCTGAAACAATCTCCGGCGGCAGCAGCGCTGGAGAGCATTACCAGGAGCCAGAATACGAGCGGAAGAGACTTTTTCACAGAGGCAATCCCCTTCTTCCGGGTCCTTGAGCCAAAAAACGGATATTCCACACAGATGCGTGCAAGACTGTCGTTCTACACAGGTGCCATGCCGCCTTCAACGCCCGGCTGAACTCCTCGCGAAGTGCTTTCTTGGCTGGGCGATACGCTAAGTTTACGATATCATACCACGTTGTGGGTAAGAGTTCAATCACAACTCGTCAGTGATTCAACGCAGTGAGGTCAAAGATGAAAAAGAATGTGCAGAGATCCATGATGATTCTCCCTGTTCATGTGCGTCGTTTCGTGGAGAAGGCCTACTTGCGGGGCGCGGACGCCCTTGTCCTCGACATGGAGGACGCGGTGCCGCCGGCAGAAAAACAAGAAGCACGCAAGATGGTGAAAGAGTCGGTCAAGGTGGCCGGCAGGGGCGGAGCAGACGTGTTGGTTCGCGTGAATAGTGAGCCAGCTTTGCTTTTTGACGATTTGGAGGCATCGGTTCTGCCTGGCGTGCACGGGATTTTTGTCCCCAAGGTAGAATCCGCGGAGGATGTGACGCGAGTAGCCGACTGGATCGCGGAATTGGAACAAGACAGGGGATTGGAACCCGGCGAAATGAGGCTGTCGGTTCATATTGAAAGCCCCGCGGGGCTCTTGGCTGCGCAGGCGATCGCTGCAGCCAGCAACCGCATTGAATCCATGAGTCTCGGTATGGACGACTACCGGCTGGAGTTGGGAGTCGAACCGTCCGAGGATGCGATTGAGATTCTGTATCCCTTGGCAATGATGGTGACCGTGTGTAAGGCGCAAGGAATCAGTCCTCTGGGAATCCTTGGGAGTGTCGTGAGGGTTCGCGACTTGGACGGGTTTGAAAGAGCGGCAGAACGTGCCCGACATCTGGGATGCGAAGGGGCTTTTTGCGTGCACCCTGACCAGGTGGCCATACTCAATCGCGTGTTTTGCCCGTCACCTCGAGATGTGGAGCATGCCCGGAGGGTGGTGGCTGCCTTTGAAGAGGGTTCGAAAAGTGGGGAGGGCCGCGGTCAATCTGGATGGCGGGATGGTGGACACTCCGATTTACAAGCGGGGGAAACTGGTGCTCCAGCGGGTGGAGGCCATTTCAGAAGTGGACCGGAGGAAGGCCGCTGCACTAGCCGCTTGGAACGCTGGCCAACAAAACGCGTAAATGTGTCCACGAATGCCTTGGAGGAAGGGGATGATACCAGATCGTACCAATCCCCGTCGTAGCGGGAGATGGCGAATTTTGCCCCCCATTGTCGCAGCGAAGCAGTTCCTGTTTACTCTTGATCGAGTTCAGCCATGGATCTCTGCATATCGACAAATGCTTCAGTGACCTGGCTCTCCGTCACGCACAACCGCTGGGCCAGTTCCATAGGAGAGATGAATTCCGCGATAATGAGTTTCCTGAACAGACGCTGTAATTGTCGGTAGGAAAGATTGTCACTTGACCATGAGGCCTGCATCGTCCATGCCGGCCCTCAAGTCCTCGAGGACTTCTCTGGCACTTATTTGCAACGTCGGTTTGGGCATGAAGATTTCCCGCACCCCTTTTTGCCAAGGTCGTGAAGCGGCACACGTGGTTCCCACGCTCACGGGATTGGGAGAGAAACCGCCTCCCTTGAGAATCCCCGACTCGAAAACGCTTGCTTCGCATTGTCATCCTACCGTGAGGAAGACCGCATTTCAAGCATAGTTTTTTCGTTCACCGAAACAGCGCCGGACAACCGCACCAAGGAATAATTACAGGTTTCGCGCGTTCTGTGCCTGTTCAAGGCAAGTGCGTGGAAGTATCAGTCGCTTCCTCGTCCGCGCTGGCAGGAACATCCGTACCGCGGTCGCGAAACCTTGAGACCATTCTCGGTTATGGCTATTTCCACTGCGCTGACCGAGCCTTTGTACAAACACTTGAAACAGTATACCACTCCTCTTGTTGCCGGGCAGGTCGTGTATTCAAGGCCGTGCTTTACCAAAAACTTCCCCACATCAAATGTGTCCGGCTTCGTGATCGTCTTACTGAGGTCCTTGATAAGGACCTCGCAATCCGGCTGTCCGAATGCACCCGTGAACAGAGCCATTGACATTATCAGGCCAGCAACAAAATAGTAAAATCCTCTCATAACACCCCCTCGTGTAAGGTGCACCGCATGGAACCAGACCAACTCACTCTACTATACCACGGCGGAGCAGAAACGCTACCCGAAATTTTCCGGTGATCGTGCTGCAAGGCCTGGGGCGCTCGGCATCCACTGAGCGAGGAGAGACAATTTTTCAAAGGCCCCCCTCGTGCTTCCCGGAGGGTATCTAATCCGGGTGACCGGTTATACCGATTCGCGTTCAAACGGGTAAGATCGTAGGGCAGGGGATCCCCTGCCAGGAACCTGCGCCAAGTTGTACAGGCAAAAGCGAATCGGTATTATCTGTGTCGAAGCACACGAGACGAGGATGCTCGCGGCTTTAGCAACGTTCCTGGTCATTGCTTGGCCACGCACGCGACAGCCGACGTGCTTGACTTCCCGTTCACGCCTTTGATATCTCTCTTGGTGTTGAATCCGGGGAAGTTTCATCCCATCCGATACGGACCGGCGGTTAAGCCTCAATGAAAGGGCAGTCATGTCTGATACCGAGACCAAGAAAGAAAAAGGCAATCGTTTGTGGTTTAGAATAGCGCGGTTCGCATTGCCTACACTGACTACCGGTTACATGAAATTGGTAGATCTCACGTCCAGGAAGATATTTGTAAACCGGGAATACGAAGAAGACATTTGCATGAAGCAGTCATTTGCCGCAGCAACTTTTCACCAAGCAGTGCCTTTTGCGGCTTTTTACATCGGCCGTTACCGGGGAGTGGTCATGGTGAGCCGGTCTTGGGACGGCGAGCTCCTTGCCGGTGCGCTTCACCAGTGGGGCTGGAAGACCACGAGAGGGTCTTCGTCCCGTGGAGGCAAAGAAGCGCTTGCCGAGATGATTGACATCGTGAAGCAGGAGAATTGTCCCTCAGGTCTCGCAGTGGATGCGCCTCGCGGGCCGGCAGGAATAGTCAAAATGGGCATCGTGATCCTCGGCCGTGAGACCGGTCAGCCTGTCGTTCCTTTTGCCATGTGGAGTTCCCGTCACGTGCAGTTCAACTCTTGGGACAAGATGATCCTGCCACTGCCTTTCAGCTCCATCGTGTTTGCTTTCCAAAAGCCAATTTACGTGCCCCAAGGGCTCGAACACGAAGACTACGAGAACATCAGGCTGGAGATTGAACAAAGTATTTCCGCAGCCCTGGTCATCGCCCAGAACAAAGTAGACGAACTCAAGCATGGTAAGGTTCAGGAGACGTCGCAGCCCGTGTCCAAAGAAACGCCGGCTCCGCGTCCGTAATTGGTTGCCCCATTGGGGTCGTTGCCTTGGGCAGCCAACGCCGGCGAGCGGGCTCACGAGACCCTACTTGTCTTCGTCCCACGCTTTGCGGCTGCGCTCGATTTTCTTTTTCACCACCTGCCAGGCCTCTGCGGTGAGAAAAGAATCCTTCCAACGGTCCAGCATCAATCGATACAAAGGAAATGGCATGGCAAAGGTGAGCTCGTCGGGCTTCATGTACCGACGCTCTGAGGGGTCCCATCCGCCGAGAACCGCCTTGAGTCTGCCTTGAGCCAGGTATTTTATGGGCCAGGTGACGATATTGGCGCATCCTGCTCCCATGGGAGACATCACTGCTTCCAGATCGCCGGTCACGAACGCGGCCAGTTGATGAAGACCTGACACGGCTTCAGGCCGGGCAAAGAACACCACCAGCTCCGGTTGTTCGGGCTCTACGAAATGGCTCACGGGTTTGAATACGCAAAACCGTTTCGGCGCAGGCCTCGGATCCATGGTCTCATAAAACGCGCGGGCCACATCCGGCGACGAAAAATATCGTTCACCGTGAAGGATATTCGGGATACCTGTGGACACATAGCGGACGATAAAGTCCAGCTGAGGTTTGAGGTACCCGAGAAAGAAACGCACCCCCCAGGCAACCGAAGCGTTCGCGGTCAAAACAGGCGGCGGTTTTCTTGTGTCGCGCAATCCATATCTTGCCAATGACACAAGAGAAATCCTTCCACACTGCGTTGAAGTCTACTTGATTCTTGGCCTCCTGTTCCGCGGATGGCAGGAGACTGCGCTTCGGGGCAACCGCGTCCTTGGGTTCTTGGTCCGTGTAGTACATTCCCATGGGTTCTTCCACGTCACCGAGAATTTCAAGAAACTCGGCCAAGTCACGAGATTCTTCTGTGTGCATCGTTTCCCCTCGCTCACGAACAAAACAGCGTGGCAACTCATCTTGAAACCGTTCATGGTCTCAATCGACCCAGTTCGGATGTGCGTCCATCCACTGTGTCACCGTTTGCTTAAGCCATTCCTCAAGTCCCTTGGTCACATAAAACCGCGGCGCCAAGAGGTTGTCTTCCCGCGTGACGACCCCTTCTTCGACTGCTACCCTGGCAAGCGTCGTGTACAGGATAAATTCTGATTCCTACCGTGACTTTGACCAAATCCAAGTGAAGGGAGTCTGCAAACGCGAGACTCTCCTGTACTGATTCTCTTGTCTCACCCGGTCCCCCCAACATAAGGAATCCCATCCGGTGTATCCCGTGATCCGCGAGTACGCGAGCACGCGGCGCGTACCTCGTCCGGATTGAAGCGCTTGTTCATGCCTTTCAGGATACGGGCAGAGCCACTCTCAAACCCGAGGCTGACCTCCCGGCAGCCAGCGATCGCCATGAGCTTGACCAATTCCTCATCGATTTTACCAGGATACAGGATGCAGCGCCAAACGATGTCCGGCAAGTGGGCCGCGAGTGCCCCACAGAGCGCTTTGGCGTAGGTCGGGGGCAGGTTGAACGTGTTGTCCACGAAATAGAAGCGGCGCAGACCAGCCTTGACCCAATCGGCAAGCCAGCGAACGACAATATCGAGAGACCGCTTGCGCACAAAACTCCCCTCGATGGTTGAAGTGGAACAATAGCTGCAATGCAGGGGGCACCCGCGACACGTCTGAACCGGCAGCCAGAAATCCTCGTCGAAGGCTTCCAAAGAAAAAAGCGAAGGCTCAGGAAGCGGAAAACGATCGAGATCTGAGGCGAATATCCTCTTTCCCTGCGTTGCTTCGTGAGCAAGAAAGAGCCCTGGCAATCCTTTCAGGTCTTCCTGACGCTCCATTCGTCGCAACAAATCGCAAAAGATCGCCTCGCCTTCGCCCTGGATGCCCATGTCCGCGCCCAGATATTCCAATAAGGCAGCGGGAAAGATGCTGTACCCCGCTCCTCCTAACACAATGGGGGCTTCAGATCGGGTCCTGCAATCCGTCACCACATCGCGGACCTCTTGCAGCAAAAATCTAGGTGTCTCCATACACTGATCGTCAATGTTGCGGACAGATAAGCCTATGACATCAGGTTGAAAGTCCTCGATGGTCTTGCGTAGCCGCTCTTGCGGATCGCGCGTCAACATGAAGTCCAGTATTTTCACCCCATGTCCGGCGGCTATGGCTGCTGCAGCCACGCACGCGAGCCCCAACGGCCATGTGCGCATGTTGATTTCTTCTCTGTTTGGGGAAATGAGGAGGACTCTCATAAAATCGACCCCTGTCACACGCATGGCGAGATTCAGCGACGCATCAGTACAATAGCAACGGGACTTGAGTGAGGCAAGAAATCTCAGGCCTTCATTCAGTTCATCAACAATTGTGCATAACTTTACACAAGGCCTCAACCCGGGGAATACAGCCCCATGAGATTCCAGCAGGTTATCGATGCAAGCCGATATCATTAAGGAAAAGCCTTCGCGCTACTTTGGAGCATAGCGCTTGCAGACCCCTGATTTTCCCGGTTCGACCGAGTTATCAACAGGCTTGCTGCCAGGTTATCCACAGGCCATGTGGAACCCCCGGCATGAAAAACGGTTGTCAAGACTTTTGTGAGGATTTCAGCAATAGCGCACCGTGCAGAAGAGGGATTGACTTCGGGGGGCAAAACTTGTACAAGAAAAACATGTGGAGGGCGTAGCTCAGTTGGCAGAGCACAGGGTTGTGGCCTCTGTGGCCGTGGGTTCAAGTCCCACCGCTCTCCCCACCCTATGGTACCAACACAAGAACCGCGCTTCCGGTGGATGTCCTTGAGGCTCTTCGGTGTGGCGAGGGGACGGTGAGCATTCGAGAGGCTTTTGCCTCTCAAGTATTTTGATTTGCCATAAGACTCTTGCGCCCGTAGCTCAGTTGGATAGAGCGCCGGACTTCGAATCCGTAGGTCGCAGGTTCGAGCCCTGCCGGGCGCGCCAGAAAAGACCAATGATCAAGCCGAGTTCGCAACCCGCAGCTCGGCTTTTCTCTTTCTGAGAATGAGCATTGTGTCAATTTTGTGTCGCGAATCCTGAGAGCACGCTTTGTTGGCGGCTTCCAGGAGGTTCACCAATTCCGGCATGGAGTAATGAGTGGTGATCCTTCCTGACCTGTGGCCCAGGAGGTCCTGCCTGTCCTCGAAACTCACCCCGGCGGCGCGGAGACGACGGCCAAAGGTGTGTTTCAGGTCATGCACTCTCACTGGAGGCAAGCCGGCTCTGGTCCTGCCAGCTCTCCACGCGCTGTTGTACATTCGGCTCAATGGCTTCCCTCGGTAGGCGAACACATATTCCTGATGCATTCCGAGCACTTCCTCAACTACCGCACGTGCAATCCGGTTGAGGACAACCAGGCGGTCGTCCCGATTCTTGACCTTGCGGCCCGGGATGATGAATACGCTGGTGTCCAGTTCAGGAACTTCCACCTCCCAATCCCATCGGAGATTGCATACCTCCTGATCTCGGCATCCCGTATTGACCTTGAACAGTGCTATTTTCGCCAAGTATGGTGGCAGTTCGCCGAACAGCCGGAGCTGTTCATCCCATGATAGGGGATAGGGCTCTTGTTTGTCATCCTCCCTAAAGAGCTTGATTTTGGGAGCGTGAAAAAGCCAAGTGAGCCCGTGTTCATCCATCCATTCGCCTGAGGCCAAGTTGAGAACACGCCGAGCTACCTGAAGCGCGTAATTGATTGTTCGCTTCTTCCTACCTGCGCCCTTTCGGTTTTCAATGAAAGCTTGCAGGTTCCCCATATGGACTGCCTCAAGAGTGAGATGGCCTATGAACGGGTCGAGAAGTCTTAACAGACTGGCGTCTCGTTCGAGGGACACCTTGGCAGCTTCTGTAAGATGCTTTGTTGCAGCCTAGCGCTACGTGCGTGTCGGTCTTACTCCGTACACTCCCGGCTGCCGAATTTGCGCCATCCTGCGAGCTAAGGAACTTTCCGCTTGTAGAAGAGGAGTTTGGGAGATAGCGGAGTTTGATCTTATCGCGGTGCACCGATTCAGGCAATATCCGCAGAAAAGGGGAGACGCGTCCCTCACGTGGCAAAGCGGGCAGTTCGCAGTGGAAAAGGCATCGGCAGGTGTTATACCCATGCGTTTTCACGCGGGCAACACTGGCGGCAAACCTCTTTCGCTACGAACGTCCCGGCCTGACTGCGCTTCAGGCGTGTCGCCCGCAGACCAAAGTCACTTACGTGATTGTGCATCGGTATTGCCGGCTTCTGCATACCGCGGGATCAGACTCTGTACCGTTGTACAATCTCTTGTAGACCGCCGCCCAGCTCCTCCAGCTTACGCACCGCTCCTTCCAGGTGGGCGGTACTCGCAAGATTCTGTTGCATGGCCTCCTCGATGCTGGTCGTGGCGCTGGCAACCTGATCCACGCCAACGAACTGCTGCTGCACCAAGGTACCGATAACCGTCGCGGAATGCGAAGAGTCCGACACGCTGCCGGTGAGCGCCCGAATAGAGCCACCAGTCAGCTGGGATTGCGAGACACCCGCTTCAACCGCTTTGTTCCCTTGTTCTGTCGCCATCACCACCTCCCCGACCCATTTGCGGTTGTCTTCCAGCATGCTCCGTACCTGTGTGGTGGCACCCCGGGACTGGTCCGCGAGGGTCTTGATCTCATGGGCGACCACCGCGAATCCCTTGCCCTGATCGCCAGCCCTGGCTGCCTCTATCGAGGCATTCACCGCGAGGAGGTTGGACTGCTCGGCAAGGTCCTGAACCATTCCTATAAGGCCTTCTATGGCTTGCCTGTGCTGGTTGAGCCTCACTACGGTCTCACCTATGCTTTCCATTTGTTCCTTGATGAAATGCATCTTGTGCAACGTCTCTTCCGTGGCCCTTGCACCGGACTCGGACACCTCCAGCGACTGTCGAGAAGCCTCCGCGAGCCTTTTTGCCTCTTGACTGGACATTTCCGCAGCCTGCCGGACCTGTTCCACCGTGGTGCTCGTCTCGATTACTGCGGACGAGGTCAGAGAAGTGTTCATGGCCAGTTGGGCAACCGGTACTGGAGATGTCCGCTGCACAGACCGAGAGCACGTGAACCCCCTCGACAATCTGGCGAATCTGTGCGCGACCGCTCTTCACCATGACTTCGACAGCCTGCGCGAGTCGTCCTATCTCATCCGCTCTCCCCTGGAAGGTCACGTCCACGGTAAGATCCCCTTGGCTCACCTGATTGACCTGTTGGGCAATGGTGGTGATCGGCCGTGAGATGGATCTCGCCAGAAAGAACGCGGCCAACAGCACCACGACGACTATCACGCCCGCAATCAGGCCTACCTTATGTGCGATTTGGACCACTGGCTGAATGGCTTCGTGCTCATCGATTTCCGCCAAAACCGCCCAGTCGAATGAGGCGCCGAGTTCCCCGTTATCGCGGATACCTGCATCTCCGTAGGAGCTGAAGACTCGAATTCCTCGGTAGTTGGTGGCTATGGTACACCCTCGCTTGCCCCGGAGAGCGGCCCGTGATGGCCCGGTATTCACTTTCTGTGTCAGGAAGCTGTTGCCGCGGGCAAAACTGCTCTGAGTCCTCATGAGACCATCTCCACCGACCAAGTATGCCTCTGCGGTCTTGCCGGCTGCCTCAGTGACCTTCAAGATCTTGTTCAGCCTGTCAGGACCGAGTCGTATTGCGAGCACGCCGCACATCTGGTTGTCCATCCGCGAAAACACAGGTACTCCTACGAATGCGGCAGGGGAGCCTGACGGCTGATACAAGCTAAAATCGGAGATGGCCGGCTTTTGCGTCTTCATCACTTTATCCCATACTTGCGCAAGGCCGCTGTTTCGTAGGTCTCCTGTCTTAAGGTTCGCGCCAAAATCAGCCAGCCAGTTCACTGTCACCGTGACGTGTCCGTCCGGCCGGATAACCAGCACGTCCTCCTGTGAATCGTATTGTCCCCGTAGTGCCACGTACTTGGTCAGGATGTGGGTCAAGCCGATTATGATGTCACTTTGTCCGTCCTGTGCGGAAGACGGAGTCTTTTCGTCCGACTCGGCTCCGGGGTTGCGGTCGGTCGACGGTTCCGTCAGGACCATGATCACTTGGTCATAGTCGGCGAGGAATCTGGCCGAGTCCACCACACCGGTGAGATAGTCTCGGACCTGAGTGCTCTTTTCCTCCCTGAGTTCATTGAGCTTGTGAAACTCCGCGTCATAGAGCGACTGCCTTGCACTGGAGTCGGACAGGTACCCTACCACCGCGACCGGCACCAGGGATATGACCAAGAAAATCACGACAAGCCTTCCCCTGAGGCTCCTGGTAATCATACCGGCAAGAGACATTTTTCGCCCCCATTATGTGTTCAGTTTGTGTGTGGTGTCTGTTCGATGCGCTGCAGGCCCTTCCGTGTACACGTGCATGCGTACGGCTTCCGGGCGTAGCAGCCCCCGTTTGGCCGCACGATCCTTGTGAAAGGTTGCCCTTGGACTTTCACGTGAAAGTTCTTTGTGCGACTATCTTCTTACAACCGAATCGATACGAAACATCAATGAGTTCAGATGCCCCTTTGCACCCCTCGTGTACACTGGGTCTCAACCAAAAACACCCGTTATGTATTGTTCAGTCTGGCGCTCCCGCGGGTTCGTGAAGAGCTGACTTGTGGGACCCGCTTCAATTATGCGGCCTTCATAGAAAAAGGCCGTGAAGTCTGAGATACGAGCTGCCTGTTGCATATTGTGGGTAACGATGACGATCGTGAGATGTGCTTTCAGAGACTCAACCAACTCTTCTATCTTATCGGTCGCTCTCGGATCGATTGCCGACGTGGGCTCGTCCATCAACAGGACTTCGGGCTGGATCGCAATGGCTCTCGCTATGCAAAGCCGCTGCTGTTGTCCACCGGAAAGAGCGGTGGCGGGCCGATGAAGTTGGTCCTTCACTTCGTCGAAGATTGCTGCCGCGGCCAGCGCCTGTTCCACACGGTCGGAAAGTTCCTGCCGGGACAATTTGTAGTGCATTTTCAATCCCCAAGCCACGTTGTCGAACACAGTCATGGGAAATGGGGTAGGTTTTTGGAATATCATTCCTACTTTCCGCCGTAGCTCGAGGATGTCGACGGACGGGGATAAGATATTGACGCGGTCCAGCAAGATCTCTCCAGAGGCTTTCTGATCGGCATACAGGCCGAAGATCCTGTTATACACGCGTATGTGAGTAGACTTCCCGCAGCCGGACGGTCCAATAATGGCGGTCACTCTATGGGAGGCAATGTCCAGGCTGTTGGAATAAAGGACTTGCCGATTCCCGTAGAAGAAATCGAGGTCTCTCACCGAAACCCTGACCTCGGTTTGCAGTTCGTTGATCGGCAATCTAGGCATTCGTGTTCTCGATTTTTGCTCTGCCGGGCGAGACAAGGCTATGACTCTACTCATCGTCGAGACTCCCTAAAGGTGAAACGTGCCGCTATGGTCAGCGCCAACACCGCGATCATAATCAAAAGCGATGCTCCCCACGCGATATGCTGCCAGTGAGTGTAAGGCGACATGGCAAAATTGAAGATGGTTACCGTCAGGTTGGCAGTGGGTGTAGCCAACGTGTGGGGCCAATAAGGACTATTCAGAGCGGTAAACAAGAGAGGCGCGGTTTCGCCGCTCACTCTGGCCACTGAAAGAATCACTCCCGTGACGATGCCGGCCTTTGCCGCGCGAAAGACGATCTCCACGGTCACTTTCCATCTGGGTGCCCCCAGAGCGATGGCAGACTCGCGTAATTCGTTCGGCACCAGGTTCATCATGGATTCAGCGGTGGTGGCCACCACAGGAAGCATGATGATGGCCAACGATACGGCTCCCGCGTACCCGGAAAACTCTCCCATGGGCACGACGAGCGACGCGTACACGAACAGCCCCACAATGATCGACGGGATGCCGACCAAGGCATTGGCGCTGAAGCGCGCACATGTAGCCAGGATAGTCTTGGGCCCGAGTTCCGAAAAGTACGTGCCGGCAAGTATGCCGAGGGGAACGCTCATGATCGTGGCCAGAACCGTGATCGCTAACGTTCCCACCATTGCGTTTGCCACTCCCCCGCTTTCGATGCCCGGAGGGGGAGGGAGCTTGGTGAAGAAGGACCAGCTCAGGGCAGATGCGCCTCGCTTGACGACCTCACACACGATCCACCCGAGGAAGAAGATTCCCAGGAGCGCACCACTCGTGGAGAGGATCTTCGCGACCAGATTCTTGATGTTGCGCAGCCTGGAGGAACGATGAATCACAGTCCTACCCCTACCGATCCACGAATCTGCTTGAGCCAGAAGTGAGTGATGAGCTGTATGACGAGCGTGATGGCGAACAATATGAGACCGAGTTCGACAAGGCTGCTCACGTACAGCGGCTCTGACGCCTCGGCGAATTCATTGGCCAGCGTAGAGGCTATGGTATTGCCTGCTGCAAAGAGGGATACCGAAATCGCGTGCTTGTTGCCGATCACAAAGGTCACAGCCATGGTTTCACCCAATGCTCTCCCCAGTCCCAAGAAGGACGCACCCAGGATTCCAGATAATCCGTAGGGAATAGTGACGTATCGGGTCACTTCCCACATGCTGCCCCCCACTCCGTAACCCGCTTCCTTGACCACGGTGGGAACCATGGTGAACACGTCTCTCATGACCGCACTGATGAAGGGCAAGATCATAAGAGCCAGAATAATCCCCGCGGTGAGCATGCCGATCCCCATGGGCGGCCCTTGAAAAAGGGGCAGAAAAGAGAAGTGATTGGCCAAGAATGGCTGTACGTGCTCTGCCATAAAGGGTGCAAAAACGAAAAGCCCCCACATACCGTATATGATGCTGGGAATGGCTGCCAACAGCTCGATGGCATATCCTGTCACCTTACTTATGGGAGCCGGAGCGAGCTCCGCGAGAAACAGAGCGATGAAAAAGCTCGTCGGGACGGCAAGCAGCATCGCTATCGCCGTAGAAACCAACGTGCCGAGGATGCTGCTCGCCGCGCCGTACTCGCCGGTGACGGGATTCCATGCGTCAGAGAAGAGAAAGCCCAGGCCGAAATAGTGCAGGGACGGCGCGCTATAACGGACGAGCTGGATCATGATGCCTGCCATCAGCAGCAGGACAACCGCTGCACACGCGGCTGCGACCACGCGGAACAGGAGGTCTACCTTACTGCTGATCCTATTTTTGGCTGGTTTCATGTTCTGGACTTTCCTCACGGAGCGGTGAACTCGAGAGAGCCGGAAACCCTCTCGAGTTCCGACGTTTTTTCGCTTACTTCCACAAAGGCTTTCCGTTTGATTTTATATCGGATTTCCAGGTGGTTGTGACGAGATCCACCACGTTCTTCGGCATCGGGATGTACAGGAGCTTTGCTGCCATTTCGTCGCCGTGGTCATAGCACCACGAAAAGAATTTGAGTACATTCGTGGCCTTGGCCGCATCCTGCTGGTCTTTGTAGAAAAGGATGTATGTCGCTCCGACGATAGGCCAACTCGTGTCCCCGCCCTGGTCTACGAGGACCATGTAGTACGCGGGGGCATCTTTCCAGTTCGCATTGGCAGCCGCGGATTTGAACGTGTCAATAGTCGGCTGCACGAAATGGCCCGCTTTGTTCTGTAACTGGGTATAGATGAGATTATTTTGCAGTGCGTAAGCAAACTCGACGTACCCGATCGATCCCTCGGTGCGCTGCACGAACGCAGAGACTCCTTCGTTGCCTTTGCCACCGATTCCGGTAGGCCAGCGGACCGACTTGCCTGCTCCCACTTTCTGTTTCCACTCTGGTGAAATGGTGCTCAGGTAGCTGGTGAAGATCCAGTTCGTTCCCGAGCCGTCGGACCTATGCACCACGATGATGGCTTTGTCAGGAAGGGTAAGGCCAGGATTGACCTTCTTAATTTGCTCGTCGTTCCACTTTTTTATCTCGCCAAGCAGGATCTTGGCCAGCACCGCCGGCGTGAGTTTGAGTTTCCCTTTTTCGATTCCTTTGATATTCACCACCGGGACAACTCCTCCCATGACCATAGGGAACTGTATGAGACCGAGTTTATCAAGCTCATCCTTCTTGAGCGGCATATCGGAAGCGCCGAAATTCACGGTCTTGGCCTTGATTTGGGCAATTCCTCCACCAGATCCTATGGACTGGTAATTGAGGCGCACTCCAGTGAGCTCGTTGTATTTGTGAGCCCACGCAGCATAAATCGGGTAGGGGAAAGTCGCTCCAGCTCCGCTAATCGGTACCAGCGTCCTTCGCGTTCGCAGAGGGGAGGGCAACGATCAGAAGAAACAGCGCTGCGGCAAGTACTGCCAAGATCCCGAATTTCGAGAAAATCTTCCTTCCGGCCTTCATAGAGGTCTCCTTTCATTAGACATGTCCCGTAACTGATGGTCTGCCATTGGCTTACTTGGCCTTACGATAGATGCCGTTTATTAGGAACTGGTAAGCGGCCGGTTAAGAGTTGGCCAAGAAACGCGGACTTCTCATCCGTTGGTGACCAAGGAGTGAAAACAAGCGGTATTTTGTTCTGCAGGTGATCAACGTAGCGTTATCGGCTCTGTAGCTCGATGCAGCGACTGAACACAGTGCGGATGTGACGACTCTGCCTCTCCGCACGACTCTCCTCCACGGACGGCTCAACGCCTTCGTATATCGGCTCTCTCTCAAGGTGAGAAGAAACACGCGCAACATCGAGAAGGTCTTCCACATAGTTCTGTCCCTGGTAAGGGACTACGGCAGCTTACTTTTGACAGACTCACCGTGTGCCCCGTCGTTAAGATATGGTATACTCAAGCGCATGGAGAATGATCTTAATTCTCAATAGCGGTTCAGTATCAATCGACCAAAAGGTGGTATCATATCGGATGGAAGCGCCCCAGACCGAGTCCGGGGTCGGTACGCCGCGAAACTCATTTTCAATGACGTTCAGTATGAAATAAGCTGCCGGCCTGCGGCCGGTCGGTCGCCTCGTGCAAAGAGCACCTTTGGACCGCAAGACTCGCAAGACCGATGGGCACGGGGGAATCCTTCGAGGGAGTTTCATGGACAGATCGCCTTCATTTGCGGCACTACGTATTGCAGGTATCTATACACTCGCGGGGGCTTTGTGGATCATCGGTTCAGACCGACTGATCGAGACGTTGGTCTCTGATCTCCATACCCTTAGCCTCATCCAAACGTACAAGGGGTGGGCTTTGGTACTGGCAAGCGGTTTACTGATATTCTTCCTCTTGAGCCGCGAACTGCGCGAACGCGAGCAAGATGAAAAGATGTTACGGGAGAGCGAACGACGTTTTCGAGCCCTCTTTGAAACCGCCACAGATGCTATCATGATCATCGATATCGAGGGAGACGGCATGGGGAAAATCGTTTCTGCTAACCCGGTTGCCGCAGAAATGCATGGATATGAATTGGAGGAACTGCTGACCCTCACCATAGGTGATCTCGATACACCGGAGGCCGCGGAGAGAGTACCGGAAAGAGCGCAACGCGTTGCCAAAGGAGAATGGCTGAGAGAGGAGATAATGCACCGCCGGAAGGACGGCAGCATTTTTCTCATTGAAACCACTGCTGGACTGCTGGTTCTGGGAGATCACAAGTATAGCCTTGCGATCCAGCGGGATATCAGCGAGCGCAAGCGCGCGGAAGAGGCGCTGCGCGAAAGTGAAGCAAAATACCGCTTTCTTGCCGAACATGCCAGTGACTTGCTCTGGACCCTGGATCTGAATCTTCGTACCACTTTCGTGAGTCCGTCAATCGAGAAAGTGCTGGGATTCACCCCTGAGGAAAGGATGCGGCAAAGAGTAGAGGATCAGCTTCGTCCTGAATCCCTCGAGTCTGCCAAACAACGACTTCTTCAAGAGCTGCAAATCGAGCAAGAACAGGGAGTTCGAGAAGGCCAGTCGATGCTTATAGATCTGGACTATCTGCACAAGGACGGTTCCGTGGTGTGCCTGCAGACAGCGGTGGCTTTCATACGCGACGAAAACGGTACCCCGACGGGGGTTCATGGAATCTCCCGCAATATTACAGAGCTTAAGCGTTCCCAGGAGGCGCTCAGGGAGAGTGAAGAGAAATATCGCACCGTCGTAGAGGAAAGTTTCGACGGCGTGCTCGTGCAGAAAGGCACGGTCATCACCTTCGCGAATTCTCGCTTACACGAGATGCTCGGGTACGAACCGGGAGAATTGGAGGGATTGGATCATTGGACGGTCTACCACCCTGACTTCCAGCATATAACTCGCACAAGGGCTCAAGCCCGCCTTAAAGGGGAACCGGTTCCGTCTCGGTACGAGGTGAATTTGCTTCGAAAGGACGGAACGTCTTTTCCAGGAGAGCTCAATGCAAAGGTCATCCTCTTTGACAACGAACCAGGAATACAGGTCTGGATCAGGGATCTCACGGAACAGAAGCGTTTGGAGAAGCGACTGATCGACGCTCAAAAAATGGAGGCAGTAGGCACCTTGGCAGGCGGAATTGCCCACGACTTCAACAATCTTCTCCACATCATCTCCGGGCATGCGGAACTGGTTGAGATGGAGCTTGCCGAAAGAAGAATGGGATTCGAGGAAATCAGTGCCATACGCCGGGCATCTGACCGCGGGGCTGAGCTGGTCAAACAGATTCTCACTTTCAGCAGGAGGGTGGACACGAAGTTCGAATCCATCAGCCTCAATGAAGATGTACGGAACACAGAAAGGCTGTTGTATCGCACGATACCGAAGATGATCGAAATCGACCTGCGACTCGAAGAAGGGTTGCTGCCCGTGAGGGCGGATTCCACACAGATGGAACAAATGCTCATAAACCTTGCCGTCAATGCGAAGGACGCCATGCCTGAGGGCGGGAAACTCACCATTGAGACTCATAACGTGCTTGCTGCAGAGGAGTGCCGCCTCAGTCATGTGGAGATGGCCTGTGGTCAGTATGTTCGCCTTAGGGTGTCCGACACCGGTCACGGCATGACCAAAGATGTTCGGCAGCACATCTTTGAGCCGTTTTACACCACCAAGGGTCTCGCAGACGGAACCGGTCTGGGCCTGGCCACAGTGTTTGGCATCGTGAAGATGCACGGCGGTCACATCAACTGCGAGAGCGAGGTCGGGCAAGGAACGACGTTTGAAATTTACCTCCCTGTAGCTGACGCGGCAGAAGCGGCCAACCCAGAGGGCGACAAAGACCAGGACGTACCGTCGGTGGAGCGAGGCAGCGAAACTATCCTCGTGGTAGATGACGAGCCTATGATTAGGGATCTGGCAAAGAGGATGTTGGAGAGGTCAGGATACTCGGTCATCGTCGCGGGGAGCGGGAAAGAAGGAGTAGCGCTCTACGCACAACACAAAACAGACATCTCCCTCGTTATCCTCGATCTCATCATGCCGGAAATGGGGGGCACGCAATGCCTGGAGCAACTCCTCAACCTCAATCCTATGGTGAAGGTTCTCATCGCGACCGGCTTTACGGTAAGGGGTGACACAAAGCGGTTTCTGGAAACCGAAGCAAAAGGCACAGTGCCCAAACCCTTCAATATGAGGGAACTGCTTCGCTCCGTGCGGCACGCTCTTGATGGGACGTGATATGGGCACGATGAGGTGACGGCAAAAGCCCTTGGGGATGCGGCACGGAGGAGAGAAACCACTGCCATGCCTCGACTCTATGCATGCAGTTCCTTACCCTACGCTCGCAAGGGGTGGAGGGCAACAGTATCCCCATTCTCGAGAGGCTGATACTGACCTCCATGATCCGACGTGCACAGCTAAATATACTGAACCGCTATTGAGAATGAAGGTCATTCTCAATGCGCTTCAGTACCACCAAACTATTCCTTTCGTCGAGTTCCGGAAGAAGGAGACTCAACCGCGGGAAGATCGTACATACTTCAAGGAAGAAATGCCGTCTCCTCATCCCTTGTCGCATTGATACATACATACGCAACAGTCTTCCGGTTCCCCATTGTCTCACCGTTCCCTACGAACCATTACCGGCATATTTTTGCTTAATATAGGCCAGGGTTTCATCAATTGCGTTCAAGGTCAATTGCAGGTCTTCTTCAGTGTGGCGAAAGCTTATGTACGCATGGTGGTAGGGTGAGAAAAAGAATCGCCTGCGGATGAGCTGGGTATAAAAATCCTTACGTTTGCCTTTGTGTGCACCTGTCTCATCCTTCTTAAAGGTGATGTAGAACATGGGGGCAATTCCGGTCAGTTCAGCTCCCACATCATATTTGTCAATCACTTGCCGGAGCTTTTTCAAGAAACGTTCGCCCTTTTCCCATATGTTCTCGAGCACATTGTCCCGCTCAAGGATTTCTATGGTCTTGAGTGCGGCAATAAATGCATCACTGTTGGGGAAAAAGGTCGAGGAAATAAAAAGTTTGTGGGCTGCCGACATCATGACATCCTTTTTCCCTGTCACGACAGAGATGGGATATCCGTTGGCGATGGCCTTTCCAAGGATACTCACGTCAGGGGTGACGCCATAGAGTTTTTGAGCACCGCCCATGGACAGCCTGAAACCGGTACGGATCTCATCGTAGATCAACACTGCGCCATATTTGTCAGCAAGCTCTCTTGCCCCTTCAAGAAATCCGGGGTTTGGTATCTGCATTTTTTGATGGTTGGGATGGCCGAAAGGCGTCATGATGATGGCAGCGGTCTCGTGACCGTGGGTTGCCATCAGGTCTTTCAACTGATCAAGGTTATTGTAGGAAAATTCAAACACATCTTCGTAGAATTTTGCTGGAATCCCGCCTTTCATTTCCACGCACCAGTCATGCCAGCCATGGTACCCGCAGCGCATCACCTTGAGTTTATTCGTGTAGGCTCTTGCAATACGAATGCCTGCAGTGGTGGCGTCGGAGCCTGTTTTCAAGAAGATGCTCTGCTCGGAAGAAGGCACAAGTTCAGTCAGCTTCTTGGCCAGCAGGTTCTGGTATTTTTGTGTTAGGGTGAAACAGAATCCTTTTTCCTTTATTTGCTTGTATACTGCCTCATCCACTTCTTCTTCACGGTACCCCAAAATGATGGGGCCGTAACCGCAGAGAAAATCAATAAATTCATTGCCGTCAACATCGGTAAGGCGGCAGCCTTTGCCGGTTTCAAGAAAGATGGGATATTCTCCGTCGATGAAATCGGTGGGCTTTCTGGCACCCAGCACGCCTCCCGGTATCAACTCTATTGCATCTTCAAACAGTTGACGGCTCTTGGTGATGTTCAGTTTTGCTATCTCGTTCATGAAGGATCTCCTGTCCTGTACTACACGTGAACCAATGACGAAATCGTTTCTGTCTGATGGATTCTTGCGCCTCTCTTCACGAATGCTGCAAGAAATTTGGTTGCATCGATACAGCCTTCAGGGGCCACCACACCTTTTGCGGTCACCTCGCCTGCATCCATCATGAGCGCGGCTATGGATGCGGGAAGTCCTGTCCCGGGAGCCATCCTTCCCACCATGTCCGCGGTGTACGTCACCTTCTTGCCGTCTCTTTCCCCTTTGACAATGACTTTCAGACCTGAAGACTGAGGACCGTTATCCCGGCCTTCGGGGATGTTCTTCCAGAGCTTGAGCGCCAAGTCATAAGGTGTGACGCTGGTCCCTTTGACATCAATGGGTTCTTGGCCCAAGAAGCCTGTATCTTTCTGTTGTTTTATCAGCTCATCCACCCAAAGGGGTATGAGTGCGCCTTTGATGATCACATTCTTTACCCCCTTGATGTACTTGGGGATGGTCAGGGGCTGCGGATGGCCCACGTAGCGGAGATTGCACTTGCCAAGCGGTTCCAGGAAGTCTACGAACTCTTCGTCGGTCCCGCCTTCCACATGGACCAGTTCACCGTTCAGATATTGCGGGATTTTCCCGAGCGTCATATGAAGGCTGTGGTCCCAGGCCGCTCCTGCAAGTTCGGCAATGCTTACTACCCAATAGAGGTAAATTTCCTCAACACTGTCCAGATGATCCGCGTACCATTTCACCAGCACATTGTTGGTTCCAGGGTCGGAGCCCATGCCTGTAAGCACAGTGATGCCTGCCTGTTTGGCTATACCGTCTATCTCGGAGTTGAAGAGAATCTCGGTTCCCTCATAATCATCGCAGATATCAATATAGTTTACCTTTGCCGCAACAGCCGCTCTGGCCACTGGCACCGCGGTCTTGTAAAAGGGCCCTGCACAGTTAATCACCACATCGACTTCCGTGAATCGCTTCACCATGCTGTCATGATCGTTCACATCCATCTTAATCAGGGTCGTCTTTTCACTATCGTGTAGTTTCGGCGCCAATCTTTCCGGGTCCGGGTATAAATCGCCCAGGATCACATTGGTGATCTGTGACTGCTTTATCAGGTCCCGGGCAACTCCCTGGCCCATACCGCCGGCTCCGCCTAATACGAATGCACGCATATTCCATTCCTCCTCGAAAATTTCAAGAAATATTCGCGGCCGTCCGTTTCTAAGGACTTGAAAACGTTTGATTGCTCATCTCATGGTCGTGGGATCTCCGAATCGCAATCGACTCGCCCCGTGAAACGAGCCAAAGACCGCAATTCGCACGTTTGCGCCAGATGGTCGGCTCTTTGGCGAATTGCTGAGCATACCTCACCTGCCTTTATCCTGTCAACCTCGGTACAGATGCCACTTGGCTTAGTAATTCGTAATTCTGAGGGTATGCGTTCTTCGCAAGGCCCAAGGAATGAACCAGCAAGAAACCTTGGCACAAAGACGCAAAGAATGTTGTGTACAGGCCTTTTTGTGACTCAGTGACTTTGCGGTGCGACGTCAAGGTCTGAGCGAGCGGCCGGTCTCAACGGTTCCGCGTTCTTGCGCCGGCCCCCCGGCAGGGTCTTCCCTAACGTCATCGATGCGGGCCCTTGTGAGGCGGGAATTTGAAGCCCCATGGCTGGTCTTGCTGCGAGAACCTCCTCGTTCTCGGGAAACGAGAGTGGTTCGAAATTTCCATCAGACGCACTCCCAAGGTATGACCGATGGAAGGCGTGTTCCACGCGAACGGCTTCGCCAAGAAAAGTATTGACTCCATAGGCAAACCTGCCTACCATAGAAATGAGACGCATTCGCCCGCTCATCGGATGGTTCAACCCTCCCTTGTCAGCACAGGAGGCCAAGAAATTCCGGCCAGAATCCGCTTGGGACAGAAGGAGCCGAATAGTTTCTGTCTGGACACTGCGATCGGCATTGCAGCGGAAGACGAGGAGCGGTGGGTGCGGCAAGACATTGCCAGAACTCGAGTTGATTCATGGAATCCCTCACGGACATACTCTCCGTAGTCTGCCAGTACCTGGATGTCGATCTTTGTGTGGACATGTCGGCAGAACTGTATCAGACGCTAATAGTGAGTCTCTCTTGCTTACTGGCTCTTGTGCATTCGCATCCTCTGGGCTACGGTTTGCTGGCACAGCCTGAGAACGTCTGCGCAGTCGCTCTTGATTGCATTCTCCTGCCGTTCAAAAGGATCTCTACCAAATCCTTCCTTCTTCCACCCTGCTTTTTCTACATCTTCTCCATGGCAAAACGATCCATTCCGCCCTCAAAGCTATCTTGCCACATAAACTGTTGATCGTCCCCAAGAGGTGGAGGGCAACGACGGTCTTCGGAGGAGGCTGTTGCGTCACGCAATGCCTTTCCAAAGACATGGCACTCCCGCGTCGGTTCGGACCACCTTCGTCACAGGTTCCTAAGAAACAGCTAATGATATCAAGCTCCTAGGAGCCTATGGGTGAGTCCGAAATGGTGGCGCGATGCTCAGCGTAGCCCGATTGTCACCATGATTGGAGTTGCTCAAGAGACTCCTCGATGAGGCATTCGCGGGGTTCATGTACTCGCAAGTCCTGGGACAGCTTATGCTCGGCTCCAGAGTGCTCGGGATGGCCCCCAAGGACCTGAGGTTTCGAGAGCAGCCGGTGAAACAGTGCATATGGGAAGCCATTTTCATGTGGCAGAAGGTCCCAAAAGGCTGATCAGGCAGAGGAGACAGTGGATCACGACCTTTTTACGCCTCGAGTTCAGGCAGTGTCCAGAATTCCCACAGCGAATATGGGTGTCGAAACGAAGAGAGAACTCATTGGCGATTCTTGTCTTAACCGGACTATCCCGAGGCTGGGGTGGATAGTCGGCGCGGTATCTGGGGAAGGGGTCCGGTATTGCGACCGGGAGCCTTTGCCCTCAGGCTCGGAACGAGCCTTGCCAACCATTGAAGTGGTCGACTGGAAGGGCGTTGTAATCCGCAAGCCCCGTCTGACCAGTGGATGTAAATGGTGCTTCTGAGCTTTGGCTTCAGAGTTCAACAAGGGAGATCTTAGTATGAGTTGGAGCATTTATCTTCCGATTGCCGGGAACAGCGCGAATTTCGTCATGTTGCTCGGCTTAGGAGGAACCGTTGGGTTTCTTGCCGGGCTTTTCGGCGTGGGAGGAGGCTTTCTCATGACTCCCATGCTTATGACGGCAGGGATCCCGCCTCTGGTCGCTGCCGCGTCCGATTCGAATCAAATTGTGGGAGCCTCGACATCCGGTACGTTTGCCCACTATCGAATGGGCAACGTTGACTTTAAGATGGCAATACTTTTGATGGCTGGTGGAATCCTCGGCGGAACCATCGGTGTGCAATTGATCAAGATTCTCAGGAGCCTCGGAGACGCGGAATTCGTCATCAAAATACTGTATGTGGTGCTGATGGGGATTGTAGGGTCTTACACATTTCTGGAGAGTCTCCACAACCTCATGAAACGGCCTTACATGGACAGTGCGGTGGGCCCTACACATGCATCCGCGTACGAACGAGCCATACGCTTGCTCCCGTTCCAAACGGAGTTTCCGAAATCAGGGGTGACGCTCTCTTTCTTGCTGCCGCTGATGCTGGGAGGTTTTGTGGGAGTCCTGGCGGCGATCATGGGAATTGGCGGGGGATTCATGATGGTCCCGGCAATGGTATACCTGTTGCGCATGCCCATGCACGTGGTGGTAGGGACGAACCTGTTCCAAGAGCTGTTTATCTGTATCAACGTCACCGTTATGCAGGCCGCGACCAACCGCACTGTGGACGTGGTAGTTGCGATCATCTTGTTGCTTGGTTCGACCGTCGGTGCACAGTTGGGAGCGCGGCTGAGCAGGAGACTCAAGGCTGACCAGCTCAAGATCATCCTCGGCACCGTGATACTGCTGGTAATGGTCAAAATGCTTCTTAGTTTGGTCATTTCCCCGAGCGTCCTGCTCGCGCACAGAGGAGGACACTAGGTGAAGAACCATACTCACGCCGTCCTACTGATGGTGGCCTTTGCATGTATGATGGTCGGTACTCTCCTCGTCCCGGCCCGCGTGGGCCGAACCCGACGATTTTCGAGTTGAGCCGCACCGCGTCCGAATCACGGAGTCGTTTCATGGAAAGACGGTTGTCGTCTCTGCAGCCATCCCAAAGGGAGCGAAGGCAGTAGTGGAATTGAAAGGGCAGCCTCAGGAAGAGCGTCTCCTTCGCAAGGGGCGTCGCTGGGGACTCTGGATGACCGCAGGAGAGATCACGGTCGAGCACGCACCTTCCCTGTACCTCGCCATGAGTTCCGACTCAATGCTGCTCTCGAAGCAAGATCCGGAAGACAGATGGGGTTACGGCGCTCTACGGAAGCAGGTGAAATTCTCCGGAAAGCTTCCCAAGTCCGGCGAAACGGACTTGTTCGCACAGTTCGTCAAACTCAAAGAGAGTGAGGGTCTGTACGGAGTGTTTCCCGGTGCTCTCAAGGTAGTAGAGACTCTGGACTGGGGGGTGAGAGTCGAAGGACATCTCAGACTTCCCGGAGATCTCAGACCGGAAAACTATCATTTGAGCCTCTCCGTGTTCAAGGGCGACAAGGTCCTGGAACAGAGAACGATCGAGCTGCGTGTGGTGATGCGGCAGTTGGCAGCTTTTCTGGCCTCCCTGGCACAGGACCGTCCCACCCTGTACGGCTTCCTTGCGGTTGCCATAGCCATGGCGATGGGGCTTCTCATGGGGATCCTGTTTAAGGGCCGGGCAGGTCACTGATTAAAGGAGAAGGGTGGTCCGCGGCGGGCATCCAGGAATCTTCACGCGCCGGGAACACGAGGCAACGCAGTGAAGCAGCGAAAAGCAGCTCCCGAAGAGCTGCCCATGACGGGCAGCGGCCCGTGCAACCTTCAGACCGTATGCGCGAATCAGGGACTCTCGGCCGAAGTCGGGCCTTAAGGACTCCCTTACCGGTTATCATCATTCAAAAGGAGCTATTTATGGCTATTATCACCATTTCTCGGGGATCTTACAGCAAAGGAAAACAAGTAGCGGAGCGGGTTGCCGAGAGGCTTGGCTACGCGTGCATTTCCCGCGACCTTCTCGTGGAAGCCTCCGAGCACTTTAACATCCCTGAGATCAGGCTGGTGAGGGCTCTGCACGACGCCCCCTCGGTTCTCGACCGCTTCACCTATGGGAAAGAGAGATATCTCACGTTCATTGAATCAGCCTTCCTCGAGCACGCACAGAAAGATAACATGGTGTATCACGGGCTGGCAGGCCACTTCTTCTTGAAAGGAGTCCAGCACGTGCTCAAGGTCAGAGTAGTGGCCGACATCGAGGATCGCATTCGGTTCGAGATGGATCGAGAGAAGATTCAACGGGATGAAGCCCGTTACATTCTCAAGAAGGACGACCATGAGCGACGGCAGTGGAGCCTCAAGCTTTTTGGCGTTGACACGTGGGATCCCAGTCTGTACGACTTGGTAGTCCACATAAGAAAGCTTACCGTAGACGATGCGGCCAGCATCATCTGCCACACAGCGGAGCTCCCGCATTTTCACACCACCCCTGAATCCCAACAGGTGCTGGATGATCTGGTGCTGGCATCCGTGGTAAAGACCAAACTCGTCTCCACATATCCCAACGTCAAGGTTACCGCCCGTGAGGGCATTATCTATATCCATACCCCGTCGGCAATGACGTCCGCTCCGCAGGTCGCAGATACCATAGAGGAACTGGCGAGACAAACCCCTGGAGTCAAAGATGTCAAGGTACATGTGAGCCTCCGAAGCCCTGATATTTGAGCCTGAGGCACGAAGGCCTGGGTGCCGGCCGCGTAGCCCCCTCATGAGGCCGACCGTGCTCCTCATACCCGTGTGCGCAAAAGCAAGTAACTGAGTCGCCATGCCTCCTCTGCTCCGAGCGGCCGGTCTGACTGCGTTTTGGAAGCATGGCGCGTGCGTGCACTACCTGAATTGGCGCACACCGGTATCAGTGCCTGCCACAAGGATCTCTCATTCACGCGCGGGCTCCGACGCTGTCCGGCGTGCGAAGCCTTTTCTTGAACAGCCTTTTCTGCACGCGATGTACTCCACACCGTCGTACCATGATGTCCGAGTCTTGACCCTTCATCTGTTCCTGTGTACGAGATTGCAGCCAATGGGAGGGGACCTCGCATAATGTCCCTCCGCGGTCATCCATGTGCGCTTCGTTGGATAAGCTCCGCAAGTTATATCAGGCTTTCTTGTGGTATTTTCCGGCGGATTACGAATGGTAAGAGTAGACATAGCCGCGGCCCAGGAGGAAGACCGGCAATCGACAGAGGGAAATGTTACACATGAGGAAATGATTCTGCTATCATGGTAGAGGGGCGATCATGAACTGCGATGGCGAAAACCAGGATCGGGCCTTGGTCCAGCAATGTCTTTCCGGCTCACGACAGGCGTGGGATGAGTTTTACAATCGATTCTGGCTACTCGTCTCCAAGGCGGTCCACACCAAGACCCACTGCAAAGACTCTGACGTGCAGGATTTGGTGCAGAGTGTATTCCTTGCGCTCTACACCTCTCTGAAAACCTACGAATATCAATATCCCTTGTCAAGGTTCGTATGGATCGTGAGCGAACGCGTCTGCATAGACGAGTTCAGGAGGCGCACTGCTGCAAAGCGTGACAGCGTAACCGTGCCCTTGAGTCTTCACGATGGCGACGACGATGCAGCCGTGATGGTTCCGTCGCACCTGGACAATCAGGAGCAGCAGTTGGCGGACGCTGAAGTCAAACAAGTGCTCATGGCTGTCTTCAAACGACTCGGAGAAAAATGCCGGCAACTCATTAGGCTTCGCTATCTGCAGGAACTCTCTTTCAAGGAGATTGCAGCCCTTCTCGGCACAAAAGAAAAGACCCTTGCCGTCCAGGCCGGGCGGTGTCTTCAAAACTTGAAGGACCTTTATCTGAAAGTGGACCGGGGAGTAACATCATGACAAACTCCAGTTCTGACGTATCACACGAACATGTGGAAGAGTGGCGCCTGGCGTACTTGGAAGACTTGCTATCTCCGGATGAGAGATCCAGGTTCGAGGAGCACATCGAGCAATGCCATGACTGTGCCAAGCAGGTGGAGGACATGTCTCGCTGGGTCGCTTTGCTAAAGGATAACAGGGACGCATTTTGTCCGGAACAATGGGAGTTGTTTGATTACGCCCGTGAGAGCCAGGATGTCACGAGCGTGTGGGCGTCTCACCTGGGCCATTGCCCGGCATGTCGGAAGACGATAACCGCGTTCCGGACACTGGCGCCACAACGTGGAGTGCCTGATGCGCTGTGGGAGAAGATGACGCGTCTCCAGGAAACTCCCGCAAGGCAAACTCCAGGATTTGTGCATAGGTGGCTTTACAGATGGTGGGAGCAACTCACCGCTTTTCTCAGTCCTCCGCTGACCCTGGCTGGTGCAGTAGCTGCCGCGATACTGGTAGTGGTGTTTCTTTACCCTTACCCCGCGTCCGGGCCCTTTTTGGGACTCAGGTACAGTGACCTGGGCACCCGATCGCGCGGGACTGAACCTCATGGGTGGGTCTGAAGCAGCCCCTAAGGGAGTCGCCAAAGAAAATCGACTGGCGATTATCCTCTATTTCAAGGATTTCACGCACAAGCCGGGGGCTGAACGGATTGATGCCCTGTACAGGCTTCTGGACCCAGGAAAAGACGTGCGACTTCATTACGACGTTGTTTCACCTTCACAGGTGAAATTAGCCGTACAAGGTGCCGGCACGAAAGAATACCAAGAGAAGGCCATCTTACGCGCCCTTCGAGACAAACTCTCCGTATCCCGGGTCCTGGTGATGGAACTCTCGCAAAAAGGGGATCGGTTCACGATTCACGCGTGGTTGAAAGATGCCGCGAACGGGTCCGTACCTGAGGGAGCATACGATCGCAGACGTGAGTGGGGCAAGTCTTTCCGAGGAAGTGGAAGCCGCGTCTGAGTCTGTGCTCAAAGCCAACTGATCTCCCATGCGACGTAGAGAACCGTGCGGGGCCCGTGCAGGCAGACTCCTCCGCACGGCTCGGGGCTGGGGACAGCGCTGGTTTCGGGTTGTTCCACCCGCAAGGCACTGGTTCGGCGTCAGTTGTGTGCGAGTGAGACAATGGTAACCGTTCATGCTGGTTGTGAACCCTTCTGTCTGTGTGATTCTCGTGTGATGTCGGGAGGTGCCGGCTCATTGTGAGCGACGCAGGGCCGTCGGTTCTTCGTGCAGAGGACCCGCTGCCGCCGTTCAAGGGCACGAGACATGCGGCCAGGACGCCTGGCAACTCCTCTACCGCCACGATCATGGCGATAGTGATCAGCAAGGAGAAATCGATGAACTTGTTGATCTTCTGCCGAACCTCCGTGCTCGCTGCTTTCGCCATGGCATTGTGCCTGTGGGTTCCGGACCCCGGCAAAGGCTTTGGACCGGGTGCGACGACGCCTACCCTGAGACCCGACAGCTCCACGAACAGAGCCGGCGAATTTGGTACCAGACAGCGGAGGCGTGGCTCGGGCACATTTTTCAGGCAGCGGAGGCTATTCAGGGAGCGCATGAGAATGCCACGCGCGCCTGACCGGTTTGTCGAACCGGGAAACCCCGAGACCTGGATTGAACCGCCTCCCACGCGAGTATCACGCCGCGTGGAAAAGCGTCCGTTGGTGAAACTCGCCAAACCGCGTGTCCCCTATTTGGCCGAACTGGCAATGGACATGGAACAGTCCCTGATCACGCTCGTGAGGCGCGATCCGGTCAAAGCGGTGCGTGTGTACGCACAAGCGCTGAAAGACGCAAAGAGAGTCAAGGATCCAAAACGAGAGTGGACCGCATGTGCCAACTTAGGGCACGTCTATTACCTTACGGGCCGATTCGTTCAGGCCGCGGCGTGCTACTCGCGGGCTGCAGCCATAAGTAAACGGCAAAGCGATCCAGTGGGGGAGGGCATCGCGTTGAGGAATTTGGGCGCCACGTTGACCGCGTCAGGGGAATACCGCCGCGCGGAAGAACAGAGTCTGGCCGCGCTGGAGAAATTCAAACTCACCGCGCGTGCCAAAGACGCTCAAATGAGTCTCAATAATTTGGGAGTGCTGGCAAGGAATCGTAGCAGGTACCGGGACGCTGAGGACTATTTTGGACAAGCTAGTGACATAACGGCTGATCCCAGTGAAGTTCGTGCGCGGGTGCTGCGCAATGTCGGCAACTTTCGCAAGCTCTGGGGCGAATACGAACGAGCTGTACACACCTACACGACATACGGAAAAGTGGCTGCTGCTCTCGGCAACCAGAGTGAGGCAGCGGAAGCTCTCTTGGATGTGGCGTCGGTCCAGGAGCGACAGGGATTATATACCGAAGCGCTGGAGAAGGCCAGGCAAGCTGTCAGGATTCAATCCACGGCCAAGATCGATACTGACTGGTCGAAGAAACTCATGGGTGACTTGCTTTTGGAAATGGGTCGCCCCGCGGAAGCCGACCACTACGTCAAAGAGGCAGGATATGATTCTTCGATTGGCTTGCTGAATCTTGCCAAATCACAGCCTCACCAGGCCAAGAAGCATTACCTCCGCTTGCTGGATGCCGCAACCAAAGAACAGAATCTTGATGAGATGTTCACCGCGCACACGGGGCTCGGAAAAGCCTACGAGGCAACGCAAGAATACGCGCGAGCGGAACGTCACTATGAAAAAGCAGTGGGCATCACTGAAGAAATCCGTGCAAGCCTTCTCCTTTGTGAACGCAAGAACTTCTTTTCTGAGAAAATCAGCGGCTTTGCTCGATCGGAACCGGCCAAAGGCCTCGCGAGGGTCGCTCTGAAACGAAACAATCCTGTTGCGGCCATATATGCCGGCGAAGTCACCAAAGCCAGGCGATTTGCCGACAATCTCTCCCAAAGGACCGAGGGGCGCCATTTCGATGTTCCTGCAGAATTGCTTGAGAAGGAAGCCGAGCTTACCAATACGCTCGCATCACTGAAGACTGCACTGAATGCGGTACCAAGAGCGTTGGATACTCAGCGGTACCAAGAAATGGTCAAGGAGATCAAACGGGAGAATTCGAAGCGAAAAGCGTTTGCAAGGACTCTTTGCGAAAAATGCCCTGAATACTGTTCTGTCAAGTATCCTCAACCTGTACGAATGCGAGATTCACGCATCAACGATGCGGAGTATGTGCTCGTGTTCGATGTGTTGGGAGACGCGGTGGGGATAACGCTCTTGCACGGCAAACGGGTCGTGAGATCGCACTTGACGCCTTGGCAGACCCGCGAACTGGAAAGACAAGTCCAGAGGCTGAGGAAACCGTTTGAACAGGTTCGGTTGACGCGATTCTCCCCCGAATTGGCTCACACGCTTTACGAGAAACTTCTGGCTGACGCTTTGAAGTCGGTCCCGCAGGGAAGCTCCATCACCATCATTCCGGATGGGCCGCTCGCTCTGGTACCGTTCGAAGCGCTCGTGGCAGGAGGCAAACCTGTTTGGAAACAAGGCTCACAAGGGGACTATCCCGCGGGACTCACCTATGTGGCTGATCTGTACTCCATTGCGTATTACCAATCTCTCACGGCCATGACTCTCGTGCGGACCTTGCGTACACGCAACGAAGACGCAAAACGCATGCTTGTGATGGCCGATCCCGTTTTTCAGACGTCTGACGAAAGAGTGCAGAGTGCGGCTCTCCAAGTTACCCAACCTCGGGAGAGGCCTGACGAACCGCGTGCGCAACAGGCGCTGGATGAGGGCAGACTCGCGGGTTTCACCCTGAGAAGGCTTCCTGAGAGCGAGAAACTGGGCGAGAGTCTCAAGGGACTCCTGGGTACGAATTGCCAGTTGTACACGGGGTTGAAATGCACCAAACACGCTTTCCTGAATAAATTCAGCGAGAAGTCCGATCCATACATCGGTGTGGTCTTTGGCACCCATGGTTTTGCCGCAAATGATTTGCCGGGAATTATGGAGCCGGTTCTTGCCCTGACGATGGTGCCCCGAGGAACCGACGGCTTTCTCACCATGAGTGAAGTCTCAGGCCTGAAGATGGACGTGGATATTGCAGCCCTCACCGCGTGCAAGACCGGCCTTGGCATGCGATTGGCCGGCGAAGGGGTCTTGAGCATGGGGCGGGCTTTCCAAGCAGCCGGCGCGCGGTCGGTGATCATGAGCCTCTGGTCGGTTGCAGAAAGGCCGTCCATTTTGCTGATGGAGGAATTTTTCAAGGAATTATCACAAGGCAGCGATAAGCTTGCTGCCTGGACAGGTGCCCGTGCACATATTCGCAAGGAAGGCTTCGAGCACCCGTTCTTTTGGGCATCGTTCATTCTCGTGGGAGAGGTACATTGATTTCGCCGGGGTGCCGACCATGTGGCAACCCCGGCGTTTTGACTGGCGTGCGGAGAGGCTTGTGCAGGCAGACTGTTTCTCAGACTAGGAACCTGTCGCGGAACCCCATGCGGGGTTCGCGTCGTGCTACGCGTGTGCCCCAAGAATCGGTTCCACGTCTCGGGCAGGCTCCTATCGGTCTGACATGCCTAGGTTTCGGTTGGGTTCGACTTCGTGGATTGGCGCTCACCGACCCGATCGTGGCACGTTGCCGGGAAAGCATTGCGTTCCGCAACAGCCTGCTAGTCGCATGTTTGTATCCAACGGCACCGACGTACCCCGAATTGGTTGATGTAGCACCGCTTGACCATGTAACAGTCGTCGTCCACCACCACCGGGGATGAGCCCACAAGAATCCCGGATCCGAACCCCCAATGTGCCCTGTGGCCCCTATGATGATTTCCGTGATGGCCTCCGTGGTGCCCTGGAGGAGCTGCAATTGCGCTGGTAGTGCACACGAGTGCTGTGGCCGCCACGAAGAGAATTCCCATCAGAATTGCAGTCAACTTTTTCATCGTCCCACTCCCTTGATTTGGTATTGCGTCATGCGCCTTTACCCCACAATTCGATTTCCGTTCGGAATTACCACACGACTCGGGGAAGATTTTCAGTGAACAACCATGGCGTGGAGGGTCACAACGAACCATGAAAATGGCACCCTGTCCAGCGACCAGCGGGAGCTGGCCAGTGCTTGAAGTTCTTGGGGATGGGGGTTCGGGGGAGGGCCCTTCTTTCAAGAAGGGCCCTCCCCCGAAAATGCATTTTCATAGGAACTGCAATTTTCTGAATGTTCGCGTAATAGCTCTGGGCTTTTGAGCGGTCGATCTCGCAGCGTGGGCATTTGGGAGATCTCCTTCGCTACGGGCGACGCGAAGCCGTCTCATCACTGCGCTCAGGAGACCCACAGCCCTGCGGTCTTAGATAGGTGAACGCTAATCGGTATTACAGCTATGGTACTCTTCTGAAAGAGCATCGGCATGACTCCTGCGGCAAAGGAGCCGGTACGAGCCTGAGCTGCAGAAAAACAGATGGGCTCTGCAATGCGAGCTGAGCAGCTCGCTCCTCGTCCATGTGGGCGGCAGATCAGCCGCCCACGTTGCGCCGCATCTCCAGGAAGTACTATCCAGTGTAGATGTCCTTGTGCTCCGCTCGGATCGCCTTCTTGTTGGTCTTTCCCACGCTGGTCTTGGGAATGGACTCAACGAACAGGACCCTATCCGGGAGCTGCCACTTGGCGAATTTCTTACTCAGGTGATTACGAATCGACTCAGCGTCCACCGGTGACTCCAGTTCCTTTCGCAGAACTACGAGGGCCAGCGGCCGTTCCTCCCACTTGGGATGAGCCACGCCCACCACTGCCGCTTCCAATACCGCGGGGTGTGAGACGATTTCGTTTTCCATGTCTACCGAAGAAATCCATTCACCACCGCTCTTGATCACATCTTTGACTCTGTCGGTGATCTTCACGTACCCCTCATCGTCAATGGTGCCCACATCCCCGCTGCGCCAATAGCCGTCCTCCGTGAACTGGGTTTCCGAGCCAGGTGCACTGTGGTAGCAACCCGTAATCCACGGTCCGCGAATGAGCACTTCGCCGGCAGTCTGACCGTCCGGAGCGACATCCTTCCCCATGGGATCGACAACCTTCAAGTCCAACCCTACCACGCAATAGCCCTGCTTTCTCTTCTGATCCCACCTTTCTTCTTCATTGAGCTTGGCCGCATTCCAGGGTTTGAGTCGGTTGATCGTGACCAACGGGGTGGTTTCAGTAGCCCCGTACGCGTGGATAATCTCCGCTCCTGTCAATTCCGCGAATCCCCTCATCATCGCCACCGGCGGTTCTGTTGCCCCTGACAAGAGCCTGACCCCTCTCAAGTCGGGCTTTTGCTCCAACTTCCGAATGTATTCCAGGAGCGGCATGAATATGGCGGGCGCACCCGCGCTGACCGTCACTTTCTCCTGCACAAAGAGTTCGGAAACAGCGCCTAGTTTGTCCAACGTGTACATGCCAGGGAAAACCAGCCTGGAACCGACCATGGTAGCCGCCTGGGACAAGCCCCATCCCAACGCGTGAAACATGGGCACGATTTGCAGGCAGCAGTCGTTCAAGCTCATCTCCGCGCTCATCGCGATGGAGCAGCTATGCAGATAGACATTTCGATGTGAGTAGTACACCCCTTTGGGCTGTCCTGTGGTGCCGGTGGTGTAGCAGGCCGCGTAGGCAGACTTTTCATCCAGGTTGGGCCAATCAAAGTCGGGAGAGGCTTGGCTGAGCAGTTCCTCGTACGAATGAACCGGTGACAGTTTGCTCTGGAAGTCTTCAACTTTTCTGGAAGTGATGACCACGTAGTTCTTGACGCCCGGGCACAAGGGGGCGATGGCCGAAGCGAGCGGCACCAGCAGTTCATCGACGATGATCGCAGACGCTCCAGAGTGGTTGACCACGTACGCCAAATCTTGAGGAGTCAGCCGGAGGTTGAGCAGGAGCATGACCGCACCCAGTCCGGGAACGCCGAAATAGATCTCATAGTTCTCGTGGGTGTTCCAGGCCAACACTCCCACTCGATCGCCGACTCCAACTCCGAGTGTGGAGAGCGCGTTGGCCAGACGGCCCATGCGGTCCCAGGCATCCTTGTACGTGTACCGGAAGATCGTCCCGTCATGGTTTCTGCTTACGATTTCCTGACCTCCGAAACTCCGGGCTGCCTGTCTGATGATGTTGGTGACGTTGAGCTGGTAATCATCCTGGGACGTAGCGGGAAAGCCTTTGACCGTCTTCATGGTGCACACTTCCTTTCGTTGAGGCTGACTGTTTGCGTTCAGTATCTCCGTTACGACCGTGGGCAGCGGTGCCGAGACCGGGTCACTGAATTGAGCCACTGGGGCTGACGGCAGATTCCTCCCAAAATGCCGTCGGACGCGGAATCACCCGCACAGTCTCTTTCCATCCGGCTCATCCCAGTCCTGCGGTTGCAAAAAACGTAACCAAGGCCCCGGATCAACGTTGCACCCTCGTGAAACTTTTTCGGAATCATACACTAGTTTCTTTGGGGAAGGGCGCACAAACGTGGACAACCCCCGGATTTCGGAGTCGGTCTCGGCGTTGACAGTGTGACCGAGGACGAGGTATGCTGAAGACCTGACAAAAGAGCCCACAATCTGGTGCACATGCGCAAAGGGATGTCGTTGGTTCGTCACTTGGTGGGGACCGAGGTCAATTCGGGGTGCGAGAGACCATCGGACGACTCGTGAGACATGCCCAATTCCTCGCACGCGGTTGTCGCCGCACAATTCATGACAGAACCTCAGGCCCGAGTCCCTTCTGCCGGTTCATCACAGACGCGTGCAGTCACCTAATCCCCGCAACGTCGGGTCTGATGCCGATGCACGATCGCGTAAGAGACTTCGGTCTGCTGGCGGCATGCCTCTGAAGCGCAGTCAGGCTGGGCCGTTCGTAGCGAAAGAGGTTTGCCGCCAGTGTCGCACGCCTGAAAACACATTCCCGTGAAAGTCCCCGGCCCCACGGAGGAACACATGAATCGAATCCCAGAGAATGGAGCGAACGTGGGGGAAACGGTGAAACCCATATCCCTCGGCGGGTGGAAAGTGCACGATATTCGTCACGCGCCGCTTCTCATTTGGGCTTGTCTTTTGTCCATCGGATTACTCTGTGCTTTCTTCATGGAACCCGCATACCACGTCTTCCGGGCCAGGAATTGGGTGCAAACTCCTTGTGTCATACAGCAAATCTGGGTCCGCGGTAAGGTGGAAGCGTACACCGTGGAAGTGCGGTTCTCCTATCATGGTCCTCATGGCCACAAGATCACACGCCAGGGTTACAACTTTGGTCAGCAAAGCAGTAAGACCATGGGCCCGAAACGGAAGATCGTGAAAAGTCTCCCGCCTGGTTCACACGACTTCTGCTTTGTGAATCCGGACAACCCGAGAGAGGCTATATTTCGAAAGAATGCCGATCTCGAGTTCTGGGTAGCGGGAATCATGATGCTCGTCGGTCCTTTCGGCCTTGTCGTATTTTTGTGGGCTTTTGTGTGGAGGAGAAAATCAAAGATGTTGTCTGACTACTCGAAAGATGTGATGCAGGGGCTCTGGCCGGTACCCCCGGAGAAGGCGGGCCATGGTCCGGAGGGACCTCTTCACGCCCACGGATCGGATCGGTCTATCGTGGGAGTGCTCATCGTGTTTCTCGTAATCGTGGGGGTTTGGGTGGTGGTGGACAGCACAGAGGTCTTCGGAGAGAGCAGCAAGAACACCCTTGTCATTTTAGGACTGGTCGCAGCGCCTATAGTCGTCACTCTGGCCTACTATCTGCTGAAGCTGCGAAACCCTCTCCCAATAATCGTCTTACCCAATCCGATTCGCCAAGGAAAGCCTTTCAGCATCCAGTGGGATTTTCAAAAGAGAGAAGCTCTGCCTGAACACTTCAGCATCCATCTGAACGGGAGGGAAAAGGTGTGGTGGGGCCCCGTGGCCCGGTATGGGTATTCCAAGCAGAACGCCATCCGGACGAAGACTGCATCCTTTTTTCAGCTTCCCGTTTACGACAGCAAAGTTGCGGATATCAGTAGTGTCACCTCGCAGGAGGTTATCATTCCCACAGACACCATGCACAGTCTGGGCGGCCACCGAAACGTAATAGAATGGGAGCTGGTCTTGGAATCCAAGGCAGGACGGCTGCCTACCCTCGTTTCCGCGTATGCGCTGACCGTACTGCCCTGTGCCTTTATTGCAGGGGAACGACATGAACAGAATGTCCATGGAATTGGAAGATAACAGACATGGTTTTTGTCCGGGAGAAACTATCCGAGGCCACGGATCTTGGGGGCTGGACAAAGAGCCCGAACGCATTGAAGCCAGCCTGTTTTGGCATACCTCAGGAAAGGCACCGAGCGAGGTGGTACTGGTTCAATCAATTGTCTTTCCTCATCCGTCCCGGACCGGGCAACGCGATTTTGAATTTCAGATTCCTTGGGGGCCATACAGCTTTCAGGGGCGGTACATTTTGCTGTCATGGGCCATCGAGCTTGTAGCCTTTCCCCTCAAACGAGCAGCACGGATTGACATCACGGTTTCACCCTCGCAGGAACCCATCCAGGTGGAAGCACAGTAGGCGCCGACGCCTTGCGTGATCTCCTTTCAACCAAGAGTCCACCGAGCGTCGGTGGTTTCGCGCACGTCGCACGGCCCTTGCGGGTTGTGTTGAGCCGGGGCCCCATGGGCACATTTTGTTTGACCGGGGTACGGTCGGTCGGGTACGTTCAGAAATTGAAAAAAGGACTTCTTTCGGCAAGGTGACGGCGGTTCTTGCTCCATCCGGTCTTGTACGTAACCTCACGGGGACCTGCTCGGCCCGCCTGGGCACCGTACCGACGACCGGTGGCTGGCAAAAGCCCACGGTCATGCTCAATCGCCCGCCTCTTTGCAGTTCATCCGTTTCGCCTCGCGAGTCCTCTTGCGGGAGCGAGGCCGCGGCCAAAGGAGATATGCACGTGATCGTCCAGAGTTTTGTCAGCGACCGTATCCCTGCGGATACCCCGCACATTCGACTTGCCATGTATCAGGGGTTCGGCACTGCCGGAGACATGGGTGCGGTTCAGGCGAATCTCTCCGTGCTGGAGAAGACCGCCGCGACCGCCAAGGCCCACGGGGTTCATCTGCTCAGCTTTCCTGAGCTGTTCCTCACGGGGTACGACGTCACCGACGCGGACATTGCTCACCGGCTTGCGGAGCAGATTCAGAGCGAACACCTGCTCGGCAAGGTGGCCGAGACCGCTACACGCAACGGTCTGGCCATCATCTGCCCCTATCCCGAGGCTGCCTTCGTCGCGGGGAAGAGACGGGTACTATGACAGCATTTTTGTGTGCGGTGCGCACGGTGAAATCCTCAAGAACTATCGCAAGACTCACCTGTGGGGCGGCGACGAGCGTGCCAATTGGTCATTTGGGTACGTGTATCCTGAGGAAGGGGAGGCCTATTCGGTATTTACGGTTAATCGCGTCAGGGTAGGGGTACTCAATTGTTATGAGGCTGAATTCCCGGAGCTTTCTCGCATCCTCGCGCTCAAAGGAGCCAAACTGGTGGTGATCCCCACTGCGGCGGATGAGTACACCATTTTGCGGACAGGCGAAAGGACCAAGACACCGTATCCGGATGTCCAATTCCTGATCAAGTCAAACGCCTACCACAACGGCATCTTTTGCGCGTACAGCAACCGCCGCCATGATGAAACCGTTCGAGGCAAAGTTGTCGGCCGATATCTGGGCAACAGCTGTTTGGCCGACCCTCACGGCAACTTCATCATTCCCGTATACCCTTTGCCTGTCGAGCGCTCGGATCAACCGGGATCCGGATGGAATGACCACATGCTCCTCATTGCCGACTGCGTGCCCGGTTTCTACGGTCCCACTCACCCGGAGACGAAGATTCACGACACGCAGGAGGCTACGAAGTACGTGCGGGACAGGCGCTGGAACCTATACCAGCAGCTGATCTCCCCACAGTACGTCGACCAGGAAACGGGCGAGGAAAAGGAATATGCGAAGGAGCCTGAATAGAGCAACCCCGCGAAAGGGAACACTCAACAAAAAGGAGGATGAACGGTATGCTCGCCAAGAAGGTCGATCTTGACAAGCTCGAAGATGCGGAAAAGGGCCACGCCAGCACCTATAGCACTCGGTACTTCACCGAGTCCGTACCCAAATATCGCCTTCCCGAAAGAGGTATGCCGGCCAACGCAGCCAAACAGCTGATTCTGGACGAGCTGAACCTGGACGGAAACCCTGCTTTGAATACGGCAAGCTTCGTGACGACCTGGATGGAGCCCGAGGCCGATGATTTGCTGCTCAGAACCCGGAACATCAACTTCATAGACTTTGACGAATATCCCATGACTTCCGCGGTGCATCAGCAAGTCCTGAACATGACGGCTCGCATCCTCAATGCGCCGGAAGAAAAGGCAGCCGTAGGCACCGCGACAGTGGGCTCTTCCGAGGCGATCATGCTGGGGCTGCTGGCCCATAAGTGGACTTGGAAGAAACGTCGTCAGGCCGAAGGCAAGGATACCCGTAACCCGAATGTCATATTCGGTGCGGATGTGCATTCTTGCTGGGAAAAGTTCGCACTCTACTTTGACGTGGAAATGCGTGTGGTTCCTTTGGAACCCGGCAAATACACCATTGGCCCTGCTGACGTGGAACCGTTGATCGACGAAAACACCATCGCGGTAGGGGGAGTCGTCGGTACGACCTTCACCGGCCAGAATGACGACTTCGCGGGGATCAACGAGTTGCTGATCAAGATCAAGCGTGAACGCGGATGGGATATACCCATTCACGTGGATGGGGCAAGTGGCGGCTTCGTCATGGCGTTTGCCCACCCGGACACGCCCTGGGATTTCCGTTTGGAACAGGTGCGCTCCATCAATGTGTCCAATCACAAGTTCGGCCTGGTGTATCCCGGCATGGGCACCGTCATCTTCCGAGACGCTGCTGACGTGCCGGACGAACTCGTCTTCAAGATCAACTACCTCGGCGGCGAGATGCTCAACTACAGCCTCAACTTCTCGCGTTCCGCGTCACAGGTGTACTTGCAGTACTACAATTTCCTGAGATTAGGCAGCGAGGATTACACCAGGATCATGACCAACATTATGGACAATTCCCATTACCTGGAAAGACGTCTGTTAGGATTGGGCAACTTCGAGCTTCTCACGGACACGAGGTATCTACCGGTCATCGTGTTGAAACTCAAGGACGACACTCTCTACAACGTCTTCCAGATCTGCGAGATCCTGAGGGAAAGAGGCTGGGTGGTCCCCGCGTACACCTTGCCGCCGAACGCACAGACTGAAGCGGTGATGCGCGTCGTCGTCAAGGAAAACTTCTCTCGGGACATGGCCGATCTGTTGGCCACCGATGTGGGAAACGCCGTTGCCCGCTTGAACGAAACCCGGCCCAAAATCCGGTATCCCAAACGGGAGTCAATACATCGCATTTGTTGAGACAATGTGCGAACGGCCTTTGCCTTGCTTGTATTGCTCCTGACCTTATTGTGTAACCCGGAAGTGCCGGAGCACATGCGTCGAGGCTGATGACTGCGCTGACCGACCAACAGCTCGTTCAAGACTTGTCCAAAGGCGATGAGAGTGCCCTTGCCTTGCTTGTGGACCGGTACGCGGCCGCGGTGTATCGGTTCGGCGTCCGTTTTTCCCACGATCGGAGTCTCGCGGAGGACATCTCTCAGGAAGTGTTCCTACGTGTGTACCGGCATGCCTGGCGATTCAACCCAAGCCAATCATTCAAGACATGGTTGTTCACGATCGCTCGGAACGTCTGTATAGACATGGTGCGCGGGGATCAGTTTCGACAGCACGAGCATCTTGGGAACTACGAGGAGGACTCCGCTCTCAGGCACGGCCAGAACGTGCACGAGAGCCAAGACCCCACACCCGAGGAACAAGCCATTTCCCGGCAAACGGATGAGGCTGTCAGAAAAGCTTTGCACATTCTCCCGGAAAACCAGCGGACTTGCGTGATCCTCAGGTATTTCGAGGAAATGAGCGTGCGAGAGATTGCGGTCGTCATGGATACTACGGTCTCGGCGGTGGAGTCATTGCTCGTACGTGCGAAACGCAACCTTGCCAAATCCTTAGGTGTTTGATGTTTTTTCAAGTGGGCCGCATGGTTCTCGCTTCCCATCCGTATACACAATCAGGAGAGCACAAATGAGCTGCAAGAAGTGGGAAATCAGAATTTCCAAGTGGCATGCAGGGACCCTCGACAAAACAGGTGAAGCTGCCCTCTCGCGACACCTGGACCGGTGTGCCGGATGCCGTGCTCTAGAAGCTCAGTTTCGAGACGTGGAACAGCTCCTGGCGAATACCTCGGATCTCCCCGTTCCCGGATCGTTGTCCCAGAACATCTTACGCCGCGTTGTGGCCGAAATGCATGATCGGACAAACGAAACGTGGTTTTCTTTGCTGTGTGCGCGGTTCCGATTTCTCAGACCCGCATTGGCTGTCGGCCTCGTAGCAGGAGGGATTCTGATGGGAGTGGCAGCGGGTTCCCATCTCATGGCAGGCGTTCAGTCGGCTCAGGGAGCCGGACGCCCTGATCTCATCTCTCTCGCGGTAGAAAGCGGCGCAAGTCCCGATTCTTCTTTCGCGTTCCTATGGAGGGACAAGTGAAACGGACCCCTATGCTCAACAGAACCGTGCTCACGTACATCCTTGCTTTTTCCCTCGCGCTGAATCTCGCAACCGCGGCCACTCTTGGTGTCCTGTGGTGGAAAGGACAGGCCCGAGCTGCTGATGAGCCGCTGGCACAAAAATCCATGAGGGAATTTCTCACTGAGGATCTGGGATTCAACACCGACCAGTCAGCCAAGTTTCTCCGCATGATCGACGAGAAACGGCAGAGAGTGGAGCAGTTGCGACATCTTTTGGAGTCCAATCGGTCTGAAATGTTGAATCTGGTTGGTGCTCCCGCTCTGGATCTTGTGGCGGTGAACGCCAAGGTGGATGAAATGAACCGCACCCAGGGAGCGTTACGGCACGAAACAATCCGCACCATTGGAAACATTTCCGCAGCACTTTCTCCAGGGGACAGAAAGAAATTTCGAAGCCTATCTGCAAACGCGGGCCTGTCTGTGCGGGCGCATGGGACCCGGGTTGGACAAAGACCCGTCCGGGCAGTCCAAGGCTCCTCAATGATCTTGTGGCGTCCTGAATCCAATAACCTGCCAGTCCATCGTCGTCGGGGGCAAGGAAATCGAAAGTAAGCGGAAGGTTGAAAGTCTGTCCCCCACACACGCAGCCTGGTCCTGCTTGACGAGGTCACCTTCATGAGGGGCCGGGGTGAGGTCCATGCGTTCTCCCAATATTTGTGGAAGGAAGTGAACAGTGTGGATTGTTAAACTTGCGTTACGCCGGCCTTACACCTTTGTGGTGGCAGCACTGGTGCTTTTGCTTCTGACCCCCTTCGTGCTGGTTCGTACGCCGACGGATATCTTCCCGAGCATCGACATCCCGGTCGTCAGTGTGGTGTGGATGTACAACGGCCTCAACGCACGGGAGGTGGAGCAGCGCATCGTGTACAACCACGAGCGCATGATCAGCACCTTGGTGAACGATATCGAGCATATCGAGTCCACCGCGTACAACGGCGCGGGAGTGATTAAGGTATTCCTCCAGCCCGGCTCCTCGGTGCCCGAAGGAGTGGCACAGATCACCGCCACAGGGCAGGCGATTCTGCGTCTGCTTCCGCCTGGCATGACTCCGCCGTTTATCATCCGGTACAACGCCTCCACTGTTCCGATCCTTCAGTACAGCCTTGCAAGCAAGAAGTTCTCGGAGCAAGAGCTTCAGGACATGGCGATGAACCGTGTCCGGATAGGTCTTTCGACGGTGCGGGGCGCATCCGTGCCATATCCCGCGGGCGGAAGGCGCGTGTCGTAGCCGTGGATATCGATCTCGCGGCTCTTCAGGCGAAAAACCTGGCACCGCAGGATGTGGTGGACGCATTTACTGCGCAGAACTTCATCCTCCCCAGCGGCACGGCAAAGATCGGCGAAACCGAGTACAACGTCACGTTGAACAGCAGCCCCGCGGCACTCGCGGCTCTCAACGATTTGCCTGTAAAGACGGTCAATGGCGCAGTGATCCGTGTCGGGGACGTGGCGCAAGTGCATGACGGCTATCAACCGCAGCAAAACGTCGTGCGCCTGGACGGCTTGCGAGGCATACTGCTTACCATCCTTAAGAGTGGATCGGCATCGACACTCAGTGTCGTGGAAGGCGTGAAAAAGGCCATGCCGCGAATCCTGGCTGCGCTTCCACGCGAACTGGAGGCAAAGGAATTCGCGGACCAATCGCTCTTTGTACGAGCGGCAGTCAACGGGGTGGTAAAGGAAGGATTGATCGCTGCCTTGCTCACCGCGGTAATGATACTGCTCTTTCTCGGTTCCTGGCGCAGCACCTTCATCATAGCCCTGTCAATTCCCCTCTCGGTGCTCTGCTCGCTTGCGTTGCTCAGCGCCCTTGGTGAGACTATTAACCTCATGACGCTCGGCGGGCTTGCGCTCGCGGTGGGGATCCTCGTTGATGATGCCACGGTGGAGATCGAAAACGTTCACCGGCAGATGGCGCTCGGCAAGCCCAACGTCCAGGCTATCCTCGATGGGGCGCAGGAAATCGCTCTGCCCGCGTTCGTGTCGACGCTCTGCATCTGCATCGTGTTCGTGCCGATGTTTTTCCTCACCGGGGTCGCACGGTACCTCTTCGTGCCTCTGGCTGAAGCGGTGGTCTTTGCCATACTGGCAAGCTACGTGATATCCCGCACCCTGATCCCGACCCTGGTCATGTGGTTTTACCGCAACATTGAGTACCGGGGGCATGCAGCGGACCCAGACAAGGTTGCCTCGTGGCTGCGTCCTTTCGTGAAGCTGCAAGCAAGATTCGAGCGCGGCTTTGCCCGATTGCGGGAAGGGTATCGTGGGTTGCTCGGCACGGTGCTCGCGAAGCGTACCTCTTTCGCGCCTCTTTTCCTGGCGTTTTGCGTCGGTACCTGGCTTCTCGTTCCACAGCTCGGCCAAGACTTTTTTCCCTCTGTCGACGCGGGCCAGTTCAGGCTGCATGTGCGTGCACCCGGAGGGACGCGCATCGAAGAGACAACCAGGCTCGTAGACCGGATCGAGACGGTAATGCGTCAGGAGATCCCGAAAAAAGAAGTGCGCGGCATCCTCGACAACATCGGTATTCCCTTTGGCGGCATTCCCCTCACGTACATCGACAATGGTCTTACAGGAACCCGCGATGCGGACATTCTCGTTTCTCTCAACCGCGGCCACCGGCCCACTGACGGGTACGTGCGCCGTCTGCGCACCCGGCTCAACCGGGAGTTTCCGGGCGTAACTTTCTATTTCCTGCCTGCGGATATCGTGAACCAGACGATCAATTTCGGGCTGCCTGCTCCGTTTGACATCCAGATCGTGGGCCGAAATCGGCTCAAGAACCGAGCCATCGCGGCAGGGCTCATCGAGAAAATTCGCCGGGTGCCCGGAGCGGTGGACGTGCGCTTGCAACAGCCGTTCGACCAGCCTGAACTCCATTTCGCGGTCGACCGCACCAAGGCTTCGCAGATGGGCATATCCGAGCGCGACGTGGCCAACTCGGTAATCCTGAGCCTGAGCGGTACCGGCCAAGTGCAACCCAACTACTGGCTCAATGCAAAAAACGGCGTGCAATATCTCGTGAACATGAGAGTGCCTGAGCATCCGATGGATTCCGTTGCTGCACTCAAGGCGATTCCTGTAAGCGCGAATCGGCCCGGAAAGAACGATGCCCAGATTCTTGCGAACCTTGCTTCCCTGGAGCGTGCCAACGAATCGCCCATCTTTTCCCACTACAACGTGATGCCGGTAATCGACGTGTTTGGCGGGGTGAGCGGTCGCGACCTGGGCGGCGTGTTGCGAGACATTACCCCCCTCATTGCACAGGCGAAAAAGGAATTGCCCAAGGGGAGCTTCATCATGCTCCGCGGCCAGGCAGATACGATGCACTCAAGTTTCAAGGGGCTCGCCATCGGGCTGGTAATGGCAGTAGCCCTGGTGTACCTGCTTCTGGTGGTAAATTTCCAGAGCTGGCTGGACCCGTTCATCATCATCACTGCGCTGCCCGGTGCGCTTGCTGGAGTGATCTGGGGCCTTTATCTCACGCTCACCACGCTGAGCGTTCCCGCGTTGATGGGTGCCATCATGAGCCTTGGCGTAGCCACCGCGAACTCTGTCCTGGTGGTGACTTTCGCGCGTAACAATCTTCAACAGGGGCTGGACCCGCTTACTGCGGCCTGGGAGGCCGGCGTCGGTCGACTGAGGCCGGTTCTTATGACCGCGCTGGCCATGATCATGGGCATGCTCCCCATGTCGCTGGCTCTCGGCGAAGGCGGCGAGCAGAACGCTCCACTGGGGATTGCGGTGATCGGCGGCCTGATTCTTGCCACCGTAGCCACGTTGTTCTTTGTCCCCGTGGTGTTCAGCCTGCTCCACCGGACCGTACCTGCAGGGCAATCGCCCGCGGAACCCCTGGTTACCAAAGCAATGGCTGACGAGGTGTTGCCATGAATTCACAAGAAACCGCACCTTCATTGGCGCTCCACAGACCTTCGCTCACGTTCTCGCGAGCAATAGCCGTGGTGGTGGCGCTTATCGTGATCGGTGTAGTCGCGGGCCTTGTCCCGCGTTTCCGCCAACAAGCCGAGTTGGGCGCAGCTACGGGAGAACTCTCGATTCCCATCGTCACCGTGGTCTCGCCAAAGCCGGGGAAATCCTCATCCGGCATGCCGCTTCCTGCTGAAGTCAAAGCCTGGTCCGAAGCGCCCATTTACGCGCGGGCCAACGGGTACCTCAAGCGGCGGCTTGTGGACATTGGTTCCCATGTGGAAGAAGGACAGCTCCTGGCTGAGATCGATACGCCGGAACTCGATCAAGAGCTGGAGCGTGCCCGCTTCCAACTCGTGCAGGCTGAAGCGAGCCTCGGACTTGCCCAAATCACTTCAGCTCGCTGGGCCGGTCTCTTGAAAAAGTCTACGGTAAGTGATCAAGAAAACGAAGAGAAGCAGGCTGACCTGAAGCTCAAGGCCGCCACGGTTGAGTCGGCCCGCGCAGAAGTGCGCCGGTTGGAGAAGCTGAAGTCGTTTGCACGTGTAACTGCGCCATTTGCCGGCATTATCACGGTTCGTAACATTGATGCCGGCGATCTCATCGTTGCGGCAAGCGGCAAAGAACTTTTTCACCTCGCGCACACGCAAAGGCTTCGGGTCTTTGTGTCGGTCCCTCAGGCCATGGCCCGAAGCGTCAGTTCCGGCCAGACTGCGGAGATGACTATTCCGGAGCTTCCCGGCCGAAGATTCCCGGCCGAGGTGATTCGCACCGCGGGCGTGATTGCCGCGGATTCTCGGACCCTTCTGGTGGAGCTGGCAGTGGATAACGCAAAAGGCGAGATCTTGGCCGGCGATTATGCCAAGGTGCGGTTCATTGAAGCGAAAATGAAGCCAGCTCTGACTCTTCCGGCGAATACAGTGATGTTCCGGCCCAAAGGTCCTCAGGTCGGCGTAGTGACACCGGACGGCAGGGTCGAGTTGCACTCCGTAAAGCTCGGCCGTGACTTTGGCCGGATGATCGAAATCCTCACAGGTGTGACTTCGGAGAACCGGGTGATTGTAAACCCTGGCGAGTCTCTGGTCAGCGGAGCTACCGTGTGCATAAGTGAAGCGAAGAACAAAGAAAATGGTCGGCGATGATGAGCCTACAGCTTGTGCGCCTCTTTGTGAAGACCTGAGGGATCGTTCCTTTCTGGCGAGCCTGGTTCACTCACCGGAGTGCGGCTTGCTTCTCCTTGAGAATGCCGGGTCCCGGGGATCAAGGGAACCCGGCCATGGTCTCGGGTGTCCAAACAAATCAGGCGCAGGACCGCGGAGCACTCTCCCGCCTTGGCTCCCGGTGTCTCGGCTGACCCAGACCGTAGCTCGGAATTGCAGCTCAACTCCCGGGATGTTTCAAGGAACCCTGCGCCCCCTGCCTTGTCCTGTCCCTATACCTGGGATTTCTGCAAGAACAGTCACACGCACAAGACCTTTGAAGCCAGAATAGGGCTTTGTGGGGGAAGCCTTGCGGGGCGTCGTAGAAACCTACGCCATTGTGCCGCGTTTTCTTGGAAGAGCCTTGCAGCACGCAACAGCCTCCGAGGATACGGCAGAATGCCTGAAACTCGCGACTATCTGCGATACGGGTGGAGCTGTGTGGGTTCGTGTGTGCTTGCGAGGCTTGAAGCGATTTCGGGGACAATTCCCATGCTCACGTACACAGGACGTGCTTTCTCTCTTAATTTGGGAAGCATGCGGGCAAAGACCACCGCACCGACCACACAGACAAACCCGCCAATGAATACCGTCCATGGGGCACCGATCTTGCCTGCCAGAGCCCCGGCCAAGAGGCTCCCGATCGGTGTCATGCCGAAGAATGCCATCGTATAGAAGCTCATGACTCTTCCGCGCTTGTCGTCGTCCACCAGCGTTTGCAGCAAGGTATTGCTGGTCGCCATCTCGACCATCTGACCAAAACCCGTAACGAGCATCAACGCGAGAGACCAGATGAAGACCTGAGAAAACGCGAAGCCCATCAGTCCGACTCCCAGGACGCCCGCAGAGATTGGGATCAGTTTGCCCAACCCAAGGACCCCTTTCCTGGATGCAAGATACAGTGCCCCTGCCAGAGCCCCTACTCCGGATCCAGCCATGAGAAACCCTAATATGTCAGCTCCGCCGTGCAGTACATCCTTGGCGAAAACAGGCATGAGCACCAGGTAGGGCATTCCCATGAGACTCATCAGCGCAAGCATCAACAGAATTGCGCGTATGGGTTTCAAAACGCCGTACGTAACCGAATCCTTCTTTCAGCTGCGGTATAATCCTTGACGGCCGGGGCCTTGCATCCTTTTGCTCGATCTTCATGACCCACAACGAGGCGATGACCGCGAGGTAGCTGATCCCGTTGAGAAGAAAGCACACGCCTTCCCCGACCACGGCAATGAGTATCCCTGCTGCCGCAGGCCCTAACAAACGTGCGCCATTCACCATGGATGAGTTCAGGGCTATCGCGTTGCCCAAGTCTTCTTTTTCCTCAACCATGTCGATCATAAATGATTGGCGGATGGGCATGTCAAAGGCATTCACAATACCGAGCACGACGCTGAGCACCATCACGTGCCAAATCAATATCGTTTTGGTGAGGACGAGATACGAGAGCGTCAAAGCCTGAAGCATGGCAAGGACTTGTGTCAGGATCAACATGCGATGTCGATTCCAGCAATCAGCCAGCACACCGGCAACGGGTGCCAACGCAAAGGTCGGTATCTGGCTGGCAAATTGCACCAGCCCCAAAAGGAACGCGGAATGGGTGAGGTGATAGACCAGCCACCCCAAGGCAACGCGTTGCATCCATGTGCCCACAAGAGAAACGCTCTGGCCCACAAAAAGAACAATCGAAAATTGCGGTGTCTTAAAGCGCGAACAATCGGTTGGAGTCTTGCGGTCCTTGCTTCTGCTCGGTGGTTTTCGTCTTCATGGCCCCACGATCCTCGTCCATTTGCTTGCTCAGCCTCGGTTTTTGCCGAGACAATAGCCGGCCAACCGAAGTATCGGCCGAATTGCTTGGGGATTTTTGTTCCTTTGCCTTGGCCTTCCGTTCCCCGCTCTGTCACCGCAGACCCACCGAGGACGTTGAGCCCGACCGCGTTGACGCCTTGTCCCTGAGACCTCAGGGTCGCATGCTTGTTTCGAAGAGAATCGCACGGTCCTCTGGAATTTCTCGCAGCAAGCAAGAGGAACGGAAGACAGAAATCCCCCCACGTCTCTTCTGTCTTTGTGAAGGACGACCAGCGGACGCCCCACGCACAAGTTTCCCCCACGCGTGCTCCGCCAAAGAAGTCGCTGTGTAGGGGGTGTCAGCTCTCTCCCCGACAACCGAGGAGATTCATAGCCTTCATGGTCATGACCACTTCCTCCCTCTGGTTCCGCACCTCGATGTACGAGTGAACGATCCCCCTGTCCGGTTTTGAACACGAACGTGTCGCCTCTGTAACGGTCACCCGCAAGAATAACGCGTCCCCGGGGCGGACGGGTTTGAGCCAACGCAGTTCATCGACACCCGGCGAACTCAGGCTTGCCTTATGAGACAGGTAATTGTTTACGAAAAGGCGCATCATGAGGCTCACGGTATGCCACCCGCTCGCGATCAATCCTGCAAAAACGGTGTGCTGAGCCGCCTCTGGATCGACGTGCAAAGGTTGGGGGTCAAATTGTCGGGCAAACGCGATGATCGCAGCCTCTTCGACTGCGATAGATCCGCATTCATGAATCGCGCCCGGAACATAGTCTTCAAAGTACCGGTTCTCGACCGGTGACGTAAATGTGGCGAATTGCATAAGTCTCCTGTGAGTGTTGCTCAAGCTTCCTTCCGAGGAAGACTTTGAAAAAGGTGACCCTCAGTCAACCGGAAGCCTTGGCACCGAAATATCCAGTCTTCCACGCCCGCGTCCCTCGTCAACGAGCGTTCAGATGGCGGCGATCATCCGCTGACAGGCCCGCACAAGGCGACCTGTTCCCGTGACCGCCTACAAGTAAGGTTGGAAGCCAGCGACAATGCTGGCAATCTTGCCGGAAAACATCCGTTCGTAACGTCTGGTCACGAGAAAGCCTTTTGTGCCGAACACCGTGGCCGACACGCCCAACGCCACAAGACTCCCATCGGCGATCGTCCAGAGGCCCAGCCCGAAATAGCGAATCAAAGCCAATCCCAAGGCAATCAGAGCCAGACCCGTACGTATGAAGGCAAGCTCGGTCCTGCCTTTCGCGAGGATGGAGCGATACGTGGACATCACGGTACGGTTGCTGGCGAGGTCATTCCTCTCCTGTGCCAGGCCTGTGCGGTTCTCTGAAAGGCCGGTCCGCTTGTTTGCCAAGTCTGTCCGTTCACTGGCCCAGGAAGTGCGGTTCTGGGACAAATTGGTCCTGAATTCGGCAAGCTCCGTGCGGTTGGCCGCGAGTTCAGTCCGCTTTCCTGCCAGGTCCGTCCGCTGTTCAGATAAGTCAGTGCGTTTTACCGCGAGCCCTGTGCGGTTGGTCGCGAGTTCGGTTCTCCTCTCTGCGAGTCCGGTGCGTGTTCCGGCCAGTTTTGTCCGTGTCTCAGCCCATGCGGTTCTATTGGTCGCAAACTCCGTTCGCTTCTCCGCGAGTTCCGTACTTTTCGCACTGAACTTGGTCTGCTGTCTGGCAAAATCCGTGCGCTCCTGAGCCAGGTTGGTACGTAATTCAGCAGTGGTCGTCCGCTTGGCGGCAAGTTCGGTGCTTCTCGCACTGAACTTGGTCTGCTCTCTCGCGAAATCCGTGCGTTCTTTGGCCAGATTGGTGCGCATTTCCGCGCTTGTCGTGCGGTTTGCAGCCATCTCATTGGTTTTGGCGAGCATGCCGACCATACTCTCGGTGAGCCGGTTTTCTTCCTCCGCAAGCTGGATCAAGGCGTCCATGATGTGCTTTTCGTCTTCGCGTCTGGTCATCGAGCGCTCCTGTATGAGAAATCTGTCGACTGGCAAGTATAACCGTTTGATCGATGGGTGGGAAGCGCCTCTCGCGTGGGACGCGGGAATGCGTGAACACGCATCTTGTCTCAGATACGATGATCAAGTATGCTCATGCCCGCACACGTAAGAAGCGCAGGGCGCATCCGCCTCTTGCGGGTTCCGTGCCGAGAGTGACAGGAATTTCCTATGAAAATGCATTTTCACTAGGAATTGAGAGAATACAGCAATGTGCGGGTCGAGGTATTTGCTGCAACCGGGCAATGCTGCCGAGGAATCCGCTGTGGCCTCTGTACTCACGAAAAGGTGATATGAACGATCTACCACATTCCATAGGGCTTTGGGCTTTCTTTGCATTTCTTGGCGCATTCCTGTTTTTCCTCGGGTATTGCGGACAACCTCTGGTTCATCCGTATTTCGATCAGATCGGCATAAGGGATGCGGGCACGCTTTTCCATTACTACGCGTCCTGTGCTGAGCCCGTGAAGACGCTCATCGGTCGCGCGATGCTTCACATCGAAGGGCCCTTGCAGTTCCTTCTCATCAACGCGTACTGTTATTCCGTGGGCGAACTGCTGCCGCTCAACCCGTCGATCATGCAAATTCCCAACGTGGTTTTTGCCCTGCTTTCCGCGGTAATGGCTTACCTCCTGGGAACGAGACTGCTTTCGCCACGCTTGGGATACTGTTGCGCCCTGACTTTTGCTTTTGGTCCCTGGTTGGGCGAAACCCTGAGGCAGCCGTGGTATTTCAACACGTTATCCTGTCTTCTCCATTTTTCCGTGTTTTACAGTTTCTTACGACTCAGCGAGATTCCGGAATCTCGACTTTTCCGGATTTGCGCAGCGGGAGGTTTGGCTGCGTATGTGTTTACCGGAATGGATTGGCCGTCGTTCCTCTTCAGCCTAGGGGTGTTCCTTGTCCTGTGCGGTCGTTTGCGGGCAATTCTCAAGAATCCGTACAACGTCCTGGTGCTGGCTGCCGTGGCCATACAGGTGGCCTGGCCTGTTGCCCTGTTTCTCACGGGGAGGGGAGCCTATCTGAACGGCACCATCCTCCTGTATCCGTTCCTCCGTTATGGCGATCTTGCGTCGAATCCGGATTTCTGGTCCCGCATATGGGTGAATGTGATCAGTGCGTGGGGCCCGCAACTGATATTTGCCGTGATCGGCCTGGTCGTGTACGTGACCCGCATGAGAAAGGAGTGTGTTGCCGACCGCACGCACCGTGCCCTGCTTGACAGCATGTGCGTGTGGTTTGTGGGGGCAGGGTATGCGCTGTTCAAATCTTCCACGTCCGCGACGTATCTTTACGTGGCAGCGATGCCCGCGGCCTTGCTTGGAGGATTGGCCCTTTCTCGGTTGAGGAACCGGTACGTGGTGTGCGCCGCGCTCATCATGGCCGGCTGTCAATTGTGGCTCACCATAGGTCAACAGTTCCAAGACGAGCACAACGGCCGGCGTGTCCTTGCTGCCGCTGCGTTTCTTATCGAACAGCGTCCTGACTTGCTCGCAGAACAAAAGGTCGCGTTTCTGCCCCGAAATGTCGCATCCGATGTGGGACAATACGCCAGAGGCAAGAACCGTCGGGTGATCATGCCCCAGGAGTTTCCGATCGAACTCCAAAAACACGCCATTGGATCCGACGAGAAGACACTCCGGAAATTTGTGGATACGTACAACGCTCGCGGCCACATACTCGCGGACTGGCTGATCCTCGATACCGAGCTTTTCTCAGAAGAGCTCCGGGCTGCCGGTTTCTATGCCCGGCTGAGAGACGACCCCGCGATACGGTGGATTGCCCGGTTCAAAGACACCGGAGGGGAATTGTTCGTGGGAGAAGTGCTCCACGGACAAGGATCTCCCGCCACCGATGCGCCACTCATGGACACGCCGAGGTTGTCCGACACGTATGAGGCGAAATACGATAGAATTGGTTTCTTGAAGCACAACGTGCAGTACGTGGATCATTACTGACCAGGGCACTCTGATTTCGAGTTCCCTCATGCATGTCACGAAAGACCCGAATGAGCCTCAAGACAGGGAGGCTTGGTGGTACCAGGCGGAGCCCACCACGGCGCGGTCAGAAGCCCGGATTCCCGCGCGAATTGATGGTGAATGGTTATACTTTGATAGGACTGTCAGAATTCTGGGACATTCCATCATTGATGCGGAGGGAGACTGCCATGAGAGCACCAACTTTCCACGCGTTCCCGGTCGTTCTCCTCATCCTTTTCGTGTGTTCCGTGACCCCTGTACCCGCGGAAAACGAAAATGCGAGAGCCATTCCTCCTGGAATACACCATATACTTCTGGAAGTTTCACATATGCGAGCGTCCTTAAAGTTCTATCGGGACGTGATGGGACTCCGGCCGAAATCAATAGGGGACAGCTTCAGCATACTCGAAGCGGCGAATGTGGGAATTTACTTGTCCACATCTCCCTGGGGGTGGAAAGCTCCCCGTGGCAAGAATGAAAGATTGGGATTGGGGATGTATCCCCATCTTGAAGTCGCGGACGTGCAAAAGACCGTGGACCGGATCAAGGCGGCTGGGTACAGAATCGTTCAAGAACCCAAGAAATATGGTTGGGGGACAGAAGCCTTCGTGGCTGATCCTGATGGCTATACGTGGGCGTTGATCAGCTTGCGGAAGCAGCAGTAAGAAAAGGGACGAAGGCCGATCCAGCGCGGTGACTGCGATCGATCTTCACGCAGGAAAGGGACAATCGCTGAATGCGGGCTTTCCCGATGTCGCGAGTCCCTCTTGCCAGAACGCATTGCCGGAACCCAGGTGAGTCCACCACAGCCCTGGGCCCGTTCACGAGGTGATCCACGCATGCGCCATGTCCAGAGCCGGTTGACTCGGCAAAAATCCTGATCGTCATGCGTCCGTAATGATTTCACCGATCAGATTGTCCACGACCACCGGGGTGGCGAAATAGTGGACAGACGGTTCTGCGCCATACTTCTCCGCGATCAATCCCCTCCAGTCACCGGTGTAAAGTCGTTCAGCGTCCTCTCGAGACCGCCAAAGGTACACGCCTCCCGCGGTTGCTCCATCCTCCGAGAGGATATAGTATTTCCGGATGAGTCCAGGGATGTCTCTATATTTCGGTGCGGTGCTCGAAAAGATTTCTCGGGCTTTCTCTCGGGTTATCGGTTGGGGAAGCGTGAACTGAACAAGCGCGGTAATCATGCTCTTCTCCCTCCCTCATGGGATTGCGGACCGTGGTGGAATAGTCCCGACGCTTCAGGAACGATATCGTACCTTTGCATGGTTGCCCATCACGATCATTGGATGAGTTCTCTGGGCTATGGATCCCATTCGATCACGCGACAGCGTCAGCCTAAAGCCGCCTCCACAAGCCGGCTGAAATAGCTCGCGCCGATAGGCAGTACTGCATCATTGAAATCGAAGGCGGGATTGTGAAGCGGTGGCGAGTCCTCGCCATTACCGATGAACGCGAGCATGCCAGGGATCCTCTTCAGGAAATAGCTGAAATCCTCGCCGCCCATAAGAGGCGCTCCCCGCACCACGCTGGTTTCGCCCAGGAGTTTCCGAGCGATCTCCTCTGCAAATTGCGTTTCTTTTTCAGAATTTATGAGCGGTGGGCAGCCCTTGACGTAATCCAGCTCTGCGCTGAGCCCATGTCCGGCAGCGATACCTTGCGCCAGTGACCTGATCCTTTCCGGCAAGACCTCCTCGTACGCCATGTTCATATAGCGTGCAGTGCCCTTGATCTCGGCAGACCCGGGGATGACGTTGTAGTTGCTCGTGCTGGATTGAAAACTTGTCACGGTAACCACCACCGGTTCTATGGGATCTATGTCGCATGACGCGATGGTCTGCAACGAAGAAACAATGCTGGCTCCGGCCACTATGGGATTCTTGGCCAGATGGGGTAAGCCGGCATGCCCTCCTCGACCTGTTATATCTATTCTGAAATTGTTTACTGCCGCCAGCAGGGGCCCTGGAGTGATGGTCATATGACCGACGCCCATCGCGGGAGCAATGTGCAACGCGAAAACCGATTGGATGGCGTATTTGTCCAACAGGCCGTGCTCAATCATACTCAACGCACCGGCAGCTACCTCCTCTGCCGGCTGAAAAATGAATACCACGGTTCCCCGAAAATTCCGTGTGAATGCCAGATACTGTGCCGCGGCCAGCAACATTGCCATGTGTCCGTCGTGGCCGCAGGCATGCGACATGCCTTCGACCGTGGAACGGTGATTGTGCTCTCCCGCGTCGCATACCGCGAGGGCATCCATGTCAGCTCGTAATCCTATTACCGGCCCGGTTCCGTTTCTCAGCACACCGACCACGCCGGTGGTGCCCACCTGTTCCTCGATTTCGTCCATTGGGAACGACCTGAGAATCTCGGCCACTTTCCGTGCAGTACCAATCTCCCGATTGCCCAATTCCGGGTGCAGATGGAAGTCCCTGCGCCACTGAATTATTTCATCGTGACGGTCAACTATGTCCTTGATAAGGTTCATTTACCGCGCCCGACCATTTGGACCATTGCGTGAAACGGTTACAAGCAACTGAAATAATGCACTGGTCTTGCCATCTTGAGCGTTTCGGCGCCCTAGAGGGTCTCGCGATGGTTCTGCCGATCCCGAAGAAGACCTTACATGGAACCACGCACCCCGGTGTGAATAAGACCGGCGCCATGAGAGTACGAAAGCCTCTTTTGTTCTTCCTTCGAGGATACCGCGCCTCTGGACATTCCGTCAACAATGATTTCCTTACCGTTACTCGCACGCGGGTTGAGAGAAGTGCCGCTACGGGCAAGCAGAAGCCGCTTGCACTTGACGCTTGCTCGCGAGGCGAGGAGATCTCGCGGATTTCGGGGGAAGAAACAGACACCGGCAGGTCCGGAGATTCTGTAAGCTATTGGAATTACCTGAACAGCCCTGGTCTCTCCGCCGAATCCCCTGGAAATGCGACATGCGAACGCACCAAGACCTATCTTGCCCGAGAATGTCTCCATTGAACCACTGGACAGTCGCGGAGCGACCAACTACATTATGACCGTGGCTGGTGTTGAGTGCCGCGGTTCAAGGGCACCGATTCAAGGACAGGGAACAGCAGGAGGGCGATTGAGCGTCCTGGAAGGTGACGATATGATTCCACAGAGAGTGCTTGGCAAGACCGGTGTTGAGGTCACGCTGATCGGCCTCGGCGGGGAAGGGGTTCTCAGAACCGTGGGGTACGAGAGGCAAGCCTATGCCTTGATCAACAGGGCCCTTGACCTGGGTATTACCTACTGTGAGTCGGCCAGAGCGTACGCGGGGAGCGAGTCTTACTACGGGCTCGCGCTGAATCAAAGACGCCACGACATATTTCTCACGAGCAAATCTCATGCTCGGACCCGCACCGGAGCGCTCCAGCATCTGCAAGAGACGCTCTCAAACATGAAGACCGATCATTTGGATCTCTGGCAGGTGCATGACGTGAGAACCGAAGAGGACATTCACGAGATCTTCGCTCCCGGAGGCGCCATTGAAGCTTTTGTGGAAGCCAAGCAAAAGGGGCTCACTCGGTTCGTAGGCGTGACCGGTCATCACGATCCGTCTATACTGAGACGATGTATAGAGATGTTTGAATTTGACACCGTGCTCTTGCCGGTGAACCCTGCGGAACCCACCTATGCCAGCTTCGTGGACCAGGTCATTCCCCATGCCGGGAAACGGGGCATGGGCATTGTAGCAATGAAAGTCTACCTTCGAGGTTTCGCGGCCCGACTCCCGTGGTACGATTCCATGGAACCCTTTCTTCATTTTGCGCTGTCCCAGCCGATCACCACCGCGGTGGTGGGGTGTGATTCTGTCGCACAACTCGAAGAGAACGTGCGGTTTGCCGAGTCCTTTTCGTTGATGTCCGAAGACCGCCAGAGAGAGCTGATTCGTCGCACGGAGCCGTATGCACGGTCCCTCATGTACTACAAGCCGTGATCTGCTTCGGAGAGCCTACAGCCAGCGTGACCCGCGAGCTCTTACCGGGTAAGCTCACGGCTGGCACAAGACGTCAAAACGTTCACCCGGTTTCAATTCAGAGCGCCACATGTGACGGCTTGGGCCATATGCGGACGGTGAAAAGAACGAATCTCGCGGGGGCGAGTCGGGTATGTGGTAACCGTGCTGTGACGAGTCGGTACGAATGCTGTCCTATGAGCGACGAACAAGATCTGAACCCCCAGCGTCCCCGAATGAGGGAAATCTGGCGTGAGTACGCGTGGAGCTTTGGCTCCTTGGTGCCGGCCGAATAGTCTGTGCCCGCGGGTTCGGAACCGGAATTGCGAGGCCGATGAACCGCTGCCAGTGGAGGAAGAATTGGTAGAAATCAACGAAGCTGCGGCGCGGGGTGATCTGGCATGTGTGAAACGGTTGGTGGAAGACGGTATTGACGTAAATTCCCGAGATCAATACGACGAGACTCCACTGCATAGAGCCGCGTGGGAGGGGCACTACGACCTGGTGAAGTTCCTCCTCGACAAAGGGGCTGATGTGAATGTACACACAGGGTATGGTAAGACGCCACTGCACAGAGCGGCTTGGCGTGGTCACGCGCATGTGGTCCGCCTCCTTCTGGAACACGGGGCTGTACCGCAGGCAACCAACCGGGAGGGAGACACTCCTTTGCACTTTGCAGTAAGGGAAGGGCATACGCAGGCGGTGGAGTTATTGCTCGAGTTTGGAGCCTCGGCTCGTCAGCGAAACGCATCGGGTAGATCTCCCCTTGATTGGGCAGAAGAGCACAAAGCAGAAGACCTGCTTGCCGCGTTACGCCGTGCCGGGTGAAAGGGCTTCGGCTTGAAGTAAGGCCATGCCGTATCCTCCCAAGGATACACTGCGAGCTCCACCTGTGAGGGGGCTTCACAAAGGTGGTGGGCTTTTTTCAGCTCGTGGTCACGACGTGCCTGATACCGATTCGCGTTCACCTGGCTAGGGCCGTACCGCGGTGGATCTCCTGAGCGCAGTAATGAGACGGCCTTGCGTCATCCGTAGCGAAGGGGATCCTCGGTCCGCATCCTGTGCCCTGTCATACACGCGAAAGCGCATGGGTATGAGACTTCTCAATTTGCTTTAAGAGAAGCCATGACCGGGCTTCAATCGGCCGTCGAGCGAAACAGCATGTTGCGTGTAAGCATGGCAAACAGAGCCGAGCATCTCGGTTCACCTCTTCAGAGGAAACCGGCGAACGTGAATCAGGAGGTGGGAATGGCTGACCGGAGGGACAAATCAGAATTGCTGCATCATGAACCACTCGGTGTTCCGCAGCTCACCGCTCAACTGGAACAGGCCAAGGCAGAAGCGAAGAAGGCCCAAGAGCTTCTTCGTGGCCTCCTGAACGCCATTGACTCCTCAGCGGATGCAATCGTGTTCTACGACTTGGAAGGAAACACGCAATATGTGAGCGATTCGTTCACCCGGCTTTTCGGATGGACAAAGGAAGAAGTCTTGGGCAGAAAAACGCCATTCGTGCCGAAATCGGAAGAAGCAACCTCGCTTTCACAAATCAGTCGTCTCATTGACGACGGAAAAGCGATGAGCGGATTCGAGACCAGACGGCTCACGAAGAGCGGAATCCTTCTGGACGTGAGCCTCAGCTCTTCGCGATATCTTGACCATAAGGGTGAACCGGTCGGCATTCTGGTCATTCTCCGTGACATCACGGCGTGGAAATCCATTCAGAGGGCCAAGCAGCGGGCGGTCAACCATCTTTCTCACGAACTGACCACCCCTGTGGCGATCATAGACGCTTCCCTCCCCAAGTTGGCAAAAAACGACCTCGCGGCAGAAGAACGTAAGGTAAGCCTCGACAGAATAAGAAGAAACGTGGATCGTTTGAGACAGATCCAACTGAGTGTACAGCAGATCCTCGAGCCTCGTCAGGTACAAGCCCAGACCCTTTCCTGTCATTCCGTTCGTCCTGGACACCCTGGATACCCTTCGGAAGCAAAGCCGCCGTCGATCGGTGGCCATATTGCCCTATTTGCAACCTGTGAATTCTTCGGCGATAGATCCCGACGTGCTCGAGAGAGTACTCACCACGCTCGTGAAGAACTCGATTGAGAATACGCCAGATGGAGGAACGGTTGCAGTCATTCTGAAGGCCACTCCCCAAGGACCGCTCTTGTGCGTTGAGGATCGTGGGGTGGGGATCCTCCGTGAGGATCAGCCGTTTATCTTTCAGGCCTTTCATCACACGCAGGATACGGAACGCTATTCCACAAAAAGACCTTTTGAATTCGACGCAGGCGGCAAAGGATTGGAACTCATGCAGCTGAAAATGCTTGCGAACGAAGGATGGATTGACATCGGGTTCGAATTCAACCAGATGCTCCTATCTGCCTACCTGCCGAGATAGTTGTCCTGGGGATATCAGCTTGTGTGAACACATCAGTGACGAGCGCGGATGCAGAGAATCTGGAGGTAGTTCTGTCTCCGTCCTGTTTCGGGGATCTCATGAGCTTAGCCCGTCTGGCGTTCCCGATGATGAGCCCTCGGCCCCGAAGATGCATGCAAATCTGACTAATACCGATGCACGATCACGTAAGTGACTTTGGTCTGCTGGCGGCATGCCTCTGAAGCGCAGTCAGGCCAGGCCGTTCGTAGCGAAAGAGGTTCGCCGCCAGTATTACGCGTTGAAAACGCATTCCCCTGATCGCGTCCATGTATGCAAAGTAGGAACTCCTCTCGGCTCTGGCCGTGAAAATTGCGGCATACTGAAGACCGAACCGAGCCTTACCGTTTGGTGGGTCATGCGAACCGACGCTTCACTATCCCGCGTGCCAACAGCACAACCTCCGCGGCAAGCTGAGCGGTGTGGCCCACCTAGAGCCGTTCCCCGAGGTTGCAGCGAATCGGAATGGGGCTCACTCTAAAGAAACTCGGACAAAAGTCCGGGTCGCGTCATCGCGGAAGCCGGTCACGTGATCGGAGCATCGGCGGAGCTTGGGGCTGACATCCGTTCGGGTAAAAAGAGATCGACCCGGAGGCACCTCCGAGACGCGGTGCTCCTTGGCATCTCTTGTTTCGGTAAAGGTGATACCTTATCGGTTCAAGGTCTTGGCTATATGTTTCATCATCTGACGACATACGCCTTCGTAAATTCCTAACGGCAGGAAATAATCCGGATTCGTCTTTAGGAAAGAGGATGCCATTTCTCTCGCTGCAGTGTCTATGTCGAACGAGCGACGATAAATGTCTTCCAAACGGGTCCGCTCTTTCATTGCCGAATCGATGGAAGAGCTCACATAGGTCTTTGCCTCATTGCCACAGACATAACCAAAGTGATCTGCACAAAGATAGTCTATGGAAAGCGCCTCCAATTTCTTGAGGCTCTCCAGGTATAAGGTAAAATTGGAGTTTGCCGCGGCAAGGATAGTCCCTTTGTAGGGAATTCCTCCCCCATCGGAAGGGAAAAGCGCCTTGATCTGGGGGACGTAAGCGGAGATCGAGCATGATGAATGGCCAGGAGTCTCAAATATCTGTATTTGCCTACTGCCGAGGTCGATCACGTCCCCTTCGGAAACTCGGTCTCCGGACAATCCCACGGGCCAGTCGAGCTCCTCGTGTGTGTAGGAAACATGAATTTCCATGCGCTCCGTCAATGTGCGACTGAATTGGTTGATAGTGCCGATGTGTCGAGATTCACTCAAGATTTCCCATGCTCTTGCTGAGGCATATATTTTGAGGCCTGGATTCCGTCTATGAAAGAACGGCACAATCCCGATGTGGTCAAAATGGGCGTGAAGGATTATTATCCCTTGGATCCGTTCTTCCTTGAGTCCAAACTCATCGAACTGACGCAGTAGATCAGGCACGAGGTAACTCATGCCACCACTGATGATAATTGACCCATTCCGGCCTTCCAGCAGATATACTCCGGATTCAGGGCGTCCTAAATACCATAGGCCATCGCAGATTTTGCCGGGGTTTTGACAGTTCACGCTTGCCGATAATTCCTTTCATTTAAGCGACGGTGTTCAGTCTACCACCATTGAGACTTTCCAGAAAGGGTATTGCGCCGGATTCATGCTCAGACAGGGATCACGATTCTTCTCCACTTGCGAGAGTGCCGTCACACATATTTCGTTTTCAACACGTCCGCCATCCGGTTCACCGCGGCGAAGGCGCTCTCCACGGTGCGTTCCTTGTCCGGGTTCACCAGGCAGCACGTAGCCGGGGAAAGCATGGAGCGAGCGATGAGTTGTTGCCGATCAATGCCCTTGGACCAGAGGACTTGCCACACGTTTTCGAGACGGCGGACCAAAGAGGGGATCTCCTCCTGGGCGAACGCTTCGAAACCCGTGGGCACTATTCCCCATACGATGAGGCCGTCCCGATCGAGAAATCTTTTGATGGCGGCTGCGTATGAGGCGAAAACCTCTGCATTGGTGTACACGTCCAAAGAGAGCACGTCCAAGTCCAGATTCAACAGGAAATCCCAATCCGGGTTGCCGCAGAGATGAATCCCCCGGGGGCGGTCCACCTGGGTGAAGAATTGATCCAGGTCATTCTTGGCTTTTAAGTCGCCGTATCCCGCCATTGCCGAGAACAGGTATTGCAGTCCGGGTTCATCCACAAACATGAAGGCATTCGCATTGCGTTCCACGAGCCGCGCCAGCTGAACATTCAATCGTCTGGCCATGAAATCGAGCATGAAGGGCCGTACAGTGTCATCAAAGAGAATGGGGCGGTCATCCTGGTCAAGGATGTTGAACCCGAAACTGATAGGCCCTTCCAGTTGGCCTCGAATGGCGGGTCTGTCCTTGAGGTTCAATGCCAGAAATCGATGGTACACCACCGAGTAAGTCTCGCTGACGTCAAAATAGGTCGGGTCATCAAAACGGAGCAACGCCTCTTCCAATTCCGCGACGAATTTGTCCATGGAAAAGCGCAGCGTCCGTTTGTCCACATCCAGGACGATGCCTGGGAAATGCTCCGCCGCTTGCACATACATATCTTCGTAGTAACTGTAGTTTGGCAGTTGCGGCCAGAAGGGCACGTCCAATGACAGGGCCATGTCCAGTGCGCGCGACACGTCAATGTGCGGCATTACGGCCATGGCCGTGGTGAAGAGGTTGCCAGGAATCTTGTGAGCCATCGGTTTCAACACCGTCCGTAGAAATAGTAAAGCGCTTTCTCTATGAAGATGTATTTTTGGGGGAAGGCCCTTCTTGAAAGAAGGGCCTTCCCCCAAACCCCCATCCCCAAGAACTTCAGGCGCTTGCCAGCTCCCGCTGGTCGCTGGACATGGTGCCCATTTTCATGGTTCGTTGTGACCCTCCGGGTCATGGGAGTTCGCATTTTCTCTCGTGGGATTCAGGGATGTCTGCCGAAAAATCGGCGAGCGCAATCCCGAATCTTGCCAGGTCTCCTCAATCTGGGTTGTTTGCCGACAATCATGTCTCAGCAGCGTCCCTCTGGCACGGAACAGACTCTGGAGGGTCAGTCAAAACGCACGAGGAAGCCAAAAAGGTTTTTCCCCTGTTCATGACCGTACCTGACCTTGAACTCGTCAGTCAACCAGAATCTCTCAACCCTCATCCGAAATCAGTTCCGGAATTCTCACCCAAGGGAGACATTAAGCTCGCACCATCACTGGAAACATCGGTCTTCCTCATCCCCGTTGCCTACGTGAAGAATAGAGAAGATCGACTGGTTGTCCTGATAACACTTGCCAGGGGTAATCGATCAACAGAGAGATCGCTACCGGGATTATGAGATTGTCCTCAAACGAGCGACCCGGACGCAACAGGGGATCAGCACCGTTTACGCACGTGGCCGTCAGCCTCGGGCCGCCGCGAAGCGGCTTAGTCCAACTTCCTTTCATCGTGCGAGGAAGTTAGGTCTGCCCTCGTGCGCTCATTCCGTTCAGGCTCCCATCGGTCTTACCACGTCCAGGTTATGGGACGATCTGCGCAAGGGAAGGGGATCGTGCAGCCGTGAAAGGAAGATGTGCATACGCACGCGCCACGTTGCTCCTGCGCTCCATACACTCCACCTCGAGCTGCGCATCCCGGTACTCGAGAGATTCGGATTCCTCGGGCCGTGGCCCTCGAGCCGTTGGTGCGGTCGTGGCCGTCGAAGTCAGTGTGATCAGGTTGACAGATTTTGCCGACCAGGCCCAGTGCGCCTTTTGTGAAATCGACGGATAGGGGGGGGCGGGTGATTGGAACCAAAAAAATGGCCAGCGCAAGAAAAGACGGGGGAGTCGATACCTCTCACGATTCTCCACAATCTCCAGTCACTCTTTGCCCCCGGAAGACCAGGGATGGTCGCGTCACACTATGTTGACCGTCCATCGCCTCGTTCGTCGAAGAGTGACAGGTGGCAGACGAATCAGCGGCTTGGGATTTTCGAGAGTGTGCGGCAATCCGGAATTTGCATTCGGACTGCGAATGACTATATTCCGATCGAACAGGTCAAGTTAGTCCGCATCGAGTACTTGAAAGGAGGCTCCCATGGACACGACAATCGAAGAGAGAAAAGAGGACGCCAAGATCAGCGCCCAAGCTGGGGTTGATGACGATCTGGAAGATGTGGCAGCGGGTGTTGGTCTCCCCCCGTTGGGTTGTGACCCGACTGTTCGCGATGATTGTAATGCTAACATGTTCACTGATAATTTTGGCGTTTCTTGCAAAGGGGGAACATGCACCGTTACGCGATGAGTGTAATAAGCCCTCAGTCAAGCAAGTTCTCGCCGAGTGCCGAGCTTTTCAGACGTTAGGGGGCTGTTTGCGGCCATGAATTTGGCTGCCACAGGCTCTATTCCAGCGTTCGTTACCTGGCACCTTGGATCAATGAATCGGAGGTGATCCCCTCAAACGGCTTCCAACCTAATCATCTCGAAGGAGGTTCTCGTGAAGAAGACCATAGAAGAGCGCAAGGAATACGCGAAGATCATCGCCCAGGCATGGGTGGCAGCTTTGAAGGGGAAGTAAGAACGAAGATTCTTCGCGCAGGATTCACCGCGATCTTCACGGGTTATGAGCGGACATCGTGTGGTGTTGAATATTTTTTGCGCGTTGACACGCTATTATAGAAAACTTAGCCGCAATGGATTATGACCTCCCAGGCACTTACACGAGGGGAGGTAGTATGTGAAGCATCCATTCGCGGCTCACAGCTGCAAACGTAACTTCTCAATAACCCCGGGCAAAACTGAAGCCCGAGATGGCAATATGCTCGGCATATTAACAAGTTGCCGATATGGCACGAATCTTGATACCCACACTTATTGAGAAGCTACCTGCAAACATATCATAGATTGTCCCGGAGATCAGACTTTTTTCGATTTGCCGGCCAATGATCAGGCCAAGCTCCTCAAGGCTCTTTTGGGAACGATCAGGCACCTCTTGTGCGACTTTAATGCGCTGCTCGGAGATCTCACGGACCCGCGTGCATCCACCCATGTCTTGTACCCTCTCCCCGCTCTTGTCCTTGCTGGTTTCTTAATGTACCTGTTTCATTTGAGCGCTCGCCGCCAAATCAAGCTAAAGCTCCATACCCTTCCATCCGTGGTAGCCTTCGGTACTCTGTTCGGCGTGGCTCGCGTTCCCCACGGTGATACGCTCAACGATGCGTTCATGTTCTGCAACCCTGAAGATTTTCAGCATGTCATTTGTCGTATGGTCAATGCCCTTATGCGCAAGAAGGTCCTGTATCCTTGTCGCCTATTGGACAGGTACTTCGTCGTCGCAGTTGATGCGACAGGGACCTTGACCTTTTCCAAACGTCATTGTCCCCATTGCCTCACGCAGACCCGAAACGGCAAGACCACCTACTATCACAAGGTCCTGGAGGCGAAGCTGGTGGGGCCAAACGGATTTGCCATTTCCCTCATGAGTGAGTTTATCGAAAACCCCGGAGAACAACCCAAGAAACAGGACTGTGAACTCAAAGCCTTTTATCGACTGGCCCCGCGGCTCAAAGCAACGTTTCCTCGTTTGCCGATTCTGCTGACCCTTGATGCGCTGTACGCATGCGGCCCGGTATTTCACATATGCACGAACTATCACTGGAGGTCCATGGCTGTTCTCACCGATAAGGACCTCCCGTCGGTCAATCGGCAATTCGACGCCTTGAGTGCCTTGCAAGCCCCTGATCGCCTGTCCTGGCGTACGGGAAAGAGCGCAGAAATAAGCCAACAATTCCGATGGGCGGATAGTATAGGGTACCCTCACTCCGGTAAGCGAGAGCACACGCTCAAAGGCCTTGAGTGCATCGAAACGAAGCCGGATACGCGGGGTGAAGCATCCATGAGCACATGGAGGTGGGCGACCAATCTCAATCTTTTCCGGACAAACGTAATAGATGGGGCCAATGGTGGAGGAAGGAGCAGATGGACGATTGAAAATCAGGGGTTCAACACCCAGAAGACCGGAGGATACCGACTGGAACACGCCTACAGTACCAATCACAACTCAGCGAAGATATTCTACTATCTCTTGCAGATCGCGCACATTGTTGCTCAACTGCTTTACAAGGGCAGTATTCTGGGAAAAACGGGACGCAAGAGCTTGGGTGCGCTCAAGAACCTGGCTGATCGCCTCCTCGAGGCCTGGCGCAACGTACCCGTCACCGAGGAGATCATGGAACAATTTCCTGTAACGCAAAAAGGTCCCCAGGAAATAGCACTTCCCAGGGACCCGACGCCACAAACCTAAATAGGAGGTTTGCAGCATGTCTAGTTCTACCACACCCACGTCCGCCGCTCATCTCAAATGCTACCGGGACCAACTTCGGGAGATCGGAACCGAACAAGAGGAATTGGCCGGTCTTGTGGCAATGCTCAAGATGGTTGAGAAAAAAACGTATCTCGCTTTGCGTGCCGACGGACTCCACGATCTTGCACGAGCCCTGAGCACAATCACAGATTCTCTGAGCCTATTGGCTGAGCGTGTCGGGGTGACCTTAAATGAAAAGCCGCTGGGGACTGAGCTGGACGCATCGGCAGGCAGCCCCGATACTTGGCCCGCGGATCCATCCCCACGATCCCCGTATCTGGAGACCATCGACGATGCGCAGTATGAATGGGGTTTCTTGCAAGGCCTGTCACAGATCGCCACAAGCGTCCTCACGAAAGCGTATGAGAGGACCTGCGCGGAAGGTGACCGAGACTTCGGGAACCAGCTTTTTGCCGTGCAAGAGTCGCTTGCACAGAGCACAGAGCGCATGAGGAAAGCTCTCGACGCATAAGCTGTTAATGGTGACACTACACGCTCCCGGTGGATCCGCGTGGTCTGCCGGGTGTAATTCACTACCCATAGGAAGGGTGAACATGAGTCAAGAGCTCTTCCAATATGTCACGAAGACCGTATTTCCCCGGTGGGATCGGAACGGGGAGTGGATCCTTCAGGAAGTAGAGGACTTGAACGGAGCCGACGGGTTTTGTCGCCCAGAGGAGAAAGTTATTTGCACAAGGCTCTGTAGCTCGTAAATTTTCGTGGATTCCTTGGAGACGCGGCCCGCGAGAACCACGGACCAATTCCGGGGCAAAAATCACTTGCAAACTCCTCTCGGTGGCCCTATTCTCCTCACTCTGGTAGCAGACTCTACCGACCCCGGCAACGGAGATACACTGTCTATGCCAACCTTCGAAGGGAAGACCTGCCATAAAGCTGTCCAAGGCTCTTACGCAGGCCTGGCCGAATTTAACCATAACGGGGTCACTCACGAAGGCGTTTCCTGCGAAATAGAAATGAAAACCTTTCGCAGAATTCCTTTCGGAAGGGACGCTGGTGGCTCGTCGCCAGACACAAATAGCCCAAATTTGGATTCTGTAAAAACAGGATCTGTACGCTGCAAAGCGGCCTCTGCAGCCGAACGAGAGGACGATTATCATGTCTGTTAGAATCATGCTTGGTGACCTAAGTTACTTGAACGACTGGACCCATGCTGTCCAGTTTGTGCCTCTCAATATAGGTTACCTTGCTGCTTTTCTTCGCAACACTTTCGGGCCGGAAATCTGTGTATCCTTGCACAAAGATCCTCACGAACTACTATCCATGGCGGACGCCTGCCAGCCGCATATGGTAGGATTATCTACCTACTTTTGGAACACCGACCTGAACAGGGCAGTAGTCAAGAATCTTAGAGCACGTTGCGGTTCCGCCCCTGTGATTGTGCTGGGCGGGCCTTCAGTAGACACGGATGAGTTTGAACAATCGAAACTCTTTAGCCGTATACCTGGCATAGACTGTCTCGTTCCCTTAGAAGGTGAATTAGGCTTCTCTAATCTCGTCGGCAGGTTTCTATCTGACCCCTCTCACGTTTGGGATTCACCAATAGACGGGGTCGTGTTTCGCTCCAATGGCGATCTAATTACCGGGGCTGCTTGTCAGCCTCTTGATCTGTCACTGCTGCCTTCCGCGTATCTGTCTGGCATAATGACCTCTTTCATGAAGCCACCGTATCGACCATTGATTCAGACCTCAAGGGGGTGTCCGTATACGTGTCGTTTTTGTGTATCGGGAAAGACACGTTCAAAACCACGCGTGTTTCCTCTGGACGTGGTCAAAGAAGAAATTACCTTCATTGCCTCAAAGTATAGCGATTGCCCACATATTCCACTGTTTATTTGCGATGAGAACTTTGGCTTGTTTAACACAGACGTTGAAACAGCCGAGTACCTTCGGGCAGTGAGCACGACCTCCGGTTATCCAAAGTCCCTATTCTTCTATATAGACAAGAAGTTCACCAGCAACACCAAGCTCATTATGGAACACCTTGCGGACATGAATCAAATAGGGTTAATGCTGGCCTTACAGTCTGAGAACCCTCAAACATTGCGAGCGATTGGAAGAAAGAATTTGACTGAAGCTCAATTGGAAGCGGCAATCCAATGGGCAGCGGCCCGGGGAATAGAAACGGGGACGGAACTGATATTCGGTTTGCCCAACGAGACCAAGGACACCTTCGTTGCCCAACTGGACCGGGCGGTGTCGAGGGGATTTGACACGATACTCTGCCACAATTTGTTCATCATGGACGGCATCCTGTTGAATAGGCTAAGCGATCGAGCCAACTTCAATTTGAAGACGAAGTTTCGCCTTCAAGGTCCTAACTACGAGGATATAGCTGGCGATTTTGCTGTTGAAGTGGAGGAGGTCGTTGTAGGGTCAGATTCATTTGACTTTCGTGACTATCTCACAATAAGATCCCTGAACTTTATGTTCTACGCAGTATATGCGTTACGTTTCTACCGGTGGTGTTTTAATGCAGCGGCGTCAAGAGGGTATCCGCTGACCAGGATCTTTGAGCTCTTTATGGCCCCGGATAGATTGGTTGATGCCTCGGCAAAGCACATCAATTTCGTAGAAGATCTTCTGGCAGCATTTCAGGCGGAATTATATGAAGACTCACAGACGTTGCGTCAAGCGGTGCAGCAGCAGTATAAAGATGCTGGTTCACGGGTAGTTGCACCTACTCGCCTTAATGTATTCTATGGAGCGAGGTTGATCTACCAGGAGCGGGACTGGGTTGGTGACGCATTGCGGCTAGTACTTCGGTCTATCGCGGAGGAGCTGGGGCTGGTCTATGCTGAATCGTTTTTTGAGCCGCTGTTGACATTGTGCGATCGGGAACGCTTCGACCCGGGAATGCTGCAATATCCCGCCCCAATGATGGTGGAATACGATTTAATCAAATGGCGAGAAACAAAATTCCGACAGTCACTAGATGATTTTCGGTTAGCCTCGCCCCAGGAGATAGTATTCGGAATGTCTCAGGAGATCGCCGGTCAATTACAGGCATTTAACAGTCAGTACGGGAATTTGGATAGACCGGCATACTATTACACTGCTCTCGATACCCTTGTCCCTAGAAGCAGACTCCTTTTCGACCTAGTATTCAAGGGAATTGCATGAATTGAGGCAACAAACGATCCGGGGCAGACCGACAGGCGATGACGTGCTGAGGGGCGTCTCCTTGTGCCTCGGGGCATCGAAGGCTTCGAGCCGAGACCGTGAAGATGTCCATCTGGCCGGAGTTTCCGCCGCAGCGGGAGACAAATGGGTTTATTGCACGTGATATTAGGCGACTAGTAATTTGAAGCGTCAACCGATGTATGGGGCCACAACGACTGAAGGAGATCGTATATGCTCAAGAATCCGCGTCTGAAAAACTGCTGCAACGTCGGACTGATCGAGGAGGACAAGGCGATCCTCGTTGCGGAGAATTCTGAGAAGATTGTGGAAGGAGAGCTCCTGTGTGCGCTGCTGAAATTTATTGGTGATGGGCGGTCTTCCGATGATATCGCGGACGCTCTTTCGGATCGATATGGGCTCACCGAAGTCTACTACGGCCTCGCTGCACTCGATCGACTCGGTTTGGCGGAGGAGGCGAACGATCACAATACCCCTGAAGCGGTCTTCTGGGGATTGATGGGAACCGGGTCAGGGACCAATGTCAATGACGGTTCGGCCACTCGCGTGGCAATCGCCTCGACCGGCGAAAACATCGCGGACTTTATCGATACCTTGAGGCGCTCCGGGTTGCACGGAGTGGGTGAGGCTTCTCTAATGGACCCTATTCCTGGAGAGCGAACGCTGACCGTCGTAGTGACACGGGACTACCTCGACGAAAGGTTGTCGGAATGGAACGGCCGAGCTCTGAAAAGCGACCACCGTTGGATTCTATGCAAGCCTTCAGGGATTCGGCCTTGGATCGGTCCTTTCTTTGTTCCCGGAGAAACAGGATGTTGGCGATGCCTGGAAGAGCGACTGCGGTTCAACCGAGAGCTGGAAGAGTTCATCAGATTCAAGACCGGAAGTTGGAAACCGCCGCTATTCCCTGTTGGGGCCACAGCAGCTTCTAAGGGATTTGCCGAGGGAATTCTTGCAGCGGCTCTCGGGACCGTGTTGTCAGGAGAAGAGCCGGGCTCGTTCAAAGGAAAGGTGCTCGCGTTCGATTGGAAGACAACGGAGTTCACGGCCCATGAAATGGCTCGACTGCCTCATTGCCCCGAATGCGGAGCGGGGTCGGCCGCGGTAGAGTCAGATCCGGAGCCACCATCCTTCACCTCTCGGAAGAAGAGATATCGTCTGGATGGCGGCCACAGGATTTTCTCGCCCGAAGTGACCCTGGAAAGGCACAGTCATCTTATAAGTCGGATCACTGGCGTAGTGAGCCCCCTGGTTTCGATGACGACCGCTTCCCTGCAGAAAGTCAATGCAACGGGTCCTACGTTCATGAGAACCTATGGCGCCTCCCACGCGTCGATCGGTAAAGTGCGTCGATTGGAAGATGTCAAGAAGGGCATACGGTCGGGCGCCAGCGCGGGCAAAGGTTTGACCGATATTCAGGCCAAGACCAGTTGCTTGTGTGAAGCGATCGAACGGGTCAGCGGCATCTACCGAGGGACGGAGCCCAAACGTCGGGCAAGATACGAAGAAATCAAAGAGAAAGGGTTCCATCCCCATGGCCTTCTCCAATACAGTGAGAAACAATACGGCGAGCGAGAGCGTTGGAGCGAGTTCAACTGTCCGTTTACCACTGTTCCCCTGCCTTTCGACGAAACCCTGGAGATTGACTGGTCTCCGGTATGGTCTGTCACTCGCAAGGAATGGAAGCTGATGCCCACTGCCCATCTCTACTATGGGTATGGGCATGAACCGGCAAAGGCTTTCTGCAGAGCCGATTCAAACGGAAACGCCGCAAGCAACTGCCTCGAAGAAGCCGTGCTCCAGGGCCTCATGGAGCTCATTGGACGTGATGCGGTCGCTCTGTGGTGGGATAACATGATCCCCATGCCGGCCGTGGATCTGCACCAGATCAAAGACCCTATGATCGTCCAATTCGGTGAGGCATTCAACGCTATCGGACGGAAGGTATGGGTGTTGGACATTACCAGTGACCTTGGCGTTCCCGTGTTTGCTGCCTTTTCATCCGAGACGAGTGAGGGACCGGATAGTCCTATTTTCGGCTTCGGCGCTCATCTGGACCCAAAGACTGCCTTCACCCGAGCGCTTTCTGAAATGACCCAATCGCTCGGCCTGATAGAGTCCCCACCCGAGTTCTTGTCGGATGACGACAAGCTTTCCCTTCAGAGAAAGTTCACGCAAGAGACGAGACTGGAGGAGTGGCCCTATCTTCTGCCGGCCGAAGATCGCCTTCCCAAGAGACTTGACAGGTACACAGACATGAGTTCAGACGATCTCCTTGATGACATAACCCTTTGCGTAGACATTCTTAACAAGCTGGGCCTGGAAGTGCTCGTGAACGACCAGACTCGGCCTGACCTGGGCCTCAGTGTAGTGAAGGTGATTGTTTCCGGCCTCCGCCACTTCTGGGCGCGATTTGCTCCAGGCCGTCTGTACGACGTACCAGTGCAGATGGGGTGGTTGGACGCTCCAAAAGCTGAAGAAGACCTCAACCCAACGCCAGTATTCTTCTAACCGACTTGTCGAGAATGGAGTCGCAGATGGTCCTGGAATCCAAGTTTCGCATTGCCGCGGATGTCACGATCGAAAAGCACGAAGGCCAAATCTACCTGTTCTTGAAGTCAAAGCCGACGCAAGCTCCTGTGAAATTCCCCCTGCAGATGCAGGAGGCCATTGAGAGGCTTCGTGCCGACTTTGTTCCCGGCGCTCTGATGGAAGCTCTGATTACAAATGGAGCCGACGCTGACCAGCTGATAATCCGGTACTTCTATCTCGAGAGCCTGAAAAAGGGAGGCTTCCTGTGCGAGAGAATTTGCGGTACCGACGCGGACCTGATAGAAGCCCTTCCCTCCCGATTTGGCGAGCGTGTGTCACTGTCCAATTCGACTAAATGTAAGCTGAGCAGGTTTGCTTACCTTCATCAGGTGGACGACGCCCTTGTGCTGGAATCGCCAATCACCGAGCATCAAGATAGTCTTCATAGACGATCGGCTGGTTCAACTGGTCGCCCTTCTTTCGAAGGGAATGTCGGTAGAGGAGATTGTGGCACGACTTTCCGATTTCGACGAGGAAACAATTCGGGAGCTTGTTGAGATAATGGCTTCGTGCGGCTTTGTCTTGCCGTCAGAGGCCAAAGGAGGTTTGCGAGAAGGCGAGCCGCCTCTGGCCACTTGGGAATTTCATGACCTTCTCTTTCAGGCCCGCTCCAGAGGTGGCAGGCACCGCAATCCTTCAGGAGGAACGTACCGCTTTGTCGATACTATTCCCCCGCTGCCGGTAGTGAAGCCTCCAGTCTCCGAGGACATTATGGCGCTGCAAGAGCCCGATATCGACGCCTTGGGAAGAAATGACAAGCCCTTCAGCTATGTGCTGGAAAACAGGATGTCTGTCCGTGAATTCGCAGACACTCCCATAAGCCTCTCAGAATTGGCAGAGCTCCTTTTCCGGACAGCGAGAATCAAATACGTGCAAAAGGGGGACGAGCACGGCGATGTGGCATTCAGGCCATATCCAGGTGGTGGAGCAATCCACGAGCTGGAAATATACCCCCTTATACAGCGTTGCGAGGGTCTGGATGCCGGATTGTACAGGTACAACCCCAAAGAGCACCAGTTGGAGCGGATGATAGACTTCACAGAGCAACTCGAAAGCATGCTGTGGCAAGCAGCTGCAGCGATGGGAAAGCCGGGGACCAAGAAGGAAATTCACGTTCTCTTGCTCATCACATCTCGATTTCCGAGGCTTTCATGGAAATATCAGTCCATGGCGTACGCCACCACACTAAAAGGGCTCGGATGCCTTTACCAGACTTTGTACCTGGTAGCGACCGCGATGGAACTGGCCCCGTGTGCGATTGGCGCCGGTGACTCCGATCTGTTTGCCAACACGACGGGAATTAACTACTTTGACGAACCGTTGATCGGTGAGTTCGTGATCGGGAGGCCTAGAGAATGAGAAACCCCTGCCGATCTTTCCACCAGACCACACTCCGGAAAGGTTGGGGAGGATAGTCTTCGCACTGACCGGCCTAGCTTCTACAGGGAAACACGAGGAACTGCAATCTGATGGCGCATAAGAGCAGCCTGAAACTGTCTCTTTGTCCTGATGTTGACTTCCTGCCGATACTGATGCAGGCGGCGGAGGAATACTGCGTCTTGCTGAAATTCCCCAAAGCCGTAGCGCAACAGGTCGCATGCGGAACCGAAGAGGCCTGCGGCGAGTTGATCCGGTCTGCGGGTGAGGCTGGCGCAGGTAGTGAATTCACCCTGAAAATGGACTATCGTGACCAGGCCTGCATCGTGGAACTGATCTTTGACAGGGGGATCTCGTTCGATCCCGTGGCCGTAAGAGACAACGTTTCGCCGCATTCACATACCGCTGAAGAAGATATTTTGATGGACGAGATGTAGCTCAAGCTGCTCAAGCACTGGATGGATCGAGTCCATTTCAGGATAGAAGGCGGAAAGCGCGTACTGGAAATGCGCAAGTACCGACGCAGTGACGGCCAGACGGGTCGGCATTGGCTCATGGGATTGACCCCAAGGCTCAGAAACGGAGTCAAGCTGGACGTTCATCGAGATGAAGAGAACCGGCCCGTTTCGTCGGTCCTACATGATCTCAAATCCGGCAAAGTATTGAAGATGGACGCCGGAGGCACCGCTGTCGTGGAGAGGATTGACGGTATCCACTCCTTCTACGATATCTACATGGAATTCATTGACAAGGTTTCGCTCACGAGTCCGGAACATCTCGCTATAATTTTCGCTTCCCTGGAGAGCGCAGGGATGCTCGACAGTTATGGTCGGGAAGTGAAGAAACGAGGTGCTCGCGGAAGGCTATGGAATATCATCGACAAAGTGGCCTTTCGCAGCCTCAACATTCCCAACGCCGAGCGGATTGTCGATAGCCTCTACCAACAGGTTCATTGGCTGTTTCATCCGGTTTGGCTGGCACTGATCCTTTTGTTCGCCTTATCGGGTTTCGTCCCCTTGTTCCAAGAAATGTCCGAAGTCCACCAGCTCATTTCCAAACCCATACTGGTGATTCATAAGAACCCGCTAATCCTGATCGAGTTGTACATCATGATGACTCTGGTGGCTGTGCTCCACGAGTTCGCCTATGGGCTCCTGGCATCCAAGAGCAGTTCCGCCTTCTGGAATTTGTCCGACAAATGCCGCACAAGGGACTGGACGGCCCCTTCATCAAAGTAAACGGGAACACCTTCGGCGACAAACAGAATGGCTGAATCTCGCGGAATCATCTGTTCCCACTGGAGGTCGAAGACAGATCTCGAAATGAATGAGAGCCGATCCGATTCCCGCAGGAACCGCCTGCGCAGTTCAATCATCTCTGGCAGGTCAACGTCAAACCAGCGGATCTTCCCGTTGTCAACTCGGAAGAATCTCGTGTCGAGACCGGCGCCAAGGTTCACAATTGTCCCGGCAGGACACCTTTCCACGAACTTGGCCGTCTCGCGATCGAAAATCTGAGTGCGGACCGCAATCCCCGCCTGACTGCTCAAATCGTTGTCCGGTTTTGAAAAATCGTAATCAATCAGATCAACCATTTCCTCAGCCCAGAAGTCCTTTATCTTGCCGTCCGGCCGCCTGGATTCCTTGGCTCTGTGGTAAAGAACTACGAGGGCAGTCTTCTCGTGTGGTGTCAAAGATTCAACAGGGATCTGCATCTGATCTCTTACCGGCCATAAGTTCGAGGCTGGCCGCCCTCGGGGTAGGCGGCCGCCTTTGCCGGGTATCGAACGCCGTGATCGAGGCCGTGGCCACCAAGTTCATGGCCGTCAACAGCCCTCCAACGCCTCAAAACATGAGGCCTGGGAGCGAAACCGCTTGACTGAGAATTAGAGAGATGCGGTCGTGTTTACGACCTCTACTCTCTTACATGACAACACAGACACCAGAATTTGCTATGCCGCAAGCAAGACTAGTAGCCGGCATCCTCTCACTCAATTCGGCAACTCCGAATGACAACTTGACAGGCTTTGGCGGCAGCAGTATCTGAATCTCGATCTCCTTCTGCTCCACAACCCTGACCGTCATCCCTTCAGGAATCTCGATGCCGTTTTCCTTCAAGACCGTGGCGGGGTCAGCGATGAATCTCTTCTTGAACTCCTCATCCACTCATGCTCGGGCGATGTTCTTCGTATCTTCGATCAAGAGGGCACACGTGTCCACTTTCCCGATTTCCAGCTCTTCCCAAATCTGCTTGACACCGTGGCTCAAGAGCCGGAACCCTTTCGGGTCGTATAGATATTCCTTCAAACCTTCACTTTCACGTTGCGCGAGTCGCGGGCCGATCAAGAATACTGCCCCCAAGAGCCGGCTTGCCCATGTCTCTGGACGGGGGAATCACAAGAACGGCATCAAATCCCTCGTTTGTCTTCATATCATTCCACGGAATCTCGACATTCCCGTCAGGCAGGATGGCGAGACACCCTTGGAGTGGGTAAAGCCAGCTCAAAATGCCTTCGGATCAGACCGTCGTGCAAAAGGAGAAGGCTTGAACCCGCTCCATTAACTCTTCTACCCCTCCCGTCATTTCGGGTTTTGGAGGTAGTGGGATATGGATTTCATTCTTCTTGTGTTCGACCACCTTCACGGTCATCCCTTCGGGGATCTCGATCCCGTTCTCCTTCAAGACAATGGCTGGGTCATCGATAAGTCGTTTCTTGAACTCCTCATCTGCCCATGCCTGCGCGATGATCTTGGCATACTGTTTTCTCTCTTCGATGGTCTTCTTCATAACCGCCTCCTCTTGAGTGACTTGATGTTGTTGGGTCTGCGGCGAGCTGAATCTAATTGGTTAGGGTCCTTCGGTCAAGGCCTAGGAGCCTGTCGCGGAACCCCATGCAGGGTTCGAACCGTGCTACGCGTATGCCCCAACAATCGGTTCCACGTCACGGGCAGGCTCCTATCGGTCTGACATGCCTAGGTTTCGGTTGAGTCAGTCCTCGTGGATTGGCGCCAACCGACCCCATCGTGGCACGTTGTCGGGAAAGCATTGCGTTACGCAACAGCCTCCTGGTGTTGTTCTCAGTGTCCCTCAATGTCCTCTTCCAAAAGTCCTTGGTTGAACAACACATTGAGGGTCTGAACGACTGAGGTGTATTCGGCTTCCTCCTGGGCGACGTCAATAATCTCGGCCAAGGTGCTGTTACCCTCCTGTATCCGGTCCCCGACAAGACCGAAAATCGCTCTGCCTTCGGCCGTGTGGGACATGGTGGGAGAAGTCAGACGGAATCCGTTCGAGATCCTCTCATAGGTCAGGTCCCGTCGAAACAACACGACCTGATTGAGACGAAGGCTGCCAGGCATGCAATCTTCAATTGCTTTCCTCACAGCCGCGCCAAACTCCTCGGCAGTCGAGAAATTGCATTCGAAGTGGATGCGATAACCGAGAGGCCTGCGGTCGGACGCACTGTGCGGGCTGATAAGCTTTATGGTTCCGTCGACCATGTTGACCAGAAAACCGGTAAGGCAGCATATGCTTTCCTGATCCGGATGATCGGACTGTTCCTCGGCAGGGCTCTCTTTGGAACGGCGAAGCTCCCGCAGCCGGCCTGACGAAACCTTGGGCTCCAACGAACCTTTCTGCTGCTGGCGCAATGGAACAAGCAACAACTCCTCAGCAGAGAAAGCCTTGTGAATTCTGCGTAACTCACTCACCGAAAGAGTCGAGAACCTGCAAGGGATACCCGGCACCGGGCACATAGACAAGGCTTGAGCGAGCAGCTTACGGGTCCTATTCGGATCTCTCAATGCCAGGGCGGTGGTGGTACGTGGAATCGCTCCCACGATGTCCCCAAAGGCATCAAGAAATGCGAGATAGTCTGGATTATCGAGCGGCTCCGTGGCCGTATAGCAGAGTCCGCTTTTGGTGGCGGGGCCGAATATGTCGGTACACTTCGCTGAGCACGCCGCACCAAAGTTCCGCATTTTCAGCCGTGTAAGAGAATACCCCTTCCAGTTTGCTCGCACCGAGTCCACAGAACCAGCAGTTCACAGAGCAACCCTTGGATAGCTCAAACGATACGATTGAAAACGGATAATGGTCAGAGTCAAGAAACGCCCCTTTGTATCGTTCCCTCTGTCTAAAGATCCACCCTCGGAACCGCTTATCACTCACAGTCCTCTGTATTTCTTCGTTCCAGGACGTCACCGCTGCCTTCACATGCTCCGAATAGGCAGCCCACAGTCTTCCCACGGATGTGGATCGCAGTTCCTCGTCCTCGACTGCGAGGCTGAGGTCGTCTCGCCAGTAGCAGGCCAGTTCCATCGGGTCTATGCCGATACCGCGAGATGCGGCGATCGAGCGACAGTCGCCCGGCGTGCTCTTCAATTGTTCGCGGAATTCAGGGTCGCCGACGAGGCTTTCCAAAAACCGCTTCACGTGGGCCACGATTCCGAGGTCTGCGCGAGTCCAGCCCTCAAACCCTTGGAAGCTAAGAGCCGATTGAACCGAAAGATCTTCAAGATTCGTCACCGAATCACCTCTTCAGACACGAGAGCTGCATGTAGCTCATCCGAAAAACATGACCGCCCATTCTCAAGCCGGGTTCCCTCTCCTAATCCTCAAGCCGCTTCAATACCGGTTGTCACAACACACTGAAACGGAATTCTCGCGTGCAGTCCCTCCACCGACATCGGGAGATCTGTTGGCTACAGCGGCAATGTCAGGTCAAGCTCGTCCTCTTTGGCCTCGGTGATATTTACCTTGAGGTTCTCGGGGAGCTCAATTCCTTCTTTTTTCAGCACTCCCTTCGGGTCAGCGAGCAGTCTTTTCTTGAATTCCTCATCGACCCATGCCTGAGCAATGACGCGCGCCCATTCTTTCTCCTTGTCTAGGAACGCTCCTTGCACAGCAGCGCTCCTCCTCTCCCAAACTTATAGATTGGGCACTTTGATGGTCAGAATACCCACCGATTCCTGATGAGTCAACCCAAGATTGCCTCTATGAGCCTTGAGCTAAGCCCAAGGTGGACAACCGACGGTACCGGTCCCCGGAGGTCTTGAAATCCGACGCCCGGTGACCATCCGGCAGATCTCACAGAACATCCGACGAAAGGCGGAATCCATATACAGCGTGGTCATGGAATCCTGATAGGTCAGGCACGATTCGTGAACCTTTTCCCGCCCACCCGGCGATTCCGTCCTCAAATGGTACACCTACCCGCCTCACGTGCGGCGTGTCGACGCGAAGTGAACCAGCTCAAAAACATTGGTCGGGACCAAGTCTTTCGCGAAAGAGACTCGTGCCGAGAAAGGGCCTGTTTTGCCAACTTAGTGAACCGAGCCGGAACTGAGCGACCGAGTGGATATCGTCCTGTTTAGGCGCAGCATGCGGCCTCATAATTATGTGAACACGAGTGTATGTCTCTTTGTTTCGTCAAGCGTTCGTGGAAGGTAAGCGTTCAGCACGAAGGCAGACATAAGGACGGTCCGGGAAGACTGCTGCGGTATGCATTTATCGAGTCGACCAGGTAATGGAAGGCATTCCGTCCCTGACGGATACATGATCTTTCGGCTGTCAAGAGCCGGGCAGTGAGGAGTTCCCCTTCTTCGGACTGATTGCCGAAGCAGATTTTCCGCCACTGTACGGCAGGACGTATTGCGCTCTCTGCTGCGTTGTTGGTGGGTTCAACGCCTTCGTGTTCGAGAAAGGTGAACAGTCCATGCCAGTGCTTGAGCAGGCTCTTTGCCATTTTGGCCACATCGAAGTCCGAGTTGGTGCAGTGCAGCTGCAGGCACCTGCTCATTCGACTTCGTATGGGGACCGATTTTCGGACGAGGGTCTGCCGGTCCAAATAGCCGTCCTTGAATGCATGCCACAAGGCGAACATTCGGCCTGTCTCGGAAAGCATCCACTTGGAGAATCTCACCCCACCAGGGCTTCTGCAGGCATGTTTGATTCCCTTGATGGCTCTGATGATGTGGGACCAGCAGAATTGTCGGACGCCATTGTGAAACGCCTTGTACGCCGAGTACATGTCCGAACAGAGAATTCCCCTGTATGCATCGCCCAGAATCTCCCTGAGGACCTTTGCGCCCCGGGATGCAGCCACATGGAAGTACCTCGTAAGCAGGGGCGACCACAACCCACAGCCAGCGTCCTTCGCCTTGCGTCTTCCATCCGGTCTCGTCGATGTTGAGGACCGGCTGTTCCGGCAGGGCCTGCCTGGCCTTTTCATGGGCGGGTGCCAAGGATTGCGAGACCTCCTGATGAAGCTTGCAGACAGATCCCAGGCAGATGTCTATCCCGAAAATGGTTTTGGCGATTTCCTGACAGCCCCGACGTGTCACTCGGTGAAGCCCTGTCAGATGGGCAAGAAATGCCGTGAGCCTGGGCCCGAAACCTGATCGCGCCGCATGCGGGATCTTGCCCCAGTTTTCCGTTCCGCAGGAGCACCGCTTCCACTGAAGCTGAAATTCGGTGACTTCCGGTTTGGGCTCCGGAATATCAATGACCTGATGACGCCAATACTTGCCGGATGAGCAATCGGAATCCTGCGTGAGAACCGCACCGCATCCAACGCAGGAATCGGGAAATACCGGGATGACTCGATTGACGTCTTCAGCCGGAACCAACTTCCTGGTAGAACCTTTGTGACCTGGTTGACCACCAGCTTTGCGCTTCTTGGATTTCATCGGAGGACGCGGCTTGGGTTTTGCAGTAGGTCCATCCGACGAGGGAGGTTTCGAAGAATTGGAAGAGTCTCTCGTGAGCAGAGCAACCTTGCGCTCCAGCTCAACGACTCGCGCGGTGAGAAGCCCGATAGTCTCCACGAGCTGCAGGATCAGATCAACTGCGGCTTCAGGATTCCCGTATACCAGTGCTGTGGCTTCTTCCCTGGTCATGGGGAAGAGCCAAACCCCATTCCTAAGATCTTGTCAATAGGGTATGAAAAACGTGCGCGATATCGCACGACTAAACAACCCCCCAAACCGACTAAACCTTCAACATCAACCCCAGCGGGGGGATCGCGCTGAACGCTTACCGTGGAAGGACGCAAAACCATGTGGCTAATTGCTGGAGCTCGCCGGGTACAAAGACTGGTGACTCTCTACGAACAACGAACTGTTTTCATTAACTGATTTTAGTGGCAACCTCCCCGCAATGAGACCTTAGATCGACACTCGGCATTTCGATTTCGGGTATCTGGGCACCCCCGCGAGCTATCGGACCATTGACGCTTAGGTACTGGTCCGGCAACCGGTACGCTGTCCGGCCATGTTCGGAGATATCTTTCCTCGGGGTTCACCCACTTCGATGGGAATAGTAATGGATTGATATCCGCAGAGGAGGCTGCTACCGGTCGGCCGAGGTGTTCCACCAGTCAAAACGGCTGATTCGAGCCCTCTCGGAGGTACAGGAGAGCGTCGTATAAGGCCTCATCAATGTGTCCACAGGAGTGCCGGATGGTCTGAGGTACCGCCCTGAGAGGTTCCGGAGTTCCCAGCGACAGAAGATGATTGTCAAGATAGACCAACAATCTCCTGTCTCTTAGAGAGATTGTGGCATCCTCGATTTCTGATTTCGACCGCCCCTCTGCGCTGAGTTGTCTGTGGAGGGTTTCGGGCCTGATTCCATCCTCGCACGCGAGGTAGATTGTCCGCTCACTCGCAGATAGACGGAACGATTGTTCAGCGGTTGCAGGACGAGTATCTCGGACATGGAGCTCGGTTCCCGTGTCCGATACCTGGAGCACCGGGCGATCGTTTGAGTGAAAGAGCCGGGTCCATTCCACGAGCACGTCGAGAAGTGCTTTGCGCCTGATCTCCCGGATTTCGTTTTTCTGATCTTCCATTCCTGGGCGTTCGTTGATGAAAAGATACGCTATCGTCTTCAGCCTTTCCTCAGACAAGGGATAGGTGACGGAATAGCCTGGAGAGGGGGTCAGACGGAGCCCGTATCGGTCGGGATCAGTATGATACATGCTATGCCTGGCAAACAGTACGGAGTTGAACAGCCTCGGTGGCGACAGATGATAAAGCGCTGGAATCAGCTTTTGGGTCTCCGAGTACCACTCGTCATCTTGACCCGGTACATCATCTAAGAGAAACCAATAGACGTAGATCCCATAGTAGAGGCACCATTTCAGAAATCGAACATTTAACCATGCCTTGGTACCCTTGTTGAGGAGGGCCAGGGTTCCGGGGTGAAGGCTTTCCATTCCCGGTTGGAGCCAGTTCACCCCCGCATCGGTCATGATGCTGATCTGGCGCTTTGTGAGAGCGGGAGAGGTCTCACAGGCTATGGAAAAGGGTGCCTCCAGCTCGCGCAACCTCGGAAAAAGAGACATGAACCACTGAGGGTTGAGAATATTATCCGTGAAGCCGAATTGGTTTACACCATAGCGTTCCCGTAAAGAGTTCAGGTCATTCAGAACCTCCTCCGGAGGTCTATGCCTGAATTTCATGGATGCGCCGTTTAACCCGCAGAAAACGCACTGTCGCTTCGCGCCCCACCAGCAACCCCTGGATCCCTCGACGGGCATCCCTGGATGCACTATTTGTCCCAGCATCGGGGCATTGTTGAGAGCCTCGAAATAATCATCGTAGTTCGGGGTCGGCATGTTGGCAAGCGGCTCTGTGACTGCGCGCGGCGGGTTCCCGCGAATGGCCGCGTACCCGCGGATCCGATGGATGGGAGCGAATACCCCACGAGGGAGTTCCGCGAGACCGACATGCCGCCCATCGTGCCGAATGGCCTTTACAAGATCGGCAATGATGCCGTCCGCTTCGCCGGAAACGACATAATCCACCCAAGGGAAATGCTCATGGGTGGTCAAACCCATCACGGACTCGCAGTTAGCTCCGCCCATCATGGTGACAATGTGGGGTGCCAACTCACGGATACGCCTGAGTAGAGCGAGGGAGGATACGTGTGCAGCGTACGTGGACGAACAACCTACAATGGACGGAGAAGCGTCAACGATCTGTCCTGCGATTTCGTCGATGAAATGGCGGGCTCTCCCGCGTACGTCTGCCACAAACTGCGGAAGTTCTCCTTTCGTGATGCGGAGTCGTCTCAAGACTGGCTCACTGAATATCAGCCTGAGGTAAGCCTGAGGGTCAGGCTTGAATTCGGGAAAGGCGACCTCGGAAAAGATCCAGTCCCCGAATTGGTTCTCTCCATGTCGTGCAAAATTGTACAGGTGAAGGCCGGTCTTCTCGCACCACAGTATGTTGGCGTATATCGCACCCGTTGAGATTCCGTCCCGCTCAAGAACCGCCTGAAGCAGGCCGACGGCAAGGGAGGGCCTTTCTACAGGCGTGTGGGGCATGCTTACCAAACAAACTTCCATGGTCACTCTTCAATCTCACTGCAGCGAGGCAAGCAACAGTACGAAATATCTTGCATTTCCTATAAGCGATACTCTCATTGGATTTCCGTCAAGCCGATCTTCCGACCGGTCGCTTGTCCAGCAGAGAGCCATGGTACCCCTGCCGCTCCAGCTGCCTGCGCAAACTGCGAGCGATTTCATCCACGTCCATGGACATGAGTCTCGCAACTCGCATCAGATGGTCCTGCGGAGAACGGGCAACACCGAAAGGATCACCGAGTATCGCGGACACTGCAGGTAGCCGCATATACTGCTCATCAAGACCTGTTACCGTATCGGGGTAGTCCAGGGCGGATCTAATGATTTGGCTGATCGCTCTCTCGAGGTTCAACTCCGGGGAAACATACCACTGGGAGATGAGGGGATCGCTGCGTTCGTGTATGAAGTCTTGCTTCACGGCCATGTCCCACAAATCGGTTCCAGGGTAGAGTCGGATGCCGAGAAAATAGACGACTGTTGCGCTGCCTGAGCCGTTCTTTTTCTCTAGATATGTCGGACCAAATTTCAGCGTAGATTCCAATGTGTGATGCGTCTCTCCCGGCCCGCCCAGCAGGAAGAACCATTTGGTATCAAACTCGGTCTCGTTGAGCATCTCGGCAGCGCGAATCACATCTTCGATATCGAATCCTTTCCGATAATTCCTCAGCATCGTCCGAGAAGCGGATTCCGGCGTAATAGACAATCGCTTGAATCCTACCCTCTGCATCAGGTTCAAGAGCTTGGAGTCGAGATGCTTCGGGCTTACGCCCATCGCTCTAAACTGGGTACTCCACTTCCGGCGGGCGATCTCTTCGAGAATCTCAATGCAGTGCTCGACCGGATCATTGAATACCGAATCAACGAACTCGAACGCACCTGGGCGGTGTCTGAAGTGAATCTCCTCGATTTCGTCCACTACATCTCTTGGAGATCGCAATCTCATCCGATTACCCTCGAGAACCCTGCCGTATGTGCAATAGACGCATCGGTTACGGCATCCCCGTTTAGTTTGCACGCCGTAGGCGCTGCCGACACGCAAATACGGTTCCATGTCCACGTATCCGCCCAAGTCCGGGCGTACGGCAGGGAAATCCACATCTTCCTGTGGCGTCAAATGAAACGCTCCGTCCACGGTCATGCCTACACCGGGGATTCGAGCCGGTGAAGCACCACGTGCCAGACAATCGAGCAGTTGCACGAAGGGGCGCTCGCCATGGGAAATGACCACGTAATCAGCTTCTAATTTCGTGGCCATGGCTTCGGGTGCCACCGTGACCGCCGGTCCTCCGGCCACCAGAGGGACGGAAGTAGCGGCTCTTATGCGCTGGGTTAAGTCAGCGGCAAACTCAACATAGCTTTCGGGAGAAAGCATATTTGCATTATCCAAATTACGGACTGAAACGCCTACCACATCAGGTGAGAAACTCTCGATTGCCTCAACCGTGCGACCCTCCTCGGTAGGTTGAAAACACAGATCGAGGATCCTCACCTGGTGGCCTGCCGCCTCTGCCGCGGCGGCAACGTAAGCGGGACCTATAGGAGCCACTGCGTTTAAATCGTCCCTCGTATTAGCGTTTACAAGCAGAACTCGCACGTTTTGTCACCTGAAACGATGAGCCGATACGGCAGCGTCCACAAGCCAAAGAAACGTCAAGAAAACGTCTGGCTGGGAGGCGGGCCACAGGCATCGGCCGGATACCAAAGGCCCAGCGTTTTGTCGGCCACTCCGCGAATCACAGATATGGAAAGCTCTTCACAGAACTTATGACCTATCATTAGACGCGATCACACGAACGCCTTCGCCGCCGCGGTGTTCCTGTTCAGCCCCACGCGGTGGTGTAGCGCCAAATGCAAAGACCGCCCCCGCATCCTCAGCCGATCATCCGTAGCAGGTGCTCCAGTCCGGCTGCATGCGTTCTTGCAAGGCCTCGACCGAGCCTGACATGCCCTCGGGTTTGATCGGCAGGGTGAGGTTGATCTCGTCCTTTTTCCCCTCCGTGAGGTTGACCGTGACGTGGTCTGGAAAATCAATTCCGTGTTCTTTGAGTGTCGCTTTGGGGTTGTTCAGCAGTCTTCTCTTGAAGTCCTCATCCGCCCAGGCCCTTGCGATAACCGTAGCCCATTCCTTCTGTTTGCCTTTGAAAGCATCGTCCATGATCTTCCTCCTTGAGTTGGTAAGCTGCTGCGGTCAAATGGCTCTTGCCTCACCAAAGCAGACAAGAGGCCCTTCTTGAGCTGTGCACTCAGGATAGCGCATGTTACGCCACAGATCAACCGGTCGCGACGCCTTGACTTGATCATGCTTCTCACATACTCTATGACGTGGCACACGGAATCATTCCGCTATGACGACGGAGCTTCCATGCTGAGAAATCCCCGCCTCAAGAACTTTTATAAGGCCGGATTGCTGGAAAAAGATACGGCAATTCTCTTGGCCGAAAACGCCGAGATGATTGTGGACGGCGAACTCCTGTGTTCGTTGCTGACTGCCATGGAAGAGGGCAGATCCTCGGACGAAATCGCAGACGCCCTTGCAGACCGATACAATCTTGCCGAGATATATTACGGAATAGCCGAACTCGAACGACTGGGCCTTGCGGAAGAGGCAAACGGAAACGACACCCCTGAGGCCATCTTTTGGGGATTAATGGGGAAGGTCGGCCATACCGCTCTCCCGCGAATTGCCAATGCCAGAGTGGCTGTGGTCGCTGCTGGTGAGGACGCGTCCCGCCTGGTTGACTTGTTGAGACATTCAGGGGTCCCCCACGTGGTCGACGCGCAATTGAACGATCCGCATCCCGCAGATCGCGACATAACCGTCGTCGTGGCGCGAGATTACCGTGACGAGCAACTGGCATATTTCAACCGCATGGCGCTGGCAAACAATCACCGGTGGATACTCACGAAACCCTCCGGACTTCGGCCGTGGATAGGGCCGCTCATTATTCCTCACGAAACGGGCTGTTGGCGCTGTCTGGAGGAACGGCTGCGGTACAACGGGGAGGTGGCGGAGTTCATCAAGCTTAGAAACGGGCACGGTAACGCAGCGACGTACCCTGTGGGAGGAACTGTCGCGTCAAGAGGACTTGCTCAAAACATCACGGCAATAGCGATCAGTCGTCTCCTGGCAGGGGACGACCTTGCTCAGGTCAAGGGAAAGATCCTCTCATTCGACTGGGAGACATTGGCCTTCACCACGCATCATCTCGTGAAGCTCCAAGACTGTCCTGACTGCGGCACAGGTTCCGGAAGGGACGATCCTCATCCGAGTCCACCGGGTCCTCTCATCGCGGAAGAAGAGGTTTCGACTGGACGGAGGCCACAGAATAGTCCCCCCGGAAACGATCTTGGAACAGTACCGGCACCTCATGAGCGAGATAACCGGAATTGCCGCGCCAATGGTTGAGACCACTCCGGAATGCTTCAAGAAACCGGAGGCCGTGAACTCCGGGGGTGTCAGTTACTATAGAACCGTCCACGCGTCGGTGGGACGGATTCGACGATTGGACGATCTGAAAAAAGGGCTCAGGACAGGGACAAGTTCAGGAAAAGGTCTTACCCGCATACAAGCCCAGACGAGTTGCCTCTGCGAAGCGATCGAACGGGTAAGCGGCATTTTCCGGGGAACCGAGTACAGGGTCCGAACTCCTTACAGCCAGGTCGAAGAGACAGCCATCCACCCCAACGATCTACTCCTCTTCAGCGAAAACCAGTTCCGAGACCGCGACCGGTGGGCCCAATTTGGCTGTGCCTTCACGCGGGTTCCGGTGAGATTCGACGAATCCCGACCAGTCGACTGGTCACCTGTCTGGTCCTTGTCAGGAAAGGTCTGCAAATTGGTCCCTACTGCCTTTCTCTACTATGGATTCGTTGAAGATCCAGATAATGCTTTCTGCGTTGCGGACTCAAACGGCGCAGCGGCAGGCGGGTGCCTGGAAGAAGCTATCTTTCAAGGACTCCTGGAGCTCATCGAACGAGATGCTGTAGCTCTGTGGTGGTCCAGATCGGATACCTTTTCCTGCCATGGAACTGGAGAGTACACGCGATCCCATGATCTCCCAATTTCTGGAGTCCATGGCTGCAGCGGGGAGACGAGTCTGGGTGTTGGATGTCTCCAGCGATCTGTCCGTGCACGTCTTTGTCGCGTGCTCGTCCGAGATAGGCGACGGACCGGACCGACCGGTCCTCGGTTTCGGAGCCCACCTGGATCCCCGGGTAGCTTTGACACGCGCGTTGAGCGAAATGATTCAGTCCCTCGGCATCATCGATTTTCCGCCGGAACTGCTCTACGACAACGGCAAGCTTTCCCTGCTCAAGCGGTTTACCGAGGAGACAAAGCTGGCTCGCACGCCTTATCTTCTCCCAGCGAGCGATCTGCCGGTCAAACGCCTTGAGGATTATCCGGACACGAGTTCGGACGATCTGCTGAAAGACCTTTACCTCTGCGTGAGCATGTTGCGCGAGCGGGGCTTGGAGACTTTCGTGCACGACCAGACTCGTGCCGACCTTGGGCTTAGCGTGGTTAAGGTGATTGTGCCAGGCTTGCGTCATTTCTGGGCGCGTTACGCTCCAGGACGCCTATACGACGTCCCTGTCAGTATGGGGTGGTTAAGCGAGCCTACGGTTGAGGAACAACTCAATCCGATCCCGATCTTCCTGTGAAAACGTTTTGGCCTTGTGAGAGAAAGCGTAGCCGCACGACCAATCCCGTGCATTGAGCGTGGCCCTTTCTTTAAGACAAACGCCGGCTGGCAACCATCGAGGGTGCGCAGGAGAATTCAGGTTCGTCTTCCCCCAATGAGGATGCGCCCGATCTTGCCATCCGGCCTCAGCATCATGCCGAACATGTCTGCGAGCACCTTGAGGTCTTCTCCCATCAGGTCCTCAAAATGCCACGAGCCCAATACCCTAATACGAGGATCCCACTGTTCCAATTCCCAAAGGCTCGATAGGCCCCACCTGAAAGGCGTGAGGTGTGGATCGATCCCGGGAACTCTCAGGTCCAAAAGCATGGGACTGCCCACGTCAAAGAGTACCTTCTGCTTCGTCGCATCGATCTACAATATACCTGAAGAGGGCCCGCACATCAGTCTCCTCGAAATAAACGAGAACCCCCTCGGCGACAAAAAGAATCGGTGAACTTTGTGGAAGCACGTCCATCCATTCGAAGTCCAGAATGGACCTCGCCATGAAGCACAAGCGCTCAGATTCCGAAATGAATCGTCTCCGAAGATCAATCATCTCCGGCAGGTCGATGTCAAACCAGCGGATCGTCCCGTTGTCCACTCGGAAGAAGCGGGTGTCCAGCCCCGCGCCCAGATTTACTATCGTCGCGTTTGGTACCCTTCTTACGAATGCGGCTGTTTCACGGTCGAACACTTCGGTCCTGATTGCAGTGGCTTGCCGGCCAGCAAGATCGGCGTCCACCTCACCGAAATCATAGTCGATCCGAGCGACCATTTCTTCTGCCAGAGGGTCTCTGAACTTGCTGTCTGCCTGTCGGGATTCCTTGGCTCTCTGATACAGGGGCACGAGAGCGGTCTTCTGGTGAGGTGTCAGAGCTTCGATTGAAACCTTCATCTGGCCTCCTCTCGGCTATGGGGTGGAAGAGCTTTTCATTCGTCAGTTCGACGTCGGATTTCACATGATACCGTCTCATTTCAGCCATTCCTCGCATCACAGATGGCACAGGAGGCATGATTGCCCAAATTATTCGGACCGAACGGCCGACTCCATTTGCCCATTTTCATTGATACACGACTACTTGACGGGTAATGAGGGAATTAGTATTCTGATTATCACAGTTCAAAGTCAAGCTCAGATCGTGTGCAAGACTTATCGCGGAAGGAGGTCACCCCGTGCACGAAGCTCTCCAGGGTAAACAGAGGGAATGGGCGAAAGTCGTCGCTCGCGCTTGGGCTGATGAGGAATTCAAGAGGGATCTGCTCGCTGATCCCAGGGCGACGTTAAAGGCCGAAGGCATTGAATTCCCTGAGAACATCAAACTCAACATCAGCGAAGCCGGGGACCGGAGAACAGCAGGCTTGACATCAGCGAAGCCGGGGAAAACGAAATCAACCTGACGCTCCCGGCGAAACCTCGCGATCTCGACGGCTCGATGGAGGAGTTATGCGAGAGAGTGCAGGCCGGTGTGTGCAGCTTGTGCAATGTGTAGGTCCCTCCCGTTTCGCTGCCTCTCGGTCTAGAGGTTTGGATGAAGGTTTGTTTTTCACGGGGAATTCCAGGAGAGTCCGTTCTCCTACATGGAGCTTGTGCAGGTTCAATTTTCGGTAACGCTCACCTGGCGCTCCGCAGCGATCAATTGGCGCTGTCTCCGACATGAGAGACCTGCGTCTCCCGACGTGTCGCCCGTCAAGTTGCGCCCCCGGAAGCCCCTCAGTTCAGTCACACTTCTATGGCCCCATGCTCCAGCCAAACACGCTGCACGGTTGTCGAGTATGTGATGCCTCACTCGGACACCGGAGGAGTTGCGATCACACGGTTCCCCAGCCGCGGGGCCATTGAACTTCATCTGAAAAACCCTATAATGAATTTTCTAGGGGAATTGTCAAATTCCCTATTCTGCGAACGCTTGTCTCGCCGTGGGGATCTTGCGTGAATCACGATGTAGTACCTGATAGTCCCGCCTTTTGCCGCTCTCGTCGGACATCTGGTTGGACCGAGTGTCCTTGTTCCACAATTACGGGATAAAGGCATATCAGCGAAAGTGTACTACGCCAACATCGTGTTCGCATCACTCATCGGCACAACGGCCTATGGGTACTTTGCAGGAATGGAGATTCCAGGAGGAGGAACGATAGGAGAGGCGCTTTTCAGCCGCTGGGCCAGACCGGGAGGTCTTGCGCCAGAGAAAGCCGGGGAAGACATCGCCAGGATTCTGGAATCCCATCAGCGCAAAAGGGCATTCGTGGGAACCCATGCGGTTAGTCTCGAACTCGGAGAGCTGCGGCACGAGGTCGACCGGTGTCTCGACGCGATTCCTGAATTTCTCGATAAAGTGTGTGCTGATATTATCGGGAACTCGCCGACTGTCGTCGGTTTCACGGCCTCATATGGTCACCTGGCAGGAACCATAGCGCTTGCTCGACGTCTCAAGGAGGCTGCTGCTGAACTGATTACCGTCATGGGCGGTCCGTACGCCATCTCTCCCATGGGGGAAGCTATTGGAAAGGCGTGCGGGGTGACTGACTTTATATTTTCTGGAGAGGCGGATTTCGCTTTCCCCCGGTTCGCGGAAGACTTCTGCAAGAGATGCGTGTTGCCAACGGAGAGGGTGATCGAGTGCTCTCCCGTGCCTGATCTCGACGACGTGAGCATCCCGGACTATGGCGACTATAAATCTCTCGTTCCAAGCCGACGAGAATCAGTGTCTCCTCCGAGGCCACGGAACGGGTGTCCTTTATGATGATTTCGTTTCCGGTGTCGTGGACTTCCATCATGGGTGGCACGTCCGAGTCAAAGAGACGAATCCACTCCGAAACAGCGTCGATCAATGCCTGCTTTTCTTTGTGTACCTCTTTGATTCGTCCCGCCTCGTGTGATTCTGGCGACCCGGCATTCGGGAAGAAATAGCAAAGCTCAATCAGCCGCTCTTCTGGTAGGGGATAAATGCAGAAATAAGGCGAGGCAGGAGAAAGACGCAGATCGTATGTCGCGGAATTCTTGTGGTAGGTGCTGAAACGCGACAGTAGTATGGGATTGATCGCTTTCGGAGGCTGAAGATGATGGATCAGTGGAAGGATCTGCGCAGTGCGGGCATACCACCCCTCATCTTCTCCCGGAATATCCACAAGCAGAAGCCAGCTCGCGTGGATTCCGTAATGTCTGCACCACCTCAGGAACCGCACATTCTGCCAGGCTTTGGACCCCTTGTTAAGGCGCGTAAGGACGCTCGGATCCAGACTCTCGACGCCTGGTTGAACACAGGTGACTCCAGCCCTTGCCATAATTCCTACCTGTTCCGCTGAAATGGATGGAGTTGTCTCGAAGCTGAGGGCACACGATCTATCATCCTCTTCCATTACCGGGAGGAAGTCTCGGAAGAAAGCCGGATTGAGAATCATGTCGACAAACCCGAAGTTGTCCAATCAGTGATGGGCTCGGAGCTCGTCCATTTCCTCCAGCAACTTTCGAGAGGACTTGGTTCGGTAAGTGCGCGATTCTTCACTCATCCCGCAAAAAGAGCATTGATTGTGCTCTCCCCACCAACATCCTCTGGAACCTTCAATAGGGAGTCCCGGCCTTACAACGTAGCTCAGCGTGGGTGCTGCTTCCAGAGCTGAGAAGTACTCGTCATAGCTGGGAACTGGCAGCTCGTCCAGGGATCTGCTGGTCGCGCGCGGTGGGGCGGAGTCCGTTCGGCCAGCGTGGGAAAAAGGCTCTTGGCCCAGGTCATGTTTATGATGTTGTCCACCAAACCGAACCACTCCACATCATAGCGTCTATTAAGACCTTCTATCTCGTCCTCTATTTTCGACGGTGGCTTGGCTCGGTATGTTCTCGAAGCGCCGTTGAGCGAACAAAACGCGCAATGCTTCCGTTCCCCCCACCAGCATCCCCTGGAGCCTTCTATGGGGAGGCCGGGCTGAACGATCTCACCGAGTACCGGGGCAGCCTTGAGAGCAGAAAAATAGTCGTCGTAGTTGGGGATAGGGTTAAATTGGAAGGAATAGCTCACCGCGCGGGGAGGATGGTCCCTCAGACCGGTGTACCCCGAGTCCCTGTGGACAGGTGCGATAACGCCTACGGGTAGCCGTTCCGGACCTAGGTCACGTCCCTCGTCGAGCATACCGTGTACCTGGTCGACGACAATGTCATCCGCTTCACCCGAAACCACATAATCGACCCACGGGAACTTTTCATGGGTAGTCAGTCCCATCACTGATTCGCAGTTAGCTGCGCCAAGCATGGTAACAATGCTGGGGTCGATTTGGCGAATCCTCTTCAGAAGTGCCAGAGAAGACACATGGGCGTAAAAGGAAGAAGAACAACCGACTATACGTGGTCTACGAGCAACGATTCTGGAAGCAGCTTCGTCTATGAAGACGGAAGCCGCACTTCGCCAACCGCCAACACGGTTGCAAGGTCCGATGGACTGATGCCAATGCTCCGGCAGGCCCCTTCTCCGAAGAGATCATCATAGTGGCCCAGCGCATCCGGATTGAAGTCAGGGAAAGCCGCCTGGGCGAATGTCCATTCTCCGAACATCTTCCCGGCTCTCTGGGCAAAGTCATAGCGGAGTAAACCAATCTCTTCGCACCATTGAATGTTGGCGTGTAATGTGGCAACGGCGATGCCGCCGTGCTGGAGAACAGCCTGTAAGATGCCAAGAGCCAGGGACGGCCTTTCGATCGGCATGTACGGCATGCTCACCAGGCAACAGTCCATTAAGTCGCAGCCTTTCCTAGGCATTTCAATTGGTTGACCAAACGCACCAGGGGAATCCGCCGGATACTACACGAGTAAATTAGTGTGAGAATAGCATGTCGCGCTGTCCTGCGCAATGGAGTTTGACGCCGTGAATGATCGGGTAGACAACGAGGCTCACGGGATCAGGCTCAGCAGCTGAAAGGGAGTGGGGTTACATGCCTACGAACGCGGATGAGGATGCCTCTGTCAGACCCTGCACCCAGAGTAACTCCCACGAATTCGGCCTCGCACTGCATCGGTTCGGGAACCTCTGAACTGTTTGCCAAGGCAGCGGGAATCGGCTATTATGATGAACCGTTGACCGGTGATTTTTTCATAGAAAAACCCTGGGGGCAATACTGGGGAAGAGATGAGACGGAGAAAGGCGGAAAGATGCTCAACCCAAGGCCCGTGAGCGTCACACTATCTCCCAACGAGTGTTGGCTGCCGACGCTTAAGCAAGTGGTGACAGATTATTGTGTGGCCGCGGAATTCCCGCAACCTCTCGTGGACCGAGTCGTTGCTGCCACTGAGGAGGTGTGTGCGGAACTCGTGAAGAGATGTCTCAGCCATGACATCGATGAGCAGTTTACCCTGAGATTGAGTCTGCAAGAGGAAGCGTGCGTGGTGGAGGTCATTTATAACAAGGATGTCTTCCTTGACCCGACGCGTTCCGAGGATTCTGAGAACCGAGAACACCAGGGGGAGCGCATCGCTATGGACTCACTGTGGCTCCACCTGGTCAAGGAAAAGATGGACCGGGTGTTTTTCAGGTATGAGGCTGACCGCCGTGTCCTCGAAATGCGGTTATACAGACGAAGCGAAGGAAAAGTCGGTCAATACTGGTTGATGGGGTTAAAGTCTCAGCTCAAGGAGGACGTGAAGATAGACATTGAGCGAGACGAGAAAGGCGACCCCGTTTCCTCGGTGTTGCATGATCTGAAGAGCGGCAAAGTATTACTGTTGAATGGCGGCGGCACATTTGTGATTGAGCGACTCGACGGAGCCCACACATTCTACGAAATTTATATGGAGTATATCGACAAAATTTCGCTGACGAGTCCGGAACACTTAGCAATGATCTTCACTTCTCTGGAGAATGCCGGCATGCTCGCAAGCCATGATCAGGAGGTGAAACATCGTGGTTTTCTGGGCAAACTATCTGATATCAGTTCTAAATTTGCGTTTCGCAGTCTCAATTTGCCCCATGCTGACAGCATGGTGAACGGCCTGTACAAACGTGTCCATCGGGTATTCCGGCCAGGTGCCATGCTGCTGGTCGTGCTGTTTGCGTTTTCCGGGTTCATTCCCATGTCACACGAAGTTACCGAAATCCACCACTTCATTTCCAAACCTGCCCTTGCTATTCATAACAACCCGCTGATCCTGATTGAATTATACGTGATGATGACCTTGGTTGCCGTAATGCACGAATTCGCCCACGCGCTCACCTGTAAACATTTCGGCGGTAGTGTGCACAGGATAGGCTTCATGTTCTATTTGGCCATGTTTATCTTTTTCGCAGACGTTTCCGCTGCGTGGGCCTTCCGGAGCAAATGGAGAAGGATTGGCGTAGCGGTGGCCGGACCGTTACTCAATCTGGTCATGATGTCGATCTCATTCTGGATATGGCATTTCCACAAGGCACATGTTCCGCCGGAGCACAGTATATGGTTTCTTATGGGGTTTTTCTGCTTCTATTCGACCGTGCTTAACACTATTCCGTTCATCAAGATGGATGGGTACTATGTGCTCACCGATCTGACGGGCATCTCCACGCTGCGAGAAAAGTCCTTTGCGTTTCTGGGGCGTAAGCTCGCGGACCTATTCGGAATCGAAAGTGAAGGAGAAAAGTCTGAGCCCAAAGGAAGAGAGAAGTGGATACTCTGGGGCTATGGAATCATCGGCTCGGCCTTCACTGCGCTCTTTATTGCTTATCCTATCTTTGAATTCGTGCGTTACGTGTCGACTGAGCATCCCTCCAAGCGCATGGCCATCTTCTTCGGGGTCATAGTGGCGCTTATGCTGTACAATGCCGCGTACAGAGCATATCAGATGGCGCATTCCCGCCTGCACAGGGAGATCGTTATTGCCTGACCTGCCGATACATACGGACACCTATGACGGGATTTCCGCCGGAACAGTAAACAAACCGCGTTATCATACGTGATATCAGAAGACTAGGATGAGTTGGGCTGAACCCCTAACATTGCTGCTACATTTTGAAGTGAAAGGATGTCATACATCTTCGCCTGGAGCTTGGATTGGTCGGAGATGATCTTGAAGAGTTTTCCTGAACGGGTTATCCAGAGTCCCAACTGCACGCAGGACAGTTCGTCCTCGATGAGCTCCAGGCTCAGGGTGATGCCCTTCTCCTTAAGCCTGCGTTGGAGAAGCTTAAGCAAGAGCAGTCCCAGGATGCAGATGAAGGCATGCACCACGATCTTCTGGTCTGTCCAGTGGCGCACCGGTTGGAAAGGTACCGTCATCGGGTCGTTCATCTCTCCGAAGAGCTGCTCGACCTCATTGCGATCGGTGTAGGCTTGAGCCACTTCCAGAGCGGTCAGGTCGGTACGATCCGTGAAGACGAGAATCTTTCCAAAGCGATTCATGTATTTCTTCACTGCTCTCTGATCGAGACCCACCTTGAGATTGGCGCCGACGCCTTCGGTTTTGAACAGGTACGCCGGCAGCTTGGGCTTTACCACCTCCCGGATCTTGGCTTCAGGGTCTTTGACCTTCGCCCAGCGAACCTGGTTGAGGTCGGCCAATGCTCTCCCAAGATCCTTCTGAAAGCGTCGCTCCTTCTTCCTCGCGGTGGCCCCGTTGTACATGAGCACCACCCTGATGGATCGGTCGAAGGCCTTGGTCCTCGTATCGAATGCGAGGATCTCTCTCCCGTTTCCCAGCGTCTCGGGTGTGTAACGGGACAGGCGTATGGAGCACAGTTCCGGGTAATGGCTGGGAGAAAGGCTGCCGATGAAATGAATCCCTTCGCGGCCCAGACCCGCAATATTCGCACAGGAGTTGTTCCCCTTGTCGAACACGACGGTAAGGCTCTCCACATGTCCATCCGAAAGTGCCCGGACTCTCTCGATGGTCCGAGATATGGCAGTGGGGAAGAGTGTTGCGTCGTTTTGGGAGCCTCCGTAGAGCTCGTGGATAAGCGGCAGGCCGAGCCCCCTGACCACGGAAGCTGCCAGGCCTACCTGACGTAGATGATGGCGAAAGGCTTTGTTATGACCTTTCTCGTTGACCTCGGATGGAGTCTGCTCGGCCAAGTAACTGAAGAAATCGGTGGTATCGTAGATGAGCCAATCCAGCGGGACGGAGAACCGCTGAAGAGTGTTCGCCCACAGGCCCTCTTCGATGCGGGGAATCGCTTCCACAGGCAGACGGTCCATCGCGTCCCAGAATCTCTGTCCCGTGGCCGAGCTCACAGGAATCGTGAACAGACTGGGAAGCATGCTCTTCTTGTACCATGCGCCGATTCCGTTCTTACTTTTAGGCTCACAGACCCGGTTGATGGCCGCGAGCACCAGATACTGGCCCACGTCAAGATACGCGGAGGTGGCACAAGCGTACGCGTTGATCAGAGGGATAACTCCCTGCTCCAGAGCCTGCTGGTAAAGAGCCGCGGCGAGCCCGAAATCCAGGTGAGAGGTCTTGACCGGCAGTCCCGGTTCTTGAGCGGCCGAGCACTTCTCGAAGATCTGATCCGGAGTCCCCAGATAGACCTGCTGGATCTTGGCGGATTTGCCTTCGATCCTTTTGGTCACGGTGTAATAGTAGTAGGTGTCCCCGAATGTTCCTTTTCTGCAGGTAGCTCATGCAGAGGCATCTACCACAGTAATGCTCTTGCTGTCAAACTAAATGTGTCATATAATGTTAGAGGCACACACTAGCGGGCGGTTTTGCCTAGAATTCCCAAGCGTTACAGCTTTGTGTCGCCAATTCCCGGAAACTCCGGTCTAAGGTCATTGAAGATTTCCCCGAGCCAGTGGAACCTCTCTTCAATCTTCCCGTGGAGTAGTCTGAGGTCCCGAATAATGGGATCTGGAATACACTCGGTGTGAGGGCAAGGCAGTTCAAGAAAGAGATCTTCGAAGATATCGTCGAGGATCTCGGAAAAAATTGCTGCAGCGAGGTTTAATTCCTCCAGGCCCAGGGATTGGAAACTCGAAGCAGAAGGGGCCAGATTGTCACTCCCTGGTGGTGTTTTCAGACTTTCACGTCCCAACTCCTTGACGATCTGAATGGGTGACCGTAGGTCCTGCCCTACGTAATCTCTCAACGTCTCGGCAGTGTCCCACAACCAGTAAATTAATTGTCGAGCGGTTTTCTGGGCGAGAGGACTCCCGTCCAGTCGGTTTCCAAAAGGAATCGGAGCCATGTCGTCTTGGCTCCAGATCTCAGCACGCTCCGCAACGGAATCCACAGTCCTTTTGAGTAAATACAGTTGCTGAAGGAATTCTAGTTGTGATTTCATTTGCTTCATAATTTATCTCCTCGATGCCCTTTTCTCACCATGGGCACCTCCATCAATTTTTTCCCGATCAAACGTCGGGATTTGCGGGAACACACCCGCCTTGTGCCCCCTCGCCGCAGGAGGTAACGGCGCGAAGGGCCTTCAATGAGGTCAGGTCAAGGATCGTGAAACCTCAGTGGTGTTCGTATGCATCGGGATCGAAATATTCTTCGTCGGCATCCCAGTCCTCGTCATCCTCGTCGGATTCCTCATGCTCCTGCTCGTTCTGTGGTAGTTCATCGACATCGTGATCATCACTGTCGTAACTGTCTGGATCTAAGATTTCTTCATCATTATTCTCGGAGTCTCCATGATCTTCGGCTCCACGGTCTTGGGTCTTCTCAATAGGGAAGCCCCTGTATTCAGGTCGCAAAGATTCCAGGTAGAAATCAATGGCAGTTGCCACGTGCTCCTCAATGGACCCGCCCAACTCCCTCAGCACCTTGTAGTGCTCTGCGGAAAGGGGCCCACGCTTATCAGCGGACGGTACCGTTACAGGGGCAACGGACCCCGTATTCTCTTTCTGGCCATTGTCTGTGGGTGTTTCCTTCGAATCCTTTTTCGAGTGGTCTGGTTTGCTCTTGCTTTTCTTCTTCTTTGTCCC
>CAVXFM010000008.1:0-113342 GCA_963760985.1 uncultured delta proteobacterium | reverse complement strand
AGAAAATGCATTTTCACATGAGAACTAGTCGGTCTCACACGGTATAGGGCTTGCTCTCCGGACCCTCAGGAGAGTCTTACTGGAGCTGTAGCGCGATCTGAGTGAGCACGCCCTGGATAAAGATGATGACCAGGATGACGAGCATGGGCGTGAAATCAATTGTCGTCATGCGGAAGGGAAGTCTGCGTCGTACCGTGGCGAACACCGGTTCGGTCACGCTGTACAAGAATCGGACGATAGGATTATACGGGTCAGGATTTACCCACGTAATGAGAGCCGAGATGATGACTATCCACATGTAGATGGAGAGAGCGGCATTCACCACATTAATGAGTGGAATGAGAAAAATGGCAAGCATAGGCATAAATGACTCCAAGCTGGTGAGAAACGGAGACCGGAAGAAGCGCTGTCCGGACAGCAACGGAACAGACGCTCGGCAGCAACCCGCGTGCCGGGCCGATCGTCGAGGTCTCTCGCACAAGCAGTGTGCGGTCGCATCCTTAGGCCAAGGAGCCTGTCGCGAAACCCCAAACATGGTGCGAATCGAGCTAGGAGTAGGCCTCGACCATCGGTTCCACTTTTCGGGGGGGCTCCTATCAGTCTGACATACTTAGGTCTCGGTTGGTTCTGTCTCCGTGGCTTACCACCAACCGAATGAATTGTGGCCCGTTGTCTGGAAAGCATTGCGTTCCGCAACAGCCTGCTGAGCACGCGTCTGCGCAGACTGAGTTATCAAGTTCCCATAATCATGTCAAGTCGTTGCTCAACCCGAAGTAGGGTGCGGAATTTGGCCAATGCCTTGTGGTCCAAGCCTGAGGCATCGCGTCCGGGCCATCCGTCGCATCGGCGAGTCATGCCCACGCGGCAAGCCCGCGAGAAAGAAGTTCCCGTGTATCAGGGCCCCAAGGGCAAAAAAAGGCAGTTCTTACTGATTACTCACGATAATAGGGGTTGACTGAAAAATACGGAAGATGTAAAGCTCACAGAATTAAGATTCCTTATTCTTGAACACCAAAGTCAAAAATGTGGAAAGGAGACACAATGGCAAGGACAGTGGTTATCGATGAAGAGGCATGCACCGGATGCGGCACATGCGCGGCCATAGCGGAAGACTGCTTTGTTCTGAATGAAGATACCGAAAAAGGCCAGGTCACGAGCCAGACCGCGTGCTCAGAGGAACTTTTCCAGGAAGCTATCGACACCTGTCCCGAGGAAGCCATCACTTGGAAAGACTGATCAAGCGGCTTTCCGCTGGTTCACGTGCACCTGTATGTGAACCGGAGGGCATCCGATACGTGTGCGAGGCCGCGGAACGCGCGCCGCAACGCGCCTTTTCCCGGTCTTTGGGAGTCTAACCATGTTATCCGGGGACGAGTTGATACCCCGTCTCATTGAGCTCTATCAACAGATAGACGGCGCTTACCAAGCGATTGCCGAGACAATCGGGCTGACGTGCGAAGGATGTGACGGCGTGAGGTGCTGCACGGTGGACCTGACGCTTCACACCTTCATTGAAATGCATTATCTGAGACGGGGCTTCAACACCCTCGACCCGGCCATGCAGCGCGAGGTACTGGCCAGGTGCCGCGCGATGATCTCAGCCAAAGAGGATGATCCGTATGGGGAGGCGTACCGTGGTGCGGTATGTGCGCTGAACTACTACGGGAAGTGCATTCTCTATCAGCATAGGCCGATGATTTGCCGTCTGGCCGGAATACCGCATTTCATCGTGCGGCCGGACGGAAAGAGAATCGAGAGCGGTGGATGCACTCAATATACTGAGCAAATAAGCCAGTCGCAGCAGGACGTGAGACTCGACCGCACCGAATATTACCGGACCATGGCCTCGCTTGAAATGGAAGTTGTCCGGAATTCCGGCCGCCGCACCGCACCCCGGACGATCGCGGAAAGTCTCGGCACCGCACACCCAGAGATCGAGTTGCCATAAATCGTGCGTGGCGTGGTTCAACCTTCCCCCAAACCCCCATCCCCAAGAACTTCAAGCACTTGCCAGCTCCCGCTGGTCGCTGGACAGGGTGCCATTTTCACGGTTCGTGGTGACCCTCCAGGTCATGGGCCTTCACATAGATGTCCCGCAATTTTTCCTTTGATATTCCGTGATCCATCACATCCCAGGGAAAGATCTCATCAGCCAAGCGTTCGCGATATACGTACCTTGCGGTGGTCGCGGATTCCTTCTTAAAGGAATTCCTCCATCTCCGGTCCTGAATGGCCGCATGAAGGATCTCTGCCTCAATTCTTCGGTCTCCTCGTGACAAAAGACCCTGCATAACAGCTTGAATTCCCGGCTCAGGACGCACCACCACGTTGGGTTCTTTCCGTAATTCCCGCGTGAGAAGCCGTAACCGCGCGTCCAATTCCTTGCGCGTGAACATGGCAGCCCATTGGAACGGTGTCCAGGGTTTGGGGACGAACGGATTGATCTGCACGCCGATGCGGCCGATCTTGCCTCGGGATCTCGATGCTTGGACAAACGCGCCGCGTGCGGCTCGCACGAAATCTGCGATTGCCTGCACATCGTCTTCGGTCTCCGTGGGCAAGCCGACCATGAAGTAGAACCGTACATTGGGTATCCCAGCGGAAACCAGTTTGTCCACGAGTTCATAAAAGGTATCTGAGGCGATCTCTTTTCCGATGACCTTTTTCATGCGAGGAGACGCGACTTCAGGTGCGAGAGTGGCCGTCTTTTGTCCGGTTCGCGCGAGCAATTCAATGATTCGGGGAGTAAGACCTTCAGGCCTGATGGACGACAAAGAGAATCGTCCGCCGCGATCCACAATGTCCGTGAGAATATTCGCGAGCTCCGGGTGGCCTGCCAGGTCTGATCCAATAAGGCCCACGGTTCGGTTGTCCTGAATCGCCCTGAGAATCTCCGGTCGAATCTGTGCATAAGGCGCGTAACGGACAGGATGATGCACCCACCCACCGGCACAGAACCGACATCGTCTGCCGCATCCACGATTGACCTCTACCAGCAAGTTGTCGCGGAATTCCGCTTCGGGGGAAAAGATCACCGACACAGGAACCGTGCTCTTTTTGGACATTCTTTTTGCTGACTTGACTCTTTCCGGGAAGCCGGGTTCAGGCAGGATTTCGCGAATGATCCCGTCGTCTCCCTCGAGGAAGCTATACGCGGACGGAACGTACACCGACGGCACCGCACGGAAGAGACGCAGGAAATCCTTGCGGTCAAAGGACGTCGCGGACGAAGCAGACAAAGTCTGGGCCAGTAGGGAGAAAAAAGCAGGACCTGCCGAATCCGGATCGTCGTCCAGTTCGCCGATGAAGCAGAGGTCCACAAAAGGCGCAAGAGGCTCAGGATTCAGGGAAACCGAGATTCCGCCTGCGATCACGAGCGGGTCCGATGGGGAGCGGTCCCGCTGCAGGGGCGGAATTCCCGCGGCCAGGAGGATTCGCGGCACAGCCGGGTAGTCATTTTCAAAGGGCACGCTGAACGCGATGAGAGGAAAGTCCTTTAGCGGGCGATCCGATTCTTCGGAACGCGGCACACGGGGAGACTCATGTGTTTCAGTGGCATCCGGCGCAAAGAATCGCTCGGCAGAAAAATCCCTCCGCGAGTTCAAATACCGGTAAACTACCTGGAACCCGAGATTGGCCATGCCGACCCGGTACGTGTTGGGGTACACGAGCGCGACGCGCGCTGTTGATCCTGATGGTTTGCGAATAGAGCCTTTTTCGGTAAGTCGTGGCATATTTTCAAGGGTCGAATCGGCCCTTTTCTCCTTTTCCTTGCGAAGACCGTCAGGTCATGGAGGTGCGTGGTGCTGACCTCGCATTCAGTCCCACAGCCTGCAAGCGATTCCTCGTGGCCGCCCCGTGTTCAGGTCGCGGGGGTTTCTTCATTGGAAGAAGCCCTGTTCTGTTCCCGCGTGGGCGTGGACGCTCTCGGCTTCACCCTCGAGCTTCCTTCAGGCATTCACGACAATCTCACCCGAGCCAGAGCCGCGTCGATCGGTACGGGAAACCCCCCAAAGAATTCTTCCTGTAATAATAACGTACTTGACCCGTGCTGCAGAAGCCCGCGCACTCGTGGAACAAGTCCAAGGTCGCGCAGTGCAGTTTCACGGCGGGATTTCGGACACGGAAATTATTCTTTTCCGCACATGGTGCCCCCATGTCAGGACCATCGGTCGTGTCACCGTTTCCGGAGAAAACGCGGTCCAGGAGGCAATTCGATTCCCTCCTCGGCTCTGGGACGCGATCATTCTCGATTCGCTGGATGCGAGGAGCGGCCACATCGGCGCGACAGGATTGACGCACGACTGGTGCATCAGCGCGAGGATCGTCCAGGTCGCGTCTGTCCCGGTCATACTTGCCGGGGGACTCACTCCGGAGAATGTTCCCGAAGCCATCCGCCTTGTCCGTCCCGCGGGCGTAGATGCGCACACGGGCCTTGAGAAATCGGATGGAACCAGGGATTTCGCGAAAATCGAGGCATTCACCCGGGCAGCGCTCGCCGCGTTCCGCGACTTCAAGTCTCGATGAATCGCCGGATCGCCTGGAGGCAGGCGCTGATAGCATGGCGCTGCCAATCAGACCGTACTCCCAAGCAGCCGCTATGCCCCCGAAGCGCAAGCAGGTTCTCGGTTCAAAGCGGAGCAGGCATGGGGGGTGGGTGCCTCGCTCGGTTCTGCGCACAATGGTATGACGGGTCGGAAATGCCTTGGCACACACGCGCTGCCTTTAGCTTGACCTGCGTACCATGGCCGAATAAAATGGCTGGCTACCCTGGATTCTGAGGAAACGTAGGACTTGGGGACAGGGAGTCTGGGGCTCGGGACCGCATACGGTCAATGGATTTCAACACGGCGAATTGCAAGGCCTTCCAAACGATACTTGAGGGGAACGAGACATACCTACATGAGTCACCCACTGCGCAACGTCTGCATCCATGGGCACTTTTACCAGCCGCCCAGAGAGAATCCGTGGCTCGAAGAGATCGAGATTCAAGAGTCGGCTTACCCTTTTCACGACTGGAACGAAAAGATCACGTACGAGTGCTATACGCCCAACTCTCAGGCTCGAGTGCTTGATCTTCAGGGCCGCCTGAGAAACATCATCAACAATTATGAATTCATCAGCTTTGACTTTGGGCCCACCCTCTTGTCATGGCTGGAAACACACGCGCAAGAAACCTATCAGGCCGTCCTGGATGCCGACGCTGCCAGCGCCAAACGGCGATCGGGTCATGGAAACGCTCTCGCTCAGGCCTACAACCACCTGATCATGCCGTTGGCTTCCTCCAGAGACAAGAATACTCAAGTGATCTGGGGACTGGACGACTTTCAAAAGCGCTTCCAAAGAGATTCAGAGGGCATGTGGCTCCCCGAGACCGCGGTGGACAAAGAAACCCTCGAAATCTTGGCGACAAACGGCATCCGATTTACCATACTTGCGCCGCACCAGGCCAAGAGATTCAGGACCTCCTCAAAAGATCGGTGGACCGAGCTCAACCCGCATTCCATCGACCCTTCGCGACCGTATGTGTGTCACCTTCCTCAAGGAAGGTCCATTGTGCTGTTCTTTTATGACGCTCCTATTTCGCTCGCCATCGCGTTCGAGCAGCTTCTCAACAGCGGAGAGAACCTCAAGAACCGACTCCTGGGGGGATTCTCGGACGACAGATCCTGGCCGCAGATAGTCCACATCGCGACAGACGGTGAGTCGTACGGCCACCATCACCGGTTCGGAGAAATGGGCCTCGCCTACGCGCTGGAACGCCTTGAAGCTGAGCCTCATGTGCGGCTCACCAATTACGGCGAGTTCTTGGAAAAGCATCCACCGTCGGCTGACGTGGAGATCATTGAAAACTCGTCATGGAGCTGTGCTCACGGAGTGGGCAGATGGCAGGAAGACTGTTCCTGCTCGGTCTCCCAAAGACCAGACTGGAATCAGAAATGGCGAAAGCCCCTGCGGGCGGCTCTGGATCGCCTCCGCGACCGGGTAGACAAGCTTTTTCTCGAACAAGGGGGCTCTCTTCTCAAGGATCCATGGGGCAGCAGAGACCAATACCTTAAAGTGATTCTGGACCCCACTCTCTCGGTCCATTCCTTTCTGGACGCGCATGCAAAGCCGGACCTGATGAAAGACGAACGCGAGCTGATCCTGCAATTGTGGGAGATGCAGCGCAATCGGATGCTCATGTACACGAGCTGTGGCTGGTTCTTTGACGACATTTCCGGCATTGAATCCTTACAAATCCTTAGTTACGCTGCCAGAGCGATTCAATTCGCACACCCGTTCGATCCTTCTCTGATTGGAGACTTTCTTCAAGAGTTGTCCTGTGCGGAGAGCAACGTGCGGCCGCATTTACGAGGGGATGAGATTTTTCGCGAGAAAATCATGCCGCAGGTCACCGGCCTTGCGCGCGTAGCAGCCCACGTAGCCATTTCTTCGCTCTTTGAGGAGCTTCCTCCATGCGGAAGCCTCTACTGCTATGACAGGCAATTGCTCGATCAATGTCGGGAGGAATCCGGTGAACGCGTTCTGTTGATCGGCACGGTGTCGGTGGAGAGTCGGACGCTCTTGAAGAAGAGAACATTCACGTTTGCCGTGGTTCACCTGGGAGGGGTCGATCTGCGCTGCTCAGTGCGTGATGCGCTTGGAGAGACAGAACGTGTTGCCATGACACGCGACCTGGTAGGGACTTTTCGGCGGCAGTCTTCCACGGAACTGATCCGCAAGCTGGATAGGTATTTCCCAAGCAGGTACTATTCCCTCCGGGATCTTTTCGTCGATCAGCGTCGAAAAATTGTCGATACCCTTTCAGAAAAAATGTTTCGGGAGCAGGCGATGCTGTTGGAGACCTTTTATGCCAAGCACAAAGACTTGGCGCGTATCATTGTCGATCATGACGGGCAGCCTCCGGGAACCTTTCTCGCTGCTGCCGGATTTGTCTTGAAGCGCGCCCTTCTTACCGAAGTGGGTAAGCTTGCGCGAGGGACTTTTCCGGACATGTTGGAAACGGTAATGGCGGAGAAGAAATCCTGGAAACTCGAGCCGGACATGGGGCCAGCGCAGCGACTGATCAAAGACCGCATCCTTGCCTTGCTGCGCGATCTCGAGCGAACCCCACGAGAAGAAGGCACCGCGAGGGAGATCCTCAGGTTCTTGGATTTGACTGAAAACCTCGATATCCAGGTGCAACTGGTCGACGCACAGGTGCAGTTGTGGCGGATTATGCGCTCGCTCAAAGAAAGACCGCGTGGCAAGATTCCGCCTATCTTCGTCGAACTCGCGGATCGACTGGCAGTGAATCTTCCCTTCGCCACAGTGGCTTCCGCGGCAACAGGGAGTTCGGCGGACTAAGGATGCTGACGGGTACATAGGGTATCGTAATCGGGTAGGATGAGGTGAGCTGGGTGAAACCTTCCTGCGGCAAGTCGCCTGTGCGAGCGGGCATCAGCTCTGGCGAGTCTTGATTTTTCCAAAGTTTTGTGTGAAGATTGCGCTATATATGGGGAACTTTATCGGAAAGTTTTTCCGTATGAAGTGTCTGTAGAGATGGGACTTCGGCGCATCAGGCTGAAGCCTTCGTTATGCGAGGCGAGAGTGGCGGAATTTGGTAGACGCACCGGACTTAGGATCCGGCGGGGCAACCTGTGGGGGTTCGAGTCCCCCCTCTCGCACCACTCAACGGTCGGATCTTTCACCCTTTTGGAGGGCAGACCCATGAAAAGAATCATCGTTGCCGCGGTCTTGGCCACACTATTCTTGACGCCCTGGGTCTGTCAGGCCCAGTATTACGGCTATTACGGGTATTACTATTACCCGCCAACCTATCAGCCGCCCGCGTATTATCCTCCACGTGCACCCGCAAATCAGGCGCCTGCCAACACGTTTTACCGACGTTGGAGCCCTGATCCTCGGATGATTCGCAGGTGGGATCAACACAACCGATGGGCTGATTTTGACAATCTGCAGCGCAGCCCAAACAATCCTGAGAGCGCCCTGGATTACATGCTGAGGACGTTCTGAGCTGCAGTAGTGGAGCGCATCGAGAATTGCGATATCTTAAAGGCCGATTCGCACACGAGTGCGACGCCTTTCCTGCCGCGGTGCATGTATTGCGCTCCACATTGCGGTTTTACCCGCTGCCGTTGCCAGTTCCTATGAGCGTTTCTCGTCGGTGCCTGCTTCGCCGTCGGTCAGGTCCACAAAGAGGAGCGTTCCCCCGATTACTGCCGCAGGGATAAGCAACACATTGACCACCGGTATGTAACCCACCGCGACCACACCCAAGCCGAACCCCAACACTGACTCAAGCCTGGTGCGGAAGAATTTGGTCTTTTCTTGCCATGAGAATCGTCTGCGATCCATCGAGTAACCAAGATACTCGAATGCAAAGAGCAACGCAGAAATGAGCACTACCATCGCGGCATAGAGAAACGTTCCTATGCCGGGAATCAACAGCAAAACCAGCGAACCGACCAGCAATGCGAGATACAGGGCGAGCAGCTTGAACGCATGCACCAGAGAACGGCCCGCATCCTTAAAGAGAGCGCTCACGGAAAAGGGTTGTTCCTGCTGCAAACCGGATGACAGTTCTTCTGTCTTTTGCGAGATCATGTCGTTAAACGGAGCGGCAAGGGCTGACACAATCTTGCCGAAGAGAAAAAAAGAAAGCAGAAGGAGTAATGCGATCAGCATTCCGAGCGCGAGATAGTAAAGCACCTCGCCAAATCGATGGATACTCTCCAGTGAAGCGGCAAAACGTGAGTACACACGATAGATGAGAAAATACGAGCCGAAGAACACTGCTGCGCTCAGCGCTACCGGGGCAGCCGCATATTTCCAGAGCACCCGGTGGGACCGCAGAAAACGGATTCCCCGGAGCATGTACATCCCACCTGAAAGAAGTGAAAAAACAGGCATTGATCACGTTCACGCAAAAGGTATGGGTTCTTCGCGAGGGATAGGGAATAAACCAACCACAAGACACAAAGAAAAGAGGGAATTGGCTTTTGACTTTCTCGTGTCCTCGTACTTTGTGGTTTGATTCTCCACGCTCAGCAAAGGCTCGCACCGAACGATTACCGAAAAGGATTGCCAAACCCCTGTGGGGCCCGGGCTAGTTCAGGGCGACTCCCCTCATTTCGGAAACGTAGAGCGACCTTGTCGCAGGCAAGCACACGCTTGTGAGGCGCAGCGCAGGGGGCACTCGTTCCTGTAAGACGCTTACCCCCTTGCACCCGCGCTGTTCTCGCAGCAGGGTATCGCCCCGCACTCTTCTGCGGCAGTGTCCATGGGACGCCTTACTTCTCAGCTTTGATCAAACGGACCACCTCGCCCACGTCAGGGAATCTCCCAATGGCTTTCTTGGAGAATACGAGCTTTCCCCCATATTCAATTTCAAAAACTCCACCACTGGATCCCACAAGTTCCGGTTTAATTCCCAGTTCGTGTTCCAATTCCTGCGCCAGACTGGCTGCCTTGGGCCTGTAGCTTCAAGACTGGCAAAAGGTGATTTTGCACGCACCCATGATAGTTGAACCTCCAAGTGAAAAATTTTCCGTCAGATGGAAAAAGAGTATATGCCTCCTGTTACAGGCGTGCAAGACAGTACCCGCGAGGAATCTCGCGACTCCCTACTCCTGCCTTTCGGGAACCCTTCTTGAATCAAAGGGACCAACCATTATACCGATGCGCGATCGCGCAAGAGACTTTGGTCTGCGGGCGGCATGCCTCTGGGGCGCAGTCAGACCGGGCCGTTCGTAGCGAAAGAGGTTTACCGCCAGGGTCGTACGCCAGAAGACACGTCGGTACGAGAGTCCGGAGACAGAGAAATCACAAGGCAGTCCTCTCCGTTGCGCCCTCGATTCACGCTCCTGAATTTGATGAGTCGTCCCTGCCCCAAAAGGCACAAACCGTTCCCATCGAACTCTATGGACGATTTCCTGGAACCTTGAAATGCCAAGGTCTGCTGGAGCAGCCCCGTCGCAGCCTTTCATGCGAATGCAATCGCTCTCCTGTCAAGGGTCCCCCCCCCCCGACCGGCGAGGTGCCGTCGTTTCCGTGCTCCGTGAGTATGCGGGGAAGTGTCGCGAAACGATTTCATGTATAAAAAGCTCATGATTATAATAAATAAGAAATAGTACTTCAAGTGAAAAAAGATCTTGACAAGTGAACTACCCGGATATATGGTTAATTTAGAAGACACGAAGCCATTATCGGCCCGCCGAGCCTCACCGAGGTGCCGCTCGCGTAGCGCACGCCCGGGGCCATGAGGTCTTGACAGCAAGAAAGCCACGCTCCCTGCCTGCGCCGTCTTCCGGGCGACAAGGAGGGAGATCTCAACCTTTCTCGGCGTTGAGCCGAGTCACGTAAGAATAAGGGTGATTCCCGTGCACGTACCTGTCCTTCTCCAAGAGATGCTTGAAGCGCTCATGCCTCGACCCGGCGCGGTGTATCTGGACGGGACGCTTGGAGACGGTGGCTATGCCGAGGCCATTCTCAATGCATCCGAGCCGGATGGCCGTGTGGTGGGGCTGGACCTGGATCCCGCGGCGGTCGAGGCTGTGGGCATCAGATTGGCGTCTTTCGGAGAGCGGTTTGTGCCTATCCACGGAGGGTTTCAAGATGTCGGAACCATCCTGGAATCGCAGGGAATCAGTGCACTGGATGGAGCCGTCCTGGACCTGGGGCTCCGCTCGGAACAGGTGGACGACCCGGCCCGAGGATTTAGTTTCCGGTTCAAAGGGCCTTTGGATATGAGATTCGACACGAGTGGCGGAGAGCGAGTGATCGATTACTTGCGAAGAATTTCTGCAAAGGAACTTGAGGAAATACTTGCAACCTACGGAGAGGAGAGGTATTGCAAGAGGCTAGCTCGCGGTATCATTGACGCGCACGATCGGGGCCGGCTGGAAACCACGCTGGATCTTGGGGAACTCATCAGTAAGCTTCTGGGGAGGCGCCGAGGGAAGATTCACCCTGCAACGCGAACATTTCAGGCATTGAGGATCGCGGTAAACCGCGAACTTGAGAACCTTGACAAAGCTCTTGAGGATATACCAAAATTCCTAGCTCCTGGCGCCTCACTGTGCATTGTTTCGTACCATTCTCTCGAAGATCGAGCGGTGAAACTGGCGTTCAGGGCCAAGAAGAAAGAACCCGAACAGTGGCTGATCGTGACACCTCGACCGATCAGGCCGTCACTCGACGAAATCAGGATCAATCCCCACGCGCGATCAGCTCGGCTACGCGTGCTTAAGGCCCTCGGCAACCAGACGGGGCGCGAGATCGCCCCCACAAAGGGACGCAGCGAATGAAAACCACACCCAAATCGCTGGATAAACTCAACGGCCAGGTGAGTTGCTGGGCACGCGTGGTCGCGAGCAGGGTGAGTGGGCGTCTCTTCGGTCCTTTCATGGCCGTGGCGTTGTCAATAGCGGTGCTCTTTGTGGGCCTCTACTATGTGTGGACCAGAATGCAAATGGTTCAAACCGGTTATGAAATATCGATCCTTGACCGGAAGAACCGAGAGCTGAAGAAACGGACCCGGGAATTGCTGTTGGAGATCGCGTCGCTTCAATCCCCCGGCGAACTGGAGAAGAAGGCTTCCAAGATAGGCCTGGCACTTCCCGAAATGGGGAAGGTGGTCCATGTACCGTGACACGAAACCGATAAATTGGGTGGCTGTGCGGATCGCCGCGGTGGCAGTGCTTTTCGCTGCAGGAACGGTGTTCTTGATCGTGCGGTCGTATCGGCTCGGGGTATCGGACGCGGAAGTGCTCCAGAAACGAGCAGAAAAGCAGCGGAAGCTGGTGCTTCACCTCGAAGCGCGTCGCGGCATGATTTTGGACCGCTCTGGTGAGCCAATGGCTGCGAGCATGGAAGTGACCTCGGTGTACGTGAGGCCGCGCAAAGTGATTGATAAGCTACAAGCCGCGAAGATTCTCGCGGAAGCCTTGGAAATGGATGAGAAAGAGGTCGCCCAGAAATTGAACGAGCAGAAGCCGTTCGTCTGGCTGGCCCGGCGCGTATCCCCTTTTATCGCGGGCAGGATAGCCAAAGCTGATATTCCCGGCGTGTTCACGGGAACGGAGTATCAACGTTTCTATCCTCTCAGGAAACTGGCCGCGCATGCGGTGGGTTTTGCGGGCATGGACTCAAGGGGCCTGGAAGGACTCGAACTGTATTACGATCAGGATCTCAAGGCAGACCCGATCCCGGTGACAGCCCAGAGAGACGCCATGGGCAGGCCGGTCATGTTTGCAGCTACGGGTCAGGTTCCCAAACGGCGCGATCTTCACCTGACCTTGGATCGCAATATTCAATACGTGGCAGAAAGAGAGCTGGAGGAAGCGGTACGAAGAGAAGGGGCCAAGAGCGGTACAGCGATCGTCCAAGACGCTGATTCCGGTGAGATCCTCGCTTTGGCGGTGGCGCCATCGTACAACCTCAACGTGTTCCAAAAGACCTCAGCCGACTTGAGGCGCAATAGGGCAGTCTCGGATACTTTCGAGCCCGGTTCCACCTTCAAGGTGTTTCTGGCCGCGGCGGCGATGGACCTGGGCAGGGTCGACTTCACGGAGAAATTCGACTGTCACCGGGGCCTTTTTCACTACAAGGGCGCGGAAATTCACGATGTCGTGCCTCACAAGAATCTCTCTTTTGAAGACATCATCGTTCAATCGAGCAATATAGGTGCGGTTCAGATTTCGGACAAGCTGAAGAAGACGGAATTCTATCGATATATCCAGGGCTTCGGGTTCGGGTCAACCACAGGCGTGGATCTTCCCGGTGAAAGGCCGGGGTCTCTGGCTGTGCCGGGCCGCTGGTCGGTTCTCACCAAGGCCAATATTGCCTTTGGCCAGGGCATCAGCGTGAATGCGGTGCAACTGACTTCGGCTTTTGCCGCGGCAGTAAACGGCGGTGTCTTGTACACGCCCCATCTCATGAAATGCATGACCAACGCTCTGGGCGAAACCATTCGGGACAATCCTCCCACTGCAGTCCGAAGGGTGATCAAAGAGTCCACTTCACAGACTCTCGTGCACATCTTGAGGCGGGTGGTGCAGGAAGGAACCGGAAAGGGCGCATTCATACGCGGGGTAGACATTATCGGAAAGACCGGGACCGCGCAAAAGGCAGACCCTGCCGGTGGTTACTCCCGCGACAAATATGTGGCCTCGTTCATTGGCGCGATCATGGGCACCAAGCCGCGATTTGTCATACTCGTGGTGGTGGACGAACCTGCAGGAAAGCACAAGACAGGCGGCAGGGTGGCAGTTCCTGTGTTCCGTAAAATCGCCAAGGGCATTCTTGCTCTTTGTGGGAGCCGACCGAACGAAGCCGAGCTGATCCTCGCTTCGGCCGAATCGCGTAGTACCGGTGCAAGATTGGTTCCCGGAAAAAAAGTGAAGGTACGAAAGGGCCCCCATCAGGGAGAGTGGATCGTGCCGAATCTGAATGGCTTCGACATGCGCCAGGTGCTCGACGCGTGCGGCAAGATGAAGTGCGACCCGTCGTTCAAAGGTGCGGGCATTGCCGTGGGCCAGAAACCCAAGGCCGGACACGTGCTCAAAGAAGGCGAACCTCTCGAGGTCTCGTTTGAAGGACAACCATCGTGACTGCTGCTTTGAAGGACATTGCTGCTGTTTTGGAAACGCTGAGCCTGACGGGCGATACATCCGTCGAGGTCCGCGGCGTGAGCCATGACAGCCGTACGATCCGACCAGGATGGCTCTTTGTGGCGATTCCCGGGGAAAAAACTGACGGTCACGATTTTGTCGCACGTGCAGTGCAAGCAGGCGCTGCTGCCGTGCTTGCCGAGCGTCCCTGCCCGTCGAATTTGGCGTCTACCATTCCGTGGCTTCGCGTTCCCGACTCCAGGAAGGCTCTCGGCCAGGCTGCTGCGGCAATATTCGGCTTTCCCACCACACGCGTGGTCCTGGTAGGCATCACGGGAACTAATGGGAAAACCAGCCTCACGTTTCTCCTGGAGGCCATTGTCAAGGCCGCGGGAGGCTTTCCCGGCGTAATCGGCACCATAACCTATCGGTGGGGAAACCAGGAACGAACAGCCTCACGTACGACGCCAGAAGCCTCCGACCTGCAATCCATGCTTGCGGAGATGGTCGACGCGGGGGTCACGCACGTGCTGATGGAGGTGTCATCTCACGGGCTGCATCTCGGACGCCTGGACGGATGTCACTTCGACCTGGGAGTGTTCACGAACCTCACCCAGGATCATCTGGATTTTCACGGCAACTTTGAGGACTACTATCAAGCAAAACGACTCTTGTTCACGCAGCTCCTGCCCGGGTCTTCCAAGAAACGCCCGGTGGTGGTGACAAACCTGGACGATCCGTATGGGAGAAGACTCGCGGGAGAAATCAAGGATCTGCCGGTCATCGGGTACGGCAGTGCAGCTGACTCTCAGGTGCGGCCCAAGGAAGTGTCTCTGGGTTCGTCAGGAATCACCGGCTCTTTGGAAACCGGCCGAGGGCTCGTTTCCCTAAGCACCCAGCTCACGGGGGCCTTCAATCTGCAGAACGTCATGGCAGCAGTCGCGGTCGCTGAGGGTCTTAATATTCCTGTGGAGGCCGTGGAAAAAGGCATCGAGGCAATGCGCGTGGTTCCCGGCAGGCTCGAACGGATCCCTTCATCCCGTGGCCACGTGTTCGTAGATTACGCGCATACACCCAATGCGCTGAAAAACGTGCTCGATGCGCTTCAGGCCATCCGTTCCGGCCGCATTATCACGGTCATGGGATGCGGTGGGGACCGGGACCGCGCGAAGAGGCCCCTCATGGGCATGGAAGCTGCCGCAGGAAGCGACTTCGTGGTGGTGACTTCGGATAACCCTCGTTCCGAGGATCCGATGGAAATCATCCGCCAGATAGAAGAAGGCGTGCGAGCGCATGGATTTGCCCTTTCTTGCCCGCATGCGAACGGGCAACCGCTCAAGCCCGGCCACTACCGGGTCATGCCGGATCGCCGCGAGGCAATAGCCTGGGCGGTGACACACCTTGAAGGCCAAGACATCTTGCTGGTGGCCGGAAAAGGACATGAAACCTATCAAGAAATCAACGGAGTGCAGTACCCGTTTGACGATCGGGAGGCGCTTCGCGACGAATTGAAGAAACTCTCGGACCTGAACGCCGGATCGAAGGAAAACCGTTCATGAGAGCTGAAACAGGAACATTATCAGCAGCCCAAGTGGCCCAAGCGTGCCAAGGGATAATCCTGTACGGCGATCCTGACGCGACATTCTCCGGGGTGTCCACCGATTCCCGCGATATCCGAGAGAATGACCTCTTTGTGCCGATCAAGGGCGTAAGCCATGACGGCCATGATTTTCTGTTTCCGGCCCTGGAAGCCGGAGCCCGAGGAAGCCTTGTTCACCGCGATATCACCAGGGACATTCCCCAACATCTCACCAACTATGTCCTGATCCAGGTTCAGGACACCCTCCGATCTTTGTCTAACCTTGCATCAGCCCACCGTAAGAAATATCCCATCCCCCTGATCGCGGTGACTGGATCCTCGGGCAAAACCACCGTCAAGGAGATGATTGCGACCGCACTCGTGCGGTCGCATCGTCCCCTGATTTCTCAAGGCAATTTCAACAATCTCATCGGATTGCCCATGACGGTACTCAATTTGAATCTGCATCACACCGCTGCAGTGGTGGAGGCGGGCATCAACACGGTCGGCGAGATGGACGACCTTGCCCGTGCAGCGTGCCCTGATGTTGCGGTAATCACCACGATAGGCCCGGTGCATTTGGAAGGTTTAGGAACTGTGAAAAACGTCGCGCAAGAGAAATTCAAGCTGGTCTCCGCACTCACGCAAAAAGGTGTCGCGGTGGTTCCTGCGGAAGATCCGTGGCTTGACCCGCTGTTGAAAGAATGTACGTGCCGTGTGGTCACTTTCGGCATTGAGAAAGGCGATTACAGGGCTTCATCCATAAATTTTGGGGCAGAAACCTCTTTTCAGATGATCTCTCCCGAGGGCACGCAAGAGGTGCACGTATCTGTGCCCGGAGTTCACAATATTGCTAATTGCCTGGCTGCTGCAGCTGCCTGCAGTGCCATAGGCATGAGATTGCCTGATATCGCGGAAGCGCTGGCCGGTTTCACTCCTCCTACGTGGCGTATGGAGGTCGTGCACTTGGCAGGGGATCGCACGTTGCTGAAGGACTGCTACAATGCGAACCCACTTTCCGTGAAAGTGGCCCTTGAAGTGCTGGCCGGCAGCGGACGTCGCGCAAAACTGGCCTTACTCGGAGACATGATGGAGCTTGGGGAGCTTGCACAGACGCTCCATGAAGAAATAGGGCGGGAAGCCGCACGACTCGGCATCGATCGATTGGTTCACGTGGGCGCGTTCGGTTCGGCTGTTGCGGAAGGGTTTGTGGCCGCGGGAGGAGACAAATCTGCGGTCTTCGTAGCTGCCGACAAAGAAGCCGCATGGAAAGTCATTGCACCGACCGTGAGCTCATTTGGAGCGATTCTCGTCAAAGGATCGCGTGTGATGAGGATGGAAATGCTGGCCAACCTGATTGTCGGGGAGAATTAGCCCATGCTCTACCATTTGCTGTACCCCATGGGCTCCAAGCTGATACTGTTCAATGTCTTCAGGTACATTTCGTTCAGGGCGGTCATGGCCACGCTGACCGCGCTCATGATCAGCTACTTGTTGGGTCGTCCTGTGGTGGATTATTTGCGCGCGTTCCAGATCGGACAGACCGTGCGGGACGACGGTCCCAAGAGCCACCTGGAGAAAAGCGGCACCCCCACCATGGGCGGTCTGCTCATTCTCTTTGCCATGACGGTTTCCTGTCTGCTGTGGACCAGATTGGACAACGTCTATTTCTGGATCGTGCTGGCAGTGACGCTGAGTTACGGCGCAATCGGGTTTCTGGACGACTACCTCAAAGTGACCAAGCAAAGCCACAGGGGATTGGCGGGAACACGCAAGCTCGGTTTGCAACTTGTCATCGGATGCATCGTCGGGTTCGTGCTGTGGCTGGATCCATCGTTCAAGACCACACTCACCGTGCCGTTTTTCAAGCACTTCAATCCGGATTTGGGAATCTGGTACATTCCTTTTGTGGCGTTGGTGATTGCCGGTGCGTCCAACGCGGTAAACCTCACCGACGGTTTGGACGGTTTGGCCATAGGACCTGTGATGATCTGCGGGGCAACCTATCTGTTGTTTGCGTATGTCTCGGGTCATCTGAAGCTTGCTCAATATCTGCAAGTGACGTACGTCCCCGGTTCGGGCGAGCTGGCCGTGGCCTGTGGAGCCATGTTGGGCGCGGGAATGGGATTCCTCTGGTACAACACGTATCCGGCCGAAGTGTTCATGGGCGATGTGGGCTCGCTTTCGCTGGGAGGTCTGTTGGGCGCGATGGCGGTGGTGACCAAGCAGGAGATCCTTTTGGTGATTGCCGGCGGTGTCTTTGTGATCGAAGCGGTTTCGGTGATCCTCCAGGTAGCTTCGTTCAAGGCGACAGGCAAGCGGATCTTCAACATGGCGCCGCTTCATCATCATTTCGAGTTAAAAGGATGGCCCGAGCCCAAGGTGATCGTTCGGTTCTGGATCATCTCGGTCGTACTGGCATTGATGGCCATAAGCACGTTGAAGTTGCGCTGACACGCGACAGTTCAGGATAAGAAGATGGCAGGAGCCGTAGCGATCAATCCACACGAAACTGGGATCCCGTCGAGAAGAAGTCGGGGATTGGACCCGTTCTTTGTCACCGTGGTGGTGCTGATCCTCACCATCGGCATCGTGATGGTCACCTCCTCAAGCTATAACATTGCCGCAGGCAAGTTCGGCGACGGCTTTTACTTCGCCAAGAAGCAAGCCCTGGCCATGTTGCTGGGACTTTGTGCCATGTGCGTGTTTTCCATGGTCAATACCGATGTGTGGAAACGGGCCGCACTGCCCATGATGGGCCTTGGCCTGATCCTTCTCGCGTTGGTCTTTGTCCCGGGCATCGGCGTGGAGATGGGTGGGGCTCACCGGTGGGTCCGTATGCCGTTAGGCTTCTTCGTTCAGCCCTCTGAATTCATTAAATACGCGTTCATCATCTTCATGGCCGGATCATTGGCAAAAAAAGGAGAGAGCGTAAGAGACTTCACCACCGGCTTTCTTCCCCACGTACTTGTCATGGGCATCGTCGTGTTTTTTATCTTGCTGCAACCGGACTTCGGCGCGGCAGTAATCCTGACGTCAGTAGGCTTCTTGATGCTGTTTGTGGCGGGCGTGCGTGCACAACATTTGATCGGCGGAGTGATACTGTGCTTGCCGTTCCTTGTCCAGGTTGCTATAAGCGCTCCGTACCGCCTGACCCGGCTCAGGGCGTTCCTCGATCCCTGGGGTGACCCCCAGAATGCGAGCTACCAGATCAAACAGAGCCTTCTTGCGTTCGGATGCGGAGGCGTGTGGGGAGCAGGGCTGGGCAAAGGCATCCAGAAGCTTGGATATCTTCCGCAACCTCACACCGATTTTATTCTCTCGGTGGTGGGTGAGGAGCTGGGGATGATGGGGGTTGTGTTTCTGATATTGCTGTTCTACCTGCTGATCTGTCGTGGGCTGGTAGTGGCCATCAGGACCAGAGACACGTTCCAAAGGCATCTTGCATTTGGAATCAGCGCTCTCATCGGACTGCAGGCGCTGGTGAACATGGCGGTGGCCATGGGGCTGCTGCCGACCAAAGGGCTGCCTCTTCCTCTGGTATCCCTGGGTGGCACCTCGCTGGTCATGAATCTGGCCGGTCTGGGAATACTCATGGGTATTGCCCGGTCCTCGCAAGAGGGCCAAGCGGAGGACAAGCCATGAGACTACTCATTGCCGGGGGCGGCACCGGGGGGCATCTATTCCCCGCGTTGGCGGTTGCCAGGGCGGTCAAGGAGCAGGACCCGGGAGGCGACATCCTTTTTGTGGGCACCCAGCACGGCATCGAGGCGCGGATCATCCCCGCGACCGAATTTCCCATCAGGTTCATCACCGCGAGGGGTATGCGAAAAGCGGGGATTCTCAACACCCTACGAGGAGCGCTGGAAGCTCCGCTGGGGGTGATCCAGTCTCTCGGAGTGATACGGGCGTTCCGTCCTACTGCGGTGCTGGGCGTGGGCGGGTACGCATCAGGTCCCACGCTGGCAGCGGCAGTCCTGATGAGGGTTCCCACTGCCATTCAGGAGCAGAACTCTGTAATGGGTACTACCAATCGCCTACTCTCCGGGTTTGTGGATCGGGTCTTCCTCTCGTGGGACGATACGGAACCGGCTCCGTCCGCGGAGAAATCCGTGGTCGCGGGCAACCCCGTGCGAGAAGACCTTCTCAAGGAGACCTCAGAGGTAGAAGATCGCAGCCGTTTCCACATCCTGATTTTCGGTGGATCAAGGGGAGCGCGCAGCATAAACCAGGCAATAACGGACAACCTGGATGCACTCGCGCCTCAAACGAACCACCTCAGCATCCGGCACCAAACCGGGCAGGGGGTTGCGGACGAGATCAGAGAAAAATACCGCCAGGCAGGAATTCAGGCCGAGGTTACCGAGTTCATCAACGACATGGGCCCGGCCTATCGATGGGCTGACCTCGTGGTGTGCAGGAGCGGCGCGAGTTCTCTCGCGGAGATCACCGCGCTGGGCAAGGCTGCGCTGGTCATACCTTACCCCTACGCCATCGGCGACCATCAGGCAAAGAACGCAGCCGTACTTGCGTCCCGAGGGGCTGTACGGGTCATACGCGACCAGGATCTCAAGAACGGAGCCCTGGTAAAAGAGATACGCACTCTGGTCGAAAAACCGGACCTTCTGAAGAGCATGGCCGAGAATTCCAAGAAACTCGGACGACCCTTTGCGGCCCGTGCGATTGCCGCGGAGCTCGTGAAGATCCAAAGGAGCCGTTCGTGATCGGAACTCTATTCATGAGGGTCAAAGACGTGCATTTCGTCGGGATCGGCGGAGTGGGAATGAGCGGAATCGCGGAAATCCTGCTCGCGCTGGGCTTCCGCGTGAGCGGCTCGGATGTCCGCGAATCCGACGCGACCCGACGACTGGAACAGCTCGGCGCACGTGTGTGGATCGGTCACAGTAGGGAGCATCTGGAAAAAGCGGATGTGGTGGTGTTTTCTTCCGCGGTGGCAGCGGACAATCCGGAGATCCTCGCGGCACGTGAGCGCATGATCCCGGTGATCCCGCGAGCGGAGATGCTTGCGGAACTCATGCGCATGCAGACCTCTATTGCAGTGGCCGGCATGCACGGGAAGACTACGACCACGTCCATGGTCGCGTCTCTCCTTTCCTTCGCGGGACTGGATCCCACGGTGGTTATCGGCGGAAAACTCGACACCCTCGGCAGCGGAGCGAGGCTCGGCCAACGCGATCTGTTGGTTGCGGAAGCGGACGAATCGGACAAATCCTTCCTGAGTCTCTTTCCTACGATCGCGGTGGTGACGAACCTGGATTTGGAGCACGTGGACTGCTACGCGTCCATGGATGAGATTACCGCGGCTTTCCTCGAGTTCATCAATAGGATTCCGTTCTATGGTTTCGCAGTGGTGTGTTTGGACGATCCGGAAATTCAAAACATTCTCCCATGCGTGAAGAAACGGGTCATCACGTACGGGTTGTCTTCGCAGGCGTTGTTTCGTGCCTGGAAACCGACCTTGCAAGGCGGCGTCTCCCGGTTCACGGTCCTGAAAGAGGATGAGGAGCTCGGAGAAATTCGCCTTCCCATGCCTGGGATGCACAATGTGCTCAACTCCTTGGCCGCGGTGGCTATCGGGGACATTTTCGACGTGCCGTTCGAGACCACCAAAGCGGCATTAAACTCCTTCGGAGGGGTGAACCGTCGCTTCACCATGCGGGGAATTGCCGCGGGGGTAACGGTGGTTGACGATTACGGACATCATCCCACGGAGATCCGAGCAGTATTACAAGCCGCGCGTCAGATTGCCCCGCGACGGGTGGCGGTCCTCTTTCAACCGCACCGATATACGCGCACTCGCGGCCTTTTCGACCAGTTTCTCACGTGTTTTCACGATGCGGATCTCCTTTATGTTATGGACATCTATCCCGCGAGCGAGCAGCCCATTCCAGGAGTCTCCGGAATGGCTCTGTGCGAAGGGATTCACAGCAGAGGCCACAAAACGGTCAAATTCGTCGGCGAAGGCGCGTCCGTGCCTGCCACGGTGGCTCACGATTTGGAGCCCGGCGACATGATCATCACATTGGGAGCGGGCAGCGTCACCAATATGGGACCGCTTATCCTCGAAGAACTCAGGAAAAGGGAGCACAAAGACGCGTGATCCTTTCGCCCAGCCAGATTGACGAGATCCGAGGCATTGTTCACGGAAGCGCCTTGACGGACGTGCTGCTGAGCCGTTTTACGTCCTTCAGGATAGGTGGACCCGCGGACCTCGTAGTCGAGCCCAAGGATGGAGCCCGACTCGCGGAGGTGCTTCGCTATCTGGCTGACCAGGGCATTCCCCGGATGATTCTCGGCGCGGGAACCAACGTGCTGTTCCGGGACAAGGGCTTTCGAGGCGTGGTACTCAGGACAGCCCTGATGAGCGGGATGGTATTCGAAGAAGACGGTGCGGGCAATGTGGAGGTGACTGTCGCGGCAGGGGTTCCTTTGGCTGCCGTGGTGTCACGTGCCTGCAAGCTGGGCTGGACAGGGCTGGAATGGCTCTGGGGCATACCAGGCTCGTTCGGTGGCGCGGTCGTCACCAACGCGGGTGCGGGTGGGCGCTCGGTGGCTGATAGCCTGATTTTCGTAAAGCTGCTCGCCGATCGCGGAGAGGAAACTATTCTGGAGAAAGCAGACCTCAGGTACGGATATCGTTTCCTGAAACTGCCCTCCTCGGCCGTGGTGGCAGAGGCGACCTTGAAACTTGCCGCGGCCGACCCCGAAGCCATCCAGACGAATCTCGAAGCCGCACGAGCGCGACGTCGGGGCCAGCAGCCATGGGATAAGCCGAGCGCGGGCTGTGTGTTCAAGAATCCCTCTACGGACAATCCCGCGGGTGCAATCATCGATCGACTCGGCTTCAAAGGCAGGACGGTCGGGGACGCTCAGGTCTCTGAGGTTCACGCAAACTTTATCATCAATCGCGGGAACGCTCGGGCCGCGGACGTACTGGAGTTGATCGAGATCGTTCGCGGCACGGTAAAGGAAAAAGAGCATATCGAGCTGGAACTGGAAATTCGCGTGCTCGGGGAGGATGCCTCTCATGACTAGCCTGAGCAGCCCTTTGATCTCGGAAAAGAGATTCACTCACGTGGAGCCGGCCGACACCAGCGAGGCACGCAAGAGGAACCGCGTCTTTCTCAAAGGGGTGCTCATCGTAGGCCTCACCATCGACGGGGTCCTGGCTCTGCTCCTTGCGTATCTCTTTTTCCTGCACATGCCGTATTTCAACCTCCAGCAGGTGGAGGTGACGGGTAATCGGCGTTTGTCGCGAGCTGAAGTGGTCGAAGCCTCAGAGACCGTGGCAGGCATCAACCTGCTCACCGTGGACCTCGGCGCCATCGCGGAGAGGCTGCAACGCCATCCGTGGATCCGCTCCGCGTCGGTGTACCGCCGGTTTCCCGGGTCGTTGATCATCGAAATAGAAGAGAGAACCCCCAGGGCAATCCTGGCCGCGGAGAAACTCTATTACGTTGATGAGCGGGCAGAATTGTTCACTCGGGTGCTGCCGGGCGATTCCGTGCATTTCCCTCTGTTTACGGGGGTGAGTGCGAAAGACTTGAAATCCCGCGGACCCGAGATCCAGGAAATGGTGCGCTTGGGCCTGAATGTGCTGGATCTTGTGGATCGCTCGGGAAAGAGTATCGATTCATCGGCTGTCGCTGAATTTCAGCTCAATCTTGACGACGGTCTGAGTCTCCGGACCGTGGACAGCAAAACCATAGTCCTGGGAAAAGACAACTTTGAACGGAAAATCCAACGATACGGGCGGCTCAAGAGGTTCCTGACCCACAGGGGGGAATGGCAACACGCTCGAATCATCAATCTCGACTTCGAGGATCGTGCCCTTGTCCGATGGGACAAGCCACGCCTCCAGGGCCAGGGGTAGGAATATGTCACGAAACGACAACATCGTCGTCGGGCTCGATGTGGGGACGACCAAGATATGCGCCATCATCGGCGAGGTGAACGAAGACGGCATGCTGGACATTATCGGCCTGGGCACTTCGCCGTCTCGCGGTTTACGCAGAGGCGTGGTGGTGAACATCGACCACACGGTTGCCAGCATCAAGAAAGCCGTCGAGGACGCGGAGCTCATGGCGGGTTGTCCGGCTGAGAGCGTCTTCGCGGGGATTTCCGGCGGACATATCAGGGGGATCAATTCCCACGGGGTGATCGCCATCAAGAACCGTGAAGTCACGCCGGTGGACGTGGCCAGGGTCATCGACGCAGCGCGCGCGGTGGCCATACCCACGGATCGGGAAGTCATCCACATTGTGCCGCAGGAATACATGGTGGACGATCAGGAGGGCATCAAGGAGCCCATCGGCATGGCTGGTGTCCGTCTCGAAGCCAAGGTGCATATCGTCACCGGGGCGGTTTCTGCCGCGCAGAATATTATTCGATGCGCGCTGAGGAGCGGCTTAAAGGTCAACGACCTGGTCTTGCAGCAGATGGCAGCTTCAGAGGCGGTGCTTTCCCCTGATGAAAAGGAATTGGGTGTCGCGTTGGTGGACATAGGCGGCGGCACCACGGACATCGCGGTCTTTTCAGAGGGTTCCATTCAATATACCTCGGTGATTTCCGTCGGCGGCGAGCAACTGACCAACGACATCGCAGTCGGTCTCCGCACGCCCATGGTCGAGGCGGAAGCCATCAAGAAGAAATACGGATGTGCGCTCGGCTCCTTAGTCGACAAGGACGAGACGATTACCGTGCCCGGGGTGGGGGGACGTGCCCCGCGTATTTTATCTCGGTCCGTTTTGGCGGACATTACCGAGCCTCGAATCGAGGAGATCCTTGGCCTGGTTCGGCGAGAACTGGAGCGCTATAACCTGGTTTCAGGGGTAGCCTCCGGGGTCGTGCTTACAGGCGGAACCGTGGCCATTGAAGGAATTTGTGAGCTGGCTGAGCAACTTTTCGACTTGCCTGTACGGCTCGGATATCCTATGGGAATCAGCGGTCTGGTTGATGTGGTGAACGGCCCCGTGTACGCGACGGGCGTGGGCCTGGTGCTCTGGGGCGCAAGGAACAAGGGCATCGAGGCCGTGCCCAGCTACGAAGCAGGGGGCATGTTCGATCGAGTGGTAGGCCGAATGCGGCAATGGTTCGTTGAGGCCTTTTAAAAGGCTGTTGCGTAACGCAATGCTTTCCCGGGGTGACGGTGCGATGTCGTCGGATCCCCTCGGTTTTGTGAGATCCGCCAGGGGAAAGACTAGTCTGTCCGACTTAGAGGAACCTGTTATACGACAGGCTACTATCAGGCTGTTGGAGAAGGTTGGGAAGGGCGAAGATTTTCATGGGAGGAGGTGCCGGCAATGCTGGACTTTGAAGTGCAATCCAATCGCAATGCAGTGATACGGGTCATCGGTGTAGGAGGCGGCGGCGGAAACGCGATCAACAATATGATCACGTCGGGCCTTTCAGGAGTTGAGTTCGTTGCGGCCAACACTGACGCTCAGGCCCTTCAGAACAATCTCGCTCCGCTCAAGCTCCAGGTTGGCGGCGAGCAGACCAAGGGTTTGGGCGCGGGAGCAGACCCCGAGATCGGCAGAATCGCCGCGAACGAGGATTACGACAATATCCGGGACGCGCTCGAAGGTTCGGACATGGTGTTCGTGACAGCGGGTCTTGGTGGAGGCACAGGGACAGGCGGCGCTCCGGTGATCGCGCGTATCGCCCGCCAGGAAGTGGGAGCGCTCACCGTTGCGGTAGTGACCAAACCCTTCATGTTCGAGGGCAAGAAGCGCATGCGCCAAGCGGAAGAGGGCATAGAGATGCTCCGCCGCGAAGTGGACACGCTCATTATCATTCCGAACCAGAAGCTCTTGTCCTTGAAAAAGGATATTTCCTTCCTGGATGCGTTCCGCAAGGCTGACGACGTGCTGCTTCAGGGCGTGCGCGGCATTTCGGACCTGGTCACGGTGAACGGTCTGATCAACCTGGACTTTGCGGACGTGAAAACGATCATGCAGGAAAAGGGCGTCGCGCTCATGGGAACCGGTTCCGCGATCGGCGAGGGCCGGGTGGAAGAGGCCACACGCATGGCCATCAACAGCCCGCTGCTGGAGGACGTGTCCATGTCCGGCGCACGTGGAGTGTTGATCAACATCACCGGTTCGTCAAACCTCGGTCTGGGCGAGATCAACGACGCAGTGTCCGTGATCCAGAACGAGGCGCACGAGGATGCGAACATTATCTTCGGCGCGGTGATCGACGAAGAAATGGGCGATGCAGTGAACGTGACCGTCATAGCCACCGGCTTCGGCCGACAGGACCAGGCCACGGGCGCGAACACGGAATCCCTCTCGGCTCCGCGACCGGTGTCCAAGACCGTGGACGACCCGAGAACCGATAGGTCCGACGCTCGCACCGTCATACCCGCTCGACCGCGCAATGCGGCCGCTCCCGCGTTCATCCGTCGCACCCAGAGAGAACGCAACAGCCGACACCTGGGACTCGCGGAAGACTACGCAGTGGAAACCGAAGAAGACCTCGATATCCCCACCTTCCTCCGTAAACAGGCGGACTGAGGAAGACAGAAGGTAGAGGGAAGAGCGAGGAAGAGAGAAGAGAGAAGAATGTGGGGGAACCCTTTTGCAAAAGGGTTCCCCCACACCCCCTCCGAAAACTCCTGGACTTCGCGACCGCCATGGTCGCAGCCCCGAACCCACCGAGCCCGCGAAAACAAGAAGGAAATGCACGAACAGGATACCAACACGATTTGAAGTTGCCCGAGAACACCGCATGAATTTCCTGGTTCCTACATTAGCCGACTTGCGCCAGCGCAGCACATAGCGTTTTGTGGATTCGGGTCTAATGGCAACTGCATGATTGTCACCGATCCTGGCTGTACGATAAAGATTGTATAATGTCGGTGAAAGGCTTCTGCTCACATCGCAGAGTAAGAGAAGGCGTTGAGGAAAGTCTTCTGCAAACACCGGAATCGCCCCGGCGTTTCGGCTGACCAAGAGGACGCTTCTGGTCAAGGAGTTAGCGTCGTGATTCACAAGCCTCAGAGATGTTCGGAAGCGTGTGGCGAAAGCGAGCGAGATGAGTGCATGCCTCCCGAATAGGTTTTTCCAGAACGGGAAGAGAACTTGGTTCCGTCCTTTGCGAGAGGCTCATAAGGCACCGGGTGTTCTCATTGGCCGTGCTCCGGGATTTGCAGGACAATTCGGACCATCGTGTAATTAGGAAGTCCTGCGCCGGAAGGTGCTGTTCCCGAGAGTGCGCAAACGGGAAGGGGCTCAATGATGGTTGAGAAATTCTTCGAGGAGAGCAAAGAGCAGTCCTTGGTCAAGACCACGCTGGTCAAGAACTATTTCAAAGCGTGGGCCGCCATCATGCTAAGGAATAAACGGTGCCGAAAGGCTAGAATAGCCTATGTCGATCTTTTCTGCGGACCCGGGCGGTACAAAGATGGAACGGTCTCCACGCCCATAAGGGTGTTGGAACAGGCCGTCCGTGATTCCGATTTGCGGGAGTCATTGGTCACGCTCTTCAATGACAAGGACCCCTCCTATTCTCGATCCCTGAAGGAAGAAATCGCGAGAATTCCGAATATCTCCCTACTGACATTCCAACCCAAAGTCTATAACGAAGAAGTCGGAGACAAGATTGCCAATCTTTTTGAAGAAATCAGGCTTGTCCCGACGCTATTCTTTATCGATCCCTGGGGCTACAAAGGTCTGTCCCTTAGACTGGTGCGAGCACTCCTAAGAAGCTGGGGATGTGACGGCATAATGTTTTTCAACTATAACCGGGTCAATCCTGCTCTGAAGTAACCCCTTGCTCAAACAACACATGGAAGCACTGTTCGGCGAGGAACACGCGGAACAACTGCGGGAAACGTTGGAGGGGTTGCGGCCTTTTGAGCGAGAATTGACGGTAATCGACCAGTTCACAAAGTCCCTAAACGAGATAGGCGCCGAATTCGTCTTGCCATTTCGCTTCAAGAGCGCTGAAGGCAGACGCACCAGTCATTACCTCATCTTCTTGAGCAAGAATGTACTCGGCTACAAAATCATGAAAGACATAATGGCCCGGCAATCCAAGGCGGAGCAAGGCGTCCCGTCATTCGAGTATATTCCTGCCGGTGAGCAATTCCAAACGCTGTTCCCCTTCTTCCGTCCTCTCGACGATTTAGAGGACATGCTTCTGGTTCGGTTCGCGGGGCAGCACCTTACAATGAAGGAAATCTTCGATCGGCACAATGTGGAGACACCGTACGTGGAGAGGAACTACAAGGAGGCTCTCCGAAAACTGGAAGGCGCCGGAAGAATCGTGGCCGATCCTCCGAGCAACAAGAGACGCAAGGGCACGTTCGGCGATGATGTCGTCGTGACTTTTCCTCCAAAGTGAGCCTGAACCATCACCTGTCGCCAGGTGCCACTGCTGGCTTGCCCAACAGTGTCGCCTCATGCTGATTCGAGCGTTCAGAGTGTGAGCACAGGGTCCTTGTTCGTTGCGACCTTGGCTCGGCCCACCGGTCCGGCCGAAAAGATCGGAGTGGCCAGATGGCGCTCATGTACGGCATGGAGTGTTGAGAGACTCCTACATGGTCAGTATCTCGAGTTGGCCGACGGGCAGGCTTGCCACAAACCGAGTCGAGCGACCGAATGCCGCTGGCTCAACTGATTTACGATGAAGTCACCGGAACTCGCTACGTAAACGGATTGAAGGGGGCTGAGGCCATGAACACGCATACGGGTGAGCCAGCCAACGTAAGATCAGCAAACAAACTCCTCACAGAAACCGTCATGCGGGGCATGACAAGCTTTGCTCGAATATTTTCGTTTCGCGAGCTGGCACATATGGGGTTTAGGTTCTGCAAATCAAGTCAGAGATGACACCATGCTGCTGATGCAAGACCTGTGGACCAATCCGTATTGGAAGGGCGTTCTGCGCCCCAATAGGCCGGATGCGAGACCACCTACGAACTGGGAGCCCTTGGTAGACGCGGGGGTTCAAATCCAGGAACGGGATTTCTTCTTGAATGTCGATGCAGCTTCCCTGATATTCGCTCATTCGGTTTTGGACGATGCTGCACTTCAGTTTTGCCGGGTTACCGCCGAAGCCAGTCCTAATATGTGGGAACGCTTCGTGCGCGAAAAGAAGATAAGCCTGAAGGAGGTTCGAAACAGTACCTATGAAAGCTTGTTCCGGCAAAAGTTAGATGATTATTTCAATAAGCTGGAAAGGGAATCCCTCATGGCAAAAGTTCAAAAAATGTTTGAGGTGTGCCAACCCGACGCCAACTTCAGGCCAATAAGGGAATTCTCGTATGATAAGAGCCGCCTGGAGAGTCTCGATAAGCTCCGGCACGACATCGTTCATGGAACGGGACCTGTAGCTGGGCTTCCGAATGGAGACGATGACATCCGTTTCATGCAGAGTTGCCTTTCTTACCTCATGATGCTCGTTCACGAGCGCTTTGGCGTCCAGATCGACGAAAGGTTTATGGACCTCCGGGTTCCGGGCCCTCCTTCCTCTTGATGACGTAAAAATAGGAGTGCTCGTAAAGATCATGCGCATGAAGCATCTATCGGGGTAGCGATGGTCTTCCTCGCTCTGCTCGATGATGCGCAAGTGCCGGTTAGCAAGAGCATCCTGCCTGCCCGAGAGGTCCTCGCAAGTCCCTCTTCTCGAAGATGTCGATGCGTAACGAACAAACGACCGACTTTCGGTGTCGGCCTTGATAGATATGGAAGCGGATCGAGCGAAGGGAGTCCTGAATATGTCGCTTGCAGAAAAACGAATCAGCCCGCCTACCTTTAAGGATCCCGAGTTACAGCGAGAGTTCGACCGTCTGGAGACGGACGAAGACAGACAGGACTTCCTCGATGCGTGGAAAGCTCTGGAGGAAGTCGAAAAGGAAGGGGCCGTCTCCTGGGAATCTCTCAAGAGTGAACTCGGGCTGTAAACGTGGTGCCGAAGCTTTACCTCGTCGAAGTCTCCAAGAAAGCCTCCCGTCACATCCGTAACCTTCCTTTGGACATTTTGCCGACCATCGGCACAAGGATCAGCCAGCTTGCGGGCAATCCCCGACCAGTAGGTGTGAAGAAGCTCTCTGCAAAGATAGGGAATCTTTCGGATCCGCGTGGGAAACTACCGCATCCTGTACCGTGTCAACGATCCGGATAAGGTCGTCACGATCTTGGACGTGAACATTCGCAGCGAGATCTATAGGAAACGCTGATGAGCGGGGAGGCCTGCGGACAGCTACTCATCCCTGCGCAGATTCCTGACCACAACCTTGTTACTGCGGTAAACCTCAAAATGGGAATCTGTGGTCCAGATTTCGCGGCACCATGGGAGACCAACGACGCCAAGATCAACGAGTCCATCGCGGGCATTCCTAAACCATGAGACAGCCGAGAGCCCAGACTGAGCATTTCCCGATCCAGCCACCCCACGAGTGTCGCGTTGTGGATCGCGTGGAGCACCTCCTCCCAATCCTTGAGTTTCCCCTTCACGCCGAGTCGCTCGATCTCGAACAAGGTCAACGAGGAGACCACAAACTCCATTTCCTCATCAAGCCCGGACTTCCAGAGGCTTATCGCTTCTTTCCGACCGTTCATCAGCTCTATGAAGAAGCCCGTGTCAAGCCCGATCATCGATCCTGCTCTTTTCGAGTTCATCCCAGACGTCAGGGGAGATGGAGCCGGGACGAATCAGCTCCAGCAACCGATTCCCTGCTTCTTGCTTCCTCTTCCGTTTCAGATAGGCCTCCAGTGCCTTAGCAGTGAGAGCAGAAAGGGAAAGCCCCTCATGCCGAGCGGCCTGTTTGAGCTTCGGTCCCAGACTGTCGGGTATATGGACGGTCACACGCATCAGAATCCCCTTATACCGGAGTGCACCAATTCAGGTGGCATGGCAAGCAGGCGGCATGCCGCCTGATCTACTTGCTTTTGCGCACACAGGAATTACCGCATATATGTGCGTATGAGCATACCATGAGGCAGGGGCGACGACAAACAGGCCCCTTCCCTCATTTGACTCATTCTGTGTCTTCCGCCACGACGTACTCCGAGAACGCATTGCCACAGAACCTTGACTCGGTCCAGGCCTGCCAGTACAGTGACTCATCTTTTGCGCAGAGATGAGGGGAAAATGAAATCGTCAAATCCTGTCTTGGGTGAAAACGTATGGTCCCGTGTGCAACGGGGGGTAGCCATCGGCGACACGATGACGGTAACGGGCGCTGCGAACAAAGCCATTGCGCTGTTGGGGTTGGTGACCATTGCAGCGGCCTGGACGTGGTATGCGGTGTTGCGGGAACCGGCTACGGCCTCGGTCTGGGTGTGGGCAGGCCTGATCGGCGGCCTGATCTTAGCCCTGGTCACGACCTTCAAGCCCACATGGTCTCCCTTCACGGCACCTTTGTACGCCGGCTTTGAAGGATTGGCCCTGGGCGCGATCTCCGCAATACTGAACAATGCGTACCCGGGGATCGTGATCCAAGCCGTAGCGCTAACCTTTGGCACGTGCTTTGTCATGCTCGCGGCCTACACCGCAGGCTTTATCAAAGCCACCGAAAAGTTCAAGGCAGGGGTAGTGGCAGCGACGGGCGGTATTCTCCTGGTGTACGTGATTTCGATGGTGCTCGGCCTTTTCGGCGTCCGAGTTCCTTACATCTATGAGAGCGGAATCATCGGAATCGGTTTCAGTCTGGTCGTCGTGGTGATCGCAGCCTTGAACCTGATATTGGACTTCGATCTTATCGAGTCCGCCGCAGCGCGCGGATACCCTCGGTACATGGAATGGTACTGCGCTTTCGCGCTCGTGGTGACGCTTGTATGGCTCTATCTGGAAATGCTCAATCTGCTGCGTAAGCTGCGCGATTAAGCGCGCGCTTTTGTAGGAGATCCGTCATGAGTTACGACGAGTATCTTGACGACCGTATATCGCAAATAGTGTTCGCGTGGGATAACATCGTGCGCAAGAAAATGTTTGGGGGCGTCTGTTATCTCCTGAACGGCAGCATGTTCTGCGGGGTGTACAAAGATTTCCTGATTCTCCGACTGGGCGAGAAAGAAGCCCTCGCCGCGCGGCAAAGGACTTTTGTACGAGAATTCGACATAACGGGCCGCCCGATGAAGGGATGGGTTATGGTAGAGGAAAGCGGCTTCGAGGGAGCGGAACTGGACAAGTGGCTGCAAAAGGCGAGGCTCTTCGTTGAGGCTCTCCCCAAGAAAGCACCGGCCCGCCGTACCACCCGTCGTGCGGCGCGCGGGTGAATCGGTCGGTCCGGCAGCCTTACGCCGCGGGCTCACGCGTGACGCGGAATCCTGGAGACATGGTCCGGACCATCTGGCGAGCCTGAACCATGACCTGTCGCACCAAAATCGAATGGACCGAGTCAACCTGGAACCCTGTGACAGGATGCACCAAGCTCAGCGAAGGCTGCCGCAATTGCTACGCGGAACGCATGGCCCGTCGGCTCAAGGCCATGGGCCAGGCGAATTACATAAACGGATTCGCTCCCACGCTTCACGAACACATGCTCACAGCTCCCCTGCGCTGGAAACGGCCCCAACGGATTTTCGTCAATTCCATGAGCGACCTGTTTCACCACGAGGTTCCGCTCTCGTTTATCCGGCGGGTCTTTGAAGTGATGGCCCAATGCCCGCAACATATTTTTCAGATTCTTACCAAGCGATCCGACCGGCTCATAGAGGACGGCACCAATCTGCAGTGGCCTGAAAACGTGTGGATGGGCGTGACTGTGGAGCGTGCTGACTATACGTTTCGTATAGACCACCTGCGGCAAACCCGAGCCAAGACCAAATTCCTTTCCATCGAGCCGCTGCTCGGGCCGATCCCCGACCTGGACCTCCACGGCATCCACTGGGTTATCGTGGGCGGTGAATCCGGTCCCAAAGCCCGCGCCATGGACGCGTCATGGGTGCACCTGGTCTTGGATCAATGCCAGGCAGCGCAGGTTCCTTTTTTCTTCAAACAATGGGGTGGCACGAACAAGAAGAAAAGCGGGAGACAGTTGGACGGCCGCACCTGGGACGAGACCCCGATGCAGGACTCCCGACAATTGACGCTTTTCCCAGGATGACCGCCACCCGAGACGCAATCAGATGCGAGGGGTGGACCACACCGCATCTTCAGAATCTGTGCAATGTCAGTGTTTCGCGAGCCAACAGCCCGGGTCAGGGTAGTCTCGATGAGTTCGGGCCGATGCGCCCGCTGCACAAAAAATTGATGCAGCAGCAGATTGGTTATTTCCTGAGCGCACCTGAGTCGCATATGGTCGCGGGAGATGGTCAGGCCCGTGAACACGTCCTCGCCCCAGAGCACCCGGTGATACCGTTGCATGTCGAGGAATTCTATGGGGAAGACCTGGGTGGATCGGCGCAGGTCACTTTCGCCGACCATCATCGCCGCCAAGCGGAAGTCCCGTGCGCTTCCTTGGATGATCGGCGCAGCCCGGTCAAGCGCGCTTACCGGGACGTCGTCCAATACGATCATCACGTTCACATCGGAAGTGTCAGGGATGTACTCGCCCTTGGCCAAGCCCCCGTACAGCACCACCGACACCAGCCGATGCCCCAGGGCCTCTGCCAGTTGCGCACTCACACCTTGCAGACCCCTCCTTGACGGTGGCAGGCAATGCTGCTTCCTTTGTCTCGGTGGATGTCATCTCGAGTACCCTCCCTTACGCCTTGGAAGCCGGACGGACCGCAGTGACGCGCTGATGTGTCCGATGCCTTCGTGCAAGCCCCCGTGTCTTGTCAGCCACAAAGAAAGACAGAAGTCGGAGAGACTTTCAAGGGCATGCGCTGCCAATCGCGCGATATGCCACGGAATGCCGACTGCGTTAACGAGAGAGAGCGGCTTGGAAAGCCTTTCTCCACGACTCCCTCGCATAGACAAGGACAACCTCGATCCGGCCATGACTGAGTGATCGCAGACCCACACGCTTTTTCATTGACTCACCCTGCGATTCCCGGTAATGAGACAAGAGGCCTAGCCTAGTCTTTACCTTGCAATCAGCCCGCTGAACATACGCCACTTGGGGCACGCGCGAAGCGATGCCCTGACACTCGAAGTTTGCACATCACATTTGGTTTTCTCACTACGCCGAGGTACTGGAGATCACTCATGCATTTCAAACTCAACGATGAACAGCGTCTCATCCGGAAAGCCGCTCGGGATTTCGCATCCAAAGAACTGGCGCCACGTGCCCGCGAATGGGAAGAGACCGCCACCTTTTCCAGAGACGCGTTCAAGAAAATGGGTCGACTGGATTTCACCGGTCTGTACGTGCCCGAGGAGTACGACGGAACCGGCGTCGGACGACTCACCGCGGCAATCATTTTCGAGGAACTCGCCAAAGGGTGCTTTGCCACCGCGGTGTATATCAGTGTGCACAATATGGTGACCAACCTGATCTACCGGTACGGCAACGAGCAACAGAGGGAAAAATGGGTCAAACCTCTGGCACGGGGAGAAAAACTCGGCGCCTATTCGCTGACCGAAGGTGACGCGGGTTCTGACGCTGCAGCGCTCAGTTGCCGGTGCACCAAGACGGATGGCGGTTACCTGCTCAACGGCACCAAACTCTACGTCACCAGCGGCGGAGTCGCAGACGTATACGCGGTCATGGTCCGGACCGACGACTCACTCAAACAAAAAGGCATCAGCGCGGTCGTGGTCGACAAAGGCACGCCCGGGTTCACCTTTGGGCCGCATGAGCCAAAAATGGGCATGAACAGCTCTCCGACCACGGAACTTATCTTCAATGACTGTTTCATCCCCGCGGAAAACCTGCTCGGCGAAGAGGGAAGAGGCTTCAACATGGCGCTCAGCGCGCTGGACGGCGGTCGCATCAGTATCGGCGCGTGCTCTGTGGGCCTCGCACAACAAGCATTCGACTACGCGCTCGACGTACTCGCACAAACGTCAGCAGTTCGGACGCTCCATCATCACATTTCAGGGGCTCCAGTTCCTCGTCGCGGATCTGGCCACCGACATAGAAGCAGCGCGACTGATGGTGTATCGGGCCGCATCCATGATGGATAACAGCGAGCCCTGCGTCATGGAAGCAGCCATGGCGAAACGCTTCGCCACTGATACTGCCATGCACGTGACCACCGAGGCGGTTCAAATCCTTGGCGGGTACGGATACATGAGATCCTATCCCCCCGAGATGTACATGAGGTTCGCAAAAGTAGCTCAGATCTTCGAAGGGACCAACCAGATTCAAAGAGTGGTCATAGCCCGCGAACTTGCCAAGTACAAGGGGAGCAAAAGGCCGGACACGTACTGATCCCTTACCAATCTCGATGAACCCCGAGCCCGCGTCCGAGTGACCCGTCATGGGAACTTTCGACAAGACGGGCTCTGGAGTCAGGCACTCTAGAGGAGACGCGTTATGCCCAAGCGGTCGGAAAAAACACAGAGCCTCGGAGAACGCATCCGAGCCATGAGAGAAAAGCAACAGGTCGACCTCAAAGTCGTTGCCGAGAAAACAGGATATTCCCTGGAATACTTGCAGGAGATTGAAACGGGAAAGGTGTCGCCTCCGGTGGGAGCATTGATTCAAATCTCACGGGCGCTGGCAGTAGATTCCTCGTCGCTTCTGGCAGAGGACAGGAAGAAAGAACGCCGGCAAAGCTATCTGAAACGCACGAAAGCCTACGCGTACAAGAGCCTCACCCCGGACGCGGAAGACAAACATCTCTGGGCGTACCACATCACCATGGAGCCGAAGAAAGAGCACGAAATGGTTGCGTACAAGCACGAGGGCGAAGAGTTCGTGTACGTGCTCGACGGTCGGGTGGAAATCCAAATCGGCGAGGCGACCCATGTGGTGAAAAAGGGGGGGACACTTCATTTCGATTCGGGCGTTTCACATAACCTCCGGAATTTGAGTACCAAGCAATCGAAATTGCTCGTGGTAGTGTACACACCGTAATACCCGGCGCGTGCGAACAGGCAAGTGCCGAATTGGACTTTGCTTGACTCGGCACAAGGCAAGGCCCGCGAATCCAGGTGCATGAGACCCCTCTCGGGCCCCGCGTTCCTCGCGTTTCGAAGTGCAATGACATGACTCGAGACTTTTCCTCAGCGTTTGAGCAAGGGAGCGCGCAGGGACCTGCGCGCTCCCTTGCTTTTCCCGCAAACTTGCGCGACGCGCTCTGAAAGACAAAAATGCAGCGAGGTGCTTCTGTTAAGAGTGATGCGATAGAATGATAGTTAAATAACTTATTGTTGTGAGCTATATGTAAAGTGATGCACGAATGTAAGGCGCCGGCCCGGTTCTCGTGCGCTTCATCATGAGGAAGAGTCGTGCGCACAAGTCTAGGAGCGCTCCAGGGAATTATTTTGGACTCGGCAAAAAAGACGGAACCTTTCTTGCATGGTTCATGTCCTAAGCTATAGGGGTTATGTGACAAGCGACACCGCCAACTCAAAATATTCCGCATCATGGCAGCCCGTGCGGTGGGTTGCGCGGCGAGCCCCAAGACACGATAACCCATATCCATACCTCCTTTCACGCCCCGAGCCCTTCTCGGGGCTTTTTTTTTGCGCTTTTCCCTGTTAAACTCATTGAGCTAAAGTTTTCACCATCTTGTTGCACACTACATTCGGAGAAAAACTCCCATTTATGAGTGAGGCGGTAGCGGCCTTTCGCTGCACCAGAGACCGTAGCGGTGGTGCGACAGGGCGTGGGAAAACGATTTGGCAATGCAGGTACTCCCTCCAAGGGAGATTACAGGTTCCCGTTCAGGGACGACCGGATTATAAGGAGGCCTTATGAAACTGGCCGGTAAAGCGGCGGTGGTCACCGGTAGCAGCAGAGGCGTAGGGCGAAGCGTGGCAAGAGCCTTTGCCGTGGCAGGCGCAGACGTGCTGGTGAATTACACATACAGCGAAGGTCCAGCCCAAGAGTTGGTGGACGAGATCCGCTCCATGGGCCGCAAGGCCGTCGCAGTGCGTGCTGACGTGGCGTCCAAGGCAGACGTGCTGCGCATGATGGCTCTGGCCAAGGAGCAGTTCGGCCGGGTCGACATTGTGGTCAACAATGCCGGGTTCACCCGTCCAGGTATGCTCCACAAATTGGCCGAAGAGGACTGGGACGCGGTGGTCGATGCACATCTCAAAGGACCCTTTCTCTGCATTCAGGCGGCGTTTCCGTATTTCAAAGAGCAGAATTACGGCAAAATAATCAACGTAAGTTCCGTCGCCGGCTTGGTAGGCACAGTAGGGCAGGTGAACTATTCCGCAGCCAAAGGCGGCATTTTGAGCTTTACCAAAAGCGTGGCGCGTGAACTGTCTCGGTACCGTGTGTGTGCGAACGTGATCTCCCTAGGAATTGTGGAGACGGATATGACGGACAAGATCCGCTCGGATGAAAAACTCCGGGAGATCTACATGAACCGCATCCTGTTGAAAAAATTTGCTGCGCCTGAGGACATCACGCCCGCGTTCGTGTTCTTAGCCTCCCCTGACTCGGACTACATTACAGGGCAGTTGTTGTGCGTGGACGGGGGATACGGGATGATCTGAGGCAACAAACCAGTAGTAGGAACGAAATTCCCTTCAGGAACTCAAAAAATCTTGACTTGCCTGGAGGCATCTGCTACTAATCGTTCATAGTGTAAAACCGTTGGTCCGGTCGAAAAAAGCCAACAATGGCCGAAAACCCCTAGGGAGGGGGTTCAAAGTCAGGGAGAGTTGGATTGTGTCAAGGTATCCAGGTGATGCCCAGGCGCCGTGTCACTCAGCGAGTGTTGGAGCAAAAAAAAAGAGCTTGACACACCGTGGCTGATTTGATACCACAGACACATTCCTGAAAATATCGGATTTCGATCCGGAAATGTTTTTACGGGTCTCCCGAAAAGTTATCGGGAGGAACTGTTGAAAGGAGGATTGAGGGTATGGTTAAACGTTTGCTTCTCTTGAGCCTTATGGTTCTCACTTTGTGCGCCGCTAGCTCAGCCATTTCGTTGGCAGGTGGTCCTGCCATGACGGGCCCTAGCGTAATGCCTCCGGGACCGCCGTGTCCCCCGCCTCTCTGTGGTCCAGCCAAGACCAGCTACTCTCAGGTAAAGGAGCAGATCGCTCCGGTGCCTGCGCAGTTGAGATCGGTCCGAGTGGTTGCACCTTATCTCGCCGGGATCGCGTGGCCGCGTACGCCGCTACCCTTCTTCGGAAACCCCCAGACTTTCCCCAACCCCTTGGCTCTTGGCCGTTATGAGTGGCTGGTGCCCGTGGTTGAGATCAGGAAAGAGCATTTCTGGACCTACAAAGATTGGTGCTGCAAGACGCATAAGGTTCCTCGGTGCGTGTATGTCAAGGCTAACTATGTGCGATGCCCTCCGGCCTGCGGACCTGTGCCCATGGCTGCGCCGGCCCCCATGCCGACTAAGGTCATGAAGTAGTGCTGGCTGTAGATGAGGCTCTTGTGTGCGAGGAAATAAAGGTTACGCAGATATAATGGATTTTGTCGAAAGGAGGATGTGGGTATGGTTAAAAAGTTAGGAATCCTCGGTTTCATCCTGGTCGTCGTGGCTGCGGCGGGTATGGTTTGGGCCGAGACATATACCGGTGCAATTCCGGCTCCTCAGCCAACGCTGATGCCGGCAGCGGCGCCAGCTTGTGTGGGCGGCATGTGCCTTCCCGCCAAAGTGAAACCGCCGGTATTCAAGAAAAAAGGCCTGAAGACCACAATCGACGTCAAGATGAGCTATCCTGAGCCGCCCCCGCCGCCCATGCCAGTCATGAGCTGCGCTCCGCCTCCCATTCCTGTGGCGGTCCCCATGTGGAAGTTCATCGTGCCTTGGCCCCCATTCGTATACTATCTGCCTGTTGAGTAGCAGGAAGGTCATAGTCGAATAAAAAAGCCCCCGAAAGGGGGTTTTTTTATTCCAGGAAATAGGAATTCATGATCATAGTCCCCGCAATTGATCTCAAGGATGGAAAGTGTGTGCGGCTCAGACAAGGGCGGATGGATTCATCGACCGTGTTCGGGGATGATCCTGCAGCAATGGCGCGACGCTGGGCGGCAAAAGGCGCTGCGCGCTTGCACGTGGTTGACCTGGACGGATCGGTAGAGGGAAAGCCGCTAAATCTCGACTGTGTCAGGCAAATCGTGGATACGGTCAAAATTCCGGTTCAGGTCGGCGGAGGTATCAGAAGCTCCGACACGATCGAGCAATACCTGGATTGCGGTGTTGACACGGTGATTCTTGGGACCCTTGCCGCTCGGGAGCCTGCGCGAGTCCAAGAATATATCGCCAGGTTTCCAGGGAAGGTGGCTGTCGGAATAGACGGCCGTTCCGGAAACGTGGCTGTCGAGGGCTGGACCGAGTCCACCAACATGAAGGCTTCTGACTTGGCAGCAATGTACGATAAATGTCCTCCTTCATGGTTCATCTATACGGATATCGAGCGTGATGGTATGATGCAAGGGCCGAATATAGAGGCAACGCGAGAGTTTGCACGGAGCACGCGCAGCCCGGTGATTCTCTCGGGCGGGGTGTCGAAGGTCTCGGATGTGGAGCGGATTCTCCCCCTTGAAGAAGATGGAGTACTCGGGATTATCATAGGAAGAGCCCTGTATGAGGGCGCAATCGACCTGCAAGAGGTCGTTAAGCTGGTAGGCGGATCAGATGCTCGCTAAAAGAATCATTCCGTGTCTCGATGTGAGAGACGGCAGGGTGGTCAAGGGCGTGAACTTCGTGAATCTTCAGGATGCCGGAGATCCTGTGGAAAACGCCCGGTACTACGATGCAGAGGGTGCTGACGAGTTGGTTTTCCTGGACATCACCGCGTCGCACGAAAAGCGTCAAATTATCCTGGACGTGGTTGCACGGACCGCGGACGAGGTTTTCATGCCCCTTACAGTAGGCGGCGGAGTTCGCACTACCGACGACATAAGGGCTCTCCTGAAAGCCGGCTCGGACAAAGTTTCGCTGAACACTGCAGCGGTGAACAATCCTGAGATAATCAGGGAATCCTCGCGCAGATTCGGCAGCCAGTGCATAGTAGTGGCGATTGACGGCAAAAAGACGGGTAATACCCCGTCCGGATATGAGATTTCGATTCACGGCGGCCGGACCATGACCGGCATCGACCTTCTAGAATGGGCTGCGAAGGTGGAGGAACTGGGCGCTGGCGAGATTCTTCTCACGAGCATGGATGCGGATGGGACAAAGGATGGGTACGATATTCCCATGACCCGAGCCGTGACTGACTTGGTGAGCATCCCGGTGATTGCCTCCGGGGGTGCGGGCACTGCCGCACACCTTCGAGATGCAGTGTTACTCGCCAATGCTGATGCAGTGCTGGCCGCGTCAATCTTCCACTATCGGGAAATCCCGATCCGCGACCTTAAAGAGTATTTGCACGCGGAAGGCATCCCCGTGCGGCGCTGACAGCGAGACTGACCGCTCAACGCCCACACGGAGTTTTCTCGTGGTCTATCTGGAGTGGAGTCTGACTGAAAGTCATGCCTGTGTCTGACGAATCACTTCCTGACATTATTTCTGAGAGTCTTAGCGTCCTGGAACTGCCCGGCGTCCTGGAAGAGGTGGCAGGTTATGCAGCCTCCGCGGCGGGGAGCGAAGCTGTTCTGGCTTCTGCGCCCCTGGATGACCTCTTGCTCATCGGCACTCAGCTGAGGCTTGTAAGCCAACTCAAAGAAATGATCGGTCTCTATGGCGTATTGGGCCTGGGCGATCTTGTTCCTATGGAGGGTATTCTCGGGCAGCTGCAAAACGCCGCAACGGTGCTCGACGCGGAAGAGATTCTCGCGGTGGCGGACGTCTTGTCTATCTCGGATCTCGTACAGGAGCGACTGGAGGGACTGGAAGAACGGTTCGATCTCTTGAGGGAAAGAGCTGCGGATATTCTTCCTCTGCCGCAGCTGAAATCCTGGATACGGCGAGTTTTTGACGAGCACGGCATGGTGAGATCTTCGGCAAGCCCTCGCCTGGAAGAGATTCACGGACGCATGCGTTCTGTCAGGGACCGGATCCGAAAGCGGTTGGAAGACATCGTGAGGGATCAGGACCTTGCGCGAATTGTACAAGAAGACTATGTGACCTTGCGAAACGATCGGTATGTGATCCTGCTGAGGCCGGAGTTCAAGGGCGTTCTTGACGGCATCGTTCACGATCATTCTCGAAGCGGCGCGTCAGTATACGTAGAACCGCTGAACGCGGTCGAATTGAACAACCAGGTAGCGTCCTTGCTGGACGAGGAAAGAGATGAGATCCTCAGGATCTTTGCGGAGCTGACCCAAACGATCCGCTCCCAGCGTGAGGAGATCGGTCAGAATTACCAGTCGCTTACCTGGTTGGATGCCTTTCAGGCACGGGCGCTGTACGCGAGCGCGACGTCTTCGGTCGTACCGGAGTTGGTCGAAAACGGTTTCCGTATTCTTGCCGCGCGACATCCGCTCCTCCTCGCGTCAGGTCAGGTGGACGTGGTGCCTATGGATGTGATCCAGGCGTCTGAAACCTCTGCCACCGTGATCAGCGGCGCAAACATGGGCGGCAAGACGGTAGCCTTGAAAATCGCCGGACTGTTTCCCTTGATGACCCGATGCGGGATCTTGCTGCCCGCGCGTGAGGGCACCAAGATTCAGCCCTTTGCTCGGATTATGGCAGATATCGGGGATGAACAGGACATTCGTAGCCGCGTGTCGTCCTTTTCAGGCCACATGATGAGGATTAAGGCTATTCTGGACCATGCGATGTCCGATGATCTGGTGCTCTTGGACGAGCTTGGGGGAGCGACGGACCCTGAAGAAGGGTCAGCTCTCGCGATGGCCATCATGGATGAATTGGCCGAGAGAGGCGCAAGTGTGGTGGTCACGACCCACCTCACGCATCTCAAGGCTTACGCGTTCGGGAGACCCAACGTCAAGAACGTGAGCGTCGAATTCCATCCGCAAACCCTGAAGCCGACGTTTCGTCTCCTGTACGATCTGCCCGGCGAGTCCCACGCGATCGTTACGGCAGAGCGAATCGGCTTGTCAGCCAAGGTGACCGCAGCGGCTCGGACCTATCTTGACAAAGCTGCAGGCGGCACTTCTCAGCTCATGGAGAATCTGCGGGACAAGATGAGCCAGGTGGAGGACCTCCGAGGGAAGTTGGAGGAGGAACGTAAGGCCTTGCAGGAACAGCTCACCCAGATTCGCTCGGAGAAAGACGAAATCGTCGAAGTCTTCCGCAAAGAGGCGCGGGAGATGATCCGTTCCGCTGACCGAAAGATAGCCGATCTCCAACAGTCGCTCAAGACCGGGAAAATACCAAGAGGACCCAAGCCCCGCAAAGTGCTGGACCAGATCAAGTCCGAGATCGTGGAGAAACTGGGAACGCCGCTGGAGAAGACCTATCCATCCCTTGAGCCGGGAACCCGCGTCAAAGTCACCACCCTGGGACGAGAGGGCACGGTCAAAGCCGTGCTGGAAAAAGGGCGGGTCGAGGTCTCCATGGGCAATGTGACGGTCAGGGCAGATTCTGAGGATTTGGTCATCATCGGTCGCGAGCAGCGAAAGGTCCATGATTCCAAAAAGAAGCAGCTTGGGGTACATATCCCTCTGGCCACTCCCCGGTGGGAAGTGAAAGTCATTGGCTTGCGCGTGGACGACGCAATGCCCATAGTAGAAAAAGCCATTGACGAGGCGCTCATGGCCGGTTTAGCCTCCATGAGCATTATTCACGGAAAAGGAACAGGACGCCTGAAGAAAGCTATCTGGGACTATCTTGCGTCGCATGCGTTCGTGAAGAACTTTCAATCCGGAGACATTCGCGGGGGTGGCGAGGGTGTGACCATACTGAATCTGGTTGTCGAATGAAATCCCATGGCGGAGTAACAATTTGCGCATATCTGAATCCAAAATCGCCGAAGTAGCGGCAGCTGCGGACATTGTCCAGGTCATCGCACAGTACGTGGACCTCAAGAAGGCTGGTAGGGACTTTCGCGGCCTTTGTCCTTTCCACGGCGACAAGGATCCGTCGTTCTATGTGTCCCCACACAAGGGCATTTTCCATTGCTTCGGTTGCGCGGTGGGGGGGAGTGTCTTCAACTTTTTGATGCGCATAGAAAGCATCTCGTTTGTTGACGCGGTGCGGACACTCGCTCAACGCTACGGGGTAGATCTCCCGCAGAACACGGCAAGTGGTCACAGCATGGGTCGAAGTGAAAAGGAAAGGTTTCTCAACACCATTGAGGCCGCGTATGCGTATTTCCGCAAGAATCTTGACGCTCACCCGCCAGTGACCGACTATCTCGAGAACCGGGGCATTCCTCGGTCATGGTTCGAAGCCATCGGCTTCGGTTTTGCTCCTGATTCGTGGGACGGCATGGAGGCCTACCTGGGACGGTCTGGCCTGCACACGCGCGATGCGGTTTCATTGGGCCTGATAAAGCCTCGACAGACGGGCGGCCACTACGACTATTTCCGGTCCCGTGTGATGATCCCCATCCGAGATATCAATGGCAACATGGTGGCTTTCGGCGGTCGCATTTACGGCGAAGGTGACCCGAAGTATCTCAATTCTCCCGAGAATGCGCTCTTCCGAAAAAGAGGGGTCCTGTACGGCCTTGACGCGGCCAAAGAGGCCATCAAGAGTCAAGGGTTCGTCATTCTCGTGGAGGGCTATTTTGATCAGATATCTTTGCGCGTGCGCGGAGTGGAGAACGTGGTTGCCCCTCTCGGCACTGCCCTGGGAACAGAACAGGTCAGGCTCATTCGACGCTTTACCTCTGATGTCATTACAATCTTCGATGGGGATGAGGCCGGGTTGCGCGCCGCGAGACGGGCTATCCCCCTCTTTATCGCGGAAGGGATGGAACCGCGTTGTCTGATCCTCACGGAAGACAAAGATCCTGATGAGGCCATCAACAGAATCGGCGCGGACGCGTTTCGCAAAATGGCGAATCAAGCAGGCTCAATGATAGATTTTCTCCTGGACAGTCTTCAAGACAGATACGATCTACGCTCCATCAACGGAAGAAATCTCGCGCTGGAAGACTGTATTCCCGTGTTGCGGGAGATTGCCGATTCCAAAGAGAGGGATTATCTTATAGAGAGGTTCTCGTCGAGGCTCAGAATTCGCGAAGATCGTATCCGGCATGCAGTGCAGTCACGATCAGGCGCGGTAAAAAAGCCTGGGCAGGCTAAGGCGGGAAAGCGAATGAGCCTGTTCGACTTCCCGGCCCACGAGCGAAATGTGGTGCGCGGCATGTTGCTTCGAGAGGGTTTTATAGATCAAGTCCTCGAGAGCGGCGTGCTCAAGGACCTGGAGAATCCGATTTTGAAGTCAGTGGCCGATCAGATGGTGGCATACCATCAAGAGACAGGGATGTTTGAATCATCCGCGTTTTGCAGCTCTCTGGAAGATCCGGAAATCGCCTCGCTGGTTGCGGGGTGGCTCAAGCCGCGAAGTGAGGAAGATGATCTGAGGCCGGAAGTAGACGGAGATCGAACTATCCACGAGTCTCTCGACGCCATCAGACAGCGTAAGCTCGAAAGACGGAAGTCGGAGATTCAGGAGAGAATGAAACAAGGACCGGACGGGGCGGAAGACTATAATCGTCTCGCGTCGGAACTGTGGGAAATTGCTCGACTTCTTCACAGGTGATCGCTCGAGTGTCTCCTCTGGGGGGATAGTTGAGCGTTTTTTGACCGTTCTGGCGAAAACAATTAGTTGCGCGAAAAAGTAATCCATGTTACCCGAAAACACCTTTTGATTGCCCGTCCGGCCCTCCAGCAACGGGGAGGCCAACCTTTGAAAAGAAAAGGAATATATTCCAAACTTCATCCAAAAAGGAGAAGTCTCTTAATGGCCGACGCAAAGAACAAGCCGGAGTTCAAAGAACTATTCGAACTTGCCCGCGCCAAGAAGTACCTCACATACGATGAGATCAACGAACACATGCCCCCCCACGTGGTCGGCGAAACGGAAATTGACGAACTTCTCGTGAAGATGATGACCGAGTACAGCGTGGAGGTCGTGGCCTCGGAAAAGAAGATCCCGGTCTCGGAAAAAAAGGCTCGGCGGCTCGATGAGGACAAGGCCGAAGACGATGAGGAGGAAGAGATCGCCACCGATTCCGAGTCCCTCGTCCGTGGCAACGACCCGGTGAAGATGTACCTCCACGAGATGGGATGCGTCTCTCTCTTGACCCGAGAAGGTGAAGTAGAGATCGCCAAACGGATCGAAAAGGGCGAGCAGCAGGTTTTCAGCGTGATCATCGGCTGTCCGGTGACCATCAAAGAAGTGCTTGCCCTGGGGGACAAACTGCAGAAAGGGACGATCCGCCTCAAGGAAGTGATACGCGGCTTTGAGGACGAGGAAATGCCCGATGGGGACGACACCACCCAGGTAGAGCGGGTGCTCAGGCTCATTGATGAAATGAAAGAGTACGACGCCAAGTACTACGCGCTCAAAGAAAAGCGCCAGGTGCTTCCCCTTGATGCTGACCCCGCAACCACCGTACAGACAGAGCAAGAAATGGCCGCGTGTCGCGACCACGTGGTGACGTGCCTCAGGAACATCAACATCAACAGCAATATGATCGAACATATTGCCGGCAAGCTCAAGTTCCTGGTCAGAAAGCTGGAAGCGGCTCAGGATGAGATCAGCGCTACCGAATATGACTTGAGAATGCCCGCGGAAAAGGCCCAGGAACAATTGCGGTTTCTCAAGGACCTCATCGAAGAGGCCAAGCCTATCAAGAAGTACACGAACTTGTCCCCGCAAAAGATCTTGGACCTCGAGCGCAGACTTGAAAACGGCCTGAGAAAGAAACGCAAGCTCCAGACCGAGGCCGGGGTAGACGAAACCCAACTCAGAGAGGCCCTGTCGCAGTGTCTTGAAGGAGAGTACCTGGCCCGTCGCGCCAAGAGCGAACTCGTACAAGCGAATCTTCGGCTGGTTGTCAGCATAGCCAAGAAGTACACCAACCGGGGTCTTCAGTTCCTGGATTTGATCCAGGAAGGCAACATAGGCCTTATGAAGGCCGTGGACAAGTTCGAGTACCAGCGCGGGTACAAATTCTCCACGTACGCCACATGGTGGATTCGGCAGGCGATCACCCGAGCCATCGCGGACCAGGCCAGGACTATCCGCATACCGGTGCACATGATCGAGACCATCAACAAACTCATCCGCACCTCCAGGTACTTGGTCCAGGAGTACGGCCGTGAACCTACCCCGGAAGAGATTGCGGAAAAGATGGAATTCCCGCTCGAGAAGGTCCGGAAGGTCCTGAAAATCGCCAAGGAGCCCATTTCCCTGGAAACCCCCATCGGCGAGGAAGAGGATTCTCACCTCGGAGATTTCATCGAGGATAAGAAGATTCTTTCGCCGTCAGATGCTGTCGTGGGGATGAGTCTGACCGAGCAGACGCGTAAGGTCCTTGCCACACTCACTCCCAGAGAAGAAAAAGTGCTTCGCATGAGGTTTGGTATTGGCGAGCGCGCTGACCACACGCTGGAAGAGGTGGGCCAGGATTTCGACGTCACGCGCGAACGAATACGCCAGATAGAAGCAAAGGCGCTCAAAAAGTTACGACATCCGTCCCGTAGCAAGCGACTGCGGCCCTTTATCGAAGGGTAAGACCGGAGCAATGGATGAAACTGGAGGACGGTGACCGGCCCAAGCTGAGAAACGTCGACCCCATTCCAGTCGTGGTGGACGGGATGCAGGCAATCGGCTTAAAGGATCCGTTTGAGCTGGCTGACCGCATGGTTTGTGTCCGGAGTGAGTTCCTTTTCGCACTGAGTCTGCTGGACGGGAGGCACTCGCTCCGGCAGATACAATACGAGTTGACCCGCCAATGGGGACAACTGATCCTTATGGACCATATCCAGGCACTCCTGGAGAAGCTGGATGAAGCATATCTGCTCGAGGGTGAGCGATTCACCCAAGCATTTCACGCAAAACTCGTTGCATATCGGTCAAGCCCTTTCAGACCTTCGTCCCACGCGGGCATGAGCTACAGCGAAGATCCGGAAACGCTCCGCCGGGAACTGGGGGAATATTTCACCTCAGATGGTGGTCCTGGCATGCCACGCTTCTTTTCCGACCCCCGCAGGCCTCAAGGGTTGATCGCTCCGCACATAGACATCCGGGCAGGCGGAAGATGCTTTGCTCGGGCTTACCACGATCTGGCCACAGGCCAACCCTCGGACATCTACGTAATATTGGGCACGGGCCACCAGGGCGTGAAAGGGATCTTCACTGCCACAAATCTGGACTTTCAGACTCCGCTGGGCACGGTGAGTACGGGACAGGGAATTCCTGGCTGAACTGGAAAAGCATCTGGGCAGAGATCCTGCGGCAGAAGAACTCCTGCACGCGACCGAGCACGTGGTGGAATTTCAAGCGATCTTTCTCCAGTTCTTGCTTGCGGAGAGGCATGAGTTCACCATTGTGCCGATTTTGTGTTTGCTGTCTCATCACCTTTTCAGCGATGATGCCGCGTTCGCAGATCGACGTGTGCTGTTCGACGAATTTTGCCAGGCACTGAAGGAGGCATGCAGGAGCACTTCCAAGTCTGTATGTTTCATAGCCAGTGCGGATCTGGACCATATCGGACCCCGGTACGGCGACGAATTTGTTCCTGACCAGGGCACGGTGTCAGAGACGCTCCGAGGGGACGCGGAACTGCTCTCGTGCCTGGAACGCCGCGATGTGCACGCGTTTATCCAAGACGTAGCCAGAAACGATGATGCGCGACGCATATGCGGGTTCTCGCCGATCACCACAATGTTCCACGTCATAGATCCCACCGAGGGCCGCGTGCTCGACCTCGATTACGCGCCAGTGGACGACAAGAATTCGTTCGTCAGTTTTGCCTCCATGATTTTTCACTAATGGTAATCGTCTCTTGCGACGATGATTCTCGCGGCGGCAAGGGTCTGAGGATGGACCGTTTCCGCAGGAGGGGCTTTCCGGTATGAACTCTCGCTTCACCGCGTTGTGTGTATTCTTGCTTTTTGTCCTGCTCGGAACCGCCGCGTGCGCGGAGCCTCCGGCCCCGGGGATCGAGACACAGGTACTCCGCATATTCGCCACCAAGCAATCAGGGTACTATCATAAGCCGTGGAAGACTCCGGATTTCTCGAGGATTAAGGGGAGCGGCTTCTTCTTCAAGGATGAGAAGAATTTTCCCGGACGGCAAGGGCTCATCCTCACCAACGCTCATGCGATTTCCATGGCCCAGAGCATCAAGATCTCTAACGGAAAAGAAAAGAAACGGTACAACGTCAAACTGGTGGGCGTCTGCAATTCCGCTGATTTTGCCGTGCTCCAGATGGATCCCGAGGAATTCAAGACGATGGAACAGCGCAACGGCAAGGTGGAGCCCCTCGAACTGGGGGACAGCGACAGCCTCCGCGTGGGAGACAAAGTCCTGGGGTGGGGCTATCCCCTGGGTGGCGAGAGGATCAGCAAGTCCGAACAGGGGGAAATCAGCCGGATCGAGGTAAACCAATACGCATATTCGGGTGAGCATTGGCTGATGGTGCAGGCATCGCTTCAGCAAAATCAGGGCAACTCAGGCGGGCCTGTGCTCAAAGACCACAAGGTCGTGGGGATTTCCTTCCAAGGGATCAGTGCGAGCGACCGGATCAACTATTTCATCCCCATCAATCTGGTCAAGACCCTGATTCCTCTTCTGCACAAACAGGACATGATCCCTCACTGGCGTTACGTGGTCCAACACCTCTTCCCCGCGTTAAAAGAGTATTACGGCTTGAAGCCCGATCAGGGAGGCGTGCTCGTGGCGTACCTTATTCCCCGAGGAGGCCCCTATAGTTTTGGGCTACGCGTCAACGACATCCTTCTCGAGATCGAGGGCCATGAGATCGACAACTACGGAGAGATCTATTTCAAGCCCCTGGGGCAAAAGATCTATTTTTCCGAAGTGCTTAACCGCAAGTGCGTGGGAGATCCTCTCACCGTCAAAGTCATCCGGGACGGTAAGGTGAGGGAAATCAGCGGAAAAGTTTCACCCGGTCTTCCCAGGCTTGTGCCGCGGGTCTTTACGTCAGCCAACTACTTCATATTCGACGCGGTGGGTTTCGTGGAGCTGACCCAGAATTGCATCACCAATCTGGGAAAATCTGGCGCGAGGCTTGGCGCAAAATACTCGAAAGAGTATCCCGCGCTGCCGAACCAGAAGATCGTGGTCATCTCGGAGATATTCCCCGAATACGGGCTCGTGGACACGTCCCGTTACCTGCAACGGGTCGAGGAGATCAACGGCGAGAAGATCCTCAACATAAAAGATCTGTACCAAAAAATACACGATTTGGTGAAGCAAGGGAAGAAGACGGCCCTGCTGAAGCTGCACACCAAACTGCAATTGCCCTTGGACCTCAACCGCGCACACGTTTTGGACAAGGACCTCCAGACCAAATATGGCATCCTGTACATGAAAACAGAAGGAGGGTTCCACTAGCCGGCTGTTGCGTGCCGCAATGCTTTCTTGCTACGCAGCACCCTGGCGTCGGTCCCGACGGCTTTCCACAGTGGTCTTCAAGAAACAACTTAGTCTGTCGGGCTCTCGGAGCCCGGCAGGTGGTCCGGGATGGTGGTGTAATGCCGATTCACTTCCGGATGTGTCGCTTCGTTCAGGCTGGGGATCTTCTGCGCTTCGGACGACGCTGGGTCGTCTCGTCACTGCGTTCAGGAGACCCACAGCCTTACGGCCTCAGATAGGTGAACTCCCATGACCTGGAGTGTCACAACGAACCATGAAAATGGCACCCTGTCCAGCGACCAGCAGGAGCTGGCAAGTGCTTGAAGTTCTTGGGGATGGGGGTTCGGGGGAAGGCCCTTCTTTCAAGAAGGGCCTTCCCCCGAAAATGCATTGTCATAGGAACGTCACGGAAAATGGATTTGGCCGCGCACCGACCCCAGACTCGGTTTGCTGAGCAACCCTCCGATATAATACCACCTTTTGATAGATTGATGCTGAACCGCTCGTGAGAATCAAGCTCATTCTGAATGCGTTTCAGTATGTTGGCTTCTGCACAAAGCAGCACGGAAATTCCTCCGAACCGCGGCGCGACTCGCATGCGAGCCGCAGGCATGGGTACCCCAAAAGAGCAGGGGTAGCTGCACGGGGAAAGGGCTCTTGGCCCCTCGCGGAGCGTAGTGATAAAGCCTTACTTTATCTTTTTCAGCCAAATTCCCTGAAACTATTGATCTATTTATTGACTAAAGCTAACAGCTATGATATAAACTCGTTATCTGGAAATGCTGAGGTAAGAACCTGATTAGCAAGAAATTCTCTCAGGAAAGTCCCAACAGATCAGGCAAGGATTACTCATGAAACTGCGCAACCATATATCCCTTGTTGTCTGTCTCGTGGTGGCACTCGCTTCGCACTACCTGGGAAGCGCGGTCTTCGCCCAGCAGGCAGTGCCGTGCACTCCGTTCATGCCTTCGGCAAGACAGCAGTGCTTCAGTGACAGATTCTATATCCAGGGAGGTGTCCAGTTCCGCTCGATTCAGCGTCTCGGTTTCCAGAAGAAGCCTTCGGTGATTCGATACGCAGAACCGGTAGAAGATCCGCACAACCCGGGTGTGTTCTATACTGAAGGCAAACCTCCCTTTGGGCCGAACCAAGCGGGAGATTTTGGAACCGGAACCGGCGTGCCCGGGTACGAGGAGTTCGGGCCTCCGAACGGAAACAGCAATGATGATCCTCGCCGGTCCGGGATCTGGAACTACGACGACGGGTACATCAACCCGAATGGCAACTACACATCCAATGATGTCCTCTTTCCTACTCTGTGGCCCTTTTGGCCAGGTACCGGCCAGGAAAGAGCAGGCCTCGGGCAGTACATCACCTCGGGAGACGGAGTGGACTTAGGAGTGTTCGCCCTAAAGAACACTGCGAGTCAGGTGGTGCTTGGCGTGCCCAGCTCTTACCCGCACGGCGAGCAGGTTGTAGGGTTCGTGCCCACGGATCCGCCCCTCAAGACAGCCACTTATGCAGTCCAGTGGTCCCGTCTGATCGATGACTCGGTGGCGATTTCCCCGGAACTTGGTGTGCCCAGCAGAATCTGGCGCACCTGGGGTGGCGAAATCCAGACGCTGGATTACAATGAAGAATTGTGGTGCCCGACCGTGGAGATAGGTGTGAAGGCAACGAGCTTCTTTGACGTCTTCTGGGGGCTGTCGTGGTTTGGTTTGGAAAAGGCCATGACCAGAAACCTTCACTTCGAGGGCCCAACTCTGGAGACGAGCGTTCAAAGACACCTTCTCATTCTGGTCTGATGACAGCAACAACTGGGCGGTGGGCTCCTGGCAGAGCGATGTGCGGCCCAACGGTGGCAACGTCAATCAGCAGATCGTTCCTGATGGTTACGGGGTAAGTGGATTTCCCAATCGACAGTTTTACGAAGCGCCGGACGGCAAAGGGGCATCGAACTTGCCGGTGGTATTGGTGACCGAGACGGTCGTCTGCCGAACTGACGCCACCGTGTATGAGAACCGTTTCGGAGTGAGGAGTTGGACCCCCTTGTATGGAATGGGGCGGTTCGGTGTGACTCTTGGACCTCTGGTGGACTTCATCTATTACCGGGCTAGCCAGTCGGCCAGAGATGCATACTCAGGTGGAGTCACTCACGTTGACGAATTTGACACTCTGAGCGAGGGTTGGCTTGTGAGCTACGGCATTTTCACCGCCGCGGATGTGGAGATCGATTGGAACAACTACTTCTTCAAGACCAATGCCCAGTACAGCCTGAGTGAGGAAAAGCAGCTCCACAACTCGCCCTATACCTGGACAAACCTGAACGTAAGCGGATTCAGCTCGATATTGGCTGCGGGAGTTCGCTTCTAAGGGGGGAGATCCGCTAAGCCGGACTCCCCTGACGACCATCGGGCCGCCAGCCTACCACAAGGCTGGCCACACGCTGGTCCCTGGTCTGGTAACGGAGGAACCCGTGTTCCAGGCCAAATCGATACAGGTCGCGGGTGATGCGTACATCCTCGCGACAGTAGCTCTCAATAAGATCCATTCTCCCTTCCCGAAACCACCGCACCGCGTCCGTGCCTTTTCCCGATTTCTGCTGACCCAGGGTAAATTTGGCCAGATGGTCCAAGCTGAGACGATGGCCAAGCGTGGCCTGAACGTCTACCAGGATGTCAAGGTTGGGCAGCGACCGCAAGTCGTCCCTGGTGTACGCGGCCAGCACTTCGTAATCAAACCGAAGTTGATTGAAACCCACCACGAGACTTGCTTTCTTCAGCAGGGAAATCAACTCGGCCACATTCTCTTCCGTGAAGGTAAGAAAACCCTCCTCTTCCGTATGAACCACCGCGACAGACAGGCCCATTTTGCGGACATTTCGCCAGCCGCCGACGTCTTCCGCCAGCTTCTGTGTTTCCAGGTCGAACACCACGACTTGAGGGTGCAATGGCTTCACCGAGGTCTCCTTCTCTGCCGGCTCAGTCTTTTCCAAGTCCGGGAATATGACAGGTTTTTGCCTTCGAGGTTTCTTGGTAACCTGCGCAGCCTCTGACAGAGAGGCAGCGGGCCTACGTATCGTTTTGGGCTTTTGCACGGGGTTTTCCTTGGACCGCGGTTGGCGCAACGCGTGCTCTATCGATTCCGGGTTCAGGAGGAATTCCAGGGTCGCCAGGCAGGCGGTCTTGTCCAGGGGTTTATTTCCTGATCCGCACTTGGGGGAATGAATGCAAGACGGGCATCCTGTCTCGCAAGGGCATTTTTCGACCAGTTGTTTCGTCTTCTGTAAGAGTTCCTCAATGATTTCAAAGGCACGATGGGAAAGGCCTACACCACCGGCATGGCCGTCATAGATGAACACTGCAGCTTTGCACACCTGCGGATGCTCCGGGGCGCTGATGCCGCCAATGTCATCACGATCGCAGAGGGCAAAAAGGGGAAACATGGAAATCGCCGCGTGTTCCAGTGCGTGAATCCCGCCCATGAAATCAAGGTCCAGGTCTTTCACGGCCTTCTTGACCTTGTCCGGAATCTCGATCCAGATCCCCACCGTCTCAAAGTGAAGCGGGGGCAGGTCCAGGTCTACCACCCCGATGAGTTCCTGCCCGGAAGTCTTCCGTTTTTCATACCCGGTAATTCGCTCCGTCACCTTGAGGTTTGCCTCATGTACGGCAAAGCCGGGAAATTCCCGGGACCGTACGGGCGCGCGCAGGATCTCCGTATCCTTGTCTGAAAGAGCGCGAGTGTAGTATCCCACCCGCTCCGCTTTTACAAATGCGTTTTGTCGCTTCAGGTCCAGTTTGGTGACCACATACTGTCTTGCACGGTGGAGGTACACCGCGCCTTCGTGGCACTCGGTGAACACACGTGGACCGGAGCAACTCCCGATGAGCTTCTTGCTGTCTTCCATGAAAATGGAGAACGCACTCCCAATGCCTCGGAGATCCACATCCCGATGAGGTCTCTTGACCGTGGATCGCCAGGAGCCGTCAGGAAAGCGGGCCAGCGCGGACGCCTGTTCGAGTTCTTCCAGGATCGAAAGAACGCCTTCCTTGCCGAGCCACTCTTCTTCCGGAAGGATGGGCGTCTCTGCCGCCGCGCATGGGATGTGGCGCTTCAGCACTTCCCTATTCGTGGGGTCAAGCACGGCTTCTTCGCAATTTCGCTCAAAAAAATCCTCGGGGTTCCTGATAAAATACTGATCCAGCGCGTCACTGCCGGCAATCATGACGATTGCGCTTGGCTTTCCTCCCCGACCAACTCTTCCTCCGCGTTGCCACGTGTTGATGATGGTGCCCGGATACCCCACCAGGAGGCAGAGGTCGAGACCTCCCACATCAATGCCCATTTCCAGCGCACTGGTGGAAATCACCCCGTCCATTTGGCCGGAAAACAGTTTCGCCTCTATTTCACGCCGTTCTTCCGGGAGAAAGCCTGCACGATAGGAGCTGATCCTCCCCCGCAGATGGGGCGATTCCTGTAGCACCCACGTGGTGATGAGCTCCGTAATCTTGCGCGCTCTGGTAAATACGATGGTCTTGAGTCTGGCGTCCAAGGCCTTTGCAAAGAGCCTGGCCGCGACGGTGTACGGACTGAGGATCGGATTCACGAACACGAAGTGGCGCTCTGAAGCGGGCGCTCCTGATCGGGTTACCACTTCCGCGTTTTCGCCGATGAGCCGGGACACGAAGGTACCAGGATTGGAAATTGTCGCGGAACACGCGATGAACTGGGGATTGGCCCGATACACATTGCACACCCGCAGGATTCTCAGCAAGACCTGGGAAATATGACTTCCAAAGATACCCTTGTACGTGTGAACCTCGTCCAGGACGATGAAGCACAGGTTGCCGAGAAAGCTCTTCCATGTGTAGTGATAGGGGAGCAATCCGAGGTGGAGCATGTCCGGATTGGTAATGAGCACCCTCGGAGGTTGAGCCTTGATCCGCCGCCGCTCCGCTTCCGGGGTGTCGCCGTCGTACACCGCGGCGGTGAGGCCGGACTGTCCCGCGAGCGCCAAGAAGGCGTCACGCTGGTCCCGCTCCAGGGCCTTGAGAGGAAAGAGGAACAGGGCTCGCGCGTGAGGGTCTCGTATCAGGCGGTCCATTACCGGCGCGTGAAACGCCAGCGTCTTCCCACTCGCGGTCTCGGTACACAGCACGACGTTTTTGCCGGCCAGTGCAATCCGTATCGCCTCAGCCTGGTGGGAATACACGCGGGGCACACCCGAGTCGCGCATGAGATCCGCGACGCGCGGGTGGAGCGCTGCGGGAATATCTTCCAATTCAGGCGACTTGTGGGGAAACACCTTCTCGTATGCGGTGGCCCATTGGTATCGGGGGGATTCCTCTACCCATTGGAGAAACGAATTCAGCACGATGTCTCCGATAGTGTCGCCAGGTAGCCTTGACCCAAAGAAGTTGTGGAATCATATCTTCGCGTCAGGAGGGTGTCAACTTGTGGGGGGAAAAGGCCAGAATCGTGAGCTGTCGATGGTGTGAAGGAAGCAGGACGAAGATTGCTTGACTCCGGGCCACGTCCGGGAGAAACTGAGCACTTCTTCGCAGAGGCGTACAGAATTGCGAGAAATCTGGCTTATTATTGTTCATCACGTATGAAGCGTCGCTCGCGCCAGGCGGAAAGCCTGGCCCACATAATCCCGAACGGCCAATGTGTCCGCGCTCAAAGCGGTCCTGTCCTCGTGCTCGGTGCTCCATGTGGCTATCCCGCGAAAAGCTCTGGACCTTCTTTCTGTGTACAGGTTCCCACATGAGCATAGGACGCGCGATCAGCGACCGGGCCTCGCGGCCAAGATCGCTCGCTGCGTGCCAGGTTCGCAAGGAGGTGTGTTGATGAATGGAGGACTGTCCTCCGTGTCACGTATGTTGCTGGCTCTCATAGGTCTTGTGGCCGCGGCTGTCTTTGTGAGTCCCCAGCATGCCGGAGGAGCCTCAGTCTCGGGACCCGAGAGTGCGCTACGAACCATTCCGATCCTCATCGGGAGAAAAACGATCCAGGCCAGGGTTGCCGACACTGATTCCACGAGACAGGAAGGGCTGCTCGGCTGGGATACGATTTCCGACGATACGGGCATGCTCCTTGATTTCCGCATTGAAGGAAAATACGCGATCCACATGCAAGGCATGAAATTCCCCATTGACGCGGTGTGGATAGACCAGGCAGGAGAAATAAAACTCGTGTACGAAGATATTCCGGTGAATACGGGGCAGATCTTTCCGTCCATGTTTCCGTGCCGGTATTGTCTTGAGCTGAAGGCAGGTTTTTGCAAGAGGTTCGGCGTGCAGACCGGGCAGCGGGTCAAGCTGGGGGTTCAGGCCCCGTGAGGCGCAGCTTCCTTTGCGCAATCGTGAGCGTGGGAGTGCTTGTCAGAAGACGTCTGCCGGGTCCAAGTCGTCACGGATACCGAATCTCGTCAAGCAAAAGTCGTATCGCACAGGATCTTCCGGGTCAAATGCCTTGAACGCGGAGGTTATCTCGCACGCGGTGCGGAGATTCGCCTGTTTCCGTGCAGTGAGCCCCAGCTTGAGACTGATTCGGTGCATGTGAATGTCTACCGGGACGATGAGCTTTGACCTGGGAATGGTGTCCCACCCTCCGGGATCCACCTCGTCCTGTCTCACCATCCAACGCAGAAACAGATTCAGCCTTTTACATGCGCTTCCGGCAACCGGTGAGGGAAGGAGGCTTCGCGGCCTGCCTTCAAACACGGCTGACAGCTCGGTCACAAACGCGGCCAGCGCGGAGAGAATTGTGTCATCGTCTTCGGCCAATCCTTTGGAAAAGCACGCCTGCAGCGATCCGTGCTGTTCGATGACGCGTTTCACGCCATACAGCATCACCGCGAGTTCTTCGCCGGTGGTGAAACGATGTTTAAAGTCTCTGAACCTTTCAGTCAAAGATTGACGGGTCGCACGTCGCAGGAAACGGCATGGGGAATCCATGCGTTCAAGCACGGAATTCACGCTTTTCAGTATCTGTCGAACTCCGCCGTACGCAAGGGCGGATGCCACGAGCGCGACGATTTCGCGATCCGAGAGATCCTCGGTACTGGTACAGCACCTCCAAGGGATCGGGGTGAACGAATTCACGACGATTGTACGTGGCGTAAAGATCGCAGAGCCTTTCTGCACAGATCACGGGCTACTGTCTCCTCTCCCATAAGTCTGTACAGGTTATACCGCGTCCGTCTCAGCGAAGGAAGGCGTGACCGAACCTGCGAATCTTCGGACTCACGGACCACCATAGAGCCTTCAATCGCATCAACGCAGGGTTGAATCTGTCTGGCGCTGCCTGCCTCGCGTCACAGGCGCTTGGTGCCGTCAGCCAAATCCTGGAGTGTCTCTCGGTCGAGGATGCGGATGCGCGGTCCATCCGACTGGATGAGCCCTTGCTTGACCATCTTCGTGAGGATGCGCGACAGGGTTTCGGGGATGGTTCCCAGCATTGCAGCCAGGAGCGTCTTGGGGATTTCGAGTTCCAGGTTGTCATTTCCCTGCTGCCTCCCGCTGAGGATCAGCAGGTGCGCTGCGAGCCTTCCAGGCACCTCTTTGAGCGCAAGATCATCCACCAGCGCGGCGAACCTGCGCAACCTCCTGGAGAGGACGGCAAGCATGTTCAGGGCGAGCGAAGGGTTCTGCTTGATAAGATGGATAACGTGCTTCGTGGAAAAAACAGGAATCGGCTGTGCTCAAGAGTCACCGCGTGTGCGGGGAAGTTGCGACCCTCAAAGACCGGCACCTCGCCAAACGGCTCACCCGGACCGAACAGGTGAAGGATCTGTTCCTTTCCTTCAGGCGAAAGCTTGAAGATCTTGATCCGACCGGCTTCGACGACATAGAATCCGATTCCCTGGTCACCCTCGGAAAAAATCGTCTGTCCCCGATCCATCGACTTTTCAATCGCAATAGACGCCAAGTCCTGGAGCTGATCCTCTGGCAAGCCTTCAAAAAGCGGAATACGCGCAATGCGGGTGGCAGTGGTCACTGTGTGCTGCTCCTGAGAAGAAGGGTGTGCTCGCAACTTTCCGGCGAGTTTTTGTCCTTCAGAAACCATGCATGTTCCGGGAAAATCCCGGGGCCCGGTACCTTTTCGCCATGTTGTCCGTCCAGGGGCAACACGCGTGCGCGTCAAGGGTTTGCCGGCAAAGATGCACATCCATGACAGGTCCCTTCTGTTCTGCCGCAAAGAACCCCACGCGCTTCTCTGCCGAAGCCTTCAGCGACTTCACCACCGGTCCGCGAGAAGAAGAAAAACAAAAAATAATGAGGTTATTGACTTAGGTCAAGGTCTGTTTCCGGATAATGCTTAATCTATAGACATGGACGATGGGGGAAGGGGAGCAGGAACTCCTTCACGGAAAACACGCAGCCAGAAATAGAGAGGAGACGAGCATGAGCGAGGAAATGTTTTGCTATCAGTGTGAACAAACGGCTTTCGGAACGGGATGCACCAAGGTCGGCGTATGCGGCAAATCCCCGGACGCGGCAGCGCTCCAGGATCTGCTCACCCATACGGTGACAGGACTCGCGTTGTACGCCACAGAAGGCCGCAAAGTGGGTGTCAACGATCATGACGCAAATGTGTTCACCGTGCAGGCCCTGTTCAGCACCCTCACCAATGTGGATTTTGACCCGGATCGCTTTGTGCCGCTCGTCCACAAGGGCGTGGAACTAAGAGAGAACCTCAAACAGAAGGTGAAGGCTGCGGGTGGCAAGGTCGATTTCACCGAGGCAGCTGCCACTTTTCAGCCGGCCCCGACCAAGGAAGGGCTTCTCCAGCAGGCCAAGGGTATCGGGTTTGCTGCGGTGTCAGGAGAAGATCCGGATATCCGCGCACTCAAACACACGCTGATCCTCGGTCTCCGAGGCGTGGCCGCGTACGCGGATCACGCACAGATTCTCGGGCAGGAAGACGACGCGGTGTACGGATTCATTCATGAAGGACTCAGTGCCACGTTGAATCCCAAACTCACACTCAACGATTGGGTCGGCCTGGTTCTTCAGTGCGGCGCCACTAATCTACGCGTCATGGAATTGCTCGACGCGGCCAACACCGGCACGTACGGTCATCCGGTGCCCACCAAGGTTCCCTTGGGCGCGAAAAAGGGCAAAGCCATTCTGGTGTCCGGTCACGATCTCAAGGATCTCGAAGAACTCCTCAAACAGACTCAGGGCAAGGGCATCAATATCTACACCCACGGCGAGATGCTGCCTACCCACGCGTATCCTGAATTGAAAAAGTATCCGCACTTCTATGGCCACTACGGAACCGTGTGGCAGAATCAGCGCAAAGAATTTGCCGAGTTTCCCGGTGCGATACTCATGACCACCAACTGCATCCAACGGCCCAAGGAGTCGTACTTCCCCAATATCTTTACCACCGGACTTGTGGGCTGGCCTGGCGCTACGCACATTGCCACAAAGGACTTCACTCCGGTAATCCAGAAAGCCCTCGAAATGCCGGGATTCGCGAGCGACAGTAACGGCAAAGAGGTCACGTGCGGGTTCGGCAGGAATGCCGTGATGTCCGTGGCAGGCACGGTGATCGACGCGGTGAAGTCAGGCGCTATCCGTCATTTCTTCCTGGTGGCCGGCTGCGACGGAGCCAAACCCGGACGAAACTACTACACGGAATTCGTGGAAAAGGTTCCCAAAGACTGCGTGGTGCTGACCCTCGTGTGCGGCAAGTTCCGCTTCTTTGACAAGGATCTGGGAGACATCGGGGGCATCCCGCGACTCCTGGATGTGGGGCAATGCAACGACGCGTACTCGGCCATTCAGATCGCAGTGGCACTTTCCAAGGCCTTTAACGTGGGCGTGAACGATCTGCCCTTGTCCATGGTGTTGTCCTGGTACGAGCAGAAAGCGGTGGCAATTTTGTTGACCCTGCTCCATCTGGGCATCAAGGGCATTCGCCTCGGCCCGAGCCTGCCTGCGTTCATCACGCCCAATGTGCTGAAGGTGCTGGTAGACAACTTCGACATCAAACCCATTAGTACGCCTGACGAGGATCTCAAGGCCATTCTCGGGTGAGTCACACAGGCCGGCTCTGATTCGCATGCGTGGCATACGCGTGACACGGACTGGCAAAGGGAGGCCTCATGCGAGTAGATTCGACGGCCTTGCGTCGCTCGGAAAGAACGAGGCCTCCCGCTGGCAAGGTACCTGTGTGAATGCTCATTGGGCCAAGGCCAACACGAGAAAAGGCGGAAGAAAGGGGAGCACACCATGAAATGCCCTGGACAAGACCCACGATACTGGAAATTCGACGCCATCTTTGAGTCTCCATGCCCGAATTGCGGCGGGCTGGTAGAATTCTTCAAGGATGAGACGAGGCGGCGGTGCAAGAACTGCGGGCAATTTGTGCTCAACCCGAAAATGGATTTCGGCTGCGCTGCGCACTGCAAGTTTGCTTCACAGTGTTTTGGCGAGCTTCCGCCCGAACTGATCAAACAGAAGGAAGACCTCTTCAAAGACCGAGTGGCCGTGGAAATGAAGCTGTATTTCAAACAAGATTTCAAGAGAATTGGACACGCGGCAAAGGTGGCCCGGTACGCAGAAAGACTCGTGAAAGACGAGCAGGGTGATCCTGCCGTGGCTCTTTCCGCCGCGTACCTGCATGATATCGGGCTAAAAGAGGCTGAACGAAAGTATCAGGACCCGCAAATCGAGCGTCACGAAGAGGAAGGACCGGCCATTGCGCGCGAGATTCTCACGAAACTCGACGCGGCCGACCCTTTCATCGACGAGGTGTGCGACATCGTTGCGCATCATCATCATCCGCGGCAGGAAGACACCATCAATTTCAAAGTCGTATACGATGCCGATCTCATTGTGAACCTGGAAGAGAAACAGAAAAAGAACCCAATGAATGCCGCGGCACTGAGCGAATTCATTGACACCAGATTTCTTACGCAGAACGGTCGCACTCTCGCTCAAGAGGCGCTGCTCGCAGGCGGAAACGGCAAGAAAGTCGTCCGACAAGAATCGTGATGAGGAGACATGCACATGAAACTCAAACGAAAGATCATCGAGATAAACGAAGATTTGTGCGACGGTTGCGGCCAATGCATCATTTCGTGCGCTGAGGGCGCGCTCCAGCTGGTGGACGGTAAGGCCAAGCTCCTCGCGGAAAAATATTGCGACGGCCTAGGCGCGTGCCTGGGCGAGTGCCCAGCCGGTGCACTCACGGTGATTGAAAAGGAAGCGGACGACTTTGACGAGGAAGCAGTCGAGCATCACTTGAGCGCGTCGCAAGAAGCGGAGAAACCCGCGGAACGTACGCTTGCGTGCGGTTGTCCCTCCCAGCAGGTCCAATCCTTTGCCCGGCCCGAGTCCGGTGAACCGGCTCAAAGGCCCACAGGGCGCAGCGCGTCGGCCTTGACCCACTGGCCCGTGCAGATACATCTGGTGCCACCGACCGCACCGTTCCTGAGAAATGCCTCGCTCCTGATCGCTGCGGATTGCACTGCCTTTTCGTATCCGGATTTCCACCGCGATTTTATCCAGGGCAAGGTGGTGATGGTGGGATGCCCGAAGTTTGACGATGCTCAGGCGTATGTGGAGAAGTTCGCGGAAATCTTTTCCCGCGTGCCTATTAAGGACATCACGGTGGTGGTCATGGAAGTGCCGTGCTGTTCGGGCCTGCCGCTCATGGTCAAGCGCGGCATGGAAATGGCCGGCAAGACGATCCCCATGGACCGAGTCGTTATCAGCCCTCGCGGGGAAATCCTGAAAACGGAAAAAATGGTCGTGTGATTACGAGAGGACAGAATCGGCCAGCGTCTCGAACCTTGCCCGGTCACTGGTCGGGCGGGTTGAGAATGCTGTGGAAGTCGGTAACGCCATCCACGCGAGCCTCCTTGGCGAATTGGTCGTCGACCAGCCCCTTGATGTCGTTCTTCTTGAGCAGATGGAACCGTACCATTTGATCCGCGAGGTACTGAATCTCCTTCACTTTCGGGATGTACTGATCGAACACGATCCTATCCGGAGGCGTCTCGAGCGTGTACTCCACCAATTTCACGGGCTGATTCCAGTACTCACGCGATTCTTGCCGCTTCTTGGGGATTGTTCCGAGCCCAGAAACCTGACCGTGCCGCGGCCTGGACCAGGCCTTTCACGTCATCAGGATACTTGTGGATGAATTCCTGTTTCACAATCAGCAGATTGCAGATGAATCCCGGCCATATCTGCCTCACGTAATAGAGCACCTTGGATTCACCCGGCAAAATCGTCTTGGCAGCGAACGGCTCACCCACGAAATACGCATCCAAAGAACCCGTCGCGAGGGCTGCTGCCATGTCGGGTGGATTCATTTCCACGATGTTCAGTTCCGAGCCGGTCAAGCCAAATTTCTCGGCCAGTTGTCGCGTCGCAATGTTGTGCCCGGAATAACGCATGGGCACGGCTATGCTCTTTCCGGCAAGATCGGCAAAGGTTTTCACCTGGAGATCCTTCCGGTACACGAGCGTGCTCTCGTGGCGATTGCCGATGTAAATGATCTTCACATCAGCTCCCTGCTGATGAAGCACGATCGAAAGCGGCGCAATAATGAATGCTGCCTGAATGTGCCCGTTGCGCAGTGATTCGCCCATCTCTGCAAATGACGAAAACTTCAGCGCCTCGAATCGTATGCCCGAGCCGTCTTTGGATGCGTAGTCCAACAGCGGCGCCGCAAGATTCGTGATCACGGGCATGTACCCCATGCGGATCACGCGTCTGTGTCCGTGCTCGTAATTCAGACGAAAATGCAACCACGAAACGAGCACCAACCACGCGAGAGCGCCGACCGCGACCCGCCATCCCGCGGATTTCACGATCTTCTGAAGCGAGCTAGAGCGCATAGTGCACTCCCAGTCCGGTGTACACCTGTCGTCTCAGCGCTTCCAGGTCCGGTTCGGTCATGAAATCCCTGGGATGAGGAAAATCCAGTCTCAAGTCAAGCTCCACCTTGGCGGGGCGTTCGGTGAAGACCACGACACGATCGGCCATGATCAGGGCTTCATCAATGTCATGGGTGATGAAGATGACTGTCTTGCGGAAGAATTCATGCATATTAATGATTTCTTCCCGCAGCTTCAAACGGGTGAGAAAGTCGAGTCCTGCAAAAGGCTCGTCCATGAACAGTACTTCGGGGTTGACCACCAATGCGCAGCGCCAGTTCCGCTCGACGCTGCATTCCACCGGACAATTCATGAGGATAATGACGTTCAAAACCTGACAAGTTGACTATATCGATATATTCCTCGATTCGCAGCGCCATCTCGTCCTTGTCTTTCATCCGACGCAGGCCGAGTTGCACATTTTCCTGCACGGTCAACCACGGGAGCAGACCGTTGTGCTGAAAGACGAAGATGTTATCCGAGCTGGGCCCCTTCACAGGCTCACCGTCGATACATACCTCGCCGGCCGTGGGGGTGTCAAATCCCGCAATGATGCGAACCATGGTGGTTTTTCCGCAACCTGACGGACCCAGAATGCACACCAACTCGCCGTCCTGGAATTCCACGTTGATGTGATCCAGCACAAGGGAATGGTCAACGACGTGGTCATTTTCTTGGGAATTTACCGCCGCGGGTTCGCTCCCTGTTCCGGAGAATCGTTTGCACAGATCGCGGACACGCACATGCCCCATCCTACCTAAACCCCCACGACACCGATTTGATTCGGTTCAACTGGCTAATGACTCGATCGAGACAAATTCCGATGAGGCCAATGGCGATCATGGCGTCCATGACGTAATCCATGCGCAGCGCGTTCCGCGAATCAAGAATCAAGTATCCGAGGCCGGATTTTACCGCGATCATCTCTGCTGCCACCACCACCAACCACGCGATACCCAAACTGATCCGCAACGCAGGCAACATACTGGGGAGAATCGCGGGGAAAATGATTTTGGACACGGTCTCGAAGGGAGTGAAATCAAAGTTCGCAGCCACCTGAAAGTAACAAAGGATTGATGCGTCTCACCGCGGTGATGGTAGAAACGAGCAACGGAAAGAAACTGGACAGGAATATGAGGAAGACCGCTGGCTTGTCCCCTATGCCGAACCAAAGCATCGCGAGAGGGATCCATGCAAGCGGTGAGATCGGTCTCAGAAATTGAATGAGCGCATTAAACATGACCTGGCCCATTTTCCACCATCCCAGCACCATGCCCAAAGGCAACGCCAGCATCACCGCCAAATAGAACCCCACGGTCACCCGAAAGAGGCTGGCAACGGAGTGCTTGAGCAACGTGCCGTCGCAAATCAGCTGCCACATGCCATAGGCTGCGGTTCGGGGGTCAGGGAAAACGGACCTGCTCCAGCCGCTGAACGTGGCCGCGATTTCCCAGATGCCACCGAGGGCCACGAACATGAGCAAAGGCAGGAGATATTTCTTGAGCCGATCAGCATGCATACAGGAACTCGATTCCATCGATTTTTCCGTGGGCATTCGGAAGGGCCAACATTCTCATGGCAGATCCGGACCGGACAAAGAGGGCTGCATACCTCGGCCTTCGACCGCACCGGTCTGCAGACAGGACATTGCTGCGGCTTCGGTCAGGGGTTGCTTCGGCCGGTTTCACGCGGACACCCCGGGCACTTCAAGCCGACAATCACGCACTATAGCATTTTCAAGGGCAATGCGGAACGACGAATTCTAGAACCAGGCGATACACAAAAATGGGAGTCGTTCTTCAGGATCAGATACCGGCTCCGCACTCCGCCGCACGACCGCCCGCATTTTTTTCTTGACGTGAAGCCCAGCTATTGCTAGGGCAACCTCACGCTGAACACGCGATTATTCGCAGAACAAGATGAAGTTGTTCACGTTTGGTGAAGTCATGAATGAAGACGGTGTGCCCGCCTTGCCGCATTTCTCGGAATAGAGCCTCACCGAGACACTAGGAGAACAAGATGATGAGAATCCTCGCTGCCGCAATAAGCCTTGCACTGATCCTGGTCTTTTCCGCGTCGGCCTCTGACCGAGTCGTCAACCCCGCTGATCAGATCGTCGTGGACAAATCAACCCGGAACAAGGTCCTCAACCACTACGTGTTGTTGACGCGGGACGCGATCCAGCGGGTATGGACCACGCCCGTGGAGATGAACAATTCTTCTGCGCTCAAGGGGCGCGTGTCCATAAACTACACTGTGACCCGGAGCGGGGCTGTCAGCAACGTGGAACTGGTGGGAGGCTCCGGTAACGGAGAAATGGACCGGACACTTCTGGCCGCGATCCGAAATGCTGCGCCCTTTCCTCCCTTTCCGGAAGAGATTGGGGCCAGGAAGCTACTGATCAAGGCCAAGTTTATTGTGGCGGAACTGCCGACCATCCCGGTAACCACCGTAGACGCGCCCGTAAAGAATCATAGCACGCCGCAAGAGCTGGCTCCCAACGACAGTGCACGAAAATTCAAATGGGGTATCCCCGCGGCGACCTCATCCCGCGACAAGCTTGTCACTACGAACACAGACGAGGCTCCCCCTCGTCCGCAGTTCAAGAAATATTGCTGGGGCCTGGAACCGTAATCATGATTGAGAATTGAGTTGCCCGCGTATTCGGTCGCTTTCATACCGACGCCATAACAGAACGCGATCGCGGTTCTCCACGCAAAGTCCGGTTCCTTGGGCAACTTATCGCCAAGGTGAAACTTCTTGATAGATTGATTCTGAGGCCCATTGAGCGCAAGAGCACATGCAATGGGCTTCAGAATACGTGGCATCGAGACCGGACGACGGCTGCGTGAGGGTTCCGACGAATCCGAAGTGCCCGCTCCCTGGGCCGTGACAGCCGCGCACACACCCCGCTGGGCGAGTTTGATTCTTCTTATCTGGCCGTACTGTGTGCGGCCTTCCCTCCGTTCTCGTTTCGTGCCGCCAAGTCGGAGGATCGTAGTCTGGTCAGCCAGGCTTCGGTTGCTTCCACCATGGCCAAGCGGAAGTCCATGGCCGCGCGTTCCGTCGCGGTCTTGCACAGCCGTCTCCTGTCTCTGATCCGCTTTTCGCTTCCGAGACACACCGCCAGCTGATCCGCGATGAGATCGGCCACTGCCGAGGAAGAATCCAGGCGTGCGAAATGCAGCTTGGCCAGGAATTCCAGCCGAATGTCCCGCATGTTGGTCACGGGAGAACGCACCCAGAGCAGGAAGGTCTGGCGACCCGCTTCGGTGATGCTAAAGACCTTTTTTGCTGGCCGCGTGTCCTGATCGACGCGTTCGTGGTGCACAAGGCCGTCCTTTTCCAGGCCGGCAAGCAACGCATAGATGTGGCTGTTGCGGAGCGTCCAGATCTCTCCCAATCGGTCCCCAAGTTCCCGACATAGGTCGTACCCGTGGGACGGAGCGTGCCAAAGGACTCCCAGTATGGGGAAGTCCGCAGGATTTCGCTGGTTTTTTTCTTGTTTCATGAGTCCGCACCGAGTATTCATAGTCTGAGTAATCGCTAGCACGGTTTCTTCTTCCTTGTCAAGAAAAGAAGTCGCTCGCGATGTTCTGACAGAATAGGGGAGTTCATGCAGAGTGACGTCTGACCCTGCGCTACGGGCCGGCAAGGCAAAGCGACGGGGCGGAAGCATGCACTACGTGATCAGTAGAGGAGGATTGGTCTCCTGGGTGATCGAGGCGTGTGTTCTCGAAGAAGATAGTTTCAATATGAATATACCGGATAATGTCATTCGGTCTTCGCTCACCGTCCGATAAGCAGAAGAAGACATCCAACTCCTGCTTACCGAGCCTCCTGCCCGACCACAAAGAGGTCTCATACTGATGCACGATCACGTAAGTGACTTTGGTCTGCCGGCGGCATGCCTCGGAAGCGCAGTCAGGCCGGGCCGTTCGTAGCGAAAGAGGTTTGCCGCCAGTGTTGCACGCCTGAAAACGCATCGGTATCGCCAGAGCCGGTGGCCCTATGATTTTCGAGGAAATCCTCCGTAGACCCAAGACGAAAGCGCCGTGGAAAGATCCTTCTGACAGGTACCCGCCGGGTTCATTCATACCGAATGGCCATTGCGAACTATCATTATTCTTAATTTGTCTCATTATATTTATCTTGGCCACGCGACATGCATGGGACTCCGGCTCATACCGGGTTGAGAGTTCGTTTGACATGGAGGTATTCCGTAGATATGGTAATTCGAGTATTATGGGGGTGGTGACAATTTGGCAAGATGCCATGTCGCGAGCGGGAGTCCTTATGCACGATGGAAGTATGGACCGAGAGCAATTGCTCACCGAATTGCGGGAGCTTCGCGGAAGAGTGGAAGAATTGAAGTCTGAAAACACCACTCTGAAGAAGCAAAGACAAGAAACTGACGGACTTTCGTCATCGACCGCCTTTCACACACAGGACCGCGACGAGGATTATCGCTCAGTAATGGAGACCGCGAGCGAGGCCATCTGTATAGCGCAGGACGAACTCGTCAAATTCGTCAATCCGGCCGGTACGCAACTCACCGGGTATTCAAAGGAAGAGCTGATTTCCACGCCTTTTGCCTTCTTGGCCCATCCCGGGGACAGGGAGGCTTTGCGCCTAATGTACCTCGTGCGGATACAAGGCGAGTACGCTCCTCCCAGTCATCGCTTTCGGATAGTAGGGAAGGGCGGAGAGGTAAAATGGGTTGATTCCTCGTCCGCGAGAATCGAGTGGAAAGGGCGCACCGCGGTTCTGTCCATTATGCGAGAGGTGACCCCAGAGGTGCAAGAAGATGAGCCCATGCAAAGAGCGCATGATGAACTCGACCTCCGGGCTCTTGAGAGCGAAGAGAGCTACTGCCGTATACTGCAAACGGTCAATGAGGGAATATGGGCCTTGGACCGCGAATTCCGGACTAGGTGTGTCAATGGCCGCATGGTCGACATGCTTGGATACTCAGAGCAGGAGATGCGGGGGAAGGGGGTGGATTCGTTCTCGTTCGAGGAGGACTTGCAAGACCATCAGACCAGAATGGAACGACTGAGCAAGGGAGAAGGAGGCCGCTACGAAAGACGTTTCCGGCGCAAAGATGGTGATCCGCTCTGGACAATTGTCTCAGCAACGGCGCTGAAGGACTCGGACGGAAAGTTCGCGGGTTCCTTGGCCATGTTGACCGACATCACCGAGGTGCAGAAGACGCTGGAGGCTCTGCGAGAAAGTGAGGAGAAGTATCGACTGCTCTTTTCCAAAGAAACCGATGCCATCGCTCTCATCGACGGTGAATCTCAGGTGTTCCTGGATGTGAACGAAGCGTTCTTGCGGCTCTATGGGTATCGCCAGGAAGAGATACTGGGCTCGAACGCGACGATCGTGAGCGCAGAACCAGAAAAGACCAAGGCAAGTTTGCAAGTCGGAATGGACCCTCTTGGAAGCACAATCCCTTTGCGGTGGCACAAAAGAAAGGATGGTGCAGTATTCCCGGTAGAAATCTCTGTCAATCCTATCACCTTCAAGGGCCGACCCGCGGCCTATGCGATCGTGCGAGATATTACGCAACGTAAGAGGGCTGAGGATCTCATCCTGGCCCAACGAGGGCTCAGCGTAGCCCTCAGCGCCATTTCCAGCCTCGACAAAGCGTGCGAAACGTGCCTCGACACCGCCTTGCACATTTCTGGAATGGAAGCAGGTGCGGTATACGTCGTGGGTGAAGACATGGCCTTAGACCTGGCTGCGCATAAAGGCTTGGGTAAAGAATTTCTTGATCAAGGAAAGCACCTTGCCAAGGACGTGCCGGAAACCAAGATGCTTCTCTCAGGCTCAGCGGTTTATTCTTCCCGCTCGCTTCCCGAGATAGCTCCTTTCATGAACGGATCGTTACGCAATAAGGGGTTTCTCAGCTCAGCCGCAATCCCAATCGTTCATCAAAACCGCGTGATATGTAGTTTGCATTTGTTTTCACTCAAGTTGGAAGAGGTTCCCGGAGACATGCGCATTGCGTTGGAAGCAATAGCCGCCCAGATTGGGGGCGCTGTCTCGCGAATAGAAGCGGAAGAGCTTGCGCGGGAGAGACAGCATACGATCGAAGCACTGCTGAACGCCACCACTGATGGTTTCCTCCTCTTTGACCGACAAAGAAAGTTTCTTCTCTGCAATCAGACGGTGGCTTCGCATGCCAAAATGGAAGTGGGCGAACTTGTGGGGAAGAAATTGTCCGACGTGGAGTCCCGCGAAGTAGCCACGAGCCGGGAGAAGCGGCTTGATGAGGTTTTTCGGACAGGCAAGCCGTTGCGCTTTCAAGATGAACGCGAGGGGCGATGCTTTGAGAATGTGGTGACTCCTCTCCTTGGCCACGGTTCAGAGGTTTCTGCCGTTGCGGTGTACGTACAGAGACATCACTGACCTGAAACGGTCCGAAGAGGCGCTCCGGCATAAGACCTGGCTCCTGAATTCTCTCATTGAGGCCTTACCCGACATCGTTTATTTCAAAGATACCGACCGCCGACACGTGCTCGTGAACAGGGCTTATGAGGAGTTTTTCAGGCTGAATCGGCACGAAGTGATTGGGAAGACGGTGGAAGCAATATTCCCTGCCGACAAGGCTGACCAGAGTCGTGAGAGCGACCAAGAGGTCTTGAAAGCCAAAGCGTGTCTCTTGCAGGAACAGGTCCTGGTTCAACAGCCGAGGCGACAAACGCATGTTTGAGACAAGAAAATTCCCAATCCTGGATGACCTGGGACAGGTAGTGGCTGTGGGAGGCATCAGCCGCGACATCACGGAACGCAAAAGCGTAGAGGAGGAACTGCGTCAGAGCGAAGAACGTTACCGAATTCTGGCAGAGAATTCGCTCACCGGTATCTGTGTCCAGCAAGACGGGATTTTGGTATACGTGAACCAACGGGGCGCACGCTCTCTCGGGTATTCTGCAAACGAGTTAATTGGTAAATCCGCTTGGGATTTCCTTGCGCCGGACGATCGTGAAATGGTGGCGGCTTTTGGAAAGGCCAGGCTTCAAGGAGAAGATGTTCCTCCGCACTATGAATGCCGGGCCTTGACAGCCAGGGGCGAGACCAGATGGGTGGAGATTCTCGCGACGTCCATCATGCACAAGGGTTCCCCGGCCATTCTTGCCAATATCCTGGATATTACCGATCGAAAACAGGCGCAGGAAGAACTGATCGACGCCAAGGACGCTGCGGAGGCAGCCAATCGAGCCAAGAGCGAATTCCTGGCCAATATGAGTCACGAGTTGCGTACTCCTCTGAATGCAATCATAGGGTTTTCAGAGATCCTCGAGGATGAGCTCTTCGGTCCACTCAACGAGGCTCAGAGCACGCATGTCCGTTACATTGTCGAGGGCGGTCATGATCTCCTTCAATTAGTGAGTGAAATTCTCGACTTGGCCAAAATAGAGTCGGGAAGGATGCGCCTGGAACCAGCTCGTGTCAAAATTGGTGACGTACTGGAAAATAGTATTAGCATCATGAGACAACGCGCGTTGCGGCAGGATCTCGAGCTTGCACTGAAAGTCGATCCGGAGACTGAAAGCATCACGATACTGGCAGATGAACTGAAACTTAGACAGGTCATGCTCAATCTTCTGTCCAATGCGGTAAAATTTACCCCTGAAAAAGGCACTATCCGTGTGGAGGCCCAGAGAGTTGGGGAGGATGTGATCATAAGTGTTTCGGACACGGGGTTGGGAATCGATTCGGCAGATGCTTCCCGGATTTTCAAGGCTTTTGAACAAGTCGATTCCACCTTTTCGCGGCGACAACAAGGGACCGGTCTTGGGCTGGCCCTTTCCAGCAGCTTGATCCACATGCATGGCGGCAGGATCTGGGTTGAGAGTGAGGGGCCGGGAAAAGGCAGTACATTCAAGTTCGCCATTCCGCTCATGGATCGCGAATAAAGAGTGCTGATTCCACACGTGGCAGGGTCCGGTGAATCGCAGCTTCCGTGGTGCGTGGGAACCCTTTTTTTTCAATCCCATTGACGGAGGGGCTCGCGTCAAGGTACACTACAAATGTCACGGAGAATTGTACCTTACCGAACGATCAAGTGCGGATACTGATGAGGCAGTGGACTTTGAGTAGGTACGCGTTTACCTGCGAGTCCCGGGAGGCGATGGAGGGGGTCTGCGGTTACTGCAATTTGCGCAGAATCGTGTGACATGCGCACGATTCTCGGGAGCCGGCGATGAGACGGTATTGTGTGCTGATACCCATCTTTGCTGGCGACACGGTTCCATGACTGAAATGAGGCTTTGGGACACGCGCTCCCCACGGGGAATTCCCCATGAAAAAAGATGACCAGGACCCAGGGAGGGTAACCGGCGGATTCGATCATCCCACCGCGGCCAACGGCGACTCGGACTCTCTGAAACGAAAACTCCGCTGGGCGCAAGAGAGCCAATCATTAGCCGTTCGGATCTTGACTCTTCTCAATCGACCGATAGGCGGGGAGGACGCCATCCGTGAAATCCTTGGAATGGTAAAGGAATTCACCGGATTCGATGCGGTCGCTATTCGTCTACGCGACGGAGATGACTTTCCCTATTTCGTAACCAAGGGATTTCCGGCTGAATTCGTTGCAGCGGAGAACTCTCTGTGTGTGCGCACGAACGATGGTGATATTGAGCGCGATGCCGCGGGAAACCCTGTCCTGGAATGCATGTGTGGAAACATATTGCTCGGGAGAACCAACCCTTCGTTTTCTTTCTTCACCCATGACGGAAGTTTCTGGAGCAGCAACACTACCAAGCTTTTAGCCACCACCTCCGAAACGGAGCGCCGAGCCCGCACCCGAAACCACTGCAATTCTGCGGGCTATGAATCAGTTGCGCTTATACCTTTACGCTCGGGGGGCGAAACCTTCGGTCTTCTCCAACTCAACGATTTTCGTACAGGATCGTTTCACCTTGGAAATGATCCGATTCTTTGAGGGGATAGGCGCGAGCATCGGAATCGTGCTCCAGCGCAAGAAATCGGAAGAGGCCCTCCGAGAAGCCAAGAGTGAACTTGAACGTAGAGTGGAGGAGCGGACTGCCGCTCTCACGAAGACCAACGAAAGACTCGTCTCCGAGATTGGTGAGCGCAAGAGGGCCGAAGCAAAGCTCCAGAGTGAGAAGGAAAAGCTCACGAGCATCCTCGACCACATGAACGACGGCGTGTACATCGTGAATTCCGGTTACGAAATCACCTATGTTAATCCTGCTCTGGTGGCTGCTTTCGGCCCTCTCGAGAATCGTAGGTGCTACCAATACCTTTGTGGCGAGAGCAAACCGTGTGCGTCGTGTAGGCTGCACGAAGTACTTGAAGGGAGAGCAACTCTTTGGGAATGGCATGCCGAAAAGACCGGCAAGACCTATGAACGTTTCGCGACGCCCGTCAAGAACGACGACGGGTCTGTTTCGAAGGTCGAATTCTTGCACGACATCACCCTGCGAAAGCTCGCGGAGTCAGCCCTGAGGATGAGCGAGGAACGTTACCGCGCCATCTTCGATACTGCATCCGTCGGGATCGACGTGGTGGATCGCGAGGGTCGATTTCTTCAGGTGAATGATGCCTTGGCCATAATGCTGGGGTACACGAAGGGCGAGCTGTTGGGTTTGACGCTTTTCGACATCACGCATCCTGAGGACCGCGAGGCCTCTCACAACAAGCTTCGACAGATCGTGAGCGAGAAAATAGGGTCCTATCGATTCGAAAGACGCTTTCTGACGAAGGACCGCAGGGTTTTGTGGGGGGATGTATCCGCGTCTGCGGTACGTGACCCTGAAGGTGGCCACTTGACGGCTATCGGCGTGATATCGGACCTCACGGAACGAATTCTTGCGGAAGCGGAACGCCGGAGGCTCGCATCGGCCATCGAGCAGGCCGCGGAGGCAGTGGTCATCACTGACGTGGGAGGAGCCATTCAGTACGTGAATCCGGCCTTCGAGAGAATCACGGGCTATACTCGCGACGAGGCGCTCGGCCAGAATCCCCGCCTGCTGAAAAGCGGCCAACATGATAAGAGCTTTTATCGGCTCTTGTGGGATACCGTAAAGAAAGGCAACACGTGGTCAGGACGCCTGATCAATAAGAAGAAGGACGGGAGCGTCTATTACGAGGAGGGGACCATATCGCCCGTAAAAGACCCCTCGGGAAAGATCACGAATTTTGTCGCAGTCAAACGGGATATTACGGAACACCTGGAGCTTTCGAACCAGCTGTTCCAGGCTCAGAAGATGGAAGCGATCGGAACTTTGGCCGGAGGCATAGCCCACGATTTCAACAATCTTCTGCAAGTTGTCCTTGGTTATTCCGAGTTGCTTCTCGGCGACAGAACCGCGGGCGATCGGGATTATGAAGACCTTCAGAAGGTTCGTCACGCGGCTGGCAGTGGCGCGGATCTGGTTCGGAACCTCTTGACGTTTAGCAGAAAAATCGAACCGAATCCGATTGCGGTGAACCTCAACAGGCAGCTCAAGCACGTGCAGAAACTCTTGGAACGTACCCTTCCGAAAATGATCGACATTCGGTTAGAGTTGGCGCCAGACCTCAAAAGAATACATGTTGACCCTGGTCAGATGGATCAGATCCTCATGAACCTGGCGGTCAATGCGCGCGACGCGATGGGTGAGGAAGGCTCACTCACCATCCGCACGGAAAACGTCACGCTTGATGAGGAATATTGCAGACTTCACGCAGGAGCCACACCAGGGAACTATGTCCTGTTGTCAGTCTCGGATACCGGCCAGGGGATCGATCGGGAGACGCAGGCACACATCTTCGAACCTTTCTTCACCACCAAGGAAGTCGGCAGAGGAACAGGCCTCGGGCTCGCGATGGTGTATGGCATCGTCAAACAACATGGGGGACACGTCGCCTGTTACAGTGAAGTAGGACTGGGCACCACCTTCAGGGTCTACCTGCCGGTTTATTCCGCGGAGGAAGAGGTGGTCCCCGAGTCTTGGGGACAAATGCCCGCAGGCGGCACAGAGACCATCCTGTTGGTAGACGACGAGGACTTGGTCCGTCAGCTCGGAGAGCGCATATTGGTGAAGAGCGGATACTCGGTGCTCGCTGCCGCCAACGGAACGGAAGCCCTGGAAATATACACAAGGGAGAAGGACCGCATTGCTCTGGTGATCCTTGACCTTATGATGCCCAAGATAGGAGGCAAAGATTGCCTCGAGAGGCTCCTCAAGATCGATCCGCGCGTCAAGGTTCTTGTTGCCACTGGTTATGCAGCAGATGCCGTTACAAGAGCCTGTGTAGAGCTTGGCGCAAAAGGATTTGTCCCAAAGCCGTTCAGGTTCAGATAGACCTCTTGATGAAGGTGAGATCGGTCCTGGACGAGGGTTGATAGACCTCGATCTCTCGCAGTGCACATAAGTGCCGATCCGCGGCGTCTGTCACCATGAACTGCACTGGGCGGACAGTCCGTGGAGTCATCGTGACATGTCCACAGTCAAGAGTCTGCAGGGGGAGCCTCATCAGTGGGAGTACCACCCTCCCACGAACCACCGAGATTATCTGGCACCAGACAGGATCATCAAATGGCCGATGCCCGCCATCGCGCGGAATTGGTCGGGAAGCTCCTCAGACTCAACAGGAAATCAGGCCCGAAGTTACCACCATTGATGTGCCCGTCTCTCGTTTCTTGACTTAACCCTGCGCCGGAGATAGTATAAAACCACGTACATTGAGAATGACCCTCATGTTCAATGCGCAATCCCCACGGACAGTATCGAGACTGTCTCTCTTGTTTGTTTCGTTTCCACTACTGATGCATAGCGGGGGCTGTCTAATGAGTGATGAAGACATGAGTCGAGCGGAACTCTTGGGGCAACTGGCCATTCTTCGTCGTAAGGTGGCCGAGCTGGAAGACCGGCAGAACCTGCTGGTTCAGGCGGAGCTTGCTCTTCGTGAAAGCGAAGAGAAATATCGAGCCATTGTAGACAACCTATCCGTGGGCGTGTTTATCTCAACCCCTGGCGGTGCCTTCCTCCACGCGAACCCCGCAGTAGCGAAAATAGCGGGATACAAGAACGTGGAAGAATTCCTGACCGTACCCACGGAACAGCTATACGCGAACAAGTCGGACAGAGGACGCGTTTTGGACAGGCTACACCGGGAAGGCTCGGTGAGTAATGCTGAAACGCAAATGCGCAAAAAAGACGGCACATTTATCTGGGTCTCTCTGAGCGCGGTTTTGAAAGGAAATCAGGACGAGAACTCTGCTTGGATAGTGGGAATTGTTCAGGACATCTCCGACCGCAAAGCAGCAGAAGAGCTCCTTCGAGAGAGTGAAGAACGCGCGCGGGTCGCCTTTGACACCAGCCCTGACGCTATCACTATCAGTCGAGCCAAGGACGGTGTGTACATTGCGGTGAATGAGGGATTTACCTCGGTCAGCGGCTATTCGGACACCGAGGTTCGGGGAAAATCGTCGGATGAGCTTAATATCTGGAATGATTCGGAAGACCGCAAGAAATTGGTTCGGGGACTCGAAAGAGATGGGTATGTCAAGAATCTTGAAGTGCAGTTTCGCCTCAAAGACGGCTCGATACGCACGGGACTCCTTTCTGCACGAGTCATCACCTTACAAGGGGAACCTCATGTACTTTCCATTACCCGAGATATCGAGGAATGGAAACGAACCAAGGAGATGCTGCAACAAACAGAGAAGCGGTACGTAAGGCTTGTGAAGAATACGGACACGGGATTCGTGCGTCTGGACGCTTCCGGTTGCGTCATTGATGCCAATGAGCCTTATGCGCGCATGGCAGGAGCGCAAAGCGTGGAACAAGTGGTCGGTCGCTCGGTTCTCGAGTGGACAGCGCCTGAGTTCCTCACAGAGAGCACAGCCGCTATTGCACGGTGCATCGCAAAAGGGTCTGTGGTTGACTTCGAAACCGTCTATCTTCGCGCGGATGGTTCGCGCGCGCACACATTTTGATCAACGCCACCACCGAAGACGGGCAGGGTGGCAGGGTACATCACTACCCTTTGCCGAGACGTCTCCGAGCGGAAGCGGGGCGAGGAGGAGCGAAAGGCAGCACAGGATAAGATTCAACAACAAAACGAGTTTCTTACCAGTGTCATTGAGTCTCTCCCCCACCCGTTTTACGTCGTCGACGCAGCTCACTATACGATAATCATGGCCAATTCTGCTGCTGAGGCCGCGGGATTGGCACATGGTTCCGCGTGCCACTCGGTTGCCCACGGGAGGACTGAGCCGTGCGGCGGCTCAGAGTGCCCATGTCCCATCGAAGACGTCAAGAGAACCAAGAAGCCCGTTACCGTGGAGCACGTGCACTACGACCTGAAAGGTATTCCTCGTATGGTGCAAGTTCAGGCTTACCCTATTCTCGATGCATCCGGAGAAGTGAGCAAGGTCATTGAATATTCCCTGGACATCACCGCGCGAAAAGAGGCCGAGAAAAGGTATCTGGAGAGCGAGGAGAGGTTCAGGAAATTTGCAGACGAGGTCTCGTTCGAAGGCATTATCATACATAATCAGGGAAGAATCTTGTACGTGAATCCGGTTTTTGCACGCATGTACGGTTACGACCCGGCAGAGCTCATCGGAATGCATGCACTGGAAACCATAGCGCCTGAATCACGGGAGCTCGTATCTCGTAATATCAACGACGGTTACGAGGAAGCCTACGAAGCAATGGGCCTGAAAAAGAATGGCACGGTCTTTCCCACTGAAATTCATGCAAGAGCAATCCCGTTCGGGGGAGGGAAGGTGAGAGCAGCCGCAACGAGGGATCTGACCAACAGGCAACAAGCGGTAAAGGCATTGCGGGAAAGCGAGTCCAGATTTCGATCCCTCTTTGAAGCTGCCACGGAGTTCATTCAGATCCTTGACGACACGGGCAGAATCCTCGAGGCAAATCCCGCTTTTCTGAACAGTATCGGATGGAAGCACGACGAAGTAATGGGCAAACGCATAGACGACTTCTTTACCCCCGCGTCGAGGAAGACCTTCGCAGAATGCTTCCCCGAACTTCTGGGCCGAGGAAGTTTTCAACGCGGAGGTCGAACTGGTTGCAGCGGACAAGAAAGTGGTTACCGTCGATTGCGCGGCATCGGCAGTGCGAGGAGCAAACGGAAATACGAAATACATCGTGGTTGCACAGCGTGACATTACCGAGCATAAGCGTCTGGAAGAGCAGCTTCGCCAAGCCGTGAAGATGGAGGCTGTCGGTAGGCTGGCCGGTGGCGTGGCTCACGATTTCAACAATCTGCTCACTGCCATCATGGGGTACTGCGCGATGCTCATGCAGCAACTGCCTGAGGAGGGAGCTCACGTGCAAAAGCTGGCTCAGATTAACCTTGCCTCAGAACGTGCCGCAGCCCTCACCCAGCAACTCCTCGCGTTCAGTCGCAAGCAAGTGCTGCGCATGCGAGTGGTGGACCTCAACGGGGTAATCTCTGACATAGGGGAAATGCTGCGGAGACTCATAGGAGAGCACATTGACCTGGTGACGTTCCTGGATCCGGAGCTCCCCCGGGTACGAGCGGACCATGGGCAGATCGAGCAGATCATTATGAACCTGGCAGTCAACGCACGGGATGCGATGCCTCATGGGGGCAGATTGACCCTTGAGACAGCCTATGTCACGTTGGACGAGGAGTATGCCAAGTTCCACTTGGAGGTGAAGGCAGGTTCTTACGTGATGATTTCCATGAGCGACAATGGTCTGGGAATGGAGGCTGACACGAGGTCCCGTATCTTTGAACCGTTTTTCACCACCAAGGGAAAAGAACTCGGAACGGGATTAGGGTTGTCCACGGTATACGGCATCGTGAAACAGCATGGAGGCCACATTACCGTGTACAGCGAACAGAATGTCGGCACGACTTTCAAGATCTACCTTCCTCGTGTCGAAGAATTTCCTGAGGAAATGCCGGTTTCCGTGTTGACACCGCAGCAACCTCGGGGAGATGAGACGATACTGCTTGTGGAAGACGAAGAGATCGTGAGAAATATCGCTACTGAATTCCTTCAGATGCTGGGGTATACGCTTCTGAGCGTCGGCGACCCGGAAGAGGCATTGGCGCTCTGCGCAGACCATCCGGGTAACATCAATCTGCTGCTCACCGACGTGATCTTGCCCAAAATGGATGGCCGAACCCTTTCCCGCCGCCTTTCCCGCATCAGGCCCGACGTGAGGGTGCTTTACGTCTCAGGTTACACCGAGAATGCCATCGTACACCATGGCGTTTTGGATCACGGTATCCATTTTCTGCAGAAACCGTTCAGCATGGACGCTCTTGCGCTGAAAGTCAGAGAAGTCTTGGACGCTTAATCGTTTCATACCGCGGTGCGCACATTCACGCAACTGAGTGGAGGAAGATGTCCTTCTTTTCGAGCGACGCAAAGCCGTCTCATCAGCTCGATCATGGGAGAGGGGGACGTCTTTCACGGTCTTGGTCGCGTCAGCCACCAGGAGACTCTCCGCTGATTCGAAGCAAGGGTTTGATCGTGTCTCCGTTCCTGGCGTCCTCGATTGCCTTATTGATCTCTTTGAAGTCATAGCATTTCACCAGGCGGTCAAAGGGAAACCGTCCTGCCCGATACAGCTCGATCAGTCTAGGGATGAAGCGCTGTGGAACCGCATCGCCTTGAATGATTCCGAGGGTTTTGCGACCTTCCGGCAGAGAGTCTGACCCGCTCGCTCCAGTGAGGAGCGCCACCGTGCCACGTGGATTCAACACCTGAATGGCGAGCCGGTGCATGTGCCAATCGCCGGTGGTTTCCACCACGTAGTCAACGCCGGTGCCGGTAATCTCGGCGATGTGGGACGCGACGTTATTGTGACGATTGTCTATCACGTGGGTAGTACCCAATTCCATGGCGATTTCAAGCCGCGAGGGTCTCAGGTCCACCCCTATGATCGGGTCGGCTCCGACGATGCGGGCCGCCATCACCGCGGCAAGGCCCACCGCTCCGGTGCCGAAAATGGCAATGCTTGAGCCCCTCGAAACGTTCAGCGAGTTCATCACGGTACCGGCTCCGGTCTGTATGCCGCAACCTAGCGGAGCCAGAATCGCAAGAGGCAAGTCTTTGGAAACCTTGACGAGATTGCGTGGAGTGGCTAGGACGTGGGTGGCGAAGGAGGACTGGCCGAAGAAATGCCCGCGAACGCCGCTGCGTTGCATGGCGTTGCTCCCGTCCAGACGTGCGAAACCAAAGTTCGCGTCCCAGAATTGCTCGCACTCCGTCGGGTGGCCGCTTCGGCATTGCGGGCAGAGGCCGCAGGACTGGTAAGAGAGTACCACATGATCGCCACGGGTGACCCCAGTCACAAGGCTGCCCACCTGTTCCACCACACCTGCACCCTCATGACCCAGCACCGCCGGAGTATCGGCTGAGTCCCAGGTGTCGCAGATGTCGATATCGGTGTGGCAGATACCTGAGGCCACGATACGCACCAAAACCTCATCATCTCGCGGGCCTTCCAGTTCAACGGATTCGATCCTCAAGGGGCCACCCCGCTTCCGTAAGACTGCCGCCCGAATTTTGTGCACGTGCATGTCGGGATGAAGAGCCAAGGTCCACTTCCTTTCTCCCCACAGCGTTCTCGCCTCGTTGAGGCCGCCGATCAGAGAGACCAGTTTACCACAAACCCACTTTGCACGCGGGATTCCTTCTGTAACGCACACTTGTCGCCCATGAGCTCCCTCATAAAGGACCTGTGTACGGTATTTCCGAATCCACACGACGTGGTACTTGCACTCCCCAACCGTGTGACTTATACCCGTATGTGCAAATGCAAGGAAATCAGCCGATCGGCGGACAGAAGAATGGCACTGTCGAGCCCTCACGTGACACAGGTACCAGATTTCCGAATTCAGCAGTGCAATGAGGCTGGGGAAAACCCTCAAGGCGACTACGTCCTCTACTGGATGAGTGCCAACCGCAGAACCCATTGGAATTTCAGCCTTCAACGGGCAGTCGAATGGGCGAACCGATTTGGCAAATCGCTCGTGATCCTGGAGGCGTTGCGATGCGGCTATCAATGGGCCTCTGACCGGATCCACCGCTTTGTCGTGGAAGGGATGCAGGACAACGCCTCCCGTCTGAAAGGGACCGGCGTACTCTATTATCCGTATGTGGAACCTGTCCCCGCTGCAGGTAAGGGACTCTTGCGTGAGCTGGCCAAACGGGCCTGCGTCGTCGTTACCGATGATTTTCCCGCTTTCTTTTTGCCCAGGATGGTTTCGTCCGCAGCCCGTCAGGTGGGCGTCCTTATGGAAAAAGTCGACTCAAACGGGATTTTACCGATAGAATGGACAGACCGGGTCTTTTTGACTGCCTTCTCATTCAGACGTTTCCTCCAGAATGCCATTGAACCTCATTTACATGTATTTCCCAAGTCTGACCCTCTGGTAGACGGTGTTCGGCCATTCCACGGACAACTCCCCGGCAGTATTCTTGACCGATGGCCACCGGCACACGAGATCCTTGAGTCCCTCAATGAAGGATCGTTGGCTTCCCTTGCCATTGATCACTCAGTCCCACCATCGTGGATCCACGGAGGAGAGCGCACGGCAAGCCGAACTCTGGAGGAGTTTCTCGAAGCGGGCCTCGATAGATATTCTGAAAGCAGAAACCATCCTGACGACGATTCCACGAGCGGCATCTCACCCTATCTCCATTTTGGTCATATCTCGGTCCATCAGGTGCTTCACGACCTGATACATCATGAAGGATGGTCCAGGAATCGGATCTGGCCCCGCGGGCGAGGACAGCGTGAGGGCTGGTGGGGCATGAGTCATAATGCCGAATCCTTCCTGGACCAGCTGATCACATGGCGCGAGCTCGGGTACAACATGTGCACGCATCTGCCTCTCTATGACCGTTATGCATCACTTCCGACGTGGGCACAGGACACACTGGACAGACACAGGAACGATCCACGCCCCATCGTGTACGGCCTTGATCAGCTCGAGAACGCCGACACCCATGATCCCATCTGGAATGCTGCACAAAGACAATTATATCGAGAGGGACGACTTCACAATTATCTTCGCATGTTGTGGGGCAAGAAGATTCTCGAGTGGACGCGGTCGCCGGAGCATGCGCTGGACATCATGATCCACCTCAACAACAAGTTTGCACTTGACGGTCGTAATCCGAATTCGTACACGGGGATCTTCTGGATCTTCGGACGGTACGACAGACCTTGGGCCCCTGAAAGGCCGGTGTTCGGAAAGATCAGGTACATGTCCTCAAAAAACACACGGAGAAAGCTTCGCCTCAAACTGTACCTGCAGAAGTACGCGGAATGAATGTGGTCTGTAATCGATTTCGCCAGCTGTCTCCTGGCTCATCGGGCCGCCAATGGGTTTTGGTGTCCTCCCGCCACTTCAGAGATCCCATGGGACGTTGAGCCGAAAAACCCTGGAAACGTGGGGATTACGCATAGAGAATCGAGGGAAGATCGTTCGTGGGAAGCCTCCTCTCATCTTTTCTCGTCAATGAGACTGGCCAGATGAGGGTGCCTGGTATAAAATTAAGAACGCACACATATTCCAGAGGCCAAGAAGGTCTTGGGATCTCTTGGGCGAGCCTTCTCCGGAGAGGGATCGGGCGTGAGACCTGGATTCTGAAGACCTCCAGGTAAGATACGACCGCACGTCTTGGAATCGCGGGGCGCACAATGATGCGAGAGGCGAAAACCGAGACGGACCGACGAGTCATAACCCTTTCAGGAAACAGTCGGCTTGATTGATCAGAGGAGGGTCGAATGAAACTGCCCCAGTACATTACCACCGAGGAAGTACAAAGAGTATGCCGTGAACTCGGCATTCGGGACTGGACATCGCTGACAGAGGCTGTGGTCCTCATGGAGGAGGCACAACTCATACAGACTGCCGTCGGTGCGGAAGCGGCTCAAATCACTGCCGACGAGTTTCGTCGCGGCCTGGAGGTCGAACTGGAACACGGGCTGCAGTTCCCCGATGCCAACGTAACCAACAACCATCCTCTGCTGACGGGAAAGATCGTCTTGGCCCATCTCAAAGAAACCCTGGACTATTACTCGAGGCTGGAGGTAGCCGAGCTGGAGGGTGACATGCTGAACGCTCTGGCCAAAGGTGATTCGGCCAAGGTCGCGGAGAAGTACCGGAAACTTGTCCACGCCCGTTTAGCGTTGAGTTCGAGTGAAGCCAGCCACTTGTAGTTTGCCGCGTGTGACGCACATCGCGTGTGGGGGAAACGGGAAGCGCAGAGTCAAGATAAGAGAGCAGGTGCCAAAAGTCCTTACCGAATGGCTCGTGCCTTGGAAAGGTGTGGGGACGCCTGAACGAAGATTTGACGGCTCTGCCTCGCTCGCAGTGAAGTAAGACTTTCCCGCACCGAAGGATCAAACGGACAAACCTTTTGGCACCAGTATAACCGGTTAACCTCTCTGCCGTTGCGCACACCGGTCCCGCTGTTCCAAAAAGGGGGCCGCCAGCTGTGAAGGGAGCCATGAAACCCGAGGAAGAAGTCAGGAACCTTTTGGCCTCACAGAAATTTGCCGTCTTTGCGACTCAGGAGCCCGACCACCCGTATCTTAACCTGGTGGCGTTCGCCGAGACCAGCGACCTTGGCACCATCCTTTTTGCCACCACAAGGGCCACGAGGAAGTACGAGAACCTTTTATCCAAGTCTGGGGTTGCCTTGCTCGTTGACAACCGGTCTAACCAGACGGCGGACATTCGCGAGGCCATGGCCGCGACGATGATAGGGAGCGCCCGGGAAGTTCCAGATTCAGAGAGAGGAGAATTGGAAAGGGTCTATCTGAAGAAGCAGCAGCATATGAAAGATTTCTTGTCCTCTCCTTCCACAGCTCTGATCATGGTTGACGTAGAATCCTACATCCTGGTCAGCCGCTTCCAGGACGTGACCGTACTGCATATGAAAACGTGACTCAAAGGCTGACTCCGCTGGCGTTGCTCGATGTGCGGTCCAGTCGTCATGGGCCAGGCCTTCGAGAGCCGAGCGCTCATGCCGATTCATTTCTTGCAACTTGGCACAGGCTGGGGATTCCCTTCGCTCCGGACGATGCAGAGCTGTCTGATCTTTTCGCTCAGAAGATCCCCAACTCTAAGATCTTATGCCGATGCGCGATCACGTAAGTGACTCAGGTCTGCTGGCGGCATGCCTCTGAAGCGCAGTCAGGCCTGGCCGTTCGTAGCGAAAGAGGTTTGCCCCCAGTATTGTACGCTTGAAAACGCATTGGTATTACCCGTTTGAAAGTGACACGTTATATAAGGCACTCCTTGAGTGCCAGCTTCGCTGCGAGGTGTCCGCACATGCCATGCACTCCGCCACCAGGGGGCATTGACGACGAGCAAATGTAAAGGCCCTTTGCGGGCGTGGAATATGGTACCCAGCGTCCCAAAGGCCGCACGAACAGTTGCCCGAAACTCTGCACTCCACCAGCAATATCTCCACCGATGTAGTTCGCGTTATATGCCTGCATCTCGAATGGCGACATGGTGTGCCTGGCTGCTACGAGGCTTCGGAATCCAGGAGCAAAGCGTTCCACCTGGGCTTCAATTCGCTGGGTCATGTCCACGGTGCAGTCGTGAGGAACATGACAATACCCCCATGCCGTGTGAAGCGCTTCGCTCGTCCGGGTCGAATCGAAAAGGCTGGGTTGTGACAGGAGGACGAACGGTTTTTCAGGGAGAACACCCCTCCATACATCCATTTCGGCAGCGGCGATTTCGTCCAGAGTGCCGCCCAGGTGGAGTGTACCTGCCAGCGAGCAACGCTGATCCCGCCACGGAATAGGGCCTTTGAGCGCCCAATCCACTTTAAAGACCCCAGGGCCGTGGCGGTGCCTTTGGAGTCGCTCCAGATAGTCGGAGGGAAATCTTGAGCCCGCGATCCGAGCCATTTGTCTGGGTGTGACGTCGAAAAGAAAAGCTCGGGCTTTGGGGAGATCACTCAGGGAGGAGACCGGTGTGCCCACTTCAATGGTCCCGCCCAGTGACACGAGGTACGAAGCAAGAGCGTCTGCAATTGCCCGGGAACCACCCCGGGCGATGGGCCATCCCACGGCATGCGCGGACATACAGAGCATGAGTCCGAAACCCGCGCTCGACAGATGCTGCAACGGAAAGATCGCGTGAGCGGAATTTCCTGCAAAAAGGGCTTTAGCCCTCACCCCTTTGAACCAAGATCGGGCTAGGCCCACTGCTGACCGCATGGCGCGCGGTCCGAAACGAAGAAGCGCGAGCGGCTTCCGAGGAACGCCAAGAGGTTTGAGCAACTCCGGCACAAGCTTGTCCCAGTCTCGGACAAGAGGTCCTATGAGCCCCCGATAGCGGTCTGTGTCCGTATCGAGGCCTTCTGCCGTTTCTTCCCACGATCTCTGAAGGAGCACGGCAGATCCCTCATCTAGAGGATGGGCCAAGGGAACCGGTGGATGGACCCACTCAAGTCCGAGGGCTGCAAGATCGATGGACCGAAAGAACGGTGAAGCCAGGGCCAGAGGATGTATAGCCGAGCATACGTCGTGGCGAAGACCGGGTAGGGTCAGCTCTTCTGTTCGCGTACCTCCCCCTATGGTTTCCTTGGCCTCGAGGACAAGGACGGAATGTCCTTCCCGAGCGATGGTTATAGCCGCTGCCAAGCCATTCGGACCGGAACCCACGACCACGGCATCATATTCCCATTGAGAAGGCATGCAATCTGCCTCCAGACAGTCTTCCTACCCGATCCTGAACCATCGCTTGGGCTCGTGGATCAGAGTTCTGATCTGAGCATTGTAGTACACATTTCCGACTTGGGACCACCGCAGGCGCGTATCCACACATTCCTGATCAAGGGTAATCTTGGCAGGAACTCCCAGATGCACTGCAAGCGATGTGAGCACGTGGGTCCATATTCTTGTCTGAATCTTGGATCCGATCAATCGAAACGCTGCCTCATAGACGGGATCGCTAGCTCGGGCTAATCCCACTATCTCTACGACCGTGCCTGCACTCCCTTCATGTCCGCAGAAACTGACAAAGCCGCATTCAGGATGTCCTTGCGGCGTAGTGAACGTGAACGATCGCTCGTCCGCGTAAAGGATCATGACACCGGTGGAAACGGGCCCGCCAGGCGTGGAAGAATCGATGAGGACGATCTCACCTGCCTTGATGCCTGCGGAAGAAGGGTAGAAGCGGTTGAAAGACGGCTGGAAGCTGGCAAAGTTTTCTTTGAGCGCCTCCATCGCCTGATCAGGGGATATGGCGGGATCGCTGAGGTGAAGGCGGAACACCTTCTGGCATAGTCGGCCGAACCCGTTGACCGGACCAACGGCACGAAGACCATGAACGTTGAGGTTTCTCGCTTCTTTGGGCGCCGCGGGCACAAACAGCTCGGAAACAGGTTCGGCCCAGCTTGCCAAATTCACCACGACCTCAGATTCCTCCGTGATCTCGCGAGACGATTGCCCTTGTGAAACGCCTGCAACCGTGAGCGCATCAGTTCGGCTCCGGTGGACCTGGATTGCCTGATCGAGTTCGGTAACCTTGAAAACTTGCCGCAGGTGGTCGCCCACGCCAAACGCCGACAAGCTTTGTCCATTGGTGTTCGCACGCGCGGCGAGCTTCACAAGCATGCTTGCCCCGAGGCCATTGATACGACGAACCCGGGTACAATTGAGAATAATGTTCGTGGGATCCCTGGCCCCACGCCAGGCACATGCAGCCATTATGGGGCGCACATCGTGGCCCAGCAGGTCTTCGGGAAGATCGATGACGCACACACTCTCATCCACGTAAACGGCGTTCATCCTGATTTGCTCAGGGGGGGCGTCCTCAGCCTCTATCACCACATGTATCTTTGCCGTCTTGTTCTCTGACCGTGGGGAGTGCGTTTCGGCCAGACGATCTCTTGCGAGATTCAGCTTGTTTTCCAGGCCAGGGAAAATGGAGAGCGCTGCCTTGACGAATACACTACTCGCGGTAGTGTCGAGAAAAGCCAGCTGGCTCGCTCGGCCCACAAGCGCCTGAGCGTAGGTGGGGTACGCATGTGTCACCATATTTAGCTTTTGAAGAGGACTTTTCAAGGATTTGATCACTTGAGCCTCGTGAATGACTTCCGCTGCAGCCTCACCCAGGATATGGGCTCCGATGAGCCGGCCCCGGCCGTCGCAGAGGAACTTCGCTAACCCTGTGGTGGCCCCATCTATCAATGCCCGGCGCATCGTTGCGTAATCAGACCGGTACACCCTCAACCTATGTCCATGCTTTGCGTGCGCTTGCGCTTCCGTGAGTCCCAGGAAAGCCAGCGGAGGCTCCGTGAATATCACAGAAACGCTGTTCCGGTACTCGACCTTTTGTTTTATCGGCAGAATGGCGTTCGTGGCAGCGACGATTCCCTGATACTCGGCCATGGATGCCAACTGGTGAGGGCCCACAATATCCCCGCACGCGTAGATGTGGGAAGCGGACGTCCTGAGGGTCTTATCCACGATAATACCTTTCCGCGTGCAGGTCACCCCCACCTTGTCAAGGGCAAGCCCGCCCAGATCGGGCCTCCTCCCAAGCGCTATGAGCACCCGGTCCGCTTCGACCTCGCCGAGATCCCCATGTCCTTGCTCATAGCCCAGGACGACCTTGCCTTGGTGGTTCCTCAGGCTGTTCACCTGAGTCCCCATCATCACGCTGATTCCGTCGGCCTGCAGCGCGCGCAGCAAATGATTGACCAGCTCACGGTCTGCTCCCGGAAGAAGTCGTGAGCCCATTTCAACAATGGTGGTGTGCACGCCGAGTCGTCCGAAGGCTGATCCATACTCGAGTCCATCCACGCCTCCGCCAAGGATGATGAGCGATTTGGGGAGGTCGTCCAGTTCGTAGAGCGTCTCGTTCGTCAGATAATCGACGTCGCTGAGCCCTGAAATGGGCGGAATGAGGGGGCGGGTTCCGACGGCTATAATGAACTTGGATGCTGAGATGGTTCGGCCGTTCACCTCTATGCGATGGGGATCGACAAAGGCCGCGGACCCGGAAAGGATGGTGATGCCAATATGCTCAAATGTTTTGGGAACGTCCTTCTCATAGGCCTTTTTTACGACAGACCTTATGTGAGCCATCACGTTTCGGCCATTCACAGTCGTGGCTTCACCCGTCAGCAGGCCGAGAGAGGCAAGTCGGGAAATCTCACGGTTCGCATGGCTCAACCGAATGAGCGTCTTGCTGGGAATGCACGTGAAATTCGTGCAGTTTCCGCCTAGTTTCGTCTTCTCCACGACTGCTACACGTTTGCCCAGCCCGTTGGCAGTCACAGCGGACACCATCCCCGCAATACCAGCCCCTATCACAATCACATCGTAGTCATAGGATTGGGTCATGACGCTTCCGAATCCTTTTCGCACCAGCACTTCGTGCCTTCCATGAGGCGCCACTCTCGAACCGAACGACCCCGCCCATTCACACAAGGCACGGGTGCTGTTGCCTCATCGTCAACTTCCACTGCCGACAAGAGGTAGGACCTTGTCGATAGTGAAGAACACCACGTGTCGTGTGAGCTGCTCCGTGAACATGGAATAATCGCATCGGCGGCAAATTTGAGCGATCAACTCGTCATTCGTCTCTTCCCGGAGCTTCGTGAGGTAGAGCCTCTTGCCCGAGTATCCCGGTCCGGACTGAATGAACAGGTAAGTAGCATGGGCGTTGGTTTGGAGGTTCGCGTGTGTCAGCCGTTCCCGCATGATGAACGCGATGGTGTGTTCGTCCATAAAGTGAGGTCTTGCATACACTGCGGCATTCACTTTGCCGGCAGAATCGGCAGTGGCCAGTACCTGTACCCCTTCGTGTCGTCAAAATAATCGCTGAGACTCATGGTTCACCTCTCTCACGTATTCGTCGCCGCGTTTGGGCCCCCCTGCATTTCGCGCAGTTGAATACCATAGAGAATAATCATCCCCGGAGGGTCAGGCAAAGGGTAATTGTCGGAAGTCCTTGCTACATTCCGCCCCCTTATCTGGTGACAAGTTCCACCCCCATGGAGGCTCACGGCTCCGCACACCGTCACCTCATCGGCAGACGGCGAGAAGGGCTCAGGGGTACCGGGGTATCGGATCGTGAAGCCGCATGCTATCATAGCCGTGAACGCGACGGTAGGATGGCCTGATACGGCATGGAGGGACCTCCCAGGCAAAGAGTAGACTACGTACGATGTGAGGATTTTCAGCAGGTCCTCAGGGAGAATTATCGTGAGCTTTCCCTTTTCGGTGCTTGGTTTGGCCCTTATGGCCATTATCACCACCGGTGCCTCGGCCGGGGGATCGGAGCATGCAAAGTCCGTGATTCGTCCGTGCCCGAACAAACCGAACTGTGTTTCCTCACGGGCTTCTTTAGGGCCTCGTAGGATGGAGCCTCTCAGATATCAAGGCTCTCTGGATGAAGCCCGAGAAAGACTTTTAAGGATTGTCCGTTCCTGCCCGCGCGCGACCGTGGTTCACGATGACGGAAATTACCTCAAGGCGGAATTTCGTTCAGCGATCTTCTCATTCCTGGACGACGTGGAATTTGAGTTTGACGATGCCGCGAAGCTGATTCATTTTCGCTCGGCTTCTCGAGTAGGGTATTACGATTTCGGAGCCAACCGAAGACGGATGGCTACTATCATCCGGCAGTTCTCAGGCAAGTAGCGTTCAGGGACGCGGTGAAAAGCAATGAAACACGGGGGACGCTCATGATGGACCCAAGATTAGTAAAGAAGGACATGCTCGTCGGTCTGGTGGAACTTCGCGTACAAGAGGAGCAACTCGATTTTGCTCGTGCCCGGCAAATCGCCGAACACCATGCCCGAGAAGCGCTGGCCAGCCCTCTCCTGTTGGCGTGGTTCGAAAAAAAGAGCCTGGAAGCATTTCCCAGGTACCTGTTGAGGAGAAGGACAGACGCCCAGTTGGGTACAATATGCGGTGACACGGGGAGCAACACTGTCGGTGGACATTAACAACGAGGATTACGTCTTCATCTACGTCGATGCGGAGATTGACCCTTGATACTTCTCATTCCCTCCTGACCTCCGCTTGGCTGCAGCTAGGGGCGGCAGCACAAGCCCCCATACAAGAAGACCTCCCTGTGCCTCCGGCCAACCTTCTCCGAGGCGCAGCTCATACCTCTGTCCGCTCATTCAGGTAGTACCTGCGAAGCGGCCGCCATGCCTCGGGACTTCCGTCAGACGGGCCGTTCATCACGGAGGAAGCATGGCTGCTGTTTTCGTAGATTTTGTGGACAACGGCATGACGACCAAAGCCATTTTTGTCCTTGACCGAGGCCTTGCAGTGCAGTACGGTCGGGAATATCGAGATATGTGCTTCTTGAGCAAACGTGTGTACACTTTCTACGTGTGCTACCACGTGCGGGCGACCGTACGGGGCATTTTGGGAATCAAAGGAGCAGACCGGTTCCCGATAATGTCAGTGAGGCTTTGGACTTGGCAAGATCCCATGATCCAAAAGTTACGTACATGATAACCAAGAAGAATCTACACATCACAGGGGAGGCATGATCATGAGGCGAGCGCTCATTTTTCTCACCGCGGTCGTTGTGGCAACATCCATTCTGATGACAGCTCCAGCGGTTTTTTGTACAGACAATGCCGGAGTCATCGTGGTTGACATGCAGGGAGATTTCACCACCTTTAAGAAAGGGGCCCTTGCGGTAAAGGGAACTGACAAAGCCTTTGTGGACAAAGTGAAGCAGGCTACCGAAGCCCTGAAGAAAAAGGGGTACGCTATTTTCGCCACGCAGGACTGGCATCCGAAAGACCATATCTCGTTCTACACGAATCATGCAAACAAGAAACCTTTTGAGGCTATCCAAATTGACGGCAGGACCCAGGTGCTCTGGCCGCCTCATTGCGTTCAGGATACTGAAAATGCAGAGCTTCTCCTGGACAAGAACTTGTTTTCTGCTGTGGTGAAAAAAGGCCAGGACAAGAAGTATGACAGCTATTCCGGCTTTCAGGACGATGGCAGCAAAAAGACCGATATGGCAAAGATACTGAAACAAAGCGGCGTCAAGGAGCTTGTCGTCTACGGAATCGCCACGGACTATTGTGTGAAGGCCACTGCCATTGACGCAGCCAAAGAGGGGTACAAGGTTACCGTCATCGAGAGCTTGTGCAGAGGAGTGGCCCCGGAGTCGTCAGCCAAGGCTTTTCAGGAGATGAAAGACAAGGGCATACTCATCAAACAGGACCTGTAAACACAGGCCACGGTCGGAGCCAGGCATGCGAGCCGATAGCAACGGGGAAGAAGGCCACGATAAAGAGGACTCCCCAAAGAGGCCCGTCGGTCACGCAAGTGAGTGGTTACATTCTTGATCTGTGTTTTCTCTTGACAGCGGTCCCTGGAATCGTTAAAAGGTTACGAGACAAAGGCAGTGGAAACCTGTTGGCGAAGGTAGAGACGCTCTGGGCGGGTAGCTCAGCGGAAGAGCACCGGCCTTACAAGCCGGGGGTCACAGGTTCAAATCCTGTTCCGCCTACCAGGTGAGTCCCTGCCGGTCGATGAATCGGGGGCGTAGTTCAGTTGGTTAGAACGCCGGCCTGTCACGCCGGAGGTCGCGAGTTCGAGTCTCGTCGCTCCCGCCACAAAATGACCATGATGCCGAGTAGTTAGGGAAGCAACCACTCGGCGTGTTTTTTATATGACCAACGTTTTGGTCACAATTTGATCACATACCTGCCGATTGAGGGTAACGGCCTCATTCGGCTTTTTCTTTTCATGGCCGTTGACGACGATCTCAGTCTCTCCATGGTCGAAACTCATCCCATCAATGGCGCGTATTAGCTCCGTATCACTGATCCTGCCGTACCTTTCATTCACGCTGCGCCCACGATACCAGTGGCCCATAATGGATTCTCGAATTTCCGGGTCCATTCCTGAGCGCCTTGCGTTTGTCTTCCAGGCATGGCGTAAATCATGAAAATGGGGAGCCGGTTCAAGGCCTGTTTCCTGCACGGCCTGCACCCAAGGCTTTCTCAGTGAATGCTTGCAGGGTGGCCTGCCTTCGATCAAAAAGACACGATCGCTGCCAATGGAAAGCACCTTCAGGACTTCGTCCAGAATGGGGACCAACTCCGTGTGTATCGGGACCCTTTTCCATTGGCCCTCTTTCACATCGTCAGGGCCAAGCAGAATCATGCGGCGGCTCAACTTCAAATGCTTCCGTGTCAATGCCAAAATCTCGCCGCGGCGCATTCCCGTGTAGTAAGCTGTCTGGACGATCGGACGCAACCATGTCGGCACTTTCTCCACAATCTGGCAGAAGTGGTCAAAGCCGATGTAGACTTGCCTCTCGCCAGTCTTCTCGTTGAGATTTTTCACCAGCCTTGCCGGGTTAACGTCCATAATTCGGAGATCCATCAGCACCTGAAACAATCTGGACAGGGCCGACTTCTCTTTGTTGATGGTCGAACATGCCGCCCCTTCGTTGAGCCGCTCGATCTGGTACTGCTTTATCTCAGGGATCCAGATCTTCTTTACCGGAAAGCCTTGTCCCAATTTCTCAGTCAGCCGGATGAACGAGGTACTCGTGCCTTTTCCTGTTTTGGCTATTTCTGATCTCCGGGTACTTCATACAGAGTTCTATAGCCTTCCATAGCGTCAGTTCTTCCGTTGGCTGATTGTCAAACAAATCCAGGGGCATCTCCCAACCCTGATTCCTGAAGATGCGTACGCACACTTCTCGGCTCACCGGGTCAAGGCCTCGGTAATCTCCAGCCCCGAGGGCAGTTAGTACCGGCTCGTTCGATTTTGGTTGCCTCCGCTTTAGATTGCGCCATTGTCTTGATGTTGATGAGTTTGCCGTCAAAAGGACGAATTCTCAGATAAAAAACCTTGCCTCTCTTCTTTACTGCCATGAGCGGATCTCCTTGAGCAGATTCGCCCTGTCAAAAAAACTCGACGATTTCTGACCCCCTTTCTTCGGCCCCAATGATACTCTCGGAGCGTGTTTCCTGTCAACGCGGCCATCCTGAATTCCTTTGGACTGGGCATCAATATACACCCTGACCTGCTCATCCGTAAATCTCCGCTCCTTCGACGTGACCTGCACGCATCCCAATTTTCCGTCTCTCACCAATTTGTTTACCGTCTTCACACTAATTCCCAAAATTCCCGCCACATTTGTCGGGGTCAACAATTGCGATATGCCAATCGTTGCGTAATCAAACTCCTTTCTGTTTTCCTTGTTCGTCATTCATCTTTTCCTCCGTATCAATCAAGCAGCTCTGGGCTGCCGTGCGGGAACACACCCGCCTTGTGCCCTCGCCGCGGGGGCGGCAAAGGGCCTGAAATGCTTACAGCATGCTAATCTTCCTCGTAATCCGCCGGGTCAAAGTATTCGTCATCGTCGTCCGGTTCTTCTCGGATGCCCAAAGATTCGAGGTAAAGATCGACGCCTTTTTTCACATGGGTGTCCATGTACCCGTCCAGCCGTCTCAAGGCGAAGTATTGCCAATCGGGCAGATACACGGTCACGCTCTGGCCCAAGTTGGTCTGGGAAGGGTTCTGGTACGCAGTTGAGTCCGCCGTGTTCGCCGCAGGTTTGGGAACGGGTTCAGGCCAAGAGGCCCCTGAAGCGGATTCTTTTTTGGAATCTTTCCTGTCTTGCGCGGGAGCCCTCTTGGTCTCCCTACGTTTCTTCTGCGTCGCCTCATAGGCCTGATTGATGGAAAGGTCGCCCTGTTTGACCGCTTCTTTGGTCGCCTCGTCAGCGTGATCCATAACGGTACGCACCTGCTCAACTTTCCGTCCACTGATTCCCAACAACTCGCCGGTCTCCCCAGCTGACGAATGCTTCCCTTTTTCAATTCCGCAATCTTGCGGAATTGATTTTCTCGCTTCACTCCTACGATCTCCGCCTTTTGCCCTTTTATGGTCCAGCACCTCGATGCAGGTCAAGAGTTCGGCATCAGTCATGTTCCGGCGGTTACGTTGCAACTTGATCGCCTTTTCCACTGCTTCCTGTTCCGTGGCAAACTCGTGAATCCACACGGGGACTTGTTCAATGCCCACATTTATGGCGGCCTGCCGTCTCGTGTGGCCGTCGATGCAGACGGGTTCTGTTTGTCCTTGCCATGTGGCCAGAATGATTGGTTGTGAAGCGTCGTACGTTCCCGTCGCGCATGTCCTGCTCGATCTTTTCCAGCAGCGCCGGATTGATCGGGAACAGCAACTCAAAGGTCGGATGGGTCTTAATTTCGTTAGGTCTTCTAGTTTTCACAGTAATTTGCCTCCTGTGTTGGTAGTAATTTCGGCGACGGATGCCCCGCCGCCTTCTGTTGTAATTTTGCCCGAGGGAGCCTCAGGGCTATGCGGAGAGAGGGGTTGAGCCTCAAGACGCGGCTCGATCTCCCCTCCGCTCGTTGAACTAATTGAATTGACTATGGGAATATCTGTAATGACCGCCTGTAGGGCGATCGCCCGCCGCGGGGTCTCACGTGGCGAGAAAGAATCTAAAGACTACCGGGAATGTCAGGAAATGGGGATGCCAATCGGGTCAAAATTTGTCGTCACTAATTGTTCGGTCGCCTACCTAATAGTACACAAATCCATCTCTATCAAAACCGCTGTGATATTCAACACTCTCCTCAGAGGGGTCACGATGCCAGTAGGAATTTCTTGGCGGGCTATTCTTTTGGGAGGCGTCCCTTATCGCGGAGCCAGCGGATATACATCCTGACCGCCTTGTTTACGTGCTCGTGGAGTGTGCCTTCCATATGCTTCAAGACATCTCGATACTCGCCGTTCACATGGACCAGTGCATTGTCAATTTCTGGGTCTGGCGACTGCTCCCCAATTTTCTTCTCGGCCTTGGCCTTTTCGATAATTGCCTTTTCGGCCTGACTGATTGTCATTTTACGCTCTCTCAATGCTTCGATGATTTCAGGAGCGCCTTCTTTGTGAATTCTCCGAGCCCGTTTTACAGTTGTTTCATTGGTGTGAACAATAAAGGCAGTCCTCTGGGCCGAGTTTCTCCATCGCGTTTCAATTGGACCATTTGGTCCTTTTGATTTGGCCTCATCACTCCGCCGGTCTCCTCCTCGGTCCATTGGACTGTCAACCGCTACGATCAGTTGGTACAGGACCCACTGGTCTGTGTGCCGCCTCTTCGCTTGCACAGTTGCGACATATTCCAGAGCGCCCTCTATGTCGTCGAACCTTTCGATCACATAAGGAATCCTCTCGATACCAGACCTTACCCCGGCTTGGACACGGTTATGCCCATCTATGAGCACGGGGTCTTCTTGTCCCGGCCATGTGGCCAAAACGATTGGCTTCGATAACTTATAGCCTTCCACGTCCATATCGTACCGCATGCTTTCTACCAAATCTTCATCTATGCTAAGAAGCCCTTTGAAGCTGTCGTGGAACTTTACCTGCTTGGGGTCTATCGTTGGATATTGACCGGAATCCGCTTCAAGGCTTCTTCTCTCTTTTAATGACCTTCCCTTCCGCTCAATTTTTGTCTTCTCCGTAAGATTGGCATATCGGATGGGAGTCACCGGCCACGAGTTCCATCGGTCAACAGGTACCTGGCAATCGCCTGATTCATCCACGTCATCGGATTCATCCAAGTCGATGTCCTCCGAAGGTTCTTGGGGCTTAGCAGTGCAATCCTCTTGACCCTGCAGCGGGGCCTCCTCAATTTCAAAATCGGCGGATCTGATTTCTTCTGGGTTGTTGTCGGTCAAAACAAGTCCTAACCTAAACGCCACCACTGGCCGAGTGCCAGCAGCTTTGGCGGTCATTCTCCCGAGGGAGCCTCGGGTGCAGTTGATCACAGACGGCGGGTTTTGACGCAAGCGTCATGACGCAAACACCTCTGTCATCTTCCTGCTGGCACACATATAGTACCACGCGGACCATCTCTAATGAAAATAGTTTGATTCACAGGTTATTCCAACTGGTTGAAAAATGCCCCGATAAAACGCCCCCCGCTTTTTCGGCCATTTTCAGGGAAATTCGGGAGGGAATTTTCGAGAAATTGTTGGTAATAGTTAATGTTACCAGTGTGATGAATAATTCGGGGTTTTCTGGCCCGTCCGGCGGCGTGCGAATTAATTCCTGCGGAGGGAGAGCAGCCGAGAGGTGATGTCAGGCAGACCATGCACATGCTGATTCCCACTGAAGAACAAGGCTAACCTTGTTCGTGGGGTCCCCTTCGTCAACGATCTCTGCGCAATCTACCCGTGAAGCAACTCCATCACCTGCGGTTAACGGCCTTCTTCAACACCGGCGAGTATTTCCACGTGACCACTTTCCTCGCGTCCAAGACAATCGACTCTCCTGTTTGAGGGTTCCTTCCGCGGCGGGCCCGTTTGGACTTCACGGACCATTTCCCGAACCCAGAGACCAGCACATCTTCTCCCGCTATGAGTCTCTCCTTGATAATTTCCAGGAGTTTCTCCACAATCTCCGTGGCCTCTCCCCGCATGAAACCACAATCGTTGGCTACCTTTTGAGCCACGTCAGCCTTGGTCAACGTCACGTGCATCCTCCCGTAATTCACCAGAATTCCATAATGAGTTTGAATGGGGGCAAAATAGCAGAAGGCGTGGGCTATCTCAAGTTATTCCAGCGTGTTTGCGACCTGTCGATGCTCCACAATGAGCGAGTCACGTTCGAGTCAGGATCAGGATAAGATCACGAATTCATCGTGCCCGCAGTGCGGTGGCTCGACGGAGCGGACTCCTGTGGTTCCCGTTTCACAACGGCATAGTTGGCTCTATAAGTCACTGTTATGCTATCTCATCAGAAATGTTGGAAAAACGACCCTGCCTTAGCCTACCTCAAAACGGAACGTCGCGGAGAAGCGTTCTCAGATACCTTTTGGTCGATTTCTGTGGCGAGCAATGATCTCGTCGTTCATGACGCTCCACCCCGCGTTGTGGTAGACTTTCCGGGTGCAGAGGGACTCCATGGACGAGGAACAGGACAAACGAGCTGAGTTGTTGAGACTCTGGCATGAATACGGCAAGGCCTACAACGTGTTCGTGCCGGCAGAGCAGCCGGACCCGCATGATTGGGACCGCCCCCTTCCTCAGCCTGATGAAAAGGGAACTCTCGATCCTCAGGCGCTCAAGCACTGGCGGTATTTTGAGCGGACCCGGGATTTCCTGCGGCAACGGTATTCCGACCATGGAATTCTTGCTGGCCCAGCGCTCACCTTCGATTGTCTCGTCCCCAAATTCCAGAAGCCCTTGGACATACCCGCCGATAAACGCAAGCGGTACAAGCTGCCCAAGAAAGGAGACCCGCCGGAATGGTACGACAAGGCCTTGCGTATGCTCGTCACATCTCAGGGCGAGGTCGGCTTCGTGTGCTCGTCCGAGGAATGCCAGCGCACGAAGTGCAAGCTGAATCTGCGTAACGAGAAGCGCCTCAGCCCTTGTGACCTGTACAGTCTCATTCAGATCTTTCATGGACACCGGTCTGTGACCAAGGCCCTCGCTATCGCGGCGGAGGAATTCGGCAAGCTGGGCAAATTCGAGGCGCACGGGATAGAGGAAAAGCCCAAGATCATCCGGTACGCTGTTCCGAAACACGAAATCCACGCCCTGATTGCTCGCTACTTTACAATGAGGCGGCAGCATATCCCCAGACTGGTGGCCGAAGCAACCGAGCTGATAAAGTCATGCGAGCAGGTTGAACTGGAACACGCTCGCGTGTTTTCCAACTACTTCGCTTTCTTCTGGCCGCAGATCATTGATCACAACGTCTTGGATCAGATTAACGGTCCGGCCATCAAGCTGTATCTCTGGTTGCTCATTCGGCAGGAGGAAGCTGCTCGCAGAAATCAGTGGGGTCTGGTCCTTACGGATGCTGAAATTGGCCGCCAATGGGACGTCACACGCAAGGCAATAGGAAAACTGAGGCAGGAACTTCAAAACCTGGGGTTGTTACAAGTCAAGGGCGGCCGATGGGTGGTCGGATACTCGACGGATTTCCAAGGTTACACGCCCCCCTAGTTTTTGCAGCATGGGCCATAAGAAAGCCCAAATCGGTACCACCCTTATAATGTCCTCCTCCCCCTGGGAGTGAGGGCCCTTTGTTTCTTCAGAAACAATAATACTTATGATAGCAGGACTGTTCAGGTTTAGAGAGAAAACTTAAGAATTTCAGGACTGGTTATGACGCTACTCAACAAATAACCATCTGTTGTGTATTAAATGCAGACAGCCCCAACATGTTGTGGTATTTCTCAACCAGAGTTTATGACCGAATTCAGGATAGACCTATGAAAATCCTGACCAGCATTTCAGAAGCTGCGAATATTCCAGACTTTAGCCAGCTGGAAATTCCTGTAGCTATTACAGCGCCCTTCATGACCTCAGACAGAGTATTGGTAGGTTTGTACGGTCCTGAAACAGGACACGCTTGTATAGATGTATCCATACAGGATTTCGAGAATCTCAAGAGCTTCCTCTATGAACCACAAACCTTTCGACTAGCATTACACGGTATTAAGCGCATATGGCGTAACCTGAACCTCGGGAGTTTGGAGACCCACACAGACCTCATACTCGACACGGAGCTCATGAGTTACCTGTTGAACTCCGGAGCTGCCAAAGAGAACTACACCCTGAGTCAGCTGGTACACGAGTACCTCCATGAGGACTATCCTCTCTGGGTACAAGGGATCGCCGACCGTCCCTGCCCACAGGTCATGCATGAAATTCTGGCTTGGGACGCGTATCTCATCTACCAGTTGGCTTACGTACTCAATGACCAGATCCATGAGAGCGACCCGGATCTGGCCTTCATGTACACGTACGGAGAGGTGCCGCTCGTTACGCTCCTGTTGGACATGACCCGCCGCGGGATCGGTGTGGATGGTGTCAAAGCGGCTAAAGCCTATGCGGAAGCTACTTGGGAAGCCGATGCACTATACCAGGGGGTCACAGGCGGCGACAAAGTCAACCTGTGGAACGGTAGAGAGGTCCGTGAGCTGTTGCGGCGGCACAAACCTTCTTTGCGAATACCGCGGGAGCTGACAGCTTTCGATCTGAGGCGAATAGCTCTTCGAGAACCACTTGCCGCCAAGATCTTGGAGTGGCGTGACCTGCAAACCGATCTGAGTTTCTTGCGTGCCGCTGCTGGCGCTACTCGTGTACATCCCGAATGGAACACCATGACTTCGACGGGACGGATTTACGCCTCGCGACCTGCAGTCCAGAATGTGGACAAAGAGAAATACCGTCCACTAATGGTTCCCGCCCCCTGCCACGTGCTGCTGAAAGCCGACTACAAGCAGCTTCAGATGAGGCTCTTGGCGAACATGTCTCAGGATCCTGAGCTGATTAGGGCCTTTAGTGAAGGCAAAGACGTCCATTGGCTCACGGTGGAGATGTGCAGCATACAGGGAGCCACGGATAAGGAAAGGCGAGGCAAGGCCAAAGAGGTCAACTACGGCATTCTCTTTCAGATTACCGCAAAGGGATTGGCCGAGTCACTGGGGACCACCATAGCCACCGCTCAGGCGTACATTGATGCGTTCTGGTCGAGATATTCGGTGGCTCGTGTTTGGTTGGATCAGAGGGTAGCTCATCTGAGAGAGAAATCCTCTGCAACACTGTATGTCCAGTCATATCTGGGCAGGCGGCGGCGCTTTGATGGGGAAATCGGGGCCCGAGAAATCAGGCGGGCGAAAGCAACCATCCTGCAGCAGTCCGAGGCGGAGATCCTGAGGATGGCCCTGCTTTCCCTTGTGGGTACGTTCCGGCAGAAGAAAATGCAGAGCCGGGTGGTGATGATCCTGCACGATGGAATTTGGGTGGAAGCGCCTGAGGAAGAAGCGGAGGCGGCCCAGAGCCTATTGGAGGATGCGACGAAACATGCGGTGGAGATGTCGTTCGTACCGTTGCAGGTAGAGTTCGAGTGAAAAAGCTGTGCCGAGTAACCTCGTGGTTCATGGCATGAAAACGACGCTGTCTCAGCAGATCGACGCAGACCCGACCAAGAGAGCCTCGATAAGGCTCGACAGAATATTTCGACGTAGGAACATGAAGGCCCCCATCGTCATGATGATCCACGATGACCTGTGGGTGGAGGCTCCACAGGACGAAGCAACCGAGGTGAGGCGTCTCGTCAGGAATATGATGACAACTGCGGGCAAGCTGGACGTCCCGCTGGACCTTGTGTTTGGGTAATCACGCTATGTTGGGCCTGTGGTTTTGGTCGGTCAGGTGTCGAAGACCCGGATCAAGAAAGACTGATTCAGGGCCTCCAACATGTTGATACTAAACAGCAATAATTCGGGTCACCACGGTACTTACCGACTCCGGTCTTCACGGCGGAATGTGGTTTAAAAATCCGGATGGGAGTGCGACTGTCGCGGGTCTTTAACATTCAACCATACCGATTTTCGCAGAATTCTGGGCATCAACTGCGTGTCATCTCAAGGAACGGACGTTACTCATGGCAGCCTAGGCTCTGAGCCGTCCTCAAGCACTTCCAATGTCCATCGATAGCCGACCGAATCCATTCTTTGACACCGCACGTAAGTCTTGCTAGACTGTTTCTGGGGGGTATTGTGCCCATATACTGAGAAAACCACTTCTCAGCAGTATGTTTGAAGGTGGAGGATGGAGGAAAGCGCCATGGCTGCCCCACCGGAACCTTCCAAAACGGCACGAATCCTCATGGTTGAATATGAAGTCATGCTGGCCTAAGACCCTGTCAGGTCTCTCACGAGCCTCGGCTATGAAGTCGCCGGGGGGTGCCTCAGAAGCCGAAGCCATCACATCGGTCGAGTGATCTTAACCTGATCTCATTTTGACCGACATCAAACTGACCGACGAGATTGCTGACACAGACGCAGCGGAGACGATTCGCAGGCGGTTTCACTTTCCGGTGATTTATCTTACTGGATTCGCTGAAAAGGATGTTCTCGAACGAGGGAAGAGGACCGAGCTTTACGGATACCTCGGCAAGCCGGTCATGCTCCATCAACAGTACGAATCTCTGGCAGTGGCCAAAAGTTCCGGCCGAATGGCTCGAGCTTTTTGAAGGTGGCGGGGGGTCCCCTGAACGAAGATTCGACGGTTCTGCGTCGCTCGCAATGAAGCGGGACCCTCCGACGCCAAAGAAGAATCAAAAGACAAAACCTTTGGCAATCAGTATATTCCCAAGACGAAGAATCGCGCAGGCCGTGGGACTGAGGTTTGAGCCGTACACATTGGCGATTACGATACAACCGGGTCCAGGGCAACGAGAGCTGACATCGGAGGACATACATGAAAGCGACAACGCACAAGCGACAACCGACTCACGTTATCATTCTTGCCTGTCTCACCGTCTCGCTCTTTTCAGTCATGATTATGTCCCCTGTAAGACCGGCTCACGCTTCGGAACAGGAAGGCCGGTTAATTGAGGCCGCAAGATCGGGAAACATTCCCGCAGTGGAGCAATCTCTCAAACTCGGCGCGGACGTCAATGGTCGCACTCACATGTACGGGTACACTGCTCTCACCTTGGCATGCAAGGGCGGTCACACGGGAGTAGCTAAGATCCTCCTCGAGCATGGAGCCGACATAGATAAGCCGGCCCAATCAAAGAGGAACGGACTGTGGATGGCGATCAACTACGGTCACACTGAGCTTGCCAGATTGCTGGTCTCTAAAGGCGCGGATGTCAATTACCAGGATGATACAGGTGAGACACCGCTCATGGTGGCCGCTCGTCGGGGAGAGGCAGCCATTGCCGGTATGCTGTTAGAGAACGGGGCGAAAATGGACGTCAAATCCTTGTCCGGAACGACCGCCTTGGAATCAGCCATCAGAGAATACCGCTTCAACGTTGCCCAAGTCCTGATTGAGCACGGTGCGGAGAAGGGAATAAAGGGTGTTCAGCCTTGCGTCGAAGTCCTGAAAGCAATCTCGTCGGAGGATTCGGAAAGAATTGAGAAGGTTTCAAAAGAATTTTCCGGCAGTAAAGAAGGTGTTGACCACGGCTGCTCTCCTCTGATTGTGGCAGCTATTTTGGGCCGCGGTGGTCTGGTGAAGGAGATGCTTGATAAGGGCCGGAGGTTAAATATCACGAATAGCCAGATCAATCGGGCCCTGATACTTGCTTCAAGAGCCGGAAAGGAAGCTGTTGTGAAGATTTTGCTGGATGGAGGCGCGGACATCAACGCTCGAGACAAGCGCGGGAGGACGGCGCTTTTTGTAGCATCCGAGGAAGGACGGTTAGGCACGGTCAAACTCCTTTTGGATTCCGGCACGGACATTCGGGCGCGAGACAAGCGTGAGCAAACGGCACTCATGTCGGCGTGCAGTTGGAAGGCACATGAACCGATCGTGAGGCTCCTGTTGGAACGAGGCGCCGACGTGAATGCTCGTGATAAACTTGGTTTCACGGCTCTCATACACGCGAGTCAGGCGGGAAATCCGAATGTCGTTGGCGTGCTGCTGGAAAACGGCGCTGACATTCAGGCCGTCTCGCATAGCGGTCGAACCGCTCTGGCCAAAGCCTGTAATTCCGGGCGAGCCGACCTGGTTAAGCTGTTGATCAAGAAAGGCGCCTCGGTAGACACTATTACGAAATCCGGCTTCTCGCCCGTCATGATCGCGGCGCTGCAGGGGAATTCAGCCGTGGTGAAGGTCCTTATCGAAAGTGGAGTTAATCCTAACGAGACGAATAACGAAGGCCTGACTCCTCTCATGTGCGCAGCGATGCTCGGCGCGGAACATGCGGCGGATGCGCTCATAAGAAACGGCGCCACGGTAGACGCTCGTGACACACATGGAACCACGGCATTGATGTACGGGGCCATTTCAGGGATCCAGGCCTGCTGAAGGTTATTTTGGCTCAACGGCCCGATGCGGGCGCAAAGAATTCCGATGGCGAAACCGCAAGATCCATGGCAGCCGCACGCGGGCACAAGAAAGCTTTGAGGCTGCTGGACGCCTATAGCTCAGAAAAGGAAAAGAAAGAAGAGGCTACTTCCAAATAAAAGCTAGTCCAGTCTAATTCGAGGTCTTTTCCTGTGGATTCTTCCATACTGAATGTCATTGAAAATGAGTTTGGCCCGTACCTGACCTCAGAGTCGGTCTGGAGAGCAACCATCCGCCATGATACCACCTCTTGGTCGGGCCACCCGAACAATAGTTCGACACTCAACCTCGCAAGGAGCTTGACAATGAGACTTTTATGCCGTCGCAACCGGATAGCAGTCCTCACGATAAGCCTTATGCTTTGGGGATGCTTTTGGCTCGCTCCAAGTCATGCCGAATCCAAGAAAGTCGACATGAAGTTCCTGCAGGAGGCTTATAACGGGAATCTCCCTGAGGTCAAAGCCATGCTGGAAAAAGGAGCAGATCCAAACATGAGCGCGCCCAACGGGAAGACAGCCCTCATGGCCGCTTGTCACTCCGGGCACAGGAAGGTGGCCGAACTCCTCCTGGAGAAGGGAGCTGATCCCAACCTCCAAAGTCCGGCAGGAAAAACAGCCCTTATGGTGGCTATCGAAGCAAAACGCCTCGGTATGGCCGAACTTCTCCTGAAACAGGGAGCGAAAGTGGACGCAAAGGAGAAAGACGGCGCGACTGCGCTCTTCTTTGCGGTTATGGGAGGCGATAAAAAGACTGTGGAGATGCTCCTCGACCATGGAGCCTATCCTTCGGTAGAAATCAAAAAGAAGGAGCGAGCTACACCCCGTGGTCCGTTGCAATGAGAGCGAAACACAAGGATATAGCGGATCTGCTCAAGGAGCGCAGTGTCACCCCATTAATGCGCGCGGCCAAAGCGGGGGACACCAAGAAGGTGAAAGAACTACTGGAGAAAGGCGCCAAACCCAACCTGCGTGACGCAACGTTTGGAGGAACCGCTTTGATGTTCGCGGCCGACGAAAACCGCGTGGAAACCGCTCGGACCCTGCTGGAACACGGCGCGGACGCGAATGTCACGTCCTTTCAAGGATTCACCGCGCTCAATGCCGCAACCAACAAGGGATATGGAGAAGTAGTGAAACTCCTCCTCTCTCAAGGAGCCGATCCGAACATTCGCGAACGGGTTTTCGGCACAACCGCCTTAATTCGAGCAGTAAGCAAAGAGCATGCGGCTATTGTCGAGGTTTTACTCGAGAATGGGGCAGATCCTCACATCAAGACCAAGAAAGGCGCTACCGCCTTGGACATAGCCAAGAACAGACGCAATTCTCACATTATCGCGCTTTTGAAGAAACATGGAGCGAAAGAATAACGGCTTCTTGATCGTACACATTTTCTTCAAAGAAACTCTGATGTGGTCACCTGAAGATCTCAATCCAAATCAGAAAGCGTGATCATACTTGAACCGCCCAAAATGGAGGAAAGCCATGCAGACGCGACATCGTAAAAGCTTTTCGGGGAGACTCGTTCCGATCTTCTTGGGGACATGTTTTCTTCTCTGCATTGTATGCGACCTCGGCCGAACGGAACCAATCGGACAGAAAATGGTTGAAGCTGCGGGCAAGGGTAAATGGGCCGATGTGGAGAAGTTTCTCAAAGAGGGAACTGACATCAACAGCGTTGATTCCGGAGGCCGGACAATTCTCATGGCCGCCTCGGCCAGGGGCAACGTGGCGGTCATCAAGAAGTTGCTCGATCATGGCGCAGAAATCAACAGGTCCAGTAACAGAGGATGGACCGCCATTGTCCACGCTACGGCGAACGGCCGAGTGGAAGCCGCTCGCCTTCTCATTGAAAGGGGAGCTGATCTGAAGATCCGGGACAAAAACGGCGGATGCCTGGTAATGTTTGCATGCGCCTCAGGGAACCCCGATATGGTCGAATTGATTGTGAAAAACGGAATCGACGTGGATTGCAGAGACAAAAAAGACTTTACTTCTTTGATACAAGCAGGCTCCAAGTCTGATCTGAAAATTATGGAGAAGCTGATCGAACTGGGCGCGGATGTAAATGTAAAGGCTGTAAACGGACTGAATCTGGTCTTGGCCATGACCGCCAACGGCAAAACCGATGCCTTAAGGCTACTGCTCGAGAAAGGGGCGAATCCCAACATCCCTTGGATGGGAGGGAAAACCGCGGTCGATGGTCGCCGCATCCAAAGGATACTCCGAAATTGTGAATATTCTCTTGAATCATGGAGCGGATCCGAACCAACAAGCAAAAGACGGAATCACCGCCCTGCAACAAGCTGCGCAAAATGGGCACGTTGAGATTGTGAAAGCGCTCTTGGCTAAAAGAGGGAGACTTGATCAGAAGTTTGGGCCGGATGAAATGACACTCCTGATATGTGCGGCGAGTCAATGCCGTGTTGAGGTGGTCAAAGCGCTGGTGGCAAAGGGAGCGGATCCCAGAGCAACAAACAAGAAAGGAGAGACGGCCCTCATGGCCGCTGCCGCCAAAGGCTGCAAGGAACTTGTGGACTACCTCCTTTCCAAAGGCGTTCCCATAGAAGCGACCACAACCAATGGAGTCACTGCCCTTCTGGAGGTAGTCGCCATCGGAAACGCGGGAAATGGTCAAATTCTTGATTGATAAGGGCGCAGATATTCAAAGAAAGCTCAAAGCAGGCTTTACTCCATTGATGATGGCTTCGGTATCCGGGCATTACGATGTGGTTTCTCTACTCGTCGAAAAGGGTGCGAACATAAACGCTAAGAATGGAAAGGGTAATACGGCGTTGTCATTGGCGAAACACAAGAACCTTACGAAGATCGTTGAGCTGCTGGAGAAGCACGGAGCGAAATAGCATCGAAGGGAAAAATACCCCATACCAGTGGGCTTTCGAAGATATAACCCTACAACGCAACTCGTAGTTTTTTATGTGCAGTGGTATCCAATGCATGCCATACAAGGCCACATACTTTCAAAGGAAGGAGGCAGGCCGTGCTCCCGTGTCCGTGAGGTGACACACCTCTACCCGGTCCCAAAATTTGATTTGAGCAGAGATGATATCGCAGTTTTCGTTGGCGACCCCAATCGAGGTAGGACGGCCAGTTACCCGACCGCCCCCTCACAGGTAGGGTCAAGGAATGGCGCCACGACCGAAGTCAGGTTTCCATTCCCTGCCACGTCAAACGCAGCATGCGGATTTCCCGCACTGCGCTTTCCTGGTGCCTTCACGTCAAGGGTTATGAGACCTATCGTGCTGGACGTGCTTTCGGGGGACGCCAGTACCGGATACCGTAATCGCCATATAGGCCGAGCCCGGTATAGAGCCAGTCCCTACTCCACCGTTTCCAACCGAAACCCCGCAGATTCCTCGCACGCATCAGGTGGCGCCGCACTTTCTTTTCCACCCAGTCGCGGACGTAGCCAAAACACCGACTGGAATGACCAATACGGAAATAGGAGACCCAGCCACGTAAGATAGGGTTGATCAGGTCGATCACCCGGTCAACGGGCTGTGATTGGAAGCGCCCAAAGACCTCCTTGATCTTGCCCAGCACAGAGGTGCGAGCCTGCATCTTCGGCACGAATCGCACGCCCTGCTTGCCCCGCAAGGTAACAGCCTTACGGTACTCGAAACCAAGAAAGCCGAAGCTCTCCCCGAGTCTGTGAAGCTCAACCAGGCGAGTCTTCTCCGCATTGACTTGCACGTCGAGCCTAGCCAGTTCTTCCAGCAACCGCTTATGCGCTGCGTGGAATAGCCAGTCCCAACGACGATGGCAGTCGACCAGGACTACCAGATCATCGGCAAAGCGAGCATACTCTATATGAGTATAGCGCCCCTCGCGGGTGACCTCTTTGGCCTTCTCCAGCATCATGTCCACCTCGTTGAGGTAGAGATTCGCCAGAAGCGGCGAGATCACTCCGCCCTGCGGCACGCCTCGTTTCCCGCTCGCCTTCAGGATCATTTTGAGCAGTCGCAGTACCTGCTCGTCCTGTACACGCTCAGCCACCTTCTGGAGCAACAAATCATGCCGTACCGTATCGAAGTACGCTTTGAGATCCAGATCGATGACTCGAGTTTTGGACTCCACAAGCGCCTGCGCTACTCGCACCACGGCTTCATGGGCCGTACGCTTGGGTCGATACCCAAATGATCCGTCCTGGAAGTCTGCCTCGAAAATCGGCTCCAATATGAGCTTAACCGCTCCCTGAACCACACGATCTCGTACAGAAGGTATCCCGAGAGTCCTGGTCTTCCCATTTCCCTTGGGAATCTCCTTCTTCCGATTGCGCATAGGTCGGTACGTGCCGGAGACCAGTTCGTCCCGTATTTGCTCAATGAACCCGTCTACCCCGTCTCGCTCGATGTCCTCAAAGGTGACTCCGTCAATTCCCGGAGCCCCTTTGTTCTGTTTCGCCATCGAGTAGGCTTCGTGAAGAGTTTCGATCTTGCATACGTGAACGTACAAATCCCCAGAATCGCCAAGACTTCTCAGCCTTCGCCTTGATGTAAATCCGTCGCCTCAGGTCCTGCAGATTGATGGACGTCTTTGTCATCCCGTCCCTGCCTCCCGTTTTGGTTCTGGAATGCCAACAGTAGGGTGCCTTTGCTCCCCGGGCGTTACCCCTGGTTCAAAGCTCATACACACCCATCCGCCACCCTCTCGTCTTCGATCCATTTCCCGGTTATGCCGGTTATAGGATCTACCTTGCTCCAGGCATTTCTGCCAGGGACGAGGAGGGCTTCTCCAGTTGCTCGGTGTGTCCTTGCCAGCGTGCTGCTGCTACCACCCCGCCGGAGGGATCGATCCGTCGGTTAGTCAAAGATCAATCCTGCTGTCTTCACCCCCGGGATAAGGGTTCGACCTCCGGGGTTACGCACTTTCGAGGCCACCTATGCATTCACTTTCGTTGCGGCCCGCTGACTCGCTCACCATCCTTACGATGGCTTTGTCGATGGGCTTCACGTGATCGGTTTCCCTTACACGTGCCATCCAAGCTACAGGGCTCTAACCTATTTCCCTGGTGGGACTGACTCCCACTGAACACACCAGCCTTAGCTGGACGCACATCCCGGCGTGCGGTATTCCCGCACCGGGCTCCTCAGAGCTGCTCGCTGTCTGCGCGGGAAGCGAGTGAAAGTAGGGTCAGTGAGAAGGCCCAGCACGCTCAGTGATTCGTGGGAACCGGAACCTGGAAGAACCGCAACGCTTCAGTCAAATCCCTTCCAGGTGTAGCTCCGACGCTGACTGCGACGATTGAGCCATTTGAAGAGGATGCGCTGAGCCAAATAGAAGAACGACTGCAAGCTGGCAGAGTTGCCAATGACCCCATAGTAATTCCAGTACCCGCGAAACTTGGCTCGCAGGGTCCGGAAAATCCAGGAGAGCTTGCAGTGACGCTTCTCCTTGATCCAGGCCGTGAGTGCGGCCAGCGAGGCCTTGAGTTTCTTGCGAGACGTGCGACGACTTACCGTCCGACCGCCTCGGCGGCTCCGGCGCCACCGAAACTCAAACCCCAAGAAACTCGAAAGCGCCGCTGCCGCGAAGGTCATACCGACTGAAGCGGAGGATGCGAGTCTTGTCCGGCGCTACCTCAAGCCCGAACTTGCCCAAGCGCTCGCCGAGTTCCTCATAGAAGCGCTCGGCATCCTTCTGATGCTCAAAAGCACACACAAAGTCATCCGCAAAACGGATGATCATGGCGCTACCCTGGCAGGAAGGCTTGAACCGGCGTTCAAACCACAGATCCAGGGCATAGTGGAGGTACAAGTTGGCCAATATTGGAGAGACAACCCCTCCTTGCGGTGTCCCCGTAACCGGGTGAAGCACCTGGCCGTCCGTTTCCAGAATCCCCGCCTTGAGCCATTTGCGAATCAGGTGGAGAAACGGCTTGTCATCAATGCGTTCTGCGAGCATCCGCATCATCCAATCATGATCGATGTTATCGAAGAAGCCTTTGATGTCCGCTTCTACCACCCAATGGTACCTTCCGAAGTGCAGTCCGGTCGTAAGGGCGCGAACTGCGTCCTTTGGCCCGACATTGGGTCTATACCCATAGCTGCACGCAAGGAAGTCCTGCTTCGTAAATTGCCTCCAGAATCTTCGCCACCGCTCGCTGTAACAGCTTATCCTCGGTGGTTGGGATCCCAAGTGGCCGAAGCTTCCCATTGAGCTTCGGTATGTACTGCCGCCGTACCAACCGAGCATGATACCGCTTCTCTTTAAGCCCCTCGACGAGTCACTCTACGTTGGAATGGAGTTCGGCGTCATACTCGTGGTAAGTCACCTTGTCCACCCCCGGTGCTGCAGCCTTTCTCACGAATTGCCAGCACCATTTCAGGTTCCTCGCGTTCAACAGTCCATACAGATTGCGGAATCGATGCCTCCTTGTGACTCGCCGCCCTGTTTGCTATTCCCCACAGTGAGGTTTGCACGAGTATTCCAGCCTTTCGTATCCGGTTCGTGTTTCCTTTATGGGCTACACAGCTCCGTCGCTCCCTTCCCCATGTGGTCGGCTCTCCCGCCTCAGAGTACGATGGAGCGATCTGACTCCCCGCCGCCCATCAGGTGCCCTTCGTTTCGTTGGTACACCCTACCCGCTTGTGGGAGACGATGGGGCCTCCCAGGTTCCTGACGTCTCTCTTCCTGCGTGCCACGCTCTTTGACCCCGACAGGCCCTCCAGGATCTCACCCATAACGATCCCTTCGTGTCGGCTTCCGGTGGAGGACTCCGTCGCCACCTGCTCTCATTTATTTGACGAGGCTGAATTGCTTTGGGGAGCGCAGTCTCCCCTGCGGCCCACAGGATTCTCTGTGTACGCTTCGGACGCATCGTTCGGTCATTCATGGTCGCGCGCAGAGCCCGCTATCAATTGCAACGGGCTGCATCGGTCCTGTGTGAACTCCTCCTTTGCATCCGCAACACTCGATACGGGGGGCTGGTTAGGCCTTACCCGGCGGGGACTCACACCCCGCAAGAGACGCCAAGCTTTGCCTGGCGCACCCACCCTTTAATATGTCCTCCCCCCTCGGAGCCTGACCTGCCTATTTGTTTGTAACAATACATAACAATGGTAGCAAGACTGAGTATGAGCTGAGCCTATGGAATAGCCCTTGGTAATTGTTGAGAAAACTAGAAGTTGCCCTTCCATACTTCAACTTGGCGGTCTCCAAGACTTTTTGTAGGCAGGAACTACAAGAACCTCTCGGACATACCTACTATAACTATAGTATGTTACCCAACTCGTTACGCTTCACAGCCCCCCGCCCAGCACATGTCTGACCATAACTCTGGCCTATTACCAGATTATCCATTGCTTGCCTGACCATTACTTGTCAGATTGACCATTACCAGCCCAACCTTTCCTGCTACAACTTGAGACTGTTTGGAGCCTGAGAATTTGTACCAGCTTGAAACCATACGAATTCATAGTGACGCAAGGAGTGGAGCGATACCAGACAAGTTGTGATCCAATGGTTGTTACGGAACTGGGTGTTGTTGGAGCCCGAAAAGCTGTACCAGCCAGAAATACACAAGTACACAGCAATATGACAAGATAGGCTTATCCTGCCCGTACAAGAGAGTTGGCAGAGATTACGGCTCCAGCGTTACTGTAACTGGTTTCCGTTGCAATGAAGCCCCTCGAATGTCTTTCACCTCGGTACATCACTCGATTCCATGCGATCAACTTGCCGACAACAACGGCATTGCTTTCCGACACGAGAGACGCCCTGAGGATTAGCGTAAGCAATTCTGGGCGACTTTCTCACAAGGGCAATGCTTCGGGTAGGGGTGATTTCGCCACATTTGGTTTTGTCCTTGCAAATAAGGAACTTGTATCCTGTCTGCCAGCTGATGAACCTTTTTTTGAACGCGGCCAAACCGGCACTCACGCGTGGTTCATTTTCTTTGTGACAGGTTCACCTTGCGGCGGGGGCTCATACAGGGGATCTGTACAGCTCTGTTCGTACTTTGCTCCCTTTACTGTCTATAGAAACCACAGCGGGGGGGGCAAGCAACAAACGTCACAGTTATGGGAGACGCCCTGAGGCTCAACGTAAGCCATTCTGGACGGCTTCCTCTAGCGAAGCCTCCGGCCTCAAACCGACGAGCCACGGATCAGCTGGGGTGTTGAAGCCAGGGCGGGTTCGGAGTATCGTTGGTCATTATGCCTGACATCAACGAAATCCTGCGTGACCATGTGACCCTGGAGGTGGAGTGTATGGACCGTATCTACCTCAACGGATATGTGCCCAAGCTCCAGACTGGCGGCCAGTTGGTGAGGTTCATGATCGAGCGACTCGGCAAGCCCATTCCTTCTCCTTCGCTGTTGGGGAAAATAACCCAGGGCTTTGTAGCTGCCGTGAAGCAGTTCGCGACGGACAACGAGATTCCCGTGGTCAAATTCGAGCACAAGCAACGCAAGGACGACATCGCCAATGAGATCCGGGCCAAGCGACCCGTCCGAGACGAGGTCGTATTCATCGGAGTAGCCCAGGAAAAGGCACAAGCCTTCTCCGGCCGCAAGCGAGACCAGAAGGGATTCGTGGGCTTTGATTACCAGCGTGACAAGTCCGTGTACGTCAACCATTACTATTTCTATATCGATGACGAGGACTTCGGGCCTGTTTTCATCAAGGTTTGCAGTTACGCTCCGTGGGGAATCAAGGTCTGCATCAACGGTCATGAATGGGCCAAACGTCAGCTTGAGAAGGTCGGTGTGGCCTTTGAAACGCTCGATAACGGCTTCTTGAGTTGTGGTAATCCGAAGAAACTCCAAGAGATCTGTGATTCCCTCGGTCCTTCCCAAATTGATTCGTTCTTTCGCAAATGGCTCGGCCGGATTCCACTCCCGCTGACTCTCTCGGATCGAACAGAGGGATACGACTGGGAATTGTCGATGTGGCAGGTGGAGGTCAGCTTGACTCAGGTGTTTGATCTGCCGCTTCGAGGGAGGCAGTTCTTCGAAGAGGTGATTCGAGACAACCTGGACCTCGGCCGTCCGGATCGCATTGCCCTGGTCTTTGACCGGAAGATTACCAAGGCGACACCTGGGCGATTTCGGACCCGGGTCATTCAAGAGGGCGTTCATCCCAGTCTCCACGTGGAATACAAGAAGTTCCACCTCAAGCAGTACTTCAAAGAGGGCCGAGCCCTGCGTACGGAAGGGACTTTCAACGATCCCAAAGACTTCGGTATCAATAAAGGTCTCAAGAATCTGTCGTATCTGCAGCAGTTGGGTCGTAACATCAACCGACGTCTTCTGGACGTCCAACGCGTCAGCTACAACTGCGGTATGTCGAGTGAGAGCATCCAAAAGGTCGTTCAACCCTCCGTCACCCAAGACGATCAACGAGCGCCCGGTCTGAAATTCGGAGATCCCCGAGTCATGGCCCTGTTCCTGGCGCTCACCTTGTTTACGAACCTTGTGAATGGCTTTCGCAACCGCGAACTGCGTGCCCATGTAGCCGACCTGCTCGAAACACAAACCTACTGCTACACTGTCTCACGCATGACCTACGACCTGAAACGGCTACGCCTCAAGGGCCTCATTGCAAGGCATCCCGGGACCAACAGGTATTTTCTGACTCCGTACGGTTGGAAGGTTGCTCGACTGTTCTCTCGTTTGGAGGCTCGGGTCTTCCGACCGGCACTCTCCGCGTTCAACGAATCCCTGGCAGCGCTGCCACCTGGCCTTGCCGAGGCACTCAAGGAAGTTGACGCCCAATTCGACAACCTCATTACCCAGGCAGTGTCTGCAAAGAAGGCTGCATGAAACTTGACACATTCGTGCAGAACCTGACTATGTCAGACGGCTAGTCCCCTATGTTCAGGTATGGCTATTTTGCAACATTTGGTTGTCTCCCTTGAAATTTGCAGGTGGGAAGCGGAAAACTCATCAGCCCTTCCCATTTTTGTGGCAGGATTGTCTTGCCGAAGGGCTCATACAGGTTCATTTGCCCCAATTTGTTCGTACTTTGCTCCCGGCATTGGATGTTGAATCTGAGGAGCAAGTGGGTTCGCCATACAGCAAAGCTCGCAGTGTTGAGAGGTGCCCTGAGGATTAACGTAAGCCATTCTGCGCGACTTTCCTGAGAGGGCAATCTGGGTATGGGTAAAATTCCAACAATTGCCCCCAAGCGAATTGAATAAACCTCTATCAGGGCAAATCGGAGAATATACAGAGAAAAAAGGAAGAGAATGTTTTTTGGGCACCCTCCTAGACCCTGCAAGGCATTCTGGATCTATTTCAATTACTTCCCATGGGGCGCGGCGGGGCGGTAGACATGATTTTCATCCAACCCGTAACCCCAAGGCGCACTGGAGTTTTTCCAGCCGTATCATCTGGTCGCTGGTGCGAAAGCCGGGGGCGCTTGGGCGGTATGCATACCGGGAAGATCTTTTCCCTACGCTGGTGTTTCGCAAAGCCTATGACTCACTATGCAGCACAGGTCCAGGACGCAAGGCAGATCTGGAATACCTGCGCATCCTTCACCTAGCAGCCTCGACCCTGGAATCGGAGGTAGAAGCAGCGCTGGCTCTGTTGCTGGAGGCGGGGCAAGGTATCAGCCTGGAAAGGGTCAAAGCTCTCGTGGAATCCCAGGTTCGTGCCGAGGGGCCTGAGATGAAACCCTTTGAGGTGGACCTGTGTTCGTACGACACACTGCTTCCCACGAGTATGGAGGTGGCGTCATGAGCGCCCAATCTCTGAATGTCCTGTTGCGTGCGCTGAACCTCTCTGCGTTCGTGCTCCATCACCAGGATGCGGCAGAAACGGCACATCGTCAAGGGTGGGAGCCTCTGGCATGCCTCCACTATCTCACCGGGTTAGAGATCGAAACTCGCAGGCAGAGGAAGATTGAGCGACTGCTCAAGGCATCGCACCTGCCAAGCGGCAAGACTCTGAGTACTCTGGATACGACGAGGTTTCCCCAGAAGGTGCAACGACAATTACCATCGTTGTGCTCCGGGCAGTTTCTGGGGCGGGCTGAGAACATCCTGGCCTTTGGTCCACCGGGACGGGGGAAGACTCACCTGCTGTCGGCAATAGGTCACGAGCTGGTAAGCAAGGGTTGCTCAGTGCTCTTTGTCCAGGCCCATCGTCTGGTGCAAGGGCTCTTGATCGCCAAAAGGGACCTGAATATGGATAAGGAGCTGAGGCGCTTGGACCGATTCGATGTGCTGATCATCGACGACATTGGGTACATCCGGCAGCAGCCACAGGAAATGGAGGTGCTCTTCACTCTGCTTACGGAGCGGTATGAACGCAAGAGTGTGATGATCAGCTCCAACCTGGTCTTTTCTCAATGGGACAAGATCTTCAAAGACCCAATGACCACGGCAGCAGCTATAGACCGCCAGGTCCACCACTGTACCATTCTCGAACTCACCGGTCCCAGCTACCGAACGGATCATGCGATCAAGAACAAGGAGATCGACCCACAACAGGAGGAGCAGTCCCGCACCCCGACCTCAACCAAGGGGCGCTCTAACATCAACAACGATGCACAAATATAATTGTCGTCAATGCACAAATATAATTGACGTCGGGCACCCGAGACAGCTAAAATGGCAAGACCGCCGCATAATTCCGGATATAATCCGGGGGTAGGTCTGCTTCGCAGACTATGTGAGGGAAAAACTTAGCCGGCTGACACCACGACGTGGGTGAGTACACCCGGCCATCCTGTGGCTCGTCCCGCCGAACGGAGCCAGAGTGCATGTCCGAAACTAGGAGCGAAGAGGAGGCTTTGTCATTTGAAGGGGAGACATCGAATTTTGGAGCGAGAAACAACCCTGACAACGGGTATGAAAGAAGGTGCTGAGAAACATCAAGCGCTGCAGAAGATGCAATGCCTTGTTGCCTCGGATAGAAAGCCACTGGTAGATATGATTGTGGTGAATTACAATTACGCCGGATATCTGAGCGAGTGCATGGAAGCCATTCTGACGCAGGATTATGAAAATTGGCATTGCACGCTGGTGGACGATGCATCTGCCGATGAAAGCCCTGCGATCATTACTAAGTTTGTTCAGGCCCATCCGGAACGTTTCACAGCTGTTCTACGAGCAGAAAACGGTGGGCAGCTTGAAGCGATGCGCTCGGGACTCCACCGCTCGGAAGGAGATTTCGTAGTTTTTGTCGATGCCGACGACTTGCTTTTTCCCGATTTCATTACCGTTCACCTGGCTGCGCATCTTTACCGCTTCAATGTGGCGTTTACGTGCTCCCAACTGGCCGCTATCAATGGCAAGGGCCAAGTGATCTCCAGTTGCCGCACGGACATCTCTCATTTGGAGGAACAGGCGTATTTCACATATATTGGCGCCCAACCACCCCTGGGGCTTCAATGGTACTGGAGCGCAACGTCGGGCATGATGTTTCGGCGCTCTGTTTTGACATGGGCTATTCCCGAGAACACATCTAGATTTCGCATCTGTGCCGACAACCTTCTTGCAAATTTTGCCAACCTGGTGGGAGGATCGCTCATCATCCAGGAGGTGCTCGGATATTACCGAATGCATGGCCGGAATCACTTCAGCAGCCCTTCTATATATGGCATGAATGCGTGCCATGGCAACATGACAGTGCACCCCTCCAATAGAAAAGATGTTGTTCCGACACTGACCGTTCTGCTTCTGCGCCATGCGGAGGAGATGTCAGCCACCATCGGGGCAAGCGGGTGGCTCAAGCGATTCGGCCTTGTGGCTCCATCAAATGCATATGGGGCTGCATTTCGCATGCGGAAAAAGCTGGGATTGTCTATTACTGGATTAGTGGTGTCACTGGCCCGGAAGTACGGTCGGAATGCTCGGATCGTGGCTCGGCGTCTCTTACGGTTTCTTACCCAATAGTCAACAGGCAACAGCACTACAAACGGTAGGCTCCTTGCGACCATGATTAGA
>CAVXFM010000007.1:0-304978 GCA_963760985.1 uncultured delta proteobacterium | reverse complement strand
TAAGTAATGTTGATGTGTTCTAGAGAAATGGGTACACGACAAATACAATATTCTAACAGCCATCACGATTGACGGACTCACACGCGGAGGCAGATGTGGCAGGACCTCAGCAAACGCGCGGACCGGGACGGTTTGACCTCGATGCAGCCTTCCCCTGGCGGGTTGCTCGGGAACTTGTCGACAAGACCGTTGAAAGGGAGTGCGAGCCAAGAGGAACAGGAAGCCGGGGGAAGAGAATGAAGAAAATCATAGCCTTGCTTGTGGGGCTCAGTCTCCTGACTTTTCATACAGTCGCTCTGGCTGCGGGGCAAGAAGCGGAATGTGAAGCGCTTGTTTAAAAAATTGCCCTGCCATGTTCAAGGACAAAGGCCGGCCAGTTGCCTTAGCCGCTATCAGCAATCCTAGAGGCCCTTTCATCAAGGGGGAGCTCTACGTTTTTGCGCTGTCCCTTGAAAACGTCATGCTTGCCCACCTTTACGACAAGTCCCTGCACGGAATCAATTTGACCAAGGTGAGGGATACCCACGGCCATCGCTTTTTCGAGAAATTCGGTGAAATTGCTGCGACCACTGGCTCGGGCTGGGTCGGGTCCACCTGAAACGACCGGCCACAAGGTCCCTGTGAAAAAAAGGTCCTACATCACGCGAGTACCCACGAGGACGTGTATAGTTGGATGCGGGTATTACGTGAAGTGAACTGCCATGACTTGGAGGGTCACCACGAACCATGAAAATGGCACCCTGTCCAGCGACCAGCGGGAGCTGGCAAGTGCTTAAAGTTCTTGGGGATGGGGGTTCGGGAGAAGGCCCTTCTTTCAAGAAGGGCCTTCCCCCGAAAATGCATTTTCATAGAAACGCTACATGGCACTCCTTCACCGGGAAAAAGCGAAACACTGCAACTTATGGTAATAGAGGGTCTTGCCAGAGTGCGCCGGTGCGGGCTGCATTGGCAGGCACGCGCCATGCCTCCAGAGCGTAGTCGGGCCGGTCCTTCGAGCCCCATGGGCACGTGTAATCCTGGTTTGAGGACCTGAGGAACGGCACAAATCGTGCGAGATTCGTCTCCGACCTTTTGGCTACCCTCACCCTTCTCCCACATAGTGTTTTCAAAAAGAGGAGCAATGACATATGACATGTGCTAACGTATTGAATGAAGTGGAGGAGGCCATCGGGATTCTCCTCAAGCTCGCGCATTTGGTAGAAGTGACCGATCATGCCCGAGGCCGAATCGAGACCCGCGTGTCTTTCGCCGATCTTCCCCACGTGCTGACACTCTTGCAGGGAATTGATGTGGACCGAGGCATGCGACTCATTCCCGGCCTCAAGGGGTATAAGCTGAGTGTCTGGTCTCGATCGGCGACCATCAACTACGATCCGAGCGTGTTGCCCGTGGACTTCTGGTACCGTTTCGGTACAATCAGGAAAGATCCTTCCGTCGAAGCAGTCGTTCGAGAACGTTTACACGCGCTGTTACCGAACAGAGCGAACAGTCAGGCAGTGCGGAGCGGTGAACCGAACGCAGAGGAATGAACACCATGATCACGGCCTATGTCAAGACTCACGACGGAGTCAAACCCGTTTCCATACAGGACATCTCTGACTTTCCCGAAGACACCGTGTGGCTCGACCTGCTCCAGCCGTCCAAGAGTGAAGAACAAGTCATCGAGTCGTTCCTGGGGATCGAGGTCCCGACGAGTCAGGAGATCACCGAAATAGAGGACAGCAGCCGATTCTACCGGAGAGAGGACACAATCTACGTGACCGCCTCTTTACTCGCCCGTCTCGAGTCGGATCAACCCTCTACTACGGACATTCGATTCATCCTGACGCCAGCTGCCGTGATATCGGTCCGATACGTGGATTCCAGACGTTTCAGATTGTTTACCAACCGCCTGACCCATGGGGGCAGCCGGACGCAATCCAGCGATGCCCTCATGGAGAGCATGCTGGAGCTGATCATCGACGACCTCGCAGACAGTATCGAAGCGACGGCTCTCGACTTGGACAGACTGGCCCATCAGGTGTTCTTTTCAGGTCCCTCGAACAACCACGGGGGATTGGCAGATGCCAACGTGGACCTCAAGGAGACCATCACTGAGATCGGAAAGTACGGAGAGCTGGTGTCAGAGGCCCGTTTGAGTGTGCTGAATATGAACCGCCTCCTTATTTTTCTCTCCCAGTCCAGTGACGGCTTGTGGCGTCAGGAGACAAAGTCAAGGCTCCAAACGCTCATCCGTGATATCCGTTCGCTCAGTGAACATGCCAGCTTTCTTGCCAACAGGGTCAATTTCATTCTGGACGGGATTCTCGGCATGATCAACATCGAGCAAAACAGCATTATCAAGATATTTTCTGTTGCTGCGGTGGTCTTGATGCCGCCGACTCTCATTGCAAGCATCTATGGCATGAATTTTCGGACCATGCCGGAGCTCCAGTGGGCATTGGGGTATCCGGCGGCTATTGTGTGCATGATAATTTCTGCGATTCTGCCGTATCTCTACTTTAAACGCAGAGGGTGGTTGTGACAGATAAGGAACCCCATGACACCGCCGGCCACAGCGTGTGTGGGGACTACCTCCTTCACGCCAGGGAAGGCCACGACCACTTTCTTATGATCACCCACGGATTAAGCAAAGCCCATCGACCCGGTCTCAAACAACTAGCGTTACGTTCCGCAAGTTAGGTGTGTCACTAGAATTCCCAACGTATTGGGATGACACGCTGGAGCAACTTCTGGTTGCAGACCTCATTCGAGAACGTGACACTAGCCGTCTGACATAGTCAGGTTCTGCACGAATGTGTCAAGTTTCATGCAGCCTTCTTTGCAGACACTGCCTGGGTAATGAGGTTGTCGAATTGGGCGTCAACTTCCTTGAGTGCCTCGGCAAGGCCAGGTGGCAGCGCTGCCAGGGATTCGTTGAACGCGGAGAGTGCCGGTCGGAAGACCCGAGCCTCCAAACGAGAGAACAGTCGAGCAACCTTCCAACCGTACGGAGTCAGAAAATACCTGTTGGTCCCGGGATGCCTTGCAATGAGGCCCTTGAGGCGTAGCCGTTTCAGGTCGTAGGTCATGCGTGAGACAGTGTAGCAGTAGGTTTGTGTTTCGAGCAGGTCGGCTACATGGGCACGCAGATCGCGGTTGCGAAAGCCATTCACAAGGTTCGTAAACAAGGTGAGCGCCAGGAACAGGGCCATGACTCGGGGATCTCCGAATTTCAGACCGGGCGCTCGTTGATCGTCTTGGGTGACGGAGGGTTGAACGACCTTTTGGATGCTCTCACTCGACATACCGCAGTTGTAGCTGACGCGTTGGACGTCCAGAAGACGTCGGTTGATGTTACGACCCAACTGCTGCAGATACGACAGATTCTTGAGACCTTTATTGATACCGAAGTCTTTGGGATCGTTGAAAGTCCCTTCCGTACGCAGGGCTCGGCCCTCTTTGAAGTACTGCTTGAGGTGGAACTTCTTGTATTCCACGTGGAGACTGGGATGAACGCCCTCTTGAATGACCCGGGTCCGAAATCGCCCAGGTGTCGCCTTGGTAATCTTCCGGTCAAAGACCAGGGCAATGCGATCCGGACGGCCGAGGTCCAGGTTGTCTCGAATCACCTCTTCGAAGAACTGCCTCCCTCGAAGCGGCAGATCAAACACCTGAGTCAAGCTGACCTCCACCTGCCACATCGACAATTCCCAGTCGTATCCCTCTGTTCGATCCGAGAGAGTCAGCGGGAGTGGAATCCGGCCGAGCCATTTGCGAAAGAACGAATCAATTTGGGAAGGACCGAGGGAATCACAGATCTCTTGGAGTTTCTTCGGATTACCACAACTCAAGAAGCCGTTATCGAGCGTTTCAAAGGCCACACCGACCTTCTCAAGCTGACGTTTGGCCCATTCATGACCGTTGATGCAGACCTTGATTCCCCACGGAGCGTAACTGCAAACCTTGATGAAAACAGGCCCGAAGTCCTCGTCATCGATATAGAAATAGTAATGGTTGACGTACACGGACTTGTCACGCTGGTAATCAAAGCCCACGAATCCCTTCTGGTCTCGCTTGCGGCCGGAGAAGGCTTGTGCCTTTTCCTGGGCTACTCCGATGAATACGACCTCGTCTCGGACGGGTCGCTTGGCCCGGATCTCATTGGCGATGTCGTCCTTGCGTTGCTTGTGCTCGAATTTGACCACGGGAATCTCGTTGTCCGTCGCGAACTGCTTCACGGCAGCTACAAAGCCCTGGGTTATTTTCCCCAACAGCGAAGGAGAAGGAATGGGCTTGCCGAGTCGCTCGATCATGAACCTCACCAACTGGCCGCCAGTCTGGAGCTTGGGCACATATCCGTTGAGGTAGATACGGTCCATACACTCCACCTCCAGGGTCACATGGTCACGCAGGATTTCGTTGATGTCAGGCATAATGACCAACGATACTCCGAACCCGCCCTGGCTTCAACACCCCAGCTGATCCGTGGCTCGTCGGTTTGAGGCCGGAGGCTTCGCTAGTGCATAGCCTGTTCGTACGTGGATCACGGCATCCCGATCTATTCCAAGATGCTCGACGGCAACGCATCTGACAAGGACATCAACCGTAACCTCATACCGGTGATGGTCAAGCGCATGCGCACCCTGGGGTGCAAGGACTTCATCTCTGTCGCAGACTCTGCCCTGGTCACCAAGGACAACCTGGCGCTGATCAAGGACTGGGAAAAGGGTTTTTCCTTCATTTCATGTAGTCCATTCCGACGCACACGATGAGCGCTTCCAGAATAGGGTGGACACACAGATCGCGAAGGAACAAGAAGAGTCTGCCAAGCTCAAGGACCCGGTCTTTGTCATTTTCTGGTTTCTGAAAACCCCTCGACGTATCGAAGCCCTGGGCTCGGACCATCCTGGCACTGGGTGCAGCGCGTTTCTGTCAATGATCGACACTATGCAGCCTTTGCCAATACCGTGGTGTCGGCGTTGAGCACCCTGACCTGATCGAGCCTTGCATATAGCCTCTTGCGTTCTCTCTCAGTGCGGAATGCCCAGAATTCATCCCAGAGCTCGTCGAGATGGACTCCTCGGAGTTTAAGAATTGCCTCCGCCCCGTCCGTTGACCAAAACATGCCGGGTCCTTCCATGCGGAGATTTATTAGGGAATTGCAGGTGCTCTCGATGACTCCGGAAGCTATGGGAAGGCCCTTGGCCAGATGCTGATCGTAAGCCATACGATCTCGATTGTTCCGGTAATAGCCCAAAGCCTTGGTCGCAAGCACCTCTGCCTTCGATTTGCAAAGCGTACCATCATCCAGAGCCGCTTCGAAATCCTCAATGACGTCACCGAGCTTGCCTTCCAGAATAAGCAGAAGCCGCTCTCGCCCATACTCCCTTGCCGCAGGTCCGTCGCCGTAGTGAAGCTGCCCGGCAAGACGCAGCTTTTCCACCGCATGCGTAATGTCAAGTGCTTCCGGCCAATCCGGCAGGAATTCACGAGACCGATGCTTGAGCGCTATTTCCCCATCCATGAGAGCCAATTTCTCTTCGATGCCGGCATGAAGCCGAGATTTTGCAGAGTGAGTGGACCTGCGAAACACCTCGGGTTTCTTGTCTTTCAGTGACACAAACGTCCGCCTAAAAAGAGGCTTTGGACGACGGGGATCTTTTCTCTTGGCCGCATTCGGGTCCTGAGCGCCGAAGAAGCTGTCTGCGATTGCCTCGTTCGGCCGAAAGTGAGGATAGATACTGTACGTCCCGGCAACGCAGGCCATCTTCTTTTCGCCAGGCTTGTCTTCGGTCTTCACCTGCTGGGCGTTTCGCTCGTCGGGACGCATCCGAATTCCTTTGCAGTCCACCGTATGCACCAGAATGGGACCTTCGAGCTCTTCCGACGGAGGCGGTAACGAGTCCATGAACTCTTGGACTGCCTCAGTGCAGTCACGGGTCACTCGCTCAATCGGCCTGTGAGCTATTTCCAAATGAAGATGCTTGTTCACCCAGCCCGCCGCCTTCTCGTACGAAGTCTCAACCGCCCTGGATGCCATCCAGTCCTGCAGAACATACGAATACTTTCTTTCGGGAAGATTCAACCGCGCGTCCAGCGGGAATAGCCCTCGTCGTCCTTCCTTCCCGTAATAGGACCTGACTATGGCAATCTCTCCAAATATCGACAAATACTTGCGCCTCGTATCCCGAACATATCGATAGACAGTACCGTCCCCAGTGATCAATGCCTCTCCGACCTTGCCCGTCCCCGCAGCCAGCACGAAAAGCTCCAGAAGGATAAGGCCCAGCCGCAGCAGCCTCCGGTAGATCCCTGACTCCACCTCGTGAATTTCCACGCCCTCCGCACACTTCAGGATGTAGTCGATTATGGCGTTGAATTCCTCCCTCGCTTCCTCTATCTTCCTGTCCATCCGAGACCTCCGTGCTTGGTTTTGTTTCTACAACACGGTTCAAGCACAGGAGGTCCCGGAGAACAAGCAATATTCACAAGACCATATCAAAAACAAAAAAGCGCGGCACCCATTGGGCGCTGATCCAGATCTTCAACTGGAGGTCTGGGTGTGTGCACAGAATGAGATCTCTCGAAACTGGAAAAGTGTGGCGAGCGATTCAGAACCATTTTCCCAGCGGGGCCTCAGGGGAGTGACGTGGAGCAGGTACGATGCTGGTCGTGGCCAATTCCAAGTCCTCCACGCACGCTGGGAAGTAGTGCGGCATATCGCCACGTGGAAACCTTCTGTTATTGTGCTTGGTGACGCCTCGTGGACTAGGTATCTGGCCAGTTGGACAGCGGACCGTTATGGAATACCCACAGTGTTTTGGTCAGAAGACACTCCGTGGAATCAAAGCAAGCGATGGTACATCCGCCGCCTATATCGTTCGGCACTTTCCAGGAGTAGGATAGCCGTGGTACCGGGTCGGGTGTCATACGAATTTGTATTGTCGTTGGGAGTGGACAGAAAAAGAATTGTAGTAGCCCCGAATTCCGTGGACGTCGAGTCTTTTCAATCAAATTGTTATGCACTGCAGAAATCGAGGTCCTTGATCCGCATCGGGCTTGGATGCGTGGATGACGAAATCCTCATTCTCTTTCCTGCCAGGCTTGTAGGATTCAAGAGGCCGCTGTTGGCAGTAGAAACCGTTGGTTTGATAGCGCGGTCGCAAAGGGTGAAATGCGTAGTAGCAGGGGAAGGGCCCGAGCTTGGGCGCTGTAAAGAACTCGCCGAGCATCTGGGCGTAGCAAACAGATTCGCTTGGCTGGGAACGGTGGATCTGGAGACCTTATGTCACCTATACGTGGCAGCCGACGTTCTCCTGCTTTGCAGCAGTTATGAGCCGTGGGGCATGGTTATCAATGAATCTCAGGCTTTCGGATTGCCTTGCGTGGTGACGGAGAGGGTCGCTGCAGGACTAGACCTGATTTCTCCGGAAAACGGCCGAGTGGCCAACGCATCTCCTATAGAGTTGGCGCAGGCCATTGAGGAGGCTCGCCGCATACCTCGCACCGTTGCCATGGAAACAGGCCTGAGATTGTGCCAAGAGTTTTCCCCAAAGAGACAAGCAGAGGCCTTTCGTCATGCGATTAGAAGTGCCGTGAACTAATGTAAACCTAGAGCATCATGGCATTTACTCAGTATTTTTCGACGAGTCAGATAACACAAGTGAATGGACGCGAAATTACCGATCAAGAACAAGCTGTCTGGCCAACGTCTCATCGATCGACCCAGGTCGTCAGGACGCGCTATAGCTGAAACTCTTCTTGGAAACTTGGCGATTCAACTCCTGGGAGTGGTCACGGGGGTACTCTCGGCCAGATTGCTGGGTCCCGTCGGAAGAGGCGACCTGGCCACTGTTTACTACTATCCGACTACATTGGCCCAATTTGGAGACTTGGGGATACCCCAGGCCACTGCATACGAGGTCAGCCGAAAACCCTCGGAAGAAGCCTGCATCGCGGCCGCAGGTTTTTGGACGGGTGTTTTCCTGGGGACGTCTCAGTTGCTGATAGGAATGTGTCTTATTTCAATTATCATCCCCGATGACAAGGCATCCCTTGTCCCTATAATCAAGTGGTTGATGGGATTTCCCCTGCTTCTTTATTGCAGCGAGGCCTTATTAGCGGTTGACCAGGGGGCATTTCGGTTCCGTCGTTACAACGTCCTTCGATCAGTTCCTGCTCTTATCTATGGACTGGGCATATTGACAGCGAGTGTCATTGGCCATGTAAGTGTCTTCACTTTTGTTTTCTTCTTTTTGGCCGGACATGCAGTAGCCTTCGGCATTTTGGTGGGGTTCGTCTGGTCTTCACCGATAAGAGGTCTACCAGGATGGACGAGCGTCAAGCACATGCTAAAACAAGGGATCAGCTTTCACATCCCCCAGGTGAGCTTAATTGCGCTGTTCCAGGCCGACATGCTGATAGTCATATCATTCATGCCATCCGATCAGGTAGGTCTTTATGCTGCCGCATTCTCTGTGGCCCGGGCTCAGTGGGGATTGGCGGGTGCACTCGCGGAGGTTGGGTTTGTGAAAGTGGCGGGTGAGCAGGACCAGACACGCGCCATATCGTTGCTGCTTACGCAGTTTCGGGTAGCCCAGCTCATGTATGTGCCCGTGGCCGGTGCGTTTCTGCTGAGCACTCCCGATTTGCTGCTGTACGCTTTTGGAGCCCCGTTTCTGCCCGCAGCCAAGACGGCCTCCTGGCTTATAGTCGCCGTCAGCATGATGGGCTTGACGACCATTCTCGATATAGGCTTTCGCGCTTTGGGTTATCCCGGGACAGCAGCGCTAGCGAACTGTGTCGGGCTTCTCACTTTGGCCGGAGGAGGACTGGTGTTCCTCCCGCGCGGAGGCATTGAGGCAATGGCGGTCGTAAGAGTGTTAGCGACCCTTGTCACACTAGTCACTTCCTGCGCACTGCTCATGTCACTCAAGAAAGTTGATATTCGGGATCTGTGGGGGTGGGATGCCAGGACCTTCAGATTACTCACCGCACGCTTGTCCTGGCCCCGGGGCAAACGAAACTGAAGGCATCTGTGTTTGATTAGCGATATTACGAGAGGTTGCAACAAATGTATCTCAGGCTGCCGGGATCTCGGGACAAAGACCCGCATGATCGCTTGGAACAATTGCCGGAGCTCAGGTTTTGCTTCAAAGGCCTCAAACCGGCTCGGCGAGCGATACCCAGAGCTGAGACTCAGAAAGAGAGCACAGTGAAATGAAAATCGGAATGTCATCATTACGGGGCCATTGGCATGGTATCGGTATTGTCTTGGCTATACTACTGTTCCTTGTCCTTAATATCTCGACCCTTAAAGACGGCCACAACTGGGGGGGAGATTTTGCCCACTACATCATACATGCGCAAAATCTTGTCAAGGGGAATGGGTATAGCCAGGGCGTGTATCCTAGTGACAGGCTAAGAAACTATTTTTCTGCCTATTCTCCTCTCTGCGTGTCCGCCCGGGTTTCCGCTAATTCTTGCTCCCTTGCTATGGGGTTTTGGTCTGGACTTTGCAATGCTCAAGCTACCGAATGTACTATTCTGGTTGCTCTGGTCCCTTGTCATGTTTCAAATTGTCAAGGACAGGCTAGGGAAAAGGTACAGCAACCCTATGTTTTCTGCTACTGTTGTCTTCGCCCTGGCTTTTCGCGTTCAAGCAGAAGATACTATCGGATCTACCGTTTCTGTTCTTTGTGACGTTGGGTCTGCTTGCATATATGAGGGCTACTCAAAGCGGGCCGGCCCTGAAAAAAGGGCCTTTTGCTGTTTTCCTGTTCAGTGCGCTCACCGCGCTATTAATCCGCCTCCCAGGCATGGCCCTTTTTGGCGCGGCCATCGTGGATCTCTCATTACGGCGAAATTGGCGAGCGGCTGTTCTCACCTCCGGTGCATTGGTTATCGTGGTGGCAGTCGGCCAATTCATGGGGTTCCTGGAACCCCTTTCCTATTCGTCGGCATACACGGCCTACTCTTCAAATCTAAACCTTGTTGAGCGTTTATGGCAAATTGTAGCACACATTGCTTATACTCTAGATCAAGTTGTTGTTTTTTTCTTGCCTGCACTCAGAGACTACCCTAGCCTCGCGCTGGTACCTTTTACAGGACTTGTTGCAATGGGTATTATTGGATGCCACAGGTCACACAGGTGCAATGACGGTTTCTTGTTGTGCTTCACCGCTCTTTATTTTGCGTCCCTCATGATTGCAGGGCGCCAGGGGCCGAGATATATTCTCCCCATAGCCGGAATTCTACTTATTTACGTTCTGGAAGGGATTGAGATTCTGTTTCAACACTTGAAAGGAGGCAGATGGGCGGGCTCGGTTGTCGCCTGGGTCTTGATAGTGGGTATTGTGCATAACGTGGCCGTTACGATGTACGTGAGGGACTACAACGATGACGAGATTCGCCAGCCTTCGGTCACGGAACTCACGGCCTGGGTGAGACATCATCTTGGCGACCACGAACACTATCTTTTTTTTCGACCAAGACCGCTAGCGCTGCTTACCGGTCGGACCGGTTTCCCAACTTGCATTCCTTCGGAACAAATCTCTATTATCTGTGCGAGAGAGGGCATTAACTGGGTCATACTCAGATTGGGTGCAGAAGATGACAAGATAGCATATTTGAGTACTCGCCGGAATTTCAACGAAGTCTGGAGGAACCGAGGGTTTGTCGTATTCGCAATGCGGCCGTCGGTGCAGATGTTCCTGCCGGGATCCAAGGTAACCCCTATAAGGGGTTGTCAGAAAATAACGGTTTCAGGTTCAGGGGCTCCGCGAACTGATGGTGTAAGTCATCCGAGGGAAGGTGTCTCGCAAAACCCCTCATCCCTCTCCAGGTCCATTACTTGAATCTGCTCAAGGTCCCACCCGATGGCTTCACCAAACCACCCGCAAAAAAACGAACGTGTATCAGAATTACTCAAAACTCGGCCTAGAGTCTGCTGAATGCGAGCCTAGGCTATGACACAATCCTCTTTGCTAACCCATTCACCTTGTGGGATCTGACTATGGCAGCCAAGTACAGGAGCCCTGGAACCCCCAACGCCATAGCACACGAAAAGAAAACCAGACGATAGACGAGCGTGGCACACAAAGATCTCGCAGTGTCAAGCCCGAAGAGTTGAGGTATCTTGATTGCCACCGCGTCAAAGATTCCAAGAGAACCCGGCACCCCGGGAATGAGGGTGGCCAGGCTGCCCAGAGTTGACGTGATAAGCGCGGCACCCATCGACAGAGGACTACCCATCGCCCGATAGATGAAGTAGAAGCAGCCTGCAATCAACAAGGAGATAAGGCCGATCAAAAGAGTCAACTTAAGAAGGAGCATACGATCCTGGGAGAGGAAGCGCCAAGATCGTATCGCCTCCATGACTAATCTGATAAACCCGCTGCCTGTGCCGTTTACCGTTGGCGGGAACATGCACAAATAACAACATGCGGCGAAAAGGCAGGCCACCGAGATGCTGAGGGTGGGGTCAAAGAACCCATATTGCAGATAGAGCACGACAAATCCAAATAATGCCAGCCCCGTGTTTACCAGGACTGTGAGCAGTCCTGCACCCGCAAATATCACGCCGAAACACAACAAACTCAGCCCATGAACTTCTTTCAGGTAAAGCGCCGCACCTCCGCTTCCCGCACGCATCGGCAGCAGGAGGTTTCCGAGACATACACTCGTGGTCACCGCCATCAGTTCGCTGAATCGCAAGCAGACCCCGTGATGCCTCAAAAAGAGCCTGAACTGCAAGGCCCCGATGAGGAAGCACAACAGCTGAGTCAACCCGGCAGCTACGAGGTACGGTAAAGAAATGAGGGAAACAAACGCAAAATCCTCGCAGTGGGAGTATATGTAGGCCGCGGCAAGTATCACAAATGCCGCTGCGACAGCATAGCCTGCCGCCATCCCCCAGCGCGTTCGGCTCAGGGTCTTTCTGCCGGCGTCGTCAGGGATGTTTTCAACGATATTCTCATTCATGTGAGGCTAGCCTCGAAACCGATAGTGCTCCACCACTGCAACGAAGAATTGAGTGTGAGTCAATATCGAGCGTCACGATCTGCCGTTTTGGGCCGCCCGTTCTGTCGCACTTACGACATGGATTGAACTTTGCAAATCGCACTGAATGCTGGCGTCGGCACGCGTGGAATCATCAGGACCAACAAAATCCGCTCGCTCGAGCGTCCCTCGAAAAATCCCATCAAACTCTTTCGCCGCAGCGTCCCAGCTCGCACCCTCCTGCTTGATCTTTTCCAAACCCGCACTGCCCATCTTCCTTCTCAAATCGCTGTCCTCCGCGAGTGCCTTCAGGCATTTTCGAAGTTCAGGCACGTCTCCTGGAGAAAACAGGCATCCGGTCACGCCGTCTGTAACGAGTTCGCCAATTCCGCCCACCGAGGTCGCGATCACCGGAAGTCCCGACGCCATAGCCTCCTTTATCACATTGGGCTTGCCTTCGGTATAGCTCGGGAGACAGAGGATGTCGCAAGCCCTGAGAGTGGCCGCTACCTCCTTCTGGCTGCGAAGCCCGTGCCATTCCACGCGTTCAGCCAACCCTGTTCGTCGGCATTTTCCCATGAGTTCTTCACGCAGTATCCCATCCCCTATGATGACCAGGCGGACACCGCTCAAAGCTGGATCCTCCAGTGCCTGAATGAGGTCCTGGGGCCCCTTCTTCTGAATCAGGCTGCCGACGAAAGCCACGGTAAGCTGATCAGACCGATTCATCCGGTTTTCGTCACAGTGGAAGAGTTCCAGATCCACTCCGAAGCGGGGAACCACGACTTTGGAACCTGGGACTCCGATCTGAACGAGTACCTCCCCGATTCCCTCGCTCACTGGGGCCACCACACGAGCACGACGAGCCACCCACCTGGTCAGTGTCCTCCAGATGGGCCTGTCTTTGGCAAAATATCCGTCGTCTCCCCGAAAAGATACCACCATAGGCTTATCGGTAATCAGATTCGTCACTGCACCGATGATACCCGCGCCAAGCCAGTTGGCGTAAATCAGATCAAACCTTCGAATTCGTAGTAAAGAATGGACAAGGAAAAGAGCCATCATCGGGAGCAACTGTATCCTAGCCAACCAACTGCGGGTCAAGTTTTCCGGTATGCCGCCCATGCCTTTGGTGAGCGCCATCGCTGCCCGTGGCCAGAAGTATACAAATCTGAAGGTTTCTATACCATTGACCGTCCGATTACCGCATACCAGACCATCCGAGGGGGCAAGCACCTCGACGGAATACCCCATTCTCGCCAATGCCGTAGCGAGTCTATCTACGAACACTCCTGATGGATCTTGCCCATAAGAGGGGTAACAGGTTGTGAGAAGCAGTACCCTGATGGGCATCATACCCTCGTTTTTCCAAATTATTCGAAAGGGTAATTATTATTGTACTTTAATGAGGCTGTTTTAGCAAACCATTGTTGAAATGAGATTTTCTGGTCGACCTTCCGAGCTATTCCGTGGGGACGTGGCGTGGGAAGGCGCCAAGACTTGAATGCAATACTCCAGGATCTATTTCAACCCAGCAACAACCGTGATCACTCCATAGTTTCTGAGCAGCTTCGAGAGATTCGCCAGGAGTATGCCGATTCCGCAGTCGACCGCGTCCAGTGTGAGGTCAATCGGCCCGAGGGTCGTGACCACCTCCTTTAACCATGCACACAGGTTTCCCTTTATCCGCCTGTTGCGCAGCAAAGCCACGGCCCTATTTTCATAGCGCGAGAGCCGAGTTTCTCTGCCGAACATATTGAGGAATGCGTACCGCAAGAGACCGAACGGGTACGCCGTATAGATCGACGCGTCGTGGGTAATGCTGAGGAGGACCATTCCGAAACGGTCTAGGTAACGCTCAACTGCCTGAGGGGTAAAGAGCCAGAGGTGTCGTGGAATGTCGTCACTGCAGCTATGGCGTATGCCCGGAGCGCGGAAGTTAGGCACGACAAATATGAATTGGCCCTCTTCCTTCAAGATTTGAGACACCTTTCCGAAGAATTGTGACGGCCACCGGACATGCTCCAATAGTGCCCAGGCCGTAACAGCATCGTAGGATCTTGGCGCAATCTCAATCTGGGGAAAATCACCAACGAGAATGGGAAGCCCACCCTGGCCGTTCCAAGGAATGAGATCCACTCCCTCGGCCGTCCACCCCTGACTGGATGCGTATCGGACAAAATCCCCGCTGCCGCAACCCAGGTCGAGCAGTCTGCGACCACCTTCGGGGAGGAATTTCATCATCTTGCGGTACCGAGCACCCATGTCGGCCTTATTTTTGAGGTAGTCGTCGGGATAGAGCTGCGGGATGCATTCTTGGACAGGCATGGGATTGACGAACGCCATGCCGCACTGACACTCCACAAGGTGGAATTCTTGACCGGTCACCGGGTCTACCCGGGAACAAAGGAGACTCTGCTCGTCAGATCCACACAGATCACAGGTCACGTATTCTTTTGTGATCGGGGCCACACTCATGAATTACCACCTGGGAACCGTCGGCCAGCTCAGGCATAAGGGGAACCGGCCACTATGATCTCGACACCGACACCTCCTCCTTCGTTGAAGGCTCCATTATATCCTATGCCCGGACTCTTTTCCATTTCCTCTCCCGGCTCGGTTTTCAGTTATGGATCCAAAGCTGACCTTGCGGGCCACCACAGACGGTCATAGATCTCTTTCGGCCATGTTGTTGTCTGCAGGGATAGTGCGATCCCGAGCTCAGTGGTACAACCTGCTTTCGTGTTCTCGGAAAATGTCCTGAATCTTCCGAATCCCCAGATGGGGCACCGGCCGTTCCATTGCGGTCTTGACCTCGGAGCGAAGCTTGGCTGCTCGACGATAGAACTGCTTACCTGTGATAGGTTGGCTGCGAGGCCCCTGAGCGAGCGCAAGCAGGGGAGTCAGCACAGCTACACATGAGGCAACCTCAGCTTCCTCGGGAAACTCCTTGTCCAAATCCCGGACTTCTCGGAGCAGATGGGCGTAGCCGTACTGAACCTCATACCGATGTGCGATCACACAAGTGACTTTGGTCTGCTGGCGGCATGCCTCTGAAGCGCAGTCAGGCCAAGCCGTTCGTAGCGAAAGAAGTTTGCCGCCAGTGTTGCACGCGTTGGAAACGCATTGGTATCACACGGCACTTTGTTGTACCCACCGTAACGATCCACCACAAGCACGCAGGGGAGGCGATCTTTTCCGAAGACTGCGTGAACCACTTGAGAAGAACCGTTCCTGACAAATGGGAAGATGCTCAGTGACGGGGTGGCAAAGAGCCACACATATCCATTCTTGCCGTCAGTGCGCCAGCTTGTCGCGTCTGCGTGCCGAAGAGGCCGTCCACATTCTTCCATAAGCCTGTGAGGCACTCCTCCAAAAAGACGACCCCGTCGATGAATTACCTTCATAAGGCTTCCCGCATTTATTCCGGTATGTTCACAGATCCGACCCATGATACCGATTCGCGTTCAAACGCGTAAGATCGTAGGGCTGGGGATCTCCTGAGCGAAGTGATGAGACGGCCTTGGTCGTCCGTAGCGAAGGGGGTCCCCAGCCTGCTGCTTGCGCCAAGTTGTATAGTCGAAAGCGAATCGGTATGATACCGCAACTTTGCCTCCAGGCGCTTGACTTTCTCCTCCAACTCGTCAATGCGACGCTGTTTCTCCAAACATTTCGCACAGCGGTTGATTCTCATGGCATCCAATCGTGCAACGGAGAGTCACCCCCACATTATACTCGATGTCGATTCATGCCGCGAAACAAACCAACCTCCCAAGAGAAAATCGTCAGCCTTCCGCCCGAGACTGAAGGGTTACGAGTTTGTTGCTTTTTGGATGGAAAGCGGATAGACAGAACCGCGATATCGCTCAGCGCTCGCATAGAAGACACCGAATGTTTTTCTCGGCTCTGGGTTTCTTGGCCATTATGAACGACGTTGGCCATGCCGCCCCAGAGGGCCGGACTATGGTAGCCCCCTTTCGTGAGAGGAACTCCGTCTCAAGACCTGTGCCGAGAATTCTTCCCCGGTGGCGGAGACCGAATGCCCAGAGGCATCCCAATGACGCTTGTTTTCGAGACGACCCTCAATAGAAACAGCAGCCGCCCGTTCGGAAGGAGTGCGAAATGAGACCCAATGACCCGGGGGCTTTCGATCTCCGTATAAGAGCTATATTCTGGGCCGTAGCGCTGGTTTCTGGGGGCCTTTGCGATGTACACGACACGCTACTTTATAAACGGCGACGCGGTTGCCTACACAGAGATCGCTGACGGGATTAGGAGGGGCGACTGGTCTGCAATTGCGAACGTGACGTACAGTCCGGGATACTCAATTCCACTGGCAGCGGGACAAGTCTTGCTTGGGACCACCCCGGCAAATGAGGTTTTGCTTCTTAAATGGGTAAATTTTGGAATTTTATGCCTCACGCTGGTGCTCCTGGAACTGTTCCTTGCCCGAGTGGGAAGTGTCGTCGAATCCGAGGACCCGACAGGCGCACAACCGAACACCATAACCGTTTGGAAGCTCCTTGGCCGCACGATGTTCCTCATCGCCACTCTGGAAATGATCCGCGTACAAACGATGACTGCGGATATGCTGTTTTTTGGCTTCGTTCTGGCTTGTATGACGATTATTCTGGGGATCAGAGAGGACCCCTGGAAGTATTCTCGGTATGGTTTGCTCGGTTTGGTCTGCGGCATGGGATACGCGTGCAAGGAGGTCTACTGGGTATTCTCTGTAGTGTTCTTTTTCCTGGCTGGCTTGTGCTCACCGTCCTTCAGGCACGGAATTCCGAGGGTTTTGCTGGGCGTGCTCGTGACGCTGGTTATGGCTGCGCCTCTCGTCGGTGCCAGGTCATACAAGCTTGGAAGGCTTTCACACGGTGAACTAGGCAAGTTTGCTTACGCTTACTTCGTAAGCGGCGAGGGAGAACCCTTCAGGCCTGAAATTGTGCACAGATCCCCGGACTTCTTGCGATATGATTCCGGACAGAACGTGGCACGAGAGCGCGGGTTCGATCACTGTTACTGGTACGAGGGCTTCAGACCGCGTTTCGATCCGAAGGCTCAAGCGGCGATAATACTACACAACGTGTTCGAGCTGGGCCGTCAGAACCGGGTCTGGATGTTTAGTACCATATTGTTCTTCGCAGCGCTCGGCGTGGCCGGTTTTCTGAGGCTTGGGGCACTATCCCCTACGTCTCTGTTTGTCCTCCTCACTGTTCCTGCGCTCCTGTGCACAGGGATGTACTGTCTGATACACATGGAACCCCGTTATGTGGCACCGTTCCTGTTCCTCGGATTTGTGGCGATGGCCACCCGTTTCAAGTGGCCGGAAAAACCACGGATCGCTCCGATATTGGTCTGGATTCTTGTGGGAGCGTTTGTGCTCGGCCAGCTATCGGTGGTTATGCGAGGGGTGGCTCGGCAAGCGTCGGAAGGACTGATTTCTGATAACGGTCGTGTGTCGCACCGGGATAGGTTCCGAGAGCAGGAAGCGGTGCGGGAATTCCTTGCGTCTGGAGGAGTCAAAAAGGGAGATCGAATAGGCCTCATAGGGAGCGCTCCCGTGGTACTGGGCACGAATGGGCGGATGGACAATCACCGTTGAACCCCGCGATGAGCGAGAGTTCATCAGCTGCACTCCGGAACAACGAAGAGAGTCGCTAAGGGACCTCAAAGAACTGGGCTTGAAGTCGGTTGTGGCTTATGGCGAGGAATATGCCCCGCTCGTGAGAGAAGGATGGTGCCCGGTGCCCGGGAGCCATCTGTTTTTCGTGAGGTTTCTGGGGGCTCCTCCGACTCGGACGGATTGGACTCGACCCCAGAGGATGGGCGAGGCTGGACGACATGTTTCGCGACCGGAGGTCTTGCCAGCGGCCCCCAATATGACTCACGAGCCGCAGAGCAGGCCCGGGGAGCAGACGAGATGAGCGTACGAGAGTTCGTGGATAGTCTCATGTGGGCCAGCTTCTTCTCTGTCACGGGCGTTAAGCTCCATTGTTCGCGGGGATGATTGGGTTTTGGCACGCGGGATAGTGCAGCGCCGGTGCGCATGACCCGCCAAACGGTAAGGCTCGAACCGGTCTTGAGTATGCCGCGATTTTCAAGGCGCTTCACTCTAGCTTTGACCCCCGGATTAACAGGCTTGAGGCCGTCTTCGGCGGGAGGTCCATTGCTCACGTATTGTCTCTGTGTGGCCGGTGGAGGAGGTATCCGCACAGGGGCCCATGGCGGAATCAGGCCTCCTGACTGCGTCGTGTCCTTCTTTCATGATGGTATGCGGTTCACAGAGAACCAACACGGCATGTACCTTTCGCCCCGGACTGATGCCCGTCTGAGTCTGTATGCGCCTGTGCGAAAGTAAAGTGGTTACGCGTCCGGAAACCGCGTACACGCTCTCATGCGTTTCCCATGGAGGAATGTCGTGAAAAAAGGCTGGGCTGAGAAAAATGCCTGGAAAAGCCTCATAGTGATTGTTCTCGGGTTCTCTCTATGCGCCGCAATACTGGCTGAACTTGCGCTTTCCATCCTGGCGGTGGGCCCGGTGGTTCCGCGGCAGAGATTTGTGCGCCTACGGGAATGGCCCCCTGGATTCAAGGGCGCCTTTACTCCTACGGATACGTACATGTCTTACTGCGATAGTCTGGTTCGAGCGAAGTATCCTATTTCGATAGAGAGTGATGGTTTCATAAATCCGTCCCGGGTCTGGGCCGCGAATGAGAAGGACGTCATAGGTATCTTTTTTCTTGGCGGAAGCACGACCGAATGCCTTTATGTCAAAGAAGCCCAAAGATTTCCGTATTTGGTCGGTAGAATTCTTGAGCACCAAACGGGAAAAAGGATCAATTCCTTCAATTGTGGTTGTTCGGGAAATAATTCCATGCATTCCAACATCGTCTTGCTGGGAAAAGTATTGGCTCTCAAGGGCCACGTTGCTGTCATGATGCACAATATTAATGACTTGATCGTGCTGCTCTATGAGGGAACATACTTTAATCACAATCAATCCAGATCGATAGTGGTTGAGAGACCGCCTCGCGGTAGACTGGCAGCGTTGAAGGATGCGACCTTCCCGCGCCTGTGGTCGGCGCTTCGAGAGCACTGGCTTTTCAAGAGGTTCTTTCGGCGCGCGGAGGAACAGGACGAATGGGCCAACGTGAGGGGCAGATCGATCCAGGTTGACAAAGAATCTCTGCTGAGGGATTTCTCGAAAAGTCTGGAATGTTTCGTCGGTCTCTGCAAAGCCGAAGGAATAGTGCCAGTGCTGATGACCCAACCGAGCCGGTTGCTGAACCCGCCAGATCCGGCGGTTCGACGACATGCCGAGGCGGTGCTAACAGTCGTCTCCTACAAAGACTTGTGTGATCTACACCATGCCTTCAACCAGCAAATCAAAGAGACTGCGCTCAGACGTGGTGTGAGGGTGATTGATTTGGCGGGGCGTATTCCTCCGCGTAAGGCTTACATGTATGACGCGTTCCATTTCAATGGCCGAGGGTCGGAGCTTGCAGCGCAGATCATTAGCGAGGCCGTCGCTCCCATCCTTACCAATCTGCCGGTGAACGCTCGATAGAATTCGCGAGGCGAAGCCGGGGAAAAAAGGGCCGGCGCAGCTGAAATCAGTGGCCCCACACATTGTAGGAGCGTGATCGGCACACTGTGGTCCCGAGGTCCCAAGTGAAATTCGATCCAAGAAATGCGCTCTCAATCCCGCTTGTTTACGCCTGGTTTCAACGACTGGCGCGTGGACGATGCGAAGAGATATATGTGACCGAACATGTCAGACCCAAGGCAGGGGATAGGATTCTCGACATCGGATGCGGAACCGGAGACGTGCTCAGACACATGGAGGGTCTCGAGTATGTGGGATTCGACGTGGACCGGAGAATGATCGATACCGCTAACAAGAGATGGGGGGACAGAGGAGTGTTTCTGTCAAAGGACTTGTCAGGGGACCGGATCGACGAGACAGGAACTTTTGACCTCGCTCTCGCGGTGGGAGTACTCCACCACTTGAACGACTCTCAGGCTGCAAAGTTGTTTGACCTCGCTCGCCAATCCCTGAGATCAGGAGGACGTTTGGTAACTCTCGACGGCTGTTTCGTGGAAGCTCAGTCATTTCTGTCCCGTGTGATCCTATCTCTGGACCGAGGCAAGTATGTGCGCAGCAAGGAGGAATATCTTCGCTTGGCGGTTCTCGCATTCGCACAAGTGGAGGCAACAGTGCACCATAATATGCTCAGAATACCCTCCTCGATTCTCGTGATGGAATGTCGGCGTTGATCGGTGGGTGCCAAGATGCACGGGCAACGGAGTCTCTTCCGATCGGGTCATAGTTGCGCCGCGGCGCCCTATCTCCCCCAGCCACTGCCGATCTTGGACAAGCGCTTATCTATCGTTCTTTGAAGGTGAGTCCCAACCCTGTAGAACTGCACCCGGACAAAAGTGCAATTCAGCAACGGGAGCCGTCTTTGTTTCATTTTCATAGGCCCGAAAGACTGTGGGATTATCCTGAAACCATTCCACCGTCTTTTCAAACCCTCGTTTCACCGTGGACCTGGGCGCCCAACTCAGTTGTCGCCTAATGGAGCTGCTGTCACAGACCCAGGTGTCGGTGTCCCAGCTTCGATCGGCCATAGACGACCATCGGGGCTCCGCTGTGATCTTCAGCGTGTTTACCGCAACCTTCACTATTTCTCGAATCGTTGATTGAACCCCTGTTCCCACATTGTATATGGCATCAGGTCGTTGATCTGTGATGGACGCGGCCAGGAGGTACGCGTCGACCACATCGTCCACATAGACGAAGTCTCTTGCCACAGTCGGATTCACTAACGGAGGCAAGGCGTTTCGGAAGCCGTCAAGGATCAAAGTGGGAATGAGTCTTGTCGGCTCTTCAAAGGGACCGTAAACGGAATAGAGTCGCAGGGTGGGAATCCTCACCCGGTGACTTCTGGCAGTATAGGAGCACAAGAGTGTCGCCGAAGCCTTTGCCACCGCATAGTGACTGTTCGGTTCCAGGAATTCGGTTTCCGATGGGGGGTGCCCCTTGAAACCGTATTCAGATGAGGATCCCGTATTCACGAAGACATCGAAACCCCTCTTCATACACGCAGAGAGGAGATTAGCGGTTCCCATGACGTTGGTTTGGAGAGTCGTGGACAGATCGCGCTGTGAGGAGTAAGCCCCATATGCGGCAAGGTGGAAGATCCATTCAGGTCGCACAGCCTTCACGGCTCGCGACACGCCCTCTGCATCGCGGAGGTCTGAAAAGAACGGTTGAACGTCCCCTAATATCCCGTCAAGTCGCCACTTCGCATGATCGCCCCTAAGAAGGACACTGACTGAGTGCCCATCTTTGAGTAAGCGTCGGGTAAGATTGCTTCCAACAAACCCTGACGCTCCTGTTACAAGAATTCTTGCCATGATACTTCACAATCGTTACCGGTCACAAGAAATCCGAGTAGTCAAAGATGTCCAGATGGATTCCCGCCCACGCCCGTACCTTTTCACGCTCTTCTGGAGAGAGTTCTTCCGCTGTCTTCTTGTTCACCACGGGGGAAGCCGACCTGATGGTCCCCCACGGATATACTTCATCGAGGAGGTTCCCATTCCACGTGGGAACGCTCAGCATATCCGAAGGCTCGAGCCCAATCTTCTCACAGATTTCCCCCAGCCGGTCGACTGGGCGCTCAACCATGTCCTCGTATCGTAAGATATGGACTCGATCCGGGTGGAGCCTCCTGAACGCCAGTGCGTGGCACTGCGTGACGGTCCACGCGGCGATGTAGCTCTCCAGCGACATAGGAACGGGTCTCTTCTTGGTGTCCGCATAGGCTGACCAGGGATTTCGCACCACATGGAGCACATGTGCGAGAGGCAGGTTGCTGAGGATCTTGTCCGCGTCCACCGCCACGATCGGGCTGTAACCGACGTAAAAACGTTCCCTTCCGGTGCGTCGCACATCTTTCCACGCGTCAAAGGTGGCGGTAAAGAACGCTGCCACGTTGTTGGCTCTGGACCGCCCCGTCTTCTCAACGTATTCAGCATACAGGGCAGACCGCTCCTCGTCGCTGAAATCGAAGGCTACGCTCCTGAACTTACTGACGTGAGGCGTCTTTGCTCTCACCTTGCACTCTTCGTCTATGATCGCTCTGTAATCTTGCTCAGCGGTCCCTTGGAGGTTGAATACCGGCCAGCGGTATTTCACCGGGAACAGAGATGTGAGATGGTCGTTCACCAAGCGTGTGCCTAATTGCGACTCGAACGGGTATACCCACATCTCGGGATGTCCGTCCAGAAGTCTATGGGCGGTATTGCCGCCATTTTCATACATGGCAGATATCATGAGCAAGTTGAAGGCCATCAGTCCTCCTTGGCCTGTCCGGCTCGGAAAGAATAGAACAGCCGTCGGGAACGCTCGAGGTGGGATTCCCCGTCCGGATGAAAAGGCAAACCAGTCGAGAAACTGGTGTCGAACCAGTCTACCGCGAATATCTGGTTGCCGAACGGCCAGCTTATGCTTGCCAAGGTTTGGCCCGAGCGGGTATCCACGGCATGGACACCACAGATCGACGTCTCGTGATCAAGGCCCGGGGCGTATTGGCGGAATCGTGCCAACACCCGAGACGTGCCGACGAAAGCGATTCGGTCCACAAAACACAACCCTCTGGTCCATCCCGGCAACCGAGCCAGAGCGCGGAACTTGCTGTCCTCAACGAATCCTACTTCACCGTAACCACTATTATCGACCCAGATCCGATCGTCGTGGAGACGGGCCGAGTGAGGACGAGTAAGACCCCTGACTATCGGGTCACGGGAAGTGCCGCAGAAAATCACTCCCCGCTGATCCACCGGGAAATCCGGGGCACCGGGCGTGAGGTCAGACACCTCGTCAGTAGAAGCGGCGAAGAATGAGGTTTTTATTGAGTCGCCCGCGGCAATAGAATTCATTTGCAGGTAGTTGCGTCCGAGCAGCGGACCTTCAGGAGTCTCCACGCACTTGGGCCACCAGACGAACTCGTACTGTCCATCCGGATGGACCCTCACTACAGCATTGTGGCCCACCGCGTTGGCGTGCAGCTCATTTCCGATCATAGCCAAATCGTGAATGTACAGGCATCCCGGGAAAAATCTGGACCGCAAAGGCATCAAAGGCCTTTCGCCCTCAAGATTTTCAGTAACGTCGAAATGGCGCGTCCATCCCTGAAGAGGGGCGAGGTCATATATCTGATTGGGGTTTCTTGTAGCGGCCACATGCACGAGTCCCCGCTCTCTGTCCACCGCCAAGCCGGACGGGTGGGGGATCACCATCATGGACAGAGCCTTCCCTGACAGCGGATCGCCTCGTATGGCCAAGACGAGATGTTCGTACTCCCTGGTCACTATAAGGGTAATGCCCAATTCACTGAGCAGCTCCCACCAAGGACCTTCAATATCGTGCTCCAAAAGCCGTGGTTCCACGAAGTAAGGGTTGTGGAGCCCTGCAACGATCTCCGCGGGATCTCGAAATTGGGCATCGTGCAGCCGCAACAACCTTTCATGGTTATCGGCAGAACCGCTGCTCACGAAGTCACGCTCCCGCTTCCCTGCGATTGCCGCTATTCATGCGGCGCCACATTCGATAGGCCCCCCAGTACATTCTGACCGCTGAGGCGTAGTTGGTCGTCGATTCTCCGCCATGGCGCTCCGCGCAGACTATAGGGGCCTCGAGGACTTGGATGCCCAGACGCGTGCAGTTTACCACCAGTTCCAGATCGATGAGGTCACCATCCTCCCGGAGGCCCAGTCTTTGGAGCACCTCTCTGTGGAAAACCTTCGGGGTGCCGTTGATATCCCACACCGCAAGATCGAAGAGGCTCCGGCACTCGACGTTGTAGAGCACCGAGCCTAACCTCCGCAGCATGGGGTGGCGCAATCGACGGTTGGCCTTTATGACGAGGAAGGGGTGAGCCGCCCCGAGAATAACGTGAAGAGCCAGGATGTGCGCTGGGGTTCGGGCTGAATTCGTGTAACAGAGCAGTTGCGCCCGCGCGATTGCGAGCCCAGCTCGGACAGCCGCCCCCCATCCCGGCCGCTCTTTGCGAAGCGCGCGTACCATGTCGTGGCGGTCCGCAAGTTGACGACAGCAATTCCACGATCCGTCTCTATCGCCGTTGACCACGAGAATTATCTCAACCGTATGCCTGAGGTTGTCCATGGTCCGGATGTAGTCGTCAACTATGCGCTCTATATGGTCGGCCTGGTTGTACACCGGCAACACTATAGAGACCGTCGGCTCATCGATCGGGCGTGATTGGGTCCTGGCTTCAGATACCATAGAAACGGAGATTACTCCATCCTCAATGAAGTCTCGCGAGGCTTGCCTCTTGTTCCAAGCCTCAGCGGCCCTGAGAACTGACTCGGCATTTACGTTCGGCCAGAGCCCTCAGGGCCTTCAGGGCTGTTTCCGCTATCCCGTCGCTAGAAAGACCGGCGAGCCTTCTGAGATAGATCTCGTCACCGCACTGGGAAGGTATGCCGCGCACTCCGCATCGGACCACGCTACATCCGATTCCCGCCTCCGCCACTATTTCCGAGACGAGAGACCCTAGGCCTCCATCTATGTAGTGTTCCTCGACAGTTATCGCGACGGGGATTCGCTGAAGCGTTTCGCGAATATCGTCCACAGGTGCGGGGCGAAGTGACGAGACCACGGAAAGAGTGGCGCGCACTCCCTTGCGATATATTGATTCAGCCGCAGCCCAAGCCTCTGAAACAAGGCTTCCCATAGCGAAAATCGCAATGTCAGGCCCTTCCCGCACGGTCTCGATTCTTCCCAACCGAAAGATTCCTCCCAGTGCCGGCAGAGGAGGGTCCTCTCTCTTGCCAATCCTGTAGTAGACAGGTCCTGGCAAGTCGTAAGTCGCATACATGGCTGATACCGTCTGCGCTGAATCCGCCGGGGCTATCACGGTGAGGTTTGGTTGGAGCCTGGCGATCCCCAGGTCTTCAAAAGCGTGATGACTAAATCCGCCGAAGCCGGTACTCAAACCCTCCCCCCACACCGATGATTCTCACGGGCAGGTTATGCAGAACCGGTCCGTTGCGTATCTGTTCGTAAGCCCGCATAGAGGCGAACGTGGCGATCGAATAGACGAACGGCACGTACCCGCAGGAGGCTAGCCCCGTAGCCAGCCCAATCATGTTGGCTTCCGCTACTCCCACGTTAACGAACCGCAAGGGATAAGAGGCCGAGAATTCTTCCAGAACCGTGAAACCGAGGTCAGCTGTCAAGAGCATGATTCTAGGATCCGTACTTGCGATCTGGCCGAGAGTTTTCACGCACGCTCGTCTCATTTTGCGCCGGCCTCCAATTCTCTCATGGCGCAACAATACTGATCGTCAGACATGGGAAGGTAATGCCATTCCACTCTGCCTTCCATAAAAGAAACCCCCTTGCCGCAGACGGTCCGAGCAATGAGCGCGTGAGGCGACCCTTCCGAGTAATCGAGCCTTCGCAGCACTTCACTGATGCTCCCGCAGTCATGGCCGTCAACGTCGGCCACGTCCCACCCAAATGCTCGCCATTTTTCGCCAAGTGGCCTCAAGTCTATGATATCTTTGGTATACCCTAACGCTTGTTGACCGTTATCGTCCACTATGGCTACGAGGTTGGCCAACTTGTGATGCGCCGCAAACATGACGGTCTCCCACACGGATCCTTCATTGCATTCCGCATCACTCAGTATGACGAAACAGCGAAAATCGGCTTTCTGCAATCTAGCGGCAAGCGCAATTCCAGCGCCGATTCCTAATCCGTGGCCGAGAGATCCCGTGGAAACATCCACGCCTGCAAGACCGTGCTCCGGATGGACTCCCAGTAGACCCCCGTTTCTGCAGCAATAACCGGAAAACTCCTCCCTGTCGATAAGGCCCGCAAGATTAAGCGCCGAATAGAGCGCCAGAGCGGCATGACCTTTGGACAAAATCAATCTGTCTCTAAAAGGATGGCCTGTTCCCAGTCCTCGGATCTCCCCCATCAAAGCTGCGATGATTTCTACTATGGATAGGGCGGAACCCACATGCCCGACGTTCGCTTTCTTAGATTGTTCAATAATGAGTTTACGGACCCGTAGCGGCTCGATGTGCCAAGTGGACTGCATACTTTCCCATTCCCCTACGCTTGACGCCATCAATGTATGGCGGGGACCGACTTGAAAGATGCCATGGATGGGGATTCTATTCTTCTACCTTCCTGAAAGTCAAGATGTTTCTCCTTTCGGGGTCCGGACAGTCTTGCGAGCAAGCCCCCTCAAGCCATCGTAAGGCGCTGTCCGTTTCTGCCAAATCGTTCGTCACGGGGCAAGCCCCTCAGACGATGGCCTGAAGACTACGGGCGAAATCTGGGAACTATGAAAAAGGATCCCTTTACTGCAGTCCCACTACCCGCCTCGGGCTTACTTGATTGGATGCCGAAGTCTAGGGTTCAGCGACAAATGGACAGAAACCTCTTTTCTTCTTGCAAATAGGGGAAATTTGTCATCGTTCCCACCCTTTGGGGATAGTGGTGAAGCTCTCGTAATCCTTTGCAGAGGGCTCTTTGCTGTTGTGCGAAAGCATTCATGGTTTTGCCGCACCTGTCGGTTCTGGATGGTGGCCTTGAGCCAGAAAAAAGATGTGCCTGACACCAGGCGAGATGTTGTGATACCGCTTCGCAATCCAAAAGAAGATCGTGAGAGGCGGACGGCATGTGTCTGAAGCGAAAATAGGCTGGTCGTTCACAGCGGAAAAGACAGATGTCCGGGTTGCGTGTTGGACCGCGAAATGGTATTGGAGGACGGCTGGACATTTTTGGGAAAGAGTGCTCCGTCTCCATGCGTGGCGAGACCCAGCAGGCCGGCGCTCCTCGTCGCGTCACAGGGCGTGCAATCGGTGAAGATCCATTCTACGGCAAGTAGTCGAAATTCCCGATGGCTGAGCCGGGAGACGAGCGGGAAGCTCTGAGACTTTGCTAAGATGTCTGCCGCTATCGCCAAACTGCATTCTGGTTTTAATCACACTTTTGGGGCGCCGGACATCGGCTCCAGAGCGAAGCGCAATGCGGCCGCTCGCAGGGCCCACGTGCATGGTAACGCTTTCTCGGGCTGCTCCTCGGAGCAATAGTGTAATGGCGGAGACTTCGATCATGCCAGTCATCGTCTTAGACGTGAGAATGCTAAACCACTCCGGAATAGGGACTTATTTGCGCAATCTTATCCCGAGATTGGTTCGCCGACTGGATGATTTCACATTTCACCTGCTTGGCGACACTCGGACCATGCTACACATTGGCTGGGACTCGTTTCCGAATGTGGCGATGACGGAATTCTCTTCGAAGATCTACTCCCTGGCGGAACAACCTGCTGCGGTCCTCAAGTCCCCCAGGGGAGCGGATCTCTTCTGGAGTCCTCATTTCAATTTTCCCGTATTCTTTCCCGGAAAGCTCCTGGTAACCGTCCATGACGTGTTCCACCTGGCCATGCCACAGTTTGTGAAGGGGGTTCATAAGCGGCTGTACGCAAAGGGCATATTCTTTGCCCTAAAGGAAAGGGCCGATCGGGTGATATGTGTTTCCCGCTTCACAGCGGACGAACTGGTCCGACTCACCGGTATGGACCAGGACAGAACTACCGTAATCTACAATGGCGTGGAGGAAAGCTGGTTTCAAGTCCCCGTTGGGAACCGGCCGCATCCGAGACCGTATGTCGTTTATGTGGGAAATGTGAAGCCTCATAAGAACCTGGCCCGTCTCATGGACGCGTTTATCCTGGTTAAGAACAGGATGCCGCATGATCTTCTGATAATCGGAGAGAGAGAAGGCTTCATAACAACGGACCGGGAGTCCAGAATCCGCGCGGCGGACCTTACAGAACGGATCATTTTCACCGGCAGATTGGGCGATGACGAACTCAAGCGATTTGTCGCGCACGCTGACGCGTTGATTCTCCCATCATTATACGAGGGGTTTGGCCTGCCCCCTGTCGAGGCCATGGCCTGCGGCACGCCGGCAGTGGTCTCCGGGGTAGCCGCTTTGCCTGAGGTGTGCGGAGACGCGGCCTTGTATTTAGATCCCCTCGATCCGGAAAATATTGCCGAGACAATTTTGAAGGTTATCCAGGACGCGGAGACTCAAGAGAGGCTGCAAGCCCGGGGAAAGGCCAAGGCGGCCATCTATTCCTGGGACTCCGCATGCGAACAGACCGCCAAAGTCATCGAACAGCTCATTGGTTAGGCGGGATGCAGCCACGAACAACCCTACTGTTGCGTCTTGCAAGTTACTGTCCTTATGATCAGGGCCAGACCCTTATTGTCCCCTTCGGGGAATGGGAGAAAAACCCTCGCCTTTAGGCGAAGACTTTAGTAGGCTTGCGGTATCATGGAACATTACCGCAAGACATCTCATGCCGTCTATGACCTCAAGTTTCACATGGTATGGATCACCAAATACCGCAAGCCGGTGCTTCACGGCGAGGTAGCAGTTCGCCTTAGGGATCTGCTCAGGGAGACCTGTAAGGCCATGGATGTTGACATTATCAAGGGTCATGTCTCCAAAGACCCCATGTGCATATCCTTGCTTCGGTACCTCCTCACGTGTCTGTATCGACCCTGCTGAAGCGCCTTAAGGGTAGGAGTTCCCGCAAACTGCTCAGTGAATATCGAACCCTGGCCCGTCAATTCTGGGGGCGGCATCTGTGGGCCCGCGGATACTTCGTTGCAAGCAGTGGCAACGTCACCGACGACGTCATCGCTCAATACATCGAGATGCAGGACAAGATGGAGCGGGGCCGCGATGACGACTTCCAGATTGGCGACGACGGGTGAGGTCGACTTTCAGTCGACACCCTGAAGCCACCGCCTTTAGGCGGTTGGAGCCTTCACTTTTCTATCTTGTGAACATCTCAGATGGCAACCCATGGGTGTGCCGCACGCTGGGAACCTGCAGAGAGCCGTGGAAAGTGTCATCATGCCACCTCTCAGCTTCAGAATCTGTACACGCATCTGGTGTACGTTTTCATTCGTAGTCCTTGTTTTACTCCTGAGCGCCGCCAGGATTCACCTAGAGGCATCGCTCCGGCAGCGCTCTTGTCTAATGTACGCCGAGGTACCCTCGGCTGAATTGTGAAAAGGATTTGGTTTGGTGTGGTGCGCAGACACATACCTCAGTGGGTCCCAGTCTGAGGCAGTGCCCACGCTGATGAAATGCGGAAGTCTCTTTGATCTATGGGAGAGAATCTAGGTCGGTTACGGAAAGCTCTGCGATGAAGAAATATCTTTTACTTAAGAATGCCGGTTGGTTATCATCGGCTTCTGGTGTGTAGGTCATCCGAAGCCTGAGAAGGTTCCCGACATTGTGCTCAAAAGAATAACAATATCTTATAATTAAAAAGAGCGGTCTGAGTCCGATCTCGCAGACTTCCGAGCAGAGAATCGCATAAATCGGCTCTCAGGTGTGTTCTCGGCGATTTCCTTGTGCATCGAGGCGTGAACCCTCGCCTCGGTACGAGAGCCGATGAACAGAAACACACGTGAATACTGCCAGATGCGCTAACCTATATTTATTATGTAGGAAATACGCCAAAGCGGGTATGCTGGACTATTACCGTCCTGAGAAAATCGCTCAGAATTGATCTCCGTGCGTTTGAGAACGGACCTCACGCCTCAAACGTCTCGTGTTTTTCATCTATCTCAGGATACTCCGGCGACAGCCTCTTGACCGCTTCGGTAATAGAGTTTAAAGTCCTGCCGACTGAATGGCAGCGGTCGGCAACAACCCAGCGAGAGCAGGAGAATGAACGAAAACGTGTCCACGAATAGCGCAGCCCCTGGAGAGGTCTTCGAGGTCGGTTCTTTTCGTCCCGAAGACGCAGAAGGGATCGCAGCAGTATTCAGAGCCGTGTATGGAGAAGCGTACCCAGTAAGAATTTTTTATGATCCGCAGGCCCTGACCGATGCGAACTCCCGTGGAACATACTATTCCATTGTGGCCCGCAGCGAGCAAGGGAAAGTAATCGGGGCGGTTCATCTGTTTAGGTCCGCACCATACGAGAATTTGTACGAATTGGGTTCGGGTCTCGTCTTACGGGAATACCGGAATCTGGGCATAAACAGACGCTTGTTCGAGTTTGCTTTTGAGCAGTGGGTTCCCAAGCAGCCGATTATCGAAGAAGTGTGGGGAGAACCGGTATGTAACCACGTGATCAATCAGAAGGCGGTCGTTGATTTCCACTATATCGAGACCGCCCTGGAAGTAGCGCTGATGCCTGCGGAATCCTATGACAAGGAGAAAAGCGCTTCGGGTAGGGTGGCAGCCTTGTCCGCCTTCCGATGCTACAGACCGAGACCCCACACGGTTTACCTACCATCCGTCTACGAGAAGGAGCTGAGGTTTCTTTGTTCAGCATTAGATGATCAGCGAACTCTTCTCATTGCGGACCAGAGCCTGCCCGACTCGGTCAAATTCCATGCGGACATTACCGTATTCGACTTTGCTGGCGTCTGCCGTATAGCCGTGCGCAGTATGGGCTCTGACTTCGACGTGTGCATGGGGAGAATTGAGACTGAGGCGTTTGACCAGAACGTTGTAGTGCTTCAAGCGTGGCTCAACTTGGGTTGTCCGCACGTAGGGCCCGCCGTGGATGTTCTCAGAGACCGGGGCTATTTCTTGGGTGGCCTGTTGCCACGCTGGTTTGGTGAAGACGGAATCCTCATGCAAAAGATCATGATAGACCCTGATTTTGAGGCCATTCAGCTCTATTCTGATCGTGCAAAGCAGATTTATGCCATGGTCCGAGCAGATTGGCTGAGAACGAGAGCGGGATGAATCACAGAGAGCATCTTCGCCTATCTCCCTATCAGAGAAAATAGAGAAAATCGCTTAGAATTGCCCTGATGAAGCCTGAGAACGAATCTCGTGTCCTGCGAGATCGGGGACGACCGGTTGACGAATGCTCGCTATGGCTCGTCGCTTAGGAGAATGAACCAGGCCCAGTAGAATAAATTTCAGATAGCTCTTGCGGCCATTTCCTCAATCGAGACAGAGAATTTGCGGTTGATGTACTCCATATACTCGTCGGCAATTATTTCAGCCGAGGCAAGCTTCTCCAAGAAGAATTGGTTCTCTCCGCGTGCTCTGAGCGAATCAAATCTCATGGCAAGCGTGGTCGGTCGATCAAATTCGATCAGAAAATCTATGAGGGGAACGAGCCTCTCTTCCATAGAGGAGGGGATGAAGTCCCGGCGAGGTAGCCCACACTGCGCAGCGTCTCCGCTTGATAAGCCGTACAGAATGTGCGAGGCGCAGATAAACGCCTCGGGCGCGTAGCCCAATCCGTTTAGCAGCCTGTATCCTTCCACTCCATGAAGAATCGGATCGTGAGTCTTGTAACGTCCAATGTCGTGAAGCAGGGCCGCAGTTCGGAGGAATTCGATGTCAATCTGGTGGCTCTGGCCGAAGACCTCCCCGCAGAAGTGGGCGACTTTTGATACAGCCTTGCAATGAGCCACCCAAGGCTGGCCGTTGCCATACTCGTGAAGGAGATCCAGGGCATCGGCGTATTTCAACCTTTTCATAGGCGCTCCTCAGTCATTCGGACCCCTAACAAAGCCCTGTGTGCAGCTCACAATGAGTTACAGAAGCGGGCCCCTAATTGCCCCGGCTAGGACCGTAGCGCATCCCAGGCAGCTAGGTCAACCATTTTCCACCTCCGTATTGGGTATTCGAACGCATTGATGATTACCGGAGGACAGCTCGTGCTGGCGGACCTTCAGAGCAGCAAGATTAGGGGCTTCCTGCGAGTCCGAATTCTAAGTCTATGGGGGAACCAATCTCCATACGTTTGCTGCAGAGCCAGCACTGGGTGTGCCTCGGTTCCGAGTTGGAACAACCAATCACAGGAATGATATAAAAGAGTTAATATTATCCTATCCTTACACATAACCTTTGTCATTTCTCGGGTGTCTCACTACGCAGAGTGATTAAAACACGATAGCGTAGTTCCTTAAACGGAGTAGTGCGCCTATGCCCCAAGAGGGGCTTTAGGCCCAAGGATGCTCGAGTTTTTTTCCAACCGGACATTTTTTTTTACTCAAAGATCCGAGTCCAAACGTTTTGAGATAAGTATCTGAGAAGATTGTGTTTCAAGGACAATCCCAGGAGAAATTATAGATATCATGGTTATATACCGGTACCATTGATCCCCGCCGTGACCACCCCGCCATCTTGTCCCTGTCCTTGGTTCTGAATGAGGCACCGTCCTCTCTGGACCACAGCGAATCCCTGATCTGGAATCCACGCTACCCGAGTCGGTCGGGAAGGTGGTTTCACGGAGGAGATCAAGCCCGTATTTGACTGGTCGACACGCCGGTCGTACGGCATGTTCGTGCGCCACTTGAAAACGGGGTTTTGGACCGGCAAGAACGGATGAGAGAGTCAGGAAGATTTCCTCTCGATTTCAAGGCGAATTTCTTAGATTCCTGGACGGTGGCATCCCATCATCAGCCACCCGGATAGAGGGAGAGTGGTATTTGCTCTCCCAGGTGGTCGCAGAGTAGCTTCTTCCTGGAATCAAGCTGCTTTCAGGACCTTCCACCGACCGACGAGCCGATTCGATCTGATTGCCGCACAAGTGGGAGCGTGGAGTCACTCGCTATTGGGGCCTGCTCAACGTGGCTTCGGTGTTTTTCTGGGAACGACACTACCGGGCCGTGTCTGGTGGGGGCCAAGTGGAATCCAGTCCTTGACGTTAGGAATACGGCGAATTACATTCAGTAGCAACGATATAGAGGTTTCTTCAGCAGGGGGACGACCGTTTTGCCTTCGTCGAACCATGAGAGAGATATGCGGATGCTTTTTCGGGGTCAGGGGGACTATGCCCAGACCGGTAACCTACCTAGACAGTCCCGGGAAAGGCAAGACCGCCTCACAATTCAAGGTAAGACGCCAAATCATGAAAGGAACACCCCTAACCTATTGATTCGGGACCTCTTCTAAGACATCCGACGTTTCTTGTCTTCTGGAAAACCAATCCAGCGCCGAACCTGTTCGGACTTCATACTTACAGTAGACAGGTTCCATTATTGCCGACTACAAGGAGGAGTGAAGCATGCATACGAGAGTGTTGAGACTGGTACTGGTAGCCATCACAGTGGCCGTGCTGGCAGCCGTACCGTGTATGGCACAGGAGAAGTTCGTCAAGGGCGAAGTGAGGCAGATCGCCGAGGAAGGCTTCATCTATGGCCTGCCTATCGTGATGAACTACGCGGTCATGTACGAGTATGCGGTGGACCGCAATTCGGGCCAGTTCAAGGCGCCGTTCAACCAGATCCGCAATGAGCCGCGCGTGTTCACCTACAAGGACACGGCGGTCGTCACCCCCAACAGCGACACGCCGTATTCCTTCCTATGGATGGATCTGCGGGCCGAGCCCATCGTGCTGTCCGTTCCCGCAGTGGAGAAGGGCCGCTACTACGCGGTGCAGCTCGACGACGGCAACACCTTCAACTACGGCTACATCGGCAGCCGCGCCACCGGCAACGAGGCCGGCGACTACATGGTCGTCGGGCCCGACTGGAAGGGCGAGACCCCGCCGGGCATCAAGAAGGTGTTCCGCTCCACCACGCAGTTCTCCCTAGCGGGTTACCGCACCCAGCTGTTCAACCCTGCGGACATGCCGAATGTGGAAGGTCCAATCCGGCTACAAGGTGCAGCCGCTCTCGGCCTATCTCAAGCAGCCTGCCCCGCCTGCGGCCCCGGCGATCGACTTCCCGAAGATCGACAAGGAGCTGGTCAAGAGCAACTTCTTCGAGTACCTCGACTTCGCGCTGCAGTTTGCTCCGCCGGGGCCGGAGGAACGGGCGATCCGGGCGAAGCTGGCCCGCATTGGCATTGGGCCGGGAAAGAAGTTCGACTTCAAGGATCTTTCCCCTGAGCACAAGGCGGAAGTGGTCCTGCGGTATGAAGGACGGCGAGGCGAAAGTCGACCAAGGCAGCCGCTAACCTTGGGAAGGACATCAATGGCTGGAAGATCAGCTACGCGTTCGGCGACCGCGCCTTCTTCAACGGCGACTGGCTGCTGCGCGCCGCGGGCGCGAAAGCCGGCATCTATGGCAACGACGCCGTGGAGGCGACGTATCCGATGACCAAGGCCTTGGCCAATGGCGAGCCGCTCGACGGCAGCAAGCACAACGTACACCCTCACGTTCGCCGCCAGGACAACTTCCGCCGGTGAATGCGTTCTGGTCGGTGACCATGTACGACGGCAAGACGCAACTCCTGATCGAGAACCCCATCAACCGCTATCTGATCAACTCGCCGATGCTGCCCAGGCTGAAGAAGAACTCGGACGGCTCTCTCACGCTCTACATCCAGAAGGACTCGCCGGGCAAGAGCCAGGAGTCGAACTGGCTGCCCGCTCCCAACGGCCCGATCTACCTGGTGATGCGCCTGTACTGGCCGAAGGATAAGCCGCCGTCAATTCTGCCGCCGGGGAGCGGTACGTGGCAGCCGCCGGCCATTGTGGCGGCGAAATAGTTTTTCAGCTGACTTGTGTTTGCACCATTCAGAGGAGAGGCTGAAGAAACGAAAAACTTAGGCTCAGGCAGTGTTGGCCCTGTGCACAGCGGCCATGCTCGTGAAGGCTCCGGGCATGGCCGACGACAAGGGTAAGCTCGGCGTGGAGGATGGTCGCAAGATCGAGATCCCTCACGTCCTGGACAGGAATCCCCCACTAGAATTTGTGCTTCTCCAACTGGGACAAGACGCCCCTGGTCCGGCATGTTCGTGCGCCACTTTTAGACACGGTAATGACGGGGCCGGGAAATGGTCTGTGAGTCGAGCCTGAGCAGGCAGGTTCCTACGTCTGCTTCACAGGCCAAAGTCCGCCATTTGGCGGACAGTAGACACGAAACTAGAAGTCAGGATCAAAGATGGCACTTTCTCTACCGGAGGGCCGATTACTCAACCTATCGAAACAGGGCATACCATCCTCAGCCACCCTCAGTGAAAAAGAGTAGGCTCCTCAATATCTGGAATCGCCGAATGGAGTTTCCTTAAGGAATTAAGCCTGCTTTCAGGTCATTATATCGACCGACCTGCCGATTCCAGCCGATTGCAAGGCAGTCGAGCTAAAAAGCACGGATAGATATGGACTCAGGGCTCCTCCGGGGTATTCTTCGGCTTCTCTCTAGCGAGGAGCGTCCTGGAAACGACTTGATCTTGAGTAAAGGTTGGGAAGTTGACGGGGATGCGGTAAACTCGAAAAGGAGAGAGAAGACAACCCGTTGGCATGGGACAGTTAGAATCTGGCACATCCTTGAAGGCTTTGGTGGGAAAGAAAGGTGTCGAAGCCGACCGGCTCGAGAAACCTAGATGGCCGCTATGGACATGTCACCATGGTCGACCCAGCTCACTCCACGGGGACTTCGTCCTGCCAGCAACGCTTTCGAAGGCCATGATCTGCTGATCTTCGCCATTTGAAGCCTCGACATCAATCCGGTCTCGTAAGACTCAAGATGAAGTGACGACCACACCATCCTTATGCTGGGTAGCCTGACCATTAACCGAGAACACTTTTGGAGACGTCTCATCCGCACGCGACGCAATCGAGTTGCCCCACGAAAGTATCAGGATTAAGCACAATATTGATAAGTGGGAGGGGCATCTTTGCTCTTTGGTAGAGAAAATTAATGATTGCACCAGTCCAGGTTTCAAACGTCTTCCTCGATGGAGATGTATCATGACAGCGGTAACTTTTGTTAGCTCGCCACCCCCCAAGGTACGGATCGTTGCGAGCGGTCTGGAATTCCCCGAGGGACCGATTGCGATGACTGACGGTTCGATGCTTGTGACCGAGATTGCGGGCTATCGACTGACGAGGATCTTGCCTGACGGTAGAATCGAGCACGTGGCCGAGATCCGCGGTGGTCCCAATGGTGCGGCTGTAGGACCAGATGGAGCCGTCTATGTATGCAATAATGGCGGCAGCTTTTCGTTCCAACGCAGGGGCGATCTCCTCGTCTTTGGACTTGTGGCGCCGCCAACCTATTTCAGGTCAGGAGAGGGACATGAGGCTTCAAGTTCACGCATCTGTGAACCGAGCTGTTCTTGAATATGGGGTTCGTCGACCGAGTGCAAGGAAATAATGCGCGCAAGACAGCTCAATTATCATCTACGGCGCCCTTTCCAGGTGAGAAGACCGAGGATCGAGGAAAGCTCATGGAACGTGCCAAGCAGGCGGAGAATAGACGACAGGGGCTTGCCAAGGAGTTAGTCAGCCTCTGGGCTGACCATTCCTTCCGAGGTGTTGCAAAAGGAACGCTTGAATAGGAGAACCCATAACTTCGTATGAGGCGTCGACAGAAGTCGTGGCTCACTGATCAGCATGAAGATGCCAAAGGCGTCAATTCTGGAAGTTGATAAGGCGAAGCGGGGCAGCGTTGGGTTGCCTCGGAGTGCTCGCGTCCCCAATCGTCTGCATGTGACAAGAAGGAGAGACGAATGTTTGTACACAAACAACTATTATTCTTCGTCGCGCTGATCACCGCAACCGCAGTGGGTGCCACGCCCAGCTGGGGGCAGATGCTCACGGGCGCTCCCACCCATCCACAGTGTAAGTACTCCACCCCAATGCCGCCAGGCGTGGCCGAGCCTGACAAGATCGAGACCCGCCTCGGTACGCTGAAGTTCTTCGACGGCTTCCCGGAAAAGGCTACGGCGGAGAAACTCTTCAATAACCTGGACTTCCAGCGTGCTGTCCAAGCCTACCTACTGGCGATACCGGCTGTGAGTCAGGCGGCCAATCGCAACGCCACCCGCACGCTCAGGCCGTTGAATACGGTTGTTCCCATTTATGAGCAGTTACAGGACGCTCGCTCGATAATCCTCACCGCTAATGACAATACCGTCTATACCTGGACATGGATCGACCTCAGCAAAGGGCCGATCGTCTTGGAGACGCCTCCGAAGGTGCTCGGTACCGTTAACGACATGTGGCAGCGCTGGGTTGTCGATGTCGGCGTCACGGGCCCCGATAAGGGTCGGGGAGGCAAGTATCTGTTTTTGCCTCCCGGCTACAAGGGCTCGGCGCCGAAGGGCTACCACGTTGTACGTTTCTCCTACTTTCAGTCTGTGGATACCGTGGCGCAGCTTCCTCGTCAATGGCGACCCGAAGCCCGGTGTAGACCTGGTGAAGAAGTTCACAAGAATCTATCCGCTATCCAGCGCCGGGAAGACTCCACCGCCGCTCAACTTCGTTGACATGTCCGGCAAGGCATTCAATACCGTCTATCCTGCCGATTACCGGTTTCTGGGAGCTTCTCAACCAGGTCGTGCAGGAAGAGCCGACCGATTCGCTTGATCAGATCCGCCTTGGGTTCTTTGCGGCCATTGGCATCCAGAAGGGCAAACCATTCGCGCCCGACCCGAGGATGAAGAAGATCCTGACCGAGGCTGCCGCCGTGGGGACGCTACCGCCCGTGCCAACCTCTTCCACACTCGTCAAAAAGAGGCCTACTACTATCCCAAAAGCAACTGGCAAAAAGGGTTCATTGGCGGCTACAAGTTCCAATCTGAGCCCGGTGTCCTAAATTTCGATGCGGCCGACTTCTACTATTTCCTTGCAATACTCGTCACACCAGCCATGGAAGAACAAATGGTGGGTCGCGGCTCGCAGTACGGCTGGACCGCACGTGATTCCAACGGCAATCCCTTTGATGGGGGCAAGAATTACAGGCTGCACCTGCCTCCGAACATACCGGTGAAGGACTTCTGGTCGGTCATACTGTATAGCAACCAGACACGCTCGATGTTACAGACCGACCAGCCATTCCCCAGCGTCAGCAGCCAGACGAAGGGATTGTTGGTCAATGCCGACGGCTCGGTGGATGTGTATTTCGGACCCGAGTCGCCGCCGGGCAAGGAAAACAACTGGGTACAGACCGTTCCCGGCTCGGGTTGGAACGCCGCTCTGCGTCTCTACGGCCCGCTGGAACCGTGGTTCAACAAAACTTGGCGGCCCGGAGAAATTGAGATCGCGAAGTAGACAGTTGGTAACAGGGGATGGCCATTTGGGCCATCCCCATTCAAGTCACATTGTTGCTTTAGGTTGTCCCTCTGAAACAGGCTCCATTCACTGCGTTTCTCAGCATGCGTTATTGGTCCTCACATCTCCGACTACCTCCCCTTCTCATCCGTTCATTCACCTTATCCAAGTTCCATCATATCCACTCAGAATCATAAGACTATATCTATGGGTTTGAGGGTCTCTCCAGAGGGATAGACCTTGATCAAAAGACAAAGGAGGTGCGGGAGCATGAATAAGGCACTGGCCAAAGGACTGTTCGTAATCATCGGGGCCGGTATCGAGCTGCTGGCGGAGCGAATCATAAACAGGAGGAAAGCAAAGGGCCGTTCTGATGGCCTGTTTCGTGGCCATTCGGATGGTCCTGCTGATGATCTGGCAGTTCAACCCTCCGGATCTCTTCGTCCGACTCATTCTCTGCGTGGTGTGACGCGCCTGGGCGAGCGCTGGCGATCTATATTTTAGGAAAAGGTAGAAGAATCAAGAAAAGAGACGCCAATGAGCGCAAACGGAAATGGACAGTTTCGAGAAGACGAGTTGGTAAGCCGAAAAGTCAAGGTCGGCCAAGAATGGCAAACCCGAATATTCCCTGTGGTGGGTGGCCGCCTCAGGATTCTCCACGAAAGCAATGATCAACTTGGCATCCAGACCGAGGTTGTCAGGTTGGAGCCTGACTTCGTGGTGATCCGTGCCGCAGTGGAGAGCCAAAGAGGGAAGTTCAACGGCACGGGAACAGCTTCGGCCCAAAGAGACGCAAGACTGGCAGACTCTCTGGTGGAACTTGCTGAAACTCGGGCCATAGCAAGGGCGCTGCGCTTCGGTGGTATCGGAGTTGAATACACCGGAGCAGAGGACTAACAAACGTGCCGAGCCGGATTCCCCTCAGGGTAATGGCAATGGCAAGGAAGGACAAATGCCGCAACATTGCGGCAATAGCCGGGCCACTCAGGCTCAGTGCCAAGCACTCTGGGCGCTGACTAAGAAGGCCCGCTACTCCGATGAGGACATTGCCTCTCTTCTCCGCCCGCTGAATGCGTCCACGTTTCAGGAACTCACCAGAGAATCCGCTTCACAGTTGATCACCTACCTGCAGACCGAAATCGCGGCATAGCCGCAATCCCAAAGAAACAACCAAAGACATAGAACGGCGGGACGGGATACGTATGTACTCGTCCTGCCGCACAAAGGAGACCGTCATGCCTGAAGGACCGATCGCTCGTTTGTCGTATTCCCAGATCAACACGTACCTCACGTGCCCGCTGCGGTACAAGCTTCACTACGTCGATCTGATTCCGCCTGCTTTCACATCTGCCGCCCTGGTATTCGGCTCTGCAGTGCATGAGGCAGTTGCGGCGTATTATCAGTCCCGCCTCGAAGGCGATGAGCTTCGACCGGATCAAATGGTGGACGTGTACAGAGAATCCTGGCGGGTGGCCGAGAACGTGAAATCCTTCAACGGCGACGGAGAGGAATCCCTTCTCCAAAAGGCAAAGCAGCTGATCGAAGTGTTCCACGGTGAGACAAATCCCAACGTGACCGTGCTGGGCGTCGAGGAATTCTTCGAGATACAGCTCGCGCCGGAAGTGCCGCCCCTCCACGGGTACAACGACCTCATTGAAGAGAATGAGGATGGTCGGGTCCCAGTAGCTGATTTGAAGACGGCGTCGAAGAAGCTTGCCGATAGCGCTGTCCACAGCAACATGCAGCTTACCGCCTATTCTCTCGGTGCAAGGGCGCTCGGCTTCGATTCCGAGCACCTTACCATGAGGCTCGACGTGCTGACGAAGACGAAGTCCCCTGAACTGGTGCGATACGAGACGACGAGAACAGAAGCCGAAAGACAGCGGTTCGTCAAGCTCGTGAAAAAGGTGTGGGCCGCCATTGAGAACCACGCCTTTTTCCCTCGTGAGGATTGGCACTGCGCCCAGTGCGCTTGGGCCGACCACTGCCGAGAGTGGTGAAAAGGAGGTTACCATGGCCAAGAAGGATCAAAACAAAGGTGACTTGATAGCGATTCAGCCTTCCGAGATAACCGTGCTGCCACCGCAAGCCGGAGTGCTCGGCGAGTTCCTCACGGATACAGAAAACATGTTTCGTGCCCGTGCCATGCGGATGAAAGCTCTGTTTGGTCGGATCAATGAAACCGGCCAGCGGATGGAAGCCTTATTACGCATGGCTGCTGAGAGAATGGACTCTGGAGAGACCCGTTTGCAGGAAGACCTGCGGAGCCAGGGCCTGCTTGGAGACCTCGGGAGGATAAGCCGACCGACTGTAAGTTAACCGGACAGCAGTGAGTGACGCTATTGAAAAATGACCCTGCTGGATGCCACCTCTCAGACGCGATAGTGGAGAAGTCGCAACTGGCCGTGGAGCGAGGCGTTGACCATAACTTATGGGAGTTTGGAGAGGCTTATGGTTCACCGCGCGTGTTTCGTAAGCGAGAGCCTGAAGACTAACGCGTCAAGCATCCTTCTTTCGCCTGATCAGACTCATGATGAGTCGTCCCCAGTATCGTGGATCGGTCTTGTCGAGATTTCTCATGAGGCGCCCAGCAAGCTGATTACACGTGCTCGGAGCGAGCCGTGCGAAGAGATCGATCGCGTGAGCGTCTTTGCCGACAAGGATGCGGCGCTTATTCTTTTTAACGCCGTTTACGATTGCCTGTGCGGCCTGTCCCGGCGTGCTCTTGGCCGCGTTCTCGTACCAGCAGATCGCCTCTTCGGCGCTCATATCCGCGGTGGCCGACGTGAACTTCGGAGCGTTCCTGAAGATGCCGGTCCGTACTCCGCCTGCCAGCACGCATGAGACTCTCACGTTGGTGTGTTCGAGTTCCTGGCAGAGCGTCTCGGTGAAGGCCTGGACAGCGCTCTTGGACGCGGCATACGGCCCGTTGGTTGGCGTGGTAATCAGCCCCGCAACGCTCGAGACCGTCACTATGTGGGCCTCAGGACGGTTCTTGAGGCTCGGTAAGAACGCCTTGGAGCAATTGACCACGCCCCAGAAGTTAACCCCCATGACCCACTCGAAGTCCTGGAACGAAATGTTTTCGAGGTACTCACAAAGGAGCACTCCAGCGTTGTTGATCAGGAGATCGATCTGTCCGTGATGCGCCTCGGCCTCGGAAGCGAAGGCGAGAACGGCGTCACGGTCGGCGACGTCCAATACATGGGTAGAAACGTGGCCACCGGTTTTCCCGAGCGTACCACGTGTCTGTTCGAGCCCGGACTCCGAAACGTCGGCCAGAACCAGCGAGCAGCCTTCCTCCGCCAAACGTATGGCAAGCGCTCTACCAATGCCCGCGCCCGCGCCGGTTACCACTGCTACCTTGTTGTGCAAGTCCTTCACGTTGTCGTCCCCTTTTGGCAAGTGTCAACAGAAATCTCCTATTTAGACGAATGTGCTATTGCTGGCTCGCCCATCAAGCCGTTTTCACGCGGTCAGGACTCCAGACTACCGCTGCAGTGCATGATCTGTCTCGTTGAGCCACGTATTCCGCCTCATGTAGCTCCCTCCACCCATGAGTTTGGGACAAGTAGCCTGTGTCGGTCCTTCCCTCTCCACACCGGAATCCAGATTCTTCGGTACTTACGGGACGCCGGAGCCTACCCCGTCACCTATCGACGCGGCCATCGGGTGATGAAGAGCATCGTTCCAATCCTTATGGAAAAAACCAACAATCAGCCACCATCCAGGAATTCGCGACCGAAATTGTCTAACGGGGTAATCTGAATCTGCCAAGAAAACGTGCCACTGCTTGTTCCTTTGCCGGCGACGGTTTGGCCTGTGATGCGTCTTCCTGCCTGTCGCCCAGCATCCTGACCTCAATGAAAGATCGAAAGCAGCTGCTTCACACCCAACTCGATGCTGAACCGTAGAGCCTCCCACTGGGTGGCAAGATCTTGCCGAAAGAACCACTCGATGGTCTCGAACATGGCGACCGCCTCCATGTCGGTTCTTCCCGGAGACCACAAAAAGCTGGCCCAACCGGTTTGTCCGCGGGCGTATTGTCCGATGACCACCTGCCCGACCGCGTAGGTCCCCACCGCTACCTGCCCGAACCCCACGAGCGGGGCCACGGCGAGCTGGCCAATGCTCGCCACTCCTAAAGCGAACTGACCAATGCCGACAACCCCGGCTGCGAACTGGCCGATGGCAATGACTCCGACGGCAAATTGGCCAATAGCGATCCAGCCCTTGGCTTTTCGGAGCTTGCCTCGATCATCGCACCCGAAAGCTATGCACAAGAGCGGAAGTCCGAACAGATGTGCCCGAGTCCTCCAATGGAAGCCGGATCTCATTCCGCAGTGCGCAGACCTTACACCGCCGGACTCAACCGAAACAAGGCTCTTTTTCACTTCTTCATTTGCTGAATCGTCCAAACCAAGTGAAGTCACGGTCTCGTTCCCCGATTGATCTTGCTGGAGTGTTTACACCAAAATGTCCACGATTGGCCTTCAATGCAGAGTCGTGCAACATGCTTCTCGACTTTTCAGAAGCTTCAAGCCGAACGATAAGCTCGCCACCATGACCGAGACTGCGCATGCCAACAAGAGCGGGCACGTGAAGGTTCCGATGGAGTCGGCCAAGAATAAAGTCCTGAGCCGGTCCTTCAGCTCAAACGGGATGCGCCACTATCCAAAAGCTCAGAATCATCCTGAGAAGAAATGGCAGCATTTTGACTACTTGAACAAAAACCAGAGAAAGCCTCGAATCTGCCGGTTCCGCGTGATGAAAGGCTGCGACATATTCGCCAATGGTCAAGCCTCATCGTATCGTACAATAGGTCCTGATCTTACTCCTCTCACTTAGCGCAGTCAACGCGTTGTTGGCAATCCATACAGCCAATCGGCGTGCAGAAAGCCTCGACGTTTAAGGAAGGGACCCTCTCGCCGATGAGAGAAGAGCTCCAGTTTGTTCAGCAACCCGCAACCTGAGCGCTCTTCTGGCTCCAGTCTCCCCTTTGCTTCTATAAGCCCGACCGAGTTAGGTAAAAACGGCCATCGGAAAATTGGGCTTGACCTGGAGAGTTCGGGAAGGTACGCTGTAGAAGCACGGGTATAACGGTTTTCTTAACGACCTGACGATGGTTACATGTCTGCCGGGTCTTGCCGGAAGAGATACGAGGTATTTTAGGGTCCGAGAACCCTCCGGCAACCGGTCGCAGATGTAGCGAAGCCCGCGATGGAGGGAGTCGTCGCGTAATTTGTATCATCTGGCTCAGGCGACAAGGGGCTGCGGATAAGATTTCACCTCCCCTCAAGGACATCTGTTTCAGGTATGTGGCCAATTTACTTGAGTCACTGAGCTTAAACCATTTAAAGAATGCGGGAGACGAGATTGCACTATCTTCTACTGGCTGCTTCGGTTGGTGTCCTACTTGTTGCCCTTTCTGTCTGGACCGTTGGGCTTCGAGATCTAATCTGGAGCCCGCTCAGGGTCCCTGATATCAATCCGGGGAACACAATTGACTCGTCAGGGGGGCTTCCGTTTATTTCCGTGATTGTGCCGGCTCACAACGAACAGACAACAATCCGGGAATGTTTGCAGTCCGTGTTGGATCAGGATTACCCACACTATGAAATCATTATGGTGGATGATAGGTCCAAAGACCTTACCGCCTCAATAGCCGATGACTTGGCGCGTGGACGGTCGAATTTCCGCACTATCACCGTACAGGATCTACCTGACGGATGGACAGGTAAGTGTCACGCCCTTGACGTGGGGATCCGCTATGCGTCCGGTCAATGGTTGGCTTTCCTCGACGCGGACAGTAGCCTCCACGAGACCGCCTTGCGGCAATGCTTTCGAGCAGCGCTAAAATACAAAGTCAACATGGTCACACTCAGCCCAAAATTCATAGTCAAGACTTTCTGGGAAAAAGCCCTCCAGCCGGCATTCGTGGTTGCCTCGTCCATTCTGTTTCCATTGGCTAAGGTCAATGATCCCTCCAGCCGAGTGGCCACCGCCAACGGGATGTTCTATCTGATAAGTCGGGATGCGTACCGACAAAATCGGTGGTCATCGTGATGTGAAGGATTTAGCTGTGGAAGACATTGGAATTGGAAAAAGAGTCAAGGCATCCGGCCTGGGACTTCTTTTTGCAAACGGCCGCCATGTATTACAGACGCGGCATGTTTACCGGCTTCCAGTCAACGCTCAACGGATGGACCAGAATACTTAGCGGTTCCATGAATTACGAACTGCCGACAGTGGTTAGATATCTGGCAGTTCATGTATTGATGAGCCCTTTTGCGGCCTTTCTTGCTCTGTATACGTTTGTTCCTATGGCAAGGGAACTCTTCCCGAATACGTGGTTTGTATTACCTCTGATCTTTCTCCTGGAAATAATTGTCGTGCCGCCTTGGTTTTGTTCACGATTGGGCATCGCTAAGAGATATTCGGTACCATGTGTCTGGGAAACTGTTTTCTCATTTGGACATTTCTGGTTATTATCAAGAGAATTTTGATGAAGGATGTTCTCCAATGGCGAGGGACGACCTACCAAAGTCATCTCTATCAGCCCAAGGCGCTGAACCCTCCAAGTCGCTCACGATAAACTTGCTCCTGCCGCAAATAGCGCGTGCAATGACGCAAAACCTTTTTCGTAAGGCAGCGTAGTGGTGACATCTCAGAGACAACGCAGAGGCACTCAGGGCGTGATACCAGTCCTCGGGAGGTTAAGTATTTTTCTCGCACCTCGTCGTTTGCTGTTATGACCTTCCTTGAGGCGGACGCCGGTGGAGAAGTGCGGATGGTGGCCATCGAAGAGTGCGGTACCCGTGACTGAGGTGGAGGGGGACTCGCTTCATCGAAGTTAAGACTTTGTCTTATGGTCGACTGTCTGATCCGTTCACCGCCTTCTTCAAAACGGGCGAGTATTGCCAGGTGACCACTTTTCTGGCATCCAAGACAATCGACTCTCCTGTTTGAGGGTTCCTTCCACGGCGAGCATGCTTGGACTTCACGGACCACTTTCCGAAACCAGACACCATCACATCTTCTCCCGCGATGAGTCTCTCCTTGATAATTTCCAGGAGTTTCTCTACGATCTCCGTGGCCTCGCCTCGCATGAAACCACAGTCACCAGCTACCTTTTGAGCCACGTCAGCCTTGGTCAACGTCATGGGTTACCCTCTCGTAATTTACCAGAATTCCACAATGGGTCAATGGAGAGGCCACGATATCACATGCGGTACCGTATCTCAAGTTATTCCAGTCCGTTTCACTGCTGTCCCTTCTCCACAATGAGCAGGACACGTTCGAGTCACGATCAGGATAAGATCACTGTTACATCGTGTCCGCAGTGCGGTGGCTCGACGGAGCGGACTCCTGTGTTTTACCTTTCACAACTGAACTATTGGCTCTATAAGCCACTATCAGGCTATCCGCTCCCAAATGTTGAAAAAAAGACCATGTCTTAGCCTACCCCGGCGCGGAACGTCGCTCAGAATCGTTCTCAGGTGCCTTTTCGAACAAATCTCGTGCAACAGGCGTCCGGGATTTCGGAACAGAACCGGGTCATGTGTCCAGGCCGGGTACCGCTGTTGTTCATATCATGCAGGTGATCCCGTTCCCACACACGTCCTTTGGCCTCATCTCGCGGAGGCTGTGTGTAGCGCCTTCCCAACTTAAGTCAAGAAAACCAGGTTATTGGCTCTGGACTCGCACTGTCCGTACGTACGCACAGTACCCGTTGAGGCACATAAATCGCGAATTTTTCACTCATGATCGAGACACCGTGTTCAACACTTTCCTGCAGACGTGGAGTTTCCAGTTTTCGATGCTCTGAGGATGCCACGCGGCGGGCTGTTTTCGGGACGCTCTTCCAGGATTGTCACTCGGGGAAGCCCGATCAAAACCGCAACGTTGAGGCACCGAACGTTTCTCATTTCGGTGGAGGATGGCGGTGCAGTGATGACACCTGCCAGTAGCCTTGTACAGGTGACTGCTCACCGAGGGCCCAGAGGCCAACAACCAGTTGCTCTTTCAGGATTTGAAGGCTAAACTGCCAAATTGGGGGTGTTTGCTTTTCTATCGGAAGAGCATCGACTCGTCGTGAGATGACCGAGATGGATTGAGAAGGACTGAGAGATGAACCGGGACAAGCTGCTAAGGGAGATGGAGAATCTGCGCCGGCGGGTGGCAGAGTTGGAAGCAAGGTTGACTTCAAACGAAGTCGAGGCCAAGAGCCTTCGGGTCTCTGAAAGCCGACACAGGCAAGCAGTGGAAGGGTCTCCAAACGCAATCATTTCTATGGACGCTATAGGCACTGTCTTGTCGTGGAACAGGGCCTCCACGGAAATCACCGGATATTCATCGGAAGAAGCTGTGGGGAGGAATTGGTCTTTTCTAATTGTGGAACCAGAGCCGTCAAGGTTTCTCATTGGCAGTTCTCTCCAGAGTCTTGCAAGGAGATCATCTCTCAGACTTGGAGCTTGATTTGAGGTGCTCTGACGGTTCGATCAGGAAGATGATATCCCGCGCCTACCCAGTCAGGGATCGGCAGAACAATGTAGTGGAATGCATTCTCGCCAACACCGATGTCACGAGGCTCAAGAGTGGTGAGGAATTCCTCCTTCAGGAGCAGGTCAGGCTTGAACAGCTTGTTCAGCAACGGACAGCCGATCTGACCAGGGCCAATGAACACCTATTAAGGGAGATCGAAGACCGGAAGATGGCCGAGGAGGCGCTCACGGAGAGTGAAGCCCGAGTTCGACTGAAGCTTGACTCGATCCTATCACCGGAGGGCGATATCGAGACCTTGGAACTCGCTGATGTTATAGATACTGGAGAAATCCAGATGCTCATGGATGATTTCTATGGCGTGACAAACATCGGAGTGGCCATTCTCGATCTGAAAGGCGAGGTCTTGGTCGCAACAGGTTGGCAGGACATCTGCACCAAGTTTCACCGCGTGCATCCTGAGGCCCGCCAAAACTGTATAGAAAGCGACACGCAGCTCTCCAATGGCGTAGCTGGGGGAGACTTTAAGCTGTATCATTGCTTGAACCACATGTGGGATATTGCCACTCCGATCATGGTTGGTGGGAATCATTTTGGCAACCTATTCTTGGGTCAGTTTCTTTTCGAGGACGAGGAGCCTGCCCAAGAAATCTTCCGTACTCAGGCACGCGAGTACGGATTTGATGAGGAGACGTACATCTCAGCCCTTGAACGGGTGCCACGCTGGAGTAGAGAAACGGTTGACCTGGTGATGGGATTTTACGCCAAGATGACGAACATACTCTCTCGGTTGAGTTTCAGCAACATCAAGCTGGCGAGAAGTATTTCTGAGCGTGAGCGTCTGTTACATTCGTTGCGAGAAAGTGAGGCGCAACTCTCCAACGCAATGATAATGGCCCACCTCGGTCCCTGGGAATACGACGTCACGAAAGATTTGTTTACCTTCAACGACAATTTCTACAAAATATTCCGCACTACAGTTGAGCAAGTCGGCGGATACACAATGTCCTCAGCCGATTATGCTCGACGTTTTGTCCATCCTGACGATCTGGTTGTGGTCAGCGACGAAACTCGTAAAGCCATTGAAACCACCGATCCCAACTTCAGCAGACAGTTGGACCATCGCATCCTCTATGCCGATGGAGAAGTCGGGCATATAAGCGTCAGATTTTTCGTCGTTAAAGACGACCTCGGCAGGACGGTTAAGACCTATGGAGTGAATCAAGACATCACCGAACGCAAGCGGACGGAGCAATCTCTGCGGAGAAGTGAAGAACTGCTTAGAACAGTCATCGGAGCTGCTCCGGTAGGAATTACTCTGTCGGTAGGCAGGAATCTGGTTTGGGTAAATGACGCCTGGAATATGATTTTCGGATTGGGGCAGGAAGGAGCAGGTGAGGGATCCACAAGCGCTCGCACGATGTATCCGACACAAGAAGAATTTGAACGAGTGGGAAAGCTCCTATATGAAGGCCTTGAAACAGGAAGAATAGGCGAATCTGATGCAACAATGATCCGAAAGGACGGTACCATCTTTGATGCCCACATAGCGATGAAGGCCGTAGACCCGTCGGACTTCAACAAGGGAAGCATTGGAATCATTATGGACATGACGGCTCGCAAGGAGGCGGAGCAAGAGAGGGAAAGCCTCAGGAATCAACTCTTTCAATCCCAGAAGATGGAAGCCATCGGCACGTTGACCGGGGGCATTGCCCATGACTTCAACAATCTGCTCACGATCATGAATGGATACACCGAAATGATCCTGTCTGAGAAGGGTAGGGAAGATCCGCTTTACGAGGACCTTCAGAAGATACTTCAAACCGGCCGCAAAGGAGCCGAATTGGTTCAGAGGTTACTGGCTTTGAGCAGAAAGGGTGAGAGCGATCCGCAACCTCTGGACCTCAATCACACGGTGGAAAACATGGGGGCCTTTATGACGAGAACTTTTTCCAAGACAATCGAGATCGTGACGGTCCTGGGGAAAGATCTCGGTACGGTCAATGCAGATCCCAATCAAGTCGAACAGGTTCTCATGAACCTGTGCATCAACTCCAAGGAAGCGATGCCTGACGGCGGTCGGATCACGATTGAAACCGGAATTACCATCTTAGACGAAGAATATTGCATCCTGCACCCTGGTGTCAGGCCCGGACCGTATGCGGTCATTGAAGTAAGAGATACCGGAGTGGGGGTGGACGAAGAGACGATGGCCCGAATCTTTGATCCCTTCTTCACCACCAAGGGATGGGATTTCCAGAAGGGCACAGGGTTGGGGCTTTCCGTCGCCAAGGGCATCGTGGAACAACACGGTGGTTGGATCACTTGTGACAGTGAACGGGGAAAGGGAACAACGTTCAGATTGTATTTCCCCATCATCGAGGAGTCAACGGAGGACCCAAAGACTCACTCCTTGGCCGAAACCGTTTCAGGAGGGGACAAGATACTGTTGGTTGACGATGAAGAGTTGGTCCGGGACTTGGGCAAACGTATTCTTGAGCGAGCGGGTTATACGGTGATCACTGCATCGAATGGCAAGACAGCTTTGGAGATCTATCCAAGGGAACAGTCGAATATAGGTCTGGTAGTCCTTGATCTCATCATGCCGCAAATGGGAGGCGAGAAATGCCTGGAGCGACTTCTGAAGCTCAACCCCCAGGTGAAAGTGGTAGTTTCGAGTGGCCATTCTTTGTCCCCCAAGGAACGGGACCTCCTCCGTGCCCATGCGAAAGGCTTTGTCGACAAACCCTATCAGATAAAACAATTCCTGGAGGTCGTGAGAGGAGTTCTGGTCGCTGAATGAGCCGTTTGCCTGAATTCCTGAGATCAGGCTCTCTCAGCAGGTGTCAGAATGCTCCATAATGTCATATCAGTAGGTTACGAGTATACTTTTCACAGGTCGAGTCTATTCTTCCCGTAATGGCCATCAAGAACTCCCCAACTCCACCTATTATAATGGCCGCCGGACAAGAGGGACCTCGGCCGCCTGCCGTGCCCACCAAAGGCGAAGGCAGGTGAGCCGCAGTAATGCTATAGTGACGCGCCTTGAAATCCGCGGGTACCGTGATTACTTTCTTTAGCGCGAAATAGTCGGATATTACTTCGCGGAAAAGACTTAAGGAGCCACGAAAGAAGATGAAGGGATTGCTGATTACGCGAGATGAGCGCGACATGTTGGAACAAGAGCGTGAACTGGCTCGACGGAATGGTGATCTCGATCTGTTCCTGAAGACGAGTTGCATCCTGCGGGTCAGTGAGGGCCATTTCCAGAAAGATGTGGCTGACATGTTCGGAGTCCCGTTGCGAACTCTTGAATGGTGGATAGAAAAATATCGAAACTTGGGGATACGTGAGCTGGTCAAAGGCCCGTATCCAGGCAAAAAACCTCGACTGACCCTGGACCAGCAGAATAAGCTTGCACAGATCATAGAGGCGGGGCCTGAGAAAGCTGGGTTGGATACTGGAGTTTGGACTGCAACCATAGTCAAGTCTCTTGTAAGGGCCAAGTTTGGCGTTTCCTACGGCCTTTCTCAAGTTCGGCGTATTCTGCGAAAACACCGTCTCTCGGTCCAAGTGCCTCGGCGTGATCCTGCGAAAGCAGACCCAGAGAAGCAGAAAGAATGGACAGAAAAGGACCTACCAGAAATAAAGAAAGAAGTCCGATCCGATGCTGGGGTCTTGATGTACGAGGATGAAGCCTCTTTCGAGCAATCCGGAACGCTCACCCACACATGGTGTGTCATAGGGAAAGGCTGCGCGGTCAAGAGTTTTCCCACCCGCAAGAGGGTCAAGACATTCGGTGCGATCACGATAGACGAAGTCCCCAAATGGCACTTTCGCTTCGAAAGAGAGAAGTTTAACGGGGATTCCTTCATTGACCTGCTCGATCAACTGATTCGTCAGTACAAGGACCAGAAAGTTCACCTCATCACCGACAATGCCCCTTACCACAAGGGACCCAAGGTCAGGCAGTGGCTTGAGGCCAACGGGGACCGGCTCAAGCTTCACTTTCTGCCAAAGTATTCTCCGAAACTCAACGCCACGGAATACGTCTGGCGCAAAGTCAAGCGCTTGACCACGCACAACCGATACTTCGAGACCCCAACAGAACTCGCAGGAGAACTCTTTCGAAGATTCAACCGGTTTCAAGGCAATCCGGCCTCTCTCAGATCTACCATCGCAGGATTCACTTGACCGCTATATTCAGGGACGGACACTATACCAGAGGACACAGAAGGCGAGAGAATTACTGAGGCGGAGGCGGTCGAGCAGTGACCTGGTAATTCCCTACAGGATTTACCATACAAGCCGACGGCGAATACCTGAAGCAGAGTGCATTAATGCAGGGTCCCCGAGATGCTGTCAGGCTTCGTGTAATCTATTCTCGCGCGACTCCTCTGTTGGCCAAGAGGTTGCTTCGCTTTGTTCATGATGTATAGTATTTGCGAAGGGAGGCCATTGCGGCCTGAACCAACGATCAATCGCATCGAACTGTGTGAGGAGTGGAGCAATGACTGGAATTATCATCCATTGGGTCATCATTACCGTGGCAATCTTGATTGCTGCTCATTTCATCCCTGGGATCAGAGTTGAGAATTGGGAAGCTGCCGCGGTTGGGGCGGCTATTCTGGGAATCCTTAATGCCCTTGTAAGACCGTTGTTCGTCCTTCTGACTCTTCCCATCACTTTGCTTACACTGGGATTATTCTTATTTGTTATCAATGCTCTGATGTTTCTTGTCGCGGGAAGCGTGATTCATGGTTTTCACGTCCAGTCCTTCTGGCCCGCGCTACTGGGATCTCTGGTCGTTAGCGTCGTCTCTTACGCGGCCGATTCACTCAGGAAGTAGGCAAGACCGCGGGTGATCGCAAGAGCGGGGGGCCTGTGCCGCTGTAAGGGGGGAGTCAAGACCGAACGATGGAGCCGCAGTAATGTTACCAGAGAGCATAGAACAGGAGAGAATTACCGAGGCGGGAATAGTTGCAGGTCAAGGGCTGTCGAGTTTGCCGCGTTGGTAAGGAAATTTCTGCTGACGAACGTCTCGTCAGTATATACCCTTGGTTTCACGACGGGAATGAGAACTTGGTCTTCCATACTTCAACTTGGCGGTCCGAAGGACTTTTTACAGGCGGGTACTACAAGTTGTGCAGGGACATACCTACTATAACAATAGTATGATATTACCCGAGTGGTTACGCTCCACAGCCCCGCCATTGACCTTGGCTACGCGCTACCCTCCCGCCAGACTGACCATTACCAATGCACCTTTCGTTATTCAACCTGAGACATGTTTGGACGTGAAAATTTATTCCAGGTTGAAAACACAAGAATATTATGACAAGCCAGCAGTAGCAACGAACCAGACAGGTTGCACCTCAGAGCCAATCATGTAACACGACACTGTTCAAGCCTGAAATTCTGTACCGGCCTGAAATACATGAGTACGTGAAGATATGAGATCACAGGCTTATCCTGCCCAATTGAGAGAATTCGAAGAGGATTAGCGCTCCAGAAGCACCTTGGTCAGTTTATAAAGGAGCAATGAGCCGTTACTGCTTCAAGTTCCAACCACTTGTCGATTCTCCTACGACCACTTTTGCCGAGAGCAAATCAGCTACGAGAAATGCCCTGAGGATTGACGTAAGCCATTCTCCGCGAAGTTCTTCTCGGGGCAATCTTTATTAACGGGTAAATTTCCAACACTAGGCGGCAGACCAGGTCAGTGCAATCACCCACCCGTAAGCCAACGAGATAAAAGCTCACACACAAAAGGCTCATCATCTACAACAAGGATTTTTGTGAACTGCTCGTGATTCATGTGCCCCCCCCCCAATCACGACTCGATTGGATGACCCTTTAGGTCGGGGTATATCCCCATCCTTCGCAGGGGAAGCCGTGAGCGAGTGCAGGCGAAAAATACCCCGAGATCCGCTCCCGAGAGAAACCGAGGAAGGAGATCCTAGGAGGCTCTCGGACTTGACCTGCCGGGCCCCAATTCTGGAAACAGAGGCTTGGTCAACAGACTGATATTATGGGAATTAGTGGCATTTTATGCTTGCATCTCAGGGTGGCGCCGTACCTGCATTCCTTTTACAAATCAGAAGCTTACTCAAGGGACACCACATGAAGGTAACATTTGTTGAAGTCGATAGAGAGACTCTGTACCTTCTGCCTCCGTCGATTCAGGACTGGTTGCCGGAAAAGCATCTGGCCCGTTTTGTGGTGGAAATCGTAGAGCAACTCGATCTGCAGCCCTTGAAGACGAGCTATTGTGGCCGCGGCTCACGCCCATACAACCCGGAGATGCTGGTGACGCTCCTGTTTTACGGATATGCCACGGGAGTCTTTTCAAGTCGAAAGCTGGAGCGCAGCACCTATGACTCGGTGGCCTTCCGTTACATCGCTGCCAACACGCATCCCGACCACGATACGATTGTCGAGTTCCGCAAGCGTTTCCTGCCTGAGTTGACGAAGATATTTGTGGAGATACTTGCTGTTGCCCGCCAGATGAAGGTTCTCAAGCTGGGTAAGGTGAGTATCGATGGAACCAAGGTTCAAGCCAATGCATCCAAACACAAGGCGTTAAGTTACGGCCATGCCTGCAAGCTGGAAAAACAGCTTGAGGCAGAGGTGGCCCGTAGAAAATAACCTATCCCCCTGCCCTGACTTATTGAGAAGTTACCTCCTTCTACGATATCTATATGGAATTCATCGACAAGGTATCACTCACGAGCCCGGAACATCTCGCAATGATTTTCACGTCCCTGGAGAGCGTGGGGATGCTCGAAAGAGATGGTCAGGAAGTGAAGAAACGAGGTGTTCTCGGAAGGCTCACGGTTCCTCGACAGCCTGCTAGTGTCTATCAGTCTCCGTCGGCATTTTTCCCGGGGCTCTCGGTCTGCCGCAATCGAAATCCTATCGTGGGATCAGTTACCAACGTGGTAAACATATTCTCATAGTCAACAATATAGTGCCTCTCGAGAAGTGTCGGCAATGAATCCGAGAGGTCGGACGGTATCTCGCTAGGCCTCTTGGGCCGTTCACAGAATTCGAGCAACTCGACCTCGGTCAGAGTGGGCAGGTAGACGGATTCCACACCGCACGTCCTCGTGTCCTGGACCGCTTTGGTCTGCCGGTCCACATTGAAGATCCTTAGCGTCGGGCGGCGGTTCGAGTCTCCCCACAGCGCATTCCAGCGTCCCAGTTCGTTGACCATGGAGTCAGCGAGCGTCTTGTCCTGGCGAAAGGCTGATTCAAAATCGCCAGTGAACCGGTATGCGATCTGATCCAAATTCTCGTGCTCGAAAAAGATCAGTTCGTCATCCGGCCGAGGTCTGATGTGCGTGATCCCATAGTCTCGGGGATTGCAAAAATAGCTGCTGAATCTATCGATTGACACGGCTCTCCATGTCATTGGCGGTTGAAAGTGTTCTATCTTGGGAATCAGCCGTATCATGGCTTCATAGTCTTCCCTTTCATCGCCCGGAATCCCCAGCAGAAAATTCCACCATACCCTTATCTGACGTGACAGGCAGTCCCTTAACAGGCAGAGATTCTGCGTAGAGGTTATCCCCTTGTGAATTAGCTTGAGAATCGAATTGGAGAGCGTCTCAATTCCGGGCTGGATAATGACAAGTCCCGCTTTTACACAGAGGTCCAACTGACGCGGGGTCAGTCCGGACTGTATCTCGTAGAAGATTTCGAGATCAGCGGGTCGCAATTTCGCTAGCACGGGTAACACGTCCCGAAAATACGTACTGGGAAGTATGGTGTCTGCGCAGAGGAGAGAAGGCACGTCGTATGTGTGCGCAAGGTGGAGGATTTCCCGAACGGCACGCTGAGGAGACTTGTACCGGTATCCTTGAGCGTCCGCGTTCAGTCCACAAAAGGTGCACGGATGCCTCTTGGCCCGGTAACATCCGCTGGAAGTCTGAAACGGAATCCAATTCACCACGGGTTTCTCGTCTCGACTGTGACGAAACCCCTCTTCGATCTGGAGGAAATAGTCCTCGTAATCCGGCATGGCACCAGCGTCCAGATCCGCCAATTGACCGCACGTAACAATTCTGTCGGCAGGCAAATCGCCACTATCGACATAGTTCCGTGCGAACTGTGGAAACTCATTTTCAGATTCGCCTGAGAAAACGAAATCAAAGCTAGGCGTCAGCTTCCGGAATGCGCCACCCATGGGTGCGGTGGCAACCGCCCCACCCAAAACCAGGAGCAGATCGGGCGAAAGCTGTTTGAGTCTGCCGGCAATGGCGATTGCTGCCAGAGACTGGCTGAACAGACAACTGAATCCCACAAGTGCCGGAGACCAGGCCAGAATACGATCACACACGAAATCCAGATACTCAGGAATCCGTTCCAGACAACATATCAAATCGTCCACTGAGATTCGACCGTCGGCGTTGGTCATTTTGGGATTGCGAAAGTCGACTTCTTCGGCATGGATCTCAAGCAATCGTTCAAAAAATACCCTAGGGTTTTCCGGCTTGAGTTCGCCTTTCAGGGCGAACCATCGAAAAACACTTTGACTTAGTTCGGATCTGGACGCAAGTTTCTCACATTGGGCATATCCGAGAATCTTCGCCAGGGCAAGATCTGCGTAAAAGACTTTCACCTTCAGATTGCAGGCTTTGCAAGCGCTTGCAAGGATACTGACCCCAAGAGTCGGCTTGTCCATTTCTCTGAAGGGGGGAACCACGAGAACGACATCATATCCCCGGTTTGTCTTCATATCACTCCACGGAATCTCGGTATTCCCGTGTGAGGGGATACTGAGACATCCCGGCTGCGGCCAGAACCGGTTCAGACTACCTTAGAATCAGAACGCCGTGCAACTTGAGGAAGCTTGAACCCTCTCCATTAGCTCTTCGGCCCCTACCATCACTTTGGGCTTTGGAGGTAGTGGGATATGGATTTCATTCTCTTTCTGTTCGACCACCTTCACGGTCATCCCTTCGGGGATCTCAATACCGTTCTCGGCCAGAACGGTAGCAGGGTCAGCGAGCAGTCTCTTCTTGAATTCTTCGTTAACCCAGGCCTGCGCGATGATCTTTGCATATTCTCTTCTCTCTTCGATAGTCTTCTTCATGGCAACCTCCTTTCCGTGACTCGGTTTCTCATTCAGTCGTTCGGTAGAACATACGCCCTAAGTCCAGGGTAGCTCTTCCAAGTGTCTGAGTCAACCGCACTGGAATCCAAACGGACCGTTGCCATTCGTGCTGAAGACGATATGATGGCTCGAAAACCGGAAGCGTGATCACTCGTCTCAAAAGAAGCGGGGTTCGTACGGAGGATCTGGGATGCATTAGGAGGTAATTCTGGTCGTGTCACCATTTGCCGTGCTCAACTGGCCCCTCGTGGGACCGAGCGTTCTTGCGCCTCATACCGATCCGCGTTCACCTGTCCAAGACCGTAGGGCTGTGGGTCTCCTAAGCGCAGTGATGAGAGGGCCTTGCGTCTTCCGTAGCGAAGGAGAACCTCAGCCCACATCCTTGTATGCCCTGTCATACACGTGAACGTACAAATGACCCGGGTTTCGAAATCGCCCAGGCGTTTTCTTGGTGTCTTGCGGTCAAAGACCAATGCGATGCGCTCCGAACGCCCGGGATCCAGGTTGTCTCGAAGGACCTCCTCGAAGAACTGCCTGCCTCGAAGCGGATGATCAAAGACCTGAGTCAGGCTCACTTCCACCTGCCACATGGACAATTCCCAGTCGTATCCCGATACCCGATCCTCAGCCGTCATTGGCAAGGGAATCCGTGGGAGCCATTTTCGAAAGAACGGATCAATCTGTCCCGGGCCGAGAGAATCACAGATCTCCTGCAACTTTCTTGGATCGTCGCAGTTCCGAAAGCCATTATCCAACGTTTCAAATCTCACAGCACGCTTGGTGCGCTTCTCCTTTGCTATGTCGTCTTTGCGCTGCTTATGCTCGAACTTGAGCACGGGAATCCCGTTGTGGTCCGCAAACTGCTTCACTGCTGCAACGAAGCCCTGGGTTATCTTCCCCAAGAGTGCAGGCGAGGGAATCGGTCGACTCAGACGCTCGATCATGAACGTCACCAACTGGCCGCCGATCTGGAGCTTGGGGAACATAGCCGTTGAGGTAGATCCGGTCCATACACGATACCTCAAGGGTCACATGGTCACGTAGGAGATCGTGTATCACTTCAATCATGTTTTCAATCGTGGAACGGGGGACCAGCAAGAGGGGAAGAAACTTGTTTCCCCACAACCGCGATCATCACCTCCTGACGGTAAAGCGACTAAGCCGCTTGAACAAATCATTTCTGATCGCATTGTACTCCTGAGACTGTTCCGAGCAAAGGGTTCAGGAATTGCAGATGTATCATATCAGGAAGCGCCCCAAACGCCGGCTTACCAAATGCGCAGAGCTTAGAGGGAGCTCTGATAGCCACCAATATCCTGTTGAGCGATGGAGGTCACCTGCTGGCGAGCATAAAAAGTGCCTCGAAGGAAACTTTAGGGTTGACAAGTAGGAAACATGGCGATAACCTGAATTCCAGGGCGTTCATCAGGTCCCAACGAAGTCCTCACGTGAAATCGAAAAAGGGTTTCCGGGAACCACCAGTATCGCCCTGCCTTTCACGGGTCAACTTGCCCCTCGCATGGGCTCTGCAGTTCCAAAGGGCTAGAGCAATGACACTTTTCAACTCATTACCAAGGAGTCTTTCATGGGAAAAACCATTGTCATAGTTGGAACGGTTGATACCAAAGGGGAGCAGTTGCGATACCTGAAGGATCGGATCGAGCGCAGGGGGCATCGGGCGACCATCATGGATATCAGTATGGGAGGAAAGCCCTCTTTTGAGGCTGACATCGGGCCGCACGAAATCGCCCGACTCGGGGGAATGGACCATGCGGCCATGATCACGTCGAAAGACAGGCTTGCCGTGACCAATGCCATGACCGAGGGAGCCGGATTGAAGGCCCTGGATCTACTTTCGCAAGGCTTGTTGGATGGAATCGTGGCGCTTGGCGGAACTACCATTGCCTTTCTCGGTTCTCGGATAATGGCGAGACTTCCGTTCGGCCTGCCAAAGCTGATAGCCACCCCTGCGGCAATGCCGGTATATGTGGGCCGATGGTTTGGAGCCACCGACGTTGCGGTCATGCAATTGATCATGGAAGTGGCCGGCATGAATGACGTAGTGACCAATTGCATCGCTCAAGTAGCCGGCTCGATTTGTGGACTGGTGGAGGAGTCGGCCCATTACACTGCATTGAAGCTTCCTTATCCGTCCGTCGCAATAACTCAGATAGGGTTTTCGGATCAATGTGCCAAAAACGTGGAGCGTCTTCTCCTGGAACGTGGTTACCACGTGTATCCCTTTCATGCCCAAGGCGTCAGCGACCGTGCCATGGACAGGCTCATCGCCCAAGGGCTGTTCGACGGAGTCGTTGAGATTGTTCCCGCGGGTCTTGTCGAAGAAAAATTCAAGGGGAATAGAGCCGCGGGAATGGAAAGATTGGATGCCGGCATCGAAAGAGGAATCCCACAAGTGTGGGCACCGTGCTGCCTCAACTTGACGGGCGCGGGTCCCACTCGCACCAACAGGCAGAAGTACGTCGCCTCTGGCAAAGTGCTGGAGATAGACGAAATCAGAGCCATGACCAGATTCCCGGTGGATGAGCTCCTCGAAGGAGCACGAATGTACGCCGAAAAGATGAATCGTGCCAAAGGACCTCTCAAGCTTGTGGTACCTCTAAGAGGATGGTCCTCCATAGATAGGGAAGGAAGCCTTCTTTACGATCCCGAAGCAGACCGACTTTTCGTGGAAGAGATGAAAAGGCATCTCGACAACGGTGTGGAAATTCAGGAGATCGACTGCAACTTGGAAGACCTTCCCACAGCCGAGGCTCTGGTGCATAGCCTGGATCAATTTATCAAGGAGTCGAACAGATGAACGATGAGTTTCTGAATAAAGTCATTGAGACGATGAATAGCAGCGACCTACACAGGCTTCAAGAAGAAAAGGCTTTGCGCCAGTTGGACTATGTTTGGCAAAAATCGCCCTTTTACCGGGAAAAATTCAAGGCCCACGGGATCGAGAGAGGCGATATAAAGTGCATAACGGACTTCGCTAAACTCCCTTTCACGGAAAAGGACGAGCTTCGTGAAAGCCAAGAGAAACATCCCCCTCTGGGACTTCATTGTGTGGCGCCCATTGAGGATGTAATCCGAATCCATTCCTCGTCGGGCACTACGGGAATTCCCACATTTGTCGGGATAACCGCGCACGATCACAAGGTTTGGACTGACATTACGGCACGTTCGCTTTTCACTGAAGGAATCCGGCGTACCGATACGGTCATCCAAGCTGCAGGACTCACGTTTTTTGTCGGCGGGCTCCCGGTCAAGGACGCCATGGAACATATTGGCGCGGCATTCGTACCCATCGGCACAGGTGCGTCAGACAGAGTCGTGATGACCACGCAACGGCTTGGGGCCAACGTTCTTCACTGTACTCCGTCTTATGCATTGTACCTGGCCGAACATGTCAGGAAGAAATACCACATGAGTCCCGCTCAACTCGGTTACAAGAAACTGGTGGTAGGGGCCGAACCTGGAGGAGGGGTTCCCGCTGTAAGAAAACAACTTGAAGAAGCGTATCAGTGTCGTGTCACGGAGGGGCTAGGCAACTCGGACGCAGCGCCCATCGTTTTTGGGGAGTGCCCGGAGCAGCAGGGCATGCACTTTTGTGCCCAGGAATACATCTATTGCGAACTGATCGATCCTGATTCCGGCGAATCGGTGGAGATGACCGATGGGGCCCAAGGAGAGCTCGTCTACACCCTGATCGACCGGGAATGTTGCCCTGTAATAAGATTCAGGACTCGCGACAGGATCACGGTCTTTACCGATCCCTGCAAGTGCGGGCGCACCAGCTTCCGCGTGAAATGTGTGGGTCGAACCGACGACATGCTTATTGTGCTGGGCGTCAATGTATTCCCATCCGCGGTAAAGGATGTGCTTGCCTCCTTCAGGCCGAAAACTACGGGAGAAATACTCATTTTGTTGGATGCTCCCGGTCCCAAGGTCGAGCCGCCGATGAGAATCCAGGCTGAATATACGGACGGGGCTCAGAATCTCGCCGGCTTAAAGAAGGAGCTGGAGGGAGCCTTGAGAGATAAGCTGCTCGTCCGAGCGGATATTGAGCTGGTTCCCGAGGGTACCCTTCCCCGTTACGACATGAAGGCCAAGCTCATCAGGAAGACCTATGAAGAACAGTGAGATAAAATTTGTCGACACGACGTTGAGAGACGGCAACCAAAGTCTATGGGATGCCACCGGGCTCAAGACCGAAACCATTCTCAAGCTCGCTCCATTGGTGGATCAAGTCGGATTCAAGGCGGTGGATTTCACCAGCAGCATCCACATGGGGGTGGCCGTCCGTTATCACAAAGAAAACCCGTGGGAGAAGATCCGGCTTGCTGCACAGGCAATGCCCTATACTCCGCTCAGTTTTGGGACTACCGGCCGCCGCTTCATAGGATTTAAGCGTTCTCCCGACTCGGTGATGGCGTTGGTCATGGAAAGAATGGCGGCCAATGGCATCCGACGAGTATGGCTGATAGATGCGGCCCACGAAATGACTGTCATCAACAACAATGCTCGAATGGCCAAGGCTGCAGGAATTGAAGACTTCGTTGTCGCGCTCTCCTACACTATCAGCCCCGTTCACACCGATGAGTACTATGCGGCCAAAGCTGCCGAGATAGCCGGGAATCCGGATGTGGACACGATCTATCTCAAGGACCAGGGAGGATTGCTCACCCCGGAACGGGTACGAACCTTGATCCCGTCAATACAGCCAAACCTTCACGGCAAGCCGTTCGAGATTCATTCTCATTGCACGACAGGTTTGGCCCTCCAGGTTTACCGGGAGGCCATGCGATTGGGGGTTGACACTGTGCACACCGCTATACCCCCTCTGGCGGACGGCACATCACAGCCTTCAATATTTGACGTCCTGGAAAGTCTTCGGTCTGACGGCCGTCAGGCCCATGTCCGGGATGAGACGCTCCAGGAGATTTCCGGGATACTTCATGACCTCGCTCGCACCGAGAGTCGGTCTCCTGGGATGCCACAATCCTATGATCCATCGTACTACGAACATCAGGTCCCCGGCGGCATGGTGAGCACGCTGAAGCGTCAACTTGCCGAAGCAGGCATGAGCGATCGGCTGGGCGCGGTCATGATCGAAATCGTCCAAGTGCGCAGGGATCTCGGCTATCCGATAATGGTTACACCACTATCTCAGTTTGTGGCCACCCAGGCCACCATGAATGTTGTCTCCGGGGAACGGTATAAAATGGTTCCCGACGGTGTCATTGAATATGTCCTGGGCTATTTCGGCGAACCTCCTGCGCCAATTGACCAAGAGGTAATGGAAAAAGTGCACGGTTTGTCCAAAACCAAAAAGTTGCGGGCCAAGGAGTTCCCACAGCCTTCCGTCGAAGAGCTTCGCGGCCAATTGGGCCTGGGACCGGACGTTTCGGATGAGGAGTTCCTCCTGAGGTTCGCCCTAAGTCAGACCGACGTTGATGCGGTGACGCAGACCAAGCACGAAACTGTATAGGGACACTTGAGGGAAGATCCGGGTAAATGTGAAATCTCCCCGAATCAAGCGGCGAGGCGGGTTTGAATGTGCCTGAAACATGCCAGTTGGCCGCCCATTGAGTCCTTTCTGTCGGCCCTAGCCGCCCTAAGGGTCATGAAGGCTGAAATGATGAAAAGATTGAAAGATAGAGTGGCAATTGTCACCGGTGGTGCCAGGGGACTGGGTAAGGCGTTTTCTCTCGCTCTGGCAGCCGAAGGTGCTTCTGTAGTGGTTGCCGACATCCTGGAGGAGGCCGCTGCGGAAACGGCTTTGGAGATCAAAAAACAAGGCGGTTCTGCCATCGCCCTCAAGGCTGACGTCACCTCTGAGGAGGAATCGGAAGCCATGGTCCGTGAAACCATTGACCATTTCAGCCGAATCGATGTCCTGATCAATAACGCAGCGTTGGTCTACGGCGTGGGCCGTAAGCTTTTCGAGGAGATCCCTGTCTCTGAATGGGATCGCATGATGAGCGTAAGTCTCAAAGGCTCTTTCCTGTGCGCAAAGGCGGCGTTTCCTCAAATGAAAAAGCAGAATAAGGGCAAAATCATAAATATTTCATCTGAAACGGCTTTCACCGGTTCCAAGGGCTTCCTCCACTATGTCACCGCGAAAGGTGGGCTTATCAGTTTCACCAGAGCCCTTGCAGCTGAAATTGGGCGGTTCGGCATCTGTGTCAATGCGATAGCACCGGGTTTCACCGACACGGAGGCTGCACGGACCATTACTGACGACATAGGGAAATACGACGTAACTCGAACTCCACTGTGTCGGTTAGCGGTTCCCGAGGATCTTGTGGGTGCACTCACGTTTCTCGCTTCGAACGATAGCGATTTCATTACAGGGCAGACACTTGTCGTCGATGGGGGACGGTACATGCATTAGAACACGGAGACCGGGAATGAACCTCCACTGCAAAATCTTGAAAAAGGAGCGGCACATGGGTCCAGAAAGACTACTCTTCTGGTTTGAGGAAATGGGAGAGGAGCACAACGACATCGTAGGTAAGAAATGTGCGAATTTGGGTCGAATGACCCGGATGGGTATGGAGGTTCCCCCCGGTTTTGCCATATCGATTGAAATGTATCGGAGATTTATTCGAGAAACAGGCGCTTTGGAGGAAATGGAGCGATACCTCGACGGGGTTGGTGAACTCAAAGGGCAAGGGATAGTCGTTTTTGACGAAATCAGCCAAACTATCCAAAACATAATCGAGACCCGCGTGATGCCCGATGGGGTGAGGCAGCCTATAAGTAGTTACTATGACGAACTCTGCCGAAAGGTGGGGATTCCGGATGTGCCTGTATCGGTTCGATCGGCAGGGACCGAAAGCCGACCGGGAATGTTTGAAACCTATCTTAATGTAATAGGTAAGGACGATCTCTTCGAAAAAATAAGAAAAGTTTGGGCCAGTTCATACACTACCAGAGCCGTGGCTTTTCGCATCAACAAGGATCTACCGGTACTCGGAGACGAACTCGGCATTGCTGTTCCCAAAATGGTGAATGCCCGATCCTCGGGTATCTGTTTCACCGTGGATCCCGTTACCGGCGATGACTCAAAAATCATTCTCGAAGCCAACTGGGGTCTGGGAGAGGGGGTCGTGAGCGGAGCTGAGAGCGTTGACGGGTTCATAGTCGACAAGTACAGCTTCGAAATCGTTGCCCGGCAGGTGGGCAGAAAAACCACATGCGTCGTCAACTCGGAAAAGGGAGCCTCCTGGGCTGACGTCCCCGAAAGAATGCAAAGTATTGCCTGCATAGGTGATGAAGAAGTAATCGAAATCGCGAAGATAGCCAGATCGGTGGAGACAAGGCTGGGGTGCGCCCAGGATACGGAATGGGCGATCGATAGCGATCTTCCTTTTCCAAAGAACATCTTCTGGCTTCAGACGCGACCGGCGAAAGTCCAGGCTGAAGCTCCCCTGTCCATAACCGATCAGATCGTTAACATGATCGTCAAGAGATTTTGAGTGGTCACGACGTACCCGGCAGAGGAGAAATCCGGTCTACGAAAGGATAAGGAAGAATCCAATGGCAACCAGATGTATTTTGGTATGCGGTGAGACCAAAGATGGCGTTCTCGATGAGAGAACCCTCGAAATGATCGGTGCCGGGAAGGAACTCGCCGGCAAATTGGGGGTAGAGGTCGCCGTCGCATTGCTAGGCTACGACCTTGACGGCCTGGCGGAAGAGGTGCGTTTCTTCGGTGCACACAAGGTCTACAAAGTGGTGAGCCCATCACTGGGAACATTTGCCCCCGAGCTCTGGGTTCGGGCTCTCGAAGAACTGTGCAAACATATAGACCCCCAAATAGTGCTCATGCTCCACTCCACGACCTGGATGGACGTCGGACCCAGGTTGGCGTTCAGGCTCGGATCCGAGATCACGACAGACTGCGTGGGCTTGGCGATTGATGAGAAAGACGGCCTTCTGCTCAAAACCAAGCCCGTCTTCGGAGGCAATGCTCTGGCGGTCTTCAAATGTGAAAAATTGCCGCAGTTTGTCACCGTGCGGAGAAATGTCATGAAGCCGGCCGCCAGGATTGCCGCTCGAGGGCAAGTAGTAGACTTCCCGGTTGATGTCGATCCCCTCATGCGCAAGGTTGAATCGATACGAACGGTAAAGGAAGAGGCGGTTTCCTTGGAAAAGGCAAATGTGATCGTCGCAGGCGGGAGAGGAATCGGTGGCCCCGAGGGTTTTAGGGGCCTGGAGGATTTGGCCGAATCGTTAAAGCAATCTTTTGATGAAGTGATGGTTGGATGCAGCAGACCTGTCGTCGATTCAGGTTGGGTGCCTGCCGACCGCCAGATAGGCCTGTCCGGGGCCATGGTTCAACCCGACCTGTACATTGCAGTGGGCATATCCGGAGCTATCCAGCACTTGGTCGGTATGGCGCGATCGAGGACGATTGTTGCCGTAAACACTGACCCAAACAGTAGCATATTCGCAGTAGCCGACTATGGCGTGGTTGATGATTACAAACGGGTTATACCATCACTGAAAAATAGATGGGAGGAACTGTGCCGTGACGGGGATAAAGATAGTTGTCTGCGCAAAGCAAATACCTGATCCGGAAGCCCCTCTGGGGAGCGCCAAGATCGACTTCGCACACAAACGGATGGATGTATCGGCCCTCCGTCAGGTCATCAACCCCTATGACGAGAATGCTATCGAGGCGGCTGTCAAGATCAAAGAAGAATCCGGCGGCGAAGTGACCGTTTTGAGCCTCGGCCACAATCTCGACACTTCTTTGTTGAGGAAAGCCTTGGCCGTTGGAGCCGATAGATTGATCCTCGTCGAAGACCCGCGATTCGAGGACATTGACACCAATTCCACTGCCCAGGCTCTGTCTGCTGCGATCGCCAGGATCGGGGAGTTCGACCTTGTGCTCACGGGCAGACAAGCCGGAGATTGGGATTCCGGGCATACCGGGACGGTTTTGGGCGAGATTCTGGGGGTTCCCACCATCAATCTGGCTCGAAGCGTCAAGACTGAAGATGGTCATGTGAACGTGCTGAAGATCGTGCCGGGAGGGTACGAAGAAGTGAGGGCAGCATTGCCTGCACTGGTGACCGTCAGCAACGAGGTCGGGGGACTTCGATACCCGAGCATGAAGATGATACTGCTCAGCCGCCGACGGCCCGTAGAGACTTGGAAAGGTGGGGACTTGCAGGTGACTTGGGACGGCATCAAAGGAAGGGGGATCACGGAACTCTTGGCGCCTCCGGATCTCAGCAGGAAATGCCAATTCATAGAAGGTGATGCGCCTGAAGAAAAGGGTAGGAATTTAGCCACAATCCTGAAACGAGAGTTTGGCTGAGCGACTGCTCCTAAGGTTACCTGACGAAAATGACAAGCTCAATTTCATTCTGAGAAATTCTGGATCGAATTCGGTGAGACACTGAAGAAGGAGGCAGGCGATGTACAAGAAGTCTTACGACGCTGTGATCATCGGCGGTGGACATCATGGGACCATTATTGCGACCTATTTGGCCAAGGCAGGACTGAGTGTCGGAGTATTCGAGCGCACAGACCGACTCGGGGGTGGTGCCGTGACCGAGATTGGGCCGGTCCCCGGCTTCAAACAGGATTTCTGCGCCCACTTCACACGATTCTACGGGCATCCCGGTTTTCACGACTTCAAGCTGTACGACGAAGGGCTCCACTACGTGGCCCCAGAAACAGGTACAGGGATTCTCTTCGAAGATGGAAGCCACTTCGTTGGATACCCGGCCTGGATATTGACGGATCCCAAAGAAGGGACTGTGGAGTTTTCCGAAGAAAATGTGAAGAAAACATACGATCAAATAGCTCAGTTCTCCAAGGTCGACGCTGAAACATATCTGGATCTCACCAACAAGTGCAAGGATAAGTGGGGTCCGGCATTCGCCAAACAGCGCTACTCCGCACCCATGCCTTGGGGCGCCCCGGGTCCTCTCGAAAAGCTGTGCGACGATCCGGACAGCGGCCTGGAACACGTAATGAAATTTATGACCGTGAAGCAGCTTGCACGGTATTTCTTTGAAAGTCCCGAGCTCAGAATTCTCTTCATGCGTAATGCCATTACCACTTATGCCGTTCAGATGGATGATGTAATGGGGCTGGCGGGTCTGTTTGCCACATTAACCATATGCCTCTCCTGGTCTCCGCCGTCCATTGCAGTGGGTGGAACCCAGGCAATCACGGACGCCCTCGTGTCTGCGGGAAAGAAGATGGGGGCAGAGTACTATACCAATCTTGAGGCCGCAAAAATTCTCACGGGGAATGGGACCGCCCGGGGGATCAAACTCAAGAATGGGGACGAAATTGTAGCCAAGCGACTGGTGGTCGCAGACGTGGGCGTGCCTCAGCTCGTATTCGGTTTGCTCGACGGAGCCTACGCTACTGAAAAGACCAGACGCCTGCTCAATGCGACCCTGTACGACCGATCTCAGATTCTATGGGGTCACCTGGCATTAAACGAGCTTCCCAATTACACGCAGGCAAAGTCGGAGCCAGATCTCAATCGTACCTATCGGCTGTATCTAGCCCCTAAGGACCTGGAATACTACGAGGACAAGTACTGGCATGAAATCTGCCTCATGGGATTTCCGTCTCAGCTGAATTTGTTGGTTACGCCGGACAGCATTTGGGACCCCTCAAGAGCAGCCGAAGGAAAACAAAATCTCTGGATAGAAGAAGCCTCCTGCCCGTTGCGTTACTTCAGCTACAAAGAATGGCGCGACCTGAGAGACGAATTTGTCAACAACCACATGATCCCCCATTGGCAGAAGTACGCGCCCAATATGACACCGGACAATATCATGGGGACACGCATCTATACACCGATGGATCTGTTCGAGACACATCCGGATATGATTGAAGGGAGTTTCACCCGACAGGCCCACATCGGCTCGCAAAGCGAATCTTTCAGGGGTTTACCGGAATTGGCGGACTACCGGACCCCCGTAAAGAACCTGTACGCCTGCGAATCAGGTCTCCAGGGCGGTATGGGAATCGCAAGAGGCTCCAGCTACCAAGCGTACAGGGCCATAGCACAAGATTTGGGGCTCCCACGCGTTTGGGAAGAATGGGGCTACTGATCTGGAACTGTGAACATAGGGTGTGCCGCCCCACGGCGGCATGCCACCTGGTCAAAGCGGGTCATCGCCTGAATCGTGAAGACTGAGTAAAGGGATGGCGCAACTGTCTTTCAAGATGGACGAAAGGAGTAGGAACATGGCAGAAGAAGGGCCCGCGAGGGTAAAACTGTGGGACGAATTGCCTGGGTATGACCTCATGGAGGAGGTTGACCTGCCGGAGATGCACTCCTGGTTCCTTGACGGAACGCACAGTGTTCCTGCCTGGACCCCGCTTTTTGGCTACTATTGGATACGGTATTGTTCCCACGGGCTGAAAGCCTGTGCTTCTCATTTCAGCATACCGACCTGTAAGGGGTGGGAAATGAGATACAGGGACGGCGGCTCATACAACGCCTTCATCATTGTTCGGGATCAGAAAGAGATTGAAGAGCGCCAAGTCGGATTTCGCGTCGCACTTCGTCCATGGATCGAGGACTTTGACGGACTGTGGGCAAAGGGCAAAAGCGAGCTACTTGAGATGTACGATAAACTCAAGCAATTGGACGTGGACACGGCTTCAAACCTGCAACTCTACTGGCACAACTATGACTTGGTGTCAATGTACAGGAGGATGTGGGAAATCCATTTCGAGGGCATGTATTCTTCCATGTTTGCGTGGCTGTTGCTCGAGGGACTGTGTAAAGAGAGATTCGGTATGAAAGATCAGGACTCGGAGTTCCAAGACATGCTGCGCGGGTTTGACAATAAAGCTTATGAAATGGATAGAAAGCTCTGGGAGTTTGGGCAACTCGCCAAAGACCTGGGCGTCGCAAGCATCTTGGAGAATAGCTCGTCCGGCGGTTGCGTGCCGAAGCTGCAGGAGTCGGCAAAAGGTAGGGAATGGCTCAAAGAATTCACGACCTACCTGGAGACGGACGATGTGGGCGGATGGCGAATGCGCAGGATGAATGACCTCACGGAACCTTACTGGCTCGAGGACCCGGAGACCCCCATTAGTGTGATAAGGAATCACTTGAAGAAGGGAACCGACGACGTACAAGGAAAAGTCTGCGGCGAATTGACCCGAAAAAGGGAGGAAGCCATTGCAAGCTTTCTCCAGAAAGTGCCTTTGGCAGAAAGACCCACATTCAAGGGCCTGATCGATTTGGCCGGGAAGGCAGGTTCATACAGTGAAGAACATGATCTGTATTGTGAGCTCATATCGCACTCACTGATGCGGCGGGGCTATTTGGCCATGGGCAGACGGCTTGCCGCTGCCGGCACGATTGATAAGCCAGAGGATATCTTCATGCTTAACCCCGATGAGATCGACAGAGTCATGATGGTGCCGGAACACCACGACCTGCGTTTCGTCACGGGTAGGCGAAGGGCCGCCTGGGAAGAGTGGCAAAAGAGACCAAATCCGCCCGTTATCACGGATAGAGCAGGCCTGGAAGAAGCCGGTACTTAATGATCTCCTGCCTTCGGGGGATCCCATCGCCATAAAGCTGGTGGTGGGAGAGCTACCGGAACCTAAACCGGAGCTGGGGGCTGATTTGTTCGGAATTTGCGGTTGTCCCGGAGAGGCGGAAGGACGAGCGCGTCTCGTCGTGACATACGAAGATTTGAAAGAAGTTCAGCCCGGAGAGATCATCATTTGCCCTGGAACGAACCCGGCTTGGACGCCAGTTTTTGGTATAGTCAGTGCTGTAATCACCGACCGGGGAGGAACACTCTCCCACGCAGCCATAGTCGGCCGGGAATATGCAGTCCCGACTATCGTCAACACTTTCGAGGCGACGGCCAAGATCAAGACCGGTCAGCGGCTGCGCGTGAACGCACGGGACGGTGCCATCTATTTTTTGGACAAATAGGTTATAAGGTGCAGTAAAGAAGTTCTTTCCATCAGTCGTACAATCAGGATGGAAGGAAATGGGACTTGAAAGCTGCAACGTGGAGGTAATTGAGAGATGGGCAATGAAAGTCCTTTGAATGGCAAGGTTATCTTGGCGGTTGACGACGAACCGGATGTTCTTGACACAGTCGCAGAAACGTTGGACATGTGCGAGGTGCACAAGGCCGACACTTTTGATACTGCTCTTGATTACCTTCAAAACAACTCCTATGATCTCGTCATCCTGGATATCATGGGTGTCAACGGATTTGAGCTTCTCAACCATTCCGTCGCGCGGGGCTTCCTGACCGTGATGCTTACGGCGCATGCCGTCACGATGGAGGCATTAAGAGAATCCGAGAAAAGAGGTGCCGCTGCCTTCCTTCCCAAGGAGTACATGAGGGATCTGCTAGAGGTGCTCGGAGACATAATTCAGGGCAAAAGAACACGTTTCTGGTGGCAGAAGTCAATCGATAGGACCCAGGCACGTTCCCCAAGAGAATTGGAATCCAACTGGCAAGAAAAGGACACATTTTTCCGTGAGTTTGAAGAATCACTGAAGAAAAAGGAATGAAGCCATGCTTCCACGACAAATACTGCGGGAACCATGGATGAAAACACGGTGGACGATTCACTCACGGACCGGCGTATTCGATCGCTGCCGCGACATTCTGTTTTGTTTGCGGCAATTCGTGAGTCGAAAGGATGAAAAGTGTGAACTGCGTGCAGACTTTTGACGTCATTGTGGTCGGGGGCGGGCCTGGTGGCTCGGTGGCCGCCAAACGAAGTGCTGAGGCGGGCTTTGGTACTCTACTCGTCGAGAAGAAAAGACTGCCTCGCGACAAGGTCTGCACCGGAATGGTGATGGGCGCTTGGGCTCACGACATCATCCGGCAGGACTTCGGCGACATCCCGGAGGAGGTTCTGGTTGACCCGAGGGTACTCGCAGGACACAAATTGCATGTTTCTGGAGCGGAACCCCTGACTCTGGAATGGCCTACGCCCTTAACGTGGAGGAGGGATCTGGATCACTGGATGGTTCAATCGGCCAGGAAAGCAGGAGTGATCATTCGGGAAGGATCGCATGTGGTGCGGGTGGTTCCGGAGAAGGATGTGGTGCGAATTACCGTCCAACAGGGTGATGTTACCGAAGAACTTCAAGCACGCTTTGTCATTGGTGCCGATGGAGGAGTTTCTGTTGTGCGGAAATCCCTTTTTCCTGAACTTAAGGTTCGGTATTCCGCGCCGATCCGCGAATGCTACCGGGGGCAATTGGATCTCGAAAGGAATCTTATCCACTGGTTTTTCCCCAAAGGGCGGCAGCGGCCACGGTTCAACGTCAATCACAAGGATGACGTGTTTCTGATTGAAGGCAGCGGTATCAAGGAATTGCGCCGGGAAATCGATGAGACACTAGGCAAGCACGGCTTCCGTCCCGGCATCAAACCGGTATGGAAAGACGGATGCGCAATAGCAGTTCTTCATGAACAACTCCGGTCAAAAACATTTGTCCCCGCCCAAGGGAATGTCCTGCTCACCGGGGACGCTGCCGGACTGATTTTCCCCATCACCTTTGAAGGTATCGGCTCAGCCCTGAAGAGCGGCGTCCTGGCCGCCGAGTCTGTTGCGAAGAGCGCCAAGACCAGGAAACCGGCAGCAGACTTCTATCTCCCGGGCCTTGAGCCCATAGTGGCGAAAATCAATCACTTGTGCGACATCCAAGAAGAGCTGGGATCTGCATCCGTCGCCGATCCTCAAGGTATGGCAACAGCCCTATTGTCGGCATACCGGGAGACGCTGGTCACACAAGAGGTTTAGCAAACCGGATCCGGACGGGCGGCATAGCATCGAGAGCGGCTTTACGAGGGCGTTGGTTCCCTTGCAGAACCAATTGGTGTCATGCCAATCTCGTGGTCATGGCGAAACTCCTTCCCTCACGCAACAAGCGCATTCCCGGCGCGGACACGAAGGGAAAGAGTTGTGTGGAGTATCCAATGAAGATTGCCCCTGATTGCATAGTATGCAATCTCAATGCAGGGCTTACGGCCATCCGCGAAGTCACCTCTGAAAAAGACTCCATCAAGGCACTCACCATCGAGATCATGAAGCTTCCCGCCATGCGCGGGCTTGACTGGAGTATTACAGGGTCACAACTGGTCGAACAGATCTTCACAACGATCACCGCCGCCTTGGGCGACCCGGACCCATTCAAACGATGGAAAAAGCAACATAACGATAAGTGCCTCTCATTTTACCCCCTTCTCCGACAAGCTGTAACCGAATCCCAGAACCCTCTGTTCACAGCGGTAAATTTGGCAATCATGGGAAACTCGATCGACCCGATGGGACTGGAGACCCCTCATGCCGTCGAGCAGGTGATACGGGAAAGCTTGACGAGGGAAGTTTCCAGGAAAAGCTTCGCGGATCTGGAGAAACGACTGCGGCTCAGCGAACTTGTTCTTTATTTGGGCGACAATTGCGGAGAGATCGTCTACGACAAACTACTCATAGAAACCATCAAAAGCCATTACGATACTGAAGTGGTATTTGTGGTCCGCAGCGTACCAACGCTCAATGATGCGACGACAGGAGAGGCAAAGCTCGTGGGAATGGATGATACGGCCACCGTTATTGAGAACGGCATTGACGGACCTTTCCCCGGAACAATTCTTTCGCGGTGTTCGGAAAGGCTGCGAGAATTATGGTCGTCTGCAGATCTCGTCATGTCCAAGGGAGGTGGAAATTTTGATAGCTTGGATGAAGAAGAGGACCTCGGAACGCCTCTCTATTACATGCTCATGAGCAAATGCATGCCTTACAGGGAATACTTCAACGTTCCGCTTCATTATCCGATACTTTCCAGAGCTTTCACAAGGCAAGACTTTTGAATCACGGGATCTCTTCACCGGGCGTGCATCACATTTTGTCCGCCGTCCTCCGGGGCAAGATTGTCCGGCCCCTGGAGTAGGACGCCGGCCCTTCTGTTGGGAACAGTTGACAAACAGGAAACTTCCGGGCTATTATGGACACCAACGACACGAACGGAGGCACGGGAACCTGAGTGAACGGGAAGATTACCGGTTCATCAGGACCTGCGGCATTATCGGGAGGGGATGCTCGGTTGATGATACGCATGCTTCTTTCCAGGAACCCTTCGTACATCCGGCAGAGGGCTTTTGTAATCAAGGCCATTCCATCGTTTGAAGGGAGCTGCGAACGGAGGATCTCTTTCGCTACGGACGACCCAAAGCCGTATCAGCACTGCGCTCAGGAGACCCACAGCCCCGCCATTTTGGATAGGTGAACACGAATCGGTTTAAGGAGTGCAACGCCACCCCGACTGATGATCGACGGCAATCCGAGTTTAACTGCCATGAAGGACGACGAGGAAGGTTCTTTGGGAGTGTAGCGTATGAGCGAAGAATTGATCGCAAAAAATATCAGGATGCTGAGAACACAACAAAAAATTACACTGCAACAGCTTTCCGATGTGACCGGTCTCACACGTGGGTACCTGTCGAAGCTCGAGCGGTCCAAGAAAGCGCCACCGTATTCAACTCTCAACAAAGTGGCGAGGGCGTTGGGAATCGACGTCGGTTATCTCATAAACGAAAATGGAGAGACCCCGGAAGATCCCCGCATAGTGTTTGTGAAGAACAATCAAGGCAGGATAGTCGAGAGTAGCGGCTCCTTGTACGGATACACGTACCAGACGCTTGCCGCAGGGAAACCGGGCAAAAACATGCAGCCGTATATAATAGAGCCGGCGTTCGATGAGAAGGGCATGTTTCAGCATGAAGGGGAGGAGTTTATCTACGTTTTGGAAGGGACGCATGAGTTCATCTACGATGGAAAGAAATTCCTGATGGATAAGGGGGACAGTGTGTATTTCGACTCGGGCGTACCGCACACGGGCCGCAGTTTGGGCAAGAAGAAGGCAAAGTTGTTAGCGGTCATGTTCTCCTATAAACGGCTCTAACGGCCAGTGGTCGGAATAGATCCTCGTCGTGTCGCCTCCGGTCAGTTCGTCCAGCCAGTCAAACACCCGTTTGGGTTCGCTCTCTGGGTAGCCGGTGATGTGCGGTTCGAGGGAAAAAAAGAGTGACCATGCGTCGTCTTCCCATGAAGAAATTGAAGGAAGCATTGGACGCAGCCACTGATCTCGTAGAAGTCGCGGCAAAATCGATATCCCAGCCCAAATCGTGCTCTGACAAATATTCCGGAACGAATCATTCAGGAGAGATCATGAGACCGGCCGAGTATCTCAATGAACGAATGGAGACCATCCCTCCGGATGAGTTGCGTAGCCTGCAACAAGACAAGTTTCTGCGGGAGCTGGATTACGCGTTCGAAAAATCCTCTTTTTACAGACAGAAGTTTGGAGAGTACGGGATTCAGCGTCACGATATCAAGGATTTGGAAGACCTTGGCAAGCTGCCGTTCACGCACGAAGAAGAGCTACAGCGGCCCGATGAGGGCGATCCATCCCGGCAATTTCACCACGACGCCACTCTTGCAGCGGAAGTTGTTCTGACAGGAGGTTATCGGGGCCAACGGGGAATTCCCACGTTTGCAGCCAGACCTGAGAGCCATCGGCAGGTGTGGAACGCGGTAACGGCCCGATCCCTATTTACCGAGGGTATTCGTAGAGGCGACATCGTCATTCATACCTCGGGATTGGCGTCCAGTGTCAGAGGATTGTCGGTGAGCGCACCCATAGAAGATATAGGTGCTTCCTTCGTCCCCATTGAGAGTGATGCACCGGATCGAGTGATCGACGCTACCAGGCGATTGAATGCCAGCGTGTTGCATTGTACGCCTACCGACGCACTGAACCTAGCCGAGTATTGTAAGAAGAAACACGGCTTGCGGCCCTCTGAGCTAGGATTCAAAAAACTGATGGTTGGAGGTGAGCCGGGCGGGGGCCTTCCCTCAATGCGAACAAGACTTGAAGAGGATTATCAAGCCAGGGTCACTGAGGGACTTGGGAACCCTGATAGTGGCCCCATTATCTTCGGAGAATGTCCGGAGCAAAACGGAATGCACTTCTGCGCACAAGAGTACATCTATTGCGAGCTCATAGATCCGGAGAGCGAAAAGATTCTGGACATGAAGGAAGGCGCTGAAGGCGAACTCGTATATTCCCTGATCGACCGGGAGCGCTCTCCGCTCATCCGGTTTCGGACGAGAGACCGTGTGGCGGTCTTCACTGTGCCCTGTCGGTGCGGACGCACCAGTTTTCGCGTGCGGTACCATGGGACGTACTGGGGACATGCTGATTGTTTTGGGTATACATGTCTTCCCTGCTGCCGTAAGAGATGTGATTACCTCGTTCAGTCCAAAAAACACGGGAAAAGTGCTTATCTTGCTTGATCGCCTCTCACATATTGTCGAGGCTCCCGTGCGTATCGTGGTGGAATATGTGGAAGGAATGACCGACCTGACGAGCTTGAAAAAAGGGCTAGAAGGGGCGTTGCGCCACAAGCTTCTTTTTCCGGCTGACGTGGGGTTGGTGAGAGAAGGCACTTTGCCGAGACATGAGGTCGAGGCAAATCTGGTAAAAATAATGTATGGATAGATGCGAGTGCTCCAACTGGGGATAATGAAAACATTCCGCTTCCAGGTTTTTTTTTCGGTAAATGAACAAAACACTTTTCAGAATATTCGACTTGGCACGTCCCTATCTCACCACGCGCTTTAATGAAGAGCACACACGAATTGCATACGAATTTGCCGTCCTGTTGCTCCGCGAACAGGGGGGCGACCCGGACGTGGTCCTTCCAGCAATTATCCTGCACGACGTAGGCTGGGATAGTATCCCCGAAGAGCTTCAGCTCACCGCGTTTGGCCCCAACCAGAAAGACGCTAAGCTCAACAGGGTCCATGAACTGGAAGGGGCAAGAATAGCGCGGGAGATACTCGATACGGTGAATTACCCGTTCCATCGCATCGAAGAGATTGTGGTCATCGTTTTGGGCCATGACTCACGGCATGAAGCGTTGTCTCTTAACGACGCGATCGTAAAGGACTCGGACAAATTGTGGCGTTATTCAAGCCATGGGGTCATGGTCAATAGCAAGCGCTTCGGCATGGCCGTTCCTCATTACCTGGATCGTCTTCGGTTCAAGATTGATGAGTGGTTCTTCACTCAGCCTGCGGAAAGCCTGGCCAGGCAAGAATTGGAGTCGCGCGAACGGAGTCAGAGGTTTGAGGAATGAGAAGGGGGGATAAGTCAGTTGCTTGGCATTTCATCTCTTGTACCGATTCGTGTTCACCTATCTAAGATGGTGAGGCAGTGGGTCTCCTGAGCGCCGTGATGAGACGGCTTTGCGTCGCCCGTAGCGAAGGAGATCCTCAGACCGTATCCTGTGTCCTGTCATACACGTGAAAGCGCATTCCCATGAAAGTCCCCTTTGATGGCAGACTTTCATCGTTCGTTGTGGCGGTTACCGCCATGGGGGTTGGTATTAGGCGCAGATCTCAGCGCGGAAGACTATAGCTATTGCAAACCCCGTCCTATTTTCGAATTCTCATAGGAACTATATAGCGACGGCCCCAACAAGATGACCGCGATGACCAGAAACTCCTGCCAGATCTATAAAACTAAAAAGCGCATCAAAATTTTCCATATTACATTCCTCCGGACCATGACTCTGTTGCCCCACCCGAAATCGGAGCGACAAACCTCATGTCAATTCGTGGGAGAGAGGCGGCGGGAAGGCCGCCTCTCCATGGTTTTTTCATCGGTACCGCAACGGGAAAGCCATCAGGCCTTCCCAGGGGGCCCCGGCACATCCACTTAGAAGGACCCAGGTGATTCCTGCGGTTCTCTTTCCGACGTGGACTGCAGAGACTTGGCTGCTTCATCCACGATCGCTTTCATGTTTTTGTCGAATTTGGCCTGGTCTTCCTGATGACACAACCATCTCTGTTGACAGCCAACAGGAGGCCTTATAGCCTGCTGCGCATCGGCAGAGACTAACCAAGCGGTCAAGAAAAGCGCTACGAGAATCATCATTGACACCAGTCTTTTCATGGCAACTCTCCTATTGTAAGTCTGTGCGTCATTATCTTCCCTGTTCACCGTTGTCCAAAGGATGTTCCCTGGATGGATTCTCCACCTGTATGGCGTTCCTTATTCCCCATGTTCGTTGTGCCGCTTCAGAGGTGGCGAAAGGACCGTCGACACGCGTCCACCCAGTGACGGGGACGTAGTCCAGGGCACGTGGCAGGCCGTGCCCATCCATGTACACATAGTAGTCGTCGGCCACTGCCGGGCCGGCCATAAAGGCTGTCAACAATGCCAGCATGGAAAGCAATCGAAATCCCTTCATGATATTTGCCTCCTCTTCTTGACTGCCCTGGATAAAGGCAAGACCGGTGCCAATTCCTTCGGAATCGCGAGAACCGGATAATGCGCTAATTTGACAGGATTATTTCACTGAGAGGTGGTATGAATGAAGGCTGGTTTTTTGAACGGCATGCGAGTTCGTGTCAGCATATCCTGACATGCTTTTCGGCGACGTGATTTTGGTGTCAGAGACTTAGGACACGAGCAGGAGATGTGTCGCAAGGCTCGGACACATGTCAAGAACCAAGGTAACGGTAAATAGAATCCCTTGATATGCCAAGTGCCTGAGCGGCTACCTTCTTGTTGTTGCCGTATCGCCTGATCATCTCCAAGCAGAGTGATCTTCGGAAATCCTCCGTTAATTCGTGGAGAGTCTTTCCTAGCGATGCCGGCACATGGTAAGACCAATCGCCCGAAAGCACATCGCGGACCGGCGGCAAGAGCAGGAGATCTCCGCTGTCCCAGAGCATCAATGCTCGTTCGAGCACATTCCGCAGTTCCCGCACGTTTCCAGGCCAATCATAGTGGGTAAGGGCCGCCATTGTGGAGCTGTCGATGGAAGGCGCCTCAGTGAGATGCATCTCTGCGGCGATATGGGAGACAATTGCCTCAGCCAGGATCGGAATGTCCTCCAATCTCTCACGAAGGGGTGGGATCGTGATGGAAAATACATTGAGGCGGTAAAACAGCGGTTGAAGAAACCTGCCTTCTTCAACCTCCTTTTCCAGGTCCCTGTGCGTGGCCGCGATAATTCGCGCGTCCACCCGTACGCTTCTTTCTCCGCCGACACGGAGAAACGATCGCGTGTCCAGAAAGCTCAACAGCTTGGCCTGAAGCATGGGGGTAAGCTCGCCGATCTCGTTCAACAGCAGGGTACCGCCCTCAGCTAATTCCAGAAGACCTCTCTTGCGGTTTTTCGCGCCCGTGAACGCTCCAGACTCGTGCCCGAAAAGCTCGGACTCGGCAAGTTCCTGTGGTAACGCCGCACAGTTCAGAGAAAAGAACGGGTTGGCGGAACGTTTTGAATGGTCGTGTATCCAACGCGCCACATGATCCTTGCCTGTGCCGCTCTCGCCCAACAGGAGAACTATGCCTTCTTTTCCGGCAATTTGACCTGCCTTGTCCATCACGGGCCTCATGGCTGGGGACAAATAATTCCCGGGCTCGGCCACCGAACCCGGTGAAACCTTCTTGCGTTCGGTAATATTTCGCGAGATCCCGCAGATGCCGTAGATTTCTCGTTTGTGATTGAACAAGGGCACCAGAGTGTCCAGGAAAGTCATGGGTTCACCGTTTATGGGCCGGGTATGTTCTTGTTCGATGGATTCGCCTTTCAACACCCTGAGTTCCACTTCGCGGAGGTTTTCCCCTGCAGATCCTTCGAATATCTCTTCGGATGTGCGCCCGATAATTTGAAAGGTCTTAAGCCTCAAAAGGTTGGTCATCGCAGGATTAACGTGAATGTATTTTCGGTCCCGATCCTTGATGAAAATGCAGTCTTGAGCGCTTTCAAAAATAGCTCGCAGCCGTTCTGAGTTTTCGCTGAGAGCCTGTTCAGCGATCCACCTCTCTGAGATATCCAAAATTGCCGAAACCCTCGCGGTGCCGCCCTTGTAAGGGATCATCTTGCCGCGAACTTCCACGGGCACGAGCGATCCATCCTTGCGCATCGCAGTTGATTCGTGCATTTTCGTGTTATCCGACAGAGCGTGCCTCAGGGCTTCGCGTCGATACCCCGCGGGTACCACATCACCTACGCCCTTGCCAATCAATTCCGATAAGGCATATCCGGAAAGTGCCACCGCGTTCTCGTTTGCATCGAGGATGATTCCGTCCCGCGTGATCATTATTCCCTCAAATGACGAAACCGACAGCGCCTTATACCTCTCTTCACTGTCCTTGAGGGCCTGCTGCGCCAGTTTGAGTTCCGTTATGTCAGCGTTCGCTATTGCACATTCCTCAACTATGTGTTGTGGAGAATAGATCGGATACGCCCGCGACAAGGCATGACGAAGTCCTCCGTTCTTGTGTCGAACCGTCAATTCAAGCTCAGGACAGGTTTCGCCGTGGAAAACCTTTGCCGCCGCCTCCGCGACCCGTTCCGCTGAAACGCTGTCCAGAAACACCGGCCCAAACGGTTTTCCCGCGACGTCCGCCACAGGATATCCAATGAACTCTTCACAGGCTTTGTTGCAGAATACTATCCGCCCCTGTGCATCCAATGTCAGGAAGGGGTTTGGCGAGAACATCACTGCCTGTCGGAATCGGGACTCGGATTTTGCCAGCGGACTCTTGTCTTGCTTGGGTCTCGCTTCCACGACGTTCTTTTGTTCAAGCAACAAACGAGTTTCCTCGAGTTCTCGACGGAGGTTCTCAATTATTTGATTATTGTGGTCCATTCTTCGCAACCGCGAGCACGACCCACCAGGTTTCGGAAAGGTCGGGCCAAAATGCAAACTTCTTCACCACTGGTTTCTGGTGCGAGTGGTGTTCAGGTGAGTGCAACTACTTCTTGTCAGAGGTCAGGCAGCAGCCTTTGCCAACTCCATGGCGTATGCGTTGCTAGCTTCCGAGCCGGAGATTCCGTATAAACGAGCTCTTTCAGATTCCCGGCGGAATCTCCAGAAGTTGGCCCAGTCTTTGTCGATGAACACAGCCCTCAGGCGTATGACGCTCTCGGCTCCTTGAAGGATCCATCTCATTCCCGTGAGCTCCAGACGGTCATTGATGAGGTTTCGGCAAGCTCCTTCAATGGCCCCGCTTCCGATTGGATACCCCTTTTCCAGACTCTGGTCGTAGCGCATATGCTTCTTGTTTCGCTCCAGATACCCGATGACCCTGTTGAGCCGGTACTTCCGGCTCTTGGAAAGCTTTCTCTTCGAGACGATTTGCTTGAGCCCGCCAATGAGCCGACCAACCTGGCCGGGCAGGAGCATTTTCAATCGTTCGGTCACAAACTTTCGTGCCTCAGGACTCTTTTCCTCATAAAAACAGTGTGCGCTTCGGTAAGATGTTCCAGAAACATGGAAGATGTCGAGCACGAAGAAAGCTGTGGGAAAATACTTGTGGACCAAGCGCCATAGGCCTCGCTCGCCATCCAGAATACAAACGAGCTCTTGTGTCGCCTTCAATCTCTTGCTCACCGCTTCTTTCAGCCGAATTATGGTCTGTTCCACACTCTCGGTTACACTCCCCCACACCTCCTTGGCCTCAGGTTTGGGTTTATCGGGCAACGGCTCTTCCTCTTTGATCTCTCGGACCACCTGATCGGCAGTTCTGCGGTGGCGTTTGATGTGGTATGCCGACGCAACCGTGCTCATTTTCTTCTTCCCCGGCCTGTCGGGATCGGACGGGGCGGCTTTGGCAATGAGTTCTTCAAGTGGAGGCTTCCGGATCACCACGCCCTTTGTGTCTATCGTGGCCACAGTTATGACGGCTTGTTCCGGAGACTCAGGCGTGGGCTTCTGGTCATAATCCCGGGAGACATCCTCACGGACGTACCCCACCATGCTCTCCAGAGACCGGATAGGGAGATTCACAGGAAAAATATCATCGACAACTTCGTACGCCTTCTCGTAACTCCCGTTCACCGCCAGTTTTGAAGAAATTTCCTGAAGCAGATAGAAAATCTGCGCACGCCGGTCGAAAAGTGCGGCACTCGTTGCATGATTAGCCTTTTACCTTGTTGCGTGTCAAGGTTTTCCTCCTTTCAGTTTTCTGGCTGTGCGCGCTTGGGTTGTCGAGAAGCTCGCTTCTTTGCGTGTCTGAGTCGGTAGCTCTCTCCGTTGGCTTCGATGATATCGACTCGGTGGGTAAGGCGGTCGAGCAAGGCTCCGATGAGGCGCTCGGATCCGAGGACCTCCGTCCAATTCTCGAAAGGAAGATTGGTAGTGACCATCAGGCTCTGGCGTTCATAGGCCCGGCTGATTACCTCGAAGAAGAGTTCCGCCCCTGCTTTGGAAAACGACACGTAACCCAATTCGTCCTACACCGGGAGATGTAGACGTTCCAGCTGCTTATGGAATCGCCGGAGTGTTCGGTCTTCCCTGCACTCCAGAAGCTCGGTGACCAGACCGGTTACGGTGGAGAAACGGACCCGGCGGCCTTGCATGCATATTGAGAATGCCAGGGCCCACGCAAGGTGTGTCTTGCCGGTACCACTGTTGCCGATGAGCAGTACGTTTTCCCGCTTGTCGATGAATTCTCGTCGCAAGAGCTCTCTGATCAGAGGCTCGTTGAAAGACGGCTGGGCCTTGAAATCAAAGGTATCCATGGTCTTGATTACGGGAAACCGTGCACCTTTCACCCACCTCTCAGCAGCCCTCGTCTCACGGTCGAGCAGTTCCCGTTCAGTCGGACGCAAAAGATAGGTGAGGTAAACCACCCGGTCTTCTCTACAGACCACAGCCATGGAGGCATACTCCCTGAGCATCGTGGGAAGCTTCAGCCTTTTGAGGTAGTGTTCCCGCAAGACGGTCGGCTTTTTCTGTTCGCTCATGGGGTACCTCCCCGGGAGAGCAGGTCCTGGTAGGACGAGATGTCGGGTCCGGCCACCGTCACCAGCTGGAGGTGCTCCCATCCGTCGAGCCGGAAGGTACTCGGTTTCCACGGGGGCTGAGGAATCAAGAACTGTGCGACAGTATCCCGGGTGTGAGCCCCCACCCGCCGCAGCCCCTTGGTCACCGCCTCAGCCAGCTTGGATAACCCATGAACCTCTATGAGCCGGAGCGCCCGCATAAACTGTCTCGTCCCTTCCCCCTCACTCTCCGCTTCGCGCTTCAGGCGACGGTGGAGGATCTGGGACACAAAGACCTTGGTGTTGTCATAGCTGATACGCCGCGGGACACCCTCGAAAAACTCGAATGCTCGTACGTGGCCTTCCCACCAGGTCTCGGTACATTCCCGCTCGAATGCGATCACAAAAAAAACGTCCGAATAGGGAAGCGCCATCACCAGGAAATGCACTTTGCGCAAATCCCCGGACACCTTTACCGCCGCTTCACCAAAATGCACCTGAGCCTCACCAGGACCGTGTGTCAGAGGCACGAAAACCTCTCGAGCCTTACTCTTGAGTTCGCTCACCGCTTCCTTCACCTGGGTGTACTTGCCCTGATAACCCTCCTCTTTGATGCCTTCGTATATTCGCTTTGCTGTGTGACGTTGCTTCTTTGGTACCTCCTTGTCGCTCTCCAGGATCTCCGAAATCCTCTCCAGAAAAGGCCCTATCTTCGGCTTCGGACGCTCCGACTCCATCCGATAGCCGGGAAGCTCCGAGTAAGAAAAGATCTTCTCCCACGTCTTCCAGTGCATCCCCTTCTCACGCAGGATCTCTCGCTTGCTCGCCTTGTCGTTCAATACGCGAAGCCTTATCTCGGTCCATTCTTCCATGTCTGTGTACATCCCTCTTACCTCCGGACCAAGGACTGGAAGGAAAGCTCTGAGCTCTCCCAACCGCCCTCTATCACAGGGGCCTGTAAAAGGTCCCGCAATTATGGACCGCCCCACTCACCGTCGCGATTTTCAACCGGCGTTTACATTGGGCGAACTCCCTGAAGGCGTACGGAATACCTTGCCTGAAAAGTTTCTCTCTCTGCCTGCCGCGTGAAGAATCGGAATCAGATCCTTATGGATCGGCACGCGTTTGCGGCGACGTTCTTTCGTCTGAGTAGCTCCCAGTTTGATGATCCGGTTGTCAAGATCCACAGATTTCCGCGCCAACGATAGCGCTTCTCCTCTGCGCACCGCAACATTACGGTATTGAAAATCGGTCGTCGTGCTGTTCCTCCCGCTCGATTTGGTCGTGGGCACGTCCAAAAGCTGCCGACACGCTCATGACCGTGTCCATCAATTCCTTGGCCTGTAGTAGTCGATTTCACCGCGGCTCGACAGGAATCTTTGACTTACCTCGCATGGTCATTTATGGTAAAGGAGTGGAAGAGCGGCCTCAAGAATACTGATTTTTGAAGAGAAAACCGTTCGCCAAGAGGGGCTCGCCTGAAAATTCACCAATCTCCGTTAGATGATGGCTGGTGCTTCTCCTCCCTCTGGTGGATGCCGAGGCCTACGGGGGAATCATGACACACAGCAAGGATTCAAGGGACAAGATCTCCGAGCTGCGACAACATGCAGAGTCTGCTTTTGCGCAAAGAGCTGGAGATGCTGTAGACATATCGACACTCTCCCATGAGGAGGTGCAAAAGCTCGTCTACGATTTACAGGTCCACCAGATCGAACTGGAAATGCAGAACGAGGAACTTCGCGGAACTCTGGAAGAACTCGAAGCGTCATGGAACAAGTACATAGACCTATATGGCTTTGATCCTCTCGGTTATCTTAGATTGGATCAGGGCGGGGTGATCCTGGAGGCGCATCTCCCTGGCCTTCGTCTTTTGGGTATAGAAAGAGATTCTCTGATCGGCAAACCACTCGCCAGTTTTGTCAATAAAGAAGACGCTAATGTCCTGTATCTTCACTTCAGGCAAGTCCTTGAAGCGCAATCCACACAAACTTGCGATGTTCAAATAATCAGAAAGGACGGGAACGAATTCCGTGTGAGCCTAGAGAGTCAGGTAATAGGGAACCACGACGAGTCGCCTAGTTTGCGAACTGCTGTAATCGGCGTTACGAAACGCAAGAAACCTGGGGAAACTATAAGTGCTTCCGAGTTGCGTTATCGGCGTCTATTTGAAAGTGCGGAGGAAGGGATTCTGATCCTCGATTTCGACACCGGTCAGATTCTGGACGTGAATTCGTATTTGATAAACCTGTTAGGCTACTCTCACGAAGAGTATCTCGAAAAGAATCTCTGGGAAATTGGTCTACTCAATAACGTTGCCGCAAGCAAGACGCTCTTTGCAGAACTGCAAGAAAAAGGCTATGTCCGTTACGAAGTATTGCCCCTTCAATCCAGTGACGGTTGGAGCATTGAGGTTGAGTTTGTCAGCAACTCTTATTCGGTTAATGGCAAAACCTTCATTCAATGCAATATCCGTGACATCACGGAACGCAAACAGGCCGAGGCAGAGATAACAGCACTGAACAAGACGTTGGAAATAAGGGTAGCCCAGCGCACGGCCGAATTGGAAAAAGTAAGTGAAAGGCTCAAAGAGGAAGTCGAAGAGCGCAAACAGGCTGAAGTGGGGCTTCTTAGAGAAAAGAGTTTCTCGGATGCCATAATTGACGTCTTGCCCGGTACCTTTTATCTCTTTGATGAGCAAGGGAAGATGCTTAGGTGGAATAAGAACCTGGAGCAAATGGCAGAAGATCTAGACCGAGAGATTTCCAAGATGCGTCCACGGGATTTCTTCGGAGGAGATGCTAGGAGCAGGGTCGAGGAAGCTACGCATAGGGGTTTTGCAGAGGGAGAATCATCCGTAGAGGCGGAGGTAACCGCAAGTGATGGAAATGAGACTCCGTATCTCTTCACCGCCAAGCGAGTCTCACTCTACGACAAGCAGTGCCTGATGGGAATCGGTATCGACATCTCGGACCGAGTGCGGGCAGAGGGGTTAAAGCGAAAGAGTGAAGAGAGGTTAGACCTCGCCCTAAAGGGAGCAGACCTGGGTCTGTGGGACTTGGATGTCCCAACAGGCCGGTCTGTGGTGAACCAGCGGGCAGCAAATATGGCTGGGTATTCGCTCGACGAAATAGACCTGACTTTTGATTTCTTCCTCAATCTAATCCATCCGGATGATAGACCCCGCGTTCTGGACCAGTTGGGTAGCAGCTTTAGGGGGCAGACGGAACTGTACGAGGTAGAGTATCGGGTGCTGGTAAAGTCCGGCGAATGGAGATGGATTCTAAGTCGAGGCAAGGTTGTGGAACGTGACGACACCGGTGGTCCATTGCGAATGACGGGAACCTTCATGGACATTACTGACCGCAAAAACATTGAAACAGAACTTGAGGAGAGTAGAGAAAGATATCGAGCCGTGTTCGAGAACGCTGCCGTCGGGATAGATTTGGTCGATGAACAGGGGCGATTTACGCATGCCAACGCCGCTTTCTTGAATATTCTCGGATACGCTGAAGAAGAACTCAGAGAACTCACCAGTCTCGATATAACCCACCCTGATGATAAAGAAATCTCCAAACAGCAGATGGAGGCCCTTGTGCATGGAGAGATCGACTCGTACAGGCTTGAGAAACGCTATATTAAAAAAGATGGGAGCATTGCCTGGGGAGATTTTTCAACTTCCGCCATTCACGACGCAGATGGAAGATATAGGATGACAGTTGCCGTGATTGCGGAGATCACCGAACGAAAACGGGCTGAGGAGGCCCTGCGTGAAAGTGAACAACGCTTCAGACAAGTCGCCGAGAACGCGGGTGAGTGGATCTGGGAAGTAGACGCGAATGGAATATACCGATATTGCAGTTCGGCGGTAGAAACAATACTTGGATACTCACCCGAGGAACTGGTGGGGCAGAAACATTTTTGTGACCTGTTTGCTCCGGAGGTGCGAGAGGAGCTGAAACAAGCGGCTTTGGCGGCATTCGAGCGCAGAGAGCCGATCCGAGGCCTTGTTAATCCCAACGTCCACACGGACGGACGAATCATCATTCTCGAAACCAGTGGCACACCGGTGCAGGATGAAAAAGGAATCCTTCTGGGGTATCGTGGCACTCACACAGACATCACGGAGCGCAAGGAAGGCCAGGAGAGGCAGGATCACTTAAGGGCTCAACTTTTTCAAGCCCAAAAGATGGAAGCGGTCGGGACACTGGCAGGAGGCGTAGCGCACGATTTCAATAACTTATTGCAGGTAGCGCTTGGATTCTCCGAGTTGATTCTTGAAGACGAGGGATTGCCTCAGCTACACAGAGCCGATCTCCAAAAGATAAATCAGGCCGCGAAGCGAGGAGCCGATCTGGTTCAGAGACTGCTCACCTTCAGCAGAAAGACGGAGATCAAACCTCAGCCCCTGCAGCTGAACCGTCGTATCACTGAGTTACAGAAAATGTTAGAGAGGACAATCCCCAAGATGATTGACATAAAGCTTCTTCTCGCCGGGGATCTGGTCACGATCAATGCTGACCCCACTCAGATAGACCAAGTCCTTATGAATCTTGCCGTGAATTCGCGGGACGCGATGCCTGAAGGCGGGAAGTTGGTATTCGAGACGGCCAACGTCACGCTCGGCGAGGAATACGCAAGAACCAATCTTGACGCGAATTCCGGCCCCCACGTCCTCTTAACGGTCACGGACACGGGCACGGGAATGGACAAGGCCACCGTAGAGCACATCTTCGAGCCCTTTTACACGACCAAAGGCGTGGGTGAAGGAACCGGGCTGGGTCTGGCCATGGTCCACGGGATTGTCAGCCAGCATGGGGGCCACGTGAGATGTCACAGCGAATTAGCACAGGGAACCACGTTCAAGGTCTATTTCCCTGCCCTCGCTTCAGAAGAGGAACAAGACGAGACAATCGCCAGAAAAATGCCCCGAGGCGGATCTGAGACCATTCTCCTGGTTGATGACGAGGAAATGATTCGCGACCTTGGGTCCAGAATTCTCTCAAGGAGTGGGTACAAGGTTATCACGGCATCCAATGGCAAGGAAGCTCTGGACGTATACGAACGGAGGGGCGGTGAAATTGCCCTTGTCGTCCTCGATCTTATCATGCCCGAGATGGGCGGCAAACAGTGCCTTGAAGGTCTCTTGAGACTCGATCCTGCAGTGAGGGTGGTCATCGCCAGCGGGTACTCAGCAGGGGGGCCGACCAAGGATGCATTGTCGGCAGGGGCCAAGGGATCCATCGCAAAGCCCTTCAATATGCGGCAGGTCCTTGATATGGTTCGGGAAACCATCGACGAGGGTCGATAACATCTCGTGTTGCTTTGGAGTTGACACGCCCGCACTCCGCTTATTGGCAAGATAATGAGGAATAACCCATATGACCTGGCATCGGATACTTCCCTGGGCATGGCAGCGTCATGTGGTTGCTGTAGTCCTGGTAGCTGCAGCGGCTGTGAGGGTATGGCCATTGTACGCCCTTGAATGGCGCATTCCCTGGCTCACGTTTCATCCGGCAGTAATGGCAGCAGCCCTTTATGGAGGCCTGCCTCCTGGTTTGCTCGCGAAATGAGCTTGCTGGGTCACGGAGCAAGGGAAAGGCTCACCAGCGTGGTTGAGTGAAGGCAAGACTCTGCATATCACTGCTTTGGGGCATGTAGAGAACCAAAAATACTGTTCCCAGGGGGGCACCCTGTATGAGACCAATCCGGCGGCGTATTCTCAGCGGGAAAGGGCAATCTAACAATCTGTCAGTCTTCGAGGCACTTGTCAATCTGGTAAAGAACTCAGCGGAAGCTTTGCCCCAGGGTGGAGGCATAGAAATCAAGACTCGTAAGGAAGCCAATGAAGTGGTTATCACAGTTCGTGACACCGGGACAGGAATAGCCGAAGAAGATCTCCCAAGGGTTTTTCAACCATTCTGGAGCAGCAAGGGGGTGGGTATAGGAAAAGGAATGGGTCTTGCCGTAACTCATGGACTTGTGCAACGTAATGGTGGCGGCATATCCGTACAAAGCAAAGTGGGGGTGGGAACCACCTTCACGATCCGACTGCCTCTGGCCCACGAGCCGGTCAGGAAGGTGGAAGAGCCAGCAAAGAGACCCGCTGAGGGCAATCTGAACATTCTGGTCATAGACGATGACTTGAACATCGCCTCTCTCCTCGAAACAATATGTGCGAAAGCAGGTCACACTGTTTTGGGGGCTCTTTCCGGGAAAGAAGGGCTTGTCATATTCGATAAGGAACCTGTGGACTTGGTTTTCTGCGATCTCGGCATGCCCGGCATGAACGGCTGGGACGTCGGCAAGGCAATTCGGTCAATCTGCCAGGAGAGAGGAATAACCAAGCCCCCGCTTTGTTCTGCTGACCGGGTGGGACGGTCAGCAACTGGACGAGGGGAAGATCGCCGAGTCCGGCACAGACGCGGTAGTCGCCAAGCCGATTGATAGGGCTACAGTGCTTGCAACGGTGCGGGAAATAGCTGACCGGGCTCGTTGAGGCAGGGGGCGGTTTTCCTAATTTGTTGCCCGTGATGTCAGATTTGCACCCCCGTTTTCTCTGGTATTATAGAAACATGAGACTTTCTGTTTCACCACCGGGCACTCTATCCGGCACAGGAGCGGGACCCATGAAAGACAAGGACTCCAAAGATAAACTTCCCGAACTCCGACGGCGGGCGGAACTGGCCGCGGCGGAAAACTCATTGAGTATTTCGGACGTATCAGCACTTTCCCTTGAAGGAGTCCAACAATTGATTCATGAGCTGCAGATCCGCCAGATCGAACTGGAGATGCAGAATGAGGAACTCCGTTGCAATATACGAAATATAACAGATCGAGGGGAAGAAGAAGATGAGCGGTCGAGATTCTTGGAGCGCCAAGGGCGACTCAACCGGTTGCAGCAGGCTCTGCTTGCTCCCGGTGAGTTGGTGCAAAAACTGAAGATGATTACCGACGGCGTTGTGGACATCTTTGGAGCCGATTTCTGCCGAATCTGGCGTATCGGCTCCGGCGACCTGTGCGAAAGTGGGTGCGTGCATGCAACGGTGACCGAGGGACCCCATGTCTGTAAATGGAGAAACAAATGCCTTCATCTGCTGGCCAGCTCGGGTCGGTATACGCACACGGATGGGTCGACGCACCGACGAGTTCCTTTTGGCGCATACAAGATTGGACGTATAGCCTCAGGCCAAGAGCACAAGTTCCTGACCAACGACGCTGTCCACGACCCGCGGGTACACCACCACGATTGGGCACGGGAATTGGGTCTTGTGTCGTTTGCGGGGTATCAACTGAGCCCGCCGAGCGGGGAAACGCTAGGTGTGCTGGCGCTTTTCAGCAAGCATGCCATTACTTCCGAGGAGGATGCCCAACTGGATGCCTTGAGCTGCACCACCGCTCAGGTGCTACACACAGCCGAAGCCGAGCAACGGTTGAAGGAAAACGAGGAACAGTATCGCGAACTCGTGGAAATCTCGAACGACATGGTGTACCGGACCGACGTCGGGGGAGTCTTCACCTTCGCAAACCAAGTCGCGTCAAGGATTACCGGCTATTCAGGGAATGAACTCATCGGACTCCATTTCACGGATCTGATTCTCCCCGAGTATAGGGAAAGGATCGCGAAATTCTACGGCAGGCAATTGATTAAGAAAATTCCCACTACGTACTATGAATTCCCCTTACTGACCAAGACCGGGGAAACGGTATGGATCGGACAGAATGTTCACTTGATCGCAAGGAACGACGAGGCTTTCGGATTCCAGTCCATCGCAAGAGATATCACTGAGCGTAGGGCAGTGGAGAAGGCTCTTCAGGCGGAGGAAGACAAACTCCGGACGATGATAGAAGGGATGGAGGAGGGCGTTGTGGTTGCCGACGCGGACGGGATAGTCACGGAGGTCAATCGGTGGTTCCTCCGCAAAGTGGGTCTCAAAAGGGAGGATTTGGTCAACAAGAACATGTGGGAATTTCACCCTCAGACCGAGAGGACTGAAGACATCCGACGGATGGTGGCTTCGTACAAGGCAAGGGAAACACGAGAGCCAAGAGAAGTAAACCGGGATCTCCTTGGGATGCATGTGTCCATGCGAGTTCAGCCTATATTCGAGGACGACCAATTCAAAGGGATTATTTTGAACGTGATCGACGTGTCAGCTTTGGTCGAAGCAAGGGAATTAGCCGAAAGGGCCAGTAAGTCGAAGAGTGAGTTTCTGGCAAACATGAGCCATGAAATACGTACCCCCATGAACGGCATAATGGGGATGACCGAACTTGCGCTCAGGTACGGACCTGGATGCTGAACAGAGAGACTACCTTGACACGGTAAAGATATCGGCTGATGCACTGCTTAGTCTGATTGGAGATATACTTGATTTTTCAAAGATCGAAGCGGGAAAACTCGACCTGATTCACGTGGGCTTCAGCCTTCGAGATTCCTTAGCCGACACCATGACCACGCTTGCCACCCAGGCGCATAAGAAGGGCTTGGAACTGATATACGATATTCCATTTGACGTTCCTGATGCGCTGGTGGGAGATCCGGGCAGGCTTCGCCAGATACTCGTGAATCTGGTCGGAAACTCCATAAAATTTACCCAGGAGGGCGAGGTAGCGGTTTCTGTGGAGACTGAATCCGAGACGGATTACCATACTTTGCTGCATTTCACGGTTCGGGACACTGGAATTGGAATCTCCATTGAAAAGCAGCACAAGATCTTTGAAGCGTTTGAGCAGGCAGACGGCTCTACGACGAGGAAATACGGTGGCACAGGGCTTGGTCTCACCATTACTCGCCAGCTTGTGAACATGATGGGAGGTCGGGTCTGGATCGAAAGCGAACCAGACAGAGGGAGCCAATTCCATTTCACCGCTTCTTTTGAACTCAAGCCAACTGCATCAGAATTAGGGTTGCCGCAACAGGCCATTAATCTTGAAGGATTAACGGTGCTGGTAGTGGACGACAATCTCACTAACAGGCGAATATTGGAGAAAACCCTCCTCTATTGGAAGATGAAGCCAACTGTCGTATCGGGTGCCCCCGAGGCTCTGGAAGCATTACACAAAGCCCAGAAGCAGGGAACCCCCTTTCCCCTCATGCTGACTGACTGCATGATGCCGGAAATGGATGGCTTTGAGCTTATAGAGAACATAAACCAACATCCGGAGATAGCGACTCCAACCATCATCCTGTTGACATCAGCGGGTGAAAGAGGAGACGCATCCAGGTGCATGAGTTTAGGAGTGGCAGCATATCTACTCAAACCCATTAGCCAGTCCGTTCTGCTTCTCGCCATAGCCAAGGTGCTCCAGATCCAATCCGGTACGACAGAAATCAAGTCTCTCGTAACTCAACATTCCATACGGGAGAGCAACAGGAGACTCCGGATACTTGTCGCGGAAGATAATCCGGTCAACCAAAAACTGGCCAGAAAAGTTTTTGAGAAAATGGGACATAGCATCACTGTTGCGGGGGATGGCAAGAAGGCCCTGGAAGCAATGGAACAAGGAACCTTCGATCTGGTCATTATGGATGTGCAGATGCCGGTAATGGACGGCTTCGAAGCCACGACGTTCATCAGAAATCAAGAAGAGGGAACCGGAACGCATGTCCCGATCATCGCAATGACCGCACACGCGATGAAAGGCGACCGAGAAAGATGTCTCGAATCTGGCATGGACGGTTACGTTTCTAAACCGATCAATGTGCAGGAACTGTATGATGCCATAGACAACCTGTTTTCTGCGACCAACGACGAGCAGAAAACAGAGCCTTTCGTTGAGTCAGGAGATGGGGTTGCGGACCGAGAAGCCCTCCTTGAAAGGACTGGGGGGGACATGGATCTGCTCAGGGAGTTGGTCGAAATCTTTGTGGACGATAGCCTGCTGCTCGTTGATCGAATCCGCCAGGCAGTGGTACAAAAGGATGCTGACGAACTGGAAAAAGCCGCCCATGGGCTGAAGGGCTCTGTGCTCAATTTTGGTGCAAAGAGTGTGGCCGCTATTGCACAGGCACTTGAAACTATGGGAAGGAACCGAGATCTTACCCAGGCCCAAAACGTTGTGGCGGAACTGGAGAGACAGGTCCAAAAACTGAGAGGCGAACTCGATACAATGGCTGTTTAATGGGCTGTGGCCATGCCGGAACCTAGGAGCCTGTCGGACTGAGAATTGCAACCATCCATGATCCCCGCCCGGATTTTTGTGAAAAAACTGCTGCACGGGGCCCGTTCGTTTCAGTGGAACGTTGACGGGGCTAAATTCCAACCTGAAAGGACATACGAAGAGTCCGTATGTGCCCCTTTCGGTTGTTTTTGTTCTTTTTCAACCTACTTGGCCAAGGCGTAGAGCCTTTTGAGGTTAAAGGCAATGCACACGAGATTCCATTCGCCTTTCACGGCATCCAGTCCGCGTAAGAGGAATTGGCGAAAACCCATGACCGACTTGATAATGCCAAAGACAGGCTGGATAGTGCTCTTACGCGTTGCATAGACAGCTTTACCTGATTGTGTCTTGAGCCGATGCTTCATGGTGTCTACGGGATTGGCGTCATCGGGCAAAGGCTGCCGGTTCTTTGAACCTCTCCATGAGCGCAGGATGGTGTTTTTCACGATTGGCGGCTATGTAAGGGGTGACCTTGTTCTCTTCGCAGAGGGTTATGTTGCCTTCACTGAAGAAGCCGTTATCAGCGAGAATGTCCGTAACGGTTCCGAGCTCTTGAGGTAACTGCTTCATATTGGTCAAGGCCGGTTCCAGCTCTTGTTTGTCGTGAGGAGCCTGGCTGACGTGCGTGGTCACAATGAGCATAGTTTCCGTGTCCACACCGGCCTGGGCGTTGTATGCCTGCTCGAAGCCGCCGCCGGATGTCGGCATGATGCGTGAATCGCTGTCGTTCAGATTCACCTGATCCTTTTGCGTTGGACCGGCTGTCCGCGGCTGTGGTGGTTTGCCACCGATCCTTTTACCGGTTTCTTGTTCTTTCTTGGCTCGCTCAGCAATTTTGGCCTCATATGCCTTTTGTTCCTCGGCATACCGCTCTGCCGCGCGTCGCTCGATTTCGGCTTTGGCTTCCTTGATTGCCTCGATGCGCTGCCGGCGGATCGAAAGTTCAGTAGGAACATCCATGCCGTCAGGAATATCAGCGTTGTCGGCTGGTTCAGCCTTTTGAAGCAATTCAGCACACGGGGCCAGTCCCATCGCGGTCGCCACCAGATACAGGGTTTGGTAAAGGCACCCGAGCCCCTTCAATGTGGTGGCATAGGCCATTGACTGATACTTCCACGAAAGCCTCGGAAACCGAGATGTGATGAGGAGCAGAACCTGTATGGCGTCCTTGGCCTCCGGTTTCCCCATGGCTGCGGCCGAGTACCATCCGATGGATTTCAGATTCTCGGTAATCGGTGACATGCGTTCCAATTGATGTTCCTTGGGGTTGCACCTGTACAGACCTCTTTCAAGATCCTGACATCGCATCACCAGAGGGTAGATCTCCAACTCGTGGATCGCTCCTCCTCCTGGATACGGCCTGAATGCCACATCACCATGCTCGTCTCCCCTTTGCACGTATTTGATTCTGGCAGCACGGAAGAGCAGCTCGCCGAGTTCCGAACAGCTTATGGGAGTTTCCGCGAATTCACGGACGGACATCCTGTTTTCAAGCACGTAGCTGAAGGGCTTGTCATTCTCTTCCAAAGCGTCGATATCGAGCTCTTGCGGTGCGATAACGTCCTCGGAAACCGGGGGCCTCACTACCGGGAGTGGAGGAATCGTGTCGAGAAAGCGGTATCTTCCCCCTGAAGGGTTGCGGTGCCTGCCCACTCTGGAGCGAGCTTGAAAGAGGAGGTCATGGAACTCCCACGTAGCAAGGGGCAACGCATCCTCTTTCAGGCCCTCATCATCCTCGGAAGAAACCACGAAGGCGCAAGACATCAGAACCTCAACGGGCTCACCAAACACCCGGCTGTCAAGCCCATTGGGCTGCTCTGTAATCTCGTCCAGGTCAATGCCTTTCGACAGCAGAGACACGAGCCGAAGCACCCGGTCATCAAGGAACGTCATCTTGTGAAGGCTCAGGGGCGATTCCATCACGAGACCGCGGTCATCCTCATGCATGTACGCGAATCTGCTCAGCTTGTACGCAGCCGACTTTGAGAGTGATACGGACTTCCCCGGTCGGCAGGGAACCACATCAATCAGGCTTTCACCGGCGACACCAATCCTCTCACACAGAAAGCGGTTCTTCTTCAGACTTTCAAGATAAAAGTACCCGTGTGATAAGGGCATCCCCGGAGGCCCCTTCAGTAAAAAGGTCTTCCATCTGGGGACTCGAGACGAAGTCGGACCGAAGTCGCTCCAGCGAGTTCTTCAGTTCCAGTGGGAATCTCAAAGGCGCTTGGGTGATACTTGCGGGAAGCAGGAGGAAGAGCGCCTCTCCGTGCTCTGCGAGCGTCACGTCGGAAGCCAATCGAAATGTGGACTCCAAGACCACGGACAACTCCTGTCTCATACCGATGCGTTTTCAAGCGTGCAACACTGGCAAACCTCTTTCGCTACGAACGGCCCTGCCTGACTGCGCTTCAGAGGCATGCCGCCAGCAGCCCAAAGTCACTTACGTGATCGCGCATCGGTCTCAGGACAACGATCAAAAGAAGATCGGTGTGGGATTGAGGTCTTCTTCTGCAGTAGGTTCATTTAGCCAGCCCATCTGCACGGGAACTTCGTAGAGGCGGCCCGGAGCATATCGCGCCCAGAAATGGCGGAGGCCGGGAACAATCACCTTCACCACACTGAGTCCCAGGTCAGGGCGAGTCTGGTTCTTTACGAGCACTTCCAGGTTCAGCTTGCTCAGAATGTCTACGCAGAGGGTCACGTCTTCAAGGAGATCGTCCGAACTCATGTCCGTGTACCCGTCAAGGCTCTTTGGAGTACCGATCGGCGGCTGGTAGGAGATACGGCCACTCTTCCAATTTCGTTTGTTCCGTGAACTTTCTGAGCAGGGAGAGTTTGTCATCTTCGGCCAGGAACTCGGGCGGGAAGTCTATCAGACCGAGCGATTGGGTCATTTCAGAAAGCGCTCGGGTGAAGGCAGTCTTGGGATCCAAGTGAGCGCCGAAGCCGAGTATGGGACGATCCGGGCCGTCGGCCGTTACCGAAGAGAGCGCGGCAAACACAGGCACGCCAAGGTCACTGGTCAGATCCAGCACCCATACCTTTCTGCCTATGGCCGCGAACGTCTCAACGAATTGGCTGATTAAGGGGTTTTTGATCTGGTCCAGATCCACAGCTGGCATGGGGATCATGTTATACCACCACAGAGCAACCGCGTCACGTTCGATGAGCTCCATGAGGCCCTGGAGCACCGCTTCTTCCAGGCAGTTGCCCGCGGCGTTTCCGTTTGAATCGGCTTTGCAGAAAGCCTTGTCCAGTTCTTCGCAGTACCCGTAGTAGAGAAAGGCAGTGGGCATCTGCTTCCATTCTTTGTGGGTGATCGACCATACCGGAGACCAGTCAATCTCCTGGGATTCGTCGAAGGGCAAGGGAACATTGGTAAACGGGCAATTGAACTCGCTCCAACGCTCTCGCTCCCTGTATTGTTTCTCACTGTATTGGAGAAGGTCGTGGGGATGGAATGCTCTCTCTTTGACTTCTTCGTATGTTGCCCGACGTTTGGGCTCCGTCCCTCGGTAGATGCCGCTGACCCTCTCGATGGCCTCACATAGGCAACTGGTCTTGGCCTGAATGTCGGTAAGGCCTTTGCCTGCGCTGGCGCCCGACCGTATGCCCTTCTTCACATCTTCCAATCGACGCACTTTGCCGATCGACGCGTGGGCCGCGCCATAGGTTCTCATGATCGAAGGACTCGTTACCTCGACTTTCTTCAGGGAATCGGTCGTCATCGAAACCAGTGGGCCCACTATACCGGTGACCCGACTCACGAGATGCCTGTACCGTTCCAGGGTTACTTCGGGCGAGAAAATCCTGTGGCCGCCATCCAGACGATACCTCTTCTTCCTCGAGGTGAAAGATGGAGGCTCCGGATCTGACACTTCCTCGGCCGAGCCCGCTCCACATTCCGGGCAATGGGGCAGTCGAACCATTTCATGGGCCGTGAACTCCGTTGTCTTCCAATCAAATATGAGAATCCGTCCTTTGAGCGAGTCCGGCTCTTCGCCTGACAACACGGTCCCGATAGCCGTTGCCAGAATGCCCTCGACAAACGCTTTCGAGGCTTCTGTTGCTCCAACAGGGAATAGCGGTGGATTCCAACGCCCGGTCTTGAACCTGATGAACTCTTCCAGCTCTCGGTTGTACCTCAGTCGCTCTTCCAGGCATCGCCAACATCCTGTTTCACCTGGAACAAAGAGAGGACCTATCCAAGGCCGAATACCTGAAGGCTTGCATAATATCCATCGGTGGCCGCTATTCAGAGCCCGCCTGTTCCATTCCGACAACCTTTCCTCGAGGTAATCCTGCGCTACCACTATAGTAAGGGTTCGGTCCCCGGGAATCGGATCCAGTAAAGAAGCTTGCCCCACTCCATGCAACCCGGAGCGCCTCAAAGTGTCGATCAAAGAAGCGGTCTCTTCGCCGGTCGAGGCAACTGCTACTCGAGTGGCCGAACCGCCGGCGAGAATGGTCTCTGACCTGGTTCCCATCAATTCCCAAAAGACTGCTTCAGGAGTACCGGTGACCGTTTGCCTCCTCCGCCAAACCGAGCCGCTCCAGTTCAGCGAGGCCATAATAGACTTCAGTGAGCCCATGTCGATCCGAAAGAGCGTCTGCGATATCATCGGAAGACCGCCCATTCGCCATGAGTTCCAGCAGTGCACACAGAAGCTCTCCTTCTACAATTTTCTCAGAATTCTCTGCAACGAGGATGGCTTTGTTCTCCTCGATCAGGCCGATGTTGTAGCAGCTCTTCAGACGTGGGTACTTGAGCATTACCGATCTCCTTCAATCATTGCGGCCCCATGCATTGATTGGTCCCCAGATTACTTGCAGCAATGACATAAGTCAATGTCCGACAGCACGTATGTGCGTGCTCTTTGCAGAGGAACCAACAAGAAGTAGGCATCGCCACGAACTGCCCATCTGTCTTCAACAGGCTAAACAATAAAGGTAGTAACGTCTCAACAAGCCCACGAAGAACTCAAGGGCAATGGGTCCTTCCGTCAGGATCATGCCATGACGAGGGCCATTCAATCTCCCTATTCGGAATTCACCCCATATATGTGATATCCCCGTGCCTCCCCCATCTGTTGTCACATCAGATCTGGGGGCCATGGAATCGAGTTTGTGACGGACATCCGGTCATTGAGATATTCCCAAAAGCTTACCCTCAGATTCCGAAGCTGTTGATGAATCAGGGGCTGAGTCACGAGACACTGATAGGTATGGGGAAAGGATGAAACTTCGTGATGGGACGTCGAAGCGGCTCCCCAGACCCCTGAGATGCTCCGGAAGCGGGGCCACGATGCATCTGCCTTGGGACGTCAGCCACCGCTCACGGCGGTAAAGTGTGGGGTAGGGCCGAAAGAGAAGACCTTGAACGTTGATGTCTTCAAACCAGTTACTGATACTCCCCCACGCGACGTTGAGGGCTGGGATGATCTGTGTATCGTGCACTTCGAGCTTCTTGGTCTTCTCCCTCTTGGCAGAGCCGGGTCGTTTCCATCCGGGGGCTTTTGCCTCCTTCTTGCCTGTATCTTTTTCCCTTACGGCAGGTTTGATCTGACTTGATATCCCCACAAGAATTGGGCACGCGGTCACGTGGAGGCAAGCACCGCGTGACCGGCACCAAAGTCATCCGTCACTGAGCTTGTACCCAACAAGCGACACCCGGGAGTACACGGAACTCTTGCTCCACGGGCTTGTTGAGAAGTCATGAATCATGGTACCCCCGATTTTCAAGGCGCGGCACCATATCTGTGGTGTGTGGGGGATGGGACCTGTTTACGCGGGTAAACAGGGTGGACCATGAAGATGTTCTGGCAGAAAGGACGCACGGTGTCAAACAGTCTCGTATCACTGCATTCCTCGTGCTGTCTCTGTGAGGCTGAGCAGGTTCGGAAAGTCGCTCGGTCTTGTGCAACCGGAACCTCGTACCGGAGCGAAAAATAATTTCACGCCCCCCTGAACACCCGGATGCAGAATATTCCGGAGAATCGTTCTCAGGGGCGTCGTGCGCTATGCGTAGTCTAGATGGGATCCGTAGCCAGAAAGCGCCGTTACCCACCGCGGACACGGCAGGATTTTCCGTATCTCCACGAGGGTATAACGGTACATGAACGGAACAATCATACGTATTTGATATGATACAAGAACAAAGATGAATTGGCAGTGGCAAATAGAATCGCTTGACAAATAGAGGATTAGCCCGTATTCTCATGAGTGAACCTTAACTTGTGTTTCTCCAGTCGACCTCATTTCAAGGACTACGGGCGTCATGCAAGGATTAAGATCCTAGGACATAGGCCCCCGTGTCGTGGACTTCATACCGAAATTGCATCCGGTTTCTCCCCGTTCACCAAAAGCCCTTGTTCGTTTCTGCAAACGCACTCTCGCACAAAGTGGGGCGTGCTTTTTCTCAAGGAGTAGAGAATGAGTATCAAGATTTATGTAGGAAACCTGTCATTTGATTCGAACGAGACAGATCTGAGCGGCTTGTTTGGGACCTACGGGGAAGTGGAATCCGCCAAGGTCATCACTGACCAGTTTACGAGCAAGTCCCGGGGCTTCGGATTCGTAGAAATGTCCAACCGCGAAGAAGGCCTTAAGGCGATCCAGGCACTGGATTCCAAGGATTTCGGCGGTAGGAGCCTGAAAGTAAACGAGGCTAAACCCAAGAATGATTCTCGGGGAGGCGGACGCAACGGCGGCGGATCCCGCTGGTAAACGTTTGCTTGTAGATTAGCATGAGGCTCGGGCAGGCGATGGTGCAAACCACCGCTTGCCTATCCCTCGGCCCCTGGTAACCTCACCCTCCGTTCGGAACTGCACGTTTTCGAGCCCAGCAGAGAAGCTGACTGATCGAAAACAGCTGATCTCACCCCCTTCACAGAATCCAAGAGCGGCTCATCTATATCTTCCCTCACCCGCTGGCCAAAACATCCTTGCTCGCCCGTTTTAGTGCCGCCTCGATAGTGAACCCAGTCCTGGTGTATTCCTCCGATTCCTCCCACACGTCGATCCATCTCGCGTCGTAAAGGCCATCAGGCTCGGTCCTGTCGGAAGTGCGAATACCAAAGCGTTTTCAGGCTTACGACACTGGCGGCAAACCTCTTTCGCTACGAACGGCCTGGCCTGACTGCGCTTCTTCTATGAAAATGCATTTTTGGGGGAAGGCCCTTCTTGAAAGAAGGGCCTTCCCCCAAACTCCCACCCCCAAGAACTTCAGGTACTTGCCAGCTCCCGCTGGTCGCCGGGCTGGGTGCCATTTTCATGGTTCGTTGTGACACTCCAGGTCATGGGAGTTCACAGGCATTCCGCCAGCAGGCCAAAGTCACTTACGTGGTCGCACATCGGTATAACACTCGATCAGGAGTAGCGCCACAACGATCACAATCAATACGGTTCCGCAGCAGGATCTTCGTGTACAGATCTCCCCCATATGGGCAAGGTCGGTTCCCACGCATAAAGCCTGCCGGGCTTTCAGTTGAAGCCATCCTGTCATGTTTTCCGTGAGGAGTACTGAGAAGCGCAGCTCCTATGTTGCGGGTGCTCGCGGCGGGCAGTTCGAAGGTTTCGCCGAGCGCCAGAGCTCGCGTTTCATGAAGATCGGAATTCGAAGGTTGTGCGGTGAACTACCATGCATTTTCTGTGGGAAAATCGAGATGTTCCACAAAATGATCGTTGAAATCGAGGCGGTTGGAAAGCTCTACGTGCTCGATGAACTTGGACAATTCATTTGCCTTCTTCCAGTATGGCCGGGACAGGAGCACCATGGATGCGCCCGCGCTCGCTGCATTGCCGATCGACGTGATGATGGCAGGATCCACTCGAGGGATGAGACCTAGTCTCAAAGCGCTCAGGGGATTGAGATAATTGCCGAGTGCCCCGGCCATGCAGATGCGGTCGATGTCCTCCACTCCGATACGCATGTCTTCCATCAGAATCTGAATCCCCGCGGCAATGGCCCCCTTAGCGAGTTGAAGCTCTCGAACGTCTCCCTGTGTGAGCAGAATTCGCTTCGCCTCGAAGCTTTCTTCCTGTGAGGCGACCAGAAAATGGTACAGGCCAGACCTCTCGATCACTCTTGGCTGCAACGCGCGCCCTTCGGGCAGTTCAGTCGGCCGGATAAGACCTTCGTGGTCGATCACGTCCCAATGGAGGAGCACTGCTACCAGATCGGCCAGCCCGCTGCCACATAGGCCCTTGGGCTTGGTATTGCCAATGATCCGGTACACGAGCGCGTCATCTATGAAGGACGTCCCTTCTATGGCCCCTGTCCTGGCAATCATCCCGTGGGAGATCCGTGCTCCTTCGAGGGCAGGGCCTGCGGCAGCGCTACATGTCAGCATCCTGTCGCTGTTTCCCAGAAAGATCTCTCCGTTGGTACCGAGATCCATGCCCAGCACCATCTTGGTATTCTGCTCGGCGGCTCCTGAAGCTAGAATGGCACTTATGAGATCTCCTCCCACGTACCCGGATCGGGTGGGCATCACGTAAAGGAGCGCCGCAGGATTGAGGTTGAGTCCCACCTCTTTCGCGTACACTATCATGCCGTCAGTGAGCACCGGCGCGAATGGGGCTTGTGCAATGCCAAGAGGTGGGAGTTCGAGCAGCAAGTGCTGCATGGTGGTGTTGCCTGCAGCCACAGCTACGTAGATGTCATTCGGCTCCAGGTCGTGTCTTTTCACGAGGTGGTGAATGATGCGATTGAGATCCGACACGAGCAGGCGGCTCAAGTGATGGAGGCCATTGGCATGGTCGTTCACGTACTGCAATCGACTCACCACATTGGTACCGTACTTGAACTGGCTGTTAAGACGAGACACAACACTGAGCTCGGTCCCGTCCAGCAGATCGATCAGTTTCCCGACCACCGTGCTCGTGCCCAGGTCAAAGGCAAGGCCGTACCGATGTCCCACCTGGTCCCAGGACTGCCAGTCGAGCAGCTGGTCCTCGTGCAATACCACGGTTCCCCGACGGCCGGTCCGGTGAAGCTTTTCCGGAAGCCTGCGCAAGCATGACAGGTTGGCCTTCATCTGAGAGTAAGCAGGTCCCAGCACAAGTTTGATGCGGTCCAAGTCAGAAAGCCACTCATATTCCGGGTCCAGGTTCGTATCCACGAGCCTCTGCGAAACCAGGGGATCCAGCTCGATCAACGGTCGTTTACCGGCCTTGAGGATCTGATAGAATTCCGCCTCACGGTCATGGTCGAGTATGTCGATGACCATGTCGCTTTCGAGCTTGGTCCTGCAAGCAAGTCGGATTCCTTTCTCCAACTCCTGCTTATCGAGCAGGTCCAGTTCCTCCTGACATGGAGGACCTATGGATGAGTCAACTCTTACTTTGCACTTGCCGCACTTGCCCAGTCCCCCGCAGTCACTTTCCACCGCGACGAAGTCTTCAGGAAGCGCGTCCAAGATTGTGGTGCCTGGTCGAACCTTCACCCAGAGGTGGTCCGGCAGCACATTCAACCAGACCGTGCGTGGACGGCTGATTTTGGCCGGTCGCGTTTTACGGGGAGGCGCTTTCTTGGCACGCTTGTCAGGTTTTACTTGTTTCATGCTGGTGTAATTCCGTGCTGGCCCGCGAAACGAGTTCAGGAGTGAATGGATCGCGAAATCTAGATCAATTCCCCTTGAATCAGCTGTGCGAGCTGTCTGTCGAGGTGTGAATAATCCGAATCCCTGATTTCCAATGCCAGTTCCAGGAACCGAGCCAGGTCCTGGGCCCTGGGGCCGAGATCCGGGTCTGCTGGCTGTCGCACGTATACTAACTTTTTGTAATGCTTGAAAAACTCCTTCCGCATGTCCACGTCGTACAGCTCCAGCGGCTCGCTGCAACACCTCTCAAAGTCCATGATAAGCTCTCTCTCCAGGAAGAATGTGCCTGCAGTCTCATCCATAAGGTTCTGAAACTGTTCTCCTCCGAGGAGCATCTCGTAGCAGTGGAAGCCACATACCTTGGCCGCTCCGAAGCGTTCGCAACACTCCCGGATGCCCGCGAAACAATCGCCATAAAGGCATGAAATCCGCTCTCCTCTTTTGATAGCGGCTGTCATTTCCTTGATGAGACGTATTTCCAGAAGCCTCGGATTCATGTGCAGATAGGACGGCAGGTAACGCACGCGGACAGACGGGAACCGGACCGACAAATCTAGATGCTTGAGGCAGGACTTGAAAACACCGCACGCAATGATGGTTTGATTTCTCTTTTTGGTGACAATGCTCGGCATGCGGCCTCCAGAATGTATCCTGCGGAAGGAGAACCGGAACGATCACAAGTCCAGTAGCCCTGGAAATGTGTGTTTGACCGTCTCCACGACACGCTGATCCAAAAGTCCGGGGCGACTCTCGTCCAGAATTTGGTGAACCTTCTGGTTCGCTCGCGTCAACATGTTGGGCCTTCCCTTCTTCTCCCATATATCAAAAATGGAACGCTCGGCCAACTCAGGATAGAAGAACTCCTCCATCATGTAATCCAAGGTGTGATCTTCGGTCACGTAGTTCCCGCCCGGTCCGACCCGTTCAATCGTGTCCAGCCCCAAAGTCCCATGGTCGACTCGAATACCCGCGAGAAGTCTGTGAATCATTCCTATGATTTCGTTATCTATCACATACTGCTCGTAAGCGATGGAACTGCCCGAGTCCAACATGCCCGCGGCCAGATGAATGCAGTCACCGCCTGCCATGGCCACCATGAGATTGGAGAACGTCTTTTCCACTCCAGCCTGAATGTCCGGTCTTTTGGCCTCAGTTACGCCTCCGGACGCATAGATGGGAAGGTTGTACCGTTTTGCTAACCGTACTGCGCAGGCGTTCATGAGCGCGACTTCCACCGATCCCATGGTAAACTCCATGGTCCGGAGATCCATGGCGGTAGGTACCGCACCGTACAGCACCTTTGCTCCTTCACAGAATACCTGAGAGATCGCCACCCCGGCCAGTGCTTCCGCGTGCATTTGCGCGAGCGTACCAGCCAAGCTCGCTGGTGCGGTGGCTCCGGATATGGGTGCGGGAGCGCAGGTGGTGGGAATTCCGTGACAGCAACAGAAGCGCAGTATATTCAGCGTGGTGGCCTCAATGGTGAGAGGGCTGATGGGATTGGTGATCACGGAGGCGAAGGGCTGCTGTCTGAAGTGGTCCTCACCTCCCGCGATGCAGGCCGCGACTTTCCACATTTGTTGCGCGCCGCTGACATTGTCGCATCCGCCCATCACATGTTTGGTCGTGTGATTGAACGAATGGTAGAAATCGTTCAAATGGTAATGGCTCTGCTCCACGTCATGGGCCTGACAAGCGATGATGTAAAAGCGAATATTGTCCATTCGATCGACCAACGCTGCAGTGCGAGCCACATCCTTGAGCGTGGTGCGACGGAAGCCTCCGGTGGCCAGGTCCAATATCTGAAAGACACGGCCACCGTTGGTGAAGTGGACTTTTCCCTGTCCCACGTGTACATCGTTCTTGCCGTCCCGGGAATGCAAGACAAAGCTGGATGGGGCATACGCCACGAATCGGTCGAGCCAGTCCCCGTGGAAACGCACCCTGCTCTGGGTATAATCCACGGACGCGCCCGCATCTCTCAGCAGATCCAAGAATGTCTTGTCCGTAATTCTGATTCCCACCCGTTCGAGGATACGACGCCCCGCCTCGTCTATCCTCTGCACGTCTTTGTCACTGGTGGGCCGGTAAGACTGTGAGGTCATTCCCATGTCGATCTCTCAGGTCGCAGCTTGGTTTTTCGGACAGAAGAAGGTTTTCTTTCATCCCATCTGGAGGATTCGGTCAATTTCTGTGAGTACCTCATCGGGTTTGGGTGCGACCTCGTGTTCCGCAAGGATTCTCTTGGCCTCAGCGTTGCACCGCGCGTGAAGATCCAGTGATCCGGATGATAGCCAGGCATCGTAACGGGAACGGTCCAAGAGTGTCGGTACGAACTGGGCGTCCATAAAGTGCTCGAACGTGTGATCATCGGTCAAAAAGATCGAGCTGGGACCTCCTTTTGCCACACGTTCTACGACCTCAAGGGCAAGATTTTCCTGGTCGACCGTGATGCCTTTGGTGAAGAATCGACTCATGGCCACAAGCTCGTTGGCCATGGTCACCATCTCCAGGGAAGACGTGCTTCCATATTCCAGGTATCCCACGTCATGGACGAGGTTGGATCGCGACAGCATACTGGTCGCGATGGAAAACATGGCTTCTGCACCAGCTTGTGCGTCCATCACCTTTGAATCGGAGGCTCCTGCGAATGCCCAGATGGGGATGCCGTAGATTTCGTCACGCATGTCCGCGAGCGCAGCTTGGGTCAAGCTCCATTCGGGACATCCGTAGGACACCACGGTGGATTTCATGTCCAAAGCGCTCACATTGGGACCGAACAGGAAAGGCGATCCCTTGCCCGCGAGTTGATGAATGACAAGCCCCACGAGGTTCTCGGCTATGCCCATTGCCATTGCCCCTGCGAGAGTGACCGGGGCTCCCCCTCCGCAGTTGGAGCCCGAAGGAAGACAGATGGGTATCCGTTTTTCCGCACAGAAGATGAGCTTGTCCACCACAGTTTGTGGAAAGCGCAGCGGGCTGATGGCCTCCGAATAGTTGAGCAGGAAGGGCCTGTCTGCAAGTTCGTCAGCTCCTCCTGCCACAGCCGACGCGATTTGGTGAATCTTGACGATGTCTGTGCCGCTGTCCGCGATAAAGACGAGTGGTTTGTTGGTGTTCCTTACCATCTCGGCAAATGCGAACACGTAAATGTCTTGGATGCGCGGGACGTCTTCCGGGTTTCCCATGGACATGGCAAAGGAAAGGTTTTCCAGCCCGTCGACGAGCCGAGCGAAGTTGGCTGTGTCCTTCAACATGCACCGGCGGCGCTCGCCGGTCTCCAAATCCAGGGTAAAGGTGGTGTCTGACCCGGTCCCGTAGAAGGAATTTCCATTGACCAGAGGCATGGCTTTGTCGCCCTGCTGACTGTATAGGGTGATCTGCCGGGGAGCGGAAGCCAAAGCCTCTTCTACCAGAAATGCCGGCATCTTGATCCAATCAGCGTCGGACGCTCGGCAACCCGCGGCCAAGAGCATCTTTGCGGCACCGGGATGTTCCATCTTTACCCCGATTTTCTCGAGGATTTCCAGAGCAGAGCGGTGAATGGCCCATGCCTGTTCTCTGTTGAGGACGGTGAGTCGAGGTTGGAAAGTAGGAATATGGGGAAGGTTCATGGCTCTCTCCTTAACTCGTTGGCAGCGCGTTCTGGCGATGCGCCATTGTGAGACCGACCCTGCCGGCCGCGGAGTACGGACCGAGAGATCCGCGTTTGCACCGGAAACCCTGTACAGGGGGAACATTTCCGGGGCTTACTTCTTAAATATCAGTCGGGCGTCAGGAGATTCCCATCAATTTCTTGGCTTCCACCACGGCTGACGCTGCATCAGGGGCATACGCGTCCGCACCGATTTCTTTGGCGAATCTCTCGGTGACCGGTGCGCCGCCGATCATGACTTTGACTTTATCTCTGAGCCCAGCTGCCTTCAAAGCCTCAACGGTAGCTGTCATCCCGGGCATGGTGATCGACAGTAAGGCCGACAGGCCCACAAGATCCGCATCCACTTCGTTGACCTTCTGGACGAAGGCGTCAGCGTTCACATCCACGCCAAGATCTGCAATGGAGAATCCAGCCCCTTCCATCATCATGGCAACCAAGTTCTTTCCGATATCGTGCAGGTCACCTTTCACGCTGCCGAGAACCATGGTCCCTTTGGTGGTGACACCACCTTCCTGAAAAAGGGGTTTGATAATTTGCATGCATTCTTGCATCGTCTTTGCCGACCGCAACATCTGCGGCACAAAAATCTTGCCTTCTGAAAATCGCTGCCCCACTACATCCATGGCAGCGATAAGAGCGTTGTCGAGCATCTCCTGAACGCTCTCACCCGCAGCTACGGACTTCTTCGTCTCGTCTACGGCTGACTTGATATCACCCTTGATTACGGCCTGTTTGAGTGCATCGAGCTGACTCATAATGAAACCCCTTTGCAATATGTTGTGAGAACGCAACCCCTCGACTCAGCCACTCGTGAGTCGCCCATCCTGATAGGCGTCGATGAAATGCTCGCAGTAGTCGTCCCTGCCCAAGAGCATTTCAATCGAGAGAAGCGTTGACATGAGCTGCGTGTCGGTGGGATCCAGAATAGCTGCGGACAAGCCGAATGACATGCACAGTGCGAGGAAATTTCTGTTGATCAGCTTGCGCTCCGGGAGGCCAAAAGAGATGTTGGATAAACCACAGATAGTGTTCACCCCAGGAAACCGGGTCATTATTTCCCTGATGGCACCCAACGCGGCCAGCCCCATGCCCGTGTCAACTGCAACCGGCTGAATCAACGGATCCACATAGATCCTTTCAACCGGGATTCCTTGTTCGGTCAATCGGGTCACGAGCTCTGACCCGACCTCCACTCGTTCTTCCACCGAAGTGGGCATGGCCGCTGCGCCCATACACAGAGCCACCACGTGGCACGGCTGGGAAGTGATCACCGGCAGAAGCGCTCGAAATCGTTCTTCCTCCAGAGAGATCGAGTTGATCATGGGAACGCCGGAGTGGAGCGGCAATGCCTCCATCAAAGCTGCGGGATTGGGGCTGTCCAAACAAAGAGGAAGGTCCAGCTCGCTCTGAACAGTCTTAACGAGCCAGCACAAATGCTCGGTCTCTTTATCGGGAAAGGTCCCCGCATTTACGTCAATGTAATGGGCACCAGCTTTTGCTTGTTGTTGGGCTACCTGCACAATGTATCCGGAATCCCTGCGTTCAACCGCTTCCCCGATGTTCTTCCGACTGGTGTTGATCTTCTCTCCTACAACGATCATCGTGAGCCCCTTGTTGGAAACGGACACCCCCATGGGGTGACCATGGATTGCCGTCGCGGTGAGCACCCCCCACACCCATGATAGCCAAAAAATAAGGATTTTCGGCCTGCAGCTCGCACCTGAAGTACTATCATGCTACCATAATGGACCTTGTCTCGCAACTCAGCATGAGTTTTTTGCCGCATGTTCTCAATATCGGTAGTGCATAAGTCTTTGACATTGCACATAAACAATAGGTGTCAAAAAATGATGACAAAGCAATGGTGTGGAACGCTTTTGAAATTTCCCTCTTCGCGTTTACGGTGATCAAAGGCTTCAGCCCAAACACGTGATACCGATTCGTGTTCACCTACCTAAGATGGTGGGGCTGTGGGTCTCCTGAGCGCAGTGATGAGACGGCTTTGCGTCGTCCGTAGCGAAGGAGATCCTCAGCCCGTATCCTGTGTCCTGTCATACACGTGAAAGCGCATTCCCATGAAAGTCCCCGGCAGGTAGGGCCGAGTGGATCAGCAAGCGCAAGCCAGGCAAAGGAACGAAACGACGCCCATGTTCACCAGGAGGGCGGGAAGATCCGAGCTGAAGCCTGACTCGGTGTGTTGAGAAAGACTTGAGGTGACCGAACAAGGGCCAGTCCGAAGAAATGTAATTATCAAGATAAGAAGAAGCAGCCTGCCATGGTTATGCGTCTTTGGCTCTATGAACTTGCCCGTCATTGAAAGATGCAGCGGGTCTATTGACACTCTCCGGTATGGCTAACAGCATCAGAACAGCACCGATGAACAGGATACCGGCAATGGCATAAAGCGCGGCAGAAGGATCGCGGGAAATGGTCTTCGCCCATATGGGGACATTCGGTCCTATGTAACCGCCCAGGTTACCGACGGAATTCACGATTCCAATACCGGCTGCAGCCGCTGTCCCTGTCAAGAATGCCGTTGGTATTGGCCAAAACACTGGTAGTGACCCGATGATTCCGAGAGTCGCAAGCGACAAGAAGACTACGGAAAGAACCGGATTGGATGAAAAAACTCCGCTGAGAATCAGACCTACTCCCCCGGCAGCAACGTTGCACACGTAGTGAAGGCGTCTCTCCCCTGTTCGGTCCGAACTACGACTAAGAAGAATCATTCCAATTACTGATACTCCATAAGGAATGGCGGCGATTAAGCCAATGTGCAGGTATCCCTCAACACCGAAGGCCTTTACGATTGTGGGTAGCCAAAAAGTAATGCCGTAAAGACCAACCACCAGAGTAAAATAGACAACTGACAAAGCATAGACTTTGCCACTCTTGAATGCGTCGATAACTCTCACCCGATCCTTATGCTGATCTTCCAAATCCAGATTCGCCACGAGCAGTTTCTTTTCCTCGTCATCCAGCCATCTTGCTTCCTGAATGTTGCTGTCCAGATAAAAGATCACCCATACACCCACGAGGATCGAAGGCACCCCTTCCATGAGGAATAGCCACTGCCATCCTGACATCCCCATGTGGCCAGAGAGCGTATCCATAACCCAGCCTGATATCGGATTACCTATTATCCCTGAAACGGCAACAGCCGACATAAACCATGCGGTTCTGGTCGATCGGATCTTGGAAGGGTACCACAACGTTAAATAGTAAATGATTCCCGGAAAGAAGCCAGCCTCTGCGATTCCAAGAAGAAAGCGCATCGCATAAAAGGACCATTCCCCTTTGACGAACATCATTGCCGACGATATGATACCCCACGACACCATGATCCTTGCAATCCAGATCCGAGCGCCGAATTTCTTCAATAGGACGTTGCTGGGAACCTCAAAGAAGAAATAGCCGATGAAGAAGATACCCGCCCCTGTAGCAAAAGCCGCGTCACCGAGCGACAAATCGTTGAGCATCTGGAGTTTCGCAAACCCTACGTTTACTCTGTCCAGGTATGCCAGAATGTAGCACAGGAAGAGAAATGGAATCAGACGCCAGTCAACCTTAGCGTACGTTTCTTGCTTCAAAGCTTTCACGAGTGTCCACGAGATTTCCGGACTCCTGCAGAACGATCATTACATGTGAGTCACGCACTCTGCTCAGGAGAGTGAGGACATTCTATCTCTTACACCACTTGCTCGCCTGATACCTCAGGGAAACCCTTCAAGATTATCTCCTGCAGATCCAAGCTCCAAGCCAAGATGTGGGACATCCCTTCACTTCAAAATGTGGCATCCACGTGAGGGGTTCATCCCCGCTCTTCCTGGTCGGTCAATATCATTTGCCCTAAGCATATTCGTCTTGTGCTGCGGAGGAAACCCCGGTCAACGTGCCTAGTGGAGCATGGAAGAAGGCGGCTCGTTTCTGCCCTTAACCTGTTGCGATATTTTCCTGAGTGACAGGCCACCAAATCCACTCACAAGGTGATCGTCACCCTTATGGCCCATCAAGGACTTTCCGCACCAGTTCAAGCAGCTGCTGGGCCTCGTACGGTTTTCTCACCGAAGCCTTCGCTCCCTCTTGGATGGCTTCGGCTATTTCTCCATTCGCTGCGTATCCGCTGGCTATGATGACCTTGGTTTCAGACGCCAATTCCAGGATTTCTCTCAAACAATCTCTGCCTCCCATCTGCGGCATAATGAGATCGAGGATCACGAGGTCTATCCGTTGCCTCGTAAGAGAGAACACCTCCACGCCCTTTTTGCCGTTGACTGCAGTGAGCACCGTGTATCCGAACTTCTTGAGAATCTGAGATGCGAGCTTTCTCACCGAATCCTCGTCATCAACCAGGAGGATGGTCTCGTTCCCACCAACGAAAGCTGGGGATTGGCCTGTCTCGGCCAAATTCGGTGCCGCTTTCAACGCAGGGAGATAAATCTTGAACGTGGTTCCGTGTCCCGGCTCGCTATAGCAGAGGAGATTCCCTCCGTGACTCTTCACAATGCCGAACGCGATGGAAAGGCCGAGGCCTGTCCCCTTGCCGGTTTCCTTGGTTGAAAAGAAAGGTTCAAAGATGCGCTTCCTCGTTTCTTTATCCATACCCGTTCCCGAGTCCGAGATGCTCAACATTACGTAGTGCCCGGGCGTGATATCGAGATGAGACTTGCAGTATTGTGCATCCAATTGCACGTTCCTGGTTTCAATTGACAACCTGCCTCCGTCAGGCATGGCGTCCCTTGCGTTTACCGCGAGGTTCATGATGACCTGGTGCAACTGAGCCGGGTCCGCGTTCACCGTATCGATGGGCTCCGCGAGATCCATCTCTATCTCGATCATCTTGGGAAGCGTGCGGCGGAGCATTTTCGTGAGCCGCCCCAGCTCTCGGTTCAGGTCCACGGGCCTGAGCTTGCTTTCCACCCTGCGACTGAAGGTGAGCAATCCTTGCGTGAGCTCCGCTGCACTGCGTGCTGCGTGCCTTATTTCCCGAAGCTCCGAATGGCCTGGCTGTCCCTCCTGAATATCGAACAGAGCCATCTCTGCGAACCCATTGATCACTTGGAGGAGGTTATTGAAATCGTGAGCTATTCCTCCCGACAAAGTGCCTACGGCTTCCATCTTCTGGGCCTCCAGGAGCTGCTTCTGCAGGAGGATTTCATTGGTCACGTCGCGTTTTACCGCCACGAAATTCACGATTCTCCCAGACTCGTTCTTGACGGGTGATATGGTCACTTCCTCCTCGTAAAGCCTCCCGTCTTTCTTCTTGTTGACGAGATTGCCTGCCCAGGGGTTGCCCTTATTCAGCGTTTCCCACAGTTGGCCGTAAAATGCCTGGTCATGCTCTCCGCTCGCGAGAATGCTCGGCTTTAGCCCGATGACCTCCCCGCGAGAATAGCCCGTGGTTCTCTCGAATGCAGGGTTTACGTCCACAATCCGTCCGTCCGCATCCGTTATCTCTACGCTCTCCGCTGCCTGCTCAATGGCCGTTGCCAGCAGCAGTCTCTCTGCCTCCGCCTTTTTCCGTTCCGTTATGTCTTTACTTATGCTTAACAAATACTTGCGGCGCCCGATCTCAATGAGCCCCGCACTCAAATCCATGGGCAAAAGCGTCCCGTCCTTCTTCCGGTGATAGTGCTCAGTCTTTACTATTTCACCTGCACTCACGCGAGCGAGAAGTGCTGCCATACAATCTGACTCTTCAGGGATATCTAAGTCCGACATGCTCAGCGTCAAGAATTCCTCCATATCATAGCCATGCATTTCTGCTGCCATTTGATTGGCTGAGACAATTCTTCCCGCTCGTTCACCCTCCATGTCGCCTACGATGATCCCGTCTCCGGCCCTTTCAAACAGTGTCCTGTATCGTTCTTCACTTTCCCTCAAGCCCTCCTCGGCTGTCTTACGGTCGGTAATGTCCGCAAGGTTTCCCATAAGCGCAGGGCCGCCCCGGTGAATGATCGGCGTGGTCAGTACTTCGCACCAGATGGTCTCTCCGGTCTTTCGCACCAGGCGAATCTCGTAGGCCGAAGGGGACATCTCTCCGTTAAGGCGTGCCCGGGCATTTGACGCCACGATCTCACGTTCTTCAGGGAGCACGGCATCGAGAAAGTGTCGCCCAATCATCTCTTCTTTCGTATAACCGAGAATATCCGCCATCTTTTTATTTACGTACACCGCGACGCCGTCCTGATGAATGAATATTCCCGTAAGAGAGTTTTCCGCCAGTTGCCGATATCTTTGCTCGCTTTCCCGCAGCGCCTCTTCAGCCTTCTTGCGCGCGGTGATGTCTGCGATCATGACGACGGACCCCACGATAGCTCCATCTGCGGACAGGCGAGGTGTTGCTGAAGCATTCAGGATGTACGCTTTGCCCGTTAATGGGGATTGATATGAGAGCTCCACGTCGCTCTGAGGCTTTCCCTCTTGCACAAGCTCCTTAAAACTTGCAGCCACGTGTGGCTGCCCTGCAACGAGTGGAAGTTCAAAGATGTTCAGTCCTATGAGTGGGGAAGGGTTATCCTCCGGTACGCCAAAGATGCGGTTGCTGGCCGGATTGGTGAACCAAATCACTCCATCAACCGTCAGGTAAATTATGCCCATAGGAGCGTGGTGCACGATGCGACGGTTGAACTCCTCGCTTTCCCGCAGTTCTTCCTCTGCCTTCTTGCGGTCGGTGATATCCTCAATAGCGGAAAGGCTGATCTGTCCAAGCAATGGATCTTCGGTAACCGAGGCCTCTAGAAGCACGTCAATCACTGCTCCGTCTTTCTTCACGCATTGGTAGGGTACTGCCGAGACCTTTCCTTCGTTCCAGAATCGAGTGGATACCTCGCGGAAAGTCTCACAAGAAGAAGGCGTCATGAATTGTGTGATGTCCTTCCCGATTACCTCCTCACGCACATAACCCGTCTTGGCAAGCCATTTAGCATTAACGTCTCGGACCACGCCCGTCTTGTCAATCGAATGCATCATGACCGGGACTTCTTGGTAGATTCTTCTGAACTTAGCCTCGCCCTTTTTGAGGCGGTCCTTGGCGAAGCCAAAATATATAAGGATAATTCCCAATGCGACCACGGTGGACAAAAATGCGCCTAATAAGAAACCCCATGGAGCAAACCATTCGAGCGGACGAAGGAGGGGAAAATCAAACTTGTGGAGACCCCAAACCACAAAAGCCCATCCCACCACTGCACGGCCAACCCCAGTGATTTCTCGTGAACGCAGAGTGACGATGCCGGTAGCCACGAATACGCAACCGCTGAACACAAAGACAGGAGTGCTGAGCAAGAGAAACGGCTGGCGACTGATGACGGCAAACAGGAGCCACGCAGTTACTGCTGCTGAGATGAAGACCCAGCTTCGAGGCATGGGCTTTTGCAGAAATTGGTGCAACCCTTGTAAGAGAAAGACCGCATTGAAAAGTGCGCAAGCAAATTGGGCAAAAACAATGACTTGGTGCTCGCCGTACACCAGCGTAAGCAGCGATGCGACGAAACGGCCCAAATAGAAAGCCCAGGCTAATGCCCAGGTCAGAAGGAAGTTCTCCCTCTCTTCAAACCACAACCACAGATAGGCCGTGAGCAGCACGAAGGACCCAATGGTAGTGGCTACAACGCTGGGAAACAACCAGGACATAAATTGCACCTCCGCTTACGGCCAACAACCTGCTCGAACCTCGGGGAATCCGCGCACACTGAGATCCGCGTGCAATACCGACCCGTTTCCTGCCCGCATGAGCCGTCACATATCAGTTCGCTCACTCTCGGGCAACACCTGGTCCAGCGGAGGGAGGTCTCCTGAGCGCAGGTTCGATGGCTCCTCGTCGCTCGCAGTGGAGACTTCCCCCGCTAAGTTACTTGAATTTGCGCAAAGCAGTCTAAACTATAGACTCCCGTCACCGGACGGGTCAAGAACAAGTTCTAGCTCTTGGTTCATCCGGTAACAGCGTATTTTTGATTGCCAAACCCAAGAGGACCTGCTCGCTCCGTTGCGGCGGTGTAGAGACCCGAGAAGGGTCTCATACCGATTCGCTTTCGACTATACAACTTGGTGCAAGCAGCAGTCTCGGGACCCCCTTCGCTACGGACGACGCAACGCCGTCTTATCACTTCGCTCAGGAGATCCCCAGCCCTACGATCTTACGCGTTTGAACGCGAATCGGGATCAAAACAAGCCCACTGGTGAATCCTGGAATGGAAAACCCCGGGAACTCACACCGAGATGCGCAGATGCTGACCATGAATTTCAATAATTGCTTTTTGGAGCTCTCCGAGCTAAACTGCAGGCTGGGGGGATTGGACTCCTGCCTAGACAGCCTCACTGCGTCGCGATCTTCTCGAGATGCGAAGGACTGTGCCATGAACCAGGAAGATCTGCTGAAAGAGCTTGAGAGTCTGCGAAGCCGGGTCGCAGAACTGGAAGATATTCAACTTCGTTTTGCCAGGTACGGAGCAAGCACTTCGTGAAAGCGAAGTACGGTTCCGTCTTCTGTATGAGAATGCTCCGCTTGGATACCAGTCACTCGACGAGACCGGTTACTTCGTCGAGGTGAACAAGGCTTGGCTGGATGCCCTGGGGTTCTCCCGTGAAGAGGTCATAGGCAAATGGGTCGGGGATTTTCTTGCACCGGAATTCGTGGACCACTTCAGGCACAATTTCCCGAAATTCAAAGATGCCGGCGAAATCCACGGGGTCGAATTCGACATGCTTCGGAAGGACGGATCGAGGATCTCCGTAGCCGTTGATGGGCAGATCGGTCGAGATCAATGGGGACGGTTCCAGCAGACCCATTGCATACTGCACGACGTGACCGAGCTCAAACGGTCTCACTCTGCTCTGAAAGCAAGTGAGGAAAGGTTTCGGCAGATCGTGGAAACCGCCAATGAAGGCATCTGGGCCATTGATGGCAAATATTTGACCACGTTCGTCAATAAACGAATGGCCGACATGCTTGGGTATTCCTCTGACGAGATAATCGGCCGACGGGTTGATGCTTTCATGTTCCAAGAGGACCGTGAAGACCACGAAGCAAAAATGGAGGTGCGCAGGCGGGGCGAGAGTCAAATATATGAGAGGCGTTTCCGGTGCAAGAATGGTGAGACACTGTGGACTGCTGTCTCTGCAACCGCATTGCAGGATGCCAAAGGTGACTTTGCAGGTTCGTTCGCGATGTTCACAGACATCACCGAGCGTAGACGAGCACAGGAGGCCCTCCGAGCCAGTGAGGAAAGATTCAGGCTCGCCATGGAGGCTACGAAAGACGGCTTATGGGACTGGCATATGAAATCCGATCGAGTGTTTCGTAGCCCGGCCTTCCTCGCAATGATGGGTTACGAGCCCGACGACACCCCTGGACTCGTGGGAGACTGGCAAGAGAGGCTTCATTCGGAGGACCTGCTGTCGGTAAGGGATGCTTTTGCTGAATACGTTGACGGCACGCGGGAGGCCCATGAGCTTGAATTCCGCGTAATAAAGAAATCGGGAGAGGTGGTCTGGATCCTCTCGCGTGGCAAAGTCGTTGCTCGTGACGAGAGCGGACGACCATTGAGAATGGTCGGGACACACACCGACGTCACGGAACGGAAGAAGATGGAGGTGTCGCTCCGGGAGAGTGAGCAGCGGTTCCGCAATATGTTCCGGAGACATGACGCAGTGATGCTCCTCATCGAACCGGAGACCGGTCGGATTCTCGGGGCAAACCGTTCGGCTCAGCGCTTCTACGGCTATGAACGCTCAGAACTCCTTCGCATGAGTATTCAGCAAGTAAATACCTTATCGCCTGATGAAGTAGCTCGGGAACGAAGGAAGGCACTACGGGAGGAACGCAATTACTTCATTTTCCCGCATCGTTTGGCGAGCGGAGAAGTCCGTACGGTGGAGGTGCACTCGTCACCCATTGAGTTTGGGGGACAACGGGTCCTCTTTTCCATCATACACGACATCACCGACCGCAAGCGCGCGGATGAGCTGCTTCGGAAAGAGCAGATGCGCGCGAATCTTCTTCTCGAACTATACAAAAAAGCCACAGAGTTGACGGACAAGGACCTCTATGATTATGCCCTGGATCAAGCGGTCCAGCTCACCGACAGCACCATCGGCTTTTTGCACCTCGTTGCTGAAGACCAGAAGACCATTATTCTCACCACGTGGAATAGCGAGGCGCTCAGAAACTGTGCAGCTTCTCATGCAACCCATTATCCTCTCGAACAGGCAGGCAACTGGGCTGATTGCGTCCGGCTTAAGCGTCCTGTAGTTTACAATGACTTTTCCGCATCTCCCCACAGAAAAGGACTTCCGGAAGGACATGCAGCGGTGCGACGCTTCATGAGCATCCCTGTGCTGGAAGGAGACAAGGTCAGAATCATTTTTGGTGTGGGAAATAAGGTTGCAGACTACGAGGAGCATGATGTGCGTCAAATCGAACTCGTGGCCGCCGAACTCCGCAGAATCCTGGAGCAGCGTCGTGCAAAAGAGGCATTGAAGGAGAGTGAGACGAAGTTCCGGCAACTCTTTCACAACGCGGAAGTGGGAATGTTCAGGACCAAACTGGACGGTTCCGAAATCTTGGATATGAACGAAAAATTCCTCAAGATCTTCGGCCGCACGCGTGAGGAAATGCAGGGCAGCCCGTCTGCGATTCATTGGGCTGATCCGCATCAGCGGGAGGAACTGGTCCGCCGGCTCGATGCCGATGGTCGTGTCACCGATTTCGAGTGCAAGATGCTGAACAAGCAGGGCCAAGAGCGGGTGTGCACCGCGTCGTTAAGGCTTCACAGAGAACTCGGGGTTGTCGAAGGGTCTATCAGGGACATCACCGAACGCAAGAAGGCAGAGGATGCGCTGCGTGAGAGCGAAGATCTGTTGAGAGCCTCTCAGGCTATGGCCCATGTCGGTTCTTGGCAGCTTGAGCTGCCCGGCAACTGCCTCATCTGGTCCGACGAGGTGTATCGAATCTTCGGTGTAAAACCCCAAGAGTTTGCCGCCACCTATGAGGCTTTTCTTGAAGGGGTGCATCCGGAAGACAGAGGTGCAGTACATGCAGCTTATTCGGACTCCGTGCGGGAAGGCCGGGACTCGTATGAGCTAGAGCATCGGATCATAAGACGATCTTCGGGAGAGGTCCGGCACCTGCACGAAAAGTGCCAGCATTTCAGGGACACCACAGGGAGGATCGTCCGCTCCGTGGGCATGGTGCAGGACATCACCGAGCGCAAGAGCGCGGAGGAAGCGGTTCGAAGACGGGACGAATTTCTTACCACGGTAATTGAATCCCTCACCCACCCTTTCTACATTATCAATATAGACAACTATACGATTGCATTGGCGAATAGTGCTGCTCTTGCATCGGGTCTTTCGGATGAAACAACCTGTTTCTCAGCCACCCATGGTCGAACGGTCCCGTGCAATGATGAGCGCCATCCGTGTCCCCTCGCAGTGGTGAAGTCAACAGGTTTGCCGGCAATTGTGGAACACGTTCATCGCGACGATGACGGCCTATTGAGGAATGTAGAGGTCCACGCGTACCCGATTTTCGACAGTGACGGGAGCGTCAAGCAGATTATAGAATATTGCCTGGACGTAACCGATCGCATTCAGGCTCAGAAGTCTCTCCAGGAGAATGAGAGGACTCTGAGCACCATCTTATCCATGTCTCCTTCGGGCATCAGTTACTTCCGAGCAGGAAAGATCGTGTGGGCGAACCGGGCCATGAGGGAATTATTTGGGTTCGGCGAGAGTGAGGAAGGAGGCTTGCTGGGCAGAGATACTCCCAATTTTTTCGAATCTGAGGAAGAATTCGAGCGAGTGAGAGGGATCCTGCGGACACAGATTGCCGAAGGAAAATTGCCTCAGACTGAGGCCCGTTTGAAAAGAAAGGACGGATCAATCTTCCTCGGCAGTATATCGGCCAGCGTAAGGAACCCGGAAAGTCCTCAACAGGAAGCAACCTTTGTCATTACTGACGTAACAAGCCACAAGAAAGCTGAGGAGGAGCGTACCCGCCTCATGACGGCCATCGAACAGGCAGCCGAGACCATAGTCATTACTGATCAGGATGCCACAATCCAGTATGTCAACCCCTCCTTCGAAAGGGTCACCGGGTATGTCACCGACGAAGCCATAGGCCAGAATCCCCGAATGCTCAAGAGTGGAAAGCATGATGAAGGATTCTACGAGAGGATGTGGGAGACTCTGGTCAGAGGCGAGGTCTGGAAAGGACACCTTGTTAACAAGAAAAAGGATGGCAGACTCTTTGAAGAAGATGCCACGATCTCACCCGTCAAAGACGGAAACGGAAAAATCGTCAACTATGTGGCGGTGAAGCGCGACGTGACGGATGAAGTGTTGCTGGAAAAACAGTTTCTCAAAGCCCAGAAGATGGAATCCATAGGCACATTGGCAGGCGGCATTGCCCATGATTTCAATAATCTTCTTCAGGTCATACTGGGGTACACCGACATCCTCATTATGAGCAACGGCGAGCAGTCACCTGATTTCGCCAAGCTGGCTACCATACGGAAGGCAGCCAAGGACGGAGGCGATCTGGTCAAAGGGCTTCTCACTTTCAGCAGACAAGTAGAGAGCAATCTGCGTCCCTACAGCCTGAACCTGGAATTAAAACGTGTCTACGGAATGCTGGTGCGCACCATTCCCAAGATGATAGCGATAAACCTCATCCTTGGAGACGATGTCAGGACCGTGAAGGCAGACCCTGTGCAGATTGAACAGGTAATTTTGAATCTTTGCGTGAATGCTCAGCACTCCATGCCCAGAGGCGGGACACTCACCATTGAGACCGGGAATGTTGAACTGGATGCGGACTATTGCCGCACCCATCTGGATGCCTCTCCAGGCGATTACGCATTGCTGAAGATTTCGGACACGGGCCATGGAATGGAAGCAGAGGTGCTGGAACGTATTTTTGAGCCATTCTTTACCACCAAGAGTATGGGTGAAGGAACGGGGTTGGGCCTATCGGTGGTGTACGGCATCGTGAAGAATCATGGCGGTCATATCACCTGTTACAGTCAACCAGGACAGGGGAGTACCTTCAATATCTACCTCCCCATTTTCGGGGGCGAGACCAAGTCGGCTGAGGCAATAGCATCGCCCGAGATGCCTGCCATGGGGACCGAGACAATCCTTGTGGTGGACGATGAGAAACCCATAAGACGAATGGTTGAAAAGGTCCTTCGCCAATGCGGATATAAGGTGTTCACTGCGGAAAACGGCGATCAAGCGCTGGCCGTGTACCGTGAACAAAAGGACAGCATAGATTTGGTAATTCTGGACCTCATCATGCCTGAGATGGGAGGGGAACAGTGTCTTGAGGAGCTTCTCGCCATGGATCCAAGCGCAAGGGTCCTTATCGCCAGTGGTTATTCGATGGAAGAATCGAGCCAGAACACTAGCGAGGGAGGAATGGCCGGTTTCATCAAGAAGCCGTTCGATCTCGTTGATCTACTCCGAGTCGTTCGCGGAATCCTGGATGCCGCGGGCTCTCGCGGGAGCCGAGTTGGCGGTACGGGGCAGGTCTCTACGCCGAGTGATGAAGGCAACCGAACCGAATTGGGTGTAAGTTCCCCTGTAGCCGAGGAGTTATTAGAAAATGAAGGGCCTGATATGACGGAGGTTCGCTGGAGATTGAGAATCCTCGTCATTGATGATAGAGAGCCGTACGTGAGAATGCTCGAAGCAGGTTTGACGCAGTTTCAGCAGAAATGCCTGACTGCCTCATCGGGGCCGGAGGGAATCCGAATTTTTCAAGGGACGGAAGTGGATCTCGTGATCTGCGACTTGGGAATGCCGGAAATGGACGGATGGGAGGTAGGGAGAAGGATTAAAGAGATTTGTCAAAAGAAAGGGATTCCCAAGCCTCCTTTTTGGTACTTTTGACCGGCGAGTCGCACCGAGAAGTCATTGAGTGCGAGGATAAGGACCAAATGGCAGAGTGCGGTGTGGACGTGATCGTGGGAAAACCGATAGATATTCCTGAGCTTCTCGCTGTTGCGGGGAACTTGATTGCGAAGACGGAGAACCGCAGCGAATAGGAACTCAGGCTCAATCACCGTGGGATGGGAGTGGAGAAAGGCTCATATGCAAAAGCTCTCGGACACTGAATGGGGGCGGGAGTTGCTTGAACGAGCGATCAATGGCATGAGCAGCGGCGTGCTCGTGCTGGGTCGGAAAGGTGAGGTGTTATTTGCCAACCGCTCTGCTCTGTGTCTCCTGTGTCTTGACGAAAGCATTATTGGGCAATCTTTGAAAGAGGTGCTCCCCCATTGCCGTGTGTTCGAGCGCGAGACGGTTTCCTCGCAAGAGGCAGAGGCAACCGTGACCCTTCAGGACGGCACCAACCGGCTGCTAGGATTTACCCGCGATGCCTGCGGAGTTGACGGTACTCGTGTGGTAGTGTTTCGGGACATCACATCCTTGATTGAGAGCAAACAGAGACGAAGGCGAGCCGAGGAACTCGCAATCGTTGGCGAGATGATCACTCGTCTCAACCACGAAATCAAGAACCCCCTTGCCAGTATCGTGGTGGGCCTCAAGACTCTCCAACGGGACACCCCGCAATCTACTCAGCACGGTACTATCCTGAAGTTGCTTTCTGAAGAAGTGGATTCCCTTACAAATATCGTCAACTATTTGCTCGAGTCTGCGAGCCCGGGAAATCCCTCCCTCAGACCTGTGAGCGTCGAGCCTCTTCTGGAAAGATGCGCGGATGCGCAAGGGCTTGCAGCGCTCAGACGTGGAGTCAGACTGGACCTTATTCGTTACCCGGCCTCCAGTGTGATTATCGTAGATGATCAGGCGATGCTCCGCGTCTTGGGAAGTCTGATCCAGAATGCCATCGACGCGTGCTCCCGTGGGGACGTCATCCGCATTGGGTGGCGGGAACTCGATGGTCCGGCGAGAGACGAACTGGTGCCGGGATTCTCCGGGGGAGTTGTCGAGATTTTCGTTGAGGATACAGGAGCAGGCGTTTCCGATGATGTTTCTTCCAGCGAGACCAGGATTTTCCGAGCATTTGTGTCCACAAAAACGTCAGGCAGTGGTCTCGGGCTTACCACGGCACGAGACATTGTGGAAGAACATGGGGGATTGATTCTGGTAGATTCCTCGTCAGACCGTGGAACGGAAGTTAAGATCCTACTCCCGGTACCCTCGGCCGTCCCTTGTTGGGATTGGCACAGCGATCGATCCTTTGGTTGCCCGTCGGAACACGCGGATTGCAGGAACTGTGACGTCAGGTCCTCTGGTACGGGCTATTGCTGTTGGAAACTGAAAGTAAGCACCGACCCCGGGGACGTAGGCGATTGGCCCGAGCGTTGTCTCAACTGCGGTTATTTTCGCTCAGCCAGTTTGCCTCCCTTTTTCAAGTCCCGACTGGTTACTTCGAGAAGAGCGTAAGATGGCGGGAACAGTCCTGATAGTGGACGACGATGCACAGGTGGTGAGGCATCTGGAGTATCTGTTGAGAGCCGAGGGGTACCAGGTTGCCGGAGCCAGTAGTGCTGCCGAAGTCCGGCACACGGTGCGGGTCTTCTACCCTGATGTCGTCCTCCTGGATCTGAGGTTGCCCGATGCCGATGGACTGGCCCTCATGCAGGAGCTCCGGAGGATTCTCCCTGCGGCTCGTTACCTCATAATGACCGTGTACGGGTCTATTCGATCCGCAATTGAGGCCACCCGACTCGGCGCAACGGGCTACATGACCAAACCGGTAGATGTAGATGAACTCCTGATTGCCGTGCGAAATGCCTTGCAGGACCGAGTGAGGGACGAGGAAGTGCGGCTGCTCCGAAGAGCGGCCAGTGGGCCCCCAATTGTCCCGTTGGCGACAAAAGTGTTGCCCCGCGGGGTCGATGACTACCCTTCCGAAGCAACGCGAGCGACGTGGAAAAAAGCTCTCCAGGCGGCATCGGGGAGCAGTTCTGTCCTTTTACTGGGGGAAAGTGGCACAGGGAAGGACTACCTTGCCCGCTTTGTGCACAATCATTCGGCTCGGTGCGATGGTCCTTTTTTCGCCATTAACTGTGCGGCAGTGAGTCAGGATTTGGCCGAATCGGAGCTTTTCGGACACGAGTCAGGTGCATTCACCGGAGCGTGTGGACGCAAACGCGGTCTTTTGGAACTCGCGCAGCAAGGAACACTGTTGCTCAACGAAGTTGGTGAGCTTTCACCAGCCCTGCAGGCCAAACTATTGACGTTTCTCGATACGCGTTCATTCACCCGCGTTGGCGGAGAAGTAAGTGTTTCCGTAGATGCCAGGCTCATCGCTGCGACCAACAGAGACTTGGACAAGGAGGTTTCAGAGGGCCGATTCAGAAACGATCTGTTCTACCGTCTCAATGTCCTGTGCATTCGGGTTCCCCCGCTTCGTGAGAGGATTGAGGACATTCCCGTGCTTGTTCGTGAAATCATTGCAGTGCTTGTTGCAGAGATGGACCTTTCATACACTCCTGAGATCGATACCACGACCATAGCCGCGCTCACCCACTACACATGGCCCGGAAACGTGCGGGAATTGCGAAATGTCATCGAACGAGCCCTGATGCTCTCCCCCGGTCATACCATAAGTATTGATCCGATCGATCTGAGGGAAGCCCGAGCCAATTGGTCTTATAACCTGAGATTCCCGGAAAACCGCTCGCTCAACGAGGTGATCCATGAGGTCAAGCGTGCGCTCATTGAAGAAGCGTTGCGTCGGTCCTCGGGGAAGCGCCAGAGTGCAGCTCGTCTGCTGGGTATTTCTCGTAATGCTCTTTTCCATCATATGAAGTCCGTCGGCATCGGTGTGTGACGACAACACACCTCTCAGCCGCGGTACTTGTTTTTGTACAGAGCACTCCAGGATAACTCATTGATATAGTTGATACCGCAAAATTCGCGCTTGATTTGCGCACCACCTGGGCATCCAGAGAAAATTTCATTCAGGTTCCCATACACGACACCCAAACGCAACACGCTGATCTCACTATTCTAAATGACTCTCATGCCTGCCCTTCAAAGATGGCACAGCTCTTGCTAACGTAATGAGCCAGGACGCAAGGACTGCAGATCACACGTCGCACTCTGTCGGCGGTCCCCGCGTCACACAATACGAATTCGCGTTCAAACAAGTGAGATTATAGGGCTGGGGGTCTCATGAGCGAAGTGATGAGACGGCCTTGCGTCGTCCGTAGCGAATGAGATCCCCAGCCTGAAGCTGTAACCAAGTGATAAATTTGAAAGCGAATCGGTAAAAGGTGCACGAACTCTGTCACGCAGATGGCCAGAGTGAGAAGGCATGCGTATCCCGAGCCTTCTCAACACCGTCGGGAGATGGGAAAGGAAGAGGCTTTGGACCTGGGAGTTCTCATCGTCGATGACAATGTCAACTTGGCACAGCTTGCCGCTTACAGCCTCCAAAGAGCGATAGACGGGGTGACGGTGCTGACGGCAAGTTCCTGCCAAGAAGCCTTGCTTCTCGCGAAAGAGCACCGTCCGTCCGTGTTCATCGTGGATCTCAAACTGCCGGATGGGGACGGACTGGACCTGATAGACGAATTGAGGCGCCGAGTTCCACGCGTAATACCCATCCTTGCTACCGCGACACCGTTGCGAGGGGACCGTGACAGGGGTCTGTTCGGTCTGCTTGTCAAGCCCTACGACCCTGACGATCTCACCAAGCTTGTCCGCGAGGCCCTGAACTCGGACGACACTCCGAGCACTGCGCGTATCGTCGGAGGGCATCACCCCAGCGAAACAGAGCCTCCCTTGAGCCAATACGATTTTCATCACGTGCAAAACCGATTGTCAGGGGTGTTGGCGGGAATTAGGGCCTTGCGACTGGAATTACTCGCGGTAGCGGACGACCCTTCCGAGGTGCGACGCATCGTAGAGGAATACGCCGACAGACTGACCGCAATGATTAAGGACGCGGGAGAGGCCGTCAAGAGAGGAGCCGGAAGGAGATGACGAACCGAAAGGACTCAATTCTCCTCGTCGATGATGATCCGGAGGTGCTTTGGGCTCTAGGCAGGTACTTTGCCCGTGCCGGATTCCATTTGACTACTTGCGGAGACGGAGAAGAAGCAGTTTCTTTACTGAAATCCAGACATTTTGACACGGTGATTACCGACATCCAGATGCCGCGGCTCAATGGTCTGGCGCTGGTGGATTGGCTCCGAACGAATCAGCCGGGTACAAGAGTGGTGGTCATAACCGCGTTTGGCGGCCCGTCCATGAGACATTTGAGTATCAAGAAAGGAGCGATACTCTATCTGGAAAAACCCGTCGACCCCGACATACTCGCCGAGGCACTTCTGTCTTCCCAGGAAGAGTCCACTTTCTCAGGTAGGATCGATAACATAGACATTCTTGACTACCTGCAACTCATGATTCTCATCGGAAAGCAGGTGGTGTTGGAGGTTTCCGCCAGGGATGGAGCCCGAGGATTGATATTCATCGACAAGGGAGAGGTCAAGCACGCCGAATGTGATCGCCTGGTAGGTGAGGAGGCGCTTTTCACATGTCTCAGTTTCGAGGGCGGGAGCTTTGTGAACCTTCCCTGGAACGAACCTGACGCGATCACCATCAAGAGACCGGGAGACTTTCTGCTCATGGAAGCCGCTCGCAAGAGAGACGAAGCAAGAGAGGACACGGAGCGGATGTCGGACTGCCCCCCGCAGAGACTCTGATTCCACCGATCAGTATATGAACGTCTGGATGATGTGCGACAAGGAGTCAAAGGATGGACCGGGAAGAACAGGAAAACGGGAGTCTCAAGGGAATTCTTTCAAGACTCATCAAGGACTCGGGGGCGTTGACTGCCATGGTGGTCACCAAGGACGGAATTGCTACAGAAGAAGCAGGCGACACGTCCTATTTGAATACGACGGCAATGGCCGCTCTTATAGCAGCCATGTTTTCCGCAACCCGTGAAGTGGCTCGGCTGGTAGGAGAAGAGCAGTTTTCCATCTTGCTTCAGCAAGGAGAAATCCGCCACATCCACATAAGCCTGGTACAGGAGTGGAAAATGATGGTCATCATATTCGAGGACTATCGTCGCATCGGTTTGGTGCGCCACGCTGCACGTAAAGCAGCGGAGGCCATCAGCACCGCCTTGAAAGACGACGAGAGGTCTCAAACTCCCGGAGAGATAGCCACTCCTCAGTTCAAGGAATATGCGCTGAATCTTATCGACCGAATATTTGAGACCAAGTAGGGGAGGGGACCATGCCGCACATCAATTGTCGGGATAAGGAAATCGCATTCAAGATCGTGTATTACGGTCCTGGATTGAGCGGCAAGACCACCAATCTGAAATACATTCATGCCGCTCTGGACAAGGGACGCAAGGGTGACATGATCGTCCTCGACACAGAACAGGAGCGGACCCTCTTCTTCGATTTCTTCCCTTTGGAACTGGGCCGAATAGAAGGGTACGCAGGACCGATTCAACATGTACACGGTTCCCGGGCAAGTCTACTATGAGGCAAGCCGGAGACTGATCCTCGAGGGAGCCGATGGAGTGGTCTTTGTGGCGGATTCCCGGGAGGACAGTCTTGCTGATAATCTTGAAAGCTTTGGCATGCTCCAGTCGAGTCTGATGGATTTCAGGAAAGACTGGAGCAACTTCCCACTTGTCTTGCAATACAACAAGCGAGACGTACCGGCTCCTCTGGCGCTGGGGACTCTGGAGGCGAAACTCGGCCTGAACGGTATACCGACGCTGGAAGCGGTTGCGACAGAAGGTCGGGGCGTAATGGACACGATACGGATGGCAAGCCGACAGGTTATTGAAAAGTTTCAACCATGAACGAAAAAAACTCGGTGGACATCGGATCATGGCGAACGCAAGGCTGCTGAAGAGCGGATCCGGAGCGAAACCACGGTAAAGAAAGAAGGAGAAAGCGTCGCCGTGACGAAAGTGTAGGCTAGCGCGGAAAACAATCAAGAACTATCCCTACAATTACAAATTGCTTTGGGCGACCGCATCAGACAACTTCGGGATGCACATACGCATCCCGTGAGGGTTGAGCGGTTTGTCCAAGACCTCGAGCTCGTATGGGGAGGTGAGAGTAAAAGAGCGGTTGAATGGCTTTCCAAGTGACAATCTCATACCATTGACACACATTACACTGATGAGAACCCAAGAGAAAGGAGTTTCAAGAAATGGCGGACAAGATAGACGTGAGGGCCGTGGAAGCAATACTTTATGGGGTGTACCGGGCGCTTTACGATGTGGTAGGCGCGAGTTCAGCAGCGGTGATGCGCAAGGCCGCGCCTGACATCCTGGATATGATGTCCCGACTCGGAGTTGATTTCTCCTGCGTCGACGACGTTGACAAGCTTTCGTCCAAACTCCGTGAGACGGCAGTTGCTTGCGGCATGTGTGAGGACATGAAATTCACTCTGGAGGGCAATGAACTCACTGCAAACATCACTCAATGTTCCTTTTTTCCTCTGACCAGCAAATTGAAAGAGGACGGTATTCCGCCGTTCGGTTGTCCCTTTTCGGCGTTAACCATAGCCATTGCGGAGAAGAATCTCGGGAAACGCGGCGAGAATCAAAACCCTCGAACCGGCAGGAAAACCCGGTGACACAAAGCTCGTTGTCGAACTCATGGACAAGTAGTCTCGAAAGATTCGGATCTTGTACGATTTTATACGGAGGCACGAAATGGCACGAATCAAGGACATATTGGCGGATCTGATTGACGTTGAGGGCATTAAGTCAGGCGTGGTGGTAGGCCGCGACGGTTTTGTAATCGAGGGAGCGACCAGAGGTGATTCCAAAGAGCTCGAGGCCGTCGGCGCCGTGGTTTCCACCGGCATCGGTTCCGCGGAACGGATGGGCAAAGAATTGCGGGTGGGACTCATGACTCAGGGTATGGTGGAATTCGAGAATGGGGTTGTGGTGCTGAGTCCACTCGGCAACCACGCGGTGCTTGCCGTAGTGGCCGATTTGGGAGCCAATCTGGGCAATGTGCGCTATCAGGTGAAAAAGCGACTCGACGATTTGTTGGGGGCCATGTAAGCACTCCCCGTAGTGAATTTGAAGGGCCCGATGTCATCCGGGCCCTTTGTGGAACGTGAAAATCAAACCACAAAGTCCCTAAGACACGAAGAAGTCAAAGACCAGCTCCCCTTTTCCTTTGTGTCTTTGTGCCTTGGCGGCTCAGTCCTCGTCCCTCGCGGTGAAACCTTACTCTCCTTTGGTGTCAAGAGGTCGCGCTTCTTTGCGAACGACGCAGAGCCGTCGAATCTTCGTTCAGAGTTCCCCCGCCACCTTTCAAAGGTACGTCCATTCGGTCAGAACTTTTCGCAGCCCCCATGAGCATGTCCGTCCCGGCTCATACCCATATGATCATTTTCAAAAGGTTTCGCATAGTGTATGTTAACGTCGCATTCTTTTTGTGACGCGTGTGGGGATTGCATGCCAAAGCCTTGGAAAGAGACTATTAAAAGGCTAGAAAGGCCCGAACAGCTCGAAGAGGTGCTCAGATTTACGTCTCCGAGAAGCTGGCTGGCTCTGGTGTCCATGTGTGTTGCCGTGGGACTGGCGGTGCTGTGGGGAATTTTTGGCGAAGTGACGTCCACGGTGCGGGGAGAAGCCATTTTCTTGACAGAAGGGGGATTGTTCCAGATTGTGGCAAAAGAATCCGGGCACGTCCAGGAGTGCAAGGTTCGCGCCGGTGACACGATCGAGGCCGACCAGATTGTGGCGATCGTGTCCAATCCTCAACTCGAAAAACAAATTAGTGTGAAACAGGCAGACATAAATGAAATGGACAAGAACAGCGTCCGGCAGACCCAGCTGATTCTTGCCAGAGCAGAGGCTCAAAGACGAGTGCTGGAGGCACAACGACTGGAGTTCTTGCAGAAGAAGGTATTCATCGAACGGCGTCTGAGGGCTCTGGACGAGAGAGTACGGACCTACGAAGAATTGTTAAGGGAACAAGCAGTCACACGCCAGGCCTATCTCACCGCGAAACTGGATTACGAAAAGGCCTCGGAAGACGGCGCCTTAGCCGAAACAAACTTGAATGAGGTGCTGTCCAAAAGGCGAGAACTCGATGCAACTATTCATGATCAACTATTTCAACTGAGGTTCAAAGTTGACTCAGCCAAGGGAGAGCTGGAGTCCCTGCAAAAGAAACTGGATCTGACCACGGCTATCCGAAGCGATTTCAAGGGTCGCGTCATTGAAGTCCTGGCGAGGCCAGGTCAGCTTGTGCGTGAAGGCCAGGCGGTGGTGACCTGCGAAGGGGCAGGCGCCCGGTTGGAAGTAGAGATGTTTGTCCCTGCCTATGAAGGGAAGAAGATCTTACCAGGCATGAGTATTCAAGTGACGCCTTCCATTGTGCAACGGGAGGAATACGGTTTCATGATGGGAACAGTCGCGAGAGTGGACCTCTTCCCTATTTCAAGGGAGGCGCTTGTTTCGTGGCTCAAGAATGAGAAGCTGGCCGATTCCCTGATGTCCAAGGGCCCCGTGCTTTCGATTGTAGGGAAGCTGGACAAAGACCCCTCAACCAAGAGCGGCTTTCGTTGGTCATCCGCGAAGGGTGCGGACGTGACAGTGACAGTGGGGACCCTCGGGGCGGCCGAGGTCGTTGTCTTAAGACAACCGCCCTTGGCGCTGGTTTTACCCATGATGAAGAAGTGGTTGGGCATCTGAGATGAATCTTCCTCGGTTCCTGAAGCCTTCATACACTTCGTGGCCCCTGATTAGGCGCAAGACGCGGTTTCGGTACCCCGACCGTCATACAGATGGAGGCCATCGAATGCGGAGCTGCCGCTCTGGCCATGATTGTGGCCTACCACGGACGGTGGATACCGCTGGAGCAGGTTCGCGTAGATTGCGGGGTTTCTCGCGACGGCAGCAAGGCAAGCAACGTGCTCAAGGCCGCGAGAAGATATGGCCTCATTGCCTCAGGCCATCGTCCGGAACCCGAAGAGCTCAAGAAGCTTCCTTTTCCCCTGATCGGTTTTTGGAATTTCAACCACTTCGTCGTGATCGAAGGGTACGGACCCAAGACATGGTATGTGAACGACCCGGCCTCAGGACCGAGAGAAGTGGGGCTGGAGGAATTCGAAACGAGCTTCAGCCGAGTGGCAATGACCTTCGTGCCTGGTCCCCAGTTCGAGATCGGCGGTCACAAGCCCAGCATAATGAAGGCCCTGATGAGGCGGGGAAAAGGGTTGGGCCTGGAACTCGTTTTTGCCACCATCGCGGGGTTGGCGTTGGCGATTCTGGGGCTTGCGATTCCCTCTTTTTCCAAGATTTTCGTGGATGAGTTCCTGTTGGGCGGAATGCCCTACTACGTGCGTCCGCTGCTCGTGGCCATGGGTGCGGCCATTTTCATCCAAGCAGGACTTACCTGGCTCCAGCAAACCATCTTACTCCGCCTGGAAACGAAGCTGGCTTTGCTCAATTCCAGCAAGTTTTATCTGCATCTCTTGAGGCTACCGGTCACCTTTTTTTTTCACCGTCACGCAGGTGAGGTGGGTTCACGAATCGGCTTGAACGACGTGGTAGCCACCATTCTTTCAGGACAGCTCGCCACCAGTATCATCTCGTGTTTTACTGCGGTTTTTTTCTTCTTGGCAATGCTTCAGTACGACGTGGTGCTCAGTCTTTTTGGCGGGTTGATCGCGGTCATCAATCTTGTTGCCCTCAAATACGTGGCAAGAAAACGCAAGGACCTGAACAAGCGGAACCTGCAAGAAATAGGCAAGTCCTTCGGAATTTCCATGTCCGGGATGCTGTCGATTGAGACCATCAAGGCCACTGCGGGTGAGGCGGATTTCTTTGCACGCTGGGCAGGTCATCAGGCCCTGCGTGTCAATGCTCAGCAGGAATCGGGCGCTTTTACTCAACTTTTCAACGTGGTCCCGGCCCTCCTGGGGAGCCTGAGTTCCATGACGATTTTGGGGTTGGGCGGGATCAGGATCATCGACGGTTTCATGAGCATTGGCGGGCTGGTTGCGTTTCAGATGCTGGTGAGCAGTTTCAACAGTCCTTTTTCCACGGTGCTCTCCCTTGGGGCTCAAGTCCAAGAGCTGGAGGGATCGGTTCAGCGCCTCGACGATGTGCTCAATCACGAAGCAGATCCTCAGCTCGAAAAAAGCGAGAACCTTCCGATCTCACCCGATGCGCCTGCAAAGCTAGCCGGCAATCTGAGTATCAACGACCTCGCGTTCGGGTACAGCCGGTTCGACAAACCGCTCGTCCAGGATTTCAGTCTGACGCTTACCCCTGGAAGTAGAGTGGCGCTCATTGGCGGGTCGGGCAGCGGCAAATCGACGGTAGCAAAGCTTATTGCAGGAATTTTGGAACCCTGGAGCGGCGCCATTTTGTTTGACGGCAAGGCCCGGTGGGAAATCCCCCGTAAGGTGATGGCCAATTCGCTTGGCATGGTGGATCAGGATATCATGCTGTTCGAAGGCACCGTTCGCGAAAACATCGCTTTGTGGGATCGTACCATGTCAGACGAGACAGTGATCCGGGCTGCGCAAGATGCGTGTATCCATGACGATGTCGCGGCCTTTCAGGGCGGGTATGACCACGTGCTGGAAGAAGGAGGCCGCAACCTCAGCGGAGGCCAGCGCCAACGGCTGGAAATCGCGCGATCCCTGGCTATCGAACCGACCATACTGATTCTGGATGAAGCCACCAGTGCACTTGATCCTCTCACGGAAAAGATGGTGGATGACAATGTGCGGAGCCGCGGGTGCACGTGTCTCATCGTGGCACATCGGCTGAGCACGATCAGAGACTGCGACGAAATACTCGTTCTGGATAAGGGCAATGTGGTCCAACGCGGAACCCATGAAGAGATGGCTGGGGTGGACGGACCCTATTCCCGGTTGATCAAAGAACACTAACTCCGTCACCGAGCCCCATCGTGACTCCGGACGTGTCTGTGTCACGGTGAACGGTGATCTCGCCCCTTGCAGAGATTGCCGGCAGCGGCTTGCCCTGCCTGACTCGAGGAACGTGCGTGACCGGTCAAATGTTCCCCCATCTTCGTGAATTCGGTAACCCCATGGAAATGGGAGCAAACCGTCCCTTTCGGTTAGATGAAGCCGACTGGTTCTGGATCCTGGAACAGGGGACCATCGATATATTCTCGGTGGTCACAGAGGATGGACGACCGAAGGGACGACGCAGCCGACTGTGCCGCGTTCATCCAGGTCAGGTCATTTTCCCCCTGGCCTCGCAGGAGGGCGACGCGTCTTTGGGTTTTCTCGGGGTGCCCGGGCCGAATACCCGCGTGGTGAGGGTCGCTCTCGCGCAGTTGGCGATACAGGACAATGGAGAGTTTGCCGGACAATTGGCAGAGGCTGCCGAGAGTTGGGTATCCTTGTTGTCCGCAGCATTGGCCGATGGCAGACAGGTTCCCAGGCTTGCCCTTGAGATCAGGGCAGGCGAGACGCTGCATTTGGAAGCGAGCCAGACAGTCCGCGGGGAACGCGTCCCCTCTGGATACTTCAGACCGGGGGAACGACTCGTTTTATGGGCCGAGAAGATCTCTCCGTGGTTCAGCCAGGCCATTACGTGCCCCTCGCGCCAAATTCCTGGCTCGAGGCCATCGAGGATTCCCCGTTGCGTGCGTACAGTCTGTCAGATCTCCTCGGTCAGGGGATTGACCTGCGCCAGTGTCTCATGGATTTCCACCGCGCGGTCTTCCAGGCAGTACGCATCGAACGGATACAAGCAGATAGCCGGGACAAAGTTCGTCTCCAATCCTCAATTGAGCAAGATCACCTTCTTGCGCAAAGTGCCTTTGGCCACCTTTCAGGGGTTTTGGGTGGGGCAGCTGCGGGTCTCGACGTGGCAACGCAGGATTCCCTGTTCAACGCGTGCCAAATAGTCGGGCAGTCGCGGGGAATTAAGATCGTGCGTCCCACGTCACCGCTCCGAAGCGAGGACATGGACGACGCGCTCAATCATATAGCAACTGCATCCGGCTTCAGAACCAGGCAGGTGAAGCTCAAGAGCGGTTGGTGGAAGGAGAACCACGGGCCCTTCCTCGGAACGCTGGCTGAGTCGGGTCTCCCGGTCGCGCTCGTGCCCGATCGTCGTGGACAATATCAATTACATGATCCCTCGACTGATTCCGAGGTGCCCGCGGATGCTGCCGTGGTTCAGAAGCTTGATACCAAGGCCTATGTGTTCTACCGCCCGTTTCCCGAAGGGCCGCTCACGCCATGGTCATTGCTGTGGTTCGGCTTGGCCGGGTGTCGTAAGGACCTGCAGCTGATCATGTGGCTGGCAATCGGCTCGGGTCTGTTGGCAACGTTTGTTCCCATAGCCACGGGCGTACCTGCACGATTCCGTAATCCCAAGCGCTGACCGGACGCTCCTGCTTCAGATGGTGGCAGGACTGGCCGTAGGTTCCGTGGTTGGCGGCATCTTTCAGCTCGTGCAAGGGCTTGGTCAGCTCCGGTTTCTCGGACGCATGGAAGCGAGCCTTGAAGCAGCGGTGTGGGATCGGCTGTTAAGTCTGCCCGCGATTTTCTTCAGGCGCTTTTCTTCGGGCGATCTCGCGGACCGTGCCACATCCATTTACCGTATTCAGCAGACGATTTCAGGCGCGGTGCTGTCATCCCTTCTCGCGGGAATCTTCTGCACGTTCAACATGGCCGTGCTGTTCTATTACGGTCCGATCCTGGGAATGGTGGCATTGGCTATTCTGGCCGTTGCCGTGGGATCGATGTTGGGATTGTTTGCCTTGCAGCTTAAGTATCAAAGGCCTCAACTCGAGTTGGAGGGGAAGATCAGCGGGTTCAATATTCAGATCTTGACGAGTATCGAAAAACTCAGGGCAAATGCTGCTGAAAAACGTGCATTCGAGAAATGGTCCCTTATCTATTCCCAGCTCAAGGGACTCCGGTTACAATACCGGAAAATCGGTATGGTAACTTCCATTTTCCAGGCTTCACTTCCTCTGATCGCGACCCTCGCCATTTTTGCGGTGCTGGCTCACACGTGGAAGCCCGATGATCCTTCGATTCCCACCGGGCAATTCCTCGCGTTCACTGCAGCCTTGACCGCGGTTATCTCCGGTGTGATGACCGCTGTAGGGAACTTGACCGAGGTGCTGACCGTAAAACCGATGTATGAACGCATGCAACCCATAGTCCAGGCGGTGCCCGAAACGCAAACAGCAAAGAAGGACCCGGGTGAGCTGAGCGGATCGATAGAAATGGCCCACGTGAATTTCCGATACAAACCCGATGGTCCGTTGATCCTGAAAGACGTGACTCTGAAAGCCGATCCCGGAGAGTTCATCGCGCTGGTCGGACCTTCCGGATCAGGAAAATCGACGATTTTGAGACTTCTCGTCCGATTTGAAACTCCTGAGTCGGGTTCGATATTCTACGATGGGCAGAGACTTGCGGATTTAGATATTCAGGCGGTGAGGCGTCAACTCGGTGTGGTGCTCCAGGGAGGCAAGCTGCTCGCGGGCAACATATACGAGGCTATTACCGGAGGATTTGGACTGACCCATGAAGACGCGTGGGAAGCTGCATACATGGCAGCTTTGGACAAGGATATCGAAGCCATGCCCATGGGGATGCATACGGTGATCGGTGAAGGTGGATCAGGTCTTTCCGGAGGGCAGAGGCAGAGGCTTCTCATCGCGAGAGCCATCGTGAGGAAGCCACGGGTCGTGTTGTTCGACGAGGCGACCAGCGCACTGGATAACCTGAGCCAGGCTCAGGTCAGCGAAAGCCTCGAGGGACTTCAGGCCACGCGCATCGTCATCGCTCATCGCTTGAGCACCGTGCGACACGCGGATCGCATTTACGTGCTCGTTCGCGGCGAAGTCCGAGAATCAGGATCATATGACGAGCTCATGGCCAAGGGCGGCGTCTTCTCCGAGTTGGCAAAACGGCAAATTGCGTGACATACCGCATTGGGTCACGCGCCAGCCTCCTCGTGGTGATAGCCTTCCCCTGAACCCCCATCCCCAAGAACTTTAAGCACTTGCCAGCTCCCGCTGGTCGGTGGACAGGGTGGCATTTTCATGGTTCGTTGTGACCCTCCAGGTCATGGGAGTTCACCACAACAAACTCCCTTCCAGAAGCGGCAACGAGGGTCCACTCACTATTCCTCATGGGCTGAGATTTGTGCCGGTCACCGGCTCTCACATTGATCCCACGCCCGCGTCGAGTTGAGGGAACCCAAGGATTTAATTTGACATCCCTCACAAGAATGCATTTTAATGAAAGACTTGGGCTGTTTTTCATTTACCGATGCCGCTCGTGAATCATGCTTCTGTCGTACAGAAGCCGGCCCTACGGCCCGGGAGATGGCCATGTCTTTTTATCGAGCGGCAGGATGTCACCCTCGGCCTCTGGGAAAGGCTCTATGAATGGCTGTGTCAAGGCTTGCCATAGCCGTCTTGTTTAGTCTCATACTCTTGGGAACCACCGTGGTCCAGGGATTTGAGCATAAAACCTCGCGAGGTGCTGCGGCAGAGGCAAGACGCGCGACCAGGTCGCGGGGAGACAACGGTCGCATTGGCTTGGCCCAGGCGGTACAGGTGACCTTGCAAAGGAATCCCCAGATTGGAGAGGCCTTTTCCAGGATCAGACAACTGGAGTGGCAATCGCAAGCCGCATATTCGGATTTCTTCCCGTCTGCGTCGATCACTTACACGGGGACATGGCCCAAATACATGGTGGGAGGTGGTGAATTCGGCCCTCCGGACCACGTGTCCCGGTACAGCCAGTATACGGGGCGATCCAGACTCAATCTCCCGCGTATGGATTACCCCTACAGAATCGACCCATACCGGCGTTTTTCAGGGGCGCTGTCCGTGAATCAACCGGTATACCAGGGCGGAAAGCTGGTGGCCGACTATAATATCGCCAAGCTGGCGGTTACCCACTCCCAACTGCAGTTGCAGGTCGACCGGCAGGACCTCGTCCTTGCCGTGTACCAGGCCTATTATTCCATGATGCTCGCCGAGAAAGTGCTCGAAGTGGTCAAGGAGTCAATAAGTACTCTCAGAAAATTGAAAGCGCTCAATACCAAGTTTCTCCGGGCAGGAATAGTGACCAAGACCGACGTTCTCTCCACCGAAGGCCAGCTGGCCCAGGCTCTCGTGGACCAAAGATCGGCCCAGACAGATATCGCGACCAATAGGGTAATCTTGAACACCCTCATGTCGAACGCACCTGAGACCCCATTGGAAATACTGCAGAACTATAAGTATAGACCGAATTCTTACCGAATCCCCGCTATCTATACTACCGCGGTGTCAAACCGCGACGAGATAATCCAGGCCACGATCTCCATCCGGGAGGCCGAGGAGGCGACAAAATCTGCGAAGGCAGCTCTCCTGCCTACGGTCTCGTTAGAGGCCGCCGGAGGCAGAAGAAACGATGACTGGAATGTGCTCGATCCGGAAGGCACCAACACTTGGACTCTTGCAGGAGTGCTTAGCTGGAGTTTTGACCTGTTCCGCAGCAACTCCACGGTTAAGCAGCGACGAGAAGGGATCCGCGAACAGGTGCTGGCCAGGCAGAAGCTTGTGCAAGATATTTCGGAACAGGTCAAGACCGCCTATTTGCAGATGAAGAAGTCTGAAGGGGACATTCAGGACACCCGAAGGGCAGTGGCTTCTCGATCGGAGAACTTCAGGCTCTTTCAAAAGAGATATCAGGAGGCGGATGTGAGTTATACTGAAGTCCTGATAGCGCAAAGGGACCTGGTGCTGGGACAGGCGGAATATTACCGTGCCCTGATAGGGTACCGGATCAACCAAGCAATATTGGAACGAGCCATGGGTATCCTAAGGCGCTAAGAAGAGCTTCTCATGTGAAAATGCATTTTTGGGGGAAGGCCCTTCTTGAAAGAAGGGCCTTCCCCCAAACCCCCATCCCCAAGAACTTCAAGCACTTGCCAGCTCATGCTGGTCGCTGGGCAGGGCGCCATTTTCATGGTTCGTGGTGACCCTCCAGGTCATGGGAGTTCACATTAAACGTCCCTGCGCGATTTCAAGACACGAGAATATCTTTTAACCTATGGATAAAACAGTGTTCACGAATAAAAGTGACCGATATTCAGACACGAGCCCGTTTCTTGCCCACCTCTCACTTCACCTCGCACATTCCCTTCCCGCGGCTAACTGTATAATAATGCGGTTCTTGTGGGATCGTGCCTCTGTTTCGCATACTTGGCACGAAAAGTGCTCGACAGAATTGGTTATCCCGTTGCATACTCTGACACCTTTGTATGCCTGCGGACCACGGGTGCAAATACAACCGTCTTCGGAGGTGTCACGATGGGTGACCGACGATGCTACTTGGTGATCGACCCCACAACCTTAAGTCCCTTCGGACCAATACGAAACTCTGATGGGCTGTCGGCCAGTACGTGTCAGTCCTCAAGAACCCTTAAACCGACTGAATCGAAAGACAAGGACTCATACCGATGTGCGATCACGTAAGTGATTGTGGTCTACTGGCAGCATGCCTCTGAAGCGCAGTCAGGCCGGGCCGTTCGTAGCGAAAGCGGTTTGCCGCCAGTGCTGCACGTGTGAAAACGCATTGGCCACAGTGTAGAGCCGGGGGCCAGGAACAGCCTGTGAGTAATTATTCTTGCTCCCTGAAAAGCAATTGAACCGTTTCCGCGGGAAAAAAATGCTATCCTTTAATGAACATGGCAGAACCAGCGTGAAGAACGAAGGAAGGAGGAGCTGATGTCATTAGATGCGAAACCTGTGGCGAAACCCCAGATACGACTCCGTGAGGAATCGGACAGTTGGGTCATCCTTTTTGATCCGGACACGGGGAACGCACGAGTTCTCAACCCCATAGGTGTGTTCATCTGGAAGCTTCTCGATGGGGCCCACAGCGTGCACGACATTGCCGATCAGATACGGAATTACTACTCCAGCGTGGCTGATGAGGTTGAGCAGCAAGTAGACACAATTCATAGAAGTCCTTGAAGAAAAGGGTTTCATCCAGACAAATGGTGAAGGGATGATTGAATAATGAACATCATGAGAACACCCAGGTCTGTGGATCTGCTCATAACAAGCAGATGTAATCTTCGCTGCAAGTACTGCAGCCACTTTACGAGTGGCGCTGATGTGGAAGAGGATCTGCCCACTGAAGAATGGCTCAAGTTCTTCGAGGAATTGAATCGAGCTATGGTGCTGGACGTATGTCTCCAGGGTGGCGAGCCTTTTGTGAGAACGGATTTTCGGCAACTTGTCGATGGTATCGTGCGCAACGGTCTGAGATTCTCTATTCTTTCGAACGCGACGCTGATCACAGATGAAATGGCAGGCTTTATTGCGTCCACCGGCAGGTGTAATTACGTGCAGGTCTCTATCGACGGTTCTGCTGCCGAAACTCATGATGCGTGCCGAGGCGCGGGGAATTTCGATCGAGCCGTCAGGGGCCTTAAACTTCTGCAACGGCATGGGGTTCCTGCCACCGTACGTGTGACGATTCATCGGGGAAACGTGCGAGACTTGGACAATGTCGCTCGGCTCCTGCTCGAGGATTTCGGCTTGTCTTCATTCGGCACCAATTCGGCCTCTCATCTCGGTCTGTGCCGAAAGAACGCCGAACAAGTCCAGTTAACCGGAGAAGAACGTCTTATCGCGATGAAGTCGCTCCTTGCCCTTTCCCGCAAATACGACGGACGGATATCCGCCAACGCCGGCCCGCTGTCCGAGGCGCGAGGATGGCGCGCGATGGAACGAGCTCGCGAGCAAGGATTGCCCTCGCTTCCGGGTCGAGGCTTCTTGACTGGCTGCGGAGGATCGTTTTCCAAGATAGGTGTACGAGCCGATGGGGTGATGGTGCCGTGCGTCCAAATGCCGGACATGGCCCTCGGCCGCATCCACGAGGACGACCTCACGGAAATCTGGCAGGATCATCCCGAGTTGAATCGGTTCAGAAAACGAAGAGAAATTCCACTCTCGTCGTTCAAATTCTGCAGCGGATGCCCGTACGTAACCTACTGCACGGGAGACTGCCCGGCAACCTCGTACACGATAGTGCACGATGCCTGGCATCCGAGCCCGGATTCATGCTTCAGGGCTTATCTCGAATCAGGGGGCACTTTGCCGCCCGAAGAAGACTTCGCATCATCGCCGAACGGGGGCAATTGCCATGGCTGACACCGAACAGATTGCGAGCCGTCCTTACCCTCTCAACACGCTCTATTTTTACCTGACCAAAGGCTGCAACCTGCGATGCCGCCACTGCTGGATCACTCCCAAGTTTCAGGGAGACGGCCAAGTGCATCCTTCGTTGCCGCCCGAGATGTTTCGTTCCATTATAGAACAGGCAAAGCCACTGGGACTGTCCAGTGTCAAACTGACCGGAGGAGAGCCGCTCATCCATCCTGATATCAAGGAATTACTGGATTACCTTCGCGTGGAGAAATTGCCTCTCATTTTGGAAACCAATGGTGTCGCCTGTACGCCCGAGTTGGCTCAATCCATAGCGGCATGCGAGCGTCCCTTTGTTTCCGTGAGTCTCGACAGTACGGACGCGGACACCCATGAATGGGTTCGGGGTGTAAGAGGCTGCTTTGACGGTGCTTTGTCAGGCATCCGGAACCTCGTGGACGCAGGCTTGAATCCTCAGGTCATCATGACGGTGATGCGCCGAAATGTGGATCATATGGCTTCAATGGTGCGACTCGCGGAATCCTTGAGCGCGGAGTCGCTAAAATTCAACGTCCTGCAGCCCACCTCACGGGGAGAACACTTGCACGAATCCCAAGAGGCGCTCCCCATCGAAAAGCTGGTCGAACTAGGCCGGTGGGTGGAGAATGACCTGAGGAAGTCCGCCAAACTCAGGCTTATTTTCGACCATCCCATGGCCTTTCGTCCACTCGGGACGATCTACGGTGCGAAGGGCAACGGCTGCGGAACCTGTGGTGTGCTGGGCATTCTCGGGGTCTTGGGAGATGCAACCTACGCGTTGTGCGGAATCGGGGAAACAGTCCCAGAGATGGTGTTCGGTCATGCGGGCACCGATCGCCTGGAGGAAGTTTGGGACAATAACCCCGTGTTGAAGGAGATCCGTGAAGGCATGCCCAAGGCTTTCAAGGGAATCTGCGCAGAGTGCCTCATGCGCTCCCGGTGCCGGGGGAGTTGCCTGGCGCAGAACTATTATGCGAACAAAGACCTCTGGGCGCCGTTTTGGTTCTGCGAGCAGGCCTATGCCAGAGGACTCTTTCCGGTCAGCCGCCTCGCTGAAGCCTCCGGACGCCGGGGCGCTGAGGTGGCATGAAAGCCTAACAAGAATGAGGTCGTAGTCTACAATTGACCCCTTGTTACAAGGGTGTCAGATCCACGTACAGAAAGGAGCAAAGCCATGTCAGACGAAGAAAAGAAGAACGGCAAGTATGAAAAGCCAGAATCTCACGGCGCAGACGACGAACTGGAGGGCGTCAGCGGTGGATCACAGCCCGGGCAAGATACCTATTGCGGCTCGGGCGGTGACCCTATAACTTGCGCCACCGGAGGCACACCCCATTACCGCAATTGTACCAATGGCACAAGCGCGGGGCCAGCGAAATGCTCATCGGGGACGAGTGGCATGTAGAAGGTAATTCGTAACGCGCGGGACCTGACGTTTTTCCGAAACTGACTGCCCCTCACTGAAAGTTCACCGGGAAAAGGAATTTCAAAAGGCTTCAAATCCATGTAGGGAAAGGACGAAAGCTATCTCTGAAAATGACTGTGAAAAGCCCGAATCTCAGGCAATAGGCGGTTACGAAATGGAAGGCTTCAGGGGAAGCTCGGCACAGGCGCCCAGGAACGATGTGACACCGGTGCCAAGGCAAGTTAAATGGCCCCCGGCAGAGCCCCCCCGGGGGCTTATTTCCGTGAGCCCTCAAAGGGGCCATCGAAGAGCGCCCTGAAGGGCGAGCAGAGTCCCGTCGCTTTCGACCGGTGTTCCAGTCTCGGACTGAGTACCCTTCGGCGGCGGCCTATGAGTGTTCTCCTCGGTCACGAGGGGCTGTTCGATGCGGTTGTGAATAGGTATCTTGGTACCGCTGTAGACCCGTTGTGGATTCGGAGGCGCTTCCCGCTTCCACTGTCGCTTGCTAACGCAGCGCACGGCAAAACCTCTGGGAGTCTCCCCGGCAAAGGCGGGGGCTCACCTATGTTTTGGTTACAGTTGCACCCACGGCCCTGGAGTCACCGGCAAAGCTACTGGAGGCTATGAGCCTGGGGCGAGCCCCGGAATGGGGAGTTGCCGGGGTGGTGGGGCGCCCGGCGGTTGAGTGATGGCGCACACGGATACGAGTAATTGGCTGCCCATGGCCGTATAAGAGGCCGAAAGCAACGAGGAGTTCGCTACTCGATCCCTCTTTTTGGAGGGATCAAATCCATCGGTAGGAAGGACCAACGTCATGTCAGATGAACAAACGAAAAACGGCAAGTATGAGAAGCCAGAATCTCATGGCGAAGGCGACGAACTGGAAGGTGTAGCAGGGGGCGTGGGCAATAGCACTGGAGACGACCCAGACTGCATGACGGGCGCAAGTGCAAGTGCGGCGTGTCGTACCGGCCCCTCACCAAAATCATACACTTGCACGCAGGGTGGAGTGGCACGCGGACGGTAGGTGTAGAAGTGATTCGTCACCCCGGAGCTTCGCAAAACTTCCGAAGCTGGAGCGAGCTAGATCTGGACAGACAGACGGGCAAGAGAATCAAATCCCGTGTTAGTGGGGTTCGTCCCTCAATTCTTGGGGCTCATCCGACAAGTGCGTATTCCATGTTGTGAGAGGCGTAGATCTTGAGGGTGAAGAATTCAAGGTCTCGATATCCGTACGCCTTACGTTGCATGGTCTTGATCTTGTTGTTGGTTGCTTTCAGCGGTCCCGTTGAGATGGGGTTGCCATAGTAGGCCAGTAGTGCGGCCCGGTGGGCAGCGAGTGTCTGTGAGAATTGAGGACGGCGACTTCAGAGCAGGGCAAGTGCGCTCAGCAATGCCATTGGCCGGAAAAGACGCCAGAGCTGTTGAGTACCGTGTCGGCAGCTCAAGTGACGCCTTTCCGACGGATTACGTTTGCTTAGAGAAATTGCTTCTCACCATGGAAACCAATGGAGTGACCTGTACTACGGAGTTGGCTCGATCTATCGCATCGCATGAGCGGCGCTTCGTTTCCATGAGTCTCGACGGCACGGACGCTGAAATCCCTGAATGGATACGGGGACTGCAAGGCTGCTTTGACGGAGCGTTGGAAGGCGCTGAACTGTAATGCGAACAATGACCTTTGGGCGCTGTCTTGGTGTTGCGAACAGGCCTACGCCAAGGGACTTTTTCCGTTCACCCGCCTCGCTGGCGAGCCTGACGACAAGGCTGTCGCTGTGGCATGAAGGAGTAAAAAGAATGAGGTCGCTCAACATGACCTCTCGTTCAAGAGGCATCAAATCCATGAATGAGAAGGGAGGAAGCCATGTCGGACGAAGAGAAGAAAAAAGGCGCGTATGAAGAACCTAAATCCCAAGGGGTGGAAGGCGATGATTTGGAAGGAGTGAGTGGCGGCGCGGGCACGGGCGCACCAGGGATCTGTAGGGATGGGGGAGACGCGAACGTGAACTGCCTGTCAGGCCCCTCGCCGACCGGGCTTTGCCAGCAGGGTGCGAGCGCGATGTATCACGGCAATTGTACCAAGGGTGGAGCGGACTGACCTACAGGGTCGGCGGCGAATTGCCTCGGTAACGGAAAGAAGAGGACAGCCAGGACCCGGGCGAGTTTACACGTGCGAGCCCGCCCGGGTTGCTGGCGGAAGGAGCGACCCGAGGGCAGGGCACACACTGGTACAAGGCAATGCCATGTGTCAAGGGAGATACCAGGGCCATTGACTGCCGTGTGGCCAGATCGGTTGACACCTTTCCTCAACTTTTGCCTTTCGTTTCCCGTTCCGAACTCCATAGCAACATATTGCCGACCGATTCTCTCCTCTCACCCACTCGTACCGAATTCTGGCCCGATCTCCATGGCCAAACCCGTGCCAAAATCCCCTCAGGGCTCGCGTATTTCACTACGGGAAGATGCCGCACGTACCGCGAGTTCAAGCATCCAAGTCCAACCGCCTCACTTTTCCTTGAGGTATAGTCCTTTGTGACGGAGTAAACGCGCATTCGTTCAAGTCAATGAGTGTATTCGCGCTTTAGCACAGGGTAATGAGTGATCTCGGCTATGGCTAATTCCCTCCCAACAGTATGATGGGGAGCCTGGGTTGCATTTGCCCGGGATTCACTTTCCCGTTTACAGTACCCGATACTCCGGTTACGATCGTGCATCTGATGTACTCTTCGAGGTCCAACTCGAAAACTGGACCTTTGAAACATGGCATTCTCGCGAAGCTATGGGATGCAGTCGTCAGGACACGGAAACCGACAATTGCCGATATGGCGTTATTTAAGGAGCGAACCCATGTCTGCGAAACACAAAATGTAGTGGCTCAGCGCGAGCCTTTGCTGGACGTGGAAGATCAAATCACAAAGTCACTGAAACACCAAGAGGTCACAAACCAATGCTCTCTTTTCTTTGGATCCTTGTGCCTTGGTGGTTCCTTCCCTATCCCTTGCGGTGAACCGTTACCAGTCATCTGTATTGAGTTGGAGAACACCGAGGGAGGCTTTCCCTAAGAAAGGAGACAACCGGCACATGAGCACAGCAGGCGAGGGCAAGCTTGGGTTTTGGCCAGTGGTGGCCATCGGCGTGGGCGGGATGGTCGGGGGCGGAATTTTTGCGGTCCTGGGGCTGGCGGTGGAACTGGCGCACGGCGGCACACCGGTGGCCTTTGCGCTCGCGGGCGGGGTGGCGCTGTTAACGACCTATTCCTATGCAAAACTGTCCGTCGCCTATCCGAGCCGCGGGGGAACGGTTACCTTCCTGAACCGCGCGTTCGGCACGGGCATGTTCACCGGAAGCCTGAACGTGCTACTGTGGTTGAGTTACGTGGTGATGCTGTCGTTGTATGCCTTTGCGTTTGGCAGTTATGGCGCGACATTCTTGCCGCAGGGATGGCAGGCGACCGGTAAACACGTGCTGATCTGTTTCAGCGTGGTGACGATTGCCGGACTGAACCTGTTCAGCGCGGAGGTGATCGGCAAAGCAGAGGACTGGATCGTTGGGTTGAAAGTGGCGATTCTGTTATTCTTTGTCGGCGTCGGGTTTGCCGGCATCCACGTCTCTCGGGTCACGACCGGCTCGTGGGCGCCGTCACTACAGTTGGCCGCGGGCGGGATGATCATCTTCGTGGCCTACGAAGGGTTTGAGTTAATCGCCAACACCGCTCACGATGTGCGAGACGTGGCGCGGACGCTGCCGCGCGCGTATTACACGGCGGTCGGGTTCGTCATGGTACTGTATGTGCTGGTGGCACTCGTCACCGTGGGCAATCTCCCTGTGGATAAGATTGTGGCGGCCAAGGATTACGCGTTGGCAGAAGCCGCCCGGCCCTTTCTCGGGCAGGCAGGCTTCACACTGATCGCGATCGCTGCGATGTTATCCACCGCTTCCGCGATCAATGCCACGATCTACGGCTCCGCTCGGTTGAGTTACTGTATTGCGCGCGACGGCGAATTGCCCGCCATCCTGGAGCGGAAAGTCTGGGGTGAGCCAATAGAAGGGGTATTGATCACCGCGGGTCTCACGCTGTTCGTGGCCAACGCTTTTGACCTGACCAGCATTTCGACGCTGGGCAGTGCCGGGTTTCTGCTGATCTTCGCGGCCGTGAACATTGCCAACGCGCGGCATGCATCACAGACCAAAAGTCGCGGCTGGATTTCGTCAGCTGGAGCCATCGCGTGTATAGCAGCGTTAGGTGCGTTGGCTTGGCAGACAGCGCAAACCGGACCCATGAAGTTGTGGGTGTTGGCAGGGATGGTGGCAATTGCGGTGATCATCGAGGGCATATACCGGCTGGCAAAACGGGAGATTCATTTAAATGAATAAGGAACCGATCCCACGACTCCAGGGAGTCTTCTTGAGAGAATTGGCTTCCGTCTGTGAGGGGTATCTAATCAACACATCCGGAAAAGGGGCCGCGTGCCGCCCCGTTGCGGAGGCCGGGACGCACACGAGTGAAAGCCCCTTAGGGAGCCAGGCACAGAACGGACAGGACAAGAGTGATCCGCGGTCCATTGCGCCAGCGTAGGAGATCGAGGACTTGATGTGTTCATTCAATGAGAGGGAGGGATCGTAGCCATGATTCGGAAAAGATTTGCAGGACAAGCCGCGGTGATATTCGCAGCGAAAGCCGTGGCTATTGGATTCGCCATGTTCCTTGTGACGGGGAGCGTGGCGAACGCAGATTCTAGTGAAGATTTGATCGAGTCTGTCAAACAACGCCATGCAGAGGACTTGAGAGTTCTTTTAGGCCTGGGAGCGGATGTCAATGCCAGGGACGACAAAGGAGCCACCGCACTGATGTGGGCGTGTGCTCTAGGGCACACAGGAGTGGTGAAGATTCTCTTGAATCAAAAAGCGGATGTCCATGCCAAGGACGAGAAAGGAGCCACCGCACTGATGTGGGCAGCTGCTCGGGGTCACACGGGAGTGGTGAAAATTCTTTTGAGTCATGGAGCGGATGTCAATGCCAGGGACGAGGACGGAGCTACCGCGCTGATGCAGGCAGCTGCTCGAGGTCACACAGGAGTGGTGGAACTGCTCAAAGACCACGGAGCGCAGGAATGATCCGTGCCATGAGGTCGAGCTTGGACATGGATTTCCGCGGAGGAATATCTACGCGCTGTCATGGTAGGAACGAGAAGCTACGCTTACATCCCTCAACGGTAATCGTTGAGAGCCACCCTTTGTGGAACGCGCAAAATCAAACCACAAAGTCACTAGGACACAAAGAGGTCAAAGACCAATTCCCCATTTTCTTTGTGTCCTTGAGCCTTGGTGGTTCATTCCTTGTCTGTCGTGGTGAACCATTCCCTATTTTTGTGTATGGTCAAAGCCGGGGCTCCCCAAGGGCCCGCATGAAGAATGACTCGTCTTTCACCTTGAGAACACGTGCTTCTTTGGCATCAAATCCCGCGAGGGGTGCCTTTCCGGAAAAACCCATTATTCCTTCACTTCGACAAGATTTCTCAGCGGAGCAGGAAGCTTTTCTTTCATCTCTTTCGAAGGAACTCGACTCGGAATAAATGGCGGCTGCCCTTGTTCTTTGAGGATTCTCAGACCGCCATCGGGGCTCAACATGTACTGCAGGAACGCAATTGCCGCTTCTTTGTGCGGAGCGTCTTTTATCAAGGTAACTCCGTACGTGATAGATTTGCCGCTCTTTTTGACTTTTGTTCCGGGCTTCTTTCCGCTCACCTCAACCGTTGCTTGTCGATAGAAGTCGTCAAAGGTATAATTTCCGAGATTAATGTTATCGGGCAACTTCACGTATTTTAGCTGATGTTGGACTGCCACGGAAAGGTATTCCCATGCATAATCCAGTGCTCCGTCCTTGAGTTTCCCCACTAATTGCGCTCCGTCGGGAAACACGTGCTCCTGAGGACGATTGTCAAGAAGTTTCTTGTACAATCCTTGGCTCTTGTAGTAAATCTCGGCCAGTTTGATGACCATGAGACTGCGGTAACCTGCCGGATCAAGGTTGGGGTCGGTGTGTCCCCATTTGACCCCTTTGCGACCAAGGATGTCATACCAGTTTCTTGTCGCTGATATCTTTCGCGTAGTGGCTCTTGTCCGTATAGCAGAGCACCATCTGATTGGTAGCGAATCTCACGTTCCAGGAAGCTTTCCCGGGGATGAGCGTTTTGTCGATGACCGTGTAGTCGGCCGAGGCCATGATGTCCGCAGGCTTTCCTGATTCTACAATCAATCTTGCCATCTTGGAACTCCCGCCTGCAGTCCTTGTGATATGAACCTGAGGGTATTTGGCCTGAAACTCTTTTTGCATCTGAGCAAGGGGAACCGTAAGACTCCCTGCGTGGAAAATGATAACCTCCCCGCTTGGGCCGGAACAAAATCCCGGAGCGGAAAGACCAACCAGAAGGAACCCCGCGCAAAAAGCCCACCACAATCCGCGAAAACCGTGCTTCATCATAACCTGTCCCCTTCTTGTGCGATACGTGCCTGAAAATGATAGTATTGGCGTACCACCTGCAACAGGGTTTTGTCAAGAAACCGGTTGTCATGATAACACCTTTCACTGAACATGGTTCGAGGGTCTTCGCCCCTTATGGGTACTTCGGCAAGGGGACCTTTCTGGTGTCCACGAGCCGGTTTCAATTCTGACTTCACTTGACCGGCCCGAAGTTGGAGATCAAACCTGCGGCTCTGAATCCGGCCAAAGATGAAATGAGGAAAGCCCTGCAAATTCCGGTTCATAAGTGTTGACAGAACATATGCGTGAGAGTACAGTAAAAAAAGCATGAATGGCCCCGTGATTGGCACCGCGGGGTCATTTTTTGTGTAATTTCATCAAAGTGTTACGTGATCACGGGAGGATTACTATGGCTGAGTACGTAGCATCGTCTCCGAGATTGGAGATCCTTGGGGGAATGATAGTTTCCATCTGGACTGCCTTTCCTGAAAGTGTTCAAAAGTCCATCAGAGACATTCTCTTGAAACATGAGGTCGCGGACATCGACCCGCAGGCTTGGTGCTTGCTTCAACCAACTCTGGATGCGCTAAAGGAAATTGAGGAGCGATTTGGCTATCAAATACTTTCCCAAGTAGGTGAGCAGGCAGCTAAGAGAGCCCCAATTCCGCCAGACATTCGCACTTTTGAGGAATGTATGTTGGCATTGAACGAAATAATTCGGAAAATGCATCGCGGTGGTTCTCCAGGCGGTTATGACGTTCAGCAAGAGGCTGGGCCAGGCTTTGTTCGGTATCGGGTGACTGCTTCCACACCATTTCCGTGTTCGTTGACAAGAGGTTATCTGGAGGCTTTTGCTCGACGGTTTGCACCTTCGGGCGCCACTGACGTGCTGGCAACACATGACGAAAGTCGTCCGTGCAGGAGGAACGGAGCTGAAACTTGCACGTATGTTGTTTCCATATGGTCATAGGATGAGGCGTATCGAAAAAGGCTCTTTCTGGCTCAATACGATCCCGCATCTTTGGCGAAATCGAGAAGCGGGCCTTATCGATCTCGTAATTCCTGCGCGAGAAATAGTCGAGTAGGGGCGAAGAAAGACTCGCTCCCAATTCATGGCCCTGACTCCCTTTGCCCCCTTTTGAACCAAAGGGGGCAAAGGGCATAGGCAATTCCACCTTGATCAGGGCAGGGTAGGGGGGATGTCAAAGGCAAGCAGCCTCACATGCACCACACCGCATACGTGGCCCGGCCTATGAAGAAGCCAGAGCGAATTTCAGACGGTCACCATCTCCTGACACAGCAATCGTGTCGCCGGTCTTGAATTTGCCGGAAAGGATTTCCAGGGCCAACGGATTCTCGATGAGTCGCTGAATCGCTCGTTTGAGCGGTCGAGCACCATACGCGGGATCAAACCCTTCGTTGGCGAGCATTTGCCTTGCTCTGCTGTCCAGGGTCAGCGTAAGGCCGCTCGCTGCAAGGCGTTTGTTCACTCGGCCAATCTGAATATCCACGATTGATCCAATCTGATCTCTGCTGAGCGCGTGAAAGATGATGACGTCGTCCAGCCGATTCAAGAACTCCGGTTTGAAGCTGTACCGCAACGCTTCCATCACTTGCGCACGCATTTTTTCTTCGTCTTTTCCCGCAAATTCACGGATTTCTGACGAACCGATGTTGGAGGTCATGATCACGATGCAATTCTTGAAATCCACCGTGCGGCCTTTGCCATCAGTGAGCCTGCCGTCATCCAAGATCTGGAGAAGCGCATTGAAGACTTCCGGGTGAGCCTTTTCGATCTCGTCGAACAGCACTACCGAATACGGATGTCTCCGCACAGCCTCGGTAAGATATCCGCCTTCCTCGTACCCCACGTAACCCGGTGGAGCTCCGATGAGTCGGGCCACAGAGTGACGCTCCATGTACTCGGACATATCTACCCGTACCATGGCCTGTTCGTCGTCGAAAAGGAATTCGGCCAACGCACGTGCCAGTTCGGTCTTGCCGACGCCCGTAGGCCCCATGAAGATAAAGGATCCGATCGGTCGATTCGGGTCCTGGAGCCCCGACCTCGCGCGACGCACCGCATTGGACACCGCGATGATGGCTTCTCGCTGCCCTATGACCCGGCGGCCGATCCGTTCCTCCATATGAAGAAGTTTTTCCACCTCTCCCTCGAGCATACGGGAAACGGGAATTCCCGTCCACTTGGCCACCACTTCGGCAATGTCTTCGGGCCCCACTTCTTCCTTGAGCAGGCCTCCGTCTTTTTGAAGTTCTGACAGCTCTTCGTTTCTCTGTGAGATGTCCTTTTCCAGAGCGGGCATCATTCCGTACGTGATCTCCGCAGCCCGGTTGAGGTCACCGTCTCGCCGGGCTTTGGCCTCATCCGATTTCACTCTTTCCAGGCGCTCTTGAAGCTCTCGGATTGCTGCGATGATTTTCTTTTCTTTTTGCCACTTTTCTTTCAGCACATCAGATTCCGCGGTGAGGCGCGTGATTTCGTCGCGTACTTTGTTCAGTCGCTCCTTACTGGCTGCATCCGATTCCTTGTTGAGGGCTTGCTCCTCGATCTGGAGTTGGATCACGCGGCGCTCGATCTCATCGATCTCGGTGGGCTTGGAATCGATCTCGATTCTGAGCCGGGACGATGCTTCGTCGATGAGGTCCACGGCTTTGTCCGGCAGGAAGCGGTCGGTGATGTACCGGTGCGACAGGGTCACCGCAGCGATTATGGCCGCGTCCTGAATCCTCACCCCATGATGCGACTCGTACCGTCCCTTGAGCCCTCTGAGAATCGTGATGGAATCTTCTACCGAAGGTTCCGCGACGTAAATGGGCTGGAAGCGCCTTTCCAACGCTGCATCTTTTTCGATATGCTTGCGGTACTCGTTGATCGTGGTAGCACCGACGCATTTGAGTTCACCTCTGGCCAAGGCAGGTTTGAGCATGTTGGACGCGTCCACTGCGCCTTCCGCTGCTCCTGCTCCCACGAGGGTATGCATCTCGTCGATGAAGAGGATCACCTCTCCCTCGGCAGTGGTCACTTCCTTGAGTACCGCCTTGAGCCTGTCTTCGAATTCACCCCTGTACTTGGCTCCTGCGATGAGCTGGCCTATATCCAGGGCGAGCACTCGCTTGCCCTTGAGAGTCTCGGGTACGTCCCCGGATACGATGCGTGACGCGAGGCCTTCCACGATAGCGGTCTTTCCGACGCCCGGATCGCCGATGAGCACAGGGTTGTTCTTGGTCCTTCGCGAGAGCACTTGAATAATGCGCCTGATTTCGTCGTCTCGGCCTATGACCGGGTCGAGTTTGTCCTTTGCTGCCATTTCCGTCAGGTCGCGGGTGAAGCGCTTCAACGCCTGATATTTTTCTTCAGGAGATTGATCCGTCACCCTTTGAGTGCCACGGATCTCGGTCAGCGCCATGTATATCTTGTCCCTGGTGACGCCGTTCGCGCCGAGAATCTTTGCTGCCGCTCCGGTACTTTGCGTCAGGGCAATAAGGAGGTGTTCCACCGAGACATATTCATCCTTGAGCTGTTCCATCTCTTTGAAAGCCGCCTCTAGAGACGCCCTGAGCTGATTGGAGAAGTATCTGTCCGCGGAGGCTCCGCTTTGCTTCGGAAGGCGTTCCACAGCCCGCAGTGCTTCGTTGCGCATCTTCTGGGGATCCACCTTGAGCGCCTTGAGAATCTCCAGGCAGACGCCTTGCTCATCCGAGAGGAGGGCAAGAAGCAGGTGTTCCGTTTCCACCTGCGGGTTGCCGCGGTTCGCCGCGGTAGTTTGGGCAAGGTCCAGTGCTTCCTGAGATTTCAAGGTGAATTTGTCTGTTCGCATGTCAGTCTCCTATCCACGGGTTCTCGACTTCACATCCGGAATAACGAGGTCCCATATTGAGGCACAGGGCGAAACCGCGGGCCGTGTCATGGACCCACGCACCCCAGCCTCTCCATCATGTCGTTCCTTCGAGGGCCTGCCGCGTAACCCCTCACAGGGTCCGAAACGCGACACGGAAAACTGCGGGCATTCATCACGACCCCGCAGGCAGGTTCTTCAGAGCGCTCCATAGAGGACTTCTCCTCGGAAGAACCTTGTGTTCGATGCGCGATCACGTAAGTGACCTGGGTCTGTCGGCGGCATGCCTCTGAAGCGCAGTCAGGCCAGGCCGTTCGTAGCGAAAGGGGTTTGCCGCCAGGACTGTACGCTTGAAAACGCATGGGTATGAGATGCCGCAAGAATCGAGTCATCGTTCCATGTCTCTGAGAGAGTCCAAGTAAATTGGGGTTGCGTCACAGCCTCTCAGCCATTCAGGTAAGGCAGCATGCGAGACCTGTCAACCGGGAGAGTCTGCCGTTTCATGGTCTGGTGTCTCAAGTGAGCGTTTCAGGATTGACACCGGCGCTTCCCAACTATAAAGTGAAGGGGTAAGCAGGTCTTTTCATGCCTGTTCAGATCCATACTCCCCGGGAGGGCGGGGGGGCCAGAGGGGCCGATCACACCCAGACTCTGAACTTTAAGCACCGCAGTTCATGGTGACGGGACGCTCAAGGTAGGCGTCCGAAGGACTTGGTGACGACGATCGTCCCTTCCAGGTATTATGCCGATTGGAGCAGAAGTTTTGACAGCTCGTCTCGACGATCCATCGGATTCATTGGAGATTGAATCGGTTACCAAAGGGAATACTCGGTCCCCGGGGTCCGTCTTAGTGATTGATGATGATGAGGCCGTGTTGGGCCTGCTGTCGGATTTGCTCGACCTGAACGGTTTCAAGGTTCACGCGGCACGGGGTGGGAAGGAAGGATTGGAATCCTTTGACCGCGAATTGCCGGATCTGGTGATCACCGATATCCGCATGCCTCAGATGGACGGCCTTCAAGTACTCAAGAAGGTGAGGGCCATCGACAATACGGTCCCCGTAATTCTTGTCACAGGGTTCGGCGATCTTGACTATGCCCTGGGCGCTTTGCGCGAAGGCGCGCACGATTTCCTGCTGAAGCCCATAAATCCCGAAATCCTGGTGAATACTGTCAAGAAAGGGATGGAACACGGCCATTTGCGCCGATTTCAAAGGGACTACCCGGTCTTCCTGAAACACGAAGTTGACATCAGGACAGAGGAACTTCGTAAGTCCAACGAAACCATCAAGAAAATCCAAGGGGCGTCGGTGTTTGCATTGGCCCGCCTCGTAGAATCACGAGACGGTGAAACCGGATTTCATCTGAAACGACTTCAGCATTACTGTCGAGTCCTCTGCGACCAGCTCTCTGCGCGCGATCGGTACAAGAAATCCATGAATGGACAATTCATAGAGGATCTTGTCCAGTGCTCGGTACTTCATGACATCGGCAAGGTCGCGATCCCGGATGACATTCTGTTCTATCCGGGGCGATTCAGTCATGCCGAATTCGAGATCATGAAGCAGCATGCGGTTGCAGGCGGCAAGGCTCTTGAGGATGCCGCGGCAGAGGTGGGTGAGGGGGAGAACTATCTCTTGATAGGGCGAGACGTGGCGTATTATCACCATGAACGCTGGGATGGCAGCGGATATCCGTTCGGTCTGAAGGCTGACCAAATACCCTTGTCCGCGCGTATCGTTGCCCTTGCTGACGTGTACGATGCATTGACTACGGAACGCCGTTACAAGAGGGCTTACTCACACCGCGAAGCCCTACAGAAGATCAGTGCGGAACGTGGTTTGCAGTTCGATCCTGAGGTGGTGGACGCTTTCCTGGAAGTCGAGGGCGCATTTCGGGCCATTCGCGAGACCGTCTTAGGGGAAGACGAGGTACCGGCAGAGCGTCCCTCGGACGCGACCCATGGCTGAACCATGATTTTCTGAGATACCACGAGAGACGGCACATGGCCAAAATAGATTCGGTGCTGCAGATGGCTGCAAAGGCCCGGGCATCCGACTTGCACATTGCCTCAGGAAGTCCGTTTATCATCCGTCAATTCGGCAGACTGAAGATCGTGAAGTCTGCAGAAGTGACACCGGATGTGTCACGCGATCTCATCTACGAGATCCTTTCGCCTACCCAGCGCAAGATCCTGGAACTGAACCTTCAACTGGATTTCGGATACGAGGTGAAAGGCCTCGCACGGTTCCGCGGGAACGTCATCGTCCAGCGGCGAGGCATGGATGCCACGTTTCGCATCATCCCTCCGCAAATTCCCACCCTGGACGAACTGGGCTTGCCTAGCGTGGTGCAGAAGTTTTGTGATTTCCATCAAGGCCTTATCTTGGTGACAGGTGCGACAGGTCAAGGGAAATCCACGACTCTTGCAGCCATGCTGGATTTCATCAACTCACGGCGTCCTGTTCATATCCTCACCGTCGAAGATCCCATCGAGTTCGTGCATCCTCAAAAAAAGGGGCTTGTCAATCAGCGACAATTGAACATTCACACCAAGTCTTTTGCCAACGCGCTCAAAGCTGCCCTCAGAGAAGACCCGGACGTGATTATGGTCGGTGAGTTACGTGACCTGGAGTCCATACGCTTGGCAGTGACTGCGGCAGAGACCGGTCACCTCGTCATCGGCACCCTGGCCACGTCGTCGGGCCCGAAAACCGTGGACCGGATCATCGATTCTTTCCCTGCCGACGAACAGAATCAGATCAGAGCCATGTTGTCGGAAGGTCTGAGGGGCGTCATCACGCAAAGACTCATTCCCAGGGCCGACGGAACCGGGGTGGCCCTCGCGTGCGAAATCATGATAGGAACATGACCCTTGGCCAACATGATTCGGACCGAAAAGACCCATATGCTGACGTCGGTGATGCAAACCGGTCGCAACCTGGGAATGCAGGTGATGGATGACGCGATCGCGGATCTCCTGGCCCGAAAAGTGATTGACAAAGAAACCGCTCTCAAAAACGTGGAGAACCGGAAACGTTTTATGTGAGGAACCTGGAGTGAGTGGCTTTTATGGCCAAGATAGATCCCCTATTTGTGCAAATGGTCAAAGCAGGCGCCTCCGACCTTCATATGGTGCCGGGGTTTCCTCCCCTGTTGCGGCTCAAAGGTGACCTGGTGCCCACAAGGTTCGCCCCGCTCTCCCACCAGATTAACCAACAGCTTTTCTTCGAGATTCTCGCCCCGGATCAGCAGAAACGGCTTACGACAACGCTGGAGCTTGACCAGGCCTATGAAATCGAAGGTGTGGCACGCTTCAGATGTAACTACCTGTACACCATGAAGGGACTGTGTGCCGTGTTCAGGGTCATTCCCACGGATATCCTCTCCCTCGAGCAGCTCCAGATGCCACCAGGTGTGCAAAGGCTCTTTGAAATTCACCGAGGACTGGTTCTGGTGACCGGTCCGACCGGGTCCGGCAAATCCACCACCTTGGCCGCAATAATCGATCAGATCAACCGCACCGACGAGAAGCACATCATCACCATAGAAGACCCTCTCGAATTCGTACACGAGAACCACAGATCCCTCATCACTCAACGGGAGATAGGCACCCACGCCAGGAGTTTTGTGGACGCGTTGCGGGTGGCCTCCCGGGAAGACCCGGACATCATCCTGGTGGGGGAAATGCGTGACCTGGAAACCATTTCCTTGGCTTTAACCTGCGCAGAGCTTGGAATCTTGGTCTTCGGCACCCTTCACACCAACTCCGCGGTAAAGACCATAGACCGGATCATCAACGCTTTTCCCGCAAACCAGCAGAACCAGATTCGAAGCATGCTCAGCGAATCTTTCAAGGCCGCGCTCGCTCAACAACTCGTAAAGGGAGCGGACGGCAAGGGCCGGTTCGCCGCGGTGGAAATTCTCATAAGCAATCCCGGAGTAGGAAACCTGATCCGAGAAGGCAAACTGGCCCAAATACAGTCCGTTATTCAGACAGGCGTGAGCGAAGGCATGCAGAGCATGGATCAGGCGCTTCAGATGCTGGTGGATACTAAGCGCATCACGCCGGAAGATGCGTACTGGAAGGCGCTGGACAAATCGCTTTTTGCCAGCCAGTGTTCCACCATTCTTGGATAATCTGTTGCGGGATGCACGAAAGGGCTTGTAGGTGGGACCGCTTTGGAGGCCCGGCAATATGCTTTTACTGTGAGGGACAAGGAATAAGCCGCGGAAATCCGAGGACTTCAGGAGAACCGATCGGCCTGCTCATCAGCCTCAACATGATGTTCAGCAAGGGAGGGGGAAGTTGATAAACGAGAACTGTACTCCGTCGCACGACACGCTTCTCATTGTCTCACTGCGGTCACGGGAATTGATTTTTGAACCCAAACGTATTAGCTTGCGTACGCAATCCTCATTCACGGGATACATTGAGGAGGAGCCGCAACGGTGTGCAACACCGGTCTATCCGGTCCCGAGATCATTGCAAATTCGGCCTGGAAAGGGGCGAACGACCGCGAGATTCTCGTGAGACCATCTCGCATGGGAGCAGCTTCCTCTCCTGGAAAGGGTTTACCACATGGATTCCGAATTGTTGACAGCTGCCGAATCAGGCGACGTTGACGCGGTGGAGCGAGCCCTACAACAGGGAGCGGACCCCAACGCCCGCGGTCTCGACGGGTTGACTCCCTTGATGAAAGCCGCGATGAAGGGCCACGACCGCGTGGTGAAAGAACTCCTCAGCAAAGGTGCTGAGGTGGACGCGAAGGACAACTACGGCTGGACCGCACTGTTGTGGGCTTCGTCGGTAGGTAACCATGTGATCGCGGAACTCCTCGTCGATCGGGGAGCCGATTTGGAGGCAACTGATCAGTATGGCGCTACCAGCATCATGAAGGCCGCTCGACGGCAGTTTCCCAAACTGGTGGAACTGCTGGTGCGCAGAGGAGCCAAGGTCAACGCCCAGGACGGAATAGGACGTACCGCACTGATGAGGGCTGCTCGTCGGGGATTCGCGGATATAGGACGACAACTGATCAGGGCAGGCGCTGATACGGAGGCCCGTGACGAATACGGTGCGTCTTCTTTGATCGTAAGCGCATCAGAAGGTCACGTGGAGATGGTGCGCGCGCTTTTGGAAGGGGGAGCGAATATTCACGCGAAGGACAGAAACGGGTGGACTGCCTGGCTGTGGGCCTTTTCCGCGGGCCATGCCGAAGTGGTAAAAGTCCTCAAGGCCGAGGGAGCGGAATACTGAGAGACGGTCGCCAAATCCCGAGTCCCGCTGCACTTTTCCGAAAACGCGAGACCACGAACGCGATGAACTTGCGGTTTCTTCGACGCCCCAAAGGGAAAAGGGTACTTTTGATCCTCCAAAGTCTGACGTGGTTGGTACCAGAAGCCGGTACTCTCGGGTTCTGACGCGACACATCACCCCCGCGCCTCATCACGCGTGTACGCACCATGTGCAAAGCGACTTGACGCAGTGGAAATTTCCCTCCGTCTCGTTACGTGAATTTGCGCACAGCGGTACAAGACGGCAGGGCAGGGGGTGCTCATGGGCGCAGTGATCAGACAGCTTTGCGTCGTCCGTGACGAATGAGATTCCCAGTCTGCAGCCTGCACCAAGTTACCAATTCAAAAGTGAATCGCGCAAAGGTGCCCCTGCCCGCGCACCGGGCCTCGCGAATGCCATCGGAAACAAATTTTGGCAATCAATCTAAAAGGCGCGGCTGGCCTTGGTGTAATGGCGTTGGCAGCATCGCGCGCATCCCGGCAAGAGCCGATCGCGGACAAGTCCTCGCAGGCTCGCCATGCGCGGGCCGTTCCAAAGGTCCATGAAAGGCGTGTCCGCGATGTTCCCCACTATGATGTTCAGGCAAGGTGAAACCGTGCCGTCCGCGAGTATGCGAGTAGTCTTCCACAGGTGATCGCAGCCCTGGATGAACGGATGGTTCAGGTCAAAGTAGTACGGTTCAAGCAGTTCTGTGGGGATCTGCGGCATAAAATGGAGCTTTATCTTGCCCTTGGCTTGAGACCGCGCCTTTTCCAGCCCTGCTTTCAGCTTGGGGAGATCGTCCGGCCCCAACTCGTTCTGGTAATACTCATCGTCGGAAATGGACGGCAAATCAATTTCCAATCCCAGTTCACGGACCCGCTCGGGAGTGAAGAACCGGTTGTGTGCGGCAACGTTTTCGATCGAGTCGAACATCGTGTGTTGGATCTGGAGACAGTCTGCATTGAGCCGCACCGCAAGGGGCACAATTTCTTCCAACCAGGGCAAATTGGTTTTGGAAATGGTGAAGTTGAACGAAATGATGGGACCGGGACTCTTGAGCCGCCGCCGAGCCTCCAGGAGCGCTGCCATGCCTTGCTCCACCCGCTCAAACGTGCCCTTCTTGTTTCGTACCCGATCGTGGATTTCCGGAGGCCCGTCCAGAGAGACGTTCACAGCAGCCACGCCCATGCTGACGACAAAATCAGCCACTCCCGCGAGCAAGGTCCCATTGGTCTGCAAATGAACCAACAGCCGTCGCTTTCTCGCTTCCTCGACGAACTCTTTGAAATGGGGATACAGGAGGGGTTCACCCCCGGTCACGAACAACCACGGCCGAAACGCAGCGACCTGATCCAGAAGCCGCACCCATACTTCGATCGGCAGCTCTCGACCGAAATCGTACCAGCTTCTATGCACCGCGCCTTGGTCAGCTCCACGGATCTGCCGACACATGACGCAGGCCAAATTGCACCGCATACTCAGCACGATGGAAAGGTTCGTAGGCGGCGCGCTCATGCCGGGTCGACGGCGCCGATCCGCGTCAATACCCCATCGATGGCGGTACTCCATGCGCAGGGCAGTGGGGATGAATTCCGGGTTCTTCCGAATGAGCCTAAAAATACGACCTGCCAAAGCTACGTTCTCTGTTCATACATGCCTTTTGTTAAGCTCGTTTCGAGCCATTGGATCGTCAATCAGCCTGCTCCAGGCGCAATCCTCTGGGATTTGTCACGCGGAGGCAGAATTCGATGACTTACGTGTAATCTTCCGGTTCTCGATCAGTGTGTCCCTGATGCGAAACATATCAATCCCCAACGCACAGTCATTAAAGTACCGGACCGCGCGGCTGGGATTTTGCCTGAGTATTCCAAATGCTTGTTTCCAGAACTGGAGCCGTGTTTTCGCACGAACGCCGAAGATCCATAGAATGAAAACAGCCGCCCGCAGGTCGCGCAACCGGTCCGCCCAGGGACGGGGGGCTGTTGCCTTCGGACGTTCATCTTGGGTCTTGGCCATGGCCCTGCGGGTGGGGCGCATGTTGAGATAACAGCGGTACACGTGGGCCAAAAATCGACTCGGATCGTAAAGATATCCCCAAAGGTCGACGTATTCATCGTGAATCTCTGAGGCAGGGCGTGTGGGCACAAAATTCGTCTGTCCTCCCATCCAGCCGTCAAAGCCGTCAGCACCCTCGAGCAGTCGACCTTCCTGTTTCAGCCGATCCCACAAACTCGTACGGGGAATCACGGTAAGCGTAGACAGGAGCGCAAGCGGCACATTGGCCTTTTCCACCAGATCTGCAATGCGCTGGCCAGCGCCTTTCGTTTCGCCGTCAAACCCCAGCATGAGGGTCCCTACCACAGGCAAACCGTTTGACATGATGTTGGTGAGCGACTCCAGCAAGGGGTTGCGCACGTTCTGGGTCTTGCGAACGCGGGTAAGTATATCCTCACTGGGTGTTTCCACTCCCACGACAACCTTACTGAAACGCGCCGCGGTCATGAGATCGAGCAATTCCATATCCTGCCCGAGGTTTACCGACACTTGAGTGAAAAACGCATAGGGCTTACCATGGTCCTCCTGCCACCGGATTATTTCGAGAAGAATTTCTCGCGAGTTCTTCTTGTTCCCGATAAAATTGTCATCTGCCATGAAAACCTCTCCCCGCCATCCCAGCCGGTACAGGTTTTCCAGCTCCTCAATTACCTGAGCGGGTGTCTTAAACCGGGGAACGCGGCCGTTGAGCGTGATGACGTCGCAGAACTCGCAGTTGAACGGGCATCCTCGCGTGGTTTGCACGGACATGAAATTGTAGTATGCCATGTCCTTGAGTAGGTCGTATCGCGGAATTGGCGACGCTGACATTTCAGGTCTTTCATCGGCTTGGAACACCTGCTTCAGCTTACCTGTTTCCAGGGCCTCAACAAGCTGAGGCATGATATTCTCGGACTCACCCATGACCACGGTATCTGCGCCCGCCCTGCGTGCCTCCTCGGGATCGCCCGACACATAGGGCCCCCCGACGACAACCGGCTTTCCGCGTCGTTTCGCCTCCGGAATAAGGTCCAACAAACTCTTCCGATGGAGAAAATTCCCTGTCAACATTGCGACGTCAGCCCATCGCCAGTCATCTTCGGTCACCGGACGGATACCCACGTCCACCAATCGGCACTGCCAGTCACTGGGAAACATTGCTGCAGCGGTGAGCAGCCCGAGAGGGGGAGCAAGGACCTTCTTGCCTCGCAGAGAGATGCTCTCCGAGAGCCAGTTATTGCGTACGTCAGTTCCGGGATTGATGAGTAGTGCTTTCACGGTCAGATCTTCCTTTGTTTGTAACGGGTTTGAGGACGGGCTCTCGCCATTCTTGGTCGAGACATGGAACCTGCCTGACCATAGCACGTAGCGCTATCTGGCAGCGAATGACAGGCTTGCGCCCCGATTTGCTTTTCTGCGTACAGGCAGCAGGTCCCTGATGCGGAACAAATCCCGCACTCGGCAGAGTCAATAGGCTACTGAGTCGGGCGGCTCGACGGTTGCCTGGACATCCGATGAACCGTTTCCCTACCTAAAGCCTATGTCCCGAATCGATCCCGAAAACCCAAAATGGGCACCAATCGGTCTGAATTTTCGTCGTCCGCCCGCAAACTGGTCATGTTGCTCTGACGGTCATAGCGCAGCAGCACTTTTTCCGTTTTCTGCAATTTCGCGGCTGTTCTTATCAATCGCGCTGGCTGCGAGGACCATGTCTCGTATGCGAAACATATCCGGACCATACCCGAGAGCCACGATGTATTGCCTGAAGCGGCTCGGGTTCTTCCGAAGCATGCCGATCAATTGTTTCCAAAACTGTATTCGGAAGCTGGAGCAAATCCCCATCCTCCAGCAGAGGATGAAGAAGGCGCGCAGGTCCAAAAGCGTGTCCCTGAACGGTGCAGCAGCCTTAGGAGCTACAGGGTGGTCCGAAGGCTGTCCTTTTTTCGCCAAGGCTTTGCGCGTAGGCCGCATTGTCAGGAAATATCGGTACGCGCGAGCGAGAAAACGCGACGGCTCATACAGCAAATCCCATGCGCGTGTGTAGTCGTCACGTATTTCAGACTCCGGGCGGCTCGGGACAAAGTTAAACTTCCCGCCAATGAGGATGTCATCCGGCTTGGCGTCATCCAAGAGACGTCCTTCGCGTTTGAGCCTTTGCCACAGAGCAGTGTTCGGCAAGGCCCACAGTGTGCCCAGGAGCGCAATCGGAATGGCAGTATCCTCCATGAACGCGGAGATGCGATCGCCCGCGCCTTTCAATTCCCCGTCAAAGCCTATGACAAAACTTGCCAGCACCGGCAGTCCCTTCCTGTTTATGGTGTCCAACGATTCCACCAAAGGGTGGCGTACGTTTTGACTTTTTCCGGCAAGGGTCAGCACCTCCTGATCGGGAGATTCCACGCCGACGAAGATGTTTCCGAACCGCGCCGCGGTCATCAGGTCAATAAGCTCCATGTCCTGACCCAGGTTCACTGACGCCTGCGTGAAGAAAGAGAACGGCTTGCCCCTTCGGTCTTGCCACTGGATCATCTCCACGAGGGTGTCCCGCGCATGTTTCTTGTTGCCGATAAAGTTATCGTCTGCCACAAACACAGGCCCCTGCCATCCGAGACGATACAACGCTTCCAACTCCGCAATCACTTGCGCCGGACTTTTGAACCGCGGGGTGCGGCCATAAAGCGTGATGATATCGCAGAATTCACAGTTGAACGGGCAACCCCGCGGAGTCTGAATCTGACCGTGTTGGTAGAAACGACTGTTGAGCAGATCAAAGCGGGGAATGGGCGACAAGGCCATGTCGGGCTTCTCTTCGTTCCGAAACAACCCTTGCTTCTTGCCGGCTTTGAGCGCTTCCACAAACAGTGGAATGGTGTTTTCTCCTTCACCCACCACGACAAAGTCTGCGCCCGCGTCGCGCACCTCCTCAGGAACGGAAGAAACATACGGTCCCCCCACAGTGACCGGTTTGCGTCGTTGTTTCGCCTCCGCGACGAGCGCCAACAGGCTCGATCGGTGCAGATAATTTCCCGACAGCATGATCATGTCTGCCCAGTTCCAATCGTCATCGGTGAGCTTCCGACAGGCAAGGTCCACGAGCCGCAGTTTCCATTCCTTGGGGAAGAGGGCTGCTGCAGTGATCAATCCGAGTGGGGGGCCTCCGGACTTCTTGCCGGTGAGCCATAATGACTCTTCAAGACCGAATACACAGAAACCCTGCGGTCGGATTTATTAAGAGCGCCTTCATTCGTGCGAAAATCCTTTCAAATCAAACATTGAGTTCGGCTGTCAAGTCCAGTGCCTCGTCCCGCCGCCGGGCAGCCTCCATGAGCACAAACTCGCCGGGTTTATCAATAGTGGTCCTTGTGGGTTCGCGCCACGGGAAATTCGAAAAACTCCCACTGCGAGAGGCCAGACATTCATAAAGAGCCTGTTCTCCCTGTAATCCTTTCGAGGTTGCATGAATCACGTTGCCGTTGCGCACGAAGATGCGACCCCGCGACCCGGATGCGGGAACTACTTCGATGACCACCGAGCGTCCGGTCAACAACATGAATTGCAGATACTCGATAATATCCACTCCTTCAACGTACCCTGAAAACGACTCTTCCTCAACCACAGGGAGAGAGGAAACTGCTCCATCTCCATATGTCGGCATAGAATCCCGCTGCGAATCAGGGGGTTCCATGAAGAACTCTGCCATGGCGAAGTCGGGAAGCGTCTTGACCACGGATCCCTTCCTCAGCACATTGAGAGGCATGGACGGATCCATGCAGTTCGCGAGACTCTGGACGATGCCGATTCCTCCTGCTTTTCGCACTTCAGTGATCCCTGCGGTGCCGTCCTGACCGTCACCCGTCATGACGACCCCTATCGCGCGGGACCCCACCTCGCCGCGCGAGAGATTTGAACAATCGGTCGACCGCGCGCTCATGGCCCGAACGGTCTGTATCTCGGTGCAGATCCAGCGTCAACTCACCCCTGCCGTCCCGTCCCAAAATAACTCCGTCATAGACCGAACACACGTAACATGTCCCTTTTTCCAGCACGTTCACTTCCCAGACGTCCCTTACCGGGATGCTACTGCACTCCGCAAGATAGCTAACAAACGCTTCCGCTTGACGAGTCGGCACGCTGAGGACCGCAATGATCACGTCCTGGAAATGAGACGAGAGCTCAGGCATCACCCGCAACAGAGAATAAAAACAGCCGGCGCCGGCGCCAATACCGATAAACCGTGTGGTCTCGTCAGGCAGAGGACCTTGAACCCTTGCCAGAGCCGCACTCGTGGCAGCAGGCTTTCGGTACCGTGCACTGCCGGTCCAAATGGCGGCAGCGCGTCTTACCTTGGTGATGAGCGCTACTTTCTGAGCCTCGAGGCTTTCCGAGTCCAAGCGCGAGGGCTTGGCTACCACGTCAATAGCCCCGAATCGCAGGGCATCAAATGTGGTTCGTGCTCCTTCGGTGGTTGCGGAACTCACCATAATCGCGGGAAGAGGGTGCTTTACCATAATGTGCTTGAGCGCGGTAATGCCGTCCATTTCCGGCATTTCCACATCCAGGGTAATCACGTCCGGTTCCAGTTCGTCCAACCGCTTCAGCGCCTCAACGCCATCTCTGGCGCGACCTACCACCTCTAGATCGTCAGCCTCATTGAGAATTCTCGCAATTTGCATACCCATAAACACGGAATCGTCTACGACCAGGACCCTGATTCTTTTCTTGCGATTGGGGCTGTCCATATTCGATCTCAGCGATCACCCTTTCTCGGATGCGGTCAATCCGCCTCAAGAAACCTTTTGGACGAAACGGCATTTCCCCCCAGATCTCCCTCACAAGGCTCTCGATAATTGCGACAGGTTATTGCATGTTTCCGAACGAGTCAGAATGCACACCAGAGATGACACGCTCCGCCTACGGCAGCAAACGAATCCTCGTTGATCGTTTCCCCTGGCCGTGTGACGGCCTTGGCCACAAAAAAAGCGTCATTTTCCTCACACGTCCCATCCCGAGTATCTCCTACGCGCACACGTGATCCCTGATACTCAGATGTTCAGGTGTGATGCGGTGCTTGTCGCACAGGATAAAGGCCCGCTCCAACACATTCCGCAATTCCCTCACATTTCCGGGCCACTTATAATTGGCCAGGATTGCCAGCGCCTCAGGAGTCACCGCGGGTTTCGTCGGCACCCCCATGTCCACTGCCAACGCCTCAAGGAGATGATTCACAAGGAGCGGCAAGTCTTCCTTCCTGGCACGTAACGGAGGAACCTGAATGGGGAAGACGTCGAGCAAATAATACAAGTCTTTCCGAAAATTCCCTTTCTCGACTTCCCCTTCCAAGTCTTTGCCCGTGGCAGCTATGATCCTCGTGTTTACGGTGATAGTCCGCTCGCTTCCCTTCGGACAGAATGTTTTCGAGTCAAGGAAGCTTACGAGCTTGGCCTGAAGCTCCGAAGACAGGTATCCGATTTGGTTGAGAAGAAGAGTCCCTCCTTCAGCCAGTTCCAACACTCCGCGTTTTCGGCCTTGCCCCCAGGGAAGAGACTCGATGTCCTCACCGAAAAGCTCCGTTTCCGCCATGTTCGCATCCAGGGACGCACAATTGATCCTGAAGAAGGGACCACTTGCGCGGCGCGAACGATCGTGAACATACCGAGCCAAGTAATCCTTGCCGCTGCCGTTTTCCCCAAGAAAGAGTACGATACTATCGGTGCCTGACGCCACCAAGGCCTGTTCCAAGGCAGCCCGCATGGTTTCGGACGCGTATTCATTGGCTCGAACGGGTGGCTCCGTTTCTCTGTGTTTTCGTTCCGTCACGTCGCGAGCGATTCCGCAAATGCCAATCACCTTTCCTGTAGAATCGCGCAACGGGACTCGCATGCAACTCAAGGCAATCGATCTGCCATCCACGAGCAAAGTACGCTCAGTCTCGATGATTTGCTCTCCCAGGACGCGGCGTTCCAGGTTCCGGAGGTCTTTGCCCATTTCAGGGCCAAACACTTCCTCGTCGGTTTTTCCGATCAATTTCTCCCGCGGCCATTGCAGCACCTTGAGCATTGACGAGTTCACATGAGCATATCTCAGGTCTTTGTCCTTGATAAAGATGATGTCCTGCGCGGACTCGAACACCGTACAAAACGAGTCTCGCTCTCTCTCAACGCGTCTTCGACTTGTTTCTTGATGGTGATGTCCTCGAGGAAATTCAAGGTCGCAGGGACGCTTTGCCAGTGAGCGAGCACCGTCTTCATTTCCAGCCACTTGGTTTCCCCTTGTTTATCCACAATTCTGAACATCAAGGGGGCAGAGAACTCCTGTGCGTTCCCTTCGCTTTCCCATGAGCGATTAAAGGTGGGACGATCCTCCTGATGCACAAATTCCGCAAAAGGGTTGGATGTCAACTCCTCTGAAGAATATCCCATGATCTTGACTGCTCTGGCATTGACAAAGGTAGCCCGACCATCTCGACACACGATGATGCCCTCATTCGCGTTGTCCACCAGGAGGCGGTATTTTTCTTCCGATTCTCTGAGGGCCTTTTCAGTTTTCTTACGGTCTGTGACGTCACGGATGACGCTCTGATATCCCATCACGCGGCCATCCGGCTCACGACGCAACGTCGCGGTGAATACGCAATCCCTTTCTGTGCCGTCTTTGGTACGGACTCTCCACTCCTGATCTCTTAGCGATCCCTTCTGCAGGATCTCGTGGTGGAGTTTCGCGGCATCACCCGGATCCGCGAACAATTCCCGGGGATTGAGTGTGGCCACCTCCTCACGAGTGAAGCCCAAGAGGTCGAGAAAAGCTCGGTTCACATCGGTAATTCTGTTCTGCTGATCAACGATGAGGATGGCATCCAGAGAGGTCTCGAACAGGGTGCGGTATCTCTGTTCGCTGTCTCGCAAATCTGCGGTTCGTTTCTCCACCGTGGCTTCGAGTTCCGCCCTATGACGCTTGATAGCATCCTGCGCCTCTTTCATTTTGAGCAGGGATGCCATACGAACCCGAAGCTCGACTCTGTCAATGGGTTTGGTAATGAAGTCGTTGGCGCCGGCCTCAACCGCAGCCAAGCGATCTTCCTTGCTGCTGAGGCCTGTGACCATTATGACAGGGATGTCTGAACACGCAGGATCGTGTCTGATGCGCCGCGTCACCTCGAAACCGTCCATCCAGGGCATCATCACGTCAAGAAGCACAAGATCCACGGTGGGATTGAGCTTGGCCAGGGCCTCAAAGCCGTTGTGAGCGATTTCCGAGTCGTGTCCGAAGGAATCCAGGAATGCCTGTAAGAGATCCAGGTTTTGCTCTTCGTCGTCGACAATGAGTATGCGTTTCGGTTCGCTCATGATGACCCCCCGTGAGAAAGGCGAGAGCCAAAGCTTGACTAGATACCCATCGGGTTTTGCAGATACACGGCAATGGCTTTGGGAAACGCTCTCGTGTCGATCGGCTTGGCAATATATCCGGCACAGCCGGCTGCCAAGGCCCTCTCTTCATCCCCTTTCATTGCGTGGGCCGTGAGAGCGATCACAGGGATGTGCGTTGTCCTGGGGTCCTGTTTCAACGCGACGGTTGCGGTGAGACCATCCATCCCGGGTAGGGAAATATCCATAAGGATGAGAGCCGGAGACTGAGAGCCGGCAATTCTAATGCCCTCTTCGGCAGTCCAGGCCTGAAGGACCTTACAACGGGCAGCCTCCAACAAGGCGGTAACAAGCTCCATGTTGGGCCTATTGTCTTCAACGACAAGTACCGTTTCCCCTGCCATTCTAACCCCCTTGGTCTTCGGCCTACGTGGCCCTTACCCATTCCCCAGGGTAAGAAAATACTCCTTGGAGCAAGTGGTCATTCTACATGCAGACAGCCTTGAGGTCAAAGAATTGCGCACGCGCAGTGCCAAAGTGCGGCCATGAGATTGGCGTCTCTCTGTTCTTTGCGGTGTCATCGGCTCTTTTCTGTACAAACGAAGAGAGGGCACGTCTTGACGCGCCCTCTGCTGAGTAACTGCGAGTGAAAAGCTTGAGTGTTAGCCTAAGTGACTGCCCTCAGCTTCCAGGGAACACTTGGAAAAATCTACCGGCTGCTTGCAGCCCTTGCAGACGTGATCTTTGTCGAATTCATCGGAAAAGATTTCTATTTCTTTTCCGCAATTGGGACACTTACACACAAAGGACGAAAGGTTCTTGTGCGCCTCGAAACCCGGACAATGCATCGGTGTGCTCATTTCCTGACCCCTTGTCTTGTATGAGTACCTACGCGGGCAAGCCCCGACGACAAACCAACAGCTACGCGTCATCCTTCGAGAATGGCCCGAAGTTCCTTTAATTCCTTCTTGATCTCGATCAGGATGTCCCTGTAATCGGATCGATCCGAAATAGGAGAGTTCTCCAGTTTCATCTCTGGAGCCTCAAGTTCTTCTTCCTTCGTCTTGGCCGTTTTTCCGGCCTTCTTGGCTTTCTTCTCCGCGGACGATTGCTTCTTCATCTCCTGGAGACGCTTCTTGGCGCCGGCGATGGTGAATTTCTCGTCGTAGAGAAGGTGCTTGATCTCCATAAGGAGTTCGAGATCCTTCTTGTGGTAGAGCCGTTGCCGAGCGCGGGTGCGCGTTGGCTTCAAGATTTTGAACTCCGACTCCCAGTACCTGAGGACATACGGCTCCACGTCCAGGATTTCACTGACTTCGCCGATCTTGAAATACTGTTTTTCGGGAATTGCGACAGTCATAACTTGACCACCCCTACAATGAGAATCCATCCGACCGGATTCCTACGGTGTGCTGGCATGAATGCCCGGCTTGCCCAACACCCTCACGAATCGGCCGAACCGGCTTCACTCCCTCATGGCGGCTCCCAATTCCTTTTTCAGGACATTTGCCACCAGAGAATGGACCGTCTGGACTTCCTCGTCGGTCAGAGTCCGATCTTCGGACTGATATCGTAACCGGAAGGCCACACTCTGGCACCCCTCCGGAATCGATTCGCCTCGATAAATGTCGAATAAGACCACGGAGGTAATAATATCATGCCCCAAACGTGAAATCAACTGTTTAATCTCATCCCATGAATACTTCTCTTCAATGATGACTGATAAATCCCTCTCTATATAGGGGTAGCGAGGAATCGGCCTGAAAACAGTCTCCTTGCGGCTTCGAATGAGCAGAGGCTCCAGGAGAATCTCGAAAATATAAGTGTTTCCGGCCAAATCGTGTTCCGGGTCTTGTACGGGACCAGTTCCCCCACATAGCCTATGTTCTGTCCTTCCAGGATTAAATCCGCAGATTTGCCCGGATGCAGGAAGCTCACACGTGAAGGCTCAAACGTGACGTCAGCTACGCCCAGACCCTCCAAAACGTTCTCCAGCGCGCCCTTCACGTCATAGAAATCCACCATCTCCTCACGCGCTACGTTCCAGAGCGCAGGGTATCGCGCTCCGGTGGCGAGTCCTCCTAACCGGAGATCCTCTCGGGGGAGTTCCTGTCCATCCAACGGAGTAAATGTCTTTCCCATTTCGTAGAGCTTCAGGTCCGCGCATCGGAAGCTCACGTTGCGTTTCATCGCGGCCAGAAGCCCGGGAACCAAGGACGTTCTCATCACCGCGTAGTCCTCAGTCAATGGGTTCATAAGGGGCAGTCCTGTAGCACCACCGGTTTCCGGCACGAATTCCCGGGCCGCGTCAGCGGACACGAAGGACATGGTAACGATTTCCGTAAAACCGCCGGAATTCATAAGATCGGGAACGCGTCGGAGCCAATGATGATTTTCACGAGTTTTGTCCGGCGCGGACACATACGCAGGCATGGACACGGGTACATTCTGAAAGCCGTGAACCCGGGCTACCTCTTCGGCCACATCCACTTCCCGCTCCAGATCCCACCGCCAGGAAGGAGGCGTCGCGGAGATAGACTGGTCCGGGCCGTTTCCAATCTCACAGCTCACCCCCAGACGGTCCAAGTAGGAAGCCATCTGCTTCGTCGTCAGGGATAGTCCTAGCAGACGGTTCATTCGCGCGGGCCGGACTGTTACCGGAGGCCTCGAAATAGGGACCTGGTACGCATCCAGATGGCCGGAGAGAATGGTCCCGCCTCCCAGCTCGTGAATCACGTGCGCGGCGCGGCGCGCTGCCCACAGGCTCCCTTCAGGGTCCACTCCACGTTCGAAACCGGAACGATGCTTCGGTTCCCATTCCCAGGGCCTTGGCTGTCCTCCGAATACCGAACCGCTCGAAGCACGCGCTTTCAATCAGCACCGCGCTGGTCCTGTCGTTGATCTCCGAGTTGAGACCGCCCATAATTCCCGCGAGCGCAACCGGTTTCTTGCCGTCTCTTATCATGAGCGCATTGTCGGGGAGCTTGCGTTCCTGTCCATCCAGCGTGACGAACGTGTCGCCGGGATCGCAGCGCCTTACCACGATCCTCCGGTCTTCCAGAAGGCTATAATCGAACGCGTGGAGCGGTTGCCCACACTCCAGGAGAATGAGGTTGGTCGCGTCTACTACGTTGCTGATAGGCCTCATGCCTGAACGACTGAGCCGTAAACGGATCTTGAAGGGCGATGGCCCCACGCGCACGCCTTCCACCATGGTTGCCACGTACCGCGGACACAGGTCGTGGTCAGGCACGTCGATCCGGGCGCGTTCAGTGATAGGCACGGGTCCTTCCACAAGCTGGAATTCCGGTTTCCTCCACGATCTGCCGAGAAGCGCGGCCACCTCACTCGCGGTTCCCAGAATGGATAGCCAATCGCCTCGATTCGGCGTGACCGACGTCTCCAGGATCGTGTCTTCGACAAACGGCAGGGCCTCAACGAGCGAAACGCCTACTCGCGTATCAGGTTCGCACACCAGAATACCCGACGCGTCTTCCCCGAGATCCAATTCCTTTTCCGAGCACAGCATGCCAGCGGAACGCACGCCCTTGATCTCTCTTTCGGTCAATTCGAGGCCCGAAGGGAGTTTGGCTCCGGCCGGTGCATAGGGAACGATCTGCCCCACGCGTATGTTCGTCGCACCGCAGACCACCTCCACATCCCGGTCTCCGAGGCTGATGCGCACAAGGCTCAGCTTATCGGCCTGAGGATGAGGTTTGATAGCCTTGATTTCCGCGGTAAGAATCTTGTCCAGCCCATTTCCGACGCGCGCGACACGCTCTACCTCCACGCCGCCCATGGTAAGAAGATCGGCAATCGCTTCCGCGGATTCTTCAATGTCCACGAACTCTTTCAGCCAGTTCAAGCTGACGAGCATTTGGTCCTACCCCTTCGGCTGCATTCGTGCAGACCCATTGCCCGCGAACGCCAGCGACGTGTATCCCGCGGTCGCGTGTCCCTTCGCATCCGGGCCTCACGTGATAAATTAGAATTGGTTGAGAAATCTGATGTCGTTCTCGTAAAAGAGCCGGATATCAGGAATCCCGTATTTGAGCATGGCTATCCGCTCAACACCCATACCGAACGCGAAACCCGTGTACACTTCAGGATCGTAATGCACAAAACGGTACAGTTCCGGATCGACCATTCCAGAGCCCAAGATCTCAAGCCACCCGGTGGATGAACAGGTCCGGCATCCGCTCCCGCCACAGATCACGCACTGGATGTCCACCTCCGCGGAGGGCTCGGTGAACGGGAAGAAGCTTGGCCTGAAGCGCAATTTCAGCTTCTCTCCGAAATACACGTGGACAAACTCCGTAAGCACACCCTTGAGGTCCGCAAACGAGATATTCTTGTCCACCCACAGGCCCTCTATCTGCATGAACATCGGGGAATGGGTGATGTCCGCGTCCCGGCGGTAGACCTTTCCCGGACAGATTACCCTCACTGGGGGCTGCTGTTTCTCCATGGTCCGGATCTGCACGGGTGACGTGTGGGTTCTGAGCACCACATTGTCGGAGAAATAGAACGTGTCCTGCATGTCTCTGGCCGGATGGTCTCTCGGGATGTTGAGCGCTTCAAAATTGTAATAATCCAGTTCAACCTCAGGACCTTCGGCCAACTGGAACCCAAGCCCTCCGAATACCTCGATCAGTTCGTCGGTGACTCGGTTGAGAATGTGGCCGCGACCGACAAAGGTACGCCGACCGGGCAGCGTCACATCCACGAATTCGGAGGCTAATTTCCGACGCTCCGCTTCTGCGCGCAAAGAGGCTTCCGCTCGATCGAAGGCCTGCTCCAGCTCGGCTTTGACCTGGTTGGCCAACTGCCCTGCAGCGGAGCGTTCCTCAGGGGGAAGATCCTTCAATCCTCGGAGGATGCGCGTCACGTCCCCTTTGCGGCCCAGAACGCGCGTCCGCGCGTCCGCCAGCGCCTTTTCATCTTTCAGAGCGGCCATCAAGGCAATGGAGTCTCGTCTGAGCTGATCAAGCTGGTCTCTCATGATCGCCCCTTCCCATCAAAAAAAGCGGCCCGCAAAGACCGCTGTTCACTTTCGGCATGACTGACGCACGAGCGCAAGCCTTCCCAAGAGGTGGGTGAGATCTGACTATGGGAACAGAGAACATAACTATCCGGCCTGAACCCTTGTATCTCTGCGCGCATTTCTTTGGTTCGGCCGGATGGCAATCATACCCATCGTAAAGGTCATTCCCTGTCGAACAAGGCGTGGGATAAGACCCCTGCGATGCCTCCCATGGTCCGTACGTGCCACGACACATTCCCGTGGCGCGTCCGTCTCCCCCGTGCGGTTGCAGACTGCGGTAATCAAGCCTCAAGAGCGGTCTTGGCTCGCAGCACAATGCTGCTGAAGCCCACGGGGTCCATGACTGCCAGATCCGCAAGGACCTTTCTGTCCAGCCCTATCTCCGCCTTTTTGAGCCCCTGGATGAAACGGCCGTATGGCATGCCGTTCAACCGCGTAGCCGCGCTTATCCGGGTGACCCACAGACGTCGAAAATCGCGTTTTCTCGTTCTGCGGTCCCGATACACGTACACAAGGGCCCTCTCAAGGGTCTCCTTTGCAACCTTCAATGTCCGGCTGCGGCCACCCACGAACCCCTTGGCAGCCTTCATGATCTTTCTGCGCCGTTCCCTACTGGCAGGCGCACAACGTACTCTTGGCATTACGCACTCCTTGGATAACGAGACAAATCCCACTCAGCCACGAAAAGAAAATGGCATCCCTGCAATGGCACCCACGAGAGCTCTTCTTTATCCGTAAGGAAGAAGGCGCTTGATCTGCTTCGCGTCTTTTTGGTCGATAAGAGCGCCGTGTCTCAAGTTTCTCTTACGCTTGGTGGCTTTGCTGGTAAGAATATGGCTGTGATAGGCCTTTTTTCTCTTGATTTTTCCGCTTTTCAGGACGGTGAACCTCTTGGCCGCGCCCCGGCACGATTTCAGTTTTCGCATCCTTGAAACTCCCTCTCCCGCGGGTTGAGGGGAGACCGACCCCGCGGAGAACCAATATTAAACTTCTTTTTATACTCGATTCGCCTCACCGAAACCAAGGTTTTTCTGCGAAACGCGCGAAAAATTCCTCCGGATTAACGGAAAAGGCTGATCTGACGCAACTTGATCTCGTGTGCCTGATCCTCGCCTGTCTGTACGTAACGTGCGTACCTCGTGGGCGTGTCGGACGCGGCATAGTATTCGAAATCCGGGCCATTGATCGTACGCATCTGTGTGCACATCCGCTTCGGTGATCCAGGACTTCCAGTTGGTGCCGTCCTGAGAAAATTCTATCCGCCAATGCTTGGGCACGGAATCTTTGTCGCCCCACACGATCCTGAGCCGAGACACCGGTACCACTGCTCCCATATCGAGCGTCACGCCGGGTGCCTTCTCCTGCTGCGACGCGCTCACTGCCAGCAGTTCCTTGCCGGGATAGCCCTTCAGAATGTGCAAACCCCTGTCTGCAGGCTGGCCGTTCACCAGGACGGTGGCCTCCTTGGAGTAATCCGTAAAGTAGGAATCCAGCGGGCCGTCAAACGCTCCGTTCGGAGAGACGGGCAGGTGGAATATCTGTTTCTTCACCTCGTAAAAGAGGTCGCGAGCAATAATATAATTCGCGCCGTTGGTGAGGTGGCACCAGTCTGTCCACACCCATTGCGTAACCGGCGTGAAGATCCCAACCATATCGATCACGTCGAGGCCTTCTTCCTGGCACCTTTTCTTGATCTGCTTCACAATCTCCTCGTACGTGGGTTTCGCGTAATAGAAGCCGATTTTATCCATGCCAGTGAGTTTGTAAACCTGTTGCTCCATGGGCGTGAATTTCTTCTTACAATTCTTGAGCATTGGCTGGACGGCAAAGATGTGAGGCACGTGATCGGTTTCCAGAACCTTGTGGTAAATCGCTTCCGTGTCCGCGACCTGACCAATGTTCCTGTGGAGCATTTCCATCATTTCCGGGGTGGGATCCTGCGGGTGCGACGCAAAACCGCGGTTTTCATCGAGCGTTCCGGGGCCTTCGCCTTTGCGCATGGCCAGCCAGGTAAAGAAGTAGGTGTTTCGCTTGAGCCACAAGTACAGATAATTCTCCAAGCCCCTGCGGCCCATGTCCATGACTTCGCTGACCACCTCCCAGTACGGGCCTTCGGTGAAGTAATTCCAGTCTTTGAGCGGCCGCGCCACGGTATGGAGCTCGTTGGCTCCATCCAGCGAGATGACGAGATCGGGGTGATACAATCGGAGCTTACCGAGATAGCGCGTCAGGTTATTCTGGATCACGTACCCCGGCACGCCCGCATTGATTACCCGGACTTTCTTATTGCCAATTTTTTCACGGATCGCAGGGTCCACGTTCATGAGCTTCTCGAGGATATGCGGAATGGTCCAGCGAAAGGTAACCTCGTAGTAGTCCGTGATCTTGTCCGTAGGAGGCACCGGCCCACGGCCATAGATCACCGAACCGCCGGTCACGATCACGCGATATTCGTTTGCCGGTTTCTCCATCGGCACGTCTTTGAAGTCCTTGAAGCTTTCGTCGTTGATGTATTCAAAGGAATTGCCCAGTCTCGTATTGCGCACTGCAGCAAACCCGGGCGTGGGCTCGTACCCGTACCTGAGGAGCGACCTTCTGAGAGCTGAGTCGGGCCGAATCCAGACTGCGTCCTTTGTAAGCTTCGCCAAGGTTGGACTTCTTGATCTGCAGATACGCGTAGTATTCCACCGCGGCCAGGCCGGCAAAGATCGTCGCAACGAGAAACCCTATGTACAAACAGACCAGTACAAACCGCGTGAGTTTGTACGTAAAGCCTTTGACTTTTGGTCTCTTATCGGTCTGTGCGGCAGATTGTGCGACCGGTGTCGCAGGGGACGAAGATTCCGCGTTTTTTTCGGCTTGTGTCATAAACTCCTCCCGGGACCATCAGACGCGGCCCAAAAGATAACCTTTTCATTTACACCAGTTCACCTGCCAGGTCCACTGGTTTATCAGGAAACGCCGTGCAGCCCCGGCCTTCTTATGGCGCGACCCTTCTCGTGGAAAAGCCCATGTCCGGTTCAAGACAATGCACGATGGCAATAGTTCCTCGCCTGCGGTCCATACACGATCACCGCCGGCATGTGCAGCTCACGCCATTCAGGACTAAACCATGGCCATTCGTGCTCGTCGCTGAATTATTCGGAAGAGTCCTCAAGAGGAAAAAACCTTTACAAGCAGGTTTCCTGCACGCGGGGTCATGCGGGGGACCGGGGCGCACATATACACCAGCCCCGAACGGCTTACCCGCGGATCAAACGAGGCAAGCGAGGGAAGCGGAGGAAACCATCGCACGGTTTCCTCTCACGTCCGTCGGTACATTCTAGAACAACGTGTAAATGAAAGGCGCTGCCACAGGCGAACTGGCCGCAAGAATGATGAACGCGGACAGAATCACCAGCACAATGAGAATCGGTGCGAGCCAAAATTTCTTGCGCACCTTTAAGAAATCCCACAATTCTCCTAGCAGACTCATGACGGTCTCCTCCTCAATAATCGGACACGGGCGGAATTCAGAATTGTTTTTCGTAACGTTCTATACTGGTATCCGGGTCCTGAGTCCTCGGGCTCCAATACGTTGCCCCTGCGGGGTCCCTTTGCCTATCCATGGGATCCTTGCCCATAAGGCGCATAAGAAATCCGGTTGGCGTCAATACCAGGAAAAAAATGATCGTCAACAGGATCCGAGATATAAAATATCCTAAAACGACGGAAAATCCAACCCAGAAATGATAAATTGCCCGAAATAACGGGGGGATGAGCCGGCACAGGCCGAGCGCGATCCCCACCCCTATCCAGACGTAACCCTTGGTGTTCCCTTTCAGGAAGAGCTGCAATCCCCCGTACGCGGCAGGCAGAACCAAAAAGAGCAAGGCCAATATGTTCAGGTCCCGCTTTGACGGCTCGCGGCGGACGGACTTTATTTCGTCCTTGATTTCACTGATGATACTCATGGCATTCGTTCGTGTCTCGCTGAACGCTGCGCGGCATAACGACCGTGTCGCTCAGTCGAGCTGGTACTCCTTTCGCCAGTCACTGTCGGCCTTGAGGGCCGGTTGTGCTTTCTTATCCAACAGGAAAGGTCCGAGCACCAGATAATCCATTTCCGTGCGCATGAAGCACAGATACGCGTTCTCAGGGCTCATCACGATGGGCTCCCCGCGGACGTTGAACGAAGTGTTCACGATCACCGGACACCCGGTCTTCTCCTTGAACGCGCTGATCATCTCATGGTACACGGGATTGGTCTTCTTGTGCACGGTTTGAATCCGCGCTGAATAGTCCACATGAGTGATTGCGGGAATCTCCGACCGTACCACGTTGAGCTTTTCGATTCCCCACCGCGTTTCTTCATCCGCGGTCATCTTTCGCCTGATCTTTTCGTCCACGTACGCGACCAGGAGCATGTACGGCGAGGGCCGGTCCAGCTCGAAGACATTCGATACGTCCTCCATCAGCACCGAGGGCGCAAAAGGTCTGAAGCTCTCCCGGTATTTGATCTTCAAGTTCATCTGAGCCTGCATCTTGGGGCTGCGCGCATCGCCGATGATGGACCGGGAGCCCAGAGCCCGGGGGCCGAATTCCATCCGCCCCTGAAACCAGCCGATGACCTTTTCTTGAGCGATCAGATCCGCCACGGTGGTGGGCAGATCGCCGTCTTGAAGTTCGTGATAGGGATATCCGCGTGCGTCGAGGAATTCTCTGATTTCTTGCCGCGAGTACGCGGGGCCGAGGTACGAGCCTGTCTGCACGTCTTCCTTGTCGTCCGCGACCCTCTCGTTGTGCAAGAGCTGGTGCCACGCGAAAAGAGCCGCGCCCAACGCTCCGCCCGCGTCGCCTGCCGCGGGCTGAATCCACAGATCCTCAAAAGGGCCTTCCCGCAAGATGCGACCGTTTCCCACGCAGTTCAACGCCACACCGCCCGCGAGACACAAAGTACTTTTCTCCCGTGACCTTGTGGATGTGCCTCACCGTACGGAGCATCACTTCCTCGGTGACGACCTGGACGGACTTGGCCAAATTCATTTCCCGCTGGGTGAGCTTGCTTTCGGGCTTACGCGGGGCCCGTCAAACAGGTCCTCGAAACCCTTGCCCGTCATGGTCAGCCCGTAGGGATAGGTAAAGTAATCCATGTTCAGCCTGAAAGACCCGTCTTCCTTCACATCAATGAGTTCTTTCAGGATGACATCCACATATTTGGGTTCGCCGTACGGAGCGAGTCCCATGACCTTGTACTCGCCGGAATTGACCTTGAAACCGGTAAAATACGTAAAAGCGGAGTACAGCAGGCCCAAAGAATGGGGAAACTTCAGTTCGTAATCTATGCGGATCTTGTTCCCTTCCCCGACCCCGAAACTCGTGGTCGTCCACTCGCCCACGCCATCCATGGTGAGGAACGCGGCGCGCTTGTACGGCGAAGGAAAAAACGCGCTGGCCGCGTGGGACTCGTGGTGTTCCGGGAAAAGGATCTTGCCGTCGTAATCGAGGCTCTTTCCAATAAGGGAGCGCATGTGGAGCTTCTGCTTCAACCACAGGGGCATTGCCATGAGAAATGACGCCCACCCGCGGGGCACGAAGGAAAGGTACGTCTCCAGAAGCCTCTCGAATTTCAAGAACGGCTTGTCATAAAACACCACATAATCAAGGTCCTTCGCGGTGATCTTGCCTTCCTTCAGGCAATAGGTGATTGCGTCGGAGGGGAAGCGGTGATCGTGCTTGACCCTGGTGAAACGCTCGTGTTGCGCAGCGGATACGATCACGCCATCCTTGATCAGGCATGCGGCGCTGTCGTGATAGAAGGCTGAAATTCCTAGTATGTTCATGGATTCCTACCGAAACATGCTCCAAAGTCTGAGCCGTATGGTCTTTTGCGTGCCGCTGAGCGGCCGGTATTTCAGGAATCGGGCAGCCACGGGCTCTGCCGCGTAGTATTCGTACCCGGGCCACCTGTCATAGGTGTCATTCTGATCTTTGCGGGCCTTCACGAACGTCTGCCAAGTCTTCCCATCGGAACTCGTCTCGATGGCCCATTCGTCCGGAACCGAGGCCTCATCCGCCCATACGATCCGCAACCGGCTCACGGGATAAGGCTTTTCCATGTCCACGACCACTTCCAGTTTTTCGTCAGGACGCGGTGCCTTGGATGCGTACAGCGCATCACTGGGATACCCGGAAAACATCTTTTCAGGCCCTGTACCAGCCGACTCGGCAGGCGGCGCGTACACCACCTTGCCTGAAGCGACAATATCCCAAAACAACGGATCTTTTTCAGTTATCCGGTCGCCCTGGGTGAGAGGCTTCTGGAAAAACCGCTCTTTTACCAGGTTTGACAACTCCTTTGCAATAAGGTAATTCGCCTCTGCCGTCAAGTGGCACCAATCCGTGAACACCCACTCACTCACATCATCGAAGTATTCGGAGAAGTCAGCCAGAAAATACCCCTTGGCGTTTGCACTTTCACGGGTCTTGTCCAAGAACAGCTTGTACATTTTGGCTGACGGGATTCCGTGGTACTCTCGATGGCCTTTCAAGCCTGCCACAATCTTTTCTTTCTCGTGTAACGGCTTCTTGCTCAGATAGAAACCACGGCTGCAAAGCAAAGATATGCGTGACGCGGTCGTTGTCCAGCACACTATGGTAGTTCTCCACCATGCGGATAACCGTGGCCACGTTCTGGTCCACCATCGCGGATCTGGCTGCCACAGACTGAGGCGTGGAATCCATGTCTGGGGCCTGTCGGTCGTCCGGAAATTCCTCGATGGTATTGCGATTCAGTTCGACAAAAAGATCCTTTCCGGACCAGATGTAGCTCATGAAATAGGTATTGTTCTTTAACCACAGGGTCAGGTACGACGAGAGACCCGGTCGGTTGTAACTGAAGATCTGGCGCAGGAGATAGCTATATTGCCCTTCCTGGAAGTAATCCCAGTTTTTCTGCAGTCTACACAGCAAAGGTATCTCGTTGGCTCCGTCAAGGGAAATCACCATGTCCGGGTTATAACGTCGTAATTTGGTCACATAGCGCATCAAGAGGTGTTGGTACCCGTATCCCCAGACCGCGGTGTTGTACACACGAATCTTCTTGCCTGGAAGCAGATCGCTGGCGTTCAGGATCTGCTCCATCATGTGCGATATGGTTTCCCGGTATGTGAGGGATGCCATCCAGCAGCGGGTGCGGCCTCTCCTCCCGCGCCCATGCCGAACGCGGTGGAGCCTCCGGTGAGGAAGATCCGGAACTCATCAGCGGGCTTTTCCATCGAAATAGGACGGGGCTCCCGGAATCCCGCGTTGTTCGCGTATTGGTACCGGTTTCCTTTATTGGTATTATATTCGACGCACACGCCCGGCACGAAATCATAGTCGTAGTGAGAGACCGGCCTTGTATAGTCCTTGAGAGCCATTTGGAGATTGTGCGGATAGACTTGTCGGAAGTACGATCGGCTCAATGCGTACTGGGAGAGCCTCTCCACTCCCCACAGGACAAGGGTAATGGAGGTCACCAGGAACACCACATAGGCCGCGATCCTGAGAAGGGCCCGGAGCCATCGCCAGACAAAACTGTGCCTTTTGGGAGTTTGCTCGGTTGCTCGGTCGTGATCGGTCTGTAGTTCCAATGTGTGGTTTTCCCTCATTTCCTGCACTTGTAATGTGTGCCGCCAGGCGATCTTCCTGTACCGGCATTCCCCCTCTTTAGCTCAATCCGTCTTCCAGGGCAAGGGGTCCCCTTGTGGTGAATACGCTGCGACGCGCGGCACATTGGGGGTTTTTTGAGTGACTTACGCCTCGTGAAATGATATCCGGAAGGAACTTCCACGTCTGCATACAAGGGGCGCGGCCGATCAACCGAGTTGACGGCATTTCCCTGCAAGAGGGACAGACGTGAAGCCACGTTTCTCTGCACGCGGAGTTGCCAGAATCGCAGCCACCACTACAGGAAACGCTATGAAAAATAACGCCATGTCAGCTAGGGAAGCTCTCTCGTTGCTCAGAGAGGGCAATGCCCGGTTTGTCACTGCCGCGCCTCAAGGTCCCAATCGGACACAGGAACGCCGCACAATGACCGCGCAACACGGTCAGGATCCCTTTGCCGCCATTGTCTCATGCGCTGATTCGAGAGTCCCCCTGTCCGTGCTCTTTGACCGGGGCATCGGGGATATTTTCGGACTGAGGGTCGCGGGCAATGTCTGTTCTACGGAGCTGATCGGCTCTCTGGAATACGCGGTTCTGCATATGGGAACGCGCTTGGTAGTGGTGCTGGGTCATTCCAAGTGCGGTGCGGTCACCGCGGTGGTTGCGGGAGAACCTGCTGAGGGAAATCTCGTGCCCCTCGTCGAACAGATCTTACCCGCGGTAAACAGGGCGAGGACCGAGTATCCGTATTTGTCCGGTACAGATCTCGTCAACGCGGCGATTCGAGAAAACATGTGGCTTCAGGTCGAGAGGCTCCTCACGCGTAGTCACCACATGGCAGCCGCAGTCGCAAGGGGAGACCTGGAAATCGTCGCAGCTCATTATGACATCGAGCACGGCGATGTCACGTGGTACGGAAACCACCCGAGGCAAAGCATCCTTTTGGGACAGGCAGAGGCGACGATCTCTCCGGGCATGTCGCGGCCCGCGGAGCGCGTCGCTCCACTTGAACCTCAAGGCTTGGATGGAGTGGAGTGAGGGTGTTTTGAGGGCGGGCAAAATTCCCGCTAGCCTCCTGCCGCTGCAGAAAAAAGAACAGGGTACCCGAGGGAGAAGGAATCACCGCTGGCGGCAGTGAAGACGTACGCGCCACCCGTTAAAAGGCTCTTCCCGTGCATCGCCCCACAGTGGAAAGCACTGCCGATCGGATCAGGAACCGGGTCAACACGTCTGCGGACCCCACGGCTCCTCTCACATTACCATGTGGATCACCGCATCCGCAGCGCCCCCTCATTGTGAGAAGAGAGCGCCTGACCTTCTCCTTTCGCACCATGCCATGGGGTAGTAAGGAAGGAACGCGTGCAAAGTTTTTTTCACAAATAGCGACACACTGAAACTTTTCTCCTTGAATCATGTCTATATGGTATATTAGTCATTGGAACTGCGAAATCCTTTGAGTAAAGCGCTCTGTGACATAGCTGCGCTGGGTGGAGTCGACGTCTTTCCCTTATTTTGACAGTATTTGGTCCAAATAGTGGTTTGACAAGATTGTCCACAGGTGATAAGAAGCCAACATGGAAGTACCGGGAGGCGCTTCCACTGGTTCTGTCAGGGCCTTCCCCAGAGATCCGTACGCGTCGCAGAATAATTGAGCTGACAGCGGTCTTATTCAATTGGGTGCACGGTGAATCGCGGGTTTCTGATCGGTTCAGCCGGAATTCCCTAGACCGCGTCGACGACCGATTGCCGGTCGTTGGACGAAACGGTTTGCCTGCGGTGGCAGGAAAAGAACGTCTTTTATAAAAGAGAGACCAGCGACCCGCGCCAAACAGCGGGCCCATCAGTTACGGGGTGCATACGACCCCCTCTATGCGAAACACTCGCGGACGCAATCCTTATGCAGAGCGCGACGCGTAGACCAAGGGGCGCGGCCCAGCGCGTAATCTGCGGCTGGCCGACTGTATGGGCAGAGCAAGGGATGGCTACACACCAGGGTCATTACCAAAGGCCGAAACGTCCACAATGAACGAAAGTCATAACGCGACGTTCCGGCTCTCGCAAAGAGAGAATCCGTTCAAAACAGTTGACAGGAGTCCCACGAACCATTATACAGCGGGCTTCATTTAGCCCACGACATGGAGTCTCTGCGATCGCGTCCGATTGATGGACAACGCGCGCAGAGAAGACGGGGACCCTCACACAAGAGACCAAAGGAGGAGATATTTTGGAAAGATGTAAAACGTGCGGCAGGGAATACACTCCTGTCAGGACAATGACCTACTCCGAGTACGGATACTGCTCATGGGATTGCCTCATGAACAAGAAAAGCCGTCCCAACAATTACAACAGCCACAACAACAACCACAACAACCATAACAGGACGAACCGCAAACAAAACAGCCAGCGCAACGACACAGGCACGCGCTCGAAATGGGCTCAAAACTACTAGCAGGCTGTTGAGCAATCCCGCGTTACGTGGAGCTTTCCCGAAAATACGGCACGACGGAGTCGATGCGATCATCGGCCCTCGGCACCTGCAAAGGAAAAACCCTAGTATGTCAGACTCTTAGGAGCCCCTTTTCGGAGCCTAACAGTACGCGACAACATGGGAAGCACTACCACAGTGTCCATGTAGGAAGTCATGGTACAGGCTCCTCGTTCACACAGATTGGCACCAGCAGAGTGAGCATCGGCGAGATAACGCCGCCGGGGAGGACTGCAGGGCATGCTGCGTTGATGCGCCCTGGGAGAATAATTGATCGGCGGTGCTGTTTGCTTACCGCGTCTTGTTCGCACGCGGTACCCTTGTGCGGTGGGAAGATCTTGATTCTGAAGCTGTCTGCGTTACAATAGTGTTATTCGGCACGCACAGCGTGAGCGATGTGGAAGCTTCTGCCGACAAGGTTGATAGAGGGTGCTCGCGATACCTATCAAAGAAAACTCGGTTCCGGACGGCGGGTACGGCCGTGTGACGACCCAGTATGCCGATTTCGAGGGAATTACTCTCGAGTCGGGGGTGTTTCTCGGTCCACTCAGAGTGGCGTACGAGACGTACAGGCCATCTATCCCCCAGTCGGGATAACGCAGTCCTTGTACTCCACGCTCTATCCGGAGACGCGCATGCAGCTGGCATCGACGAAGAAGGGAGTGTGGGGTGGTGGGACGCGATGATAGGCCCAGGCAAGGGCATTGATACCGACAAATATTTTGTCATCTGTTCCAATTGTCTCGGAGGCTGCCAGGGTACTACTGGCCCCCCGAGCATCAACCCTGCCACGGATAAGCCATATGGCCGTTCCTTTCCTTTGATCACCATTGGCGACATGGTGACTGTCCAATCCATGCTGGTGGAACGACTCGGCATCCAGAGACTTCACAATGTCATCGGCGGGTCCATGGGCGGCATGCAAGCCTTGGATTGGGCAGCGCGCTACCCTGACAGAATCAGCTCGGCTCTGGTCATCGCGACCACCGCGAGGCTTTCGCCGCAAGGCATCGCGTTTAATTGGGTCGGGAGAAACGCCGTCTATTGCGATCCGGTCAGCGGCTGCCAGTGCGATCCGGACCCTGATGTTCACAAAACGGGCCGAGGATTGGCCGTGGCCCGGATGATCGGTCACATCACGTATCTCTCCGAAGAGACCATGGAAGCCAAATTCGGTCGCAAGCGCACGCTGAAGGACATGAACGGCTTCAGGTACAGCCTTGGGGAAAACGGACAGGAAGGCGGCGAATTCGAAGTAGAATCTTATCTGGAGCATCAGGGCGCTGCGTTCATGCGTCGGTTCGACGAGGACTCGTACGTCCTTATCACCAAGGCCATAGATCGTTTCGACCTGGGCGATTCCAATGGCGATCTCGTGGCAGCGGTGAGTAGCGTTGACGCAAAGATGCTCATCTTGTCATTCAGCTCAGATTGGCTCTATCCCAAGGCAATGTCCCTCGCGATCGTGCGAGCGCTTCAGACTGCCAAAAAGCACGTGTCTTTCGTGGAACTGGATTTGCCGTACGGGCATGATTCATTCCTCGTGAAAGCCGGCATTGAGCCCCTTACCCGTATTGTGAGAGGTTTCCTGCGAGGTGTCAGCTCAAGTCAGGGAGATTCGGACTCCGTTTCACCAGTTTGAGGTCGGGTTCAACATCATCATTGACCTGATTACCCCTGGAACGCGCGTTCTGGACTTGGGTTGCGGGTCGGGAACCCTTCTGCAGCGTCTGCGCGACGAAAAGGACGTGGAGGGGTGCGGTGTCGAACTGGACCAGGAAAAAGTCATCCGATGCATCGAGCGAGGCATCCGGGTGATGCGACTGGACTTGGACGAAGGGTTGGAAGGTTTCCCGGACATGAGCTATGAGTACGTGATTCTCAGTCGGACCCTGCAACAGCTCATGTACCCCGACAGACTCGTCAAAGAGATGCTACGGGTTGCCTCCAAATCGATCATCACCTTCCCCAACTTCGGGTACTGGAAAATCACCTTGGAGTATGCCTTGACAGGGAAGATGCCGGTGTCGCCGACGTATCCTCATCCCTGGTACAATACCCCCGATATACATCGCCTCACGATCAAGGACTTCCGGAATTTCGTGGCCAAGATCGGCGCCAGGGTTGAGAGGGAGATCTTTATTGCCAGAAATGTGCCCCGCACGGATTTGTTCCTGGCAAACCGGCGCGTGGAGTGGGGGTGTTGCCTTATTTCCAAGGCATGAACGCTGTGCGAAGGTCTCGTCAGTCTTTGGGGGTACCTGGGACAGAAAATGGGGATGCAGTCGCAGGCGGGTTGGAAAACGCGGGAGACACCTGCCCCAATCTCACCAGCGCGGGGTAGCGGCCATCTGTCTATCTCACTACCACGACGGGTATTTCAATGCGGCGTCTCACCGGAGAAACCGTAACTGCCGAAGAGCATGCCGCTGAGTCCTCGGTGGCCGTGGCCACCCATGACAATAATGTCGATGGTCTGCTCGTGCACCAGACGCGTCAATTCGGTCACCACATCTCCGTAACCGAGGAACGTCTCCACTTCCACTCCCTTGTGTGTGAGGGACACAGCCAGCTGGTTCAGATACTGCTCGTCCTCTCTCGCCTCCGCGTCGTACGCGTCTGGCCCGAATACGACTCCGCCGACACCTTCCACCACGTGAAAAAGACATAACGTTGCGTCATATTGGCGGGCCAAGGGGAACGCGTGACTGAGCACCTTCTGGTCGTGGTCCGAGAAAGCGAGTGCCACGCCTACTCGCCTGTATCTCGGCGTCTCGAGATCCAAGTTGTCCTCCTCAGCCCGGATGAAATGGCTTAGTTTTTTCCACGCAGGTAAGGTTTCTTTCGGCGGAAGGTGAATCAGCGGCTTCAGGGTAATATACAGAAGAAACGCTCCCAAAGCCGCGGTAACAGGAACCACCGTAACGAAAATCAAAACCGGTTCAGGACTGGCAGTGACCCATTCGCCAATCTGATCGATTACGAGCTTGACATTCAATGCCACGACAATTCCGGCAGCCAGCCAGGAAAGTATCTGGAGCCAGAACTTGTTGGCGAATTCTCCCATCACCGTTTTATCGTTGGTGAAATGGATGAGCGGAATCACCGCGAACGGCAGTTGCAGGCTCAGAATCACTTGGCTCAGGATGAGGAGCTTGTATGTCGCACCTTCTCCCGCGAACATGATGGTAAGAGCCGCAGGCACTACCGCAAGCAATCGGGTCAAAAGACGCCGTAGGAAGGGGCGTATCTTGAAATGCAGATACCCTTCCATCACGATCTGCCCTGCTAGAGTTCCCGTGAGCGTCGAGGCCTGGCCCGCGCACAACAGAGCCACTGCAAAAGCGATCCCGGCAAGGGTGGTGCCAAGAAGAGGCGAAAGCAGGCTGTGGGCCTGTTGAAGCTCGGTCACCACAATCCCTCGCTTGAAAAACGTCGCGGCAGAGACAACGAGGATTGCGGCATTGACCAAGAAAGCGCCATTCAAGGCGATAATCGAGTCGATCAAATTGAATTTGCAGGCCTGCCGCTTCCCCTCAGCCGCAACGTCGTACGCGCGGCTTTGCACAAGTGCGGAGTGAAAGGTACAGGTTGTGGGGCATGACTGTCGCGCCGATGATGCCCATGGCCACGTAAAGCGCTCCGTCGGGAAGGGAAGGGACAAGACCGCGGCCCATCTGCCCCCAGTCCGGGGCCGAACGAAAGACTTCAAATACGAAGCAGAGCCCGATGATTGAGATGAGAAAAATAATGAAGCCCTCAAAGCGTCTCATCCCCAGATTCTGGATGGCAAGGAACAGCAAGGTGTCGAATGCGGTAACAATGACTCCGAGAAGCAATGGGATTCCGGCCAGCAAGTTCAGACCGATCGCGGTGCCCAGAACTTCGGCCAGGTCGCACGCAGCGATGGCGATTTCTGCGAGGACCCACAGCCCGTAGTTCGCCGACCGTGGGTAGTGATCGCGACAGGCTTGTGCTAAATCCCTGCCCGTAACGATTCCCAGTCTTGCAGACAGGGTTTGTAGCAGGACCGCCACCAGGTTGGACATCAACAAGACCCAGAGGAGGCTATACCCGAAGCGCGCACCTCCTTCAAGGTCGGTAGCCCAGTTGCCAGGATCCATGTACCCCACGCTGATGAGATACGCGGGCCCGAAAAAGGCAAACATCCTTTTCGCGAGGCTTGCGCCCTTCGGAATGACGACAGAGCGATGTACTTCGGACAGCGACACGCTTGATTTTGCCATATGCCCCAAAGCCCCTGACAATTTCTCGCCAATCCCGGCAAGGAAAACACACCCTTGCAAAATAGCACGGGACCCGCGCTTTCATCCACCCCTTTTCTGAGATCCCCCTTGTAACGGGTTGAGCCCGATGGGATGGACTGTGCCCGCGCCAAGTGGCGTGTTGCCTGCCGCTGAAAGGGAATGTACGTGGGCCTCGGGAACAAACAGTACGACAATGTGTCACAAAAGCACAAAACGCTTTGGCACTTTTAACACACCGCGGACGATTTCCTCATTGCCTCCACCGTGTGGGAGAATAGGGGGTATATTGTGGAACACATGACCTTGTTCCCGGCAGAGAAATTTATCGGATATATTGTTCTGGGGTTTGCCACAGGCCTCTACGGTACACTCATCGGCGCGGGGGGCGGCTTTGTCTTGATGCCCATTCTCCTGCTGCTCTTTCCCAAGCAAAGTCCGGAGCAGCTTACTGCCATATTGCTGGCCGTGGTCTTTTTCAATGCCTTGGGCGGTTCTCAAGCATATGCGCTCATGGGGCGAATTGATTACCGGTCAGGTCTGATGTTTGCCACAGCCACGATTCCGGGAGCTGTGCTCGGCGCTCTTCATACGTCCTCGGTTCCTCGACCTATTTTTAATGCGATCTTCGGAGTGTTGATGGCCGCGTGCGCGGCATTCTTGGCCCTGCGGTCAGGTCAGAGCGAGGGCCCCACAGCCCAGACGCACCATTGCTGCGAAATGTCCAGGCATCTTGTCGAGACGAACGGGTCCAGTTATGATTATTCATTCAATCCCTTGATCGGCATAGGACTGAGTTTCGTGGTGGGTTATGTATCCAGTTTTCTGGGTATTGGTGGTGGTATCATTCATGTTCCTGCCATGACGTATTTCTTGCAGTTTCCCGTGCACATCGCCACGGCTACGTCCCATTTTGTTCTTGCGATTATGGCTCTCGCGGGGACGTTGACGCACGTCTTCACCGGCACGCTCGTCCACGGCGCAAATCTCACGTTGTCCCTGTCTATAGGGGTTTTGCTGGGAGCGCCCCTTGGCGCGCATCTATCCAACCGGCTGAAAGGCCCGTGGATTATTCGCGGTCTCGCTTTGGCACTGGGGCTGGTGAGCATCAGAATTCTCGCCGACGCATTCTGACCGACATGGTTGCTGTCCGCGTCTTCGCTTTCGCTCCGATGTTTCTCCCTTCGCTCTCATGCGGTATCAGTGGGATGGCAAGCCGGATTTCTTACCCGAGGGCGGCCTTCGCATGATCCACACAGTGCCTACCAAGGCCAGGAGAATCACCGCCTCCAGAAAGAACGCGTCGTTGAACGCCAGTATCGTTGCCTGTCGTTGCAGCTGGAGGTAAAGCTCCTGCTTGGCCAAAAGGGTATGGCCGGCAAATGCCCCCATCTTCAGATCCAAGTACGATTTGAGCTGCCCCAGAGTAGCCGCCACGTTGGGACTAAATGGTGTCAACCCGTCAATCAGGCGGGATTGGTGGAACTGTGTCCGGGACTCCAGCATGGTGGCTACGAACGCGACACCAAAAGAACCGCCGAGATTCCTCAGCAGGTTGAATATGGCAGAAGCGTTGTTCATTTGCTCCTTGGGCACATAGGCCATAGTAATAAAAGTCACCGCGACGAAGACGAACGGCATACCCATGCTTTGAATCACCCGACCCATCACCGCGGTGTAAAAGTCGATCGTGTCGTCAAAGCCTGACATGTAATAGACCGAGTATGCGGTGATGATCAGGCCGAGGGCAAGGAGTATGCGTGCGTCAATGCGCTCGGTAAGCTTCCCCGACAACGGCAGCATCAGCAGGAGGACCGCGCCGCCCGGTCCCAGCACCAAACCGGCCAGGAAAGCCGTATACCCCATCAGAGTCTGGAGAAAAAGAGGAAGCAGCACGATAGATCCGAAAAACGCAAAAAATGTAAAGAACATGACCAGGTTTCCCGTGGCAAAACTCCGGTCCTTGAAAACCTTGAGGTCAAGAATGGGACGTTCTGCATAAAGCTCCCAGATAATAAGGCCCACGATGCAAAGGCCCGCGACCACGGAAAGCGCGAGGATAAAGTTCGAGTTGAACCAGTCGTCACGCTGGCCCTTGTCCAACACTATCTGGAGGCTTCCGATACCCAGGCACAGGAGCGCCAGACCTGCGTAATCAACTTTTTCACCCAGAGTCCGCCGTTCCTGATAATGAGGATCGAACACAAACATCGAGATCAGCACCAATGCGATGAGACCAATGGGCAGGTTGATGTAGAATATCCAGCGCCACGAATAGTTGTCGGTGAGATATCCTCCGACCAGCGGACCCAGTATGGGACCCAGCACCACGCCCATCCCGAAGATTCCCATGGCCAGTCCACGTTGTTCAGGGGGAAACGTCTCCATGAGAATGGCCTGAGACATGGGCTGCAGGCCTCCTCCGCCCATCCCCTGGATAATGCGGAAGATGATGATCTCGGTCAATCCCGTTGCCCAGCCGCAGAGGACCGAACTCGCGGTGAATACGATGATGGAACCCATGAGGTATCTCTTACGGCCCATCGCCCTGGCCAGCCATCCGCTCATGGGGATCACCACCGCATTGGACACCAGGTACGAGGTCAATACCCACGTGATTTCGTCCTGGCCGGCCGAGAGCGAGCCCTGAATGTGCGGCAAAGCTACGTTTGCCACGCTCGTATCGAGTATCTCAATCAGCGTAGGTACCATCACCGCGAGGGTGACCAACCACTTGTTTACTTCGGGTGTTTCCATGATACCCGTCCGACGTGAAAATGGTCGGCACCGCACTCATCCCGATGCGCAGAGTCGGCAATGACGCCCAATTCTTTGCGTCCAGCGTAATCTTCACAGGGATGCGTTGCACCACCTTCACATAATTGCCCGTAGCATTTTCCGGAGGGAACAGAGAGAATACCGCTCCGGTTCCTGCCATGATCGAATTTACCTTCCCCTTGATCGTCAGTCCGGGATAGGTGTCCACCTCGATGTCCACCGGGTCTCCTGCATGGACATTTTTCAGCTGGGTTTCCTTGAAATTTGCGGTTATCCACAGGTCCCGGGGATTCAGTGGAACGACCGCGAAGAGCTGCTGGCCGGGTGAGACGAATTGGCCGGGTTCAATCTTCTTCTCCGTCACATAGCCGTCAGTGGGGGAAGTAATCGTGGTGTAGGTCAAGTTCAGTTGAGCCTGCTTGAGCTGGGCCTCGGCCAACTCCACTTTTGCTTTCTGGGCCTCGGTCAGGCGCGCTTTGATCTGTGCTTGTTCCTTGCCTGTGGCTGCGAGCGCAATATTTGCTTCACGCAACTGGATATTAGCCTGCTGGGAAGCTCTCTGCTTTTTGGCCGCTTCGAGCTTGGCCTCCGCATTCTTCAGTTGAGCGAGCACAGATTGGTAATTGGTCCGGGAAGCGTCCAGGGCTTGCTGTGCTATTGCGCCGGTGCGCTCCAGATCCTTGTTTCGTGCAAGATCCAGAGTGGCAAGATGAAATTGGGCTTGCAGTCGCCGCACATCCTGAGCTGCTGCGTCTTCTTCCTGGCGTAATTGCTGCACGGATTTATGAAGGCTATCCAGTTCCGCCTTGGCCCCGCGTACCTGTTCGGCGGTTTGCCTGAGCTGGAGGGGTACCCCCAGTTGGAGAGAAGTCAGAGTGAAGCGACTTTGTGCGAGGTTGGCCTTGGCCTGGGCGAGAGCCACCTCGTAGTCGGTCCGATCAAGCATCACGAGTGGTTGTCCCTTTTTCACCCGTTGGTTGTCATCTACTTCGACCTTGGTCACATAACCCGAGATTCGCGGGGTGATAGTAAATATGTGACCGTCTACAAAGGCATCGTCAGACGACACCTCTCCTCTGGTCCATACGTAATAACCGACTCCCGCGGCCATCAACAAAGCTAGACCTATGATGATCACGGCCAGCCTGTGCTTTTTCAGATTCAGTTCCATCGTACATGAAGCCTCCGTGTGAATGGCTCTCACGCGCACCACACGTTTGTGGGAGGGTCACCCGCGTGTATTCCTCTCATGAGGTTCCGGCCTGAGGCACCCGCGTCGAGGTCATATCAAGTGTCTGTGCTGAATGGAGATTTCTTGGCCCTCTCCCACCAGGTCATTCCGCTTGAGACCCGTCGGTACCTCAGCATCGGTACTCAAGTGATTCTCTCTTTATTGGGTAAAATTTGATCTCATGGTGTGCCCCTACACGCGACGACCTTGTCGGCACCCGGGTTCAGCGGTGTTTCTTGGCTGCACGACGTGGAGAAATCTCTTGTTCGTCCAGGCAAGAAGCACCGCAACCACCGGCCTCGTCTTCAGTACCCTCCAGATTCGTGATGATCTGTCCCGCAATGCGATTCATCGCGTGCAAATCCTCCTGGGTAAGTCCTGCAAGTGCCCGGCCAAGGAATTCCATCGCGATGGCAACGAGTTCTTGTTTGATTTCCTTTCCCTTGTCAGTGAGAAAGACCTTCTGGCACCTCTTGTCGTGGCGGTGCGGCTCCCGGCGCACCAAGCCCGCCTTTTCCAGGAGGCTCAGTATCCTGGCGACATTGTGCCTGTCTTTGGAGGTTCTTTCGGCCAGAGCGCTTTGATGCATGCCGTCAAGTTCCCAGAGGCTGCTCAGGATCGCCCATTGTTCGGGAGTCACGTTGAAGCCGTGCTCTTGGAATGCTCGGTTCAGCCCAGCCTTCAGGCACGTAGAAGCGCGGTAAATCACGAACCCGGGCGACTGATTTCTGGGAAACACACTGAACTTGAGTGCCATGATAAACTCCTCACGAGTGCTGCGCTGCCTGACATATCGTTGTCATGACAACGGTGTCATAACAACGATAATCACCTCCCCTCTGGTGTCAAGATCGGAAACCGGAGCGTCCTTTTCAAAAAAAAGCAGACGCGGCAACCCATTGGTGAAATAATGTCTTACCTTCTTGTCAGGAAGGGAGGGATACGTATGAGCAACGGGATGGATCAAGATCGGACAGTCGCAGAGTTGGTCACACAGTACCATGCGCGAATCGAACGCTTGAAACCCTGCCTCACGCAGGAAGTGCCTACGCTACGCAAGCAGTGCAGCGAGGAAATGAGTGCGTTGATTCTTAACAGAGAGGCTATGAGGCGCGGCTTGTTGGCAGTTTCGGAGGCTGAAGAGAATTGCGCCTCGTGTGCGCGAGATGAATCCCGAGCGTGAGTAATCGGTGCAGCTCCGGCCACAATAGGGTAGGGCCGGAAGACCTGGAAAGGTATACATGTGCTGGCGGTTCACGCGGGCCGAGACGCGACGATAACCGCGGCCAGCCGCGGGCTTCTTATCTGAAAGTCCGGATTAAGTGGTGCTATACTGCCGGTTGCGTGTGAAACCCCGCGCAATCAGCGGTTGCACCAAGCACACGCGAGAGCTTTTTCTTCCCGTTTCTTGAACTGAGAATATCCTTGACAAATATTCAAATACTCAACTATTATAATATTCATATTTACGGCTATCGCAGAAGGCACCGCTTTCTGCCACAGCCTCTTGGAAAGATTTGGCGTCCATGATGCACTCACGTGCCCTTCGGCAACCTCTCCCATGGCTGACCTGGCTGTTCGCGAGGAGCGGAGATCGCGCGGGAAGTGTGAACCCATGGCCGCAAGGATGTTTCCAGGCGCTTGTCCGTAGGAGGAGACGAAATGTTGGGGTTTTTTAAGCATCTGTTTGAACGAGTGTTCCCCCGCGAGCAAGAACAGATAGGGTTCCCCCAGATTTTCGAGCGCTTTCAGAACATGCTGCTCCGGGACCATCACAGCGCCATGGAAATCATAGCCGATCTGGGTGAAAAATCAGGCGGAGACTACATATTCGACAGAAAATATCTCCAGGATTCTGTGAGTGACCTGCGGAACATTCTGCTTCGCATGGTAAAAGAGCTGAATCTCATCGGCTCGAATCGCTATATGGAGCTCTATTCTACGCTGGATCGGGTTCTCCCTACTGAGCCCGAGCTTTCGGGTCAGCTCACCATGTGGGATTCTCCGTACGTGGTTTCTCTCAACGAGGCGCCTGTAGACAGTCCTGAACTCACAGGAGGCAAGGCGAACACCCTGGTGGAAATCATCAAACGTCTCCAATTACCCGTGCCGGATGGATTTGTGATAACAAGCCGGTCCTATTACCAATTTCTGGAACAGAACCGCTTGAATGAACGGATTCAGGGGGAGCTGAGGAGTTGGCTGGCAGGGAACCAGAGTTTGGACAAGACGTCAGCCGAGATCAGCGAAAGAATTGTGGCCGGGACGGTTCCTTCGGACCTTGCCAAGGTCATCACGCAAAGAGCCCAAAAGGGCGGCAGGCATTGGTCGGTCCGTAGCAGCGCCTATGGAGAGGACGGAGAACTCTCTTTTGCCGGGTTGTACCACACCGTGTTGAACGTTCCCCCTGCAAGGGTTTTGGAGGCATACAAGCGGGTGCTGGCAAGCCTGTATTCGCCAGAGGCCATTAGTTACCGTCATCACATGGGGGTCCTTGGGGACAAATTGGCTATGTCGGTGCTTTGCCAGCAAATGGTTGACAGTCAAGCCAGCGGAGTTCTCCAGACTGTGTGTCCTGATTCTGCCGAGCCTGGTTGCATGGCTGTTTATGCGTCTTTTGGACTGGGGAGAACTACCGCGGAAGGGAGGGACGCCCTTGATCGGTTCCTCGTGAACAAGGAACCGCCCTACGAAATCAAAGAGGCGCTGATAGCGGAAAAAGAGTTTCTTGTGGAGTTCGACTGCAGATGGCGGTGAACAAGAATCCGCGCTCTCCGAAGACAAACGGAAGCAACCTGCAATTTCCCCGGACATTGTGCGATTCCTGGCCAATTGGGGTGTGGGCCTGGAGCGCTATTTCAGGCGTCCCCTGGAACTCGAGTGGGCGGTGGATGCTACCGGCCGTTGCCAACTTCTTCAGACCAGGCCTTTGCATTTGCCCCAGTCCTCGGTCCCGGATCCTGAGGAACTGTGCGCGGCGTGCACGGGGTACAAGATACTCGTCCAGGACACAGGAGTGGTGGCCCACGCGGGCGTCGGATGTGGAGTGGCGCGCGTCGTGCAATCCAATGAGGACATGGCAGAATTTCCCGATGGAGCCGTGCTGGTGACCCGGTACACTGCGCCCTGGCTGGCTCGTATCGTGCCCAAGGCGAGCGCCATCATTTCTGAACGAGGCTCGGTCGCAGGACATCTTGCCACTATCGCGAGAGAGTTTCGCGTTCCTACGCTCGTGGGGGTGGAAAACGCGACCGACGTGCTTGCCACGGGCACGGAACTCACGCTCGACACGTACCATCGGATCATCTACGAGGGGCGTGTCGAAGAATTGATCCACTACCAGCTGATGCAGCCTACGGGGTTCGCGGACGCTCTTGAATTCCGGTTGCTTCGGAGAATTCTCAACCGCGTCGCTCCCCTTCATCTCACTGACCCGCAAGCCCTCACTTTTGCGCCCAGGGGATGTCGGTCCGCACATGACATGATCAGGTTCATACATGAGAGGGCGGTTCAGGAGCTGATGGAACTGCCCACGTCTCTCAATCGTTTTCGAGGCGTGAAAGTATGGACACTCGTGTCAGACGTTCCGATGCCGCTGAAAGTCCTGGATCTTGGAGGTGGGCTTGATCCGCTGGCAGAAGGAAACACCATCCAGACCGATCAGATTCGCTCATTGCCGCTCAAGGCTCTTTTGGAAGGTTTGTCTCGCCCCGGGACGTGGGAGACGGAGCCTGTGTCCGTGGATTTCAAAGGGATGATGGCGAGCTTGACCACGACCTGGGATCCCACGAGAGGGCCGTCGCTTTTCGGATTCAACCTTGCCGTGGTCAATGACTTGTATATGAACCTGCACTTGCGCCTCGGCTATCACCTCAACATTATCGACGCACGGATGGAGGACGTGGATAATCAAAATCACATCTACTTCAGATTTATGGGAGGCATTGCAGACCTCACGAGACGGTCCCGAAGAGCTCAATTACTGGCCGAAATTCTGGAGAACTATCATTTCAAAGTGAGGACTCAGGGCGATGTGGTGGTAGGCAGAATCCTTCATGTCCCCAAAGGGGAAATCCGCCGCTGCCTTGAGGTTCTGGGGCACTGGTGGGTTTTACGCGACAGCTCGACATACAGTTACTGAACGATCAAGACATTGCCGAACAAGCACATGCTTTCCTGCACAGGTACGATAAAGAGTCGGGTCCTGGCGTCATGGCAGATGGCCGCAAATAGAGTCAAGATTGCATTTGCACTTTCTCACCACAGGGTTCAGCCCATTCGGATTTGCCTATGGACCCATGCATTCTGCGTAGCCTATTTGTCTGCTCTGCTCGTCCGTGGGAATTGGCGTGTGCTTAGCTGCAATTCGCGGCAACCTGGAGAAAGATTCTCAGGTGCGCAACGTCGGTCGGCACGATTCGCATGGTCCGCGGGCAGACGGTATAACGGAGCACGGCTCGGCCGCAATAGTGTGAAGCGCCGGAGTCAGGCGCACGAGCTCCTCCAAGACGACTCTCATGGGATCTTACCGTGTGACAATTCTCATAACACACAACCGACCCACACCAAATGCCCTGGGTCTTTGATACCGGCATAGGCGTAAAAGGAGCTAGCATGGGGATCATGGAAAGGATGTGGGGCCGCGGCCCTGACAAAATGGTGTGCAAACCCCCCAATATATGGGCGGACGATCGCATTTTCTTCGCGTGGCAGCGGAGTCACATGGCCAACGAGAGAACCTTTCTCGCGTGGAGCCGTACCAGCATCTCTTTGTTAGCGTTCGGCTTCGTGATCGAGAAATTCGAGCTGTTTATGCATCAACTCGCGCAATTGGGCGGGTACGCGGTGAGTCTTCCCACTCGAAAGAGCATGATATATTTGAGTCTGTTCTGCTTTGGCATGGCCGGTCTCGGTATCATCATCTCCGGCTGGCGCTTTCTTGCGGTGAGGCGGCATCTCAACTGGGGAGTGGCATCATTCTCGGTTCTCCCGGACGTGCTCGTGGTGGCCTCGGTCATAGCAATCATAATCGTGACGCTGGCCCTGACCTTTCCGAGGCTCCTGGAAATCGTGTGACGGTGCGATGGATGGCGCCGCGAGGCGCGGACCAGGCAGGCTTAGGCTCGGTATTCCTCATGGCGACGTGAGTGGGGTCACACGCGTGCCCGCGGCCGCGTCGCGTTCCTCAGGTCAAGTCTGCAATAGCCGGAGCCAAGAGTTTGGACCTCATGGCTCGACCTTTGCGAGTACGAACCGGTAATCCTCGGGATGGGCTGGAAGTCTCCTTGGAGCGACGCAAAACGTTGGAACTCTTCGCTCAGGAGCCCATACGCTTTCCGCAACATCATGAGATGTCAAGGCATACGTTGCTCTCAGTTTACCTGCCGTTGATGGCCCTCCTCTCTTTGTGGCGAAAATCATATTTCAAGATCTTGTCTTACGCTGCCTTGGGTAATTCCCGGACAAACCTTTGAACCCCTCAAACCATCGTGCGCAGAATTAAGTAGTACCAGTGAGTTTTTAGGTATACTGGCTGCCCAAAGGTGTATCCGATTGATTCTTCTTGGGGGTCGGGAGGACCCCTCCACTTCGAGCGATGCAAAGCCATCGAATCTTCGTTCGGGGGACCTCTCGCCACCTTGCAGAACCACGAGCCATTCGGTCAGACCTGTTGGCAACCCCCATCCCCAAGAACTTTAAGCACTTGCCAGCTCCCGCTGGTCGCTGGACAGGGGGGCATTTTCATGGTTCGTTGTGACCCTCCAGGTCATGGGAGTTCACCATGCCTCTCTCCCCTAGCGTGAGTCCTTGATTTGCTTCAGCGCGGACATCAACTCGAAAGAATACCGTACGCAACGCGTCGGCTCATCCCTCGCGTGTAAGCGTCCTCTCCAGCCATACGCATGGGACGGTATTTGAACAAAAAAAGCTTCTCTATGTCGGGCTTGACAGTACGAGAAACACCCTGGTAGACTTTACACTAATCCAGAATGCAGATGATCGGGAGGAACTACAAAGAGACGTAATTGTCGGGCTATCGCCTGAGTTCCGTTGGTGACCACGGTCCCTCGGCAAGACCGTCGAGCAATTCAGTCCGATAACCGAAAACGTGCTGTGCCGGAATATTCCGATGTAATTTGAGGGAGTAGGGGATTGATTGTGAAAAGAATCGTTGTGTGTTTCATGGGGGCGATCATTCTTGGCACATTTGTGCTGCCTGCATTCGCATGGGAGTTCACTCTCAAAACCGAATTTGAATACCGGATGCGCTACTGGTCTCGGATAGGCGAGAGAGATCTGTTCGGGAACGCTGCCGCGGTAGGAACGGATGTTGCGTCCGGCGAGGGGATTCCTGTGGGTTTAGCAGGACCGGGGATTTACAGCGCCGGGGCTCCCGTAGTGCGCAACCCGCAGGGCAGCGGCCGGTCCCCGTCTGCCGTTTCTCTTGTGCGAAACGGCTTTGCAGAGGCTGACTGCGACGCTCACATTGCTGACATGCGCATGACTTTCGACCTGGGCTTTCGGGTTCTCAAGGCTATCCAACTCTCGACCCGGATCAACTTCGGCGGATACAGGTACGCCTTTGGGCAGACGCGTCAACAAAATCTGACGACTACCGGCCGCCCTTTTAGCACAGCCGACCCAAGTTACCAGATCCTTTATCCGGGGCTTCCCCCGTTTGAGCGGTATTATATGGTGTCGTCGAGCGCAGGCACGTACAACACCGCGGCAATCCCCAGTGTTGAAGAGATGCGGGCTTCGATACAATTACCCATAGGATTGCTCACTTACGGCACCAGGGGGTTCCCGGTAGGCATTGGGGCGACGTACGGAAGCAACACCCGGGACGACTCCATTTCCCTGATCGTGCCCTATGGTCCGTTGTCGTTCCACACGTACATTTTCCCCTACCGGCAGCGCATAGGTCCGTACAATATTATCCAAGACAAGGCAGGGGTAGAGCTATGGCAGGCCTACTGGCAGACCCCTGACCCAAATGTGCAGAGCCAGTGGTACGTGGGAGAGGTGGTCAATTATAGGCAGGGTCCACTGGAATTAGGGGTCGGCGCTTTCAGCGAGCGTCAGCACCTGAGGGTTGCCATTAAACATCATCCCATTGGATCGCGGGATTATGATTGGTATCAGGGTCTTCTGTGGATGAAGTATTTCAACGGCAGGTTCTTCTTTAACGCCGAGTATGCGTGGGAGAACAGCGAACATCGGATTAGCCTGACCCGGTTGCGTCTGTTCAGCTTGGACAGGTTTAGGTATCCCCAATATACCGAAGGATATCACGCCTTTGTTGAGACCGGAGGCATGGCCGGCCCAGCCAAGCTGTCCCTTATGTGGGCTCAGGCCTCGGGGCCGGATCGAGCCACCAGAGACCAAAACCCGACCAAGATTTACGCGGCGTTTCCCATAAACTATGAGGCGCTGGAGCCGTATAACTATCTAATGTTCTATACGTACGGCGGAGGCACCCTCGGAAACCCTAATCTGAATAATTGGTTCGGGAGTTCTGCCAATGCGGACGGCACAGGCCAGATGAGCGACGCGCGAGCCTTTGGTGGCCGCATCGACTATGCGTTAGCAGCGAATCTGAACATCTGGGGATCGTACCTGTGGGCGGAGCGCCTGGAGAGAAACGGGTATTGGGCCGGACAATTTGGATCGGGCAACTGGTACGGAGCCGACCAGGTGTCCAATGGATTTCCGGGGAACGAGAACGCAGCGGCAGCCCAGCTTTGGAAGAGAAAAAACTTTGGTGGGACTGGACCCTATAATCCTTACGTGGATGATAGTTTCATAGGCTGGGAGATGGGCTGCGGCTTGGACTGGAAGCTCCTGGAAGGGGTCACGTTGAGGGTTCGTTATGCGTACTGGCAACCTGGTGGTTGGTTTGACCAGGCATTCTTTGCAGTGACGAACACCGCGCAGGGGCTCGCGGGACGCGGTCTGATGGTCGGTCGGAGTCCGATCCACGCTACCAGCACGTCGTTCCTAGTGGAATTCTAAAGACCTACGCCCCCCTGTGACGTTCGGCCATGCGTATGCGTGAGAAGTCCAGGGGGATCATAGGGCTGTGGGGCTCCTGAGCGCAGTGATCAGACGGCCTTGCGTCGTCCGTAGCGAAGGAGATCCGCAGCCCGCATCCTGTGTCCGGTCATACACGTGAAAGCCAACTCGCATGAAACGTTGGTTTCCTCTGCGGGACTCTCATTTGGATTTGACCATACGATACACGGCAAGCACGACTATTGCACCCCCCACAGCGATTATGAGGCTGCGCACATTAAATCCGCTGACATCGCCAAAACCGATCTGCATGCCGATGAACCCACCGACCACCGCACCCACGATGCCCAGGATGCTCGTGAGTACGATTCCGCCCGGGTCTCTTCCCGGGAAGATTATTTTTGCCAGAATCCCCGCGATGAGGCCGAATATGATCCAGGAAATGATGCCCATGTCGTTCCCTCTCCTTAAATCCCAGGGGCAGGCCGAAACGGTCGACCTCCCCTGGAATCAATTTATGAAGCCACTGCCCGCTTGAGATCTTTGACCAAAGTGATGCAGCGGTCCTGCCGTTTGTGTGAAAATCGTGCCCAAGACCGGTCAAGCCATTGTTCCGCTGATGCCTACAATAGGCCCGATCCGGTCCCTCGCAAGGCCGGGGGGAGACAAAACCCTCGTTACGCCAACCCAAGAAACGCTACACGTTCCTAGCTATTGTACCTCGCCGCATGATAGACAGTCAATAGCCCTACCACGTTACTTACTGGACGTCCAAGACCTGAAGCATGCCCTTCCTCCTGTGTCACATGCGAGCCCGATGGTTTCGGTTCTGTATCCAGATTGCCTGTTCGATCAGCGTTTCGAGTGTGCTTCTTCATCGGCAAGATGACTTTGATCAATACCCTGAGCTGCGACAGAGTAATGGACGGAACTCTTTTGCCCCATCCTGATTTTCAGGTGCCAGAGGAAGAAATGGGCCAGCATGCAGGTCATGATGTGGTGGTGCCATCCTGGAAACTTGCGCACCTCGTAGTGATCCATACCCAGTTCTGTCTTGGTCTCCTGGAAACACTGCTCGATTGCCCATCTCAGACCACTGAGCCATACGAGCGTATCCAGCCTTGTACCGCTCATGGCGTTGCTCATGAAATAGCTGTATTGCGGATCTTCGCCCAACGTTCGACGGATCAGCAACCAGACGGTTTTCTTTGAGAGCCCGGCAGCCGACAGGATAACCCGACTCCGGGTGAACTCATAGACGATTGGCCCCTTGGTCCCTTCCGACACCTTCCGTCGATACCAGAAGTAGTCGTTCGTGTTTTTGGCGAGTTCCTCCACTGTCAGCGGCTTGGTTTCAGGAGCAACCAGAACTCTCTTTGTGCGTTTCTCCTCCAGCCCCTACTCAAGGTTTCTTATGACTCTTTGGACTCTTCGGGCGGCTGTGCTGTGCGTCGGGCCTGGATTGTCATCAACGATGATCGCCTCCTTCACAAGCTGGCACATGCACCCAGCAAGCGAAAAACGGCCATGGCGCTCTAATGGGGATTGCGATGAAAAGATCGCTTATTTCAACGCTATGCCATCCTGCCCTCGGAGTAAAGGATTTTGCGACAACAGGCTTCCTCGGCGGAACCGCGGTTGTAATTCGTTTGAAAAGCCATATAATGAACCATCTACGGTAATTACGAATTTTCTAGGCCGTGGATGGCATTTCCGCCGAGGGACCTTACGTGACTTACGATGTACTACTGATAGTCCCACCTTTTGCAGCGCTCGTCGGACCTTTGGTCGGGCCGAGTGTGCTCGTGCCGCAATTACAGAATAGAGGCGTTTCAGCCAAAGTCTACTACGCCAACATTGCGCTCGCGTCCCAAATCGGCACGACGGCTTATGGGTACTTTACAGGGATGGAGACTCCAGGTGGGGGAACGATAGGTGAAGCGCTTTTCAGCCACTGGGCGAGATGCGGGGATCTGGGACTCGAAGAAGCCCGAGAAGAGATCGCCAAGATGCTGGATTCCCGTGAGCGGAAAGGAGGATGCGTGGGAATCAAGGCAGACAACCTCGAGGTCGCGATGCTGCGGCAAGAAGTCGGCAGGTGTCTGGACGAGATCCCCGGCTTCCTGGACAGGGCCTGTAAGGATATTCTCGATTATTCGCCGAAGGTGGTAGGATTCACCGTCTCGTATATCCATCTGGCAGGTGCCATAGCACTCGCGAGACGTCTCAAGGCTGAGAATCCCGATCTGATTATCGTTATGGGCGGCCCGTATGCCACGTCACCGACGGGAGAAGCTATAGCAAAGGCCTGCGGTGTGTTTGACTTCGTATTCTCAGGCGAGGCTGATTTCGCTTTCCCCCGGTTCGCAGAAGATTTCTGTCAGCGAGGCGTCCTTCCGAGAGAGATGGTAATCGAATGCCCTCCGGTTGCAGATCTCGACGACGTAAGCGTTCCGGACTATTACGACTATTTCCTCCAGATGGCCGCGCATTTCTCCGCGGAGCAGAATGGAAAGAACCGGGTGGAAGGAATGCTCTTTGAGACGTCTCGAGGCTGCTGGTGGGCAGGGAAGAATCCGTGCACATTCTGCGGTGTTGCCGCTCACTCCGGCCAGACCAGGCGGAAGAGCCCTGACCGGGTGCTCGCGGAAGTCCGGGCACTTTCGAACCGGTACGGCATCAGCAAACTCGTCACTGCCGACGACGCGTTTCCCAGAGAATACTTCAAAACTCTTTTACCAAAGCTTGCCGAAGCCGCGCCCCCCATCCGGATCTCGAACTGAACCTGAGGCCCGATCTGCGTGCGGATGACCTGGATATGATGAAACAAGCGGGGGTTACAAGCATATTGTGCGGTATAGAATCCTTCTCCACGCGCATATTGCGAAAACTCAACAAAGGGGTTACGGCACAACAGAACCTCTGTGTACTACGAGATTGTCGTTCCCGTAACATGCCGTTGACCTATGGCATACTCATGGGGGTGCCGGGCGAAGATCCGGAAGACTATCGGGCAATGATCGATCTCATACCCAAACTGGAGCATCTACAGGCTCCTCGCTTCTTGTTGGCCGTAAAGATCCTCCGATCGTCCAAGTACTTCGCTGCTTCGGAGAAGTTCAACATAACCGACCTTACGCCATCACCCATATATAGCCTGATATTCGGTGAGGACGCGGATCTTGAAACCATCGCATATGACTTTCAGGCCACAATAACTTCCCAATTCCTCAAAGACGATTCGTTGCGGGAGCAATTCAGTGCCGCGGTCGATACGTGGTGCAATCGCTGGAAGCGTGCTGATACGCTCCCCGTTCTGAGTAGAGTCCGGATCCTGCCGGGATTGACCGGCGTCAAAGATACACGGAAATGTGCTGTGCAGGAGTTCTACATGCCCGATGACGCGGAATCCGCTCTGCTGGATCATCTCGCTACGCCACGCACCCGGTCTGATGTATCAGGAGCGATTGCGGGAGGCCTTCAGAATCTTCTGGACCGAAACTTCGTGGTGGATCATGAAGGCTTCTTGCTCAGCCTCGTTACCTCCATTGATGTTCAGTCAGGGGAGCGCACGTGCCATGCCGACAAGGTGAACCATACCAAGGAACAAGCGAATGAATAAGCAGTTGGATTTCCTGTTTGTTTACCTGGATACTCCGAATCGTCGATTCGAAGGATTCACCTACTGCACCGGCACGGCCAAGATAATCTGGAAGCTCAGAAGCTCAGGATATACCGCGGAGCAGTTCGTATCGACGAGAAGGTATTCGTTCCAGGAGCTTGCTTCCACCCTCAAGGACATGGCTCCGCGATTCATTGGCATGACGTGTTACGACGATGATTTCCCCATGGTGGCCACCATCGCTCGTCACCTGAAAAGGATCGCTCCGGAAATAACCGTGGTGCTCGGTGGCCCCGCGGTCATGTTTACGGATGAGATGATTCTGGAACATTACCCGGCAATCGATATGTGCGTACGGGGTGAAGGGGAATATGCGTGCCTCGAGCTACTGGAAACGAACTCAGACCTGTCCTCCGTTCGGGGACTCACGTATCGTCGAAACGGAATGATCAGGAGAAACGCCGATCGTCCTTCCTTGTCACAAGAGGACATGAATTCCTTTCCCTCGGTCTATGCAGAAGGCCTCATTCCAGTGGCGTTGGCCTCGAAGTTCGGCGTACACTCTTCAAGGGGTTGCGTATTCCAGTGCGCGTTTTGCCAGTGCTCGGCATTGACGCAGAGCCGAGTCAGGTTTTACGACGAACAGGTTTTTCTTCAAGAAATCGATCTCCTTGTTGACTACTATCGTTCCACGCCGCACAGCACGCCCAATAGCATTTTTATATGCGACGAGGCGTTCACGCTCAATCGAAAGCGGGCCCTGCGGTTGTGCTCGCAACTCGCCGAAAGAGAGCTTCCCTTCTCGTTGTCATGTATGACCCGCGGCGATCTGGTCGACGAAGAGGTGCTGAAGGCACTGTACTCGGCGGGGGTCCGAGATCTGGGCTTCGGCCTTGAGACAGCAGTCCCCGGCATTCTTTACAATGTGAGAAAGGCACGGAAACCTGCCGATACATCGACGGATTACGAAATCGAAGAGAGATTTTTGCGCACCTTTGAGCAAAACGTTTCCCTTTCGATGAGGATGGGATTCCGCGTCTTTGCAGAGGTCATTGTGGGCTTGCCGGGAGAGACTCCGGAAGACGCGGTCACCACATTGGAAACGATAAAGCGTTTAGGCGTCGTATACCTACATCACACTTTACGCGTATTCCATGGAACACGACTCTGGCGGGAACATGAGAGATACGGCATAGGGGTTCGAAAATACAACAACCTGTGGCATATACCCCTTGAAACGCAGCTGGCGTACGACGTGGGATGCGTGCCGGTATTGTGGGATCAGGAGGTTTATCTCCACCGATTTCTCTCAGATGAGGTGCAGGCGGTAGTAACCGCCTTTACCGGAATAGGTGACGGACTCGGAGATAAGCGATCTCAGATTCTTTGTCATGGAACGCCTCTTGGACAGGAATTCCAGAGGGGAGTTGGAGAGCGATTTCGCCTGGGCAGTCGGCTCCTGTTCCTGGATATGGACTACCATGGGGTATCCGAACTCCTCAGCCGAGTACCATATTTCCCCTGAGCCCGCCGATCTTCTTGACCCGAGCGGCCTGCCATGACCCTCGCCAAGCGAGGACCAAGCTGATACGACAGCCCACGACACTGGATGAACAGCGTATATCTTTCGAACTACGGGTGAAGACGCTATCAGACGTCTTCGCGATCGACTCGGACGGCATCGTGACTGTGGGCAATGAATCCGTGCAATCCGTCGAGGAAACCCCTTGGCTGGACCTTGTCGTACCGAGCGTTCATGATACTGACCTGCTCGATCGACTGGAATCGGATTTGAATGCACGCAACAACATAGTTTTTCACGTGAAGCCAAGCGCCCAGAGACGGTATGTGCCGACCACTGCCTCCTGCAGGGATTCCCGCCGGACGAGGGAAGTCGCCGGGATCTCATCGACGGTGAAGGACATGCCGTACCAAGTGTGGCAACGTTCTTTCCTGAACTCGCTCCTCTTATAACTGCGATGGATCTTCGAACGACGGGCAGCAGGTGGAAGGTCCTGAGATTGCTGGTGTTGGCCCCTCAGATTCTCCGAGGGCTGACGGCGATTTTTCGGGAAAACAACCGTTTCAAAGGCGTTGTCCAGGTATCGATGACGCCGAATTTGGGTGAGACGGGATGGGTCTACGGGAGCTTCGACAGTCTGGTGATACGCTACAGCCTTGGGAAGTCGATGCTTCAAGTCATGGACGTCAGTTCCGGTCTCGGCGTGAGGAGTGCACGCTGCCTGGTGCGTTGCTTCGATCATAGTGCCGTGGATTGAACAACTGCCGATAGGCGATGCAGGCGGGCTGGCAGTTCCGCCTCCGCATCACTCGGATTGAACCCCTTCAAGGCCTAAACCGAGCGCCGCAACGCCTCATCAATGCACGGCTGTAATACGCCTTGCGGCCAGGAGCGCTGCATAGAGCACTCTATCGATGCTGCCATACGGGTATTGGGGGAATCTTGGTATTTCCGCGAGGGGTTTGGGGACACCCAGGGCTATAAGGTGATTGCCCAAGGAAACAAGGAGATGCCGGGCCAAAAGACTGTCAATGATGTCCTCGGCCTCTGAGCGGGCAATGCCATTTTGAAGAAACTCCTCGCAGAGACGGTCGGGTCGAGACCCATTTTCGCACGAGCGGTACACGACGCTCTCCAGACCGCAGAGCGTCAGGGACATTTCCGATGCCACGGAACACGTGTCGTGGATTATGATTTCGGTTCCTGTGTCATGGGTTTCCAGCGCCGGTCGCACGTCCGAGTCAAATAGTCGGATCCACTCCGCGACAGCGTCGCTCAATGCATCCTTTTCCCTCTGAATCCTCGTAATGTGTGCAGCTTCCTGCGAATCGGGCTTTCCTTGCCTTTGGAAGAAATAGCAAAGCTCCATGAGTTTCATATCCGACAACGGATAGATTGACGCGTACGGCGGCGCGGGGAAAAACGCAGATTGTATCTGGCTGGGTCCTGGTGGTATGTGCTGAAGCGTGACAGCAGTATGGGATTAATCGCCTTCGGGGGCTGAAGATGATGGAGCGACGGAATGATGTCCGCGGTCCTGGCATACCACCCCTCATCTTCTCCCGGGATCTCCACGAGCAGGAGCCAGCTTGCGTGGATTCCGAAATACCGGCTCATTCTTAGGAACCGCACATTCTGCCAGGCTTTGGATCCTTTGTTGAGAAGCGTGAGCACGCCAGGGTCGAGACTCTCGATTCCCGGTTGAACACAGGTCACCCCAGCCTCAGCAAGATTTCGTACCTGTTCCGCGGAAATCATCGGCGTTGTCTCAAATCCAAGAGCCCACGATCTCGGATCTTCTTTCAGGATCGGGAAGAAATCTTGAAAGAAAGCTGGATTGGTAATCATGTCCACGAAGCCGAAGCTGGCCAGTCCATGACGCGCTTCGAGTTCTTCCATCTCCCCAAGCAGCTGAGGGGAGGACTTGGTCCGGTATGTGCGCGTTTTTTTGCTCGTCCCGCAGAATGCGCACTGGCTGCGCTCTCCCCACCAGCATCCTCTGGAACCTTCGACAGGGAGCCCTGGCCTCACAACTTGGCTCAGTGTGGGAGCTGCTTCCAGACGCGGAAAAATACTCGCCATAATTGGGGATCGGTAGCTCGTCGAGGGAACTGGTGACCGCGCGGGGCGGCTTGTCGCGTAGTCCCTGGTACCCCATGGTTCGATGAACCGGAGCGATCACTCCGTCGGGGACGTCTGCAAGTGCCATGTCCCTGCCGTATTGTTCGATGCCCCTTGCCAGAGCCACCATAATGGTGTCCGCTTCCCCGGAAACCACATAGTCGACCCATGTAAATTGCTCGTGGGTAGTGAGTCCCATCACGGATTCGCAGTTGGCACCTCCCATAACGGTCACGATGTGAGGCGCAATGGCTTTCACGCGCTTCAACAGCGCCAGCGAAGAAACGTGTCCCACGAAGGTCGAGGAGCATCCCACAAACAAGGGACGGTAGCCAATGATCCGGTCGACTGTATCGTCGATGAATCTCGTCGCTTCCTCGCGCAGGATCGCGATGAACTCAGGAACCTCTCTTCGGTTGATTCCGAGGCGCTTAAGGGTTCCAGGTTGAAAGACAGCGTCGAGGTACGACTCGCAGTCAGGATGGGATTCAGGGAATGCCACGTGCGCAAAAATCCATTCCCCGAACAGATGGGTGAGATTGCTCCCGATGTCGTACAGGTGAAGACCTATGGTTTCGCACCAGAGGATATTTGCGTACACGGTGGTAGCTGTGATGCCAGTTTGTTGCAGAACACTCTGCAGCAGGCCGAGCCCGAGCGAGGGGCCGGCAACCGGAGCGTACGGCATATTCACCAGACAAGCTTCCGCAAGCCCATTTCTTCCATTTGTCCTGGTGAAAACGGTCATGCCTCCCCAGTCACAACGAGCCGAGAAAACGCGTCTGTACGTCCCTAGGTTAATGCGCCGGAATCACCGGCGGACCATGAGCAAGACTCCTGTGGAACGCTGAGTTCCAGGGACTGAGAGGCGTTTCGTGGAAGCTTTGAAAGGAAACTGAAAAGGTGCGGGCACGTCTTGACTTGGCGTGTAACGCTGTCGAGTAAACCGGCAGCGCCACACGGACATCGTCTCTGCATCAAAAAGCAGCCTCCAATAGAGCGTGTTTCAGCAACGCGGGTACCGATGTCTCATCCCGGGCAAGTTCAACGCTCCCCCAATTCACGGGAGAGGGCTCTCCGCAAACATGGAAGTTCATCAGTATCCGTTCTAATTGCTCATCGTCAATAAGTTTACTCCGGCCTGGACCCTCTCCTCCAAGGGCATGGGCTCGCCGGACAACTCCGAAGGTTTCGCGGGAAACGGGATGGTGAGTTCGTTTTCCTTGTTTTCTACGAGCTTGATGTTCAGCCCTTCGGGCACGTCGACCCCACACTCTTTCAGCACGGCTCGGGGGTCGGCAAACAACTTCTTCTTGAATTCCTCGTCGGACCAAGCCTGAGCAATTATCTTTGCCCATTCCTTGTCTTTCCCCTTGAACCAACTTTCCATAACTACATTCCTCCCTTACAGAATTGAGGTTTCACGGATTTCGTCGGTGGTTGCCAACATGCCTTCGATAGCAGGTTATCAGGTGAGCCGCGTGAGATCAAGCCGATCTCTCACCCGGCGCACTCCACTATGAGTCGATTCCGCTCGACAATAAGAGTCTCGCCTCCAACCGGTGGCCTGCATGCCCCGGGACTGCCTATGTTTCCTTTGACCGCCACCAGGCGAAAGGGTTCTCTCGGACACGGTTGATCGCCATATACAAAGCATTGTCCACCGCACCACAGGGAAAATCCTGACGCGGAGGCAGTTCGGTGCAGGGCTGAGGAAGCCCTAGTGATAGCAAGTGCTTGTCGAGCGACAGGAGAATCTTGTCATGGAGTAGCCTTTTGATTATCCCCTCGATCTCGGCTGCCGGCATCCCTCTTTCTTCGAAACGACGGTAAAGACGTTCCTCCTCGATGCCGTCTTCGCAGGCCCGGTACACATTGCTCTCGTTACCGGGGAGGACGAACTCTTGCTGTTTTGCGCACGGTCGAGTGTCGTGAATGTGAATTTCGCTCCCGACATCGTGCGCCTCGAGAACGGGACGGGTAGCCGAATCAAAAAGCTCATTCCATTGCACCACGGCATCGACCAAGGACTTACGCTCCGGGGGCGTTTCTGACTCGCCATTGTGGTCTGCCCACCTCTGTTCGCGCGCCCGGTCCTGCAAACAGTACGCGAGATTGTTGAGCTCTTCCTTCGATAACGGATAGATCATGGAATAAGAATCGTGGGCTTCCAGGCTGAGTTTGTACCTTTCCGCGTGCCGGTGGTAGTTGCTGAATCGTGACAAGACGATCCTGTGGAGCCTTCGAGGCGGCTGCAAATGACACAGTGACGGACACAGGTGTGCTGTCCGGGTATACCACCCGTTGTCGGCAGCAGGCACATCGTCCAGGAGCCACCAAGGCACGTAGATTCCGAAGTATGAGCACCATTTGAGGAACCGGACGTTTTGCCACGACTGGGTCGCTTTGTTGAGCAGAGCCAGCACTTCAGTGTCAAGGCTCTCGATTCCTGGCTGCAGATAGTCGATGCCAGCCTTTTTCATCAGTCGCAGGTGTTCTCTCCCGACCACAGGCGTGATTTCGCACGAGATTCTCAAACGTTGTGTCCGTTTGCCGAGCATGGGAAAGAGGCTCTGAAACCAGTTCATGTTTGCGATGTTGTCCGCAAAGCCGAACAAGTTCACTCCGTAGTGTTTATGGAGGGCATCGATCTCATCCACTATTCGTGTGGGAGGTTTGGCCCGGTACTTCCTCGAAGCGCCGTTGAGCGAACAAAATGTGCAGTGCCTCCGTTCCCCCCACCAGCACCCCCGGGAGCCCTCGACGGGGAGCCCGGGCCGCACGATCTCAGCGAGAATCGGAGCAGCCTTGAGAGTCGAAAAGTAGTCATCATAGTCAGGCGGGGGGTTGGATTTGAAGGACATGCTCACCGCGCGGGGAGGATCGTCGCGGAGGCCGGAGTATCCGGACTCCCGGTGGATGGGCGCGATAACGCCGGCCGGTAATCTGTCCAAACCGAGGTTCCGTCCCTCGTCGAGAATGCCCTGCATCAGATCGACCACGATATCGTCCCCCTCTCCTGAAACTACGTAGTCAACCCACGGGAACTTCTCATGGGTGGTGAGCCCCATCACCGATTCACAGTTGGCCCCACCAAGCAGGGTAATAATGCGCGGATCCAGGTGCCGAATCCGCTTCAGAAGTGCCAGAGAAGAGACATGAGCGACAAAGGAGGACGAAGCACCGACGACCCGTGGAGCCTCATCGACGATTCTGGAAGCAATTTCATCGATAAAATCAGAAGCAGCCTTGCGCCAATCTGCCAACACCGCCGAAAGTTCCGACTGTCTGATACCTATGCTCTGGCATGTAGTATCTCCAAAAAGGTCTGAAAAATAGGCCAGACCATCAGGGTTGAACTCGGGAAAGGCCGCCTGTGCGAATGTCCATTCCCCGAACATCTTCTCCGCTTTTTCAGCGAATCCATAGCGGAGAATACCGATCTGCTCGCACCATTGGATGTTGGCATAGGAAGTAACCACGGAAATGCCGTTGCTGCGAAGAATTGACTGCAAGATCCCCAGAGCCAGCGATGGCCTTTCTACCGGCATGTAAGGCATGCTGACCAGGCAACAGTCCATGGAGCTACAACCTCTTCTTGGCATTTCAGTAAGTTGTGTGAACGAAACTCCGGAATTGCGCCGCGAACTACACGAGTAAATTACTGAGAGAATAGCACGCCCACTCGGTCAAGCGCAACGACGTTCTCTCTGCCATTTAGCCATTCGACTATCGAGGGCAGCCTGATCGCAGCGGGCATTGCCTGCTTACGCATTGGGTTTGCACAGAAACCAAATAGAGATTTCACATGAGGCCTCGGAAGTCCGGTAGGGGGAATCTTGACAAGATTTGTCAGGTGACTTACCGTGGACCGACCTCAAGGACTTGGCAAGTGCACCGGTCTTTCTCCTGCCTCAAAATGCATGAGTATGAGAGCCTCGGCTTTTGTTTGATTTGAACCGACCCGTGTGAAGCTAGGACGACGGATGGTGAAGTTCCCGCGACTGAAAAGCTCCTTTCGAATAGGTTTACTCGAAGACGACACAGCTATCCTCGTGGCTGAGAATACCGATCTCATCGTACAAGGAAAGCTCCAGAGCGCATTGTTGATGAGCCTCAACAACGGGTGGTCTTCAGACGAGATTGCTGACAGCCTGTCCCAGGAATACGGGCTTGCAGAACGGGAAAACATGGGAAGTGTCGAGTAATCCTAAGGCCTTGTGTCCAGTGATAGCGTCTTTTGGGGACTCATGGGGATCGATTCGGGAAGGGCAATCGATCGCATGGCTCAATGTCACGTGGCCGTAGCATCGACTTGCGGAAGCGCTTCTGAATTGGTCGACACTTTGAGGCTCTCCGGTTTCCACGGAGCAGCGGAGGTAGAGCTGAATCGGCCAGGGCTGGAAGACCGAGACCTAACGATTGTGGTTGTGGAAGACTATCTGGCGCCGCAACTGGAGCGTTTCAACACGTACGCAGTGGCCAGTGCTCACCCGTGGGTCTTGATCAAACCTACCGGTGCTCAGGTATGGACAGGCCCTCTGTTTATGCCAGGTGAGACGGGATGCTGGCATTGCCTCGCCGAGCGATTGAGATCCGACAGGGAAGTGGAGGAGTTCATAGGGTCCAAAACAGGCAATCAAGCGCTGCCCATATTTCCCGTGGGGGGCTTGCCAAGCGCAGGAAAAGTGGTCGAAAACCTCCTGACGGTTGCTCTCGCGAAGCTTTTCGCGGGGGAGACACCGAGCCCGCTTATGGGCAAGATCCTGACCATTGACTGCAAGACCATGAAATTCGCCACCCATGTGCTGACACGAATCACCCATTGCCGAGTGTGTGGCAGTGGAACAGTGATGCACCCGCCGCATCCTCAGACACCGTCTCTGGTCTCGAGGAAAAAGCGTTTCAAACTGGATGGTGGCCATAGAATACTCAGCCCTGAAGTGACCTTCGAGCGTTACCGCAATCACACCAGCCGAATTACCGGAATCATGGATCCCCTGTCGCCCTGGTTGTCCAGGGCCAGACTAGAGCATTACAGAAAACACGTCAGTCGCATCAAAGGGGAGGTGACACTCCTGACGCCACTCTCGCCCGAGACCGGTGAATGGTCGGAGGATTCGGGCTGGGCCTCTCTGAAAGTCTATCGGACCAACTACGCGTCCATCCGCAAGGCCCGCGGGGCCGAGGATCTCAAGAAGGGGATTCGGTCAGGAGCCAGCGCGGAAAAGGGCCTCACCGACATCCAGACGAGGACCGGTTGCCTCTGTGAAGCAATTGAGCGAGTGAGCGGCATTTATCGTGGAACAGAATATCGAATTAGGGCCGCGTACCGTGAGGTGAAAGACCAGGCCGTTCATCCTCACAAGCTCCTCCTTTTAAGTGAAAAGCAATACAGGGAACGCGACACCTGGAATGATATGAACCGCCGCCATACCTGGGTGCCCACCTCCTTTGACGAAGACAGAGAGATCGATTGGTCCCCTGTGGTGGTACAACATGATCCCCATGCCCGCCGTTGACATCGAGCAGATGCGGGACCCGACGATCATGCAATTCAGGGAAGCGTACAGGATCGCGGGGAGAGATATCTGGGTCCTTGATATCTCCAGTGATTTGGACGTGCTTGTGTTTGTAACCGTATCCATTCAGACCGGAGGGAACCGAGACAGGCCTATCATGGGCTATGGTGCCCACCTGGATCCGAAGATCGCTTTCACGAGGGCCCTTACTGAAATGAGCCTCTCGCTGGGGGTGGTAGATGTCCCTGCAGGAGTTCCTTTCGATGAGGTCGCGCTTATTGGGAGTAAGCAGTTCACCGAAGAAACCAGACTGGAAGAGCATCCATACCTGCGTCCGGCAGCAGGTACATGGCCCCGGTCATTCTCCGAGTACGCGGACATCAGCTCCGAAGACCTCCTGGACGACCTGAACCGATGCGTTAACGTCCTGACCTCCCAGGGTCTTGAGGTTCTCGTGCACGACCTCACCCGGCCGGACTTGGGGCTCACTGCCGTGAAAGTGCTCGTGCCCGGTCTGCGCCACATGTGGCCCCGGTACGCGGCCGGACGCCTTTTTCGGGCACCCGTGAGTCTGGGATGGCTCGACCGGCCCCGGTCCGAGGAGGAGTTAAATCCTCTCCACTTGTCTCAATAACGTCATTTCTCTTTTGAGGCTGGATTGATGGCCTAGGTTACACTCTCGAGAATCGTCGGCCTTCGTGGTTGTCGGTGATCACAATGAGAAGCACGTCCTCGTGGTTGATGATAAAGAGACGCTCCATGAGCGTTTCCAGAGCCGAACCAGCCTCCACAGGCAGATCGGACAGCCTTCGCGGTAGTTTGCAGTAATCGAGGAGCGCCAATTCAGGATCCTCCAACACGTAGAATTCCTCGACACTGCAGCTCCTTGTGTCTTGCACAATGCGGCCCCCGGGCACGCCGAACGTCCTTCTCAATACGGGAATGCGATCCCTGTTGGTCCAGCTCTCAATCCATTGCGCCACCGTCGATTCGAACCGATCCCTCAAAGACGGATCGTCGAAAAAGGCTGCTGGAGAAAATACCCAGTCCCCGACCAAATTGCTGCCTCGTTGTCCCAGCTGATAGAGCCGTAGCCCCGTCTTCTCTCCCCACAAGAGGTTCGCATAGATGGTAACCGCACTGAATCCGTGATCCACAAGAATTGCCTGAAGTAATCCCAGGCCGAGCGAGGGTCTCACCAACGAGGCGAACGGCATGCTCACTAAGCAACAGTCCACGGCTTATCTACTTGTGGCCTCCTGGCATTCCTGTCCGAGGGGAATGAATTTGAAGCGGTCCGGTGATCCCGAAGCACAGTCACCTCGGTCACCTACACTTCATGGAGTGACGACGCCAGAATGCTTTCTCGGCCAATTCAGCTACCCACTCGCGCATGGGTCCAGGCCCGGCAGTGCCTTCACACCAGGAGGCAGGTCTTGAGCGTCCGCACAGGATCGGCACAGCGTCCTGCCATTGCACCTCAAGGAGAATGGACAAGCCCCACCAGTGCACCCCGATCGGCAGGGGATGCCGAACAGCAACAGCTCCTGGTTTCACGGTTTTTCCGGCCACCGGAACGATGCAGCCTGTAAGATGGCTCTCCGACAACTGCTAAACAGGAGCTAATTGCACCCACTGGTGATCATGACGGAATCCGCCTGCACCGGCTCTTGGATTTCTTCCACCGAGCCTGAGATGTTTGACGGCTTCGCGGGAAGTGCTATGGATACTTCGTCTTCAGTGCTCTGAGCAATGTTCAATTTCATCCTTGCCGGCACGTCTGTTCCATGCTCTTTGAGCACCGTCTTCGGGTCTGCCATCAGTTTCGCCTTGAACTCCGGGTCGATCCACGTCTTTGCAACAGTCTTCGCCCATTCCTTCTCTTTTCCTCTGATCAGTCTTTGCATGGCAGTATCCTCTCTTTATGCGGGCAGAATTTTGCCTGAAAAGGGCATGCCCTTCTTTGACCGAGGTCTCCTCTGGGGGGCCCGTTCGTTGCGCCGTTTTCAGGTCTCTGAGGCTATTGGATCGATTCGGTCGGCAGTCCGCTACCTTGTGTGGGAAAGCAGACCAGGGAATCTACGACAGGCCCTTACGCTCCACGAGAGCCCAAAGCTCATTTTCAGCCACTGTCGTGCTTGGTTCACGGAAATATCTCCTCGAACCACACGTGTCCTCTTCTTCCAGGAGGAAATCGTCAAGCATCGCTTCCGATTGGTCATGAGCTTTCAGTTAGGAGTGGAAGCAGCAGCGGGACACCACCTTGTGAAGGAACCCGGAATCGGTAACCGGGCTTCCCTCTTTGACCGAATGCGACGCCAGAAACAGTGTATCCCAGAGGAGAGCGAGTCGCACCGGTTGGTTCCGGTGCTGAGACTCGTTTGTCAAGGCAGCGGGAATCGGCTATTATGATGAACCGTTGACCGGTGATTTTTTCATAGAAAAACCCTGGGGGTAATACTGGGGAAGAGATGAGACGGAGAAAGGCGGAAAGATGCTCGATCCAAGGCCCATCACTGTCACACTATCTCCCAACGAGTGTTGGCTGCCGACGCTTAAGCAAGTGGTGACAGATTATTGTGTGGCCGCGGAATTCCCGCAACCTCTCGTGGACCGAGTCGTCGCTGCCACTGAGGAGGTGTGTGCGGAACTCGTGAAGAGATGTCTCAGCCATGACATCGATGAGCAGTTTACCCTGAGATTGAGTCTGCAAGAGGAAGCGTGCGTGGTGGAGGTCATTTATAACAAGGATGTCTTCCTTGACCCGACGCGTTCCGAGGATTCTGAGAACCGAGAACACCAGGGGGAGCGCATCGCTATGGACTCACTGTGGCTCCACCTGGTCAAGGAAAAGATGGACCGGGTGTTTTTCAGGTATGAGGCTGACCGCCGTGTCCTCGAAATGCGGTTATACAGACGAAGCGAAGGAAAAGTCGGTCAATACTGGTTGATGGGGTTAAAGTCTCAGCTCAAGGAGGACGTGAAGATAGACATTGAGCGAGACGAGAAAGGCGACCCCGTTTCCTCGGTGTTGCATGATCTGAAGAGCGGCAAAGTATTACTGTTGAATGGCGGCGGCACATTTGTGATTGAGCGACTCGACGGAGCCCACACATTCTACGAAATTTATATGGAGTATATCGACAAAATTTCGCTGACGAGTCCGGAACACTTAGCAATGATCTTCACTTCTCTGGAGAATGCCGGCATGCTCGCAAGCCATGATCAGGAGGTGAAACATCGTGGTTTTCTGGGCAAACTATCTGATATCAGTTCTAAATTTGCGTTTCGCAGTCTCAATTTGCCCCATGCTGACAGCATGGTGAACGGCCTGTACAAACGTGTCCATCGGGTATTCCGGCCAGGTGCCATGCTGCTGGTCGTGCTGTTTGCGTTTTCCGGGTTCATTCCCATGTCACACGAAGTTACCGAAATCCACCACTTCATTTCCAAACCTGCCCTTGCTATTCATAACAACCCGCTGATCCTGATTGAATTATACGTGATGATGACCTTGGTTGCCGTAATGCACGAATTCGCCCACGCGCTCACCTGTAAACATTTCGGCGGTAGTGTGCACAGGATAGGCTTCATGTTCTATTTGGCCATGTTTATCTTTTTCGCAGACGTTTCCGCTGCGTGGGCCTTCCGGAGCAAATGGAGAAGGATTGGCGTAGCGGTGGCCGGACCGTTACTCAATCTGGTCATGATGTCGATCTCATTCTGGATATGGCATTTCCACAAGGCACATGTTCCGCCGGAGCACAGTATATGGTTTCTTATGGGGTTTTTCTGCTTCTATTCGACCGTGCTTAACACTATTCCGTTCATCAAGATGGATGGGTACTATGTGCTCACCGATCTGACGGGCATCTCCACGCTGCGAGAAAAGTCCTTTGCGTTTCTGGGGCGTAAGCTCGCGGACCTATTCGGAATCGAAAGTGAAGGAGAAAAGTCTGAGCCCAAAGGAAGAGAGAAGTGGATACTCTGGGGCTATGGAATCATCGGCTCGGCCTTCACTGCGCTCTTTATTGCTTATCCTATCTTTGAATTCGTGCGTTACGTGTCGACTGAGCATCCCTCCAAGCGCATGGCCATCTTCTTCGGGGTCATAGTGGCGCTTATGCTGTACAATGCCGCGTACAGAGCATATCAGATGGCGCATTCCCGCCTGCACAGGGAGATCGTTATTGCCTGACCTGCCGATACATACGGACACCTATGAGACCACACAATGGGGCTCGTTCAGTCGGATATGATTGGGTAATTCGGGGGGGCAAAGGAACGATTTCACTCAATGGGTTCCGGCAGTCGGTATCCCTCTCAACTCCCACGCCTTTCTCCTTTTCGTGCTCAGCCACTCCTCGAAAGAGGCCAGATAGCTGTATACTACCGGGGTCAAATACAGCGTCACAATCTGGGAGATCAACAAACCTCCCACAACCGCCAGCCCAAGCGGCTGCCTCGCTTCTCCACCCGTGCCATATCCGACGGCTATAGGTATCATTCCCGCGATTGCGGCCAAGGTGGTCATCATAATAGGCCGAAACCGGATCACAGAGCCCTGGATAGCAGCTTCTTGAGGGGTCATACCCTCGACGACTTCGGCCTCGCGTGCGAAGTCGACGACCATGATTGCGTTTTTCTTCACAATTCCCACGAGCATGAAGAGTCCCACATACCCGAACAAGTCCAAAGGTCGGCCAAAGCACCACAGGATAAACAGGCCTCCAAATGCAGCCGATGGAAGACCGGAGAGTATTGCCAATGGAATGATGAAGCTCTCATACAGAATCGCCAGAATCATGTAGATAACGACAATTGCGATAATAAGCAAGAACACCAGGCTGCGTACGGATTGTTCAAATGCCGCGGCAGTTCCCGCGAACCGATAAATCACCGACTGTGGGAGTGTCTTGGCTGCCAGGTTGCTCACGGCTTGAGTCGCCTCGCCGAGAGAACACCCGGGGGCAGTATCGAACGATACTGTTACCGAAGGCAGCTGATTGTAATGGTTGACCGTAACCGGCCCCACGCGCGACTTGATCTCCGCAACTTCGTCCAACCGCACGAGTTGGCCTCGAGGGCCGCGGACAAAGAGGCGCTCGAGCTGATCCGGATATCGCTGAAATTCCTCTCCTGTCTGCAGGATGACTTTGTAAGTGTCGCTGGTACCGTATATGTTCGAAAGCTGCCTCTCTCCATACGAGGAAAACAGGGCCGATTCTATTTGTTCTGGGGTAATGCCAAGCGCTCCTGCCTTGTCTCGGTCAATGTTTACATAGGTTTCGGGGTTCTTCAAATAGAGGTTCGAGTTCACACCCGTTATTTCAGGTACTTCGTGCATTGCACGGATAAATGTTTGAGCCTGCCCATACAGGGTCTTGGTTTCTGCTGACTGCAGAACGACCTGATAGGAACTCGCGGACGACTCGGTCCCCACCTGGATGAGGGGCGGTACCTTGAAAAAAGTCAGTATGCCCGGCAAATTGTTTGCCTGGAATAGCAATTGGCTCTTTATCGTCTGTGCATCCTGATCGCGAGGCGGACGGCTCTTCAGAATCGGCAAGACAAGCCCTTGGTTGCTTTGAGGATATCCCGACACAGCCAAAACTGATTCCACGTTCGGATTTTCCTCCACCCGAGCCGCGACTTCCTTGACTTCTGCGGACATCGCGTTGGGTGAAACGCCCTGCTCCGTAATGGAAACACCAAAAAGGAATCCCATGTCTACATTGGGTATAAAATTCTTGGGTATCCTTATGAAGAGCATCACCGTGGCGCACAACATTGCCGCGGCCACGACAACGGTCAAGACTCTGAATCGCACGGCGAACTCGATGGATCGCTTGTATGCTCTCACAATGGCATTGTCCGATGGACGTGTTTCCCGGAATCCCTCTGAGGGCTTCAGCAGGCGACTGCTGATCATCGGGCTGATACAAATCGCCACAACTCCTGAAATGAGGATCGCTACCGTAATAGTGACAGCGAACTCGTTGAGCACACGCCCGTAAATCCCTGACATGAACATTATGGGAACAAAAACCACGGCCAAGCTTGTGGTCATGGATACGATGGTGAACACGATTTCCCGCGAACCGTCAATGGCCGCTTGGAATGGCTTCTTGCCCATCTGCACGTGTCGCACCACGTTTTCCAGCACCACGATGGCGTCGTCCACGACGAATCCTACGGCCAGCACCAGCGCCATGAGCGAGAGGTTATCGAGTGAAAAGCCACGGAAATACATGAAGGCAAAGGTGGACACCACGGATACGGGAATCGCAATACTTGCAACCAGCGTGGCGTAAAGGCTTCTCAAGAAGAGGAACACCACGATGACGACCAAAATGATGGCCAGTACCAGTGTCATCTTCACATCGCCGATCGATTTGCGAATCGACTGAGACATATCGTACATGACTTCGAGCTTTACCGTTGGCGGGAGCTGGGCTCGTATCGTCGGTAATCTTTTTTCGATACGGTTGACAATGTCTACCGTATTGGTGCCCGGCTGACGATTGACAGCGAGGGCGACACACGGTTTTCCGTTGAAATAGCAGGCGACTTTGACATTCATCACGCTGTTTTCAGCCCTACCCAGACGGCCCAAGCGTACGGGTTCGCCGTTCTTGTATGACACGATAATCGACTCGTAGTCCTTTGCCTTCTCCAATTGTCCCGACGTTTTTACCGTTCGAGAGCGATCCTTTCCGTCCAGAGACCCGGTCGGCAGATTGACATTGTGAGCTGTCACCGCGTTTGCCACTTCGTCGATACCGATTTCACGCGCGGCGAGCACTTCGGGATCCAACCTCACGCGAACCGTGAATTTCTGCTGACTGAAATCCTGGACCTGTGCCACTCCAGGGATTGTGGTGAGACTATCCGTGACAAAGGTATGGGCGTAGTCCGTCACCTTGTACAAAGGCATGGCATCCGACGACATGATCAGATAATAAATCGGCAATTCAGACGGGTTAACTTTGCTAAACATCGGCGGGCTCGGCATATTTGCAGGAAGGTCGCCGCCAGCCCTGGAAATGGCCGCCTGAACATCCGTGGACGCTGAATCGACATCGCGGGACAAATCGAATTGCAACGTAATGGTAGTCCCGCCAAAGCTGCTCGCTGAACTCATGGACCGAATACCATCGATCGCAGAGAACTCTCTTTCGAGAGGTGTTGCCACGCTCGATGCCACGGTTTCAGGGTCCGCTCCGGGCAACTCGGCAGAAACAGCGATCGTCGGATATTCAACTTGGGGCAAATTGGACACGGGGAGGCTTACGTTACCCCATGCACCCGAAAACGATCATAGCGACCATCAGAGTCGTGGAAAGCACCGGCCTGCGGATGAATAACTCGGTGATGCTCATGTCCGTGTACCGCGCAACGTCATTTCTTTCCGGTCCCTGACCGCTTGGCAGCGCCGTGCTGCGGAGGCTTCTTCACATCCGATTCGGTGACGATTTTCGCTCCAGGATACAACGTGAGTCCGCCCTTGGTGACTACCACATCTCCCTTTTCAAGACCCGACGATATGACGCTCATGTCACCGATTCGTCTTGCGACCTTTACCGGCCTCATTTCAACAGTTTTATCTTTCTTGACAGCCCAGACGTATGTTCCGCTCGGCCCCTCATTGACTGCAATGTTCGGCGCCAACACGGCATCAGGAGTCTCGTCAATCTTCAGCAGTGCCCGCACAAACTGACCGGGCCACAACCGTTCGTCCGAGTTATCGAATATTCCTTCGAGCTTCAACATGCCTGTGAGTGGATTGATGCGATTGTCAATGGCGCGCAGGGAACCGATTTCGGGCCTGGGGTCTCCCTTGATATGGGCCTGAATCTCCAGTTTTGCTTCCGCTGCCCGCGTTCTGATTTTGTGCAGAAATTTGGAAGGCAGCGAGAAGTCAACGCGGATCGGCTTTGTTTGCACCACGTTGGCAATAGTGTCATGGTAAGCGTTGACAACATTCCCCACGTCCATGTGAACCACACCGAGGTGTCCGTCCACGGGGGACCGGATCGAACAATACTTGAGGTCGAGTCGAGCGAGTTCGAGCTCGGCCTCACGCTCCTCAACCACCGATTTCCTGGAATCCATGCGGACGCGGATCTCTTCATATTTCTCGGGACTCACCATTTTCTGATTCAGCAGGTCTTCGTAACGCTTATAATCAGTCTCTGCGTGATGCAGTTCGGCCTTGGCGGAAGCCAACCTCGCTCCAGCCTGACGCAGCTTGGCATTGAATGGTTCCCGATCGATGGAGAAGAGCAGCTGGCCTTGGTTGACCGGTTTGCCGAGCGAGTAGTCAACCATCACGAGCTTACCCGTGACCCGCGGCTTGATATCTACCGACCTGAAGGCTCTCACGGTCCCGATGCCATCGAGGAAGTATGGGGCATCCTCGACTACAACCGGCGCTGTGGTCACGAGAACAGGTCTAGACGTGTGCTTGGTATGCTTCGTCTCTTTGGCCTGGCAAGCGCCCAGCACGAAAGTCAGTCCCAACAGCACAATCAACCAGTAAATCCTCATCGATGATACAGGTGTGATGACTCGCTCCATTGGCAGCGCATGCTCATTATCCGGGGTGGGCTCCGGGTGAGCCGGAGTCAGTGTCGTTGCGCTCATCCCCGTTGCTCGCGACAAACATGAGTGATAAATGCGCCTTTGGTGGCAGGCAGCGGCAGTTCTTTATTCACCGAACCAGGTTCGGTCTCGATCGTAACTGCCGCGAACGCCTTCTGTGGCCACAGAGAATCCTTTGCCCATAGTCATAACGCAGACTATATTGCCATCGCGGACAAGTCAAGAATAGGGGAGCGATCTTCGAGGTCCCGTCCTCCGATCAGGTCCTGAGTCGCGTTCTTCTACGGTGAGGCATAGAGACGGTCGGATAGACGCGGGCAAAGGGCCGTACCTTGATCGCGCATCAAAAGAAATGAAAAACCTCGTTGTTCTCGAGAGATCAAGAGGATAGAATGCTTTTTCCACAAAGAATCTATCACCAACGAGGTGAGCCATTATGAAACAAGGCATTTTTCCTTTCCAGTATGAAGTTGAGAAGAAGCCCGGGGGGATGACGGCACTGGCGGGTTTGCCGACGTATCTGGAATTCGGATACGTGATGGGACTCAGTGCGGCCATTGAGAGTCGTCTGAAGATTCGAGGCGGTGACCAGGGTTGGTCCGACTGTGAGACCATAATGGCTCTGATTTTGCTGAATCTGGCAGACGGGCAAGGCGTCAGCGACTTGGACATTCTGGAAGGAGATGAGGGGTTTTGCCGGGTGCTGCGGGAGTCGGTGGGATTCGGAAAATCACGCCAGGAGAGACGGGCTCTGAAGCAAGAGGCTGCGCAAGGAACAAAAGAGGTCGGTGCTTTCTCCTTCTTCGGCAAACCGCTATCTGAATCATTTCCATGCCCTAGATCAGGAGAAGCTTCGAGAGCCGGAGAGGTCGTTTATTCCTGCTCCCAATGAGCATCTCAGGGCCTTGATAGGGGTAAACGGAGACTTCATGGCATCTGTTCAGCGGCGTTCCCCTCAAGAAACAGCCACCTTGGATTTGGATGCAACGCTGGTGGCGACCAACAAGAGGGAAGCGCTTTACTGCTACAAGGGTCCCAAGGCGTATCAGCCTCTCAATGTCTACTGGGCGGAGCAGGATCTCATCCTCCACTCGGAATTTCGTGACGGCAACGTCTGGGCAGGCACGGACAATCCTCGGGTGTTTCCAGAGGCGTGGCTCTGTTACCTGCGGGAGTGGCAAATGTCTATCTGCGTTCGGATACGGCGGGATATCAGCATGACCTGATGCAATTCTGTGCAAACCCGAACAAGGATCGTTTCGGAGTCATCGAGTTCGCCATTGGGGCCAAGGTATCCGGCTCGTTCAAGCAAGCCGTGGGTGAGGTGGAAGAATCCGAGTGGCGCCGGTTGTATCGCAGGACAAAGAAAGGCTTGATCGATACGGGCCAAGAATATGCGGAAGTATGCTATGTCCCTGAGGAGATGGCTCGGAAGAAAGACGGCCCGGTATTTCGGTATCTGGCTATTCGAGAAGTTTTGGAGCAGCCGGCATTTCCGGATATGGAGAGAGCAAATTTCCCTGCCGTTCCCGACGATGAATTTCGGTTCGGTGAAATACAAGGTCTTCGGGATTGTCACGAATCGAGACATTCCGGGAGATGAGCTGATTTGGTGGTACCGAGGGCGCTGCGGCAAGAGTGAAGAGGCGCATTCGGTGATGAAGGAAGATCTTGCGGGGGGCAGGCTTCCTTCGGGATATTTCGGGGTAAACGCAGCATGGTGGCATATCATGATCCTGGCCCTGAACCTGAACTCGGCTATGAAGCGCTTGGTTCTGGGGGAAACATGGGTGAGCAAGCGCATGAAGGCGATACGGTTCTGGCTGATCAATCTGCCTGGTCGAGTGCTCAAACGTGCTCGCATGCTGCGTGTTCGACTGGTTGGGGGGCATGCGTCGAACGAAACACTTCTTGAGATGAGAAGGAGGATTCTGGGCCTTTGCGAATCAGGTTAGACAGCGCCGCATCCTGGGGAAATGTGGCGCAGACGGAGGGAAAAGAATGAACTTGGGGGGGTGCGCCTGAAATGTGGCTCGAACAGGAAGAACTCGGCATACGAATCAATAAGGCGTGGCACGAGAGTCGATTCGCAGGTGCGGGGGACATCGTCAAGGGGAAATCTACGGTCCGAAGGGACATCAAAACATCCACCGGAAAGAGGGGTGGTGGATTGTGGGGGTGGAAAAGGCTTGACGGATTGACGGAGGATGAGATACGCTCAGAGGCAGGGAGAAAAGGATTCTTCATCAACATGGCGGAGGTTTTGTGGCTGTCGGGCCTTCCGTCAGACCATCCGAGGGCCTGTTCGGTGTCAAGGGAACCTTCTTGGGATGGAATCCGGGTCACACAACCCAGTATTGGGAAGAACACGGCATAATTCCGGGTATAGCAGCAAGACAGCTTGTTTCGGAAGGTTTCCCATCCTCACCCACGGGAGGACCGGTAGCCTTGGGCTTACTCTATTAACCTGGATTCCCTCGAAGGAACAGCGCTATAGCGACGTTAAGGCTCGGAGGAGAGGTGAGAAGAATCTGTTGCTTCCTTTTTTCGCTTGTGATGCTCGGGGTCGTTTTTGGGCCTATGGTTTCGGCTGAAAAGCTGATGCTGGGTTGGTTGGAGAAAGCAGTGATCCTGCCCGACGGCTTCATCCTGGATGCTAAGTTGGATACCGGCGCCGACAACACCTCCCTAGATGCTCGGAACATCAAAGTTATCCATCGTGGCGGAAGGAATATACTCCGTTTCAACGTGGAAGACCGTCAAGGAAAGGCCTACACCCTGGAGCGGGAGCAAGTGGGAATCGAACTCGTGCCTCAGCACGTGGGCGATGACGCGGAGCGTCCTCTGGTCGTCCTCGAAATCTGCATAGGAAATGAATGCAGAAACACCCTGGTGAATCTCGTAGATCGGTCGAAGAAGAAATATCCGTTGCTGGTCGGCCGGAGTTTTATGCTTGATCGAGTTTTGATCCATTCCGGCGGAGAGTACCTCACGCAGCCTCACGCGGGGGCCGGTAACAAGCAATAGGCTTCTGCCCGTCCGTGAAGACCAATTTGGGGCGTAGAACAAAACGGCCAATGGGGTAATGCAGAGGCCGGGATTATTTCGGCGGTTCGGTTCAATCACAGGGACATCTTCTTTCCGGTGGCCAAATGAGAAGCCTCTTTTCAACAATAACGCTTATTGCCCTCCTGAGTTTGACTGCACTCGTGTACGCCGAGCAGACGGTGGGGCTGGTTGAGTCCGTTCGCATTGATCCGAGCGGCCTGGTCGTGGTCGCCAAGATTGACACGGGTGCGGACAATTCCTCCATTCATGCGTCGGATGTTGTCCGGTTCAAGCGGCGAGGAGAATCGTGGCTGCGCTTTCGTGTCGTCAATCGCGAAGGGAAGAGCGAAACCCTGGAATGCAAATTGGTAAGGGTTGCAAGGATCAAGACCCCCATCGGTAAGAGTCAGAAGCGACGAGTCGTAATGCTCGGTCTATGCCTCGGAAATACCTACAGAGAAGCTGAGGTCACATTGGTCGACCGGAGCCGGTTTCGTTACCGGATGATTATTGGTAGGAGCTTCCTCCTGGATGACTTCCTCGTGGACCCCTCCAAGAAATACACGGTCCAGCCTGTCTGTCCCCGACAGAGCGGAGAATAAGACGGTATTACAAGTCTCAGGAATCGGTTTTTTTTGGCGGGTTGGCCTGTCGGACACTCGAAAGCTTATTGGTGCCCATTCGAGATGGCGGTCAAGGAGCCACCCAGGCAGCATGGAGTTACCACTAGTGTTGCGTTCCTCAAGTAAGGTGTGTATAATATGTAGCCATGGAGGGCAGCCATGGCGAGAAAGAGTGTACGTTTTGATTTGACGGGAGAGGAGAGAGCCACCCTGAGCATGTGGGTGACAAGCCATAAGACGGAGCAGCGTTTGAGCCGTCGGGCCCAGGTGATTCTTCTGTCTGAAGAGGGCATGACTCTGGGAGAGATCAGTCAGGGCAGTGGACTCAGTGAAAAGAACTGCGTGAAATGGAGGAAGCGGTTCATGGAGGACCGCGTGGATGGACTCAAGGACGCACCTCGTAAAGGCAGGCCCCCTGTGATCACTCCCTGGCAAAGAGCACAAGTAATCAGACTGGCCTGTGAGCGGCCGACAAACGGCGGCAATGCATGGAGCAGGCGAGAGCTTGCGAGGGCAACGGGACTTGGGTCCACGACAATCCATCGGATTCTCAACGATGCGTCGCTCAAGCCTCACAAGATTCACCGCTGGTGTGGCAAGAGCCCAGATCCTGAATTCGAACCCAAGTAGGTGGACATCATAGGACTGTATCTGGACCCTCCTGAGAACGCCTTGGTCCTGAGCGTGGATGAGAAATCTCAAATTCAGGCACTTGATCGGACTCAGCCTGAGCTGCCTCTCAAGCCGGGGAATCCGAAACGACATACAGCTACCTACACCCGTCATGGTACGACGTGCCTGCTCGCAGCACTCGCTGTGCATGAGGGTACCGTGGAGGCACGCTGTGTGGACCGGAACAATCGGCATGTCTTTTTGGCTTTTCTGAAAAGTCTGTATTGAGCCCATCCTCACAAACACCTCCACGTGATTGCCGACAACTTGCCTCTGCACAAGCATCCTGATGTGATGGAGTGGGTCTCCCGGAGAAGAAGACTTACTCTTCATTTCACGCCGACGTACGCTTCATGGCTCAACCAAATCGAGATCTGGTTCAACATCTTCGCCCGCGATGTGGTCAAGGGCGGAGTCTGGAAGTCAAAGAAGGACCTGGTCGATCAGATCATGTTCTACATCAAACGATACAACAGGGATCGTGCACATCCTTCAAATGGACTTACACAGGGAAAGCCCTCGCTGCCTAATCGCAGACCTTATTTAAGGAACGCGGCACTAGAGAACCTCTTCAGGGGAGAGAGTCCCTTAACCAAACCTGAGCCGATTTTCAAGAGTCCCCGTAACTTGCGTTACATGATGACACAAAAAGTCAGGAGGGACTGGCATCAGGCCACTGCAGTGGTAGCGACGAGACCGCAACAGATTCGACAAACCCTGCTTGTCACACGGACAGTGTCGTTTTCCATTAAGTGGAGCAGTATTGGTATTGGGGAAACCGCTGACTTCGACCAAGGGAGTGTGCCAATCGACATTGTCAACCGCCTCACCGCGATAGTTGTGACGTTAACGTTGACAGCCAACACCAGTGACACGCCCTTGCAAGCAGTTCTTTTGGCCTCTAATTCCTATTTTAATGAGCCGAACACCATTTCTTTTGCTCCGGGGGAGACCGGGACCAAGATCTTTGTCTTTCCGCCTGCTGTAGTAGCCGATTTTGTGGCCCACGGTCGGCCCATTACCAGCGGTGGTATAATCATATTCCCATATCCAGGCGGCGTGGCGCCCACCGCCGGCACTGTTACCAAGTTGAGCATGGTCGTGCAATTCTTCGGAACGTAATACCGTGAGGGTCATCAGGTAACAAGTGCTAAGGTAACATAACCCTACAACGCGACTTACATTTTGTGCTTGACTCTGCATGATGCCTGTCATACTACGTAATCTCACGTCGAAGAAGGAGGCAGGCCATGCTCCCACGGTCGCTATGTGACGAACACCTCTACCCGGTCCCGAAATTCGATTTGGACAGAGATGATGTTTCAGATCTCATCAACGAACTCAGAGGGTTCCACGAGCAGTTCGCCGACTGCTTTGTACGGAGCGAATCCAGGCGGCATTTCTTCAACTTGATGGCCGGACAATTTAGCGCGCTGGAGCGCAAATCCATTGAACCCATAGCACTGGCTTTGGAGAACGGCAATGTGAGGGCTCTGCAGCGTTTCGTCAGCGATGCTCCGTGGGACGACGATAAGATCATGTTCAAGTATCGTCGTTTGATAAGCGATGATCTGGGCAGCCTGGATGGAGCCCTGATCTTGGACGAAAGCGGTTTCGTCAAGAAAGGACAGGACTCGATTGGTGTCGCGCCCCAATACTGTGGGACAATCGGAAAAATCGACAATTGCCAGGTGGGGGTCTTTGCCGGATATGTGTCCGAACAAGGATACGCCCTGGTCGACAAGCGCCTGTTCATCCCTGAGAAATGGTTTGGGAGCGACTATCTTGAAAGACGGGAAAAGTGCATGCTGCCCGCTGAAACCGTCTTTCAGTCCAAGCCCGGACTGGCGGGAGAAATGCTCACTGCGCTCAGTGAAGAAGATGTCCTGCCTTTCAAGTATGTGCTCGCTGACTCGTGGTCTGGGGTCAGCCCGGAGTTTATCGCAGCAGTTGAGGCGCTGCCCGGCAAAACCTACCTGGTGTCTGTCCCAAAAGAGACCCAATGCTTGCTGAAGCGCCCCATGACCATTACCAAAGAATACCGTTGGGGGGGAGAGAAACGCACAAAGAGAGTTCTGGTTGCTTCTGAAACCAAGCCGCTGACAGTGGAGGAACTCGCCAAAAACACGAACGACTACTTCTGGTATCGACGGAAGGTGTCGGAAGGGACCAAGGGGCCAATCGTCTATGAGTTCACCCGGAGTCGGGTTATCCTGTCGGCTGCCGGGCTCTCAAAGAAAACCGTCTGGTTGCTGATCCGTCGAACGTTGGGCGAAGATCCGCAATACAGCTATTTCATGAGCAACGCCATGAGCGGTACAAGGCTGGATACGCTCGTATGGCTCAGTGGTCTGAGATGGGCAATCGAGCAGTGTTTCCAGGAAACCAAGACAGAACTGGGTATGGATCACTACGAGGTGCGCAAGTTTCCAGGATGGCACCACCACATCATGACCTGCATGCTGGCCCATTTCTTCCTCTGGCACCTGAAAATCAGGATGGGGCAAAAGAGTTCCGTCCATTACTCTGTCGCAGCTCAGGGTATTGATCAAAGTCATCTTGCCGATGAAGAAGCACACTCGAAACGCTGATCGAACAGGCAATCTGGATACAGAACCGACACCATCGGGCCCGCATGTGACACAGAAGGAAGGGCATGCTTCAGGTCTTGGGGATGCCACAAGTGGCGTTGTAGGGTTAGGCTCGCGTTCGGCAGCAATGGGCGTTCGATTGAGGTGATTTTGATTTTTGACCACTAATGATATCAGTAGGTTGTGACTTGTACAAAGATGCCTTTTGTGATAAGACCTGGGGGACCTTTTGGAGGAGGTTCCCATGGAGGAGCAAGGCACAGACTTTCAGATTACCGATGTACGGTTCCTGCCCGTTGTTTCTGCCTATGCAGAGCGGATAGGGCTCGTTGAGCGTATCGACCGATTGTGCAATTGCGATATGGAAGTCAGCCCCGGACGCGTGGTGCTGGCCATGATTCTGGATGCGCTCTCGGGAAGGAGTCCGCTGTTTCGGCTCTGGGAATTCTTTGCCGACAAAGACGTGGAACTCTTGCTTGGAGAAAACATCCCTCTGGCGAAACTTTCCGATTACACCCTCGGACGAGTCCTTGAACGATTGACAGATGCAGGTACTCAAAAAATTCTGACTGCGGTCGTGCTCGGAGCTATGAAGATCTTTCAACTCGATCTTTCCCACGTCCATCATGACACCACCAGCCACTCACTGTACGGGGAGTATCTCCTCTATGACCGGGAAGACCACGACCAGCCCTTTGTCATTACCAACGGGTTCAGCAAGGCCCATCGGCCTGATCTCAAACAGATCGTGCACAGCCTTCTGTGTGTGGATCACGGCATCCCCATCTATTCCAAGCTCATCGACGGCAATGAGTCGGATAAGACTGTCAATCGCAACCTCATCCCTGAGATGGTCAAACGCATGAAGGAGCTGGGCCGCAAGGACTTTATCTATGTGGCTGACGCAGCGTTGGTCACCGAGTCCAACCTGGCGCTCATCGACGACTGGGACAACGGTTTCCTCTTTGTCAGCAGGCTCCCCATGAACTATCACGAATGTCGGGATGCTATTTCTCGTGCCATAGCCGCTCAGGACTGGACCGAGATCGGCGCCATCTCCGTCGAACCGGATACCCGCAACCGTAAGCCCGCTCAGGTACAGGGCATGGGAGACGGTAGTCACGCTGCACCATATCAACTACCGCGGCGTGGTCATTCATTCGGACGCTCTTGACGATCGCCGCCAGAACAAGGTCAGTAAACAGATCCAGAAAGATCGAGAACAGCTGGAACAGCTCAAGAAGCATGTCGAGAAAATAGAGTATGCGTGCAGTCCCGATGCTGAGGCAGCACTCAAGAGGATTGATCCGGGTGCCCTGTTTCACGAGGTAGCTCTCTGGATCGAACCCAAGCCGATCTACCAACCCGGTCGTCCCAAGGCCGATGGCAGCCGTACGCTCAAGACCACGAGATATTGCATCAAGCTGGGGTTTCATCTTGACCAGAAGACCGTTGAAGCCGCTCGGGAGGAAGCCGGATGTTTTGTACTGCTGAGTAACACCCTTTCAGAAGGGGAAGGCTCAATCCCGGCAAAAGAGCTTCTCTCCATCTACAAGGACCAGCACATGGTGGAGAGAAATTTCGGATTCCTTAAAGATCCTGTGTTCGTGAATGCCTTGTTTCTCAAATCGCCCCGTCGCCTCGAGGCGCTTGGGCTGGTGCTGATACTCACCTTATTGATCTGGCGGCTCATGGAGAGAACCATGCGCTTGAACCTGGCCCGGAATCAGCAGCGGGTCACGGGGTGGGTCAATCGGCAGACCTCGAGGCCAACCTCCTTCATGATGACCACCAAATTCAACGGCATCTACGTGCTCACCTCATTGGGAGGACGGAGACTCGCCAAACCCCTGACTCCTGTCCAGATCGAGTACCTGAATCTCCTGGAGGTCTCACCAGAAGTCTTCACCAGACCACCGGCAAGAGCCAGACGCCACAAAAAGATGTGCTCAAAAATTACTCAAAACTCACCCTAAATGGTGCCGAATGGGAGGTTAGGGCTCATCGAGCGCGTGATCAGGGCTGGAGGTGGCTTTTCCTTGCTGGCTCGCCGTTCCCGTTGGCCCATCACTATCGGGCCTTGTTTGGGTAAAGGCACACGCTCAAGATTGCGTTTGACGGCGGAGCTGCGGGAGTGGTAGGCTCGAATCCAAGAAAATGTGCCACTGATCTGGCAAGAAGGTGGGAATAGGGGGAGCTGGCCCGTGTCCGGCCGCACAACGACCCTATCCGGTGGTCGAGATCCTTCGGACAGCAGGATCTGTGACAAAAACCACAGCCGTTTGTGATATCGCAGAACAATTCCCACATACCAATTTCGGCATTGCCCTTCGAGAACGGAGGAAACAAACCGTGAACATTGAAGATGCATCTCCGAATCCCCGTGATTTCCGTGGCTATGGTGGCAACCCTCCCGATCCCAAGTGGGCAGGCGGCGCTCGCGTCGCCGTATCGCTCGTTGTGAACGTGGAGGCTGGGTCGGAACTGTCGGTGGCCGACGGTGATGAGCGTAATGAGAGCATTTACGAAATTGTCGAGCCGGTGGAAGGAGTGCCGAACTATTGTCTGGCGTCACATTTCGATTATGGCCCACGCGCTGGATACTGGCGAATAATGACGATGCTGGAGCGTTTCGAAGCGCCCTGCACGGTGAGTGCCGCCGGTCGAGCCATAGAACGTTCGCCATGGCTAGCCAAGGATGTCGTAGCACGCGGCCATGAGATTTCATGTCATAGCTATCGTTGGGAGCGGCATGCAGAAATGTCTGAGCCCCACGAGCGTGAGATAATCGCCAAGGCCGTCGACTGCATCAGGAAGGCTACGGGGGTACGTCCCGTGGGCTGGCATACCAAGGGAGCCCCGTCGCCCAACACGAGACGGCTGCTGGTCGAGGAGGGTGGATTCCTCTATGACTCGGATGCCTATGACGACGACCTACCGTATGTGGTGGAGATTGTCGGCCATAACCACATTGTTGTTCCCTACGCTTTCGATACGAACGATATGCGCTTCATGTCCGGTGGTACATTTGTTCATGCTCAAGACTTCGCAATGTATTGCATCGACGCCTTCGACACGCTCTGGCGCGAGGCCGATCAATATCGGTCCATGATGTCCGTCGGGCTGCACCCGCGGCTGATTGGTCGACCGGGCCGTATTGTAGGACTCGAAAGGTTTCTCGAACACGTGCGGACGAAGGGTCATGTATGGATTGCCCGACGCATAGATATCGCGCGCCACTGGCGTTCCCTGATGCATCTCCCGGAATGGGCAGACAGGAGCGGGAGTTAGAAAAGGAGTGATTCTGCATCGGAATGAGGAGACGCAAGCCGACAGCGCACCATTGGACATAAGGAGGTCGTTACGAAGAAACCGATGGCATTGACAATCGTGGTCATTGTCGCTCTGCTGGCCTGTACTGGTGTTTCTTGCCCAGGTCAAAGGCAACCTGGAGGAGGAAGCGGAGTTCAAAGCCCTCGTTGAGAAAAGAATCCTACTGGTAAAGGAAAAGGGAAAAGAAGCGGCTCTCAGGGAGATAAACAAACTCAAGGGTCCGTTCGTAAAGGGAGAACTCTTTCTCTTCCCTATCTCACTCAACAAAGGGGGGCCTTGGCGGCGGTGATGAGAAGAGCCATCTAGTTCGCGGCAAGGACCTTTCCGAAATGAAGTTTGTTTCGAAGGTGACAATAATTGCCAAGGAGAAGGGGCAGACGTCTGAATCTCAGAACTCAGAGACCTTGAACAGGGTCTCATCGAACTCAGGCTTCCCCTCATACTTCCGGGAAGTCAGGCTCGGCGCACTCTCCGGATGCTCAATGAGAAAGGGGTCCACCTGAATACCGGCTGCATGAAGCGCCTTCACTACCCCCTCTCGCGAAGGAGGACAGCCCTTGATTGCCAGCATATGACGGATGTCGGGATTGTCCTTGTTTGCCTGGTACATGCACTTGCCGATGAGGATGGTCCAGTTCTTGCCCGGGGTTGGTTTCATGACTTTGCCGGTCAGGACCTCCACCTCATCCCATGGGACGCCTTCCCAAGACATCGCGATCGAACCCAGGATCAGTCCTGCCATGGTGAAGCAGTACGTGCACAGGGTCGTATCAGGTTTCCTGAAGGACAAACCTGCGACCCCCATTCGAGCCATGAACTGCGGCAGGGTGCCGCCCTCGTTGTACTCGAAAGCTGTGACGCAGCTTGAGAGCCACATCCTCGATATTCGACCCCTTGGGTTCCACGTCGGACAGGTCTATCGGCCGCTTGGCATTGGCCGCTGCGTGCACAAGATGCGGAACGTCCGACGGATTGTACCCGAGCAGCCTGGCTCCGACCTTGTCAGCGGAAAGGACGTCCTGGGATGCCACGAGCAGATCGCTCCGTCGCATCTTGCCGTCGAATCCCGGTCCGCACTCGTTGGTATAGATTCCGTCCACCAAAGTGAAGGAAGGCGGAAGGCGCTGGGCCAGCCGGGCGACCATGAAATGCAGATCCTTTACCGGATCCGCTGCATGGCACTTCTTGCGAGCATTAATGGCAATGACCCCTTTGAGGTTCTTGATCCCAAGACTTACCACGGTCTGAGAGTGGGTCTTCATTACCGGGAGGTTCACCACAAAATCACGTTCCAGAAAATCTCGACTGAACCCCAGCCTGATTCCATCGCCCAGGTCCACTTCCTGGAGCGAACTGCGGTGGATGTTTACGAGCTTCACACCGTAGCGCTTCTTTAATCTCTCATAGCCAAGTCCCTGAAAAGCCCGCAGGTACGAGATCCTTGTCTCTCTGGTCCAGAAGCACAGGACCTTCACCGATCGCAATGTCCTGTATTCCTCGGTCCTTCAGCAGCGCCACCATGTCCTCCACGACGCGAGAGGTGGTTATCATTCCCCACTTGGGAAATGGTTCGATGTCGCTCCACAGAACGATGTTCGGTTTGACGAACACTTTCGCGTTCTGAGGAAGTTCTCCCAGACCTCCTGCCAGTTCAACGGCTTCTCGCACCGATTCCCCTGGCTTTTCGTACTTCGTGATCGCTACCGGTATCTTGGTCATTTTGGTTCCGCTGCCACTGAGTCCATCCTCGGGCCTGAGGGTAGACCAGGGTTTTTTCTTCACAGTCAATCGCTGTCCCCTCGTGGTGGCCGGCCTGACTGCGCTTTGGAGGCACGGCGCCTCATTTACTTGCTTTTGCGCACACTGGTATTACGCCCGGTATCTTTGTCACCCGGACGCGTACGCCAGTCCTTGCCTGCTCTTTACAGGCTCTCATTCTCTCGGTTTCTGAGTCCCCCTGAAGAACTCTACATTCTCGGAATCACCGGGTGTTATACCCTCTGCCCGTCCCAGTTTCCGCAAAGTAATCGCGAGAATCCTCAGATCCAGCATCAGCGACCAGTTATCAACGTACCAGAGATCCAGGCGGAATTTCTCTTCCCAACTTATTGCGTTACGACCGTTAACCTGGGCCCAGCCGGTGATCCCAGGTTTGACATCGTGGCGACGCATTTGTTCGGGAGAATAGAGAGGAAGGTATTCCATGAGAAGAGGTCTCGGGCCCACCAAACTAAGTTCCCCCTTCACGACATTCCATAACTGGGGAAGCTCGTCGAGGCTCATTCTCCGCAGGAACCGACCGAGGCGAGTAAGTCTCTCTGAATCTGGCAGCAGTTTTCCGTCCAAGCCTCGAGAGCGACTCATGGTTCTGAACTTTATCACGGTAATGGGATCTCCATGTAGGCCGGGGCGAATCTGACGAAATAATACGGGAGTCCCGTCAATCAAAATGATTGTCAAAGCCACTGCGCAATACAAGGGCGACAACAGGACAAGTCCCAGCAAGGCGACACCAAGATCCATCAACCTCTTAAGCGACTTTTCCATTCCGACAGCCCCACTACCGCGCTCCTTGTCCTTCGCATAACTTGTCGCGCAGCTTTCCTTGGACCTCCGTCACACAGGCAGCCGTTCAGATTCCGGCCACTTTGCGCAAGACATGGCCTTGAATTGGTGAATATTCGCCTATGGGCGGCAAAAAGGAAAAAAACGTGGCGAACTCTGTATTCCTTCGCCAGTTGACCTGTGCAATGAAGGGGTAACGGACTCTTGACACATAATAATGAGAACTAAGGAAATTGGAGGGTAACAGGTCCGGGCCCAAATGAGAATTCAACTGGGCCCCGTCCATACGGCAAAAGAGACTTTCCACTGCACGGGAGAAGCTCTCTTTCTTTAGATACATGTTGTGGTAGGCCTCCGTTATCTCCTCCAAATCGCATTCTTGTCTCGCTTTGTTGAGGTTTGCCAATCCGTCCGTGAAAGCCTCTATCATCAGGTATAGGCCGGCTGTTGACATTATTCTATGAATTCCTCGGACCGCCTGCACCTGAAGTTGAGGGTCCAGGATATTGATAAGGCAACGCTGACTATTGACTATGTCAAAGAAGTCGGCATCGAATGGTAAAGACAGAGCGTCACTAAAGTCAAGCCCCCAGTAACCGTATGGAGGATAAGATTTTGACAAGCCGCTCAAAGTGTGTCCGTTGCCGCATCCCAAATCCAGAACTCTCAACTGGCCAACTTTTAACCGAGGAGGTAGGATGGCAAAAAAGTCCAGAATAACCTGTGTTTCCTTTTCTCTTATAAGCTCGTCTTCCATTGTTAAGGTAGGGGAGTCTCCGGCTCTTTCGGCCTCGCTCCTGTAATGCGCCTTAACCAAGTCCGAATCATACGATGCCATACGGGTGCTCCTGGAATTGCGGAGAGTTGATGGATCACCGATTATTACCATAGCCGACACCGGTTGTCACCACCCATGATCCGCCACCTCGTTTTCTGTCGGATGGTGTAGGGTTTCACATTGAACGGTCCGGAAACGGTTGTTTTTCCCTGAATAATTGGACCTTATGGGAGAGTATGCGGAATAAATGGATGCTTGAGGAATCGAGGAGAGCGGTGTAGGGAGAGCATCTCTGGGAGGCAATCCGTGAAAAATGGTTTCTGAATACGGTATGCAGGAGTCTCAAGAAAGTGCAAAACGTTCTCGTAGATGCCATGCCTTGGTCACTTTGGAAAATTCTACCTTCACAGTAGCAAGCATAACCGGATTCCACTGGATCATTAGGCTCAGTATGCAAGCTGCTACGGTGTGCTAATACCGATGCGCTTTCACGTGTATGACAGGACAAAGGAGGCGGGCAGAGGATCCGCGTCATATCAATCAGGTCTCGTCCAACGCGTTTCGTACCTGCTGTAGCAGTTCCTTGAATCTGAAAGGTTTGGCGATGAATCCCTTTGCGCCCAGCCCAATGCATTCTTTTGTCGAGGTATCCGCCGAGTAGCCGCTGGCAATCAGCGCCTTCACGTGCGGATCGAGGCCCAGAATGCTTTTGAGACAGTCCTTCCCGCCCATCTCCGGCATGATCAAGTCAAGAATTACCAGCGATATCCGTGACTGCTCTCTTTTGAACAGATCGACGGCCTCTTTGCCATTTGCTGCTTGGAGTACCGTGTATCCTTGCTTGGTCAGAATCCTTGCACCTAGTTCCCTCACGAACTCCTCGTCGTCAACCAGCATCACGGTTTCCGTTCCGAACGCCGGCATGATGCCCGTTTTATCGACGGCAGGCTCCTCCTCGGAGGGAAGCGCAGGAAAGTAGATCTTGAACGTCGTTCCTTCTCCAACTTCGCTGAAACAGTCAATGAGGCCGCCGTGTTGCTTGACGATCCCGTACACCATGGCCAGCCCCAGCCCGGTGCCTCTGCCCAGATCTTTGGTCGTATAGAATGGTTCGAAGATGTGCCGTAGGGTCTCCGTATCCATTCCTTGCCCAGTATCGGAAACGGACAGCAACACGTAGTCCCCTGGTGTGGCTTCGACGTGAAAACCACAGTATTCCTCATCGAGCGTGACGGTTTCCGTTCTCATCGTCAAGGAACCTTGCTCTCCCATGGCATCTTTGGCATTCACTACGAGATTCATGAGGACCTGCTCAATCTGAGCCGGGTCCGCATTTATCCTCACAAGATCATCCGCCAGATCCGTTCGAATATCGATCATCTTGGGAATAGTACGACGCAATAGCTTTTCTACGTGCCGAATCTTCTTGTTAAGGTCCATAGCGATGGGCTGGGGTTCGTTCTTCCTGCTGAACGTCAGAAGGTTCGTAACCAGCTCAGCCCCGCTGCGAGCTGCTTGATGGATCTTCTGCAGATCCGCGTAGTCTGGATCTTTGTTGGACTTCTCCGACAAGAGCAACTCTGAATATCCGAGAGTGACCTGGAGCAGGTTGTTAAAGTCATGGGCAATGCCACCGGCAAGAGTGCCGATGGCTTCCATCTTCTGAGCTTGCTGAAGTTGCTTCGACAACTCAAGATGTTCGGTGATATCTCGTTTCACCGCAACATAGTTTACAATCTTGCCCGACGCGTCCTTCACAGGTGAGATCGTCGCCTCCTCGTGGCAGAGACGCCCGTCCTTCGTTCTATTGACGAGTCGACCTGACCACACGTCCCCGGCAGAAATGGTAGCCCACAAGTTCCTATAGAAATCCTGGTCATGCTCACCGCTCTTAAGTATGCGCGGGTTCTTCCCAAGCAGTGCTTCTCTAGAATACCCTGATATCCGCTCCTTGGCCGGATTGACATACTGGATAATCCCTTTCGGGTCAGTAATGAGCACAGCTTCTGCAGCCTGCTCAATGGCTGTGGCCAGAAGCTTGTGAGATTCCTCTGTTCTTCTTGCCGCGGTGATATTGCGGGCGATTCCCAGCACACCTATCAGGCTCCCGTCACTGCCGTACATGGGCGTCTTGATGGTTTCCAACAGCTCGCGGTGGCCATCGTCAGCGAAGGTGACCCACTCTTCATTGATACTGGGCTTGCCTGCTGCCATGGCTTTGCGATCGTTCTCGCGGAAGAAGTCAGCGAGACCAGCTGCGACAAAGTCGTAGTCGGTCTTGCCGACGATGTCCGCTTTCTTGGCACCGAAGAAGCTCTCGAAGCGAGGGTTGCAGGTCAGAAAAACTCCGTCGGGATCCTTGAGCCAGATGAGGTCTGGAATGGTCTCAACTAGGGTACGCAGCTGGGCACGTTCGCTTTCAAGTCGAAGTCGCACCTGAGTCAGCTCCGTGACGTCTTGTGCAGTGCCCACAGACCGAAGTACAACCCCTACCGCATCGCAGGAATGCTCCCATCGCTGATGCACATACTTAATTCGTCCGTCTGGGAACTGCACGCGATGAGTCATTTCAAAAGGCGTCTTGTGTGCCAAAGAATCAACGTAAGCTCTATTTACTCTTTCTCGATCCTCCGGATGCACCAAGTCCAGAAATACCTCGTATGACCCACCAAACTCCTCCGGTTCAATTTCAAACATCCGATAGACTTCGTCGGACCAAGAAAGCTGGTTCGTGAGAAGATCCAGCTGCCAACTGCCGATTCGGGCAACACGTTGAGCCTCTTTTAGCCGGGCCACGCTGGATCTTATCTCCCCTTCCATCTTCTTGCGTTCAGTGATGTCTTGGGCGACACCGATGTACCGTGAAATCTTTCCTGTCCCATCCGGGACCGGGAAGCCGCGGTCCCAGATCCACCGGACGGTGCCGTCGGGCCTGACTATGCGGTACTCGTTGTCCAAGGGCTGTTGTCCGGCTTTCTGGATTGCGAGGTCGGCAAGCACTCGCTTCCGATCCTGGTCGTGGATGGCATCGATAAAGGATCGGGGGTTTTCGTACATGCTAATCCGAGAACGCCCCCAGACTCGCTCGTAACTTGGGCTTACGTAAAACATTTTCCCGATTTCGCTGTCGGCCATCCAGAACACTTCCGAGATGGTCTCGACAATCAACCTGAAGCGTTCTTCGCTATCCCGCAGGGCCTTCTCAACTTTCTTGCGTTCCGTGATGTCCACAAACATGGCACGTGTGCCGATCACCTGGCCTCGATCGTCCTTCTCTTGGCAAGTGTAAAGAAGAGTGGGAACGAGTTTGCCATCGTGAGTCAACAATTGCCGCTCTCCGATCAAGAAGTGGCCATCCAAGGCCTTTCCGTAGCCTCCGCCCTCAAAGAGGGCCTGTCTCGACTCAGGTGAGTAGAAATTCCCGAGGGGCTGTCCTAGTACTTCGCGTCCGCGACGAGCCAACAGTGCGGAGAAAGAATTGGTTGCAGTCGGTGATGTATGGCACGTCCCCTTCATTGCGCGTGATCACGTACATGAGAGGAGCGTCCTCAAACAAGCTCCTATATTTCGCCTCTGTCTGGAGGAGAGCCTTTTCGGCGCGCTTCTGCTCCGTTACGTCACGAGCTATCCCCACGACAATGGGTTCACCGCCATGTTGAGCGTGGACAGTATTGCGATATTCCCATAGCCGCCTCTCTCCATTCTTAGCCCGTATTGGCATCAAGCCACTCGCTCCTCCGTCCCTGCGAAGAGCAGCCAGATATTCCTGAAACTGGTCTCGGACTTCAGGGGCCAAATACGAGCCTAAATTGCTTCCGACCATCTCGTCGCTCGAATAACCCAACAACCGGGCCGGGCCTTGGCTGACAAAAAGGAGATTCCCCTGCAAGTCATGTTTACACACGAGGTCGTCGATGCCGTCAACCAGTTCGCGGTAAAGCTCTTCACTTTCTTTCAGCGCCTCATCCGCTCTCTTACGCTCGCTGATGTCCGACAGGACTGTTCGACATTGGTTGAATTGCCCGTTCTCACCTTGCACCGCCACAGAATCCAGTTGAACGTAGAGGTGAGTTCCGTCTTTTTTGGCCAACTTGATTTCGCAGGTCTGCTTGGATTGGGTCTCAAAGACCTCTCGGAGGTGGAGGTGCAAGGAATCCCCGAAGCCTTGAGCGAGAAAGCGAGAAAAGAAACATCTTTGTCAGGCTCTGTCTCTCTTCACCCAAGAGACGGGCTGCGGTGAGGTTGGCTTCGAGAATAAGCCCTTTCTCATTGAACGTCAAATACCCGACAGGGGCAAAGTCGTATAAGTCTTGATACCTGTTCTTCAAATCTTCAAGGGCCAGTTGGGCGGTACGAAGCTCCTCGTTTTGCATCTCCAGTTCGATCTGGTGGACCTGGAACTCCTGAACAAGTTCTTGGAGATCCTCGAGCGACAACGCAGATATGTCCTTGACATCAGATGTCTTCTGTGCCAAAGCGGACTGAGCACGCGCCCGAAGCTCGGAGATGTGTATCTCAGAACCTGTGTCCTTTGTCATGATCCACCCCACGTCGTGCATCGAGTGTCGGTAAGAGCCCAGAACGCGCCGATCTTTCTGAAGTTGTCAGCTCCTCCCCTGGTAGAAGGATTTCGTCTTTGAAGATCAATATTATTGATGCTGCTCTTCCCGTTATTCAGCATATCCGACCATGCGGGGAAAGTCAAAGATTCCAGTCGAGTCGCGGTGATACGGATTGGGCCATCTTGCTTCTGATCGGACCTCAGACTATGAATTCTGGCTCCTGCGTGAGCGACGTTGGGAGAACAACGGTCTCATTTCCCCCGAACGTGCGACGATGGGCGGGGCCATCTTGAGGATCTATGACGAAGAAACCATGCGGGTCCTTCGACGAGCCAGGGGATAGAGCTTGACCGGGAGAGGATTGCACGTGCTCAGCCTAGGTGTGTCACGTTCTCGAAATGAGGTCTGCAACCAGAAGTTGCTCCAGCGTGTCATCCCAATACGTTGGGAATTCTATCGACACACCTAACTTGCGGAGCGTAACACTAGAGTTGCGCTGGCTTTCCAAAGCCTGAGTGAGCGACTCGCCACGCTCAACGGGCAACCTTCCAAACCTGGATCGGATCATGAGGTAAGGGTATTTCTCCACCGCACGTGCGGACTCCCACTGACAAGAAACGATCGCGTCAACGATGATCTCCTGAAGGGTTTGGCACGTTCATACCGCCCCACATTCAAGCTCCGCACGTGGCGTGGCTTATCCAAGACTCATCAGCCCTACGTAGGGGCCTGTCGCGGAACCCCTTACATGGTGCGAATCGTGCGACGAGTATGCCCCAACGGACCTGTGCCACTTCTAGGGCAGGCTCCTATCAGTCTGACATACTGAGGTTTCGGTCGGTTCTTTTTCCGTGGCTTGGCGCCAACCGAGTCCATCGTGGCACGTGGTCGGGAAAGCACTGCGTTCCGCAACAGCCTGCTGGTCCCGAGGACTCCGTCCTGTCGTACCTGACGGTAATATTTGGGGCACGAATCATTCCATTTTGTCGCAGTATTGGCTTGGTGCGACCTCACCGAGACGCATAGTACCAGATTTATCAGTGTTTTTCGTCTCCGGCACGACTGTTGCAGTCATTATAGCACATTGCTGGCTGAAGGGCTGTCGCCAAGGCGCTGCTCGTTTCATCTACGAGTTGTCGGCGAGGCACTGTTTCAACCGTCATGCTAAACGCTTCCGACGATCTCGGTGGAGGCGAAATCTCCTCCTGGAAACTCTCCTCGTCCAAATGCACGGGGACACCACCGTTTGTCAGGAGGCGTTTGCCGCTCAATCTTCGATCTGTCACACGCAGGGTGGCCCATGGATTTCAGAGATTACGACCACAGGAATTTCTATGATGAACTGTTCGACGAGAACGGGAAGCCCCGGCCTGGAGCCTCCCATCTCATCAGTCGCATCGAGTCCCTACCGCCCGGGGAGTTGCTAAGAAAGCAAAAGGCAGCGGAAGCGCTTCTATTTCAGTTGGGGATTACTTTTACCGTGTACGGGCATGAAGAAGGGACCGAAAAGATCTGGCCCTTTGACATCATTCCTCGCATAGTTGAGCCCTCGGATTGGCGTCGCATCGAAAGAGGCCTCAGACAGCGGATTTACGCGATTAACGAGTTTATCGACGACGTCTATCACGACAAACGAATACTACGCAATAAAGTCATTCCCGAAGATCTCATCATGGCCGGGAAATCCTACCGCGCTCAATGTGAAGGACTGAATCCTCCCAAAAGGATCTGGTGCCATGTCACGGGAACCGATCTGGTACGCTCTGACGATGGGAACTTTTACGTATTGGAGGACAACCTCCGATGCCCCTCCGGGATCTCGTACGTGTTGGAGAATCGTCAACTGCTCAAAAGGACGTTTCCCTCCATTTTCGAGGTGTCCCGGGTTCGGCCGGTTGAGGACTATCCCAACCGACTGCTCGACACCCTGATGCACCTCGCCCCCGAATCCAACCAATCGGCCAAAGCCGTGGTATTGACACCAGGAATCTACAATTCTGCCTACTTTGAGCACTCCTTCTTAGCCCGCCAAATGGGCGTGGAATTGGTGGAGGGCCGCGACCTTAGCGTTTCTGACGGTTGCGTTTTCATGAGAACCACAAGAGGCTTTGAGAGAGTGGACGTAATCTACCGCCGGATCGATGACGACTTCTTGGACCCCCATGCCTTCAGACCCGACTCAATGCTGGGAGTGCCTGGATTGATGGAAGCATATCGACAGGGTACGGTTGCCATTGCCAACGCACCCGGCACGGGGGTGGCCGACGACAAGGTGATCTATGCATATGTTCCTAAGATGATAAAGTATTATCTGGATGAAGATCCTCTACTGCAAAACGTGCCCACATACGTGTGCCAGGAAAAGCAAGACCGGCAATACGTCCTGGAACATCTGGATGAGCTGGTGGTCAAGAGCGCCAATGAATCGGGCGGGTACGGGATGCTGATAGGGCCCCATTCTACGGCAGAGCAACGTGAGATGTTCCGAAGTCTGATTCTCGCAGACCCGCGCAACTACATTGCCCAACCGACCGTCTCCCTGTCACGGGTTCCCGCCATTGTGGGCGATCATTTCGAGGGAAGGCATGTCGATTTTCGACCTTATATTCTGTACGGCGACAGCATTTACGTAGTTCCGGGTGGACTTACGCGGGTTGCGCTGAAAAAGGGGTCGCTGGTAGTCAATTCGTCCCAGGGAGGAGGAAGCAAAGACACGTGGGTGTTGGATGCGAATCCTTACGCTGAAGCGATCTCTCAATTTCAACACTCTTGAATGGAGGTCCGGCGGTGCTTAGTCGTGTTGCAGAGGCAGTATATTGGATGTGCAGGTACATCGAGCGCGCGGAAAATGTTGCACGATTCGTCGATGTGAATCTCCATTTGATGCTCGATTTGATCGTGATGGAACACGAACAATGGCTTCCCTTGGTGAAGGTGACCGGAGACGAAGAGTTCTTTACCAGTCGGTACGCCGATTCCACGCGGGAGAATGTGGTTTCCTTTCTCACTCTGGATTCTCAGTATCCGAATTCCATTGTCAGTTGTCTGCGCGCGGCCAGAGAGAATGCCCGCACCGTTCGCGAGGTCATCTCTTCCGAAATGTGGGAACAAGTCAACCGAGCCTATCTCACAATCCGGGATGCCGAGACGGACGGTTCGATCTGGGACAGACCCCATGAGTTCTTCGACACGGTAAAAAGAAATTGTCATTTGTTCACCGGCCTACAGACGGACACCATGTCTCACGGTGAGGCCTGGCATTTCGGGAGACTGGGACGGTTGATTGAGAGAGCGGACAAGACCTCCCGCATCTTGGATGTCAAATACTTCTTGCTCCTGCCGCGAGCCGAGTATGTGGGGACTCCGTACGACAACATTCAGTGGGCGGCAGTCCTGAAATCGGCTAGTGCTCATGAGATGTATAGGAAGCGTTACCACAGGATCGGCCCTGCTCAGGTCATCGAGTTCTTGGTCTTCGACCGAGAATTTCCGCGGGCCATCAATTATTGCTTGACAAAGGCAGACGAATCTCTGCACGTCATAACGGGCAATGCTCCCAAAGTGTCCTCCTGTAAGGCTGAACGTATCCTGGGGAAATTGTGCGCTGACCTCCAGTTCGCAGATGTGAACGAGATCGTGGATCGAGGGGTTCACGAATACCTGGATGCTTTTCAGGCGCGGCTCAATGCAGTGGGAGACTCAATATTCATCACGTTCTTTGCTCGGAGGCCCTCTCAGGAGATGCCTATCACCGGAGGAGCAGCCTCATGACTTTTTGCGTCGCGATGAAAATAACTGAGGGACTGGTAGGGATCGCTGACACCAGGATAACCAGCGGAGTGGAATATATCAGTGCCCGGAAGATCACCATTCACGAACAAGGAAGCCATTCCATGTTTGTAATGACATCCGGCCTGAGAGCTGTCCGAGACAAGGCGCTGACATATTTCAATGAAGCGTTAGAAGAAGGAGCCGAACATCACGAGAAACTCTACAAGGCGGTCAATGCCTTGGCCGATCAGATAAGACGCGTTGCGAAAGAGGACAAGCAGGCCTTGACTGAGAGCGGATTTGCCTTCAACCTTCACGCTCTCGTGGGCGGTCAACTCGCGGGGGATAGTGAACACAAACTCTATCTCCTCTATCCCCAGGCAAATTGGGTCGAGGTGTCACGTGCGTCCCCCTATTTTTGCATCGGGCAATCGAGTTACGGCAAGGCATTGCTGGATCGATTTCTTACCTTCGAGACCAGTTTCCGCATGGCGCTCAAGATGGGGTATCTGGCTTTCAATGCCACGCGGGTCGCAGCCACTGATGTGGATTATCCTCTGGACGTGGTATTGTACCGAAAGAATACCAACGTCATCGTCCAGCACCGGTACGAACGCGAAGAACTTGAATCCGTTTCGTTGTGGTGGCAAGCTCACCTACTGAAATCCATGGAGAAGATACCCGCCCATTGGGTCGACGCTGCCATGTCAAAGTTGCCTGAGTAGCGGAATGCTTGTTCATATCGAGCACTCCATCGCCTATCGGTACGACCGACCTATCTTTCTTGAGCCCGTTGAGCTGCGGTTACGGCCCCTGTGCAATTGTGCCCAGCGGCTGGACCGCTTCGATCTCCATGTTTGTCCGCAACCGCAGGGAATCACTCAGTCTGTGGATTTTGACGGCACCTGCCTATCCCTGTGCTGGTTCAACGGCCTGCACGAAGAACTGCACGTGCATGCAGAGTCGGTCGTCGAGACGCTCCGTACAGATCCATTTGACTTCATCTTCCATCCGCTGGAATACACGAGCTTGCCTTTTGCGTGGCATCCGCAACAAAACGACATCGTGGAACCGTATCTCTGCCGCTCCACCACAGATAAAATGCTGAGGGATTTTGCCGAGGGCATTCGGGCGGAATCCGGTTCAAACACGGTGGCATTTCTCTGCCTGCTCGCGAGACGAATCGCCGAAAGTTTTGCTAAAATCGTGCGGAAGGATGGAGCGCCATGGGAACCGGAGAAGACCTTGAAACAGCGAAGGGGTTCGTGCCGAGACCTTACCCTCTTGTTCATAGAGTGCTGCAAAACGTGGGGAATACCGGCAAGGTTTGTTTCCGGATACCAACAAGCAGTGGGGACTGATGAAAAACCAGAGCTCCACGCCTGGGCAGAGGTCTATCTGCCGGGAGGCGGATGGCGCGGGTTCGATCCCAGTTCCGGCATCGCAGTGGTTGATCAGCACATCGCTCTGGCTGCATCGGCTATTCCAAGCGGTGCTGCCCCGATAACTGGAGCATTCAGGGGACAAAGCCGGGTGAAAATGCATTATGAGATCAAGCTTAGTACCATGAGTACAGAACACAGCCAAATCTGACACCGCCGTCGTTGAGTGTGGAACACAAGAGTCCGATGAAGTAGCAGAATTGCACTTCATAATGCAGAGATAGTGCATATTGACATAATCGGCGAACTGACAACGCCCCAAGTCTCAAATTCTCATAGTCCACACACGATATTCGATCAAACAGAAGTGATCCAAAACATGGGAAAACAAGCGGAAAAGCAAGAAGATTGGGAAATATCCGGTTGCCATGCCCAACCTGCTGGAAGATTCTGACTCAGATAAGACGGCTCGGCAGGCGCTTCGATAACGTCTTTTTGGTCCCTAATTTTACTCCTCCCGACGTGTCGGGGGAGTAAATCCTCCCCTCTGAACCCTTCATTTCTTTTCCGCAAGACCTGAAAGAATCCAACTGGAAACATCAAATGCAGGAAATTCGCGTTCCTTTGGACAAATTCGATCTGGATGGATTCACCACAAGACGCTGAGCTTCCTGGTCGGCAGGGTAAACGATCCCACCTTGGTGATCACGTGGGTCGAGGCTCCGGGGCGTTACCCCAACGATGAGACGGACGTAAACTGAAATTTCAAATCGAAGTTGCTTAAGGAGTCAGTGTAAGTTTTCTTTCCCTTGGCTCTACCGGACCTGGAAGGGTCCTTTGATTGCACCGACGGCAGCTCGTACCGACGCAACAGCTCGTGATTTCTATGGGGAGGAAGATGGGGAAGAATGCGAAGACGACTGTAGAATTCCACATGGTACTGTCTAATTTCGGCGATTTCTTGCAGAATAAATGAGATCGGCAACTCGATTCTCCGAATTATTCTGACCGAGCGGACGATTCCATTTCCCCGATTTCATTGATGCACTGCGCTGGATACGGAATGAGTACAAACTGAAAGCCATTTTACTTGATGAGGTTCTGAAAAGTCCAATAATGTGCCAAGATTGGAACAGCCCAATATGACCATGCAATCAGGGCCGTGAGGGACGGTCACGTCACACTATGTTGACTTGCTCCATCGCCTCGTTCGTCGAAGAATGACAGGTGGCAAATGAATCGGGGTTTTGGGATTTGCGAGAAGGTGCGACAATCCCAAGGTTGACCTAGGCCTGGAGATGAGCTATCCTCGCCAAGTGATTCAAGTTCTTGGTGGGTCAGACACGAACGCCGCTAACCACTTCATAACAAGGAGGCTGCCACGAAGAAGACCATCGAAGAGCGCAAAGAATACGCCAAGATCATCGCAGAAGCATGGGTTGATGAGGAATTCAAGAAGAGACTACTCGAGGACCCCGTCACTGTCTTGAAAGAGAACGGCGTCGATATACCAGAAGGCATGACCGTGAAGGTGGTGGAACAGAAGGAGAACGAGATTCTGATCCCGCTCCCGCCAAAGCCTGCGTCAGACGTGGGAAGAATCCAAGAACTGGGGGAGAGGGTCCAGGCTCTCACCACTGTCATCATCAAAACGTATTTTTGAAACTTGGGACATGACATAGTTCATCATTGTCATGTAATAATAATGAGTAAACCCCGGCTCTGCCGGAGGTCACTGACTTTAGTAGGTTACAGGTTACAGGATACCAGGACGTCCGGGAATCTGCGGAAAGGCAGCAACGTTCTCCCACGTGGTTGTAATGCCACTCATTCTACAAATTAACGCTCGGCTGACCGACGGAACTCCCTCTGCAAGTGGCAACGCGCAACAGACAATAAACCTCGTGAAGTCTCACTAATTTATCTGCGTCCGTTCTCAAAGACCCATGAATCGCCAACGCGGGATAACCTCGCCCGAGGCTTGTGCAGACCGCAGCAATGGGTAAGAAACATACCGATTGACTACCGATTTTTTGCCCCTTGACGTCTGTCTACGACTGGACGTATAGAGAGTAGGTAAACGTAGGCTCTGCCGGCGAGTTATCAAGGAGAGGTTCCATCCTTTTCCACCTCAACGATCCTCGGGACCATCCTGACTTTACCAAGTGGGCACCGAAGTCGACCAGGTACCATGGGATTGGCACGACTTGTACCCTCCTTTGCTCGCCGCCAGATGCAAGGCGATTTCCTCGGTAAGATTTCCTGATATCACATTGGAGCCTAACTGCTGCGGGGTAGAGGGCTGGTCCAATGGCGCGATCACCCGTCGGGCACTCCGGGTTATCGCGGTCAATCTGCGATCCTAGCTATGCTACAGAGCAACCATCCAGAAGCGCTGTGCCCCGGCCTACCGTTGTCCGTTCATGGAGACAGAGACGGCTGAGAGCATAGGGGGAGGCATTCGCTCTTTCTGAAGCAGGCTCGAAAAAAGGGCAGGTTCTCGTAAACATGGGCAGCCTATGCGGAAAAGAAGACCGACGGCTCACCGTACGTTTCGGATCTGGCAGAGGAGGGAGAATTGGGTATGCTGATGGTAAAGATTTGTCACAAAGGCCCATTCCCACCTGGAAATGCGTCATCAATAGCCCATTTGTGGTCCGAGACGAAACCGACGAATCTAAGCTATTTCTGAAATAAGAATTGGGGACTCCATATGGCATCTGAAGCAATGTCAACTTCATTCATGCGCCTGATTTGCATCAGGACTGCTTTGTGTTTCTTCTTACCGACGCTTGTGTTGTTGGCCTCTTGTAACAGTTCAGTGACCTGCTTGCCGGCGGAAATGACGAAGCAGATCGCGGCAGCCACACCTCCTCGACAGCCCGGAGATCAAGTGACATCGGTCGGCATCTATTTGGACGTGTCGTCCAGCATGAGAGGGTATTTGAACTCTGTCAAGACCACCGAGGTGAAGCAGCCGCAGCTGCCAGCGATGATAAGGGACCTCCCTAGTGTTGCGTTCCTCAAGTAAGGTGTGTATCATATGTAGCCATGGAGGGCAGCCATGGCGAGACAAAGTGTACGTTTTGATTTGCCGGGAGAGGAGAGAGCCACCCTGAGCATGTGGGTGACAAGCCATAAGACGGAGCAGCGTTTGAGCCGTCGGGCCCAGGTGATTCTTCTGTCTGAAGAGGGCAGGACTCTGGGAGAGATCAGTCAGCGCAGTGGACTCAGTGAAAAGAACTGCGTGAAATGGAGGAAGCGGTTCATGGAGGACCGCGTGGATGGACTCAAGGACGCACCTCGTAAAGGCAGGCCCCCTGTGATCACTCCCTGGCAAAGAGCACAAGTAATCAGACTTGGCATGTGAGCGGCCGACAAACGGCGGCAATGCATGGAGCAGGCGAGAGCTTGCGAGGGCAACGGGACTTGGGTCCACGACAATCCATCGGATTCTCAACGATGCGTCGCTCAAGCCTCACAAGATTCATCACTGGTGTAGCAAGAGCCCAGACCCAGAATTCGAACCCAAGCAGGTGGACATTATAGGACTGTATTTGGACCCTCCTGAGAACGCCTTGGTCCTGAGCGTGGATGAGAAATCTCAGATTCAGGCACTTGATCGGACTCAGCCTGAGCTGCCTCTCAAGCCGGGGAATCCGAAACGACATACAGCTACCTACACCCGTCATGGTACGACGTGCCTGCTCGCAGCACTCGCTGTGCATGAGGGTACCGTGGAGGCACGCTGTGTGGACCGGAACAATCGGCATGTCTTTTTGGCTTTTCTGAAAAGTCTGTATCGCTCCCATCCTCACAAACACCTTCACGTGATTGCCGACAACTTGCCTCTGCACAAGCATCCTGATGTGATGGAGTGGGTCTCCCGGAGAAGAAGACTTACTCTCCATTTCACGCCGACGTACGCTTCATGGCTCAACCAAATCGAGATCTGGTTCAACATCTTCGCCCGCGATGTGGTCAAGGGCGGAGTCTGGAAGTCAAAGAAGGAGCTGGTCGATCAGATCACGTTCTACATCAAACGATACAACAGGGATCGTGCACATCCATTCAAGTGGACTTACACAGGGAAAGTCCTCGCTGCCTAATCGTAGACCTTATTTAAGGAACGCGACACTAGGCGGGGGCAGAGTAGCCTTTGTCTGCTGAAACATCTTCTCGAGCAGACCCCGATTTGGACGATCAAATCCTCGGTCTGGTCTCTTACCGCTGGGTCGTTCCAGAGGAGACTTTAATCCTTGGTTCCATGGACTTCGAGGAGTTCCACGATTTGCACGAGGCCCTCGTGTCAGACCAATGTACATACGCACCCCCTCAGCCTCGTATCATGGATCGTTTGTGCAACAAGGCAAAACCCCAGCCAATCAATATCAGCCATAGCCCTGCAACCGACAAGCCCGCGAGCCGCGCTATTACTTCCGATGCCCCATGCTTCGTGATATAGCTCTCTGTGACCGCTAATAGGATTAAAGATCCAGGAAACATGAGCACCCCAAGCGCAGTCTTCCCGACGGATAACTCGGTCGTCACCATGTCAACCAGAAATCTGCCTTCTGTCGCCTGGGCGACCCTGACGAGATAAAGATAGAGAAATCCATAATAAACCATTACCAATATAGACATCGAAGAGAAAGATCCCCACCAGCTCCAAGCTTCCATAATCCGCTGTGGTACGTCGGACACGTAGGACAGGAATGATGAAAGTCCATGCGGCGCAGCGCCCAAGGAATGGACAACGAAGAGAATAACGCACATGATCGAGAAGTTGCATATCCCCGTCCAGCTTAGGCAGATCATCCTTGGAAGAAAATCGATGTTGTCTCCACTTTTATTGACTCTAGAGCAAAGAATCGCGCCTATAACCCCTATGATCGCCGCTACGACAAGGTAAATCAGATCGTCAATGCGAAGTGGCTGAACTGAATAAAAGAATATCGGAACTCCGATACTCAGTGCGGCGAAAGTTGCAAGGTAGTATTGGAACCGTTCCGTTTCGTCAACCCGACCTTCTCGCAAGTCTTCTGCCAATTTAGACGCGTTGGACCAATACATTTTGTGCTCTCCTACAGAGTCCCGAATACCTCACTCTTTCGTTCCTCGGGAAATAGGGGATAGTGCGGCTCTCCCCTTGCATTTCCCCCTGACTGCCCCACGCCCTACAGCTCCTTGCGGACGAGGAAGCGAGCTCTCAGGTTTATACGGAAAGTCGGTGAAAATAAGCACGCGTTAGCGCACCATGCCATTCCGGGTCATTCTGCGCGATCTTGCTCCCGGAGCAAGCGCATATACATTTCCAAGGCCTTATTCATATGGTCGCCCACATCCCCGCCCAACTCCTGCAAGACCGCGAAGTTCTCATCGCTCAACAGAGTCCTCGCTGCCTTGATGCGCGCGGCCGCCAACCTCTTTTCGCTCTCCTCCGTCCCCAACTCCATGTCGCGGATCAGCTTGTACGCCTTGTTGACGGTCATCTCGTCATTTCTCACAGCTTCCTGGATCTGGGGCGTGCCATCTCTCCGAACCTTCCGTATCTTGTCCACCTTCTTGTAATTGCAGCCGATGAGGGTTGCGGTCTTTCGGGCCGAAGCGGAACCTCATTGAAAGGGACCCACTCGCTCCTCACCCCTTCGAAAAACGCTCCTGATAAGGCTTGGCAATACCCCGACGCTTCAGTCGATTGATACGGAACCGCCCTCAAGAATGAAGGTCCTTCTCAATGCGCTTCAGGATCACAGCGCGCTGCGCTCCCTGCGTGCCGGGGGGCGTTCCCACCCTAATGAAAAGAGGCGAGCATGCTTGCTCTAGAGCCTTATGTCTCGATTGATATAAGAGGGATACATGATCCGCCACCGAGTAAGAATGTCAAGACATTTTTCCGCGGGCTGACCGGAGTTTCCGCCGGAACAGTAAACAAACCGCGTTATCATACGTGATATCAGAAGACTAGGATGAGTTGGGCTGAACCCCTAACATTGCTGCTACATTTTGAAGTGAAAGGATGTCATACATCTTCGCCTGGAGCATGGATTGGTCGGAGATGATCTTGAAGAGTTTTCCTGAACGGGTTATCCAGAGTCCCAACTGCACGCAGGACAGTTCGTCCTCGATGAGCTCCAGGCTCAGGGTGATGCCCTTCTCCTTAAGCCTGCGTTGGAGAAGCTTAAGCAAGAGCAGTCCCAGGATGCAGATGAAGGCATGCACCACGATCTTCTGGTCTGTCCAGTGGCGCACCGGTTGGAAAGGTACCGTCATCGGGTCGTTCATCTCCCCGAAGAGCTGCTCGACCTCATTGCGGTCGGTGTAGGCTTGAGCCACTTCCAGAGCGGTCAGGTCGGTACGATCCGTGAAGACGAGAATCTTTCCAAAGCGATTCATGTATTTCTTCACTGCTCTCTGATCGAGACCCACCTTGAGATTGGCGCCGACGCCTTCGGTTTTGAACAGGTACGCCGGCAGCTTGGGCTTTACCACCTCCCGGATCTTGGCTTCAGGGTCTTTGACCTTCGCCCAGCAAACCTGGTTGAGGTCGGCCAATGCTCTCCCAAGATCCTTCTGAAAGCGTCGCTCCTTCTTCCTCGCGGTGGCCCCGTTGTACATGAGCACCACCCTGATGGATCGGTCGAAGGCCTTGGTCCTCGTATCGAATGCGAGGATCTCTCTCCCGTTTCCCAGCGTCTCGGGTGTGTAACGGGACAGGCGTATGGAGCACAGTTCCGGGTAATGGCTGGGGGAAAGGCTGCCGATGAAATGAATCCCTTCGCGGCCCAGACCCGCAATATTCGCACAGGAGTTGTTCCCCTTGTCGAACACGACGGTAAGGCTCTCCACATGTCCATCCGAAAGTGCCCGGACTCTCTCGATGGTCCGAGATATGGCAGTGGGGAAGAGTGTTGCGTCGTTTTGGGAGCCTCCGTAGAGCTCGTGGATAAGCGGCAGGCCGAGCCCCCTGACCACGGAAGCTGCCAGGCCTACCTGACGTAGATGATGGCGAAAGGCTTTGTTATGACCTTTCTCGTTGACCTCGGATGGAGTCTGCTCGGCCAAGTAACTGAAGAAATCGGTGGTATCGTAGATGAGCCAATCCAGCGGGACGGAGAACCGCTGAAGAGTGTTCGCCCACAGGCCCTCTTCGATGCGGGGAATCGCTTCCACGGGCAGACGGTCCATCGCGTCCCAGAATCTCTGTCCCGTGGCCGAGCTCACAGGAATCGTAAACAGACTGGGCAGCATGCTCTTCTTGTACCATGCGGCGATTCCGTTCTTACTTTTGGGCTCACAGACCCGATTGATGGCCGCGAGCACCAGATACTGACCTACGTCGAGATACGCGGAGGTGCCACAAGCGTACGAGTTGATCAGCGGGATAACTCCCAGCTCCAGAGCCTGCTGGTAAAGTGCCGCGGCGAGCCCGAACTCCAGGTGAGAGGTCTTGACCGGCAGTCCCGGTTCTTGAGCGGCCGAGCACTTCTCGAAGATCTGATCCGGAGTCCCCAGATAGACCTGCTGGATCTTGGCGGACTTGCCATCGATCCTTTTGGTCACGGTGTAATAGTAGTAGGTGTGACCTCGGATGTTCTTTTTCTGCAGGTAGCTCATGCAGAGGCATCTACCACAGTCATGCTCTTGCTGTCAACCTAACTGTGTCATATAATGTTAGAGGTACACACTAGCGGGAGGTTTTGCCTAGAATTCCCAAGCGTTACAGCTTTGTATCGCCAATTCCCGGAAACTCCGGTTTGATCTTGCCGTACGCAAACACTGACGTGATGAACCTGTTCCTGGAGGAAGTCTCCCATGAATTCAAGGACTACTTCGTCATCATGCTGATAGATGGGGCTGGATGGCACAGATCTCACGATCTGAAAATCCCCGAGAACATACGGCTGACACAGCAGCCGCCCCATAGTCCGGAACTCAACCCGGTGGAGCATCTGCGGGAGGAGTTGAGGGAAAAATACCTTCCCAACAAAGCCTTCAAGTCACCCGATGCGGTGGTGGAAGCTTTCTGCAAGGGATTGCGAGAGCTTCACCGCGATCCCGATAGGGTCTGCTCAATGACAAACTTCTCCTATGTGCAAGTTACTTGTTGAATTGCCAAATGGTATTACCTGATACACTCTCTTTCCCCAAACGCTTATACGCCATTGGGAGCAGAGCTGGGTTTGGGTATGCTCCACGGCCAGTAAAGCGACCAAACTTCCTTCATTTGCTTAGACAGAGACTGGCTTAATCTTCGGTTTTCGACGTTTGTATGTGTCAAATGCGAGAAAAAGCCTGCTCTCTTGAGCTCACCAAGAATTTCTGCCCGGCTGGACAAAATATCGTAACCTCCCGGACGGTGGTAATTCAACTTGCCCAGCCTGAGGAACTCTGACCATAAGTATGCCTTGGTCTTGGAGGTCAACATGCCGGAACGCCGCCGGTCAGAAACACAAATGCCCTTGTAGGCCAAGGTTGAAGGGTGGTTCACCACGGACCGCCGGAGTTCTTCCTCGATCTCAGGAGGAAGAGGTCTGCCTGTTTCCAACCACAACGTCGCCAAACTCAACGCCCTGGTGGCAGGATCAGGGTACCGAACGCAGGTTGCGCTGTCTCCTTTCAGCAGGCAAGCGGCCTCCCGGGAGTGTGATCGCACATCAAACAGGGTGTGTGTATCCTGATAAATGGGGACCCATCGCCGCGAAGCAGACAAGACGACAGGGAGGAGTGACGGCTCCGACCGTTTGTCTACGGCCACTGCTCTCACCTGGAACAAGTCGAGTAGTCCCAATGCCTTGGACACCAATGACGGTGAATGAGGGTCGACTCGAGAAATGCGTGGTACTCGTTGAGGAGTTCGGCCGAATAGAGGCTCTGAGCCCGTAGGTCAAGAAGGATCTGCACACCGGGCACCTCCCACAAGAGAGAACATCAGCCATCTGCCAACTGGAGCAGACTCGACCCATCATCCGGTTCTCTCTCATGAAGCCGGTAAGGCCCTTAACCTGCCAGGAAAATGGGCCTAGAAACTCTTTCAGATAAAGGCTCCTTCCCAGCAAAAGGGTTGTGAGGAAGATACGGCAGGAAGGTCTCAAAGCGAAACCATAGTATCGCCAGAGCAGTCAGGAAACATTGGACAAAGAGCAAAAGCCTGGCCGAGTTTCGCTTGGAAATGGGGCTCCCCGTCCTGCACGTGCCTCGTTCCGTCCCCATAAACTGCTCAAGGAGATATCCGGTAAGAGGAATTAAGGCAGGAGCGGTGAACAAAATCGTGCGGCCAAAACGAAACGCAAGAACCACGAGAAAAACCGAGATCATCACCTCGGTCAGCATGTCTTCTCCGGATTTGCTTTGGGACCGGATGGAAAAGGACGCAATGCCTTTACGTCCTTGAAGGACGAGCACGATGCAGAGAAGCAGGGCAACTATCGATAAATGAATGAGAAACGGAGCGGAGCGGATCCCTGTATAAAGAACCAGACCTTGGGTCTTTGAAAACGTGAGGAGAGGGGACCAGAAGAGGACCTCTTTGGTCCACGCTCCGGATTCTGCTTGCCGGAACGGCATGATCAGGTTCTCTAATCCGTACGGGTTTGCAAACGCCATAAGAATGAGACTTCCCGTGGCAACCCAAATCCATCCTCGAAGTTCTCGAGCATAGTCTCCTTTGTCCAAGACTTGCAGGCCGGGCTCTGCCTCAACCGAAGCGGTAGGAGAACGCCCTTCTTCGTTCGCGCCACGCGCAAAGAGAGCGGGACCGTAACCTCGAGCCAAGGAGTCCACCAATATGGCGGCAACCTTGATCCAGATCATGACCCAACCGATCATGAAAGATCCGTGCAAGTTGGACCACAGGAGCATCACCAGGAGACATCCCCACTTCCTTATGGCGCCGTAAGAAACGGGCATGGTGAGAAAAGAGGAGACCAGAATGAGACAAAGTAGGCCGAAGTTCTGCGCAATGATCGACAACTGAGGCGCCATGCTCAGGAGTCCTATCACAAGCGCAACGAGACAGACTCCCGTCTCGATTCCCAGTCTACGGCATTTCCAAAAGCATAGGGCAAGCGTGAGCGTGAGTAAAAGGCCTTTGATCAACACGGGCCCGAGGGCACCAAAGGCCCGGTATGAGCCGTAAAAGATCAGCCCGGACAACCAACCTTGATTTATCCAAATTTTGCCTTCCGTGACAAACGACCAATAGTCAGGCTGCCCGAGAAGTCCCTCTGCCACGTCCCTACCGGAGCACAAGGCCATGTACAGGTCCTCGTTCGCATGATGCCCGCCCATGGCCACAGCCATCGCGAACAGTAGTCCCAAGACCGGCAAAATGTTGCGCAACGCTATTCTTATTTGCATCAATCACCGTCGTTTCGCGTGTTACACGAGCCCTAAAGAAATTGCACAGCCCCGCTGCATACTGTTCCGCCAGAGCCTACAATACTCCATATACTGTAGTGACCGATTCCTCGGTTTGCACGGCCCATAATTCAGTGAGAATGTTATCTACTTGGCATTCCCAAAGGCGGTGGGACGATGACAAAGGCAAGGAGGGTTCCTGCAAACTCGAAGATGATCCTGGGCTCCGTCCCGTCCAATAAGGACAGAGACCCAAAGCCGTCGCTACGCCAATCAAAAAAGGCGGCTCAGTGCTCGCTTGAGAGTAACTCACCGCTTCGCAGAAAGTCAATCAAGATCTGCATCGCGTCCTACAAGGCACTGCGGAAAGTATGAGGACTGAGCGCTCTGATCATGTGAGTCCCTGTGAGGCTATGCTGGGCATTTGAGACCACTGCCAGTCTGGATGCATGGTTTGAATCCTCCGTACCGTACAACATTTTCTCCCACGCAACGACACGCGAACACGAATCTGAGCGTTCGGACAATTGCGTTTCATTGAGGGCAACGGCGTGATACACTCATGCCGTCAAGCCCAGGAGGAATCCCGATATGTACGACCGCAACGGCAGCAATGCGGAACGGAACAGGATGGTGGTGGGTTGCACGCCTACGGAACACATCTTTTCAAAGTTTGGGGCCGAGCAAGATCCTGTGTAGGAAAGGAAACGATCACGTAGATGACTCGAACAGCAACACCACCGCTTCGAGTTTCATGGCTCGTTTGGGGGCTAGGAGCCTTGTTATACCTCATGGGCTTCTTTCAGCGTGTGGCCCCTGCCGTTATGACGGACGAGTTGATGGGAGACTTCGGGATAAGTGCCGCAGGGTTGGGTAGTCTTTCCGCCTTCTATTTCTACAGTTACGTTGCCATGCAAGTTCCAACCGGCCTACTCGCGGACCGGTGGGGTCCGCGGCGTCTGCTGTCGGTGGGAGCCTTTTCGCGGGTCTGGGTACCCTGCTGTTTGCTCTTGCTCATGGGGTTTTTTGGGCTGGTGCGGGGCGGCTGTTGATTGGAGGCAGTGTCGCCGTGGCCTTTGTGGGGCTGTTGAAAGTTGCTGGTAATTGGTTCCCGCCCCGGAGGTTCGCCCTGGTATCAGGTCTGGCCCTTTTCACAGGAATCGTCGGAGCTGTTTTCGCAGGTCCCCCGTTGAGACTGCTGATGAGCTGGTACCGCTGGCGAAGTATCATAGTCGGGTCAGCTGTTTTCACCTTCTTTATCTGTGCCGGAATCTGGTTCTTTGTCCGGGACACTCCGAGCGAGAAAGGTTACGCTGACTTTCAGCAGCCCGGAAACCCTGGACCCGCAAACAAGCGGTTCGGAACCATAGGCAGTATTGGGGAAGTGTTCCGGTATCCCAACGCTGCGCTATTGTGTGTTATTCCCGGTGGGATCGTGGGCTGCGTACTGACGTTTTCCGGCCTCTGGGGAGTGCCCTACCTTGCCACGCACCATCATCTGACAACCACCGGGGCATCTATCCTTTCAACCGTGCTCATGGTTGCCTGGGCGGTTGGCGGGCCGACGTTCGGCTGGATGTCGGACCGCCTCGGTAGACGAAAACCGTTGTACCTTGTGGGATGCGGCTTGTCGCTCGTCGGATGGGGAGTCATAATCCTTTTCGACAGCCTTCCCTTTCCAGTGCTCGTCGCTCTGCTGGTGCTCACCGGCTTTTGTTCAGGTTGCATGATTATCGGTTTTGCCTACGCCAAGGAATCCGTGCCCTTGAGTTTGGCGGGCACCGTTTCGGGTGTGGTGAACATGGGTGTTATGATGGGGCCGATGATCCTGCAGCCGGTCGTAGGGTGGGTCCTGGATAAGAATTGGGAGGGGACAGCGGTTGCCGGAGTCCGAGTGTATCCGCTGGCGGCGTACCAGGAAGGATTCTCCCTTATGCTGGCCTGGTTGGCCCTGGGGTTTGTGCTGCTCTTCCTCACGCGTGAAACCGGTTGCAGTCAAGTTGCAGGCTAAAACAAGATAGGCTAACCAGATGAGATCGTACATACAAAAAGAGGCCACAATGCCCATCGCCGCCCACAGAAAGTCGCTCAGAATTGATCTGGGCACATCTGAGGAATTCTCTTCCCCAGGTGTTCCACTCAAGACGACTCCGTGATAAACTCCCGCATCCATAGTCAGGGGGAGCCCTGCGATGGGTATATCCCTTTCTATTCTATGAGCGCGAGCAATTTGGAGTCAGCTTGAGTCTCACCAACCATTCGTCTCCCCATATTCCCTTGGCTGGCGTGGTCCTCCTTTCCGTTCTCTGTCTCATATGGGGCGCGAACATGGTCACCATCAAGGTGAGCAACCAGGGCGTCTCCCCCATCATGGCCGCTGCGATCCGGTCAATTGTTGCGAGCCTGCTGCTCTGGTCTTATGCCCTGGCGATGAAGGAACGAGTCTTTCTCCCAAAAGACTTCTTGAAGCATGGGGTAGCCATCGGCCTATTGTTCGGGATCGAATTCCTTTTCCTGTTCTGGGGGCTCAAGTTCACAGATGCGTCCAGAGCTGTCATTTTTCTCTACACCCAGCCGCTTTGGACCGTTCTCCTCGCTCACCTGTTCTTGCACGACGAACGGCTCGGTTTCTCGAAAACTGCGGGCGTAATCATTTCATTGATCGGCCTTTGCCTGGTCTTCGGATCACGATCGGCGAAGCTGGGGCCTTCCCACGTGGTCGGAGACCTCATGGAACTCGGAGCAGGCTTTCTCTGGGCCGCCACCACCGTGTACATCAAGAGGTTCATTTGGAACACGCCGATCACTCATTACCAGACGCTGTTTTCTCAGCTCTTCTACTCCATTCCCGTGCTCGTCCTGGGATCGCTCCTGTTTGAGTGGGGAATGCCGATCTCGCTTACGAGCCCCGTGATCGCAGCTCTCTTCTTCCAATCGGTCATTGTGGCCTTCGCCAGCTACCTGGGCTGGTTCTGGCTACTCCACCAGTTCCAGGCCGGTCGTCTCGCCGCGTTCACTTTCCTGACGCCCATGTTTGGCGTCATTCTGAGCGGGGTGTTCCTTCACGAGCAGCTGACCATCTTTCTCGGGATGGGACTCGTCATGGTTACGGGAGGAATTTACCTCGTGAACAGGACGTAATATTGGTCAAATAATCAACTTCCAGGCGTGTGAACCGAAGACCTCGCCGATCCTCGCATAGAAAATAGAACCCATGAACAGAAACTCACGTGAAGACAAACAGACTATAGTTTTGCCTTTCTTAGAGGCTTGACCCTGCGCTGAGTCTGTGTAGGGAGGCATTTCGTTTCGCTTGCTTGTTTCCTGGGCTCGTAACTTCTCAATAAGTCAGGGCAGGGGGATAGGTTATTTTATGGCGGCCATAAAAAAGGGCGCGACAACCAGGTGAAAAAATGTTTTAAGCACCGTAGCAGGTTTCACCTGACCGCAGATCTTTTGGAACGACACAATATGACAACCTCCTGAGGTTTTGTCCTGAAATGCCTGGAGCTTGCCATAGTGACCCATTAGCACAAGGCTTTCATCCGTCGTTGTGGCCCAGCGCCATCTCTGTCATTGAGAAGTCACCTCCCCAGTGTCTATCTGATCATTTTGATAGGGTTTAGCTCTGACAGAACACCGCGCACGCCCCGAGTTCGCACAGTGGCATCAGATGCTGATTGCCGCACAAATGTAGCCGGTGGAAAAATCAAGTCGAGGCCATCATCCGCGCCTCACGGGTAGGAATGGGCGAGCGGAAGGCTCACACGGAAGGTTGCCCCCTCTCCCGGGGTGCTTTCAACCTGAATGGTTCCTTCATGATGGCAGACGATGGAATAGGCCACGGACAATCCGAGCCCGATCCCTTTGGTCGTGGCGAGCCCGCCGAAGAAAGGATCAAAGACTTTGGCAGCTTGTTCTTTGGCAAGCCCTACGCCGGAATCCGTGATGTCTATGAAGGCCGCGAGAGCGTTCTTCTCCACCGAAACGAGTAGACGGCCTCCAGTCGGCATGGCAGCCAAGCCGTTGACAAACAGATTCAGAAATGCCTTGTGGAGTAGCTCCGAATTACCCGTCAGCCATAGGTTTTCATGGCCCAATTGTGAGACTATGTCGACGTGCTGGCTGGCAGCTTGCGAGGATACAGCCCTGAGTGTTTCAGCTATGATTGCAGCGAGGTCTATTTTGGCCACCGTGTAGTCGGTCATGGGGCGAGCGAACGCGAGCAGATTCTCCACAATCAGCGATGCCCTGTTAATGCCGGACACGACCTTTTCCACGCATTCTTTCTTGAGATGGGATGCAAGCCTTTCATGTATCAGCAGCTGTGCAGCGGATGAGCTGATAGCCAGCGGGTTTCTGATCTCATGCGCGATGCCTTCCGCCATGTGCGAGATGGCCTCCATTCTACATGCCAACTCGAAGATCCGCTGACGCCTCTTTTCCTCGGTAATATCGCGGATTATTCCCTGGTATCCGAGAACATTCCCACCTCCGCTTCGCCAGACCGACGCGGTCAGCCTACAGTCACGAACCGTGTTGTCCTGTCTTCTTAACTGAAACTCGATATCTTTCAGTCCGTCACCCTCTTTCGCCTGTTCCCGGAAGATGTCTTGTGTCGATGGGGTTGCACACGTTTCGGGAAACGTGGAGCCGATCACTTCCTCCCTCTTATGCCCGATAAGTTTGAGGCACGCGTTGTTGGCGTCCACCAGGGTTCCGTCGCAGCTGGTAATGAATATTGCCTCGTGAGACTCCTCAAATAAAGACCTATATCTCCTCTCACTCTGAAGCAGTTCATCTTGAAGCCTTATCCTGTCGAGGATTTCGCCGCGAAGCTGCCGGTTAGCCAATTCGAGCGCCTTGCGCTGCGTCACTTCTTTCTCATAGAGTGCACCAATGTCCCGCGCGTACTTCAGAAATTGATCTTTGGAGAACGCCTTTTCTTGAGAGGTCTCATTTTGTTCAAAAGGGACGTCTTTCACGTTGCTCCTCCGCAGAGGGGTTGACCGAGGAGCTCGTCTATTCTCCAGAGTAGCTCTAACGGGCTGAACGGTTTTGTCAAGAAAGCGTCCGCACCCGCCTTCATGGCCTCTTCCTCTACCAGAATCCCGGCTTTCCCGGTGAGGATCAAAATCTTGGAAGACTTGGTTTCAGGATCCGATTTCAGGATTCGCGTGGCTTCTGTTCCGTTGGGCACTCCTGGCATTACGATGTCCATAACGATTAAATCAGGGCTCTGTTCTCGGGCCACGGTCAACGCTTCTTCGCCCGTTCCCGCGAACAGCAAATCAAAGCGGCCCGTTCCGAGCGTCTTTTCCAACAGTTCGACAACCTCGGGCCGGTCATCCACGATAAGTATCGTTTTCACTCCATTCCCCCTCGCGTCTCGGTGGTTCCGACCGCGGAAAGGTCCTTTTCCCTCGCTTTAAAACGAGGAGCCTGACGGCCTTATTCGCGAACCGAATCGGTCAACCGCGATTTTCCGGGCGGTTCCTATGAAAATGCATTTTCGGGGGAAGGCCCTTCTTGAAAGAAGAGCCTTCCCCCGAACCCCCATCCCCAAGAACTTTAAGCACTTGCCAGCTCCCGCTGGACAGGGTGGCATTTTCATGGTTCGTTGTGACCCTCCAGGTCATGGGAGTTCCTATATATTTACACCGACATACCAATTGAATGCCGTGCAATCAGCGTGCCACCAGGCTGCTGGACCACAGACTAGTTGAGCAGGCCTTCTGATTTGCTCGCCTCATTCCTTGAGCAAACCGTCCCCGCCACTATATCTATTGAACACCCTATCGAACTGCTTGGCAAGTGCGATTTGGTTCTTGGCTCGATTAGTTGCGTTCCCCGGGAGTGTCATGCGGTTCCTGCATCATCGCTCGTGGTGGGGCCATGGCCACTTTAGGCGCAACCGGTTTCCGATAGAGGAGCGCTTTTGACGACCATTACCCCGGAAACGCTCTGTCGAAGCAAGCCGGGTCGGCTAGACCCATTTCCATAAGACTTCGCTCAGCGACATGGATGGCAAACTGGTCGTGGTACGGTCGGGTGAGATTCGTGCGCGAAAGGGAACCAAGGGGCTCCTGGCTCAATGGAGCCATGTCTGGGAGGATTTAAGATTCCAGGTACGAAGCTTGCACAAGATCCAGTTCAGTTGCGAAAAGCCCTGACGTGAAAGCGAGGAGTGGTTACTTGCCTGATGCGGAGTAAGGACCTTTCTGTGAGCTTGCGCGGTCACCCTGCCGAACCCTGGATCGGGGGACGGCGGGGGGACTGCTTCAGAACACAGTGAAAAGAGGAGATTCCGGGATGTACCGGAATAACGGCGCCGTCGCCCCAGCTTGCCCTGGATCGCACTCCGGGGCAAGCGACCGGGAATTGCTTCGGCAGTGGAAGGCTTGGGGCAACCGTATTGACCTCCAGAGGCGACCTGTCCGTATGTCTCTCGGGGCTTCAGTCCATTGACGGAGAGTCCTGAGGAGACAGCGGAAGCCGAGCTATGGAAACAGAACCATAATGTATGGTATTCTGACTATGGACCAGTTTCCATAGTCTCGACCGAGCGCGAAGGTTTTCTGGGCAGGAAGGAACACACGTGGCACTTGAGACAGACTCCCGGTTTCGGCGGCTCCTATACTTTCCTATCGTTCACAACTTGGCTGATATGGGTGCGCTCAGTGAATCGGTGAAGCGAGTCTCTGTCAAGAAGATAGGCAGACTCGGTTGGAAAAGGAAGCTGGAGCTGATCGAGAAGTTCTGGGACGACGTCGAAAGAACCATCGATCGGCTGTCTCTGACGTTCCCGCTTGTTCGCATTTACCAGGATGGTTTGCCTGTTTCCGGTAAGGAAGTGGAGATCGTCAGAGAACTCGCTAAGTCAGGGAGCCGCAATCATGCGCTGCTTCTTCGTCTCGTCGAAAGCGGGGCGCAGTTGATGGGCACGGAATCGCTCGAACTTCTTCTCGAAGAGTACGAGATGGCGAAAAGGGGTTTGGAATCGCAAGGACCAGGAGCGTCAAAGGCCCATGAAAAGTCCCGGAATGCTTCGCTGCTGGAAAGGCGGGATAGATTTATTGCCCAGCGCATCAATGAAACCTTGGTTACGGGAGAGGTGGGAATCATTTTCCTGGGAATGCTCCATGCTATGGAACCGTGGCTTGCGCAGGATATCCAGGTTGATTACCCTCTTCATAGACCCGCTAAACCGTGAGTTTCCCGACATTCGCAAAAATGAGACAGGATCCTTCCCGCGAAAGCAAGAATTACGGGTAGCTGGATTCTAAGAGGCCTTTTCAGCATCTCTGACAATTCTTAGAGCAAGGCAGGTGGTCCGGGACGGTCGTGCGAAGCACTGAACCGCACGATTGTCGTCATAATCGGGTTTACACGACAGGCTCCTCACGTCGAACCACGATGACACACAGGACGAAAAATATGGGGCGAAGCGCTACTCGAGTGCTGGTAGTGGATGATGAGAAGGAATTTTGTGAGGTCCTTTTCGTCCTCCTGAAGACAGAAGGGTTTGAGCCTATGGTAGCTCACAACGGGGAGACGGCCATCGATATGATCCGTCGCGGCCTGCCGGACGCGGTCCTGCTGGACGTGAAGATGCCTGGAATCAACGGCATGGAAGTGTTGAAATGTTCAAGAGACATACGGCCCCACATTCCTGTGCTTATCATGACCGCGTACGGTGGCGTGAGTGGAGCGGTGGACGCGATGAAAGACGGTGCCTATGACTATCTGGTAAAACCGATTGACAACCACAGACTCATCGAGAAGCTCAGACGGGCCGTTTCCGGCAGGAAACCCTTGAAACGGGAGCCGATCAAACTCGCCTTGCCTGGAGGAGCCGAGCGTCTTCGGCTCGACGAAATCATGGGACCGAGTGATGCCATGGCCAAGGTCATTAACGATATCGAGCTGGTGGCTGCCTCGGACTTCACGGTCATCATCCAAGGAGAAACTGGCACCGGTAAGGAATTTGTGGCCCGTGCAATCCATCAGGCGAGCCACAGGCAACGGTTTCCCATGATTCCCGTTGATTGCGGAGCGATTCCGGAGACTCTTTTCGAAAGCGAGCTGTTTGGACACGAAAAAGGCGCCTTTACCGGAGCGATCAGTCATCGGGCAGGGAAATTTGAGATGGCACAAGGGGGTACCCTTTTCCTGGATGAAATAGGAAACATGCCGCTAAGCTCCCAGGTGAAGCTTCTGCGTGCCATTCAGGAAAGGACATTTTTTAGAGTCGGTGGCAAAGACCCGGTTACCGTGGATGTCAGGTTACTGGTGGCAACGAACCAGGATGTGGCGGTATGCGCTTCTCTTGGCACCTTTTGCCGCGACCTTTTTTACCGCCTCAGCGAGTTCACGATCGAGATTCCCCCGCTCAGAGAACGCGGTCAGGACATTGTCCATTTGGCCGGATGTTTCATGCGGGCCACGAATCTGGAACTGGCCAAGCACGTGCAAGGATTTTCAGATGCCGCGCTGGAGGTGTTGGTCGAGAATCCTTGGCCTGGAAATGTGCGCCAGTTGCGGTCTACCGTCCGCAGGGCGGTACTGCAAGCCGGGGACGTAATTCGTCCCGAGCACCTGTCCGTCGAGAGTTCCGTCAATGTCGACAACAGGGTCCATGCGCATCCCGATGAGTCCTCGTGGAACGGTTTATCCCTCAAAGAAATTGTGAAGCGCGGCACCGCTGAGCTGGAACGGCGGGTTCTTACGCAGGTGCTGCGAAAAACAAAGGGCAACAAGGCGGAAGCGGCCCGCTTGTTGCATGCAGATTATAAAACGATTCATTCAAAAGTGAAATACTACGGGATCACCATCCACGCGGAGGACGACGATGAACAAGAAACGTAAGGGAACAAGCAAGGATGATAGTGCCGAGGGGGGCCTTATAGGGTTCTTGGGAGGATTGACGGAACTCGTCGAGAAACTTGGTGACCTGGCTGACAAGGGCAAGGAGCTTTCCGGAAAGGGGGACCTCGCGGACCTGGGCTTGGGCAAGCAAGCCAAGGGCGTGTACGGGTTCAACGTGAAGTTCGGTTTGGGCGAGGACAAGAAGAAAGTCAAGGTCGAGCCCTTCGGCAACATCAAGAGGGACACCGAGACTGGACAAGCGGTTGTCCAAGAGGTTCGGGAACCTATGGTTGACGTGTTTGAAGAAGATGGCCACCTGCTGGTCGTGGCCGAAATGCCGGGCATCGGATCGGGTGATGTGCAACTCGAGGTAAAGGATGACGTACTGACAATCCGCGCTGAGAGAGGAGAAAAGAAATACCGGAAGGAAGTGCTGCTTCCTGGAACGTTTCCCAAAGAAAAGATGGAGTTCTCCTGCAACAACGGGATGCTCGAGATCAAATGCTTTAAATAGGCCTGGAGATACAAATGGCAAAAGGAAATGGGTCAGGAATCAAGCTCAGGGTGAGTGAAGCCCTCAGCAAAGACGTGGGCCGGGCGTACGCTCGCATGGACCCTGAAGACCTGGAAAAGCTCGGAGCAGGGATAGGCGATATCCTTGAGGTTACCGGCAAAAGGTCTACCGTGTGCAAAGCCATGCCCGCGTACAAGGAAATGCGCGGGCAGGCTCGAATCCAATTGGATGGAATTTCCAGGCAAAACGCAAAAGCCGGGCTGGACGAGGCAGTCACGGTGGCGAAAATCGCCTGTCGGCCTGCCGAGCGAGTTGTGCTCGCTCCGTCCAACGTAACACCCTCCGAGAGAGACCTCAAATACATTGGGAGTCTTCTGGACGGCCTTCCCGTGATGGTAGGGGATACGATCAGGGCCACCCTGTTCGGGAGCAGGTTCGCGGATTTCAAGGTCGAGAGCACGAATCCGAAACTGGCCGTGTTGATCAATCCCGCTACTGAACTCGTGATAGGGAAGCCGGAAGTTGCCCAGAAGCCTCAGACCCTCTCATACGAGGATATCGGTGGACTCAGACCGCAGGTCCACCGCATACGAGAGATGATCGAACTGCCCCTGCGCTATCCGGAGGTCTTCGAACGGCTGGGAATAGACGCGCCAAAAGGGGTGTTGCTCTACGGGCCGCCGGGATGTGGCAAGACGCTCATCGCCCGAGCAATTGCCAATGAGACCGAGGCGAATTTCTTTTCTGTGAGCGGACCTGAGATCGTCCACAAGTTTTACGGGGAAAGTGAAGCCCATTTGCGAGAGATTTTCGCGGAAGCAGCGCGAAAAGGCCCGAGCATTGTTTTCCTTGACGAGATCGACGCCATAGCCCCCCAGAGGGAAAAAGTGGTGGGCGACGTGGAAAAACGCGTGGTCGCCCAATTGCTCGCGTTGATGGATGGGTTGACCAAACGTCAGAACGTAATCGTCATCGCCGCGACAAACATTCCCAATGCGCTTGATCCTGCGCTCCGACGACCAGGCCGATTTGACCGAGAGATCGCCATTCCCATTCCGGACCGCAACAGCCGCCTGGAAATCCTGGAGATCCACAGCAGAGGAATGCCCCTGGCCCACGACGTGGACATGAATCGTTTAGCGGATATTACCCACGGCTTTGTGGGGGCTGACCTTGAGGCCCTATGCCGGGAGGCTGCCATGATCTGCCTGCGTGGGATCATGCCCGACATCGACTTTGCCAGAGCGGGTATTCCTTACGAACAGCTCGCGAAACTTGAAGTGCGCATGGATGACTTCGTCACCGCGCTGAAAGAGGTGGAACCCTCAGCCATAAGAGAGGTATTCGTCGAAATCCCCGACGTGCGGTGGGAGGATATAGGAGGTCACGAGGCCCTGAGAAAGAAGCTGATCGAATCCGTGGAGTGGCCTTTGCAATACCCTCATCTATTTGAGCAGGCCGGAACGCGGCCGCCCAAGGGAATCTTGCTCTCGGGGCCTCCTGGGTGCGGGAAAACGCTGCTGGCTAAAGCAATCGCCAACGAAAGCAAGGTGAATTTCATCTCGGTCAAAGGTCCGGCCCTCCTTTCCAAGTTTGTGGGAGAATCGGAGCAAGGAGTCCGAGAGATCTTTCGCAAAGCTCGTCAGGCTTCTCCGTGCATCATCTTTTTCGATGAAATAGACGCACTCGTTCCTGCGCGGGGATCAGGCTCGACGGACTCTCACGTGGGCGAGCGAGTGCTAAGCCAATTCCTCGCGGAACTTGACGGAATTGAAGAACTCAAGGGTGTGCTCATCCTGGCCGCAACGAACCGCGCGGACAGGCTGGACCCGGCAGTTCTCAGGCCGGGCAGATTCGATGAGATAGTTGAGATTCCCATGCCGGAGGAAAAGGATCGAGAGGAAATATTCCGTGTTCACTTGAGCAACAAACCCGTTGAAGAGGGAATAGACGCTGCCGACCTCGCTTCTCGCAGCGAGGGATTCAGCGGGGCTGAGATCGCAGGGGTCTGTAACCGGGCCGCGTTGATGGCCGTGCGAAGGGCTGTTGCGTTTCTCAAAGAAAATCCTGATCAGGAGACGAAGCTGACCATGACTCGCGCGGACATCGAAGTAGCTCTCGCGGAAACCAGTGGGGACTGATCGTGGACAAAGCTCTTTACTTGTTTGCTCTTGCACGGGCGGGTCTCTTGCCCGAGCTTCGTACGAACGGCCTTGACAGCGGGGTTCCGGTCTTGACCCGGGACTTCGCAAACGTGACCGCGCTCGTATGCGAGGTTGCTCTCGATGAGTTCTCCGGACCATTGGCGGAAGAAAATCTGAACGACCTCGCATGGGTGGGGCGGAGAGTAGTGCGACACGGGGAAATTGTGCAAAAGGCAATGCCCTATTCCCCTGTGCTCCCGGCACGGTTTGGTACCCTTTTTTCATCCATGGAAAGTCTTGAGCGGGTCTTGCAACGTAACCTTCCGGAGATAAACGTCTTCTTCGATTTCGTCACGGGCAAGGAGGAATGGGCTGTCAAAGTGATGTTCGCGAGGGCCGAGGCAAAGGCACGACTGATTGCCGAGCGACTTTCCGCTCAATCTGAGGTTTTGGCGGGCTTGTCGCAGGGCGTGCGCTACGTCAAAGAGCGGCAGCTCAGCGCCGCGGTGGACAAAGAAATGGGCAATTGGATGAAAGAAATTCTTACCACTGTAGCGACTGAGTTGACCGAATGCGCGGTGGACTGGCGCAAGCGGGATGTCCGCGTAGGCGTTCCTGGAGAAGCCGAGGCCGAAAAAGTAGCCAATTGGGCGTTCTTGGTGGATTGCAAGGACACGGAAGATTTTTCCAGGCGCATATCCAGTTCCAACGATCGGTACCATGCGTCAGGTTTGTTCTTTAAGGCGTCCGGCCCCTGGCCGCCGTACAGTTTCACGCCTCAATTAGAGATGGAAGCCGAGTGATGAAGTACTTGCTCTACTGCATCTTTGAGAAGCCCCACCACCTGATACTTTCAATTCCTACACCAACCGAAGGACCACAACTCCGCGTGCTCGAGAAACAAGGACTCAGCAGTGTTTTCTCTGAGGTTCCTGATGCCGCTGCGGTCTCCGACGTTGCCCGCCTCATGGACTATCACCGCGTGATCGAGTCCTTTTTCGAGCAAGTCACCGTGGTGCCCTTCCGCTTCGGGACGCTGTTGGATTCATTGGCGGACATCGAGCGGCTCCAGGATACACGCGCGGAACACTATAGAAAGATTCTTCAGAAACTCGACGGCTGCGCAGAGATGGGGATTAGAGCGATCATGGACGAGAATAAAACTTCTTCGGGCCAGCGCAGCGGCTCTTCTGGTTTCCCCCCCCCGGGGGCCCCAACTTCCGGAAAGCTCTATCTGACCAAGCGGAAAGCCCTCTATACGGCAGAGACGCTACTGGCCGAAAAGAACGAACGTACTACCGAGCAGTTTTGTCACGCGTTTGCAGGCTTATTCAAGGACTTTAGAAGCGAGATCTCTCGACCGGTGACACCGCGCGGTGGATCTGCCGGGGGCGTCCTGTTATCTGTGTACTTCCTGGTGCCCAAAGCATTCCTAGACCGATTCCGGAAGGCCTTCACCGGCATTTCTTCAAACGGATCTTCCAAGCTCTTGCTCAGTGGCCCGTGGCCTCCGTACAACTTCGTCCTTCCAGGCGATTCCCCTGCCAAGTGATCTCTCCAGCCATGTTTCATCTCGTTCTGATCAGAGATTGTCGCAGTGGCCACACCTTCTGGCCAAGTGGTTCCTGCTTGTGAAAGAAGGCGGGATGCCCCTTGAAGGAAGATTCGGGTGCTTTGCGTCGCCCGAAGGAGGTCTCCCGACACTCGGGCAGAATCAAACGGACAGTACTTGTGGCAATCCGCATATTTCCCCGGGACCCCTGCGCGCTCGTGGGATCCTTCACCCAAACGCGCTCCTGGAAGGGACTTTACGCTGAGAACCATGGAATTCATTCCACACATGTGGAATGGATTGTATAGCATCCGCGCCTCTGCCTCCGTTCAGGTCCCGAATCCGCCAATCCCGCATTTCCCGCGCTAAGACGCTCGCCTAGCTAAGAAGCGTGAAAGAATGGCTCCAGGAGGGCTATTCGGTTGTACGAATCGCTGCAATTCTCTTCGCACCAGTCTCCGTTCGGTGGCCTTTTGTCTCCCAGAGTGAGGGGGATGCTTGAGTAATCAGCCACCAGACTCGCTCTGCCTCTGCGAAGAGCCTGAGGGGCCCCCATGGATGGTGAGAACCGTGCCACCGGGAAAAGAGTCATGAGGCAACACGGGACGTCGGTGATCCTGTAACATCATAATATAAGAGGTGTTTCTGGCTGGAGGGTGGAGCGAGGACGGGAGGTACACCTTGACCCCCGTGCCACGATCACACCCAAATACTCCCCATACCGGGAGAAACGCCTATGCGGAAACGAAGAAATCCTGTTTTGTGGGCTGACGTGATTGAAGTGGCACGCTTCTCGCAGTAGAGATGGTCGGCATGCCAAACAAAGTCAAAAACAACAAGATTCAGATTTCAGAACAGGGAGGATGCTACGATGGCGAAGATAGCGAAGTCAACAGATTCATCCAGTCTTGCGGAAGTTGTCGACAGGATTTTGGACAAAGGTATCGTAATCGACGTGTGGGCCAAGGTTTCTCTGGTCGGCATTGAGCTGCTGTCCGTGGAAGCCAGGGTGGTCATCGCCTCGGTGGAAACTTACCTCAAATATGCGGAAGCAATCGGCCTCACCGCCAGTGCAGCTGCCCCAGCCTAAGTCACACCGCCTTTGTAGGCCTATTGGGCCAGGGGGGCGGTGCCTGCCCCCCTTAGGCTCCAGGCCCAGGCACCACTACAGGGCGCCTGACCGGCAAGTAGGTGACTGGGCGCCTCGATCTCTTGGCCGAGGCGTCGAGTGAACAAAGGAGGAGTGATGGGTAGCCTGACTCAAGACATGGCTCGGCTGCGCGACGAAATTGTCGGATTACGCGAATCCAGAGAGTTTCTTCTGAAAGGCCTTGCTCACGAGACTCTTGAAGCCAAGGGCCAGGTTTCAGCGATGCGTGAGGGATTTCGGAACGCTCACGCTGACATGGCCGCGCATGCGAGAGCCGCACAAGCAAGATTCGTGTCAAACATGGCGGGCGAAGTAGCTGGAATGCTCGACGGATTTCATCGGGTGCACAGGGAAATGTCTGCCAAAACCAAACGAGACAACGTCAAATTCGTGACCGATCTGTCAACGGGAGTGTCCGGATTGCTCTCGGGCTTTCACCGGGCTGAGGAAGAGATGGCTGCGAATATGAGGAGAGACAACCACGCGTTCGTGGCCGACACGGCAAAGGCCGTCTCAGGGCTGCTGAACGGATTTCACGATGCTCGTTCCCAAATGTCCAAGACATCCCGATCTGAACGAAATCAGTTTGTCACAGGGCTGAAGAAATCGGTCAAGGGGATGAGAGAAGAAGTCGCCAAGGATTTGGCCGGTGCACGGCAAGCCTGGAATGGCCCATCGCCGGGGATGCGGAAGGCCAAACAGGAAGAGGAACGAAAAACCAGGGTGGCCGCAGAACAAAAAAACAAGGCGGAAGCCGAAATGAAGGCGAGGGCGGAAGCGGAGCGTAAGGCAAAGGCCGAAGCCGAGCTGAGATCAAAGGAAGCCTCGGAACGAGAAAAGCAGGAACAATTCAAAAAGAAACATAAAGCGGACACTAAAACCGATTGAGCGCAAATCAGAGGTCAACGATGACTGACATGACGGTCGGGCATACAGAAGCGGCAGAGCTCACGTGCTCTTTTTGTGGCGGCACGGGAAAAGATCCGTTCGGGATAATGTCTTGGATCTCAACGTGCTGCGTATGTGGTGGTAAGGGTACGGTGAGAATTCGGGGACCGTATACCAAGTGCGCTCATTGTCAGGGGACGGGAGCGATCAAGACCTACACCTGCACAGCATGCATGGGCACGGGTTTTGTCCCGCTTCCGTCAAGCCCGACCTCGATTTGCCCGGAATGCCACGGGTCAGGGGACGATGGGTCCACCCCGGGCATGACGTGTCTCAAGTGTAAGGGCAGAGGCTTCGTCGTTGAATCGACCACAAGGTTGCACCATGACGATACGTTGTCTGTGGAATCCGGACATCAGACGGTGACCTGACGCAGTCAATTTCATCCACGTTCTCATGAAAATGCATTTTTGGGGGAAGGCCCTTCTTGAAAGAAGGGCCTTCCCCCAAACCCCCATCCCCAAGAACTTCAGTCACTTGCCAGCTCCCGCTGGTCGCTGGACAGGGTGCCATTTTCATGGTTCGTGTGTGACACTTCAGGTCATGGGAGTTCACTATAACCTTGGACTCGGTGGGCAGGATAGCGCGACTGGCCGACGCAAGAGGTCATCGGCGCTATCCCGTGTGTCGAGCGACCACACATCAACCAAAGGAAACGGAACAAACCATGAGCGGCAGCAAATCGAACATTGCAACTGTGGCTCCAGAGATGATCCGGCCAGCGGGTGACAACATAGAGCCCCAGCCGAGTGAACAGTTTGTGTGCACCCCACACGTAAAGGACTTGACTGACCGAGCAATGGCCTATCTGGCGGTGGGTTATTCGGTGCATTTTGCAGGCGCCGCGGGGACCGGAAAGACCACTCTTGCTTTTCATGTGGCAGCCAAGTTGGCGCGGCCAGTCATTCTCATCCATGGGGATGACGAGTTCGGGAGTTCCGATCTGGTTGGGCGGGATGCTGGGTACCGCAAATCCAAGCTGGTGGATAATTTCATTCATTCAGTGGTCAAGACAGAAGAGGAAATGCGGAGTTTTTGGGTAGACAATCGTCTCACCACTGCCTGCCGCGATGGGTACACCCTCATATATGATGAGTTCACCAGGTCCAGACCGGAGGCGAACAACGTACTCCTGAGCATTCTGGAAGAGGGGATACTGAATCTGCCCAGTCTACGCAGGAGCGGCGACGGGTACCTTGAGGTTCATCCCTCGTTCAGAGCCATTTTCACGTCCAATCCCGAAGAGTACGCCGGGGTTCACAAGACCCAAGACGCCCTGCTGGATCGAATTATCACCATTAATGTGGATCATTATGACCGCGAGACCGAAGTGCAAATCACCATGGCAAAGTCAGGTCTTCCCAGGTCCGATGCGGAAGTGATCGTGGGCATCATCAGGGAATTGCGTCTTGTGGGAGTAAACAACCACAGACCGACTGTACGAGCGTGCATAGCCATAGGGAAGGTCCTGGCGCATCTCGGCGGCACCTCGCAGGCTGATGATGAGATTTTCAGGTGGATCTGCCGTGATGTGCTTACCCGGGACACGGTAAAGGTCACGAGGGGCGGTGAACCGCTTATGCCCAAGAAGGTGGAAGAAGTCATCCACAAGGTCTGCAAGCAGAAAAGCAGGATCTCGTCGGCCGTCACCTGATTCCGCTTTGCGCGGGGCCATCCTTATAAGGGAGTGACGGTGCGGATGATGCTATCTCCGTCCTTTCGAGGGAACAAGTGAACGAGGTGAAACGGAAAGAACGTCAGAGACGCGGCAGAGACTCGACAAGGCCGCGTCAGCTACCCAAGGACCTTTCTTGAGCGCACGTGAGGGGTCTCATGAAAGACTCCTGAAGAAGATGGGTCCTCGCCTTTAGTCGAAGGGGAAGAAACGATGAGCATAAGGACCAAATCAAACCTGCGAGGTCTCAGAGATATCCGTACCCGGTCGGGGAGAGTAGATCGCTCCGACGTGCCCTATATGGCGTACATGAAAGTCAGCTGCCTCGAAATGGAGAGAGCCAGGCGAAACCTGGAGAAGGCCAGCGCACAAGCGAGAATCACAAATATTGACAAGCGGCTGGAAGAGATTGACGTGGAAAAAGGGGGCCTATTGAGCCGCCTTGATGAGCCTTCTTCTCGCGGTAGCTTAAGATCGGCTGATGGCTCGAACCAGCCCGATCAAGTGAGAGGCGAATCCAGCTCCGGATTCAGGATCAGATACTGAGATTCTTGGAAAGGGCCTAGGTGCGAAGCATGTCAACAATGAAGGGTTTCCAACAACTTCGAACGAGTAGCAGTATCAGGGGATTCCGGTCCTGTCGGCACTCTACTGCCGTTCCCATGGAACTCCTCGATAGAGGGAGAATTCGTGCGGGCGAAGCAAGGCGGCTCTGGGAAGGGGCACGGCACTTGTGGGTGAACTGCAAGGCAGAAGTATCGGGAAGCATCCGACGTAAATGAGTTCCCAGGTCAGGGAGCCAATCGATCCCAAGAAAGGGAATGCGACAGGGAGGTTAGCCGTGAAAATCAACTGTATCTCTTGTGGCCACAGTTTTTCGCTCGACGACGCGTACGACGACTTCTCCGGATTTGTAAAATGTTACGTGTGCGGGGGAATGCTGGAAATCAAGACCGTAGAAGGAAAGCTTCGCAGTGTCACCTTGGCGGGGATTCCACATCCCGGGCAGGGCACCCAGGGGGCTCAACCGATGGCTCCCCGGGAGTACTGACAGGGAATGGTGTCCTGAGAAAGTCATACCCAAAGGGAAAATGCCTAGAGCGCAAGAACGTCAAGTGACAAACCTCAGGCAATAAACGTTGCGGAATGGTCTGAAAAGGGTTTCAGAGGAACTCGCGGTGGAACTTTCCGATAAACGAATGGGATGTGCCATGCAAAAGACAGGCAAAAGCCCTCACGGCTTAACAGGGCGGTATCTGTACGCCATTGTTCCCGGATCCGACGCAAAGTCATTCGACAGCCTTGGCATCAACGGTGGCAGGGTTTACACCATTTCGGACGGTGACATAGCGGCGGTGGTCAGTGACGTCATCAACCAGAAAATTCGGCCGGAAAGGCGTCATTTTGCGGCCCATCAAGGAGTGTTGAAAAGACTCCTGGAGGAGACCGATCTTCTGCCCATGTCCTTCGGTATTATCTCAGCAGGATCTAAGGCTGTTCGTGGCTTTCTTGAACGCAATCACGACGCACTATTGGTAGAACTGCAACGTGTCTCCGGCAAGGTGGAGATGGGACTCAAGGTATCTTGGGATGTTTCCAACATCTTCGAATACATGGTGAGCACCCATACCGAGTTGCTGGAAGCCCGAGATAGATTGCTGAGCAGCCAAAACAAACCTAGCCAGGAAGAAAAGATCGAGATCGGCCAACTGTTTGAAGATCTGCTCACCGCGGACAGGGAACGCCACGCCGGCGTGGTAGAGGACGTAATCGGCCCCAAGTGCTTCGAAGTCAAGAGAAACAAGTGCCCCGATGAACGGAGTGTCATGACGCTGGCTTGTCTCGTCGGCCGCAGCTCTCTTCCGGATTTTGAAAGCGTGGTACTCCAGGCCGCAGGTCTTTTTGATGACAACTTTGTGTTTGATTACAACGGGCCCTGGGCGCCTCACAACTTTGTCGAGATTGAGGTAGATGTGTAGGGTCAAGCGAGAGTGGAGGACACGATGCTGTTAGTGGACGATATTCTGCTGTTTCCCTTTAAGGGCCTGATGTGGGTTTTTGAAGAAATTTACGAGGCCGCGGAACAAGACCGCCGTGAGGAAGGAGAGAGGATCACTCAGGAACTCCAACAACTCTACGCGATGTTGGAACGTGGCCAGATAGATGACGCAGAATTCGATCGGAGAGAGGTTGAACTTCTGGACCGGCTCGACCGATTCCAAGAGAGTGTAACTCCCATTGAAGAGGATTCAGAGGAATACGACCAATCGTACCTCCCGTTAAAGCCAGGAGCGATCCGCGCGTCCTGATTTTGTTTCATGTGGCATGAGCCATGACAGTTCAAGGGGATGGAGTGTTATTCGTATAAACCGTGGAGTGGGTCATGCGAGATCTGGAACTGGACGACGTTGAACATGTCACCCTTTGCGAGGCTCTCGATCGAGTCTTGAACAAGGGAGCTGTCGTGGTGGGCGAAGTGACGATTTCTGTCGCGAATGTGGACCTGATCTACTTGGGCCTGCAACTCGTCCTCACTTCCATAGACACCTCCGAAACGATGAAGGCGTCATCGTTCTATGCCAACGCCCCTTAAGAATGATTGTATGGTTAGGAGCGCTGCGAGACCAATCGAAGAACAGGTACTATCACGAGCACATGTTGCAGGAGAAGCCATGCAACGCATGCAGGTTCGCAAAGTTGATTCTGACTCGCTTAACGAATTCGCGAGGGTGATGAAAGCTCAAGGGAACGGGAGTGGCAGCCGAGTTCGGGAATCCGGTCGGCTCGAGCTGGATCAGAACAGCGTCAAAAACGGACTGGGGCAACTCGTCTTGACGCTAGTCAGACTGCTCCATGAACTCCTGGAACGGCAAGCCATCCGACGCATGGAGTCCGGTTCGTTGACCGATGTAGAACTGGAGCGACTTGGCACGACTCTGATGCAACAAGCGCAGGAAATTGAACGACTCCGCAAGGAATTCGGCTTGGAGGAAGAAGACCTGAATCTCGATCTAGGCCCCCTTGGAAAGCTTCTGTGAGGAGAGCCTAACATGTCTATTCAAAGGTCTGCTCGTCATTCGATAGAGAGCACCAATCTCGCTGACCTGCTCGAACGCGTATTGGACAAGGGAATTGTCATCGCCGGAGACATCAAGATCAAACTTGTCGACGTGGAACTCCTCACTATTCAGATAAGGCTGGTGGTGTGTTCCGTAGACAAGGCAAAGGAAATGGGCATGGATTGGTGGGTCAACAATCCGGCATTCCAAAGGCAAAAGATAGAGGCAGTGGCAGTGCAACCAACGGGTGTGGCCTGAAAGAGGACGATGGCTCGGCCCGAGAGGACGAAGAGAATTTGGTTATGGCACCAGGGAGGAGCGCTTTCACTCGTGTGATAGGCGTAACCTGGATTTTCGTCGCTCGCAGTGAAGCCGAGGTTCCCGGCCCCGAGGCAGCATCACACAGACAAAACCATTGGCAACTCCCATGACCTGGGGGGGCACAACGAACCATGAAAATGGCGCCCTGTCCAGCGACCAGCGGGAGCTGGCAAGTGCCTGAAGTTCTTGGGGATGAGGGTTCGGGGGAAGGCCCTTCTTTCAAGAAGAGCCTTCCCCCGAAAATGCATTTTCATAGGAACCAGTCTACGCTCGTCCGTGACGGGCACACAGATTCACATCGACGCTCATGAGAACGCTCCTTTCGGCTTGTGAAGGAAGTCGCACAGGCGATCTTCTCGCATTCATAGAGTGCTTCAGGATGAGACAATGACCAAAGAAGACCTGCCAGGGTTCGATTGTTTGGAGGAACCAGAAACCCCTCAGTATCAGGTGGCGGGTGAGGCCACGTCGACAGAGACAATTGACCTGAGCAGTCTCCTTTCCCAGGATGTGTACGCCTCCGGCACGTTTGACCTGAGCAGTGTAGGGTCTACTTCGTTTGGGCGTCTTTTGGACGCATTGCCTGTGCCTGCAATTGTCATCGATCACTGGCACCATGTGGGTTTTACCAATCGGTCTTGCACGAAGCTAAGTCCCGGTTATAAAAGGATGTGCGGCGTTCCCTTCCTGGACTTTCTTCCTCGGCCCGCGGATGCACAAAGGGCGCGAGCACTCACGGACAAGACGATTGCTCTTTTGGAAAAAGTGTTCGAGACCAGAAAACCGCAAGTCGCGGAAACCATCCTGGAAATCCACCAGAACCGAATATGGGCTCGCCTGCATTTGCGGGCAGTGCGCATTGCGTCGGATCGCCACCTGCTGGTTCTCATTGAGGATCTGACCAACGAAAAGAAACAAATCGAATTGAGTCGCCGACAGGAAAAAGCGTTCCGGGAAATGCGTCGAGACTTGATCGCAGACCTGGAGGCAGCAAACTCGGAACTCTCTCGCACAGGACAACGCTGCAAACGGGAGGAAGAAGAACACATACGAACCCGGAGAGCATTGCATATTGAAGAACAAAAATCCCAAATGCTTGCGGAACTAGGGTCCTTGGCCACTGCCGTGGTAGCGCCGACGGGGACTTTCCAGCACATCGACAAAAAATTCAGAGAGATGTTTGGCTTCGAGTTGATCGATCTTCCCGGATTTGGCCACTGGATCATATGGATGGGGTCTGACACTAATCCTTTGAATCGCATGTGGGGGGATTCACTCGAAACGCTGAACCAACCGGACGAGGGGAGAATGGCCCCGGCGCATTGCACAGTCCTATGCCAGGACAGAACCCGAAAAGAGGTCAGAATCAACGGGTTGAAACTTGCTGATGGCAACTATTTCATTACCTGCGAAGAGGCTGACAGGCCCAGAAGCGAATAGACCAACAACGGGGGGCGACGCTACGTTTCCCAGGGACTAAAGAGCCGTTAATGGCTCAGCCTTCATGGCAAGAAACCGCAAAGCATCCGGATCACTTCCTCATTCCGAAACGGTTTTGAAATGAAACCCGACACGGATCCTTCTTCCATGGCCCTCCTAATGTTGACGTCATCTTTGTAATAGTATCCGGAAATCATCACTATCTGTATCGAACGATCTATGGCCTTGATCCGCTTGGCCAAATCTAACCCGTCAATATCAGTGAGCTTAACGTCCAAGAGGGCAATAGTGAACCGGGTGGACTCCACTAACCTGAGTGCAGCCTCACCGCTCTGAGCGGTCCTGAGTGCAAAGCCTTTTTCTGCCAACAGGTTTTCCAGAACCCAGCACATGCCGGGTTCGTCATCGACGATAAGCACCACAGGATGGGATGGGTCCATGACGATTCGCCTCGCGTGTTACAAGAGTGGTAGTTGTACAGAAAAGATCGTTCCCCTGCATTCCGTGCTCTGCACCTGAACATTTCCCAGATGCTGCCTTACGATAGAATAGCATAGCGAGAGGCCCAAGCCGGTTCCTTTCCCCATAGGGGACACGGTAAAGAAGGGGTCGAATATCTTTTCGAGATGCTCCGGCGAGATGCCCAAACCGGTGTCTTCAACTTTTACCAAAGCCCAGTCTTCAGACCTGCCTGCCGAAACGGTGAGCTTGCCACCGTCGGGCATGGCGTGGATGGCATTCAAGAAGAAATTCAAAAGCATTTGCTGAAGGAGGTTTGCATTCCCGTGCACGAGCATCTGTTGGTCGGGTAGATCCACAGACACGGAAACCTTTTCAATTTTTGCTTGGTTGGACACCAATTGTAAGGACTCACGGATGACATCCAGCAGATTGACCGAGGCCATCTCTATGCTCGAAGATGGCCGAGCGAATCGCAGCAGATTCTCAATTATCGAAGAGGCCTTTTCAATTCCCGCGAGCAGCCGATCGATGCATTCGTCGCGAAGCTCAGGTTTGATCTCTTGGTTTGTCAGGAATTGTGCTGCCGAAGAGCACACTGCGAGAGGGTTGCGAATTTCATGAGCTATACCACCCGCCATCACTCCGAGTGCTGCCAGTTTTTGCGACTGTAGGAGTTGCATTTCCAGCTTCCGATGTTCGCTTAGGTCTCTTCCCACTGCCACGACTCCGACGGATGCAGTGCCTTCGTCTTTCATGGCGGAGAAGACCCAGCTGATGGGTATTTCCAGCCCATCCTTGGTGATGAGCCCCCATTCTCCGGCCTGAGAAGTGTCCCTGACCTTCAAGTCGCTGAAAACTCCTCTAAGTTTGTCTCTTTCCGAGCCGCATCGTTCAAAAAAAGAGCAGCCCTTCACTTCCCACGATCGGTAACCGGTAAGTTTCTCCGCGGCCGTGTTCCAGGTCAAGATCAGTCCCTCGGAATCGGTGGAAAGCACCACGTCTCTAGCGCTTTCCACCACGCTCGCCAAATGACGTTCAACTCGCCGGACCTCTTCACTCAACCTTACCTGTTCGGTGACGTCGTCCATCAGCAGGATGACCCTCTCCACCTCCCCGTGCCACGCGAACGGGAGAATGTGGTAATAATAGGTGCGGAGGGGAATACCCGGCGCACGGTAGGTCATCCGGTCGCCTCTAATCGCGCGATTCTTGCCGAATACTTCGCGGACCTTGCCGGTTATGTCTATGTGTTCGATGATAGCCTCAGGCAGCACCTGTTCGAGCTTCTGGCCTATCACTTCCTGCTGAGTTCTGCCGGCTCTTGGTAATGAAGTTCCTGTTCGCAAATACCACCTTGAGGTCTCTGCTTATAAAGAGAACCGATGATGGGATGGATTCGAGAAACATCCCGAACATATCTCGGTACCGATGCGGATCGTCTTGTCCCCATTGTTCCAATTCGGTGAGATCCATGGCACCGTTTACCTCCCTTTTCAGAAGAGTTGGGCTGTAGACTTTGTAAGCGAAGCACGTATCGGGTTGAAGTCCGCCTAACTAAGTGTAGCACGAGACGTGTCAATGCACCAGATGCAAGACTACCAAGCCTCTATGATAGGATCCTGGTGAAAACCCTATTCTATCTCCCTGACTTGTCAAATTCAACCAGGGTTTTGAGTTTTGTTGTCCCGTGATCCAGGCATCCCATCTGCCCCGTAGAGACTTCTGTAGAGCCCCGATTCTCTTGTGGAACCTGCTAAAGAGCCTCAAGGCGGCTATTTTTCGAAACCCGAGCGGGTTTGCCAGCCTCCACGGAACATACACCCATCACTGCCGCATCAAATCAGTCTTTGTCCGTCATCTTCAGCCGGATGCAACGCAAAAACTGGCCGACCTTTGTGCCGAGATTGAACTCAAACCCAAGATCACGTCCATGCAAAGCGATTCGGATCCAGCGCGCCGTACCTCATCGTTGGCTCTCCTGAAGGTCAGTATAACGGCGATCATTCCAACACCGACAACGCGGTCCTGTTCAACAAAGCTTTTGAATGGGGGGAGAAACTCCGCGAAATTGCCACTACCGAAGATTTTCTTGACTGCCTGCCGACTTGAGGTTACGATCAAATAGGAGAAATAGGCCTGCGGTTCCACCACGACGCAGCTTAGAATTAGGGGGGGGGCTTTCAACGACTAACCAACCCAAGAATACCAAGAATACCGCGACAGCAAGAGCCCTGATGCCTGAACTTCAGACTGTCCAGCCGAAGGAACGGCCCGAACTCTCGGCAATCTCGGCTATCAAGCGGCTGGCGTTTCTCCTGGCAACATAGGATGTCAGAGATCAGGGGAATCATGACACCAGACACAGAACCTAAGAGCAATTTCATCGAACTGAGACGGAGTGCAGAATCGACTTTTGCAGAAAAGCCCCGAGATGCATTCGACATATCGACACTCTCGCTCGAGGACGTGCAAAAGCTGGTTCACGAGTTGCAAGTCCATCAGATTGAACTGGAAATGCAAAACGAGGAACTCCGCCGAACCCAACAAGAATTAGAAACGTCACGGAACAAGTATGCGGAGTTATATGACTTTGCCCCTTTAGGTTATTTCGTCTTGGATCAAACGGGGCTGATTCTTGAGGCCAATCTCACCGGCTCAGGACTCCTGGGTAAGGCCAGGAGTCTTCTGATAGGCAAACCACTTGCCAGTTTTGTCAAGGAAGAAGACGGGGACGCCCTCTATCTACACTTCAGGCAGGTCCTTGAAACACAATCCAAACAAACCTGCAAGATCCGATTTACCAGGGGGGATGGCAGTCAAATCCAGGCAAGGCTAGACACCCTCGTACTCAGGAACCAGGACGGTTCGTCTCCAGTTTTGCGAACGGCTGTAAGCGACATCAAATCGCGTGAACATACCGAGGAAGCCTACAATGCTTCCGAATTGCGTTATCGATCGCTCTTTGAAAGTACACGCGATGGAATTCTGATCCTGGATTTCGACACTGGAAAAATATTGGACGTAAACCAGCATCTGATAGACATGTTAGGCTATCCTCATGAAGACTATCTCGAAAAGTGTCTATGGGAGATCAGTCCATTCCAGGATACCGCACTGACCGCGACGGCTTTTGGAGAACTGCGACAAAAGGGCTATGCCCATCATGACGATTTGTCCCTTCAAACCAGAGACGGGCGGGGCATGCATGTCGAGTTTTTCAGCAATTCGTATCTGATTAGTGGCATGACCTTCATCCAATGCCATATCCGTGATATCACCGACCGCAGGTTGGCAAAGAAACTGTTGCAGGAATCCGAGCAGAACTTCGCCGTTGCCTTCCGAAAGAGTCCGGTGGCGATGACTATCACCTCCGCGGTCAGCGAAAAGTATGTCGATGTTAACGAGGTTTTTTTGAGAGATACGGGTTACACTCGTGAGGAAGTGATAGGCCACACTTCTGAAGAACTGCATCTGTTTGTTGATTACGAGGATCGCAATCGGCTGATTCGCCTCGGTCAGACGGAAAGTCAGTGCGGCACGGACATGGATCTCCGTATGAAGTCAGGTGAGATTGGCAATTGCTTAATTTACACTTCTCTCATTGAGACCGGCGGGCAACCGCAATGTCTTGCGTCTATTGTGAACATCACGGACCGCAAGAAAGCCACCGACCTGATCCGGGTACGCATGAACCTCTTGGAATACTCTGCAAGGCATTCTTTCGATGAATTGCTTCAGAAAACATTGGATGAAGTCGGCTCATTGACCAACAGTCCCATTGGATTCTACCACTTTATCAGTGAGGATGAAAAAGACATTTCTCTCCAGGCTTGGTCAACCCGCACGGTTAAGGAATTTTGCCAAGCAGAAAGAAATGAACGGCACTACTCGGTCGAACAGGCAGGAGTGTGGGTGGACTGCATACGTGAAAGAAAGACGATTGTTCACAATGATTACTCATCATCACCTCACCGCAAAGGGATGCCTGAAGGACACGCCCCTGTGATCAGGGAATTTGTCGTGCCAATTATGAGATCGGGCCGAATCGTGGCGGTTCTAGGTCTTGGGAACAAGCCTACCGATTATACCGAAATAGATGTTGAAGTGGCCTCCTACCTTGCAGATGTAGCCTGGGAAATTTCCGACCGCAAGCGGACGGAAGAGACTCTGAAGGAAAGGGATAAACAGTACCGCAAGCTCTTCGAAGATTCGATGGACGGAGTGTACTCTGTCCTAAGGGATGGAATCATAACGGATGCCAACTCATCTTTCTGCGGACTCTTTGCATCTTCGAGAGAAGAGATTGTCGGCAAGGACATTCGCGAATTGTACCTTGATCCGGCTGACCGTCTGAGTTTTCAGAAGGAAATAGAAGAAAAAGGGTTCGTGAAAGACTATGAAGTCAAGCTGCGAAAGAGAGACGGAACACGGGTTGACTGCCTGCTCACCGCATCTGTGCATTATGGGAAAGATGGAAGCATTATTGGATACAGGGGCATCGTAAGAGACCTGACTTTACGCAAAGGACTCCAGAGGCAACTCCTGCAGGCCCAAAAGATGGAAGCGGTAGGCACTCTGGCAGGCGGCGTTGCGCACGATTTCAACAACCTTCTTCAGGTAACGTTGGGTTATTCGGAGCTGCTCCTGAACAACAAATCCGACGATGATCCTGACTACTCGGATCTCTGGAAAATTTATCAAGCGGCATACAGTGGATCGGAACTGGTGCGAAACCTTCTCACGTTCAGCAGAAAAGCTGAACCTAATCCAGTGCCGATGAACTTAAACCATCACATTAGACGCGTGGAAAAGATCCTGCGTCATACCATTCCAAGGATGATCGAAATACAGCTGGAACTTGAAGAAGACCTTGAAAGGATCAACGCAGATCACGCCCAGGTCGAGCAGGTCATTATGAATCTGGCCGTGAATGCGAGAGATGCGATGAGCGAAGAGGGTAAGTTGACCATAAGGAGTGGGAGTGTGACCCTCGACGACCAATACTGCCGACGCCATGTTGGGGCGAAGCCAGGTCGCTATGTGTTACTTTCGGTTTCCGACACAGGACAAGGGATGGACGTAGAGACCATGCAACACGTTTTTGAGCCATTTTTTACGACAAAAGAGCTTGGAAGAGGTACGGGGCTGGGTCTCGCCATGGTATACGGGATCGTCAAGCAGCATGGCGGACACATAACCTGTCACAGTGAGGTAGGGAAGGGCACCACGTTCAAAATTTACTTACCGGCGATCTTCGGTGACCAGGAAGACTTTGCCGAGCCCTCGGGAGAGATGCCGGCTTCCGGAACCGAAACCGTTCTGTTTGTGGACGATGAGGAATTCGTGCGGGAACAGGGCGAGCGAATTCTTACAAGGAGTGGCTACAAGGTCCTGACAGCAGCCAATGGTGCAGAAGCCGTCCATCTTTATCGTCGCCAGAAGGACCAAATCTCTCTCATTATTCTCGACCTCGTCATGCCGACGATGGGCGGCCAATACTGTCTGAAAAGACTTCTTGAGATCGATCCTCAAACAAAGGTCTTGATCGCCAGCGGGTACTCGCCGGATACCTCTACCATAGAGGTTCTCGGGCTGGCAGCAAAGGGATTTGTCACCAAGCCGTTCAGATTAAACGAACTGTTGCGGCAGGTGCGCAAGGCGTTGGACGCGCCCTGATAGACGAAGATTCGTAAATCCTGGATTGTCTGTGGGGAAAGAAACCTACACCGATCCGGACTCATGTCGTCGGCGTTCGTGGTCAGGGGGCTTTCCAATTTCAGCCTTGGTGGGGCTTTTTCACGCACGAGTGAGCATTGAGTCCAAATCGGGACCTGCTCATGTTGACATTGGAATTCGTCAGTCGCAGCGAACCAGTGAAGTCGGTTTCCACAAATAGGGAGTCTGTTCCATAGCGCCAGTTACATATTTTCCCGTAGTGAATTTCGACAACTCAAGACTCAAACGATCCAGGCCCTGCTTTTCATGGGGCATAGACGCCATCTCACACCTAGACTGGGCCAGTGCATTGACGAATACTAGCTGCATCAATAGGTATTGGCACGAATCTGGCAAGTCTTATGAGGGGAAGGCCCGAAAACACGAGGGGCCAAACTGGGCAAGATTGTAGATGCGGTGATCTCCCTGAATCTTGTCAAAGCAGCGCATCAGATTTTGGGGTAAGGAGCCAACAACAATGCTAAAATACCAGTGCCTGCTGTGTGGAAGAGAATGGGGTGATCGTCAAGCCACGGACGCTGATATTTCACATGGCTACTGTCCAGCGTGTATACGCAAGAGGTACACACAAAGAATTCACCAAGCCCAACGGAAAGCGGGCTACTCTGATTGCTTTAACAGGGGGCATGATGACTGTTCCGAGGCGAGCTGCTGTTTTCGGACAGCCTGCCAGGGCGATTCGGTAGCCCAATGGGAAAAGAGGCTCCTTAAACCCGATGATACTTCTAGCCGTCTGACATAGTCAGTTTCTGAACAAATGTGTCAGGTTTCAGGCAGCTTTGTTGAAGGGTACTGCCTGGTGGATAAGGTCGTCCAACTGGTCATCGACTCTTCTGAGGGCATCATAAAGAGCCACTGGCAATGCGGCGGGAGATTCCTTGAAAGTAACTTCTCAATAAGTCAGGGCAGGGGGATAGGTTATTTTCTGGCGGCCATAAAAAAGGACGCGACAAGCGGGTGAAAATATGTTTGAAGGGGGCATGGGCACGAAGCTGAAAATCCCTCACATTCCTGAAGAGGAGCGCACGCCTCTGGTGACGGCTCTTTTGGAGATCATCCAGATCCCGCAGGAGCTGATTCAGGAACTGAGAGATGAGATAGCCAGAGTAAAGGGCGACAAACCGAGGCCCAGGATCAAACCGTCCGTCCTCGAAAAGGGGCATTCTGACGAAGCGAAGATGGAGTCGAGGGCCAAACGTCCGGGCTCTGCCAAGAGAAAGAAGACAGACAAGCTTGAGATCCATGGGAGGCATGTCCTAAGGGCCGATAATGTGCCGCAGGGGAGCAGGTTCAAAGGTTACGAGGAGTTCACCGTGCAAGGCCTCCTCGTGCAGCCACACAAAACTCTCTACCTCCGAGAGCGTTGGATAGCCCCTTCAGGGGCGCAGATTATAGCCGCACTTCCGGATGAGGTCAGGAAACTGGGGCATTTTGCGGTCTCATTGCACAGCTTCATTCTTTACCAATACCACCATTGTCACGTGACTCAGCCCCTGATCTTGGAACAGCTCCGTGAAATGGGCGTCGATATATCAGCCGGACAGGTCAACAGGATCATTACTGAAGGCAAGCGACCATTCCATGAGGAAAAAGAAGAGATTCTCCGGGTCGGCCTGAAGGTGTTGGGCTATGTGAACGTGGATGACACCGGCGCACGTCATAAGGGCAAGAACGGCTACTGCACCCATATCGGCAATGAGATGTTCGCCTGGTTTGAGAGTACGAGTTCCAAGAGCAGGATCAACTTCTTCGAGATTCTCCGCGCGGGGTACCCCGATTATGTGCTCAACGCAGCGGCGCTTATCTACATGCATGCACAAAAGCTGCCCAAGGCATGCTTTGAGAAACTGATCACGGCCGGAAGAGCCGTATGTGAAGACAAGGCGGAATGGAAGGCGTTTCTTGCGTCTTTGGGCTTCATTGACACGCGGCATATCCGTATCGCTACGGAAGGCACCCTTTTGGGCAGTATACTGGGACACCGGACAATCAATTTGGACCTAGTCGTTCTCAGCGACGATGCCGGCCAGCTTGATTTCTTGCTCCACGGACTGTGTTGGATACACGCAGAGCGTGCGGTCAACAAGCTCATAGGATTCAACGATGAACAGCGCAAAGCCCTTGGGTCCATACGCACACAAATATGGGACTTTTACCGCCAACTTAAAGTGTATAGAGACCGCCCGGACACACTCACCAGGGAGAAGCTCGAGAAGCGTTTCGATGAGATCTTCAGCACCCGGACCTGTTATGCAAGACTCAACCAGGCGCTCGCCAGGATACGCGAGAATAAGCCCGAACTCCTACTGGTACTGGAGAGGCCCGACATACCCTTGCACAACAATACCAGCGAGACGGACATACGGGAATACGTGAAAAAGCGCCTCATCAGCGGTTCTACTCGTAGCGATCTCGGACGGCGCTGTCGTGATACCTTCGCGAGCCTGAAGAAAACGTGCCGAAAGCTTGGGGTGAGCTTCTGGGCTTTTCTCAACGACAGGTTATCCGGAGCCAACTCGATCTTGCCACTGGCCCAGCTCATTATCCGGCGACTCGAATCACTTGAAGTACACACCCCGGTTCCACATACCCCGCCCCCTCAACAGCAGCCACTCAAATTCTGCGCTTGACCACAAACTCCGCCCGGAGTTTGTGAGAAGTTACCTTTGTCGCGGCTATCTTACCGGAGTTTCCGCCGGAACAGTAAAAAAACCACGTTATCATACGTGATATCAGAAGACTAGGATGAGTTGGGCTGAACCCCTAACATTGCTGCTACCTTTTGAAGTGAAAGGATGTCATACATCTTCGCCTGGAGCTTGGATTTGTCGGAGATGATCTTGAAGAGTTTTCCTGAACGGGTTATCCAGAGTCCCAACTGCACGCAGGACAGTTCGTCCTTGATGAGCTCCAGGCTCAGGGTGATGCCCTTCTCTTTGAGCCTGCGTTGGAGAAGCTTGAGCAAGAGAAGCCCCAAGATGCAGATGAATGCATGCACTACGATCTTCTGATCTGTCCAGTGGCGCACAGGCTGGAACGGCACCGTCATCGGGTCGTTCATCTCTCCGAAGAGCTGCTCGACCTCATTACGATCGGTGTAGGCTTGAGCCACTTCCAGAGCGGTCAGGTCGGTACGATCCGTGAAGACGGGAATCTTTCCAAAACGATTCATGTATTTCTTCACTGCCTTCTGATCGAGACCCACCTTGAGATTGGCGCCGGTGCCTTCGGTTTTGAACAGATAAGCGGGGAGCTTTGGGGAGGCCACCTCCCGGATCTTGGCTTCAAGGTCTTTGACCTTTGCCCAGCGAACTTGGTTGAGTTCGGCCAAAGCCTGTCCCAGATCCTTCTGAAAGCGTCGCTCCTTCTTCCTCGCAGTAGCCGCGTTGTACGTGAGCACCACCCTGATGGACCGATCGAAGGCCTTGGTCTTGGTATCGAATGCGAGGATCTCTCTCCCGTTTTCCAGTGTCACTGGCGTGTAACGGGACAGGCGGATGGAGCAGAGTTCCGGGTAATGGCTGGGGGAAAGGCTTCCGATGAAATGAACTCCTTCGCGACCCAGGCCTGCAATGTTCGCACAGGAGTTGTTCCCCTTGTCGAACACGACGGTAAGGCTCTCCACATGTCCGTCCGAGAGTGCCCGGACTCTCTCGATGGTCCGAGATATGGCAGTGGGGAAGAGTGTTGCGTCGTTTTGGGAGCCTCCGTAGAGCTCGTGGATAAGCGGCAGGCCGAGCCCCCTGACCACGGAAGCTGCCAGGCCTACCTGACGCAGGTGATGGCGAAAGGCTTTGTTATGGCCCTTCTCGTTGAACTCGGATGGAGTCTGCTCAGCCAAGTAACTGAAGAAATTGGTGGTATCGTAGATGAGCCAATCCAGCGGGACGGAGAACTGCTGAAGGGTGCTGGCCCACAAGCCCTCTTCGATACGCGGAATCGCTTCCACAGGCAGACGGTCCATCGCGTCCCAGAATCTCTGTCCCGTGGCCGAGCTCACGGGAATCGTAAACAGACTGGGCAGCATGCTCTTCTTGTACCATGCGGCGATTCCGTTCTTACTTTTGCAACGAAGAGAAGTTGACTCGGGCATTGGAATACGGTTGCGACTATGTGATTAATATAAGAGACAAGGACTTCAAGCAAATTCAGGCCGAATTCAAGGAAGTAGCCAAAGAAGCCGGAGTATACCCACAACGTTGGTTGGAAAATCTTCGAGTGTACTGGTGCCGGTCCGGCGCAGGACTTGGGGCTGGGATTGCTCGGATTCACGGGAAAACTCGTAGTGGTTGGCTTTGGGATTGCGAAGTCTTCGTTCATGTTTTCCCGTCTGATGGCCTTGGACGCCGAAATAATGGGCACATGGGGATGTTTGCCGTCGTATTATCGGGACGTTTTGAAAATGGTTCAGGCGGGAACTATCAGAATCGATCCTCTCGTCGATCTAAGGCCGATGTCAACGATTAGACAGGCATTTGAAGAGGCACACTCACAGTCGCCAATGAAGAGGCTCGTATTAACGAATGATTTCTGATAGCCGGTGAGAGTGAATTCAGCAGGGTTCTTGAACTCATCATGTTCTGCCGGCAGGATTCAGGCAATTGTCAGCGATGAATAGGACGGACAGTAGCCCTCACAACTGCAATTTGTTGGAAGGGCTTGACCTTCGGCGTTCCTCCTCTCCCATCTGCTTTTTCCCAAACGGGTTATGGCAGGAACGCCAATGCCATTCAAGCATATCTTGCTTCTCACACTCCCAACCCTCGAAGATGGCAAAACTATAGGAATTCATGCTGGCCGTTTGCCAAGTTGATGAAGTCTCTGAGTGTGTTTGTGTGCATCTACAGCTGGAGCAAGTCGGGGCAGTCGCGGACATTCTCTTCTCGGACCGGGAAAGACGGGTAGTCGTACATGCTCTCAAAGAGATCACGATCTGGTTTCTGCGGCATGGGGTTGAGCTTTACGCCGAGATGTTTCTCGACGTTTCTCCCGCGGCGTACCTCTTGTCCCCTCCGGAGCCTGATCTCGGGGAGGATTGGCGCTGTTTTCTTCTCAGCGCTCTTGTGGAGAGGTATCTCAAGGAACCGTATCCGTTCCTGTACAAACAAGTCCTGGCGGTTGATTACCCTGAAACTCTCTACCGGCAGTTGGTTCAAGATGCTTTGTACGTCTGGCAGCTGGGTCCTATACTCGTGAACGGCATACTCGCTGATGAGACCTTATTGCAGCCGTACTGGGAGTTGGAGATTCTCCTCACGTCCGTATCGGCTGAAATGGAATGCCGGGGAATAGGTCTGGACCGGGCAAGGATAGCGCGGGCTCAGCCCAGGGTTGAGCGAGCAATGGGCGTGCTAGGTGAGCAACTCGCTACCATCTACGGCCAGCCGCTCAATCTCCGGTCGGAACAAGAGGTGAGAGTCCTTCTCAACCACACGTGCGCGCTGCGGCTGACGAGAAGCGACCGCATAGATGACGATCTCTTGAAAGGTCCGGCCCGTTCATATGCTCCCGCATTCGAGCTGCGAATGTGGCGGCGACTGGCACTAACGAATCGGTTCTTGGAGACGTTCGCCGGGCAGGATCGTTGTTATCCGAGGTGGTGGCTCACGAGGACTGTTGGGGCGCATTACCTGTACCGATCCTCCACTGCAGGGCCTACCGATGTACGTTCGGAAGTATCTCACCGCGGGCGAAGGAAATGGGTTCATTAAAGCTGACTTCTCGGCTTTTCAACTCCGTTTGCTGGCGCACCTTTCACAAGATCCCGTACTCATGGATCTGTTTCGCTCCAGGCGCAACCCGCATGATGAGACACAAGCTCGGTTGCGTGCGCGAGGAATTGACGTCACTCGTGCCCAGGCGAAGACGGTCAACTTCTCGATCTGCTATGGCGGTACGGCGTGGTCACTCAAAGATAATTTGGGACTCGGCTTCAAAGGACTCCAGACTGCCCAGCAAATCCTGAGCGAGATGAAAGGGATCTATCCTGACCTGTTTGCCTACCTGGACGGTAACCTCTCACAAACTCCGCCAGGACTTTTTGATAGGTTACAAACGCAGCATGGTGGCATATCATGATCCTGGCCTTGAACCTGAACTCGGCGATGAAGCGCTTGGTTCTGAGGGAAACATGGGTGGGCAAGCGCATGAAGGCGATACGGTTTCTGGCTGATCAATCTGCCTGGTCGAGTGCTCAAACGTGCTCGCATGCTGCGTGTTCGACTCGTTGGGAGGCATGCGTCGAACGAAACACTTCTTGAGATGAGAAGGAGGATTCTGGACCTTTGCGAATCAGGTTAGACAGCTCCGCATCCTGGGGAAAGGGGGCACAGACGGACGGAAAAGAATGACCTTGGGGGGGGGTGCGCCTGAAATGTGGCCGAACAGGGGTAACTCAGCATACGAATCAATAAGGCGTGGCACGAGAGTCGATTCGCAGGTGCGGGGGACACGATCGAGGGGGCTTTTCGGGTCCGGGGAGACCACAAACGACCCACCGAAAAATGAGGTGGTGGATTATGGGCGAAAGGCTGCCTTGAACCAAGGCTTCTCGTGAGGTACAATAGATAAGCCGCGGGATAGCGGGGTAGTCACTGGAGGAGGTACCTGATGGATCGAGACCGACCGAAGGGGAGAGAAAGACGCTTCAGCAACCATCCCACATCGGAATTTCAATACTTGGGGGAGCCCGACTATACGAGGCCCGTCTATGAAGTGCCTGAACCGGTGCATCGGCGACTCCGGGACAAGCTTGAGTTTCTTTACGGAGCAGACCACTTGGATGAAACCGTGCGTGAACTGGAAAGGATCATGAAGGTTTTCGTCGCGCACAAGCCCTCCGAACTCATGGAATGGGAAGAGTCTTTCGATCCTAAGGAACGCTTTTCCGAACGTGACATGATACTCATCACTTACGGGGATCTCATTCAAGCACAACGAGAAAAACCGCTGGAAACCTTGGCCCGCATAGCCAGGGAATTCGGTCGAGAAGTGATTACCACGATCCACATTCTTCCATTCTTTCCATACACGTCGGATCGGGGGTTTTCCATCCTTGATTTCGAAACCGTCGATCCCAAGCTCGGCACCTGGGAAGACATTGAGGCGCTCTCAAAGGATTTTCGGCTCATGTTCGACGGCGTCATCAACCACGTGTCTTCTAAGAGTCGTTGGTTTCAGGAGTTCCTGGATGGTAACCCGCTGTTCAAGGAATTCTTCCTCAATTTTGCTGAGCAGACGCCTATCCCGGAACACCTCATCGCTATGGTGGTTAGGCCTCGCACCTCAGACCTGCTGACCTCCTATCACGGCATCAACGGACCGGTCCGTGTCTGGACTACCTTCAGCGCGGATCAAATCGATATCAATTATAAGTCCTCGCGAGTCCTGATCAAGATAATCGAGATATTGCTCTATTATGTGCGCAAGGGTGCGGACATCATCCGCTTGGACGCGGTAACGTACCTCTGGGAAGAACTGGGAACTAGGTGCGCGAACCTTCCTCAAACTCACGCCATCGTAAAGCTCTTACGAGATGTCCTCGATGCGGTCGCGCCGTGTACGTGACACTCGTAACAGAAACCAACGTGCCCCATAGAGAGAACGTACAATATTTCGGTGACGGCACTGACGAGGCTCAGATGGTATACAACTTCGCTCTACCACCACTAGTGCTGCACACCTTGTACCGTGGTGACGCGACCTTTCTGTCAAATTGGGCCGCGGAACTGACAAAGGCCTCCGACACAGCCACATTTCTCAATTTTCTCGATTCCCACGACGGGATCGGCCTGCTTGGTGCAAAGGATATTCTTCCCCCGGAAGCCATAGAAGCCCTGTGCCACCAGATCGTGGAACACGGGGGGTTCATATCGTATCGCAAGGATTCAGCCGGAAACGATTCACCATATGAGATGAACTCCACGTGGTTTTGCGCGGTAAACAATGTCAACGCTGGGGAAGCGATCGGCATCCAGGTACGGCGATTTGTCGCATCCAGGTCCATAGCGTTGGCGCTGAGGGGGGTCCCCGCATCTTACCTGCACGGAGCCCTGGGATCGCTCAATGATCGTGAGAGCGTGCTCGTCACCCACATCAATCGTCGCGTCAATCGACACGACATCGACGCGGACCAACTGACACGAGATCTCCACGACCCCGAATCGCGGTGGTCCTTGATTCGCAGTATCCAAACACCGCTGGTGAAGGCTCGCACTTCGAACAAGTCCTTCCATCCCAATGGCGGCCAGCGCATCTTGAAGATCGACCCCAGGATCTTTTCGCTTGTGAGGACTTCGGTGCGCGGTGACGAGCAGGTCATCTGTCTGACCAACGTAACCGCGACCGAACAGAGGTGCACTTTGCCAAAGGATGTGACCGGGCCCAAGGGGACCATGTGGAAGGACATGTGCACCCCGCTCTCATACTCCGTTGACGACCAAGATCTGGAAATCACTCTTGCCCCTTATGGGGTGACATGGCTCAACCTGGTAACGGACGACTGACCGGTTGACAGCCCTACGATGAGCACGGGCTAGGGGAGCGCTCCAGCGCCTTGGTGAGAATACGACCTCGAAGCCGCGAAGGCACAAAGAGAATCGTCCGTTGCTTTCTTCGTGTCTTCGGGCCACTCAACGCTGACGGAGGGGCGATAGTCAGATGGCCGCATCCAAAAAGACGCAAATCAGGGCTCCATCCGGGCTGCCCGGATCATCACGTACAAGACTACGATACGTGGACATGATCCTGTCATCGTCCCCCGGCAGATTGCTGCTAAAACGCTGCAATGACCTGAGGTTGCCCTCTTTCAGAGCCAGTGCTATGGGTCCAATAGATTTGCGTGCCCACTCGCGAAATTGCCCTGCCATTGCAGCGATGAAGGGGAAGACGCATTGGCGTGCTTGTCGGAAAGGGGTGGAAATGAACTGAAGAGGTCAGGGACGCTAATGGCCAGACCCCTCCCTATGCGATTGGTGAGCTATCGCCGAGATTCTTTTTTTGCTTGTGGCGGTGACAGTGGGATGCCGACGGGAGAGATGTGCGGATCACGAGGTATCGGGACAGAATCTGATTTGGAACCGCCAATGGATGATTTGTTCCATGATCTCCCCGGTGACGGGTACGTTGCGCCAGGCCTCGAGGAGGCGATCAGCCAGGTTCTGAGCGCACCCAAGCTCTTGCGTCCCGTTTTTTCTAGAATACTGCCCTTGTAAAGCAGTTGAGCAACAATGTGCGCGATCTGCAAGAGATAGTAGAATATCTTTGCTGAGTTGTGATTGGTACTGTAGGCGTGTTCCAGTCGGTATCCTCCGGTCTTCTGGGTGTTGAACCCCTGATTTTCAATCGTCCATCTGCTCCTTCCTCCACCATTGGCCCCATCCATTTCGTTTGTCCGGGAAAGATTGAGATTGGTCGCCCACCTCCATGTGCTCATGGATGCTTCACCCCGCGTATCCGGCTTCGTTTCGATGCACTCAAGGCCTTTGAGCGTGTGCTCTCGCTTACCGGAGTGAGTGTACCCTATACTATCCGCCCATCGGAATTGTTGGCTTATTTCTGCGCTCTTTCCGGTACGCCAGGACAGGCGATCAGGGGCTTGCAAGGCACTCAAGGCCTCGAATTGCCGATTGACCGACGGGAGGTCCTTATCGGTGAGAACAGCCATGAACCTCCAGTGATAGTTCGTGCATATGTGAAATACCGGGCCGTATGCGTACAGCCCATCAAGGGTCAGCAGAATCGGCAAACGAGGAAACGTTGCTTTGAGCCGCGGGGCCAGTCGATAAAAGGCTTTGAGTTCACAGTCCTGTTTCTTGGGTTGTTCTCCGGGGTTTTCGATAAACTCACTCATGAGGGAAATGGCAAATCCGTTTGGCCCCACCAGCTTCGCCTCCAGGACCTTGTGATAGTAGGTGGTCTTGCCGTTTCGGGGCTGCGTGAGGCAATGGGGACAATGACGTTTGGAAAAGGTCAAGGTCCCTGTCGCATCAACTACGACGACGAAGTACCTGTCCAATAGGCGACAAGGATACAGGACCTTCTTGCGGATAAGGGCATTGACCATACGACAAATGACAGGCTAAGAATCTTCAGGGTCGCAGAACATGAACGCATTGTTGAGCGTATCACCGTGGGGAACGCGAGCCACGCCGAACAGAGTACCGAAGGCCACCACGGATGGAAGGGTATGGAGCTTTAGCTTGATTTGGCGGCGAGCGCTCAAATGAAACAGGTACATTAAGATACCAGCAAGGACAAGAGCGGGGAGAGGGTACAAGACATGGGTGGCTGCACGCGGGTCCGTGAGATCTCCGAGCAGCGCATTTAAGTCGCAGAAGAAGTGCCTGATCGTTCCCAAAAGAGCCTTGAGGAGCTTGGCCTGATCATTGGCCGGCAAATCGAAAAAAGTCTGATCTCCGGGACAATCTATGATATGTTTGCAGCTGTGAGCCGCGAATGGATGCTTCATATACTACCTCCCCTCGTGTAAGTGCCTGGGAGGTCATAATCCATCGCGGCTAAGTTTTCTATAATAGCGTGTCAACGCGAAAAAAATATTCAACACCACACGATGTCCGCTCATAACCCGCGAAGATCGCGGTGAATCCTGCGCGAAGAATCTTCGTTCTTACTTCCCCTTCAAAGCTGCGGCTACCGTGGCGTGGCCGATATTCTCTTCGGCAGCAGGATAAATTCGGTGAGACACGAGTTCGACATTCCGGTGGTGGTCGGGTAACTTTTGGAGTCCCTCTGCCGAGCGGGTGGGGGGTACTCATTATGATCAGGAGCAATACTCTCCCTCATTCCAAGACAATACCCCTGGAGACGGTCACATCATGCGCATCCTCTTTCTGCCAATTATAACTCGCGGTTCGGCTGTCGGAACAATCACTCGATGCCTCGCGGTGGCGCATCAGCTGCGCCTGTTCGGACATGAGGCGTTTTTTCTTACGCACGGCGAGGGCGCAAAGCACGTAGCAGAATCGGATTTCCCATTCATGGAGGGGACTGTTCCCAAACCACCAGGACCTCATCATGCGTTGTGCGACTTGTCTGATGTGGCGGTCTTCTTGAATGTCACCGATGAGGCTTACCTGCGCCGGTCTCTGGAAACGGAACAGCGTGCCGTGGAGCGGTTCAAACCGGACGTTCTCTTCAGCGAGTTCAAACTCACAGCCCCAATCACATCAGCCGCAACAGGCCTGCCTCTCGTTTCCACCGCGTGCAGCCCGGCAGACCCTCGCTTCATCTCTTCTTTGTTGTCTCAAAAGAGAGCCGTGAACCATGATGACGCCATTGCTGGCTTTAATCGAATTTTGGAAGAGCGTTGTCTGGCTCCCGTCACAGACGTTGCGGAACTTTTCTTCATGCGAAGCAACATCAAGGTTGCGCCTACGATTAAAGAGATTGAGCCGCTGCTGGCAGACGTGCCGAACTTGCACTACGTGGGTTACCTGCTTTACGACCGTCTGGAGTTGGGCCCGCTACCGAGGGGCCTGATCGAAAAAACCCACGGCAAAAAACTGGTCTTCGTATACTTCGGCGCGGGAGATATCGGCCCCGCCCAATACACAAGTGTGCTGCCAGAATCATTTGGGGGTACTGAGTTTCATGCGATCGTGGCCGTTGGAGATCGCCCAGAGCTATCCGAACTGCCTGGCCCTACAAACAATGTTACGTGGCTCCGCTTTGTGCCAGGACGGTCAATTCTCAGAGGCAGCCAGGCTCTCATTTTTCATGGCGGTCAAAACACTGCTATGGCATCTTTGATACATAAAGTGCCTAGCCTGGTGTTTCCAGGCACAGATTTCGAGAGAGAATTTAATGCCAAGGCGTTGGCCGGGATTGGGGTGGCCATTAACTGCGCGCTTGAAGACTTCACACCCGAGCGAGTACCTGAAAAAACACGCGAACTGCTCTCCCCGTCGTACCTTACGGCAGCAGAGACTTACAGTAGTGCAATACTGAAAGGTGGAGGGGCCCGGCATGCGGCTGATCTTGTCCTTAAGGCTGCCGAAGGGAAATTTTAAGGCTGAGCCTCTGGTTCATGACTCTGCCACGGAGATTCCGCGCCTTGATACGCCACCGTTCGGTGGAACAACCACCTCGACATCTTTGGTAGGACAGACATTGGCACGTTCCCCAAAAATAGTCGTCAGGGAGATTCTGGCTGTAGGAGCGCTTTGATAAGCGCCCTGTTTCTTTTCGAGCAGAACATTGGGCGAGGAGGGGCAAGTCCTCCGTGCGTTTGCATTTTGCAAAGAAAGTACCACGGTTGTCATGGACCACCTTTTTTGCTAGTCTTTGCCCATGCTCGGTCTCTTCCGCAGAATTCGCCGCAGACGACTCGCCAAGCAGCCATTTCCCCAAGCATGGCTGGAGACTCTGAAGGAGCGCGTGCCCTTCTTCCGAAGACTATCAGGACCTTTACTGGAGAGATTCCTTGAGTTCGTGAAGATATTCGCCAATGAGAAATACTTCACGCCAGCGGGAGGGATGGTAATCACTGACGAAGTGCGAGTAGTGATCTCTGCCTGCGCAGTGCGCCTGATTCTGCACCTCGATATATCGTATTATAACAGACTCACGGAGATCATTGTATATCCATACGTCTACCGACACAGCGACGACGAAGCGGCAATTCTTGGAGAGGCGGATGACTGGGGCACGGTGGTACTTTCGTGGCCCACAGTGCTGCAAGACCTCGCGCAACCGGAACAGGGGCATGATACAGCTTCGCACGAATTTGCGCACGTACTAGACCGAATGGCTGACGGGGTCTTTGACGGCACCCCCAAACTCAAGACGCGCTCAGACTATCGGCCATGGGCTCAGGTAATGAGCCACCATTTCTTGGGGCTTAGAGGTGGCGACAAAAAGGACCGTTCAGTGCTCCGGATGTATGGGGCAACAAACGAAGCAGAGTTTTTTGCCGTCGCCACTGAAGCCTACTTCGAGAAATCTAGATTGATGAAACGTCTACTTCCGGACCTGTACGAGGAACTTCGAGACTTCTACGGAGGTGACCCGGCAGCAGAAGAGGAAATAGGCATGCCTCCCGCCCCAGGGACCGAGAAGACGTGAACCCACACGTCGTTGAAACGCAGTACCTGACGGAGCTGCCTTTGACCCGCCAGCCGACTTCCGGCATTCATTCTGCGGGCGAAACAGTCGACCGTCCGACAAATGCGACCAGTTGAAACAACAAGTCCTAGAATCATATTATGTTTGAGGTGTTGGAGCGACAAGCCTGACGGAATGACTTTGGATGTCAAGATCAAAAGAGGAGGCGTACGCTCCTACAACGGTGGATTCGAAAGAGTCATCACTCTTCTGGCTCCATTCTATGCACCGATTTCCTCTTGGCCGTTCCCCCTAGAACTGGTCGAATCCTGCAACGTGTCTCTGCAGGAAGCGCTCGGAATTTCGTCCCCAGAAATAGCAGTATTATCTGGCCCGAACACCTTTTCGTGTGCATGAGCGACTTCGGCTCCGAAGAAAAGGACTTGGGCATTGTAGTAGATCCAGAGCAGTATGATGGCAAAAGAACCTGCCGCTCCATAAAGGGAGCTGACGGCCGTATGCGCAAAATACATCGCTATGATGTACTTGCCGAGGGCCCATAGTGCCGACGTGGCCACTGCCCCCACCCATACGTCTCTCCACCTTGGTCTTCTGTCTGGAAGCAATCTGAACAAAGCAGCTGCCGATAGGGTAGTCAAAACGAATGTCACGACGAGGTTTACCAATTGGAATAGACTTGCGGGAAGGGGTAGTCTATCTGCCATAAACCTGTTCAGCACCTCTACGGTTGCGCCCAGGATCAAAGAGATCAGGAGAAAGACCCCGATCCCTACCACCACAACAAAGGCAACTGCTCGCTCATAAAGAGCCTGTTTCATAAAGGATCGCTTGTTCGGTCCTGCTCTCCATATGATATTGAAAGCACTCTGCAATTCCACGAAAGCCGCGGTGGCCCCGAAGAGTGAGACAACCACTCCAATGACGGTTGCACTGCTCCCCGTCATTCGCCCCCTCCACGCATTCACGGTTTCGGTAATGAATAAGGCCGCTTCTGGTCCTACGTAGTTCTTCATCTCTTCGGTCAGCCTACTCAGGACTACCAGTTGTCCGAGGATCGCTCCGGCCACAGCCAACCCGATGACCAGGGCAGGCGCAAGCGAGAAGCTGGAGTAAAAGGCGAAGGAGGCGGCCAACCGCGAAACATTGTCCTTCCGGTAGTTCTGGACAGTCTCTCTGAGAAGAGACTGCGTCGCGTTGCAGAACTCCCTGAACCTCCTCATTGCTGTCCCTATGGGTAACACGGGCAACAAACCCCTGACTAAAACGTCATTTGCTTTGAGTGAATGACAGCCAAAATGAACACGAACCAAGCGGTTTGTACTGCGGTCTGGGCGACTTTGGCTTTCGTCGTTTTTACGTCAATCCACGTGCCGACAACGATGACCGCCCATACAATGACAAGCGCGGACAGCCCGTAAGTTTGGTAAGCAAAGAACTGGCATGCGGCGAAAACAAACGCCCTCAGAATCGATGCTATCATAGGCCTCTGCACCATATCACTCCTCCTCCAGGCAAGAATCTTCCCGAGTTTGGTCAGGGAAGAATTCGTGTGTTCTGCGCAGGGTTAGGATTCATGTCATGCCCATCCTATGAGTTCCAGTCTCATATGAACCGAGACGCCACGTTCAAGACTTATTCGCTGTCTGCGTCTACCTCCCCATTTCTTGTCTTCTTCCACTCTACCCGAATACCATTCCTTGGATTGTTGATGAAGGCGAACCACAGTCGCCCTCGATCGTCCAATGATTAGTCCCACGGCGGGCAAAGACAGCCCAACACTCCGTACAGCACAACGACTAACCCTCTTCGCAATTCTCTTGCGTCCTTGGTTCTGCCGACAACCTTACCCGCCTCTTCAATCATCTCCTCCGACAGATCCGACTTTCGCTCCATGAGTTGTTCCTCCACGAGGCAGAGATCCAGATCCTGGGCTCATCTTGATAGCAATATGGTACTGTAGGTTGTTCACCCTTCCTGCGCACGGAATGAGGATCCGGGATGCACATGCCCGATTCGATTGAGGTCAGTCCTAGTGATATCTCCCCTTGGCTTGTCACTACGCTCATTTCCAAGAGTTTCACCGCAGGACTCCCATGGCCCGCTCCAAGACTGCTCTCTGGATCTTGCTTTCAAACACAGCGGTGTAATAATCAGCCTCAGCTTGAGCCGCATCTTTTTCCGCGTCTGAGTACCTCGCGATACGTGGCGAGCTGCTCTCTGTACAACGCCACATTCTTCTGGTAGTTTTTCAGAAAGGCCCTTAGCGAGGTCTTGCTGTCAGGTACATCGCCTTCAGCCCTTTGCAACCTGGCAAAGGCTTCTTGGACTTCTTGAAAGATCTGTTCGGCCACAAGTTGGCTGTTTACGAATTGCTGCGCATGAGTCGCCCGCTTCTTCTTCACCGTTTCCCGGGTCCGAAACATGTCAAAGGACCATTTCATTATGCCCTTTAGGGTCCAGTCGTTGTACGCCTCTGGGTCGAAAGGGTTCCAATCGTCGTTAAGCCGCGATCCTGCCACCTCCAATGAAACCGAAGGAAGCAACCCAGCCTCAGAAGCCCTCACGCTTGCCAATGCCTGCTCGATCGATATATTGGCTTTGGCAATCTCTAGCCTGTTCCGGGCTGCAATCTCATAAATCTCGGGTACTCTGTATGTAGCAGGCTGGACTTTGTCGCTCACGGCCACGCGAGTCGGAGTCCCCTGAGCGTAGCGGAGCAGGTAGTTCAGCTTACCTTGCTGGACTTCTATCGTCTTGGCCGCCTGCCGTCTCGAGATCTTGGCCTTGGCCAGTCTCCCTTCTGCCGAGAGAACGTCAACATCGAGAACCAGACCGGCCCTGAAAAATGCCTCACTTTCCTTCTTGTGCTGGGCAAGGGCCTGTACCGATTTGTTCGCAGTCTCCAGGAGCTTGTATGCCAGTGCCAGCTGATAACATGCTTTGTGAACAGCGAGAATGAGATCTTGCTTGTCCAACTCCAGTTGGATCTCCCCCTTATCGACTCCAAGCTTGGCCATCTTGTATTGGCTCAGGAGTTTTCCGCCGCTGTACAGAGGTTGAGTTAAGGTCGCGGTAAACGTGAAGCTTCGATAAGGGTCGATTCGATACGGATAGGCCGGCATCACTTCGTTACCGTTGATGTAACGGACGTACCATCGGCTGTCGTGAGCCAGTCCGAGGTATTCTATGTTGTCGATATTCTGATAACGATCAGCCTCTGCGGTGTACTCGATTTTCAAACTTGGAAAGAAGTCGGAAAAGGCTGAACGCCGTTCGTGTTCCTTTTTTCGTACTTCGAGCCTCGCTTCGGTGATTTTGTAGTTCCGATTCAATGCGATTCGTACTGCCTGGGATACGGTGAGCGCGGACGGGCGGTTCACGCGGCTTCGAGATGCCGCCTCTCCGGAGGAGGCTGCCATCGTCCCGATGATACTCCACATGATGAATGAGAGTATCACATAAATGAATGGCCGGGCTACATGTGACATGAACATAGGAATACCCAAGAAAGATCACACGCGGAACATCGTCAAAGGGACGTGTCGGAGTCCCCAAAGTCGGGTATGCTCCCGTGGCCCGTGCATTCATCGGATGCGATGAGATAGCGCAATACAGTCTGCCTGAGAAGACAAAAACGTGATTCGGCTGTCCATTGGCCCGTCTGGATTACCCACATTCGCCACCTTCGCAAGGGTTCACCGGATCCAGCATCACCGCCAGCAGGTCTTCAGGCCGGCAGGCAGGTGAGGGCTCTTGCTGCCTCTCACTTCTCGTCGAGACATCCGTGTCTCGCTTGCAGGATAGGCCAACTCCGAACACACTCCTAAACTTGCTTTCTCGTGATCCCGCACAAAAAAGTCACAAAACCGACAACTTATTATGCCAGAAAACCCAGGAGCGTGTCAACGGTCAAGGTACCCCATAATCCACCACCTCATTTTTCGGTGGTTCGTTTGTGGTCTCCCCGGACCTGAAAAGCCCGCTCGATCGTGTCCCCCGCACCTGCGAATCGACTCTCGTGCCACGCTGTATTGATTCGTATGCCGAGTTCCCCCTGTTCGGCCACATTTCAGGCGCATCACCCCCCAAGGTCATTCTTTTCCCCCCGTCTGCGCCCCATTTCCCCAGGATGCGGCGCTGTCTAACCTGATTCGCAAAGGCCCAGAATCCTCCTTCTCATCTCAAGAAGTGTTTCGTTCGACGCATGCCCCCCAACGAGTCGAACACGCAGCATGCGAGGACGTTTCAGCACACGACCCGGCAACTTGATCAGCCAGAACCGTATCGCCTTAAGGCGCTTGCCCACCCATGTTTCCCCCAGAACCAAGCGCTTCATAGCCGAGTTCAGGTTCAAGGCCAGGATCATGATATGCCACCATGCTGCGTTTACCCCGAAATATCCCGAAGGAAGTCTGCCCCCCGCAAGATCTTCCTTCATCACTGAATGCGCCTCTTCACTCTTGCCGCAGCGCTGTCGGTATCACCAAATCAGCTCATCTCCCGGAATGTCTCGATTTGTGACAATCCCGAACACCTTATATTTCACCAAGCCGAAATTCATGGTCGGGAACTGCAAGGAAAGTTGCCCCTCCATCTCCGGCAATGCCGGCTGCTCCAAAACTTCGCGAATAGCCAGGTACCGAAACACGGGGCCGTCTTTCTTTCGAGCCAACTCCTCAGGGACAAAGCATACTTCTGCATATTCTTGACCCGTATCTCTCAAGCCTTTGTCAGTCTTGCGATACAACCGGCGCCATTCGGATTCCTCTACCTCACCCACGGCTCGCTTGAAAGATTCAGATACCTTCGCACCAATGCCGAACTCGATGACCCCGAAACGCTCCTTGTTCGCATCCGCACAAAACCTCATCAGATCGTGCTGATATCCTGCCGTGTCCGAGCGGAGATAAACCTTCGACACTCCCGCAGGAAGGAAAGCCAAAGCCTCTTGAAAGACCCGAATTTGTCGGTTCCAGCCCACACGTTGCCGTCCCGGAACTCCGAATGGAGAATAAGGTCCTGTTCCGCCCAGTACACATTCAGAGGCTGATACGCCTTGCCGCCTTTGTAACAGTAGAGCGCTTCCCTCTTGTTCGTTGCTACCACCGTGGCATCCATTTCCAGCGTGGCAGCCTCCTGAGGCGAACGTTTCTGAACGCAAGCCACCCAGTCTCCATTGACCCGTATCAAGCTCTTGAGATCCTCATTGGGCGCGGGAATGAACGAGGTTTCCAGCTTTCTGAGCCTCTCTTGATCCGGGTCGTGGAACCGATAGAGATACCGGCTTGCCGAAGAGGGAGACGGCACCGATCTCTTGTGCTCCTTGCGCAGCCTTTTACTCAGGGCTCGTCTCTCCTGGTGCGACTTTCCGAACCCCACCGACTCTCGAAGTACCCGACAAAACCCCTCATCTCCCTCCAAGATATCCAGGTCACTGAGCCCTTGGCCATCCGCCAGATTCAGTAATATCAGGGCCATTACGGTCTCAGCGTCGGACCAGCCCTGGTCGCCTGATCGAATCTTGAGCCGACTCTCGACAGCCTCGTTTAACCCCATCACGCATCCAAATTCAAGATAAGTGGGCAAGCCAGCCAACGCCGTCAGCCCCCCAGGCTTCTTTTCAACTTCGGTACTGGAAAGGAAGAACACCTTGGGTCATAATGGGTACACGTCGTTGGTGATAGATTCTTTGTAGTAAAAGCATTCTATCCTCTTGATCTCTCAAGAACAACCTGAAGTCTTGCACAATATAGGCTGCAAAAAATAGTAATCTATTGAGGTTGGGAGTAGTAGGTGAGCCAACCCGAGTTCAGGACCCGTAGGCAATGCGGCAGATTTCCTCGGTAGAATGCCCGCTGCTCGAATGGAGAATGATCCAATCGACAAAGTCTTTCAAGACGTTTCTAGTTGCGCCGTTGATGAGCCCTCCCAACGTCGGGGGCCCCTTATGCACGGTTCGGGCGATTCCGGACACGAGCAGACTATAGGCTAAGAAGATCAGATACCAATGACGCTTGATACCGCGAAGATCTCTGAACTGGTAGTCTTCAAGGCCGAGATTCTGCTTGGAATCCCTGAAGAACGCCTCTATTTTAGATCTCTTACCGTATGTTTTGAGGATTCTGGTTCCTTCCCACCGGATCTGATCGGTGGCGAAGTAGACAGGATCTCCGGAAAACTCTTCGTTGTCATAGCTTATCAGGATTCTCACCTGGCCCACTCCCTTAAGGTCTACCGCTTTGGAGAACACCTGGTAGATGCTCTCGCCGATCCGGATCTCTCGGAATGCCACCTGAGGGAGCGTGGAGGCAAATTCTCTGATTTGGACGTATTGTCCCCGTATTTTGACATTTCGGTCGGATTTGAGCCCGGTAATCCAGCGAAGGCTGTTGGCTCTGAGGAAACCGATGAATTCCTTGGAACCATACCAGCTATCGAAGAGCACGCCTTGGATTTCAAGGCCGAGCCCCAGCGCATACTCGATCAGTTCCCGTGCCAAGTCGATCTTCGTCTTGAAGGGGATATTTTTCTGTTTGCACAGGTCTTCCTTCAGGTACAGACGAAAGTCCAGCGGGTAGGCCTTCCCTTTTGGCGTGACGAATTCCATGGTCACGATGTTATGAGCCAGGACGTGCCGTTTCTCGCAGTGATCCCAGAAGATTCCCACCGCTTCCCTTTCTTTGCCGGTTTTGTGAGTCAGGGTGTCGTCGACGAGCAACCACCCGTTCCCTGCCAGGGCCCCATTGGCCTTGAGCATGCCGACCCGGTCGTTGTTTACGTCGGTCTGCCGCCAGATTCCCGCGGTGAGAAATCGGTTGAGAGAGCTCGGATGCTTGGCATAAATGAAGATTCGGTTGATACACTCTACGGTCAGGTTCTCGGAGACTATCAAGCCCAGGACGTAGTGCTTGAAGTGCTCAAACGCAGGCGCTCCGAAATGGCGTCGGAACACCTCCCGCGCTCCTTCAAGTCCTTCCGGGATCTCAACGACCGTTGTCATCGTCAGGCGCCTCCTCTTCGGAGGCATTCTATAGCCGCGTCATTTCGCGTATATCAAGCTCTTTTCGTTCACCCACGACATTTTTGCTCACGGATTCCGCGGCACGCTCTCGTAGCGTGCGAACCTATTGTGCAAAACTTCAGTATAGTAACAATTATTCTCTGTCCACTGTCCATGTTGGTATATTATATTGATATGCTGACGTAAAGTGCTGGGCAGAGAGTGGACAGAAGGTGGACAGAGCTTCGTGGCATGATCTTGCACATTTATGCCATGACTGAGTTGCATTGTAATCTCAACCTGTTGTAGGCTCATCCCTGGTTGAGGGTGCCTTGAGGACCACATGGCGGCTCTGTCCAGTAAGCCCACACATTCTCCGATTGACTCCGAGGCGAATGCGAGGATACTGTCTGCGTTCCGCTTGGTCTGAACCACGTATCTTAGAGGCACATGCAGGCGTGTGTCCAAAGAGGAGGAAATGCCTTGCCCCGCGACAAGAAGGACAAACCTGACCACCCGAAATTCCCCTGGATCAGCAAGAGCGGGGGGATAGACCTCAACAGTCTCCCAATTGACTTTCTTCTCAAACAGGCACTGCAAAAAGACCAAGAATCTTTTCGCTCCGCCTGTGTTCTCCTATCGTCTATGCACGCGGCTGGCAGGAAAGAGGCGGAGGTCTTTCTTCACGGCCTCTTCCTGCACAATAAAGGCGACAGGGCGAGAACGGAGTTGATTGTCGAGGTCATGCGTAGTGTTCGGACTCCTACGAGCGCTCAGCTCCTTTTTTCGGAATTGGACGAGATCGAGAGTTCAAACACGACTCGGGCGTATATCAACGCAATACTGACTACCCTGAGTCTCTTCCCATTACCACTCGTGGAAGAGGGGGTCACCAAACTGCTGGCGGACAAGAAGTGGTCCTACAAGATGAAGCGAAAGTTCCAAGCGATACTGGACGGGGTGGATTGGCGATACGCGTGAGAGATGTTTGACGCACGAATCGAGAACGGATTTGCACAACCAGCGAGAAAAGGGGCTGTCTACTCATGGACGGACCAGTCCCCGCAGAATCGCGGCCTCCTGGTGGGCTATCAACGGGGACCTACGTCCAGGGTGTCCGAACACTCTGAAACAACTTGAGATAGTCCGTACCTTCTGCTATCGTGGCTCCCATTCAAGCTGATCATGAAATTCTGGTGATTTACGAGAGGGTAACCCATGACGTTGACCAAGGCTGACGTGGCCCAAAAGGTAGCCAACGATTGTGGATTCATGCGGGGAGAGGCCGCGGAGATCATGGAGAAGCTCCTGGAGATCATCAAAGAGCGACTCATCGCGGGAGAAGATGTGCTGGTCTCAGGCTTCGGGAAATGGTCCGTGAAATCCAAGCACGCCCGCCGAGGTAGAAATCCACAAACTGGAGAATCGATTGTCTTGGATGCCAGAAAAGTGGTCACGTGGCAATACTCGCCCGTGCTCAAGAGCGCGGTGAATGGAACCAGACCAGTCGCACGGTGAGACCAGATCCCATTCTGCTCGCGGCGACTCCGTAAAGAAATGACCCGCGAGCCACCCGAGGAGATGTGATGAAGAAAGAAGTTCTGCTTGCGAGACTGAGAAAGGTGTTACGCTCCGTTTTCAGTCGATCTGTTCCCATGACCGTCCTGACCGATCCAGAAAAGGAGACCTACAAACCCGAAGAAGTCTGCAAGGTTGTTCTGGACACCTATCTGATGGCTTTGTCGGACGTGCTGGACTTCATTGAGGGTGACACCGTGAAATTGGAAGAACTGCTGACTCCCGACGGGATTGGCGTTGCCGTTGACACAAGTGAGAGAATATTCGTGATACGCGTTCCGAAGCAAGATATTGAATTTCCAAAGCAGGAGTGATGATGCCACTCAGCGGGCAATGGCAGGCTGATGCCGACCATGAGAAACTACAACCCTCGTTTCAGTATGGGCAACAGGAGGACGAGGCAGATATCGATCCGTTGGGCATCATCCAGCTGACAGAGCCTTTGGGTGAAGAAGCCGCGGGAGCAACAAGGATCTCGGTTGCAAGGGGAAGACAACATGATTACAGGACAGCGGGAAAAAGCCTACAGGGATTTCGCCCAATCGGCCTATTCCAACGACGCACTGGACCCAAAAACGACCCATCTCGTTAAACTGGCGACAGCCATGTCCATAGGGTGCTATCCGTGAATGGAATATTTGCTCGGCGGGTCCGAAGCAGCTGGAGTGTCAAGGGAAGAAATCGGAGCAGTCCAGGCCATCGTTATGGCTGTTTCAGCGGCTCGAATTCGTGAGCAGTTTCGGGAGGTCCGTGAGAGGTTCCAGAAGGATTTGGGGAACGAATAGGACTCTTGGAGACCAGGAAGTACGATCCTGTTTACGCAGCCCGACTACCAAAGTTGAATTGATTTCATGGGAGATCAATGTGCTTACCGTATATCTTGCATCTCCTCTGGGCTTTTCCCCTGAATGGAAGTCCTGCAGGGTGAAAATCAAGAGACAGCTGCATGAGCTGGAGTGCACCGTGTCAGACCCTTGGGAACAGCCGTTCCGCCCCACGATTGAGGAAGCGAGCGCTATTCGGGATTGGCATGCCCGTGTTGCAGCGTTCAAGGCAATAGCCGCGCAAATCGGCAAGGCCAACGAGGACATGATACAGTCCTGCGATGCTGTCTTGGGCGTACTGGACGGGGCTGAGCTGGACTCAGGCACTGCGGGTAAAATTGGTCTTGGCGCGGGTATCTGGGAGAAAAGAAAAGAGAAAATAAGGAGGGGGAATTTGGGCACTGCGATAATGTCTCAACGACATCCTTCGGCAGCTCGTCATTTTCAGGAAGGGGAATGGAAACCTTTGCGGCTCTGGGCTTCAAGCCGTATCGCTTTTGAATATCTTCGTCTTTCATAGCAGCCTCCCTTGACAGTTATTTCGTCCGGAATTATGCGCTGGTCTTCCCATCTTGAGCAGTTTGGCTCTCGCGAGGGGTGGAGGGATTGCTTCTCCGACCTCGAAAAGGTTTGCGTGGAGTGTCCCACACGACCTAAAAGAGGCAAAACCGTCGTCTTGTCGACGGGAAGGCCTTTTGGGGCTTTCTCTGAACGTACTTCACCTTCCGTCAATCCGTCAACCATTTTTCCCGTCGCGGTCGTCACCCGAACACAGAGCGGTAGTATCCAGCCAAGGGGAAGGCCGACGCAACATGGACAAGCCACCTGTGACCGTGGCGCGAGACTTCCGGTCCTAAAATACTACCTCCTTAACCATCTCACTATCACCCATACGGGTAGATGTCCTAACTGCACTCGAATCTTAGAGTAAAAAGGCCGAGGTCTCGGCCATCTGACGACTCCGGCCTTTCTCATGTGTGTGTAGAGAGACTGTGGGAGCGGGTGGTGCTCCGCCTACTCACATACTTGCACCCAACGGCACCTACGATGACCGGATGGGGTCACGTAACACCGCCTGACCATACAGCAGATGTCGTCCACGCCTCCTGCAGAATAAACGGCAGATCCGCCCCCCTGATGCCGCCAATGTCCCCAATGTCCTCGGTGATGTCCGACGTGATGTCCGCTGATGTGTCCGCCACCGCCGTGTCCCCCAGGCGCTGCAAGCGCAACCGTGTTGAACGTGAAGGCTACGGCCGCTACGAAAAGAGTCCCCAGAATGATTGCCGTCAATTTTTTCATCGTCCCGCTCCCTTGATTTGAATTTGCGTCATGCGCCTTTAATCTATCAATTCGTTGTCCGTTCGAAAGTACAACACGATTCCGGCAAAATGTTGAGCACACCGTGTGTTCTTGGGAACCTGAGAGCAAACCTCCGAGGATCTCTGAATACCGGCAAGACGAGTTCTTCGAAACTGAGCGTTTTCGGGTACAGCGTTTTCGAGCACATATAGACGTGATCAGTGCATCTCATGACGTGGTGACAAGGCGGGGCAGATAAAGAAATCGACTGAGAAGAATTACCGAACGGTTGCTGAACATTCCACTTGGGTCGCGTGGCTCAAGTAATCCACTGCCCGTCTCTTCGACTTCAACGGAAGTTCCACTTCTTGTGTTCTCTGGGATTTTCGACGATGTCCGTGGCTGTGTTCCTCTTCGGTAGCGTGGCTGAGTTTACCACGACCGGGGAACCTTAATCAGCTCCTGCTGGATCTGGATGATCTCCAAAAGAGCCGTCACCAGTGGCGTGCGCTCCTCTTCAGGAATGAGAGGGATTTTCAGCTTCGTGCTCGTGCCCCCTTAAAACATATTTTCACCTGGTTGTCCCGCCCTTTTTTATGGCCGCCAGAAAATAACGTATCCGACTGCCCTGACTTATTGGGAAGTTACCATTTATCGCAACGAGAAGCACACCGCATCTTACCGAAAGATCCGAGGATATCTCCCTTCTCATTGCTTTCCCTCGTGGCCGATTGACAGGAACGGGAGTCGTACGTACCCAAATGTCGAGGGTGACCCGCCGAAAGGTAGCTGAAATCGTGGTAACCTCCACGCGGAGGAGTGTGTCCCGACAGGTTGGTTAAGCGTTCAAGGGATTCGTCCTGGGGACGTGAGTCCCTGAGGGTGCCGCGGTCCCTCGGGATGCAGTGCAGGTACAATTCTCACGGACTTAACTGTGGTATTTGCCGTCTGCTCCGTAGAGAATTGGTTCACTGGTGCATGGCTGAATAATCTCCAAAGGCCCGGACCACGAGATCATCGATAGGTCCAGGGACAGGAGCCAAGACGGTCCACAGGATGCAGAGGAAAGTTCTCCAGCCTGCTCCGCATCCCCGAGCTTGACGATTTGGTGGGTGTCATAAGGACTTGGTTCGTACACGGGCGCGCAGAGTTGCTTACGAGAATCCTGGGGGGGCAGTAGGAGACCGGCGTTGTGGGGCTGTGCTTTGATTGAGAGCAGGCTCAGCCTCTTCATAATCAGGTTGACTAAAAACTCAGATATTACTTGAGATATTGACGTTAGTATGCTAGAAAGACATGGGGTCTGTAGTAGACGAAAGGACACCGCAGAAAATGTCGTTTTTTGAGCGGAACCGACCCATAGTGGATAGTTCAAGGTTGCTCTTCGAGGAACTGGAAGAGCGAGTCGTCTTGGATGCCAGCGTAGACAACGCGCTTATCGGCTTCGATCATCTTGTGAGCAGCCCACATGCCTGCTTCAATTGCCTGCACCAATCCAGCGTAAGTCCTCAGGCAGAGGTCACCGCTCCTTTTCCGCCGGAAGTAAGTGAGGCCGGCCGGGACGGCTCTGTAGGCCGCCTATATACCGACGTGGATGGCTTCTTCGGGAGCCTTTACACCGACGAGGAATTCCGTGATAAAATTGACACGGTACTGGGTGACGCTGCCGATCACTCGCGGGACGTCGCCATCGCCAGCAAGTTGCCCGAGAAACCACACGGTGTATATGCTCTTCAACGCCCCAAACTTTGGACCCAATAAACTGTATTCCGCGGCCGACTTTCCTGACTGGACGCAAGAGCTCACAAAAAATCCGGCAGGCTTCCTGTTCAGCCACAATTTGCCTGCACAAGGCCAACCTGGCAACCCTCTCGTGGTGCACTTCGACCGTTTAGTCGGTCCGTTTGACGATCCGAACCTCGGCCCAGTCATCGGCTTTAATCTCTCGCTGGATGAACAACCCTCCGGTGCGGGTTGCGGCGCTGGCCAGGCTGAGTTGGCTCTTCATGCTCACTGGTCTTACAATAACTCATGGCACGATACTTACGACATCAGTTTGGTGAACGGCTTCAACTACCCAATCAGAATGGACACTCCGTATCCCGACAAAACTGATGCGTATACCCCGGAAAAACCTCCTCCTCTTGTCTCCCTCCATACCATTCAAGCCACCACCAAGCTCGGCAATAGCACCAACCCCGGCGTGTTTGGCCTTGGCAATGATCAGTGCTGCGCTTCGTGCAAGCCCCCTGTAGACTGCTGTGGAGACTCGGGAGACTTCGCGGCCGAAGCGCATCCCACCCTCAACAACGTACCGCCCGTCTGCTCCGCCGGGAAGGACTATGCCCCTTGTCCTCAAATCCAGCCTCCGCTTACTGTTGGAACCCAGTCCGTCCCGCGACCCTTCTGTCAATTCGATGGATTGCACTCATCGGCCAATACGGGAGAGAATACTTTCACCGTGACTTTCGGGGTGTAAGCGACTCCCAGGATTTGAGTGTGGAAGCGATCAGAAGTACGGCTGATTGCAAAGCGTGCGGCTTCGTCGTGCCGGCAACGGCGTCGAAGGCCGTGACTCTGGCGATCTTCATAAGGGGAGGTCTCCATATCGGTCTGATCACGTGAGGCACTGGATGTGGTAACAACAGGGCTTATCTTGCTTCCGGCAGTTTGACCTCTATTGAAATCGCTCATGGGGCCGTCTCGTGGGTACAAGACCCAATCCCGTTGCTCGGCAGAAGGATTTGTCGTACACGTCACCATACAGACGAGGATGAGTGGCATGATTGCTCGTCGGTGGGGAATGCTGCCGATTCCGGCGAGCTAGGCTCCCAGCGTGTACATCAACGGAGGCCTATCGTGAAAGATGCTACCTTTGTTACCTCGCGGACCGCTAAAGTCCGGATCGTAGCGAGCGGTCTGGAGTTCCCCGAGGGCCCGATCGCCATGGCGGACGGGTCTGTGCTTGTGACTGAGATTGCCGGCTGCAGACTCACCAGAGTCTTACCGGACGGTAAGATCGAGCACGTCGCCGAGATCCGCGGCGGCCCCAACGGTGCGGCAGTGGGGCCCGACGGAGCCGTGTATGTCTGCAACAATGGCGGTAGCTTCTCGTTCCAACGCAAGGACGATCTGCTCGTCTTTGGACTTGTGGCGCCGCCCGCCTATACCGGGGGAAGTATTGACCGGGTCGACCTCTCGACAGGCGAGGTCACCACGCTATACAGCGCCTGCGGCAATCGTCCGCTGCGCGCCCCCAACGACATTGTCTTCGACGACACGGGTGGTTTCTGGTTCACCGATCATGGAATACGCACTGAACGGTCGAGTGACTTCACCGGGGTGTTCTATGCGCAGCCTGACGGTTCAAGTATCACCGAGAAGATCTTCCCGCTAGCCAGTCCGAATGGCATCGCCCTGTCGCCTGACGGAAGTCGGCTCTATGTCGCTGAGACCCAGGTCGGCCGCATTTGGTATTGGGACCTTGATGGTCCCGGCGAGATCGCGAAGAATTCGGATGGTGAATTCCATGTGGCCAGGCTCCTTTACGGAGCCGTGGGGTATGTGCTGTTCGATTCGATGGCGGTCGATGGCGACGGCTGGGTGTGTCAGGGGACATTGATTGAGGGAGGAATCACTCAGATCGCACCGGACGGTGGGACGGTCGAGATCCTGCCTCTGAGTGACCCCATGATCACCAATATCTGCTTCGGCGGTCCCGACAACCGCACCGCGTTCATCACGTGTTCCGGCACCGGTCACTTGATTGCCGTTGACTGGCCACGACCCGGTTTGCGATTAGCTTTCCCTTGAGCGTTTCGATCGAGGGATCGCGTTCCACTTAAGTAGACCCTGCGCTAATAAAGACGAGCGTGGCGTTGTCCGAGGAGACAGAGTGGTGAAGATAACCGATTACATGATCAACACGCTTCGCGATCAGGGCGTCAGCCACGTTTTTATCGGTCTTGGCGGCCTGAATGATAACTTCATGCCGCCTTTGACCCAAACAAAGGGCCTGAGGACAGTCGTCGCGGCCTTCGAGGGTGGCGCAGCCTATATGGCGGACGGTTATTCACGAGCTTCAGTCGGTCTTGGCGTATGTTTCGGAATCGGTGGCCCAGGCGTGCTCAATATGACTACGGCACTCGCCGCGGCAAGCACCGACCGCAGTTCAGTCCTCGCTGTCAGTGGTGAAGTCACGCGGAGCTGGGAAGGCATGGGTAACTCACAGGCTCTTCCCAGGCCGGGGTCGACGATATCGACATTCTCCGGCGTGTGACGG
>CAVXFM010000006.1:0-193947 GCA_963760985.1 uncultured delta proteobacterium | reverse complement strand
TAGATTTAGAGTTTCTGCAGTCACCTTCCGGCACGAAACGGTGGTGTCCTGGGGCAGCTTGAGCTGATTCGCCTTTTGACGCACAAAGTAGTTAGACAAGCGCAGGAATGTCCTGAACTCTCTCTCAAGCGTGGGAATTTTCACAGGAAAGACGTTCAGGCGATAGTAGAGGTCCTGTTGAAAGCTCCCTTCCTTTATCATGGCCTCCAAATTCCGATTAGTGGCGGCTATGATACGCACATCCACCAGCATGGTTCGAGAGCTGCCCAGCCGCTGTACCATCCGTCCTGCAGCACCCGAAGAAGCCTTCGTTGAGCGGGCAAAGGCATGTCCCCCACTTCGTCCAAGAACAAAGTTCCGCCGGTGGCCTGTTCAAAACGACCAGGTCTACTCGTTACGGCTCCGGTGAAAGCCCCTTTTTCGTGGCCAAATAGCTCGCTGTCTAAAAGAGTGTCAGGGATCGCTCCACAATTAACCTTGATGTAAGGTGCTTGATAGCGAGAAGAAATTCGCTGAATCGCATCGGCGATTACCTCCTTCCCGAGCCCGTTTCCCCCGAGATGAGAACGGGAACATCGGGCCTGCCAGAAGCTCCACCTGATCCATCACCTGTCGTAGTCCTTCATTGGCGCCGATCGTGCGTGTCTGCTTCAATCGAAGGGTTCTGCGGTGAGGAGCCGATTTTCTTCGACTAAACGCTGTTGGAGTTGGAGAACCTCCCGATAATGCAGCATGTTGATCAGGGCCAGGCTGAACGCGGGAGTCAGGAGAGCCAGTTTGGCGGCGTGATCGGGAGTGAAGCATGAGTCCTCACGGCCGAACAAGACCAAATGGCCCACAGTCTTCTCCTCGGTAGCTAACGTCGCCACAAGAAAGGCTCGTGTCTCTTGTACGGCAAATAAGAGCCTATCCCTACACTCAGGCGTCTCGCCACATCCCCTGGCCCCTGCTCGGAATGAGGTATATAAAGGATCTTCCTGTCCCGCTCCACCTCGCGAACGTGCTCACGTCCTTTCTCGTCTAATGGGACAACCTGATCCAGGTAGTGGAACTTGCCATCTGAGACGAGAAACAGCAAGCGGAACCCACCCAGGCCTTCCTCGAAACGATGCAGGCTCAGTGCGATCAGGGGAAAATGCTGTCGCAGATATGTGAAGGCCGCTCCCATGGCACGTGACAAATCAAGACTGCTGGAGAAGGTGAGGACAGCACTCTGAAAAAAGTGGCAATCTTGACTAATCGCATATGTCATCTTCCTTGCTCCCGTGAGGTCACTCGCGAAGCGCTTGCCACCCGGCCGTGCCCGCGGAGGACATGAAACGTAAGCGTTCACATCGGGATAGCAGGCCGGCACAAGGGCCGGTCGTCTCCGAGGTGGGATGAGGCCGGCGTGCTTGCCTGCCGCTTCCAAGAGCCGTCGAAAAATGCCGTGCTGAACGTTTGCACTGATGCATACCTACCCATGGCGGGCTATATGACCGACTTTTTTGTTGCCAGAGCGAATTCGCCTCGCCCGGTCTTGCCACGGGAGTCTCCTGCTGGCAATCACCGCCGTGAAGCGCTGGCCCTGATCGGCAAATTCCAGGCACAATCATTCCTGCAGAGGGCCTCAGAGCATGGTGAACGGCAACTGTGTTCCTGGGGAGGCATTGCCGGGCAGTTTCTCGATAGGACTGCTGGTGGCCTTTACCCACATGCCATTCCCCTGGACGATTGTGTCCCACAGGACCACATTTGTCAAATGGAGAAACAGGGTGCGGTCACGTTTTTGTGAGATTAGCTGTTGAGAGTGGCCCCGACACGAGCGCCACTGGCACGAGTCTTGCTACTGCTTAGAACCGGAAGAACCAAAGTCCTCTGCCAGCGCTGCATACGTCTTCCGAAAAGCTGGATCCGGCCAATTACGCGAACGTCCCGCACGGTAGCGCTTGCGCCGCGCGATCGCCCGAACATGTGAATAGGAGCCCTTCATGAAGGATCGAGACAAATCCAAGAACCAACTGATCACGGAGCTGAGCAGGATGCGGGATAGGGTTGATGAGCTTGAAACAGCACTGTCTCAGATGAGCAATGCCACGGAGGTCGTGCAGGAGGGGCGTGAGTTTCTATCGGCAACTGGTCAATCTCTCTCCTATAGGAATTTGTGCCCTGGTGGGAGGCCGGTTTCCTTTGCCAATCAGTCCTTGGCGAAGATACTGGGGTTTTCCGGTGTCAAAGAGTTGCTCGGGAAAGACGTTATCCATTTTATAGATACGGACTACCGGGCCGCTTTTGAAGAACTGATAAGCAAGCAGCTGGAAGGAGGCGCACCGAGCTTCGACGGATGCCTCAAGCTGGTGAAATATGATGGAACCTCCGTGCACGTGGAGGTGGGGCTGGCTTCGATCACCTATCACCAGCACAAGGCAACGGAACTGCTCATTCGGGACATCACTGAGCTCAAACGGGTCAAAGAGCGTCGGGAAGAATTGGAGCGCCTCGTGGCCGAAAGAACTGCAGAATTGGCAAAGCAGAACGAACAGCTGATCGAGGCTGCAACGGAGCAAGCCAGAGCAGGAGAAGCGCTGCAAGAGGCCGAGGAACGTTTTCGTGCCATCTTTCAGTCATGACCAGACCTGATCTTCACCAAAGATCACTCGATGTGTACACCATGGTAAACCCCGCAATGGAAAAGCTCCACGCTCTTTCAGCCGCTGAAATGACAGGAAAACGAGCGGAAGACCTGATGGGTAAGGAGTCTGCCAGGCGCATTCGTCAGGTCGACCTTCGGGCTGCTCGATGGGGAGACAGTGGAAGAGCAATACAACAGTACTGTCAGAGGCGCCACCATAACCTTTCACGGCATACGAGTCCCACTGAGAGATGCTCATGGCAAGGTGACGGGAATCTGCGGTATTGTGAGGAACACTACCGAACAATGGCAAGCCCTGCGGCCTTCCCCCGCGTGAGTTAAAATCGAATATCTGTCGGAGTCCATGCGGTCGACCCTCAATCTGGCCATGCGGGCCACAACCTCCCACGGCAACGTGCTGTTGCTCGGAGAAAGCGGATGCGGGAAGGACCATCTCGCTCGTTGGATACACGAACGGTCCAATCGATCGGGAGGGCCATACTTCGCGATTAATTGCGCTGCGGTGGCAAAGGAGCTGGCTGATTCAGAACTGTTCGGGCATCAGCGCGGAGCCTTCACTGGAGCGCGGGAGTCCAAGAAAGGGCTCTTGCAGTTGGCCGAGGGAGGCACCTTGCTCCTTAACGAAGTGGGTGAGCTTCCCTTGGAACAGCAGGCCAAGCTCCTCACTTTCTTAGACACCAAGTCCTTCCTGCGGGTCGGAGGCCAGGAGCACATACACGTTGACGCCCGCATTATGGCCGCAACTCACAGGGATCTCCATAAGGAAGCACAGGAAGGGCGCTTTCTCGCTGCACTGTTTCTATCGACTCAATGTCCTCACCATAACCGTTCCTCCGCTCCGGGACCGCAGGGAAGATGTACCGATCTTGGCAAGGGAGATCATGTCTCGTCTGGCCACGGAGATGCAACTTATCGTACCGCCGACCTTGGATTCTGACGTGCTGAGAGCGCTGACTCGATACGACTGGCCAGGGAACGTCCGGGAGCTTCGCAATGTACTGGAACGAGCTCTGATGCTCTGGGAAGGAGGACCGCTTAATGTCAGCATCCCCATGTCAGACTCGCGTCACGGGCGCTGGAGTCACCGCGTTCATTTTCCCGAGGGACGATCGCTGCACGATTTGACTGACGAGTTCAGGCTCGCGATCTGTGAAGAAGCGCTGCGCCAATCTGGCGGGAACAAGAAAGACGCTGCCGATCTTCTGCGCATTTCCCGTGGCGCTTTGTACCGGTATATGAAGCAGACAGCAGGTTCGCGCGAAATTGGAACAGAAAGCTGAGCTACGCGGCGAAATCGGAACACGACATATCCGACTAACTGCTTATTATCTCACGCTTTCGCTATATCACTGTCGCGAAAGCGTGCGTCATCGAACAAGATACATTCGTGGGCACAAAGAGCGACAGCAACCAGTCCAATGAAAACGTCCCGATATCACTGAATAATAAAGTTTATTCCTTCCCCGTCCGATGCTGGCACAAACATTGCTCATAAGGGAGTCGTTATGATCGTATCCCGAGAAAACGGAACCTCTGACGTGACCGATTGCTGCAGAGGGATTGTCGGCTTCCGTCAAAGAAACGAAGGAGCGAACATGGGAGCATTTATAAAGACCTTCGGTGAGATGACCAAACGCGATCTTCAACTAGCTGGTGGCAAGGCCGCAAACCTAGGGGAACTTACCCAGGCGGGCTTCAACGTTCCACCAGGCTTTTGCGTCACCAGCGAATCTCTGGGACACCACATTGCTCTGAATGGTCTGCAATCCAGGATAGACACTATTGTGTCAGACTTCGACTACGAAGATTACGCGGGCATGGACGCGCGGACCGCTGAGATACGCTCCCTCATCTCCAATGCTCCCATACCGGAAGACCTGCAAAACGAAATGGAACAGGCCATTCGAAGCCTCGTGGGGATCGAGCAGGCTTTTGTGGCCGTGCGCTCCTCAGTGGCCGTCAAAGACAGCGCCATCTCTTCCTTCCCCGGGATGATGGATACCTTTCATTATCTGAAAGGCGAAGAGGAGATTATCGACAATATCAAAAAATGTTGGGCCTCACTATGGACGCTGCGCGCGGCCTTCAATCGCTATCATAAGGGCATCGATCATGGACTGGGGCTCATCGCTCCCATAGTCCAGAAGATGGTGGACCCGGAAGCCGCGGGTATTCTGTTCACCGCGAATCCCATTACCGGTGACCGAGCCGAAATGGTGATCGAATCCAATTGGGGGCTCGGAGAGTCGGTTGTCTCCGGAAAATCGATGAATGATTTCTTCCTGCTATCGAAACCGAATCTCAGCATGAAAAGGAAGCAGATAGCTACCAAGACGGTCATGGTTTGTTTCGATGCGGAAAAAGGGTGTGGACGAAAGGAGATGAGCGTTCCCCAAGAGCGATCGACCACTCCCACCATTTCTGACGACCAGGTCCTGGCACTGGGAGATATGGGACGCAAGATCGAAAACTTGTTCGAATACCCGCAAGATATTGAATGGAGCTATGAACAGGGGACACTCTTCATACTTCAGAGCAGAAACATTAGGACACTCAAAGACCAGAAGAAGATGTAGACCAGGATCCTGCCCGTACGTGACCTGGTTCCACATATAGCATCGCGTTATTGGACGCATGAACAAGAGGCAATCTTTGCGTAACGCGTCTGCATGGATAGGTGCGTCCCGTACAGATCATACGAAATTACAATTCAGTCATGCAGTAGCGACTAGATACGGTTCATTGCAAGAAAGAGCCGTTTCGCTAACGACCAAAGTCAAGGAGGACGAACGAAACATGGGACAAAGAACTGTTGACGCTCACAATCATTGGTACCCCAAAGAATACCTCGACTATCTTATTAGTAGGGGAACCGCCGAAAAAGTGCATGCCAGACACGACGGAGGCACACATTTCCGCTGCTATTACAACAATGTATGTGTAGCCCATATTGACCGCGCAGGACACTACGACCTGGAGGCCAGAATCAAGGATCTGGATGCAGGAGGGCTCGACACTCAGCTCATCAGCGTCACCATTCCAGGGCCCGAATGCCTTGAGAGAGATACGGGTATCTATTGGGCAAAGAAGTGCAATGACGCTTTGAAGACGGCCATGGACGCTTACCCTGGACGTTTCTTCTTCCTGGCCACGTTGCCTTACCAGGATCCTGAGGAGGCGTGCAAAGAGCTGGAACGTTGCCATGACATGGGTGCACGCGGGATTCAGATGTTTTCCAACCTCAATGGCGACCCACTGTTTCTGGAAAAGTATCACGGTATCTACGACCTGGCGAGTAAGTGGGAGATGCCTATGCTCATGCATCCCGCAGTGCCGCTGACCGCTTCTGTCATGGACAAGGTGCGAATCCCTTACCAGCTTTGGGGTTACACCCTGGACACCAGTATGGCCGTAGTCAGCCTCATTATGCAGGGTGTGTTTGAGAAGTATCCGGGGCTGAGAATTGTCCACGGCCATTTGGGTGGCATGGTTCCTTATTTTGTCCGAAGACTTCAGGACTCGTACAAGGGTTACGGTAAGGAATGGGGGATCGAACTGAAAGAATCCCCGGATATTACCTATGCTCAGAAAGTGTTCCCTGACACCACATCATTCTACCTCCCGGCCATGAAATGCTGCCTCGAGTGGGTTGGCGCGGGTCAAATGTGTGTCGGGTCCTGACTACGCCCATCGGGTCGGCGATCCTGAAGGGGCCATCAAGGCAGTCAAGGATCTGGGAGACCAGGCTGGCCTCAGCCAAGAGGACATTGACAAGATATTGGGGAAGAACCTGGAAGTGCTCTTTAAGCTCCCTCCCATGCCCTGATTGACTTGAAAGGTTGCAAAGCCCGGGGCCGCTCGTGCTTTCGTAAGGTCTGTGTGCGCAGCCGTGCCGCTGAAGCCAGGCCACGGCTTCACACGGAACAAACAGAGAACGAAAGAGGCGGTTGCGTGAATCCACGCAGTTCGGGCAATGCAGCCTCATGCCACAGCAAGTTTGTATTGCCGGTGGGACTTTTCTTTAGGAGCTCATACGCATGAACTCAACTCTTTATGATCACAGGAAATCAAGAACCAGCGTCATGGAGGTGAAATGGTGCGGCTTCGACTATGGCCAGTGCATCATGGAACCAGGAGGTCTCAGAAATCCGCTGGTTTTCGGGGATATTTGCAAAGAATTGGGTAAGCCGGAGTTTGCAGCGGACAAGATACGCAAGTACAGGATTCTCAAAGAAAAGTATGGCACGTACAGCTCCATTAAAGAGGGGCATCGGGACGAGATATATCAGTTTGTGCTGGATAACGATTCCGAAGCAATAGAAATCTTTGGTCGCAAGGAGCAGAACTCCTCCTCATGGGTGATGGATTGGAGGACGCTCTCGCTCATCTCCAGGCCCAGGGGATCGAACTCCAGGTTGTTTCAGAAATGAAAAAGACACTAGGCCCAGTGGGAACCGATATTGTCTCCCGATTTCTTAAATCCCGCGGCTTGACAAAGTATTTCAAGGAACTCGTTACCCCTCAAGGGAAAATCAACTTGATGGATGATTCCATCGACACTCGATACCAGGGACTGACGAAAAAGGCAGGCACGCTCTATGACGAACTTGCCAAAGAATTAGCCCAGCGTGGCATAGGACCGGAAGAAGCGGTCATGGTGGGAGATAAGCCGGAAACAGACATAAATCCAGCCAATGATCGGGGATTCAGGACGATCCAGTACAAGGGGTTCATCGATCTGGGGCCCTCAAAAGCAGATATGGTCATTCACTCTTTTGACGAGCTCACGTGGATTCTGAAGAAAAAGGAATAGACGCATGTCGCAACGAAAACCAATAGCTCTCATGGTCGAATATGACGACGGTTCCAGGACATCGGTCTCCTTTGAAGCAATCCCGTTGTGCCTTCAAAATGACATTCTCAGGCAAGCCTTTGCCTCAACATTGAGCGCTGACCCGACACACGACACATTCGTGCTCATAGAGTGGGCGGACGGATGGAAGGAAGTGACAAAGGTCGATGGCTCGTGCACCGGGATCAATCGCTTTTACGTGATCACTCGTCCGGAAGAAGTGGGGCGGCTCTCGCTCAACACCGCCGGAGGCCAATATCCTGAGCTGATTGAGATCGACAGAAAACCTTCCCAAATCCGTACCATCACCTTTGGCAATACCTATGGGCTGATCGACGGCGGGTCGTTCAGAGAAGGAAAAAAGGTCGACACGTTTCTACGACCTCAACCCTGTGGGAGATGCCATGCCTAGCATGGTGGAACTCATGAAAGATGCTCTTAAAGAAGAGGGGCTAGGTCTTGACGACCTGGACGGAGACGACTGGATCCAAGCCAAGAAGCATTACGAGAAGATAAGACGGAGGATGGGCATACGGGCGCCCCAACGTCAACAAGATGCGTACGACTTTATCGCTCAGTTGATTCAACGAGTGACACAGAACTCAATGGCTTGAACAGACATGATTGCAATGTGGAGAAGAGGAGGCGCAGAGAATGAAGCTCTTTGAACCGTACGTGATACACAACAAGCTCAGCATCAAGAATCGCATCATGATGCCACCGGTGGTGACTCGACTCGCCACAACCACGGGACAGGTGACCGACGGTCTTATCGATCGGTACACCCTGTACGCGAAAGGTGGCGCAGGGATCGTGGTCACTGAAGCTGTTTCGGTTAAGCCACAAAAGAGCGGTCAGTTGCTGCGCCTCAATGACGATGAGTTTGTTCCCGGTCTGAAGAAACTCACCAACCGCATTCATGACGAAACGGACGCTAAGATAGCTCCGCAGATCATTCATTTTCTGAAGATTGCCCGAAGCGGGTATCGCCAGAAAGTGGAGGATCTCACTCCGGAAGAAGTGCGAGACATCCCCCAGCTCTTTGCTCGAGCAGCCTACCGTGCCCGAGAAGCTGGATTTGACGCTGTTGAGCTGCATTTTGCACATGCATACACCATGGCCTCATTCCTTTCACGTCACAACAACCGCCAAGACGAATACGGCGGTTCCTTCAAGAAGCGTTTACGCTTGGCCGAAGAGGTGGTGGAGGCGACTCGCAAGGCGGTGGGTCCGGAAGCGACGTTGGGCGCCCGTGTAAATGGCGATGAATTTACACTGGGCGGCAATACTCTGGAACAGTCGCAAAGAATAGCGTTGCGTTTGGCCGAGCTGGGATTGGACTACATCAGCGTTTCTGCGGGCGGTAAATTCGAGGATGCCATTCTCACAGAAGGCGAATCCCTTGATCCGTATACGGGGTACAGCGGCCATCGCACCATGCCTCCCCTGTGGATGCCCGAAAAAGTGAACGTGTATCTTGCCAAGAGTGTCAAACAAACCCTTAAGGATGCGGGATACGGGCTGACCGTCATAACTGCGGGCAGAATCCCCACCGCTCAGGTAGCAGAAGGCATTGTGCAGAGTGGTGAAGCAGACATGGTAGCCATCGCGCGACCCATTCTTGCAGACCCGTACTGGCCGAATAAATACAAAGAAGGAAGAGAAAAAGACATTCTCAAATGTGTGTATTGCAACAAATGTCGCGAGGCAGAGGGAGCGTTCGGAAAGAAGTCACCTGTTTCCAGTGGAAAAAGAAAGATGGGACGATTCACCCCCCGCAGCCGTGAAATGCGGGCAGCGGCTCGAACGTCAAGGTGCCAACGATTGGGCACTGCACGATCAATGAGCAGAGAAGGGACAGTGGCATGACGCGGAGAGGGTTTCACTCCATACGAGGAGAAGGCGGCGCGGCTTTACACAGAGCGCCGTTGGTGGCTAGGACTGACCGTTGGGGACATTGTGGACAGGATGAGTGACCTCTATCCGGACCAGGAAGCGCTGGTGGGATCCGGCCAACGGTTCACCTATCATGAACTCAAGATACGTCCACGGATCGTATGGCGTACAATCTGCTGCGTCAGGGCTTCCGGAAAGGCGACCGAGTACCTCCTTCAGCTTCCCAACGGGCCCGAATTTGTCATTTCTTATTACGCTCTCCAAAAGGCTGGCTTGGTTATCGTGTTGCTCACGGTTAATCATACCGCGCGAGAGGTCAGCCACTTAGCGAATCTGACTCAACCCACAGGCTGGATACTCCCCAGCGCCTATCGCAAGATAGATTTCCTGCCTCAGGTTCGCACGGTTCAGGAGCAAAATCCCGGCCTGGATAAGATCATCTTCGTGGGCCACCCACCTGGGAACAGCAGTCTCACGTACGACGGTCTGTTGGACACCGACGCCAGTGATGAGGCTATTGCATCTGCTCTCGAAGCATCTCGGCCGGATCCTATGGATGTCTGTCAGATCTTGCCTTCTGGGGGCACCACTGGCCTGCCCAAAGGAGCGCCTCGGACGCACAACGACTATCTGTGCAATGTAGAGTACAAGTCCCGCGCCTGGCACATCAATGTCACGGATACGTGTCTCGTTGCGACTACGGTAGGGCATAATCTGGCTCTTCTCGTGTGCGTGACAGGCCCCATGTTTCACGGGGCGAAGATCGTCATGCTGGATTCCACCTATCCCCAGGACTTCTGCGCAACCATCCAGGCTGAACGGGTGACCTGTGCAGGCTTGGTTCCTACCCTCGTGAGCCGCCTCGCGTCGTTCGATGGGCTTCAGAATTATGACCTGAGTTCATTCAAGAAGATGTATGTGGGAGCAGCCAATAGCCCACAAGAACTGGTGCGGGAAGTGGAGAAGAAACTGGGATGCCTGTACATCAACGCATTTGGCATGGTGGAAGGGCCGTGTGCTCAAACCCGCCCCGATTCGCCCTTTGAAATGCGCTGCTCCACGATTGGCCGACCAGTTTGCCCCTATGATGAGATGGTAACCCTGGATGCCGACGGGAATCCTACCGCTCCGGGTGTAGAAGGTGAACTCGCTGCGAAAGGCCCAGGTATCTTCACCGGTTACTATGACAACCCTCAGGCGAACCGAGCGTCCTTCACCAAAGATGGCTATTTCCGCACAGGTGACTTAGCGGTCATCGACGAGCACGACGTCATCCGCATCACAGGCAGAATAAAGGATATCATTATCCGAGGTGGAGAGAACATCGCTGCTCAAGAAGTGGAAGAGCTCATCTCATCGTACCCTCCGGTGCAATACGTGTCGGTTGTGGGCATGCCCCATCCGGATCTTGGAGAAGAGGTGTGCGCGTACATCCAGCCCATACCGGGTTTTCCCATAAAGTCTGACGAGATTGCGAAGCATTTGAGCGAGCTGGGTGCATCAAAGATTCTCGTCCCCGCCCGGATAGAGTTCGTGGAGCAGCTGCCCTTAACCGCAGCGGGGAAGGTTGACAAGAAGGCGCTGAGGGCGGACATCGCCAGGAAGCTTTCGACCGGGGCGACAGGCGCCTGATACCAAGGCGCTTTCACGTATATGACAGGACACAGGATGCGGGCTGAGGATCTCCTTCGCTACGGACGACGCAAAGCCGTCTCATCACTGCGCTCAGGAGCCCCACCATCTTAGATAGGTGAACACGAATCGGTACGAAAGGAACTGCCGGTGGGAATTCCACTTGGCGCAATGAACATCCCAACCGAACGTGAGGTGAATACAATGAGCTTGAACGGTAAGACCGCGATCGTGACTGGAGGCGGCAAGGGAATAGGCAAAGCCATAGGTCTGCGCCTGGCCCACGATGGGGGCAACGTCGGCATACTAGACATTGACAAGGAAGCAATGGACAAGACGGCTGCAGAGATATCCGCTCTAGGGGTCAAATGTGTTCCCCTTCAATGCGACGTAACTGACTATGCGGCCGTGAAAGCGGCGGTTGCTGCCATCCACAGGGAATGCGGGTCTGTGGACATATTGATCAACAATACGGGGATCGACAAGTCGGCATTCTTTATCGATACCGATGAGGCCACTTGGGACCGCTTCATTTCGGTGAATTATAAGAGCTTCCTCAACGCCACTCATGCCTGCATTCCTTACATGATGGAGCAGCAAAGCGGGAACATCGTGAGCCTTGGGTCCGACGCCGGCAGGGTCGGCAACTCGGGCGAAGTGGTGTACTGCGGAACCAAGGCCGCGATTATGGCCAGTTCCAAAGCGCTCGCGCGAGAGCTCTCACGATTCAATGTCCGCGTGAACAGCGTGAGTCCGGGACCAATACAAACCGATCTTCTTGCCGGTCTTCACGAAGGAGAGAAGGGCAAGAAGATCATGGAAAAGGTGGCCCACATGATTCCTTTGAAACGGCTTGGCCGCCCTGAGGATGTGGCCGATGTGGTGGCCTTTTTTGTGAGCGACGATGCACGGTATTTGACCGGCCAGGTGCTCAGTGTAGACGGCGGTCTCACCATGATTGGATAGTCGTGAGAAAGAGAGGAAAGCAATGGAATTCAGTTTGCCTGAAGAAGTTACTACCTACAAGAAGGAAGCTCGGGAATGGGTACAAAACGTGCTGGATCCTTTGTCCGTGCCCTTGGAAGAAGAAGAGAGGCTTCCGAGCGAACTGGTGGATGAACTCAGAAGAGGCCGTTTTTTCGGCTTGACCATTCCGAAAGAATACGGCGGCCAGGGCTGGAGTGCGGTGCAGTGGTTCACCGTGCTTGAAGAGCTGGCAAAGGCCTATGCCACCGTACGGCTTATCGCTCATACCATGAATGGCCTGTTTTGGAGGCCACTGCTCTACTTCGGCACAGAAGACCAAAAGAAGAAATATCTACCCAAACTGGCTTCTGGAGAAATCTGGGCAGCCAACAGCCTGACCGAGCCGGAGGCGGGAACCGGTAGAGACATTAATTCAAAAGCGACTCGGGACGGAGACTCTGTACGTACTCAATGGCAAGAAGTGGCTCATTACCCTTTTCCCCGGGCATACGAAGCTTATCTACGCCTTTGCCGCCACAGAAGAGGGTGTTACCTCATTTCTCGTGGATGTCCCCACCGATGGTTTGAGCCTCAAGCCGATGGAAAAGATGATGGGCTGCGTGGGTCCTCGGCACTTCAATGTGATCTACGACAATTGCCGTGTGCCTGCTTCAAATATATTGGGAGTGAAGGGAGAAGGGCTCGACGTTGCTTTCGGCATGCTGCATCTCAGTAGGGTCTCCATAGCGTTCTGCTGTGTCGGCCTGGCCCAGAGGATGCTCGATCTTGCCGTAGACTATGCCAAGAAGAGATCCACTTTCGGAAAACGGCTCGCAAAACGTCAGGCTATTCAGAACAACGTTGCACAGATGGGTACAGAGATTCAAGCCGCTCGTCTGCTCGCGTACGAGGCTGCATGGAGATTCGATCAGGGGAAGGACATTGTAAAAGAGGCAGCCATGGCAAAACTCTTTGCGGAACAGGTGTTGACCCGAGTCTCAGAGATGGCGCTGAGAATCCACGGAGGAGTGGGATACACAAGAGCGTATCCTCTGGAACGACATTTTCGAGACGCCCGCTCATTCCATTTTGAAGAAGGCACCGAAGAAATACAGAAGCTTCTCATTGCTCGATTCCTGTTGAAATAGATGACGTGTTCACCGTGATAGCCCACCCGCTCCGGAGGCGTGATCCAGCCGTTGGTCTCGGAGGAAGCTTCTCACCCGGCAGCCTCGAGACGAGAAAGAAAGCGCATTGTCGCATCGTCTTGCCGCGAAAAACGTCTTCCCGCTGCCCCGGAGGCAGGTGGATCGTCCCAATTCTCCGCGCACCAGCCGACACAAGAGCACTGCTAGTGCGCTGTATTGATACGAACTAAGAGGTGGAAGAACTGAAAGGATCATGTGAGGGGTACGCTCGCAAACAGGTCAGCTCTGTGAGCCTACCCCCGCAAACCGACAGATCAGGTTGTCTCCCGGGTCCGGAGTTGTGCGGACGTACACAGCCGACTTCTTGGATGTAGTCCAGCTAGGGGCTATGGACGGGCCTATACGGAGGAGTTCACCACGATCAGTCCGGAACCCTGACCCTGGTGTGGGGTCCCGCATCCGCAATCGGAACGAGGAGGACAGCGCCCATGTTAGACCGGAGTATCTGTGCTCTGAGGTCGTTGAGGCCCGAAACGGAATTTGACAAAAACATTTTCTGGTTCAGGGATGACCTTCACCAACCCTATGCAATATCTCCCATGGGAATGACCACAATCCAGGCTCATCACGCCTGGGGGTACCACGTTGCGGCTGAACAGACAAGCCTCCCGCCTTCCAAGGGAGGACATGTGAAAATTCACGCCGGTCGAGTCTACATAGGGTTCGCCCTCATCGAGGATGCAAAGGAGATCGCGCAACGGGAGCCCGCGTTCGGCAAGTTGGTCGCTCAGTGCATCGAGGATTGGGATGCATATTACAAAAAATACATCAGGGAAGTTATCTCCAACCTGGACACGCTTAACGGTGTTGACACGGACAAACTCATCCTTCCCCACCTCCTGGAACACTTGCGCCGGGCCGAACGGCTAAACAGACGAAACTGGGAGATACATTTCACCCTCATGTATCCCGCTGACGCGGTCTATTTCACATTCGAAGCGTACTGTAAGAAGCACGGGCTGGAAGAGAAGGATTTAGTCATTATGCTTCGCGGGTTTGACAGTATTGCCACTCAAACCGACGAAGAGCTATGGACACTCACCAAATTCTTGGAGGAGTGCGGAATTCGGGACATTTTTGAGAAGACCGAGAGCGAGAAGCTCCTGGAATCACTCTCCAAGACTCCTGAAGCCAGGCCATGGATGGACAAGTTCCATCGCTTTCTTTCCATTTACGGAAATCGAGTCGTGGCCGCACATCTTGATGTGAGCACCCCCACGTGGAAGGAGGACCCGGTACCCGTCCTGGACACCATAAAGGGATACTTCGCGCGAATGGACAGCGGATGGGATTTCTACGAGTCAAAAAAGGATATACGCAATCAGCGAGAGAAGGCCATCCAAGACTTCGGAAACAAACTCGCCAGTGACGAGGAAAGGAAAGAATTTCATGGTCTCCTGCAGGCGGCGCAAGGAGTCTACGCCTTTCAGGAGGATCACGGCTTTTACATTGATCAGGGGTCCACAGCAGCCTTGCGCAACGCAATCATCGTGTGCGGAAAGAGGCTGTACCGACGCAAATTGATCGAAAACGTGGACGATGTTACGTATCTCACCTTTTCGGAACTCGTCGAGATCATGGAAGCGCTGGCGTACAATGAGAAGGTCGCAGTATATCACTACAGCGCTCTGGCGCCCCATCTGGTTCGCGAGCGCAAGTCCCAGATGAAGGCAACCGGCGACGTTGAATGCCCCCTGACTGTGGGAAATGTTCCCGAGAAGATGACAGATCCCATAGGGATCAAAGTATTTGGAATTATTGATGACATATTGCATCCCAAGGGCGAAAAGACAGTGGAAGAGCGGCTCGAAGGTTTTCCGGGCTGCTCCGGGAGTTATCGAGGGGCCTGCACGGGTGGTGAGCGATTACGTTGACTTTCAAAAGGTTCAGACAGGCGAAATCCTCGTCTGTCCTTACACGGGAACTGCATGGACTCCCCTCTTTGTGAAAATAGCCGGTGTGGTCACCGACACCGGTGGCATGTTAACTCACGCGGCAATAGCAGCGCGCGAGTATGGCATTCCGGCTGTGGTCGGCACGTGGAACGCCACAAACTCCATCAATGACGGTGACATCATCAGAATTGACGGCAACGTGGGGGTTGTGGAAGTGATCGAGCGTGTAGTGGCACACTGACCTCTGCCCTGTGAAGGGTTTCCGCTGGAGGAGTTCGCGTGCGGAAACCCTGGATTCTTCACCGTGGCATTGAGAGGCGCATCCAAGACCGCTTCCTATCAAGCCTATGGTCTGCCGCGGGCAAGAAAGGAAGTTGACGCTCCTGCTCTGCATTTAGCGCCTACGTGCCGCTCGATGAACGACCCGGTGATTGGTGTCGGGCCTTTGCGGAAGATCGGAGACTCACAGCATGAACATGAAGCAAGCGCTCATGCGGTTCATCGTCATAGTGGTCATTTCATGGCTGTTCATGTTTTTCGTGCCAATGAAGTGGTTCCTTACCTACTTCCTCCCAATGTCGTTTTTCTTACTCATGGGGCTGGTAACTTTTGGGGTGTGCGGTCTTGGATGGCCGTTTGCCGCGCCTGCAGGAATGCTATGGAAGCCGGACAACCGGGTTGTTCCGGGCATCCTGATGATCATTGTGTGGATCGTCTTGGCAGTAGTCCTCGCTTGGGTAGAGGCGAATGTATACCCCAAAATACCGCTATTTCCCGCAGGGCTATGGTTCGGGGTCATCATATTTGGATTGACGCTCTGGTATACTTTTGATGGCGTGGGGCCTCACCCCTTCAAACAGCCATGGTTGAACTGGTTGTTCGCCTCTGCATTGATCCTGATCCTTGCCTGTATTATCTGGGCTATTTTCGTCAATTACAATGGCACACCGCTGGAGAAGCACCCGTCCAATCCAGGAGGACTTTTCCCCGGGCCTTGGTGGTTTGGTCTGGTCGTCTGGATAATAGTCTGGGTTCAGGTGTTCGGTGGTCCTATGTGCCTGCAGGGTTGGCCCTTTTACAAGCTGCCGGCTCCCCTGTATCAGATCGTGCTTACCGCTGTGGTTATCGTTCTCTGGCTATGTGTGCTGGGCGGGTTCGCTCGCAATCGGTTTGAGCCCCGAGTTCTCGTTCGGTTCCATAGGAGCGAGCGCTATCGGATGGTCGCTTATGCATTCGGTCGCGTTCGAGATGTATCCATTCGCACAGGACAAGCAACCCACACGAGGGATATACAATTTCATTCTGGAAGAGATTATCCTCGTGGCCGCTTGGATATGCTTACTCAGGATAATTTTGATACCCATTTACGCGAAGCTGGTCGAGACAGGCCTGGGACCGGTTCCGTTTGACATAAACGCTCTGACCGCATTCTTTACCTTGCATGTGACGGCAGTAGTATTGCTGATACACCAATTCTTCTTGATGAGGGTGCCCCTTCCGCTTCCCGGGCCCCCCCTCGGTCCGGAAGAACTTCCGCCGGCCGCTCCGGCAAGCTGAGTGCGCTGCCCGTTGAGACGTACGTCCGCGGGGTCTCTCCACGGTTACCTAGATGAGAGATCCCGCACAAAACCTGAAAACTCATGCTTTCTCCTGATGCCGAGCGAGGGCACTGAGTATTCAGGAAAGGCGAACGGTCGGAAATGGCATTTTACGAATTCGAGGGAAAGCGACCTGTGGTAGAGACTGGTGCCTTTGTTCATCCGAGGGCCGTAATCATCGGTGACGTGCTCATTGAGACCGGTTGCTATGTGGGGGCCTGCGCCACACTCCGCGGCGATATCGGTTCAATCCGCATAGGCAGGGGATCGAACGTGCAGGAGAACTGTGTGGTGCACACCTTCCCCAACAAATCCACCGTGCTGCACAAGGACACGCATGTCGGGCACGGGTGCATTCTGCATGGATGCGAGATTTGTTCAAACGTACTGGTGGGAATGGGGTCCATAGTTCCCGACGGAGTGAAGATAAATTCCGACTGTCTGATAGGCGCGGGAAGTGTGATTCGCTTTGGCGCAGAGATCCCGCCAGGCAGCGTGGTTGTTGGCTCGCCCGCTCGGGTCATCAAATCGGTGAGTGCTGACCAACTCGCGCAAATAGCGTCCAGCAGGGCAATTTACCAGGATCTCGCGAGACGTTATTTGAGATCCTTTCAGGAAATCACCGCGAGCCAATGTATGCACGGGACCGACCAACGTGACTAATGCCATTTCGCTCGGCTTCAAGTAACCGAGCCCGGCGGAGTCAAGTCCCACAACCACAGAGGGGAACGGACCGCAGCCGGGCGGGAGATCAAGGGCCGCACACCGTGGGGATAGCACGATGCAACACGAATTGAATCTGCAGCATGTGACAAATTTTGTGTTTGAAGTGGTCGAGCGTGCAGGGCAAGTCATTATGGCCAATTTCAACCTGGTGGAGTGCGCGGTCGACCCAAAGGACTTGCACGTTGGCGGTATCGATGTGGTCACGTGCGCTGATCGCGCCTCGGAAGATGTCATTCTGTCGGCCATCAAGGGACGTTTCCCGGATCACGATATCCTTTCCGAGGAGACCGGAAAACTGCAGAACGAGTCGCCGTGGCTGTGGGTGGTGGATCCCCTGGATGGGACCATGAACTTTGCCCATGGTTATCCGGTCTTCTCAGTTTCAATAGCGCTCCTGCGGGATGGCGAGCCGCTGGTCGGTATGGTGTACGATCCTGTTTCCAAAGAAAGTTTCCATGGTTTCAAAGGTGGAGGTGCCCACGTGAACGGCAAACCCATCAGCGTTTCGTGGACAAGCCGGTTGAACGAGAGTCACGTGGGCACGGGGTTTCCTCATGATAGGGCATATGGACCAGATACGAATGTCCCGGAGTTCTGCCGAGTCGTCCTCGCCGTCCAGGGGATAAGGTGTAAGGGCTCTCCTGCCCTTGACCTCGCGTATGTAGCCTGTGGGCGCCTGGACGCATTTTGGGAACCGCGTCTCAAGCCATTTGACCTGGCAGCGGGGATACTCCTGGTGCAGGAAGCTGGGGGGCGTATCACAGACCGATCAGGCGTGCCCACGGATGTGTACACTGACTGTGTGGTCGCCTCCAATGGTCGTGTTCATGATAAACTCATCAGCCTGCTTGCACCCTGAGGTGAGCCAGGATTCCCCGGCGTGGGAGGTGGGATGAGGCTGTCAAGAAGGCAGGGACAACCGACAGCGGCCCTACGGTCATGGCAATGGAAGGACTCACAATGCAACTTCCCTTACCCAATGGAAGTGTGGTGGAGACCGCAACACCTGTTCAGGTCTTCTTTGACAGGGGAGACAGTGCAATAGCTCTGCGACGTGGACGTTCTGAACTTCATGAAAGCAATTGAGGAGTAAACATCATGAGCGATCAAGAGATACTAAGAGGAAAGAGAATCCTTGTGGTAGACGACGAACCGGATATCTTGGAAGTCGTCCAAGAACAGTTGGAAGCCTGCGAAGTAACCACGGCTGGGAATTTTGCGACCGCCTACGCGTTGATTTTGGAAGAGAAATTCGACCTCGCTATCCTCGACATCATGGGTGTGAACGGCTTTGCATTGCTTGATGTGTGTGTTGCCCGTGCCCTTCCTGCTGCGATGTTCACTGCGCATGCGGCAAACATCGCAAGTCTCAATCTTGCGATGAAGTTGGGAGCAGTCTCCTTCCTGCCCAAAGACGAACTCCCGAATTTGAGAGAGTACGTTGCGGAAATTCTGGAATGCACGGCAAAAGGCGGAACCCATTGGGCCAAGCTCTTCAAGAGATTGGAACCGTTGTTCAAAGAACGCCTTGGCATAGACGTGGGGAACATGGAGGATTCGTGTTGACACCCGTTGCAGTCGACTGATGAACCCGATCCGACAATGTGTGTGCAAAGAGCTCCGGATGGCCGAGTTGCACCTGAACCAAACACAACCTATCGCACGGGACTCGGTCACTTTTGTCGCGGCTCATATGATTCGGAGCTATTGCATACCATGCCGCTCAAAAGTGAGCAATTGTACGCGGCAGAGGAATGTCTCCTCACCTCATATTTTGCGGCTCTGCGTCGCTCGCAGTGAAGGAGACTTCCTCCTCATGATTACCTGAATGTGCGCGAACCGGTATAAGACGACCTAATGAGGCTCGTCAGCACACTGCCAACTCGGGAATCAAGATCCCGGGATTGATCGGCGAAGCCCGTTCTCATTGAACCGGGGGTCTGCTTGGGACCTGTGCACTGCAGCCCCAAGGCGCGGAAGCTTGCCATAGTGAAGGAGGAACACGTATGTGGAAAGGTATCATTAGGGAGTATCCCGATTTCTACACGTTTGCGCGTGACGAGCATATCATAACGCTACTTGAGGGCGGAACGCCTCTGATTCCGACCCCGCGTCTTGCCCAGAAGATCAACCCTGATCTCACTATGTATGTGAAGTGTGAAGGTGCGAATTCCACCTCCTCCTTCAAGGACCGCGGCATGACACTGGCTATGTCTCGTGCCGTTGAATCCGGCTCAGAGGCGGTGATCTGTGCGTCCACGGGCAACACGTCGGCCGCAGCTGCCGCCTATGCAGCGCGAGCAGGCATGAGGGCTTTCGTTCTTATCCCGGACGGGAAGATTGCACTCGGAAAGCTTGCCCAGGCGATGATTCACGGCGCAACGGTCATACAGATTTTGGGGAACTTCGATGATGCGCTTACCATCGTCCGGGAGGTCTCAGAGAAACAGCCCATTACCCTCGTTAATTCCCTCAATCCCCATAGGATTGCAGGGCAGAAATCAGCTGCCTATGAAATTTGTGACGTTTTGGGACGCCCACCTGACTATCACGCCCTGCGGTAGGAAACGCGGGGAACATAACCGCGTATTGGGCTGGGTACAAGGACTACCAAGCGTCCGGCAAGATTGAATCCTTGCCCAAGATGATAGGTTTTCAAGCAGAAGGCGCGGCGCCCATCGTTCACGGCCGAGTCTTCGAGCGTCCGGAAACTGTGGCAACAGCTATTCGTATTGGCAATCCAGCCTCATGGGATAAGGCGATCGCAGCGCGCGACGAGTCCCGAGGGCTCATTGATGAAGTAAGTGATTACAAAATCCTTGAGGCTTATCAATTGCTGGCCGCAACCGAGGGAGTCTTCTGCGAGCCTGCGTCCGCTGCATCCATAGCAGGCGTGATAAAGAAGTCGAGAGAAGGGTTGTTTGAAAAGGGAGCGGTGGTGGTGTGCACGCTCACCGGCCACGGCCTGAAGGATCCGAACACGGCAATAGATCAGTTCAAACAATCAGGTCGCGAACCCATAAAGTGTGAGCCGGAGTTGAAGAGAGTCCTCAATATACTTGGATTTTGACACGTTCTTCTGTAAGGTATTTCCAAGATTCTGCCCCACAGCAGGGATCCGGGAAATCCTCGGGTCTGAGAACGATTCGCTAGGTTTGTGCAACCTGCCCAAACAGCATGAAGACTCGTGAACGCAGACCCCACGGGGTAGCGTCGTTTGCTGAAAAAGAGATTGACTTCGACATGTTGAAGAACTACGGGCGTGCCGATCTGAACGATCGGTGCACTAAGGCTTGTGCGAACCTGTCTTCCGATACGTGTACCCTAAAGAACCATGGCCCCGGGAGATCAGAAAGGAAGCCGCACTGTCCGACGCCTGGGTTGTAAGCACGGACCGTGCTCAGGACACGTTCAGGAGGTCAGTATGAATGAGCAAAGATTGAACGAGCTGACTCGACTCTTTAACGAGAAATCGCCTATCGCTCAGTACTTCGGCATGAAACTATCCTTCGGCGCTAAAAACGAACCAGTTATAGATCTGCCGTACAAGAGCAACTTGAACCACAGTATGGGCTCAATTCATGGAGGAGTTTACGCCACCATGCTCGACATTGCCGGCTGGTTTGCAGCGGCCGCACAGCATGAGGTCTCTCGCTGGGTCGCCACATCAGAGATGTCAGTCCATTTTCTCGAACCAGCCACCGGGACACCGCTCAGAGCCTGTGGCAGTGTCATAAAGCACGGGAAACGCCAAGACGTGACCCAGATGAGTTTATATGCTGATCACGACCGCCTCGTCGGCTGCGCAACCGGGACCTATATCGTCTTGCCGAAGATTTCTGTTGATCGACCTGTATGTCCGCGGCCACGTACGGATATTCCTGGGTGAGGTACTCACGCACACGAGCACTCAACCGGTACCCGTGGTCTTCGTCCCGGCCTGGATCCAGCAGGTGGGCCATAATCCGGGTGTCCCATACTCTTCCATGCTCAAGCACCATATCTCGGATCTGATAGACCTCGCAGGTTCTCTTCAGCCCGTGACCGGCCACAGGATAGTGCTGGCCCGTGTAGAGCAATCCTGCAGCGGTTTTCAATTCACCCTGGGGAAGCGTGATGTGTCCTGCGCCCTTTTCTCACATTCGGCAGCATTTAGGATGAGTTTTGAGTAATTTTGTTACACATGGTTTTCTTCCGTTTGGCTCTTGCAGGTGGCTTGGTGAAGATATCGGGTGTGACTTCCAGCAGATTCAGGTAATCGATCTGGATAGGAGTCAGGGGTTTTGCGAGTCGCCTTCCTTCGGATGTAACTTCTCAAAAATTCCGCCCGGACTTTTTGAGAGGTTACTATACTCCCTGGTTATCAAGGGGTAGGTTATGATACCATTGCGCTTTCGCCAACATGACTTTCATGCCTGGAAAATCGGTCATGGGGCGGAGTTTCCCTGAAGTACGGCTCCTCGACAAGCTCCTCGTGTCCTGTTCCTCAAATCGCTTGTTCAACTGATAGGCCTCTGGGAACCTTTAGAGGAGACGTCATTATCGCAGTCATTTGCGGGACGCCATACTAGAAATTGATTCCCAAAGTCACGCCTCCCCCCACGACATATTTTGTCATGGTCGCAAGCACGGTTCTGGTAATTGGGGTATTTGACAGTAACGTGCTTTGGTATTCCAGCTCAGCATTCTGACGCATCCTCATCCAGCTGCAGTTGCTCCATAGTCCAAATGTGGTGGAAGAAGAGAGCGGAGTGTTGTACTGCAACGTCGCGTTGAGGAGGTCTCCAGGTTTTTTCCAAGTGTACCGGAGCTCCGATAGATTGTTTCGCGAGTTCATAAGAGCCAGCGCAGTGTTGGAATAGGCCAAGGGGCTGTACGTGACCGTAAGCGTTGCACCGCCGGCAGGGAGGGCCAGGCCGATGAACGGAGCGAACGTCCTGGTGAGGATGTCGCCCCTCATAGTTTGATTGTCGATCGGACCGCTCTGGAGCCTCGGGTCACTCAGAGCGAAAGCGAAATGGTCCCAATATAGCCCGAAAAGGACCGGTCCCAAGCCAATGCCCGTTTGGATGAACCAGCTCTCAACCTTGGTGTTGGTAAATTCAAGGGTAGCCGAGGTAGCAACGTTGTCGACACTCACGGGGACAATTCCAGAAGTAACAAAGGGACGGTTCAGGAAGCCTCCCGCTGCTGCGAAAAAGCTGTATTTTTCATCGGCCACGACGCTGACACCGGCTATTCCTGTCCAGAAATTGGCGTCCTTGAGCGATATGTCCAAGGTGCCTATGTTCAGAGACTGTACCGGGGGGGGCCCGTTCCGCGTGGGAAGGTTGAGGTTGGAACCTACCCATTGAAATCCTACCTGGGCGTATGGGTTCACCTTGACGTTTTCAGCGAGAGAACATAGAGATCCGCATCCGCCAGGCATCAGCCCTTGCGCAAAGAGACCTGTGGGCAGACACAGAAACACGAGAATTGCAGTAATCCATATCCGCTTCATGCGGGGACACTCCCTTCATGGAAAAAAAGAAAACAACCCGCCACCAACTACCTAGCAGGCACACAAGAACGTTTTGCCGCGGGCCCTCACCCCCATAGCACCGGAATTACCAGTCATCAAATCAGACAGAACTGAGAAGGACAAAATGATGTGTGCACCATCTCACGAAGTCTATTTCCATGCAACAAAATTTGTGCTGAATTGACTTGATTTCCTACCGCCCTGCTGGAGAAATGTTTTTAACTTTAAGATCGATTAACAGACACAGGTATGGAGAATGGTAGCCGAATCTCCTGCGAACGTTTCTGCTGAAGAAGGCTTTCAAGGGGTCTTTTTGGGGTGCACCAGTGGCGGTCGGGTTCATCAGATGCTGAGACGAGATCACCCTCTCCCTTTCCGGACTTCAGAGCGCTGCCAGAACTGCCTCTGGTACCCACTTCACACCGCGACAAGTTTGCGGTATCAAGGGGGCATGAGGGTTTGCGGTCAAGAAATCAGTGCAGGGGTGATCGGTAGGATCGCGGCGATTCTTGAGAGAGAGCCTCACATTTCTCGTCAAGAACTTTCTCGACGAGTGTGTGAATGGGCGAACCGGAAAGGCCTCAACGGCAAGCCTCGAGAAGTGAGTTGCAGGAAACTGCTTTTGGATCTTCACAAGCGCTCGGTGATTCGCCGCCCGTTGCCGAACCGTGGAAGTCGCCTCGAGTGCAGCGACAGCGTCGGCCATACGAAATCCCTGGCGTGTTCGGGTCCCAATACAGCCTGAAGGCCTTGGGCAGGATCGACTTGATGCCCGTACTAGGCCGGCATTCAAGGGAGTCTTGGATCCGGAACTCTATGGTGGACCACCATCGCGTTGAACTACGCCTCCCACAGCAGCACTGAAGGACTGGGCCCTATCGGCACGAAGAAGAGTAAGAGCAAGGGATTGCTCGTGCATGACACCATGGTGTTCACTCCGGAAAGCCCGCCGCTCGAGAAGCGAAGATCGAGGTGCGTTTCGCTCCTGTGCAACTCGAGACGCCCAAGGGCCGGAATGTTCCTCCTGTCACGGTCTGGGCGTCACTGGTTATCACCGGCCTGGAAGAATTCTTGGGCCGCAAGGATGATGGTTATCCAGGCGCACCACCATCGGCCGTGGGCTGGAGCGACTTCAGCACATGGCCGCGGGCTACAGACTCGCACGCTATTATCCAGTGACAAGAGCCGGACCGTAATTATGACGGTGTCAAGTGGGGGTAAAGGTCAGGTCGCGAAAGGGTCACACCACAGACCCAACACAAAACCACGTGGTCACCTACACACGCTCGGCCGCGCAGGGATCCACATAGCCTGCACTCGCTCCGCCAGCTCAACCACATTCCTTACCGCAAGATTAGGCTTTGGCGGTAGCGGTATCTGGTTCTCCTTCCTCTCCACTACCTTTACGGTCGTCCCTTCAGGAATCTCGATGCCGCCCTCTTTTAGGACCGTCGCGGGGTCAGCGAGTAGTCTCTTCTTGAATTCCTCATCCTCCCACGCCTGAGCAATGGTCTTGGCACACTCTTTTCGCTCTTCGATAGTTTTCTTCATGATATCCTCATTGTCATGAAGTGGTTAGGGGTGTTGGTGTCTCGCCAGAGCTTGACTCGTTCGATCGGAATAGGCCATCTTCAGTCCGAGGGAAAACATGAGATTGCCACACCACCTCTCAAGTACCAAGGCCGCCGATTCATCTGCCACCTGTCACTCATTGACGCACGAGGCAACGCGACGTTGGATCTTCCCGTGTGACACAACCGTCCCGCATGGCCCTGATTGCCCTGTTATATTGGGCTGTTTCAGTCTTGGCCGATTATTTGGACTTTTTCAGAACCTCCTCAAACGGAATGCCTTGCAGTTTGTACCGTTCGCGTATCCTGGGCCGCATGTCAATGAAATCGGGCAAACGGACAAGACTTCTGGCAACCGGTAAAAGGATCGCGAGGACATTTTCGTTGACGGAAGCGCACAGGCTGAGGTAGGCTCAAGCACCGGTATAACCTTGATGTTTCAACAAGTTGACCAGGCTCTTACCGGTATCGGGTCCTCTGCGAACCAGATACGGAGCCCTTTTCGCCCAGGGGAACGATCCCGCGCACGGATCCTGGGGCAAGCACTCGAGAATGAGCACGAATGGGGCGTAATTCCTGTTGAGAGGTGGAAAGGCAATGGCAAATCTGCCAAAAGGAGTTCTCTATGTTTGAAGTAAGTGAAGAAGCATCGGAAAAGATCAAACAGTTCTTGGAAGGACGGGAAGAAGCTCAGGCCATCAGGGTCTTGATGACCGAAGGCGGGTGGAGAGGTCCATATCTCGTGATGGCTCTGGATGAGCAAAAGGAAGATGATGAGGTCTTCACGGACAGAGGTGTGGCATTTGTGATCGAAAAAGCGCTTTTTGAAAGGGTAAAACCCATACGTATTGGCTATACTCACTCCCCGCTGGGTTCAGGTTATACGCTCGAATCCGAGCTCATGAAGGACCTGAAGGGTGTGAGCGTTGGATGTCACGACATTTGCGGCAGTTGCGATACAGTCCCACATTGAAGATGAACCTCAGGCAAGCGACGCCACCCGTGCCCTCAGTGAAGCGGGACTGCCTTGAATTCGGTTGGATCTCCTGAACAGATGGTTTTTAAGCGTGTGAAGGGCGCTGAAGCAACGATTACGCGCGATTCTTTTTCTCGTTTCGTTCTGGATACGCTCCTGGGCCTTCAGTTCAGGGGCGTATCTGGAGAGGGATCCTTCAGAGCCAATCTTGGTTGCACGTGGAGAATCACACCACAAGTCACTCATACCGATTCGCGGTCACCTATCTAAGATGGTGGGGCTGTGGGTCTCCTGAGCGCAGTGATGGGACGGCTTTGCGTCGTCCGTAACGAAGGAGATCCTCAGCCCGCATCCTGTGTCCCGTCATACACGTGAAAACGCAATGGTATAAGGCACGAAGAAGTCGAAGACCAATCCCCTTTTTTCCTTGTGCCTTGGTGGTTTACTCCCTATCCGGCGCGGTGAACCGCCCCTAAAGCAACTCTTCCGCAAGGCTCGCGAGTGGCGATCTCACGGTATCTTTAAAATTGACCATGCCGACCACGCGTTGATTTGCCATTTTACTCATGGCGTATGCCAAGCCGCTGGTCTTGCGATCCAGCCTGCGATTTCGGTCGATCTGGCCCAGATCTCCCGTAAACACCATCTTCGTATTTGATCCTGCCCGAGTGATGATTGTCTTGACCTGGTGAGGGGTCAAATTCTGGGCTTCATCGATAACCATGAAGGATTTGTGGTACGTCTCTCCGCGAATATAATCGAGCGGCTTCATGATGATTTTTTTGTTCTCTTGCAACCTGGTTATGAGTTCGCCGTTTTCCGCCTTAAGATCTCCCAGGAACGAAAAGGCCTGCAGGATCGGTTCGGTCCAGGGAGCCATTTTTTGTTCAAGACCTCCCGGCAGGAATCCTATTTCATCTCGATCCTCCAGGTGGACCATTGGCCGGGCAATGACGATATTCGTGTATTTTCTTCTTTGCTCTAACGCTCCTGCAAGCGCTATCAAGGTCTTGCCCGTTCCTGCACCTCCTTGCAAGAATACCAGATTGATTTCAGGATCGAGGATCTGTGCGAGAGCAACGTACTGCGACCAGTTTCTTTTTGTGGTCTCTGCCGTGAGATTTGTCTTTATCAATCCCATTGCCATTTGACTCGAGCGAAAAGGGCCTCAATCCAAGAGCCCCCACATCAGAAGGAATGATCTTGAAATGGTCTCCCTTGAACAGAGCGGCAAACGATTCTTCCCAGTCTCCTGCCATGCTGCTCCAGCACACGACCCCCTCATTGTATTGCATAGGTTCGAGGTTCTTACAGTCGTGCTCGAACGTATCCCCTCTTTGAGAAAAGACTTCAGCGGGTACGTTGATGCGCTTCAAGCAAGAATGGAACATGGCATTCACTTGATTGTACGGATAATCTTCAGTGTTGATGCCCAGCTCTCTTGCAAGGACTCGCACGATAGTATCCCTGGACATCAAAAGCACTTCATTTTGCGAACCGAGGCCTGTCTGAAGCGCAAGCGCGGTGGCAATGATTTGATGATCGGCCTTATCTTTCTGGAGATCGTTCTTGAAATACTTGCCGCCTGGCTTGGGCTCGATCCTGAACCAATCTGTGCCGTTCTGGGCCATTTCTTCGATTCTCTTAATGACCTCCCTTGCATCCCAGCCAATATTCGGCTTATTCTTCAATTGATCCAGTTCTTCCAGAACGATCCAAGGAATTGCGAGAATGGTGTCGTCGCCTCGAAGGATTTCGAGGGACTCAGGATCGTGTACGAGCACGCTCGTGTCTAAGACAATGATTCTCCGTTCATGGTGTTCCACGCATTCCCTCGGGTTGTCGATCCGCTTCCTTGGATCTCTCAAACCCGATCGCTTGCGAAGTCGCTTGGTCTTGTGGGATTCGACAGGGGCCGATCCTGACTTGAGTCCGACGACCCCATCGAATTGCGAGCGAAATCGATTTTCTTGAGCAAGGCTACCACTGAATCTGTGTCTAAAACTCATGGTTGATTTGGTACGCGCCTCCTTTCGAATGCGGAGTGTGAAAGGTTCGAGTCTTGGTCAGCATGGGCAAGACAGGTCCGTCTCATGAATGGACCGTGTGCAGACAACATGGATCTCCTTGAGTTGCCGACAGGGAGTAGCACGTTTCAAAGAGATTCTCAACCGAACTTTCGCGGACGGTCGTTGATATCACATGAGGTTTTCGTTACGTTTCGATTAAACATGGCGTTCTCCGGTATGGGGCAGCCGCTGCGGGACGTCTTTCGGGTGGATATCGGCAATACATCCGTGGCAGAGAAGAAGCCAGGGCAGGGTTTGTGAGACTCGCCTTCTTTCCGCGAGGGGACAGCTGTACATAATTGTAGCCCATGCCACAAATGATCCCCCATTCCTTATGCAATGACCGTATCGCTCAAAAGGTGGCAGCGCAACAGCGATGTCCGTAGCTGAGTGATTTTGTGGTTCGATTTTCTACGTTCAACAGAGGGTCGCGCTGAACGATTACGCGGCGTATGACTGTTCTTAGCTGGAAGCGTGTGGTTAAGGCCCGCTTTCCTCAATACGAAAGGTTCGGTTCAACCACGACAGAAATGCCTTTTTGTCCGGCTTATCGAACACTACCCCGGTGTCACGTATGAGGGACCGGGCGGCAGCAACCTGACCTGCCATGCACAGGGAATACACTCTCAGAGTGACAAGGTCCGGATTGGTCTTCTGTGCCTTTGCGAAATAGTTGGCAGCAAGGAGGAAGTCCCGGTCGGCCATTGCCCGGGAGCCCAAGAACAAGTAGGCGTCCGGAAAGATTCCGCGGGAAGCTGAGGTCAACGAGTTCGCAACCCGATCTATGTCCGGGAATTCGTCCCCCATCATCCATAGAGGCGTAATCCGAAGCGACGTCCGAGAGAAAATCTCGTGGAGCTCAGCAAAAGAGAGCCCCGGATTCTGGTGTCCGGCAGCGATCCGCTCTTTGAAAGGCTTAAAGAGCGCCTTGTTGAATATCCCCTGTACCCAGAAAAAATCCGAGGTTTTCGTCCGGAGAGATTCAGGCCACCGGTTTCGTATCATCGGGGATCGTGCGAAGCGTTCACGGACAGCGGCCGTGTCCATGATCTCCGCGAACTCAGAGAGCTGGAAGCCCGGCTCTCCCAGGATCCTATGAGGAAAGTCATCGACTACAGGCAGACTCCTGCCAGTAAACTTCTTCAGGTCAAGCGAGTCCATAAGGAAGGTGGTGCCAAGCTGGGCAGGTTCCTCGAATCCGCACCAACGCAAATCAGATGGCCCGGGCGATTCGTGCCATTGTCGGGAGAACTGCTTTTCGGAGATCGCCCTGTTCGCATTTCGCGTGCCAATCATTACCCAGTCAAAGGCGGTACCCGTCCAGAGCGAGCAATCCTGAAACACATTGCAGAAAGCCTTCAGGATCGATTTGGCGGAGGAAACCGTCAACTGATCAACCGGTAGCCAGTACGTCACAATCCCGCCTTCCTGCAAATGATCGTAAATCAACTGGAAATACTCTTGCGAGTAAAGATTTACGACTCCAATGTTCGCGGGCGGCGGCGGCTCACCAGTAATCAAATCGTATTTTTGCTTGCCTGCCTGAAGGAAGAACCGGCCGTCCTCCACGTACGTTTCTGACGTGGGGATCGTGGAGAGGATTTTCGCTTTTCTCCGGAAAGATGAGGTCACTGGAATCCAGAATATCCTTGGAAATGTCCACCACGTCGATGTGCTCGATGCTTGGGATCTCCGTCAGTGCTTTGCAGGTATTGCCCACTCCAAAGCAGATGAGCAAAGCATTCTTCAGATCAGGATGCACCGCAGCGGGCCAGTACACGAACAGGTTCATATATCTCTTGCCCTTCAGACTTGAGACAGACATGGCATGGTTGTTGGTCAAGAGCTTCATGTACAGAGGTTTGTGCATGAACTGCTTTTGCCAGTATTGGCTCGTCTCGGTCAGACCTTCCCGTATCGCCACGAGCTTCCACCCCGCCTCTTGGGGACAATAACGTCGTCCGACCGAAAGCATATACTGTTCCATCGATCCAAAAGGAAAAACAATGACTCCTGCGACAAAACAGGCCCCCAGAACAGCGGGTACCGCGAAATACCTCTTTGACGAAAACGACCATTCCCGGGCCCATGCGGCAAAAGCAATGGCCGCGTACGCTACGGACAAAACGAAAAGAGATTTCTCCATTCCGAGCTTAGGGAGAAAGATAAACCCACCTGCGACAGATCCTATGGCCGCTCCGATCGTGTTGACCATCGTGAGAAGACCGGTGGCCTCAAGACTTCCACCGATTTCCTCGTATACTGCTGCGCCTATGAGGGTGAACAAGATTCCGGAAAGGAGGGAGACCGGAAACATGAGGGGCACTGAGTTGTACAGGATGAACGCCCATTCGGAAATCTCTGCCGAAGGCCGGTGCGGCACATAATCAAAGAGAAGATACGCGACAATCGACAATATTCCGCTGAGAAATGCAACCGCTGCCAGGTGCTTTTGTGCCCGAGCCTGCACGCGGAACCACGCGGAAGCCAGCATCCCGCCCAGCGCGATCCCGGCCAGCACCACCGCCAACATTACGGCAAAGGCAAACGAATGCCCCCTCACGAAGAGGAGTAGAATGCGGAACCACACATCCTCAAGCGCGAGCAAAATCGCTCCGGCAAGGAACGCGGAAAAAATCATGAGAGCCTGATTTAAGGACGGAAACAACCGGCTCCACTGAAACGTCGGTCGTTCACTGTCGTCGAGACTTGCCTCTGCCGCTGTTCGCGCGAGACGCATCGCCAATAGGGCACTCACGAGGTTGAGGAGTCCCGCGAAAAGCCCTGTTCCTCGAATTCCCAGGAGACCGACCAGAGCTATCTCTGAAAAAATGGTCCCTACGACCGCTCCCAGGGTGTTCCACCCGTAAAGCCGTCCCAGGACCTGACCGAAGTTGGGCTTGTCTTGATGAAGCGCTCGAACCAGGGCCGGTAAGGTCATCCCCATTGCCGTGGCAGGAACCATCATAAGGCTGAAGGAGACCAACAGTCGCACGCCATTGATGGCCCATTGCGTGTCGAAGCAGGCACGAAACAGGGGAGCCAGCCAGCCTGTGACCATGGGGAACGCCAATACCAAGGCAACGCCTGAAACGGCAACAATTATTTCGACACAGGCGTACAAGCGAATGGGGCGCCTCACCCGAAATCCGTAGGCTACGGTTAATGCATTGCCGAGAGCCAACCCTCCCATGAAGCTGCTCAGGACGAGGGCGCACGCCCACACACTGTTGCCGAACGTCAAACCGGCAAGGCGGAACCAGAGCGTCTCGAAGATTAATGCCGACGCACCGGAAAGAAAAAATACCATGCACAGGATGACGGAAGTATAGTGCCGGCTGTGTCTCGTAATAGCTTGCTCCGGTCCCGTTTCCGGGTGAGCGTGAGTCATTGTGGGGATCTCCGCCTGTTTTCTTTGACCGCTTCCACGTCTATAGTCGTGCCCTTTTTGTAATGCCTGGCGGCGAAGCGCTGAGAGAGTTTTTCAAAAGACAAGGCGTTCCGCACATACCTTGTCTTGCGAATTTTCACGAACGCGGAAGGAACTCGACGTGAAGGAAGATATACCACAGGAGTTTGGGCTTGACTAGGAGACTGTGGTGTCACCCCAATCACGATCACTATCGTGTTCCTCTGGCCTTCGCACAAGCATTCCGGAAGTTTCTACCAATCTGAAATAACGAGACAACGAATTCTTACTGAGTAGAGATGGATATGTGTACTGGATACAGGCCTGCAGCAAGATCACAGGGTGGTTTGAATCAGTCGGACAGCCTTTTGCGAGCAAGCGAGGGGACAGAATCCGTGCCGACAGGTGTGGGCATTGAAACCCCATGGGAGTCTGGCAAAACGTCAATGCATCGGCAAAATCGCGCCACCTCTCCGTATGAAGACATGGACATGCTTTGATCAGTATCATTCCTGATCCAGGACCGACCTCACCTTGCGTGCGATGTCGTATACGGTGAAAGGTTTCTGCAGAAAGCTTACCTCAGGGTCCAGCATGCCTCGGTGCACGATGAAATTCTCTGTATAGCCCGACATAAAGAGAACTTTCATGTGTGTGCGACTTTTGGCCAGAATCTTGTAAAGGGTCTTGCCATCCGTTTCGGGTAGTATCACATCTGAGAGAAGAAGATCAATCGGGCCGGAATGATTTTCGGAAATTTGGACGGCCTTTTTCGGGGAAGCGGCCTTCAGGACAAGATAGCCGAGCATTTCAAGTGCTTCGGCGGCAAGATCGCGCACGGCCTCTTCATCCTCTACGAGAAGGATTGTCTCCATCCCACAAGGCTTTTCTTGGGTTTCTTTGCCAACTGGCTGGGAATCAACCGGCTCATCCACTCGCGGGAGATAGATCTTAAACGTGGTTCCGCTTCCCAACTCGCTGTAGACTGCGACGTGTCCTCCATGTTGCTTTACAATCCCGTAGACGGTGGACAGTCCCAATCCTGTTCCTGTCCCTTTTCCTTTGGTGGTAAAAAAAGGTTCGAACACCCGATCAACTGTCTCTGCCGTCATGCCATGCCCTGTATCGCCGATGCAGATCAGCACATACATTCCAGGCTCGACATCCGTGCGGGATGCGCAATACCCTTCGTCGAGGACTGCGTCGAGGGTCTCAATGGTAAGCGTTCCGCCTCGCGGCATAGCGTCCCTCGCATTCACTGCAAGGTTCATAACGACTTGCTCCAATTGGCTAAGATCAGCTCTCACGTTCCCGATGTCTTTCCCCAGTTCCACTTTCAGTTCAATATCCTCTCCGATAAGCCTCCTGAGCATGCTCTCGACTTCTCTCACCAGGTCGTTGATGTTGATTGACCTGACAGACAGCAACTGTTTACGGCTAAAAGCCAAGAGCTGTCTCGTGAGATCAGCGGCCCTCCCGGCTGCCCGATGAATCTGATCCATCTTTCTCGCAAGCCCAATGTCCTGAGAACTCTCCAGGGATATCATGGTGGCGTACCCGGTGATGACGGTAAGGAGGTTATTGAAATCATGAGCTATGCCTCCTGCCAATCTTCCGATCGCTTCCATTTTCATCGCTTGTCTTAGCTGTTCTTCCAGGTGCCTGCGTTCCGTAATATCTCTGAAAATACCACGGAACCCCGTGGCTCTTCCGACATTGTCCCTAATGAGGGCTATTGAAACAGAGACATCCCTCACCCTGCCGTCCTTTCGGAACACCTGATAGGCAAATTCGGGATTGGAAACTCGCGACTTGAAAACCGCGTGATATGCTTCGAAAATCTGTTTCGCATTTTGTTCGTTCATCAGCTGTCGATAGTTCATTCCAAGGAGCTCTTCTCGTGAGTACCCCAAAATCTCGCACATCGAATCATTCACCAGCGTGAGGTTGCCCGCCAAATCGACTTCGTGATATCCGTCTGCAATCGTCTCCAGAATGGTACGGTATTTCTGTTCCGACATCCGCAGGGCATCTTCAGACTGCTTTCTATCGGTGATGTCCAGCATGGTTAAAAGGTTTGCCGGGCGCCCCTTGAACTGAATGGTCTTGGAATAGATTTCCACCCACTTGGGCACACTCGATTTCGTAAGTATCCGAAACGCATACTTCGTTTGCTGGCGAGCGTCGCCTGCCTGTTTCATCCTGGCCTGTTCCATCACCAGCGTTCGGTCGGCAGGATGAACTACTGCAAGAAACTCTTCAGGCCGCCAGGTGAGAATCTCCTCCAGGGAATACTCGCACAAGTCTGACATAGCTTGGTTCGCATATTGGTACACTCCGTCCTGAAGAATGGCTATGGACATCAGAGACTGCTCTGAAAGCAGACGGAACATCTGTTCACTTTCCAGCAACGCCTGTTCCTGCAGTTTCTTCTCCGTGACATCGTGAAAGGTGTGTATGACCCACGTGTCTACCACGGTTTTTCTGAAGTCGATCACACAGATTCTGCCATCCTTGCATCTCACTTTCCGCTCGACCGGTTCAGCTTCCGCTCCCTTTTCTCCTGACTCTTTGGTTGCCTGGAGCCATTCAGACTTGACTCTCTCCCCATGTTGAGAATCCGGATAGGCGAGACGCCACCAATCTTCAAGCGTGGGGATGTCCTTCAATGTGTAACCAAATAGCTCAGTGAACTTATTGTTCACATACTCAATTTTCCCGTGAGTGCCTGCTACTGCGATTCCCAACGGGGAATGCTCCAGAAGTCTTCGAAACCGGTCCTCACTTTCTCGGGCCGACAGTTCCGCTCTTTGTCGCTCTCGTACCTCCTGAAGCAGCTCCTCGTTCATTACCTGGAGCTCCCGCGTTCTTTCCTGAACTTGTCGGTCAAGCTCATCATGCGCAAGTCTGAGCCGCTCCTCCTCCTGGACCTTTTCGTTCACACCCCGAATCATGGAGAGGACTGCGGGTTGTCCCTTCCAGATTATGGAGGCAGACCAAGATTCGACCCACGTTACCGCCCCCGCTTTGGTAATGATCCGAAAACGATGTCCTGGAGGAACGTGTTCAGCACGCAGTCTCATCATGTAGATACGGACCAACTCTTCCAGATCGTCGGGATGCACAAGGGCCGCGAAGGCCATGGAGAGGAGTTCACCTTCCAAATAGCCCGTGAGGTGGGTTCCCGCTTGATTGGCGAATTTCAGCAGACCGTCCTGGATAATGCAAATGGCTTCGCTGGCGCTCTGGACCACCGAACGGTAGTCCTCCACGATTTCATTGGGTTCTGTGGAAATGGGCTCTAAACCACCTTCACCCTGACCAGCGGTCCGGGTGGGAGGTCTCTTACGACCTTCTGGTCCGGACTTCGTTGGACATGCCAGTCCGGCCTCCAATTCTTCAACTCTACGACGAAGGGCCCCCAGTTTTTCCACCAATTCATTCTTTGTCAGTTCCTCCTCCTTCATCGGCCCTCCCCCAAGCGCTCCTGTGTGCAAAGGCGGGATACTCACCGAAATCCCGATGGATACCTCAGGTTATATCAAGAAAGACAATGAGTCAAATCCTGCCCGTCCCCGAAGGGTTACCTGGAGCCCTTTCACGGCACTACGGGGAATACCAACCCCCATGGCGGTAACCGCCACAACGAACGATGAAAGTCTGCCATCGAAGGGGACTTTCATGGGAATGCGCTTTCATACGGATTCGCGTTCAAACAAGTGAGATTATAGGGCTGGGGGTCTCATGAGCGAAGTGATCAGACGGCCTTGCGTCGTCCGTAGCGAGTGAGATCCCCAGCTTGAAGCCGCAACCAAGTGATAAATTTGAAAGCGAATCCGTATCACGTGTATGACAGGACAGGATGCGGGCTGAGGCCAGTACCTCGGGGCGGTATCGAAGCGAAGTTCCGGCGAACTCCGCACATTTTCTCTGCCGACGTCGAAGGAGCAAATCGGACGGAGCCTTCGGATCGCTCAGAAAGCCGTCTTATTTCTCGTTCCTCTCCATCGTCAGCTATGTATGGAGATGAAGAGATTCCTTCCCAGGCCCCTTCCTGGAGAAAAGTTATGGCGGAAGCGGTGATGATGAGACGCTTCCGCCGGTTGATGTCACGGTCCTCACTTCTTGGCAGGCTTGGCCGTCGGCTCCTTGGGCAATTTCTTGAAGCAGAAGAACCAGTCGAAACAGTGCACATCCTTATGCTTCACGTCCATGCGTTGCTTAGCTGTTCCGCAAGAGCCGGGAGGAGGTACGATCACATCGTCTCCCGGTTGCCAATCCGCAGGTGTCGCTACATGGTGAGCATCGGAAGTCTGCATGGCAATCAGCAGTCTTTTGATTTCCTTGAAGTTGCGTCCGTTTGACAACGGATAGTAGATGAGGGCTCGAATCTTGCTCTCGGGATCAATGAAAAACACGGCTCGGACGGCCTGGGTATCACTTGCAGACGGCTGCACCATACCGTACTTCTTTGCCACATCCATCTTGAGGTCCGCGATCAGGGGAAAGGTGACCTCCACATTTTTCATTCCCCGATATTGGAGTTTCTCCTTTATAGTTCTTAACCAAGCGATATGGCTGTAGATACTATCAATCGACAGACCGACAAGTTTGCAGTTCAGTGCCTCGAACTCGGGCATCATTGTCGCAAATGTCATGAATTCTGTCGTGCAAACCGGGGTGAAGTCTGCTGGATGACTAAACAATATCACCCATTTCCCTTTGAAATCCTCAGGGAAGTTTATCATACCCTGCGTAGTCTCCGCCTTAAAGGATGGTGCGGTTTCGCCGATGAGCGGAATGCGCGGTCTGTCAGCTTCTGAGGTCGCTCCCGCAAAAGCCACTGACGTTCCCACGAGACACAGAAACAGAAAGAAAATTATACTCTTTTTCGTTACCATACCTACCTCCTCAATCTCTTGATGTGTTTCACTCAGGACATCTCAAGCGCTATTGCCTTTGAACGTCCATATCCGGCCCTTCATGAAGTCAGCAGCCTTCATCGGGAACCGTAGGTTTGGGGGCGCTTTTCGCAGCAGTCCCCTCATCTTTCTCGGGTGGTGATACTTTGGGCACGGCCTTGCTGGGCACGAGAGCCGCGCCAGGAGGTTTCTCTCCCTGATAAACCGGCAGACCGGCCTCCATCCAAGCCTTACTTCCACCTTCCAAACTACGGGCCTGCTTGATACCCTGCCGTTCGAGGATTCCTGTGGCCATGCTCGAACGATAGGCCGAATTGCACACGACAATTACGGGTTGTGCGGGGTCAAGCTTTGCGGAGAGCTCGGCCAGATGGCTGAGGGGCAGGTTGAGGACAGTTCCTATACGGAGGGCCATCCATTCCGCGGGCAGACGTACGTCAACCACGAGTGGAGCTTCCCCTGTTTTCATAAGTGCGTACAGGTCCTTGGGAGAGATCGGATTCCCTTTCTTCATGGGGAGTTTCGAGCGATTCCACGCTGCAGGGGTTATCACGTCGGCCTTGTACCCTACCCGATGAAGTCGATAAAGGGCTTCCTTGAGCAGGTCCGGGTCACCTACCAATACAAGCCTGGCTCCCCAGGGAACCATAGTCCCTACCCAGTTCTCAAGTCTCCCCCTGGCTGCAATGTTGACTGAATTGGGAATATGCCCTTTCGCATAAGTTGCCGCGTCTCTCAGATCAACCAGAAAGTATTTATCGGGCTTGGTAAGGTCGGAAGTCGGCTTGACCGCTTGAGGCGTGGGAGCGTTCCAATCCACCGGCCGCGGCCCGTCCCGATTCATCTTTGCGTTGTGTTTAAAATACTGGGGTGCGTCCGGGAGGCCCTGAAGAACCAGAGCGACAAACTCACCTCTCCCTTTTGCCTTGAGGTACGGATTGGATGCCTTTTCGTGACCGATGGTCGATTTTGGTTCGTCGCCAAGATGGGCTCCGCAAAGAGATCCTGCTCCGTGCGCGGGAAAAATGGTGACGCTGTCCGGGAGCTTCGAGAGCTTTTTGTTCCATGAATCATACATTGCCGATGCCAACCAGGCTGCCGGGACGGTTCCTTCCATGAGGTCCGGTCGCCCTACGCTTCCTACAAAAAGCACGTCGCCTGTGAACAGGAGTTTGGGCTTGTCTCGATCGTCATGGGAGTAAACGGCACAGCACTGGCCATCGGGTGTGTGGCCAGGGGTATCCATGAATTTCAGGGTAGCTTTTCCGACCTTCACTGCGGACTTCTCATCCGTCGCCTTAATGGGATATTTCACACCCGACCGGTGACTCTGGTAAATCGGCACATGGAGGGCATTCTTGATTTCCGTGTGACCTGCCACAAAATCCGCATGGGAATGAGTCAAATAGACGCCCTTGATCTTTGCGCCTTCTTTTTTCGCGGTTTCCAGGTAAAAGGATACATCGCGCACAGGGTCCACCAGCAAGGCCTCTCCGTCACTTATCAGCAGGTAGGAATACACGGAGAGAACCGGCAGTTTGAACTGGATGACCTTGAAACCCGGAAAGGTGTACGTATCCACTATTCGGTGTGCGGCAGAGTCCGTTCCGTGTGTTGCAGATTCTGAATCTTTGATCTCGGCTGCCAAAACTGTCTGCGCAATCGCAACGGCTAGACAGAGGGCAACAAGATATGCTCTTTTCATGGGATTCCTCACGGTCGATGATCTCGATCAATCCTGTCTCCTCTTCATGTCTGACGGAGAAACAAAAAGGTTGACCCGCCACAAACTGTACTTTGAAGCAGACTTCAGGTCAAGTTTTACGGAACCGCACCTAAGATTTTTGGGAAAGCTTCTTCTGATTATTTGTTCCCCTCAGGTTCTCAAGGTCGGTGGCAAACTCAAGCCACGAGCGCGGTTGGCAACCTGCCCCCCTCGCCGGCGTGCACTACAAACTGTTGGCCCATCAGGGACCACGCATAGGAATCTTCCACCCCGTGTGGAGATCTCACTCTCCCAGGGTGGATGTGTCTGGGAACCAGGATGAATTTCGTACTCAGACGGTACATTTCACACGCAAGAGAGACGAACGCCCCCAACTCTTTTGAAGGTATGAGTAGGATCCCCGTCGGAAGATCTAGGAAAGATTACTAGTCTGATGAATGACCTTGCTCCAAGCGCCCTGCTGCCTGCTATCAGGTCCATCCAGCTCCTATGCTACAGGTGTCTTGATCACTTCCACATCTTTCATACGGACTCTGCCAGGCCCTTCCATGATCAAGTTCAATCGGAGAAAATCCGGGCTTTGGCCTGGCGGAAGATAGACCTGGGTTTCAAGCTGGGACCAATCGCCAAGGCCTTCCAGAGCCTTGTTTATGCCTTTGGCGCTGTGAACGCCAGTGCGAGGCAACTGGCACTGCATCTCCAGGTATGCTTTCCCTTCAAGTTCATCCGCTTTTGCCTTAGCCCGGTATGTAAGTATGCATTGTTCGACATCGGGTTGCTTGACCTCGAAGAGGCTAACAGTTGTCTTCTCCTTCGCCTCAAGCACCAACGCCTGGTCCTCAACTCTCACCGAGTCTTTTGAAATCGTCGGCTCCGTAGGTTTGAACGCGCGTAGTGTCTCTGGTGGGCCCACGGGCTGTGGACCGAGAAAAAGTGACTTTAGCCATCTTAACATGTCCATCTCCTCCTGGGTCTTGCTTCATGTGACGGGGATCCCATGATCGGCCGCTCGCCAGGGCAGGGGAACGACCGACTATATCGCGAGGGAACTCTTCCAGACCTCAAGAGACCCTCGTGAAGATGACGAGTCAATTTGCGCAAAAATGATTCGTTGGCGACACCGTCGAAGGAATGAAACAAGTCGGGAATCGACAGAAAGCAACCACACACCGGATCGGGGGGCCACCCCGAACTCGACAAGTCATTGCGATAGAAGGCCTGGTTGGCCTCACTGAGAGCGGGAATGAATAACACATACACACGACGAGAACTGCAGTCGACGGCGCATTCCCGATGATTTCACCGTACCACGTTTGGGCTCGTACGGCAAGCCCGCATCGTGTGATCGCGGATTATTCGGCGGCAAGACACATAAATATACGGACTTCCGGTCTACCACCTTGTAAAGCGGAGCACATCAAGCGACATTGAGGGGTGTCAGATGGTCTAAACTGTTGAAAAGGACCGGGAAACTATTCGACTTGAATTTGATCGTTACTTCACGATCGATCGTCGGAGGCTGAAGACTCGCAAGCCCCCTCGACGATATCCAACACCAATACGGGAAACTCTTTGAACCAAACCCGACAACCTTGTTACACCCTATCCTCGTCGAGGCCGAACGAGGAGGCGTCAATGAAAAATGCACCAAAAGCATGCGAACCTGTGCGGAATGTGAGCTTAGCCGCAGTGGATATTATGTCGCGAATAGAGCGAGGACAACCAGTCCAGGCACGAGTCATTACCAACCCGGTTCCCGGAATTGTGAGAGGAGACCTGAAATTCCCCAAAGCATGAAGGTCTCGCCCATGATCGTGATCGAGGAAAAGGGAAAGCCACCTTTAAATACGGTTCGGGAATTTGCCCCTTCGCACGGATGGAACTACTTTATTAACTGAGTCGTCATCGCGGCCATCGTACCATGCCGAGTCGGCCAAGATTGCACCCGCAGGGATCGCCTTCTTGCTTCTGGCCCAAGGAGGATGACATGGACCAGGACAATTTATCGCATGAGCAAACCTTGACACGGAGCATCGGTGCTGTGGGGCTCCTGTTCACGGGGATCGCGGGAGTCATCGGCTCGGGCTGGCTCTTCGCGTCCCTTTATGCTGCCCAATTAGCCGGACCGGCAGCAATACTCTCGTGGATAGTCGGCGGTTTCATTGCGCTCGCACTTGCTCTCACCTATGCTGAATTGGGCGGAATGTTTCCGGTTGCGGGGGCTATCGCACGCATACCCCACTTCTCGCACGGGTCCCTCAACAGTTTTTTCGCGGGGTGGCTCTGCTGGATCGCGTATGTGTCAACCGCACCGATTGAAGTAACCGCGGTTCTCGACTATGCGTCCAATTATCTTCCATGGCTCACGATGACGAGCCAAGGGCAGCGGGTTCTCACACATCACGGTATCCTGGTGGCTGCTATTCTCATGCTCCTTTTCACTGCGGTGAATCTTGTGGGCGTCCAGTGGTTCACCAGGACCAATACCGCGATCACGTGGTGGAAATTGGCCGTGCCCCTCGTAGCTCCGTTAATGCTCATCGCGGTGGGATTCCGTTTTGAGAATTTTTACACACAGGGGGGATTCGCCCCCAATGGCCTTAGCGGGGTTTTCGCGGCTGTCTCCGATGGGGGCGTAATGTTTCTCGCTCTTCGGTTTTCGCACTGCCTTGGACATGGCTGGTGAAGCGAGAAATCCTCAGCGTGACATCCCGTTGGCCATAATAGGTGCCGTGGGCATAAGCCTCGTCATATACATTTTGCTTCAGGTGGCGTTCATCGGAGTGATTCCCCCAGATCACCTGAAACAAGGCTGGCAGAATATCTCGGAGAAAGTTCCAGGAGGGCCTTTCGCGCGCTTCGCGACCCTACTAGGCTTAACGTGGCTCGCGTTCGCCCTGTACATCGACGCGGTGATTTCACCGTCCGGGACCGGTTTCGCCGCTACCGGGGCTACCGCTCGGATCAATTATGCCATGTCAAAGAACGGCCAGTTTCCGGCTATATTTGAGCGGGTCAACCGTTTCAAGGTTCCGGTATGGAGTCTGATCTTCAATTTCGTCGTCGGGATGATCGTCTTCCTGCCCTTTCCTGCTTGGGCGGAGCTGGTCGGTTTCATCAGTTCATCAGTGGTCCTCTCTCTGGCTTTCGGACCGGTTTCCCTGGCGGCGCTTCGGTATCAAATGCCCGATTTGGCAAGGCCTTTTCGCGTGCCTTGCGCGATAGCCTATTCAGCAATATGCTTTGTCTTTGTGGGGTACGTTGTGTACCTGGACGGGTTGGGACACCAATTGGAAAGTGTTACTGGCCGCGTGCATCGGGCTTGTCTTTTTGGCCCTCGGGAGGGCCCAGCGGAAGCAGCGGAATCCCTTGAATTGGCGAGAGTCGGCATGGATATGGCCCTATTTAATCGGTATGGGGCTCATCTCCTACACGGGAAGCTACGGTCATGGACTCGGAATCCTATCTCACGGTCCGGACATGGTCATAGTAACTTTCTTCTGTTTGGCGATATTCGCTCTTGCTCTCCGACTTCGTTTACCGGACGAACAAGTCAGACAATTCGTTGCCGAGGACGAGGAGCTGAAACATCCATTGACGCGAGATCGAAGAGATATGATTCGAGCCCGGGAGTAGTGAGTCCGATAGGGGCTCTCCATTGGCAGAACTTGCCCCGTGTGCCAAGGCAGGTGGATTATGGTTATTGATATCTTTCCTTTCTGTAGACCAGGGATGCATCAATTGCTTTCAAAGTCAGCGCCAGGTCTTCTCCCGCGTTCCAAGAGCCAATCATGTGCGACAGGCTGAGCGGTGTGGCCCACCTAAAGTTGTTCCCCAAGGTTGCAGCGAATCGCAATGGGCTCACTCTATGATGTATACAAGCGCAAAGCTTCTCGCTCCGAAAATCTTCTTGACCCGCTCGGCTACTTGAGGGTACCGTTTCATGGGGATTTAGGCAGTGGTTCCGCCACCACTCGGAGTTCATGCCCGGGAGGGAAGCCTCCCATGCTGGATTTGCGTATGCCCGAGACGGATGGACGAAGAGTCCCGACTGATGTCAAGAAGGATCCAACACTGGTGCCTGAGTGCGCAGAAGCAGTTAAGCCAGGCGTAATCCTTCCTCTGCTGCGACCGACCGGCCGCTTTACACTTCGGAGGCACGACGCCTGCCAGCCAGGAGTATCTGAATCCGTGCACGCGGCTATGAGACACGTTCCCGTTACCATGGTGCCGACTTCAGAAAGCCAAACGGACATGTGGACAAGTTACGAGGTACAGGAAGACTTTTCATTTCCAAGCCGGTTGATACGGTGCAATTTGCCGCGGTCTTGGAATCCCTCGGAGAGTTCTGACTTCACTCCGATGAAGCTCCCGAGAAAATAAAGATCGGTGCGGAGAGGTCACGTGGGAACGGAAACAGTTCACCTTTTGCTGGTTGAAGACAATCCCGTGGACGCGCTGGCTCTCAAAGAGGCCTTGGAGGAGGCGAAAGGCGCGAGATTCGCCATCTCTCACGTGCAAACTCTTGCGGAAGCGAAGGAACGTGTGGCACACGAAGATTTCCAGGTGGTGGTACTGGACCTGGGGTTACCCGATAGCCAGGGATTGGAGACCTTCGTGGAGGTCCGCGCGTACGCCGTTGCTACTCCCATAGTGGTACTCTCCGGCCTGGACGACGAAGCCCTCGCGATCGAGACATTACGAAAAGGAGCTCAGGACTACCTTATCAAAGACCGGTGGGATCGACATATTCTGTCACGTGCCATCAACTATGCCATTGAACGACACCGGCTTCTCACAAAGATATGGGGATTGAAGACTCAGAGCGAGAGCGACGCGGGACTTGAGGCGCATTTTGGGAAATCCCGCTGGTCCGCGCAGATTGAACCGGCCTCACCGAAAACACGCAGGCACCTCCTGGAACGATCAGACCTCTCCAGTCATGAGATGGGGCAGTTAATTCACGAATTGCAAGTCCATCAGATCTTACTGGAAATGCAGAACGAGGAGCTACGCCAAGCTCAGGTTAAACTGGAAGAATTGAAGGACAACTATCTGGACCTGTACGACTTCGCGCCGGTCGGCTATGTCACGTTGAACGATAAAGGGCTTATTCTGGAAGCCAATCTCACCGCGGTCCGACTCTTGGGCCAAGATAGACAGGGATTAATCGAGAGACCTTTCTCTCGGTTCGTGTGTCGAGAGTGCGAGGATGCGTACTATTTGCACCTCCAGCAGGTCTTTCAGACTAAGTCCAAGCAGGCATGCGAATTAGAGCTGTGTAGAGACGATGGTACTCATTTTCATGTACGGATGGAGTCTGTGGCGATACAGGACGAATCCGGCCAATTAGGCAGGTGTCGCACCACCGTATCGGACATCACCGAGCGAAAGCAAGCAGAGGAAGCCCTAGGAAAAGCGCACGCGGAACTGGAACGTCGTGTCGAGGAACGCACGCGGCAGTTATGGAAAGCAAACGTACAACTGAAGAAAGAAATCACCGAGCGAAAGCGGGCAGAGGACGAACTTCAGAGAGCCCTCGCCATTGCGGAGAAGTTGCGGGGTGACGCTGAGGCTGCCAACCGGGCGAAGAGCGAGTTTCTGGCCAACATGAGTCATGAGCTGCGCACGCCACTCAACGGAATTATGGGAAATATCGAGCTCTCGCTGAACGCTCGGTTGACCGAAGAGCAGCAGCGGTATCTTAGAGGCGTTGAAGCATCATCGAATTCACTGCTTGGACTGATTGACGACATATTGGACCTTAGCAAGATCGAGGCAGGAAAGTTCGATCTTGACCGCACGGAATTTAACCTGAGAGACTGTATCGCTGAGAGTGTGGGAGTGGTCTCGGTACGGGCCCACGCAAAAGGCATCGAATTGATCTGCCACGTTCCTCCATCGTTACCCAAGACAATGGTGGGTGATCCGAGACGGCTCGGTCAGATAATACGAAACCTGATCGGCAATGCCGCCAAATTCACCGAGACTGGAGAGATCGTCCTGCGGGTCGAAGCTGAAGAAGAATCCGGGGACGAGATCCATTTGCATTTCTCTGTCACTGACACAGGCATCGGGATTGCCGCGGAAGCACAAGAAAAGATCTTTGACATCTTTGAACAGGTGGATGCCTCAACCACCAGAAAATACGGTGGGACCGGGCTTGGCTTGGCCATTTCCTCTCGGCTGGTCAGGATGATGGAAGGACGAATTTGGGTGCAGAGCGAAGTCGGCATTGGAAGCACCTTTCATTTCGTCGTGAGACTTGCAGTCCGCAGAGAGCCCGAGTTCAGAGACGTGGAAGAGGATCTGACCCGCGTGCATGGCCTGTCTGCGCTGATAGTAGATGACAACGTGACAGCCAGGAGCCTGGTACGGGATGTCCTGATCTCCTGGGGAATGAACCCTACTGCCGTGTCAAGTGCGCGGGACACGTTGGCAGCCATGGAACGGGCTTGCCAAAATGGACAAACGTTCGATTTCTTACTGGTCGATGAGATCATGCCGGGAATTGACGGTCATGGTCTTGTTGAAGCTCTCAAAGAGAGATCCTACTTGGATTCTTTGCCGATCATCATGCTCACCTCCCCTGGCGCGTCCGGTGAGGTGTCCTGGCGCACGTCACTGGGGGTGGCCGAATACGTGACCAAGCCTGTCAAGGAATCGGACCTTCTTGCCGCGGCGACAAGAATCACGCAACCGGATATGGGTAGCAGCACTCCAGACCTCGGGGAGCACGTGCACGGAGGAAACCGGCGTCTCAACATACTCCTGGCTGAGGACAATGCGATTAATCGAGAAATGGTAGTGGCCATGCTCGAAACGATGGGGCATGGAGTGGTAGTTGCGGAAAACGGTCGGGAAGCGTTGTATGCGTTCGAGAAACAGAAGTTCGACCTGATCTTGATGGACATTCAGATGCCTGGCACGGATGGCGTAGAAGCCACGAAATTTATCCGTCAGCTGGAAGAGGACTCAGAAGAAAGGGTGCCGATTGTCGCGTTGACGGCCCATGCGATGAAGGGAGACAGGGAGAAGTTCTTGGCATGCGGTATGGACGCATATTTGTCCAAGCCGGTAGGAAGTAAGCATCTTGCGGAAATCATAAACAGTCTCGTTCCTGGGAAAGTCATTTCGGAGGCTATGGTGGTATCACTCTGTAATGAGGAGGTTCTGGATGGGAATGAACTCCTGGATCGTGTGACCGGCGACCATGACATACTCAGGGAAATCGTTCATTTGTTCCTGGAGGAAAACCCAAAACGTCTTTTCGCTCTCCGAGGGGCCATCGCGAATGGGGATGCAGGCCTGATAGCCCGCACCGCACATAAGGTAAAAGGGAGCGCGGGCGCTCTTGGCGGTCATAGGGCCATGAATGCGGCGCACAGACTTGAAACCTTAGGCAAGAGTGGAGACCTTACCGACGCACAGGAGGCTTGCCAACAGCTGGAACTGGAGCTGGATCGTTTAGAGACAGCTCTCGTGTCATTCATGGGGCAAGGCGATCAGTGAGAGTACGTATTTGTCAGAGACTGTTTGTTCCCGGATTCAGGGCCCGTATGATTTCCTGTAGCTCCGTGAGGCTGCCTCGCATCAGGTGAGCAACCTTGAACCCTGCCGCGCTTTCCCATCGGTCTTCCTTTTTCTCGACCCAGCGGCAGACCCCCTTGAAGATGACGGGTTCCATCCGGAAGTAGTCGTCCGCGGGGATGACCAAGGTCCTTATCTCGTGCATCTCCGTTTTCAGTCCCCTGGTGCCGACGCCATCATCCGAGATATCGTACACGAGCCCCACATTGTCCGGCTCTTCGGAATCGGAAATAGGCATGAGGAATTCGAGTTGCTTTCTGGACCGTATTCGCAACTCCGCAACGATTTCCGGGAGGTTCACTTGGCCGCTGGCCATTCTAATCACTTCTCTGAAGCTCACGACATTTGCGTTCACGAGATTACGTAAGAGAGTTCCGAGTCCTCTGGCTGTCAGATTGTACTTCCTCATCAATTCCTGGTCGGCCATCCCGGACCGCAGATCCCTCAGGAAGTCCTCTTTTCGCACTTCACCTTTACGCGACATGATTCTTGACTCCCTACGACTAGTGATGCCCGTTGCCAAAAGTTTTGACCCAATGGCTCGTACTTGTGAAAGAGGGGTGCGCCATCCCCTGAACGAAGATTCGACGGCTCTGGGCAGCTCCAAGTGAGAGGGGCCTCTCGAGACCCGACCCCAATCAAACGAACAAGACTTTTCGCAACCAATGTGCATAAGCATATCACCTGATATTGCCCCTTACAAGTCAGCGGGCAACAGCTTTTGTGGATCGCTCTCCCGATTTTGCATGCCCTGAATCCACTCGCGCTTCCCTGCATCTTATTCTATGGAGAAGGGCCGGTTGCGATGAAAAACCCCTTCTTCACCGGAGGCATGACATGGACACGAACATAATGGGTTCACAGACAGATACCACGAAAGACGCTTACCAGACCCGTGACGACCGGGCGCGGTCTGTCGAGGAAGCTGGGGAGCATGAATACGGCGCGGAAGATTGCTATGAGGATTGTATGAGGCTGTTCCGGAATGAAGAAAGAGAGAGGCCCGAGTGCGCAAAAGCGTGCGGAATCGACGCATCCTGATACGGTGCCGGCTATTTTCGTAATTGGCTATGCCACACGAGGGAGTTCATGATCCGTGGTCTTGAGGGAGTGGGAATCTTCCATATCGCAGAGTCTCAGTCTTTCTGACCGATGTCTGTGTCTCAAGCAGGCGCCCGGCCCTCCGAGAGGTGCACGCGTGGGGTGGATCATGACTATCCCTCTTCCCATCCTCGTGAGTTGCGATCTGCTGTTGATGAGATTTGGACATGCGCGGTCAATGACTCCGCTGACTATGGGACACGTTTGTGCCAGACAGATCTCGTATCAGATTTCTTCTTCAGATACATCCTGTTAGCTCTTTTTTCGATTCCCCTCTTGGTCTGCTCTTTCTTGGCCCCTGCATTTCCCCGGTGATCGATCGTTTCCCAAATCGTGGCCGCATCCCTCAGGTACCGCTTTACAGTCAGTCTGAGATATGCCATAAGCTTTTCCGATATGTTGCATCGTGATATGTGATGATAAGGCTTCCCATATGCGAAATCATCGCAGACGCGATGCACGTACACTTCACCAATGCGCGATCAAAGAAGTGACTCGGATGGTCGGAGGGAGGTCCGCCGGACCTAAGTGGGACGATCGATCGTGTGCGGCCCCGACTCAAGGACACTTCCCTCTACCCCCGGACTTGCATGAATGCGCATTCGGAGTATCTCAGATCGAGGAGGATGTTCGGCACTCATGAAACATTGGTGGATCGTTTTCTCGTGTATTCTGTGCGCCATTCCCGCCTTTGTGGTTGCGGCGAACGCTCCGTCCATGGCTGTGGACAGGCTTGAGCACGATTTTGGAGATGTCCAGGAAGGGCAAGAGGTGGCAACGACGTTTGTCGTAACCAATGCAGGGAATGCAACCCTTGTCATCGACGACGTGCGCACTTCTTGCGGGTGCACCCGCGCAGTCGCGAGCGATAGGCAGGTTCCCCCCGGGGGAAGGACCGAAATCACCGTCGCGTACGACGCGGTGGGAGTGACGCCGGGAAACAAGAGTCAGGGGGTGATCATCCACTGCAACGATCCCAGGCACCCCATGGCCCACCTCCGGATACATGTGAATGTCATACATTAGCTTGCTCACCCGGCTGATGAGGCCATGGGGCGGATCCGCTGTACAATCTCTTGAGCTGTCCTACAAGAGGCTGTGTGCGCGGGGCAGGTCAGGCAGGTTGCAAAGGGGCTGACTGGTTGGGCGAGCATTGTGACGGGTGTTGGCGCAAAAAAAGGTTTCCCGCCACAATGACTCAGAACGACCGTTCTCCCTGACTCCTCGGGTCAGAGGCGCTCAACGGCCACCGCACAGGCCTTATATTCTGCGGTCTCGCTGATCGGGTCGAACACGGGATTGGTCAACCAGTTGGCGCATGCCTCTCGGAAATGGAAGGACATCCATACCATTCCGCGCGGAACCCGATCGGTCAGCTTGGCTCTTACGCGCACTTCACCGCGGCGCGATAGCACCCGAATTATCTCGCCGTTTTCGATTCCTGCGGCTTTGCCATCTTCAGGGGACATGTCGGCAGTCTCCTCTCCCAGAAGATCGTTTAAACCCGCAGCGCGTCCGGTCTGGGTACGGGTGTGGTAATGGTAGAGCCTGCGGCCCGTACACAATACAAACGGATAGTCCTTGTCCGGGACCTCCGCGGGTGGGGTCCAGTCCACAGGAATGAACTTTCCAAGACCGCAGGTGAAACAACCGTCTCTGTGCATCGTGGTGGTGCCGCAATGGTCCTGGCTCGGGACAGGCCATTGAAGGCCATCGCCTTCGATGCGTGCGTACTTGATTCCCGTCATTTGCGGGGCAAGTTCCGCAATCTCGTGGTCCCACAGATCTTGTGCGCTGGCAGATGTCCACTCATGGCCCATGTGTCGGGCAAGGTCTCGGAATATCTCCCAATCCGGTTTGGATACCCCCGGCGGCCGGCTGACTTTTCGCACCCTGTTGACCCGGCGTTCACTGTTGGTGTACGTCCCATTCTTTTCACCCCACGCGGCTGCGGGGAGAATCACGTGCGCGAACCGGGTCGTTTCGTTGGGGAAATTGTCCTGGACCACGAGAAACTCCGCGGCCTGAAGGCATCGCTCCACGTGTGCGATGTCCGGTTCCGTGTTGGCCAGGTTTTCGCCGAAGACGTAAAAGGCTTTGATCCGGCCGTCAAGCAACCCTTCCAGCATGGAAGGCATCATGAGTCCGGGCTTGTCCGGGAGGCTCTCTACACCCCACGCGGCCCTGAACTTGGCCTGGGCATGCGGGTCGTCCACCTTCTGATAACCGGGAAACACGTTCGGGAGGGCTCCCATGTCACAAGCGCCCTGCACGTTATTCTGTCCTCTTATGGGATTCACTCCGCCGCACTCGAAACCCACGTTGCCCAACAGCATCTGCAAGTTTGCGCAAGACACCACGTTGTGTACACCGCACGTATGCTCGGTGATGCCGAGACAGTACGCAAGCATCGCAGGTTTCACCGAAGCCAGACGCCGTGCCACTTGCCGAATCGTGTCCGCATCGATGCCGCTTATCTCCGCGGCCCTCTCGGGCGGAAATTCACTCACCTTTTTCTTGAGCTCTTCGAATCCCGTGCAGCATGTGGCAGTATATTCCTTGTCGTAAAGACCTTCGGTGATGAGCACATGCATGAGCCCGTTCAGGAGCGCGATGTCGCTTCCCACGTTGATCTGCAGGTGCACGTCTGCAATGTCGGCCAATTCGATACGTCGGGGATCCACCACATAGAGTTCCGCGCCGTTGGTTACCGCATTCTTGATGAAGGTGCCCGCAACCGGATGAGCCTCGGTCATATTGGTGCCTATGGCAAGGATCATCTTGGCCTTGGCGAAATCCGCGAAAGAGTTGGTCATGGCCCCGGAACCGAAAGACATTGCCAGCCCGGTCACTGTGGGCGCGTGGCAGGTACGCGCGCAATTGTCGATGTTGTTGGTTCCGATCACTGCACGAAACAGCTTCTGCATATTGTACGAGTCTTCGTTGATGCTGCGGGACGAGCTGACGCCTGCCAAGGCATCCGGACCATGTGTGGCCATGATCTCTCGGAATCGGCTCGCAACCAGATTGAGCGCCTCGTCCCAGGATGCCTCCCGGAACCCACCGTTCTCCCGTATCAACGGGGTAGTAAGCCGCTCCTCGGAGTAAATGAAATCATAACCGAAACGGCCTTTTACACAGAGACGCCCGTCGTTGGGTGCCGCGCCTTCAACGGCAGTCACTTTGGTGATGCGACCGTTTTTCACATGGAGCCACATCTGACATCCTACGCCGCAATAGGTACAGGTCGGTACGAACCTTCCGGGTTTCCCACGCACGTGCCTTGCCGATTGCCTTCTTTTCTGTGAGAGCTCCCACCGGGCATACCTGCACGCACTGGCCGCAGTACACGCAGTTGGACTCCTTGAGCGACGTGTTGTTGAATGTGGTGATAAAGGAATCCGAACCGCGACCCCCGAAATCGATCACGCCATTCGCCTGAACGGAGAGGCATGCTCTGACACACCTGCCGCACAGCACACATTTGTTGTGGTCTCTTACGATCAGTGGATTCGTGTCGTCCTTGGGCACAGGAACGACATGAGGGTCGAAAGGAACGCGTGCGATCCCATGCTCATACACGAGCCTTTGTAGCTCACAGGCCCCATTTGATTCACAGAACAAACAGTTATGATCACCATAGGCCAGGAGCAGCTCCAGGACTGTCTTACGTACCTGCACCACACGTTCGGTATGGGTGTGAACCACCATGCCATCGGCAGCCGGAGTGGTGCAGGAAGGCGGGAGTCCCCGCATCTTTTCTATTTCCACGATACAGAGCCGGCATCCTCCGTGCGCGGGCATCTTGGGATGATAGCATAACGTAGGAACGTAAACGCCGTTATCCCGCAAGACCTGGAGTACCGGTCTGCCCTTTGGTGCCCGAGACGATCTTCCCGTTGAAATCCTTACCGTTTACGGTCAAGGTAATCCGTTCTTTATCCATCTTATTCTCTCTCTTGAAGCTATGCGCTGAACTTCAAAATATCCCCACACTGTGTGGGTGTAGTGATCAGTCGATTGCATGGAACCTGCACGCCTGGATGCAGGAGCGGCATTTGACACATTTGTTCGTGTCTATGTACGCGGGTTGTTTCTTTTCCCAGGTGATGGCGCCCGCGGGACATGCCTTGAAGCATGCGCCACACTTCTTGCACACCTCTTCGTTCACCTGGAATTTGATCAGGTCGACGCAAACCCGCGCAGGACATTCTTTCTTGAGAATGTGGCTTTCATATTCGTCTCTGAAGAAACGGATCGTGGAAAGCACCGGGTTGGGCGCTGTCTGACCCAGACCGCACAGAGATCCGGCTTTTACGTCGTGTGCCAACGCGATGAGCTGATCCAGTTCTTCGAGTGAAGACTCTCCCTTGCAGATAGCGGTGAGGATCTCCAACATTCTCTTGGTGCCCAGGCGGCAGGGGACGCATTTGCCGCAGGACTCTCTCTGGGTGAAGCCGAGAAAGAACTTCGCGAGGTCCACCATGCAGGTAGTTTCGTCTGTGATGATCAAGCCCCCGCTCCCCATAATGGAGCCAATCTCGGTCAGGTTTTCGTAATCCATGGGTATGTCGAAGTATTCAGCGGGAATGCACCCACCAGAGGGGCCTCCGGTTTGTGCGGCCTTGAATTTACGTTTGTTGAGGACTCCGCCGCCAATATCTTCCACGATTGTTCTCAGAGGCGTGCCGATAGGGACTTCCACGAGTCCGCTGCACGCAATCTTTCCTGCCAAGGCATAGACCTTGGTGCCTTTGCTCTTCTCGGTCCCGATGCTCGCAAACCCGTCGCTGCCTTGTGTCAAGATGACGGGAATGTTGGCGAGGGTCTCCACGTTGTTGATGTTGGTCGGTTTTCCGAACAACCCTTTCTCTGCGGGGAATGGCGGCCGCGGGGTAGGCATGCCGCGTTTGCCTTCAATGGAGGAAATCAGAGCGGTTTCTTCTCCGCACACAAACGCACCCGCTCCCAGCTTGATCTCGATGTCAAAGCTGAAATCCGAGCCACACACTTGAGGCCCGAGATAACCGTATGTGGCAGCCTGTTCGATTGCCTTGCGAGACCGTTCATGCGCGAGAGCGTACTCCGCGTGCACGTAAATGTACCCTTTGGTCGCACCGATTGCGTACCCGGCAATGATCATTCCTTCCACGACCCGGTGAGGATCGCCTTCAAGAATGGCGCGGTCCATAAATGCGCCCGGATCCCCTTCATCCGCATTACAGATCAGGTACTTCTGATTTTCGGGCTGTTTTGCGCAGATTTCCCATTTCAGGCCCGTGGGAAATCCTCCACCCCCGCGACCGCGCAGACCCGCGCGTGTGACTTCCTCTCTGACCGCGCTCGAAGGCATGGTAAGAGCCTTCTGAATTCCCTCGTACCCTCCTGCCTGGAGGTAGTCCTCGATAGACTCGGGATTGATGAACCCGCAATTGCGCAGGACCACGCGGCGCTGGGAGTCAAAGAACTTGATTTCCTTGTACGTGGCTGCGATTTCACCGGTCTTGGCATCGGTGAACAGCAGTCGTTCAACTCTCTTTCCGTTTTTCAGGTCAGACTCGACGATCTCTTCCGCGTCTTGCGGCTTCACATTGCAATAGAAAGTGCCTGTCGGCTCGATCAGCACGGTAGGACCTTTTTGGCAGAGTCCCCGGCACCCGGTAAAGATGACGTCAACCGAGTCGCCCAGACCGGCTCTGCTCAACTCACTCTGCAACGCAAAGTACAAGAGATTAGCCTTTTGGGATTCGCAGCCGGTTCCGCGACATACGAGCATGTGACGCTTTGTGTCCTGCTGCACACTATTCTTCACGGGCCGCATGCAGAACCTCCTTGATTTCTTCAGCCTTTACTGCGCCGAGGGTGTCCCCGTTCACCACCATGGTCGGCGCGAGGGCACACGCGCCTATGCACGCAACCGTCTCAAGAGTGAACATGCCGTCTTCTGTCGTGTCACCAGGCTCAATGCCCAGTCTCTTTTTGATTTCTTCCAGCACCTGCGCGCCACCCATGACATGACAGGCCGTGCCCTGACACACCATGAGCGTCTTCTTTCCCGCAGGCTTCAACTTGAACTGCGCATAAAAGGTCGCGGTACCGAAGACCTCGACCGGATGGACGCGGCAATAGCGTGCAGCAGCTTCCATGGCTTCGGGGGTCAGGTATCCCTGGTCTTCCTGCACCTCTTGCAGGATCGGCAGCAGAGCTTCGCGACGCCTGGGGTGGGATGAAAAGGTCATCCTGGTGTTGCTATTCATGGTTCTTGCTTCTCCTTCGTGGTGTATGGCCGTTGCACAAAAGTGCAGGCCGAATGGTTCATGCTGGCGAAATCGGGCATGAGTGATGTCAAGCACGTAACTTGACTGAATTGCTACGCATGCAGTCCTTTAGGCGGCTGCAAATCCAGCGTTGGTTACCACCGTGATAAGGGGAGAGAGTTCGGTGAGACTATCCGGTCCTGGCTTTGTCCAAAACCAGACCGGTTGCGCAGGGGCTTCATGCAGCGGACGAATCGGACACAGGGAAGAGTCATGCCAATCGGGGATCAGTATCTACCGTACCCACGAAACGCGACGCGGCAGCGGGAAGGCGCTTGGTCTATTCACGGCTGTCAAAGCCGCATGAATAGGCTACCTCATGAAACCGTACGATCCGAAACCTGGAGCGTTCGGTGCCGTGACGCAGAGCATGGCAAGATGGCGATCGAAACATGACTCTCGTGTATCTGCGCGCTCGTTGCTGCCCAGCGGGTTCGCGGAACGCCGACGCACGATGTGTCTATCTTCAAGGACGAGAAAAGGGAGGTATCAGCCCGGCCCTGTGCTCACCAACCACGGGTGGCATTTTGTGAGCGTCTTCAAGTAAAGCCGGCGTGCACATACATGGGAGTGTTTCCAACGAGGACAAGAAATCTGACGTGAGGGGAAGATTATGCTGAGGCCCGTGGCTCTGTCAAGAAAAAATGGCCGCCAAGATCCCTGCACTGGCTTTCGCGGAAAAACACGTCGGGGCCTACGGATGTTACAAAAAAGTAACAAGGCATAGTGACGTTTTTGTAAACCCACCAGACAGGCCCCCGTACCTTCCGCGTAGCTCTTCTGCCTGTCTCACAATTATGCCTCATTATAACAGCATATTACAAACATCCAGCGCCAAGCGCTTCTTATGGCACGCATGTTGCTCTATCCCGGTCAAGTTGAACAAAGGAACCATGGTGAACATGATGAGAAAAATCGCAATTTACGGTAAGGGCGGCATCGGGAAGTCCACCACCACACAAAATACGGTTGCAGGTTTGGCCGAGATGGGTCGCAAGGTCATGGTGGTCGGGTGCGATCCCAAAGCGGATTCCACGAGGCTCCTGCTCGGAGGTCTCTCCCAGAAGACAGTGCTGGACACCCTGAGGGCCGAAGGCGAAGACGTGGAACTCGAAGACATCCGCAAGCCCGGGTTCAAGGGCACCATCTGCGTGGAATCAGGCGGACCGGAACCGGGAGTGGGCTGTGCGGGCCGAGGAATCATCACTTCCATCAACCTCCTGGAACAACTGGGAGCGTATGCGGAGAGCGAGAAGCTCGATTATGCCTTTTACGATGTCTTGGGCGACGTGGTCTGCGGTGGTTTTGCCATGCCCATTCGAGAAGGCAAAGCCAAAGAGATCTACATCGTGGTGTCCGGTGAAATGATGGCCATGTACGCGGCCAACAACATCTGCAAAGGTATCGTCAAATTTGCAGAAGGTGGCGGTGTACGGCTGGGCGGACTCATCTGCAACAGCCGCAAGGTGGACAACGAACAAGAGATGATCGAAGCCTTCGCGGACCGACTGGGCACGTACATGATCCACTTTGTGCCGCGCGACAACATGGTGCAAAAGGCTGAAATCAACCGCAAAACCGTCATCGAGTACGATCCGGAGCACTCACAGGCCGCTGAATACAGGACTTTGGCCTCGAAAATCGAAAACAACGAGCGGCACGTGGTGCCCAAACCCATGGACACGGACGAACTGGAAAAACTCTTGATCAAGCACGGCCTGGCAGGCTGAGCCGCAGAACATCCCTACGCGCAGAAAAAGAAACGAGGTGACGGATATGTTGATGATCAGATCCATCGTAAGGCCTACCAAAGTGGACAGCGTGCTGGCCGCTCTGATGGAAGCGGGTTTCCCGGCAGTGACAAAAATGTCAGTGGTCGGTCGCGGCAAGCAGCGGGGCATCAAGATCGGCGAAATCACGTACGACGAGATACCCAAGGAACTGCTCATTACCGTGGTGCCGGATAACGACAAAGACTTTGTCGTCAAGACCGTAATCAAGGCAGCACGCACCGGTGACAAAGGCGCCTACGGAGACGGCAAGATCTTCATAAGCCAGGTGGAAGAAATGTACACCATCAGCTCCGGCATCAAGGAGACCGCCTCCGGTACGACCGAAGAGGTGAAGATATGAAAGAAATCATGGCCATCATCCGTATGAACATGATGAACAAAACCAGAAAGGCGCTTTCCGAGACAGGCATTTCTTCCATGACCGCCAAGGATGTGCTGGGCAGAGGCAAAGGCTTGGTAGATTACCAGCTCCTGGAAGGAGCAGAGAAAGGATACGAAGAGGCGATAGCGCAGCTCGGGCAGAGCCAGCGCCTCATTCCCAAGCGCCTGCTGCTCATCGTCGTACCGGACAAGCTCGTGCAGAAAACCGTGAAAACCATCCTCCAGGTCAATAAGACAGGAAAATCCGGTGACGGAAAGATCTTCGTGAGCCCCTCGACCGACTCCTACAGCGTCCGAACCGGCCAGTTCGGGGACGGCGTCCTGGATGAGGGTTGACGTAAGACTTCAAAAAACGAGACCAGGTCCGGGTTGACAGATCCTTTTGGACGAACCGCACCTTTGCGGACCTCAATTCCTTTTCTCTCTTCTTGAGGAGAGGGGTCAGCGTCAACCGATGAGCGGTTATGTGTGAACGGGAGAACACCATGAAAGCATTCAATGATGAAACCATCGTCCTGGGGGCAGAACCGATTGATCCCCACGACGTGAAGCAGGAACTGCTCCGCAAGGTTCCGACGAAAGTGGCTCGCAAGCGCGCCAAACAAATAGTAGTCAACGAGAAAGTCGAAGACGGGCAAACCGCGGAAATCGGCGCAAACACCCGTACTATTCCGGGAATCATCACGCAGCGCGGCTGTACCTACGCGGGTTGCAAGGGCGTGATCCTGGGGCCTACCCGTGACATCGTGAACATCACGCATGGTCCCATTGGCTGCGGCTTTTACAGCTGGCTCACCCGGCGCAACCAGACCCGACCCCACGGGCCGAACGATGAAAACTACATGACGTACTGCTTTTCCACGGACATGCAGGAAGAGGACATCGTGTTCGGGGGCGAAAAGAAACTGCGCGCCGCCGATCCAAGAAGCGTACGATCTATTCAAACCCAAGGCCATTAGTATCTTCTCCACCTGCCCTGTAGGACTCATAGGTGATGACGTGCATTCGGTGGCCAGAGAGATGAAGGAAAAACTGGGCATCAATGTCTTCGGGTTCAGTTGTGAAGGATACAAGGGAGTGAGCCAGTCTGCAGGGCACCACATTGCCAACAACGGGATTTTTTCCCACGTGGTGGGGCTTAATGACCACGTCAAGGAAGGCAAATTCAAGATCAACCTGCTCGGCGAGTACAACATCGGCGGCGATGCGTTTGAAATCGACCGCATACTGGACGACTGCGGCATCACCAAGGTGTCCACTTTCAGCGGTAATTCCTCGTACGACGAGTTTGCCAACGCACACACCGCCGATCTCAACACCATCATGTGCCACCGCTCCATCAACTATGTGGCGGAAATGATGGAGACCAAATACGGCATACCATGGATCAAGATCAATTTCATCGGAGCGGAAGCCACAGGGAAAACGCTGCGCAAGATCGCCAAGTACTTCGAAGACGCGGAACTGATCGAGCGTGTGGAAGAGGTCATCGCCCGGGAAATGCCGGAAGTCATCAAGGTGCGAGAGGAAGTGCGTGAGCGCTGTGAAGGGAAGTTAGCCATGCTCTTTGTGGGTGGTTCCCGCGCTCACCACTATCAGGAGCTCTTCCGGGAAATAGGTATGCAAACGGTGTCTGCCGGTTACGAATTCGCCCACCGCGACGACTACGAAGGCCGTAACGTGCTGCCGTTCCTCAAGGTCGACGCGGACAGCCGGAACATCGAGGAGCTGGACGTACAGCCCGATCCGGAAAAATTCCGCCCGCGCAAGACGGCTGAGGACGTGGCGCGACTCCAGGAACAGGGATTTCGGTTCAAAGACTACGACGGCATGATGCGGGAAATGCCTCAGCAGACTCTCGTGGTCGACGACATTAGCCAGTACGAAACCGAGCGGCTCATCGACATCTATAAACCCGCGATCTTCTGTGCAGGCATCAAGGAGAAATATGCGGTCCAAAAGAAGGGTATCCCCATGAAGCAGCTCCACAGCTACGATTCCGGCGGCCCGTACGCGGGCTTCAGGGGAGCCATCAATTTCTACCGAGAGATTGACCGCATGGTCAACAGCCAGGTGTGGAAGCATCTCAAAGCGCCCTGGCAGGAAAATCCCGAGCTGTCGGCCAAATACGCCTGCGATTGAGCCATCGAGGAAGGAACGCACTCATGTTATTGCGACATACACCAAAGGAAATCAACCCTCGCAAGGCCTTGACCATAAACCCGGCCAAGACTTGCCAGCCTATCGGGGCCATGTACGCGGCCTTGGGCATTCACGGATGCTTGCCGCACAGTCACGGCTCGCAGGGGTGCTGCGCATACCATCGGAGCACCCTTACACGCCATTACAAAGAACCCGTGATGGCAGCGACCAGTTCCTTTACAGAAGGCGCATCCGTATTCGGCGGGCAGGCAAACCTGGTGCAGGCCATTGACAATATTTTCACCATCTACGAACCGGATGTGATAGCGGTGCATACCACCTGTTTGTCGGAAACCATCGGCGATGACATCCCGCAGATCGCTCGCAAGGCAGCGGCGGACGGCAAAATCCCCCCCGGCAAATACGTCATCCATGTGAACACCCCCAGCTATGTGGGCACGCATGTCACCGGATTTGCCAACATGACCAAGGCCATGGTGGATTACTTTGCCCAGTCGAACGGGCACAAGCTCAACCAGATCAACATCATCCCCGGATACGTGGAACCCTCCGACATGGAGGAGATCAAGCGCATCGCGGAGGTAATGGGAGTCCACACGGTGCTGTTTCCTGACACGTCAGGAGTGCTCAACAGGCCACAGACCGGAAAATACGAGATGTTCCCCGAAGGCGGTGTGCGGGTGGAAGCGCTGATGAGCACCGGCGACAGCAAGGCAACAATTGGCCTGGGACGCATGGCATCAGGGCCCGCGGCACGAGCACTGGATACCAAGTGCAAGGTGCCGTGCGAAATCCTTGACCTGCCCATCGGATTCAAAGCCACTGACCGGTTTGTGGATACTCTGAGAAAAACCGCGGGCATCAACGTGCCAGACAGCATCACTGAAGAACGGGGCAAGTTGTTGGACATCGTCACGGATATGCACCAGTACTTCTATGCCCGAAAAGTGGCGCTCGCGGGAGATCCTGACCAGTTGATCGCACTCACCGAATTTTTGGTTTCCATCGACATGTGGCCCATCCACATCGTGACCGGCACGGTGACTAAGGGTTTCGAAAAACGCATCCGGGAGATCACCGAGAAGGTGCCGCACCCGGTCAACGTGAGTTCGCCCGGTGACATGTTTCTGCTGCACCAGTGGATCAAGAACGAACCGGTGGATTTGCTCATGGGCAACACCTACATGAAGTATATCGCCCGAGATGAGGACATCCCTCTGGTGCGTTTCGGGTTTCCCATTCTCGATCGCATCGGGCACAGCTACTTCCCCACGGTCGGTTATCGCGGAGGAATGCGTTTGTTGGAAAAGATCCTGGACGCGCTTCTGGACCGGCAGGACCGGGACGCGCGGGAAGAAAGTTTTGAATTGGTGATGTAGCCACCGACAGCCGTTACCGCCTTGTCCGGAAAGTCCAAGGCGAGGCGAATCCGATTGGATCAAGAAAATGGCAATCACTCTCAAGAGGCGCTGCCAGACCAAGAAGGACAAGAAACATGCAAAAACCGGATCATCATATATTCGTGTGTGCGAGTTTTCGGGGCACAGAGGCCAAGGGAAAGTGCATCAAGAAGGAATCTCTTCAACTGATCCCCTATCTGGAAGAACAACTGGTCGACCGTGGCCTCAACGCGGTCGTGTCCAGCACAGGCTGCCTGAAGCTCTGTGAGGAAGGCCCTGTGGTGATCGTCTATCCCCAGGCGTACTGGTACGGTGGGGTCGACGGCGAGGATGCGGTGGACGAAATTCTGGATGCGCTGGAAGAAGGTAAGCCTGCCGAGAAGTATCTGCTGAGCTGAAAGGCCGCGTGAGCAAAGCCCATTTCGGGCGAATAAGGCTTGCACAGATCGAGGTGACGCACGCGCTCCACGGAGTGGAGCGCACAGGGTGGGTTTGTCCCCGCAGCCGTTGCTGAAAGTTCACACCATATGGTTCGTGCTTTCCAGGGTTGCGGGAGGTCCTGTGAACGAAGAGTCGACGGTCTTGCGTCGCGCGGGAAGAAAAGGATCTCCCGCAACGCTCATAGCGCAGAAAGGTCGTTTTGTACTGCCAACGCCTGTGGCGTTGAGCCTCTTTCCAGGGATGAAGCAAATGACAACAGCAGTCTTTGAAGAAAGAAAAGGTCAAATACACCGGAAGGGTGAAGAGCCCTTTGCTATGACATGCGATCGGGACAGCCTCGCAGGTGCGGTGAGCCAGCGTGCGTGTGTATTTTGCGGGTCCCGCGTGGTGCTGTACCCCATCGCGGATGCGCTTCACCTGGTGCACGGCCCCATAGGGTGTGCGGCGTACACCTGGGACATACGCGGAGCGCTCTCGTCAGGCCCGGAACTCCATCGCTTGAGCTTCTCCACCGATCTGCAGGAACAGGACGTGATTTTCGGCGGAGAAAAGAAGCTCTATCAGGCATTGACGGAGTTGATCGATCGATACCGACCGCAAGCGGCATTCGTGTATTCCACGTGCATCGTGGGCATTATCGGCGACGATCTGGAGGCGGTCGCAAAGAAGGTTTCGCAAGAAAAAGGTATTCCCGTAATTCCGGTTCAGGCCGACGGTTTCAAGAGCAACAAGCGTGAAGGATACCATGCAGCGTGTAAGGCCATGTTCCGCCTCATGGGGACGGGAGATACTACGGACATTTCGCCGCTCAGTTTGAATATTCTCGGTGACTTCAACCTCGCGGGCGAGATCTGGATTATCCGTGAGTACTTCCGACGAATGGGCATCCAGGTAGTGGCGAACATTACCGGCGACGGCCGGGTGGCGGATATCCGGAGGGCGCATGCCGCGGCACTGAATGTGGTGCAGTGTTCCGGCTCTACCATGGATCTGGCCAAGATGATGAAGGAAGATTACGGCACGCCGGTTCTGCGGGTGTCCTACTTCGGAGTCGAAGACATGGCCGAGTCCCTGTACAACATTGCACGGTTCTTCGAGCCCCTGGACCCGGAAATCATGACTCGCACCCGAGCACTGGTCAAAGAGGAGCTTTCCGTGCTCTATCCCCAATTGCAGGAAATGCGTAAGGCGTTAGAGGGAAAAAAGGCCGCGATCTACGTGGGCGGCGCTTTCAAAGCATTCTCGCTGGTCAAAGCGTTCCGATTGCTGGGGATGAAAGTCGTGCTGGTGGGCTCACAGACCGGCACGGAAGAGGACTACCGAGAACTCCACGAGATCACCGACGACGGCACCATCATCGTGGATGATTCCAATCCTCTGGAGCTTTCCGCGTTCCTTCAAGAAAAAGATGTGGACATTTTTGTCGGTGGCGTCAAGGAAAGGCCCATCGCGTACAAGCTTGGCGTGGGATTCTGCGACCACAATCACGAACGCAAAGAAGCGCTGGAAGGCTTTGTGGGGATGCTGAACTTTGCAAAAGAAGTCTATTCCTCGGTCATGAGCCCGGTGTGGCGTTTCGTTCCTCGCAAAGCCGACAGCCGATCCGTGCGCGACCGCGGAGGCCTGCAATTGGTGAAATGTTCCTGAAGCGTGAGTGCCAACGATTCCATGAACGAAAAGAGGTCCGTTCCCTGTGGTCCGAACCGGCACAGAATTCAGGCCTATAGCGATTCTTAGCTCTCTTGTTCGATCGCACGCCCACAGGGCCGTGCGCAGCTCCTTGGCCGAGATTTATATTGAGGAGACTATCATGAAGACACAATCCGAACCTTACGTATCTACGACCAATGCATGCAAGCTGTGTAAACCGCTCGGCGCGAGCCTTGCGTTTCGCGGCATCCAAGGAGCTGTTCCGTATCTGCACGGTTCTCAGGGTTGCGCCACGTACATGAGACGTTACGTCATAAGCCACTTTCGTGAGCCAATGGACATCGCGTCCTCGTCTCTCGGAGAGAAGCATGCGGTGTACGGAGGAGGGCCGAATCTCAAACTCGGGCTCAAGAACGTGATTTCCAAATATCACGCAGGCCTTATCGGCATTGCCACTACCTGTCTCACCGAGACGATCGGTGATGACGTGCCGAGGCTGGTCAAAGAATTCGTGCGCGAATTCAAAGACGTCATGGTCGCTCACGGTTCGCCCGCGTTGGTGACCGTATCGACGCCGAGTTATTCCGGGACCCACATGGAAGGCTTCCATGAAGCGGTCAAGGCCATTGTCGATCAGGTTGCCGAAGAGGCAGAACCCCATGACGGAATTGCCGTGTTTCCGGGTTTCGTTTCCCCTGCCGACGTGCGTTACCTCAAAGAGATCTTTGACGATTTCCATGTCAAGGGGACCGTGGTTCCAGACATATCCCTCACTCTGGATGCGCCCGCGCTGAAAGAATACGAAAAACTCCCATCCGGAGGCACGCCGGTCGCGGACATCAGAGCCATGGGCGGCTCCGGAGGCGCAGTGGAGTTTGGAAGGACATTGTTCTGCCGCGAAACCGCAGGGTCAACACTCAGCGGCAAGTTTTCCGTGCCCCTGTTCCGGTTGGGAATGCCGGTGGGGCTGAGGGAAACGGACAGGTTTTTCGACGCGATCGAGGACATTTCCGATCAACTGTTCCCCGAAAAACATGCCCAGGAACGCGGCCGATTGATTGACGCGTATGTAGACAGCCATAAGTACGTCTTCGGAAAAAAGGCCGTGGTGTATGGAGAGGAAGACCTGGTGGTCGGCATCACCGCACTTTTGGCCGAAATCGGAGTGCAGCCGGTAATATGCGCATCAGGTGGCCGCAGCGGCCGATTCAGGGAGTCTATCGCCGAAGTCGCGGAGGATCTGCTCCCGCAGCAGCCAATTGTGTGTGAAGGAGTTGACTTTCACGAAATCGCGGAACAGGCGGAGGCCTTGCAGCCGGATCTTCTCATCGGGAACAGCAAGGGATACCACCTTGCCCGTCGCTGGGGGATACCGCTCATTCGTGTGGGCTTTCCTATCCACGACCGCTTCGGAGGCCCCAGGCTGTTGCATCTCGGATATCGAGGGGCACTCTCCCTGCTCGACAGAATTGTCAACGCGGTCATCGAGGCCAAGCAGGAAGGCTCCTCAATCGGGTACGGCTATATTTGAGACCAGGAACTTCAAGGGATTAAGACCCATCCACCGGCAGCGGAGCAGGCATGCAGCCGGCTTGAATACTACGATTGCCCACTGGCATGAGACAAGAGGAATCGAACCATGAAAATCGGGCTGGATATCACTCGTCATCCGTGTTTCAACGAGAGCGCCAAAGGTACATGCGGCCGGGTTCACCTTCCTGTGGCGCCGGAATGCAATATCAAATGCAATTATTGCAACCGAAAATACGATTGCGTGAACGAAAGTAGACCAGGCGTTACCAGTTCAGGTACCTCAGCCCAAAACAGGCGATACTGTACCTTGAGCAGGTACTTGAACGAGCGCCGTACACCACCGTAGCGGGCATCGCGGGCCCGGGAGATGCATTTGCAAATCCGCAAGTTACCATGGAGACCTTGCGGCTTATCAGGGAACGATTCCCGGATCTGCTTCTCTGCCTGGCCACCAACGGGCTCAATGTGGGGCCGTACATCGAAGAACTCGCGACTCTCAACGTGTCTCACGTGACCATTACCGTGAATGCGATTGACCCGGAAATCGGAGCCAAAATCTATAGCTGGGTCCGTGACGGCAAGGTGATTTACCGCGGAATCGAAGCAGCCCGTCTGCTCTTGAGCCGCCAGCTCGCTGCTATTGCCGCGCTGAAGGCTGCCGGGATTGTGGTGAAGGTGAACACTATCGTGATTCAGGGAGTCAACGATCATCATATCCACGACGTGGCGAAGAAGATCTCCTCGCTCGGCGCGGATATACAAAATTGTATGGTCATGTTCCCCAACGCAGGCACGCCGTTTGCGCACATTGCCGAACCTTCGGCCGCGCATGTGACCGCGATTCGACAGCAAGCGGAACACCTGATTCCGCAGATGAAGCACTGCACACGTTGCCGAGCCGACGCGGTGGGCTTGTTGGACAAGGATCAATCTGACGAATTCAGGGGATGCCTTTCTGAGTGCTCGCACACCAAAGAGATAGTAGTGGAGAATAGGCCGTTCGTTGCCGTGGCCACACTGGAGGGGGTTCTGGTCAATCAGCATCTGGGCGAGGCGACCCACTTTCATGTGTGGGGCGAGACCTCGGACGGGTACAAGCTCATCGAAACGCGGCCAGCCCCGCAACCCGGTGCCGGGATACACAGGTGGTTGGCCCTGGCCGAAACGTTGCGTGATTGCCGCGCGGTCCTGGTCAGCGGCATTGGCGAGACCCCGCGACAAATCCTTGAAGAAAACGAAGTGCTCCCCGTGGAGATGAATGGATTCATCCAGACAGGATTGGACGCGATATACCAAGGAAAGGAGGTCACCACACTGAAAGGACGACGCGGGGGTTGCGCGAAAGCCGCGGGCTGTTCCGGACAGGGAGGTGGTTGCGGATAAACCAGGGGCCACGCACAGAGCAAGGTACGTATGAGTACGCGTCCAGGGGGCAACCTTCCTGCAAAAGGGTTTCCTCCCTGGACCTCCTTCGGATCACGGCTGCACGATTCCTGCACACGCCGATAACGCTGTACTCAGAGTCAGCAGCTAGTACATGCGAAATGTCCCGGAATATAAATCGTCACACCAACTTTTGCATATTCTTAACGGCTCTCCCCGCATTCAAGTGCTCTCTTTCGTATATCCGATCACGTATGGGGGTAGGATGAGCAAGCAGAACGAACCGATCCGGTTGAGAAACACTCCCAAACGATGAGGTTCATGTCTGTCACCTTATCCCGTGGAACCGGCCCGGCTCTCCGCGACGCAGCCCCAGTCTCATTTGAAACCTGTAGTGAAAACGAGTCCCCCGAGAGTGGTCCTGTCAGGGCTCGCCTAGAATCCTCATTTATGTTACTTTTTGACGCGCGTGTTGACATCAACAGCGGAAAGATCCTTGCCAATCCGCGAGGGCTGTGGCAGAGTGCTTGGTGGTAAAAGGTAGCGCCTATCCATGCCTTTCAGGGGACAGGGCACCGAAATACCTCTGCCCCGGGTGTTGCTGCGACAAATCGACAGAATCACGGCAAAACAGCATCAATATGGTTCCCGGGGGTTGTGCGTGCATGTGAGGGGTAGGAGAAATGGGTGGAGTGGAAATATCGACAGCAGATACCCGTACTGAGATCAACCGATTCTTAGAGCTTCCCTGGCATTTGTATTCAGGGTCTCAGAAACTGGATTCCGCCGATCCGATCCCACGTGCGTCGACTCCTTGATCCCAAGAGGCATCCGTTTTGGAATTTTGCGGAACGGGTCCTGTTTCTGGCTCGAAGAGGATCAGAGACGGTGGGAAGAATCGCCGGCATAATTGATCACAATTTCAATGAGTACCGAAAGGAAGAAATAGCCAAATGGGGCTTCTTCGAATGTGCCGACGACCAGGAAGCTGCAGATGCTCTCTTTGGTGCAGTGGAAGAATGGGCTCGGAACAAGGGCTTTGCCGCAATCCACGGTCCCATGAACCCGTCCACGAACTATGACGTGGGCATGCTTGTGGAAGGCTTCGAGTATCCTCCGGCTGTCAATATGCCGTACAATCCTCCCTATTATGCACGCCTGGTGGAATCCTGCGGTCACCGCAAAGAGCAGGATCTCTTGGCCTTCCTCTGGGAACGCGGGGATCAACTCAGCGACAGGGTCGTGCGCCTGGCACGCCGAGAAAACGGCAACCCCGGCATCCGCATACGTGCAATGGACCGACGAAACCTTCTTTCAGAAGCAAAGCTCATTAAGGAAATTTACGAAGAGGCCTGGAGCGACAACTGGGGTTTTGTCCCCATGACCAGCGAGGAAATCGTGGAAATGGCCTCGGTCATGAAATGGATAAGCGACCAGGATCTCTCGTTTTTTCTCTATTATAACGACAAACCCGTCGCGGTATGCCTCCTTTTGCTCGACATAAATCCTCTGCTCAAACGTCTCAACGGGAAGATGGGCATCGCAGGCCTCTTCAAGGTCTTGCTGTTTCGCCACCAGATCAAGGGTGCGCGTCTGGTCCTTTTTGGCATACGAAAGAGTTACCACAAGATTCCCCACGCGTTTCCGTTCGTTGCGATTGAGCATTTGTATCGTCTGTGTAGCGCCAAGCACGAATATGTCGAATTAAGTTGGATACTGGAAGAAAACGAAGCAACCAAACAGATGGCCAAAGAATTAGGCGCCCGGCTTTACAAGCGGTATCGTATCTTCAGAAAATCACTGCAATAGACGGTCATTTGGCTTCATATTTCCCGTGCGTAGTAATTCATCTACTTTTGAAGCCAGCTGTGTATTCCCGCAAAAGGTTCCCCCGGCTATGTTCGTCCGAAACTGGTCCAGACGCGCCTCAAATTCCTCCAGGACTCGCGGGCTGGGATCGGTTTGAAGGCAATAGTCGCCGTACCCCAATGATTTCAGCATGTGTGCGTTAAAGAACTGCTCGGTACGCGAAGCGGATGGGAAAGGAAAGCACCGGCTTGCCCAGGTACAAGGCCTCGGCAATCAAGTTGTGCCCACCGTTGGTAATGACATACCTGCACGAAGCCACATCTGCGAGAAACCCCTCGGTAGACGGAGCTTTGTACACGAGATTCTTATGCGGAGGACGCTCACCGAAGCCATATATATGGAAGCGTCCCGGCATGCGCTCAAGAAAACCGCTTATCGCGCGAAACGTGGGCGAAGTTTGATACACCACCACATGATCTTCCTCGGTGGGATTCACCTCAAGCACGGCCTTTCTCAGCACCGCAGGAAAGACCGCGGTAGTGGTCGGATTGCGCGGTTTGAGGGCATAGAAGGAGCTAATGAAAAAGAAATCGGTATTGCTGAAGCAAAAACGCAAAGGCATCCCGTACGTCCAGCGGCCCACCACTTGCCCGCGGGGAAGGTCACAGACGCACTTGTTGAGGAAATGGTGATTATCTATGCTGACGCTCGGGATCCCCATTCTGCGAGCAGCCAAGGGAGCCGAGTATTCATACGCGCTCATGACGAAATGCGGATCGAAATCCTTTGCAATGCCGACAACTCTGTCGACAATTCGACGTGTGCCTAAAACCGTTCTCAGGCCTTTCCACGCGGTGGTGAACAGATCCACCCGATTGTTCGCATAGTACGTTTGAAAGGTGCGAACTTCCGCGACCGCGTACCCATCCCGAGCCAGATGCGGGACTCGGCCCCCACCCAGCAAGAGAAACTCGTGGTGAGGCATGGCGTCAGCCACAGCCAGAGCCTGGCTGATATGCCCTCCTGCATCCCCCATGATTCCGAAAAGAATTCTGGCCATGTATTCCATCCTCTCCCTTCGGCGTTACCACGCATTGAAGAGCGCATGAATGCCAATGAGGGAGAGTCCGTATATGAAAACTTCCTTCAGCGTTTGATCAGGAACCCGGTCCGCAATACGGGGGCCGATCTGTCCTCCGACCAGCGCTCCCATCATACCGAATATCGCGATGCGTCCTGAAAACGTTCCCCCTGCTATCCAATGCAAAGTAAAGGCCACGACCGCGTTGATGGCCATAACCACGAGGCAGGCAGCAATCGCCGCGTCCATTCTCATCTTGAGACGGTTGCGGAGAATCGGCACGAGAAAGTCACCCACGCCGACAGAAAGAAACGCCTGTCACCACGGAAAGACCGGTGGCAGTCCACAGATAGGGGACCACAGATCTCAAGGGCACGTCCTTTGTGGGCGAAAAGTGATGATCCTCGCGAGCGACCACAAACACCAGACCGCAGGTCATGCAAGCCAGACCCACCAGGAATACGAGTGAATGGGGGTTGATCGCATGCTGAAGCCACACGCCGAAGGCTACTCCGGGAAGAGCGGCCGCAGCTATCATGAGAGCCAAGCGCGGATCCGTCTTCTTTTGCCGTATGCTGGCTAACCCACCCGAGGCCATGCCTCCGGTCTGGATGAGGAGAGAAGTCAAGACAGCCACGGTAGGCTCAATCTTTGCCACGAAGACAAGATAGGGAACCCACAACACGCCTCCTCCAAGACCGACCATGGTTGCAAGGCTTGCGATGACGATCCCCACAGGGAAAGTCAACAGATCCATGGTCACGGCTGCTCCTCCATCTCCAAAGCCGATGGAGGCGGCAACAGTTTGAAGCCTTCGGCAATGTCCTTGAAGCTGTCGAGCCTTGCCTCAATATCGTCGAGTAGCGCTTGGGATTCCGCGTCATTGGTCAATCGGTCTTTGAGCGTGGCCAGCGGCTGGCGTATGGAAGCCTCCGTAGAAAGGCTCAGAGCCACAATTTCCTGAATATTGCTTGTCAGGCCGTTAATCGTCTCTCCAATAAGTCCGATCTCGTCGCGCGTACGTACCTGTATGGTGCGGCTAAGGTCACCGTCTGAAATGACCTCCGCTTCTTCCACCATTTGCTGCAAGGGGCCGGTGATCCGTCTCATGAACATGATGAGTACAATCAGGGTCACCGTGGCTTGAACCACACACATCAGCACTGCTTTCCCTCGCAAGGTCTCCATCCGATGCCTGACTGCGTCAAGCGCGGACGACGGGCTCTCAGAGATCCTTGCCGCGGCCATCGGCTGAGGGGTGGCCTCACGTATCGCCCAGACAAACTCGAGCGTGATGAGCAGAGAAGCTGCAGCGATGAGCCCAAAATAGGAGAGCATCTTTCTCTCCAAGCTTGAACGTTTTCTCATGAAAGGACTCCTTTGAATGGGGGAGGACAATTATCCTGCGACTTCGCTCCCCAGAACGCAAGTGTTTTGACCTTTCAGAGCCACGTCCTGGCAGGAGATTGCACGTGCCCTCAGCCGGCTCCTCAATGCTGAAACCCGAGGATTCTACGCGCTCTCATTCGTGAGTGGGATCAATCATGCGGGGGAATTTGCAGACATGACCGCGAGACATCTTCGCCACCAGGGGTACCGACTACGAATCCCGCGCTTAAGGACTGCCATCGGGTGTTGACAGGAATCTGATCCGGTATTCCTGAATGATAAAACGCAGATGTTCGTTCATGGCCGCCTCCGCGGCCACGGAATCACAATCCTGGATCGCCTTGTACACGCTCAGGTGATGGCCGAAAATAGTTTGCTGGTCCTCTTGGGTGAGGAAGACCTCTTCGCGATAAAGCTTTATGGAATACGCGATGAGCTGAAAAATGCTCTGCACGAGGTGGAGAAAGATCGTGTTGTGCGAGGCTGCAGCGATCGCGGTATGGAATTTCACGTCGTTCTCCGCGCGTATCCTCCCGCTTTCCAAATCCTTTTCCATTATTTCCAAATATCCGCGCATCAGCTCCAGTTCATCATCGGTGCGGACGAGCGCAGCCTGTCGGGCAGCCCAGGTTTCCAAGCATGCCCGGACTTCGGTGAGTTCCACCACCTTTTGCTTGTCCAGACCGATCACAACTTCGATGGGCGTGAGCAGTTCTCCTTCGGTGATATTCTTGACCACGGTCCCCCCTCCGTGGACGGTTTGCACCATGCCGAGGACTTCCAGTTTCTGCAAAGCCTCTCGTACAGACGGCCGACTCACTCCCATCTGCTCGGCAAGCTCACGCTCCGGGGGGAGTCGCTCCCCCACCCTGAGCAACCCTTGGCCAATGGCTTTCTTGAGTTGGTTGGCGACTTTATCGGCAACTCGCTCCAGCCGGATCGGCTGAAAAATGGAGGAATCATCTTTGTGGGGTTTTTGATTCATAGACAAGTGTATTACGCGACGATAAGGATTTCGTCAATTCAATTTGTGAACCACCAGACCTTTTTACTTGACAAGTTCGCTGAGGGTAGTATGGTAAGACCAATTAGCCACCCACGAGGACTTACCACCATGAGCCGCAGCCTCCGCCAAAAACTGGGAGATATAGTCGGTACCAGCAAGGTCCTCGCGTCAGATGCGGAGCTTCTCTGCTACTCGTACGATGCCACTCCCCTGATATCGGCCAAACCCGAGGCTGTCGTGCGGGTCTCCTCTGAAGAAGACATTCACCTGGTCCTCGAATTTGCCACCCAGGAAGGGCTCCCTGTCACGACCCGAGGGAGCGGAACGGGCTTGAGCGGGGGATCGGTTCCCGTCAAAGGGGGGATTGTCCTGCTTACTACCGCGATGAACCGTATCCTCGAGATTGATGCGGATGACCTCTCGGTGGTGGTGGAGCCGGGGGTGATCACCGCGGACCTTCACGCGGCGGTTGAGGCAAAGGGCCTGTTCTATCCCCCCGATCCGGGGAGTATGAAGGTCTCCACGCTCGGCGGAAACGTCGCTGAGAACGCGGGAGGGCTTCGAGGGCTCAAGTACGGAATCACCGGTGACTATGTGCTTGCGTTGGATACCTATCTCATTGACGGGTCCAAGGTTCACTACGGCACCAAGTGTGTGAAAGACGTCGCGGGATATAATCTCACCAAGTTTCTTGTCGGAAGCGAGGGGACCATTGGTATCTTTTCAAAGATTACCCTCAAGCTGATCCCTAAGCCGCGCACAAAAACCACCTTTCTTGCCCTGTATGATGACATTATCGACGCGACCCGCACCGTTTCCGCGATCATTTCCCGAAAGATCATCCCTTCCACGCTGGAATTGATGGACTCGGTCACGGTCAATTGTGTCGAGGACTATGCCAAGATCGGACTCCCCCGCGACGTGGACGCACTCCTTTTGATCGAGACCGATGGACACCCGGCAGTGGTCCGGGAGGAAGCTGTCGGCATCGAAGAAGCGTGCAAAGCCAACCGCGCGCGAACGCTCCGCGTGGCCAAGGATCTCAAGGAATCTGAGGAGCTCTTCACCGCACGCAGGAATGCGCTGTCCGCGCTGGCACGGGTAAAACCCACCACCATTCTCGAAGACGTGACCGTACCCCGACCCGCAATCCCGGAAATCATGGCCACGATTCGACAAGCCGCACAGACATATGGCCTCACTATTGGTACTTTCGGCCACGCGGGAGACGGGAACCTCCATCCAACCTGTCTTACGGATGAGCGGAACAAAGAAGAGCTCCATCGAGTGGAACAAGCGTACGACCTCATCTTCACCAAAGCCATCAGTCTTGGCGGCACTATTTCCGGAGAACACGGCACAGGGGTAGCCAAGTCCAAGTATCTTCCCCGCATGGTCGGTCCTAAGGCTCTTGAGGTGATGAAGAGGATCAAGAGGGCCTTTGATCCGGAAGGCCGCCTGAATCCGGGCAAAATCTTCCCAAAGGACGTGGAATAACTGCCATGGGGACGCATTTCGACGCAGCGGCAATTGCGAGAGCCCTAGGTACGCTGGACATCCACGAATATGGGGATGTGCTGCAATGCATGCGGTGCGGTACGTGCATCCCTACCTGCCCTACCTATCGGACCGACCGCGTGGAGACCCAATCCCCGCGTGGCCGCGTCGCCATGATAAAGGCCGTAATCGATGGCCGATTGACCGCGTCGGAAGAGTTTGTGGATCACATGTACCACTGCCTGGACTGTCGCAACTGCCAGACGGTTTGCCCGGCAGGAGTAAAGGTGGGTGAGTTGGTCTTGGAAGCCCGGCACCGAATCGAAGAACATCTTCCCCAGTCTTTGCTGAAACGATTCCTCCTCCAGTATGCAATTCGTGATCAGAAGAAACTCTCGCGGTTCCTGTCACCCCTGAAGGTGTACGAGGCTTTTGGCCTTCAATGGCTGGTTCGGAAGTCGCACATCTTGCCTTTGATTTCCGAGGATCTTGCCTTCATGGAGGCGCTTCTCCCTCCTCTCCCGGCCCGGCCGTTGGCAGATCGCTTGCCTGAGGAGATCCCGGCCAAAGGAAGAGAAAAGGGTCGCGTGGGATTCTTCCTCGGTTGCGCAATGAACCTTCTGTTTTCAGAAATCAGTCGTGACACTATTGACGTGCTCACCCGCGCGGGGTACACGGTGGTGGTACCCACCAATCAACAGTGCTGCGGAACCCCCAATCTCGCGGAAGGCGAGCGAAAGGTGTACCGGGAGATGGCCGAGCACAATATTCAGCTCTTTGCCGGCCAAAATGTACAGGCCATCGTAACCGACTGCGCCGCATGCGGCAGTGAATTGAAGGCGTATCGGACAACCCTTTCCAAGCGGGCTCACTTGGCGAAACACGCGGAGTCGTTTTCCGCGAAGATACGCGATGTGTCGGAATTTCTCGCTTCCTCCATCGGGGACGACATCGCATTCGGTCCCCTGCCTGAAATCGTATGTTTTCACGACCCGTGTCATCTTCGGCACGGACAAAAACTCACCTTACCCCAGAGGGATTTGCTGCGCCGCATTCCCCAGCTTACGTACCGGGAGATTCCCGACGACGGGCAATGTTGCGGGTCCGCAGGAATCTACAACATCACCCACCGCGAAAGGGCTTTGAAGATCCTTGAGGCCAAAGTCGACGCCATCGACAAAGCAGGAGCCCAACGGGTGGTGACTTCGAATCCCGGCTGCTTTATGCAGCTCGAATATGCGCGAAGAAAATGGAACAAGGGTTGGTCCTTGTCTCACATATCCCAGATCTTGCGACGTTGCTTGGACCGGGGGAAAACCGTTTAATGTGAAGGACATGGCCCGTATCGGGCCAAACCGGACGACCGTGGAATCATGATCGTAGGGAGGGTTCCTCAGAGAGGCCGGCTGCAACGCCTCTTGACGAAGAAGACACGCGCGCGGACATCCGGGCATGCGTAAAAGGGGGTCCTCTTGCAAATCCGATCTCGCGGTTGGATCTCGGCAGGTCAATATGCCTGCTGCCAGTGCCACCCCATCGCCGCGGCACAAACCCTGTTATTGAGAAGAGATTTGTCCAATTTGCCGGTTTCGAGTCTGAGAAGGAGCTGACTCCTCCCGAGACAAAGGACCGCCCGAGCCAACGGAACGTCAGTTCCACCAAGACCGAAGAGGAGAATCGCATGAAAAGAATGGCACTGGTACTGCTGGCACTCGTGATTGCGCTGGCCTTCACGCGCGTGACCGTGACGAGCGCATTTGCTGAAGACAAGAAGCCGGCAAAGAAGATCACGAAATTCGGGGAGGATGAAAGAGCCAAAGAATGGAAGGGCAAACGGTGGACCACCTCGACCAAGAAGTTCACCTGGCGGGCGAGCGACCCGTGGGGTGGGCTGATCTTTCATGATTTTTTGATACATTTCGCGGATAGCGTACGGGCAGCGAGCGGCGGCAGGTTGAACATCAAAGTGTTCCAGACCGGTGCGATTGTCCCAGCCATGGAAGTGTTTGATGCGGTGTCCAAGGGCACGCTCGATTGCGGTCATTCGTGGCCGGGTTACTGGAAGGGGAAGAACGAGGCGTTCGTCGCTTTTGCTTCTGTACCGTTCGGCCTCGATGTCGAGGGATACAACATTTGGTACTACCAGCGTGGCGGCGAGAAGATGTTGAGCGACCTGTATGGCCGCTACAACATGGTGAGTTTTTTCTGCGGCAATTCCGGTCAGGAACTCGGCATTCATTCCAACAAGAGGGCGACCAAGATGGAAGACTTCAAGGGGATGAAGATCCGGACCGTGGGTTGGTACCAGGACATTCTCAACAGCTTGGGGGCTAACGTTACCCCGCTGCCCGGCCCGGAAATCTACCTGGCCCTGGAAAGAGGCGTCATCGACGGATGCGAATTCAGCAGCCCCGCAATCAACCTTCCTCAGGGGTTTTACGAAATCACCAAATACGTGATCGAGCCAGGTGTGCACCAGCCGAGCTGTCAATGCGATGTCTTCATAAACAAGAAGAAATGGGACGAACTGCCTGACGACCTGAAGGCAATCGTGAAGATCTGTGCGAAAGAGACTCAGCTGTGGGCCTGGGCGTGGGTGGAAGGCCTCAACATCGAAGCAATCGAAAAAATGGGCAAGAAGGTGGAATACGTGCAGATGGACGATGCCACCATCATCGAATTTGCCAAGAAGACCAAGCAGTACCTGGATGCCCTGTCCGCGAAGAATCCTGACGTGAAGAAGGTCCTGGACTCGCAGGACAAGTTCAAGAAAGACTTTGCGCCGTGGCGCAAAATCCGCGGGGGCGTCACACCCTGGCCTTATGACCGGTTCGTCAAAGGGGAACTCAGGCAGTAGTAAAGCCACCTTTGCCGTAATCGATCGCACGGGCCTGTACGCCCGTCTGACTGAGAGAGAGGCACCGTCCTCTCTCTCCCATTCTCTGTTAGCGCCAATATGGGGAATCACCCGGTTCCCCGGCAACCGTCATAGGTGACTTCGCGTCAATGTGCCCCGGTGATCGTACCGGTACCGGGCTGACACGGCAATTGCTGTATGGGAAGGGAAACCGCGATGAAAAGATTCGTCCGCGCTGTGGACGCGTTCAACGAATTCCTCGGCAAGTACATAGCATTACTCGTTTTGCCCCTGGTGTTTGTGGTAGTGTACGAGGTCGTAGCCAGAAAGGTGTTTCACGCTCCTACGGTGTGGGCATTTGAAGTGACCGTATGGATCTACGGTGCGCACTTCATGCTTGGCGCTGCGTACACGCACCTCCATGATCGCCACGTTCGGATAGACATTCTCTCGCAAAAGCTTCCTACGAAGGTGCAGCTTTGGCTTTCGATCATTACCTTTCTCCTCTTGTTCGTTCCTTTCGTGGGCGGGTTGAGTTACGCAGCGACAGCATACGCGGCGCATTCATGGGCAGGCGGGGAACATAGCTGGAGCGCGTGGAAGCCTCCTCTCTATCCATTCAAGACAATAATGCCCATCGGGTTCATCTTGCTGTTCATTCAGGGACTTGCCAATTTCGTTCGGGACATCTACCGGCTGAAGGGGGAAGAGATATGAGTCCTGACACTGTTGCAATAGCCATGTTCGGGACGCTCTTCGTGGTCCTGTTCATGGGCCACCCCCTCGCGTTCTCGCTGGGCGCCACCGCTGTGCTGTTCGGACTTCTCGGCTGGGGGGGCTCGCCGGATCAAATCTTCGCGATCTTTGCCAACAAGACGTACGGAGTCATGGAAGAGTACGTTCTTGTGGCGGTGCCGCTCTTCATTTTCATGGCGCAAATGCTCGATGCGTCGGGCGTGGCAGAGAAACTCTTTCATACCATGCATGTCCTCTGGGGTCCTGTACGAGGTGGATTGGGTATCGCGGTGATCATGGTGTGCACGGTTTTTGCCGCATCCACCGGGGTGGTAGGCGCGACAGAAGTGGCTATCGGCCTCTTGGCTGCGCCGAACCTTCTGAAACGGGGATACGACATACCTATGACAGCCGGCTGCATTTGTGCGGGGGGGACCTTGGGGATCCTCATACCTCCCAGTATCATGCTCGTGGTGTACGGCGGTTTGACAAACATCTCGGTAGGCAAGCTGTTCGCGGCAGCTATGGTGCCCGGACTCATGCTTTCCTGCTTCTATATTACCTATGTGGCGGTTCGCTGCGGCATCAGCCCCGCCATGGGTCCGGCACTGCCGAAAGAAGAGCGAACCCATTCTGCAGTACAAAAGCTCGGCATGGTGTTCACTTCTCTGATTCCGCCACTATTTCTCATCTTCATGGTGCTGGGCAGCATTGTCGCGGGAGTGGCCACTACCACGGAAGCCGCGGGGTTGGGAGCTGTCGGCGCCATGCTACTCGCTCTCGCGTACAGGCGCCTGACCTGGGAAACCATTGTAGACTCAGCCACTGCCACCATGAAAATCACCTGCATGGTCATGGTGTTGTTCCTGGGCGGCAACGCGTTCCAGTCGATCTTCATGGGCTTGGGAGGCGGAGATGCGGTCTCCGACCTTTTGTTGGGCCTGCAGGTGAGTCCTTATCTGGTGCTGTTCATCATGATGGGGATCGTGTTCTTCCTCGGGATGTTTATCGATTGGCTGGGAATTCTCCTCATCGTCATTCCCGTGTTTACGCCGGTGGCCCAGGAGCTCGGATTTGATCCCTTGTGGTTCGGGACTCTTATCTGCGTCAACTTGCAGATGGCGTTTCTCACGCCCCCGTTCGGGTATTCTCTGTTTTACCTGAGAGGTATCGCACCGCCGGAAATGACCATGGGCAAAATCTATAAAGGCGTGATTCCCTTCATCTGTCTCCAATGGGTGGGATTAATAGCGTGCGTACTCTATCATCCATTGATAATGTATCTTCCGACCGCGCTGTTCGGCGAATAGCGCCGATGACTGAGAGAGCTATCCCACGGAAAGAGAGAGGCTGGCAATGAACATAGTGACCATATCACGGCTTGTGGGTTCGTTCGGCGACGAGATTGGGCAGAGAGTGGCGAAGAAAATGGGCCTACAATTCGTCGGGCGCACAGGCCTGCATGAATTGGCCATGGGCTGCGATGCGGAGTATAAAGATGCGTGTACCATGTATGAAACAGAGCACGGACCCGGCTTTTTCGAACGCCTGTTTTTCGACGCTCCCGCGCACAAGAGCCTTTTCGAGGCGCTGACCTTTGAGCAGGCAAGCCGCGGGAATGTGGTCATTGTCGGTCGTGGCGCGCAATTAGTGTTGCACGATCTGCCGGGAGTGTTTTGTCTGGGCGTCATGGCTTCTCGTGAAGTGAGAATTCAGCGGCTCATGAAGAAGCTGTCCATCTCCCGAGGAGACACGGAATACTACGTGGACAAGTACGACGAAGACAGGATCAGACTGATAAAGCTCGTATTCGGCAAAGATCCCACGGATGTCTTGCTCTACCATTTGCTGATCAATACCGACCATTATACCGGGGAAAACGCCGCGGATGTGGTCGCGCATGCGATCACCAAGATGGCCAGAGTTCCTGATGCCAAAGAGATGGGAGAGAAATTGAAAAGCATGGCCGTGGCCAAGCGGGTCGAAGCCCTTGTGAGAAAGAAGTTGACTTCCGCTGTGGCGCAACACGTGGAGATCTCAGCTGAAGAGGGAGGTACCCTTCTCATTTCGGGCCTCGTGCGAGAAAAGGCTCAAAAGGAAAAAGTTGCCAAGATCGCTGCATCGTATCCGGGGATAGTAAAGGTAGACAACCAACTTAAGGTCACTGACTTATCGTTCGGGATTTGAGGGAGCCACAGGAGCAACCATGTCCGAACCCGTGCAGATCGCAGTGGGGTTCCTTTTTCTGATCGGTGTGTTCATACTGACCAGGTATATTGTGGTCTGGCAAATGAAGCGTGCGGCAGGGACCATTTTGAAGGATCTGGAGACACAAGCTGCTGTCGATCCGTTCACCGCGGTAGACCTGCCCTATACAAGGCTCAATCCCCTGCGCATCGGGATGCGGAACTACCACGCCAAAGCCATCGAATACATGCTAAGCGAAGGAGTGGTAGGCAAGACGGGAACCGGCAGGTACTATCTTCGCGCGGCTGAAGCCCTAAAATCCGGTACACCTTTGGACTCTAAAGAGTGAGGTCAAGAACATGCGTGTTCAGCTTTTTCCTACGTGTCTTGTGGACACGTTCTTCCCTGATACTGGCGAGGCAACGGTGAGGCTTTTGCGTCACTTCGGCGTAGAGGTGGCATACCCTCCTGGACAGACGTGCTGTGGCAAACCCGCTGACAGCGGTGGGTACACACGCGAGACCCGAGAAGCGGCCAAACACGTCATCTCGGTTTTCATGCGTACCGATGGCCCGATCGTCATACCATCGGGTTCATGCGCGTCGATGGTGAAGAATCACTATCCTGAGCTACTCAAGGATGATGATCGCCTGCGGGAGCAGAGTCTCTCGATCGCAGCACGCGTGTACGAACTCAGTCAATTTCTCGTTCAGGTCCTTAAAGTACACGAGGCGGGCCTTCAGGGCAAAGGACGCATTACCTATCACGCTTCCTGTCAGCTCACGCGAGAGCTGGGAGTCCGGGAAGAACCCCTCATGCTTCTCCAATCGCTCAAGGGAGCAGAATTTGTGCCGCTCCCCCACGCAGACCGCTGTTGCGGGTTTGGAGGAATCTTCATGGCAAAGCTGCCTGAAGTCTCCATGGCCCTTGCGGACGAAAAATTGGACACCATCCTGACCACGGCCGCGGACACGGTCACAGGCTGTGATCACGGTTGTCTGATGAACATCGCAGATGCGGTAAAAAGACGAGGAAGCCCGGTCCAGGTCAAACACATCGCCGCGGTGATGGCGGAGGGTATCAGATGAGCCCCCATTCCGAGAGTGTCCCGTTTCGAGCCAACGCTGCGCACGCGGTTGGCAATGCCACGCTTCGGAATGCGTTGAGCAACGCTACCGGTGTGTTCACCGTGAAGCGAGCAGAAGCCCTCTCCTCTATTCCTGTGGAGCATTTGCGAGATCAGGCGTCTGCATTGCGAATGCGTGTTCTTGACAGCCTTCCCGACTATGTGGAGCGGTTCTCGCGAAACGCCACGAAAGCGGGAGCGCGCGTGCACCGGGCACACGACTCTGCCGCGGCCACCCATATCATCGCGTCCATTCTCAAGGATCATGGCGTGAATCGAGTGGTCAAATCCAAGTCTATGATCAGCGAAGAGATCCACCTGAACGATTATCTGCAAAGTCAGGGAATCACGGTGGTAGAAACGGATCTGGGCGAATACATCATCCAAATTGCGGGAGAGCATCCCTCGCACATCATCGTTCCCGCGATCCACAAAGACCGCAGACAGGTCGGTCGGCTCTTTGCAGACAAGTTGGGATGCGAGTATTCCGATGATCCTGCGACCCTGACTAAAATAGCAAAGACAATCCTGAGAGAGGAGTTCCTGGCAGCCAAAGCGGGGATATCCGGCGCAAACTTTGCCGTGGCCGATTCAGGCAGCATCGTCCTGTTTACCAATGAAGGGAACGGACGCATGTGTACCACCCTACCGCGCTTGCACATTGCCGTGCTTTCCATAGAGAAGATCATTCCCTCGCTCGCGGATCTGCCCACTTTTGTCCGCCTGCTTCCACGCTCAGCCACGGGACAGATTCTCACTTTGTACATGTCGGTCATTACCGGATCACGAAAATCAGGCGATTTCACCGGCGCGGAAGAATTACATATCGTGCTTTTGGACAATGGTCGATCGGAAATTGTCAGGGGCGAATTTCGGGAAATGCTCAAATGCATTCGCTGCGGCGCGTGTCTCAATGCGTGCCCGGTGTACCGTGTGGTGGGCGGTCACGCGTATGGATCGACTTATCCGGGGCCCATGGGCATTGTGTTGACCACGTTGCTCGAGGGGATGGAACGGGCCCACCCTCTTCTTGACGCTACGACCCTGTGCGGTGCCTGTGGCGACGTGTGTCCCGCGAAGGTGCCGGTGCCCGCACTGTTGCGAAGACTGCGCGCGTTGCGGGTCGAACGAGGGTTCACGTCTCAGTTGGAACGAAAGAGCATGGCCGGCTTTGCCATCGCACTCAGGTCGCCGTTGATTTTTCACACCGGACAAAGGGCAGCACGAACCTTCTGGCGTATTGCACAACGGTTCGTGGGGAAAAAGGTTCTCGACCGCATGCCTGTGCCGGCTGAGCATACCTTTGGTGAGAGGTTCTCGTGATGAATGACGAAATAGTCGACACCTTTATGGACAATGCAGCGAAGGCTGCGGCCGAGCCAATCCGCGTGCATACTGATGACGAACTGAACGCGGCCCTTGCACAAATCCTGACTGAGAGCGATGCGGTGTTCTGTCCTTGTGTGACGGACAAGGAAAAATTGGTCTCACTGAGCCCGGGCAAGCCCACCGAGGACTATCGTGCCGCGTCTGTCTGCGTGGAGGAGGTCTTCGGGGCCATCGCGGAAACGGGGAGCGTGATTTGTTCCAGTCATGGAGGAAAGATCCTTCAGGCAGGTCTGTTGCCTGCACACCATGTTGCCATGGTGTCCTCGGAACACTTGTATCGGAATCTGGATGATTTTTTCGCGAGCCTGGGAGATCCGCCTCCGACGAACATTACCCTGGAGACCGGGCCGAGCAGAACTGCGGATATTGAATTGACCCTCACCGTTGGAGTGCATGGACCGGGAAGATTGACCATAATCGTTTTCTGAGGGGTACGTCTGTGCAGGTGAAATGGCCCACCGCGTGGGCTGAGACGTCACACACGCGCTTCCCACGTGCACCGGATGTCAGTCTCTGTGGTAGAACACGCTCAAGTGATGCTTTTCTTTTCCGATGTGCTGGAACACCCCATCGAACGCGGCCTGGATTTCTTCCAAATCGGGACGGTTCTCCGAATCCAGATCCAGCATACGCTCAACCGTGGCAGCTACATGTTCCAGCGTGGTATGCTTCGTGAGGAACGGATTGAGAGTGGTAAGTTTCGGTCGCGCTTCACGCTCGATCCTCCTGAGTTGTTCCAGGAGATCCTTGCGGGTCTTGGTCTTGGGGAAAATCATGGGTAGCTTGCCCGTGAGCAGCACCGTGAGTATTGCGCCTGCACTGTACAGATCAGATTGGAAGCAGCTCTTGCCCTTGGCTTGCTCAGGAGCCATGTAAGAGAATGTTCCCACAACCTTTCCTTTGAACATGTCAGGCACCGCTCCCGGTCCTACTGCCATCGCCACTCCGAAATCGATGATCTTGATCCGATTCAGTTCTTCATTTTCGTCGACCGTATAGAGAATGTTGTCCGTCTTGAGATCCCTGTGGATCACGCCCTTTTTCTTAAAGAGTCTCAGACAGTCCAAGAGCTGATTGACCACAATCTCGATGGTACCCAGGGTCAGCTTACTCTTCATGTTAAAGGGAGGTTTATATTTTTCCTGCCAGTTCTTTTCGACAAGGTGGGTCAAATTGTCGCAGGGATAATATCCATTGATGAGGAGTTTCTGATCGTCCTGTTCGACAAGGCCATAGTACTCGACGATGTACGGGTGTTGCTCCGGCCGCTGAACCCTTTCATTCAGGGCTGCTTCATACTGTAACAAACCCTCGGGATCTCCCAGCATCGCTGTCATCTGAGTCTTCACGACTTTGAGTGCCACGATCTGGTTCTCATAAATTCCTATGCTCACAGACCCCATGGCGCCGGAGGAAATGTCGCCCAGGACCTTCAACTTCTTTCCCCTGACTTTGCCGGGATTCGCCAGGGATCCCATGATGAGCCTGATGAGGCCCGCCATTTCCTCGCGGGTTTTGGTACTGAAGCTGCGACCGCTTTGCTGGAGTCCTTCTTCAGCCCTCTTTTCCATCGCAGACTGATCCAGCACGGGCTTGTACAGTTTGACTGCTTGCCTGCCCCGCGGATCGCCCGCTCTATGATCCGCGTGATAATCCGCAAAGGCCGCGTGATAGCGATACAGGAGAAAACTCTTCACGATGCGGCTGAGCGGTCGAGACCCATACGCGACTTGCAGGTCCCACACTTTCTTCAGAAGCGCTCCTCCTCGACGGTTTCTTATTCTTCAAAGCTTTCACGTGAACGCTGATTTCTTTGCCGTCGTCGAGCGGTCGATAGTCAGCCGGTATCTCGAAGAAACTGCCGAAATCCAGGAGCGAGATCAAAGCCAAATGACGCGACAAGCCACCAAGGGTATTCAAGATATCCTGGTAGGACAACAGGTAATCCAGGAGTTTTTCATTGAGAAAACTCGCCAGGGAGTCCTTGTAATATCCTGTCGCGATCCGTTCCACCGGATAACCGCTTCGGAACAAGAACCACGCGAGTTCCATCAAGTCGTCTTCAATTTCTTTTCTCGTGGGGCTGGAAAAGATGAAATAGCGTTTAGCCGGCTCATACTCGATCATCAAATGGTGCATCTCGAGCAGCGCCCTGCGTACGAGATCGGCAACACGGCTGAACTGGACGTCCTTGGGTTCCGTTTCCCTGCGTACGACAAAACACGGAATCATCGTGGTCGTTTCCGCGTCCTGCGCGTACCGGCTTTTGTACTTTTCATTAAGCTCGTTGAGCTTCTTCTGGACGCTCTCGCATTCCTGGTCGGTCGGCCTGGTGTTGCTCGGCGAATCGACCCACTTTGCGGCATACAGGAAGATCTTTCCCTCTTCCTCTATCTTCTGGATCTCTTCCCGGCTGTCCTTGAGCGCTTGTACATCCGGAAATTGCTGCCCTGCCCTGATGAGGTAGTACATGGCCTCAAAGTAGGTGATGGTATCTTTTTCGAGCAACGGGAGAAAATCGCGAATGACAAGGAGAAGATACGGAACTGTCTTTTGGAGGATCCTTCCAATCTGCCCGATGGGGTTGACTTCCCCTTTTTGGGCCATTTTGGCAAAGTCCGCGTAATTATTGATAACTCGGTAAAGCTCTTCGCGAAGGGACGCGGCGTCTTGTTGTTCAGTATTGTAAGACATTTCTCAAAAAGCGCTAAGGAAGATGAGATGGAACTGCAAAGTTCCTGTGAAGGGCCTGGAAAGGCTGACCGCAGTTGTGAGGACGTGCGAACGCGGAAGTCGTCGGACTTCGCTTTCCGGTGGAGGTAGTGCAAACCAAGAGTTCCCGGTACGAGCAAGCCGACAGGTTTCTGGCCTGTTGCCTCATAGCACATCTCTTTGCTCGCAACAGCGAGTCCGAACACATGAAATCTGGAGTCCTTGCAAGACCCAGGACTATCGATTCCTCCGTTTTGCCGTGCTTCTCACGAGCTTCTTGAAATCAGGCATTGCTTTGAGGTCCCGCAATGCCTTGTCGGAAAGTGCACGTTTGATCACCGCTTCACCACCGACTCTTACTGCCAGATCCAGCGTGTCCAGGGCCTGCTTCGGTCGCCCGGTTTTCGCATACACGAGCGCCGCGTTATAATGAAGCCATTCCGGTTCAAAGGGTTCGCGCTGGCTTAGAGCCTGATGGTAGGTACTTCAGGGCGTTTTCGTAATCGCCCATTTCCACGTTCAGATACACTAGCCTGCTGATCGTATAAGGCATCAAACGGGGGTTACCCTGGAGTGCCCGATGAATGGCCAAGGTCTTCCGCCTGTTCCCCAGAACCCAGTGGGCAACGGCAAGGTCCGCCATGGCGAACTGATCGTCAGGATCTTTCTTCAGCCCCTGGCCATAATATTTGACCGCGTTTTCTGGGCTTTCGTTTCTTGTACAAAAAATAGTAGCCCAAATGAAAATCTACCTGAGGGTCTGTCGGATCACTCTCCAGAGCACGCTGGAACAGCTTCAGAGCTTCTTCTTCTCGCTCCATCTCGAGGTACAGGTGGCCGAGTTCCGTAAGAAACTGTCCGTCCTCAGGGTTTGTTTCCACCGCACGCTGGAGGTAGTGCAGCGCGTGTTCGTAATTGCATTCGTCGAAAAAGATCAGCCCCATATTGAAGTACGGGTCGCCATTTCCTTCTTCAAGTTTGATGGACGCGAGAAAGTCCTTCTTGGCCTGTTCCATGTTACCCATCTTCCATGAGATGAGTCCGCGGTTGTTAAACAGGTACGCCGCGCTCGCTCCACTTTGTCGGATGGCCTTATCAATGAGTTCGCGGGCTTCTTCGAGCCGGTCCTCTTCGTATTTTTGAAGCGCATCCTCATTGAGGGACCTTACCAGCTGTTCCTTGCCCCATTCTGTGGCGCGGCAGTACACGAGATTCGCGGAAAGCAGCTTTTTCAGCGCCTCTTCTTTGAGGAGCAGACAAAATCCGTTCACTTGGGCTACGTCGTCAAACGACGATACTTCTACGACAAAAGCCGGGGTCTTCCCTTTTTTTTCCGAAGTAGCTGTAATAGTGGTAGAAGGAGAGTTCGTCAGTACTCTCCGTTTCCCTGATTTCATCGGGGTGTTCCAGCGTAAAATCAACCCACGACAGAAAATGGGCCTTACCCTGTTCCACGCATTCCCTGAGCACTCCCGGCAGCGCAGTCCGAACTGACTCAGCATCCGGAAAGGGCGGAAGATACGTCTCAGGGCGCGTCAGGGCATGCTCGGTAGAAAAAAGGTTTTCTTCTTCGTCCCTTCTCGCCATCCACCACCTCGGTAGGGATATTATCCACGACGAATCACACGACTCGGCCCCCCAAAGCCGACGCCCGTCGCAGGCAATGAGGCAGTGGGCGAGCCAGTCTTTGGGAAATCGGGCCGTTTTCGCTCGGTTTGAGCCGAAGATATCATGAAGAGCTGAGCGCGTCAATCAACTGAAACGGATCAGCCTCCTACGCGGGTAGTGTCTCATTGTCCGGGTTTGTGCCCACCGCGTCAGACCGGCCGGCCATGAATTTGGTGAGAATGCCGTGGTCCGATTCGCGTTCACGCGCGTAGGATAGTAGGGATGGGGATTTCCTGAGCGAAGTAATGAGACGTTGGGTCGTCCGTACCGAAGGGGTTCCCCAGCCTGCTGCCTGCGGCGTCACCGGTGCACCGAGGTATCCTCACAGAAAAGGCTTGTGCACAGGAGAGGTTCTCCCTCTTGGTACGCGCATGGTGCACGGAAATCTTGACACCTTCCGCGCCGAGAGTTAACGTTCCTGCCCAATCGATCAGCAGGGGAACAAAGGTGGCTCGGTATGAAGATTACCCCTTTGGCAAGCGGCAGTGACCGGAAATTCCTTCCTTATCCAGACCGACTCGGCCGCGGTGGTCGTGGACGCGGGGCTGTCTGGAAAGCAGTTGCAGGAACGGATCACACACGCCGGCGCCGATCCCTCGGAGCTGAAGGGTATCATTGTGTCACACGGCCACTCTGACCACGTGAAGGGAGTAGGGGTCTTGTCACGAAAATACAAGATCCCCGTGTGGATGAATCGCGGCACGTGGCGAGTTGCCGAGCGCAATCTCGGGAAGCTTCATGCCCTGGAATTCTTCGAGACCGGCAGAATATTTCAGGTCGCGGGGCTGCGGGTTCACCCGTTTTCCGTCCCTCACGATTGTGCAGACCCGGTGGGTTTCCGTATTACGTACGGCACGTGCCGCTTGGGAATTGCCACTGATCTGGGCACCGCGACAGGGCTGGTCGCGGGTGTCTTGGCGGGGGTACAGGTGGTGGTCCTGGAGAGCAACCACGACCCGGTGATGCTGCGTGATGGCCCTTACCCCTGGGAACTCAAGCAACGTGTCCGCGGCAGACTGGGCCATCTCTCCAACATGGAGAGCGCGAATTTGCTCCAGCGTATTGTTTCGGACGAACTGCAAGCCGTTATTCTGGCTCACATGTCCGAGACCAACAACCGGTCCGAATTGGCTTTGGATTGCGCTCGCGCGTCTCTGCGTGATTTTGTGGAAAACGACGGCGTGGTCTATTGCGCGTCCCAGAACAAAGTGGGACCGGCGGTGGAGTGGTAGCAGCCTGGTACGCATCATGCCGATGCGCGTGAGCAGGCCGAGGGCTCCTGCCGCGGATCAGGGATTCGTACTGGCCGGGATCAAGCCATTCGATTACCGCACGTTGCTACCACGATAAGAATTGCGTAAAGGTTCACCGCGAGGGACGAGGATTGAGCCACCAAGGCACAAAGAAAAAGGGGAATTGGCTTTTGACCTCTTCGTGACTTTGTGGTGTGATTTTCCACGTTCCGCAAAGAGTCGCACTGAACGATTACCGAATTACCATGCGATGAGAAAAGCATGCTGAGCATGAAAGACCCACAGGATCTTTGCTCGGTCCCTGGGGTCTTTATCCTGTACAGGTTCGCTGTTTCCCGACTCCTCGGGGTTGTTCACGCATCTTCCGATAGCTTGCGTACACGCATTTTTCGCAGAAACGTCTTCCCCGTTGCTTTGCCAAAGGCTATACTAGGAGGCTGTTGCGTAACGCAATGTTTTCCCGACAACCTGGCACGATCGTAACCATGTATCGGGTTTTGTGACAGACCCCGGGGGTGTCGCCAGAGAGGAAACGGGCTCTGCGTTACGGAAGACAGCTGCCAAGACCGTAACCCGGAAAACATCTGCAAGGAAGGGGCCTAATACCGGCGAGGAGTTCCTGAGGCCCATTCTCGGAAACCTCCTGCATGAAACCAAACTCCCCGAAGGATCGAGCATCGCCAAAGGTCCTTGGGTGACCAGATCGGATTGTCGGACGAAAGGAGTCTCGATCGATGCGAGTGATCACAGTCTGCGTGGGAAGCGCGTGCCATCTCAAAGGCTCCCACGATATCATTGGTTACTTTAAAGAAGCCATCAAAGAAGCTAAGCTCGAAAACGACGTAGAACTCAAAGGGACCTTCTGTATGGATGAATGCACTCACGGAGCGAATTTGCTGGTAGACGACCAGCTGTTCCATGCGAATTCCGTCGATGAGGCTCGTGAGATTTTCGAGAAGGAAATCCTGCAAAAACGCACATAAAAGGTGGAAACATCATGGACTCCGCGAGACCGAAACGATCCCCTTGGAAGAGTTGGAGCGACTTCACGGGCTGGGCCCAGGATTTTTCCCTGAGAAGAAAGGTCTTGGGAGGATTCCTGGCGGTTGTGGTGCTTGTAGGGCTACTTACCAGCCTCATCGGCACTCGTCTGGCTCGTGATACGATCATGGACCGCGCGCGGCGAGAACTCATAGGTGACCTTGGCACCGCGGGTTTCATTCTGAAGAGTTCTCAGGAAATTTTGGAGATCAAAGTTCGCTTGTGGTCAGGCTCTGAAAGAATCGAGGAGTCCCTTGCCAAAGGCGATGTGGAAGGCATTCGCAAACGGCTGGCATTGGTCGCGAGTGAAAATGACGTGGATTTCCTGTCCATTACCGACGCGCAGGGACATGTCTTGGCAAGGGCTTTCGTTCCGGGCAAGAGCGACAGGGACGTCTCTCGCGATGCCGTGATCGCCAAGGCCTTGCAGGGCAAGAACTCCGCGGGGGTAAGACTCATGTCGCGGGAGCGAGTGGCGCAGGAAAACCCTGCCCTGCTCCCGAGGCTCGGCCCAAAACTCAAAGAGGGCATGGTTCTCTGAGGCAGCCCATCCACTGATGGTCGGCAAGAAGGTAGCAGGCACGCTGTACGGCGGGAGGCTCCTCAACCACAACGAATACGTGGTAAACCGGATTGCTCAACAGATCTTCCGCGGACCGTCCGACGAAATCCGTGCGACGGGCCATGTCACCATTTTCTACGGTGACCAAGCGATCAGCACCACCTTGAAGGACAAAGAGGACCAGCCGCTCCTGACTATTCCCGCGTCCGAAGCCATTAGGGAAAAAGTGTTGGGCCAAGGTCAGTCTGAAGTCACCCAAGAGGTGCTTCTGGGTAAAGAGTATTTGGCTGCGGCCGAACCGATTTTTGATGTGGACGGCAAAGTGGTGGGAGCTATTCAGGTTGCCACGTTGGAGCGCCCCATCGCCTCGGTGATCGATCGCCTTGTGTACGCATTCAGCGTGGTAGCTTTATTCGGAGTCCTGCTGATGGCAGGGATTTCTTATTTTCTCGTCAACTGGATCAACCGACCGCTGGAACAAATGCTCCATGCTGCCAAGAGAGCAGCCGAGGGCGATTTGAGCGCCGCGGTGCCGGTTATGTCGCGTGACGAAATCGGAGAACTGGCAGCCACTTTCAACCTGATGATTCGTAACCTTGCGGAATCCCAAAATAAACTCGAAGAGTGGGGCAAGCAGCTCGCGCATAAAGTGGCAGAACAGTCCGGCGAGCTGAATCAGGTGCGAGAGCAAGTGGCGAGGGTGAAGAAGCTCGCGTCTTTGGAAAAGATGGCCGACGGAATGGCCCACTTGATGGCCCACATTTCAGATCCCATGGTGGGAGCGTCGGTCATGGAGGAGGGACGCTCTTCCACCAGCCGGGTGCTCATTCTGGATACCGACGAACGAGTCCTGGATATCTGCGAACGGATTTTGGTGAGTGAAGGCTTTGAGGTCAAGCTGTGCCGTTCGGTGAATGAGGCGCTTCAGGAACTCGAAACCGAGTTCTTCGACGTGGTGGTCACTGACATAGAAATGCCCGAGATGGCCGGTAAAGACCTGTTAGCAGAAATCAAGAATCGACAGCCGGAAGTCTCAGTCATATTGACCGCTCCGTTTAAAGCAACCGAAGAGGCGGTCGAGGCAGTGAAGCTCGGCGCGTACGACTACATTCCCAAGCCGTTCGGACCGCACCAGATCCTCCTCATGGTGTACACCGCGCTGCAAACACGCCAGATGATCGAGAAGACCCGACGCCAACACGCAGAACAAAGGGCCGAGGCCATTTTTCAACGATTGCCCGTGGCCATCGCGCTCGCGGACAAACAGCACCGGGTCGTGTACAACAACCGGGCCTTTGTGGATCTCGCGTCTGAAAATTCACATGAACCGGTTCAGGTCCAGGGCAAAACCTTCAAGGAACTTTTTGGCGAAGACCCGCTGGACAGGAACAAGAATCAGGAGGAAATTGGCGGCTCCCGGTGGCTTCAATTGGAGAAGGTCAAGCGTACGGCCAAGCTTTACAATTTCAGGCTTCCTGAAGAAGATCTGAGAGTGCTCATGCTCCTGGATGTCACCGAAACCGTGATGAAAGACCAGCAAGCGGACGTGTTCAAGGCTGAGACGATCACCAAGGCTCAGCAGGTGATCCACCAGCAGATGCGGGTCGCTCAGGAGATTGCAGGATTGCTGGGTGAAACCACGGCAGAGACCAAGGCAGCCCTCTTCGAGCTGATCAAACTGGCCCGCGAGGGAGAAGCACGATGAACACGCAATTGTTTATCGAATCCGGAGGTGCCAACATTTGCAAACATGGAGAGATCCTCTGTGGCGACTCCTTATCAGTTGCTCCCATACAGGGCGGCAAATTGATGGTTCTTTCCGACGGGCTCGGAAGCGGTGTCAAGGCTAATATTCTGGCGACACTCACCACTAAAATCGCTCTCCGCCTGATGGAGCGGGGCTTGCCCCTGGAGGAGGTCGTGTCCACGCTCACGGACACCCTTCCCACGTGCAAGGTCAGACAGATCGCGTACAGCACGTTCACGCTCCTCAAGGTGCTCGATGACGGCCGCGTGTACCTGGCCGAGTTCGACAATCCGCCCACCTTCTTTCTCAAGCAGGGGTACAGAAGCCAGTTGAAGTACAAGGATCGAGTCATCGGCACGAGAAAGATCCGTGAAGCGCACGTGCATGCGAACGCGGGTGACTGGTTGGTGACGGTCAGTGATGGGGAGATCCATGCGGGAATCGGCGGGCTGTTGAACCTGGGGTGGGACTGGGAGAAAATAGCCAAATTCCTCGAAGCCCAGATTCATGAAGACATGTCTGCCCAAAAGGTGGCTCAAATTCTCGTCAATCAGGCGCGGGAACTGTACCAGGACAAACCAGGAGACGACACCACGGTCGGGGTGCTCAAGATACGCCCCAAGCGCTTTGCGGTGTTTATGATCGGCCCCCCGGTCAAGCGGGATGACGATCAAGCCGTGGTAAGTCGATTCCTGGAAATGCCTGGCCGGAAGATCCTTAGCGGCGGCACTACCGCCGGAATCGTCGCCAAAAGCATGGGAAAGGACGTGGTGGTGGATCTGTCATCCATGACGGAAAAGATTCCACCCATCGGTAAGCTGGATGGTATAGATCTGGTGACCGAAGGGGTGCATACTGTCAACCACACCTTGGAACTCCTCCAGGAAACGGACGACCTCGAGCAGTTCACAGGCAAGCGTGACGGATCGAGTCGCCTTGCGTCGGAACTTCTCTACGCGGACAGCATCAATATCTATCTGGGGCAGGCGATCAACCCGGCACATTTGAATCCTAATCTTCCCCAGGAGATGGGATTCAAGAGCCGCAGCGTTCAGGAAATTGCGAATATTCTCAGAGAAAAAGGCAAAGAAGTTACGCTGGAAATTCACTGATCATGTGCGCTCACGAATATTAAAGGAAAGAGAGATACGATGAAGCTACTTTGCCCGGTGACAATAAGTGAAAACCGGGAAATCGACGCGTTTGACTTGATAGCCGTGCTCGGTCTCATGAAAGAATACAATCGCCACGAGATCTGGCGGCGATACGGACCTGAAGGGGTTGATGCGGAAAGCATCAGTATGTATGTGCAGCAGGACGGGTATTTCCTGGAGATGCACATTCAGACCATGCAGCGCATCATTCTGTCGGAGAAATTCAATACCAATCCCTTTGTCATGCAGCAAGTGGTCCAGAGGATCACCGCATGCCACGACCATGGCCTGATCGTGGAGAAAATCAGGGCACAAGGCATTGACACGGGGGAGAATCCGATTTGCCTTGCGTGTTCCATGGGCAATACGATCATCGATCTTATTGTGAACAAGCAGGATGGCGGCTGTGCCCCTCACGAGCACCCGCGGGGGAATACGCATGTGGAAGCAGTAGAACAGCGTCCTTTGGACGTGTATGATATTTCTTCCACACTCTATTTGTGCCAGCAAAACCAGACCGCTGCCATATTCCGCCGATACCGCGATGTGAACGACGGGACCGGAGGCTCGGACGACCAGCCGGAAGTGAACATTTCCTGCAGCGTGGGCGACTATGCGGTACTCGCGCATTTTCATTGTCTCTCGGGATATAACAAGACGCATATGCCTCCGGTGCGGAACGCGTCGGTGTTCACCATGCACCAGGTCCTGCAACGCATGAATTTTCGCCACCGCGACGAACTGATACTCAAGGAATTGCACGAGGTGGGCCTGCCGATCACTCTGGATCAGGTGAAGACGGAGTTCAGCCTGCAGCGATTCATCAACAACACCGCGCTGAGGCTGACCTTCACACGATCGTAGGATGAGGCTGAGCAAAAGATTGTGGCCCAGGATGCCCGATCCGGGTCAGAGAATGATCTTGGAGATGATTTCCTTCATGACTTCCGAGGTACCGCCGCCGATGGACAGGATGCGGCTGTCTCGGTACAGCCGTTCTACCAGGCACTCCCGCATGTACCCATACCCCCCGTGAATCTGCACCGCAGCATGGCAGACCTTGTCGCACACGTCCGCGGAGAAAATCTTGGCCATGGAGATCTCCTTGACCATGTTCTCCCCCGCCTGAATCCCCGCGGCAACACGATAGGTGAATTCTCGGCTCACTTCTACCAGAGTGGCCATGTCCACCAGCTTATGACGGGTCACCTGAAAACCCGCGAGCGGCTTGCCGAAAGCCTCCCGAAGTCTCGCATAGCGGATGGATTCTTCCAGAGCCAGCGCTGCGGTCGTGTTGGCCATCAACGCGAGATAGAGCCGCTCTTTCTGGAAATTGTGCATGATCCCGTAAAACGCGGCCCCTTCGTCTCCGAGCAGGTTTTCCGTGGGGACCCGCACATCCTCGAGGGACAGTTCTGCCGTGTCCGACGCCCACCAGCCCATTTTGCGGAGTTTCTTGGAAACTCGAAAGCCCGGGCTGTTCGTGTCCACCACCAGAAGGCTCAGTCCCTTGTACCCTTCTCCGCCGGTGCGTACGGCCATGGTGACCTGATCTGCCCGACAGCCCGAGGTGATCATGGTCTTGGAGCCGTTGACGATGTACCAGTCGCCCTTGCGGACTGCTCGTGTGCGCACGTGGGCCACGTCAGACCCGCCACCCGGTTCGGTAATGCCCAGAGCTGCAATGCGTTCGCCTCGCAAAACCGGAGCCACGAAGCGTTCCTTCTGCTCCCTCGTGCCCAGTGTCAGGATCGGCGGCACCGCTATTGTGTGAGACATCAAACCCGCGGCCACGCCTCCTGAACCGGACCTCGTCAATTCTTCGGTCACGATCGCTTCGTGGAAGATGTCAGCTTCCGTGCCACCCCACTCTTGCGGGTACCCGACGCCCAGGATACCGACCTCGGCAGCCCGAATGTACAGGTCTCGGGGAAACTCGCCCGCTTCTTCCCATTCCTCGACATGAGGCTTGATCTCACGCTCGACAAACCGTGCAACGGTCTGCCTCAGTATATGGTGGGTTTCACCGAAATAGTCCGTACCAGGAAACATCGTGTTCTCTCCCTCTTGTGCGACGCAGGACCCGCAATGTGGAGGCAGGGCGTTTGGCAGAAAAAAAAAGAGCGATCTCTCCCCGGAGAGGCTCATACCGATCCGGTTTGAAACGAGCAAGTTCGTAGCGGCTGGAGATCTCCTGAGCGAAGTGATGAGACGGCTTCGCGTCGCGCGAGGTGAATAAGGACCTCCTACCACCTAAGACGACTCCAACGGACAAAACGTGAGGCAAAAAGTATACGTAGGGAGAGATTTCGCGTTCTACGGGGCTCTTGACCGTGTGCTTCAGCGCAGAGCAGGCACAGTGGCTCGCCTGTGAAGAGTTCCGGGGAAGCCGGTTTTCTCGTGAAAGGAACGGTTTCCCCGGAGTTCGGTCCTTTAGGAAGTCTTCTCTGAGTGTTCTCTCACAGCGGGAACAGTGAAGGGATGCGCTGTGCGGCCATGATATCGCCCGTGGCTTTGAGCTTGCCCGTCATGAACGCGGTCATGCCGTTCAGGGTGCCGTTGCACATGGCAACCCAATCCATATCCTCCATGGTAAGGGCCACGGTCGGGCTCTCGTGAACACCAGTGCTCACCGCGCAGGCTCCGTCTTTGATCTCCACGAACCAGTCGCCCGCTTCTCCGCCGGTAATGTGGAACTGGAACACCGAATTCATGCCGGCAGCGGCAGCAGCGTTGAACACTTGGGGCATTTTTTCGAAAACTTCATTCACACTCGTAAGCGCCATGTTCTTTCCTCTCTTCTCATTTGGTTGGAAATAATTCTTCCTGTTTGGGCGGAGGAATGACCAGCGCCTCACCCGTGGCCACTGTTTCTCCCCGCTGGTTGGTCCATAAGAGCGACATGCGCACCCTGCGCTTGGCTTCGATTTTCTCGACCACTTCCACGTTCGCGGTGATCGTGTCTCCGAAGAAGGTGGGCGCACGAAAACGGGTGGTTACTTCCACAACGATGGTTCCGAGACCCGGTAGCTTCATTCCGAGCACCGGAGCGATCAAACTTTGAGGGAGCGCGCCATGCGCGATGCGCTTGCCGAACGGCGTGAGCGCGGCAAATTCCTCGTTCACGTGCATAGGGTTGAAATCGCCGCTGATCCCTGCAAACAAATAGACATCCGTTTCTGTAATGGTCTTGCTAAAGGACGCACGCATCCCCAATTCGAGTCGATCGTAGCTCAGACCCAATTCAAAGTTCATCATACCTTTCCCTTCGCGCCTTGTCACGCGTGGACCAGCCCGAGCCGTTTCCTGCACTCCTCCACTGTAGCGACCTCTCGGCCCTGATCTCTGATCATGCGCGCAGCCTTGGCTACCAGATCCCCGTTGGACGAGGCCATTTTTCCCGCACTCAGATAGAAGTTGTCCTCCAGGCCCACACGCACGTTCCCCCCGAGCGCCACTGCGGCAGCAAGGAGTCGCCACTGATCGAGACTGATTCCGATGAGTTCCCAATCGCTCTGGGGCGGTAAGAGCTGAACCATGCTCACCAGATTGGAAACGGTCGGCGGGATGCCACCCAGCACGCCCATAATGAGACTGAACTGAAAAGGCGGCTCCAGGAGCCCCATGTCGATGAGCGGATAGGAATTGCCGATGTGCCCGGTGTCGAAACACTCGAGTTCAGGCTTGGTGTGCACCTCTTTCATGGCTCGTACGATCTGAACGATCTCCGAAAAGGGGTTGGGAAACACAAATTCGAAGACGAAACTCTTCTTTCCCGTATTGTACTTGGCATAATTCATTGAACCCATGTTCAGCGCGCCGATCGCGGGCTTTATGGCCTGAATATGCGCAATTTTCTGCGCGGTGGTGATGTTGATCGCGCCGGTGGAAAAATTGATGATGATCGGGCACGCGGCAGTTACCGCGTCATAAATATTGCGATAGTCCTGCACCTCATAGCTTGGGAGTCCATCGGGAGTCCGCGCGTGGATATGGGCCACTGCCGCGCCCGCTTCGTATGCACGCTTGGCTTCGGCCGCATACTCTTCCGGCGTGTAAGGAATTCCCGGACACTGGGCCCGATTCGCCACCACGCCGGACAACGCTGCAGTGATCATGCAGGACCGCTCGTAATTCTGATTGTCCTTTACCCACAACGACCCCATACCTTGCGACCTCCTTTGAGGAGGAGGAAGGAGTCCTGGGGAAGAACTTTTTGCAAAAAGTTCCTCCCCAGACCCCTCCTCAAAAATTCCCATACGATTGCGGCAACCTATGGTGCATTACCGGAGTGTACCGGCCGCACCCGAAAAAAAGACTCTCGGACTCGCGTCAACTCCTTCGGAAGCGTTTTGTGTTTCTTGCCTCTTTGCGTTCCTGTCTGCGGACCGATGTTACGGAACAATTAACATCCGTGCTCCACAGGCGTTTAGGAGTTTTTGAAAGGGGGGTGCAGGGGGGAAACCTTTTTGCAAAAAGTTTGCCTCCCTGCAAGCGTTCTTCGCTGCCCTCCTGCGGAATCACTTCCCCTTCCAGATGGGGTCTCTCTTTTCGAGGAATGCGGTCAAACCTTCCTTTGCATCTTCGGTCCCCGCGACCCGCGCCAGTTGCACGGAAAGGAAATCCAGCGCCTGGTCCAGGTCCATATCCTCCACCGCGGCCAACGCGTGTCTCCCGACCCTTACCGCGAGCGGCGCCTTGGCCGTGACTGCGGCGAGGGTTTCCGCGACGATCCGGTCCAGATCTTCGGCCTGGACAGCTCTGGTAATCAACCCCATCTGCTCTGCCTCTGCCGCGGAGAGCATCTTCGCGGTGAAAATCATTTCAGAGGCTTTCTTGCGGCCCGCGTTCCGAAAGACCAGCGCTCCGATCATCATGGGAAACAGCCCGACATTCACTTCCGGGGTGCCGAACTTGGCTCCGTCTGTGGCATAGACCATGTCGCAGGAAAGCATGAGCCCCATACCGCCTGCGAGGCAATGTCCATTCACTTTGGCTACAATGGGCTTGGAGAACCCTGCCATCTTTCTCAGCAGCGCGGCGTACTTCTTTGCTCCCGCGGCCACGTCCGGTCCGCTCAATGAGACAGCCAGGTCCGCGCCGGAACAGAATGCCTTGTCCCCGACCGCGGTGAGGCACACGGCCCTGACCTCGTCGTCAGCCTCTGCCTTGTCCAGCAATTCGAAAAACAGATCGATCATGTCCGGGCTGAGTGCATTGCGGCGATACTCCCGGTTGATGGTCAACCATGCGGTCCTGTCCTTCACTTCGTAAAGCAGCTCAGGCTGGTTCATCGGGTGCCTCCTGCGGTTTGGGATCGATTTCCACGAGAATCTCGCCAGGGCTCACCTGAGCACCGATCCGTGTATTCACCGCGATCACCTTACCGTGATACGGCGCAGCGAGGGTCATTTCCATCTTCATGGCCGAGACCACCACCAATGCCTGGCCTTTGACGACCTCGTCCTCCACTTCCACGAGGACCTTTACCACCGCTGCGGGAGTGGGCGGCGTTACCTGGCCCGGAGTTGCCACCGGCCCCCTGGTTTTTCTGCGCTCCACCGCGGACGCATCCTGGACCAGACGAGCCCGACCGTTGCACCAGATCCATGCGCCGTCATCGACCGGAAGCACCGAGAAATGAAAGGATTTGTCACCTACCTGCAGGTGCATCTGGTCCGCGCACACGGCCTTTACCATAACGGATCGCGGGTCTTCCCCGATATGTACCACGCACGAACCTGTATCGTCCAGACGGCCGGCTTCCAGGGCAAGAACTTCCTGGCCAATTTTGAGCCTATAGTTCATGAATCACCTTCCCTGTTTTGCTGCGGCTCCCGAGTCATCGGCGGTCGCGGGATTAGCGGTACAGATCCCACGCGCCCAGTGTCTGCCATGGGGAAAGCTGTTCCGCAGGGCCGGTACCGGCTTGCTGCGGGACTCTCGGGCCCGTCATGTCATGCAGAGCGAACCCCACCGCAGCAAGGACGTCACCTGCAGGATCGGGTTTCCAGTCGGTGAAGTGCTCGTCAATAAAGCACGTGTGTGTCTCGCCCGACTGAAACTGAGTGGATGACATCACATCCAGGAGGAACTCCACGGGCGTCTTCACGCCAAGTATGGGGCTTTCCTGCAACGCACGGATCATCCTCGCCACCGCGGATGGGCGATCCTCAGCCCACACAATGAGTTTTCCCAGGATAGGATCATAATTCACCGGCACGTTGAAACCCGCGTACACGCCGTGGTCGTAACGCACGCCAGGTCCCTCGGCAGGACGAAACAGGAGGATTTTCCCTGCCGCGGGCATGAAACCGGTCTCAGGATCTTCCGCGTAGATACGACATTCAATCGAGTGCCCGCGACGGCTCACCTCGTGCTGTGCAAAAGGAAGCGGCAAACCCGCCGCGATCTCCAATTGGTGCCGCACCAGATCGAGGCCGGTGATCATTTCCGTGATCGGGTGCTCCACTTGCAGCCGCGTATCGACTTCGAGAAAATAGAATGCTCCGGTCCGGTCCAAGAGAAATTCCACCGTGCCCGCGTTGACGTATCCTGCAGCACGCGCGGCAGAAACCGCAGCAGCAGCCATTTCCTCGCGCAGGTCTTCGGTGAGGATCGGCGACGGTGTTTCCTCGATGATCTTCTGATGGCGACGTTGAATCGAACACTCGCGCTCAAAAAGGTGGACCACATGTCCCTGCGTGTCCGCGAGAATCTGAAATTCCACGTGCCGCGGTCGATCCAGGTACTTTTCCAGGTACAGGGAACCGTCCCCGAATGCCGTGTGAGCCTCACTGGCACACATTTGCGAGGCCTCTGCCAGGTCTTCCGGGTGTTCCACGACCCGCATCCCTTTCCCGCCCCCGCCGGCCGCGGCCTTGATGAGCACAGGATAACCGATTCGTTTCGCGGCCTCCTGCAATCGAGCAGGATCGGCTTCGGTCTCGGTCATGCCGGGGATGACAGGAACATTGCCCTGTGCCATGATCCGCCTTGCAACGGTCTTGTCTCCCAGCTTGGCCATGACCTCCGCGGGCGGGCCGATGAACACAAGCCCCGACGCGGTTACCTTTTCGGCAAAGGAGGGATTCTCGGCAAGAAAGCCGTATCCCGGATGTATGGCTTCAGCGCCGGTTTGCTTCGCGGCCTCTATGATCTTGTCCATGTGCAGATAGCTGGACGCCGGATCTGATGCGCCCAGGAACACGGCTTCGTCCGCGGTCAGGACGTGCAACGCTTCCCGCATCCGCGTCCGAAAAGACCGCAACGGTTCCAATGCCCATCTCCCGGGCAGTGCGCATGACGCGGACCGCTATTTCACCACGATTCGCGACGAGTATCTTGGAGAACATCTGCCTGCCTTTACATCCGAAACGTGCCGTGCCCCTGGATCCGACCGGCCAACGGTGCATTGAGAGAGGCCGATATGGCCAGCCCCAGCACATCGCGGGTCATGGCAGGGTCCAGGATGCCGTCGTCCCACAGGTTCGCGGTGCTGTAGTAGGCGTTGCCCTCTTTGAGTGCGGAATCGAATAATCGGGCCTCTGATGCTGTCAGCGATCTCATCGGGCAGGGGTGGTGCACCTTCTCGAGCCAGCTGATCGTTCTTCACCGTGATCAGCACGTGCGCGGCCTGCTCACCTCCCATGACGCCGATCTGCGCATTGGGCCACATCCAGAGAAAACGCGGGCAGTACGCGCGGCCGCACATGCCGTAGTTGCCCGCGCCGAAGGACGCTCCCACGATGACCGTGAACTTGGGAACCGTGGCAGTGGAGACCGCATGCACCATCTTGTGGCCGTCCTTGGTGATGCCGCGGCGTTCGTATTCCCTGCCGATGATGTACCCGTTGATATTTTGGAGAAACAGCAGCGGGATGCCCTGCCGGTCACAAAGGGAAATGAACTGGGTCGCTTTGAGGGAACTATCTGAAAAGAGCACGCCATTGTTTCCCAGAATGCCCACCTGATGCCCGTGAATGTACGCCCATCCGCAGACTAGAGTCGGGCCGTACAGCGCCTTGAACTCGAGAAATTCCGACCCATCTGCCAGTCGACCGATGATTTCCCTCACGTCGTATGGCGTGGAAATGCTCCGAGGTACTATCCCCCAAATTTCCTGGGGGTCATAAAGAGGCTCCTTCGGCGGTCTTCGGGGTATGGCGGCCTTTTCTTGCTTTGGCAGCAAAGACACGATGTCGCGAACCACCTGCAACGCATGCTCGTCATCCTCGGCAAAATAATCCGATACCCCTGATTCCTGGCAATGCACCATGGCTCCGCCCAGGTCTTCCGCTGTGACTTCTTCGCCAGTCGCGGCCCTCACCAGCGGCGGCCCCCCAAGGAAGATGGCTCCTGTGCCGTTGACGTGGACCACATGGTCCGACATGGCTGGGATGTACGCGCCCCCCGCGGTACACAGCCCCATGACCGCGGTAATTTGCGGGATATTCATCTTGGACATGAGAGCCTGATTGTAGAAAATGCGCCCCCCGTCGTCCACATCCGGGAAAATCTCCGACTGGAGCGGCAAATAGGCCCCGCCGGAGTCCACCAGCATGATCATGGGCAAGTGGTTTTCCATGGCAATGGTCTGGGATCGGAGGGTCTTCTTGACGCCCATGGGGTACACGGTACCGCCCTTGATCATGGGATCATTGGCATGCACCAGACATTCCCGCCCCTGCACCACGCCGATTCCGGCTCGGGTCCCTGCGCCGTGAACCTTGCCGTCGTACATCCCTTTCGCGGCCAGGGGAGCAATTTCCAGCCAGGGGGTGTTCCGGTCCAGGAGATTGTCGAGCCGTTCCTGTAGAGGCAGTTTGCCCAGTTCCGCGTTCCTGTGGCGAGCCTTTTCCGAACGATCTTCCCTGGCCTTTTTCAGATCGGCCTTCAGATCAGCCACCAGCTTTTCCATGGCCTCGTAGTTGGCCTTGTACCTCGTCACTGGACTTATCGATGCGTGTTTCTATGACTTCCATGAGCCTACACCTGATTCCTTGTCAACAGGTCCTCAGCAATGGACATCCTAGCGCGTTCCGAGGTGGTGCCTGCGATGGCAGCGTATTTGGCGTCCCGATAGGCTCGCTCGACCATGTTCCCCCTGAGGTATCCGCTTCCGGCCATGATCTGCATGCCCATGGCCGCGACTTGCTCGGACGCCTCGGCCGCGAACACCTTCGCGACCCGACCGAGGGTTTCCTCCTCAGGATCTGCGTGTGCACGCATCCACCCGGCTCTGTACGCGAGGAGTTGAGCGGTCTGGAAGAGCGTGAGCATGTCTGCCAATTTGAACCGGATTTCTTGATGAGCCAGAATGGGCTTTCCTTCCCGCACGTGGGAACCTGCGTGGCCTTTGGCCTGTGCAATGGTACCCTGCATCAGCCCCACAGATGCCATGACAAGGATAAGATCCTCCATGGAGCGCAGCCACTGGAGTGGACTCGCATCGTCAAAAGGTCCCAGGACCGCGGCTTGAGGCACACGGACCCCTTCCAGGGTGAGTTCTGCGACCGCAATGCCATGGTATCCGAGGGTCTGCAGCCTCGGGCCCATGGTCACTCCCGGCATGTCCGGTTGTACCAGGACGATTACGAGCTTTCCGTCTATGTGGGCTGACACCGCGACGTAATCCGCGAGAGGGCCGTTCGTGACAAAGTTCTTTTTTCCCGTCACGAAGACGTCATTCCCGTCCCACCATGCGATGGTGCGTAAATCCGCCTGAGGCTCGGTTACGGCTACTGCGCCGATGGCTTCGCCTCGTGAGATGCGCTCGTAGATTTCCGTACACGCGGGGCCCTGGCCGAAGCCTTTGACCAGTCCGCCAAAAAGCCTCACGCTGGTTTCAACTGCAAGAAAGAGAGAGCCCGACGCGCGGGCCAGTTCTTCCTGCCCAGCCATGAGATGCAGGATTTGGGAAAATGCGAGGGGCCCCACGCCAGGACTGAGATAACCGATGTCTGCCAGCCTTCGCAGGTACCTGCTGGTGACTTCTCGGAGTTCTTCCGTGCGCGCGTCTTCCATGGTCTCGAGTTCTATCTGAACTGTGGCGTCGCACAGACCCGCGACCCGCGTTTTGAGGTCTCGGTCTTCTGCTGTCCAGTCGAAATTCATGATGCACGATCCTTGCGGGGTTGCGTACCTACGATACTCTTCACGTGAAAGGGATTGGGAGCAGTGGAGAAGCTTTTCTCCGATATTATCTCTCCGCGACACCAGCTTTCGGTCGGCCGATGCGGAAGCGCTCCTGCGGATGCGCGTCGTGTTCCGAAGGCTTCCGTATCACATGAGACGGGAGATCAGCACCTTTTGCACATCCGAGGTCCCGCCACCGATGGGAGCGAGCCTGCTATCCCGAAAGACCCTCTCGACATCGTACTCGTGACAGTACCCATAACCGCCGTGGATGAGCATGGCGTCATTGGTGGGCCCCAGAGACCAGTCGCCCACGAAGAGCTTCGCCACCGCGGCTTCGAGATGGTTCAAAGGCCGTCCTTGATCCTTACACCATGCAATGCGATATACCAGCGACCGGGCGGCCTCCAGGAAGATCTTCATATCCGCAAGCTTGTGCTTTACCGCTTGAAAGTACGCAATGGGTTTGCCGAACTGTTCGCGCTGTTGCGCGTACCGCGCGGAACGCTGAATGAGAAACGAAATCGATCCCAGAAAAGGCGCCAGTAACGCACTTCGATCCCATTCCACGGTTTGCATGGCCATCAGGAAGCCCCCTCCGGCCTGGCCTAACAAATTCTCAGCAGGGATCGCACAGTCTTCGAAAACCAGCTCCGAGGTGGGTGAAGCCCGTACCCCCATTTTGATTAGATTTCTGCTCACGGAAAAACCGGGAGTCCCCTTTTCCACGATAAACGCGGAAATTCCGGCGTGCCCTGCGGTGGGGTCAGTCTTCGCATAGATGACTGCCACGTCCGCGATCGCTCCATTGGTGATGAACATCTTCGCGCCGTTGAGCACCCACGCGTCACCCTTGCGTTCCGCACGAGTCCTCAGGGAGGCCACGTCCGAGCCAGCACCCGGTTCGGTGAGGCCCATACATCCGATTTTTTCACCGGTAACCAGGCTCGGGATATACTTCTGGCGCTGCGCATCGGTGCCATGCGTGAAAATGGTATCTGCTGCCAGGAAGGTGTGCGCGCCGTAACTCAAGGTGAGTCCACCGTCCACCCCCGCTTCACCAAGGGCTTCCGCGGCCAATACCGTGGTCACCACGTCCGCGCCGCCGCCGCCAAGTTCTTCAGGAAAATGCAAGCCGAGGATACCGAACTCGCCCAACTTTTTCCAAGACTCGTAGTCGAATTGCCCCTTGAGGTCATGTTCCTGCGCGCGGGGAGCAATCTCCCGCCGCGCAAACTTGAGCACCTGGTCCTTGAACATACGCTGTTCGTCGGTGAGGGCGAAGTCCATAGGATATTTCTCCTGTTGCGGAGGTCAGTCTGCAGCGGGTTGCGCTCGGCGAGCGCCCTTGAGGAAAACTTCGAGAAGGGCGTTCGCAATACGCTGCTTTTCAGCTCGCCCTTTCAAAGGCCGGCCTTCGAGAACGAGCAAAGAGACAAACGTTTCCAGTGCGCCCAGAAAGATGTAGGTGAGATGCCAGGCTTTGACGTCAGACCGCAAGACTTTGGCTGCCTGGCCCCGGCTGATGATTCTGTCGGTGTTGGTAATAAACACGCGGAACATCTCGCGCCTCTCAGGCGTAAGATTCGCTGAGGACCGTGAGATTTCGGTAATAAAAATGTGAACCAGGTCAGGCCTTTTTTCGTATTGATCGAGGAAGTACCCGACAATGACACCCAGTTCCTCTTCCACGGGAATGGCCTGTTTTTCCCCTTGTTCCATCATGGAGAACAGGCCGCTCCACCACTCCTTGAGAATTGCGTCGAACAGATCGGCTTTGCTCTTGAAATAGTGGTATACAAGACCGTACGAAATGCCCGCGGCCTGAGCGATATCGGTAATCCGAGCCTGATGGTAGCCTTTCTCTCGGATGACACGGCACGCAGCGTCAAAGATTGCGGCTTCCTTTTCCTTTTTTTGGTCCGCGGCGGATTTCATGTTCTGCATACTGGCGTTAGTACCAGGAACAGATTGATTTGTCAATCAGCTTTTCCCGCGGGTACGACGATTCCCATTCCTCGCCTTCCTGTCTGCATAAAGAAGCTCTCCATCGGTTGATATGCTTGACATCCCTGAGACTCCGACCTAGATTCACGCAGGATATGGCTAATCTGTAAGCACCGCGGAGGGATTTTTTCACGGTGGCGCATGGCAGCCGTCCCGGGAACGGGAATGAGCCACGGGAGGGTGGTTCTGGTGTGATCCCCCTCACGCGTCCGAGGCATAGGGATGAGTGAAACGGTACCTAATTATTTGCCAAAAAAATTCCCGCGCATACACCTGGAATTGACCAACAGGTGCAACTTCTCGTGTGTCTTCTGTCCTGACGGCAAAATGACCAGAAAACGGGAAGTATGGATGTGGGGCTGGCGTTTTCCGCACTGGATCAGATCGCGGATTCTGGACCTGGCGGAAAAAGTGACCTTCCATGTGATGGGCGAGCCGCTCCTGCATCCGCAATTCTTTGATATTTTGGATCATGCGCGAGAGAGAGGGATTTCCGTAGGGCTCACCACCAATGGAGCGCTCCTGCGGCCCGACACCATACAGCAGCTGGCGAACAGGGACCTGTTTCAGATCGACATATCGCTCCAAACGCCCGATCCGGAGAGCTTCCACGCTACTCGTGGCAGCCGCATCTCCTTTGACGTGTATCGCGAGGGACTGCTGGATCTTCTCGCAGCCTGTGCCGCACGACCCGAACCGCCTGTGTTCAAGATACGTATCATGACGACTCGTTTCGCGGGGAGGATGAAGCAAAAACTGGGCATCCCCGACTTCCTGGGAAGCTCCGCGCTACTCAGGCGGACGGTGTTGGAATGGACCGACCGGATCTATGACCGCCTGGGTTTGGTTCCTGTCCCGAGACAGAATCTGCTCAAGAGGATCGGCAAGATCGGTATCCACGGTTGGAACGTCATAGAGATCAGCCCCCGTATCTTCATCGAGACCTACATCCTGAGCGATTGGGGCAACGCGTTTGCAGACGGAAATGTGGTCGAAGCGCGTCGGGGCTATTGTTTCGGCATGAGGGATCATTTTGCGGTGCTCTATTCAGGAGACGTGGTTCTGTGTTGTATCGACTTCGACGGGAAAACCTCTTTGGGCAATTTGCAGGACACGTCCCTGTCTGAGATTCTCCGCAGCGAGCGGTTGGGCAAGATAATGGAGGGGTTTCAGCGTGGAGCGCTCGTGGAGCCTTACTGTCGGCGTTGTTTGGGGAGTGGATCCAGGGTGGGGGCCTGGATCAAGCCGGTCATGTCAGTCATCGGATTAAAGATGCTCAAACCTTTTTTCTACCGAAAGTACAGGTTGTTTGATTGATACGACGGTCTTGTGTCGATTACTGCAGGGTGGTTCTGCCTCATCACCGTTCGTGTGCCATTCGCGTGATCAGCACAGCGTCGAAAAAGGGGTCCGTGCATGTGCGGCATTAACGGGGGATGGACTTCTGCCAATATCGCGACAGAGGTGGTTCAGAAATCGCTGGACGCCATGATGCATCGCGGCCCGGACGACACAGGGATGTATCTCGCGGGACCTGTGTTTCTCGGTAACCGACGTTTGTCCATTATCGATCTGCAAGGGGGACGCCAACCGATATCCAATGAAGACAGCTCGGTGATAGCGGTCCTGAACGGCGAGATCTACAACTATCTCGAACTCATTCCTGAACTGGTCTCAAGGGGCCACCATTTCAGGACGAAGTCGGACACTGAGGTCCTGGTCCATCTCTATGAAGAGAAGGGCTCGGAAATGTGCAAGGACCTCAGGGGGATGTTTGCGTTTGCCCTATGGGACACGACCAAACAGACCCTCTTTGTAGCTCGGGATCGTTTCGGGAAGAAACCGCTGTATTACGCCATGATTCCGGGTGGCCTCATTTTTGCCTCCGAATTGAAAGCGCTTCGCGAGCTGGCGCTCGTGGTCGGGAAGCCGTGGTCCGTCAGGAGCCAGTCGATTTACGATTATCTCTCCTTGGGCGCAGTCCCGCAACCGGACACGGTGTACCAGGACGTGTATGCGGTTCCCCCTGCTTCTTGGATGCGGTTTGACGGCCGAGCCCTCCACATTCAGGAGTACTGGCGTGTCGAGTACGAGCCCAAAGAATCCATATCTTACGAGGATGCTCAGCACCGGGTGCGCGAGCTGATTGGCGAGGCGGTTCGTTTGCGGCTGCGGAGCGATACGCCGCTGGGGATTTTTTTGTCCGGAGGGCTGGATTCTTCGGTAATCACGTACGAGGCTTCGCAAGTTCTCGGGGATTCGCTGCAGACGTTTACGGTGGCCATGGGTGACAGCCGCGTTGACGAGTCTGCTCTGGCCGCGCTTACGGCTCGCCATTTGGGCGTTCGGCACACTGTCTTGAGTCTCGAGGTGAGCCCGCTCAGCGAACTGGAACGGCTGGTACGGCTGTACGATCAGCCTTTTTCCGATTCCAGCGCTATACCGAATATGGCTATAGCCCGGTTGGCTCGGGAGCATGTGAAAGTAATTCTCAACGGTGACGGGGGGGATGAGCTTTTCGCGGGATATCGGCGGTACGTGGCTGTCCAGTATGGCGATCGGTCATCGCTCTTTCCATTCCAAATGATGCTCAAGGCTGCCGGGTTTGTGGAAAGGCTATTGGGACAAGCCTTGCGCCGGTCACCGCTCGCACTCCTCACACGATTCCTCAGGGGCTTGACGCTCCCGCGTGGCGAACGGTACCTGGTCTGGACCATGGACATGCTTCGCGAACCGCAGAAAAAGAAGGCGTGGATCCGCGATGCCATGCGTCCTACCGAGGAATGGATCGCAAGCCTCTTGCCTCAAGGACTCTCGGCCTTGGATACGCAAATGGCCGGGGACGTGCGCATACTCCTGTTGAACGCGCTCCTGGTGAAAATGGACATGGCCACAATGGGTGCGTCAGTGGAAGCGAGATCGCCTCTCCTGGACTACGTGGTCGCTGAGTTTGCGGCAAAGCTTCCCGACAATTTCAAGATACGCAATGGCAGAACCAAAGCCCTCATCAGGGACGCATATCGGGGACTGTTGCCCGCCCAAGTGATCTGCGGTCCCAAATTCGGATTTGAGATACCTCTCCTGTCCTGGTTGCAGCATGAGCTGCGGCCTGTGCTCATGGATACCGTGGCCGCGAAATCGGCACGAATACGCGCGTATCTCGACGGATCTTTTGTGGATGGCCTTATTGCAGGAGAACGTGTGATGAACGGTAATTGGGCTGAGACGGTATATTGTCTCCTCATGCTGGAATTGTGGTTACGTGAGACAGGCTGAAAGCGATTCGCGTTCCCACGAGCGAAACCGTAGGCTGAGCGAAGTGATGAGACGGCCTTGCGTCGTCCCCGGCGAATGAGATCCCCGCTCTGCAGCTTCAACCAAGTGATCAATTCAACGGCGAATCGCCATGAGTGTGATGCGGGTCGGAAAGTTTTTTCCGTGTGATTCTTCTTGCGTGGCGGAAGGTTTCTCTGAAACGCTCTACTTGTTCGCGGAATCGACACCTGCCTGAACCGCGAAAAAATTATCGATGTCTTCGAGTCTCCTGCGCAAAGGGCTTTCGTAAAGGCTGCTTCTGAACACGCGTCCGTAGGACTTGGTGAGAATGCGTTTGTCCAGGATACAGAGAATGCCTCGGTCAGAGCGGGTCCGGATCAACCTGCCCAGCCCCTGTTTGAGCGCGATCACGGCCATCGGCACTTGAAACGAATAGAAAGGTTCCCCACTGTCTCCTTTGATCCGTTCTATCCGCGCGGAAATCACAGGATCGTCGGGAGGAGCGAAGGGAAGCCGATCTACAATTACGCAAGAAAGGGCCTCACCCCGGACGTCCACTCCCTCCCAGAACGACGAGGTGGCGAACAGCACCGAGCCCCCACGTGTGCGAAACTCCTCCAATAACACGCTCTTTGGCTTGGAGCCCTGGATCAGGAGCGGAAAAGGTACCCGTCCATCCATGTTCCGATGCGCGGTGATCATGTTCCGGTGAGAGGTGAACAGCACAAAAGCACGGCCCCGGGTGCGGGTCAGGATCTCTCCCAGGAGCGGTGTCACCGCGTCCATGAAATCCGGAGCGTTCGGCTCGGGAATCGACGGCGGGATGAAGAGCATGGTCTGGCTGGCATAGTCGAAGGGTGAGTCCAGAATCGTCTCAATGGGCAAAGGATCATCATCCAGGCCGAGCCGAGCTTTGAAGTACGCGAAATTCCCTCCAGACGAGAGCGTGGCAGAGGTGAAGACCACTGCAGGTACCTTGTCGTACAACTTTGCTTTGAGCATCCCTGCCACTTGTATGGGAGACGCATGAAGGGTGAGCGCCCTTTCCTTGCGTTCGATCCAGCAAGCATAGTCTCCTTGTGGGTCCTCGCTGAGAATGGCTGCCAGCTCGTTATGGATATCCGAGGCCCGCCTTGCCATCGCGCGCAGTTCGTCAGACCCTCCCTGCACATTGGATACCATTGCCGCAAGGACTTCCAGACTCCTGCACACGAGATCGCGGGTTTCTAAGATCACCGCGCTGAGCCTACCCAAGCGCTTTGCCCCAGGAGGACCGCCCTGGAAACTCGCAAAGAGTCGCCGACCGTGATCGTCCAGCTCTCTGAGAACCACTTGAAACTTCTGATCCTTTACCGATGCCTGACCGAGTTCGGAACGTACAGTCCCGCACAAGCCGCGTGAGTCGCGTCTGGTTGACGTGAAACCCGAAGTGTTGAGTGAGTGCGTCTTCCAGGCCATGCGCCTCATCAATGATGAGTGCGTCGTAACGGGGGACCACCTCGCCGTACCCGGATTCCTTGACCACCAGATCGGACGCGAGCAGGTAATGATTGATCACCATGATGTCCACGTCAGCGGCCTTGGATCTCATTTTGAGCACGAAACACTCATCGCGGTCCGGACATCTCTTGCCCAGGCACGTGTCACTGGTCGCACAGATCTCGGGCCAGATCCGGTCGTCGTCAGGAAGGTTCTCCAGTTCCGCTCGATCGCCGTCGCCTGTTTCGCGGGTTTTTCGATACCACGCGAGGATTTCTTTCAGCGCATCAGGGTCGAAGAACCCATCAAGGGATGGCTGTCGGAGAAATCGACGCAGTCTTTCGTGACACACGAAATTCCCGCGGCCTTTGAGCAACGCGGTTTTCAGTTTGGGAAATACTTTGTCCTTGAGGAAAGGGATATCCTTGAAGAAAAGTTGCTCCTGAAGGTTTCTTCGTCCCTGTGGTGACTGCGACTCGCTTCCGGGATAGTGCGGCTGCAACCAGATACGCGAGAGTTTTGCCTGTTCCGGTAGGGGCCTCGATGATGAGTCTCTGCTCTGAGGTGAGCGCTTCGTACACCTGAACGGCCATGAGCGTTTGCTGCGTGCGAAGCTCATATCCGTCCATGGCGCGGGCGAGAATGCCTTCCGGCCCAAGGATTGCGACGATCTGTTCTTCGTGGTCCATGGATCCTATTTTACCCGTAAGTCCGATTTCCATTCTTGTGTCTTTGACTGCGCGCATGGCGTTCCGCGCGATAATGGCCTGCGCGTGCGAGGATACCAGACGCCCAGCGCGGCTCGCCGAGAGCGTGGACATGCAAGTACGTCCCCAACACGTTCAAACGGTGCATACCGTCCCGGGATCCGTCCATGCCGTGACCGCGCACCACACCAAAGGCATACGACACCTCGCAGGTGTCGGTCAGTTCCACGTGGGAATAGTGAAACTCATGTCCGGTAATCACCGCGCCGGGCGGATAAAATGGATTCGGGCTCGTCACTTCCACGCGCAGATATCCATGCCCCTGAGGAGTGCGCTCCAGGACGCTGTCCACGGGAAAGACACCTACCATCGGGTAGATTTTGTCGTCAATGCGCAGACTCCTGGACAGGTACATGAGGCCTCCGCACTCCGCGTACACGGGCAAGCCGTTTTGTACTGCCGCATGCAAGGATTCCTTAAAGGTGACATTTTCTGCAAGCCTTCCCGCGTGGGTCTCTGGAAAACCGCCACCGATGTACAGCGCGTCCAACTCAGGAAGCTCAGTGCTCGTCAGCCCGGAAACCTCCACTAATTGTGCCCCGCCACGTGCGAGAGCTTCCAGGTTCTCCGGATAGTAAAACTGGAACGCGGAATCCTTCATGATCCCCACGCGCACACCGCTGACGCTCGGCTCAACACTCGGTACCAAGATCTCCGGCAGATGTCTCGCGTCAAAAGCCCCTGCATGCGTCGCGATTTCCATGAGCCTGTCCAGGTCAATGGCTTGTCGTACGGTTTCCGCGGCCTCGTCGATGAATTCAAGGGAACGTGGATGTTCCTGGGAAGGAACAAGCCCCAGATGCCGCTGAGGAAATATATCCGACGAGAGCTTTTTCACCGATCCGATCACCGGGATGGACGACACCTGTTCGATGGATTGCCGAAGCACGCTCTCGTGTCGTGCGCCTGCAACCCGGTTCAGGATGACTCCTTTGATGTCAAGGGTGGGGTCCAGGCATTGGCATCCCAGCACCATGGCAGCAGCAGTGCGCGTCACCTTGGTCGCGTCCACGATGAGGATCACCGGCGTGTGCAAGATCTTGGCGAGTTCGGCAGTGCTGTAGCTCCCTGCGGCATCCACCCCGTCAAAGAGGCCCCGGTTTCCTTCTACAATGGCAAAGTCGTTGCCTGAGGACACACGCGCGAACGAGGATGCCACCACCGCGGTGTCGAACAAATACGCATCAAGGTTATGACTTTCGCGTCCGGCCGCGAGCCCTAACCAGCCTGCGTCAATGTAGTCCGGGCCCTTCTTGAAGACCGCGACGGAAAAGCCCCTCTTGCGAAGGGCAGCGGCAATACCGACCGTGAGAAACGTTTTTCCCGCTCCACCTTTGAGGGCCGCTAAGACGAGCCGCGGAATGGTGAGTGTTTCAGACATGGGCACCTGTAAATCAAGACGTGTAATCGTTCAACGCGGCTTCCACCACCGCTGGCCACAACGAACAATGAGAATGCCCATGGCGGCTTAGAGCAAAGAGGTATCCGGCGACAAACGGGAGCCGAATTCTCTGGAACTATTCGGGGAAGGGTCTTCTCTCCCGAATACTCATTCTCACATCAACTTTTTCATGAATTTTCCCGGAACGCTCCCGGATTGGAGCTGCGGACCTGATGGTATGCCGCGGCTCTTGCCAAAATTCCCTTGGCCCAAAGTGGTTCTCCTAACGCATGGACGTGCATGTACAGTTCCCAGAGCGTTAAACCGGGAGATCCCATCGTGCGATCCGTCCATGCCATGGCCCCGAAGGACGTGAAAAATGCATGAATCCTGAATCCCCTCCAGGTTCGCCACAGAAGAATAGTGGAATTCGTGGCCCGCGAGCGTCGCACCCTGCGGGTAGAAGGGATTGGGTCGGTCCACGTGTACATGGATATATCCGAGACCTTTGGGCTTTCTTTCCAGTACCGTATCAATAGGAAACACGCCGACCATGGGATACACTTTCTCATCCACGCGTAGACTCCGGGCCAAGTACATCAGGCCCCCGCATTCCGCGTATACCGGCAAACCCTTTTCCACGGCTCTCAGGAGCGATGTCTTGAAAACGGTATTCTCCGCCAGTTGCTCGGCATGGGTCTCGGGAAAGCCGCCACCAATGTACAATGCGTCCAGGTCAGGAAGCTCGCGAGGTTCCAGCGCGCTGATTTCCGTGAGTGTTCCATTGGTTCCCGCGATGGCTTCGAGATTTTCCGGATAGTAAAACTGGAATGCCGAATCCTTCACGATCCCAATACGAAGCTTGTCGTATCCGTGTTCCGCGATACCCGTGGGAATCTCCGGAGAGTCTTGCGTGGAAAACCTGCCGGCTGTTTCGGCGATCCGCAGGAGAGCGTCAAGGTCCACGGATTTTTCCGCAAGTTCCGCAGCCTCTCCTATGAACTTCTGCGCCAAAGGATGTTCATGCAACGGAAGCAAACCAAGATGGCGCTGAGGAAAGTTTGTCACCGCGAGTTTATGTACAGACCCTATGACCGGAATTGCGGTCGTTTCTTCTATGGATTGCCGGAGTATCTTGTCATGGCGTTCACCGGCCACTCGGTTGAGGATCACGCCTCTGAGCGGCACATCCGGGTCCATGACCTGACATCCCTTCACAAGAGCCGCGGCAGTGCGGGTGGTCTTTGCCGCGTCCACCACCAGGATCACCGGCGCGTGGAGAAGCTTGGCCAGTTCCGCGGTGCTGTAGGTTCCTTCCGCGTTGACCCCGTCGAACAGCCCCCGATTCCCTTCAACCACCGCGAGTTGCTTTCCCGCGGACCTTCGTACGAAGGACCCTGTCACCACGTGCGCGTCCATGAGGTACGTATCGAGGTTGTGGCAGTTTGCCCCCACGGCCAGCCCGAGCCATCCTGCATCGATATAGTCCGGCCCTTTCTTGAACACAGCCAGGGATAATCCCCGCCTGTGGAGAGCAGCCGAGATGCCGGTAGAGAGAAAGGTCTTGCCTGCTCCTCCTTTGAGTGCAGCAATCACAATCCGAGGGATGTAGGTCTCTGTCATACGCAACCGTCAGCCTGAATCTCGGTCTTCGGAATGGGAAACCGTTCTGCGGATGGAGCACAAGCCCGGAAATTCTACGGAGCTTTTGCCCTCTCCATATTAATGAATTCCGCGCATAAAAGAAACCGCTCCGTCGTCACACAGGATAAGGGATTTCCTGAAAGGACCGGTACACCTGAAGCACGTGATCCACCAAGTGTTCCCTGACCACCGGGGTGTCAGGAGCAGCGGAATCATACGATTCCACCGCCGCGTGAAAGAGGTCTGCCAGCTCGTTCAGGGGCAGGGATTTCATGGTCTCAAGGAATCGAACGAATAATTCCGGATCGCAGTCACCGGATGCGATCTTCCGCGTCATGCCGTCGAGAAATCCCTGAGTGGTGGCCCTTATGCACTGCTCACCTGCCCACGCGACGGCTCCCACACCGTCGAGACGATCGAGTCTATTGCGAAACGTGAGATTGGCAAAGAATAATTCGAGAGCCAGGATCCGATTTTCCTCCGAGTCTTCGGCGAAAACCGGCCGAGGCGCGTATTGCCGGACCGTAATGAGTCGCACGTCGATCCTTCCTGTCTGGCGGGCGACCACGAAATCGCCTGAGGCATGGTGCCACGGATATATCTCCTCGAATGTCTCCGTATCGTAAAACGACGTGAGAATCAGCGCAACCTGCCTGAACACCTCATGAGTCTCGTCTTCACCGAGCACCGCATATCCTTGGTCCATGTCCCAAAGAACGGTCTGCAACGCTTTGTTTCCTTCTCGTGCAGAGAGATGGAACTCGTGATATCCGTCGAACCACTCGGCAAGGAACATGAGCATGGGTGGATCATGGTCGCGTTCGTCGCATGCGACTTGTTCTCCCATGACGTACCCGCGAGGCACCCAATCCGTCCCATATTTCCCGCGCAGATTCGCGAGAAGGCGAAAATCTTCTTTGACCCGGAGTTTGCCCCTCTCCGTAATTGCCACATTCACGACCAGGGAAAAAGCCGAGCCCGCACAATGTACGGCTATCCGCGAGGGATGGTAGTTGCTGCCGTGCTTTTCGCTTATGATGTCCAAGGATTGAGCGGGACCGACTAATCCTTTAGCTTCGAGAACGTCGGCTAATACCTTGCTATGATGTAATATAAACTGCTTAATACGAAGCAGGTAAGTCCTGTACAGACACCCTGCCTGCAAAACTCCGCTTTGTACAGGATTTTCCGTGGGAATGCGAGAATCGAGAAGTTCCGGTTCAAAGGGTACCGGACCTCCGGGCGAAGCACGGAGAAACCGCACAGGAAGAAGCGGAGGTGCAACCATGAGAAAAAGGCCTTTCTCTCAATTATTTCCAGAGAAGAGCGCCCCTGGGTCTGGAGAGGCGAGCCTATTATATTTCATTTGAGGTGGAAAGGCTTATTTGTCTTAAATCTCGGGAATTTTTTCTTGACTTGCCGGCCAGGAATGCATTAAAGTCCTTAAATCTACATTCGGGTGGGCCGAAAGATTCTCGTTCACCGAATCCGCCATTATATCGGAATTGCCGTCCCCGAGGAAAGGTCGCCAGGGAAAAGCCTTTTCGCGGGGATCATTCTATTCCGCGGCGGCCATCAACAAATGGAAAGCACGACCAAGCCTTTGAGAAGACCAAGTTGAGAGAGGAGGATGTTTTAGATGGCGAAACACAAGACCCCCATGCTTGATGAGCTGGAGAGTGGCCCGTGGCCAAGCTTTGTTTCGGATATCAAGCAGCAAGCTGAAAAGGGGAATCAAATTCTGAAGGACGCTCCTGACGACCTTCTTGGCATCATGGAACTGTCCTTTAATGACAAGGTGACCCACTGGAAGCACGGCGGCATCGTCGGCGTGTTCGGGTACGGCGGTGGAATTATCGGTCGGTATTGCGACCAGCCCAAAATGTTTCCGGGTGTCGCTCATTTCCATACTGTCCGCGTAAATCAGCCCTCTGGCAAGTACTACACCTCGAAATTCCTTCGTGAGCTGTGCGATCTGTGGGAGAGGCACGGCAGCGGTCTGACCAATATGCACGGGTCCACCGGTGACATCGTCTTCCTGGGAACCACCACGGACCACCTGGAGCCGCTGTTCTACGACATGACTCATGAACTGGGCCAGGATCTGGGCGGCTCGGGCTCGAACCTGAGAACCCCCTCTGCCTGCCTGGGGAAATCCCGCTGCCAGTTTGCTTGTTACGATACGCAGGAAGCGTGCTTCCAGATGACCAATGAGTATCAGGACGAGCTTCATAGGCCTGCTTTCCCGTACAAGTTCAAGTTCAAGTTCGACGGCTGCCCCAATGGCTGCGTGGCCTCGATCGCTCGTTCGGACATGTCCGTGATCGGGACCTGGCGGGATGATATCCGCATCGATCAGGCCGCGGTCAAAGCCTATGTCGGCGGAGAGCTTGCTCCCAACGCGGGCGCTCACAAGGACAGAGACTGGGGCAAGTTTGACATCGCCAAGGAAGTGATCAACCTGTGCCCGACCGGGTGCATGGCCTGGGATGGAACGAAACTCGAGATCAACAATAAAGAGTGCACCCGCTGCATGCACTGCCTCAATGTCATGCCCAGAGCCCTGAGGGTCGGTCTTGACCAGGGAGCTTCGATACTGTTCGGCGCGAAGGCCCCTATTCTCGAAGGCGCGCAGATGTCTACCCTCACCGTTCCTTTCATGAAAATCGAACCGCCTTTTGAAGAGCTCAAAGAACTGGTCGAAAAAGTCTGGGATTGGTGGATGGAAGAAGGGAAGAACCGCGAGCGTCTGGGCGAGCTGATTCAGCGCAAGAGCTGGCAGGAGTTCCTCCGGGTTGTTGAACTCGATCCGGATCCCAGAATGGTCGACGAACCCAGGTCCAACCCTTACATCTTCTGGAAAGAAGAAGAAGTGGAAGGCGGCTGGACGCGTGACATCAACAAATTCCGTGAGAAACACCTGAGGTAGTAGGAGGACAGACACTATGCCTTATGATCCCAGTGATCCCCTAAAAGACAGAATTACCGATCTCGGTCCCAAATACTTTAAGGAATTCCTTCCCCCGGTTATCGAGAAGAACTTCGGCAAGTGGCTCTATCATGAGATTCTCGAAACGGGCGTGCTCGTGCACGTTTCCGAGACCGGTGACGAGATCTATAGCGTGCGCGTCGGCGGCTGCCGCCTCATGAGCATCGAGCATCTGCGTGAGATCGCGGACATAGCCGACAAGTATTGCGGCGGGCATCTGCGCTTCACCACCAGGAACAACATTGAGTTCCTGGTCTCCGACAAGGCGCAGCTCAAACCCCTCATAGAAGATTTGAAGAGCAGAAAGTTTCCTGCCGGCTCGAACAAGTTCCCCATCGGCGGAACCGGCGCGGGCGTCACCAATATCGTTCACACCCAGGGCTGGGCCCACTGCCACACACCGGCTATTGACGCGTCGGGCGTGGTCAAAGCTGTCATGGACGCCCTCTATGAGGATTTCGGGCATATGCGGCTTCCCGCGCCCGTGCGTGTCTCCCTGGCGTGCTGCCTCAACATGTGCGGAGCGGTCCATTGCTCGGATATCGCCATCCTGGGTATCCACCGCAAACCGCCCATGATCGACCACGAGTGGATCGACAAACTGTGCGAACTCCCTCTCGCGATCGCGGCCTGCCCCACGGCAGCCATCAAGCCCGCGAAAACCGAGTCTGGCCTGAAGACCCTGGACATCAACGGCGAGCGCTGCATGTTCTGCGGTAACTGCTACACCATGTGCGCAGCCCTTCCGCTGGCTGACGAAGTGGGAAGCGGCATCGCCATCCTCGTGGGCGGCAAGCTGTCCAACCGTTTGAGCAAGCCGAAGTTCTCCAAGGTCGTTATTCCGTTCATCCCCAACGAGCCGCCGCGGTGGCCGACCACGGTTGACGCTGTCAAGAATATTGTCGCAGTGTACGCCGCGGATGCCAGAAAATACGAGCGTCTTGGTGACTGGGCCGAAAGGATTGGCTGGGAACGATTCTTCGAGAAAACCGGCATTCCGTTCACCCATCATCTCATCGACGACTATCGGTTCGCGTACACCACCTGGCGCCAGTCTACTCAGTTCAAGTTCTAGGTGGTCAAAAGGAGTCTTTCCATGACCGACGAGGAAGTAAAACAGTTGATATTGGACGCTCTGGAAAAGAAGTCCAAGACCAAGACCAAATTCTATCTCAAAGACTTTTATGCCATGGTACCGGACATGAAGAACCGGGAAGTGAAGAATTTGGTCAACAAGATGGTCCAGGAAGGGAAGCTCGAGTATTGGTCAAGCGGAAGCACCACGCTCATCGGACTCAAGGGCATGGGCAAGCAGCACACGGAAGAGGACTGATCCCTGTTTCGTAGTGTGAACCAATTCTGCGAACGTACCTTGTGACGTTAAGAATGAAAACGGAGGGGGCCGAGCTGCCTCCTCCATTCTTTTTTCCTTCAACCTCGGTCTACAGGTCTGAGGGACCCGGTTGCCGAAGTAGTGAATTAGCTCACCCTATTCCCGCCTGAACAGCGCTGAGTTCCACCCGTCCTGCTGCTTTCGTGCGACTAGCTTCAAATCCTCCGCCCCGTACTCCTGCAAGACCTGCTCGACCATCGCGTCGGCAATACCGGAAAGAATGAGATACCGCTCCACCTGCTGTCTGACCTGCGGCATGACCTTGAGGAGGGTCGGTGCGGCGAGGTTTGCCATGACAATATGGAACGGCCCCTGGACCGCGTCCAATCGTCCGAGGAACAGCTCCACCGGCCGCATCGCGGTTTCCGAGCCATCGAGGCCATTCAGGACCACATTGCGACGAGCCATGAATACCGCGACCTCGTCAATATCCAGGCCCACGGAAAAGCCCACTCCCAATACCGCGGCAGCTATGGCAAGCACACCAGTCCCGGTGCCCACATCCAACAGAGTTGCACATTCCCGCTGAACGCCGGTCTCGGCCAAAGCTGCTTCAAGGAATTCCAGAGCCATGAGAGTGGTGGGATGGTCGCCCGCGCCAAAAGACGGCCCTGGGTCGATGATCACCTCGCGTCTGGACGACGCTACGATGCCCCTTTCCCAGTACGGAACCAGGCGCAGATGAGCGCCCACGTCGCGCGAACGCACATTTCCCGTCCATCCGCTTTGTCTTCTCTTATCCTTTGCCCTCAAGACAGACCTTTCTTCAGAGAGAGAAAAAAATCCTTGTCGAATCTGGTTTGCAGCGTGGTAGCCATGAAGAAAAGCGGCCCTGGAGGCGTTGAAGGTGCTGCCCCTATCATGTCCATGAGGAATTCCCGGGAAAACTCAAAAAGCCGCGCCTGGATTTCGTCTACATCCACGGTGGTATAACGCTCTCCTTTGAGGAAGCTCGCTGCGCGGGCAGGAAACGACTCGATTCAGGATCTTCTGGGGCACGCCATAGAGTCGGCACGTGATCGGCCGATGTGCGTAGAGCACACAGCCTCCCTCCTCGTTCAACGGGCATGGGAGCCGGATTTTGGCCGCGGCCTCTTGGACCCCGTCATCCCCGGTTATCTCCCGAGGCAGCGCTTGAAGGTCCTCCTTTGCCTGGCGAAAAAGCGGTTCAACCGACTCCGCCCTTTTCAGCACTCTGCGAGCTGTTGCCCTCGGCACCACTTCTCCGAACATGCCGTTTATGACAAACGCCTCGATGACGCTCAGCTCGTAATACACGGAACAGCAGTCGTCACAGCCCGGCTTGCAGCCCATGAGGTGTCCGTGCTCATGACGGACAGCCTCAAACATACGGTCAGCCGACGCGACGAGTTCGAGGTAACGGCGAATATGGGCTTGTAGGTTCATGATACTACGTGAAATTCCTTGCACAATACCCGCCCCACACCAAAGGGTGCTCGTGCACGTCAGTTCCCGTATGGGCAGCGGGGAGAGAGATCATTACGCGTGCATTTTTAGCATAGGAGATGGAAGGAGTCCACCGGCGAGGCGCGGTACCTGTGCGCGCGGGGACAGAAGGAACTCACTTTCTCTCACGCTCAATCGATCTCGAGCCTCGTCCGTTCCGTCACTGCGTTTCTTGTGAAAAGCGTGAGGGAATCAATGCACCCGGCCGACCTTTATCAGGCATCGCATCAGGATTTCGTTTTCCGTAGGGTGGTCTGTGGCGATGAGGTACACTGCCTGGATACAGGGCCCGCTCCTCCTGATCCGGGAGCGTCACTTCCAGGGTGAAGTGCGTCTCTGATGCGGGTTCAATGCGCACGTGTTCCGGCGTCAGCTCGGCCTTGACGATCGCTCCCCGAATGGTGGCCAGCTTCAGCACGATCGGCTTCTCAGAGGCATTTCTTGCCACGAGTGAGAAATTGACCTTATTGTGGAATGCGGCAATTTGTTTGATGAGACTCGGTGGATCAAGGCTGATGTCATACTTCACATTCGCGAAAATTCGGATTCGAGTCACCGGCCGCTTCGGATCGTTGGAATGAATGATCACCGCCTGCGTCTTTTTCCCTGCGCTCAAGCCGGCAGTGTCGTACCAGACAAGTATACGGGTCTTTTCGCCCGGAAGCACCTTTTGGCTCTCGGATACCGCGGTAGTGCATCCGCACGAAGTCCTGACCGATTTGATCAGAAGGGGCGCATTGCCCTGATTGGAAACGACATACTTCTTTTCGACTCGCAGTCCCGCGTGCACGTCCCCAAAATCATCTTGGAGCTTGTCCACGGCAATTACCGGACTATTCGTTTCCGCCACGGCTGCGGACAAGGCACAGAGCACCACAAGTAAACAGATTGTCCCGTATCTCAGGCCTGGGATATGCGCCATCGCTCCTCCAAGAGACGTGTACATGTCACGGTGCAGCGGTGTCATCGATTGCACAGACTGACTCCCGCATACCCGAATTCAGATAGTACCGGCAGACACGCGCCATGCCTCCAAAGTGCAGTGAGGCAGGCCGTTTGCAGCGGAGGAGGCACGATGCCTCGCTCGGTTGCCTTTGCGCACACCGGCATGAGGATTTTTCTGCGCTTGCCATTCGAGAAGTGAAGCGAGCCCGCGCGGAACCACGATCTCGACCTGGTACAGGCATTGGCATCAGTCGAGCGACCTAAGCAATACATCGCGTGGCCCGATGCATGCCATCGTTGTCCTTATGCCATATTCGCAAGGGCGTGTAAAGCCCGTGTATGAGCCGGAAGTGTAAGGAACTTCCAGGAGGAACCTCTCCGTGCGTAGACTTGAGATGAGGCCCTGGGTACGGTCAGAAAAACATGGCGCTTCTGTAGTTCACATCGGGCTTTCCGATTTGACAAATCGCCAGGATGAATATATTCATAAAGATGATTCAATTTCGTCCCTTTTTTGCCTCCGTGTCCTGGCAGACGGCTTTGCCCGTGGTTGAGCCTGAGGGCAACGATTACCAGGCCGCGGGCAAGGGGAGTTCGAGTTGTTTCTTGACGACATAAGCTTGAAGGAGGTACGTGTTCGTGCGCGGAAAACTCGTTCTTACGTGGCTGCTGCTCGTGGCTGCTGCCGTATTTTCGGTACAGGCCGCAATGGCCCAAAAAGCCGATTTCCCGGAAAAGGTTAAGGAAATCATCGCTATCAACTTTGCCCGCGAGATAGCCAACGGCGGGTACAAGGCCGTAACCGCTGATGAGCTGAAGAAATGGGTCGATGCGAAAAAGGACCTGCTGATCATTGACACCATGCCCTTGGAAGCGAGTTACCAGAAACGTCATGTTCCCGGCGCGGTCCAGATCGAATTCCCCATCCCTGACATGAAACAGATGGATGACAAGAAAAAGGCGGAATTCATCAAAATGCTGGGACCGAACAAGGATCGGCTGCTGGTATTCTATTGCGGGTTCACCGAGTGCACGCGCAGTCACAATGGGGCCATGTGGGCAGTGAATCTGGGGTATAAGAACGTGTATCGTTTTCCCGGCGGGATTGAAGGCTGGGCTCAGGCCGGCTATCCTGTAGAAAAAGGCAAATAGGGGTTTGTATGTCTGACGAGAACGTTGTGCAAAAGGCCGAGGCGCTTGCTAAGTCGGTCGGTGAGAAGGCCGAGAACCTGTATCTCACCAAACAATTGCTCTGCTCCGAGGCGGTCCTGTCCGTAGTGAATCATGGCCTGGGAGGCGGAGTATCGGACGACGTGGCCATTCGTATGGCTTCCGCCTTGCCCGTGGGCATCGGTAACAGCGGATGCACGTGTGGGGCCTTAAGCGGTGCGGTCCTCGCGCTGGGGCTGTTTCTCGGCCGCGACAAGCCGGGTGCGTCTGACAAGAAAGGCGCGTTGCCTTCTGCCAACGTTCTCCACAACCGGTTCAAAAAGCTCTTCGGTTCCAGTTGCTGCCGCGTGTTGAGCAAAGACGTCAAACACGATCCCAAGCAGCATTTCAAGCATTGCGCCAAACTCACCTCCCAGGCTGCGGAGCTTGCTGCGCTTCTTATATTGGAAAAGCGACCTGAGCTGATTGACGGCCATGACAAGGACTACGTGGAAGCCAGGGACACGTGGCTCGGATCAAAGCTGAAGCAATTGGTTGGCTGCAGAACGAGCTAGGAGGCTGTGGCCCACTCCGCCACTCTCTTCACAATGTACCCCACAGGGATCATGCGCGGTCATCTCTTCAGGCCTGGCAATCCAGTTGATCTAGTGGCGCCATCGGGGAGGCGCGCCTGAGAATGAAGCACCTTGATTCAGCGCATCGCTGTGCGCGATATGGTGTTGACAACGGAATGCGAGGAAGCACGAACCGCGGGTCATTGTCCGATCCGAGGACACGGCTCCCGGCATGCCAAAGTCAAAAGCACTATCAATTCTCCAGGTTTCGCGAATGGTACGTCAGTACTTCTTATCCGTCTTCTTCCTATGAACGCATTGGCTGTACTGCCAAAGAATATGAGAAACAATAAACACGGCCAACAAAATCAAAAGTCCGACAGGCCCTGCCCAATTGCTGTCTGTCGCTGCCGCGATGCTAGTGCTGATCAGACCACAGATGAGTATTGCCACCACGGGCGACGGTGCCGTCAGCCAGCGCCTCTGTTTCTTGTAAAGCCTGTAATACTCTTTGTCTGAAGGCACTACATATCCGTAGCTTCTTCCAAGCCAGTAACTCTTCCAAGGGAAGAACAACTTTCTGCCGTCTTCGGCTGTCTTGAATTGTCTGTCCAGGCATTGATTCGCGTAATTCATGGATCGCCTCGGATTTCCCGGAGGGTTTGTCGGGAAGCTGGAACGGAGCTTGTCCGAAGAACCTTGCCCGGCTAGCGCGGGATGGAGATCCACTTCGATCCCCCTAAAGACGTGGGAGGGCACCGTCCCGGTTTTCAAGCCGCAAGTCGGACATACGCCGGATCGATTGGGCCGGACCGCCCCGCAGACAATGCATTCCCACGAGTCTTCAGCACCTGGGTCCGGCAATCCTCCTTGGCGAGTTGGTTCTCGATTGTGCCTCGGCGTGGTGCTGAAGCCCCGACAAGGCAGGATCTTCAGCCAACCTGATGTCCTCGAAACGTGAGTCGAAATCTTCAGGCACATGGTCCTTGACTGGCAGCTCCTCACTTGCGACCAATCCTGATTTCACCATTTTCCGGAAAAGGCTTTCCAGGGACGCTTCCGAGAGTGAGTATCGTTCCATGAGGCGTCCATAGGAACTACCCGACCTGATGTCCCCGGCCAACTTCTGAGCGTTCAGTCTTCGGGCTGGCACTGCATTCCCCATGCGTTTCGGGTTCCCCCGGAAGTCCCCCCGGGAGGTTCACCATGCAACGGGACCACCCATCCATTTCACCTTCCGGCATCTTCTCCAGGATAGCACGACTCCCGCGTGGGGATGTGTTACCTCATTTCGCCCAATCTGCTTCCGGCTCGTGTGCGTCAACCCAGGTACGCGGTGGCCTGCGCATTCACGGGTTGGCTCACATCCTGAGGCACGTCTTCGACGATGCGCCGCAAGGCTGTGCGCACTTGAGGCTGCATCTCAGGCTTGAGCTTGCGTACTTGCTGGAAGATATTCAGCAATCGGCTCGCGGTGAACCAGTTGACCCGTGCGAGTTCGGTCACCGTGTCCGCAACCCATTCGATGCCCTGATCGCTCCACACCATCCTGGTGTTTCCTGCCATTGAAAGGAAAAGCGCTCTGCTCCAGGTGGGCTGGTGCATGTCAAACGTGGGTTTGCGCTTTTCCGCGGCGATCATGTCGAATACATCCGCGCGTGTGCCGCTGGATACGATGCGTAGGTAGTTCGCATACCCGCTGAGATGGTCGTGCCACGCATCATAGGTCCTTTCCAGCATATCAAGACGTTCCGGGGCGGAACTACGGTTGAGCGCGAGCAATGCAGACACGCGGTCCGCGTTGGTGGTGGCAGATACATAATGATCCAGGATGAGCTGCTGGCTTTCGCGGGAATCGTCGATCACGAACAGATCCAAGAGCACATGTTTGAGGATACGATCTTCAATGCCGTCTTTCGGCGTTTGTCGCGGTTTGTACGTGTCCAGACCGAGGAACAATTCCCTTAAGACCGGTCGGTACACGGCATTAACCGCGCGCATCAGCTTTCCCCGGCATGTGACTTGCTCCCGATACCACGCGGCATACTGCCGATCCAGCGGCTGTTCCTCGATACGGATGAGATAGGCCTTTAATCCCGCGGGCAGGCTCCGGTCTGACAGAAGCTCGCCATACAGAGTAAGCCAGTCACGATCGACCTCCTGGTCGGGATTGAGCAAAAGCGCTATACGCACCCGATCCGTGAGCTGTCGCATGGCTTCCACGCGATTGAACGCGTTCGTGTCCGTGCGCGCCTGCAAAGAAAGCGCGGCAACGGTGGCGTCTTTCTGCTTCATGGTCCCGTAGAAAGAGTAATCGCGGTTCAAAGACACGAAAGCTGGCTCTTCGGGAATGTGCTCAAAAATGACCCGACCGGTCGGCTCGGCAAGCTCGCACACCTGTTCCGTTCCCGCTACGACGCTGCCCTGCTTATCGACCAGGGCCATTGCAAGGGGAACATGAAACACTCCATCCACCGGTGATTGCTGACGAAGATCCACCGTGAATCGTTGAGAGGCCGCGTCGTATTCCGTGGTCGCGGAAACTTCGGGATAGCCGATGGTATGCAGCCAGGTTTTCTTGAACAAAGCCAACGATCGGTCCGAGACTTCTTCGAAGCATTGAAAGAACTGGTCGCTGTTCGCGTTGCCGTGTTTGTATCGGGAGAAGTATAGATCCTTCCCCTTGCGAAAATTATCCGTTCCCACAATCAGCCGCAGCATGCGGATCACTTCAGCTGCCTTTACGTACGTGACCCCGTCAATAAGCTCATCCGGATCGTTGAATCCTTCCCGCACGATCTTGCCCGCTCTCCCACCGTCTTCTATGGCCAGAGGGCCGAGCACGGGATGCCGGATCGTGTCCACCTGGGCCAGTCGCACAAACGCGGGATCGAACACGTCTGCCATGAATTGTCGTTCCACATCCACGGTGTACGCCTCGTTCAGCCACACATCAAAGGGCGTTTCCATGGTGGTCTCGCTGCCGCATTGATTGTGCTCGAATTCGTGCACAATCACCGCATGAGCGTATAGCAACGTTTGATCCAGGGTATGCTCGTCAATCAGGGCCGCGTCGGTGACGATGGTGGTGTTGCCCATGTTTTCCATGCCGCCGAAATTGGATTTGTTCATGCAGATGGTTCGGTACGTGTCGTTCCGGTAGTCGTAGTTCTGCGTGCGGCTCGTCCACAGGACCGATTGCTTCAAAATGTCCATGGGGATACGCGCGTGCGGGGTCCGACCTGGAGGAACCAGATACTCGAGCCTCACCTTTTTGCCGGAATCCAGGGTTACTTCGTCAGCCAGGGTATCCCATGTGCCCACGCACGCGAGAAAGAGATACGGTGCCATGGGGATGTCGTTTTCAAACGTGATGACCTTGCGCGTCGGGTCACCTGGCTTGAGTTTTGGCGCGCCATCAGGATTCTGATCCCTGCTGATATTGCCGTTACTGATGAGGTGCGTGTACCGTGCATCAGCCTCGATGACCGTGGTCATGGTGACATTTGGCACGGCAATCGTCGAAAATAGGCATGATCCGCTGGAAACCCCATTGTTGGCATTGGGACATGTATTGCTGTGGCGCTCCTGGCGGGGTGGTGTCTTTGTAAATGCCTTCCAGGATGTTGTCCGAAGGGATGCACCTGGTCGTGGTACGCAGCTTGAAGCGCTCCCCCGCTTGCACGGTGTGGGGGAGACGCACCACCAGTTTGTGCTGCTCCTGGAGATCGTCGTACCCCACGCTCAAACCTTCCCCCGTGGCGTCTTTCTCCGCATCGAGCCATTCCACTGACCTGATCTCCAGTGCTTTGGCGTCCAGAGTGACCGAGTCCATGGCAACTTGTGCGGTCATGTCCAGCACATTGGTGGCATCCACGTAGTTTTCAAGGAAATTCAAATAGATATCAAGATGATGTAACTTCACGGGAAGTTCGCCAAAATCCTCACGTTTGTACGTATAGTGTTCTTGCACCACCGGTACGCGCTCCTTTCATTAGCTTCAACATGACAGTGTAATAGTGCGTTGCGTCCCTCATGGATGAGGTCAACGTGCACATCTGCAAGCCAGAGAATAAGTTGCACTCTTGGGGGCCGCGGAGCAAAGAGATCAGATGCCTTTGCGTCTTTCAAAGGCAAGGCGCCGGCCGCTTAAGCGAGTCCTCTGTTACTTGCAGGTACGTCAAATGGTTCCCCACGAGCCTGGGCTTCCGTCCGACCGAAGGGAAGAGACCCCAAATTGACCACGGACGTCCAAGACTTATACTATAGCTAGCCGTTAGATGGCGAGATAGAAAGTCCTTTTGTGTCGAGGAGGCGTATCATGGCAAAGCAGATTTCCTGGGAAACAAGCATGGATAGGGCGCTTGAGCGAGCGAAATCGGAGAACAAACCCATTGTCCTGGATTTCTTCAATCCTGGATGAATCGGTTGCCAACAAATGGATGCGGTTACGTATCCTGACGAAAAGGTTGCCTCGTTCCTCAGCGATAGCGTCATTCCCCTTCGGGTAGCTTACGATCACCCCATTCTCGCAAAACAATTCGGCGTCAAATGGACCCCCACTCTGGTTACTTTGGATATTGAGGGGCAGGAGCACCACCGCACCGTGGGCTTCCTGGGACCTGACGAGCTGATTCCGTCACTCCTGCTGGGCATGGGGAAATGCTTCTACGAAACAGACCGCTTTGACGAGGCCCTGTCTCTCTTTGAGAAACTCCTCGCCACCTCTCCACAAAGCAATTCCGCCCCGGAGGCCATTTTTCTCCGCGGCGTCTCGTTGTACAAGAGCACCAAGGATCCAAAACCGCTCAGACACGCATATGACAAGCTCGCAGCGGAATACCCCCAAAGCGAATGGGCTACGCGTGCATATCCGTACCGGTTGATCCCGTCCGAGGCTGTCGCGTAAGTGCGGCAGCCGATTCGCGCGGGAATAAGTAAGAGAAGCGAACCGCACACTTGGTAAGAAAAACCTCGGTCCATGCGGTTCCCGTTGGTCATCACCGGGTGCCGCTGCTGGCTTGTCCAGCAGTGCCCCGGAAATACACTGCCCATACCGTTTCGCGTTCAAACGAATAAGATCGTAGGCTGGGGGTCTCATGAGCGAAGTGATGAGACGGCTCTGCGGCGCTTGAAAAGAAGGAGCCTCATTACACCCAACCAGAATCCAACGGACGTCGCTTTTGACTACCACTCTCACAGAATCCCATCCCCAAAGTGCGGGAAAGCATGGGAGCCGCGCCGGCAGGCTTCCTCTCTCCCGAACTCTCGTTCATCCGCAGTACCGCCTGATTTTCCTTCATTGTTTGCCCAAGATCTGGTAATAATTTTCGTGAAAGGCCATTCAGCGAACAGGCGCGGAAGGATCCATATGGAAACGGAACAAGGTGGGTACATTAAAAAATCCTATTGGCTGTTGATCGGTCTCATAGTCCTTCAATCCGCAGTTTTTGGACTGGTAGTGTACGCGGAACGCGAAAGTTCACGTAGGGACCAAGTCATTGAACAAAGAACCGGCGCAATGGTCGACGAACTCTTCCCGGAAATTCTTCACGATCTTTCGACGGTCAGTCAAAAGGCCTCGGAAATAGGACGCAACATCAAGGACCTGAAGGTGCGTGTCGCAGCAGTGGACGATCACTTGAGCGATGTGGGCCGCAATGTGAACAAGGTGAATGATAGGGTGGAAGGGGTCCATCAGAGCGTGACAGGCTTCTTTGGGGATAAAAAGGGACTGATCTGGGGGCACTCATTGAATCCATACATTCTAATCGGCATGCTGGTGGTCATCGCCGGGAGTATCCCCGTTTCAGGATGGCTGTTCGGGAGGATTCGACAAGAGCGCAAATTGCGGCAAGAACTGAAAGCAGACTTGGGACCGATCGACGGCTTTTCCGTCAGATTGGACAAACTGCACGGGCTGCTCGAAAAGATCCGCGTTGCGGACGAACCGGCTGACGCTCCGGGTCCCGAGCTTCGCAGGCTCGTGGAGGAGACCGAACGACTCATCGCGGAAACCCGAGCCGAACTCGCTCTGATTTCTCGCAGTGCAGTGGTTGATCCGGACGTGGTTGAGAGAAACCCCGAGAACCTCCACTAACATGCGCGTAATTGAGGACAGTTCAATGGTTTCTCCCACGTCGCCGAAGCAACGGGTCGCCTCCGGTGTAAGTCAGCTGGATCGACTACTGGAAGGACTGTTCATCGGGGACAATGTCGTATGGCATGATGATGCCGGCAGTTTGGCTTCCGTGTTTTGTCTGAGTTTCCTCCAGGCCTCAGAGGCTCAGGAAAAGCCTATCATTTACGTGAGCTTCGATCGTTCTCCGCGTAACCTGCTGGAAAAACTGGGCCACCTCGCAGACTACCGCAATCTCACCATACTCGACTGCTTCACTTGGGGCAAGGGAGCAGGTTCGGACGTATTTTTGAGGTTTTACCGCGAGCCGTTGAATGACTGGCCATGCCGCATCGTGAGGGTCGACGAGCCCAGGCGCGTCAACCAGGTGATGGATGCCCTGTATGGTGTTCATTCGACCATGACTGACGATGTGCGACTCGTCTTCGAGAGTATCACCGGGATGCAAGAACTCTGGGGAGGTGAGGACGAAATCCTCCGCTTTTATACCCATTCTTGCCCGAGGCTCTATGAATTGAACACGGTCGCGTACTGGATCATGGAGAAAGACGCGCACACTTCCCGTCTGCGTGCCCAAATAAATCAGATCGCCCAGGTGGCCATCGAGCTTTCAGTCAGGCGAGGCACCACATCCTTGACCATACTCAAGGCCGAGAATCGGGGAATGGACAATCTCCACAGGCCTTACAATTATTGGACCAAAGAACTTGCAGTTACGTTTGAGGATGAAAAGCGCACCTCCGGCAGGCTAGAGCTGGGTCTGCGAGTCAAGGAGATCCGCACCAAGCGGGGCCTTTCGCAAACGGAACTGGCCAAGCTGGTGGGGGTGACGCCGAGCACTATCTCTCAGGTGGAGAGCAATCTCATCTATCCTTCGTTGCCCGCGCTTCTCAAGATCGCCGAGGTGTTGTCCGTGGGGGTCAGTTCCTTCTTCCAGGCAAAGTCTGACGTGGCCAAACGCCTGCTCTTTGCCGCAACGGAAGCGGTTGAAGTGAAGCTTGCCGACGTTCCTGACGCAGGGGTAACCGTCAAGATGCTTACTCCGCTGGATTTCGACCCCAAGGCTGAGCCTTTTTTCATCGAGATCGCACCGGACACCAAGCTTCTGTCGCATTTCTTCATCCACAAAGGCGACGAAATGGGGTATTTGCTTTCAGGAAAGCTTCAAATGACCGTGGATAAGGCGGTGTACAAACTTCGTTCGGGCGATGTCGTGTATCTCACTTCGGACATACCCAGCCGGTGGGTCAATCCTGGCCCTGCTGTCGCGAAGCTCCTCTGGATTAAGGTTAAATAGAGAAAATAGGCTGAGAGGCAAGAAGCAGAGTCCATCTTTTTCTGCGCGGTCTTGACCGTTCGGGAATCAATGGGTACGGTACCTCAATGGTTTGAGGAGAGAATCCAGATGAGAAGGTCGCGTAAGATGCGTGTTTCTCAGAAACAGGTCCCTGGCAAAGAGGCTTTTCAATATACATGACGCGGCCCGAATTTCGTGGTAATAAGCCGTGAACCATTTCATCAGGAGCGAGAATTGTGAACCAACAGCACGTGAGCAGTCCACAGAGTTTTGTATCCCATGTCATGTCTTTGGACATCGGAAGCCCATGTTCAGATCTACTGTTCTTGAACGCGCCGGAAGAAGCCGAGTTCGGGCGTCTGGAGTCCGAAGACTCCCGGGAGTACATCCTGTCACCCACTCCGACCGATGAGGACGAGGCTGAGGATGACTGGGAAGACGATGAAGAAGACGACGACGAGGATGAGGATGATTGGGAAGATGACGAGGACGATGATGACTGGGAGGACGACGAGGATGAGGATGATGGGATGATGATGAGGATGATGATGACTGGGAGGACGACGAGGATGAGGATGATGCTGATGAAGAGGAGGACGACTGATACCGATTCGCTTTCCAACGAGTAAGATCGCGAGGCTGGGGATCTCCTGAGCGAAGTGATGAGACGGCCTTGCGTCGTCCGTACCGAAGGAGATCCCCCAGCCTGAAATTGCAACCAAGTTAAAAATAGTAAGCGAATCGGTGTAAGTGAGAGGTTTTACCGGAAAAGCACTCGCGTGTCGCATGTCTTGGTTCCACGGGGTGCGGTGACCACAGGAAACCGCATGGTTCGGGTCTTTTTTCCGGGCCGATGCGAATTGCCCCTCCCTCCATTCTTCCCGGAATGTGTGTGCTGACCAGTTCCCGCGTGCGCGAATCAACAGGAGCGTATGAGGATTGCGCTTCAATTTGTCAATGGCTTTGCGTGTTGAAGAACACGGCAAGGGTGAGTCGTGTGCTGCAGGAATTGATAGCGATCATAAGAGGCTTTTCAAGTCATCGGCTTTGTGGCAGGGCGTATGTGGGGTTGTACCTGTGAGGCGCTCTACTTCGGCACTGTATCGTGAGCGCAAGGTTTGGGAATCCGCGAGATCAAGCAGTTTGCACAGGTCTATGCGCTTCAGTAATCCTTTGGTGACAGGTCTCTTCGCGTCGGGGAAGATCATGGATTTCAAGAAACTCTCACTGATAGGGTCATTCAAGAGACTCACGACGAGCGCGGCGTGTTCCGCGGAGCGGCACACCACAAAGTAGCACGTGTCATCCAACATGACCGGACGGCCCTGTCGCGGTCCCAGGGCGCGAAATCGGGGTGTGTGGTAAAATCCCGCGATCGCGACCTTGTACTCCGCGAAGGCATACTCCCCCACGCCGAACATGCAGAATCGGGAACGACCCACATACACTGAAGACCTACGTTTCGTAAAGAAGTCCTCGTGCGATCGGAGGTAAGCCCAGAGCTTCGGAGCTTTTTCCTGAAGCTCTTCCGTGTTCTCAGCCAGATGATTTTGCGTGACGATCACAGAAAATCGAGGGCTTGCTTCCCTCCCATTGAACAGATCCGATCCCTTGAGCAACGGATACACGTACGCGGATTCCACCTGAACGGTCTCCCCGAGCCGATTCCGCAATGTTTCGTCTGAATCCGTCAGCTCCATCACCTTGGCCGCGTCGTGTTTGATGCCTTGACGCCAGCCCAGCGAACAGCTCCCTTCTATGGCCGAGCTTCGGTTATATCGCCCGCGATCCCACACCAGTGAGTCTCCCTGTACACTCACGGCAGAGATGGCTCCCGCGAAGGTCAAGTCAGGATAGACTTGTGCCTCAAAAGGTCCTACAGCCGAGCCCACGCGGACGATGAGCAAACAAGCTTCAACCGTGGCACGAAACCATTTCTTTGCGTCTATTTTGTGAAGGGACGCGGTATGGACCGGCACGCCATTTTCATGAGCGAATCGCAGGACATTGCGCGCCACCGTAGTCTTACAGAGCATCGCGATGGTGGGTCTTTCCGTACCCAACTCGGTCAGGATTTTGATCCATATGTGCTCCGCGAGATCAAAATTCGACTCACCGGTGAGTGCGTCGATCCCTCGCAATTTTCGTTGATTGGTTTTGGGTGGCAGGTTGGTGCTGTCCAGGCTGCCGAGTTCGGCATTGGTCACCCACGGCGGATTCCCCAGCACCAGCAACGGACCGGATTCGACCCAGTGGACATCTTTCCGCAAGTCCACCTGGAAGATATTGGCTGTGCGGATGCAAATGCGCACAGCTGGCACTCCGAGAGCCACGCGCTCAGCTTCACGCACGTGTGAGTCCTGCTGTTCAAGGCCTTGAATCTCCTTGGGACGCTCGTCGAGTTGCAGCAGGCCGGAAATGAAATTCCCTGTCCCGCACGTGGGTTCCAACACGCGGGGCCATCGATTTCCCACAGGTCCCAACAGCCTCAGGATTGCCGTTACCAAGGCAGGCGGAGTTTGAAAATCGCCAAAATCTCTCGTCACTACGTGTCCCTCGCTCCTGGGATTCAGGGGGAAATCAGAACAAGGACAGGGTAACGCCCTGATTATTTCCGATTCTTGGCGCGGATCGGCCCAAAGTCGCGTTAGCTTGCGCGCTTTCTTGGACTGACGCGTTCCACTCGATACTCGATGGATGCTCCCCGCTTCGGCGTACACGGTGCACCAAGAGGTCTGGCCTGACCTTTCTCAGAATCATGCCACACGGAAACGCCTCCGGGCAATCGTTCAATGCAGTGCGCACGCGATCTCCGCGGCCACAGGCCGACGCAAAGTATGTCGTGTTCCTCCCGTATTGCGCACCTGCACAGAGTATAGGGATGGAAAGGTGCTCGTTCAAGGTCGCGGCCGAGGACTGGTGGTCTCGCACGCATTCGTCGCGAGAGATGAGTAATGAACCACAGAGACACAGGGGGGAACAAACCCATGACTCGCCCTGGGCCATGTTTTGCGCTTCTCAGCGCTTGCCCCTCCGGCCATCACCCGCCAGACTTGATGCGCAGACTGAAAGACTCCGCTTCATCCCCTGACATGTCAGGGGAGCCCCATTGCAGCGTGCATCAAGTTATCCACGCAAAAGCAAGTCGGTACGACAGGAAGAAAAGCTTGACTTGGTTCATTGCATACGCGTAATCACCTCACAGATGTGGCACTTCTTGAGTGCCGATCCTGCTCTTACCCACCAACTTTCACCCAGGTGAACGAAGGCACAGGATCAAAGAGTGAGAAAATAAGAAAGACGCCGTTGGAGGCGGACGAATAATAGGGAGGCCAGATGACCGAGAATGATGAACAAGTGAGTCGAGAAGCCCAGAGTGAATCGCAGACTGACCCAATGAAACCTGAAGATGCCGGAAAGACGGAGTACAGGGAAATCATCTTTGCACAGCAGGGGCCTATTGCAGTCCTCACGTTGAATCGGCCCGACATTCGAAATGCTTTCACCCATCAGGAGATGATCGACGAAATAGTCGATGCGTGCCAAAGGGTGCAGGATGCTGAATCGGTGAGCGTTCTTGTGGTCACCGGTAATGGCTCCGCGTTTTCCGCGGGTGGGAATGTGAAGGACATGTACAAGAAGGAAGGCATGTTCTCGGGCGATCCGAATGACGTGCGCCAGAACTACCGCAAAGGAATCCAGCGGGTTACCCTTGCGTTTCAGCGGCTCGACGTACCGGCCATTGCCGCGGTAAACGGTGCGGCAGTGGGCGCGGGATGCGATCTCACGTGCATGTGTGACATCCGTATTGCCAGTGAGAAAGCGGTTTTTGGCGAGACTTTTGTGTCAGTCGGATTGATCCCTGGTGATGGGGGAGCATTCTTACTGCCTCGGGTCGTGGGATTCTCCAAGGCCTTGGAATTGGCTTTCACCTGTCGTGTCATTGATGCTGCCGAGGCCCTGCGGATTGGCCTGGTGAGTGAAGTGACACCCGCGGAACGGCTGCTGGACCGCGCGATGGAGGTTGCACAGGAGATTGCCCAACACCCCGCGCGCATTCTCCGTCTGGCCAAGCGCCTGTTCTACCTTTCCCAGGGCAGGAGCCTGGAAGAGACACTGGAACTGTCCTGTTCCTTCCAGGCGTTGTGTCACCACAGTCCGGAACACATGGCAGCCCTGGAGGCTTTTTTTGCCCGGCAGCGCAGTCGGAGTGGGCCTGAGTGAGCTATACCGTTGCCAGGAGTACCTGGCCGCACGGTCCATGTGGTTAGGGGGGTTGCCAAAAGTTCTCACCGAATGGGTCGTGCTTTTGAAAGGTGGCGGAAGTCCCCTGAACGAAGATTCCACGGCCTCGCGTCGCGCGACGTGAAGGGGAGCTTCCGCCACCCCAGAGAACAGGTAATCAGACAAAACTTTGGCACCGAGCATGCGTGGGCCAAAACCCCCGTCCTTTGCGTTGGAGGAAACCTTATCCGGAAAAGCGCTTCTCGCTTCCTCCGTATTGTTTTCTCAGCTTCGGTTTTTCTATTTTCCCAGTGGGGTTACGTGGCACCTTGTCAAAGACAATTCTTCGCGGCCTCTTGTACCGCGGCAGCCCTGCACAATACTCCTTGATCTCTTCTGCAGTGAGATCTTGAGCGACCTTGACCTGAATCACTGCTGCCGCGATCTCTCCCAACCGGTGATCATCGAGGCCGATGACAGCCACGTCCTGGATTTTGGGGTGCGCTTGAAGATACTCTTCGATTTCGACCGGGTAGATGTTTTCTCCGCCTGTAATGATGACATCCTTTTTGCGGTCTACGAGCCAAAGGAAACCGTCTTCATCCTGAAGGGCCATGTCGCCGGTCAAAAACCACCCATCTCTCAGAACATCTCTGGTAGCTTCAGGATTCTTGTAATATTCCTTCATCACACCAGGTCCTTTGACTGCCAGCTCCCCCACCTCGCCTCTTGAGACCGGATCGAGCCGGAGATCTACGATCTTGACCTCCCAACCGAGCCCCGGGAGCCCGATTGCGCCAACCTTGTGCGCATTCTCTATTCCGAGGTGTACGCAGCCGGGTCCTGTACACTCGGTCAGGCCGTAATTGGTGTCGTATTGGTGATGTGGGAACACTCTTTTCCAATCGTGTACCAGACTACGAGGCACCGGTTGTGCGCCGATGTGCATGAGCCTCCACTGCGAGAGGTGATAGTCTGCGGGATTTACGTCTTTGTTCTCTATAGCAAAGAGGATGTCCAAGGCCCAGGGGACCAGAAGCCAGACGATGGTCACGCCTTCTTCGGAAATTGCCTCCAGAATCCACTTGGGCGCAACTCCTTTCAGAATCACGGCCTTTGCTCCTACCAGGAGGTTTCCGAACCAGTGCATTTTCGCGCCAGTGTGGTACAGTGGAGGAATGCAGAGGAAATTGTCTGCATGGGTCTGACGATGATGACCGTTCTCCACGTGACAGGCGGATCCCAAATTCCCGTGCGTGAGCAGTGTCGCTTTGGGTACGCCGGTGGTTCCGGAAGTGAAATAGAGCGCTGCGTTGTCCGACACATGTATCTCAACGTGGGGGTCTCGCACATCTTCCGTGCCGACCCACGCATCGTACGGCTCGGCATAAGAAGGGCGAATCTCTTCAGGTCCCACAAACACAAAATGGGTCACGGTCTTAAGCTCGTCTTTGACGGCATTTATGCGGCTGATGAACTCCTCGCCAAAGATAATGACTTTCGCTTCAGCAACCCTGGCACAACGTGCGATCATGGCCGCGTCAAAACGGAAATTGAGCGGAACCGCCCACGCTCCGGCACGAAGTATCCCAAAATAGATGGGCAGCCATTCGATGCAGTTCATCATGAGCTGCACCACCCGATCACCCTTTTCTACTCCTCGGCGCAAGAGCCCGTTGGCCACTTGGTTCGCCATGTGGTCAAAAGCTGTCCAGGTGATTTCCCTCCGCGTGCCCTTGTTTGGCTCTCGCTCCACGAGGGCCACTTCTTTTCCGTACATTCGGGCGTTCGCGGCCAGCATTTCAGTGATCATCTCGATCGTCTCCCTCTTTACTCCATATGACTCACGCGATAAAGCGGCCCGCGGCACCGAAAGGGCGAGGGGCCGATTCCGGCAAGCTTACCATATGGAGCCTTTTGCCGGAATCGTGGACTGTGCGTGCACGGGATTGACGTGGAGAAAACGATCGATATTGATGTGAGGCTCGTCAGGGCAGCTTGCAGAAAAGTGGACAGCACATCGCGGTTACACGCGCAGCTTCAACCATTCCGCCAGGATCCATCCGGCCATGGCCAGGCATTCCATGTCCAAGTATTCTTGAGCCCGGCGCTCAAACAATAAGGAACATTGGGCCGGAAACTCATCATCCTGGTCATTGAACAGCATCAGGATCGGAACTTTCGGAAGCGCGTCAAATCGCATCCTCAGGTCGCTCGGAAAATCCTCTTGAACCGGGCAGCCGGACAATTGACCACATGCGTGTTCCAGCATGCTCATGCGGCCGGAAAAGGTACGGCTGATGTTCGCCTCGGCATTCGCGCGGAATCCCTGGACAAACGGCCCCGCATCCTTGAAATCTCGATACGAGACCCAACGAGAATCCCACGGCTCGGTGTCGGGGCACATGAGCAGGTATTTACAGAGCACCACGCTGACCGAATGACTCGGCCGGGAACCGCGGTGATTGGAAATGCCCTGAGGACCGATCCGATGCTCCATGCCGAACAGGGGGATGATTGCCTCATCCCCTTGCGTCATCACGCCGAGACGATCTTTGATTTTCCCCACGTCCACCTGAGAAACCTGGTCAAGGTAATCCCGGTAGATTTCATCAAAAAGCACGAGTTCGTGTAAGTCTTCCATAGCCCTACCTTATTGAGCCGACGCTGAATTTGTGTGCGTACCCACACAGTCTCGACAGATAAGCTGGTCCTTGACGTTGGTCATCTTGGAGCCCATGGCAGGTTCCCCGCAAAGGTCACAAACTTTGGACTGCTCTATGTGGGCTTTCTCGGGAATGGATACGTGTGTTGCGCTGACTTTGAAAAGCTGCTCAAGCGGGGCTTCCAGAATGTCGCAACTTCTCTGGCGATGGAGACGCGCAAACTCGGCGATTTCTTCGTCCGAACCGGTCTCTGATCTCATCTTGCCTATAAGTTCGATATGTCTCGCACTGGGTTGAAACACTCCGGCTTTCAACGCGATGCGTACTCCTTGCCCGGTTCGTCGACTGATCAGGCTGAGTACCTGTTTGCCGTGGTCTTTGGTACCTGAAGATTACCCTTTCCGAACGTGCAACCTGTGAGGACCTGGACAGCATCCGCACCACACGCGTCGGTTTCCACTATTGCGACCAGTTCTTCGTCTTCCGAGCGATTCTCCTTGAGCCATTCCAGGGCTCCGGTCGCGGCTCGATACCCTATGGCCAGGCCGGGGCAGAGGTGCCCGTGAAAATCCAAACACTTCTTGAAATCGTCTTGTGCCATTATATGTTCAGCCTGCATGAGAGGTTCTCCTTTCGTGTTTCAAGGGATCATCCTGAACGCCACGAGAAATGATCTGGCCTGCGCTGCAAAGTCACGCACTTGAAGGCGCATTGACATCAGGACTCTCTGAGCATTTTGAGGTCTTTGTTCTCTTGGGTCAAGAAGAAACCGCACCTTTTTTGAGATAACGTGCCACCATCTGTCTGTGTGAAGAGATGACGGGGCGCATCACACATCGGTCACGTAAAGTACTTGTCTCTGAATTTGAACGCCACGTTGACGAGGCTTATGAGTATCGGGACTTCCAGGAGTGGACCGATGACCGTAGCAAAGGCCTCTCCTGAGTTTATGCCGAATACTGCTATCGCCACTGCAATAGCGAGTTCAAAATTGTTGCTCGCGGCGGTAAACGATAACGTGACGGTCTTGCCATAATCACCGCTGATCTTGTAGCCCATCCAGAAACTTACGAGAAACATCGCCACGAAATAGATGCACAGGGGAATAGCTATCCTCACCACGTCCAGGGGTATCGCGAGGATCAAATTTCCCTTGAGACTGAACATGACCACAATGGTGAACAGCAGGGCTATGAGGGTGAGAGGACTTATGGTGGGAATGAAAGTCCCTTCGTACCAGGCCTTGCCCTTCACCTTCAACATGACGAATCTCGTAATCACCCCGCCGAGGAAAGGGATACCGAGGTAGATAAAGACGCTTTCTGCAATCTGTTTCATGCTGACTTGCACCACGCTTCCGCTGAGACCGAACAGCGGCGGAAGCACGGTAATGAAGAACCACGCGTACACACTGAAAAACAGGACTTGAAAAATGCTGTTGAACGCGACCAGGCCTGCACAATATTCGGTGTCTCCCTCGGCCAGTTCGTTCCACACAATCACCATCGCAATACATCGGGCCAGGCCGATCATGATCAACCCCACCATGTACTCGGGCCGATCGGGCAACAGGAGTATCGCGAGGAAGAACATGAGAATCGGTCCCACAATCCAGTTCTGAACCGAAGAGAGTGCCAGAACTTTCCAGTCGCGGAACACACTTCCCATTTCCTCGTATTTCACCTTGGCCAGAGGTGGATACATCATGAGGATCAGGCCGGCCGCAATGGGGATGGACGTGGTACCCACCTGAAGATTTGCAATGAGCTTAGGTACTGCAGGGGCGAGACGTCCGATGGCGATCCCCACAGCCATTGCGATAAAGATAATGGCCGTCAGATACCTGTCTAAGAAGGAAAGGCGCTTCTGAGTTTCCATGGGTTGCTGTCTCCTCTGGGTCGAAAGAAGGATCATATCCCTGTCAGCGTCATCATCTGCTGAACCTTTCAGTTGCTCCTTGAAGGGTACACAAGTGGTGCGGGTGATCCTGGAGCACCTGACCAAGTCGTTCATCGTCACGCACAATGGCCGGATCATGAGAGAGCGTCTCGAGAGCGAAAGAAACCGCGTGTGCAGCGAGAGGCGTCGTTTCAGACTCATGCGGCAGCCGGTAATAGACCCATCGTCCTCTTTTGGTGGCTTCCACCAGCCGTGCCTGCTTCAGGATCGTCATGTGCTTGGAAACGGTCGAAGGCGCGAGGTTGAGCAACGCGATGACCTGGCAGACACAAAGCTCGCCCCCTCGGAGTGCCAGCAAGGCTCGGACTCGGTTCTCATCTCCCAGTGCCTTGACAACATTCATGAACTCTCGCATGAACTCACCTATATTTCGCCACATATCGAATCATCGAAGAAAATAATATTCTGGTACCTTTTGTCAAGGATAATAGGGATCACTCAGCCCCTTAACCGAACCGACACGGTCCACTTCACGTCATGGGGAGGGCCTGTTCGTCTACTGTCACGGGGATGCTTTTCGGAGTCATGTGCGCGCCCTGTTCCACAAGGTGAGAGCATGGAACAATATGGGTCGTTATTATGAGTAAGCGCTCACCGCGACCGCTCAGAAATGAACCGCAAGACGCAAACACACAAGGAAGAATGTGACTTCTCTCTCGATTTCTTCATGCCTTGGTGACTTTGTGGTTTCATTTTGGGGATTCAACCGACGGCTGCGCTGAACGATTACTCTTATTGAGGATCACGTCAAGTGCGAGGCTCTTCCAACCATTGCTTGACCTTGGCTTCAATTTGGTCCCTGATTTCTCTGAAATGGAGCAGTTTCTTGGCCCCAGAGCGTTTCCCATCTTCAGGATCATCAAATGGCCAATACAAGCGAACACAGGGATCGGGAAAAGCCGGACAGACCGTCTCTGATCTGGAACAGACAACAATGACGAAGCCAAAATCATGTCCAAGGAAGCCGTCTATTCCTTTGGAATAGTGATCTCTCATGCTCACGCCCTTTTCCTCCATAACCGCAGTTGTGAAGGGGTTCATCGGGCCTGGCCCCAGTCCGGCGCTGAACACTTCGTAACGATCTCCCGCGTACTTCCTGAGAAAGGCTTCTGCCATCTGACTTCGGGCGGTATTGCTTGTGCACACGAATAAGACACGTGTTTTTGTCATCGTGACAAAGCCTCCTAAACAATTTCTTGGACGCATAAGATTTTTCGCGCGACGCAGGGACTCTATGCCTAACAAGAATTTGTGAGGATACCGTTACGGTACTGTGAGAAATCTGTCATTCCCTTTTGGGCCTGCTTCACGGGAAAGATGGCTTCCCCGCCTTGGCGAACCATAGTGAGATACGGCAAGACCTCGCAGATGACTGCTCCAATTGAGCCGCACCATGAGCGGATTTGAAATCGGGGGTACATTTCGGCAGGAACGCTTCCCTTGCGTATCCTCGTAACTGCATTGTCGGCTCCTCATGTGCCCAGCGCATAATCGCCTCATTTTATACTGGTTGCCAAAAGTCTTGTCTCTTCTACGTTTCTTTGGCGTCGGGGGGCCCGCTTCGCTGCAAGCGACGCAGAGCCGTCGAATCGTCGTTCAGGGGCCCCCCCCACCTTTCAAAAGCACGAACCATTCGGTCAGAACTTTGGGCAACCCCTATAACCTGTCAAGACTGACCTTTCGTTTTACGTGGTGAATCCCGTACACGTCGCCAGGTCGAGGCTGGTAACTGAGGGTGACCTCGATCACGGCCGCTCTCATACCTTGCGGCAAAGGTATTTCGAATGTCTCCTCCTTTGGTGCGAAGGGTTGAATGCTCGTGTCCCGTATCAAGCCCAACTTGTTTTCCGGGCCCAGGACCATCTGTGTGGATCGGGAATCGGTTGCCTGACTCGTGTAGATACGAGAGGTGTGAAATATCTTCTTACCATCGGGACTATTGGCAGTCACATCCAGGACCACCTGAGTCTTGGACGGTCAGCCGTCAGGAACGCGGTGTCCGGCTTTGCTCGTTATCTTGGTCTTTACCACCACCATGGGAAAAAATTTTCCTGCGTCCGGGTGAAAGGTGTATGCCAGAGTGCCGACTTCCATGGGCAATGATTCTCTGAGGCGGGCTGACAAATCATCTCTGCGGTTGAAATCTGGCGGCATGTAATGGTCGCCATCCTTCATGTGGCACTCCTGGCAGGTTTTACTGCCGCCGGAAGGGATGTACGCATGAAGGTAGCTCCCATACAATGTGGCGCACTGCACCGGCATGTCGGGCGAATCCAGGACCGGTCCCAACCCGTGGCATTGCCCGCACAGCAACGAATTTTTGAGCAGCGGGCTCTTCTTCACAGGATGCCCCTCATGGTCGGGCAAGTCTTTGTTGCCGTACACCACCCCCTTCTCCGGTCGGCCGTGAACCTTCGCTTTCTCGTGGTGGCATACCAGGCACCCGATATTCAGCTTCCGGATCGTGGCCTTATCTCCCTTGATCATGGTTCTTGCGATCTCTGCAGCAACGGCATCGGTTCCGTATTTGATCTGGGGTAGGTGACACTTGAAGCACGGGAAGTCCCTCTTTACCCCCTCATCGGCAGGCTTACCCGGCCGAGCCACCCGTTTGAGGTACGAGGTCAGGAGCATGTGGTCCCCCATCCCGATCAGAGGCCGGGCATGGTGAGACCTGCTCCATTGTTCGTAGATCTTCCCGTGGCACTCTTTGCAGCGCGAGGAATCGAACGCGGTGATCAATTCCTGCAAGGTTCCCATCTGAGAAGAGCTTTCTCCGAAGACCGCAGTGCAATTGATGAGAAAGAAACCGACCAGGAGCACACGAAACGACATTACCCGCTTGTCATTCGAACTGCAACTCGCCTTCATCGTACTACACGCTTCCTTTGACAGCTTAAGCTCAGATGCCCTGCTTTGAACGCCCATTTGGATCATGCCCAATCCTTTAGCGGGAGAAACCTCCCATGAGGTAAGCGTACGTAGTCGCCCAATTAGCCAGTATTACGACAGCCGCGAACAATAAGCCCCCCACACTCATCAGAGCCACTCCACTGAAGATATGGCCTATCACACAGGCTGTAGCCAACCAGGCTCCCGCTCCGACCATGAGCCCACCAATAAAGGCCACCATGGTTTCTTCCGGCGGTTTAGGGCGTAGATGGAAGCTGCCTCTCATCTTTGACGACACGTAGGAACCGATGACCACGAAGACTACTACGCCCACGAGCCACCAGACTACTTTCCTCCCATTGCCCGGGGCTGCCTTAGCCGGCTTCGGACTTTGCGGCCCGGGTGCCCCTGCGATATTTGCCGCGTGTGCGGCACCACGCTGAGGACCAACTTTCTGAGGAGGAGTCTTGTTGGTCCATACCGACTGGATGGGAGCTTCCGTCATCAAGGTCATCGTGAAAAGTACCCCGTGGGTCACTCCGAGTGGATAGTTCCTACCGCTTGCGGCAGATGACATGTAGGCCATCAGCGCAAGGATGCCGATGGCAATGCCTGATTGCCAGGGCTTCCAACGACCGTTGAAGACGCGTGCTGTGACCGAGGTTTGTTCATCTTTTATGAGTCCAGCTTTCGGGTTACGCTCGTGCCATCTTTTCCAAACAACGCCCACCACCAGGGTTGCGCCGGCAAGGAGCAGGGCCAGTAACCAGTACGGCAGGCCGGTCAAGACCGACAGCGTTACAGGCCCGCCGTCAGGGGCTTTGATCACGTGCGACATCAGAGTCTTATTAAGAGCCGCAAGGGGACCGTATGCTACGCTAGCCATGCCCAACGGCATGGCCGCCAAGGCAGCCATGGAGTTGAGATTTCCCTGACCTGCCTTGAACAGACAACCACTCACACAGCCACCGGCCAACACTGTCCCCACGCCGAATATCACTCCACCTACTACGTAGCTGGCCCACAGCAGCGGCTTCGGGGAGAGCTTGATCAAGCCGACCCACGCGGCCAGTGCGAAAAGCACCATACTTACCGCAATTGCGACCCAGATCCCCCACACCTTGTCTTTGTCCTTCATGAGCAGGACTTCGCTGAAAGCGGATGCACCACAGAGGTCTGAGCGTTCCATGAAGACCCCAAACAGAAAACCGATGGGAATCGCCGTCAGCACCCAAAATCCTGTGGCTGCCGCAAAAAGCGTTATTACAGCCAGGACGAGCACCGCGGTACCGAAGACCTTGTTCCAACCATTACGAGTTTCTTGCACCATTTTCCTTCACCTTTCAAATCCTGATTGCAGAGACTCACACAGCTTTCACCGTGACGCCAGCGCAGTAGGAAGTTGAATATGCAAATTCTCTTCCCAAGAAATGCACCTTTTTCATGATTTCTCGTCGCCGCGGGGTGACCGTGTGTGCGAGAAACCTTATGCCGAGCAACCCCTTGGACCGCAGCCGTACTCAGCGGAATCAGCCTGGAGACGAGTGCACGCCTGTTTCACCGCGGCTTTCACCTGCTCTACTTCTTCTCGTTTGAGATTGGTGTCCTTGTTCTTTTCAATGCCGAGATCGGACACCGGCACGTACGCCTGGAGAGGGATCTCTGCGTGCTCCAAGATCTTTTTCGCACATGCGACGGGACACCCGTCTATGACCACCATGGCAGGCACATCCTTTGCTGACTGAACAAACCCGCTCAGATGAGCGCCGATACCCGCGAGGCAAAACATCTTGCCGAAACCCTCGCGAGCGAGTTCCACCGCAGCCTGGTTCGAGAGCTGCCCGACATTCGATGCGCCAGAACAGGCGAGGATCATGATATTGTTACTTGGTGCGCAACAATCCTGAGACATATTTTTTGTCCTTTCTCACACATGTGATGAACAGTGAGATTCATGAGTGGAGGTGAGTACACGAGATTGGGCAATACGCCTTCTCGATGTCTTCACCCCTATGGCGCGGTCTGGGTGATCTCCGATTCCCTTACAGCCGCGATCACCCGGACAACTTCGCCATTACTTCCGGCTCTGCTACAAGCCGAAACCTAAACTCGGGAGCGCCGCACCCACTCCGATGTAAAGCCCCACGCCTGCGAGAAGCGCTCCGGCAGCCCTCTTCACGAGGCGATTGGCAGAGTGCATCTTTGTGGAACCAAGTAGGTGCTTCGCAGCTCCCGCAGACGTTCCCACCGCCAGGATCAAGAGAGAGTGGCCAACGCCGTAACAAAGCATCATGACCCCGCCGAATAGGGCTCCTTTGAGAGGAATCACGCTCACGATCAGGAGCAGGGCAGGCCCGGTGCATGGGAGAGAAACGAGCCCGAACATGAAACCGAACAGAGCCGCACCCACGAAGCCCGTGTGTTTCGGAAGTTTGTCCTGGGAAATAGGGAGAGAAATGTGAACCAAGTCCATGAAATGCAGTCCCAGCAACACGCAGATCACCGCGACCACGTACACCATGTATTCTGACTGGAGGAACGGCGCAGCCGCAAGTCCTACGGTAAAAAGGATGGCCAGTTCCACACTGAATCCGACAACGAAGACCAAGGTGAAGAGGAAAGCCTTCCACGTGTTCATCTCTTCGTCCATGCCGCCGATAAAACCGATCAGCAGCGGGACCATTACGAGCACACACGGATTCATGGCGGTCAATGCGCCGCCCACAAACGAACCGCCAGCTGCAAGCCATATGCTGCCGGAGGAAACCCACTGCTGAACTACTGCGAATAGTGACTCCATTCGGAGATCTCCTGAGATTCTTTTTCACCTTGCCCAGCTCTCTGCTGCAAGGCACAGGATTGGGTGATGAGCGAGGAGGTTCACCGCATGGGAGAGGCTCCTCTCGGTTCCCACTTGGTGAACCTACCCACCACATGGTCCAGGTCGCCTAGGAGCCTCTCACGGAACCCCATGCAGGGTTCGCATCGTGCTACGCGTATGCCCCAACAATCGGTGCCACGTCTCGAGCAGGCTCCTATCAGTCTGACATGCCTAGGTTTCTTGTTGGGGCTGTCTTCGTGAATTGACGCCAAGCGACCCCATCGTGCCACGTTGTCGGGAAAGCATTGCGTTCCGCAACAGCCTGCTATCGAGACCGTCCAGCCGGATACGATTGGGTCTGTGGCGGAACCTGACTCGGAGCAGCACCCTGTCCGGGCACCGGAACTCCCATCTTGGCAAAGACTTGCGCTATCTGCTCTCGTTCCAGTGTGCCCTCGTTCCTGAAGAATTCTTTCCCATCCGGCGTCAGAAATACTTGAGTGGGCATCATTCTGATTTTGAAGTCTCTGACCAGGCCCTTATTGGCATCCATGTCGACGGCCATGACCAAGGCTCTGCCCGCGTAGGCCTTTGACATGTCTGCGAGAATAGGCTTCATGTATTTGCACGGAATGCACCAGCCCCTGCCGAATTCCAGCAAAATGGGGGCTCGTTTCGCGAGCAGCGCGTGAAGGTTGATCTTGCCTTCCCCTGCCCATGCAGGACCGTGAGCAAGGACGAAACATGCAATGGCCATAACAGAGAGCACCATCATTTTGGTTAACGACTTCATCCCGATTACTTCCTCCTTGGTTTTTCGAGTTTTTTCATAAAAATTTGCACACAGCCATCTCAGACCAATGCACTTTCGCGTGTACCAAAGGACAGACGATGCGGGCTGAGAGGGGTGACCGCGAATCGGCATCAGAAGGCCGCGAGTTGGCACGAGGCGGCCTCCTCCTCTTCGGGAAGGAGAGCATCTCCTTCATCAGCGATGAGGAATGTGATTCGCGCACAGACCTCACAGAAAGCCGGCAGTCTAAGACGAACGTGTGCCGAAGGATTTCTCGAACGGGGGTGTCAGATCAAGAGTACGCAGGTACTTTCAAGGGGGACAAGGCAAGAGAACGTAGTACCCCCTACCAGCCCTATGAATGGTGGGGAGCTTCCTGAGGCAAACCGGTGATACGTCACGTTCCGAATGAGCGAACCACCGCACGAGGATCTGACCTGGCGCTGAACTTCGTTGAACCGATGAGCCGGATCCGAAGCCAGCGCAGAACGGGGAATGGTGGGACACTGGTGTTTCTTGCAGTTACAAGGCGTAGTCCGGCCCTGATCGTCGCAATGGTGCGACACAGTTGAGGAGAGGCTGTCCGTGCCATTAACCGTAACCGCACAAGCCGTTTGGTCATTCCACGGGACGCGCGACGGATGGGGGAACCTTTTCGCGCAGAAAACCCCTGTCCCACCCAAGAGGTGGCCTGCCAGCACCAAGGTCATGACGAGGGCTGCCCGTCTTTTGTATGCGCCTATTTTTTTCAAATTCCCACTCATCGCACGGTCAGTAAGTTGCTTGCGTATCGTAGACCCAAGCTGCGCGGGCAAGGCTTACTCTTCAGTCTGCACAGCCATCCGGTCATTGATCGGCAACATCCTCCCGTGACGCCAAGAGAGACCTAACACGGGGAACCAGGCCGGTCAAGACTGAAATCACGCCAAGGCCGACCTCCCCGGGTCCGGTTCCCTCCCTGCTTACGCAGAGAGCCATTTCAGGATTTCCGCGTCCTTGGGGACCTTACCAGCCACCTTGACCTCGCCATCGACCACCAAAGCGGGTGTCATAAAAACGCCGTACTGGCTGAACACTTTGATGTCCTCTATCTTAACCACTTCAGCATCGATGCTGTGTTGCTTTACCAGGGCCTTCACCGTTTCTTCCAGTTTGTGACATTTCGCGCAACCAACGCCCAGAATCTCTACTTTCATCATTTCCTCCACGTGTTTCATTATCAGACGATTACTCGTCCTTGCTTCCCGGTCTCCGGAATTCTCGGCTGCAAGCGGCCCGCCAACCTACGGTCACCAGGCATGACGCCTGCCTGCCGGTTACTCTCTGAGTCTGCCCAGGCGGGTATTACCTGTGCAATGTGAGAAACCTTTGCGGCTGTTCCTTCCTGTACGCGCGTGTCCGACTAACCCCACACCGCGCCGAATATCATCCCCGCGACGGTTGAGAGCACGCATACCAGAATGACGAAGACCAGCGTCTTTTTGAATCCCATGACGCTGTTGATGACGAGCATGCTCGGCAAGGACAATGCCGGGCCGGCCAGTAGCAGCGAAAGAGCGGGACCTTTTCCCATACCGCTTCCGATAAGGCCCTGTATAATGGGTACCTCGGTCAGGGTTGCGAAATACATGAATGCTCCGGCCACGGAAGCTATCGCGTTGGCCCAAATCGAGTTGCCACCAAGCGCCCAAGCAACCCAGGCATTCGGAATGAGGCCTTCCTTGTCAGGCCGTCCCAGCAACAGCCCGGCAACCAACACCCCAAGCAGCAGCAGAGGCAAGATCTGCTTGGCGAACGACCAGGACTCGTTGAACCAGTCTTGGGCCTCGCCGTCGGTAGTGGTAATCATGACCGAAAGTGCGATAACTCCCACCGTAAACGGCACCAGGGGCTGATGAGGGAACCCCAGGCCGACGACGGCCACGGAAGCCCCCGAAATGACCATCTTCCAGAGGGGGATCTCAAACCAGAGCACCAGGACCGCAGCAAACCCAAGCCCTAGCAATGCCGCGATCGTCCACTTGGCAGAATAGACGGTGAACCACAGGCCCGTCTGCACATCGGGCTTGCCCCAGTTCGCAAAGACCAGCACGCCCACCATGAGGGCGAAGTACACTGCGGTCTGCCAGAGAGGGCGTCCATCAAGAGACATCTTCCCCATCGCGGCCATGGTGGCTTTACTGCGAGCTTCCTCGTCTTTGCGAAAGATGAGATGCATCAGGAGCCCAATGACCACGCTGAACACCACTGCTCCCACTGCCCGGGCAATTCCGATATCAGGCCCCAAGATACGAGCCGTAAGGATGATCGCCAACACATTGATGGCAGGTCCTGAATAGAGAAAGGCTGAAGCAGGTCCCAACCCGGCGCCCCTTTGCCAGATACCGGCAAAGAGCGGCAGGATTGTGCAGGAACATACAGCCAAAACGGTTCCGGATACTGAGGCCACCGGGTACGCGATCCACTTGGATGCAGTGGGGCCCAGGTATTTCATGACGCTTTCTTGACTGACGAAGACCGCAATAGCACCGGCGATGAAGAATGCAGGCACAAGGCACAGCAGCACGTGTTCCTGTGCGTACCATTTCACCAGATGGAACGATTCCATGACCGCATTGTCAAAACGAACGTTTCCCACCGGGAGGTAGTAACAGACCAGAAAAACGCTGGCAATGAGCGTCAATGGCTTCCATTCGTCCTGCCAGTACGAGACGAGCTTGCTTTCCTTGATCGTCTCCAGGACTGACCGAGAAGGACGCTGCATCGCTTCCTCGACCACATGCGCATCGGCAACAGACAATTTGCTCTCTTCGGACATTTCTTCCTCTCACTTCCTTCCGCTCAGCATGCAATAAGGATCCGGGTAAGTCTTGTCATCATGTCCGCAGTTCCTACCGATTCGCTTTTGCCCGTACAACTTGGCGCAGGTTGCAGGCAGGGGATCTCCTTCGCTACGGACGACGCAGGGCCATCTCATCACTTCGCTCAGGAGATCCCCTGCCCCACGATCTTACTCGTTTGAAAGCGAATCGCGGCATCAGACCCCCCTTGGTGCCTGACACCGCACGTGGCGAGCCGGCGGTTGCGTCACCGCGTGACATGCGTGGTACTTCTCCGGTCAATTCATGTGAGGATTTCGCCCAAGCCTCAAATTAATTGACCAGAAGATCCCCCGATATCGCGAATTCTTTGGTCACGCCGTGCCGCGGGAGCCGACTGACTCGGGGAATCACGCTACCATGGCAGAGCGCTGATCTTCGAGTCTCTTGATCACCGTGCCTTCCACGCACTGCATGAAATCCAACGCGCAGGGCATAGTCAGGCTGTACATCATCTTGAGGCCGTCTCTCCGGTCCGTGACAAGTCCGGCTTTTTTCATTACTGACAAATGCTTGGAAATATTAGACATGCCTGTGCCCAGGTGGTCCACGATGTCACACACACACTTTTCTCCGTCCCTGAGGAACTCAATGACTCCCAGGCGGAGGGGGTGCCCCATGGCCTTGAAGACCTCGGCTTTCAACCGGAGCCGCTCATTTTGGTTGTGCGTCATGTTCGCTCCTTATTTCACCTTTACGTCAAATACTAAACCCAGCCGACGCGTGTGTCAAGGGCTTTTTTGATCCCCGGGAAATTTATTACGCTATTCCGGAAAAAGGTCACACATTCCGGCAGATGCGATCCGGGGTCAGAGGGAGATCGTGAACACGAATGCCGGTGGCGTTGGCCAGCGCCGGAGCTACCGGGTTGATCCACGCTTCGCTCATGCCCTTCACGCCCATTGGCCCAAAGACGTCCGTGGTGTGAGCCTTTTCAGAAACCGTATTGAGATCCATGTGAGGCCGCCGTTCGCATGCAGCGTCCGCTCCTCTGTGTCTTCGGAACAGCGGGAGCGGATAGCCTGCGTGATGAGAATCGCGTAATTCTGAGTGCGTCTACCCCGTTACCTGGCGGAACAGGAGTGCCAAGCCTGCCAAGATGACAAGGATCAGAATGAGTCCACCGATCGAGAAAGCCCACTGTGTGTGAGAATTTGCCTTGAGCCAAGGACCGAGCAGTTTGTTCAGTACCGGCATCACTGCCCACTGGAGAATGGACACGCTCAGGGCGTTGCCGATGAGCATGGAAAAGGCCAAGCCCAAAGGTTGCGTGTACGGCCCGGGAAAGAGCGTCAGAACCATGACCGTGGGATACAAGCCGAAAAGGACGGCTAATGCCATCTTCCACGCGGGTGGGATAGCTGCCTCGGGGCACGGCCCCAGGCCGGTAAACCAGGAACTGAAGCCCCCGGGCATCGATTGCAACTCGAATTCGCCCACTTGAGCCCGCAGTTTTTCCACCCACTGGGCACGAACCGGCGAGTCTAGCCACTCCCTCAGTGACTGCTCATCGTCGAAGTGGATCACCACAACCCACTCCTCACGCACACTATCGCCCGGGGGGTACACATCAGTGCCGCGATAGCCTTCAAAGGACTCGGCAGCCCCCGTGACGCCACGCTGCCATTCCATGAACCAATCACCGCTGGCCGCGGGAACTCGTTGCACCACTACGGCAGATGCCTGGGAGGCACGCACTTCCACGATTACACTCCTTACGTTGAATCGTCCCAACGACTGCCGCCGGCCTTGCTGTACACTCGCTTACCCGCGACCCGTGTCTCGTCGATGTTGCGGTCATCGTCGACCGCCATGACGCCGAACAATAGTTGAGCAGCCTGCTCGATGGTCTCCGAGGCTCCATGTCCATGGTACTTGCTTTCAGAAATTATATCTTGCCAAAATCTACCTCCTATTTAGACTTCGTGGTAGCGGGAGGTCCCGCGTCGCTTGCAGTGAGATTTTCCGCGGTCAAGTCATTTGCATTTGCGCCCGGCGGCATAAGACTTCACCCAACGAGCAACTCGCGCAGCGCGTCAATTGCTGCCCTGCAAGCCCAAAATGGCGTGGTCGTCCTTGAATTCCGGCATCCATGCAGCATAAACGAATCTTGGTGTTTCCATGAAAACCTTGACACGTCTTGGGTGAGGCGCTATTTTCCTTCTTTGTGAGGAAAAAGCGAGTTTTCTGTACAAGGGTGACGCCTCTTGAACGGCAGGACGTCGGGTTTCCTTCCTTATGCCCGCAGTGCCGCTCCAGACCCTACAATGAGCTCTCTCGGTAGCTTCGTGTGGCGGATTCAGCGCGTACCCCTGTCAACATCACGACATCATACCGTTGGGTACCAATTCAGGTAGTAATGGCGAGCAGGCGTCATGCCGTTGGATCAGAAGAGGCCTGCACTGACCAGACGCTCTCCCGAGAGACCGATCGAGGCGACGCAGGTCCTGTACCGGATTTGAGGTAACGTGTATCTTTGCGAACAGAGGCTTTGCTCGCACCACGAAGAGGAGCAGTACTATGGAATCGAGAAACGTAGCAGAGGGTGAACTGCTGTGGGAACCGTCGGAAGCAGTGAAAAAGAGCGCGAGCATCACCCACTACCTGGATTGGCTGAGTCGAGAGAAGGGTCTCCGATTTGCCGGATACCATGAACTCTGGGAATGGTCGGTGCGCAACCTGGAGGATTTCTGGGAGTCTCTTTGGGACTACTATGGGATCGTAGCGTCCACACGGTACCAAGCGGTGCTCTCCACAAGGAGCATGCCGGGTGCTTCCTGGTTTGAAGGCGCACGGCTCAATTACACGGAACACGTGTTTCGGAATATGTCTGCAGAAAGACCTGCCCTGAAATTCCAGTCGGAGATTCAGCCCCTGACCGAGATGTCCTGGAACGAACTTTATGAGCAGGTCTCATCGGTGGCGGCTGCTTTGCGACACATGGGAGTGGTCCCCGGCGACCGAGTAGTAGCCTATATGCCGAACATCCCCCAGACGCTCGTCGCGTTCCTGGCGTGTGCCAGCCTGGGCGCCACGTGGTCGAGCTGTTCGCCGGACTTCGGAATCAAGAGCATTACCGACCGGTTCAGGCAAATCGCACCAAAGGTCCTGTTTGCCGTAGGCGGTTATCAATACGGCGGAAAACAGTTTGACTGCCGACCGGTAATTAAACGAATTGGCGAGTCTCTTCCGACGCTCGAACGAACGGTCCTTGTACCTTACCTCTGGCCTGACGCGGCACCCGAAGGTGTCCCGCACGCACTCCTCTGGCAGGACCTCCTGAAGAACAAGGCTAAACTCGTCTGCGAACAAGTCCCCTTCAGTCATCCGCTCTGGGTGGTGTACTCGTCGGGCACCACAGGATTGCCCAAACCGCTGGTTCACGGCCATGGCGGGATCCTTATTGAACTCCTCAAGTTCATTGGGCTGCATGTGAATGTGCAACCCGGGGATGTGTTTTTCTGGTTCAGCACTACCGGGTGGGTGATGTGGAACATCATGCAAGCGAGTCTCCTCACCGGCGCGACAGCCGTGCTGTATGACGGGAGTCCGGGATACCCCGACATGGATGTGCTTTGGGACATGGCGGAAAAAACGGGTATGACCAATTTCGGCACGAGTGCCGCGTACCTTACCGCATGTATGAACCAAGGAATGGAACCGGGCAGAATTCATGACTTGAGCTCCCTGAAGGGCGTGGGTTCGACAGGATCTCCGCTCTCTCCCGCGGGGTTCAAGTGGGTGTACCGATCACGTGAAGCAAGACGTCTTGCTCGGGTCTGTCAGCGGAGGGACCGATCCGTGCACCGGTTTTCTCGGGTGCTGCCCCTTGTTGCCGGTAAGAGCAGGAGAACTCCAGTGCCGATGCCTCGGAGTCAAGGCAGAAGCCTTGGATGAGAGCGGTAACTCGCTCACTGACGAAGTAGGAGAACTGGTGATCAGCGAGCCCATGCCCTCAATGCCATTGTACCTGTGGAACGATACCGACCATCGACGGTACAAAGAGAGCTACTTTGAAATGTATCCCGGACTGTGGAGGCACGGAGACTGGATAAAGATAACTTCCCGGGGAAGTGCGGTGATTGTCGGGCGATCCGATTCCACACTCAAACGCATGGGCGTCAGAATGGGCAGCAGCGAGATCTACGGCGTGGTCGAAGAATTGCCTGAAGTGCAAGAAAGCCTCATTGTCGGGTACGACGGACCTGATGGGCAATACCGGATGCCCCTGTTCGTCATGCTCAAGGAGGGCTTGGAACTGGATAACGAGCTCAAGGCCAAAATCAAGAATGCCATTCGCAGCGCCTTGTCCCCAAGGCATGTCCCTGACGAGATCTTCGCGGTCACCGATGTTCCCAAGACCCTGAATGCCAAGAGGCTCGAAGTGCCGGTGAAAAAAATACTGTCCGGCGTGCCGCGAGAAAAGGCCGTGAACGTGGATTCCATGAGCAACCCCGATTCATTGGAATTCTTTAGTCGCATGGCTGAACAGATGTATGGTCAAGGCAAAGGATAGCACTGTCGGATCGGGCGCTCGGGGCTCGCGGGTTTGAAATCGAGTGACACACCATGATGACAGAAATGGCCGCTGAATCCACTATATTGGAAACCAAGAACCTGACGAAATGTTTCGGTGCATTGGTCGCGGTCAATGGCGTAAACCTGCGTGTGGGCAGCGGGGTCCATTCGGTCATCGGCCCCAATGGAGCAGGAAAGACTACCCTGTTCAATCTCCTGAGCGGCTTTCTCAAGCCGGATAAAGGAGAGATTTTTTACAAGGGCAAAAGAACCACCGGATTGCCTCCCTATCGAATTTCTCAGATGGGCATGGGGAGATCCTTTCAGATTACGAGTATCTTCCCCGCGCTGCCGGTTCGTGAGAACATCCGGATTGCCGTCCAGTCCAGAAGCAGGTCCCGTTACAATTTTCTCGCGTCTTGCGAGAGCTTGGAGGGAGTCACTGCCGCGACCGACAGGGTTGTGGAACAGGTCGGTCTCGATCAATGCGCGGATGTACCGGCCAGGAACCTCCCGTACAGGACTCCAAAGATGCCTTGACATCGGTATCTCTCTCGCAACGAATCCGGATCTCATCTTGCTGGACGAACCCACCTCCGGTATGGGCAGCGAAGACACGGAGCGTGTCCTCGCTCTTATTGGACAGATCTCTCAAAGGCTTCCTGTAGTGCTGATCGAGCACAACATCGATGTCGTGCTCGCTATCTCGGATAAGATAACCGTGCTGTACCAGGGGATGTTGCTGGCTGAAGGCACGCCGTCCGAGATCCGAAGCCACGAGAAGGTCCAGGAAGCCTACCTCGGAGGCTATTGAGATGCTTGCTCTTCGCGATGTCCATGTCTATTACGGTGACAGCCACGCTCTCAAGGGCCTCTCATTCGAGATCCCTGAAGGGCAGGTCGCAGCGCTCCTGGGGCGGAACGGAGCAGGAAAGACCACGACCCTCAGGGCCATCATGGGGCTCGTCCCCATCAAGGAGGGCACCATCGTCCACAAGGGCACACCCATCACCCACCATAGACCGCACCAGATCGCCACGCGGGGACTGGGATACGTTCCTGAAGAACGCGCCGTGTTTCCTTCGCTCACGGTACTTGAGAACCTCAAGCTCCCGCGAGGAAGCACAAACCGGGCATCTGGGATTTGGAACGCATATTCAGCCATTTCCCCGTGCTCAAGACTCGGAGCCTTCACATGGGCGCGCAACTTTCCGGAGGCGAGCAGCAGATGCTGGCCATCGCACGTGTGCTCACCATGGACATCAATGTCTTACTCCTGGATGAGCCTACCGAAGGACTGGCCCCTCTGCTGGTTCGGGAAATCGCAAAGATAATAAAGGAGATAAAGCAAGAGGGTATTACCATTCTCCTCGTGGAACAGAACAGCCGCTTTGCACTGGAAGTGGCAGACACATTCCACGTCATTTACGAGGGTCGGTCGGTGTACGAGGGGGATAGTGAATCCTTTCGCAAGGATGAAGAAATCAAGAAACGGTATCTCGGCGTTTAGTGCAGAACTCGGAACAGGAGAAGCCCAAGAAAGTGGTTTCGGTTTTCAGGGGAGGGCATCCGTGCCGAGTGTGTCTGTTGACCAGCCCACCACACGCAAGGAGGGAAGCATGACAAAGAGATTGAATCTTTTCTGGAGGAGGATGCGCAGCACCCTAGTGGTAACACTCGGTCTGTCGCTCGCGCTCTGTCTCCCGGCAGCAGGGTCGGACGCGGTAAAGGTCTCCGTGCTCACCGACATGTCGGGCCCGTACGCAGGAATAACCGCGGCCAACGTGGATGCTGCGAAGATGGCCATCGAGGATTTCGGCGGCACGCTCTTGGGCAAGAAGATCGAGTTCGTCTTTAAGGACCATCAATGCAAGCCCGACGTGGCTAACCAGAAGGCCAAAGAGCTGTACGAAAAGGACGAGGCAGACGTGATCTTTGACGTCCCGAACAGCGCTGCGGGCCTTGCTGTCTCAAATCAGGCCAAGCTTCACAAAAAGCTGTTCTTCAGCGTAGGATCCGGGACCACGCGTCACACCGGCCCTGACTGCAATCCTTACACGTTCGACTGGGCATACAATGATTACATGCTTGCCACTGCCGTAGGCCTCTGGGCAGCAGACCACCTTGGCAAGAAATGGTTCACCATCACCGCGGACTACGCGTGGGGGCACGATCTCCTCAAACATTTCAAGGCAGCGCTCGAGAAGAAGGGCGGAACCCTTCTCGGTAACGAAATGGTCGCGCTGGGAACCGCCGATTTCAGCCCGTACATTCTCAAGGCCATAAATGCGAAGCCCGATGTCCTCGGTCCTGCTCAACGCGGGCAAGGATAGCGTCAATGCCACAAAGCAGGCCATGGAGTTTGGATTGAAGAAAAAGGCAAAGATCGTACATGCCTTGCTTTTCATCGAAGGGATCAAGGCTGCAGGGCCGGCGGTATTTGCAGACGATTACGTCACCGGTGCGTGGTATTGGAAGAGCGACAACCCTGGCTCCAAGGAATTCGTGGAGAAATGGCGGAAGAAATTCAACAAGCCGCCCAATTGGATGAACGCGGCAACCTACAGTGCCGTAGGCCAGTACCTCCAGGCGGTCAAGAGAGCAGGCACCAAAGATCCCGATGCGGTCATCAAGTCGTTGGAAGGACACGAGTTCAGAGACTTGCTGGCCAACCCCGGCAAAATCAGAGCCGAGGACCACATGCAGATCGGTAAGGCATACATCTTGAGGGCCAAAAGCCCTGCAGAGATCAAGGAAGACTGGGACTACTTTGAAATAGTGGGCGTGGTTCCACCGGAACAGGCTTACATGAATCCCAAAGACACCGGCTGTAAGATGCGTAAATAGGACAATGCCGTCGCGAACGGATGCACGCGTCTCACGTTACTGGCTGCGTGCATCCTCTTTCTGTAATCGTTCAGCGCTACCCTGTGTGGAACGGGGAAAATCAAACCACAAAGTCACGAAGAGGTCTAAGACCAGTTCCCCTTTTTCTTTGTGCCTTGGTAGTTCATTCCTCGTTCTTCGCGGTGAACCCTTACCTCTTTCTTTCTTCTCTCACCGGGGGCCGTGGAGTTCGCTATGAGTTTCCAATTCGTGATCGTGCAACTGTTCAACGGGCTTATTCTGGGGTCCTTGTACGTGTTGTTCGCGCTCGGTCTCTCCATTATCTTCGGTACGCTCGGGATCATCAATTTCGCGCACGGGGCCTTTTTTATGCTGGGCGCCTATGTGGCTTACACGATCATGACGTTCGTCGTCCCCAACTTCTGGGTTGCCTTGGTGTGTGTCCCCGTAATCATGGCCTTGTTTGGGGCTGCGTGTGAGGTACTCCTGTTTCGTCGATTGTACGCCATGCCCCCGCTGTACATCATGCTGCTTACCTTCGGCCTGATGCTCACTTTGCAGGACGGGGTGAGGATGATTTTCGGCAGCATGGGGGTGCCGTTTCCCACGCCACAATCCCTGTCCGGTACCGTGAATCTGGGATTTATGTATTACCCCAAATATCGTCTTTTTCTCATTATCATCACTGCAGTGTGCTCCTTCGGCGTCTGGCTGTTCTTAACGCGGACAAAGCTCGGATCCATTATTAGAGCCGGCACGGACAACAGCCAAATGGTGGACGCGTTAGGAATAAATATCAATCGCATAGTCACCCTGGTCGTTGCTCTGGGGACCGGTCTCGCGGGTCTTGCCGGCGTGCTGGCCGCACCGATTCAGAATGTCAGACACCTCATGGGAATGGATTTCCTTGTGGATTGCTTTGTCGTGGTGGTGATTGGGGGGATGGGTAGCATCGCAGGCTCCATCGTGGGAGGATTGATCGTGGGCGAGATCATCGCACTGGGAGTAATGATTTGGCCTCCCATGGCAAACACGCTCATCTATTTCTTCATGGTCGCTTTTCTCCTGATAAGGCCAAGAGGTCTGTTCGGCCGAGAGGCATTTCATGATTAAGAAAGGCCTGTTGTCCAAGAAGTCCTTGACTACCGCGACCATTCTGCTGTTGGCAGTGGTATTTCCCCATATCGTCCCGTACGAGGGGCTGGCCAGCGAGATCCTCATCTTTGCACTCTTTGCCATGGCTTACGATCTTGTGCTGGGATATGCGGGCATGCTGTCCTTCGGCCATGCGGCCTTTTTCGGCATCGGTGCGTACGGGGCCGGCATCCTGCTGATTCGTGTGTATCCCTCGGTACCACTGGCTCTGATCGGATCTGTTCTCGTGAGCAGTTTGGCTGCTTTCCTGGTAGGCTTTGCCAGCATCAGACGACGCGGGATCTACTTCACCATGGTGACGCTGGCATTTGGCCAAATGTTCTATTTTATTGCGTTCAAATGGGCAAGCCTCACCGGTGGCGACGATGGACTGCAAGGAGTTCCCAGGCCTTCAATAGGTCCTATAGACCTCGGACCGGAAATCAATCTGTACTATTTCATACTGTTCATCGTGGTCATCTCCACGGTAATCATCCTGAGGGTGGTCAATTCTCCCTTTGGAAAGACCCTGCAAGCCTTGAGAGAAAACTGGAACCGCACCATGAGCATAGGATATGATGTCGACCGCTTCAGGCTCATGGCTTTTGTCATTTCCGGTTTCTTCTCAGGACTCGCAGGTGGTTTATATGCACTCTTGCAGAATTTCGTCCCATTGGGTTCCCTGTACCTGGACCATGTCAGGTGAAGTAGTGGTCATGACCATCGCCGGCGGCATGGGCACTCTATTCGGTCCTGCACTGGGAGCGATCGGCATCATACTTCTGAGGGATGTGATCAGCAACTATACTGAGAGCTGGAGCTTCTTTATGGGCATCCTCTTCATGGCCACAGTGCTGGGATTCAGAGGAGGCATTATTGGGGTTCTGCGCGACTATTTCAAATTGCCGTTGTAGGTACTCGCGCACGTGGGCAGTATGGGAGTGAGCTTCCAACGCGAGCGCTATAGTGAAAATGCATTTTCATAGGAACGACGCACTGAACGATTGTAGAAAAAGATAGGCACTCAGGAGGGCCTCACATGTTGAAGAAGCTAAAATTGTCTTCCAGACTCATGGGATCGTTCTTCGTGATTGCCTTGATCCTTGTGACGCTTGCTGCTTACTCCGTGAACAGGCTCGGAGTGATGGGCGGGTATTTCAATACCGCGTATGACGAGTCGGTGGCACCTCTCGGCGATTGGGCGGAGTTCGGCGCTGAACTCAGTTCCATCAAGAGTTTGATGAGCGCTCACTTCGCGTCGTGGGATGAACAGAGTATGGGCACAATCCAATCCCAGATCGAGAAGAAGCTTGCGGTTGCGGCTAACTTCGTGCGGAAACTGGGATCGGGCCACGAGAACGACCAGGTCAAGACTTTGTGGACAGGCCTGAACAAGTGTATCAAACAGGCTCTCACCATGAGCAAAGCTTTTCAGAAGGAAGACGCAGTTGCGGCCTTCAATAAAGGCGAAGGACTGAAAATCCAGTTGGAAACGGATGACGCGATTGCGTCCCGCCTCAGAGAGTCGCTCAAAGAAGTCGCGGCTTTCCGAGATCGCAGTCTCTTGCTTCACAAACAGGTGAAGGGATACGTGATTGTGGCAGCAGTCTTTGCCGTGCTTCTTTCTCTGTGCGTCGGGTTTCTCATCGCCCGTTCGATCTCAAAACCCTTGACTGCCCTGGCTAACCACGCGGTGGCGATCAGTCGCGGAGATCTCACGCAAGACATTAAGAACTTGAGCAGACAGGACGAAGTCGGCACCTTGGCAAACGCTTTCCAGGAGATGGTGAAGAACCTCCGGAACCAGATCAGCAGGACGTTGGAAAGCGTCAACGTACTGACCACGTCCGCGGCGCAAATCGCTACGACGGTAAGCCAACTTTCCATGGGAACCAACGAGACCTCTGCGTCTGTCAGACAAACCACGGCCACGGTTGAACAGGTCAAACAGGCAGCCAAACTGGCGGGGAAAAAGGCAAAGGACGTCGCTCAGTCGTCGCAGAAGGTGGTGCAAATCTCACAAACCGGGAGACAAGCCTCTGAGAAGACGGTGGAGAAGATGGGCCTCATCAAGGAACAGATGGGGTCGATCCGCGAGACAGTGGAGCGTCTGAGCGAGCATAGTCAGTCTATCGAGAATATTATCGAATCTGTCCAAGATCTTGCGAATCAGTCCAATCTCCTCGCAGTCAACGCGTCCATCGAAGCCGCGAGAGCGGGCGACCAGGGCAAGGGTTTCGCGGTAGTTGCACACGAGATCAAGACCCTCGCGGATCAGTCCAAGGAATCTACGCTTCAGATCCGTACCATTCTCGATGATACGCGCGAGCGCGTCAACGCAGTGGTGATGGCCACTGAGCAAGGCGGCAAGGCCGTAGACTCGGGCGTTGAGCAATCCACGCGTGCGGGAGAATCCATCGACATGTTGGCAGGAAGCATTCAAGAATCCTCCCAGGCCGCAACAGTGATCGAGGCTGCGACCGAAGAGCAATCCGCGGGAGTGGACCAGGTTGCCGGCGCAATGGTGAACATCGATCAAGCCATGCGCCAGCACATGGACGGCGTCAGTCAGCTGGAGGAGGCTGTGCGCAAACTGGAGGATCTCGGCGTGGTTCTTCGAGAGATAGTGCAGAATTACAGATTGTGACGCCACTGCCCTTGCACGTGATCCAGTCAGGAATTGTCGCATCGCTTTTTTGACTCTGCGCAACGATGTTCACACGGAACTACTTTCATTAAAGATGGCGAATTTATGTTGCTTTACCCTCACGGGTTGAGGAACACTCTATGAAGTGACAAGGCCTCAACAACCTTGACATCCCCTTGAAGGCCGGGGATCTCTGTCACTGTTTCGTAAGTTCTCTCGCATGAGCGACATATGGCACCTGCCACAAGTTCTGACCGAATGGCTGGCGCTTTTGCAAGATCGCGGGAGGTTCCCCTGAACGCAGATTCGACGGCTCCGCGTCGCTCGAAGTGAAGGGGGACCATCTGACATCACACAAGAATTACACAGACAAGACTCTTGGCAACTTGTAGAGTCAATTGCAAGAGTCGAAGGAACGAGCGTGCAGAAGGAGTCGTCTTGAACAAGAACGTACTGGTTCTCGTATTTCTGCTGGTCGCAGCTGCAGCCGTAGGCGCGGGACTGTTTCTTAAGAAGGGCAACAAGACCACGCCCCACGCAGATCACTCGAAAGCCGTGAACACCGCTGAAGACCCCAAGGGAGTAGGCCCCATTGCAGTCATCCCCAAGGGCACTACCCATTCGTTCTGGAACTCGGTTCTCGCTGGCGCACAAAAGGCCGCGAAAGAGCACCATGTGGAGATCTTCTGGACAGGTCCGGACCGCGAGGGCGATCGTGAAAAACAGATCCAAATCGTCGAAGACTTTATCGTGAAGAAAGTGGCGGGCATCGTACTGGCGCCCACTGACTCCAGTGCGCTCGTCCCTGTGGTCGAACGTGCAGCGGCCGCCAAGATACCGGTAGTCATCATCGACTCGGACATCGAAACCGACCAGCGGGTCTCTTTCGTGGCCACCGACAACTACGCGGGCGGAGCGCTCGCGGCAAAGCACATGGCAAAGCTCCTCCACGGCAAGGGCAAGGTGGCTGTGATCAAGTACATGGCTGGCTCCGCGTCCACCACGGCCCGTGAAAACGGTTTCATCGAAACGCTGAAGAAGGACTTTCCCGAGATCGAGCTGGTTGAAGACCGGTACGGCATGGACACGGTAGAGACCGCCCTCTCCGCGGCTGAAGACGTGCTCACCCGCCACAAAGACCTCAATGGCATTTTCGCGTGCAACGAGTCCACTTCCCGCGGCGCCCTGCGAGCGCTGGAGAGCCAGGGACGAGCCGGCACGGTGAAGATGATCGGCTTTGACGCTGCTGACGCACTGCTCAAAGGTCTCAAAGCCGGGCGCATCGACGCGCTGGTAGTCCAGAATCCTCAGGCCATGGGATACCAAGGCGTATGCAGCGTGATCGCAGCCATCAAGGGCAAAAGCGTCAAGGCGAGAATCGACACCGGAGTGGAGCTCGTCACCAAGGATCGCTTGAACTCCCCTGAGATTCGTGCGCTCCTCGGAAGCGAAGGTTGATGGGGCTCCGCATGCGAGTCGAGCCTTCCCGATTCGCCCTTGAGATGCACGGGATCAGTAAGAGCTTCGGCCCCGTCTCGGCCCTCGAAGATGTCTCCCTACGCGTGCTGCAAGGGACGGTTCACGCGCTGGTAGGCGAAAACGGCGCGGGCAAATCCACCTTGATGAAGATCCTCTCGGGAATTCTTCAGCCCGACGCGGGAACCATTCTGCGAGACGGCAAAACTTGCGCGTGGAAGCATCCTTCCGACTCCCTCGCTGCCGGGGTCGCGATGATCTACCAGGAGCTTAGCCTCGCCCCGGATCTCACCATCGCGGAGAACGTGTGGCTCGGGATCGAGCCTCGCGGCGCTCTGCCCGGCACGTACAGCAAAAAGCGGATGCTCGCAGATACCCGTACCCTGGCCGCAAGACATGGCTTTGATGTGGATCCTGATCAAAAGGTGGAGAACCTTCCCGCGAGCACGTGCCAGATTGTCGAAGTGCTCAAGGCTCTCGCGCGTCACGCGGAGATTCTCGTGATGGACGAGCCGACTTCCTCGTGTGGCGAGCACGAAAAGGCCGTGCTTCTTGAAATGGTCAAGAAACTGAGCCGCGCGGGGACCACGATCATCTACATTTCCCATCGGCTTGAAGAGGTTGTGGAGATCGCGGAGGACATCACCGTGCTCCGCGACGGACGAGCCGTGCACACCGGCCCCATGCAGGGCCTCAAGATCCCCGATATCGTCCGACACATGGTCGGCCGCGACCTGAACGAATACTTCCCCAAAAGGAAGGTCGCAGCGGGATCCACGGCTCTGTGCGTGTCGGGGCTCTCGTCCCGAGGCGTTGAAAACATTAGTTTCGACCTGCACTGGGGAGAGATAGTCGGCGTCGCGGGGCTCGTGGGCGCAGGTCGCACGGACCTTGCCCGCGTCCTCTGCGGTCTCGCCCCCTTAACCCGCGGCACCGTCGCTCTCGACGGGAAACCCGTGAAGATTTCAAGCCCAGCCGACGCACTCTCTTGCGGCATCATGTACGTCACAGAAGATCGAAAGCGCACGGGACTATGCCTGGAACTCCCGGCCGCGTGGAACATGACGCTCCCGTGCCTCGCGGAACTGGGAATGAAACATGTCCTGCACCTGCGCCGCGAAAACGAAATCGCCGAAGAAACCGCCAAGAAGCTCTCGCTCAAGTGGCCCGGGCCGGGAGCGCCCGCGAACGCCCTGTCAGGTGGCAATCAACAAAAGCTGTTGCTCGGTCGCGCGCTCATCGCTCAATCGCGACTGTGGGTGCTGGATGAACCCACTCGTGGCATCGACATCGCGGCCAAGGTCGACATGTACGAGCTCATCGGACGGATGGCCGCTGAGGGCAAGGCCGTTCTCGTCATTTCTTCGGATCTGCCCGAACTTTTCGGAATCACAGATCGCATTCTGGTGATGCGACGGGGCCGCGTGGTCGCGGACCTGGCCACCTCAGAAACCACCCAGGAGGCTGTGATGCAGCTCGCCGCGGTGGACAAGGGCCACACATGAATAAACTCGTGCGAGAACTGCTTCCATTCGGGAGCCTCTTCCTGGTCATCGCGATCCTGTCGCTCTGGCAGCCCGACAGTTTCCTGACCCTCGACAATTTCCTCAACGTGCTGCGCCGCTCGTCAGTGTACGGCATCATCGCGGTGGGGATGACGTTTGTCATCATTTCCGGCGGCATCGATCTGTCGGTGGGTTCCCTGCTCGCGTTATGCGGCATGTGCGCGGCCGGAACAATGATCGGGCTCGGTGGCGAGGAACCTTCTGGGGCACTGATAGCCCTGGGAACAGCGGTCGGGCTCCTGGCAGGAGCTGTGGGCGGTGTGGTCTCGGGAGCGTTGATCACCAGGCTGAAGCTCCAACCGTTTATTGCCACTTTAGGCACCATGAGTTTGTACCGTGGCATAGCGCTGGTCATGTACGACGGACAGCCGATCAACGTGTCATCGTACCGCTACCTGGGTGAAGGCACTGTGATGGGGATACCGATTTCGGTGGTCCTGTTCCTCGCGGTCATTGCCGTGGCAGGAGCCATCCTGCAGTTCACGCGGTTCGGTCGTCATACGTACGCCATCGGTTCCAACGTGGAAGCCGCTCACCACGCGGGCGTGAGAGTCGACCGGACTCTGATCGGCATCTACACTCTCGGCGGTCTGCTCACCGGGCTCGGCGCGATGATCGCCATGAGCCGCACCGTCTCCGCACAACCCACCGCGGGCGTGGGTGCAGAACTCGACGTCATCGCCGCGGTGGTCATCGGCGGCGCCAGTCTTTCCGGAGGCCGCGGGACCATCACGGGAACCATCGTGGGCACCTTGCTCATCAGCTTCTTGCGCAACGGATGCACCCTCGTGGGCATCTCCACAAACGCTCAGCTCATTGTGATCGGCGTGGTGATCGTGCTGGCAGTGGCGGTGGACCAGTTCACCCGCGGCAAAGCGGGCGACACGGCGTAAGTGAGGTTTGGATTCGCGAATTCGGGGGACATGGACCGCATTGTTCCGCTCTTGGGCCGTCGCACCAGCGCTCAAAGTCAGACGATAAAGTATGGTGTCTTCACACGTAAGATATGAGCAAGTCTGGTGCATGGCGTTGTCAGACCGCTTCGCGGCCACGGACGAGGTATTCGGAGAGCCGCTGCACAAGGCGACAATGTCTTTCAGGAGAGATTGACCCAATCGATCCGAGAAAACTGCTGACCGGAAGTACTGCCAGAAAGCCAAGACGGATGAGAGAGGCGGCCCTCAGGCCACTGGCGGCGAAATCCGGATCGCCCGGTCGTATCACCAGCCGGGAGTCTCATTTTGAAGCTGTGTGCTGGCCCCGCAGACGAGAAGATCTCCGTGCGGAGGCATTGCCCTAAGAACAACAGCGGGGCGATTCTTGACTTGCCCGTCAGCTTGGGGCAGCGGCGTCAGAACAACGTCACCTTCTGTCATCGACGGAGGTCCTCGATGCCATAGTCAGGCTCATCCGTGCCGTACGCGGCGGAAAGCGCCTTCCGGACTACCAAGAACCAATCCTCGTCCACCACCACCTCAGTCGGGGGCAACACGGTCACCATAAGGGGTGAATTTGGGGGGATCTCGAACGGCTCGTCGAGGACAATCCGTTCGCCATCGTAATGCGCCTTCAGGGTTACCGCAGGCATGTTGCCTCCACACATACGCCGGAGTGGCTCCAGCGTCAAGGTTTCGGGGCACACCACATCGTTTGGCACAGGGTGCTTCTACAGCATCCCTGCTCGGCCCTTGCTCAGGTCCCAGCCTGTCTGCTTCTCAAGAGTTACCACAAACGCCCCACCGCCACAAGCGGTCCCGAACGATAGACTTGCTCCGTGGTTGATTCTCGGATTGGTGAGCGGGCCATCCTACAAATACCGGATCGTATCTTATGCCCAGCAACTCGTTGGGCCTCATTGAGCCTCTTGTCGTAGCCCACATGGGGACTCCGGTTGATACTACAGTTTTGCCTTTTTTGGGTCAATATGTGGATAATTCAAAGGAATCATGTGAAAATGACCGGCGTTCCTGCCATTGACGGTTTGACAACAAACTGGGGGAGAAAGGCCGATGGGCAAGCGGAATGTGCGACCGCTCTGCGAAAAAGCAAAACCATAGACTCCTATTTAAGGCTCAAAGAGAGCTTGTGGGAACTGCCTCTAATCCTCTGACGATAGATGCCTAATCCCTGTAATCTTCACACTTGGTACAGATCAGGAGGCCTTCCTGATAGTAAGCCTCGAATCGACAATGATTAGAAGATATCTCCAAACGGCATGAAACCTCGTCCGGTTCCCTGAGCTGATTCAAGGTCACCAGTTTCAGCTCCACAGATCCCTTGGACGTGTTAAAGCCAAGGGAAATCCTATCTGGAAGACCTGTAAGCCAAGGCGTCGAGGACGAGGATCTTGACGGAATGAATTCTGGTCCGCCCCAGATTTCCTCACCGTCTACGAGTACCCTTTTCGAACCGAACCTCGCGACCCGAGGTGTTACTGATAACAAGTTCATGGGCTGTCGGCAGATTGATTACAACCAACACCCCAATCAGGGCCGCGCTGACAATCGCTAGAACAAAAGCTCGTTTCAACCATGTTACGAATCGGCTCCTTTGCTGCTTCTTTTCGTGATCTGTCATTTCGAGTTGCCTCAGGTGATGTCTGGGTACGTCTGGTCTCGCCCAAAAACGTATCGTGAGAGCTCCTGAGGAGCACAGAGCCGTTCCAGGGGTAGCCTAGTATTTCCGTCGTCTTTCCGAATACGTCCAGCCGCCTACGAAAGCCTGTACACACGGTCCGTACATCTGTCCTTTCAGGAACGGAAACCGAGCGACAGTCGGCATCTGTCAGGGGGGATCTCTCCCAACGAGCACACTACTTGCCCCCTTGCTGCAACAGGAGTCGCTCGACCTCTGGGCAGCGGCCTTTGCTCTGCGAAAAACTGAGTGCCGTTTGCTCAAACCTCGTCTTTGACCTGGCATCAGCCCCCGCGGCCAGGAGTTCTTTCACAAGCGTGGAGTTGTGCTGTTCAGCTGCCAACATCAGTGCGGTCCGGTCATACCTGTCCTTCGCGTTGACATCGGCGCCGCTGCTGAGAAGAAGCTTCGCTACTGCTACCTTGCCCGCAGCTACGCCATACATGAGAGGAGTCTGCCCAGTTTCATCCGCTGCATTGACGCGAGCTCCCGCGTCCAGCAATAGTTTCACGATGGTCGTATGCCCTCTCGCTGCCGCCGCCATAAGCGGCGTGAAACCGTCGGCAATCTGATCGTTCACCTGACGATCTTTCTCGAGAAGGTGTCGGACGTCCTTCTCTTTGCCGAGCATGGCAGCTACCGTGAGGGTCATTCGCGCGCCATGTGAGATGAGCAAGCGCGCCACTTCCGTGTGCCCCTTCCACGCAGCCCACATTGCCGCGGTCCATCCGTTCTCCCCCTGTGCATTGGGGTCAGCACCGTGCTCGAGAAACATACGGGTAAGTTCCGCTTTCCCATGTACCGCTACCCACATAAGTGCGGTCCTGCCGTATTGGTTCTTGGCATTCACATCGGCTCCCTTTTGGAGGAGCATCGCCTCAATATCCGACTGGTTTTCAGAATGACCTCGGGCCGCCCACATCAAGGCGGTCCGACCGCGGCGGTCCCCGCTTCCTATATCAGCCCCCGAATCCAACAGAAGTCTTACCATTTCGCGGTGCCCTGCTCCTGCAGCACGCAGCAGAGCCGTTGCACCAAGGCTGTCCGAGGCGTTAACACGGGCTCCGCGATCTATAAGCAGTTTCGCAACCGCAACATTGCCTGGCTCTGATGCCTCCACCAGGGCTGGCGAGCCCTTGTAGTCTCGTGCGTTAGCTTCACCACCTTGCTGCAGGAGCACTCTCACGACTGCAAGGCTATTATCCCTGGCAGCTTGCACAACGGCCTGCGAAAGGCATTCCTTGACTGAATCAAGAGGGGCACCCCTATCCAAGAGCATCTTCACGACTTCAGGACTGCCTCCTCGCACAGCGGCCCTCAAAATGCGGCAAAAACTGGCTCTAGTGTCGATATCAGTGGTCTGCCTCAAAAGCACTCTCACCACTTCCAGCTGCCCTCTAGCTACCGCCAGACCGAGTGGTGTCCTCCCGTCGTTGTCAATCACCTCCGGGTTCGCTCCCGCACGCAGCAACAACTCTACCAATCTGACGTGGCCTTCCGCGGCAGCAAAGGAGAGGGCCGTCCAGCCGCCCCTGTTCTTTGCGTGCACGTCGGCCCCTTTCTCGATCAGCATCTTCGCGATCTGCAGGTCGCCACGTCTCGCAGCCTTAATGAGCCCTGTCCGGCCATCCTGGTCTCTCGCGTTGACCTGCGCCCCCTGCTCAAGAAGCGCCTTCACAAGCCCTTGGGACCCATTATCTACTGCGTTGAGAAGTTGATTGTCGAAGGAACCGTCTGCTGAGACGCTTCCCCCCCATTGAAAGCATGCCAGGACGACAACAACCGCCCACAGCCACGGGCTCATGTTCCCGTGACGGCCTTGATCGGTCATAAGGAGCTCCCGATTTTTACCACCAATGTGCCCACTGAACACGATCGTAACCTTTCCTGCCTCGGTCATCAGGAGACAACCGATTTCTGGTCGAAACAGTCAATGTCCTTCGGCACCATTTTCCGCTTCCGGGTAATCGCCTCAAAAAGAACGTCAATTCTCTCTGATGTCCCTATTGCCCGTATGAAAGGTCTCGGTCGATTGATCCTGGACCACCATTTCAAATGGATTACACAATCCCGGCGTCTGCGCATACACCATTATCCTTCTCTCCAAAGGCCCATCCGTGGATGCTGTTCGTCGAAGGGAGCCCCCAGTCGAAACCTTTTGCTCATGGGCCTGCCTTTCTTCCTTCCATCCTGAAAACCTCTGCCTCTTCACGGTCCCGTAACCGTTGACTCAGTTCTCACACTGAGGAATCATCTCAATCTCTTCTTTCTGTCCGTTCCGTATCAGCCTCTTGCCGAGGGCGGGGCTCAGGCCAGGTACAGGGACACCCTCCTGATCTTGGAGCCAGCGCATATACATTTCCAAGGCCTTATTCACATGGTCGCCCAGACTCTGGAGTTCCGGGTACACCATATGTAATTGTTGATGTGGTGGAAAGTCAGATCCATTAGGTATGGTGTACCCTACACTCGGAACTCCCTAGTTATCTGCATACTACCGGATCGTATCGGATACCCAACATCTCATTGAGCCTCTTGTCATAACTAAACAAGGGGACCCTTGTTCACATGGCAGAGGCAGAGAGATGGGCGTCAATGTACCCGAGACCTTTTCCCATCAACTGGTTCAATTCTATGAACTGGAGGATTTCTTCGTGTTGTGCCAGGGCTGCCTGGGGCAGGAGTTGTAAGAAGGAGAGGATTTCGCTTCTATTCTTCATGTTGCCACACGCGAGCTCGCCCACAATGATCGGGTGACACATTTCGTATCCCTCATTCAGAAGCTGTCTGAGGTCGGGGTCGCCCCCCCGAAGGTGACGTACCCACACTGAGGAATCTATAAGAACCATCTTCACTGCTCCGTGATCCTTCTCCGTGGAATCGCCTTCAAGTGCTTCTCTGTCCCGCCCAATTCTGCCAGTCTTTTGGCACTTTCTCTGGCTATCAAAGCTTCGAGGCCAAGTTTCACCAGTGTGGTTTTTTCCTTAATGCCAGTCAATTCCGAGGCCTTCTCGATCAATTGGTCTTCAATATTCAGCGTGGTTCTCATCTCGATGTACCCCTCATCAAAATGACATCTATGAGTCTGTATGATGTAAATGCTCGCGTCAATCGTGTTGGAGCCCTTGGGATAAAAAATGGTATGATGGCCCTGCAATCCGTCAGGTGAAGGAGAAGAAATGTCCCGCACCAAAATCGGCATTTTCTGGCCCGGCGATTACCGCGCCAAACCCAACGACCTGGCTCGGCCGAACGCGGAGGAGGCCACGGTACAACTGGAGCGCGCGCTGAAGAAACTCGGTCGTACGAGCTATCGCATCGAAGGGTTTCTCACGCGACCCCACGAAGCCATCGAGAAGCTCGGCCCCGTGGATGACCCTCTCATCGGCGTGTTCGTGCACTGGTGCTACGGGCCGCACACCACTGACGGCGTGGTCGGCAAAGACAGTCCGTTGCTGCTCGCGAGTAATTTCTCTGGGCAGTGGCCGGGCCTCGTCGGCTTGCTCAACACAGGAGCCTGCCTGGAGAGCCTGGGCCGCAAGTTCTCCCGCGTGTGGACCGACGCGGAAGACTGGACCGCAGACGACGCGTTCATGGCTCGTTTGGCCGAGTGGTGCAACACCGGCCGCATCGGGTACTCCGCGGAGCAGATCGGCTATTCGGTTCCTATATCCAGAGAGGCTCACGTTCGTGCGAGGAGCGTCGCGGAGGAGATCAGGAAAAGAAGGATTCTCGCGCTGATGCTCGGAGACACGTCGATGGGCATGATCAACGGGTACTTTGGCCCGCGGCGGATGGCTCCTGTGGGATTCTCCGAACACAAAGTCGACCAGGCCTGGATCATCGACCGGGGCCGTTCCATCTCCGACGACCGGCTCAACCGGGCGATGGCCTTTGTAAAGGAAAGCGGCGTGCAGTTCCACTGGCGCGAGGACGGGGCGGACGACTTCGACGAAAACGCCACCCGGGAACAGCTGCGGGACTACCTGACCGTGCTCGACCTGGTGACCGAATTCAAGGCCGACTGCGTGGGTTGGCAGTATCAGCTCGGTCTGGTGCCGCTGCGGCCGCCGTCGGATTTCGCGGAAGGGCTGCTCAATTCCGTGTGCCGCCCGGAGAGCAACGGCGACGTGATCATCACTTCCACAGAGGGAGATCAGGGCAACCTCGTGCCCATGGAGTTGATGAAGCGGCTCCTCAAGGCCAAAGGCCTGCACCAGGCTGTGATGTTCCACGATGTGCGCTGGGGTGCGGAATATCAGGGACGATTCTTGTGGGTGCTGCTCAACTCTGGCTCTTGTGGCGGGTACGCGATGAGCGGCGAGCCCCACTCGCTCAAGGGTGTCCACTCGTACCGGCAACCCGCGGAGTATTTCCCGATCCCCGGCGGCACCTTCGCGGGTGAAGCCCTGCCGGGCGACATCACGTGGGCCAGGGCCTTTCTCAAAGACGACGAGCTGTGGATGGACGTGGGGCAAGGAGAAGTGGTCACGCTCCCCGAGCAAATCCGTGAGCAGTGGTGGTGCGGAACCACGCGTGAGTGGCCGTTCATGGCCGCGGATCTGGGCATCTCGCGAGAAACCCTTATGGCGCACTATCTGAGCAATCACATTGCCGTGGCGTACGGAGACATCCTTGAAGAAATGGCCGCACTCTCGCAAACGCTCGGCTTTAGAGTGCGTTTTCTAGGAAGGAGCGCATAATATGACTCTGGGCCGGCGCTGCTATATCGGCATTGACGTGGGCACCGGGAGTGCACGCGCAGGAGTGTTCGACGCCCGCGGCAAGATGCTCGGACAGAGTGCGCATCCCATTAAGATGTGGAAACCGCAGGCCGATTTCGTCGAGCAATCGTCGGACGACATCTGGAGCGCCTGCACGGCAGCGGTCCGTCAAGCCGTCACCGAGGCTGACATCGACGTCACGCACGTACGCGGGATCGGCTTTGATGCGACCTGCTCCCTGGTAGCCCTGGACGAGAGCGATCGGCCTGTGTCAATAAGCCCTACCGGAAACGACGCACAGAACGTCGTGGTGTGGATGGACCACCGGGCCCTGGAGCAGACAGCCCGCATCAATGACGGAAAACATCCTGTGCTGCGCTACGTGGGCGGGATCATCTCCCCTGAAATGGAGTCGCCCAAGCTGAGCTGGCTCAAAGAGAATCTCCCCGATTGCTGGAAACGGACTCGTCGCTTTTTTGATCTGGCTGATTTCCTGACGTACCGCTCCACCGGCGATGAAACTCGCTCGCTGTGCACCACCGTGTGCAAGTGGACGTACCAGGGTCACCTAGAGCCGACCATATTGGGGAGCGTGGGGAGCTGGGACGAGAGCTACTGGCAGTCCATCGGGCTGGGTGAACTCGCATCGGAAGGCTTTCTGCGCATCGGAACCCGCATCCGACCCATGGGCGAACCCATCGCACAGGGGCTTACCCGACGCGCGGCCACCGATCTCGGCCTCAGTCCGGGAACCCCTGTTGCGGTGTCGATCATTGACGCGCACGCAGGCGGTGTGGGAATGCTTGGAGCACGTCTCACCGATGGGGAAGAGGTTGAGCTGGGAAAGCGGCTGGCGCTCATTGGGGGCACATCCAGTTGTCACATGGCGGTATCCAAAGAACCTCGATTTGTCGATGGAGTCTGGGGGCCGTTCTATTCCGCGATGATCCCCGGTTTATGGCTCACCGAGGGCGGGCAATCCGCCACTGGAGCGCTCATCGATCACATTATCTTCAGCCACGTGCGTACCCGTGAGCTTGAGCAAGATGCGAAACAGCGCGGGATCACTGTGTACGAAATTCTCGCGGAGGTCCTCGACAAGCTCGCAGCCGGAACCGAGTTTCCCGCGGAGCTTACCAGGGAACTCCACGTGCAACCGGATTTCCACGGCAACCGCTCCCCCAGAGCCAATCCGCACGCCCGCGGGATGATCTCGGGTCTGAGGCTCAGCGACAGCCTGGAAGATCTCGCGTTGCTCTACTTCGCTACAGTTCAAGCAGTGGCCCATGGCACCCGCCACATCCTGGATGCCATGACCGAGAGCGGCTACGAGATCGAGACCGTGCTCTTCACCGGCGGCGGTGCCAAAAATCCAATCTTCCTACGCGAGCACGCGGACATCACCGGACGAAAAATCGTCCTTCCCAAAGAACCCGAGGCTATGCTCCTGGGCTCGGCCATGCTCGCCGCGGTCGCTGCCGGGGACTGCGCCACCGTTACGGAAGCGATGACTAAGATGAGCGCCGCGGATAAGGTTATCAAACCCTGCCAGGGCGCGGCAGCGAGGTACCACGACGCCAAGCACGAGGTGTTCCTTCGGATGTACGACGATCAGCTGCACTACCGCGCGGTGATGAACCCGAAATCGTAGGCCAGAGGCTTTCGGCGTCCTGGTGCATCATCGCGTTATGTCCTGCATTTTACTGCGGACCCGGCACTTCCACACAGCCGCAACCCCCGAAAAGCTCTCGTTGGAAACGCCTCTCCGTTTCCGCATATTCCCGTTCCTCGGCTTCTCGGTTGATCCGGATTTGATCCGCGACGCACGCGCACGTTTCATCCTCAACTTCCGCCTGCTCGTCTCGGAACCCGGCTGCGGTGTTTTCCGCGTCGTATGCCCACTGCAGCTCAAAGAGAATGCTCTGCCTGCCTTTTCCCTGCTTGGCTCTTATTTCAAATTGCACGTTGGCAGTAGGAACGAGGGTAATGGACTTGCCATCAGCTTCCAACATGAAGTTACCATCTCTGGCAGTTTCGAGAATTTGGTGCATGGTATTGAGTGCATCTTGGTATTCCATATTCGTGGCGTGGATGACCTTCGTCTTCTCACCGGCGGGGTACCCACCTTCCACAGCCTTCTTTTCTTCATAGTTGCTCATGTTAGCCTCTCCTGAACACATTACTTCGGCGACTCCCCATCAATGAACTTAGATGCACCGTGATCGCTTTGGTTTCGAAAAGTTTTTCCCAGAGACCCTCCCCTCCAGTAAATACCGGCGTAACGCTTTTGCCCCCGTGGTCTGCCGGCCATTTAGAAAGTGATGACCGAATGGGTCCCGCTATTGATACCGATTCGCTTTCAATGAGGATAAGATCGTAGGGCTGGGGATGTCTTGAGCGCAGTGATGAGACGGCTCTGCGTCGCTGGACGTAAAGGAGACCTCTCGACACCAGGAAGGAATCAAAAGGACAGAATCTTTGGCAACCGGTACAATGCGGCTCTCACATCGTAAGGCCGATCTTGCCTCCAAAAATCCAGTGGGTTCGGTCAAACGACATATCAGCCCGGCTTTCTGCCCCATTCAAGGTAACACTCCGGTTACGCTCGGAGTGGAGGGCGTTGAACCTGACGAATACACCGAAACTCCACTCCGCCCTGTGAACCGAATACTCCCCTGAAGCTTCGGAAAAAAATACCCTGATTGGTAGTCTCCACCTGGAGCAAATTTTGCCAAGACCGGTTGAACAGCCAAGTCTAATGTTTCTGTGTACTCGAAATCCCCCGGCAGCACAGGAGATCCTATCACCGATGCACTCACACAGCCGACCTGAGGCGACCAACTTTTCCACTGTAGACCAAGAAATGGGATATAAGCGTTGGCATTCAGTTTTGCCGCGTCACCGGAACTGAGAAACCCCTGTTGATTCTCCGCACGATCAAAATCCACTATGAACGAAGACCAGCGAAAGCCGACAATTCCTCGAAGAGACGTACCCAGTCGGTACTTCCAGGAGGTGTCGACTTCCCACCAACGAATATCCGGATTCCATTGCCTCTTTGCGCCTGGATTTCCGACAAGGCGGTAGGTTTGCAGTGTATCAGTCTGCACCGGAAACAAGTGTCCAATAGTGAGAACGAACTCTGTCTTATAGGTGAGAACGAGAGGAAGTGCCAACTCACCCCACACTCCCTGTAAGTCGGTATCACCCTTTATTGCACTCACCACTCGTTGATCCGCTCCGCTCATATTGAGCCCGATCCCGGCTCCATGGTCCTTGTACAAATACCCCACCCGGAGGGCGGGTTCCGGCCGCTTCAGTGGTGGCGCTACAGCGGGGGGCGCGCACCACTCGAGAGGCATCGGGCCGCTACTCAAGCCCAGAAGGGGAAAGTTCGACGCGGGGATTAATGGATAGCACCTTGCCGGAGGGTGCGGAGTCACTCCTCCCAACCCGAAATAGTTTCCGACAGGACCCGACGGGCCCTGTTGAGCCGAAACCGCTGTGGCCGCGACACCGATAAACAGGGCCGCGATAACCATGCCGTGGCGGAAAGTCTGCGTCATTAATACACTCGCTGCAATTCTCAACAGTTATAACCAACGACTCAAGTATAACATTATTACGTCGAGCTAGTCAACCGGAAAGATGTGGCTCCTGTAGAGGTTTGCGGTACAGCGTGGGGGCCGGCAAACAGGAGAGAAAAACATCACGTACACGAAATGCAGTCGACACACGACAGAGAGGCCGGCCTGAGGCAGCCCGTTTCAGCTGGCTTTTGATAAAAGAGCGCTCAAAGAGTGCAGTAATCGTGCTGCGCAGCCAGTGCCTGGACGTGGAAGATCCACCCACAAAGTCAATGCAAGCTATTTATGTAACAGCACACTAGCGCCTTTCCCGGAATAAGGAAAGTGACAATCTCCGGAGAGTGGGTACGAAGTAATCTCTGAGCTTGTCTCTATCAGGGTAGGGCAGATAGTTGTCCGGAATGAAATTCAAGGCTTTTTCCCCTGAACCAATTGCGTCTTTCACTGCGGGGAGACTTCCCATTGCCAATATGGCGTCCTGCGTTCGCATGGCTGCTGAAGAGAGACAGAGAACCATGACAGCGCAGACAGCCCATGCGAAAATGCGCCTGAATTGTGGTGCCCCAATTCGTGTCTTGTCAGCCCAAATTGAGAATTGCTCGCTAAGAGTGACGCGATTGCACAGCACCAAAACAGACACTCCGAAAAGGGTTGGAATTGGTGCGTATCTGGAACTTGAGGCTTGCTCCCAACCAAACCCCACGCGAGAAATGCCTGTCAGAATCGCACAGGATAGGGCGAACAATGCCAATCCCATCCAGGGGGTGCAGGCGGCCTTCATCCGCTGATCCTGCCGCACGTAATGCCATAACCAACCCGCGCATGCAGCAAACAGAATCAGTGCTGAGAAACCGATGGCTACATTGACGGTGCCAACCGGACAGATCATGGGTGAGGCCAGGTATAGACCCACGTACTTGAGTAGGGCGAGCGAATGTTTCGCGCCGTACCACAGCGAAGGATGGGCGTCCGGTTTATGATAGTCAAGGGCATACAGCCCGATAACCGCTACGACGAAAATGAGCCAGACGATTGCAGCTGCAACCCATCCTTCCCTGTTGGAATTGCCGCGGTCGCTGCACCGTTCGACCAACACAGCAAGCCCTACTAGCCCGAACAATAGTCCCGACCCGAAGGAGAATGCAGCTACAAAGCCGGCTAACATGGCAAGTCCCAGACGATACCATCGCAAATCAGTTTGTGACAACAATATGAATCCACCGATAATGCATACATTCTGAAGGTACACCTGCAACATACCGTCGAAGAGGCATTCCCATTGGGAAGGAGAAAAAACGAGAACGGAAGCCACGGGAAAAAGCCAGCAATAGCGCTCAAACGCTATTTTGGCATGCGTTCGGCTAATCTGGTAACAGATTAGCATATACGATACCGCCGAAAGAAATATCCCCGCGACAACTTCGTACCGAAGGTCCCATTGTGTGAGAATTCCAAGTGCTAGCCGTATGAGCCGAGGGAAAAACATGCGGTGCTCATTGTACTGTGCCCACAACTGTCCCAACGTCAGGTGCCCGCTATGATACGCGTCCATGATGTACACGAACTCCCACTGGTCCATCACAGGCATGTCGACAGACAATGCATATCCTAAGACGGCGAAAAGGATTAAGGGGATTACGGACAGCACGACCACAATGAACCGAATCCTCAACCTCAATTCATCCTTCTTGATCATTATTGTGCTCCGATGGTGAACAGCCAAACGTTTCTGATATCGCCAAATAGGAAGAGGCTTGCTACTCTGTCGCCAACAAGGGCTCCGCAATGGGTCCCACAGGGCCTGCGCGTCAAGATTAGCTTCACATCTGTTCGAAAACAGCTTTTTGCCTCACTTCCCAGATGCAAGATCATTTCACCGCCGGTCAAGCACAATTACGCGGGATCTTGCCTGAAAACGGGCGTTCGCCGCGCGCTCAGATAGATTCAGACCGTGCCGTGTCGTGTACCATTGGAGACAGAGAAAGCACTTCATCTCCTTGCAGAAGGCAACGCTGCGCATGACTCATCCCAGTAGTAGCGGAGAACCTTGACCAGAACTACCAGTTCTGCGCTCGGTCATACGTCCGCGACCTTGTTAAAGTCGTATTTCATGTCGTAGGCTCAGTCCTTTCCTTCCGCTGCACCTTTGCCTTGTGGACGCCGGTATAAAAGCGCTGAGGATGGTGGTCGAAAAAGTGCGGCGTTGGTTGCATGATTAGCCTTTTACCTTGTTGTATGTCAAGGTTTTCCTCCCTTAAGTTTGCTCGCAGCGCGAAATAGGGGTGTCGTGAAGCTCGCTTCCTCGCATGTATGATAAGGTGGCTCTCTCCAGCGGCTTCCATGACATGCCACAAACCTTTACCTTTGGCTGTTGATCGGGCAGGAGGAAGCTGCTCGCAAAAATCAGTGTCGTCTTCAGCTTACAGAGGCTACCGTTGTGGGAGACGCGGGACTTAATGGGGCAGCGAACGGCATATTCGGCGTGGTCTTTCTGTTGATCTTTACAGATATCACTTCTGCCACAGGACGTTTCAATGTGGCGCAAGGCGCTTTGACGGTCTTGGTAGGTCTCGGGGCATCCCTGAGCAATCTTTCAGCCGGGTGGATCGCAGAGCTTGCAGGGTATCCCGCGGGTTTTCACACTTGCCCTTCGTCGCGATCTGCACTAGCCTAGGTAGTAATAGAAGTGTGGTCATGAGGAGGAATGGAGGTTGCTTCGTTGTTCAGAACGCTCCGAATGCCGGTTCAGCGACCTCCTCGCACGCAAAGACGGCCAAAATCACAATGGGGGAGCATTCCATGAGCGAATTCCGCACCGAATCAGACAGCTTAGGCGAGATCCGAGTTCCCGCGGACAAATTGTGGGGAGCCCAGACACAGAGATCACTCGAACACTTTAGCATCGGGGACGACTTGATGCCCTCAGAACTGGTCGACGCCTATGCTGTCCTGAAAAAGGCGTCAGCGCTGGCCAATCACCAGGGGGGGCGTCTCACTGACGAACAACGGGATCTCATTGTCCGGGTTTGCGATGAGATACTCGCAGGTGGGCATCGCAGCCATTTCCCGCTCCATGTGTGGATGACCGGAAGCGGTACGCAGTTCAACATGAACATGAACGAGGTAATCTCCAACCGATGCTGCCAGATTGCCGGCACGGATCTTGGGAGCAAGACGCCTATCCACCCCAACGATCACGTCAATATGTCGCAGTCGTCCAACGACACGTTTCCGTCGGCCATGTATATCGCAGCCGGACTGGGAACCAAGCAACGGCTGATGCCGGCAGTGAAAGCACTGCGAGACGCCATCTCTGAGAAGTCCGAGTCGTGGAAGGACATTGTCAAGATCGGCCGAACCCATATGCAGGATGCAACGCCCCTGACCCTGGGACAGGAGTGGTCCGGGTACGTGGGAATGCTCGATGAAAGCCTTGAGTACATCCAACTTAGTCTGGCGGGTGTCTATCGCCTCGCCCTTGGCGGCACCGCTGTGGGCACCGGCATCAATGCGGCCCCCGAATTCGGACCCGACGCAGCCGCAGAAATTGCGCGTCTTACGAGCCTGCCTTTTGTCAGTGCTCCCAACAAGTTCACCGTACAAGGTGCTCATGACGCTCTGGTGATTCTTTCAGGGGCCTTGCGCGGCCTGGCCGTATCCGTTTTTAAAATAGCCAACGACATTCGGCTGTTGAGCTGCGGTCCACGCTGCGGTTTCCACGAACTGAAGATACCCGAGAACGAACCGGGCTCATCCATCATGCCGGGCAAGGTCAATCCTACCCAATGCGAGGCGCTCACCATGATCGCGGTACAGGTCATGGCGAACGACGTGGCGGTGGGCTTCGGGGGCGCTTCAGGATATTTAGAGATGAATGTGTACAAACCGCTGATGATTGCCAACATCATGCAGTCGATCCGTATCCTTGCCGACGGCTGTCATAACTTCCGGGTCTTTTTGGTCGAAGGCACGGAACCGAATGTCAAGCAGATAGATCGCTTCGTGGAGCAGTCCCTCATGCTGGTTACGGCCTTGTCGCCGGTAATCGGCTATGACAAGGCCTCAGAGATTGCTCACTACGCCAACGACCACGACCTGACACTCAAACAAGCAGGGCTGAAGCTCGGTTACATTAGTGCAGAGGACTACGATCGCATTGTAGATCCGAAAAAGATGGTCCATCCGTACGTTGCCGAAGGATGACCCCTTACGAGGTGCTTGCTTTGCGACCTCGGACGTACGTGAAATGATCCCGGGAGATGAACCATGACGCAAACTAAGAATAAGACAGACAAACGCGGCATCGAGATCCTGCGGGACCCGGCGCTCAACAAGTCCACCGCGTTCAGCGAGGCCGAGCGGGAGGCTCTGGGTCTCGTAGGTTTAGTACCCTGATATAACCGAAACCGAGGACTTACAACTGCGCCGGGTGCGTATGCAGCTGGGACACAAGAACACCGATCTGGACAGGTACATATTCCTCGTCAACCTGCTGGACCACGACGAAACCCTGTTCTATCGGGTGATCATGTCGGATCCTACTCGCTTTCTTCCTATTGTCTATGACCCTACCATCGGCGAGGCATGCCTCAAGTACGGGCACATTTTCCGTCAGCCTCGTGGCATGTATCTCTCAATTGCCCACAGGGGACGCGTGAAAGAGATCCTTCAAAACTGGCCGGTTAAGGACGTGCGCGTCATTTGCGTGACCAACGGCGGTCGCATTTTGGGACTGGGCGACCTGGGAGCCAACGGCATGGGCATTCCGGTCGGCAAGCTGCAGCTCTACACCGCTGCGGCCGGTGTGCCGCCTCAGGGGCTTCTCCCCATGTACCTCGACGCGGGGACCAACAACGCCGCGCTGCTCAGGGACCCGCTTTATCTCGGACTACGTCGACCACGACCTTCGACCGAAGAGCTGTACTCCTTTGTTGACGAACTCGTCGAAGCGGTAGAGGAAGTCTTTCCCCTGTGTTGCTTACATTTTGAGGACTGGACGGGTAGCGACGCGGTACATCTTCTCGCCCGTTATCGCGACCGTACCGTGTTGTTACAACGATGACATTCAGGGAACCGCGGGAATCGCACTGGCAGGCCTCATCAACGCCTTGAAGGTCACAGGCGGTCAACTCAAAGATCAGCGGATCCTCTTCCTCGGTGCAGGCTCAGCCGGAATCGGGATCGCCAATTTGATCGCGTCGGCCATGGCGCTGGAAGGGATCACGCTGGAGCAAGCGCAACAGAACATTTCTCTGTTTGACGTCAAGGGCCTCCTTGAGGGGACTCGTACGGACCTCTTTGACTTCCAACTGCCGTATGCCCACCACCATGAGCCCACAAAAGATTTTGTCACGGCCATCGAATCGCTCAAGCCAAATGCCATTATCGGAGTGAGCACTGTGGGTAGGGCCTTCACGTGCCAGGTGGTGGAGGCCATGTCACGGATCAATGAGCGTCCTATCGTCTTTGCCCTCTCCAATCCCACCGACCACGCTGAGTGTTCGGCCGAGCAAGCCTACGCCTGGTCCGAGGGAAGGGCACTCTACGCTGCCGGCGTGCAGTTCCCTCCGGTGAGGTACAAGGATCGGACCTTACTGCCCGCCCAGGCCAACAACCTGTACATATTTCCGGCAGTTGGGATGGCCATTTACGCCACTCAAGCAAAGCGTGTAACCGATGAAATGTTCGTCGAGGCTGCTCGAGCCGTTGCGGATCAGGTGACTCGTAGCGAGCTCGATCAAGGACTCCTCTATCCCCCGCAATCGAACATCCTTGAAACGGAGATCAGGACTGCCGCCCGCGTTGCGCGCGGTCGTGTTCGACAGCCACCTGGCCCGCGTGGAACGACCTGGAGACTTGGAAGCGTTCATCCGCAGTCATGTGTACAAACCGGAGTACCGCAACCTGGCTTGAAAGAGGCAACCAGAGTGAAAGAGAACGTGCCGGCCATCTGACGAGCTCTGTTCGGAGGGAGCGATAAGAGACTGTCACGTCACAGTCGACAGATGGTTCGGCAACCCTGTGGAACGTCAGCGAAAATGGGAGTGGTTATGGAAAGCTTTGTGAGGAAAATTGGACAGGTTGAGATCGTGTCGTGGACGATCCTGACGTAATTGTCAGCTCCGGAAAGGGAAGGAGCTGACACGACACAAGATGTAGTGCAGAGATGCGGAGGGCAACTCAGACTATTCTGCTCCAGTGAGTGGCCTTTCTTGGAGATCAAGAGGTAACTTCTCAATAATCCCGTGGAGCAAGAGTTCCGTGTAATCTCGGGTGTCGCTTTTCAGGGAGAAGCGCAGTGATGAGACGGCCTTGCGTCGTCCGTAGCGAAGGAGATCCTCAGCCCGTATCCTGTGTCCTGTCATACACGTGAAAGCGCATTCCCATGAAAGTCCCCTTCGATGGCAGACTTTCATCGTTCGTTGTGGCGGTTACCGCCATGGGGGTTGGTATGAGAGACGAGATATCCAGTTTGAAGGGCAGAACCTTAAGCCTGTTAGCCTGGGGACTGGAAGCATTCATTATCCCCGTCCGGATTCTTTTGCAAAACTGCTGCACCCAACCTGTTCGTTTCAGTGGAACGTGGGTAGGCCTAAATTCCAACCTGAAAGGACATACGAAGAGTCCGTAGGGGGCTCCCGGCAACCGCTGGCATCTTCCGGGCAGGGATCTGGAAAATCTTGGCTTGTGTCCATGAGACGAGGCGAGTCGACGGTTGCTCACCCTTGCACATGGGAACTGGTTTTCGTGACGTGTTTGGTTGAGCAACAGGCTCGCTAGGGCAGAATGGCGAATACCCTCGCAGGAAACCCGGAGCCTTTTTTTGGTTTTGGGAAAGCCACCACAACCATGGCCCCGTACTCGGGAACTTTGTCCAGGTTGGTCAGAAGCTCGATCTGATACTTGTCCTGCGAGAGAATGTACGTCTCGAGAGAATAGTCTCCTTTGCTTGTAGCGATCCCCGGGTCCGTGTCGGTGGTCTCGTGTCCTGAGGCCGTAATCTTACACTGTTCGTAAAGGTAGGTAAGGACCTCTTTGCTCCAACCCGGATAATGAGCAACGCCTTTTGCGTCTGCGTTGCGCATCTTTGCCGAATTCGGCCACCTCTTTGACCAATCCGTCCTCATGGCAACAAACGAATGTGCAGGAATCTTCCCATTTTTTGTTTCCCACGCACGCACGTCACACATAGCGATTTGATAATCGGGGTTTTGTTCAACCTTTTTGCTCACGTCAATTACCACTAGCCTGAGAACCATTTCTTTGACCGAAATTTCATCCAAGAAACGCTTTCCTTTGACGAAATGGGCCGGTGGGTCCACATGGGTGCCCCACTGGCCGGGAATTTTGTATTCATGGGCCAGGAAGCCGCGGCCTCTGCTTCCTATTCCCTCATCGTAGTAGTAGATGGTCACACGTTCCTCATTGGAGAATCCCGGCCAGTGAGGAATGCCGGGACGAAACGCATGGGTTAGGTCAACGAACTGCTTTGATTGGAGCATCTGTACAATTCCCCAGAGGCTGGGGGCCTCTTCGGCCAGAGCGCAAACGGAGACACACAGGACCAAAATCGCAGCCATGCAAGAAAGCTTCGTCCTCATCCTTCATACCTCCTTCGACAGACGCTGAGGTCTTTCTCCGGACTTTTGCTGCAGTATTCCCTTTTCACGTATCCTACTACCCATGGGTGGTATGGAATGGCACGTCTTGGTGCGCAGCGCTTTTGAGTTCCGAGTGTCTGAGAGAAAAGGACTGTACACGGGGGCCTGTACAACGACCCTGAAAGACGGCTCGGTTCTCCACTACCGACGGACATCGCCCAAGAAGTATGAGGAGACCCAGAATGCCCGGTCCAATCTGGTCGCTCTTTTGCTGATACAGATGGAGCCCCTCTTTAGCGCGGGAAGTCGTAACCACTCTCAACTCTATACGCGGGCCGAAGGTTCTTTGGCTGCGGCAGCCATCGAACGCTTACGCACGCGCATGTTGAGCATTTCCACGGCCACCGAGAAAGCCATTGCAAAGTAGATGTAACCTTTGGGCACATGATGACCCAAACCGTCTGCAATCAGCACCACGCCGACCGCGACGAGGAAAGACAAAGCGAGCATCTTGATTGTGGGGTGCGCTGACACAAAATCGCCAATTGCCCCTGCAAATGCCATCATAAGGGCTACGGACACAACCACAGCAGCAATCATGACGGCTATTTTGTCCACCATACCCACTGCAGTAACAATAGAGTCGAGGGAAAATATAAGATCAATAACCATGATTTGCACAATGACTCCCCAAAATCCGGCCCGAACCCCATCTGAAACCACGTGCGAATTTCCTTCCAGCGCCAGATGGATTTCCTTTGTGCTTTTCCAGAGTAGGAAGAGCCCACCTGAAATGAGAATCAGGTCGCGGGGCGAGATTTTGCTCCCCAACAAGGTGAACACGGGCTGGGTCAGCCCAACAAGCCAGGAAAGCACCGAGAGAAGCGCGATGCGCATAAACATGGCCAGGAACAAGCCGAGTCGTCGTGCCCCGTTACGCTTCTTTGGCGGCAATGAATTCACGAGAATCGCAATGAAGATCACGTTGTCGATTCCGAGGACAAGTTCCAACGCGGTAAGTGTCGCAAATGCAATCCACGCGTCAGCACTCGTGATGAGATCCAGCATGGGTAACCTCGTATTTGATTCGGGCTATGGCTTGCAGCTCCTCAGCTCCGTCTCCGAGCACTCGGAGCGACTATGATCCCGTGCCCTTTCAAATGAGTGCGTTCCTCTGCAGGCCGGAGGCTTGATCACGCGAATTTCAAGGCTCTGCGGCACTCTCAGTGAACGGGGCTTCCAACCGTTGGGCCCCCCGGCGGTGACTCATTTGGCTGACTCTCGACGTGAGGCATCACACTCCTGTTGAGGACCAAGGGCTCTGGAAAAAGCAACACAGCACTTGATGGCAACCCGTTTTGTCCTATAACCTATGGTATCCGAACACGGGCAATCCTTCAACCTCGGATCGAAGCCACGGGCTTACAGGGCTGGGTGTCATAGGCGCTAAAAAAGCGCACTGTTCATTGGAAACCCCACTGTCGTGTTACGGCTGGCTTTCGCTTTCTGGGTGAATTTCCAGCTTCTGACTGATGTTCCTCACCCTTAACGGTAACCTCTCAAAAAGTCCGGGCGGAGTTTGTGGTCAAGGGCAGAATTTGAGTGGCTGCTGTTGAGGGGGCGGGGTATGTGGAACCGGGGTGTGTACGTCAAGTGATTCGAGTCGCCGGATAATGAGCTGGGCCAGTGGCAAGATCGAGTTGGCTCCGGATAACCTGTCGTTGAGGAAAGCCCAGAACCCCACCCCAAGCTTTCGGCACGTTTTCTTCAGGCTCGCGAAGGTGTCACGACAGCGCCGTCCGGGATCGCTACGAGTAGAACCGCTGATGAGGGGCTTTTTCACGTATTCCCGTATGTCCGTCTCGCTGGTATTGTTGTGCAAGGGTATGTCGGGCCTCTCCAGTACCAGTAGGAGTTCGGGCTTATTCTCGCGTATCCTGGCGAGCGCCTGGTTGAGCCTTGCATAACAGGTCCGGGCGCTGAAGATCTCATCGAAACGCTTCTCGAGCTTCTCCCTGGTGAGTGTGTCCGGGCGGTCTCTATACACTTTAAGTTCGCGGTAAAAGCCCCATATTTGTGTGCGTATGGACCAAAGGGCTTTGCGCTGTTCATCGTTGAATCCTATGGGCTTGTTGATCGCACGCTCTGCGTGTATCCAACACAGTGCGTGGAGCAAGAAATCAAACTGGCCGGCATCGTCGCTGAGAACGACCAGGTCCGGATGAGTTGAACGGTGCCCCCAGTATACTGCCCAAAAGGGTGCCTTCCGTAGCAATACGGATATGCCGCGTGTCAATGAAGCCCAAAGACTCAAGAAACGCCTTCCATTCGGCCTTATCTCCAAATACCGCTCTGCCGGCCGTGATCAGTTTCTCAAGACATGCCTTGGGCAGCTGTTGTGCATGCATGTAGATAAGTGCCGCTGCGTTGAGCACATAATCGGGGTACCTCGCGCGGAGAATCTCGAAGAAGTTGATCCTGCTCTTGGAACTCGTACCTCTCAAACCAGGCGAACATCTCATTGCCGATATGGGTGCAGTAGCCGTTCTTGCCCTTATGACGTGCGCCGGTATCATCCACGTTCACATAGCCCGACACCTTCAGGCCGACCCGGAGAATCTCTTCTTTTTCCTCATGGAATGGTCGCTTGCCTTCAGTAATGATCCTGTTGACCTGTCCGGCTGATATATCGACGCCCATTTCACGGAGCTGTTCCAAGATCAGGGGCTGAGTCACGTGACAATGGTGGTATTGGTAAAGAATGAAGCTGTGCAATGAGACCGCAAAATGCCCCAGTTTCCTGACCTCATCCGGAAGTGCGGCTATAATCTGCTCCCCTGAAGGGGCTATCCAACGCTCTCGGAGGTAGAGAGTATTGTGTGGCTGCACGAGGAGGCCTTGCACGGTGAACTCCTCGTAACCTTTGAACCTGCTCCCCTGCGGCACATTATCGGCCGTGATGACATGCCTCTCATGGATCTCAAGCTTGTCTGTCTTCTTTCTCTTGGCAGAGCCCGGACGTTTGGCCCTCGACTCCGTCTTCTCTGGGTCAGAATGACCCTTTTCGAGGACGGACGGTTTGATCCTGGGCCTCGGCTTGTGGCCCTTTACTCTGGCTATCTCGTCTCTCAGTTCCTGAATCAGCTCCTGCTGGATCTGGATGATCTCCAAAAGAGCCGTCACCAGAGGCGTGCGCTCCTCTTCAGGAATGTGAGGGATTTTCAGCTTCGTGCCCATGCCCCCTCAAAACATATTTTCACCCGCTTGTCGCGCCCTTTTTTGTGGCCGCCAGAAAATAACCTATCCCCCTGCCCCGCCTTATTGAGAAGTTGCGAATGGCCTTGCTTTCCCTTACAGGTACATTCCGAAAGAAGAAGATGAGAAGCCGCGTGGTGATGATCTTGCATGATGCTATATGGGTGGAAACTCCTGAGGAGGAAGCTGAGGAGGCCCGGAAGCTGTTGGAGCATGCCATGAGGAATGCTGTGGACATGCCTTTTGTGGCGTTGGAGGTAGAATTTGAATGAAAAGGCAGCGCCGGCACATTCTCACGGACCTGCAATCCGGCGACTTGTCTTTCGGGAGGAGAGAGGCGATCACGTTCCCGTACGAAGGTTTTCAGCACAAATCGATTTCCATGAGATGCTTTCAGATCGGATGATCACCATAGTTGCGAGACTATGGGATTTTCTGGAAGCGGATGTCGAGGAAGGACCCGCAATCTCTTTGCCCATTGTGTGCTCCGGGTGCCCTTTTGAAGGAGTTGGCAACGGAAGAGCCTCACCCCGCTCCTCTGTTTGATCTTCGGGCAATGAAGCTGCCTTTCAGCACTTCCATCGATCCGAAAACATCTCATCTGCCGATGGTGGCGGAAAGAGCGCCGCCAAGGTCTTGCTGTGACACGCATTCTCGCGCAACCAGAACGACATAGATGCGTGTGGGGCGCCTTCGAATACTTGACACAATACCCGGACACAGAAAATCGCGCAGCGGCGTTCTGCGGGCTTTGTGCACGATGTATGTTCCGGGTCTGATCAGTGCCCCCCAGGCCGGGATTCATCGACCATGCCCACGCCAGGGGACCTGCGGCCCTGCTTGAGTCGGGGGGGGGCCACAGAACGGAGCAGCCGGCAGCCAATGATATAATGAAGCCTGAGAACGAATTGCAGGCTAAGAATCGAATCGCTTGACAGGCAATGGGTAATCCTTGTAGTGCTGTCCTTGAACCTTAACTTGTGTTTCTCCGGTCGGCCTCCCGTCAAGGCCTGCTGGCGTCATGCAAGGATTAAGATCCTACGACATAGGCCGCGTGTAGAGGATTTCACACCGCATTTCCATTCGGTTTATCCCCGTTCACCGAGAGCCCTTGTTCGTATCTGCAAACGCACCATCGCATAACATGCGGTGTGCTTTTCCTGAAGGAGCTAAAGAATGAGTATCAACATTTATGTAGGAAACCTGTCTTTCGATACCAACGACACAGATCTCAAGGGCCTGTTCGCCACTTACGGGGAAGTCCTATCCGCCAAGTGCATCACCGACCAGTTTACCGGCAGGTCCCGGGGCTTCGGATTCGTTGAAATGTCCGACCGGGAAGAAGGCCTTAAGGCGATCCAGGCGCTGGATTCCAAGGAAGTGGGGGGTCGGGCCTTGAAAGTTAACGAGGCTAAACCCAAGACAGACTCACGGGGAGGCGGCGGACGTGGAGGCGGACGCGGCGGCGAGGGACGTGGCGGTGGAGGATCCCGCTGGTAGTCGGTTGTCTGTAAATTAGCATGAGGGTCGGGCAAGGGGTCGTACCCGCCAAAGCTTGCCTGGCCCTCTGTACTTGCTATCTGGGCTCACTTGCCGTCAAAAACATCCTTCCTCGCTCGTCTCAAAGCGTCCAGGATAGCAAACCCGGCCCGTCCATATTCCTCCCGCTTCCTCCCACACGGTCATCCATCTCGCATCGTAAACGCACTCAGGACAAGGCCGTTTCGAATGAGTCGGCCCGCTTTCATCCTTGAACAATCCAGCGGACTGAAAGTAGCCAGGCGGTGCTTGGTCAATCCGGTGGCTTTGCACAGCTGCTCAAACGTTGGAACTCATCGCGCCGCATCCACCGCGATCCGGACCGAAGAACTTTATGGCAGTTTGGGTGTGAATAACAGGTGAAAATCAGGCTGGGGAAAAAAAGCACCGTCCACTACACTGTCGCAGCTTAGGGTCTTGCTCAAAGTCATCTTGCCAATGAAGCAGCACACATTAGAAACGCTGATCGAACAGGTAATCTGGATACAGACCCGAAACCATCGCGCCCACATGTCACATAGAAAGAGCTGCATGCTTGAAGTCTTGGACGCACCGTAAGTAACGTTGTAGGGATAACTATTGGCTCCATCCGGCAATTTAGACTCGAACAAACAGATCCGTTCATAGTTCAAGACACATAGGACAGCCTGGTTGATCATGTTTTCCTTGAGTGAGGTCTCGCTTGAGGCGGTCTCTTTCTTCATTTCTTTAAGCCCTCACCTCTCCCATTCCCCGCTTTCTTCAGCACAGCAGAGTAACTCCACGTCACGACCTTCCTGGCATCGAGGATTATCTGTTCGCCGGTCTGAGGGTTCCTGCCCCTCAGGTGTTCCTGACTCTCCTTTCAGTCAAGAAACGGAAGGGATTCTATGAGTCTTCGTAGGTCAGCCAGACACTTCTCGGAGATTCTCGTTATCTCAAACCCTGACAGGCATTCTCCCGTGTCTTTTTCTTCTTCTGCCCATTGGCATCGAGCCTCAAACATGATCGGATCCGATTTGATGAAATCCCCGGCGGGTATCACGAAGGTCTTGGTGTCACCAACTCGGGCTGACATGCCTGCCATGGCAATCCCTTTTTCGGTGATATTGCTCAGCATGCCTCTGATTTCAGGACGTTCCGATTCACAGATCTCTACCCCCATAGCCAGATAATGTCTGAGTAATTCGCGCGTGTCCTCAACGAAAACAGTATCTTGAGCCGACGAAGACGTGTCATACATTTCCTCGAGGGATATGACCTGCGTGTCTGTTAATGTTTGGAATACAAAACCGAGCCCCTCGGAAGACAGCCCATATTTTTCCATCAGATCGGAATCGCTCATCCCTGAGAGGATGTCTTTGACCATATCAGAGCCGTCGATTTGCTGGATGACGGTTGTGTCATGATAAGCCTCATTCCGCTGCTCAATCTCTGCCGGGGTTATCGCCTTGGCCTCCAGGAGTTTCAGCACGAGGCTTTGAAGCCCCTTGGCGGATAGCCCATATTTTTCCATCAATTGGGAATCGGTCACGCCTGACCGGATGTCCCTGACGGCATCTCTGGCTTTGATTTTAGGCTTAGTTGGCATGCTATCTCATTTGGGCGATTGACGTTGACCCACACGATTCCCCTATTTCAAGAATGAGACCGTCAGGTATGGTCGTTTGTTCGTTGCGTCAGATCATAACTTACAAGCCCTGATCATAATCCACGAAGTCCCTCTCATTGTTCAACCCCTTAGGCAGATCGGACGCCGTATCGGCTGCTCAGGAGGGTCAAGAACAACGATTGCCATGGCTCTCACCTGTCTCAGGTTTACGGGAAATACCTGGTGTTCGGCTGTGTTTCAGTCATCTCCTATCCTCTCGTTTTGAACCGGCCCGTTCACAACCGCTTTCAGACGAGGCGAGTAACTCCACGTCACGACGCGCCGAGCATCGAGGATTATCGCTTCGCCGGTCTGGGGATTTCTGCCTCTGCGAGCACTCTTCGATTTGACCGTCCACTTCCCGAAGCCGGAGATCAGCACGTCATCGCCATAGATGAGGCTTTGCTTCATAATACCAAGGAGTTTCTCCAAGACCTCTGCTGCCTCATTTCTCATGAATCCGCAGTCATCAGCGATCTTTTGGGCTATATCGGCTTTGGTAAGGGTCATTGTCTTTCCCGTCTCTGAATCCTCTCACAAAGGATTACGGATGTGCGGTTATCGTAATGATCGTGATCTGCCCTTGTTCCGGTCCATAGCACCAAAAAACTCTGTACGCAGCGGGGGTCTTTTGCTGGGCATACGCTTCAAAGACCTTTTCGTCACTGCTGTACGGATTCGTCTCGGATTTGAACTCGTGTGTGTTCAGACCTGGATGCCTGGGATTTTCCAGCAACAGGTCAATGCACTTCTTGACCTGCTTGAAAAGTCCTTCTTGTCTGGAAGACTTGCTCTTCCCCGACTTCTTCCGACCCTCCAGAGCAGCTTCTGCTTTTGACTTCAGGTCAGAATAAACCTCGGCAGCCTCTTCAGTCCATAATGGAGAAAAGGTCATTCCGAGTCCTCAATTTCGTCTACGAGTGACTGATCTGCCGCGAGGTCTGGCGGCGACTTGCTGAACTCGCGAGCCTTGGCTTGACGTAAGCCCTTTAGGACCGATTCTTTGGCTTCCGTATTCTGATAAAGCCAGGCTTCCCGTTCCGGTATGACACGAGCAAGTTCGATTTTCATCTCGGTATCACCGATCCGTTCGACAATAAACGTTTTGTTGGCAAAGTGCTTACCGAGATTGATTCTCCCCTTTGAGTCCGCTGTCTTGGTTATCATGGCACGACCTCCACTCCACCAATAATTGCCCATTCTCCCACTAGAGTCAAGTAGGAGAATGGGCATATTTGAAACAGGGCATCATTGGAGAGATTCCCCTCCTTACGTGAAGAATAGATACAAGGTGATGAGCAACGCCGCTCCCAATCTTACGATCAACCAGACAACATAGAAACGGCGGATAGATAGGGAATCATCAAGGTCAACCTTTGGGTCCCTGACGTAGAAAACGGTCTCAGTGTCTGACACGACAGGAGAATTGCTGCGATTTTGGCTACGACTTCCATTGACGGTACGACCGGTCTCCTCAGAGTATCCTCCCGATACAGGGACGTTTTTTATTCCACGTACTCGGACACAAACCGCAAATATCCCTGCGGACCTCCTCGGCTATTCCATCTGTCCACCGACTTGCGTATCTTTCTGAGACACGACACGATGTCATCCAGACTTGTCGGTTGAACCGGAGGCACTTCAAGACCCTCCGGCTCTTCTGTCCGTCCCAACCGCCACTCGCAGACAGATTTCACACGGTCAAAAATCTCCCTCTCTTCATCTTCTAAAGAGATTGGCTTGTCGGTGTGTCCGCGGGATTCAGCCCGATATGAGGCTATCAGGGTATCAAGAGCCTTCATAACCCGGTAATCAACGAGCGTGGGACGATCTCCATATACGTTTACGATGGCAAACTCGATGTTTTGGAGAACATCCAGATGCTTCTGTTCCGGTTCCATATCTCAGACCTCCGAGGAACATTGGATTATGGCAGCGTCCGCAAAATTCGGCATTCCTTCACCGATCTGGCTCTCCGTGGCTTCAATCACACGGATTGAGGATCCGACTCAATATCTTCGGCGATCCGAGCCAAGGCAGTGTTCACAGCATCAAGGCTCTCATCACACCCCACAAATCTTCTATTCAACCTCTTCGCGGCTATCGCAACCGTCCCTGAGCCCAGGAACGGATCCACCACCAGGTCATTCTCGCAAGAAAACTTTTCAATCACCCGGGTTACTGCCCTCGAATCTGTCGGTTTCGAGCATAAACCATTGTGGGGTGGATTTACATCACTTTTTTCGGCTAGGCCCTTGTGTCCAACCAAGCAATGTGGCAACCGATTCTTTTTTGGTCTCGCCTAAGGTAAACGGGGAGCCGACTCCCTGACCTCCCACAAGTCCTCATATTCATGATGCCGGAGGTCACGTACGCGACCATCTCCGGTTTCTACCTTGAAATAAAGGTAATCCGGTTCCCGCCAGGATGCGACGATCCTACGGACCTCAACCTTTCGGTCATCCAGCCGAAACGAGATGGGCTCTCATCGGCCCCGTAACCTGCCAAACACCTTACCGTCGTCCTCTTCCATGATTTCTGACTCATCCGAGACCTAGGAGGCTGTCGGACTTGACCTGCCAGGCCCCAATTCTGGAAACAGACGTTTGGTCAACAGACTGATATTATGGGCATTAGTGGCATTTTATGCTTGCATCTCAGGGTGGCGCCGTGCTACATTCCTTTTACAAATCAGAAGCTTACTCAAGGGACACCACATGAAGGTAACATTTGCTGAAGTCGATAGAGAGACTCTGTACCTGCTGCCTCCGTCGATTCAGGACTGGCTGCCGGAAAAACATCTGGCCCGTTTTGTGGTGGAAATCGTAGAGCAACTAGACCTGCAGGCCTTGAAAGCAAGCTATTGTGGCCGCGGCTCACGGCCGTACAACCCGGAGATGCTGGTGGCGCTTCTGTTTTACGGATATGCCACGGGAGTCTTTTCAAGTCGAAAGCTGGAGCGCAGCACCTATGACTCGGTGGCCTTCCGTCACATCGCTGCCAACAAGCATCCCGACCACGATACGATTGCCGAGTTCCGCAAGTGGTTTTTGCCTGAGTTGACCAAGATATTTGTGGAGATCCTGACTATTGCCCGCCAGATGAAGGTTTTCAAGCTGGGTAAGGTCAGCATCGATGGTACGAAGGTTCAGGCCAATGCATCCAAACACAAGGCGCTCAGTTACGGCCATGCCTGCAAGCTGGAAGAACGGCTTGAGGCAGAGGTGGCTGAATTGCTACAAAAGGCTGAATCTGCCGACAGCGCTGATATTCCTGACGGCATGGACGTTCCTGCTGAGCTTTCGATCCGCCAGGAGCGCATCAAGGCAATCAAGGAAGCCAAGGCAGAAATCGAACGGCGTGCGGCAGAGCGGTATGCCGAGGAACAGCAGGCATATGAGGCCAAAATTGCAGACAGAGCCAAGAAAGAACAAGAAACCGGCAAAAAGACCTGCGGTAAGAGGCCGCAGCCGCCAACACCCGGCCCCACGGAAAAGGATCAAGTGAATCTGAACGACAGCGAATCACGCATCATGCCGACATCCGGCGGTGGCTTCGAGCAGGCATACAACGCCCAAGCCGGTGTGGATACGGAAACTCTGCTGATCGTTACCACCCAGGTCAGCCAGGCTCCTCACGACAAACAAGAACTGGAACCGGCCCTTATCAATCTGAAACACTTACCGCAGACGCTTGGAACGGTTACAGACCTCCTTGCGGATAACGGCTATTTCAGCGAGAACAATGTGAGGCTCTGCGAAGAGAACAAGGTCGCCTCTTACATAGCGGTCAAGCGAGACAGCCACCATCCACCAGTCATGGAGCGGTTCCAAGAACCTGCATCCTTGCCTGATGAGGCCAACGCAGTGGACGCCATGAAACATCGGCTCAAGACAAAAAAAGGCAGAGCGTTGTATGCAATGCGTAAGAGCACTATCGAGCCTGTCTTTGGCATTATCAAGTCGGTAATGGGCTTTCGCTTTGACGCTCTCCAAGATTGACCCACCTGTGCTCTGAAAAACTGACCCACCGGTTTGAGTGCTCTCGGAATTGGCCCACCTTGGTTTGACAAGGAAAGAGGCATCCTATGGCCCAGTCGTGGTCTGGGGGTGCTTCGTGGCAAGACGTCGTCGTTGTGTGGCGTGTGGCAGGCTGTTCGTTCCGTGTCCGAGGGTGAAGGAACAGGGATATTGCTCCGCTCGGGACTGTCAGAAGGAGCGCAAGCGGAGATGGCACAGGAAGAAAATGGCCGATGATCCCGATTACCGCAAGAACCGACGAGACGCTCAGAAAAGATGGAGGGATTCCCATCCGGATTACTGGCGGTCCTACAGGGACGCGCATCCTGAGGTACGTGGAGTGGAACAGGGTGCGCCAGAGGGAACGCAGGGCCGCATCGCGTCCGATTGCAAAGACAGACGCGTGGAAGATGGAAAATCATATCATTCCCGGCAGATATCAGCTCGTTCCTCTTGGCCCGGGGACCGTTGCAAAGACAGATGCAATAAACGTGGAAATCCGTGTAGTTCCGAGATGTTGACCTTTTATTGGAGCTGATTGCAAAGATATGACTGGATAGCCATCAATACCTGCTCCGTGATACCCAGGGGGCATGGCAAAGAAATCTCACAATCCGATGGAGGTCGATCTGTCGAGCCTGGACCTGAGGTATGCGCATACCCGTGTAGCAAAGCCGAAACACGTGGACATGATCGCACATTCCATCGACCGGTTCGGCCAGATCACGCCGGTACTCATTATTGCTCAGGATGAGCTTCTCGTGCTCATTCACGGGTTTGTGCGTATGACAGCCCTGAGGAAGCTTGGCCGCGACACGATCCTGGCTGACATCCAAGAGGTCTCCGAAGCTCAGGCGCTGTGTCGCCTGTTGGCAGACACGGAACAACGCCAATGGGAAGCGGTGGAACAGGCATGGATCATTCGGGATCTCAAGGAGCGCCTCGGGTGCTCCCGGTACAGTTGGTGTGGTACAGACAGGTAACGTGCAAATCGGACGCATTCAAAGAGGAATTCAGGATCAAACGGCTCGATAAAACCAAAAAAGAGCTCCTCGTCTGCTGTCCAAAGGGCGAAGAGCTCGAATACTCTCATCATGTAGGAGGTATGGCCATGACGAAGGCGGAATTGGTGGCGAAACTGGCTGAAGAGACGAAGGTTACGAAAAAAGTGGCGTCAACGATGTTGGGATCGCTGGTGAAGACTCTACAAGAGGGACTCAAAGACGGCGGCAAAATACGCATCGACGAATTGGGTACCTTTGCGGTGACTGACCGGAAGGCACGTAATGGCGTGAATCCGCAAACCAAAGCCAAAATAAAGATTCCGGCGACCAAGGCACCTGTTTTTCGAGCAGCCAAGGCGCTGAAGGATGCCGTGAAACCGGCCCCCAAGAAAGGGAAGTGACAGAACACTCCTGGATACTTGAGTTGGATCTGGTCCTGTGGTGTGGCCTCGGGTATCTTGGCCTGAGGTAGAATCCAACGGTCTCAGCCAGGAACTGAATGGGAGGTCGAGATGAGCAATCCTCTCGACCGGTGTTGGATTTCACAGTGAAGGCTCCAACCGCCTAAAGGCGGTGGCTTCAGGGTGTCGACTGAAAGTCGACCTCACCCGTCGTCGCCAATCTGGAAGTCGTCATCGCGGCCCCGCTCCATCTTGTCCTGCATCTCGATGTTATTGAGCGATGACGTCGTCGGTGACGTTGCCACTGCTTGCAACGAAGTATCCGCGGGCCCACAGATGCCGCCCCCAGAATTGACGGGCCAGGGTTCGATATTCACTGAGCAGTTTGCGGGAACTCCTACCCTTAAGGCGCTTCAGCAGGGTCGATACAGACACGTGAGGAGGTACCGAAGCAAGGATATGCACATGGGGTCTTTGGAGACATGACCCTTGATAATGTCAACATCCATGGCCTTACAGGTCTCCCTGAGCAGATCCCTAAGGCGAACTGCTACCTCGCCGTGAAGCACCGGCTTGCGGTATTTGGTGATCCATACCATGTGAAACTTGAGGTCATAGACGGCATGAGATGTCTTGCGGTAATGTTCCATGATACCGCAAGCCTACTAAAGTCTTCGCCTAAAGGCGAGGGTTTTTCTCCCATTCCCCGAAGGGGACAATAAACGGTCCAATTCTTCCTGATTATTCTGGACTGATTCACAATCCCCAAGGGAACAACCTGCCCATGTGACGGATAGCGTAGATTGGGAAGTTGCCGAAGATGTGCCTGATCTCGTCGAAACGAGGTACCAGGTAACGAACGCCAAAATAGAGGCTGTAGCAGCCAAATTCATGGCAGCCAACAGCCCTCTACCGTATGAAAAGTTCGCCACTAGCCACGGACTTGCTTTACTGAGGCCTATCAAAGATTAAGATTAGGCTGCAGTACTCCTGGGTTCACACCAAAGTGCGGCGAGACGTTCCAGAGTGAATAGTTGTTCACTTGAACTTCATTATAGCACCAATTTTAAAGGCCATACCAGCGAGGTAAGATCCCGCGGTTATGAGGCGCGATATGTGCTCCTGACTCGTGATAATAGTCTCGGCGCCTTCGCCCATATCTGCAGCACCGCGGGGAACGACATCGCCCGCTGCTGAAACATCCTCCAGATCCTCATCAACCCCGGCTTGGGCGCTGACCTTGGCGTCCTCTTTTCTCTCTTCGATTGTCTTGTTCATGGGAACCTCCCATAGCGTCCTGTTATTCGTTATGATGCACACGATGGGGAAAGGATTCAACTCTCCTCGAACGACTGAAGACATGAGAGGTGTGGGGTCGCTCTCTCATCGGATGACTGGGCAGATACACGGCCCTATCGAGGTAACCGGCCTCTATTTGCGAAGATATTCTGATCTTGGGTCATTTGGCCTTTGCACCGGTACGACTTGCTTTCGAAGAGGCCGTAGGTCCGCATCGAAAGCGACAGAAGCTGGTTTCGGAATTATAAACGCCGGTTGAAAATCGCGACGGTGAGTGGGGCGGTCCAAAAATGCGGCACCCCTTAGAGGCCCCTGTGATAGAGGGCGGTCGGGAGAGCCAAGTGCTTTCCTTTCAGTCCTTGGTCCTGGGGTAGAAGGGATGTACACCGACATGGAAGAATGGACCGAGATACGAGTTCGCGTGCTGAACGACGAGGCGAGCAGGAGGGAGATTCTCCGTGAGACGGGGATGCATTGGAAGACGTTAAAAAAGATCCTTACTCACTCGGAGCCTCCGGGTTATCGAATGGGGACGGAGCGTCCGAAGCCGAAGATAGGGCCTTTTCTGGAGAGGATTTCGGAGATCCTGGAGAGCGACAAGGAGGTACCCAAGAAGCAACGTCACACGGCGAAGCGGATATACGAGCGCATCAAGGAGGAAGGATACCAGGGCAAATACACCCAGGTGAAGGAAGCGGTGAACGAGCTCAAGCACAAGGCTCGGGAGGTTTTCATGCCTCTGACCCATCGGCCTGGAGAGGCTCAGGTCGATTTTGGGGAGGCGGCGGTAAAGGTATCCGGAGATTTGCGCAAGGTGCATTTCCTGGGGATGGCACTCCCGTATTCGGACGCCTATTTCGTGGTCGCATTCGAGCGGGAATGTACCGAGACCTACTGGGAAGGACATATACGGGCATTCGAGTTTTTCGGGGGTGTTCCGCAGCGTATCAGCTATGACAATACCAAGGTCTTGGTGTCCCAGGTCCTCCGGGGTCGGGATCGTAAGCTGACAAGGGGCTTTCTTCAGCTCCAGAGTCATTACCTGCGCACGCCGGTTGAAAATTGCGGACGGTGCCGGTCGAAAATCGCGGCACTCGTTGCATGATTATTCTCTTGCCTCGTTGCGTGTCAAGGTTTTCCTCCTTCAGTTCAGCCAAGTACATCGGAGAGTTTCTGGAACGATCGTGCAAAAGGCATAAGGAATGGATCGTCTACCTGAGTGAGATATCCGACACAGCTTGTGAAAAGCCGGAGAGACCCTTCATCGGACACCGAGACCCCCCGAACGAGAATAACCAACGGGGTGCCACGGCGGTTGAGGTTCGTGTGCCCTTGTCACCGCAGAGGGATTGGCGGTGACAAGGCTTCTGAACGGATTCTTTCTCTAACGGATGGTCACGCGGCCCGACAGACAGTTTTCCAGGCCTTCACCGCCTTGGCCGCAGGCAAGGGCCTGATAGGCAGCAGGTCCATCAATATGGCTTCTTTGTCGTTCACCAGCGTTGACAGAATTTGGTACAGCCGGTCCGATGCTGGAGCGCCTTGTGGAAAACGATTAAATCCACGCGTGAGGGCCCCGTAGGCTGACGGCCCCGAGAGCTGAGTCATGAATCCTCCTACCAATACCAGTTCGTGATTCGGACAGGAAACAACGATATAATATGCCCCCCGGTTTGCCAGCCAGGGACCTTGTTTTGGCCGTGTTCTCCGGACGTCCGGATTTACCATAACTTACTGAAATTACCTAACCAGAGATCCGCTCTGGTCACCATGGTTCTAAACGTCCGAAAAATGACCATACTTCAACCTACCCCGACAGAGAACGTCGCGCAGAAGAGTTCTCAGGTGCCTTTTGAAACGAATCTCACGGGGAAGTCGGGCGTTTGGTACAGTGGCGGGACCACCTGATCGAGAGTTGCCCCATGACTGATGAAGAGGACCTCAACGCCCAACGTGCCAGGATCATGGAACTATGTCACGAATACCGCATTAAATTGGTGGTGAAGGGATGTGAGAGCAGCGGTCGAATCAAAACACACGATCCCGCCCAGTCAGCGGGTGGCACGCCTATCTACGTCGTGCTACTTCGGATACGTATCCGAAGTTAACTCTGGTCCCTGCGGATTTCGCAGGTCAACGTTCCGCGGCCGTGGTAAACTGGCCGGACTTCTGTCATGAGGAAGACCGGCATGGACATCCCTGAGGATCCTCAAGAACGAAAGAAATGGATGATGCGGCTGTGGCACGAGTAAGGGGACCGTTTCACCGTCTTTCATCCTGACGAGCAGCCCCTCCCGCCCACTGAAGTGTGGCATCCGGACATGTACGAGCCCTACAATCCCGAACCTGACGAACAGGGAAACTTCGATCCCCGGGTCATACGGCATCTCAGGTGGTGGGAACAAACCGGGGAATTTCTACGACAGAGGTTCGGGCTTCAGGTCAGCCTCGATCATTTCTTCGACTGTCTGGCCGGCAAATACCAAGGAAGGTTTTCGGACGAGATCGATGAGCGGGAGGAGCGGCGGTGGTACGTCCGGGCCCTGAGGATGGGCGCGTTCATGTTCGACGGGAAGGTGGGAGTGCACGGTTCCGTCAAAGTCTTTTCGCTTGCAGAGCGTGGTTGAGGGTAGTAGTACCGAAGGGACGGGGGAATGTTGGGGGGATGCCAGTCCGTCAGGGGAGACGGGTGGTTTTTTGTGCCTGAAGCCTGTTTTTTGGGGGAATTCCGGGCAAAGGTATCGCTGCGGTGGCTATCGCGCCACTGTTTCGGGTCTGGCGAGGTGTATGTTACAGACCAATGACCCTGAGTGCGAGATGCGTTTTGAACGCAAATGACCTGAGGGTCTTTGCAATGTTCGTTGCGCCGCATCTGCGGAGGATGCTGATGACGAGGTTCCTGAGTGATGCCATCACTCGTGGGCCCGCACCGGTTCTGATCTGAGAACGGTCTTCGTCGAAGGTCACATCGCGGACCCAATGGAGTCGGTTTTCGATGCTCCACTGGCCGCGGTTGAGTTCCAGTATCCGTTGGGGGGAAGCCTGTGCGGGGGACAGGCTGGTGATGCCATAGACCGTTTCGGAAGATTCCTTGTTCTTGCGGAGGTGCGTTACGTTGCGGCGGATGCAAAAGACCTGACGCACATAAGGGAATTCCAGGAAGTCGTTGAGCTCTTCACTGGTCCATATTGACCGGACTTCTATTCGTCCGTGGCCTTTGTCCGCTGTCTGATAGTGAGGCTGGGCATCGGTGAGGTTGAGATCTTCGATGTGTGTCTTGAGGGTAGGCTGGTTATCCTTGACCGTGAAGACATAGTCCGCTTTTTTTTTCCTCGACCAGGTACCGGGCCGTGTCTTGTTGCGTATGCAAGGCATCCAGGGTAGCGACGCTTCCGGCCATGGGGACGGGATCGAGCAGTTCACGTACCACTTTGATTTCATTGGTCGTAGATGGCACCTGCGCTTGAGCGACGACGGTCGCTTCTTGATGGAGGAATGCGGCAAGGAGATGCATTTGCCGACCGTCTGAATTGCGGGCTCCCTTGAGGGTTTTGCCGTCGACAGCAATGGCGACCCCGTCTCCCATGATAGATTCAAGCCAGCCGCTGATTGCGGTCTACGGCCTGGCCATCGAGAGACTGGAGGAAGCGACGGATGGCCGGTTCGCTGGGTGCTTCATAGAGATCGTCTTTTTGCTTTCGGCATCCCAGTCGCTTGAGCATTTTCTGAGTGCAGGCTTTTCCCCATTGGGCTATGGCATCGAAGCTTCTGGCTCCGCAGATGATGGCACACACCGCAACAGAAAGAATGGCCAGTCTGTGGTGACGGATTCCCGTGGCATGCGGGAGTCAGGAATCGTGAGCAGGGCTTTGTGGAGTAGATATGCGTCGTTTTCGGAAAGTTTCATGGTGGTGAGCCTGGGTTTGAGAGGTGGTGGGAAGCCGGGGTCGGCGAGTCTTCGCAGAGCGTCTTGTCGAAGGGGTCGGACAAAGACGGATTTGATGCGGCCGTGATGGGTGTAGATGTCGTGGTTCTTGGCAAAGCCTCGGGTGTTCCCGAGAAAGGTCCAACCCGCAGCTCGGTAACAGGTGCCTCGATACAGCTCCGGATCGACAAAGGTTTCGGCGATCCAGATGGGGTGGCCGTGGGAGAGCTGCCAATCATTGGACAGGCGTCTGAGGTTGAGGGCAAGAATGCGTGAGGCCAGATGAGGTACGCGGACGCCGGGCAGGATGAGGAATCGACAGTTATTGGCAAGCAGAGGGAGTCGTTGGAGCTTGAGGGCTTGTGTCCACCCGATCCACTGATCTCGAACACCGCACTTGAGCGCTGCACTCGACCATCCCAGCAGGGCTACCCAGCGGTCCTGGTAAACCGCAGCATAGCGCAAGGACTCTCCTATCATTCCATGGAACCCGAGGTAGTGATGCTCCTGCATCAAACCGTCCCAAAATGGTTGCTCTGTAGCGCTCACTGGCCGGACTTCAACGCCCTTCACTACTTCCCTGTTTTGTGGCGGTGATGAAGAACTATCCGATCCATGCCCCACTTCATAGCGCATTCCGGATCCGATGTCCAGAAAGGCGGACATGCCTGCTATTCCAAAAAGCTATCGCCCACTATG
>CAVXFM010000005.1:0-337012 GCA_963760985.1 uncultured delta proteobacterium | reverse complement strand
ACTAAGCCGCTTTGCGGCGGCCCGAAGCCGGCAGCCACGTGCGTAACGGGTGCTGATTCCCTGTCGGGTCCCGATCCCTCGTGTGAGGACGACCCTATCCCCTCTATTGACGAAAAGGCGTAGCATTTCCATCAAATCCACATTCTTTAAGGAGTTTAGTGATGGGAAAGCTACGCGATCAGATGGTATCAGATCTTCTCTTGAGAAACTACAGCCCCAAGACACTCCAAGCGTACACCGGTTGCATGTTGCGCTTTGTGAAGCATTTCCACCGATCTCCGGACCTGATGGGGGAGTCGGAGATCCGAGAGTTCCTGCTGCATCTCGTTGAAGAGCGCAAGGCATCGCCATCTCTGCGCAAGATGTTCGTGGCCGGGATCAAATTCTTCTACAGGGTCACTCTCAATAGACCCGGAGAGGTCGAAAGAATCCCGTATCCGAAGATACCGAAGACTTTGCCCGACGTCCTGACCCAGGAAGAGGTTGCAGCGATCATCGATGCAGTCGAGTCCGTCAAATACCGAGCGATTATAGCTACCACCTATGCGGCAGGCCTGAGGATCACAGAAGCATGTCGACTCCGCGCTCGGGGAGATATCGACTCCAACCGCATGCTCATTCATATCCGGGCCGGAAAGGGCGGCAAGGACCGATACGTCGTGTTCGGCGAGCGCCTGCTGATGCTGTTGAGAGACTACTGGAAACAAACCCGCCCCAAGGGACTCTCTCTTTTCCCCGGACAAGACCCGGATCAACCCATAAGACCCGTCTCCGTTTACCAGGTCTTCAAAAAGGCCTTGAAAAAGACAAACATCACCAAGCACGTCACCCTTCATACCTTGCGCCACTCATGTGCGACCCACCTGACCGAAGCACACACCGACATCCGATTGATTCAGGCCCTGCTCGGCCATGGCTCCATCAGGACCACATCCCGATACACCCATGTGAGCGCAGAGCTTATAGGACGGATCAAAAGCCCTTTTGAGTCCCTCAGCCTTGAAGGAAACTCCCCTACAACCTGAGCCGCCATGCAAGCGCATAGTCTTCTCACGGCGGTTATACCCGCGGTACGCCCTCGCCTTGAGGTAGCAGATATCTTCCGCAATCACGGGGAGGATTACCGCAACACACATCCGCTGAACAGGGAGCAGCTCAAAGCCATGACAGACATCCAACGCTGTCGTACCGCAGCCCTGGGCGGACATGTGGATGTCTGTGACCATGGTTGCGGGTTCATGCGGATCTCATACAACTCATGCCGGAATCGAAACTGCCCCAAATGCCAGGCCCTGCAAAGCGCAAAATGGCTTGAAACACAATGTGAGCGTATCCTGCCCACCCGATATTTTCACGTGATCGTCACGTTTCCGCATCAGCTCAACCCGCTCATCCTCCACAACAAGGAGGTCCTGTACCACATCCTGTTTCGATCCACAGCCCAATCCCTGCTCGAATTGGCACGGGGTTGGAAAAGGCTTCAAGCACACATAGGCTTCACCGCCGTCCTTCATACCTGGAACCAGGATATGCGCTTTCATCCGCACCTTCACTTGGTCGTCACCGCAGGCGGTCTCGACCACTCTCTTACCAAATGGATCGAGGCACGCCACAAGTTCCTGGTCCCGGTCAAGGCCCTCTCCGTGAAGATTCGAGGGAAGTTTCTCCACTATCTCAATCTCGCCTATAGTCAAAGGAAGATCGACTTCCACGGAAGCATTCAAGAGCTTGCAGACCCGGAAACATTCGACTCTTTCGTGAAGGATCTCTATCGCAAGAACTGGAACCTCCACGCAAAGCAGCCGTTTGCCGGACCCGAAAACGTCTTCGCCTACCTGAGTCACTACACGCACAAAATAGCCATATCCAACCACCGTCTTGTGCGCATGATCGACGGATCCGTCACCTTCCTCGCCAGGGACAACGACGACACCGCCAAGAAAAGACGTGTCACGGTGACGGGAGAAGAGTTCATCAGGAGATTTCTCCTTCATGTCCTACCTGCAGGCTTCACCAAAATCCGGCATTACGGACTCCTGGCATCCCGCAACGCAAAAACCAAGCTGGAGATTGCACGAAAACTCCTCCAACACGCCCGACCCCAAGACCTCCGAAGCAAGTCGGCATCCGACCCACTTCAAGCGGCCTGTACATGGCAGGAGATCTTCTTCCACGTCACCGGAGTAGACCTCACGGTGTGTCCCCAATGCGGCAAAGGAAGGCTCATCCGACAACCGCTGTCCATGCTCCAGGAAGCAGGAGCTTTTCCGACCCTTCCCCTATTCCTGGATTCATCATGATGGCACGGGTTTCTCAACGCTCAGACCTGGTGTGTACACTCGTCAAAGCCGCCCTACGTGTCGGACAACCCTACAGGTGCGCAATGATCCACTATTCGTCGATGATATTCTGCCCCTCCCAGCAAAGAACTCACCTATCCTGGACCCCTTGCATGGCCCGCATGATCAAAGTCACCCGCATACCCTGCAGAAAAACCCGCAGTCACCACCATTCGTAACGACCCGAGATTGATTCCATCCCCATAGGCCTTCGCACCTCCACGCGGCTTAGTCCAACCCGCCGTTTGTGAGAATGCGCTTCTCGACTCTCACAAACGCCTATTAGTTGCACCGACCACAAAGAGTAAGAGTAGATTTGTATCAACCACCAGGCTGATTCCGCTCACGACTCGAACTCCCGATTCTTAACTGCAAGAACCTGCCCCCGAACATCGTCGATGCGGACTACTTTGTACGAGCGCCTTGGGGGGCTGAGTTGCCGGGCAAGGTCCGCAAATGAATTAGACGCGGCATCCCAGGGGCGGGAAAACCCTATGGTGACATTCCATGTGGCCGACTTGTTGTCGAACTCGACCTCTTCAAGTCCCAAATTCGAGATCTGCTCACCGCCGAACAGATCCTGGATATGTCATTTTGCCATCTCTACGGCTTCTTTTACTTCCATTAAGTGGTCCTTTCATCAGCAAGAAAAGGCGGCATGGCAGTGCTTGCCTCATGTCGCCCCAATGTGGAACTGCCGCGACACGGCAAGCCTATGTGCCGCTGCGCGGACATACTCTGTTTCTGCTACTCCCCTTGGAATTTCGCATGCTTTCCTTGGAAAACCTAGGAAGAGCCGCACTGGCCTGTCAAGCCACATCCCACATTTTGTTGGCAAAGTCGCGACCTGCGGTAGGCGGCGGGAGGGGCTTTCCCTCGGCTCGGTATAACGCGATGGCTTCCTCGACGATCTCGCACAGTTCTGCAAACACTTCCTTCTCGTCAAGACCGTGACAGCCACCCAGGATCAAACCTGGAGCGCTTCCCACATAGCACTCGTCCTCATCGGACCATTCCACGATCTTGGCGTACCGAGCGCTGTCCTTCATTTTCTCGACTCCACGATCAGCGCGGCGTATCCCGCGAATCTGGTAATGCTTCGCGTCATCACGGGTCTTCCGGAGATGGCTATTGGCTTGGACACCTTCGGGTGTACGAAGTTTCGGTGGCTTCCCCTCCCTTCGCGATCGACGAAGCCGGCCCGCTGCAAGTCTTCCATCAGGTCCCTCACGTGGGGTGGCAACGGGTCCTCCTTTGTTGTCTTGCGTGCCAGACACTGGGAATGGGAAAACAAGCGGCCCGACCAAATGTGCGGTTAGAAGCTCATCGCGGCGGAAATCCCGTACGCAAGGATCGCCCTGCTGATATTCCCTGTCTCGCCGGCAGAATCTGTCAGCGTCGCATGCACGGGCGTGGGTTGATTGTTGAACGTGTCTTCACACGCGTGCACGCTCCCTCGGCCCCTTGCAGCTAACCAACTCCCCTTGAGCCAGACCTTGGCGCGGAACATCCCCGCAGGATTCACATTATACTCGAAATTTCCTTCCAGAAACGCTGCGGGGCTGGTCACACGGTAGTCGAAATCATACGAGGTCCCTTGTGTCGTATACACTATCGGATTCGTAGTTTGATGCGTCACAGTGAACGAGATGAATCTTTGCGGGAGCGTGATCCACGCAGACGCGAAAGGGCTCCAGATTGCCGAGAAACGAAAGGTCGCGTGGTCGACCCGAATTCCCACATAAGGGAGCCAGAAATTCGCCTGTACATCACCAGCGGCTCTCTCTCCTCCGTATCCGAAAGGGGCCCCAGGAAACCCTGGAGTTATCTGGTACGTCAAATTCACCGGATTCCCGGATTGGTCAACGGGGTCAACCATTTTCACGGAGAGCCGGTCACGCCGGATTCCTGCAAGAACCGACCATTCGCGGGCGAATCTGTACGCGGCTCCGCCATCGAGCGCCCACCATTGCAGCCCCGATCCGCTCCACCGGTAAGGAGCGAACGTGGAGACCGCGGAAATATCGGTTGCACTGGTGATGACGTCCACCGTGCGAGGGGCATTGGCCTCTGCCTTGACGAAAAGGTAAAGGTTCGCGGCGATTCTTGCACCCGCATCAATCGACCCCACCCACATATTGGCATCCTGCAATCGCAGGTCGATCGAGTCAACTGCCCCGTTTCCCAGCACCGGGCGAGTCGGAAGGCTGACGTTGAGGCTCATGTGTTGGAAACCCGCTTGGGCTCCAAAGGTCACCCGAGCCGGTCCGCAGAAGTGGTCCGACAAGCCCTGGGAATTCCCGGTGCCTGGTGAGATCACAAAGATCAACATCGCGACGAACAAAAGGCGCAAGCGCATCACCACACCCCCGTTTCTGAAACTCCCTAATGGAGTGAAAACGTGCTGTGAAGCAAACTCCCGAGACAAGACCCTATGTGCCGATTCGATGGGGTGCATGGTAGGTGGTCGGATGCTGCCTGTCAAGCTGATCTGCGCAGCGTCAGCCGGTCTTCGGAACTGGTCCGCTGCCGATCGACGGACCGGAAGTTGCGGAACAGTGGCTGCTCGAAATCCCGGCCCCGGCCTTGGGAGTAAGGCCAGGGCAATCGCTTTGGTGTGGAACGCATTGGAGCAGTTTCCAAAAGTTCTGGCCGGATGGCTCGAGCTTTTTCAATGCGTCGGAGGGTCCCCGGAACGAAGATTCGACGGCTCGGCGTCGCTCGCAGTAAAGCGGGACCCTCCGACGCCAAAGAAGAATCAAAAAGACAAAACTTTTGGCCACCAGTATATTGCCGGGTCTCGGTGCGGAATGAAAGGGGCAACGAGATCGTAGTCTTTCTGGGCCAGGAGATCTCACCTTCCCGCTCACCCCACGTCATTAGTTCCGAAAAAGCCACTATAGATCTTCCGAATTCCTTCGGTGATTCGTCGGTAATCGCTGATGAGAAGGTCCTCACCTCCATCGCCGTATCCGAGGCGTCGCGCCAGGGCCTGGAGCTTCTCCCCAGCCAGAGGGAGCCGATCCACGCTCCGGTGCTCCATGATGCGGAGGCGGTCCTCCAGCGTGATGAGGAAGCGATACCCGCTGTCAAGGGTGTGAAAGAATTCCTCAGCCAGAAGGTTTTCCTCTCGTAGTGCAGCCAGCGCTTCCAGGGTGTTGGCGCAGAGGATTTTAGGATGACTTCGCGCATACTTGAGCACATGCCCTTGCACGAGGAATTCCACATCTACCAAACCGCCGCGGCCGTTCTTCAGGTCCACGTGCCGGTCGTTCTCCAACGCGAGTTCGTCTTCCATGCGCCTGCGCACGCGGGCGATCTCCGCGACCTTCTCCGCGGTGAAATCCGTGCGCCAGATACATTCCTGGACAATGGCTCTGACCTCCTCATTGAGCCTCGCAGGGCCCACCATGGGCCTGGCTCGTATGAGAGCCTGTTTTTCCCATAGTTCCGACGTGGTCCGGTGATAGTCCCTGAAAGCTTCGATCGACGATACCAGCGGCCCCTTGTTGCCCGAAGGCCTCAGCCGCGTGTCGATCTCAAAGACCGTTCCCTCGGCAGTCGGCACGCTCAAAATCGAGATGATCCGGCTGGCCAACCGGGTGAACCACTCGTGAGCCGAAAACCGGCCGACCTGTTCCGCAGGAGGGTCGTAGATAAAGATCACGTCCAGGTCTGAGAGATACGTCATCTCCATGCCGCCGAGCTTGCCCATGCCCAGAATCACCAGCGGAAGGCTGTCGAAAAAATCGAAGCTCCCGAATTTTCGGGTCATTTCCCGTTTGGCGATCTCCACCGCGGCAGAGAGGCACACCTCGGCTACTTGCGTCACCAGCCACCGGCTCAAGGGGGAATCGATGTCGCCATGGAGCTGGCTCACGCCGATACGAAGGAATTCTTCGTGCTTGAACCGCCGCAGCACCTCCAATTCGTCTTCGAATTCCTCGCAGTAGAGCAGCCGCTGCGCCAGTTCAGCTTCGAGGGATTCCATTTCCCTGGGATCCTCCTGAGAACCGCGAGCAATGAGCGAGTCAATCGACTGCGGGTGTCGAATGAGGAGGTCCGTGAAAAACCTGCTCTCTCCGAAGATGTGCAAAAGAAAACGGACGGTCGCGGGGTTTTCCAGGAAGGTCGAGAAATACGCAGAGCTCGCGTGGAGCGAATCAATGTACCGATCCAGGGCCGCAAGCGCTGCCCCGGGTTCGGGCGCTTTGAGCAGTTCGTCGAGAAACATCGGGGCAATGCGTTCCAGGAGATGCCGGCCCTTTTCCGAGTCTATCCTATGATCGGACGGGTGAAAAAGATTCTTCAAGAGCGGGTACGATGACGTAGGGTCATCAAAACCGAGTTCGGCCATCAAAGGAAGAGCCGCGGGCTCATCGTGAATCACCTTCATGAGCCTCGCCACGGCAGGAGACACGAGTTGAACCGGGTCCTCGGTCGGCTGGTGGAACATACTGGAAAAGAGCTCTTCCACGACCTTTCGATGCTTGTCCAGATCGTGGAGAAACAACTCGAGCGCGTGCTCTTTGTACCCCATGCGTCTGGCCAGTTCCTCTTGCTCATCCCGGGTTCGCGGCAATTCGTGCGTCTGTAGCTGATGGTTGATTTGTATCCGGTGCTCGGTCTTGCGAAAGAACAGATACGCCTCCCGGAGGTCAACGACGGTTTCTTTGTCGAGCAACCCTGCTTCCCTGAGCAGGTCCAGGCCCTGAAGCGTGCTCGTGGACCGCACCCGCGGGGTGCGGCCTGCGTTGATCAGTTGCAGGGTTTGGACAAAGAATTCGATTTCCCGTATCCCACCCTGACCAAGTTTGATATTGATGCCTGGCTTTCTCTGGAGCTGGGTCTCTATCTGGCCCTTCATGCCCCTCATATCCTCTATGGTGGAATAATCCAGGTGTTTCCGATAGATAAACGGTTCCAGTTCTCTGAGGAACTCCTTTCCCAGCTCGATGTCGCCGGCCAGCGGGACGGCCTTCATGAGCGCGGCCCTTTCCCAGGTTCTCCCCCATCCGAGGTAATAGTCCAGGGCATTGGTCATGGAAGGGACCAGCTCTCCCTTGTCGCCTTCGGGTCTCAAGCGGAGATCGACTCTCAGCACAAAACCATCCTCCGTGATATCCGAAAGAGACTTGGTGACCGATCGTGCCAGCGTCTCATAAAACCTGACCACCGTAACACTTTCAGGACCTTTGGTGCGGCCTTCTTCCGGCCCGCGGAGAAATATGAGATCAAGATCCGAAGAAAAATTCAATTCCCTTCCGGAGACCTTGCCCATCCCCAGTACCACGAAGCCAATGCCGTCAGCTTCGGCGTCTACGGGACCGTGTTTTGCCACGAGCCGCTTCCAGTGAAATTGCACCGCGGTTTCCGTGCATGCTCGTGCCAGGTCGGACAATTCGCCCATGACCTGAATCACATCTGCCTGACCGCAAAGATCGCGGCAACCGATCCGGAGGTATTCTTCTTCCTTGTAGACTCTGAGGATCTTTTCCAGGTCGGCTATTTTGACCGTCTCACTGGTGTGGGCTTCCAGCTCCTTTCCCCTTACTTCGAGGGTCTTTCTGACGAGGTATCCCTGGTGCAAGAAGAAACGGTTCCAAAAGGTGAGGATTCCGGAGCAGCACTGATGACAAGAACCGCGATCCTGATATGGTGGCCAGAAATGGCGCCAAGGGCTTACGCAGCGTGAGGATGTCCCGGACCGCGTTGCAGGCCTCGCAACTGAGAAGATCTTCGATGCGGCCTGCCGTCGCACGGGGATTCGGCGTTTCCGTGAGAATCGCGACGAGCCCGTCAGACGTGTCTGAAGGAAGGTCTTTGAGAAAATCCGTGAGCAGCGGACAATTGCGAGCGATATAGGCGTTGAGCGCGTCAAGTTCCATGGTGTTGCCAGGCGTGGGGCAGCCTCCCTTTCTTGAACTGAATCATCCCGGAACGCTCCCCGCTGGTACGCTGAGAATAGCCGCAGGCTTGAAACCCAGGTGAAGCATGCACAATGATGTCCGCAGGAGGCCTCTCGTTACAGCAGGACCCGTATGCCGATGGCTATGAGGACTCCGCCGCCGATACGTTCAGCCCATTCACCGAGATGATCCCCCGCTTTCAAGCCGATTCGGGTGCCGACAAACGTCATGGCCAGGGCGACCAACCCGATGACCAGCGCAGGCACAGTGATGGACGTGCCCAGCAGACCGAGAGAGATCCCCACAGCCAGTGCGTCGATGCTCGTGGCCACAGACAGACCCACGAGGCTCAAGCCGCGCGTGGGATCGCAATCGCGGGCCCGGTTCTCCGGATGAAGAGACTGGCGGATCATGTTGCCCCCAAGGAGCACCAACAACCCGAACGCGATCCACTTGCTCAATTCACCCGCAAACGCGGAAAGTCCATTCCCGCCGAGCCAGCCGAATCCTGTCATCATAGATTGAAAGAGGCCGAAGTGCCACGCGAGCCTGAAGGTGTGCCTGGCAGTGAAGCAAGGGAGGCAGGCAGCGATAACCGTCGCGACTGCGAATGCATCAGTGCCGAGCGCAAGAGCTGTAAAGAAAAGCGTAAGATGGTCCACTATTCGATCGGTGTTTTCCGGATGTATATATTACTCATTGCATATCTATACTGCCCTGAACCGCGATTTGCAATCCCGAGCCTTCGGCCTATGCACCGAGGCCGGATCAGGAGACTGACCACGACCGTCCAAACGGTAAATGGACAGGCTAGGTATCGTCAGCGCAGGATTCCTGCTTCTTTACAGGCAGCCACACCGTGAATACCGTGCCGAACTCGCCCGACTTGACGGAGATCGATCCTTTATGGTCTTCGACGATTTTCTTGGACAACGTGAGGCCCAGGCCTGTGCCGGAGTCTTTGGTGGTGAAGAAAGGATTGAAGACCTTTTCAAGTTCCGCCCGCGTGATGACATTCCCTCGGTTCTTGATCTTCATCACGAAATAGGTGTCTGCGTCCAGATGGCCCGTCTCTCGCGCCTTTTCGCTGGGGCGGGAAAGCCCCGTTTCAATGTAAACCGCTTCCGAGTTGGGCGAAGCCTCAATGGCATTTGCCACGAGGTTGCGAATCACGTGCTGGAAACGATCCGGGTCGAGGAGAATTTCCCCCACTTGTGTGTTCAAGTTCAGCACCACGCGCAAGTCCTTTTCCTGAAGCCGTAAGCTGTTCACTTCCAGCACATGCTCGACAAGCTCGTTGGGATTTGTGCACTCCAGACCGATACTTTCGCGTCTATTGAAATCGATGAGCCGGTCCAGAATCTTCTCCAGCCTTTCCACTTCCCTGATGATATGAGAGAAATCCTCACGAGACTCTTCATCCGTTGGTTCGCCGAAACGGTTCTTGCGTGCGATTCTGCGAGCGAAGCCACCGATAATCGCGAGCGGCTGTCTCAACTCATGCGCAACTTCGGCCGTGTGATCCGCGATGGCTTTGGCTTTGCCTGAGAGAACCACATGTTCGTACAATTGATCAATCGTGCGAATTTTTTCCTGGAGTAGTTCATTGGCAGAGGCCAGTTCCCTTGTTCGCTCTTTCACGCGGGTTTCCAATTCGTCGTGTGCGCGCTTAAGCGCTTGCTCCGCGTGTTTTCGGTCGGTAATGTCCCGCGCCACGTGTACGCTTCCCATGAGCGTGCCGCGTTCGTCGTAAATGGGAGAAGCTGACACCATGAATGTTCCACCGAGCCTCGGCTCGTGAATCTCTATCGAATGCTCTTTCCCGTCTTCCAAAAGCTTTCTGTGGGGACAGAAACTCGGAGGAACCGCAACACCGTGAACGACCTCGTGGCAGGCCATTCCCACGGCATCGCGGACATCAATGCCCAGCCTGTTGGCCATGGGTTTGTTCAGTCTCACGATATGGTGGCGTTCGTCCAAGATGGCCACCAGGTCGGGAACCGCGTCAAACGTATGCTCCCATTCCCTCTTGGCGCGCTCGATCGCGCGAGCAATGCGTCTCTTTTCGGTCACATCGCGGAGGATGCCAAGCACGAGTCTCGATCCGGTCTGCTCGTCCTTCACCCTCGTGCACTCGATGGACACGGTGATGGTGGATCCGTCCCTCCTCACCATGTCCAGCTCTAGCCCTCGGGTACGTGGCTCTGTTTTCACGAGCAGCGGGGATTTCACTGCTGCATCATCTTGGCTCCGCGCCACATAGTCGTCAAAGCGAGTCCCGACTGCTTCCTCTTCCGAGTACCCTAAGAGACTGGTCCATTCCCGATTTACCCTCAATAACAGCCCCTGTTCGTCAAGACACTGGTATCCCACGGGCGCGTTCTGAAAAAACAGATGGAAAAGATGAGAATCCACCACGCATGTGGTTTCCATCTTGTCCGGGTAGCCCAGAGCGGTTTCCAACTCGGTGATACGCAAGCGCGTCTCGGCCAGTTGGTCGAGCAATTCTTCCTTTGTTTTTCCGTCGGTTTTCATGGCCGGACTCTTATCCCATGGTCGAGAGACCCAAGATAGCGGTTGGACTAAGGAACTTTGGAACCGTGTTCCGATCATTCTACTGGAAACACGTTTGGGAATCAAAAAAAACGGCGGACCGGAAAGTATACGAATGCGCAATGCATGCACCCGTCCTCGAAGTCGCCTTGCTGACCGCGGACAACATCCTGGGATGAACGCGTGCGTTGCGCACCCGTTTTTCCCCTGCAATGCACCCTCCCCCCTCGGAACTTCTCCGGGACTGAGCACGAACATGCAACATGGTGGGAAAAAATCCACTGATTTTTCAGGCTCCCACCTTGACGCGGGAGCTAGTAATGTGGTTAATTAAATGTTTTATCGTGTCCACGCGCGAAACCTGAGGCCGTCCTTCCACGGCTGCGGCGACCAGGGGATACTGAAACCTACCGAATTCTCGAACACGGAGTCGTACGGTTCTCCCCCGCTGCCAAGCGGTCACGTCCATCAGAGCAAGTTCGGGCATCGGCTGCCCCGGTGTCCTGATCCAAAGGGGTGCCAATGAAGCAATACAAGACAGAAGATGTGCGTAATGTGGCGGTCGTCTCCCATGCGGGTTCCGGGAAGACGACTTTGTGCGAGGCCATGCTCCTAGACTCCGGGGCCGTTGACCGCATGGGCAAGGTCACTGATGGGACTTCAAACTTGGATTTTGAGCCGGAAGAGGTGAAGAGAGGAATCACCATAGGCACCTCTTTGTTCACCGTCGAGTGGAAGAAAAAGAAGATCAACCTGCTCGATACGCCCGGCGATCCGAATTTCTCCGCAGAGGTGTCCGCTGCCCTCCAAGCTGCCGACATAGCCATTCTGTGCGTGGATGCGGTCGACTCTCTCAAGCCGCTTACCGAAAAGGTCTTGGCAAGCATAGAAGCCAGAGGTTGCCCCAGACTGCTGGCAATTACCAAGATGGACAGGGAGCGCGCGGATCACGAAAAGGTCATTAGCGATGTCAGGGATGTGCTCCAGATCAAGCCTCTGGTGCTGCAGACCCCCATTGGGAAAGAGGCCGGTTTCAAAGGCGTCGTGGATCTGCTCTCCATGAAAGCGGTTACCTTTGACGGTGACGGCAAGACCCCGTCGAGAGGGGACATACCCGCGGATCTGACAGACGAGGCCCAGGCCCACCGGGACGTGCTCATCGAAGACCTGGCAGAAGTCGACGACGCTCTGATGGAGAGGTACCTGGAAGGCGAAACCCTCTCAGCGGACGACCTTTCTGCTGCGCTGAAGCAAGGAATTCTGAACAAGGTCTTTGTGCCCGTCCTGTTGTGCTCTTCCTTGTTCAACCGGGGGATTCAGCCATTATTGGACCTCATTTCGGACGCCTGCCCATCTCCCGCGGATCTTCCACCTGTAGTCGGACGCACCCCATCAGGTGAGGAGGTGTCACGGGCAGCCTCCGCAGATGCGCCGTTTGCAGCGTACGTGTTCAAGACCTTGGCAGATCCGTACGCGGGACGTCTGTCGCTCTTTCGTATCCTTTCGGGTAAGCTCACGCCGGATTCCACGGTGTTCAACTCCACGCGTGCCACCAAAGAGCGTTTCGGGCAACTCCTGGCCATTCAGGGCAAGCACCAGAAGGGTTTGGAGTCCGCTCAGGCGGGTGACATCGTGGCTGTGGCAAAGCTCAAGGAAACCCTGAGCGGCGACACACTCTGCGATGAAAAAGCACCCATTATTGTCGAGCGCTCTCCCCTTCCTCAGGCAGTGATTTCTTTTGCAATCGAGCCCAAGGCCAAAGGAGACGAGGACAAAATCACCCAGAGCCTTGCCAAGCTCGGAGAGGAAGACCCGACGCTGAGCGTTTCCCGAGACCCGCGGACCAACGAGTTTCTCATTTCCGGCATGGGACAGGTCCACATTGAAGTCACCGCGGAAAAACTCAAGAGAAAATTCGGCGTGGATGTGAACCTCAACACGCCCAAGGTCCCGTACAAGGAAACCATAAAGGGTAAAGCCAGGGTCGAAGGCAAGCTCAAGAAGCAAACAGGCGGTCGAGGGCAGTTTGCCGTGGCTTGGCTGGAACTGGAATCTTTGCCGCGGGGAACGGGATTCGAATTCGTGGATAAAATCGTCGGGGGCGTGATCCCCAGACAGTATATACCCGCGGTGGAAAAGGGCGTGATTGAAGCCATGCAGGGTGGAGCGCTCGCAGGGCATCCGGTCATTGACGTGCGAGTCACCGTGGTCGACGGCAAATACCATGAAGTGGATTCGTCCGAACAGGCATTCAAAGTCGCGGCTTCCAAAGGGTTCAAGAAAGGGGTCCTTCAGGCGAATCCTGTGCTGCTGGAACCGATCATGACGGTGGAAGTCATTAGCCCGGACGATTGCATGGGGGACGTGATGGGTGACCTCAACTCGCGGCGTGGACGGATACTGGGGATGGACGCGAAAGGCGGCAACCAGGTGATCAGGGCTCAGGTGCCGATGTCCGAAGTGCTCAAATATGCTTCGGATCTCACGTCCATGACGTCGGGCCGCGGCATCTTCACGATGGAGTTTTCTCATTACGAGGAGGTCCCTGCGCACCTCGCGGAAAAGATCATCGAAGCCTCAGGGAAGAAGGCGGAAGAAGAGGACTAATCAACTAATGTCGGCAGGAACGATCATAGCCGTATGCACGAGCAAGCGAAAGGGGACCCCAAAGGCTGATGTGGGATCCGGCTTTCTTCAGGAAGGCTTTGGTTTGGAAGGCGACGCCCATGGAGGGGACTGGCACCGCCAGGTGTCACTTCTCTCCATGGAAGAAATCCAGACCATGGCAAATAAAGGATTTGATGTCAGACCAGGCAGCTTTGCCGAGAATTTCACCACGCAAGGGTTCGATCTCGGCGCTGTCAAGGTGGGAGACCGATTGAAGGTCGGCGAGTCCGCGGTTCTCGAGGTAACACAGATCGGCAAGGAATGTCACACCCGGTGCGCGATTTACCACACGCTGGGCGAGTGCATCATGCCGGAAAAAGGCGTATTCTGCCGCATCATCACAGGCGGGCAAGTCAAGAGCGGTGATAGTATCGATTTCGCCTGATCCGCACGACTATAACCCCTGCTCTCATCCACCAAGAGCGATGGCGTCTGGAGGTGCCACTGGTAGCCGGCGAGCCGTGGCATCCCAGCCCCGCGTGCGTGCAGCGCCACGACTGTGCATAAGTCCATCACTTGAAGCGCAGGGTCAGGATGGTGATGTCATCCGCCTGGGGCGCACCGGAGCAAAAGGCATCGATCTCCTGCAATAGGCCGGTGGAAAGGCTCTCTGCCGATTCTCCCCTCAACCGATTGACTGTGTCCCTCAGTCCTTCGTCGCCAAACGCGATTCCCTTCGCGTCGAATGCTTCGGTCACGCCATCGGAATATACCAAGAGAAGTGCTCCCGGACTCAGAACCAGGCGGTCCATCCGGAATTCCGCATCCTCCATGATACCCACGACCGGTCCTCCTGGGTGGCCCAGGAAGGCTGTGTCATAATTAGTTTCCGCGAGCACCGGTGGGTTGTGCCCGCCGTTTGCGTAGAGAAATTCTCCGGTCCGCAGGTCCAATATTCCAAGGAAAATGGTCACGAACATGCAGGAGTCGTTGTTTTTTTCCAAGTGAGCGTTCACCCTCCGGAGCGCAAGGTTCGGCGGATCTCCCGCTCCTACGGCCGCTTCGATGAGGTATTTGGTGACCGCCATAAACAGAGCTGCGGGCACTCCTTTGCCCGACACATCGCCTACCGCAACGCACAAGTGGTCGTCGTCGATCAAAAAGAAGTCATAGAAGTCGCCGCCAACCTCTTTCGCTGGCCTCATAAGCGCGAAGATGTCAAATTCATCCCTTTCCGGGAAAGCGGGAAACTTCGACGGCAACATGCTTCGCTGAATGGTCGCGGCTATGGATAGCTCGCTTTCAATACGCTGCTTGGCCGCTGTCGTTTCCGTGAGGTCCTTAATGTACTTGCGCAGATCTTCGGTCATGTGATCGAACGCCTGCGCGAGCTGGCCTACTTCGTCCTGTCTGCCGATGCGGGATAGATCCACGTTCAGGTCCCCTCCGGCAATTTTTCGTGTCGCGCGGGCCATGAGCCGGAGTGGACCGGTGAGTGAACGAGCGGAAACAAAGCTTACTGCCAAGAGAAGAATGACGCCCAAGACTGCGAGTTCCCCTATTTTGTAATGAAGCTCGGTCACCTCGGAAAACAGCTCATGCTTGGGGAACACCACTCCTACCGACCAGCCCGTGTGAGGTAAGCGGGCATATGCCAGATACGAATCCGTTCCCGTAAGCGTCTCACGCGCATCGAGAAACCCCTTTTTCTTGCCTATCATGTCGCGACCGATCTCTCGGAGAAAGGGTTCCCCCTTCTCTTCTGAAAGGCTGAAGAGAGACTCCCGCATGATGAGCCTCTTGTCAGGGTGCGCGAGAAACGTGCCGTTCTGCGAAATAAGGAACGCAAATCCCGTTTTTGCGATACGCGTCGCGGAGACCTGTTCCGTGAGTCGGTCAAGGGATATGTCAGCAGTGACCACTCCTCTGAGTTTTCGGGGCTTGCCTGCTGCCTCAGGCTGAAAAAAAGGACACGAATAGGTGGTCATCAGCGCATTTCCGCCGCCTTCATCGAAGTACGGCGCGCTCCACGAGGCTCGTTCCATTTCGCGTGGAATGCTGTACCAGTCTTTGGAGAAATAGTCGTACGCATTGTCACCGAGTTGCACGTATCTCAATCCTGTCTTATCCCGGCAGAAGTACGGAGCAAAAGCCTTGATGTTGGAGGCAAACGCGTAGGGCTCAAACGCAATGGTCGAACCGAATATCTCCGTATTCTCCTCCACTGCATGCCTGAGGAGATTCAATGTCGAGGACTTGTCCCACTGGCCGAACTCCAGTGCAAGAGCAAGGTTCTTGGCGATCTTTACCACCGCTCCGAGTTCTTCGTCCATCTGGCTCGCGAGGGAGACTGCTTTGTCCTGTGCTGCTGTCTGCGCATCGGACAGAATGATTTTGTGGGAGTAAAGGCCGCTGAAAACCAGAATCAGCGTCAGAACCGCGCCTGTCCCCACCACGACGAGGAGAGTCATCTTCACCATGATGCTTGAACGAATGGGGAACTGCACGAGGCTCTTCTCCTTCCTTTCCTGCGCGCTCCGGAGCTTCAGAGCGTTTCCCGGGTGACGAGGCTTCTCTGCCTGAACCGTTTCGGGAATGAGGCCTTGCGTCTCAGCGTGTCATGAAAGGACAGCGGACCACATTCGACACGCGCCCGCTTGACGACTCAGGTGCCCCTATTTGCGAAAAAACCACAGTACCGATGTTCAGGATCACCGTAATCACAACGCTGAGAATCACGCAGGTAACCACCGGGAAGCTGAACGAGAATCCAGGCCGCTCCACGTGGATGTCACCGAGCAAATGGCCGAAAGGGATTCCCGTTTTGCCCAGAAGCCAGACCACCATACCTAGGGCTGCCAGTGCCAACCCCCCGATAACCATCCATTTTCCAAACGAAGAGAGGTCCAAGCGGTGTTACCTCCCGGCTCGCATCAAATTCTTGGCCGAGTATAACGCGATTATAGCATCTCCATACGATCGTCGGTGCATTTCTCCATGCGTCACGCGGATGAATGCTTGTACAAGCTTGTGTCTCCGTAAATGAGATGGTAAATTGCCGTGGCTAGGTATCCCGGCCGTCGCTGAGTGACTGCACCAGCGCATCATTCCACGGTGTGGTTATCTCCGGCAATCCATTGTCTTGATCTCGCCGTTTGGCCGCATGATCCGTGCACGACCGGCGAATTGATGAGCAGTTGGCTCAACGCATAAGTTCCTTTTCATGGGGTTCATCCTAAAGGGTACTACGGAGCGCGTTTTGCACACAGTTTCTCCTGAGGATGTCACGCTGACGCTCAAGGCCGATCTGGCTTTCTTGCCACTGGCCACCTGCTTTGTCGAAAATGCGGCCGGCCCCCTGGGGCTCGGTGATCCTGAAGCACTTGCTCTTACCCTGGCAACCGAAGAAATCTTCGCGTACTTGTGCAGGGTTGCTGCACCAGGAAAGCCAGTCCAGATACGCTGCCAGGGGTGCGGATATTATGTGCAGGAAGATTTTCTGTTCGAAGCGCGTGATTTCACCATGCGAGCTTTCAATCTCACTTGTTCCGTAATCGACGACCCGACATGCCTTGACGAGACAGGGCTTCTGATCGCGTCGCGGATGGTGGATCGCCTACGGGTCTCCGAGGAAGGTGATGGCCTGAGGCTCACGCTGATCAAGGAAAGGTCCTATCCCGGGTTCACTGAATTACACGTTCCTCCCGCACTGCCACTCGATCGGTGCATCGTGAGATTCCCGGACAGGGAGGAGCTTAAGGTCTTCTTGCGGATGCTGAAGGAATACTACGCGTCGTATAGTGTTCCCAAGAGCTTCGGCTTTCCCGGCAAAGTGGTGGACATGGTCGCCTCCGGGGAGTATGCAGCAGCGCTGGCTTTCGACGAGGCCGGCCATATCGGTGGAGGTCTGCTCTGGTGGAGGGAAGGCGCCAGGATGATCGAATTCTTCGGTCCGTACGTGTGGGGTCAGCCAGCGGATTCGGACGTACCCCGAGCACTGATCGATTTTCTCATCTCGTCTGTGGCCAGGACTCCCGCCATCGCGTTGATCAATCGGTACCCGACTCCCGAGCTTCCGGAAGACTACTTCGAGCCGTTGGGCAGCATTGTCTTTCGCCAGCCGGACGGGTCCACGGTGGAAATGAACCCGTGTTACCGGCATCTTGAGGAAGATCGGGGGCTTGCGGTATGGACTCATGTGTTGATCGAGCCTTTCCTGACACGGGAATACCGACGCCTCGTCTTTGCCAGGGAACTCAGGCCGGCCAAGGAGGAAGGTGAGTCCGTCTCACCCTACTCGGTGTTGTCCGCGGACCTGGACCGGCGCCAGGGCCGAGCCATCCTTCATCCTGTCTGGTGGGGGACCGATGCGACCCATATCCTCGAAGCCCATGTGGAAACCCTCTTGAAAGACGGACTTCCCAACATCATGTTTGAGATGGACCTGGGGAAATCCTGGCATTGCCACTTTACCCCCGCGCTCTCGGCCACCGGCTTCGAGCCGCGCCTCGTGCTCCCGTACGCGGGAAAGGGCGATCTGGTCATTTTCCAGGTACAAGACCGGTGAGACATCCCTATGAACGGCTGGGCTCTGGACAGACTCCTGCCGGAGTACATCAAGCGCTTCGAGGCATACATCCCAAGCCAGCCCGACGCGGAACTGATGAAGCTCTATGGTTGTTCTCGCCTGTACCGGCTGAACAACAATGAAAACCCGCTCGGTCCGCCTCCCGCATCCCAGGAAGCCCTGAGAAATTTCGATCCCTGCAGAGCAGCCGTGTACCCCAGCGGGGACGCCTACTACCTGCGTCACCGACTCGCGGAGAAATTTGACAAGCACCCTGATCAGTTTCTGGTAGGCAACGGTGCGAATGAGGTGATTAGTTTCGTCATCAAGGCGTTCTGCGAACAGGGTGATAACATCATCACCGCGGACAAGACCTTCGCGGTGTACGAATGGGTGGCCACGTTTTCCGGGATCGAGGCGAGGCTGGTCCCTCTGCGAGACCTCGCGTTCGACGACCGCGCCATGTTGCATAGGATGGACCCACGCACGAAAGTCCTCTTTGTGTGCAACCCCAATAATCCCACCGGCACCTATTGGAGCCGCAAGAAGCTTCGAAATTTTCTCGAGGCAGTGGATGGCCGAGCGGTGGTCGTGATAGACGAGGCGTACTGCGAGTTTGTCGAGGCTGAAGACTTTCCGGACGGCATGTCCCTCATAGAAGAGTATCCCAATCTCGTGGTGTTCCGGACCTTTTCTAAAATGTACGCGTTGGCCGGGCTTCGAATCGGATACCTCGCGGCTCAGCTTCCCCTGGTAAACGCGATCCGGCGCACCTGCATCGTATATTCCGTGAATGTGTTGGCCCAGGAAGCAGCTCTGGCTGCGGTTCACGCTGACGAGCACGTGAAACGCACTCGGGAAATGGTGCGCAACGGCAAGGAATTTCTCACTACAGAGCTTACGCGACTCAAAATACCTTTTGTGCCCGGAGAGGGCAACTTCATGATGCTCAAACTCCCCATGAGCGACACGCTGGCCTATCGCAAGCTCATGACCCGCGGAGTCATGGTGCGCTCCATGACCGGCTTCCGCTTTCCCAATCACATCAGAGTCACGGTCTCAGCGATGGACGCGATGAAGGCTTTTACTGAGGCTCTGGGCGACATCCTTTCAGAGAGGGATCAAAAGCGGTCACAGCGGCCTTTACAGAAAGATTCATGAAAGATGAAGCAAGACCCTTTTCCCTCAATTCAGCACGCGAACCCTTCGGCCAAGAACTTGAGCCCCCCCCGGACTCTGAGCATCGGCGTTACCGCGCCGCGTGCGGACACGTACGAGAAAGTTACCGGGCGAACGCAGTACGCGGCCGACTATTATGGCGAAGGTCTCGTGTGGACCGGGGCAAAGAGAGCAGGTATCCCTCATGCCCGTGTGAAACGCATTGACACGCGTCACGCGGAGAAGTTGTCCGGCGTCCTGTGCGTGCTCACCCATGAGCATGTCTCGGGAACCAACAGGCAGGGGGTGGTAAGAAAAGATCAACCGGTGCTGGTTGACGACAAAGTACGTCATGCCGGCGACGCGGTGGCCCTGGTGCTGGCCGAGGACAGACGCATCCTCACCCAAGCCCTGGACCTCATCTCGATCGAGTACGAACCTCTGCCCGGCGTTTTCGACATGCACCTGGCCCTGGAAGAGGGCGTTCCGCTGGTGCACGAAGACAGTGCCGAAGGCAACATTCTCCTCAAGGGCGATCTCAAGATCGGTTCCGGGGAGGAAGCGGAACACGAATGCGAAGTGATCGCGGAATCCTCTTTCGAGACATCCTGGCAAGAACATGCCTATCTGGAAACCGAATCAGGTTGGGCCCGTGTGGAGAAGGACGGCAGGCTCGTCATAGTGTGTTCCACCCAAACGCCCTTTCGCGATCGCGCGGAACTAGCGGAGGCTCTGGGGCTGGATCCTTCCATGGTCCGCATCATCGTGCCGTACGTGGGAGGCGCGTTCGGCGGCAAGGACGGCGTGACTGTCCAGTCGTTGCTCGGCTTGGCTGCACTGCATTCTGACGGTAGACCGGTGAAAATGTGGTGGGACCGGGAAGAGTCCTTTTGTTCCGGAAGCAAGCGCCACCCCGCACGCATGTACTATAGACTGGGAGCCAAGAAAGACGGAACCCTGCACTTTGTGGATGCACGACTGCACCTGGATACCGGGCCGTACCGACCACCTGGGCGGAGTGGTGCTCACGCTGGGCCTGGAACATGCGGGCGGGCCGTACCGCATCCCCCACGCGCGTCTGAGAGGCATGGCCGTGTACACCAACAATCCCGTCAGCGGGGCCTTCCGAGGATTTGGCGTCACTCAAGTTACTGCCGCAGTAGAGCAGACCATCGACATACTGGCAGCGCAGCTGGGTATGGACCCCTTGGAACTGCGCCTCAAGAACGCGGTGACGCGAGGTGACCGCAACTGCGTGGGCAAGACCTTGGTATGTTCCACAGGACTGGTTGAGTGCCTGGAGAAGATTCGTGAACATCCGGTCTGGAGAGACCGCGCTGCATGGAAATCCGGAGCAGGCATGTTCAAACGCCGGGGGGTGGGCCTGGCGGCAGTCATGCTGGGATCGGGATACGGTCCTGTGGTGCCTGACTATGCCAACGCGAAGGTGGAGTTGACGCTCGAGGGAAAGATCCTCGTGTACTGCGGAGTGGTGGACATGGGGCAAGGCAACGCGAGCACAAACCTCCAGATAGTGGGCGCTCTCCTGGGACAGCACGCGGATTGCATCGGGCTGATTCAGCCTGACACGGATCGTACCCTTCGCAGCGGATCCGCGTCCGCGAGTAGATGCACGTACACCTTTGGCAATGCGCTTATCGGAGCGGCAGAGACGCTTAAAGACCGGATGCTCCAGCGTGCAGCGGATTTGCTCATGGCGCGCGGGAAAGAAGACCTGACTCTTGTTCCTGGATACGTCAGGAATCTTCTCACCGGCCAAGAGATTCCTCTTAGTCAGCTCGCAGGTTTTTTGAACGAAGCGGAGCGGGTCGCGACCCATCATTTTAGGGCACCGACCGCGCCAGAGCCTATCACCGAGGACAGGAACCTCAAGCTTCACGGAATGGCGCATACCCTTTTCTCTTACGCCGCGCATGTGGCACAAGTGGAAGTAGATGAAATCACCGGACAGGTCGAGGTAAAGAGCTTCGTTGCAGTCACCGATTCCGGAACCATCATCAACCCACAGATCTATGAACAGCAAATTCAAGGAGGGATTGCACAGGGGCTCGGCTTTGCGCTGTGCGAGGAATTCGTGGCGCAACAGGGCACTGTGCACACACCGAACTTTTCCACGTACCTTATCCCGACCGCACCGGACATACCGGAAATCGACTCCACGGCAGTGGAGATCCATGAGCCCACCGGGCCGTTCGGGCTCAAGGGCGTGGGAGAGGTTGCCATGACCGGACCTCTTCCTGCCGTGGCAAACGCGGTGGCCGACGCGTGCGGCGTCAGGGTGTGCAAGTCTCCCCTGACCGCAGAACGCGTGCTGGCTGCCTTGAGAAAGAAACAGGATCAGGAGACCTCAGGGTGAAAATAACGTTTACGTTGAACGGCACCGAGACCCGGGTGGACGTGCCTGCAGATCGACGGGTAGTGGACGTGCTCCGGGAAGATCTGGGTTTGACAGGCACGAAAGAGTCTTGCGCCGCGGGCGATTGTGGGGCCTGCACGGTGCTGGTGGATGGTGAGAGCCGTCTCTCATGCCTCATGCTCGCGGCTCAGCTCGAAGGTCGCGAGCTCACGACCATCGAGGGGATCGAGTCCGAGCGAGGTCTTCACGAGATCCAGGAAGCGTTTGTCGAGCATGGATCAGTCCAATGCGGCTTCTGCATTCCCGGCATGGTCCTTGCCACGGTGGACTTCCTTCGCCGGAACCCTCGCCCCTCAAGGTCTCAGATCCGAGACGGTTTGGCCGGTAATCTGTGCAGATGCACGGGGTATCAGAAAATCGTGGACGCGGTCGAGCGGGTCGCCTGCCAAGCCGAGAACGAGGAACACTCATGAGAGAGGTGTTTCTGCCGCGGACCCTAGATGAGCTGTGGAAAACCCTGGAAAAAGAACCTTGCCCGACAATCTATGCGGGCGGGACCGACCTGCTGGTGCGTGTGCATGCGAGGCTTCAGGATCCTTTCGCGCTGGTCTGTATCGCGCGTGTGGAGGAACTCCAGGGGGTCCGGGAACAGGACGATGCGGTCTTTATCGGAGCGGCCACCACCCACAGTCTTCTGCTTGAAAATCCTCTCCTGGCGAGATGGTTCCCGGTTCTCACCGAGGCCCTCAGCACTCTGGGATCTCCTCCGGTTCGTCATATGGGAACCATCGGCGGGAATATCGTAACGGCCTCTCCTGCCGGAGATACCTTGACTCCCCTTCACGTCCTGTCAGCCGAAGTGGAAATCTGTTCAGCCGGGGGCTCCAGACGAATGGCGATACGCGATTTCATTCAGGGGCCGGGAATGATTGCGCTGGGCCCACGCGAGGTGGTGCGAGGCGTGTGGCTGAAGAAGGATCGGACCTGGAACGTTCACCATTACGAGAAAGTGGGTAAACGCAAGGCCCAGGCGTGCGCGGTGGCGAGCCTGGCCGGTCTCCTCGATCTTTCGCCAGACGGGACGATCAGAGCTATCAGGCTGGCATGGGGAAGTGTGGGACCTCGTGTGGTCATGGCGCCGGACGTGGAGGCTGCCTTGACCGGTAGGCCTCTTTGTCTTGAGGAATTGGACGCGGTGAGACCACTCGTGGAGAAAGCAGTGTCGCCGATCGACGACATCCGGGCCAGCGCGGCATACCGTCGCCACGTCGCGGGTGCCCTCCTGCTCCGGCTCATGGAGTACCGCTGCGATCGGAGCTAAGTCTATGACGCGATCACAGAATGGCGGTCGCAGTCCGAATCACCACCATGAGGGAGAATCTCAAGAGGTGCAAGCAGAACCGAATCCGAAAGGACTGTTCACCAGGGAGTTCGTGGCCCTCAATGCCATCGTGTTTCTTGCCTTTTGCAACATTTCGGTATTTTTCCGGTTTCACGTGTACCTTGGCACCTTGCCGATCCCCGCGGAATCCTTCGGATTCTTAATAGCGGCCTTTTCCCTGTCCGTCCTGGTGATCAGGCCCATAATCAGCCCCTTCCTTCATCCTGACAATGCTAAGCGATGGATCGCGATCAGCGCGTTCCTTGTGATTGTGGCACTGACGTCGTACAACTGGGCTCAGGATTTCCTCAGCATGGCGGTGATCCGTACATTTCACGGGGCCTCATACGTGGTGCTGGTTACCGCGGTGCTGAGCAAGCTTGTCGGTTGTATTCCCCGCGACAAGAGTGGTCAGGCATTCGGCCTTTTCTCCGTGATCACCCTATTGCCGTACGCGGTGATTCCTCCGTTGATGGACCCGCTGATTCGTTGGACGGGCAGTTTCGACCGCGTACTGAATCTTTCTGCTGCGCTGATGGTATTGGCCTTTCCTCTGCTCCTGTGGGTGGACGGAGCGAGAAGCGATGCGGAGGGTACTGGCGGAGCCAAGATCGGGCTCCGGGACGCAATCGCCAATGTGAAACAATGGCGTATCGTGATATTACTCGTGCTGTCGCTCCTTGTGTGGACGTCTTTCACCCCGGTCTTCTATTTCCTCGAAGGGTACGGAAAGACCCTCGGGATCGCGAACTCAGGATGGTTCTTCACCCTTTCGACCTTCACGGAGATCCTGGTCCGTGTGGTCGTGGGGTCCATGTTTGATAAATTGGACAAAGGGAAAATGCTCATTGCCTCCCTCGCGACGCTTGGTTTGGGATATGTGGTGTTAGCCCATGTGTCCTCCCCCACGCTTTTCTTCGGGATAGGATTGTGGCTGGGACTTGGCTGGGGAGTGGCCATGCCGCTGCTCAGCGGTCTTGTTTTCGATGTGTCTGAGCCCAGGTTCCGGGCCCTGAACTCCAATCTGGTCATGGAGATGTTCCAGGCCGGATTCTTTGTCGGCCCTCTTCTGGGAGGAGCCGTTCTCCTTCGTTGGGGTTATCCCCCGTTGTATTACACATGCGCAACGATCTTGGCCGCGGGACTGGTGGTTGCCGCGCCGTTGGTCGGTCGCGGAAAACGTGAAACACGACCGAGTTGAATCGGTTCGGAAGCTTGCTCACGTGCGGAATGAGGAGCAGAGAGGCAACACAGAAAACCACATGAACGAATTTGACGACAATAAGGCAAGGATCATTGAACCTGGACAGTCCTACAAGATGGATGTGTTTTGTCCCGAAGACGCTGCAGGCATTGTCAATCTGTTTCGGGCGGTGTACGGGGACGGATATCCGGTCAGGATGTTCTACGACGAAAAGGCTTTGACCGAGGCCAACACGACGGGGAAGTGCTTCTCGCTGGTCGCACGTACGCCCAAAGGAGATGTCGTGGGAGTGGAGCATCTGTTTCGATCGGCGCCGTACGATCTTGCGTATGAGGCTGGCGCGGGGTTAGTCCTGAAAGAGTACCGTAACCAGGGTATCACGAGCAAGTTGCTGGATTTCCTCTACAACCAGTGGGGACCCGCACAAGAATACATCGAGGTGATGTACGGCGAACCCGTGTGCAACCATACGCACATGCAGAAGCTCGTAGAGAAGTTTGATTTCACCGAGACCGCACTGGAAGTGGCTCTTATGCCTGCCGAGGCCTATGACACGGAACGCAGCGCATCGGGCCGCGTTCGCTGCTCTTCTGGCTTTTCGCACGTACGTGCCCAGGCCCCACGCTGTTTTCCTGCCCGCAGCATATGACAATCAGTTGTCGCTCATTTATGCGCGGCTCAAATATGCTCGCGAATTCTCTCGGGCCGATCAGAAACTCCCTTCCTCAGTCGTGTCAAAGGCGAGCATGTCCATTTTTGATTTTGCTCGAGTGGCCCGCATTGCTATGCTCGAAACGGGCAGCGACTTTCTGGATTATCTCACCAATCTGGAAAGCCGTGCAGTCACGGACAACGCCACAGTCCTGCAGGTGTGGTTGAAACTGAGCGATCCTTGGGTGGGTGAGGCGGTAGAAATCATGAGGAACAAGAATTACTTTTTCGGTGGGTTGTTGCCTCGATGGTTCGATCAAGACGGCCTGTTGATGCAGAAGATTCTCTGCGAACCCGACTTTGAAACTATTCAGCTCTATTCGGACTGGGGCCGAACGATTTTCGACATGGTCCACGCGGATTGGAAACGCACGAGAAAGGACTGAATAGGACGCTGCAGTCTATGATACATACGTCGGGGGAAGCTGAGGTACTCTCTCGTATGAGAGCTGCGGGGCTTCCACGCTGTTCCCGGAACCGAGTCTCGGAAAGCAAGACAGGAGGATGCGTTCGTGGAAATTGACGTCAAGAAAGGTGGACACGCGGTGGTCGTCTGTGTCACGGGACGGATCGACACCATCTCCGCCCCTGATTTTCAACAAAAGATAGAAGAAATCCTGGCTCAGGGAGAGAGCAGGATCGTGGTCGATCTGGAGAAACTGGAATACGTGAGCAGCGCCGGTCTGAGATCGATTCTCATCGGAGCCCAAAAAGCCAAGGCGGCGCAAGGGAGCCTTTGCTGCTGCGCGCTTCAAGGGATGGTCAAGAAAGTCTTTGAGATCTCGGGCTTCGGCGTCATGCTGCCGATTTTTGATTCCGTCGAAGCTGCTCTGCAGTGACGCGGGTATCCTCCATGCGCCAATTGACGGGAGAGGCCCCAGCCGCATGCCCGGCCCATTACTAGAGGCCTGTTTGCGGCCTTCAGCGCGACGATCAGGGCTCGAAGAAGAGGCAACCTTTCCGGACAAGGACTTGGAATCTATGTCCTACCCCGTTCACGGAGGGAGCTGTGTCATTCAAACGAAAAATCAAGGCGTCGGAAATCGTGCGGGACGTCAGGGCCGGGATGACCAATGATGATCTCATGCAGAAACACGGGCTCTCGTTGGACAAGCTTCATGGCATATTCGCGAAGCTTATCGATGCAAAGGTCATGAGCCAAGCGGAATTGGCATTTCACATGCCATCTTCGCGAAGTGCGGTCACGGGCGCTCAGGTCCGACAATTGTCTCGGTGCTATCTGCCGGTCAATGTGCGGATCTACGATTTGGACGATCTGACTCAGGATCTGCTTGTAAAGGACTTGTCAGAAAAAGGGGTTCATGTGGTCGGAATCAAGACCGCAATTGGTCGTAAGGCCTCGTTCCTTATTCAGGCCATCGAGTTTCCTGATATTGATCCCTTGACCTTCGACGCGCAGTGCCGATGGACAAGGACCGAAACGAATGAAACCGGTGAGTTCACTTATGACGCGGGGTTTGAAATCACTGAAATCGACAAATCCGCACAGGAACAGCTTTTGAAGATTATTGCAAAATTCCCCTCCCAAGAGGGGTAGACCACGTACCCGGGCCCTGCCCCGTGCCTGATATGATTGCTGACTCATCGACAAGACCTGCCCTTTTGACGCAACACCGTTGCCCTCTTGTACCCGCGTGGGCCTGAGCCTGTCCCATACACACCCGTCACCCTTCCCTTTCACGAGAGAGTCTCTCCAAAAGAGCCTGTGCCTCACACCCCCACTCGCTCTTGCAGGCATGACTTGGAGCAGGCTGCAGGTTTGGGATCTTCTTGGGTACGGACGGCCGAAAGCCGTTTCATCATGACGTCAGGAGTCTCCAGCCCCCCGGTCTTCTTCTTTTCAAAGAGAATCGGTGTCCACCTGTAACCTGAGCGATCTCCCCGCGCACTCACATGGCAAGGGACCCGAAGATCGATCGACGGCTCACACGTAAAAGAACTGTATGAACCTTGCGGAGGAGCGCGATGAAAACCAAGAAGATGATAGCAATATTGTTGCTGACACTGGGAATCCTTCCCCTGGCCGTCGCTTCGTGGGGTGGGGAGCCCTCCGGCGAAAAAGGGACCACGAGCATTTGTATGCCTCCGATAGCTCGCTTGATCGCGGGCAAGATAGGCCGATTGCTCGTCTTGAGATCAGAGCTCAAGGTGACCGACGCACAACGCCAGAAGATAGCGGAAGTAGTGAAGAGTCATCGCCAAGAGATCCAGCCGAAGGTCAAAGCGATCCTCGAAAAGAAACGGGCGTTGCGAGAGGCAGTGGTATTCAAGCCCGCTGACGAACAGACCATTCGCAAAGCGGCTGAGGACCTGGGAAAAGCCATTGGGGACGCGGCAGTGGTGGCGTCCCGAGTGATCGGAGAAGCCAAGGGAGCTTTGACCGCCGGGCAACTCGCACGCATTCACCAATTCAGAACCAGCTGCGATCAGGCCGAAACGGGCTGGCTGAATCAAATCGGGCAATAGTACCGCTGTTTGCCCAGAAACGGGCAACCCGGATTAGCGCCTGAGAGCGTAACAATAACATGGGGCGAGCGGAGACCTGCCGGAGGATTCTCGCTCGCTCCTCCTGAGCGCGTGTGGGAACCGCACGCAGAGGATCTGCTCGGCAAGACGCCTGGGGAGCGAAGAAATACAGAGGAGTGGGAATCATGAGGAGCAGGACTCCTTTGGTGATACCATGTGCCAGTGATCTTTTGAGCTTTACCTGTGTGGCGCTGGCTGAGGGGCCTGGATCAATCCATCTGAGAACCCTGGACCCGGGAAGATCGTGGCAAGCCTCGGTTACCGGACCCAAGGGGCAGTTGCCGCGAACGGCTAGGCTATGGTGACTCTGAACCTCGCAGGAGAGACTTGGGCGACTTCTGTTTCAGTGAGCGGGCTGAACGACAATTCCGTCATTGCGAGCGGGCACGGCTCCGTGACCGACATTGAGGAGGCTGGCGCTACGGGACACGAAAATGACATGCCGGACATCCGCGATTGCCTGAAAGGCGACGGAGATGCATATGCGAGACTGATGGAGCGACATCAGGAGCGAGTGGCCAGGCGTATGTGGCGCTTTACCAGAGACCGGACGGAACACAGCGAACTGGTTCAAGAGGTTTTCGTCGAGGCGTTCATGAGCCTTTCGAGGTACAAAGGTCGAGCCCCTTTTGCACATTGGCTCGCGAAGATATCCACTACCGTAGGATATCGATTCTGGAAGAAGCGTACCCTCGAACGTTCCAGGAGCACCGTGCCGATTGAAGAATGGTCCGAGCAACTGGCCGCACACCAAACCGGGACATTGGAGCCGTCACAGGCGGCTGCTCTGCTGCATGCCTTGCTCCAGAAACTCCCGCCGCGGGACCGATTGGGTACTGATGCTCCGACATGTGGAGGACCGATCTGTCGAGGAGACCGCAGCGCTCACCGGGTGGACGCAGAGCATGGTCAAGGTTCAAGCCTGGCGAGCGTGGAGGAAACTCAAGAAGCTCTTTCAAGAGGCCGGCGTGGAGGTGGACTGATGAAAGAAGTGGAAATATTGCAAAAGCTCGCGGTAACCGCGCTACAGGAACCTGTTCCGCGGGTCAATGCGTTCCCAGGTGTGCGTGCGGCTCTTCGCACCTCCGACCCCGATGACAGGAGACCATTGGCCTGGATTGCCGGACTTTCGTCAGTGGCAGCGGTTCCTCTGGCGTTCTTCGGCTTCCTGGCCCTTGAGGCGATCATGGACCCCATGCTTGGGATATGTTGGGTGATCAGATGGATAATGTGAAACGAGACCCTAGTCCGGTAATTGCGCCTTCTCCGACCGGCGTTGCATCTCCTCGGAGACGTGACAAGTGGAAAACCGTAGCGCTCGGGCTCGCCATACTCCTTTGCGGGATTCTCATCGGGGCTGGCGGAACGGTGATCTGTGTGCGTAAGATCCTCGTGTATGCGATCCACCACCCTGAGGAAGCGCCGGCACGCCTCACCGCTCGTTTGCGCAAGAAATTGCACCTCTCGGATGACCAGGCAGCGCGGGTCAAGGCCATTCTCTCGGAAAGGCAGGAAGCCATACAGGCCATACGCAGGGAAACCCAACCGAAAGTCATGAAAGAGTTCGAACAGGCCAAAGAAGAAATCGCCGCGACCCTGACCCCTGACCAAGCCCGCTCGTGGCGCAGTCTCTTCGCGCAACTTCAGCGTCGGTGGATTCCCGTTTTGCCGCCGCCTCCCCCGCAGCGCCCATGATCCGATGTTGCAAGAACGGTTGACAAAAGGTTCTCAGATCCTCTAGTCTGAATCCGGTGAGGCAAGCCTAGCAGGAGGGAGAAAAAATGGCCATAGGAAGAGTAGCTCGCGTAACGCAAGTTATAGCCGGTTCCCCCAACAGCTTCGACGAGGCTGTGAAGCTAGCCTTTGAACGCGCCAATAAGACGCTGCGCAATATCACCGGAATGAAAGTGACTGAATTCAGAGTCATGGTGGAAGCAGGTGAAATTCAGGAGTATCGCATCACTGCAGAGGTAATCTTTGTCCTGGAATAGATCCTGAATACACCAATTTGTTGATTCATGTTCTTTTCGGCATTGCCTCACTCTTCTTGTCGCCCTTGGACACATCGCCTCTCGAATCGCGGCCTTGATGGGGGGAGTCAGCGGACCTGGCCCCCTGGAAGAAATGCCTCGCGGCCATTGCTTGTTGCATCCTGTTCCTGACACCGTCGCGGTCCCTCATCCACAGGGGAGCCACCAGCTCTTCCACGTGCGGGTCCGATGTGATCCGATGAATGACTGTGTGCCTCGGTAGGACCTCCAAAACCGCGAGGGTCGCGTCCCGCGCGTGTGCTTCTGTCATGGGCAGGTATGTGCCGTTCAGGAACATTTTTTCCAGTCCTGTTCCCCTGACGACGTACAAAGGATGAAGTTTCACTCCTTCCACACGGGCCTCTGCCACGGCGATGGCGGTCTGGACCATGTCCGAGACGGACTCCCCCGGCAGCCCCAATATCAGGTGTGCGACCACATGGATCCCCCGTTGTCGGCTCCGCGAGACCGCATCCAAGAAGGCGTCTGGGCCGTGCCCGCGAGCGATGAGGTCAAGTGTGCGCCCATGAATGGACTGCAAGCCGTACTCGATCCACACGAGACGATCTCGACCCAACCCTGCCACGAGATCCAATACACGATCGGGGACGCAATCAGGACGCGTGCCGATCGCTATTCCAACAATTTCCGGGCGTTGCAAGGCCTCGGCATAGATCGACGAAAGACGCTCGACGGCCCCGTATGTGTTGGTGAAGGACTGAAAATACGCAATGAATTTGCGGCAGCCGTACCGCCGGGACAGAAACTGAATCCCCTTATCTATCTGGCCTGAGATGGATTCCCCACGTGACGTGGCTCCTGTGCCCGAGCCCCGGGGGTTGCAATACAAGCATCCCGTGGTTCCGAGCGATCCGTCCCGATTGGGACACCCCAACCCCGCGTCCACCGAGATCTTGCGGACCGTTTCTCCGAAAGTCTCCTTGAGCCATGACGAAAGCGAACGATAGCGCGGTGTGATATCCTTCATGTTCTCAGTCTAGCATTGTTCGCAGACGCGGCAAAGGCGCCAAAGGAGTTGTGAAGACTTCACGAACAGGATAAGACATTTGACAAAACCTACTCGGGAAAATACGAGAGCAGCGCGACGTGTATGGACACACGGAGCGCACCAGAAGAAGAAAGTTCGATTCGGAGCCCACCCGTGAAAACCGATATCGTCTTTGTGTGTAACGAATGCGGCAAACAGCTCATGAAGTGGATGGGCCGATGTCCCGCGTGCGGCGAATGGAATACCGTGGTGGAAAAGGCAATCCCCACGACCAAAGGGCCTGCATTGTCCGGTGGTGAAAACAGGGGAGAGGCGGGTACCATCATTTCACTGGCAGACATCAAAGGCGATGTGCTGCCCCGGCTCAAGACCCGCATGGGAGAATTGGACAGAGTGCTCGGGGGAGGCCTGGTGCGTGGAAGTGTGATCCTGGTGGGGGGAGATCCGGGAATTGGCAAGAGCACGCTCCTCATGCAAGCTCTCGGCTCTCTCGCACGTACGGGTGAACAGGTGCTCTACATTTCGGGCGAAGAATCATCGGAACAACTGAAGCTGCGGGCCGAGCGACTGGGGATAAAAGCCCAGAGCTTTCTCATCCTGGTGGAAAATCGCCTGGAACCTATTGTGGAAAAAATCGCCGACGCGACCGCATCTGTAGTGGTGCTCGATTCTGTCCAGGCGGTGTACGGACGGTCCGTGGCCAGCCACCCAGGAAGCGTCGGACAGGTGCGTGACGTGGCCGACAGCGTATCGAGCCGCATAAAGGCGAGCGGGGCTGCCTGTTTCATTGTCGGTCACGTGACTAAAGATGGACTCCTCGCAGGGCCAAAGGTCCTGGAACACATGGTGGACACGGTGCTCTATTTTGAAGGAGAGCGCGGCCACCCCTACCGGATACTTCGCGCGGTGAAGAATCGCTTTGGTTCGGCCAGCGAGATAGGCGTGTTCGAAATGGCAGACCGCGGGCTTCTCGAAGTGGCCAATCCATCCGAAATCTTTCTGGCTGAGCGTCCCCACGATGCGTCCGGTTCGACGGTAACTGCTCTTGTAGAAGGCTCCCGGCCGATCCTCGCGGAAATACAGGCGCTGGTGACCGGGCCTGTTCCCGGACAAGGACGCCGCACGTGCCTGGGGCTTGACTCCCAGCGGCTCGCGCTCATGATAGCTGTGATCGAGAAGAAACTTGGACTGACGCTGACCGACCACGATATATTCCTCAACGTGGTAGGAGGAATCCGCACGGGTGAGCCCGCAGTGGATCTGGCCATGGCTGCTGCGCTGCTCTCTTCCTATCTGGACCGGACGGTTCCCTCAGGGACCCTGGTCTTTGGGGAAGTCGGCCTTGCCGGCGAGGTGAGACGAGTCTCCAGGGCAGCGGAACGCATACATGAAGCCGCTCGGCTCGGGTTTCAGCGAATCATCGTGCCCTCTCCCAACGCGGACCAGGCACCTTGTCCCCCAGGTGTGGAAGCGGTAGGCATTTCTCATATCAAGGCGCTTGCAAAAGCTCTTCTCGGATGAGCATGCGCCGGAGGCAACCCCTTCGTGAATCGGCACCCTGCGATCGGCCGCGACACGAGGGGCACTCCTCAGGCTGAACCAGGAGGTTGCAGTCACGAAAATGACTCCATCGGACATTGACATCGGCGCCAATATCAGGGCGTTCCGACAGAAGAAGAGGCTGTCGCTCAACGAACTCTCGCGGCTCACCAGCATTTCCGCGTCGAATTTGAGTTCGATGGAACTCGGTAAGTCATCACCCACATTGAGCACCCTGACAAAGATCGCTGCAGCTTTTCACATGAAGCCCGGAGCGTTCCTGGACGAGGTCTTGTATCACAAGGCAGTGCTGTGCAGGAAATCAGATCTGACAGACAAACTGACCGAGACAGACGATTTTTCCATGCACGTGCTCACAGCGAATGTCCACGCGAACAGAATGGAATCGACCATCCTTGTGCTCAAACCTCTCGGTGAGCCTCTCCATGCTGACGGAGAGGGAGCGGATCGCTTTCTGTACTGTCTCCGTGGCGAGGTGATCGCGTCGGTAGACGAAGAACTCTATGTGCTTGGAGAGGGGGACGGTTTGTATCTGTTGCCCGAAGCTACTGCTGAACTGCGCAACCGAAGTGCGACAGAGGTTTCGCTCTTGACAGTGAGACTCAAATCGCGTCGCGTAGGATGGTGAAAGCGCAAGGACCAACTCGCGGGCAGGTGCTCTGGCTGGGTTCGGCGCGGGAAGTAATGGCTCAACCAGGTCGAGCGGTTCTGACAGCGCAGGAAACAACGATCGCACTCTGACAGGGCATGGGCAGTTCCCTCACGCCCCCACAAGCGCACTGAATCCCCGTGCCTGTCCCTCCCGTAGGTTACCTCGATGCCTGCCTCTTGGGGACACGTCCAGGGACCGTGCTGGGAGCGGTCTTTCCCGTGTATCCGTGAGACGCAAGGCCTGCCACGAACTTGTCACGCGTTCCTCGAGGCACATTGATCCTGTGTTCGATCTGCCTTCCGCGATGACGGGCGGGGAACACACCCTTCTCAGGCGGGATCTGCGTGTTTAGGGACCAGACCTTACGTGGCGTCGTACCCGATGAGGCGAGCCATTTCGGCAAACGACAGATCCTTCTTCAGGCGTACCTTATCGACCGTGTCAAACGACAACGGGTTTTGCCGGGCCACCTGCACGCCATAGAAATTACGATACTTGCTGATCAACGACAGGGCAATCCAGCGGGGCACATACTTCTCGGTTTCCAAGGGCAGCGCAACGTCCCAGGACCGATTTGGCGCCAAACGAGTTCAGTCTTTCCACGACCCGTGACGGGCCAGCATTGTATGCCGCGGCGGAAAGAAACCAATTGTTGAAACCTGCCCTCTCAGGCTTGCTTTGCAGACTCACCTTTTTCACCTGATTCATCCAGGCCAGGTACCGGGCAGCGGAGCGAGTCGAATGCACCAGATCCGCTCGTTCATCTTTCCATTTGGTTATATTCATCCGCCAGTCGTACTTATCCGCTCCACCCGGCCCTTTGAGTGCAGTAGCCCTGATAAATTGCCAGTATCCGTACGCGCCTGCCGAGGAGAGGGATCTACTGTTGTAGCTACTCTCAATCGCCGCGAGATAGACGAAATCTTCCGGCAGCCCGGTACTGTTTGAGAATCGGAGACACCACGTGTTTCAGAGAGTCAGCACGGCTCAACCATACGAGGAGGAGGGCACGTTTATCTTGAAGGAAGTAGTTGATTTCCTTTAGTATTCTCTTGCGGACATCCCTGCGAGCCAAGGGCACGGACTGACCCGCAAACGTTAATCCCCTCTTCTCAATGTGAGGAGGAAAACCATAGCGAAACCCATCTTGTATGGTTATCAGATGTGGCGGAAGTGCACTGCCCGCGCAGTACCCCTGCTCAGCCAATACACCCGACAAGAGCGCCAATCCCACTCCCACTGTTACGATCAGCTTATTATTCACTCGCAATGTCCACTTCCTATGAGCCTGTCGGAGAACCCCAGGCATGGGGCCAATCATGCCCCGGGTGACCTTGCTCAACATCTCGGCTCTGCCCCCCAGTTCCTCAGAACCCGGGATACTAAGTCCTTTTCCAGCAGCGTTGCTGAGATGTCGTGCAATCCGGCCCCCATCGTGCTTTGTTTTGGAGAAAGTATTGCCTTACGCACCCCCCCCCCTACAGGTACGATTGCGGTGACTCTTTCCAACAACATCAGGTCCGACCTGTGCATCACCATGTTCTTGTACAGCGGGTTCATGGACTTCAGGATCAAGTTGTCCCCCGCGAATTCGACTTTCTTGACAAATGCCCTGCGGTCTCGCCGATCCTTGAAAATTACGAGATCGCCATCCTTAATTTCTTCCCACGATTCGGGTTTGATGAACAACAGAGCCCCATCACACAGGAACTCCCGAAGGCTATCACCTCTTATTCTCACACAGTATAACACACGTGCAAGAGTAGGGTCCACTCCCGGCGGAATCTCAACTTGATCGAAGCCCTCGCCTGCGCTGAATCCGCCGTCGGTGAATTCGAACCCCTCTCCTGCGCTCACGTGCCCCACCACAGGCAAGGTGAGGCTGCGCGTCAGATCCCAGGCCGTGTCCAGGATCGCTTTCACCCGTTCCAACGCAACCCGAATCTCCGCTGACTCAGGCATAAAGGTAATGTCCCCTGTATCAGGGTCCCACGACCATGAAAAAACTCGCTCCCGATAGAACTCTACGAGATCACCCTCAACGAATTCCCGGTTCGATTTCGCTGACCGACACAAATCCATGAAGCGCTCCGCGCCATAGGCACGCCCTTCCTCCCATTCCTCTTGCAAGACCAAGTAAGGCCTCACCATCGTCTGAATAGCAAGATTCTCCGCTGGATGTAAAGGCATGGATCGTATTTCGTCAGGAAAAGACTTGTCACGAACAGAGACGTGTTTCAGAAGCAACTCCCGCATGCGAGGAAATTTGGCAGAAGGCCGCGGGGGCACTCTGTGCAGATCGAACCGAACCATGTCCAAGAGGTCTTCTTCCGACGCGTCGAGGAATGTGGACCATTTCCTCAGCTGGTTGCTGCACTTGGGCCTGGCCAAGTCCGGAGGTTTCTTCTTGCCGCTCAAGACTTGGGAGACATACGCGGGTGAAACAATCAATTCCTCGGCCAGGGCCTTCTGGCTTTTACCAAGGCTTCTCATTCTCTCTTTTGCATATTTCCCGAAAGTTGTCATACGTGTGTGTAACCTGACAGGTTATGTCATTGCTGCCGTGAATCCATTGCAATTCAAGTAAATTGCATACTTGACCACAACACTTCGTCCCCTTGAAGTCTAAATCAAGCAAAATTAACTGTCAAGGGAAATCACAAACAAGATCTTACATCTTAGTGAGTTACAAGAGCATGGTGCGTCGTCCGAGCCCAGCGCTTTCCTCACGAGACCTACGCGGATCCTGGCAGGGATAGAGTTCATCACAAAACAAAACCCGCGGAGCCCCATAGGCCCGCAGGTTTCGATGTGCGATAATAACGGCCTTTGTCGTGCAGACACAAACTAGAATCGGAGCGACATGTCCAAGAAGAAGCCTTCCACGTCTACATCCGTATACAGTCGGCCTCGACTCCCGTCGAGCTTCCATTGCTGGTAACCAAGCCTCACGCCCGCATCCACATTCCTGCTCAACGGCGGTGCTACTCCAAGGCCAACATCCCACGTGGAAAGTCCCAGCCCACTGACGCTCATCCAATTAAACCTGCCGTTCACATAGGGCTTGAACCAGGAAAAATACCCCGTGTTCGTCGGCTCATATCTGAAATGTGCACCAATCGTCGGCTGTACTATGGTCTGTGAGAAATCTGCGGCCTCGGACGCGCCCTTGGTCACCTGTTGAGTCCATTTGATCATATGGAGATCGAGCTGTGGACCGAAAACGACTTCGCGACTGAACGACACGTCGTAATCAGCGCCTATCTTGAACGTGGAAATGCTGAGCCGCGAGTCTACCGGGTCATTCGCTGCAAACAAAAGTCCGGCAAAATTGCCTTCCGTGGGCATGTGTCCGACCCCGTTCCATGCCCAAGGCAGATATTCCAGTCGCCACGTCACCTTGTCCCAGGTCCTCATGTGTGTGTACAGTTCCCACATGATCCCATCCGAGGGTAGCCTGAGATGGCCGTGCAGGCTGAGGTACGTTCCCTCTCCTCCTCTGCTCACAGCCTTGACAGACCCCATTAAATCGGCGAGAAAGGGCCGAAAACCGATCGCCATCGTGTAACCTCGCATCGGGCAGAGTATCTCCCGACGCGCCTGACCTGCCGGTACTTCCCAGTCTCTTATCCTCGCGTGGCTTGCTCCGGAAAACGGGCTGACGACCGCATCGGAGGTCCCTGTATGGGACGACCGGATCTTGTGAGGAAACCGAATCTCCGGATCCCCGGCGCTCGCCACACCCGTTGCCAGCAAAAGCACGGCGAGGGTTATCAAAGCACAGGGAGTTCTCACTGATCCCCTTGCTTGCATACGCGTACCTCCATACGGCAATGAACCGGAGTGTCTGGACCCTCATAGAAGCATTTTGTCGGGTTCTCTCCCAAAGGGATCGACCTTTCCCCGGAACGCACCGGATTTCCCGCGGGATGGAGAACCCTTCTGTTCAGGGTCCTCTCACGATGCTCCGTCATGTGTACCGCAAATAGAGGTAAAAGTCAAGATATTTATCGGTACTTAGATCAATTAGCTAAAGTTGAATATCATCTAGAGTCCCATCTGTCCCTGTTTTCCGCAGGTACTATTTTCCTACGCAGAACCTTTCGAAAATGCGGTCGAGAATTCCCTCATCTACGCGTTGGCCGGTGATCTCCTCGAGAGGTTCAAGCGCGCGGCGGACTTCGAGAGAAACGATTTCCGGTTCGACCGGTTCGCCCACATGGAACCGGTCCAGGAGATTCTGGAGAGGGATCCTTGCTGATTCCAAGAGAATAGCCCCCCTGGCAGTCAAGCTTCTTGCAGCATCCCGTGCATGGTTGCCTGCAAGGCCCTGTGCGACTGTGCAGAGCAGACGCTCCAGTTCTTCCATCCCCGTTCCCATTTTCGCGCTCACACACACTCGGGGCCTCTCTGCGAGCACGAGTGCGACGGATTTCGGGTCTACCACATTGCCCAGGTCAGCTTTGTTCAAGACAACCACGGTGGATGGCTTCGAGCATGCAGCCATTACCTCCAGATCCTCCTGACCGAGAGGCGCTGAGCCGTCAACCACTGCAATAATGATGTCCGCTTGGCTCATGATGCTCCTGGCACGGCGAATGCCTTCTTCCTCCACCGGTTCGGGGCTTTCTCGGACCCCCGCGGTGTCGCAGAGTACAAACACCTCTTCACCGAGAAGCAATCGCTCATCCAGTGAATCGCGGGTCGTGCCCGGATGCGGTGTCACGATTGCGCGTTCGGTCCTGAGCAGGGCATTGAAGAGCGTGGACTTTCCCACATTGGGTTTACCCGCGATGACCGTCTTTACCCCTTCTCTGCGGAGTCGAGCCGTGTCCGCTTGCTTTAACAGGGCGCTCATGGATTCTACAAGGCACGTCAGGGTGGGCCTCGGGTCAGGGAGTGAGTCGAGATCGTCTTCGTCGAAATCGATATGGGCCTCTAGGACGGCGAGAAGATCTTTCAGCTCGCCAGAAATGCGGCCGATCTCCTCGGACAGAGACCGGTCCAGGCGTCCTCTCGCCTCCTCGGCTGCAGCGGGGCCTACAGCCTCGATCAGGTCAATGACCGCTTCGGCCTGCAAGAGGTCCAGACGGCCGGAAAGGAACGCACGGCGGGTAAACTCACCCCGCCGCGCGGGTCTGGCGCCCAGAGACACGAGCATCCGCTCCACCATGTCCAGAATAACCGGACTGCCGTGAAGACTCAGTTCCACCACATCTTCACCCGTGTACGAGCGAGGCGCCCGCATCACGAGAGCTATGCCGTCGTCGAGAATCTTCCCGCTGGCCGGATCGCACACGACCCCGTACGTCGCCGTGCGATCAGGCCAAGAGGAGGCGGAGCCTTTCGAGGTGAAAACCTTGTCGAGAAGTGAGACCGCGTCCGGTCCGCTCAGGCGAATTACACCGATCCCTGATACCCCCTCGGTGTGGAGAGTGCAACAATCGTGTCGGAAGATGGATTCATCTCTTGAATAGAGGCCCAAAACTGAGGCGCGGTCGAGCCGAACCCAGGGGTTTCGTACTCGAATTCGTGGTTCGGGTGCCGCGTGCTCGTATGACCGCACCGGCCGAGAAGGCTTGCGAACAGGCAAAGCGGGGTATCGCGGACACGGGAGAGGTTCGTCTCCCCACGTGTCCAAGATCCGTGACCCCACACCGAAACTGACCTCTCTCGCTTTCGACGCGTGTGTCAGCCGCTATGTACCCCTGGTTGAAGGGTGTCCAGAGAGGAGAAAGCTCCTTGCAAGAAACAGCAGGATACGTGGCTCTGGACGGCAGTGTTCAGCGCCTACGACGCTTGCTGGCCATTGCTCGCCGGGGGTACACGATAATTCTGCGCATGGGACCTTCGCCGTAGCTCTTGGTATATACTTCCCTGTCTTCTGCCAGAATCAGGTGAATGATTCTACGTTCCGCGGCAGGCATGGGATTGAGAGAGACCGGTTTCAGCGTTCTCTTGGCCTTCTCGCTCGTCTTCAGGGCTGTTTCCCGAAGATTTTCCCTCTTGCGTACCCGGTAGTTTTCTGTGTCAACGACCACCTCGACTTTTGAGCCAGGTGCGTTGCTCTTGTTGACGATCTTGTTGACCAGGAACTGCAAGGCATCGAGAGTCTGGCCTTTTTTCCCTATGAGAAGGCCGGACCCGTCACCCTTGATGTCAAGGTACACAGCGCCCTCGGAAACGGAGGCCTCGACCTCGACTTCTACGGGTATGCGCCTCAAGATCTCTCCCAGTGTCGTGCGAGCCTCGTCCAAAAACAGAGCCGGGTCAATCACCGGGGCAGGGACTTCCTCTTCGCTCGTGTGCGCCTCAGAGATTTCGTCACGGGCCTCGGCTACTGCAACGGGGGGCACACCCGCGGCAGGTTCTTGAAGCGTTACGGTCTCAGCAACTTCCATGACCTCGGTGAACACGTCGCGTTTTCTTACCCGTACACGTGCATCACGATGTCCAACAATTCCGAGAAATCCTCTGGTGCTTTCTTCCAGCACCTCTACTTCCAGGAGAGCTTCGTCCAGGTTCAGCTCTTCGCAAGCTTTGGCAACTGCCTCTTTCACTGATTTTCCGGTAAACTCGTAGGAGGTCATCGTCACAATCCCCCTTTATGTGGCCATCCTGTTAGTGATCATCTGCTGCGCTATGGACAATAAGTTGTTCACCAGCCAGTAGAGCACCAGCCCCGCAGGAAAATTGAGGAAAAGCCATGTAAACACGACCGGCATCAACATCATCATCTTCTTCTGCGTGGGATCGCCCGCGGACGGTGTCATCCATTGCTGGAGCACCATGGTCACGCCCATAAGTATGGGGGTCACGTAATGCGGATCGGGAGCCGAAAGATCGTTAATGCACAAGTATATGGAGGGAATACAGATGAACGGGGCTTGCCTCAGTTCGATGGCGTATGACAGGGCCTGGTAAAGGGCTATAAATACAGGGAACTGAAGAAACATGGGCCAACAGCCGCCCAAAGGGCTGACCTTCTGTTCTCGAAACAGCTCCATAGTGGCCTTGTTCAGGGCTGTCTTGTCGTCTTTGAACTTTTCCTTGAGTTTGGCTATTTGGGGTTGGAGTTCCTGCATCCTTTTCATCGACTTCATGCTTTTGTGGCTCAAAGGTATGAAAAGGATTTTGATAATGACGGTGAGAAGGATGATATTGACTCCGTAATTCCCCGTACCCGGGATCTTGATCCCGAAAACCGTGAAGCCCGAGTAGCACATTCGCAAGAAAACGAGGAGATACTCGGACAGGTATTCGAACACTCGATAGTTGCTGTAAAAAAGTGCTTTGGACAAATCGTGGCCCGCAGCAAGGAGCGATTGACGCTCTTTGGGGCCCAGATACATCATGAGGCTGGTTGTCACGGGCTTGCCCTTGGGCAAGTCTACCGCGCCGTATCTTACCCAGATCTCCGCGAACTCCTCTTTTGAGGGTTTGAAGAGAGTCACTTTGGTCGCGGGCGTTTTTCCGAACACGAGGGCTTTGAGAAAATACACGTCGCCCAGACCGGCCCATTCCACCGCGCCCGAAGGCTCCTCGTCGCCTTTGATATCCTTGAAATAGTAATCCTTCAGCGTGTGGTCGATGAGGATTTCTGCGCTGTTCCAACTGAACCGCTGTGACTTTTCCTCGCCTCGATAGACCTTGCGCCAGGGGAACGTGATGAGGTAATTGCGATCTTCATCCGAGTTATTGGTGAGCGTAAAAGAGAAGTCAACGGCATAAGTGTCGGCGTGAAAGCGGAAAGTCTTGCTGATTGTCAATCCTGCAGCGGTGGTCGCGTGAAAGGTGATTGTTTTTTCTTTGCTGTTCTTTTCAAGATTGATCGTAGCGGTCTGCGTATCGACTGAGTAACCGAGGCCGTCATCGTTGAAGGTCTCGTCTCTCCTCGTAAACATGATCGAGGGGCCGGCAGTGTCCGGTCCTTCTGGCTCGAACAGGTTTTCCAGTTGGTCGTTTCCGCGGGAAATCGTGTAATCCTTGAGTTTGAACGAGATAATGCGGGCCCCTTTGGAAGAGAGCACTGCCTCGTATTTCGGGGTGTTCACGGTAACCCGCTTTTCTTCGGCATTCGTGGCGGTAGCAGGCTGAACCGGCCGCACCACGCTCGGCTCGATCTTGGGCTCCTCTTTCTTCACAGGCTTGCCAGCGGTCTGTCCGGCTGCCTTCTGTGCGGCAGGCGGGCCGGGCTTCTCTCCCTTGACCGCTTCGGTGGCTTCTCCCGGCTTCTTCTGCGGTGGAGGGCCATATGCCTGGAATACGAACTGAAACCCTATGATGATGACAATAGAAATAACGATCGCCAGAATGAGATTACGGTCCATGTACAACTCCCCCATCAAGGGGCAATGGGATTTTCAGACATTGAACTCAGGAACCCACGGGATGCACGAGCCCCCCGTCTCGGCATCGCATTCACGGGACAGGGTCAAACCCTGACGGCCCGAAGGGCCGACACCGGATCAAGCGCCTGAGCGCCAGCCAGGAGCCCCTAAGAACGCCGTAGCGTAAGTACAGCTTCCAGAGCGTACTGGGAGCACGTGGGATAGAACCGGCAAGACGACGGCAAGAGAGGGGATATCAGGACTTGATACAGCCGGATAACCCCTGCAAGGGCAAACCTACCAGAATTCAGTATTCCCTGTCGAAAAATCGGTCCAGCTCTTCGCAGAGCTGCTTGGTATCCACAGTGGAGGCTCCTTCCCGGACGATGAATACCACGTCGGTTTCGCGTGGAAACTTGTCCCGGTTCAGTCTGAAGTACTCCCTGAGCCTCCTCTTGATCCGATTTCGAGCGCAAGCCTTCCCAGTCTTCCTCCCGGCCGCGATTCCCAGCCGTGTCGTGCCCACAGGATTTTTCAGCATTCGGATGTTGAAATGAGGCGTACGAAAACGGCCGCCTCTCTTCATGATTCTCCGATAGTCGGAAGAACGGCGAACCTTGTCCTCTTTTGTCAGCGTGAACCTTTTGGGTTCAGACTGACAGGCGCTTGCGGCCTTTTGCTCTTCTCCGCTGGAGGACGATTCTGCCACTCTTGGTACTCATCCGAACACGGAACCCGTGAGTTTCTTTTTCGAGAGATGTTGCTTGGTTGAAATGTTCTTTTCACGGCTGTTCCTCGACCTTGTGATTCAAACCTCTAAACTCCTCATGTAACCTGATGCGTTCTCCGAAGTCAAGACCTTTTACTGCAACAAATCGCATCCTACTGAAATAAGGCAATATCTACGCCAGATTCCTGCAAACACGACACTCATGTGTCCGCGCACGCTACACCCCCTTTCTACACAAAAAAGGGCTTCTGATAGCCCTCGCGGGGGGAAGCGTTTTTCGGCATCGGAAGGATTTCTCGTGAACGACGAGTATCTCACCCACGAGACGAGGCTGTTGTGTAACGCAATGCCTTCCCAAGATCGAGCCACCATGATGGCGTGTCCGACGACTTGCTGTCAAGGTCCCCCAGATGAAGCTTAGCATGTCGGGCTCCTCGGAACCAGGCAGTTGTTCCGAAAACGTTGTCGAGACCCAAAGTAACACGATTGACGCCATGTTTTGACTTCCGCTACAGACTCCTAAGCCCGTGTCACCTCATTTCCTTACGACGCAAGGAACATGCGGGCCACCGGGCGGTTTTGGCAATGGTAGTGAGTGCCCCCGCCAAAGCCACTTCGCCGCGGGACAAGACTCCTGTGTCAGTGCAGGAGATGGAGTGAGATTGCACGGGCACCACGGAAAACGCCCGAGCCCGGGCGTGTTGCCAAAGTTTGGAGCCGGTCAAAGCCATGAGACAAGGCAATTCCTTCGCCCATCGATTCTGGCCCTGTGCCGCGGATACTCCTGACGCTCATTCCCTTGAGCATGCCACGCAAGGGCCATTGGGGATCGTGTCCGCAATTCTCGCTCCGGATTCTCGCGACAAGGGCGGAACCTCTCGGGCAAGAACCGCGCACCCATCATCTAATCCACTACTTTAAATATTTGTTGAAATATATTGATATTAATGATAATCAACTCGGCAGATTAACCGGAGGTCGGCTGACATGTTGCTCAATATCACCGTCATCGTCTTAGAGTGCGCTGCAGTAGCCGCATTCCTCATCCTGTGGTACTTCTGGGCCAAAAAGAAACTCCTGTGTTCGTACGTGCTTGAGGACGACGAGCAAATACTTTTTCCTTTCAGGTATTTCTCATGGATACTTATAGGCATTGTGCTGGTAACGTGCCTGATCCAGATCCATTTTCTGGACAGGCGTCGTCTCAATTGCATGAGAGGCTGGCCGCACTGACGAAAGAGTACCCGAGAACAAGAGCAGAGCCTTCGATCTCTCCAAGGAGTGGAGACCGCGGTGGATAACTTGCGAAAGGACCTGTCGGTGCTGGTGAAGGAGGTTCGGACCCAGAATCTCAAGCAACTCGCCCAGATTGCGTCCGCTGCCTCGTCAAGCATGCCGTCCCAAGGCCAGACCGGTCTGGCCGACCCTGAATTGGGGGCCTCCGCATCCGCTGCGAAGGCGAGGATGGAGAAAGTGGGGTTTGCGACGGAAGCCAGGACCTCTTCCTTGGCCTCAGCGAAAAGGCCCGCTTCCGCGGGTCCGGTTAGGTCTGAGGACAAGAAAAATACCGAATCTTTTTCTATGCGTCTGCACCGCTTCGCACACGTGACCGTGGACATGCTCCGCGTCCGGAAACGGCCTGCAACAGATGCTCCTGTCCTGGAAAAACTCTCGGCAGGGGCACAAGTGAAAGTGACAGAGAAACGCTTGTTCAAGGACAATATGTGGTTCAGAATCATTACTCCGTCAGGCCGAGCCGGATGGGTTGACTTCCGGTATGTGAAGTTGGGAGGAGATGCCTAACTACTCTTTTTCCTGATGGTTCAGTCGATTTCCTGTCAACCGTTTGAGGCCTTAAGACTTTACGAACAGAAGACAAATTTGTCCTCACTCCTGCTAGGCCGGACTTCAGTGCCGGGGCACGGGGGATTTCGATACCCCGTCGGGTACGTGGGTATTGCGGTCTCTCCGCGCTCCACACGAAAATTGCCGCGCTCGGCAATCCGGCCCCCGGTCCAGAATCCGCGGCAGCGTGGAAAGAGAGAGAGTTCCACCGGTCTCTGACAATTCTCCCTTATGATGGCCGCGGTGCTGCGAAGGATCAGTAGGCGCATTGCAGCGGTATTCCACCATACCTGGAAAGACGTTTCGTCACACCAAAGGCTCGTCTCAGTCAACCTCGTACGGATCTTCCACGTGATCACGCGACAAGCGGCTTCTCAAGCATCCAGGGTGCCCGCGTTTTTCGTACCAAATGCGATCAAAATGCTTATAATGGCTCACACGGGGGGGTCTCTGGACCAAAGATTTGGAAGTCTATGCACGACAATCCCTTGTAAGTGAAAGGCACCGGCCCATGGCTGAAGCACGCATTCTGGTCGTGGAGGACGAGGCAATTATTGCCGAGGACATCTCCTCGAGCCTGGTGAGTCTCGGGTACGAGGTGTGCGCGGTCGCAGCCACCGGAGAGGAAGCAGTCCGCATCGCGGGAGAAATACGACCTGACCTCGTGCTCATGGACGTGGTGCTCCAGGGGGAAATGGACGGCATCTCCGCCGCGAACCTCATTCAGGAACGCCAGAAGATTCCTATCGTGTTTCTTACCGCGTACTCGGGCGAAGAAATGCTGGAACGGGCACGGGGCGCTGCGCCTTTCGGGTATCTGATAAAACCTTTCCGGGACAGAGAACTCCATTCTACCATTAAGATGGCCCTTTCCAAGCTTCGGACCGAGATGGAGCTGAGAGAGAGCCAGGAATGGCTTTCCGTCACTCTCAGAAGTCTCGGAGACGCGGTCATCGCCACTGATCGACATGGCGTGGTCAAATTCATGAATCCCGCGGCAGAGGCCATCACATGCATAGCCGAGCAGGAAGCCAGAGGGAAACCGCTCCGCGAGGTCTTTCGCTGCGATCTGCGACCAGGCTTCAGATTTGCTCAAGGACGGCAGAGGAGTTTTGAACCGTCTCCCGCAGGCCCCGCGGTCAACTTGAGCTTCACATTGACGACAAAGGATGGGGCTTACCGTGTGATTGACGCGTGCCTGGCGCCCATACGGAACCTTCCGGGAGAAGATAAAGGATCGGTGCTTGTTTTTCGGGACGTAACCGAACGCAAAATGGTGGAAGAGAGGCTTCGACTCCTGCATGAAGTGATCGAACAGTGCTCGGAAGGGATTGCCTTGTTCGATCCCAAGGGATTCATCAAATTCGCCAACATAGCCTTCGCTGCCATGCACGGCTATGTGCCAAATGAAATCACCGGGCGGCACTTTTCGATGTTGCACACCAAAGAACAGATGGAGACGGTGCATGAGGCCTGCCAACAAACCATGAGGGAAAATCTGTTTAGCGGTGAACTCGGACACAAGCGGGCAGATGGGAGCGTTTTTCCCGGTTTTGCGCACCACGCGGTAATGCTCGATCAAGCCGGAGACATCACAGGGATCATCGCCACGCTCAGGGACATCACTGACTTGAAACAGGCAGAACAAGCCTTGCGCGCAAGCCATGAAGCCTTGGCCGCATACTCCGCGACTCTCGAAACCAAAGTGGAAGAGCGAACCAGCGACCTGGAAAGTTCACGCGAAGAACTGGCAAAGTACTCGGAAAGCCTTGAGAAGACCAATGAGGCGCTCAAGATTATCATAGAGGGGATTGAGATTCAGAAAAAGGAGTTCGAGGAAAAGATCAAGCAAAGCCTCAATCTCACCGTAAGACCGATCCTGGAACAACTCAAGCTGCAGGACATGTCGGAAACTGTGGCTTTTCTCATCAAGTCACTCGAATTCAATTTCGCCAATCTGTTTTCGTCCTTCGGCTTTGACCTCGCAAGAGACGCTCATGTACTCACGCCCCGCGAAGCCCGCATCTGCGAAATGATCAGGGCCGGCCTTTCGTCAAAACAAATAGCCAAAGTCATGAGCATCTCACCGCAGACCGTGATGGTCCACCGCAAGAACATACGCAAGAAACTGGGTGTAGACCGATCGGGGCGCAACCTGGCCACGTTTCTGAAGGCGAGGACCTGATTGGGTCTTCTCGTACGTCCGGTCCAGGTCGCGCTCCGGTCTTACGCGTGTGAACGCGAAATCGATATTAGTCAGGCTTGCCGTTCGCAGCAGAGGAGGCATGCCACCTCGTCTACGCGGTGGATCCGATAAATGAAAAGTCCGCTATTTCCTCGAACAATCCGGCTATCTTGCGCAGAAGGCCCAATCGGTTGTTTCTGAGTGGTTCGTCTTCCACCATGACCATGACTTTGTCGAACAAGGCGTCGATCGGCGGCTTGAGTTCCGCTATGATTTCTAGTGCTTGCGTGTAGTCGCCTCGGCGAATCAGTGGTGTGACCCGCTCTGTTACCTTGGTAAACGTCTCAAAGAGGTTCTTCTCCGCGTCTTCCACAAACAACTTTTCAGAAACCTCCGTGTAGGGCATGTCCTTCAATATGTTTACCACCCGTTTGAAGCCGATCATGATGGAATCGAAGTCTTCACGCTTCTTCCAACCAGCCAGTGCTTCCACACGGCGCCGTGCATCCACCAAATTGCTGAAGCGCGCTCGGACTGCTGCCTCCACCACATCCAAGGGGAAATCCTTGGACGTGTGAAAATTCACGAAACGGGTGCGGAAGAAGTCCTTCACGTCAGACTCGACTTGGCTCGCGTCGCGGGTTCTCTTGGAGGCAACCTGTTCCATGGCTTCCGCGATGAGCCAATCCAGGTCCAGAGGCTGACCCAGTTGGATCACGATCTGGATGATACCGAGAACATGCCGTCGGAGAGCATACGGATCCGCTGCACCGGTGGGTATCAATCCCACGCTGAAACAACCGACGATGGTGTCCATGCGGTCCGCAATCGAAATCAGGGCTCCTGCGATGCCTTGGGGGAGACTATCCCCGGCATGAGACGGCAGGTAATGTTCCCTCACCGCAGTCGAAACCTCCTCGGTCTCGCCGTCCATCATGGCATAGTAACTCCCGATAATGCCCTGAAGCTCAGGGAATTCGTATACGATGCCGGTTTCCAGATCGCACTTGCAGAGCAGCGATGCCCGTTCCACGTGCGAGATCGATTCAGGAGCCAGGCGCTCTGCGAGTTTTCGCGCGAGATCGCTGAAACGCTGGACCTTTTCGTACGCGGTGCCGAGCTTGGAGTGGAACACTACGCCTTTGAGCGCGTCCAGATGGTCCATGAGAGGCAGTTTCCTGTCTTCCAGGAAATAGAATCGCGCGTCTTCCAACCGTGCCTTGAGCACACGTTGATGCCCTTTGATGGAAACCGCGGGATCCTTGACCGGGGTGTTATTGATCGCGATGAACCGGTTGGTGATCCTGCCGTTCTCATCCTGGACCGAAAAATAGCGCTGGTGCTTCTTCATGCACGTGATCAGGATGGACGCGGGGAGTTCCAGGAACTCCGCGGAGAACTTTCCCATCACCGGATACGGACTTTCCACGAGGTACGTCACCTCGTCCAGCAAGGTAATGTCTTCGAATACTCTCAGGCCCTCTGCCTTGGCCAACTCCTGGATCCGTTTTTCAATGGTGCTACGCCTCAGCGCCGGGTCGAGCACGACCCCGCGTTCCTTCAGTTTGGTCTGCAGGTCCTGCAATGAGAAGACAGGAAAGTCCGAAGGGTCTGTAAAACGGTGACCGCAGCTTCGGTTTCCGCTCTGGATGTTTCCCATGGAAAAAGGCACCACGTTCCCGTTGAACAGGGCCACAATCCAGTGAATCGGCCTGGCAAAGCGCGTATCCTGATCCATCCACCGCATGGTCTTGGGGAAGGGGATCCTCTCCAAAAGACCGGGGAGGATATTGGCTAAGACCTCCAGAGTGGTAACACCTTGCTCGACTTTGCGTACCGCCACCTGTTCGCCTCGTGGGGTCTTCACCACCACGAGATCTGCCACATACACGCCCTGGCTCTTTGCAAACCCCAAGGCCGCCTTGGTGGGGTTTCCCTGTCCGTCGAACGCTGATGCTACAGGGGGGCCTGTTTTCTCGATTTCTTGCGATTCCTGCGATTCCGCCACGCCTGACGCGCTGAGAACGAGCCTCCGGGGTGTTCCGCACGTCTGCACGGGACCGTGAGCTATACGAGCATTGCCCAAGGCTCTGGTAAAGAGTTCCGCAAGCGACTCCATCGCGGGAGCCATAAACGCTGCGGGGATCTCTTCGGTGCCGATTTCCAGGAGAAACTCGCCGCTCATGTCTTATGCCCCTTTTCCCGAGAATTTGTTCAGCAGCGGGAAACCCATGGTCTCCCTTTGGGCCAAATAGGCCGCGGCCGCCTTGCGTGCGAGATTGCGCACCCGGTGGATGTACGCGGTCCGCTCTGCAACGCTGATGGCGCCTCGCGCATCGAGCACGTTGAACACATGAGAGCATTTCAGGCAATAGTCGTATCCTGGCAACACCAGGGGCTCCTCACCGTCGAAGAGCGTATTGGCTTCGGTCTCGTACATATCGAAGAGCTTGATGAGCATCGCAGAGTCGGCCTTATCGAAATTGTAGGTCGATCCTTCGACCTCCGAGCGGTGATGGATGTCGCCGTACGTGATGTCACCGGTCCAGATGAGATCGTACACGCTTTCCTTGCCCTGGAGGTACATGCAGATGCGCTCAATGCCGTAGGTCAGTTCGACCGACACGGGTTTGAGGTCTATGCCACCGGCCTGCTGGAAGTACGTGAACTGAGTGATCTCCATGCCGTCGAGCCAGACTTCCCAGCCGACTCCCCATGCTCCCAGGGTGGGCGATTCCCAGTCGTCTTCCACAAAACGAATGTCGTGGGCCAGAGGATCGATCCCGAATGCGGCCAGAGACTGGATGTACAGGTCCTGCACGTCCAGGGGTGAGGGTTTGAGGATGACTTGGTACTGATAATAATGCTGTAACCTGTTGGGATTTTCTCCGTACCTGCCGTCGGTGGGCCGTCGAGACGGCTCCACGTAAGCCACACGCCACGGTTCAGGGCCGAGAACCCTCAGAAAAGTCGCGGGATTCATGGTTCCCGCTCCTTTTTCGATGTCATAGGGCTGTTGAATGACGCAGCCCCTGTCGGACCAGAACTTCTCAAGCGCGATGATCAGCTCTTGAAAGGTAAGCATCTGCCGGGCCTCGCTTCGAGGATTCCCCATCGAGAGGATGGATGGAAAGAGATATTTAAACGGTGTCTTATATCATCGGGCAGTTCAGGAGTCAAGAACAAGTGATCGGCAGGAGTCATCGTTCAGAGCAGAGAACCCGCGGGGCAAGCGGTCGGCATGGCTGTTTGGCGGGGAGCTGAAGTTCCGGTACCACATCGGCCAGGCACAATCGATTCCAAGCCTAAACGTGCAAGGAGGGCCGCCCGCAGAAGACCACCGAAGAGCAAAACGATACCCCAAGATCGTCGCCAAGGCCCGGGTTGATGACTAATTTAAGAAGAGGCCTCTGGATGACCAGGCTACGACCTTGAATGAAAACGGCATTGAAGTCCCCGAAGGGGTTACCCAGAAAGGCGTAGATAAGGAAGGAGAACGAGCTGAACTTCCCGCTGTCGCCAAGGCATGCTACAAAAAAGGCCGTGGGTTGTCGGACAAGGAGCTTGAGTCCGTTACCAGAGGAAATGTAACTGATGCGGAGGTGGGGCACTCCAAGCGCACCTATATGTGAGTGACAACGGGCCGCAAAATGGGGAGCGATCATTTCTGAGCGAGCATGGGACTGCGGAGTTCGCGAGACGAAAGTTTGCTGGCTCCCGCTCCCCATTGAAGGAGGTAACAGAAGGCTTTAGACGGACGATGGACTGCTGACTTATGCCGATGCGCGTGCAGTCATCGTAGTTTCCGGTGAAGCCCTGATGTCTTGAGGGGAGGAGCTATGGCACTGAATCGCCCCCTTCTCGGGGTCAATTTTTTCGCAGGTGACGTGGTTGCGGGGGTGGGCCCCTATCTTGCCATCTATCTCATGTCCGCGTACCACTGGCGTCCGGCCGGCATCGGTATGGCCTTAGCCGTCGGATCAATCGCAGCCGTGCTGGTACAGACCCCCGCGGGAGCGATAATCGATGCCACACGTTGGAAACGCTCCATTCTGGGCACTGGTGCGGCCGCCATAGGAATTGCCACATGCCTGATCGTAGTAGCCGATGATCCGCTGTGGCTCGTTTACACCGCGCAAATCATGATAGGCATTGCGGCGGCTTTTATCGCTCCATGCATTGCGGCTGTCACACTCGGTCTGACTGGGTCTGCGGGCTTCACTGCTCAAACGAGCGCAAACCAGGCGTGGAACCATGCCGGCAATGTTTTTGGCGCGGCCGTGGGCGCAGCTCTAGCGCTGTGGTGGGCACCCGAGGGCGTGTTCTTGCTGGTTGCCACCATGGCCATTTGCATGCTTGTCTGCACAGTCTGGATCGACGGACAGGCCATCGATCATGACGTGGCGCGCGGAGGAATAGCATCATCAGATCAGGATGGTCAACCATCGGGTCTCATGACCCTTATCAGTGACCGCCGCCTTCTTGTGTTTTCAGTCTGTGTGGTCATGTTCCATTTCGCTAATGCCGCTATGTTGCCTCTGGTAAGCCAGAAGCTGGCAATAGGAAGTGACACGGGGAAAGGAATTGCCTTCGCAGCCGCGTGTATCGTGGCTGCGCAATTGGTTATGATTCCCATGGCCGTGCTGTGCGGCGCAAAGGCGGATGTCTGGGGTCGCAAAGGGTTGTTCATCTTCGCTTTTGCCATACTGCCGTTTCGGGCTGTGATGTATACGCTGTCCGACAACTCTTACTTTCTGATTGCCATACAGGGGCTGGATGGAGCAGCCAACGGCATATTCGGCGTAGTCTTTCTCTTGATCCTCGCGGATGTCACTCACGGCACAGGACGTTTCAATGTTGCGCAAGGAGCCCTGACAGCGCTGGTCGGTCTCGGAGCATCCCTCAGCAATCTTGTGGCCGGTTCGATCGGTACAGATCGCAGGGTACTCGGCGGGTTTTCTCTTTCTTGCGGCCACTGCGGTTGTCGGTGCGGGGCTGTTTACGTTCCTCATGCCGGAAACAGCCCCGCACCTTGCGTCAGCTCAAACTTCGGGAGAACAGCCAACGAGCGATTGATCGAATCCGCCTGAGTCTCCTCATCGAGGTCTAGCCTTCTTAAGGAGTTGCGGGAACCGGTACATTTCAAGACATGGGAAGGTTGAAAAGGCTATGGAAGGCAATTCAGTTGGAATCAGTCAGGAAACGTTAAGTGATTTACGCAAACGAATTGAAGCGCTCGAAAGGGAGATTGAGAGTATTGAGAGGCGAAACAGAAGGGTTGAAGGTGACAAGGCTTGGGAAACCAGCCTCGCAAGGCACGCTTTGGTTGCATTGATTACCTACCTTCTGGCTACGCTGGTCCTCTGGCTGATCTCTATTAAAGAGCCCTATCTCGGGGCATTGATCCCCACCCTTGGGTACGTACTCTCCACGCGAACCATGGAATGGGGCAAGAGATACTGGATTGATCACATCTTTTCGCTGATAGGCGCTAGGATTCGGGGGGAGTCTCGGGACCAGACGATCGAAAAACATCAAGGAAACGTTTCGGCGTGCAGCAAGAAAATTTCACCGCACCCGTTACAGTGGAAGCGCAGGTGGACGACGTCACTCCACGCAGCGCCGGCCGATAGAGCCGAAAGAGAAACTGGCGAGAGTCTGTGTGGTCGGGCATTTCCGCAATGGCACCATCTTCGATGTTTTGTCTTTCCATGTCAATTGCTTGCCGTAGGTCGCGAGGCGAACGCAAAGGAAACGGGCGCAAAGCTCATTGCATTTTCCACAGGGCATATTCAGCGGTGTCCTCCATGAGCATTATACCGCTCACAAGAACTCAGTCGACGTCAGTGCACGCATGTCGAACGCCCGATGAGCAGGGCTTTAGGACAGAGTTACCACAACATAGCGGTTCGCTCCTTTTGTGCGTGTCTCTTTCGAGAGATCTATCCTTCTCGGTCTCCCCACGCCCCCTCTCATATTTGATGATTTTGGGGGGATAATGATGGGCGCGGAGTCACCCCATCTGCCGCGCCTCACTGATACGTTCATATGCTTCCTGAACCTCGACAAACCGCGTGTTGGCAGCCTTGACCAGATAATCGGGCAAATCCTTGGGAAGACTGTCCACGTGACACTCCTTAATCAAGGCCCTGTATTTAGTCTTTATCTCCGTGTCAGTGTCGGATTCTCTGCAACCCAGGATCTCGTGTACGCTCGCGCAAGGTCAGTCCCCTGAGCTTGGGAATCCCGGGTGCGGTGAGACTGGGACTCCTGCCTTTGGTGTCGCTTCTGTTCCTGCTCCTGTTCGAGCCGGCAACCGATGCACCTGCCTTGATGCAGAGATTCCGCACGCACCATTCGACCACAGGCAACGCACCGGCGTTCTTCCTCTTGATGGGGAACTCGTGCCTTCACGCCGTCGGTGAACACCTTGAATATCACTTGCTTGGCAAAGGACGTCCAAAAGGACATGGGCCCGTCTCCGGAACAAAGGGATTACGCGTTGAATACCACGAGCGCACAGCGAAACGCAAGGATTCCGCCTTAATCCGGGGGTTTGATTTCTGAGGTGCAACGCCGTATAATAAAAACTTTGTTCGTGTGGCGACCAATAAGGAGGAAGGCAATTCATCTCATGAAATACCGGCCAGCCATATTCTTTGTTCTTGTTGCGGTATTCGCTATGCACCTGTGCCGCGTTTCCGACGCGTTCGCTTTGGATGTGGGGCCTGAAGTGGAAAAGGCCAAGACCGCTATCCAATCCGGGAGGGCCAGAGAAGCTGCGGAAATGTTGTCGCGTCTCATCGCTCTGGAACCGCAAGCGCAGCTCTATTATTACCGGGGAATTGCTTACAGCTCAGCGGGAGACGACTCGCTCGCGATAACTGATTTCAACCAGGCCATTTCCATGAATCCTCAACGACCGGTCTTTTACCTGAAGCGAGGACGGTCTCTGATCAAATGTGGGAGATTTCAGGACGCTGCAAGCGATCTGGCAAAAGTTTTGGAGTCGGAACCGAACAATGTCAGCGCATTGGGCCAGAGGGCTCGCGCATGTCTTATCCTCAACCGGGTTGAGGAAGGGTTTCGCGACGTGTCCCGGGCTATCGAACTCAGTCCGGGCGACGCCTCGCTCCATAGACTGAGAGCAGACATGCTCTTTGTCGCGGGGCAGTATCAGGAGGCTCTGCAGGATTACGACATCGCGGTGCGCATCGAACCTAATGACGCAATAGCACTCAACAATCGCGGGGTCGTGATGTCGCTTCTGGGGCGGCACAAAGAAGCCGTGGAAGACCTTAACAAGGCCATGGAAGCCGCATCCTTGGCCCAATCCCCCAAGGAAACCGAAGTGTTTTCCGAGCCCCCGTGGTAACACCCAGACGCGAGTCTCGTGCACTCCAGGCGCGCCAGGGCGCAGATATGTGTCAGGCTGCCGAGGAAGACAGGTAGCGACGGTGCGACGACAGATCGGAGAGCGCGCGGCAGATCCTCGTTCCCAAGAGATCCTGGAGGAGAGGCCGCAATCAATGTGGTTTTGTCACCGCGTGTTGTGTGGCGGCTTCCGTTCTTGCATGGTACGTAGACCCGGTCATTGTGCATAACCTTCAGACAACCCTGGTCACGGACTCGCGGATGCGCGAGTCGGGTTTTCCATTTGACTTCTCTTTGGAATTACTATTCTTTAAGGAGCATATGGGTGTGGCTCCGCGTCAGACGCCCAACAAGCGCTCCCGCGACGGGCACAGATTCAGGTCACCGTACGAGTTCTCGAGGCCGCATGATTGCCCGACCGGACTCGGCGCTTGCCGAATGCAATGCGGTTGCTGAGTTTCCGGGTGTTGGTTCGTCGTCATCCGTACTGCTTTGAGAGGCCTCTGCAATGAAAACAGTCGTCATCAACATGAAACAAGCCGTGGAGGACATCAAGGCGCGGATTGGCGACGCCGCTATGATGGAGAAATACTCGCTCTCGGCTCGAAGCCTCATCAATTTGAAAAAGGAATTGCTCGGTCGAGGTCTCATTACGCCCGATGACATCAGACCCAGCCGAAAACTGCCGACGCCCAATCGAAAAACGCTCAAAGCCAAAGAATTTGTCAATGACTTCCGTGATCGTCCCGATGACGAGTACCTGATGAAGAAATACGGTCTTTCCGCGTCGGAACTCCGCACTGTGTACAAGAAGCTCATAGAAAAGAGATGGATCTCGGAATACGAATTCTATATGCGAGAAGGAATCGTCCCTGAAGTGGACGAACCCACCACAAGTGTGTCAACGTATTCTCAGGGAGCCGGTCTGTCTCAGCCAACGACCTCCATGGCTTCCGTGGTGACACAAAGTAGAGAATCTGGCCTTCCGGCAGACTTTTTCAAAGACCACAGCGGGATCAGGATCGGGTCCTCGACAAAGGCCGTGGACCTCAATCCTGAGGAAACGACTGTTCGCGTGGTCCGAGCTGTACGAGACGAACTGACTGTCGTCCAACTGGTCACCACCGAACTGTGCCCCAACTGTGCAAGGCCCAAGGGAGATCCTTCCGAGGAATCATGCGCGTTCTGCGGAATCGTCTATGCCAAAGTGAAGAGACGGAGCGCCAAGGGACCGATGATCTGGAGTGACAGGTATCCTGAAAAAGACGACCGGTCACGATCGTGATGCGAAAATCCGCTGCGACAAATGATCGTTGTTGCACGCCACTTCACAGCCTTCCCTTGTGAGGGCGTTTCATGGTCATTGTCCTCCATGCAAAGACCCTCGCAAATTAGAAAGACATTCAAAGAGCACGGCTTGGCTCCCAAGAAATGGATGGGCCAGAACCTGCTCGCGGACCAGTCCTACCTTGCGCGGATCGTGTCCGCGGCTGCGCCGAAGCCTGGGGAAGCCCTCGTGGAAGTCGGAGCCGGTCTGGGGGCATTGACCGAAGCGTTGTCCGCTTCAGGCGCCAAGGTTTGGGCCTTGGAAGTGGATGGGGGCTTCTTTCGGGTCCTGGAACAGAAGTTCGGCAATTCCGATCAGGTGGAACTGATCCATGCTGACGCGCTGAATTACGACTTTCGATCCCTGTCCCAAAGGATCGGGAAGCTCCGTGTGGTGGCGAATCTGCCGTACAGCATTTCGAGCAGACTGCTTTTCAGTTTTGTCGAAAACCGGGACATATTTTCCTCCCTGCACATCTTACTCCAGAGAGAGGTAGCTGAACGGCTCATCGCTGATCCGGGAACCAAAGATTACGGCGTCCTGACGGTACTCCTGTCCGCGAGTGCAAAGGTGGATATCCTATTCAACATTCCTTGCTCGGCTTTCTTTCCGGTTCCGGAAGTGGTTTCGACCCTGGTGAGAGTGATCTTCCCGGAGATCCCACCGGTTCCCGTCATGGACAGTCGATTGTTGACGCTACTGGTGAAAACGTCTTTTGCCGGAAGGCGAAAGACCTTGCGGAACACGCTTCGCAGCCTGCACTTCCCGGGATCTTCTGCTGAGATGATTTCCTCGGGAGCGGCCGACGCGGGCATCGACCTGAGACGACGTGGTGAAACCCTCTCAGCCGCAGAGTTCTGCCGTTTCGCGGACGAGCTTGCGCGTGCTCGGGACGGAGCGTAGTGACTACAGGTCCGTACGTGAATCCAGGACTCGTCCGCGTTCATTGTCGAGTGCGTCGCAGGCAACTGCGATGCACTCTGAGACATGTTTCCGATCCGTAGCCGTCCGAGGCCGAAGGCACAGTATTCCCTCATCTTCAGAAAATCAGGGAGCCAGAGATGTTCTGTCCCGTATGTGGCGCGGTGTATGCCGATGGGAGCAACGAATGCGACGAATGCAGGGTGCCGCTGACCGCGGAACCCGAAGACGCGTCGTACGATGAAGACACCGGCACCGTGCCATCTCCCGAGGATTTGGAGCTGGTTACGGTGCTCGAGACCAGCGACCCGGGGTTAATCGCGCTGGTAAAGTCCTTACTGGAAGGATCCGGCATCCCTTACTGGCTGCAAGGCGAAGCCACGCAAAGCCTGCTATGCACTCCTGTCTTCCCCTCCGCGTTTCAAGTCGAGCGACGATACGAGCGACAGGTCAAGGAGTTGCTGGAAGAACTGCAAGGCGCGGCACCGACAATGGAGGAGAACTGACCAGGAACGAGCGGACGCGGGCATGCCTATTCCTGGGGGCCCAGGGGGCGGCCCACGCCTGCCGTGGCAGTACCAATGCACGCCTCCCAGAGCATTGTCTTCTTGCCCTTGTCCACCGACGACGCCACCCAGGCGTTTCCGCGGAACCGTGCTACCAGGAGACCGCACATCAGGATAATGGAGACGGCCATCGCGCACCAAATCCCCACCGCACCCCACGCGAGGACGTAAATCACGAGGAGTATCAGCGGTATCCGAAACCCCCACATGCCTGTGAAGATGATGCGCATGGTGGCGTAGGTGTCACCAGCCCCCTGCAGCGCGCCCGAAAGCACCACTCCCACTGCCATGAAGGGCTCAGCCACCATGTTGATGCGCAAATACCGAGTCATTTCCGCTATTACCGGGGGATCACTGGTGAGCAAGCGTGAGAGAACCGGCGCAAGAGCGAATATGATCACCGCAGGAATGAATATGATTGCCAAGGCGAGCCCTGCCGTGGCTATCGCACCCGAGCGCGCTCCTGCTACGTCCCCTGAGCCAAGACGATTACCCGTCAGTACCGCGGAAGCCATGTTGAAGGCGAAAATCGGGAGAAAAATGATGGCCTCGATGCGCAAACCTGCGGTCATGGCCGCCAGTGCCGTGACCTCACCCCCCTGAAGCCTGCCGACGAAAAAATACACCACGAGCGTCCCCGCGTTCCAAGCGATTTGCTGCAACGCGGAAGGAAAACCGATCCTTAGCAAATTCCTCATGCAGCGTGAAAGCGGATTGATTAGGGATCCCAGACGGATTCTATCGGAGCCGACGAGCAAATACGTCAGATTCAGCGTCATCCCCAACGTAGTAGCCGCGGCAGTGGCATATGCGATGCCTCTGAATCCCAATTCAGGCCCCCCCCCCAACCTAAGCCGAGCACCAGATCGAGGATCACGTTCAGGGTCGACGAAACGCACGCATTTGCCATCGCCACGCGTATACGGCCCGACGCCCTGAGGACCCCCCCGGTGATAATCATGACGTAAGTGGGAATGAGCACCAAAGAAAAGATCCGTATGAACACCTCCGCGGTTGCCTGAATCTCTGAGGGCATCCCGGCCATTCGCACGATGGAGGCGTAATACACTTGGGTCAGGGCGGTCAATACACCAGAAATGGCCACTCCTACCACCAGGGAATTCGAGGTGATATTCCCCACCCCCTCCTTGGAGCCTGCTCCATGAGCTTGAGACACCATGGACACGGTTCCCACGGTGATTCCGTTGGCAAGAATCATGAGGGTCCAGTAGAGCTGGCTCACATACCCGACCGCAGCCAATACCTTGGTTCCCAGATAGCCGGCAACGTACACATCGGCGATCCCGATGGAAAAGTTGAAGAACATGATCATAATCATTGGCCAGCCCATGGCCCATGATTCTTTCAGGAAACTCCTCACTTCCGTATATTTGGCTGAAAACCGCATGGTGGGGGAACTCCATGGAAAGGCCTCAGCATAGCACCGTTTATCAGGGATTTCGAGGCATGCTCCATTACGCCGACGGTCGAAGGGAGTTTCTTCTTGAAATCTTTGGCTGCGAACCCTATAGTCTCCGGTGATCCGCGGGGTGATGCGTGGATCGCGACCTTGAACGAAACCCTCATCCCAGAAAAGACGTTGCAATGCCCAAGCGAACAGATATCAAGTCCATTCTTCTCATAGGATCCGGGCCGATTATTATAGGCCAGGCCTGCGAGTTCGACTATTCAGGCACTCAAGCTATCAAAGCGCTGAAAGAGGAAGGGTTTCGGGTGATTCTCGTAAACTCCAACCCAGCCACCATCATGACTGACCCGGAATTTGCCGATGCCACCTATATCGAACCGGTGAAGCACGACATACTCGCTACTATCATAGAGAGGGAGCGACCGGACGCGCTGCTCCCCACCCTGGGCGGACAGACCGCCCTCAACCGTGCAGTGGAACTGCATGAGTCAGGCGTGCTGGCACAATACGGCGTGGAACTCATCGGAGCGGGCATCGAAGCCATCCAGAAGGCAGAAGACCGGGACCTGTTCAAGATTGCCATGAAGAACATCGGTCTCGACCTCCCCCGCAGCGGGTACGCGGATTCTCTCGCACAAGCCTGGGAAGTGGCACGAGAGCTTGGGTTCCCGAATGTGATTCGGCCGTCATTCACCCTGGGGGGCACCGGCGGTAGTGTGGCGTTTACTGAAGAGAAGTTTGAAGACCTGGCGCGATGGGGGCTGGATGTCTCGCCTGTAGGGCGCATCCTGGTCGAAGAATCGGTGCTGGGCTGGAAGGAGTTCGAGCTGGAGGTGATGCGCGATGGGGCTGACAACGTCGTCATCATCTGTTCCATAGAGAATTTCGATCCCATGGGTGTGCACACGGGTGATTCCATTACGATCGCGCCTGCCCAGACGCTCACGGACAAAGAGTACCAAATCCTTCGCGATCAGTCCGTGGCCATTATCCGTGAAATCGGCGTAGACACAGGTGGCTCTAACATTCAGTTCGCGGTGCACCCGAGGACCGGTCGGGTAGTCGTGATCGAGATGAATCCTCGGGTGAGTAGATCCAGCGCGCTGGCGTCGAAAGCAACCGGCTTTCCCATTGCCAAGATCGCGGCCAAACTCGCGGTCGGGTACACCCTGGACGAGCTTGCCAATGATATCACCCTGAAGACGCCCGCATCGTTTGAACCGACCATCGATTACGTGGTCACCAAGATCCCTCGGTTCACGTTCGAGAAATTCCCCAGCGCGGACGACACGCTTACCACGCAGATGAAATCTGTGGGTGAGGTCATGGCCATCGGTCGCACGTTCAAGGAATCGCTCCAAAAGGCCATCCGCTCCCTGGAAATCGACGTGTACGGCTTTGAGCCGCGTCTCAAGGAAGGCCTGAGCCACGAAGAAATCCTTGATCGCCTGCGTCGTCCGACTCCGGATCGGCTCTGGTATCTCGCGGACGCAATGAGGGCCGGACTGAGCATTGACGAGCTGTACGAAGCCAGTGGGGTTGATCCATGGTTTCTCGGCCAGATTGCACAAATCTTGGACATGGAAAAAGAAATTTCCCAGACCGGATTCCCGGACCACGAGGCTGGCACTGAGATGCTTCGCAAGGCCAAAGCCTATGGGTTTTCCGACATTCGGCTCGCGGAATTGACCGGCAGCACAGAAGATCAGATTCGCGAACGGAGAAAAACAGGGGAGGTCCGTCCTGTGTTCAAGAGGGTGGACACGTGCGCGGCGGAGTTTGAAGCTCATACGCCGTATCTGTATTCTTCTTATGAAGACGAGGACGAATCCGGAACCACCAACAGGAAGAAGATCATCATTCTTGGCGGGGGACCGAACCGCATCGGCCAAGGAATCGAGTTCGACTATTGCTGTGTGCACGGCGTATTTGCTCTGAAAGAGGATGGGTTCGAGACCATCATGGTCAACTGCAACCCTGAAACAGTCAGCACAGACTATGACACTTCAGACCGCCTCTACTTCGAGCCTCTCACCCTCGAAGACGTGCTGGAGATTGTGGATCGTGAGAAGCCTGACGGCGTGATCGTGCAATTCGGCGGTCAGACCCCCCTGAAACTTGCGCTTCCGCTGTGGAACGCGGGGGTGCCGATCATCGGCACGTCTCCTGATGCGATCGACCGCGCAGAGGACCGCAAACGCTTTAAGGAAATGCTCCTCATGCTCGGACTGAATCAGCCGCCCAATGACATCGCGCATTCGTATGACGAGGTCATGGAAGTTGCAGGTCGCATCGGTTATCCGGTGGTCGTACGACCCTCGTACGTGCTCGGCGGCAGGGCAATGGAGATTGTCCACAACGAGGACGATCTGAAAGAGTATTTGCGGCTGGTGATTCAGGCGTCACCGGATCATCCGATCCTGGTGGACGGGTACCTTACCGGCGCGGTGGAGATCGACGTGGACGCGGTATCCGATGGCGAGGATGTGGTGATCGGCGGCATCATGGAGCATATCGAGGAAGCGGGCGTACATTCGGGTGATTCGTCCTGCTCGTTGCCTCCGTACAGCCTCGGCAGATATCACCTGGACGAGATCCGCAGGGTGACGCGACTCCTCGCGAAAGAACTCAGGGTCAAGGGTTTGATGAACCTGCAGCTCGCGCTCAAGGATGGAGAGATCTTTGTCCTTGAGGTGAATCCTCGGGCTTCCCGGACCATCCCATTCGTGTCCAAGGCTATCGGAGCGCCTCTCGCCAAGATCGGAGCCCGGGTCATGGCAGGGAAGAAACTGACGGAACTGGGCTTCACCGAGGAGAGGCAGCCCAGTCACGTAAGCGTGAAGGAAGCGGTGTTCCCGTTCATCAAGTTTCCCGGAGTGGACGTGATCCTCGGACCGGAAATGAAATCCACTGGCGAGGTGATGGGCATTGATCTCGAATTCGGCCCCGCGTTCCTCAAATCCCAGTACAGCACGGATTTCCCCATACCAAAAGGTGGCAAGGTCTTCTTGAGCGTCGCAGGTCGAGACAAGGGCTTGGCGGTAATCGTCGCGCGGCGACTGCACCAATGCGGTTTCACTTTTGTGTGCACCGAGGGGACAGGCGCAGCCCTCGAGGCTACCGGCATTCCCTGTGAGGTGGTGGGCAAAGTCCACGAAGGTGCGAACAGGCACGTGATCGATCTGATCAGTCGCAACGAGATCGTCCTGTTGATAAATACTTCCGCGGACAAGCAGAGTTTCAAAGACTCCTACCACATCCGGCTGGCCGCTTTGAACCACAATGTGCCGTATTTCACGACCCTTGCGGGCGCGAATGCGCTCTCTTTGGGCCTTCGGGCCATCCAACGAGGCGACTCGTTCAGGGTGGTGTCGCTCCAGGAATACCACAGGGGGAAGTAGCCCCCCTATCCTGCTTTCGGGGCGGCCATGCTCGTGACGGCGCCCCATCTTATTCTCGGGATTTCTTTCACGTCTTTGGACGCGCATCGGTAGTGACCGACTTCCTCGATTCCCTAGCGGACGCTTCGATTCACGTCTTTTGTGGTTCTCACCCGAACCGGTACACCTTCCGGATCTTCTCGTGCACGGTCCAGGTGCACTGGAGCCCTTTGGGAAAGGCAACCAGATCCCCTGGTTCGATCTCCACTTTCTGTCCGTCAGGAGTCTCCACGGTGACGCGGCCCTCGAATACGTAGCAGGTCTCGCGGTCGTCGTACTCCCACGGGAACCGTGACGGCTCGCACTCCCAGGTGCCCCAATTCTTTGTGCCCAATCGGTCCAGCTTCTCCTGACCCGGTCTTTCTTTCTGAATCTTCGACATGGTACTCCCCATGAGAGTGGGAGCGGGTACTCCGCAGTAATCCGCTCACTCACGCGTGATTTCAGTCTCTATGAAACACGTGAAACCTACTTCTTCTTGTACGTGGACTCCCACACGGGTCGGAAGTCGTACGTCGGGAAGAATTTCGTCCTGTACGCTCCCCATGCACGTTTTTCCAACACGAGATTTACGGCTCTCAGTTTTTCCGCGGGCACCCGGAGCGTTACCACGTGCCCTATTCCCATCATCACGTACCAGGACACGACCTCGGTCCCCTTTGGTGGGAACTCTTTCCAGAAGCCGGTTTTGTCCAGGTGTGTGTTGATTTCCTCAAGGGTCTTACTCTGATCGTGTTTGAGGAAGATCGTCAGGAGAAACGTGCCCTTGGACTGGGTTTCCTGGGCCTGTGCCAGGCCGTTCACGCATACCTGCATCAACACAAGGAGTCCCAGGAATAGAAGGAGACCCGGTCTTACACGATGAGTCATCATTTGTTCCCTCCTCTGAAGACAGCTCACTTCTTCGTCAGCCCTTGCCACCTTGGCCTGTTCCGGCGCGGACTCGGCTTTGAGAATCGGCTGCCTGTCCGTTCCGCAGCTCACCTCTGGCCAGCAACAAGAGTATACCGACCACACATAACCCGGAGAAAATGAAAAACGCATAATGCAAGCTCTTCACAAGCACCACATGATGGGCAGGAGTTATCTCGACCCGGCCTATCACCACTGCGAAAATCAAAGTAGCCGTACCCATGCTCAGCATCTGACCCAACAATCGCATGGTACCCACCGACCCTGACGCGAGCCCATAGTTTCGCCTTTCCACCGAACTCATGATGGCGTTCATGTTGGGCGACGAGAAAAAAGCATAGCCGAAGCCCAGAACCAGCAGTGCTGCGACGACGAAACTCAGAGGCCAGTCCTCCTGCAAGAAAGCCAGCACAAGAAGCCCCGCTGCAGTGAAACCCATGCCTGCCGATGCAACGATGCGAGGTTCGGTCCGATCGGAAATGCGACCGGCCAGAGGAGAGAAAAGCGCCATTATGGCCGGTTGGGTGACCAGGACAAGCCCGGTGCTCTGGGGACTGAGCCCTTTGACGTGTTGCAGGTACAGGCTCAGAAGAAACGTGACGCCAAACGTCGCGCCATAATGAAGGAGCGCAGCCAGACTGGAGAAGGCAAATACGCGATTGGCTCGGAACAGGCTCAGGTCGAACACAGGGTTGTGCGAACTGGTCTCCCACGTGACAAAGGCCGCAGCGCCCGCCATGCTTACACCTATCAGCCACAGGCTCGCCTTCGCAGGTGCGAGAGAAACGCCGTACATGAGCGCGGCCAAAGAGACGCCGTAGATCAGAGAACCTACCAGGTCGAACTTCTCTCCTCTCGCTTCAGCCCATTCGCCCTTCAGCTTCAGGAAGATGAGACAGATGGCAGCGATACCTATAGGCACGTTGACCAGGAACACTCCTCTCCAGCTGAAATGTTCGGTCACGAGCCCTCCGATGAAAGGACCGGCGGAAAGCCCGATATAGACCGCGGCCACGCTTATCCCCAGAGCCCTCCCCCGTTCCTCCAGAGGGAACACTGACGTGAGGATGGCCATGCCCGTAGAGAAAATCATGGCTGCGCCGATTCCCTGGAACACACGAAAGAGGATCAGCATGTGTGCTGACAACGAACCTGCAGAGAGCAACGAAGCAAGGGTAAACACCACCATTCCGGCAGTATAGACTTTCTTTCTGCCGTGGATGTCACCGAGCCTTCCCAGAGGCACCAGGAAAGCCGCTGCTGCCAGGAGAAATGAGGTGGCAAGCCAGCTCAGGAGCACCGCATCCATATGGAATTCCTCGGCAATAGCCGGCAACGCGACGTTGATGGACGACCCCATAAACGGGGTCACGAACGATCCGGCAACGACAACCAGCAACGCTGCTCGTTTGGCCTCGGCTTGACTCATCGGGATTGGCCCTCACTACTCAGTGTTCGTTTTCACAAATACGGTGTCAGCCGGTCTCGCGTGTCTCAGTCTCCAGGCTGGATGTGGTGACCGAAACAAACCTCATCGTCCGGAGTTTCGTCTCGACAGATGCGGTTCGCGCAGCTCACCACATCTTACGCGAATTCGCGACCTAATTTACGTAACGAGACGCTAAGTATCGCACAAAGATCTGGCGCACAAGGTCTGAGCGTAGCGCCTTATCCAAGAATGTGATCCCCTCGTGGGGAAAACGCAAGAGGCCAGGGGAAACTTGACATTGATGCAGGCCCCTTCTACCCTGCGAAAAAATAGCATCCTCAGGAGCATGAGCCGATGTCCCAATCCAAGCGAAAGGTGAGATCTGCTTGTCGCATGTGCCACGGCGTCTGCCAGGTGCTCGTGCACATGGAAGGAGAGCGAGTTGTCAAGATAACCGGCGACCCCGACAGTCCTACCAGTCGCGGGTATCTCTGCCCCAAAGGAGCGGCTTCTACGGATTTGCTCTATCATCCGGACCGTGTCCTGTACCCGCTGCGCCGGGCAGGCACACGCGGGGAAAACAGGTGGGAGCGCATCTCCTGGGACCAAGCGCTCGACGAGATGGCGGAAAAACTCTCGAGGGTCAAACGCGAGAGCGGTTCCGAATATTTCGCGATGATGCAGGGAACCGGCAGGCCGTACACCGGCTTCACCGCCAGGTTCGCTCACACGTTCGGCACGCCCAATTTTCCAGGGACCTCGCATATTTGTTACTTTCCTCGCGTCGTTGCGTCCATGATGACTCTGGGACAGTTGCCGATCTGTGACTTCTACGGTTTTGGCGGTCAAACGCCCGCATGCGTGGTGGTGTGGGGATGCAATGTCACGTATGCGGGAGCGTCAGACGGCATGTGCGGCGGCATGGTGAACAGCGGGATCAAGAATGCGCAAAAGGTCATCGTGGTGGACCCAAGACGGATCGGCCCGGCAGAAAAGGCCGATCACTGGTTGCAGCTCCGCCCCGGCACGGATGGGGCGTTAGCCCTGGCCATGATCCACGTCATCATTGCCGACGATCTGGTGGATCGTGAGTTTGTGGACAACCACACTATAGGGTTTGACACGCTGGCAGAGCACGTGCGGCCGTTCACCCCGGACTGGGCCGCTTCCCTCACGCGGCTGGCGCCTGAGTCCATCCGTGCCGCGGCCCGCACGTACACGACCACCAAGCCTGCGTGCATTCAGTGGGGAATGGCACTCGACACCAGCCCGTGTGCGTTCCAGACGGCTCGTGCATTGCTGATACTTCGGGCGATCACCGGCAACATCGACGTGCCTGGAGGCGACGTGCTCTGGGTTCCTCCGGAAAAAGTCAGGCAGAAATCCCCATTCATGAACCCTGAGGTCCTGGGGCTCCGTTTCTTACCGCAAGAGAAACACGATCGAGTCCTGGATGCGGGAAAGTATCCGCTCAATCCTCTCGTGCATCCGCCCACGTTTTGGCGCTCGGTCGTTCGTGCGGAACCGTACAGGGTGCGTGCGTTCTGGATAGTGGGGTCCAATCCCCTGTTGACCATGACACATTCCCTTGAGGTCGAAGAGGCCCTCAAACTCATGGAATTTGTCGTGGTGTCGGATTTCTTCCTCACCCCCACCGCACAACTTGCGGATTTGGTGCTTCCCGCTGCCACGTGGCTCGAACAAAACGATGTGGTAAACCTTCACAAGATATGGTGTGTGCTTGCACGCAAAAAGCTGGCGCAGATGGGGGAAGCCCGCGACGATCGGGAGGTCATCATTCAGCTCGCGAGGCGGTTGGGCATGGAAGAAGCGTTTCCCTGGGAGAACCTGAACCGATACCTGGAGTGGCTCCTAGAGGACACGGGCATGAGTTTTGACCAATTCTGCGAAAAGGGTATCCTCTTCGGCGCCATGCGGTACCGGAAGCATCTCGCACACGGCTTCGCCACACGCTCCAAGAAATTCGAGATCTACAGCAAGGCCCTTGAGTCCATGGGCGTGCCGCCGCTACCGGTGTATCGCGAGCCGCCCTTGAGCCCGATGTCTGCGCCTGACACGGCCAAAGGCTTTCCGCTCATATTGACCAACTCGGGAAAGATCAGGGAGTTCTTCCACAGCGAGGGCAGGCAGATCGCCGCGTTACGCAAGGCCAACCCGGACCCGCTGGTGGAGATCCACCCGGATACCGCGCAATCGTTGAGCATCGAGGAGGGAGACTGGGTGTGGATCGAGACGCCAGAAGCGCGGGTGCAAATGCGTGCCAAATTGTTTGACGGGCTCGCGCCTGACGTGGTGGCCGTGCAGTTCGGCTGGTGGTTCCCTGAAGAACCCGCCCCCGACTACGGGTGGAAGCGGTGCAGCGCAAACCTGCTCTACGGTGACACCGAGTACGACCCTGAAACCGGCTCGGAGTCCATACATAGCGCGTTGTGCAAGGTGTATCGAGTGGCGAAGGCTTGAAGGGTTTCTGGAAGACTGTTTCCGGGGGGACACCTTTTTGAAATAAGGTTATCCCCCCACCTCCCCTTCCATGAACTTTCAAACGATTGCAACTGGTTACAGCGTGTGCTTCGGCAGCCGTTGTCTCTCAGGATCGAGAGAGTTCTTCCATGAGCCGCATCGTCCTTACCACGATCGGGTCGCTCGGTGACCTGCACCCGTTCATCGCGATCGGACTTGCTCTGAGAGAGCGGGGCCATACGGTGGTGTGCGCGACGACGGAGTTCTATCGTGCGAAAATCGAAAGTCTGGGCTTTGCGTTTCATGCCATTCGGCCGGAGTTTTCCCCCGAGGACAAGGAACTCATTCGCTATCTGCTCGACATCAGAAAGGGCCCGGAACGGTTACTCAGGGAATACGTTCTTCCCGATGTGAAAGACACGTGCTTTGACCTTATAGCAGCGATCGAGCAAGACGGCGGTGCGGATCTTCTGCTCTCCAGTGAACTGGTGTACGCTGCTCCGCTGGTGGCTGAGAAGACGGGAATCCGCTGGGCGTCTTCAATCACCGCTCCCCTGTCTTTCTTTTCCGCGTACGACCTGCCGGTGATGCCTATGTTGCAACTACCCGATCGTGTGAGGTCTTTCAGCGTGACACTGAATCGAGGGTTTGTGGCGCTCGGCAAGTTTGTCACCCGCTCGTGGTGCGAACCGGTGAGACAGTTGCGCGCCGAGCTTGGCCTGGCAGGCGGCAGGCATCCGATGTTCGAGGGGAAGCATTCTCCGCAACTGGTGTTGGCCCTGTTCTCACCGGTGCTGGCCACGCCGAAGCCTGACTGGCCTCCGCAGACCGTGGTCACCGGCCACACGTTCTACGACGGCAAGGAAGAAGGAATGCAGCTCTGTCCCGAGCTGGAGCGTTTCCTCGACGAGGGCGACCCGCCTTTGGTCTTTACGCTCGGCTCCGCAGCGGTGTGCGACCCCGGAACATTTTTTCGGGAGAGCGCAGCAGCCGCTTTGGCGCTTCACCGACGCGCGGTGCTGCTCGTGGGAGCAGATCCCCCTGCCCTGTCGTTGCCCGCGGGAGTCGTTGCGTATGACTATGCTCCTTTCTCGGATATTTTTCCTCGGGCCGCGGCAATTGTGCATCAGGGAGGCATCGGCACCACAGGCCAGGCCTTGCGTGCGGGCCGGCCCATGCTGGTGATCCCCTATGGATTCGATCAACCGGATAACGCGGCACGACTGGTGATGCTCGGCGTGGGCCGGTCCATTTCTCGCAAGAAGTACACCGCGGACTCGGCAGTGAAAGCGCTCAAGGAATTGCTCGGCAATCCCCGCCCTCGCGAGAGAGCTGAGGAATTGGGCCGTATCGTTCGTGCGGAGAACGGAGCACAATTGGCGGCAGATGCTCTGGAGCATCTGCTCCGCGGCGAGACGAGGTGACCTATTGGCGAACCCTCGGTCGGTTGCCGGTTCGTTGGCCAGGGACCTCGGGATTCGTTCATCGGGGGTAAGGAACCTTCCCTTCCAAAGGGCCGTATCCACCTCTGATCTTCTTGATGATCATCCCGACCGTAACCACGAGGAAGAATAGCGCGGCAATCGCACTGATGGCCCCACAGAGGAGGAAGAAGTGGGACATTTCCCTGTTTGCTGGCAGGTTGCACTCCGGATGGCCAGGAAGGTACACGACCTCAATCGGGTCTCCTTCCCGAAGGGCATGATAGGCACCTGCGTCTACTCTGGTTTCGTGGGTAATGACCTTGGAATCGACGGTAAAGGTATAGCGAAAGTGGTACGTGCTGCCCTCTTCATCAGTCAGTTGCCTCTTTTCGCGCAACGTTCCCTGCACGGTGATTCCCTCGCGGTCGAGCTGCCATTCCAGATACACCTGATTCAAGGCGTAGTACGCTCCGCCTCCCGTGACCGCGGCAAAAAACAGGACCACCGGCAAACCGATCCAGAAGTTTCGTGGCCCCATCCGCTCGTTGGTAATCCGCATTCTTCCGCGTGTCATCGTCCATGCCCCAGAGGTTGAGCCCACAAGGCAGAAGCGTCGAGATTCGCCCGATCCCGTTGTTACTGACAGGGCACGCATATGCGGCCGAGATCGCTCACCACAGCATTCAGAATGCGCTGAGACCGCCGCGGACAAACTCTGCAAATTCGTCGGGAGGGACAGGTCTACTGAAGTAATACCCTTGCACTTCGTCGCAGCCGAGTGCATGCACCAAACTCAATTGATGCCTGGTTTCCACTCCTTCTGCAACGACTTTCAATTTCATATGGTGCCCGATGGCGATGATCGCTCCGACAATGGCTTCGTCATCAGCATCGCTTCCCAGATTTTTCACAAAGGACTGATCGACTTTCAGTTTGTCTACAGGAAAACGTTTGAGCTGACTCAGCGACGAATACCCGGTGCCGAAATCGTCAATGGAAAGACCGACTCCAAGTCTCTTCAGGTCGTGCAGGACTTCGATTGACGCGTCGCCGTCCTTCATCAGCGTGCTCTCGGTGATTTCAATATCAAGCTGTGCGGGATCCATATGCGTTTCAGTAAGAACTTGATACACATCCTGAATGGTCTCGACACCCGTGACCTGGCTTCCGGACATATTGACAGCGACGCGCAATGGCGGTAACCCCTGTGCGCGCCACCGACTTGCTTGTTCGCACGCCTTCCGCATGACCCACTCGCCCATAGGTTTGATCAGGCCGGTTTCTTCAGCCAATTCAATGAACCTCGTCGGTGACACAAGTCCTTTTTCCGGATGATTCCAGCGAATCAACGCCTCGCAGCCGACCACACTTCTCGCAGCCAGGTCCACTTGCGGCTGATAGTACAGGATGAATTGGTCGCGCTGGATACCCTCCCTGAGATCGGTTTCCCATTCGAGCCTTTCCATTGCCTTCTGGTTGAGTTCTTGAGAAAAGTAGGCAAACCGGTTTTTTCCCTGCGCCTTGGCATGATACATCGCGGTGTCTGCGTTCTGGAGCAGCCTATCGGCATTCTTACCATCATCGGGATACAACGCGATCCCTATGGTAGCGGTCACGAATACTGTCCGGTTCGCGAGCGTATAGGGTTCGGCCAATCTGCCGATGATCTTTCGTGACAGGAAATCGATGCTCCGAAGACCGGAGAACTCGGAAAGCACGAGAGTAAACTCGTCTCCCCCCATGCGTGCCACCGTATCTCGTGGCCGCACTGCTCCTGTAAGCCGTTGCGCCACGGAAGCGAGCATCTCGTCGCCCAAAGGGTGGCCCAGGGTGTCATTTATGGTCTTGAATCCATCCAGGTCCAGGAACAGGACGGCCACACGATCCCCTGTTCGTTCCGCCATCCGGATGGCCTGATCCAAACGCTCGCGGAAGAGCACGCGATTGGCCAGTCCGGTGAGTGGGTCATGATGGGCAAGGTACCTGGAGGCGCTCCTCTGCCGCCTTCATCTTGGAAATGTCGGAAAAAATCCCCACATAATTGGTCACGTCTCCCCGATCGTCCTTGACCGCGCTGATGGACAGCAGTTTCGGGAAGACCTCCCCGTTCTTTCGCCGATCCCAAACTTCTCCTGTCCACTGGCCTGCGGCCCTGAGCGTGCTCCACGTGTCTTGCCAGAAGGCACGATCATGTCGCCCGGATTTCATGATCTTCGGGTTCTGACCAATGACCTCTTCTCGGGAATACCCCGTAACCTCGAAAAAGGCATCGTTCACATCAACGATGTTGGCTTGTGAGTCTGTGATGACTATCGCCTCATTGCTGCTCGAGATCACGTTGGCAGCCAGGCTGAGGCTTGATTCGGCGTCCCTCCTGTCAATGATCTCTTGGCGTAATTGCTCGTTGGAATGGAGGAGTTCCGCGGTCCGCTCGTTTACCTTCAGGTCAAGTTCGTCCCGGCCCTGTCGTAATTCCTGTGCGTGCTTCTGCATGAGCTGCACTTGCTGGCGTTCCAGGGAGAGGTCCTCCAGAATCACCAGGACTGAACGCTCATGCCCAAGCCTGATCGAGCGAAAATACATGCGTGCCCAGATGTGGCTACGGCCGATGAGGACGGGGCCTTGTGCGGAATGCGGCTTTCGGGTTTTCGCGACTTTGCTGAGAACCGTCCGGGCCCTTTTCGCGGTGGCACCGTCGGGGAAGAGCGACACAAACCTGGTGCCCAATACCGCAGTGTAGGTGGTGCTGACCTTCGCCAAGGCCTTATTGGCAAAGACGATCATGCCCGAAACATCCACGAGTAGGGTACCAATGGGAAGCGCCTCGAGCAACTGACCGAAAGACGTGGTCTCAACCTGTCGGAGATCGAAACTCCCCGAAGCGGTCACGTCTCTCGTATAAAGGCTATTGAGATCGATCGTTTGTGTAGAGAGAGCACGCAATTCGGTGAGCGGTTGGAATGCGGCCGATCCCTCATCACCTGATTCGACCAGATTCGAATCCTTCTCGTCCACGGAAACCCCCATTACACGTGATAGTCTCGACGCAAAGGCACAGTAAGTCAGTGTATAAGCTATTCAGGCCCTCGTCAAGCGTCCCCGTCCGGCACGAAACCACGCGGTTTCGCGTGCTCTCATGGGAATGCGTTTTCAAGCGTGCAGCGCTGGAGGCAAACCTCTTTCGCTACGGACGACCCGGCCTGACTGCGCTCCAGGGGCATGCCACTAGCGACCAAAGTCACTTACGTGATCGCTCATCGGTGGTACACGAAGAAGCCTATCGCGTGTTTCTGCCCCGGTGCCCTCCTTACACTCGGTGTGTTCATGTCATGCAGGTCCTGGCATGCACACGCAATCCGGCCAGGGTCGGATGTTGATTTGACCCCGCGCATATGGTAGGAGATAGCCGTCTTTGAGAGAGTCGCACAAGGCTCACACGTGCGGTCACGTGCCCCATGGTCATTCGTACCAAAATGAAGCCCACACGTGACCAGGGGAACAGTGTCGGCTGCCATGGGAATGCTCGCTTCTTGGCACCCCGACATATGCGTGTCGTTGTGCTCCATGCGGTTCGTCTCACACCATGACGTTGCCTTCTCCGAGAGTCCCTACCTGAGGTTGCGTATATGCGCATAGGCGTTCGGCTCATTTTGTCGTATTTCTGCATTATCGTGCTTACCGGGATCGGCATGTTTTTCCTGGCCGACTGGATCGTGAAGGACCTCACCTCGAACAATGTGCTCTTCACCGAAAATGCTCTGGAGAACCTCGCTGAGGAAAATCTCCGCTTGTCCGAACGGGAGCTGACATCGCTCGGCGAAAGAATCGTCAGGCTCAAAAGCGTCGAAGTGGCTGCACGGTTGTCGTGGGAACTCGGATCGCGGGACATTGGTAATTACGCCCTATTGCGTAAGGACCCGATGCTCAGAAAAATAGCCATCCAGAATATTCGCACGTCTGAAGGAGTCGTGGGGCATACGGACGTGTACGACACGAACGGAGTGGCGGTGTGGCATCCCAACGTGGCGGTACAAGGGAAGAACTACCGGGAATGGAAGAACGAATTCCCTGAAATGTGGAAACTCGTGCAGAAATCTTTCACCGAACCGGAGGTTCAGGGGTACTACACTTTCCTCACGAGGCAAAACATCCCCAGGCGCAAGTACATGGCTCTCACTCACGTCCACGGCACTCCCTTTGTGGCCGCGGCAGTGGTGGAAATAGACAAGTTCTTTCTTCCCACCCATAACAGGATTAAGGTCGCACAGCAAGCGGCTGTGCATAAAGCCGAGCAATCCATTGCCCGATCGTCGGAATCGGCAGCGCTACGGGTGGACCTGATTGGTCTTTGTGGTAGCGTCGTGGTATTGCTCCTGGCTGGAGGTATCGGGTTATGGCTGGCCCGTTCCATTTCCATTCCGGTGACGCGACTTCGTGACGGCGTGAAACAGGTGGCAGCAGGAGACTTCGCCGCGCATGTCGCGGAAACAGGTCCTGAGGAAGTAAAGCAACTGGCCCAGTCTTTCAATCTTCTGGGCCGCCAATTGGTTGAATACGTGGACAACCTTGCCCGTGCCTCTGCAGCCAAACAAAAGATGGAAAGCGAACTTTCCATTGCCGCCGAGATCCAGAGGAGCCTGCTGCCCGCGGGTTTTAGCCCTTTCCCGGATTCTGACCTTCTGGAGATCTATGCGGTGATGCAGCCTGCGCGCCATGTGGGAGGTGACTTCTACGATTTTTTCGCAGTCGATGCACACCGCCTCTGCTTCGCCATAGGCGATGTGTGCGGCAAAGGAATCCCTGCCTCGATTCTCATGGCGGTCACCAAATCCCTCCTTGCCACCGCAGCAGGCGAAGGCCATGAACCCGACATGGTCCTCCAACGGGTAAACCGGCAGCTCTCCGTGAACAACGAGAGTTGCGTGTTTGTGACGCTCTTTTGCGGAATCCTGGACCTGAATACAGGGGATCTGGTTTACGCGAACGCGGGCCATGATCCACCCGTGTTGATGCGTGAGGGGAACCGATGCGAGTTCCTGGGGCCTCCCACCGGTCCTGTGCTCGGGTTGATTCCTGACGCGGTGTTTCCTACTCGGAAGCTCACTCTTCTGCCGGGAGAAACGCTGTTTACGTTTACCGACGGCGTGACCGAGGCCATGGACAAACAGGGAGAGTTCTTTTCCAAAGAGAGGCTGTGCTCGCAACTGGGTTTGTGCCCGGAGGAAACCGTCCAGGGGCTCATCCAATACGAGTTAGAGAAGGTTCTCGCCTTTTCTCTGGGCACGCCTCAAGCTGATGACATTACCATGCTGGCGGTGAGACTTGTGAAGCCTCTACCGCACACAGGATCTCACGAAAATTTACTCTTGTAGTATTCGTGAACCTGTGCTTGTATGGAAAATCACGAAGGAAATTCAGGAATATGCTCTGCGTCATCTCGTGACCGGGGCAGACGACGTCTTGCACCCGGCCGATCGCCCAGGAAGATCCGGCCGTGCCACCTCAATCGAGGAATCAGAATCATTTTGCGAGGAGACAGTCATGGAATTAAAGATTGTGAAGGGGGATGCGCAGCTCACTCATGTGGCCTTGGCCGGAAAGCTTGACGTCCAGGGCGAAGAAGAAATCGGCGACCGGTTCAGGGAGTTGATACAAACCCGCGGCACGTCGTTTCTTGTCGATATGAGTCAGGTCACGTATCTGGCGTCCTTGGGAATACGACTGCTCTTTGCAGCGGCAAAGTCCCTGGCCGGATCCGGAAAGAAGCTCGTCGTAGTCAAACCGCAACCTATGGTTGAGGAAACCCTGCTCAACTCGGGCACAGCCAAGTTTGTACCAATTGCGCCTGACGAGGCATCTGCTCTCACGCTTCTCTGAGGCACGCTCGATCGCTTGGCCCGTTCCGTCCGTGGGCATGAAGTTCCGCGTACGCGGGGCGGTAAAGGGATGGCTGCGCCAGCCCAGTGACCAAATCATTAATTTTGTGTGAGAAACCCGGGAGACACGCTCAAGGTGGGGAATGAGAGCCCAACTCGATCTGTCAATGCAAAATAACACGCAGGAATTGATTCGAGTAATGGAGGAGGCTGCGGCGTTTCTGGATTCGTTCTCTCTGCCCTCGGTGATTCTGTACAAAGCGAACCTGGTTTTAGAGGAGATCCTTACTAACACGATCAAGTACGCATTTCCTGATGGTGAGGCGCATGGCGTCGCGGTGCACCTTCGGTTGCAAGACGAAGAGTTGGTCATGCAATTCGTGGAGGATGGCTGCGAGTTCAATCCCTTGTCCTGCCCTCAGCCTCCCATGGCCGACTCATTGCTGGACTGTAAGGTCGGAGGCTTGGGCATTCACCTCGTCTGCAAGACCGTTGACCGGATGGAGTACCGCCGCGCACAGGAAAAGAACGTGCTCACCATCGGTTTGAAGCTGGAGCCTCGATCATAGCGGGCTGTACGGTCTTCCGGATATCCTCGGAACTCTGGAAGCCAGCGACCGCGCGAGGCATCGGCACTCGGAAGCAGGAATACTCGCAAAGACCGGCCTCATGGGAATGATCGTGATACAGGTCCGAATTCCGATACGTTTCTAGCCGCTCACCAAAAGCACCTTCGAGACTGCGGTCACGCGGTGCCAAAGCGTCACGCCTCCCCCTGCGGTAAAGCTCGCCGATTCCGTCGCCTTTCGATAAGCACGAGGATTGCGGGCAAGGTGGCCAGGGTCAAGGGGACCGCTGCAGCCATGCCAATGACCATGGTTCCTCCCAGGAATACCATCGGGTAGTGCTGAGAGGTGAGCATGGACACAAAGCCCATGGTGATGGTGGACGACGTCACCAGGGCGCGAGGCGTGACCCGATTTACCGTTCTCGCTACCGAGCCGCCCTTCTCCACGAGGCTTCCCATGACCACGTGCATGCCGTTGTGTATGCCGAACCCGAAGATCAGGGGAGCCACGCATACGATCGAAAAAGGCACGCCCCACCCGAAAGCCCCGATCACTCCCAGGGTCACGCTAAACGCTCCCAACATCGGTATCAGGCACAAACCCACACCAATAGGCGACGGAAATATGACGAAGAAAATCACCACCACGGAAATGAACCCGTATAACCCGAGTTTGACCAGATCTGCCACAAGGGTCGAAAGGATTGCTTCCATGGCCTGCCTGGGGCCTGAGATCCCGACTTCAACGGGCAGGGTCTTCACTGCGGCAAGGATCTTCCGGTCTGCATGCTTGAGCTGTTCAGGGTCAGCGATGCTGTCTGCATAACGGATGCGGGTGAGAAATCGATATTTCCCGTGAAACTTGGTCATGTACCACGACCGCTCCAACTGGGTGGTGCGGTCCTCGGTTGCCGAATCGGGCCAGCCCAATTCCTTGAGGATTTTGCCTGTGCCCTCAAAGGACTTCTCCATGGTGTTGACAGACCCCACCGCAAGATCAGACTGTTTCAGCCAGTCCGTGAACGTGTTTTCCAGCTCAGGCCAGGACGCCGCCACATCTGCCAATTGACGGACGTTCCCTTCCCTGACTGCATCCGGCGACATGAGGTACGAGACGGAATCAAAGGATGCGATCTCGTGGTCGGTCTCCATCAACTTCTGAAGGATACTGTCCAAACGTCGTTGGACGCACAGACCCGACTGTACGTCTGCCACGTCGAAGGAAAGCAGCGTAGGCTGAGAAAAGTTGGAATGAAACTTGCGGGAGATCATCTGAGAAACGGACATGGATTCCATGTTCTTGGCTAAGAACACCTTGAACAGGTCCTTTTCGTACGATACCCGGGTCACGAAGAACAGACTTACCAGAAGCACTATCGCAGAGACGCCAATAATGGTGCGGGGATATGCATCGGAAATACGAGAAAATACCCCGCACGAGAATTTCACCACGGGAAAATAGTCCTTTTCACGGGACGCTACCATGGTGAAGATGGCAGGGAGCAGAAATAGTGTCGAGAGCATGGTGAGAAGCAGTCCGATAGCGCCGAAATACCCGAACTGCGCCAAAGCCGGCTGACCGGAGAGGCACATGCAGAGAAAAGCAAGGATACCGGTGAATCCGCCTAAGAGCACGGGTGGTCCTGTTTCCGAATAGGATATCCGCAGCGCTTCTGTCCGGGTCCGTCCCCGGTCCAACTCTTCCCTGATCCGACCCCAGAGATGCTCTCCGTATTCAGCGCCCAATCCGAGCAACACGCCCGTAGCGCCCATCACCACGGGATTTACTTCGTGGTAGCTCAAATAGATGATCCCGTAATTGGGACCTATTCCCAGCCCAAGAGGCGTCATAAGGATCACAGCGGACCAAAAGCTGCGGTACACGGTCAGCACCAACAACATCACGAGAAGGAACGAGCACCCGACAATGGTGGTGGTCTCTTTGTCGAAAATCACGTCGGATTCGTATTGGAATACCGTCTTTCCCGTGAGGCGCCACTTCAGGTCTGCTGCTACGTCTTTCATGGCCGGAATGCTCTGCGTCAGTTGCGCTATTTTCTTGGGTATCATCTGACGCATGCGATCCACCAGCGCAGTTCCTCGCACCAGATCCGAGCTGGTGAAATCCGGCGTCACCTGAATGAGGTACAGCGTGCTGTCAGGACTCGCTATCAAGAGGAACAGATCCCCCAGGTACACCGAGCCCATCCTGCGTTCCATAGAGCGAGAAACGAATTGTCCTACTTCCAGCGGATCCTCGAGCAATCTTTCCTGTATGTAGGGATTGTCGGCCAGGAACAGGCGATTCCTGGTCCTTCGCAGAGCGCTCTTCACTCCATCCGGGCTGAGGATGCGGTGAATTTCCTCCTGCTCTCCCGCATCCATACCCGCGAGGAAGTTCCTGAAAAGCATGGCTGTCTGTTCGTGGTCTTCAGGATCCAAGAGCCGATAGCGCACCCGTCGCACGTCCGGAAGCTTCGAAATCCCGTCGGCCAGTCCACGTATGAATGGGAGTCGACTTTCGCCCGGAGGCTCGGGGAATTCAAGCACCACAATCAGGGAATCTTGTTCTCCAAAGATGGTGCTGTTCTCTACTGTCCGGTTGATGGTCGCGTTATTGTGTCCCACTCCCGCGAGGATATTGGTGCTGAGCTTGATAAGGGGCATGCACGCGAAGCCCGAGATGGAAAACGAGACAAAAATCGCGATGACCACCCGAGGGTACGTGGTGGAAATCTTGCTAATCCAGAGCAGTACAGAAACGATAAATCGCATGAAGTCCCGAAGTATGTGCGCAAGACATGATGGCGATCCTTGCGCGAATCCTGTTGCCTCATTCCGATCATGGTAAGGATCATGCGAATCAGTGCCTCGCACAACCCTCTCGGATCAACTGCCTGGCTCTTGAGAGTCCGGCATATGACGTCTTTCTTTGCAACCTGTGTGGACAGTCGTCTGAAGCGACGCTCGCGGATCACGTTCTCGACAAAATGTCGCGTTACTCGATAGCCTCCGGGGAACGCCTGTGTTGCCCGCGAGGCGCTCTTGCCCACATCTTGTGCGTCAGGGAGAGATTATGTATGAAAATTGGCGCGGGAGCAACCCCCCTGGAGAGACATCAACCGTGGTTGCCGCATGTCGCGGTCTTTCCGAGCAGGACTGTATGAGGGGATTTCATTCCAGGATACCGCAGTCTTGGTCAGGCTCGCGTGCACAGCCTACACGAGCAGGTATTTCCTTCGGATGTCTTCATCCGCTCGCAGCTCTTCGATACTCCCGTGGTACCTGATGACACCGTTGTCTATAATGTACCCTCGATCGCTGAGCCTGAGCGCTGATTTCTGGTTTTGTTCCGCGAGCAGCACGGTCAGACCTTCTTGCTTGAGTGCGAGGATCTGGTCTTCCAACATGTTCACCAAGATTGGTGCAAGACCTTCGGTAGGCTCGTCGAGGAGCAGCAGTTCAGGATTCGTCATCAAGGCTCGACCGATGGTCAACATTTGTTGCTCGCCACCACTGAGGAATCCTGCTTTTCTCGCATCGATATGCCGCAAAGGCGGAAAGAATTCGTACACTCTCTCTTTGTCCCAGTTTGCCAGTTGCCCGCCTTTTCTTTCGGATATCTCGAGGTTTTCCCCCACGGTGAGGTCGGCAAAAACCCTACGGTCGTCAGGCACATAGCCGATCCCGAGACGCGCGAGACGGTACGCCTTCATGCCCACAATGTTCTTCCCCTTGAAGCTCACGGAGCCCTCACGAGGAGCTGTCAAACTCATGATGCTCCGCATGATCGTGCTCTTGCCCGCGCCATTTCTGCCCAGGAGGCACACGATTTCTCCCTTGGACACATTGAGCGACACGCCAAAGAGAATGTGGCTTAGTCCGTAATAGGTATGGATCCCTTCCACCGTGAGCATTACGCGGCGCCTCCCAGGTACGCATCCTGAACCTGTTTGTTGGCTCTCACTTCGTCCGGCTTCCCCTGGATGAGGGACACCCCTTGCTGCATGACCATGATTTCATGCGCGATGGAAAATACCAGCGGCATGTCGTGCTCGCAGAACAGAATCGTCAGCCCCAGTTCCGCGTTGAGACGCTTGATCAGGGTTATTGTCGCCGCGGTTTCTTCCGGTGACATGCCTGCGGTGGGTTCGTCGAGGATCAAGAGCTCCGGAGCGGTCCCCAGAGCGATGGCTATTTCCAGGACCTTCTGCTCGCCATGTGAGAGTGTGCCGCTTACTCTATCCGCAACGCCCGACAGACCCACGCTTTCCAGGAGTTCCGATGTCTCTTTCACCGCGAGGCGTCGGGTTTGCGCAAACAATTTCAAGGTCTTTCTCTGACGGGAGAGCACCGCTGCCTGCACGTTGTCAAAGACCGTCAATCGGTTGAACACGTTCACCACCTGGAAAGAAAGGCTCACGCCTTTTCTGCAAATCTGATAAGGCCGCAGTCCCCCGATATCATCGCCCTTGAAGACGATCCGTCCGCCGCTTGGTTTAAGATGGCCGGTGATCAGCTTAAACAACGTGCTTTTGCCCGCGCCGTTGGGCCCGATGACCGCGATGATCTGTCCCTGAGCGATCTCCAGGTTCGCGTCACTCACCGCAGCAAAACGGTCAAAGGTCTTGTTCAGAGATTGCACGCTCAGCATCTAGAGATCCTCCTGCAGAGCTGCATGGCCACGCTTCTCATACAATTCCACGAAATAGCCAAGCACCCCTTGAGGCAAGAAGAAGATTAACAACATCAATATAATAGCAAGGACGAGCGTCCAATATTCCGTGTACACGCCCACCACGGTCCGCAAAATCACGATGATCGCTGCGCCGAGCATGGGTCCAAGGAACGTGAACCATCCTCCGAGGAGACACATAATCAGGATTTCAAGCGACAGCGTCCAGAACATGAGATCCGGAAAAACTGATCCCTCCACGGTCACAAACAAGGCTCCCGCGATGCCGGCAAAAAAGCCCGCAATCACTTGCCCCACGAGCCGGTGAACCGTCACGTTCACGCCGATGCCCTCACTCCTTTCGGGATTGTCCCTGATGGCCTGAAATATCCTCCCGAATGGCGAACTGATGATGAGGTACATCACGACCAGGCTGATCACCGAGACAATGAGCGTAAAATAATACGAGCCGTTAATGGAGGAGATAAGAGACGGCAAGGGGATTCCGTGGATGCCGTCGTCCCCACCGGTAAAGGAATACCACCTGAAGACCAACGCCCACACCAGCGATCCCAGAGAAAGCTGGAGCATGCCGAAATAAAGCTTGGACAATCGGACACAGATAAGGCCCATAACCAACGCCAACAAGCTACTGGCCAGAGGAGCGACCACAAAGGCCATGACTCGTGGCAGATCGGTCTTGGTGAGCATCAGCGCCACCGCGTACGCGCCCATGCCGTAGAAAACCGAGTGGTGAAACTGATACATGCCTCCGTAACCCAGGACCATGTTCAAGCTGGTTGCCAACAGGCCTGTCACCAGAATCAACGCGAGAAGATACACCGAGAACCTGGACAAAAACAACGGGGAGGCCGCAAGGATCACCACCAGTCCCACAAAGAGCGCCCGCGATTTCCAGCTCATCAATCCGCTCAACGACAATAGCCTCCTCACCAGGTTGCTTTGAGAAGCCCTTTCGGTCGAAACACCAGGACTATGACCACCGCCATATAGGGGAACACAATGGCGAACTGGGGCCAGATGAGTATTCCTATCGCGTCCGTGAGCCCGAAAATGAGCGCTCCCAACAATGCTCCCCATATGTTCCCGAGCCCGCCGATAATCACAATAAGAAACGCTTCCATGATCAACGTGTGGTCCATGCCTTGGGTGATATTCTGCGTGGGGGCCACCAGGGCTCCGCCCAGACCGGCAAGCAAACACCCGATGACGAACACAAACGCGAACACCCAGCTCACGTTGATGCCGATTGCGTCGACCATCTCCCTGTCCACCGCAGCTGCGCGAGAAATCTTGCCTATTTTCGTCCTGTTGGTAAGAAACCACAGGCCGAAGGCCACAATTGGTCCGGCCGCAAGCAGGAAAACATTGTATTTAGGAAAGGGCATTCCGGAGATGGAGAATGAGCCTTGAAAGGCCTCGGGAAGAGAAAGGGATCTATAATCAGACCCGTAGACGAGTTTCACCAGGTCTCTGAAAAGCAGAGTGAGCGCGAACGTGAACAGGAGCAACATGAGGTGCTCTCTGTCGTAGAGATGACGGAAGATTCCCCGTTCCACGATCAGGCTGATGAGCGCCACGCCCAAGGGAGCCAGGACCAGTGCCAGCCAAAATCCGAGAGATCCGCCGCCTGCAAAGGTGGCAACACTGTACGCAAAGAACGCGCCAATCATGTACAGCGAGCCGTGAGCGATATTCGGGATCCTGAGCACCCCCAAGACGAGGGTCAAGCCTGATGACACGATGAACAGGATGGTCGTGCGACTGAGTCCCACCAGGCATTGCTGGCACACTGCTTGCGGCGTGATAAAAGAGGCTATCTCCACGTTGACAAACCTTCTCCTCTACTCCCTCTCGCTCCATCAACCATTAACCCTATGCCGGAGCGGCCCATGCGTGCGTCTCGGAAAGGGGCGCGACCACGTGCGCAGCGTGGGGCCTTGCGCGAGCGGTCTACATACGCTGATCCGCTGCAGGTACCTGCAATCGCCTGGGAATTCTTCATACGGGCAGAGGGGAACTCCGCTTAAGAAGTTCCCCTCTGTCGTAGGCTCACGAAGACGGCTGTCCGTCTATTTTGCCCTTTCTTTCTTAATATCCTCGACCGAAGGCATGAGTTCGGCAGCGGGAATGGTCACGATGTCGGTGGCAATGAGAAAGTCATACTTGGGCGATTTCTTGGTCATTCCCATAAACATGGGAAGCATGATCTGATGGTCGAAATCCCTGACCGTCAGTTTGCCTATGGGACTGTCGATGGTCATGCCTTGAAGCGCATCGATGAATTTTTCAGGGTCCACCTTGCCGGCTTTTTCGTACGCTTTGGCGATAAATTCAGCGGTATAATAGCCGATCAAACTTCCAAATGACGGCGGTCTGCCGTACGTCTTCTGAAACTGTTCGGCAAACGCCTTGTTCGCCGGCGTTTCAGGATAGTAGAAGCAGTAGTTGGATGTCCCGATCACGCCTTCAGGAGCGTCCTTCCCGAGTGGCCTGAGGGTCGAAAGCTCGGTAGCCGTGTGCATGAAGAACGGGATTTTCTTGTTAAATCCTGTGGCCTGCGCTGCCTTCAGGAAAGGTACACACCCTGCACCGCCCGTGGCGACGATCACCGCGTCAGGTTTGGCTGCCAGCATCGACGTAATATAGGGAGTGAAATCAGGCTCGCCCACCTTCCACCAGGACTGGCCCAACAACTGTACATTCGGTTTGAGTTTCTTGAGGTTGTTCCAGACGTCGTTCGCAATGGCGTGTCCATATTCATAGTCATCACCGGCGATCCAGTACTTGACATACGGCTTCTTGGCCAGCCCGGCAGCAGCAGCCTTACCGATCATGGCAGTATTTTCGTCCATGGAGAAAACGTAGCGATGCCCCTTCGCTCCGGTTATCTTGTCGCTCTTGGAGTAGGTAACGAGGAAGGGGATCTTTTCCTTCTTGCAAAGGTCGGAAACAGCCAGGGCCGCCGCGCTCGTTGATGGTGCCCATGAGCAGGTCGACCTTTTCCCTCATGATCAATTCTTTGGCCGCGCTGAGCGCCAAATCCACTTTGAACTTGTCATCTCGGGTCACAAAGGTGATCTTCCTGCCGAGCACGCCTCCTTTGGCGTTGATGGCATCCACCGCCATCTTGAAACCATCTCTTACATCGTTGGTGTACGTGCTCGGGGGGCCGCTGTACGAGTCGACAATCCCGACTTTGATCGGCTCTGCAGCGAACGCCATGGTTCCCGCGACCAGCAAAGCCGCAATCATTCCGAGGATCCAACACATTCTTCTCATGACAAGCTCTCCCTATTCTTGTGGTTCTCTCGATTACCCATGCGTCTGTTCGGTCCTTGCCAAGCCGCGGCATTCGGGGCTGAGCCCTTCATTCCAGAACCTGAGAACTGAACGAGACCATGAAAAAGTTGAGGCCGGCGAATGAGAATCGGACGCTCGCTTCATGACTCGCGCTAGTGGTCGCGGTTTGTCAAGGCCTTCTTACGTTGGCTCCAATGCTCCCGAGGTCAATCGCGTGGATTTTCTCGACCGTTTGCAGGTCTCGAAACGCGGTTGTCTGTCCGAGGGTGCATGCTTCCAGGACGGCCCGAACGATGGCTCTGGCCAGGCAATCTGCCGCAGACCGACACACTTCGTTCAGAGCCTGGGCCTTCGGTGCAGCGAAGAAACCGGGTGTATCAGGTAGTTCGCGTTTTCCCGTGGCCAGACAAAAGAGGGTGTCGCCGTCAAACATCGTGTGTGCCGGCCTGATGGCACGGGCCAGCCCGTCATGGGCTGTTTGGGCAACCTTTTGCGCCTGCGCCTTGGTCAGGACCGCGTCAGTGGCTATCACGCCGATCGTCGTGTTCGTCGAAGAAACCAGCTCAAAGGGGGCAGGTAATTGCACCGCGCGTTCTCTCAGCGGACCGAATTCCCCGTCGACCTCCGAACGAATTTCCCATGGCAATCCGGTGGCAGGCTCGATCACCGATCCCAGCGAGTTGACCGCTACGATGGCCGCAACGGTCAGGCCAGATTCCAAGATCTCACTCGTGGAACCCAGCCCTCCCTTGATACCCCCAGAGACCGCGCCGGTTCCTGCTCCCACGCATCCGAGCGCAAGCTTTTCGCCACTTGCCGCGTCACACGCCATCGCACCCCATTCCGGTCCGATGGGCGGCACGTAATCATTGCCGCGGCCGAGATCAAAGAGAGCTGCACACGGAACAATCGGTGCCACCTGGCCTTCTGCCAGAGGAAACCCCCACCCCTTCTTCGCGAGCCACCTAACCACGCCATCTGCTGTTGACAGTCCGTACACCGACCCGCCAGTCAGCACCACCGCCTGAACTTTTTCCACAAGATTGGTCGGTGCGAGAAGGTCGGTTTCTCTCGTTCCCGGAGCAGCCCCCCGCACATCTACTCCGGCAATTGCTCCCTCCGGGCACAACACGGCGGTTACTCCGCTTGCGGCTTCCAGAGAAGTGAAATGACCGACCATCAGGCCTTCCACGTCGGTCAGCGTATTGTTCTTGCCGGTTATTGCCATGAGTGAATCTCCTTCGGTTCCGCGAGTGAGCACGTGGCACGACTATATCATCGTCCCTTCGTGTCCGCTCAGAAATGTCGGGCAACCGAGCGCCGATCCATTCTGGGACAAGGTCGGCGCGAACTCCAGGTCATTTCGTCCCACGCCACTCTGTGGTAAACTGTCTCCATCTTGTTCAAGAAGATTCTGGTGAGAGGAACGGGGCGAAGCATCGAGGACCGTGGATGACATCAAACCCAGTACCGGCCGAGGTCCTGAGGTCTTCGCAGGACTTGAGGGAGACACGGGAATGGATAAGAAACGTATTCTTGTCGCGGAAGACGAACCAATAGTAGGCAAAGGCGTGCAAAGGCTCTTGACGAGATCCGGGTACGAGGTGCTCGGCCCGTTCGACACCGGGGAAGATGCGGTCGAGCACGCGAGAGATTTTGGCCCCGATCTCGTGTTGATGGACATCAAATTGCAGGGCCGATTGGATGGTATCGAAGCTGCGGAGAAGATCCGTTCCCAGCGGGACATCCCCGTCATCTACCTCACTGCCAGTTCCGATCAAAATACTTTGGACAGGGCCAAAGGGACCGAACCGCAGGGCTACTTGCTCAAGCCCTTTTCCCAACGAGAGTTGTTCGTGGCCGTTGAGATGGCCCTGTACAAGGCGGCGATGGACGGCCGTCTCAAGGAAAGTGAGCGGCGATATCGAAGCCTTTTTCAGAATTGTCCCATTGCCTTGTTTGAAGTCGACATGTCAGGGTGCAAAACGTATCTCGCTCAGCTCCAGGACTCCGGTGTGGAAGACGTCGGCGATTTTCTCGGCAAGAATCCTGAGGCATTGGCCGCGTGCATCGACAAGTCTCAGGTGATCGGCGTCAACCAAGCGGCCCTGGACTTGTTCGGTGCTTCTGCCCCCGAAACATTCGCACGTGATCTCACGAGGTTTTTCGATCAGGATAGCCAGGAGGGGACCATTGCGTATTTGGTTTCCATCGCCCAGGGCTCACCCTCTTATCGCGGTGCAACAAACCTTAAGACCCTTTCGGGTGAAGTGATTTCCACCGTGTGGACGAGCTCGGTGTTAGAGGGCAATGAAGATACGTTTTCAAGAGTCTCGTTATGCCTCATGGATGTCACGGAGACAAAACGGGCACAAGAAGCGCTGAAAAAGGCTCACGACGATTTGGAAGACCGAGTGGAGGAACGCACCGAGGACCTGTGTCGCGCGGTCGCCCAGCTTCACCGAGAAATCGGGAAGCGAAAGAACACGGAGACGAGGCTGCGACAACGGGTCGATGAACTCGATTCGATCAATAGGCTCGCGCGTGCGGTGAACTCAAGCCTTCTACCCGCTCAGGTGCTGAAGTGTGCGCATGACGAAATTCTGTCCGCTCTGGGGCCTGACATGGTCATCGCATACCTGAGCCAAGGCGACACACTATGTCTCGAGCATATAGAAGGCAGCTCACTGCAGACCATTATGGACGCACCAGCGACACACGAGGTGGGACAATGCCTGTGCGGACTGGCAGTAGCAGAGCGCCAAATCCAATACTGCCTGGACATCCATACTGACCCGCGATGCACACTGCTCGAATGCAAGCGAGTTGGATTGCGCTCACTCGTGGCCTTACCCCTTCAGGCTGGCGACCAGATCCTCGGTGTCATCGGGCTCGGTTCGTTTGAGGAGAGGGATTTCCATCGCCATTCCGCGTTCCTGGAGACTCTTGCCAGCCACCTCGCGGTGGCACTGCAAAACGCAAGATTGCACCAGGAGGTGAATGATGCCAAGGAAGAACTCGAGCAACGCGTGATCGAGCGGACAGCCGAACTGGCCGAATCCAACGAGCAGTTGCAGAATGAGATCAGGGAAAGAAAGCTCGTGGAAGAAGCACTGCGAGAAAGTGAAGAAAAATACCGGGCCATTTTCGACAACGCAGCCATAGGCATCGATCTGGTGGACAGGGACGGCCGGTTTCTGGAAACGAATTCCGCACTGTGCGAAATGCTTGGGTACGATCAGGAGGAACTCGGAAAAATCAGCTTCTTTGACGTCTCTCATCCTGATGACGTAGAAACGTCGAGAGCCTGTCATCGTGCTTTGATAAGCGGAGAATCTTCCACAGTTCGGATGGAAAAACGATATCTACGCAAGGATGGAGAGATCATGTGGGCGGATCTCTTTGCGTCGGCCATCCACGATCTTGTCGGCAAGTACCAGGTAACCGTGGGAGTCATCACGGACATCACGGATCGTAGACGTTACGAGCAAAGTCAGGCGCAGCTCATGAATGAGATACGAAATTTCGCGTACATCGTGTCGCATGATTTGCGATCTCCCCTGGTGAACCTGCGAGGATTTTCCCGTGTGTTGGGGGAAGCACTGGAGACAATCCGGCCCGCGGTGGAACGGGGAGTTCCTCTCATGCCTGAACAAGCCAGGCGAGCAGTAGTTGAAGCGCTGGAAGAAGACGTCCCCGAGTGCCTTGCTTTCATGAACTCGTCCATTTCTCACATGAATAAGCAGGTAAACGGGATTTTGGAATTGTCCCGCCTTGGTCGCAGCGAACTTCATTTCGAACCTTTGCCCATGAACGTGCTTGTCGAGGAAATCCTTTCCACGTTCGCGTATGAAATTAACCAGCAAGGCATTCGGATCTCAATAGAGGAACTACCGAATGTCGTCGCAGATAGGGCGGCGGTCGAGCAGATCGTGGCTAATCTGATCGGGAATGCAATCAAGTATCTGGAACCGCATCGTCCGGGAACCATAGCGGTCCGTGGCGAAAACCTTCTTGAGGAGGCTCGCTTTGAGGTGCGAGACAACGGTCGCGGCATCCGTGAGGAGGATCTCTCAAGGATTTTCGACGTGTTCCAGCGTGTGGGCAGGCTCGACGTTCCTGGAGAAGGCATGGGATTGAGCTATGTCAGGACGCTGGTGCGTCGCCACGGGGGGCGTGTCTGGTGTGAGTCCACTCCGGAGGTAGGGTCCACGTTCTCTTTCACGCTGCCTCGCTCTGCTGCCAAGGCGACTTAGCCATCCGATTTCCGGAAAGAGCCACCTGAAGAGGGCCGCGGGGCGGGATTCTCATGGAAGGGATATGTGCGCAATGAATGGAAATGATTGTCGAAACAGCCATAAGCGGATACGCATGTTTCTTCTCGACACACTGCAACATGAGCATGCCTCGTCGATCGAAACGTCACGCGAGACGTGCGGTTCAAGAAAGAGGAGCGGGCGCATGAGCGATCACATAGGTAGTGGCCAGAGTTATCCGCTGGGGGCGACCGTAAGTCCCACGGGCGTCAACTTCAGCGTGTTTTCCAAGAGTGCGGTCGCGATCCAGTTGTTGCTGTTCGACACGGCAGACGATCCGATGCCCGCGAAGGTGATACGCCTGGATCCGAAGCATAACAAGACCTACCATTACTGGCATGCGTTCGTGCCTGGTCTCAGGCCGGGGCAGGTGTACGGGTATCGGGCCATCGGACCTTTTGAGCCTGAGAAAGGGCTGCGGTTCGATCCTGACAAGGTATTGCTGGACCCGTACGGCAAGGCGGTTGCGGTCCCGCAAAAGTACAGCCGCAAGGACGCGAGCCTACCCGGGACAAACACGGGTACGGCAATGAAGAGCGTGGTGGTGGACCTCAGTGTGTACAAATGGGAAGGAGACACGCCGATCAAGAGGCCTTTTTCCAAAACCGTGATTTATGAGATGCATGTGGCGGGGTTCACGCGGCACCCCAACTCGGGAATCGTCCGTGAAAAAAGGGGGACCTACGCGGGGCTTATCGAGAAGATCCCGTATCTCCAGGACCTTGGGGTCACTGCGGTTGAACTGTTGCCGATATTTCAGTTCGACGCGCAGGACGCACCTCTCGGTTTGGTGAACTACTGGGGCTACTGCCCGGTCTCGTTCTTTGCGCCGCACATGGGTTACTCTTCCACGAAAGACCCCCTCGCAGCGCTCGACGAGTTCCGCGACATGGTCAAGGCATTCCATGGGGCTGGGATAGAGGTCATTCTCGACGTGGTGTACAACCACACCACCGAGGGCAATAGCACTGGTCCGACCCTGTGTTTCCGCGGTCTGGAGAATTCAACGTACTACATGCTCGACTACGAACGGGAACGGTACGCGGATTTCAGCGGCACGGGCAATACGCTCAACGCGAATCAGCCCATCGTGCGTCGCTTGATCCTGGACAGCCTCCACTACTGGGTCAGAGAAATGCATGTGGATGGTTTTCGCTTTGATCTCGCGTCGATCCTTTCGCGGGACGAGTCGGGTGGGCCCATGGAGAATCCTCCGATTCTCTGGGATATCGAATCCGATCCCGAGCTCGCGGGCATCAAACTCATTGCCGAAGCGTGGGATGCGGCCGGCCTGTACCAGGTGGGGAGCTTTATCGGCGACAGTTGGAAGGAGTGGAACGGAAAGTTCCGCGACGATGTGCGGAGTTTCCTCAAAGGGGACAATGACACCGTATCGAATCTGGCAGCGAGGCTGGTAGGCAGCCCTGACCTGTACGGTCACGAGGAACGGGAGCCGGAACAGAGCATCAATTTCGTCACGTGCCATGACGGCTTCACGTTGAACGATCTGGTCACGTACGACCAAAAGCACAATGAAGCAAATGGTGAAGAAAACCGCGACGGTCAGAATCAGAACCTGAGTTGGAACTGCGGAGTGGAAGGCCCTACTGACGATCCGAAAATTGAAGAGATCCGAAAAAGGCAGATCAAGAATTTCATGGCGATCACCATGCTTTCCGTGGGAACTCCCATGCTACAGATGGGGGATGAAGTGCGGCGGACGCAAAAAGGGAACAACAACGCGTACTGTCAGGACAATGAAACGAGCTGGTTCGACTGGTCGCTCCTCCTCAAGCACAAGGAAATCCATCGTTTTCTGAAACAGCTCATCTTGGCGCGCTTGCATCAGGATCGGGCGAACGGGGAAGATGTCTTGTCGCTCAACCAGCTCATTCGGGAGTCTCAGATCCAATGGCATGGAGCAAAGTTGAACCAACCTGACTGGAGCACCGTTTCCCACAGCCTGGCTGCTTCCGCGTGGAGCGTGAAAGGCGGACTGCTCTTTCACATGATTCTGAACGCATACTGGGAGCCCCTCACCTTCGAGCTTCCCCAGAAAGAAGACGGAAAAAGGCTTTCCTGGCACCGATGGCTGGACACGGCCCTGGATTCCCCTGATGACGTACGGGACTGGGACAATGCGCCGATCTTGCAGGCCAAGACATACCTCGCTCAGCCGAGATCCGTAGTGGCACTGGTTGCGGATATCGCGACGGACCGGTAGGAAATGACCGGCAGACGCGGGGGCCTCAGCATTCTTTATCTGTCACGTACGGCGACGTCGGTGCTCGAATGAGCGGACACAACCACCCCTGTGAAAGTGCAAGGCCCAGCGATCTCCGGCCACTGCTGCCTTGAACCCTACGTCCGGATCAAGGCCAAAGGCTTCTCGGCGACCAACGGGAGCCGCATTCTGCAAAAGTTTTCGGGGGTGGGGGATCGGGGGAGGCGACCCTTTGGCAAAAGGGTCCCTCCCCCGCATACTCATTCTCAGGAAAATTCTTCCGGTTTCAGCACACGCGCGGTCGCTGCGTCGATCTTCTCCCAGATGCGATCGATCCAATCCAGATGTTCCGGTTTCATGAGGCAGCTTCTCAGGCAGGTCACGTAATCCTGGTCCCAGGTTAAGGCGGGCCAATACTCCTCGAACAAAGATTTCGGCAGATTGGCCTTGGCCATGTGCAAGCCTTCAGCCGCAGCAGCGTCAAAGATCGCGGAAGCTTTCCGGGAGGCCTCGCTCGCGCTCGGGGCATTGACCGCCCACACCACGATGTCCAGCTCCGGCTCGCACGCGGTGAGGAAACGCTCATCTTTGCGGAGCAGCTCGTACAGCCTCAGCGCGGCCGCACGGCACTTCTTCAGGCTCCCAGCAAACTCTCCCTCGGGAATCAAAGGAAACATCCGGTGCGTGGCCCACAATGCCACCGCGGACGCGCCCGCTCGGGAGCACTCCAGGCTGATTTCGCCCAGATGCAGCTCCGTGGAAGTGAAGTATGTGTACGGCGAATCATGCTTGTAATACCTGCCTACCGCTGGGTCCTTGAAGATCACGCATCCGCAGCCGTACGGTTGCAAGCCGTGCTTGTGGGGATCTACCACGAGGGAGTCCACCTCGCTGAGATGCTGATACACCGCACGCGTGTCCTGCCTCAGGCTGTCCACGAGCACGTAGTACCCGCCGTACGCCGCGTCCACGTGAATCCGGAAATCGTATTCCTGCTGAAGCTCCATCACCGCGAGGAGCGGGTCCACCGAACCCGTGGCAGTGGTCCCGACAGTCACCACCACGGTTCCCACGTCGCCCTTGTCCAGTAGGTTCTTCAGAGCTTTCATGTCCATACGCGCAGCCCCATCGCACGGGACAGACTCAAACGGAATCTTGAGCACTCCGCAAATCCGTTGGTGCGTGTAATGGGCCTGTTGCGACGCGACGATCTTCTTGCCCGGCCTCACGTTCCCGGAAACCCACAGAGCCTCCAGGTTCGCCATGGTGCCGCCGCTGGTGAGGTGCCCGAGATGCCGTTCCCATCCGAACATCGTCGCAATGTCGGCCACGGCCTCCTTTTCCATCGCGGAACTGGCGCGGCCTCCATCGAGCGTGTGGTTGTTGGGATTGATCCAGAGCGCCAACACGTACGCGAGTCGCGCGATCGGATGCGGCGGTTTGAGCATCTGCCCGATATACAGAGGGTGCGGGTAAGGGTAATTGTCTTGCATCTTTTCCGCGACCTGCAAGAGGATTGCTTGGAGCACGTCCAGATCCGCAGCCGGCTCGAAAAAGGGTAGTTCCTGAAAGCCCTGTTCCAATTCTTCCAGGGCTCTTGCTAACAAAGTGGCGCTCTTGATTTCCAACGTCATGGATCATCTCCCGATCGTGGTATATATGGTCCACTCTCCCCTGCGGGAGTCTGCCTGTTCTCTCGTGTCCCCCATGCTGCCGGACATAGGTCCCTCGTACCCTACCACACATCAATGTGGCCCGGCCAGATCTCGTGGGGCAATCCCACGGTTCCGTCAAAGTCTTTTCGCTTGCAGAGCGTGGTTGAGGGTAGTAGGACCAAGGGACGGGGGAATGTTGGGGGGATGCCAGTCCGTCAGGGGAGACGGGTGTTTTTTTGTGCCTGAAGCCTGTTTTTTGGGGGAATTCGGGGCAAAGGTATCGCTGCGGTGGCTATCGCGCCACTGTTTCGGGTCTGGCGAGGTGTATGTTACAGACCAATGACCCTGAGTGCGAGATGCGTTTTGAACGCAAATGACCTGAGGGTCTTTGCAATGTTCGTTGCGCCGCATCTGCGGAGGATGCTGATGACGAGGTTCCTGAGTGATGCCATCACTCGCGGGCCCGCACCGGTTCCGATCTGAGAACGGTCTTCGTCGAAGGTCACATCGCGGACCCAATGGAGTCGGTTTTCGATGCTCCACTGGCCGCGGTTGAGTTCCAGTATCCGTTGGGGGGAAGCCTGTGCGGGGGACAGGCTGGTGATGCCATAGACCGTTTCGGAAGATTCCTTGTTCTTGCGGAGGTGCGTTACGTTGCGGCGGATGCAAAAGACCTGACGCACATAAGGGAATTCCAGGAAGTCGTTGAGCTCTTCACTGGTCCATATTGACCGGACTTCTATTCGTCCGTGGCCTTTGTCCGCTGTCTGATAGTGAGGCTGGGCATCGGTGAGGTTGAGATCTTCGATGTGTGTCTTGAGGGTAGGCTGGTTATCCTTGACCGTGAAGACATAGTCCGCTTTTTTTTTCCTCGACCAGGTACCGGGCCGTGTCTTGTTGCGTATGCAAGGCATCCAGGGTAGCGACGCTTCCGGCCATGGGGACAGGATCGAGCAGCTCACGTACCACTTTGATTTCATTAGTCGTACATGGCACCTGCGCTTGAGCGACGACGGTCGCTTGTTGATGGAGGAATGCGGCGAGGAGATGCATTTGCCGACCGTCTGAGTTGCGTGCTCCCTTGAGGGTTTTGCCGTCGACAGCAATGGCGACCCCGTCTCCCATGATAGATTCAAGCCAGCCACTGATGGTGCGGTCCACGGCATTGCCATCGAGAGACTGGAGGAAGCGACGGATGGCCGGTTCGCTGGGTGCTTCATAGAGATCTGTCTTTTTGCTTCGTCGGCATCCCAGTCGCTTGAGCATCTTCTGCGTGCAGGCTTTTCCCCATTGGGCCATGGCATCGAAGCTTCTGGCTCCGCAGATGATGGCACACACCGCAACAGAAAGAATGGCCAGTCTGTGATGACGGATTCCCCGTGCCATGCGGGAGTCAGGGATGGTGAGCAGGGCTTTGTGGAGCAGAAATGCGTCATTTTCGGAAAGTTTCATGGTGGTAAGCCTGGGTTTGAGAGGTGGCTGCAAAGCTGGGTCTGCGAGTCTTCGCAGAGCATCCTGTCGAAGGGGTCGGACAAAGACCGATTTGATGCGACCGTGATGGGTGTAGATGTCGTGATTCTTGGCAAAACCTCGGGTGTTCCCGAGAAAGGTCCAACCGGCAGCTCGGTAGCAGGTGCCTCGATACAGCTCCGGATCGACAAAGGTTTCGGCAATCCAGATGGGGTGGCCGTGAGAGAGTTGCCAATCATCGGACAGGCGTCTGAGGTTGAGAGCAAGAATGCGTGAGGCAAGATGAGGTACGCGCACACCGGGCAGGATGAGGAAGCGGCAGTTATTTGCGAGCAGAGGGAGCCGTTGGAGCTTGACGGCTGGCGTCCACCCAATCCACCGATCTCGCACACCGCACTTCAGCGCTGCACTGGACCATCCCAACAGAGCTACCCAGCGGTCCTGATGAACTGCAGCATAGCGCAAGGATTCTCCGATCATTCCATGGAACCCGAGGTAGTGATGCTCCTGCATCAAACCGTCCCAAAATGGTTGCTCTGTAGCGCTCACTGGACGGACTTCAACGCCCCTCACTACTTCCCTGTCTTGTGGCGGTGATGAAGAATTATGCCGATCCATGCCCCACTTCATAGCGCATTCCGGATCCGATGTCCAGAAAAAGGCGGACATGCCTGCTATTCCAAAAAGCTATCGCCCACTATGACTTGGCCCTCGGGGGCAATCCCATGCCATCTTGACTCGCCACACCGTTGTCATTCATTCTAGGAACGCGGCACGACCCGAATCTGTGCGCGTGCACAAAGGAGCGGTGATGGTAAAGTTCAATGGGATAAATCACCTGGCAATGGCCACCGGTGACATGGACCGGACGATCCGATTCTGGCGCGATCTCCTGGGCATGAGGTTGGTCGCGGGTCTGGGACACCCGGGGTATCGGCACTATTTTTTCGAGATCTCTTCGACCGACATGATCGCCTTTTTCGAATGGAACGGAGTGGAGCCGCTTCCGGAAAAAGATCATGGAGCACCCGTTTCCGGCCCATTTCGCGTTCGACCATGTCTCCCTCGGCGTGGAATCTGAGGAGGACTTGTGGGAACTCAAGGACAAACTGGAGGCTGCCGACATCTGGGTCTCCGAAGTGGTGGATCACGGGTTCATCCATTCCATTTACTCCTTTGACCCCAACAACATCCCTCTGGAGTTCAGCTACAACGTGAGGGGAGCGGAGATCCGCCTGCATCCAGTGATGGGAGACGTGGCACCGTCGGAGATCACCAGGGAAGGTTCAGAACCACAGCCCAATCATTGGCCCACAGGTACAGGCACCCACGCCCGTAGGAGAACGCCAGATCTTTCCCGGTCCGGGAAGCGACCTCTTTTCGTGAGAGCGCGACAGGTTGCCTCACGGGGCAAGCCTTGAGGCCTCGTGTCATCCGCCGCAGAATCAGACCGGAGAAGATCTGCGGGTAAAGCGCCCCCTGGTCGCGGAGACCAGACGGCCTTGCCTCGGGCGACGCAAAGGAGCCCCCCCCAGATCCCGCGCACCGCAAAGGACCTCAACCCCCCGCATCTTAGTATCAAGAATTGACCGTATTCAGGGGAAGGAATTCGCGGCATCCCGGTCCTGGCAGACGGAGAGGCCTGCCCGGAAGTCCCGGACCTCGTCGCGATCGATGCATGTCCGCCGGTAAACCAACCGTCGCCGGGTTTTTCATGAAAATGCTTGACAACACAGCATCATAGGTGGTAACCGAAAGGCTTTAAGTGCTTCCCGTTCTGACCGCTGATTTTGAACCCCGGTCAGCACCAATGAGCAACACAAGAGAGTAGTCGTACCACCCAGCCGGGCCACGTTGGGGCCGCGCCCGACTCAACGAGTCGAGTCTGGCACACCTGATGGGCTCTGCTCCGGGAGCAGAGCATGGTCAGACGGGTGTTGCCCGTTCAGGGAATTGGCAGGCCGCGTGGTCCGTCGTTGCTCGGCCCAGGTGATCGAGCTGAGGGCGCACCGGAGGCGGCAGCCAACAAGAGGTAGTTAATTCAATATGTTGGAAGTTCTTCTCGTCAAACACAGGGACCGCGTATTGGAACAATGGTCCGATTTAGTGATGGAAAGCTATCACGCAGATTCCAGGACGTTCTTTAAAACGCAAAAGAACAGGTTTGCTAACCCGGTGGGAGCGTCGATTACCGAAGGACTGGCCGGACTCTATGACGGGCTTGCACAGGGAGAAGATCTCTCCTCCGAGAGTCTCTTGCAATCCCTGGACCGAATCGTCCGCGTACGAGCTGTCCAAGAGTTTACCCCCTCCCAGGCGCTCGGGTTTATCTTTTTGCTCAAAAAGGCGGTAAGGCAGACGCTCGGCCAGGATCTGCGGTCGCAGGACCTGTCCGAAGAGTTGTTGACATGGGAATCCCGGATCGATAAACTGGCGCTCCTGTCCTTTGATCTGTACGTGCAATGCCGTGAAACAATCTTCGAGATCAGGTGCAATGAGGTCAAGAATAGTACCGCCAGGTTGTGGGAAAGGATTTGCCGTAAATATGGGGTTTCGGACCAATGCCTGGAACCCCAAGACAACGATAACAGCCCAAGTTAATCGAGGTGAATGCAGATGAACGCTTGGACTTCCCTATTCGCTTCCCTGTTCGCAGTGATAGGCTTGGTCATTCTTGCCGTACTGGGAGCGGGGCCGATAGGCCTGAATACTCTTTTCGGAGTGTATATCCCGTATGTGGCGCTTGCCATCTTCATCATCGGGATAATAGCCCGCGTGATCGCATGGGCAAGGATACCGGTTCCTTTCCGGATTCCGACCACATGCGGTCAGGGCACATCACTCCCCTGGATCAAGGCCGATAACCTTGAGGCGCCCTACACCATCGGAGGACTGATCGGGAGAATGGCCCTGGAAGTATTGCTCTTCCGGTCCCTTTTCCGGAACACCCAGGCCGATGTGGCAGACGGCCCGAAGCTGTATTTCGGATCAGCCAAATGGCTGTGGCTTTTCGGCATTCTGTTCCACTACGCTTTCCTCACGATCGTGATCAGGCATCTCCGGTTCTTTGTCGAACCGATCCCCATGCCGGTGCAACTCCTCACGTCAGTAGACGGCTTCTTCCAGATGGCTGTTCCTACTCTTTTCCTGACGGACATCGCGTTCCTGGTCGCGGTCACATATCTTTTCCTCAGGCGCATAGTCATTCCGCAGATGCGGGTACATATCCCTCGCCAATGACTATTTTCCGTTGTTCTTGCTCCTGGGGATCGGAATCACCGGTGTCCTCATGAGGAATTTCTGGAAGGTGGACCTCTTGAGCGTGAAGGAACTGGCCATGGGCCTGTTCCGTTTCCATCCCACGGTGCCGCCGGGGATCCATGTGATCTTCTACGTGCACCTTTTTCTCGTGAGCGTCCTGCTGGCTTATTTCCCGTTCAGCAAGCTGCTGCACTCGGCCGGCGTGTTCCTGAGCCCCACGAGAAACATGTTGAACAACAACCGCATGGTGAGACACGTCAATCCGTGGAACTATCCGGTGAAGGTCCACACGTACGAGGAGTACGAGGACGATTTCAGGGAAAAGATGAAAGAGGTCGGAATCCCGGTGGATAAGGAGTAAACATGGAGCTGCACGATCTTCCCAAACCGGAAGAGTTCATCAAAGAGGAAGTACTGACCCCTCCCGAAACTCCGTGGATGGCAACGCCGACGGTATTCAAGGACGGCACGTACAGCTACCCTTCCGCGGCGAAAAATCTCAGGCGTCTGGGCATGCCCAACCCCAGGGAATGGTCCCCCACTGCCGAAGATTGGAAACTGCCGGAAGACTGGAAAAATATTGTCCTCAACGGCATGAGGGAGAGGCTTATCAAATACCGTTCGTTCCGCATCTTCATGGACTGCTGTGTCAGATGCGGAGCGTGTGCGGACAAATGCCACTTTTATATCGGTTCCGGTGACCCCAAGAACATGCCCGTGCTGAGGGCCGAATTGCTGCGGTCGATTTACAGAAAAGACTTCACCGCCGCAGGAAAAATCTTCGGCCGCATGGCAGGCGCCCGTGAACTGACCTACGACGTGATCAAAGAATGGTTTTACTACTTCTACCAGTGCACGGAATGCCGACGCTGCTCCGTGTTTTGCCCCTATGGCATTGACACTGCTGAAGTGACCATGATGGGGCGAGAACTGCTCCATTTGCTGGGACTGGGTATCAACTGGGCGATGGAGCCGGTTGCCAACTGTTTCCGCACCGGTAACCACTTGGGTATTCCACCCCACGGCCTTATCGACATGTGGCAATTCATGCAGGACGACATCGAGGACATCACGGGTGTAAAGGTGAATTTGCCCATCAATAAGAAGGGTGCGGAGATCCTCTTTGTCACGCCGTCCGGCGACTACTTTGCCGATCCCGGCACGTACACCTGCATGGGATACATGATGCTGTTTCACGAACTCGGTATCGACTACACGTGGAGCACGTATGCATCTGAAGGCGGAAACTTCGGCCTGTTTACCTCGCATGAGATGATCAAGAGGCTCAACGCCAAGATCTACGCGGAAGCCAAGCGTCTCGGGGTGAAGTGGATACTGGGAGGCGAATGCGGCCACATGTGGCAGCGTGATCCACCAGTACATGGACACCATGAACGGGCCCGCTGATTTCATGGAAGAACCGGTCTCACCGATCACGGGCACCAAATTCGAGAATTCCAAAAGTACCAAGATGGTCCATATCGCAGAGTTCAGCGCGGACCTCATCAAGCACGGTAAGCTCAAACTGGACAAGAGTAGAAACGACGCCATCCGGGCCACGTACCACGACTCTTGCAATCCGGCGCGAGCTGCGGGACTTCTTGAAGAGCCCAGGTACATCATCCGGAACATCATGAATGACTTCCACGAAATGCCCGAAAACACCATCAGAGAACAGACCTTCTGCTGTGCTGGAGGAGCCGGGCTAGGCAACGACGAGAACATGGTCATGCGAATGAGAGGAGGCTTTCCCAGAGGAAACGCCGTGAGACATGTCCGCGACACACACGACGTGAACCGACTCCTCTGCATGTGCGCCATTGACCGGGCCACTCTCACGGCCCTGTGCGAATACTGGGCTCCTGAGGTCACCGTGGGCGGCATACACGAACTGCTGGCCAATGCCCTCGTGATGACCGGCGAACACGAGCGCACGGTCGACCTGCGCGGGGAACCCCTGAAAGCGGAGGATGACGAAGATGTATGATTCGGGCAAGATCATTGCGGGAATTATTATCTTTCTCGTTCTGATAACGTTTCCCATCTGGTACAACCTCGGCTCTAAGGGCGCTCCGCCTAAGCTCGAGGTCGGTACAAAAGAAAAGCAGTGCGTGGAATCCACGGCCTTCATGAAGTCGTCGCATATGCAGCTCCTGGAGCTCTGGCGAGATGAGGTAGTCCGAAAAGGCAACCGCATCTATACGAGTGCGCTCACGGGGAAACCCGTTGAGATGAGCCTTGAGCATACCTGTTTCAAGTGCCATGCCAGCAAAGCCAAATTCTGCGACCGTTGCCACAATTACGTGGATGCCACGCCCAATTGCTGGAACTGCCACAACGAACCCAAGGAAGCTCAACCTCAGAAACAAGCCCTAAGGAGTAGTAACTGATGGATGATGCAAGAAGAAGATTCCTGAAGATCGCAGGACTCTCCGTATTGGGGCTCGGCATCAAACCTGTTGTTGACGCGGTAGCAACCAACGGAGAACCAAAAATATCGCCGGATCCTAAGGCCTTGGTCGCCAAACGATGGGCCATGGTCGTGGATATGAAGCAGTGCCTCAAGGCCGGCAAACCCGGCTGCACCGATTGCATCGTCGCGTGTCACACGGTCCACAACGTGCCTCAATTTCCGGACAAGAAGGACGAGGTCAAGTGGATCTGGCCTGAGCCTTACGACAATGCCTTCCCAGGCAACGAGAGTGAGTTCGCCGGGGAGTACTTCAAAGACTCCCTGAGAGGGCAACCCTTCCTGGTACTGTGCAATCACTGCGATAATCCGCCTTGTGTCCGGGTCTGCCCTGTGAAGGCGACCTTCCGCCGCGAAGACGGAATCGTCATGATGGACTATCACCGGTGCATCGGGTGCCGGTTCTGCATGGCCGCGTGTCCTTATGGATCCCGCAGCCTGAATTGGCGCGATCCCCGGCCCTTTATCAAGACGCCGATCAACCAGGCATACCCCACGAGGACCCGAGGTGTCGTGGAAAAATGCAATTTCTGCGATGAGAGGCTTACCACAGGGCTTATGCCCGCGTGCGTGGAAGCATGCAAGTGCAAGGCTCTGGTCTTTGGTGACATGGAAGATCCCAAATCCGAGGTAAGGGAACTGCTCCGCAAGAACCCCACGGCTCGCCGTAAGCCTCAACTGGGGACCCATCCTCAGGTCTACTACATTCTGTGAGGTACACATGCTTGAAAAAGCGTTAACCGGAAGTCGAAGCTATTGGGTCTGGCTACTCGTCCTCCTGGCGATTGTAGGGATAGGGTTCCTGAATTACCTGAGACAGTTGAACTTCGGTTTGGGAATCACCGGTATGAGCAGGAACGTGTCGTGGGGAGTGTACATCGGTCAGTTCACGTTCCTGGTCGGTGTGGCCGCATCAGCGGTCATGCTGGTCTTACCGTTTTATCTCCACAACTACAAGGCGTTCGGCAGGATCACGATATTGGGCGAGTTCCTCGCGGTGGCGTCAGTCACCATGTGCCTCACGTTCATCATCGTGGACCTTGGGCGACCTGATCGAGCCTTTAACGTGCTCCTTCATCCGACACCCAATTCCGTCCTGTTTTGGGACATGATCGTGTTGAATGGGTACCTTTTTCTCAACATCGTTGTGGGATGGACCATCCTGGGGGCAGAGCGAAAAGGCGCACCACCTCCCAAGTGGGTGAAGCCGCTTATTTATCTCTCCATCCCATGGGCGGTCAGCATTCACACGGTTACCGCGTTCCTGTACGCGGGTCTGCCGGGCAGAGGGTTCTGGCTCACTGCCATCATGGCGCCTCGATTTCTTGCGTCTGCGTTTGCTGCCGGTCCTGCTCTGCTGATTTTATTCTGTATGTTCCTGAGAAAGTACACGAAGTTTGACGCGGGCTGGGAGGCGATTCGGGCTTTGTCGAAGATCGTCACCTATGCGATGGTCATCAGCGTGTTCTTTGTGTTCTGTGAACTTTTCACCGTGTATTACAGCCAGATACCCGCGGAGGTGCTCCATTTCGACTATCTCTTTATTGGCCTTCACGGACATTCGGAGCTGGTGCCGTGGATGTGGGTATGCGTGGCACTTGCGTTGATCGCGGTCGTGCTTCTGGTCAATCCCAATTATCGAAACAATGAGAAGCTCTTGCCAGTGGCCTGTTTGTGCGTGTTTTTCTCGCTGTGGATCGAGAAGGGCATTACCCTGGTTTTGACCGGTTTCATCCCTTCGCCGTTGGAAACCATTACCAGATACATGCCGACATCGACCGAACTGGCAATCACACTGGGCGTTTGGGGGATTGGCTTCCTTGTATTGACCATCCTCTACAAGGTAGCCCTCGCGGTCAAGGAACTCGGCCACGAGGTGCCCCACTAGGAAATCTGTGTCTTAAGACTGTCTACGCGCAGGGACGATTCACCTGGAGTGGGTCGTCCCTGCACTTTTCCTGAGCGCCGCTATTTCAGGCGAGTTATTTTCATCGCTGACAGCCTTTTCAGGACCGACACATACCGCAAACGCCACCCGACCGGACAAGAAACCACGTGAGACAATGAATGCATTCTCGAGCGCCCGGCTCATCCTTTCCTGACGCGCAGAAGCCCTCTCCAGAGAGAGAAGACGGCTCTCCCATGAGCTTTCGTGAGAAAGTCTTCTGGCTTGTAGGAACCTCATTCGGTCTCGCCTACCTGCCGGTTGCGCCGGGAACGTGGGGGGCATTGCCTGGGGTGGCGATTTTCCTCCTCATTGTCGAAGTCGCACCAGCGGCGTACCATACTTGGCTCATCGGTCTGGCCATGGTGCTCGTGTCAGCGGTGACGGTCGCATTGAGTCCCTGGGCAGAGCGCTATTGGCGGGTGAAAGACCCGAGGAAGTACGTGCCCGACGAAGTCGCGGGTTTTCTCGTGACCGTTTTTCTTTTTCGCACGCCGGACGTGCTGCTCACTATTGTCTGGGCCTTCGTTGTCACGCGATTCCTCGACATCCTGAAAATTCCGCCTGCGCGCCAGCTGGAGGCATTGCCGGCAGGATGGGGAATACTTCTGGATGACGTCGCATCGTCCATATACGCGATCTTGCTGCTCAATGGCGCAGCTGCCCTCTTTCCCGGCATGTTCGGTGGCCCGCCCTTTCTCCTTTCTGCGTGGTAATCCCTGCTCTTTCCCTTCCCTAGTTTACTCTCCCGCTTGCACCGTCATGGATCGCTCCCTGTCGGCTAAAGAAAACGGTTCCTGGAAGTTGAGCCATTTCCGGACGTGATTCGGGACCGATTCGCTCCTGAATGGGTAATACCGATGTGCGATCACGTAAGTGACTTTGGTCTGGTGGCGGCATGCCTCTGAAGCGCGGTCAGGCCGGGCCGTTCCTAGCGAAAGAGGTTTGCCGCCAGTGTCGTACCCCTTATAACGCATCGGTAGAGGTTGGCGCAGGCTGGGGATGTAGCGACGGACACATGGCACCGCATTTACTTGCTGTTACTCACACTGGTATTACTTGTTTGAAAGCGAATCGGTATCACGCATGTGAATGAGCGTGGGATGGGAAAAATTCCTGAAGAACCCCCCTTGACAGCTATCGGGTCTTATGTCAAAAGAGACATAATGTCTCTGATAAGGGCATCACGCCACGCGAGCCGCGCTGAATCCAAAATCAGCCCACTGGATCGGCGACATCCGAGAGACTGACCGCGTCCTGGTTCCGATCGTGGTGGAAAACGGGAACCCTGGCGGTGAAAAGACGAGAACGGGTGCCTATGACGCATTCCCCTCATTGCAAGATCAGGGCTATGCCGTCGACGTGTTTCCGGCCGAGCAGATTGCCGGCAATTCAAGAAAAGGTCTCATCCTATCCTTGAGGAGTTAAGAATGGACTACAGATTTGTCAGGACCACGTGTCCGTTCTGCGGGTGCGGTTGCCAAATGCTTCTCGAAACCCTGGACGGGAAAATCATCGGCACGTGGCCGCATAAGACAGCCCCGATGAACCAGGGCAAGTTGTGCATCAAGGGCTGGAACGCCCACGAATTCGTACGCAGCCCGGAGAGATTGACGACGCCCCTGATTCGCAAGAACGGATCCCTTCAGGAGGCTTCGTGGGAGGAAGCCCTAAATTATACCGTCTCTCGGCTCACGGAGATAAAGGAGAAGCATGGGGGCGGCAGCGTCGCGTGCCTCTCTTCGGCCAGGTGCACGAATGAGGAAAACTATCTCTTGCAGAAATTCTGCCGGGCCGGCTTTGGAACGAACAATGTAGATGCCTGCGCCCGTCTTTGACACGCGCCCACGGTGGCAGGTCTTGCCGCCGCATTCGGAAGTGGTGCGATGACCAATGCGATCCCCGAGATCGAGGATGCAAAGTGCGTGCTGGTCGTAGGCTCGAACACGACCGAGGCTCACCCTCTCATCGCTCATCGGGTGTTTCGGGCGAAACTCAAGGGAGCCACACTCATTGTCGTGGATCCGCGCAAGATCCAGCTCACGCTGCAAGCGGACGTTCACGTAGAACTGAATTTCGGCACAGACGTGGCCTTTATCAACGGCGTGATGCATGCCATACTCGAGAACAACTGGCATAACGTGGAGTTCGTTTCCGAACGCACAGAAGGCTTCGCTGAGCTTCAGGCGCATCTGGAAAAGTACCCGCCTGAAAAAGCTTCTGAAATATGCGGTGTTTCCCCGGAAGAGATCGAACGGGTCGCGCGGCTTTACGCCACGTGCGAATGCTCGACTATCCTCTACACCCTTGGCATCACCGAGCACAATCATGGGGTGGACAACGTGAAGTCCTTGGCCAACCTGGCCATGCTCACGGGGCACATTGGGAAGCGTTCTTCAGGCGTCAACCCGTTGCGGGGCCAGAACAACGTTCAGGGGCATTGCGACATGGGCGCGTTGCCGAATGTGTATCCAGGATACCAGGTGGTGACAGACCAGAACGTGCGTCAGAAATTCGAGGCTGGTTGGCACGCGAGCTTGTCGGACAAGGTAGGGCTCACGATTCCCGAAATGATGGATGGGCTTATCCATGGTTCGGTCAAAGGCATGTACATTTTTGGAGAAAATCCAGCCCTCGCGGACCCGGACACCCATCATATCGTGCACGCGTTGGACTCGGCGGAATTTCTGGCTGTACAGGACATTTTTCTCACAGAAACAGCTAAGCACGCACATGTGGTGCTGCCCGGAGCATCCTGGGCGGAAAAGGACGGGACCTTTACCAACACGGAACGGAGAGTCCAGCGGGTGCGAAAGGCCCTTGAGCCTCTCGAAGGGACCTTGCCGGACTGGAAAATACTCTCCGAATTAGGCGCCCGAATGGGCCTCTCCATGAATTACGCGTCGCCTTCAGAAATTTTTGACGAAATGGCTTCTCTTACCCCCAGCTTCGCGGGAATTTCGTACCCGCGACTGGAATCAGGCGGAATTCAGTGGCCCTGTCCCTCTGCCGATCACCCTGGAACCGCCTTCCTGCACCAGGGCAAGTTTACCCGAGGCCGAGGAATGTTCAGCGTCATAGACTACCGACCTAATGAGGAACTGCCTGATGACGACTATCCGTACCTTTTGACCACCGGTCGCAGGTATGCGCACTATCACACTCGCACAATGACCGGAAACTGCCCCACGCTCGACAAAGAGTTTCCCACTCCGTTCGCTCAAATCAACTACGTGGACGCGGAAAAGTTGGGTTTGCACGATGGGGACTCGGCCCGGGTGATATCCAGACGAGGAGAACTGATCACCCCGGTCAGACCCGGTAACATTGTCCCTCCAGGTGCTCTGTTTATGGACTTTCACTTCATGGAGGCGAACCCCAATATGTTGTTGGGTCAGTCATTGGATCCGATCTCCAAGACAGCCGATTACAAGGTATGTGCGGTGAAGATTGAGGCGCTCAACGGCAACAATCGGGTTATGGAGTAAGCGTGCTCAATATCCGGACCTGCTCGGGATGGGAACAGCAACGAAAAGGTGATTCCGGACCATGACTGTAAGGAGGACTCACCTCACACAAAGAACCGGCTCCCTGTGATGTGCGCGGGGAGCCGGTTTCTTTTTCGTCTTATGGTGTGTGCCGGCAGGATCCCCGTTGACCTCACGCCTGATGCCCATAAAGCCTTCCCGAAGAGTATCAATTTTTGTAACTGAAGAACGAGCCTACCGCGGGTTTACCCCACGCCACGTGCTCCTACCGCTGGTTATCCATCTTCCTGCTACCGTCAGGCTCTTGCCTGGCAGCCACGATGATCGAAGAATCCGTGTCCAGATCACGCACCTGCACCCGGCCCATACTCTCATCGCGGAGCCACTCCATCACTTGATGCGCTTTGTGGCACTCGCCATCATACGTGTTGAGCATCATATTCAGATCGTACAGGAAGCCTTTCCTCGGAGATCGGCCCAAACGGTCAGGAAAATAATCGTGAATCAGCAACAGCCCGTCCGTAGCCAGGAGAGTGAGGCTCTTTCGAAGCAGCCTTCGTGCTTCCTCCGGACCGTACGTGTGGAGAAAGTTGCTTAGCACCACAAGGCCGAAACGAGTTTCCGATTCAAATTCATACGTGCGAAAGTCTTGGGCATGGACCTGAATCCTTTCCCATGCACTTCCGTCAGCATAGAGGGATTTTGCGGCAGCAATAACCTCCGGTAATTCGAATAAGACAGCGTATCCGTAATCCCTCTTGCGCATGAGCGCCCTGCCCAGCGTGCCGGCCCCTCCGCCCACGTCCAGGATGGGCGGTTTCCAGTCCTCCGTGCTCAATCGCACTGCGATTTCTTCAGCCTTCTGTGTGGCCAGTTGGTCCAATGCGCGCACATACCGGAACGTCCGTATTGCGTAATCCTCGTCATGGGACGAGGGCTGGGCAGCGGTGCTCTTTTTGCCTGAGACCTGTTGCCCAAGATCATTCCAGTGCGACTGCAGGAGACGACGATAGAGAAAAAAATCACCCATGTACGATGGGCTCCCCGGCACAAGATACAATCGGACGACTTGGCTGTTGAACCACTTCCTTTTTTCCTGATGCACAAGGTCCAGACGTTCCAGTGCCTCCAACAACCGGAGCAGGTGATGCTCGCCACAGCACGCCGCGGTAGCCAGCTCGTCCAGTTCGGCGCATCCCTGCGCGAGCAGCTCAAAGAGTTTCAATTCCAGCGCGGCAAACAGGACTTCCGAATACCAGTATGCCGTGGACAAGTCTTCGAGATATTGGAAGTCCCCGTGAGCCGGATCAGTTTCCTGAAAGGGAAATTTCATCAGGATTCCCTCCGGGATTGCGGATTCGACACGGCTGCTTCGCCAAACATGAGCATTTCTCGTGAAATCCGAGAAGCCGCGGCAAGGATAGAGAGTCCGAAGGCAGCCCCGGTCCCTTCACCCAACCTCATCCCCAGGTCCACGATAGGCTTCAGTCCGAGGTCATCCAACATGAGCTTGTGGCCGAGCACCGCGGACTGGTGGCCCGCGAAGAGATAATTCTTCACTTCCGGATGAAAACCGCACGCGAGGAGAGCGGCTGCGGTGGAGATGAAGCCGTCAACCACCACCGGGGTCCTGGCCGCGCACGCAGCCAGGATCACACCTGCGATTCCCCCGATCTCAAATCCCCCCACCTTTGCGAGCACATCCAGCGGCTCGCCAGAGTCAGGCCGGTTGACTTCCAGAGAACGTGCCACCACGTTCACCTTGTGACGCAGTGCATCCCCTTCGATGCCGGTCCCCTGGTTCACCACGTCGGCAGGGTCACGGTTCAGCAGCACCGCAGCCATGGCTGACGAAGGGGTCGTGTTCCCGATCCCCATATCACCGGTTCCCACCGCATGGAGGCCACGAGCTCGTTCTTCCTCAAACACCTGGATGCCGGCTTCCAGTGACCGGACTGCTTGGTCCCTGGACATCGCGGGCCCCTGAGACATGTCCGCGGTTCCCTTGGCAATGCGGCGGTGAACCAACCTGACGAAACGGTCGTCTCCCGGGGAGATGTCCACAAGGGGAGTAGCCACCCCTATGTCCACCACCGTCAGCCGGGCTCCTACATGGCGAGCGAGCACGTTTATGGCAGCACCGCCATGGGTGAAGTTGGTCACCATTTCCCCTGTCACTTCCTGAGGGAAGAGGCTCACGCCCTGCCTCGCTACGCCATGATCGCCGGCCATGGTGATTACCGCGAGATCCTTGATGTGCGGTCTGGGATCTCCCGTGATTCCTGCCAACCGGATGCAGAATTCGTGGAGTCGTCCAAGGCTTCCCCTGGGAATGGCCAGCGAATCCTGGTGACGTGCCGCAGCCTCCATGGCAGCTTTATCGAGGCCTCCAATACCGCGGATCGTTCTCTCCAGCATGGGTAACCTCTGCATTACGCCTTGTAGCTCGTTTTGAGCGTGTCTTCAAAAAGAACGCCGGCAGCCCGGTTGGCGCAGAACGCCCCGCACATGGTGCAGACTTTGGCATCCGAAGGCGACCGATCGGCCCTCATCTTCCTGGCATCTTCAGGAAAGAGGGCATGCGTAAATTGGCCTTCCCAATCGGAATCGCGTCGCGCTTTGCTCATCGCGAGGTCACGCTTTCGCGTCTTATCGGGGAGCTTCCCGAGATCGCCTATGTGGGCAGCTACCTTGGCTACCTTGACCCCCTCAATGACGTCTTGCTCATTGGGAAGGGCCAAATGCTCCGATGGAGTGATATAGCAGATCAGGTCCGCGCCGAATCGTGCCGATTGAGCTGCTCCAATGGCCGCTACCACGTGGTCGTATCCCGCGCCGATATCCGTAGGCAAAGGCCCGAGCATGTAGTACGGCGCGTAATTGCTCATGCGCTTCTGCAGGATGATATTGGCCTCGATCTCGTCCATGGGCACATGGCCGGGGCCTTCTACCATCATCTGGGCTCCCATGCGCCTGCCCTCTTCTGCCAACTCACAATTTATTAACAATTCTTGGATCATAGCGCGATCGAAGGAGTCTCCGATCGAACCCGCACGAAGGCCGTTACCCAAGGAGAGTACCACGTCGTATTTCTTCAAGATTGCGACGACACGATCGAATCTTTCGTACAAGGGGTTCTCTTTGTGGTTCGTTTTCATCCACGCCACCATGGATGCACCGCCTTTACTGACAAGGCCTCCGTAACGGTATCCCTGCCTTTCCAGACGCTCGACCGTGTACAGGTTGATGCCGCAGTGAATTGCCATGAACGCGATGCCATCCTCACACTGACGCTCGATGAGATCGAACAACATCTCCTCATCCAGGCGGTTCGGATCGCCGTATTTGCGGGTCGCCTCACAGAACGCCTGATACAGAGGCACATTCCCCACCGGCAGGTCTACTGCCGCGATGACTTCCCGTCGGATCTTGTCCAGATCCCCGCCGACCGAGAGTTCCATGAGAGTGTCGGCTCCAGCCTTCTGGGCTGCAATGGCCTTTCGCACCTCCGCGTCGATGTCTACGATATCCGTGGACGTGCCGATGGAGGCATTGACTTTGGTGCAAAGGCCCGCGCCGATTCCCACCACCGAACACTTTGTGCGCTTGTTCAACGGTACTACGATCTGCCCCTCAGCCATGCGCTGTCGCACAAGGTCGGTCGACAGGCCTTCTGCCGCGGCAATACTCTGCATTTCCGCGGTGGTAATTTCCTTTACGGCATATTCGACTTGCGTGAGTTCCATAGCGTGTTCCTCCTCTGGTATGACGGTCCTAAAAATAAAAAATCCCCAAGCGTGTATCGCTTGAGGATTTGCCTTCTCCACAAACATGAGTTCCGGCGGCAGGTCTTCTGACTCTCGGATCGGCCTACGCCCACGCCTTCCCACCCGAAACTCAGCTCCCCTGTTGCACCTATGCGCAGGAATCATTCCCGAGCACGTCATGCACCGCATGCCATGCACACACAACACAGAGCTGAACGCCGGGCAGTGGCTTTCGCCCGATCATCACCGATAAAATCGGCTCACGATCGGGTGGCGGGTTTCGTCCCCGATTACAGCGGCGGGTCCGTACCGGATTTTCACCGGTTTCCCTATTATGCCCAACAGGGCCACCACCAGCTTATACGGATTCGCTTGTGCAGTCACCACTTCGTGCAGCCTGCACGCGGGGAATCCCCTTCAGTCCTCACCAATGTCTTTCATGGTTTCGCTCGCTCCAGCCAATAAAAAAGCCCTGCACCAATAAGGTACAGGGCCTGCTTTTGCCATCAGACTTGCCCTCGTCTCAACGCCCGTCTTCTGGCTTTCGGGTCATCCTCCACCCGCCCTTCCCATCCGGCTTACACCGAACAGTGGATTTGCGAGCTTCGTAACCGATTACAGCGCCGGGACCGCCACGGAATTACACCGTGTTCCGATAGCGTCAAGACTGTCTCAAAGCATTTAGCGCGAAATCGCCTCCACATGTCAAGGGAAACTCATGGACGCAGCAGGAAAATTCCTTCGCGACGTGCGTACGTCTGCCCGTGAAAATGGGCTAGGAGCCGTTTGCGTAACCCTATCATGACGGCAAACGTGCTTCTCCGGGCATTCCATCGCTACGTCGGGCAAACCGCTCGGCTCTTACGAGTCTGGCACGCGAAGTTCTTTCTTGGGGACCCCTGTGGAAAGGTGTCGCAACCGACACCATCGTGCCCGGTCTTCGGGAAGGCATTGCAAGGGGCAACACCCTCTTAGATAGACTTCTCCCAACCCTGCCCGAAATCGGCAAGCGGCCTCACTTCCTGAATCTCGAAGGTCAAGGCAGCTTGGATCATTTTGTTCGCGGTCTCCTGGCCGACCTTTTCGGCAATTTCCGCTCGTATCTGATCCAATTTGGGGCCTGCGGTCTCACAGTCCTTCATGGTCACGTAGATCCGCACGCCTTTCCACTGGGAAACGTTTTTTCCAGGTTCCATGATCAAAAAGACCGCATGGGGGTTTTCGCGCAAGTTCCCGAGAGTACGGTTCGTGCCCGAACCCATGACTATGGTCTTCTCGTCCACCATCCGCGGTGAACCGAAATAGGCGGAATCCACCTTCCCATTTTTGTCAGCCGTGCTCAGAGTTCCCAGCCTGGGCTGTTTATTAAAATACGCCATCAGTTCCTTCGTCATTGGTGCCTCCTTTTCTGCGGTGTCAACGTAGGCCGCGGTACCAGCGAACTGGTACAGGAGTATACCTCTTCCTTCGGATCAAGCCCTAACGGAATGTGTCTCACGTCCGAGAAGGTCAAGACCGGCCGGTGCCTTGGGACAGCCAGCCACGACAAACGGTCAACCAGGCAGGCGCATGGCCAGGAGAAAAAGGTGCCCAAGTCACACCACATGGTGCATGCGCATCCGTGGTTTACTTATGTCGCGCAACCTTGACGAATCAGCTCGATCAAATGCGATGGACTCGTGAAAGTCAATGCGGCTCGTGTATCAGGCCTTTGCACCACCACCACGATACAGCCTGCAATACGGGCTGCCTCTATCTTTTCCCACGTACCACCGGCTGATCCGCTATCCTTGGTGACTACGCAGCCTATGCCAAAACGTTCGATCGTCGCGAGATTTTCCTCTACCGTGAACGGTCCCCGCAGGGTACCACATGGGCATCCGGAATTCCGGCCTCGTGACATGCCTGCATCGACTCGGGATACGGTAACACGCGGACAGCCAGCGTGAGCCCGGTCCGCCGCGACTCCTCCGCATAGGGAAGCAGATTTCTCGACCCTGTGGTCAAGAGCACCGGTCGCGCAAAACCGAATGCAATACGCGAGGCTCTCTGGTGATTCTCCGCGAAGATCACCGATGCGTCCTGATGGAGAACCGGCGGTCTCACCCAGGTCAGATAAGGTATGTTCAGCCGATCAGCTGCCTTCTGCGCATTGTGTCGCGCTGCAGTGGCATACGGATGCGATGCGTCGACAATCACACGAATTCCTTTCTCCTGTGCGAGACGTTCCAGCGCATCCTGATCCAACCGGCCGCACCTGCGGATGATAGCCGGATGATCCCCTGTTTCCAAAGGGATGTCCGTTGCCGTGGACACAAGGACCCCGAAGCCTGCCAGGGCCAGCGCCTCCGCGAACGCAGCGGTCTCCGCTGTGCCGCCGATCAGCAGAATCATACGGCGTACCCGCGTGGCGTAATAAAGAAGCCGTCAGTTACCCGCGACGACCGGTTACCTATCACGACGATGCTTCGCATGGTGATGTGTTCTGACAGGAAGCTGTCCAGATCGGATATCATCATGGATTCTTCGTCCGTGCCCACCGCGGTTCCGATGCCCACCGGAGTGCTGCCGCCGCGATGCTTGCGGAATATCTCTGCAGCTTCATCAAGTTGGCTCACTCGCTTCTTGCTCCTCGGATTGTACAGTGCGGTGACAAGATCCGCGCTCGCCACAGCTTCGAGCCGCTGGCGTATGGTTTCCCATGGAACCAGGAGATCGCTGAGGCTGATGCACGCGAAATCCAGCATTAAGGGAGCTCCCAGGCGAGCGGCCACGGCTGTGGCTGACGTGACTCCGGGTACAATCTCTATGGCAATCGGAGGCTTTCGTCCAGATGCCAGCTCAATTGCCAGGCCGGCCATACCGTAAATGCCCGCGTCGCCTGACGATACCAAAGCCACCACGTCGCCTTGTGCGGCCCGGTCGAGCGCAGCCTGGCATCGGTCGATTTCCCTGGTCATGCCGGATGAGATGAGTTCTTTGCCGTCAGTGAGGTCTGCAATCAGGTCCAGATAGCGCCGGTACCCGACCACTACGTTGCTGGCTGCGACAGCCGCTTCTGCACGCAGGGTCCTGTCCAATTTGCCCCCAGGACCGATACCTACCACGAACAGTTTTCCTGAGCCACGGCTATGGTCACTCCTTGGTAGATCTTCTTTGATACCAGTAATTTCGTCCTCCTCCCGGCCAAGAGTGCTGAAGGTTCAGCGACCGCCGGCACATTCACTTTCTCTTGCACAAAAGCGGAATGCGGGAAATCCAGACCGCAATTCCTGATCTCGTCGGACGATATGAACCTCAGCGGTACGTGCAACTCACGCGCGGCAAGGAGAAGCCCCTCTTCATCACGCTTGACCTGGGCAGAGCTGAGGTATCTCACGCGGCCCAGTTCCAGGCCGGCTTCGGTGAGAGTGGTCATGACCGCGGACACAATGTGCTCCTGACGCGTGCCTCGCCGGCAGCCAACTCCCACAATGAGGTCTTTCAGGGCCTCGGTCGTGGTGGTGATGATGGGCTCGGCAAAGATCGCGTTGCCGACTTGCACGGCCAAATCGTTGGCCCCGCCTTCGTGTCCGCTGAGCAGGCTCACCGCCCATCTGCCTCTCACGTCCACCACCACCACCGCAGGGTCGGTAGTCTTGTGTTTGAGACATTCGGCGATGGACCTTACCACCACACCGCAGGGAGCGATGTAGATCAACGCGGCGTAATGAGCAAAGATTCTGCTCGTGAGTTCCTTCACCTGTGCGAACCGTTCCGCGTTCCATTGTCCAGGCACGTTTTCGTGGACGTACAGGTCCGTGTCGCCGAGTACCTCGCCAAGTCGCCGAGCGACCGATGCTCCTTCCGCCGAAAGGGTGATCGCTGCATTGGTCATGATTCCTTGCCGACCCGGTATTCGTGGCTGAAGGTGGGATCGTACAACTTGGACGGAGCAACGTCCCGTGCCAGCGCATGTCCCACAAGGATCATGGCCGTCTTGCGGATACCTGCATCCGCTACCCGGTCCGCGATATCCTCCAGGCTGCCTTCAATAATCTGTTGCTCAGGCCAGGACGCGCGATACACCAACGCAACCGGACAGTCAGGACCGTAATGCTGTGCAAGTGTCGCTGCAACCTCTCTCATTTTGTGCGTAGAGAGGAAGATGCATAAGGTGGAATGGGTGCGAGCCAGCACATCCAGGTCTTGTTCTTCCGGCATGGGCGTGCGACCCGAGGTCCGGGTCAGGATGATGGTCTGGGCGATTTCCGGTGCGGTCAATTCCACCTGCAACGCCGCGGCTGATGCTTGAAAGGAACTCACGCCGGGAACCACTTCGTACGCGATTCCCACACGATCCAGTGCGTTCATTTGTTCGCGTATCGCGCCAAAGATCGAGGGATCTCCTGAATGGAGCCGGATCACGTCCAGGCCGCGCTCGACTGCGTTACGGCACAGGGAGCCGATCTCCTCAAGATCCAGCGCTGCCGAATCGTGTCGCTCCGCGTCCGCAGGCAACAGGTCCAGCACTCCCGGGCTTACCAAAGACCCTGCATAAATACACACGCGAGCGCCTGCCAGCAGCCGACTTGCCTTGACCGTGAGCAACTCGGGGTCCCCCGGGCCTGCTCCCACAAAATACACCTTCATCGCTGCTCCTCCAGCTTGGCGCGTACCAATATGATCGACAGGTATCCTGCCTCGGAAGAGGCTCCTTTGAGCGTACCGAGATCCGTTTCCACCCGTTGGTTCTCCATGCCCACATGAGAAAGGAACACGCTGCGATCGAGAGCGCCCGCCTCTTCCAGCACCGCGAGCACCCGACCAAGTCGTTTTCCGATCTTCATGAGGATCACGGCTCCGTCAGAAGCAACGGCCCGGCGCACTTCCTCGAGGTCGTCGGCAGTAGGCACAATGGTGACCGGCTTCTTTGCTTCCCCAATGGGGAACTCCGCAATAGCTGCAGCAGCGCTAAAGGAAGTGATTCCCGGTACGGTAACCACTTCCACGTCCGGTATGCGGTTCCGTAAGGCTCGGAGCAAGTAAATATACGTGGAGTAAAGAAACGTGTCACCCAAGGTGAGAAAACACGCGTCAGCGCCGGTTTCCAGCACGTCAGCAACCGCGCTTGCCGCTGCCTCCCACTTGGTGTCCAGTTCTGTTCGGTTACTGGTCATGGGAAAGACAATCTCGTGGACATGAGCTGACGGCCCGATGTGCTTGCGAGCCACTGCCAGGGCAAGGCTCTCAGCCTTGTCGCTGGCTTTGGGAACGAAAACGTGAGGGCAGACCGCAAGGATCGCCACACCTTTCGCAGTGATAAGATCCGGATCGCCGGGTCCGATTCCGATGCCGTAGAATGTTCCCTTTTTCATGGTATCAGGCTTTCTCTCACTATGATAACGATCGTGCGGGGATCGGTTTCCATGGTTGCGAAATCCCCGGGTCGTACTTCCCTGATTCTTTCGTTTTCCAGGGTAAGATTCTCCAAAACGAATATCTTGCGGTCGTCGCGGAGAAGGTGGTTCAGTGTATCGCGAATCCACTGAAGAGAGCCCTTGCGTCCGCACAGGATGGCGATCTTTTCCGCTTTCTCAAGGGAAGGTTCTGGATCGGGATCATCCTTGTGCGCGCTGACCACGCGAGCGTCCACCCAATCCAGTCCCAGGCACGCGAAAGCGACCTGAACCGAACTGATGCCAGGAATCACGCGGCACCGGGCTCTGCCGAACCGCTGGATCACGAGCTTTGAAAGACTGAACAATCCCGGATCTCCCGTGACCAGCACCGCAACGTTCCGGGAATCCAGTCTCGCGTCCATGCGGTCCAGAACCTCATCGAGCCTGGCAGTCACTGCAATGCGCTCCCCGGCATTCTCCGGAAACAGGTCCAGCAACCTTTGTGCGCCCACGAGCACGTCCGCGCGCTCGATTGCCTTTATCGCTGCAGGGGTCAGATAGTCCGGGGAGCCCGGGCCACATCCCACAATAGTTATTGATGGTTTTTGCCCTGCCATGCTGCAAGTTTCCCGTGATGTCCCAGCAGATCTCCGCGCATGTTGACGAGCACCACTGACACGTCAAATCGGTGCCCGATTCGGTCGAACACCGCCTTCCGTATCCGCTGTGCCAACTCATTGGCAAGGGCGTTACGAAGGTTTACATCCAAAGCGGACAAGACTCCTTCGACGGTCTTGCTCTCCTGAACGGGAAAGCCGCACACGGTTCTCCCGATCTCCCGCACAGCAGGCACCGCACTGACCGACCGAGACGAGTGCGTGTCCCATTGGCCGGTGATGAGCTTGGCCAGCTTTCCCGGGTGCCCCAGCACCAGGAGCCTCTCAAAATCGCATTCACGAGCCTCGTCCAGAATGAATCCCCACTCGTTGCTCACCTCGATCAGTTGCTCTGGCGCCAGAACGAAATGTCTCCGTGCGGCCTTTTCACCGATACGGCCCGGTACGAACACCGGTCGGGCCACCCCGCAGCCCCTGGCAACGCTCAGAGAGCACCGCAACGCGTCACGCAGTGCCTCACAGCTGAACGGGCGCACGATCCCCGAGGTCCCAAGAATGGACAGACCGCCCTCAATGCCCAGCCTCGGGTTGAAGGTTTTCTCGGCAAGTTCCTTTCCGCCGGGGATGGAGAGGGTAACCCGAACCGGTCGGTCTGTCACCTCAGCGATCGCTCCGCGAATCATGAGCAGGGGCACGGGATTGATTGCCGGCTCCCCTGGAGGAACGGAAAGGCCTGGCTTGGTGACCGTGCCGACACCTTCGCCTGCGAGAATCTGCAGTTCCGGTTCTGCGGTCCACGCGACCGACGCGATGACCACGCAGCCGTCCGTCACATCCGGATCATCCCCCGCGTCTTTCTTGATGCCTGCTGCTGCTTCGTCTCCGGTCTTTCGGCCAAACGCCAGCGGAAGCACGACTCGCGTTCCGTCAGGCAGTCCGACATCCACCCGATCGAGGGGCTGGCTCCCGCAAAGGAGCAAAGCAGCGGCCTTTGCCGCCGCGGCTGCGCACGTTCCTGTGGTGAAACCGGTACGGCCTTGCTTCATTGGCGTACACATTCCGGCTGGCGGACGATCACATCTTCAGGAATCAGTTCCAGAAGGCGCAACCGTGCCTCGCCGATGGTCAGGGGCAACCCGTTGATGGGCACTCCGTCGTATTCTTTCATTTTGTGCAGGAGCGAGGCGATGTACGGCAGCCGCAAGCACGCCTGTTCGATCATGTCATAGTCGCAGAAAATGGCATCTGCCGACCCCTGCTTGAGCACACGACCGTGCCGCAGCACATAGATCCTGTCTGCAAAGAGCGGCAGCAGATCGACCGAATGAGTCGCAAGCACGACCGTAATGTGGTGTTCACGATTGAGTCGGTTCAACAACCGCATCATGAGGGTCTCGCCTGCCGGATCCAACCCCGCGGTTGGTTCGTCCAGGATGAGCGTGGAAGGGCGCATGGCCAGGATTCCCGCGACAGACACGCGTTTCTGCTCACCGTAGCTCAAGTGATGAATCGCGCGGTTCCGAAGCTCGGTGGCAGCCACCCATTCAAGGGCTTGAGTGACCCGATTCTGCACTTCCTCTTCCGGTAACCCGAGGTTGCGAGCCCCGAACGCGACATCCTCTTCCACCGTGGACGCGAACAGCTGATCCAAGGGGTTTTGCAGCACCAGGCCGACTCGCTGGTACAATTCCTTTTTCGGGATGCGCCGTATATCGATCCCGCGGATCAGGACGCTCCCCTTCTGCGGCTCCAATAGGCCCATCAGCGTCTTGATCAGGGTGGTTTTGCCCGACCCGTTGGACGCGAGCATGGCCACGAATTCCCCTTCCTCCACGTAGAAGTCGACCCCATCCAGGGCACGGCTGCCCTCCTGGTACGTGAACGCTACGTTCGACGCTTCTATTGCCATTTTCCGCGTCATGCGGCCCACCATTCGCAGACAACAAACACGAGCAGAGCCACTGCAGGTCCTGCCCACAAGAGAATCCGGTCTTCACGTCCCATGGGGGCAAGCGAGCAGAAGAGGATTCTCCCTTCGTACCCCCGCAATGTCATTGCCTCGTGTGTCCTCACTGCCTGGTCGATGGACCGCAGCAGCACCGTGCCTGCCAAGACTCCTGCAGAAGACATGGAACGCCTGACCGTGGAGTATCCGAGCCGCACCCTCTGAGCCGCGGCAACATCGCAAGCCTGATCCACGAGGACAAAAGTGTACCGATACATCAGCAGCGCTATTTCAACCCATGCCTCAGGAAGACCAAAGCAACGGAGCGCATGAAACATCTTGTGCGCAGGTGTCACGGAACTGACCAGCACGATGAGGCTCATTGCGGCCAGGACACGTCCACCCAGAAGGAGTCCCCTGTGCAAACCTTCCCGTGACACGACCAGATGCCACCCCAGAACGGAAGAGGAAAACAAAGGCGTTCCCGGCACCGTGAATGCCTGCAAGACTACGAGGACAGCCACGACTCCCAGCGGAGGTGAAATACGTGCCAGAACCAGTCTCATAGGTATGCGCAGCGCTACCAAGCCACCTTGGCACAGGATCAAGACCAGCAAGGGGAAGAACATTCTTGTGGAAAACACTACGAGCACTATCATGACAAGCACAATCAACAGCTTGGGCCGTGGATCGAGCCGCGTCAGGACATTGTCTCGACACGCAAAAATGTCGGAAAACAGGTCAAACATGCGATGTGTCGTGCACCTCGGAAGGCCGCGGAGGGAAGAGTTCACGGTAATAGTATCCCCCCATGAATCCAGCCACCGTGCCTGCTACGAGAAACACGAACAGGAGCATGTCGCCCTCGCCCGTATTAATGTATGGATCGCGGGCAGGTCGTCCTGCCTGATCCGCGAACTTCTTTACCACGGCCTCGTCAACACCGGACCACTTGCCTTCTGAATGGTTCAGGAAAAAAGAAACAGCCAAGGCCGCAGCCAAGGCAATCAATCCAATGAGGAACGTCTTCTTCATGCCGCACCTCCTTTGGCGAGTTTTACCAGAAACTCGGGGCGCCGAGCGTGGAGGAATTGATAAGCCCCCGCGGTGATGAAGCCTTCCAGGACACCCAGCGGTGCCTGCGTAGGAACAAAGGCCACAAGAATGGCCAGAAACATGTGCACAAAAGACCCGCCCGGGGAGAGCGCACTGCCGAGTATCAGGGCTGTTACCGTGTAAGTGGCCCAGTCAGACAGCATCCCTGCAAGAAATGCCGCCACAACCCAGGAAGCGCCCAGGCGTCTTGCCAGAAAAAATGCCCCGTACCCGACGAACGCCCCTGCTATGCCCATGGAGAAGATATTTGCCCCGAGCGTGGTCAGCCCGCCATGTGCAAGGAAAAGCGCCTGCAAAGTCAGCGCTACACTCGCGATGACCACCGTGAGGAAAGGACCCACGAGGATGGCTGCCATGCCGGTACCGCATGGGTGGGAACAGGTGCCGGCCGTCGGGACAGGGATGGGCATGCACGAGATAACGAACACCGCCGCACCCACCAGCCCCAGGAAAGCCTTGAACTGCGGTTCCTCTCGGGTGCGGATACGGAGCTGCCGGAGCCCCACTGCCACAAAGGGGATGCTGAGAATGAACCAGAGCACGGCCCACGGTACGGGGAGTATGCCTTCGGATATGTGCATCGCGTGAGCGGGTGCGACTGTCACGAATGCCATGATCGCGACAATGCTCACAAGAACTACCACCACGTGCTTCCACATTTCTTCACCTCGTCCTTCATTCCGGTGTCTCATCGAGAAACCGGGCAGCGTCTTCCGGAGTCATGGGGACAAAGACACACTGGCCTTCAGGGACCGGGTACTCCTTCCTCGGAGGGAGCTTCAAGTCCCTCACGTCGCAGCAATGTGCCGAATCGACTATTCTTCTTTCCACCAGGTCCACAAGAAGGTCATCGAATCCGAGATTTCGACCCAACACTATTTTCACGCCCGGGTAATTGCCTGCCAATTCCTGCATCATTTCGGGAATATCCAGCACCAGGTGCAGCCCGTCGTGCAAGAAATAGGGTATCACCATCACGTCGGTCGCGCCCTGGTTGACGCATCTTCTCCAGGGTCTCGGGAAAATGCGGAGGCAGCCTGGACATGTAGCAGATCTCCACGATCTGATACCCGTATTTTCTCCTCAGGCCTTGGGCCACCAGTTCCATGTGCTTGCCCGCCTCCGGCACGCGGCTTCCGTGCCCCAGTAGGATGATGGCTTCCGTGCCGGATCTGCCAGTATTATTGGTCTTCCCTTGCTCACTCGTCTGGTTAGTCATGTGATTTCCTCGGATTCGCACCGCATTCTGGGTGCATCGACTTTTGGGTTGTGTAACCCGGAGATTCTTATCCCTCCGTCATGCGAGAAGCCAGGGAACACAGGGCATGGATGGTGGCCACGGCCAAGGGACTTCCGCCCCGCCGGCCTGCAATCGCCACATACGGCACCTCAAGGGACATGAGTTCTTCCTTGCTCTCGCATACGTGAACAAATCCCACCGGCATGGCCACCACGAACGCGGGTTTCACTCCTTCCTCGATAATCATGCGGTTGAGTTCCAGCAGCGCCACCGGGGCATTGCCAAATACCGCAATGCCACCATCCAGCATGGGCCGTGCTTTTCTCACTGCGAACAGCGAGCGGGGCAGCCCCTTTTCTCGTGCCTCGGACGCCACGTCAGGGTCTGCCACATGACAGAAGACCCGGTCCGGTCCGTATGCGGGAGACACCTGTGTGAGTCGTTGCAGGGAAAGACCGGAACGGATCATATTGGAGTCCACATAGATCGGCCTGCACTCACGTAACGCATGCGTCGCGGCACTGATCGCGCCTGCCGAAAATCTCACCTGATCCATGAGGCTGAAATCTGCCGACGTGTGCAGCATGCGCCTCACTACGAGCCATTCATCGTCGGAAAAGCCGTGTGCCCCGACCTCCTGGTCTATGATCGCGAAAGACCGCGCCTCCACATCGTCGCCACTCATGGGACGTTCGTATAGATCTCGAATGAGCGGCACTCCTGCAGGACCTGGACAAAGAATCTCTAGTGCTCATGATGTTTGACTTTCCTGGAAGCGAGACAATTGGATACAAAATGTGCGACCGCATCCGGCCGAGAAGCAAAATGCACGTGAACGTAACTTGCGAGAGTCCGATTCCGCTGAAAACCCTCTCGCATGAGAGTGTCAGAGCGCCGGCGATGGCCGCGATATATGTCTTCCCACCCATTGCCCAATGGCGCATCGCCCACGAGTTCCGAGTAATGAAACTCGTGCCCTCTCAGCCTCTCTCCGGCTCGACCGAACAGCGATTCTCCGGCGAGGGTAAATTCTATGTACCCCAGGGACTTGAGACGGTCGAGCATTTTGGTCCAGAACGGTAACAGCGCGACCAGGGGAACCCGCGTCCCGTCCAGGCATTCAATGCCCTGCGAGAGGTACATGAGCCCGCCGCATTCTGCGTAAAGGGGTCTCCCAGATTCGGAAAAATCCCTTATCCCGTCCATCATGGTCCGGTTCTGCGCGAGCGCTCTCACGTGCTCTTCAGGGTATCCGCCGCCGATGTACATCCCATCCAACCCATGCGGCACGTTGCGATCCCCGAGTGGCGAGAAGCGCACAAGCTCGCACCCCTGCGCCTCAAGTGCGTCGAGGTTGTCCTGGTAATAGAAATGGAACGCCTCATCATGCGCAATCCCGACGCGCACGCGGCACGTTGAGTGAGGTTGGCTCCGCGTGGCAGCATCGGCCGGAAGACCGGGGGCTTGCCGAGCCGTCTCCAGGATGTGATCCACACTGCCATAGCGCTCCAGAGTTTCCCCGAGCAAAGAGAGCACGTCGGGCGAAAAGATGCGTGAATTGGCCGTCACGAGTCCCAGATGTCGGCTCGGCAGATCAGGAAATGCTCCCCGCGGTATCGCAGCCACGACAGGAGGGAGACCGAACGCTGAGAGAGACTCTGAGAGCCATTCACCGTGTCGCTGAGACCCGCAACGATTCGCGACCACGTGGGCTACTTGCACCTGCGGATCAAAGGACGCATATCCTTTGACCAGAGCCGCTATGCTTCTCGCAAGACCATGCACATGGGTTACCAACAGCACCGGCGCGTGCAACCACGCGGCAATCTCCGCGGAACTGCCTTCCGGCCCCACTGGATCGCTCCCGTCAAAGAGCCCCATTACGCCTTCGATCACCGAGATGTCGGCAGAGGATGCCTTTTCTCGGAAAATCCGAGTGACGTGTTTCTTTTCCCGCCATCCATCCATCCAAATTGTAACAGGGCCTCCCTGAAGCGAGCGTCAGGTACGTCGGATCGAGATAATCCGGACCTACCTTGAACGTCTGCACCTTCAGGCCTCTTCGCGTCAAAGCGCTCACCAACGCCAACGTGACCGAGGTTTTCCCCACGCCACTGTGGGTTCCTGCTACCATGATTCTCGGACAAGCCAGGTTCACGCGGATGCTCCAGTCAAAAGTGAGATCAGAAGGCTCCCCACCAGCAATTGACGACCACACGCACACTGAGAAAAACCGCGAGCGCCAGCCCCGAAGTGGCCATGAGCAGGGCATTGGCCTTCAGGATGTGCTCACGCTCCACAGACACGAGAGGATCTCCCAAAGTCGGTTTGTGCGAGGACTCGCCCCCGTAGAAGCTTAGTCCGCCGAGTTGGATTCCCAGTGCTCCGGCCACGGCAGCCTCTGCCTGGCCCGCGTTGGGGCTGGGATGCTTCGAGCCGTCCCTCAGGAAGACTTGCCACGCGGACACAGATCGTTGCCCGAGAATCGCAGCAGCGAGAGGCGTGAGGATCGCTGCCAGCCTTGCGGGGACGAAATTCACCACGTCATCCAACCTGGCAGAAGCCCAACCGAATTCAAGGTATCGCTCGTTCTTGTACCCAAAGGTGGAATCGAGCGTGCTTGCCGCCTTGTATGCCATGAGTGCGACCGGGCCGCCGAGCACCACAAAGAACAGTGGCGCAATCACCCCATCCACCATGTTTTCAGCCACGCTCTCCACGGTCGCGCGTGAAACGTCCGCCTGATCCAGCCTTTCCGTGTCCCTGCCGCAAATCATGGCCACGCGCTGCCGAGCCTCCGCGAGAGTTCCGTTCTCAAGCGCATGATACACCGCGTAACTGTGCTGGACCATGTCTCTCGCTGCGATGCCCGCATAGATGAAGAAAGTCGAGACCAGGGCCCCGAGCAGGGGACTCGCCATGCCTGCCGCATGGATGGCCAAAGCGGTGACCGCAGCGGTTCCCAGCACCACGATCGCCGCTGCCCATACGCCCGCAACCCGAGGATTGCGTATGGACCGCAGTACACGGGGTTCGAGCCACAGGGCCACGCGACCGATGTATTTCACCGGATGCGGAAAGCTCCGCGGATCGCCCAGCAGCAGATCCAGGATCACGGCCAGGAGTATCTGCTCTTCGAGTCTCATGCCAGCCCCAGCATCCGGTAGATCCGGCCTATGTCGAGGCTCTGCCGCACCGCATCAGCCAAACGGTTCAGCGCGGGTTCCAAGTCTGTACTTCGCGTGGACCGTGCCTACAGCGGAGAAACCCCGCCGTACTCTGAGCCGATCGATAAACCATCGGCGAAAGGTATCTTCGTCGAAGATCCCGTGAGCGTACGTGCCCCAGATCATGCCATCAGGTGATTTTGCTCCATCCCAGCGGCCATCGTCCGTCTTCAGAACAGGATCGATATCTTCAGAGTCGCTCTGACCGTGATGAATCTCGTATCCTGCCACACTATGACCCGAATCCAGGTGCTGGCCTGTCATACGAGTGAGGGTCTTCTCAGGAGCGAGAATTGTCGTCACATTCAAGAATCCCAATCCCTGGATCGTCTTGCCATCGGATTCCAATTTATGAGGATCCGCGATTCTCGCTCCTATCATCTGAAAACCGCCACAGATCCCTATGACCTCCGTCTTGCCGCTTTGATGCGCTTGCCTGATCTTGTCAGCCAGGCCCGAGTCCCTCACGTACTGCATATCGCCGATCACGTTCTTGCTTCCCGGGAGGATGACCGCATCAGGGTGATTCAGATCCTCGGGAGTCCGTGCAATGGTTACCCGCACGTCAGGCTCGATGCGCAACGCGTCAAAGTCCGTGAAATTGGAAATATGCGGCAGATCGATTATGGCGATTTCAACGGATTCCTCTGCACAGAGTCTGTCGTCAAACCGCCCGGCTTTGAATGTGACCGAATCCTCTTCGGGTAGTCCGTGATTGGGCAGGTATGGAACCACCCCTAGCACCGGCTTCCCGGTATGGCGCACCGTATAATCCAGGGCCTCGGCCAGGAGATCCTTTTGGCCCCGGAAACGGTTTACCACAAAGCCGGCAATCAAGGCGCGTTCCCACTCGGAGAGCACCTCCATGGTGCCTACGAACGACGCAAACACCCCTCCCCGGTCGATGTCCCCTACCACGAGCACGCTCGCGTGGGTGTACTGCGCCATTTGCATGTTCACGATGTCGTGATGTTTGAGATTGACCTCAGCGGGACTTCCCGCACCTTCCAACACCATCACGTCATGCTCTGCCGCGAGTGCGTCATATGCTTCTTTGACCGCGTGAAAAGCCGTGGGTTTATACCTCACGTATTCCATGACGTCCATGTTAGCCACGGGTTTTCCGCACACGATCACCTGACTGCCCGTATCGGAGTTGGGCTTGAGGAGAATAGGATTCATGCGCACGTCGGGCTCCAGACGGCAAGCCTGAGCCTGCAAGACCTGAGCCCTCCCCATCTCTCCACCGGTCCGGGTGACGAATGAGTTGAGGGACATGTTCTGGGCCTTGAACGGAGCCACGCGGTACCCGTCCTGGAGCAGAATGCGACCGAGTGCGGCAGTGAGCACGCTCTTACCCGCATTGGAACTGGTCCCTTGAAACATCACTGCGGGCGTATGGCGCTTTTTCCGCGTCGCGCTGCGGGCGTGAAACACCCGACCGAGGCCCTCCACCAGACGCTGATTCTCTTCCGCTGGTACGGACCGCAATGCGAAAGAACCGTTGGTCCAGCCCCACGAAGTTGGAGCACACCCTGATGGCGAATCCGTCACGCAAAAGCCGGTCAGCCAGAGCAGTCGCGTCAATTTCTCTTCGATCGATGCGGATGAGCAGGAAATTTGCGACGCCGGGATACACGGTAAGGTCGGGAATGGACCGCAATGCGCTAACCAACGCGTCCCGTTGAGCCCGCACAAAGTCCTGAGTGCGTTGGATATAGCCTTCATCTTTCACCGCTGCTGCGCCGACCGCCTGGGCCAGGCAGTTCACCGACCACGTAGGCTGGATATGCCGGATCGCTTCTGCCATTCGCGCGTCAGCGAGCGCACAACCAAGCCGCAGCCCCGGAATGGCAAAGATCTTTGTGAGGGAGAGCAGCACGATCACGTTCGTCGGCCGTTCGTGCGTCAGGCTCGCGAAATCGTCCACAAAGTCGCCAAAAGCCTCGTCAACGACAAACACCGCGTCAGGGTGATCTCCCACGATTTTGCGCAAATCCCCGGCATCGCACGCCAAGCCGGTGGGATTGTTCGGTCGACACACGAACACGAGGTCTCGGCTCTGTATCAGCGAGTTAAAAAGGGAGAGGTCGAGGGCAAACCCTTGGCTCTCCTGAAGGATCAGTGGCTCTACTTCCAACCCGGCAAGTTGTGAGACCTTTGCGTAGTCCGCATACGCGGGCATAGGGATGACCGCCCGGCCGGCCGCGGTCACACGAGGAATCAGATGCAGGATCTCCGTGGAACCGTTGCCTACCAGGACTTCCTCCGGAGCCACCGCATACCTCGACGAGACAGCCTCAACGATCTTGGAGCAATCAGGGTCAGGATAATGCACCACCGACTCGAGGGTTCTGCTCACCAACGGCCTAAACCAATCCGGCAATCCCAAAGGATTGATATTCGCGGAAAAATCCACTATGTCTTCGACCGTACGACCGGACACGGTTGCCAACCTGGTAAGATGTCCGCCGTGATCAAACTCTCGCATGAGCGTATCCCCTCGGTCTGTCGCGAACTCTTTCAGACGAAAAAACTCCGCACCCTAAAGCGCTCTTTGTACAAGGTTTCCCCAATGCGGTGCATAAGCCTCAGGTACGCGCCAGAGGCCTCGGCACGGCATGTACGCCTCACAGCAATCAGATTATCCTTCCGTGGCCTGGGACACACCTGCGTCTTCAAAGGTAGCCACTTCAGTGAGGATTCTCTTCGCTGCTTCCACGAGAGTCATGGCCAGAGCAGCGCCTGTGCCTTCACCCAACCTGAGATCCAGATCCAGCAAGGGAAACTTTTGCAGATAGGCCAGTGCTGCTCGATGCCCTTGCTCGACGCTCCGATGAGCTGCGATCATGTATTCGCCTGCTACCGGATTAAGGCCGTACGCAATCAATGCGGCAGCGGTGGAGATAAAGCCGTCGATGAGAACCGGCTTTTGCATGGATGCCACACCGAGAATCAGTCCGGCCAAGCCGCCGATTTCAAATCCCCCGACCTTGGCCAGTACGTCCAAGGCGTCTGTCTTATCCGGCTTGTTGGTCTTGAGAGCCTTTTCCACTATGGAAACTTTGTGTTGGAACTGATCGTCGTCTATACCTGTGCCCCGACCGGTGACCGCGGACACCGACTCTCCTGTGAAGGCAGCCACTATGGCGCTGCTCGGAGTGGTGTTTCCGATTCCCATGTCGCCGGTACCGAATAGATCGTAGGACGGTCCCAGTTCCAAGGCCACCTCGATGCCAGCTTCCAGAGCACGCACGGCATGCTCACGGCTCATCGCGGGGCCTGCGGCCATATTGGCAGTACCTTTGGCCACCGGTTTTGACAGAAAATCCTTGGGAGACTCCAAAGGGCCGATATCCGCGGCTACCCCCATGTCCACCACCACCACACGGGCTCCCGCGGTACCGCGCGAGCGCATTGATCCCGGCTCCTCCGTGCAGAAAGTTCAAGACCATCTGTGGCGTGACTTCCTGCGGATACTTGCTCACCCCTTCCGCAACCACTCCATGATCGCCTGCCATGGTGACGATGACTCGCTTGTCAACCGGCGGGTTCATCGACCGGGTGATACCCGCCAGATCCACTGCCAGGTCCATGAGTCGTCCGAGCGCCCAGTGAGGCATGGTGAGTTGATCCAGACGATTTTTCGCGTGTGTGCGAAAGGAAGCGTCCTGGGGAATGATTTGCATCAAGGTGTCCTGCAATAGCGTCATCTGCCGTGTTTCTCCTTCAAGACCAAGGGAAGCCCACAACACACGAGAACAACCCGGTCCGCCGCTTTGGCCATGATTTGGTTACATCTCCCCACCAAGTCGCGATAGCGTCTCGACAACTCGTTTTCGGGTACGATTCCTGATCCGACCTCGTTAGTTACCAGAAAAACCGTTCCTGCGGTCCTTGCACAGGCACGGAGCACTTCTTCACAACGCACCATCATGTGGTCTTCGGAAAAGACCACCCCACCCTCGAGCGCCTGGAACATGAGGTTATTGATCCACAGGGTCAGGCAATCCACCAGGAACACCCGAAACATCGGATCAGCCTGCACGGCCTCGGCAATGTGGAGCGGTTCTTCAATGGTGTGCCATTCGGCCTCGGACCTAGCCAACTGGTGTTTCCTGATCCTTTCACGCATCTCGTCATCCACTGCAGGACAGGTAGCGATAAAGGCACGAGGGCCTGACAACGCTTCGGCCATCTGTCGTGCGTAATCGCTCTTTCCGCTACGACTGCCACCAGTGACGAGTATGAGTTCAGCCACGATTCCTCTCTGGGCTGGGCACGAGTGCAGGAAAGACCTCGGTTCCGGCACAAAAAAACCCCAGGCTATTCACCCGGGGATACCGTTTTTCATCCCTGTGGCCAAGCTCCCGTTCCGCGAAGAGCGTGACACGTATTTCTTGTGTGGGCAGGTTTTCTGGCTTCCGGTTCCTTCTACTGGCCGCCCTTCCCATCGAAATCGACAGTGGCTCTGCGGCGTTCGTCCCCGGTCACAGCGGCGGGTCCGCAACGGAATTACACCGTTTTCCCTTGAATCTCTTTAAGAGAACCCATCACTTTTCTGAACGACTGCGTTTTCGAAAACGCTTAAAAAAGCACCCTAACGCTCTGTGTGTCTCAAGTCAAGAGGAAAGTCCCCGTACCTCAAGCCCTCGCGTACGCGGCGGATATGCCGAGCAATGATCGCGTAAAGTCACCAAGGAACGGAGTCATGGATTCAGATTCTCAAGGCAGACGACCGGAAGGAGCCTTATCCGTTATGCTGATAGGGCAACGTACGCTGCGGGGAGTCCCGCTCTCATCAGGCTGAAAAAGAAAAGCCGCCTGACCGTGTTCGGTTAATCAGGCGGCATCTTTGCCATTCTAATGGTGCCGAGGGACGGAATCGAACCATCGACACAAGGATTTTCAGTCCTCTGCTCTACCGGCTGAGCTACCTCGGCAGCACCATCCCGCCATCATAATGAGTCACGGCCTGCGTGTCAACGAATTTCGGCGAGAAAGAAGAGCCAAGAGAGTCCAAACCGTCTTGCCACCACTCTCAATCCTTCTTCACATAGTCGTGGGCAAAGTTGCGAACGCCTTTGTTTTGCAACATGTGGAACGTGCGCATCCTTCTCACGTGCAGGGGATTCAGTGATCCCAGGGGGATGTACATGACCCTTTTTCCCATGCTTTTTGCGAGCTTCTTCCATCGCATCGCGGGAGGCTTGCGCGCTACATACACGATTCCGGGTTTTTCCGAATAGGCTATCCCCGCGACCAACAGGCGCTCGTGTCTGAAGGACACGAAATCGAAGTCCGGATCACTCCATACGTCGAACATCCGCAGAGGCGGATAGGACATCACAAATCCGCCGTGCTCCATGCGACTCATGCCCGGTCCAACAATCTGCTCGCCCGGCAAAGTGGAATAGAATGCCATGTCCGATTCTTGCGAGTGCTCGCCCAGCCAGGTCATCTGGAAAGGATAATTGACGAATCGCTCGTCCTCGTCAAAAATCACCACCACTGACCCGAATTCCATGCCCCCCTGTTCGTTGGTTTTGACGTAAAGCCGCTTTTCGTAGAACCTCCTCAGAGTCTCGCGAATGTCAGGCCCTCCGCCAAAATCCGCCATGAAAGGTTCAGCGTCGGATTGGGACGTCTGCAAGAGATGATTGGCGTGCTTCATGAGCGTGCCGCCCCATTTCTCCACTGCCACGTCTTCAGGAGGATAGGAGCAGATGTCCACCTCATTGGGATCCGCGGTCTCCCACTTCCGCTTGAGGTGCTCTTTCCATTTCGCTGAGTTGACTGCTTTCAGCTTGTATTTGCGCGTGGATCGGAAGAGCGTCCGGAGTTTCTTGTGAAGCACGATGCGATGGCCGTGAAACATCAAGGTGTCCTCGTCCAGCAGGACTGAGGACGGGTCCAGCGGATCGTTTGCCCACGCGTAATCCGAGAGAAACTCGTGCACGTGATACGCGAAGTCCTCGTCCATTGCCGAACGAGCCGCGGCCACCAGATGATACATGTCCGGCAGAAGCTCGCCCTTGTACCAGAGCCATTTACGAAGAAACTTCGCCCAAGTGACTCGGATATACTCAGGCAGTTCCTGCCGTGTTTCGCGAGAAAAGTAATCGGCAGATCTTTCCATCAGCGAAAGGATCATTTCGTGACGGTTCACCGGAGGAGCATCCTCTGGTGTCTTGCGCCAATTCTCAAATGCTTCCGTGATGCGGGGAATTTCCGTAAACCCCTTCTTGAGCGAATCCGGGTGAAGCGGAGCGGTCACTGCTGCTTTGACGCCGGTCTTCATGAGCGGCAACGCTTGAGGTTGCTCCAGCAACGCGAGCAAGCCGGGGATGTGGGCCAATCCTCCGACAAACAGGACCTTCTCATGTACCCGAGCCACTTCCTGGAGCCGTGCGGCCATAAAGGTTTCCCGCCGCGTGTTGTCAGGAGTGCTCTCCAGGGGCGGTTTTGATTTGTCGAAAAGCTCGAAGAATTTTTTCTGACCGATCAAATCGATCACGTACGCATCAGGCAGGCGGTCAGTGAACAAAGGATACCGCAAAGGCAGCGGGTCCACCCAGTGAAGTTCAATATTCTTTTCCAGAGCGGATCGCGCGGCTTCCTGTACGCCGTCGGAACCTTCCAGAATCAGCACCGAGTTCTCTTTCTCCGCGGTTTCATACAGGATCACCGAGTGGTACGGAAGTCGTCTGAGTCCGGACGCGATCTCATTGTGCAAGGCGTGGGGCAATTCGACACAGATGCAATCGGGTTCTTCCCGCTCGATCACGGAACGAACCAGCACAGCAAACTCAGTCCGGTAATGGAGCACGCCAATGAACGTGATGTTCTCGAATCGTACGAGATCAGACCAATTTTGGCCCATCAAGTGAGGCACGGCTTTCCCCCGTGATTTGGACTATTGATTGTTCCAGGGCTTTGCGCACGTCCATTTTGGCGTAAAACCTCAGGAGTCTGTGCGCATATCGGGCTATATTGAGCCCATCCCTGACGCTCAGGTCTTCGTCTCGGACATGGGATTGTTGGAGCACGTCGACCACGTGTCGAATCAGTTCGTCAGACGGCCCGTCGAGTTTGCCTCTGAGGATACGGAATTCTTCTTCCCGTGTGGGATAATCCATGTGCACCGCGGGCTGGAGCCGTGAGTGGATGTATTCGGGGACCTCAAAGGTCGAGGCATCTTCGTTCATGGTCACGCAGATTCTGAACTCAGGCTTGGCCTTGATTTCCACCCCCGCGACAATGGAATACACGCTTCGGCGCATGTCCAGGAGCGGAGCGATAGAGGCCCAGCTCTTCTCGCTCATGCGGTTACCTTCGTCCAGAAGACAGATTCCTCCTCGTATCATGGCAGTAACCAGAGGAGACGCGACATAACGAATCTTCCCGCTATCCGCGATGACGGGCGAAATGAGGAGATCTTCGGGCTTGGTGTCGACCGTGCACTGGAAGATGTACAGTTCCTGTTTCATCTTCTTGGCCGCAGTGATGGCCAGAGATGTTTTGCCCACACCCGGCTTTCCGAGAATCCGAGGCTGCATTGCCGGGTCGATACCGTCATCGGACCACGCGGCGAGAAGCTGAGTAAGGGGTTCTTGCATGCCCACCCATTCTACGTCCAGCGCAGGCGGGTCGATCAGGTAGATGTCTACGCCTTTTAGGGTAATCCTATCGAGTTGTTCTGTCATGTCCTACCGTCTCGGAAAAATTCTCACGCCGCCCCAAACGGGGGGATCGTTGGTCTTGTTGCTCGCTATGCTGATACTAAGCCAGCACGCCAGCGGTGTCAACGGCACGGACTCTGACACACACCGGGCGAGCCGGTCAGAGCGAAACAGCTTCAGACCCACCGCTCAAACACCAGGTTCGACAGGAGGCGTCCCCTTTCAGTGAGCCGCAATGTCTCGTCTTGCAGCACACACAGCCCTGCCCTGCACAGATCACCGACGGTCTCCAAGACGAATGCCCGCGCATCCACGCCATAGCGTCGGCCAATGAGATCGAGATTCAGGCCTTGTACCAATCGGAGCCCCATGATCAACGCGTCTTTGAAGCGGGTTTCCGGGCTGAGTTCGTCGACGCGGGCAAATGGGAGCGTCCCCTCGTTTACGGCCTGTTGATAATCAGCCAGGACGTCTTTGTGGGCATAACGCATCCGGCCGGTCATGCCGTGCGCGGCCGGTCCGCATCCCAGGAAGACCTTGTCCTGCCAGTATTTGAGATTGTGCCGCGACGCGAAACCTGGCTGAGAGAAGTTGGATATCTCATAGTGGTCGTACCCGCTCGCGACCGTCACCGCGCAGATATCTTCATACAGATCTGCAATCAGGTCGTCATCAGGCGCGGGAACGATACTTCCTCGGATGTCGGCCGCGAGCCGCGTGTGCGGTTTCACTTCCAGGAGGTACACGGACAGGTGTTCAGGACCGAGAGCCAGAGAGTCCTTGAGACTCCGGCCCACGGTCTCACGGGTCTGTCCCGGAAATCCAGCGATGAGGTCCACGGAGATGTGTGCAAAGCCTACCCTTCTGAGGTCCTCGAACGCGTCGAGTGCGTCCCGGGCGGTATGAGGCCGCCCCATAGCCTGGAGTTCAGCGTCGTCGAGGGACTGGATTCCAAGACTCGCTCGCGTGACTCCCGCCTCGCGCAACATCCGCAGTGCCGAAACATCCGCAGTGGCGGGGTTGATCTCCAGGGTGGTTTCAGGCGAGTCTGCCACGCAAAAGTGTTGATGCACAGCCTCGATGAGTCGCACGATCCGTTCAGGTCTGATCAGAGAAGGAGTGCCGCCGCCGAAGTAGATGGTATCCACTTGCCGGCTGATCGTGAAGTCGCCTTGAGCGATCCGCTCACTCCACAGTTCAATCTCGTGAACGACCGACCGTACGTACGGTTCCTCGAGTTCAGGATCGTGGAGATTCGTCACGAATCCGCAGTAAAGGCAACGGCTCCGGCAAAAAGGCACGTGGATGTACACGCCAGTGGAGGTGTCATCGGGAGGAAAAGAGGGGCTGAACACCTTCATCGGGACCACACCGATATTGCTGTCTGATCGTAGGAACTTGGCTTCCACCGGGCCAAATTAGCCCAGGGTTGGAATTATGCATAAACCCAATGTCATATTGCGGAGGCTGTGCCCTTGTCGTCTTAACGGTCTCAAACTCATAGACTTCATGTTCAACATGAAACGGACCGAATGCGTTCATGGCCTTGCGGTTCTTGGGCACGAGCAACTGAGTGATCCCTCGCTCGACGTGTAGGTCGTCAGCTCGAACGCGCGCCCATTGGGTCGACAACGTCTCTGGTCAAGTCATCGAAACCATGCCACACGCACCGCAGTATCTTCAAAGTGACTCGTCTACCCAGTCCACGGCCATATCTTGAATTTCGGGGAGTAGGATAAATACGTTGGAGCAAGGGGGGCACTCTGCTCACGCGGTTTCCCCTCCCGCTTCCATGCAGCTCGAGTATGGTCGTGCCAGCTCATAATGTCCGCTGACACCTCATCCGCGTCCCGGAGCGCTGTCGACCTGGTCCACATACGAACGTCGTCCGGTTTGATAAGATAGACCGTTGGTACGTCACGGCCCTGCAAGACCGCCGTATCATACACCCGAATGATTCTGCGATAGATAGGCCCCTTTCGGTTTGGAGTCTGAGGACTGATCAGGGTCTGATACAACGTGTTCAAACGATCCAAGAGAACTTTCCTATCCAGTGGTTCGTGACGCACCGTGTCCCCGAGAGGCGAGTCAAAGTGGGCAGCGATAAGGCGAACGGGCAACGGCTTGGCTCCCAGTTTCTCTTCGAAAACCGTGAATGATACCTGTTTGTCTTCTCCGAAACCCGCTTTGAGAACACGCCCGAAATAATCGCAATAGAGGTGGAGTTCTGAATCGCTCTTCTCGTGGCGCTTTGTCCTCTGCCAGCGATACGCCTTTCTGGCGTGAAAGGATGGGACGGTGTGTCGGGTCATATCCTCGATCAGGGCCCACTCGATCTCGCGGAAAGCAAACGCTTCTCTAACCCTGTCATCAACGTCTGCCGGTTTGTTAAGCCCCCTCAGAATGCCCTCCCTCGATTGCGGCAAGGGAACGGAAAGCAGATCAGTCGCTAGGACTTCGGGCCGGTAACACGAAAACCGGCCGCTAGTGAGAAACAGGTAATAGACGGTGAAAATGCTGTTGTAGGTGACACAAGCTGCTTCCAGGTCAGCCAGAGCTGATCGCTGCCCGTGTGCCGCCGTAAAGCTGCTCGTGAAAACGACTCCGCGGCCGGTGTCATCCGGCTCGACCAGGAAGGATTGAAAACGGCCAGACCCTGTCTCCCAGGTCTCCTTCGTGATCAATTGAGGAATTTCAAATGCCGTTAGATCTGTAGAAGCTACACGGTCTGTCTCAGGGTCTCTGTTCAAGGGGAGATCGGAGGCTCTCAGATGAAGAAAATGGCAACCGATATCGACGCCTTTTTCGATTATCCGCCTGTTTAGTAACTCCTCTTGAACCTTCTCTCTATTGCCCCGAATAATCGGACCACACGTCTTCACTACCCCGCGATCGATAAGTGTTCTCAGTGTTGTCTTCTCTCGTAGATTGCGAACAAGACTCAGGTCCCGTCGACCGCCCCACATGAAGACGGACCAGACTCTTGATTCGTTTGCCGCCTCGTGAGGAAACACGTAGTTCACATCATAATGCGTGAGAACGATAACCTCTTCATTCTCGTTTTCGTAATTGACGGATGGCTTGGGGCAGAGGTACACTAGGGGCTGTCCCTCGGGCGGGATAGGACGAAAGTTGATAATGCACACAGGGGATTTGGATTTCGGAAACAGCCATTTCCGAAGAGCCGACAAGTTGACGACCTCTTCAACCGTAAAGGTCGTGAAGACCTTTTTCCGCAATTCCTGTGACTTGAGATTGGTGAGCAAGTTTTGCGCTGGTTGCATCAGAGACGCAATACCGTCCTCCTTGAGCAAAGAAGCAGCCTTTGCCAAGAAGACGGGGCCGACATCGTTATTTGGTACGGGCCACTCTTTTTGAGCAGCCCATTTTCGTGCCGCCTCTGAGTTTGAAAGCGAATTCTTCCCCCAAGGTGGATTCCCGATCACCATGTCGAAAGACCGGGCGTCTTCGCTGGCGCGGAACCCTGCGTGGTCTTCTTCGAAAAAATCTGAACAGACAATCCGCTTGTCTCGGAGCGGGGGAAAGCGTACCTGCTCCCAAAGGCACTTCGGCTCGATTTCGTCGCACATCGCTAAATACAGGCTGAACGAAGCCACCCAAACCGCATGAGGATTGCTGTCCACGCCGAACAAATTGTCTTCCAAGAGCTTTGTCAATTCGCCAGGACCGATGCTTTGGCCTGTGTGCGTGGTTTTCCATCGGTGGACCAACCTCTGAAACGCCTTCACCAAGAAAATGCCGGATCCGCATGCCGGGTCCAGTATCCTCAGGTCCCATGCTTCGCCGTTCCAGGGAAGCACACCATCCAGAATAAAGTCCACCAAATGAGGGCGGGTGTAATGAGCGCCCTTCTCTTTTCGTTGTCTCTTGGTTACGAATTCCTCGTAGATGCTACTGATGAACGCGAGGAACCACATCAAATGAGTATTGTCGCCAAAGACAAAATTGGCCATTGTCCATCTTCAGCTTGCCCTCGACAAGGTCGGCCAACAATCCCAAGTGGGTCTCATTGACCTGAGCCTTTTCCTCCTCGAGGGTTCCGCCACTATCAACGGATTGATCGTCGGGGCTACCGGCAAACAGATCCCCGTTGAACCTCTGGTTCATGTAACGGAACAGCTTGTACAGCGCCCGCTTTATCCCTAAGAGTCTCTCCCAGTGTCCCGTGACCACATATCTTTCTCAGGTGGCTCGCATCAAAGGCAGCGTTGCCGCCGGAATCTTTGCGATCTATGAGAAACTGGATGAAAATCACCCTGGCCAGCAGGTCATGGCATACGTCTTCATCTAGCTTAAGGTCCTCGTCCATCAGGCGTTCCCGAACAAAGCTCAGATTCGCGAGCAGCATTTCGTCCACGCGGCCTTCGCGAGAAAAGCGGTCCGCGTTCTCTCGAACGTAATCCCCTGATATCAGGTTAACCCAATGCAGGGCCAGTGCGGCCTGATCCGAGAGAGAAAGGTGACGCTCTTCGATCCGTGTTACCTCGTAGTCGGACACCTGTTTGTCACCCGGAGGCCTACAGCATGTGAAACTTCTGATCAGCTGGGGCTCCACGATAATAAGGTGAGGTGACCAAGAGGAATTCCAGGCAAGGCGCTGGGCTTGCAACAGGGTATCTATACGAACGGGTCTCTTGAACTGGCACACGAGGGCGAGTGGAGCCTCGGTCGCATTGCCGAAAGGGTTGGCGGCCAAGATGCCGACTTTGGCATCCGCACCGTCTGGCAATTGGCGAATTTGACTGCCGATCCTGCTGTTCGCTGCTTCAGCGATGACCTTAGGACCGGCACCCTTGGGAGAGAAAATGTCCTCCCGTCGAGGCCATCCAAGGTGTTCCTGGGCAAGATCGAGTAACGAGGCCTCTGACAATTGCTCTCTCCCCGAGAAGTCGAAATCAAGAAATGAAGGGTTTCGAGGCGGGCACCACTTTTCAAAGACTGTCCACTCCGCTTCACCTAGCAACTGAGGCTCGAAAAAGCAAGATTTTCCGAAAATTCAGTGCTCTTTCCTGACAATCACTACTCGCACACCACGCTAACCCCCAGAGCATTAAGCGGGTCCGCCAATTCCGTTGTCACCGGATGGAAAGCCACGATGTTGGATTAGGGGGAACTTGGATGGGTACCAACCACTGAAGTGGCTGACTGGCTGGGGGACGAGGATTCGAACCTCGGTTAACGGGGCCAGAACCCGTCGTCCTGCCTCTAGACGATCCCCCATCCATCCGGCCATCTTAGCGGCAGAGGCTCCCTCTGTCAAGACGATTTATGCCATGTTCATCTCTCGGTAGAATTCCCAGATGGCCGATTCCTCGATCGCGCCTTCGCGCACGATCCGGAATCCGTGGTCCAGCGGTTCCACCACGGTGGAGGGTCTTCCCCCGCGCGTGGGACCCAGGTTCATCACGAAATCCACGGACTCGATCACCGCGGGGTCAATCTTCGCTACGTCGTCAGGATCCGGGCCTCCGGAAAGGTTCGCGCTGGTGGCCGTGATCCATCCTCGAGTCCGCGCAGCCAGAATCCTCGCTGCACACCAGGGAGGCACGCGAACACCTATCTTGCCATCAGGTCCGGTGAGAAGCCGAGAAAATCCTTGACTCCGCATCAGGATGGTCAGACTGCCCGGCCAGAAATGGTCCATTAACCCTCTGATCGGGCCCTCCTCCTCGGAAATGCACGCATCCACCGTTGCTCTGTCGGCTGCGATGAGCGGCAGAGGTTTGGATTCCGCGCGCTCCTTGACGTGGAAGATCCGGCGTACGGCCTGCTCGTGAAGCGGATCCGCAGCAATGGCGTAGAACGTTTCCGTCGGAACGATCACGAGTCCACCGGACGCTATCACTCGTTCCGCAGTGTCAAAGATGTGTGGTCGTGAAGACATCGAATCCTATCAAAACCCGCAGGGTGCCGCACTCGCGTCTTGTATCCCGATATCGGGGACTCTCATGCCCTTTGCTGCAACCTGAGGAAGGAACTTTACGCGGGGCATCGCCCGCGGGGTCCGATTGGAACGGCTGAATCCTGGCCCTGTGTGCAATGGAGGCCGCGCAGAGAAGGTGCCCTTACACTTTCCAAGCTGCGGCACCCGAATCGGCTCTCGATGCGCCAGCATCCTCAATGCGCTCCGCCATACTTGCCTTTGCTCACCGGCAACTCGATCATGAAACTCGCACCGCCTGCGGGACTGTCTTTTGCCCTGACGAACCCGTTGTGATCTGACACAATAGCGCTCACAATGGTCAAACCAAGGCCCGAACCACCGGGTTTTCTGGAAAAATAGGGCTCGAACAAACGGTCGCGATCCCTGGGATCGATCCCCGCACCATTGTCCGACACTTCGACGGTTGCCATGGCAAGGTCCTGGTCATAATGCGTCCGGACGCGTACCTCGCCCTTGTTGGAAGTCGCGGCCACCGCATTGTCCAGGAGATTCACCACTGCCCTTTTCATCTGTTCCTTGTCAATGTCAAACACGGGAAGCGACGGGTCAGGAACGAATCCAAACGCGATATTGTCGTTTCCCTGTGCATAGAGGTCAACCACTTCCTGGATAATTTCGTTAAGGTGGTTGGGCACAGGATTGGCCGAGGGCATCCGGGCAAAGCGGGAAAACTCGTTCACCATGTTCTTGAGTTGTTCCACCTGGTCGATAATGACTCTGGTGCACTGGTCCAAGACCGCAGCGTCGTCTCCCAACGCCTCGCGGTACTTGCGCCGCAACCGCTGAGCATTGAGCTGAATGGGCGTAAGCGGATTCTTGATCTCGTGCGCGATCCGCCGGGCCACTTCTCTCCAGGCAGCCATACGTTGCGCCTTGACCAGGTACGTCATGTCCTCGAAGACAAGCACGACCCCAAGATCTCTTCCCTCTTCATCGCGCAGGCTGTTCGCGAAACAGAGAAGGGAGACGGCTTTCTCCGGAAAAGACAATACGATCTGACGTTCCAAAGATTCCTTGTCCGACGTGGCCAAGTCTTCCAGAATCTCTGCAGCGGCTGTGGCCGAAACCTCGGGGAGCACCTTCAGCAGCGATCGGTGGAGCAGATTTGATTCGGTTATTCCCAGCAGCCGCCGCGCGGAATTGTTTACGGTAATCACAAGTCCCTGGGAATCCAGAGTCAGCACTCCTGCTGCAATGTTCTTCAAGACCGTTTCCATGTATTTGCGACGGCTGTCCAGGTCCAGGTTGACCCTCACCAGTTCATCGCGATTTCTGGCAAGGTCCGCGGTCATTTTGTTGAAGGATCGGACAAGCACGCCAAGCTCATCGTCAGCCACCGGCTCGATGTACACATCCAGATTGCCCGCCGCGATCTTTTCCGTGCCTTGCGCAAGAGTGAGGATCGGATCTGTGATGTCCCGCGCCATGGTCACGCCAAACCAGAAGCCGATGAAAATGACCACCAGGGCAACCATCAGGAGGACCAGGATGTAAATGGTCTTGACAGGCCCTTTCATCCTCTTGGCCTCTTGGTAATCGCCGAACGCACTGGAAATGGCAAACAACCTGCCTGCCAGGGAGGTAGGAATGTAATAGTCGTTCACCAGAGCTGCCGTAATTTCATGGGGGACAGGGCCCTTTATGGGCGTGATGCTGCGAATGAGATCCCCGCCGTCGTCCAAGGGAATGATTCTCGACGTTTTTTCGCCGCGAAGGGCTATTTTCAGGAAGCTTGGCCGGGGCGGAGGGATTGCCACGTCATGCAGTGCCGGGTCTCTCATCAACAAGGGAGGCGATCCGTCCCGGTAGTAGATCTGGATCGAGCTTGTTCCCTCGGAGGTTCGCGCGTTTTCAAGCGTCTTTCGTAGCTCCTGGGAACGCCCAGGATCGAGCAACGACTGCTGAGCAATCTTCGATGCCACCCTCGCGCCCACGCTGGCGGCCTTTTTCGAGGCATTCTCGTAATAGGCTTGGGCCACGGCCAGAGACGACTGGAGCGACTCTTCCACCTGGCTGGTAAACCAACTTTCTATGGTGGTATGCAGCACGCCAGCGCTCACGATGAACAGCACCACGGTGGGAACCAAGGTCAATGCGACAAATGCCAGGGTCAATCGTGTCTTGAGATGCGATCCCAGGACCTTGCGACGACGCTCGAAAATAAGCTTGAAGAAGTTGCGTATAAGAAAGAAGATCACCAGGATCAACAGAAGGGTCACCACGAACAACAAGCCGAAGATCAGCAGGTGCCCCGCAAACGGTATGTCCTCCGCGGAACGCGCGAGACGGGATTCCACATAGAAGAGCACCCCGATAACCAAGACAGCGACCAGAGCCACGATGAGTTCCCGCCGCCGCTTTCTCCTTTCATGTTCGAGTGTTATCGGTCTCTTCACTCATGCCGTCCTATCATCTCGTCCAATTGCCGGTCATCGAATCCGAAGTGGTGACCCACCTCGTGGATGACCACTTCCCGAATAATTTCTACGACGTTTCTGCCGCCCTGGGCAACGCGAAGGATGGGAAGTCTGTACAAAAAGATTCTCTCAGGGAGAGGATCCATGGCAAACACGCTGCGGCCGGTAAGAGGAACCCCGACATAGAGCCCGAGCAGGTCCCACCGAGATTCCAGCCCGAGAGACCCGAGGGTTTCACGGTCGGGAAAGTCTTGGATCAGGAATTCCACGTTATCCATGGTCTTCAGGAATTCCTCAGGCATTTCCTGAAGAGCGCGTGAGACTGCCTTGCTGAAACGTTCCGTATCCAACTGCTATCCATAATGTCGTGTGGCAAATCCATTCTTCGTCAACAGGGCGCGTGAGGGGAAGGCGGTTCCCGACCCAACACCTCGTTGCGGGGCTGACTTGACACTGGGGCATATTTATGTGCATAAGGGACTCTGTACCAGAAAACAGGCGAAATGGGAAGGTGCGGTAGAGCCCTTTGGCAAAACGAATCGTCATCGTCGGACTGGGAAACCCGGGCAAGGGCTACGCGCGCCATCGCCACAATCTTGGCTTCATGATAGTGGATCGGCTTGCCGAAGAATCAAGGGGAAGCTGGTCAAAAAACAAGGACAAAACGCTGGTCTGTGAGACGGACATCGAGAACGAAGCAGCGGTGCTGGTAAAGCCCCAGACGTATATGAATCTGAGCGGCAAGGCCGTTGCCCCGATAGTGGAAAGGCACAAGGAGACGACATCCCGGATGATCGTCATTCACGACGATCTGGACCTGACTCCAGGCAGGGTGCGGGTCAAGGTCGGAGGCGGAGACGGCGGTCACAAAGGGGTTCGTTCTATTGCGGATTCTTTGCGATTCCGCGACTTCATACGGGTGCGTCTCGGGATCGGTCGGCCGCCGGAGGGGGTGTCACCGGAAGAGTTTGTCTTGAAGCCCTTTGACCCTCAAGAACAGGCCGTTCTGGAGCAACTTGTCGAGCTGGGGTGCCAGGCAGTACGGCTCATTGTGCTCCAAGGGGTGGAACCCACGCAAAACTTGCTTCATTCCGGGCGATTAACCACAGGGTCCGGCCCCTGAGCCCACAGGCCAGCATTTTCCCTTGCGAATTTTCCTAAGCTGTAATAAGGTCACTTGTCTTTTGTTCGAGGTTACGTGCGTCAGGGGGTACATCAATGAACGACACGCTTGTGAGTGAAGAAAACGCTCCATTTCGCCGGATACTTAGGCCGCTGATAAAGGCCCTGAGATTGGCGTATATTCAGGGCACCAATGTATGTAAGTACTTGCCTTCAGAAAAGGCTATTCAACTGTACCTACAGAGTACCGGCGTAAGAGTTATGACCTGCAGTGGAGCATGGACCCAGGATACAAGAAGGGGCTGTCACGCCTCATCGAGTTGAGCGTGGAAGAAGGGGACACCGTGTTGGACGTGGGGTGCGGCACAGGCTCGGCAACCATAATGGCTGCAGCGAAGGCCAAAGAGGTCGTCGGCATAGACCTCTCCCCCGATATGATCGAACTCGCGGTGACAAAGGTCGCGGAGAAGGATATTCCCAATACAAGCTTAATTTCTACCTCGGTTGAGGACTATCATCCTGAAACGCCCTTTGACAAGGTAATCAGCTCATTCATGATTCCTCACGTCAAGCCGGAATCTCGACCCGCCATCTATGCATGCATGTATCGTTTCCTAAAGCCCGGCGGCGTGGTGGGATTGTTCGCGTCTCGAGGCGAAGTATGCGACGTGTACGAAACCCGAGAGGTTATCATCGAAAACCTCACCAAATCGGGTTTCAAGGATATAATCCTCCATGATGTCTATGATATCTATAGGATCGCTATCGCGCGACGACCGTTGAACGATTAGTCCGGCGCAAAAGGAATAAGCCGCATAGACCACACAAAAACCCCTGGTCTGCTCGTGGGCCAGGGGCTTTTTACGTTCTCTCGTACCAATTCGCTTTTTGAACGGATGATCTTGGTGCGAGCTGCAGGCTGGGGGCTCCTTCGGTACAGACCAAACAAGAGCGTTGAACTCTTTGCTCGGGAGCCCCGCATCACTCTGCCTCTCGACGTTGCCTCACCCAGTGCGGGTGAGTGTGAGATCAAAAGTCAGGCGTGAGCACGAGGCGCTTCATAAGCGACCCGCTGTGAGCCTCCTCAAAAGCCTGCTGGATCGTCGACAGGGGCCTGGTCTCCAGCAAGGGATCGATCTGAACCGCCCCGGACTGCACCATTTCGAGGACCTTCGGATAGTACTTGGGTAGACATCCCCAGGTCCCGATGATTTCAGCATCAAAGGCCATGAGACGTGAGAGCATGTAGCTGTTCTTTGCCATGCCGAAGCCTACTACCACAAGCTTGCCCGTGAATCCCAAGAGCCCCAGTGCAGTGTCCTGAACCGGACCGACACCCGTGCACTCGAAAATCTTCCAGCCCACATTATGTTTGGCGCCAGCCTGCTTTGCCACTCCTTTGAATTCTTCTTGAATGGCTTTGAAATCCTTGCCTTTGGTATTGATGACATAGTCTGCTCCAAGGGCCAGTGCGCGCTGGAGCTTGTCCTCATGCCGAGCCATTCCCACGATGGGCTTAGCTCCAAAGGCCTTGGCTACCTGGGCCATGTACACGCCTACACCACCGGTAATCCCCATGATCAACACAGGGTCTCCCGGCTGTAAGTCGGCTCGGATGGCTGCCTGATAGGGAGTGGTAGCTGCGTCGGCTATCACCGCATGATTCTCCAGGGGGCGGCCCTTGAGATCGGCGATATGGCACAGATCCACGGCCGGCACGGGGATATAGTCGGAAAATCCTCCGTAAATTCCCAGGGAATTTCCCGGCATTTTCTGAGCGAGGCACCGGTTGCCACGACCTTTCGCACAGATGTCACACGAGTTGCACGGCATGACCGCAGGGACGATCACGTCTTTTCCCACCCATGATTCTGCTCCGGGGCCGGCAGCAACCACGGTCCCCGAGATTTCGTGCCCCAGAGTAAGTGGTGGTTTGGTTACGGTGGGCACTCCATCGTAAAAATACGACAAGTCGGTATGACAGACGCCGCAGCCTGCCACCTTTACCAGTACGTCACCCTGTGCCAGTTCAGGCACCGGAATCTCGGTCTTCTGCAACTGGCCGGGGGCCGTGACTTTGCGGGCCTCCTTGTCATAAAAGGGGCCTTTTACCATTTGCCAGGTTTGAATCTTGTCAGGAACGCTCACACTGCACCTCCAGGTACTCACGAAAAGGGCACCATGTGCCCGAGGTTTGGGAGACAACGATTTTTCTCGTGAAGGAAAAAATGGTCACACAAATGAGACAATATTGTCCCTTGCGCTCTGCTGTCAAGCGAAATCGCGGGATATGCCGTCTGTTCAGTCCGCTACCCCTTCGGCCAGAGGGTGACGGGGTAGCCTCAGTATGATTCCAGATATTCTTGAAAAGCGTTCATGATCACACGCGTGATCGGGCCCGGTTTGGCATTCCCGATCAAGGTCGCATCGATGCGAGTGATGGGCACCACGTTCCGGCTCGTGGAGACAAGAAAGGCCTCGCGCAAGGATGGGACCTGATTCACGTATATCGGGACCTCCCGCACCGTGAACTCGCTTCTCGGCCTGAGCAATTCAAGCACGACTCGCCGAGTGATGCTGTCCAGGACGCTCCCGTCAAGTGGGTGCGTCAGCAGCTCTCCGGCAGCGTTCACAAAGAAGACCGTAAATGTGGAACCTTCCAGAATAGTCTGATTGTCCGAGGGATCGATGAACACCACGTCATCCGTCTCGAACTGGCGGACCACGGTCTGGTGGGCCAGGATGGCTCCCACGTAGTTCAGGAGCTTCACATCCGCGTAGATCCTCTGATGAGGGTGGGTGGCCAGGGCCAGACCCTTTTCGTACACCTCGGGAGGGGGTGGCTCCAGTTCCTGGATCGCCATGTACAGGAACCCCCCGCGACCCGATTGTTTCATGGTCGCACCCGCGAGTCCGCCGCTGAAGATGATGTCTATGAGGAGATCGCCCGCGAGCCCTGCCGCACGATTCCTTTTGACTGCTTCCGTCAAGAGTTGCTCGAGCCGGTCTCGGTCCACTGGCGGTGTCATGTGGATGATCGACGCGGAGTTGTACAGACGATCGAGGTGATCCTTCAGGCGAAAGATCTTTTCCCGATAGGTGCGACACGCGGTAAAGACCCTGTACCCGCGAATCGTTCCGCTGATGTCGTCTGCGAACGGGAACGTCAATTCCGAAGTAGGGACAAAGTGGTCTCGCTGATAAGAGATAATGGGAAATTCCTCCTCAGAAAGAAAGAATTCATTCCGGCAGCCCGGGGCCGGACAATCGCTGCAGCATAGTGGGCTCGGCCGTCCTCCGGCAGCAGGTCTCGCACGTGGATTAAGAAATGCGTTCCCTGAACTGAAAACCTGGCTGGTTCCTTCATGGAGGTACAGGCCAAAGAGAGCTTCCCCCTTGCCAATCGATCCGAACGCTGCGAAGACCGTGTTGCGCACCCCAATCGTGGCCACAAGCGCCCTACGTTGGGCATCGACCGGCGCCTCGGACTGACTGTATGGCTCCTATGGGGCAGACATGGGACCTTTCTTGTTGGGGCCTCTGCCAAGAGTCATCGGACTTGATACCGGGACGCCACGTCTCCGGGAAAGCATTGCGTTCCGCAACAGTCTGCTAGGCCGCCTTGCCACAGCATTTCTTGTACTTTTTTCCGGAACCGCATGGGCACGGATCGTTTCGCCCCACTTTTTCCGTCTGGCGTCTCACGGTCTTTGGTTTGGATCCGCCGTCTCCTGAATCTCCGTGGGACATGAGCATTTCCTGTTCTTTCGGAGGCGCCAGTTCTTCCAAATCGTCCTGGCCGGCTATCTTCACCAGGAACAGATTCCGGACGGTCTCTTCCTTGATACGATAGCTCATCTCAAGGAACATCTCGTACCCTTCCTTCTGGTACTCCTTGAGCGGATCCCGTTGGCCGTACCCCCGCAGCCCGATCCCCTCTTTAAGATGGTCCATGCTGAGCAGATGATCCTTCCATTGGCCGTCCACGGACTGGATCATGATGAACTTTTCCAGCTCTCTCATCACTTCCGGCGTGACAGATGCTTCTTTCTGCTCGGTACGCTTGCTGCACTTTGTGCAGGATATGCTCGGTCAGTCCGTCTCGGGTCCTCTCCTTTTCCGGCACGCTCTCGAATGTGAAGCGAATACCGAACTGACCCCACAGGGCGTCCGTGAAAGCCGCTATGTCCCATTCGTCGTAAAATGTGCGTTCGTCGGTGAAGCGTTCCACCATTTCTTCCACTACTTCCAAGACCATATCCTGGACAGCTTCCTTGAGTTCCTCTCCGCTGAGGATAAACCGTCGTTGGGAGTAGATGACCTCACGCTGCTTGTTCATCACGTCGTCAAATTCGAGCAGATGCTTACGAATATCAAAGTGGTGAGCTTCGACCTTTTTCTGGGCGTTTTCTATGGCCCGACTGGTGTACTTGTGTTCAATGGGCACCCCCTCTTCCATGCCCACCCGTTCCATGATCATCTTGACCCGATCGCCACCGAAGATGCGCATCAGGTCGTCTTCCAGGCTCAGGTAGAAGCGGCTCGAACCGTTGTCGCCCTGCCTGCCCGATCTGCCGCGCAACTGATTGTCGATCCGACGAGACTCGTGGCGTTCGGTTCCCAGAATGTGGAGTCCGCCCTGTGAGATGACCTTTTGCTTTTCTTCCTCGCAGCGCTTCTTGAACTCTTCCACCAGCAGGCGGAACTCTTCCGAGTCTTCCTCCTTCTTGGCCTTGGAACGTGCGAGAAAGACGGGATTGCCGCCGAGGATGATGTCGGTCCCGCGGCCGGCCATGTTCGTGGAAATGGTTACCGCGCCGTATCTGCCGGCCTGTGCAACAATTTCTGCTTCCAGGGCGTGATTCTTTGCGTTGAGCACCGTGTGGGGGACTGCCAACTTTTTCAAGCACCTGGCAAGGTATTCCGACTTCTCGATGGAAATCGTGCCCACCAGCACAGGCTGCCCTCGATCGTGAAGGTCTTTGATCTCTTCGATCACTGCGTTGAATTTTTCTTCTTCCGTCTTGTAGATGAGATCCGAGTTGTCCTTGCGGACCATGGGCAGGTTGGTGGGAATGACCATCACGTCAAGTTTGTAGGTGTTCTTGAATTCCACCGCCTCTGTATCTGCCGTTCCGGTCATTCCCGCGAGTTTTTCGTACATGCGGAAATAGTTCTGGAACGTAATGGTAGCAAGGGTCTGATTCTCGTTCTCGATGCGGACTGCCTCTTTGGCTTCCAGGGCTTGGTGCAGTCCGTCTGAATACCGTCGTCCCGGCATGAGCCTGCCCGTGAATTCATCTACGATCACGACCTGCCCCTCGGTCACGATGTAGTCCACGTCCCTCTTAAACAGGGTGTGGGCTTTCAATGCCTGATTCACGTGGTGCAGGGTCTCCATTTGCGCGGGATCGTAGAGATTCGTCACCGCGAGCGCCTTTTCGACCTTAGCGATTCCCTCTTCGGTGAGCACCACGCTGCGGGCTTTTTCGTCAATGGTATAGTGCTTTTCCTTCTGAAGTCCGGGAATGACTCGATTAATCTTATAATATTTGTCCGTATTTTCGTGGGTCGGCCCTGAGATGATCAGCGGAGTTCGCGCCTCGTCAATGAGGATGCTGTCCACTTCATCCACGATCGCGTAGTGCAGTTCCCGTTGGGCACACTCCTCCAGAGAATACTTCATGTTATCTCTGAGATAGTCGAAGCCGAACTCGTTGTTGGTGCCGTACGTGACGTCGGAGTCGTACGCGATTTTGCGTTCGTCGTCGTCCAGGTCGTGCACGATCACCCCTACGGTCAATCCCAGGAACTTGTATATCGTGCCCATCCACTCCGAGTCACGACGAGCGAGGTAATCGTTGACTGTCACCACGTGCACGCCTCGACCCGTCAGGGCGTTAAGATACACGGGCAGAGTCGCTGCCAGGGTCTTGCCCTCACCGGTTTTCATTTCCGCTATCTTGCCCTGATGAAGCACGATCCCGCCAACAACCTGCATATCAAAATGGCGCATTCCGAGAGTCCGCACCGATGCCTCGCGTACCAAAGCAAAAGCCTCGGGCAAGATGTCGTCAAGCGTGTGTCCTTCCTCGAGACGGCGCTTAAATTCCTCCGTCTTCTCACGCATCTGCTCATCGGAAAGGGTCTTGATGGACGCCTCGCATTCGTTGACGGCTCGGATGATAGGTTCAAGTTTTTTGAGTTCTCGTTCGTTCTTACTTCCGAACAGTTTCCTTGCAAGTCCAAGCAACATGATGGGTCCTCTCGACGTTCACAACGGCGAAACCTTAATGGGTGAGCCTAAGTCCCCCTCGGTCGCGGGACGAACACGGGTACGCAGTCCCGCGCTGCTCCTCACCTTCTTCAAATGACAACGATGGAGGCGTAAGGTTCTCTCTTCGTTGGAAACGGGCTTTCAAAAGGCTTACGAATCCTTTGCCCGGGTGAGATGGCCGTGTAGGAATCGGCAAATGGTCCCAGCTTGGCCTTCCCGGAGGCGGACCCATCTCTAACACAGGGTACCACCGCTGTCAACCGCATGACATCGAGGCTTCAGGACAACTCTTTTCGGCACGTTTTACGCTCGAACGTCCTTGGCAAATACCCTATTCTTACGCACATCAGGAGAAGTCGCCCAAAGGACCTCGTTGTCCTGGGAGAGAATCGCCACTGCACAGTACCGTGAGGCCACGAGGCGACTTGCCACAAAGCGTGCATACTTTACATTTTACCTTTTCTTTGTCCTTTATCCTTGCGTTTCATTTGAGATTTGATATCATGCAACCGTATCAAACAGGTCCGGGAGGTTTCAGATGATCCTGGAACGCAGCTCCTTGATAGTGGCCGTGACGCTCGGCGCGATCCTGATGGTGGGCTGCGCCGATGAATCCTCACAGGTGAAAGTCAAGATTGCTGACCTCGAAAAACGGCTGCAGAAGCAAGAAAAGGATCTCAAAGAATTCTCGAGCAAATTCTCGCTCCCGCGGGATTTCAGCGCGGATATCCAAAGAATCGAAGATCAACAAGACAGGATTTCGCAGGTCATCAAGACCAAAGTCGACCCGGTGAACGCCAAACTGGAAGAATTTCGGGACTGGGCACAGGAAGCCCAAAAAGAACGCGATGAAGAAAAAAAGAAGCTCAAGACCTTCGATGAGGCTCTCGCGGGGTTGGAAAAACGCACGTCAGACTGTATGGGCCAGATCGGCCGGGTCAGCAAGGGCTATGCAATAGAGAAAAAGAACTTTGCCTCCCTGGCGAAAGCTCAGGTAGACCTCGCAAAGACCCTTGAGCGCACGCGAAAGGACATTGCGGAAAACAACACCAAGATCGTTGAAGCAGTCAAGAAGACCCTCCCTAAGGTGAAGGACGCAGCAGTAGCGGACTTAAAGGACCGGTTTACTCCTCTTGAAAAAAGTATCGCTACCCTGAAGACCGAGATGGAAAACGACCGAAAGGCCGTAGCGGCCCTCAAGAAGCAGCCCGCACAGGACGAAGGCAAAGCGATCCAGGCCTTGAACAAGCGGATGCGAGAAATGGAAGAGATTCTCACCTCACACAAGGCGTATCTCCTGGAAGTGGGTGCGAAAGTTCACGAGCTGAGACTGCAACTCAGGCGAAGCCTCGGAGCGGAAGGCTATTCCCCCGGCGAGCCCCCCGACGTTAGCCTGAAGCGCATTGAGAACATCCTCATTCTCAACACGCTTCAGGGTCGATCAGCCAAAAGATTGCATTATGTGGCAGGTGCCAGAAAGTCTTGACCGAATGGGCCCCGCTTGTGAAACGCGGCGGGGAGTCCCTGAACGGAGGTTCCACGGCTCTGCGTCTTCTCGCAATCATTGACAGCGTTTGACACCGGTGAGGGATTCCCGCCACTCCCTCGGTGAGGCCGCTGCTCGACTCAGGACTGAACCTCTTTGATCGCTTCCTCGAACCCTTTTAGAGAACCCTCGATGGTCTCATCCGACACACAATAGGCAATCCTGAAATAGCCCGGTCCGCCGAAACCGCTTCCCGGAACGGTCAGTACCAGTTTCTTCTGAAGAAGCCCCACGAAGGCCACGTCGTCCGCTATGGGAGCTTTGGGAAAAAGGTAAAAGGCTCCTTCCGGTTTGTTACAGTCATACCCGAAACCCGTCAGCGCATTGTAAAGCCTGTCTCTGCGTCTCTTGTACACCGATATGTCTACCACTGACCTCAGCTGATCCTTGACTGCACGCTGCATCAGAGCGGGAGCGTTGACAAAGCCCAGGATTCGGTTTGCCAGCACGAGCCCTCCCATTGTGAGAGACGCCTGGTCCATCTTCGGATTCATCGCCACGTATCCGATGCGTTCACCGGCCAAGGAGAGATCCTTCGAGAAAGATGTCGCGACAAGGCTGTGGGCGTACGCCTTGAAAATGCTGGGAACGCTCAAGCCGTCATAGACGATGCCGCGGTACGGCTCGTCCGAGATGAGCACGATAACTCGCCCCGTCTCTTTGCTCTTCCGGTCCAGTAGGGCTCCCAGTTCATGAATCTGTTGTGCGGAATAGACCTTTCCTGTGGGGTTATTGGGGGAGTTGATGAGCACCGCTGCGGTCTTCTTGGTAATGGCCGCTTCCAGGGCATTGAGATCCAGAGAAAAATCAGCAAGAGTGGGAACGAGGACCACCTTTCCGCCATGGTTGTCCGCGTAGGGGAGATACTCGACAAAAAAGGGCTTAGGAACGAGCACCTCATCATCGGGGTTCAAAATGGTCTTGAAGATGACATTCAGCGCTCCTCCCGCGCCGACAGTCATGACAATGCCGTTCTCGCCGACGTCGATCCCCTCGTCTTGCCGAATCTTCTCGGCCACTGCTGCTCGCACATCGGCAAACCCCGCATTCGGCATGTATCCGTGTATGCCGGGAGCGTCAACAGCGGCAGCTGAGGCGATAGCTTCCTTCATCTTGTCAACCGGGTCCAAGTTCGGATTCCCCAGACTGAAGTCAAAAACGTTCTTAGCCCCGAATTCTGCCTTGAGGCGTGCGCCTTCCTCGAACATCTTCCTGATCCAAGAAGAACTCTGTATGGAAGTGGCAATTCTCTGCGATACCGGCATGGCCCTCCTCCTGATAGAAAAGTAGTGTACAAACGAAAGCCCGGCCTTCAAATCTGCATCCACATGAATCGCCGGGCTCTCGACCTTGCATCAGCCCTGTTTTTTTCAGGGTGTATAATGATAACATGGCTGTGCTCAAAAAGTCAACGGAATAAGCGGTGTTTTGCCCCTTATTGCCAAGTTGTTGGCAAGAAAGAGCCCATTGTGGTAGGATATTGACACGAATTGTCGATTGCAGCGGGTTGGAAACGCCCTGCGCCTCGGGTACCATGCTCCAGAATCACGGTTTTTCGGTGTAATCACAGGGGGCAGGGAAGAATCTCGCGAGTATTGAGCCCTGGCATCGGGCCGCACACCAATAGTCGTGTCTGAGTGCAGCTTCGACCGCTTCTTTTACATCCGGAAGAAACCCGGGGCAAACCAGTACTCGTGCCCGGATCGTGAGTGATTGTAGTCCGGATTATGAACAGACGGATTGTCTCTCCACCATGAGCGCTGGCGATCAAATGCCGCTCTGGGTCGCTGCGGTTTTCCCCGGGAGGGGATAAGATCGGAAGCAACGCTGATGTATCGCCCTCTTATTCGATGGCTCTCCGTCATGATTCTCGCGGTAGGTGCTCTGGCCGTGCCTTGCACCGCGGGGCGGGCTTCCGAATTGTTTCAAGAAGCTTTGTACCAAGCGAACGAAGGACGCCTTGACCATGCCATAGACCTGTGGAGCAAGTTCCTCCGGCGTCACCCCAAATCCTACGCCGCGTACGCGAATCGCGGGGCTGCCTACTTTTGGGTGGGCCATGTGTACAAAGGAGTCATGGACTGGCACAAGGCCAAGGAGCTCTCACCCCTTTTTGCCTATGCGCTCTACAACGGTCGCTTCCTTCCCGAGGTGCCACGCAATTCCACTATGCTGAACTATGCCATGTCGCTCGAGCTGGAACCGGATTATTTCCCGTCCGTGTACATGACCGGTAGCCTGTTTCTGGACTTGGGACGGACAGACCGGGCCATCGCCATATTCCGCAAGTCGGTCGACCTCACAAAAAACCCGCTCCTTAAGAACCATTTCGAACACTGGATCGAATCGTTGGAATCGAAGTCTGAATAGTCAGACGATCGCTTCTTTTTCCCTCCATCGCGCAGCAAAGAAGATGAAAAACCTCGTGGTTCTTGAGAGATCAAGAAGATGGACCGCTTTTGACAGAAAAAATCTGTCACCAACGAGGCGCACGCATTATCGCCCAAGGAGTTTCTTCACTTTCCAGTACAAAGTTGCAAAGAAGCCCCGGGGGATGACTGCACTGGCGGGATTGCCCACGCATCTGGAATTCGGTCATGTGATGGGGCTGAGCCAAGCTGTCGAGAATCGGCTCAATATCCGATCGGGCGATCAGGGCTGGTCGGAAAGTGAGACTGTGATGGCACTGATATGGTTGAATCTCGCGGATGCCCAAGGTCTCAGCGACCTGGACCTTCTGAAAAGGAGATGAGGTGTTCTGTCAGGTGCTTCGGGAATCGGTCGGATTCGGAAAATCACGCGAGGACAGACGAGCTCTGAGCAAGAGACTGCGCACGGAGCATAAGAGGTCGGTGGCATCTCCTTCATTTCAGGCCGTTTCCGTCCATGAATTTCGGTTCGGTGAAATACGAGGTATTCGGGATTGTCACGAACCGAGACATCCCCGGAGGCCAGCTCATCCGGTGGAATAGTGAGCGCTGCGGAAAATCGGAAGAGGCACATTCGGAGACGAAGGAAGATCTTGCGGGAGGCAGGCTTCCTTCAGGGTATTTCGGGGTAAACGCAGCATGGTGGCACATCATGATCCTGGCCATGAACCTGAACTCAGCGATGAAGCGCTTGGTTCTGGGGGAAACATGGGTGGGCAAGCGCATGAAGGCGATACGGTTCTGGCTGATCAATCTGCCTGGTCGAGTGCTCAAACGTGCTCGCATGCTGCGTGTTCGACTCGTTGGGGGTCATGCGTCGAACGAAACACTCTTTGAGATGAGGAGGAAGATACTGAACCTTTGCGAATCGAGTTAGACAGCGCCGCATCCTGGAGAAATGGAGCGCAAACGGGAGGAAAAACAGACTGACCGGGTCAGTATTCCTGAATTCTGGCCGAACAGGGGGAACTCGGCATACGAATCAATAAGGCGTGGCACGAGAGCCGATTCGCAGGTGCGGGGGACACGATCGAGGGGGTTTTTCAGGTCCGGGGAGACCACAAACGACCCACCGAAAAATGAGGTGGTGGATTATGGTATGATCTTCAGGTTGTCTCAGGGATGGCGATCTGATATAGAAATCGTTTCAAACAAGACTCGGAGTCAAAAGGAGTGAGTTCCCATGCGAAAAATGGGCTTCACGGGTTTTCTGATCCTCTTGTGTAGTGCGGTTCCGCTCATGGCAGCCGCTCAGCAGCTCTTTCGACTTCCCGACAAGAGCGTTTTGAAACATCTTACTACCAAGCAGGTGAATCACCCCCCCGAAATCCAGGGAAAACAGCTCACCCTGGATTACTACTCCGCACCCAACGGAGACGTCGTCTCCATTTATTCATTGCATGGCAAGCATTTTGCCTTTAGTACCCACAGCAATAGCGATCCCCAACACACGTACCGTATGTTCATGGACATGAATGGCAGTGGGACTTTTCAGCAGATCAATCCTGGCGTTCACTGGCAAGTTCCCGCGTGGGCAAAAGGCTATTAACCGTGCCTGGAGCGCTTGGTAGCCGATCCAAGAATTACGAGGATTCCATGCACGAAATGGCTATCGTTCAGAGTATCATGGACATACTGGAACAGCAGGCCGCTATTCACCACGCACAGCGCGTGGTCCGGGTAAGTCTGGAATTCGGTGCTCTCACCGCGGTGTTGCCTTCCGCGATTGAATTTGCCTTTGAGATCCTTGCCAAGGACACTATTGCCGAGGGAGCGCACCTGGATATCACCATTGTCCCGCTCAAGGTTCGTTGCACGGAATGCGGGAGGGAGACGATTCTCGACGACTATCAGCCCTTCTGCCCCGTGTGTGACTCTCCTGCGGTGCAATTCCTACAAGGTCGCGATGAAATGCGTATCGCGTCCTTAGAAATCGAGGACACTCCGGAATAGGAGGCTGTTGCGTGACGCAATGCTTTCCTGAAAACGTGCCACGATGGTGGCCGTGATTGGGGGTCCGCGAAAGGCTCCCAGGCGAAAACAGGGAAACCAATACAGCCCAAAGGATATCCAAAGAGGCAGGACGGGTGGGTTCGTACTGCGCTCTCCCCGTCTGCACGCGAGATCTTGAGCGGAGGACTATCATGAGATTGAAAGGCAAAAAAGCAGCTCTTCTCGTCGAGGATATTTACAACGAATTTGAAGTCTGGATCCCGTATTATCGGCTGAAAGAAGAAGGGGTGGAAGTCACTGTCGTCGGGTCAGGAACCGCGGCAGTGTACCACGGTAGGTACGGAATACCGATCCACGCGGACAAAAAGGCTTCCGAGGTTCATGTTGACCAGTTCGACGCGGTGGTAATCCCTGGAGGATACGCTCCGGACAAGATGAGGATCCACCCGGAAATGGTCGCGCTCGTGAGGGACGCGTTCTTCAAGGGCAAGGTGGTGGCCTCCATCTGTCACGGAGGCTGGATGCTAGCCAGCGCGGGTATTCTCAAGGGCAAGAAGGCTACCTCGTATGTGGCTATCAAAGACGACATGATCAATGCCGGCGCTCACTGGGAAGACGCTGAGCTGGTTCGGGATGGGAATCTCATCACGTCCCGCAAGCCGGAGGATCTTCCTGCGTTTTGCCGGACCCTGATCGAGGCTATGGAAGGCAAATAGGACATCGTTGCATCACGCGGGCCCCTGTCCGCCACACATGGCACGGTTTCTGTCAGGCACCGGTTACGTGACAGGCCCGCTTCCGAGCAAACCCTGATGGCTACATTTACGGAACTCACTGGAAACATCGTCTTTCCCGATGGAGTACGCCCGGCCCGCATCACCATGGATGCGGACCAGGGGTTGATCCGCACGGTCACGAGCCTCTTGCAAAAGCAAGAGAGCGACCTCTTGGTCTTCCCAGGGTTTATCGATGCGCACGTCCATGCCAGGGAATTCCCGCGTCCCGCGGGCTCGGACGCCCACGCGCGGGAAAAATGGACTGCTGCCTGCCGGAAAGAAACGTTTTCCACTGCAGGCCTGGCTGCCATCAACGGAGGAGTGACGTTGTTCGCGGCCATGCCCAACGATCCCGTGCCTCCGGACAATCGTGACACGTACGCGCTCAAGCAGGAGGTCGCGTCATCTTCGAGCTGTCCGGTTATCGTGTTTGCAGCGGTCACCCCGCGATCCGAACCGTGGGCGGATATCCCATACAAGGTCTATTTGGACGCGCAACCTTCTTCCGTCACGTTCGCCCAATGGACCGATCTGGAAACTGCCCTGGCCCGGTACCGTGGGTGTCGGGTCTTTTTCCATGCAGAAGACCCTGAGGTCTTGAGGGACTCAGGCAAGCAAGGACCACGTTGGAAGATCCGGCCTCCTGAAGCGGAAGTGCGCGCGGTCGAGAAAGTTCTTGAACTCACCACGAAGTTCGGGCTACAAACACACATCTGTCATGTTTCCACCGAGAACTCGGTAAAACGCATTCTTGAGTACAACCAGTCGTCCGAGAATCGGGTGACCTGCGAAGTGACTCCTCATCATCTTTTTTTCAGTGTCCGCGAGGGGCGGGTCTGCTCGGCAATCGGCAATGACCTTGTTGCCCCTACAATGCTGGACTGCAATCCGCCACTCAGGTCGGAGGACGACAGGCGCTTCTTGATCAGCGCGCTCAAAGAGGGTGCCGTAGACATTGTCGCGACAGACCATGCGCCCCACACGCGTGCGGACAAGGAGAACGGCGCCCCGGGCATGCCCCACCTTGACACACTTGGATCGTTTGCTGGCTGGTTGATGAAGGAGCATGGCTTCTTGCCGGAGAAGGTGGCGGTCATTCTTTCGTCCGGACCGGCGCGCCTGTTTTCTGCGGATCTGGATAGACCCCACGGACTCGTCGAATCCGGGGCGGTGGGTTCGTTCACCGTGTTGCGCCTGTCTGAAACCACTCAGGTCAAGGGAAGCGAGATCTTGGGACGAGGGCCGCTCCGGACCTCCTGTGGCTGGTCCCCCTTTGACGGAATTCCCTTGCCCGCGCGGGTGGCAGGAACCGTCGTTCGCGGCAAGGAGTACCGGTTCTGAGTTCTTTATGAAAACGCGTAGTGCAGGATCCAGGGACATGAACTTTAAAGGCAAAGACATCATATCTATGAACGACCTTACCCGGGATGAGATTGACAGCATCTTGGACAAAGTGGAAACCGTCCGAAATCATCCCCGGAAAAAGGAATTGTGTAACAATAAAATCGGCGCCATGCTCTTCTTCGAGCCTTCCACCCGCACACGAACCTCTTTTGAGGTGGCAATGAGGAATTTGGGCGGAAAGATCGGGGGGTTTTATGACGAGCGCATCACGTCCGCGGTGAAAGAGGAATCCTTCTGGGACACGGTGAAGATGCACGACGCGTACGGTTTTGACGTGATGGTGATACGTCACCCGCTCAAAGGTGCAGCGAGACTGGCCGCGGAAGCGACCGACATCCCGGTGATCAACGCGGGGGACGGCCCCAACCAGCACCCGACGCAGACGCTCCTGGACCTGTATTCCATCAAAGAGACTCAGCAGCGACTGGACGGGCTCACCATCGCGATGGTAGGCGATCTGGCATATGGCCGCACCGTGCATTCCTTGACCGAAGCGTTACTGAAATACGACGGATGCTCGTTGGTTTTCATCTCTCCGCGCGACCTGGCAATGCCTCGCTTCCTCATCGACAAGTGCAGGAAGGCGTCGGAGGAAGGCCGGATGACTTTTGCCGAGGGGTCCCGCATCGAGGACCATATAGGCGAGGTAGACATTTTGTACATGACACGCATCCAAAAGGAGCGACTCGAGGGGATCACCGGCCTTTTAGAGAAATTCAGGCGGATTTATCGATTGGAAGCGAGCATGCTGAAAGACGCGAAGCCGACCATGAAGGTGATGCATCCCCTTCCCCGTGTGGACGAAATTGCCCCGGACGTGGATCAGACGCCATACGCCTATTATTTCCAACAGGCTCGCAACGGGCTCTTTGTGAGGGAAGCGCTTCTAGCTCTTATCCTGGGAGGCGTGCAATGACAGACAGACGGGTTACCATCGCGAAGATCGAGAGAGGAATTGTCATAGACCACATTCCCGCGGGTAAGGCCTATCTGATTGCTCAAGTTCTGGGCTTGAATGTACTGGCGCGAGAAACGGGTGACATCATCGCGATCGGGATCAATTTCGATTCACCGAGCATGAAAAAAAAGGACGTCATCAAGGTCGAAAACCTGAGCCTTACCAGGGATATGCTCAATCTGGTGGCACTTATCGCCCCCATGGCCACAGTGACGCGTATAGACCACGGAGCGGTCTTTGAGAAACATAAGGTGGAGATTCCCGCGCAGATCGACGACATTGTCATTTGCCCTGACAGGTTCTGCATCACCAACCACGAAGAGGTTCCCTGCAAGTTTGCCGTCGTGGACCAGGATCCGCTGACTCTCCGATGTTATTATTGCGAGACCGAGTTCTACGGGCCGCTCATCAAATACAAAGAAAAGAATTAGACATTTGTCGGAAGGACATTGCTCGATGCACCGCGTGGGGGTGGCAGGTTTAGCGCGGCTTGGCTGAAGGCTCGTGGATGCAAGGGGGAAGAGCGAGAGGTGCGTAACCCCGGGGCACGCACCTCATGGACATCAAACCGGGCCGATTGGATCGGCCTCGGTTGATGCGATGAAGGATTAGGTACATGCCACCCGGGGGCATACCGCCACCAGGCATCATGGGGGGCTCTTTGTCTTTGGGTTTCTCCGAGATCATGACCTCGGTGGTAAGCATGAGGCTGGCGACCGAAGCGGCGTTCTGCAGAGCAAGTCTGGTCACCTTGGCCGGGTCGATCACTCCGTTTTCGAGCAGATCCTGGTACTCCTCGGCCTGAGCGTTGAAGCCGAACGCACCGCTCTTGGCCAACACCTTGTCCACCACGATGGAACCGTCATGACCTGCGTTCACCGCGATCTGACGAGCAGGCTCTTCAAGAGCTCTCAGCACGATCTTGGCGCCTACTGCCTGATCCCCTTCCAAATTCAGGGCCTTGATCGCGTCCAGGCATCGCAGATAGGCAATTCCGCCACCGGGAACAATACCTTCCTCGACCGCTGCACGGGTAGCGTTCAGTGCGTCTTCCACGCGAGCCTTTTTCTCTTTCATTTCGGTCTCGGTGGCTGCGCCCACATTGATCACGGCCACGCCGCCCACCAGCTTGGCAAGCCTTTCCTGCAGCTTCTCACGATCATAGTCCGAGGTGGTGTCGTCGATCTGGGTGCGGATCTGTTTCACACGGCCTTCGATCTTCTCTTTGGCGCCTGCACCGTCGACGATGGTGGTGTTGTCCTTGTCGATGGTGACTCTCTTGCAGCGTCCCAGGTCGTTGAGGCTGACGTTTTCCAGCTTAAGGCCAAGATCTTCAGAGATGGTCTGGCCGCCGGTGAGGATGGCGATGTCGTCCAGCATGGCCTTCCTGCGATCGCCAAAGCCAGGAGCCTTGACCGCGCATGCGGTGAGCGTGCCCCTCAGCTTATTGACCACCAGCGTGGCCAGAGCCTCGCCTTCCACGTCCTCGGCAACCATCAGCAGCGGCCTACCCATCTTCGCCACCTGCTCCAGGAGCGGCAGCATGTCGCGCATGCTGGAGATCTTCTTCTCGTGGATCAGGATGTACGGTTCGTCCAGCACGACTTCCATCCGCTCCGGATCGGTCACGAAATAAGGAGACAGGTATCCGCGGTCAAACTGCATGCCCTCGACCACTTCCAGGGTGGTCTCCATGGCTTTGGCCTCTTCCACGGTGATAACGCCTTCTTTGCCGACCTTTTCCATCGCTTCGGCAATAATGTTGCCGATGGTGGTGTCATTGTTCGCGGAGATGGTGCCGACCTGAGCGATTTCTTTCTTGTCTTTGGTGGGGGTGGAAAGCTGTCTGAGCTTCGTTACGACTGCGTCTACCGCCGCGTCGATTCCGCGCTTGATGTCCATGGGGGACGCACCGGCAGCCACCATGCGGATGCCTTCCTTGTAAATGGCCTGAGCCAAGACCGTGGCGGTGGTGGTGCCGTCACCTGCGACGTCCGACGTCTTGGATGCCACTTCCTTGAGCATCTGTGCGCCCAGGTTCTCGAATTTGTCCTCAAGCTCGATTTCCTTGGCTACGGTCACACCGTCTTTGGTGACCGTGGGGGCTCCCCACGATTTTTCGAGAATCGCATTGCGGCCTCTGGGGCCCAACGTGGACTTGACCGCATCGGCCATCACGTTCACGCCTTTGAGTATCTTGTCCCTGGCCTGTTGTCCAAACATTATGAGTTTTGGCGCCATCTATGTGTTCCTCCTTGAAATGTTCTTGGTATGTTTTTGGTAATGGTTCCGGATTTTGGCAGGTGCGCGCTCACTACCCGACGATGCCCATGACGTCGTCTTCACGCATGATGAGGTATTCGGTGCCTTCGATCTTGACTTCCGAGCCGGAATACTTGCCAAAGAGAATGGTGTCCCCCGCTTTGACGGCGAGAGGGATTAGCTTGCCATCATCTGCGCGCTTGCCTTCGCCGGTGGCGATGACCTTGCCTTGCTGGGGTTTTTCCTTAGCACTGTCGGGAAGAATAATTCCCCCTTTGGTTACTTCCTCTGATTCCACTCTCTCCACGAGAAGCCGATCATATAGAGGACGCAGCTTCATGTTTGAACCTCCTGAAATTGGTTGGTATGAGCTATCCGAGTGCGGTCGTTGTTAGCACTCTACATAAGTGAGTGCCAATATCGAGCGCTTTTGTCAACCCCTACGAAGGAAAAAGTTCCAATCCTGACACCCTTTTTGCTGAATCGCCGGAGTCCAGGGCCGAGAATGACCAGCGGGAGCTTGACCCGGGGCGATACCCTCAGTATCCTCAAAAAAAATCGTGTACGGAGAAATCATATGATCGACCGGGTGCGGTGTCCTCACTGTGGTGCCGCGGTGAGGGTGTATCGCAATCCGATCCCCACCGTGGACATCATCATCCGTGTGGGAAAGGGCATAGTGCTGATCAAACGCAAGAATCCTCCCTTCGGCTGGGCCATCCCCGGCGGATTCATCGACTACGGAGAGAGCGCGGAATCCGCGGCAACCAGGGAAGCACGAGAAGAGACCTGCCTGGACATCACAGACCTGCAGCTCTTTGGTGTGTATTCCGACCCGGACCGGGACCCGAGGCATCACACGCTCACCGTGGTCTTTTCCGCAGTCTCGGACGGCACGCCCAAGGCGCACGATGACGCGTCAGACATCGGGGTGTTCACCCGCGGTGACCTCCCTGCCCCTCTCGCGTTTGACCACGCCAAGATTCTGGACGACTATTTCAGGGCATGCGAGGATCCGGTCGCGGGGTAAAAAGCCTTCCATGTGTGGCGCTCCGGCTGTCTCAAGGATCGCACCCCCGGAGACGAGGGCCGCGGACATGAGTGTGCACCGCGGCCTCATCGCACACGAGGGTCACAAAAAGGCGGGTTATTTCTCGGCAAGTGCCTGAAAAATCTTGTTGAAATCAGCTTTGGCCGTCTCCACAAACAGACCGGTGTTTCCTGCAGCGCACACGGAATAGTCACCCGCGGACACGGCAAAACCCTTCAGCGGAGTCCATTTCATCCCCGTCTTCGCGGAGAAATCTCCCGATTGTTTCGCGAACAGGCTGGAAGTCGACCCGCACATCATTGCAGCCATCTCCGCAGCTTCTTTTGACAGCTTCCCTTTGTATCGGATGAGCTTCCCCTCAGGGGTGAATTCCCCTACCGCAACTGCCCCGGGCAGGCTCATGAGCTTATCGAGCCTATCAGCGGCACACGCACACGAGACTCCATATACCAAAACGGCGATCATCATAACCAGGGTAGCCTTCTTCACAATTACCTCCTCAGGTTGACAGAATTGTGTTAGGGGATTTCAGTCCCCAGAATCTACGGGTATCTATATATATCTATACATCTAGATTGTCAAGCGGTTTGTCGAATCCCCAGTGAAACCTCAGGCTACCGCGTGCGTTCTCGGCCGCGTCTCTCTTTCATCTTGACAGGAGTCTTCGCAAGAGTTAGTTTGCATACGAAATGAAAACCATGCCGCCCCATGAAGACTGTGTAGTCTACCTGCTGGCCAAGGCCTATCAACACGCGCACGCAGTTGCCAAGCAACGGCTCGCGGCTTACGGCTTGACTCCCATTCAGCAACTCGTGGTTGCCTCATTGTGGCAACACGAGGGAATATCTGCCGGGGATCTGGGAAAGAGACTGCGGCTTGACCCCGCTACCCTTTCCGGGATTCTTGATCGGATGGCGGAAGGAGGATGGATCGTCAAGGAGACCGATCCTGACGACAAGAGACTCCTCAGGCTCTTCGTCACTGCACGAGCCAAGGAGCTTGCACCGAAACTTATGGAAGAACGGGACAAAGCCAACGAGGAAATCCTGCGGAACCTATCCCTGGAGGAGAAAGTGCTCCTGAAAAGGCTTCTGAAGGACATCAGGAGCTAATTTTTTTGTGCAACTATTTAGCATGCGAACTAACTGCCTCGGAAACCCGCCCGCAGGAGTGTCTGCAGGGCAAGAGCAAGCGGAGGATACCATGTCGTCGTGGGAAAAAACGAGTTGCGTGTGTTGTGCGCAAAACTGTGGCCTCGAAGTGCTGGTTGAGGAGAACCGGATCGTCAAGGTTCGTCCTGACAGGGAGAACCCCCGCTCCGAGGGGTACTGTTGCCGCAAGGGACTGAAGATCGCCCATTATCAGCACCATCAAGATCGACTGAAAGTGCCCCTCAAGAGAGTTGGCGACAAGTTCCAAGAGATATCCTGGGACCAGGCTCTTGGGGAGATTGCGGAAAAGCTCAAGTTTACCGTGGAGACTCACAGCCCACGCGCTCTCGCCTACATGGGGGGAGGAGGCCAGGGATGCCACTTTGAGGCAGCGTTCGGGGTGCGGCTTCTCCGGGCGCTGGGGTCGCACTATCACTACAACGCACTCTCACAGGAGCTGACCGGCTATTTCTGGGTGAATGGAAGAGGCTTGGGGCGGCAGTACCTGGGAACGGTGCCAGACGCCGAAAACACGGACATGCTTTTGGCGGTGGGATGGAACGGCTGGATGAGCCATCAGATACCTCAGGCTCGCAGGCACCTGAAGCGGATTGCCGAGGACTCGGACAAGTTGCTCGTGGTAATCGATCCCCGGCGTTCCGAGACTGCGCAAAGAGCAGACATACACCTGCCCATTCGCCCGGGGACGGACGCGCTGCTCCTTCGGTCCATGATAAGCATTATTCTCCAGGAGGGCTTGCAGAAGACCGACTACATGGATGCCCATGTGAGCGGCTTCGAAACGATACGGGAGTGGTTCCTCGACTTCGACGCTCGCCCGGCTATCCGGGTCTGCGATCTGGACTTCGATCAGGTCCACGAGGTGTGCAGGCTCCTGACCACGCGGAAATGGGCGTGCCACTCGGATCTGGGGGATCCTTATGGGGAGACACAGCACGGTCGCTTCTTATCTGGAATTGATCCTCATGGCAATCTGTGGGCGCATAGGCGCTCCTGGGGGCAATTTCATACCAGGCCATATCATGCCATTAGGGGCACATTCTGACGAACGCGATGCAAAGACCTGGCGTACCGCTGCCACGGATTTTCCTGCAATTATGGGGGTTTTCCCTCCCAATGTCATGCCTGAGGAAATATTGGCCGATCGGCCGGACCGACTCAGGGCAGTCCTTGTAAGCGGGTCCAATCCTTTGCGATCCTACGCAGACACCACCGCGTACGAACAGGCCTTCAAGGCTCTTGACCTGTTGGTGGTCGTGGACGTGGCCTTTACGGAGACCGCCAGTCTCGCGCATTACGTGCTACCGGCCAAATCAGCATACGAAAAATGGGATGGGACGTTTTTCGCGTGGAATTTCCCCAAAATATTCTTCCAAATGCGCCATCCGGTCGTCGAAGCCGACGGGGAATGCCTTGAGGAGGGAGAAATATTCACACGCCTCGCGGACCAATTGGGTTTGCTTCCGGAAATTCCTCAAACCTTGTATGACGCAGCCAAGGGAGACCGCATGAACTTTGGCATGCAGCTTCTTTCCTTTGCCCAGAGCGAGCCTCGTGCCATGAAGTTCATGCCCTTTATTCTCGGCAAGACGCTGGGGAAGGCTCTCGGGTCAGGAAACCTTGCTGCACTGTGGGGGATGCTCCAGACCGCGCCCAAGTCCTTTCGGGAGACCGCTGCCCGAGCGGGCTTCAATCCCGGCATGACGATGGGGGAAGAGATCTTTCACGCTCTTCTTGAACACCCCGAAGGAATGTGGATAGGAAAGTCCGATCCTGCGGAGCCCTTGGATGAGCTTCGCACCGCGGATAAGAGGGTAAACGTGCTGATCCCGGAACTCGAGGAAGCGGTCAAGGGTATTGACGCGGAAGGCGAAGCGCTTTCCTTGCGCTCGGGCCGGGACTATCCGTTTGTCCTCGCGGCAGGGCGTCACATGGATTACAACGCGAACACGATTATGAGGGACCCTGCCTGGAATGAGGGAAAAGAACGGGCTTGTACGCTCATGATGCACCCTGACGATGCCTCGGCACTGGGTCTTGCAGATGGCCAGACGGTGAGTGTCATCACAGAAGCAGGCTCAGAGCAGATCGAGCTGGAAATTACCGACACCGCGCGACAGGGTCAGGTAATCATGCCTCACGGGTTCGGGCTTGTGCATTCAGGACGCACGCACGGAGCCAACGTGAATCGGCTGACGAAAAACAGCAACCGTGACCCTGTGGCAGGCACTCCGCTCCACAGATTCGTTCCGTGCCGCGTGAACGCGGTGTGATGACCAGAGGTGCGGGCTGCGAAGATCTGGTGTCCGGTTGCGCCCGCGGGAGTAAGAAATCGGGGAGACCCCTTCTTGAAAGAAGTGGCCTCCCCGAACCCCTCCACCAAGAACTTCCCATATAACCAACAGTCGTGGCCGCGTTTTCTTTGCCCGGAAACTCATGCGGGGTCAAAGCAAGGGCTTACCGGCGACCAACGGGAGCCGAATTCTTGAGCAGTTTTGGAGGGTGGGGGTTCGGGGGAGGAGGCCCTTTTTCAAAAGGGGCCCTCCCCCGAAAACTGGGTCTTTCAGGACTCCCCTCTACCGATCGATTGCATCGAGAACGCGCCTGAGCGTTTCCATGGACGGCAGGAGTTGCTCGTGCTCCACTTCGAGCGTAGCGGTTCCTTGAAAATGGTGCTTTACGAGTTCTCCCATGATTCCGTAGAAGTCGACAGCGCCTCGACCGATGGGAAGGTGCAGGTCGTCGCGCACGCCATCGCCTCCACGATTGTCGTGGAGATGCAAGTGTTTGATGGACGGCATCAATTGTCGAATGATCCCGAACGAAGTGTTCGTTTCTGTGAGCAATTGACCATGCCCCACGTCCAAGGTAAGGCACAGTCCCGGAACCGCCTCGAGCACTCCCGCGAAATCGTCCGCGTTCTCAGAGAGATTCTCCAGGCATAACAGTACGCCTTTGTCTTGCGCATATCGGAGTATGCGCCGCAGCGCCTCCTTCTTCTCCTCGCGCGTCCGTGCATGCACGAAACGCGAGTCCATCCAGAGATGGATGGTCAACAGTTCGATCGCCATGGAATGACAGAGGTCAATGGTCTCCTGCAGTGCAGGGTAGTAGTTGTTCCAGAGATTCTCCACGTCATTGGGCGGGCCTTCGACCGGTCCGTGAGCTACGAGAAAAAAAGACGGGCCAAAATCATTCCTTACGCCCGATTCCCGCCAGTAGTGACGGCTTGCCTGATTCGCAAAGACCACTTCACCAAAATCGAACTTGAGGTTCCGAAGATAGTCGATATCCGCTATAGACTTTACGTGCCCACCAAAAAGCATGTGTCAGGTGTATTTCATCTAGATAAGGGTTTCCAGGGAAACCGTCTTTCGAAAAAAGTCGTCCCTCCCGCCCCCGCGCGGAAGGCGAAGCGACTGCACTACCCTCGTCCGTTGCCTCGGAGTAGGGAAATTGAGGCAGCCCCGGACCGCTTCAGCCAATAAGCCGATTCTTTATCCGATTTCCTCATCCGTAAGATAGCACGCAGGATCAGGCGCCCACACGTCTTCGTGGATCGCTTCAGCTCTGACCCTGAAGTTGCCGCCGCAAATGTCCAGCCATCGGCATCGGGCGCAGCGACCTGTCACGTGCTTTTTCTTTTCTTTGAGCTTCATGAGGAACTCGTCAGAAGGATCTGTCCAGATCTCACTGAACCGGCGCTCTCGCACGTTCCCGAAGCTGCGGTGGCGCCAGAACTGATCCGCGTGCACCGCCCCGTCCCAGGACACGCAGCCGATTCCTCGACCCGAATTGTTGCCCTCGTTCATCTGGAGGAGCTTGAGCACTTCCGCTGCCCGCTGCGGGTCCTCTCGGGTCAAGCGAAGGTAGAGGTACGGACCGTCCGCGTGATTGTCCACCGTGAGCACTTCCACCGGCAATCCGCCCTCATGGAGCCGCTTGGTGCGATCCATAATGAGATCTACCACTTCGCGCGTCTGGGAGTGATCCAGATCCTCTTCTACCAGTTCCGTGCCTCGGCCGGCATACACGAGATGGTAGAAACAAATCCTCGGTATGCGCAGTTCCTCGACCAGATCGAATATTCCCGGAATATCCTGGAAGTTGCGTCGGTTTATGGTGAACCGCAACCCGACTTTTAAGCCCACGGCCTGACAATGGGCAATCGCCGCCATAGCGCGATCGAATGTGCCGGGAAACCCGCGAAACGCGTCGTGCACTGGCTTCAGTCCATCAAGGCTGATTCCCACATAGGATAGACCGATTGCCTTGAGCTTCTCGGCAATGGGTCGCGTGATAAGTGTTCCGTTGGTGGAGACCACGGCCCGTCTGCCGCGCTCGGCTGCGTATTGGATCAGTTCCAAGATGTCGCGACGTATCAGTGGCTCACCACCGGAAAAGAGAATGACCGGAGAGCCGAATTCGGCCAGGTCGTCGATGAGGGCCTTTCCCTCGACCAACGAGAGTTCACCCGAATAGTTGCGGTCCTCGGACTGAGAATAGCAGTGCACGCAACGGAGATTACACCGCCTGGTCACATTCCACACGACCACTGGTTTCTTGTCGTGGGAAAACTGCAACAGATGTGACGGCAAGTCTTTGGAATGACGCCCGTATCTCAGCGGATCCGATGCCTCGACCGCTCCGCAGTACAATTTGGAAATACCAATCATCAGCATTACCTCAAGAATCGCGAAGTCATTCCTAGCATACCGCCGCTCGGCCCAACATGCAACCAGCAGGCCAAGCGGTCCCACTCTCGCTCGTGGTTGCTCCGGATCGCCGCGCTGCGGTTGCGGGTAATTCCAGACAGCTTTGTGGCCAAACGTCCTGGCTGTCGTACCCGTGTGTGGCCGTCATCATTGCCTGGCATACTTGCCCATAAGTTGTCCTTCCGCAATGACGTGGCCTCGCATGGCCGGCAACAGTTGCGCGTTGGTGGCTCCGCTTTGGAGGTCCAGAACCGCGTCGAGCGCGTAGACCTTGAAGTAGTATCGATGAGTTCCGCGTGGCGGACAAGGCCCTCCGTACCCCAATCTGGACCAGCTATTCATGCCTTGTCTTGCCCCATTGGACAGAGACGGACTCGCAGAGACTCTTTCCGTCAGGTCCTTCGTGTCAGGAGGGATGTGAAACAGGACCCAGTGAACCCATGTCCCTCTTGGCGCATCAGGATCGTCCATGATGAGGGCAATACTTTTCGCATCGGTAGGCACGCCGCTCCACGACAGCGGAGGGGAGATGTCCTTGCCGTCACATGTGTAGCGCTTTGGAATCATTCCCCCGTCCTGAAAGGCAGCGCTCTTCACCTCGATATTCATCGCTGTTCCTCCCCGTGTTTGAGCATGACATGGGTTTGGGATTCCGCAGACCCCAAAGATGAGGAATGCACCGAGCAGGCAGAAGATCCTGTGAAGCATCGCACACCTCCCCTATTCCGCAGATGTGAATCTGACACCTTGGTACATTGTTTCATACAGCCCAGCCAAGATCAACTTCCTTTGAAGGCCGGAATCCATCACCGTGGGCAGGCACTGAGCTGGGGCTTCATCAACGTGGCCCTCATGCGCTGGCGGTACACAAGGATGCGATGCAAGGCCGCTGCATGGACAGCAACAACCCCCATGTCTTTCCGGCTTTTCTGAAAAGGCTGCATCGCGCGCATCCCTTCAAACGGACTGACACCGGGAAAGTACTTGCTGCCGAAACGCAGACCCGACTTAAAGAACGTGACACCAGGTGCCCGGAATTATGGGTGCTTTTTTTGTTGCCTTAGTCGAAATTAGATGTTAGAAGAGAATTAAATCAGAAGGTCTGTGTTAGATGGTGAATTTCAAATTCACCGCACGAGAAGCCAAATCAGCACTTTATCCGGCCCCCCGCGGGCGGGGGAGTGGGGAAGTGGTGAGGCTGTCGGAATAGTGCTGTGTGTAAATGCCTTAGGGTGCTTTTCTCAATTTTGTTTGGGTTGGGAGGAAGAAATGAAAAGATTTCTTACTGTCGTGTTGGGCGTGTTGCTCATCGCTGCCATCGCAGCCCCCGCCCTCGCATGGGAATTCTCCCTGACGGGCGAGACCGAATACCGGTATCGGTACTTTGCGCGGCGAGGGCAGAATGACCTCTTTGGGGGTCCCGCGGGCCTTGGTATCACCGGTAACCCCACAGGAACGATCGGTTTAGCCGGGCCGATGAGCTTTGGCGGGTCAACCGGTGCAGTACCGGTGCAGGGCTTTTCAGCCAAAGGTGGGGATGCGTCAATCGCAGACCAACGCGTGTGGTTCTATCCTGAAATCCGTCTTAACCCTGCCATCCGGCTGAGAGGTGAGTACTGGGTAACCGGAACAAACTTCAGAGGCAATTACTTTGTGCCTGGCAACGAAATTAGCCCTAACAACTGGATCCAGCCCTTTGGGTACAGTGGGTGGTCCATCGTTGGTGATGGGACACCAGGCAACGGCCATACCCCCACTGGAATGAGCACCGGCATGTGGGAAAAATGGTGGGCGACTTTTCGGCTCCCCTGGGGCACCGTGGTGATGGGCAGGCGACCGGCAGCGTTCGGAACTGGGTGGGATACCTCGAGTGCGATGGACAGAGATACAGAATCGCTTGCCCTCTTCTGTCCCTACGGCCCCTTCACGCTTGGTCTCGGCATTTATCCGAGAGAGAACGGCTCGGACATTTTTAACGAAAACAACATCAACACTATCGGAAGTACGGTCTTTGCCGCGGGTGGCACTGATAAGAACCGTATTCGGAATCCGGAATTCTTCGTGTCTATGACATATCGTAGCGGGCTTATGGAAATGGGCACTATGGCCTTGGTTATCAATAAGAATCAGGCTCATACGCCTATTGTCGCGATTATCCCTGCTGGACCGGCAGCCAGGGATGACATGTTGCTGGATGAGTTATCCTCTCTATACCTAGGGAGCGGCAGACATGCCACCGATCCGACGGTTCCCATCTTCGGAGACGTCAACTGGCTGCTGTGGCCCTCATACGTCAAGTACAACAACGGCAGGTTTTTCTTCAACGCCATGTATGCCTTTGAGTATGCAGACGTGCGCAGAAACGGGGGCCGACCGGTCTCTGCATGGGCGGATGCCTGGGAGTTGGAGTTCGGAGCGATGAGCGGCCCTGCCAAGCTGACTTTAGCGGGCTTCTATCACAGCGGCGACGACCGCCGCGGTGGCTTGCTCGACTTCACCGGTGCAACCGGGCATGGCAATACGGGTGGGTCCGGCACGCACCCGGGAACTGTACACGTATGACAGGCAGACCCAGTTCCTCGTATTGGGTGGTGCGGAGCAGGCCATCGAGCCGTACGAGTTCCTTATGGGCGTTTACGGGAGCGGCAACAACTCCTACGATTCCAGAGGGAAGTGCAAATTCCTGGATTTCTTGGCTTATGCGGTTCGGCTCGACTACGCGGTGGCTGCTAACTTGAATGTGTTCGGTTCATTCATATATGCGGACCGCGCCAGCAACACCGGGACACGGGTAGCCTCCTTCAACGGTTTGGGTAGTGCGGTAGCCAACCCCAGGGCTGTTGTTCCGACGCTGCCCAATGGGGTCCTTCCGAACGTTCCCGACAATTACCTTGGATGGGAAGGGGACGTGGGCTTCAACTGGAAGCTGTTGGAAGGTCTGACCTTCAACACACTGTTTGCCTACTGGCAGCCGGGCGACTGGTTCAAGTGGGCATATGTCGATTACAGCAACCACAATACGGTCAGCATGCAGGGCCTTATTCTGCCCATAGATCCGCACCGTGCGATCGATCCCATAATCGGCTTTCAGGGAAGCGTGGTGGTGGATTTCTAACAATGTAACAGCGTTAAGGCTTGGTCGGCACCTAGGCCGGTCCTACCCACACACGGTCTGACACAAAACCCGGAGGGTTATTCCTTCGGGTTTTGTGTTGTCCCGGGTGAGACTGATTCAGCGCTCCGGTCCTTGTCACCGGATATGCCTCGAAACCACAAAATGCCAGAACTGAAAACCCCCGATGAAGTTGCAGACAACTTTTTCGAGGGTCAGCCTTAACGATAATAGTCAGTTAGTGGAGCGGGAAACGGGATTTGAACCCGCGACTTCAACCTTGGCAAGGTTGCACTCTACCACTGAGTTATTCCCGCGTGACCCTGTTTATACAATACCGTTCGGCAGCCTGTCAACCCCAAATCGCGTCGGACTCTAGGCCATGCCCGCGGATGCTCATGGATACCTTTTTCGCACCCCTTGCACGGAATTGCTGCCCCGTGCCTGAACAGGAAAGAGCCTCTTCCGTGGGGAAGAGGCTCTCGAAAAGGCGGGGTCAATACAAATGATTTATGAGGCCGTGAACATGCCTCGGTCCCGCTCCTGAAGCCGACGAGCGATCTCGGATATGGCCGCATACGTGAGCCCTGTCCTGGCATGGATCTTGTCCAGACTCCGCACCATAATCCGGCCCGTGGGGTCCATTTCCTTCAGGAGCATGCTTTCTATCCTTCTGACCTGTTCGGGATTCTGAGGTAAGAACATACTCTCTCCTTCGGGCGCTCCTCTCACTGGCCTACGTTAAGCAATTTGTGTGCCATCACTAAGCGCCATACATAATAGACGATAGCCATCTCCAGAGCAGAAGTCCAACTCGCACGCGGATGAATTATTAAACCAGAGTGCGCGATTTTTTTACATCACACCTAATTTAATGTGCAAAATAGTTCCATAACCAGAATAGGCCCTTTCGTGGGAACAGCATCTCAGGCTTCCTGATTATTGGAGCGTGTGCGGTTTCACGGCAGTATCTTTACGGGAGTGCCCACTTTGACCATCTCGTACAGTTCCATTGCGTCAGCAGCAAACATGTGAATACATCCGTACGACTTGCGCAGCATGCCGTCACGAGGCCGCTTGACCGCGTGGATGTGGATGCACTCGCCGGTATAGCCTTTCCGACTCTCTTGGTTGTTGGGGTAATTGATGCTCATCACCGTGGCCTCGCTGCCGCCGTACGCGTCAGACCAGAGCTTTTCCAGCGCAGGCCCTTTGTCCGCGTAGATGAACTTGTTTCCACGGCACCAGCTTTTCCCGTCAACTATTTTGTACCCTGTCTCGGATTTGCGTGAGGCCATCCAAGAAATCTCGTAATCTCCGATCGGCGTGCGGTGGTCTCCGCTTCGCTTCTTGGGAAGCCCCCCCTTCCCGATCTCAATGGGGTATTCCCGGATCAGCTCAGTGCTTCGCCAGAGCTGTAGCACTCTGCGTGCACAATGAATCGCAATACGAAGCTGTCCGTGCCTTGCAGGAGAGATCTTGGGAGTCTCCGACCCGGCGATCCCCGGCTGAGCGGAAAAACACCCTACAATGGCAAAGACAATCCCTAGCGTGAGAGCCAGTTTGACGAGCGGAATACAGACAATTCGAAACATCGTGACCTTAACTGCTCCGGTGTCAGGTATAATTGGTCGCCAGCCCTTCAGCGCGGTGAGCGTTCAGACGGCCACGGCGTACGAAGGAGAAACCTGTTTCCTCTTCACGGGGTGACCACCTCAAGGCCGTGATCGTGGGGCTCGGCGCCACGCGGAAGGTCCCTGTTCAGGCGGGACGATGCGCCGACCGAGGAGGTCACTTTCCGTCGTGTCATAGGCTGTGTACCACAAACAGGAGTTCGGGTCGATGCGTGACCTGCAGGTGACGGCGAATAAGTTTGGATCCCTCGTGTTCCCGCGCGCAAGACGCGCACGGGGGACTGCAATTCTCTTTCTCATAATAGCCGTGCTGAGCCTGGACGGTTCGATTCAGGCCCAGGATACCTCCCCTACCCCATTGGATCGAGACACCCTTGTCGCGGCTGCAGATCAAGCGCGCACGGAGGAGCGATTCAGCGACGCGGTTCGGCTCTATTCACGCGCAGAAAAAGCTTTCGGCCCGCACGCGGAGGTGTTTCGAGGCCGTGCCATGGCGCGCGAGATGCTCAATGAGGATCGCAAGGCGGTCGAGGACTATAAGAAGGCATTGAAGATCGACGCAACCGACTATGAATCATTGGAGCGCATGGCCGGCATTTACGAACGCGGGGTACCCGCGTCGCGGAAGCAATTCTGCTGTATAAACGGGCCCTGGATCTGGATCCGAGACCGGAATCCAAAGACAATCTCGCGGTATGGATCGCCATGCTGGAGAGTCGCCTTCGGCCTGAAAATGCTTCGGCGGTAGGTTGTTGGCACTTGGGAAACGAAAAGACGCGTAAGGGCGACGTCCTCGCGGCCGAGGCTCAGTATTCGCGAGCCATCGATTTGAATCCTCAAATGTTTCAGGCCTACTTTTCCCGAGGATTGCTCCATCTGAAAGCAGGCGACGCAACCGCCGCGTTGGCTGACTTCGAACAGACGGTGAGCATGGTGCCCGGGTTCGCACAGGGCTTCCTGCAGCGCGGTCTGGCACGAGAGCAGCTCGGCAACGCAAAAGAAGCGCGTGAGGATTTCGATCGAGCCGCGAGAATGGACCCGCGTGATCCCGCGGCGCTGTATCATTTCGCCCGAACTCTGGAGACCCAAGACGATCATCAGGAGACCGCTCTGAAACTCTATCGTGACGCGCTGCGATGCAGGCCCTCGCCGGAATTGTCCGCGGCCATTCACGAAAAGTTGTCGGCCCTTACCTTGTCACTCAGAATCAAGAAAGCGCGGAATTCGGGCGGTTCTCAGGAATCCGGACCACTCTGGTGACCCGTCCGGATGCGGCCTCCTCAGAGGCAAGTGTTTCCGGTCGCGCAGGGAAGCAATGAACGCATAGGGCGGCATCGTACCGCGCGTTGAAAAATGATTCTCTTTTCCGTACCTGTTCTCCATCAGGCTGAAGAATGAACAGCGGCGGAAAAAGAATTGTTCTTTGAATTCGTCGAGTGTGGGTGACTTGGTGGTTTGATGTACCGGCCCCCACCGCGCGCGTGAACACGTACCTTTTCCCCACAGCAACCTATTCCAATAGGTCGTGAACCGCCTGCAATAACTCGTCATGGGGCAGAGGTTTCTCAAACACCTTGTGTGCGCCGACGCGCTGTGCCACGCTCAAGCAGGTTTCAGAGCCCACGATTTCTCCACCGCCCGACATGGCGATAATCTTGACGTCCGGGAACTCACGCTTGAGTTGTCTGATGGCCACCGAGCCATCCGCTTCCGGCATAAGAACGTCCGTGATCACAAGGTCTGCACGCTTAGACCGGAACAGGCTCACGCCTTCTTTCCCGTTGGAGGCCTCCACCACCTCGTGTCCGGCTGCTTCCAGTAAGGTCCTCAGCATGTCCCTTACCAGCAATTCATCGTCTATCACAAGGATCCTGGCCATTGCTCATCTCTCCTGTATCCCTGAAATAGCCTTGGAGGGCTTGAACCCACTCACTCCCGACTGTCTGGTATGGCACAAAAGAAGAACAAAAAAAATAGTCTTGACTTGGATCAGGGCACAGCAACAATTTGCGGTTATCCTATAATCAAGGGACGCGGCGCAAAAATGACGGAGCCCGATCAAAGTGCAATATCGGCCCAGAGAGACGCGAGCGCCGCGGTCGGCAGCGCCGGTGACGCAGGCTCCTTGCCTTGCCCCACACACGACGGTCATGCCTGTGACTCCGGAAAAGCCATGGCCGTGCAGGCCATGCCAGTGGCCCCAACCAAAGAAAGAACCACCATGTACGCGCAAGAAGCCACTTTCTACAAAGAGCGCTTTGAGAATCTGTTTCGGGTAGCAAAGAAAATTACGTCCTGCCTCAATATCGGTGACATTCTCGAGATCATCCGGGACGAAGTGAAGATTACCGTTCCCCATGCCAGAGAAGCCTGTCTGATCCTCGTGGACCCAGAAGCCCCTAATTACACCCGCCCTTTGCACTGCATGGTCAAGAAAGATCAGGTGAATTGCCACATGTGCAAGCGTGGCCAGGCGCTGATCAAACAGGCGCTGGGCGAACCCCTGACGTTTCAGTGCGCCATCGACTCGGACATTGCAATGGAAGATGGGGTTGGCCGAGCCATCTGTGAAATAGCGTTGCCCATCTATCACCGCGATGAAAGGCTCGCGGTCCTGAACGTGATCACAGAGAAGGGGCACAGCCTCGACGAAAAGGACATCGTCTTGCTGACGGACCTCGCGGAACTGGTGACGAACACGATTATCAACGCAAAAAACTACTCAGCGGTGGCACGAGAGAAACTCAGCCTCGAACGAATCATGAACCACATCAAGAGTTTTGTGCCGGAGACGGTCCAACGCATCGTCCAGAAGAACCCGGACGCGCCGGCCCTCGAAAAAAAGGAGCTCGACGTTTCCATACTCTTCCTGGATGTGGCCGACTATACGCGCATCAGTGAGTCCCTCACCCAGGACAAGGTCAATTTCATCATCGAGAAGTATTTTTCCAGCTTCCTCGATGTGATCTACTCGCATGGCGGCGATGTGAACGAAACAGCGGGGGACGGTCTGATGGCCATTTTTCAGGGGGAAGAGATGGAGCACGGTCTGAACGCATGCAACGCTGCCTTGGACATCCGTCGTCGCACCTTGGAGATCAACGCGGAACTGCAAGGCCTGTTTCATCCCATCGTGGTGAATATTGGCATCAACTCGGGCGTTGCTTCAGTGGGAATGAGCCGGTTCGAAGGCAAGTCCGGCACGAGGACCACCTTCACCGCTTCAGGATCTCCCACAAATTTGGCATCTCGCTTGGCTTCCGCCGCTGCAGATGGGGACATTCTCGTGGGACCCGAAACCGCGCACCGCATCGGTGACAAACTGACGCTCTTTGACCGAGGATGGATGAGCTTCAAGAACATGCAACACCGGGTGCAGGTGTACAGCCTGGTACCCATGTTCTGCCGAGATTGCTCGTAGGAAGCCTTTGCGTGACGCAACCCTGCATGAGCACGTGATAATCCGCTTCAACGGTCATGAGCCTCGTCCGGCGGGTCGGGTGCCGCAGAATCGGACCGCGGCAAATAGAACACAAAAGTAGCTCCGTGGCCTTGTTCGGATTCGACCCATATTTTCCCGCCGTGGCTTTCCACGATCTTCTTTACAATGGACAGTCCCAGGCCCGTTCCACCTTGCTTATCCGCTATGGGCACGCGGAAAAAGCGGTCGAAAACCTTGGACTGGAATTCTCTGGGAATTCCGATCCCGTTGTCGGAAATTCTTGTGATGACACGCGTACTATCGTGCTGCACCTGGATGAGAATAGTCGGCAAAGGGCGTTTCCCCATATGCCGGATCGCGTTGCCCAGGATATTGTCCAGCACCTGCCTGATACGATGTGGGTCTCCTAGAACGGAAGGCAACGAGTTCGCCTTTTCCACGTGAATCAGTATCCCTTTGTCTTCGCTCGCCTGTCTGTGTTGCCGGACTACATCCTCAACCGTGTCGTCCAGACGAAACGGGATACGCTCCGGTTCCGATCGCTCAATGGCCAAGCCATCCAGAAGATCCTTGAGGAATTGCTCCAGCGTTCTACTGGTGGTGGAAAGTTGGCTCAGTATCTGTTCAGTCCGTTCGTCGAGGCTTGTGTTGAGCAGCCCTTTTTTCAAGAGTCGCGCGAGACCTCCGATGGACACGAGAGGAGACTTCAAGTCATGGGCCACCATCTGGACCAAGGACTCCAATTCCTGAGTTCTTTGACGGGCCTCTTCGGTACGTTGCTGCAGGACGCCCTCGACTTCCTTGCGCCTGCTGATATCTCTGATAATTCCGGTAAAAAAGATGCCTTCAGCGGTTTGCCAGGTCGCAAGCGACAGTTCCAGCGGAAACTCGCTGCCGTCCTTTCTGAGGCCTTGTAGTTCCGCGGTTTTTCCTATCAAAGCGGGTTTACCCGTTTCTAAATACCGCTGAACTCCGCGGGTGTGTGCGCTCCGTAGCCTCTCGGGAACCAGAATAGATACCGATTTTCCCCGCATTTCCGCTTCGGAATAGCCAAAAATATTCTCGGCCGCGGCATTCCAGAAGACGACCTCATCGTGTTGATTAATGGATATGATGGCGTCCACGGCCGTATGGGCCACCGAGCGGAACCTCATCTCCGAGGCCCTCAGACGCTCTTCCGCGCGTTTGGCAGAAGAGCGTGCGGCCTCTGATTCGGCCCTCAGACGCCGCAACTCTTCGATCTCGTTGAGAAGCTGTTTCTTGGTTTTGTTGTGTGCGTCCATCTGGAGTTCCTTCCCGATACTCATCGTTCCAGGATATTACAAGCACATCATCGCTGAGGGAAGTACTCCTTACGAACGTGGCCGGCATGGCCCCACTCGGAGCCGTTATTCTCCCTGGACACGGCCTTCGGCAAAGGGGTCGAACAGCCTGATGTCTTTCATGGCTCCGAAGGGACAGACCAGACCGCACACACCGCAGGCCACGCACTTGTCCACGTCAAAAGCCACTTTCATTTCCGGCCGCACAAGACTCAAGGCCTCGGTGGGGCATAGTCCGGTACACGCGCCGCAGTGCACGCACAGCTCGTCTTCCCTGCTGATCCTGTCTTTGAGAAACTCGACACCTACCTGGTGTTCCTGGAGAAACCTGATGCCCTGCTCCACCAGCTCTTCTTCCCCGCGGAGCTCCAGGAGGAGACGACCTTCCTTCCGCGGCAGGATCTTCGCTTCAAGAATGTTGAACACCAGATCGAAATCTTTGGCAAGCCTGTAGATCACCGGCTTATACATCACGTTCGCTTTGAATATCAACAAGACGTTCTTGGAAGTCATTAAGGCACCTCTTTGGTAATTATGGGCTCTCCGAGCCGGGTCAAGAAAGATTGGGGAATCCGGCGAACGGTACTGACGGCAGGGTCTCCTGCGGTTCACCCAGAAGAAATTTCCCAGACTCAATCCATCCTTTGAGTATGGTAGCTATTTCAAGCGCCCCTGCATAGCTGGACAACGGAGCAGTCGTCACTTCCCGGCCTTGTACCTCGATATGGCCGGACTTGAGCTGGCCATAGCTTACGTAGGTAATGGCCGTCCCTCCATCCTTGGGATAGGCCAGGCCGTAATCCACCACCGGAGCCAAGATCTCGTCGTCCGATACCGCGGTGAATTGAGCTATCTCTTCGTTCAGCACAGGAATCGGCACGCCGATGCCCACGTTCAGGGAACACCCATAGCCCGTTACCGAGGCTCCCCTGAGGAATTTTGCCGACATGCCTTTCAGATCCCCTGTTACGGCAAGGGTTCCCGCTCCTCCCATGACCACGCCATTCGCGGAACGCTTGGCCCCAGGGCTGTGCTGGGTTCCCGGCCCGATGACGTATCCGAGGCCCCCGCCAAGGAAGATGCGCGTCCCGATACCGATGGTCCTGTAAAGCGGATCATTGAGCAGCGGGCTGAGTTGACCGGACGTGGAATAGTTGGCGTTGACGCAATCGGGCCTGAGGATGCCCATGTACGTATAGATGGTCCTTGTCGAGTAGTTGACGGCAACATTGTAATTTTGGTACCCATTCCTGGGATTGAGCAGCGTAGCGTTAGGAAAATCCTTCAAGGTCATTTTCTTTTCCAGGGAACGTCGGGGGTAACAATCCGTTCCGTACGCCTCGGCTTCGAAAAGCACTTCACGTCCAGCTACGAGATCTTCGATCACGTGCCCGCCACCGTAGCGAAATCTGCCCGGAAAGACCTTGTTCAGAGGGTCGTCTTCTCGGCACTGAGTTGCCCCTACGTAACAGTCCACTGCGGCAATGCCCGCGTACGCCTCAACCCCGTTGATGTGGATCTTCTGTGCTTTGATGCGTGGCTGGGTATGGCCGAAATTGAGAAAGGCTCCGGAAGAGCACATGATCCCAAACGTTCCGGTGGTCACCACGTCAACCTTGCGGGCCGCGTCCACCGCTCCGTGTTCTTTCACGATTCCTATCATTTCTTCAGCAGTGACCACTACGGCCTCGCCTTGCCTAATTCGTTTGTTGATCTCTGCAAATGACTTGTTTACCTTAAATTCCGACATGTGGACCTCCGTCCGTCTTTTTGGTGTTCCATCATGAAGACGGAACCGCCGCGGGCAAAAAAAAACCGTCGCAGCTAAGCTGGACGGCCATTCATCCGCCACGCTTTAGCTGCATTTATTACGCGCCCGCAAGCTGTGTGCTCAAATCAGCGCAGTGTCTATGAAGTCACACATCCGAAATCTTGTCAAGAGGAAAATGATCTGGAGCAGCCAGTCTCACCAGACAGCTCTGGCACTTGTCATGGGAAAGAAATTTTGAAGGGGGGGCCGCTGACCGGGGCGAGCGCTGCGTCAGGCACCCGGTGGACGGTTCTTCTTGTGCTGGCACTGCAGCGAACCTGGCATGACAGTGCTTGCGTCAATTCCAGCCGATTCGGGAACCTCACGAGGAAACTTTCTGGAGCGGGAAATCGGTGGGACAGGCATCTCGACTGTCCTGGCATGACAGGCCAGATGCCCGTTCCCCCGCGACCATTACTGCGTAAAGACCGTTTCTTCTCTCCGCGCCTGCAACACCCTGGACTAAGGCAACATCCTGCGACTCAACGGCAAGAAGCCTTGCCGCGGTGTGGCGTCTCCCACCTCGGCAGTGCGGGGATGAGGCGAAGAGGACATCCCCTCCAGTTGCCCGTGCCGATCTTCTAAGAATGCGGGTGAGGAGCCTATTTATCCTTCCCCAATCCCTTTGATGCGCAGAAATCAACGAATTTCATCAGGCGTTCGTCCTGGGTTCGGGTATCCCAATACAGGCGTATGGGCACGATGATGGGATAGGTTTTGTCCTTCATGGTCTCTTCCGTGGGCAGTACTGCGGGAGAGTTGGTATCCTCTTTGACCGCGATGACTTTGGCTCCCGATTTGCTGGCGAGCATGCGCGGTCCTATCCCTATGGGCAAGTCCTTGCCGATCGTGCACACTTTGACGATCGAGGTCCAACTCTCTGTGAACACGGTGGTCTTTCCATACGGCTGATTGTCGAGCACACGTTGCATGAAGAACACCGCGCCACCAGACTCCGGAATTCTCCTCGCCAAACAGCGTATCGCCTCGTCAGGCCCCCCCAGCTGCTTCCAGTCGGTGTATTCTGCAGTGAAAATCTTCCTGAGCTGCTCCGTAGTGAGCTCACTTATGGGGTTTCGGCTGGTGGTCATGATTGCCAGCCCTGCATAGCCGATCAGCCGTGAGTTGAGCTTCATCCCTTTTTCCATAGCTTTCTTTTGTTCTTCAGGGCGGATGACGCGGCTCGCCAGAGCGAGATCCGCGTTCCCCTCAAGAAGCGCCTTGAATCCTTTGCCGGCGCTCGAGCCGTGAACGACTACGGAGATATCAGGATTGGCCGCTGTGAAGGCTTCCGCCCACAATTGCACCTGGTCGCACGCCATTCCCGCGCCGTTTACCCTCACGGCTTTCTTGACTTCCGCAGCATTGGCTGCTGAGATGAGAACCGCGAGGCATAACGTCGTGAACATGCATAAAGTCGCCTTTACATTCGTTTTCATGAACATTTCTCCTCTGTGCGCGTGTTGTTCCCGTCAACCACCCTCTTTGTGTGCGAGGCCAAGCCGATGGGGCTTGGCAGAGTCCGCGCGAGGGAAGCGGTTGAATCCCACCGCTTGCCAGAAAAATTGCAATAATCGTGCCTTGGATCGAGATGCCTCACCGGGGACAACTGCGGGGCGAGTGCTGGGGAAAGCCAGCCTCTGAAGCCGCAGTTTCATGGCAACCTGCGGGGCCGGGTGTCAGAACCTTTTACAGCATGTAAAACCGCTGCGGCTGAGGAGGGCTCGGCTCACGCGAGCGAAAGATCAGCAGAGAGGATGTGTCGTTTACGTGTACGGATGACAGCTCAAGCATGTACCTGTGGACCGCGCCATTCGACAAGGTATATGTACAGCGCTCCCTCAGGTACTGTGAGCGGATCTTCTCAATGAGACCGGTTGCCAAGAGTCTTGTGCGTCTGATTCTTCTCGGCCGCGGGAGATCCCCCTTCCCTTCGTGCCACGCAGGACCGTCGAATCTACGTCTGAGGCCCCTCAGCAGAGGCCTTTTTCACGATGTCCTCAATGATTCCGGTCAGATCCACTCCTTCTTCCTGGAGTTTTCCTCCTGCCCAGATCTTCCGATCACGGATCGCAATGTTTCCGTAAGCCAGCTCGCGGATCGCGCTCCTGAGAAGGGGCAGTTCTCTGATTTCTCCCTCTGTGCGGATTTTCCTGAAGAGGGGATGACTCTCCCTTGCTTCGCGAGGAGCGTCCGAGGGTATTTCGGTTTTCCATCGTTCCCAGAGGTCATCCCAGCCCTCGCCTTTGATCGGAAAACGGCAGTAAGAGATAACAGGGCCGCGATCCAGTTCCTTGGTCACCATGTGAACCATGATTCCTTGTTCCGCAGCGTCTTCAGCTATGAGTTGGTGAATGACCTCCTGCCAGGTCCCGCGCGGACCCCATGGCAGCGCAGGATGGATGTTGACCATGACCAGCCCTTCGAGTTCAGGATCCCCCAGAATGAGCATGTACCCGGCCATGACAATGATATCCACCGCGGGGAGCAGGTTCATGACATGCATAACTTCCGCGCCGTAGAGGTTTCGCCACTCTTCCAGGGTTGGTGACGCATTTGCCGCCGACCGACTCTCAGCGAGCGCCTTTGTGCGCATTTCGGGCAGGAAACGGACGTGAGACCGCGTGGCAACGGGGATATCCAGTTCAGCGGCCAAATCGAAGAACCGTTCTCTCTCGAAGTACTCCTGATTCGGTGCCGCATCTCCGGTTTCGCGATGACAAAAGATCCACTCGATGGTGGCAGGAACGCGGTTCTTCATCAGGTCCTCGTGAACCGTTCGCAACAGGTTGCGAGCAGCGGGATCTCGACCCGTGGTGAACCATCCCATACGAAGCGCCATGATATTTAACCTCCCTCAGGACACGTGGCGGGAAGCCGGAGGAGCATCGAGTACAAATGCCACGTGAAATGGAATCTTCACAATATGCTCCAGTGCCTCGTCCAGAGCGTTCGATTGCCGGAGATCGATCACGAAACGGGGTCCTCCGGTGACCGCGGATTCGGAGAACGCCTCTGCCCAGAACAAATCGACTCCGAACGTGCCCGACCCCTGTGGTGCCCTGGCCCAGTTCACGAAACGGTCATCCGCGCCGTGAACCGCTTTCCATTGAATTTCCTCCTCGTCGCCCACGGTGTCCGACGAAAGAGTATTTTCCGATGACACGGGTTGCGTGATGAAATTCGGGGTGGTGAACGCCAAAATCAGTGCAGATCTGAATCGGCGAATACCAAACAATCTGCGGGCCTGTTCCGAGAAATGCAACCCCACCACGATGAGGGTCAGAGCAAGAACCACGTCGAGAGAATAGCTCAGAAACCTTGTCGTCAGGAACTCCTGGTACGGGATCGAGTCGACCGGTCGCTCAAAGTGGATCAACCGGGTGAACCCCATGATCATGGGAAAAAACACCAAAGGCAAGCACACATAGCCCGCAGGCCTGGCCGCGGAATGGAGGGGTTCGGGTGTCGTCTCCACGAGCGTGGCTTTCATTTCCGCGTTTGCGTCGGTTCCCAGCCTAGCTGAGGGTCTCTGCGGAATGCCCACTGCATTGAGAAGCCTGCACCCTTCTTCAAGGAGGGCAAAAAAGCCATTGGGATCGCTGCTTCCGCTCACCGCCAGCGACTCGCGGGTCCGCACAAATTTCACCCTTTTGAACGGCATCAAGCTCAGTGCGATGAGCACGTGTACGCATATCACAAACCCGAGGAGCCAATAAAGCGGCCCGGCCGATGGCACTACCAAATTCATGTCACGATGGAGGTAGGTTTTGACGACCTCAGGAATGAGAAGCAACAGATGCCAGACCCCCGCTATTCCGATCCCGACGATCACGACTTTCAGGCTGGACCAGACCAAGCTGCCCACCATCTCGTAGGAAACCGGGCTGACCAGGCGAGCGCGGGTAAGAGAGAGCCCGCGAGCCGCACGAGCGCGGGAGCTGATTTCCAATACTGTCCTCGTCCGGTCCGGAGGAATTCCGCGACCAATTCCGGCTTCTGAACGTCCGAAGGCTCGGGTGGCTTCTGTCCGGCCTGCAAGGCCTCGCTCATTCCAGAAAGAATCCATGCAAGCCCCATGAGTACCGCTGCCATGGAACCCACGGTATTGATGAAGACTTTGCTGATCAAGGGGAGAGAGGACAGCGCCCGCTCGCCGACGTCCTCGGGAAGGGAGAGCGGCAAGAAGGAGGAGAAGAAGGTCCACAGTTCCCTTATTTTAGTGAATCCCTGCCAAGCCACATAAATCCCGGACAACAGAACGACCAGTCCCACGAGGACTTCGCCGTTTTTCCAAAATGCCAATTTATCCTTCACGTGTTTCATGTCGCCTTGTCCGGACTTCCTGTTTCATCGGACCTGCCAGCGGCAATACCATAAAGTACACGTTGCGCGATCTCAAGGCCCGTGCTAGAAATGACCCGAAAACAGGGGAAGATTTCTGGAAGAATGGCACTGGCAAAGGGAAAACTCTCCAAGAAACGGTTTCTCGCGTGAAGATACATTTCCCCGAGAAAGGAGCAAATAGTGAAAATTCTCCGATTCCTCTTCGTGGGCGTGCTGGCGGTCCTGACCGTGTCCATGGCCTCCTCTGTGCACGCTCAGCAGCACCAGGAAAAGAAAAGTGCCGTGGCCGGTCCATCCGCGGCCCAATTGGTCGGCGTGTGGGAAGTGTTTCAGACCAAAGAACCGGGGCAGCGGTACAAAGCGAGCTATCGGGGGCGTTCGTTCGTAAGTACGGGGCCCCACGCGTTCACGCTCATCATGGAATACCGCAAGGATGGAACGTTCAAGAGGACAACCCGAGTCGGGACCACCGAGACGGTCCAAGAGGGCACGTGGAAGCTCTCAGGACACGAGCTTCGTCACGACCGTCCAGGGGCTCTGGAAGAAGAAATTATGTATATCAGATTCGATAACCCGAATCAGTACACGTCAATCGACGTGGACCGAAGGCACGCCTGATCCCGGACTTTTCGGCAGGTTTAAGAGAGTCAAGTAGGGACTCTGCGAAACGGTAGGATATGCGGAACGGTATGGAAAACGACCGCGTCACCGCGGCTTTCCCCGGCCGGGCCTCTGAGGCAACCTCTCCTCATCGAGCACGTTTTCGTCGATGGATACTGAACCGCTTTGAGAATGAGCCTCATTCTTCCTTCGCTTCAATGGAATCGTCAGGCCAGCGTTTATGTGTCCGAATGAAGGAGAAGCATGGTTGCGGTGAGCCCAAAAATGACGTTCGCCCCCCAGGCCGCTGCCAACGGAGGAATGTACCCTCCGTGACCGATCGCGATGAACAACGCGTGGACGATCCAATAGCCAAAGGCAACGGCAAGAGACACAGCCAGACCGATCGCAATTCCTCCGCCCCGGGGGCTCACGCGAATCGCAAACGGCACGCTCAGCGCGGACATGATCAGACAAGCAAACGGAAACGCGATCTTGTCATGCCAGTCTACCAGGTAGCGCGTCGGTGTTTGTCCCTCTTCGAGGAGTCGTTCGATGTATGCGGAGAGCTGCACGAGATTCATCTCTTTTGCCAGTCTCTCAACCCTCAAAAAGTCTGACGGCGGCCTTTCCAGTGCTCCGGTGAGTGTCGGCACGGTCTCCACCCGGAACCGACCATCAGGAGCGCGCACGGTCTCATTGATCCCGTAGAGCACCCAGCGATCTTTCCGCCATATGGCCTTGTCCGCAAAGATACGCTTGGCAAAGTTATAGTTTCTCGTCCCAGGTGACGATGGACAGTCGCTCCAGCGCTAATGTGGATTTATCAAATTTCCTCACATGGATGATCGAGTCCGGGGAACGCATCCATATTTCGTCACTCTTGAACAAGGCAGTGTCCGGTTTGCCTGCAATCTCTACATTTTGAATGTGCTCGCTATACCGATTGGACCACGGGATCACCGTCTCGTCCGCAAGCATCATTATCACGCTCGCTGCCAGACCGACAAAGAGCACAGGCCTGGCTACATCGAGCGCGTCTATCCCGTTTGCCTGCATCGCGATGATCTCCGAGTGTCGTGCCATCATGAGCAACGACATCATGCCACCCATGAGAATTCCCATGGGAATGGCATAGAACATGTACCCCGGGATCTTGACAAGAAAATATTTACACATAAGCCAACCGGGAGGGTTGTACTCAAAGCAGTACTTGATCTTGTCCGTGATCTCCACCAGGAGCAGCACAAACACAAAGCCCATCACGCAGATGCCGAAGACCTTCAGAAACTCTGTCATTATGTATCGATCAATAATTTTCACGCAGTAACCGTCCGAGATCAGAGTGCATAGCACGGTGTTGCGGGCAATGCTCTTGGATTGAGGGCAATTCCGCGACCTCGCCGTCCATGGAGCGCCTTTTTTCCGCATCAACGCAGAGGGGCTCGGTCAACAATATGTTCTCTTCTTTGACAGGGTTCAAGCTTCCACTGGCTACCGGGCGGTTCCACATCAAGGAGCCATGGGTTGTCGAGTAAATACCGCGTGGTTCGCCTCAAACCATCCTCGATGCTGACTTCAGGAACAAATCCGATCTGTTGCATCTTCGCTATGTCCAGGAGGACGAACGGACTGTCCCCGAGCCATCCTCTAACTCCACCGGTAAGTCGATAGGCCACGTCCTTCAGGCCCATTTCCTCGCAGACGATGCGTGCCACGTCTTTCACGTTCATGTGCTGCACGTGTCCCAGGTTAAGCACATTCTTGAGGTCTTTCAGACGCTCCGTTGCCATAAAGATGCCGCGGATCCCATCCTGAACGTGGAGGTAGGATTTTCTCTGGTTCCCGTCGCCCAGTATTTCCAGTTCGGTCGGGGTCCTGCGCAATTTGTTGATAAAATCGTACACTACGCCATGCGATGTACCTTTCCCCAATCCACGACACGAAGCGAAAGGTATAGCTTCTTATTCCGAAATACTCGCCGTACGCCTGTATCATGGCTTCCGCTGCAAGCTTGGAAGCTCCGTAGAGCGAGGTCTGGACAGGCGCACAGTCCTCGGGAGTCGGGAAACGATCGGGTTCCCCGTACACCGTCGCGGAGCTGGTAAACACAATCGAAGTTGCCTTGGTTGCGCGCATCGCCTCCAGGACACTGTGAGTGCCAAGCACGTTCTGTTCGAGATCTACGCGCGTGTTTGCCGCGCCACCCCGCACATCCGCATTGGCCGCGAGATGAAACACTATGGAGACACCTTCCATCGCAGCGGTCAGTTTGGGGCAATCCAGGATGTTTCCCTCGACGACCGTTACTCGGCCGACGCGTACCGTGTGATCGAGATGGCGTCTGAATCCTGTGGAGAAGTTGTCGTACACGATGACTTCGTGGTGCTGACGTACCAGTTCGTCAACCACATGGCTTCCGATAAATCCCGCGCCTCCAGTAACCAGAGCTTTCATGTTACGTGTATTCCATTTCTACCCGACAGGTGACCGAGACACAGGGCCGCGCTCATCGCATGAAGTATTTTTCACGCTTCCGCCATCGCAGAGTTTTCTCGGCAGGGTGTCCGCTTCGTCAATCCGGTCCACGATGTAAAGCGGCCGATCTCTGGTTTCTTCGTACGTGCGTACCACATATTCTCCGACGGTGCCTAACCCCAGCAGTACAGCCCCCGAAAGGATTGTCACGAGCAGGCCCAGCACCATGAACGGCCACGTTGAAGAAAAACCCGCAAGCAGACCCGCGGCAACCCATATCGCGGCAACGCCCGTCCCAAGGCCGGCGAGAATCAAACCAAGGATGAAGATCAGTCTCACTGCCGTGCGAGAAAAAGGTACAAGGCCGTCCAGGGCGATATTCACCGCGCCCAGCAGCGGGATCTGGGTTCTTCCTGAAAAACGAGCTTCCCGATGGTACGGAATTACCGCGGTGCGAAAACCGGCAGCGGCAGTGATCCCTCTGAGAAATCCGTGCCGTTCTTTGAATCGACCTATCTCTCGGACCACCCGCGGATCGAGCAACCTAAAGTCACCGGTATTTCTCGGAACCTTTACTTCGGCAACCTTTCCGAAGAGCCAGTAAAAAGCTTCCGCTGCCTTGAGATACAATAATTTCTCTCCCTTGCGAGAGACCCTCTGGGGGATGACCACCTCGAATCCGTCCTGCCATTTCTTCATCATCTCTTCAATGAGCTCGGGCGGATCCTGAAGGTCTGCATCAATGATCACGCACGCGTCCCCGCGGGAATGATCCAGGCCGGCCATAAGTGACAGGGGCTTGCCTATTCTGCGGGAAAACGTGATCAACCGAATACGGTGTCCCGCGTCCATGAGCGCGAGTAATTTCTCTCGCGTGCGGTCAGGACTAGGGTCCAGTGCGAACACGAACTCCCAGTCGCAGTCGAGCCGCGTCAATACACTTTCCAGACGCTCTACCAGAGGCTCCACATTGCTCTCTTCTTTGTACAGCGGGATAACCACACTGATGACGGTCTTGCCCGAGACTTGAAGATCTTTCAAGAAATCTCTCCCGAAGACGCCTGCCGACGAAGCCATCGACGTGATCTTTCATGCGGACCGAGTAAAGTACATGTGCTTAACATCATTGCGAGTAACCGCTCCGAAGTGCCGTCCCGTACCTCGGTACCCGCGGCAACCGCTTGCGCTGATGCTGCATTTTGATCGATTGCTCCTGAAGCGTCCGGAGAATCAGGATTCTAGCCGATAGCGCTTCAGTATGCCCGCTGAACCATTAACAGCGCCTTGCTCAGCGCCCTTGACACGGGCGGTTTTGCCATTGTCTAAGGCAAGACCCGGCTCGCGTGGACGATCCATCGGATCACATGTGTACCAGATTGCCCCGCCTCGTTCAAGAAAAGTGAGAGTGTGTCTTGTGCTGAAACTTCATGCCCTTCCCTTTTAGGACCCTTTGCCGTATAATGCAGCTATAAGATCAGGCCGTCCGTAGGCCGAGAACTCGGCTAATGGGGCCGACTGGACAGCGTTCACGAACAAGGGTATTATTCACGGCCCAAGGGGGCGGTTCGGGAATGTACAACTGGGTTGCGCTGCTTTCTCGAGACTGCCGATTGCAACCGCTTTGGGAGCGGATGAGGTTCGATGCGAGGGGAAGCGTTGGACCATGGCTATTACCGACTTAGGGCGTTCCGGATCGAAGTCGTGTTTCGCAACGCCAAGGTGAAAGAGGAGATATGACAAGCATTCAAGTGGAAGATCTGAGCGACGTGAAGAAGAAGGTCACCTTTGAGGTGCCTGAAGAAAAGGTCCTCGAAGTGATGGACGCCCAATACAAGGACCTCAAGAAAAATGTCCAGATCAAGGGGTTCCGAAAAGGAAGAGTGCCTCTTCCTATCTTACGGAGCTACTTCAAGAGCAAGGTTCAGGCCGACGCCACTCGCCAGATCATCGAAGAGACTCTCAAACCGGGATTGGACGAGCAAAACCTCAAGCCGTTATCCGTCACCAACATTGATTCAGAGACGTTGGAAGAGGGAAAACCCTTCAAATATACGGCAGAAATTGAGGTCCCGCCCCGGATAGAGGTGAAAGAGTACAAGGGCCTTCAGCTCAAGAAGCACGTCCGCAGCGTGACCGACGACCAAGTCGACGAACAGCTCCAGCACATGAGGGAGAGGAACGCCCGTCTGGCGCCCATTCCGGAGTCGAGAGGACTCGTGTCGGGTGACCACGTGGTGGTGGACATCACCGCAAAAATCGAAGGAGAGCCTGTCCCGGCTCTCAATGTCACCGATTACCACCTCGAAATGGGAAGAAATTTCTATCTGCCTGACTTCGATTCTCGGATGGAGGGAATGAAGCTGGAGGAGACAAAAGAAATAACCGTTGATCTTCCCGAAGACTTCCCCAGAAAAGCCATCGCGGGCAAGACCGTGCTTTTCCATATCACGGTGAAAGAGGCAAAGGAAAAAATCCTTCCTGCGTTGGACGATGACTTTGCCAAGGACCTCGGCGAATATGAGACCTTGGACGCCCTCAAGGAAAAGATCCGTGCGGATCTGGCAACCATGCTGAAGAACCAGACCGAGCGAGAGTTGGAAGTGCAGATCGTCGACGCTCTCCTCAAAGAGAACACCTTCGAGGTTCCGGAATCGATGGTTGAGGCGGAGATTGACTCCTTTCTCGAACAGTCCCTACAAGGATTGGTGGCTCAGGGCCACGATCCTGAGCGGCTTCCCATGCCGACCCAGGCTTACCGCGATCAAATCCGACCCGCAGCACTGAGAGCCATTCAAAAGGCCCTCATGTACAGTGCGGTTGCAGAACAAGAAGATATCAAGGTAACGGACGAGGAAATCACGGAAGATCTGCAGAACAAAGCTTCTCAATTGGATGTTTCTCTTGATTTTCTCAAAGATCGATTGGAACAGGACGGCAGAATGGACGAAGTGCGGGAATCTCTCGTGTATAAGAAGGTGTCTGCGTTCATCCAGGACACTGCCGAAATCACCCAAGAGGAACCTCCCTCAGAAGACACATCTCCCACCGGAGACATAGAGAAAGCGTAGCCGAAATGCTGGTACCAATGGTCGTTGAACAAACAAGCCGTGGCGAAAGAGCTTACGATATCTACTCGAGATTGCTCAAGGAAAGGATCATCTTCCTTGGAACCGCCATTGATGACATGGTGGCCAACCTGGTCATCGCACAGCTTCTGTTCCTCGAAAGCGAGGACCCCGAGAAAGACATAAATTTTTACATCAATTCCCCTGGGGGAATTGTGACGTCGGGTCTGGCCATTTACGACACCATGCAGTACATTAAGCCTGACGTTCAGACGATCTGTATCGGTCAGGCAGCGAGCATGGGCGCATTACTCCTTGCTGCGGGCTCAAGAGGGAAGCGGTTCGCGTTACCGCACGCGAGGATTCTGATTCATCAACCCATGGGAGGCTTCCAAGGTCAGGCCACTGACATCGAGATACACGCGAGAGAGATCCTGAGAATGAAGGCTGAACTCAATCACATTCTCGCGGACCACAGCGGCCAGCCTCTGGAAAGGATCGAGGCCGATACGGATAGAGACTATTTCATGAGCGGCGAAGAGGCTACCACTTACGGCATCGTGGACAAGGTGATTTCCAAGAGAGATCTAGCCGTGAGCCCACTCAAACCCTAAACCCATCGCCGGAAGGAGGCAACGCCCCCTGAGGCGAATTCAGAATTAGGCGGTCTGCCTGCGAAGACCGAGCCCCAAGGAGGAATTCATGGCGGGCAGAAAAGGCAATTTTTCATCACTTTACTGTTCTTTTTGTGGCAAGAGTCAGGATGAGGTGCGAAAGCTCATCGCAGGACCCACGGTGTATATTTGCGACGAGTGTATCGAGCTGTGCAATGAAATTATTGCCGAAGAATATGAAAAAGAAGAGATGGGACGGGCCCGTTCCAAGGTACCCACTCCGGCTGAGCTCAAGAAGTCGCTCGATGAGTATGTGATAGGCCAGGAGCAAGCGAAGAAGATTCTCGCAGTGGCGGTGCATAACCACTACAAGAGGATTGAATCCAAGCCGGACCTGGACGGAGTGGAACTGCAGAAGAGCAACATTTTGCTCATCGGCCCGACAGGTTCAGGTAAGACCCTGCTCGCACAGACATTGGCCAGGATTCTCAATGTGCCGTTTGCCATTGCAGATGCCACCACCCTCACTGAAGCGGGATACGTCGGTGAGGACGTGGAAAACATTATCTTGATGCTATTGCAGAATGCCGATTACGATATTTCTCGCGCGTGTCGGGGTATCGTGTACATTGATGAGATAGACAAGATATCTCGCAAGACCGAGAATCCGAGCATTACCCGCGATGTATCCGGTGAAGGCGTGCAACAGGCGCTCCTGAAGATTGTGGAAGGCACCATGGCGAACGTCCCGCCCAAAGGCGGACGCAAGCATCCCCAACAGGAATTTCTTCAGGTAGATACCACCAATATCCTGTTCATCTGCGGGGGAGCTTTTGTGGGCCTGGACAAGGTGATCCATCAGCGCATGAACATGAAGTCCATGGGGTTCAACGCTCAGATCGGAGGTCCGCAGAGCCTGGAGGATGAGAATATTCTGGAGAACAGCCAGCCGGAAGACCTCATCCATTACGGCCTCATTCCGGAATTCGTGGGAAGGCTTCCCGTGATTGCCACGCTCCACGAATTGGATGAGGAGGCGCTCGTGCGCATCCTGCTCGAACCAAAGAACGCTCTGGTCAAACAATACAAGAAGCTGTTCAGTTTCGAGCACGTGAAGCTGCGATTCACCGACGAGGCGCTCAGGGCAGTGGCCAGTGAAGCGTTGTGCCGTAAGACTGGAGCGAGGGGCTTACGGTCTATTCTCGAAGCGACCATGCTTGACGTCATGTATGAACTGCCTGAATATAAGAGTCTCCAGGAGGTCATCGTCAACGAGGACGTCATTCACAAGAACGAGCAGTGCATCCTGGTTTTCGAGAAAGAAGCCGAATCCGCCTCCTGAGACCGCCGTCGTTATTGCTGAACACATAACCCGGGGATCTATCCTCTGTAACCGTACACATTCCACAACCTTCGAGCAGGGTTCCGATCCCGAATAACGGGATCGGTCTCTGCTCCCAAGACACTTTTGCGAGGACTTCGAGATGTTTTTCGCGAAGAAGGAAGATGCTCCTTCCCAAAATACTGTCAGTTTGCCGCTGCTTCCTCTGAGGGATATCGTCGTGTTTCCCCACATGGTCGTCCCTTTGTTTGTAGGCCGGGATCGCTCAATTAAGGCCCTTGAGTCCGCGATGCAGACCGACAAAATGATTTTTCTGGCCTCTCAAAAGAGCGCTCAGCAGACAAACCCGCAAGAGGAAGACATTTTCTCCATAGGAACCATTGGCCAAATTATCCAAATGCTTAAGCTCCCGGACAACACCATCAAGGTTTTCGTGGAAGGAAGGCGTCGAGGGAGCATTAGGAGGTTCGTAGACAACGACAAATTTTTCAAGGTCGAAATAGGACTTCTGCGGGACGAGATACGCGGGCAGAGAGGTCGAGGTGCAAGCACTGGTCCGTGGCCTCAAAACGGTGTTTGAGAATTACCTCGCGTGCAATAAAAAGATCCCTCAGGAATTTGTCACGGCTGTCCGCTCCATGACCGACCCCGCACGGTTAGCTGATACGGTGGCCGGCCAGCTCAGCCTCAAGATGGAGGACAAGCAAGACCTCCTGGAAAGAACTTCCCTCAAAGAGCGGATCGAGAAACTTCTGGAACTGATGCAGAGCGAGATCGAGATTGCAGAGATCGAGAAAAAGATCCGTGATCGTGTCAAAAAACAGATGGAGAAAAGCCAGAAGGAGGTACCTACCTCAACGAGCAGATGCGTGCCATCCAGAAAGAGATGGGAGATAAGGACGACTTCAAGACAGAACTTGCCGAACTGGAAGAGCAGTTGACCAAGAAAGGCCTTCCGCCTGACGCGGAGGCCAAGGTTCGCAAGGAGATCAAGAAGCTGAAATTCATGTCTCCCATGTCCGCGGAAGCGACGGTGGTGCGCAATTATGTGGACTGGTTTCTCATGCTGCCGTGGAACAACGAGGCCGAGACCGACCTCAACATCGGAGAGGCCCAGCGGATATTGGATGAAGATCATTACGGCCTCAAAGAGGTCAAGGAACGGATCATCGAGTATCTTGCGGTTCAGAAGTTGGTACAAAAGACCAAGGGCCCGATTTTGTGCCTGGTAGGCCCTCCGGGAGTCGGCAAGACGTCCCTGGCCAAATCCGTGGCGCGAGCTACGGGCAGGGAATTTGTGCGCATCTCTCTCGGCGGCGTGCGAGATGAAGCGGAAATCAGGGGCCACCGCAGGACCTATATCGGTGCTATGCCCGGAAAAATTATTCAAAGCATGAAGAAGGTGCAAACGATCAACCCGGTCATGCTCCTCGATGAAGTGGACAAGATGAGCATGGATTTCCGAGGCGATCCGTCTGCCGCCCTCTTGGAAGTGCTGGACCCTGAACAGAACCACACGTTCAACGATCACTACCTGGACGTGGATTATGACCTCTCCCAGGTGATGTTTATCACCACCGCCAATACGCTTCACGGGATTCCCGCGCCGCTCCAGGACAGGATGGAAATAATCCGTCTTGCCGGATACACGGAACCGGAGAAACTCCGCATTGCCCAGCGGTTCCTTACGCCGAAGCAGATGATCGCGAACGGGCTCACCGAAGCACAGATCGCGTTCAAGCGCAGCGCTATTCTGCGAATTGTCCGGCAATTCACGAGAGAAGCGGGAGTCCGCAATTTGGAACGACAGATCTCCAAGGTGTGCCGCAAAGTCGCGCGAAAGGTTGTCAGCGGTGAAGGCGAATCCTTCATCGAGATTGACGCACGGCAAGTGCCGAAATTCCTCGGGGTTCCCAAGTTCCGCCACGGAGTCAAGGAAGAGAAAGAAAAAGTGGGCGTGGGCACCGGCTTGGCTTGGACCGAGGTTGGCGGCGAATTGCTCATCGTCGAGGTTGCCCTCATGCCTGGCTCGGGCCAGCTCATCGTGACAGGCAAGCTCGGTGAGGTCATGCAGGAATCCGCGCGCGCAGCCATGAGTTACGTGCGATCACGTGCATGGGGTTTGGGCCTGAAAGCCGATTTTTACAACAAGATCGACATTCACATTCATGTGCCCGAGGGAGCCACTCCCAAGGATGGACCCTCTGCAGGCATTACCATGACCGCGGCCATTGTCTCCGCGCTGACCAAGAAACCGTTCCCCAACGATGTCGCGATGACCGGCGAGATTACGCTCCGGGGACGCGTGCTCCCGATTGGCGGGCTCAAGGAGAAACTCCTGGCCGCAAAACGGGGAATGATCACCAGGGTAATCATCCCTCAGGAGAACGAAAAAGACCTCAAAGAGGTGCCTTCTCGCATCCGTAAAGGCATGGAGATCGTGACGGTGGAACATATGGACGAGGTGCTCGGAATCGTCTTTGGAGGCCTTGAGGATGCCATGCTCACCGAGGAGCCGCTGGCCATGGAATCAGCGTTCCACCTCAAGCAGTAGGGCATCCGCCACCCGGTCTTCACGTCGACGTGTTATTGCTGGCTAGCTAAGGGGGGAGAAGACAATCTCCCCTCCCCACCCTTGCTCCCCACATTGCCGCGGCGGTCCGGCCCGGCAAGCGCGGGCGATATACTTCTTCCCTTGCTCAAGCCTGGAGTTGACCATGAAGGAAAAGATCACGTTGGTTCAGGGTGACATCACAGCCTTGGACGTGGATGCGATCGTGAATGCCGCGAACAATGCGCTTCTCGGTGGAGGCGGCGTCGATGGAGCCATCCACCGCGCGGCCGGCACGGAACTGGTTGCGGAATGCCGTACACTGGGCGGATGCGAAACCGGAGATGCAAAAATCACGCGGCGGGTATAGGCTCAAGGCGCGCCACGTGATCCACACGGTAGGGCCGATCTATCGCGGAGGAGTGTCAGGCGAGCCGAGACTCTTGGCAAGTTGCTACCGGAGATGCCTTGAGGTGGCGCACGAGAATCGGCTTCGATCCCTTGCCTTTCCGTCGATCAGCACCGGAGCGTACGGCTATCCCATCGACGACGCGAGCAAGATCGCCGTGACCACTACCGTGGAACAGCTCGAGGAATTCCCTGATATCGAGCACGTGATTTTCTGTCTCTTCTCCAAGCGCGATCTTGAAACATACACGAGACAATTGAGAAAGAGCGTCTGACAGAGTCCCTTACGCTCGCGAGCCGAAGCAGTCCTGCTCGGGCTTGACCGTGCCTACCTATGCTCAAGGCGGCCCCATATTCTCGCCCATCATCTGAGGAACCAATGTCGCTCGCCTTGCGTGATGGTGAGGCAGCGGCCTTGCGATCACCACAGTATGTGGTGTTTTCATGAAAATCTGTCGGCCATGTCTCTGTGCCTTTGCCCGCGGATTGTCGTCACCTATCGATGATTGAGCTGAATGAGAGCAGACCTCTGCATCTGGTATAACTCCTCCACAGCCCACAATCAATCATTGCGTGCTTGATGGCGCATTACGAGGCGTTCGGGCGTGGCGTGCTGCAGTGAGAATTAAACACTTGACTGATTCAATCGTTTGAATTACAACCCATCCAGCACATTGACGAGGATTTCCACATGCTGCTCAAAGAATCGACAGATCATGCGCGCAAGAGTCCATCCGCAGCAGAGTCGAAAAACCGCCTCATTGAAGCAGGGGTCGAGCTGTTCGCCCGGTACAGTTTCGATGGGGTGAGCACGAGAACCCTGGCGAATCGCGCAAAAGTCAACTTGGCTGCCATCCAATACCATTTTGGAGGCAAGGAAGGACTCTATTTAGCGGTTGCGCGCCACATCGTAGGCACGGTGGGGACCTGGGCGAGACCTATCCTCTCCAAGATCGAAGAGAGTCTCTCTCCAACAAATCCAGGCAAAGAAGCATGCTTTCTGCTTCTTTGCGAGCTGTTGGACCATATCATGGAGCACGCGCTTGGAGGCCAGGAGGCCAAGAAATGGATGGGCATATTCATGCGCGAGCAGATCGAACCCTCTGAAGCCTTCGACATTCTGTACGACGGAGTTATGGGGCCATTTCATCGATGTCTGTCCGCGGTGATCTCTGCCATGCTGAACCTCGGAACCGACGACGCTGAGACCAAGCTGAGAGCATACGCGGTTTCAGGGCAAGTGCTCATCTTTCATCTCGCGCGTGCAGAGATCGGCCGGTCTATGACGTGGGAAGGGTACAGCGCCGAGGAGCTTGAGAAGATCCGACACGTGGTTCTGGAGCAAGTCCGCGCATTGTTCGGGATGCCTCGTGCAACGCTCGAATCGTACCTCTGCTCTGTCAAACGTTGACGACCCAAGTTGCAAAGGAGCCGCACACCGCTTCCTCGAGTTCCGCCTGGCCGCGGTTCGCTCCGCTCTCGATTAAAGAAAGAAACAAGACGACCGGAACGTTTCCCATGAACCGAGATGTACCTATGAACAACCGGATACGATTCTTCTTAACCAACGTAATCGTTGTGCTCTGCTTCGCACTCTGCGGTTGCGGAGGTCCACCTCCCCCACCTGCCCCACCCCCGCCCGAGGTCACGCAGAGTCCCCCCACACAGAAGGAGGTGACCACGTTCCTGGAATATACAGGCACCACCGCAGCTATCTCGTCGGTGGAGATTCGAGCCCGTGTTGGGGGGTACCTTGAATCCATGCTCTTCGAGCCCCGAGCCAAAGTGAAAGCCGGCGACGTGCTCTTCATCATCGACCCGAGGCCCTTTCAGCGGAAAGTCGAACAAGCCAAGGCAGCCTTGAAGTCCAGGAGGGCGGCGCTTCGCATCAAGGAGATTGAACTTGAGAAATACGCTCCTCTGGCCAACAAAGAGGTGGTTGCTGGGCTCAAGCTGGACGACGTGAAATCAGCCCGCGACATGGCCGCTGCAGAAGTCGAACAGGCGGTTGCCAACCTGGAGACCGCAAGACTCGATCTCGAGTACGCCCATGTGAGATCACCGATAAACGGCCGTGTGAGCCGGAATCTCGTGGATGTCGGCAATCTGGTGGGCACGGCAGAGAACACCTTGCTCGCTCACGTGATGTCTGACGGACAGCTCTATGTGTATTTCAACATGAGTGAAACGGATCTGCTCAAACTGACACGGAAAGCGCTGAAGCAAAACAGCAACTCCGAACAGCGGAAATCCGAGACTTCGGTGTACATGGGGCTTTCGGATGAAACCGGTTTCCCACGTACCGGAGCGTTCGATTACACGGACATCAAGGTGGATCCTTCCACGGGGACCATTCAGGCACGTGCCATATTTTCGAACCCTGACGGCATCCTCTATCCGGGGATGTTCGCTCGAGTGAGAGTTCCGTTGGAGACGCAAACCCGCCTGCTCGTCCCCGATACAGCGATCCTGACCGATCAGGGAGGAAAGCACGTGCTGCTTTGCAATGCGGAGAACATCGTGGAACTACGAAAGGTTCGCACAGGAGAACTCGTAGACGATATGCGGGTCATAGAGGACGGTCTTACCCTCGAAGATCGTGTGATCATTAACGGGATACAGAAAGCTCGACCGGGAGCGAAGGTCTCGCCGATTCAGGTGACCGCGCAGTCCTCGCGCATTCTGTCCGGGACCGCATCTCGTTCACAGAACTGACAGAGGCGCCCATTATGCTGAGCCGCTTTTTCATCGATCGCCCTATTTTCGCTTCAGTCATCTCCATATTGATCATCGTGGCCGGAGGCGTGGCGCTGATCTCGCTCCCCATTGCCCAGTACCCTGAAATTACCCCGCCCGTGGTTCAGGTGTCTGCCAGTTATCCCGGAGCGAACCCGCAAGTGCTGGCCGATACGGTGGCTGCTCCCATTGAGCAGGAAGTGAATGGCGTGGAAAACATGCTCTACATGAGCAGCACGTGTACAAGCGACGGATCGTACAATCTCAAGGTTACGTTCGAATTGGGTACCGACGCGGATACCGCCGCGATACTCGTCCAGAACCGCGTCCAGCGAGCCATGCCCAGACTGCCCGAAACAGTTCAGCGCCAGGGAGTCAACACCAAGAAAACTTCCACCAGTTTCGTGGGCGTGTTTTGCCTGTATTCTCCCAACAAACAGTACGACGATCTCTATCTTGCGAATTATGCCAACATAAGCATCAAGGACTCCCTTGCAAGGCTTAAAGGGGTCGGGGACATTTTCATCTTCCCCAGTAAAGACTACGGCATCCGCGTCTGGCTCGATCCCACTCGACTCGAACATAACAGTCTGACAACCACCGACGTGGTTGACGCGCTCAAGCAGCAGAACGTGCAGGTTGCCGCGGGACAGATCGGGCAGCAGCCTGCCCAGCAGGGCCAGCACAGACAGTTGAGCGTGGATACCCTCGGCCGGCTGACTGAAGTGGCGCAATTCGAAGATATTGTCGTGAAGGCAACCGAGGGAGGCCGGATCACTCGGCTCAAGGACGTGGCACGGGTAGAACTTGGGGGCAGGACCTACGACACCATGTCATTCTTGCGAGGCTCCCCTTCGGCATCAATCGTGGTCTTCCAGTCTCCCGGCGCCAACGCGCTCGACGTTGCAGATTCGGTCAAACGCACCATGGATGAGCTGAAGAAAGACTTTCCCAAAGGTCTCGACTACAGGTCTGTGTACCGATGCATCGGCATTTGTGAGGGCTTCGATCCGTGAAGTGCTCGTGACTCTTCTGGAGGCTTTCCTCCTCGTATTCCTGGTCGTGTTCGTCTTTCTTCAGGACTGGCGCGCCACCTTGATACCTGCCGCCACTATCCCGGTGTCTCTTGTCGGGACTCTGGGGGTAATGGCGCTGATGGGTTTTTCCATTAACATGATCACCTTGTTCGGCATGGTCTTGGCCATCGGCATCGTGGTCGACGACGCGATCGTGGTGGTAGAAAACGCGGACAGGAACATGCGGCAGCATGGGCTGCCCACGCGAGAAGCCACCATAAGGGCTATGAATCAGATCACCGGAGCGGTGATCGGCATCACGTTGGTTCTCATGGCGGTGTTCGTACCTGCAGCGTTCCTTCGCGGGATCACCGGGCAACTGTACAAACAGTTCTCCCTGACCATTGCCTTCACGACCCTTTTCAGCGCAATCAATGCCCTTACACTGAGTCCCGCGCTTTGCGCGTTGCTGCTGAGGCCCCACACGGGCAAGAAAAACGTGGTGTTTCGCAAATTCAACCAGGGATTCGATTGGCTGACGCGAACCTATTCGCGGGTAGTGGGATTGTGTGTAAGGCGTTTGGCCCTTACGACAGTGGTGTTTCTGGCGCTGGTCGCCGCGACTTACGCGGGATTTGTGCGCATTCCCACAGGATTCCTTCCCAATGAGGACAACGGCCTGATTCTCGTAAACGCACAATTGCCTGATGGAGCTTCGCTGGAACGCACGACAGCGGTGATGGATCGCATATGTGAAATGCTCAAGAGTATTGAGGGGGTGACCACGTTTACCCTGGTTCCTGGATGGTCGCTCATTGACGGCAACGCACCCAATGTGGGAGGCGGATTCGTTGAATTGAAATCCTGGGATGAGCGGCTGCCGGCTGGCCGCACGCTTCAGGCAATCATGGGCGAATTCTACGCCAAGGCATCCAGAATACAAGAAGCGATTATCTTTCCGTTTACCATGCCGCCGATTCACGGAGTGGGGTCTGCCAGCGGATTTGAAATGCAGGTCCAAGATCGCGGTTCCCAGGGACTCGTCAAATTGGAAGAAGCAGCCAACGAGGTCGCTCACGCGGCAAGGCAACGGCCGGAGATGCGTCAGGTGATGGCGACCTTCCGATCGCAAGTACCGACCTTGTATGCAGACGTGGACCGAGTCAAGGCCCTCAAATTGCACATTCCCCTCCAGTCGGTGTTTGACACGATGCAGACCTACCTGGGGTCTACGTATGTAAATGATTTCAACAAATTCGGTCGCACCTGGCAGTTGCTGGTTCAAGCGGACTCGCCGTTTCGGATGCGCTCACGGGACATCGGCAGGCTTCAGGTGAGGAATCGTGACGGCCAGATGATCCCTCTCGGAACGCTTGTTCGAGTAAAAGAATCGCTCGGTCCGCAAAGAGTAGAGCGGTACAACATGTATGCCTCCGCGAAAGTGCTCGGTGAGGGGAAACCGGGAGTCAGCTCGGGCAAGGCGCTGGAACTCATGGAAAAAATCGCTGCGGAAAAGATTCCCTATGGGATGGGATTCGAATGGACCGGCATGGCCTATCAGGAAAAACAGGTCAGCGGCCAGATGCCGTTTGTTCTCGGTCTTGCCGTGCTCGTGGTGGTACTGATCCTGGCAGCCCAATACGAGAGCTGGATAGATCCCATCGCGGTGATCCTCGTGGTGCCTCTCGGTGTGCTCGGTGCGGTCATCGCGCTCATGGCGAGGCATTTGGACAACAACTTGTACACACAAGTGGGACTGGTCCTCCTTGTGGGCCTGGCCGCCAAGAACGCCATTCTCATCGTGGAGTTTGCCCGCCAACGTCTGGCGCAAGGCAAGAGCCCGACCGTGTCGGCAATAGAAGGCTCGAGGATCCGGCTTCGACCGATCCTGATGACCTCTTTTGCCTTTGTGTTCGGGGTGCTGCCTCTGGCCATCGCCACCGGAGCGGGAGCAGCGAGCCGTCAGGCGCTGGGAACCGCTGTGGTGGGAGGCATGCTCGGGGTCACGGTTCTCGGGATCTTCTTCACCCCGGTGCTCTGGGTGTTGCTTCAGAAAGCCCGACAGAATCTGTTAAGGATTTCCGCACCTGCTCCAGTGGACACCAAAGTAGTATCAACGAAATGACCGAGGAGTCAGAAATTGTCTTTTTACGCAGAGGCCCTTGGCTTTGGCTCCGATCCGCGGGGCTTTCGGTCTGCGCTGGTCCTGCGGGGCGTTGTCCTGGTACGCGTTCAGGGCCAACCAGGAGCGCACCACACAATCTGCTCGCGCGAAGACGAGATTAATCCTCACGGGCGAACGACTGCGGTTAGGAACGTGATCTCCACCTTGTAGGGGCTTGCCACGTCAGACCCGAACCTTCAGGCCGTGTATGTCCTCGTATCCGTAGGTGCGGGAACCGCAGGGGGTGGAGCCACGCTGACGAGGTTTCCTCCCTCTTTCTTGCTCTGCTCCATCATGGCTGTCGCCCTGGCCACGAGGGTCTGAAGATTGTCGACCTCAGATGCGAGAGTTGCCCCTATGGAAACCGTGAGATTTCGCGATCCCGTGCGGGTATTGATTGCAGAATCTTCTGCCAGGGTCAGGAGCTTGGTCGAAGTGGGAACGATGTTCTCGAGATTCAGGTTGAGCAGAATGAGGGAGAGTTGATCCGCGCCCCAGCGGCAGAGGATGTCGGAGGACCTCACGTTACCCTCAAAGGTCTTGGCCAGCGTCTTGATGGCCCGGTCAGCGGCTTCTTCGCCTTCCACCTCTCTAAGCCGGTCAAAATCGTCCACTGAGATGAGCAAGACTCCAAAGGGCCACCCATAGCGGTAGAACTCGTCCAGACTTCTTTGAAGTTGCGTTTCCGCGAACTTCCGGTTGCCGAGTTGGGTGAGCGTATCGAGCAGAGCCATTTCTTCGAGCCGCTGGATGCGATCCCGTGCGTCCGCGATTGCCTGATTGTCGCTAAAGAGCACGACCGCGCCCGTAATGTCGCATCGAAAATCCCGTATGACCGCGGTACGCGTCATCACAGGGATGCGGTGACCTTCCCGGTGGAGAAGACTTATTTCTTCTTCGTGATACAGGCCTTTTTCCTCGACAGGATGGCTTTCCGGACCGAGATCCTGAACCCATCCAATCGCAGGGCCGTCCATGTGCGCCTGCACGCTCTCCCAGCAAAGGCACCCCACCATTTCTTTGCCCGAGAACCCTGTGATCCGTTCAGCACCTTTGTTCCAGTACGAAATCTTGCGGTCGCGGTCCACGAAGCATACCCCGTCGTGCAGGTTGTCCAGAACAGTTTTCCAGAAGTCATCGTCAACATTCATGGCAACACCTCCGCAAGCACTATGGCACGCGACACCCGGGCGTTCTGCTTGATGGCGAGCCCGGCAGACCCCACCTGCAGGGGCATGCGGAAATCATGATCAAGCCTGTCCACGACCGTGGATGGGTGCCATGCTCCGGCAGCAAGAAGCCTGCTGTGGGGAAAGATGAAAATGAGTCCGCTGCCGGCCGGCTTCAACGTTTCATTGAACGCGATGAGATACGTGCCAGGTCCCAGGTTCCACCATCCGTACGGTTCTTCAGGAGATTTCTTCTCCGGATCCAGGGAAGTAGTCGAGGCCTCCTGGAATTCGCTCCCTCCAAAATCCAAAGCGCCTCCTGTATCCACCCGGCTGAGGCCACGGGCCGTAAGATCCAATGCAAACGGCCCTTGCTGTTTCTTTGCCGAAATCAATCCTTCTGCCCACGAGGCAATGTATGCACCTTCGATTAAACGTGTCATTGCCGACCCTCTTCTGTGATAAAGGGTTTTCCTCTGAATCTCGTTTCCCGCAGGCCCGCCGCGGTCGATCAACCGACCGCAGTGTCCCGCATGCCCACCACGACTTTGGCCGCCAGAGCGGGGTCTGCCGCGTTGATAATCGTGGAGCCCACAATGGCAGCAGACGCGGGGCCTACTATGCGAGCCCACTCGCGAAACTGCTCCTCCAGATTTCTGCCCAGTCGATCCTGGCGGCCAAAGCCAGGACACCAGATCGGTCGTGCAGTTACCGCACGGTACCGTTCCAGTTCCAGCGGCCGGGTAGCGGGACCGATGTATCCCTCCACTTCAAAAGCTTCTCCCAGCATGAGAATTCCCTCGGTCACGTCATCGCAGGACGAGCGGTGCGGAAATTCCATATCAAGCCCTGCCTTTACCGTGGAATACACCACGTCCGAACGGCTCAGGGGGCGAGAAAAGAACAGACGCGCACCCGCGTGGCTCATGACCGGGAGCAGAAGCACCCCTATCCCCGCGTCCCTTGCCGCGCCCACTGCCTCGGCAACAGAGAGAGGACCGGGAAAACCGTGAACCGTCACGTGCGTCGCTCCCGCTTTCTCGATGCTCCTGACGATTTTCGCATTGGTTCCCTGCCAGGATCCGTTTGACAAGAACCCGATGTCCGCAATTTTGAGGTCCACCAACAGCGGTTTCTCATCGATCAGTTCGCGGATCTGGCTCAGGATGCGTGCTCCAGCTTCAAGAAGAGTCGGCACGCCGATCTTCACTCCGTCTACTACCGGTGCGACTTGCTTTACCACGGAAATGACTTCCGCTGCCGTGGGCAGGTCGGCCGCTACAATGATTGCGTAATCCCGCATGGCATTCTCCCTTTACGTGGCAATTTCCGCGGATGGAGCCGGCTACATGGATCACGTCCCGCAGAATTTTTCTGCCTTCCTGTATGCTCTTTCCGAGATCATATAAGCTTACCAGCCAGTCGACTATATGGGGCTGTGGGCCAAGGAAGCAGAGATGGACCTGCTGTCGGTTCACTCCGCTATTTCCTCGCTGTCCATTCCCAGCTTCAGGAGCCGGTATCGCAATGATCGGAACGATATTCCCAACAAAGACGCGGCGCGGGACCGGTTGCCTCCGGTAATCTCCAGGGCTCTTCCGATGAGTTTCTTTTCCAGATTCTCCATGGTGCGATTCAAATCGATCCCGTCAGGCGGGATGTCCATGTCGCCGAGTGCAGTCGGCGGAGTCACCCGCGCCTCAAGGAGCTTGGGAGGGAGATTGTCCGCGGTGAGCTGATCAGATTCCTCGAGAGTGACACAACGTTCGATCACATTTTCCAGTTCCCTGACATTCCCGGGAAATCGATAATTACACAGAATCCGCATGGCCAAAGACGAGACCCGCTTCAAGTTTCTTCTTTGCTCTGTAGAGAACTTTTCCAAGAAGTGGTCGACCAAAAGGGGAATATCTTCCTCGCGCTCCCTGAGCGAGGGGATGCGAATACGTATGACGTTCAGGCGGTAATAGAGGTCCTCCCTGAAATTCCCGGCCTCCATCTCTTTTTCCAGTTTCTTGTTGGTGGCAGCGAGCACGCGCACATCCACCTTGTGATCTTCCGTACCTCCCACGCGGCGAAACTCTCTCTCTTGCAGAAAGCGTAGGAGTTTCGCCTGAACCGAGAGAGGGATGTCACCCACCTCGTCCAAAAACAAAGTTCCCGTATGCGCAGTCTCCACAAGCCCCGGTTTGTTGCCTACCGCACCGGTGAACGAACCTTTGAGGTGGCCGAACATTTCGGATTCCAGGAGACTCTCGGGGATCGCAGTACAGTTGACGGTCACAAAAGGTCGGTCCACCCTGGTGGAATTGCGGTGGATCGCCCTTGCCACCAGCTCTTTTCCCGTCCCCGACTCGCCCACAATCAGGACGCTTGCCTTGGACGGAGCGATCCTTGATATGAGGTTGAATATCTCCTCCATGAGGGGGGACTTACCGATCAGTTCTCCGAACCGGTGGCGCTGCTCAACGGATTGCCTGAGCAGAAGGTTTTCCTTCCTGAGTCGTCTCGTCTCCAGGGCATTCCGGATAATCACTCGCAAGTCGTCTATCTGAAAAGGTTTGGACAGGTAATCGTACGCACCCGCTCGAACCGCCCGTATGGCATCGTCCGCGCACGCATAGGCTGTGATGGCAATGATAGGAATACCCTGGTCGAGAGAATGAATCTCCTTGATCAGTTCCAGGCCGCTCATCCCCGGCATTTTTACGTCAGTGAGCACCAGGTCGGGCTCTTCTTGTCGATACGCCTTGAAGCCCTCCTCGCCCGTTGCGGCAAGTATGACCTGATATCCCTCCTGAGAGAGCATGATCTCAAGGAATTCCCTCATGCTGGGTTCGTCGTCGACAACCAGCAATCGATCCGTCATAGGTTAGTCCTCATTTCGACACACCGGCTTCCGGAGAAGCCAGAGGAAGTCGCACGATAAACACTGTTCCCCGACCGGGATGACTCTCGCCTTCGATGGTTCCGCCATGATCCCTCACGATGCTCATGACAATCGCCAGGCCGAGGCCCGTGCCCTTTTCTTTGGTGGTGGTGAACGGTTTCGAACATCCTGTCTTTTACTTCAGGCGGTATACCCGCGCCCGAGTCTTGCACCGTGAGGACTGCTTGCCCAGTGCTTGGATCGGGTTCAAGCACGACGCGTATCGCCCCGCCGTCCTCCGAAGCCTCCAGAGCGTTTGCGAACAAATTCCAGAAGGCCTGTTTCAAGCGAGCGGGGTCGCCCTCCACTTCCACCCCCCTTTTGAGGATCGTTTCTAGCCCGACGGTTCTTCCTACCCTGGGTTTCTGTGGAGAAAAGGCCCAGCGTTTCCTCCACAAGATCGGTCATCATGAGCCTCAGCTTGTCGGGCTTCCGACTCGCTACCATGGTAAGAAAGTCGCCGAGCAAGGAGTTCAAGCGGTCAGATTCGCGTATCACGATGCCGAGTAATCGCTTTTCCGTATTCTGAGCGCTTATGCTGGTTGCCAGCATTTCCGATGCGCCCCTGAGCGCGGCCAGAGGATTCCTTATCTCGTGCGCCATTCCTGCCGCCATCCTCACGAACGCTGCCTGTTTCTCGCTCAATTTGACACGTTCTTCCATCTTCCTCAGGCTCGTGACGTCCTGAAAAATGACAAGTCGCCCCATGGAAATGCCGCCACTGCCCTGAAGTTCGTTCACGGTAATGTCGAAATGCACCTGTTCTGCTCCGATATCCTTTACCGTACGAAAACTCTCTCTCCTAAAGGCTTGACCTGGCATGATATTGTAAATGACCGGGAAGATCTTCTTCAGTGGCTCGCCGATGAGCACGGAGCGCGACATTCGGAGCAATCCTGCCCCTGCAGCGTTTATGAAGGTGATGTGATCGTTTTCATCCACGGTAATTATCCCGCTGGTGATCGAGCGAACAATGCTGGTGTGGAGATCGGAAAGTCGTTCGAAGGCCTCTTCCGTAAGCGTCAACGAGGCCTTGGTCCTTTGGAGTTGTTCAGAAAACGAGCTGGACAGTACCGCCACCAGAAAAAACGAGGTAATATTCACAATCATTACCCAGAGAATGTAAGACGAAGCGGTCCTGCTCCAGGGAATCACCCATGGCCAGCTGCTGTGGGGTATGACGTCGTAGAACTCGAGATTGATAAGCAGACCAAACATGAGCGAGGCTGCAGATGCGGTAAACAGGGCCCCGCGCCTCAAGTGCAAGATACCCGCTGTGAGGATGGGAAATACGTACAAGACGGTAAAAACGCTTGTGGCGCCACCGGTAAAATGGATGAGCACCGTGCCGTACAGCAGGTCGACCATTACCTGGACAAAGGAGAGAATCCAGAGATCCGGCACCACGGCAAGATATAAGGAGTATATGATACTGAGAAAGAATAGTGCCCCTATGAGAATGTACAAAGGCAGGGTGACTTCTGCGGCGACTTCCGGGCTTTCACGCAGTTGGAAGAAAATGGTGGTTCCGAGAAGCAGACTGGTCACTATCAGTCTGAGGAGCATCAGCCACTCGACGCGCTTCCTGAACTCCGGCCCATCGCTAGGCCGTTGAGGTCTCAGGAAATCGATGATCTGCCCGATGAAACCCAAGTACGGTCCCTCCCATCCTGGACATCTTTCCCGGACAGTGCTTGTAAGTAAAGCACTCACATCGTTTTCAGGCAAGGCAACAAAGATTGTCTCAGAATTCCCAAAGATTTCCTAGCACTGTTATGCAGAGAATGCGTAATCGTTCAGCGCGACCGTTTGTTGCATCCCGAAAATCACACCACAAAGTCACCAAGGCACAAAGAAATCAAGAGGCCAGTCACATTCTTTTTTGTGCCTTAGTGGTTGAGTCCGGATCAGTCGCGGTGAACGCTTGCGGAAGTTCTCTGCGGTCTCTTTGAAACGACAGGCACCCGGCCTGTGTTTTCCTGGCAGAAGGCGATTCCTCGCCCGACGAACAAGAAGATGCCCCCTGACGCGACCGGGCATCGAAACGGCAAGTCGCCTCTTTCCCCCAGGCAACGGGCTGTTCCGTAAATCCCGCGTGCCCGTCAGTCTGTACCTTTCGAAGGGGGCTGCGAGACAGAGCGACGAGTGAACAGTCTTGAAGCCGTTTTCCTGACGTTGCCTTTTGCGCTACTTTTCCAGCCGTAACGGAAGGGTGTGGCACATCCGCTTCACTGCGGGAAACCAGTCACTTCGTCGGCATCGCTCACAGTCTGAAACACCGGGAGGTCTTCTCGGTAACAATCACGAAAAGTCCTCCCCATAGACCCCATGATGCCTCATTTTCCTGGTTTCCCGTAACGGACAGTGCCCATCTTAGAGCCACTCGGTCGGTTTGCCTCTCTCGTCCCGCACGATCTGTTTGACAAAGGTAACCTTGCGCGGGCATTTATAACGCGAGAGATACTCTCTACAAAAACGGATGATTTCTCTTTCCTCGGGTTTTGTCCCCGATTCGGCAACCACCAGCGCTTGGATCACCTGGCCGCGCATGAGATCTTCGACTCCCACCAGCGCCGCATCGGAAATCATGGAATGTCGAATCAAAATTTCTTCTACTTCCTGGCAATACACATTGAAACCGGACGTAATAATGAGATCCTTCTTCAGCCCGGTAAGTTTGAGGTACCCGTCTTCGTCGAGGAATCCGAGATCACCGGTATACAACCATCCGTTGCGAATTACCGTGGCGGTTTCCGTCGGGCGGTTCAGATACCCCAACATCACATTGGGGCCTTGTACCACCACTTCCCCTACCACGTTGGCCGCGAGTGATTGCCCGAACTCGTCATGGATTGCCACGGTCACTCCCGGTATCGGCGTTCCCACCGTCGCGGGTTTGTTTGGGGTGTTGATGTTGTTCCACGAGACCACTGGAGAGGCTTCGGTCAGGCCATAGCCGTGAAACACGTCAATCCCGTAACGTTCACAGAATTTCTCGTAAATCTCCATGGAGAGCGGCGCCCCGCCACTTATCCCGATTTCGAGGCTGGTCAAGTCCAGCTCCCTGCACGACGGATGGTAAAGCAGGCCGTAGTACACCATCGGCACCATGCCCGTATAGGTGATTCGCGCTTTCTGCAACCAGGGAATCAAACGGGGAAAGTCGACTCGCTCCACAAGGTAGACCGTGCCCCCCACCTTCATGGTGCCCAGAAGATTCACTGAGGCGCCGAACGCATGAAAAAGCGGGATAAGCGCCAATCCGTGAGATTCCGGGCCTCTCTTGCAGGTGTCCCTGAGCATGTTCGAATTGCTGTCCAGGTTGCCGTGACTCAAGGTCGCGCCAAGCGCTCGGCCGAGAAGTCCGGCAGTGAAGATCACTACAGCAGGGTGGTCCGGCGAAACGTCCAGAGCAGCACGCTTGTCTGAAAAATCATTCTCAATATCCGCGAAGGTCACCGCGTTGGCTGTCGCCTCAGTGCTGATGATTACTTTCAGGTAGTCCGCTCGATCTCGCAGGCTATCGATCTTGGAGATCTGCTCGCTCGTACACGCTACTGCAGCGGGTTTACTATCCGCCATGTAGTGGCTAAGTTCATACGCGGTGGAAAGCGGATTGACCGTTACGACCACTGCGCCGATCCTCATGGCGGCAAAGTAGGTCATCACGAACTCAGGCCGGTTGCCCATCAGGGTAACTACCCGATCACCTTTTTCTACGCCGAACTTGACCAAAGCGTTGGCAAGCCTATTCACTGAACGCAGCAAGTCGCCGTACGAAATGGTCCGATCCTCAAACACGAGCGCAGGATGATCAGGAATATCCTCCGCGAAACGATCCAAAACCGTCTCGCTCAAATTCATAGAAAACTCCCTCTGAAATGGAATAAGTTAAACCTCGTACCAGACTACCATGCCTGCGCTCGGGATTCAACGGAACAATCCGCCCAGTGAATGACATCCTTTCCTGAGGATCGTCTCATCCGCCGCCGTGCACTTTTCGGATCTTCCGCGGGGGCCGAGGTTCTTCGGTCACGGCAAACCACTGCGGGAACATGCCCCTGCGCGTGATCTCTTTGGGAGTGAACTGAACAACCGGCACACGAACCGCCATCATCCGAGGCCCCCAGATTTCTCTGTTCCCGTACCGTTGAGACGGCTTTGGATAGCATGTGGCACAAGGGGACGCGCCTTCCGGGCACCCTACCGGTGCCTCGGTGATCAGCGTGGGCACTTTTCGTCGGACTGGGACAGGCACCATGTAGTTCTGTAAGACCCTTCGAGGGACCGGAATCGTTTCTTTGATCACACAGGGGACCATTTTCTGGTAGTAGGTCATGCATGACGTCGGACACGGGTTGAGGAAGAACGTGTATTGCCCTGTCTTGGCCAGCACTCCTTCTCCCATGGCTAAAGCAGCGGAACCGAAACCGACAGAAAGGGCAAGCACTAAGATGGAAAGCTTTAGATTCTTTGACATTCCAAACCTCCAATAATATGGATTTATTATAGCATCTTAGCAAGTAGTTCTCAAGCTGTTTGTAAATATATGCCCCGCCCGCGCGAAAATAAGCGGTCCGAGCGGGCCATCCCTGCACGTGGGATCTTTCTCAACAATCTGGTATAATTGGATGTTCTTGGCGTTTTATTCGGAACGGCCGAGGAGAATTCGGTTCTTCTCACGACGTTTCGAAACACTTCGCCTTCCCATGCAGCAACCCCAAGGGAAAAGGGCACTTCCTCGGCAGCAGTGCAGAGAGTTTCCTCGACGCTGCTCACCGCAAAGGTTCTCTGTTGCAGTCGCCGAAGAATCTGTGATAAAGTTGGCTTCCGGTGGATCCTTGACGACGCGCGATTATCCCCGCAGGCGCTGGCTCCATGGGCATGCAAGGTCACAGGGGACACCAATTCCTTTAACTCGTCTTGCTTGGTTCACGGGAAAAGATTTGTGGGGGAACGTTCCTCCGTAGGACCTGAGGGTGCAAATGATGGGTATTTCAACGCGCACAACTGTGTTAGTGCTGGTTCTGGCACTGGCCGCGATTCCGATAAGCGCAGCGGCCGGCGGACAGGTCTTGACCAAGTGTCACATCACCTGTCGCTGCTTGCAGAACAATAGCGTCGGCAACTTCGCTTTCGTCATCCCGGTGGACAGGACACTTGATATTGGGTATGCGGCCGATATGGCCTGCAAAGCGTACGGCCATCGCGTCTGTTCGGACGGTTGCAATGGTCTCAAGTTTTCTTACACGTACCAGGTGGTCAGTCCTTGATGTCCGTACCGGAGCCTCTGCTGCCCCAGACGATCAGCAAGACGGCCAGACCAAGCACGCTGGCGCCTATCTTTGCCTCGAATACGCGCCCGCGGAGATGACAGGTACCACCACTGCCGCGCATGCAAGCACCAGAACCGGGATCGCAACCCAATTGCTTGAGAGAAACCTGTTCAACATCGATCGGAAACCTTACGCCACCGCGTTCATCGACGGGGCAGCGGTGAGAGGGTGGAATCGGCACGTACCTTCTTCTGCATCATCAAATACCGGGAATAGTCAAGCCGTTTGAAGGCCTCCATAGCGTCTTTATACGATTGTTCGGCCAGCTTCTGCTTTCCTAACTTCTCATACGTACGCGCCATGTCCGCAAGTACCGACGCAGATGATCGCTCATAGTAGTTCAGCGCCTCGGAAGGCTTTTGTGCGTTATCGTAGAGTTTACCGATCATATGAAGGGCATCGGTTTCTCCACGCTCGTCCCCTGACCGTCGGAACTTCCAGAGCGATTGAAAGGCATTCAGAGCTGCAGCAGAATCGAGCCCTAGCCCCTGTGCCAGGGCCTTGCACCTCGCTTCAAGAGCTGCGGTGTCCTTAGGGGGAGCGCCATGGGCCTTGGCCAGCACAAGAGCCCTGGTGAGATCTTCGAGCGCCCCTGCCCGATCTCCCGTTTTTTGTTTGATCGCTCCTCGGTCATCGTAGAGTCTTGCTGCAGGACCATCCAGCCCGAGCTTTTCTCGCAGGGCCAGGGACGCGGTAAGTCCGTGCAGGGCCTTGTCGAACTGCCGATGCAGGACGTATCTCCCGCGAGTCGCTCCAATACCACGATCATGCCGGTTTCATCGCCGGCTGCCTTATCTTTCCTGAGTTCTGTGAGGTCTTCCGTGATACGTTTATGAGCCAATTCGTACCTCTCCTGACGGGTCAGCTTGTGTCTGGACAGGGTTGAACGGGGAATAATGGGCTCTGGCCCCACTGCTTGTCGGTTCAGAACCGCCGCGGGCTTCGGTCCCGTCTTCTTCGCTAATTCCCTCACGGTGCCATGATGCGGCACTTTAGGGGTAGGTATCACCGCGACGGGGGCTCCGCCTACGCTCGTTTCGACGGTTACCGGCCTCGTGGAAGTGAGGCTCCGCGGCACAGGCATTGCTTTTTGGGAATGTTTCACCGGCTTCACTTGCTGTGGGAGCTTCGCTTGCCGGGGGAGAGGCTTTTGCTCGGTGACGCGTTTCACGGGACTCGGAGGCGCGGCTGCCGCTGTCTGTTCCGGCTTGCCCTGTCGGCCCCAAATCAGAGATCCTTGGCTGGCCCGGGGGGGCGGCGCAACAGTTCTCTTGGACGCGGTGGTGGCAGCTACTCTTGCCGGTGTCTTTTCTTTTGCAACCGCACTGCCCTGCGTGGATTTACTTTGGGAAGCGGTTCCCGCGGCAGATTCCCCCCTTTTTACGAGTTTGAGTTGAGCGACCGCCATCTGTGAGTCGGGACTGGGCGGGCTGGTTCGTCCTCCGGTTTTGGGATGTCCCGCTGCCGACGCGGTGCGTTTAGCAGGCTGCCGTCCCGCAGCCATGTCCCCGAGAACGGCAGCAACCTCCGTGTTCTTCATGGCGGTCGCTTCGCGCATGGCTTCCGAAAGGAGCCTCGTAGCCTGTTCGCTGCGTCCTACCGCCTTTTTGACCGCGGCCATGTCCACGAGGGTCAGGATCATCTCATCTCCACTCTTGAGACGCTGAAAGATCTTCAAAGCGGCTTCCAGATCTGCGGACGCCTTTACTCCGTCGCCGATCCTCCGGTACGCCCTCCCCGCTTGCAGCAGGCTCCATCCAACGGCCACGGCATTCCTGTTTCTTCTCTCGAGCTGGAGTGTATCCTCAAATCGAATAATCGCCTTCTTGGTTTCTGCTTGCTCCATGAAGTGCAGTCCCTGCCGAAATATCTCAGCAGCATTGGCCGAGAATTTCTGAAGCGCACGGGAACGACTCCGACGATTGAGTTCCTCCAGTGTGACAGGGAGGGGCTCAACTGCCTTTGCACGATCATGATTCGTCACCGCAGGCGGTACCGCAACAGTCCGGGCGCGCACGATCTCTCTTCGTGCTCTTGTGGGCTTGTCCGCGACTTGAATCCCTCGATAAGCGGGCTTCACAGGGATAGAGGAAGGCGAAGGTGCCTTTGCCACTCGAGCGGGACCCGTCGAAGGCTGGGGCGGGACCTTTGCCTGCGGAAGGTCCTTTTCCAATTCTGAGATCTTTTTTTCAACAAGGTCTTCCGTCGTCGGATCTTTGGCCACGCCCAAGGCCACTTGGTACATCTTCAAGGCTCGATCGTTATCTCCCAATTTTTCTAGTGCTTGAGCCATGAAGTAAGGCGAGCGCGGATCCATCGGACGGAAGGACATGGCGGTCTGAAATTCCTTTACTGCTGCTTGATGATCTCCCTTGCCTGCGAGAGCCATACCCAGATTAGTATGGATCTTGGCCTCGAATCCGCCATATCCCAGCGCCTGAGTGAAATCCTTTATCGCCTTGTCGTACTGGCCTTGCTGAACGAAGAGCAATCCTCGATTGTTGAGCGTGTTGGGGTAATTGGGTTTGATAGCCAGCGCTCTCCCGTAGTCCTCCAAGGCCTTCTGTAAGTTGCCGGACACTTTGTACGCAATTCCGCGGTCATTGTAGTAGCGGTAGTCGTTGGGATTAAGCTCGATGGCCCGAGAAAACAATGTGATAGCTTTCTCGTTGTCTCCAGCCCTTACGGCCTGAAGGCCGGCAGTGTACGCAGCCTCGTCGGCAGAAGCGGCCATTGCCCATGAAACCATCGCGGAAGCGAGCAGGACCAATAAAATGAACGCCACCGCGATCCGCTGTGCAGAAGCCATGCAATGCTCCAGGGTCTGACGAATTGGCTGTTTTCCTGGTAAAATCATCATTCCCGCCCCTATTCCTTGTGGATGCGGCTGACCAGTGCCCACGTGTGCAACCCGACCGTTACCTGGCATTCTTGCCGGTCAGTCCGAACTGGCTCAAAAGGCCTTTGACCGTCATGGCTGCATCGTCAATGACTACCGGAATCTTGTCCACAAAGGTGGCCTTTTTCACTGCAGGCCATCCGTGAGGAACATATGAGCGAGCAGGGTGAACTTTGACCGGACGCGCATTTCTCACAGGGATTCGCTCATATCCTACCGCGAGCGCATTCCCCGCTACGAAACACAGTGCCAGCGCAACAACAGCAAAAAACCGCAAAAAAGATGTCATCGTATTCTCCTCCATTCCTCGATCCGTAGAGGTCGAGTATAACGTAATCATTATAACATAACCTATTGAAAAAGGCCAGTGTTGAAGCCGCGCCGGTCTGTGCCCCATGTTTGATACCGATTCGCGTTCACACGCGTAAGATCGTAGGGCTGGGGATCTCCTGAGCGAAGTGATAGACGGCCTGCGTCGTCCGGTAGCGAAGGGGTGGTCCCCACCCTGCAGCCTGCGCCAAGTTGTACAGTCGAAAGCGAATCGGTATGAGTGGTCTCTCGATCTCCCGGGAGACCGGCACACGAATCGGAAGAAGCCGATCCCCTACCAGGAGGGGCGGGGACGGTGTATGCTGAGTTGTGAGAGGCAGTGACGCATTTTCTCAAGACTCACGCATCGTTTTTTGTTTCTCCGCATCAGAACTTAATGAGGAAGATCTGGACTTATGTGTGACGAATGCAAAACCAAGGAGATCGGACCAGTGAAAAACATTAGAGAATTGTTGAAAGATCGAGAGATAGCGCGACTCATTGATTGGGATCTTCATCCCTTTGACGCGGTAACGAGGTACTTGGAATGGGGAACGAATTGGTCCCGGGGGCTTAATCATGCCAAATCGTGCAACGAAGAAAGCGCCTACTTCAAGATCAATGCGATCAAGAAGCCTGCAAGGCTGGTACTGGTCAGGCAGGGACACGACACGTACGAGGTGATTTCTGAGGTGGATGCTCCACAGGAACTCATCGATGAATCCGTGAAGTTCTTCGCGTGCAAGAATGCGGCCTGCGGGATCACCGGGGAACTGAGGTCCTGGCTCAAGGCAGAAGCCGACAAGAAAGCATGATCCCAGAAACGTCGACATGAACTGTGACGCCACGGGGACACGTTGCGACCCGGAGTGAGTTGCCTTGCCTGTTCGTCCGGCATTCAATCCCTAAGTGTGGGGGCTAGCTCCTCGGGCCTGCCCGGGGACGCGACTGAGACGGGGCCGTGGCCTACCGAAGGCCCTCGCGGGGCTGACAGGGAGAGAGCTGCTTCGCGACAAGAATGATGGAGCGACACGTATTCCGGGCGATGACCTGGAACCGTAGGGAAAGGCGTTGGTTTCAGGTGCGTGGGGATCACGGTGGAACTTTGTGCATCAATTCTCGACATAAGGAGAGGAACACATGGACTGCCATTGCAAGGACCATCTTCCCGGCGAATGGCACTCGCACGAAAACTGTGACTGTGGTCAACACGAGCATCCCACATTCACCTTTGTCGTGACACGGGTGATGGAAGAGGATCCAGGATCGGGAACCGCGTACATCTCAAAGACCTTTATGGAAAGTTTAGAGCTCGAAGAAGGCGACGCGGTCGAGATCGTAGGAAAAGAGGGATGCATAATCCAGGCGAAGTCTCATCCGAATCCTTGGGCAGACACGCGCATGATTTCTGTAGATCGACACACGCTCGAACAGGCCGGACTGCAACTGTTTAGCCAGGTAAAGCTCCGCAAGAAATGCTGTGCAGAGTCCGAGCGCGTCATCCTTGAGGTGCCCGACACTGCGAGCCTGGGCCGTCAGGAAATCCGAGCCATGCTCAAACGAGCTGAAGGCGTGGTGCTTTCGGATAGGGGTGAGTTGACTCTCACTGGTCCCCGGGGCATGGACATACAGTTTCGGATTGTTGCCAAGGAACCGGATTCCATTTGCAGGATTTCCAGGTCGACGCAAATCGATTTCGTCAACCCCTGCGGAGAGGAGTATGTGTGCAAACGAGATGCGACCTTCCGCGATGTGGGTGGTCTCGAAGATGCGATCAGGAAGGTGCAAGAGGTGGTGCAGCTTCCCCTTCAGCACCCTGAGATTTTCCTTCAATTAGGGATCGATCCCCCGCGTGGGGTGCTGCTTCACGGTCCATCAGGCACAGGAAAGACACTTATCGCCAGAGCCGTGGCTGGAGAGACCGGCTGCTATTTCAGGGCCATCAGCGGCACGGAAATCATGGACAAGCATTACGGGGAGAGCGAAGCAAAGCTGCGTGCTGCCTTTGAAGACGCCAACCAGAACACGCCTGCGATCATTTTCATCGACGAGATTGACGCACTGGCGCCGAGGAGAGACACTGCGGAAGGCGAAGTGGAACGTCGCGTTACCGCTCAATTACTTGCCCTCATGGACGGGCTTCAGGATCGCGGCCAGGTCATGGTGCTTGCGGCCACGAATCTGCCCAACGTGTTGGACCCAGCGCTTCGGAGACCGGGTAGATTCGACAGGGAGGTTCTCATTGGGGTCCCTGACAAGCAAGGGCGACGCGAAATTCTGGACATTCACACCCGCCTGATGCCCTTGGGGGAGATGGAACTCACCGAACTCGCGGACAAAATTCACGGCTTTGTGGGCGCAGATATAAAGGCCCTGTGCCAAGAAGCAGCTTACAAGGCCCTGCTAAGGATACTTCCTGGATTGGACAAAACCGAAGAGAAGCTTTCGCAGGACTTCCTCGACGCGATACGGGTAGAGCAGGAAGATTTCGAGGCCGCGTTCAAAGAGATGCGTCCCTCTTCGGGACGAGAGTATGAGGTAGACCTGAGAAATGCGGGTTGGGACCGTATCGCCGGTTATTCTCGCGAGATCGAATTCCTCAAAGACATGATTCTCTGGCCTTTGCAGAATTCCTCCTTTATTTCCGAGATCGGAGTGAACTACGCGGGCGGTCTCCTGTTCACAGGCCCGCCTGGAGTGGGCAAGACCCTCATGGCCAGATCTCTGGCCAAAGAAAGCGGGTTCAATGTCATCGAGATTCGTGGTTCCGAGTTGCTCTCCAAATACGTGGGGGAGAGCGAGCGCAACATCAGAGAGCTCTTTCGCCAGGCCCGGCAAATGGCGCCGGCAGTGGTGATCCTCGACGGTATTGAGGCTATGGCTTCTTCAGGCTGGTCGGACAATAAAGTGATTGATCGCGTGGTGAATCAGCTGGTTATGGAGATGACCTCAACAGTGGACGACAAACCGGTCCTCGTGGTTGCGGTCGCGCAAAAGGCTGAGGATTTGCCTCCGGGATTGAGAGCTACGGGTCGTTTTGGAACCGAGTTGCGGCTGAGGCTCCCTGATTCTATTGACCGGTCAAGGCTGTTTCGCCTGTTCCTCAGCAAGGAGAAACTGAACGTGCAGGGAGATCTGGAAAAGGCTGCAGCGGAGGCGGAAGGATTGAGCGGAGGCGACATCGAGGAAATATGCCGCCGCGTGATTCTCCAGGGAGCGCGTCGCGCGATAGAGAGAGACCCTGGGTGCCCGGGCCCGGTGGAAATCTCGGTCGAAGATGATCTTCTTAAGGTGCTGGACCGCTGGCGACTGACCGCGGATCTGTATCCTGCTGAAAGGCTTACATGAGGCTGAGTAAACCATTGTGTCCCATCCATGAATACCACAGGGCGGTTGCCGTGCCTCCTGAGCCCCGTCAATCGGGCCTGCCGTTCGTGTAGATGAAGAGGAATGGCGGCCGCCCTGCCCTATTTTGCGCACAACGGTATGAGAATGGGCTTTCTGGGGATAGACCGTTTCGCGCCTTTGTTGTGTCCGGCCGGTTGACAAAATCCCTCAAAAGTTCTAACTTATGCGGACTGATCTGGAACCAGGGAGCCTGAGGATTCGGGAGTGGTTTCCTGGCCGGGCGGCTCAGACAAGCATTTGTCCGAGCCGGGACTCAGTTCTTCCGAAATGTGCGCCCTTAGCTCAGCTGGATAGAGCGTCTGACTACGGATCAGAAGGTCGGGAGTTCGAATCTCTTAGGGCGCACCAAAGAAATCAACCACTTAGGCCTCGGCAACCCGGGGCCTTACGTGTTTCTTGTGGGTCCTTGTTACCTTTTTTATTTGAACCTCCTTTCATCTTAGGCACTTGCGGTACCACGATCTCAGTCTCTCCCTGGTCAAAAGTCATGAGGTCAATGGCAGCAAGCAACTCTTCGTCACTGATCCGGCCATACCTGTCAGTCACGGATTTCGCCTTGTGCCAGTGCCCCATGATAGACTCAGCGATCTGATGGTCTACCCCAGACCTACGAGCGTTCGTACGCCACGTGTGCCTTAGATCGTGAAACCGTGGCGCTATACCCAAGTGCTCGTTGAATGAACCCCGCCATCTTGCTGTCACCGCACATAACCTCATCAACGAATCGTTCCCACCGCGGCCACGCTGCTCCTGGATCGTACGAGACAGAAGAAATCTTTGTGAGGTAATCGGCTTTATTGTGGGGCCTCAGCTCTCCTGATCGTAAATCAATGGTCCCATTCATGCAGTTCAAGAACCACGGGTCACGGTCGAAGATGTCATGCGGAATGCTGATACCCGACTCCGATGGTAACAACGCGATCATCGCAGCGACCCGAGAGGCCGCTTCACTCTTCCGGGCGTGAGACCCCAGGGCTCCTCTCTGGTTATCGTCCAGAATTGTAGCGGCTTCGGTGTACATGGTCCTGACAGTCTCTTTAGCTTTTCTCTGAACAATATTGAGCTTGTTGGGAATCCACCGCGTACCATCCCAAATGAGCCAGCCGAGTTCCGAGCAGAACCGAATCTCAGCCTCATGCAATCGCGCCATGCGTGCAGCGTTGCCCCTTGTCCGAGAGATTCTCGATTGACGCCTCTGCTTGGGGGCTTGGTGTGGGTAGGCTGTATTCGGGGGTCGTCTCGGCCAGCTCCAGCAAGAGGCGCTTCGCCTCGTCCGGACCGTGGATGGTGATGAAATCGGACACGTCTTGCCTTTCGGTCAGTCCAGGAAGCTCGAGCACTTTGACCGAAGCGGCAATCCCTGTCAGGCTCGATGCGATATCTTGAGCGTGCCGTTTTCCTGGCGAGTCATTGTCCGAGCAGATGATGACGTGCTTCCCTCGCAGCGGTTCATGAATGCCGTGTTCCGATTGTAACTTCTGGATCTTGCCCGCGCCCAAGGGAGTGGTGGTTCCGCAGAGCTCTATTTTGTGGAGGCTGTCAGCATCTTTCTCGCCCTCGACGGACCAAACCGCGTGGGCCTGATAGGACTTCAGGCAACCGGTAAATCACGAGACGCGTGTCTTTCAGATTCCAGTTCCATCCGCCGTTACCATCGGGCCTGCGTTGCCGGAAGCCTTTTGGATCATGGCGGACCGTCTGGTACAGCAATGTCCCGGATTCGTCCGTGTAATCGTACGCTGCCACAATCCGGTCTTCTGTCTTCCGGCTGCCCGGGCCCCTCTCCGCCTCTCGGATCGGTTGTCGTTCCCGGAGTCAAGCCCCGCTCTCTGGGCAAGCTTCTTGACGGCTTCCTTGAAATCTCCGCCGTGGGTGTGTTTCCAGAGGTCGAAAGGATCGAACCGTTTCTTTTCTCCATGGCAGAATGCGTGGTCCCGTACAGCTCTAAGGACGGAACGGAATCTTCATGAAATGGGCACGCGGAGTTCCCGGCTTGGCGAAAATGGTCAGGGCATAGCTCCTGGAAAAGCGCAGGGAAAGGGATCGTCGCCTTGATCTCTTGGGACAGCGTGGTGATGGTGGTTGCTGCTGTCATGTGTCTACCCCGCCGCGGCCATTTCCACGGGCAGACCGAGCATTCGCGCAGCAAGTTTCAGCTCCTCTGCCCTCGGCGCAGGAGCCTGCTCGAAAGTCTTGCCCGGTCCCTCGAGCGGTGGCGGATCTTCCGGCAGTGTATCCAGATCCACCGCGTCGATGATGCGCAGCCACTCCGGCAGAGTGTTCATACTGACCGCGGAGCCTTCATTGGCCGCGCCCATCGCCACTCCGGGTGAATTCCGCAATGTACAAGCCGCTCGATAACTGAGATGTCGACGCTGCACAGGTCTGCAACGTCATTGATGGTAAGGTAGATCTTCATTCGGTTTTTCATGACTCCCTCCCCGCTGTGTCCAAAAAAGACGAACCGTGAGAAAGGGGGAACAAGATCTCACCCGCGGTGTCCGGTATGAGTAGCGCAGGACCGGGCAAGCAACCGGCTCTCTCATTTGTGGCCAGCATACCTAACCCATCTCGAAACCCTCGTGTCAGGCCACGCACGTCAAACCCTCCCTCCTTTCGGCAGTTCACGACCGCACGCACGGAGAGTCTGCCAGGACCCTGCGCTCCTCGCCTTGTCATCCGGCCCGGGTGTCAGGTTTACACAGAACATACGTGAACCTTTCCACGTTGGCGAGTGTCGTACAAAGCAAGGCGCAGGAACGGTCACTAAGTAGACTCGCCAATTTGCGGGCCGGGCCCATTGGCCATTACAGATTTTGAAGGGCCCGGAGACGGGTGTTGAGGTCCCACCGGTAAGCCTTGACGATGCGAGTCTCCCGAAACCCTGTGCCTTTGGACGTTCTACCCCTCGGCCCCTTGATAAGATTTCTCCCAAAATGACAACCGACACGCAATAGGACGCGCTCGAGATAGAGATTCGCCCCGTGGCAAGGTTACCCTGCGCGGAAGGGTCAAGATCGCTCAGACGCGCGGAGGTTGCGCCTCCGTGCATGAACCTGGCCAGGGCCATCTTGACGGGCCCTGATGACCATCGGACACGAGAGCATCGAGCCTAACCCCACCACTGCCGGACCCGGGAGGACAGCCCCCTAGGGCCTCGAGCCCTGTACACATTATATGGGTCCCATCTGAGGCGTGTGCATGATTCCAATATGATCCTCGCTACGGACTATTCCGTCCCGCCTGGAGAATAGACGCATTCTTAAATTGTCTTCCAGAAAATTGAAGACTATGGTCCGCGGGACGTGGAATGAAATCTCAGGCGTGCTCCCGGAAGGGGAGTGTTACTCCGGCTGAAGTGGGGGAGAACCATGGCGTTACGCTCTGTCTTACTCGCTGTCCTCTGTTTCGCCCCGGGAGCCTTGATTCCCGGAAGAACCGGTTTTGCCGCATCCTGCTTGGATCAATGTTGGAGTCAAGCCGCATCGCAGAGGCCAACCCCAGATTACCGGCATTCCGGGGCGCTGTGAGAAAGTGTACGAAGGAATGCACGAGTGCCAGGAAACAGGGCAATAGGAGCCGCTGCGAGAATAAGTGCAAGAAGTCCGTTGAAGACCAAGGATTTCCTGCGAGTCATCCCGGCTCTTCCCCGCGTTTCAATCAATGTGTCGGCAACTGCATGCGGGGCGTTTCGCTGTGAGCTCTCGTGAATCGCTGACGACTGAAGACGGACAAAAAAAAGACCCCCAGCCATAATGTGGTTGGGGGGTAACTCGGTTAGGTAAGGGTTGTTTTTTGAGAAACGGTCTCGCCGGTTCCCTATATCGCCTACAAGCTCATAGTGAGCCAGGGCAATCCGCTGAAGACGCGGGGAATGTCATCAGTGGAAACTTCAGCAGTTGGCCAGTGACAACCCCGAATGTTTTGTATTTCAGCCCAGTAATCCCTCTCAGGACGGGGTCTGCCGTCTACCAAGGGCTGGTAAAGGGCAGGCTGAACTGGGCGGCCAGAAGCACGTTCTGCCTGCTCACACTTATGTCGAGCGGGTCGTGCTCAAAAACAACACCAGCGAAATCATCGCGAAACGTAGCGTTACCCTTGGTGTAGAGAGAGGTCCATTTGGCGAGGACCCCGGCAGTTCCGCCAAATAAGTTCATTTCATAGTCGATTGCGGCTTCGAAGAAGTAGCTGTTGGTGAAATTATTACATTTCCATCCGAGTGAATCCACACCCGACCCCACAGTCTCCCGAGTCTTCACTTGGCCCCAGAGTATCGGCGTTCCGACGATCCATACTCGAAGTGCTTGGCCATAGTTGACTGCGAGGCCCACATAGGGGATGTATGCGTTATACGTGTGCTCCATATGGTCAGAAGGGCGCGAGCTGCTGAAGTCTGTTTTCCTGACAGGATTTCTGAAATCTGTAATCAAGGAATCGAAGCGGAACCCTGCCAGGAAGTTGCACGGTGCGCACGCCGGGTACATCATGGCACCTTCCAATGTGTAGTATTGCAGTTTGGTGCTCCAGTCACGAGCCGCTGTGAACGTGATGTCGTCGTCGGTCTGGCTTGCCTTTGCCTGAGAAGGTATCAGCCACGTCCCCCGGAGCAGAATGGCAAAGTCGTCCTTGAGAGGCGCTTGCACAGTGGCCCCAAGCTGCACGCCCTCGAGGGAAAATTCGTGTTTGACGCCGCGTCGGCCAAAAAAGTTGCCATCTCCGTTCACTGTCGAGTCGTTCCGTCACGCCCCTGTCCCCAAAAAGGTAGCCGACGTCGAACTTCAGCGAACTTGGGCAACACGGTTCGCAGGGAGCGCAACAGGAGTCGCCTTGGCTGCCCGCACCAAACAGGCCGCCAAACCACCCCTGTGCCGATACGCCGATAGGAAAAGCCAGAAATAACGTCAGTGCCAGAACGACACTAAATCTCTTTCTCATTTACCCATACCTCCTGACAAACGGCCCGGTGTTGCGAAACGCCCAACCATCAATACAAAATCCCTGGCACGCCCCAGGGACACAGAACTATGCCACTCCCAAGCAGCAGAAAACCTCAATGTCCGTGTGTCGATAACCCCTTCACGGGGTAGCAACAACGGCCAACGGTCCGGTTATCTCCAGCTCTCCGCTTCCTCTCTGTAAGCTTTGGACACGCAGTCGGCTTCACCGAGAGATAACCAAGCGCCGGAATGGCAATGCTCTCATAATTTCAGACAAGCTATATGCAAAGGTAAGCAATGTCAAGAAAAACACGAGTCAGCCCGGAGAACACTTTCGTTGGTGGAATCAGGATGTTAGGAACGCCGATTTCTGTCGACCGCTCCAAGGGAATCAAGACTTCTCAACGGAAGCGGGATACGTGAAGACGGGGAGTAACGAACCCAGGCAAACATTGATCTACCGGGGTCGTTGATGTCGTCACCAGAGATCTTTCTCCCGGTCACGGTCCTTTTCTCGGCCTCAGTTGCAATCCCACCGGACGTTCATGAACTTACGTGCTTCAATCTCATCGTGGAAATAAGGGCTCGGCAAACCTCCGCACGCGTCATCTGCAGACAGGGACATGCTTCGTGTGTCAACATTCTTGCAGGCGGTGCAGGTCCCTCCGCCTCGCATGGCCAGTCGCTTCATGCACACATAAAACGGGGTAGCCAGGGCCTCGCCTGCGAACAGGCACAACGGCGCAACGACAATCATCCCTCTCTTCATGACCGTCTCCTTTCACGGGGGTAATGGTTACTGGTCAAGTTCCTCGAGGTTTTCTGCAGGGCAGTCGTCCGCGACAAGGCGCATATCCTCTGCCGGTTGCTCGGGCCTGTCATAGAGCCACAAGAGATGCCTGCCCATCTTCAATGGCGCGTGGTATCCCGGCCCCATGTCCAAGGTCGCATCTGCGTGACGGAGAATGTCTCGAAGGTCTTGTTCATGGCGTCTTATAACAGCCATTGCAGGCCGCTCCACTTGGGAAGACACGGAGGAGTTCTGTGCGCTTGTCGCGTCCTTTTCCTCTTGCCTTGAGGTCATTATCTCTTCACAGTGGTAAATGAGTGGTGCATGTAGGGGGGGCTGCAAATCGGTCAATCATACAAGAGAGTGCGATTCCGCACATCAAGAGGGACGCTGGTGAGGGACAGCCCCCCAGTCATGCGCAATTTTTACACACTTCTGGGTCCCATCGGGGAGGCGCTTACGTGAGGTTTTGTGCCTACTGCTTGTTTCCATTTTGTTACTTTTTTTCGGTCTCAAATGTCTTGGCATGACTCTTGCCGTCTCAGAAGGGAATGAAATCAAAGGAGAAAGCAGAGCGAATGTTGTGTGAATCTACCAATTTTACTGACTACGGATCAGAAGGTCGGGAGTTCGAATCTCTTAGGACGCACCACAAAAACTCCGATAATCCGCCTGCTTGAGCATAGCCGAGTCAGGCGGTTTTTCTTTTTAGGGGCACCACTGTGTCCATTTTGTGTCCATCCCGAGAACGTATGGCCTGGCAGCCGAACGCAGCGACGGTAATAGGCACCGATGCGACTCCGAATAGTGATCGCTTTGAGGCTGCCGAACTTCCGACTCATGGGAAATGAGGTTGCTCGTGATTCAACGGATGCACATTCGACAGATCGTGGCTATAGGCGGTCTCACGATAATGCTCGCCCTGGCAGGCTCTCAGCCTGCTGTCTCTGCCGGAATGAATGCCCAGCTCATTGACGCTGCCGAAAAGGGCGATCTGCCTGAAGTGAAAGACCTTCTTTCCAGAGGAGCGGATGTAGAAGCTCGGGATGATCACGGCGTTACGCCCCTTATGGCCGCTTCAAGACGCTGTCACATGCAAGTTGTGGAATTCCTGCTTGCTCGGGGTGCGAATCCTCAAGGACGGGATAGACACGGCTGGACGGCTCTATTCTGGGCTTCAGATTACGGTGCCATCGATGCAGTGAGACTTCTCATCGATGCCGGCGCAGACGTGAACGCAAAGTCCCCCCTTGGCGACACGGCCTTGCATGCCGCATCCCGTGGTCACCCGGAAGTCGTGAGAGTCCTCGTCGCTGCAGGAGCTGAAATCGACACCAGGAACAAAAGCTCCATGACCCCATTGCGATTTGCTGCCCAGAACTGCCATTGCGAGTGCATCAAGGTCCTTCTGGCCGCTGGGGCCGATGTGAATAATAGAAATCCGCGAGGGACGACTGCCCTACATGAGGCTGCTTCTTTCTATTGTCGCGATCCTGAAGCCATGGAAATCCTCCTCACAGCTGGAGCGGACATTGATGCCAGGGATCCAGCAGGTCTCACGCCTCTCATGTGGGCAGCGAGGAATGGGAGGACACCAGCGCTGAGAATTCTACTAGGCCACGGAGCAGCAGTGAATGTCAAGGCCAGCAATGGCTCGACCGCTCTGCACTATGCCGCAGGGGAAGGCAACACAAAAGCTGTGCAATTACTTTTGGCGGCCAGGGCAGAGGTCGATGCACGGGATGAGCGAGGCCAGACTCCTTTGCATCGTGCCTGTTCCACGGTTCATGGCGATGTGGTAAAGCTGCTCCTCTCTAATGGCGCCAACGTCAATGCCAAGGCCCACGACGACATGACACCTCTCATCGCAGCCGCAGGAATGGGGTCTCTGGACTGGCGTCGCCACGATTCAGAGCATCCGCCTGACCTCACAAAGGTGATCGAGCTCCTGCTGAGCGCTGGGGCGGACATTAATGCGAGGGACAGTAAGTATCAGAAAACAGCCCTGGGATGGGCCCTGAAGAGCGGATATACGGAAATAGTAGATCTTCTCAAAGCTCATGGGGCAACGGAATAGGCTCAATTCAGCGAGGTTCGTGATGACCGACGGTCTTAGGCACACTATGGTTATACTATTCTCGTGTCTTACTTCGACCCTTGTCTTCCTCGCCGATGGGGTCCATTGCCAGGGCGTGATCAATAGCTCGGCGCTTGCTGGTACGGTCAACGGTGAGCTGAAGGCACCGGGGCAGAATCCTCAAGGAACAGAGTGTCTCGGCGCCAAGGGAGAGTTTGGCCGCACACCGTTGCATATGGCTTGTAAGAACGGTCATGCTGACGAGGTGGAGGCTCTGCTTCGGCAAGGCGCAGCGCCTGAAGCCCGTGACGCGTTTGGCTTCACACCGTTACATCTGGCTTGCCAATATGGGCACGCTGCTGTGGTGAAGGTCCTCCTCGCTCACGAGGTCGGCGTGAACGCCAAGAATCCCGCGGGCTACACCCCACTGCATATGGCCTGCGCTAATGGACAGCCTGATGTGATCAAGATCCTTCTGTCCAATGGGGCTGATGTGTATGCGAGGACTACTGGCGGTTTCTTCCCGTTGTTGAGAGCGGTCGTCACGGCACATGCCCGCGCAGTACCGAGTCCTTCTCTCGCGAGGAGCCGATGTTGATACAAGAGATAACCATGGTCGCACGTCGTTGTTCTGGGCTGGGATTAACTATTCCCCCGGGGTGCTAAAGGCTCTTCTGGATGCAGGAGCGGATGTCAATGCAAGGGATAAGAAAGGCGGCACCCCTTTGCATTGGGCCGCCCTGTTTGGATGCGCAGAATCAGTAAATTCGCTCTTGAGTGCAGGCGCCGATGTCAACGCGAAGGATACTGTAAATGGAATGACACCTCTGAATTACGCTCTAGCAATTGGGAACCATGCGACGGCGAATGTCCTCCGAGCCCACGGTGCGAAATGATCGTCCTTGCGAGAAAAGAGATGCTTCCATTCCTAACAGACGAGTGGATGCGAAACGCCTGACCGAGAAATCACTCGTTACAACGCAATTAATCTGACTTTGCAGGCCGGAGACTTTCAAAAGGCTTGGGGGGGACGCAAATCAAATGTCCTTCAACGAAAGGAGCCCCATCCACATCGTATACGACGACGGAGCCGAGGTGTGGCTCGAAAACTACGGCGAAGGAGCACGGCTGAAAGCGCCGGAAACAGGCGAACGCTGGGTGACGATGCCCGGGAACGAGGTGTACCGGGATGCATCCACGGGCATCTGGTATGCGTACGGACAAGGAATGTGGCACTATAGCATCGACCCCTGCCAGACCTGGGTGGATGTGCCCATACTCGAAATCAGGGTAGCCGATGGAACAGGCACGGTCGACATGTTCGACGGACAACAGTGGACCCACGAGTCAAGAGCTGGGCTCCAATTCTTTGACAGCCGATACGCGCAGTCCGGATAGCATGCTATGACCGACTTCGTGGTGGAATACTACGACGGCAAAGACTGAGGGATGGAATATCAGAAGCCAGTTCCAAGGAACCTCGGTAAGCGACCGTCTGCGTCCACTGGCCGGCCTGATATTCGATCGATGCGAAGCTTTGACCGTGTATCTCGTACGCCAGAGCCGGGAAGCGACCGAATCGAAAGCGCGCTCGAAAGAGACGAAGCCAGATGACGCTATTGCCCTGAAGATTTTCTCAGTCCGTGTTCGGGACGCCTGATTTCCCCGTACCAGGCTATGCCGGGAGCGGCTTATTGCCGGTTTCCGTGCGATTTTCCACAAACGCCCCTGAAAATGCCTGGAAATTTGTCTGTAATCGCGTGAAATTCACACGATAGATTGTCTCGTACGGGCAGCACAATCAATTGCTGACCTCCCCTTTTCCGACTCCATCTTCCCGTCTCCATGCCCTTCAATTGCGGCTACCGATCCGACAAGGTGTGATGCGTCGATCGCCTTCTGATTTGAGACGCTTACAGTTGAACAGCCGTTCTCAACCTGTGCTTGACTTAGTGACTCAAGTGTGATTGCCTAGGAGCCTGTAGCGGAACCCCATGCAGGGTTCGAATCGTGTTACGCGTTTGCCCCGACAATCGGTTCCACGTCTCGGGCAGGCTCCTATCAGCCTGACATACCTGGGGTTCGGCTGGGTCTGTCTTCGTGGATTGGCGCCAACCGGCCCCATCGTGGCACGTTGTCGGGAAAGCATTGCGTTCCGCAACAGCCTGTTAGTAATGAAGAAAACCTCCTCGCCAAGAAGAGAACCAAGGTGAAAGACGAGAAAAAGCGTGAATTGCTGGAACACGAATTTGATGCTTTTAGAAGAGTCTGCAAAGATCGAGGAATCAAGTTTACCCCGCAGCGATTCGAGATCTTTCTTGAAGTAATGAAAGCCGACGATCATCCATCTGCCGAGGACATTTACAGGAGGGTAAGGGATCGCCTCCCGTCCATCTCCCTTGATACTATTTATAGGACCCTTACTGCGCTCGAAAGCTACGGACTCATCGGACGAGTCCAGGTTGTTGACAAAACACGCTTCGATCCAAACCTCAAGATTCACCACCACCTGATTTGCACTGTGTGCAGAAATCTCACGGATTTCTATTGGCCTGATTTCGAAGATCTGAAGCCTCCGCCTGGAATAGAGAGGTGGGGGCATGCTGAAGCAAAGCATGTGCAAATCGTGGGGGTATGTTCCAAATGCTCTTCAAAGAGCAAGAGACCATAATTCTTCGTTGCAATTTCCGAATGAGCGACTTCCGCTAGTTCTGGTCCCCCATGTGGCTCCTTTTTGCGGCGTTTCTGCCCTCCATGGTGAGACTGCCCATAATCGCCCTTGACTGGCAGCATTCTGATGGGTACTATACCCAGATAGGATGAGTTCCTATTTAGTTTCTTCCACGGATTCAAACAAGCCAAAGGAGGTTTCAAATCGCCGGAGCGAACAGACCGACATAAATTCGGACAACAAAGGAGGAAACTTGATGAATGAAGATAGCAAATGCCCGGTAACGGGCGGGGCTCAGAAACCCACTGCTGCCGTTGGCACGTCGAACCGGGACTGGTGGCCGAACCAGTTGAACCTCAAGATGCTCCATCAGAACTCTCACCTGAGCAACCCGATGGGTGAGGAGTTCAACTACGCTGAGGAATTCAAGAAACTCGACCTGGAGGCCTTGAAGAAGGACCTCTATGCGCTGATGACCGACTCGCAGGACTGGTGGCCGGCCGATTTCGGTCACTACGGGCCGTTGTTCATTCGCATGGCGTGGCACAGTGCGGGCACATACCGTATCGGCGACGGCCGCGGGGGCGGGGGAGCCGGCGCCCAACGCTTTGCGCCCCTCAACAGCTGGCCCGACAACGTGAGTCTCGACAAGGCGCGGCGGCTGCTCTGGCCGATCAAGCAGAAATACGGCCGCAAGATCTCCTGGGCCGACCTCATTATCTTCGCGGGCAACTGCGCGCTGGAGTCGATGGGCTTCAAGACCTTCGGGTTCGGCTTCGGCCGCGAGGATATCTGGGAGCCGGATGAAACCTACTGGGGTTCCGAAAAAGAATGGTTGGCTACAAGCGACAAGCCGGAGAGCCGTTACACCGGCGAACGGGATCTGGAAAACCCCTTGGCGGCCGTACAGATGGGCCTGATCTACGTCAACCCGGAAGGGCCGGACGGCAACCCGGATCCTCTCTTGGCGGCCAAGGATATCCGTGAGGTCTTCGCTCGCATGGCGATGAACGACGAAGAGACTGTGGCGCTCATCGCGGGCGGTCACGCGTTCGGCAAAACCCACGGTGCCGGCCCGGCGTCGCATGTGGGGCCTGAGCCTGAAGCGGCCCCCATCGAGGAACAGGGCCTCGGCTGGAAGAGCAGTTTCGGAACGGGCAAAGGCGGCGACACGATCACCAGCGGCCTGGAGGTCATCTGGACCAACACGCCCACGAAGTGGAGCAACAATTTCTTCCGGATACTGTTTGGTTTCGAATGGGAACTGACGAAGAGCCCGGCCGGCGCGTACCAGTGGAAGCCGAAGGGTGACGCAGGGGCCGGTACCGTGCCGGATGCACACGACCCGAAAAAACGTCACGCGCCGGCCATGCTGACCACGGACATTGCCCTGAGGGTCGACCCTGTATACGAAAAGATTTCACGGCGCTTCATGGAGAATCCGGATCAGTTGGCGGACGCGTTCGCCCGGGCGTGGTTCAAGCTGATCCACCGCGATATGGGGCCGCGCTCGCGCTATCTTGGCCCGGAGGTTCCGTCAGAAGAACTCATCTGGCAAGACCCGGTACCCGCTGTCGATCATCGGCTGATCGACGCTCAGGACATCGCAGACCTTAAGGGCAAGATCCTGGCTTCGGGCCTGTCCATCCGGGAACTGGTCTCGACCGCGTGGGCGTCGGCATCCACGTTCCGTGGCTCGGATAAGCGCGGCGGTGCGAACGGGGCGCGTATTCGTCTCACGCCGCAAAGGGATTGGGAAGTCAACCAACCAGCCCAACTGAAGACTGTGCTGCAGACCCTCGAGGGAATCCAAAAGGACTTCAACAAATCACAGTCCGGCGGGAAAAAGGTGTCGCTCGCGGACTTGATCGTACTAGGTGGATGCGCAGGGGTAGAGCAAGCCGCGAAGAATGCCGGTCACGAGGTGACCGTCCCCTTCACGCCCGGACGCATGGATGCGTCGCAGGAGCAAACCGACGTGGAGTCATTCGCGGTACTCGAACCGGCTGCAGACGGGTTCCGTAACTACCTCAAAACCAAATACGCCGTATCGGCAGAGGAATTGCTGGTCGATCGTGCGCAACTGCTGACCCTGACCGCCCCTGAGATGACGGTTCTCGTTGGCGGCATGCGCGTGTTGAATGCCAACTTCGGACTGTCCCCGCACGGCGTCTTCACCAAGCGGCCGGAGACGCTCACCAATGACTTCTTCGTGAATCTGCTCGACATGAGAACGACGTGGAAGGCAACCTCGGAAGACCAAAACCTGTTCGAGGGTCGCGATCGGGCAACGGGCGAACTCAAGTGGACAGGCACCCGCGTGGACCTCATCTTCGGTTCGAACTCCCAACTCCGGGCCTTGGCGGAAGTCTACGGATGTGAGGACTCTCAGGAGAAGTTCCTGCACGACTTTGTGGCGGTGTGGAACAAGGTAATGAACCTTGACCGCTTCGACCTCGCCTGATTGATCGGAGCATAAACGCCTTCGAGGGATTCTGAAGTGTATTCTGAACGGCAAATCGGATGATCAGAAGGCGATAGCCGCCGCGAATTGACGGGTGTCTTGAACGCTCACGAAGACTATTGGCAACATATGAGGGCGGCGTTTCAATACAATCTGAAACGCTGCCTTGTCTTGAGGCCCTTAGAGTTTGTCGGTCACAGAATCGGAGCCGAAAACACATAGCAAGCCATAATAAGGATTGTGGCCGCTGCCAGAAGTTTCTGAGCGAATGGCTCGAGCTTGTGAAAGGTGCCGGGGGGCCCCTGAACGAAGATTCGACGGCTCTGCGTCGCTCGTAGTGGAGATTTGTTTCCTCAGGTCAACGAATTACACATGATCGTCGACGAGCCAGGGCATAGAATCAACAAACTCAGCACTGAGTGCCAAACAATATGGGAACCTCGAAAAACGGAATTGGAACACAAGGTCACTCACCTCAAAAGAAGGTGGGAGCAAGCGAGGGACGATATTTCCCCCGCTGATATAGGGGGCCGAGAACAAGACTCCATCCATTCGGCGGGTTTTGGAGAGGCGTCCCTGACCGATTACCAGTGAATCCGAGCCAAGCCTTCCTGAGGTTGCTCTTCGGGAAAAGACTTTGCCTGGCCCGTGATCAGGTACGAGGTTAGGCTCTTGCCCAAACCTTGTGGTGCGTAGCATGAGGAGAAGTCTACGGATGAGAGGAGATCGGGTAGTCCCCAAGGCGCGAATGCTCTTCTTCAGAGGGAACTTCAAGATCGCAGCACCGGTTCTCCTCCTAGATCTTCTGCATTGCTGACAAGTTAAGGAGACTCTCGCTCACTACCTTGAAGTGGTGGCTCGCGTTTCTTATTGCATACAGAACGGCCAAGTAAATGGGCGAGGCTTTGGGAGAGCACTGGCACGCGAGCAACCGGTCCTCGTGAGCAAGGCCCAAGTCGACGACCATCTGGCCGAGCCGATCTTCCTGGTTGATGATGGTTTCCAGTAGGACGCGGTTGCGGGTTACGAGGGCATCGCGGAAGTTCTTGAGCATTTCCACAAAGAGCCCGAACAGTTCGTCCAGGTCTTTGTTTACTTTGTCACTGAAAGGGAGTGCACTCTCGGCCTTGCTGCGGCTGACGTTTATGAGGCTTTCGAGGAAGTCGCCAGCTCTCTCAAGGTGACCGGGATAGAGGATTACCGCCTTGAGCATCGCGTCTGATGTCCCCTTTGGCACGTTCACAAGGTGCTCAGTGAGTTCTTTCTCCTCTTCCCGAATGTCTCTCGCCAGTTTGCTGCATCGGTCAAGGGTAACCGCATCAGCGAGAACCAGTGCCTTCCGTATCAGGCCGGCTAACTCGATCAGCTTTCCCGTCATCACGAGTAACCCCTCTTCCGCAGATGTCACTTCCTTGGGCGGAGACTCGAACATCTCAGTCAGTCTGGACGCCTCGGCATCGAGCCGGGGACTGATGATACGAAAAGGATTGAAAAAGAGGTTGTCTGTTGTCATTGTCGCCTCACCTCCTGGTCAGTGGAATTACGCAGAGCCTTGGCCATTTTGGGATGTTAATGCCAATGTACCTTGTACCACGTGGTCCCCGGTCCCCGGAACTGGCGTCGCATGACCTCTTACCAAAGGCAGCACGGGCAAAACCGTCGCCACGTTTCCAAAAATCCTCTTATGTTCACGGGTTGAGGATACTTCACCTAAGCCCTTCTGTCAAGTTCGACCCTGTACCCATAATCCACCACCGTATTCTGCGGTGAGTCGTTTGCTGGGTCTGCCGACCGCAGATGTCCCCCTTGATCATGCCCCCGCGTGTGCGAAGCGGGCTTCGTAGCACGCCTATTGGGCATCGCCGACCAGCACGAACGCTGCCCAGAAAAAGGGATGGTCAAAACCGGATTTCCGTACGTGCGCGCGAGCGGTCGTCCACGATTCCAACTTTCCTTTCCCAGCTTTAAGGTTCCTAAAGAACTCATCCATCAAGAGCACTGAAGATTCTTCTGAGACTGACCAGAGGCTCATGGCCACTGACTTCGCCCCCGCGCATTGAAACGCTCGGCCCATGCTCATAATACCTTCGCCCGCGAGCCTGACCCCTACACCGGTTTTGCATGCGGTGAGCGCCACCACGTCAGCGTCCATCTTCCACCCAGCAACTTCGCTCATGGTGACAAAGCCGTCCGTTCCAGGGGGTGTCATGGTCAAGGCCATGACCGGCTCCATGATTCCAGGTATGGAATTGCCGGCAAAACCGTGTGTGGCGAACACAATTGCTCCATAGTTGCTGAGAGAGGGAGCGATCTCGTTCACGAGTTTGCTCTTGGTCGCTTCAAGCCCCGTGTAGACGTCACACGCTTCTCCGTAAGTCTTTGCCAGGTTCTTGGCGAGCGTGCCGGAGCCACTCAATCTTCGCAGTCTGAAGCACCCGCCGCTCTCGTCTGCAATCTCGGCCATGAGGATAGTCTGTCGGTCCCCGTCCTTCTTGGCCAACTCTACCTCAGGAACAGCACCCTGAAGTCTTGCGTCCGTCACCGAGAATACGGGGTCCGCTACGACGAGGAGCCGACTGACTTTCTTAGGCGATTGCCTGAGCGTCCGCGAAAGAGTCAAGGCCGTAAGTGATCGATAGTAGAGGATTGGATGAACGTCTCCCAGGTACGTGAGCCCCTGAGGATAATCGCCCCACTCAGCTCTGCTCCAGCTCGCGGTCCCGCCCGTGACGAGGGCTTCAAACGGCAGCAGCGCGAGCAGTCCATCCGGGATTATGGTGATCGGCCGCCCCTGAGGCACCTCGCTAATCACTTCTTCCAAAAGCCTCTTGTACAAAGACGCTGCTCCCTGTGGATCAAAAGCCGTCAAACGCGCTTGTTCGAATGGCTTGCGATAGTTTTCGACAGCTTGCTCGAAATCGTCAGGATCCCACTCGATCAAGGAAGCCTTAACCACGTGCTTGCCCTTGAGGAGGCGGACCGCCACCCCCTCGCCCACAATATCGAAAAGCACCACGTATTCACCCTTCCTGATGCCGCTTCTTGCAAGGGTTACTGGCTTGGGATATTTGACTGAAGCATAGCCCTTGTGCTCTTTCGAGATTTTCTGGACAAAGGCCTTTTTCGTGGATTCCGCTCGTTTGATTTGTGTGGTGAGGTAAGCGTACCGTTCATTGTAAAGAGGCTTGGGTATTACGTTCAAGCCGATCAGCAATGAAGCGAGCTTGTCGTTGACCGCCATTTCATCTTCGCAGGTTTTCCAAGGAACGTCGAAGTGTGGGCCTTTGGCCCGGAGAAATAGGTTGTCAGCAAACTCCCTCGCTTTTGTGGCCTCGCTCGGATAGACGCTCTCCGCTCCCCTGTGCTGCTTGAGGGTCACACGAACGAGCCCTTTGGCAGGCTCGCACCTGGAAAATCCGTTAATCTTCTGACAAAAGAAGTTCCGTCTTTCTGAAAGAAGCAGGGTCGATCGGATCTCTTCTGTGATTTCAAACGCCTTGGCGTAGTTCTTCTCCGCGTCTCGATATCTTTTCAGCGCTTCGAAAGATTTGCCCAATCCGGTGTAAGCAGTGAAAAGTTCGTCCAAGTTGCCTTCCTTCTCCGCAGCTTTCAAGAGCTGTTGATAATGCTTCTTGGCCGTTTCAGGGTCGGACTGGACGAGCGCCAAACGCCCCAGGGACGAATCATAGTCCGCTTCCTTGAGATACGGCTCAGCCTCCGTGGGTCTGCGAGCGTCGAGGCACAGATCTCCCATGACCTTCTTGGCCCAGTCCGTGGGCGCACCAGCTTTTGCAAGCCCTTGCAGAGCTGCCAGACCGGTCTCCAACGCCTGATCGAGCTTGCCCCATCGGGCATACGCCTGTGCCTCAAGGATGCGCGCGGCTCCTTCCGCTTTCGAATCTCCAATCTTCTGGGACTCCTGAAGTGACTCTTCATAGGCTTTTATCGCTTCTGAAAATTGCCCGCGCATAAGGTACAGGTTGCCCAGGTTTTTTGAGATCAGCACACGAGTTCCGTCAGGTTCGGGATTTTGTTCCAGACCTCGCTCGTACATGGTCACTGCTTTCTCAAAACGGCCACGATTCTTTTCCAGTACCCCGATGTTGTTCAGGACCATCTGAGCGTCCCGAGTTTTATTGCTGTCTGTGAATATGCGGAGCGCTTCGAGCCCGAGCTTTTCCGCATCCTTGTATTCGGCGAACGCGGTAAAAGTAGCGGCAAGATTCCTCAGCGCCACTGCCTCCTGCTGAGGTCTGCCAAGCTGTCGAAGCTGCTCCAATGCTCGTTGGTAGTTCTCGCCGGCTCGTTCCAACTGTGCGGTCAGGTAATACACGTGCCCAAGGTTCGTCTGTGCCTCTATCTGACCTTGCACGTCCTTTGAGTTCTTGGCTTTGAGAAACGCGCCCTTGTACAACTTGACTGCGTTCTCAGGGTCCGTGAGCGAAAGGTCCACAAGGGTCCTGTCAATGTCCATTGCCAGCTCGGCCAAATAAGGGACGCGACGTTCAGCCAGTTTGCGCGGGGGCCCTGTCACCACCGGCTCGACTCTGGATGGTCTTGAAACCTCCTCCGAGGACGTGTCGTCCCAAGACGGGACTTCTATCGGGGCCTCCGGCTCTTCCGTAGATCCCGACGGCATCCTCAGTCCCGGGCCTATGTTGATGCGAATCCCAACGCCGATTCCTCCACCCGAAGAATGGCCTCCGTGCCTGTGCCGGCCGCTAGCCTCCACGCTGACTCCGACCGAAAGGACGATCCACCAAATCAGAGCAAACGCGGCGGAAAGACAGTAGAGATACAGCCTCCCGCTCTTCCGGCCACCTCTTTTTTGTCCTGTGTTGCACATGAGCTTGCCCCTGACAATGCTGAGGCTGAGTGCTATACCGATAGGCGAAAGAAAGAGGAACAATGTGTGCAATGAGGGAAACTAAAATGGCGCACGTCTACGCGAAACGTGATGCGTCCCGACCAGACAAGCGCGGCAATAGATGGGATCGCGTCGGCATACCCCCCAGCGGTGTTGCGTCGTGATGGATCCAGGCGTCGGTGAGCCCTAGAAAAGCTCCGATAGTCCTACACTGATTCCCGAAAAGAAATCCCTATGCCTATGTTCTCATTTTATCCATAGAACTATTCGCTGTCAATCGCCGTTTTGCACTCATTCGTTTTTCGGACGAAAGCATGCTTTCCCGCGGATCGGCCATTTTGCAAGACAAGCTTCAGGGGCTCAAAGGTGCAGCGGACACGGACGAGAACGGCGTGGTCTCTGTCAACGACAGCATACCAATACGCCTATGAAAGAACCAAGACTGAGAGCGAAGGCGTGCAGCATCCTCAATTCGAGGGAACCGTTGAAGGGATCTTTCCTCTTTCCGTGGTGGCCCGCTTTGGCGATCAACCGGCCACCGTGCTCGAACTCGCTTGCAATCCTCCGATGGCGGATGTCCTAGTAAACGGCAGGCAAGTGGGGCCGTTCCTCTTTTCCGAGGCGAAAATGCACATCCGGCCCAATCCCGTGAACCTCAAACAGGCCTTTGGGTCTCTCGAAATCGTCACGGACCCGGGAGACGTTCATGTGGCCATCGACGGCAAACGCGTGGGAACGACCAGTCGTGACGGTAGGCTCATCGTCCATAATCTGCAGGTCGCGGTTCCACACACGTTGGAACTGACCAAAGCCGGTCTTGGCCCGGAATCCGTGGTAGTGTCGATCCCCGTGTCGCGCAAAGGGAAGAAATTCACCACAGAGAAGACCCGTCTCGCGCGGAAAGAGAAAGATAAGGGACGGCCCTCGGAGTCGTCGGAACGCCAGAGAAATGACGAAAGCGGCTTTTCCAGCCGCCAGTACTCGCGACCCGAACCGCGAGAGGAAGCGCCCACAAGCTCGAGAGACCCTGAGAGTTCCAATTTTTCAACCGGTGGCGACAGTTCTCGGCTCGGGTTGTAGCCACGGCTGGACGCTGCCTCATCAGAGCGAACGCAAAATGCGTGTAGTCTGGGGTGAGGAGACATCATGCCTTGAGTTGAAACAGGTGTGCGCGGATAGTTCCTTTTGGCGCTTTCTCGGAACGCACGCCCCGAGGCTCGCGTGTAGGAAACGGCAAGGTTGGCCACCTCGAAGAGGTAGCCCTGAAAAAACCTTCCTTATCACCGAGCAGTTCAACCCTCTTGATCGATCGAACAGCCCCTTCACCGTTGCCCCAGATTTGCCGCCACCTGCTCGATCCGCACGTCCGTGTCGGATCCGGCCTGGCGAAGAAGGCCGTTACTGCCTCTGAGGCCTCCAGCTCCTAAATGCCCCGATGGGCTATCTCCACATCGGAGTCCATTAAAAATCCTTTTGCGATTAAGGGATTCATGACATGGACCCTGAGCCGTTATGGTCCGGGTACCGAGCCTGGCGCTTTCTGCCCCCTGTCGCCTGCGTGAAAGGCCCAAACAGACCTCAGCAATAACTATCGTCTGTCAAAATGTCGTGTGATCTCATTTCTGTCGATCCATCTTGGTCCCCAAAATCCACGAGAGGACACGAATCGCGATAGAAAAATGGTACCAGGCCGCCCTACCCTGCCATCATGTCCAGAAGCTGAAGTGGATTGTTTGTTGTTTTGAGATCACGACCTGTTGCCTACCTCCGTCAGAGAAGCGCTCATACCGATGAGCGATCACGTAAGTGACTTTGGTCTGCCGGCGGTATGCCCCTGAAGCGCAGTCAGGCCTGGCCGTTCGTAGCGAAAGAAGTTTGCCGAAAGTGTTGCCCGCTTGAAAACGCATTCCCATGAAAGTCCCCTTCGATGGCAGACTTTCATCGTTCGTTGTGGCGGTTACCGCCATGGGGGGTTCGAGAGACTATCAGGCGGCCGCGAACTGGTACCTCAGGGCCGCAGAGCAGGGAGACCCTATGGGAGAGCCCAACTCGGGCAACATGTATGCGGCAGGAGGAGGAGCCAGAAGGACTACCAGAAAGCATTGAAATGGCTTCGGAAATGAGCAGAGCAAGGAGGCGGCAGAGGCCCGTAATATTATTCGGATGGGTGCTCCAGCAAGGTTACGGCATGTCCCCGGATACGCAAGAGGCCATTCGGTGGACTGCTATTCAGCCGAACAAGCAGGCCTCTTGGGCCAGATTGTCCGTTTCAGGAGTCCCCTCGCGATTGCCACTTTGTATTCATTCATCCTAAGCGCTGTTGCGCCTTGAAGGGCCAGATCTGCCGCCTCTTCAGCAAGTTCCTCATTGATCTGCCTTCCTTTGAGAATGTCTTCAGCATTCCGAATTCTCAGCGGCGCGGGAGCCACCGCTCCGAGCACCACGTGCGCGTCTTGGCAGACATCATCGTCGAAGGTGAAGATTGCTGCCACGCTCACCATCGCGAAATCGATCGGTTTTCTGAGAACGAATTTTTCGTACCTCTGCCTGGCTAGGGGCAGTGGTTTCGGGACTTGAATCTCTCTTATCAGCTCGTCCGGTTCCAGGACGTGAGAACTCGTCGCGCTGGCTTTGAAGAAGAGTTCCGCAGGCAGGGAGCGCCTGGTGGTGATGATTCGGGCGTCCAATGCTACCAGAGCAACTGCGATGTCGGACGGATTCACCGCGAAGCAGCCCTTGCGAACCGGACTGGACTCGGAGGCGGTGTCACCGATTCCTGCAGGGCCGAAGATCGAATGGTAACGGTTGTCGCCGGCCAAGGCATTACAGAATCTTCCCCCCTTTCGCAAGCAAACGATGGGTCCGCCTATTTGACGTGGGTATCGGTAGAACCAGCAGCGTACGTCTTGGGCAAGGTTTCCCCCGATGGTTGCCATGTTACGAATATGGGGAGACGCCACTGAAAATGCTGCCTCTCTGAGCAATCGGTAGTCTCCTTGAACGAGCGGCGATTTGCAAATATCAGTTAGTTTGGTGAGAGCGCCTATTGTGAGACCATCCCCGTCATCCCTGATGTAGTCAAGATCACGAACGGTCTTGATGTTGATCAATGCTTCCGGGTACTGCGGGACTGTCTCGTTCCTCAACGCTCCCAGGAGATCGGTGCCTCCCGCGATGACTTTTGCATTGCCTTGGTAGACTCTCAGAAATTCCGAAGCCTCATCGAGCGAGAACGCATCGTGATGATCAAAGTGCTTCATCTCGTGCCTCCACCTGAATGGCCTGACTTTCGCAGAGCCTTGAGCACCTTTTCAGGAGTGACGGGATACTCGTGAAGCCATGAACCGACTGCGTTCGAAACTGCCATGAGTACAGCCGACGGCCCGGGGGATGTAGCAATTTCTCCGACTCCGACCGCATGAAAGCGGTGGGTGGGCATGGGCGTCTCGAGCACCACTTGCTCCATGATCGGGAGTTCGACAAATGTCCGCCATTTGTAATCAATGAGATTCGCATTGAGGATATGTCCTGATGACGGATCCAACACCGTTTCTTCGAAGATGGCGCTGTCTATGCCCGCGGAACCGAGACATCCATTGAGCTGCCCTTCCAGGCCCTGCGGGTCTATAATCTGTCCCACATCGGTCGCGAGGACTACTCGAAGCAAGGATACCTTCCCAGTTTCCGTGTCCAGCTCAACTTCTACAAAGCTCATCATACAGTTACATACGGTAAAATCAGGATCAAACCGACCATATCCCAGTATGGTTCTGTCGTGTCCCAATGCCCGCCATTTGATGTTTTTCTCGGGCTGCCCTTTCACGAGGATCACCCCATCAACAGTCTCAAGGTCGCTGGGGTCCGTGCCCAGCTTGGCGCTGCCAAGCTGAAAGAGTTTGTTCTTCGCGTCTTCTGCCGCGTTGATGACGGCACTGCCGATGGCATACGTCCCTCTGGAGCCCACAGGGCCGAACTCGAAGGGAGTTACCAAGGAATCAGCCGGGCTCATGGAAATTCTATCCAGGGGCAATTGAAGCACTTCCGCTGCCATCTTTGCATAGTTGCTCTTTTGACCGGTGCCGTGTTCTGCAACGCAGAGGAAAATCGTAGCCGTTCCGTTGAGCCCGAGCTGTACGTATGCTTCTGCCGCGTCTTCGCCCACGTCGGCATTTCCATGGACGCCCACACCGACACCTGTTCGCCTCGTACCGTTAACCGACGAGGCAGTGAGCCAGCCCTTCCATTTGCTATACCAGCCGAACTGTGCCGCGCCCTTGTCCATGGCTTTGGCATAGTCTATGCCGCGATAGTCGTACCACGCACCGTCTCGCCAGAAGTAGCCGCCACCCGGTTTAACAAAATTCTTCTTGAGCACTTCGAAAGGATCGAGATCGGCCTTTTCCATGGCCAGCGACAACAGAGGAATGAACGAACATTTCAGTTCCTGGCCTCCAAAGCCGCGAGTGCTCCCCGATGCGTTCCGGTTGGTGGCAACCACGCTGCTCTTCAGGTCCCAGTTCGGGCAATTCGCCATGATCATGAGTTCGCCTGATCCCACGGCGACCTGGGCTTGCGTCGTAAATGAGTAGCAGCCCGTGTCAACGTACCATCGGCCTTGTATGGCTGTCAGAGAACCATCTTTCTTCATCCCCACTTTGGCATGAATGCGGGACCCGACTCTGAGCGTGAACGCAGCCATATGTTCTTCTTTGGTGAACATGACCTTAACTGGGTGACCGGTCGCCCTGCTCAGAAGGACCGCATACGCCTGAACCTGCCAACACATGATCTTCGTGCCGAAACTTCCACCTACATGATTCCCGATGCTCCGTATCTCCACCTGCCTGTTGAAGACATGAAAGAGGGTCACCTTATCCATGTACGGGGCTTGGCTGGTACTCCAGAGGGTAACCTTGTTCGGCTCCTCCCACGCGGCCACAGCGCCCACGGATTCAGGGGGAAGAGCATTGGGAATGTTCTCGTAACCAAAGGTGCCCTCCGCGACGACGTCCGCTTCGGCAAACCCCTCTTGTACATTTCCGCGGATTACGCCTTTCAAGCACTTGGGTCCGTAGATCACCGTTCCGCCAGGGACAATATTCCCGGGAAACTCATCATATATGACTGGAGCGCCGTCTTTGAGCGCGGCATCTATATTCAAGACTGCCGGGAGCACCTTGTATTCCACTTCGATAAGCCGTAGCGCCTCTTCCGCTATTTCCTCCGTGGTCGCAGCCACAAGGGCTACCGCGTCCCCCATATACCTGACCTTCTTGTCAAGGATGCGCACTATGCGGGGTGTACCCCCCCTCCAATCAGGGATATCTTCCCAGGTGAGCACGGCCTTCACGCCCGGCAGTGCCTCAGCCTTGCTTTTGTCAATCTTCTTGATGAGTGCATGTGCATAGGGGCTTCTCAGCACTTTTCCATGAAGGACATTCGGAAATTTCACATCGTCAAGGTACAAGGCGGCCCCGGTAACGATCTCCACGGCATCCCTCCGCCTGATTGTCTTCCCTATGTACCTGTATCGATCACCCATGCTCGATCCCCTTCTGTACAACTGCCATCACAGCCTTGATTACCTGGTAGTGGCTTATGCATCGACAGAAGTTGCCGGAAAGGGCTTCTTTTATTTCTTCCTCTGTGGGTTGCGGGTTTTCATCGAGGAATGCTCTCGCAGTCATGATCATTCCCGGAGTGCAGTACCCACACTGAAACGCGGCATGGTCGATAAACGATTGTTGAAGGGGATCGAGCTCACCTGTTTTTGGATCCCTCAGACCTTCTATAGTGGTTATCGTCTTTCCCTCGCACTCAATCGCCAGGATCTGGCAGGAGAGGACCGCCTTTCCGTCCATGATGACGGTACAGGATCCGCATGCCCCGTGGTCACAGGAAATCTTGGTGCCCGTAAGGCCGAGAATCTCCCTGAGCGTCCAGGAGAGGGTATGGGTTGGGGAGATCTCGCTGGGCTCGCTCCCTACGTGAAACTGATAATTCTGCCCGTTAACTATGAATCCGACCCGACGGGTTCCGGATGCTTTGTGAATTACCCCGTCTGCCTTTATAGCTGCCATTTCTGCGTCCCCGACCACAGTCTGGTTGAATTGCCGCAACAGTACATCAGCCGTGCGTTACCTCATTGTCCCTACCGTGTTTCTGCTTTCTTTCTCCTGCAAGTATTTCTTTCGGAGTTCCTTCTTCAGGAACTTCCCCGATGGGTTTCTTGGGAGAGATTCGACAAATTCTACAGATTTTGGTGCCTTGTACCCGGCAAGATGCTGCTTACAGAAGGCGATGACCTCACCTGGGCTTGCCTCCTGGCCGTTCTTCAAGGTGATGACCGCGTGAACCCGTTCCACCCACTGATCGTCAGGTACGCCTATCACCGCCGCCTCAAGAACTGCCGGGTGGCAGTAGAGGATTTCCTCCACCTCTCGGGGATACACGTTCTCGCCACCGGTGATGATCATGTCCTTCTTTCTGTCGACGATGTAAATAAAACCATTTTCGTCGTAATACCCCATGTCTCCCGTGTGGAGCCACCCATCGACTACCGTTTTCTGCGTTTCCTCGGGCATTTTCCAGTATTCGACCATGAGTTCTTTGCTTTGGACCACGATCTCTCCAACCAGCCCGGGCTCAACATCTCTGTCGTGATCGTCCACGATGCGTACGTGAACCCCTGGGCAAGGCTGACCGCATGATGCCAGCACGTTTTGCTCTTCGATGGGCTTGTCGAGGACCTGGTGGCACTCCTTTGTGAGAATGGAGATGTCCGGGCCAGATTCGGACTGTCCGTACCCCTGAGCAAATATCGCGCCGAAGGCAGCAATTCCCTTGCGGAGCAATTCTGTCGGCATGGGAGACGCGGCGTACCACATCCTTTCCAGGCTGGAGACATCGTGTCGGCCCATGTCGGGAGTGGCCAACATGGTGGCAAGCTGGGTCGGTACGATATGGACGTCCGATGCCCTTTCGTCCTGTATTACCTGAAACGTGGCCCGGGGATCGAAAGATCTGTTGGGCATGATTACATTACTCGCTCCTACTAAGAAGAAGGCCCAGAAGTAGGACCAGCCTCCGATATGAAACAGAGGCAGGATCATCACGTGCTTGTGCCGGGGTTGCAGACCGACCGTCAGAGCCTTGCTCTTGCCCTCTCGGAGTTTGGCAGCGTGAGTGTACACCGCTCCGCGAGGAACTCCGGTTGTGCCGCTCGTATAAAAGATGATGAACTTGTCGTCTTCCCTGAGGTCCACGTCGGGCTCATGTGCCGGAAATGTCGCGAGCAGGTCGCGATAGGAAGCCATGCCGGCCGGCGCATCTTCCAGGGCGATGTAGTGTGCCACATTGGGAAGGAGCGGCCTCAGTTTCTCCGTTATCTCCATGAGTTCCGGGCCAACGAAGAGCGCTTTGACCTCGGAATAGTTGATTATGAACTCCAATTCCTTGATCCGCATCCTGGGGCTGAACGGGGAAAGGATGAATCCACCCTTCATGGCAGCGCCGTTGAGGTCTGCGCATTCAAGGCGATTCCACGCAAGGAGGCCTATCCCGTCACCCTTGGAGAGCCCCATTGCGTAAAGCGCGTGGACGAGCCGGTTCACTCGTTCGTTGTACTGCGCAAACGTCACTCTTTCCCGTCCATAGATGAAGGCTTCCCTATCTCCATGGAGGAGCGCATTTCTGTAGATTGTGTCTGCATATGTGTCGATTCGATACCGACTCAACTCCTTGAGTATGAGTTTCTTCATGATCACTCCTCGTCAATTCTGCCAACCATAGCCGTTGCCATGAATAATGTCCATTCTTCCGGGGTGCCGCCGGGAGTTCCCGCCGTTGTCGAGCGGCGCAACGCGGTCGAATCATCGTTCACAGGACCTTCTGCCATACCTTGAGAACATGAGCGATTGCCGGCCGTAATGTGGGAGCAGGTATGAAGCCGAGATTCCGGCAATCATGGAGTCGACAGGCATGCCCGTGTACATCGTGGTGGTCAGCGATGCACGGAATCGGCTCGGTGTGTATTCGCAGCCGAAAGCGAGGGCATTCGGGATAGCGCCGCCCAAACCAAGCTCCGTGAGCACGCGGCATGCAGCCAGCTGCTCCACACTGGTGATGAAAGCGGTAAGACACGTGAACACACCGAAGACGACAGCGGAGAGACATAACATCAGTTTGCGCCCAAAACGATCGCACCGACAAGCGGCCCGATTTGGCCAGGGCCGATTGCCAGACCAAGGCACGGGGGCCCGAGTGAAGAGACTCCGCAATCTTTGGCAACGCCACACCGATGACTGTCCCATCGAAGCCGTAGGGGCGGATGACACTCAAGCCCAGGAAACTCACCTGTGCTTGGTAAGGCCTGAATCGAGTGCGGTCAAAGCCTTCCCTTACGCTCACTGTCCTGGTCTCCATGATTGCCTCTCCAAACAGAGCAGGCCTTTCCGCTTCGGACCGAGGGTGGACAGGCGTCAGGGCTTTCATTCCTCACCCTCCCGGGTTGATCCGGCATCCGAGCAAGGCACCATCTTTCCGGGCCTGCCGACTCGAATACGGAGACGAGCCACCTATGGGATGCCCCGCTCCGAAGCTGGCTGCTTATCTTTGACCGTGACCGCGCGTCACCTGGTTTCGGAGCGTTCGCAATGCCTGATTCGTGAATGTTTCACCGTTTCCGTCCAAGCGAGTCAGCAATTCTGGTTTTCAGACGCCCGTCACCGGAGTTTTGCCAGAGAAGCAACGACGCCTGACCCAAGGCGTGCACGCAGGTTGTCTCGCTCCCGTGCCTCTCTGCGTCTTCGTGTAAGAGGAAAACAAAGTAATCGCGAAAATGGCCGTTAGTCAACATGTTAATACTCAACGTATTGACTACAGCGGCCAAGAAAATTCCTCTCGCCCCTTCAGGCCTAAATGAAGCCTTCTGGTCGCCGGCCCGCGTTACCTAAAATCCCCCAAAAAAGAGGCCCGGAGGTCATCCCTTCGCGGAATTCGCCTCCGGGCGCTTACCAGTAGATTGATTGGGTATTAAAACTCGACCATCAGAGATCCTTGAACAGCCTGAATCGCATCCCTCGTCGACAGGACCTGGAAGTCGGAAGTCCCCCTGCGGGCCTGCCAGGCCTCCTTGAAGAAGCCCCCTGGTTGCCAGTATGCATACCTCAGCTTCATGGTGAAGTTTTCGAGGAGCTTCCAATCGACGCCGGCATTGGCCTCCCATCCGATGAAGCCGTCGGACACGTACCCGTAGGGATACTTTCCTGCATAATCCGCATAGCGTCCCGCGTTGGCCGCAAAGTCTCGGACTCCAGAGGTTGCGGTGGCGCTTGTAATAACAGGTACCGTTGCTTGTGACCCCGCCGAAAGGAAACCCGTTCTGTTCAAGCCGATGCGCCCAAATATACGAGCCCCACACGTTCAGGTTGGCAGCCACCGCATGATCGAGCCTGCCGGCAAAACAGTACCCGTCGCCCATCTGGCCGGTTCCGTCGTCGGTGGCAAGGATCCCGCCGAACTGCTGATTGCCGCCGCCATATGTGGAAAACATGAGCCACTCATAGGGCTGCATAGCCTGGTAGTTGATTACAAAGGCCTGATAGTTCTTGGTGGGGTTGCTGTTGTTCAGGACGGCTCCCGACGCAGCAGCAGCCATCAACGTCAGCCTGGCAGGGCCGCTGTACAGACCGGCCTCGACAAACCAATGAGAGCATTCATAGTATGTGGGCAGCGCACCAAGCCAATATTTGTCCATGGTGAACCAGTCGTATTCTGCATTCGCGAAGACCCTGCCATTGTTGTATTTTCCATAAATCATCCACACAAGGAGGTTGCGGTCGTATCCCTGTGCTCCGCTTGGGGGAGGCGGCCCCCCGGCGCCTACTATGGTCTGAAGCCCTTGGTACAATTTCTTGACATGAAGCTTCTGAAAGAGGACTTGACCACCCACGTCGACAGCACCGCTCTGATAATTCATGGCCAATGCCTGATAGAATGACGGCTTTGCGTCAGGATCCGGATTGACTCCCCAGCCGAAATTCACGCCATTTTGAGCGGACCAGAGTGCATGCATGATTCTGAACGGACCATAAGGGACCACCGTGAAGAATGATTCGGCCCTCACATTGTATCCCAGGGCTGTTCCGATGCCGAAGGGGAAGTCCTTGATTCCCAACGACCAGATCGCCCACGGCGAATGCACGGTGAAACGGAATTGTTCCCAGCTTCCGACTGCAGCGGTGTCGTACGCGTTCGGAGAAGATTGATGCATGTAGTAACGCTCGAAAGGCGGGGTTCCGACACCGGTCGGATAATACGCACCAGCAGCAGCGGGCGTTGGAGCAGAGGTTATCGCACCCACATCGTTCCATTGCCTGTACTTGTTCCGGTATCCGCCGATATTGTACACGCCAAAAACGCGTATCGCGCGATTCACGCGTATTACAGGGCGCAGGGTAAGACGTGAGTCGTTGTAGAAGGCATCCGGGCCAGCATACGAAAAGCCGCCCCTCACTATTGCCAGCCCTGCGGGTGAGGCAGTGGGAGCCGTTTTCGCCTGAGGAGTAGCCAGTGCGCTAGTCGTGGCTGGAGGCGTCTGATCCTGAACATGCCCGTATATGTTTTGGCCTGCGAAGCCGATCTCCAGGCCGTTTCCATCGCACCCAAACAGGTCATTGGGGCCAGTCCTCGTGAAATACCGGAAACGCCACTCCTGGTCGCCCTTCATGGAAAACTCCCATGCAAAAGCGGGAACCGCAAAAGCTGCAATGAGCAAGCCTGCCAACACGACCGTCAGTAGTCTTTTCATCCGTCCCTCCAAACCTAAAATGCATTCAAAATGCCCAAAGGCAGTCGATACGCCCGCAAACAGAGGCCCCATGTCTCTGGAGTTCTGCGGTCCCCAAAGGGCGAGACCCGCGTTTTGGATTACGAGCGTCTTAATGACTGAGCGTTTTGCGCGATGGCCACCGCCCGGACTAGCACGCTAGTCTTCTAGATGACTTTGCGCGCAAACTTCAAACGTGCCTCACAAAGCTATCCACTCACGTTATCTAGTCTTCTAGATAACATCCACCTGGACAAAAAACTTCTGTCGGGAAGTGGCCACGTGAGGATCCTACCCCAACCCCACGCACCTGGAGATCCCCTGCGACAGATGGCCTATCGGGGTTTCTTCGCTGGTCTGTTAACACGTTAAGAATCTATGCGTTAATATTTTCTAACACATCGTTTTTCACCGTGTCAATCAGAAATTACCCACTTGAGAAAAAAGACTGCTCATGAGCGGACAGACACCCCGGAAGCTCTCTGGTCTTGGGCACGCAGGAGGAGAAACACCGCATTACCTCTTGCTCGCCACGTGCTTACCTCATTGAGAGCTCATGATTGGCGTGGATCGTAAAGAAACGGTTCCTCGGCGGCCAGGCTGAATCGCTCGTCTCTTCACGCCTCGCCTGCCCCGAAACAAAAAGGCCAAACTTCGCAGTCAGCCCTTGCGTTGGCGCATTTGCGTATCCTATATTCGAGGATCAGTCCCTCATTGAGAAAGGTGTATCCATGAATACGATAATTCTGGCCTGTAATACCATCCGAGCCGAGCTTGAAAAGGCGGCAGCGGAGGCCGGATGCCGGTATCCGTTCAAATGGGTGGAATCAGGCCTGCATTTGAAGCCTGAATCGCTCCGTGCGCGCCTTCAGGAGGAGCTTGATGACCTCGACCACGCGGAGAGGGTCCTCTTAGGATTTGGCTTCTGTGGGCACGCGGTAGCGGGGCTCATCACAAGAGATCACCAATTGATTATTCCCAAGGTTGACGACTGCATCACCCTCCTGCTCGGTTCGCGGGAGAATCGCGAGCGTTGCTGCAATTCCGGCGGTGTGTACTTCCTCACCAAAGGCTGGCTGGAGGGTGAAACCAATATCTGGACAGAATACCAGGCTGTGTTGGCCAGGTTCGGCCCGGACAGCACCAAGAAGATTTACCGGCGCATGCTCGCGCATTACCAATTCCTCGGACTTATTGACACAGGTGCCTACGAATTGGATCTCTTGCTCCCTGAGGTGAACACGATAGCAGCCACCCTAGATTTGAAGACCCAAGTGCTTCCCGGGTCCGATTTGTATGTGAAGAAGCTCCTCTCCGGTCCATGGGATGAAGGGGATTTTGTGGTCGTTCCCCGTCACACGCGAATCGAACTCTTTCATTTGGATGAGCATTTCCTGCCGCTCAGTAACACGATTCAGGGCGAGTACTGAGCGTGAAAGCCATCCCTCTTGAAGTCTCCTTTGTCGGCCGCGACGCGAGCGTTGATGCGGAGCCTGGCGAGACTTTGATGTCGTGCATTCGTCGCGCGGGGCTTGCGATTGAATCCACGTGCAACGGACGCGGGGTTTGCGGCAAGTGTCGTGTGACGGTTCAGGGAGCGTTGCATGAACCCGATGACACTGAACGCGGGCATTTGATCGGCCTGGCTCCGGACGTTCGCCTGGCATGCAGGGCACAGGTCCTGGGAAACGTCCTGGTGACTCTGAATGACGACTGGACCCGCCTCCAGTCCGTGTGCGGCACGCAGGAAATCATCACGCGTCTGGACAGCCCTGTCACGCGGGTGGTACTACCGGAAATCGAACCTCGAAGTTCGCGGCCGTACGCGGAGGCTGTACCGTTTCGCGTTGACGATCCCCGGGTGCTGAACAAGATCGTGAGCTGGGAACTCAGTCACGACAAGCACTGTGGGGTGGCCTTTGCCGACGAGCTCCTGGACCTTTGTGCTCTGCAAGAGCCTCTTCTCGGAGCGGCAGTGGACATGGGCACCACGAGTCTTTCGCTGAACCTCTTCGATTTGGAAACCGGAGCGCTCCTGGGCAGGAGTTCAGCCCTGAATCCTCAGACCGCATACGGCGGCGATGTCATCACGCGTATCAATTATTGCCGGCGGGAAGCGGACGGACTCGAGACGCTTGCCGCTGCAGTGATTACAGAACTGGGCACCATGCTGGATGAGGCTTTGGGACAGCGCTTCACGCGGGACCAGGTGTACCTGATGACCGTGGCAGGCAATACGACCATGCTGCACATCCTGGCACGAGTGCAGCCGCTGTCCTTGGGGCTGTTTCCTTTTCGACCTGCATTTCTGGCGCCTCTGGTTCTGTCGGCAGATCGGACCCGTCTGCCCATGCATCCGCAGGGTTGCTGTATCCTCCTCCCAGCAGCTTCAGCCTATGTCGGGGCCGATATTCTGGCCGGGTTGGCTGCAATCGGGTACAGGGACTTCAATCGGCCCACGCTGTTCATCGACATTGGCACCAATGGCGAGATGGTCCTCATTGAAGGGCCGGATCGTATGCTCGGAACCTCCTGTGCGGTGGGGCCGGCTTTGGAGGGCATGAATATTTCCTGCGGTTGTCGCGCGATACCCGGAGCTGTGGATTCCTTCGCCTTTGACGATAACTTTTGCCCGCGCTCTACCACCATCGCTGATCTGCCCCCCAGGGGGATTTGTGGCAGCGGGATAGTGGACTTGACCGCAGCGCTTGTCACCTCGGGCTTAATTGCACCCAGTGGAGCCTTCAATCCGCACGCGGACGGGCGATTGACCGCGCGATTGAAGGACGCTCGCTTTCATCTCTCGGACCATGTCTTTTTCACGCAAAAGGACGTTCGCCACGTCCAGTTCGCAAAGGCAGCTGTTGTCAGCGGTATCCTCACGTTGCTGGCAGAGGCCGGTCGCTCGATAGAGGAATTGGAAGAAATTATCATCGCGGGTGCTTTCGGGTACCACTTGAACCCCGAAAACTTGAAACTCATAGGCCTTGTACCAAAAGAGTTCGAAGGACACCTGAGATATTGCGGAAACTCCTCACTGTCCGGAGCATCCCTCGCTCTTCTCAACCGGGGAGTGTTGAACGATTTGAGTCGGATCCCCCAATGCTTGAGAGTCGTGGAACTCGCTTCTCACCCTGACTTCCGTGCGAGGTTCATTTCGGGACTGCAATTCTGACAAGCATGGAGACGCTTGAGCATCAATGCCTTTTCAAGCGTGCGACACTGGCGGCAAACCTCTTTCGCTACGAACGGCCCGGCCTGACTGCCCTTCGGAGGCATACCGCCAGTAGACCAAAGTCAGTTACGTGATCGCACATCGGTATGAGCACACGAGCTATCGGCGGGAATGGGAAACTGCGTTACAAAAGCCGATCAATATTCGTCATTCTTGCCAAGGGCTATGAGACGCTGACAAAGTTTTACGCCGACCAGAGCATCCTGGGTCCAGTAATCAGAACCTGACATGCGGCGCACCACGTCGTCAACCTGACCGCCCCCTATCATGATGACAGGACGCTTCCCCTGACCCGTCGACGTTTCCTCAAAGCGTTTCACCAGCTCACGCAGACGCGGAAAGCTGTCGGTGATCAACGCGGAAACCGCCACCAGATGGGGCTTGAAGGTTTCTGCCGCTTCCACGAATTCCTCTGGTGGCACGTCAACACCCAAATCCAGGACGGTAAAACCGTGGCACTCCAGGAGGTCCCTGAAGAGATTCTTGCCAATGTCGTGAATGTCTCCTGATATGGTGCCCAGAAGGACGCGACCGGCGTTTCTCGAAGAACTGGTCTTGATCATGAGGGGCTTGAGCAAATCCACGGCCTGACGCATGATCTCTCCGGCCATAATCAGGCCCGCGATGTAATAGATACCTTCCTCGTGCATGGAGCCCACCAACCGCATCCCTTTTTGACACGCGGCCAGTACCCTCAGCCGGCGGTACCCCTGCGCTGAGGTGCCGCCCGATGGCGGCGAGAACTTCCTGCTCTTTCAGTTCAGCCACCAAAGATGCCAGCGCTTCCATTTCCGGGGATAAGGTGTGTTCGATTTCTTCGTGGGTCATGGTGAGACACCCTTTCAACGTAATTCCCACAATCCGAGCAGCGTCTTCAACTTCAGCACTTGCGGAGGGGCCAGGAACCAGCCCCAGCCGAAGGGCACATCGTCAAAATCGTAGACCACGTACTCGAGGCGAAAGGCAGGGGAACCGACCTGATGGCCCAGCAGATGGGCCTCCGTGTCGGTCAGGATTGCTGGAATCATTGCCAGTTCTCCTTTCTTGGCTGCACCGCCGCTTTGGCCTGTGAACAGTTCGGAGAGTGGTCCTATGTTCAGTTCCGATTCCACCAGAGGCCGTGTGGGATCGCATCGGACGCGGCCTTCGTGGAACATCAGCGGCTTTGCCCGGCGCAGGAGCAACCGTCTAATAAGTATGACGCGACCTCCCTGCGATAAGCGCAATTTTTCCGCGGTCTTCGCATCGGCCCTTTCCAGAGTCAGCTGCAGCACTTTGACCTGCACTGTCTTCGTGTCTTCGAAAATCTCGCGCAGACCATCCAATTCAAAACGGGATTCAGACAGATTGAGCGGCTTGACAAACGTCCCTGAGCCTTGAATTCGCTCAAGCAGCCCTCGTTCCGTCAATACGCCGATAGCCTGGCGAACCGTCATGAGCGAGACACCGTACTCTTTGCTGATGGATGACTCCGAAGGAATTTTGTCCCCAGGAAGGTACTGCCCTTCGGCAATTTGCTTCCGAAGGATTGTCGCCAATTGGGCATATGCAGGTTCAAAGCGGGCTTTATCAATTCGGTGAACCATGGGCATCTATACGCTCCTCTGAGTCTTTCGAGGACAATAATGGCATCTTGCACGCGTCCGCGCAACTTGCAAAGGCCGGGCCAATGCGACCCGGCCGTAGGCAGGACACCCTACGTATATCATGATGTTTTGGTACAATTTCTGGGCGTCTCCGATGAAAAGGGGGACAATTGCGGCAAGCACTGCGACCGATCCATCCAGAACAATTGTCAAATTATATTCATAGGACATTTGTACGAAGCTCTCCAAATAGGATCTGATGAACAATGCCACCATCAACAGTGTCTTGGCCGAGCCTATGTACAATCCCGCGTTTTAGGGACCGTACGACGTGACAATGAACGTACTGTTGACCACCGGCAGGTACGCGAATACCATCAATAGCCCCGGAACCAGAAAACAAGGCGAACAGCATCGCGCACGACCCGATAAGCGAAAGGGCAAATCAACTTCGCCTCGCGTCCTCGACGGTCGGGAGCATGGTCAAGGCTCACGTAACGGCCAGTGGCCCTGCCTCCTGTGATGAGCGCCGCTCTTCACGGCTAAAGCGTCAAGGCCAGAGGACCCGACATAACATCATGCGATGAGCCGTTGCGGATGCACGTTCCCTTTTATGAGCCGTACTCTCGGGTAAAATCGTACATCGCTTGCACATTCTCCGGTTTTGCCTCGGCAAGAGGACAAGACGCGTCCAAGATGTATCCGCCATCGACCGCACAGACATCGATGAGCTTCTTGCAGTAAGCCGTCACGTCATCTGGGGTCCCTACGGTCAGAATACTCGCGGGGATATTGCCGCGAATGCAGCACCGGTCGCGCATTATTTCCTTGGCCTTGAAGATGTCTGTTCCTTCAAAATGGTAGATCACCTTACCCGGGGTCACATCTCGAAACGCTTCGAGACGCGTATTGCACGTGCCTTCCACGAGGACCCACGGCGTAATGTTTTCGCGGATAAGGGACTCCAGCAACTCCTTCATATGGGGCCAATAGAATTTGTGGAACTGTTGCGGAGACAGGAAGCCATCCAATCCTTTATGGAGCGGTATGAACACCCTGGGCACACCGGAGCGTTTGACCGATGCAATGGCGGAATCGATCATGATGGGCAACAGTTTCTCGCACGCGGCCATGACTTTGTCCGGACGCCTGAACAAATCCATCATGATGGCTTTGGTGCCACGGAACACATCACCCAAGGTGTCAAAGGGCACTTGTGCGAACCCACCGGAGGATGGAGGAAAGCCCAGTTCGACCATCTTTTTACTGGTACGCGGCAAGCCATTTGAGTAATTCCGCTGATTTCTTGCCTGTTTCGATCACCGCAGCGCGGGCCTGTTCCATCTCGGGTGTCAACAAGGCAACCCCGCTATGGAGCCCCCATGTGTATGATATAATTTGGTTCAGAGGTGGCAAGTTTTCGAACGGAGCCAGGGCCTTGTTCACGCGCGGCCAAAACCGTCGAATCATAAAGTCCGAGGGATCGAAGAGGAAATGGTCGTACTCGTCTGCTTTCATGACTTCCATTTCCACGAACTGGTACGACATGTTTTCGCCGAGGCCGTGTCCGGCCCACTTGAGTTGTTGAAAATTCAATGCATCAAGTACTGGACCGAATCCTCGAAGAAGATACGGATTGTCGCTCAGATCGGGCTTGAAATGTTCCATGCATTCGACCCACAAGTCGAACATGAGTCGATAATCGTACATTACCTTCCTGATGCCGACGCCTTTCCACTTGGCAGGGAAAAAGTCCCACATGCTGGCTATGGGGACTCGATCAGGTTTCTTGAGGGCTATCGCATCCTGGATGCGTGTTGCTCTTTCCTGATACAACTGTTGTGCATTGCTCATGATAAGGTCTCCCCGTCACTCTGACATCCACTGGACAGCGTATTTGACCCCTGCCACAGCATCCGTGACCCACGCATCCGCGCCCACGTATTTGCAGGCATGCTCGTCCACCTGACCGCCGCCGATGAGGATCTTGACCTTGTCTGGTACACCCATGTCTTTCAGGGCTTCCACCACTTGTTTCATGGAGTCGTATGCCAGAGTGAGCAGCCCGCTCATGCCTACGATGTCCGGCTGAAACTCCTTGTACGCGTCGCAGAAGACCTGAGCAGGCACATCCACCCCGAGGTCCTTGACTTCAAACCCGTTCATATCCATAAGCATGGCAACCATGTCCTTACCGATGTCGTGAATGTCGCCCTGCACCGTCCCCAGGAGGAGCTTGCCCAACTTCATTGCGTCAGAGCCCTGGCTTGTGGACATAAGGGGCTGCATAATCTCAGAAGCCGTTTTCATCATCTCTCCGGCAAGAATCAGCTCAGGCACGAAATACGTCCCTTCCTCGAATCGCTTCCCAACGATGCCGAGGGCTTCTTTGTACGCGTCAATAATTTCCAAAGGAGGCTTGCCTTCAGCCAAATATTTCTGAGTGAGGACCTTGGCGTCTTCCTCCATCATCTCAGCCACAGCGTTGACGAGGTCTTTCATTTGTTTTGTCTCCTTGAAAAATACGTCTGTATTCCGGTGGTGCAGGAGTACCTCATGACTGCGTTTTGGGCCCGATTTTTCCGGCCCTGAATGCTCGGTTGAAGTTCATGCAATGACGGTCCTTACCCAGAACTGTTTCAGCCGCCATCATGACAGCGCGAAGCTCACGTTCTTCAGGGTCGAGGATCACGCTGTCCATGCCCGCCTGAATGGTAAGCACGATAAAGGCCTGGTTCAATACGGAACGGAGAGGCATTCCGAAGGAGATATTGGATAATCCGCAGGTGAGATGGACCTTGGGGAATTCCTCCCGTATGCGGCGGCACGTCTCCAGCGCCACATTGCCGTTTTCCGTTCCTGTGGAAATGGCCATGACCAAGGGATCCACAAATAGCTTCTCATCGGCGAGCCCTCCCCGGCGCGTCATGTTCACGAGTTTGCGCACGATGTCAAGCCGAGCGTCACTGGTTTTGGGTATTCCCTTGTCATCCAAAGCCAGCACGATCAGTTCGGTCTGAAATTCGCAGGCCAAAGGCAAGACGCCCTCAATGCGAAATTTTTCGCCGCTCAACGAATTGAGCATCGGGGTCTTTGCCGTCTCTTTGATGCCCGCCTTGAGAGCAGCAGGATTGGCGCTATCCAGGCAAAGGACGGCTTCCGGGGCAGCCTTCTGCACGTTTTGGACGAGCCAGACCATGTCCTCGGGTTTCGCTGGGGCAGCGTGCCCGCGTTGACATCCAAATAGGATGCCCCGTTCTCGAGTTGCCTAAGAGCCAGATTTCGAATGAATTCGCCGTTCCGTTCCTGTATTGCCTTGGCTACCTGTTTTCTGGTTCCGTTGATTTTTTCCCCGATGACGATCATGGGGACATACCTCTTTTGTAAAAGTGGAAAAATGACAATCCGCCGTCTGCGGTTTATGGGTTCGATAATATCTAGTCTTCTAGATGTGTCAAGAACTTTCTCATGAAGTTACTTATAGTCTGCCCATGAAGGGGCTTCGCAGGCTCGCGCACGTCGTGTCCTCCACTGCGGGGGGCGCTCCGAGAGCGGCGAGCTGGCGCGCTATTGTCCCCGGGAAAATGGTTTTTGATACGAATTCGCGTTCAAACAAGTGAGATTATAGGGCTGGGGGTCTCATGAGCGAAGTGATCAGACGGCCTTGCGTCGTCCGTAGCGAATGAGATCCCCAGCCTGAAGCCGTAACCAAGTGATAAATTTGAAAGCGAATCGGCATCAGGCATTTCATGTGCCAGCGCCGCTTTCAGATGGGGAACACGGCCGATCCGGGCAGAAAGCAAGCCGCATTCATGGCACAGATTGGGCTGACGCCCGAGTCGCTGCTGAGAAGCGCCCACACACACAATCGGGGCAAGCAGGGAGCCGATCTTGCCCATTGCGTAGGCCCAACGGATTCCTGAGGCTCTGATGTCCAGGGGACAGGACACCGTACAAAGCGCCGCGACACCAGAATTACTTCCGAAGACGAATATCCCGATGATCACACACAATTCCCGGCACAGGAAACCGGTCTCACCTGTGCTGCGAGAGCTGCCTCCTGACCCTTTGTTGGTACGCATCGAGTTGCAAGAAGATTAGCGGCCCTTATGGGGCCGGTCTTCCAGCCTGCCATAATATTGCCCTTGTAGGCCAGGCAGGCTCAGACCGCCATCACCGGACGCGCGGCAAATCGGTTCACTATTGGGCATCCCCCAGTAAGTGACCGCTTACTTTCCCACGCTATTTCTCCTGTTCGAGTGATTGCAGGATCTTCTCCGGGGTTATGGGCAAATCCATGCACCGATAACCGATCGCGTGATACACCGCGTCGGAAATGGCAGGGGCAGTGGGAGACGCAAGGCCTTCTCCTGCCTCTTTTGCCCCCATGGGTCCTTCCGGTTCGTACGTATCCACATGCACCACTTCACTGGGAGGCATGTCCATAGCCATGGGCATTTTGTAGTCTGCAAAGTTGGTGTTCAGGGTTTTCCCCCCATCCATGACGAATTGTTCGGAAAGCGCGTATCCAAGCCCCATCTGGATGGAACCCGCGAGCTGTCCTTCCACGCTTCTCGGGTTGATCACGGTTCCGCAATCATGGGCAGTCCACATGTGCTTCACTTCGACGAGCCCTGTTTCTTTGTCAACCTCAACCTCAGCCACCTGAGCGCCAAAACCGAAAGCAGGGGTCACCAAGCCCTTGTCGCGAGGGGTGTACCAACCGTGTGCAACGATCGGCTCTCCTCGGTTGGCTTTTTGCGCCATGGCCACAGCCTCACCAAAGCTCAAGCCATAATCGGATTTGACTTTGGACTGTATGCGGCCGTCCTTGCATTCGAGTTCATGGATCACGTTGAGGTTGAAGTGTGTGGACACTGAGCCGAAGAGTTGCTGCTTGATCTTGCGTGCCGCGTCGATCACCGCATTGCCCGCCATGAGGGTGAGCCGGCTTCCCCATGCCCCCAGATCCGCTTGCGGCGTCATGGCCGTATCCGCCACCGTGAGCCGGATGTCCTCCATCTGCAAGCCCAATTCCTCCGCGAGGATCTGTTTGAGCACCGTGTCCGAGCCCTGTCCGATATCTGCGGCCATGCTCAGCAGATGCGCGGTGCCGTCGGAAAATACTCTGACTTCGGCCGCGGAGAACGGATACTGGGTGTTGAACCAGTTGAACACTCCCCCCGATATGAAGCTATAGCAGCCGATACCTATCCCCTGACCGGGTTTGAGCGTCTTCCGTTTTTCCTTCCACCCGCTCATCTCAGCCACCGCCTGTATGGATTCAGTGAAGCCGCAGCTGGAAATGGTGGCCACGTCAGGGATTTCATCACCCGAAACCTGGGCGTTCTTGATCCTCAGATCGATGGGATCGATCCCCAGGGCCTCGGCTGCCATATTCATCTGGATCTCGGTGGCATACAGTGATTGCGGAGCGCCGAACCCGCGCATCGCGCTTGCAGGCGGTTTGTTTGTGTACACGTGCTCCCCGTGAAATCGGTAACTGGGATAGCGGTAGAGCATGGCCCCGAAGTTGCCGCACAGGAACGTGGCCGTCGGTCCCATAGCATTGTATGCGCCGCCGTCCAGCCGGATCTTCAAATCCTTGGCCACGAGGGTCCCGTCCTTCTTGAATCCCACCTTGGAGTGGAGCGTCATGGGATGTCTCCGCCTTCCGGCCAGAAACTCCTCTTCCCTGCTCAGGGTGAATTTTACGGGTCGGCCTGTCATCTTTGCCATGAGCGCGGCACAAAACTCCCATGTGCGCAATTCCATCTTGCCGCCGAATCCGCCACCCACGTAGGGCTTGATCACCCGGATGTCGTTTTCCCGCATCCCCAGTGTGGAAGCCAGGAGACACTGCACGATGTACGGCACCTGTGTAGACGTCCACAGGGTGATGCGGCCGTCCAAATCCACTTGGGCCAAGGCTGAGCAGGGCTCGAGATATGCGTGGCTCACTCCGTGGACTTTGAACACGTCTTCCCGGATATAGTCGGATTCTGCGAATCCCTTTTCCACATCCCCGTACTTGATCCGTCGATTCACGCTCACATTGCTTGGGCAATAGTCGTGGAGCACCGGTGCGCCAGGCGCCATGGACGAATCCACATCAAAGACCGCGGGGATTTCCTCGTATTCCACCTCGATGAGTTCCAGGGCCTCTTCTGCAGTGTCCTTATCGGTCGCGCAGACCGCTACCACTTCGTCCCCGATAAACCTCACCTTGTCCACTGCCAGCGGATATTCGTCCTGGGTTTCCGGAAATAGCCTCCAGTTGCCGTATTTGATCTTGGGCGTGTCTTCCGCGGTGAGCACGCATTTCACGCCGGGAAGTGCCGCTGCTTTGCTCGTATCAATTCGCTTGATGAGCGCATGTGCGAAGGGGCTCCTCAGTATCCTTCCGTGGAGCATTCCCGGGAGCTTCATATCATCAGTATAGATCGCAGATCCCCTCGCTTTGGCGGTAGCATCGGTCCTGGGCACGTCTTTTCCGATTATGTTGAACTTCTTCATGACTATTCCTTTCCGTATACCTCAGCCCTTGCTTGCCCGCTCAAAGGCTTCATTAAGGGCCCGCCGGGTCAAAACCGTGACCATCGTCTTGCGCCATTCTGCGCTCGATCTCATATCCGAGATGGGTCTGGCTTCTTCTGATGCCTGATCGCCTGCCTGCTGAATCACTTCGACCGTAGGTTCACGGCCCTGCAGCAGGGCTTCGGTCTTGGTCGCACGCATGGGAAGCGGTGCCACCGCGCCCAGGACGATCTTGGCTTCCTTGCAGCTCCGGCCATTGAGGGCAACATGGACGCCGACGCACACGGCCGCGATATCCACGCCGCAGCGTGCGGATATGCGTTTGTACGATGCGCCTGACTTCGGCTGTGGGGCAGGAATGTGTATGGATGTGAGCATTTCGCCGCGCTCCATGGCGGTCATGCCGGGTCCTCGAAAGAACTCGTTCACCGGTAGCTTTCGTTCTCCCTTGAGACTCGACAAGGTAAGTTCCGCGTTCATGGTCATGAGTGGCGGCGCGGTATCCGCAGACGGGGCAGCATTGCAGATGTTGCCCGCGACCGTACCCATGTTGCGCACTTCCACATTGGCCATACAACTGACTGCATACGAGAGGCTCGGATAATACTTTACCACGTCCGGATGCGAGGTGACTTGTCCGAGCCGAGCAAGAGCGCCGAGAGTCAATCCCTCGGTACCATGGAAACGGATACCTCGGAGGCTCTCGATCTGCTGAATATCAATGATTGCGGCAGGCTTGAGAAGGCCGTGGCTCATTTTGACCATGACATCGGTCCCTCCAGCCATCAGCCGAGCGCCCTCTCCCTGGTCCGCCAAGAGGTGTAAAGCCTCCTCAATCGTCTTTGGTACAAAATATGCGAACTTTGGCAGTCTCATGGCTTTACCTCTTCCGATTTCCCGTTCCGCATGGTCTCGGCAGCTACGCCGACTGCTTCCACAATCTGGTTGTATCCGGTGCATCTGCACAGGTGCCCCGATAACCCGGCTCTGATTTCTTTCTCAGTGGGCGAAGGGTTGTGATTCAACAGATTGACCGCGGCCATCTCCATCCCGGATGTACAAAAACCGCATTGAATAGCTCCGGTCTTGACAAAGGCCTCCTGCACGGGATGCAGTTCTTCGCCCGATGGCGCAAGGCCCTCGATGGTCCTCACGGCTTTACCATTTACCGCCACCGCCAGGGTCAAGCAGGAACTGATGGAACGATTGTCCACAATCACGGTGCACGCGCCGCAATCTCCCGTGCCGCAACCAAGCTTGGTGCCAGTCAGATTAAGATCGTCACGCAGCACTTCATTCAGCGTCCGCCAGGGATCCACTGCGAGGGAATATTCGTCCCCGTTCACCGTAAATTTGATCTCGTGTTTCATTTGTTTCACTCCAATTTGAGTCTCGGGCACACGCAACCCGACCACGGGTCAGTCCGCATCCGAGGCTCTTTTTTTTCGCGTCATCTGGATGGAAAAACGGAATAATGCGAGAGCTGCTCGTTTCACAATGTACCGCGATTACAAGCCCTTGCATCTTATTGGTACACAATTACCTCTTTGCTCTCTCGTGGCCCCACCGTTGCGAAACTGCACACGTTTCTTGGAGAGAGGGGACCAATTTGGCGCAATCAAATCTCATTGCCTCTTCTTCTACTCGAATCTCCTCAGCACGTGCGACGAGGAACCGCTGAGTTCAAGAATTCCTGGACACAATGAACCACCACATGCACTGTCGTACCGTCCTTCTGCACTTGGCGGTTTTCGCAAATTCTTACGTACATCCATCATGGTGATCATGAGAATTGTCTTTTAAGCTCCCGCTTCAAGATTTTTCCTGCAGCGCTTTTGGGAATTTCATCAAGGATTACATATTGTTTCGGGACCTTGTATGCAGCGAGGTGTTGTTTGAGGTAAGTCTTCAGCTCTTCAGGGCTGATCTCTTTTCCCCCGCGGGGCGCCACAAAAACCGTTACACGCTCACCCCATTCCCGATCCGGGAGCCCCACTACGGCACATTCTTGAATATCGTCCCGGCAATATATGACTTCCTCAACCTCGCGCGGGTACACGTTTTCTCCGCCGGTGATGATCATGTCTTTCAACCGATCGACTATGTACAGATAATGGCGTTCATCGAGCACGCCCACATCACCTGACCTAAACCAGCCATCTTCCCAAAAGACCTTCTGTGTATCAGCCGGATTATTCAGGTACCCCTTCATGATGTTGCGACCGCAAATACAAATTTCGCCCTCTTTGCCTTGTGACACGAGGTTTCCACTTGCATCCCTGATCTGAACCTCAATTCCAGGAACTGAAGTTCCCACAGAACCGATTACATGCTGATAGTAATGGTTGTACGTCACGGCTGAAGCTGATTCGGTCATGCCGTACCCCTCAAAGATAGTCAGATCAGTCTGATCCTTCCACTGGCGGACAATCTCAGCGGCCATGCTAGCTGCAGCAGAGAAGCAATAACGGACATTGCCGAGCTTTTCTTTCAAGCCTGGCAGAGCAAGGAGGCGAGTATAGACAGTGGGAACAGCGTAAAGCTTGGTTATCCTGCCTAATGCGGTTTTGGCCAGAATTCGTTCCATGTCGTAGGTAGGATACAATTCAAGACAACCGCTACTGGCAATTGTGGCATTCATAATATGAATTTGGCCGAACACGTGATTCAGCGGAAGGAAACACAGTGCTCGATCATTCTCCGAGGAATGCTCCGAAAACGCCACGTTATGGCTGGATACGGTGATATTCTCGTGGGATAGCATGACCCCCTTGGGATCTCCGGTTGTACCGCCGGTGTACAGAATCGCAGCTGTGTCGTCTCGACAGGTGTTCACTCTGCAAAACCCATCTGATCCACGACTCGCCAGATCACTGAAAGACACATCTCCGTGCTCGGAAATAACCTTCTCAATACCGACGCGATCTCGGAATTTGTCGATTTGCTCCAGGTTGTGGTCAAGGGTGAGGAGAAATCGAGGCTTACTGTGGCCGAGCAGGAGCTCCAGTTCATCGCTGCGAAGAGAACTGGATAATGTCACCGCCACCGCCCCAGCTTTGAGCAATCCGAAATAGAACGCCACCCATTCGAGAGAATTGGGCGCGCAAAGGCCGACGAAGTCTCCCGGTTTCATACCTAATGCGGTGAGGCCGCCGGCAACTCGATTGGCGAGATCGTTCAAGCCACGGTACGTAATCTCAAACTGTCCGTCACTCACAGCCGGCCGATCCGGGAAAAAAAGGGCCGATCGATCTAACTGATCGGCGACATTCATGGAATCTTCCTCCTCCCTCAAGCTGACATTGGTCTGACCTTGTCAATTGTCTGATAATTAACATGTTGAATTATTGCTGTCAACGAGAATCGGATTGACCGACATTTTTCCTTTTTGAAAAATGATCCCTCTTTGCTACACTCGACCACGAAAGGAAAATTATGCCTAGATTCCGACCCATCAAACAAACCAGAGTCTCCGACGAAGTAGCTGAGCAGATCAAGCAGTCGATTCTCGTTGGGGATTTCAAGGACGGAGACAAGCTGCCGTCCGAACACGAGCTCATGGAGCAGTTCCAGGTCAGCAGGACCACAATCAGGGAGGCCTTGCGATCATTAGAGACTTCCGGGTTCCTCGCTACGTGTCAGGGCGCTTCTGGGGGGGCATACGTTACGGACCTTTCGTTTGAAGGCATTGCAAGCGCTTTTCTCGATCTGTTCCTGGTTGACAAAATCAGCATGCCTGAACTCTGCCGGGCAAGAGAGGTCATTGAGCCCGAAGTGGCACGCCTTGCTGCTATCAATATGACCCCCCAGCACGCGGGAAAGACTTCTCAAGGCCGTGGAAGCAGAGGAAATGCCGGTGAGGTCGATGCTGGAGGATATTGAAAAGAAAACCAGAGTCCATGTTATCTTGGCGGAAATGTGTGGTAACCGCTTTATCGAGGCGGTTGTCACATCCTTGCTGGGAGTTACGAGAAAGGTGGTGGCTTCCGCGGTGGGGAACACAGTGTCGCTTCACCCCCCAGGGATGCACCGACTTATCTGTACAAGCGGTGCTCGCGGGAAAGCAGGATGAAGCAGCGGAAGCCATGAAACGTCACGCGATCGAATTCGGTGAAATCCTCATTGACATGGACAAGACCTTTCGGAGCAACATGGTGCATGGCTTTAGCCTGCCGATTCCCAGCCAGCCTGTCTCGTCTCAACGCGACGAGAAGGCGGGGTGATGGTTCATGGAAGATTTCGGTATGTGCCTACCCACATGATCGAGAAATCATTTTCCCCGCCAGTGGTTTCACAATGAGCAGCAGTGTGCTGTCAGACGTTCGTGCAGCACTGCCTTCCTTTATTCGTGCCACTCCACTAAAGAGTGCGGCATACGATTGTTCAGCAGACGCTTCAAAATTGTAAGGGTTGCCTGTGATCGCGAAACACAAGGCACCTACTTGTCCGATATAGAAGAGGGAACCTCGTGTCCCTTATCTCTTTCGCTGCCAATTCAGAATTTGAGGGTCAATGACCTGCCCCATGAGCTGCGATCCGGTGCACCAATTTGGTTCTCCATGATGTTGACTCAGTGGCCCATCATCTGATTGGGTATGAAAGTCGCTACTTGTGGAAAGACAGTGAGAATCACAAGAGCGGCTACCGCAGCAATCAGAAATGGCCAGACCCCACGAAAAATGGTTGTCAGAGGCACGTCAGGAGCGGCTCCCTTTATTACGAAGACATTGAGACCGACCGGGGGAGTGATCAATCCCATTTCGAGGACAATGACCATTATCACGCCGAACCAGATAGGGTCAAAATGCAAAGCCTCAATGACCGGAAAGAGAATCGGGATGGTCAGTATCATGATGGCATAACAATCCATCACGCAGCCCAACGCGACGTAGATCGCTATTATCACGATCAGGATCAGCATCTTGGGAAGCGCGAGGCCGGCTACAAAATCTGCCAAGCCCATGGGCAGCTTCGTAAGCCCTAGGAACGAGGAGAAAATGTTCGCTCCAATGATGATAAGGAAGATCATAGCCGTTGTCTTGCCCGTATCCATAAGACACTGGAGGAGCGTACCCAGGGTGAGCTTCCCTCGCAACAGAGCGAAAAGCATGGCGCCGAGGGCACCGACACCCGCTGCTTCCGTAGGAGTGAAAACTCCGAGGTAGATGCCCCCCATCACGATCAGGAAGAGAAGCAGCATGCCCCATGTGCCCTTAAGCGATTTCACCTTGTCTCGCCAGCTGACTGCGGGACCGCACGGCCCCATATTCTTGTTGATCCTACACTGCAGATAGATTGTAGCCATGAACAGGCCACCAAGCAAAATTCCAGGGGCTATGCCGGCCATGAACAGTTTGCCGATCGATTGTTCCGTCAGAATACCGTAGATGACAAAGCCAATGCTCGGAGGAATCAGTATGCCCAGCGTACCACCTGCGGCTACGCAGCCGGTCGAGAGTCTCGGATCGTAATTGGTACTTGTCCATCTCAGGAATGGAAACCATGGCCATGGTCGCGCCAGTTGCTAAGGAAGATCCGCACACAGCGGCGAAGCCACAGCAGGCCACAATGGTGGCCATGGCCAGGCCACCCCTAAAATGCCCCATCCAGGCGTATGCAGTATCATAGATGTCTCTGCTCACCCCTGAAACAAACGCAAACTGCCCCATGAGTACAAACAGAGGGATTACGCTAAGCGTGTACCAAGAACCTTCCGCCATAGGCGTAATGCCCAGAATGGACGTTCCGGCATGCACTCCCACGAGGTAACACAGCCCGAGAAACCCCAGGAGAGCCATGCCCATCCCAATGTACATTCTCAACGCGAGCATTAGGAAAAGCGATACAATCCCCAGACCACCAACGATTTCCGGATTCATCATTGTTCCCACTTTTTGGGAGACCTGGCGAACTGTCTCACCAAATCCCTACAGAATTCGATGCACATCACTGCGCAGCCAAAGGCAAGAAAGAAAGCGAACGGATACTTGGGGATACCGAGGTTGGCAGATTTTTCCCCGACCTCCCTCAGTTCGAGTCCCTGATCTACTGCCATCCAGGTAATCAAGATCATCAAGACCAGGCAGACCACATGATTGAGCAACCCGATAATTCGCTGTACCCGATTCGGAAACCTGGTGAACAACAGATCCACCGAGATGTGGCTTTTCTGAGACTGCGTATACCCAAGAAAGGAAAATATCAGAATCAACACCAGGAATTCGGTCAGTTCAAATGCGCCCCGTATGGGAGAATTGAACAGGTAGCGGCAGACCACATCAACGGATGTGAGTAGCATCATCGCAAAAAGAGCTACCGCACCCAGTTTAGCCAGTATCCGACTCGGTGCCCCCATTTTGCGCCAAATCAACTCAAGATCCACGAAGACCTCCCTTTGCGCTATTCTTCGGGTGTTGTGTCAGTAAGTGAGGGAGAGGGTCCGCGGGTCAGGGCACGCTCAATCCTCTCCCCATCGTCGCTAGGGGAACGTGAGATATCCCACCGTTCTGTAAGCCAATGCTACTTGAGATTCTGCAAGGCGGTTTCCAGCACCTTATCGCCAGGCAGGCCCTTGGCCTTCATATCTTTCACCCATTTGGTTCGAAGCGGCATGGTCAGGTCCTTCAACTTCTGCATGTCAGCCGGAGAGAAGTGAAGCACCTCGATGCCTCTGTCCACGCATCTTTTTTTCATGGGCCCGTCAGTGTCGTCATATGCCTTCCCGCAGGCAATGGAAAGCGGCATGCCGCTATTCTCTGCAATGACTTTTTGCACATCCTTGGGCAGGGAATTCCATTTTCTCTTGTTCATGACCACGGCCATCGTGACCGTGTAGAAATCGGCTACTGTTACATACTTGATAAGGTCATCCAGTTTGAAGATGACGATTCCTTCCCACGGAACGACGGTACCATCAACCACTCCCCTTTCGAGAGCCGCATAGGTCTCGGTAATGGGCATGCTTACGGGTGCTGCGCCGAATATGGTCAAGGCCTCGGTAACGCTCGGGCTTACCGTCCTGATCTTGAGACCTTTGAAATCCCCGACGGTCTTTATGGGGGTCTTGGTGGTGCAGAAATGCCCGCCAGGATGGCCAAAAAGCGCCATGAGCTTAACCCTCTTATATTCCTTCTGGAATTCCGGGATCTGCTCATAGGTTTTCCACATGGCACTGGAAAGGTTCGTTGCAGACGGCACCATGAATGGAAGCTCGAAGACCGTGGTTAAGGGGAAGCGGCCAGGGGTATAATCGTGTAGGTAGTATCCGACGTCGGCGATGCCTTTTTCTACGATGTTGTACGTGTCAGGGGCCTTACCCAAAGCGCCACCAGGGAAAAATGTCACCTTGACCTTGCCCTTGGTAAGCTCACTGATTTTCTTGGCCCATGGCTCGAAAACCTTTACCTGCATGGTGTGCTTCGGGGAAAAGCCAGTGGCAAATTTCAGTTCTATGGTCTCGGCCTGGGCCTGGGTCGTGTACCAGAGCAGAGTACCGCACATGGCAACGAGCATTGAAATGGCTACCATCATCCGCTTCATAATCAACCTCCGTACGGCGTAGTTGCCAATGGCCGGCGCCATTGGAATCGTTCATGGGGAGACATTTGCAGGGATGCGCCTCCTACTGAGGTTTCCCACGCCGCGTCCCCAAGGATCTGCTTGCGCCAAGGGGCCGCCCGCCTTTCTGGCGCCCTTTCGACGTACCTCAGCTATTCACCGCATTTCTCCCAGAGTTCGGGCAACCAACTCACTCACGGCACGGCCATTCTATCGACTGCGCTACAGGCCATTGACTGGGAAAACTTGCAGGCCTCGGCGGCCACCTGTTTGCCATATTGGTCAACAAGTTCAACCGAGAATGTCCCTATTACCACGAGTGCTCCGAGGAGTTTTGCGGTTGGGCCGAATACGGGCGCGGCCACGACATTAACCCCTTCCTTTTGCTCTCCCACATCCGATGCGTAACCATATTTACGGCAGTGCTCGAGTTCTTTCTTCAGGCCAGCGAAATCGTATGGCTTGCCCCTGTCCCTAAAGGAGACTGCATCAGCTGCAAGAAGTCTGTACCACTCCTCTTCGGAGAGAAGTGAGAGAATAGCTTTCCCGTGAGCGCCCCAGTACAACGGAAACCTTTGGCCTAGCCTTACCGAAACTGCCACTATTTGGCTACCCTGATCCTTGGCTACCACGTACACCTTGTCATCGGAAATCATTGCCAAGAATGCCGAACTGCCGGTCCCTGAAGACAGTCTCCGAAGATATGGTCCCACAGCTTGTGGCACGTCAAGGCTTTCAAGGACTCTTTGTGACAGGAATACAAGCCCCAATCCCAGCGAGTAGGCCTTGGTCTCCAGGCTTCGTTTTACGAATCCGAAGCTCTCGAGAGTGTTGAGGATGGAATAGCCTTTGCTGTTGTGAATGCCGACTTGCTTGCAGATTTCGGTCAGGAGCATCCCTCCCGAGCTGTGTCGAGCCAGCGCTACCAAGATTCGACCGGCTTGCTCCACAGCGGGGACTGCGCGGTTGTAATCTTTTTGGTCCGTAGAGGTGGACTTTGGGAGTTTCACTGGTTCCACCGGAGGAGTTTCTGTCTAGTGAAATCGTTTCTCTGGACAGAAACATGAACCACACACACATCGCTTGTCAAGAAAAAACCTGTGCCTTGAAAAATTTCCTCTCGCGATATCAATTCTTCGTTCGCTCGTGTATAGCAGTACGCTAATGGGGCGGTCTGTGCCTCGGTTGGTGGGCATGCCGGCGCAGCCCTCCGTTCACAATTCCCAGTCGAGGAGTCGCGTCTATGGACCGAACGAAAATACTGTATGGGCGACGATTGCTGATCGTCGACGACGAACCTGATGTTCTGCAAACTTTGGCTGAAACTCTTTCCATGTGTAAAGTCGATACCGCTCAGACCTATGAAGAGGCATCACGATGCTTGGAAAACGGGGACTACGACATAGCAGTCCTCGACATCATGGGGGTCAAGGGATTTGAGCTGCTGAACATCGCAAAGAGAAGGGGCATCCCTGCAGTGATGTTGACCGCTCACTCCCTTACCGAGGAGAGTCTCAGAGAATCCGCCGAACGGGGTGCCGCTTACTTTGCGCCCAAAGATCTTATGGCCGATATCGAAGCGTTCGTGGCAGACGTGCTTGAGGCCCATGAAAAAAAGAGGAACCCTTGGGCAAAGTGGTTCAAACGTCTCGGGGGTTATTACGACAGGAGATTCGTGGGTTCCAATTGGAGGGAAAAGGAGCGGGAATTTTGGGAAGAGAAGCTCAAAGAGTACTCAGGCATCAACCTATAACTTCCGTTCGTACGCCGCTGCATGATGGCGCTAAGGATGATTTCGACAAAAAGAAATCCCGGGTCGGTTCGGGCCGAGACATCATCAGAATGATCGGCAGGACCCCAAGAAGAAGGAAGACCCGGAAATCGTGGCGATGTGCCCCGACAAGAAGCGTCTGCTTCGTGATCTGAGCGCATCGGAGAGGGAGCCTCTTTTTTTCACTTTCTGGAAGTGTGCTTGTTCACCCGGCCGGGGGGGTGTGCGAGTTACAGTGAAAAGGCCGGAGTCGTCAGAGGGACGAGACCCCGGCCTTTCTCATGTGTGTGTAAAGAGAATGTGGGAGTAGGTCCTGTTCCGACTAATCGCATTCTTGCACCCAGCGGCACCGACGATGGCCGGAGGGACTCACGGAACACCGCTTGACCATGTAACACCCGTCGTCCACGATTGCTGTTGAATAAACCCCGGATCCCCAATATCCGCCATGTCCCCGATGTCCGCCGTGATTGCCATGATGTCCGCCGCCGCCGTGTCCCCCAGGCGCTGCAAGTGCGACGGTGTTGAACGTGAATGCTATCGCCGCTACGAAGAGAATTCCCAGAATGGTTGCTGTCAACTTTTTCATTTTCTTGCTCCCTTGATTTCGTGTTGCGTGTTGCGCCTTGCGCCTTTAACCTATCAATTCGTGGTCCGTTCGAAAGTACAACACGACTCCGGCAAGATTTTGAGCCCCCGCGTTTTCTGGGGCACCAGATAGGCTTTCTTGGGTTCAAGTAGGACGTAAGTGTCGTGGGTGTGGTCCCCTGGCTACCGTGGACGTGTATTATTGTTGAAGAGAGATGGGCAGGTCAAGGCATGGAGGGGCGTGCTTATCCCTTATTCGGGCGCAGTACACCCTTATTTTCTCCGCCTGTGGAGTATCCTGGCCGGAGTCCGCCTCGAAACGGATCGGTGGGACCTCGCCCCAGCGAGACCGCTCCACCCCCATCCCTCGCCGGCCCGGGACCCTCATCACCACTCAAATGGCAATTCCGGAGAAACTGTCCGAGAAACAGCCCCCATGAGAGCAGAATGTGAGTCTTATTTTCAACGGCTAGGGAGAATGGTCCGCTCCCGGCGGGAACGGACCATTACAGCTCTGGCTTCCACGGGTGAACGATCACTTGAAACGACCGGAATCAACGTCCCGTGGGCTTGGGTTGCACTTCCTGTGGTGTGAAATGCTTCGGTTGCACCTCTCTGGGATGGGACGGCCTGGGCTCCACTTCCACCGGCTTGGACGGCTTCGGTTGCATCTCCTGTGGCATGGAATGCTTCGGTTTCACCTCTTTGGGGTGGGACGGCCTGGGCTCCACTTCCGCCGGCTTTGAATGCTCGGTTCTCTCAATGCAGTGACCGTTTCGACACGCCTTGCCAATCCGCTCGCAAGAGAGGCACTGGCCACGGACATTCACCTCACAGGAGCCACACCGCTTCTCTGTCGGTTGGCCCGTTCCGGTGTTGGGGGTCTGTCCGCCCTGGTGCGAATCCCGGCTTACGCATCGGCCATCCCTGCATTGCATGTTCGCAGCCTTGCATGGGACACACGAGTGGCCCATCTTCACCTCACACCGGCCGCACTTCGTCGGCTCGATCTCCCGATCGACACATCGTCCGTTGACGCACCGCTTGCCGATCCTCTCGCAGGAAAGGCATTGGCGCTTCACTCGCTCCTCGCAGTGGCCGCAATGGGTATCGGGACCATTACCGGTGCCCCTACGGACGCATCTCCCATGAACGCATCGCATATGCATGGCGTCGCAGGGGAGGCACCGGCCATTCACCCAGATGGTGCAGTGAGGGCACTCCGGAGTGGGGGCCACGCCCGGAGGCTGAGTCGGTATGGGTTCCGGCTCCGGCAGAGGAGTCGGCTCAGTTTGCCCCTCGCACCGACAGCGGTACTTTCCGTCAGGGCATCGCTGCAAAGAAGCACACTTCCCTCCGACGCAGCACGGGGACCTGCCTTTTGTCTTTGCCCGGCACTCTTCATTGGACGTGCACGGTTTTGCCGGCGGCGTCACGGGCGGTCGGCGCGGTTGCTCCGGAGCCCTTTCACAGGCGCATTTCGCGTTGCGCAACGTTCCCTGGGGGCACGGCGGGAGCTCAACACACGTTCCTTTCCTGCATGTGCCGCATTTACCTTCCTTGTAGCAGGGTGACTTGTCCTTGATCGGCACGCATTCAGGTTTGCCCTTCCGGAAGGTGAGTCTTTTGCACTCGTCGCAACCGCCCCCTTTGCCCATCATCATGGCAAGGGCCGGCTCTTCCCTCTGACATACCCAGCACGGTCTGAACGGTATGCGGCCCTCGGTCCTCACGAAGAACCCTCCCATGGCCAGACACTGTGACCGAGGGATGCATCGGCCCCCAGGTCCACACGGGAATCCCGGCGTAAGAAATCCCGCAGCATTCAGGCCGCACGGATCACCCGGCGCGGCCAATGACAGATCGCAATCGCAGCATTTGGCACAACTGTACCACGCAAAGGGATCGGGAGGGATATCAATGGGCGGGCTCACAGGCCCAGGAGGCCCGGGGCATTTGCCGCACCGAGGATGGGGACAGGTGGGGTCGCCAAGAACACTGGAGTAGCAACCGGCCACGTGATCACAGCACTCGCACAGGGGGCAGCCCTGATGCGGCAATACGTCAGGATTAAGAAATGGGGTTCCCTGCACTTCCACCGGTGAAAATGTGGGGCATTCATCAACGCACGATCCGTCGATAGGATGCGGAAAAGATCCTGGAGGACAGGGACATACACACTCACACGTTTCCGGATCGTACACTGCGCCCGCAAGGAATGCGCACGGCTTGCATGTGCCGTCTTCATCACGGCCCTCTCCCCACGGGCACGGGCATGCAGGCCGGGCCTGTGGAGGCTCACAGTTCGGGACGGCATCAGGCAGCGTCCGGGGAATCGTTGTTCGGGCTATGAGCTCTTTCAGTGCCTCCGATGTGACCCCGTAGACCTTGGAAGGCTCTTTCCCCGCGTTCACATACACTCGTTGGCACGAGGTGAGATCACGCTCTAAAGGGAACTTTTCCTGGATGTTCTTGACCTTCACTCGGCCCCAGTTCACGGTCACTGCCGTCTCCGATTCGTTGTAGACTTCGACGAAGAAATCCGCTGCCCGGTCGGTCGGCTGCACCATTATCAACGCTGTGGGAGTCGTGATCACGTACGATGAGGGAGGCCGAGTCTGGGGAAGTCTCTTGATGAAACGGACTACGCCTTTGCTCACGTGGCCGTGATAGAATGTGGCCCCGCCTTCGGAGCCGATATCGTTACAATAGACTCCGCTCGCCGCACCCAGTGAGTGATGGCTTTCGCCGTTCACTTGTATCCACAGCTTGGAATCGGCGTCCGTGGTCACCTCATCCCCCACGGAGACCGGGGCGTTCCTGTTCAATGGTTGAGGTGCTACCTCTCCACTGCGAACCATTTTTGCTTGTCCCTGGATTCCGGCCACTTTGCCCACGTCTTGGGCATCTGCGACCGGTGCAAGCATCAGGTTCCCGAGGATGCCCATGGTCGCGATGAGCGCCACGGTCCGAAACAGACTTCTCATTGTCGCCTCCTACATTGAGATCGAGAGAAATAGAGGGGGTGGTGTTTCCGGGTCGGTTCGATCATAGTCTCTTCTTTGCCCTGGGGGCGGTAACCTCACTGGGTTCGCTGTTCAGAACGAAATTTTTGGAGCCCACTTCATTCTCTGCATAGCGAGACTCGGGCTCTGGCAAGAGTGACCTCCTGAAATCGTGCGAAATCCCTGTCTTACTGCCGAATAGTCCGGGGTCGATTATGCTGACACATTACACGAGCGAATTCGGCTTTTTCTCGGTAATGCGCGTTCAGATTGAACAAGCTGTGAGTGTAATGGGTCACCCAGATTCACGGGAAAGACTCACCGCAGCTTCCTGCAGGCGCTTGAATACGGCTTTGTACATTTCACAGTACGGGTCTTTGACAAAGAGGTCGCGGGATGTACCTGTACGCTCGTATTGCGCACCCGCCATGGCAGATACCAAGGTATTCACATTCGACACACTCACCCTTTTCCATCAACTTTACGGGACGATCGCTAAACAACTTGCGCTGATTGCTGTTCATGATCTCCGCGAGTCCGTCGCACTCAAAGACGTTTCCGAAATGAAACTCAGGGTAGCTCGCGACCCAGCAATCGCACTGAGACACGCTACCGTCAGGGCCTATGGAGAAGAACTCTCTGCTACAGTCATGCCGCATCCCGCAGAGGAGATCGCTCTTGTTGCCGGTCAGAAAATAATCCAATATGCCCCAATAGGGAGATATGCGGACCCCGTGGGAATAGCCCTGCTCCATCCAGACATCAATGAGTTCACAAGCAAAAAGGCTACACTCTTCAATATCGATGGGTGGACCGGGTTTCGAGGGTTCGGCGACGACCCCGGGAAAAGGCGCATTCACCTGGAAGCCTTTCAGGCCGATTACCTCCGTGTAATACGAATAGAATGGGTGCGCTCCTAATTTGAAGGTCGCTTGATTGGGAAGCGAAATGACTCCTACACCAATGCCGTGTGAAGACGCTTCTCGATACCGACGGAGCCACAATTCGTTGAACTGATCGGGGGGCAGGCCGGATACCCTTCTGTACAGGTTCGGATAATCCAAAGAGGATCCGCACTGGTTGTTGAACATCTCCTTGAACACTGTGTTCCATCTCTTGCCGTACCCGATCAGATTGGTCTGCAGCTCATTCTCAATGCTCTTTCCCGAAGATTGCGAGGCCTTGTCAATGATCGCCATGGCGCGCATGAGCCAATCGGGCTCCATGGTAAGGATCTCCCCCCCTTGCCAATAGATGGTCAGGTCGGTCAGGTGCATGTGATTCATGTAATCGGTCACCTTGTCCAGAATGATCCTGAATTGCTCCAGACTCATTACCTTGGACGATTTTTCTTCAAAACAGTAATCGCAATCGGCATTACATCTGAGCGTCGGCAACAGTATGAGCGAAAGGCGTCCGCCGTTCATGGGGTGCGACCTCCTCCTGTCCGCAGACTGGCGTCGTAATCCTTGCGCAGGTCCTGCGCTGCCTCCTCGATGAGCCGAAGGAGCCTGATAATTTCACTGCACTGGTAGGTTGTGTCCGGCAGTTTGAAATAACCCTGACAGTGCGTCAGAAAATGGCAGGAGACACATTCAGAATTCCATGTCGGTACCAGAGTCTTGATTTCCTCCATGGAGTTGATTTCCGACAACTCCGGGAACAGACTCAGACGCTTGGAGAGCACCAGCGTACCCTCGTCGGTAACGTATTTCCAGACAGCGGGATCCTCATCCTGAATCTCCCAGAGCGTCACCTGCTCGCGTCCAAAATAGGCCATAAGCAGCGTGTGAAAGAATTCGACCGGCGCTGCCATTGTTGTCTGATGGAGATACGTGTCGAGAATCCTCATCATCTCTTCCACGGTCTCCCTGTTGGGTTGCCCGGGCTCGAGGATCACCGCAAACTCGATAGCAGTAGCAACCTTGATAACCTTCCCGAAGCCTGGCTGAACGGGCACACGCACGCGAATCGGTCGCATTTTGAGAAGATCCGCATACCGGTATAAGAGCGGGTATTGGGTGGTGACGTCTTCGACAACGAGTTCCAGCGGGATGGGGGCTGGAAGGTCTCGCAGAACCTGTGGTTCCCGGTCCAAAGAAAGAAGTTGCACATGAACGATCCTTTCAGGACCCACTTTTGCTGCACATTCCACCAAGGTGGCCGGATCGTGGGAACGGATTACCACGCCGGCATCCTCGACGGATTCCAAGCGATCGACCGGGACGTTGTACAATGCGCTCATTAAGGAATTCCTCTGCGTGCAACGATTGTCCATCGCACTGACCGTCCATTTGTGAATTCCAGCGTTGAACCGTTACGCAGAGTCTGAGGAGCGGTTCATGCAACCGCCCCTCCTCATTAGCTCTCGGGACATTCACGGTTCAACAGCGAACGGTGAACTCGTTGGCGCCTGGGATTGTCCTGGAGCCATCGAAACACCTCACATGTGGCATGAAATCAGAGCTCCAGGACCAAGCAGCTCACGTGCGATCACTGGGGTGCGGCGCCACCGGGTGGCGGTCCGCTGGACCCGCTGGGCGGGGCACCCTGAGACCCGCCATCACTACAGTTACACCAGCACTTGTTGGACCAGACACCGCCCTTGTTATACCATTCGCCACCGCCGTAGTTGTACCAGGTATTGTACCATTTGTCGTGGTTCCACCACTTGTTGTGCCATTTGCCGCCGTTGTGCCATTTGCCGCCGTTGTGCCATTTGCCGCCGTTGTGCCATCCGCCTCCACTGCCGCTGTTATGCCAGCCTCCTCCGCTGCCGCTGTTATGCCAGCCTCCTCCGCTGCCGCTGTTATGCCAGCCTCCTCCGCTGCCGCTGTTATGCCAGCCTCCTCCGCTGCCCCGCCGCTGCCGCTGTTATGCCAGCCGCCGCCACCGCCGCTGTTGTGCGAGCCGCTGCTGCCTCCACTGCCGCCCTTGGCCTCAGAATCGCCGGGCAGTGCTACGCTTCCTCCGAGGAGTGCGGCTCCTATGAGAATTTGAGACCATTTGCTGAGACCGACGAGGAAGTCTCGCCTCGTTGCCTTACGCCCTTCCTGGTCCACCAACTCCTCTTGATCCATCGCGGTCGAGTTTTCACGCGGGTCCTTTGGATCGTGATCCATCTTTTTACCTCCCAAGCTTGTTGTGCGCCATGGTTACACAGCAATGGTTCTACGGGGACGAGCATTTCTCTGATTTTGCAATTGCTCGCTTTGTGCTGAGACTTCTCCGAGCGCTGTTGCCCGGGAACTGCTCAAAATCCGACGCGGCCGGAAGTCTTTTGCGTGCACGCGTCATTCCGGCACGCTGTCCGTTTTGGGTCCTCACGGGACTCATGCAAACTACGCGGGGAGTTGCGAGTCCGTCCCATATCCCCGACGTATGGTGGCCTGCCGGATCAGTCCCAAGACAAGGGGTCGTGGGGCGGCTCCTCGCCCTCCGTTGGCCGTTGCTGCCCGCTGACAAGGTCTTTGACTCTGCGATCAGTAATCTGGGCCTTGAGTTTCTGCCGCTCTTCGATCCGTTTCTTCAGCAGTTCCGCTTGTCTTTCAAGATCGGCCAACTCGGCCTTCATGCTCCTTTGCCTGATCTCAAACAGGTTCCCCACCAACTTCTTCAGTTCGGCCTGGTCGACCGGTTTTTGAATCAGTGCGATTTGAATTTCGATCTCGTTGGTTTTCTCTTGACGAAACTCCTTTGCCTGTTCGGCATTCGCGAATTCCGTTCCAGCCATCTCTTCTTGAACCGCGCCAATGGCATTGAGGAGGTCGTCGTTCACTTTGAAGTCACACTTGAGCAGGATCGTCCTGACCTTGACCACGAGTTCCGGAGATAACTCACCCAGGAATTTCGTCGCTGCCAAAATTTCTTTGTCGGAATGATCCGGGGAACAGGCCGCATACTCTTCGCCTGGCTCGGCCGCAACGGTCGCCGCCGGTGCCTTCTGCTCCGGTTTCTTGGCCTCTGAGACGGCTGTCGGTGCAGCCTTCTTCTCTGCGGCTGTGGCAACGCTGCAGACACAAAGCAATGCGGCTGCAACCGTTGCTATTGCGAGAACCAGCCCCGTCCTTGTGATAATTTTCGTCACTTTGTACCCCCTTTTGTGTTGGTTAATTCAAGATCTACGGCCGCGGCTCCTCGCGACATTACTTTCGGACCGCCGCCCCTTGTCCGGGCCTCGCATACTCGCGCGGCTGTCCCACGAACTCGAATCCTCCGGCTTCATACCCCCTTTCTTGGCTTTGACGGGTGAGAGCCGAAGCGGCCCTCCGAGTAAGGACGGTCATGCGACCTCCCCAACGCTGGCACTCCCCTCCCGTTCCATGGATGGCCGGCAGAAGCTCATGCCTATTGTCGTGAATAGCTCCGTTACAGCCTCATCAAGCGGTTCAGATTATCGAGCGGTGTTGTAAACATTAGTGTAGCGCCCAGCACTTTTCGTGCCAACTGTTCACAATGGGTAAGTCTTTCTAGAAAATGGGATATATCGGATAGTTATCCTTGATCAGGGAGTTTTAAGTCAACGCGAGAGCAAGGGCTGGAGAGGGCCGAGTGTCCTAATATCGGACCACCCTTTTTATGATCAGTGTTTTATTAATGGGTTATGCATTCACTTGGTGTCCTAAAGGCGGTCATTCTGATTCGTCTGCGGCCGCATTTTGCTGCTCAATCCCGAAACGCCTCATGTGCCGATAGAGAGAGTCCCGGGCAATGCCCAGTGTGCGGGCGGCTTTCCTTATGTTCCCGCCGGAGCGCCGCAGGGCCTCCACACACAGGGATTTGATCACCTCCCCCGTCACATCGTGAAGCGTGCGCTCGTGCTCCGGAAAACCGGACACGTGAGACCAGCTTTGGTGGCTTGCGGCAAGCGAGGGGAGCACCACATTCAAATTCCGGCCGTCCGATAACATCAATGATCGTTCGAGCACGTTTCGCAATTCCCTGACGTTTCCGGGCCAATCGTACGCAGAAAGCGCCACGACGGACGCGGGGTCGATCGCGGGAAGTGAGGTCAACTGCAGCTCCTTCGCCAGCCTCGACATGATCTCTTCGACGAGTGTGGGAATGTCCTCAATCCTCTCACGCAGCGGCGGCACGGTTATGGCAAAGACGTTGAGACGATAAAGCAGGGGGGAGAGAAATCGGCCTTCTACCACTTCCGTTTCGAGACTCCTGTTCGTGGCTGCAACGATCCTGGCATTCACAGTAATGCTCTTTTCACCGCCAACACGCATGAATGACCGTGTGTCAAGAAAGGTCAGGAGCTTGGACTGCAAGGAGAGGGTAAGCTCTCCAATTTCATTGAGCAGGAGGGTCCCCCCCTCGGCCAATTCCAGGAGTCCTCGCTTGCGGCCGTGCGCTCCGGTAAACGAGCCCCGCTCGTGCCCAAAAAGCTCCGACTCCGCCAAATCCTTGGCTATGGCCGCGCAATTCACCGCGAAATAGGGTCCCGGCGCACGTCTGGAATGGTCGTGAATCCAGCGAGCCAAATAATCCTTTCCACTCCCGCTCTCACCCTGGAGCAGAACGATGCTGTCAGTGGCGGCTGCGAGACGGGCCTCGTGCAGGGCAGCCTTCATGGCTTGGGAGGGGTACGCCTCGGCGATCGGTCGTTGGACTGATACGGTTCTCTTGCGCTCAGTGACATCACGAGAAATGCCATAGATGCCTACGATAGTGCCGTCCGCGTCGCGAAGCGGCGTGAGGACCGTATTCAAGGTGAACTGAAAGCCCCTGATGGATGCGGTATATTCTTCTTCAATGGATTCTCCTTGAAGCACGCGCAGATCCACTTGTTTGATATGTCCTCCCGTAGCCTCACCGTACAAATCCTCATCCTTGCGTCCGATGATTGCGGACACATCCAGTCCGAACATTCTTGCCATCGCAGGGTTCACGTGCGTATAGGTGAGATGACGATCCTTCATGAAAATAAGGTCTTGTGCACCCTCGACGAGAGCGCGAAATCGTTCCTCACTGAGACGCAAGGCTTGTTCAGCCCGCTTGCGGTCAGTAATATTGAGATTCGTGCCCGCAGCCCGCAATGGTTTGCCGCCCCTATCTCGTTCAACGACTCTGCCACGTGTCAGTATCCACTGCCACTCGCCCGACTTGTCCTGAAGGCGGTATTCGGCCTCGAACAGAGGCCTACGGCCCTCCAGGTGTTCCTGTAAGATCTCCATAACACGAGGTTTGTCCTCTACATGGATAAGCCGCTCCCACCCACTGACATGTGGCTCAATTTCTTCCGGGAAGAACCCCAGCATCTCGGCCCACCGTTGGTCGAAAAAAGCCATGCGGGTCTCAAGGTCCCAGTCCCACGAACCGAGCCCGGCTCCGCTCAACGCCAGGTCCAGCCTCTGCTGACTCTCCCTGAGGGCCTCTTCTGCTTTCCTCCGTTCGAACATTTCATGTTCAAGTTGCTGATTTGCCTGTCGCAGTTCTGACGTACGTTTCTTCGACTCGGTGCTCAAGTTCATCGTGAGCCCCCTGCAACTCCTCCTCTGCGAGCTTGCGGTCCGTGATGTCCGTTATGGCTGTGCGCAAGCGGCTGAGTTCACCGCCAGAATCCGGCATCCCGATGCTTTCCAGTTGAGCGTGGAACCGACGGCCATCCGATTTCACCAGTTTGATTTCGCAGATGTGTCGTGTCCCCGTTTGCAGGACCTGATTGTGGTGGAAATAAAAGGTGTCCTGGCTGTCCTCATGAACAAAACGTGTCAACGGCTTACCGATGAGCGATCCCCTCTCCATTCCCAGCAGCTCAGAGCCGGAAAGATTGGCTTCCAAAACGATCGCATTCTTGTCCAGCGTGAAATATCCAACGGGCGCGTAGTCATACAAATCAAGATATCTGTCCCTGGACTCTTCAACCTCCAGTTGAGCCTGACGAAGTTCCTGGTTTTGCATTTCCAGCTCGATCTGGTGGACCTGCAATTCATGCACGAGCTTCTGAATGTCCTCGAGTGAAAGTTCGGACATGTTTTCAGCGTCCGGAACCGAACGACAGAGCAATTCTTCCGCTCGCGCTCTGAGGTCACCTGGCCTGTCCTTCGAAATCCCGTCTTGCGTCATGGCTGACTGCCTTTCATCTGCGCTAATGGGGTCGCTGGGGCCACATCCGCCTGGGAACTCGTCCCTGTGCTTTGTGGAATTGCACCCCGTGTCGTTTACCATGTCCCTCAGAATCTCATCAGGTGCCACGGAGGACGCGCTCAAGGTATGTGCCGATCTGTAATGTCCTCGATGGCCAGGAGTATCTTTTCAGGTCTTCCTAGCTCTGTCTGCAACTGCCGAGCGTTCAACCGAATTGTTCGGTTCCCGATAGTCTCGAACTCATGTTCCACCGTGAAATCCTCAATGCTGATCTTCTCGGGGAGAATCGTCTCCAAAAGGTTTCGGAGAGCAGGAATGTCCCACTGACGGTTGGCCAGATCATAGAGCAGCTTACCCTTGGTCTCCTTCGGCTTGACCTTGAAGGTGCGATAGAATGATTCATTGGCTGACTCAACCCTCAGGTCCCGGTCCAACAAGAGCAGGGGCTCGCGCACGGTATTGATGATACTCACCTCCTGCCTTCCGGCCTCCTCGGCCGCGGCCTTCAGCGCGCGTCTAAACACGGAAGTATCCACGAAAGTAATCACCACCCCGTCGATCACGTTTTCAATGGTACGATAAGGAAGAATTCGCATCGAGTACCAGCGGTCGTCATTGGTTTGGATTTCTTGTTCCTTCGCGACGAGGGTCCTGAGAACTTCCCGTGCGTCCTCCACCAGGTTCCCATACTTGAGCTTGGTGACGATGTGGGCCAACGGGCGCCCCACATCCGTCTGTATCAAATTGATGAAATTTGTCATGGTAGGAGTGAAGCGTTGCACATTCAACGAGGTGTCCAAGAAGATGGTACCGATGTCAGTGCTGGCAAGTAGGTTGTTCAGGTCGTTGCTTGTTCTTGTGAGTTCTACGATATTTTGCTGTAATTCCGAGTTGACGGTATTCAGTTCCTCGTTGACCGATTGCAGTTCTTCCTTGGAGGTTTCCAACTCCTCATTGGTGCTCTGCAATTCTTCGTTGGACGACTGCAACTCCTCGTTGGTGGACTGGAGTTCCTCGTTGGATGTCTCCAGTTCCTCAATCGTCGACTGAAGGTATTCCTTTGTGGATATGGGACCGGCATCAACACGCGGGCCAAAGCTCAGGGTTTTATCTTCTCAGCCATGGCATGCAGGGTTTTGGCCAACAACGTCCTTGCTTCTTTGGAGGACTTTATCGTCGAGTCTTCCAGGAGTCCTGCGAGATCCTTGATTTTTGTCCACGCCTCCTCGGTCAACGGGCCAAGAGCATGTTCCATTGCTTCTTTCTGCTTCTGAGCCTGCTCAACAGTTTCGTTGAACGCAGACTTAAGCGTCTGGCCGATGCCCCGCTCTCCTTCATCCGGTCGCCTGTCGGAAACCGGCTTGAATTTCCTCATCAGTAAATCGCGTCGGAATTTGTCATCACCCATGAGCTCATCTCCCGGTGGTTTCCGCCAGTTCTGGTCCTAGAAGACCGCAGGCGGATGGTTTCCGTCCTTGTGGTTGCGATGGTCCACTCTCCGTGGGAACCGCCCACGACACCAGACCTCCTTTCGAGGCAGCGTCGCTAGTGTTCATTATACGCGAATCAGCCGTGGTCCATCAAGCACGACGCCGTCCCTTGGGTTCGTTTCACACAATCCTAACAAGGTTTCCCACAGCCGGGTAAGACGGCCCGTTCTCTTTTCTCGGCTCAAGCCAAGACCCGCCCAGCTTTCTTGCACGGGTCTCGCAAGGCAACCGACCCCTATTTTGATTACTTCTTCATTGTGTCTTCGTGGTCCAGCCGCGACCGTGAGAGAGGGTGACCGGAATGAAAGACCTCCAGGCATTTGGCGGTCGTCATCAGGCACATCGTAAGGGAGGTTTGTCTCTTCTCCGTTCGTTACCAGCGATTTCGTTGCAGCCAAGTTGACCGTCCATGAGAGAATGGATGGTTCCCATTTTGCTCGTTACAAGTGACATCTCGTGACACAAGAATCAGAACTCCCATCCGGATCTTTCATACATGGCTGGTAACAGCTACTTAACCATGATATCCAGCCGTCCTTTCGCGTATTCACCGGTTCGTCGGGCTCACTCTTCCCGCCCTTGATCATAATGAGCAACGGTCTTACGATTAAAAGAATGCGACCGAACGTTCAACGAGGCTTGGGATGACCCGCTTCTCGCTGAGATGGTGGGGGACGCTTTAAGGGCGGTATTTTGAGTAAATACGCTGCATTAATGCCAGCTTATGCGGCAGCCAACTGTGATCTTAAGTAGTTTCCCTTGAGCTTTCCCAGCGCCGCTTTCTCGATTTGCCGAGCGCGCTCTCGGGTGACGCCAAAGTGCTTGCCCAGTTCTTTGAGGGTGGTGGGCTCGTCGGACAAGACCCGCCTTTCCAGGATATACTTCTCCCGAGGGTTGAGCGTCATCAAGGCGTTGTCAACCCAGATCTTCAGATCCTCGTGCTCCTGAAGACCTGCGAGTATCTCTTCCTGATCAGGGGAGTCGTCCCGCAAGGTATCTGCGAAGGAATCGTGTGACCGCTCGCCGATCAGATCGTCCAGGGATAGATCGCGAGCCTTGAGCCGCGTCTGCCGTGTCGATGACTTCATCTTTCGTAACGTTGATCCTATCGGCCAATTTGGCGACGTTCTCCAGATGAAAGTCCGGATCCGGAACTTCGGGCAGATCCCAGATCCTGTAGAATAGTTTCCGCTGGGCCTGGGTGGTGCCGATCTTTACTAGGGACCACGACCGAATGATATAGTTCTGAATATAGGCCTTGATCCACCATATCGCGTATGAAATGAGGCGAAAGCCTTTGTCGGGGTCGAACTTCTCCACCGCTTTCATCAAGCCGATGTTGCCTTCTTGAATCAGGTCCATAAGTGTTACTCTGTAATTCCGATATCCTAGAGCTACCTTGATCACAAACCTCAAATTTGACGTGATCAGGGTTTGCACGGCCTCAGGATCGTTTCTCAGTCTTATATCTCGTGGCAAGAAGGTTCTCTTCTTTTCTGGTGAGGATCGGATAATCTTCCAACTGAGAAAGGTAAATCCTTAGTGCGTCTGTTTCGATGGGATTGCTCACAAAAAAACCTCCCGGCAGCGTTGCCAATCTGCTTACATTAAATTGGATGCACGCGTGGAGAAAAGGTTTCACGTAGAAAAGAATAACCGCGAGGTGGTACGAAACTTGGACCATCTGGATGGCTCACAGGTTGCATAATGTTCCTCGACAAATTTAAGGCAGAATCAAGGGTGAACCGCTGAAGGAGACCTAAGGAACATGGGAACCCGAAGTGCATCCCGAACCGGCTCGGGAAAAGAGCGAGATCTTCCCGGACCATGCTGCTGCCGTGAACTGGGCATTTGAAGAGTTTTTCGCCGCAGGCGCCCATCTTTGCGCATCAGAGGGCCGCGATAGGCGTGCGTTCAAAGGTCTGCTCACTCATGGGGAGGCGGTAGAAGCCCGATCGACCGCGGTCATGGGAGGCAATCGTGCGCGAGTGGATTTCCCTGCGACCGTGAAACGCTTTATGAAGGAACATGGAAAAGGGTTTTCCTATTCAACTACACTGGGAGACTCGATTATCTTTTCTCGAAGATTTAGTGACGATCTTGACATGCTCGTGGCTTTTGAACGATTTCATTTCTTCGGACTTGGGAAGTCCTTTTCACTGCAATACGGGCTGAGAGGTACCTGAGGGGCAGCCACTCGGGGAATGAGTACCTTCGGCAACATCTTCCGCCTTTTCGGTCACCAAGAGAACACCCCTCCCGGTTGGACGTACGTGACGAAAGAGGATTTGGCAACGACCCTCGAAGGTGTGCTCCGAGTAATGGAGTGCACCTTGCCGCTGTACGAAGAACATGTGGGACGCTTTTTCAAGCCCCTGCCACAAACTTCCGAGAGACGCTCTTCCTATCAGGGAACGCCTCTCGTGCAAGGACGCGTATTCAGAGGCCTTTGCGGTTGCCTCCGCATGGGCCGATGACGCGTACCCCATGAGAGTGTTTTCGAGTCCTCTCCTACCGCTCCGGGAATTGACCGGACCGTGCCTGACGTACGAGGGTTTCCTCGGCCTTTCCGGCCGTTGGGAATTCGTCTTCTTTTCACGCAAATGCGAACGAGCATTGCAAGTGACCGTTCCCTATGCGGGTTCGATTGCCAAAAGAGAGCTGATTACCGAACCTGCCCGGAACGTGTGCGAGGGGATTCCCTGGCCTCCACCAAGGTGCTTGCCGGAATCTGATAAAGCGTGGTTTGACAGTCCCCAGGCGCTGGCCGCTGCCCTACGTAGTGGCGGACACGAGGCGTTAAAGAAGGCCAAAACCAATTTCCACATTCTCGCACACCTGAGCGTTTCGCAGGATGGTACCGCGACGTGTCGTTGGAACTTCTTGTTTCTCATCGTGACAGATCGAGGAAGAGAGGACTTTCAAGTAAGCTTCAATGCACTGGATAGCTTGGGAATGGAACTGCAGACAGACTCTCGCTATTGGGGATTCGGGGTGAGTTGAGAGGATGCCTTTGCTTGGCCATAGCGTGGAGAGATCGGCCTTTGTATCCTCTCTTGTATCCGTATTCTATGAGGAATTGTCCGGGCCGTCCAGCTCAATGATAGTGACACAGGTCAGGTCGAATCTTTCCCAGACCCAAGAGATTGAAGCTAACTCTACTCGAATTGGCTCGCACAGCGTGGAAAGTACCCAGGGAGCGATTGTGGCTTGGGCCCCCTGCCCCCTCGTGAAGAGACAGCCCTGTTGGCCGTGCGACTCAATCCCCACACGAAGTTGATACTCCCTGACTGTTCGCATGCGACCGCTGTTCAAATGTACTTCGGATAGGTGGCCGAAGGTAAACGGATTTGCTCCCATTTCATGGCCCGCATTGCTCGGTCGTGGTAAACTCAGCCAAGGTACCGAGGAGGACGCGACCATGGACATCCCCGAAGATCTCCATGAACGTAGGAAATGGACGATGCAGCTCCTGCAGCAGTATGGGCGGAGGTTTCTCATTTTCGAGCCTGAGGATTAGCCGAACGTATTCGCTGCTCCCGAGCCGGAATATCGAGACCGCCGCAGCGGGAACCTGGACCCGAGGGAGCTGAGGAGTTGGCGTTACCAGGACTTCACCCTGCAGTTCCTCCGGGAGCGTTACGGTCTGTTCCCTGACCGGCACCTCTCCGCCTTTGCCGTCACCAATGGACTCTACCGCTGTCCAAGGCGATGGTGAAATACTTGTGCCGTTTCCCCACGTAGATTTCGTCGATAGCGATCTGCTTGGGACGAGCGGATTTCCGCTGCAGGTATCGCTTCTGGATGCCTTTCACCACATCCCAACTGACACCAAGAGGGCCGGCTGTGTCGGTGATGGTCGTATGACCGGACAGATCGAGGACATAACGCTCGAAGGCGCGGGTGTAACGGCTGTTTTCATCCGCAATGCCCACCTTGACCTGACGGATCGCCGCGCGGAATTTGCACTCGACTCGTTGAATAGGGAACTCTATGACCACTGGTTTGCGACCAATAGGCAATGTCCCGAACCTTCTGTGCGAAGCACCTCGGCGTATAGGCTTTCCTCGATTCACACAGCGGACATTGCAGGGCAGCGGGATCTTGAGCAATTCAGAACATCACCCTCCCTTCCGCGTAAACCGTCCGCTGGTACCGATAGCCGACAATACCCCAGCCGTGATACAAAAGACTCGCGGACATGCCTTGACCTGCTTCTCAGATCTTTACCAAACCCGAAAAGGAACACGCATGTACGCATCTATTTTTCAACCACAAGTACGCAATTACCGGAAAAGCCCTCTCTTTTGCTTTGGGTTCTTACTCATGGGAGTGAAAGCTCTGTCTACTCTGGCAAGATCAAGATGAACTCTGCGTTACGGTCTTTACCTGGCACATGTCCGAGGGGACTCGCATGGCCGACATCCCGTGAGCCTCCTCGCCTTTTGAAGCACTTTGCGATATTCTGCAAATCATTTATGGCCTGGCTGCGGACAATGTGAAGCAAATTTGTGCACTTATGCCTGAACAACCCCCTTGAGCGGAAGGAGCAACTTGTGGGCACGAGATCAAAACCTGCTCTGCAAGAGAGAGTGGAGTTTCTGGAGTCGATTCTTGAGAATATCCCCACGGGCATCATCGTCGCTGATTCTCAGGGTAAGATCTTATTCGTGAATGCCTGGCAGGAACGCATCTCACGAGTAAGACGAGAGCAGGTTCTCGGCACCTACTTCCATGAAAAGTGGGAGCGGCTCTTCAAGCAGGGGATCATGGATGAATACTGGGACCTGATAAGAGAACAACCGACCGTTTCAGACCACGGTGCACGATGTGTATCCACAGTTCTTTGACGAGCGAATCACGGCAGTGTCACGGGGAGCCCCTCTCCCGGCCGGCCGCGGCATTGTCCTGCTTCATGACATCAGCCCCGAAATGAAACAGGACAAACGTGATATTCGGCAGCTGTCGAAAAGGCTTGCGGACTCGACCAATTTCCTCGGCAACCTCATTGACTCATCTCCTAATATCGTTATTTCAACCGGGGAATCAAATGAGATCGAGTCGGCAAACAGAACCGCGGAACAAATCTTTGGATACAAGAAGAGCTCGTTTGTCGGGCGGCACATATCTTTTCTCTTCGAGGAACCTACTGAATTCGAGCGATACTTGTCGGTCGCGGTCGGTGGTCACGGCATTGAAGTGCGCTGCAAGAAGAGCAATGCAGAGGTCTTCCCTGCGAGGATGCAGGTTCGGGACATTCTCGGCCAAGATGGCGAGCTTCAGGCCAAGCTCTTCCTCCTCGCAGATGTAACCAGGGAACGGAGGATGGAAGAGAAACTGGCCGTGTCTGAAAAGTTGGCAATTTACTCCGAACTCATGGCCGGGATAGCCCATCAACTCAACAACCCGCTGGTCGGCGTCACGAACTTTGCTACTCTGTTATTGGAGCGCATGAATCTTGACGATCCCAACCGGTCCTTGGTGGAAACAATCCACGAAGCTGCACAGAAATGCGGTCATATGCTGACCACCATGACCAAGAGCCTCAGGGAACCAAAGAGCACGTTTCACCAGACGGATTTGAACGAGGTTCTCGATACGGCAATAAAAAGCACAATGACCGAACAAGGCATCAGCGCACCGCACATACGATTGAATACCTCGATCACCTCCAAACTGCCGAGTGTAAGGGGCGATTCTCTGCAACTGCTTGAAGTGTTCAGGAATATCCTGGTGAACGCTTTGCAGGCCATGCCGGACGGCGGTGATTTGTCGGTACGGACGAGGGTTGAGCCGAATCTGAGAGAAGTCACCGTAGAGATTTCCGACACTGGCGTGGGGATCGCGGCCGAAAACCTGGAAAAGGTCTTTGATCCTTTTTTCTCTACCAAGAAGAATACCGGGGGGGGCTTGGGTCTTAGCTTTGCATATCAGGTCACCAAGAGCCATTCCGGTCGGATCAGCGTGAAATCTCGTCAAGGAGAAGGGAGTACCTTTGAGGTGACTCTGCCGTGGTCGGAAAAGCAGGAGGTACGATGAATCCTGCATCCTCGGATTCCGTTCCCAAGGTGCTCGTGGTGGACGACGAGGCTTTTGCTCGACGTTACTTCGAGACCGTACTCGTCGAAGACGGCTACTCTTGCGTGACAGCTGAGAGTATCGAATCCTGTATGCGCCACATTGAAAACGAAGAATCACCTGATCTGATCATCCTGGATATCCGCCTTCCGGACGGGAACGGTCTCGATCTATTGGCCCGGCTTCATGAACAGGATAACACCAGGCCGATTATCGTCATCACCGCGTATGGCTCCGTGTCTGAAGCGGTTCGCGCCATGAAAAGCGGTGCATTCGACTACTTCACCAAGCCGTTTGAGGATCCCCATCGGATAAAGATCTCCATAAAGAACGCTCTGGAACATCGACGGCTCCACGATGAAAATCTCATGTTGCGGACTCAGTTGCATTCCAGAAGCGTGTTCCGTAAGCTCATCGGGATTTCCCCCAGCATGCAAAAGGTGTTCGAGCTCATTCGCAAAGCTGCGAGAACAGAGAGTCATATTCTCATCGTTGGTGAAAGCGGCACAGGAAAAGAACTCGTTGCAGAAGCGATTCATGCCTTGAGCGACCGAGCCGCTGGCGCTTTTATCCCGATCAATTGCGCTGCGCTGCCGGACTCGCTCCTCGAAAGCTCGCTCTTTGGATACGAAAGAGGAGCATTCACCGGAGCGACCAAGAGAACCCCCGGTTTCTTTGAAGAGGCCAAAGGCGGAACGCTGTTTCTCGATGAGATCGGAGACGCGGCCCCGCCCGTGCAAGCCAAAATACTCAGAGCCGTTGAAGAGGGCGTCATCTATCGTGTGGGGAGCACAAAAAGCATCAATACCGATGTTCGTCTGATCTTTGCCACGAACAAAGACTTGAGCCGAGAGGTCTCGGAAGGCCGATTTCGCAAAGACCTCTATTTTCGTATTAATGTCATCAAGATCGCACTTCCTCCGTTACGGGACAGGAGAGAGGATATTCCACTTTTGACAAGGCATTTCTTGGCCAAGAAGTGTGCCGAGAGCGGGATAACTGAAGCCGTCCTGACCGATGATGCGCTCCCGTTTTTGCTCAAACGAAGATGGGACGGGAACGTTCGTGAACTCAAGAACCTCGTGGAACGGATCGTTGCGCTGCATCCCAAGGAATCCGTTACTGGCCGCGACCTCGCACGTTATAGTCAGGAAGAGTTGATCGAGCCCATGCCGTTTCCGCTCGACGTCGAGTATGAGAAAGCGAAGCGTGAATTCGAAGTGACCTATTTCACAAGGCTCCTGGATGCCGTTGGAGGCGATCCAGCACTGGTCGCAGAGCGCAGCGGGATCCACCTTTCAACTGTGTATAGGAAGATGAAATCCCTTGGACTTTTCAAGAAATAGTCATGTGCGATCCACGACTTCAGAATTGCCGGACAGGTCTTAAAATCCTCCTGAATGACTGAATGATTGCCTCGACCGCACGCCTCTCGCAATTCCGCAAAAAATAATCGCAAAATTGCCAAAACTCTGCACCTCGCATCCGTGACTGGGCTGCTTCAACCTGGTAATCCCCACGCGCTTTCACGTGTGTGGCAGGCCAAATGAACGGTATGGTCTTTCTTTGGCGATCGAAGGACAAACATGGCTCACACGTCCCCGCAGGGCTGGATCCGTGACCATCCCTTTTGTGGCCTACGGTGCGCACACGTTGGCACAGGGATTGCTAGAGGACCCGGTAGCTTCCCCTACCGACGTCGCCTTCGGAAGAGACGACCAAGGAAAGCCCCAAACTGGAGGGATCTATGTCCTCTGATCACAGGTACTTCAATCCTGAAATCGAAACCTTGCTCAATACACCGACCATGCGCGAAATGCAGTGGAAGAGCCTTCAAACCGCGCTCCGGTTCTTCTACGACAAGGTTCCCTTCGAGCGCCGGAGAATGGATCGGGCCGGAGTCAGACCGGAGGACGTTCGTTCCTTTGACGATTTTGCTCGTGCGGTTCCGATTATCAGTCAGGTCGACTATCGGGATGCCATGGACGAAGGGGGCCTGGATCTGCCCAAGGTGTACGCGGATCTTTTTGGCAAGGAGCGCTGGAAAGATCTGTTTTTGCTCACTTCCACATCAGGAACCACGGGCATCCCCACGCCCTACCCGCTCTTTCGCAAAGGTCTTGACCGGGTGGCGGACATATTCGGCCGCATGGGATGGAGAGCGGGCCTGCGTCCCGGCGATCGGCTTGCGGTATGCTTCGGGCTGAGCATGCACGCAGCGGGGATACCGCAAACGTTTTGGTATCGGGACATCCCCGGGCTGACCATCATACCCATAGGGGCTGAAGCGGGAACCGAACGCATGCTGAACTTCTTCAAGGTGTTCAAACCAACGGTCTTTACGGGGACGCCGTCACTTGCCCTGCACCTCATCGAACGGAGTCAAGAGGTGTTAGGGGAACCGATCGGGTCTATCGGGTTCAAGACCTTGATCTGCGGCGCGGAACCCGGTGCGGGAATACCAGAGGTGAGAAGTCGCCTCGAGGCCGAATACGGAGCCAAAGCGGTCGACATTGGCGCGGGGTACGGGATCTCGTGCGATCATCCCGTCTATCAAGGCATGCACTGGGTCGCGGACGACTACTGTTACTACGAACTCGTCGATCCGGAAACCAAGGAGCCTATTCCCCTCGAACACGGTGCCACAGGACTTGCGGTGTTCACGCCTTTGGAGCCCGAGCACGGTCATTTCTTTTGGAGCCTTCGTTTCACGCTCAACGATATCCATCAAGTCTTCACCGAACCGTGTCCTTGCGGCATGAGCGGATTCCGTTACAAGGTGGTGGGCCGCGCGGATGACATGCTCAAAGTAAAAGGCGTTCCCGTCTATCCGGCGGCCATCCAGGGGGTTATTCACTCGTTCATTCCGCGGGTGACGGGAGCATTCAGGATTCTCCTCGAAGAACCGCCCCCGCGGGTGGTGCCTCCGCTCAAGCTCCAGATCGAAAAGGGACAAGGAATCTCCGACAGCGATTTGCCTGAACTGGAAAAGCAAATCCTCAGGGAGATGCATGGTTTGTTGAAAATCAGACCGGCAGTTACATGGGTCGCACCGCACACTCTTGAAAGGTCCAACAAGAAGACCAAATTCATTCTCGAACTCTATTAGGGCCGTTGACACCACAACGTGGCCGCGGTCCTGCCGGGCATATTCACAGGGAATCCCTAGAATCGATCCCGGTAGACAGGACGGAACCGAGCATGCAGAACACACCGAAGAAAATCGCCGAAGGGCTGTTTCATTTGCCGTCAGGCAACCCGGCTGAAGGGTACCTTATCGGAGCCCGATGCGCCCAGTGCGGGCTTGTTGTCTTCCCCGCACGCGTGGTATGCCCCGGCTGCCTGGACAGGGGATCCATGAAAGAAATGGTCTTGAGTAAGCACGGCACCCTCTACTCGTTCTCGGTGAATCAGATGGCCCCTCATGGTTTCACCGCGCCGTACGTCACGGGAAAAGTCGACCTCCCCGAAAAAGTCCGAATCTTCTCGGTAATCACGGGTTGCGAGGCAAAAGAAGATGCTTTGACCATCGGGATGGATATGAAATTGGTTTTCCAGGTGGTCAACCGGGACTCGGAAAATAACGAGCTGATCGGATACGCATTTCAACCTGTAAAGGAACGCTGAGGAATACGCGGAGGGTCGTCATATGGGAAAGCTTGCAAGAGAGGTCTCCATCATTGGGGTAGGCATGACCAAATTTGGTAAACATCCCCACAAAACAATTAAAGACCTGGCCCGTGAAGCTACCTGGGCGGCCATTGACGACGCGGGCGTGGATCCTCGGAAGATTCAAACCATCTATTGCGGCAACGCGGTAGAAGGACTCCTATCAGGTCAAGAAGATGTCCGCGGGCAAGTGGTCATGCGAGACGCGGGCTTGGCCGGCCTTCCGATCGTCAACACTCCCAACGCGTGCGCTTCATCCTCCACGGCTCTCCGGGAGGCGTGGCTCGCAATTGCTTCGGGCCTGTACAATATCGCGCTGGCGGTCGGTTTCGAGAAACTCTTTGTGGGCGACACCGCCAAGACCACGCGGGCCTTGGCCACGTGTACCGATGTGCAGGTGGAGGGCAACCTGGGCGTATTCTTCCCGGGAATGTACGCCATGGAAGCAAAACGGTACATGTACGAAACCGGCTGCACAAGAGAGCAGATTGCCAAAGTCACGGTGAAGAACCACAGGAACGGTTGCCTGAACCCCCATGCGCAAATCCATCATGAAGTGACTTTGGAAGAAGTGTTAAACGCCAAGATGATCGCGGACCCCATCACGCTGTACATGTGCTCACCAATCGGCGATGGAGGCGCGGCGGCAATCATCTGTGCGGAAGAGATTGCGCACCGGTATCGGTCCGACCCGATTCACATTGCGGGCATTGGAATGGCGTCAGGGGCCTATCAAGACATCGCGGTGGATCGGAAAAAACCTACCGCGACTCAAATGGCAGCGAAAGAAGCGTTTGAGATCTCTGGAATCGGACCTGAGGATGTGAATTTGGCTGAGATTCACAGCGCCTTTTCTCCCGCGGAGTTCACCTATTTTGAAGAGCTGGGATTCTGTGCACGAGGCGAAGCCCCACAATTCTTGGAGGAAGGGAAAACCGAAATCCCGGGAAGCATCCCCGTCAACACCAGCGGAGGACTTGAATCCAAGGGACACCCGGTAGGCGCCACCGGCTTGGCAATGGTCCATGAAGTCGTCACTCAGCTCAGAGGGCAAGCAGGGGCACGCCAGGTAAGCAATCCCCGCGTAGGGCTGGTTCACAATGGAGGCGGTCTGATCGGGGGCGACGTCGCGGTCATGTGCGTCCATATTCTGAATCGATGAGTAGAAAGATGTGGACGGATAGGGAGCGGCTCATGAATCGCGGAATCAAGCTACCTTCTTGCGTTAAATCCACTGGAACGTGTTTCCGTCGACTGCACACGAATCTGCACAGGAGATCAATCTTCCGGGACACATGAACGTTTTCGCTACAGAGCCATGCTCTTTGGAGCGGCACGCATATCACAACAACCGAATGGAGGAGCCCAATGGAGCGATACGATCAACTCCGAGGTGAAGAGGTACGTGGAAGATTGGCCGCGGCACTCGCCTCAGGATCTGCGGCGAAGGGAAGCAACGATCATAGCTGCGAGACTCTGCATGAATGCGGCTCTCACCGCTCCTGCGGCAGGAGGAGTGCCCCAGATAGGAGCCCACATCGTGTATGGGCAGGAAGAGTTGGAGAAAGTGGCCGCCAAGATGGAAGAGCTGGCCCATACCAACAGCCGATGGAAAACCCGATTTCTTAACGAGGCTGTCATGGTCAGGGAGTCGGACGTGATTCTCTTCCTGGGCAACAATCGGGCGCACGAAACGCCCTTGGACGCTAACTGTGGTTTGTGCGGCGGGCCTCAGGGGTGCTCGTTCCTGTACACCAGGCGCGAATCCAAGGACGGGCTCATCGACATCACGGACAAGAGAAGCTCAACCCCCATCAAAGGTCCTTTGTGCGGGGCGCGGGTTGACGACCTGGGATATGCCTGGGCTTCGGCTGCCTGGATGGCCCAAACTCTCATGGTGGACGCTCACCCGTTCATGAGCGTGGGGCTTGCGGGGCAGAAGCTTGGTTATTGTCCTAAAGCGGCCATAGTGGTAGGCATGCCCATGTCGACCCTTTCCAAAAACCCTTATCGGGATATCAATATCGACTACCACCTCGTGAACATGGAAAAGATGATTGATAACACCCGGAAGAATTTCGTGGTCAATCGACAGACCGCTTCAGGCATCAATTTCGACTACAGGACCCAGTCCCCAAAGGGGAAGGAGGAGTAAAATGGCAAGATTGGACGGCCGTGCTGCGGCCCGTGAAGCAGTGCTTGAAGCGACCAAGCTCGCCGCGGCTGCGGCCTTCAGGGCTCCCCAATTGACCGGTAAACTGGAAATCCAGGTGGAGATTATCACTGCTGAAGACCAGGATCCCATCATAGAATTCGCAGGAGCCATCGCTCCCATTTCTCCTGTCATGGCTTTCGATTACCAAACCATGAAGCATTTCCGCGACAAAAACCTGCCGCTTGGGTGTCTTCTGATCGGTGCGAAGTTGGATCGCTCGGATCTCGGATGGGATTGCGGCGCATGCGGCTTCGAATCCTGTGCAGAGTTCAACAAATGGGGCAAAGAGAACGGCGGCATGGGGCTCCTTTGGGGCGGTCCTTCATGCGTGTGGAAACTCATGGATTGGGCCGCTGCCTGCGATTTCGCCTGTGCAGCGGCAGGTCAATACCGTATGGATGCCCGAGCCATGGGGACCATCGGGGCTGCTTGTGCAGGGGTCGGGTTCATGCCCAAGGCAACCGCACGAGTGGCGGTGCTTATAGGTCCTCCAGGAGAATTCATTTTCTTCAGTCGAAAGCAGAATAGAGACCATTTTCCCTACGAGCAGCATCGCGATTCACTCCTGCGGACTTCTCCCACCAATTGGCAGGCATTCCCGGGAAGCACGAAACCCTGTATCAAGAGCAGGGACAACTGGTGGGAGAATATGGAATATGTCAAATGGGAGCCGCTTTCAGAAGCGGAAGTGGGATTCGTCAACGATACCATGGCAAAGGTGCAAGCAGTGGCGCTCAAACACCTGCCCACCGTTACAAAATGGTATAACGACCAGGAATAGGCACACTTGTTTGTGTGACCCCGCGATCCCTACCTTATGATTTGAAAGAGCAACACGCGATCAAGCGAGAAGTGCTCAGTCTCGCATGTTGCGGGACTGAGCCGAGTGCCTCAAGTAATCGTAATTGTATGAGGAATGGCACCAATGGATTTCGACCTTACCGAAGAGCAACGAATGATCCGGAATACAGCCCATGACTTTGCCAAGGAAGTCATCGCGCCCCGGGCTGAAGAGATGGAAGCAACCGGCCTGTACCCGTATGACATCATCAAACAAATGGCCGAACTCGGCATGATGGGTATCCCCTTTCCGGAGGAATACGGTGGGAGCGGTGGCGATTGGATCGGAACCCACATATGCATAGAAGAAATTTCCAGGGGTGACATAACCCTTGGCGCTATGATGGACGTGACGACCAGCGTTGTCGGTCAGGAGCTTTTGGTCTTCGGCACGGAAGAGCAAAAACGTAAGTGGCTGACGCCGATTGCCCGCGGTGAGAAGATCGGAGCTTTTGGGCTCACCGAGCCCGATGTAGGTTCGGACGCGGGATCGGTGCGAACCACCGCGGTTCTCAGGAACGATGAGTGGATACTAAACGGAACCAAGCAGTTTATCACCAACATCGGTCTGGACAATGCATCCCTGGTGCTCGTGGCTGCGAGAACCGGCAAGACCGGGAACGGAAATCGGATCTCTACATTTATCGTCCCCAAGGATGCCCCTGGTTTTAGGCTGGGAAAGCGATACCGAAAGATGTCGTGGAACGCGTCCGCTACCCATGAGGTCATTCTGGATGACTGCCGCATTCCGGCAGAAAATCTCCTGGGTGATCCGGAACGCGGGTTCGCCCAGCATCTGGCGGTTCTCGAAACAGGGAGGATTTCCCTGGCCGCGATGGCGGTGGGATTGGCTCAAGCCTGCCTGGATCAGTCACTGAATTACGCGCGGGAGAGAAAGCAATTCGGCAGCCCTATCTTTGACTTCCAGGCCGTGCAGTTCAAGCTGGCGGATATGGCGGCATCCATTGAGCTGGCAAGGAATCAGTATATCAAGGCAGCGTGGCTCAAGGACCAGGGCAGGCCGCATACATTTGAAGCTGCCACGGCAAAGCTCTTTGCCTCTGAACTTGCCGAAAAAGCCGCAAGCGACGCGTTCCAGATTCACGGTGGATACGGATTCATGGATGAGTACCCGGTATCCCGCTATTACAAGAGCTCAAAAATCCTGCAAATCGTGGAGGGGACCTCTGAGGTGCAGCGTATGATCATAGGGCGTCACCTGCTCAAGTGACGGGAACGGGATTCCAGGACTGAAGTCCGGTACCCGCAGACGTTTGTGGCAATTGGAGCACCATAGAGTCAACGCTCATGTACCAGTTGGCAGAACTCACGTGCTATTCACTTTAGACAGCCGGGGGGGGGTCGCCTGAACAAAGATTCGGCGGCCTTGCCCGCACGAATTCAGGGTGACTGAAGGCCTTTGCTGCAACACAAGGGTTCGAACCAGCCAAGGGCGAGCGGTTAGATCAAACCTTGTGGCACCAGGTACAGATGTCGTGAGCAGCCACCCACTGAGGCTGCTCACGATTACCGTCCTCGGTGTGAGGCAACGAGAATTGTCTTCGGAAAGACTCACAGCTCCTTGACAGTGAAGCCCAGCACCACGCGTGCATCGGGATCATTTCCCGCTTGAATGAATGTCGCCCTCACGGACATCCCCACGTGGATTTGCGCGGGATTTGCCGCATCAACCCCGACGATGCGAGCGGCAGTCCGGGGTCCTTCATCGAGGTCTACCACACCCGTACAGTACGGATTCTTTCTGTTGTAGCCCTGCTCCATCATCGCAGGGGGACCCACAAAGATGCACGTAAAGGCACTGATCCTTCCCGATCCTTTCAGTTCCACCCACTCCATCTGAAAGCTCGCACACCTGATGCAATACCCCCGAGGAGGGAAAAACAAAGCCCCGCAACTGGTGCACGTGGACCCCATGAGCCTTTTTTCATTGAGATACTGTTGAAAAGAAACGTCATTAAACGCACGCTGTTCCAATGCGCTACCTCCTCTCCAAGATGGTCAGGGTGCATGTGCCGCCCGTCCCGCCCAAGTTGTGTGCGGCTCCGATGCGAAGATCCTTGATGGCCAACTGTCTCTCCCCTGCCATACCCCGTAATTGCTCCCACAGCTCCACAATCTGAGCGGCTCCGGTGGCCCCTACCGGGTGGCCTTTGCATTTCAGACCACCCGAAGTGTTGATCGGTTTGCTCCCGTCCAATCGTGTCAAACCTTCCTCAACCGCTTTGAATGCCGTTCCTTGCCTGAAAAAGCCCAGGTCTTCCATGTGCACCAGTTCCGCGATGGAGAAACAATCATGCACCTCTGCAAAATGGATGTCATCGGGGGTGAGATCTGCCATCCCGTATGCTTCCTGTGCGGCAAATCGGGTCGCGGTGAACGATGTCAGATCGGCTGCACTGTGGAACCCGCTGCCGCTGCCCTGTCCTATGCCCACGACGTGCAAGGGGTCGTCCGTGAAGCTCTTGGCCAGATCTTCTCCCACCAGCAGCACGCAGCTTGCACCGTCGCTAATAGGACAACAATCGAACAGGTGCATTGGCCAGGCCACTGGGGGGTTTGCCCGGGGATCACGCAGAAATTCCTTTTCATCGTTCCAGGTAGGTTTGGGCAAACCTTTGCGTTCGGCACTGTCGATCTTTGCGAGCATCAAATCGCGAACGGTCTGGTGAAACTGAGCTCTCGGATTCAGCGCCGCATTATGGTGGCTCTTGATGGTGACGTTCATGAGACTGTCACGGGTAGCGCCGTACCGTTCGAAGTACGCAGTGGCGACCGCACCGAACACCCCGGGAAAGGTGAAGCCGACTCGCCCCTCATACGGCACCGTTGCGAGAGCGAGTCCCTCCGCCACTTCCGTGGTAGTTCGTTTGGACATTTCTTCGACACCGCCTACCAGGACCATATCGTAGAATCCTGAAGCGATGGAGAAGACGCCTTCCCTAAACGCCAGCGCACTTGATGCACAGGCCCCCTCGGTCCTTGTGGCAGGCTTGGGTACATGGCCGAGCACATCGGCAACGATCGGGCCCCAATGAGCCTGGTGCACGAAAAAATCATTCGAAAAGTTACCTACGTACAGGGCATCAATATCATCGGGAGCAAGGCCCTTGTCCACTGAGCCCATCATGTTATGGAAAGCTTCGGCAAAGAGGTCCTTGCTGTCCCTCTCCCTGAACATCCCAAACCTGGACATTCCCGCTCCCACAACGCACACGCCTCGCCCCAACCGTCGCTTTCGTCTCACAGTGGGCCTCCTCGGAAGAGTGTTTGTGTTGCCGGCCAAATCATTTGCATGGCCCGACTGAACCACATCACACGCGTGCAAGAATTATACCTGCCAGCGCTTCCTTGTCGAGCATCACGCCACCATGGGAATCAGGTTACCGGTATGAGCTTTCGGACCATCCGACAATGGGGCACATGGTCGGCCTAAACTGAGGTTCCCGCTGAAACTGTTGAGAAAGCCATTTGATATTAGCAGACTAGGGGGCTGACGGCTTCATGATGTAGTCACGAAGAGCGTTGTCTCTTGCTTGACTTTTGTGGATTGTTATGCATGCTCTCTTATCTTAGGGCATCACGATACGGTCCAGTTCATGTGGTCAGGAATGTGCGTAAGCACGGAGACAAGGAATACGAGTCTTTCCTCTTGCGCAGGTCCGTCCGCGTCGGTAAGAAGCTGCAGAAGCAGACCCTTGCAAACCTGTCGCACCTGCCCATCGAGCTTATCGACATCATCCGACGCTTTCTCGCAGAGCGAGACGTTGTCGGCTCCAGAAAGTCGCTCAGAATCGATCTGGCGAAGCCTGAGAACGAATCTCAACCCTCAAGAGATCCCGGTTTACAGATGAAGCCCGGAACTATCCCATAGGACATAAGTGCACCGGAGCATTGGGATGGACAACCCCAAAGATACGAATGTGGACCGAAACGAGTTCGTGAAGGCATGGCACGAATACGGCCTGAGGTTCTCGGTCTTTGTGCCCGATCACCAGCCGAAACCGGACACGTGGGAGCCTGATGTCGCCGAGTTCGATGACAAGGGCCGGTCAACCCCCACTATCTGAAACACTGGAGGTTCCTGCCCCGCACCAAGGAGTTTCTGCGAGAGCACTACGCAAAGCATGGAATTCTGAAGGGCCCCACGCTCTTCTTCGACTGCCTCGTGCGCAAGTTCCACAGGCCCATGCGCCACGTAAATGTGGAACGAGAATCAGGGCCGCACTTCTTCGAGGTGAAGGACCGCTTGGATTGGTATGAGTAGCCATCCGGATGGGGATCTGCCTTGGGGCGTGGCAAATGTGAGCTGGCGATGGACGAGCTTAGGGGCTCCCAATTCACTGATTTAATTGGCCGCGTCGTCGCCAAGGAGATCCCCAGCCTACAGCCGCGGCCAACCTGCTGACATTACATGACGTTGGAGCAATTGCTATGGTAGGTTGATATTCTTGAGGAAGGTAGTCTATAATGGCGATCGGCGAACTACGAGTAAACCGGTTGACAAAGGTGAGATTGACCATAAACTATGCTTTAAGCATTCTCACTGGAAGGCTGCTGCCGTTGATAGACTGTCCAAAGAACCGGTGGCACCGATGAAATTGAATCCGTAGACCAACAGGAAAGAGACCTTTTGAGTGATCTGAGAGTCCTTGCACGCGAACTGAAACCTGACCGAGAGAACGATCGCATTCCGCAGCCTTCTTTTCGGTGGAAGACTCGCGTTGCACTGCCTGCCCTGATCGCAAGTTCTTTCATGACTCTCCTTCTCGTGACGTCCTATGACTCCCTCGCCCCTGCGGTAGAGGTGAGGTTCACTCCGGTAATCGTGAAAAGCCTGAGCGGGCCGATGGCTGGGGCTGTGACGGTTCAGGCTGCCGGGTGGGTGGAGGCCGATCCGTACAAATCGTACGTTACGGCTTTGGCCGATGGGGTGGTCCGAGAGGTCCTGGTCCTGGAAGGACAACGCGTTGAGAAAGGTCAAGTAGTGGCTCGACTGGTAGACGACGATGCCAAGCTCGCTCTGCAGCGTACCTGAAGCTGAGGTTCACACTCTGGAGGCTGCATTGGCTTCGGCTAGGGCTGACCGGGAAGCCGCCAAGACCGAATGGGAGAACCCGGTAGATCGCCGCCGTGCCATCGATGTGGCTGCCGCGGAATTGAAGGAGGCTCGCGCTTCTCTGGAGCAGGTCGCTGCCGAGATGGTGAGGGAAGAAGCTATCTTGGAACAGGACAAAAGCGACTACGATCGGGCCGCGCCCCTGTACAAGGCAGCGAGTATCTCAGAGGCAGAACTAGTGCGAGTCCGATCCAAATTTAACGCTCAGAAGGCAAAGGTGGAGTCCACTCGATTGCAGCATTCCCTCGTCCGTGCCCGCATCGCAAAACGTGAGGCGGATCTCACAGCGGCTTTGGACAACATGAAGCTTCGTATCGAAGAGCGCCGAAAACTGGAGCAATCGAAGGCCGCCGTGATGCGGTCCGAAGCAGAGCTCTCCCGTGCCAGGGCGGTGCTCGGCGAGGCTCAGCTCAGATTGGAACGCATGGAGATCAGGGCCCCAGTGGCAGGCATGGTGATGAGACGGCTCACGGAGCCAGGTTCCAAAGTTGTGTTTAACGTGGACCACCCGGCCTCTGCGCAGGTGTTCACCCTGTATGATCCAAAATGTCTCCAGGTCAGGGTAGACGTGCCTCTTTCGGAAGTCACGAGAATAGGGGTGGGACAGGCCGCTGAGGTTGTGGTGGACGTGCTGCCGGATCGAGTCTTTTCAGGTACCGTCACGCGAGTGCTCTACGAGGCTAATATCCAGAAGAACACACTGGAAGTGAAAGTCGCGATTACCGATCCTGCGCCGGAGCTTCGGCCGGAGATGCTCGCCCGCGTAAGGTTTCTCGCCCGCTCCGATGCGTCGAAGGAGCAGACCCGACAGATCGTGTTCGCTCCGGCAGCTGCATTCCACAATACCGGTGGCACGACCGCAGCGTGGGTGCTTGCCGACCTGGAGGGTGATCGCGGTATAGCTCGTGCGCGGACGGTGCGCCTCGGGCGTACTCAGACCAACGGGTGGGTCGAGGTGCTGGAAGGTCTCCAGCCGGGTGACCTGCTCATTACCCAGTTCGCGTCGGATCTGAAGGACCAGAAGCGAGTGAAAGTTCTGGGAGAATCTTGATGTGCACACCTGCTTCAATGCCCCGGAGATTTCTATGGCCCTGATTGAATGCCGCAACCTGACACGAACCTACACCAAGGGGTCAACCACCATCACCCCCCTCGATGACTTGGACCTGGACATCGAAAGCGGTACGTTCATCGCCCTCATGGGCCCGTCGGGGAGCGGAAAGACGACGCTGCTGAATCTCATTGCGGGAATCGATTCGCCGACCTCCGGATCGTTAATCGTTGCGGGGGCGGACCTTGCAACGCTCTCGGGCGCGAAGCTGGCCCAGTGGAGGGCCGAGCACATCGGGTACATTTTTCAGCTCTACAACCTGATCCCCGTGCTTACTGCGTACGAGAACGTCGAACTGCCGCTCCTGTTGAAGCCCATGTCCCGTAGAGAACGTCACAGGAAGGTTTCCGCAGCGCTGGATCTTGTAGGCATAGCTGACCGTTACGACCATTTTCCCAGGCAACTCAGTGGCGGCCAGGAACAGCGGGTGGCCATCGCCAGAGCAATCGTCTCCGATCCCACGATCATCGTTGCGGACGAGCCCACCGGCGATCTGGATCGGGCGTCCGCGGCAGAGATCATGTCCCTTTTGCAGCGCGTCAACCGCGAATTGGGCCGCACTCTCATCATGGTGACGCATGACCCGAAGACCACGGAGTTCGCGGAGAAGACTTTGCATCTGGACAAAGGCAAGCTCGTGGAGCGCCTGCCCGCCCGTGCGACCGATGCGAAACTCCGTAACTGAGATGGAATGATACGAAGATGACTGCACTGACCCCACGATTCTGGCCGCTGATACTGAAATATGTGCTGCGACACCGTACCCGAAGCGCATTGACGATTGGCGGTGTGGCTACCGCCATGTTCCTGTTCTATTCGATCCAGGCCATGCAGCAAGGTGTGACCGCGGCAACGCACGAAACGGCCAAGGAAACGACCCTGATCGTGTACCGGGAGGACCGGGTCCTGTCCGTACACGAGCAATCTTCCCGAAGACTATGGTGCCCGCATCGCGGCCATCCCCGGCGTCAAGGCGGTCGTCCCGATGAAGATTGTCGTCAACAATTGCCGCACCAGTTTGGATGTCGTGACATTCCGTGGAGTGCCCGTGGAGGCCTTTGAGCGGGGATATCTGAGCCGGGTGCGTCTCGTGGATGGCTCGCTGGACGCGTGGAAAGGCCGCAACGACGCGGCTCTGGTCGGTGAGCGGCTGGCAAAGCGGCGGGGTTTGAAGATCGGAGATCGTCTCGATGTGTCAGGCATCACGATATCGGTGGCAGGGATTATCGCCTCGGCAGAGCCGCAAGACCAAAACGTGGCATACACTCACCTGAGTTTTGTACAGAGGTCGGCAGGAAACAAAGCTGGCATCGTGACCCAATTCAGCGTGGAGGTTCAGGACCCGCAACAGCTGCAGACAGTCGCGAAGGCAATTGATGCCGAGTTCCGAGGATCCCAGGAACCCACGGCCACCTGGTCGGAAAAGGCCTTTGTCGGTCGAGTGGTAGGCGACATCATTGAGATCGTGAATTTCGCACAGTGGCTCGGCTGGGGCTGTCTCGTTGGAGTATTCGCCCTGGTAGGAAACGCGATTGTTCTCTCTGCAAGGGAACGGATCCAGGACCATGCGGTGCTGCAAACACTCGGTTATAGTAATCGCCTGATTGCAAGCCTAATAGTCGCTGAGGGGCTGGTGTTAAGTCTCTTCGGAGGTCTTCTCGGCGTGGTGGGTGGCTCAGCGGTGTCCTCCTGGGGCTTGTTCAGTTTCTCTGTGGAAGGACTTAGCGTGCACATGTACGCGGGTGTCGGTTCCATCATGCAGGGGCTGGTTTTATCAGCGCTTGTGGGTGTTCTCGCAGGACTTGTCCCTGCCTGGCAGTCATCCAGAATGGAAATCGCAGCCTGTTTTAGAGCTGTGTAAAGCAGGAAATGCGCTTATTACCCTTTGAATACGCGGTCCGCAACCTGGGTCGGTCATGGACCCGCTTGGCAGCCACCATCCTGGGTAGTGCACTGGTGGTGGCATTGGTGCTCGCTGCAGGGGCATTTGTGCTCGGCATGAACCGATGTCTCGGTGGGAACAATGCAGGGTCCAATGTAATCTTGCTGTCAGCGGGCAGTGAAGAGAGCGTCGAGCGAAGTCAGATCAGCGGGAGTACTTCGGGGCAAGTAGCCGCCGGAATTGCGGGGATCAAGAGTCGCCTGGGCGTCATGTACGTCTCTCCTGAGATTCATGCATGTCTCCAGGTTCGGTTGGATCGAACGAGTCATGAAGAACTTCGTGTGGTTTTTCGGGGATTTACTCCCACGGCCTTGCTCGTGCATCCGAGAGTCGAAATAGTCGAAGGCCGGCTGCCGGTCCCGGGTAGTGACGAGATAATGGTAGGCGGATTGGTGGCTGACAAGCTCGGAATAGAGCAAAATCGGCTCCGAGTGGGGAATACACTTTGGTTCGACAATCGTGCGTGGAAAGTCGTTGGTCGCTTTCGTGCGCGTGGCACGGTGATGGACGCAGAGGTATGGGCCCCACTGACTGATTTGCAGGTTGCCACCAAGCGCAGGTACCGTTTCCTGCGTGGTACTTACCCTCGGTGATGCAGAGTTCGCCGATGTGGACGAGTTTGCCAAGCAGCGCCTTGACCTGGAGCTGTCCGCTATTAGCGAGTCGGACTATCATGCTTCGCTCACGAAATTCTACCGACCGGTTCACATGATGATCTGGACTACGGCTATGCTCATTGCCATGGCCGGATTCCTGGGAGGTCTCAATACCATGTACGCTGCGTTCGCTGCCCGCGTGCGAGAATTTGGTGCGCTCCAATCTCTGGGCTTTTCCCCAGCCGCTATTGTGGTGAGCCTGATCCAAGAATCCCTACTTGCAGCCTCAGCGGGAACGCTTCTCGGCGCTGTGGTGGGGCTGGCAGTACTTCACGGGCATTCCGTGCGCTTTTCCATGGGTGTCTTTCAATTGACGGTGGATCAGCATGTGCTCCTGATGGGGTTGGTGGCCGTGCTCGCGGTGGGAATTGTTGGCGCTCTGCCGCCCGCGTGGCGATGCCTGCGCATGCCGATAACTGAGGCGTTGAAAGCCTCGTGACTGGAAAAGGAGAAGACAATTGGACTTGACGAGAAACGTGTGCAAGTTCCTGGTGTTGATGGTAGCTCTGGCGGCTCTGGCCCATCTCTCGGGTGGAGACGAGGCCGTAGCGCAATCCGGACAGAAGGCTCAACCTGCCGCAGCCCTGCCCGACGGATTGTTTGTCAAAGAGTCAATCCCCATGGCGAGGGGAGTCAAAGATGCCAAGGAAGGGACCAAACAGGGCGACACGGTGGTACTCGTCGGACGTATCGGCGGGCGACCCGTTCCTTTTGTTGGGGGGAGAGCGGTCTTCCTGCTTGCTGACGAGACGTTGCCTCCGTGTACTGACGGTTGCGGCACCCCGTGGGACTTCTGCTGCACTCCGTCAAACGTAATCATGGAGGGCCTTGCAACGGTTCAGGTGCTCGGTCCGGATGGAAGACCCCTGAAAACAGGTCTCCAGAATGTCAACGGTCTACAACCCATGGCTGTAGTGATGGTCGAAGGAAGGGTGGCCAGAAAGGACACGAATATATTTGTGGTCAACGCGTATCGCATCTACGTGAAGCCCACCGGCAACTGATAAGCATTCGCCCTCAGCAATTCTGAAACTGTTCCACGCAGATGCCTTGTTATGAACACGGACTACATGCTACTGGAGGGAACGTGTCCCGGCTCCACATTCTAGTCTGCGGTGAATACCGCTTGCTCGCACGATCATCGCAACGGAAAATATGAGTCCCGGAGTAGTAAGCTTCGTCCTCGGTTTCGGCCATTGCTCCACCGGAACCGTGGATGTGACGATCGGCGGCAAAACCATCAAGTGCCTTCTCGTCAATTTCCGCGTTCGGACGTCCGCCGAGTGACAAACGGCACCTGGTGTCGACAACTGAAAATGACAGTGGATACAAGCCGTTGCGCTAACTAATAGCTATTATTTAGAAACTTCGTAAAACAGGGATACAATATATGGCTGTCTCCAGAAAATGGCCCAGAATCGAACTGGTGAAGCCTGAGAAGGAATCTCGTACCCTCGGAAATCGAGGACAACCGTTTGACGAATGCTCGCTCCGGCTTGGGGTTTCGAGAATGAACCCGGCCTAGGAGGCTGTCGGACTTGACCTGCCGGGCCCCAATTCTGGAAACAGAGGTTTGGTCAACAGACTGATATTATGGGAATTAGTGGCATTTTATGCTTGCATCTCAGGGTGGCGCCGTGCAACATTCCTTTTACAAATCAGAAGCTTACTCAAGGGAATCCTCCTCACGTCCGTATTGGCCGACATTGAATGCCGGGGAATAGGGCTTGACCGTTCCAAGATTGAAAGGGCTGAACCGAGAGTGGCGCGGGCATTGGCGGTTTTGCAAGAGCAAATGATTACACTTTACGGTGAGCCGTTCGATCTCCGGTCAGAATACGAGGTGCGAGGCTTTCTCAAGAGGACCTGCGGGCTGAGGCTTACCAATAACGACCGGGTAGACGATAATCTCTTGAAAGGCCTTGCCCGTTCATATGCTCCCGCATTCAAACTCAGGACATGGCTGCGCTTATCACAGACTCTTCGATTCCTGAAGACGTTCGTAGACAAAGACCGGTGCTATCCGCGGTGGTGGCTTACCCGCACCGTGGTAGGCCGCATCACGTGTACCAAACCCACGTTGCAGTCCCTACCGAGGTACGTTCGAAAGTATCTCGTTCCTGGCCCTGGAAAAGTGTTCATTAAAGCTGACTTCTCGGCATTCCAACTGCGGCTGTTCGCGCACCTCGCGCAAGATCCTGCTCTCCTTGACCTGTTCCGCTCCGGTCGTAACCCGCACGATGAGACGCAAAAGCGGTTGGGTGCGCGGGGATTACAGATTACTCGTGCCCAGGCCAAGACCGTCAACTTCTCGATCTGTTACGGCGGAATGGCATGGTCTCTCAAAGACAATTTGGGACTCGCCTTCGGAGGACTGCGGACTGCCCAGCAGATCCTGCGCGAGATGAAACAGATCTATCCTGACCTGTTCGCCTATCTCGACGGAGTGAAGGCCGCTTTGGAGAATTCTCCTGAAGGGAAACGGTTCGTACGGTCGATCCGCGGGAGACGGCGAGCGTTCAATCATCCCGGTGAACTGACTCCCAGGGAGAGGCGTCAGGCAGCCAATGCCGTGGTACAGATGCTCGAAGCCGATGTGTTCAAGAAGACCCTCCTGGAACTGGACGCGGCTTTCAAACGGGAGGATGTCCCGGTTGAGATGGTGCTGTTACTGCATGACGGGATATGGTTCACCTGTCCTCAAGATCTTCGGGAGAAGGCAAAGGCCACGATAAAACAGTTGATGGACAATTCCGTGTCCCTGTATGTTCCTCTGGTGGTGACCTTCGAGTGAATATGACATGCTTGGGGTGGCTCGTTGAGAGAGTTCGCTCCAGCACGCCCCTGACCCGTCTCGTCATGATTCATCCAGTAGCAGTGCCATCTTCCAACCCCTCCACCGATCAGAAACACACGTGCTTGCCGAAACGTCTGCCGATGATGAACCTAAAGAGCCACACCAACGCCCGTGCCGTGAATCGCGTTCTCGGTACCCCCCGGTGAGGAGAGAAAGATGCCTGTGAAGAAGAAATCCGTCGAAAAGAGCGTCTATCAGCTCAAGGTCACGCTCCGGGACATCCGACCGCCCATCTGGAGAAGAATCCAGGTCACCACCAACATTACGCTCTTCGATCTCAACTGGATCCTTCAGACCGTAATGGGCTGGTACGGCGGGCACCTCCACGAATTCGATGTCTTTGGAGAATCCTACGGTGATGCACAGGTCATGCAGCGCGAGGTGTTGGACGAGAAAAAAGTCGCCCTGGGACAGTTGCTCACCGGGGAGAAGGAGAAGTTTCACTACCTGTACGACTTTGGCGACTCATGGCAGCATGAAATCCTCGTTGAGAAGATTTTGCCCATAGAAAAGGGAGGCCAGTATCCGGTCTGCCTCACAGGCAAACGTGCCTGCCCCCCTGAGGATTGCGGAGGTCCGCCGGGATACGAGGATCTCTTGAAGATTCTCAGTGACCCATTCCACCCGGAGCATGACGACATGTTCGACTGGTTACCTGGGGATTTCGATTCAGAAAAGTTCGACGTGGAATGGGTAAATAGGAGACTCAAGGGGACCCAGCCAAAAAGGAAGTAGACATCCAAGGCTTGCCTGACAGAGCCAAGGATGTATTATAGTCAGAACTAAAATACGAGAGTGACGTCGTGGACGGGCTGCTTTTATACGTTTCGGTCGGAATTACCTTGGTGTTTGCGTTTATAAACGGATTCGACGGGGGCAGTGTCATCGCGACTCTCGTTTGTTCCAGGGCCATGCGCCCTCGAAGAGCCTTGTTTCTGGCAGTCCTTGCCGAATTCATCGGTCCGCTGATACTTGGAACTGCAGTTGCCCGCACTATGGCAAGCAGCATTTTGAACCCGGAGTTGATTGGGCAACTGGGTGCCCACAATGCCTATTTAATGGTAATCGCCGCCGTAGGTGCAGCAATAGTGTGGAGCATGTTTACATGGCTTTTGCGGTTGCCATCGAGCAGCTCCCACGCCCTGATCGGTGGACTAATAGGGGCAGGACTGATTTTCATGGGAAATTCCGGAGTACAGGTGAGCGCCCTCATCAAAAGGGTGGTATTGCCTTTGTTTGCTTCCCCATTTATCGGTTTTGTCGTGGGCTTCGTGATTTTCTCAATCATCAGAGGATTCTTCAGCCACGCTCATCGTGGTGTGGGGCATCTCTTCGTGATGATGCAAAAACCTTGTATGTTTTTCTTGGCCGCGACTCACGGGTCCAATGATGCTCAGAAATCTATGGGGGTCATCGCTCTGGTACTTGCCGCAGGGTGTTCAGGAGCAAATACGAATTTCTTCGTACCGCTATGGGTAATCATCAGTTGTGCCGCCGCGATTGCGTTGGGACTTTCCGTAGGTGGATGGCGGATAGCAAAAACCGTAGGGTTCGGCATTTGTCGAATGGAGCCTGTCCATTCTTTCGCTTCCCAGGTCAGCACAGCATCGGTAGTACTTGTGGCTTCTCTGACAGGAGGTCCGGTTAGTACCGCTCAGGTAATGTCATCCTCTGTAATGGGGGTTGGAACTGCCCGCCGGATGAGTGCCGTTCGATGGTCCGTGGCTTTCAACATAGGCTATGCCTGGATGTTGACCATACCCATCTCGGCAATGATCAGTGCTGGTATATGCTGGTGCATAACCCACGTGACACACGTATAGGTCAGTTTTGTCGTAGGCTTGGGAAACCAAAGGGGACAGAAGCATGATGCCCAAAATCTACCTCGCGTCACCTCTCGGTTTCTCTCCTGAGTACCGATCATACCTGGAACGGGTCCGCCAAGTGACGCTCCCAATCTCTCCGTTGATGATGGAAAATCGACTGTGGAAACCTTGCGTTTCAATGGTTCCAGGGCCTTTCGATATTCCTGCTCCGTTATCATCCATTGAGGAGCGTGTCCTTCGTACGTGCCAAGAATGCTCCTATCCATATAGGGGCAGTCGCTCAGACGCCTGTCCCCCTTGAACGCTGCAACGGCAAAGGCCAGACAGGTGGGAACCAAGCACTTTCTGCAATTATTCCCTGGTAGCAGCCTGAAGATCTCCATGGCATTCTTGAACCCAGGCATCCCAATCTCCTCGTTTTTTCGTAGTGTAATGGCTACCACTGCGCCTGTATCCTCATGTTTCCATTATCGAGCTTGAGCCCTTTCGTTACATTGACTTAAGTCAATGATCCTTGCGCCGATCCCGTGTAAAGCTCATTCTCAGAGGAGAGATCAGCTAAGAGAAGGGGCTGAGGTGCGAGCGAGACTCCTGCATGCAACTTCGGCACCGATCCGCAACCAATCTGGCCATTTATGAAACCGAGAGAGGGAGCAAATGACGAACCAACATATAGATGCCTGCGTTCCCGTGGCCATCTCGGATGATGATGTCTACGAGGCCATGAAAGACATTCAAGGGTATCTGGACATCACACCCGGAGATTTCAAAGAAGTATATCTTAAGGCATATCAACACGCTCTTCAGCGGCTGACGCGTTCCGTGAAGGCAAGCGAAGTCATGACGCGAGAAGTCGCGTCGGTGAGACCTGAAACACCATTGAAGATGGTAGCGGAGACTATGTCCGGGAAACGGGTGTCCGGTTTGCCCGTGATCGATGTCCAGGGCAAGGTCGTAGGGGTCATCTCAGACAAGGATTTTCTTTCCCATATGGGTGACGGCACGGCCCGCACTTTCATGGATGTGGTTTCGGAATGCTTGAAAGGGGGCGGTTGTGTGGCTGCGCCCGTTCGCGCCAAGCATGCTGAAGATATCATGAGTTCACCCGCGATCACTATCGGCGAAAACACGTCGGTGATGGATGCAGCACGAATTCTCGTTGAAAAAAGCATTAATCGCCTTCCGGTGGTTGATGACAACGGCAGGTTAGTAGGGATTGTCTCCAGGGCGGACGTTGTCCGGTCCTCGTGGCCGGGAGAAGCGGCATGAATTATCTCTCCAAAATGCGAGGAACGACCAAGAGTCCCCCCGGGTTTCAATTTCGGAGATCGCCCTTTCGTGGGCAGGCTCATTCCTGGGAATAGCGTCTGTAGCGTACATTCACTTCAATGTCGTCAATGAATCCGATCTCGTTATGATCATAGGGTCCTTCGGGGCCTCAGCTGTGCTCATTTACGGAGCGATCAAAAGTCCTCTGGCTCAGCCTCGCAACCTGATAGGCGGCCACGTCATTTCAGCGCTCATCGGCGTTGCTGTATTCAAGCTTTTTCAAGGGAATCCTTCGATAGCCGCCGCTCTGGCAGTGTCTACAGCTATCGCAGCCATGCACGCGACCAAGACACTGCACCCCCCAGGAGGAGCCACTGCGCTGATCGCCATTATCGGAAGCGACAAGATCCATGCTCTCGGTTTTGCCTACGCGCTGATCCCCGCGGGAACAGGTGCCATGATCATGCTCCTGGTGGCTCTTGTGTTCAACAACCTACCTAAAAGCCGCAGATTCCCTGAGTTTTGGTGGTAAGTTGGCCCTGTCATTGCAAGAATCCACGATCAGACGATGCTGTCACCCAAGGAAGTGCACCGCCTACCGTCTGCGGCTGGATTCCTTCACCAAGGCGAGAAGATGGCCAAGAAAAGAGCATAAATTTGACCAAACGGCTCGCCGGCGCTAGACTGAAATTTACGCCAGTCGGCTGACATGAAAGACCGTAACTGGGGCGATTGGAAAGGAAAGCACAGGTGACAGCTAATTGAGAGTTGGTAAAGGAAGCTTCTCGACTATCAAATGGTGGAATAACCTCGAAACGGTGAAAGCATACCAACAATCGGCCTGGAATGTTCGTGGTGAAGAATCTCATCGTCTGCGAGAGGTACATTATGGCACGAGAACACCCACTGTTTACCCTCAAATGGCTCCGCTCGCGAGACCCATCTTCTTGCAGTGCCGAGGCGATTTCCAAAGGGCACGGGGAAATCCGTAGCGGCGGCAGAAAATGGGAGGACCTGTACCGGCGACGCTGGCAATATGATAAGAAAGTCCGATCTACGCACGGTGTGAATTGCACCGGTTCCTGCTCGTGGGATGTGTACGTGAAGGACGGCATCATCGTCTCTGAGTTGCAGAGGCTTGATTATCCTTCCCCCGGACCCGATTTCCCAGACCATGAACCCCGCGGCTGCCCGCGGGGAGCCACCTATTCCTGGTACACGTACAGTCCTCATCGGCTGAAATACCCCTATGTGCGTTCCAATCTGATTGAGTTCTGGCGAAAAGCGCTCAAAGCACAAAATAAGATCGGTGTGTCCGAATCCAATGCCCAGGCAGGGGAGTCTGATCCGGTGGCCGCGTGGCGATCCATCGTGGAAGACCCGGTCAAGCGGAGGGCCATACAGCAAGCCCGCGGCAAGGGGGGATTCGTCAGGGTCTCACACGATGAGGCAGCCACCCTGATCGCTGCCTCGCTTGTGTACACCATCGACAAGTACGGTCCGGATCGTGTTTTTGGATTCACACCCATTCCTGCGATGTCTATGGTGGGGTACGCATCCGGAGCCAGATTCCTCTCACTCATCGGTGGCTCGATGCTGAGTTTCTACGACTGGTACTGCGATCTGCCGCCCGCCTCGCCACAAACTTGGGGGGAACAGACCGATGTGCCGGAGAGCGCAGATTGGTACGAATCGAGTTTCATCATCGTCTGGGGCACCAATGTGCCTATGACGCGCACGCCGGATGCCCACTTTTACAGCGAGGCCAGGTACAGGGGTGCGAAGACGGTGGCGGTTTCTCCTGACTACGCCGAATACGTGAAGTTCGCCGACACCTGGCTGCCAGCCAAGGCAGGAACGGACAGTGCTTTGGCCATGGCCATGACCTTCGTGGTGCTTAAGGAATTCTACCTGGATAGACAGGTCGAATACTTCACGACGTATGCGAAAACCTACACGGATCTTCCCTTTGCGGTAGTCCTCAAACCGAGCGGGGACGGGTAAGTGTCGGAACGTTTCTTGCGGGCCTCCGACTTGGGTTACGATGGCAACAACGCAGAGTGGAAGACCATTTGTTTCGACTCGGTCAGCAAATCCTTTGTCATTCCCAACGGAAGTATCGGGTTCCGCTGGAACGAAGAGGGACGATGGAATCTTCACCGTCGAGACTCAGGCACGGATGAACCCGTGTCGCCTCTCATGAGTTACGCAGAGGACAACTCAGGCTGGGCTTCAGGTACAATTCCCGTATTTCGACGCATCTGGAGCCGGGTCCAGGATTGGCACTGTTCCGGTGAAAAAGATCAAACACGACGGGGAGGAGATCCTGGTGACCACGGTGTTTGACCTTATGGTTGCCAATCTCGGCATCGATCGAGGCCACGGTGGGGACGTGGCTGATGGGTACGATGACAACAAATCCTATACACCCGCATGGCAAGAGGCAATCACCGGGGTGCCTCGTGAAGACGCAATCCGGGTAGCAAGGGAATTTGCTGCCAATGCCGAGCAAACCCAGGGAAGGTCCATGATTCTGCTCGGATCAGGGTCGAATCACTGGTTTCACAGCGACATGACGTACCGCTGTATCCTCAATTTGACAACGCTTTGCGGGTGCCAGGGAGTCAATGGCGGTGGTTGGGCCCACTACACAGGTCAGGAGAAAGTGAGACCCATGGCCGCCTGGGCAACACTCGCCTTCGGACTTGACTGGATCAGGCCTCCCCGACAGCAGAATGGGACGTCCTTCTTTTATTTTGCTACCAGTCAGTGGCGTTACGATCGATTGGATGCCAGAGCAATGGCTTCACCAAACGCTTCCAAAGAAATGCCCTCACACCCTGCGGATTATAACGCTATGTCGGTGAGAATGGGATGGTTACCCTATTATCCCCAGTTTCGTCACAATCCTCTGGATCTGTGCCAAGACGGAGCGGACAGCGGGACACAGACCGACGACGAAATCGTCTCACGTGTGACCGAGCGCATTAAGAACGGGGAAGTAGACTTCGCCGTGAACGAACCCGACCATGAGAACAACTGGCCTCGCGTGCTGTTTCTGTGGCGCGCAAACCTTCTTGGGGCCAGCGGTAAGGGTCATGAGTATTTTCTCAAGCACCTTTTGGGCACTCATAACTCGGTTCTCGGCACTGCCGGTTCGGCTAGCACACGTGAAATCAACGCGACCGATCCGATACCCGAAGGAAAACTCGATCTGCTGGTAACCCTCGACTTTCGCATGTCCACCAGCGCCTTGTATGCGGACATAGTCCTTCCCGCCGCGGGATGGTACGAAACTTATGACTTAAGCACCACGGATCTTCACCCCTTTATTCATCCCTTTAATGCGGCCATTGATCCTCCTTGGGAGGCCAAGCCTGACTGGGAATTGTTCAAAGGAATTGCCAAAGAATTCTCAGCGTTGGCTGCCAAGCACTTGGGTGTGAGAAAAGATCTGGTGACTACGCCCCTACTCCATGACACCCCAGACGAACTGGCGCAACCGCACGTACGGGACTGGAAAAAGGGCGATACTGACCCCATTCCGGGCAAGACCATGCCACGTGTCTCAGTGATCACGCGAGACTATCCCAACATATACAACATGATGACAGCGGTCGGTCCATTGGTGGCCAACGGTACCATGGGCATGAAGGGAGTGCTTTGGAACGCTGCAGAAGAATACGACGTGCTCAAGAGAAAGTTGGGTGTGGTGCGTGAGGTCGGATTGACCCAGGGAATGCCACTGTTGCAGACCAATCGAGACGTTGCCGAGGCGATTCTCACCCTCGCACCGGAAACGAACGGAAACGTGGCCGTGAAAGCATGGAGTATCGTTGAGAAGAAATCCGGACTGGAACTCGCGCATCTGAGCCGAGACCGACAGGGCGAGCGCATGACCTTCGACGACCTGGTCGCACAGCCCCGCAAAGTGCTGACCTCCCCGATCTGGAGCGGGATCGACGCGGAAGACCGCCGGTACTCGGCTTTCGTGATCAATATCGAAGAAAAACTGCCGTTCCGTACGCTGACCGGCAGGGCCCAGTTCTATCAGGACCATGAGTGGATGTTGGCCTTTGGGGAAGGCCTGCCGGTATTTCGACCTCCCGTGGACTTCGCGGCGCTCGGGACGGTGGACGTGAACATACGCGGCGGGAAGGAGTTGGTCCTCAACTACATTACGCCGCACTCGAAATGGTCTATTCATTCTACGTATTCGGATAACCTGGAGCTCCTGACCCTGTTCCGCGGAGGCAAGGTGATTTGGGTAAACGATGATGATGCCCGTGACATGGGGGTGAAGGATAACGACTGGCTGGAGTGCTTTAATGTGAATGGCCTGATGCTGGCTAGAGCCGTCGTCAGTCACCGGATCCCCAGGGGCAAGGCGTTCATGTATCACGCACTGGAGAGGACCTACGACACGCCCGGGTCACCTCTCACGGGAGAAACTGCGGGTATGCATAACAGCGTCACCCACATCTCGGTGAAACCTACCCACATGATAGGAGGTTATGCCCATCTGAGCTACGGGTTCAATTATTACGGGCCCACAGGATCCCAACGCGATAGCGTCATAGTAGTGCGAAAGGCCAAGGAGGTGACGTGGTATGAAGATTAAGTCGCAGATGGCCATGGTGCTCAATCTTGACAAATGCCTCGGTTGTCATACGTGCAGTATCCCGTGCAAGCATGTCTGGACCAACCGTCGTGGAACAGAATACATGTGGTTCAACGACGTGGAGACAAAGCCGGGAGTCGGGTATCCTCGCCGGTGGGAAGACCAGGAGTTGTATCGTGGAGGCTGGGTCCTCAAAGGTAAAGAGCCGGTTTTGAGGGCAGCGGGACGTGCTGGAAAGCTGGCAAACATCTTTCACAATCCGGATCTTCCGACCATCGACGACTACTATGAGCCCTGGACCTACGATTACGAGAAGCTGGTGGCAAGCCCGTCCCGCAAGCATCAGCCGACGGCACGACAGAAGTCCCAGCTAACCGGTGAGTATATGAAGGCCGCATGGGGTCCCAATTGGGAGGACGATCTGGCAGGGGCCGGAACGACGGCCGTAGATGATGTGAATTTCGAGGGGATTGACGCAAAGGCCCTTTTGTCCTTCGAACGCGTGTTCATGTTCTATCTCCCGCGCCTGTGCGAGCATTGCCTGAACCCCGCGTGCGTGGCGTCGTGCCCTGCGGGAGCATTGTACAAGAGGGATGAAGATGGCATCGTGCTCGTGGATCAGGAATCTTGCCGTGGATGGCGGTACTGCGTGTCCGGGTGTCCGTACAAGAAAGTCTATTTCAACTGGCATGCGGGAAGGTCTGAAAAGTGTTTGTTCTGCTATCCTCGTATCGAGGCTGGCATGACCACACTCTGCTCTCACACCTGTGTGGGCAGGATTCGGTATGTCGGCGTAATCCTTTACGACGCGGATCGCATCAAGGATGCTGCTGCTACCCGTGACGACAAAGAGGTGTACCGAGCACAGCTTGACATCCTCCTGGACCCTCACGACCCCGAGGTGATTGCCGAAGCCCGAGGCCAGGGTATTGCGGAGAACTTCATCGAAGCTGCACAACGGTCGCCCATCTTCAAGCTTGCGGTTGAGTGGGGACTCGCGTTGCCACCACACCCGGAATTCCGTACTTTGCCCATGGTATGGTATGTGCCGCCTCTGAGCCCCATGCTCTCAACATCCTCAGACCCAGAGGAGGAATTCCACTCCGTGGATGCGTCACGCATCCCGGTGAGGTACCTTGCGAACCTCCTGTGCGGTGGGAATGAGCAGCCGGTACGGCTTGCGCTGATGCGGCTCATGGCTCTCCGGCAGGTACCCGCGATCGCTTCGGCTAAGAAAGAAACCGGACCTGAACACACTCGAAGATCTGGGCCTGAGCCCCACGGTGGCTGAGGACATGTACCGCCTCCTCGCTATCGCCAAGTCTCATGACAGGTTCGTGATACCCACGGTCAGACGTGAAGACAAGGACGATCTTCTTTCTCTCCAGGGCTCGTCAGGCTTTCCGGAACGCGGGTAGGAATCGCTATGGATTCGAATCATCATATGCACGCGGATCACAAGATCCTTTTCAAGATATTGTCTCTTCTTCTTGATTATCCGGAGGCGGAGTTGCTCGATTCATTGCAAGACATCGACTCAATGCTTGACGAAATGCCTGCATGCCAAGGAACAACTTCCTGCCGTAAATTTCTCAATTATCTCCGCGATCATCCGCTCCAGCGCTTGCAGGAGGAATATACGGACACCTTTGACCTTCATCCTGCCGCATGTCTCAATTTGACGTGTCATAACCACGCTGACGGAAACGAACGGGGCATGGAAATGACCTTTTTCAAGCAGGTCTATCGAGCAGCGGGGTTCGATCCTGTGGGTAATGAGTTACCTGATTTTCTGCCCATGGTCTTGGAATTCATGTACGTCTCGCCGGAAGCAACGCTAGAGGAAATGCTTCCCATGATCCGGCCTTCGGTGGAGACGTTGGCGCTGAACCTTCTGGAAACAAACAGCCCTTACGCTGGATTGGTCAAGGTCATTGCCGATTGGCGCGAGACCTGCTCAATCGAAGGAGAGGCCTGATGTATTCATTCAATGAGATAGCGTTCGTCATATTTCCCTATGTTGCCTTGACCCTGTTCGTTGTGGGGCATTTGTATCGCTATTCGACCGACCTGTACCATTGGAACTCCAGGTCCAGCGAACTCCTTGACAAGAGCAGTCTCCGGTACGGCATCACGATTTTCCATTGGGGCATCATCATAACCTTTCTCGGGCATTTGAGCGGCCTGCTTACTCCACAATGGTTCCTCACTCGGATAGGGATTTCTGCCGAGCTCCACGACTTCTTAGCGCTATTCGTGGGCAAAATCGTTGGCCTGATGGCCCTTGTAGGGTTGACACTCCTTCTCGTGCGTCGCTTGGGGCGTCCAAGGATTGCGAGGAATTCGTCATGGAACGATCTAGCCATTGTAGTGTTTCTCCTTGCGGTAGTGTCGCTGGGAACTTTTAACGTGTGGGTTCCGAGATGTGACGTACTGCACACCGTCGCCCCATGGATCCGAAGCATTCTCACCTTTGCACCCCAGCCGCAGCTCATGGAGTCAGTTCCCTGGACATACAGGATTCATGTGATAGCTGCATTGGCGGTACTCGCCTTTTCGCCGTTCACTCGACTGGTCCATATCTGGAGTGTCCCGATACCGTATCTTTTCAGAAGTACGTTGTGTTTCGCCGAAGAGAAGCCAGTGTCTGTTGATGCTGCAGAAGCCCCGAAGCAAATGGCAGCAATCCGGTGAGTGAATGACCGACATGTGGCCGAATCTACTGAACGGGGAAAACAGTGTACAGCAATCGGAGCATAGACAAGAGGCATGTGCCGTACTCAAGAATTTTCCTCAGTCCTTAATGACAGCCGTTGCCGGGCTCTCTCCCGCGTGTATTTTGCCATGGTCATGGCGACCGGTATCGTGTCGATAGCATCTCATGTCGTTGGATTACCCTATCTTGGGCCTTCCTTACTCTGGCTCAACACGGTCCTGTATCTCCTTCTGTGGGTTCTCACGGTACCCCGAATCGTGTTTTTTCCTGCCTATTTTCTTTCGGATTTCCGCAGTCATGCTAAAGGCGTAGGATATTTCACCGTCATAGCAGGAACGTGTATTCTTGGGAGCCAATACGCTATCCTCTCTGAAGCGTCCGCTGTTGCAACAGGGTTACTTCTATTGGGTGTAGCGCTTTGGTGCCTCTTGATCTACTTCGTCTTTGCCGCTTTGATCGTCACTCCTGAGAAACCGTCACTGGCCGAAGGGATTAACGGCACGTGGCTGGTGTCCATCGTGGGCACCCAAGGAGTGTCCATACTTGCCAGTCTTGTTGCTTCCGGATTGAGCCTATACCGGGAGGAGGTCTTCTTCTTCTCGCTCTGCATGTTCCTCATCGGAGTGATGTGGTATATTGTCGTAATTGTTCTCATATGTTATCGGCTTCTTTTCTTTGTCTTAGCCCCGGAAGCATTTACTTCGCCATACTGGATAAACATGGGAGCGGTGGCCATCAGTACGCTTGCTGGAGCCACCTTGATAGAGCACGCCAGCATTTCGCCACTCCTGCAATCTTTGAGGCCATTTATCATCGGATTCACCATCTTCTCGTGGGCAACGGCAACCTGGTGGATTCCCCTCTTGCTCCTGCTGGGTGCGTGGCGGTACCTCGTGAAGCGTGTGAGACTCGCTTATACGCCCGAGCACTGGGGCATGGTGTTCCCTCTGGGAATGTACACCACGTGCACGGCTCACCTCGCCATGATGCCCGAACTGAGTTTCTTACGGATTGTCCCACATTACTTCATTTACCTTGCACTATTGGCGTGGAGCCTCACTTTTGTTGGAATGCTAAATGGCATAATTCGGAGCATTATGCACCCATGTCAAAGTAAACACCGCATCACATGAAAGGCCAAATGCTTCGGTCCTACTGGTGGTGCCCACGCGACTTGACCAAAGGGAACCTCGCCCGCCTGAATCTTCACGAGGACGCAGCCGTTACGGCGGGTTTATATCGAAAGGAGCCATGAGGTGGCAGTGATGACGAAATCAGCGAAAGGCCTCGCAGCAGGTCTTCTTGGGCATCTCACGGAACTGCGTATCGATCCTATTCATTACTCCCTTGATCTTCTCCCCGGCCTGGCCTACAAAAGGTATCAGGACTGTCACCTGAATCAGGTGCTCCTCTTGAGCCAGACCTAGGATTCCCATTACTCGACGTTCCCGCCATAGGGTCCCTGGGGTGCCCTTTTGAAAGAATTCGTGCCGAATGAGCTTGATCAAGTCCGGTCATTGATCTTCCAGTATCCAAGCCCATTTTCCGCCCTACCACCGATTCGAAAAACACTAATCTGCCGATGCCTCTTCCGCGGATGAACCGAGAGAGCGCAACGAAGTGTCCGAACACGCATGTGTTCCGCTCCTCCAGAACGCCATAGATGCGGTTTCCCCAGTTTTCAAACCTCTCAGAATGTCCTCGAACGGAAAACCGCGGAGAATCGTTCTCAGATGCGTTATGCGCGATACCCATCTTTACCTTGGATCTCAGGGACGGGCGGCACGTTCGTGTGACTTCAGCCTTACCTCACGGTCGATACTACCGAGCTGAGTTTCGGTAAAGGGCACTGGGCCTCGCCGCTCGTGAAAATTGACCCTTTTGCGCTCTCAAGAATTGACCCACTCACCGCGCGATCATTTCTGGGGCAGTCACGAAATGCCATAGAATTTCTTTTGGGGTGTGGGGACCGTGAGCTGTTTTAGGCGGGTCACCGACGCGCTGTGGTGCCGATATCTGCGTGTTGTGCGGGGGCACCATGGTCTCATCACTTCCTGTTGCACGTCCGTGGTATAATCGGATCACCCGTTCGGAGGATAGGGCAACGCTGGAGAGCGACCCGAGCGCCGCAGCGGGTGGCGTATGCTGGGCAGGGTCATCATGGCTCTGCCTTTGCCTTGTCTAATCCAGCAATCGCCCGCAAAGCGATAAACTCCAGGGGGTCTGGGGGACAGAGTCCCCCATGGGTCATTCCAGAGATACCACTGTTGATACGTGCATCTGTTGAAGATGCCAGCAGTCCAAGCTCAGGCTCAAACAAACAGGGGATGTTCTGTGTCAAGCCCAAGTGCGAGACACAACATATGGGTGCAACCAGTTGCTATCGCAAATATAATTGCCCATGCCTAGGAAGGCTGCCTTCAGGATTACGGGGGGTTAGATCGATATCTTCACTTGAGTTGGTGCGCGCCAACACTCCCCAGCCTCCTCGGTGAAGGTAACATTACACGCGGAAGCATGAGGTCATGGGGCTGTACGACAACCATCCCTCATTTCACACCGACTCCGAACCCTGTGTCAAGTAATTTCTGCGGTGCATCGCTACCTACCACGTGGGTCAATTCCGTGAGCATTCAAACAGGTGGGTCAAATTTCGCGAGCACACCTGGGTCAAATTCGGAGAGCGTCAAGGCACTGGGATGATTGCGCTTGACCGGCGAGCGTAAGGTGAAGTACGCTCAAAGTCTTAACGCTCCTTTGGCAATCCCTCGAATGGCGTGTTGTGCGGGCAGGAAACCAAAACCCGGCATCTTATGCGGATCAATCTAATCATTGTTGGGCATCTTATTGGAGACTGAGTTGAATCGATCGCTGATATGTGAAAATCATCCAAGGAGTATTGGCGCTCGCGGCAGCTCTATTCGGCCTTGCAACGATTATCGCGGGTTTCTCGTGTCCTTACTGGCTCCGCTCCGGGATACATCGTGTTTCGACCGCTACTGATCTACAACACAGCGATGGGAATAGCGTACGTGGCAGCGGGCGTCATCGCGTGGCACAACCTCGACCGAGGCAAGTATGCGGCGGCCACAATCTTCGTTCTCAATCTCCTCGTGCTAGGAGCAACCGGCTACTTGTACGCGGCGGGTGGTGCGGTTGCGATTGACAGTCTTCGCGGAATGATCTTCCGAACCGTCGCATGGCTCGTGTTGTTTCTCGGGATGGTATGGATGAGTCACAGAAACCACCTCTCGGAATTCAAGCGTGATGCCCAACCCTTCAGTCCACCGGACAGCCCTAAGCGGCCTGACGGTGACTTTGAACGTTAACCGTCCGGAACGATTTACTATGCGAGGAACGCGATATCCCCCCCGATTGTCTTGATGGAGGGCACCACCTCACCGATCCCCATCCCTGTGGGTGCCACGTTGACCACGTCAAGCCCAGCCGGATCGATTCTGATCCATGGTCTCCTCAAGGTAATGGTTTCCATCATGGGTGATTTTCCGACATTTGCCGGCAAGTGTACCCGGGCAATCATATCCCCTCATAATCATAGGCTATATTTAAGAGTTAGCGGGTCCATCCAGAAGGATAGACCTTTATCAAGATCAAGAGCAGGTGCAGGCCCATGTACGAACCGATTCCTATTCGGCAACGGCAGCCATCGAATTACCAACAATCGGGAAGTGGCGGGGCGGGTTGGATCATCCTGCTCTGCATCCTGTGGACCGTCTTCGCGCCCGTGCCGGGGCCCATCGATGACCTCGTGGTCTGGGCCTACGGAGCATATACCGCCATGCGTGGGTTGAAGTAAAAAAGAGAGACCCACCATGAATCCCACCCTGATCCTGTGTATCGCGTCAATCGTGGTCGAGGCTGCACTCGCGGTCCTTAAACTTATGAATAAACAGAAATAATCACACATGGAAGGAGCATACGAGCATGAACGCAAACGGATTCCGAGAAGACGAACTGGTAAGCCGAAAAGTCAAAGTCGGCCAAGAATGGCAAACCCGAATATTCCCTGTGGTAGGCGGCAGACTGCGATTGGCCCATGAGGAAAACCAGAACCTCAACCTGCAAACAGAGATGGTGAGCTGGGACGGGCAGTATGCCATCTTCGAGTGCTCAGCGGTCATGACCAAAGGCCAGTTCGTGGGCTATGGCACGGCAAACGCTCAACGTGATGCCAGACTGGCAGAGAGTCTGATTGAGCTGGCAGAAACAAGAAGCGTGGCACGGGCGCTGAGATTTGCCGGTTTTGGCCTCGAATTCACTTCTGCAGAGGAAGTCTCACATGTGGCCGTCGCTGAGCCCGAAAGACAACAAAACCCGAGCAAAGAACCTGAACGGGTGTTCCCGGAGGGCAACGGCAATGGCAAAACGGGAACAAAAACATCAAACGACCCTGTTGGCCCGTCCTCGGGGGGAAACGGATCCAGAGCCCAGAAATGTGCTCCAGGGCCCGCGACGCAAGCGCAAGTGAGAGCGCTCTATGCCCTGACCAAACGAGCGAGGTACGAGGAAGAGGACATAGTCAGCATGCTGGCCCCGTTCGAAGTCTCCCGCTTTGAAGACCTGCCCAGAGAAGCAGCGAGCAAGCTGATCGGCTACATTCAGCAAGAGATAGCCGCGTAAACAATCCCAACATCACAACCGATGAATACCAAAGGGCGGGACGGGATAGGTGCGTACGGCTTACGCTGTCTACGCCTGCGCTCCCGTTCTGCCCATAAACCCAGGAGGACAACCATGTTCAGATTCACGACCCTATTCCCTGCACCCAGACCGAAGAAAAGGAAACTCATCCGTGAACTTCACCGCCTCGTTCACCAGCGGAACTACTGGCGCAACCGTACACAGGAACTTCGAGGGCGCGGAAGAAGGTAACGGCTTCAAACACCATCATTCACCTCAGGGAGCGGTACACGTCCGAGCCGCTCCCCAGAAAGGAATAAAGTCATGCCGGAAGGACCAATCACACACCTGTCATATAGCCAAATCTCCACCTACATGATGTGCGGGCTGAGATACAAGTTGCAGTATGTGGATCTCATTCCGCCAGCTTTCACGGCATCATCCCTCGTCTTTGGCCAAGCGATCCACGAGGCCGCCGGGGCATTCTATCAACAAAACCTGTTCGGAGACACGTTGCGCCCTGATGAAATGGTGGACGTATACCGACAAGCGTGGCGGAGCAGGGACGGCGCCGAGATCCGATTCTTCAACGGCGACAATGAGAATACGCTCACAGAGAAGGCCCGGCAGATGGTCAAGGTTTTCCATGAATCGTTTGACCCGTCGGTGCAGGTACTGGGTATCGAGGAGTTCTTCGAGGTGCAACTCGCCCCAGAAGTGCCGCCATTCCAAGGCTACATTGACCTGATCGAGCAGCGTCCCGAAGGGACCATTACGGTGGCGGATCTCAAGACCTGTGCCAAGAAACTCTCCGCCTCTCAGGCACACAGCAATGTGCAGCTCACAGCCTACTCCATTGGCGCGGGGGAATTGGGATTCGACCCTGACGAGCTGACGTTGAGACTGGATTGTGTCACCAAGACCAAGAATCCCGAACTCGTTCGTACTGAGACTACACGGACCCAAGAGCAACGCGCCAGGTTTGTAAAACTGGTGAAGCATATCTGGCAGGCTATCGAACGACACGCTTTCTTCCCACGAGAGGATTGGCAATGCGGTCAGTGTGCATGGGTTAAATCGTGCGCAGCGTGGTGACGCGCAGCCTCATATATCTACTGAAGGGCAGTAGACAGGAAAAAGGAGCGACAAATGGAAACGTCCCATGCCAAGAAGAAGCCCCGTCTGGTTTTCTGCCTCAGTTGCGGAGAGCAACACGGGGAAACAGAAAGATGCCCCTATTGCGATGCCCGCACCAAACCCCAGCATGACCGTCTGGGCATAGCTCGTGCCCTGCGAGAAGATGAATACGGATGGTAAAGGAGAGGCTTCAATGACAAAGCAAAAAGAAACTCGGAACGTAACGGACTTGGTGACGCTGCAACCCGCCGATGGAACAGTTACGGTGCTGCCTCCAGACTCGGGAGTGATAGGGCAGTTCATCGATGAGACACGCAACATGCTCAAGGCCCGGGCAATGCGAATGTCAGGTTTGCTGCGGTGGATCGATAAATCAGGCCAACGGACTGAAGCCCTGCTGAGGCAGGCCGCGGAACGTATGGAGTCAGAAGAAGCAGCCCTCGGAGCACAATTCAGGAGTGAGGGGCTGTTGGCTGACAGCGAAGAAGACGACGAAACGAAAGGCTGAGACCAGAAAAACCTGCAATTCTGCAATGCAATGATGTGATAAATCGTGTAACGCGATAAGGACCGAAAATACTTACAGTGAGCGTCCGTCATGGCAATTTTGGTGGGTTCAATTTGTCTTCCCGTGCTGAAGAGCCTTTTCTCCAATCGACTCCATCATATTACGATCGAGTACCCGAAACCTAACAGCGATGTCCGCGGAATGCCATACGCCACACTCTTCACAAGGTGCCGAACCGAATCGGTTCGAAACTCCCGAAGGCCTACCAAAAGGCGCAACCAGGACAGGCCGTGTCCCGTCTCCTCGCGCATCCTGATCCAGCACTACGTGAAGTTTATTGCAACGAGGTTACAATCCCAGTATTCCTCCAAGATTTCCCTGAAGCGGTCTGCCCAGTCCTGGTCAATCAGCGAGGCCCGCCAATCCCAGACGGGTTCCTCTTCAGCGTCCGGCAAGTTGCTTGCTCAAGCGTACGGAGATGGAAGATTCTGACAGCAAAGTGAATGGAAAAGGCCCTTTGCATGCTCGAGCAGAGGGCCTTCCTTATCGCTGCTCATGAAACCTTCAGGCACCTGAGGGTTTCAGAGATCACTCTTCAGTGATCGCGTCATTAGAGGACGCGAAAGATAACAATAAACACTACGAGCAAGCCCACGCCCAATGACAACGAATACTTGATCAGTTTCATTTCAACTGGAAGGAGATCGTACCACTCGTCATCTCCAACCGACGCCGGTGCGGGCGCTCCTGCTTGTGTCGTACCAAGGTCTCTCTCTTTTTCCATTGTCAACTCCTTTTCACAAAACTCGTCGTCAACCCTGGACAACCGGTGGCATGATACCGTGATAGAAGATCCAGGAAATGAACAGACCGACCCAGAGAATGAACCCGAAGAGGGCGATCGCATATACCCACACGATACGCGCCATCCCTTCTGCCCACAGCTTCCGGACATTCGTCACCATGCCTATGGAGAAGAAGCACAGTGCAAAAAACATGGTCCGAAGCAAATTCGCGTGTCCTGCTCCCGTCTTGGCTGCCTTGACAGCCCCGGGGTACAAAAGCCCGATGGCCAAAAGTATCAGAAGCGTAGCGGTAAAACCGATGACGAACTTGGGAAAGCGATGCCAGATCTCCGCACTCGACACTTCATTACTAGGCCCGCCATCAGTCACCGGTTTGTTGGTACCGATAGCGTAGACGCTCCATATGATGGCCAGGATGAACGCCCAAACGCCGATAAAGATGTCGATGAACACCTTTGTTGTCGTGGCTGCCATCAGCAACCATCCCTTTTGCCATTTCACCCCGAGCTCTGCCGCTGCCTTGTTGAGAATAAGAGTGTCCACGAGCTGGCCGCTGGCAACCGCACCACCGTCACTTTTCACTGCCAGTCCCATCCAGGCGCCGGCAACCATGGGTTGGTCGTACAGGAGGTGGCTGGCCAACGGGGGAAGCAGAAGAAGCTCGACCGCCACAAACACGATGATGACTGCAGACAGGATCACAGGAATGACCGGCCGGGCTCGGATGGCTCCACCGGTCGCTATAGCCGCGGAAACGCCACAGATGGAGATGCCGGATGCCAGTGGAGCGGCCCATTCAGGTGTGAATTTGAACCATCTTCTCGATATGAAGTACACGACCGGCCAGTAAATGAGATAAGCCTCCACCACAGCGCAAATGCCGCGGACAATTACGGTGCTCGCCAGACCCGCAGCTTCAACGGTCTTGATTCCGATCCCTGCGCCCAGGATCACGATACCGGTCTTGATGAACCACTCGGGTTTGGCAGCTTCTTCGAGAAATTTTGCCAAGGGAAGGATGAAGTTCCCTATGATGAGTCCGACGATCATGGCTATGACGAGACCCATCTCGCCCAAGCCTAAAGACCAGGGGATTTTAAATTTCGCTGTTGCGCCGGGAGGAGCGGCAATGTATGCGCTGTTGCCGATAACCATGCAGGCAAACACCATCCAGTAAATGATGGTGAATCCGATGACATACTTCTTGATGTTGCCTCCCATGCCCAGAATGCCGATAGTCGTGAGGCCCAGGAGGAAGACGTAGGTGAGTATGCCGGAAGTTATGCCGGACATTCCCTTGTACGCCTTGGAAACCGGAGCAAAGGCTTTTGCCACGTCAGTCCATACTGAAAACTTGACTACCCAGCCAAGCATGTCGATACCAAATATCGGACCCAGACCAAGAAGGAATACAAAACCTCCCAGCCATACAGCCCACCAGTCCTCACTTTCCATCATGCTCTTCTGCCGGTAAAGAGCAGAAGCGTCTTGTTCAGCCATGTCCAACTCCTTTCCTTTGTTACTGCTCGTGCCGTATCGCTTTCAGGCTTACTGGCACGCAAAACTCAAGGTCTCGCCTTAACGAGTAAGGGCGGCGCACCTGGTTTGCGGGACCTGCGAGCCCTGTCCTGCACACAACCTTCCTGCCGAAGGTCAGGACTCGTCTCCGGCTACGTCGTATGTGAGTGAAGATTGAGAAGAAAGCCGCTTCCGGCTGATCCTTGTTCGCTTCAGCCTTGCGGCACGCTGTTGACTGAGAAACTAAGCAATGGGTATGCCAAAAGGAGACATAAGAAGGATTGTCGTGTGCAATGAGGTGGTTATGGGTTCAACGAGCCAAACATCTGTGACAGGATTGTCGGTCAACGGTCATAACGAATATCACGTGAAGTTAGTTGCTTACCTGTTTCGGTCCATTCCTTGGAGGCTGCAACTCCGGGATGCAGTGCAACTCCGGGATGCAGTGCAATGAGGGGATTATGTCATCTGCTCGAGGACTATCGCACAGTGACCCTTAACCCGCAGCGCTGTGTCCTAATCACAACGAAATGCTCGCGGGTCCAGACCTCGCCTTTTTATGAGCTTCTGGAAGTGCTGCCTTTCCAGGCCGCTGTCCCGCGCCGCTGCCGACACGTTCCCGCTGTTTCGCGTCAGAGCCTCTATCAGGTAACGACGCGTGAAATCCTCGAGCAATTCATCCCGTGCCACGCGAAACGGTAAGGGCGAGTGCTCGGGTTCTTGCGGCACTGAGTTTGGTCGCTTTTGATCTTCCGCAAAATTATCCGGTTCCAGAGTGTGTCCCTTACACAAGATCATTGTTTTGTGAACGGCATTCCGGAGCTGCCTGATATTGCCAGGCCAGGGGCGACTCATGAGAAACGTCAGGGCATCGTCGGATATGACCTTGGGGGGAATGTTGTAATCGGCTGCGGCTTGCTGAACAAAGCCTCGAGCCAGAATAGGGATGTCATCGGGACTTTCTCGTAACGAGGGCATGAATATCGTGACAACATTGAGCCTGTAGAACAGGTCTTCTCGAAAGGATTGTTCGGCCATCTTCGCTTCGAGGTTGCTGTTGGTGGAGGCTATGATCCGGACATCTACGGTCCCTGAATGAGGGCTCCCGAGGGGTTTTATCTCTCTTTCCTGGATCAGTCTCAGTAGCTTGGTCTGAACGGTAGGGACAATGTCGCCTATTTCATCCAGGAACAGGGTGCTCCCATGAGCCTCCTGAACAAGCCCCTCCCTGTCAGCAACCGCACCGGTGAAAGCCCCTTTGACGTACCCGAAAAGTTCGGATTCGAGCAATGATTCGGGAGTGGCGGGACAATTTACCGTAACCATAGGCCGGTCGCACCTGGTGCTCAGCATGTGAATGGCCCTCGCTGCCATTTCCTTGCCGGTACCGGACTCCCCTCTGATCAGCACCGTCACGTTTATGGCTGCTACGGTCCTGATCGTCCTGAGTACGTCGGTGAGCCCAAGCCGGCCGGAGAGGAACGAATCAAGATCCCTCATGCCCGTGAGCCGGCTCCTGAGACTGATATTCTCGTGAATGAGCGTGCTTCGTTCCAAGGCCTTCTTCAAGATTCTGTTTATCTCGTCGGGCTTGAAGGGCTTTTGAACAAAATCGTATGCTCCTTTCTTGATTGCTTCCACCGCCGCATCTATGGTCCCGTACGCGGTCATGACCACCACAGTGACCAGGGGATTCCTCGATTTTATCTCCTCGAGCAGTTCAAGCCCGTTCATGTCCGGCATACGCACGTCGGTCAAGACGAGTTCAACCGGATTCTTTTCCATGAGTTCAAGAGCCTCGCTGGCTCTTTGCGCGGTAAGTACCTTGGAGGGCATTTCTTTGGGGATGCTCCGCGCCAGCCCTCGGAGAAAATCGGGCTCGTCATCGACGATCAGGACGGTTGGGGTCCCCTCACCCACGGGTTCGCTGTTCGGCATAGTCTCGTCCCCTTATGGTGTCCGGCATCAGAACTCTGAATATGGAGCCTACGGAAGGCCGACTCTCAACGGTGATCTCTCCCCCGTGCTCCTTTATGATGCCATAACTGACCGATAGCCCGAGACCCGTGCCCTCGCCATCGTTCTTGGTTGTGAAGAAAGGATCGAAGATCTTGTGGATGATCTCAGGCGATATGCCTTCACCGTTGTCTTCGACAATTACCGATGAAATCCCTGCGGCTCTATCATGTCTCGTGGTGACGGTAATCAGACCGCCCCCGTCCTTGAGGGCCTGTTTCGCGTTGAGCAAGAGGTTCATCCATACTTGCTGGAGTTTGCTCTCGTTGAGGGGAATCATGGGGAGGTTCGGGTCCAGACACGTTTCGATCCGAATTCCTTCTTTGATAAATTGTTTTTGGAGAACAGAGATCACCCTGGTGATCGTATCGTTGAGTTGGCCGGGCAGGCGTACGGTCTGCGCATTTCTCGAGAACTCGAGCAAATCCTGAACCACGGACCGGCAGGTGTCCGCGTTTCTCACAATGACCTCGATGTCGGGGAGGTGTCCAGAACCTGTGGGAAGCTCTTCTTTGAGTAGTTCCGCGTAAAACAGGATCAGACCCAGGGGGTTGTTCAATTCGTGTGCCACACCCGCGACAAGTTGGCCCAGAGATGCGAGCTTTTCCGCGTGCATCATTTGCTGGTCCATCCTTTTCTGTTCCGTGATGGATTTACAGTAATGCACGACACTCTCCACTTCACCGGTTCGCCTATCCAAGATAGGGTAAAAATGAGCTAGATAGGTCTCTCCACCGGGATGCTGCAGTTCACCGAACGTCGGGACTTTCTCCTGGAGGGTGCGATCCAAGAGGCAACCCGTACAGGGAACAGCTAATTCGTGAATAAGGTCGAAGCATTTTGACGTACCTGTGGAGGGGTCCTTTCCGATCAGGGAAGCTGAATTGGCCATAAGCACCGTATGATCGGGCGCAATAAGCATGAGCTGGTCAGTGATCCCGTCAAAAATTGAGCTCATTTTCTCGCGTTGGGAAATCGAGGTCTCAAGCAGGTCGGTCCGTTCCTTCATGAGATCGTTCAGTCTGTCTGCCATCCGATTGAACGCCCAACATACTTCGCCGATTTCGTCGTGTTGAACAATATTGAGTCTACGGCTCAGTCCACTTTCCTCAGACACGAACTCGGAAAAAAAACCTGTGAGCAGCGCGATTCTGTTCACTACGAGCCTTCTGAAAAACACTATAACGAGCATGGACGCTGCCAGCATAGCGGCAATTCCCGGTCCCATGGTGGCTACGGTTTGGGCTGTTATCTTGCCCATCGCTCTTTCAACGGGAAACGAGAGAACATCCATGCCTGCAACTTCGTTAACCCTTCTGCCGAATCCGCGATCCGATCCATAGATGCCAATGAGCTTTGCTGGAGCGTCGTCGCTGTCTCCATGGCAACGAAGACAAGCAGACTCAGTACGGATCGGAACCATGCGCACGAAAAATCGTTCATTGTTCCTCGTCACCAGCCCCTGCCAATCCTTGAGATGCGGATCTGCTCTGAGCCGACACAGGATCTCACGCTCGAATGCATCCGCCTCATTCAACGGGCCGCGAGAATCGATTGCTGCCCTTTTGTACCGAAATGCGGGGAACGTCTTTTGGAATCGATCCATGATCTGTCGAGACACGTACGCTGAAGACATGGCCTCCAGAACAAATTCGTCGTCAGCTATGAGGGAGGAAATCTTAGGCCTGAGTATTGAGGACACGTAATTCCGAGTTGCTCCGAGCTCTGCAAGAATGATCTCAGATTTCTGGTCCACGTTCCTGATAAGGGAGTCTTCGAGCTGTTTGTACAGACCGTATGAGAGGAATCCCGTGAAAACGCCAAGGATTATTACGATGCCCAGGCTGAACTTCGTTTGTAACGAGAGATCGCGGGCGCGAGTCAGGAGGGAGTTGGCGAGGTTCTTCATGGTAATCACTCTCCCCGGAGCCATGCCTTAGTACGGGAATTCACGTCATTTACTCAACGGAAGCGCCTGTCTCTTGACCGCGATGGAAAGCTGCATCTCTGCGTGTCCTCGCACGGCGGTTATCTTGATGCAGTTTCGTCCTGATGCAACGGTCTGCCCTTTTATACTGCTCCGGCAGATGAAAAGGCCATGTTTCTCTATGCGCTTCAGCAAAGTCCCCAGCTCTTCGGCACGTCAAATCCGACTTGACGAGGCCTCCTTCCGCGAGACGAGGTCACCTACTCGGGACCGTAGTATGGCCAGTATACCACATGGATTAATCTAACGCCCAGAGATTGTCGGACTCTGCCGCCAACAGTATGATGAGCCGCCCGAAACGCTGCATTTCGCCTCTTCCACCGGCCGAAAGTCCTCAACCCACGAACCGCGTTTCCGGTGGAGGCGCAGCACTTGTGCACAAGGAGGCATCGGAATGGAGTGCGAATGAGCGTCAGAAACGGTGCTACATCCCAACCAAAGCACAATTTTTGGCTCCAACTGCTCAATCGAGACGATTTTTCAATGAACACCCGTAGTCTGTACCTCGCTGACTGTAAGATGTGTCGCATCGTCCTGCATCCGCTATAGGCTCAACCGCTTTCTCTATAGTTAATTTTCCAGGTCTCGTGGGTTTGCCATTATAGAGCCGTGACGGGGAGTTCGCCCAACAAAAATGGTGCATCAGATTTTCAGGTCTGATTCAGTTCCTCTGGGCCATGATGAACCCTGGCAGCTCGTTTGTACGAGCGGCCCACCGGTTGAAATTAAAGCGAATTTCCTGGGCGAGTGGGGTTTGGTGCAAAATGCCGAAAGCGGCGAGAGCCGTATCAGAAGATTCCAGGACTATTTGGGCCAACGTGGCCCAAGTTGACCCCATCTCTGCGCATTTCCTGGCGGAATGTTTCCGAGCCATGATAAAATCTGCTCCGGCAGGCAGGAGGAACGCGGTCATGGACATCCCCGACGATTCCCGAGAGTGCAAAAAATGAATGATGGACCTTTTACATGAATACGGCGGGGAGTTCCTCAAAGTCTCCGCAGTCGCTGAAATCGGTGCGCAACCGTAGCATGTCTTGCCGATACCCGCGCCAAAACCAATCTCACTGACGGTACCCGAATCCAACTCCGCCCCGTCGAGCACGCCCAAGACGATATCACAGGTGCGTATCATCTCCTCGTTGGCCTTGCCGATCCGCGTGGCTATGTCCATGTACGCTCCACGTCTCTGGGCGTTGCTCGCAATGAGTTGACAGGCTTTCTTGTCTATCATGCTGCCGGTCATGACCAACGATCGCCGACAGCCGACTCTCTTGACGGTATCACATCGGCGTACCATAGACGATCAACACCGCCGCACTGATGAGGCAGAAGGTTTGATGCGGGCTTATCCCGGGCCTTTCGAAGTAGTAGTGTGGTTCCCCGTCCGGAAACAACGACTGAATCAGTACTCCGGATTCCTTCACCTCCCTTATGCTCACCGTATACCATACAGCCTCGTCTAGCGGAATTCGACAGATGATCTCTGCAGAAGTCTGTCGGATTTCCGGTGTCAATTTCCTGTCCTTGGCCCATTCCATTCTTCTGATGATTTCATTGAAGAAGTCTTTTATCATGTCTTCGCTCCGTTCTTGCCTTCAGGCCCGCCAACGGAAAAGTGCTGAAGGTGGCTGCCGAAAAATGCAGCACCCGTGACTCGCCATGAAGGAGGACTCGCAATCTCGTCGCCTTTTCAGAATTGCCCCTATGATCCATTCAGAGCCATCTTCAACCTGGGAGAATACTTCCATGTGACCACTCGCCTCGCATCGAGAAGTAACTCGTCCCCTGTTTGCGGATTCCTCCCGCGCCTCGCTCTCTTGTCCTTCACGGACCATTTCCCGAAGCCAGAGACCATCACGTCTTGACCGTTAACGAGACTGGTCTTGATAATTTCCAGGATCTTTTCGACGATCTCGGTGGCTTCACCTTTCATAAATCCACAATCATCGGCTATCTTCTGAGCTATATCAGCCTTGGTCAACGTCATGAGCTACCCTCTCGCTATCCATCAGAATTTCATGATCAGCTTGGATGGGAGCCACGATAGCAGAAGATGTGGTCTATCTCAAGTTATTTCAGACCGTTCCGTAGCCCTGATAGCTCGCTCAGGTATCGTGGCATGGTATCTTCATGTTCCAGAATGGCAAAGCGAAGGCCTCCGACCACAAAGAGCGCTTGTATACAGGCTCTGCCAAGGTGTCGGTCTGTGCATGCAAAGATCAAACCAGGGTGCTTCTCTCAAACCCAAGTTCTTGTTGGTTTCACAGGTCGAAGACAAAAGAAAATGCTTGAAGATAATGATGGTTGTGAAACAATGCGAAGATCTGCCGACGGATGGGCTCGTACGGGTGAGCTTGCAAAGGCCAAAACTACCGTACAAATTGAGTCTGTCAGATCGTGTCGGAAGGAGAGCGATTCTCCGCGACTTTGTCTTATCGGCCATGGGTCCAGCATAAGTCAATCTCCAACATGTGCCTGCACGAAGAGCCACGAGACTCAGAATCCAGATCATTTCATGCCGCGGGTCTGTGCCTCAGACCTCGCGCAGATGCTCCGGCAATTCTGCATGATGGCCGAAGAAGGCAAACGGTCAATGGAGTGGCTCATTAGCAGCCTGATCAGAGTCGGAGCGAGAGTCGCCTATCACGGTGGGAGTGCGGTGGTATGTTCACGTGGCATCAGCCACCCCATGGGCTCAGCTTTACCAAGCTGTCCTCGGGTGATAGCCGCGGCGAGAAAAACGGTTGACGGAGTGAAGGTAGGTGCGGTACCCTCAGAAACAGGATAAAAGGGGCCTTTTCATCAACGCGACGACGGTTTTGTGTGTTTCAGGTCGCGCTGGACTCTCCATGCAGACCTCTTCGGGGTTGCCAGGGCGATCCCTCCACTCCTCATGGGTGTCAAAACGGTAAACATGGCAAGGCCGCCGCATAATTCTGGTTGGAACCTAACAGTTTGGTTCAACTTCCGCTTTGGATTGTGGGATGGCCGCAATCTCCGGTTGTGCTTCCACTTCCGAGATTTTGCCCTATAATTGCAGGGTCAAAACGTTCCGAGCTTGAAGATGGAGATTATCATGCATCGAGTAACTGAACGCGAAACAAAGGTGTTGCGACGGTCAATCCTGAAAGGAATAGGGGCGCTTGCTCTATTTCCACTGTGTTTCGGTAAGAAAATAGCATTTGCTTCCTCATCGAGCTCAATTGCTGCGAAAAACTACAATACCAGATTGGTTTTGTTGGGAACCACGGGAGGGATGACTTGGTGGCCTGGTTCAAGCCGCGCCAGCGCGTCGCAAGTTTTGGTTGTCGGTGATGCCATGTATATTATAGATTTGGGTTTTGGCGCTACTCATCGCCTCGCAGAAGCGTTCAATTGGGGCAAATTTATCACTGTTGATGGCCAGAAGACGCAAGCTGACCTGTCTTGCTTTCTCAACAAAGTTCGTGCCGTCTTTCTCACGCACCTTCATATGGACCATCTAGGCGATTATCCAACCTTCCTGGAAATCGGTGCCAGGGCAGGCTTTGGTGTCCCCAAACCCCTACAGATTATCGGACCTGGTAACAGGGGAAGGCTGGAAGAAAACACCTCCGGCTACACTGGCACCATCATTCAGACAGAGAAGAGCGATTCTTCGCAGGCCACGTCTACTCCAGGCACCAAGCAGATGACCAGCCTGATATTGCAGGCATTCGCCCAGACATTCAACGATTGCGCACGGGACGTGGGCTACCCTGATCTGACCAAAATCATCGATGTTAAGGAGATCGGCGACCCCCAGTCCATTCCATGGCCCGCCAATTTTACTCCTCCCGATCCGACCAAAGGGTGGACTGATGCCGAAACCTGTCCGGCGATGGATCCGTTTGAAATTTACCAAGACGATCTGGTCCGCGTTTCGGCCATTCTGGTCGATCATCGCCAGGTCTATCCGGCTTTCGCCTTCCGCTTCGACACTGCTGACGGATCACTAGTCATTTCTGGCGATACCGGCCCTAATACCAAGGGGAATCTGCAAAAATTGGCTAAGGACGCCGATGTCCTCGTTCACGAGGTCATCGACAAGACTTGGATTGACACCGCCTTCAAAGGCGTCAAGCAAGGAGATCCCGCTTGGCCGCTCTACATTCACGCCATGTCCGCGCATACAGTCATTGAGGATGTCGGAAAAGTCGCGCAGCAGTGTGGTGCCAAGACGTTGGTTCTCAGCCATATCGGTCCCGGAAATACACCGATTCCCCGATTGCGGAAGGCGCAGCGCAACTTTTCCGGGAAGTTGATCATTGGCGAGGATCTGATGCAGATCGGCATAGGAAAGAAGAATCCCTCTTTTTAATTAGTGATCAAAACTGCCAACCGTTGTCGGGAGGGAAAGCAACGTCGTGCTCGATTTATCTCCCCGTGATTTGTTCAAATCTTTCAATATAGTCGGAGACTTATGCCCCTTGCTGCTCTGCGCGGTAATTGTCACTGCGGTGAACCGGTGTTTGAAGAAGCCCTTTCTATAGGGACGGCATCATCAAGCTCGTATCATTCCTTCGTTGGCCTTCCCGATCTCCTTGGCGATTTTTCTTAAGGCCTCGACACGGGCACGCCAATCCCGAACAGCGCTCGCTTCCTCAATCGTGGGACGGAATGGCCCTTCCCAGGGATCGAGCACAGTGCACTCAAGTTCATGCAGCCGTCGTTTGATCTTGTCCCTGGAGGTCTTCCATTCCGGAGAGAAGCCGAGAGGGGATGCCAAGTATACGGTCGTCATGGGTCGCTCCTCATTTTATTTTGGCCATCACATTGATGCCGCTGCGGATAGCAAACACATTGTGTCCAACGCAGTCAAGCTCAGACTGCAACACAAGACGTCGCTCAGAATCCATCCCAGTGCGTTTGAGAACGAATCTCACTGGTCAGTTGAGCGGTGTGGTAGACTGACCTCCCGGGCCGTCTCCACCTCAAACCGAGAGATAGCGCTCCTGGAAACCTGAAGTCCCGCAGATCAGGATGAGAGAAAGAAATGGCTACATCCCGCGGAAACGAAACAGGGAACTCTATGCATTGAAGGAGGTACAACCCATGAATTTGGGCATAGCCTTGGGTGGCGGTGGAGTGAGAGGGCTGGCCCATGTCCCCATTCTTCAGGTCCTCGACGATCTGCAGATGCGTCCTGCCCTCATAGCGGGTACCAGCATGGGAGCAATTGTCGGAGCCCTATATGCATCGGGCATGTCTGCCAGAGAGATCAGAGAGATTATCGCAAAACGCCTCATTCTCAAGAATGACACGTGGCGAGACCTGATAGAAAAGAGAGAAGATTTGCTGAAGTGGGTTTATGCTTTCAAACCGGACTTCTCCGGTAGCGGATTAATTAATGCGGAAGGTATCCTGAACTCCCTGCTTAACGAAATCAGGGTGGACAGATTTGAGGATCTGGACATTCCTTTGCTCGTCGTAGCGGCGGATTATTGGTCGGCAGAGGAAGTCGTGTTTCATGAGGGCCGCTTGCTTCCGGCCATACAGGCCAGCATGGCCGTACCTGGAGTCTTCTCGCCGGTTTCGATAGAAGGCAGAATTCTGGTCGATGGAGGTGTGGTCAACATGTTGCCCTATGACTTGCTTACAAGCCGTGCGGACTTCATCATCGCAGTGAACGTCAGCAGAGTCCGAGTTGCGAGCGGTCCCGACTTTCCAAATGCGCTGGAGTCTGTGCTTGGAACCTTCGATATCATGCAGACAACGATGCTTACCCACAAATTGAAGAGGCTCAAACCGGACATCTACGTTTGGCCACAGATCCGGGATGTCAGGATGCTCGATTTTGGCAAGATCGAAGAGGTCTTCACCCAGACCATCCCGGCAGCCGAGAACTTGAGAAAGGAGCTATTGACGGTGCTGCGGAAAGCCGGGTCGACTTGATTACTGTTTGCAAATGCAATAACGCGGCAGGAACCGGGGCTTTGCCGGACAAAACCATTGGGCAGAAATTGCTTTTGGACTCCTCTACTTGGTCCTTGCAATGACTTATTCGTCGCTCGTCGTTTCAATTCGGCCATCCCATTTCATGCCGCCGTGGATCCCAAACACATGTATCCGCCGTAGTCAAGTTCAGACTGTGGACCACCACGCCGTCTTGTGGAAACTCTCCAAGGCAGTGGCTCGATCGAAAGCATTCCTCTGGTTATGATTTTACGATAAACTTCTTGGCTCTATAAGACACTATTAGGCTATCCTCTCTCCAAATGTTGAGGAAATGGCCATACCCCCCCGGAGCGCGGGGGCGAAGCCTACCCCAATCGAGAACGTCGCGCAGAAGCGTTCTCCAGGTGCCTTTTCGAACGAATCTCGTGCAACAGCCGGCCGGAATTACTAGACAGAACCGGGCCATATGTCCAGGCCGGGTACCGCTTTGGTTCATATCGTCACCCGTATGCGGTTCCTGAGACCGGCCACCGTGTGATAGACTGCTTCCATAGTATGCTCCCTGGAGGCGGGACAGGTGAGTATCCGTGACGATCCGATGGAAAGAGAGATCCCGGCCTGAACCATGAATCGCTACATTGAACGACTGGAGGATGCGGGGTCACTCGATTACAAAAATGGAGGGCTGAAGTTGTAAACGGGTACATCAAAAAGTGGCCTTTTTTGACGTTCACGTGCCGATTTCAGTCGAGTTTTGGCAGTACCCGCTGACAAGTTTTCATCCTGGGCATATTAGAGGCTCTTCGCCGTAAAGAATGAAGCTGTGCAATGAGACCGCAAAATGCCCCAGTTTCCTGACCTCATCCGGAAATGGGGCTATAACCTGCTCCCCTGAAGGGGCTATCCAACGCTCTCGGAGGTAGAGAGTATTGTGTGGCTGCACGAGGAGGCCTTGCACGGTGAACTCCTCGTAACCTTTGAACCTGCTCCCCTGCGGCACATTATCGGCCCTTAGGACATGCCTCTCATGGATCTCAAGCTTGTCTGTCTTCTTGCTCTTGGCAGAGCCCGGACGTTTGGCCCTCGACTCCATCTTCGCTTCGTCAGAATGACCCTTTTCAAGGGCGGACGGTTTGATCCTGGGCCTCGGCTTGTGGCCCTTTACTCTGGCTATCTCGCCTCTCAGTTCCTGAATCAGCTCCTGCTGGATCTGGATGATCTCCAAAAGAGCCGTCACCAGAGGCGTGCGCTCCTCTTCAGGAATGTGAGGGATTTTCAGCTTCGTGCCCATGCCCCCTTAAAACATATTTTCACCCGTTTGTCGCGTCCTTTTTTATGGCCCGTAGAAAATAACCTATCCCCCTGCTCTGACTTATTGAGAAGTTACCGCTCGCACGGCCAACTACCTGTAACAACGAGGCAATCTTGGGTACACGACGCCGAAAGGTGTGATCAGGAAGTTTTTCCAAGAGGCTCTCGCAAAAGGCACCAGAAGTTGTTCTATTATGGCAGGGTTAGAGACGCTATTTCCACGTCTGGGAGGACGTGGCCACATTGACAATGGAATCACGTGAGGCACTGGCTGAGGTCACAAGATTATTTCCAGAAAGCCGGTAGTGAGGCACTGGCTCCTGGTGGCCTTCAAATGGCATGTAAGCTGCACCGAGACGAGTTCGCCCCCCTGGCCCATCTCCCCATGGTCTTTGGGCATCCCTAGGACAGCGCCCACCTGGAGAGTTCTTAATCGATGTGTGCTCCCGTCTGGCCTACTTACCGCTGTCGGGGGGTATCACCGACTCCACAGGTTCCCAATCCATGACTTTGATGCTCCCAACAATTGCCCCTCTACAGCGGGGGACAGGAAGGAGCCTCCTATTGGGCAGCCATGGCCAGTGGATGTCAAGAAGGAAGGTGTCGTCGACATATGACCGGTGGCAGGCAGCCTGCTCCCTCTTCACTGGCGAAGGAGCGTGCATGCCACTCCAAGCCTGAGTGCCGAGCAAAGCGGAAGATCAGGTCATCGCACAAGACGACGCCGGCGCCCCTGGTCTATCACAGCACGAGTTACAGGGACGGAGCTTCTGGAGCGGTTCCCCTTCCCTACGTGTGAGGCACGAGATTTTTTTGAAGCCTGTGCATTTTTTTCTTAACATTTCATCAAAACGTCTTTATGGCGTCATCATGGATTCATGCCAGCACAAATTTGACATTGAGATTCACCTGCCCTCAATGTCTTGGAATCTATGGGGATTGTCTGAAAAGCAACTCTTGACCGTGGCCCCCCGAGCTGCGCGCTCAGTAGATTTAGTGAAGGAAAGGATCTTGCAGCGTTATGTAGAGGCATGCGACTTCGAGGTGCTCTTCTTTTGCCACACCTGGGGTGCGACCACGGGAAAAGGGTTCGTCCCTGCTCATCTGATGAGTGCCGAAAGGTCGCAAGTTGACGCTTGTTGGGTCGGGAATCGCAAGGTCATAGACCGATATCTAGGCTTTGTCAGGCTCGAGGCCGCACACAATGAATTCTACAACATGAGTGTTATCGATGTCAGAGGCCTGAAACGCTGGGCAGTCCGCATGATTCCGGGTTTCGCCACCAATGCGCTCAGGACGATAACGCTGCGAGAAGCGGCGACAAAGGTATGGAGCCGGTTCGGCAAGAATGCCACGGCCATGATCCAGACCTGGATGAGAAAGACAACGCCGAGGGGCAAGGAGTCTGGTCCGATATTCTGTCCCGTTGACCTTGCGGCCCCTGGCGACCCTCGGGGATCACGGCTTGATCTCAGCGATGTGGTGTCGGTGGGCCTGATTCATTGGTTGCTCCGACACGGTGTCAGCTATAGCGATTTCGAAGGCCCAGGCGAGATAGTGATCTCTGGAAGGGACTGATTTTTTTTGTGGCCGATACTACCAAGACGTTTTGCCATAAAGGAGGTGAATGAAGTGAGACGTTGGCGTCTGTGACCAGCGTGGACAGGGGATCGATCTTACCGACGTGGTCAGCATCGGCCACATTCATTGGTAGCCCAAGGCACAGTGAGCAAGAGCTAAAGCAAGCAGCCAGTGGAGAGCAATGGACTGTCATTTTGTGGCCGTTACCATCAAGTTGTTTTTATAGGAAAGGAGAAGACAGTGAAACACAGAGAATTTTCAAAACGAATCGGGGATTCCCACAGGTACATGAGCATGGCAGAGACGCAGCTCTGCTGTGAGGGCCGAAAGGAGGGTGAGCTTTGGTGGGCTCTATAACAGGATTGTCGCGTATGCACGAGTCGATGGGATGCTCCCAGGCAGCGCTCCTTACTGCCGATGACGTTGCAGATATATTATAGTGTCCGTCCCTGAATATAGCGGTCAAGTGAATCCTGCGATGGTAGATCTGAGAGAGGCCGGATTGCCTTGAAACCGGTTGAATCTTCGAAAGAGTTCTCTTGCGAGTTCTTTTGGGGTCTCGAAGTACCGGTTGTGCGTGGTCAAGCGCTTGACTTTGCGCCAGACGTATTCCGTGGCGTTGAGTTTCGGAGAATACTTTGGCAGAAAGTGAAGCTTGAGCCGGTCCCCGTGGGCCTCAAGCCACTGCCTGACCTTGGGTCCCTTGTGGTAAGGGGCATTGTCGGTGATGAGGTGAACTTTCTGGTCCTTGTACCTGACGAATCAGTTGATCGAGCAGGTCAATGAAGGAATCCCCGTTAAACTTCTCTCTTTCGAAGCGAAAGTGCCATTTGGGGACTTCGTCTATCGTGATCGCACCGAATGTCTTGACCCTCTTGCGGGTGGGAAAACTCTTGACCGCGCAGCCTTTCCCTATGACACACCATGTGTGGGTGAGCGTTCCGGATTGCTCGAAAGAGGCTTCATCCTCGTACATCAAGACCCCAGCATCGGATCGGACTTCTTTCTTTATTTCTGGTAGGCCCTTTTCTGTCCATTCTTTCTGCTTCTCTGGGTCTGCTTTCGCAGGATCACGCCGAGGTACTTGGACCGAGAGACGGTGTTTTCGCAGAATACGCCGAACTTGAGAAAGGCCGTAGGAAACGCCAAACTTGGCCCTTACAAGAGACTTGACTATGGTCGCAGTCCAAACTCCAGTGTCCAACCCAGCTTTCTCAGGCCCCGCCTCTATGATCTGCGCAAGCTTGTCCTGCTGGTCCAGGCGCAGTCGAGGTTTTTTGCCTGGATACGGGCCTTTGACCAGCTCACGTATCCCCAAGTTTCGATATTTTTCTATCCACCATTCAAGAGTTCGCAACGGGACTCCGAACATGTCAGCCACATCTTTCTGGAAATGGCCCTCACTGACCCGCAGGATGCAACTCGTCTTCAGGAACAGATCGAGATCACCATTCCGTCGAGCCAGTTCACGCTCTTGTTCCAACATGTCGCGCTCATCTCGCGTAATCAGCAATCCCTTCATCTTCTTTCGTGGCTCCTTAAGTCTTTTCCGCGAAGTAATATCCGACTATTTCGCGCTAAAGAAAGTAATCACGATACCCGCGGATTTCAAGGCGCGTCACTATAGCTCTCACAGCTCCTTTGATGCTCGACCATACGGTAATTATAGGATTCTACAGGTCTTCCGAAGATCAGGGTTGTATAGAATTTCCCGAGGTAGAATTCGACCCTTTAGGAAGGCTGCTGTTTCAACCGACCCGCACTAAGAATAGCAGTACATGGATTCAAACGTATATGGGAGTTCCTCAGAGTTGGTAATTCCGAGTTGGTCCTTGATAGCGTGACAGACACGAAGCTCATGGCATATCTGCTCAACCCTGATGCAGGTAGAGAGGAAGCTGAAGGTCTCAGCCTGACACACCTCGCCCACGATCACCTGAGCGAGGATTACCCGCACATGGCAGTGGTGACTTCGAGACCAGGGTATCCCTACAGTCCTGCGTGAGGCCCTGGTATGTGATGCTCGCACCGTCTTCCGCTTGGCCGAGGTCCTTCCTACTCTCGTGGACCGAGATTTGTTCAACCTGTACCGTCGCGTGGAGCTCCCACTCCTGCACGTTCTGGATAGCATGCGCCGAGTAGGAATCGGCATTGACGGCGATAGAGCGCACGCGGAGCTACAACAGCTACGGACAGAGTTGGATAGCTTGGCTGAAAGGATCACGGAAGGCGCTCCAGTGGATCTTTCCTCAGACGAGGCGGTGTTCTGGTTCCTGGTCAAGAAGGGAGTGCGCTTCAACAATTCTTACGTGTACACGGCCCAGAAGGTAACCCCTCCCGTATTGGAAGAACTCGCTCTTCAGTATCCCGGAGTACAAGCTATCTTGGATTGGCGGCAAATGCATCAGGACGCGTCCTTCTTGAGTATGGCCGCAGGACGCGAACGGGTACATCCTGTGTGGGGCCAGACCTGTTCAGGGACTTCCCGCATCTACGCCAGACAGCCCGCTGTGCAGAATGTGAGCCGTCGTCTACGTTACCTCTTCGTTCCTGCCCCTGGCCATGTACTCATCAAAGCTGATTATTCCCAAGCTCAACTCCGAATCCTGGCTCACCTATCGGATGATGACGAGTTGCTGAATCTGTTTTTCAATGAGGGGGGAGACGTACACGGAGAAACGGCGCGGCTCTTGGGCATTGACCGTGACCTGGCCAAGCAGGTGAACTTCGGTATCTGCTTCGGTATTTCGGCGCCCCGGTTGGCGGCGAGAATGAATTCCGAGATCCTCAAGAGGAACCTCACTCTTCGGACTGAGGAACATCGGGCCCTTATCGATGAAGCCCGAGCAAACGGGTAAATCGAGCAGTTTCATAGCCGTTATCCCGATGTCTCAGCATTCTTTGAGCGAGAATGGAAGAAACTGAAGAGGCTGCCTCAGAAAGACCGGATCGTGAGAAGTCCGTCGGGAAGGATCAGGAGATTCGACTCATACCCCAGCAAAGCCTTGGAGCGCAGTTTCAAAGTGACGTGGCCTCAACAGATAGAAGCCGATTTGATCAAAACCGCAATGTTGCGGCTTGATCGGATCTTTTGTCGTCGGAACATGAAGGCCCGCATCGTAATGGTGATTCACGATGCCTTGTGGGTGGACTGTCCGGAGGAAGAGGCAGATCATGTCCGGCACTTGGTAAGAAGAATGATGACGACTGCTGCGGAACTGAAAGTTCCGCTGGAGGTGGACCTTAATGACCCCTATGAAAGATTCCCCCATTAGGGTGCGTTGGATGGAGCTGTGAAAGGATTGGCAGCAAACCAGTATTCCCAGCTCAGTTATTAATCATTAAGGATGGTGTATTCTCCCATGCACAGCACTTTCAGTCTGTGTTCACCCACCGAATCAGAGGGAAGATCCTGATTGACCGAGGGCTCCGGTTGAGCTAAGCTCCACTGGAGGATAGATAGGCGATAAGGGTATTCGTACATTCTTGGCATGCGCTCGAATAGCTTGTTTTGCTTGCAGAACACCAAGACTCACATTCCGCATAGGCTCGAATGCATTTTGGTGTATTTTTCATTGCCGTTTCCTGATGCGTCTTTTTCGGGGATAGGGAGTGACGAGGCAGTCGGGCGTCAACTCAAGCAGTTTCAAGTATTGGATTTGAATATCATCGAGGGGGCGTGCGAGTCTTCTCCCTGACGACGAGACGATGATAAGGGCTCCCAGGAATTTGGTGGTTATCATCAGAGACGTGGGGCGTGAAGTTTGTCGTTTTTCCCATCCTGTGACTTTGGAGTTGGTTGCAGCCAGATTGAGCCGTATGGTTCTTTCCATGAGCCTCCAGAACAGCAGGGCAAGAAACCAGCACCAGAGCTTCAATGCGTCGAGGAGATTTGAGGAACAATGCATTGACAAAGACCGGGTCCTTGAGGAACGCAAAGTTGCTCTCCACCGAATGCTGATCCTTGTAGATCGTGAGTAGTTCGCGTGCTGAGATAGCCTCTTTTCCTTCAGCCGGTGTATTGGTAATAAGCACGAAGCAACCGGCTAGTTCCCGAAGTCGGTCGATGGCCTGGTGATCGGGTGATACCGTAATCTTCAACCCGAATCGTGTCTCCTTGAGAGAACGAGTCCCGTCGGCCTTTGGTCGCCCCTTGCCATACTGAGCCCTTTTTTCGATCTTCACGGTCAATCGATGGACCGTTGCCGGGCCTATACGTGCAGCCGCTGCCTGGGCGTCGGGAAGACAGGCATAGTCAACCTTTTCCAAACTTTTCTTGAGCTTGACAAGCTCTTCTTGTTCCTTGGCAATTTGTTTGTCCACTTTCTTCTGGCGGCGCTCATCGTGCGCATCGGAATGGACGACCACCGCCCGGTATGTGTTCCCGTAGAGGATTACTTCGCTCTCGAAGGCCCTGTACCAGGCAGGCTTGCGATTCTTGGTTGTCGGCTGATCGGAAATGGCTCCGATCTCTTCCCATTGGTTGCCATCCACAGCCTGTTCCACAGCACGCCCACACGCTTTATAGGTCATGGGAAGCCGTGAAACGAACAGAAATCCCTTATCCCAGTCGTTGATCAGGGTCAGGTTGTCCTGGGTGACCAGGGCAGAGTCTGCAACGTAGATGAAGTCCTTGCGCCCCAGGGTGCGCATGCGCTTGACCATCTCCGGGATGGAGGTTACGGTTGATAGTCTTGTCTGACGCGTTCCCATCGAGCATCTTGGAGTAGATCGGGATGCCGTGATCCACGCATAACAGACTATGCACGAGCTGCTTGAGGTCAGGTCGATGGTCTTTGCTGAACCCTTGGGTGATGACGAAAGGATGGTCATGTCCCTCCCACTCGTAGAGATCATATTCACCGTAGACTTTCTGGCTCGTCGTATCATGGTGTGCGTGAGAGAGATCCAGGTCAAAGCTCTTCATGACTTTGATCGCTACACTCCCCATTACCGTATTGGTGCCTACATCTGCCAGTCTGTCGAGCACCCGACCAAGCGTGTCATCGTTGAGTTTGGCAATCGGGATATTCTCGCCCAGCAGATGCTCAACATCTTTGTCCACAAAGAACTGCTTGAGCCGAAACAGCGCACTGCGTCCCGATAGCGCATCGAGGATCATGGCCAGCACCACCCTGCCTGGGCTCACTTCCATCTGGTCGATACGCTCAACGAGCCCTATCCTCTGTGCATAGGCAGAAACAACGGGCAGGAAGCGTTAAGTCGGTAATCTGAAAGTCTGTGCCTTGTTCCTCCATGGGACCCTCCTCAAAAGGTCCCCAGGTCTTATCACAAAAAGCATAGCTGTACAAGTTTCAACATACTGATATCATTGGAGGCCAAAATACCGAAATCATCCCTATCGAACCCGAACTGCTGCCGAACGCGAGATGCATGAGCCTATAGTGGATCGAACAGATTTCAAGAAAGATGCGGGAAAATTGCTGCGGTTGTGTGACTGGCCACCTTCATGCTCCTATGGTGAATAAATCGCAGCACAGTCACTCAGGTCGAAATAATTGATGAAATGGACTTGGGGGACATTCATGTCCACATGGTATCTACGTGTTCGAAGACATGACAACCAATCAAAGAGAGATCTTCACCGGCTCATACCGGTAGCTCGTGCTCACGCTGCGAAGAAGGGAGAAAGAGAGGCAGCAACATGAATCCGAACCAATTTCATCAAAATTCACATAGAAAACTCGTTATTCTTATAAACTCAACTTTCGCAGTTGGCTTTTGGGTGAAAAGATTGGGAAATATGAGTGACTAGCCTCGCGAATGGGCGTCTACTGTGCTATGAAAATACAAGCAAACCAAAATCACAGGAGGACGCCCGTTCGATGACAATAGCCCTTTCTGCGCTGACAGATCAAGACCTTCAGGGACGGATCGACGATTTCATGGCGAGGTTCAAGATTGGGACGCTTTTGAATCGCTGCGGAATAAGGAAGTTGCGAGGGATCGGTCCTCTTTTGGTTCTCAGGACGGTATTTGAGCTGGCCTTCTTCGGCCGGAACATCTACACCGGCGTTCACCATGGCCGCTGCCCCGTGATGGCAAGGATGCGGTGTACCGGTTTCTTTCTCTTCCCGGAGCAACTGGCGACGTTTTCTGGGATTTTTGGCCCAGATGGTCATCAAGGGCTTCTTCGAGCCGCTGACGGATGAGAGGAGAGAAGAAGGTCCTGATATTGGACACACCTTGTACGACCGGAGTCGTTCCCGGTGGTCGAGCTTCTTTCAAGAGTCCGCGATCATTGCTTAAAGGCCGCTACCTCAACGGATTCAGGATGCTCACCCTCGGATGGTCCGACGGAGCGAGTTTTGTTCCTGTCGATCATGCCGTGCTGAGTTCTCGGAAGCAAAAGAACCGGATTCAGGGAATCACCAAGGAGATGGACCGGCGCACATGTGGTGCCGCGACGGCGCAAAGAGGCGCTGACCAAATCGACTGATTTGATAGTCCCCATGGTAAAGAGAGCTCTGGCCCTTTTCATTCCGGCACAAATACCTTCTCATGGACTCGTGGTTCTCCTTTCCGTCCGTAGTTCGCTCTTTGATGGGTTTTATCGATGTCATCTGCATGGTCAAGAATACCGCCAAAGTCTTCTACGAGTCGAAGGCCAGTCGCTGACCCTGCCACAAATCTACCGTAAGATCAGGAAACGAAGGGGCAGGGCACAGATCAAGGGTTCGGCGGTCGTCGGAATAGGTGAAGGCAAGTTAGCCAAGCTGGTTTTCGTTCGGCGCCGCCGTGAATCGGGAGCAAATGGTTGGCGCTGCTGTGCACGGATCTTTCACTGCCCGATGAGGAGGTGGTGCGCATCTACGGTAAACGATGGGATATCGAGGTGTTTTTCAAGATGGCGAAACATTACCTCAAGCTCGACTCCGAGATACAGGTCCGGGACTTCGACTCCATCTTGGCTCATTCCACCATTGTCATGATGCGCTATATTTTTCTGGCCGTGGAACAGAGGATGTCATCGGACGAACGGACTATCGGGGGGCTGTTCTTGGCTGCAGGCGACGAGATCCGTGACCTTTCTCTCACCGAAGCATTGGTGCGCATACTCTCTTTAGCCTGGGATCGGGTACACGATTACTATGCAACATCAGAGCAGCTGGTCCTCGAAATTATCGAGGCCACCATGAATGAGGCTCTGAAGCTTATCAGCCCACGCTTTTGTGCCAAGTGCGAAACTCAAGATAATACCTTGTAACGACTTCTGGGGGACATTGTCCAATTGCTGGCCAGGTCATTGTCTGTCATGCCGTTCCGTATGTCTGCGGAAACCTGTTTGGCATTTAGTTTGACCTTTCCCCATAAAGGCTTCCTCAATGGGGAACCATCTCCCTAGACAGGCAGAAAAGGTCCGGTCGAGACGGGCTGGTGTTTGTCTCTTACAGAGAGGCTCTGGTTCTGCTCCTGAACCTGCATAAACGATGGTAGGCCATCTTCTCTCAGACTGACTGGCCAGGCCATCCCTCTCGCTATGAGCGCGATACCTCCGTCGGTTTTGCCAAACTGTCGCGCTTTCGCCGCCCCCCGCAAGTATTTTCAGGCTCTTGCTGTAACGCTTCAGTTACGGGTGGGATTTTTTTCGTCCGTTGTCTTTTTTAGTCTCCAATTGGGGAGAAGATCGTCTATGAGGATGCCACGTAGCACAGCTTGAGGGATCCTCGTGGCGATAAATGCTTGTCCTTTGTGTTTGGAGAAACAACGTGAGATTGATGATCTCAAAGAGGAAAATAGACGCCTCCGAACCGTGTTGCGTCATGAGCGGCGCAAGAGGGAAGAAGGGGCTTTTGGCTGATCCACCCCTTCCTCAAAAATACCGATCAAGCCGAATGCAAGAGACAAGGAGAAGAAGCCCAAGGGGCGTGTTTGGGGACATCCGGGTAACGGGCGTAAGGACTTGAATCATTTATCTGTCGATGACATCATAGAAGTCGAGGCTCAGGTGGAAATTTGTCCTCAGTGCGGCATCCCCCTCGAAAACAAGGGAATGGAAGAGCGCAGCGTCATTGATACTCCTTCTCACAAACCTCAAAGAATTCTTTTCCTCCTGCCCAAGAGACATTGTTGCCGTTGTGGGCAGACGTTCAGGCATCAGCCGCCCGGGGTACTTCCCAAAAGCTTGTATGGGAACCAACTCATCGCCAATGCAATCACCATGTATTACCTCTATGGTCTTCCCATGGGACGTATCAGCAAATCCACCGGCATAGGGGCAGGCAGTCTGATGGAGATATTCCATCGGGTAGGTCGTCTCTTGGAAAGTGTGCCGCATAAGCTGATTGAGCAATACCGACAAGCTCCGGTGAAACATGCTGATGAAACGTCTTGGCGCACTGACGGCAAACACGGATATGTTTGGCTGTTTGCCACGCCTGAGATCAGTATTTTTCAATTTGGCAAAAACCGCTCTGCCCAGGTTGCTCATGCGGTCTTCGGTAAAGAGCCTTTGCCGGGCATATTGGTAATTTGATCGGTACGGTGGCTACAACAAAGCTCCGTGCGAGATTCAGTATTGTTATGCACACCTGCTACGTGACATTCAGAATTTGGAAAAAGAATTCCCCGAGGACAAAGAAATCGCCTCGTTCGTCGCGGTTACGGCTCCGTTACTTGCTCTAGCCATGGGATTTACACGGGCAGCCCATTTCAGACAAACAATTCTCTCGCAAAGCGCGCTCGCTTGCCTCGCAAATCAAAGCCGCCATGAATAGACCGGCTCTTCACCAGGGGATGCGTCGATCCAGGGGATCTTTCGGCAGAATGAGCCCCGGATGTATCACTGGGCACAAGACCGGGCATCCCTGCAGACAACAACTTGGCTGAGAGAGATCTCAGGCCCTCAGTAATCGCTCGAAAGGTCAGTTTCGGTTCCGTGACGGACAACGGGGCTAAGACGAGAGGTATTCTCACCAGCATTGTGACCACCCTCAAAAAACACGGCGTGGATGTCGCAAAGGGTCTCAAGGATACCCTGGATCAGCTGGCACGAGACATGAAACAAGATCCTTATCCCCTTCTCTTTCCACGTCCCGGACCCGGAAACCAACCTGCCTAATTCATACTTCAAAGCCCTACACCAGGAAGCAACTGCCCACATCAAGGAGGACGGCTGCCCACATTACCACCCGTAACTGAAGCGTTACCTCT
>CAVXFM010000004.1:0-689199 GCA_963760985.1 uncultured delta proteobacterium | reverse complement strand
CGCTCTGCCAAACTGACCCTTTCGTGCTCTTCAGAATTGACCCGTTGAGTGCGCAGCTACTTTGTGGCTGGTTTTGATTTGGAGTTTTGCTTCTCGGAAGAGGTGTGACGGGATTCTTGGGTTCGGCCTGGGAGGGAGTTCTGAGCGAAGGGCCGGAAATGCGGATCGTGATACATCGGTGCTGGAGGCGATCGAGGAGGGCATCGACCAAAGGCTTGCGCTTGAATAGATCGTACCATTGGGGGTAGTCGAGGTTGGTGGTGATGATGGTCGATTTTCTGCTGTACCGCTCGTCCATGAGCTTGAAGAACGCATTGACCTGCTCCGGATTGAGCGTGAGGTACCCCAGCTCGTCGATGAGCAACAGGTCGTAGGCCGCGAGCCTCTTGAAGAGCTTGGGAGAGCTTCGGTCGGCAAGGGAAGCGTAGAGTTCGTCTGAGAGGTCCTGTGCCTTGTAGAATCGGCCACGGCGGCCCGAAACAAGCGCCTGCCTCAATAGGCTGATTGCCAGTCCTGTCTTGCCCGTGCCCGGATCTCCGATGAACACGATGTTCTCCGCCCTGTCCAGGAACGAGAGAGACGCGAGGTCCATGATCCGAGATTTACTCACTCCGGGCTGCCGATCGAAAGGAAAGGAGGTCAGGCTCCAAGGCCAAGGCATGTTGCCCTGTTTGATCCGGTACAGCAGAGAGCGTTCCTGACGGTAGCGTAACTCCTCCCGCAGCAGCCGCTCGATCAGTTGTGCTGCCGCGAGCCCCTCCTTTTCTGCCAGGGCAAGCTCCCGTTCGATGATTTGGGCCATGCCCATGAGCTTGAGCGTTTTCATGAGATCTGCGAGCTTTGGTTGCATCAGTCATACTCGTCAGGGAAATGGAAAAAGTCCCCGGCAACATGCTCCAGAATCATCTTTTCCACACGCGACAGGTCAAACAAACCGTACGTGAGGGCCTTGCTCAGCGCAGCGTGAAACGGCTCTGCCGGATACGTCCGTTTGAGACTGAGTAACCTTCGGAGCTTTGCGATCCCGCGGCCGGAGGATCGTTTCTTGATCTCAGCCACATAGCGGTCCAGGACCTCCGATTCCCCCAGGAGCGCCTGCTCCTCTGCCGAAGGGCCTCGATACACCCTGTCTCGAAACAGCGGCCCGTGATGCCCGGGATGTGTTACGTGGGCTTCACGCTTGCCGATGAGCCGGGGATGGCTTGCCACCTGCTTGTGCTCAAAGACCACGACCACGTTCTCGGCATGCTTGCGCACCTCCACCTTCTTGCCGATAAGCCTTTCGGGGACCGAGTACCGGTTCGTATCCAGGTTGATGTATCCTGCCACGTCAACGACTCGATGGATGGTCTCATAGATCGGAGGCAGGTAAGGCGGCAATGGCTTCAAATAGGGCTTTTCCACGAGATACGCTTCGTCCGGACTCATGCCGAGCCGGCGTTTGAGCTTCCTATTGGCTCTCTCGTTGCACCAGGCAAGGGCCTGAGTATTGAGATCGTCCCAATCGCGGAAGGTGCGACCTGCGAGAAAATTCCGTTCCACGTAGGAAAAGGTGCGCTCGATCCTCGCTTTGCGGTCCGGGTGATTGATCCGGTGGGCAACAAAGGTGATGCCGAAGATGCGGCCGAAGGCTTCCATCTCAGGGGCCATCTCGGCAGAAGGACCAGACCCGTGGGCAACGATCACCGAGGTGTTGTCGATCACGACCCGATCGGTGACTCCGTCCATGAACGCGAACCCGTCCGCGAGAAAAACCTTGGCCTCGAAGCGGGTGAAGCAGGGATAGTATCTGATGAAGATCCTTCTTGAGTATGCCAACACCAGCCCGGCACACTGAGCAACAATCGGTTTACCGTCCAGGACGAGCTTATGAGGGGAGGTATCGTGTTGCATCTCCTCTGCGGGACCGAAGGAATACGCTCCAGCTCTGGTCTTCCGAGATTCTCGGAGCCCCTGGTCCCTGGCGATCCGAGTCAAGGTGCTGTATCCGATGACGATGCCCTTTTCCGTAAGGATCTCCTGCACTCGAACCACGTTTCCTCGGCATTGGGCGAACGCCTCTCGGATCAGAGGGATCTCATCCTGAAATGATGGGCTGGCGTCTCTCAGAAGGGGAGTGGTCCCCTTGAGCACCGTGCGCACCGTATTGCGTGAGATACCCAGGCCCCGAGCGATCTGTCGGATCTTCATGCCCTTCTCATGCATGCCAAGAATGGCTTGTTTGGTCTCGTCCGCGATCATCGCCGGTCAACCTGACCAATTTGTGTGTCCATTTCGTCCATCATCGCTCGCACGTCCTGCAAAGGACGCAGCAGGCGCAGCCGGTCGGATTCATCCTGGCCGGGATAGATCACCGTGGAGAGCTGGCGCACCATACGACGCATCACTGCTCTCACGATGTCCCAATCCTTGATCCAGGCTCCTTCCGGCCCCTGGTGCAGGGAGTGCGCGGCAGCTGTGTCTGCTTTGGTTTTCTTCGCTTTGACGAACAGAGAGGGATCGGAAATCATCCGTTCCCTGGTTTGCTTATTCGAGCGCTCATAGTGCTTGAGAAACTCGGAAAGCTCGCGGGTGGACAGGGGAGTCTCGGCAAGGTGTGCTACGAGCTTTTCTGCGTGTTCACCATTGGCGCGCGCCAACGGTACGAGCACACGAGTGGCAGCATAGGTGGAGACGTGACCGGTCGCGACCGAGCGGAGAATATCCTCGGGCAGTCCCTCGACGAGGCTCAATCTTCTTGCCACCCAACTCGTGTCGTACCCGATGCTCCGTGCGATCTGACTCAACGAGCACCCGAGGCGCTCCTTGAGATCCCGAATGATCCATGCCTGTTCCACCGCTTCCCATTGGCGTTGTTCCGTGTCTGCCAACAGGCGACACAGCGCCTGGGCTTCGGAGACCTCTTGGATGTCGGCCAGGATCGTGTCCCGGCCAAGCTTCCTCAGGGCTGTCATACGCACAAACCCGTGAATGAGCACAAGAAGCTCATCCTGAGCAATGATGAGTACCGGCGTGATCTGGCCGAACCGGTCGATGGAATGTGCGATCATGTCCACGTGTTTTGGCTTTGCTACACGGGTATGCGCATACCTCAGGTCCAGGCTCGACAGATCGACCTCCATCGGATTGTGAGATTTCTTTGCCATGCCCCCTGGGTATCACGGAGCAGGTATTGATGGCTATCGAGTCATATCTTTGCAATCAGCTCCAATAAAGGCTCAACATCTCGGAACCACACGGATTTCCACGTTTATTGTATCCGTCTTTGCAACGGTCCCCGGGCCAAGAGGAACGAGCTGATATCTGCCGGGAATGATATGATTTTCCATCTTCCACGCGTCTGTCTTTGCAATAGGACGCGATGCGTCCCTGCGTTCCCTCTGGCGCACCCTGTTCCGCTCCACGTACCCAGCATGGGCGTCCCTGTAGGACCGCCAGTAATCCGGGTGGGAATCCCTCCATCTTTTCTGAGAGTCCCGGCGGTTCTTGCGGTAATCGGGATCATCGGCCATTTTCTTCCTGTGCCATCTCCGCTTGCGCTCCCTCTGACAGTCCCGAGCGGAGCAATATCCCTGTTCCTTCACCCTCGGACACGGAACGAACAGCCTGCCACACGCCACACAACGACGACGTCTTGCCACGAAGCACCCCCAGACCACGACTGGGCCATAGGATGCCTCTTTCCTTGTCCAACAAGGGTGGGTCAATTCCGAGAGCACTCAAACCGGTGGGTCAGTTTTTCAGAGCACAGGTGGGTCAATCTTGGAGAGCGTCAAAGGACTAAAAAGAAAACCGATAAAAAGATCCCACCCGTAACTGAAGCGTTACCTTCAACGGACGATTCTTCTTGCAAACCGGGGCAGGTTTCATCAAGACTTTTATGGGCGGAGTCGAAGGCAGTACAGCACGTAGTTGCCTCGTACGCGCTATTGGAAGTTCTGGCGAGGCATGGTTGATGCCGATTCGCTTTCCACTATACAACTTGGCGCAAGCAGCAGGCTGTGGACCCCCTTCGCTACGGACGACGCAAGGCCGTCTTATCACTTCGCTCGGGAGATCCCCAGCCCTAGGATCTTACGCGTTTGAACGCGAATCGGTATGAGTCTCCGGTGTGGTGGCCGGGCCGTTCGTAGCGAAAGAGAATTGCCGCCAGTTGTGCACGCGTGAAAACGCATTGGTATAAGACGTCATCTGGATGAGGAGTGAACGATGAAAGTCAATAAGATGGATCACATCTGCATAGCAGTCAAGAATCTCGACGAAGCCCGCGAGGTGTGGGAACCGCTTTTGGGCAAGGCTAAACCGGACGATGCGTATGTGGACGAGCGGGAAAAGATCAGAGTGGCTCGTTATTGGGTAGGAGAGATCGGTTTCGAACTCATGGAATCAACGACCCCGGCTGGCGATGTGGCCAAGTTCATCGAGAAACGGGGCGAGGGGATAATGCTCATAAGCTTCAAGGTGGATAATACGCGTGAGGCCGTCAAAGATCTCCAGGGCAAAGGCTACCCGTTCATACCCGCTTCCAATGGGGAGATTGCACGTCCATTTCGTGACTCCGAGTTCGCGTTTGTTCATCCCAAGAAACTGAATGGAGTGTTGACCGAAATTATCGATGGTAAATAGGGTATCTCATACCAGTGTACGCAAAAGCCGGTAAAAGAGGCCCCGCGCATCCTTGGCGGTACGCCGTGAATTAGCGCACACCGGTATTACATAAAGGCGGAGGTGCGCCAGGCAAAGCTTGGCGTCTCTTGCGGGGTGCGAGTCCCCGTCGGGTAAGGCCTAACCAGCCACCCGTATCGAGTGTTGCGGATACAAAGGAGGACGTCACAAAGGATCGATGCAGCCCGTTGCACTGGGTGACGGGCTCTGCGCGCAACCATGAATGGCCGAACGATGTGTCCGCAGCGTACACAGAGAATCCTGTGGGCCGCAGGGGAGACTGCGCTCCCCAAAGCAATTCAGCCTCGTTACATATTTCAATGCAGGCGGCGACGGTGTCTCTACTCCGGAAGCCGACACGAAGGGATCGTTATGGGTGAGATCCCAGAGGGCCTGCCGGGGTCAGAGAGCGTGGCACGCAGGAAGAGAGACGTCAGGAACCTGGGAGGCCCCATCGTCTCCCTCAAGGGGTAGGGTGTACCGACCAAACGAAGGGCACCTGATGGGCGGTGGGGAGTCAGATCGCTCCATAGTACTCTGAGGCGGGAGAGCCGTCCACATGGGGAAGGGAGCGACGGAGCTGTGTAGCCCATAAAGGAAACACGAACCGGATATGAAAGGCTGGAATACTCGTGCAAACCTCACTGTGGGGAATAGCAAACAGAGCGGCGAGTCACAGGAAGCATAGATTCCGCAATCTGTATGGCCTGTTGAACGTCGAGAACCTCAAGTGGTGCTGGCAATTCGTGAGAAAGGCCGCAGCACCGGGCGTGGACAAGGTGACTTACCACGAGTATGACGCCGACCTCCATTCCAACGTAGAGAGGCTCGTCGAGGGGCTTAAAGAGAAGCGGTATCATGCTCGGTTGGTACGGCGGCAGTACATACCGAAGCTCAATGGGAAGCTTCGGCCACTTGGGATCCCAACCACCGAGGATAAGCTGTTGCAGCGAGCGGTGGCGAAGATTCTGGAAGCAATTTACGAGCAGGACTTCCTTGCGTGCAGCTATGGGTATAGACCCAATGTCGGGCCAAAGGACGCAGTTCGCGCCCTTACGACCGGACTGCACTTCGGAAAGTACCATTGGGTGGTAGAAGCGGACATCAAAGGCTTCTTCGATAACATCGATCATGATTGGATGATGCGGATGCTTGCAGAACGCATTGATGACAAGCCCTTTCTCCACCTGATTCGCAAATGGCTCAAGGCGGGGATTCTGGAAACGGACGGCCAGGTGCTGCACCCGGTTACGGGGACACCGCAAGGAGGGGTTGTCTCTCCAATATTGGCCAACTTGTACCTCCACTATGCCCTGGATCTGTGGTTTGAACGCCGGTTCAAGCCTTCCTGCCAGGGTAGCGCCATGTTCATCCGTTTTGCGGATGACTTTGTGTGTGCTTTTGAGCATGAGAAGGATGCCGAGCGCTTCTATGAGGCGCTGGGCGAGCGCTTGGGGCAGTTCGGGCTTGAGGTAGCGCCGGACAAAACTCGCATCCTCCGCTTCAGCAGGTTTGACCTTCGCAGCAGCGGCGCTTTCGAGTTCTTGGGGTTTGAGTTTCGGTGGCGCAGGAGCCGTCGAGGCGGTCGGACGGTAAGTCGTCGCACGTCTCGCAAGAAACTCAAGGCCTCGCTGGCCGCACTCACGGCCTGGATCAAGGAGAAGCGTCACTGTAAGCTCTCCTGGATATTCCGGATCCTGCGAGCCAAGTTTCGCGGGTATTGGAATTACTATGGGGTCATTGGCAACTCTGCCAGCTTGCAGTCGTTCTTCTATTTGGCTCAGCGCATTCTCTTCAAGTGGCTCAATCGCCGCAGTCAGCGCCGGAGTTACACCTGGAAGGGGTTTGCTGATCTGTTCCTCTTCTTCCAGGTTCCGTCTCCACGAATCACTGAGTGTGCTGGGTCTCACTAACCCACTGTCGACTTGTCTTTCTGCGCAGAAGCGAACAGCTCTGACGAGCCCGGTGCGGGAATACCGCACGCCGGGATCTGTGAGGGGGCGGTCGGGTGACTGGCCGTCCTACCTCGATACGAGACACCGCGTGAAAAACCTGTGCCCACTGGATAGGCAAATCCTAAAGATCGAAGAATAAACGCCGTGTAACGGTTCACCGCGAGGGATGGGGAATGAACCACCAAGGCACAAAGAAGAGAGAGAATTGTTTTTTTTGACGTCTTCGTGTCTTCGTGACTTGGTGACTTTGTGGTTTGATCTTCCACTTCCGCCAAAGAGTCGCTCTGACCGGAGTTTCCGCCGGAACAGTAAACAAACCGCGTTATCATACGTGATATCATAAGACTAGGAGCCCATCGCAGAACGCCTTATATTTTCAGAAGTGGGTGACGGGAGGCGTGCCATGACGGATACCCGATTCAAACCTTACGAGCCGGAAAAGCCTTTGTTACTTGCTCCTGATATGCGCAAGTGGTTGCCGGAGGATCACCTTGCGCTGTTTATCAGTGACGTGGTTGACGCCTTGGACCTGAGTGAGATCGCGGATAAATACTACCGGTTCCACGGTGGCCAACCGGCATATCACCCTGCGATGATGCTCAAACTGCTCTTCTACGGGTACTGCGTGGGCATCCGTAGTTCTCGACGCATCGAGCAAAAGACCTACGAGGACGTCGGGTTTCGAGTCCTGTCGTGCGACAGCCATCCGGATCACAGCAGGATTTCCGATTTCCGCAAGCGGCATCTGCCCGAGATTGCGCAGCTGTTTGTGCAGGTACTGGAGCTTTGCAAGGCAGCGGGCTTGGTGAAGCTTGGTCATGTGGCCCTGGATGGGACGAAGATCAAGGCCAATGCCTCCAAGCACAAGGCCATGAGTTATGCCCGTATGAAGAAGCGGGAGCCCGAGCTCGCAGCCGAAGTGGACCGACTTCTCGCAGAGGCAGCAGGTCTCGACGAGCAAGAGGACAAGAAGTACGGGAAAGGCAAGAGAGGCGATGAGCTTCCCAAAGAGCTCCGGTTCAAGCAAACCCGCCTTGCAAAGATCCGAGAGGCCAAGAAGGCTCTGGAAGAGCAGGCCCGAAAGGAAGCCATAGAAGCGGGCAAGCTCGACCAAGATACCAATCCCCCGCCAAGTGATGGAGCGGGGTCTTCCGATCCCCCGGCTGGCATTCCCAAGGACACAGCGCAACGCAATTTCACCGACCCCGAGAGTCGCATCATGCTCGACACTGCGACCAAGGCCTTTGTCCAAGGGTACAACGCTCAAGCCGCGGTGGATGGGTCCTCTCAGGTAATTGTAGCTGCGGATGTCACGCAACAAGCCAACGACAAGCAGCAACTGATCCCCATGGTGGATAGAATCGAAACCAACTTGGGTGAAATCCCCGACCGAGTGCTGGCTGATGCCGGATATTTCAGTGAGGAAAACGTGGAGTCCCTGGCGAACAACTTCATCGAGCCCTTTATTGCCCGGGATCGCACCAAGCACACCGACCCGATCGAACCAGCCCCACGGGGGCGCATACCGAAGGACACCTCGGTGGTACACCGGATGCTGCGCAAGCTCAAAACCAAAGCAGGGAAGAAGACGTATTTGAAACGTAAGGAAACCGTAGAACCCGTCTTTGGGCAGATCAAAGAGGTCAGGGGTATCCGAGCCTTTCTCTTGAGAGGATTGGAAAAGGTAAGAGCAGAATGGTCTCTGATCTGCTTGACTCACAACCTTCTTAAGCTCTGGGGTTGGGTTTGCCCAGACGATGGGAGAAGTGTGTGCGCTCTCAGCTAAAATGAGCGCTATGGGCTCAATTCCAAAATCATACCGACCCGAGCGAAGAGTTTTCTCTCGGCTCATGTTCAGTTTGCCGATTACGTGCCATATCGTGGCACTCAAGTCGAGATCATGCTACAACCATCAAGAATCTGTATGGTTCCGCGACAGGCTGCTAGGATGAGTTGGGCTGACCCCCTAACATTGCTGCTACATTTTGAAGTGAAAGGATGTCATACATCTTCGCCTGGAGCTTGGATTGGTCGGAGATGATCTTGAAGAGTTTTCCCGAACGGGTTATCCAGAGTCCCAACTGCACGCAGGACAGTTCGTCCTTGATGAGCTACAGGCTCAGGGTGATGCCCTTCTCCTTAAGCCTGCGTTGGAGAAGCTTAAGCAAGAGCAGTCCCAGGATGCAGATGAATGCGTGCACCACGATCTTTTGATCTGTCCAGTGGCGCACAGGCTGGAACGGCACCGTCATCGGGTCGTTCATCTCTCCGAAGAGCTGCTCGACCTCATTACGATCGGTGTAGGCTTGAGCCACTGCCAGAGCGGTCAGGTCGGTACGATCCGTGAAGACGAGAATCTTTCCAAAACGATTCATGTATTTCTTCACTGACTTCTGATCGAGACCCACCTTGAGATTGGCGCCGGTGCCTTCGGTTTTGAACAGATAAGCGGGGAGCTTTGGGGAGGCCACCTCCCGGATCTTGGCTTCAGGGTCTTTGACCTTTGCCCAGCGAACTTGGTTGAGTTCGGCCAAAGCCTGTCCCAGATCCTTCTGAAAGCGTCGCTCCTTCTTCCTCGCAGTAGCCCCGTTGTACGTGAGCACCACCCTGATGGACCGATCGAAGGCCTTGGTCTTGGTATCGAATGCGAGGATCTCTCTCCCGTTTTCCAGTGTCACTGGCGTGTAACGGGACAGGCGGATGGAGCAGAGTTCCGGGTAATGGCTGGGGGAAAGGCTTCCGATGAAATGAACTCCTTCGCGACCCAGACCCGCAATGTTCGCACAGGAGTTGTTCCCCTTGTCGAACACGACGGTAAGGCTCTCCACATGTCCGTCCGAGAGTGCCCGGACTCTCTCGATGGTCCGAGATATGGCAGTGGGGAAGAGTGTTGCGTCGTTTTGGGAGCCTCCGTAGAGCTCGTGGATAAGCGGCAGGCCGAGCCCCCTGACCACGGAAGCTGCCAGGCCTACCTGACGCAGATGATGGCGAAAGGCTTTGTTATGGCCCTTCTCGTTGAGCTCGGATGGAGTCTGCTCAGCCAAGTAACTGAAGAAATCGGTGGTATCGTAGATGAGCCAATCCAGCGGGACGGAGAACCGCTGAAGAGTGTTCGCCCACAAGCCCTCTTCGATGCGCGGAATCGCTTCCACAGGTAGCCGGTCCATCGCGTCCCAGAATCTCTGTCCCGTGGCCGAGCTCACAGGAATCGTAAACAGACTGGGCAGCATGCTCTTCTTGTACCATGCGGCGATTCCGTTCTTACTTTTGGGCTCACAGACCCGATTGATGGCCGCGAGCACCAGATACTGGCCTACGTCGAGATACGCGGAGGTGCCACAAGCGTACGAGTTGATCAGCGGGATAACTCCCAGCTCCAGAGCCTGCTGGTAAAGTGCAGCGGCGAGCCCGAACTCCAGGTGAGAGGTCTTGACCGGGAGTTCCGGTTCTCGAGCAGGCGAGCACTTCTCGAAGATCTGATCCGGAGTCCCCAGATGGACCTGCTGGATCTTGGCGGATTTGCCATCGATCCTTTTGGTCACGGTGTAATAGTAGTAGGTGTGACCCCGAATGTTCTTTTTCTGCAGGTAGCTCATGCAGAGGCATCTACCACAGTCATGCTCTTGCTGTCAAACTAAATGTGTCATATAATGTTAGAGGCACACACTAGCGGGCGGTTTTGCCTAGAATTCCCAAGCGTTACAGCTTTGTATCGCCAATTCCCGGAAACTCCGGTCAGAACGATTACCAGGCTGTTGCGGTCATCGGAAATGATTCCGTTACTTCTGACGAACCCATGGATACTGACGTGTAGTGATGGGGCTCAATGGATACTGCATTTTTATAGGAATCTCGCCAGGACGGTTCTGGAGGCGTGTCCCTTGACCAAATGCCTCCACTCCATGATAATTGTGCCGATTTCTGGAAAACCTGACTGGAGAGAGCATGGTCAACGTGGTTATTGCGGTGCTTGCGTCCGGATTACTTGCTGGGCTCCTGATAGCGGAGAAGCACACAAGCACGGTTCGGATCCTGATTTTCAAGACGCCGCTGTCGGCACTCTTCGTGTTGGTGGCCTTGTTACAGCCGCATCCCGTTGAGTCCTATTATCACTGGGTGCTCGCGGGACTTGTGTGCGGTCTCCTAGGAGACGTGTGTTTGGCCCTGAAAGGCGACAATACATTCAAGGCAGGTCTCGGCGTCTTCCTCCTCGGCCACGTCCTGTACGTGGCGGCCTTCACAGGTCTCACTCTGCCGCCCGATTGGCTCACCTTCGCACATCCGTTGATTGTGGCGGTCAGCCTTGGGATATTCTTGTGGCTTCGCCCGCATCTCGGGGCTATGACCATTCCAGTGGGCCTGTACGTGCTCGTGATCAGCTTGATGGTAGCTGCAGCCTGGGTCGCTTTTCTGAATCCTGACCTGAACTCGAAAGGAGCCTTGGCTCTTCTTGTGGGTGCATTGTGTTTCTATGCGTCTGATCTCTTCGTTGCCAGGGAAAGATTCGTGAAAAGCCAGTTCGCCAACCGACTACTGGGATTGCCGCTCTATTACCTTGGCCAGTTTCTGATAGCCTTCTCCGTGGGATTGATCTCATAGGGCTCACCGTGGAGCATTCTGGTCGATTTGCGCAAAGGGAAAGAGATTATTGAAATCCCAGTCCGATTACCTCGGGACCACTTCCCGATTGACTCTTTCTCTTGTTGCAAGTTATGCTTTGACGCTCCCCCCTCAGGGACTTTCTTGAGTAAGGTAATGAGGCTTTTGCCAACGGAGAAAGGCTGAGGCACAATTCCGGTTTCCATGGAGAAAGGATTGATTATGGATCTCATCGCGGCAATCAAGGAACGACGAAGCTGTAGGGCGTTTCTGCCAGATCCCATCGACGAAGCAACCATCGAGCAGGTAATTGAAACGGCAGTGTGGGCACCCTCTCCTGCGAACCTCCAGCCATGGGAGTTCATCGTTATTACTGCGCGGGAGGTGAAAGAGAAGATCTACGCCGCATCCAACGAACTCAAACAAGCATGGTTTGAAAAGAGCGGTTGGAACTGGGTCAACAAGTACAGCATCGATTTCCTGAAGGACGTTCCCGCGATGGTGTGCGTGGTGGCGGATCCGAAAAAGAGTGGACTCGATTTCTTCTCAGCCCAAGGCGCGGAGGCATATCAGCATGCGTGCGCTGCGGCGATCCAGAACATGATGCTTACGGCCCACTCGCTCGGCCTTGGAACCCTCTGGTTCACTCTGTTCGACAGAGCCGTGGTGAGAGAGATCCTCGGCGTGGCAGCGGAAAAGGACCCGATGGCTCTTGTCTGTATCGGTAAACCCGCAGAGGAACCCCTACAAACGCCGAGAAGAAAGGCTAAGGACAAAACGACGTATGTGAGATAGTCCAAAACCGAATCTGCCACGACAATACTCTCATCAGCGCGCGAGTTGCTGTAGAGCTACCTGGAACTATTGGCACGACCGCAATTCACGTGCACGCGAGCATCTAGTGTTACGTTCCTCAAGTTAGAGTGCTAATCACGGACACCTAACACCTGACCTGGTGGGCAGTTCAAGTCACACGTAGGGCACTCTTATGTCGAGATCGTGACACCAGATATCGGTGTACCCTTGGAAATTGTTCGCGACAAGACCCGTGTTACCCCCTTGCTCATCTGGAACCATCTTCAGCTCGGTCATCTTCTCATGTTCCGCTGCTCTGATAATGCTTCTGCGGCTCCATCGTTCGGCCGCCTCGCGTCACGTCGGGCCGGGTCCGTCGCTGCGCCTGTTGATCGTCGCCATTTCTTGGGTTCCACTTCCCCAGAAATTCCGTACGGACGTTCCCCGATAAATCGGTTGCGTTCAACGAGCCGTTGACACTATGAGCGGCCCATGCGCGTACCTGGTCTGTCGGCCAGGAGGACATAATCTGTCCATTCTTCATTCCCTACAATGGCACAAAAAATTCCTCGCTATCTGTAGCAATCACTACAGACGTAGGACCTTGGACCCCTTATCTTGAACCAGACAGGCAATCCATCGTAGGGAGGACTCGCCATGAATGCTCAAGTGCTGGGGATCTCGGGAAGCCCCATAACAAACAGTAATACTGACCGCCTCGTCAAAGCTGTGCTCGGTACGAGCGGTCTCAATACGGAATTAGTGAAACTGAGCGAGTTGAACGTGCGAGGCTGCGTGGGCTGTTTGCGGTGTGCTGGAGATAACCTATGCAAACAGATGGATGATTTCTCAGGATTGGGTCCGAAAGTGCGAATGGCCGAGGCTCTGGTCATCGGTGCGTACACGCCATACGGCTCCATGGACAGTTTCACCAAAGCCTTCCTCGAACGGCTGTTCTCGCTAAGGCACCGGCTCGGGTTGAATCGTGGCAAGTTGGCAGTGGTGATTACTACCGGTATCGGGAGAGGCCGCCAGGGCCTTCACGAGGCAAACGTTCAGATTGTGACCGCTCTCCAGCGAGAGGGCATGGAGGTCATAGGCACGTTGGAAGCAATCGGCAACCCTCCTTGCCTGAGTTGTGGCTATGGAGAAAGCTGCCCAATGAGTTCCATCCCGTTCGTGTTTCGCGGCGACACCACAATCACGCGTGACAAGTTCGTCCGTGTAGAGGATCAAATCGATCTGTGGAAGCAGGCGCAGGAGTTGGGGAACCAATTGGGGTCTGCAGTCCTGGATCGGCTGGTACAAAGCGAGTAGACGACGATCTCAGTAATCTCAGGAGATTAGATCTCGGAAATTCTGGTGAAAGGAGGTGAACACCATGCCCAAATGCGGTTTGTGCGGGGGCGAAGCCCCCAGGCTTCCATCCATCACGGAAGATGGGAAATGCGACTTGTGCGGAAAAAAGGCCAAACTGGCGGATACGCCCACGGAATCGGAGAAGAAAGACGCTTGCCAAAGCGGCAAAGATCGGCCAACGTGCGGATTGACACCGAGTCTCTGGCAGGTACGGTCAAAAGAACGTGAATGAAAAGCGGAGAGCCACCGGTGCATTTCAAGCCATTGGGCCGAACCCCACTGGTGACTTCTCCGCAAACCTTGTGCCCGCTCCGGGAAGGTTTCCGAACAACGGGTTGCAACCGACAACATGGGATAATTTCTGATATAGGGGCTTCCCGATGCCCTGATTCACGGCAATGGGACCGAACAATGAAAAGCGTTACCATAGCGGGGATAGTTCTGGCACTCATCGGAATAACACTTTTTTTTACATGCCACGCGAAGGAGTCTGCAATGAAAGACAAAGAGCACCTGTACATACTGTGGACCAACAGTGACCCTATTACGGCTGACAAGATGGTCTTCATGTATGCTCGCAACGGCCTCAAGAAGGGATGGTGGAAAGAGATCACGATCGTGATATGGGGATCGACAGCTAAACTTGCCGGAGAAAATCACGACATACAGAATAAAATAAAGGAGTTGCTGGCCGCAGGAGTGCAAGTGTCTGCATGCAAGGCTTGCGCCGATGAATTGGGCGTAACGGACGCGCTCGTTCACCTCGGCATAGAGGTGAAATGCTGGGGAACACCGCTGACAGAGATAATAAAATCCGGCCAACCCCTCCTTACTATATAGTGAAACCGAGGGGCGATGGAAGGCCTCAGAGGATCTTCCGGTTGAAACAGTTTCATCCTGCAGTTACAAGAATGGTGGCAGCATCAGGTCTAGCCTGGCAAGGCGCCTTCAGGGTGCAAAGATGACACACGAGACATTTTTCGGCTTTCTTGTTGCCAAGCGGTGTAAACTCCCGCGATCGAGATATCGGTTCTTCGCAGAAAGGTTGGTGAGACAAGATGGCGTGTGTGTGTGAGCGTCTTGGTAAAGGTCTGGTGCTGCATCCGTCGTGCATCGGTCATGTGTGGGTGTTCGAAAACCTGTCCTCCGACGATCTGGCCGCGCTTGCCGGCGCTGCGATGAGAAAGAGGTATCTACGGGGAGAGACGATCTTTACCCAAGGCCAACGAGCCGAGGAAATGTTTCTGATAAAGGCTGGTCGAGTGAAGTTGACAAAAGTAACAGAGGATGGGCATGAGATGACCCTCGACATTAGGCAGGGTGGGGACTTTATTGGAGAAAACATGCTCAATGAAGTGACCTACTACCCGGTCACGGCCGTCTGTATCGGGGAAACTTTGACGTGCGGGTTTACAAAAGCAAAGTTCGAACAGCTTATGTTGGACCGTCCGACAATAGGTTTACAGGTAATAAAGAATTTGAGCAAGAGAATCGATTCGCTGACCAGCCGAATCGGAAACCTGTCCGTGACCACCTTGGAAGACAAGTTGTACAAAGTGCTTGTGAACGTGGCTACGGAACACGGAATTCAAAGCCCCGGAGGACTCAGGATTCTCTTTCCTCTGACACATGAGGACCTGAGTTTCCTTGTGGGGGCCCACAGAGTAAGCATCACGCGAGCAATCAAAGCGCTCAAGGAGTCTGGCAAGGTGGTACAGGAAGGCAGAAATCTCATCGTGCAGGTAGGGTGAAAGCCTGTTCCTCAAGCCCTTTTTTGAGCGAGCTGTCATGGGGGAAATAGCTACGGTAGGCGAGGCCCGTGAAGCTTTAGGAGCACGCATAGGGCAGCCTCTCCATCATTCGGTGGTGCACCGTTTCCTAAATAGAAACGGATGGCGTAGAACAAAAACGAGGCCGTCTCATGTGAAACCGAAGCCGCAGGAACAGGAAGCTTTTAAGAAAAATTCCCCGCTGCAGTGGCCGCCAATTTTAAGTGAGAGAGATCCGAAAGACGTAAGGCCGGTAGCCCTTACGGCCAAGGCTGAGGGCTGATTTGGCCGGATCAGCGATTGTCGGTACTGTTGGGCCCTCAAAGGGGCATAAGCGTTAACTTAGGGTTCACGTTTATAGCGCTTTTGTAGTATAGCACTCTTCCCGGAGGTGTTGAAATGACAGACTGGGAAGAACTGATGGCAGAAGGCTGCGCGGTGACTGAGGGATAGGAGTTGGGGGCTTGGGAACGAGTCCGGGGCTTTCGCAACAAAGAAGTCTTGTTGCGCACGCTGCTCATTCATATTGCGCTGGGGTGTTCTTTGAAGGCAACAGCAGTGCGGGCCAGGGAAGCCGACTTTGCTGATGTTTCTTCCGTTGCTTTGTGCAAGCGTCTGGAGAAATGCGGTGAATGGATGCGTTGGCTGGCTGCAGGGGTTATGGAGAAATGGTTGACGCCTTCGAATCAGGGGCTGTGTTCCATGGATCTCCCCTTGAAGGTCATTGATGGTACCACAGTGCACGAACCGGGGGCCAAAGGAACGTCATGGCGCGTTCATTACGCGACAATACTTCCTGTACAGGTCCAAGCCGCTTTTCCTACCGGGACTCACCCTTTCAGCAGGGGATCGATCCAGTTGTTTCCCCTGTCATTTGTCATGGGTCGTGAACTGTGCCCCTGTCGGGGGGACGAACACCGCGCGGCCGTTCACCGCCACGGTGCGGTCAAAATCCTCGAGACGAAAATCATCAATGGGTGCAACTACACCGATGCCCGCGCTGTTGACCAGAATGTCGATGCCGCCCAGTCTCGAACGGTCGCTCCGCGTCAGCGACCACCGCGTCGGCATCCGCACTGTCGGCCTGTATCGCCAGCGCCTTTGCGCCCAAGGCCTGCGCTGCCTTCACCGTTTCATTGGCCCGATCGGGTTTGCTGAAAAAGTCAATGCCACGTCAGCGCCTTCTTGCGCCAGCCGTTTGACGATGGCAGCTCCGATGCTCCGGCTGCCACCGGTTACCAACGCCCGCTTGTTTACAAGTCGACGGCTCATACCGGCCCTACTTGTTCTCGCCGTGTTTGTCTCGCCGCAACGCAGAGCGCCCGATAAGATCTGACGGCTCCACTTCCTGGTGAGCATTTCGGTGACCGCCACGCTGCCCGGCCAGCCGCGCCACCTCGGCGGCTAAGTGAGCGCCCACACCTCACCGTGAGTGTCTCAGTATTAGTGCTCTTACGTCCTTTCGCATAGTAACAATTTCCTCTTATTGTAACTCATTGAGCGCCACATATCTTGCTCAGTTCAACACTCTCTCGATTTTGGCCAGATCACCAACTGAACATTTGGATGCACCACCGCTAAAAGAGACTCTCAGACGGGGAACACTTTCACGTCGCGACCACCGCTTCTTTCGCGGTAACAAAAAAGACGCCCCCAATGGCTAGGAGGTCATTGAGGGCTTTCCCAAGGGCATTCCGCGTGTGTGGGTACGTGTATCTCCCCATGCCCATTCGCTTTCAAACGCGTGCCAAAAGTCCATCATCCGCGGCAGGCTGAGCGGTGTGCCCTACCTAAAGGCGTTCCCCAAGGTTGCGTCGAATCGCAATGGGGCTCACTATAGAGAGGTGAACGCGAATCGGCATAAGAATTCTCACGCGAGCCGAGAACCAAGAAGCGCCAAAGATGCTCCACGAGGCAATTCCTGTTGCCTTTTAGCGCGAGCCTCCGAAGGCCTCGATTTGCGCACACTGTTTTGTGCCGGTTTCCGTGAATCCTGACTGAAACGGGTATGGTCACTGTAGTGTAGTGACCCGAATTATTCGGCGGGTGGACAGCACAAAGTGTGTCCTTTGGGTCAACCATCTGATACGGTGAAGAGAAAGACGAGGCTCTTGGACCGGAATTCAATCGTACAATCATGCGCGACTTCCAGAGGCCAAGATTACCTCGGCCACTGGTTTCGTCCCGAATTACTCAAGACACCCGTGGCGGTGTGCGGAGTAATCCAGAGTCAGGCTGTGCCCGCAAAGCAGCCTCCGTAAGCCAATTCCAGCTGCTTCACTGCGGAAGGGAAGCGGCCATGGGGAGTTCATCACACAAGAAGGGGTTCAAATGAGTCGAATGTTCCTTTCCCCCAGTCGTTACGTCCAGGGGGCCGGCGCCATCGCCGAAATAGGGATTCACGCGGCCAGGCTTGGCACCAAGGCTCTTTTCACGGGAGGAAAGACCGCTCTCAGCGTGTGCAGTTCCATGGTTGAGGCCAGTCTGAACAGCCACAAGGTCGGCTGCCACAAGGAGGTGTTCCGCGGCGAATGCTCTGACAAGGAGATCAGTCGGTTGGTGGGCGTGGCTAAGGTCAACGGTGCTGATCTTGTCATTGCCGTCGGTGGAGGGAAAGTAATCGACACAGGCAAGGCGATAGGTCACGAACTGAAGATCCCCGTGATCATTGCCCCCACCATTGCCGCGACCGACGCCCCGTGTTCGGCTCTATCCGTAATCTATTCGGAGCATGGTGTGTTCGAACGCTACCTCGTTTTACCAAAGAATCCGGACTGCGTCCTGGTGGACACGACTCTGGTGGCTCATGCGCCCGTCGAGTTGCTTGTATCCGGGATGGGCGATGCTTTGGCCACCTATTGGGAAGCGGACACGTGCGCCAAGAGCTGCAAACCGAATGCTCTTACCGGTGCGTGCCCGCCCACTCTCTCTTCTCTTGCGTTGGCTCGACTCTGCTATGACACGTTGCTGGAATACGGCATCCAAGCCAAGCTGGCTGTAGAAAAGAAGGCCGTCACACCAGCCGTAGAAGCGGGTAATCGAAGCCAACACCTTGCTCAGCGGCTTGGGGTTTGAGAGCGGAGGCTTGGCCGGAGCGCACGCGGTTCACAACGGCTTGACGGTTCTGAAAGCGTCGCACGCCAAGTTTCACGGACAGAAAGTGGCTTTCGGCCTGGTTACGCAAATGGTCCTGGAGGGCCGACCGTCAAAAGACGTCGACCAGGTCCTACGTTTTTGTCTCAGCGTGGGGTTACCAGTCTGCTTAGAGGATCTGGGCATTTCCCGTCCGAGCCGCGCGGACATAAGGAAGGTCGCCGAGGCAACCACGGCAGAGGGCGAGACTATTCATTCCACCTGGTTCCCTGTGACGGCTGAGATGGTTGAGTCGGCTATCTGGGCCGCAGACGCTCTGGGCAAAGATCGTAATACCCGTGTGCGCAAAAGCCAGTAAGCAACACGTCATGCCTCCTTGCTGCGAACGGCCGCTGTGCTGCGCTTTCGAGGCCTGGCGTCTGCTCACGAGTAATACCTGAATGGGCCCGGGGACCGGTATAATATCGGTTCGCTCGCCTGTGAGTGACTCAGCCCAGCAGAGGGAGATTTTCCTCCGCTAAATTACTTATATTGCGCACAGCGGGCTTGTGTGCAGCATCCTGTGTGCAGACCTCGCGGCCCTTTGGCTTGATTGACATTCCCCTATAACTTTGGGTGGAATACCGGACCAGGGATCGCTGACCGGGCCCAAGAGACCCTGATTGCACACACAGAGTGTGTATTTTACACATCTCAGAGAAGTCGGGCAACTATCTAGTTTTGCCCTGTATAAGGTTCCCATGTCGTGGTCGGCACGTTCTCTGCGTGCGTGATTTATCCACAATCCTGATTTGGGTCGCCGACCGGAAGCGACACGGATTGCTGAGCGGAATCCATACCGCAATGATTATAGGAACTATTTCCGTTCTTAACTCCCCTGTTGCGAGGCGGATAATGCATTGGCATGCGTCTTGCTTTTGCGTAAGCTCCTTGCTCTAAAGTACGCTTCTTCGCGGAACAACAGTGGAAGAAAGTTACCCTTGGATATGAGGCCAAGATCAGAGCCGACAAGGGAACGTGGAATGCACCCTGTCGAGGAGCAGGAGCCAGGAGAAAGCCTTTCGGAAGCTCGTTTTAGGTAGGGAGGGAGGAAGAAAAGGATGTTACATCGAGATCGTTTCATGGCGCGAGTATCCATCATGGCAGTGTCTTGGCTGACATTGGCAATTTGCTCTTCCTTGAACGCCGGTGCTGAAACCGCCAACGATGGCCCCGGCAAAGAGAGTGGGTTCGTACATGTGGTGACCTTCGGGTCCAAAGGCAGTGGTGAAGGACAATTTCAATATCCTGAAGATTTTGACATCACCAAGGATGGGAAGCATGTGCTCGTCACCGATGCGGTGAATGCAACTGTCCAGGCCTTCGACAAGAAGACAGGAAAATTCGTCACAAAATTCGGTGGGAAAGGAGATGCCAATCATCAACTCGACAAACCCGAGGGGATTTCTGTGGCCCCGGATGGCCGAATTTTCGTGGCAGACTACGCCACAGGGTACGTGAAGATATATGACCCACTTTTCAAGTGGATCAAAACGTTCAGTGATTACGGCCAGAAACCGGGCGAGAACATGAAGTCTGAATTCACCTGCATTTTTGAGGGGAAGTATTATATGCCCGAGGCAGGCAATCACAGGATCAGCGTGTGGGATTTGGACGGAAAGTTCATGTTCACTTTTGGGAAGAAGGGAAACGGTGACGGGCAACTGAACAACCCGGAATCGATCAAGGTGAATAGCAAAGGCGAATTTTTCGTGGCAGACCTGAAGAATGACCGCGTGCAAGTGTTTGACTCACAAGGAAAGTTCCTGAGAAAATGGGGCACCACGGGCAGTGGCGAAGGCCAGTTCAAAGCCCCCGCAGGCATCGGGATCGACAAGTTCGACAATGTGTACGTGGGGGAAATTGGGAACAACCGGGTTCAGGTTTTCGATCGATCCGGGAAGTTCATCACACAGTTTGGGAAAAAAGGCGCCCAAACCGGTCAGTTTTCGAACCTTCACGGCTGCTTTGTGGACAAAGAAACCGGCTGGGTGTACGTCGCGGACAGCGACAATTGCCGCGTGCAGGCTTTTAGGCCTTCTCCGGAAATGCTTGCCAAATTGCAGGCCAGATAGCCTGCGCAAAGGGAACGCTCGGATTCTGTAACCTCTGGGCGTTTTCTTGTGCGCACACCTCCAGAGAGGGATGTGATATGCCACGGACGTGGAAATTTTCGGATTTGTCCCTGAAAGTGCAGCTTATCGGTGCTTTCTCGGTCTCGGCATTCTTGGTATTGGTGTGCGGAATGTCCGGACTACATTTCCTGCGGTCAGTAGCAGACCAGACGAGAAGTGTCACTGACGTTGCCACTCCGATCTTTCAAGAGACCCAGAAACTCAGTGGGCTTTTATATGAAATGGGGCGCAGCAGCTTCCATGCCCTGGAGGCCGATGATCCGACAGAGATTGAAGAAGTCTCCAGGAACCTGCCCCAACTCAGTACCCGTGTTCAGCCAGAGTGTGTCCAATATCGAAAAAATGGCCCAAGAGAGTGCGCCCCATCTCTCCCGCGGTGGTGCTGCCCCGGGTCAGAAAAACGGCCAAAGAGAGCCTGCCTCGTCACCGCAGGACGCTTCGAGTCTCGAAACGGCAAAACGCTCAGAACAGCATTTCCGCCAGGCTGCGGCGAGAGCCATGGAAGCACAAATGCTTCACCTTAAGCGGTACAAGGAACTGCGTGCACAGATCCTTGCGGTACAGGAGGAATTCGACAAGTCGGAGGCACTGATCACCGACCTGCGGCAATCCGTCGAGTCCGGATTTTCCGCAAACGAAGAAAGAGCGAAGACCAAGGTGCAGGCCGGGGCTGCGAGCGTGGATGACCTGAACTCCATTATCCAAGACTTCTACGACAAGGATTTCCCTCTCATTCAATCCGCTTACCGACTGCAGGAACAGCTGAAGCACCTACGGCAATGTCTTCTCCTCTTGCAGGACGATTCAGGGAGTAACGAGAAGTTGGCAGAGTCGCGGAAGAGCTTTCAAGAGGGGTTCAGTGCGCTCACGTCACGACTGAAGCGCACCGTGCGTCGCACAGAGTCGGATCGGATTAAAGAGTATCTGGCGAGTCTTCAAAGCCGTGTTTCGCATCTGGGATCACTTGTCCAGGACGACCATGGCCTTTTCGCTCTCTATCAGTCATCCGTACAAGCGCAGTCAGTTGCCCAAACATCCCAACGGACCATGAAAGACAGTTTGAGGGCATCTGAGGCAGCAATCACCCGATTCTCCGGGCAAGTGAACGAATTCAATGCGACGATCAATACGGGCGCGCGAACCAAGATAGGGGAGACAACCTCGCGAGCTCAGAAATGGGCAATCGTGATCGTGGGAATCGGGTTCGGGGCCAGCGTCCTTGTGGGTTTGATTTTGGCCGGTGGTATTTCGAAACCCATGCGGCGATTGGCCGAGCAGGCGGGTCTTATCGCGCAAGGCGATTTGACGCTGTCCGTGGAATCCCAACAGAGAGGCGATGAAATTGGCGCATTGTCGACGGCTTTTTCCCGCATGGTGGAGGGTCTTCGGAATCAAACCCGACGGGTCACGGAAGGTGTTGAAGTTCTGGCTCCATTGACAGGCGAAATCTCCGCGGTGGTAGCCCAAATGTCCCAGAGCATGGCGCAGGCTTCGTCGTCAGTGGCAGAAGTAACCGCAACAGCGGAAGAATTGCGCCAGGCAGCGATGGTTGCGTCAGAGAAAGCCAAGGTAGTGTCCACAACCTCTCAGCAAGCGGTGCACGCATCGAGCAAGGGAGCGGAGGCAACTAAAGACACCATGGAAAAGATGGGTCTCATCAAGGATCAAATGGCCTCCGTCCGGCAAATGGTGCTGCAGCTCAACAAAAACACTTCGGCCATTGGCTCGATAACAGAAACCGTTCAGGACCTTGCAGATCAATCGAACCTGTTGGCGGTAAATGCCTCAATTGAGGCAGCAAGAGCAGGCGAACAAGGGAAAGGTTTCACCATCGTGGCCCATGAGATCAAGAGCCTTGCAGATCAATCGAAGGACGCCACTCAACAGATTCGCGGCCTATTGGGGGAAATTGCCACGTCTGTCAGCAGCGTGGTCGTGGCCACCGAACGAGGACACGAGGCTGTTTCAGACGGCGTGCAGCAGTCTCAGCAGTCAGCCGACTACATCAATATTCTCGAAGTCAGCGTGGGGGAATCCTTTCAGGCCGCGAGTGTGATAGATGCCTCCAGTTCCCAGCAATTCAGCGGGATCGACCAGGTGGTACAGGCTATGACAAATATTGAACAAGTAATGCAGCAATTGGTCGCGGTGTCAGGCGAGCTGAAAAATAGTTCCCAACAGTTGTCGCAACTGGGAAACGATCTCAATTTGCTGGTCGCGCAATATAAAATGTAGAAAGTTACCGATTCGGGTTCACCTATCTAAGGTGGTCGGGCTGTGGGTCTCCTGAGCGCGGTGATGAGACGCCTTTGCGTCGTCCGTACCGAAGAGGATCCTCAGCCTGCATCCTGTGTCCTGTCATACACGTGAAAGCCCTTTGATATAAGCCGCCGAAACCTCCGCCTTTAGGCTTTTGGAGCATTCACTCTTGCAACCAAAAGTACGCAGTTTCCGGAAGAGCCCAAAATAACTCTCTACCCCACAAAGATTTAATGGGTTCTTAATATTTGTCTAACGCTCGATCGGCACATACTATATAACCACGAAAGCGAAAGAAGGTACCTAAGGCAAGCGTGGCAGTTTCTGAGTCAAAGACGAGGAGAAGATCATGAGCTTGTATCTCCATGAAGTTCCAGGACGATTAAGAATCAAGGTTCCTGACCTGAAAAGGAATCCGCGGAAGGCGCATGACCTCCAACGCCGGCTGAACGGTTTTGCCGGTGTGTTGTCCGCTTCCGTAAACTCGGTCACAGGCAGTCTACTGGTGCATTACGATCCCAGGATCTTGGGTTCCGAAGCCATTCTCAGCTACTTAAGCGGCGAATTGGACCTTCACCTTGCCGGGAGGATCGACAACGAGGACCGTCTGGATGAGACGTTTGGTCAGGTGGGGAAAAAGGTGTCCAAAGTCCTGCTCATGCTTGTGCTGGATCGTGCCTTGCAGGGCTCTCCGCTCTCCATCTTGGCAGCGTTGATCTAGAGCTCGCTATTACCTGCCGGCAGGTACTGCCGTTTCTCCGGCCCAGTACGCGGCCGCGACGCCATTCATTCTTCCCCCTCAAAGGCCCCTGAGCAAATCCGCTTTATCCGTTTTTTCCCACGGCAAATTCAAATCGCTCCGTCCGAAATGACCGTATGCCGCGAGCTTCCGATAAAAGCCTCCAGACGTCAGGGAGGGCAGTTTTCTCAAATTAAACTGTCTGAGGATTCCGCCCAGACGAAAATCAAAGTGTTGTTTCACGAAATCGTTGATAACCTCATCGGGCTTTGTGCCTGTACCCGCGGTTTCCACTTGGATGCTGACCGGTCCGGGGAGCCCGATGGAATAGCTGAGCTGCACTTCACACTGATCTGCCAGTCCTGAAGCTACCACGTTCTTGGCTGCGTAACGGGCTGCGTACGCACCGACCCGGTCAATTCTCATCGGATCTTTTCCGCTGAGCGCAGATCCGCTGTTGCGCGCGTACAACCCATAGGTATCGATGGCGTTTCTTTCTGCCGGTGAGGCCGGAATGCACTGACGGTCCGCCGAGCTTGAGAGGGCCTCCGAAATTAATAAAGAATTTGGTCGCATTGTCCGGTGCGATGGACTCGTCGGCAAACACCTTTTGTATGACGGTTTCACGTATATCCGCCTGTAACTTCTCAGGCTTGGGATAGGTCCGGTCGGTCTGGCTGGCATTTATGGCAAGGCTGTGAATTCTAAATGGTTTTTGGTCTTTGTATTCCACGGCCACCTGGGTCGTGCCGTCGGGCGCGAGATACGGCAGAATCCCCGCGAGCCTCACCTCGGCCAGTCGCCTCGCCAGCTTGTGAGCCAGCCAGATAGGCAACGGCAACAACGTGGGAGACTGGTTGCACGCAAAGCCGAACAGCGTCACCTGATCTTGCGCCACAATGGAGTCGATGTCTTTTTCCGACATCAAGGCCTCATCAAACAAGCATTCCTGTTCAGGAACCATTTCTTTCAGGCTGGTCAATATGCTGCACGTCTTGAAATTGAACTCCTGGTTGACGTATCCGATACGGCGAATCACCTTCCTTGCCACGTTGGGGAAGTCTACCTTGACATTTGATGCAAACCGGGCAGCGATGAAGACGACCGAAGAGGAAACCGCGGATTCTGCCACGATACGCGCACACACGTCCTGTTCGAGGAATCGGTCCACTATCGCGTCGCTGATTTGATCGCACAGCTTATCAGGATGCCCGTCGGTAACCGACTCAGACGTATGTATGAAATCCCTCTTCATTTATTCGCCTCCCTCATCTTGCTTGGTCGCCTCGGTGACCAGAAGCGGAACTACCGAAGCAACGCCCACGACAAGCCCGTCAAGAGCAGTCAAGGGTGTGAGCCCCAGCAGATTTCTCAGGCCGGGAAGGAGCTGAGTGGCCAATTGTAAGGCAAGTGAACCCAGTATCGCCACATTGAGAAATTTGTTGGGGGGCGATTGTGTGGTGCCAAAGATGCGGTGCTTTTCGGAACGACAACCCAACGCGTGGAGAACCTGCGAAGTGGTGAGAGTTTGAAACGCGACGGTTCCCGCTGTGGCGCCTATGCCGTACCTTGCAATGCCGTACCCGTACGCCCCAAGAGCGGCTGTGGCCATGGTGGCTGCTTCAAAGGTGATTCTCTTGAAGTCGCCGCTCTTGACAATCGGTTCCGCAGGATCCCGCGGTGGCAGGTCCATCACGTCAGGTTCCGGAGGTTCCATGGTCAAGGCAAGCGCGGGAAAAATGTCTGAAATCAAGTTCGTCCACAGCAATTGCATGGCGTTAAGAGGATATCCGAATCCCAGGGCCCCTGCGATGACCATCACCTGGATCTCGCTAAAGTTGGTCGCGAGCATATAGTGGAGCGTCTTACGGATGTTGTCATAAATGGTTCGCCCGTCACGGATAGCAATGATCAGCGTTTCCAGGTCGTCTTCCTGGAGAACCACGTCTGCAACCTCACGAGCCACGTCGGTTCCGCCCCGTCCCATGGCTACGCCTATATCCGCTGCTTTGAGTGCGGGTCCGTCGTTGATGCCATCCCCGGTCATGGCCACCACCCGGCCGGTCGCTTGCAGGGCTTGAACGATTTGGAGTTTATGCGACGGGCTCACCCGAGAAAAGACGTGCACTTTCCTGCTCAACGCCTTGATGACAGACGGGTCGGTTTGAGTGAGGCTTGTGGAATCCAGCATCTCCAACGGTCTGCCGTTGCTCAGGCCGAGTTCGCTGCCCACCGCGTAGGCAGTCGGACTCTGGTCTCCTGTAATCATCACGGTGTCCAGACCGGCTCGATGAAACACCTCTATGGATTCTTTCACCCGGTCCCTGATTGGGTCGGTCATACCCACGAGACCCAGCCAGACGAAGCGGTTGTCCCCATTTACCGCGTGCGAGTGACCGTGGATCGCACACGCGATCCCCAGTACGCGTAAAGAATCCCCGGCCATGCGGTCATTCTCAGTCTCGATGCGATCCCGATCTTCATCTGAAAGCTCAATCGTCTGGTTGTGTATGAGCTGAGATGAACACCTCGCCAATACTTCTACCGGGTTTCCTTTCACCGCCACGAGGATGCCGTCACGGCCGAGCGGATGTGACGTGCTCATGAACTGTCGATCATCAGATCGGTACGTGGTATTCAAGACAGGATACTCAGCCCTCAACGTCACCACATCCACTCCACAGCTTATCGCCATGGAAATCAGCGCATTCTCCGTGGAAGAGCCATTGAGCACGTACTTACTGCCATTTGCTTCGATCTGAGTTTCATTGCAGAGCACGGACATATGGAGGAGCTGAAGGAACTCACCCGGTTCGTCGAGGCCTTGCGAGGATGTGAGCTTCACAAAGGAACCGTTTCTTGCGTGCACATGGTCTGTGCCGGAAACCACTCGCAGGACCGACATGCGATTCTCGGTGATGGTCCCGGTCTTGTCCAGACATATGGTCTGCACTGACCCCAGCGTACAGATTGCGTCCAGATTGCGGACCAGCACATTGTGGCGCCTCATATTCTGTATACCGAGGACAAATGCAGTGGTTGCCACCGCAGGCAGGCCTTCGGGCACCGCTGCAACAGCGAGGGATATCGCAGTCTTGAGCATCTGCAACGCGGCATTTCCGCGAAGCAGACCGATAACAAAAACTAATCCGCAAAGGGCTCCGGATATGAGTATGAGTTCGCCGCCGATGACTCTCAGTTGTCGCTCAATGGGTGTTTCGGGTGCTTGCGCATGCGCCACCATAGCCTGGATCTTCCCTATTTCCGAGAATGCGCCTATCGCTACTACCACCGCAAGGCCCTGTCCACCGGTAACGAGAGTCCCGGAATACACCATGTTCATGCGGTCCCCAAGGGGAATCCGCGTGCCAATGAGCGCTTCGGAATCTTTGAGCGCAGGCATGCTCTCGCCGGTGAGGACCGATTCGTCTACAGTCAAATGGTTTGCGTCCACGACACGGGCGTCCGCTGCGACGTACGTGCCTGGTTTCAGCACAAGAATGTCCCCTACCAGGACTTGATTCGCAGATATTTCCTGCAGCGTCCCTTCTCGAATCACGCGAGCGTATGGGCGAATGAGAGATTTAAGCGACTTGATGGTTTGGTCTGCTTCGTTTTCCGTCACAAAACCTATGACCGCGTTGATTCCTACCACAGTCATGATGACCATGGCGTCTACCAATCCTCCCATGGCCACCGAAAGACCGGCAGCCCCTGCCAGGAGCGCAACAGGAAGAGATTTGAACTGGTCCAGGAATATGCTGAGCTTCGACCGCGGAGGGGGCTCAGGCACGGTATTGGAACCGTATTTTTCCAGGCTGTTTTTGCTTGCCTCGGGAGACAAACCGGCTTGCATGGAAGAATGTAACGCGGCAAGCACGAATTTGTTTTCGATCAGGTGCCAGGGTTTGTCAAAGAGGGGTTTCGGGGCTGCGATGACCTCCGCGTCCGGGGCGAGCCCTTTCTCGCCAAACGGAGCGGTCCTGAGCGCCGTCCGCTCGGGACTGGGACTTTGTGTGGTCTCGGACTCATCTTCGACCGCGGTTCCTTGCTGTCTCGCGTGTGCTATTGCTGCCTGTTCGACGAGCAGCAGGACGCGCCGCGGATTGCAGTCAGGATTGAAGAGTACCAGAGCATTGCCTGTCAGAATGCTGGCCGAGACATGAGTCACCTCGGTATCCTTGAGCGGCAGCATTTCCAACACGCGTTTGAGCCGGTCTGAACGATACAGACCCCTCACCTTTAATCGGACCCTACCTTTTACGGCGTTGTGGATCTCTCTGATCAATCGAACAACTCTCTCCGGCAGGAAAGTCTCTCCGGGCCAGACTCGACCGATTATCGGGATCGATTCTTCCCCCACAAAACGAAACCACCAAGGCACAGGGGCATGATGAATTCAACGGCCATAGCGGGGGATCTTCGTGACTTGGTGGCTCATTTCTTCCTGGCACGTGTTTCGGTCTTCCAAGCATCCTAAGTGACAAGCTTGAGTTTTTGGCCTTCTCCGTGTACTCCGCACTGTGCGAGAGACGAGAACTGAGTGCTAAGCACCTTCTTCCTTGGAGGCTGCCAGTTCCGCATGCACCTCAGCTTTTGCTTCCGCTGCCACGTCCTCCACCGTTTCCAGCGCCTCGGCTACCATCTCGGCAGCGCGCTCATAGGCCAAGAAACCACCCTTGATCACCGTCTTGAGGAGGGGTCTTGCCGCCTTCGCCACCATCGGGATCGCCACAGGCGCCACCAAAAGACCGACTCCAATTGCCAGCCCGGTCCATAAGTCAGCTTTGGGTAGATAATCTGACATAGCCATAGTTGAGTCTCCTTTCCACGCTCATAATAACTTTAAACCCGTTCCTTTATCGCTTCTGCCGTCAAGTCGGTATCCCTTGATATCTCCCGTCAACACCGCCCACTATCTCCCTTTTCGAGATTCATCAGTCTTCTTTGCCGCTGCGCGTTTTCCAGGACCTTTCTTCCGGACCGATGTCTTCTTTTGAGGTTGAGATTTGCCCGGTTCAAGCCCCGGTGGCAATTGCGCCGCGGGCTCTTGCGTTTTGTGCTCTGGCGTCAGCGCTTTATCTGCCGGAGCTTGTTCCTTTTGTTTCTACAACCGTCTCGCTCTCGTGAGCGGCCTTTCCCCTGGCTGCTATGCGTTTCCGCAGCTTTTCGCGCTCCGCGTTGCCCAAACCGAAGCCCAGGCCCAAAGCGATGAGGCCTGCCCCTGCACCCAACAGCCACGCAAGTACTCCCATAGGTCGCCTCTCATCTCCAGAAGAAATTCCCCAACTGCCATTTTGTTGTGGCTCGAATTATACGAGAGCGGTTCATTGAATTCTGCCTAACCAAGACACCCAATCCTCGCTAGAGGCCTGTTTCGGCTCCGAGGCTGTCCCGCCTTAATCCGGATTCACTCGTACCAGACAAATTCCAAACTGGCACTATTCCCGCCACAGCTCCGGTTTCCCAAACCGCACCCGTTCGTTCCGTGCCTCCCGTTACAGGGCGCCTCTGGGACCGTTCGTTTCCCAGTGGGCAGGTCCCTGCGACGATACAATCCACCAGTCTATCCATGATGTATGTAGAAGCGCACAATGTCAAGTTAGTCTTTTGTGAGCGAACCAGTTCACTAAGGGTGGCCCCAAAGAATTGTGACACGACAGCCAGATGGCAAAAGCGAAGCATGAGCATTTCTTTATAGTGACCGGCATTGACTTCAGCGCCTAAGTACTTTATGGCATAAATTCGGTTACGTATGCTGGTCGGCCATTTGGGACGTAGGGTCGGGGTTTATCCCCGACCATTTTCAGAACACAAGCAACGGGCGGGTGTAAAACCCGCCTCTACGCGACCTGTCCTGTTTACCCGAATACGTGACCGTATTTGGGAAACGGAGCACTTAGTCTTGGCTCCGAGTCAAAAGAACCTCTACTGGATCACCCGGACCAATACCGCAATGTTGCGGCATTGAGGAGCCGACGGAAATCGGGCGATATCCTGACTCCGTCTCGTCCTGAAATGCAGGCAGGAGGTTCCAGTTCATAAGGGAATAGGCCTATGATCGATGGCCAATTATTGGTTGTCCTCGGCATTGACCGAGCGGCCCTGTGATGATACATTGCGTAAATGAGCCTATTTTCTCTGGATTCTAATGGATTGTCCAAGTTGGACGGGGGAGAACCATGGGAGACAAAGAGAGGACTAAAGATGAGCTCATTGCGGAACTCGTTGCGTTGCGGAGACGAATCAGCCGACTGGAAGGGCAGACGCCACCTGAGGTGACTTCCTCCCCAGGCTCAGAAGAGGGGGAACCACAAGGGGTAGTCGGACACCCCGGTATGGTCGGACACTTGACCGCGACGATAGACCTTTCCGGGCTTTTGTCACAAGACACGTCAGATTCAGGCACCTTCGTTATAGATAGCGAGATATGGACTACCACCTTTGGGAAGATAATGCAGGCTCTTCCCATTTCAGCCTTCCTCGTGGACACGTCAGGGACGATCAGGGGGCTCAACCAGGCTTGTGCGCGGATTGGCCCGGATTACGTGCAACTGGAGGGCTCGACGTTTGCTGATCTCTTCCGTTCTCCCCTTGTCAAACAGCGGGCACAATCATTGGTGGAACTGATCTTCTCAGACAGAAGGCCCCGTGCCTGGGAAGCCGGCTTTGAGGCTTCCAAGCAGAGAATGTGGGCTCGTTTCAGCTTTAGGCCGCTTCGAATCATGAACCGGAGATTCCTCCTCGTCATCATGGAAGATCTCACCCAGGAGAAAGTTCAGCTCCACCAGAACACCATCCTCAAGAATGAACTTGAAGACCGGGTGACCCGCCGCACATCGGAACTGTCAGAGACGAACGAAAGGCTCAGGGAGGAAATAGCGAAGCGAGAGGTAGTGGAGGCAGACCTGAGGAAGGGTGAAGAGCGATTCCGGGAATTGGCCGAACTGCTCCCTGAGCACGTTTTCGAGGTTGATCGGCGTGGCTTCTTTACTTTTTCCAATCGCGTCGGTTCAAAGGCACTCGGGTACACTCGTGAGGAGTTGGAGGGACGTCAACATATACTCCAAATTCTGCTCTCGGACGATCATGATCGGGCCCTCGCTGATCTTGAGAGGATCAAGAGCGGTGAGAGGCTCTCCGCGGCCAACTACTCCCTGGTCAGAAAGGACGGTTCAACGATCGCGGTTTCAGCCTACATCGCGCCAATATTCCGTGATGGCAAAACAGTAGGAGCGCGAGGGGTAGCCGTGGACATCTCCGAACTCACGAAGACCCAACAGGAACTTGCCCAGTTGAATAGAGACCTCGAACTACGAATCCAGCAGCGGACTGGCGAACTCATCGCGGCCAACGAAAGATTCAAGGGAGAGATATCCCAACGTATAGCTGTCCAGCGTGAGCTGGAAGTGGAAAAAGAGAAGCTGGCGGGTATTCTCGAAGCCATGGAAGACGGCGTTCACATAGTTGATTCAGATGGCAACATTCAGTTCATCAACCGAGCACTCGTGCAAGATCTTGGGCCTGTCGAAGGAAGAAAGTGCTACCAGTATTTCCACGATCGTTCAGAGGCGTGCAGCGACTGCCATCTGGGTCGGGTAGTGGCTGGCAAGCCGACACGCTTCGAGTGGCACTGCGCCAAGAATGGCAAGACGTACGAACTCAGAGATTCCGTGCTTCGCAATGCCGATGGATCGATCTGGAAGTTGGAGATCTTTCGCGACGTTTCGAAGCGAAAGAGAGCCGAGGCTGAGTTGAGAGAGAGTGAGCGCCAATATAGAGAACTCATTGAGAACGCCACCGACATAGTCTTTGAGACGGACGCCCAGGGTCTCCTCAAATTTGTGAATTCAGCCGCGGAAAAGCTTACCGGCCTGTCGACGGAAAAGTTCATCGGCAAGCAGTATCTCGATTTTGTGGCGCCGGGATACAGAAAAGAGGTTGAACGGTTTTACGGTATTCAGTTTGTCAAGAAGCTGCCTGACTCGTATCAGGAATACCCCATGATTGCGGAAAATGGACGCGAACTCTGGTTGGGGCAGCGGGTTCATACGGTCATGAAGGATGGAAACGTAGCGGGTTTTCAGGCTATTTGCCGGGATGTGAGCGAACGACGCCAGTTAGAAGAAGAGTTGCGAAAGAGTGAAGAAAGATTTAGAGAGCTTTCTGACTTATTGCCTCAATTTGTGTTCGAAGTGGACGAAAACCTGGGGTTTATCTTCATCAACCGAGCTGGAATTCTGGAAAGCGGGTACACTGAGGAAGACGTATATGGGGGCATGACTTTACTACAGTTCTTGGCACCGGAAGCCCAAGATCGACTTTGCGCAAGTATAGGTAGGATCAAGACGGAGCCCCAGAGTCTTGTCGAGGAATACTCGCTGCTGCGCAGAGATGGGAGCGTGACTCCGGTTATCACGTATGCTTCTCCGATTATTCGGGATGGGCATTTCAGGGGAATTCGGGGCGTGGCGGTTGACATCGCTGACCGCAAGCGGGCGGAGTCGGCATTGGTAGAAAGCGAAGAGAAGTATCGTCATGTCGTGGAGCGTGCCAATGACGGGATAGCGATTGTTCAGGAAGGCAAGGTGAAATACGCTAATCCGGCCTTGGCAAGGATGCTCGGATATGAGTACATGGAAGAGATCGACCAGCAATTTAGCAAGTACATCCATCCGAGGATGCTCTCCAAGCTCCGGGAGATCTACATCAAGCGCATGGCCGGGGAACCGGTACCGGCGATTTATGACACTCTCATGATCGGGAAAGAAAGCAATGAAGTCGCCGTGGAGGTGAATTCAGGACTCATTGATTTCTCCGGTGAACCAGCCGCCCTCATCATCGTGAGGGATGTTGACGAGAGGAGAAAGATCGAAAGGAGGCTGGAGGAATCCGAACGGAAGTTCCGTTCAGTAGTCGAGAATGCACAAGAAGGGATAACCTTGATTCAGGACGGCCGCTTGACATATGTGAATCCTTGCACTCTGGAAATCATGGGTTACTCCGAAGAGGAGATGTTCTCGAAGCCGTTCCTCGAGTTCATTTATCCCGAGGATCGAGCAACGGTGAAGAATCGTTACCGAAGGCGCATGGCCGGAGAGGACTTCTCGGACAGCTTTCATTTCAGAACTGTTGATAATGAGGGACTGGTCAAGTGGATAGAAGCAGACTCCATCATAATGGACTGGGAGGGCCAGCCTTCAGTGCTCACCTTCTGGAGGGACGTCACTGAACGAAAGAAAGCCGATGAGGCCCTCAGGGAGAGTGAAGCAAGATTTCGCGCATTATTCGAAAACATGATCAATGGGGTTGCGGTCTACAGTCCCATCAGAGATGGAGAGGATTTCCTTTTTTCGGATATGAACCACGCAGCGGAAAAAATGGATTGCCTAGAGAGAAGGGACGTCATAGGGAGACCAGTATCGGAAGTCTTCCCAGGAGTCAGAGAGTTCGGACTCTTCGATGTTTTTCAACGGGTGTGGCAGACAGGACAGACTGAGCATCATCCGGTGGCCAATTACAAGGATCAGAGAAGCGAAGGCTGGAGGGATAACGTCGTATACAGGCTCCCGACAGGACACATCGTGGCCGTGTACAGCGATGAGAGCGAGAGAAAGAAGGCGGAAGACGCCCGCAGGGAGAGCGAGAATCGGTACCGGGCGATAGTCGACAATGCGAGCGACTCAATATTCCTCAAGGACCGAAATTTCAGGTACACCCACGTCAATCCGTCCATGGAGAGGCTTTTGGGGCTTCCGAGTTCAGAGCTCATAGGCAAAACCGACCGGGACCTGTTTGGTGAACACGCGGCAAAGGAAATACACCGATCAGATGCCGCGGTGTTACGCGGGCAGAATGTCCACCTTGAAAACACCAAACCAGTTCAGGGTGTCCCCATCACATTCGACGAGGTCAAGGTTCCCATCACCGACTTATCCGGAAAAGTCGTGGGTATCTGCGGCATAGCAAGGGACGTTACTGAAAAGCGCAGGGCCGAAGAACAGGTCAGGCAGAGCGACGAAAAATACAGAGCCTTGTTTAACAATTCCAGAGACGGAATCTATATTACCACGCGGGACGGCGAAATCGAGGAAGCAAACCCGGCTTTCAAGGGGATGTTTGGCTTCGGGGCAGGGGAAATCAGAGGACTCAGTGTACTCGATCTATATGAGGATCTGAATGACCGCCGGAGGTTTCAACGAGAAATTGAAGGGCTCGGGTCGGTACGGGATTTTGAGCTGGCATTGAGGAGCAAAGATGGCCGCAGGATCGACTGCCTGATCACTTCCTCAGTTCGCAGAGGCAGCGATGGGAAGATTGTCGGATATGAGGGCAGCATTCGGGATGTGACTGATCGGAAGATGCTCGAGCAGCAACTGTTCCAGGCACAGAAGATGGAGGCCATAGGAACGCTGGCCGGAGGTATCGCACATGATTTCAATAACATCCTCTATGTAATTATCGGATTCACCGAGCTCTCTATCGATGAGGTCGTGAACGACATGGACCTAAAAGGCTTCCTGTCAAACGTCCTTAAAGCAGCAGAAAGAGCGAAGTACCTCGTAAATCAAATTCTCACTTTCAGCCGCCAGTCCGAGTTGGAGAAGAAACCATTACTGATGGAACCCATTGTGAAGGAAGTCTGCAGGTTTCTTAGAGCTTCTTTGCCCACGACTATAGACATTCGATGGAACTTAGGGGATCACTTATCACCCGTTCTGGCAGACCCGACTCAAATCCATCAGGTGCTCATGAATCTCTGCACGAATGCCGGGCATGCAATGCGAAAGACAGGCGGCAAACTGAGTATTTCCTTGGAGGAAGTGGATCTGGATGGAGCGTCTGTGGCAGCCCTCCCGGATTTCGTCCCTGGCCGATACCAACAATTGACGGTCGTTGACACGGGGCACGGGATCGATCGCTCAGTGTTGGATCGGATTTTCGACCCGTATTTCACTACCAAGGAAAAGGGCGAGGGAACCGGCCTCGGTCTCGCAGTCGTCCATGGCATAGTGAAAGCGCATCGGGGGATTATCAAGGTTGAAAGCGAGTCCGGCAAAGGAAGTGTTTTTCGCGTGTATCTCCCGGTGGTTCAGGAGGAAACCCCGAAGGTCACGGAATGCCACGAGGCCGTGAAAACAGGTCACGAGTGCGTACTCGTGGTCGACGATGAGGAGTCTATAGCTGAAATGATCAGTAGGATGTTGGGGCGGCTGGGATATGAAGTAGTAACAAGGACCAGCAGTATTGAGGCCTTGGAGTTGTTCAGGAAAAGGCCGACGAAATTTGACCTCGTTATCACTGACATGACCATGCCGAACATGACCGGAAAGGAATTAGCACAGAGAATAAGGGAAACCAGGGGAGACATCCCTATCATCTTGTGTACGGGATTCAGCGAACTGATGAGCGAACATCAGGCAAAGACCATAGGAATTCAGGCCTTCATAATGAAGCCAGTGCTGAGAGAGGAAATGGCTAGGACGATTCGACGCGTTCTTGAGGTACAAGACGAGGGAACGATTTGAAACACCGGTCGTTTGACAAAGAGAGAGTCTGCGAGGCACCGGATTCCAATCCGACTTGCTCCGTCCACGGGGTACGGGCTGGTAGCGGATTGACGCAGCGCCCTTTCTTCTTTCCTGGGCCTACGGGGAGAATTTCCTGACAGAGCGCCTCCGGGCCGGGGCCTAAACATGCCTCGGTCTTGGAATTCACTTCGTTGCAGGCTCCTCCTGCTCGTCATTTTAGGCTACAAGCATCCTTTCTGTTGGGCCCCTTTTCTATTGGTCGCGACGCTCAATGTCGAATATGTAATATCAGTGGGTTGCAGAGAGAGACTCACCCCTCAGGTCTCATCTTGATGTACTGCCATCAAGAACTCCCTAAATCGAGGTAGGACGGCCAGTTACCTGAGGGCAATTTCGAGCCAGAATCGCGGGTGCGTCCGATTAGGGGGCGTGGCGTACGCATGGGAGTCTTCTGACGACAGGAATTCCTTGTTCATTGGCCTGCAATACAAACACCTGACAAAAGCCTTTGGATCGAGCGTCAGCACATAGTTCCTGGTCTGTTACACCGTGGTCTCTCGGACGTAAGGATCGTCTTGCATAGGCGTAATACCCAAAGGCCTCTCCCGTCCGGCATTCAGGCGCGGGAAGGCCCCGTATCATGGCTAAGCCAGAAAGGGCCGGGGCTATGAGTGGGACCCCCATACATGCAGGGCGACCCCAGGCGAACGGAGTGCAGGGACAAATGAGATCCCAATAACTTCGGTCGGACTTGGGAATGAACAATAAGCTCTGTGCCTTTACCGATGCAGGGAGCTTGTCCAGTTCCATGAGACAGTGAATCGTGGAAAATGCCGGGCACGTACGAAAACCCTTCTCGACGTCGGAATACAGCGGCCTCACGGTTCGAGCCAACCTCTGGGCACCCTTCAGTATGCCCTCCCTGGGCACTGTTTCGCGGACGAGATGCAATAGGTTCCTTAGCCATTTCTTACCGTCACAACCAAATTCTTGATTGCCGGTGACCTTCTTGCCGTGACAGAGGCAAAGTCGTATACTGACATTGTAATATGAGGTGAGGACCAATCCGTTGACGAGATTTCACCGTTGTGCCCGCTGCACAAGCGAGCAACACCAGGATGACCACCACATACTTGAGTCTTTCCTGTCCCAATCTCCCCTTCATCAACAGAATCGCATTATCGAAAATCTGTCGAAAAAAGGGTCGAAAATCCCCGATAATTGCCAATAGTAGCGTGATCGACAAGCCTACCTGAATCATGGAAAACCAAAGGGCGTTCCCTACCCCAATTGACATGACAAGCCCGGGTATGGCACCCACAAGACTGGTCACTACCGCGACCTCCAGCAGCGCGCGGTGATACCCTTGAAGACTCATCCCGCTCTCGGCTAACGTCCTGGTTCTCCGGCCCCATAATACTGCTGCAACAAAAAGCCACGACCAAAAGAAGTGGAGAACGTAAAAGAATGGGCGGGAAGGAGCGTCTACAAAATTCAGTAAAAAGTGGAATGGAGAGAACCCCGCATGTTGAGCACCCGATAGATTCGCGGGCACCGTTACATATATCCCCGCTATCGCAGCAGAGAGCAAGCTGAGAAGCATTGAAAACACGAATATCTTCCGTCGGTAAAGTCTGAATCGGAGGAACAGGTATGACTCGATGCAGGCCACCACGAACCCGGTCGATAGTTTGGTGAGGACCAGGAAACCTAGCATGCCGGGCAACACGACACACGAGAGGACTAAAGTCCCGGCAGTGACGGAAGTCGAGGTGAACTGTGCGGTCGGAATCAACGAGAGCCCCAGGGAGAGCATGAGAAACATGAGCGTGAAAGAGACTCCATATGAGACCGACGCGATGCTGAGAGGCGTCATCGCGAAGTGACCCGACGCCCAAGGAAGAAAGCCGATCACGGCAGCTGCAAGCAGACCCCAAAAAGGAAGATCTCCTCTCAGAGCCGGGGACTCTGGTTCAGTATTTCCCAATCGCCTGACGTCTAAGGCGAATGTCAACATGCTGTTCAGCGCCAATGGGATGAAGACTATCGGAACGGCCAGATTCATGAATTTGGCTACATTCATTTGAAGCAACTTAGATAACTGAGCAAACAGCCAGAAGCTTCCCCAGTGATAGCGCAACATAGGGACACCGTCGAGACCGGTGCTTGGGATCTGGTAAGTCTTGATTACGTTTGTGACCGCAGTGAACAGGAGTTCGTCGAGATGCGTCCTGCCGACTGACAGTGCCTCGACCCAAAGGGGGCTCTGATAGTGGGATCCGTAGGCGGATCCGATGCACCAGAGGGAGAATATGCTGCAAAAGCCAAGAAACCAGATCGTAGTGCGGACGGGTGCTCCGCGGACAAATCCGAAAACAGTGATTACCGCTGAGGCGGCTCCCGTGAGACAGAAAAGGCCCAGGAAGAAGAATCCGGAAGCTGAGCCGCAGAATCCCGCGCAGATTGCGGCGATAAACGCAAGAAAAGAAAGGCCGGCATTCGTGCTGACCCAGGAATGTCTCGTTGAGGTGCCCGAGTCTGCTCTCAACAGGTGATATGCTGGGGGAAAAAATATAAAGACGAAACTCAGCAGCAAAGCCTTTGCTACGTCAAGAGGATCATTCTGGGACATGCCCAGCCGGAGAACGTAATACCCCGCGGCAATACCAGCGGCACAGATGCCGGAAAATACTGCAATCGTGAGCAAAGGATCATGTTCCTTCCCGACTTGGAGCCTGACGTTTAGCACTTTACGTCCTCCCTGACTTGCGGAACGTGACACTGGCACCGTTCCGACATTCGGGAGCTTCCTCCGGGTATTCTTTGTTCAAGTAATAGCGGTAAGCCAAAACCAAATTTATTCCCGGTGACACAGCAATGGCTAAGGTCAGATATTTCCGCTGTTAAGATCTTTCTCGCTTCAGCCCAACTGATACCACAGCCGCTATGAGAGATGACCGCCAATGGGACGTCAGAAGCCGGCAGCACAAGACAAAGGACACCACGTAAGGACGAGCCATTGCCTGTCACCAATGAATTGATTTCTCAAGCCAAACAAGAACAGGCTGCCCCCTGGTACGCACGCACCCGGTCCCAGTCTCGATCCACCGTTGAGTAATACACCATGGATTTGCTGAGGTCTATTTCTTGTTCCACTTTCTCCCATTTTTTTGGGTTACCACATCCCGATCTATTCCACGATGCTCTACAGGAACGCATCTGAAAAGGACATCAACCGTAACCTTATCCCGGAAATGGTCAAGCGCAGGCGCACCCCGAGGCGCAAGGACCTTCATCTATGTTGCGGGCTCTGCTCTGGTCACCCTTGACGCCCTCGCGCTCGTGCAACCAAATCCTGTACACGAATGAACGGACTTTTCGGAATTTCTCCGTATGCCCGAGAAATGAAAATCGCGGAGATCGCGTTTGGTGCGTCTTGTGATCGGTGCTCGATGCCACGACGGTCTTTCTGCCTGGCAGCGGCCGGTCAAGGGACCGTTGACTCGGCCCGCGGATATGACTACGATGCCGGTGCCAAGACGCGTGTGAGGCGGAAATTCAACCGCTCGCCACAAGATGACGGCTTGACGAAGAGGGCGCCAATGTCAGATCAACCCAATAATCCAGCGGCGGCAACCATCCTGATCTGCGAAGATGAAGTCAAAATTGCAGAGGACATAAACGGTGTACTGCGAGATCTCGGCTACGAAGTGGCCGGAACGGTCGCGAACAGGTGAAGAGGCCGTTCGCATGGCCGCAGAGTTCAAGGCCGATCTCATCTTAATGGATATCAACCTCGCAGGAGAGATCGACGGGAGAGAACCCGCCGCGCAGATTGGCTCTCGCACACACATTCCCGTGGTCTACTTCACCGCGTGTGCCGAGGAGGATGTTTCGGAGAGAACCAACCGAACCGAGCCTTCCGGCCATTTACGAAACCCTATAGAACGGTCACTACTGAGAAGCACCATAGAGACAGTCCTGTCCAAACACGGAGCAGAAAAGAGGATCAGGGAAAGCGAACAACTTTACCACGCTGCCATCGACTCCATGCGCGAAGGGGTAGTCATTCAGGACAGCCAACATATCATCATCTCCTACAATCCTGCTGCCGAGAGGATATTGGGTGTCAGGACCCGAAAAGGTTGTCGGGAAGTCCTGCTTTGACATCACGTGGAACTGGCTTAGTGAAGACGGTTCTCCTTATCCGCTGGAGGAGTATCCTTGGACAATCACCTTGCGTACGGGAACGGCGCTTTCCGATGTAGTCATGGGAATCGCCAAGAGAGATGGAGAAACCGTCTGGATTTCCCTTCACACCAGGCCTTTGACAAGAAAAGAGGAGAGTTGGCCCTGTGCCGTAGTGATTTCATTCTCCGACATCTCCGAGAGAAAACGGGCTGAGGATGCTGTCAGGGTCGCGCGCGAGGAACTTGAGCGTCTGCAAGTGGTGCGAAACAGAGAGAGCCTGGTTATTGATAAGGCGCTTCGTGGAAGGCTGTCAACCCTGCGATTCATCGCAGATTCCTTGCCCGTCCTGATATCGTATGTTGACGCGGAAAAACGGTACCGCTTTTGCAACCGGACGTACGAGTTATGGCGTGGGGTACTCGAGGGATGAAATCGAAGGAAAGTTGCTGAAGGAAGTCCTGGGTGAAGCCTCATACGAGCAGGCTCGTGGACATGTGGAGGCAGCGCTCTTTGGAAATACCGTTGAGTATGAAATGGCCGCGACTTACCAAGACGGAAAGGAACGATGGGTGAACATTGTGTACGTCCCCGATCTGGATGAGAAAGGAGTGGCAAAAGGATTTGTGGGACTGGTGAAGGATATCACCGAACGCAAAAGAATGGAAAAGGTACTGCGAGAGAGTGAGGAACGGTTCGTCAAGGCGTTTCGACATGCTCCCGTGTTAATGACCCTGAGCAATCTGGAAGATGGGTTGTGCCTGGAGGTGAATGACAAATTTGTCGAAGTATCGGGCTTTAGCCGTGAGGAGATTTTGGGGAGAACATCTGTTGAGGTGGGCTGGATTTCGCAGGAGGATAGGAAAAAGGCGCTTCAACTGTTTCAGACTCACGGGCGGGTCAACGGAATGGAGCTGAGTCTTTTGACCAAGGACAAGAGAAGAGTCCACTGTATCTATAACGGAGAACTGGTTCAAATTGGAAATGACCAACTGCTATTGTCCATTGCGAACGACATCACCGACCGCAAAAAGGCAGAGGAGAAACTCAGACAAGTCCTGGAGCAGTTGGAAGACCGGGTGAAGGAACGCACCACTGAACTTGCCACCGCGAACGAAAAACTGAGATGCGAAATTGGTGAACGAAAGGTTGCAGAGGCTGAGCTGCGCCAGAGTAAGGAAAATCTCTTGACGGTCTTTGAAACCTCACCTGCCGCGATTTTCATTGTGAATCCAAATGGCCTTATTACATTGGCTAATCGAAGAATGGGCGAACTCTTTTCTCGGCAGTGCGAGGAATTGCAGGGAACACCTTATATAGAGTTGGTCCACCCGGAGGAACGATCCATCGCCCGGGCCGGGATGAAAGCTTTAATGGTAGCAGAGATCGACCAGGCAAGCGTTGAGAGGCGCTACGTAGCAGCAGATGGCAGGGAGTTCTTGGGGCACCTTTCGGGTCGCAGGCTTTTCAAGTCCGATGGTAGTCTCGGTGGCTTGGTTGGTATCATGCAGGATATCACGGAGCGCAGGAGGGTGGAAAATGCTCTGAGAGAGAGCGAAGCAAGATATCGAAACCTGGTGCAAACAAGCAACATGGCGATATTCATCGCCAGCATCGATGGACGCCTCGTGGATGCAAACCCCCGAATGGCTGAAATGACCGGTTATAACGATGTCGAGGACTTGAAAGGGGTCCCGACGGAAAGGCTATACACGAATTCCTCGGACCGTAAACGCCTTCTGAAGGAGCTGCAGGAGAAAGGGTCGGTGAAGAATTTCGAAGTCTGTGCAGCCAAGAAAGACGGAACCACCCATTGGATATCTGTAAGCTCAGTTTTGCACCGGGACCCCGCGGGAAATGCGAGGGAGATTCACGGAATAGCGGAAGACATAACGGATCGGAAACGAGCGCAGTCGGAACTGTTAGAGGCAAAGAATAGAGCTGAATCCGCCAACCGAGCAAAAAGTGAATTCCTCGCCAACATGAGCCATGAATTACGCACACCTCTGAATGCAATCATCGGTTTTTCCGAAATCCTCCAGGATCAACTCTTTGGACAGTTGAACGAAGCGCAGCAACAGCACATCGGACACATAGTGGAAAGCGGGCACCATCTTCTCCAGTTGATCGGCGAGATTCTCGACTTGGCCAAGATTGAGTCCGGGGGAATGGTTATCGACTTGTCTGCGGTCAATATCCTGGAGCTCTTGGAAAGCAGCCTGGGCATAATCACGGAAAAGGCTTTCCGGCAGGACCTCAGGATCGAGTTGCAAGTGGAACAGGAGATTGAAGGCCTTACTGTTCAGGCAGACGAAGTGAAGCTCAGGCAAGTCATGTTGAATCTCCTTTCCAATGCGGTCAAATTCACCCCCCAGCAGGGCACCATCCGGATTTATGCACGGCGCGCTCTGAATGAGCTGATGATCAGCGTCATCGACAGTGGCATAGGAATAGAGCCATGCGACAAGGAGCGTATCTTCAATTCATTCGAGCAGGTCGATAGCACCATGGCACGGCAGCATCAAGGAACCGGGCTGGGGCTGGCCTTGGCACGAAGGTTGGTGGAAATGCACGGCGGCAGGATATGGGTGGAAAGCGAAGGACAGGGTAGGGGTAGCGTCTTCAGGTTTACTATTCCGATCTATTGACCCTACCACGTCACTTATCTGTGCACGCTGGTTATGGCCCTTCTTGAGCTTCAAACATGCACCTCTTTCTATGCGGCAGTTAAAGATTACGATGTCTGCGGTATTTCGTTAATACGGGCGAAGCATTGCTCGGTTCTTGAAACCTCTTGCTGTACTTCATACTTATGTGGTATTGAAGAAAATAGTCGTCAACCAGTCCCACCTGCTGGTCCGGCGCTGAGCCTGAGGCCTGGAAACGAGAAGCCGGCGACTCCCGGCTGAGCTTTGCCAAAGGCAATATGGCAAGCAAGGGCCAGAGGTTGCTCAGAAATTAACGCCGCCTTTGGCCAAATGCGCCACCTCGTTGATGGAGGACCCTGGTGATTCATTCAACCGCAATCGTAAGCCGAAAGGCAGAGATCGGGGAAAACGTAACCATTGGTCCATATACGATAATCGACGATTACGCGAGAATCGGTGACGGTACTACGATAGAGAGCCATTGCCACATTGCCTATTCCACCCCTCTTGCAGAAGGAATGCCACTGATTCTGGGATCAGGATCTCTGATCAGGTCACACAGTATTTTTTATCAGGGGTCGTGCTTTGGCGACAAACTGGTGACGGGACATAGGGTCACGGTCAGGGAGCGAGTCTCAGCCGGAATCAATCTTCAAATCGGCACATTAGGCGATGTACAAGGTGATTGTAAGATAGGTGATTATGTGAGGCTCCACAGTAGCGTCTTTATGGGCAAGTATGCAACTATTGGTGACTTCGTGTGGTTGCTTCCTCGTGTGGTGCTTACACACGATCCACACCCCCCCAGCGAATGCATACGTGGATTGACGGTGGAGGACTTTGCAGTAATTGCGTCCAACGCAGTGATTCTGCCAGGGGTACGGGTGGGGTCACACAGTCTTGTCGCGGCACACAGCTTGGTGAACCGCGATGTCCCCTCTCACATGGTAGTGGCAGGAGTTCCCGCCAGGCAACTCTACCGTACTTCGGCCATCGAACTAAAGAATGAACCGGGTGTTCCGGCTTACCCTTGGCCCAGGCATTTTCACAGGGGTTACCCTGAGGCAGTCGTCAACGAATGGATCAAGAAATTCGCCTGAGTACGAGATCCCCAAGCAACGACGGCCATATGTCTTCAGCCTCCTGAAAAGCAACTGGCAAAAGGCTTGGCCTGAGCCGGGTATTATTGCCTAGAAGTGTCCAAATTTCCGTTTTCAGGAGGGTTTGTTGCGTAACACAGTGCTTTTCCGAAGTCGTCGGACTCGGGCATCGTGTGCCCGAAGTGTGTGAGGGTCGAAAGCGGCGCTGGGGCTGCCAAGTGAAGCTATCGTGGAAAAGGAGGGAGTTGCGCAACAGGCTCGTAAGTAAGGATTGCGGAATGAGTGCAAAACGACAAATCCCGTTCAATGATCTCTCTCGAATCGATCCGACCCTGGCGGCTGACATACAAGTGGCAGTATCGACCGTCGTGTCGAGCGGACGGTACGTGTTGGGAAGAGAAGTCGAGCGATTTGAAAAAGCCTTTGCCGCATATTGCGGAGTACGTGATTGCGTAGCGGTGGCGAACGGAACGGATGCACTCGAATTGACTCTGAGGGCACTCAACATTGATTCTGGTATGAGGGTGGGGACCGTAGCAAACGCCGGGATGTATAGTACCACTGCTATCTTGGCCACCGGAGCTCAACCCGTATATATTGACATCTGTCCGGAGACCTGCCTGATGGATGTATCGGCCGCGCGGGAAATGATGCATTCTGGCGCGCTCGATGCGGTGATTGTCACCCATTTGTACGGCCGGATGGCTGATATTGAGCAGATTGTTCACGATGCTTCTGGCAGAGGAATACCTGTGATAGAGGATTGCGCACAAGCCCACGGGAGTGTGCGAAACGGAAAGAAGGCTGGAACCATAGGCCAGGCGGGTTGTTTCAGTTTTTATCCGACCAAGAATCTTGGTGCAATGGGCGATGGTGGTGCCGTAGTAACCCATGATCCCCATCTGGCGGAGCGAGTAAGGATGCTACGTCAGTACGGCTGGTCAAGCAAATACCATGCAGCACTGCCAGGGGGGAGAAACAGCCGAATGGATGAAATCCAAGCGGCAGTGCTGCTGACCAAGCTGCCATGGCTCGATGATGGGAACGAGCGTCGCAGGAGCACAGCCACTGCGTATTCGCAGGGGCTCAGGAACGGGAAAGTGGCATGTCCCCAGATGACGGGAACGGACTACGTAGCCCATTTGTACGTTGTCCGAGTTCGGGAGCGGGATGCGTTGAAACGCCACCTGGCGGACGCGGGAATCGGAACGGACGTTCATTATCCGATCCCCGATTACCGGCAGGAATGCCTTCGGCATCTCTTCCCCCATGTCAGCAACTTCCATACGGAAGCAGCGTGTGACGAAGTGCTCTCTCTCCCTTGTTTTCCAGGCATGACTGATGAAGAAATCTGCATAATTATCGATCGAATTAATGAGTGGTAACGCTATGCTATCCGTAGTAATTCCCATTTATTGCAACCAACAGTCACTTCCCGATTTGATGGTCGCCCTCAACGGTCTGTCTGCAAAGGTATCCGATCAATTTCGACAGCAACTCGAGGTTGTTTTTGTCGTTGACGGCAGCCCGGACGAAAGTTTTGCGTTTCTCACACACGCTCTTCCTTCCGCGCGGTTTGCATCCATCCTTCTGTCCCATTCCCGCAACTTCGGCGCCTTTGCAGCGATTCGCACGGGCTTAAGGGCTGCGACGGGAACGCATGTAGCCGTTATGGCAGCCGATCTCCAGGAACCCCCGGACCTTATGATTCAATTCTTTGAGACCCTCATGCGGGGTGACTGTGATCTGGTGGTAGGTCGGCGACAATCGCGCGAAGATCCTTCCGCAACTAAGGTCGCGTCTGCGCTATTTTGGCGGCTTTACAGAGCATTCGTCATCCCGGAAATCCCGGAGGGCGGAGTAGATGTCTTTGGTTGCAACCGGCGATTCCGTGACGAGCTCGTGCGCATGACCGAAGCTCATGGATCACTCATAGGTCAGCTCTTCTGGATGGGTTTTAGACGCAGCAAAGTGGCATATATGCGCCGCACGAGGGAGCATGGCAAGAGCGCCTGGACGTTGAGACGCAAGATCGCCTACCTTCGCGACAGCGTGTATTCTTTCACCGATCTACCGGTGCGCTTGCTCACCTGGTTTGGCGGGTTGGGGGTCATCTTGGCACTAGTCCTCGGAGGGATTGTACTTTACGCGAAAGTCTCCGGAGAGATTCCTATTCCTGGTTACGCGGCAACAGTATTGACAGTCATGTTTTTCGGTGGCATCAATGCATTCGGGCTAGGTGTCGTCGGGGCATATGCCTGGCGAACGTATGAAAACACAAAGAACAGGCCCCTTGCCTTGGTAATGGCTCACATGACGTTTAAAGGGAGCTCTCCGGAAAATGACTCCTCGGCTTAAGCGAGACACGATGACACTATGACTGGATCTGTTGTACACGAAACAGCCATCTGCGAATCACGCACAGTAGGAACCGGGACCCACATCGGGCCTTATGTGCATGTACAGTTCCTCCGCTGTTGTGGGGGAGAATTGCGAAATTTGCTCCGGAGTATTCGTCGACCATGGTGTGCGCATCGGAGATCGCGTGATCGTGGAGTCAGGCGCTCGGCTATATGGGCCTCTCATCCTGGAGAATGATGTAACCGTCGGTCCGAACGCAGCTTTCTGGAAGGCCCCCAGCGCTTCCGCGATTATGACGGGTGAGCAAACGTCAGAAACGGTCGTGCACGAAAGAGCCATTATAGGAGCCAATGCCACGGTCCTCTCCGGGCTGGCAATCGGGGTTGGGGCAGTAGTGGGCTCTGGCGCTGTCATTACCCGCCCATTGCCGGCCAACACCATAGCTGAGGGGAACCCGGCCCGGATCGTGGGGTACGTGGGTGCTCGTGAAGTCACGCAAGGCCGGGTTTTGCCGGGCCGATTTTTGGAGGGAGCAGTGCGGGGGGTGGTGGCTACGGACGTAGCTGGAGTCACGCTTCATGAACTTCCCCTCGTCAAAGACATGCGCGGCAACCTGAGCGTGGGGGAGTTTGAGCGCTCTGTTCCTTTCTCTCCTCAACGCTATTTTGTGGTGTTTGACGTTCCCAGCAAAGAGATTCGCGGTGAGCACGCACATCGAAGGTGCCACCAATTCCTGATATGCTTGAAAGGTAGCTGTGCGGTAGTAACAGACGATGGCAGCGTACGACAAGAATTCTTTCTCGACCGGCCTAACTTGGGACTTTACTTGCCCCCCATGGTTTGGGGGGTTCAGTACAAGCATACGCCGGATGCGGTGCTGCTCATTTTCGCCTCGGATTATTACGACCCAAACGATTATATCAGGAGTTACGAAGAGTTCATGGAAACCGTGGTTCCTAAGCGCCGCCAGTGATAAGAATATCGGGGACTGCCGCGGAACCCAACTTGCCGGTTCCACTTACCGCCGTGCGCAAGCTCAAGCAACTTGTACCGATTCGCCTTCACCTATCCAAGACCGTGGGGCTCTGGGGCCCCTGAGCGCCGTGATGAGACGGCCTTGATTCGTGCGTAGCGAAGGAGATCCTCAGCCCGTATCCTGTGTCCTGTCATACACGTGAAAGTGCATTCCCATGAAAGTCCCCTTCGATGGCAGACTTTCATCGTTCGTTGTGGCGGTTACCGCCATGGAGGTTGACATAAGTCGTTGACGCTGTGATCGAGCGGGACACGGTTTCTGCTTCAAACCATTCAAGAACTTGTTACTTTTTAAACGGAGCCTTCGTCTTGATCAAAGGACGTGCTCCATCGGGTCCTCAGAAACCCCGCCTCTGAGCTTTGAGGCTTCGGCTCCAGGGAGTATCCTGCATCCTTCAAGCCTGCCAACCCCGACTTCCTCTTTTGTCAACCCTCTCCTCCCCTTTGCCTCATGAGTATTCCTGGGATGAAGTCGGATGGCTCCAAGGCTTGTTCGAATTACGAAATTAGGCAGCAGAGCTGTCTTCCTGCCAAAGACCGATTCGATTGCCATTGGGGTCGAGCATAACCGCAAACCAGCCGACTCCCTGAACCGGTTTCCGCGGTACTACGAGCTTTGCTCCGAGTTTCTCGGCTTTGTGTAAACTGTCCTCCACAGATGCCACCTTTACGTAGTTGACTGGTGTATGTCCCGAATCTTGGCGCGCGGTCATGCCTCCTTTGATTTTGTCAGATCCCATGTCGATCTTGTAATACCTGAAACCTCCAGGAATCTTTTCGAATTTCCAACCGAAAAGTTCAGTGTAGAATTCCTGGGCTACTCCAAAATCATCTACAGGGACTTCAAAAAAGCATACGGTGTTCATCAGCATGACCTCCTTCACACGTTCGTGAATTCTTCGGCAAAAAGTGTTTCCTTCTCAAGGACTTCCCTTATCTCCCTTTCAATAATAGATGCCCGACGATTTGAATCGATTCACAAACCAGCAGGTTCGCCCGAAGGCCAATTCTTTGCCAAACTTCCGTGATCGATTTGACATAGCTCGGGAAAGAATCTCAAGCCTACGAGATTCCCGTTTCACGTATGGATCCCTAGCTGTCACGGGTCCTCGCGTGAGGGGTCATGGAGCGCTGAAAAGCTGAGACCGATTCGCGTTCAACCGCGTAAGATCGTAGAGCTGGGGATCTCCTGAGCGAAGTGATCAGACGGCCTTGCATCGTCCGAAGCGAAGGGGGTATCCAGCCTGCTGCTTGCGCCAGGTTGTATAATCGAAAGCGAATCGTTATGAGGCATGAGATCACTCTGTTGCCGGGCAGTCAGTCCTGGTTGGCGTGGAGGATATTTTGGTTGTCCGAAGGGTATGCGGTGAGGTAAGCTCCGCATGCCGAAAAGCACAGTTTTTTGAAAGAATGGCACGATCCCAGACGTGTTCACACGCACGTCAAAGACAGTCCGCAAGAGAAGGCATATTGCCTCGTTACGAAGGAAGGCCGGCAATGGACAATCACACAGCATTTTCAAGCGACGAGATGATGACGTGGATACGAGAGATGGCAGCTTTCGGTGCCCGACGTGCCGGCTCACCGGCTGGACTTGCCAACGAAGACTATCTCGTTGCCAAACTCACAGAATTCGGTCTTGCCAATGTCCGCAAGGAGCCGATCCCGGTCGAGTACTATCGCCCTGACAAGTCACTGGTCGAAATTGACACGGGCGTGGGGTTTAAGGCATTCAACGCTCAGTGGATACCCTACTGCCGATTCACTTCTGTCAACGGTCTTGAGTCGAAGCTTGTTTTCGCAGACTCCCGCGCATTCAGCCATTCGGCTGACTGGACCGGCAAGGTCGTGGTTACCGACATCGAATTTCCTCTCCTCGATGTCGCGCTGCTTGGCAAGTTTGCGATGGGGAAGCACGACCCGGATGACAGTATCAAGGACGTGAAGCATCCGGCCACCTGGGTGCGTCTCGGCTGGCATCTCTACCGCAAGGCCTTCGAACGCGGGGCAATTGGCTTCATCGGCATCCTGAGAGACCAGCCCGGCGGCTCCTGTCAGATGTACGCCCCCTACGGATTCAAGGAAAAGGACATTCTCGACAAACCGCTGCCCGGCTTCTGGGTCAGTCGCGACGACGGTGCGGAGATCCGAAAACTTGCCCGGAGCGGGGCGAGTGTCCGCCTGACGCTCACCGGCGTACGCACTCCATCGGTGACCCACAATGTGGTTGGCGAGATTTCCGGAGAAATGGATGAATGCGTGATCCTACACTGTCACCATGATTCTCCGTTCATCTCACCGGTCGAGGACGCGTCCGGTTGCTCCGTCATCCTTGCCCTTGCGAGGCATTTCGCGCGCGGAACAAAACCACGGCGTAACGTCATCGTGCTGTTTACCGCAGGCCATTTTTATGGCTCCATCGGCACGCGCAGGTTTATCGAGGACCATGCGGTCGATGTGGTGCCAAAAGTCGCACTGGAGATCACTGTAGAACACGTGGCCAAGGAAGCCATCGAGAATGAGGCGGGTGATCTTGTCGAAAGCGGTCGTTCCGAAGGTACAGGCGTGTTTCTGCCGTTCAATCAAGCAATGATCGATGCAGTCCTCCTCAATCTCGAGGACAATGGCGTCGACCGCGCCTTCCTTCTGCCGCCCGAAGGTCCGCTTGGTCCCTATCCGCCCACGGATGGCGGAGACTGGTACCTCGCAGGCGTCCCGCTGGTCAACTTCATCTCGAATCCTGTCTATCTCCTCAATGCTGAAGATGACTTCCATTGGGTCGACCAGCCGAGACTTGCCAAAGTCGCTGGGGCCATCGCGGGAATCGTCGAGGCGACGGAGAAAATGCCTAAACCCCGTATCGAGGCAGTAGATTTCCCATTATACAAACTCAAGATGAAGTTCATCAGGTATCTCGTCAACTGGAAGACGACGAAGTTTGGGACACGCCCCATTTATTGAGCTTTTGTGCGTACAACTTCCACAGCAGAGCACTCCGGTGGAATCGTCGAGTGTGGGAGAAAAACCCATATGCATTACGATGCCTTCAGCGTTCAGACATAACCAGGCGTCTCTTTCCACATCTGTCTCGAAACATAAATCTCCCCGTGCGAGCACAGGTTCATGGCTCGATTCATCTCCTCAGGGATTGTCAGGAAATAACGGTTGCAATTTTGGGGGTGCGTTGATTATGGACCGGCGGCTCCTTATGGTGTGTACGATATGGCGCAGAACGTGGGGTGGGGCAGCACAGGGATCGATCATGACTCTTTTGCCTCTGGTGTTGAGACCATACGCCGATGGCGGTACTCGATGGGGCGGCACACCTATCCAAAGGCAAAGGGACTTCTCATCACTGCTGCTTCAGGTGTCAGCAATGGATCCAGAGTGAGGCTCTGGAAACCTGAACTTCAAAGATTGGCAGACGAAACCAAAATAGACATCTCCGTATGCCATCTTCCCCCGGGAACAAGCAAGTGGAACGAGATCGAACACCGACTCTTCTGTTGCATAACTAATACCGATTTGCGTCACTGATCTGAGATCGTAGGGCTGCGGGGCTCCCGAGCGCGGCGATGAGACGGTCTTGCGCAGTCAGAAGCGGAGATCCGTAGCCCCTATCCTCTATCCTGTCATACAGGTGAAAGTGCATAGGTATTTCCGCACCAGCGATGAATCTTGGGGAGCTTGAGCGACGCTCCTTCCAGGATTCGACGAACCGTCGTACTCCCCAGGTCGGTCACGCGAGCAAACTCTCGCCTATTCCATGCGTTCATTCCGGAAAATGGCCTTTCAAGTGATTTTCGACCGAGAGCAATTGAGGTTCTGCTGAGGCAGTTCAACAGGCGATGAACAACAACGTCGAGCCTTGGCCCCTCCCCCAACGCACCGACAAAAAAAACTTGAAAGAACGAGGTGAGGCTCCTATTATGTTTTCCTCCCACGAGGAAGAATTTTTGTCCGTACACGGTTCGCTGCAAAAGTGAATTGTCTGGAGCCCGCTCGCCAACTCATCTCCGAAGCCGACGCGGGGAGCCTCGATCCTGAGTTTTTGCTTTGGCGTGCGATGAAATGGTGTACTGTTGATTTAGGAGAGGACGGCATGGAAAACGCATTGAAAAGGGCTGTAGCAATCACCTTGGGGCTCTGCCTCCTCATCGGGGTAACCCAGGCCTCAGCCTGGGAATTCAGCTTGAAGGGGGATTGGAACTGGGAGTACAAGTTGTATGCCCAGACCGGCCACAACGGCTTCTTTGGTAAATACAACGTCGCAAACGTTCCCATGAGCGGCTACACGGTAGGCGACGGTGCCAATGCGAACGGATGGCTCGGGAACGAAATCCTGTGGGATCAGGTGGTGTCGGGAACCGACGCGGCTGCTTCTACCATGTACATGTACCTCTACCCCGAATTCCGGATTAATCAGGCTGTACGCGTCCGTGGGTCCTATAGGATAGGCTCGTGGTACGCTTACCCCGCGAGCGACCCTTATAGAAGTGGGGGGTGGGCCTTTGGCCAGTTCAACGCTCCCGAGTACTTCACCAACACTATTCCGGGTTCCAAAAGCTCCTTTTCTCCCGGCTATTGGAACACCCTTTGGTGCACGGCTCAAACCCCTTGGGGCATCGTGGCCCTAGGAAAACGGCCCTTCAGTTTCGGAAGCGGTCTGATTCTCGATGGAGCGGACAACACCACATACGAGGGTCTCCTTGTTGTCGTGCCGTACGGACCGTTCAGGATTGGCGCCGCGTGGATGCCCTGGACTTCCTCCGCAAACCAGAATTATTACTACTATGGGTACGGTTATAATGGTACCTATGCCATGGCTGACAAAAACGCTGTCCAAGATGTCCGTCTGGGAGGCTTCGTCACTTACGACAGCGGCGCCCTCTCCATTGGTGCCATCACGGAGTACATGAGATGGCATAGCGGGCCTGAGTCAAAGTTCTTTCAGAATCAGAGACTCTCTTATGTTCCGAATGACTCGACATTGCAGTATGGTACGGCATACGCCAAGTTCAACAACGGTAGATTCTTCTTTAACGTAGAAGCGGCATTCATCAACAGCGACACGCACCGGCAGTCGAGTTCTACACCCCCAAATCTCGCTAACGTCGGTGTCCTGGGGGGTACGATCCACCCAATTGCCCCCACCTATATCCAGCATGGGCGTTTCATGACCGAGTTCGGTTGCTACTCCGGGCCTGCTAAGCTGAGTCTTCTCTGGGCTTACATTCAGGGCGGTGAAGACCGACGCTACGGCATCTATATGGATAGACAGTCTGACACACGGTCGCTACGTCAGTTTAGTAACTACAGCCTTTTTAGACCTTACAGCATATTGCTTGCATGGAACTACGGCTCAGGCAATGGGTCTTATACATCCAGCCCCTTTGGTACTCCAGATGGTACGGGTTCGGATAACGGGTATATCACGGATGCCAACACGTACGGTGGTCGTTTGGATTACGCAGTGGCTGCCAACCTGAACGTCTATGGTAGCTTCTTTTACGCCGAACGGCTCTCCAAAGGCTATGGATGGGGTTATATGGCGCCTTGGGACACTTCTTCCTTTGCTTCCCTTTATTACGCTAGCGTTCCCGGTAAGGTGGGATACCAGAATAAGACCACAACGAGTGCGCAGTCACGAGCCATTCCCGATAACGCATTGGGATACGAAATCGACGCTGGCTTTGATTGGAAACTCCTGGAGGGTTACACGGTCAGTGTGGCGATGGGTTACTGGGTGCCGGGCAAATGGTTCAATTACGCCTGTGTGGACAGGGCTATCTCTAATTGGGCCAATCAGTCTGTTGCAATCAACTTTGCTGCCAACCCGAACAGGACCATTGACCCGGTCTTCGGGTTGGACATACTTCTGAAGGCGGAGTTTTAGTAAAGCAAAGCTAGTGCTCAGTCCCAGAATTACCTCAGCATCTCTTTCGACAATAAATGAGGAGTGTTCGCCGGTTAGGAGCATACTTATTTGAGGGACAGACCACTAGTGTCGCGTTCGTTACACAAGTGCTCCATATAGATTTCAGGTAGTCGTTCAGTGCGACCCTTTGTAGAACGTGGAAAAACAGACCACAAAGTCACTTAGACACGGAGAGGACAAAGACCAATTCACCTGTTTCTTTGTGCCTTGGTGGTTCATTCCTCGTCCCTCGCAGTGAACCTTTACGATTTCAGACATGGTTTACTGAACGGTCCTCGTCACCTATGAACGGCACTCTCACTTAAGGAACGCAAAATCAGCGTCCTTCACGGTAATGCGAGAAACAGATGATTGGGCCACGAACTCTGTGCAACATTCTGGTCTTATGCTGTGTCATCCTTGTGTCAGGATTTCTTCTCGTGCACAGCATGGATCCTGTATTGGCAAAAGCCTACGGTCGCGAATCATTTTTGTTCATTAACTACCTGGTGAACGTTATCATGGTCAAGGCGCAGCCCTCGCCATCGTTCGAGGGCTTTGCCTTTGTGGCCAAACGTCTTTTCTTCGGCCTCGTCACCCTCTTGGTGTGCGTGGGATGCTTTTTCCTGTTCTTTCGGTATAAGGAAGACGATACCTCCTCCGGTGCTTACCGCATTACAGCCCTTTCGCTCATTATTGTGACAGGGACCATGGTCAGACTCATGCTCGCATACCTGTTCTTCGGAAACTACGACATGGAGTCATGGCTTTTGGATGCCAACATCGCAGTTGCAGGCAAAAATGTTTACGCGGAAACCTTTCGGTACAACTATTCTCCCCTGTGGTTTTGGATACTGGGAGCACTAAAGCACCTCCAACTGGCCTTGCATATCACAGATTTTCATTTCGTCGTGAAATCCTTCTTGACCTTTGTCGACCTCCTGAGCCTTTTCGTTCTGCTCTCGCTTGCACGTAAGCGATCTCTCAATCTCATTCGGACGGCCCTGCTTTTCTATTTGAATCCCGTGTCGTTTCTGCTCACCGGATTTCATGGCCAGACGGAAAACCTGGCAACGCTCATGGTGCTCTTTGGCATCTTTTGTTTCTACGAGCTTGCACACAGGCCATTGTGGAGCAGAGCGTGTCTTTGGTTTTTCGCCACAGTCGGCTTCGTGATCAAACACAGTTTTTTTATCGAACTGTTCACCTGCATCAATGCAGCATTTAAAGAGGTCCGACTGAAGTTTTTATTGGCAGGGGTTTCATGTGTGTTGTTTGCTCTCTCCTTCGCTCCCTATTGGGCAGACGGAAGTGAGGGGATCATAAAGAACGTGTTTATGTACGCCCCCTATTCTGGGCTTTATGGGCTGACTTCTCTATGGAACGTTTGGTTACTGCAGTATGTATTTGCCATTGGGTGGTTTGTTTTCCCGTGTATGCTGAAAACGGATGACGTGGTCGCTCAGTGTCTGCTTGCCGCGCTCTTCTTCCTGACTTTCACGACTGGCAGAGGCGTGCAGTATTTTGTGATGCCCATAGCGTTCCTCGCTCTTCGTCCTTCAGCAGCAGGCCTCATTTACACAGTGGCCACGAGTTTGTTCCTTCTCGGCTCGGAATACAACCTTGAATTGCCGATCCTAAGTGCCTTGAGGTGGAATGTGGTGTGGTTCGCGGCTGTGTACTGGTTCGTAACGGAAATGTATGAGGTTCGAGTGACTTTGAAGGAGAAGTTTACAGACAGGGGAAAGGTGTTCAACCTGAGGACATGAGTCTGCAGGAGTACTTCGTGGAATTGTATCCTGCCAAGTCATAGCGCTCGCGACCACTCGGAATTGCGACGCGGACTCCTATGACCTCGATAGCGGCAGCTTTGTGTGGCAGCATCCCGTCCATCGATCCGGAATTGATGTTATTTGGGCCGAATATTGAATCCTGGTTTCCAGTTGAGCAAGTCAGAAAAATAGTTCAAATTGGCTTCAAACAATTCAAGTATCCTCTCCCGAGAAAGATGGCTGGTTTCCACGAATACATGGTATTTCCCTTGATGGCCCTTGACCCAGGCATGCTCCTCCTCAACAGGAAACAGTCTTATGTCATAATTCTCCGGGTGTTGAAAAATGGGAGTCCCTGGATAGGGGAGAAAAATGTTGAAGCCGAACTTGTCCGGGCGGGCTCGTTCCATCCAGATTCTGGTCTCTTTCGAAGGTCTCCTCGCTCTCTCCCGGGAGGCCGATCATGATGAATGCATTGGTTTCAATGCCTTCCTCGCGACACATTTGAATGAAAGCGGTGTTTTGTTCCACTGTAGTCTTCTTGTTCACCACATCAAGGATCTTCTGAGAGCCTGATTCGATGCCAACACCGATTTCCACGCAACCGGCTCGCCTCATGGCAGTCAACATCTCGCGATCGATGGTATTCACATGCCCGTAGCATCGCCACGACATTTCCAATGGTTCCAGCCGGGCCATGATTTCCAGGAGTCGGCTCTTTTGCAGAGTGAGGTTATCGTCCAGAAACAACAGAGAGCGGAAGCCGAATCGGTCTCGCAGATGACGTACCAACTGTTCCACGTAGAGGGGTCTGTGAAATCGCACGGTATTGCTCCAGACCTCTTTGGAACAGAACGCACATCTGAAAGGGCAGCCGCGAGACGTGATCAACGTTATCGCCTTGCTTTCGCCCAAACTGTAACCGTAAGAGAGCACGTCGACGAGGTCGTACGCGGGAAAAGGCAGTCGGTCCAAGTCATCGAGGTAATCGGTGACTACGAGCCTGGGGCCCTCGCCTTGGTCGTGAGCGAGTTGCACGATGGCCTGTTCACCCTCGCGAATCACCACATTATCCCACCCATCGTTCAGGCAGGCATCTGTAGCCGTAGTGGCGTGAATCCCTCCGATAAGAATTCTCGCCGCCGGTTTCTGCCGGCGTAGTTCCTTGAGTATTGCGAGCGCATGGGGGTATTGTGGCGTGCTTGCAGTCACTGCGTAGATATCCGCTTCGATGCCCTTTAGGGCGAGTGGCAAATCAGATTCCTTACCAGCCAGATCGTACACCACGGGCTGGTGGGGAGAGCATTCTCTCAAGTATGCGGCCAGAGACAGCAAGCCAAGGGGTGGAAATGCTTTCTGATCTATCAAGAATGGGCTCGGAGGGTTGATCAAGGCAATTTTCATAAGCAGCACCGTCGTGAGGAGCAAAGCGCTTCGGTGACCAAACATTCACCAGCCGCGACTGGTCCGGAGAAACCGGAGCATTTCCCAGAAAGTCCGCCACATGAACGACAATTTAAAGCAAGTAGCCTTCCCGTGAACGCGTTTTTTCATCGGGAGCGATACCTCTTCAATTCTTAGGTTATGACGTTTTGCACGTACAAGCAACTCCAGCAAAAACATCATTCCCTTGCACTGGATCTGGAGTATTCCTTCATCGAAGGGCTGTCGCCGCCACATCTGTATCCAATTGATGTCGCGGAAGCGAATTCCAAAGAGAAGGGGTACCAGAACCCGGTTGTATACGTAGGAGGCAAAGCGAGGAATCATGGGGTACCCCACCCGCTCAGGGCGGACCCCCAAAACTATGTCACTCTGGCTCATGCGAGACAGAAAAGGCTGCACCTCCTTATCGGTCAACGGGTTGTCAACGGGGATAAACAGGATGAAAGCGCCTTTAGCTGCCTGAATGCCCGTCCGCACAGCTCCGCCGACACCCTGGTTGTGCTCGTGGCACAGGTATACCAATTCCTTGTGTACGGCCGCAAGGCTCCGCGCCACTTCTCCTGTGCGGTCCAAGCTGCAGTCGTCCACGATGATGATCTCGTATGGGAGTCCCAGGAGGAGGCAGGTTTCTCTCGTTTGTTCGACGGCAGTACGCAGGCCCTTTTCTTCATTGTAAGCCGGCATTATTACAGAATGGATTGTTGCCTTTCCTCCGCAATTGTATTACAAGCTTCCCCCAAGTTCAATGGGAGGTAGTCTGCGTAATGCAGCAAGAGCCATTGAACCTTGTTGAATTTCAGCGGAAATTCTCCACTGAAGAAGCGTGTTGGAACACCTATTTAAGCTTCGATGGCCAGAGGGTTATCATTGTCCCCGATGTGGTCACGGTTCATACTGCTTTCACAGCACTCGCAGGCTGTACCAGTGTAGTAAATGCAAGTATCAGGTCTCGGTGACCGCTGGGACGATCTTTCACAAGACGCGGACCTCTTTGGTGGGCTGGTTCTGGATGATCTTCATGATGTCCCGTCAGAGGAGCGGTCTGTCGATGCTGAGTTGCCAACGGATGCTCGGGATCAAGACTTACAAGACTGTATGGACCATGGGGCACAAGATTCGCAAGGCCATGGCGGATAGGGATTCCCTGTATCAACTGGCTGGTTTGGTGGAAATGGACGAAGCGTTTATCGGGCCGAAAAAACCGGGGCCTCGGGGTCGAGGTGCCAAAGGGAAAGCCAAGGTAGTGATTGCGGTCGAAAGCCGGGACAAGCATGCGGGATTTCGCTGTGATGCGGCATGTTCCCTCCGCTGACAGCGACCAGATCCTTTCCGTGGCCCAAGATAAAATCCAACCGGCCAGCGGGATTCGCACTGACGGCTGGCGTGCATACCAGTCTCTGGGGTCAAACGGGTTTGTTCATGAGCCCGTCATCGTAAGCAAGGACAAGGAAGCTCTCAAGCAACTCAAATGGGTGCACGTACTGACTGCCAACGTCAAAGGAAACATACGAGGCGTGCACCACGGTGTAAGCGAGAAGCACCTTTGCCGGTACCTGGCTGAGTTCTCATACCGCTTCAACCGACGCACATGGGATTCACAGCTGTTCAACCGTACTGTTACCGCGTGTCTTTCCACTTCCACAGTAACATTTGCGGAGTTAAGGGCATGATCCAATTACAGAAAGGCCGCCATCAGCGATACCCATAGAAACACCTTATGGCACTGGCCACATCATGGATCTGCTCGTCGGTAATTTCCGGGAACAGAGGCAGTGAGAGCACCTGGCCAGCCAACCGTTCGGCCTGGGCGCAATTTCCCACCCCAAGGCCCAGATGAGCAAACGCGGGGTGCAGGTGAACCGGTACCGGGTAGTGTATTTGTGCCTGTATTCGCCGCTCCGCCAGGAACGCGAGGAGTTCGTCGCGGCGTTCACAGGTAATCACATAGAGATGAAAAACGTGAGTCAAAGGACGGTTCCTCTCCAGTTCGGGAGTCCTTATTTCCTCGATTCCCGTCAAAGCCTCGGAATATCGGTATGCCGCCTGGCGGCGTTTCTCGTTCCACGTGTCCAAAAAATCCAGTTTCACGTTGAGAATCGCAGCCTGAATGGAGTCCAAGCGGCTGTTTGTTCCAGGGATCGTGTGCATGTATTTCTGTACCTGATCCGTAATTGCGGAGCAATCTTATTTTCTGGGCAAGATCCGAATCATTGGTCGTAATTGCTCCGCCATCCCCGTATGCGCCGAGGTTCTTTGCGGGGAAAAAACTGAACGCTGCAGCAGATCCGAGGACGCCGCACCGCTGCGCCCCCCAGGTCGCTCCATGTGCTTGGCAGGCGTCTTCGATGTACCATGAGATCGTGCTTGTGAGCGAAGGTAATCAGATCGTCCATGTTCACGCAGCGACCGTAGAGATGCACAGGGATTATCATTCTCGATCGTTCTGTCACACGTTTTTCTGCATCCTCAAGATCGATCAGGAAGGTGCTCGGGTCCACATCAACCGGCACGGGCTTCGCCCCCAGTCGGTACACGGCAAGAGCGGTGGCGATGAACGTATTTGCCGGCAGCAACACTTCGTCTCCTTGGGATATGCCCATTGCCCAAGCTGTGAGGGATAGCGCATCCGTTCCGTTTGCCACTCCTATTGCCTCCTTGGCACCGATATAGTGCGCGAAGCGTTCTTCAAAGAGCTTCAGAGGCTTCCCAAGAATGAATTCGGTTGACTCGCATACAGAACGAATTGCCTGATCTATTTGTTCGCGGCAATCGCGATATTGTACCTTAAGGTCCACGAACGGAATCCCATTGTTTCTTTCGGCCGTGGCCACGCGTTGCCCTCCTAAACTGTGTTCTGCCGACGCAAGCACTCGCAGCACCTTCGCAGGAACCCCTGCCACCACGCAATGGGGAGGAACATCCTTCAAAACCGTACTTCCTGCCCCAACCACCGCTCCTTCCCCTATGCGTACGCCGCCCATAATTGTCGAGCCGGTTCCGATGGAAGCTCCCTTGCAAACGTGGACCGGTTCACAGCACCACGTGTCGGCAACGGTCTTGGAAATGCTCGGGTGGCGATCGTTTATGAAGGACACGTTGTGTCCCACAAAGACATCATCCTCGATCGTCGTCTGGGAGCAGATAAAGGAATGGGATTGAATTCGCACCTGGTTACCAATGACCGCTCCGCTCTGGATCTCTACGAAGGCCCCTATTCTACTTCCGCTTCCAATCCGGCATCCGTACAGGTTCGCATGGCCCCAGACAATGACGTCCTCCCCGAACTCCACATCCTCGCCAACCGTACAGTATTTCCCGATCTTCACGGTCATTGCGCGGCCCAGGCAATGTCTTGAGGCGCACCCTGGGTGGCTATGGAACTATCCGCAGCGCTCAGCACCTTGGTAACTGCGAGGCCTGTGCGGCCGTCCGAAATGTTGACTGCATCGTCCAAAACGACGGCGAGGAATGACTCCAACATCTGGGTCAGCGGTTCGCGCAATTGCACCCTGGGGCTGATGATATCCCCATCACGTAATATCCAGCGAAAAGCACCGAATTCAGGAGCGGGCTGATGGTGCGCCCCGATGCCCTTTTCGAAAACCCGCACCGGCTCCAGGTCATCCAAATCATCGAACAACAGTCTCGCTCCGCTTCCTATCACACACGCCTGCCTTACCTTGTTTGAATCCACCCAGCTTACATGAATCTGACACACGAGATTTGAGGGGTAGAAAAGGTGCAAGAAGGCAACATCGGCTCTCTCGGAAGCAAGAGGGAAACCGGCTACCGCGGAAACGCTATGTGGCACCATCCCCAACAGATAGTTTATCATTGATACGTCATGAGGCGCCAGATCCCAAAGGACGTTCACGTCCGGTCTCACGAGCCCGAGATGGGTTCTCGTGCAGGTGATGTAATGTATAGATCCGCACAGACCCCTGTCAATAAGGTCCTTAAGCATCCTGACAGCGTTGTTAAACAAAAAAGTATGGCCGACCATCAGCTTGAGCCCTGCACGTTCCGCTGCGTCACATAAAGTCGCAGCTTCTGCATTAGCCAGAGCAAGCGGTTTCTCTACAAATACATGCTTTCCGCATTCGAGTGCCCTCTTTGTGAGCTGATAGTGGGTCGCCGCAGGAGTAGCAATAAACACCGCATCTATTTCGGGGTCAGAGAATACTTCTTCAGCATCTCTAGAGAGGTGGCAGCTTCGCGGAAGGTTTCTGGCGATCTGTGCCAGCGCGCGATCCGAGACGTCGCAGATGCGTCTCAGGCGGCACCGTTCGAGATTCAATAAGTTGCGCAGGATATTGGGCCCCCAGTGACCGAGCCCTATAAGCGCCACACCGAGGGATTCTGCCATAACACGTCGACCTTTTCTTTTTGTGTGGTGGCTCGCCACAAAAGTATTCCAGTGAAATCCTAGGTCAACATCTGTCAAATCGAAGAAACAGATGACACTGCGTGGCCTCACCGTAATATTGAAGAACTTTATCGCAAAGGTCCTGAGGTGTCAATTCCTTCTCATCTGACAGGACTCGCTGCCTAAATGGGAACGATGCCCGCGATAGCTCTCAGCGACCTCCAATTCAACGGGTGACAAAGGAAACATAAGGGGCTGGAAACCTAGGCAGAACACACGAATGGGTGGGAAGGGAGCATTGAGTGAGCGGATTGGGGCCGCCACTCCGAGGTCACCATGCCTTTCTCGCAACATTCTCAATAAGTCCGCAAGGCAGACCTACACAGGAGCGGGAGTTGGGGCTCCAATCCGTGTGACGAGGGAGGGTTCTTGCGGACTTATCCGCCAAAGTCCCCAGGTGAAACATTCTCCCACGCGCCCTTCCATGACGGTCCCATTTGACCGAATTCTCGTGGGAACCCTGCCCCTCCGGGCTCATATTCCGTAGAGCACTCGTTTCTGAGTCTGTCGATGCGGTCGTTAAGTTCCTCAACTACCATCTGCAGGTCGTTGACCTGGGTAATACCTTTGCACGTGCTTCCGGGTGCGTTCCGGTCCAGCTTCGTGATGACCGTGTCAATTCTCGATCTCCATCCAGCCAGTTCCGTAGCCAAATTATCACAATAGGTATAGGTATCCATGGTGATCCTCACTGTGTGTGCAGAACTTGCTCCTTATCCAAGGCGCCTCAGGTACACCAGCATGCGTTTCAAGCCTCCCATGGTGGGTTGCCTTGTCTGAACAAAGCCTGCCAACCGGCTGAGGCCAGTGGTCATCTTCAATCGGTGCCTGAGTGGGATGGCAAAACGCCAGAGTTCCTGCGTACCTTGGTTCAGGTTCACAGTCCTGCTCTGTCTCAGCAATCGACGGGGTTCAAGATGCACAGCAATTCCTCGTCCGCTTCGGTCTGTTGTAGAGTACATGTGGCACGGTGGCCGCGCCCGTCTCTGCGTGAAAACTGCTGTAGTACCTGCGCGCCACTTCGCTCCCGTGTTCCAGGGGGCTTACCGTGAATATAAGACGCTGTTCTCCAATGTCAATGCCGCTCAACGGCCGGTGAAATCACCGTATCTCGTCGCAAGGGGAGGCTGTTGCGTAACGCAATGCTTTCTCGAATACGCGGGCACCCACGCGAGTGGCTCCGACAAGTTTGGGCTCAGGTAGCCAAGACGATGCTCACTATGTCAGACACCCACGAGCTTGGCAGTTGGTACGAGAGGATTATGGGATACGCTGGCGAGCCCGACTGTCCTCATGATAGGGGTGAGCCACCAGGGGGCCTTGTCCCTTGTGCTTTTTTGCTATCTTATGTATGTCAAGGTCCGTGACTCCCTGAGGGACCCCTCGTCTGGCCGGGATGGTCAGAAGCGGGACAATCATGGAGCCGATGTGCGCGCGGCCAAACGGGTCTTTACCCCTCTTTCAGGAATCGATCGCCTCGCGATCGATAGCGGGAGAGCATGCAAAACCAAACCAAAACCAAAACTACTCCGTTGCATTCATGGCATACCTCCTTCGGCGCAACCATGGGCGATTTTTCCGGGTGGAGCATGCCCATGTGGTATCCTTCCGGAGCCGTGGCCGAACATCGCGGTGTGATCACGAATGCGGGCCTTTTCGATACCAGCAACATGGATCTGCTCCTGATCCATGGTCCACGTTCCTTTGGGCTGCTTCAGCTCTGCTTTACCCGAGACCTCCGGCAATGCGTCGGTCACGAGCGCGGGCCGCTCGTGCCTGGCCACTGCGTGTATGGGGCATTCCTCAACGCCCGAGGCGAAGTGATTGACGACGCGATCGTCTATCAGTTTCAGAAAGAAGAATACATGATCGCGGTCAATGCAGGCATGGGCTCAGTGGTGGCCGATCACCTCACCGGTCATGCGGAAGACGCGGACACGCGGATCGCCGTCTGTGGCGCGGCGGTAGGCAAGATAGATCTGCAAGGTATCTATTCTGCAAGAATTCTCAGCAAGGTGCTCCAGGAACCTGACCGAGTCCTCAACGACATGCATTATTTTACGTTCAGGGGACATTTTGACCGTGACTCCCCGCTTGCAGACACCCGACTCGTCGATGGCACGCATGTATTGATTTCTCGCACCGGATATACGGGGGAATTCGGTTTCGAGATCTGCGCGGGCGCTTGTGACCTCGTGGGAGTCTGGGAGACGATCCTCGTTGCCGGTCGAGAATTCGGTCTCATACCCTGCGGTCTGGCCTCGAGAGACTCGCTCAGGACCGGCGCAGTGCTTCCCCTTTCCCACCAGGACATCGGGCCGTGGCCGTTTATCAATAATCCGTGGTCCTTTGCGCTTCCTTGGACCAAGGAAGGAACGGGCTTCACCAAACCGTTTATCGGCGATCACGTATTGACCTTGAAAGAGGACGCGGCACACACGCATGCATTTGTAGGGTACGATCCCCGGAAGGCATTGCCCCAGGATCGACCTGTGGTGCGGGACGCGAACGGGCAAGAAATCGGCGTGGTCTTGACATGTGTTGCGGACATGGCCATCGATCGGTACGGCGATCGGATCGTGAGCATCGCAAGCCCGGACAAACCGGAAAATTTCAGGCCCCGAGGGTTGAGCTGCGGTTTTGTAAGAGTCAAAGTCAGGCTGAGCCCTGGCGAAATCGTGGAACTCAAGGACGCGAGGCGAGCGATCAAAGTCATGATCGTCGAGGACATTCGTCCCGACCGCACGGCTCGTCGGTCCATGCATGAAATGATGTAGATATTGGGAGGTATGACCATGAAAGATATGAATGAGTTACGCTTTCCTGAGGACGTGCGGTACTCCCAGACCCACGAGTGGGCCAAGCTGGTGGGGGAGAATATCAGAGTGGGTATCACCGATTATGCGCAGGATCGGCTGGGCGATATTACGTACGTGGAGATGCCCCAGGTCGGCGATTCCTTTGAGCAGAGTCAGAGATGCGGTACGCTGGAATCTGCCAAGGCGCTTTCAGACCTATTCGTGCCGGTCAGTGGTGAAGTGATCGCAATAAACGGGGCTCTTGAAGAATCACCCGAGCTCATCAATCAGGATCCGTTTGAACAAGGCTGGATAATCGATCTCAAGCCGACAAATCCGGCCGAATGGGAAAGCCTCCTGAACAGCGATGCATATCTCGCCACACTCGAAGGGATGGAGTAGATGCGGTACTTACCTCACACCAGTGAAGACATCACGGAGATGCTCGACGTGGTGGGCGTCCCGGATCTCGAATCCCTTTTCGGCACGGTTCCTGAGAGCTGTCGCAGAAAAAGCGAGCTCCATCTGCCGGAACCGCTCACCGAGATGGACCTGAGCGCTCACGTACACGCGCTTGCCTCGACCATGGCCCTGTCGCCGGGATACCGGTCTTTTCTGGGCGCGGGCAGTTATGAGCATTTTATCCCCGCGTCCGTTTCCTACCTTCTCGGTCGGTCCGAATTCTCCACCGCGTACACTCCGTATCAGCCGGAGATGAGTCAAGGAACGCTTCAGGCCATCTACGAATATCAGACGCTCGTGTGCGGTCTGCTCGGCATGGAAGTGGCGAACGCGTCCTTGTATGACGGTGCGTCAGCGCTCGCAGAAGCGTTGCTCATGGCCATGCGGGTCACAGGACGTAAGAAAGTGGCGCTGTCACGAGCGATTCATCCGTTCTTCCGGCAAGTGGTGCGCACGTATTTCCAATCGACCGACTTCGAGATCCTGGATCTCGGGTACCTGCCAAGCGGCAGAACAGATTTGTCTTCTCTGGACGGGATGAGCGATCTGGCCGCGATCGCAATCCAGTCGCCCAACTTTTTCGGATGCATCGAGGATCTTCATAGCGCGGCAGAGACGGTCCATCAACTGGGGGCGCTCTCTGCGGTGTCCTTCTCGGAACCTCTCGCGTACGGGCTCTTCAAGAATCCGGGCAGTCAGGGTGCGGACATTGTATGTGGTGAAGGGCAGAGCTTCGGTATCCCTCGGTCATTCGGTGGCCCTTCTTTGGGGATGTTCGCGACGAGGAACAAATTCGTACGCAGCATGCCCGGCCGCCTGGTAGGCCAAACCAGGGACACGGAAGGAAAACGTGGCTTCGTGCTTACTCTTGCAACCAGGGAGCAGCACATTCGCAGAGAAAAGGCCACGTCCAACATTTGCACCAACAGCAGTTTGTGCGCACTCACCGCGGCCATGTACCTGGCGTCAGTAGGGGGGACCGGTCTGAGGGAACTTGCGATGCTCAATCGGGACAAAGCGGAATATCTTAAGACTGCCTTGGCCAAGGCCGGTGTAAGGATTGTCTTTGATGCGCCGACTTTCAATGAGTTTGTCGTGGAATTGCCCGGGAACCACGTGACCGTGTACCGCAACTTGTGGGAAAACCGCCTCATTGCAGGCTATCCTCTTGCCAAACACTATCCTGAGCTGGACGGAAGCTATCTGCTGTGCGTGACCGAAACCAAGACCAAAACCGACCTGGACGACCTGGTCAGGGAGCTGACATCATGAGAGAATTTCCCGGTTCCTCGGGCTTGATACTCAATGAGCCGCTGCTGTGGGAGAAAGGCAAGAAGGGACGATGCGGGATGAGCCTTCCTCGCCGCGACGTGGAATCTTCTCCGCTGGATCAGGACCTCATTGGCGATGCGCCAAGCCTGCCTGACCTGAGCGAGATCGACGTGATCCGCCATTATACCCGGTTGTCCCAGTGGAACTTCGGAGTGGATTCGGGCATGTATCCTTTGGGTTCCTGCACCATGAAGTACAACCCGAAGATCAACGAAGCAATGGCCGGTCTGAAGGGCTTTGCGCACGCTCACCCACTGCTTCCCTTTGAATTGTCCCAGGGAGCGCTGAAGCTGATGTGCGATCTCGAGCGTTTACTCAGGGAAATCACCGGCATGGATGCGGTGTCGCTCCAACCGGCCGCAGGTGCCCAGGGCGAACTGAGTGGCATGCTGGTGATCTCTGCGTACCATCGGAGCAAGGGGCCGCGTCGACACAAGATCATCGTGCCGGACACTGCCCACGGGACAAATCCTGCCAGCGCAGCCCTCTGTGGGTTTCAGCCTGTCGGAGTGGCTTCCAACGAGCAGGGTATCATTGCTCCGGACGCGGTCAGCCGGGTCATGGATGAAGACACGGCAGGGATCATGGTCACCAACCCCAATACGCTCGGCCTGTTTGAGGAGCACATTCGTGAAATAGCCGAGATCGTTCATGCCAAAGACGGGATGGTGTATTGCGACGGCGCGAACATGAACGCGGTCATGGGAATAGTGGACGTGGCACGCATGGGGGTGGATGTGCTGCACCTCAACCTGCACAAGACGTTCTCCACTCCTCATGGAGGCGGCGGACCGGGCTCGGGACCGTTGTGTGTGACGAAACGGCTGGACCCGTTTCTCCCGGTTCCTCGTGTGATCGAGCACCAGGGGAAGTATGCCTTGTCAGAAGATTTTCCGCTTTCCATAGGCAAGGTGCATGCCTTTTACGGAAACTTTGGGGTAATGGTCCGCGCGTACAGTTACATCCTCACCATGGGTGATAAGTTAAAGCGGGCAAGCCAGTTGGCGGTGCTCAATGCGAATTATGTCAGGGAAAAGCTCAAGGACACGCTCCATCTGCCGTATGACAGGCCGTGCATGCACGAATGTGTGTTTTCCGACAAGCTTCAGAGGCCATACAAGGTCACTACCCTGGAAATGGTCAAGCGCCTCATGGATTACGGTTTTCATCCGCCCACCATTTACTTCCCCCTGGTGGTAAGCGCCGCGATCATGATCGAACCCACAGAGACCGAAAGCAAGGAAGACCTGGATCTCCTTATTGACGCGATAAAGGCGGTCGTTCAGGAAGTGAAGGAAGATCCGGACACAGTACGACACGCACCCTCACGCTGCAAGGTCCGAAGACTCAACGAGACCGAGGCTGCTCGGCACCCATGCCTCGCCGGCTGATACGTGAGGTTTTCTCTCCAACGAGTAGGTAGCGGGAAGACCATCAGGCCTTTTGAGTTGGGGCGTTGCCGGGAGACGAGTATGCGAAGCCGTCTGACCAGTGCGCTTTCAAGTAAGAGACTCAGCAGCGGTCGTCTGAGGATCTTGTCCGAGAGTCGTCGGAATTGACGCCAGTGTGTCACATGTCCCGAAAACCCTTGCGCGATGCAGAAGCCTCCTACACCTGTCGCGCTTCGTCGAGTTCGCCAGGAAGCGCTTTGACATACGCGACAAGAGCTTCAACAAGGCCAGGGATCCCCTCCACATCGCCCGCGTCGCAGGAGGTCTCAATCTGCCTCGCACAATCCGCAATGGCCGAGAGCTTCAGGTTGAGAGCCGCGCCCTTAATGGAATGCGCGTGGTCTCTCATTGCCTCACGGTCTCCGCGAGCAAGGGCTTCTTGAAGCGCAACCAAGTCCTCTGTTTCCGTGTAGTGCAGAAAGTCCTCCAAGAGTTCGATGATATCTTCCCGATCCAGGCCTTGTTCTGAAGCAATTTTGTCAATCGATATCATAATAGTTCCTTTGCCGGTCCGGCCGGGGGGCTGCGCAGCCTCCTCATGCCGGTTCGATTTGGCCCGTACCACTTGGCGCAGGCTGCAGGCTGGACACCTCTTCGCTACAGACGACGCAGAGCCGTCTCATCACTTGGCTCAGGAGATCCCCGGCCCTACGATCTTGTGCGTGTGAAAGCGAATCAATATACGTCCTTGCCGGACCACCGCCTCTGTAGAACCGCGCCAGTGGGAAGCGATGGCCGATGAACGCACCGCGGCATCAGCCTGATTCCTCGATTTTACTCCGAACAAGTATGGTCGACAGGTGCTGAATTTCAGCGTCCCGCCCTCTCAAGTTCCTGAGATCGGTTTCTATGAACTGGTCTTCCATGCCTGCACGAGACACGAATACGCTTCGGCCTATGGCTCCGCCTGCTTCGAGGACGTCAAGGACTCCTCCCAACCGTCGCCCGATGTTCATCAAAATCAGCGTGTTCCCCGCAGCCAGGGCGCGGCGTATTGCTTCGAGATCTTCCGCACTGGGGAGAATGATTATCGGTTCCTTTGCACGGCCGAGAGGAAAGTTCGTGAGCGCCGCGGCAGCTCCAAAGGGAGTGATGCCCGGAATGGTGATCACTTCCAGATCAGGAATTCGGCGGCGAAGCACCCGAAGGCACCCGGAATAGCTGCTGTAAAGCTGTATGTTGCCGCGTGCAATAAGGCACACGTCTTCTCCGCTTTCCAGTAGCTCCGCGATTGTCGGCGCTGATTCTCCCCACGCTGCCTCCACTTCGGAACGATCGGTGGATGTGGGGAATATGACTTCGTGCACGCGAGCCTCGGGATTGAGGTGATTTGCCGCAAGGGCAAGGACTGCGTTTTCCGAGCCGTCGCGGCCTCGGGGAACGAACACATGACGACACGCGGCAAGGATCGCTGCTCCCTTCACCGTGATCAGTTCAGGGTCTCCAGGCCCAAGGCTGATTCCGTACAGTACACCGTTCTTCATGGCAACGTTTCCCTCTGGGGTATCAAAAACCACGTTTCACGCGATGCCGTCAAGATTCTTTGCAACAGAACCGTAATTTCGTGGAGACATCCACTCGCGGTTGAGGTCGTTGCCACGGGGTCTGTCCGTGAGATTCTTCTCATACCGATTCGCTTTCAAATTTATCACTTGGTTGCTGCTTCAAGCTGGGGATCTCATTCGCTACGGACGACGCAAGGCCGTCTCATCACTGCGCTCAGGAGAACCACAGCCCTACGGTTTTAGATAGGTGAACGCGAATCGGTATCACACTGTGGTGCGCCCATCCAGGTAATGCTGTCGGGCAGCTGCCACGCGGCCGAAGCGCGGTCAGGCTCGCGAGTTCACATGCTGGCCCTGCGTTTCCTGTCGCGGTTCTGCCTGTTCCTGAAATGATCCCATACTTGTTCCATGAATGCTTCAAGCCGCGTCTTTTCGTTGGTCTTCTTCAGGCCGTCGTAGATCAGCGTCAGCATCGGCGTTGCATGGCCTTGCTTCAGCGCCCTTGAAAGTGCGGCTGTCACCACCGTGCCAAAAGAGCAGTTGAGGGTCATGAGGTTGAGGATTCCGTCCGCTTTGCGTTCCACCTCTTGCAATGCCGTCGCCACCGGCGCGGTGATCCCTGCAGGAAGGCGAGTCTCCGCGTGGTCCGAGGCAGTTTTCCACATGTGGAATCCCGCGATGTCCAGGGGCGCATCGATCGCACGGCGGGCAGCAGGAGAACGTTTCAGCTTGAGCTCGGACATGGCCATCAGGACGTAGAACAGACCGTTGCGAGCAGCAGACAGGGCGTTATAGTTCAAAACGCTCCACACGGAGGCTCGCATAACGGACATCTTGAAACAATCCGAATAGGCTGGCGGCGGCCGGAGCGTGCCTCCCAGCGCTTCCACCTCCTTGTGCACGTCGTTGTTCGCAAAGGGTACCACGCGGGTATAGTAATCGCCGGTGATCGCGACCTCGGGTTTCGGCTCCCCTTCCTCTGTGGGGACCGCATACAGGGTCTGCAGGGCGCCCTCCAGGCTCTGATGAACCCGGCCGCACGAGAGACCTTCGTGCAGGGTGTCGCAGGCCTCTTTATACACCCGATTCAACACCTCAGGATCGGTCGCGAACGGACGAACTTCGTACAAGGCTCGCGCGAGCACATCGTACGCGGTGAGCCCTTCCCAGACCCGCAGAAGGGCTCTTTGACGGTTCAACGGAGACAATCCAAAGGATTTCAGTCCATCATTGACGTCGAAAATTACCCCGAGGGAAAGGCCGAGTTGTTGCCGAATCTTGTCAATGTACAGCGGATATTGGCCCAACCGGCACGCGTCCGCGCTCAACATGTAGAATCGGGAACGCTCACCTTCGTGGGACGAAAGGGATTGAGCGATTTTGAGATAATCGCCCAATACAAGGACGTACGGATGACACTCCCCTCCGACTGCATGTGGCCTTCCCAATCGTTGAGATTCCTCATCCGGTGGCGGCAATACCCGGGCGTCAATGTCCAAGGAACGGGCCGCGCCTGAAAGCGCCCAGGTGTGATCGCCCAAGTAAGGAAGGTACATCACGTCAGGCTTTGGCCCGACGGACGACGTCAGGAACTGAGCGGATCGCCGCGAGTGGTCCTCTATCGGATTTGGCGCTAAGAATCGTGCCCTGCTCAGCAACAATGACCGTGAAAGGGACACAGGGAGGTCAATGATGGTCGCTTTTCTCTCACCGGCCGGTGGTGGTGTACGCAGAGCCGGCTTTTGTGGGCAAGTGTGACGTTTCATTTGGTCGAGGAAGGCTTCGATTCTGGTGATCACACCCGCACGAGATGAGTGCTCGTCCATCTCCAAGACCAGGAGCGGTTTGCCTTTCAGCGCGTCTTTGATGTGCCTGAGGGTGAAAGGATCGGGCCCGCAACCAAAGAAAGTGATCATGACGGGGAAAAGCCTGGGTTCGTCGGCCAGTTCCCGCGCAACTCGAATCATTTCACTCTGATATTTCCACGGCACCTCAGAGGCAACGGGTTCCTGTCTCATCGGATACAGATCCGAGGGCAGTGCGCGCACGCCGAGCCTGTGAAAAATCCCATTGAGGTTCATATTGAGGAAACTGTCCGCGTTATGATACGGCTTCCCCAGGACGACGAGAGCCTGCTCCTGTGGGCCAAGTGCATTCAGAAACCCTTCCCCCGCATCCCAGAGTTGCCCGCGGAAGATCGAGAGCTGCTCAAGCCCCGCATTCAGAGCCTTGAGCGCTCTGGCGTGAGAAAACCCCAGGCTTCGGGCAAAGCGGATATGCTCACGTCGAAAGGAATCAGGATCCAAAGCCAGGCTTATTACCGGTTCCTTCCACGTGAAATCCAGCACGTCCCTGAAGAGTTGTGAGGAAGCCTGGATATAAGGGCAGTGTTCCAAAGGCCCTTCGTCCGGTGTGAGAGGTTGTTCGCTGAGGATTACCGGATGAAACAGCGTCCTTACTCCTTCCGCAGCCAGGTCGCACACCTGTCCGGCCAGGACTTTCATGGGAAGGCACGTTTCTACGCGAAGGAAACGCGAGCCTTGTTCAAATTGCTTCCTATTGGCAGGCCGAGGGACTGTCAGCTCGATTCCCAACTCCGCGGCAAAATGCTTTCCAAAAGGGAAACCAGTCGTAGAATTGCGGGGATCGAGCCATCCCCCATGAATCTGTGGCATCGACCTTTGACGCCATACACGCGTCCAAAAGGCGCGACCGCAAGGTGAAAGCGTCTGGTTCCTCCTTGGTCGGTTTCACGTGTTTTTCTGTTTCCCAACGGTCACAGAGTCCTCCGTGAAAGATGGTGCGACGGTCATACTCGTACCGATGCACGCGGCACTCATTCGTGCAACCTCGGCACTGGAATTGACTTCTTTGGATTCTCGAGGAATCGGTACGCGATGTCCTTGCGCTCACGCGGAGCGATCTCGCCGTTTCTCAAGGCTTCCCACGCCTTGAGCGCAGCCCCGAGTGCGCCTGAAACACTGGAGAAATCCGGCGTGCGAAAATCTCGTCCCGTGTACTGCTCCATCGCGACCCTTACCGCGTCTGAAGCTGCCACACCACCAAGGAACAAGACCTTCTCTCCGAGGGGCTTATGATTTGCCACTCTTTCCAAGTAGTTTTGCACAATGCTGATACAGACCCCCGCTGCCAGGTCCTGCACGGACGCGCCGTTGTTTTGGTGATGAATCAGATCCGATTCCATGAATACCGTGCAGCGATTTCCCAGATCTGCGGGGGTAGGGGAGGCGAATGCCGCATCGGCAAAGGCCTTGCCCATGTCCAATCCCAACCGGTTGGCCTGGGCCATCAAGAAGCTGCCCGTGCCGGCAGCGCACACTCGGTTCATCTCAAAGTCTTGGATATTACCGTTCTCCAGGGAGATCCATTTGGAGTCTTGCCCTCCGATTTCCACCACGGTGTTCGTGTCCGGGTCGTAGCTCAGCGCTGCCTGGGCTTGAGCGATGATTTCGTTGACAATGAGGTCTGCAGAAAGAAGCCTGCCGATGAGCTGTCTGCCGCTTCCCGTGACTGCCACCACGTCCGGGGCCAACGCACCCTCGGTCAGAGACCGTATCACCTCGTCCGCTGTTTCAAGAGGACGGGACCGCGACAGCCGATAATCTTGTTTCACAATGCGGCCGGTTGCATCGACCATGACTCCCTTTACCGAAACCGACCCCACGTCCAATCCCAGTACCAGGGGAGGCTCGACCGTGTGCCGATTCTCGGCGCACCGCGGAGCAGCGTGAGTGTGTAGCAATTCTACTGGTGCATGATCCTCGGACCTCGTCTCATCCCCGTGCATGGTGGTGACGCTCGCTCCCTTCGCGGTGAAAAGACGGGGAAAAAAGGTCCTCGAAGGCGGAGCGTGCAACGCTCTTTGCGCACGGGCTTTGAGTTCTTCCAGGCACAGCCCTGGGACGGGCTTTCCTCGTTCTGCAAGAACCGCGCATCCCCACGCACCCAGAACTTCAAAATGGGAGGGCTTGATAATCAGGTCTGTCGGAATCCGGAGGAGCTCTTGAAAGGCCCTGACCACTGCCTGGTTGTTCATGACCCCGCCCTGCAATGCTACCAAAGGTTCCAGGGATTCTCCCCGAATGAGGGTCGCCATGTAGTTGCGGACCAGGGCAAAGGCCAAACCTAACAGAATATCAGGAACCGGGGTCCCTTCCTGAGCCTGATGTATCATATCCGTTTTTGCGAACACCGCGGAGCGTCCGGCAATGGGCGCGGGCTTATCGCTTTGAAGCGCCAGCGGACCGAATGATTCGACGGGGATTCCCAAACGATCCGCCTGCTCATCCAGAAACGCGCCTGTGCCGGCAGCACATACTTCGTTCATGCGGAATACCGAGACGTGTGGGGTGGGCCCCTCTGCAGGAGGTTTCTATCTTTATGAACTTGGAGTCCTGGCCCCCGACCTCTATGACTGTCCGTACCTCAGGATTTACCCGAAATACCCCGGTCGTGTGAGCGGTGATCTCATTGACGGCAGGTATTTCCAAGGATCGAGAAAACAGGTCACGCGCGCTGCCCGTGACCATGGCTGATGCTAAGCGAAGATCGCCGCGGGAGGTGGCTTTGATTTCATCCAGCGCTTCAATCAGCGCCTGAAGCGAGCGTCCCCGAATTCTTCGGTACAAACAAATGGGGTTGCCTGCTTCTTCCCTCAACAATACGAGATTGAGACTGATAGAACCGCAATCAATTCCCAGGAATCCTGCCACGTGTAGCCCCCCTGGAGGGGTTGGAGGGAAGCGCACTTGCATACGGAAGCCAGTGAAGGGCTATCAGAATACCACCATTCCACACAATCACTACGGGCCAAGAGGCCTACGGACACAAGCCGCTTCGTCCCAAGCGCCTCGTGCAGAGCCCGTGAATTCAATTGCACCGGCTCACTTAGTATAGCCCTTACATGACAGACCCTAGCTCATGTCGTTTCCCCCGGTATCCCCCTAGACAAGTGCCCAATGATCGTGTGCACAAGGAGTGCGCTCCCCACATCGGAGACCGTGAATCCCCCTGGCATTCGTTGGGCGGGTTTCGCATTTAGCCCAATTCTCCACCGATCACGTAATGTGTACGACCCGCGCATTATCCATTCACCATGCGTTACCCGGTTCCCAAACGTCTGGCAGCCTGAATAACGCACATCTCTCTGAACCTCATGCGCGCCCGTGACCTAGAATCGGTCTTTCTAAAGAGCCCGCATATACTCCGGCCTGAGGCGAGCGTGATCGCGAGTCTGTAGCACCGCGTCAATCGCTTCGAGAATGGCCTTCTTGTCACGCGGGAGCGTAGCCTTTACCGGTAAATAATTGGATGCATGGTTTGACCTGAATACGCATTGAGTGAAAGAAGACTCTGCGATCATTGTGCGCAATTCCTCAATCATGCCAAACGGATCCGGCAACTGGAAGTTTCCTGCCAGGGTACTCGTCGTGCAAGGGCGTTCCTGGAACAAGGATGACACTCAATGCACCCACAAAGTCGGGATCCATGTCGGTCAATATCCTTGCTGTCTCGGAAGCGTGCCTCCGGCTGCCCTCAACGCCGCCTATGCCCAAGAGAACAGTCACAGAAAGGGCAATGCCTGAGTCCTTCACCCTCTTGGCCGCTTGCACGAGCTGGTCGGTACGTCGATCCCTTTTGGATCTTCTTCAGCAGCTCCCCGTCTCCGGTTTCCAGGCCCACGTAGATGATCCCGAGCTTGAGAGCTTTAAGCGCCTGCAAGTCTTCCGGCGATTTGCGGAGCACATTCCTGGCATTGGCGTAAATGCCGATTCTCTCCACGGACGGGATGTACTCGTTTACTGCATGGAGTATCTCTTCCAGTCTTCTCTGTGAAAGGCATAACGCGTCGCCATCTGCCAGGAAGACCTTTTGCACAGGCCCCATATGCCTGGCCTCCTCGAGGTCTGCCCTGATTTCTTGTATGCTCCGGATGGCAAACTTCTTGTCCCGATAGCTGCCACAAAACGTGCATTTGTTATGATTACATCCTATGGTCGCCTGTATAATCAGGCTGTACGCCTCACTGGGAGGTCGATAAACCGTTCCCACATATTTCACGATTGCGACTCCTCTTCTCGTGTGCTATCGATGCTGCCCGGCCATGATCGCCTTCTATTTGTATTTGATTTCTTCGCGGACAAATTTCTCAAATTTCTTCTTCGCAGGTTCGATAGCATCGCCGTCAGCTCTCATAAGGATAGCATATACCTCCGAATCGCCAGCCACAAGGTACAGGGTCTTTTCTCTAGGAATGATAGGCCCATAGAGCACCGGAACCGGCTTTCCCGTCTCAGAATCGTGCAAGGTGACTGACTTCCAACCCGGGGCGATCCCTTTGGACGAGTCCTTATCATCTGTGCCGATTCGCTTGCGCTTGCGGATGTATTTCTTTTTGAAGACGACTTTATAAGCGTTTCTTCCGTCAATTTTCACGTACTCTTCCGTGTCTCCAGGCCGGATCACCTCACCACCCGGAAACAACGCGCCGTACTGGATGGCCAAATCGTTAACCGGCCGCGAAGTCTTCGCACGTCGTACTTCCACTAACACGTCGTCTTTCGGATCACCAAACCGAACGGTAGACTCATCCTGAAATATGGTCGGATAAGGATCCTGGCTGATTTCTCTCATTCTCTGAGTAGTAAAGCAACCGCCGACCAGCGCGCACATGAGGAACACAAGAAGGGTAGGGGCATGAAAAAGCAAGCCTTTAGCCCATCGCGAACCGTTTCTTCGGGGCTGCATCATGGTTCTGGAGCGTTCCCACGGCCATCTTGGAGTCACAGAGAGGCTCTCAAGAGTCTGCCGGACTAAGTCTTTCCTTGGGCAGTCCTTATGAGGAGTTGTGCAAACTGACCCCATCGTGCGACCTTGTCGGAAAAGCTCCAACCTGCGCCACAGCCTCTCGGATACGCGCTCGGGCATTGCCTTCCCACTGTGTGTGATGGACAGAGGCCTCTTCCTCTTTCTTGCACGACCTCTCCCCTACTTGCAGGGCGGTCGGCCAATCTCAGAATACCACATCGATCCGCACAAAGGCGACAGTACCATCCCCTCTGGATTTCCTCATTACAGTTACCTCCGTGTGAACAAAGCCTCAGGTCCGTAGAATGGGGTAACCGAAGGGAACCGCATCATGCGAGGTCTTTTCTCGACAGATGAGGTTCGGGTAACTCACTGCACGGTTCGAAAATCCGCCACCCCATTTAGGACATCCAGTAATCAACTAGCCGCAGCCTGTTTGACACGCGCGGTGCTGCCATCACTTGAGAATATACTTCTTCAGATCCAAAACCGAGCCAATGTCCGGGAGAGTAATCTCCGACGTGTCTATCTTCTCATCATCCTTGCGATCCTGGTATTGCGCGACAAGTTTCAGAGCTGTCCTGCGGACTTTTCGCAGATCGGTCCTGGATGGATCTTCGGTCAGGATTCCCGTCAGATCGTCTACCGCAGACGAAACATTCCCCTTCAGGCCTGTTTTCAGACGTGCAAATGCTCTCAAGAGTTTCGCGTCTGAATTGCCCACCTGACTGAGCAACACCCGGTCAAAATCTGTCACCGCGGATTTGTAGTCTTCCGCGAAATAGTCGCCTACTCCTTTGAGAAAGAGAGCCTCTCCGTTTCTGGGCTGAGTTCCCAGGACGCGATTCAGGTCCAAGAGCGCTGCCTCAAGCGTTGCCCGTCGCTGACCGCTCTTCGGATTCTCCGCCTGAGCAGACATGAGAAGCGCGATTGCGCTATTGACATAGACCGTGGTCAGCGTCGCGGTAGTTTCTGGCGAGTCTTCGAGCTCCCTCGCGAGTTTTTCGGCAGAATGGAACCGCGCCAGAGCGTTTTCCAGTTTTCCGGCGCGCAACAGGGCTGACGCTTCGGTCGCTGCTTTGTAAAAGCATCCGGAGACATCCACGCTCAGCGTACCGGGCGCTTCAAGCGCATAAGTGTTGCCTTTTTGGTCGGTCACCGTCAGTCGCAACCGGCCCTTGAATGAGCCCGAACCGAGGTTCGCGTTTTCCGGGAGGCGAACCTTCAACGTCTTTGACTCAGTTGAGGTTGTAGCGTGCGCGGCGTTTGAGTTGCTTTCCTGGTTCAATCGAATGACCTGCTCGCTCTGGTTTTCTCGTTTCACCAGAGCCACCTGAAAGGCCTCCGGTGGGCTCTTGGCTTTGAGCTTAAACGAAAGCGAAACCTGTTCCCCAGGGCACAATTGCGCCACACTCACCTGAGGATTCTCCGTTTGCGTGAGCCGAATGTCGGTGATCTCCGATTCAACTCCGGTGAACTCGATCTTGACGGGCGTTGCGGAAAACTGGAGGATCTGAGAGGCGGGGGAAAAGTTGAAACCGCTTTTCTTTGGTCTTACAATGACATGACCCTCAGCGGGCAACTCGATCGCGAACGTTCCGTTCCCGTCGGACCGGGCTTGCGAGAGAACGGTTTGGTCGTCGAGTTTCATGACCTGAATGTCAACCCCGGGTATGCCCTTACCCTCGGTACCTACGATCTTCCCGAGCATCCGAAGGGCCACGCGAAACGCCACCTTCTTAATGACTTCCTGAGCGGCAACTTGCACGGTCACTTCGGCCTGGTATTTCCCGGCCTCGAGACGCTTGCTGATTCGCTCTCCTTTTCCGAGAACTGTTTTTTTCTTGCCCGCGTCAGCAATCAAAGTCCAGGAGATCGTCGGCGGAGCAGGAAGTTTGGTCTTTCCCGTATTCACCTTGGCCTGGAAGTTCACAGGCTCTGTCGAACCATACACCTCTTTCGCTTTGGGATACACGATCTCAACCGACGTGATCGGTTTGGACACTGCAAGACGAGTGCTCTCGAAGGTTAAGAGGTCTTTCAGGGGCCCCGGCACCTTACTCTTGATAAGAGACGCGGGGTCGCAACCGGTGAAACCCAACAGGGCTCCCACGGTGCAGATGGTCCAAAAATATCTCAGCCTCATGGAATTCGTCTCCCTGAACGACCTAAACTCGGACGACCATCGCCTCGCGTGGGGTCTTCCGGGCTGCGTCGTCCTGGCTGGGCCTGTACTGCATTCATCGCGCTTCTCTCGAAAAGACGAGTCCGAGGAACAGCCACCAGATCACCGCTTTTGGCCACCCTTCAGCTGCACCGGTCACCGCGTTGACTCGTCTCGATGAGATTAAACTGTTTTCCTGTGACGCGTCAAGCAGTCAATTCCATTTCGCTTTCACCACGCTACCCCCAAGGAAGGGCCATACTGGCAATGCGGGTCGTTTGGAGAGAGGAGGCACTCCTCTACTGCCGGGAAGCCCTGTCTCTGAACCTCGGGCCAAAGCAATGAAACATGGTTCGCACTAGAGTGCCCCATATCAGCACGCTTTCACGCGTATGACAGGGCACAGGATACCAGCACCGGCTCTCCTCCGCTTTGGACGAGTCCAAACTGTCTCATCGCCACACGCGTATACTGGAAGCCCATAGTTTTGTCTGTGTGATCTTTCTTTGCCCTCCAGAGGCCCCGCTGGACTGCGAGCTACGCAGAGTCCTTGAATCTTCGATTAAAGGACCCTCGCTTTCCTTCCAAAGCCCGGGCCATTCAATCAGAACTTTCGGCAACGGATCGACCAAATCTCCGATCCGTTACCCGGCCATTTTGACTTTTGTACGCACATTGGCATGAGAGCCTTCGGTTCATCTTGACGAGGACAGCCTTTGTGTGCTAAGTATCTCCTGGCATTATAATTGTTTGGTATTGTTATATCAGGTGTCCCATGCTGTTTTCTTCGCAACATGTGTGCATAAGTGCTGTTCTTCTCTTAATTATGTCGGGTTGTGCGGCAAAGATCCAGGAAGTCAAGCGCGAATGCGGTCCTCCTTACACCGTGCGAGGAAAGACCTACCATCCCCTGAAAAAAGTCGAACCCGGCTTTACACAGGACGGCGTCGCATCCTGGTACGGGCCCGGATTTCACGGCAAGAAAACCGCGTCCGGGGAAGTCTACGACATGCACGAGCTCACCGCGGCCAACAATGTGCTGCCCTTGAAAACCTTGGTGAAGGTGAAAAACCTGGACAACGGTAAAGAAGTGGTGGTGCGCATCAACGACCGCGGTCCGTTCGTGAATGACCGGGTCATAGATCTCTCGCTCTCAGCCGCGCTCGGTCTGGGAATGGTCAAGCCCGGCACCGCGCCGGTGCGAATAACCGTGGTGGACCACCCGAAAACTCACATCGCGTCCAGGAAGAAAACCCCACTGGTCAAGGAGGCTGCCCTCAGATCGCCAAATCCTTTCTTTAGCAACCGAGTACGGAGCGTCCTGGCCCTCATCCGATGATCAGAGGCAGAGCGGGAGTATGCTGTCGCGGAAATTCGGTCGCGCAGGTTGTGCTAACAAGAGCAAATCGGTAAGAAAGAGCGCCTTCAATCCAGGGGCACCTCATCAGGGAACGGGCGTTTTGTCCTGCTCGTCTTCTTGCTCCTCTTCTGCGGCCTCACGTTCGCGTTTCCTCTCAATGGCCGCGAGAAATCGGATACCCACCTCGTACAGCAACAACATGGGTACGGCCATGAGAGTCTGATTGAAGGGATCTGGCGTAGGTGACAAGATCGCGCCAATGACGAACGCAATGACGATGAAATACCGCCTTCCTCGTCTGAGCTGCCCGCTGTTAAAGAGGCCTATCAGCCCGAGAAACACAATGAAGATCGGTGTTTCGAATACCCCTGCGAACGCCAACAGCAGGAGCATCACCAGGTCCACGTATTCCCGCATGTTGATCAAAGGCTGGAGTTGAGTCGTTGAATAACTCAGGAAAAACCTGAACGCTGCGGGCAACACAAGGAAGTACGCAAAGGCTGCGCCCAGGTAGAACAGAAACGTGGCAAGAATCACAAAGGGAGCGGCAAGTTTGCGCTCCTTCGGGTAAAGACCTGGTCGTATAAACGCCCATAATTGGTACAGCACATAGGGAATTACGATGAACAAACCTGTGACAAAGGCTACCTTCAAATATACAAAAAACGGGTCCTGGACCCGCGGGAATACGATAGGGGTTCCTTTGGGAAGGATTTTGAGAATCGGCGAAGCCAGGGTAGAGAAAAGGTCTTCCCCGAAAAACATGCACACACCGAATGCCGCAATGATCGCAAGCGTCGCCCTGAGCAGGCGAGATCTCAGCTCCTCCAGATGGTCCATAAAGGACATCCGGCTGTGCTCTCCGTTTTCCTCGTTCATGGTATTCCTTGACTCGGTTTCGTCAGCCATACGATAGACCCACAGGTACTCGCCGTGCTTCAGGATAGACACATTCTTGCACACAGTCAGGGAAAGCCTGTCTTCCGTCAAGCCATTTTTCCCGGAACCGCTGTTATGCGTGCATTCTTCTGCGCCTCACTGTCTCAGTCTTGGATCGAGAGTATCTCGGATACCTTCCCCGAGGAGATTATACCCCAGGACGGTAATGAGGATAGCCAGACCGGGATAGAGCGAAAGCCACCACGCGATTTCTATGTTGTCCTTGCCCTCGGTGAGCATATTTCCCCAAGACGGATCAGGCGGCTGTACACCAAGGCCCAGAAAGGACAAACTGGATTCCAGCAGCACGGCAGAAGCCACTCCGAGCGTGGCTGCCACCAGGATCGGCGCCATGGCGTTCGGGAGAATGTGCAGAAAGATAATCCTCAAGTCCCCCGCTCCCTGACTGATCGCTGCCTTGACAAAATCCCGCTCCCGGATGCTGAGGAACTCCGCGCGCACCAGCCGTGTCACCCCCATCCAAGAGGTCACGCCGATGACAATCATGATATTCCAGATGCTGGGACCGACAAACGCGATCACTGCCAGGATGAGAAAGAACGACGGGAAACAGAGCATGATGTCCACGAATCTCATGATGATTCGGTCCACCGTTCCGGAATAGTATCCCGAGACCGCACCCAGCCCTACGCCGATCATGGTAGATATGCCGACTGCGACAAAGCCCACGCTCAGCGACACTCCCGCGCCGTGGATCATGCGGGAAAGGACATCGCGACCCAGAATATCCGTCCCTAACCAGTGCACGTGGTTAGGTGCCGCCAGTATATTGTCCACGTCTATCTCATCCGGCGGGTACGGTGACAGATAATTCGCGCCGATCGCGACCACGAACAGAATCATCACCACCAGGAGACCGGCCATGGCCATTTTGTTCTTTGCCAGCCGGCGTGAAAAGTCACCAAAGATCATTGCTGCTCCTGCTCTTTTCGCGCGCTCCGCAGTATCCAGGTTCCATGACTGCCTCAGTCCCCGACCCGAATACGAGGGTCAGCGATGGAGTAAGCCAGATCGGCCAGCAGGTTTCCGACGAGGGTCAAAATGGCTCCTATGACGAGAATTCCCATGATGGTAGGATAATCCCTCATCATGACCGATTGATAAAAGAGCAGCCCCATGCCGGGAATCGAAAAATCGTCTCGAAGATCACCCCGCCGCCCACAAGGCCCGGAATGGAAAGGCCGAGCAGCGTGATGACCGGCAGCAAGGCATTCCGTAACGCGTGGCGGAATATGACCGTCCGTTCATCCAGGCCTTTGGCTCGCGCAGTGGTGATGTAGTCCTGCCGAATGACCTCCAGCATGTTCGAAACGCGTGTACCGGCTCATGCCCGCGAGGCCGCCAAATGAAGACACAAACACAGGAAGAATCAGGTGCTTCGCAATGTCGAGAATCCTGCTAGAGAAAGACAACTCCATATAATTCAAAGAAACGAAACCCCGAAATCGGCAACCAGTCAAGCTTGACCCCAAAGAGTATCATGAGCAGCAGGGCCAACCAGAACGAAGGAATCGCAAATCCCAGGAACACAAATACCGTGGAACCCTTGTCAAACAGGGAATTCTGCTTCACCGCGGACATGACCCCTATGGGAATTGCCACGGCAAGAATCAGGATCATGGAAAGCACGTTGATCAATAACGTTATGGGAATCCGTTCCTTGATCTTGTCGATGACCGGCCTGTTGTCCGACGCGAACGAGGTGCCGAAATCGAGCATCATCATGTTTTTCAGCCATTTGAGGTATTGAATGTACCACGGCTGATCCAGACCGTAATGCGCGCGTATCCTCGCGATGGCTTCCGCGTTCATCTGGGGATTGAGATCGGTCACCAGGCTGGTGGGATCGCCAGGCGCGAGTTTCATTACCGAGAACGAAATAATGGTAATACCCAGCAGCACGGGGATCATCAAGATCAGGCGTTTCAGGAGATACCGACTCATGTCACCTCAAGGTTGGATCTGATACTTCTGCTCGGCCTTGGGAACGTACCAGTCAATGAAATTGTATCCGATTCCCAGGGGAGCAGGCTTCACTTCTTTGAATCGAGAGCTGATCATCGGAAGCGCGTCCGCCACATACAGAAACGTGTAGGGTTGGTCTTCCGCGATGATTTCCTGGAACCGGTCATAGTATTTTTTTCTCTCGTTCCGGTCGTACGTCGATGCTCCCAGTTCCAGCAACCGGTCCACCTCGGGATTTTGATACGTAATGAAGTTGAGCTGGGTTTCGCCGGTCTTCTCAGAATTCCAGATGTCGATTTGGTTCGGATCCACCCCGATGCCCCATCCCAGGAGGCAGGCCTCGAACTTGCGCTTATTGATGAAGTTCTTCAGGAATGCAGCCCATTCGATGACGCGTATGTTCACCTTTACGCCGATCTTTCTCAGGTCAGCCTGAATGAGAGTGGCCGTATTCTTGCGCAGTTCGTTACCCTGGTTGGTGATGATGGTGAATTCAAAGGGCTTACCGTCCTTGACCAGGATACCCTCCTCGTTCGTCTGCGTCCAGCCGGCATCGGCCAACATCTGCCTCGCCTTTTCCGGATTGTAAGAGAATTTTTTCACGTGGGGGTTGTACCAAAAGGAATCCGGCTTGTACGGCGTGTACGCCACTTGCCCCAATCCCAGGAGAATGCCTTTGACAATATTTTCGCGGTTGATCGCGGTGGTGAGCGCCTGCCTGACCTTTCTGTCCTTGAACCGCCAGTCCTTGAGATTGTATCCCAGATAGGTGTAGTTGAACGTGAGGTATTTGTACCTGGCGAAGTTCTCCTTGAACCACTTCGTGCTGGTCTGGCGGGTGTACTGCAAAGGCGTCAACACCATCTGATCCAACCGGCCCGCCTTCAGCTCGAGAAACATGGTCGCAAGATCCGGGATGATGCGGGTCATGACCCGATCGATATACGGCCTGTGCTCAAAATAATCGTGATAGCTATCCACCACGATCTTCTCGCCTGTTTTCCATTCGTTGAACTTATACGGACCTGTCCCTATGGGTCTCGCTTGAGTGGGCTTTTGGTGATGTCCTTGCCTTCCAGAAGATGGCTTGGAAGCATGACGTACCCCACGACCCCAACGCGGGGGCATACGGTTTATCATAGGTGACTTCTACCGTGTAAGGGTCGAGTACGTCGAAATTCTTTTACTTTCAGAAAATCCGTCGCGTACGCGGTGGGCGTAGCCGGATCGATGATCACCTTATACGTGTATTCCACATCCTTGCTCGTAAATGGCTTGCCGTCGTGCCATGTTACGCCCTTGCGCAAATGGAACCGGATCGTGAGGTTGTCGTCCGAGATGTCCCATTTTTCAGCCAGGTCACCTTCCAGGATGATATTCTTGTCATATCTCACCAGACCGTTGTACACGAGGCCGATGATGTCCCCGCTGGCAGAGTCCGAGGCAAGCACCGGCAAGAGCACGGACGCATCCCCGATGCTTCCTCTCACGATCATGTCGCCATACACGGGTTGGCCCGGTTTTTCCGTCGCGGCAGGGGAAGTGGACGGATGCGAGGGAGCAGCGGCAGACCCCTTTTCGTTGCTGGTGCATCCTGCGAGGCACACGATCGCGCACGTAAGGAGAATGGCCTGAAATTTGCTGAGTATCATCTTGCCCTCCGCTTTCCTGACTCCGCACACATATAGTCAAAATATGGTCACGGGGCAAGGGCCTTTTGACTTCCCACGCCGGGGTGGGGGCAGAAACCCAGCCTGAATACTGCGATTTTGCAGGGGAAAACCGCGGTACACACCCTGAAGGGCCGTAATGTTCCTATGAAAATGCATTTTCGGGGGAAGGCTCTTCTTTCAAGAAGGGCCTTCCCCCGAACCCCCATCCCCAAGAACTTTAAGCACTTGCCAGCTCCCGCTGGTCGCTGGGCAGAGTGGCATTTTCATGGTTCGTTGTGACTATCCAGGTCATGGGAGTTCACAAGAGGGTCGCGCTGAATGATTACCTTATAGCTTCCTCTTGCCGGTTCCCGGAAATTCCGGCCCGTCTCTGTACCTGACGGCATGGGGTATGCACACGGAAACAAGAGGCCCACCCCATCTTTCACGCGGAAAAGATACTTTACTTCCCCCGGCACCTGTGGCACATGAGTCCGAGGCGGACCAATTTGCATTACTTGGTGTCTTTTCCGCGAGCCTGACCTCTGCGGGCGAGGCAGAGTCAGTGTGGCTGCTCTAAGGAAGACCGTTGCCTTCGACTTTCGCCCTGCATTGTGTTCCTTCTTGGTCTTTCATTTCAGGCTGCTGGGCCCCCTTTTGTGCCGGGAAGAAGCTTGCACCGATGAATGATTCTTCCGGATTCTGCACCCGCTCGGCATTCAACCCCGACAGGCAAGCCCTCTCCACATTTTCGCACACTCCGGCTGCGTATCGCTCTTTGGAGCGACGTCAGTGCGTTGAGGGGTCGGGGTACGTGTCAGGGAGATCTTTCCGTCGAGCACTCGTCTTGGGTATTCCGAAAATTCGCGGGAAAACCACGCGTTCAGTCGCCTCGGACCGATGTCCTTTGGGATGAGAAGGAGTATCAAGGGATGATTGTTTTCAAAGGAGGATCTGAAAAAACGAACCTGACAAAGTCTCCAAATGACGACACTCAGCCCACTATGGACAGTCGTCTGGCACGGCTCTCATTGGCTGCCCTCGGGGTGGTTTTCGGTGATATCGCCACCAGCCCTATCTATGCGATACGGGAGTGTTTCCACGGCGAATACGGCATTGAGGTGACCCATGCCAACGTGATGGGGATCCTGTCGCTGATGTTTTGGGCGCTGGTAATGATTGTTGGCCTCAAATACTTGATCTTCGTCTTTCGCGCGGACAACCACGGGGAAGGGGGTGTCATCGCGTTGACCGCACTGGTGCGCGGTCAAAATAGTACTCCGAAAACGGGCCTCGACTGAGCATTTTTCTTCTGGGTCTCTTTGCTGCGTGCCTACTGTATGGGGATGGCATGATCACCCCTGCGATTTCCGTTTTGAGTGCAGTGGAAGGCATCGGCATCATGACTCCCGTCTTGGGCTCCTATGTGATCCCCCTCACCATTGCAATCCTCATTGGCTTGTTCCTGATACAGCGCCACGGTCCTGCAAGGGTGGGCAGCCTTTTCGGGCCGGTGATTCTGGTTTGGCTCTGTTTCCTCGCCGTTACCGGAGCACTCCAAGTTGCCCATACCCCGCAGGTGCTCTCCGCGATTTTCCCGTGGCACGCTGTCCGTTTTCTGATTCTTAACAAACTGCACGGGTTTGTGGTGTTAGGTGCGGTTTTTTTGGTCGTCACCGGGACTGAGGCACTCTATGCGGACATGGGCCACTTTGGTACGAGGCCCATTCGTCTCACCTGGTTTACCCTGGTCTTCCCTGCGTTAGTGCTGAATTATTTCGGGCAGGGAGCCGTTCTTCTGGTTAGCCCCGGAGCGACGCATCATCCTTTCTATGCCATGGTCCCCTCGTGGGCCATGGCCCCGACGGTGTTGTTAGCCACCCTCTCCACGATCATCGCGTCCCAGGCCGTGATCAGCGGCGCCGTTTTCCTTGACTCGGCAAGCCATTCAGCTGGGGTATCTGCCCCGTTTGGCTGTGCGGCATACTTCCGCAAGTCAAATCGGCCAGATCTATATAGGTCCGGTCAATTGGGTGCTCATGGTCTGCACGGTCGCTTTGGTGGCCGCTTTTCAATCCTCCAGCCAGCTTGCCGCGGCATACGGAGTGGCAGTCACATCCACGATGCTCATGACCACGACACTGTTCTTCGTGGTGGCTCGCAAACGATGGCATTGGCCTCTGAAATGGGCCGCGGCGTTGTCAGGCCTCTTCCTGGTGGTTGACATACCTTTCTTTGCAGCGAACATAAGCAAACTCCTTCATGGAGCGTGGTTTCCCATTGCCATCGGAGCGATAGTATTCACATTGATGCTCACCTGGGCCAGAGGACGCCAGATCCTGGCTGGTGAATACCGCAAGCTCACGCGGCCTTTTCATCAGTTCGTGGTCGACGTGGGTAGCCATCCGCCCAACCGAATCGGTGGGGACGGGGTGTTCTTGAGCGGAAGTCGAAACACGGTGCCCGTTGCTCTGGCAATGACCGTCAAACATAACAATGTCATTCATAACAGAACCATTTTGATGCATTTTCATGTGGAGGACGTGCCGAGGGTTCCCAATTTCGAGAAGGTCCGAGACCGAAAAACTGGGTGGCGGATTCCACCGCATTGTGGCTCGCTATGGGTTTATGGAAGAACCTCGGTTGGACACCGTGCTGGCCTTGGCGCGAGGTCAGGGCTTGGATATAGATCCGGACAAAACATGTTTTTACGTGGGCCGTGAAACCTTGGTACTTGCCGAAAAGCCCCTCATGGCTCGCTGGCGTGCGAATCTCTTCATTTTTATGTCCCGCAATGCGACCGATGCCAGCTCGTTTTTCAGTCTCCCGGCGAACCAAGTGATGGAGATCGGCATTCGACTGGAGATCTAATACCCATGCGTTTTCAAGGAAGTGACTTGGCCGCCCGACACTGCATTCGTTTGGACGCGCATCGGACCGCAACTTCACTGCCTCTCCATTTGGGGCGCAGCCTGGTGCACGTAAATGTCTCGCTGGGGAACCGTGAAGATGATGCCTGCCCGGTTGAATTCTGCGAGAATCGCGCGATTGACTTCGTGAATGGCCCTCTCCTTTTGCTTGGATTCGTGGATCCAAAATAGGAGGTCAAATTCGAGTGCCGATTCTCCAAATGCCCGGAATCGCACCACCGGAACAGGGTCCTCCACTACGAGTGCATTCTCCCGAGCCACCTTCTCGAGCAGTGCTTCCACCTGATCGACGTCGGAGCTATACGACACGCTGACGCTCGTCCTAACCCGGAATCTGGGGTCGGGTGCGCTTTCGTTCACAATCTTCGAATTGGCCATGATCGCGTTGGGGACCGACACAAAGATGTCGTCCAGGGTCAGGATTTTGGTGCTCCTCAGCCCGATATGCACCACCTGTCCCCGCTCGCCGGAATCCAGCACTATGAAATCGCCTGTCTTGAAAGGGCGATCGAAGAAGACATTAATGCCGCCGAAAAAGTTGGCCAAGGTGTCCTTGGCGGCCAACGCGGCAACGATCCCCGCGAAACCGGCAGATGCGAGAAACGGCGTAAGATCAATGCGCCATACGGAGAGGACCGAGAGGGCTCCCATGATGCAGATAAAGGCAGTGCCGACATTCTCGGTGAGACGAAAGACCTCAGCGCCGTGGGGATGCGAAACCCTGAGTCGTTCGCAGATGAGATACAGAATGCGCCCTAGAACGAGCGCCCACATGATCGTCAAGCCCGTCTTGGCAGCTCCGGCTACCGCAAAATCGGTGATGGGCGATGGCATGACCCACTGCAATTCCACCAGGACTCCGACAAGGACGACGGTTAACCACAGCGGCCGAGAGATGATTTCGAAAAGGTCTCCTTGTATCCCCAATCCGGACCACCGGCAAACGGCACCTGCCGCCCGATTTCCCAGACTGCGGACCACCCATGCCGTCACGAACGTGGCCACGGCAATGACCAGCGCTCCACGCATGAGAGCCTGCGACGCGGTAATTCCCGTGCGGGCAAGCATTTCGTTGACGATTTCCATCTGCCCCTCGTGTAAGTGTAGGCGGCCCTCCGGCAGCTTCGCCGCGTTCTCAGCAGGAAACCGCAAAAGAGCACATGCACGGTCGAGAAATACCACATCAACGCAGACAGTGCGAGCACCCTCGCGAGAAATCACCGGAAGGTCGACGTAGCGCGAAAGTTGTCACCAAAAACAACCGATGAAGTGGCACGTCAAGTTCGGCGTTGCTCAAGGTGCGTGCTTTTCACAGGCGTTTGTCAGACCGTAGCTTTTTACTGCCCCCACAGCCAAGAAGCTTGTCCTGAATTTTGCCGCGGCCTCGCCATCTCTGCGGTGCGGCCCGCTTTCGAGTCGGGAAATAATTCCTGTGACCCTTCTGTGATTTTCTCTTCTCTGTACTTATGTTCCACAGGAGACGACGCATTCGGGTGCGGTGTCCAAAGTCGGGAATTGGCCGTACCGTGCCGCAATCGTCTAGGAGTTTTTGGGGAGGGGGTGCAGGGGGAATCCCCTTTTTGCAAAAAGGGGTTCCCTCTGCAAGTCTTCGCTTCGTTTCTCTACTCTTCTCTTTTCTTCATCTTCTCTGACTACGCGAGCCGGCTGGCGACCAGTTCGGTGATATCCATGACTTTGATTTTCGCCTTTTTCTCTTTGCGGGCTCTGGCCGCGGCCTGGTTGAATGACCCCTTGCAGGACGGACACGCGGACACGATCGCGTCCGCTCCCAGGTCTATGGCGGAAAGCAGGCGCTTATACCCGATTTCGCCGGCCATTTCGTTGTCAAATCCCTTCATGCCGCCACCGCCGCCGCAGCATTTGGCCTTGTCGCGATTCAGGGGGAATTCGAGCAGCTCTACCCCGGGCAGCGCCTTGATCACATTACGGGGAGGCTCGTACACGCCCATGTGGCGACCCATGTCGCAGGGGTCGTGATACGCGACCTTGAGCGGTTTGGCATCCTGCTTGAACGCGAGCTTGCCTTCCTGGGTGAGTTTTTCCAGGAGTTCCACCAGGTGAAGAACCGTGTACCCGTCTCCTCCGCCGTAGTGGGGATAGATATCGCGGAAGGTCTTGAGGCATCCTGCACAGGTGGTGACGAGCTGGGTGGGTTTGTACTTCGCGGTGCGGTCTCCGTACATGTTCATGGCTTTCCGGAATGTGGGCATGTCGCCGACCAGATAGGCCAAGTAACCGCAGCAGGATTCCTCATCACCCAACGCGCCGTAATTCACGCCCGCCTTTTCAAGAATTTGGATGACCGCGGGAATGATCTTCACGTCCTGGAAGCTGGTGACGCATCCCATGTGGACCAGAGTCTCCGTTTCGCCAGGAACCGCCTTCTTGTAGTCCACAGGATAGCTGTCTGCTCGTTTTTGCGGGGGAGCCAGCAGAGGATTGGCCGCATCAATCATCGAAGCCAGGGCAGGCTTGAATACGTCGGGCAGGAAGCCTTTTTCCACCAGCCGCTCACGCGCGGCCCGCACGATGTCAGAGACCTTCACCTGCGCGGGACACACAGACCGACAATTCAGGCACATCATGCACTGGTACAAACGCTTGGCCAGGTCCTCGGACGGCTCGATCGCGTTGACCAGCATATTATACGCGAGCGTGACCCTTCCTTTGGCATTGAGCGATTCCAGAGTCGTCTCGCCAAAGGTCGGACAGCCGGCCCGGCAGAAACCGCACTGAATGCACGCGACAATTTCGTTTTCCACATTTTCCGGGAAATGTTGGAGGGCTTCGTGCGGCTTCATGTACTTGTCGAAGATGTTCTCATCGTAAATGTCGCGGATCGAATCATCAAAGCCCATCTTGCCCGGGTTAAGAATGTTGTGGGGATCGAGCGCCTTCTTGATCTCCTTCATTACGTTGAGGGCTTCACCAAGCTGTCGTGCGATGTACGGCGATTTGGCCATGCCGACCCCGTGCTCGGCCGACACGGTGCCTTCCTGACGGAGGGTCATGTCGATAAAGTCCAGGCAGATCTTCTTTACCTTCTCCCAGTGTTCCGGAACAGTAGGGTTCATGATGAAGGTCGCGTGCAGGTTGCCGTCGCCGATATGCCCGAACGTGGCTACAGGAAAGCCGTGTTTCTCGCCGATCTTTTGAATCTCCGCGATGGTTTCCGGGATCCGGCTGATGGGCACACCAAAGTCTTCGACCATGGGCACCAACCGATATCCGGGTTTCAGGCGGCTCATGGCTGGCACCAGTCCCCCGCGAGCGGCAAAGAGCTTTGCCTTTTCCACGGGATTGTCCGACCAGTTGTTGCCGAGCCCCCCGACTTCTGCACAGATACGATCTATTTGCTTGATCTGCTCCTGAACCGCACTCTTGTGTCCGTCAATCCCCATGAAGAGCTGACAGTTGACATCCTTGGGAATGTCCATATGCAACGCGTCCCGGGCTATCTCCAGGGAGATATTATCGAGAATCTCGCACGTGGCGAGTTCCATGCCTGACCCAAAGATCTTTTCGACTGCCCGCCCGGCTGCATCCACGTCCGGAAAGGATGCCTTGGCAAAGGCTTCATACTCGGGCATGGGGAGGATCCTCAGGTACAGCCTCGGTGATGATTCCCAGGGTTCCTTCCGAGCTGGCAAAGAGGTGCCCCAGGTCGTACCCCGCGGAACTCTTCGGAGCGATATTGCCGGTCTGAATCACTCTGCCATCGGCCAAGACCACGGTGAGACTCTTCACATAGTCCCGGGTGGTTCCGTATTTAGCCGCACGCACGCCGCTCGCATTGGTCGCGATCATGCCGCCGAGGGTCGCGATAGGCGCGCTCCCCGGATCAGGAGGGAAAAAATGGGTCGGTGCGAGGCGCGCATTCAACGCATTACAGATGACCCCAGGCTCCACCACCACGTATCCGTCAGCCTTTGCAATCTTCCGAATCGCGGTCATCCGGGTGAAATCGAGCACAACGCCCCCCTTAGGAGCAAGGACCGCGCCAGTCACCGAAGAGCCCGTTCCCCTGGCTGTGACAGGGATTTTGCGGGAGTTGGCCCACGCGAGGATCTTGCTGACTTGTTCCGTGTCTCGCGCAAAGACAATTGCCTGAGGCGTTCCCGCATGAATGGACATGTCCCTTGAATAGGCCAGGCAATCCACCGGGGAGGCTGTGATCATGTCTGATCCAACTATGGCGGTGAGTTTCTGTACGAAATCCATCCTTTTCTCCTCCTGGGGGGGAATCTGCATTAAAATCGACGGACTTTGGACCGAGAGAGGGGACTTTGCACGACCACGTGGGGAAACGGCTGTCTCGACGTTCCTAGCCCATCATTGTTCATGATACCGTAAATTCACGGACAAGGCAATTGTTCCCACCACGGTCGAGAACACCAAAATGGCAACCGTGGCCCTGGAATCGACGCAGCGACACATTTTTGTCATAGAGCCTTGGTTTCATGATGCGGAACATCATGCCAGGCTCAGCCCGCTGCGTCCGCGTATTATGCCCGGACCCCTGTGGAAACCGGGAACCTTGCCGGCACAAAAAACATCCGTATGATCTTTACTTCCCAAGACCGGCATGATATTAATTCTAGATTGAGCTTCAAAAGCTTTACGATGTCCCTGGAGGAGGAAGGCGAGAGTTGGCGTTCCCTAAACAAAAAAAAGAGACGATCATCGAGAAATTCCGGCTTCACGATAGCGACACCGGTTCCCCGGAAGTGCAGATAGCCCTGCTGTCCGAACGAATCGGATATCTGACCGAGCATTTCAAGACTCACAAGAAAGACCATCATTCCCGCCGAGGGCTCTTGAAGCTTGTCGGCCAGCGGAGGCGCCTGCTGGATTATCTCAAATCAAAGAGCGTCGACAGATACAAAAGCGTAATCTCGGAATTGGGCATCAGAAAGTAACATCAGATACCCCACGAGCACACGTGACCCCAGCGGACTGACTTACGGTCCAGGAAAAAGAGGATCAACGGAATTATGGCGCATACTGCGAGTTGCACTATTGCAGGTAAAGAAATTGCATTTGAAACAGGACGGATTGCTAAACAGGCCTCTGGGGCGGTTTTGGTCAGTAGAGGGGAAACGGTAGTCCTTGTCACGGCAGTGTCCGAAGGTCACGGCAGGGAGGGAATCGATTTCTTCCCCCTTACCGTTGACTATCTTGAAATGACCTATGCTGCGGGAAAAATCCCCGGCGGTTTCTACAAGAGAGAAGGACGACCCACCGAAAAAGAAATTCTGACCGCACGGTTTATCGACCGTCCGATTCGGCCCTTGTTCCCCAAGGGATTTAAATCAGAGACTCAGATCATTGCTACGGTCCTTTCCTCCGACGGCGAGAACGATCCGGACATATTGGCCATAAACGGCGCGTCGGCTGCGCTGCATATTTCGGACATTCCCTTTTCCGGACCGGTAGGCGCGGTAAGCGTCGGCCGCGTGGATGGCAATCTGATCGTCAACCCTTCCACCATGGAATGTTCGTATTCAGACCTGTTCCTGGTCGTGGTCGGGTCCAGGGACGGAATCGTCATGGTCGAAGGTGGCGCGGATCGGGTTTCAGAGGAAGTGATCCTCGAGGCCATTTTCAAAGCGTACGAAGAGATCGCCAAGATCTTGGAGGCTCAGGAAAACCTTCGCAACGACGCGGGCAAACCCAAGAGAGAGGTCGTGCCGCCGGTCGCGGACGCGGAACTTATCGGGAAGATCAAAGAGGAATGGGGCGAGCGTATCCGCACAGCCATGGCTATTCCTGCCAAACTGGAGCGGCATGCCGTCTTGCAGGCGCTTTACCAGGACATTCTCGTGTCTTTGGGCGAAGAGGGTGAAACCCGACGGTCAGAAATCTTGGGATACATGGAGAAGATCGAGGGCGAGTACCTCCGAGCCATGATTCTCAACGACGGAGTTCGTATCGGGGGGCGCTCTTTTACAGAGGTTCGACCGATATCGTGCGAAGTGGGGATGCTCCCGAGAACCCACGGCAGCGCGCTCGTTTACCCGCGGTGAGACGCAGGCGCTCGTTATCGCCACGTTGGGAACTTCCTCGGACGAGCAGAAAATAGAGGCTTTGGAAGGCTCCAGCTACAAGTCGTTCATGCTCCATTACAAGTTCCCGCCCTTTTGCGTGGGCGAGGTCAAGTTCCTGAGAGGCCCGTCGCGAAGAGAGATCGGTCACGGAGCGTTGGCTGCACGGGCGATCGCGTATGTGCTGCCGGAAGATGAGGACTTTCCTTACACCATCCGCGTGGTTTCCGAAATAATGGAATCCAACGGCTCGTCTTCCATGGCATCTGTGTGCGGCGGCTTGCTGTCCTTGATGGACGCAGGGGTGCCTCTGAAGGAACCGGTGTCCGGCATTGCCATGGGTCTCTTGAAGGAAAAGGACCGGGTGGTGATTCTCTCCGACATCATTGGAGACGAAGACCACCACGGTGACATGGACTTCAAGGTTACCGGAACCAAAGACGGCATAACCGCTCTGCAGATGGACATTAAGACCGACGGAATCACCCGGGAGATTCTTACCCAAGCGCTGTACCAGGCCAAGGAAGGCCGCGTCCACATACTCGGAGAAATGGCAAAGGCACTCTCTGAGCCCCGCAAGGAGATGTCGCCGTACGCGCCGAAGATCTTCGTTATGTTTGTGAATCCGGATAAGATCCGTGAAATCATCGGACCGGGCGGCAAAGTGATTCGGGCCATTCAGGAGGAGAGCGGGACCAAGATCGAGGTCGAAGACAGCGGAAAAGTGACTGTAGCCTCAGTCGATTCTCGCGGCCTGGAACTGGCCAAATCCGCGATCCGGGAGATCACCCAGGAAGCGGAAGTCGGCAAGATTTACATGGGCCTGGTGCGGAAGATCACCGATTTCGGCGCTTTTGTCGAGATCTTTCCCGGCACTGACGGGCTCGTGCACATTTCTCAGCTTGCGCCGGAGAGGGTGCGTAAGGTGACCGACGTCATTCAAGAGGGAGATACGTTTCCCGTGAAGGTCATTGGCATTGACGCACAAGGGAAGATCAAACTCTCGAGACGGGAGGCCATCGGTCTCGAACCGGACGCCTGAGAAACCGCCATCTCCTCACGCAGGAGACAGCGAACACAGTAGTGCACGCGTGAATACGCATGAGTGGCTCGCACAGGAGGACCGGCATCTTGCCGGTCTCTCGCTTTGCGAGCATAAGAGGTTCTCGACAGAGAGCCTCAGCGGGAGATCGTCTCGTGAGAACGCTTCCCCGCATACTGTTTTGAGTCAAGACCGGCCGCTCGCGAGCTTCACGGCCGGGCGAATACCTCCAAGAAAGTGTTTCCCCGCTTGAATTATTCCAGGATTGAAGACTTCTCCACTTTACGCAAGACGACGCTGGACAACGGCGTCCGTGTGATCACCGAAAAACTTCCGTACCTGCAATCCGTGGCAATGGGCATATGGGTGCGTTCGGGCTCGAGGATCGAGACGCCGTCAATGAACGGGATCTGCCATTTTATCGAGCACATGGTCTTCAAGGGAACCGAACGTCGCTCTGCGGTCACCATCGCGAAAGAGATCGACTCGGTGGGCGGGGCGCTCAACGCGTTCACCGGTAAGGAACTGACCGCGTACCACTGCCGCGTGCTCAACGAACATGTGGAATTGGCCTCGGATTTGCTGAGCGACATTTTCCTTAACCCTTCATTCCCGGAAGACGAGATCGAGCGAGAAAAGCAGGTCATTTTTCAGGAAATCGCTCAATTGGAAGACAGTCCTGAGGACCTGGTCCACGAGATCCTGGGCATACGCTTCTGGAAGGACGATCCTCTCGGACAACCCATCCTCGGAACGATTCCCAAGGTCGAGAGCCTGGACCGCACCACGCTCATGAAATTCAAACGAGAATACTACACCGGGGAAAATACGATCGTGACCGCTGCAGGCAAGCTGGATCACGATCACCTGGTGAGTCTCTTTCAGAAGGGTCTCAACGATCTTCCTACAGGTCCGGGATATTCCTGGCAGAAGGCGGTGAAGAGCCAGTCGGAAGCCCATGTGGTGGAGAGCGACCTGGAGCAGGTGCACGTATGCCTTGGCGTGGAAGGCCCCAGTAAGACAGACGCACGGCGTCACGCGGGATACATCCTGAATACGATCCTGGGTGGCGGCTGGAGTTCGCGATTGTCCCAGGAGATCCGCGAAAAGAGAGGGCTCGCGTACACGGTGTACTCGTTCATGTCTTCGTTCTCAGACACCGGCATGTTCGGCATTCATGCAGGATGCGACCCCAACCGGCTGGAAGAGTTGTTGAACGTGATGGGGAAGGAAACCTATTCCCTGGCCACGAGTATCACAGCCGAAGACATCCTTACTGCCAAGAACCAGCTCCGGGGCAACTTGATCCTCGCTATGGAGAATTCTGACTCACGCATGAACCGATTGGCCAAGGACGAATATTATTTCAAGCGCCACGTGCCGGTGGACGAGATCCTCGATCAGTTGGAAGCGGTGACTGCCGCACAATTGACCGAATACGCAGAAGAAATGCTCAATCGGGGATTGTTCTCCATTATAGCGCTCGGTCCGATTGACCAGCAAACGGATCTTTTTGGAATGTTCCAACCCTGAGAGCGGACTCCACCGAGCGAATCCTGAATGCCTACCCGACCCGACGAGACCTGGTGACACGGGCTTTAAGAGGAAGCTCCTGCCATCGCAAGGCGCCCGGAAGTCCCATGAACGAAGATCCAACGACCTTGCTGCTCAAGGGGGACTTCCAGACTCCCTCGATGAGCCTGGCACGGTTTTCCGCGGCTTCCATCGTGTGCCTGAATCGCAATTTCCGACGACATGCCCGTCTCAGTCGAGCACTGCCCCCTGCGCGGCAGAAGTCACGAGCTTTGCGTACCTGGCCAGGTATCCTTCGGTGATCTTCGCCGCGGGAGCTTTCCACGCTGCTCTCCGTTTACTGAGTTCCGCTTCCGAAACGTTGAGGTCTATCCTTTTCGCAGGAATATCGATGACGATCTCGTCTCCATCCTGCACAAGCGCGATAGGCCCCCCGTGCGCAGCTTCCGGAGACACGTGACCTATGGCAGCCCCGCGAGTGCCTCCGCTGAACCGCCCGTCCGTGACAAGCGCCACGGATCGATCCAGTCCCATGCCTGCGAGAACCGACGTGGGATTGAGCATCTCTCGCATTCCCGGCCCGCCTCGTGGACCTTCGTACCGGATGACCACAATTTGCCCGGGCTTGATCTCAGCACCGAGAATCGCTTCCACCGCGTCTTCTTCCGAGTCAAACACGCGAGCGGTTCCAATATTCTTGAGCATCACCTGTTCCACAGCGGACTGTTTTACCACCGCTCCCTCAGGAGCGAGGCTTCCTTTCAGAATCGCGATGCCCCCGATAGGGCTATGGGGATTGTCCAGAGTGCGAATAACCTGCGGGTCTGCTATTGCAGCTGATAACACGTTTTCTCCGAGCGTCTTGCCAGTGACGGTCATGACCTCAGAATTTGCCAAGCCCCCCGCGCCAGTTCCTTTAATACCGCCTGAACGCCTCCCGCGTGATCCAGGTCTTCAAGGTGGTTCGGGCCGGCCGGAGAGAGGGAACAGAGATGAGGAGTGCGGGAACTGATTTCGTCGAAAATTTCCAGATTGATGGTGACTCCAGCTTCCCGCGCTACAGCGGGCACGTGGAGCACCGTATTGGTCGAACATCCTAAAGCCATGTCCACTGCCACTGCATTACGGAAGGCCTCGACTGTGGCTATGTGCCGCGGCCGTATGTCCCTGTTCACCATTTCCATGACCTGCATTCCGGCCTTCTTCGCAAGACGGATGCGGGCAGCCTCCACCGCAGGGATGGTGCCGTTGCCGGGTAGCCCAAGCCCTAATGCTTCGGTAAGGCAATTCATGGAATTCGCGGTGAACATGCCCGCGCAGGATCCACACCCGGGACAGGCTCGATCCTCCAACTCGGCAAGCTCCTCAAGAGTCATGGACCCGGCCTTGACTCTGCCCACTGCCTCGAACACGGTGATGACGTCCGCTTTCTTTCCTTGAAACTTGCCCGCGAGCATGGGACCACCGCTCACCACCACCGCGGGAATGTTCAGGCGGAGCACTGCCATGAGCATTCCAGGCACCACTTTGTCACAATTGGGCACGACGACCAAACCGTCCAAAGGATGGGCTTTGGCCATGATCTCCACGGAATCGGCAATGATCTCCCGGCTGGCAAGGGAGTACTTCATCCCAATGTGCCCCATGGCAAGTCCGTCGCACACGCCGATGGTAGAAAACTCCAAAGGCGTTCCGCCTGCCATTCTGATCCCCGCCTTTACTGCCTCGACAATGCGGTCCAGGTGTATGTGACCGGGAATGAACTCGTTCGCGGAATTCGCAATGCCCACCAGCGGCCGTGCCATTTCTTCATCCGTGATCCCCATAGCCTTGAGCAACGCTCGGGATGGAGCCCTCCCGAGACCAGCCTTCATTAAGTCGCTTTTCATCGTGCCCTCCGTCGGACGTTTCTTTTGAGAGTCAGTGCCTCTGAACCCAATGAGAAATTATGTGTGAAGGATCTTCTCCACCCGAGGAGCGAAGATCCTCTCGTACACCGGGAATTCTCCCAGCAACGGTCGCGGCATAGTTTTTGAACGCGACCGTGACGTTGTTTGCGCCATCAATAAACTCGTCAGGCATGCTTTTGGTTTCTTTGGCCACCGCTTCCAGGGGGGACAGGTTGTAACGCACGCTGTAATCCCCCATCCGTTCTATAGTAATGGACCCGTCAACCCGGTGCCACGCGGCAATCTGGACAGCCCTCTCGCCCACTTCTCTGGCCTCATGTGCGTCCACCTCGCTCACGCACCCCAGGAACGACCTCTGGAGGTACCCGAACGTGTCTGAACGCACTCGTTTGATCTTCAGCTTTTGCTTGACCTGGTCCATGAGCGTGTCACCGAGGGACGTGGTTCCGGATAGCTGGATGTTTCCATGAGAATCCTTCTCAACTTCCTTGACCAGGCTCGCGACGACCGGTTTTCCGTCTGCCATAGTAATGCCCTCGGAAACCGCTACCACCACACGACCGAATTTGGCGTACGCATTGTCCACACTTGCGAGGAATTCATCGGTGTCGAAGGGCCTTTCCGGAAGATAGATCAGGTGTGGCCCGTCGTCTTCGGTACTCGCGCGCGAACACCGACGCGGCAGTGAGAAATCCCGCATGTCTTCCCATCACTACGCCAATGTACACGCCGGGCAAAGACCGGTTATCAAGGTTTACGCCAGAAAACGCCTGAGCCACAAACTTCGCAGCGGAACCATACCCCGGGCAATGGTCGGTCACGCGCAGATCATTGTCGATGGTCTTGGGAATGTGCATGACCCTCAACTCGTACCCTTCCTCTAAGGCGAATTTATTGATGATCCTGCACGTTTCCGCTGAGTCGTTGCCTCCGATGTAGAAGAAATAGTGAATGCCGTGCGCCTTGCACACATCGAAGATGCGTTTGCAGTATTCTTCGTCGGGCTTGACTCGGGTGCTGCGTATGCCCGCTCCGGGTGTCCTCGCGACCAGTTCCAGATTATGGGTGGTGGCTTCGGTAAGGTTGACCAGTTGTTCCTCCACCAGTCCTTCCACCCCGCGAAAGGCTCCGTAAAACTGCGTAATGTTGGGGTACTGACGAGCCTGAAGCACAGCGCCAACCAGAGACTGGTTGATCACTGCGGTAGGACCTCCTCCCATGGCTATGATAGCCTTACCCGTGAGCTTATTCATGTGCGACTCCTGATTGTCAAATTGCTCGTTTGGCCAGTGTCGTTCCTCATTAATGAAACAACCGTTCCCCAAAGACGATGCGAACGCTCAGGCTTGGCAGGCGAACGCGGTATTCCAGGACAACAACACCGTCCAAATCTAGACGATGCAACGGTGGTTCGTCAATGTTAACCGCTCTTCGGAAAACCAAACCTCGAAACCACAAAGCCATCAAGACGCCTCTCTTGCTGAGGAGACGGGCATAGAGACCAATACGTCCCTTCGCTCCCATGAAGCACGAGAGGACAAAGACAAGAACCGCAGTTGACACGTTGCTTTCCCATCCGAGGATGGTTACAATACCCCTATGCAGAATTCCGATTCCCGCACAGACGTCTTGCGTGTCGTAGAGGCCTTTAATGCCCTGCCGGTGAGCAGGCGTGTGGAAATCTTCAAAGAATTGTCGGCCCAAGCGCGCGAAGAACTCGTGCAGATAGTCGCGAATCCCGGAGAGATTGTCCGCAAAATTGCCGAAGAGGAGATGTACCTCACGATCAGGGAATTGGAGGCACACAATGCTCCTGCATTGGTGTCCCTTACCACCGGCAGACAACTTCTCTATATGCTCGACCTGGAATTGTGGAAGAAAGACATGTTCAACGTAGAAGCAGCGGCACGCTGGTTGGAGATCCTTGCAGGATTGGGCGAGGACAAGATTATTCAATTTGTTCAGGTGGCCGATCCTGAATTGGTGTTGTCGGCCATAAAGCCCTTTGTGAAAGTCTCATTGAGAAACCCCGATCAGGATCTGTTGGAACAGCAGGATTCCCTCCCGGTGTTCACGCTGGACGACACGTTCTACGTAGAATTTCTTCTCCCTGGCCTGGAAGACACGCTGAAAAATCTCCTGGACGCAGTTTTCCGGTGGAATCAGTATTTCTATTTCGGTCTCATGGAACACCTCTCCACGGGTGCGAACCCGGATGATGAGGCGATGGCACTCAAATGGCGCAAAGCCCGGCTCGCGGACAAAGGATTCCCCGAGTTTGACGAAGCGCTGCAGATCTACAGTTATTTGCGGAGAGAATCTCTCTCCGGTCCCATGGCCGAAACTCCGGCCGATCAGTGCGATATTTCGCGCGAACCTCGAACGGTCCTGGCGTATCCGCTTAAGGTGATACAGACGGGGAGTTTGTTCAAGAACTGTCTCGACGAACTGAGGAATTCAGAAGAAGGGGACAGACTCGCGAAAGAACTCGCGCACACGGCAAACAAGGTCATCATCGCGGACGGCAGGGACCCGGGATCTCGTGAAGATCTGTACGGGAGCCTCCGCAAAGTGGGCGGTTACATTAATATCGCGCTTGAAGAAATCTGCGGGAACGACGTGGAGGAAGCCGCAGGTATCGTGCGGTCCAACCACATGGAATTCCTTTTCAGAAGGGGTTTCAGCCTTATCCTCGATCTTCGCAAAGAAGCCCAAAAGCTGCTAAGAGGATATGAGGGCGGCGTCGAGAACCTGGGACATCCTCTGGCTGGCATCGTGAGCGGCCTACTGCAAAAGCGGCCTTTGTACGCCGGCGAATTCATCGACGACAACAAAAGCAGAGACTTCGGGAATCTCTCTGAAATCGAACAAATTCGGCGCATGCTGGACAAGAACGCCATCGAAGACAAGTGGGAACCCGTCTGATTCACCATTGAGCGAGGATCTGCACCACAAATCACCCACACACGAAAAGACCGAAAGACAATCATCTTCACCATTCTGGATCAAGGAGGCGTTCACCTTGATGAGCACACCGATCGGTCCGGCGGGGGGTGGGGTGGGTGATTCATCCCTTATCCCTTGCGGTCATCCGTCACCGTAAGAAAGAGGTGGCCGCGTGCAGGTGGCTGAGCGTTGCGCCAGGGATTTGACAATGACCACGAAGCTGTCCGAAAGCACGACGCGGGAAGACACGAGCAAGCTAAACCTCTATCAGCAGGTTGCGGCTCGAATGTCCCGGCTCATCAGCGAGGGCACATTCCGTCCTGGGGAGCGGATAACCTCGGTACGCGGGCTGAGCCACCAGATGGGTGTGAGCCTCAGCACGGTCATGGCGGCTTATGACCTTCTGGAAAACCAGGGCTTCATAGAAGCACGGCCCCAGTCGGGCTATTATGTGCGGCGTCGTTTTGTTCAGGGCTCCTCACCGGCAAAAGCAAAGACTCCTTCGCGTGCCGCAGTTCCCAAAGACTTGGGCTTGGACGACATTTGCGTGATGCTTTTGGGTTCTTTGGGGCACAAGGACCTTGTACCATTGGGCGGAGCCTTGCCGAACACGGATCTGCTCCCTCTTGACCGACTGACGCGAACCCTTGCAGCAATCACGAGGAGTCACAAACACCAAAGCGTGTCCTATGACCTCCTGCCCGGATACAAGACGCTACGCACGCAGATAGCACGACGCGTGATGACTGCCGGCTGCTTTTTGACGCCTGACGAAATCGTGACCACCCACGGTTGTTTCGAAGCAGTCAATCTTGCCCTTCGTGCGGTGTGCAAGCCGGGGGATACCATAGCTATCGAATCGCCGATCTTTTTCGGGTTCCTGCAAATGATCCGGATGCTTGGACTCCAGGCCATTGAAATACCGGCCGATCCTGTAGAAGGGATAAGTCTGTCGACCTTGAGTTATGTGATCGAGCATCACAAAATCGCGGCGTGCCTGGTGATACCCAACTTCAGTAACCCCTTGGGCAGCTGTATGCCTGAAGAGCGGAAAAAGGATATGGTGGCATTGTTGGCCGCTCACGAGATACCGCTGATTGAAGACGACATCTATGGTGACATTGCTTTCGAGCAAGACCGGCCCGTGGTAGCCAAAGCTTTCGACAAGAAGGGACTTGTGCTGCTTTGCTCTTCCTTCTCCAAGACTGTCGCTCCCGGTTACCGCGTCGGCTGGGTGGCGGCAGGTCGGTTTCAGAGTCAGATCGAACGTCTGAAGGTGCTGAGCAACGGGTCTACGACCATGCCCACGCAACTCGCGATGGCCGAGTTCCTTGCCAATGGCGGGTACGATCACCATCTCCGCAAGATTCGCAAGGTGTACGCGCAACAAACCGCGGCCATGGCTCGAGCTGTCGAGGATTACTTTCCAAAGGGCACGAGAGTGACGCGGCCAGCCGGAGGCTTTGTCCTGTGGGTGGAATGCCCGAACTACGTGAACGCACTGAAGCTTTACGAATTGTCCCTTGACGCGGGCATTACCATTGCGCCTGGACCTGTCTTTTCCGTCAAAGGAAAATTCCAGAACTGCGTGCGTCTCAATGCCGGATTCTGGTCCCCAAGAATCGAAGAAGCCACTGCGGTCGTGGGTCGACTCGCAGCTGCCATGAAACAATAGCCTTTACCCTTTGTGTGTGTACAGTGTGGAGAGGGCAATCGCACTCCGCATGTCCTGTATTGGTTCGTTCCTGCCCGGGAGAACTGGTGGATGGATATCGGTTTCCTGATTCGAGGAATCATTATCGGATTCTCGATAGCCGCGCCGGTCGGGCCGATCGGCGTGTTATGCATGCGCCGCACATTGGCCGAAGGCGCGGTTTGCGGCTTTGTCTCGGGTTTGGGTGCGGCGACCGCGGATGCGATGTATGGTTGCATTGCCGGCTTCGGCCTCACGTTTCTTTCTGGCGCGTTGATTGCGCAGCACACGTGGATCCGACTGTTAGGCGGACTCTTCCTGTGTTGGCTTGGAGTCAAAACCTTCCTGTCCGAGCCTTCCGAGGGAAACCCCCTGGCGACGGAGCCGCGTCTGGCCGGCGCATTTGCCTCAACCTTTGCGCTGACGCTCACGAATCCGATGACCATTCTTTCTTTCGGAGCCATCTTTGCCGGATTGGGAGTAGGCAACACAGGGGGTGACTATTTCTGTGCAGGACTCCTGGTCTTGGGCGTGTTCTTGGGATCGGCACTGTGGTGGTTCTCGTTGAGTGGGACGGTCGGACTGGTCCGCTCGAGATTCACCCATCATTCCCTGCTGTGGGTGAACAGGATTGCGGGCGCCATAATCGGGGCATTTGGTTTACTTGCCATGCTGAGCCTGACCGCGTGAGGTGATATTGATTGGCTTCTATGAAAATGCATTTTCGGGGGAAGGCCCTTCTTGAAAGAAGGGCCTTCCCCCGAACCCCCATCTCCAAGAACGTCAAGCACTTGCCAGCTCCCGCTGGTCGCTGGACAGGGTGCGATTTTCATTGTTCGTTATGCCACCACCGGGGGCACGGTTGTTCACACGAGCAAGATCGTACGGCTGGGGATCTCATGAGCGAAGTGATGAGACGGTCTGCGTCGTCCGTGGCAGATGGGATTTCCCGCTGCGAGCCCGCGCCAAGTGTACAGGCAGGAGCGAATCGGCATCACGCGTAGTGGTAAGCCATCGCGCTGTCATGGATGTTCTTCTCTCTGCGTGTCCTTGCTCGGGGTGAATCGTTCCAGAGCCTGTCGCGCTCCCGGGTGACGCGGATTAATGGCTAGCGCTTTTTCCAGGTGTTCCCTGGCTTCCGCTTCTCGGCCTAACGAGTGCGACGCAAAGGCAGCCTGGAAATGAAGTTCTGCGTTGGTCGGGATAATGGCAAGGGCTTTTTCTAAACTGCGGACAGCCTCACGCATCCTCCCGGACTTGAGCAGGAGTGTTCCCAGGTTGGCATAGGCTGGGCCGAATGTCGGCTTGAGCTCCACCGCTCGTTGATAGTTTCTTGATCGCGTCCGGAACCTGCCCGACCTTGGCCAAAGCCTTCGCGAGATTGAAATGCAGCTGTGGCGACTGAGGGGCCAGTGCGAGCGCCTTCCGGTAGTCTTCCACGGCACCGAGGGCGTCTCCGGTCTTCTCACGCACAATTCCAAGCCTGTTATAGGTGTCCGCGGATCGGGGGGCCCGGCGAAGAGCCTCCTCGTACTGGGCTATTGCCTCGGGATATTGACGATCCTCAGCCAGGAGATTTGCGAGGAACACACAGGCCGCTGCATCTTTCCGATCCAGTTGAATGGTTTTCTTCAAGGATGCGATGGCCCCGGCCCGATCACCGCTTTCTGCCAGCGCTTTCGCTAATTGAAAAGAGGCCCACCCATAATCGGGACTCTCCGCGACAATGCGCTTGAGCATGAGCAGACCCTCTCCGGTTTTTCCTGCCTTGACGAGTTCCATCCCGAGCTGGACCCTGGCGAACACCGTCTTTTCGTTCAATGCTCCGAAATCGATCTTGACAGCCTTCTTGAGCACCTCCACCGCGTCCGCGTGTCGCCCTGCGCGGCTCAACTCGCTCGCATAGTTTCCCAGGATGTCCATATAGGCAAACTTGTCCACGCGCGGCGGAAAAAGGTGGCAACTGCGCGTACGCCTCTTCCCAGAACCGAAAGGCACTCCATTTCCTGCCGCGCTCGCAGGTTATTGAACCCCAATAGAAAACGGGCAACAGCAACACCACCACAGCTATGGCCCTGAAGGAAGGCCGCGTATGGCTCAGCGTGAGGAGAGGCAGCGCGCAGTCGGCCATGATCAACAACACTCCGGCCATGGGCAGGATCGGTCTGTGGCCGAAATACAGGTAATGAGGAATCAGGAAGGACTCGGGAATGAGCGCGATAAAGAAAAAGAACACACCGAAGCAAGCCAAAGGCCTCTTTCTGCACCAAGCCGCTCCCGTGAGCAATACCGCGATGAGCCCACCGACGGCGAGCAGGGTAACCGTAGGGTCCGCAAGAGACCGGGAGATCGTGAAGGAACGAAGGAATGGCAGATTGTCACCTGTGGGAAGCAATATGCACCGGAGGTACGCGAAGATGACCCTGCATTGGGTGAGCACCACCTCGACCGGTGTAATTCCCGCCATTCCGTAGTAAGAGGCGACTCGCGCCACCAGCCCTGCCTGTCCCCGTTCAGTCTCAGGTCCCAGCAGGAGGAATGTGGCCAGGACATTGATGAGGATGCCGGGCAGCGTAATCGCTGCAATGATGACGCCTCGCGTGAAAAGATCTTTAAGTGACCGTGTGAAGAAGATGATTTCGGTAACAAACAGGACCACAGGCACTGTGGCCACGTTTTCCTTGCTCAGCATTCCCGCGGCAAAAAGGATGGCGGTCAACACATAGGCCAGTGTGGTGCGCGGCCAGTATCCTGTGCGTGCCGCGAGATATGCTCCCACGGTTGCGAAGGAAAACAGGCACGCCATGAGAGCGGATCGCTGCCACACATAGAGGACGGCAAATTCCTGTAACGGATGAACCACAAACCACAGGCCCACCAGCACCGCGACGCTGAATTGTCCCGTAGCGGGTCTGGGGACTCCCAGTGCACTACTTTGCATGAGCATCCACGCCATGAACGCCAATGCCAGGCCACTTGCCGCAAGAAGGGCAGCGTTCACCCACCGGTACCCCGATGGATCGATGCCATTCTTGAGATAATTGAGATACAGGGTGAGCATGAACAAAGGTCGCTGAGGAACCATGCTCATTACTGCCTCAGGCCTGTGCGCGTTGAAGATGCCTTCCTTTTCGTGCAGGTATCCTACAGAATCGTACATCATCGGAGAGTGGAACGCGGGATAATGAAGCGCAACGACAATCGCGAAGAAGGCTGGCAAGATCAGAAAAGGAACGAACTTGGCGCGCATGAGATAAACCTGAAACGGGCCTGTGCGTGTCTCCGAAAAACTCTTAACCAGTATAGTAATGCGCCTTGAAAACTACGGCATAGTGGAATCACATTTGCAGCCACTACTTGGCGTCTCAAACAAACCGCTGTGTCATGCGCTCCACGATCCGTAGTGCCAAAACCGCTACCATTGGCATTCAGTTCACGGAAATGCCCTCCAAAGGTGTGTGCGTGAGGCTGCCGCGCATTGCAGTGGAGCCCATCAAGAAAGGTACGCGTCCATCGAGATCCTGTCTTCCGCCAAAGACTCGAGCGACCGGGCCCCAAAGGCACGACGAAACCACCGGAACCGCGCGCGGCGCAACAATCACGAGGGCCTGCTTTGTGGGGGAGTGCAGTCAATTACGTCACATGGTCGCCTCCATTCCCAACCTTCTCCGTGGGGAGGTAAGGATGGGAAGGAGGGTCTTTGTGAAGGGCTTCGTCAAAGCACCTTGTTCAGGGAGTATTCAATGATGCCCGCAGCGCCTGCCTTGAGGAGTTTGGGTATCAGCGACCGAACCACCTCTTCGGAGACCACGACTTCCACCGCGAACCATTCCGATTTGTACAGTCCGGATACCGTCGGCGCGTTCAAAGAAGGCAGAAGCGACACCACCGCATCGACCTGATCCCTGGGGCAGTTCATCTTCAGTCCCACCATCTTGCGTGCTTCCAGTGCGGACTGGAGCAACAGGTGTATTTGAAGGATTTTCTCCCGCTTGAACGGATCCTGGTATGCGTCACGGTTGGCGATAAGCTGGGTGTTGGTGGTCAAAAGGTTATGAATGATCCTCAGCCCGTTCGCTTTGAGCGTGCTCCCGGTCTCGGTCACATCCACGATCGCATCGACGACGCCTTCTCTTACTTTGGCTTCCGTGCTACCCCAGGAAAATTCCACATCCACGCGGATGCCGCGCTCGGCAAAGTACTTGCTGGTGAATTTGACGAGTTCCGTGGCAATGCGTTTGCCGTGAAGGTCCTCCGGCTCTCGATAAGGAGATTCCGCATCAACCGCCAGCACCCAGCGGGCGGGGTTCTGTGAAACCTTCGGTACACGAGGTCATCGATCACTGCCACGTCGGAGTCATTCTCCAGAATCCAGTCCTTGCCCGTCAGGCCTACGTCGAATGTACCGGCTTGCACGTAACGAGATATTTCTTGAGCCCTCAACCGCGCCACCACAATCTCATCATCGTCGATGGAGGGGAAGTAACTCCGGGGAGACACATTGATGTGCCAACCAGCCCTGCTGAACAAATCCACGGTGGCCTGCTCCAGGCTACCCTTGGGAATCACAAGCTTGAGAGGATCTTTAATCTTCAACTTCCTGCATATCTCCTTCCGAATTCAGGCGACGAAAAAAGCAACTCCATTTGCGCGTATGGCAAGCGCCTCTTCCACGCTGTTCCACCAAGAGGAGGATGGTGTCCTCGTCACAGTCCACCCGGACCTCCTTGACTATCTGAATGTCGCCGGACGTATCTCCCTTGCGCCACAATTCTTTCCGGGAGCGGCTCCAGTAACAAGCCCTTCCTTCGCGGAGCGTGGTTTCCAGCGCTTCCCGATTCATATATGCCAACATGAGGACTTTGCCGGTGCGCACGTCCTGGGCTATCGCGGGAACCAACCCGCCACCCTTTTCAAAATCGACCACTGACTTCACGGTCAGCGAGACCGGTTGGGTCATGCTTCCTCCTCGGTTTCAGACACGTACTCCAGTTCCATGGCTCGCAAGATAGCCATCACTACGCCTGACGCAGCTTGACCTACCTGCGGTTCCATGGATCCACTCAAAATCCCTTTGAGAATTTCGTCGAGCACACGGCTCGCGTCCGCGGGCGATCGGATCAGGCGATCCTCCGGGTTGGCAAAAGGTCGATTCAATGACCCGGAAGGGGACAGCTCCGTTTTCTCGGCATGGCTTGCGAGTGCTTCTCCTCGTGCCGCGAGGATTTCCTCAAAGGCCTCTATCGCCTCGGGAGTGTAATCGTCACGCTCCTCTCGTAATATCCTGCGTATCTCCGCGCTGGAATGAGTTTCCAGGAGAGACCTGTCAATCTTGTATACGCCCATCTAAGTCCCCTCACATCCCCAGGGTGGCGTGATGTACCAGTCCCGCGAGCAACCGCACAACCGCGCATTACGTCACCCCACGCGTGTTATCTCAAAAAGAAGTCCACGATGTGGACCGTCTGGTCGTCTCGCTCCCAGTCCATTTCGTCGAACCATTTCCATAGCTTGTTCCACGCGCAACTCGAGAGGAGGAGACAGACAAACAACATTAGCACCAGCACAAATTTTTTCATAGTACGCACCGAATGGGAAGTTCGTAGTAAAACTCGCGGGAAACTGAGCGGATTTATGATACATCGGAAGGAAGCGGGAAGCAAGACAGATCATATAGCTGAAGCATTTTCTTGAAAAAGATTTCAGTCCATCAATATAACATGAGATTGCGACTTGCCATTTCTGGTGCCCTGTGCTATGATCGCGTCCAGTATCAGGTCTCGGCAGGCCTCGCGTCACTTCGTGTCCCGCGATGATTCGGCCGACCAGAAACCCACGGATCGACCGCCTTAAGCGACCGGCCGGTATGCGATCCAGGAGGATTACATGAAAAAGTTCTTCATAACGGCCACGGCCGCGATTCTCATATTGGGAATTGGGTGCTGGTCCTTCGCGTACGAGACGGATTTCGATGACTTGCAGCAATTCGACCGAAGCCTTCCCAGTTGGAAATTCGGCAGAGGAATCGTCAACATCCTTTCATTTCCCCATGAAGTGATCGCGAACATGACGAACAGCGCCATAAAAGGGGCGTACACGGGCTCGTACTATGACGGCCTGTACGGGTACGTGGCAGGATCGTTGAATGGGTTTATCGCCGGCCTCGGGACCGGGGTGTATTGCGGGATGAGAAGAGTGACCACCGGCATGCTGGAGGTGCTGACCTTCTGGAAACCTGAGTACGGCCCTACCATCGATCCCCTGTACGGGTCCTCACAACCAAGCCTTTACGGCCAAAGATTACTACAATCCTGATAATTTTTGGTACAATGGACCTTCAGACGAGTTTTAGGGCCTGTCAGAAACACCTGTGAGGCCTGATCCTGTTCCCGCATCACGTGGGGGCGTCGCCCACGATTCCCCCTACGTGATACAGGCATGTGGTGGCGCCGCTCACACGGAACGTCATCGAATATGACCGCTTCAGCGCAGCTTCCCCTGAGCGGTTGTCTCCGACTGCAACCCGTTATGACGAAATCTTTCGGTAAATTCCCGCTGAACCGCCACTGATTGATTATGAGGACCATCTTCCAATGAAAATGCATTTTTGGGGGAAGGGCCTTCCCCCGAACCCCCATCCCCAAGAACTTTAAGCACTTGCCAGCTCCCGCTGGTCGCTGGACAGGGTGGCATCTTCATGGTTCGTGGTGACCCTCCAGGTCATGGGAGTTCACTACGCTTCAGTATCGCGGCTTCACAGGCATGCCTAGCCGAACGTGGGAATAGGTAGTCAGTCTCCCGCCGCGCTCCGGCTACGGCCAATTCGTCCGGGACTCCCATGGTTGGCCGGACAGCCTGTCCGCATCACACTCGCGAATCCCACCCACGTACAAAAGTCCCTGCAAAAGATGCGCGTAGGTGATACCCATGCGCTTTCACGTGTATGACAGGGCACAAGAAATGCGGGCTGCGGATCTCCTTCGGTACGGACGACGCCAGGCTGTCTCATCACTGCGCTCAGGAGACCCCCAGGCCTACGGTCTTAGATGGGTGAACGCGGATCGGTGTGAGTCGGTTTCCTGGGATACACACATGCTTCCTGCAGGAGTACTACCCCCCATGGCTGCGTCGGACTGCCATGCTGAAGCCCGGTGTCCCCGCGGACCACATCGATGATACCGTCTGTTCGGCAATGGATACTGACACGGCAGTGAGAATCGGAATCATGCTGCACGCGGCTCGGAACGCTACTTGGAAAGACTCTCCAAATAAAGTTGTGCGCTGTATGCCGCGATCGCTCCATCGCCCACCGCGGTGGAGATCTGCCTGAGGCATTTGCAGCGTATATCCCCTGCCGCGAACACCCCTGGCACGGAGGTACTCATTCTCTCGTCTGTGATGATGAATCCTCTCTCATCGCACTTTACGAGTTCCATGAGATTGGCAGCGTTGGGTCTCAGCCCCACATAGAAAAACACGCCCCCCACCGCGAGGTCTCGTTCGGTTCCGTCTTGCACGGATTTGACCCTGAGGCCAGTGACTTCTTTGTCACCCAAGATCGCCACAGGGACCGTGTTCCAGTGAACTTCAATCTTGGGCTCTTGAAAGGCCTTTTCTTGAATCTCCCTGACCGCGCGAAACGTGTCACGGCGATGGATCACATGAACCTTGTTCGCGAACCGGGTGAGATAAACCGCCTCTTCAACTGCCGAGTCTCCTCCGCCTATCACGGCTATCTCGGTATCGCGAAAAAAAGGCCCGTCGCACACCGCGCAATAACTGACCCCTTTGCCTGCGAGTTCCTGTTCTCCCGGGATTCCCAATTTCACGGGCGACGCGCCGGTAGCGATGATCAAGGAACGGCTCGTGTGGATCAGTCCTGACTCGGTGATGAGCGCGAAACCATCCGCGGTGGTTTCGATGCGACTGACTTCACCAAGGGCTATTTCCGCGCCGAACCTCTTGGCATGGGCCTCCATCCTCTCCGCCAGTTCAAAGCCATATATGGGCTCTGCAAAGCCGGGATAGTTATCTACCATCTCCGTGGCGCCCATCTGGCCTCCAGGGGCCGCCTTTTCGAGTATCAGGAGCCGAATACGGGCCCGCGCGGCATAAATGCCAGCCGTAAGGCCTGCCGGGCCCGCACCGAGAATGACGAGATCGGTGTGCATCCTACGACACCTTGTCGAGCAATTCCTTGATTCGGCCTTTGGGAACCGCTCCCACTATTTGATCCACCACCTGACCGTCTTTGAAGAGAATGAGCGTGGGGATGCCTCTCACTCCGTACCGCGCCGGGGTTTCCTTGTTGTCGTCTACATTGAGCTTGGCGACTTTGACTTTTCCCGCGTACTCGGTGGCCAATTCCTCAACCACCGGGCCTACCGCGCGACAGGGACCGCACCAGGCAGCCCAGAAATCCACCAACGCGGGAACGTTCGCCTTCAAGATTTGTTCATCGAAATCTGCGTCGCTGATGACATGCAGATTTTCGTTTTCGGCCATTGTGCATCTCCTCTCTAGGGTTCTTCACACTGCAATTCGCTACAATGCTTTCGCAAAAATGATTTCAGTCTTGCCTGCACTTCCGGCGGCACTTCATCCGAAATCCCCTGACTGCAAAGCTCCAGCGTCTTGGCAAGCGATTCGTAAATCGCTGCACACGGAGGGCATTCTCTCAAATGCTCCTCTATGAGCATACATTCGTACTTGTCGATCTCTCCGTCCAGATAATCGGACAGCTGCTGGCAAAATTCTTTGCAGTTAGTCATCTCGACGCGCTCCCCGGAGACGACACCGTCCCCTCAACGTAGTAAGAGTTGAGAGCAACCCGGACCGAGTTCCGTGCCCTGTGAAGCCGGGATTTCACTGCGGCAATCGAGGAATTCACGATGCGAGAAACCTCTTCAAGAGAGAAGCCTTCCACATCCCGCAAGACGAGAACCGTCCGATAGTCTACTGGCAGCTGATCTATGGCTTTCTCCAGCTCGTGCATTCCCTCTGAAGACAGCAGCATCTCCAGCGGGGTGCTGAGGAACTGCGACGAAGCAGGCGAAAAAGCGTTGTTTACGTCGGTTTGGATCGCATCGTCATATTCCACCGTTTCGGGACGATGCTTTCTCAGGTACATCAGAGCCGTGTTGGTGGCAATACGGAACAGCCAAGTGGAAAAGGTGGAACCGCCTTCGAATCCTCTCAACCCTCTGTACGCGTTGAGGAAGGTCTCCTGTAAGAGATCTTCTGCGTGAGAGGTGTCATTGACCATTTTTCGCAAATGTCGATAAATTCTCCCCTGGTATTTCTCCACCAGCGCCTCGAACGCGTCGTAATCTCCTGCCTTGACCCTTTGAATTATGGCGCGATCATCATCCATCGGCTTGCCTCGCGTACCACGCGCGTACCAATTTGAAAACCGTTTGTGCGATCCAATACTAGACTCCCTAAACATAGTATCGGTCCCTTCTCCCTGTCAAGGGCAAACGCCCCGACCACGGGGTGAGGGGCCATCCTCTCCTCTCACACTTGCGGTCATGTGTCGAGGTAGGCTAACTTATGGCACTTTTCCCGTATTTGCCGGGGAAGCTCGCCGCATTGCCGACTCTAGAGACCCCAGTGGCGGTGCGGCAATGCCCATGATCGCGGTCCGGCAACACGAATCTTACGGCAGTCGGGATTTTGCGGCAGGACAAAGGCGCTTCCTCAAAACGTCTTTTCGGGGGGTTGTCCCTCGCGGGGCATTTTTATGGAAAATGGGGTTGCGTGATTCATAACTCGCTTATATCATAAACTCATCGATAGAGGAGTGCGTATGCAAGATCAGATAGCAAAGATTGCACAATGCCTTGTCAGTTCCAGGAACGTGGTGGCTTTAACCGGAGCCGGGGTGAGCACGGAATCCGGCATTCCCGATTTTCGCAGCCCAGGAGGTCTTTGGACGAAGATCGATCCCGGGGAGTTTTCCATTGATCGATTTCTCCAGAATCCCGCGCGGTTTTGGCGACTACACCTTCAACTCAAGACCGGCGGCGACTTCGACATGGCAAGTGCCGAACCCAATAGCGCTCACTACGCGCTTGCGCGCATGGAGCAACTCGGCATTCTCAAGTGTATTATCACGCAGAACGTGGACAATCTCCATCAAAGGGCCGGTTCAGTAGAAGTGGTGGAATTCCACGGCAACATGCTCCGGGCGGTGTGCCTCAAATGCCGGGCGCTGGAACCCATTGAGCAGGCAGAAGCCAGGCTGGCGAGCGGTGAACAGGATGTCCCGCGCTGCGTGCACTGCGGGGGAGTCCTCAAACCGGATGCAGTATTTTTCGGCGAGGCGATTCCCTCCAGGGCGCTCATGATTTCGCAGGTGCAGTCCCAGAAATGCGATCTACTCTTGGTGGTGGGAACTTCTTTGCAAGTCTTCCCTGCCGCACAGATTCCTATTACCGTAAAGATGAAGTATCCGGCAGCCACGGTGGTGGAGATCAACATGGAACCTTCTACCATGCACGAGAAGGTCACCGACATCCTGGCTCTCGGCAGCGCGGGGCAGATCCTTTCCGATCTCATGGAATGCGTGGAATCTCTGGTCGAGGCCCGGACGTCCGCGTCACAAGGAGGGTAGCGACGCGACCCTTTGAAAAACTGCTCTTTACAGGCAAGCTTTCGGCGAGATTATCCCTTTTCCCTGAAATGAAGAATGCCAACGCGCTGACACGCACGGTCGGCAAGAACGTGGTGAGCGAACCGCATGGGTCGACAAGAGAGCTCGCATGACGCGGTTCCCGTGAAGCAGTTGTCCCTGACGGCCGATTTCTTTCTTCCGCGCTAGAAAAGCACCGCAGTTTCGAGAAAGAAACCGCTCCGATTCATGTCCACCGTATCGCGGTTACGCTTGAATTTGGTGTGCTGGAAGCGATATCCACCACTCACGCTCCAGGTCCAGAAACGATTGACCGGAACGTCCACCGCAGTGCTCGCCTCCCAGTCGACCGCGTCGACTCCTTCGTAGTTCATCCAGTTGATCCTTCCGGACACATTCGGTCGGAGCGCTATTCCCTGAAGGATGGGATAAAAGGTGCCATGTAGACCTATTTCGGGAATGGCTCGCGTAGTGCTGTCGCAGTAGTTGTACAGGACAAGGCCAACCGTCACATCTCTCACCGTGGTGTCTACGGTGAGCACGTCCAGATCCACGTTCGTCCCGAGAAGCGCCTGGGGCGCCATGAAAAAATCCAGATCGTACCCCACACGGAAATTGCGGACCCGGTGAGCCGCGTCGGTCTTCGGTTGCGTGTACACGGTGGTAGGCTCTGCACGAAACCGAAACACATGCACGTTGTTCAGTCTGGCGCTGAGAAAGAAGTCCCACGAGAGTTCGTCTTCTTTGAGGCCCAAGTTTTGGATCAAATCGAGCTTGGTGTTGTCCGGTTGAATCAGGTCCCCTGCCAGGGAGCTGAACCACATTCTCGCGCCGCCGCTCAGGCGGAGGCAGTTGGGAACTTCCCATGCGTGGACATTACCCAGGAGCAGGTACCACAGGAGAGTGAGCCAGATTGTCACTAGAAATTTCTTCATGATCCTGCCTTGCTATCGCTAAAACTCTCGATTCTGGTCGAGCAAAACTTTGCAACTAATATATCTCATTGATGAATTTGTCAAGTAAAACCCAAGACCCCGTGATCCCACGTGCGAAAACGCTGCGTCTTGACAGCCCCGTATTACCATGTAACAATCCTCACGTGTCAGATCCGTGGCATGCGCAACACATGGCCATCCATCCAAAACGCCTCGGAAACGAATCCACAAGGCTGCGTGTATGAGAGCCTGGGAAGGGACCGGCCAGACCTCCCTCCGTTGGCTTCGCATCGGCCCCGGGCCACGCGGCACACCTGATGGTCCTGGATAGAGATGATACATGAAAAAAGAGAAACAAGAGATAATAACGTTTAAGGTTCCAGAATCATTGAGAGAAGCCATGAAGGGCATCCCCAATCGATCCGAGTTTATACGGACCGCGGTGCTCGCAGCCTTGAAAAGCGTGTGCCCTCTGTGTAAGGGCGCAGGAATACTCATGCCCAACCAGAAAATACATTGGGAAAAATTCGCCACGGATCATCACGTGGTGGAGTGCTCCACCTGTAACGCTCTTCATCTGGTGTGCGATCACAAGTCGTCCGGCATGGAAAGTGCCGCCGCGGATCATTCGGTGTCCTCGTGAAACAGTCCTGTCTGCAGGTTGTCGAGAATTGTAGAGAGGAAAGGATGAACCAGCCTCCAGCAATTGAGATCGCAGGTGTGCGGTTTTCTTACGACGGTGCTCCGGTGTTGGAAGACGTGAATTTGGTGATTCCGCAGGGGGATTTCGTTTCCATAGTCGGGCCCAATGGAGGAGGAAAAACCACTCTTTTGAGGCTCGTGTTGGGGCTGCTGCAACCGTCGACCGGGACGATTCGGGTGTTTGGGCAGTCCCCGGAAAAGACCAGAACTCGGGTCGGGTATATGCCGCAGCACACCAGACTCGATCCTCAGTTTCCCGCGACGGTCATGGATGTGGCACTCATGGGGCGCCTCGGCAATGGCCGATCATTCGGGCCGTATTCCAAGAAGGACAAGGCGATCGCGGGCAAGGTATTGGAGGAGGTCGGTCTTTATGGGGTAAAGGGCACATCTTTCGCGTCTCTGTCCGGTGGGCAGCGGCAGCGGCTTCTCATCGCGCGTGCCCTGGCTTGCCAGCCGGATCTGCTCTTATTGGACGAGCCTACTTCCAATTTGGACGTGGTGGTGGAGGGGGAGTTCTACGAGCTACTCAAGGAATTGAATGCACGAGCCACCGTGGTTCTCGTGTCCCATGACCTTGGTTTTGTTTCCCAATTTGTGAGGAGCGTCGTCTGCGTCAAACGCAAAGTAGCACTGCATCCGACCAGCGAGGTTACCGGCGAGATTATCAGCTCAGTCTATGGGTCTCCGGTTCGCATGGTACGGCACGATAAGACCGAATCGAAGGACATGCCCGCGTGTTTCAATTCATAAGCGATCTTCAGCAACATGCCTTTCTTCAGAACGCGCTTCTCACCGGCCTTCTCGCGAGTATCGCATGCGGGGTAATCGGCACGTACGTGGTGGTCCGCCGCATTTCTTACATTGCCGGTGGCATTGCCCACACGGTTCTGGGCGGGATAGGCGCGGCGCTGTACGTCCAAAAAGTCTATCACTGGGAAGGGGTAAACCCCATTTACGGTGCGGTGGTGGTGGCGCTCATTGCCGCGATAACGATCGGCATCGTGAGTTTGCGTGCCAAAGAGCGGGAGGACACCGTTATCGGGGCTTTTTGGGCAGTGGGAATGGCTGCGGGGATCCTCTTCATCTCTCGCACGCCCGGGTACAGCCAGGATCTCATGAGTTATCTGTTCGGCAACATCCTCCTGGTCAGCAGTAGCGATTTGTGGCTCCTGGTGCTATTGGACGCGGTGGTGGTGTGTGCGGGGCTCCTGCTGTACAACCAGTTCCTGGCGGTCTGCTTTGACGATGAATTCGCGCGGCTGCGAGGGGTGCGAGTAGAGCTGTACTACATGCTACTCCTTTGCCTCACCGCGCTCACCGTGGTGGTGTTGGCCATGGTGGTGGGAGTGGTGATGGTGATCGCATTGCTGACTCTTCCCATTGCCATCGCTGGCCTGTTTTCGCGGACCTTGTGGAGCATGATGGCGCTTTCCACACTTTTGAGCGCGCTGTTCACCACCAGCGGCTTGGCCTTGAGCTACGTGCCGGATTATCCGGCAGGCGCGACCACGATCATGCTGGCTGGTGCCGCGTACCTGCTTGTCAGTGCGGGAAAATGGGCTCTCGGCCGCGGCAGAGCGTGAGGCAGGAGAGAGAGGAACCGCATTCCACACGACCAAAGCGCCCTGAGAGCGCAAACCGCGAATTGCGGGGGCGGGGGGCAACCCTTGACACACCGCGCCACAACAAGCACACGTGCCCCCAATGGGGCTGTCAATATTCTGCTCTCAATCGAAAGTGAGCGCCTGCGGGGTGCACGGAGGAAAGACGCGTGCACGGGGTCTGTCCCTGCCAACCCTTATTGTTCACACAAACGCCACAGACACCACGCGTGAGACGCCCGGAGCTTCCATGGTGATGCCGTACAGGGAGTCAGCGTCCTGCATGCTGCGCTTGTTGTGCGTCACGATGATAAACTGAGTGCGGTCCGAGAGCGTGCGCAGCATCTCGTTGAACCGCGAAAGGTTCTGGTCATCCAGGGGCGCATCGACCTCATCCAACAAACAGAAGGGTGAGGGCCGAATCAGGAAAATGGAAAAAATCAGCGCCACGGCGGTGAGCGCCTTTTCGCCGCCGGAAAGCAGATCCATGTTCTGCTTTCGCTTTCCTGGAGGGCGAGCCATGATTTCCACGCCGGATTCCAGAAGATCGTCTTCATTCGTGAGCTCGAGCCAAGCTGCGCCTCCCCGAAAGAGAAACGGGAATATCTCCTGAAACTTTTCATTCACGCTGTCAAAAGCCTCACGAAACCGCTCGCGCGAAGTCTTGTTGATCGCGTTGATAGTGGCATACAACGAATCCACGGCTTTCTTGAGGTCTTCTTCCTGCTCCACGAGGAATGCAAGCCGTTCCTGAATCTGGAGGCTTTCGGCTCGTGCGGCCAGGTTCACTTCGCCCATGGTCGCGAGCTTTTCTCTGAGCTGGGCTATCTCACTTTCGTCCGGTGGGACAGTGGGCGCGGGGACTGTGCGCGGGTCCACGCGGTGGCGTTCGAGAATCTTTTCCACAAGATCCGAGAGCGTTTGTTCGAGCCGGACCGCTTCCACATCCAGACTGTGAACCGAATCTCCGACCTCCCGGACGATCTTGCCGAGCGTGCCGGCTTCCTGCTCCAAAAGCTGTGCGGCAGAGGACAGTTCGGCCGATCGATCCTTGAGGACTTGAATCGAGGTTTTTTGGGATTCGTGGGTTCCCATGAGTTCTTTTTCTCTGGATGCGGCCGTGGCCGTCTCATCTGACAGACGTTCCTGCTCGGCTTTGTTGCGCTTCGCCTCCTCCACCATGCTGCCCAAATGTGCGGCGAGCTGTTTCACCGCGTCTGTCGAGGACCTCAGTTCCCTCTCCAAGGATCGATTCCTCTCCTCCAGATGTGCGAGTCGTACCCGAAGTCCTGAAGTCTGTTGCGATTTCTCACGAACCAGCGTGCTCAATTCTTCCACTGCAGCCTGAATGTCGTTGCGCTCCTTTTCCCGCTTTTCCTTCTTCTCCATGAGATCCGCGAGTTTCTTTTCACAGTCCGCGATACGCGCACAAAGGCCTTCTGCCTCCTTTTGCACCCTTTTCGACTCCAACCCGAGCACTTCAAGCCTGCGTCGTGAGCCGTGAATCTGTGAATCCAGCCGTTCTCGATCCTTGCGGATACGGACCTCCTTGACCTTGAGATCATTGAGCGATCGATTGGCGTCTTCGATTTCACGCGCGAGCCGCTCCACCGCCTCTTCCTCAATGGCGAGCGAGGATCTCATCTCCGAGAGCTCCGCCTCTCCTCCCGCGACCTTGTCCGCGAGTGAGGCAATTTCTCGCCGCTTCTCGAAAACCTCCTCCCCACGCTCGTCATGAGAACCTCCCGTGATCTCGCCATGTCGATTGAGCACATCCCCGGCTGGGGTGACAAGATCCACGTGGATGCCGTTCTGTTCCCACACCTGGACAGCCCGGTCCATTGTGTCCACCACGTACGATCCGCGGAGAAGGAAATCCCCGACGCGCTCGAATCCTTCACGGAATTTAACCACATCCTGGAGTCTCGTGAGACCTTCCAGCGCGTCCGCGGTCCGATTGTCTCCTGAATCCCTCGGAGAGAGCGGAATAAAGGTAGTCCTTCCCGCTGAGGCCTCTCGGAGCTTATTCGCCGCGCTCATCCCATCCCGAGGCGAGTGCACTACCACGTGGCCGAGCCGCTCCCCGAGTAATGCGGTGAGGGCCTTTTGAAATTCGGGGCCCACCTCCATGATCTCCGCCACAGGTCCCAACACAGCCCCATTCTCTTCAGCCTTGTGTTCCTTCATCACGAATTGCACGCTCTGGTCGTAGGCACGGTAGTCGCGTTGCATTTCTTCCAGCGATTCCAGGCGCGCTTTTTCCCCGGACACGCGGTTTTCCGCGGCAGCAAGATCCTTCCGGAGCGTGGCGATTTTCTGTGCGGTTTGGACCCTCGTGCGCGTCAGTTCTTCCCGCGTTGCTTCGCCCGTCTCGAGAGATTGCTCGGTGTCCGCGAGTTCCTGAACAAGTTGCTCGCGCTCGGCCTGGTCCGCGCTGAGCCGGCTGAGGATGCCCTGGGAATCCCTTTCGGTCCTTTCAATCGCTTGTGCGAGATCCGTTTTCTTCCTCACATAGGTCTCACGAGCATTGCGTTGCTGAGAGGTTTCCTGCAGCACCGCGAAAATGTCGTCTTTGAGCCTGTCCAGGCTTGTGCGTTTGTGCGCAAGGTCCTGCTCGGTTTCTCGGACTGCCTCGAGATCGGTTTGCAGGTCCTTGGCAACGGCCGTGAGTTCCGTCTGCACAGCTGCCTTTTCCCGACTCCGTTCGTCAGACCGGAGCCGGGCCTTGTCAAGCCGCTCCTGCAGCCCCTGTTTTTCTTCCGAGAGGCGTTCCGCTCTGTCCTTGAGTCGCGAGATCGCTGACCGGTCAGCGTCCATCCGGTTTCTTATTGAGGCAAGTTCCAGCTCAACCGCATGCCTGGCCTCAAGAAGTTCTTTGAGTTCTCTTTCGGTTTGGAGCGCGGAGAGGCGAGTTTCTTCTACACGTGCTTGTACGGTAGAGAGCCGTGCCTGTTTTTCTCCAAGAGCGGTCCGCTTGGTCTGCAATTCGTCAGTGATACCGCGGTACTGATCCTGGATGCTTTGGCACCGATGCGCATGGAGCCCGATATCCATTTCCCTGAGACGCTCGGTGAGCTTCACATATTGTTCCGCGCGGGATGCTTGTCTCTTGAGCGCGTTACCCTGACGTTTTACCTCCGCGATGAGGTCACTGATGCGGAGCAGATTTTGACGAGTCTGATCGAGTTTCTTGAGTGCTGCTTCTTTGCGGGATTTGTACCGTGCAATACCGGCTGCCTCTTCGATCAGTACCCGTCGGTCCTCGGGTTTCGCAGCAACCACCATGTCAACACGGCCTTGCTCGATGATGGCGTAGGAGTTTCGGCCTACGCCGGTGTCCAGGAAGAAGTCGGTCACATCGGCCAATCGGCAAGGTATGTTGTTGATTTCGTAATGAGAATCTCCATCCCGAAAAAGGCGGCGCGTAATCATGATCTGGTCATAATCCGCCATGTGCGCAGGCACCAAACCTCCTTCGTTGGAGAGCACCATGCGGACTTCAGCCATGCCCACGGGTTTGCGGCTTTCGGAGCCGTTGAAGATGACATCCTCCATCTTCTTGCTCCTGAGGCTGCGTACACGCTGTTCCCCCATGACCCAGCGAATCGCCTCCAGCACGTTGCTCTTCCCGCACCCGTTGGGCCCCACCACGGCAGTAATACCGGGCTTGAATTCAAGATCGGTTTTGTCCGGAAAGGTCTTAAAGCCCTTGACTTCCAGCTTTATTATCTTCATTTTCTGCCGAGGACCGTTGGTTGATGGGGCCGGATACTAGCGTCGGCTGTCCCGCATGTAAAGCAAAAAGCCCACACTCGTGGCAAGAGCAAGCTCCGCATCATCAAATCCGCACAAGGCACTTTTTTTAGGGCAAAGCAATTTTCTGCCCGAGGCAACTCTCTGAGAAAAATTTGTACCATGATATGATACAAGCCATGAATGGGGAAGAGTATTACGACCATGTGCTCATACGGGACGGCGCTATTCTGGCGCGGATTACCTGTGTGGATGGCAACGTCCGAGAAGGGGCTCAACCCGAATTCTTCGACGTGAGGACCGGCGTACAGCTCCGGGAGATTCATCCGCCGTTTCAGATGTCAGAGTTAGCCCGGGGTGCACGACTCCCCGACGAAGCAGTCGCGGTAATTCTCGGTGAAGGCGCTCGATTCGGTGCGGAGGGCTCGGTTGACATTTCCAAGGTGATAAGCATCCTGGATGTCAAGCAGAGAAAGCTTGACTCTGTGGTAGCCGATTCCGTCCTGGATCAACTGAGGTTGATAAGTAACCTGCTTCGCGAATTCCTCCGTGTCGCAGATTCGGCGGAGAGGGAGGAACGCTTCTGGATGTCTCAACAGGTGCTGACGGTGGTGAGAAAGTTCTCCGGTCGCGAACTGGAAGAACTCCAAAATATTGTGGAGTGGTTACAATCCAGGCGAAACAAATGACCAAGGGTCGTTATCGTCGTTTCTGCGGGGGCCTGAGTCCATGGCAAGAGCACTAAGATCCATGAAAGCGAAAATCTTCATTGCGTTGTGCGTGGCGATGTTCGGGTGCATGTGGGCAGTGCCGGCATCTGCCAAGCAGGATCTCACCCGCATGTATGACGAAGCCAAGCGGGAGTTCAAAGCGGGGAAAAATGACCAGGCTGTCGAGGGGTTTTCGAAGATTCTTGCATTGCTGTCCCCCAACGAACGCAACGCGTTCACGGTAAAGCTTGCCCGTGCACAGGCGTATATGAACAAAGGCGACCTGGTCAAGGCTAAGAAAGATATCACCGAGGTGCTTACCGCTCCGAAAGCGGACTCGGAAACGCTGGCGTCAGCCATGAGGCTGAGCGGTATGTTGCAGCTGAAGGTCCAAAACTATCGCGGCGCAGTGAAATCTTTTACCAAAGCGATCAAGACACCACACGAGAACGAAAAACTGCGCTCCGCGTGTTTTGCAGATCGAGGCATCACGTTCATCAATCTGGACAAGCCGGACAGAGCCATTAGCGATTTGAACAAGGCCATCCAATTGAATCCCCAGTCCGGATTTGCCTATGCTGCACGAGGGATGGCATACCTACGCAGCGACAGGATAGAGGCTGCCAAACAGGACGGTGAACGGGCTCTCAAGCTTGACAATGGCAAACAGACCACCAAAATGGCTCACCAGATCTTGAAAGAGCTCTCCGCTTCCGCGTCCGGCCCGCTCAGCGTTTCAGTACCACTGGACGACCGCGGGCACCTACTCGTGCAGGTGCGATTCAGCAAGAAAGGGACTCCTTACAGATTCTTACTTGACACGGGCGCTACCAACACGCTGATTGATGAATCGCTCTTGAAGAAAATCGCCTCCCAGACCGAAGTGACCCGCATTGGCCGGTCAAAAGCGCGTATTGCCGACGGCTCCACGATAATCGTCACTCGGTACAAAGTGAAGACAGCCTTTCTGTATCACTTGCCGCTAGGAGAGATCGAAGTACATGTGCTGGAAAAGGCCTCGGGAAAGATGCAGAACCTCCTGGGCACAGGCAGCCTTCGACACGTATCCGTCACCATCGATAATGCGAAACGCACTGCGGAAATCCGACGCACCGACGCCGGTGCGAACGCGGGGAGCAGCCTGGAATAAACCCCAACCATTCTGATTTTTCATCACTACAGGCGTTCATCTTCGACGCGTTGTGCCCAAGAAAACTCGTGTGCCATGGCTAAAGGAATCTCAGCCCGTGCGACCAGCGATTCGCGCGGGAACTCAGCTCGCGATACCAGGCGTGTGAGTCAATGACCGCACCGCGCTCTCGCATCTACCATGTCCCCACGGTTGCGGTGCATTCTCCTTTCGCGCGCAAAGATTGCAAAGGATGCTATACTTATTACTCCCTGACTTCAGTAAGTTGTTACAAAACTGTTAAGATGGAGAAAGGAGATCGTCATGGCTGAATACACGTCGTTCGAACCGGGGGTGGAAGTGCTGGGAGACGTCTTAAGTGCCTTTGTGGCAGGCTTTCCCCCGGAATTCAGAGAGTCGGGATTGGCAATATTGGCCAAACATGGAATTGGCGCTCCCAGGCCAGGGGAATTCTATCCGCTTCAGAGCTTCCTCAATGCGATGAAGGAGATTGGGGAAAACTACTCGGATCAGATGCTTTTTCGTGTGGGCCAGCAGATTGCGCTTTACGCCAAACTCCCTCCTGAAATCGACTCTCTGGAAAAGAGCCTCGCGTCAATAGACGTGGCGTATCACATGAATCACCGGGCCGGAAATATAGGGCAATACGGGTATGCTCGTGAACACACATCGTCCCATGCGATGAACAAGGCAAAGATGGTCTGTGCCAATCCGTATCCGTGCGCCTTTGACCGAGGAGTCATCGAAGGGTTTGCCCAGCGGTTCAAGCCGCCTCAATGCCTTGACGTGGTGGTAAGGCACGACGATTCTCAACCGTGCAGGCGGCACGGGGGTGATTCCTGCACGTACATTATTGCCTGGATGTGATGAACCGCGAGGAGCGTGAAGAAGCCTTGTCCTGATTGAGTCGTCGTTGCTTGACAGGCGTCTTGTTAGTACACAAAATTAATAGTAGAAATTGTTACTGATACTCGCTCGATCAGGAGGCAGAAACATGCGAGAATATCAATTTATGAAGAGAATATCTGACATCCTGAAAATCGCCGTGGAGAACGGCCGCGGAGACGGACTCGGGACGGTAAAAGACTTCCTCGTCGGGGCAGATGGACGCATCAAATACGCGATCCTTGCCCACGGAGGGTTTCTGGGAGTAAGAGACAGGCTGGTTCCTGTGCCGTTTGGCGCTCTGGTGCTGAAGCCGGAACAGAATATGTTTGTGCTCGACATAGATAGGCAGGCTTTCGAAATGGCGCCTAATTTCGATCCGGGCAAAATGCCGGCCTATACTGAGGCCCAATGGGAAGAAAAGGTAGATCGATACTTTGAGACCTACGTGATCAGCATGACACGTCCTTCGGCCGAGGAGGAGGGCGTGAGGATTACCCATTAGGAGCCTGTTGTGTAACGCTGGGTTTCCCGAAACCCGTAGCAAAAGAGTATGTCAGACTCCTAGGAGCCTCCTCGTGAGAAGGAGAAGGGTTCGCAAGGCCCGGGGCAGCATGATTCCTTCCCTATCCGGTTTCTCACACTAGGCTCCTAGTTGCTGACCAAATGTATAAGCGTGTCCCTCGGCGGCCACGATGCGCCTGCAGTATACAGCTGTGTAACTTGGATTGTATCAAGCGCCTTGTTCGAAAGGCCCCGGACTCGGCCGCGACGAAAGAAGCTCCACCAATACCTCGTGAATGCGGCCGTTTGTCGCCACAATACTCTTGGTGTACACATCGGTGGATGCGCCGGTCCGATCGCTGACCCGGCCACCTGCTTCTTCTACTAAAAGCATTCCTGCGGCCATGTCCCAGGGGTTGAGTTTTAGTTCCCAAAAACCGTCCAATCGCCCGGCCGCTACGTATGCCAGATCCAGAGCCGCAGATCCGGCCCGTCGCATTCCCTGCACGCGCGTGACCACGTTGCAAAACTCGGCGAGGTTATTCTCAGCGGAAATTGCCCGGTCGTAGGGGAAGCCTGTTGCCACAAGGCTCCTGTCCATCCGGTCCGCACGTGACACGTGGAGAGGCTGGTCATTGAGAAAGGCGCCGGAACCTCGAGCCGCGAAGAAGGCATCCTTCCGCAGGGGATCGAACACCATTCCTGCCAAGAGCCTGCCGTGCTCCATCAATGCGATAGATATGCAAAAAGCGGGAAAACCGTGCGCAAAATTTATCGTCCCGTCCAATGGGTCCACGATCCATAACCACGGCGAACCTGTGTTAGTGGTCGTTGTTTCCTCCGCGAGAATGTCGTGATCGGGAAATTCCCGACGGATCGCGTCCAAGATCAGTTCCTCCGAAGCGCGGTCCGCATCGGTCACAATATCGATGCTTCCTTCAAAAGGATTCTTGGTGTCGATCCGGAAGTCTCTCGTGAAAAAATCAACCAGGACTTCGCCTGCCGCTCGCGTGACCTGAGAGAGAAAAGCAAGCACATTATTCGGTTCTATCCGATGTTCCATACTGGATTCCTTGGTCCGTTTCTTTCAGACGGCACACCCGCGCAAAGAAACATGTGAATTGTCTTTTGACTTCTTCCTGTCTTGTGACTTGGTGGTGTGATCTTCCTATTTGAGCACATGCTTGCTCTGAACGATTACCTCAGCTTTTTTCGTCCTCGTGCACGGTTCCTGTGACCCTGCACTGCAATTCTCCCTTCCAGAGCCGCACTTCCAAGTCATCTCCCGCGGCCACTGTGCGAGCGTCAGTGACCACCTCACAGGTCTTCGGCCGGAACGTGATCGAGTATCCCCGTGAAAGCACTGCAAGAGGACTCAACGCGTCCAACCGGCCTGCAAGGTTCTCCATCGCGGCCCGTTTCTCACGAACGAGGGAGCGCTGTCCTCGTTCCAATCGCATGGACAGCTCCTGAGCAATTTCCTTCCGATCGAACAGAGTCCTCCGCAGGTGTTCGGGCCTCAAGCGTTCGGCCAATGACCGCGTGACGTCCTGAAGTTCTCCGACCTTCCTGCGTATCACCCGCATCAGGCGCAAAGCAAGATCGTCGATCTTCATACGACGATCCTGAATGTCCCGACGCGGGTCCTGGAGCCGCGAGAGCATCTCTCTGAAAACCGCACGCCGCTGATCGACCGCCGACTGCATGCAGTTTCTCAACATGCCGGCAAGGTGCAAAATCGCGTCCTGCAAGCTGCGTTTGTCCGGGACCACCATTTCTGCCGCGGCGGACGGTGTCGAAGCCCTCAGGTCGGCAGCAAAGTCCGTGAGCGTAAAGTCGGTTTCATGCCCCACGGCAGACACCACAGGCAACGCACACGAAGCCACCGCGCGCACGACCCTTTCGTCGTTAAAAGCCCAGAGATCTTCAATGGAACCGCCGCCTCTGCCCAGAATAACCACATCCACGTCTCCGGCATCGAGTAATCGCTCCAGTGCGGTCACAATCTCCTCCGGCGCCCGGTCACCCTGAACCGACGCAGGGCTTATCAGGATGTGAGTCCCCGGAAGCCGACGCCGGATGATGCGGATCATGTCCTGAACCGCCGCACCAGTGGGAGAGGTGACGATGCCTATTCTCCGTGGCAGAGGTGGAATAGTCTTCCTTTGGTCAGGATCGAAAAGGCCCTCTTCGGCAAGCCGGTTCCTGAGCTGTTCGAACGCGAGCATGAGGCTGCCCAAGCCCGCGGGCTCCATCGTATCGAGGATCAATTGATACTCGCCTCTCGCTCCGTACACCGACAGCCTACCCCACGCGATGACTCGCAGCCCGTCCTCAAGTTTGAACTTCAGGAAACGACTCTGCAGACGGAACATCACGCACCGGATTTGAGACGTGTCGTCTTTCAATGTGAAATATTGGTGGCCCGATGGCGCACTTCTCAGGTTGGAGATTTCACCCTGGACCCAGACCGAGGGATATTCCTTTTCCAAAATCTGCCGAATTCTCTCAGTCAGTTCAGAGACTGTGTATATCTTTCGTTCAGGAAGTTCCATGCTGCATTGCCTTCCAGGGGGTGTGGTCCAAGGTTACCATATCAGGTGACGGTGTTCTCATTCCGATTCGCTTTTGCCAGTACAACTTGGCGCAGGATGGAGATCCCCTTGGCTGCGGACGACGCAGAGCCGTCTCATCACTTCGCTCAAGAGATCCCCAACTTTAGCACCTTACTCGTTTCAAAGCGAATCGGCATAACAGCTCCGGCGAGAAACGAATCCGCGTCACGGCGGAGCCCGGTAGGACCATATTGGTGCCCAAAGTGGTGATGCTCGCGGACAGGAAAGCGCGCCTCACGCCAATGTTCGCGCACGCTGGTGAGGGAGCGCTCATCTTGCAGGGGAATTCGCGCTTGACGCGCGGCCTACGATGTGATTAGGTATAGAGCTTCATATAAAAGGCCTCGAAAATGGGTCCGAAAGGAGCGCTGCTGATGGGGACAGGAACGTACTTGTTCTCTTCCGAATCGGTTTCTGAAGGTCATCCTGACAAAGTAGCCGATAGGATTTCCGACACCATTCTGGACGCGATGATCTCTCAAGATCCCAAATCCCGCGTGGCGTGTGAAACGCTGGTGACCACAGGCCTGACTCTTGTGGCCGGCGAAATCACCACAAACGCCACCGTGGACATACCTGGGGTGGTCAGAAGGACCATTCGGGACATCGGATACACCGACGCGTCGTGGGGTTTCGACTGGGAAACCTGCGCGGTGCTCGTGACATTGGACAAGCAGTCTCCTGATATCTCCATGGGCGTTACCGAGGGAGAAGGGTTGTTCAAAGAACAAGGCGCGGGCGATCAGGGCCTCATGTTTGGCTATGCCAGCAACGAAACCCCCGAGCTCATGCCCATGGCCATCCAGTACGCGCATAAACTCACCGAGCGACTGGCTATGGTCCGCAAACAAGGCCAACTCCCGTTCCTCAGGCCTGACGGAAAATCTCAGGTCACCGTGCAGTATGAGAATTTCAAGCCCAAGAAGGTAAACACCGTCGTCATCGCTGCTCAACACGACCCTGACGTCACCTTCGAACAGATCAAGGAAGGGATCATCGAAGAAGTGATCAAGAAAGTGATTCCTGCAGAGCTCCTTGACGCGGATACACGATTTCTCATAAACAGCACCGGCAGATTTGTGGTGGGCGGTCCGTTGGGTGATTGCGGGTTGACCGGCCGCAAGATTGTCGTCGACACGTACGGCGGGTACGGGGCCCATGGCGGCGGTGCATTTTCCGGAAAAGACCCCAGCAAGGTCGACCGTTCGGGCACGTACATGGGGCGTCACGTGGCCAAGAATATCGTGGCCGCGGGCCTCGCGGAGAAATGCCTGCTCCAGGTTGCGTACACGATCGGATACCCGGAACCCGTGTCGCTCATGGTAGACACCTTTGGCACGTGCAAAATTTCGGAAGAAAAACTGGCCGATATCGTCTCAAAGACCTTCAGTTTCAAGCCCGGCGCGATCATTGAGTACTTGGACCTCTTGCGACCGATCTACGCCAAGACCTCCGCGCATGGGCATTTTGGCCGTGAGGATCCGGATTTTGTGTGGGAACAAACCCACAGAGCCGCGGAACTGAGAGAACTCGCAGGTCTGTAAGTACGACTTCCGCACGGGGGTTCACCAGCCTCTGCTTCCTGAAAACCGGAAGCAGGCGCGGGAGAGAATACCTCGAGAGGGGACTCCGCGTGGTCTGATCGGGACGCATACGCGGACAACTACGCCAGAAACCTTCGCTCCTCGCGACACGTTCACCTCAGGCTGTGGTGGCAAAAGCGAGATCGCGAGGGTTTTCCGCGTTCGACACCATTCCAAGGAGATCACATGGAGTATGACGTAAAAGACCTTGGCCTTGCCGAGGCAGGAAAACTGAGAATCGAATGGGCGGAGCGAAGCATGCCCGTCCTGCGCATGATACGGGAACGATTCAGCAAAGAGAAGCCTCTTTCGGGAATAGTCCTTGCCGCGTGTCTGCACGTGACCACAGAGACCGCTGCGCTGGTCCGGACGATTTCCGCGGGAGGGGCTGAGGTGTATTTGTGCGCGTCCAACCCCCTGTCCACCCAGGACGATGTGGCTTCGGCCCTGGTATCCGAAGGGTACCACGTGTTTGCCATAAAGGGTGAGGACACGGACACCTATTACAAACACATCAACGCGTGCCTGGATCCTCAACCGAACATCACCATGGACGACGGCGCGGACTTGGTCGGCACGGTGCATTCTCAGCGTAAGAACCTGGTGCAGGTCCTTAATCGGCGGCACCGAGGAGACCACCACCGGCGTGATCAGACTCAAGAGCCTGGCTGCCGCCGGCGCGCTCATGTTTCCGGTGATATCGGTGAATGACTCCAACACCAAGCATTTCTTCGACAACCGGTACGGCACAGGACAGAGCACCATCGATGGCATCCTGAGGGCCACGAACCGTCTCGTGGCAGGAAGCAGGTTTGTCGTAGCCGGGTACGGCTGGTGCGGCCGTGGCTTGGCCATGAGAGCAGCGGGAATGGGCGCTCGGGTGATCGTGACGGAAGTGGATCCTCTGCGAGCCCTGGAAGCAGCGATGGACGGATACCTGGTGATGCCGATGCACGAGGCCGCTCCTGTGGGAGATTTCTTCTGCACGGTGACCGGCGACACGAGCGTCATCCGCAAAGAACACTTCGACGTGATGAAAGATGGAGCCATCGTATGTAATTCCGGTCACTTCAATGTGGAAATCGACTGCGAATACCTTGCAAAGGCTGCGGTTTCTCGTCGAACGATCCGCGATTACGTGGAAGAGTTCACCATGCCGGACGGTCGAAGGCTCGTCCTGCTTGGCGAGGGCCGTCTCATCAACCTCGCCGCGGCAGAAGGACACCCTTCTTCGGTGATGGACATGAGCTTTGCCAACCAGGCTCTGGCCTCCGAGTATCTCGTAAAGCACGGCAAAGAGCTGGGCAAAGAGGTGCATCGACTGCCCCTGGACCTGGACGATGAAATCGCGCGACTCAAGCTCGCGGCCATGGGTATCCACATTGATACCCTGACCGATGAGCAGCGCGCCTATCTTGCCTCGTGGGAAATGGGCACCTGATGAAGATCCGTACGGGTACGCGGTGCGTACCCGTACGATACTCCCGCAATATGCAAAACCGAATTTTCCTTCCTTCCACTAAAGATCTAGCTTTATAAGCTCCTGTTGTAGTATAATATAACAGACGAATCCCTTGGTACTCACCAAGGCATTCCGACCGTTGACTGGTTCGCCTCTTCCTGGCGATGGTAATTTGAATGCAAAACGCCCTGGGAAGAAGCGCTTGAGTAGAGCAATGCCGGGCCTGAGGTTTCTGGCTCGTGTGGCGAAGAAGCGTGACGGATTTTTGAGCTGAAAATCGCAAGAGGGTGGGAAAGTCGGATGCGCGACCTTTCCTTGTTGGATGAGAATAGCAAGCCGCCGGAGATACTCGTGGTAGACGACGATCCCATGGTGCTGGATGTGGTCGTCGAGTCCATCAGGGCCGCAGGGTACAAGGCCGATCCCTGTCACGACGGTGAAGAAGCTCTGAGGATGACCGCTGCCACGGAATATGATGTCATACTCACTGACATGAAACTGCCCGGGCTGGACGGCCTTTCTCTGATAAAACGATTAAAAGCGGGAAAGAGCGACACGGACGTCATCGTGATCACCGGGTATGGTTCCATAGAAAACGCGGTCGAGTGTATGAGGGCCGGTGCACTGGACTACCTCATCAAGCCGTTCACGGTGGATCAGATTCAGGTCGCGGTCCGTAAGGCTCTGGAGCACAGGGAATTGAGACGGCGTGCCCTGGAAAGCGAACTGTACAGAGAGTTGTCGTACCTCGATCCACTTACCGGAATTCACAACCGGAGACATTTTGACGAGTCCCTGGAAGCCGAGATCCGCAAAGCCTCCCGCCACCAGACCACGCTGGTGCTGCTCATGATCGACTTGGACGATTTCAAGCGATACAACGACTGCCTAGGCCATCAGCAGGGTGATGAGGCCCTCAAGAAGATCGCTCAGCTCTTCAAGACCACCTGCCGCATCTACGACATCGTCACAAGATACGGCGGGGAAGAGTTTGCCATCATCTTCCCGGGCGCAAGCAGCGACAACGCCATGGAGTTGGCCGAACGGGTTCGTCAGGAGGTCATGGATACGCCATTCGACGGTGAGCATCTCCTGCCCTGCGGAAGATTGACCGTATCCATCGGGATCGCGTGTTATCCTCGCCACGCTGATAACGCATCAGATCTGTTGCGCTGCGCGGACCAAGCCCTGTACAAAGCCAAGGATGACGGAAAAAATACCATCAGACTCTTCAGCCCGTCCCCATCGTCACACTAAAGCCTTACTCTCCCCTCACCATTCCTTCAGCACAAAAGCGTGTGTACTTCAGCGCGGCCGTCACGCAAAGGGAGCGGGTGTAAACCCTTGCCAAGGCTCTGCGAGTCAATAAGTTACTTTAATTTCTATTAACAACATATTATTTTGCTTGCTAATTTTAGCATTCTCATATATAAAGGAGGTGCACTGATCGCACGAGGTGAATTCCATGAACACGGTTCAAAATACTCAGGAAAAACGCACCATCAAGGTCAAAGACTTTCTCGACGATTTTCGCTCAGGCTTGGGCGACCGGGAGCTTCAGGAGAAGTATCATCTTACCCAGTTAGGTCTCGAGAAATTCTACGGCATGCTTATGGACCGCGGCATACTGAGCGCCCAAGAACTCCAAGACAATTACCGAGGCACAGAATCCGACGCAAAGGAACCGGAAGAGGTGGTCACGAGCGAGTCCTCATTCATCTGTCCCCAGTGCCTGGCTTCCCATCAGACCATGTTTGACATTTGCCCCAGTTGCGGGGTCTCATTCCAGGAGATGATCAGTGAACAACGTGCGCTAAGGTCTCAAGCTGTTTCTGGCGAAGAATCGTTCGAAGAATCGAAGGACGAGTCTGAGAAAGACAATAACGTGCTGGATGGAATCTTCGCCCCAGGAGAGCGCAAGGATGTGGTCGGGCTGTCCGATTCGGAATTACCGGACTCTGAATTCTGCGCGCCCCCGCAGCCGGACCAGCAAAAGCTTTTGGCCCCCACCGATGCCTTTGCAAGATTCCGTGGGGGATTTGAAGATACACCCGAAGAGATCGTCTCGGGGATGCCTTACGGTGAGCCGGCCTCGGAGGAATTTCCCTCCCATGAGGTGCGCTGCGACAGTTGCAAGCAGCCCATGGAGCGGACCCTGCGCGACGTCTATGACCGTACCTACAGTTCCAAGGTGTTGATTGCTGCGGGCGTTCTGTTTGTACTTGGCTTCCTGACCACCGCGGCAATTCACTTCTTTTCCGGCTATTCCTTCGCAAGATTGGTGGTAGTTTACAGCACAGGCGTATTTCTCTTATTTGGTAGCGTGCTGTCAGGCGTCGGGACCTTCCTGTTCATGGCAAAAGAAAAAGTGTATTGTTGCCCTTCCTGCAGGCGGGTGTACCCGAGAGATTAGTAATGCGGAACGGTGAGGGGAGGCCTCGCGGCTGAGCGAATTCCCAGGCTGCCAACCGTTGATCAGCCCAGGGGCTGCCCCTCAGATTGATTCTCCTCATTCGCTCCTACTCCTCCCAATATCGGCCTCCGTCCGGTGTGAAGACATTCCTATGGAACTCCGTCTCCTCAGAATATGGTTCGGCAAGATGCTCGACGCTCTCCGCTTCGGGAGGGTTCAGTCTCCCGCGGAAACTGCCGGTCCTGCCGCGGACTGGTTGAAGCAGAGCTTTTCCGTCATCTCGGACGGCATCACCCTTCATGGGTGGCTGCTCTTTCCCGTACCACTACCCTCACGCCAGTATCCTGCAGTGATCATCTGCCACGGAATTCCGGGTAGCGGGACCCCACGATCAAAGGGCGATCCCGGGTACGAAGTCTTGGCGCGAGATTTAACGGCCATGGGCATCGTGAGCGTGTTCTTCAATTTTAGAGGCTGCGGAGAATCAGGCGGCAACTTTGACATGGCAGGGTGGCCCCGGGACCTTGACGCGGTGCTCGATCGGATACTCAACACGCCGCACATAGATCCTGACCGGATAGTGCTTCTGGGATTCAGTGGAGGGGGCGCTGCGGCGATTCGCGTAGCCGCGGAAAATACCCGAGTGTACGGTCTCGCGGCAGTGGCGTCTCCCGCGGGCTTTGAAATATTCCAGAAGGACAACCTTGAGATCGTGGATGATTTCAGGGAACGAGGGCTGATCCGGGATCCGAACTTCCCTCCAGATGTGGATCGATGGATCGACGGATTCCTCAAAGTCGAGCCGAGACACTGGATCGGCCAGTTCAAAGGCAAATTCCTCCTTATCGTTCATGGCGACGAAGACGAACTCGTTCCTGTAGAAACATGCCCGTGAGCTTTTCCACAATGCTCCTGCCGGTGTAGCAGAGCTTTCTCTCATCCAGGGGGGCCTTCACCGGTTGCGCCTGGATCCGCGCTGCATTGCCATCTTGAAAAGTTGGATCACCAAGATCCTGGGGTGGAAATCCAGTCCTGAAGCGCACTAAGAGTGGTTCTCATTCTCAAGAGCGCCTTAGGATGCTTTTGGCTAAGGATACAGACTCCTCAGGGTCGGAGGTTGAGCCCAACTCATACCGCCTCGCTTCCGAATGTGCCATACCTATTCGTTTTTGAAGTAATCGTCCCGCGCGAACCTTTGTGGAAAGGGCAAAATCAAACCACATAGTGCCTCAGACACGAAGAAGTCAGAGACCAATTCTCTCTCTCTTCTTTGTGCCTTGGCGCTTCATTGCGAATCCCCCTCGGTGAACCGTCCCCTTTTGAATTTATCACTTCGTGCCGGCTATAAGCTGAGGATCTCCTTCGGTACCAACGACGCAAAGCCGTCTCATTACTTCGCTCAGGAGACCCCCAGCCCTATGTGCTCACTTGTGTGAACGCGCATGACCTGGAGGGTCACAACGAACCATGAAAATGGCACCCTGTCCAGCGACCAGCGGGAGCTGGCAAGTGCCTGAAGTTCTTGGGGATGGGGGTTTGGGGGAAGGCCCTTCTTTCAAGAAGGGCCTTCCCCCAAAAATGCATTTTCATAGGAGCACCCATCGGAGCTACTTTGGTCCAAGCTGAAGGCCGGGATCCTCTTCGCACCGGACCACGCGGCCTGCTAGTGCTTTTCTTCAGCCATGGGGTTGATCGCGCGACCCGGAGCGTTTTCCACTCTCTTGAGGATGGTCTGCACCTTTTCTTCCGGCAGCCAGTGTATCTTGCCCGTTCCCACGTCGTAAATCGCGCCGACTACCTTAACAGATCCCTTTTTCACGAGATTCCGGGTAGCAGGACTCTTCATGAAAAGGTCCTCGACGCCTTGCCAGACATTCTCCTCAATGGCGAAGTTCACGAGATCTTTTCCTTTGGCATTCGGATGGTCAGCCTCCGCGCGGCGCACCGCGTGTTCAATCACTGCCACCAAGGGGGGAATATTCCGTTCGAGCGCATGTCCTTTGCCCTGAACCGCCTGGGTCACGGCAGTCACCGCGCCGCACTGGGTATGGCCCAAGACCACGAGCACCGGGGTGTGCACGTGTGCGAGCCCGTACTCGATGGAGCCGATCTCGTCGACATTTGTGACGTTTCCCGCGACGCGTACCACGAAAATGTCCATGACTCCCGCATCAAAGATGATCTCAACAGGGACACGGGAATCAGAACATGCGAGTACCGTGGCGTACGCGTAATTGCCCTGATCCTCAGTTCCTGCTTGGGCAAGCCGCGCGGAATCCGCGTGCGGATGGACCGACTTGCCGTCCACAAACCTCTGATTGCCCGCTTTGAGCATTTCCAGGACCTTGTCAGGACTCGGCTTCTTGGCCTCACTCTTGCCGGAAGCGAGGGCGGGTCCGATTCCCAAGGCAAGCGAACAAGCGCACGCCAGCACATACATCATTACTCGATTCATCCTCATCTCCTCTCCTCTCATGACTTGTCACAATCGATCCTCAGACACGTCGCGCCGCTCAGCGACAATCCCAGGGGGTTCTCCTCCTATATAGGACGACAGCCGCATGATCCGCAACGCTCACTGTACAGAAAGCGGATTATACATGGTCTCACGTACAGGTCTATGCGCGGTTGCCTTGTGGTGCTCTTTTTTTCATACGAGATTCTATGAGCGTATACACAATCGGTACCAGATAGCTGTCCGGCCTGACAAGAGCGTGAAGCTCACCGGATCCAAGCAGCGCCTCCAGCATCTTGCCTGTGGCCAGTTTCCCGTATCCCCACGGTCTCAGCTCTGGCCCTATGGCTTCAACAAGGCCATCCGCAACCACTTTGGCGTGATTCGCTTGGGCCGGGCCAATGGCCTCGATCTCGACCTCCATGTGCCGGATGCCCTGAGAACCGAAGTGGTACATCACACGGTCGAGCACGAGTTCCGCCACCGGAGAACCGCCCGCGGGTAACAGCACCATGCGGCGGTCTCTTCTCGTGTGCCGCTGCTGAAGGACCATGAATCCGCAGGCTTTGAGCGCGTCCACGGCATCCTCGTCCTCTCCGGTACGGGAGAACTCGTGGACGTGGATGCCCGAAGCGGTCAGAAGGCTCCTGATCCGGGCAGGACCTTCCCGTGTCCACGGTTCTTCAATCTCGATCCGCTCAACTCCACCCCATTCGGTCCGGCGAGCGGGACCTTTGAGCGTAAAATACGCGTGACCGTCTTCGTAGCGCACGCGCAACACCCACGATTGCCTGGAAAGCTCGTGGGAAAGCGTGTCCAGGTACACATCCTCGATGATGAGCGCATCGGCCGGAACGAGCGCATAATCGCCGATCCGATCCAGCCCGGTGAGCGCGGCACGAACCCGTTCCGGGTCATCAGACGCGACGAGCAGCGTGATTTCATTTTCGATGTGCGATGACAATTCTTAACCTATGGGCTTGAGTTTCCCAAGAAGAGCCCGGTGCAGACCCGTAAGCTTTTAGCCCGCATCATGGCGACAATCGTGCTCCTCACAGACGCGCGCGGCGCGCCCTACATTATGACTCCCCGCAGGTCGCAGGATTACGTGAAAGCCTCTTATCGTTTTTCCGGTGTGGTCGTTGGCACGCCGATTTTCTTTTTCAACTGAGCCACCCACGGTTTGATCATGACCGCGTGGGGAGAATTCCCAGCCTTTTGGAGGAATTCCTCCCATACTTTCAGCGCGGCTGCGTCATCTTTGACATCGTCCCTGAGCACAAGCCCCAGGTTGAACAAGGCGAGCGCGTGGTTCGGGTCGACTTCCAGGGCTTGGCGGAAAGCGGCAACGGATTCCTTGGTTTGATGGAGCTTCCGAAAAGCCGCGCCCATGTCGGTGAGCACGTCAGCATTGCGAGGCGCCAGCTTCAGCGCTTTCTGATACATATCCACGGCTTTTTGATACTGGCCCGCGTCAAAATACTCATTGCCGAGTTGAACGATGGTCTGCACATTGTTCGGCTCTGCCGCGAGCATCTTCTCCAGACCGGCTACTCGGCTTCCCGTGTCTGCCGAAGGCGTGCTCTCCTCGCGTGCCATTGGCGCGGTCAAAGGAGGAGGCGCGGTCCGGCCGAGTTTCCACGCGGAGAACAGCACACCGGTCAAGAAACCTGCGACAAAAATCCCTATCCAGATACCTAACGAGCGAGAACTTTTCACAGGGTCAACTCCGATGATTTTTCTTATCCCCTTGTGCGCCCATTCAGGTAGGTACTGCCGGACAGACGCGACACTTCCGAACCGTAGTCACGCTCGCCCTTGGTAACAGAGGAGACATGGCGCCTGTCTTCTTTCATTTTGCGCACAATGGTATGAGGGTATCACAAGTCGCGGACCCAGGGGAAGCGCCGCTTGCATCAGGTTTACCCGGGGGGGAACAATCTTTTTCCACGACACTCAAATTCATGATAGAGTTTCGCCCGACCAATCACGGCAGTCCAGACATCTCCCACTGACCAGTGTGGTTTTGCGGATGAACCGCTTTTAAACCGGGGTTCATGAAGAACAATCCTCATGAGCGCAGCGCAGTGCCAATCGACCCAAAGTTGGCACGCTCGCGATGTGGGATCAAAGAACCAAGTGGTAGGCGGGTATGGTCGAACGCTCGGTTCGGTAGCGTATGGTTGCAATCGCCCGACCGACATGTCGTGAATCCGTGTCTATCACCCTTTTGCGGAGGCCTGTACATGGAAGACTTCAAGAAGAAATACAAGACTGTGATGGACGATCATTTTCCCCCGGTCCTGAAAATCAGTTTTGGTGACCAGACTCTGGAGGTACAGGAAAAGGTCATGGGGCATCCCGGATTCTTCAGGGACGATTATCGACAAAGGCCTTCGGTACGGCGAGAACCCCGGACAGGAGGCTGCGCTGTATGAAATGGTCTCGGGGAATCTTACCCTCGGAGAATGTCGCTTCATATCGCCAGGTCTCGGGCTGGTCAGTGCATTGAGCGAATCCGAAATGGTGCAATCCGGCAAACATCCGGGCAAGACCAATCTCACCGACGTGGACAATGCGCTCAATATACTCAAGTTCCTCATGAAAAAACCTGGCGTGGCCATCATGAAGCACAACAACCCCTGTGGGGTGGCAATACACGAGAGTCTCACCGAAGCGTACCATCGCGCCAACATGGCAGATCGTATTGCAGCGTTCGGCGGCGCGGCAGTGTTCAACCGTCCTGTGGACAAGATCACCGCGGAACTTATCAGCAAGAACTATCTCGAAGTCGTGGCAGCTCCGGAATACGAAGAAGGCGCGGTAGAGATTCTCAAGAGCCGCAAGAACCTCCGCATCCTGGCTCTCCCGCGTATCGACCGACTCGAGTCATATGTGCCCTTGCGTTTTGTGGATTTCAAGTCTCTCATGGATGGCGGAATCATCGTGCAACAGTCGCCGGTCAATCTCATTCGCAGTCCCGAAGACCTCCTTCCTGCCAAAGCCTCGTACAAAGGCCAGGATTACGTCATCGAGCGGCCGCCTACTCCCAGCGAACTGGAGGACATGGTGTTTGGTTGGGCTGTGGAACAGGGAGTCACGTCCAATTCGGTCATCTACGTCAAAGACGGCTGTACCGTAGGCATCGGAACCGGGGAACAGGACAGGGTAGGGGTAGCGGAACTGGCGGTGATCAAGGCGTACGTCAAGTATCGAGACGGACTCTGTTTTACACAGCATGGAATCCCGTTCAGTGAAATGAAGGACGAGCACATCCGCCAGGAGTTGGACGAAGAGACCCGGGGAGTCAAAGCGGGGCTCGTGGGGTCGGCTATGGTGTCCGACGCATTTTTTCCGTTCAGAGACGGAGTAGAGGTTGGCATCAAAGAAGGCGTGTCGGCCATCGTGCATCCAGGTGGGTCGGATAGAGATTTCGAGTCCATTCAGGCATGCAATGAGGCGAGCCCCAAAGTTACCATGATGTTCACGAATCAGAGGGCTTTCAAGCACTGACCTGGAAAAACCATGAAGCTCTTGCGCTGGGTTATTACGCTCCTGCTGGTTTCTGTGTGGACTCACAGAGAGCTGTTTTGCACTCTCTTTTGAAGATGTGGACCGTCGCGTCGCTGCTCTGCGATTCTGTATTGCAAAACGTGATGGCAATGCCGGATAAAGGGATACCTCGAGATTTGCTCCAGAGATGCCGAGGGCTGGCGATCTTTCCCGGATTCGTGAAGATGGGCGTGGTAGTGGGAGTCGCGTACGGTAATGGAATCGTCCTGCACCGGAATGAAAAGACCGGCAAATGGAGCAAGCCTGCCTTCTTCAAAATCCGTGGGGGAAGTGTGGGCCTTCAGGCCGGAGCCCAGTCCACGGATCTGATCCTGTTGATCATGAGCGAAGACGGGGTCCGTTATCTCCTGGAGGACCAATTCACCTTGGGTGCGGACGTATCAGTAGCAGCCGGTCCCCTCGGAAGGGAGGCGTCGGCCGGGACGGACATGAGATTCCGATCGGGAATCCTTTGGTACTCGAGATCCAAAGGTATCTTCGCTGGGCTTTCGCTCAAAGGTGCGTCCCTCCAACCGGACACCGAGGCCAATGAGGTGTATCACGGTGCAGGAGTAACCGTTCAAGACGTGTTCTACGAGGACAAAGGGGCATTGTCAGACAACGCACGCGCACTGATCAAGACGCTGGAAGAAGCGGCAAAATAAGTGGTGGGCCACGAACGGGCAGAGGTCAGCCCTGACATTATTTGCAGCGACAAGGCTGCCAGTGCTCCCTGAATGCGCGCACGCCGGTAACAAAACTAACCGTTACCTCTCAACGAACCCGTACTACATGCGGCCCGATCATTGCGGCCAACCGGGCACAGGATACACAAAAGGTTTGACCGCATATTCCCTTGGCCACACCAGTTCGAATTTTCCGTTTTGCCACTGGCCCAGGTACGTGGCTAACGAGTTCTGTTGCGTCTTCTTGCCGTACGATATGAACTTGATCGGGCCGTACATGGATTGTAGGTCCGTGCACGTGAGGGCTTGCCGTATGGCTGCCGGCGTGATTTCTTTGGCTCGGTTGATGGCGTCCGCGATCACAAACAGGCCCACGTACGCCTGAGCACCCTGAAATTGCGGAGGCCCGTTGAATTCCTGGACATACTTGTCATAGAACTGCCGGGCTCCCGGAAAAGGCAGGTTCTCCGACCAAAGGGTCGCACAGTAGATCAGGTCAGCAGCATCGCCCGCATTCTTGGCAAACTCCGGCAGTGAGAAACCTCCCCCCCCTCCCACAAAGAGCTTGGGCCTGAAGTTGAGTTCCTTGCACTGCCTTGCCATGAGCGCTGCGTCCATAACGTAGCAAATAGAGTAGACCAGGTCCGGCTTGAGTCCCCTGATCCTCGTGAGCAGAGGCGTAAAATCCACGGACCCTGATTCAAAGCCCTCTTGGAGCAGGACCTTGCAGCCCTGTTTTTCGCAGGCTTTGACAAAGCTTTTCCCCTGGGATTGACCGAACAGGGTGTTCTCATGGATCACCACCGCAGTCTTGGGCTTGGCCACCTGCGCCATAAACGTGAGCAGCCCCTTGAAGTACTCGCTCGCTGGCTGATTAATACGAAACACGTAGTCCCAGTGCTTTTCGGTGATACTGTCCGCAGCCCCTGTGTGTGTACAATACGGTATCTTATGTTGTTGAGCCACCGCAGCGATGGCGTAGGTCACGGAAGAGGAGTACCCGCCGGTGAGAACGAGGATGTGGTCGCGGGAAATCAGTTTCTCCACTGCGGAGCGTCCCACCTCCGGCTTGCCGGTGTCGTCTTCGATGAGGAGTTCCAACTCTCTTCCTTTGACGCCCCCAGCCTGGTTAATCTGAGCCAAAGCCATCTGATACGCGTTTCTTCTGCATCTCGCCGAATTTTGCCAGTTCGCCTGTGAGCGGCAGCACCGCTCCTATCTTAAGAGGACCACTCTTGATCCCTTCTCCTGGAGCTGGAGTACACATGATCGATCCCGCGAGGGCCGCAGCCAGTAGAGCGAAGAAAATCCTTTTCATCCCTGCCTCCCTGGGAATTCCCCTACGTACCTGTCGCCTCGTAACCAAGTGATCGATGGACCGAGGGCAACGCATGGAATGGGCAGTATGGTGCTCCTGCGAATCGCTTCTGTCAACTTACGTAGCCCATCCGTATCCCGGACTCACCCGTCGCGTTGACAACACGCGGAGCCACATGTAACAGTGGCAGCAAGATCATTGGCAACGAGGGCAGGCTATGCAGGTTCCCGAGGGGCGACTCTATTCGGAATACCATCTCTGGGTGCAACAAGAGCCCGCTGGGTTACGTATCGGCATGACCCATTGCGGTTGTGAGTCTTTGGGGTCTGTCGACTACGTGGAACTTCCGTCCAAGGGGCAGCCTGTGCTCAAGGATTCTCCCTTCGGATGGGTAGAAACCAGCAAGGCGATTACTGAATTGGTGGCCCCTGTCTCCGGCACGGTGCGGGAATCAAACTCGGAACTCAAAGAATCTCCTGAGGTGATCAGTTCCGATCCGTACGGCAGCGGATGGCTGATCCTCGTCCAGGCCTCGAACGCAAGTGAAATCGGACAATTGATGGCTCCTGAAGAGTATAGGAACTTGGTGAGTGACGAGACCTGATATTGATTCGCGTTCCTACGAAAATGCATTGTCGGGGGAAGGCCCTTCTTGAAAGAAGGGCCTTCCCCCGAACCCCCATCCCCAAGAACTTCAAGCACTTGCCAGCTCCCTCTGGTCGCCGGACAGGGTGCCATTTTCATGGTTCGTGGTGACTCGCCAGGCCATGAGATCATCCCATGTGCCTGAGCGCATCGGCAACGGGCATGCTCACAATCCTCGCAAAGGGCGGTAATCCCGCGAGGAATCCCATCACCACCGAGGCAAGCGCGGCGAGCACCACGGTAGAGCCGTGAACATGCATCACCGGCAAGAAGTTTTGAAGCTCCCGATGAAGAATCTCCGCGCCCGGAAAACACAGGAGAATGCCAAGAATGCCTCCCATGAGAGAAATCGCCATCGACTCGCCTGCGATCAGGAAATAGACGAACCACGGTCCGAACCCCAGCGCCTTGAACACCGCATATTCGGAGGTGCGTTCGCGCGCGGTCATGGCCATGGTGTTGGCCAGCACCAGGAGCATGATAAGGATGACCGCAAAGGAGATTACGGTGATCGCTGCCACGATTGCCTCGGTCATGGCGACAAAACCCATCTGAAAGGCCTTTTCCGTTTCAGTAAGCGTTTCAGCGAGTGAACTCTCGAAAAGGCGGTCAATGTCTGCAGACACCTGCCCCGCGTGCGCGGGTCCTTTATCCTGACCATGTACCATGCCACTTTGTCAGCCAGATCAGGCAAAGTCTTCTTGAAAGTCTCATTGAGATAATCCAGGTGAAAGAAGAACGCGCTTTCGTCCACGTTGGGACGCATGCCGTGGTACACGCCTTTCAAGATGAGCTCGAGGTTCCCCGGGAAAATGGTTCCCTGAAGCTGAATCACATCTCCGATCTTCCAGCCGAATCGTTCCACGAGCTTTCGTCCCGCGATGCATCCTCTTCGTTCCCGCTCGAATGCCTTCCGCTCAGACTCGGGAACCACGAACTCCGGAAAGAGATCCAGGTAGTCCAGGCCGCTTACCGCGAACTGAGCAAAGAAATTCTTCTTGTCCTTGTACACGCCCGCATACCAGAGGCCCGAACCGATGCCAGTCACACCCTCCACCTGGAGTATTCTTTTCCCATACGCGGCAGGGAGCGTGTAAATGAGCGACACCTTGTTGCGCGTGACAAGTCTGTTGGGTGAGGCTGCTTCCACGCCAAGGTACCATGCGTCCACCAGAGTCCTGAGCACGCAGAACGCGGTCATGGTCATGGCGAGCGCCATGATCGTGAGGATAGTCCTCAAACGATGGCGAAACACATTCTTGAGAATGAGCTTGAGCAGGTCCATGAAAGCAAGACCTTTGTCGAGACGATCTTCTGAGGGTCGTGGTGCGCCTCAATGCCGCGATCGACGCACAGGCACCTCGTGTTCACACACCACGTATGACCACAGCGACAAGTCTCAGGCCTCATCGGCACTTGAGCACGCGAACCCCGTCGTACAGGTAAATGGGCGGAAATGCCTTTTGGTCCAATATCGCGAAATGGCTCCGGCCCTTTACCAGATCCCGGATAAAGCTGTTGAACGGTTCAAAATAGAACTCGCCTTTCTTGAGAGCTTTGGCGGAAAAATCCTCATCCCTGACGAGCAGGTAATCAATGTGGTTCACACGGCAGAATTCGCGGATTTGTTCCGGGTCGGACGCGTAATACGCGGCGAAAGAAATCATACGTTCGCTTCTTTATGACGTCCCAATAACGCGTGTACCACGTATGAGACAGCTCATAGGTGACAAATGCCTTGCGCCGAGAAAAAGTGAGCACATTGTCCATAAGCTCCGGATGCCCCGCGATCAGGCACGTGCGAGGCGTGGACTCCAGGTACCGGTAGAGCCGCGCGTTATCGGAAAAATCGTACAATCCCACGTCGACTAGCCGAAGCGCCGCGAGGATGACGAGAAGGCTCGTTACCATTGGAAAGGCCACGCGGTTCGATACGAGGCTGCCCACGGCTATTCTCAGGTAAACAGCGCATGCCACGCAATAGAAAATGACCACGGAAAATTCCACGTACCGCCTGGGAACGAACAAGCGAAAGAAGAGAATGCACGCAGCAACATAGAGCACCAACGAAGCGACACACAGATACCCGAAGACCCTGAACCCTGCCATATCCACACCATGGTTCTTCCGGGTTATCCCGTACACGAGCACCGGGACCCCAATCACCACGAACACCCATCCCGCAGACTGTCCCCACTGGATAAAGGGCAGATTGAAGATCCACGGACGATACATTTCATACAACAGGGAAGGAATAGGAAACAGGTCGTACCGGCCCTGGTCGGTGTATTCGGGCTTGCCGATCATGTCGCTCCAATTGATCAGCCGGCCGAACGCAGTCGAGTCGGTCATCCCATATTGCAATGCCATCACCGCACAACCCGCGGCAATGAGAAGGAGGCCTACGCGGAAATCTCTTGACTCGAACCGATAGCATTCCGGTTCCGGCAACCGTCCGGTCAAGCCCAGTCGAGCCACCACGGCCTTTCCGTACCGATGCGTCACGAAGTACACGCACTGGGTGCCGAGACACAGCAAGAACGTGTACGGATTGACAAAAGACACGAACAATATCACCGCACTTGTTCCCACGAGCATGTTCCGCGACAGAAAGAACAGGTACGCGGCAAGACAGGGGAAGGCAAAACTCTGGGAAAGGCCTCCGGAAATCTTTCGCATGAACGCGCCGAAGAACAGATACACGCATACGACAAACACCGGCACAAGCTCATCTCGAAACGCAGTTCCCAATCCGAACAAAAAGGCCGCGGTCAGCAAGAACAGCACAGCGGTGATTACCTTGCTAAACTGCACCGGATTCATCACCAGCGCGCCAGTTCTAAAAATCGCTTTGATACCCCATGGCACGTAATTCTTGGCATACTCGGTCAGCAGGTCATCTTGGTACAGGCCCGGATCTTGCCACTGCTGCATCCAAAAAGCCTGTTGGCGCACGTCGTCACGGATGATGTACGGATTGGTCAGGCCATCCCAGTGAGCAAATACGAAAACCGCGGCTGTGGCGACCATCGCATAGACAAAGTGTATCGTACGTGGTTGGGTCATGAGCGGCCCATTACTTCCGGACTGAGAGCTGATTGCACCATTGGGGGCAAGTGTCCACCGCTGCTAATGAACAGGAGACCACGAATACATAACCCCACGTGGGCTGCGCGTCATTGTACATCACGATGTCAGCTCCCGTGCGGAGGGGAGTTCCGAGCCCCCGCTCTGTTGAATTCCTCGATGAGCACCTCCTGGGTCCCTTCCACCATGGTCCTAATCGTATGATGAGCCAACACCTTTTCTCGGCTCTTGTCACCCATAGATCGTCTCATAGACTCATCCAGAAGCACGCGGGTGAGGTTTTCCGCAAGACTCCGGCTATCACCGGGCTCGGACAGCAAACCGGTGACGCCATGCTCCACCAGGTCCGGTATCCCGCCTACTCGCGTGGCCACCACAGGCAGTCCTGTGGCCATGGCCTCGATCAACGTGTTGGGTGACCCTTCCCAGGCAGAGGGCATGGCAAATACCCAGGACATCCGTAGCAGCGGTAGTATGTCTGACGTGCCCGGCAACAACGTGATACGTGATTCCAGAGTATGGGACCGGACATACTTTTCTACGTCAGACCTCAAATGGCCGTTGCCCACGATCATGAGACGGGCCTCAGGCACGCGGTCCAAGGCCTGCCGAAATCCTTCCACCAGGGTGAGAGGATCCTTTTGCTCGACAAGCCTGCCCACGTAAATGACCGTAGGATAGGGCGTTTTCTGAGCGCTGTCCGCGGAGAAGTAGTCTGCGTCCACCCCGTTGGGGACCACCGCGACCCGGTCCGGATCGATGGAGAAACGTCTGACGATGGTTCCCTTGATGGCGCGGGCATTACACACAATCCGCGTGCTCAATCGCCAGAGCAAGCCTTCGTGTTGGTACGCGAGGATGTTGCGGAAGCTGGAAACCACCACGGGAACGCGGAGAATCCTTCCGAACACGCGTCCCCAGATGTTGGGAACCGGCGTAAGTGTGTACAAAATCGTCGGCCTGTGGCGCAGGAGTCTCCAGAACAAGTTGATAATGGCTTTCGGTCCCACGGCACGGCTTTGGGACAACCATACGAGTTTCGCCCCGGTTTCTCGCGCGACCTGAGCCATGTCCATTCCCCCGCGAAGCACCCACAACTGCGGAGCAAACAGTTTTCGGTCCAGGTTTTTCAGCACATGGATCGCGTATCGCTGGGTTCCGCCGAATTCCAGGTCCTGGAGCAATAATACGACATCGATGGGGGTTGAACGATCTGGTGAATTCATACGAATCGACAGTCCCAGTGCATTCTCCTACACAAAATGCGCAGCTAGGGCCGGCAATGAAATACTTGAGAGTAGGTGAAACGGTGTCGAGCCCAGCTGGAAGCCAATCACCTCACACAGCAAGCCATTGTAGCATGCTTCCTGCTGAGGCCGTCAAGGATCTTTCGGGCTTGTACCTTGCGTGACCAATGCAAGACATGGGTGCGCCGTGTGGACAAACCTCAGGTGGCCAGGCAAGTTATTGCCACAGTGGCGAAAAGTTCTCACCGAATGGCTCGTGCCTCTGAAACGCGGGCTGTGGGGTCCCTTGGACGCAGATTGGGCGGCTCTGCGTCGCTCGCAAAGAAGCCGGACCTCCCGACACCAAACGAGAATCAAGCGGACAAAACTTTTGGCAACTCCCATGACCTGGGGGGGCACAACGAACCATGAAAATGGCACCCTGTCCAGCGACCAGCGGGAGCTGGCAAGTGCGTGAAGTTCTTGGTGATGGGGGTTCGGGGGAAGGCCCTTCTTTCAAGAAGGGCCTTCCCCCGAAAATGCATTTTCATAGGAATCAGTATATGCGCATCATCCACGCGGCAGAAAAACGTTGACCCCACAGGAAAAAACCTTGAAAATCACCCAAACCGGTCCGTCCTCCTAAGCGGGGGAACCTCACATTAATGTCTGCGAGATCAGGGAGGCACATGACGGTGGATGCGAGCGCGAGATCTGAAGGGATGTCTCAGGAAGACTCCATTTCGTCCGCAGGACTCTCGTGTTGTCGAGAAATGTCTCCTGTGCTGCAGACCATCGTACGGAGCCGTGGTTTACTGATGGCAGCGGTGGACGGGACCGCGAGCTTCCTGACTTTTCTGCTCGCGTATTACGTACGATTCAATTCCGGGTGGATCGTATCCGCGTTTCCTTTTCCTGCGGACGCCAAGCCATCCCTGGATCCTTATTTGAACATGGCAGCGCTCACGAGCGCTCTGTGGGTGTTTCTTCTCTCAAGAGATCTTGCGTAGCAAAAGAGGGCTGCTCTTTTCCCGACCTTTGACCTTTCACGCGCGTGCGATCTTCGTCACAGGTCTGTACGCCATGGTTTTCATGATCGTGGTCTCATTCAGTTTCCGATACTTCCTGCTGTCCAGGCTCGTGTACGTAATTTGGTTCGTGTGTGCTTTCGGTCTCTTGCTGTTCGCCCGGATCTGCTTCAGTTCTCTGGATCGTTTTCTGGGATCCCGAAATTTCATAGTAAATCGCATCTTGCTCATGGGATCCAGTCAGACGGCAGACAAGCTTCTCCGAGGTGTCCTGGATCTCAACCCGTGTACGACCATTGTCGGGCGGCTGAAATTTGGTGGGGAGAACGGAAACGATGTGCCTGCAAATCTCCGCGTCCCCATCTTCGGGGAAGGAAGCGATGTAGAGAAGGTCTACGACAAAACTCCGTTTGATCAACTGATCGTCGCCGGTCATAACGATCACGCTGTAGGTAATGAAACCGCTTTGCGCGACACGCTCATTAGCGCACTCAATTTTTGCGAATCGCGGGAAATCCCCGTGTACATGGTGCCGGACCTCTGGGATATTGCGGTCCGGCGGCAGGATGTGGGCTCATTACGCGGCACACCCTTGATCGTGCTCAGGGACGCGTCTTTGCACCCGTTTTATGCGGGCGTAAAACGCGTGATGGACATTGTGTTATCCCTTGGCGTGCTCGTTCTCGGGCTGCCCGTGTGGCTTGCCATCGCGTTGGCGATCAAGCTCAGGAGTCCTGGGCCGGTCCTGTATGTGCAGAGACGGGTAGGCCTTCATGGAAGGCCGTTTGACATGTACAAGTTTCGTTCCATGGTGCCCGGCGCGGACGAACGACTCAAGGAATTAGTCAATTTTGACACGCTCAAAGAACCTGTGTTCAATGTGCGTCGGGATCCTCGCGTTACCCGGATCGGGCGAATCTTGAGAAGGACCAGCCTTGACGAAGTGCCTCAGTTTCTCAATGTGTTTCTGGGGTCCATGAGCGTGGTCGGCCCCAGACCCGAACGTGTGGAACTGGTGGCAAAATACAACCCTTGCCAGATGCGGCGATTGAAGGCCAAACCCGGGATAACCGGCTATCAGCAGGTAATGAGCCGCGGTGACCCGTCTTTGGCGAGACGGATCGAATTCGATCTGCACTATCTGAAGCGTCAGAGTTTTTTTCTGGATCTGTTTATCATTCTCAAGACGATCCAAGTAGTGATTCGGGGTGACGGAACCAAATGACCGTTCCGCCACACGGGACGATCACCGGCGTCCTACCAAGTTGCCGTCAAATGAGTACCACGCCTGGTGACGGTCCGCGGGGTATCTCCGAAGCGTAGTCAGGCGGTGCCGTTCGCAGCGGAGGGGATTCGCCGCGGACCGTTCATGCGTATCGTTTGTCCTTGCGTGAACGCAACTTGGTATAAGCGGGGTATGCGTGCTCCTTGTCTGAAAACGACCATGGCTTGAACCTCGAAGATTGCAGGGCAGCGGTGGTTCACCACTGGCTCCTCAGCATGACCGGCGGTGAGAAGGTGTGCCAGGCTGTCTGCGAAATGCTGGGCAGCCCGGACGTTTTCTGCTTGCTCGCCCAGCCATCCCGACTGTCCGCCGCGCTGAACCGGTGTGCCATCCACACGAGCTTTGTGCAACACCTGCCTTTGTCGCTCACCCATTACCGGTACTATGCATGCCTGTTTCCTCTGGCCGTGGAGTCGTTTGACCTGCGGCCGTACGATCTGGTGATCACCAGCGATGCGAACACCATGAAAGGCGTGATCACGCGACCGGAAACATGTCACATCTGTTATTGCCACAGCCCCATGCGATATGCATGGAACATGTTCCAGGACTACGTGCGCGAGCTGGGCCGTTTCAAGGGTATGGCCATGTCGTTGGTCATGCACTACTTGAGGCTGTGGGACTATGCGGCTGCGGCCCGTGTGGACCATTTTGTGGCAAATTCACGGACCGTGAGAAACCGGATCAGGAAATACTACCGGAGAGAAGCCACCATCATTCACCCTCCTGTTGACGTGGATCGATTTCAGGAAGGGGGAACGTCAGGTGATTATTATCTTTGTCTCTCCCGTCTGGTCGGGTACAAGCGGATCGATGTGGCGGTGGATGCCTTTTCCCAAAACGGCAGACGGCTCGTGGTGGTGGGAAAGGGGCCTGAGACGGAAAACCTGAAATCCCGCGCGGCCAAGAACGTGGAATTTGTCGGAGCGGTATCCGATGAGGAGCGCGATGCCTTGTACCTCGGGTGCAAGGCATTCGTATTTCCCGGAGAAGAAGATTTCGGAATCGTGATGGCAGAGGCCCAAGCTGCGGGCAAGCCTGTGATCGCGTACGGCAAGGGCGGTGCGACGGAGATCGTAATCCCGGACCGCACCGGCGTATGGTTCATGGAACAGAATTCTCACGCGTTGAACGCAGCCATTGCGAGTTTTGAGCAACGCGAGGATTTGTTCCTTCCGGAAACGATTCGGGACCTTTCACGGCGTTTCTCAAGGGAGCGGTTCGAGAGAGAATTCGGCATTTTCGTGCAGGACTGCTGGAACAAGCACCGCGCGGGACTTTCACGAGATGAGGATGCGAAGGAATGATACCGATTCGCTTTCAAGCGCGTAAGGGTATCATCATTCGGGTTTGGTGGTGTTCTCGCTCGCGAATGCCGCTCTGGGAGCAACCTCAAGAGGCTGTCCTGCATTGAGGATCTCCTTTCCCTGGACCACTACCTGATCGCCCGGTTTCAAGCCTTCCTGTACCTCCGCATACTTGTTGCCGATCTCTCCTATGCGTATGCGAAGGATTTCCGCCTTCTGTTGCGCGTCGACACGGACCACGGTGTTTCTCTCGTTTTTTCGGACCTGATCCAGCAGAGCGTCTATGGGTATCCGTGTAACGCCTGGCAACCGGTTCACCACCACCCAGGCGCGCGCATACATCCCCTGCAAGAGCTGCAAATCTTTATTGCCGATGTAGATGCGCACCTCAAAGAGTCGATTTTGGTTGGCGAGCGGCTGTATGTACCCCACGGTTCCTCGAAAAGTCTTTCCAGGCCTGGAATCTACTTTGACTTCCGCGTCCACACCGCCCCCTTCACGAATCACTTTGTCGAAATCCAGCCGTCCGACATCCTTGTCACTCAAGAAGGTCTGCAGGTACACGGTCTCATAGTCGCTGATCGAGAAAAGCTTTGCTCCCGCGGCAACCCAGTCGCCTTTTTCCACGTACCTGCTTGAGAGCACGCCATTTATAGGAGCCACTTGGACGGTGTGTTTGAGGTCCTCCATCGCCTTGGCAAGTGCTCCCTTGTCCGCCTCGGCTTGGCCCACCGAGGTCTGGTAGGCCGAGAACTTCTGGTCGTACGTGGACTGGCTGATTGCCCCGGACTTGAGCAGGGGGAGATTCTTTTGCCACTCGGTCTTATTGAACGCGAGAGCTGCTTCGTCTTTTTGAAGGTTCCCACGGGCCTGATCTGCGGCAGCGCGAATCGAGGACGCATCGAAGGTCAAAAGCGTCTGTCCTTGCTTGACGATTTGCCCGTCACGCACATCGATGCTTTGCACCTGGGCGGCCACTTCCGATGAGACCGTGTTGTTTGCAATGAACTGAAGACTGCCTGAAACCTCGAGACTCTGTTTGATTTCGCCTTTGTCTACGTAAATGACTCCCACCTTGATAGCAGGTGGCGGAAGTCGCTTCTCTGGTGGAGCACCGCATCCTGACATCAGGAACATACACAGGCACATGAGCGTGATAAGACAGAGAATCGTGGAACCTCGGTCACTGACCCGACACGGCGTGTCATGAAACCTGCCGCAGACCCTCTGCCACGAATGTGCTCGTTTTTTTCCGCAAGCTCTGGTCATAATGATCTCTCGTGGTTCGCATCTGTTGAGCTGAACTGGTTCCTGCCCATCAAGTCGTTCCCACTCGCACGTGGGCTCTGGTGGAAAGGACCTGGAAATCGGAATTGTATATCTTCATCCATTTATTCGCCTATCCTATCATTCTTCTCCGCAGTCCACTCATCCAATGTGATCGGTTGCACATGCCAAAAGCGGTTCTTCACGTCATCGAGGATGGTATACACCGCGGGGATGAAGATGAGCGTAAACAGCGTGGCAACGGCCAAGCCTCCTGCAACTGCCGTGGCCAGCCCATTGTAAATTTCAGCGCCTGCACCGTGTTTGAGCGCGAGAGGCAGCATTCCGAGGACCATCGCGATGGCAGTCATGAAAATGGGTCGCATTCTCCGTTTGCTCGCCAGGATAAGGGCCTCGTCTCGGTCGATCCCTTGTTCGGTGAGCTGCACTGTGTACGTAATGAGGATGATGGCGTTTTTCACTACAAGCCCCACCATCATGATGTACCCCAGCATGGTGAACGAGTCGAAGTGGACTCCGCTGAGATTCACCAGCACATTCGCACCTATGATGGATAGCGGCACGCTGAGGATTATGGACAGAGGCCGCACAAACGATTGGAATTGCATTACCAACAGGAGATACACGACGATTACGGCTATGGGGAAGACAAACCGTATTGCGTCCATGAGCGCTGCCAGGTTGTTGGCAGCCCCGAACGGGACCACGTCAGATCCGATGGGTAGGGCAACTGTCGATTTGATCTTGCCAATGACTTCCCCAAACACGCTGGAGAGAGGACGCCCTTGTATCGTGAACTGGATACCCGCAGCACGTTTCGAGTTGTAATGATTGATTTGGAGCGGCCCAAAAGTGGTTTCCACCGTGGCCACGCTCGTCAGGGGGACCTGTATCTCAGGATCGAGAGGTGAGGTCAGTATGATCCGTGACACGTCTCCCACCTCCTGCAAGTTCGCTTCTTTTCCCATGACTTGAATATAGAAGTACCTGCCCGCGACATCGTATTGAGTGACTGTCCGCTGTCCTCCACCGGCAGCCTCCACCGCATCCGCGATGTCTTTTCCTTGAAAGCCGAGATTGGCTGCGCGTTCCGCATCGACTCGAACCTCAATCTGGGGCTTGCGCAGCGCGAGATTCGTGTACCGAAACGCCACTCCGCTCACGGTTTTGCCTATGTCCATGATCTGTGTGACGAGCGGCTGGATCAATTTGTAGCTGTCGCCCATGACACGGACATCTACAATATTGGAGCGGGTGTCGATATTCCCGAAAAGGGGAAACTGAATCGGATTTACCGACTTGAAAGGAAGGTCGCGGGAAGTCTCGTAGGCCTGGCGAGCGATTTTTTCGATAGGCACGCCAGAGTCCTCTTCTCGTTCGCACACAAGAAAAATCACGTTGCGCGACACATCCCTGTTGGGAGTGGCTACGATGTCATGCACACCCTTGATGTGCCTCCACCGCTCCTCCAGGATGCCCATCAGTCGGCTGTTCTCCTCGAGGCTGGTCGCTTCCGCCGCTTCTATTTGCACCTTTATGAGATTCGTCCCGCCTGTCGGCAAGTAACCCATGCCCGGCAAAGCCCAATAAGACATTACGAATAGACCCAAAATTCCCCCAACCAAGGCCGCCTTTCTCAACCCGCCCCCGAGGAAGAAACGCAGAGTGGCGATGACTCCGTCAGAAACCTTGGCTCCGATCCTGTCCAGAAAGGTGAGGGGAGAGAGAAGCCACTTCAAAAGCCCCTTATGTTCACTCTCCTGCTTCATCCAACGTGACGCGAGCATGGGAACCACGGTAAAGGCATCGAACAGGGACAGGAAAATCGCCACGGAAATAATAAAGGCCACAGGACCGAAGAGAGTTCCCACCTCACCCGTAAGCATCAAGACAGGCATGAAAACCGCCGCGGTAGTGAGTGTGCTCATGAATACCGCCATCCCGACCTCACGGGTTCCATCGACACAGGCCTTGACGATGCTCTTCTTCTCCTCAAACCGGTGACGGTAGATGTTCTCCAAGACCACGATCGCGTCATCCACGATTATGCCGATAGAGAGTGCCAGTCCGGCAAGGGAGAGCACGTTGATCGAGTATCCCAGAAGATACATTCCGATGAACGTACCGATAATCGACACCGGAATTGATGTGGCGACAATGAAAATGCTTCTCCAGTTCTTGAGGAACACAAACAGCACCAGAAGCACGAGCCCTATTGCTTCGATCAGGGAATCCTTCACCACCTTCACTGCATCCCGGATGTAGTTGCTCGAATCGTATATTTTTATAAACTTCGCGCCACGAGGACCATAGTCTTTCTGGAGACGCTGCATTTCACGATCAACCAGACCTATGGTGTGCAGAATATTTGCGCCCACTTGATTGAGGACGCTGAAAATAATTCCGGGCTGGCCGTTGATGCGGCAATAGGAATCAGGTCGTTCGTACATGTCCTGCACGTCCGCGACATCCGAAAGATATACGACAGGGTCTCCAGGATTTGAGATGATGACTTTGCGGAATGCATCTGCGCTCAAGAGTTCTCCGACCGTACGAATCGTCCATTCACGAGTCCCCTGAACGAAATAGCCGCCACTCTGGTTGAAATTCGTTCGATCGATAAAGCTCTTCAGATCGTTTACGGTGAGGTGCCTGGCCTTAAGGCGTTCCGGATCATAGGTGACCCTCATCTGACGCGTGCGATATCCATCGAATTGACAGTCGCCGACTCCGGGTATCCTCTTTATGCGCGGAGCTATGTCTCTGTCCGCCCATGTGGAAGCAGTCACCAAGTCCACGTCGCCGGTCAGGGCAAATTGATACACAGGAAGGCTCACCTGAGCGCTGGCCTTGAAGATCTGAGGCTTTTGAACGGTCTTTGGCAGGTCGGTGACCCGATTGAGGTTGCGCTGGAGTTCTGAGGCAGCCAGGTCAAGATTGGTCCCGGGTTTGTAAAATACCGTCACCGTGGAGAGACCGTACGAAGAAAGGCTCTGCGTATAGAGCATGTTGGAGACGCCGCTGATGCTTTCCTCAAACCGGGTGGTGACTTCGCCTTCCACCTCTTCAGGCGCGGCGCCGGGAAAGTTGGTGCTTACCAGCAAGATCGGCTCTTCGGTGTCGGGTTTGAGTTCCACGCTGAGGAACGAAAGCGATACGTACCCGAACACGATTACCAGGAGCACCCTGACAATAACCGTTATCGGAAATCGCACTGATGATTCAGCAATATTCATTCACGTCCTCGCAATTGACTGCCCCGGCTCTGCAAGGGCCAGCGCTCGCGCCGATTCGTGTCAGTCCTCGTCATCCAACCTCACTGGTTGGACCTTCCACACCCGGCTTTTCAGGTCGTCAAGCATCGAATAGATGACCGGGACAAATACCAGAGTAAAAAGTGTCGCCACGGAGAGGCCTCCCACGACGGCCATGGCAAGGCCGTTGTAGATCTCCGCTCCTGCGCCGTGTTTGAGCGCAAGAGGAAGCATTCCCAAGACCATAGCGATGGCTGTCATGAAGATCGGCCGCATCCTTCTTTCGCATGCGAGCATCAGCGCCTCGTCGCGTTCCACTCCTGCTTCGATGAGCTGCACCGCATAGGTGATCAATATGATGCAATTCTTGACTACCAGGCCGACCATGAGGATGTACCCGAGCATAGTGAAGGAGTCAAAATGCACTCCACTGACATATACCAGGACATTCGCGCCTATGATCGAGAGCGGCACGCTGAGAATGATGGAGAGCGGCCGGACGAATGATTGAAATTGCATGACCAGCAGGAGATACACCACCACTACGGACAAAGGAAACACAAAACTTATCGCTTGCACGAGCGTCTGGAGGTAATTGACCGCACCGAAGGGACGCAGGGTGTACCCGATCGGTAAGGCAACGGTGGATTTAATCTTGGTATTTACCTCTTTGAATACGTCCGACAGCGGCCGACCTTGTATGGTGAATTGCACCCGTGCCGCGCGTCTGGAATTGTAGTGATTTATCTGCAGCGGTCCAAAAGTAGTTTCCACCGTAGCAACGCTCGTGAGTGGTACCTGTATTTCCGGATTGCGGGGAGAAGTGAGAATGATTCGACCCACGTCTCCGATCGTCCGGAGTTTGCTTTCCTGACCCATGATGTGGATGTAGAAGTACCGGCCGCCCACATCGTACTGGGTGGTCGTCTGCTGGCCTCCGCCAGCTGCTTCGACCGCGTCCGACACATCTTTGCCTTGCAGTCCGTAATGGCTCGCACGCTCCAAGTTTACACGCACCTCAATTTGGGGCTTTCGCAAGGCCAGGTCTGTGTAACGAAAGACTATTCCTTTGATACCCTTGCCGATATCCAGTATCTCATTGATCAATCTCTCTATTACCGCATACCCTTCGCCTGCAACGCGGACGTCCACAATACTCGATCGGCTGTAGATGTTGCCAAAAAGCGGGAACTGGATCGGGTTTACGAATTTGAGGGGAAGATCGCGAGATTCCCGCGTACGCGCGTCGTGCGATTTTCGCGGTAGACACGCCGCTGTCTTCTTCTCGGTCACAGACAAGAAAAATGACGTTTCGCGAATCCTGCCGGTTGGGAACCGCGACAATGTTTCGCACGCCTGTGATCTTCCTCCATCGTTCTTCAAGGATGTTCATCAACCTGCTGTTCTCATCAAGGCTGGTTCCCTCCGCAGTAGCGATCTGAACCTTAATGAGATTGGTCCCGCCGGTAGGGAGGTACCCCATTCCCGGTAGTGCCCAGTATGACGCGACAAAGGCCCCGAGCACCGACGCGAGCAAGAGCACTTTTCTCTTCCTGCCGTTGAGGAAGAAGCGCAGGGACCACAACAGACCTCGAGAGATCTTCGCACCGATCGCGTCGGTAAGGATCAAAGGAGACCAGACTCTTTTCCGGGCATCTTTCGGTTCTTGTTTGTCGCTCATCCAACGCGATGCGAGCATGGGAACCACCGTAAACGCGTCGAACAAGGACAGGAAAATGGCTAAGGAAATAATGAAAGCTACCGGACCGAACAAGGTCCCGATCTCGCCTCTGATCATCAGAATGGGCATGAATACGGCTGCGGTGGTCAAGGTGCTCATCAGCACCGCCATTCCCACCTCACGGGTTCCGTCGACACACGCATTGAAGACGCTCTTCTTTTCCTCGTATCGATGCCGGTAAATGTTTTCGAGCACCACAATGGCGTCATCCACGATTATCCCTATAGAGAGCGCTAATCCGGCAAGAGAGAGCACGTTGATGGAGTATTTGCCCAGGTACATGCCAATAAACGTCCCGACGATGGACACCGGAATGGACGTCGCGACAATGAAAATGCTGCGCCAGTTCTTCAGAAAAAGAAACAGCACCAACAGAACCAGCGAAATGGACTCCATCAACGAGTCTGTTACCACTCTGACCGCGTCCCGGATATAATTGCTTGAGTCGTACACCTTTTGGAATTTTGCACCGCGAGGGGCGTAATCTCTTTGAAGACGCGCGAGTTCCTCGTCCACCGAGCCGATGGTTTGAAGCACATTCGCTCCTGCCTGGCCCAGCACATTAAAGATGATTCCTGGCTGTCCGTTGATACGGCAATAGGAATCCGGCCGATCGTACAAATCCTCAATGTCCGCCACGTCTGAAAGGTAGACAATGGGCTCCTTGGGCTTGGAAACGATCAGCTTGCGAAACGCGGTCACGTTGAGAAGCTCGCCGACCGTGCGGATGGTCCATTCCTGCGTGCCCTGGACAAAATAGCCGCCGCTCTGGTTGAAATTCGTGCGGTCCACAAACTCCTTCACGTCGTTGACGGTCAAATGCCGAGCCTTCAGACGTCCCGGGTGTCGTACGTGATGCGCATTTGTCGCGTGCGATTCCCGTCGAATTGACAATCACCCACACCCGATATTCTCCGCATTCGAGGTGCAATGTCTCTGTCTGCCCACGTGGAGGCTGTGACGATGTCCACGTCACCGGTGAGCGCGAACTGGTATATGGGAAGGTTCACTCGATCTGTGGCTTTGATTATCTGTGGCTGCTGGACCGTACTCGGCAGATCGGTAATGCGATCGATGTTTCGTTGCAGTTCGGATGCTGCGAGGTCGAGGTTGGTGCCCGGTTGGTAGAATACGACGATATGAGAGGTGCCATAACCGGAATGACTTTGCGTATACAGCATGTGGGAAACGCCGCTGATACTTTCTTCAAACCGGGTGGTGACTTCTCCTTCCATTTCTTCAGGCGCCGCGCCGGGAAACGTGGTGAATATAAGCAGCGTTGGCTGTTCGGTATCAGGTTTGAGCGCGACCGGCAGAAAAGTCAGCGAGACGTACCCAAAGACCATCACCAGCAGGACCCTGACGATGACCGTGATGGGAAATCGGACTGACGATTCCGCAATGTTCATTTATCGCCTCTTTCGCCGCTGACTCAATTGCCGGACACACCAAAACAGGTAACGGCTCAGCGCGTCGTTTGTTGGACCGGAAAATCCAACTACAAAGTTGCCAAGACACGAAGAAGTCAAGAGACAATTCTGAGTATTCTTTGTGTCTTTGTTTTTATGTCTTATTCCTCGCGGTGAACGCTTGTCAAAACAGGCAAACGCGAGGTTTCCGCAAGAGGCGACCATTGTCAAGGGGACGCGGAACCTCGGTCACCGTACGTCAGCCACGATTTCCGCTTCATGCCTGCACGGTCGATCCTGTTGACGCTCTTGGCCGCGGCCCATGAATGTTGCTGCGGCAAAAGCGCCGCATGAGTGATCGGACAACGTTTCAACAGGAGAGGCCGAAGCCTGGCAGACGGTACTTCGTCTGTCTCCGGGAAATCCGGTCTTTTAAGTGATTACCGTTGAAGAGCCCTTTTCCCGCGCGAAGACCGGAAATTCCCTCGCGGGGGCGCACGAAACACTGACTTTTCCGCAGGTCGCCGTTTCCATGGGAACAGGGACGATGCGGGTCTTATACCAGTGGACGCAAAAGCAAGCAAATGAGGCACCATCCCTACCTGCTCCGCTCCGAACGGCCAAGCTGACTGCGCTATGGAGGCATGCCGCGTGCTCGTCGGTCTCCATGAATTGGCACACCGGTATTATACGCGATTCGCGTTCATCTATCTAAGATGGTAGGGCTGCGGGTATCCTGAGCGCAGTGATAAGAGGCCTGGCGTCTCCCGTACCGGAGGAGATCCCCAGTCCGTATCCTGTATCCTTTTATACACGTGAAAGCGTATTGGCATTGCATGCTGCCACGGATAGTGGGATGAGGCCTCGACTACGGCAATTTTGTTGCAAAGCCTGTACGAATTTTCTTGCACAGGGGGTACGCGATGGGCTATTACTCAGAGGATGACTAGTCACGCCGCGGCGCTATAGGGGCACACACGCCCATGAATTGCCGATTGACGGCGAACAACCCCACTATCCCTCGGCCGAAGGATCTTGGAAGGACCAAGCATCCGGCCAATGATCTTGGTCGCTCTCAGTGACACCCTGTCTGAACGAATGAGAGCGTATGAAAGGAGAAGTATGATGTTCAAGCGATTCGCGATCTGCCTCATGCTGGTCTTGGCCGCCACCCTTGTGAGCGGTGTAAGCGGAGGCGATCCCCTCGCATGTGCGGCAGAAACCGCTTCGACGACGATTTTTGCGGCAGCCTCCACGACTAACGCGATCACCGACATTGCGAAGCTCTTTGAGCAAAAGAAGAAGGCGAAAGTCACCCATTCCTTCGCGTCGTCCTCTACGCTTGCCAAGCAAATCGAGCAGGGCGCTCCTGCGGATGTCTTCCTCTCGGCAAATCCGAAATGGATGGATTACCTGGAGAAAAAGAAGATGATTGTACCGCAAAGCCGTTTCAATTTGCTCGGTAACAAAATTGTGCTCATTGCACCGGCATCCAGCAGTCTCAAAGTACACATATCTCCGCAATTCGATCTTGCCAAGGCGTTGGGGAATGGAAAACTCGCCATGGGCGATCCTGCCCATGTGCCAGCCGGCATATACGGGAAACAGGCGCTCGAAAAACTGGGCGTGTGGCAGAAAGTGGAACCCAATGTCGCACGAGCCAAGGACGTGAGGGCTGCTCTGGCTCTGGTGGAACGTGGAGAGGCTCCCCTGGGGGTTGTCTATGCGACTGATGCAGCAATAACCAAGAAGGTTAAGGTAGTAGGCGTGTTTCCGGCGGATTCCCATCCGCCTATCATCTATCCCGTTGCCCTCGTAAAGGATAGAGCAACTCCCGTGGCCAAGGAATTCCTGGATTTCCTGAAATCCCCCGAAGCCAAAGGGATATTCGAGAAATACGGGTTCTCGGTACAGAAATGACAGGATTGACCTTCAGCCATTGAGGCCGAAAAGGGCTGCGGTGGCGATGTCTGGCAGGCCCGCAGTGTTTCGGGCTTGGGCTTACGTAGAATCGAACGTGCATTGATTGGAGTAAGGAGAAGGAATCATGAAACTAAGCGTGCGGAATGTGTTCAAAGGAACGGTTACGGCCATTACCGAAGGAATGGCGGTGGCGACCGTCAAAGTTGACATCGGTGGCGGAAACGCGGTCACCTCTGTAGTGACCGTAGACGCGGTGAAGGACTTAGGCCTCAAAGTCGGAGACTCGATCAACGTCCTCGTCAAAGCGACTAACGTGATGTTGGCCAAAGAATAGGGGGCTGTTGCGTCACGCAATGCCTGCCTGACTTCATGGCACGATCCCATGATGGAAAATTGCCAAGAGGTCTGACGAATGAGTCGTGCCATTGAGTGGTGCCAGGAGGCCCTGAACGAAGATGCAAAGGCCTTGGCGTGCTCCAAGTGGAGGGCCTCCCGACACCCACGACAAAACGGAAGAAAACGATAGTCGTTCAGCGCGTGGTTTGTCGAGGCAAGAAAATCCCACCACAAGGCCATGAAGACGCGGAGAAGTCCAAAGGCAAGTCTCATTATTCTTTGTGATTTCATGCTTTGTGGTTCATCCGTTATCTCTCGCGGTGAACGCACACCAAGAACTTTGGGTACCGGCGTACGCGACAGGCTCGCAGCAGAAACGCCAGCCGAGCGGAACGCGCTAAAGAATGGCCCAGGCAGTGCGACGTGCTCCGAAGCGGAAGAGCCTTCCGGCCTTACCAGGCCTCAGTAACATTGAACGTGAGAGAAAATGACCCCGCTGGCCTATTGACCCACGGATTGCTTTCTTTGACAAGGTGGTGTGGTGATGACCCCGCTCGGCTCCATTGAGAGTGAACCGCCCTGGCGAATGATCCTCATTTCCCATCTGCTTCACATGCCGTGGCGTTCCCATCAAAGCGGAAGATAATCGGAAGGAGAGGTGGTCTCAGCTTATGGACGAAATAGCCTTTAAGCCAATAGGAGTGATACGGTCTCCGTTTCTTGATGTACAGGGCATGCCTGTGCAACCGATCGGAGCAGTCGGCGTGAAGGGTGCAGTGGAACTGAATACTGATCTGGAGGAGGGCCTCAAGGACCTCGACGGCTTCTCCCATGTCATGCTCATCTATTGTTTTCACCTGTCCAGCGGGTATTCACTCCACGTGATTCCCTTCCTGGACCGCACGCCACGAGGAGTGTTTGCCACCAGGGTTCCCAGGCGGCCTAACAGTATCGGCCTCTCTGTGGTCAGATTGACCGGGATTCGCGGCTCGGTGCTGGACATTGAAGACGTGGACGTGCTGGACGGCACTCCACTCCTTGACATCAAGCCGTTCGTCCCCCAATTCGACAATCGCGAGGTGCAACGAGCAGGGTGGTTCACGCACCGCGCGGACAAAGCCAAGGTCGTCAGAGCTGATAGAAGATTTGCCGCCGCTGCTGACACGGATGCAGAATCACAGGCCTGCGTTGAGATTCCCACCGCTTCTGTGACGACGCAACGGCCACAACGCAGCACCTCGGTAACCGCTTCACGCGCGTCTCGCTTGGGTCTGCAAGGCGAGGTGAGGGGAGAGTCCCGCTTTTGCGCGGCCCCAGGTAAAGGGAGACGCGTTCTTGATTGAACTTGAAGTGAGGAAGCGCCTGATCGGCTCCAAGGGGCCTTTTGAATTGCACGTCAGGCTCATGGTTCCCACAAACGAGCTGGCAGTCCTCTATGGCACGTCGGGAGCCGGTAAAACCACCTTATTGCGCATGCTGGCAGGCCTGGAACGCCCGTGTGAGGGGCATATCGAAGTAGACGGTCAGACATGGTTCGACTCTGAGAAGAAGATCTGCATGTCCCCGCAAAAACGGAGCATCGGTTTCGTTTTCCAGAATTATGCCCTGTTTCCGTCCATGACCGTGAGGCGAAATCTCGAATTCGCCGCAGGTCGACGAAATGACCCTCGAGTAGATATTCTCCTGAAAATGGCTGAACTGGAGGAACTGCAGGACAGATACCCTGAAGATCTCTCGGGTGGGCAGCAGCAAAGAGTGGCTCTGGCAAGGGCATTAATGAGGAAGCCGAAGCTCCTTCTCCTTGACGAGCCTCTTTCCGCTCTGGATAACGACATGAGGGAGAAGCTTCAAGACGAGATCGTGCGCTTGCATCGTGAAATGGGGCTTACGACCGTGCTCGTTTCGCACGACCGGTCGGAAATATGTCGTCTTGCTGATCGAGTCTTTGTGATCAAAGAAGGCTGTGTAGCTTTCGAGGGGCACCCCTTTCACGCCTTTCAGACTGATCGAACTCGACGCGCTAGTCCCGTGAAAGGGAAAGTCGTCGACATCGCCTTCCACAACGGATCTGTGGCGATTCTCGCAGGGTTGGCCGAGGATTCCGTGCGCGTGGAAATCCTTCTCGATGCACGGCAACTGCGTGACCTCGCAGAGAAGAAAGGCTTGTTGCTGAAAGCTCCACCTGAGGTCTCTTCGTGAACGAGTCCCCTGTCCGTGCAGGTCGAGGTTTCCTGACCGCATGACCGCGGTATTAAATGGCAGAAAGTTTCCTCAACACCAGGAGAATGATGAGCGAAATGCATCCCAATATGGCAGCAAGGATCCCCGCGCGCTGAAACTCCCCCGTGAAAACAGAGTTGTAGATCTCCAGGGAAAGCGTATTGGTCTTGCCAATAATGTTGCCGCCAAGCATGAGCGTCAGGCCGACTTCCCCCAAGGATCTCCCAAGTGCGAGGGAGAGGCCACCCGCGACGCTTCGCTTTATGGTTGGCAGCACCACAAACACAAAGGTCTGAAGTTCCGACTTGCCGAGCGTGTACCGAAGCGTCAATGAGACTTACCGCGGTATTCTGTATTGCTGCCTGAACCGGCTTGACGATCAGGGGGAGGCCGGCTATGAACGCAGCGATCACCACTCCCCAGAGGCTGAAAATGATTTCCACTCCGAAGACGGATGCGGCCACCCTGCCGATCAGGCCTGATTTGCCCATGATGAGAAGCAGGAGAAACCCTAAGGCAATGGGAGGAAAAACCAAGGGCAGGGTAATGAGGGCATCCATCACGCCTCGTACCGCACCGGTTCTCCTGCCCAGGTAATAGCCCAGCAAGAGTCCGAAGAATAAATGCAGCATCAAAGTTATTGCCGCTACTTTCGCGGTAAATGTCAAGGGAAAGACCACGCCGTTCAGGCCCGCCTCTCCCAAACACGCTTGCCAGTCCATACCAGCCCCTATGGTGGATTTCTGCAACATCATCTATGACGAATGTCCAGGTCTCTATCAATGCGCAGAAACACGTAATGCCATTTCGCTCCCTTTTGGGTAACCCGGCCAGCGGAGGAAGCTCTCCCGAGCTCGGTGATGAGACGGCTTTGCGTCGTCCGTACTGGAGATCCGCAGCCTGCATCCTGTGGCCTGTCATACACGTGAAAGCGCTCTGGTCTGAGTCTCGCTTTGGGAAAGGTGAAGCAGGCTTTTTGACACCAAAGAAGACCCAAACAGCCAAGACAGTCGGCAACACATATATATGCTGCACGTGAGTGAAAATGAGCGCATCGCCCATCTTCTTGTATCGCGGCTTCTTCGACCATATCAGGTTTTGATGCCACCTTTTGGTCGATTGATACCGGAGCGCTCTTTGTACGGAGAAGGATTCCCGATGCGCTTCAGTACCACCACGGTTGCTTGTCCGTCTACATTCCTGCCTTTTTGATGATCTCCTTCACCTTCGGGTTTGTTTTCACAAAATCCACAAACCTCTTGGTATCGGCCTTTTCCTCGTATCCTTTCATAATGCCCAGAACCAATCTGATAGGACTGTACATGGTCTTGTCAGGAGTCAAGTAACCGCCTATTCTGTCTTTGACGTACAGTGCATCGGTAAGATTGATGAACCCTGCTTCCACTTCCCCGCTGATCAGATACGCGGAAACCTGCGGCACAGTGGACACCACAAGCAGTTTCTTTTTCAGCCTATCCAGAAGCCCCGCGTTTTGGAGAAATTCTTTTGCGGCCTTTCCGTAAATTGCTCGCTTCTCGTCAGGCAGAGCGACCCTGGTGACTTCAGGAGTCAGGAGATCTTTGGGCCGCGCGAAGTTTGAGTCTCTTGCCGAACGCGATGACCAAGATGCCTTCCCCGAGGGGTTGAAACGACGCGAATCCGAGGCCCGACGACTCGAGAAAAGCTTTTTCCCCGACAACAATGGCCACGCTTCCGCTTGCCTTCGCCTGCATCATGACCTGGCCCATATTTCCATAGATCTGATCTATCTTGGTACCGCCGGAAGACTCGTATGCCCGGATTATCTCCGTCAGAGGGCGCTTGTAACCGGCCCCTGCGGCCAAAGTAAGCGTTTCTGCACATGCAAAGGATTGGCAGAGGAATAGTACGATTGGGATCAGAAAGAAACGAATCATTTTTGCCTCCATCCTCGATCAGGCGCTGTCATCTCTGCGCCTGGTACGACTTGAAATTCCATGAAAGACGCACCCGGGACTGTAACCGCGGCATCAGGTCCCGTATGGGCAGAATCGCGGAAGCCCCAGGAAATGTGCGGCCGCAGCCGCTGTGACGCCATAGACTATCGTGGGCTTCATGGTGACAAGCTCGTGAAGCGTGTTGTTCGTCAGGGTGGTTCCCGTAACCAGAGCCACGTCGCACCAGGCAATGTTTTCCACGGTGTTTTCCGGTCCCTGAATACGAACCCCGAACCGTGTAGTCCCCACATTGTCCGGGTCCATGTCGGCCACCCTCAGTTCGAATTCTTGGGCCAGGGCTTGCACCATTCTCGGCTGAAGGCCCACAAGCGCAATTCTTGGGGATCCATAGGTATCTCGTATGAATCTTGTGAGTTCTTTGGCACACAGAGGTGGCTGATCGTCTCTGCAATGCACGGTGCCTGTCGCAAGTCCGAGATGGCGAGAAAGCGCATTCAGTGTGGCCAGAAACACGGCTCGCCGGTAGTTGTTTTCGATTTCCATGGAGGCTACCTCTGCGAGCGTGCCCGAAAAATTGCCATACATGTCCGTAAAAGCCTGACCACGGCTTCTCAGGAACTCCGCTTCCATCATCCGCTCTCTGCCCTTGACCAAAGGATAATCCTGATGCTCGGGATTGCCGATCGCCTCTTCCGGTGTAAGGGTTTTCACCCGCACGTCTATATTCCTCTCCTGCCAGGAGTTGGCCTTGACCATCCTGTCAAGAGTGTGTCGAAGTAGCTCGAAGACCTGCATGTCTCCTCCTGTGTTCTTGGCTCACGAGTCTCGTTCAGAAGTCCGTGGTCACCACAACCTGAAGCGCGCCTACAGGATCGATGGTCCTGCCGGGATTCGTACCCCAATTATTTCCGGCTCCAGGAAGGTCCCAGTTCATGACCTCTCGATCTACGCACGCGTAGTTGAACCACTTCCCCGGCTGCCAGAAGGAGCCAAGAATATCCAACTGAAATTTCTCAAGGAGCTTCCAGTTCAGTCCTACTATCACCTCCCATCCGAGAGCCGTGTCAGGGATGGAAGGAGCCTTGGAATTGTCTTTATAGTTTATGTATGGAGTCCACTGGACCTGAGCCAACGCGCTTCCTGCGGAATCGACCGTGGTCGTGACTGTGGCCTTTTGAGCCGGTCGGATGTAACCCCATCCATGCCCGCATGAACTGCGCTCGGCCCACAAAAATGATCCGAAAAGGTTGAGGTTTGCAGCTAGGGCGTAATCGACTCGGGCTGCGGCTACCCACGCTTCGTTGATGTACCCCTGCCTGTCCAGATCGAACGCGTTCACCCCCGAGCCGTACGCATACCCGAGAAGAAACGTGTACGGTCGAAAAACATTATAGGTCCCATTCCCACAAGCGTTGACATATGGCTGCCTGTCGATCAATGCCCCATTACGCCGATCTGCGCCGGGCATGAGTGCATAGAGGAAGGAAATCTTGGCTGGTCCTATCACCGAGCCGGCTTCCAGCATGTAACGCCAAGACTCGTTGTACACAGGTGCATAACCCTTCGAGGCCGATCCCATGGCGTGCATTCGTGTCATAGTCTCGTTACAAAACGCCACCTCGGTATTCACAAAGAACCGTCCGTCAAAATATTTGCAATACACAGATCCGTGGCTGACAAGCTCATCGTACGGCACAAACGATTCGCGTGAGGATTGCCGATTCTGAGATTCCGGGCCCGCGTGCCATTTGAAGATCATGCCGGTTGCCCCAAAATCCATAGGACCTGACCTGTAAGTCATGAAAGCCCGTGTGGATTGGCGTCTGATACCATTCTTGTCCAGCAGGTTGTAATAGGGACTCGCGCTCAAACCGCACCTGCCGTTGGGCGGCTCCTGCCAGAACGGTTGAAATGCGAGCGCGAATCTGAAAGGCCCGTAGTTAGTGACCAGAAGAACACCTTCTCCCGTGGCATTGTACGCTCCGTTGTACTGCAAGCCGGTGCCGAACTCCTCCGGACGCTTTCCCAGCACGATGATGCCCCACGGTGTCCGGGCTGTGATCCACCAGAGGGTCCACTGGCCATCGGAAGTTGCCACGTCTCGCCCGGGCCGCGTGTTCGTAAAATAATCCGAAGCCACCGGGTCACCGTAGTCACCTAAGCGATATTTTCCGCGAAACCGAAGTGCTCGATTCATTCTGATCTCGGGGAAGATTTCCAAGACGTAGTAGTGCTGTGAAGAGTCGCTCCCTGAAACGAGGTGCCGTGCTCGGCTGCCTACCCATCCGTTTAATGACGCAAAATCTCCCGACTTGAGGCCCAGAGGGCCTCCTGTGCCGACGCTTCTGTCGATATCCGCGGTTCCGAAAAAGCCGCGGGAACCCTGTTGTGCGTACAGCTCGTACGTGGACGAGAAGTTTCCGTTCATACTGAATTCCCACGCACTCGCGAAATCCGCAGAGGAATCGAAACCGAATCCAAAGGCAAGAATTACAAGTGCCCATGACAACAGATGACGAGTCATCAACCTATTCCTCCTCAAATAATATCAAGCGAGCCTTGCAGGGCTGGCCGAAGGCCGGCCTGTTTCCTGTCTCGCCCGCACTGCGCCTGGGGTGAGGAGCAAGACAATGCCCCTTCAGAGGCGGACACCCTTGGAGAGACCCTCAAGAGGTACGTGAGCCGACATTTCACGGGACAGCTCACACGCTAAATACTCACAAGGTGAGTAAGGAGGACGCGAAAATCCCTTTGGCATGCCGTGAACCGTACGGGCTACCCTGTGCGGCGGAATACGCTGTACTGGCGGCGAGGTACTTTGGGCTCAAGGGATCGTGCGTGGTGGCACTTCGTGAACCCTTGTCGCGGTTGCCGTACACAATGTCCAACTCACTTGGAGCGGCCCGATGTCTCTTTCACTTGGAGGGACGCTCGGTCTTCGCACAGAATCCTACGACGTCATCTGGCCCACACGATGGCGTACGGATCCCCTCCGGCGTTGCAGACACGATCCACCAGGCTCGCGGTGCCGGAGAACCTGTGCATTTCAACGATCCATCTCATTTGTTCTTCCGGCTTCATTCTTGCCATCTGTATGCAGGCCTTTATTCGGGCAATGCAGAAGACCGGATTGCTCGCTCCCCCAGTAGAATTGAGATCAGCCTCTCGGACACCAAGGTCGTCCATGACCTGCTTGCGGCTAAAACCCAGGACCATTCCCCGGCACGTGTCTTTGGCCTTGTTGACCTGAAGTGCGACAATGCACGGCATAGCTCCCTTGATCTTGTACTTGCCCAGTTGCTCTTTGCTCATGGATAGTCCGTAAGCCTGCATCTTCCCGAGGGTGGTGTTGTACACGACCTGCAGGGTGTCCATATAGCACTTGGGCAATGCGCCAAAGAATCGCCATTCGTAGGCTTTTTCCAGAGGCATGTGCTTCTGAAGATACTGATGAAACAGATACCCGATGTTCACACCTGGCGGGAGCTCACCGTGAAACCCGGCAGCCTTGAGGTTCGACCAATCCGTGCCCGCTGACCATCCGAGATTAATGCTCACCACCTGAAACAAGGTGTGTGGTCCGATTGGGCTGTTTGATGCTGTTTTCCAAGTGTCCACTTCCAGAAGCTGTTCCGGAGCCGCATCGAGCGTCTGGCGCTGAAAGGAGCCGTCTTGCCAGCGACAAAACACGAGTCTGTGCGTTTCCCTCTGGAAAAGCGAAAACCAGAGCGGTTCACTGAACGGTGTGTGGACGTCGAGAAGTGATCGTTTGCCACTCGTGCACCCGGTGGTCTCGGAGACAATATCTCGATATTGTTCCGTACTCTGCCCATTGATCTGGCCATAGTAGGCATTCGTGAGCACGAGAATCCCTGCATCATCCTTTTTCGCCTGCAGTAGGGCCATAGCCCCGCGAATGGCTGTGCGGGCCATCGTGAAATCGTTTGAGGAGTCCACAGCGAGGCACAGGGACAGAGTCAATGGAAACAGAAAAGACAGGAACACGGAGACGGCAAGAATCCGGTTCTTAACCTTCATGGATACGATTCCTTTCCGTAGGACGACGCCAAGCGATCGCAGTGGTGGCTAGGCACAGATGGATAGATCACAACGTGACTAGCCATTAATAGGCTAACAGCAGACACTCTACGAACACGTTGCACATGCCTCATCAAAGCCAGTGATACCAGCTCTATGGGCTGTCACGGCTTTGACGGACCGGCAAACACCTGGGTGTTACTCAATAGTCCTACAATATGGTATGAACTTATGTGGTGTGAGACGTAGGCTCGCACGAGAGGCCTGCGCCTGTCAAGAAAAATCGCACAGGTCCCGTTGCTCACCTCGGACGATAGCTCAAGCAAGAGGATTAGTCATGAAGTGAATACTCGAATCCAATTCAAGAGGCAAGCAAGATTCACCGTGTTCTGTCAGGCCTTTTCGTAAAGCACTTACCGGGCTGTGCGCGTTCTCACGATTTGGAACTTGCGGGCACGGATTTCGTACGGCCTGCGACGATTTGATTTGGGCCTCACAGATTCGCTCGATTTCGCACAGAGAATGACGTTTATTGGATCCCTGACCGGCGGGACACTTATACCTATTTACACAGCCTCGGAACTCTACTATACTGAGGGGCGGTGAGCATCATCTCCTCTTGATCGTGGTGGCCCCCCTGCCTCGAGCCCCTCAAATCAAAGGAACAATGAGTGAGCCGAACGCAGATCCGACCGATTACGGTGGAGAGGGCCGCGGTTCTTGCCAAGGGCCTGATTTCAATTAGAGGGCAGAAGACGGACAATACCCATGGAGATTCGGAATATTGCGATTATTGCCCATGTGGATCATGGGAAGACGACCCTGACGGACGCGATCATGAAACAGACCGGCATGGTCCAGGATGACAGTGTCACGATGGATTCAGATACCCTGGAGCAGGAGCGGGGAATAACCATCTATTCCAAGAATGCTTCAGTCTTTTACCGGGGAACGAAAATCAACATCGTTGACACTCCCGGACACGCGGACTTCGGCTCGGAAGTGGAGCGAGTCCTCAGATCCATTGACAGTGTGTTGCTGGTGGTTGACGCGCAAGAAGGCCCCATGCCCCAGACCAGGTTTGTGCTCAGCAAGTCTTTAGAGCTTGGCCTGAAACCTTTGGTGATCATAAATAAGATCGATAAACCCGCGGCAGATCCCGACCAGGCCCAGGAAAAGGTATTCGAGCTTTTCTGCGACCTGAGGGCCAGTGATGAGCAGCTCGATTTCACCACCATATATGCCATCGGAAAGGATGGAATCGCGAAAGCGCATCTGGGCGACGAATCCAGCGACCTGACTCCTCTTTTGGACGCAATCATTTCTGAGGTTCAGCCCGCTCCGGCAAGGACTGATGTCGCATTACGTCTGCAGCCCTTTAATCTCGGGTACGACAATTTTCTCGGTCGGCTGGCCATCGGAAGAATATACGAGGGAACCCTGAGGGCCGGGAGCACGCTCTGCCTCAAAAAACTTGGCGGAGGGTCGACAACCGGCAGAGTGACAAAGCTTTTTACGTTCAAAGGATTGGAAAGACAGGCCGTTGAAGAGGCGTGTGCCGGTGACATCGTGATGGTGTCCGGGTTCCCTGGTATCGATATTGGGGAGACCTTGTGTGAGGCTGCTGACCAGGAGGCTTTACCCGCCATTTCCGTGGACGAACCCACCATAAGCGTCACGTTTTTGGTCAATAGCTCCCCGTTTGCAGGACGTGAGGGAAAATACGTAACCAATAGGCAGCTCCGCGAGCGACTTGAAAAGGAATTGGAGGTCAATGTCGGTTTGAGAATCGACTTTGCAGCTGACGCATACACCGTGTATGGAAGAGGTGAGCTGCAGATTTCCATACTGCTGGAGAATATGCGGCGGCAAGGCTATGAGGTCCAGGTTTCTCAGCCCCGAGTGATCGTGAAGGAAGCTGACGGGGTCATATTGGAGCCATTTGAAGAGGTGACCCTGGAAGTGCCGGACATGTACTCCGGAGTGGTGATTGAGAAGATGGGAGCGCGGAAGGGCATCCTGATTGACATGGAGAGTAATGGGAACCAGAAGAGAATGCTCTTTGAAATTCCCACCAGAGGTCTTCTGGGCTATCGCACCGACCTCATTGTTGATACCAGAGGCGAAGGAGTCATGTATTCCCGAGTGATCGGATTCAGGGCCCACGCGGGGGACATACGCAAACGAGCTGTGGGTGCGATGATTTCCAAAGTCTCGGGAAAAGCTTCCGGGTTTTCCCTGTTCAATCTTCAGGAACGGGGGGTCCTGTACATTGGCGCAGGAACGGAAGTGTATGAAGGCATGATTATCGGCAATGTATCCAAGGGCGACGACATGACGGTAAACCCCGTCAAAGGCAAGCAGCTCACCAATATGCGTGCAGCAGGCGCGGACGATGCCATCCAGCTCACTCCTGCATCGGAAATTACTATTGAACGAGGCTTGGAGATTATGGGAGAGGACGAGTACCCTGGAAATCACGCCTGAAAGTGCGCGCCTGCGAAAACAATTCCTCTCGGAAGCGGACAGGCGCAGAGCGTTCAGAAAGAAACAGAACGCAGCCTGAATCGACTCAATGCGGGACAACCTTTTCTGATACCGATTCACTTTCAAACGAGTAAGACGTAGGGCTGGGGATCTCCCGAGCGCAGTGATGACACGGCTCTGCGTCGTCCCTAGCGGGGGGGAGCCTCAGCCTGCGCCAAGTGGTACTGGCAAAAGTGAATCAATGAGACAAGCAGTCGAGACTGAACATGAATGAAAAAGACCTGCCGACCCACATTCTCCATGTGGCATTGTCGGAAGGCCTTGTGATGAGACACCTTTTTATTGTGTGCGACTGAAGCGCTATTGGGAATGAGCATCATTCTCAACGCGCTTCAGTATATTGATGGCTAGTGAGGCCCTGTCACACGGGCTCGAAGCTTTCCGCGGGAGTGGGAAGCGCCGTGGGTTGTGCAGCGGCACGCTTTCCTCTGATCATGGCGCCGAGAATGATGACCGCTCCGACGCCTAATGCAAAACACATACTGAGAAAGCTCACCGTGTTCAGGATGGAAATGGTGGAATCACTGGCGGACATGAGGTTCAGCTCCCTCAGGGTACTGAGGCATTGCAAGGGCTCTGCTCACTGCGACGATGAGCATGATCGTTCCCATGACCACCTTGATCATGTTCTCCTTCACATAGGTCGTGCCGATTGCGCCCAGTTGCACGCCGAGCAAAGAGCCCGCGAGAATGATCAGGGTCAGCCTGATGTCGACCATCCCGTGCATGGCCCATTTCACCGTGCCGCCGAATCCCATGAGAAAAGCGATAACCAATTCTGATGCGGAGGATATCAACCCGCCCGCGCCGATCACATAGATCATGCCCGGAACCCCGACGAATCCGCCCACCGCGATGGTGGCGGCCAGCATGCCGGTTGCAAAGCCTACGGGGATGGTGAACCACAACGATATTGTCAGGTTGGCAGTCTTGAAATGAATCATCGGAGGAAGATTTATGGACTGCAACTTTCTCGCCAGTGCGGGGACCATATTTTCTTCCCCGGGTTTCGTCACTTTGAATGCATCATAGAAAACGTACGCACCGACGATGAGAAGCACGGCCACAAAGGACACGCTGACGTACAAGTTCGAGCCGGCCTCACCCCACTTTGCGAGAATTATCTCTTGAATCTTGATGCCGATCTGCACCCCCACAGTGGCAGACGCGGCCATGACTACACCGAGCTTGATATCCACCTGTCCGTACTTATATCGCTTGTACGTGCCCACCATGGCTTTGGGGAATTTGTGGCACATGTTGCTCGCAACAGCCACCGCGGCAGGAACCCCCAGACTCATCATCCCAGGGGTGAGCACAAAGGCCCCTCCAGACCCGATGAATCCGCTGACCAATCCCCCGATGAAGCCTACCGTAAAAAGGAATGCGACATTTATCCAGGTGAGGTCGATAAACTTTACTGCTTCTCCTACTGCATCATGCATTGGCTTCTCCTTCAGACTTTCGTGAGATGGCAGATTGCTACGCGCTCACGCGTAAGCGAGGCCGCGGTCTCTGAGCGGGACGTGGAGCGGTCGCGCGTGGGCTCACCTGAGCAGTTTTCTGGATCGCCTCGATGCCAAGGGCTGACCACAGATTAGAAGCGAACGCGCCATGAGCGAAGGAGAACACAAACACCGTGAGTACCCGGAAGCGCGGCATACACACCGCCTTTTGCAAAAAACTGTACGATTGCAGTCGAATGCGTGAAGACCGCCGCGTAGAGCGCTGCGCTGATAGCTCCGAACAACGCTGTCTTCAATATGAGTTTGCTTTTCTTTTCACCGGACTTTATGGCCATTATGTTGCCTCCCAAGGGAAAAACGAAATGTTATGCCTTACAACGACGCTACTGGCGTGCGCTGCATAAACGCGAGAAGCCGGGCTCGTGACCCGGTCCTCCCGGAGGTGATGTGTGTCAAACCCGGTAGCTGCCCTGCTTGCGCGGCCTTTGCTCTGTTCTCTTGCCGCCAAGGTTTCTGTCTTTGAGCCCGTTCTCGATCGGATTCTTCCATGATGCCTTGCGCCATTTGCCATTCGCCTTGCTCTGCGAATGCTACCGCCGCCGCCATAGCCTCTAACTTCAACAACCAGGTTCTCATTGCCTTGACTCCTCTGGGGATCGTGATGCCTGTTTCGTACCTGGATACCATCAAGTTTCGTGCCAACTGTGATGATCCTAGTAACTTCCTCACATAACATGACAATGCCCCAAGGAAGCTCGTCCGCACGCCACGTACCACGCGTTGCGTTTGGCAACAAATCGGGCATAAAAAGACTAAGTTGCTTTTATATCAGGGTGATGTCGCTTATTGCGCGGGCGGGAGATGGCGTTGCGCCATGCAACACGTTTAGATGTTCACCCCCGGTCAGAACGGCTGCCCCGGCGCGCCCGATCCATACGAGCGGGCGCAATTTCGAGGCCTTCATCAAAGTGAAAGCGGGTTGGCCTGTTAGGGGGTGCTATGCCGGACCGCGTGCGCGGTGAGTGGACACGTGGCCGGTACTCCCTGAATAAGCACACCACGGTATACGATCGTCTGTCGCAATCTTTTGGAGGAGAACAAGGACTCTCCATGAGTGAACGCACCTGTGCAACGAGCTGTCTTGTTGACAGCCTTGACCGAATTTGGAGATTGCGGGGGTGGGTGGGCGACGATTGCGGAAGAACCCGCGAAACGCGGGCTATTCCGCACGGTATGCCTATGCGAAGAGTTTCTCCGGGACGAAGCTTCTGTCGCGAACCTCGTTCATGGTCAACGCGCCCGTAGGGCACGTGACTTGACACAAACCGCACCCCATACACTTTGCCGTGTCCACGCTCGGGACTCCGTCTTCGTTGACGGTTATTGCGCCGAAGTAGCACCGATCGACACAAGTTCCGCAGGATTCACACTGCTCCGGAGCAACTTGTGCGGCAAAACGACTCGGCTCGATGACGCTGATATTATGCTTGATAAGAATCGGCATGGTCTGGCAGCAACACGGGCAGCAGTTACAGATGAATTGGTCGATATTCTGTTTGTTCATCACCACATGAATGAGACCGTCCTCTTCCGCCTGGCGGACGATTTCAAGGGCCTCTTCCTTAGTCAGCGACCTGCCCGTGCCGCGGGCCAGATTGTAATCCGCTGCGCGATTGATCTGGAGGCAGGTTTCCAGTTTCTTGTCGCACTTGTGCGCGGTAAGACGGCACGTGCACTTGGTCACGGACAGGCTCTTGGCGGTGTCGATGATTTCGCGAATGTCCTCGAACGCCAGCACGTGCGTCCTCGCGGGAACGGTTACTCCCACGGGAATCACCCGGGTGAACGGCCGAGGCATGATGGTGTTGAGAGTCTTTGCTACACTGGGCCACTCAGTCTCCATGAAGTCTTGCCACAGATCAAGAAATTCCTGAGGCGCTTGGGGCCAGAGAATGGACGCGTCATGAAACTGAATCAAATCACGAGACATTTTTGTACGTGGGCGGGGTCGTTTTCGGTGAAGGAAACACCACGCCTTTTACGAAAAGGGTCTTCAGGGCAGAGTCCACTTCGCGTTCCGGCCTTCCCAGGGTTTGGTACCAAGCCGGGTACGGTCGCGGGTAACGCGAGAAGGATGTCTGCCTCCGACGGATCGGCAATAGCCTGAAACAGTTTGGCAATTCTCTCCGACTGCCCCAAACCGATGCGATTTGCCAATTCAGTGTATCGAGAGTCCACTTAGCATCTCCTCTGAGAAAACGTGTTTCCTCGCTTCTTCCTCATCCCGATGAACGGCTCATTCTATCCAAAGGTCCTCGAAAATGGCCGATTAAGCGCATCATCCCATGGCCGGGCTTCTCTCGCTATGTTTCGCCATGACAGACCCGTGTGAACGATTATAGCCATTACCCCAAATAATCTCCAGCCCATTAAGGGCGCGGGGCTGTCTGCACTTCGCGTGGGCACGTCCCTCTTATTGAAATTCGAGTCCACGTGCCCTGAGCTTTTCCCTGTAAACCAGACCGTGCATCCTCTGTGGAAGCGTCTCATCCACACACAATCCGGTATTATTCATCCGGTATCTTCACGAGGTTAAAGATGGCCGCTCCCAGGTCTTCCTTGAACTCTTCGCCGCATTCCAATGCCGTGTCGTCTTCCGCACGATACAACCAGTCGATAACCACCTTCCTGCCGCTCATGGCTGACTGGTCCAGCAAGTCGAACAGGTCGAGAAGGATCTTGGAACTGCTACTATTGAAGTACCCTGATGTCTAGGGTCAGGTGGACGACCTGCGTGGAGGGCGATTGCAGATATGAGCTCACCCAGTTGAGTATCGGTGCATAAAACTTTGCCGCGTTTTCGGGATACGACCTCCCTTTGATTTCCAGGATACCGTTTTGGGCATCAAAGACGATGGACGGAGTAGAATTCGTGGCCTCGCATTTCAGATTCTCCATGCCTGGGGTCTCCTCAAATTATGGTGGTTATTGAGAAAAAAGACCGGTCATCGTCCACCGCGGTGAAGCCGAACTTGAGCGGTTCAGAGGCTTTACGCGCCATTTCGATAAACCCGAGGCCCGCTCCTTTGGAATCGTCGTCAGGCTCGGCCGACCTTCTGCGCTCCTTGTACAGAGCCTTGAGCTGGTCCTTGTCCAATCCCTGGAGGCGCTCAAGAAGCTCGGACAACGGCTTTACACGACTTTTGGACACAAAGTTGCCGCAACGCACGTAAAAGTTCCTCCCGTTCCTTCCTACAAGGACTATCCCAAAGCGCAATTCGTCATCAACATTCCCGTCTTCGGGGATTTTTTCGCTCGAGTAATGGAGAATATTGTGTATCTGCTCGATAAAGACCGAGAAAACCCGGTTGATTACACTTGTGCCCACACCTTCCAGCTCCATCCTCTGGCGCAGAGTCTCTCCAATGCCTTCGACCACCGCTTGCGATGTGGGGCCGCAGAAGCAGAAGACCACACCTTCCTCTTTCAGGGCCTTGTAAAGATCAAAGATTTCGATCATGACCTTGGCAACCTCTTTCTGATTCAACAGAGTAGTCCGTCAACCAGGATTTCGCATCCAAACCGCGACCGTTCGTTCAAGAAAATCTCATTGAGTGCCGTCTTCAGGGCTTGAAACCCTCGTGGGCCTGCGTTCAGCCCACCATTGCCAGGATTTTCGACTCGAATCACCAGGCCGGAATCCTGATTGCCCACCCATTGGGCCCACCGCTGCGGACAAATGAATGAATCCCGCGACACGTGCCCAGGGCTCCTGTTTGAAGGACCAAGTCTCCGGACTGCAGTCTCTCTTCCTCCCTGACGAAAATCCCGTGAGGCGTGGAGCCCGGTCTCGTGCTGATCACGAGGCACCCATCAGACGAAGCAGCGTGCGGTGTGCAACGCGAGCCTTAAACCGTGAGCACAATCCACCGGTGGTATGGTACGCGAAGCGGTGCACCAATTCAATGATTCTTTCCGGGACGTGCGGCCGAGACAATTAAGGAGGTTTCTTAAGAGATGGGGCGAAGCGGATTCAACGTACGCAGATTCGGTGAGTGCCAGCCTTCCTCCTGGACGGGGTCTCTCGCATTCACCGCTTGTTCAAAAGGGTCGTCTTCGGATCGAGAATGCGCGGTTGATGTTTGTCCTCATATTTCGAATGCTATTGTTCAGCCGACGTAGGTTCTGGTTCATTCTCATGTTGAGGCGACCTGAGCGTCTTAAGCGCGCACTGTCACGGGACATTATTGAGCCCAAATTGTCAACGCCTCCCGTCCCGGTCCTCGGATACAGCAGCGACGGCAGGCGGTCAACCGGTTGAAGCTTAGTTTTGGTTCCGTCCTTCACCGGCGTCTGACCCTGGACTTGGGTTTGGTTTTGGGCTTGCGGTTGCGGTTGAGGATGGGTAGTGACTTTGGTGGGTGGCTGAGTATCGGTTTCTCCAGCTCCCGAGATTGAGGTGGACCCGAGGCCCGCAAGCAACAGAGCCAAGAGAATGAAAGCATGTCTCAGAAGAGAGTTCTTTGGGAATCGAGGCATTACACAACTCCTCTCATACACGTCCCTTTACTGTGAAGCGCCTGCTTGAGTCAGAACAGATTCTGCATATATTTCCTGCAGGCTCGAAGCCTGGGAACGCACGGCACTCGCATCATGTCGAGGCCCATAATCGGTCATTTCTGCCGCGCTCGTCAGGGACTCTCTAAGAAATTTGTCCCTTGGCATCGGGAAAAAGTTTCCCCCTCGTCGATACTCCGTGGACCGGAGATCCGAATCCTGGCCACGGGGTTCTGACACAAGCACAGGCGGCACGACCCAAGCACAGGCGGCCGGCTCTGAGCCTATCAGGCTGTTGCGGAACGCAATGCTTTGCCGACAACGTGCCACGATGGACTCGGCTGGCGCCAAGCCACGGAGACAGAACCCACCGAAACGTAAGTATGTCAGACTGCTAGGAGTCTACCCGGGGAGTGGAACCCACTGCTGGGGCAGGCTGTAGCACGATGCGAACCATGTGTGGGGTTCCGCGATAGGCTCCTATGGGCTCGCCCCATTTCTCACGAACCCGTCAACGGACCTTGATCCAATCTGATGCAGGTTCGAACATCCCCTTATTGGCCCTCCAAATCCGGCCAACTGGAAATCTGTTGTTCAAGATGGTCAGCGGAGCAGTCAGTCCATCAGTTTGGAAATCCTTGAGTGAGTGGAGGGCTTCCACCATGCCCTCGAAGTTCAGCTTTTGGGCTTTGTCCGCTCTTCTCAGCACTTCGACGAAGATCAGGCCGGTGGCAAACCCTTGCATGTAGGTGGCAGGACGATATTTCACCTCAGGATGATGCTTGGCATTGTACTCCCTGATCTTCCGGATCATGGGCACATTCTCCATGGACCAGTAGCAGTAAGGGCTTACCCCAAGGAAGCCGTCCCCATCGGCTCCGAGCTTTCCGATGAGCGTCTCGTGGCAATCCCAAAAAGTTCCCATGAATTGGCACTTCAAGCCGCTTTCCCGACACTGCTTTACCACGGTCGGAACGGGCTGTCCGCCGACAAAGCCGTGGAAAATCACAAAGTCCGGAGCTTTTTCCTTGAGGTCCTGGACCTGCGCGGACACATCAGTAGCTCTCATTTTGGCTACTTCCTCTGCGACCAGATTGAGTTTCATCCGGTCACACATCCAGCGTCCATATTTGAGCGGTTCTTTCCCGAACGGGGAATTGCTGTAAAAGAACGCCACCTTGGCCCCGGGTTTCTGCGCGGCGATATACTTGATGAGAATGGCAAACTGGTCGCCATAGGTGGGGCCTGGGACGAAGATTGACGAGTTCACCGAAGCAAACGCCAACGAGCCGGAAAAAGATGTGGAACTGTAGAGGACCTTGTACCGGGTGGTGATGTCCTTTGCCAACGCTTCACCCAGTGCGGTGCTGTCACCGTACATCGCGAGCGGTTTGTATTGTTGCATTATCCGCGCAAAGGCGGGTTTGGCCAGGTCCAGTTTGTACTGGGTATCTTCCATCACATATCGAATCTTCTTTCCGTTGATACCGCCCGCTTCATTGGCCATCATCAGGGAGTCTTTGAGCCCTTCACCCAGCGGGGCACCCGCAAACGCAAAGGGGCCGGTCAGAGCCACCACTGCGCCCACAGTGACGTCCTTAGGTTCCTGAGCGACAGCGTTGCCACTCACTGAAACCAGAAGTGACATCACACACAAAAAAAGCGACACCAAAGTCCTGCCCACCACGTGCATACCTCCACCCAACTGCTGAATCTCCAAGAGTCACCAGGTACCTGACTCTCAACGAAGCTTGTTCACAAGTCAACGAGGAAAATGCCTCTCGCGCTCGTCCCCAGGGGAAACGCAAAAGGGGACCATGTTTTGCTCATTCGTCGTGAGACGGATCCACGGTATCTGCGAGGGCCTGGTCGAAAATTTCTCGTATGTCGTCCCGGCTGACGTCCCGGTGGTGACGTGTCGACAAAGGTCCGCAGATACTCCTTCAGCTCAGCTTTTGCAGCCAATTTCTGGCCTAGCATGAGCCCTTCCCGACTCAAACCCTGTGGGTTCCAGCCACCGCCTGGTTTCCAGATCCACGGCTCAAAACCGCACAGTTGAGAAAATCCTTGATACACATCCTCAATGGTTTCTCCTTCGCCCACCGCGCGGGAGAAACTCAGGTCAAAGGCTTCCTGCTCCGCAACCTGCAAAGCGTCTTCAGGTACGGTAGTAAAGTCCAAAATTACCAGCGAGTCTTCGTCAAACGCACCGTTACGGTAGATTTGAAATCGCTTCATGTCGGTTTGAGCCACCTTTCCTCATGGCGATGATGCCCGGCCTTCTCGCGTCATAAAACCGACGCGATCATGCTTCAATACGACGGTTCTGGTACGCCGCGATAAATCGCTCGCACGCTTGGTCCTTGCCCAGGAGCATTTCCACGGCGAGAAGCGTAGCCATAAGCTGTTTGTCGGTAGGATCCAGGATTGCCGCGGACAAACCATAGGCCATGGCAAGCGTGAGGAAACTCCGATTCACAAACTGTCTGCCAGGAAGACCGAACGATACATTGGAGAGCCCACAGATCGTTTTCACTCCGGGGAAATCGCACATAATTTGGTGGATGGCCCCGAGGGTGGCCCCACCCATGAAATTGTCGACCGCTACCGGCTGTACAAGAGGATCGACATAGATCTTTTCCAGAGGCACCCCCGCTGCCGACAACTGCTCGATAAGTTGCGCCCCGATCTGGACTCGCTCCTCAACCGTGGTGGGGAGGGACTTGTTCGCCATGCACAACGCAACCACATGGCAGGGTCGGGATGTAACCACCGGCAGGAGCGCGCGGAAGTGTTTCTTCTTCCAAGGAGATGGAATTAATCATCGGCTCGCCTTTATGGCGTTTCATCGCTTCGGTCAATGCCCTGGGATTGGCGCAGTCCAAGCATAGCGGCACATCCAGTTCCGTCTGGATAGTTTCCACAAGCCAGCACAGGTAATCGGCCTCATGATCCAGGAAGGTCCCTGCATTCACGTCGACAAAACTCGCGCCTGCCGCTGCCTGGGCCCGGGCTACTCGGACGACGTAATCAGCATCACGCTTTGCCACGGCCTCGGTGATGCTCGGCCGACTCGCGTTGATTTTCTCTCCCACGATAATCATGATCAGCCTCTCACTGGACTTGACACCGGATTCTCAGTGGCCAATGTTGGGTAAGAGTAGCATGCTCCTGTCGTGATATCAAGATAGGCAGGCATGTTGATGTTCTGAGGTCTTGTCAAGTAAAGTCAAGAGGTTGAGCAAACCGTGACCAAAGACGACGAAGCAACTACGCGGACCGATCAACCGGGAGCGCAAGTCACTCTTTACCCGGCCTGGTGCAAGCGATGCGGTAACTGCGTGGCCTTTTGTCCACGAGGTGTGTTCGAAACCGACCGATGGGGTTATCCTCGGGTGGCGCATCCCGACCGATGCGTAAGTTGTCATCTCTGCGAGATGTTGTGTCCGGATTTTGCCCTCAGTGTGGGAGATCGTTCCCCCCACGGACAGTCGCCGCGATCGTCCGGTGTGTCATCTCAATCAGCCCCTGACTCCCATGTGAGCCCTGAGCGGAGTCCCGAGCGCATCGTTTCCGAGCCGGAGAGCGTGGAGCACGAAGATGCCTAAAAATCGCGCTCGTCTCTTACAGGGAAACGAGGCCGTGGCCCTCGGTGCTTTGGCTGCCGGCTGCAATTTTTTTGCAGGATACCCCATTACCCCTGCCAGCGAGATCGTGGAATTCATGAGTCGGGAACTTCCAGCCCGCGGCGATCCGTTTATCCAAATGGAGGACGAGATCGCGGTGATGGGCGCGTGTATTGGCGCCAGTCTTGCGGGGCGTAAGTCCATGACCGCGACCAGCGGCCCTGGTTTCTCGCTCATGCAAGAGAACCTGGGGTACGCGTGCATCGCGGAGGTCCCTGTGGTGCTGGTGAACGTGATGCGCGGGGGACCTTCCACGGGCATGCCCACCAACGTGTCTCAGGGGGACGTGCAACAGGCACGCTGGGGCACGCACGGCGATCATCCGGCCGTCGGTACTATGTCCTAGCTCGGTGGCCGAGTGCTTTGAGGTCACGGTAACCGCGTTCAACCATGCCGAACGATTCCGTACACCGGTAATTGTGTTGCTGGACGAGATGGTCGCGCACCTCAGAGAAAAGGTAATTCTCCCGGACCGAGAAGAAATCGAAATCATCAACCGACGCCATCCTACGGTGCCGCCAGACTGGTACGTGCCGTACAAAACGGACGGGAGCCTGATCCCACGCTTGGCTGATCTGGGAGACGGATATCGGTATCACGTGACGGGTTTGGTGCATGACGAGCGCGGCTTTCCCACACGCCGGCAGGATGAAGTCGCACCTTTTTTTGCCAGGCTGTTCGGCAAAGTGAGCCGGCAATTCTCGTATCTCGAAAGGGTCAAACCTTTTCAGCTCGAAGATGCGGAATGGGTGATCATTGCGTACGGGTGTGTAGCCCGTTCGGCTCAGGCAGCGGTCCGCATCGGTAGGGAACGAGGCATCAAACTGGGCCTTCTCCAATTGATATCCCTTTGGCCGTTTCCTCGAAAGCCGGTGGAAGCCGCGCTCACGGGAAAACTTGCAGCGGTGGTGCCGGAACTGAATCTGGGGCAGCTCAGGAGAGAGGTCCTTCGCGTGAACAATGGTCGCACCCGCGTGCTGAGTCTCACCAAGGTAAACGGAACCATGATTACTCCCGATGAAATCCTTTCTCGTCTGCGGGAGGTCGAATGATGCCTCCAGTGAATCGCAGCATCGTGTACCGACTGGCTGCGTCACGACAAGAAGTTTCCTCACGTGTGGTGCCCCGGATGCGGCCTGGGTATCGTGCTAGGGTCATTGGTACGAGCCCTTACGGAGAGCGGTTTGGACAAGAATCAAGTGGTTCTGGTGTCCGGCATCGGTTGCTCAGGGAGGTTGCCCGTGTATGTTGACGTGGGCAGCGTGCATACCACGCACGGTCGCGCGTTGACCTTTGCCACGGGGATAAAGCTCGCAAAACCTGACCTGAGCGTGATCACCGTGATGGGTGACGGTGATGCGACGGCTATCGGCGGTAATCACCTCATCCATGCAGCACGCCGCAATCTGGACGTGATGGCGATCATTGTGAACAATCAGACTTACGGTATGACCGGGGGCCAGTTCAGCCCTACCACTCCCCTGGGAGCCAGAGCCACTACTGCCACGTTCGGAAACATCGAACCTTCGTTCGACATTGCTGCCCTCTGTGCCACTGCCGGCGCGGCTTTTGTCGCACGTGCCACCGTGTACCACGTGAATCGCATGGATGACCTGTTTTTGCAGGCAATCCGCAAGCACGGTTTCAGTGTCGTAGAGGTGCTTTCTCCGTGTCCGACGAATTTCGGCCGCCAGAATCGGCAGGGGTCGCAGATCGAGATGATGCAAGACTATAAGCGACGAGCCGTACCCGCGGAACGCTGGAATACGCTCACCGAAGAGGAGCGCGAGGGCAGATTCCCTGTAGGAGTGCTGGTTAATCGTGATTTGCCTACGTATCTGGATTCGTACCGTCAGGTCTGCGGGCGCGCGGCTCAGACAGCTTTGGAGGTGAAAGAGTGAGGCCGAAACCGATGCCGTTGCCGATCCCTCGTGTGGAGGTGCGTCTGGCAGGGTCAGGCGGCCAGGGATTGCTTCTCGCAGGACTGATTCTTGCCGAGGCTGCAGGAGTGTATGAGGGCCGTGAGGTGGCAATGGCCCAATCGTATGGGCCTGAGGCACGAGGTGGCGCGAGCAAGGCGGAAATCATTATCAGCGACGCGGCCATTGATTATCCGCTGTGTTCCCACGTGGATGTATTGCTTGCGATGAGCCAAGAAGCCGCGGACGCGTACTGCTGGGACCTCAAGCCAGGCGCGTGGATACTGGTCGATGCGGATCTCGTGACCCATCCGCCGAGTAGCCTGGCGATCGGCCTGCCGTTCACCTCCGCGGCAAGAGAGAAACTCAAGAAAGTCGTGGTGGCCAACATCGTTGCCCTGGCTGCGATCGCGGAAATTACCGGGATCGTCAGCCGTCGATCTGTGGAAAAAGCGCTTTTGGCACGGGTCCCTCGCGGGACCGAAGACCTCAACAAAAAAGCCTTGAACCTCGGCGTCAGGCTTGCCCGCGAGCACAGGCCCACAGAGCCGCCACTGCCGGAAGAGAAGCCGGAGACCGAAGACGTGTGATGTCGATCGGTGACGCGGTCATTCCGGAGGCTTCGGAAATCGAGTAAAGCGCCAGGCCTGCGGTCTCATCTCACTTGACGGTCCAAGACATCTTGCCCAGCGGGCCCCAATCACCTTGGTACGAGCCCGGTTTTCCGGGGACCATCTTGCCCATCACGCCAGTGATGAAGATCTGACCCGGCTCGATGGTCCAGCCCTGGGCAACCGCGCCATTCACCAGCCAGAGCAGGGCCTTCCACTGGTCCCCCATCACGTCAGCGGCCTTGCCCTTGTTCACCACTTGTCCGTCACGCGTGAGCGCGACTTCCACTTGAGTCACGTCCACCTTGTCGGCCGGAAGTTTTTTCCCGACAATGTACCTGGGATGAGCCGATCGCGTCGGCAACGATATCCGCCCCCTTGATTCCCTTCATCTGGTTAAATCTGATGTCTGGCAACTCCACCGCGGGGAATACCTCGGAAATCATCTTTTTCAGGCTTGCCACGTCACTGACCGGCTTGTCGATCTTCCGGCCCGCCACGTACCCTACTTCCGTCTCAATAAAGGGCCGGACAAAACGCTTGGTATCCACCGTGGCATCCGGCCCCAAGGCCCCGGACTTGAACAGGGGTGCAAGCAAGGGTTGATTGACACCGAACGCCTTCTGACCTGCCGGAGAAGTCAGACCGGCTTTGAACCCGCCAATAGCTTCGCCTTTCTTTATGAGTGTTTTGATCAGGGTCTTCTGCAACTCGTAGGCCTTTGGCACGGTAAGATCCGGCATTTGGGATGAAGGCAAAGGCACGGCAGTTATGGCCGAACGTCCTTCAATCAGGCTCTTGAGCACCTGCTCTTGGCCGGCCCATGACCAGCCTGAGGTCACGAATAACAGCGCAACAAGACACCACGCGAACGCAAATAGTCTTTTCAAGTGATTTCTCCTGACACTGAAGTGGCCCCCCGCAAAGGGGGTATAGATCCAAGACTTGACATGAGAACCTTTTTACCACGAAAATGAGGCGCAGCAATTCTCGGCCGCGAAGAAACCGTGTCCGCGATGCAGCCCGAAATTGTGTGATACCCGCGTGCGTTCCTCAGGGTCACATTATGAGGCCTTGTGCTCGCGTCTCCTCAACGGAGAGATCAGACGATTTTGCGCCGTCCCAAACGAATGAGCCCCCCGCGTACAGCCGGCCTTCAACGCGAGGGTACGCAAAGTACCAAATCTCGTAAGGAGAGCGGAATGCGCATCTTGATTTCCGGATCGTTGGCCTTTGACCGCATCATGGATTTTCCCGGACGATTTTCCGACCATATTCTTCCCGACAAAATCCACATCCTCAATGTGTCCTTCGTGGTGAATGGTGTGAAGGAACAGGTACCGGGGGCACCGCGGGAAACATCGCATACACCTTGTCCCTCCTCGGGGAGCGGCCCCTCATCCTCGCCACCGCGGGCACGGACTTCGGCAGTTACGAAAAATGGCTGAAAGGCCTCGGACTCCCGATTGACGGGATCAGGCGCATTCCCAACGAATTTACCGCTGGCGCGTACATTACTACCGATCAGGCTGACAACCAAATTACCGGTTTCAACCCGGGAGCCATGAAATACCAAAGCCTCTATGATATTCAAGGCGAAGATCCCGCGAATACCATTGCGATCACTGCGCCGGGAAACCTCGAGGACATGGTCGGATATTCGAGACTGTATAGAGAGCGATCCATTCGGCATATCTTTGATCCGGGCCAACAACTTCCCGTGCTCACCGAAGAAATGCAGATCGAGGCCATCACAGGCGCCTGGATGCTCATATCCAACGACTACGAGCTGGAGATGATCATGCGTACCACAGGCCTCGACAAGGCCGAACTCCTCCAGAGGACTGAGACCATCATCACCACACTGGGAGATCGCGGAGCCCTCGTAAGCACTGCCGCGGAACAAACGCATGTCCCCGCTGCCCGTGCCACCCGGGTCTTGGATCCTACGGGAGCTGGCGACGCATTTCGTGCCGGCCTTATCAAGGGTTTTGCCATGAACAAAAGCATGGTGGAATCCGCACGCATGGGTGCGGTCTCCTCAAGCTTCAGCGTAGAGTGCCAGGGAACGCAATGCCATCGATTCAATGACGAAGAGTTCTGGGCGCGTTACGAAGCAAACTATGCTCCAATCTCGTAGAGACTGCCAAGACACCCACGGAGCCGCACAACCTCTCCTGTCGGTTCCTTATGCGATCCCGATCCATCCGAGCCGGCCCTGGAAGCGAAGGATGGGAAAAGGGTTGCTCTTTCTTTGGTGCGTTGGTATTTCTATTCAGCACATGAGTAGGAACGTGAGAATTCAGGACCGGTTGCAGATCGGCAACCACAGCGTACGAGGCGTACGATGAAGCACATCCTTGTGGTAGATGATGAAAAACACATTTGTGAACTGTATCAGAGCGAACTCGAAGACGAAGGATACACGGTGACTCTGGCCCATTCAGGCCACGAGGCTCTGGCCGCGGTGGAAGCAAACACCCCTGACCTTATCGTGCTGGACATTCAAATGCCGGGAATGGATGGAATCGAGACTCTCGAAAAGCTGGTAGGCAGCGACAAGGGTATTCCTATCATCCTGAACACGGCATACAGCCATTATCGTGAAGATTTCACCACCTGGGGCGCTGATGCGTACGTGGTCAAATCATCCGACATGTCAAAGCTCAAAGCGGAAATCAAAAGGTTGCTTGCAGATGAATCTTCAGGATGACATGCGGCATACTCAATGCATCTTGATGGCAGGAGGGAAGGGCGAACGACTCTATCCGCTGACCAAGGCCCGTGCAAAGCCTTCGGTCCGTTTTGGCGGCATCTATCGGATCGTTGATTTTACCCTTTCCAATTGTCTCAACTCGGGAATCCGAAGAATCTACGTCCTTACCCAGTACCCGGTCTCTTTCGCTGGATCGTCACATTCGTCTGGGTTGGAGCATCTTCAACCACGAACTGGGAGAATTTATCGAGTGCGTTCCTCCGCAGCAGCGGAATGTGGATCGCTGGTACCGAGGAACTGCGGACAGTATCTTTCAGAATATCTACCTCCTCCAACGCGAGCGACCAGAGCGTGTCCTGATCCTTTCGGGCGATCATGTGTACAAGATGAATTATAACGACATGCTCGCGTTCCATATGGAAAAAAACGCGGATCTGACCGTGGCAGCGGTGGAAGTGGATCAATCGGAAGCGCGTGCCTTTGGGGTCATCGGCGTAGACGAGGAAGGCCGGATAATCGATTGGGCGGAAAAGCCGGCCGAGCCCAAGACGATTCCGGGCAAGCCGGGCAGGTCCTTGGCCTCTATGGGGGTGTACATTTTCAATACAGAGGCCCTGGTAAAAAACGTCATCGCAGATGCGAAAAATCCTGCCTCATCGCACGACTTCGGCAAAGACGTGGTGCCGCGCATGATGAAAGGGAACCGGGTATACGTGCACAGCTTTACCGAGCCCAACAATCCCGAAGGTCGGTACTGGCGAGATATCGGCACAATTGACGCATACTGGGAAGCGAACATGGACATCTGTTCCGTTGAACCCCAGTGCAACCTCTATGATCCGAAATGGCCGATCCGCAGCTATCAGGAACAGGTACCTCCCGCGCGCATCGTCTCATGCCCCACGGAGGACATCTGCCCACAGGGGGTCGGAGCGCTCATCAATTCAATGATATCCGGTGGGTGCGTAGTGTACGGCGGCACTGTCGTGCGATCGGTGCTCTCGCCGAATGTCCGGATTGACCCGGGAGCGGTGGTGGAGGACTGGGTACTCCTGGCAGGGGTGCACGTGTGCAGCGGAGCGAGGGTCAGAAAGGCCATTATCGACCAGGAAGTGGAGGTCCCGGCTGGGTACTCCATAGGGCATGACCCGGAGTTCGATCAGAGTCGCTTCACGATTTCTCCCGGCGGAGTGGCGATTCTGCCGAAAGGGATGGTCCTCAGATAGGACCTGATTTTCTCTGCCCGTGCGGTTTCCCTGATGCGAGAGAGGATATGGCCCATGGAATATGAAGAGGCCCTCACAAAGCTTGCCCCCTGCGGACTGGATTGTACGCGCTGCGCGGACTACACGAACGGAGAGATCAGGACTTTGTGCGTGAAATTGAGCGATCTCCTCGCCAATTATGGTCGAGTGGCAAAGCTCAAGGCAGATATCGCTCCTGAATTTGGTCACTATTCCCATTTTGAGGACATTCTCGCGGCATTTTCACGCGGTCCATGCGGTGGTTGTCGCAGTGACCACGTTCAGTGCCCCATCCCCTGCAATGCTCGCACCTGCCACAAAGAAAAGGGAGTCGACTTCTGCTTTCAGTGCAGCGATTATCCTTGTGAAGATCCTACGTTCAGCCCACTCAAAGTACGATGGAGGCAGCGGAACGACCGGATGAAGGAAATTGGTGTCGTGCAATTCTCTCAGGAGCAGAGTACTCTGCCCAGGTATTGAACGCGGTTTTTTCACAGAGTGGATCGACGCTGGTGCAACAATAGGCAGAGGAACTGTTCCTATGAAAATGCATTTTCGGGGGAAGGCCCTTCTTGAACGAAGGGCCTTCCCCCGAACCCCCATCCCCAAGAACTTCAAGCACTTGCCAGCTCCCGCTGGTTGCTGGACAGGGTGCCATTTTCATGGTTCGTGGTGACCGTTCAGGTCATGGGAGTTGCCAAGAGTTTTGTCTGTTCGAATTTTCTGAGGTGCCGGCAGGTCCCGCTTCACTACGAGCGACGCAGAGCCGTCGAATCTTCGTTCAGGGGACCGCCCGCCACCTTTCACAAGCTCCAGCCATTCGGTCAGGATTCTTGGCAACGTGATAATCTTCGTGCGAGATGGACGAGTGGTAATGATTCGTCAATCAACGGTCGTCTTGTCTCTTTTGTTTTCTTGTGATGGGGAAAGGCCGGATCGGTGAACTATCCCAAAACAGCATATATTCTTCTTTGGTTTCCCAAGCCTTCGGAAACGTTCATTTTCCGTGAGGTGATGAACCTGTGGCGCATGGGGCTGCCCCTGAAGGTGTACGCATTATACGGAGAATTGAGAAAGAGTCTTTCCCCGGAAATGGTTTCCGTGAGTGACCAGGTTACGCGGCTCGGCATTCCGTTTCTCACACACGCGACGTCCGACCTCGCGTACTGGTGGAAACGGGACAGACCCACGGTAGTCCGGCTGTTCCGCACAGTTCCCCTGCGCCGCTGGAGGTCAGTGGAGGTGGCAGGCGAGAATCTCTGGGCCTTTCTTGCGGGTTTTCGTCTGGCGCGGCTCTTTCAGGAAGAGAGAATCGAGCACATCCATGCACCCTTTGCCAATGGACCTGCGACTGCAGCGTGGGTTGCGTCTCTCCTCACAGGGATACCTTTTAGCTTCACCGGCCGGGCAGTGGACATCTACCCTCCGGACGGAGCTCTTCGGGAAAAAACCTGCGCCAGTGTGCTCGTCAGATGCAATACGAGATCCAACATCGAGTACCTGCAGGGCTTCGCAAACGGGCATGGGGAAAAGGTACACCTGATCTACAACGGATACCCGCTCAAGGAATTCTGCACAGCCCCAGTGCCCATGAAACCGCCATTCAGGATTTTGAGTCTCGGTCGATTTGCACGTTTTAAAGGGTACGACGTGCTGCTCCGAGCTGCGCGGATACTTGAGGACTCAGGCTTGGATTTTCAGCTTACCATGGCTGGTGCGGGTCCTCAGGGACTCCGCCTGAGGTGGCTACGCCGACAATTTGGGTTGAACCATCGGGTGAGTTTTCCCGGGTATATCACTCACGATCACGTCCCGGATCTTTTCTGCGCGGCGGACGTGTTTGTGATGCCCAGCGTGATACACGCAACCGGAGAACGGGATGGCATCCCCAACGTGGTCATGGAGGCGCTTCTCCATCGCGTCCCTGTAGTTGCAACAGACCTCGCGGCCATTACCGAAGTGATTGTGAATAGGGAAACGGGGCTCCTGGTACCCTCGGGCGATCCCGCTGCCCTGGCACGGGCCATCCAGGAGATGACAAGCGATCGAGAGTCTGCATGCGAAATGGCGCGCAGGGGAAATGCCAGGGTCCTGGAACAGTTCGATCCGGAACAAAATCACCGCAAGGTGTTGAACCTCTATGCGGAGGTCATTGCCCAACTTGGTACCCGAGGGCCTGCGTGAGGCACCCTCGTTTTCCGAGAAAGAAACCGTGTCATTCCTGCAAACGGGAAGGATCGCCCATGGGCAGGCCCAATTCCTTTACCCTCAACACCCTGCGGAGCATCTTGCCGGAGCGAGTCTTGGGCAATTCATCCATGAATTCCACCTCGGCCAGAGGAATCTGCGAATGAAGGTTGCTCTTGACGTATGCTTTGATCTCGCGAACTCAGTCGCGCTGATGCGTTGAATCGACTGTTGAGTTTCACGAAAGCTTTTACGGTGGGCTTGCCCTTTCCCGAGCCCTGACCGATGATCGCTGCCTCATCCACCGCAGGATGCTGGCGGAGCACGTTCTCCACTTCGTACGGCCCGATGAGAATCTGATCCACTTTGATCAGGTCGTCATTCCGGCCCTGATGGTAATAATACCCGTCCTCGTCCTTAATGACCATGTCACCGGTCAAGAACCAGCCTTTCCGAAAATAGGCTTTGGTCCTTTCCTCGTCGCTCCATATCTTCCGCATCATTGAGGGCCATCCGGGCCGCAGTGCGAGTTCTCCCAGGGTGAGCATGGACAGCTCCTCCCCATTGGTGTCGATCACTGCGGCCTCTATTCCCGGGACCGGCTTGCCCATGGACCCCGGCTTAATGGGCTCTGACGGAAAATTCGCGATGCAGATCATGCCTGTTTCCGTCATCCACCAGGTGTCGTGCGGAGAATGTTTCAGGTGTTCCTTGACCCAGAAAAAAAGCTCGGGAACGAGTGTGTCACCTACAGAAGCAATGTGGCGGAGATGGGAAAAATCATATCTCCTCGGGAGGTCGTCGCCGGCTTCCATGAGCCGTCTGATGTTTCGGGGCGTGGTGTACCAGACGTTTACCTGGTGCTTCTCCAAGGTCCGATACCACGTGGATGCGGAAAAAGAATCCGCCTGCACCACCGAGGAGGCCCCACACAACCATGGCGCAAAAGCCCCATACACGGTGCCTGTCACCCACGCGGGGTCGCCATCGGTCCATAGGACGGTTTTATCATTGAGGTCCAGCACATATCTGGCGGTCATGAGGTGCCCCACCATGTCCTGATCCGCGTGGACCACTCCTTTGGGAGGTCCGGTGGAACCTGAGGTGTAAAGGAGAAACAGGGGAGTGTCCAAAGGGACCATCCTATTGGTAAACCCTTTGGGCATGCGATCGATTTCCGTGTCCACCAGGATCTCGCCTTCAAAAAGGCCTGGAGCCATGTCTCCGGTGAGGAGCACGTACTTGACGTCTTTCATGGCCTCCACGGGCAGCCCTTCTGCGAGGTCCGGATCGGTAACCACTCCCCGAGGCTCGGAATTGTGGAGAATCCACCCCACTTCATCAAAGCCGAGGGTGGGAAAAATAGTGGAAAAAATGACGCCCAACCGAGCACAAGCCAGCATGGCGCAGTACATCTGGGGACAGGCGGTGAGAAAAATCAGAAGGCGATCCCCGGTCTCAAAGCCTTTCTCCACGAGCAGGTTCGCCCAGCGACAGGATTTTTCCTTCAGCTCGAGATAGGACAAGCTCTCGACCTTCCCGGCTTTCTCGAACATCAGCGCCGGCGCATTTCGTTTTTCCGGATGACTCGCCCAACGATCTATGGCCTCGTTGACAATGTTGATCCTTCCGGTGTCGTACCCGGAAAAACTCTGTCTCCACTGTCGACCAGGAAAAATTCCTGTACACGTCAGAATAAGACTTGAGATTCGCTTGAGGATTTTCCGGACTGATTCTTGCTTTGACCATGTGGCTTCCTACGCGTGCTTCAAAGACTAAGAGGGCATTGCGCGCTCCCCATTACGCCAGTTACCGGGAGTAATGCCCGAAAGGGAGCAATGGTTCAGGTGGACGGGTATTTTGCGCTCGTACCGAGCATCACCAGGCTGTATCTCATAACGGTGTGCACCAATTCAGGTAGTACTGACAAGCAGGTGCCATACCTCCAAAGCGCAGTCAGGTCAACCGTTCGCAGCGGAGGAGGCATGGCGCGCCTCGCTTACTTGCTTTTGCGCACACTGGCGTCACAAATCGATTACCATGGTTCGCTCACGTTCTCCCTGGTCGACAAACATAAATCCCGTCCCACGATACAACTTGATGGCCCTAAAGTTATACGATTCAACAGTAAGCCAGACTTTCTTAAGACCCAGGGACCGGGCCTTGTCCAGGGCCATGGCAGTCAGAGCTTTGCCTAGTCCCCTGTTCCGGAAATCCTGGCTCACAAATATGATATATTCACTATCGCCTTTATCAGGATCAGCAATAAGAGCGGAATGCCCTACTATTTGTTCGTCCTTCCAGACGACGAAATTCTGAGCCGTAGCAAGGAGTCTTTCTATCCACCGGAGGCGGTGTTGTTTTTCGGCCGGTGGCAGGCCTTGACTCTCTGCGAGCGGGTAGAACGCGTCGTACATCGACATCGAGCGCGTCACAGTCCTGAACACCGCATACTCCTACCTCAAAGGGGCTACCCGTTTTGTCGGTACACTTGATGCGGTCATCAGGGGATATGCTCATGTGCCCACAATTACCACGCAGGGCCTTTGACATGCAATTACATAAAAGGTGATCCGTCACCGCAAAGACGCAGAAGACGAAGAGAAATCGCGGTATGGGTCCTCGGACCCTGTCTCCCGGTTTTTACCGGGAGACAGGGCAACAGTCTTTCTTGAATCCTGCAACAGAATTATTCCTCACATCTTGTCAAAGATATCTCTTAGGGCAGCTGGCGGTTCCCCCCGTTTGCCGCGAGAAGTATCTCCTGGTGATAGTTCAAGAGGCGTTTCTTTGTGGCGAACACCTTGTCGGACAAGGAGACCTTATAGATGTGAGGATTGGAAAACCGTGCGTACTCCGGTTCCAGACTGGCGATCTGGCCCGTGGCCCTTGCCCTTACCTCGGATAAAGGCGGTGGCTGGTACACCTGACGTCCTTGCATGAACACGGGAACCATGAGTTCCTCTGCGGTGTACGGAGGACGGTACGTCTTCTTCATGTAGTCGTACATGGGATGGTGTGCGCGCACGAACTCCCCCTGGGGAATCGGTTCGTTCACGTCCATGAGGAGATCGCCGATCATGCGGTTGCCACCGTTGTAGAATCGCACGATCTTCTTGACTCCGGGATTGGTAACCTTACTCGGATTCTGGGAGATCTTGATCTTCGGAACCAGGGATTGCCCCTCACTATCAGCGGCCATGAGCTTGTACACCACCCCCAGGGCAGGTGTCTGATATGACGTGATCAGACGTGTGCCCACGCACCATATGTCGATGCGCGCTCCCTGATCGCGGAGGCTCTCGATGATGTATTCGTCCAGGTCGCTGCTGGCGAGGATCTTCAAATCTTGAAACCCTGCGTCGTCGAGCATTTTCCGCGCGGCCTTGGAATAGTACGCCAAGTCCCCGCTATCTATCCTTATTCCCAGAAGGCTCCTGCCTTCTTCTCTCATCTGTCGCGCCATCTCGATTGCCTTGCGCAGACCTTCCATCGTGTCGTACGTGTCCACGAGCAGCACGCAGTTATCAGGGAATACACGGGCAAATCCCTGGAATGCCTCCATTTCGTTGTCAAAGCTTTCGACCCAACTGTGTGCATGGGTCCCTCGCGTGGGGATGCCGAAGGCCTTTCCGGAATGCACATTGGACGTGCCCTCACAGCCGCCGATATACGCGGACCGCGCGCCATACAACGCTGCTTGCACCCCGTGCGCGCGGCGGGTGCCGAAATCCACGACAGGCGCGCCTCTTGTGGCGATACAGAGGCGGGCCGCTTTGGTGGCAATGAGCGTCTGATGACCCACCAGGGCCAGCATGGTGGTTTCGAGTATCTGTGCCTCGGCAATTGGGCCCACTACCCTGATGAGCGGTTCGTTGGGAAACACTACGGTGCCTTCCGGCACAGCCCATATGTCGCCGGTAAACTTGATCCCTGAAGCGAGCGAGTCCAACGCGCTCTCAGAAAAAATGCCAAGACTTCTCAAGTAATCGATGTCATCTGGATAGATGCCCAGGTTATTCACATAATTGATCACGCTCTCCAGGCCGGCGAACACGCAGAAAGCGCCATTGTCCGGGTTCTTGCGATAATAGAGATCGAAACAGGCTTGCTGATCTTTTTTCCCCAGCGCCATGTACCCCGCGGTCATGGTGAGTTCGTAAAGATCCGTGTCAAGAGTGAGATTTCCGCATCTCAAGCCCGCGAAAGCCTTTGCTCCGTCCATAATCCCCAATGCAGTCCCTGAATCCGAATCGATCAGTTCCACCTCGTCAAGCAATCGGCCCGTGGCACGATCGCGAAGGATTGGTTTCATGATGTAGCTTGGTCCCCCCTTGTCCGAAAAAACGCACCGAAAGATTCCGCATACGGGGCCGTGGCGATGCCGCATTCGGTAATGATCCCTCGAATAAGCTCGTGCGGAGTCACGTCGAATGCGATGTTGCGCGCGGCAATCCCCTCAGGGGCAATGCGTATGCCACCAATGTGGGTCACTTCCGAGGGATCCCGTTCTTCAATGGGGATCTCATTGCCTGAAGCGAGCGACATGTCTACGGTGGACAAAGGAGCAGCTACGTAAAAGGGTATTTTGTGAAATCCTGCCAGGACTCCCACGGTGTACGTGCCGATCTTGTTGGCCGCGTCGCCGTTGGCTGCGATGCGGTCCGCACCGACGACGATTTTCTGAACCTCCCCCCGCTTCATAAGCGCTCCGGCAGTATTGTCGGGGATCAAGGTTACCGGTATCCCGAGCTTCTGCATTTCCCAGCACGTGATACGTGCTCCCTGATTGAGGGGCCGTGTCTCGTCAGATATGACGCGAATGCGCTTACCCTGCTCGAACGCTGCCCTGATCACTCCCAGTGCAGTGCCGTACCCCGCGGTGGCCAGACCGCCTGCATTGCAATGCGTCAACACGGTATCGCCGTCTTCCAGCAGCACACTGCCTTCCCGTCCGATGCTCTCGCAGAGCATCCGGTCTTCCTTTTCCATGAGCACTGCCTCGTCAACAAGCCGCCGCTTGAGAGCGGGCAAGTCAAGATCCGTGGATGCGGCGTACACCTTCTTCATCCGCTCCACCGCCCAGAAAAGGTTCACTGCCGTGGGTCGGGTGGCTGCGATGCGGGAACACACGTCTTCCCACGCGCGGCCAAACGCGGCCCGGTCATGGTCAGATGCCTGCAACGCGCCCAGTGCAATGCCCATTGCCGCGGCCACTCCGATTGCCGGAGCACCCCGCACCACAAGCCGTCTGATCGCGTCACACATCTGATCCACCGAGCGGATCTCCACATATTCCTCACGCAGCGGAAGCAGGGTTTGATCCAGAAGTCTGATATGATCGCCTTTCCATTCTATGGTTCTGAAAGGATCTTCCAAAGTTCCTCCTTGGTCTCATCGTCCGATGAAATTCTTGAGCATTCAGAGGTCCCGGTCTGCGCGCCTGCAAACAGGCGATAATCTATCCTCGCGCGGCAGCCCACACCCGGATCACACGTGCTGTGTGTCTCTCGCGTGACCTGAGGCGACCTCTCCACCGGCAATGCGGTCGCTGTCGAAGAGTTGCCAATGACAGCTTAGACTAACGAGCCGCGGGCTAATAGTCAATGCAAGGCTTGCGCGGTGATTTGGCATGCCGAGCGGACACGGTGGATGTCAGCTAAGTAATATTGAGACGTTAATTAATTTTGTGAAAAAAAGAGTTGCGTGTGAAGTATATCTCTGCTATATCAGGCACAAAACATTAGGGAGAGGTCATCGATGAGCCTCAGAAACCGTCTTTGTTATCACCGCTCTGCTTTCTTTCTTCCTGGTTGCCGGAACCGGTCCCGCGTACTGCCAGGGCACCGCGGTACTGAATGTGTGTCAGGAACTTGTGAACTCGGCCCGATCTTACGAGGCACGCGCTAGCGCGCACGGTCGCATTGCCAAAGCTCTCTCCGCGCAGATCCAAACCATGTCAAGGCAGTCCCGGAGTGAGGGCACTATGGCCGTCATAGAAAACCTCTTCACGCAATACGACGAAAATCGCGCTCTGGAAAGCAAATTCAGGACGCTGTACCGGCAGGCCACGGAAGAGTCTGAAAGGTGTATGAAGTCAGCTCAATAGTGAAAGGCTGATCTACGTTAGGCGATCGTCCATCTCCTCGTGAGATGGGCGTGGTCTCGGGAATCGATGTGCAGGCAATTTGTAGGAAAAATGCGTTTCCTTCCGGGGGGAAAACTCGGTTGCAGGTCCTTTTTCCCCCCACTCCTTCCTCCTTACCACGATTGAGAGGCCCTCGTCCGGTTGATCGAGAAGCGATTCCTGCTTCTCCCACGTCTTGACAATCCCCCCTGGTATTCTTCATAGTCGCTCCGTGTTTGCATCCTTGAACTCCTGTTACTATTTCACGCGCACTGCCGCGGTACGAGTCGGATGAATATCATGCCAACCCCTTCGGAATGGATTACCCTTACCGTGAAACTCCACCCTGACATGGCGGACGTGCTCGCGAATTTCTGTCACGAACACAATGCACGCGGAGTGGTGCTCGATGACGAACAATTGGAATTCTCTGTGGTCACCGCGTACTTCCCCGAGGACCAATGGGAGACCGTTCATACGGATCTGAGAGACTATGTGGAGCGTTTGAGCGACCTGTTCGCGGGTGTAGGCGCGCCGGTCATTGAGATCTCGCGGCTCAAGCAAGAGAACTGGGCTACCGCGTGGAAAGACAATTTCCACAGCCTCCGCATAGGCAAGCGCTTGCTGGTGACTCCTCCGTGGCTCCAACCGGAAGCCGAAGGACGGGAAATCATTGTGATCGATCCGGCCGAAGCGTTCGGAACGGGCACGCATGAGACCACTCAGGGGTGTCTGGAATTGCTGGAAGAGGCGGTGGAACAGCTCAAAGCCTCCAAAGACGAGGTGAGTGTGCTCGATGTGGGGTGTGGTTCCGGGATTCTTTCCATTGCCGCGTACAAACTCGGTGCGACACGCGTATGGGGCGTGGACAACGATCCTATTGCCATAGAATCCGCGCTCCACAACGCATCACTCAGCAGCGTCCCGGGCCGGATCGAGTTTCAATGCGTGGATCTGGCGGACCCGCTCAACCCCGCGGATATGGTGACCGCGAACCTCGACACCAAGACCCTTCTCGCCAATCAGAATCGACTGCTTTCGCTTTTTCACCGTTTCCTGGTCGTCTCCGGCGTGCCTCTGGATCAATGGGATGATCTTCGCGCATCTTTTCTTGCGCAAAACCTCACGCTCGTGAAAGAATTGACCAGATGGGAGTGGGGCAGTGGGCTCTTCACCCGCGGATCGTGAGCGTCCTATGCAGGATGTTTTCCGGACACGCGTGGGAGGGTGAAAAAATCACCCTTGCCCTTGCGCGGGAAAGTGACCGGATATGAAATCAGATGAGTCGAGGTACAGTCGCCACGTACTTCTGAGGGTTATTGGAGAAGAAGGGCAAAAACGCATTGCGCAATCCCGCGTGTTCGTGGCCGGTCTGGGCGCACTGGGATCCTTGATTGCCACTCTGCTCGCCGCGCGGGAGTGGGCTTCTTGAGGATTGCGGATCAAGACGCTCCTGAGCTTCACAATCTCCACCGCCAGATCCTGTACGACGAAAACGATGTGAATTTAGGACTTCACAAAGCAGTGGCGGCCGGAAGGCACCTGAAGGAGGCCAATTCGGAAATCGAGATCGAAGTAATTGCCGAGGCCATAAGTCCGCAAAATGTCGAGAGGCTCACCAATGGGGTCGACCTGGTGGTGGACGCACTGGACAACATACGCACGCGTTACCTCGTGAACGATTGTGTCATCGCGACCCGGACGCCGTACATATTCGGTGGCGCGGTGGAAACCGTGGGCAACGTCATGACCATCATTCCGGGCAAGACCCCCTGCCTGCGCTGTCTCTGGCCTGACCCTGCCGCGGTGGACGGTCATCCACGCGCGTCTACGGTGGGTGTGCTTTCATCCGCAGCCACATGCGTTGCCTCGATCCAGGTGACCGAGGCCCTGAAGATGCTCGCAGGTCGGGAAGAGGAGATCATGCAGGGCTTGTTGGTGATGGACGTGTGGAGAAGTCTGTTTCACGTGGCGCCAGTCAATCGCGATCCAGGTTGTGTGTGCCACACTGCGGTCCGATGAGCCGGAAATTGCCGCTGGCACTGGCGAGTCTTTTCCCGCACCATGTGGTTCGCTGCGTTCGCCGCACCTTACCCGAATGCTCCAGATCTCCTTCCCGGCTCCACGTGAACATATGTTTCCGCGAACTCACCCATGAGCCCATGAATGACCAGGGCTATCTGAAATGTTTCATGCGAAAGGCTCCCAGGAAGGATCGATGATGCCTGCGATGTGTTTGCCCTTCACCACGTTCATTTTGGCAGGGGGGCTCGGAACGAGGCTCCAGCCGGTAGTATCCGATCGCCCCAAGCCCATGGCCCTTATAGGTGACGTGCCTTTTCTCGAAATGTTGCTCGATTCCCTTGCGGGCAAAGGGGTACGTGATTTTGTTATTCTTAGTGGATTCCGAGGAGACGCGATCGAGGAGCATTTCCGCGGGTGGAGGTCCCACGACGCGGTGGTCCGGTTCTCGAGAGAGGAAAAACCCCTTGGAACCGGGGGCGCGGTCAAGCTCGCGGAACGTTTTGCCACCGACCCGACGTTGTTGGTCAATGGCGACACTTTTTACGATGCGGATTTGCGGGCCCTGCTAGAGTTTCACCGGAAGAGCGGAGCGGAAGTCACTTTATCCCTGATGCCGGTTCAGGACGCGGCCAGGTACGGTTCCGTGGAGGTGAACACGGACGGGCGGGTGACGGATTTCCTTGAGAAAAAAAAGGCTCCTCAGGGCCGGGCCTCATAAACGCAGGATGCTCATTATTGTCTTGGGAATTCATTAAGAAACTTCCGTCGGGCAGTACATTTTCCATGGAACAAGACGTCTTTCCGGGCCTTACCCGGTCGGGCAAGATCTTTGGTCTCTGCCGAGAGGCGACGTTCTTCGATATTGGCACGCCGGAAAGCTACGAGGCATTCAAACGTTTCGCGGAGAAATCTCGTCAGGTGCTATAGTAACCCCAAGAACCGTGGAATGTGCCTGTCCTCACCAGGGAAGGGCGCACAGACAGTTGGTTTGTCCAGAAATTCCCTCGAAAGGAGAACGTCATGGCGGCAAAGAAGATCCTGATGCTCGTCGGTGATTATGTGGAAGACTATGAGGTCATGGTACCTTTTCAGGCGCTGCTGATGGTGGGGCACACGGTCCACGCTGTCTGCCCCGGAAAGAAAGCGGACGAGTTCGTGCGCACGGCCATCCACGATTTTGAGGGTGACCAGACGTACAGCGAGAAACGCGGCCACAATTTCACGCTCAACGCGACGTTTTCTGACGTAAAGGCAGAGGATTACGACGCATTGGTCATCCCGGGCGGTCGTGCGCCCGAGTATATCAGATTGAACCCGGAGGTGCTCAAGATGACGCGGCACTTTGCCGAGGCAGGCAAACCCATCGCATCCATATGCCATGGGCTCCAGGTGCTGGCTGCTGCCGGAGTGCTCGGGGGCAAGTCTTGCACCTCTTACCCTGCGGTCGCGCCGGATGTGCGCACAGCCGGAGGCACCTGGGTGGACGTGGGATTGACGAGCGCGCACGTGGCTGGTAACTTGGTCACAGCCCAGGCTTGGCCTGCGCATCCCGAATGGTTGGCCGAATTCCTCAAGGTTTTGGGAACGAAGATCGAACCTTAGCGATCGGAACCGCCAGTTCTGTGAAAGATTTAGGGAATCAAGGGGCAGGCGTCTCGACGGTGCGTGAACGACCGGCAAGATGCCCGTCCCCATGGTTACTACCCTATTGGTGACAGCGATCACGAAATTGCGCGAGGGTGGTGCCTCTTAGGAGCCCCTTGAAAAGAAACGGTCTTACAGGAGAACAATTATGTGTACAGACGGCGTGAGTTTAGCGGTGATGAATGACGAGAGGATTCAGCAGGCCCTGGCGAGCCCTCTCCTGGATCTGATTCACAAGCAGGTGCTCTTTGCGTTGTACTCCATGGACGCGGCAGGAAATCTCGACGAGTATCCGCAGGTTTTGCCCCTTTACCTCTCCGTGGATGCATCCAGGTGCGAGGCAATTCTCAGCACACTGGAACAGGCAGGTTTAATCACGCGAACCCAGGGCACCCTGGAATTGACGCATAAAGTTCAGGCACCTGTTCCCGACGGGTCGTGCGGCTGTCACATGCACGCGTAGTGATCTCTCGCGCGACCTTCAATTCGACCGAGCTTCGGAAGGAGTGTCCTCAGCCTGAGAAGGCGATTCGATTTCTCCGTACCCCAGATCGATCACTCGGCCATCTCGGAGGCGAATAATTCTGTCGCACGCGTCGCCGATTTCTTGCTCATGGGTTACGAGAACCACGGTATATCCCTGCCGTGCGACAGCCCGAAGTTGTTCGACGACAGCCTCCGTGTTTTTCTGGTCGAGCTGACCGGTCGGCTCATCGCCGAGAATCAATTGAGGATTATTGACCAACGCCCTGGCAATGGCCGCACGCTGACGCTCGCCACCGGAAAGCCGGTTTGCCCAGTGATCCACGCGGTGGGAAAGCCCAACCCTGTCCAGCGCGTCCAGTATCTTCTTCCGCCTGCTTCCCCGGTCGGATTCCGCATAAATCAGCGGCAGCTCGAGGTTTTCGTACACCGTGGAGTTTGGCAGCAAATCGCAGCTCTGGAACACGAACCCCAATTCCTTATTGCGAAAATGTGCTTGTTCTATGGGTGTCTGGGCCAGTATATCCTGACCGTTGAAAAGGTACATCCCGGAACTGGCAGGCTGCAGGAGTCCAAGAATGTACATGAGCGTGGACTTTCCCGATCCTGACGGCCCCATGATACCGACCATCTCCCCGCGATGGATATTGATGTTGGCCCCGGCAAGCGCGCGAATCACGTTCACGCCATCATTGTAATCCTTGCACAATTCTCGGGTTTCGATAATGATGTCGCTATCCATGGCCCCTTGATTTCACTTTCGGTAATGAGCTGCGAGCCCGTGAGGAGTGTACCCTATCCACGCCCGGATTGCCAATACCTATGAGCCGCATACTGCAAAATACCGCAGAACTCCCTCACTGCGCCCGGCCTTGAGTAATTCTGAAGGTCATGGGAAACGACCTGTCTGTCGAACATCCTGCAGCGCGGTTTATTCCCCAAGCCTTGGTCATGGGGTAATCTCCTGGTCGATTGATGCGGGAGCGCACGCATGAAACCAAGAAGGCCGGACCCTTGATTGGCCGAGAACGGTCAACATGGGGCCGGCCTACTTGATTTAAGAGCCTTTTAGTGTCCTGCTCAGGACTCGCTAGGGCAGCCGTCGCTACAATGCGCTACCCTGGGAACCATAAATCTCTTCATAGCGATCTCCTTTTCCCATGAGTTAATCGTTCATAAAGTCTTCTTATATGTTTCATCAGGAATTCCGTTTGTCAAGGTTACCCGTGCAACGGGATCGGTAAAACGGGAATTCGGATAGAGAATGCCTGACACAGGTCTTGTCTGCCTGATGCGTCTTTGGTGTCGGGACGTCCGCTTCTCTGAGCCTTCGAAATCTGCGTTCAGGGGACCGCCCGCCTTGCTGCAAACGCACGCGCCATCAGCTCAGAATTCTTGGCAGGTGCTCTCATGGCTTTGCGGGTTTCCTCATTCGGCCGCGCGGTGCGAAGAAGCAGCGGCCGCACTGCGCTGCCCCGCGAGAAGAGCCAAAGGCATACGCGGCTCCCTGCGCGCACACAGTGCCCTGTCAAGGAAGCATTTTTGCATAAAAGGTTTCACGTCAAAAGGAAGTGGTTCATAATCGGTGGTCAGCCAAGAGGCTACGAGCAGACAGGCAAGCGAGAGGATCATGAAACTCGAAGAGACTCAACTAAAACCGAATTCCGGACCGGGCAGTGGCAGGGTACGGCGTTTTGACCTTGTGGAGGAGAAGATCCGGATAACCCAAATCACCACCTTTTGTCCTGACCTCATAGGACCGGGTCCCGCGCACTTGTACCTCATAGAGTCCGATGCGTTGATACTGCTGGACACAGGTATCCCTACCGGTCTGGCCAAAGCATTCTTCTACCACTTGCGTAATCAGCCCATTCCCACGGATATCGAAGAACTGCCTCCTGATCATAGCGAGCAGGAATTCTACGATGGCCTGAAGCTGGCAGGCCGCGACATGAGTGACATCGACCTGGTGGTCATCTCCCACGGTCACCCGGACCATTTTCTCATGGCCCGCTCCATTTTGCGGTCGAGCAAGGCCGAGGTGTCCGCGCATATTCTGGACACCCCGGAGATCTGCAACCCGTGGGGAATCCTGAGCATGTGGTATGGGAGACAGCAACAGATGCGGGGTACAGGCATGCCCTCACCATGGTCCGCGAGGGACTCGGTCCGAGAGCAAATGATCCAGCGTCTGGATCTGGAAGCTATGGGACTTTCGGTAAAGGTGGATTCCCCGATTTTCACCAACGGACCGCTCAAGGTACGCGGATCGGTCGTTCCGGGAATTGAGGTGGCGCATCTCCCGGGCCATACTCCTGGAAGCATCGGCCTGGTAGCCGGAAAAGGCCCGGACAAGGTGCTGATGTGCGGAGACATACTCCTGAATCCCATAACTCCTCATCCAGACAATCTTCTCTCGTATCTGAGTTCCCTCAACGAGCTAGGCGCGCGTACAGACGTGGGCCTGGTGCTACCTGCCCACGGGGAAGAGGTTCGGGACCTGAAAGCGCGCGTCGCGTTCCTTCAGGACCATCATAAAAACCGTCTGAAGTTTACGTATGAGGCGTGCGACCATCCTCGCTGTGTTTGGGACATCGCGACGATGCAAGGGTATTTTGACGCGTACGTGGATCCGGCCAAATTCAATTTGCTCGCCGGAACCGAGGCGCTGGTTCATATGGAGCTACTGAACATGGTGGACGGATTGCAAAGAACCCATATCCAAGATCAGGTTCATTATTTTCAGAATTCCGGAGAACCCTTCGAGCGAGTATACGATCGTATCGCTGAGCTTATCCGGACAGACGGGACCGGGGCTATCATGCGGGTACTGACATATCCGCGCAATCATACGGATGTCCTGCAACGGACCACGAAAGGAGTTTCCATGTTTGATTTCCTGCTGACCGAAGAGCAGCTCAAGCTCAGAGAAGAGGCGCGCGACCTGGTGAGATGGGTTCCGCGACGAGTGATACTGGACATGGACGCGGACAAGATCCGATTTCCCAAGGAATTCCTTCAGGAAGCGGGACGACGCAACCTCTTTGGCTGCAGGTACCCGAGAAAGTGGGGCGGTCGAGACATGAATTGGGTGTCCACCGCCATGGTCATGGAAGAGGTGGGCACTCTCGGGTATATTTTTGCCTGTGTATTTGGTGTGGGTGCTGAGCTGGTGTGCGACGCAATCGTGCTGCACGGAACTGACGAGCAGAAAGAAAAATACGTGAAACCTCTTTTAAGAGGTGAGATGTTCGCCGCGGAATGTCTGACCGAGCCTCGTGGTGGATCTGACTTTTTCGGCACCACGACCGTGGCGGAAGACAAAGGCGACTATTTCCTGGTAAACGGACAAAAGCGCTTCATCGTGGGCGCGGAGGGAGCGGATTATTTTCTGGTATACCGCGCGCACCGACCCTCACGGGGAGCCGCACAAATCCCTGACGTGCTTCATCGTTGATCGTACAGAAGGCGTGGACACAAAATACCTGTACGGGTTGATGGGCTGCCGCGGCGGAGGCGCGGGCCGCGTGGTGTTCAGAGACGTCAAAGTGCCCAGGAAGAACGTGGTGGGAAAGGTGAACGGCGCGTATGCGGTCTTCAATACCATGATGATTCCCGAGCGTCTGGGCACTGCTGCCATGACCATCGGCGCTGCACGGCCTGCCCTGGAAATTGCCACCGCTTACAGCACGAGACGCAAGGCCTTTGGGAAAACCATCAATCAGTTCCAGGGGGTGAGCTTTCAAATCGCCGAGGCCGTAACGCTCTTGGATGCATCAAGGACCATGGTGTACGCAACGGCCAAGGCGGTCGACACAGGGCAATCCTCCGATCTCATACGTCGCATGGTGTCAGAAACCAAGAAGTTCGTGTGTGACTCGTGCCAGAAGGTCGTTCACCATGCCATGCAAGTCATGGGAGGCATCGGGTACACCAACGTGTACCCCATTGAACGGATTTTCAGAGACCTTCGTCTCGCGTCCATATGGACCGGTAGCAATGAGATCATGTCCGCAATTACCGCAAACGAGTGGTACAAGGAGTTCATTCGCACGCGGGAAGCACGGCATGTCCGTGACTATGAAAACGATTGTGAGGAAGCGTTCGCGGAAGACGAGAAGATCTATGAGTAGATGTGTCGCCTTGCCACTTCGGTGGATCTCTCTCCTTTTGCTGGGGCAAGGGGATCTATGAAGTTACCTTCTCGCATTCTCCGCATACCTGTGTGGCGGTTGCCGTAGGCCCGTGGTGTCTCTCAATGAGTCGGGCAAGTCTCCCGGAAAGGCCACGGGATAAGCACCCCGCGAACCTCGGGGGACAATGCTCAGGGCTTCACGCAGTTCGGATGGGGCGTGAAAAAATCCGGCTCGGAGATTCTCCTCACGAGCCGGATTGAAGCGATGCTCTTTCAGACGAGCACCATGGCCGTGCGGTAACCGCTCTCCTCCTGAACACAGATGTGACCGCCCCGTGTCGGTCACAGAGAAGAGATTTCCCGCCACTCCAGGAAGAACGAATAGGACATTTTGGCAATCAGTATACGCCCATAGACGCCTCCCAGAGCCGCCCAAAAGGGCCCTTGACAGCCGATCGGTCCCGCATTATATGCGGTAAGATATAAAGTCGTGTGTGAGACGCGTCAATGAACATTGGGAGGTTTCATGGAAGAAAAGAAGGAGAGATGGCTGAACTATTGCGCCCTGATCACGGTCCTCTTGGCCCTGGGCGCGACACTGTCAACCCTCCGCATGGGAAGCTTCACGAACAGGTCTATCTTGAGGCAAACTCAGGCCTCCGATCAGTGGGCATTCTATCAAAGCAAGAGTATCAAAGGCTACTTGTACGAGTTGCAGAAAGACAAAATGGAACTCGAACTCAAGCTCCTCGGCGATACTGCGCCGCAGGACAAGGTTGCGAAGTACGACTCACTCATCCAGAATTATACCAAAAAACTCAAGAAATACGCGCAAGAGAAGGCGGAAGTAAGGAAAGAGGCAGAAAACCTTGAGGCGCAACGCGATGTGGCTATCAAGCACGGACAGGCTTTCGGGGTGGCGGTCATCTTGCTGCAACTCTCCATTTTGCTGTCGTCAATAGCCGCGTTGATGAAGAAGCCCGGTGTGTGGGTAATCGGACTCGTCCTGGGCGCTGTCGGCGTGATCTGTTTCCTGAACGGCTTCTTCATGTTCCTCCCGTCGGTAAGATTTCTGACCGGATGACAGAACACGCGGTGCCTTTCTCTTCAGAACAAACGGTGTGAACTGGTTTGAACCCTCTCTAACCGGTTTGACGATCCGTGCAGAGGCATGAGATCGTCAAGCCCTCTTGACCCTCACTCGTTTCCCTTTACTTTTGCCCCCCAAATCTGCGATGATGTCCTCACCACCAGCAGGTCCAAGCGCGTTTATTACGCGTAGGGGTGTCTTTGGTACCTTTTTCAAGAACCTAAGCCACACGGACATATACGAACAATGATACACGCGTGGATCAGGTTGCAGAAAATTCTCTCCCAAACCCAAATGTCATGAACGGAGACGCAGATGAACGTTGAGGATCCCTGGAGTCCTTTTCGGGAAGTGTTGAGCAATCCATGGGAGCACGCGCAATCATGGAAGGACAAGTCAGGAGGCAAGGTGATAGGGCATCTGCTCCCGGACGTACCTGAAGAGATCATTCACGCGGCCGGAGCGCTTCCTGTAGCAATAGAGGGCGCAGGAGTTCAGGTGTCGGGAGCGCAGGCTCACATGCCCGGATACACGTGTAATCACGCGATGGGTGCCTTTGACCTGAAACTCCGGGGGGATCTGGATGTGCTCGACGGCATGGTCGTGCCCTATGTGTGCGACACCACTCGGAACCTTTTCCACCTGTGGAACCATTGCTTTCCTGACATGCACAACGAATTCCTCCGTCTACCGAAACGGATTCACCATCCTGAGGCCACGAACTACCTGAAAGCCGAATTCACCAGACTGTTCGAGGCGATACGTCGTGTCACAGGACGTGACGCGGGGCCGGAGTCTCTGGCAGCGAGCGTGGCATTGTACAACCGTAGCCGCGCACGGCTCCGGCAGGCATACCAACACCACGGGGAGAATCCGTCAACGTGGACCGCTGCCAAAGTCCAGACCCTGCTGGCATCGGCCATGAGGGCTACCAGGGAAGAGCACCTCGCGTGGATGGATGCCCTGCCTTGGGACACTACCGGATCACACAAATCAACAGAACGCGTCAGCTTGTATGTGCGGGGGAAAACATGGGATCCGCCGGGTATCCTTCAGATGATGGATCAGCTGGGCTTCTGGATCGCGAGGGACGAGATGGTAACGGGCTTCAGGAGCATTGAGCAGGACGCGGACCCTGACCTTGATCCCATCGACGCGCTCGTTCGACGTCATGTGAGTACGGTACCTGTACACGGGATATCATCAGGATCCTGCACAGATTGTGCGCGGATTTCTCGACCGGGTGAAGCAAAGCGGAGCTCAGGGGGTGCTGTTCCTGAATCCGAAATTCTGCGAGGCTGCCGCGTTCGACACGCCTGACCTGCAAAAATCCCTTGAAGAGGCCAAGATCCCTAGCCTTGTCATCGAGACCGCAACCCGCGGCACATCTCCGCAACAAGTGCGCCTGAGGCTGGAGGCGTTCCGCGAGATGATCTCAACAGATCTGCCCTGACGGAGGAAGCCGCAATGAATCCCATTCAGACACTGAAGAAGCTCAAGGAGATCAATCTCCAATACTATGCCGCAGCGCACATGGCGAGACAGAACGGGAAATTCATCGCGTACGTGAACGCGTTCACGCCGGTGGAGCTGATCTACGCGATGGACATGATACCCATATATCCGGAAAACCATGCGGTGGTCATCGCGGCAAGGCACATGTCCGCGGAAACCGCACGGGCAGCCGAAGGAATGGGCTATTCCATGGACCTGTGCTCGTACGCTGCGCTGCGACCTGGGGTCTATCAAGACCAAGCTCAGCCCGACCTGGGGACTTCCCAAGCCCGATCTGCTGCTCATCTCCAACAGTCAGTGCGGCACGCTGACCAAATGGTGGGAGGTGCTCAGCAGGTTGTACGACGCGCCCATGGTGCTCATTGACGTGCCCCATTCGGGCCGGGGAGAGCGCGACGCGGCAGCCGAGGCGTACGTGCGTGCCCAGTTGGAGGAACTCGTGGGCGTCATGGAAGGCATAACAGGCCGTGCGCTCGAAAGGGAGCGCCTCAACGAGGCAATACGGCTCTCCCAGGAAGCCTCGAAGCTGTGGGCGCGCATCCTGGAAACAGGTACGAACAAGCCCTCGCCGATGACCGTGTTCGATCAGTTCATCTCTATGGCTCCCATTGTGTCTCAGAGAGGAACCCGTGAAGCGGTGGAGTTTTACCGTGAACTGGCTGATGAGCTGGACCAGCGGGTGGCAAAAGGGATCGGCGCCATAGAGAACGAACGGTTCCGGCTCTTCTGGGACAATCTTCCCATCTGGCCGGAGCTTCGTCGCCTCTCCACCTTTCTCGAGGACCGTGGAGCAAGCCTGGTAGCTTCACTCTATACCTGGGCATGGGCGAGCCTCGCGGTGGGCGAAGAGGATCCGTTCAAGGATTGGACCGATCAGTATCTGTATACCGCCAATTTGCACATTGAGCGCAGGATCGAGCAGTACATCGACTTGGCCGAAGAGTATGGACTCCATGGCTTTCTGTATCATTCGAATCGGAGCTGCAAATTTGTGTCTCAGGACATCCCCGAAGTGCGCAACGCGGTCACCAAAGCTACCGGCCTTCCTGGGCTCATCCTGGAGGCGGATCATAACGATCCGCGGTTGTATTCCATTGAGTCTCTGGAGAGTCAGATAGAGAACTTCCTGGAAATGCTCTCAGATGGCTGAAAAGCCCGGGAAATCCCGCATGCCTCTGAAACCGCCCGGGATCGCCACGTGACGCGAAGCATCCTTCCCGGTACAATCGTGGCCTGCGCATCAAAATCCGGCGGGGGAGGTACGTGCGCGCCATCGAGATGGCGATGGATGTGGTAGGACAGGCGCCTCGCCTGTCTCTGTGCGACGGAGGAGACGCCCGTACCACCACCGCTACATGTGGGACAAGCCATTACGCGAGATGTCGGCTACTCAGCCCAGAGGATTTTTCTCGGGCATTCATTGACTCAGACGCCAGTCCCAAGCCCTTCCTGTTGAGGATGCTGCGACGCGTTGCCTTGAAACTCGAATCTCGGAAAGTCAGTGTACCCCTCCGCGTCAAACGAGTACCACACCTTCAGGTCTGCCGGAGGATTCAAGGGCCAACCATTCGCAAATCGCTCCACAAGGTCTGGATTGCTGAGAAAGGGCCTGCCAAAGGCAATCAGGTCAGCCTGCTGATTCTGAATGGCCGATTCCGCGGTTTCTCGGTCGTAACCACAATTCCCCATCAAAGGACCCTGGAACACCTGTCGGAAATCTGCCAAGGTCAGAGGCGTTCCCAATTCGTGAAAGCCAAACGCCAGGCCATCTACCACGTGCAGGTACGCAAGTCCGTACCGGGAAAGCTGTCCTGCCACATACGGAAAAGTCTCACGAAAATCCCGCGAGCCCATGTCGTTGAAATTGCCGTTGGGAGCAATGTGCACCCCCACGCGGTCGGCCGGCCAGACAGTGATAATCGCCCTGACCACCTCATCCAAGAACCGATAGCGGTTCTCCACGCTGCCTCCGTACCGGTCGGTCCGAAGGTTGGTCTTGGACTGTAAGAATTGATCGATCAGGTATCCGTTGGCTGCGTGTATTTCCACCCCGTCGAACCCCGCTGCCTTGGCTCGCACCGCGGCACGTCGATAATCCTCCACAATGCCTGGTATCTCATCCGTTTTCAGAGCCCGCGGCGTTTCATTCGGCCTTTTGCCGAAAGGTGTGTGACTGTAACCTCCATTGATCTTGAGGGCAGAGGGAGCCACCGGAAGTTCCTGATCCTCGTGGAACGCTCGGTGGGAAGCTCGGCCGCAATGCCACAGCTGGAGGAACATCGGCGTTCCTTTGGCATGAACCGCATCCACCACTTTTTTCCAGGCTCTCGCTTGTTCGTCCGAATAGATCCCCGGACTGTTGAGCCAGCCAATACCCTGCCGGGAAATGACCGTCGCTTCGCTAATGATTAATCCCGCAGAGGCCCGCTGCGCATAATACTCAGCCATCAGGGAATTTGGTAGGCGCTCCTCTCCTGCACGCGATCGCGTCAAGGGAGACATGACCACCCTATTTTTCAGAGTCAGTCCTCTCAAGTCAAACGCGCTGAATAATCGACCGGTATTTGTGATCTCCACCATCGTCTGTCTCCTTTACTCAGGTCGCATTCTTCGCACGGGAATGATTCCGCAGTCGAGAAATCGGTCTCTTCTGCGAGTGTTCCTGTCGTCTTTCAGAGTCCCCATCGATCGCCACTGGTCTGAGATGGGAGAACCCGAGAGGCGACGAACCTGATTTCGCCTCTGCCCCATGGGCTTGCGGCTACGTTTCTGAAACGTGCGAACCCGTTGTTGCTTTGTCAATGTCAGCCCTGTCAGCCGTCCCCCGTACTATTGGATGCACTTTCAGGCATACGGGTTGCGAAAATTACGCGTGGATTCACGAACAGGAAGACCCTTGGTTCCGAGGAGGCGCGGAATCCAGTTGAGCAGAGGCGTGATTGAAAATCGCGGGCAAACGGGACTTTTACAGGTGGGCCATGGAGGTTTGACAACGGCAGCTCAGGACCGCGCCCCAAAACCCACTCAAGGGAACGTCCAGGAATGTTTTGCAGTTTCGAAAGAGATTTCGGGAAGTTGCCTGAGGTAGGCAACGGGGAAAAACGAGATTTCTCTCAGTCCTCTCCGTGTGGGCGTTGAGCGACCGCTCTTAGTCTTTTCTTCTATCCAAGGTGCGGTATTGAACCGCTTCTGCCACGTGTGGGGGCTGTATGGTCGGTTCCGCGTGGAGGTCCGCTATGGTTCGCGCGATTTTCAAGACGCGATGATAGGCCCTTGCAGACAGTCCGAGCTTGCTTACGGCCTTTTCCAGAAAGTTCATGGAGTCCTTGCCCAACGCGCAGAACTTCCGGATGTGCGCAGCACTCATCTGGGCATTGCAGAACAAACCGGTTCCCGCGAGCCGTTCCAGTTGAATCTTGCGGGACGCGGTCACACGGCTCCTGATTGCCTCTGACCGCTCCCCGTCGGCAACGCAAGTGAGGTCTCGCCATGCCACTGAAGGGACATCCAGGTGGATGTCGATCCTGTCCAGCAGGGGCCCGGAGATTTTACTCCAGTAGCGCTGAATGGATTTTACGGAACACGAGCACTGGCGTTTGGGATCGCCTCGGTACCCGCATGGACACGGGTTCATCGCCGCGACCAGCATCAAACGCGCAGGGAAGGTGATCGCCACCTGTGCGCGGGAGATGGTTACCTCACCATCCTCAAGCGGTTGGCGCAAGACTTCCAGCACGTTCTTGCGGAACTCAGGCAGTTCGTCTAGAAACAAGACGCCGTTGTGAGCAAGGGAAACCTCACCGGGTCTGGGGATCACTCCCCCGCCGATGAGGCCCGCATCGGAAACCGTGTGGTGAGGGGACCGAAACGGTCGAGCGGTCATCACCGAACCATTGCGCCCAAGAAGGCCTGCCGCGGAATAAATGCGTGTGGTTTCGAGCGCTTCTTCAAAGACCGGGTCAGGAAGGATGGTGGGAAGCCTTTGGGAAATCATGGTCTTGCCCGAACCGGGCGGCCCTATCATCAGGACGTTGTGACCGCCTGCCGCAGCCACTTCCACGGCTCGTTTGGCATATTCTTGACCCTTGATTTCACTGAAGTCTACCGCGTAAGGCCCTTTCCCGTCCGCCCGATCCGGGATGCGAGGTTTTGCCGGCTCCAGAGGGACGCGGTCCATCAAGAAACCGGTAACTGCGAGCAAGCTGGACACGCCGAGCACCTTGATCCCTTCCACCACCGCAGCCTCTGCCGAGTTCACGTCCGGGAGGATCAATCCCTTGAATCCCAGGTCCCGCGCGGCCAGACCCATGGACAACGCTCCGCGAACGGGCTTGATCCTGCCGTCCAGGGAAAGCTCGCCTACCAACATGTAGTTCTTGAGTTTGTCGGAAGGAATCAAGTCCAGGGCAGCCAGGATACCGAGCGCTATGGGCAGATCGAATCCTGACCCCTCTTTCTTGAGATCCGCAGGCGCGAGATTGACCGTGATCCGTCGCGCAGGAAAAGGATACCCGCTATTGACGATCGCTGATTTGACCCGGGCGGTACTTTCTTTTACCGCGTTGTCAGGAAGCCCCACCACCGCGATGGAGGGGAGACCGTGGTACACGTCGACTTCCACTTCAATAGGATGAGCGTCAATCCCGATGAGGGTTCCTGAATGCACGCGGGCAAGCACAATAGGCTCCAGTCATCTCCTATTCTTGGCTCCCTACGAGAGCGCAGACTCCCGAGAGATAAAGCATCGTATCACAGAGCAGGAAGCACGTTTAACACTATTTGGATTGGAGGGCTGAGATTGGGCCCTGGAAAACCGCGGAACTCACTTCATCCACGAGAATCGTAGTCCAATCAGGTGTAGTGTTACCCTAATTCAGGGTATTTGGTTCGAATCACGCAATGTTGCGCTAATCGTAAGCATAATACAGACTGAAAATGTCCCTCCTTTTCAGTCTGCCCCTTTCCTCCTCCGACGACTTTCCGATGCCCCTCCAATCCGAAGTTTCCTCGCACAGCCGCTTCAGTTCATCTGCGGGAAAACTGTTATAGTGACCGGCATTGACATCTGCACCTAAGCGAAGTAGGGCACAAGCGACTTCAGTTTGCCGGGATTGCCCTGGAATCGGTTGAATCTTCGGAACAAACTGTCCTTGAGATCTTTCAGGGCTCCAAAGAAGCGGTTGTGGGAAGCCCATTTCCGAGTCTCCTTCCAGATGTATTCCGCGGCGTTGAGCTTCGGAGCATATTTGGGCAGGAAATGGACCTCAATGAGGTCTTTGATTTCCTCCAACCACTTTCTGAGAGTTTTGGTCTTGTGCCAGGGTGCGTTATCCACAACCAAGTGGACCTTTTTCCCTTTGTAGTAGCGGAGCAACTGCTCGATGAACGCTGTGAAGGTGTCGGTATTGTATCGCTCGACGAATCGGAAGTGCCAACCCGGCTTTTCGCCAACCCGTACAGCTCCCATGACTTTTGCGCCCTTGCGACCCGGAAAACTCTTTACATGCGTACCCTTGCCTATTCTAGCCCAAGTACGGTGCAGTGAACCGGCTTGACCGAATGAGGCTTCGTCTTCGTAGATGAGAACACCGCACTCCTGTTCAACTTTTTTTTATTGTCTGCAGTTCATGGTCAAGCCATAGAGTCTGCTCCGCTGGGTCTGCCCGGGAAAGCTCTCTTGTGGGTAACTGAACACTGAATCGGAGTCGCCGAAGAATGCGCCGCATATGATCGGGGTGGTATCGAACCCCAAACAGCTTCTTGACCAAGTCCGCGACAAGGGGAGCTGTCCAAACTCCCGTATCCAGCCCAGCGCTTTCTGGCCCTTGTTCAATGATACGGTCAATCTCTATGAGCTGCCCTTGCGTCAATTTCGGCTTTCGACCAGGATACGGCCCCTTCACGAGCGCTTGGAGACCGCCTCTCCTGTACCGAGAAATCCAGTCCTGCAAGGTTCTCCGCCCAACTCCCACAATTTGAGCAGCTCGGCGTTCCCCCACTCCTTCATTCACCAGGAGCAATCCCTGAATGCGCTCGGCCATGTCGAGGTCTTTGCGCCCTCTGGCACCTTGGTACGCCTGCCCCAGCTCATCCCTTACAGCCTTGCTCAATCGCAGTCCCGGTCTCGCCATACCCCTCACCTCCACCGAAGAGTCGCTGGGGGGTGGCATACCACAACCGAGAAACTTTGTCGCGCCTTTTAGCGCGAAGTTCTGTGCCGGTTACTATATCATACGAGACCTAGTACATGTCACCTGCGCCTGCATCATAGTGGCACGAAGCCGATGGCTTGGTCTGGAGGAGATCTGCAATTCTTTCAGACACTAGAGCAAGGCTCCTGCTCCTGCGTATCCATCATGAGGTCCAGGGTTGGGTTTCACGTCCTTAATGTCTTCTACTTTCACCTGAACGGGGTTTCGGAGTGCGACAAGCTCATTGGCTACTGGATATTTTATGGTACGGAGATGGGTATAGACGGCGAGACAATCTATCTGGGCTTTAGGGTCAAAGATCACCTTGGGGAATTTTGTCATGTTTTTGAGTGCCTGTTTTGAGGCATTGTCATCACCACCACTCGAATACCAATACCCCATCTCTGCCCAAAAGTCGTTCCACTTGGCGTGACCCTTCATGGTGGTGCCGTTCTTGAGCTTTACAACGACCCCTTTCAACTTCCAGCATGCTAGACAACCGGCATGGCAGTCACTCGTGAGCCATGTTGCGGCCAGGAAAGCCCAGCATCAATGAGAGAAGAATAGTATTCCGAAAACAATGCATGGTTATGAGGTCCTCCTTCTCGTGAATGACGCATATCCTCTGCATCAACCCAAGACATAATGCCAGGATTTAGTGGCTGACCCATCATCCTTGTCTTGTCACGGGACCTTTTTCGGCTGAGCAACAATCGTCACGCACTTGTAGAGCAGGCCATAGAACAAGATCCAATAAACCGCAGAATAGATGGCCAGAAAGATAGTAGCCGAATCAAATTCAATGCCAAATGAGACATAGATATAAAGGGCTGAAGTCAAGAACAGCACAGAAAACGGTATGCCGACAGGCCAACTCAGGCAGATCATCCTCCCGATGAAATCGGTGTTGTCGCCACTTCTGTTGGCCCTGTAGCAGAGCATCGTTCCTATGAAAATGATGATAAGATTTGCATTGCCGGATATGAATTTTACCGTATTGAGAGTCTCAGGGAAATAAGGACCTGGCTGCACAACTACGCTAGCCGCAACGGTATACCCAAGGTAATACTTGAGCCGCTCCTTTTCCTCCACTCGTCCCTCTCGGAGGTCTTCCGCTAGTTTGAACGCATTCCACCAGTACATTGAATCTTCCCTTTCATCCAACCTGACTATTTTCCGTCTCAAGCGGAATCATGACACCTCCCGGACGATTCCCAGGCGGTGCCTAACCGCAATGCAACCTCAGGGATTCTTGACAGTGGGGACACGCATCAGCTTAGGACAAAACGCCAAGACGTTGTGACCGCCTGCCGCAGCCACTTCCACGGCTCGTTTGGCATATTCCTGACCCTTGATTTCACTGAAGTCTACCGAGTAGGGCCCTTTTCCGTCCGCCCGATCCGGGATGCGCGGTTTTGCCGGCTCCAGCGGGACGCTGTCCATCAAGAAACCGGTAACCGCGAGCAAGCTGGATACGCCGAGCACCTTGATCCCTTCCACCACCGCAGCCTCTGCCGAGTTCACGTCTGGGAGGATCAATCCCTTGAATCCCAGGTCCCGCGCGGCCAGACCCATGGACAATGCTCCGCGAACGGGCTTGATTCTGCCGTCCTGGGAAAGCTCGCCTACCAGCATGTAGTTCTTGAGTTTGTCGGAAGGAATCAAGTCCAGGGCAGCCAGGATACCGAGCGCTATCGGCAGATCGAATCCTGACCCCTCTTTCTTGAGATCCGCAGGCGCGAGATTGACCGTGATCCGTCGCGGAGGAAAAGGATACCCGCTATTCACGATCGCGGATTTGACCCGAGCGGTACTTTCCTTTACTGCGTTGTCAGGAAGTCCCACCACCGCGATGGAGGGGAGACCGTGGTACACGTCGACTTCCACTTCAATAGGATGAGCGTCAATCCCGATGAGGGTTCCGGAGTATACCCGCGACAACACAATATCATCTCCACCGCTCGACCGCGCCGTGTGAGCGGCTCAGCACACGACCCCCTTTTATCCGCCGATTTCCCACTTTTCTCCGCCGCCGGTGCCGCTGATGCCGCGGACAAACAGGGCGAAATCGTCCGGATTGGATGCTGCTGCCAGAGCGGTCTCGTACGTAACCAAGTTGTTCTGAATAGGAACATCAAAGACTGGTCAAACGTTTGCATGCCATAGCTGACGTGTCCTTCAGCTATCGCGTCTCGAATTTCGCGTGTCCTTTTTTCCTCCGCGACGCACTCCCGTACGCGTGCGGTAGAGATCAATACTTCCACTGCAGGAACACGTCCCTTGCCGTCCGTTTTGGGAAGGAGTCGTTGGGAGATGATCCCCTTAATGATCCCTGAAAGCTGGAGTCGGACCGCATTCTGGTGCTCGATAGGAAACGCGGAAATCACGCGGGTGATCGTCTCGGTCGCGTCCAGGGTGTGGAGGGTACTGAACACGAGATGGCCCGTCTCAGCGGCCAACATGGCAATCTCGATGGTCTCCAGGTCTCGCATTTCACCCACGAGAATGACGTCAGGATCCTCACGAAGCGCTGCTCGCAGGGCATTCTGAAAGGTGAGCGTGTCCTGGCCCACTTCTCGCTGGTTGATAATGCTCTTGCGGTCCCGGTGGAGGAATTCAATAGGGTCCTCAATGGTCATGATGTGGCAGTTGCGGAACGAGTTGATGTGATTGATCATCGCAGCCAGGGTGGTGGATTTTCCAGACCCTGTGGTGCCGGTGACGAGCACAAGACCGCGGTTCTCCATGGCGATCTTTTCCACCACCGGGGGGAGACTGAGGTCTTTGAGCATCGGCGGGTCAGAAGGAATCGTCCTGAGCACCATCGCGATGGAGTCTCGTTGCGAGAACACGTTCACGCGGAACCTGGCCAGCTTGGACACGCCGTAGGCCATGTCGAGTTCCTTGGTCTTGGTAAAAATCTCACGCTGACGTTCGTTCATGATTGAAAGGGCTACCCGCTTGATTTCATCCGGCGTGAGGCGCGCTTCGCCTCTCATCGGCGCGAGTTGGCCATTGACCCGGATCACCGGCGGCAGGGGTACTTTGAGATGAATATCCGAGGCACCCTGTTCGAGGGCTTTTCTCAGGCACGCGTCAAGTTCCATATTCCTCTCCACTCTCGGTCATTTCAGCGTCACCCTGCTGCTCATGGCGGTTTCTGCGAGGAATCCCCTTATGTGCGAGAATCTTTTCGCGAATTTGGCTCATGATCTCAGGATTCTCCCGGAGAAACACTTTGGAGTTTTCCCTCCCTTGACCAATACGTTCATCTCCGTACCAGTACCACGCTCCTGATTTGTCGATGACCCCGAAATCGACACCCATGTCCAGGACCTCTCCGGCAGCGGATATACCTTCGTTGTACATGATATCGAATTCCACCTGCTGAAACGGTGGGGATAGCTTATTCTTGACAACCTTGACCCGGGTACGGGAACCGGTGACGTTTTCGCCCTCCTTGATTTGCCCTACGCGACGAATGTCCAGTCGCACGGACGCGTAAAACTTGAGGGCATTGCCTCCGGTGGTGGTTTCGGGGTTGCCGAACATGATTCCTATTTTTTGCCTGATCTGATTGGTGAAAATGACCGCGGCCTGGGAGCGCGCAATGGCTGCGGTGAGCTTTCGGAGCGCTTGAGACATGAGTCGCGCCTGCAGGCCCATGTGGGAGTCGCCCATTTCACCTTCGATCTCAGCCCTGGGCACCAGCGCTGCCACCGAGTCGATAACCACCACGTCCATGGCACCGGATCTTACAAGAATTTCTGTGATCTCAAGAGCTTGCTCTCCCGTGTCCGGCTGGGAAACGAGGAGTTCGTCCGTGTTCACTCCCAGCTTGCGCGCGTAATGGATGTCCAGAGCATGTTCCGCGTCGACAAAGGATGCAAAGCCACCCCTTTTCTGCGCTTGCGCAATAACGTGAAGACAAAGGGTCGTTTTTCCGGACGATTCCGGGCCGAATATCTCGGTGACCCTCCCCTGAGGAATGCCGCCCACGCCCATGGCAATGTCGAGTCCCAGAGACCCTGACGGAATGACCTTCACATCGGGGATGACCCCGCCGCTGCCCAACTTCATGATCGCGCCTCTTGCCGAACTGCCTTTCGATCTGGCTGACCGCCATGTCCACGGCGCGCGCCTTTTCCGATTCAGAGGCGTTTACATCTCCGGTTTCTTTGGGCTTCTTGGGTTTGGCCATGACGATTCCTTTCTCCTCCAGATCACCGACTCGCAAGCCGAATTTCGCGGCAAGAATCGGCAGAAACGAACATACTTCGCGTGTCGCCTGCCTACCCCGGCGTCGATCTTGACATCTCCTCTGCCGTGGTTCACCATACTCAACTCAACTTGCGGACACCAAAGCAACATTCGGTCAACCGAATTGCCATTGATTTTACACTATTTCACGAAAATGAGCATTCCTTATTCGAGCCTGACACCGGACAAAGATGTTTTCTCACGGATGATTCTGGTTGATATTTCGTGACTAATATCCTGTGATCACAGGATAAAGCCTCTACGGTTGTGAGGAATTCATGCACGTGATTTCCGCAAGCAGAAGGACAGACATTCCTGCGTTTCACAGCCAGTGGTTCATGGAGCGGGTCCGGTCAGGCCGCGTGGGGGTCATCTCGCCGTTCGGCAGGAAGCTCTTTGAAGTCTCTCTCACGCGGGAGGACGTGATATGTATTGTGTTTCTGGACCGAAGAACGCCGCGCCCTTGATTCCCCACTTGGAAGAACTGAAACAAAAGGGCTACTGCTTCACGATGCTCTACAGCATCAACAGGTACCCCGCGGTCGTGGAGCCTGGGGTGCCCGCGGTACAAGATACGCTCAAAACGGTGGAGACCCTCTGCAAAAGCTTTCCCGGACCGGTGTTCCGGTGGAGGTACGACACGATCGTGCTCACCGAGTCCTTGGACCGCAGATGGCACCTGAACAATTTCCAGAGCCTCTGCGACTTGCTGGCCCCTTACACCGAGGAGTGCATTTTCAGCTTCTGCGATTATTATCGCAAGACCATACGGAACATGGAACGTCGTGTGCCGGATCACGTGAAGCCGGATGAAGGCTTGTGCCGCGACATGGCCGAAGAGATGGCCGCGGTGGCAGCCACACGGGGCATCAGGCTTGCCTCATGTGCGCACGATTTTCTCGTATCCGACACCGTGGCCAAAGCCCGGTGCATCGATCCCGAGATCCTCGGCCGCCTGGTGGACACTCCGGAAAGGAAGTCGGCAATCCATGAGTTGAAAAACGCTCCGACGCGAAAGGAATGCGGGTGTGTGGCATCGCGGGATATAGGAGCGTACGACACGTGTCTTCATGGGTGTGTGTACCGTTATGCCAACACCAACCCGGAAAAAGCTGCGCGAAATGTCGCAGTGCTCACACCGGAAAGTTATTGCCTCGACCCCTACACTCTCCGCAAGGCATAGAGCCTCTCAAGGAGAAACCCTTCATGCTGCGCCTCGTCTTTCTCCTGGACATCCGCAACTTTCCGCAATAAAGGTTGTCAAATCACGAAAAGGCTCTATCATGATTGAAGGCTTGCGATTCCATGGAGCCTTGTTTCTGGGCGGTCGGTTTGGCTTGAATGTGAAAGAGGTCTGGAGATCACGTGACGGACGAGCAAATAGCAAACATCACGTATGAGAGCGATCCGGTGGAGACGGAAGAGCCTACGTTCGTAGACGAACTGTCTCGTCCCGAAGGCCCGATCCATTGGGATGAAGGCCCGGGATCGATCGATCGGAATCGCATGCTCAAAATCTGTGTGGTGGTCTCGCTGCTCTTGCACGTGCTCGCATTCACGGTGGTTCCACGAATGGCCGCATTCCAGCAAAACAGCGCAGCACTCCAACCGAGGGGAACAAGAACTCCGGTCAGAATCGTGCAACTCCCCCAGACTACCGAGAAAGACGAGCCCCCTCCGAAGACGGCTTCGGCCATGTCGGACCGGAACCACACTGCCAAGAAGGAGCGACTCCCTAAAGCCATTCCCGCTCCGCCAAGGCCCCCCATAGGGAAACCCGAGCCTCTCAAGCAGCGCATTGCATCCGCAATCCCGCCCCCAGCGCCGGAAACCTTTATAAAAGAGAAGAAGGAACGCCCGAAGAAGCGCCAAACGTCAAAACCACCGACTCAGCACAAGAGGTCGGCCAAGCCGAGTGAGACCAAGGCTCTGAGCCCCAAATCGCGACGGCACATGAAAGAGGACCTTAAGCACAGGAAGGTGGATCTGCGGCCCACGGCTCAAGACATGCAGAAAGCCTTTTCCGCTCAGTCAGGGGGATCGGATTTTTACCCGGATGGTGAGGTCGAAGAAGCTGTTGTCGACATAAACACCCGGGAGGACCGGTTCTTTTCCTATCTGCTCAGCCTCAAGCGCAAGATCGAAGCAGTATGGATCTATCCTCAGACTGCCGCGTGGGCTGGGATAGGGGGAACTCTGACGCTGGAATTCGTCATTGCCAAGGAAGGGACGCTGGAGCGTGTCAACCTGTTGGATTCCTCGGGGCACGCGATACTCGATGAATCCGCCCAGAGCGCCATCCGGGCCGCAGCCCCGTACAACCCGTTTCCGCCAAGTTTGCGCGCGAAGTGTTTGCGCATCCGCGCGAATTTCATCTATGTTACCAGTGATTTCTTCAAAAGAGTCCTGTAATACCCCGTTTTGTGCCGTCCCTTGAGAATTGAGGGGAAGCCTCTGCCCTGTGGGGCCCGTCCAGTAGGCGTCCCGCAAATACCTGCACGTATGACGCCTACTCTAAGGTTGCCCTCAGGCGAATCAGTTATGCAGGCTATTCGAGGGACAGGATACTAGTGCTGGACGCGTCTTCTCAGATTCGTCGCTTCCTGGGTCGATCTGCTCCGAGGATAGCGGCCGATGAGCTTGTCCAACATGGCGACTGCCCGGTCGAACCGCTTGTGGAAAAAATCCGCCTTTGCCACACCGAGCATGAGAAAAGGCACGAATTCCTCAGGAGGCACAAAGCCCACGTTGCGGTGATGCTCCTTGCCGCGGCCGTCCACGATCACGACCGTAGGAGTGTATTGGATACCGAATTCCACCGGCTTGGAACCCGGTGAATTGATCGCGACCCGATGCGCAATCAAATTCCGGTCCACGAATTCTATTGTGAGCGGGCTGGGATACGTAACCGCATCCATCTGTCGGCATGAGCCTCAACCAGGGTTGAAAAAGTCCAACATCACATACTTTTCTTGAACTCTCGCTTCTGCAAGAGCCATATCCCAGTCAGACTCCCATCTTATGCTTCTCGCGACCATGCCACGTTCCTTTCGACGATCCTTGCAGCGCTATCTTCCCAAGAAGAGTAGCCGTTCAGCAGGAAAGAATACATCACCGCTGAGCACCAGGGGGAAGACATGCCCTGAAGCCACATGCTTTTTCGCTTGAATCGGCTGGCTTGCCCGAAGCACCTCCCGAGTTCCACACGAAACTCTGTATGGAAAGAAGAAAACCGGATGCCGCTGCGTTCTCTGCGCCTGCCGCCGAGCCTTTGCCAAGAAAATTGCACGCAAAGGAGGTGCCTGCACCCCTTGCACTCAGGCAGCAGGAACCACCAAGGGCACAAACAAAGGTTTGAGGTCGACCTTGATGGGTGTGGTGCAGAAATAGTCTCCATCGACTTCCACCGCAACCGGCGCGGAAGATTCAATCACGACGCTGGTTCCCACAATATGGGTGACATCTTTCAGCCTCGAGGCTCTTCCCATGAACCCTGCCAAACCGTACCGAAAGAGAGCAGGCACGGTCTTACCCTGAAAGATGAAGATGTCAAAATGACCTGAGTCCAGCTCCGCTTCCTCGGCAAAGACGAGGAACCCGCCATAGTGCTTGGCCTTCAGCACCATGACGTTCGTGCCATGAAGTGGTTCCTGGCCGTCTACCCGGATCGCCAGGTCAGTGGGACACCAATGGGCAAGACCGCGGAGCATGGGCAACGCATACCCGTGGTACCCAAGAGTCGCAATTCGACTCTTTTGAACCTCTTGTGCGACCGACGCGTCAAACCCGACACTGGCAAGCAGCAGAAACCTCCGCGTGCCCACAAGACCCATGTCCACGTTGCGCACCCCGCCGTAATCGAGCACGTCTGCGAGCGCCTCGGGGCTGCGCGGTAAACTCAGATCCCGCGCCAACATGTTTGCAGTACCCGTGGCCAGATGAAGGATCGGCACCTTGGAGGGATCGCACACGCCGTTCAGCACGTCATTGACTGTGCCATCTCCGCCCGCGATCACCAGTCGGTCCACATCCCCTGCAATGCGATGAGCCATTTCACGCGCTTGTCCAGGAGCCTGCGCCATGCACGTCTGCACATGATGGCCTCGGCGTTCCAGTTCGCGTGAGAACGCGCAGACTCGATCGAGCGTCTGTCCTGTTCCTGCACTTGGGTTGGCGATTACCACCACGTTCATGTTTCAGCATTCTCCGAAAAACCGGTCGCGGTTCTTCCCATCCTGGGGTCAATTCAGGCCGCCAAGGCAGTCACGCCGACCACTGGAGAGCAATTTCTTCCAGCTTGTACAGGAGCGCCTCAGCCAGGACTCGCCTGGCTTGCATTTTTTCAGGGCAACCATCCAACAAGCGCTGGAATCGCTTCTTGGGATCCTTTTCCAGCATTGACGCGACCAAGTCCCTCAGGCAGGGATCGAGCATCGAGAAATCGAATTTCGTGAGCAGCACGGAATGCACCATGTCAGCCAATGTCTTCGGTTCTCCAAAGGGAAATCTGCCTCCCGAGAGAAACTGATAGTACGTCATCCCCAGAGCCCAAATATCGTCCATTTGGGATCGTTTGATACGTATGGTGTGCTTCGCTTCGACCGGCATGTGTTGCTGCACGTACTGTTGATAATCCGCGCGCAGGACTTGCAAGAGACTGAGTATCGCTTCCGGGGGCATGAAGGCCCAGCTTCCCACCGTGCCCAATCCTTTGGGCGATGTGTCACTCATATCCACGGAGTTGTCGAGGTGATCCACCATGATGAATTCCGTGTGAAGGCAAGGACTCGTTTCGGGCCGGGAGTATTTTTTCGGATAATGGAAGAACGTATACTTGGGGAGGCGGTCTCCGCTTTTCCGAGCTTTCCTGATGAATGCCTCGGGCCTGATATTGAGATGCAACCTACGTTCCTCTACATGCAGATGGCACAGTCCGACTGCGCAATCCACCGCCCAGGACACCAGATCCACCAAATCGCCGCCCATTTGGGCTGGGTCAACTTTGTTGATAGGATCTACTTCCAGCAGATCCATGAGCAGGTACAGATAATCGCCTTCCTGGCCTACTCGATGAATCTTTACGATACGGTTGCACCGGCCGTACACGCCTTTGGCCTTCCGCGCGAGGACCTTTTGACCCAGGTCGCTCAATCCCGGAGGAGCGCCTTCCTTTTCCCTTTCAAAAAGCACCCCTTTGAGCCCGAACGTGCCATGGGCCTGCATCACTTCATTCAGCCCTGCCGCAGAATAGATCTTCAAGGCATAAGGCTGTCCCTCGACCGTTACCGCATATACAGGACCTGCATTGCCGAAGCCGAGGAATTCTTTCACCTGACACGTTACCTTGGCCCCTTGCGGGCGTTTGCCAGGATCTGAGAGGTCCAGGAATCGAATTTCGTTCTTGCGGGCTACTGCTTCTATAAAAGAAGCGAATAGCTGTCGCGTGACAAGCCGTTCCTTCTGGCTGATTTCGGTCGCACCCGTAAATGTGGAGCCAAGCAGATCCAATTTTCTTTGGGTAAACACGTCGGTACGTGCCCACTTTTCTGAGCTCGTCGATCAGCTGATGGATCGGGATTTTTTCGCTCATGAGCGTCCCCATGCTCGGCCGAGCGACCGTGCTCCCGCCTGAAAGCCAGGCCGGGAACAGGATCTCTTATTGTCGAGGCAGAAGTGTAACAACCATACATAGCCTCGTCAACACATTTGACCGATCATCCCACGCGATGTTCCTCAGGGATTTTTTGTTGACTCTTACTGTATGCGTTGCCGGGTGTCTCTGTGTCCTGGAGGCCCATCTCCCTTACTTTTGTCTCGGTGTTCGGGACACTACACAGTCACCGTGTACCGGTTTTGTATATTTTTGCTTTCAGGCAGTTCCGAGATGACTACTTCCGACAGGATGGCGTCGGTTTCGCGTGATACGCGGAAATTCCCCTTGGTAGGCGGTAAAATTGGCGTTACTATATTGCAACGTAAGGGGAACGGTCCCCACTCTTCATCGCATTTCAGTACCCGACCGCCCAAAGGGTAGATTCGTACGAAGCCTCTCGTGGAGGCAACCGAGCTGGGGAAAGGTCAGCCGGCCGGTCCTTTCCAATGACGTGCACTATCAATCAGATCGTCGCGATTTGTTGCCCAGGCGATGCTTGCCGTTGTCGTTCACATAGCCATTCCCGGCCAACTTCAAAGGTCGGGGTCTTTCCGACCGAGCAGACATGCAGGAAGTCTTGCGGGGGCTCCCATGCCGAAAACCAGAATAGATGCAAGGGACGCGGTAGACGACATCAGAGCGGGCTTGGACGATGCCTCGCTCATGAAGAAATATAAGGTATCCGCGAAGGGTTTACAGAGCCTCGTCAAGAAACTCGTGCACGCAGGGATCTTGCAGCAGTCCGAAGTGCAAGACCGCATTGGCGAGCCCGAGGGAAGTGTCATCATCGACTATTCCACGATGAGCTTTGAAGATTTTGCCACGGAGACGGTCGGTCCTTTGGAGGAGACGGAGAACGCCAGGGTTCTGATCGGTCTCGCTATTTCGGAAGACCCTGGACTAAAAGAGATTCTCATCAGCCCTCGAAAGACCAATGACCTTCGCATACATCTCTGTGACCAAGAACCAATAACCACGGACCTCCTCGCCCGATATGCCCCGAATTTCATTATCCTCGACGTGAATCTCACCCGCATGCATTTCCTGGAGGTCATCCGCACGGCAAACCAATGCGACGAGTGTGTGCCCGTGATACTCGTTGCGGATGCGGCGCACCGCCACGAGGCAGCGCAAGGGGTGCGGGAAGGCGCGTACGGCGTAATGGAGCAGCCTCTTGACCCGCTCCTCCTTGAAAGTCTCGCAGCCCGATGCGTCACATATGCTGACTTGGCTCGTTTCAAGCGTGACCACGAAAAGATCATGGAGACCGCAATCAAAGACCAGACGAGAGAAATCGTCAAGACAAAGGACTTTCTCAAAGGCATCCTGGATAGTTCCACTCTGGTTTCCGTGGTGCTTACCGATTTGGAACAGAGCGTACGCTATTGGAACAAGGGAGCGGAAAACATTTTCGGTTATTCCGCGGAAGAAATGATCGGACACAAGATCACCAAGATCTATCCACCGGATTCTCTCACCAAAGACTCGGTGCAAGAATTGCGCGGCACGATGGAGGACCAAGGGGGGACCGTTCACACCAAAATGCGGCAGGTGGCAAAGGATGGGCGCATGCTCACGGTTGCTCTCGCACTCACCCCCATGCGGGACGAGCAGGGAGCGTTCACAGGCATCCTGGGGATGGGGCTGGATGTGACCGAAGAGGTGCGACAGAACAAGGAAATACTGAAACTGTTACAAAAGGTGAAGAAGACGCAGGATGCGGCGATCCTCGCGTTGGCCAAATTGACGGAAGCGCGCGACGGCCAGTCAGGATCGCACCTTTCGCGTGTACAGGAGTATTGTCGCGCGCTGTGCGCGAGCCTTGCAAAGAGTGAAGCACACAAAGAAATCATGACGCAGAAATACGTGGACGACCTCGTGCGCTCTTCGGTCCTTCACGACGTGGGAAAGGTGCTCTTGCCTGACTCGGTGCTGCTCTTCGAAGGGGAGTACGGCCCGAACGAACGAGAGATCATGAGACAACATCCCTTGATCGGAGGCAGAGCGCTTCAGGACGCGGTGAAGAAGATCGGTTCCGACAGCTTCCTCAACACCGGCATGGAAGTGGCATTCTACCACCACGAGCACTGGGACGGGAGCGGCTATCCGTTTGGCCTCTCCGCGGAGGAAATACCCTTTTCAGCTCGTATTGTGGCCCTCGCGGACACGTACGACGCGCTGACCACCGAGAGAACCTATAGAAAAGCGTATACCCACGAGCAAGCCTGCGCCATAATCATGGAGGGTAAAGGGACCCATTTCGATCCGCGTGTGGTGGAGGCGTTTGAGGAGTTGCAGAGCGAATTCCAGATGATAAAGCACGTGTTCGGCGATTGATGCCTTGCCCGATCTCCTTCTTTTGATACCGGCTGACAAGAAAAGATCCCTGTCAGCACTCCGCGATTGACAGGAAGAGCAATAGCATTGATAATGTCTCAGCTTAAGGTTGCTAATTGAGCCGGAGTCGCGCATGTCAGGATTGCGGGAAAGAGGCGAGGCCATTCGCCAGTTCATCCTGGAAAATGTCGAAGAACATCCTAAAGACATTGTTACGTTCACATCTGAAGCCCAAGGCGTTTCCCGTCAGGCGGTGAACAAACATATTCAATATCTTGTAGCACAGGGAGCCCTAGATGCCAGCGGCACGACCCGTAACCGCAATTACGCGCTGAAAACGATTGCAACCGAGGGGTTTTCGTACCTGTTGCAAGGCCTCCAGGAAGATTTAGTATGGCGAAACGACATTGCTCCTCTGTTGTCAGACCTGCCTAAGAACGTCAGGGAAATCTGGCAGTATGGCGTCACGGAAATGCTGAACAATGTTATCGATCACTCTTCAGGGAGCATCGTTGAAATAACAGTGCTCAAAACTGGCGTGTCGTCCCAAGTTCTGATACTCGACGATGGAGAGGGTATCTTCAAGAAGATTCAGCGAGAACTCAAGCTTGATGACGAACGTCATGCCGTCCTGGAGCTGGCCAAGGGGAAACTGACCACCGACCCTTCCCGCCACTCGGGCGAGGGGATCTTCTTTTCGTCGAGAATGTTCGATTTCTTTGCAGTAACATCTGGCAATACAAGGTTTTGTCATTCCGTTGCGACTTCGGTGGACTTGATTGTGGAGGAGCCTGATTTTCTTTCGGGGACCGGAGTGCGCATGGAATTGAGAAATAATACCTCTCGAACCACGAAAGAGATCTTCGATACCTTCACCTCTGACAATGATTACGGGTTCACCAAGACGGTTGTGCCTGTCCGCTTAGTTCAATATGGAGACGAGCACCTGATTTCACGGTCCCAGGCGAAGCGGCTGCTCGCGAGGTTTGACAGATTTAAGACGGTCGTGCTTGACTTCGAGGGTGTGGAGTCCATCGGACAGGCCTTCGCTGACGAGGTGTTCCGCGTCTTTGTTCAGGAACACCCGGATATTCGGCTAGTAGAGATCAACACCAACCCTTCAGTGCAGCAGATGATCAGCCGCGCACGACACCACGAATAGAGAATAATTCTTTCGGATGTGAAACAAGCGCCTAGGGATTCCATCAAGAGGCCATTCAGAAACGAATCAGTCACTCGGGATTCATCCATGTCGCAAGAAACAGTGCTCGCGAAATTGAGAGCTGACGGCCGCACCATTGTGGACGCGTGCATCCGCGCCGCGGACCCTGAAGCAGCAGTCAGGCGTCATCTGAAGCGGGTGGGGGACGATCTGTTCGCGGGACAAGATCTCCATTTGTGTCTGCCGGATTGGAACCGTGTCCTGGTAGTAGGCGCGGGCAAAGCAAGCGCGGCCATGGCCAAAGCCGTGGAGGACCTGCTGGGCGACCGCATCTCCGACGGGCTCGTGTCGGTGAAATATGGTCACGGCCTGCCTCTCAACAAGGTTCGCGTACGCGAAGGCGGGCATCCTCTGCCCGATACAGCGGGCGAACAAGCTGCGCGGGAAATCGTGGACCTCCTGGCATCCGCGGGGGAGAAGGATCTGGTGATCTCGTGCATTTCCGGAGGCGGGTCGGCTCTGCTGCCTGCACCCGCTCAAGGGCTGACGCTCCAGGACAAGCGTGTGCTTACCGAGAGGCTCTCCGCGGTAGGAGCGGATATCCACGAGTTGAACGCGGTCCGGAAGCACATGTCCGTCACCAAAGGCGGCAATCTGATGAGGATTGCGTACCCGGCCTTTGTGATCAATCTGATGCTTTCAGACGTGGTAGGAGACGATCCCCAGACCATTGCATCGGGCCCTTTTGTTCCCGATGAATCGACGTTTGCTCAGGTGAGTGAGATCCTTTCGCGCTACGACGCGGTCAAAGATCTGCCTTCGGGAATCATGCACAGGCTTCGGAACGGCGCGGCCAGCCTGATTCCTGACACGCCCAAACCGGGGGATGAGATCTTTTCCCGGGTGAGGAACATCATTGTAGGAAGTAATGCACTGTCTCTGCACGCAGGCAAGACAAAGGCAGAAGAACTCCGGTATGCCGCGCTCATTTTGTCGTCCACCATCGTGGGAAACACCACCGAAGCAGCGGGGTTTCACGCTGCTCTCGCACGTGAGACTCGTGCTACGGGCAACCCGCTCCCTGCCCCTGTGTGTCTCCTCAGCGGAGGAGAGACCACGGTCAAGATCCGCGGAAACGGGCGGGGAGGACGAAACCAAGAGTTTGCGCTTTCCCTCGTGCGAGACGCGGCCAAGATTCCGAGTTGTGTGTTCTTTAGCGTCGGAACCGACGGAACCGATGGGCCTACTGACGCAGCCGGCGCGGTGGCGGATAGCCTCACGCTAGCTCGCAGTCTGGAAAAGGGACTCGATCCGGATGCATTCCTCAAGAAGAATGACTCGTACACCTTTTTTCACGCACTGGGCGATCTCATCATTACCGGTCCCACTCGTACCAACGTCATGGACGTGCGACTCGTGCTGCTCGCGTGATGCAGTCACGTGTGTAACCAAGAAGAGTTTTGCCCCCGAACCCCCATCCCCCAGAACTTCAAGAACTTGTGAGCTCCCGCTGGTCGCTGGACAGAGTGCCATTTTCATGGCTCGTTGTGGCCCTCAAGTTCATGGGAGCTGCCAAAAGTTTCCTGACCGAATGGCTCGTGCGTTGAAAAGGTGGCGGGGGGTCCCCTGAACGAAGATTCGACGGCTCTGCGTCGCTCGCAGTGAAGCGGGACCTCCCGACACCAAAGGAGAATCAAGAGGACAAAACTTTTGGCAATCACCATATACTCGTGCAACCGCGAATCGGAATCGGGCGGAAACTTTGGCAATCGTGCACCGCGCGCCTGTTCACCCGCCATAGACGAGAACAAACAAGGGCAACCACTTTGGTTGCCCCTGTAATCTTGCACCATGTGGGGAGATTTGACCTCCCCACACTGCGCGTCATGCTACATGACGAGATCCGAAGCAATCCTCTCGATTTGCTGCTTCACGATCTTCTCCACCGCATTGAAAAGCTGGGACTGGATTTCCTCACGCATCAGAGACACGATCTCTTCCCTATTGGGTAGGACCCCCCGGGTGCGCTCGTCAAAAAGGCCTCTGGACACGCTTTCGAGCCAGACCCGTTCAGGCAGAGAATCCCGAACCGCATCTGCCAGACCTCGGGTAAGCGTATCCTGAAGACGTGCCTTATCGGGCAACGCATCTCTGATTGCGCCAAGGATGGCTTCGGTTTGGGGCAACAGCCCAATAAGCGCGTCTCTCAGCTCTTCCTTGGACACAAATCCCTCGAGCTGCTTGCTCATCAACTCGTGTAACTGTTCCCGGATCTCATCTCCGGCCGGCACCAACTGGTGCACATAGTCATCCAGCTTGGACATTATCGTCTCAGACCGGGGGAAGCTCAACAGAGCTTTCTCGACCTCGGCCATGATCTGTCCTTCGGTCGGTATACCTTGAAGCGCCTGATCGACGTGTTTGGTAATCATTTCCGCGGTGGGAAGCGTCTCAAACGTACGGTCCAATCTGGCCTGCAACGTCTCCCGTGACGGAATCGCGTTAAGTGCCATTTCCAACCGCTGGTTCACAATCTCGGCAGTAGGCAGCGCGCCAAACGCACTGTCCAGGCGGAGTCTCACGTATTCCTGGGAGGGAAGGGCGCGTAAGGCAATATCAAGCCTGTCCGCGAGCATCTCTGGAGGAATCGCAGCCCGCAACGCGGCATCGACACTCTCTCGCACGGCCTTTTGCGACGGCAGTGCCTGCAGAGCTGTTTCGAATTTCTCGTTCACCAGATCAGGAGAAGGCAGGGCCGCGAGCGCCTCATCAAATCTCCCGTGTATTTCCTCGGCAGAAGGAATCGCACCGAGTGCCTGATCGAAACGTTGGAGTATTTCCTCTCGTGAAGGAAGAGCCGCAAGTGCATGCTCAAATCGACTTTCTATTTCTTCCCTCGCGGGCAGAGCGCCCAATGCCGCGTCAACGCGTGTCATGACTGCCTCTGAAGACGGCAAAGACCCGATGACTTCGTCGAACCGCCTCGTAATCTCCTCAGGAGACGGCAAACCTCTCAATCCCGCGGCCACCTGCTCTTGAATGTCCTCTCGTGACGGAAGGCCTGCAAGAGCTTCCTTGAACCTCGATTCCAACTGCGAGGCTGACGGCATATTGGCAAGTGCGGCATCGACCCGCGTGTTCATGTCCTCGGCCGATGGCAAGGCTTTGAGTGCGTCTTGAAAACGCTGCTCTATTTCCTTGGGAGCAGGCATGGCGCCAAGAACCGCGTCAATGCGTTCGTTTAGGGCATCAGCCGAAGGTAATCCCTTGTCAATGCGGCTACTTATGTCCTCTGCCGAAGGTATCGACTGCACCAAGCTTTCAATCTGTTCCAGGATCATGTCGGCAGCGGGCACTACTTCTTCGAACTTGCGGCTGATCTCTTCTTTAGTGGGAATCCCCTGAAGCGCCGCGTCCATACGTGCGAGGATGATGTCCGGAGAGGGAACGGCCTCTTCAAATCGTTTCCCTATTTCTTCACTCGCCGGAATCCTCTCGAGGGCATTGTCTATCCGCTGAAGGATCATATCGGTCGAGGGAATGTTGTCGAGCGATTCAAGCCTCTTGTTCAGGTCCTCCTCGGAAGGCAGAGCTGCAAGCGCGGCTTCAATACGTTCGTTCAGGACCTCGGCAGTGGGCAATGCCGAGAAAACGGTCTCAAGGCGTTTGGAAATCTCTTCTCCCACTGGCATAGCCGCCAAAGCTCCTTCAACGCGCTCGATTATGGCCTGTTCCGAAGGGAATTTTGCGAGTCTCTCATCCACACGGGCGAAGATTTCCTCGTGAGTCGGTAAGGAGTCAAGGGCCTTTTCCATACGACCGAGGAGGGTTTCCGTGGACGGGAGTGCGGCTTTGATGGCATGGTCCACCCGGTCTGCAATCTCCTCTGGGGCCGGCAGACATTGCGCGACCTTCTCGTCTACACGCGCGAAGATTTCTTCCCGGGTCGGCATGGACCCGGCCATACTTCGGAGGATGCCTTCCAGCACCTCGTCTTTGCTCGGGAGCGAGGACTTGACCGCCTCGTGGTAGGTGTCAGCAAGGTGATCTTTCTCAGGGATGGCCCCTTTCAGGGCAGTGCCAACCGAGTCTGCGAACTCCATCTTCCCCGGCGCAAAGCCTTGGAGGCTCTGACTCACCACCGAAGATATGAGCGCGGCCAACTCAGGACCCGCGGGCATGGCAGCCACACCCGGTGACGGAGGTTGCGGAGCAAAGGCCGCGGGCTGGGCAGGAACGGGCCTTTCCTTTTCCAGATCGGCTGAACGGACTTCCAAGTCCGGTGCAGTCGGCCCTGTCGGAGGAACAAGCTTAGGTCCTCGTTCTGCCGCGGGAGGACTCCAATCCAAGGGATCGCTCGGTTTCTCATCCAGAGTAATTTCGTCAAAGGAGATGTCCTCAGTCACCTCCAGCATCGGCTCCTCATCACGACCATCGCCCAGGAGAATCTCGTCGGTAGCGGAAGCGTCGTAGGTCGCGGTGGGTTCTTCGATATCGGAGTCCGTTTCCAAATCCATCTCCGCGAGGGAGATTTCACGATCCCTGTCATGATCCCGGGTCTTTTCGTCCGGAAACTTCTCCGTGGGAAATTCTTCTGTGGGCAATTCTTCCCCGAAGAATTCCTGAGTGGTGAATTCGTCCTCAGCCACTCCTTCCAATGACAACTCGTCAGAAGCATCGTACGGGGCCTCAGCCTCTATGGTGGCCGGGCCTTCCAAGGGAAACTCTTCCGAAAGATCCAGGTCTATTTCTCCAAGGTCCTCGTTGGCAAGCTGGTCCATTTCCGCGGTCTCCACGGGGACCGTGTCTTCCTGGTCTCCTCCCAGGCCGAAGATGTCTTCCTCGGAAGGTTGGACAGCTTCCAACTCGTCCATCTCGATATCTCTGATTTCGGTGTCTTCCTCCAAGTCGATGACATCCACGGTGGAGTGTCCTGACACACCTGTGGTGGCCTCGGTGGAGATCTCCTCTTCGTCGAGCAGCAAGTCCTCGGACGTGAGCACCTTCGAAGGCTCCTGGACTTCGAGAATCTGCCCGATCTCCGTGTCGTAGGGGTCGATCCTCCGGTCTGTCTCGGTGGGAGCGCTGTCAAGGGTTTCATCGGTGTCCAGGTCCAAGCGCAACTCGTCCACGTCCATTTCCACGGTAACCGAGTCTTTCGCTATGGCCTGCGCGCTCCGCAGATCCTGAGTGACAGAACCAAAATCAGGGATGTCTTCGTCTGACTCAAGATCTATCTCTACAGACTGGTCGTCAGCAGCCGGTGTAGGCTTCAGATCACCCGGAATATCGGCCACGAGTTCGATGGTCGGCTCGAAGGAGCCTCCGTCCTCCATCTCGTCCTCGAGTCCCATGTCTTCCAGGTTAAGCCGTACGGTGTCCTCATAGGTGTCCTCAGCCTGAAAATCCTGCGCCTGATCCAATTCCGCGACAAGAGTTCCCGTATCGATTTCCACCGTGTCGCCGACATCTGAGGACGGTTCATCCTCGCCAAGCGCGACATTGGACATGGCAAGCAGTTCTTCAGTCATGTCCCCGGAATCATCGTCGGTGAAGTCGATCATCAAATCGCCGTCATCAGCATCAGTGGCGGCCGTACCTATTCCCAACAACGATCGGACCGCGCTTTTCAGAGCGGACCCGTCTATGGGTTTACCCAGATATCCGTCCACACCGGCGCTTTGTGCCTGAGCAGGAGTAGGACCGCCCGGATCTCCAGTCATGAGCAGAACAGGCACGTCAGCGTAGTTCTTTGACTCTTTGATGCCGTGAATGATCCGCTGGACGCGACTCCAGCCGGGCGTGTCTGCCAGGACCGCATTCAGGATGATGAGATCAGGTTTTCGTTTCTTTATTTCGACATTAAGTTCGCCTGAAGAGGAAACGGGAACGAATTCATTTTCTTCGGATACGAGAAGACGAGTTACCGTTTCGCGGCTTCGAGGATCTTTGTCGGCCACAACGATCCGGTACGACATGGCGACCTCAGAGCTTTTTTTTAAGAAAAATACAACAAATTCAGCATAAATGTCAAGTTATTTTAATGTTGAGGTTGCAGACACCCCCTCAACGGTGTTTTTTCAGCAGGAACAATACCCGGACTGGGTTGTCCTTACTTGTCATTGTAGATCTTTAAGACGCGGATGACAAGCACGAAAACCAATCTTATTGCACGTGTCGATCACGCAAGGATCGCGTTCATCGATGCGTGGTGGAGTTGTCGATTAAAGGACTCACTCGCTCCCACGGTGTTGACGACAGAAAACGGAATCCCACTCATGCGGGAAGGCCGCGCAATTACGCGCGAAAGCGAGAACGAATACGCTGAAAAGGTGGCAGCGGTCCGAGAAGCTGTCTCTTAATCCTTACCTTACGAGAAAATGAGATACGGGTTCAGCTTGACCTCGTGATTGTGTTCATAGACTTGCACGACAGTATCCAGACGTGGTAGCACGTAGCTTATATGCGTATCACCCCCGAGAATTGTGGGCGATTCCCGAGAAGCCTTCTTCGAAATGGACTGCCAAGAAAGGTTGCTGATGCCCGAAGGAGGACTGCCCAGGGAGCGCGGTGAAGTCTTCAGGACTTCTGTGTGCCATTCTCGAGCGGTTGCTCACAGACCGGAGGTTTTCGCCGATGCGCTCTTGGACACGATAGACTATAATCGTACGTGACGTGCAGTTGTCCGCGCGATTGCGAGCAGGGAACATGTCCTGTGTGGCAGACAGAATCCTGGCCGCATGGCTCTTGAGTTATTATATTAAATAGTGTTATTACTGCATGATATAGCATTATTTGCTGAGAAAACCGAGATTAATGACCATAAAGCCTTGTAAATAAGGTAAAACTTGACTTAATTCGCGGAATGGATTAAGGAATCCCTGAGCTAGAGAAAGGAGTACGTCTTCATGTCGGAGGCTTTTGCCGCGGCGTTGCCGGTACACGCACTGAACGAACACAGCTTGTGGGCCATCATCATGGGCGCGGGATTGGTGGTAAAGGGAGTCATGACGCTCCTGCTGCTTTTCTCCGTCATCTGTTGGGGCATCATTCTCACCAAGGCCATCACGCTGTCCAAGACTCGCAAGGATACGCAACTATTCTTCGACGCGTTCAGAGAATCCCGCAAATTTTCTCTCTTATATGCGGAGGCGAAACAATTTACGTACAGCCCTCTGGCTCACGTGTTCAAAGCCGGGTACGCGGAACTCAACCGCATCTCCCGCCTTCAACAACAGTCCGCTCAGAAAAATCAGACAGAGGGATCGCAAGAACCGGAATATGAACGAACCGGGATGGATAATGTGACGCGCTCGCTTCAGCAAGCAGTCACCGCTGAACGCACGCGTCTGGAACGAGGAGTGAATTTTCTGGCCACCACAGGATCATCCGCGCCGTTCATCGGTCTGTTCGGAACCGTCTGGGGCATTATGGAAGCATTCAGGCAAATCGGAGCCAAAGGGAGTGCCTCGCTTACCGTAGTAGCACCTGGTATTGCCGAAGCGCTCATCGCCACGGCTGCCGGTCTGGCTGCTGCTATCCCGGCTGTCATTTTCTACAACTATTTCCTCGGCCGTATCAACTCGATCTCTGCGGAAATGGACAACTTTTCTTCGGAATTGATCAACATCATCGAGCGAATCTACTGGAAAAGAAGGTAAATTCCGCCGCACCACGGCCTTGCACGGCCGGAAGAGAGACGAGGAATAGCTATGGCTTTCAGCATGAACCACAATAATCGAGCCCCCATGGCCGACATCAACGTGACACCGTTGGTTGACGTCATGCTGGTGTTGCTCATCATCTTTATGGTCACCGCGCCCATGATGCAGCAAGGCACAAAGGTCACCGTACCCGAGGCGCCGGGGCAACCTTTGGATGTAAAACAAGAGGCCGAGACGATTGTCATCACCGTCACTGCAAAGAACGAGATCCTGGTAGGCGACAAGCCGGTCCCATACGAAGAATTGCTCGACAAGATCGTTCAGTTGAAAAAGGAAAAGCCTAATTTGGAAGTCAACCTGCGTGGTGACACGAACGCGTCGTACGGCACGGTAGCCCGCATCATGGCCGCGCTTACCAATGCGGGCGTCAAAGACCTCGGAATTATCACCAATCCCCAGGAAGAGCCTGTGCCTAAACAATGACCAGTCTTGCCCCCAGACCGTCCGATGCAGCTTCTTCGTGGATGCTCGCAACCTCAGCGTGTATTCACGGAATCTGCATCCTGGCGATCATCGTCTTTTCCGGGTCGTTTCATAACCCGCAAACTCGGCCCGCGGAGAGGATTACCCGCGTCATCCTGAAAAATCCGCCTCCAGGACCACCGGTACCTGGAAAAAATACCGCCCAGCCTCACCAATGAACCCCAGCCCGCGCGGCCTGAAGAGCCGGTCCGCTTAGTCGAGCAGACCAAACCGCCTGAGAAGATACCCGCTGTGGTAACCGGCAAATCGGTCAAAAAGCCCGTGGAATCAATCCCGGTGGCCAAGCGTAAGAAACGGATGCGGCACGTGAAGGCCCCGAAACCCCCGGCCAAGAAGCCCGAGAAGAAGGCGGAGAAGAAGCCCGCGAAGAAGCCGGTTGAAGCGGTGAAAAAGAAGGAAAATCCTGACGAGTTCCTGGCGAAAAAGATTGCGGCCTTGCGTGAGGAAGTGGAGCGCAAACGGTCCGATGCCGTAGCCAAGCGACCCAAACCCGAGCGGTCTTCTGTGGCAGGTGGCGCGGGAACCGACCAAGGCTCAGATGCGGTGGACAAGCAATTACTCGAGTGGTTCATGGCAGTGCGAACCAGGATCAATGCAAAATGGTCCATATTTGCGTCGTACCGTCATTCTGATCGCGTCACTGTGGTCGGCGTGCAGATAGCGGACAACGGGCAACTGACCGGAGCCACGATCGACGAAAGTTCAGGAGACGAGGCTCTGGACCGATCCGCTATGAGGGCGGTGTATCAAGCCTCCCCGTTTCCCGCGGTCCCGGCCGAGGTCGCGGAAAGGATTCGCAAGGCCGGCGGTCTTGCCCTCAGATTCTCCGTCAAAGGCATGCAATAAGGCCCGCGGGGTACCCTCGAATCATTCCTGCCGGAAAAGGTTATCCATGAATGCTATGGCTGTTCGCATGAAAGAGCTCTCTACGGAACCGAATAAAGACCGCACCGCCCACAGGCCGAGCGTTATTGAACATGCCCCCTCCCGCGTATCGCCCCGCGGGGTGTTTTCTTCCGCCACCCAATATGATGACACCATTTGCCGGTCGATTGATGCGAAAGCCCCCGAAAGGGTGAGAACCAATTTCGCCGCGTTTCCGTATGACCCACAAGCATATGCAGCTAGTTCCCTTCCGGAACACGACGAAACATCGCCTTATTCCTGTGCGCCTTGGCTGTGGCTTACGCGTTGCCCCATCAAGAGCCCGTTTCGTATGCACTTGACCGCGTGCATGGTGGCTGTGTTGATGATTCTCAGTCCAATGGCTAGCCAGGCCAAAATGGTCATCCCTATCCCAGACCCGAACATGGCAAAAATGCCAGTGGCAATTCCCGATTTCATGACGCCTCAGGGGAGTCCGCTCAGCGGAGCGGAACTTGCGGGAATATTGAGGAACGACCTGCTCCTCACCGGTCTTTTCACCATAGTGCCACCACCGCAGGGGCCAATGGTGCGGCCTGATGGCGAACCGAACTTTGACGCCTGGTCGCAAGCCGGGGTCCAGGCGCTTATCCTGGGAAGCTTTCAGGTCAAGGGCGACGAACTGATCCTGGAGGCGCGGCTGTTCGACGTGGCGCTCAAGAAGATGGAACTCGGAAAACGGTACAAGGCCCACACCAAGGACCATCGCCAGGTCGTCCACAAATTTGGGGATCGGGTGATGGAAACGCTTACGGACGTTCCAGGCTGCTTCACAAGCCAGATAGCTTTTGTGAGAGACACTCCGCCCAAAGAGCTCTTTGTGATGGACTTTGACGGACATAATTGCCGGCAGGTGTCCCGCACGAACAGTATCAACCTGTCTCCCGAATGGTCCCCGGATGGGCGAAGCCTCCTGTTCACGTCGTACATCAACAGGAATCCTGATTTGTGGTTTTTAGATCTCGGCGGATCGGGTATACGACCGATCTCAAGCCGGCGGGGGATTAATGCGGCAGCGAGGTGGTCACCTGGTGGCAATACTATAGCCTTATCCTTAAGTGTTGAAGGAACACCTAAGATATTCCTGATAAACCCTGAAGGACACATCATTAAAAGGTTGACTAACGGAAGAGGAAATGATATCTCTCCCTCGTGGTCGCCGGACGGCTCAGCCATCGCGTACGTGTCAGATCAGGCTGGAATGCCACATATTTACATTGTTCCGGTTCAAGGAGGCCAGCCCAGGAGGGTCACCTTTGAGACCAATTACAACACTGACCCAGACTGGTCTCCCAGAGGAGATCTCCTGGCTTTTACCGCCCGTGTGGAGGGACGGTTTCAGATATGCACGATTCGGACGGACGGAACCGATTTCCGCGTGATCACCAAGCAGGGATCGAATCAGGACCCCTCGTGGTCGCCGGACGGCAGGATGATCGCTTTCACGTCCGACCGGGATGGGGGACGGCGGATATACATCATGGACGCATTAGGCGGGATTCAGGTCCCTGTGTCACCGATTCCGGGGAAGGCCCCTGCGTGGTCACGGAATTCCCGATAATCGATGGCTATACGGGGCGAAGGAGCATGTGATTATGTCCTCTGTCCGTTTTACATGGACGCTTGTTGCCCTCTGTCTGTTGCTCATCTCAATTGGCGGATGTGCGCGGCCTGTGGTGAGACCTTCCACACCAGGGCCCGGAATGGCACCGCCTCTGCCAGGACCTACCGCAGGTTCGGTGGCGGAAAACGATATGCAAGCGGTGCAGGCCCAGTTGAAGGTCATCTACTTCGACTATGACACGTACGCTCTCTCTCCTCAAGCCCAGACGGATTTACAGTACCAACGCGGAGATCCTGAGACGTGCGCCCCAAGTTTCGCTGGTGGCTGAAGGGCACTGCGACGAGCGAGGTACGGCCGAGTACAACCTGGCCCTTGGCGATCGACGTGCAAGGGCAGTGGTGGATTATCTGGTAGGGCTGGGGCTTTCACCCAAGCGGTTCTCGACGGTTTCTTACGGTGCGGAATTGCCGGTGGATCCGGCTCACAACGAGGCCGCGTGGGCAAAGAACCGCCACGTGTACTTGGGGGTTTCTCACTGATGGGCACGCAACTGCTCCTCTTCCGGCACGGACGGACATTACGCAAAGGTGGTGCGCTGGCGTGGGCTCTGTGCGCATTGGCTTCAGGGATGCTTCCTTTGTCCGGGTGTGTGACCAGGGCAGTGGGACCGGAGCTTCCGTATGTGAAGCCCGCGTACAGCGTGCCGAACCCGAATCCCGACCCTGCGTCTCTGCACATGTCTGCACGCCTCCAGGATTTGGAAGTGGAGATGCAACGCTTACGAGACATGGTAGAGCGGCTTCGGGCTCAGCCTTCCCCAGGCGCCGAGCAGGCGATAGCCCGTCTTCAGGAGCGAGTGACTTTCATCGAACGCCAATTGGGTATCGAGGCTTCGGCTGACACCACCACGAATGCTCCGGCCGCGCACGCACCCGAAGCGCGGCCTCAGCCCGAGCGCAAAGAAACAAGCCAGGCAGCGGCCAAACCCTCCCCGCCCGTACCGGGTATGGACGCGGAACCGCCTGTGGAGATTGTCGATTCAAATGCGCCTTCCCCGGAGGAACAACAGTACCGGGAGGCGTACAGATCTGCTCAGGCGTGGTTCAACGGATCAGTCCGTAAGCCTTTTTGAAGATTTTCTCAAGAAGTATCCGAAGAGTCGATTGGCGGCTGATGCGGTGTACTGGATCGGCGAAGCTCGATTTGCCGCGGGCCGTTACGACGAGGCGGTGCTTCAGTTTGACCGGGTAATCAAAGAATTTCCCGGGTCACGTAAGGAAGTGAACGCATTGTTGAAACAGGGACTGGCCTTTGAAAAGATGGGCGACCGGTCCTCTGCGAAGATCATTTTTCGGAAGCTCGTGCAGGAAAAACCCCACACCCCCCAAGCCCGGATTGCGGCGAGTCGGTTAAAATCTCTCCCCCCAGACTGACCTCGTCTTGGCACCTGCGGCCCGCGAGAAGGAGATCCTTGGCCGGGCGGCTGCGTGCGGATTGGCTCGTACGCCGGATCCTGCAGACACTCGTCGAATCCCTACCGAGAATTTCGCGGTATATGGTAAGCTGTAAAGGGGCTCACGGCTCTTATACGAGTCCTTCGATTACTATGGTATACTTAAGAAAAAGAGTGAATTAGGCTTCTGCCTGAAGGGTAGACGCCGGACCCTGGAAATAATGGAACCCAGCCAAGAAACAACGTGGTCGGACCTCGACCAGTATCCTTTTCAGGACACGCCAGAGAGTTTTCGTCAGGTCATTAAGGAAAAGGGAGCGATTCAGGAATATCCTGCCGGTGTAGCCATCGCGGCTCCGGGCGACCCGGGAGACAAGATCCGATTTCTCGTTTCCGGCTCGGCCGTGGTTCTGTTTCAGGAACAGGACGGCGACGAGATTCCTGTGGAAAGCCTGGGACCTGGAGATATGATCGGCGAAATCAGTCACCTTACGGGTCGCCGATCCCCCTTGAATTCTACGGTCAGGGCTCTCGAGCCTTGCCACGTCTGGGAACTCGCTGCCAATGAATTCGACCAGATCCTGGGGGATCACCCCACGTGCGCGGTAAGCGTGTTGCGGAACCTTGCCCTGAAGGTAATTCGCCTCGACCAGAGCGTGTACAAGAAAACGCGCAAGAAGAGGGCTCTTCAGGCCCTTATTAGCCGTCAAGACCATCTATTTCCCGATTATTTTGTAAGCGAAACCGTGCGTCGCCGCGTAAAAGGGCGGTTGGAAGAGCTTGCGTTTTCCCGCGCACATGTGGTTGTCGCGGGTGAAACAGGGGTGGGCAAGGAATTCCTCGCTCACACGCTGTACGAGATGAGTCCTCATTTCAGGCGAGTCTTTATCTACGTGGACCTGCTCAGGCCCCTTGGGGATAGCTCGGTCATGGGTGACTATTGTCTCATCCCGCAAGACACCAAGGATGCCACCGAAAAGCAGATGAAACTGTTTTTCGGATACGAAGACCGCAAAAAGGCAGGGCAGGCGCTGAGGGAGACCCCGGGATATCTCGAACTGACCGAGGAAGGCACCTTGGTGGTGAGGGGGATCGAGCAACTCACACCTAAGATGCAGTTACACCTGTTGGAGGCTCTGAAAACAGGCGTCTTCCGCAGAGTAAACGGAAAAACCGAACTCAATATCGATTTCCGACTGATTGGCACCACCAACCTTGAGTTTTCCGAGGTTTCCGCGGAGAAGCACCCTCTTTTGACGTGGCTGCTGGAAAACTCGCTGATCATACCGCCCCTGCGAAAACGCCGCAAAGAAATACCCGCGCTCGCACAGCATTATGTGGATCAGGTACTGCGGGGAACTGCGCAAGAGCACGAACAAGCTGCCCAAAGAGACGCTTAAGACGCTCCTCAGCTATTCATGGCCCGGAAACGACCTGGAACTGGCCACCACGCTCAAGAGAGCAGGTACCTGCTCTCTGAAGACGGGACCGTCCGACCGAATGACATTTCACTGGATATGCGCCGCGTCGAAGGCGGGGGAAAGATAAACCTGCTCCGGATTCCTGCCTTGAGAGCAACCATCCGCAGCCCTTTGTTTCCCGCGATTTTTCAGAGTGCTGCTGCTCCATTTTTCTTCATACTGCTGGTATTGCTGTTCCTCGGCCCTGCTGATCCGCTTACCAACCCAGGTGGACTTTTCAGTTGGGCAGTCGGCTGGCCCACGATGGTATTCGGATCTTTCTTGTGGGCTCGGTTTTGGTGCTCGCTCTGTCCTATGGGGACCATGAGCTACCTGGCCAAGAAAATAGTCTCCTGGGAAATCCCCTTTCCTGCTTTCCTGAAATACAAGAGCGATTGGATCGTAGCGGGGTCCGCACTGTTCATCATCTGGCTTGAGACCGCCACCAATATGAGAAGCTCTCCTCTGAACACGGGCCTGTTGCTTGTCACCATTTGTGTGCTCGCGACAGCCATCTCGGTGGTCTTCGAGCGACAGTCGTGGTGCCGATACATGTGCCCGCTGGGCGGCATGATGGGGGTTTTTGCTAAGGTGTCTCCCTTCGAGCTGAGGGCCGATCGGAATGTGTGCTCGTCCCAATGCACGTCCAATGAGTGCTATACGGGAACAAAAGGCGTCGAAGGGTGCCCGTTCGGCCAGATGGCGCCCACAATTCGCAGCAATCGCTTTTGCAAGATCTGTGGGAATTGCGTAAAGAATTGTCCCTACGGTGCGATCAATCTGAATCTCCGCGTTCCTGGCAGCGAAATCTGGGAAATGAGGCAGACCGGTGCGATAACCGCGTTCCTGGTCATCAGCATGTATGGTGGGCTGCTCACGGACATGCTTCACAAGATGCCGAGCTATGCCGGTTGGTCGGTATTGCTCGGGGATTGGCCTCATCTGTTGAAGTTTACCTTGTTCTTTGCAGCAGTGTTAGGTGCCGCGAACTTGTTGGTTTTGTGTGCCTCGGTTCTGTCTTCGCGAGTTTCGTCGGAGCCGGTGAAGGAAAATTTCGGCCGTCACGGTCTCGCCTTGTTGCCTCTGGTACTCACCGGATTCATGGCTTTTCACTTGTATTACCTGATCAATCTGGGGGTATATTTCCCGATCCTGCTTTGGCAGACCTTCCATTTTGAAGTCTTCCGACAGATGGTCATCACGGTGCCTCCCGCGTGGACGCTATTCTTTCAGCAGGTCCTCATTATAGTGGGCTGGGTAGGAGCCATTGTGGTGGCTATGCAGCTGAGCAGAGGCAAGCACCGGGCGTTTTCGAAAGTGGTTGCCGAGTCCCTTCCACATGCGACGGTAGCCTGCATTTTCGGGTACGCGCTGATGTGCGTGATGAAGGACGCCTTTAATTAAGAAAGCAGGCGGTACAGTGAACCCCCATGACCTGGAGGGTCACAACGAATCATGAAAATGCCCCCCTGTCCAGCGACCAACGGGAGCTGGCAAATGCTTGAAGTTCTTGGGGATGGGGGTTCGGGGGAAGGCCCTTCTTTCAAGAAGGGCCTTCCCCCGAAAATGCATTCACATGAGAAGCGCAGTGAGAATAATGTGCCGCGTAAGATTCGAGCTGGACCTACTGTCCGCGAGCTGGTACAATACCTCGGCTAAACCGATAGTTGTTGACATCGGTGGTCTGGAAACATACAATGCTTGTGATATCAGTACCATTGCTCATGTAGAATCCTCGGGGTCATGAAAAGCAGATTCGCTCGCAAAGATTTTCTTGAAGCGCTGTTCGGGGAATACGTCTCCAAGCACGATGGATTTATAAGAATCGTGACGGTGAGGCACTTCGACCGGAGGATAAGCACCCGGTATTTCCCCAAACTTGAGACCCTCGCCAGGGAACAATACGCAGAAAATCAACATGTCTTTTTTGGAGTCTGCCCGCATGAAGGCATGAGGGCTGACAAGTCGGGCATCCGTTACATGGTGGCCCTATGGGCCGGGCTTGACCTCGCTTCTGAAGGGTATTCCGGTAAAACTCAGTATTTCAAAGACATGAGTTACGCGGCCAAGGCTGTGCGGAGTTTCCCCCTGGCGCCGTCCATCGTGGTTGAATCGGGGTGGGGCGTACACTTATACTGGCTGCTCAAGGGCGTTACGGAAATCAGTGACCCGAAGCGAATCGAGAAGCTCCTTTCGTCCCTCAGCGATTACTTTCAGTGCAAGCGCATCATTCCCATCGATTCCATCCTCAGACTCCCGGACACGTTCAATTCCAAACACCAGCAGTCAGTTGTCAAATGCACGGTGAAATATCTCAACGGAGAGTTTCGTTATGATCTGGAAGAGTTTGAGAAACTGAGTCTGATGAGCGCCGATACAAACGTGGCTGACGCGACCGAGCAGGACCTTGCCGAGACCGTGGTGCTGCAGAACGGCAGCGATCTCGCCGTCTCTGAAGAAGAGTCTGCGCCGGATGCGCACTTTGGCGTGCAGAATGTGGGAAACTTTGTGGGACAGGAATTGCCGGATTCGCGTGTCATACCTCTTGCTAAACCCGCTTCGAGACCTTCTGTCGCCCCTGGGCAGGAGCGAGCCGGAACAGTACCGCGGGTCCATTCGGATACAAACGACTCTTACGTATCTGCTGAAGCGGAAGAAGTGGATGACGCGGAAACCGTTTTGGTCGTAGCCGAGGGGTCGGCCGACTCCATCGCAGATGAAATTGTGGAAAAGGTGGTGCAGAAACTGACAGGACAGCTGATGGATCAACTCGTGGACCAGATCGTCGAAAAGCTCTACCAACGCATTACCAACTCTTCAGGGCAGAAGTAGGCAATCAATCTGCGACGCCATCACACGCGGGGAGCCTGTAGCGTAACCCCAATTATGGTGACAATCGTGTTGCTTCGCGCATTGCCGCACCATTCCGAGCTTACTTCTAGGCTCCTGGGAGTCAAAAGCACGAGGCTTTTTCTTGGCAACCGATGCCGAAAGTCATCGGAATCGACGCGGTTGAGCCATGTTTGTGGCAAGGCCTTGCGCTGCGCAACAGCCGCCTAGCCGCTTCACAAGAGCTTCCCGAAACTTCTCACTTTTTCTGTTCCGACTGACCGGAGGTTCCACTCAGCAAACAGGGACTCCAGAAAGGGGAAAAGCAATGGCCGTAAAAGTGCTCTTAACCAGGAAGTTCAAGCCAGACAAAATAAACATGGCGAACAAGCTCCTTATGGAACTGAGATCCATGGCTACTTTGCGCAAAGGTTACATATCCGGGCAGACACTCGTGGCCGCCGACGATCCCAACAAAGTGGTAGTCATCAGCACGTGGTCCAGTCGTCAGCGCTGGAACGACTGGCATGAGGACCAGAAGCGAACGGAATTCTCCCAGCAAATGAACGAATTCCTGGAAGCTCCCGAAGAGATAGAAGTGTTCCTCGTGGGAGAAAAAATGGCTGAGTGGGTCGATATGGCCTAACACGCAGCAGGGGTAGGGCAGGCCTGCCTCGCTTCCTCGGATATTTCCGAGGCACCCGGATGGATGCGTGTCACACTCTTGTGCGCCCACCCAGGTGGTATTGCCAGGCAGCCGCCACACCTCCGAAGCGCAGTCAGACTCGCGGGGTGCAGGGGAGGAGGCATGGCCGCTGCATTACTCGATGTGACGCACAAGGTATCACACTTCATCTGAAATATAGATAACCTTGCTTCCTTGCGGTTTCGAAAGAGAAGGGCAGTTCCTGTAAATCTCGAAGAGCCTCGCGCACCTTACGCTGGTTTCTGTTTTTCCACGTAAAACAAAAGAAAACCGCCTCCACCTGCTCCCAGCAACTTGCCACCGAGTGCGCCCGCTCTTAGCGCGGTTTCATAATATTCATTGATAGAATCGTTACTAATGCCCTGAACCAGGGTTCGTTTGTACGTCCAGTTTTCGTGAAGAATCTCGCCGAACCTGGCCAGGGCTCTGCCTTCTCTGAGGACATTCAGGATTCCTGCACAGAGCCCCTTCATCTTGGTGAGCACGTCCATTTTCTGCTCGGTAGTCGCTCGTTGGACCTGGAGAATTTCACCTGCCCTACGGGTAACGCCGGTGTAAAACATGAGGAGGTTTTCTTCAAGCGCTTTCTTGGTCTCATATGAGCAGATCACGGGGTCAACAAAAACCGATTCGTCAGGGTTAAATCGGATGTGACAGATGCCTCCGTACGCAGCAATGTATTGATCCTGTTTCCCTATCGGATCTCCCAATCTCTCTATCTCGATCTCGCATGCTTCTTTCGCGAGCTGCCCCGCAGAAACGTAACGTCCCTTGAACGTATGCAACGCATGCAGGAGCGCCACTGCATAAGAGCTGGAGGAACCGAGACCGGTCCCCGCGGGAATGTCGGCCATGGACGTGATTTCCACCCTATCCACTACGCCGGTTATTTTCATGGCCTCACGAATAATGGGGTGGCGGACCTCGTCCACCGTGTCCACCAGTTCCGATTGGGAGGTACTTTAAGAGAATGCGATGCTGAAAATAAGGACTGAGTCTGTTGACAGTAATGTAAATGTATTTATTGGCGGTAGTGCTTACCACTTCCCCAGGTTGGGAGCGGTAGTAAGAAGGCAGATCTGTGCCGCCTCCGCAAAAGCTTATCCGCAAGGGAGGTACGGGTGATGATCACGGGAACCCTTTGCAAGCAGGTCAGTGTCGAAGGTTGTATGCCCCGTTCCGGAGAACCGCCGTACCGGAAAAGCCTCGCGGCCGGGGCACCCTTATAACCCTCCATACACTGTCAGCACACACAAAAAAGTAAAATCCGGGGGCGGCGAAGCCCGTACCATAGGCGAGAGGACGGTCCTGAGTCAAGGTTTTTCGCTCTCAGCTGCGGATGGACAATGAAAACGCGGGGGTAGCCGACAGCAGACTCGGGCAACTGTGTGACAGGACCATCAGTCCCTCCGTGCTGGATGCAGGAATCCATGCGCACTGGAGGGGCTGCAGGCAACCAATCGAAAGGGAATGCGGTCGGGAGAGGAAGTCTTTTCACAAGAGATATCCCACGAAACCTCAGTTTTCTACTAGGGTTCGCGTTGGGGGAAACTCCTTGATCTTCATCAAGCGGCAATCTCCCATCCACCCACCGTTCCCAGCATTTTCACGTGTGTCACGGATTTTCCAACACAATCCGATGGCCCGTGAGGTTGAGCTCTCTCAGCTCAGCCTGTATGGCGGTTTCGTCTCCAAAAATGCTTCTGAGCAGCACCGTGCCTCCCTGGATTTTCACGAAGCCCACGCTCTCCATGACCAGTTCTTCTTTGCCGTCTTTGACGAGATACGCGTTGGATTCACACATGTCAGATTCTCCCTGGCGAATCGTAATTTCTTCTTCAATCAATATACCATGCAGATCGGACTTCACACGGTAAAACACAGACGTGCCTTCCTTGTTTGCGAAATTTCCGCTATAATATTCCTCACGCAGATCGCTCCAAAGGACGAGAACAACCCAGTGGACCAGCCTGATCACAACGAATCCATCATCGTCCAGAACTCGGATGTGGGCCGCACCATAGGCCGATACGAGATTCTCGGGACCCTAGGACGCGGCAACATGGGGGAAGTGTTTCGGGCGCGCGATCCCATGATCAATCGCATGGTCGCATTGAAGACGCGGCGGTTCGATCTGGTGTACGAGAAGAAGGACCTGAAATTCGTTATCGACAAGTTCTTCGAAGAAGCGCGTATTGCCGGGAACCTGATCCATCCTAATATCGTAACGGTCTTTGACGTGGGCCGCGACGGAGACTACTGCTTCATCGCGATGGAACTGCTGGAAGGGGAGACCCTTGCGTCTTGCAACAAGGAAGGGAGTCTCCTTCCCAAAGACACAGTAGCCGAGCTGGTGAAGCGCGTATGCTTGGCCCTGGATTTCGCGCACAAGCATAACGTGATACACAGGGACATCAAACCCGCGAATCTTATGTTTACGCGGGATCGAAGGATCAAGATTACCGACTTCGGTATCGCGGTGCTCGCACGCGCCAATCAAACGAGCGAGTTTCAAGTAATAGGCACCCCCAGCTACATGTCACCCGAGCAGACCAAAGGCCTCAAGCTTACCGCGCAGACCGATTTCTTTTCTCTCGCGGTGGTCTTCTTTGAGCTACTGGCAGGACGGAGGCCGTTCCAGGGACGGACGCTCTACGAACTCATGGAGAACATCAGGTACACGCCTGCCCCGTCTCTGCTCACGTTCGATCCGCGCCTTTCCGTAGGCCTGGACATGGTCATACAAAGGGCCCTCGAAAAGGAGCCTGAGCTGAGATATCGATCCGGAGCCGAGTTCGCCGAGGAGATCGATCGCGTGGTCCGAGGAGACAAGATCTCCACCCCGGACATCAAAGCAGGGAAAAAGGCTTCTTTGCTCAAGTCCTTGGAGTTTTTTCGGTCGTTTGACCGGAGAGAGATCGAGGAGATCTCTCGGTTCGGAAAATTCATCCGGTACGAACGATCGCAGGTCATCGTCAGGGAAGGAGACGTGGACACCACGTTTTTTGTCCTGCTGTCCGGCAGTGTACGCGTGATCAAGAACAGTCGTAAGATCGTCACTCTCGCCGCGGGCGCGTGCTTCGGTGAGATGGGAGCGTTTACCACTACACCCCGCACGGCCCACGTAATCGCGCGGGAACCGTGCATCGTGCTCAAATTGGATCTTAAGGTTCTTGAACGAGAGAGTCCTGATCTTAAACTGAAGTTCTATCAGGTATTTATTGAGACACTTATTGACCGTCTGGAAAGAACCACGCGGCGGCTCAGTATTGCCCAGAGGCCGGCCGTAGAGACCAAGGATCCCGAACCGCGGCCATAGGAGGCCGGTTCCGGTCCACGACGAATCGTGAACACGCGGTCACAGGAGACCGAGATTGAGCGCGGCGACTATGTCACGGCTCTCGGTGGTCTCTGAGTCAAAGGAAACCTCGGTTTCCGGATCAAATTTCCTTCCGATTATCCAATGCTCGCGTGAGGGTCAGCGGGTCGGTATATTCCAGGGAGCCTCCGATAGGTATGCCGTACGCTATCCGCGACACAGCCGTCCCTGTTTCTTTAAGCCGCTGCCGGATGTAGTTCGCAGTGGCTTCCCCTTCTACCGTGGGATTGAGCGCGAGGATTACTTCTGCCACGTCCTCGTGCGCCACGCGTTCCACGAGTTCCTTGAGCCGAATATTGTCCGGTCCGATATTGTCCAGCGGCGAGAGCACGCCGTGGAGCACATGGTACAGTCCCCTGAACGTCCCGACCTTTTCCACGGCAATGAGGTCCAAGGGGGTTTCCACCACAAGAAGACGAGAATTATCCCGTCTGGGATCGGAACAGATCCCGCAAGGGTCTACGTCGGTCAGGTGGAAACACGTGGAGCACAGCCGAAGGTTGCGCCTCACCTCACGTATGGTTTTCAGCAGTTCCTGAATCTCATCCTGGTCAGCGTTGAGGATGTAGAACGCATACCGCGTGGCGGTTTTTTCACCGACACCGGGTAAACGCTTCAACGCGTGGACAAGTCTTTCCAGGGGACCAACCACCTTAGTGTGTTCCTCTCTGCCGCGAGGTGAAACCGCGGACGACGCTCAGACCGTCAAACCTGGAATACGCAGGCCACCCGTGAGTTTTGACATTTCTTCCGTCATCATATCGCGGGATTTTTTCAACGCGTCGTTCACTGCCGCGACGATGAGGTCTTCCAGGAGTTCGGGATCATCCGAGTCCAAGATTTCCTTTTCTATCTTGATGGAGAGCATCTCCTGCGCGCCGCTGATCTCCACAATCACCATGTCTCCACCAGCGCTACCAACGACGGTCTTCTCCGCCAGTTCGGCCTGAAGCCCCTTGATTCTTTCTTGCAAGCCCTGGGCCTGCGAAAGCAGATTCTTGAAATCAAACACAGGATCGTACCTCCATGCGGTATGGAATACGTGGACCGGATTCCGTGCCGCGGGCCCGCTCATCGGTGTTCCCGGCCAGCGCAAAATACCATGTATGCCTCAATATGGAAATCCGTTTAGGAAAAGAGTAGTCTTATAAAAATAACCCCTTCATCCGACGGCTGTTGATTGGAGTCAAATCATTGATGAAACGACCTGCGGTTCTTCTCGTCAATCCGTGGATCCATGACTTTGCTGCGTACGATCTATGGGCACGTCCCCTTGGACTCTTGATCCTCGCGTCGCGGCTGAGGGCTGCGGGATGGGAACCGCGTTTGCTGGATTGCCTGGATCCGGACCATCCGGAAATGGAGCCGGCCAAGGTGAAGGAGCATTCACAGGGCCGCTTCCATCGAACTGTCATTTCGAAGCCGGTGTCCTTAGAACAATTTCCCAGGAACTATTGTCGTTACGGGGTAAAGCGTGGTATTATTCACAAGGATTTGCAGTCGATCCCTCGCCCGGCCGCGATTCTCGTCACCAGCTTCATGACGTACTGGTACACCGGAGTTCAGGAGACGGTTGAAGCCCTTCGCGAAGCCTTCCCGTCCGTGCCTGTGCTCCTGGGAGGAATATACGCTTCCTTGATGCCGGATCACGCACACATGCACTGCCGGCCGGACGCGGTGGTCGCAGGGCCGGGTGAATTCTCCGTGTTTCGGGCGCTGTTCACCCACACAGGCATTGATAGCGGTCGCGATTTACGGCCACCTGAAGTGGACTTTGTCCCTGCTCTGGATCTTATGCGCCGCGTGCGGTTCTTACCTTTGATCACGACTCGCGGATGTCCGTTTCGCTGCGCGTACTGCGCGTCCTGCAGGATCGTCCCCTTCTTTGTGCGCCGATCTCCGGAAGAGATCGCCAAAGACATCGAATCGGCAATCCACCAATACAATATCCGGGACATCGCCCTGTACGACGATGCCTTTTTGGTGGATAGCGCAGCTCACGCGGTTCCGCTCCTCAAAACCATTGCCGATCGTGTGCCCGGCACAAGATGGCACGCGCCCAATGGATTGCACGCGGCAGCCATCACCCCTGAAGTGGCCGCAGCCATGAAGAAGGCAGGGTTCGAGACCGTGCGGATCGGGTACGAGACCGCATCAGACGGATTCCACGCGGAGACAGGCGGCAAGACCACGCTTCAACGCTTCTTCACCGCGGTACAGAATCTCAAAGACGCAGGTTTTTCGCGCGAACAGATCGGCGCATACGTGCTGGTAGGCCGACCGCATCAAACTGCCGATCAAATCGAACACGATGTGGACACGGTCATGTCCGCGGGAGCTTTACCGAAGCTTGCCGAGTATTCGCCCATACCGGGGACTCGGATGTGGCTCGACGCGCTTGCCGCGGCTCGGTTTCCCATTGACAGGGAACCGTTGTTTCACAACTGCACGCTGCTTCCGTGCGCTGCCGAGGGGGTAGACTCCATGTTTCTCGGGTCGATCCGAAAGCGCGTACGGAATCAGATGAACGGCTTTATGTCACCAGATGTTGACACGGGGCATGACGATTGCTAAAAAAGAGCATATCCCCCCTCGCAATGAAAAAAAGTCTCGAAAGGTGAGAATATTATGGCCCAACCCAAGGACGTAGTAGGCGCCGCGCTCGTCGTCGGCGGCGGTATCGCGGGAGTACAGGCCTCGTTAGACCTGGCGGAATCGGGTTACAAAGTATATCTGGTCGAGGATCAAACCGGGATCGGGGGTCGTATGGCCCAACTCGACAAAACCTTTCCCACGAACGATTGCTCCACCTGTATCTTTTCGCCCAAGCTCGTGACTGTAGGACAGAACCCCAATATAGAACTCAGATCCTACAGCACGGTAGAAGACATCCAGGGTGAGGCCGGCCGCTTCAAGGTCACGATCCGACAAAAATCACGTTATATCCGTAAGGATCGGTGCAAAGCCTGCGGTGACTGCGCTACTGCGTGCCCGGTAAAGGTGCCGAATCAATTTGACGAAACCTTGAGCAATCGGGCAGCGACTTACCGACTGTTTCCCCAGACGATTCCTCAGACCTTCGTGATCGACAAGGCCGACCGCGCTCCCTGCGTCATGGCCTGCCCCGCGCACATCAATGTGCAGGGATACGTTCAGCTCATCAAGGTCGGCAAGTACAAGGAAGCCATTGAACTTATCTACAAGAATTTGCCCCTTCCCGGCGTATTGGGGAGAGTCTGCCCCCATCCCTGCGAAAAGGTCTGCCGAAGGGCCGAGAAAGATGAACCCGTATCGATCTGCAAACTGAAACGCTTCGCGGCGGATCAGGTGGATTACAGCACGCTGAACATCCCGGAAATCACCCCGAGGGAAGAAAAGATTGCCATCGTGGGTTCCGGACCTGCCGGCCTGTCTGCAGCGTACTACCTGGCGCTCAGGGGTTTCAAGGTAACCATTTTTGAAGCCGGTCCTGTGTTGGGAGGCTGGCTGCGTGTGGGAATTCCTGAATATCGCCTTCCGCGGGACATCCTGGAAAAGGAAATCCAACACATCCTCAATCTGGGTGTGGAAGCAAAGACCAACACCGCTCTGGGAAAGGATGTCAGCATTCAGGACCTCAAAGATCAGGGATTCAAGTCCATCTTCCTCGCAGTGGGATGCCAGAAGGGTGCCAAGATGGGCATCCAGGGCGAAGATACGAGCGGTGTCGTGCAGGGGGTTGATTTCCTGAAACAGGCAGCGCTTGGCCAGTGGACCGAGAAGGCGAAGAACGCGGTCATTATCGGCGGCGGGAACGTGGCCATAGATGCGGCTCGAATGCAGGTCCGTATGGGCGCAAGCCAGGTCACCATCCTGTATCGGCGAACCCGGCAGGAAATGCCTGCGTTCGGAGAAGAGATTGACGCAGCCATTGAGGAAGGTGTCAAGATCCAATACCTGGCAGCGCCAGTGGAGGTGCTTGCGGCTGACGGCAAAGTGAGCGGCCTGAAATGCATCCGGATGGAACTGGGCCCGCCCGACGATTCCGGAAGACGCAGACCCATTCCCAAGGAAGGATCGGAGTTTGTGCTGGAAGTTGACACGATCATCCCCGCTATCGGTCAAACCATTGACCCGCTCTTGTGGGATGCGGTGTCCGGGCTTGACAGGACGCGCAGAAATACGATCGGGATAGACAAGGTCACCTATGGCACCAGCATAGAAGGCATCTTCTCGGGTGGTGATGCGGGAACCGGCCCTGCCACGGTGGTGGAAGCTGTGGCCGCGGGTAGGGAAGTTGCAGAGTCCATCCAGCGGTTCCTGGAAGGGGCTGACATGACCGCAGGACGCCCCATTCAATTTGCCGAGAATCCCGAGTATCCGCCAATCTCCGAGGAGATTCGGCCTGAAAAACGGGCCAAGAATCCGGAACTCACGGTCGCGCAGAGGAAGGGCTTCCAGGAAGTGGAACAGGCCTTCCCTGAAAACGAAGCAGCCCGAGAGGCAGCCCGGTGTCTCAACTGCGGGGTGTGCTCCGAATGTATGGAGTGCGTAAAGGCGTGTCCTGCGCAGGCCATTGAACACACCATGGAGGACGAGCTGATCCAGGTGGATGTGGGAACCGTCATCCTTTCCACCGGATACGAAATGCTCAATCCAGACAAGGTTCGGGGAGAATTCTCGTACGGCACTGCGCCCAACGTGCTCACCAACATGGAGTTCGAGCGTATGCTCAGCGCGTCCGGCCCAAACGCGGGCGAGGTGAAACGTCCTTCAGACGGACACCATCCGAAAAAGGTGGGCTGGATTCAGTGCGTAGGATCACGCGACCCGCAAAAGGGGATGCCGCATTGTAGCGCGATCTGCTGCATGGCGTCGATCAAGGAAGCGGTCATCGCGAAAGAGCACGACACGAACATCGAACCCACGATTTTCTACATGGACATGCGCGCGTACGGGAAGGATTTCGACGCGTACTACGAGCGTGCCAAAAATTCGGGCTCAGTGCGATTCATCCGATCCATGGTGAGCCACGTGGTGGAAGATCCGCTCACGCACAATCTCAACGTGATCTATCTGGATGACAACCAGAAGCTTCAGACCGAGACCTTTGACATGCTGGTCCTTGCCGTAGGACTGAAGACTTCCGAGGAGTCCCGCACCCTTGCCGCAAAACTCGGGGTGGAGCTCAACGAGTCCGAGTTCTGCTCGACCAGTTCGTTCGCGCCGGTGGAAACCACACGTCCGGGCGTGTTCGTGGCAGGCATGTTGCAGGGACCGAAAGACATCCCGCAAACGGTCATGGAAGCGTCTGCCGCTGCAGGCGCATCATCGAGCCTGCTTGCTTCGGCCAGGCACACGCTGGAAACCAAACAGGAGTTTCCGCCCCAGCGTGACGTATCAGAAGAAGAACCGCGCATCGGTGTGTTCATCTGCCGCTGCGGTATCAACATCGCAAATGTGGTGAATGTGCCCGCGGTGGTGGAGCATGTGAAAACGCTCCCCAACGTGGTGTTTGCGGACGAGAAGCTGTTCACTTGCTCTCAGGACACGCAAGAACAGTTCCTCGAGATTATCAAGGAACACAACCTGAACCGCGTGGTGGTTTCCGCGTGTAGTCCGAGAACCCACGAGCCCATGTTCCAACTGACCATGGAAAAGGCCGGGTTGAACCCTTACCTGTTCACCATGACCAACATCCGTGACCAGTGTTCCTGGGTGCATGCCACACACAAGGAAGACGCGACCAAAAAGGCAATGGATCTGGCCCGCATGGCCGTTGCCCGGGCCCGACTGCTCGCACCGCTCCAGAAGGGCAAGATGAAGGTCGTCCCGAACGGCCTCGTGTTGGGCGGCGGTGTTGCAGGCATGGCTGCGGCATTGAACCTCGCGGATCAGGGCTTTCAGGTGTATATGGCGGAAAAGAGCGACCGGCTCGGCGGCAACGCCCTGTCTATCGAGAGAACTATCAAGGGAGAAGAGGTCAAGCCGTTCCTGGCTGATCTCGTCCAAAAGGTGGAGAACCATCCCAAGATATCACTTTTCAAGAGCGCCACTTTCTCCGACCTCTCAGGACATGTGGGTCACTTCAAGGCCAAGATCACTCCGGCCGGCAGTGAGCCCACGGAAATAGAGTTCGGCGCGGCAGTGATCGCGACCGGCGGGAAAGAGTCCACACCTACCGAGTATCTTTACGGTGAGCATCCGGCCGTTCATACCCAGCATACGCTGGAAGAACGGATCATGGCAGGGGACCCGACCCTCAAGCAGATCAAGAACGCGGTCTTTATTCAGTGTGTGGGCTCCCGGTGTGACGAGCGGCCCTACTGCTCCAAAGTATGTTGTTCTGGATCCGTTCGGCTCTCCGAACGGCTCAGGGAAATCAATCCTGATGTGAAGAACTACATCCTCTACCGCGACCTGAGAACGTACGGGCTTCTTGAAAAGCACTACACCGCGTCCCGGAGAGCCGGAACGATCTACGTCCGGTACGACCCGGAAGCCAAGCCCATCGTGGAGGCCGCGGGTGATAAATTGAAGGTGGTGGTACGGGATCAGGTGTTGAATCAGGACATCACGATTCCTGCCGATGTCCTCACCTTGGCTGCGGCCGTAGACCCTGGCGAATCCACCCGGGCATTGGGCCAGCTGTTCAAAGTCACGGTCAACGCGTCAGGGTATTTTGTGGAAGCTCATATGAAACTGCGTCCGGTGGACTTTACCACAGAGGGAGTGTTCCTCGCAGGGCTGGCCCACTATCCCAAGCCTCTTGACGAGGCAATGGCGCAGGCGACCGCGGCCGCACAGCGAGCCTCGATCATTCTGAGCAAGGACGAGATGACGTTCCCCGGAGTCGTCTCCAAAGTGGATCCGACCAAGTGCGCGGTGTGTTTGACATGCGTGAGGTTGTGTCCGTACGGTGCGCCGTTCATCAACGAGGAGCATTCAGCCGAAATCCTGACCGCACTGTGCCAGGGTTGTGGTATATGCGCGTCGGTGTGTCCCGGCAAGGCCATCGAACTTCAGCATTTCAGAGATGATCAGGTGTTTGAAGAGATCGACGCGCTGCTGGGCGAGGCAGGCTGATCCGAGTTTGTATGGGTGAGCAATTCGTCGTGCCTGTCAGGTTTTCCCCGGAATCCTGGCGGTACGACGTAAAAACTGATAATAAGGAATGCGTACTTCCCAGCAACCCAGAGCGTACGACCTTTACCGGGTCATGCAGTAACGGTCGCCCTTTCAGGAGAGAGAGATGCAGCAGTCCAGCATGAAGGTATCGGCCAGTGGAGCGAGTCTCCCGGCCGGTGAACTGGCTTCGATAATCAACGGATGCTTCCAGTGCGGCAAGTGTTCCGCAGGATGTCCTGTGGCGCCGGAGATGGATCTTTTGCCGCACCAGCTTGTGCGCCTTGCCGTGTTGGGTGATGCGGACCGTATTGTGCAGTCCAAGAGCATCTGGCTGTGCCTCACTTGTCACACCTGCGGTGCGCGGTGCCCCAACGGCATCGATGTGCCAGCCCTCCTGGATCCGATCCGCCATCAGATGCTCAAGAAAGGGTTCGGCGACAGGAACTCCCCGGTGCCGACGTTCCACACGAGCTTCATGAAGAACGTGCGCATGTTCGGTCGCGTGCATGAACTGACCCTCATCGGCATGTACAAGATGAAGACCAAGACGTACTTCAACGATATGGAACTTGGTATGTCGATGTTCAAGAAGGGCAAGATCCATCTTTTGCCTCACTTTGCATCGAGTGCAGCCGAGGTGAAGGAACTCTTCAAACACGCGGGTGTGAAGTAACCCCACTCGGAATGCGCTGGGGCATAGCCTCGGTCGAGAGCCCGCGTGGGTACCAGATCACCTGGTAGGCTAAGGAAACGATTACTGCCCCTCAAGGGCATGCGAACAGAGCCCGGGCTCCTGTGTTCGGGCAATATACGGGTACTGGTCTTTCGCGCCCGGAGTTGCGCCGGGCCAACATCTTCTGCCTTTGCAGAACAGAGAAGGGTTCGCCCCGAGCGCGCAAGGCTTCTTCCGGCGAACGGTGAGAAAAGGCCGAGAGGTTTACAATGGAATTCAGCTATTACCCCGGATGTACTCTGAAAGGCTCTGCCCAGGAGTTGGACGATTCTTTCAGGAGTGTTGCGGAAAGGCTTGGTGTTTCCCTCAGAGAAATTCCCGACTGGACGTGTTGCGGCGCGTCGTCTGCTCACATGGTGGACGCGTTTCTGGAGATCGCGTTGCCTGCCAAGGACCTGATGACCGCGGAACGGATCGGCAAGGATGTGGTCGCTCCTTGCGCGGGTTGTCACGTGCGTATGAAGGCTGCGGCCATGCACCTTTTGAAAGAGAAGGAGCTTCAGGCTCGTTTTCCGTTCAAGGGCGGGATCAAGGTTATGTCCGGCATGGACATGTTTGACGTGCAGGAACTGCGTGCCCGCTTGAAAGAGCGCGTGACCAAGCCACTGGAAGGCCTGAAAGTAGTGCCTTATTACGGTTGCTACGCGGTGCGCCCCACCGACGTGGTTGAGCCGGAGGACGCGGAGAATCCCACGCAAATGGACCACATCCTCGCGGACATGGGCGCGGAAGTGCTTTCCTGGCCGTACAAGACCGACTGCTGCGGAGGCTCGTTGGCTCTGACCCGCACAGACCTGGTGCTCAAGCTTTCCGGCAAGCTCATTGACATGGCCAAGGCTGTGGGAGCTGACGCGATGGTGACGTTCTGCCCCATGTGCCAGGCAAACCTGGACACCAGGCAGGCAGACATGGCCAAGGCCACCGGCAAGGTGTACCAGATGCCGATCCTCTTCCTCACCGAGATCATGGGCGTGGCTCTCAAGGCCCCCCAGGCCAAACATTGGCTCAGCAAGCACCTCGTGCCGGCCGACAGCATGCTGTCCTCCAAGGGGTTGCTCTGAAAGACGCAGGGGGATGAGCTGCCGCAACTGAGGCATGAGACTCTTTTACGACTCGGAAAAAGAGATACCTCGGCGAGCCCCGGATCATACTCCGGAGGCTCGCACTGAGGTCGAGATGGTAAGGAATGCCGCGGACCGTATTCCCGGGTGTGCGAGAATCACAGAGTGTTCCCTTAAATCATATCACAAGACTGCCAACTGCCTGCGTTGCGCTCCATACACCTTCCACCGATACAGAGGTGGCCACGTTCTGTTGCGAACCACCACACAAGACCCACAAAACGCCACCCTGATAGGTCCTTCAAAGATACCTCTTCAGGCAGAGCGGCCTAGCGGGAATTGCCCGACTCACGCGCCCATCTGTGGCCCGCCGTGTGCGCTTCGACCGGGCGGTCTGGCCTAGCTGACTCATACCGATTGGGGTTCAAACGAGTAAGACCGAAAGGCTGGAGGTCTCCTGAACGAAAAGATGAGAGGGCTTTGGGGCGTCCGTAGCGAGATCCCCGGACTGCACCAATTTATACAAGCAAAAGCGATCCGTATTAGCTTACCACAATCCCGAACCGGTACGCGCCGTTTCCCATAAAACTGCCGTCAATGAACTCCCGAGGGTGCACGACAATTTCCGAATCGAGAATGTCGATCATGTGGTACGAAGGGTCCCAGAAAGTCATCAGCGGGGCACCCGCGGCAGAAACCACCACGCGCGCGTTTCGCGCAGGCACGCTGACTTCCACCACTGCCGACCGATGCTTGTGGCCTTGCAAAATCAATACGATACCCGTCTCTGAACTGATATTTAGTAGCTCTCCCGCGTCGGACAGGCTGTGAGCCCAAAACGACGATCCCCGAATCACCGGCATGACCGGATGGTGCAAAAAGAGGATTTTCCGAAAACCCTTCAGAGCCGCAGCCTCTGCCTTGAGCCAGTATCGGGTCTCCCGGGAGATGCTTCCCGGCCAGGATGGAAACGGATGCACCGAGTTCAGACCGATAAATGCGAGCTTCGAGTCTTCACAGCAATACAAAACCCGGTCACTCGGGCCAAAGAAATGACGGTAACGTCGCATGGCAAATCGCGGGAACATCCACTCCCAAAAAGCCGAAAGCCCCACTTCTCTGTTGCCCGGCACACTCAGCGTGGGCGCGTGCAAGGAAGCGAGGAAGTCCCGTGCGCTTCGGAATTCCGAAACCCTGCCATGGTCTGTCACGTCACCGGTAACGACCACGAGTTCCGGCAACTGCGCATTCACGTCCTCTATCAGGGACGCGAGCATGTCCGGACGTACGCGGTTACCAAAATGCAGATCTGTCAGGTGAGCCACTCTCATGGGAGCTCAAGATACGGGCATCAAGGTCGCAAGTCAATGGGACGCAACCGTCAAGAGATCCGTGGTATGCTTGAGCAAACGAAGAAAGCCCTGGCATCTGGGCCGATGAGGTAATATCATCTATTTGTGAACACTTACACTACGGGTTTCTTGCAGATGAGAGCTACTGAAGCAACAGGACGTAACCTTACCACCGACGAAATGCGGATGATCCTCGACTCGATTGCCGATGGAGTCTTCACCGTAGACGCGGGCTTCCGTATCACGTCTTTCAATCGCGCCTGCAGAGGAAATCACCGGCGTGCCTGCCGAAGAGGCAGTGGGCAAACCGTGCTGCGAGGTCTTTCGCGCGGAAATCTGCGAAGGGGATTGCGCACTCAAGGAAACCGTGCGGACCGGCCGGTCGGTGGTGAGCCGGGCAGTGTACATTCTTCGCGCTGACGGCCGACGGGTGCCCATAAGCATCAGTACGTCGATGCTCAAAGATGCTGACGGCACACTCGTGGGAGGAGTGGAAACCTTTCGCGACCTCACCCTTGTCGAGACTCTGCGCAAGGAAGTCCAGAAATCTTATTCCTTTGAGGATATCATTTCCCGGAATCCGGACATGAAGGCAATGTTCGGGATTCTCCCCGACGTAGCCATGAGCGACAGCACCATACTGATCGAAGGCGAAAGCGGCACCGGTAAGGAACTGCTGGCCAGGGCGATTCACAATCTGTCTTCCCGCGCGAAGAAACCCCTGATCACGGTGAATTGTGCTGCGATCCCAGACACCCTTCTGGAATCCGAACTTTTCGGATACAAGGCAGGAGCCTTCACCGGCGCGAAACGTGACAAGCCCGGTCGATTCGCTCGGGCAGAAGGAGGCACCATCCTGCTGGATGAAATCGGCGATATCACGCCCGCTCTGCAGGTGCGGCTTCTTCGTGTGCTTCAGGAAAAGGTGTACGAACCACTGGGCGGGACAAGGACGGTTACTGCCAACGTCCGTGTGCTTGCCGCAACCAATAAGGACTTGACGGCCCTCGTACAGGAGAACCGCTTTCGTGAAGATCTGTATTATCGGCTACAGGTGTTCAAGTTGTCTCTTCCGCCTCTGAGGGAGAGAAAAGAAGATATCCCGATTCTGGCGCAACACTTTGTCGATCATTTCAATCTGCTCAAGGGAAGAGATATCTCCGGCCTTTCGCAGGAGGCGCTTTCTGCCTTCATGGGCTACGACTGGCCCGGCAATATCAGAGAACTCGAGAACGCCATTGAGCACGCGTTCATACTGTGCCGCGGCGGCCTTGTCGGGATGCTTCATCTCCCGGAGCCCTTGCGGAGAGCCGTGCGGTCTGACGTGCGATCCTCCACGGGCCTGACTTTGGCTGAAACGGAAACGCGCGTCATCGTAGAGTCATTGACCCGTAACAACGGGAGAAAGACTGCCGCTGCCCGCGAACTCGGCATCAACAAGACCACATTGTGGCGAAAAATGAAGCGGCTCGGCCTGGACCATTCCTGATGCCAGTGGGCTTTCAAGTAAGCGACCTGGCAACCGCGGTGGTCTGGGGATCTCGTTCCGTATATCGGATATGAATAGGGGCAACGGGGAAAAAGGGCGGGTACGGTTGCTGATGCCACTTGCTTCCAAAAGAGTGCTCAGCTCTCGATACGGTGCCACTTCGCGTCGGGTATCATGAGGTCGACAGCGCGCCTTTCTGCAGCCTGATTGAGATAGTAGGAATCCGGAGAGTTCGGACCGACCAGCACTACAGGACCCCGGAATTTGGAGGCAAAGGCCTCGATAGTGGTAGTTCCCCCGAAACTCGCGCCCTTTTCCTTATAACCGATGACCAGGACTTCGTATTGGCCCTTCCTGAAACACTTGCGAAGCTCGAATTCGTCGTTCCCTTCGCAAAGCCGGAATCCCACGTCCGCGTAATCGCTCAGGCGGTCTTCAAACGCCTCGCGCAGCGCTTTGTCTCTGTGGGCAACGAGTTCCGGCGTCACCCGTGCAGTAATCTGTCTTTCAGGGTCGACAAACACCACGTCTCTTCTCAAGACATACGGGGATTCAAGGAAATGAAAGATATTGAGCTTGGTTCCGTGATATCTCGCCAGAGACAGGGCGTAATCAAAAGCCCAATCACCCTGTGGAGAAAAGACAGCACACAGCCCGACTCCTCTGATAATTCCCGGCGATTTACGTCTCAAGTAGTCACTGAAATGAATAACTTGCCCAGTCTGCCTCTGCATGACCTGCTCCGCTCCCCGAGTGTCTTCGCGTGGTGAGGCCGACTACTCCTCACCTCATGAAAAATGACCGGCGTCCCGAGACTCCCTCAGCTCGGGGTCTTTCACAACTTCTTATTATACTACAGCGTTGCTCTCAATGATACTGAACCGCCGTTGCTGATTGGGGCCATTCTCAGTGCCTTTCAGCACGGCTTTCTGTGCGCTTGCCGAGGTTCCTTCCGGTTTCAGCTGAGCGGATATCACGTTCGGGTCGTGCACCGTCGTCACCGCAGGCGCGTCAAATCGATTCGCTTTCGACCGCACAACTTGGCGCAGGCTGGGGACCCCCTTCGCTACAGACGACGCAGAGCCGTCTGATCACTTCGCTCAGGAGATCCCCAGCTCTACTATCTTACCCGTGTGAAAGCGAATCGGCATCAAACGAGGCCAAAGGGTCATGAGCGATCGAATCGCTTGTCCGCTACCGTATTGAGGACCGCCCGCTCCTTTCCGGTCAGCCATCCTACGCGTTCCGGCTGCCGAAGATCGAATGCAGGCACAAACGGCTTTACATCAATAAGAGGCGTTCCGTCTACCATATCCACATCCTCTATCTCAAGGGTGTTGCCTCTGACCTCGTTCAGCCTCACCACCGAAAGCCCGATGGCATTGGGCCGCCGCGGGGCCCTGGTGGCAAAGACCCCTCGCTCGACGTCATCGAGGAACGGGATCACTTCCAACGAGTAACCCTCGGAGAGATGAAAGTGATACAGGAGAATGACATGCGAGAAACCATCCAGGTCCTTCAAACCGGCTGCCATTTCGGGATTCAACTCGACCGTCCCTTTCACCCCCGAGGCCGCGGCCGGCTGTATAGGCACGCCTTCCACGTCTTTGAACGGCGAATGAATGACGCCAATAGGCCTGTACGTGATCACATCCATGGTCACCTCATCCTGCCCGGCCGAGACACGCGAGAGACTGAAAGCGTCGTACCCGTGAACCTGGGCACGTCGTCATTGGCCGGCCAATCCGATGCGAAAGAATACATCGAGAAGTCTTTGCAACCCGTCTTTATCGTTGACACCCCTGATGCTGCCCAGGATGCCCAGACCTTCAGTCCTTTCGTGTACGACCTCCTCTTCCTCGTCGCATATGAGGATAGAAGAAGTGGTCCAGGATATCTTGAGCAAAGCGGCCAGGAACTGCATTCCGTTCATCTGACCGAGGTCGTCTTGTACCACGACGAGATGAGGGCTCTGAGAGCGACATGCGAGGAGAACCTCTTCAGGATCCGTGCTAATGGCGGCAGAGATACCCCTCTGCGCGAGTGCACCTGCGATCCCCTCGGCTTGGCCTGGATCATTCACCAAAATAATAGCTTGGATGTCGTGTGTACCCGATGTGCTCACTCGGTTGTCTCCTTGGGCTTTCGTTTCCCGAGTCTGTCCGGAATTTATCCAAAGACGATACGATCGCCGTTGCCTATGTACAGATCGCTCTGGGAACCATTTTTCGCGTTGCCACGTACCACCGGGTACCCGAGTTCATGCATTTTTTGGATGGCAAGAATTCCGGTGCAGTGGTTCGCAGCAATCTTCTTGAATCCGTACGACCCCATTTTGTCTATCCAGCCACTCTCCTGCTCTCCCAGGGAACCGAATGGCGCAAGATGCAAGCCGCCGTATACCCCGTACAGTTTTCCTCCTGCATTGAGGTTGGCGATCGCGTAATCGGCAAACGTGATGATGTTTTGATGGCAGCAGCCGGTGAACAGCACGACGCCCGCGTCCTTCACGTGAAAATACAAGGATTGCTCGCCCTGGACCTTGAGAATGATGGGAACGTCAAACCCCGCAGATACCACGCCGTCCATCAGTTTGGTCATATGCCCCACCTGGAAGGTGATAGGCTTTCCCTTGTAGGGAATGGCATTCTTGGCTCCCGGCTTTGCGAAATCTGCGCCGGTCAAATACTTCAAAGCCGGAGCATGGAAAGTGCTCGGAAGGATGATGGGAATTTCGGGGTTGTATTTGAGGACCGCCTCAAGCCCCCAAAAGTGATCAAGGTGCTCGTGGGTGAGATAAAGAAACGCGATCTCACCGTTCTTGAGCATCCTGTCTACACCTTCGGCCCTGAAGCGCTCGTCCATGTATTCTTTGTTCCACCCCGTGTCCACAAGGAACGTGGTGCGAGAGCCGTCAAGGCTCTCCACTTCGACCAGGGAGCAACTACCCGCCGCGTTGGAAGGGGTCCACGCGCTATTCCACTGGTCCGCTTCTGCCGGACCGCCACCCTTGGTGAGATCGGCGAGCAGCACCTGGTTGTCCCACCAACCCACTTCCGAGATGCACGTGATGGAAACCTTCTTGCACGCACCGATGGAGTTCAGGTCGTGAGCTGGTAAGGCAAGAGGCTGAGCGATAAAGTCGTCGTTCACGCTGAGCCGCGCCCCACCGAGGACAACGGTCTTGGCAAAGTCGCTTGGGTCTGGTGTCTGCATAGTGAACCTCCGTTGTGGGTTAGGAGCCTATTGCGCAATCCTGATCATGGTGACGATCGCGCTATTCATGCCGTTTCGGACTCAAGGCCGGTCCCTCGTAGTCCGACAGTTCCACGAGCAGACCTGAATGTCGCCACCACGCATGACAGTGGTTTCTCCCTCGCTCATCGAGTCATCCACTCGACGCACATCCATGTCAAGCAAGTTGAAGGACCGCGCACCAGGCTTGCTCACGTGGAGCCGCAGCATTGCCCGGGTGTGCATCCTTGGGCGGACGGAGAGCCTCCACAGCACGTAGAACCACCCGCGTGCGCATGGCCTGTGGGCGAGTTGTTGACGGAAATAGCCGCCGCGGACATCAGTTTCTCCAGCTGGGATCCTCCGCACGAAGCACAGACGAGGTCATCGGAATTTCTTCCGATCCCCACGAGGAGTTCACTCACTTTGCCGCATTCTGTACACTTGTATTCGTGGATCGGCATCACTTTCCCTTTCTTCGGACGCTCAGCACTGATTATTGTAAGAGGCCTTCCAAATGGGCAGCCCTCTCGAAGTTCTCTACTTTTATATTGATGGAAATGACCCGGTCGACGGTTTGGAGTCTCTTCTTGATGGCATTCGCCAGCGAGTATGCCATGGGGCAGACAGGAGACGACGGGCGGAACACAAGGCTCACACAGCCGTCCGCTGTCACCTTCAGGTCGCGAATAAGATCCATGCGCATGATATTCAGCCCCGTTTCCGGATCGACTATTTCCGTGAGCGCACTTCTCACTTGGGCTTCTGTAGTTTCCACTTCCACAGGTTTTCTCCTCAGCACACGAGATCCGGCTCCAGCCTGCTCCAGATTTCCCGAACAGCCCGACCTGCAGGGGAGTCGCCGTCTTCCACCACACAATGCCGCTGCACCATGGATCGGATCACCTGCGGATCGTAGGGGATGCGGCCCAGAACCTTGCCTTGCGCTTGGACCGCTGCCTGCTCAATCTGTTCGGCCACATCCGGGTTTACGTCGTGCTTGTTGACGACCACCGCAAACGGCATCCGAAATCCACGAACAAGCTCAATTGCTCGCTTCATGTCGTGCAATCCGGACAGGGTAGGTTCCGTGACAATAAGGACGAGATCCGCTCCGGTAATCGAGGAGATCACCGGGCAACCGACTCCGGGGGCTCCGTCCACCAGAATCAAGGATTTCTCCTGCTGTCTCGCCAAGACCTTTGCCTGATTCCTCACCAGAGCCACCAATCTACCGGAGTTTTCTTCACCGGGCAACAGGGCCGCGTGAACCATCGGCCCGAGCCGAGTCTCTGAAATGAACCAATGGCCATTCAGTCCTTCTTCAAGGCAAATCGCCTGTTCCGGACAGACATGAGCACAGACTCCGCACCCTTCGCACGAGAGCCGCTTCACTGCCGGTTCGTCGGAAATCGCCCCAAAACGACACGTGTCCCTGCACACGCCGCACTGAGTACACTTGCGGGGATCTATCCGGGCTTTGACTCCACCACGAAAGTCTTCCTCAAGGATGTTCTTCGGATGCGCAAGGATGTGCAGGTCCGCCGCGTCCACGTCACAGTCCGCGAGCACTTTGTCTCTGGCCAGAAACGCGAAGCTTGCGGTGAGGCTCGTCTTTCCTGTACCGCCCTTGCCGCTGATGATGACGAGTTCCTTCACGATAGTGTTTCCTTGAAAGTTGATGTGGGTTCGTTGGTCAACGCGGTGATCTTTTCGAAGAGCTCGAGGAACAGCGTCCGGTACCTGGGGAGCCGAGTCCACAAGCAAATTACCCCTCGCGTATCCTTCCGCGATTCCGCGATCGTGGGGTATCTCCGCGAGAAGGGGAATGCCCCTGTGGCGGCAGAACTCTTGCACCTTCCCGTCTCCTACGTCCGAGCGGTTCAGGATGACGCCAAGCGGAATCTCAAGCCCGGAAATTGCGTCAACCGCTATCCCCAAGTCGTGCAGACCAAAAGGCGTTGGCTCGGTAACCAGGATGAGGAAGTCCGAACCCATGACCGTGTGTATCACCGGACAGGACGCGCCGGGAGGGGCGTCCAATATGGCAATCTTGCGGTCATCGATTTTGCCTTTGACCGCCCTGATCAAGGGGGGAGACATGGCCTCGCCCACACGGAGACGTCCCTGGACAAATGCAACCGGTCCGGCCCATCCGGTCTCGACGACACCCAATTCCCGGGTGCCTTCGCTTATGGCCTTTTCCGGACACAGAAGCGAACATCCTCCGCATCCGTGGCACAATTCCGGGAAAGTCAGGACCTGCTCGCCAATGACGATAATCGCGCTGAACCGGCACACCTCTCCGCACTTCCCGCACAGTGTGCATTTGGCAGTATCCACCACCGGTACAGCCACAGTAATGGATTCACTCGTCTGCAGGGTCGGTTTCACGAGGATGTGACAATTGGGCTCCTCCACGTCACAGTCCAGCAACTGCGCACGGGAACCGAGCACCGCTGCCAGGCTGGTCGCGATGGTGGTCTTGCCGGTTCCGCCTTTTCCACTTGCTACGCTTACAATCATACGATGACATCCACACGAAGAATTCAGCCGGTTTGCTTGGGGTTCCTCAATGCGGGCTGAATGTTGGGGGTTGATGGGGACGGCGCTTCAGGTCCCACCAGGTAGACTCTCACGGCTTCCTGCAGGGTTCCGGCAGCAAGAGTGGCGCAGTGCTGGTCCTCTTCCGGCAAGCACCCGACTTCTCTTTCGATCGCCGCGTAGTCTATGTCGGCAATTTCTTCTACCGTCTTATTCATCGCGAGTCTTGCCGCGGCCGCGCCGCACGCGCTACTCATCCGGCAGCCGTCCGTCCAGTATTTTGCGTCGATCACGCGATCTTGCGCAAAATTAAGCGAGATCTTCATCGCGTCGCCGCATTTTCCCCTCAGATAGGCCGTGGCATCCGGAGAGTCTATGGTGCCTCTTTCCGGGTCCGAACCGTGTACGAACCACGTCCAACTGCCGATCACCAAGAAAATGAGGACTGCTCCTACGATTACCGACTGCCAGGGGATTGAAAACAAGAAAGTCAAATCCATGGTCTGTGCATTACACTCCGTGCAATTCTACGTTTCGACGGTGGAAAAGGGCGGGCGAACGGCCCATTCTCTCCACAATCATTTCACCGCCCTCTTCCACTTTGGCCGGGGAGGAGGTCCCATGCCAAGCAATTCTTGCGCAGACGGCACATCCTGCACCCGCGAGTCCAGGCCGTATTGCGCTACCAGTGAGGTTCCGCGTTCGGTTGATCCGCAAAACCGACCTCGTTGCGGTTCAATCGCTCGACAGCTTCTTTCACTGTTCCCGACTGCTCCACCACTACCTTTATCCCCGCGGCCTGCAACGCACGAAATGCATTCGGACCACAGTGGCCGGTCATAAGCACATCCACCTTGTTGTCTGCCATGATCTTTGCCGTCTGAATTCCTGCTCCGCTCATGGCATTGACGTTCTTCGAATTATCCACTACGTCGAGCAGGTTTCCGCTCGGGTCCACGATCACAATGTATTGTGCGCGACCGAACCGAGGATCCACATCGGAGTCAACCTCTTTGCCCATTGCCGTAACCGCGATTTTCATCGTATCCTCCGGGTCGCCCCTTTCAGAACTGGCCCCCGCCGCAAACTTGGTTTGGCTGTATCAATTGAAGCTTGCCCTGGAGCAGATAGTCGACAACCGCTCCTACCGTTTCACCTTCAGGGCCGTAATAGACTTCGATTCCCACCTGGTGGAAACCCATGAGCGGCCGCATGCCTATCCCGCCCACGATTAACGCGTGAGCCTGGCTCTGGTGGAGCAACGATACAGGGGCCTGACATCCACCCTGTTGATGGGGAGGGTTTTGGACCACGGAAACATTACGGATTTGTCCTTCGTCCACGTGTATGAGCGTAAAAACGTCGCAATGGCCGAAGTGTCCTGCACGCATCGCGTCGAGCCCTCCCGGATGCATCGACGGAACTGCTATGGTTTTCGAAGACATGTACGCTGATCTCCTTTTCATTCGAACTAAGTGGTCTTCATCGTGATACACGAGACCTGTTTGCTTTACTCCTCGGAACTACTCTGTGCCTGTCGCCGAAATCCGGGGACAGTCGGGCAGACGCCTCGATGAAATCTTACCCATCGCATCGACGCAAATGCCCGACTTCCCCGCGCGTGAAGTCGCATTCATTCTAATCCGGAAAGAGCTTTCTTTCCTTTCCGCGGACACCCGGCGGGTAATTCTTTCGTCCCCTGTTCCCCTGTCTCATCTGTCGCCGCTGCCGGCACAACAGAGTGCCTGGCATGGCATAACACGGGTCCATGATCCTTCCGCTTTGGAAAGCCGTGAGCACGTCCGGCAAGTCTCCGGCCAGCCAGGCAATGAGCCGTATGCCCTGCAAATGAATCTGGTCCTCAATCCCGCAACTGATCGCGCCGCACAGCAACACATCGATCTCAAGCTCTTTGAGTCGGACGGATCTCCCCTGAGCGGCAATCCGGGACCAGTCTTCTTGCCCGATCAACGCCTGTTTGTCCGCGTCCTGCGCATAGACGAGGATCCGCCGGCATGTGTCAAAGACCGGCGCTACACGGCCCTGGTGTTCGGGGATCGCTATCTTCATGGTCGGCTCCTGCCCCATCTGTAAGCAAATCCTGTGCCAAGTGGTTCGGATTGGCCAGAAACCTTTAAGGAAGGAGGGCAGGCTCATTTACGGCCCGGTAAACGGAAGACAACCGGTGCATAATGCACCCTAACACGCGTCTTAACAATGCATTTCGCACCCCATGCGCGTGCCGCGTGAGGTGCGTGTGCCAGGGGCTTCCCGCATCCAGGTGCGATTCAGCCGCCAAGATCCTCATCGCGTGAGACTAAAGTGAACCTCATTGCGATTCCCATGAAAATGCATTTTCGAGGGAGGGCCTTCTCCCGAACCCCCATCCCCAAGAACTTCAAGCACTTGCCAGCTCCTGCCGGTTGCTGGACAGGGTGCCATTTTCATCGTTCGCTGTGCCCCCACCGGGGGCATGGTTGTTGCCAAGGCTTTGTCTGTGCGATTCCTGGCGGGGTGTCAAGAGGTCTCGCTTCACTGGTCATCTTCGACACGGATGCGACTGCTCACGCAAGCTTTGCAAGACCCGGACCGCAGGCGAGCCGCGTCTGAAAGCGAGAACACCCCGACAATGTGTTCCGGAGTTCCTTTGTGCACGAACAATCTGTGTCGCTCCGAGAAAATCATCTTTCGGATCGCGTCCTCGATGAACTGATCTTCCTCGCACGTGACCACATCTCCGGAGGCAAGAATCGCACGTGCCCCAACCTCCGCGGACACACCCCGTGCATAAGCCAAAATCAGGTCGGTCTTGGAAACCACGCCGCAGGGGCGGTTTCCTTCATCTGTGATCAAAACGGCTCCAAAACGATATACAGAGAGTCCTTCCATGATTTCGGAAAGGGTAGCGTTGTCAGGAAAAGAGTTTACCGATGGCGTCATGACATCTCTGATGCGAAGGCGAGGAGTTGCATCCTCAGCTTCCCGGTCACGTCGACGGTTCACCACGCTCTTGTCGCAGGTGTAGCAGAATCGGTACAGGAGTCCCACAATATCGGGATACGCCAATACGCCGATCACTCTGTCCCCATCACGTTCCAGGACGTACAGGCGGTACACGCGGCAAGACCGCATAGTCTCGAGCGCGGACTCCAGGGGATCGTCACTGTGGCAGAACAGGGGTGGGGACATCATGATCTGTTCCACAGGCGAATCTACGGGCATTTCCGCGTAATATGCACCGGTAATATCGGTCTTGGAAACCACGCCCTTCGCGGTTCCGCCTTCATCGGTTACCAGAACGGCATTCACCTTATTCTTGATGATCAGTCTCACCGCGGTGGCGATAGATGCGCTGGCGGGCAGCCGTACGACGTCCTTCCTCATGGCAAAGCCAACTACCAAGCCACCCAGAGTGGTCTTTTTCGAGGGGGCAAACACGGGAGCACCTCTCCGTCACGTGAGGTAGGCAGGCATGGAATCTTCTAGAGGTAATGGTCGGCTATGTACCGAAACACATCCGATATGTACACGATGCCCTTTATGGTTTCATCGCTCACCACGGGAAGTCGGCGGACATGCTTCCTGATCATGAGGTTCAAGACAGCCATCAGATGAGTGTCCGGCGCAACGCTTATCACGTCGGTTGACATGATATCTCCTACCCTCACCGACTTGGCCTGAGCGCACACGCTCTCCATGATGCCGGAGATATCTATGTCCTGCATCGTCCCCCATAGGTGAATGTGTTTCGGCCGAATAAACAGCAAAATGTCATACATGGAGATGATGCCGACCAGTTTCCCCGCGTCGTCAGTCACCATCATGCCGAACACGCGTCGCTGTTCTTCTTCCCTGGCAGATTCAAATCGCCGAATAGCTTCGGTGATCGGTACATCCTGCCCTACCGTGTGAAACTCAGGGGTCATCAGCTCTCTGGCAGTAACCATGATCAATTCTCCACTGGACCTGAATCAAGGTGAAAGCATTGAAAATGAGTGCACCAGCGTACGATCCCATAGCCCAACCATTTGCGGCCAATTAAACCACAAAGCAACAAAGACACCAAGAAAACAAAAGCCCGTACCTGGTCAGCAGGTCCAGTGCGCGGCCAAAGGGCGGTCTCCTGAAATCCTTTCCGACGGCATGCGTCGTGCAGAAAAACAGAGACCTCCCTCGGACGCGTCGCCGGCTTCCACGCTCGCCGGCGACAAACCCCGCATGCTCCGACCGGAGCAATCAGAAGCCTCAAGCCCGGCCAGGGCCGCACGAGGCTGCGTTATTGTTGGTGCCCCATCCTTGATAGGAGTACCCCTGATAGTAGTTGGGCGCTGCCGCATACGCAGGCTGTTGACGGTAAGTCGGCGCATAGGCCGTCTGAGGCCGCTGCGCGTACAGGCGCAGTGAGAGGCGGCTGAACCCTGGGCGAATAATTTCGTTGATACGCGTGTCGCCCCCGAACCGCGGGAGCCGGGCGGCTCGCGACCCGGGGCCGCGTCGCGACGTGCGGAGCACTCGCAGGGCGGAGATTGGACGCAAGGGCCTGGTTGGTGCGGGGCCTCATCGCGACATTGCTCCGGGGTTTTGCTGCAGCAACATGGCCAGATCGAGCTATCTCTCGGTGATGCCGCAACGAAGGCCCTTGAGGCGTGATCAGGACGGTGCGGCTCTGAGGCCGGGCATCTCGATACGCGGTGCTTCTCTTTTCAAGGGCTGTCCTGCCGCCCGCGCGAGCAGCCACTCCCTGCCGATCCACATATGGCGCTTGGGGAGGATTTGCCAGCAGATCACTCAAAAAATCCGCTTCCGAGAGAGGCACAATACCAATTGATGCCATACCGCAGACCATCAACATCCACATGACTCTATTTTTCACCTCATCCTCCTTTTCTGAGCGAGCCACACGAACCATTTCCAACTATATGAATAGAGATATATCCGAATATATGGACATTGTCAATAGGGTTTTCGAGACTGCCTCACGTGGCGTCAGAAACGCCGCGAAGCCGCTGCACGCACCGGACCAAAGCCGGAACCATGAAGAACCATCGGCATTTCAACGGATCCGCGCAGTGCACCCGGGCCTGACGGAGCAGGCGACCTTGGAAAAGGAGGTTTGCACTGGGGCAGTCAGGTGAATCCATTCTGTCTCGTGGCCGTGCAGGCCTTCGCGTTGTGCGAATCTGACCATAACTGTGTGACGAATCGGGTCATCCTCTTTTGCAACGATATTAGTGCATTGATTTTGCAGGAAAAAAAGATCTTGACCCTTCTGCGGCATTATGTCAGGCTCGACATAGGGGTTACGTCTCTGTAGACACAATTCAGTCCGGGAAGGCGATCGCCTCCCTGCAGCATCACACCTGCTTCGAACCGGGCGGAGCGGCCTGCTTCACGGTTGCTGTACTGGTGCCCCTGGAGCTTGCAGCAACATCACACACTTTTCACGAAATCTGCCAACCCGGACAACACCGCGAGAAAGGAGGACTCGTTTATGGACGTCACTCGCCGGGATTTCTTGGTCATTTCCGGCGTGGTCGGCGCGGGTGTCGCACTTTCTTCTCTTGGCCTGGATCTAGGGCCAATAAAGGCCTTTGCCGATGAGCTCAAGATCTCCAAGATGAAGACCGCGCGAAATACCACCTCGATCTGCCCGTACTGCTCTGTAGGCTGCGGGCTACTCGTCAGCGCTGACCCCAAGACAGAAACAATCATCAACATAGAAGGCGATCCGGATCACCCGATCAATGAGGGATCACTGTGTTCCAAGGGCTCGGCCGTATTCCAGACCACAGCGAACAACCCCCATCGACTCACTAAGGTGCTCTATCGGGCGCCGTTCGGCGACAAATGGGAGGAGAAAACGTGGGACTGGGCAATTACCGAGATAGCCAAAAGAGCGAAAGCAGCACGCGATGCATCGTTTGTGAGCAAGAACGCCAAAGGTCAGGTGGTAAACAGGACCGAGAGCATGGCCCATATCGGGAGTTCCAACATCGACAATGACGAATGCTGGGCTCTCAACGGACTGATGCGCTCACTCGGTCTGGTGTACATCGACCACCAGGCGCGTATATGACACAGCCCGACAGTTGCGGCTCTGGGAGAGTCGTTCGGTCGGGGTGCCATGACAAATCACTGGATCGATCTGAAGAACAGCGATTGTTTTCTCATCATGGGCAGCAATGCCGCGGAAAACCACCCGATCTCCATGAAGTGGGTGCTGAAAGCCAAGGATCGGGGAGCCAAGATCATTTCGGTAGATCCCCGGTTTACGAGAACATCGGCGGTGGCCGACTTCTGGACGGGGTTGCGGTCGGGGACGGACATCGCGTTCCTCGGCGGCATGATCAACTACATCCTCTCCCATGACAAATACTTCAAAGAGTACGTCGTCAACTACACAAACGCTCCGTTTCTTGTCCACGAAAAGTTTTCCTTCAACGACGGACTCTTTTCCGGTTGGGATCCCAAGACGCACAAATATGACAAGTCCTCCTGGACGGTGAAGAAGGGACCCAAGGGTCTGCCGGAAAAAGACGTAACCTTGCAGAATCCCCGTTGCGTTCTCCAGTTGCTCAAGAAACACTATTCTCGTTACACGCCTGAAAAGGTTTCGGAAATCACCGGTACGCCGGTCCCTGATCTGTTAAAGGTGTATGAAACCTATTCTGCGACGGGTCAGAAGGGAAAAGCGGGCGCAGTTCTCTATGCGCTGGGTTGGACCCACCACACGGTAGGAGTCCAGAACATTCGTTCCAGTGCGATCGTGCAGCTTCTGCTCGGGAACATCGGGGTGCCTGGCGGAGGAATCAACGCTTTGCGAGGCCAACCCAATGTGCAAGGTTCCACGGACGGATGCTTATTGTGGCATTTGCTGCCAGGATACTTAAAGGTAGCGAAAGCATCCCAGCAGACTCTCTCGGATTATAACAAAGCGTACACGCCCAAGACGTCAGATCCCATGTCTGCCAACTGGTGGGGTAACTACTCCAAATACAGCGTCAGTCTGCTCAAGTCCTATTTCGGGGACAAGGCCACCAAAGAGAATGACTTCGGGTACGCGTGGCTACCCAAGGCTGATGACGGTAAGACGTACTCGTGGATGGACATCTTTGACGAAATGTACGGGGGAAAAATCAAAGGGCTGTTTCTCTTCAGCCAGAATCCAGCGGGGAGTTCTCCGAACGCCAACAAGACGAACCAGGCTTTGGCCAAGCTCGACTGGCTCGTGCACACCAATATCTTCAACAACGAAAGCGCGTCCTTCTGGCATGGCCCCGGTATGGATCCCAAGAAGATCAAGACCGAAGTGTTCTTGCTTCCTGCAGCCTGCTCGGTTGAGAAAGAAGGAAGTCTCACCAACAGCGGTCGTCTGGTCCAATGGCGACACAAGGCCGGGAATCCGCCCGGAGACGCCATTTCCGACGGTGAGATGATCGTCAGAATCGTGAACAAGGTCAAGGAACTGTACAAGAAAGAAGGCGGGAAATTCCCCGAACCCATTGCCAATCTGAAGTGGGACTATACCGATGACAAAGGTTTCTTCGATACCCACAAGATGGCAAAGGAGCAAAACGGGTACTTCCTCAAGGACGTGGAGATCAAGGGCACCAAATTCAAGAAAGGCGACCTTGTACCGTCCTTTGCTTTCTTGCAGGATGACGGAAGCACCTCGAGCGGCAACTGGCTCTATTGCGGCAGCTACACGAACAAAGGGAACATGATGGCCCGCAGAGGCAAGGAAGATCCCACGGGCCTCGGGCTGTACTCCAATTGGTCGTGGTGCTGGCCGGTGAACAGGAGGATCATCTACAACCGTGCATCCGTGGATCTGAAGGGACAGCCCTGGAACCCCGATCGACCCCTGATCAAGTGGGATGGGAAGAAGTGGGTCGGAGACGTGCCTGACGGGGGCTGGCCGCCCATGGGCGAGAAGGGCGGCAAATTGCCGTTCATTATGAAAGCCGACGGCGTGGCCTCGGTCTTCGGACCGGCCATGGTGGAAGGTCCGTTCCCCGAACATTACGAACCGCTTGAGAGTCCGCTCAAGAACAACCTCATGTCAAGCCAGCGCAACAATCCCGCGATCAAGCTGTACAAGAGCGATCTGGACAAGTACGCGCAATATGACCCCAAGTTCCCGATCGTGTGCAGCACGTACACCATCACGGAACACTGGTGTACTGGATCCATGACGCGCTGGCAACCGTGGCTCCTCGAGGCTCAGCCGGAACTCTTTGTGGAAATGAGCGAAGAGCTGGCCAAGGAACTCGGCGTGAAAAAAGGCGATCGGGTAAATGTGGCTTCTATCCGCGGCAACGTAGACGCTGTGGCTGTAGTGACTCCACGATTCCGGCCGTTCAAGGTGGGCGGCAAAACGGTCCACCAGGTGGGCATGCCTTTCAGTTTCGGATGGCTCATGCCCAAATCCAAGAAGGATTCCGCGGCCAACCTGCTTACTCCGAATGTCGGCGACCCCAACACCTTGTGTCCGGAGTTCAAGGCATTCATGGTAAACGTGACCAAAGCATAAGGAGGTGTAAGAAATGACTCAAGGATTTTCGATACTTGTTGACACCTCCAGATGCACGGGATGCAGGAGTTGTCAAATAGCGTGCAAGCAGTGGAATCAGCTTCCGGGGACGAAAACCAAGAATATGGGGACGTACCAGAATCCTCAAGATTTGTCCGTGGACACGTGGAAGCTCGTTCGATTCGCAGACGGCAAAAACGGGGACAACAAGCCTTATTGGTTTTTCTTTACCGACCAATGCAGGCATTGTTTGACCCCAGGGTGCATGTCCGAGGTGGAAAAAGGGGAGATCATTCAGGACGAGAAGACCGGCGCGGTGCTCTTCACGCCCAAGACCAAGGATCTCAACTTCAAAGCCACCCTTGAAGGCTGCCCGTACAACATCCCGCGACAAGATCCAAAAACCAAAGTGCTCCACAAATGCACGATGTGCTTTGACAGAATTACCAGCAATCAAATTCCCGCGTGTGTGAAAGCCTGTCCTACCGGGACGATGGTTTTCGGGGAGCGGGACAAGATACTGGACATGGCAAAGAAGAGGGTCGAAACGGTGAAGAAGACCTTTCCCAAGGCTTCCTCACTGAATGAAGATAGCGTGAGGGTTATCTTCATCGTCAAGGACGATCCGGAGAAGTACTACGCGTACGCGGCCGGCAAATAGGCAAGCGTGCAAGGATCAACCGGAGCCGTCCTGCGGACGTGCCGCGGGGCGGCTCATACAAGAGGATTCAACGGCCTTGCGTCGATTCAGGTGATGAAGACCGTTCGACGTTCTCAATGAGTCGCACATTATCCATGGCCACAAGTGTCGATCCCATGAGTTTTCGACTGAGAAGTAAGATCTGGCTGGAAAACGAGGCTGGCAGGCCAATTGTGGGCGAAGGCCGACTCCGGATCTTCTACGCGATTAGGCGCACAGGTTCAATTCTGAAAGCCGCGCAAACTTTAGGGCTGCCGTACCGGAACGTTTGGGCTAAGATCAAAGATGCGGAAGAGCAGTGCGGCTTCAAGATTGTGCAAACAAGTAGCCGAGGATCGCGGCTTACCATGCAAGGCGAGCAGTTGTTACGCGCGTACGATGAACTGCAAAGGGCCTGTAAGCGATCAGCAGGCGCCAAGTTCCGAAAACTTTTCTCCCGCGACGATTTCAGCCGCGCAAATCAGGAGCGGGAAGATTTCCTTACGAAAAACGGTGACGGTGAGTGAAGGGAAGACGCGGTTAGTGGATGCGGTAAACTTTTCAGAAACCCAGAGCCTGTGCCCAGAGTGTCTGGCGCGCATACCCGCGGTACGGTTCCCTGATGGGGAAAATCTGTACGTGAGGAAGACGTGCCCCGTTCACGGTCAATTTGAGAGCGTGCTGTGGCGCGGAACACCGTCTTATGAAGGCTGGCAGAGACCAAAGGTGCCCTGGCATCCGCCTCGGCCCAGAATCCCGGTCGACCGAGGGTGTCCCTTTGACTGCGGTCTGTGCCCGGAACACAGGCAACAGACCTGCACCGCGCTCCTCGAAGTAACCCAGCGTTGCAATTTGTCCTGCGCTTTCTGTTTCGCCCGGTCAGGGGAGCACACAGATCCCGATCCTGACATGCGAGTGATCAGAGGCTGGTATGAAGCGATCCTGGCCAATGGAATTCGCTGCAACGTGCAGCTCTCGGGCGGAGAGCCCTCCGTACGAGATGACCTCCCGGAAATAGTTGCTCTTGGCCGTTCTCTCGGATTTGAGTTCATACAACTCAACACCAACGGGCTCCGACTCGCCGCGGATCCACGGTATGTGGAACGACTCAAAGCGGCGGGCCTGGCCTCGGTCTTCCTCCAATTCGACGGCACGACAGAGGATTGCCACACGAAGCTCCGCGGGCGTCCCCTCTTTGAATCGAAATTACGAGCGATCCGTCACTGTGCGGACCATGGGATCGGAGTGGTTCTCGTGCCCACGGTGGTGCCGGGAGTCAATGACCTTGAGCTTGGCTCCATCGTGCGATTCGCGAGAGACCAATTGCCGACGGTTCGGGGAGTTCACTTCCAGCCTGTAAGCTATTTCGGTCGATATCCCACACAGCCCTCGGACGCGGACCGAATCACAATCCCTGAAATCATTCGAAATCTGGAAGTTCAGACACGCGGCATGGTGAAGGCGCATGATTTCGCGCCGCCAGGGTGTGAGAAACGCACACTGCTCGTTCCACGGGACCTTTGTGCTCATGCCGGATGGCGAGCTGAAATCGTTCTCGCCACACCAAGCCGAGCCGTGCTCCTGTGGCACGACCCAAGCAGCGGAAGGTGCGGAAAAGGCTCGCAGATTTGTGTCAAGGCAGTGGGCGCAACCGACCGGAATGTGCTGCGAAACCAGCACGGATTCACTAGGGTATTGGGACGTCATTCTGGAACGCGCGCCGGTACTCACACGCTCTCCATATCCGGCATGGCATTTCAGGATGCGTGGAACATCGACCTGGAACGCGTGAAAGACTGTTGCATTCATGTGGTTGCCCGAGATGGCCGGCTTGTGCCGTTCTGTGCGTACAACCTGACCAGTTCCTCAGGGCACGCGCTGTACACGCGGGGAGGCCGCTCGTGAGGAAGACGCCTCTGGAGTCATGGGTTGCAGCCAAGATCAAGGGTGCCCGAAATTCGCCACTGACCCAGGAGGAACTCCGCGGGTACCAGTTGGCGCGGCTTCAAGAGACATGCGCATACGCCAGCGAGAAAAGCCCTTTCTATCGGCGCCGCCTTGAAGGGTTTCTCTGCCAAGGACTTGAATCGTCTAGAAGACCTTGCCGCATTTCCGTGTACGACTCCCCAAGACATCGTCAAGAACAGCCTCCAGTTCCTCTGCGTTTCCCAGAGTGAGATCGAGCGTGTCGTGACGCTGCTCGCACCGGGAAGCGCGGGCGACCCGAGACGTGTGTATTTCACGTCCGACGATCTCGAACTCACTACAGACTTTTTCCATCACGGCATGTCCACCCTTGTCGAACCGGGGCAGAAGGTCTTGATTCTCATGCCGGGCGAACGGCCCGGAAGCGTGGGAGATCTCTTGAAAGAGGCCCTTGGCAGGATGGACGTTGAGGGAATCGTGCACGGCCTGGTAAATGACCCTGAGCAAGCGGTAAGAGACATCCTCCGTTACGAGATAGATGGTCTCGTGGGCATTCCCACGCAAGTCCTTTCCATGGCCCGGTGCGCCCTTGCCCGCGAGATTCCCCGGGGCCGGATCAAGAGCATTCTGCTCAGTGCGGATTACGTGCCTTCAGCCATCGTGCGGGAGCTGAGGCGCGTGTGGGGTTGCCCCACATTCAACCATTACGGGACCACCGAAATGGGGCTCGGTGGGGGGGTGGAATGCCAAGCCCTTTCGGGGTATCATCTCCGAGAGGCAGACCTCTATTTCGAGATTATCGACCCTGATACTGGCCAACCGCAGCCACAGGGGACGCCCGGTGAAATCGTATTCACCACGTTGACGCGAAAAGGGATGCCGCTTATCAGGTATCGCACCGGCGACCTGGCTCGCTTCGTACCTGAACCCTGCGCGTGCGGTACGGTGTTGCGGAGGATGGACACGGTGAGGGGAAGGCTCCACGACATGGTCCGACTCGGCACCGGAGATTGGCTGGGAATCCCGGACTTGGATGAGGTGCTTTTTACTCTGTCAGGGGTGGTGAACTACTCGGCTACGCTCAGCCGCGGCAAGGATCGGGATTGCCTGGAGATCTCCCTGCATCCTGGCCCGCAGGGAGACTTGCCCGATCAAGAATCGGTACAACGGGCTTTGCTGTCGGTGCCCCAGATTGAAACCGCGGTGTCTGAGGGGCGCCTGTGTCTGAAACCATCCCGCGTAAAATCGGAAAACCGGATAACGACCTCCGCGGCCAAGAGAGCCCTGGTCCTGAGCGAGGTCGAGGAGGCATGATATGGGCAGGTTAGCACACACCATATGCTCTTTACTTGAACAAGGAGAGGATCTCATCCTGGCGACCATTGTCAGCCACCAAGGCTCGACTCCCCGCACTGCCGGCACGAAGATGATCATCCGTAGAGGTGGAGACAGCATCGCAACCGTAGGGGGCGGACTGGTCGAGGGTGAGGTGATGAAGGCTGCCGATGAGGTCTTCCGCACACGATCCACTCAGGTCAGGGCTTTCGACCTGACAGGAGAAAACGCGGACAGCATGGATCTCGTGTGCGGCGGCCAACTGGAGATCCTCATAGAATTCCTGGAGGCCAATGCCGCGAACGTCCAGTTATTCAAGGCGCTCTCAGCCTCGGTAAGAGGCCGCGAGAGGAGCTACCTGGTCGCGGATCTCGGCAGCGAGCAAGAACCTGCGGTCCAGGTGAAACGGTGCCTACTCGTCGAAAACGGCCCCACGAGCGGCGAGCTTGATCCTCCGTCGGATCTTATGGAGCATCTCAGAGGCTGGAACGGGAATAGACGTTATCCGGTCCTCTTCTTTCTCAAAGACCGACGATACCTGGTGGAGCCATCCTTTGCGCTTGGCACGGTATACCTGTTCGGCGCGGGCCACGTGTCCCAACAGGTGGCGCCCCTGGCAAAGCGCGTGGATTTCCGCATTGTCGTGATGGACGACCGATCGGAGTTTGCCAATGCCGAGCGTTTTCCGGACGCGGATGAGGTCAGCGTGCTGCAATCGTTCGAACATTCATTTCAAGCGCTCCATATTGACGAGGAGAGCTATGTGGTCATTGTGACCCGGGGGCACCTGCACGACAAGACCGTGCTTCAACAGGCATTGAGAACAGGCGCGCGGTACATCGGTATGATCGGTAGTCGCCGAAAGAGAGATCGGCTCTACAGTGAACTGAAAGCAGAAGGCTTCACGGAGCAGGACCTGGCAAGAGTCTACTCGCCGATAGGCACGGCCATCTCCGCAGAGACACCGGAAGAAATCGGAATCAGCATCGTCGGTGAGTTGATCAAGGCCAGGGCAAACGGAGATCGATGACCATGCTCCGTGTGATCGGCCCGACAGACCCCAACGAGCCAACCCAAAAGAGTATGAAACAGGACGCGGCAAGCTCATGTTTCAGGGAGTGAATTCGAATGAGTGACGAGACGAGACGACCGACTGACAATCCTAAGACCGTTCTCCGGCTCGAGGATCTGAGAAAAGCCAGGGAGGAGCAAAATAAAGACGTGCTTCCCGCTCGGGTCCAAGTAGAGGTTTCATGCCGCGAACCGGTGGGAGAAGTGATAAAGAATTGTGTGAGCGCAGCATTTGAGTCTGCAGGATGCCTTGTGGTAGGGGATGACAAACCGGATTGGATTCTTTCCGTGATCGCTTTCAATTACGGAGACATTGTCGAACTTTCTGTCATCTTGCGCAAATTGTTCAGGTCGACCATCCCAGGCACTGAAGTAGATGGCGTGGATTCCTCGGGAAAAGTGCATCTCCGGCCAGGCGGGTGGCTGTACGAGTCTTTACGATTTCACGGACTCTTCGGAGTGCGTAAAGGAGATTTGGCACCATTCCTGGAGAAGATGGCCAAGGATTTCGCGGCGCAGCATTGGGACAAAGAGACGCACAAAAAGAGCAGGAGAAACTAATTCACGAGGCATTCACGGCGCTTCCGTCACGACGACCCGCAATGCATGCAGGTCTGCATCGAAGATGATGCTTTCGATTTTCGCACGGAAGGGGGCGTCGACGCGGCAGTTTCCCCATAGCCCGAGCTTTTCCGCTTGCTCAACAAGATCGCCCGGGCTGTACGGAAAGGAGGACGCGTCCACCGTGATGATCGTTCTTCTGCTTCCTGGCATCTTTCCTACGTGATAGCGCATGCCAAGCCCAAGCGGATCGGTATCACAAAAGCGAACCGGTATCACACAAGCGAACCGTCCGCTCAGAGTTCTTGGCAACGGACACAAGGGAAATGAAGCGCTCTCGTGTCGTGGGTCATTGAGAAACAGGCGGTTCCAGTGTCACGCGGAGCAGCTTCGCCATTTTCTTCGGGATGTCCGTGTTGTCATACCCTCCGGAGAATTCCGCAGCGCCTGGACCCACCGCGTACGTGATCACGGGTTGCGCTGTGTGCGCAAAAGACGTCCATCCAATCTTGGCGCGCTCGTTTTCCACCAAGCCAAGTGCGTATCCAATCCAAGGGTACGCGTATTTGTCGAACTTTTTCGGATCTCCCGAAGGCTTCAGCACCGCACTTGCTTTCGTCTCCGGCGGGTATTGGGACACGAGTGTTTGTTCGCTTTCAGTGAGTGTGAAACCGCCGGATTTGAGGATCTCCTCAAGTTTGCTCGGCTGTTTCTCTATGTGCTTGGTGAGATACTCCAGGCTGTTCTTGATCGGTTGCAATGCGGGGAGATCGAGCGCATATTCCACACCCCTGCCTAGCCCCAGGCCGCCGGTCTCGTGGTCTGCAGTGACCAGCACCAACACGTCAGGATGGGCCTTCTGAAAATCCAACGCCACACGCACGGCATGGTCAAACGCCAGTGTATCGCAGATCGACGCCTTGATGTCATGGGAATGACACGCATGATCGATGCGTCCGCCCTCAATCATGACAAAGAAGCCTTTGGGATTCCGCGCCAAGATAGGGAGCGCTGCGCGAGTCATATCCGAGATGGTCGGCTGGGTACCAAGCTTGGGGTCACTTTGGCGATCGATGTCGTACGCCATATTTGAGTTCGCGAATAAACCGAAAAGCTTGGAAGTGACTGTGGGGTCAATTGCTTTGAGCTCCGCGGGTTGGTCACGTACACATAGCCCTTGCTTTTCATTACCTCAATAAGGTTCTTGCCGTCCTTCCTCTGGCTCCCCGGCTGATCCTGGGGAATAAAGTGTCTCAAGGAGCCACCCATGGCAACGTCGGGCAAGAATTCCGTCAGTTGCTCGGCAAGAGTGTTCTCGTCACTACGATGAGCAACGTGGCCATAGACGCCCGCGGGCGTGGCATCCGTCAATCTGGCAGTGCTGAGAAATCCCACTGCCAGCCCGGCCTTTTTCGCCGCGTCGCCGATGGTGAACGCCCTTTTCTTGTCAGGCAGCACATTGATGGCGCCGTTATTGGCCTTATACCCGGTATTCAGCGCGGTCGCGGCAGCCGCGGAATCCGTAATATCAGAGTTTGCGGAGTACGTTGTGGTGGTGCTTCGCGTTTCCATGGAGTCTATGGCTAAAGTTTTCCCCAAGACCTCTTTGGCATAAAGTGAGGCCGATCGCACTTGATTGATGCCCATCCCATCCCCGATTAAGAGAATGATTCCTTTGACTTTGGGCGCATCAGCCGCGTGTGCTATACCAACCGGACCTGCAGTCACCACGAGGGCACATATGGCTATGACTCTCAAGAATCGAGCAAAAGACTTCACCGCAGTAGCCTCCTTCACAAACTCTGTAAGATAGGCCGGGCCAGATTTCCGGTTCAGACAGTGCACCGGCCGGACCGGGCATGAGTAGCGTGAACACGTATGCGAGCTCTCCTCCCTCCGCGGTCGAGGGTAGAGTATATTCTTAACATGAGAAACCTGTTGGCAGATGGTTAAAGTTTCCCTCATCGTCTTGCCCCCTCGCGATTCCTCGAAGCTCTCTCATCTCCGTGAACGGTCGGACGTATCCTCCAGGGCGCTTCACGATGAATCGACAGGAAAAGAGCATCATAACCAGCTGTTGAGTAAGAAACCCGGCTGCGGGAGGGTACGCGGCGAGTTCGTTCGCCATGAGGTTCAAGGCACAAAGATGCGGGCGTCGGTGCAGCGCCGCTGTAGTGGCGAAGCTCGTAGCGCCTGAACGCGGGTTGTGCTATGGTGCTGACCGCGCATGATTGATGTTGCTTGCAATGCAGGAGATTCGTTGAGGGCTCTGCCACATGAGATTCATATTTGCCAATCCTGATCGCTCATTTCAGCTCGCGAGAATTCGCGACGGCATAACGGAATATCGGGATAACGGGGCATCTGATCCGGCCCATTTCCAGATGCATGCTGTGTATGACGAATTGCTCACGCAGCTCGCAGACCACTTCCTCGGCTATTGGAAGGACCGCATCGCGGTGATTGGCCTGGGCGGGTACGGTCGCAAGGAAATGAGCCCTTATTCAGACATAGACATGCTCTTTCTCCGACCCGAGGACGCACCCGAGGGAATCTATCGCGGGATCCGTAGCCTTCTCTATCTGCTTTGGGATGCTCGGGTAGAACTTGGCCACTCCGTACGAACCGCTCAGGAATGTGAAGACGAGGCGACCAAGGATCTCGCGGTCTTGACGTCGCTCATGGACACCCGGCTCATCTGGGGTGATGAGCGGATCTATCGAGACCTCGTGATTCAACGGGAACGGCTCATTCGCGACACGGATCCCCTCGATTTGTATCTGAGAATAGAAACCGAGATTCACAAGTCCCGGGGCAGATTCGGCAATACGATCTACCTGCTGGAACCGAATCTCAAGGAGGGACAGGGTTCGCTCCGGTACATCCAATTGATCGGATGGCTCGTGCGCATGATTTTCGGCATCACGAATCTGGAAGATCTCCCCGCGGCAAGCATTTGCGGTCCCAGTGCGGTCGGGCAGGTCACTGCAGGAAGGAATTTTCTTGCCGAGATCCGCGCAAGGCTCCATTTTCTGACCGGTCGTCGCGACGATCGTCTCAAGTTCGAAGCGCAATCGACCCTTGCGGAACAGATGGGGTTCAAGGATTCACCGGAACGTCGTGGCGTTGAGACGTTTATGCGTGAATACTATCGTCACGCGTCTACGCTGGATTTCTTCGGCAGGCGAGTGCTTGCGAAAACCAGATTGTTCGTGCGACCCAAAACCGTGCAAGATGTCAAGCGGCTCAGGCTGGACGCATCTTTCTACGTCGGCGGCGGAGGGATCAATCACGCTGATCCTGACAACTTCGGGCTAGACCCCAGGGAAATACTCCACGCATTCTCCAAGATAGCCGAGACGCGTTGCGAACTTGATATCAGGCTGGTGGATTTGATCATCGAGCGGCTCCGGGACATGGATGCGGGGCTGATCGACGATCCTGAGGCCAGTCGCCTGTTCCTGAACATCTTTCGCACCCCGGGATCGGTGGCTCGCACGCTGAACGCTATGATGAAGATCGGATTTCTCGAGCATTTCCTCGAGGCATTTGCGCGGGCGCGCTTCCTGCCCCAGCACGATGTGTACCATCAATTTACCGTGGATCTTCATACGATTGAGGTGTTGGAAAACCTTGACACGTTTGCGCGTTCCGAGGGGCCCCGCGAGGATGGGCTGCTCTGGACCATTTTTTCGAGGCTGGAGCACCCGGAGGTGCTCTATTTGGCCGGGCTCTTCCACGACCTTGCCAAAGGCCTTGGGCCGGGCCACGAAATCAGGGGCGAATCCATAGCCAGGCCGGTGCTGGTGAGGCTAGGACTGTCTGAGGAGCAGATTGACGACGCGTGCTTCCTGATACGGAATCATCTGGCAATGACGCATCTTGCTTTCAAGAAAGATCTTCACGATACCGCGCTGATCTACCGGTTCGCAGAAAACGTGATGCACAAGCACAGACTGGACATGCTCATGCTCCTCACCCATGCGGACCTGCGAGCTGTAGGGCCCACCGCGTTCAATTCGTGGCGGCGCATGCTCCTGGACGAGGTGTATTACCGGACTCTGGACGTGGTGGAAGGCGAAGGAGTGGCCGGGGAAGATCTGGCTGACTGGATTCGGGAAATCAGGACAGTGGTGCGAGACTCGTACCTGCCGAGTTGGCCGGGCCGCTTCTGGACGAGTTCCTCAGTTCAGGAGGGTCGCGCTATTTTCTCGATTTCTATCCGGGAGTCATTGCCGATCATTTTGTAGACTATCGCACCCATCTCCTCAACACGGGCAAGGAAGAGCTCGACATGGGCGACTTGATCGCGCGGAAGGTCGATCATCGTGGGCCGGGGTATAGCTCGCTTACCCTCATCACCCGCGATCGCCATGGGCTCTTCTTCAGGATTGCCGGGACCCTGTCCGCGAACCGGATCAACATTCTCAGCTCATGGACCCATACCATAGGCCACATTGCGGTCGCGACGTTTCATGTAAACGACATACCCGAAGGGCCGCTGGACGATCCGGACCAATGGGATCATTTCCGGGCGGATTGCGAACGGGTGCTCAAGGGCGAGGTCGACGTGGACGAGCTGATGGCTGCGAGAAGGGCAAGCGGCAGAGTATTCCAACCTGCCGGCGCTCCGCGGTTTCCTCTGAAGGTAGAAATCGACAGCATGGCTTCAGATAGGGCCACGGTGGTGGAAGTGTACGCTCATGACCGAGTGGGGCTGTTGTACGACATCACACGAAAACTCTCTTCGTTCGGACTCATCATCGTCCTGTCAAAGATCACCACCGAAATTGACCAGGCAGCGGATATATTTTACGTCCAGGACGTGAAGGGAAACAAGATTGTGGACTTCGAACGCCTGGATGAGATTCGAGAAGCGCTGCGGGATCATCTAGTGGCCATGGAAAAGGAGTTTTACGGCCAAAATTAGCAGAAAGGAATGAAGCTTCAAGGCAGGAAGACGCGAGAGGAATGCCATGAATGCCCGCACTGCCTCGGAAATTGAACTCGCCTGTGCCGGGTACCTGGATCACCTCATCATGGAACGGGGACTGGCTCAATTGAGTGTGGAGTCATATGCCGCAGACCTCAAGGGTTTAACGGCTTTTTTGCTCGACCGACGGGTCCACAAGGTAGGAGAGATATGCCGTGAAGACCTCCTGGCATTTCTGGCCATGTTGGACAGTCAGGGGCTCGCGGCCAGGAGCCGTGCCAGGAAGATCTCCTGCATCAAGGGTTTGTTTCGCTACCTCGCCGACACTGGCCAGATCCGAGAAGATCCCTCGGGACTGATCGAGTCGCCTGGCTTGCCCAAGAGGATCCCCGAATACCTGGAAATAGAGGAAGTGGAAAGGCTGCTCGCAGGAGTCGACACTTCCAGCCCGGAGGGAAAGCGAGACCTCACCATGTTGGAGTTGGTGTATGCCACAGGCTTGAGGGTCTCGGAACTGGTGGGGTTGGAGTTTGCCCGCATCGATCTTGAGGTGGGTTGTGTCATGGTCATGGGCAAAGGCTCAAAGGAACGGGTCGTGCCTATGGGGGTGCCTGCGTCACAGGCCCTCATCGAGTATCTGGACCTAGTTCGGCCGATACTCCTCCGCGGGAATCGTTCGGAGTCCCTGTTTGTCACACGCCGAGGCAAGTCCATGACCCGGCAGGCATTCTGGAAGATCGTAAAAAAAACAGCCTTGAGAGCCGGGATCGTCAAGGAAATCTCCCCCCACACCTTGCGGCATTCCTTTGCCACGCATCTGGTGCAAAACGATGCGGATCTGCGAGCTGTGCAGCTCATGCTCGGCCACGCGGACATCTCCACCACGGAGATCTATACGCACGTGGCCCAACACCGCTTGAAGAGCCTCCACACGCGCTTCCACCCCAGAGGCTAATCAAGGCCTGAGCCCAAAATCTCATACCGATTCGCGTTACTATGAAAATGCATTTTTGGGGGAAGGCCCTTCTTGAAAGAAGGGCCTTCCCCCAAACCCCCATCCCCAAGAACTTCAGGTACTTGCCAGCTCCCGCTGGTCGCTGGACAGGGTGCCATTTTCATGGTTCGTTGTGACACTCCAGGTCATGGGAGTTCACACGAGTAAGAATCCGGGACCGAATTTATTGAACGGCGCGCCAAGTGCCGCGCAGCACCTCAGCCATGTGAACTGTGCGAGAATCGTTCTTTCTGTTGACAAAATAGAATGTGTATTCTAGTATGTGAATTCGGTATGGCAAGGAAAGCAAAATTTTCAGCCGAACAGTTTATTGACGCGGCACTTGACCTGGCAGCCGAGCAAGGTCCAGCCGCGATCACGATCGCAGCCCTGGCCGAGCGCATGCATGCACCGGTCGGGTCCGTGTACCACCGTTTCGCCTCGCGGGACGTTATCCTCGCGAAGTTGTGGTTGCGCACGGTCGAGGCGTTTCAGGCAGGATTCATTGAGGCGCTTCGAAGGAAAGACGGCTTGGCCGCGGCTCTTTACACCCCTCAATGGGCCCGTACTCACCTCAAGGAAGCCAGGCTCTTGCTCCTGTATCGTCGGGAAGATCTTATGTCAGGAGCGTGGCCGATTGCAGTGGAAGACCTCGCCACGCGGCTTTCCCATGAAATGAACACAGCGGTGATCGAGTTTACTCGCGCGCTGTTCGGGCATGTATCGAAAGAAGCCATCGCCCGAACCACCTTTGCACTGATCGATGTGCCGTACGCTTCGGTGCGAAGAAGTCTGTTTGCTGGCAAACCTCCATCACCTTTGGTGGACGAACTGGTCGCAGAAACCTATTTGGCTTTGCTCGGGAGGGTGTCATGAAGATCCGTAATGTGCACGAACGCAGCATGGTGGGTACCATGAAAGTAGCGGGCCAATTGCTCGACCGCTTGTCAGGACCCGACGACCGGTTGTGGCCTGGTGACCGATGGCCACCAATGAAGTTCGATTTGCCCCTGTGTGTGGGTGCGGTTGGCGGGCACGGGCTCGTATGCTATCGGGTATCCGCATATGATCCAGGGCGAAGGGTCGGCTTCACCTTCATCGATTCCGGGTTGACAGCTGGCATGGATGGAGGTCACTCCTTCGACGTGACCGAGAACGGAGAACGGGTCGTGATTCGTCACGTGCTGGAAGCAGAATGCAGCGTGAGTACGTGGCTCCTATGGGGCGTCATCATAAGGCCACTCCACGACGCACTGCTGGAGGACGCGCTTGACCGCGCAGAAAAGGCGATGAATCCATCCTTTGATGGAGCAGCCCGCTGGAGCGCATGGGTTCGTGTGCTCCGCAGCGTACTGAAGAGACCAAAGCGGAGTCAGGACCAACGAATTCACCACCACGACGGAAATATATGACGAGCAACGTGAGAGGCACACGTTCCAAAATGTCTGACAGAAACGTTCACGCCTTGAAGGCTTGACGTGAGGCCGCTGTCAGTTATCCTGCCCGGCTGCGTTGCGTTCCTCAAACACTTCCTTGGCCGCAAAAATTCCGTTCAGCGCAGCCGGAAACCCGGCATACACTGCCATTTGAATCATGATCTCGACGATTTCTTGCCTGGTGCAACCCACGTTAAGCGCTCCATGAATATGAACCTTCAACTGTGGTTGCGCATTTCCCAGCGCCGCGAGTGCAGCTACCGTGGCGATCTCTCTTTCTTTCAGTGAAAGAATCCCCCGAGAATACACATCGCCAAAAGGAAATTCGATGACATAACGACCAAGATCAGGGGCAATATCTTTGAGTGCTTCGATCACCCGTTCGCCTGCATGGCCGTCAATTTCTTTGAGTTTTTCCCAACCGCGCTCGTACCGACTTGATGCCATGACTTTCCTCCCGGGTGGTCGAGCGGTCTCCAAGAAGATCGTTGCAGTGGTGAAACCGTCGGGCAGATCTTCCCAAGACCGCAAATGGTACTATGGATCGAACCGGATTATGAGGTGTGTTCGCGGGCACGGCGCTCCCGAAGAAGAGCGCCGTGGTCATACGAGTAACTTTCTAACGCATCGGCTGGCCCGGAACGAATCCCGCTCCGCCATACATGCCGTTTTCGCCGTTGTAAACCCGTTGCTGGGGTTGGCCCTGATATGCCTGTTGCTGGGGCTGGTATCCTGCCGGCGCTCCGTACCCCTGGGGGGCTTGGTACTGCTGTTGGGGGGGGTAACCCTGAGGTGGCGCCTGATACTGTTGCTGGGGCGGATAAGCCTGAGGAGCTGGCTGCTGATAGGCTTGTTGCGGGGGCTGATACTGTTGAGCAGCCTGGTCACTGCTGAGGAGGTCCCCCGTACGCGGGCTGGGCAGGTTGGGCGTAAGGCTGGCCAGCAGGGGGCTGCGCTCCCTGGGGCGGGTAAAAACTGACATTGGGCTGGGGAGCCTGAGCGGCAGCCGGCTGCTGCCCGGTTCTCTGGTTGCCCTGTGTTGCCGGATTAGAGTTCCCGGAATAATAGGGATTGAACTGGTACACCGGATTGCCGGTCCACCACGCTCGCAGATCTCCCACTGCCGAGTTGTCTATGGCGCCTGAGTTGGAAGAGCCACCAAAGAGATAATCAATAAATGCGTACCCCGGACTGGCAAATGCCGCCAGACACAAAATTACGACCGCGACGGTAAACCTTTTCATCGAAGGCTCCTCCATCTCAAGTGATTCGCAGACATTAAATTTAGCCTATAATAACTTGTTTGGGCCCATCCGTCAATCAGCATGAGAAAACTCGGTACTGAGACCGGCCATTTCTCGAGGGAGCATCATGAAGAAGTGGAGATTTAGAGAAGAAGGGGAGGGTCCTATCGGGCGCTGGCCAAGTCTGTGCCCGGGGAGGCCGGAGTCTGCATCGTCCGATCCAGCGCGGCCAGGTTCTGAGTGACCACACGTTTGAATCGCGGTCTCAACGGAGCTGGCACGGCACGAAGGTTTTGGACCATCTTTACGCTAAGCGGGTTGACGTGCTTACCCTTCACGAGAAGCTGGAAGTCAAGATGCGGACCCGTGGCCAAGCCGGTCTGGCCGACCAAGCCCACGCGCTGGCCCTGTTTGACTCGTTCGCTCTTGTGCACAAACGCACGACTCAAGTGGCCATAACGGCTCTCGTATCCACTGTCGTGCTTGATACATATGTAATTACCGTACACATTGTTCCATCCCGAAAAAAGCACCACACCCTTTGCCACTGCCAGGACAGGCGTGCCCGCGGCCGCTCCGTAGTCCACGCCACAGTGTTGACGCCACTTCCTCAAGATCGGATGAAACCTCATGCCATAGCGCGACGTAACGCGAACCACGGTCAATGGAGACCTGAGGAAATTCTTCCGCAATTCCTTGCCGTCTTCGGAATAATATTGTCCGTTGAAAAGTACTGCGGTTTTCCTTCCCGTCTTTTTTCCTTGATATACCGCACTCAGGATTCGTCCGTACCCGGAAGGTCGATCGTCGAAGTATCGCCTTTCAAATAGCACCGTGCAGACATCCCCGCGCCACGAATCCGACTGAAAGTCGATATCCCACTTGAAGACGTTGTGCAACTCGCGAGCCAGTTCCTTGCCTTCGCCCGCGGCGAGCACGGTCCTCATGAGGGTGCCGTTTATCCGAAGGCGAAGTGTTTCCGTCTTAAAGTCGACCACCACGTCTTCCTTCCAAGAGCGAATCGAGTTGCCCTGGGCCTCACAATGAAAAATGCGCGAGGGATCGAGTTCAAGCGTGATCTTTTGAAACGCGCCCTTCTGATCCAGAGTGATACTGTACCGCGTACCAGGCGCAAGCGCTGAATAAGCGTCAAAGCCCTTCTTCGCTGTAGGCCGCATAACTTTGGCTAAATCCAGAGCTATCCGTCGAGCAACGGACTCGTCGAGCAGGTTTGCGTACATCAACGAGAAAATCGTTTCGCCCGGGCCGGTAATGTCCGCGATCTCCTGAGAACTCCCGGCAGGTTGTTCGTCGTCTCGCCAGACCGGCTGCTCTTGAGTGGCCTCGTGTACCGGTTCCTGGTTTGCAAGCTCTGCAACAGGTGGCACGTTGTGGGAGAGCTGGACATGGTTGGGAACATCAGGCGTGAAATTGAGGAAAAGGAAAGAGAAACCTACCGCGCACAGAACGAACACACTAATAGCGGTATAGACGGGAAATCCCGACCGCTTCTCGCAAGCAAACTCATAGCGATGACGCTCTTTTCGCACAGCCCTTCTCCATACCTCAGCATGGAAACTAGCATTAATCGAGCAGGGAGTCAACGCGTAAATACCAGTCTGGGAAAAGAAAAAGCGGCTCTCGGTGCAGAAAATCATTGTTGGAGCCGGTTTTGCTACGCACCCCGGCAATTGTTCCCCCCCCCCCCCGACAACAGCGGTGATAACCGTTGCCAAAAGTTCTGACCGAATGCCTGGAGCCTGTGAACGGTGGCGGAGGGGCCTCTGAACGAAGATTCGACAGCTCTGCGTCACTACCTCGAAGGGAAGCGACACCTGCCGACGCCAAAGAAGAATCAAACGGACAAAACCTTGAAAATTCGGTACATCGTTGGTTCAACCGTGCGCCAATGACCGCCCCTACTGAATGAAAAACCACAAAACCGGATGTCCCGTCCGCCGCATGAGGTGCCGTTGCGAGCAATGGCGGTGACCACTCTCGGGTGCCAGACAGCTTTCAGGAATCACGACCCGGAAATATGCTCCACAGAGAAAAGTTGTGGTCAAGGCGCTCTGAAAGCACCGCGGAGTGTGATTTGCGTCAAGCCCAAGCCCGTGCCGAACCGGTTGTGATGAAAAAGAGGAAGGACATATCCTCAAGGAACATTCGGCAACCCGGGGTGTCGGATTCACTATAAAACGGGTTACGGGAAAATCCTGTACATAGGCGCAACCGCATATGAAAAACCGCTCCGGAGTTGTGCGCGGTCCGGGGAGGAGAGGGCGCTATGAAAACCGATAGAAAGATATGGTTGGACGAGTATGCGGTGACCTGCAGAGTGTTTAAAGGAAGGTGGAGCATCCGCCATTGTCTGAGAATGTACAACGACATTAAGGACCTGAAGATTCACATGTCTTCGCGGGCCCACGGTCATGTGACGCGACACGAGTCCCAGTACAATCCCTGCGAGCGTTGCAAGATCCTTACCAGATACATCGACAGTTTGCCGCGCGAAGAGGACGAGTACAGAAACGAGGAAACCTACCACGTGCGGGCTTCTTAGGGTCCTCACGGACAGAGCCTATTCCCGTGGGGCTTCCGAAGCAACGTGAAAAAAGCCGCGAGTGGTCTGATGCTCCACCCGGGTGGCAGTGGCAACGCGTCTCCAAAATGCAGAACCTCCACTGTGGGGAGCACATTCTTCGGATGAAGAGTGGGGCTTCTCTCTCACGGGCAGCAACCTGCGTCCCTACCTCATGAGCCCATCCCCTGTTGGAAAGCCTCCTGCATTTCGGAAACGCTTTTCCACCGGTTTTCCGGATCCTTTTCAAGGCACTTCAGTATAATAATATCCATCCACTCGGGAACCGCGGGATTGGCCAACCGCGCGGGTGCAGCTATCATTTTTGTGTGACCAAATTTGTAGTCCTCGAACGAAGGACCTTCAAAAGGATATTCTCCTGTGGCCATGAAATACAATACCACTCCAAGAGAATAGATATCGGCCTCTTTCTCGCGAATAGTACCGACCCGGGAACGGAAGAACTCCGGGGGCATTGTCGCAGGATTCATTCCCGGTTCTTGCCATCTGGGCTTGCTGGCCCGGGTAAAGTTTCTGAAAATCTGAGAGAATCCGAATCCTGTCACGCACAGTTTTCGCAAGTCTTCACTCAGCAATATGAGACCAGGTTGCAGATGAAAGTGGTACGTTCGGCGCTGCTTTCCATCGAATCCCTGATAATAATGAGCATATGCCACTGCATCCATGACCTTCTTCATGAGGCTGAGAATGGTACTCATCGAAGGCCGTTTGCCGAATTTCATGGCTTGTTCGAGAGTCTTGAACATGTACGGATGTGCGAGGCCCACCACCCCTGTAATACCAGTCACTACATCTTCGAGTCCCAGAATGTTATCGTGTCGCAGGTTGTACATGATCTCGCTGACATCGTCGACAAACGATTTCATCGACGTTCTTTCGAGCAGATCTGTCTTGAGCAGGCGAAGTAACACACTACGATTCGTATTGACTTCGATACCAAAATTTATAGTACCCCACCCATCAGTAACCAGAACATCTGTCTCTTTGTAAGCCAATCCTCCTGTTGCCGGTCGCAGCAGCTCCTCGGCCCTGTAGTCGCTTATGCTCCGATCCTTGTCAAAGCCGGACACAAAGGTGGTCGCCCCCGTCGGGGCCGCATTTGATGCCGGATCGATAAATTCTACGATTTGCTCGGTCTTGAGGGGCCTTGAGGTAACAGACGAACTCGTCGGCGCTGGTTCGGCAGGCCTCGAGGCTTCGGGGGCCTGTGGGGGCCTGGGAGCGGGCCGTTTTGGCCTGACAGGAGCTTCCTTCTTGGCTCCGGCCGCGGCAGGCCCAGGCTGACTTTGAGGTGGGCCCGAGGGTTTTTGTGTGCGCTTAGGTGGAGCCTGCGGACGAGGCGCCGCCGGGGGAGGCGGTTCGCGACGTGGCGTGTCGGTGGCCACCGTGGGAGTCTTCGGACGAGGAGTCACCACGGTGGTCTGTCGTCTTTGCGTCACGCCAGTAGTGGTTGGTTTTGCGGGGGAAACTATTCCGGACGCTGGCCTGCTTGCTTCGCGCTTTCCTACGGGAAGGGTCCTCAAATAGTCCGCAAATACCCTCTGATCGGTTACCAGGGACGAAGCTTGCTCCAAGGTCTGTCTCGTCAGGGCCAAAGTCGATTTGGTCTTCACCAGCTCCAGAGCCGTTGCCACCAGGAGCGGTTTGAATCTTTGGTCAAGGACTCGATCGAGCAGATTGTGCTGTACCGCGACCGATCCGGCTTTGGTGATCAAGTCTCGGTCGTTGGGCTGAACCTTAAGCGCAAGAAGGAGATGATCGAAGCATTTATTCGCGTCACCTCTGCGTTCATACGCCTTGATCAAGGCCCCTCGGACCACCACGTTGTCAGGTTCGGTTCTCCCCAGCTTTTCCAGCAAAGCGACCGCGTTGTCGTTCGTAGCCCCACGTTTGATCAACTGCCTGAGTATCTTGGTGTTGAGTTCGCGATTACCTTCCTTGAGAGTCTGATCGATCAGATCATTGTCGATGATGCACAAAGCCAAATCCGTGAGATAGTCGCGATTCTGGCCGTCTATCTCGTGAAGGAGCCTCAACTTGGCCATGTACTTGTCCAGCTCTCCTCTGGTAAGATAGACGGTGCTCAGCATTTTATTGATGCCCACGGCTCTCGGCTGAAATTCGAGCACCTTTTCGTAGGTTTCTACCGTGTGAGGATGGACCTCGGACCGTGCCAGGAATATCTGCGCTATCTTTTTGACAATCATGGGATTGCCCTCCGCGAGCGCCTCGGGAACGTGTCCTGTTTCCACGTACAGACGTGCTGCTTCTTCAATAAAGCTCTCGGTCTGGTCCTTGTCTAATTGCGCAAGAATAGTGAGTTCACTGACAGCCCGTTTGAAATCCCCTGATTGGCTGTAAATTTTTGCGAGGCTTTTGTGGAGCCTGGCATCGGTGCGGTCATAAGCCAGGCATTTGAGATACACTCGCTCTGCCGCGGGAGACAGGGCCTTGTCTTCCAGGAATTCCCTGCAAATTGCGGTGATAAGGTCTTTGTTGTCAAGTTCGACAGCCACGTCTGTTTGGCCTTCGGATATGACGAAGTTCACCGTGGCGGGTAGCAAGTTCGGATCAGATCCGCTCAGACCCATCAGACTTACCGTGTGCTCCAGGTACTTGCGCGTCTGCTTGAGCTTTCGATATGCTTCCACAAGCTTCTGGCGGATTTCCAGCTCCTTCTCCTGTGCTGAGTCCTGCTGAAGAAGGTCCTCATACAATTCTGCCGCTTCCGCTTCCTTACCTTGTGCGAGCATCAATTCCACGCCCAAGGTGTAGTCGTCGAGGGTCTTCACTCCGCCCAGCTCACGCATCTTCTCCCAACTCTTGGCAGCCTCTCGCATTTGTTCCGTCTTTTGGTAGCACACGGCGAGTCGTCTGTACACGTCGGGATTGCGGACCTCTCCTCCTTGCAGGCGTAGATACTGCGTGAAGTCTGCTATCGCTTGCATGAAATCACCAGCCCGGAAGGATTCCTCGGCTCGTCTGATCGCGTTGGGAATGGCTGCCGCTTGCGTGGCAGCTTCCTTGTCCTTTTTCGCTCTGAGGAAGAAGAACACCCCCACTGCGAGCCCGATCACCACGAGAACCGGCACGACAATAAAGACCGGCCTGATGCCCCCAGTCGCAGGTTCTTTAAAGGGAACGGTTTCAGCCTTGAGAATGAACCCGGGTGCCCTCTTATCAGGCACACGCAACTCGTAGAAGTCCCCTTGCTCTCCCACGGTCTCGAAAACTTCACCGTCCAGTGCGATTTGGAGGGTCTCTGATTGCGCATCAGGCTTAATATGAATTCTCACAGACAACCCGTCAGGAGCCACGACCTTGACCCTGTCCGGCATCTTCTGCTGCGCCGACGCGTTAAGTTCAGAATTCGAGAGATGCGACGCAACACACAGGACAAGAAGCAAAACCACGGATTTCAGTACCAAGCGTGTCAAAGGAATTCCCTCGCTTCCGATCAGAGCTTATAATAAGGATTGTCTAAATCTTTCGTTCATTATAGCTTATCATGAATAGCCCCACGAGCAAACTCTTAAAAATGCAAACTTCGCGTGGGGAATGGTGGAGAAGAACAACGTGATGGACAGGTCATTAGATTTTGAGCAAGGTCCCATAAGGCCGCCCAGTGAAGCGGGAAGTCTGCTGATACGGGTTACAAGGAATTGTCCCTGGAACAAGTGCGCTTTTTGTAGCACGTACAAACGAAAAAAATTCTCGCGCAGGAGTGTGGAAGAGGTCAAGGCCGATATCGACGCGGCCAAAGCCATAAGCGATCATATCACGGAGATTTCGCGAAACATCGGCGAAGGCGGCCTCCTTACCCGTCGCGTCCTGACGCACCTGATGCAAGATCCCGCATTGCCTCAGTCGCACCATTCGGTGATCTACTGGTTGGCTTCGGGCGGTGGCACGGTTTTTCTGCAGGATGCCAATTCGTTGATCCTTTCTACTGACACGCTGGTCACCATTTTGACTCACATCCGGCATGTCTTTCCCACTGTACAGAGGATCACTTCATATGCGTGGGCCATGACCCTCGCAAGTAAGTCGGTCGACGACCTGATCCGCCTGCGGGAAGCAGGCCTCACACGGCTTCACGTGGGCATGGAATCCGGATCGGACCGGGTCCTTTCTCTCATAAGCAAAGGTGGGCGAGCCGAGCATATCATCGAGGGCGGCAGACGCGTCATGGCTGCCGGCATTTCTCTGTGTTTGTATGTGATTCCCGGGATCGGCGGAACCGATCTCTCACATGAGAACGCCATCGAATCGGCTCGGGTGATCAATGCAGTGAATCCTTCTTTCGTGCGGTTCCGGTCTTTGTACGTGCGTCGCGGCTCGCTGCTTACGGACATGGTGCAAAAGGGGACCTTTGTACCGCCTGATGAAGACGCGATGGTGAAGGAAATCCGTACGCTTATCGAGAACTTGCACGGCATATCCACTACCCTGGTGAGCGACCATATTCTCAATCTCCTGGAAGAAGTGGAAGGCACCCTGCCTCAAGACAAGCAGCGGCTCCTCGATCTGGTTGATAGGTACCTCAACCTGCCTGAGGCAGAGCGCCTCCTGTTTCAACTGGGACGTCGTGGGGGAGCGCTACGAACCCTGGATGACCTGCAGAACCCTGTGGTGAGGATGCGTCTGGAGGAGGCGAGGCACCAGATAGAACAAGAAATGCCTGGAGGGATACGAGAGTACATCCAGGCATTGAAAAAGCAATTTGTGTGAGAAGTGCCACCGTCGTCGCTGTGTGGTTCCTCTCTGAGCACTGAACACGCGGAGCTTGACCTTACCCGTCTCCATGTGGAGAGAGGGTGGAGTCAAGCTCGAATCGACGGAAGCTATTCCTTCGCTGGTTTCGCAGCGGTTTCGGACACTTCCTTTTGTGGGTGTTCCTCTTTGGACTGTTTGACCGTCACATCGCTCTTGAGCCATTCCAGGGCTTTTTGAAGGACCACGTCTTTCTCGAGGTTCACGGTCGGTCGGGGGAACCGCGGCTTTTTCGGCTTGTTTTTGTCCCCTGCGTGTTTGGCTTCGTCCTCGGCTTCCTCGTCCCGCTGTTTTTGCATTTCCTCTTTGAGATTCACGTCCGGGTGGATGCCGGTCTTCTGAATGTGCCGGCCTTTGGGCGTGTAATAGTAAGCGGTGGTAAGCCTTAGACCGGAGCCGTTTTCCATGGGAATGATGGTCTGAACCGAAGCTTTTCCAAAGGACTTGGACCCGAGGATGAGCGCGCGATCGTGATCCTGCAATGCTCCTGCCACAATTTCTGAGGCACTTGCACTTCCCTCGTTGATAAGGACGGCCATCTTGAACTTGTAATGTTTTCCCGAAGTATTCGCCTTGAACTCCATACGCTGATCTTTGGCCCGTCCATCGGTGTACACGATGAGACCCTTGTCCACGAAAAGTTGGGACACCTTCACCGCCTGATCAAGCAATCCGCCGGGATTGTTTCTCAGGTCCAAGACGAAGCCCTTGATGGGGTTTTGCTCGCTCATTTCCGTGATAGCCTTGATCAGATCCGCGTCGGTGCTCTCCTGGAAGTTCACAATGCGTGCGTATGCATAACCCGGTTCGATAAGGTCTTTCTTGACTGAATGCACATGGATGACGGCCCGAGTAAGGGTGAAATCTTTGAATTTTCGCCAGCCGTCCCGCATGACGGTAATCGTCACCTTGGTGCCTTCCCTGCCTCTCATGAGCTTCACGGCCTTGAGGAGGGTAATGTTCTTGGTAGATTCCCCATTAATCTTAATAATTTTATCGCCGGGTTTGAGACCGGCTTTGAAGGCCGGTGTGTCTTCGATGGGAGAAACGATAGTGAGAATACCGTTTTCGAGCGTGATTTCAATGCCAAGTCCGCCAAACTCGCCCTTGGTCTCAACCTGAAGTTCCTTGAACATGTCTTCGGTCAGGAACGACGAGTGCGGATCCAAAGACTGGAGCATGCCATTGATGGCTCCCTGAATGAGGTCTTTATCCGACACCTCTTTGACATAATTTTTCTGTACAATTCCCATCACTTGACGAAAAAGCCGCAACTCCTTGTAATCGGGGGACTTGTTTGCGGCCTTGCCCGTAGCTTCGCAGAGGCCCGGCACTGCGGTGAGAAATGTTACTGTGAGAATGACCAGCGTCAGCAGGGCTGGTGTGAGCCGTCTATTATGAGCCATGGAAAAGCCTCCCGCCCGGGGTGTGGACTCGTGATTGTTGAAAAGCGTCCACTATTGAAGCGTTACATGCTAGCATACCCAATCCGGTGTCACAAGGGAAGATGCTCGGAGGAGGGGACAAAAATTGCCCGCATCCGTGCATCGCGTGGGCCGCCGAATGATCCTTGCCCTCGTCCTGACCGCAGAAATGTACTCCTGTGTGAAAGAAACGGTGTCCCGATCCCTGTGACTCTTTCACCACAGTCGACACCTGACTCAACTCCCGGTCCGGGGAGCTGGGGCCTGAAGCCGACCGACCAAGAGATACCAGGGGCAATGCCCGGACGAGTCGCTCGCTCGCCTGGGCATTGAAAACGTCATTCGTCCGCGAAGCCTGCTGCACCGAGGAGAATCACTTGCCTTCCGGGGTGACTGCTGCAGTTTCAGGCATCTTCTTTTGCGAGTGTTCGTCTTTGTATTGCTTCACCGTCACGTCGCTCTTGAGCCATTCCAAGGCCTTCTGTACGACGAGATCCTTTTTCAGGTCCACAGTCGGAACCGGCGATGCCTGTTTCTTGGCCTTGGTTTTATTGCTGGCCGCAGACTTTGCTGCCTCCGATGCTTCCTTCTCGCTCTGTTTTTGCAATTCCGGTTTAAGGTTCACATCAGGTTGAATGCCGGTTTTCTGAATGTGCCGACCCTTGGGCGTGTAATAATACGCGGTGGTGAGCCGGAGACCGGCCCCATTTTCCAGGGGAATGATGGTCTGTACCGAGGCTTTTCCAAAGGATTTTGTTCCCATGACGAGCGCACGATCGTGGTCCTGCAAGGCACCTGCCACGATCTCCGAGGCGCTGGCACTGCCTCCATTGATGAGAACCGCCATCTTGAACTTGTAGTGTCTGCCGGAAGTGTGGGCCTTGAATTCCATGCGCTGATCCTTGGCCCTGCCGTCCGTGTACACAATGAGTCCTTTGTCTACGAACAGTTGGGACACCTTGACCGCTTGCTCCAGCAATCCTCCGGGGTTGTTTCTCAGGTCCAGGACGAGACCCTTGATGCGCGCGTCCTCGCCCATTTCCTTGATAGCCTTGATCAAATCCGCGCCAGGTACTTTCTTGGAAGTTCGCGATGCGGATGTATGCATAGCCCGGTTCTATCAAGTCTTTCTTGACTGATTGTACGTGGATGACACCGCGGGTGAGCGTAAAATCCTTGAATTTACGCCAACCTTCCCGCATGACCGTAAGCGTCACCTTGGTGCCTTCCTTACCTCTCATCTGTTTTACCGCATTGAACAGCGTAATGTTCTTGGTAGTTTCGCCATTGATCTTGACGATCTTGTCACCGGGTTTGAGACCGGCTTGGTACGCAGGCGTGTCTTCTATAGGAGAGACGATGGTCAGGACACCGTTCTCCAGGGTGATCTCGATTCCCAATCCCCCGAAATCGCCTGCGAACTCCGACTTGAACTCCTTGAACATCTTTTCCGTCATAAAGGAAGAGTAAGGATCCAAGGACTGGAGCATGCCTTTGATCGCGCCCTGTATGAGATGGTGCTCTGACACGTCCTTTACGTAATTCTTTTGCACAATCCCCATTACTTGGCTGAAAAGCCTTAATTGCTTGTAATCCGGGGAATTGTCTGTGGTCTTCCGGGCTGCCTCGCACGGACCCGAAGCCGCGGTGAAGAAAGTTACTGCAAGAATGGTTAGTACCAGCAGGGCGGGACTAAGCCGTCTGTGATGAGCCATGAATAAGCCTCCCCTCAGGGGTGTGAGCTGGTGGTTATGGAAAAGCCTCCACCATCGACGCATTACGTGCTATCATACTCAGTCTTGCGTCACAAGGGAAGATGATCGGAGCAAGGGGCAAAGAATGCACACATCGGAGTATAGGGTGGACCCGCGCATGATCCCGCCCGTAGTCCTTTCCATAGGATTGGCTCTCGGCTTACTGGCCTTGGAGGGGACCACCAACAGAGGATTCCTGCTCCTGCTGGTTCTGCTCCCTTTTTTCTATTTGGGGCTGGAGATCCTTGCACGAAAAATTACGTTGGATTCTCGCGGTATTCTCGTTTCCAAGCTCCTTCGCTCGGTTTTCGTGGAGTGGCCTGACGTCACGTCTGTAGACGCGGTGAAATCCGGCAGCAAGCTCTTTGTCATCATCCAAACCGACCAATCCAGACCGGTTTTAATCACCAACACTATCAGTCCCTTTCGGGAGCTGACAGATCAGATCCTTCAATCCGTTCCGCCAGCCAAGGTCTCCGAGGCCTGTCGCGAGTTGCTGCTGGGTGCGCCTCCCAAGCGCGGTCCTTTGATGCACGCGTGGATCATTTGCCTGGTTATGGCCGTCATGGTGGCGGGCAAGATCTTGGGTTACGCGTGACCGCAACCAACCAGCCTCGTATCCCTCGTCTTGAGTCTGCTTGCGTCTGAGTACTTTCTCTGATAACGTGCTACGCACTACCGCTCGTGGCTCTTGATCCAGAGCATGGAACCGTGTGACTCGATTCGTTTTCGAGAGCGCGGGCTGCCTGTGGAGGGGTGGGTGCGGGGTTTATGGCACGTCTCACGAGTTCTCATCACCGATCGGACCGCTTGACCGGTTCCTATAAGGAACATGTCCGCAACAAAATCTATTTGTTCGGTGTTTTTTTTCGCTGCGCTGCTTGCCTTGACGCTCCTGGCCCTTGGAGCAGGCACCTATGATTTGAACGTGGGAGCCATCTTGCACGCGCTCATGGGCCGCGCTGAAGGACCAGTCGACATCGTCGTGTGGAACCTACGGATGCCTCGGATACTCGCGGCAATTGTCGCGGGCTGGTGCTTGGGCCTTTCCGGCGCGGTGATGCAGTGTTTACTCAAGAATCCGCTCGCATCGCCATTCACGCTGGGCATAAGCCAGGGGGCTGCATTCGGAGCGGCTTTCGCTATTGTGGTCTTGGGAGCCGGTGGCGCAGATACCACCGCGCACACGAGCACGGTTCAGACGACCAGTGCCGCGGGGCCATTGACCATCAGGAACATGTATTCCGTGACCGTTTGTGCCTTCATGGGATCGCTCGCGGGGACCATAGCCATTGTCACCCTTGCACGACTCAAGAAGATGGCTGCTGAAGCGATCATCCTGGCAGGAGTCGCTCTCTCGTCGCTCTTCGTTTCCGCCACGATTTTGGTTCAGTATTTCGCTACCGAAGTGGAGATCGCGTCGGTGGTCTTTTGGACTTTTGGCGACGTGGGGCGATCCAACTGGCGAGAGATCGGCGTGATGGCCGTAGCGACTCTCCTTGTCACTGTCTATTTCGTGATCAAAAGATGGGACCTTAACGCCCTTTCTGCCGGGGAGGACGTGGCGCGGAGCCTGGGAGTAGACGTGGACAGGAGCAGACTCCTCGGCATGTTCTTGATCGCGCTGATTGCAGCCCTCGTCACTGCATTTCTCGGCGTCATCGCCTTCTTGGGGCTGCTTGCTCCTCACATTGCCAGACGTTTGGTTGGCGGGGATCACCGATTTCTCATACCCCACAGCTGCATCATCGGCGCACTGCTGTTGCTCATTGCAGACACCGCGAGTCGCACGTTGGTCGGATCGGGCACCCTCCCCGTCGGGGTTCTCACCTCTTTCATGGGAGCGCCGTTGTTTCTCTATCTCCTCGTCAGGGGGCAAGGCAGATGATCCTGTCTGTGAATGAGATGAACTTTCAGTACCACAGCGTTCCCGTGCTTCGAGACGTGACCTTTGCACTCCCGCGGGGGAAGTGCTCGGGGTGCTCGGCATCAACGGCGCGGGCAAGTCCACGCTTTTGAAGTGCATCAACAAAGTGCTGCGACCGAGCCACGGGTCAATATTGCTCGACGGAACAGATGTGTTGAAGCTGAGTGGTGATGCGGTGGCACGAAGGATCGGGTATGTGCCGCAGCGGTATGGGGACAGCCAGGTGACGGTCTTCGACGCAGTCCTTCTGGGCCGCAAACCGCATATCAAATGGGCCGCGACCGGCCGGGACATGCGTGTGGTGGAACGGCTCCTCACATTAATGGGACTTGAGGAGCACGCGCTTCGACCTGTCACGACCCTCAGCGGTGGAGAAGCTCAAAAGGTGGTCATCGCCCGCGCTCTCGCGCAAGAGCCGAAAGTGCTCTTGCTGGACGAACCCACAAGTAGTCTGGACATGAGGAATCAGCTCGAAGTGATGAACCTTGTTTCCACCGTGGTACGAACCGAGGGCGTCTCTGTGGTGGTGGCGATTCACGACCTGAACCTGGCGTTGAGATTCGTGGACAGGTTTCTCATGATCCGAGACGGGGCAATCCATGCAATGGGACCGAAAGACGCGTTAACTCCGGAAGTCATTGAAGAGGTGTATGGCGTGCACAGCATCTTGAGGGTGGTCGAGGGCTTTCCGGTGATCATTCCTCTTCATTGCTGTAAAAAGACTGCGCCACAGGAAGGAGCGTTCGAGTGAAAAGGTGCTACCAGTGGTTCGTACTGATCGCCTGTCTGGCTGCAATCATGCCGGGTGTCGTTCAGGCAGGAGCTAAGATCACCGTGACCGACATGGGCAAACGAGTGGTGGAAGTGCCTCTGAACCCCAAGCGAATCATTTGCGTGAGTCCGGGAACCCTGAGGCTCATTGTGTACCTCGGTGCGGCTGACCGCGTGGTGGGCGTGGAGGATTTCGAGAAGACGCGACCCCTGGGAAGGCCGTACATTCTTGCACACCCGGAACTGACCAAGTTCCCCACCATCGGGCCCGGAGGCCCGGGAAGCATCAATAAAGACCCTGATCTGGAGGCGGTTCTCAAGATCAAACCCGACGTCATATTCATTTCGTACATGGAACCGAGCAATGCGGATGCGCTCCAGAAGAAATTGGGCATCCCTGTGGTCATTCTCACGCACGGCAGATTTGCCGCGGTCGACGAACTGATTTTCGATTCGTTGCGAAAGGCCGGGAGAATCCTTCAGGCAGAGCAGCGAGCCCAAGATGTCATCGCGTTCGTCCAAGCCGCGGCGCAAAGACCTGCAAGCGAGAACCCAGGAGGTTCCGGAAAGCCAAAAACCGTCCGTGTACGTAGGCTCGGTGGGTTACAAGGGCATCCAGGGAATCGAGAGCAGCGACGGGAGCTTCACTCCGCTGGAATGGGTAGGGGCAAAGAACCTGGCCAAGACGATTTCTGCAAAGGACCACGTGTTCATCGACAAAGAAAAGCTGCTCGGATGGAATCCGGACATTATTTTTCTCGACGGGGGTGGCCTCAACCTCGTGAAGCAGGATTTCGCCAAGAAACCCAAATTCTACGAGGGACTCAAGGCATTTCAAGAGAAGAAAGTGTACGTCATCTATCCCTTCAACTACTACGTTACCAACGTGAGCACCGCGGTGGTCGATGGGTATGCCATAGGGAAGATTCTCTATCCCGACCGATTTGCCGATGTAGACGTGCAGAAAAAGGCAGACGAAATCTATACGTTTATGTACGGCAAGCCATTGTACAAAAGGATGGAAAAGGATTTCGGGCCCCTCGGCCGCATGGAGTTCTTTCGGAAGTAATACCGACCCGCCTCCCACTCAAGCCTACTCAGGGGTTCTCTGCAATGCCTGCGAGAACCCCCATCGGACCGGTACTCCCCACCTTTGATCATCCCTTTGACCGCATCCTGGTACGAAAACGGCCGCTGTGCTGCATGCCACCCGTAAAGTACGACAAAAGTCTTGACAACTACGTCGTGCCACGTAATTATGGGACATAGCACATCATGCCACGTTCAATAAAATAGTGTTCCGACGCTCTGGGTGTCTGCACCGGGGATGTTTTGTCCTGCCCGGCAGAAACAGATGAGTCGCCGGATTGCAAGGGAGGGTAGGTATGTCTTTCGTGCGAGCCTTGTTCTTCATTCTCTGTCCGTTCTTTTTCACGATCTTTGGTGTTAGCCACGGCCACGCGTGGGAATTTCGCATGGAGGCCGCGTTCAACTACAATTACGAGTACGATGGACAGCAGGGTGATAAGGGGTTCTTCGGACGGTTCAACATTGACCGGAGCACCGGGGTAGGCGGACTGGCTGCGGGTGATTACGCGCGGCTCAATAGCTGGGCCGGACGGCAGATCGGACGATCGGCCAATGACTTTGCTTCAGGCTCGGACGCGGTAAAGGCCTATCAAAACCTTGAGCTGCTGCCGGACTTCAGGATTACGCCTGCCCTCAGGTTTAGGGCCAAATACCGTCTCGGCTCTTACGGCGATCCTGTGAACTCGGATTACCTGACAAACACCCGGCCAGGACTTAACATTGCCACCTCTGACGGGCAATGGACCATGTGGTGGCTCTCCATGCATACCCCCATGGGATGGATCGTGGTGGGCAAGAGGCCGGAAGCTTTTGGCACGGGACTCCAGTTTAATGGAGCGAGCAATAACACGACCGAAGGCGTGGCAGTGGTAGTGCCGTACGGACCTCTACGCATCAGCCTGGCTGCGCGGCCGCAATGGCTCCTTCAGCCCGATCCCGCGCTGAACTCGTACAACTTTTTCAACATCCTTGATAAGAGCAACTTGCGTCAACTCAGCGTGCGCTTTTTTATGACCTACTGGAGCGGTCCTATCGATATGGGCGTCTTTTGGGCCGGCATGCGCTGGCATGCAGGCAGCGAATCCCAGGGCATCAAAGTCACCGGCGTGACGCGCTCCACCTTTAAGCCATACGACACCTTGCTCGAACTGGGAACATTCTACGTGAAATACTTTAACGGGAGATCGTTTTTCAATACGGAACTGGCCTATTTCCTCGAAAGGGTCAATCCTTTGACCAAAGCGATGTCAGGCCCTCAGTACAAGGAATCGTGGCGATACATGGTCGAGACCGGCTTCGTGTCCGGACCGGCGAAAGTGAGTTTTCTCTATGCATTCATGCCTGGTGCGGACAGGCGGGCTGGCGCGCTCATCAACAAGCAACCGTATAACCAGGGCGCGGGCAGGGAGCGTACGACATTTTTCGTCCGTACTGCTATCTTCTCGGGTACGTGTACGGTTCCGGGGCGAACGCGTTCAACATTAACGGAGATGGGTATATCAATGCCGCGTCAGTGCTCGCGTCTCGCATCGATTACGCGGTCGCTGCCAACCTGAATATGTTCGGCTCTTTCTTATGGGCTGAAAGAACCGCACACGGGTACGCATGGGGTTTTCTCAGACCCAACTACACAGCCACCGCGGGGAGAACCGTAAGCTCCGGTAATGTGGTCGACACGGTCACATGGACTCCCTCACTCACGTACAAGCAGCATGCAGGAGCGCCCAACATCCCGGACACCGCGCTCGGTTGGGAAGCCACCACGGGTTTCAACTGGCAACTTCTCGATCGGCTCACTCTCGGCGGGTTGGTTTCATACTGGCAACCGGGAAAATGGTTCAATTACGCGTGCATTGATCGAAGCATACCCGGTTGGGACAACCAGACGGACGGCACACCGTTTCTATCCGTTCGGCGTGAATCCGAACCGCACAATAGATCCGCTCATCGGCGGCGAGGTGACCTTGAGAGTTGACTTCTGACAACAACAGACCGACAGTTCATCCCGCACACACACTCGTCAGGAAGGGGAGGCAATGAACAGACCAAAAGCAGAGTTTCTTCGATTCGCAAGTGGAAGAGTCGTGGGCCTCTTCAGCATTCGGCCCGGATGAGATGGACAAGATCCAGCGGCTGCTCAGGGTAGCACGACTCCAGGCAGGGATGCGGGTGATAGAGCCGGGTTGCGGCACTGGCCGATTAACCGCGATCCTGGCGGATATGGTGGGCCCGACGGGGTATGTGTATGCTTCGGACATCAGCGAGGGGATGATCGAAGCCGCGCGCACGCGCATCGGCTCACGAGTACAGGTGCTCCTCGAATGCGCAGCCATCGAGAGCCGCTCGTTCGAGCCGCAAAGCTTTGATGCGGTGATTTGTCACAGCGTGTTTCCCCATTTCGACCACCAGCCGCGCGCGGTATCTCATCTGGTCTCGACGCTCCGAACCGGCGGACGTTTCATTGTCTCGCATTTCATGAATTCCTCGGAAATCAACGACATGCACCGCAAGGTGCATGCCTCGGTGCTCGACGATCTCATCCCTCCGGAACCGGAAATGCGCGGCATGCTGGAAACTGCGGGCCTCCGGGTTGAGTCGCTCCAGGACGATGAGTCCGGGTATCTGCTTTCTGCCACACGCATGTAGCGCACGTGCCAAAAATCTCGCCCGAAGACGGCTGTTCGCCCCACGGGCTTAGTCCTCGATTTCTCAAATACGTTGACATCGAAATAGGGCGGACGTCACCGGTCGCCTCTCCGCTTGGGTGCCACTGCTGGCTTGTCCAGCAGTGCCTCCGGAAAACACTGCTAGCAAGCTAGCAGTGGCACCCGAATAGGTTACCGAACTTATGAAATGCCGGGCCTAGCCAAGTCTGCCCGACTCTTCTAGAAGCAGTCTGAATTTCCTGGACAATCGCTTCGCCTCCGGATGGCTCCTGAGTTCTTCCACCGTGTAGAGCATTTTGGTGACCCAGTTGGGGTTTTGCCACGTGGTGCCGGGGAAGTTCTGCTGACGCCGGTCCAGCAAGATGTCTTCCTGATTGATCATCACCAGAGCAGAAGGGGTATGGAACAAGAATTTCAACACCGACGAATGCAGTTCGTCCGTAGGAAAAGATGAGATCCAGGCCGCGTGAGCCACAGGCGCGGGAAGGAAACCGTCTTGCACCAGCTTTTCAATGATCTTTGCCTTGTGATTCGTGCGGTCTTCTCGAAAGCTTTTCTCTTCTTCCGAATCCAACATGCCGATGTCTCGCCTGGTGTCGATGTCTTTTCCCAACCAGAATCCCGCGAGGGTGGGAAGATCGTGAGTCGCGATGGACACCAAAGCGCATTGCGGGTATTCCCAGTGACAGAGCAAGTTACCCCCCTGTTCCCGCTCGAAATAGAACAACCGGTACGAGAACACCCCGCGGTCCATGAGGGTCTCCCGAAAATTGCGCGGCAGCGTTCCCAGGTCTTCGCCTACAATCACCGTGCGGTTTTGCAGACTTGTCAACGCGAGCAAATTGAGAAGGTCTTTTTCGTAATCTTTGACATATACACCATCAGCAGGTCTTGAATTCGGGGGTATCCAAAACAGATGGTGGATCTGCATCACGTGATCGATGCGCAAGGCCCCTCCGTGCTTACAGGCCGCGTGGAGCTGCTTCAGGAAAAGCTCGTATCCCGAGCTGCGATGCCTGTCTCGATCCGGTGGCGGGAATCCCCAATCCTGGCCGTCCGGAGCAAAGGAATCCGGAGGAGCGCCTACGGTGAAACCATCGTGATAGAACTCGGGCCATGCCCAACAATCGGCTCCATTGCGATCCACCGCAAGCGCCTGGTCGTGGTACAGTCCCACGATCATGCCGCGGCGGAGCGCGTGCGCGTGCGCGTTCGCGGAGCTGTTCATCCAATTGCCATTGCACATACGACCAGAAAAGGATCTCACGTTCGTGTTGCTGCCGAAATTCCTGCACCTCAGGGGACAGCGCGTTCCGGAATGGGCCCGGCCACTCGCGCCATGTGGCCGCAGTCGGGAGGACGGACGAGAAATGCTCCTGCAGCGCGCAAAACGTGGCATATCGCTCCAGGTACACGCCTTCTGCGTCCCGGTACGCGCGGAACAATTTGCCCCGATCCGTGAGTCGATCGGCCGAACCGTGTTTCGCCATGAACGTGGCAAACACTTCACGGAGCACGCGGAGCTTGAGCGCGGCAACTTCCTCGTAATTCACGTACTCTTCAGCTCGCAAGCTTGCGATCAATTGCCGCGTCTCGGACGAGGCCACCGTGGCCTGTGCTTGCGCTGATTTTTCGCTATGTATGAGTCGAGGCACATCCAGATAGATGAAATTGCCATAAAGGCGGCTGGATGGCAGGTAAGGACTGTTGTTGAAAGGTCGCTTGTTGAAGAGCGCATGAAGCGGATTGAGCCCTACGAACTCCACGCCCAGATCATCCCGTGCCCAGTCGATCACCTTCTTCAAATCGGAAAAATCGCCTACTCCCCAATTGTGTTCCGATCTCACCCCGTACAACGCCACCCCTACACCCGCGATCTTTCGCTCCGTTGCCATGGCAGACGGGCAGAACGCTTTGGCAGGACACACAATCCAAATGCACGTGGCTGACAGTGTTTCGTTACCGATTACACAGTCGGCATTCAGATGGTACACCCCTGAAGAAAGGTCTTGAGGAAACGGGACGGAAAGAGCGAGCAAGCCTGTCTTTTCCTCGATTCTAGCTGGCGTGCAACCCTCCGGGAACGAGAACCGGGCCTCTGGGATGCGTTGGTGACTCTCAATCAGAGTTATTGCACCCGTGGCCTTTTCAAGTTGGGTCGCGTTCAGCCGCGTGTGGAAACAGATGTGCACTGCATCCGGCACCTTATCAGCAGACACCACAAGCACTTGCGGATTGAGTTCCGTCCGTTCCGCACTGACGAGGATGCCCTTGGTTTCAAGGATACGCGTCGCGGTTCGGGGATCCGTGTAGTGAATTCTGCCCCAATTATCCCTGTATGTGGGCTCTATCCCTACAGCCTGCCCCAGGATTTGCCATGTATTATAAAAGTCGGACACTCGTTTCCGCCTCCTGTAAGGTGAGAAAAGAACTCACATATTGAGAGTGAAGACCATTCTCCCTGTGCTCGAGTATATCACGCGCGGTCTTCTCTGGTGAGTGTGACGAACACGTCCTCCAGACTCGGGGTAATGGGTTCCAAACGAGTCACGGAGATCCCGGACCGGAGCAGGATTTCTCTCGCTCTGACGCTCGCGGATTCCGGGTCTGAGGTCACCAGGTGGAGCAAGTTGCCGAAGATGGCGGTCTCCCTGAACACATCCTCCTTCTCAAGGATATCCGCTGCCCGCATAAAATCGTCGCATTCCAAATCCAGCACAGAATCCTTCATCCAGTCTCTTTTTAGCTCGCGGGGCGTTCCCAGGGCAACTATGCGCCCTTTGTTCATGAGAGCCAGCCTATGCCCATACTCTGCCTCATCCATGTAATGAGTGGTCACAAACACGGTCACGCCCTGAGACGAGAGACTATTGATCAGGTCCCAAAAGCCCGCGCCTTGATAAGGGGTCTACTCCGGAGGTGGGCTCATCCAGAAACAAGATCGGCGGCTCGTGCAAAACCGCACAGCCCAAGGCCAGACGCTGTTTCCACCCCAAAGGAAGGTCCCGAGTGAGAATGTGGGTTTTGTCGGATAAACCGGCCATTTCCAGGACCCATGCTTGTCTTGCCTGTTTCCTCTTGCCCTCCAGACCGTATACGCCGCCGAAAAAATCGAGATTTTCCTGCACGGTGAGGTCCTCGTACAAGGAAAACCTTTGAGACATGTACCCGATATGCTTTTTGATCTCTTCAGGCTGGCAAGAAACGTCCCACCCGCCGACCCTGCCTGTGCCGGAAGTAGGCCTGAGCAGCCCGCACAAGATCTTGATGGTCGTGGTCTTTCCTGCCCCATTGGGACCGAGGAATCCGAATATTTCGCCTTTTTCCACCTCAAAACTCACATGATCCACTGCGACAAAATCGCCGAAAACCCTTGTGAGGTCCTGCGTGAACACGGTGATTTCTCTTTCGTGTGCGTGCACGTCAATGACCCTCGGTTTGGTGCATGCCACGCTCCTCCGCGGGTATGAACCAGAGGAAAGCGTCTTCCATCGAAGGCGTGATTTTCCTCAACGAATGCACATCCACGCCGTGCTCCTGGAGGAGATCACGGATTATCTCCCGATCCCCTTCTTGTTCCACGCGCACGTGAAGTGACCCACCAAACACGTTGGCGCTCAAAACCTGTGGAAGCGTTGCGAGAACTTTCCTTGATGTCGGCACATCTGAAGGCACCAACTCGAGCATCACGCCCTCCACCAGTTCCTTGAGCGCGCGAGGCTCGCCCAGTTGTATCAGCACTCCTTGGTGCATCAAACCGACCCGGGTCGTGCGCTCCGATTCATCCAGGTACGCGGTGGACACGAGGATGGTGATGCCTTCTTTGAGCAAATCGTAGAGAATTTTCCAGAAATCTCGGCGTGATACCGGATCGACACCATTGGTCGGTTCATCCAGAAGCAGCAGCCGAGGGGAGTGTATCAGTGCACACGCGAGCCCTAGCTTCTGTTTCATACCTCCTGATAGGGCGCCTGCAGGTCTGTCCTTGAACGGTCCTAATCGGCTGAACCCGAACAGTCGCTCGAATCTCGGGCCGCGGTCTTTCTTGGGTACACGAAAAAGATCAGCGTAGAACACAAGGTTTTCCATGACCGTGAGGTCCTGGTACAATCCGAAGCGCTGCGGCATGTACGCAATATGTTCCTTGATCGCCTCAGGGTCGTCACGCACCGAGATGCCATCCACCCACAATTCACCGGACGTGGGTTCAAGAATGCCCGTGAGCATCCTCAGGGTGGTCGTCTTTCCCGCTCCATCCGGCCCTACGAGACCAAACACTTCTCCATAGTTCACCTCGAGGTTCAGATTTCTGACCGCGGCTGTTTCGCCGAAATTTCGGCACAGGTTCTTTGTCACGATGATGCGGTCTTGTTTCGCGGTCTCTTGAGAACCTTTTGCCACGCTTGTCTGCTCCTCGTTGTCCTACCTGCTCGCATCCGGGGCAGGCAGTCGACGCTCGCTTCACTTACCCGCAACAGGGGCGGAAGTGGGTGAGCGGGTGAATACGCACATCCTAGTGCACGAGTATCCAGCCCTCCGCGGGCATGCCGATCTTCAGTTTCTTGATCGGGATTCTTGATGGTCACCTTGACCCGATACACTTGCTTGACTCGTTCCTCTCTGGTCTGCACGTTTTTCGGGGTGAATTCCGCGCGAGAGGAAATGAAAGTGACGATCCCGTGATAGACCTTGTTCGGAAAAGTATCGGTGGTCACTTCTGTTTTTTGCCCCAATTTCACCCTGCCAAGATCTTGCTCCCCCACGTATCCTTTGAGCCAGACCTCATCAATGGCCGCGACGGTGAGCACGGTCGCGCCGGGAAGCACCACTTCTCCCACTTCATTCGCTTTGGTGAGCACCACTCCCGAGACCGGTGTGGTCAGGGTGGAATGCTGGATATCCAGTTCCAAACGCTTCAAATCCCAATCGGCCTTGCTGAGACGCGCTCGAGCCGCGCGCGAATCTCCTGCTCTCGCGGGCCTGCTTCCAACTCTCTCAAGCGCTCCGACGCATTGTTGTACTCTTCCAGGGCTACTTTAAACGCGGTCTCCTTCGAGTCGAACATGGAACCGGAGATCGCCTTCTCTTGAAAGAGCAGCTGATGACGCTCGTATTCATCCCGCGCATTCTTGAGTTTGCTTTCGGCGGCCTTAAAAAGTGCTCGCGCGCTCTCGATCTGCTCTTTTCTCGTGCCCTCCTCGAGTTGATCTAGCACCGCGCGTGCGTTGGCCCGTTCAGCCTCCGCACTCCCTTTCTGGGTAACCAGCGTATCCGTGTCCAGCGTGGCAACCACCTGGTCTTTCTTGACCCGATCGCCTTCATCAACCGGCCTTGTCGCGATTTGACCGCCTATCCTGAAAGACAGGTCCACTTCAATGGCTTCAATGTTCCCACTGACAAAGATTTTTCCCGACGGACTCGGCCGGTCCTTGAAAAAGAGCCAATAGCCTCCTGCGCTGACCGCTACGATCGCGACCACTCCTATGGCAATAATTTTCTTCATGCGGGATTTCCTCAGCGCGGGGCAACGGGTACTGTGCGATTCGTGTGCAGTATTCCTACCGCAATTTCTTGTGCTTAGAGCTCATTACAGGTTGTCGGATCGGTTGTCGCATTCCCTCAAGCGTGTGACACCTTCAGGCTCGATCTGTCTGTCGCCCGTGCGGACGACGCTTCTTGCTCAGAAACCGGGGCTCAATGGGACACACTGGGGTATCGATACCGCGTTGCCGGCAAGAACCTTGGACAAGCCAGACATTGTATCCTGACATGGGGATTTTTTTGAGTAAAAAGTGCCGGACTCCCCATTCCTTCTCAGGGACCCTCGGCCACACGGTCTTACGGCTTTGCGTGGTCCGAGGCAAAGGAACACCTGGGAGCCTGTCGAACCGGGGCTATTCGGATAAAAGCCTTATCTACGTCCGTACGTCACCCCCGCTCGGTGAATCATTCTTTCACGGGAGGAGCTACCTGTGTAGGCCAAAAGAAAAGCCAAAGATTCTGACGCTCCCCACGTCCTGCACGGTTGGCGCGGCGTTCTCCGCGAAGACGTTGCGAGGATGATTGGACGGGTTCGAGGCATCCCCACAATCGGTCGCGCTCCTCTCCAATGAGAGCCTCCGTCATGTGTTCGGATCCGTGGGATCCACTCCGGTGAGTTCCTCTGAGCTGCCTTGGGGGGGTTGGCGGTGGGGCGAAGTCAGTCCTTGTGGCGAGCGCTCGTGGGATCCCGGGTCGGGAAACCGCCTTGATAGCCCCTGACGGGCACTGGACGAGACAAGCCCTGCACACGGTGCAAATTTCCCTGCGTGACTGGACGGCCCGATTCTTTTCGCTCATTTCCCACACGCCCACAGGGCATACTTCGTAGCAATTGCGGCATCCGATACACAGATCGGAGTCGCAGATCAACTCACGATATCCGGTGAGGAGTTCGGTGCGCACCGTGCCTGCCCAACGGATGTTTCCCACTCCGCGGACACCACGACGAGCGAGAAAGGGGTCCAGATCGCTGGGCATCGTAGAGGCAAGACCCCCCAACTCCAAGCCCCATACGAGCACCGTCACTACCGCTATGATCAATGAGGCCCGCAGCGCTGAAACCGTAGACCCGCCGACCATTTCCGCGACCAGGAGCAGGGTCAGGAGAGGGGAGCTCAACACGGTGGCTTTCGTGATCCCTCGCTTGCCTGGAATCCACGAGCACAGTGAAAAGAAGATCAACCAGGTACCTGCGGCTGTCAGGAGATACGCAAAGAACCAATGCCTCGCAAAGAGGAAGACCCCTGCCGCGCTCAGGACGTAAATGGGAAACAGACTTCCCAAAGCAGTGTCCAACCTCTCACGCCAGGTGTAGGTTGCCCTCTTCATATGGGCATCTCTATGTGCGCCGTGCTCCAGATAGGCGACCAGGTCTTCAGCCCTGACGGGCCCCCACCGGGTGGACCAACCCGTCTGCCTTGTCACGTCGGCCGCTCTTACCCCGGGGGCTCCAAGGGGAGGTAGGATGAGATTCCGGTGGTCGACCAAATCACCAATGTCGCTTGTCTTGACAGCGGATACTACGGAATGAGTGTTGAACTCCTCCCCGCCAGCAGCACACCACACGTTGACCCCTTTCGAATCTGCCACGAGCAGCCAAGCGTCAACATTTGAGCGCTCCAGGATTTTCGTCAGTCGATTCACCGTGAGGTGAAAATTGCAGGTGACCAGAACCGGACTGTCACGTCCCGGCCGGCCCACCCCGGCGTAACCCCACTTCGGTAGGACAGGGAAAGAGTCGGAACAGGAACCCCCAGATCGTCTTCGCGAAGTTCATTCTCCGCCTCCTTTCCCGGTCCGTCTCGCCACCAGGATTTCGAATGCGTCGCCATGGCTTCGCGTCTCTTTCTCCACGGAAAAGCCAGCTGCAGCGGCGTCTCCCTGCAGGTCAGCCAGCGGTCGGGTAGAGCGGCGCGAAATGAGATAAGTGGCTGCGACAACGGGTCCTCTTGCCAGAGCGTGGAGCAACCTTCGCACCCTGGTTCGCGGCAGCACCTCGTCAGCTATGACGAGAATCCCTCCGGGCTTGAGCACGCGGAACGCTTGTCTCAAAGCGAACCGCCTCTCGTCATCCGCGAACTCACTCAACGCCAAGGTCGATATCACCGCGTCGTAGGTCTTGTCGGGCAGGCCGTCCATGGAATCGACCCCCATCTGTTTGACCGCGAGCCGGTTGTGGAGCCCCTGACTTGCGATTCTCTCAGAAGCTACCTCAATCATCGCTGCACTAAGATCGAAGCCATCAACAGTGGCTCCTTTTGAAACCAGCATAGCGGCCAGTTCTCCGGTCCCGCACCCGATTTCCAGCACGCGCATGCCGGGGAAAACCTCTGCCACAACCGCCTGCTTGATAACGTGAACACACCCCCGAGAAATCTTCTCCATGGTCCGATCGTAAGACCTGGGGCGCCGCTCCAAAATCTTCATGAAGACGTACCCAAACATTTGCCTCTTCGTCTCCTTGGACAGGAGAAAGCCTCTCAGGTAACTGCCAGGCCGGCAACTCCTCGGGACAAGCACGACATCAGGCGCTTCCAACGATTCAGTGCCAATTACTCCCTGAATGAGCGCAAATGGTATTACCGTTCGCATCTCTTGGTAAATTTGCGTCAAAGAAGACCCAATCCCTTCGCCCATAGGCGCCAAACTAGGGTCGCGGGGAGCCCTCTATTACCGTATGACGGGGTTCCCGAAAACACAAGAGGCGTTCACTGACGACAGATGGAACCAGATTCTAGAACTGGCTGCAACATCGTCGTCGGGTTGTGACGGCTTCACGTAGCGCATGAAATAGGCCTCGTACTTCTCGTCAATTCTCGCATGACGCTTATCGGAGGTAATGCGATCTTTGGGTGGGGAACGGAGGCGGACAGAAGAGCAGCGGAGAAAGGTTGAGCCGTTAATCTCTAAGCGGCTGTACGAGGGCATTACGCACCTCAGCATCCGCTGTCCGAGAACAGGTTCTTCTCACACCTGCGTTCTCGGCTGCCAGCCTCTTCGGCGAATTACCTATAGGGACATTGTTGTCCCCTGGGAAGCGCGATGGTCTTTTTCGCGAGGCTGCGCGGGCATTTTCGCGATGTTAACCTATTGGTTAATACTGCGGAAATAACTCGTCCTTAGGTGGTGTTGTCGTGGACTTCTCACTTTTGTTTTAAATATTGACAGGCTCTTGGTGTTGTGATATCCACGCGCCGAGGCATACAGGTCGAAGGGTTATGGTAGGAGATTTAAGTGTTCGGAAAAGTCATACAATTCAAGAAGAATCCCGGGGGAGAAGCTGGGGGGCAAGACCTGCCTTCAGAGATAACTCAGCAATTTAACTCGGAAGTTCTGGAACGGGGTCTCAAGTTAGCCGACGCCTCGCGAATTTCGCATATTAACTTCGGAAGGGAATCCTACTTTGGTGTGGTCACCGAACCTTCCGGCAAGGGATTCAACGTACACATAACTCTGGACCCGGAAACCAAAGTTTCTCAGCCGAGCCTCTTGCGCGTGTTTCAGGTCCTTCACGCGTACCTACTGCCATCATATTGTGTCCTTTGTCCGTTACGTGCTTCGCCCTGATCGTGAATGCGGGGGATTACGGAGCCTTGAAGAAGACTTCCACGACAGTTTCTGGCGAGAGATAAGCCTCTACGGGTACAGGAATTTCGGGGATCCTGTTCTGGGATTCCGGTGCCAGGTCAATCACGGTGGGGAAGGGCTTCGCATCGGCTATTCAGACCGGGACGGACACGAAGTGCTTGCCTTTATGCCCGGCGAACGCCTGGTAGATGAATTTCTGTATGAATTTTTCGACCTAATCAGGCGTGATATTGACCCTACTTTGTTCAAGAGAATGTACGGACGAAAGCTCCGAGATCCCAACGTGCCATCCCTGAGGCGTCGTCCTTGGCAATGCTCCGAATCCGAAGACGAGATCAACCGAAGAGGCTTTAAATCGGTCCGTCAACAGCTGGAAGACAGCATCTGGCACCGCATCGCGAAGGTCGGGTTTTTGATATCCGGACGCAGTGGAGGGACCTTCAGTTTTAGATTCCTAGAGCACAAACAGACACTTACCGTCGAGGCGCTCGATGAGGAAGAGTCTGTGCTGCTACGGATCGTGCCTCCACGGAATCACCTGGGGAGCATTATCGAGGCAGGAGAAAAACGAGGAGTCATCGGATCGGATCTGCTGATTTATAAAAGATCGCTCAAGACCGGATATCGTATTGACCTCACCGAATCCTCTGCGCTGAGTATCACTCCGATCGTGGAGAATCCTGACCCGGAAGCGGAGCCGGACCACGCGTATCTTGATCGTACCCAACTCGATCACCTCCTCTTTGGCACGTATTACTTCTTTCCTGACTGGGGATTCTTCAGAATCGCCGTGAATACAGGCAGCTTGCCGGCAGAGTACTTTTCACCGCAGAAAACCGTGATCGTCCCCGCAGCCAAAATCACTGCATTTCTGGAAGAATGTGGTGAGCAGCTCAAGTCCGAAGACGGCGTCTTCATGGATGAAAGCCTTGTGAACCGAGAGACCGTGGACGCGTACGAACGGGTCACCGTCGATCACAAGGATTTCTGCGAAGACGGGGTCAGTCTCGAAATCAACTATGATTTTGGCGGATTCAGTATGTCATTCCGCGAAATTTTCGAGGCGAGGCGCGCGAAGAAACGTTACCTTGTCCACGGAGACAAATGGGTGGACACCCTATCGCCGGAATTCGCGTGGATGGATGCGCTGCCCGAACGTGCACTCGGCGAAGACGAGGCGATCAGCATAAGCCGGACCGAATACCTCAGGTTCCTCGCGCTGCACGACCGTCTCGAAAAGAGGTTCTCCTCAGGGCGGCTCAAAGACTGGTTTGAAGGGCTTGAAACGCTCAAACCACCCAGTCGTCTTCCTGCGGTCAGTTCCATGAAGGGCAAGCTCCGCGGGTATCAAAAGAACGGGTTCGGTTGGCTGTGGTTCTTGTACGAGAACGGGTTCTCAGGGCTCCTCTGCGACGACATGGGGCTCGGGAAAACGCACCAGGTCATGGCTCTTATGACAGGACTGTACCACCGCCTGGCCAAGAGGCCCGGCAAGATCCGTTTCCTGGTCATTTGTCCCACCACGGTTCTTGGCCATTGGAAAGAGAAGGTCACGGAATTCTGTCCATTCCTTAACCCTCACGTGTATCATGGCACCGACCGCTCGTTCAGCGAGGCCTTTGACGAGCATCTCCTGATTATCACCTCCTATGGAATCGCGTTGCGTGACATCGAGATGCTCTCGGAGCACAAATTCGAGTTGATCGTCCTGGACGAGGTCCAGGCGGTAAAGAACAAATCAACCAAGACCTATGCAGCGGTAAGCGCGCTCCAGTCGGTGTGCACCATCGGACTCACCGGTACACCCGTCGAGAACAGCCTGACCGACCTCAAAGCGCTATTCGACGTGATCTTACCCGGGTACTTGTCGAGTGATTCCAGTTTCGAAAACCTTTTCCGTTTCCCCATAGAAGAGGAACAACAAGGGTTTGCTCGTGAGAAGCTGGTGCGTCTGATTCATCCGTTTACCTTGCGCCGGAAAAAGGATCAGGTCCTCAAGGAACTTCCCCCCAAAATCGAAGACAATCGCCATTGTGCTCTCAGCGACGATCAGATCCGCTTTTACCGGGACGTGGCTGAGAACCAGGGAAAAGACCTGGTACAGACTCTCAAGGATCCGGACAAAAAGGTACCATACATGCACGTCTTCGCGGTGCTGAATTATCTGAAACAGATTTGCAACCATCCCGCGCTGTTGGAAGGCGAAACCAAGAACTACAAGAAGTACCGCGTCCGGCAAGTGGGAATTGTTTACCGAACTCCTCGAGGAGAGTCTCGGGTCTGGTCAAAAGGTGGTGGTGTTCAGTCAATACGTGAAGATGCTGGAACTCATCGAATCATACCTCAATGATCACGGTATTAGGTTTGCTACCATAAAGGGTCACACAAGAAAACGAGCAGAAGCGGTAAAGAGTTTCAACACCGAACCGACATGCATGGTCTTTACCGCGTCGCTGCGGGCATCGGGTCTGGGAATCGATCTCACCGGTGGATCGGTGGTGATCCACTACGACCGATGGTGGAACTCCGCACGTGAAGAGCAGGCCACGGACCGAGTCCATCGAATCGGCCAGCGAAGGGGCGTTCAGGTCTTCAAACTCATCACCGAGAGAACCCTTGAAGAGAAAATCGACCGCATCATCGCGAAAAAGAAGAGACTCATGGACTCAGTGGTCCGGACGGATGACAAGGGTCTTCTCAAGCACTTCTCCCGTGAAGACCTTATCGAACTGATGTCATACTAGAAAATAATCAAACCTCGCACCTCGCATGGAGCGCTTGCCGGTAAGCGGGCACGATGACTTCAGCAGGTCCTGAATCCACCACCGCCCCCCCTTCCAACCAATACACCGTATCGCACATTTCCACGGTGGAGAGCCGGTGAGCGATGACTATGAGCGTCATTTGATCTCGAAGGCCGTTTATGGTCCTTTGAATAGCCGCCTCTGCGGCTCCGTCCAGGGAACTTGTCGCCTCGTCGAAGATGATGCACGCAGGGCCGGAATACAGCGCGCGTGCGATCGCTACCCGCTGCAGCTGACCGCCGGAGAGCCGTGTGCCGCGCTCGCCAAGTAGCGTGTCAAGACCTTCCGGGAGTTGATCGAGAAAGTCGATGGCAGCCATCCGGCAACACGCGCTCACACGGTCACGGTCGATAGCTTCACCCCAACGACTGAACGCGACGTTGTCCGCGAGGGATGCATTCAATAAGAAAGGAGTTTGCGGCACATACCCGATTTGCACGCTCCAGCCTGCGCTGCGGACCGCGTCCAGTGGAACGTCGTCCACGCTCACGCAACCCGAATCCGGGGACAAAAGTCCCGTGAGAATGCCCACCAGGGTGCTCTTCCCCGCACCCGACGGCCCTATGATACCTACCATGGATCCTTTGCGCACGTGCAGGGAGATCCTTGAAAGCGCATCCGCGTCCGCGTCGGGTACCGGAAGCTCACGTCAGCAAGCTCAAGTTCCCGCGTAAAACTCACGGCCTCAGCAGGAGGCCCTGGGCCTTGCGGGCCTTCCTTGCATTGCTCCAGCACCTTGGTCACGAAGGGCAGCAAGTTGCGCATCTGAGCTACACCTCCCAGGGCCTTGTTCATGGCGGGTAAAAGGCGCCACGCCACTGCGGCCAGCAAGGTGATCGTTCCCGTAAGCGCGGCCGCACCCACGTGCAGTGCCATGAGACCGAGAAGAGCGAGGAGCAGGGTCAACATGCCCACTGATTCCAGTACCCAGGAGGGGAAGGGCGGAAAGACGAAGAGAAGCGCTTGCAGGTCAGCGTACCGAGACAACAACCGTGCGTACCGTTCTTGAAAAACACGCTGACGCCGGAAGATCAGGACCTCGCGCACCCCTTGCAAGGCGGGTAGGCTCGTGCCCATGAGGTCGAGATCCACCAGACTCGAAGCGTGCGCGTACCGGTCTATGCGGCGCCGGGACCAGCGGTAGACCAGGTAAGCGCACGATCCAGTGACGCAGAACACAATAAGCGCGGAACCCGGCACCAGCACGATCGAGCCGCCCAGGAGGAAGGCCCCTGTGGTCAGCTGGGTGAGCACTACCATGAGGTTGATCATGTAAAGCGCTACTTGGTGGCGCCAGTTCAGCAGGACTTGTAGCTCCGAGGAATTGCGTGACAGATGCCAGACATAGGGCTGGCTCAGAAAGCTCCCAAAGAGCCTTACCCCTATATCCCCAGCCATCCGGAAACTGAAACGGCTCGAAATCCAGGTAAGCAGGCCCACCAGCACGTTCTTTCCCATCACGAGCAGCACCACTATGCCCAACATGGCAGCCATCAAGTGGCCAGGTTCGGTCGTATGGGGGACCAGGAAAGGATACTGGTCCAGAAGGTACCGCATCGGCCTTAGGTCTAAAAGGCTTCGGGGTGAGGCGATCGCCACGCCCAGGAGCGATACCGCGCCTGCCACACCTATTTCCAGCGTGCCGACCAGGAGAGAAAAACACGTGATTAACCAGAACTGCCGCTTCCGTCCAGGTGCGAGCCGGGCAAAGATGGGGCGGACAGGGTGGAGAAATCCCGGCAGCTTCATGGGACCTCTGGGCAATGGACGTGATGCGTGAGGCCTGTATGTTAGTCAAAAAGCGCTGCGGTGACAAGCCCTCCGGGCTCGCTTCGGAGCAAGCGGCCTGACTGGTTGAGGTGTGACCGAGAAGATCTGGCCCCGCATATACAGACCTATTCTTGTGCAAACGTTTCGCCAGGAACTTGTGACCGGTTGACAGCGCGCGGCACCCCACGTAAGATCGGCCTAGGAGCCTTTTGCGTCACTCCAATCATGGTGTCAATCGTGCTACGTTGGGCCTCGCACCACGATCTCGGATCAACTGCCTGGCTCCTAGGAGTCTGACATAGAAAGCTTTCTTTTGGGAACCTCTGCCCAAAGTTGTCGGAATCGACGCCATCGTGCCACGTTGCCTGGAAAACATTGCGTTACGCAACAGCCGCCTAGCTTGAAGAGGAGCCCCCGTCTTGACCGTTTCAGCCACGTTTCGGCAACTGGAATCTCGCAAGCAGCAGCGCATCCTCGCTGCCGCATTGACGGAGTTTGCGAACGAGGGATATGCCGGAGCCTCGGTGAACACGATCGTCAAGAAAGTCGGCATATCAAAAGGCTCGCTTTTCAACTACTTTTCCGACAAGCACGGGTTGTTTTCGTTCGTGTTCGAACAGGCTTTGGAGCTGGTCAAGGCCTATCTGAGAAGGGTGCGAGACGATTCCGCGTCCGAGGACCTTTTCACTCGCCTGGAGAAAGCCCTTTTGGCCGGAGTGGCGTTTATTCGGTCAAACCCCCGCGTGTACAAAATCTATTTACGGGTGGTGTATGAGAGCGGCTTGCCTGATCGGAATGGTCTTATCAAATCGCTTCGGAGCATGTCCATTCGCTACCTCACCGAGTTTCTTGAACTTGCCAAGACGAGAGGCGAGATCCACGCGGACGTGGATGTGAACGAGGCAGCTTTTCTCATGGAAGCGGTTCTGGAACGCTTTCTCCAAGCGTACGGCCTCCAACACCTGGATGCGGGTTTAGGCCTGTACAAAGCTTCGGACGAAGAGGTGGAGCGATGGGCTCGGGGCGTGGTGCGACTGCTGAAAACGGGTCTTGCCGGTCCTGGTGAACCATGAGCCGCTGGATCGTCGCGTCCTCTGAGTCGGAGGTGGCTCAAATCAAAAAATGCCTGGACGCGCGGCCTGCGGGGACGAACTGCGGATTTTCCTGGTACCTGGGCCAGCTGGACCACGAACCCATCAACGTGGGGGTTGTCGGGGTAGGGGTGGTGTCGGCTGCTTTGGCGTTGGGGGGCTTCCTTGCCTTCGGCGAGGTCGATCAAATGATCATGGTGGGTTCTGCCGGCGCTTTTCCGGGCTCGGACCTCGAGATAGGCGACGTGGCAATTGCTTCGTCGGAGATTCTTGCTGAATTGGGTGTCTGCGCGGAGCGCGGTTCGGGAGATGCCACTGCATTGAACCTGCCCGGAGTGGAGCAAACCATCTTCCTTGACGCACCACTGGCCAAGGATATGCTCGGGGCAGCAGCGGGACCGTTCCGCTCTCGGATAGGATCGTTTCTGACCGTGGTAGGAGTTTCGGACAGCGAGGAGCAGGCTGCCGCTCGGGCCAAGCGGTTCCAGCCGCTCGTGGAAAACATGGAGGGGTACGCGTTGGCCCTGGCAGGTCAACGCGCGGGAATCCCTGTTGCCGAGGTGAGGGGTGTGAGCAACCTTGCCGGCGTGCGAGACAAATCCCAATGGAATCTCGACCTGGCCAACGAACGAGCCCAGGAGGTTGTGCTCGCGTTTTGCCGGACACATGCGCTGCCCACGAGTAAGAAAGAATGAACCACGGAGACACAGCGTAAAATGAGAATTTCCCTTTGACTTCTTCGTGTCTTGAAGACTTTGTGGTGTGATTTTCCGGGTTCGACACACGTTCCCCCTGAACGGGTACACCTTCTCTTTCCAGGGAGTCTCCACCATGCTCACCATAGGGTATTCGCCCTGTCCCAACGACACCTTTATCATGGCCGCGCTCGCAGAACATCGGATTGCTGCCCCTTTCGAGTTCCAAACCGTTTTAGCTGACGTGGAGACGCTCAACCAGTGGGCGGTGGCACAGCGGCTGGACGTGACCAAGCTCAGCTTCATGGCGCTCGGATCGGTGAGGGATTCCTATGCGCTGCTTTCGGCAGGAGGAGCACTGGGCCGAGGCTGCGGTCCGCTTGTGGTCGCGCGGCCGGGAACGACCCTCGCTGACTTGGCTTCGGGCAAGGTGGCCGCACCTGGCAACCTGACCACCGCACGGCTGCTCTTGAGTCTCTTCTGTGGCAAGGCCCCCAGCTTCACGCAGATGGTTTTCTCCGAGATCATGCCGGCAGTTGCCCGAGGCGACGCGGACTTCGGACTGATCATTCACGAGGGCCGTTTTACGTACGGCAATTTCGGCCTGGACGCGCTGCTGGACCTCGGCGTGTGGTGGGAGCAGAAAACCGGACTGCCCATTCCTTTGGGAGCCATCGCGATGCGTCGCTCGTTGGGTCCTGAAATCGCTCACGAAGTCGATCAGTGCATCCGCCAGTCCCTGATGACTGCCAGGAACTCACCCGCCGAAGCTATGGGCTATATCCTGTCTCACGCACAGGAGATGGACCAAAGCGTGGTTGCCCAACACATCGAACTGTATGTCAACGAGTTCAGCCTGAATCTGGGAACCGAAGGACAGCATGCGGTGGAAACACTCTTTTCCATCGCGGAAGACGCGGGCCTCATGCCCAGGTGTTCTCTGCCTCTAATGGCATTTTGATAGCGGGGAGTTCGGGGGTACACCATGTTCCATTCTGGAACCTTTTGCGCTTGACCGCGCTGAATTCATCCGCCACATCGAGAAACTGCCGAGCCTGTTTCCCGGAGGAAGAACGCCTGCCCAAAGAAGAAAACATTATACTGGCGTGCGTTGGGATTGTCGTTGGAGAGGTACGAGGTGGGTGTCGTGGTCAGACCGAAAAGTGATGGGAGACCAGTCCTAACCCTTTGTTTCCTGAAAATTCACAGACGGGTGAGTCTCCATGAGGAGTGCGCTTAGCCCAGGGGTTATGTCCGAATCCCTGGAGTTGGCTTCGATTTAGGTCATTATGGGAGTTAGCCATGAACAGTGAATCTATTGTGGCGATGGTAAGGACCCTCCTGATTCCGCTTTTGTTTCTGGGACTGCTGCCGCGGCCTGCGATTGCAGGGGCAAGCCTCTCTCTCGACGAGCAACTCATGCAAGCCGCAAAGAGGGGCGATTTGGTGTTGGTTCAGGCTGCTCTCCGAAAGGGAGCGGATCTTAACTTCAAGGACAGCGACGGGGGCACGGTTCTTATGGCTGCCGCCACCAGCGGGAACCTACAAGTAGTAAAGTTCTTCGTCAACAAAGGACTGGACGTCAACGCCAAGGCCAGCAGCAATGGTGCTACGGCGCTCGTGTTTGCCGCCATCGGAGGCAATTTGGAGGTAGCAAAATTCTTCATTGACAAGGGATTAGACCCCAATGCTAAGACCAACGACGGCCTTACGGTGCTTATGGCAGCGGCGGGAGGGGGAAGCCTAGAGGTGGTGAAGTTCTTCATCGACAAGGGATTGGACGTCAACGCCAGGACCAGCAATGGGATCACACCTCTGGAGTTAGCGGTCTTCGAAGGCCACCTGGGGGTAGTGAAATTCCTAGTCGATAACGGTGCTGACCTAAATGCCAAGAACTGCATTGGTGGTACGCTTTTAAGCACTGCAACGCTCAGGAGAAAAACAGAGATTGCGGAGTTTTTGAAATCCCGAGGGGCCCACTGACATGGTAATTCTTGGACGATGCAAAGGGACGTCAGGTGACGTTCGTAAGACCGTTTCTCTGCCATGGCTGAGGAGTGAAACGCAGCTGGCACAGCTAACCCTCAAGTTCGGGAGTGGCTCACTTTGTTCGCTCCCCAGACTCACACCGCAGCTTATACAGATGGAGTGATGGAAAGGCTGCTCCATTACTCGAACTATTTAATCTACGACTCCCACTGTGCTCACTTCTCGTAGATTCTGATTGCTTAGGGGGTTAAAGTGCGGCCCCTGGGACAGTTGGCACGGCTCGGTTAGCTGGTCCCCGCGCTTACTCCCGCCCTATCGCCCGGCGCGGCAATCCGTGGGAGCGGGACTTCTTTGCTTGACCGCGGGCAGTTCATTGCCCACATCGAGAGACTACCGAGCCGGGTTCTCCGCAGACGAACGCGGCACCAGAGAAGAGGCGTTGCGCATGGTGTGTCCGGATCTTCACGAATCTCTTGAGCCTTGCGTGCACGGCACAGATTCCTCATAATAGCGTTAATGAAGGAGGTACCCATGGACCACGCGAAGGACGATCCAAACAAGTTCGTGAGAGTCACCGACATGGCAGGCAAAGAATATATCTGTCCGCTGAGTGCTCTGCGCGATCCTGAGAGTTGTTCCGAGGAGGAATTGAAGAATTGCTTCAGTTCAGCCGAAGAGGCTTTCTCCGGGGACGAGGCTCGGGCTATCATCCACAGGGCCGTGAAAAAACTCCCGTAGGACCTCATCCACGGGTGGCTGTGGCCCCATCTGAAGACGGCTTCGACGACGGACCCCGGAAGCCGACCGTGCAGTCCTGCAGCGTTTCTCCCTCACGGGCAATCACCTTTTGGACTCGTGGCTAGTTGGTGAGCGGCGATGAATCGCGCGGCCGAGCAGCCTTGCGAGATCCGTTCGCACCTCCTCGATTTTTGCCACGTCCACGCGTGTCACAAACCCCCGCGACTCTGCCACCGCGACCGTGTCCTCGGTCGAGATATTTCCCGCAGCCCCCGGAATGAACGGGCAGCCGCCCAAACCACCTACTGACGTGTCGAATCGTCTTATGCCGACCTTCAATGCCGTCTCCAGGTTTGCCAGACCGAACCCCCGCGTGTCATGCAGGTGGACCGTCAGACGATCGCGCCCCACGAACCGGCCCACAGCCTGAATGACCCGTTCCATCTGGGGAGGGTCTGCGAGCCCTGCCGTATCTGCCAGTCCGATCTCCACAGGACCGATCGCATCAAAGGCCCTCACTATCTCTTCCACTGCGGAAATTGATATGGCTCCCTCGTAAAAACAGCCAAATGCGCACATCACGCCTGCGGTGACACCCGTGTCGCTGTCCAGGGCCGCACGGACCATGTGCTTCGCTTCTTTGAGCGCAGCCTCGACGGTTGCACCGGAGTTCTTCCTGCTGTGAGTCTCCGACGCGGACACATAGATCTCCACGTGAGGGATTCCCGCTTCCAGAGCCTTGTCAAGGCCTCGTTGATTGAGAACGAGCACACTGTATCTCGTGGCGGAATTGCGGGTGATTGCCCGCCACACGAGGTCGGTTCCAGCCATTTGCGGGACCCTGCGGGTACTGACAAACGACCCGATCTGAATACGCGGCACGCCCGCGGCCACGAGCCGATCTATCAATGCAGCTCGCGTTTCCGGGGGAAGTGTCTGTGGTTCGTTTTGCAAGCCGTCGCGGGGTCCCACTTCTTGCAGAATCACCATCTCCCCTGAGTGCACGGTGCTCCTGTCCATATTTTCTGCGTCCTTCCTCAGAGGCACTTGTTGAAAGCAAATTCACACGCTTCAGACGAGATGCCGCCGACTCCGACCTCGGGGAACTTTTCGGCTAAAGCCTTGTCAATATGGTGTTATGAACAGGCAGCTATTGTACCACAGACCCTGCAATCCTTATCTCAGGAATCCGTGCACGCAGCTATTCTCTGCGGTCACAAAGATGCCGCGTACGTCGGATTGGACCATCCCCTCATTCTTCTTGGTAAAGGATGGCAATGGGTTGATGACGCGAGGTAATCGTTCAGCGAGTCCTTTGTTGAACCCAGAAAATCCCACCACAAAGTCACGAAGACACGAAGAAATCAAAAGACCATTGCCATTATTCTTGGTGCTTCACGGTTCATGTCTTATCCCTCGCGGTGGACGCCTACGACACGATGTCTCGTGTGAAAGAGGGTAGATGGATGATTTCAGCACGCCGTGACGAACTATTCAGACACAGCTAATACGCGTCATCCACTACTAACTTGACACATGCCCTGAGAAAGGCTACAAGCTCATGTTCTTTGAGGGATCACGTGGATATTGGCGCACAGGGAGAATGGGCTGCATTCTCCGCAGGGCTTCAGTATCGATCGACTGAAAGGTGGCATCATACCGATAGGTTTTCCGACCACATGCGGTGGAATGATGCGCAGGAGCGTTTATTGGCAAGAAGCGTTCCGTACACATACCTGACGGGTGATTTCTCGCGCGAAGGAGGATTAACTTATGGATATCGTAAATGCTATTCCGGATCCCGAGGAATGTGCCTCGCTGATTTATGAGGTGAGCGGTCACAAGTTCGAACCTGCCGTGGCAGGCGACCTGTGGATCAAAATATTGGAGCACAAGTGGTTCTTGTCGGAAAAACTCGGCAGAGACGTGGGCATACGAGTGTCAGCCCTGGATCTGATCGAAAATACGGACGCAGTCCAAGACGAGCTGGAAGCGGAAAACGTGCGTCTGCTCAAGGAATTGGCTGCGAAGATGGTTGACAGCGAGATTTGGACCACCATTTCCGATTCGCAACCGCCCAAGCAAATCGTCAACAAGCGAATCATTTTGCCTCTTACCGAAGTGGATCTTGCTGCCAAACACGGAGTCATGCCCCCAAAGGCCATCATATTCTTCGGACCTCCGGGCACGGGCAAAACGCATTTTGTGAAAGCCATCGCGGGGGTCCTCCGCTGGTGGTATGTGGAAGTCAGCCCCAGCGATCTCATGATTGACGGAGCAGACCGGGTGGGTCCGAACCTGAAGAGACTCATGGAAAAAGCCTGTAAACTGGACGGCGCTGTCCTCTTCATCGACGAATTCGAGGAAATCGCGGGGAGCCGCGATCAGGCGTCACGTGTGGACAAGTCCATTACCAATGAGTTCCTGAAACAGGTGCCGATTCTCAAACGCGACTCAAAGAGGCTCCTGCTCGTGTGTGCGACCAACTATATCCGGGACCTGGATACTGCGCTGCTCAGACCTGGCCGATACGACTGCATCATTCCCGTAGGCGGGATGGATCACCAGGGAAGGAAAACGATCTTCGAGCACTATCTTTCTCGCACAAATTACGGAGATGTAGACGTGGATAGCATCGTATCTCTCATGCCGCTGTTCACCCCTGCGGACATAGAGTACATGTTCCAGAAGGTCACGCAAGTAGCGTTCGAAAAGGAGTTGGCGCAGGGGAAGGACTATCGACTGAGTACGGACATTTTCCTTGAAACACTCCCCAAGGTCCGTCCAAGCCTCACTGAAGACGTGATACGAGAGTTCCAGGAGGATTGCGCGAAGTTCACACGGTATTGATACCCATTCAGGTTTCGTCGGTACGCTGATACATGTGGCAGTTGCGAAAGGTTCCGTGCTAAACTCGAAACCCAACCTCAGGTGCGGACCTCGACGGTTTCTGTGATGAACCGGGCTCGTCTGGCCGGTGTGCGCAGGACCTCGTACGGCAGAGGTCCTGCCTGTCCCGCGGAACTATCGCGTCTTGCAATGGGAATTGCGCGGCAGATCCACTTGCGGCCGTATGCGAGGAGGTCCGGTATGAATACCCCACAAACAAAGGTCCTTGTGATTGACGACGCACAGGAACTGCTGCGCAACGTAGAGTCCTGGCTCACTGCCCAGGGGTATTCCCCTGTCGTGACGTCAGAAGCGGGTGAAGCGCGCACGCGGCTCCAAAGCGAGGAGTTCGCCCTGGTGCTCAGCCATTTTGCCATGCCAGGGCTTCCGGGAAACGAGGCGATTGCGCTGGCTCACGCGTCTCCCTCCCTTCCGGCAGTACCTGCTGACCATCGCATTTGACGATCGCGATGTGGTGGCTCCCATGCTTGCCCGTGGCGCGTACGGTTATGTGATGAAGCCACTGGTACAGAGTGACCTTCTCATGCACGTGGCACACGCGCTTGAGCGCCGCCGACTCGAGATGATGAGTCGGGAATATGAAGGGCACTCTATGGCCAAAGAGCGGGCGAAGACACGGGAAGTCATGGAACGGGAGGAAGAGATTGTCTTCCGGCTCATGGGAGCGCTGGGGGTGAGGAGCGATGAGAGCAGACATCATGTCCGTCGGGTCGGCCTCAATGCCGCGTTGGTGGCCAAACACCTCGGCTGGGCTCCCGATGCCATCGCGGATATTCGCTTGGCAGCGTCACTTCACGACATCGGGGAAATGGGGGTGCCCGACAGTATCCTGCTCAAACCGGGAAAACTGTCAGTGGAAGAGTTCGCGCTGATAAAGAAACACACCGAGATAGGCGCTGGCTTGTTGGAAGGATCCACCGCGACCATACTGCGCATGGCAAGGGACATTGCCCTGTCGCACCACGAGAAATGGGATGGCACGGGGTACCCGCACGGATTGGCCGGCACGGAGATTCCCGAAGCTGCCCGCATTGTAGCCGTGGTGGATGTTTACGACGTGCTCGTAAGCGAACGGGTTTACCGGCCTCCACTTCCGGAGGACGAAGCGTACTCGATCATGTGGGCCAACAGGGGGAAATACTTCGAGCCGAGGATCCTCGATTGTTTTCTGCGTCTGCTCCCGGAAATTGAACTGGTCAAAGGGACTGAGCTTCACGAAGCGGATGTTGCCATCGATTTTGGCGAACCCCAAAAAGAGTCCCTGTAGAGGTATCATACTGCGTTGTACGGGGAACGGGCGTCACTTTTCATGGCGCTTTCGGAACAATAATCCACAAAGAATGCATCATCACCACATGTTGACGCACATACGACTCAGCGGAATACGAGAGAGGGATGTTTTCGACTTCGTTATTGCTCTTGGGAAAAGCGAATCGGTAGGAATCCCTATTCTACACGTATCGTTACCTGCGCGGCCTCTCTGTGCGGAGTCACCGCGTGGATACGATGGGTTCCGCGAGTGAGTTCCCATATGAGTTCGTAGGGTGGTGGGGTCCTACCGATCTCAACACCGTCTACCAGCCAGATTACCTGAGCCACCACCGGGTACGGGACAGCCCTGAAAAGCACCTGGTTGGTTTGATAAGGCGATAACACAAAACGATCCGAGTCGTGGGGGCTCACAATTTCGATACGCGGCCGAGCCCTGCCCGTCCCCGATCCTTTAAACACCATCGGCTGCTCCGCGGGATCGTAGAGATTCGAATCAGGCCTCATCAGGCGGAATCGTCCAGGGCCCATGGAAAGCTCTCGCCTGTCAATCCATCGCGCATAGGCTGCGTTCAGGTAATGACACTCGCCCGGGCCGTGCGGCAGATCGCAGGGTTCGAGCTGAGTAGCCTGGTTACCCAAGAATAGATCAATCGTTCGATGGGGGCATCGTGGAGTGACTGCCTTTCCGGACATGGAACACACCAATTCCTCATGCACACGATCGGGTTTTTTGAAGGAGGGTGGTGGTTTTCCAGGGTACAGGCAGCGGATAATATCGTTGAAAATCGGCCCACAGACGGTGGATCCCGGGTACCCGTTATTGGGACGTCCTCCGAAGTTGCCCGCCCAAATCCCTACCACATGACGGGTCGTGTATCCGACAGTCCAGCAATCACGAAAATGGGTGCTCGTGCCGGTCTTTACCGCGACAGGAAACCCGAAGTCAAACCACGCGGGGTTGCCGAAGGTGAGCAGCCGAGCCGAATGATCCGACAGGATGTGGGTGATTACGTAGGCGATTTCCGGGGAAAACACGCGTGTTGCCGACGCGTCCGAAGCAGGGAGGCAATGAATCGGCCTGAATTCGCCCCCACGCGCGAGCGCACCATAGGCCTGCACAAGCTTGTAAAGGCTGACTTCCACATTGCCTATGGCAATGCCCAGGCCGTAACTGGTCCGGCGAACACGAGCCTTTTTGAGCCAGGTCCAGGTCTTCCAGCAATTGGCAGAAATCATTCAGCCCCACGTCTCGCGCGACTTTCACTGCGGAAATATTGAGCGAATTCCCAAGTGCTGACCTCACGCTGACCGGTCCGTACGAGCGTCGATCCGCGTTCAGCGGGAGATAATCTCCTTGCGGGGTACGATAACTGCGAAAGGTGTCCGGAATTTCTGACGCGGAGTCATACCCTTTTTCGAGAGCCAGCGCGTACAAAAAAGGTTTCAGCGTGGAGCCCGCACTGCGCACGGCCAAGACCGCATTGTTGAATCCCTTGTCCTTGCTGCCGTATTGCATTGACCCAATCATCCCGAGAATCTCACCCGAAACGGAGGTCACCAAAACTCCCGCCTGTTCCACGCCCAGCCCCGCGAGGCGATTCCTGTGCGATCGGACTATATGGGCGAGAGATCGTTGCAACTCCAGGTCGAGCGTGGTCTTGACCACAGGACCGGAAGCTCCGACACGACCCATCACAAAATCCACAAAATGCGGCGCATTCATCGGCAGGCGTGTGAGCTTGAACTTCACCGACGGACCGAGCATGAACCGAAGACTTCCCGAATTTACCCATCCCAGGTCAGCCATGCGGTGCAGGATTCGGTCCTTTTCTTCGAGCAGAAACTTGCGGCCTCGAGGCCCGCGAGGATCGTACCGGGAAGGGGACCGAGGCAGGGCTGCAAGGACCGCAGCTTCGACCACATTAATGTGTGCGACATCCTTGTCGAAATACCTCAGTGCTGCCAGGCCTGCCCCGCGGATATGACCGCCCATGGGAGAAAGATTGAGATAAAGCTCAAGGATCTGGCTCTTGGAGAGTTGCGATTCCATTTTGATCGCCGCGCACAATTCCACCACCTTGGAGCGGTACGTCCGCGGTCTGGGCTTGATAAGCCTTACCACCTGCTGAGTTATCGTAGACGCGCCGGAAACGGTCCTCCCTTCCCGGATGTTGAGGTAAAGCGCTCTCAAGATGGCAGCGGGATCGAAGCCTGGATGGGAATAGAAGCGTTTGTCCTCCGCAGCAATTGCCGCGCGCTTCAGGCATTCGGGGAATCGATTGATTCCCCGCCATAACGAGGAGCGTCCCTGGGCATCGGGAAACACCCGCAGCAAACGGTCCTTACGATCTACCACCACCGTGCCCACCGCTGCTTGTTGCTCGCTGATCGTGTTCCGGTAATCGGGCAGTATATGGTAGATCCCCACGGTCACCGCGAGGGCAACGCCTATCGCCCCTGCAAGGAGGAAGAGCGGTCGCGTGATAGCCTTTTTGTCGAACGTCATGGAAAAAGACCCTGCCGGTCTGTTGCCCCAAGGATGAGTCCCTCGCAGGTGCCAAAAGTTCTGACCCAATGGCTCGTGCTGTGGAAAGGTGGCAGGGGGGTCCTTTGAACGAAGATTCGACGGCTTTGCGTCGGTCGAAAAGAACGGGGCCCCCCTGACACCCAAGCAGAATCAGACGGACAAAACTCTTCGCAACCAGTATATTCGGCAACGTATTGTGATCATGTAACCTGTTGGCCGAGTGATCCCGAAACGCTCTTGAGATTGAAGACAATTCTCTCCGCGTTGCACGATCACGTGTTCAGCGACCTCGACATCCGTTCAGGGCGCATTGTCGCGAAACAAAGTAACTCGATCGGCAGGGGCAGTCAATGCACACGCGACTGACCGCAATGGTCGCTCGTGCCGCGAAGGCCACATGCCGGTTCCGCCGCGTTCTCTGTCATCCCGGCGAAAAACGTGATCCTGGGCCTCTGGATTCCGGCCTTCACGGGCAGGACGCGATGGCTCCAGCAAATCCAACCACAATCTTGGCAAGGGGGAGGTGGAAAGAATGTTTCCCGCACACACGACCTTGTGCGACCGAGAACAGAAGGGATCAAGACGCTTCGTCGAAGAGCCTCTTCGCGGCGGCAGCGATGACGTCTATGGCTGCCACGATCTCTTCCACCGTGGTCATTCTCCCTGTGGTGAACCGAAGCGTTCCTTTGGCCCATTCAAGAGGAACGTTCATGGCTTCCAAGACGTGAGAAATGGTGATCTGGTCGGAATGACATGCCGCGCCTGCAGACGCGGCCACCTCAAGGCCGATTTCTTCGAGCATCCTGTTGGCTTCCAATCCATGGAACGAGACACTCAGCGTGTTGGGAAGTCGTTCTTGCAGGTCACCGTTGAGCCTGATCCTTTCGCTCAATCGGACCTTAAGTCCCTTGTAAAGCAGATCTCGCATGCGTCTCATGTGAGTGATATTATTATCCAGGTCACGATGGGCAATCTCACAGGCCTTTCCCAGACCGACGACCCACGCGACGTTTTCCGTGCCCGCGCGGCGGCCCATCTCCTGTCCCGCACCGAGCATGAAGGATTCAGGCTCAAACCCTTTTCGGATGTACAGGGCTCCCACGCCTTTAGGTGCGTACACCTTGTGTCCTGCCATGGATAACAAATTCACTCCCAGAGCTTGCACGTCAGTCTCGAGCTTGCCCACTGATTGGGCTGCATCCGTATGCATGATGATGCCCCTGGCTCGCGCAATCTGGGAAATCTCCTCAATAGGTTGAATGGTCCCCACTTCGTTGTTCGCGTGCATGATCGTGATCAGGATGGTTTGATTCGTGATGGCCCTTTCGACGTCCTTGGGATCCACCATGCCAAACTCGTCCACCGGAAGATACGTCACTTCGCAGCCGTATCTTTCCAGTCGCCGGCACACCTCAAGGACTGCGGGGTGCTCGACCTGGCTGGTAATGATGTGGTCGCCCTTTTCTCTAAAGGCAAATGCCGTGCCGCTAATGGCATGATTATTGGACTCGGTCCCCCCACTGGTGAAGACGATCTCACTGGGTTCGCAATTCAGCATGTACGCAACTTGGCCTCGTGCCCTTGCCACAGCTTGCTTAGGGACAATGCCGTACCAGTGGCTGCTGGAAGGGTTACCGAACTCCTCTTCCAAGAAAGGGTGCATAGCGGAAAGAACTTCGATGTCAAGCGGTGTCGTGCCGTTATAGTCCAGATAGACGGGCTTTTCCATTCTGTATCTCGTGGTCAAAGGTCGTTCGGGGTCGTGTACGTCGTGGGTAGCAAAAATAACGTACCCCGATCATGGCGGTCAGGTCAAGGTAAGTCGTCGACCGTTTCCACGTTCATCCTCAGAATTTCTGTAGCGCCGAGGATTCGCTTTGCGTTGCAATTGACCGCGGGAAAATCTGCGGATTGTTCGTACAGTTCCTGCGCGAGCCTGTGGAGCGCGTCCACCTTGGCTGCGATCCGGTCCAAGGAGATCGCTTCGTTCATGGCTTAGTCTGTCCTTTTCTCAGGTCCTTGAAACGCCTGGCTTTGACCTCGTATCGGGGCAGCGCGCCGTACGGATAGATCTCAATGTCGTACCCCAAGTTCGTTTTTACGCGCAGTTCGGTCAGCAGGCGCTTTTTGATTTCTTTTGCACTTAAATCGGCCTGGTCCGTGAGTTCCACGGCAAGTGTGATGTGATCCACGTCGCCCCTTTTTTCCACGACCACCTGGTACTCGCCTCCCAGTTCAGCAAAGGAACGTACCACGTCTTCTATCGCCGACGGCGCGAGCAGGACTCCTTTGACCTTGGTGATGTCGTCAGCCCTGCCCACCACGCCACCCTTGACCAGCCGGTAGGTGCGGCCGCATGGGCATTGCTCGTCGCTCCATTCCACGATGTCTTTGGAATCGAACCTGATGCAGGGTTGCGCGATGCGGTTCAGTGCCGTGATGATCAGTTTGCCTTTTCGTCCGGCTTCCGTGATCGGGTCGCCGGATTCCAGGTCCTCGATTTCCGCGAGGAACATGGCCTCATTCACGTGGAGCCCACCTGGCTGTGACGCGCATTCAAATCCCCATGCACCGATCTCCGTGGCCCCGGCATGGTCGAAGACTTTCGCACCCCATGCGGCCTCCATGCGCGCCTTGGTTGCTGGTATCAGCGCTCCCGGCTCTCCCGCGCACGTAATCCTGCGCACCTGAAGGTCAGAGGCAGGGTTCATGGAGAAGGCTTTGGTAGCCACGTCGGCCATGCCCAGGACATAGGTCGGGGTGGCCATCATGGCTGTAGCCCGTATTTCCTGCATCTTAAGGATGCGGGATTTCGTATCCAGGACTCCGCCGGGTACGATCTCACATCCGATTTTCTCGGACGCGTAGTGTCCGGCCCAAAAGGCCACGAACACATTGTACCCGAAAGGAAGAAACACCCGATCCGTGGGGCGGTAACCCTGTGCCCACAGGAGAGTGGCCCAGCATTCCGACCACCACTCCCAGTCTTGCCAGGTATCGGGCTGGTACACGGGCTGGCCGGTGGTTCCGCTGGTTTGCCTGAATTCGGTCACGTCTTCCAACGGGACACACAAGGCATCCCCGTACGGAAATGGGTCTTTGCGCTGTATGGGCCGCATCATGGACTTCTCCACCTTGGGAACGCGGCGTATGTCATCCCAGGTGCGAATGTCGTCAGGACGCACTCCTGCCGCGTCGTACAGGGCCCGGTGGAAACGGGACCGCTCGTACGCCCATCGCACAATGCGCTTGAATTTCTTGAACTGCAGTTTGGCGAGCGAAGCTCGAGGCAGGGTTTCCAGATACGGGTTCCAATATTGCACCGCGTGATTCATGGAGTCCGGCTCCTCTAAATAATGGAGTTCTTTTGGCCTGACGAGGCTAAGACAAATTCGTGGCCTCCCGAGAAAAGGCCTCAACACTCACACAGGATCTGGCTAAAAGCGGAATGTACTCATACCAATGCGTTTTCAAGCGTACGACACTGGCGGCAATCCTCCTTCGCTACGAACGACCCGGCCTGACTGTGCTTCAGAGGCATGCCGCCAGCAGACCAAAGTCACTCACGTGATCGCGCATCGGTATCACACCTCGCGCTCAATACCCCGGCGGATATGGCGGTTTCTCCAGATCCTGCCAGACCACTCCGAGTTTCTCCTTGAAATACGGACCGAGGCGCTCGAAGAGCTTTGCCCAGTGGCTCTTTCCTTCTTCGAGCCCTTCAAGGATTTCTGCCACGATTTCAGGCAAGGTGTGCAGTTCGTACTTGGGCAAGAACGAAACAGCCCCTTCCCTGATCGCTCGGTTCAGGCTCTCCACGTCCATGCTTCGCGCGGTAAGCATCGCGGCAGGAAGACGTCGTTTCCGGCAAGCCTTGAGCAAATCGAACCCGTTTACGCCCATAATGTCCAGAATCACCAGGTCAAACTCTTGCTCGTCGATCAATTTGAGAGCCGCATCAAAAGTTCCTGCGGTCGTCAAGACAGCATCAGGCAAGTTTTCCTGGATCACCTCAAGGACGTCAGGTTCATCGTCCACTGCAAGGATTCTCTTTCCTTTCACTATGCGCTGATCAGACACGGAAAACCCTCCTTGGCGCACGAATAATCTTCAAGGCGGCAGATCCGTTTCCGCCTCCCATTGGCTGCGAGGACCTCGAAGTCCAGGCTCAGTACATCAGGTTGGGGAGCCAGACCACACTTTCGGGCCAGATGACGAGCGCGAGCGTCCCCACTATGATAGCCAGGAGAAACGGCACACATCCGATGAAAATGTCCTCCAGAGGAATGGACTTGTGGATACCGTTGACCACGTACACGTTGATGCCGACAGGCGGAGTAATAACCCCCATCTGAGTCACCAGCACAATGATCACGCCAAACCAGATCGGATCGTAGCCCAGATTGGTAATTACCGGATAAAATATGGGAATGGTCAGCATGATCAAGGCCAAAGCGTCGATGAAGCATCCACCGATCAGGTACACGAACACGATCAAGCAGACGATGCCCCAAGGCGGCAGACTCATCCCGGCTATCCAGGATGCAAGTTCAAAAGGTATGCGACTCACCGCGAGAAAATGGCCGAACACCACGGCACCGGCCACTAAGAGCAGAATCATGCAGCTCGTTCGCAAGGTCTCATAGCAGGATTTGACAAAACCTTCCCAGGACAAGTTGCGCGTCGCCAGACACGTGGCCAACACGCCAAATGCGCCTACTGCACCGGCCTCTCCGGGGGTGAACCATCCAAGGAACAGCCCTCCCATGACAATGGCAAAGATCACCAGGGTGTCGGCCAGTTTCAGCAGGGAACGAAGCTTTTGCCCCCACGGTACCCTCTCTCCCTTGGGACCCTCGGAAGGACTCAGCGTGGTGTACACGAGAATGGCCACGATGAAGAGCACGGTAATGAAGATCGCGGGCAGGATTCCTGCGACAAAGAGCTTTCCGATGGACTGTTCCGTCAATATGCCGTACACGATCATCACGACACTGGGGGGCATGAGCATGCCGATACCTCCCCCTGACGCGACCGAGCCGCTGGCCAGACGATCGCCGTACCCATATCTCTTCATTTCAGGAAGCCCCACCACGGCAAACGTGGCAGCGGTGCCCGGACTGGAGCCTGACACGGTCCCGAACGCACAACATGCGGCCACCGTGGCCATGGCCAATCCCCCGCGAATGTTGCCGAGAAACGCATAGGCACAATCGTAAAGCTTCCTGCCAATCCCGGCATTGAATGCCAACTGGCCCATGAACACGAACATGGGGATCACGGTCAATCCATAGGAAGAAAACACATCGTAAATGTCTCTGGACAACAGATTCAGCCCGGCATTGAAGCCCCGAATGTAACTGAACCCCAGGAACCCCACGAGGGTCATCACGTACGCAACCGGCATGCGTGTGAAAAAGAGCGCAACCAGTATGACCGTCCCCAATACGCCGATTAAGGTCGAACTCATCCGTTGACCGCCTTTCGTGCATAACGTACGAAATCCGCGAAGATCACCAGGCTCAGAACGGCAAAGCACACGGATACCAGATAGATGAACGGACTTTTGGGAATCATAACCGTCATGGATACTTCACCTTTTAAAGCCAGCTCCGCGGCATAAAGCCACATCCTCCAGCCGACGAGGCCGAAGAGGATACAGCTCACCAACGACGTGGTCGCGTCAAAGCAGTCCTGGGTGCGGGGTTTCAGCTTGGCAATAATCAAATCTACGCCTACATGGCCTCCTTCCGCGTGGGTGATCGGGAGCGCACATGCCAAGGCCATGGTGGCCAAAAAGCCCACCATATCCACCGCCCAGATAACCGGATGGCCGAATCCTCGGCACGTCACATCCAAAACGGTGACTGCCATCATGCCCACCACCGCTATGCCTCCGATCAACCGGAGCAGCTTGTTTACCCATTTCAGAGCTTTCTCGAAGGCTTCCATTGTTCATCCTTCACGTCGACCGGTTCGAGGCTTTGGTCGCAATAGTTCTTGTCGCGAGCAGATTTCTCTTGTGCACCAGGCCAACGTACTTTTCGCGTGTTTCAAGGGGCTGTGCAGGCTGCCCTTGCAGGGTTCCTCACGAACACAGCCCCGGAAATCTCTTCAATTGCGCATGATATGGATCTATTTGGCGCGCTGGGCTGCAAGAGCTTTCTGTGCGGTGTCCAGTGCTTCCTGACCGGGCAGGTTTTTCTTCTTCATATCTTTTACGTAATCGGACAGCACCACTTTGACTGCGTCTGCCCAGCGTTTCCCTTCTGCTTCATTCAGAGTGATGATCTCCTTCTTCTTCTCCTTGAGAAACGCCAAGCCTTCTGCGTCGCTCGCGTCCCAGGCTTTGGCATGTTTGACGATCCACTCTTTGTTGATTTCGCGTATGGTCTTTTTCACATCTTCGGGCAGTGATTTCCACTTGTCCTTATTCATGACCACAAAGAAGGTAGTCGTGTACGCTGCCGGATAATCCAGGGTCGCATAGTCGATGACTTCTCCCAGCTTCCAACCCTTGTTGGATTCCAAAGGATACATGGCTCCATCCACCACACCCTTTGCCAGAGCTTGATAGGTTTCCGGCATGGGCATGGCTACAGGTGTGCCGCCGAGTGCCTTGACCACTTTTTGGCTCGTGCCGTGGCTGCGGATCTTCAGGCCCTTGATATCCTCGAGTTTGCGCACTGCCTTGTCTTTGGTGTGGAGCAGGCCCGGGCCATGTGCGTGGAGATACATCACCTCAGTATCGTTGAGCACTTTGCCTTTGAATTTTTCGTATACCGCGTTGGCGACCGCAGTGGCTTCAGGTCCGTTCTTGTACCCGAGCGGAAGATCCACCACTTCCATGAGCGGGAACCGTCCTCGCGTGTATCCGAGCACCGAGAAGCCTATGTCCGATATGCCATTGACCACCCCGTCGTACACCACCGCGGCCTTGGTAAGCGTTTGACCGGGATAGTATTCGACCTTGACCTTGCCGTTCGTCCTCTTTTCCACCTCTTTGCACCAGGCTTCAGCCAATTTGCTTTGCACGTGTGTCGCGGGGAAGAAGTTGCTATACGTGAGTTTGATCGCTTCCGCCTTCACCGGCGAAACCGCGCACAGCGCCAAGACCACCGCAGCGCCGCACAAGAAGCAGAGAGCCAATAACGTCCGTCTCATCTCTTTCTCCTCCTTGGGTTGATGGATTATGAGGTTGAGTTTTTCCTTTTCACCCTCCTGCAGGGCAAACCGGTCTCAGTGACTAATGGGCCCAAAAAATTATGATCTGTGCTACGGGCTACGGCCGCAAGGCTCCGTCGGAAGGTGCGTGATATCCGAACCCCCGAGGGGGCTTCTTGAGCGAGCATGGTCAGGTGTCTGTGTCCCAAAGCAAGCACAGGGGCAGTTCCTCGCACGGGAATTCAGCTCACGGATTCACGATCATGATATACAAAAAGTGCTTCCGCCGCAAGCCTCTAGATTGCAGTTGTGAAGAAAAATCTCACGTTCATTGGGAGTTGCCCGCGTGCACACAGGACTGAATTCGGTAACTCTCTGCCAGTGTGTGTTCGGGATAGTGAACAATCGCTCACGCTGCGGCTCGTGGTACGATGATCCAGGCCGCAAAACGTGGACTGCCATCTCTTCATGGGCTGAGGACCCTCCTCTATTGAGAGGTTATGGGCCCATAACGCACACATCCTAGCGATTCTTCCAGTTCGGTGCAACGTGAATAGTCTTTACCGAAGCGGAGGGAATTCCGGAGGAAATCCTCAGCCCTGGGTACGTGGTTTCAGCCTCACAAGCGTAGCGCCCCATCCGCCCGCGTCAAGCGGCGCTTCTGACCAGCTTTGGACCAGCCGATGTTTCGCGAGCAGGGATCTCACTCGGTCCCGGAGAATCCCTTTTCCTTTGCCATGAATGATGCGGACGTCGAGGATTCCCTCGTCCAGACACGCGATCAAATAATCGTCCAGCAGGTCACGGACTTCGCGCGGGGAAAAGGTGTGCAGATCCAGGATGCCGTCAATGGGGATTACAGTCGGCTCTTCCGGATTCCAGTCATCGTCGAAGTCCTCCGGATGCTCCTCTTGCTCGCGTTTTTTGTCGGTCACGGTGTGCTCCCTGTCACAAGAGAAGAGACCTTAATAACCCCAACAGTTCGGGGCGGCTCCTTGGTGATCTCCGCTCCCCTATTGTTTTTCGCGGCAGGCCATGGTAGAGCGTGCCATGTACGAGACGCGCCGTTGCCGCGCAAAGCGGGCACGGTTGCTTTCAAATTCATCCTCAATCCGAAACCTGAAGGATCGTGAGACATGGATGTGAGTATGCCACAATTTGTGTGTCCTGATCTTATTGCTGATACCGAACCTGCTCAGGAAATTCCCGGTTGTGCTCGCTCGACCGTGGTGGAGAAGCACGGCATAAGGAACGAGAGGTTCTTGGATCTGAGAGAGGTTATTGAAATTATCAAGCCCGAGCGCGTCTCAGGTCCCGCGAAGGGGTATCCTCGGGGATATCCATCGATACCCGCAAGCCCGCGGGTGAAGATTACCTCTTCTGGGCCATCAAAGGAAGGCACTTTAATGGCAACGATTTCGTGGAGCAGGCCCTGGCAGCGGGGGTCAAAGGCGCGGTGGTCAGCCGAGAAGACCTCCTCGATCGCCCGCTTCCTGAGGGAACTACCCTCATGCTGGTTCCTGACACCCTGGTTGCCTTGCAGCAGTTGGCATCGTCCTATCGTCGTCGATTCAGCTGTCCGGTTATAGGCGTGACAGGAAGCAATGGCAAGACGCTCGTCAAGGAGATGCTTGCCGCGATCCTCTGTCTGGAAAGAAACACATACCGGTCTCCGCTTTCGTACAATACTCAGGTCGGAGCAGCGCTTGGCCTTCTCGGGATGAGGCACGACCACGAGGTCGCAATCATCGAGGCAGGCATCAGCAGGCCGGGCGAAATGGAACGACTGGAACGGATGATCCGACCGGATCACGGGATACTGACTGTAATCAGTAAGGCCCACATCGGCGGTTTGGGCAGTTTGGAGAACTCCTTGCAGGAAAAGCAGAAGCTCTTTGAATACCTTACCGCTCAGTCGTTTCTCGTGCTCAACGCGGACGATCCTCTGAGCATGGTGCTCAAGGATCGCTCTCCCGCGCACGTCGTGACGTTTGGTATGTCCGCATATGCAGACGTGACCGCGGAGAATATCGTTTCTCTTCCCGAACGAGGCCATCAATTCCGCATGAGGATCCTGGGAAAGACGCTGGATGTGGTGCTCCCGGTTCCGGGCAGATTCAACATCCTCAATGCGCTGGCTGCCGCTGCTGCCGCGACATTGCTGGGAGCTTCAGCCGATTCCATTCAGAAGGGTCTGGAGCGATTCCATCCGTCTCCCATGCGCCTGGAGATTCACACCACGGTAACCGGAGTGACGCTGATCAACGACACGTACAACTCGGACCCCGCATCCATGAAGGGCGCCTTGGACGTGCTGGCCAAGGTGGGAAAGGGGCGCCGCAGGATCGCCATCCTGAGCGAGATGCTCGATCTGGGCTTGTACAGCCGTGAGGAGCACCTCGCAGTGGGCAAAGACGTGGTGCGGGCGGAGGTGGACTATTTGATCACGGTGGGCGAAAACGGTGCGCTCATAGGTCGGGCCGCGGCTGAGGAGGGAATGAATTTGCTGCGGATCGTCAATACCCAGAGTTACCGTGAAGCGGCCGCGGAATTGGAAAAGGTCATGAACCGCGGGGATGTGGTGCTGTTCAAAGGCTCCCGCTGGTTCCGTCTGGAGCGTATTGCCAAAGAACTCGTGGGATCGATCGGTCCTACCCGGCTGGTGGTAAACCTGGACGCGATCGCGACGAACATCAAGACCATCAGTGCGATCGTGGGAGAGGACGTGGCGATCATGCCAGTGGTGAAGAGCTTCGGGTACGGCAACGATTCCATACGTACGTCCAAGGTTGCACTGGAAAACGGCGCGAACTACTTGGCGGTCGTGTTTCCTGATGAGGGCGCCACGCTGAGAGAAAATCGAATCGACTCGCCCATTCTCGTATTCAACGTGCTGGCCGAAGAAGTAGATAAGATCGTGCGATATCGGCTGAGTTCCGTGGTCGCGTCCCTGGAGCTGGCCACTGCGCTGAATCGGGCCGCGGCGGGTGCGAAAAAGATCCCGGTTCACATCAAAGTGGACACAGGCATGGGCCGGTCCGGCGTATGGGTGGAGGAGGCGCTTCCCTTTATCGAGCAGGTGATCTGCATGAAGAACCTGCGTGTGGAAGGCGTGATGACTCACTTCTCCAGCGCGGACGACCCCACAGCAGATGAGGACACGCTGCGGTCAGATCGCTCGGTTTGAGTCGCTGCTGGCCGCGTTGAAGGCCAGAGGAATCTCAGTGCCGTACATTCACGCGGCAAATACCTCGGCCCTGGTACGATTCCCTGAGACCCATTACACCATGGTGCGGCCCGGCCTGGGAATATACGGCATGTACCCTTCTCAGGCGGTGCGCAAGGTGATTTCCTTGGAGCCGGTAATCACCTTTTGCACGAAGGTCGGTCAGATCAAAGAGCATCCCCCTGGACGAAGCATTTCGTACAATCGCCGGTTTGTGACGGACCGGGACTGCCGGATCGCGACGCTGCCGGTGGGGTGACAATGACGGCTACCCCCGGTTTCAATCGAATGTGGGCGAGGTGCTGGTCCGAGGCTGCCGCGCGCGCATCAGGGGCACCGTGTGTATGGATGCGTTAATGATCGACGTGTCGCACATTCCCGAAGCCCGGGTAGGCGACGAGGTGGTCCTTATCGGTCGTCAGGGAAATGAAGAAATCCTCGCGGACGAGATCGCGGACAACGGCGGGACCATTAATTACGAAATCTGCTGCAAAATCTCTCCCCGCGTCACGAGAATCTTCGTGCAGAGCTAAGACCGTTACGTATTCACACGAGTACGGCCGTGAGGCTGGTGGCCTGCTGAGCGAAGAGATGAGACGGCTTTGCGTCGTCCGAAGCGCTCCGGTCCGGTGCAAGAGTCGCCTGCAGCGTGTCCTTGACGCGAGCTCATGGCCGGGCCTCTTCGTTAGGCCAATTCAATATCGAATTCACCGACTTCGATTTTCGCGGGGCCAAGGTCTATTTCGATATCAAACCGCCAGCGCCATTGCATTTGCGCGAGAAGAAAAGCCAGCCAGTCGCGTTCCCCCTGATCGACCGAGGTCTCCGAAAGGCCGAGCACTCGCTCCATATCCTCTCGGGTGGTGGGTCGGCGAAAAATGCCTGACTGAAAGTTCCACAGAGTCACCGTGGAATCGTGGCTTCCGCTCACCAGCACTCGGCTTTCCGGGTCTGTCGCGAGGCATGTTACCGGCCCGGGCCGCTCTTCCAGGGTACCCCACGGCTTGCCTTCAGGCATGATCCACAGCCGCACGGTTCGGTCCCATCCGCCACTGGCCAGAACCCGACCGTCCCCACTCATTGCGAGGGAGTACACCATATTGGTATGGCCCTTGAGCCTTTTGAGAAGGGTGAGGTCCGGAATACTCCACAGGATGATGTCGTCGTCCGAGCCCGCACTGGCCAAAATCTTGCCGTCCGGAGTGCACACCAACGACCGCACCATCATGGTGTGACCGTAAAGAGTGGCAATGGGTCGTGCCTCGGGCATGCTCCAGAGTCGCACCGTGGTGTCTTCTCCTCCGGTGGCAAGGATTGCCCCGTCCGGACTGAACGCGGCACAACGCACCGATTCCTCGTGCCCTCTAAGCTCGGCCACCAGCACCGCGTCGCTCAATCGCCAAAGCCGGCAGACCCCGTCGTGGCACCCGGCCGCGAGGAATCGCCCATCGGGACTCAGTGCAAGGCAAGAAGCGCCTCTGTGGTGGTCAGGTAGCCTTTTGATGACCTCCCCGCCTGGCAAACCCCACAGGATGACATCCGGTTCCGCACCGCATCCGCTGATAAGCATGGATGCGTCCGGCGTTGCGGCCAAACAGGTTACCGGGTGTTTGTGCGCGGAAATCGTGTGCAGCAGTTCGCCGTCCGGCATTCGCCACAGCCGAAGCGTACCATCCCAACTGGCGCTCGCAAGGCTGCTTTCGAAGTACGAATTGATGAGCAGCGCGGTGACCCGCCGACCGTGCGCCTTGAACTGCGCGGTGGGGCGATCCACCATGCCAAGTATGGGCGCTTCAGTGGTGCATCGTCGCGCGAGTTCAAGGAGCTTTTCAAAACCCTCACACTGGTCGGCATGTTCCGGAGACCAGCCTTCCGCGTGCAGTCGAGTGAGCGCTCGCACGGACCAGACCGCCGGAGCGGCTTGGGCCAGCCGCCACATGGTCTCCCAGTCGCGGCGATCTTCCAGTATGCCCAAGGTGACCTGCCACTCCCGGATGGTCATGTGTCCCATGTGACGCTTGTGCCGCACGCCCGCGACCAGCTCCACCAGTTCCAGTCGACCTGCTTGCCGCGCGCAGCGAGAAATGCGATCCCTCAGTTTCTTGCCGCCGTGCTCGGTACGCCTCACGTAACAGGCTCATGTCAAAGTCCAGAGCCTCATATTCCGCCCACTGCTCGGTAAGGAAATACAGCAGCGCGGCATCGCTCACGTCTTTGGGCCTCAAACCCTTGGTCCTGGCAATGTCGAGCGCGAGAGGGCTGCCATGCTCCACCGCGACGCGGCACAGCGCATCCTGAACGTCCTGGTTTTCCAGCACGCGGTCCAAGACAGCCCGAGCGCGGTGGGATATTACGGAATCCGCGTCCTCTGCAGCGGTAATCAGGGGAAATATGCTTTCAGGCCCATCTGAGGATATTTGTGCGAGCCTATTGGCGCGCAACGCAGAGAGGACTCGCACCAGAGGAGGAGTTGCAGCCACATAGCCCGCTTGTTCGACGATGCGTGCCAGTTGCGGGGTACGCCGATGGACCCACAATTCGGCCAGTCTATCGACGGCTGCCTGATAGCGCAGTTGCGTCACCCATTTTGTCGCGCGTGCCGCGATGACAGGGTCCTGATCCACGCATGCAGCGACGAGTGGCTCGACGCCATCTGCCCGCTCCGCGACTATTGCCTCCTTTCGATCTGTGACCAGCGCGGTGAGCACCCTCGCTTCGGGCGGGTTCCTGGCCGCGTAGTTTTTTGCGACTATGATTCGTCTCAGGAGCGGCGCACGATCGAAAGCCCACCGCGCACACAGAGCGTCCACTGCATCGGGATGACTCAGGTGTTCCAGGCAATGCAAGGCTCGGTCACTCACGTCAGGGGCAGTGCATCTGGTTGCAGCCACCAGAGGATCCACCACTTCGGCTCCCCCGTGGAGAATTTCCGAGAGTCTGTTGCCCTCCAGTGCGTGAAACACCTTCAAATGAAAAGGGAAATCAGGAATCCAACCTTCTACACTCAACATGGCAGTGAGTCGCGGGTGCCGCGTGGCGAGCCATAGTTCGTACAGAGGCGCGACCACTCCGCGCATCCCGAGACTTCTCAGGGCCTCCCACACCAATTCTTGGTTCTCTCGATGGCCGTTCGAGACCAGGGCGTCTGCGACCGCGGTCAGAGCTTCAGGGGAATCATCGAGGGCTAGTTGTTCCACGGCCAGCCGAATCCCATCCGGAGAATCCATCTCCTCGGCGCCACGGAGCCTTGTTGGTGCACACCCCGCAGGCGGGTCACCCTTGAAACAGTCACCCATGATCAGGTCTCCTGCAATCGTTCAGCACTGACACCAATTTTCGCTTGCCCTGTTTGGGCCTGCGCTACTTCGCGTCAATCCTTCGGCCTTCCTCAATACACGACGGAGATTGCTCCCTCGTAGCTCCTTTACGGGCCGTGAAATTCTCGCCGAGGGTGACTGCGGAAGTAGTTGACTGCCAGTCGCACCGGAACAATCATGGTAAAAAAGGGAAACATGTACATAGCAGCAAGCGTCGGCGAGAGCGGGCCGAAGAACCGCGAGGAAAACACGATGACCAAGACGTTGTTCATCACGGCCAGGCTTACCGCGGTCGCAACCCGCTGAGACAAGACCCATCGAGGAGTGAGAAGGAACCCCACCACATAGTAGATGACAGCCAACGCGTAAGCCACTCCCACAGACACCAGCAGGTGCCCGGGCTGCTGAAAGAAGAAAGAGGAATACTTCGAAAAGACGCCTAGGTTGATCGAGGCAAAGAGCACCAGAGAAATCGGAAAACGCCTTGTAACCAGTTTGTCGATGATTCCGGGCACGAATCGTTTCACCCCAAGGACGCCGATGATAGGAACAAAAACCACCATGGCCAGCAATCGCACCATGACATCGAGCGGTATGGTTATTTCTGCTCCAGCCAGCACCTTTGCCAGGCACGGTAATGAGAACGGCACGAACAGCGAGGTGACCACCACCATCCGAAGAACCTGCGGCATGTCCGCGTCCAGAATGTCCGCGATGAACGGAGCCACCACGCCGGTGGAAATCCCGGAAAGCAACAGGACGGGCACTGCGTAATCCGGCAGGACCAGCACACACAGCGCATACAGTGCTGCGGGCAGTAATAGTAACTTCAGCGCTACCAGGGCACCCAATCGAAGGAGAGCGGATGTTGACCTGTCCAACAACGCACGAAAGTCAATGGTGAGAAAGCTGAGGAATAGCAAGGACATCATTAGGTAGAGGAGGAAAGGCTGAAAATACAGCCCTGTGTCCGGAAACAGGACCGCAACTCCGATAGAGCCGAAAACCACGATGAATAAAATAAGATCCTTCACATTCATGCTAACGGTACAAATGTCTCCGAGAATTCATAAGATTGCTCCTTCCGCCGAAGAATCCAACGTCCCAGGCCCGAAACCGCAAAGCGATGACAGGGCTTCGGCGCCAGGCACGCTCTCCCTTCGATGCGGTCCCTGCGATGGGGGCCGGACAGGTTGTTTACCCCAAGTTGCAGCGAATCGCCACGTGCGTGACTCTATGTGCTCACATTGGCTCGGACCACAGGGCAAGTCCTGTGGGTTCGTCAAACGTGCGGACCGGGACTGCGCCTGGCACGGGCGTAGCACACACTTCTGCGGCGAAAATGGAAGAGCCGGCCATCAGATGACCTCCACGGCAGTGATAATCCTCTCCTGCCACTACAATGTGCGCATGAACAAAGATCTCACCGTCTTTTTGCGACACATTGCCCATGCACGCGACAATTTCCAGGGGGCCGGGAAAATCTGTGCTCTGGTACTGCCGACGTAGAGGATCGTAATATCCCAGCACGCAGCTATCTAACGCTCCAATCACCGTAAACCCCGCCTTACTTATCCCTCGGTCTCGGAAAACGGTAGTAAGAGCTACCAACAAGTCTTCTCCTTTGGGCAATCGGGCCAACAAAGCCTCATGCATGCTGTTATCTCTCCTTTCTGCGCGCGTGTGGCGGGCAAACGAGCAATGCCGCGTTCTGCGGGGCACGAAGAGCTTCGAATAAGGGGCCGAATTTAGAGATCAGCCTTCTCGGGGATCGTCCTCAAAATTGGTTTGTCACGGTTCAACGGAGCCTGATAAGGCTCTCCACCGAGTTGCATTGGAGGTCATCTCGCACCTCGGCCCGTCCCTCGTGAACGGTTTTCCAGGAGCCTGTTGCGTCGCCCAATCCCGGATTCGGCGCCTGGCTCCTAGAGGTCTGATATGCCGACTCTCTTCTTGGCTACCGGTGCTGACATTTGTCGGAATAGACACGTTCGTGGCATGTGTGTGGGAAAGCCTTGCCTCATGCAACAGCCTCCTCGCACGCGTCTGCTGGGGCCTTTTGCCGTCCATCCGTGCAGACCCGCGTTGGTCATGCCTGTGCACGCGGCAATACCGCCTCTCCGATTATGGCCGGGCCCCGTGGCTTCGCGCCACTTTCTTCATCAGGCCGCGGTCCCTTTGGCGTCTTCGCACCAACGCACCCTGCGTACCTCTCGTCTGCCCGTCAAACGTTCCTGAACTCGCGTCGTCACATCGGGAAAATCTCTCTCTTGTTGTCCCGATGATCGACCATATAGAGCATGTTTCCCTTTTCTTTCAGTTCTGCCTCGAGTTGCGGCAAAACCCCGCGATCCAGGTCAAATGCCCTGATGAACACGTGTCGATGGCCTTCGGGAGCCTTCTCATAGGAACTCATGATGCTCACCAGACGGGCATTATACTTGCGCAACACGTCCGTCACTTCCTTGATGGAGCCGGGCTTGTCTTCCAGGAGAAAACCGAACTGAACTCCTCGCTTGGACAATCCACTTAACGAGATGACTGCCTTGAAGAGATCGTTCTTGGTGATCACTCCCGTGATGTTTCCCTCTTTATCCGCCACCGGACAACCGGAAATCCGATTGCTGAGCAACACCTCCGCGGTTTCCTCGACGGTAAAATCTTCGGGCACGGTGATGGGGTACCGGCTCATGATCGCACCCACTTCAAGCCGTGACAGATGATACAGCACCTGCTGGATGTCCATGAGGGTGGCATCTGATGGCGACGCGCGTTTCAGGTCACGGTCGGTGACGATACCTACGAGCTTTCCTTCTTCCATCACCGGCAGCATGCTGATGTGGTTGTCCATCATCAGGTTGATGGCTTGCTGCATGGGCTCGGTAGCTTCTATGGTGATCACGTTCTTACTCATCCATTGACAAACTAACATAAGACGTCCTCCCTCATGATTGGACTGGCCCCGTTTTCGTGTGCAAGCGAGTCTCAGGACGAATCCTCGGGGCAAACCGTTGCACTAAGGCTGGCTATGGGTAGCGTGTGCTTACTCCACGGATCGAGGGTCCTCGGAATCGCTTTTTTTTGGATCATACGGTTTCTTCTGGGGAAGTAAACACAATTCGTAACCGTTAATCGGGATGAGATCACATCGGGGAATCACGACAGGGGGGATCTGACGGGCGAGAGGGCCTCCCTGTGCGCGGAGCACGGTGCGGCCTAAGTTTCTTCTCAACCATTACCGTAGAAGAAAGAGGGGGCTCCCCAGAGGCAATGGTTTCCAAGAAGCCATTCCCCCTCAGCGCGTGAACGCGGCAAGCAGTCGCCCTACCATGGGCTTGACCATGCGCACGGCCTTGTTCGTGCAGAGTTCATGGCAGCAGAAGCAAAGGATGCACTTTTCGCGATCGATCTGCATGGCCCCTTGCACTTCGCTGATTGCCTGGGGGGGGCAATGATCGAGGCAGATTCCACACATTTGACACGCGGTCGGATCGATATCGGGCCTGGTGACGATATGGTTTTCTGCAAATCTCCGCAGTAGATTCCCTTTGGACAGGTTCCAGGCTACACTCATGCTTTTTGGCGGCTTGAAGTCAGTCAACGGCATGCCGACCGGGTCGTCTCCTGTCACCCGGATTTTGTGAGGAGCGGCGGTTCCCACCCCGAGCTTCTCGCCGATCACGCACGTGAGCAGGCTCTCCACGGGATAACCGACCAACCTGCACACCACGGAATCCAAAGCGATCGCGTCCTCAGCCGCGGCGATGATTCCCAGATGGCGAGGGGTGCCACTGTTGGGGCCGTTCCCTTCCATCCCAAGAATGCCGTCGAGAATGGACAGGACCGGTCTGACTCTTTCGTAAATCTGGACCAACGCGGTGGCGAAGTTCTCTACTTCTCTGCCTGCGAGGTGCCAGGAAGCCTTGTCGCTGCCGACCACGGTGCCGAAAAGATTCTTGACTGCAAGCGTAAGCAATACCTGGGAATGAGTCTTGAGCTTGGGCAGGTTGATAACCTTGTCAAACTCGAAGACCTCTTTGGCCAAATCGATTCGGCGATACAGGCGGTCGCGGGAGAATTCCTGGCTGACCTTTTCCGTAAATGGCACGGCCTGAATGCCCATTTTCTTCATGAACGGCTCGTACCCCGATTTGGCCAGGACCCTCCCGAGGTTTCCCAAAGGGGGGCTGTCGCCGAGAAACACCGACGCGCCTGAATCCAACACCATGGAGGCAACCGTTTCCACAAAGGCCGGATGGGTTACCACCGCGTCAGGAGGCTTGGCAGACATGAGCAGATTGGGCTTCAGCAGCACCCGATCCCCGGGTCTTATCCACGCTGCCATGCCGCCGAGATCGCTCAGAGCCTTTTCCAGGGCCGAGGAGAGCGCTCCCGGGCTATAATCCTCGCAGGTGCGAATGCTCACGATCGATTCCATGCACCCTTCTTAACATGTCCGTCCTGACGGGTAAAGCGTGCACGCGGCACTTTTGTTCTTGACGACATAATCCCGCCCGATATAATCTGTAATTGTCTGGAGTCATCCATTGACCCGGAACAGTTCACGACCTTTACATAGACCGCCTGGATCGAAACGACCGGGACGGGAAGGACGAAGAATCTCGGATTGCACAAGGCCTTCCTCTCGGAAGGCCTTTTTTTATTGAGGAAAGCGTAAGTGGAAACCATCACATCGGTTCACGCGATGAAGCGGTGGTCTAAGCTTCATCGGGCTGAAGGCAAGACAATAGGTTTTGTTCCCACCATGGGATTCCTCCATGAGGGACACATCAGCCTCATGCGCAGCGGCAGACTCGAAAACGATCTGCTGGTGTCAAGTATCTTTGTAAACCCGACCCAGTTCGGGCCCAACGAAGATCTGAGTTCCTATCCGCGAGACCCTGAAGCCGATGCAGCGAAATGCGCGGCCGCGGGCGTGGACGCCCTGTTCATGCCTGAACCTGCTGACATGTACGGAACCGATTTCCAGACATACGTCGAAGTCCAGAAAGTGTCCGCCCCCCTGTGCGGCGCGTCCAGGCCAGGCCATTTTCGCGGAGTGGCCACGGTGGTGTTGAAACTGATCAACATGGTTACTCCGAGCGCCATGTATTTCGGAGAAAAAGACTTTCAGCAACTCCAGGTGATCAAGACCATGGTCCGCGACCTGAATGTGGACGTCACCATCGTTCCATGCGCCACCGTGCGTGAAAGCGACGGGCTCGCGATGAGTTCTCGCAATGCCTATCTCTCTGCAGACCAGCGCTGTCAGGCCGTGTGTCTGTATCAAGCGCTGCTTGAGGCAAAGAAACGGTTTCAGGCAGGAGAAACACGCGCCGAGGCCTACCTGGAGGCCATGTCCGACCGCATCTGTCAGGAACGGGAAGCAGTGCCTGATTACATAAGCCTTGTCGATCCTGACACGCTTCAGCACCTTGAAGAGGTACATAACAGCGCCCTGGCCGTCTTGGCGGTTCGCATCGGCAAGACGCGGCTCATTGACAATATGCGTTTTCGAAGAGCCGATTCCTCGCGGGATTCCAGGTAATGCAGCCACTTTTACGACCGTATCTACTTTGAACCGGTTCGGTAAGGTGACCGGTTCACTTTGGGAGGCGACCAATGATGCGCACCATGCTCAAGTCCAAAATCCACCGCGCGACGGTTACCGGAGCATGCATCGATTACGAAGGAAGCATAACCATAGACAGCAGCCTGCTCGAAGCCGCGGACATTTTGGAATATGAGCAAGTTCACATCTACGATGTTTCCAATGGTGAGCGTTTTCTCACCTACGTGATACCCGGCGAGGCCGGCAAGGGTGAGATGTGCCTCAACGGAGCGGCCGCACGAAAAGTGGCAGTGAATGACTTGATCATCATCTGCACGTACGTCTCGGTCGACAACGCGGAATGCAAAGGTTTCAAAGCGAAAAACGTGTTTGTAGACAAAGAGAACAAGATGGTCAGGAAAGTCTGAAAACCTTTGTGGTGAGACCTCCTTCCGTCGGGAAAAGGTCCCTTCTTGGTAACGGTGTCATCACTCTCTTGACACGCTCGTTTTCAATGACGCTCAGCATGAGGCGGGCGCCTCATGACTTCTCCGCTGCGGACGTGCCGTCGGACTATGCTCTGGAGGCATGACGGCTGCCTGCCCGTGGTCTCTGACACCGAGTCGCTTTTGCATGTCTCCCTTGGTGCAGGCTTCGGCCTGGGGGTCTCCTTTGGTACGGACGACGCGAGGCCGTCTGATCACTTCGCTCATGAGACCCCCAGCCCTATAATCTCACTTGTTTGAACGCGAATCCGTCTTATACCCATGCGCTCTCACGTGTATGACAGGGCACTGGATTCGGACTTCCACCGGATTGGCAGGACTATGGCTCCACGAACCGAGCAGTGCTCGTGGCAAGAGTACACACGAAAGTCCTCGCACACGACGACTTTCCGTAGTCTCCACTGAGCGGTGCGGAGATCAGGGTTTTCTGAGATTCTTCTCTATACGCGCAAGCAAACGTTCCATAGAAGACAATTTCGCGATGATGGTGCGCAGGGCTTCTTGCGTGGTACCCCCATCAGGTGCTGTGGGTTCAGCCTCTGCCGCTGGTTCTACCACTAGGGGCTTGGGGGCAGGAGCTGGTGGACGGGGTACCGCGGGTTCTGGTGGAGGAGGTGGGGGCGTCGGTTTCTGGGGCAGAACGACTTCCAGTTCTTTCAGAGCTGTTTCGGGCTGGAGTGGAACTTCCATCTCAATATCGGGCTCTTCGACAAATTCTTCTTCCAGTTCCCCTTCTTCAAAAAGCTCCTCTGCCTCGATTTCTTCCACGATGGCAGACTCCACCGAGGCCATGGGCGGTTCAGGAGAAGGCCCTGGGGCGGGAGGGTTTTCCAGCTGTGCTTCAGGCGGAAAGGGCACCGGTTTTTTTGCTTCTTCCGGCATCTTGCGCGAGCGACCTTCCGAAAGAGATCTCAGGATCTCAGAAGGCGGTTCGTCTTCGGGTCTCGGTACAGAAGTCGCCTCAGCTCCTTCCCCATCGGCACCCTTCGGCTTCAAGGCCAACCCTTTGAAGAAGTCGTTGAACTCCTCCATGGTCAGCTCTCCTGAACGATAGAGCGGGAGGAGCATCTTGGCCAATTCCTGTTCCGTGGTCCTGAACTGTTTGAGCACCTCTTTTTTTATGACCCCACCTCTGATTATGTTCAGAAGCTCGATCGGGGTTACCTGATCCTCCAGTTTGGCCATGAGAGCATCTCCTGAGGGAGCTTGATTTTTGCAGCGAATTATATAGGCTGACGATACGGACAGCAAGATCAAACATCCATTTGTTCCGAAAACTTGATTTTGCCCCATCGCGGGAATACCTGAAAGACTCGCAGGCTGTTGCGGAACGCAATGCTTTCCCGACGACGTGCCCCGATGGACTCGGTTGGCGCAAAGCCACGGAGATAGAACCAACGGAAAACTAAGTATGTCAGACTGATAGGAGCCTACCCGAGAAGCGGAACCCATTGTTGGGGCATACTCGTAGCACGATTCGCACCGTGTAAGGGGTTCCGTGACAGGCTCCTAGGAATCAACAAGATCCTGGCGGAGTGTACCAATGACAAGACCCTCGTACCGTGCCCTCATATCATCCGACTGGAGCGAATGCCTGTCGCCCAACGGCCCTTTTGATCCAATCGCGTTCACCTATCCGCATCTGGCTCCTGATCTGAAGAGGGTTTTCAAGGACTACACGGGAAATCGCATATCACTTACCTCAGCATACGCGACCATCACAGGGCTACTTCCAGAGCCCCTCACCGTTGACCAGATGGACGCCTATTTGGAGGCAGAGTTCAGGACTTATGCGGGAGTGCCCGACTTGATAAAGTGGTGTGCGGATCGCGATATCATGTTCATGATCAACACCACCGGCACTCAAGGATACTTTCAGCGGACATTTGCCAAAGGACTTCTGCCAGGCGTGCCTGTGGTTGCCTCGAATCCGCTGATTCGATTCCCCGATCAGAGCGATTCAGCGCGTTACGTGCACGAAGTACGGGAAATCTCGGACAAGGCCACAAATACCGAGGCGGTGGTTCGTGAAGGGAATTTCCCGCTGAACAAGATCGCCATCATGGGAGACAGTGGCGGAGATGGGCCCCACTTTGCCTGGGCTGCCGCTCGTGGAATTTTCACGATCGGGAGCATGACCAAAGCCTCGCTGAAAGAATACTGTCGCGGCCGGGGTATCGTGATAGATGAGCTGTTCGGTCTCAGTTATGCTCCCGCAGAACCCAGGAATGCGGAAGAAGAAATGAAAGTCGATTTCATGCGTCTCACAAATGTGATAGAGAAAGCCCTCGATTTGTAGGACCGGTGCGCGCTCGAGCCACCGCGGCTCTCAGCATGCCTCTTCCGTGCGAATCAACCTGTCGGGCCCCGGTTCAGAGGTCCGGCGACCATCGAGGTAAGAGCGATCGGTTTTGCATGTATGACTCGGTGCAAGCTGCAGGCGGGGGATTTCTCGCGCTACGGACGAGGCAACCCCGTCTGACCGCATCGCTGATGAGCCCCCCGGCATACGGTCTTATACCGATGCGCGATCACGTAAATGACTTTGGCCTGCTGGGGGCATGCCTCTGAAGCGCGGTCAGGCCAGGCCGTGCGTAGCGAAAGAGGTTTTCCGCCAGTGCTGCACGCTTGAAACCGCATTGGTATTACCCGCGTGAAAGCGAATCGGTACAAGTCAGCCAGTTCCTTGGCGAACAGAAAGGCAGGCCCCGACCGATGAAGGGACTCATCAGAATCACACTTGTCTGTCTTGTGTTGGTCTTTGACCTGCATCTCGCACTCGCTACAGATTTCAGACCCGCGGACAACGCGCTGGGGGAATTCAGATCCGTACGGTACGAAAACATCTATACCAAGATTCCTACCACCGGCAAACTGGTCTCCATTAAGATCACCGACGACGGTACGACCTACTATATTTGTCGAGAAAAGTCCGGAATTGCCATCTACCACCTCGAAATACGACCAGCTAAGAACTTTCAGGACAGAATTCAGCAGGAACTCAAAGAAAAAACGCGAAACTGGGATCGAAATCATCCCAACGAACTCTTACTAACCAAAGATCAACACGATCGTGAGCTGAAACGCCAGATGAACAAGTATAGCGACGCGGTATGGGTGAGAAACGAAATCATCATTCAGCAGCCTCGGGGAGAAAGCCGCTCGCCGCGCTAGGGGGCTGTCATCGTGTAACCCTTTTACATGGCTGCTGTTTGAGCAGGCCGGGCGGGATGGAACGGGGTACGCTGTGCACCACGCATGCATCATCCGAATGCCGAAGAGGAATAGCCGACTTGCCTTAGTGGTTTCCTGACATACCCTAAGTATCAGCCTCCGATTGGGAAATCGGTGGCTCGCGAACAGGGCGCGATTAGACCGGTGCGCGTTGAGAACATTCCTGGTTTTCAACGTCGTTTCAGTAGCAATCAACGCAGAGGTGGTACATCGCCACGTATCGGCGAAGGAATCATGCTGCGGGATAGTTTGCCAATGGGGCATCTTCAATGACGTTCAGTACGCTTCTCAAAGGGCACGCTGATATCAACCCTCCGAGTTTCGTTGCGGTTCTCGGAGGATTACTTCATTTGAGGAAGAGCGATGTCATACACGGAACTTGTCCAGGTGGTGGATCCTGAGGGCCGAGCCAAGGATGAATCGGCTCTCAAGGGAATATCGTACGACCAAGTGTACAAGATGTACCGACTCATGGTGTTTACCCGGAGCTGGAATGCCAAGGCCCTGAGCCTCCAGCGTCAAGGACGGATGGGGACCCTCGCCTCGGTACGGGGTCAGGAGGCGTCCAATGTAGGCATGGGGCTCGCGTTGGGGCCTGATGACTGGTTCTGCCCGGCCTTCCGGGAATACGGCGCCATGTTTGCCCGAGGCATTGATCCGCTGGATTTGTACAGCGTACCTGGGGCGGTGATGAACGCGGAGGACGCCCGGCAGCCGGTCGCCGCGTACTGCCGGTGTGCATCACGGTGGGCTCCCATTTGCTTCACGCGGTAGGCATCGCCTGGGCAGCGAAGATTCGCGGGGAGAGAGTTGCGGCAGTGTCATCTTCGGGCGATGGTTCCACCTCACAGGGGGATTTTCACGAGGCGCTCAATTTTGCGGGAGTTTTCAAGCTTCCTGTGGTCTTTGTCATTCAAAACAATCATTGGGCGATCTCAGTCCCGGTCGAGCGACAGACCGCGTCAGAAACCATTGCCCAGAAAGCCTTTGCGTACGGAATCGAAGGACGTCGCGTGGACGGCAACGATGTCATCGCGGTGTACGTGACGGTCAAACAATTGATCGACGAGGCCAGGTCGAATTTCAAGCCGGCCCTGGTGGAACTGGTCACGTACCGCATGGACGACCACACCACTGCCGACGACGCATCCCGGTACCGCACGGAAGAGATGCTCGCGCCATGGAAGGCAAAAGATCCTATCGACCGCATGAGAAAATTCCTCACCGCGCGACACGGATGGGACGAAACCAAGGAAACCGAGCTCGTCGCTGAAGTCACTGCAGAAATCGAGAAGTTCGTGCAGGAGTACGAGCGGCGGCAGCATCCGGAACCCGCGAATATGTTCGACCACATGTATGCGGAGCTGCCCTGGAGTCTTCAGGAGCAAAAGGCCGAGGTGACCCAGCGCGTAGGGCAAAGCGAGAGGTGAGACATGGCACGTTTATCGATGATTGAGGCAATCAATGCGACTCTCCACGAGCGGATGGCCGCAGATGACAGAGTCCTGGTGATGGGTGAGGATGTGGGGGTCGACGGTGGGGTGTTCAGGGCCACAGTGGGGCTCTTGGGCAAATTCGGCGAGGAGCGCGTCATTGACACGCCGTTGGGCGAGAGCGGCATTGTGGGCGCTGCCATCGGCATGGCAGTGTACGGCATGAAGCCTGTGGCGGAAATCCAGTTCGAAGGGTTCATGTTCAAGTCGTTCGACCAAGTCTATTGTCATGCTTCCCGCATGCGTCGACGATCCCAGGGGCTGTATGGGGTCCCTCTGGTAATCAGGGCGCCGTACGGCGCGGGGGTCCGCGCACTGGAACATCATTCCGATGCGCCGGAAGCCATATTCTGTCATGTTCCCGGTCTTAAGGTCGTTATTCCGTCCACTCCGTTGGACGCGAAAGGGCTGCTCACCACCGCCATCGATGACCCCGATCCCGTCATATTTCTGGAACCCAAGCGCCTGTACCGGCTCTTCAAAGAGGAGGTTCCGGAAGGCGAGCATCGGGTGCCTCTCGGCGAAGCGCGTGTGGCTCGGGAAGGCAAAGATGTCACTCTCGTCACCTATGGCGGGATGGTATCGGTCTGCGAAAGAGCCGCGGAACACGTGGCCGGAGAAGGGGTAGATCCGGAGATCGTGGATCTGCGCACGGTGTGGCCGTTCGACATCCAAGCGATCACCGCGTCGGTGATCAAGACGGGTCGGCTGGTCATTGTGCACGAGGCGCCACGATCGTTCGGCGTGGGAGCGGAAATAGCCGCGCTGGTGGCAGAACGATGTTTGCTTTCATTACTCGCGCCGATCAAGCGCGTCACCGGATACGACATAGTGCCGCCCCTGGCCAAGCTGGAAGACTACAATTACCCCGATTACGAACGGGTGGTCAGAGCCATTCACGAGACTATGCAATTCTAGTGAATATGAGAGGATCTTGACCCATGAGAGAGGTATACAGACTTCCGGACCTGGGCGAAGGCATCACCCAGGCTGAGATTGTGGAATATTTGGTCGGCGTCGGAGACCGGATCAAGACCGACCAGATGGTTGTGCGGGTGGAAACGGACAAAGCCGTGGTCGAGCTTCCGTCTCCCTTTGCAGGTACGGTTTCGGAGCTTCCCCATAGCCCGGGAGATACGGTCAACGTGGGCGATCCGCTGTTGGTCGTCGAGACCGAAGCCGCGGCCAAGCCCGTGGCTCCTGCCAAGCCCGAGGTTGCCGCGCCAAAGCCGGCGCCTCCTTCTGCTCCTTTGCCTGCCACCCGCGAGGCGACTTCACCGGCAGTTCCCCAGGTGGCCGCGTCACAGGCTGCTACGGCCGAAAGGGTCCTTGCGACTCCTCACACCCGCAAAATGGCCCGCGAACTCAAGGTGGACATCACCACGGTAAAAGGCAGCGGCCCCCACGGTCGCATCACTGACGAAGATGTGCGCCGCGCTGCAGCCGAGGTTCCCCCCGCCGCGCCCAAGGCCCCCACTGCGGCCGCGGTGCAGGCGCCTGCCACCACGGGTTTTGATTTCGAGAAGTATGGGCCTACGAGACGCGAGCCCCTGCGAGGCGTGCGCAAACGCGTGGCTGAGGTGATGGTGCGTTCCGTGTCTACCATCCCGCACGTGACGCATTTTGACGAAGCAGATGTATCTGAACTGCTCCAAGTCCTCGAGCGCCAGAGGATTCTCGCAGAGAGCCGGAACGTGAAGCTTACCGTGCTGTCGTTTCTGGCCAAGGCGTCTGCGGTGGCGCTGAGGTGGCATCCGGGCGTGAACTCCTCTCTCGACGAGGAGACCGGCGAGCTGGTGTTCAAGAACTATATCAATGTGGGGATTGCCACTGATACCGAGGCTGGCCTCATGGTGCCGGTCATACGAGATGTGGACCGCAAGTCCGTCCTTCAAATTGCGGAAGAATTGCAGGGCCTCGCGTCAAAGTCGCGAGAAAGGACCATTGAACTGGAAGATCTCCGCGGGGGGACCTTTACCATCACGAATGTCGGCGCAATTGGAGGAATCTGGGCCACACCCATTATTCTGCATCCTCAAGTGGCCATATTGGGCACCTTCCGCGCGGTAAAGAAACCGGTCGTCCACGATGACGAGATAGTGATCAAGACCATGATGCCCCTGGCACTGTCATTCGATCACCGGGTGTTGGACGGAGCAGAGGCCGCTCGGTTTATGAACGATCTCAAGGCGCTTCTTGAAGATCCCCTGCGGATGCTCGTGGATATGGCCTGATCGGAACGTCGTGTATGGGACGAGGTATGAAGGTCGTCCTCATAATGAGTGAGGTGCGCTCATGGTGGTAGGAGATTTTGCTCAGGGAACACAGGTAGCAGTGATAGGCGCGGGCCCTGGAGGATATGTGGCCGCGATTCGCGCGGCACAACTGGGCCTCGAAGTTACCCTGATCGAGCAGGAATTTGTGGGCGGGGTATGTCTCAACTACGGTTGCATACCCTCAAAGGCTCTTATTCACGCGGGAAACTTGAAGGAGCAGATCGAGCGCGCGCATTCCATCGGCCTTGAGACCAAAGGCCTGTCGGTGAATTTCGGCAAATTGATGGAGTGGAAGACCAAAGTCGTGGAGAAATTACGTAAGGGCGTCGCCACCGTGCTCACTCAGAACAAAGTGGAAGTCGTGACAGGAATCGCCCGCTTTACCGGGGAGCGTTCGTTTTCAGTGGAAACTGCGGATGGCGTTCGGCGATTCGAGTTCGAGTCCTGCATCCTCGCGACAGGGTCATCCTCGGCGCAACTCCCCGGCATGCCTCGCGATGGTGAGCTTATCATCGATTCGACAGACGCGCTTGCGTTGACGCGTATCCCCGAACGCATGGTCGTAATAGGCGCGGGTTCGGTAGGCCTGGAACTGGGAATGGTCTACGCGAAATTAGGCTCCAAAGTCACCCTGCTTGCCCCGAGAGACAAGATATTGCGCAACATCGATTCCCAGATTGTGCCGGTCATCCGAAAATCGCTGGACAGACACGGCATTACGCTGGAATTCAGCGCGCGTCCACAAGGAATCTCTCGCACGGATGGAACCGCGGAATTGCTGGTGTCCACTCCTCAGGGTGAAAAGAGGTATCCGGTGGATCGAGTGCTCGTGGCAGTCGGCCGTCGGCCGAACACCAGCGGCATAGGCCTCGAGAAAGTCGGCATACGACTGGATGAACGCGGATTTGTCGAGGTCGATTCACGCATGCAAACGTCCGTGCCCGGCGTGTTTGCGATCGGCGACATTGTGGCCGGGCCCATGCTGGCACACCGCGCGTCGTATCAAGGCAAGGTGGCAGCCGAGGTCATCGCAGGCGAGCCGTCCGCGTTTGAGGGAGTGGCAGTTCCTGGGGTAATCTTTACCGATCCCGAAATTGCCTCAGTAGGGCTCACCGAAGATGAAGCACGAAAAAAGGGCATCGCGGTCAAAACCGGGACGTTTCCCTTCAAAGCCTCGGGCAGGGCCGCCACCATGGACGACGAAGGCGGCGGATTCTCGAAAATCGTCACCGATGCGGAAAGCGGAATAGTGCTGGGAGTGCATATTGTCGGCCCCCACGCTTCCGACCTTATCGCGGAAGGATGCCTTGCGGTCGCGTCAGCCTCTCACCTCGACGATTTGACGTTGACGATTCATCCGCATCCGACCCTGCCTGAAAGCATCGAGGCCGCGGCAGAACAGGTCGAACATCGTGCCATCGACATCTTCAACCCTCCGCGGAAGAACGGCTAGCCGCTCATGGGCATCACAGATCTGCCGGGTCGAATCCCAGTGCTTTGATCGCCTCCGGATCGGTCGGCAGATTGCGTTCCCTGAGGTGCCGTGCGAGCGCGAGCCGCTCTTCCTGGCTCTTGTTTTGCCAGAGGTCGCTCTTGGCTGAAATGGAGATCGGCGTAATCTCCACCACGTGACAGGCCTTGGCAGCAGGCGTGTCTTCGGTGACCGCTTGAAAGTCCGCACCTTTCTCGTGCGAAGCTACCAGCGCGTTGAGCGCGGCCACTTTCAGGGGGCTGTCCGGAACCACGCGAGCCTCTCCGCGAATGATCACGCAATGATAGAATTGGTGCACCTTGTTTGCGCGTTTCTCCGGGTCAAAAGCCACGTCAAGATAAGCCAACGGAATATCCACCTGGAAACAGACCTTCGGATCTCGGGCCAGATTTTCCAGTTTCTCGCCGGCCCGCGCACAATGGAAGTAGATGTGTCCTTGGAACCACACATAGTTGACCGGAGTAATGTACGGGTACCCGTCAGCTCCGATGGTTGCCATGCGCCCGATGGTGGCTGTGCGGAGGATACGATCGATCTCCGCGGGATCTGTGACTTCACAGTGTCTTCTTCTCATGGGTTCAATACCTTCTCTTATGCCATTTCGCCATTTTGTGAGTAACCTGGCACCCGGAGGGAGGTCTCCTGAACGCAGATTCGACGGCCTCGCGTCGCTCGCAGTGAAGCGGGACCTCCGGACACCAAAGGAGAATCAAGCGGACAAAACTCTTGGCAACTCCCATGGCCTGGAGGGTCACAACAAACCATGAAAATGGCCCCCTGTCCAGCGATCAAGGGGAGCTGGCAAGTGCTTGAAGTTCTTGGGAATGGGGGGTCGGGGGAAGGCCCTTCTTTCAAGAAGGGCCTTCCCCCGAAAATGCATTTTCATAGGAATCATTATTGGTGCTCTTGTTTGCATTTATGGGCTCGTGTGTCCTGTTTCCGATACGCGCACGAATCTACCGTGCTTGACCTGTCTCACGCACGCCGGTTTGCGGGCATTTCCATTGCTCCTGACACCCATTGTCCCGAGAACCCGTTCAAAGTTCCCCCTTGAGGCCAACGCATCTCGAATCTTTGTCGGGATGGCTGAACCCGCACGCTCTATTGCATCAAGGAGCACGAAATACGCTTCCGCTGCCAGGACCTGCCCAGCCTGCGGCTTTCTGCCCATCTGGGAGCGGTACGCGGCCAAGAACCTTTTTCCTCTTTCCGTCCGGAGCAAGCCCTCATGAAGAGGTGCGGTGAACAAAAGCTTTTCTACTGCCGCTCCGCCAAAGGCCATGAGTCCTGGATCGTGCACTTTATGCCCAGCCACTATGGGCGCACACAGGCGCATGAGTCTCGCCTGGCGGGCAAACAAGGCGCACTCCGTGGAGGAGATCGGGGCGTAGATCACATCCGGTTGAGCTGCTTTGATGCGACCGATCTGTGCGAAGAAATCGCGATCTCCCGCCTTACATCGGGTTTCCACCACTATCCTGCCCCCGGCGAGTTTGAACGCTTCCTTGAACGCGGCGATCATGCCTACGCTCGATTCTTGAGACACGTCGCAGACGAGTGCGGCAGTCCCGGCATGGAAGCGGGACAGGACAAGACTGGCAGCGAGGCGCCCCTGATCCTCATCAATCGCGCACATCTGGAAGACGCATCGTGCTCCCCGCGTGACCATGGGGCTGGTGGCAGTGGGGGTGACCATGGGGATGCCTCGTCTTTCCGCATGAAAGGACCCTGCAATGGTAGGCCCTGAGTTCAACTCGCCGATGATTGCCTTCACTCTTTCCTTTTCAATGAGCGTAAAAACCGCGTCTGCCGCGCTTGCCAGATCCGACCGCGTGTCCGCCACCTTCAGAGCTACCGGGCGTCCCAAAACCTGCGGTCTCACCTGGTGGGCAATCTTGATGCCATGGAGGACCGACCGACCTTCAGAGGCAAAATTGCCGGTTAACGGCAAATAAATGCCGATATTCAAGGGTTCGAGGGCCCATACCGGGTACCCGAACACGAGGGACACGCTCAAAAGTGATGGCAAGATTTTCATGGTCTTTGCCTCTCATGCCGATTCTCTTCGGCATGTACGTTGATCCTGGCTGGGGAGTTCCGCTTCAGACTAGCCAACCCCTCCAGTCGTCGTGCAAAAGGCCTTATACCAATGCGTTTTCAGGCGTACGACACTGGCGGCAAACCTCTTTCGCTACGAACGGCCCGGCCTGACTGCGCTTCAGAGGCATGCCGCCAGCAGACCAAAGTCACTTACGTGATCGCGGATCGGTATTAGCCACCAAGGATAAACGGGACATGAGTTTTGCCGTGGAAAGAGACAGCGGTCATCGGCTCAATTCGACCTCGCACGACTGTCCGTAGGGTTGGATTATATGAGCGTGGGGCGGGAATACCAGATGCAATCACTCAGTTCTGTACCCGTAACAGTCCCTGAAATGATGGTACCTGGTACTGCAAGAAATGGGTTGCAATTGTTCACTTCAGACGTGTGAATGCAGGGAATCCAGCTACAAGCAGCGGGGATTGTATGCTCGCGGGGCACTGACTCTCGTGAGCCAGCGCTCCGCGACGTTTGCTGCGAGGGGAATCTTGCCATAGGTTTTCTCGATTGCCCTCGCTCTGTGTGAACTCAGAGAGGTCTCTTACGCCACTTTGGCAAAGAACTCCCGGCTTCGTTTCTCGATTTCCTCAGGAGCCAGTTCCTCCACGTGCGTCGCGAAGGTCCAGACATACCCTGAAGGATCGATCACCCCGCCGGTGCGGTCGCCCCAAAACATGTTCTCCAAAGGCGACTTCACCTCAGCTCCCGCGCCAACAGCCCGCTTGAACGAGGCATCCACGTCCTCCACATACACATAGAAGCCCACGGGCGTTCCCTTGAACGACAGCGGAGATCCACATTCCTGCCCGGGCATCTCATCCGCCAGCATGAAGGTTGAGTCTCCGATTTTGAGTTCCGCGTGTAAGACCCCTTTGCCGTCCGGAGTTGACATACGGTATCGCTCCTCCGCGGCAAAAGCTTTTTTGTAAAACTCGATCAACTCAGCCGCGTTGCGCACGGTGAGCATAGGTGTCACTGTGTGATATCCTTCTGGAATGGGTTTCACTTTCGTGTCCATAGGTGCCTCCCCATAGCTGAAGATCGTGGGCCCCCCGGTTTCGGAACTGCCGAAATCTAAGCGTGCGGATTTCCGAAACCCCTAGAAGGATAATAGTCATCCGCACAGACCTTTGCAGAGGAACGCGGAAAGGCTTTCAATATCCCTTTGTCTCGTTGGTCACATCACGCGAGTGAAAGCGCCTCTGGACCACGACTTTCATAAGAATGCGGGTTCAACCCTGTAAGGCACGTGCCTTACTCCCGACGAGAACATTGAGATTGCAGCATTCCCGGGTTACCCCTATAATTCTCTCGCACAAAAGCCCGAATACGCCAAGGACTCATCTATCATGGCCTTTTTCAAGAAAACGCAGGAAGAGCCATCCCCGACGGCAAAGGAACTTCTCGATCTGCGGGCCGCGCTCGAAAAGGCGCGAATGCCCGAAAATGCTGCATCCGTTGCCCTGAAAGAGCTGGAGCGTCTCGAAAAAACCGATCCTTCTGCCGCGGAGTACGCCATCGGGTTGACCTATGTCGATTACCTCGGTTCTCTTCCCTGGAATCGGTACACCGACGACAACCTGGACCTGGACAGAGCAGCAAAGATCCTGGAAAGACAGCATTACGGACTCCAGCACGCGAAGGAACGGGTGCTCGAATACCTTGCAGTGAGAACACTTCGCAGTATGCGGCAATCACGCATCCTCGTGGTGGACGACGAGGCCATGGCCAGGGAAAACATCGAACACGTCCTGCGAAAAGAAGGGCACGACGTGGATACTGCCGCGAGCGGGAGAGAAGCCCTCGAAAAAGTCGAATTTCGACAGCCGGATCTCGTCATCACTGACCTGAAGATGGAAAAGATCGATGGCATGCAGCTCCTTGAAACCATCAAAAGGACGTCCCCACAAACCGAGATCATCATGGTCACCGGGTACGCGACGGTGGATTCCGCGGTGGACGTGCTTACCAAAGGCGCTGCGTATTATCTAGCCAAGCCCTTCAAATTGGATGAGCTGCGTGCCACGGTCGTGCGGCATCCTGGAAAAGAAACGTCACGCGCAAGTGACCAGAGGCCCCATCCTATGCTTCTCAGGCCCGCCGGGAACCGGAAAAACCTCCATCGGCCAGGCCATTGCCGAGGCCATGGAGCGTAAATTCGTCCGTCTTTCCATGGCAGGATTGAGAGATGAGGCGGAACTCCGGGGACACAGGAGAACCTATGTCGGTGCGATGCCCGGCAGGATCATCAACGAAATACGTAAGCTCGGCCTGAAAAACCCCGTATTCATGTTGGATGAGATTGACAAGATAGGACAGGACTTCAAAGGTGACCCCGCGTCTGTGCTTCTGGAGATTCTGGATCCGGAGCAAAACCAGCGTTTCACGGATAACTATCTGGACGTGCCCTTTGACCTTTCCGCGGTCATGTTTATTGCCACGGCCAATGTGGTGGAGAATCTTCCGGGACCGTTGCTGGATCGGTTGGAAGTGATCAACTTTCCAGGCTATACCGAGACGGAGAAACGAAAGATCGCGCAATACTACGTGATACCGCGACAGCTGCGAGACAACGGACTCAACGATCGCGACGTCGTGTTCACGGAAGACGCGATTTCCGCCATGATTCGCAACTACACGGCGAGGCAGGCCTGCGGAATTTGGAACGAGAAATCGCGACGGTCTGTCGGAAGTTGGCCCTCATTGCCTTAAAGCGCGGCGCAGGCCTCGGGTCGGTCACCGTGGACGAGGCCATGGTCGCCACTTTCCTGGGGCCTCGCAAGGTGAGCCACGAGATGGCTGAAGCGGAGAACCAGGTCGGCGTCACTACGGGCCTGGTGTGGAGCGAATTCGGAGGCGAAATCATCTCCGTGGAAGCCACACGCATGAGGGGGAGTCAGCAGTTGCTCTTGACGGGTTCCCTGGGGAATGTCTTGAGAGAATCCGCGCAGGCAGCTCTGAGCTACGTGCGAAGCCACGCCGATCTTTTCGACATCGATCCTGATTTTTTTTCCCAAAGCGACATCCATATTCATATTCCGGCCGGCGCGATCCCCAAGGACGGTCCTTCTGCCGGCGTCACCATTGCGTTGGCTTTGATTTCGCTCCTTACGTCGCGGCCTGCGTGCCGCGATGTCGCGCTCACCGGAGAACTCACACTCAATGGGCGAATCCTGCAAGTAAGCGGCATACGCGAGAAAATGCTTGCCGCACAAAGGGCAGGCGTGAAGGTGGTGGTATTTCCCGCGGGGAATGAAGTGGATATCAATAGCGTGCCGGATGAAGTCAGAGAAGGCCTGCAGCTCGTTTTGGCGAAAGATGTGAGCGAGCTGGTGGACATTGTGCTGCCCTTGCGTCACCCCGTGTAACGGATATTGCCTTGCCTACATAGCCCTTTTCCTCAGGGAGTCTGGAGCGTGATCCCTTCCCCGAGTCTTGTGAAGCCCTCCTGCGGCACTTATCTTGTGAGAGACGCCTACGTGGTTCGTGCATGGTGAAAGACCAACATGCGAGTGTTCCACGAGAGAGGAGAACCCTGATGACCGAAGGACATGTGCTGAAGAATCTTGCGTTTTCCGAACCGTGGGAGCTTTTGGAACTGGTGGACTACCAGGAAGGTCGCGTGGTGAGCCGCACTTTTGCCCAAACCGACTTGATGAGCCTGACCTTGTTCGCGTTTGATCAGGGCGAAGGCCTGAGCACACACACCGCGGCTGGGGACGCGTTCGTGCAGATCCTGGACGGCGCGGCCAACATCACCATCGGAGGAAAAGAGCTCGTGGTAAAAGCGGGTGAGGTGGTGGCAATGCCGGCACAGGTCCCGCATTCGCTTGCAGCGACTCAGCGCTTCAAGATGCTGCTCGTGGTGGTAAAAGCAAGTCCGTCCGAAACCTCGATTTCTGGAGAAATGCGGCAGACATGAAGGTGAAGAAGGAGCTCTTGCAGGCGTTGTATGAGGTGTACGAGGACCTCGTCCAGGAGTTTGCCTTTGCGTGCGAAAAAGGATGCGATGCGTGTTGCACGCACAATGTCCTCGCCACCACCCTGGAAGTGGATTTCGTAATGGACTTTGCCGCAGAGATCGATCGACCGGATCTTGTCTCGAGAATGCTGCAAGGAACACAGGGTAAGAGGATGCGGCCTCAGATGACCATCAATCAGCTTGCCGCGTGACCGTGTGCGACGTGAAGAACCACCGGAATCGATCCAAGACCATGACGTCGCGGCATGCCCTCTGAGTGAACCGGACGGATGTCCTGTGTATCCTGCAAGGCCTTTTGCGTGCCGTTCCTTGTGGTCAAGGCAACGCTGCACAGTCGGCGGTGCTGCAGTTGCGGACTCGCTCCTGTTGAGCCTCAATGGCGTATTTGAGCAGCTGATCGAACACATGGACGTGGGGGGACTGGCCGGAAACATGATCGACCTGTTCGCTCTCTTGAGCGATGAACCGACCCGCTCCGCGTACCATGCGGGTCTGCCGTGGGAAATTACCGACCACACGCTGGCGACGAGGCCCAATCCCGGATTTCTGGTTCCCCCCGCCCATCGCTCAGAGGTGGTGAGAGCGCTCCTCCTACTCGACAGAAAAGAAATACAAGGGCTCCCGTTTCGCCAGGCATTAAAAGCCCTGCGTCCCCGCCCGCAGTAGGGGTCGCAGGTTCCCACTGCGCACGCATCTCGCGCACAGGGGCGCATTGAAAACGACGGTCCTTCCCCGTATCCTTCGTCCATCAAGCGACTAAGAGCATGCATGATCACAAGATGTGGTCGAAGCAACCAGATCACAGGATGGTGCGCGAGCGCGGCCAGGGTCAATGAGGTATCGCACCACTGACTGATGCGAATCATTTCTGCGGATGTGAGAGAGTCGAGGGGCAGTCCGCGCTGTGTGTCCGGCGTTCTTGAAAGCGCTCTACCATTCTTGCAGGCAACCTTATGGTGACTGCACGCACGACCACCAAAAGGCGTAGCCGTTCATCGGGATGAAATAATGTCGAGAATCACCATGGGGGGAGCGATTACGCAATAGTGGCACATGATCACGCGCTCTGAGACTCAATGATTCTTCGTATCCCCGGGGCGATGAAGATGCCCTCCAAATCGAGTTTTCTCAGGGATCGGGCCAGCACAAGGATCTTTCTCCGCTTTGAGTCCCTGCTATTGAGGAGAATCAGCGGTTTTCCCGCAACCCGGCAATATCCGCCGTCGCACCGGATCCCGTGAGTCCCGAGGTGCTCGTATCTCAATTCCACTCCAAGCCGGGCAGCGACTTCCTCCAGGTGTTCCAGGAGGGACGTGTCATTCATGTATCAGACCTTTCAGCCATTGCTTTTTTTTATCGTCTCTACGATGCGCTTATGCCGGATCAAGAGAAAAGTCAACGAGAAAGAATGCAAAGGAGGCGGAACCAACGCGGGGGCGGATTCCTTTCTGCAAGGTGCCCATGCGCGTGGAAGGGGCCTGATATTGATTCGCGTTCCTATGAAAATGCATTTTCGGGGGAAGGCCCTTCTTGAAAGAAGGGCCTTCCCCCGAACCCCCATCCCCAAGAACTTTAAGCACTTGCCAGCTCCCGCTGGTCGCTGGACAGGGTGGCATTTTCATGGTTCGTTGTGACCCTCCAGGTCATGGGAGTTCATCTATCTAAGATGGTGGGGCTGTGGGTTTCCTGGGCGCAGTGATGAGACGGCTTTGCGTCGTCCGTAGCGAAGGAGATCGTCAGCCCGCATGCAGTGTCCTGTCATACACGTGACAGCGCACTCCCATGATACCCTTGGGAGGGACTGTGCGATCCGCGTACGCGGCGATCCCGTGCAGTTTTCCGGCTTTGAGAGCCTGTGTTGACCTGGTCACACCGACTCTGCTTGGTGCAACCACCCAATGCCAGCGTAAGGAATGAAGGGGATACGTGGCGATTTCTCTTGACAAATCACATCAGTATGAATAACATATCGCAATCCTTTCCTGTAGCCTTAAGTACCTGAACCTGTTGTATTTTTTGAGGAGGTGCCGACATGACCAAGGCGGAACTTGTGAGCCGCATGGCCGAAGAAGCGGGAATAACGAAGAAATCGGCCGCCGCTGCACTAGAATCCCTGATAGGCGCGATTTACGATTCCCTGAAGCAAAAGGAGGGCAAAATCCGGATCTCCGAACTGGGAACCTTTCGAGTAGTCAAGAAGAAAGCTAGGACTGGCGTCAACCCGCAGACCAAGGCGAAGATAAAGATTCCTGCCGCCAAAGTCCCCCGGTTCAGCCCTTCGCGAGCCCTCAAAGATGGCGTCAAGAAGGCTAAGTGATATTTGGAGGTAGCAATCTGCCATGAACAAATCCGATTTGATTGGAGCCGTTGCCAAGGAAACGGATCTGCCCTTGAGAAAATCTGAAGAGATCGTCAATCTCGTCTTTGACACCATGTCCAGCGCCCTTGTAGATGGCGATCGGATAGAAATCCGCGGCTTTGGCTCGTTCATGGTGAAGGAGTATAAAGGCTACACGGGTAGGAATCCGAAGACTGGCGCAAAGATCACGGTGACAGAAAAGAGACTTCCCTTTTTCAAGACAGGAAAAGAGCTGAGGGAAAAAGTGGACGAAGCCACCTGAACCCTCGCATGTCTTCATGGTGAGCGCTCACCTTTCTCGCGGCCGAACCAGAGGCACGTGAGCGCTTGCCCGCCTTCATCATGCCCCCATTGATTCTCCGGGTCACAAGCTTTATGATACAAGGTCAGGAGAGGGATCTCTCCGGGTACAACCGGGAGTCAGGTTTCCCTGAACTCAACATTGGGTCAGCGCAAGAGTCATACCGTCTCTGAGAGAGAAACAGGCCCACACAAGGTCCAAGAGCTTTTCCTGGTAGGGACCCGTGCATATCTACGACGACATCACCGGGATCGGAGAGATTCTCCACGCGACCGAATTGCTGGACGATGAAGGACTGGTCAGACTTCAAGACGCTGAGGTCTACATCCGCGATCGACTGGCCCAGGATCGCGAAAACAGGCGCGAGAGTCCGTTCCCCAAGCTCATCAGACTACCGCTATCGAGATCATCGCACAAATGAAGTTCTCCGGTCCAAAAGGTGAACTGGATGAACCGGCAATTGTCGAAGCCGTGGCCAAAGAGTTGGGGCACCCGTTTATGAGGCTGCAGTCCCTGGACCTGGACCCTGAATTCGTCACCCGCCTCCTCCCGCAAAAATTCGCGGATCGTTTCCTGCTCCTGCCGGTCCGTGAAATCGACGGCAAGCTGCAAGTGGCCATGTTCGATCCGTCTCAGAAGGAAGTTCTCGAAGACGTCTCTCGGGTGACCGGAAAGCCTTTGGATGTCGTCATAGCTCCCAAATCCGACATCATGAAGATTATCCTCGAGTTTCACGGATTCCGAGGATCGATCAAGGCCGCGGCAGAAAAGCACGTCAAATATTTCGTGGAACTGTCGGATCTGGAACGACTGTCCGAAGTCAAGAGCCTCGAGGAAATCTCCCACACCGACAGAAACATTCGCACCGCGGTTGATGCCATGTTCCGCAGGGGCGTCTCGCAGAGGGCGAGCGACATCCACATCGAGCCCAAGCGAAACCGAAGCGTGATTCGGATGCGTATTGACGGAGTGCTGCACGACGTCGAGTGGATACCCGCACCGCTCCATGGCGCCTTTACCTCACGAATCAAAGGCATGGCATCAATGGACATCGCGGAGAAACGGCGCCCTCAGGACGGAAGAATAAAACTCAACCTGCAAGACAGAGAAGTGGAAGTCCGCGTTTCCACGGTTCCCACCGCGTTCGGCGAGAAAACTGTCTGCCGGCTGCAAGACCCGGACCTCCTGTTCATGAACCTCGAGCAACTGGGTTTCACGCCGTTTGATCTCGCGACATTTCAAACGTTCGTTGCGAGGCCGCATGGAATCATTCTGGTCACCGGCCCCACCGGTTCGGGAAAAACCACTACGCTCTATTCCGGTCTCAGGGTGCTCGCCACAGCGGAGAGAAACATCACCACTATTGAAGACCCCGTGGAAATGGTCTACGAGGCGTTTAACCAGATAGCCGTGAATCCTGCGGTGAGCATGCTACATGACCCTGACGAACGGATGACCTTTGGACCCATGTTGCGCCACGTGATGAGGCAAGACCCGGACGTGATCATGATAGGAGAAATCCGGGACGAAGAAACCGCCTCCTTGGCCGTGCAGGCGGCTCTCACAGGCCACCTGGTGTTCAGCACCTTGCACACGAACGACGCGTTGAGCGCAATCAACCGCATGCTGGATCTCCAAGTGCCGAGTTTTCTGCTCTCCACCACGCTTATCGGACTGATTGCACAGAGATTGAGCCGCCGGGTCTGCCCGGGGTGTGCGCAGGAGTATTCGATAAGCATCAAAGAACTCAACCAACGAGGTTTCAACTTTGAAGGGCCTGAAACGATCGTGCTCAGCCGAGGGGCAGGATGTCACAATTGTAGAGACACCGGATACTTCAAGAGGGAAAGCGTATACGAGGTGGTCGCAATTGACGATGATATGTCCAAATTGATCGTGGAAAAGCCCGATATGGCAGCTCTCAGGGAGATGGCGAAAAAGAAGAAATTCAGCACGCTCTGGGAAAATGCCGTCAGGAAGATGTTGACGAAGATTACCACCGAGGAGGAGGTCCTGCGGGTGGCTCATCCGGATTCCATGTTCAATGAACCCATCCATCTGCGCAAGACGACAGAAGCGGAAGGAAGGAGAAAAGGCCGAAAACCCGTGGATCGAGTCACCATCGAATGACGCGTATGCGTTTCCTTGATCAAGATTCCGGGTGGTGAGGCGTTTCGAGACCTGATGAACCGGTAATGCTCACACGTGGAGGGCCGTTATCCCTAAGAGAACGTGGACAATCAATATCGTCCTTTTTGTAGCTACTGCCATAACCACCACCGTGGTCGGCGGGTTGCATACGTACGTGCCGTCGGATTCCTGGACGATGTTTATTCTGAGAGGACTGATCTATTCCGTGCCCCTGATGTGCATCTTGTTCGCTCATGAGATGGGGCACTACCTTCACGGTCGTCGGTTCGGTCTTGACCTCACTCCCCCGTATTTTATCCCTGGTGTGCCTCCTTTTGGCACATTCGGTGCGTTTATCAAGATCCGTTCTCCTCTGTACGATCGGAACGTCCTGATGAGAGTGGGCGCATGGGGGCCGCTCGCAGGCAGCCTGGTAGCGATTCCTCTGCTGGCGCTCGGACTCTACTTGTCCAAAGCGGGCACAGGGGCTCAGGGGGGCGAGGGCTTTTCCTTCGGCACGTCGATCATTCTGGAGCTGTTCTGTCTCATCCGATTCGGCGAATTTTCCTCTCACATGAATGTTCTTCTACACCCTGTGGCCCTCGCCGCATGGTTCGGGCTGCTGGTGACCGCGGTGAACCTGCTCCCCATCGGGCAACTCGATGGCGGGCACGTGATCTATTCGTTATTCGGCCCCCGTTGGGCGCGGCGCGTGTCGATAGCGACGTTTTGTGCCCTGGTGCCGTTGGGCATCACTGTGTGCGAGGCGTGGCTCGGTTTTTCTCTGGTCGTGTTCATCGTGGGATTGAGACACCCGCCTCCTTTGGACCCTGTGACCCCTTTAGATCGCAACGGACGTATCCTCGGGTATGCAGCAATCGTGCTGTTCTTGCTGACATTCATACCGGTGCCTATCACCTTCACGCCGTGATCCCCGTGTCGGACAGCAACCAAATGCCCCCAAATGCCCATCTCCCCCGGTAACCGGCAGTCTTGAAACGGAGTGCACGCGGTCACAACCGGGTCTGGAGGTTCGTGGCCCGATCAGTGCTCTTTACGGGGACACGAGAGCGGGTAAACCATCGCAATCTGCCTGGCTTCTTTTCGCCGCTTGGCGTGGTTCTGTTCTTCTTGCTCACGGTGCGACGGCTTATGGCCATGGACTGTCTGTTTCTGGAGGATGCCTGGGATCTATTCAGGCCGTGGTTTTCGTACCTCGCGAACAGTCTTGCGGCAGGGAGGTTTCCGCTGTGGGACCCCCATTCCAGTTGCGGTTTTCCTTTCCATGCCAACCCTCAGACGGGCGCGTTCTATCCTGCATATGTCATGGCAGCTTTCGCCTTGGGCGGCGGGTACAAGGTGTTTCAGACGCTGTGGTTGGCCCACTGGCTGTTTGCGATTGTCGGATTCTTCTTTCTGCTGAAAAAGATGGATCTTTCCCCCCTGGGGGCTTTCGTGGGAAGTTTAACTTTCGGTTTCAGCGGATTCTTCATCGCCAATGCGGAACACACGGTGTTCATCAATGTGGTGAGTTACGTGCCGTGGATCCTCCTGGCCCTGGATGTGGCATGTGAGAAGCACCTTGCGTACGTGGTCCTTGCGGGGGCGCTGCTCGGGCTAGCAGGTTTATCCGGAGATCCGGGGATTTTCTGTACGCAGTGGTCATGGCGATTCTTTGGGCCCTGCTCCGCTATGGGCTATCCCGCAAAACCGCTGCCGTGGTTTGTATTTCGATCGCAGTGGCGTGCGTGGTGGTATCGCCCGCGTACGTATCCTTCTTAAGGGAAGGTTCGGGGTACACAGACCGGGCAGGACCTTTGGACGTGAAGACCGCATGCGATTCCGGCCGGTTTCCCCTGACTGCCATGATTTCACTCATTGTCCCCACATTCACGATGGTCTTTCGACAGTGGATCGACTGCGATGTATCCATGAGCAATGGTTACTTCGGCCTGCTGGGCCTCATGTCCGTATGCGTGGTCGTTGTTCATGCCCCCCTCAGAAACGTGCTGGAAATGGCTACTGGCCTGGATGCTGATCGCGTGGCTGTTCTCGTTGGGCTCCGTGGGAGGGCTACGCGTGGTCGTGTACTATGTCTTGCCGGTGCTGAGGTACATGAGGCATTCGGCACTGTTCCGCGTGTTTTGGCTCATGGGAGGGGCCATTCTTACCGGAGCGGTCATCGACAGGTTGCTGAGCGCTTCAGACGAAGAGCGCTGCCGGGTCGTTTCACTAGCTCTCCGGATAATCGCAGTGATCCTGGCCGCGTGCGTGTGTGTTGGCCTATGGATTGTCATCGTTCCGAAACATGGTGACTCTTCCGGTGGGTTACTCGGAACCGGGATACAAGTGGGCATCGCAACCGCATACCTGGTTGTGTTTTTGCTGTACCGGAACATGCGTGTCACGCGATCAATGTGCGCGTGCCTGGTCGCGGCTGATTCTTGTCCTGGATTTATCAGCGCATTTTTCCGAAGACAGGGATTTGGTGTGCGCGGAAGGGAACGGTGCGGCCATAGCTGCAGGGCTTGATGCGGTCGGTGCGGCCAGGGCCCGAGCACGCTTCACAGGTACGGAAAGGAGGCGTGACGCACCGTTGATCCATCCCAATCAGGGACTATTCGACAGGAAATTCTATGTGAGGAGCTACAGCCCCGCCAATTCGCCGGATTACGACTTTCTGGTGGGCGGATCCATAGCAGGGTCTGCCCCTGACCCTGTGAGAACACCCTTCCTCTCTGTGCTGGAGAACGCGCCGCGGTTCTGGTTGACCCCCGAGGTTTCCTACGCGGACGCACATGACCGACGAGCGCTCACTGCGCTCCGGGGAACGGGTTTTCCGCACGCGGTTCCCATCTTCGTCCATTCCCGGATACCAGGCGCCACTGATCGGCCCGAGGCCCCTGTGGTTCCAGGCTCGTACGGGGCCGTGCAGGTCATGCAATATCTGCCTGAGCGCGTGGTTCTTCGAGTGGAAGCTCCTGAAGACGCATGGCTCTTCTGCGCGGAACGGTATGCTCCCGGATGGAAGGCAGCGGTGGACGGCACACCCACCAAGGTTTTCAAAGCGGACTTTTGTTTCCGGGCTCTGCAGGTTGCCAAAGGGGTTCACCAAGGTACGGTTGCAGTACGATCCGTGGCTGTACAAGCCTCTTTGGGTATTGTCTTGGTCAGTCATATTCCTCGTACTCGGAGGGTATGCGATCATCCGTGTGCGAGGAATGGGAAACAGGCACTCTTGAGCGACCATTCGACAGGTCTGCGCCGCGTGAAGTGAGGCGGACCTCCGCACATCCGAGAAGAATCAGACGGGCAAAACGTCCTGCAACCGGAACAGGTCAACGCGCAGCAGATCACATATCACGTAGACCGTGGCAGCGTCTAAAGAGGGCACGAAAACCCGACAGCCAACGATCCGCCTATGACCAACGATTTAATTCCCACCTGCCAGGAGATTGCGTCGGTGCTCGATCCGGTAAGGTGTCGTTCCAGAGTCTTGACCGCCAGCGAATTCCATTTCACGAATCCGCCCACGGTGAGGTTGCCCGTGATCACACGACGATAGTCCGCGAGGAATTCCCCAAGATAACTCTGGGTGAGCGCAAAGTCGCCAGCTTCCGAATAATCGTCCCCGTCCCAATAATGATATTTGAGCGACCCGAACGCCACCGGCGCTACCATAAACCGCACGAGCAGGGACCCGCTGCAGGACTTCTGGTTGATCTGCAGGCCTACAAGAGGAAGGTACGCGTTAAGGATATAGTCGTCGTCGCTATGATCACTATAAGCGACCCTCGGTACTCGTGTGATCCCACCTGAAGCCCGCGACCAACTCGCATGCCCCGGAGATGCGGCTGGTGACAAGGCCGTCAACTGACCACCAGTCATACGACGGGATATTAAAGTCGACCGAATAAGATCCAGGGGACAGAGCCCAAGTGCCCGACGCGCGCTGAGGGACAAAAATCGATCCTGAGACAACGAAACCGAGCCCGTTGCATCCGTTGAAGTCCTTGGTTGCACCGAGCCACAGCCCCTTGAGCGACCACGGAGCCGTGCCGGTCGATTGCTTGTTACGCTGAATGGCCCACGTGCTCCCGTTAGGAGAATCCAGCCAGCCCACGTAGATGCTCGGCATGCCGGTTGCCCCGGATTCCCACGTGCAAGGAAAACCACCTGACCCGGGAGTCGAGGCATTTCCGAACAATCCTTGTGCGGAAACCTCGGAACACAATCCCCACACCACCACCATACCCACAAGCAGAACGCAAATCCTCTTCACGGAACGACCTCCTCACAGGACTACGCCCCGGCTTTGCCGACCCCACCACTCAGCGTGGCCCAGGCTCATCTGAATTAAACGCCATGCAAAATGAATTCCATATCTGTATCGGAAAACGGGAGTCTCGGCAAGCGATTATTCTCGCATAGTGCCGGCGCCTTGTGACGAGACCGGGACGATCCCTCGGAAAGCAAATTACCAAGGGAATGAGAAGACCTGGATCACGCCTGGCTCGCGAGCAGAAAAGATCGGCAATGTCGAAAGAGGTGGTAACCCCTCTTTGCCTCAGATGAGAGTTTTGCAGGATGAGCCGGTGTTTGTTGACACACCGGGCAAAGCCTGGTACATCAGAGGCTCACCGCGTGACGAGCGAATTCAAAGACAAAGGCTGACAAAGGGGCGAATGGGGAAAGACGCGCGAAGATGGCGTTTTCTGAAGAGGTGGAGGGCTCTGCAATGGACATGAAACGGGACTATTATGAAGACGTCCAGCTGTTCAGGACCCGCACCATCCTTGCAGCGACTCTTGTCCTGATGGTCTGCTTGTCGGTCTTGCCGTTCGTGGTCGGCGAGTACACCCTGTACATCGTCAATCTCATTGCCATCAATTCCATTGTAGCCATAGGCCTGAACATCCTGGTGGGGTACACGGGACAGATATCTCTGGGCCATGCGGGTTTTTTTGCGATTGGTGCATACTCGTGCGTACTCCTGATGGTAAAGACCGGCCTTCCTTTTGTAGTGGCGTTGCCCGCTGCTGGGTTCATTTCAGCATTCTTCGGCTTCCTGTTGGGATTGCCGTCCTTGCGACTCGAGGGGCCGTACCTGGCCATCGCGACGCTGGGCTTTGGCATGGCTTCCACGCAAATTATCAGTCACGCGAAGTTTACGGGTGGCCACATGGGTATCGAGGCGCCACCGATGTCCCTCGGGCCGCTTGTCGCACACAGCGGAGCAGCCCAGTACCACGGTCATCATGAGCGTGACAGTAATCCTGACGATCGCCGCGATAAAACTCATGAAGACCCGAGCTGGCAGGGCATTCGTCGCGATACGGGACAGTGAAATAGCGGCAGAAGCCATGGGTATCAACTTGAGTTGGTACAAGACGCTCTCCTTCGCGGTCAGCGCATTTTATACCGGCATCGGTGGAGCTTTCATGGCATTCGTCCTCGAGCATGTGAGCGCGGGGAGCTTCAATCTCATCCTTTCCATCACCTTTCTTGCCATGATCATTGTGGGCGGCCTGGGATCGGTAATGGGATCCATATTGGGGGCCACACTGCTCACGTACCTGCAGATTAAGCTCCAGATCATTCAGGAAGCCCCAGTCATCGGACCGTTTCTCACCGAGATTTCCCGGCGGTTTTTCACGCCGGAGGGATTGCCGAATATTCGCAGCATCGTGTTTGGAGCGATCATGATTGGTATCGTAATATTCGAGCCTCTGGGAATGAACGGCATCTATCTGAGAATCAAACGCTACTGGAAGGGCTGGCCTTTCTAGCAGGCTGTTGCGGAACGCAATGCTTTCCCGATGGCGTGCCACGACGGACTCGGTTGGCGCCAAGCCACGGAGACAGAACCAACGGAAACCTAAGTATGTCAGACTGATAGGAGCCTGCCGGGAAGCGGAACCGATTGTTGGGGCATACTCGTAGCGCGATGCGCACCATGTAAGGGTTCCGCGACAGGCTCCTAGGGAGACGCGATGAACTTCTTCTTTGATCTGGTCATCGGAGGGCTATCCATTGGAGCGTGCTATGCGCTGGTCGCCCTCGCGATGGTGATCATCTACAAGACGTCCGAAGTCCCGAACTTTGCTCAAGGTGAAATGGCTATGATCGCGACGTTCGTGGCTTATACTCTTATGGATAGTTATCACCTGGGATTCTGGACCACCACCTGTCTCACGCTGATGTTTGCATTCTTCCTCGGGTGTCTTGTGGAATTTGCGTTTCTCCGGCCAGCCAAGGATCCCAGCGTCCTGAGCCTCATCGTCATTACCTTGGGTGCGGAGATGATCCTGTACGGTCTTGCCGGTTGGAAATGGGGAGCCAATCAGAAGCCCTTTGATGTGCCGTTTTCCGAGTACTCAGGCGTGAGTCTCGGCGGAGTGATGATCACGGAAATCAACCTCTGGAGCTTCGTCACCAGTCTCGTCATGATGCTCGCGCTGTTCCTGTTCTTTCGTTTCACCAAAGTGGGAATCGCCATGAAGGCCGTACAACAAAACGCCTTTGCCGCAAAGGCCATGGGCATCCCGACTCGCCGTATTCTCACCTTCACGTGGGGACTGAGTTCGGTGACAGGCGCGGTGGCAGGGATGCTCGTCGCTCCGATTGCCACACTCGATCCGAACATGATGCTGGACCCCATGCTCAAAGGTTTTGCTGCGGCAGTGCTGGGCGGCATGACCAGTCTTCCGGGCGCGGCAGCAGGAGGATATCTTCTGGGTCTGATCGAGAACTTCTTCGGAGGGTACGTATCCTTGGAGTTCAAATCGGTGGTGGCTTTTGCCGTCATTGTACTGATTTTGTGTGTGAAGCCGTCGGGGTTGTTCGTGAAACACTTCGAGAGAAAGGTGTGAGACCCCGGCCGGATCACCCATTTCGCGTGGTCAAAGGAGTGAGCCATGAGAAAACCGTTTTTTCTGGGAATCCTATCAATCGTTATGTTTCTCGGCTTGATGACTGCTGCTGCGGCTGCGGACAAAGTCAGAGGAGTGACCAACACCGAGATTCTCATCGGGCAATGGGGACCGCAGACTGGCCCAGCCGCGCTATGGGGCGCGGTGGCCAGAGGCTCAGGAGTGCTCTTTGAGATGATCAATGCGCAGGGCGGAATAAACGGAAGGAAAATAAAGTACTTCCTGCGAGACGACGCGTACCAGCCCGCGCAGACCAAGGCCATTGCCAAGGAATTCATTGAGAAGATCGGAATCTTTGGCGTGGTCGGAGGGGTCGGCACTTCGTCGGGGATGGCGGTTCGTGATTACCTGATGGAGAACAAGGTGCCCTGGGTGGCTCCCTCATCGGGTTCCACGCATTGGACCATCCCGTTCCAGAAATATCTCTTTGCCGTGTATCCGCTGTACACCCACGAAGCATACATTTTGAGCCAATACGCAACCGAGAAGATGGGCAAGAAGAAAATAGCGTTCTTCTATCAGAATGACGATTACGGAAAACAGGGTCTGGACGGCGCACGGAAATACGCTCAAGAAAAAGGGATCAAGCTGGTAGCCGAAATACCTGTGGAGGTGACGGATACGGATCTCAAGTCCCACGCGCTCAAGCTCAAGCAGTCGGGTGCGGACGCTGTTATTATGTGGGTATTGCCCAAACATGCGGCGATCATTCTCGGCACGTCCAAAGCCATGGGCTTCCAACCCCAATGGATAGCGTCCAGCACGCTTTCTGATTCTGACTTGATGTTCAAGGTCACCAAGGGATTGTGGAAGGACGTCGTTTATGCAAACTTCCTGAACCTGGAAAGCCCGCTCATCAAGAAGTATATGGAAGCCACGGACAAATATGCTCCTCAGGAAAAGTACCGAGGGGTATTCTACCTCGCGGGATTTCTCTTTGCAGAACCGTTGATCGAAGGTTTGAAAAGGTCAGGTAAGGATCTCACGCCTGATACTTTTGTCAAAGCCATGGAAACCATAAAGCACTGGAACGATTGGCTCGGCCATGATTGCACCTTCTCCGGGACCGACCACCAGGGCATGAAATCCGTGTACCTGGCCAAATGCGGAGACGGAGGCAAGCCGATCAAGATTTCCGATTGGTTGACGTACACGGGAAAATAGATCGTCGAAAAGCCTTCACAGGGGCTTCCACGGGGGCCAGCTTTCCTAGGAGGAGAGTCGCCCTCCTGGATGCTCTTCGAACCATCCCGGAGAATTCCGAGAGGTACAATCTTTTCCACGCCTTCATTCCCGTATCGGAAGGGATAATTCGGAGAAACACGCATAGCGAATGGCTTTACTATCCATACACAACCTGGGGATCTCTTTCGGGGGCCTCGCGGCATTGAGCGGGGTCTCCATGGATGTCCCAGAGGGGAAAATCGTTTCCATTATCGGTCCTAACGGCGCGGGCAAGACCACCATCTTCAACTGCATTACCGGGATTTACAAGCCCCAGCGTGGCAAGATAGTCTTCCAGGGAAGGGATATCACGGGATCCAAGCCCCACAAAGCCGCGGCCATGGGTATTGCCAGGACCTTCCAGAACATCGAGCTGTTCAGCCGCCTCAGCACCATGGACAATCTTTTGCTTGGGCGACACATTCACATGAAGACAGGAATATTCTCCGGCGCCACCTTCCTGACTCGCCATTTTCCCGCGGCAAAAGAAGAATGCGTTCACCGGGAAAGAGTCGAACGGATCATCGAGTTCCTGGAGATCGAGTCTTCACGAAACGTCCCTGTGGGAGCCTTGCCGTACGGCGTGAGAAAGCTGGTCGAACTGGGCAGAGCCCTGGCCATGGAACCCACCTTGCTCTTGCTGGACGAACCGACTGCCGGCATGAACCAGGAAGAAAAAAGGGACATGATGTTCTGGATCAGGGACATCCGGGACGATTTCCGGGTTACCATCATTATGGTGGAACACGACATGAATTTGGTGATGGACGTGTCAGACGAAATCCTGGCGCTCAACTTCGGCGTCAAACTCGTGCAAGGCAGTCCTGATGAAGTGCAACATCATCCTCAGGTGCTGGAAGCGTACCTGGGCGCAAAGTGAGTCCGGATGCGGCTCTCTTGGGCCGTTTTCCGAATATTGTGAGCCATGCTGGAAACCAAGAACATAGAGATTTATTACGGCAAGATCATGGTGGTACGAGGGCTTTCGCTCACAATCGAGCAGGGTGATGTCCGCGCCATACTCGGGGCCAACGGAGCCGGCAAGAGCACTACTCTGAAGACCATCATGGGATATCTGGACGATCAGCCGGAAAAAGGCACGATTCTGTTTCAAGGAAAGCGCATCGACGGCCTGGAAACCGAGGATATTGTCCGCCTCGGCATTGCGTACGTGCCTGAAGGAAGAGAAGTGTTTCCTGAACTGACTCTGCGGGAAAATCTTCTCATGGGAGCGTACACGCGAAGGGATCGAGGGATATCAGACGATCTGGAGCGGGTGTTCACGTACTTTCCGGTTCTCCGGGATAGACTGAAGCAACAGGCAGGCACGTTGTCCGGAGGAGAGCAACAGATGCTCGCGATCGGCAGGGCGCTCATGTCAAGGCCGAAGCTGATGATTCTCGATGAGCCTTCCCTGGGCTTGTCACCACTCCTCGTCTCGGAGATTTTCGAGATTATCCGTAGCATCAACAAGGACGGAACCACCATACTTCTTGTCGAGCAGAACGCGACCAAGGCTCTCAGCGTGGCAAATCACGCGTACATCATGGAGACGGGCCGGATCGTGCTCGAAGGTCCACCAGAGAAACTGATGAACGACGAAGATGTCCAGGAATTCTATCTCGGGATCGAAAAAGAACAATCCGTGAGAGGCGAAGCCAGATACAAACGCAAGAAACGCTGGAGGTAATCCGCCCAGGAAGTCGATCCCTTCGATCGAGTATGTGAAAACATTACCACGAGGAGGGTCTTGAGTAACGTCAATCATAGTGACAATCGTGCTTTTCCCGCCTCCGCACCACCATCTCGGACCAACTACCAGGCTCTTAGGAGTCTGACATACGATCCTTTTCTTGAGCACTGTTGCCGAAAGTCGTCCGAACTGGCTCCATCGTGCCACGTTTGCGAAAAAGCATTGCGTTATCGCAGTTGCCAAAAGGTCTGACCGAATGGCTCGCGCTTTTGACCCAAGGCGAGGAGTCCCCTGGACGCAGATTCAACGGCTCTAAGTCGCTCGTAAAGTAGCGGGACCTTTCGACCCATTTCTCCCTCATCTGAAAAAAAGGTTGGCAAGTAATGGGGTAATCCGCTATAGTTCTCCTCAAGTATTAACAATTGAGCTGCTCCTGGGCGAGGATTGCCAGGCTTTCAAGCCCAGCTCTTTTAGCGCGGGCACAACCTGTCGGCGAGTTCTTTCAACGAGCTACCAGGGAGAAATTCGCTCAGAACCGTCACGATCAACTTAGAATGTTGATGGTATGAGCGTCCGAAAAGAATGCTCCGACGCTGATCGCGGGGGAAACGCCGCTGGTACGTGAAAACGCCGTCGAATGTAGTAGTTGCGGGAAATGGCGGGAAGAGTCTAAGATGACAGGTAATGGCCAGGTCGCCAAGACAAGGGTACTCCTCGTTGATGACGACCCTGAACTGGTTTGGGTGGTTGGCAAATACCTGACCAAGGCCGGGTACGCGATTACCACGTGCGCAGATGGGGCAGAAGCCATCGACCTCTTGGAAACGCGAGAGGTCGACTGTGTCGTGACCGACATTAAAATGCCCAATGTCAATGGCGTGGCCCTGGTTGATTGGCTACGTCGCAACAGGCCCTCCGTAAGAGTCGTCGTCATGACCGCATTCGGTTCGCCTTTTGTCCGGGAACTGGTGCTCGGTAAGGGCGCGGTGCTTTATTTAGAAAAGCCGGTGGACCCGCAACTCCTCGTGGACGTGATCTCGCGGGAAGACCAGAAAGAGGCATTCAGCGGCACCATTTCGGACATCGATATTATGGATTATTTGCAGCTCATGGTGCTTGCGGGGAAACGCGCGGTGATCGAGATTTCTTCGCGGGAGGGTAAGAGAGGCCTTGTCTTTGTGTACCGACGGCCGGATTGTCCACGCCACATGCGGAGAAACCCAGGGAGAAGAAGCTCTTTACCGCTGTTTGACGTTTGCAGGGGGGAGTTTCTCCAACCTGCCCTGGAAAGAGCCCGACAGACAAACGATAAACAAACCTGCGGAATTCTTGCTTATAGAGGCTTCTCGGCAACGGGATGAGCAGAAGGACGCTCGTCCGTGCTAGGAGCCCATTTCCCATGAGGGTGACAATCGGGCCACTCAACGGCTCGTTCAAGGGCCTCTGCCCACCGGAGAGATCTCTCCTGAACACAGATTCGACAGCCCCGCGTCGCTCACAGTGAAGGAGATTTCTCTAGGGTCACGCTACTTGAACTTGCGCACAGCGGCATCAGACGGTCCTCATGAAAACGTGACTGGTGCCCCGATGAGCGACAACTTCGCGCAGCAGGCACTGCTGTTTCTTTGATCATATGCATGTCGCGGCAACCAACACCTTGGTGGCGGAGCGGCAAACTCTCGTGATGGCAAAGGGAGCTTTTCATGGGTGAAACTGGCGGCGGAGACTTGAAGGGTATCCTCTCGGAAATGATTACGAAGTCTAACGCCTTGACTGGCCTCGTGGTGAGCAAGGAAGGCATTTCAATCGTAGAGGCAGGGGACACGTCGTATCTCAACGTCACCGCGCTCGCAGCCCTGGTAGCCGGAATGTTTTCGGCCACGCGAGAGGTGGCACGTTTGGTAGGAGAGCAGCAATTCTCCATCCTATTGCAGCAGGGTGAAAAACGGCATATTCACATTTCGCTTATATTGGACGCGCAAATGTTGGTAGTCATTTTTGAGGACTACAGACGGATAGGGCTTGTCCGCCACGAAGCGAGGCAGGCCTCGGAAAAAATTGCCAGCGAGCTGGAGGCTCACCCGCCCGAGGCCGGACAGCCGGAAGTCATTGGCACGCCCCAGTTCAAGGAGTTTGCGTTGAACCTTATTGATAGAATTTTTGAGGTCAAATAGGGAAGAGCGCATGCCGTACATCAATTACCGTGAGAAGGAGGTTTGTTTCAAAATCGTGGACCATGGTCCAGGCCTAAGTGGGAAGACCACAAATCTCATGTACATTTATGGTGTACTGGATACCTCGCGCAAAGGAGAGATAATCACCCTTGATACGGCTCAGGAACGAACGCTCTTCTTCGATTTTTTCCCGCTCGAATTGGGTCGCGTTGGCGGCTATGCTGTTCGGTTCAACATGTATACCGTTCCGGGGCAGACATATTACGAAGCGAGCCGACGTCTCATTCTTGAAGGCGCTGACGGCGTGGTGTTCGTCGCAGATTCTCAGCAAGAGAGGCTTGAAGAGAACCTGGAGAGCTTCAGAGCCATGCGCGAGAACCTCTTGAGCTTCGGTATAGATGCCGATTCCTTCCCACTGGTGGTCCAATATAACAAGCGCGACGCGGAAAACCCTTTACCTTTAGGAAGGTTGGAAACCGAACTCGGCTTGAATGGCGTCACTGTTCTCGAATCAATCGCCGTTCAAGGAACTGGAGTATTGGAAACCATTCGGACCCTTAGTCGCATGGTTATTGAGAGATTCAACTTCTGAAATTTCAACATTTGCTCGGGGAAACCATGACATGGCTCTCAAGGGAACGCTGGCGGATCTGGGGATTATAGATCTTATTCAATTCCCTCATACCGGTCGGAAGACCGGAAAGTTTGCGATAGCATTTCGAAAACGGGGAAGCGCTCTTGTATTACGATAAAGGCGCTCTGGTGCATGCGGTTGCCCAGGAAGAAACCGGCCTTGATGCGCTCGTTTTCGTTGTCGGTCTGGATCGCGGCAGCTTCGAGTTTCATACCGATGAGCAGGCTCCTGAAACCACGATTCAGATGGACCTCCACCATGCGATCATGCAAGCGCTCAAGATTCACGACGAACGCAAGGCCGCTGAAGCACTGCAACAGAGTGAGACCACGGAAACGGAAAAGGGAGAAAGCGCCTTGGTGACGAAGATATTGGACGAATACGTTTCGTCATCCGACCTGGTGCTCCACGCCTGCGTGCTGAAACCGGACGGGTCCTTGTTAGCCGTGTCTGATGGTCCCGGGGGACCGGTAGAGGACGCAGAACAGCTGAGAGGCGTGCTCCACTCGTTCGCGGGTACCTATCCGAGGCGCAATGTGGACCGAGTCTTTGTTCTTGACGAACTCGGCACCGTCGTCCTCGTCTGCCTGGCGGGGGACCGCTATCTGATGGTGGTGGCCGCGCGTGATGCCCCCCTGGGCGCGGTGTCGCTGAGCGTAAACAAATTGATTTCACGTTTTGAAACCGCATCGTGAAAGGCGACCCTCACAGAAAGTAGGGACTCTTGGAACTTCCGGATTTCTTGAAAGTGAGTGTGGAGAGGGGGCTGATAAACGAGCAGATCGCTCGTCGCATTGAGCTTTTTCACCGCATGAGAGGCTTGGGCGACAGTGCCTTGGTTTCCACCTTGCTGACGTCAAATGTGGACTCGCGTCTCACTTTCCAGAATTTTGTCCCGTGCAAGGAGAATTCGTTTGCTTTCGAGCTGGCCATGAATGTGGCAAGGAAGGCACCGTTGGAGCTGCCCTACAATCCGCTTTACATTTATTCGGATGTGGGCCTGGGCAAGACTCATATTCTCTCCGCAATCGCGAATTCCTGTGCCCCGCGCGGCGCGATCATGATCAACACCTCGGATCTTGAACTTGAATTTGCCGCGTTCAAGGCACCGAATTTGAGGTTGACATTACGCGAATGGCTGTGCTCGGGTGACATACTTCTCGTCGACGACATACAGTTCTGTGAAGGCAACGAAGAGCTTCAGATAGAATTTTTTTCGATAATCAATCATATGTTCGTAAAAGGCGGCTGGGTGGTCATAACCTCAGACGTACCGCCGACGCACCTGACCGGTATCGAATCGCGGCTGATTTCTCGTCTCGGCAGCGGAGCGGTGGTAAGTCTGCAAATGGGAGACAGAGCTTACCGTCTTGCAGTGCTCAGACAGTTCTTTGGCACACGCGAGGCGCCTGAGGACGTGTTGGAATTCCTGGCTGAAAAGATCCGGACAAATGTCCGCGCGCTCAGAGGGGCCGCGGCTCAATTGACCGCAACCAGTGAAGTCACAGAAGGAAAGATCACATTAGACTTGGCTCGAGCGTTGCTCTTGCTTCCGGAAGAAGCAAGAAGGAACACTCCGGCGGAGGCCGGAGGGGCAGCGGTACCACCGACAAATGAAGAAGAGGAGTCTGGAAGGGCGGTTGCCAGGCGCTTCAGGGAAATGTTGGACAGTGCAGAAAACGAAGAAGAACAATCGCTGGCTCTGCAAATTGCCTTGGGTGAACGAATCAGACAACTGCGCGAGGCAAGCGCGCACCCCAAGAGGGTTGAGCGGTTCATCAAAGCCCTCGAACTCGTCAGGGGAGGTGATATAAAGGGAGCCATGGAATTGCTCTCTCAGTGACAACTTCTTTTGTGAGTGTGGTTCAGTTTGTTGATAAAAACCCAAGCGAAAGGAGCAACAAGAAATGCCGGACAAAATAGACGTGAGGGCCGTGGAAGCAATACTTTACGGAGTGTATCGTGCGCTTTACGACGTGGTGGGCGAGAGTGCCTCTGCAGTGATGCGTAAGGCTGCACCTGACATCCTGGATATGATGTCTCACCTCGGAGTTGATTTCTCCTGCGTGGACGATGTTGACAAGCTTTCCGCCAAAGTCCGCGAAACCGCAGTGGCCACCGGCATGTGCGACGACATGAAGTTCACCCTCGAAGGCAATGATCTCACCGCGAACATTACCCAGTGTTCCTTCTTTCCCCTGACCTCCAGATTGAAGGAAGACGGCATCCCTCCGTTCGGCTGTCCTTTTGCAGCCCTGACCATAGCCATCGCGGAAAAGAATCTCGGCAAACGGGCAAGGGTCAAAACCCTGGAACCGGCAGGCAAACCGGGTGACACGGTGCTCGTCGTCGAACTCATGGAGAAGTAGTCCTGAAAGTTGCAGATTGGGTACGATTGCATAAGGAGGCATGAAATGGCACGAATCAAGGAAATATTGGCGGATCTGGTTGACGTTGAGGGCATCAAGTCGGGCGTGGTGGTAGGCCGGGACGGTTTCGTAATCGAAGGCGCTACCAGAGGCGACGCGAAAGAACTCGAGGCTGTCGGCGCGGTGGTTTCCACGGGCATCGGTTCCGCAGAACGGATGGGCAAGGAATTGCGGGTAGGGCTCATGACCCAAGGCATGGTGGAATTCGAGAATGGAGTCGTGGTGCTGAGCCCCCTCGGAGCCCATGCGGTGCTGGCCGTGGTGGCCGATTTGGGAGCCAATCTGGGAAATGTGCGTTACCAGGTGAAAAAACGGCTCGACGATCTGGTGGCGGCCATGTAAGTGTGCCCTTGGCACAGGCTGGAAGGGCCCGATGTTATTCGAGCCCTTAATTCATTTCATGCGCAATTTTCGGTGAAAATGTGTCGGAACGATTGGTGAGCGCCGCTGAATCCGGCGCGATCGACGAAGTGCGTGCTCTCTTGGCGAGCGGTGTGTGTGCAGACTCACGAGACGACCTGGGCAGGACTGCCTTAATGGTGGCCTCCAGGGAAGGCCGCATCGAGATAATGAGACTGCTGGTGAATCACGGCGCAGACGTGGACGCCCAAGACGAGGATGGAGATTCCTCGCTCATGCGTGCAGCATTGGAGGGCCGTGTCGAAGCTGCCCACGTGTTGCTCGATGCGGGCGCGAAGAGTGATCCGACGGACAAGTACGGATTCACCGCGCTGGCGAGGGCTGCCATGGGAGGCCGTCTCGATGTGGCTCGTGCCTTGATTGATGCAGGCACAGACCTTGATCTGTCGGACACCAACGGCCGTACACCACTTATTTGGGCGTGTTTGCGAAACCACATTGAGGTAGCGCGACTGCTCCTGAAACGAGGAGCAGAATTGAACGCCCGGGGAGAGCGCAGCTGTACGGCCACAGCGGAGGCTGCTTTCCGAGGGTTGACGGAAATCACGGAACTCCTTCTGGATCAAGGGGCAGATATCAATGCGCAGGATCAGGAAGGCTTGACTCCGCTGTCCCTTGCCATTCGCAAACGCCACGAGCCGACCGCAAGGATTCTCCTGGAGAGGGGAGCAGACCCCAACAGCGTTGACAACTTTGGCAGGACGCCACTCATGTGGGCAGCGGCCGGTGGCATGGTGGAAGTGGTGCAAATGCTGCTCGATGCGGGTGCCGATCCCAATGCCTCCTGGACCACGGACGGGTGCACCGCACTCGTCGAGGCGGTGCGCAAGGGGCACGGTCAGGTTACCGGCTTACTTGTGGCCCGAGGCGCGAATGTGAACTTGCCCAATCGACGGGGCATCACGCCGCTGCTCTTTGCCATTCTTGAAGGGCCCGTGGTCTTGGCAATGAGCCCAGGGTTTTCCGCGCTTCAGATCGGGGAATCCTCAGGACAGATTGACATTATCACGCTGCTCCTTCGAGCCGGGGCCGACGTGAATCAGAGTACACGAGACGGTTTCTCCCCTCTTATGGCTGCCTGTAGCGAAGGATACCTGGATATCGTCAGAATTCTTCTCGACGCAGGCGCAGAAATAAACGCGGCCAACAAGAAGGGCTCAACCCCCATGAGCTTGGCACGCGCGGCAAACCACTTTGATATCGAGGACCTGCTTGATGCCCGCTGCAGCAGATCTGAGAAGCGTCTCGAAACCTGATTCCAGCCGAAAGGAACCAGCGGACAGGGGCGCGCTGCCGGGCTAAGGCAGCATGCCGGGCCGCGTCGTCTCAGGATCATGGTCAGGACCCTGCGCCTCAGTGCGGTCTCTTGCGAGTCATCTTTCTTATAAGCTGTTGTATTTGGGAGAGATCAGCCGGTTTTTCCAAGAGACCGTCGACGCCACTTGTCTCCAGCTCTTTTGCCTGAAGTTTTTGGTCAGCCCAGCCGGTAACAAGTACGAACGGGGGTTTTCTCACGCCCCGCTCCCGACATATGTCCTTGACTCGCTTTCCCACTTCCAGCCCGCTCATTCCTGGCATGCACAGGTCGCAGAGTATGACGTCAAAGTGACCGCTCTGGAAACGAGACAGTCCTTCCTCACCCGAAAAGCTGCTCACGACACTATGGCCGACGTGGGCCAGCGCTTTACTCAAGAAATCCGCAGCTTGCTCCACGTCGTCTATGACGAGGATGTTCAGGGCAACTTCCTGTACTTCACGTGGCTCGGCTACCCGTCTTTCCCCAGGGTTCGCGACCAAGGGCAATCGGATAGTGAACGTGGAGCCTGCGCCCGGCAGACTCTCAACAGAGATGGCCCCTTGATGGTTCATGACGATCCTGCGACTCGTGGCAAGGCCCATGCCCGATCCTCGACCGAACTTGGTTGTCCAAAAAGGCTCGAACACATTCCGCAGGTTGCGTGTGGATATGCCCGGGCCCGTGTCTTGTACGGTGACGAAGACCGCGGGCCGTTTCACCGAGGTTCTTACCGTGATGATTCCGTCCGAGCGGAACGCTTCAACCGCGTTTCTCAAGAGGTTGAGGATGACCTCAAACAACTCTCCCTCTTGTCCCTTTACCCATGCCCCAGGTTCCAGCTCACGTTGAACTTGGATGGTGATCCCCCTCCTTTGTGGCTGAACCTTCCACAGCGGTTTGCTCATTTCGATGGCTTGCTCGACCGTGACGGACACATCAAAGACGTCATCTGGTTTCAACGGCAAGTCGTCCGGTGCTTTGGCGAATTCCTCTATCCTTTTAATGGTTCCCGCACCAAAATGACTGGCGCGAAGGATTTGTTCCAGGGCCAGATCAGCCTCTCCAAGGTTATTGTCCTTCATTTCCATCGAAGCCAAACGAGCGGCAGACATGATCACCTGCAGCAGGTTCCTGAAATTATGAGCCACGCCGGTGGTGAGTTCAGATATGGCTCGCAGGCCCTCTGTTTGGAGCAACAGTTCCTGTGTCTTCTTCAGGTCTGTCACGTCTCGAAGAATCTTCACAAAAGTCTTCGGTCTCCCGTCATCATATCGAGTAGCCACGTTTGTCGTACACCAGAGATGCACCGTGTCTTGATTCGGCAAAACGACTGTCTGGTCTCTGTCGTGCGGCTTTCCATCCGCCATGCAGTCAGCGATGGCACAGCCCTCGCATGGGACGGAGCTTGTGCACAAAGCCTCATAGCATCCTCTGCCAAGCAGATCGGATCCAAAGACACCCTTGGCTACATCATTGACCCATACGATTTTCAAATCGCTGTCGATCATGATCAGGTGATCGGTGATGGCTGCCAGGATGCCGTCGAGTTTCTGCTCGCTCTCCCGCAGGGCAACCTCTGCGGTTTTACGCTGGGTGATATCCAGCATGTACTGAATTACCTTGGTCACTTTGCGGTCACGGTCCAGGACGGGGTACGCATGGACCTCTACACATCTTACTCCCTGGTTGTCCGTCTGGTGCTCGTGTTCCACCAAGACCGCATTTCCGGTCTGCCCAACGGTTCGTACCGGACAGGAATAATCCACTCCGTCACAGGGTTGAGACCTCCCATGGAATGCCTTGTAGCACTTCGGTCGGATTGCCGACCGCGGAATACCGGAAGCGGAATTTGACAGACTCACGGAGAAGTCGTGGGCATCAATGACCACAAAAGGATGGGTCAATGATTCCAAAACCGTCGTCAGAAAATCGTTTTTCCGTTCCAGATCTCTTTCCGCTCGCTTGCGATCCGTAATTTCCGTAAACGAAACCAACACCCTCCGTGAACCTGCAACAGAAAAACTGCTTGCAATGAAACAGACCCACCGCTCGTGGTCGGAATCGGGATCAGGGCACGGAAATTCCGAGGAAAAACCAGTTGATTGTCCTGAGAGCATGCGTCGGATTGCACTGCCTATTGCCGCTGCGTGTGTGCAGCTCTCGCGGTTCACTCCGTCACAGATGGCGGTGAAATCGGAACCGACTGCACTTCTGTGCACGAAAGGTCCCCCGTCCTCCTTACCCGCGGCCCAGGCTTTGTTCACAAAGACGACCACGCCTGTTTCATCGAGAATGGCTATGTCCTGTGTCAGAGCGTCAAGTGCCGATTGGATGAGAAGCCTTGACTGAATAAGGCCCTCTTCTGCATTCTTTCGACGGGAAATGTCGCGCGCGTCATACACAGCTCCCACGTACTCCGCATCATGGTTAAAAAGGGGCGCGACGGTGACCTCGAATACGCCGGTCTCGTGAAGGCCCTCGGCAGCCCCGACATACGTCTCTCCTTCTCTCGGCTGCCCATCATGGGGGCACGGAGGCAACCCTGTCTCCGCTGCAATGGTCGTCCATGTCTTGGCCAAAACACCTTCGGTTTTCGCCTCCAGCCACTGCCCCATGGCCCGGTTCACCTTAAGAATTTTGTCGTCCGCATCCACAATGGCGAGAAGATGCGGCACCGCATCGAAGGTTCGCCTCCACTCTTGTTCAGCCAGATGCAGCTTCGCGTTGGCTTCTCTCAGTTCAGCCGTCCGTTCTTCCACCAACGATTCCAGCCTTTCCACATCCGGTCCAGGAAAACCTCTTGCCTCAGGGCCCGCGCAAGCCTCGACACTCAATGAATTCCATTCATCGCAAAATCTTATTTCCGCGAAATCAAAACACTTGTGTAACCCGTGCTGGTACTGGGCGCGAATTGAGGATTCCCATGCGACATGGTCGAGCAGATCGTGGTACGCCTGGCGGTAGTGCTTAAACACACCAAGAAACGTGCCCAATCGGATTCCCCGCTCTCGGTGTCGCTTGGCCTCGACCACCACGGGATCCATCAAAGAGTCTACTTGTTGCACTTGCTTGGCCAGAAAAGCAGGAACCGCTCTTGCAAGAGAAGCAGATAGGCCGGCAACCGACAGTCGACATGCCCCGTTCAGGGGAGACTGGGGGTATCCCGATTGACGGACGTATAAGGTTATGGTGTCGATCAGCCAGGATTCATGGCTATCGAGGATCTTCTGAAACGAATCCATGAAACTCCCCCGAGGTGCTGGCCCGCGAAAAAGCCGGTCGGCTTGCTTGAAAAAAGCCATTCACTGGCCAAAAGCGGCAGGGTGATCGGATGCAAGCAGATAGGCTGTACCATACCACTACCCGCATCGCTCAACAAAATCCCCCCATGACTCACAAAGTCCGGCAACCATTCCCCCTGGAACCCCTGCGCGCTCCCGTTCGTACCGGAGGAGGCGCGACACCGTCCCACTTGTTTTCGTGCACGCTGACGTTATTGCTCTGAAGGCGGACCTGCGGGCCTGGAGTCGGACACGTCTTCAAACGACAGACCGAGGAGGTTCCCCGGCAACTGAAAAGCCCTTATTCTGAAGAGCTTCTGGCCCAGTCGATTTCTGAAGACGAATGCATCCGTTCTGAACGTCTCGCCTGTTTCCATCGTGTTGACACAGGCCTGGAAAAGGCCTGTACGTGCGCGCATTGGGCCACATCTCGTCAAATTCCTGGCCTCTCCATTCTTTCACGGTGATTCCCGTCAACTTGGTAGCTTGCAGGTTCGCGTTGACGAGAAAAAACTCGTTTGGAGCCTGGTACTGAAAAATAAGAAGGCCGGAGGGGATATTTTGAATGATGTTAGAGGACATCTCAAGCAAGTCGCGCAGGGAGTTTTCTGCCTGTCGACGTTCGGTAACGTCGAGGATGGATTGAATCACCTGCCCTACGTTCCCGTGGCTGTCAAGGATGGGATAGGCATGGACTTCGACCACACGACGGGCCTGTTTAGAACAGACATGGACGTGTTCGATGGTCACGGCAGCCTTTGCCCGTTTCACTTGTTCAATGGGACACACGTGGTCCGAACCCCGACATGGTTCGCTTAAACCATGAATAGAAAAATAGCATTTGGCATCTTCGATCAGACCCTGCGATCGTGCCGCGGTATTGGCCAGCTTTACCGAGTAGTCATTCGCGTCCACCACGTAAAGCGGGTGGGTCAGAGACTCAAGTACCTTGTGAAGAAAATTGTGCTGCTCCTGGAGGCGTGCTTCGGTTTCTCGCCGTGCTTCGACCTCGGTCTGCAAATTCTCCATTGCTACGAGGAGGTCTCTGGTTGCCTCCTGGACTCGCACTTCAAGTGATGCGTACGCCTCTTCCAACTCCGCCTTGGCCCTTTGTTTCTCCTTCTGAAGCCGTTGCCGAGCCAAGGCCTGCTCAATCGCGGAGGGGAGCAGCTCCAAGAAGACCAGATTGACATCCTTCACCACGTAGTCGGAAGCCCCGAGCTTGAGAGCCTGAACTGCAACCTTCTCGTCTCCTGCGGCGGTGATCATCACAATGGGAGGAATAGGCCCTCGCCGGGAAAATGTGTGAATGACTTCGAGACCGGTCATATCAGGAAGTCCGTGGTCCAAAAGAAGCACGTCAAAAACGTGCGAATCCCACATTTCCAGTGCGTCCGCCCCGGTTTCTGCACATTGAATCTCATATCCCGTCCGACGCAGTTTCTTTTGAACGAGTGCGGCCATGGAAGCGTCATCTTCGACATAAAGAATACCCAGCGCTTGAGGGGGGGGCATCATAAGCCTTCCGTACGCTTAATTTATCGGTGCGGTAACGCACCTCCGCATCAACGAGGTCGATTTGACCGTAACTCTACGCTTAGCCATCGAAAAACAATTGTCGTAAGAAGAACACGGAGCGCTGCGCAGGTGCGGGGCCCGCAATCCAGATGAAGGCTCAGATAACTAGCGGATATCATAGACCACTTGGCATGTTCGTCCTACAAGAGGCGCTCACCGGGGAAACGTCTGCCTCAGAGAGATTATAGCTTATTGCCGAGGCCTTGTCATGGGTTTTCCTTGATGAGCCAGTAAGGGGTGAACCGCAGCACTGATCAGTTTTCTTGCGGTAGGAGAGTCGACTATTGCTCGGATTGCGATGGCGCGTGCCCTCACGCCATCCCATTCACTGAGAGCGTACACAGGTCTCCGTCGCCTCGACGGCGGCAGGCCGTCGAATCTCCGTTCACGAGATCTCCGGTCGGCCCCCAAAAGCATGAACAATGAGGCCATACGTGCGGCAACCGGCATGAGGGTCCGTAATGCGGTGAGATATCCTGGAAAGGGAAGGGCCAGGCAACATCCTTCTTGAACAGCGGGTTCCCCCCGAACCGCATGTGCGTGTTCGCTGCTGTTGGTCTGCGGTCGCGGACATGGGGTGCCATCAATCTCGCGTGCGCCTCAGTTCGATGGTCACCATGTTCGTCTTGTCGAGGCAGTCCAACCGGACAACGTCCGGGCCTCCCCACTCCGGCGGAAAACCGCCTCCAAACTGAAGCATGATGATGTAAGGAAATGCCTGATGGTACAAAAAACCACAGAGCCCGCCAGAATCATGGCCGCTCAGGTCAATCTGGTCCCCCGGCAGGTGCCCGACGCTACAAGATCCCTTTACTGCCCTTATTGTCCCGATCACTCGATGACCGATTCTCGCGTTGTCTTCCATCGCGCTCCTCCGTTACCAGCTGCTGCGGCGAGTGTTCTCGTGCGAAATGACGTCGTCCCCATATGGTGAGGCCTCTGACGGCTGAGACCTCCGGTTTTTCCCGTACGCAAACCACGAAAAGACTTGCTTAGCCCCACGAATCACACTCGGAACTGAAGAGAGTACATGAGCGACAGCCCGGTCAGGTTGTCAAAACTTCGGCCAGGGCTTGAGGTTTTCCTGGACAGGAGCTTGGAGAGCGACTCTCTGCAAGCAGTCCCTCCCTCGATCTCAGTGTTATTGCTGCGCGCGGTCTATCCCTTCATGGAGAGTTCCGCGAGTCTGGCGCGGATCGAACGCGGCATCAGGTGCCTCGGGGAACATCTTGAGGTATTGTTTGTTACGCTTGCGCTGCCTCTTTGTTTTTGCCCATGGATTCATAGATGTGCGCGATGGCTGCAAAAGCCTCTCGCCGGTACGGCGAGTTGGTGTCTTTGGAAAGCTGGGTAAAGAGGTTGTCTGCCTGCTCGAAGTCCTTCAGGGCAAAACGGGTCATAGCTATATGGTACAAAATCAAAGGTTCCAGACCTTTTTTCGTGAGGATCGACGACCGCAGGCTGTCGTACCGCGCCAGCGCGTCCTTGAAATCACCCTTCTGGTACAGGACATGCCCGCGGTCCAGCTGTGCCAACTGTCCTGCCGGAAGCGATCCGTAATCTTTGGCCACGGTCTCGAACTCAGCGAGAAGCTTGCCCACTTTTTCCGGGGCTGGAGTTCCTGGCGAATAAAACAACTCGTGGTATTGGCGGAAGGCCTGGTCAAACAGTTGCAGGCTCCTGGCTTCCCGATGCTTGCGGATCCCGTAAAATCCAAGGGCTCCTGCCAGACACACCACCGCGATGATGACCAGGAACGCGGCCCTTCGCGGGTTTTCCCGCGTGTAGTTGATCACTTTGGCGGTAGTGGTAAGGAATTCATCAGGTTCTTTGAGCAGCTCTTTCCGTGAAATCTTCTTCTCGGCCACAATCTTGCCTCGCGGTTTTGTCCGAGGTAACCGTTCGCCGGGGGACGCGGCTATCGGACCATTCGCGTACACGGTACGTGATCGTCCGATGGGAAAAGTCGGTCCTTGCGGTCAGTCCTGCTTTATCATGCAGCCTGTTGAACGGTTACTTTCCGAGAGCAGCGCGTGCTTCCCGGCAAAGGTTAACTTTATCGCATAACTGATCGCTTTACACAAGTCAATCGGTACATCCCGAACCGGCCAAGAGCCTTGAGACCGCACCACTCGGACGGTACGGGACCCTTTGCGCGAACACGGCGGGTATGGTAGGTTCTGTGTGATCGTCCGCGAGGAAATGATTGTCCTGCGATCTATTGTGCGGCGCAGGGCCCCGGAGACGCGCCTGGTCGAGGCAAGCCCGGGAAGCGGACAGCGGAACCCATGTGAATCCGGTAACGGGGTCCGTCTGATTCTATGAGAAAATTGGTCCATTTGATCAAAATGCTATGACTGTTCCTCTGCCTTCCCACGCATACGCTCCTACGCTTGAACAGGGTGTTGGCTTTCTGGCAGGATCCGCCGAGGGCGGCGGCATCTACGGGCTTCAAGGTTCTGGAGCGGCCTTTGTGGTCGCGTCCGCGGTCAAACGCGGCACAGGGACCATCGGTACTGGTGCTTCCCGAGGGAGACGCTGCGTCTCGGGTCGCGAGCGACATCCGCTTTTTTCTGGGCGAGGAGGAGGGGGACCCGCGTCCGCTCCAGGAACAGGTGGTACTCTATCCCTCCTCGGAACTCACTCCGTTTGCATTCGGAGGGTTTGAAGCAGACGTCTGGATAGGCCGGATGGCCGCGCTGTTCCGCCTGACCGAAGGCAAACCGCCCCGTGTCATTGTCACCGGTTTGGACTCTGTGATCCGCAAGATCGTGCCTCGATCGGTCTTTGCACGCACCAGCTTTTCCTTGTCCGTCGGACAGGAGCTCAATCGCGAGGCCCTGCTGGAAAGGCTTGTGGCTGCCGGGTACACGCGCTCCCCCCTGGTAGAGGATGCGGGGGAATTTTCAGTACCGCGGCTTTATCATTGATGTGTATCCGCCTTTCTATCCTTATCCTGTGCGATTGGAACAGTTCGGCGATCGGATCGAGTCCATCCGCTTCTTCGATCCGTCCAATCAGCGCTCCCGTGAAGAAAAGACCGAGATCCAGATCGGACCCATACACATGCTTGTTCCGGACGAACAGGCAAGGGAACAAGGGCTCACACGTCTCTTGCACGCGTGCGAAGACCGAGGGGTCGAAAAACGCGTAAGACAGAGTCTGGTGGATGATTTTCGTCATGGAGTCCGCTTCCCTGGAGCAGAATTCTATTTGCCGTATTTCTTCCCGGGCATGGAATCTCTGATTGACTATTTCCCCAGGGATTCCATCGTGATCGTCCCTGACGTGGATACGCGAGGCCGTACCTTTCAGGATCTGGAGGAGGAGATCTCTCGGGGCTGGGAAAACGCTGCAGAAGATGGGTTACCCGTACCGGCCTCGGAGGACCTGTACCTCTTCGGAAGAAGATTTTCAGGACAAGATCGGTCAGTTCCGCACCATAGTCTTGTCCGACCTGGAAGTGGAGGAGCCCGGTCGTACCACGATCAGGCTTCAATGCGAATCCAACAACGATATCAGAGCTGACCTCCTCAAGAGGAAGGCATACGACGCGGGTATGGCGAGGCTTGTCACCCGTTTGAGCACATGGCAGGACGACGGGAACGAGATCTTCCTGGTCAGCCATACGCAGGGTCAGGCTCATCGCTTGCTCAAGCTCCTGGAGCCGTACGCGCTCAATGTGGACTTTCGAGGAGAAGGATTCGACGCGTCCCATTTTGTGACCGAACCCACGCCCGGGATTCGTCTGTACGTCGGGCCTCTCTCCGCGGGGTTCCGCATGGAGCACGCGCATCGGATCGTGATCACCGAAGAGGAAATATTCGGGTCAAGGGTTCGCGCTCATACAAAGCATCGCGCACGAGGAAGCCTCATCTCGTCCTTGACCGACCTCAAGGAAGGGGAGGCCGTGGTCCATGAGGATTACGGCATCGGTATCTTTCGAGGCTTGGCTCGCAAGGAATTTGACGGCATTCCCGGCGAGGTGATGGTCATTGAGTACTCGGGTGGCGACTTGTTGTACCATCCGCTGGACCGGCTTCACGTCATCCAGAAGTACGTTTCCGGCTCGGAAGAACCGCCTCGCATAGATCGTCTCGGTGGCAAGGGGTGGGCAAAGACCAAGGCCAAGGTCAAGAAGTCCATCAAGGAAATGGCGCGCGACTTGTTGGAAATTCATGCAAAACGTCATGTGAGCACGCGAAAGGCATATTCCCCACCTGACGAGAATTTCGCGACCTTTGAAGCTGCGTTCCGCTTTGAGGAAACCCCGGACCAGGCCAAGGCCATCCAGGACGTCATGGAATCCATGGATTCCGATCGCCCCATGGATCGTCTGGTCTGCGGTGACGTGGGGTATGGCAAGACCGAAGTGGCAGTGCGCGCCGCGTTTCGGGCCATCATGGACGGAAAGCAGGTCGCGGTGCTTGTGCCTACTACCGGTCCTGGCTCAGCAGCACCTTGACACGTTTGCGGCCCGTTTTGAGGGGTACCCGATTCAGGTGGATATGCTCTCGCGGTTCAGGAATCCCATGGAGCAGAAGGACATCGTCCAAAAGCTTGCAGAAGGGAAATTGGACGTGGTCATCGGCACACACCGGCTCCTGCAAAAAGACCTGAAATTCCGGGATCTCGGATTGTTGGTGGTAGATGAGGAACAACGTTTCGGCGTGGCTCACAAAGAGAAAATAAAGAAATACAAAGCAGTGGTGGACGTGCTCACCCTGACCGCAACCCCTATCCCGCGCACGCTGAATCTTGCGCTTACCGGGATTAGGGATCTCTCCGTAATCGAGACGCCCCCGGCCAACCGCCGTTCCATCCGCACACACGTGATGCGCCAATCCGAAGAGGTAATCAGAGAAGCGATCATGCGCGAACTCAACCGCGGAGGACAGGTGTTCTACCTGCACAATCGGGTGCAGAGCATCTTCCGACGAGCCAGCTTACTCCAGAAGCTCATACCCGAGGGGCGGTTCGGGGTGGCGCACGGTCAAATGCCCGGCCATTCCCTGGAAGAGGTGATGACCAACTTTGTCACAGGAAAGATCAACGTGCTGGTGTGCACCAACATCATTGAATCCGGTTTGGACATCCCCCGAGCGAATACGATAATTATCGAGCGCGCGGATACGTTCGGTCTTGCGGATCTCTATCAGCTCCGTGGCCGCGTGGGCCGCTCCTCGGTTCGTGCGCACGCGTACATGTTGACCCCGCCTGAGACCATGATTACCCCGGATGCCATGAAACGTCTCGCGGTCATTCAGGAACACTCGAACCTCGGTCAGGGCTTCAGAATCGCCATGCGAGACATGGAAATACGGGGCGCGGGTAATCTGCTTGGCACCTCACAATCCGGGCACGTGGCACAGGTGGGGTACGAGATGTACCTGGACTTGCTCGAGCAAGCCGTGCAGGAGATCAAGGGCGAAGAGCCGCCGCCGAGAATCGATCCGGAAATCCATCTCAGGCTGGAGGCGCTTATTCCAGAGGACTATGTCCCCGATTCTCAGCAGCGCATGAACCTGTACAAGCGGCTGTCCCGCGCGGACAGCCCCAGTGAGATCGAAGAGATCGAGGAAGAAATCATCGATCTTTACGGAAAGACTCCTCTCCAGGTTTCGCACCTCCTGACGATCATGCGCATAAGGCTCGATTTAAAGCAATTACGCGTGCTGAGGCTCGATTACACGGGAAAAGAACTGATCTTCACGTTTGATGCGGACACTTCCGTCAATCCGCTCATGCTGGTATGGTGGGCTCAGAAAGATCCGAGAGTCCGCGTGCTCCCTGGGGATAAGCTCGGGTATCTTGTGGGCGAGACAGATGCGGAATCCCGAGTCCGGGACTGTTGCGCGGTCCTTGACCGGCTACGCGAGAGTCTTGAATCCAAAGACGCTTTTTCCACCCCTGGGAGCACGGAGCCCACCATAGGACAAAAGGCGTCTATTGCATTGAAAAAAGCCAGGTTTTGAGCAACCTCGTTGCCGCAGAACGCGGGTGGGGGGGCAGGACGTGTTCACGCATTGGAGTTGAAAAAAACTACGGTTTCTATTAAGGATTTAAGTGTTGAGTACACAACCAATGAAAGACGGGGCAAGCCAATTGAATACCGCATGGGACAACCTCAACGATCAGGCCACTCAGGGAGGGACTACGATCCGTGCCACGACCCAGTCAGCCAAAGTCAAGCCTGCGATCGTATTGATCCTCATTGTCATAGGGACCCTTTCGTGGGTTCACTGTGCCGGAGCTGCTCCGATCTATTCAGACCGGGTCGCGGCGGTGGTCAACGGCGATGTCATTCTCGAATCTGAAGTGAAAGAACAAAAGCAACCATTCGTGCGGCAGAATTTCGCCATGCCGCTTGGTGTGGTGCCGCCCGGAAAATGGCCCACCGAGAAAGAGATACTGGACGAACTCGTTATCGTACGCCTACTCGAGCAGGAAGCCTCCAAAAAAGGCATCAAGATGAGCGAGCAGGGTTTGGACGCGGCCATTGACTCTCTGAGGAAACGGAACAAACTGTCTTACGACAAATTCATCATGTTCCTTGCAACGAAAGGACTGAATTACGCTGATTATCGAAAGATGATGAAGCGTCAGCTGGTTCTTTCCGCGTTGATCAGCCGTGAATTGAATCAAAAAGCGGCAGTAAGCGAGAAGGACGCGCAAGAATATTTCAAGGAGAACAAAGACCAGATCGACGAACAATACGAAAAGCTCATGAAGCGCCTTCATTCGTCACCGGAACCGGAAGAAGAGGAAAAACCGAAGGTTCCCACCCACAAAGAAGTCTTTACCGGGGGCAAACTGAGGCTCCGACAAATTGTGCTGCGTATCAGCAATCCGGCTGACAAGAGGGAGAAGGAGAAGCTCATCCAGACCGTCCACAAGATATTCGATGAGGTGAAGACAGGAGCGGATTTCGGTAAGCTTGCCAAGAAATATTCGCGGGATTCCACTGCGTCCAAGGGAGGGGATCTCGGTTTCCTCAATTACAGGGACATGAGTGCGAACATGCAGAAACTTGTCCAGCAGATGAAAGTAGGAGAGGTGGCCCCCCCCCTTAGCACGAAGAACTCGCTCATCATACTGAATCTGGCAGAGGCAAAGAACAGGAAGGTCAGTAGAATCCCCATCCCGGCTGCGGAACGCAAGAAGATGGAGAAACAGATTGACGAAATGTACCAGAAACGCAAGGCCGAGCAAGAACGAGCCCTGGCCGCGCAGCGTGCCGCAAAAAAATCAAAGGAGGAATCCGCGCCGGCTGCGGAAAAAGAGCCTGGAACCAAGAGTGCGAAGAAGCCCGAAAAGGATCCTGGCATCCTTACTGATAAGGAAAAAGAAGCGTACCAAAAAGAACGTGATAAGGTGATGAACATTCTTCGATCCCAGCGGATGCGTGCCGCAATGAAACAATGGGTTGATGACCTCAAGAAGAATTCGATTATCGAAGAAAGGCTGTAGGAGGCTGCTGCGTAACTCAACGCTTTCCCGGGACAGTGGTACGACCGCTTTGGTTCTCTTGACTCTCGGAACAGGTTGCCAAAGAAAAAGCCTTACATGAACGTGCGTTTCCCAGAGTGAAATCCCCGTGCAAAGAGGTTTCCCTCCTGGGTCCCCCTTGCAAAATCTTCCGAGCCATTGCGGCAGCTCATGGTGCACGTCTCGGCTGCACATGCCGCACACAAGCGACGGTGACGAGGAAGAAGGCTTTCATTGGTTACGGTGATTTTCTGGTCTTGGTTAAGATTACCTCAGACTTTCAGGACCCAGACAAAGGAGCCGGGATGGTAGTGCGAGGCCCTGAGTAGCAGCTTTGCCATCGTGATGAGGGATGCGCGTCAGGCTGCCAGGAGCTTGTCTGTCCATCCGGCAGATGCGCAGGCAGCGCCCGGTAGTACGAGAGTCCCCACATGTCGGGTTCCGTGACAGGCTTCTCGATCGCATGATGTCTCATTGTCGTGGCGATCTTGAGCGCTTCCGATTGGCCATACCAACCCGATTCCAGGGTTTGATTCGTCTCGAAGCTTACAGATTTCAGCAAAAGGCATTCCATGCTCTTCGACTTCATCGCATCGAAGGTTTCTAAAAATCTGGCTATTGATTTGGGGACTGCCAACACCCTGATTTATGCCGAGGGAAAGGGCATAGTGCTCAACGAACCATCGGTGGTCGCGGTGCGTAAGAAGGATCGACGCAGCTCAGAGGTCTGGATCGGTGAGGAAGCCAAGCGCATGATCGGCCGCGTGCCGGGGTCTATTGAGGTCTTTCGTCCGCTCAGAGAGGGGGTCATTGCCAACTTTGAGATGGCGAGTCTCATGCTGAAGTTCTTCATCCAGAAGGTCCACAAACGCAAGGCGTTTGTAAAGCCCCGGGTGATCATTTCCGTTCCCTCGGGCGTCACCCCGGTCGAACGACGCGCCGTGCGAGATGCCACCCTGAGCGCGGGGGCTCATGAGGTTTTCATCGTGGAAGAAGCCATGGCTGCAGCCATGGGAGCGGGCCTTCCGGTTACCGAGCCCACAAGCAACATGATTGTGGACATCGGGGGTGGAACCACTGAAGTGGCAATCATTTCACTCACCGGAGTGGTGTACAGCAGTTCCAGCAAAATCGCCGGGGATAAGCTCGACATGGACATCCTCACGTTTATTCGCAAGAATTACAATATTCTCATTGGTCCTTCGACCGCGGAGCAGATAAAAGTCATGGTGGGCCGGGCCTACTTGGACGACTCAGTCGAAGAGATCGACGTCAAAGGTCGAGACCTCATGGACGGCATTCCCAAGACCATCACGGTCAGCTCCACCGACATTACGCAAGCCATCATGGATTCGGTCAACTCCATGGTCGACAGTGTGAAACTTGCCCTCGAACAATGTCCTCCTGAACTTGCCGCGGACATTATTGATACGGGAATCGTTCTCACGGGCGGTGGGGCGTTGTTGAAGAACCTCGACATACACGTACGTCGCGAAATCGGAGTGCCAGTGCTGGTAACCGACGATCCCATGACCACAGTGGCACGCGGCGCGGGAAGAATGTTGGAAGACATTGACTTGCTGAGGGAGATCACCAATACCTGATCACACGGCCGGTATGCTTCACGCCAATTCTTAGGGTCACAAGGCAGATGACGAAACGCGCACGGGGGAAGCGCCGTGAATTGTCACCATGGTTGGAGCCACGCAAGAGGCTCCTAGCCTCTCACCGTGACCAGCAGCACGAGTTTTCGCAACTCCTCAAAATCCGCTTCCGAAATAGTGGTTATGGCAAAGGCGGTCAGGCAGCGGCCACCGTTGGGATCGGCAAAACGCCACCGGCAGCACCCCTCGAATTCAAATGACGAGAACTCACCCAATTCGTCACCCAGCACCACCAGAGTCTTCACTTCTCCCACGTCTGCATCGATACCTGCTACACCCACGCCCTCCTCGGAGATGTCCCGCACGATTCCCTGGACCTCAGGATGCCCCGCTTCGTACGCGGGGACTTCGAAGTCCACTTCATGCCGCAAGAATTTCGCGAGTGGCAAGGAAGTCGGGACTTTCCTCAATCAAGGTCTCAGGACCATCGCTCGCGGTTCGCTTGCCCTGAGCGTCGAGGAGTTTCTTGCTCACCTTCCGAAGCATTTCTTCCGACAGGTCGTACTTGATCATGAGGTCGGCCTGACCCATTCCGTCTCGCACGTCCGCGAGGATCTTTGCGATATTGAGCCTACGGAGAATCGGCTTGTGGTCTGCCCCCAAGACTTGCGCTTCGACCAACTTGTGGTAAAGGTTCTTCAAGCCACTCTCGGAGAGGTGATACTTCTTCCGAATTGCAGCGTCGTCCATTCCTGATCGGATGTCCTGAAGGATTTGCTTTTGAGACACTTTTCTTACGGCCATGGGGTTTCCCGTGCAGAGCCCTGACGACGCAACCGATCGCCGGAACGAAATAACGTAAAGAAATCACAACGGGAGCGTTTCGAAGGGAAAAGATGTTTCCTTCTCACCCAGCGGAGTGCAGAGCGGCCGGAAGCCCCGTGAAAAGATTGCGTGATGACTGTATGAATTCTAGCACAAGCATCTTCTCCAGTGAACGCCCCCCATAAAAAAAAGGTTCTCTCCTATTGCGGAGAGAACCTTTCACTCTCGGTTGGTATACGGTTTGGAACGAAAGAGCGGGCCAAATGCCGAGGGTCGGAAACCGGCTCTGGCCCGAAGGTTGAGGGAGCGTACAGACAACTACAGGATCACTGGTATCGACATCACGGGAGAGGGAGGCTAGAAACCCCCTCAAGTAAAGACGAGAGTTACAATTTTCAGCCGGTGAAAATCGCTCACCCGCCAAGATGTCGTTACTCCGGTTTTGTGGACAGAGTCTGCTAACAGCACTCCTTGTGAACAAGCCCCCCCTTCTGGGGGCCCAGGAGATGGCCGCAGTTTCCGGCGTTGATTCGATGGAGAGCTCTAACCGGTCAACCTCAGAATGGTTGCCTGGGCTGCCCTCATCCCCTGAACCGTCGCTGTGGTCCATGAGGAACGATTCAACCTCGCATCCACCACCCCCTTTCCCTTTGCCCCTGGCCTCTCGGGCTCTGGGCACAACGCGGTGAATACGATTTTACTGCGCGAGGCCGGTGCCCCATTTCCGGGCCACCGCACCCCTGGCCCCGGGGGACTATCCTCCAAAGGCCGCTCTTGCCATTGCCGTCATATATTAGCAAATCGTGTGCCAGTCCGCGTCACAGGACACGGTTTGTCGTCTCTTTGTTAAATCAGCTAGTTATCCTGGAGCTGATTCCCGGGGTTCTCTCTGGTACGCCACATGCCCCTGTTCGTGGATGAGTGGTTATCACGCCCCTCGCATGGCCTATATCGTGAAATCGATAGGTTAGGGTTCCAGACATGTGTGCAAATCACCCGCGAGGCATGAGGAGATGCGTCATTTTCATGCGCGACCTAGCTCGAGAGAATGCGATGAAACAAGCCTTCTCAACGAACTACTGCCCAGAGGATTGGCTGTACAATCATTTCGTCATTGACCTTGCCGCGTTCTGAACCTAGAATAGTGGCATGATTCCCTTTGGAGTTATGTACGAGCCTCAGCGATATTTATCCAACCCTTCCGGATTCGCGCCTCTGTATGCCAAGGGCTTATGCGCCTGATTTTCTATCCGGGAGACGCACGACGCAGCGCACATTGTCCTGACTCGATCCTGCTTCCCGTCAACGCTTCCCCAACGAAGGAGGCCCGCCAGTGGGAAGGCTCAAGGCCCTGTTTGGTCAGAAAGACTTTCATGTGTTGCTCTTTCACGTGTGTCTGGTCCTTTTTGGCTGGCCAATCGTCTCATTCCACAGCATCGAACGCGTGCGATCCATGTTCATCTACCTGTTTCTCGTCTGGGCCGTGGTGATCTTTCTGCTCTTCCTGGTGAGCCGCAGCGTCGACGTGGGCGATCCGTCGGAAGAACCCCGAAAAGAGTAGGCACGTGGTGTGCCGGCCGTTGACCATGGTGGGGGTATTCCACAGCCCTTCCCGGGAACAATGACTCGACAACAGGCCCTGACGCATAGAGATCAACAGGAGTTCACGGTGCTCGAGTCCTTGACAGTGGTTTCCATCCTGTTCCTGTACCTGGCCTTTCTCTTTGTTACTGCTTTGTGGGTGGAACGCAGGTCCACGGTGGGAAAGAGCCCAGTGAACAACTCACTGGTGTATTCTCTGTCTTTGGCCGTGTATTGCACCGGATGGACATATTACGGCAGTGTCGGCAAGGCCGCGACGTCAGGCCTCCTGTTTCTGCCAATCTATCTGGGTCCTACCATCGCAATTGTCCTTTGGTGGACCGTTACTACGCAAGATGGTGCGGATCAAGGCGACGCATCACATTACGTCCATTGCGGACTTCATTTCCGCTCGTCACAACAAATCCCAAAGCGTCGCTGCCCTCGCCACCATCATCGCATTGGTGGGCACCACGCCGTATATCGCGCTTCAATTCAAGGCAATCATCTCCACATTCGCGATCATCACCGATCCTGCGGAAAGGATGACCTCCTGGACTGCTGCCCACGTGGGGCCGGTAGTCGCGGGCCTCATGTGCGTGTTTACCATTATCCTCGGGATCAGGCGGCTCGATGCGACCGAGAGGCACCCGGGTCTGGTGATGGCAGTGGCCGTGGAATGTCTAGTCAAGCTGGTGGCATTCCTCGCGGCAGGGATCTTCGTCACATATTTTATGTTTGGCGGATTCAGCAATGTGTTCAGTCATATACCGGAAGACATGGCAGCAGGGCTCGTGAAAGTGTGGACAGCGGATCAAAGTTCGCCGGTCATGTGGATGACCTATCTGATCCTCGCGATGTCTGCCATCATGTTTCTGCCGCGGCAGTTTCACGTGAGCGTAGTGGAGAATTTTGACGAAAAGCACATACGAACTGCGCTTTGGCTCTTCCCCTTGTACATGTTGCTGATCAACATTTTCGTATTTCCCATCGCGATCAGTGGTCTGCTCAAAGGGTACCAGGTGCAACAGGCAGACACGTATGTACTGCGCCTCCCTTTGGATGCAGGGCAGAGATGGCTTTCTTTGCTGGTGTTTATCGGTGGTGGCTCGGCCGCGACCGGAATGATCATGATCAGTTCCATCACCGTTTCCACTATGATTACCAATCATCTTCTCTTGCCGGTGGTGGGCTGGATCCCCGCATTGGGCTTCCTCAGGAGGAATCTCCTCAAATGTCGGTGGGTAGCGGTCGCGGGAGTGATCTTAATCGGGTACTGGTTTGAACGCCAGGTCGGCGAATCCTACATGCTGGTAAACATTGGCATGATCTCGTTTGCCGCGGCATTTCAGTTCGCTCCCGCGATCCTGTTCGGGATTTTCTGGCGTCGCGGCAATGAATCAGGCGCGTTGCTTGGTCTGTCCGCGGGATTTCTCGTGTGGTTCTATACATTGCTTGTGCCTGCTTTTGTGAGAAGCGGATGGATCGCGGACACGCTCCTCGAGAATGGCCCGTGGGGGATCGAGTTTCTCCGGCCCGAGCAACTGTTCGGTTTGTCCAATCTGGATCCTCTGCCCCACACGGGTCCTCTGGTCGATGTTCTTTAACGTGGGCTTGTACATGATCGGATCTTTGTACTTCAGGCAGCGGGCAGAAGAACAGAGTCTTGCAGAGGATTTTGTGGGCGCACTCACCATAAGCCCCGCTCTGAGTCGCACCAGTGAGCGGGAATCGTACATTGACCTGGCTGGCAAGCGCAGGATGATCGAAGATCTGCTCGGCCAGTATTTTTCGGTGCCAGAAGCCGCATCAATGTGCAAGAAGTGCCTTCAGGCAGTGGGAATTGAGGGGAAGACTCAGATTTCCATCGTGGAGTTGGCAGAGACTCACAGCGAAGTCGAAAAGATGCTGGCCGGTTCCATGGGCGCTGCCGAGGCTCACAGGGCCCTTGCACAGGCAGGAATATTTTCGATGGGCGAGGCCAGGGAACTGTCGGAGGTCTACGCGGAAATCCTTGCAGGACTCAAGGTCACGCCCGAAGAACTGAAGCGGAAGATCGATTACTATCAGGAACGGGAGGCTTTGCTCACGCATCACGCGTCCGAGCTGGAAAACAAAGTCAAAGAACGCACCCAGGACCTGGAAGCTGCTCAAGAGGAATTGATCAAGAGAGAAAAGCTTTCCGTCCTGGGGCAGCTCACGGCCATCGTAAGCCATGAGTTGCGGAACCCTCTGGGAGTGATCCGTTCTTCAGTGTATTATCTCACCAAGAAATTCGGAGACGCGGACGACAAAACCTCCAAACATCTCAATCGCATTGAACAGCAGGTGGGGCTCTGCGATTCCATCATCGGGGAGCTGCTGGAATACACGCGAGGGAGGCGCTCCGCGGGGGTTCAGGGAGAGATCAACCCCTGGCTTGAAGAAGTCCTGGATCAGATGAATACGCCCGAACAAGTTTCGTTGGTGCGCGATCTCGCGGTGGAGCTGCCGATGGTGCATTTTGACAAAGAAAAAATGCGGCGCGTGGTGATCAATCTCGTCGAAAACGCGATTCAGGCAGTGCTCGCGCGCCAAACCACCGAGCACCCCGATTCGTACAAGCCTTGGATAGTGGTGCGTACCTCGAAAACACAAGACGGCGTGCTCGTTGATGTGGAAGACAACGGGATCGGCATGGATCTGGAGACGGAGGTTCACGCGTTTGAACCGTTGTTCACCACCAGGGCTCGTGGCACGGGTTTGGGCTTGGCTATTGTGCGCAAGATCGTTCAGGAGCACGACGGGTCTGTGTCGCTCTTTACCAGACCCACGCACGGGACTCACGTAACCGTGAGGATTCCGGCAAATCCTCGCAGCCTTATGGCCGAACGTCATGCTGTTTCATGACAAAGGAGCCCACAGTGAAAGGGCGCATCCTACTAGTGGACGATAACGAAGCCTTTCTCGACAGTACCGAAGGATGTACTAGAGGACGAAGGCTATGAGATCGTGACAGCGTCCAGTGGCTTAGAGGCGATTCGGCAGGTGGAAGCACACGCGTTCGATGTGGTGCTTATGGATATTAAGATGCCGGGATTGAGTGGCGTGGAAACCTTTGTTGAAATGAAGAAACTGAATCCCGCGGTCAAGGTAATCATGTGTACCGCATACATTGTGGAGGCCTTGATCAAGAAGGCGCTCGCGGAAGGCGCGTGTGCGGTCCTGAACAAGCCGTTTGAAATGGACCTGCTCTTTCGGACCATAGACAGCGCGTTGGCCTCAAGCCGGGGAGGCGCAACTGTCCTGGTGGCAGATCGCGACAAAGAGTTGTGCACCACACTGGAGGCCGCTCTCGGCTCCGCGGGGAACCACGTGGTCGTGGCCAATGACGGGCACGAGGCTTTGAGGCTGGCCGTTGACAGGAAATTTGATATACTTATGTTGGACGCGGACTTGCCTCTCATCAACGGACCGGAACTTCACCGCCTTATCAAGGAGAAGCAGCCGGATCTGCGTGCCACCATCATTATGGGGGGGGCGCGGGAAATGAGCCCGGAAATGACAAAACAGCTCGCCAGAGAAAAAGGCCTCACCAAGTTGACAAAACCGCTGGATATGGCCCAACTGACCGAGCTTCTTGAGAACATCCGCGTGGCAGACAGCCGCTCAACGTGACCAGAGCCGGAGGGTGAGCAACGATGACTGTAAAGCATTTCTTGAGAAAGCTGTTTCCCAAGAGAACGCCGCCGGATGAGCATGCGAGAACCATTCTCATCGTCGATGACGACGCGGATCTGCGAGACAACCTGACAGATATCCTGGAAAGCGAAGGATATGAAGTTTATGGCGCTGCTACGGCTCTTGAAGCCTTCAAAGTCGCAACCGAAGTGAAGCCGTGGGTGGCGCTCATCGACCTCAAACTCCCTGACAAGTCCGGCACCGTGGTGTTGTCGGAATTGAAAAAGATTAAACCGGACACGGTGTGCATTCTCATTACCGCTCACGCGGACGTGGACTCGGCCGTGCAAGCCCTGGAAAAAGGGGCGTTTTATTATCTGCGCAAGCCTGTCCGGCCGGAAGAACTCGTGGAATTGGTCGATCTGGCTTTCGAGACCCTCCGCATACAGCAAGAAAAGAGAGAGACCGAGGACGCACTGCGCGCGCGAAACCAGGAGCTGGAGGAGATCATCCAGAGGCTGAAGAAGATTGTGGAGGATTGATCGGTATTCTTAGTGCGCGTGATGAGGGTAGGTTCGGCCTTGTATGCGAGAGCCGTGACGTGCCTAGGAGCCAGTCGCGAAACCCCTTACATGGTTTGAATCGTGCTACGGGTATGCCCCAACAATCGGTTCCAGTTCTAGGGTAGGCTCCTATCAGTCTGACATACTCAGGTTTCGGTCGGTTCTATTTCCGTGGCTTGGCACCAACCGGGTCCATCGTGGCACGTTGTTGGGAAAGCATCGCGTTCCGCAACAGCCTGCTAGTACGGAGCACCTTCTTCGGGAAACCGAAAAGGAGTCAACGGGTGATCCGAAAGACCGCATTCTCACCTTTCCAAAGGAAGTATCAAGAATCTTAAGTCCCGGTCTTTCTCGCGAGTCCGTGCGCCGCAACCCCATCCTGATGGGGAGTCTTGCGCATCGAGGCATCATTCTTCCCCCTTCTCCGGTGCTATTCCAGCACATGAATGTTCTTTTTGGCGCACATCTCCTTGAGTATCTTCGGCCAGACGGACACAGTGACCTCGCCAAGGTGAGCTTTCTTCAGGAGCAACATCTGAGTGCGCGATTGCCCGATCCCGCCCCCGATGCTCAACGGAATGCGGTCGTGAAGGATAGCCTGATGGTAAGGTAATTCTAGGAATTCACTCTGCCCGGTGATTTCGAGTTGTTTCCTGAGGGTCTCCGCGGTAACCCGTATGCCCATGGATGTCAGCTCGTGGCGGCGCTTTGTCACGGGGTTCCACACGAGAATATCACCGTTGAGGCCGTGCATAGGCCTGCCGTCTTCCGAAACGGTCTCTGTCACCCAATCGTCATAGTCAGCAGCCCGCATCTCGTGAGGGTATCCATCTGCGAGCGACCAGCCGATGCCATAGATGAATATGGCACCACATTCCTGGAGTATCGCGGTCTCCCGTTGTTTGCGCGGCAGATCGGGGTATCGATCCAGGAGGTCCTCCGCGTGTATGAAGGTCAATTTTTCAGGCAGATCGGGGTACCTGCCGGTGCGGAGTCTGGGGAGCAGCCGTTGAATATGCGTCTCTGCAGCTTTGAGGACTTTCCAGATCTTTTCCACGACTGCTTTGAGAAACGGCAGGGTCCTTTGGTCCTCCGAAATTGCCAGCTCCCAGTCCCACTGGTCCACGTACGCACTGTGATCGTGATCGAGGAAGTAGTCTTTGCGGACTGCGCGCATGTCTGTAACCAGTCCCTCACCGACCTGCATCCCGAATTGTTTGAGCGCCATCCGTTTCCACTTGGTCGCAGCTTGCACGACTTGGGCGTCTACGGGGTTCTTGTCTTGGTCATTGCGGATGTGGAATTGGATAGGGGTCCGAGATCCGTCGCGGTCGAGATAGTCGTTGACACCGCTCTCCACGTTCACGATCAGAGGGACGGCGACGCGAGTGAGATTGAGCTCCTTGGACAGATGGTCTTCAATAAAGTCCTTGAGCGCAAAGATGGCCATCTGAGTCTCCTTGCGCGATAGAATCGAGTAGTAATCGTCAGGCAGCCCGGCTTCGAGTTGGGTATAGTCACCGATTCCGGGCCCGGCGAGATCAGCTTTCTTATCTGCCATTGTACGATCTCCTGAATGGTTTGGTACCACGGTACGCCCTCACGGTACCCGAAGCATGCGAAAGTGAAGCCGCGCATTCGTTTCGGACAATCCATAACATCCATAACCGTCTGATCTCCTCGCTCACGCGTCCCTCGGTCCGCAGTGCCGTAGGTCAATTCACTCCCTGCAGATTTACATGAAAGCGCGTTTCCATGAAAGCATTGCGTGTGACAAAAGCCTCCTGGATTCAGTAACTGGCTCACACCGTCCTTGACGGCAGACCACATGTCTCGTAGGGTTTCTCTTGCGGGAGTCGCTTTCCTCGTGTGAAACCTTCGGAGCAGCGGTTCTTGATTTTCGATCAACTGAGCGCGTACATGATTCCGCGAGACCGTCCCCCGCACAGAGTACGACCCCCCTGCCAAGACGTCTCGCGGCACAGCTTGCCTCTGGTTCGGCGCCATCCGGATACGTGAGATGGGACCGGAGGCGGTGCGAAACAAACTCTCCACAGCGGTTCACCATGGAGGTTTTTATGGAAATTTCCCGTGATTTTCCCGAAGATTTTCAGCACTGCGTGCGTTTCCACGGCCATGTATGCCTTGGCTTGGCCATAGGGTACGCCGCCGCGCGTGCAGCACGCACCGCGATCCAGGCCGGCCGGGCCGAAGATGAAGAATTGGTGGCAATCGTGGAAAACGACTCGTGCGCGGTCGATGCGGTTCAAGCTCTTTTGGGGTGCACTTTCGGGAAGGGAAATCTGATTTTTCGCGACTGGGGAAAACAGGTTTTCACCTTCATCGACAGGAAGGCGCGCCGAGGCGTGCGCGTTTCATTTACCGGTCCCATGCCCGCGCGACACGAGCGGTATGCACTGAAGCTGAAGATGGACGTGGGAACCGCAACAGAGGAGGACAAGCGCAGGTTTGAAGAACTGAGAGAGCAGGCGGTGAAGACCCTCATATCGGCAGATCCGAAGGAATTTTTCGACATACGAGAAGTCCAGACCGCGATGCCTCCTCTTGCGAGGGCCGTAACAACTCAACCGTGTGAGTCGTGTGGCGAGCTGACCATGACCTCGAAACTGAAGGACAAGGACGGTCGCAAAGTGTGTGGCGAGTGTTTTCTCTGAGTAAGGAGCTCTCAGCGGAAGGCCGCTGGGCAATCCCCATGAACGCACAGCCGAAACCGTAGGAAGCGTGGGCGATCGGGAACTTCTTAGTCAATGAAGGGCTCGACATAACGGCTTGTGAATGCTATGATTGTGAGCGTTACAAGAAATGAAAGAGCCGGAGAACCATGAGAGTTACCGAACACCTCTACGTATACTTGTGGTCGGATCAGAAAGAGAACAATTGCAACAGTGTCTTTATTGACGGCAAGGTGCCGCTGTTGATCGACCCGGGGCATGTGAACCGGACAGACCAGTTATTCGGGCGTATGAGACAAGACGGAGTAGATCCTGCGCGGGTACGAGTGGTCATGGCGACCCACGGCCATCCCGACCATGTGGAAGGAATTTCCGCTCTCGGAGATGACTCTGTAAAACTTGCCATGTCTCGGGAAGAAGAGGATTATCTGGAAAAAGTCGTAGGGCCGGCTTACAAGGCCCGGGGCCTGGATACGCCTCCGTACAAGGCAGATTTCTATCTCAAGGAAGGAGACCTTACCCTCGGCAAACATGAATTCCAAGTCTTTCTTACCCCCGGTCATACTCCAGGAGGACTGTCCCTGTATTGGCCCCGGTACAAGATCTTGATTTCGGGAGATATCGTCTTTTTCCAGGGCGTGGGACGATCCGATCTGCCTGGCGGCGACGCTGCCGTTCTGAAGACAAGCGTGGAAAAGCTCGCTGCTCTTTCCGTAGAACTCCTGATCCCGGGTCACGGGCCGGCGGTGCAAGGGGCGGAACGGGTGAAGGGAAATTTTGAGCTGATCCGGAGACTCTATCTCGCACGCTGATGTTCAAAAATTCGGCAGGCTCGCGCCGGTTTTTTTGACGCGAACTTCTTCCAATATTTCAGCACGATGCAAACACCTGGATTCAGATGTCCAAAAATTGTGACACACGAGGCAGGCACGAGTGGGTAGGGCGGCGGATGACCGAAAGCCTCGACGTCCTCTAACGCTATGATATATCACAACTTCATGTCCGAAGTCTTTTGTGTGGCAAGTTGGCATGGCAATTGCTAAGAGAAAGGGCAAGACTAAGAATCTTTTCCTCCTACGCCAACTGCAGATGTCAGTTGGTTTTTTTTTGGAGAGGAGTTATGACCCTTGACTCGAAAGCGAGCATGAAATTGTGCCCGGATGCCGTGCCACCTCGCGTACGCACTACCCGGTGAGGCCTCCGGCCACTGCGTTGAGAAGTACGACTGTTTTTCATGTTCAAGCAAAGGTTTGTTGTCCAAGGCGATCGCATGATTCTTGGTGCTAGAGGAAGCGGCTCTTACCAGATGAGGCTCGTAATAGGGCTGACACTGGTTGTGCTCTGGGGTGCCTTTGATGCGCCGTTCGCAGGGCAGCCGGAGAAAGTCCTCATCTTTCCCTTTCAGATCGGCCCGGGAAAACATCAGGAAGACTTGCGCGCGTTCTCGGATCATGTCAACAAACGCTTGCGATCTGCCGTGGACGCGCTGAAGGACAAGTACACGATCACCACGCGACAAGTCGTGGATGAGGTGCTCAAAGGAAAACCGTGGCCGCAGGATGATGAAGAGGCCAGGGCAATGGCAGCCCAAGCGGGAGCTGATCTAGCTCTCTATGGCTTCCTTTCTGAGTCGGGCGGCACCTTCCGAATGAGAGCCGTCATGTGGGATCTCCGCACGCAGCGCAAAGCGGTTGCCACCGAGCTGAAGGTGGGCAACATTCACGGACTCCCTGCGGTCCTAGAGCTGTTCGTGGCTGCGGTGGGGAAACGGCTCTATGGCGGAGCACTTCCCACGTTCTACAAAGCCGACCCCTTATCGACCGCCAGCACCGATCAACCCCTTCGGCTGCCGTTTCGGCATGATCTGCCGCAAAACTCGGGCCCATGGAGAAGCCCCGCGATCGGTACCGAATTGTGGGCTCTGGCCATCGGAGACCTGCTAGGTAACGGGAAAAATGAAGTGGTGCTCTTGGAAGACGGAGGTGTGAGCATCAGTCGGTTTGAGAACGACGGACTGAAGCCTCTTACGCAGTTTTCAAAGGCGCCCGCGAGGTTCTTGGCGGCAGAAATAGCCGATGTGGACGGCGACGGTATCGACGAACTGATCCTATGCACCATGACGCCGAAAGGAATAGGATCTCTCATCATCAAGTACAGCCACAGGGAATTCAAGGTCCTCCAAACGCTCCCCCACACCATCATCCGTGCCATACGAGAACCGGAAGACCTCAAACGGAAGATTATCGTCGGACAGCGTACCGACGTGAAGGACATGTTCAGCGGAGAAATGGTACGTTTTGCGACTCGAGACGGTCAATTAGTACCCTGACGGGACCCTGAAGCTGCCTCAGGGTACACTCCTGCTGAGCTATGTGGCTGGTGAGTTGGGCCCACACAAGGAATTTCTCAGAATCATCCTGAATCAGGACCAGCGGCTCATGGTGTTCGACCGGGACAATCGCCTCCTTTACCAGGTTACGGACCGTATTTACGGCCTGGACCGCGGCACACTGGGGCCGCTGGGTACTGGCAGCAGGAGCGTTTTCTATCCTGGCAAGCTCATGATTGCAGACACGTCGGACGGAGCCCAGAACGAGCTTCTGCTCATTAAACAGAGCGGAGACACGTGCGCGATACACGCGCTTGTGTGGGATGGAGCCAGCCTTGTGCAAAAATGGAAAACCATCGCAAGTAGAGGAATCATTTCCGATTTCACGATCCAGGACTTCAAGAACCAAGGGGTTCGCTCTCTCGCTCTCATCCTTGTTCAACCCAGTTCTTTTCCCGCGCTTACTCGTCCGCGCAGCATCGTGTTCGCGTACGATCTGGTTCCTTGACACGGAGTGGCTACCTCGCGGGGACTGCCATGCGATCATGCCAGCGAAAGCTTCGATCCAGGCCCTTCAACTTCCGCCTCTCGGAGATAAAAAAGATTTCGTCTGAAATCGGCCGGTCGTCCCGGCACGGTATTGTCGAGGATTCATATAGGACCCCCCAAGTCCTGATCTCCCGGCTAGACTGGTGCGGGTCCGCAACGATGTTCTGCGGGAAAGGCAGGAAGCCTTCTCATTCCGAGCGGTGGAGAACCGTTAAATCTTCATGAAGGAGACCCGGTTCTGAGGTGACTCGGTTTTATACTGATTGCCAAAGGTTTTGTCTTTTAGACTCTTCTTTGGCGTCGGAGGGTCCCGCTTCACTGCGAGCGACGCAGAGCCGTCGAATCTTCGTTCAGAGGACCCCCCGCCGTCTTCAAAAAGCTCCCGCCATCCGGTCAGAACTTTTAACAACTGCTATAAATCATGGCCACGTTACCTCGGTTGCCATAAGTCATGTCCGATGAGCGCCAGGGTGCCTCTGGCGGTCTTATACCGATTCGCCTTTTTCCCGTACAATCTGACGCAGGCTGCAGATCCCCATAGCTACGGACGACGCAGAGCCGTCTCATCACCTCGTTCAGGAGATTCCCAGCCCTACGATTTTACGCGTCTGAACGCGAATCGGGGTACCTCGCGGCCGCCAGAAAAGCAAAGCCCCACACCACTTTCGTCGTGCAGGGCTTTGTCGGTTCCGAGCACAGGGGGCCGGACGATCCCGGCCTGCCTATGCACACGAATTACACGATAAAAGGCACCAACAAGAGGGCAACCATGTTGACCACCTTGATGACCGGGTTAAGAGCCGGGCCAGCGGTGTCTTTGTACGGGTCACCTACGGTGTCGCCGGTAACTGCCGCCTTGTGGGCATCGCTTCCCTTGCCACCGTGATGGCCGTCTTCAATGTACTTCTTCGCGTTGTCCCAGGTCGCACCACCCGTGGTCATGGCAATTGCCAGGAACAGACCGACCACGATGCTTCCGATGAGCGTGCCGCCCAGAGCTTCTTTACCCAGACCCGGGCAGAATGCCACTGCGAAAGGTATGACCACCGGCAGTAGGGACGGGATGACCATTTCTCTCTGTGCAGCTGCGGTAACCAGGTCCACGCACTTGCCGTATTCGGCCTTTACGCCGGGCAGACCCTCTTTGAGGCCGGGAATCTCATTGAACTGACGGCGAACCTCGTCAACGATCGAGCCCGCAGCCTTTCCCACAGCCAACATACACAAGGCTGCAAAGAAGTAAGGAACGATTCCGCCGATGAGCAGACCCACGATAATCTTGGGATTGGAAAGATCAAAGGCCATCGCGTGGCCGGACAATTCCTCGATAGCTCGGGTATACTCTGCGAAAAGAACCAGAGCCGCCAAAGCTGCTGAGCCGATGGCATAACCCTTGGTGACCGCCTTGGTGGTGTTGCCCACTGCATCCAGCGGGTCGGTTCTGTTGCGAACTTCTTCAGGAAGGTCCGCCATTTCCGCGATTCCACCCGCGTTGTCGGTAATGGGGCCGTACGAGTCGATCGCGACGACCATTCCCGTCATGGAGAGCATGGAGACGACCGTCACCGCGATGCCATAGAGACCGGTTCCGGGGCTACCCGTGAAACCGCCTCCCAGGGCATATCCGATCATGATCGCGACGCCGAGCACGATAACCGGCGCCACAGTGGAGATCATGCTGATGGCCAGACCCGCGATGATGTTGGTGCCGTGGCCGGTGGTGCTGGCCTGAGCCACATACTTCACCGGGCCGTACATGCCGGTAAAGTATTCAGTAATCACCACGATCAGGCCTGTGAGCACCAAGCCCAAGACGGCCATGTAGAACACGTTGGCAGCGGGAATTTGAAACGCACCCATCTTGGCAGCGCCGAGCGGAAGCTTCTGAGCTACAAAGTAGAAGCCGATGGCAGCGAGGATACCCGCGACGGCCAAGCCCTTGTACAAAGACCCCATGATGTAGAGGTCCTTCTCGGGAGTACTCCGGTTCAGTCTTACGAAGAAGGTCCCGATAATGGACGCGATAATCGCCATACCGCCGATGAACAACGGCATGAAGAATGCGGGTTTGTCGACTCCACCATAAATGGTGCTGCCGAGAAGCATGGCTGCTACGATGGTGACGGTGTACGTCTCATACAAGTCCGCGGCCATACCCGCGCAGTCACCCACGTTGTCGCCCACGTTGTCAGCGATGACACCCGCGTTGCGGGGATCGTCTTCGGGAAGATCGGCTTCCACTTTACCCACGAGGTCGGCACCCACGTCCGCGGCCTTGGTATAGATACCGCCGCCCACACGAGCAAAGACGCTCATCAAGGAACTTCCAAAGCCCAAGCCGACCAAAGCGCTGAAGAGCTTGTGGGGATCAGGGTTGTACCGATCTGGCCAGAAGGTAGAAGCCGGCCACGCCCAGAAGCGCCAAGCCGGTAACCACGATGCCAGTGACGGACCCGCCCTTGAACGCAACTTCCATTGCGTCCGCCAGGCTCTTGCTCGCTGCTGCCGCAACGCGCACGTTGGCATTCACGGAGACTTTCATCCCCAGGAAGCCCGCAAGACCGGAACCCACCAAACCGACCACGAATCCGATCGCAGGCATGGGTCCTAATGTGCCCCATAGCACGATGAATAGGATAACCGCAATAATGGCCACGACTTTGTACTGGCGGGTGAGGTACGCCATGGCGCCCTCTGCCACATAGCCGGAAATCTCCTGCATCCGCGCATTTCCAGCGTCCTGTTTGAAGACCCAGCCTGCGGTGATCAGGCTGTACGCAACGCCCAGAGCCCCACATATCAGGGCCACATAAACAACCCAGTCCATCCGTTACCTCCTTGGCTTCGTCAAATATATTACACAGGGAAAGCAAGATTTTATCGCGGCAGGTTATCGCTAGTCCCTCGTTATGTCAAGGACAAAGACGGTCCCCCACCTGATCGATGGCCTATTACCGCAATCCTGCCGTGAACTGCTGTTCCCGTTTTCGCATTTCTTTAGCCGCTGCACTGCGTGCCTTGCGTGGCATTCCTCAAAACGAGCCGTTCGTTTTTCTACGACCCCTCTGCTATTTTCCTACGGGCATCACCAGGAGAGGGGTTACTCCAGTCGGCAATTTCGCAGCCGCTGAGACCTGCGCTGACTGAAACGCTCCCACGGTGGCCACCTTCAGGCCCAGAGACTCGGCTTGAAGGTATATGTTTCGATTGGAGTTCCCCGCTTCCATAAAGACGTATCGAATTCCCTGGTCCCCATATTTTGCGGTGGTTCGCGCGAACACGCCTCCTATTATCACGATGATGGGTGCGCGGGCCATCCACAACTGCGACAAGCATGCGCTGGCGAGCACTGCTCTGTTGTCGCCTTGGCCGAGAGTTTGGAGCGTATTCGCGGACGGGTTGTATTGATAGACCCCTTCACTGAGCCCCGTTACCGTGCCTTTACCGGCAACCACAAAAACCTCAAGGGGATAAAGCCCTCCGGCTGAGGGGATCACCTTGGTGGTCGCGCTGGACACCGCATCCACTGCAAGATTTCCATTGGCCGCCCAGAGGATCTGAGAGACCTCGGCCAAACTGAGAGGCTTGTTTGCGAACTCCCTTACGGACTTCTTTTGAAGCATTGCCTTTTCCACCGGGAGCTTTCCCGTGAAGCTCGGCTTGGGAAGCGTTACCGCATCGGCTGCCGAGCATGGCAACGAAGGAACAGCGCAGAACGAAACCACGCAAAGACACAACGCGGGGAGAGCGAGACCTTTCATGCGTAACTCCTTGGTTGGCTACACGCGGACAGACCTATATCCTATCTGTTTGGGAATTTCAACTCGGTAGTGCAGCTGCACTCATTTACTATTCATTTGCTACGGGGTGGCGCGGTCCCAGGGCAGGGAGTTGAGATATCGGTCGAGCTTGTGCAGGTAAGATCGGGTTTTCCAAGTGGCCCCATGTTTGAGTTGCGCGTTATGCCCCATCCACAGATCGCCGATCACCGCGAAAGGGGTCTCTCCGAAACGATCCCGATGCGCGGCCATAATGGCCTGGTGCAGGTCGGAATAGATGTATTGCCGGTCCTTCTCCAGGAGAAAGGCATTGAGGATCGTCGAGCGGGGCAAGCTCGGGAAAATGGCCTCCGTAGCCTTGAGCGTCTCTGATTCCCGATTTGCCGGTCGCCCTTTGTCATCATAATGGAGAAAGTCGCCGTCAATCGGGATCTTGTGTCCGGACAGGTCGCGGATACGGATCTGTTCCATCATATTTCTGCTCGAGAACAGTCCGTAATGGTAATCCATTCCCACGAAAAACAGCCACGACATATCGTCCGGTTTTCCGTAGCACGCGGCGTACTGCACGAACAAGGGTCTTAGGGCCGCTATGCCTACATCAATGCCCCCGTGCCGGGTGTACATGTACTCGACGAGGTCAGTGTCCGTGAATCGCTCACCCCGTTCCTTCATTACCTCCTTGGCCCGGTTGAAGTTGAGTTGCATGGACCCCTTGGTCCGCACCACGTACACAAGCTTGTCCAGTTCCCTATTGATCACCCTTTGAATGAGCCCGGGGAGGGCGCTGGCGTCACGCTTCAGGTCTTCGGCAATCTTTCTCGCCAACACATCGACTTCCCCCTCGGTCTTGCACGCGCTTAGCTTGGGATAGTATTTCTCTCTGTACGATAGGTACACCTGATGCACGCCGGGCATCTGAATTAGCGGTCCATACTTCTCCAGAAACTCGTATTCCGTGCGTTCGAGCAGGCGAGACAACTTCTCTCCCCGGGACGCATCCACCGCAAGAGGATCCACGCGAAAGCTCGATTCAATGGAGATCAGCGTCGCCACAAGCCCCACAATCTCTCTGCACATGGGGAGCTTATTTCTCTCTACCCCATCCAGTATGCTCTGGATCCAGGCGCCTTGCTCTTTCAGCGGGCAGTTGAGGGGTTTTTCCGAGATGAATGACGACAGCCACAAACCCGCGGATTCACGGTCCATGGGGTGGATCACCTCGGCCATGCGGCGCTCTTCGTCCTCGAGAGACGGGTTCAGCAGCGAACAAGCGGCTTGTTTCTGCCGTTCCAGAGTGGTGTCTGCTCCGTCTTCTTTACGCGACGGGACAGGCGACTCCGGCTTTTCTGTGGTGCCGCGCGCACAATCAGCCAGCGATGCATCGGGTACCACTTTCAAATCGCTCGCCAGGGCCAATGGCATGGCGCTAAAGCCCGCGAGCACAAAAAACATGAGCACCGCGACGACCAGGGCTTGAGCACATGTGTAGCAATTCTTCTCAAACAGTGTTCCGAGCAAGCTCATAGGTGACGGTGATAATCCTGCAGGCTCAAGATGTCAATGCTGATCGTTCGGATTCGTAGGCGAAGTACGGTATCGAGGTTTCATGGGCCCGCGATGCAGCGGGAGTCGGTGTGAACATCGCTACATATTGCGCGCATCGCCTTCAAAGAGAGAACGACCCTGCAGCGTAGCCACGACCAGGTTTCTTCGGGCATTTATCGGTATGACGCACCCTTTTGGTAGCTTCATACTGAACGGCTCTTGAGAATGATCGCCATTGTCAATCGCCGTTCAGTATCTCTCTCTTCATACGTCGTTCCCCTCTACGCGGGCAACGCGCTTTCCAGCAACTGGGGAGAAAACTCGCTTTTCAATTTGTTCAGAGCTCTTTTCTCAATCTGCCGGACGCGCTCACGGCTCGTGCCGAAGTGCTCGCCCAGTTTCTGAAGCGTCCACGGGTCATCTTCCATGAAGCGTTTGGTTACGATGAAGCGCTCTCGAGGATCGAGCTTCTGCAACGCCCTCTCCGTTGACGTGGCAAGGGCGGTTTCGGTTTCCTTCGCCATGAGGCGCTGCTCCTGATTGGGCGATTCGTCTTCGAGCATATCCAGACCGGTAAGGTCGGTATCATCTCCGACCGACTGGTTGAGCGACCACTCTCTGGCCTTGACACGCGCTTCCATTTCAATGACGTCGTCCGCCTTCACCTTGAGTTCTGCGGCAAGGTCGTCGATACGCGCCTGTTGCGTTTCTTCGTCCAAATGCTCTCCCACGCTCCCCATGCGGAAGAACAGTTTCCTCTGTGCCTGGGTGGTCCCGAGCCTCACCATATTCCAGGACCGAAGGATAAAATTCTTGATATAGGCCTTTATCCACCAGACCGCAAAGGAAACCAGGCGGTATCCCTTGTAAGGATCGAATCGCTTTACTGCCTTCATTAAACCAATCGCTCCCTCCTGGATCAGATCCTGGACGGGAATCATGTAGTGACGATACTGGAAAGCAATTTTGACCACAAAAGGCAGGTGAGACACCACCAGCTTGTGAGCGGACTCCACGTCGCCGTTCGCTTGATATTTCACGGCATATTCGTACTCCTGCTCAGGTGTCAAAGGCTTGATCGCTCTCACCTGAGCCAAAAAGCCTTCCAATTGGGTCGCTATTGCCGGATAGTTCATAGTGCGTTCTCCACAATCTTGGGTTTTTGTCTTCTCCTGTGTGACACCGTAAAAATGGATTGGTTCTCAATCCAAACCTCACCACTATTATACGGGGGTAATCATTCTGCTTCCGAATGTCAACCCACACCGGGCTGAAATCCTTCTCCGATGCCTTCACCGTGAAAAGGACGAGACCCGGGAACCGACTACTATACTGGTTACCAAAAGTTTTGTCACTTCGATCCTTCTTGGGTGTCGAGAGGTCTCCTTCGAGCGACGCAAAGCCTTCGAATCTTCGTTCAGGGGGCCTCTCGCCACCTTTTCTCCCACTGCGTTTCCTCAGGGGTACGACACCGGCGGCACACCTCTTTCGCTACGAACGACTCGGCCTGACTGCGCTTCAGAGGCATGCCGCCAGAAGACCAAAGTCACTTACATGATCGCGGATCGGTATTAAAAGCACGAACCGTTCGGTCAGAATTGTGGGCATCTGCTCTATGCGTACCTTCCCGGATTTCCTACGCCTGAACCCTGGATTTCGGATTTCGCAAGAGGTATAAGGATAGGGATGTGAACGGAGGGACTCATGAATTGCGAAACCGTATCCTATTCCCAGCTCATCGGCTCTGTAGAGGAGCGTGTCCTGGCAGACGAAAGAATCACGAGGGCCGAGGCTGAAGCCCTTATCAATACGCCGGAGGAGCACTTGTTGCGTCTTCTCGCAGCGGCAGACCGTGTCCGGCTGCGTTTCAAGGGCCGGGTATTTGACTCCTGCTCTCTGATCAACGCGCGATCCGGTCGCTGTGGGGAAGACTGCGCGTATTGCGCCCAGTCCGGTCACCACCACGGAGATTGCGAGACGTACGACCTGTGTTCCACTGATGACATTCTGAGCGTGGCCCGTACAGCCAAGAAGGAGGGTGCGTCACGCTTTTGCACGGTGACCAGCGGCGGTGCTCTTTCTGAAAAAGAATTCGACGCGCTGCTCCAGTCCCTGCAAAAGGTGCGTGCAGAACTGGACATTGCCCTGGACGCGTCCCTTGGCTTCTTGGACGAAGCACGTGCGTCGCGGCTCCGGACCGTAGGCGTAACCCGTTACAACCACAATCTGGAAACTTCACGGGAACACTATCGACAGATCTGCACCACGCATTCTTTCGACCAGCGGGTCGATACGGTCCGCACGGTCATGCAGACCGGATTGTCCGCGTGCTGCGGCGGAATACTGGGACTGGGCGAAACGCCTTCGCAGCGGCTCGACCTGGCATTTACCCTTGCGGACCTGGGAGTCGATTGCGTGCCAATCAATGTGCTCAATCCGCGGCCAGGCACCCCTCTTGAGCATGCGCAGCCGCCCGAGCCTCTTGAGGTCTTGAAAACGGTGGCGCTTTTCAGGCTCGTCCTTCCCCACACGACCGTAAAGATCGCGGGCGGCAGAGAAAGGAACCTCGGCGATTTTCAGGGGATGGCCCTGCGCTCCGGAGCCAATGGCATGATCATCGGGGGATATCTCACCACCGCTGGACGTCCTGTGGAAGCAGACCTAAAAATGGTCCGAGACGCGGGATTCGTGATATGAAAGACCTCCGCTGCCAAGTCACTTATACCGATTCGCTTTCACACGAGTAAGATCGTGGGGCAGGGGATCTCCTGAGCGAAGTGATGAGACGGCCCTGCGTCGTCCGCAGCAACGGGGATCCCCTGCCTGCAACCTGCGCCAAGTTGTGCAGGCAAAAACGAATCGGTATTACTTGGAAGCGCAGCCGTATCACACCAGTCCGAGGCCGTGCATCTCTCTGAGGAAACTTTCCCGGTCCCGGAACAGGATCGTGTGGAGACCTTTGGCTTGTGCCCTGTGTACGTGCCCCTCGTTGTCGTCTACGAACAGAATCCTCTCCGGTGGGACCTGTAAGCTGGCTGCCACGTCGGTGAACACACTCGGGTCGCGTTTGCCCTTTCCCAAGTGGTAAGAATTGAACACCCGATCGAAGTACCCGGAAAAAATTGTCTCTCTTGTCCAGTTGGTCAAGCCACTGAGTCTGGTCGCTCAGGATGCAGACCGTGTACCCTGAAGAACGGAGATTGCGGGCCAGGTCCAACATCCACTGCCGCAGCACAAACCTGCGAAGGATAATCAGGCGCATTTCTTCGTCAGTTCTCTCAACCCGGGTCCTTTGCCGGACCATATTCCAATAGTCGTGTTCTTCGGCTTGCCCTATCAGGTACCCGGAATCGTACACCGTGTCTGACGCGACCTCGAAGAATCGATCCGCGCCCAGGACCGTGGAGCGACCTATGGCCATGAGCCCTTCACGAAATCCCTCCTCTGCCACCACTCCTCCGTAGTCCAGCAAGATTGCGCAAATTCCCGAGTCCGGCTGAGAGGACATGAACTCACACTCCTTTCCCCGATTCTCATGAGGTCGGCCTTTTATTATTATAAGATGAGCGATTGTTAGGGATTGATTTCCCGGGCCGAGCAGGTATAATTAGCGATCCAACCCGTGGAGTCAACATGTCCTTTACTCCGCGATGAGTCAGGCCGCAGAGGGCATGATGCTTCCGTTGTTTTTTTCTCGAAAAGCACAGCAGACCGGGCGCGTTGTGCGAGACGTCGACCTGGGGTTCATGTGCGCTTCCGCGTAGACGGAACAGTAATTTCGCAACAAGGGGTATTTCAGAATGAAGGATGGCGCTCGTGTATCAAGGTGTTCCAATGAAAGAGGCTCATCAACTTACACCTTTTTGGGCTTCGCGATCATTGTCGTGGTAGTCATTGGAACAATATGGTTTTTCCCGTGGAATGAAATTGGGAAAGGCCCAAATCCGGATATGATCGCTGCCGGGAAGGCGATGAACAGTAAGGACTGGAAACAGGCCATCACACTGTATGACAAAGTCCTGAAGACAAGTCCCGCGAACTTCGATGCGCTACTGGGTCGTTCCAGAGCCTTCGTGCAGGTAGGCAACCTTGACAAGGCGTATGCTGACGCCAATACGGCAGTAGAAAAGAGACCTGGCGCTGCCCACGCGTACGGACAGAGGGGCATTGTCGAGAAGCTGCAGCAGAAAACCGATCAGGCTCAGCAGGATTTCAGCAAGGCCGTAAAGCTCGACCCCGGCTATGTCTGGGCATACGCGCAGCGGGCTGACATGAGCCTGAAGCAGAACCAGTATGAGAAGGCTCTTGCCAACGTGAACAGGGCCCTGTCGGCTAAACCCAATTTTGTTGAGGCATTGCGCCTGCGAGCCTGGATCCTCAACCGAATGGGCAAGTGCAAGGATGCATCCCTGGATTTCAAGAAGGCAGAGCAACTCAGCCCTAAAGATGCCTGGTCCGTACAGGACAAGGCATGGTTCCTGCTGACCTGTCCCGATGAGAAGGTCCAGGACACTGCAAAGGCCATGGAACTGGCGAAAAAGGCAATAGACCTTCCTGGCGGCAAAGACGGTCTGGTTTTCGAGACCCTGGCAGAAGCGTACTTCCGGCAGGGCGACCCGGCCAAGGCTGCCGAGGTACAGAAAAAGGCCATCGAGATGGGCTCCAAGAAATGCCCAGACGGCTCCTGCATCAAGGAAATGAAGGATAGACTTCAGAAGTACCGAGTTGGCCTCGCGGCAGGAAGTCAGAACAAACTATGAAATCCTTCCCTTGGACAGCGGCAAGTAAATCCGACAATTAATAGCGGCCTGTTTCATTCTTGACGTATAAGAACAGTCGGGGAAACTCTGATTCAAGGGTTTCCCCTTTTTTCTGGCCTGATCGTACAATCTCCCCATCTTGCCTGATGCGGCCTTTTGAGGCCGACAGATCACCCCGTAGCCCTGGATGGCTTCAATCTCCTTTTGCCGCTCCTTCGACCGTCATCACTACCGACTGTTGCTCAATGAGATCCCAGGCATCTGAAAGCCTTCGCGCGCATGGTGCCTTGGTCTGTGGTGAAATCGACCGTCACCCACATGCCCAGGTACGGCGCAGCCTGAAGCCTGTGATTTCGGTCCACGTGGACCACGAGCAGCTGGTTATTGTGACCGCGGAAGGTGACCGTCTGCAAATCGACTCGCTCCAACCGTCCGGCAAATTCGCCCGCCCAGCACAGCTGGAGTTCGCCCGCAATGGCCAAAACTAGCAATATTCCTATTATCGGACTCCGCATCTCACCCTCCATGCCATACACAATAAAAAATTCAGAAGTCAACCGCTCAGCCTGTGAGCAGCACCAGGGATGCCGCTGCGGCAAACCTAGTTCTCATCGCACATCTTCATGATAACCGATGGAACCTCACGGTTCAAGCCCTCGGCCACCACGACCCACGCAGGCAAGCGCCATGCGTGCGTGATCTACGGAAGTTTATGAGATAAATCCGTTGCTCGTCGTTGCTCTGAGGCGGGCGACCGCTCGATTGTCTTGCGACGCGGAGAAAATCCGCGGGTCCGTCGCTCGGGGGAAATTTCATTGAAAGTATGAAGGTGAGTGCTTGATGATCTGATGGCCGCATTGCGTCGCGGACTGCCGGCAGGGGGGGGGCAGCGTCGAGCCTCTGCTCGCATGACAGGAAAGAGGGCTGTCTCATACCGCTGTGCGCAAACTCAAGTAACTTGACGGAGGGAATTCACCTTTACTGCGAGCGACGCGAGGCTGTCGAATCTGCGTTCAGGAGACCTCCCTCCGCCGGAGTAGGTTACTCAAAAGTGAGCGAAATGGTATAAGCCGGGGCATCCCGCCTGGCCCTTACCCGCGCGTGAGCGTTGAGACACACGCGGCACCCGATTGCGCACGGGAAAGCGGGGCCAATTATTGGGTATCGTCCTCGCCTAGGTGGTCCCGGATGGCCCTTTTGTTGATTTTCCCTACACTCGTGCGCGGGATTTCGTTCACGAAGTAGAAATTGTCCGGAATAGCCCATTTGGAGATCAAGCCCTGGTGAACGAATTGTTCCAGGAATGCGCGCAAGTGTTCCGCCGTGACCTTGTTGTGCCAATTTGGCTTGAGCACAATCATTGCCGCAGGGCGCTCCCCCCATTTTTCGTGAGCCACTCCCACCACCGCTGCCTCGGAAACCGCCTCGTGGCGACTGAGCAGGCTCTCCAATTCGATAGAGGAGATCCATTCTCCTCCGGTCTTGATCACATCCTTGAGCCTATCCGTGATCTGAACATACCCCGCTTCATCCATGTGTGCGATATCGCCCGTATGCAGGCGACCATCCTTCCAGAGTTCCTCCGATCTCTCAGGCGCCTTGAAATACCCCTGCGTGCACCAGGGCGCACGGACCACGATCTCGCCCACTGACTTGCCGTCACGCGGCAGCGGGTTGCCATCAGGATCAACAATCGTGAGATCCACCAGCGGTAAAGGGAAGCCAGTTTTGGTCCGGTAGTCCAGTTGTTTGTCCATATCCCAGTCCATCATGTCGGGCTTGAGGTTCGCCAGAGTGAGGATAGGGCAGGTTTCGGACATGCCGTACCCGTGAAACACCTCGATGCCCATCTCCCGCACCTTCTTCGCGAGGCCTCTAGGAAGCGCCATGCCGCCAGTGTTCACCTTCCAGCCCCGAAGATTTACCTCCCGGGCCAGAGGATGCTCGATGATCATGTGGAGAATGGTAGGCACACAATGAGAGAACGTGACTTTCTCTTTTTGAATGAGCCTCAAGATGTTCTCAGGAACGTACCTGCCCGGGTACACCTGTTTCGCTCCGATGAGGGTGGCCACGTACGGAAAACCCCACGCGTGCACGTGGAACATCGGCGTGATGGGCATGTATACGTCCCCGGATTGCAGCCTCCCGGGCGCGGTGAAGGACGCGACCGCCACTGCCACCCCGAGGGTGTGTAACACCAGTTGGCGGTGGCTGAAGCACACACCTTTCGGGTCTCCGGTGGTGCCGGTGGTGTAGAAGATGGTTGCCTGAGTGTTTTCATCAAAATCGGGAAACGGGAAGGAATCATCCGCTAGAGCGACCAATTCTTCGTATTCGCCGGATAAGGACAGAGACGTCGTTGCCGTATCGGCAGAATCTTTGATGAGGATATACTGTCGCACGGTCTTCAATTGCCCCGCAATGCTCTCGAGCACGGGGAGGAAGTCCTCGTGCACGAGCACCACCGCGTCTTCCGCGTGATTCATGGTGAACAATATCTGGTCGGGTGACAGGCGTACGTTCACCGTATGGAGCACGGCTCCCATCATGGGCACGGCAAAGAAGCACTCCAAGTACCGATGAGAGTCCCAATCCAAGACCGCTACAGTGTCTCCAGGACGGACTCCTAACGCGGACAGGCTCGCAGCCAACCGATTCACCCGTTCGGAAAAGGAACGATACGTGAGACGCACCTTGTCCTGATAGACGATCTCCTGGTCAGGAGCGTAAAGAATCGGGGTATGAAGCAATTGCTTTATGATCAGCGGATATTCGTATGCGGACGAGGACCGATAGACGAGGCGAGTGCCATGTTCCATGCTGAACTCCCAGTAATTCGTTTTCCGACACTATACTTGAAAGAAAACAAGGGGAGAACACAAAGGTGGGAGATACGCTCTCGATGGGGAGACCTTGACCGCGACCCATCGTCGGTCAAAGTCTCCCGCCAGCCTTACAATCAAAAAGCGCATTTGCCGTGACTCATTGCCAATGCGCGGTCCAGGAGTTAAGAGAATACTGAAGCGCCTTGAGGCCAAGGACCATCTTCAATAGCAGTGCGGCACGTTGGCCAAATTTCTGCTCGATCGGAAGGGGCGCTTTCCACGTACCACCCCACATCCGATCGGGTACGATGTGGTATAGTGAAGCGCCTCCGAAATAGCGGCATACTGAAGACCAAACCGACCTTACCGTGTGGTGGGTCATACAAACCGGCGCTTCACTATCCCGCGTGCCAAAAGCCCGTCATCCGCGACAAGCTGAGCCGTGTGGTCCACCTAAAGCCGTTCCCCAAGGTTGCAGCGAATCGCAATGGGGCTCACTATAAAAGTATTTGGGGCTGCCCCCGTTTCGGGAGCTCGGGCTGAAGGTTCGACTGCTCGGAGGTAACGGGCAAAATCGCACCAACCCTTCAGCCCGAGGCCGGGCCCCATTGACAGGCCCGGCAATGCCTGCCTAAAAATCCTGCGGTTTCTTGGCGATGCCTCGGGCGAGTCGCTCGCGCCGTACTTCCGAGGACTTCGCGGGAGATGTCCATCGCAGTGCCGCAGTAGTGCAGCCGGTGACGCAGGCCGGTTCCAGCCCCTGGTCAATTCTGTCCTTGCAATAATCGCATTTGAACACTTTCCCTGTTTCTTTATTCCATTGCGGAGCCCCCCACGGGCACGCGGTAATGCAAGCCTTGCAACCGATACACAGGGAAGCATCCACGAACACGATGCCGTCCGTCTGCCGCTTTTGCATGGCTCCTGTGGGACAGGCAGCCACACACCAGGGGGACTCGCAATGAAAACAGGGCATGAAAATGAACTGTATCCGCGGCACGTTCCCTCTCATGTAAGGGCCCACTGGAATGATTTTGCAGTAGCTGGGGCCCACTGGGACGTCGTTCTGAGTTTTGCAGTGGATCTCGCACGCGCGACAGCCGATACAGCGTTGCTGATCTTGAAATATATAATAATCGGTCATGGTTTGATCTCCTCCCTTTCCCGTGCCTTACGAGGCCTTTTTGATTCGGACGAAACAGTCGGTAATGGGGCAATTGCCGCCCGCTGCAACGGACAGCAAGCCGGTCATCAACGTGTTGTCCCGCATCCCCTTTTGAAAGGCTCTCGTCTGGAGAGGGATTTGTCGTCCGTACCCGTGGAGGGTGTAGACCGCTTCAGGATGAATGAAATCAGTGAGTGACGCCTTGACGGTCTGTGTCACGCCGTTCGTGCTTACTTCCACGAGATCGCCTTGCTTGATTCCGAGTTTGGCTGCTTCCCACGTGTTGATCCACAGCGTGTTTTCCGATTGAAGCTCATTCAGATAGAGGTTGTTCAAACTGGTGCCCTGAGTATGGAGAGCGATTTTGCCGGTGATAAGCCGGTAATGGCCTTCAGGAGGCGCTTGCGGGCTTTCGTATGGGGGAAAAGAGGCAATCCCGTTGTCTTCGAGCATGCTCGATACAAATTCGATCTTTTTCGAAGGCGTGTTGAACTTGAGGCCGTCCTTCCTGTCCCAAAGGATCTGCTCCTTGGACAGTTCCACATATCCTTTTGCATCAAAGTCCGCACGACTGATTCCCATGTCCTGCAATTGCCAGTCAATGAGTTCCTCAATGGTATCGTACGGGAAATATTGACCGAGGCCCAAGCGCTCCGCGAGTTGTTTGAATATCCACCATTTCGGCTTGGAGTCGAACCTGGGGGAGACTGCCTGTCGCCTCATCCAGAGCGCAGGCTTTGGTCCTTTCTTGGTGATCACCGGATCCGTTCGTTCCAGATACGTGGCTTCGGGAAGTATCACGTCCGCAAACCAACCTGTGTCGCTGTAATTCACATCAATGCTCACCAGGAGATCCAGCTTGCGCAAACCCTCCTTATACGCCTCCGGATCGGGGAAGGAAGAAAGCGGGTCGAAACGATAGCAGATGAAGGCTTTCACCGGGTACGGGTCTTCGGTGAGAATTGCGTGGGGCAGCATCTGAGCGAGCCCGTAATCCGCGGAGAGATGTTTGTATTGGGAACCGACACCGTCGAAACGCTTTTTGTCCACTTTGGGAACAAGCGATTGAAGGGTCTTGAGCGGCTTATATCCCGCGGCAGGCTCTCCCTTGGCAAAGAGAAGCCCGCCTTTGGCTTCGTACACGCCCATGAGCGCGTACAGAAAGTAGATCGATCGCCTGAACCAATAATCGTTCGCGTCCCTCGCTGTCATCCACCCCTGATTGAAGATGACCGCGGGTTTTGCTTCCGAAGCCTCGTGAGCAATGCTGACGATATCCTTGGCAGGGATGCCGGTCTCCTTCTCAGCCCACTCCGGGGTATAGGGACTCACGAAGCTTTCCAATTCCTTCAGCCCTACGACCCAGCGATCCACGAATTCCGCATCGTACAGCCGTTCTTTGAGAATCACATGAATGAGAGCCAGATTGAACGCGTAGTCAGTGCCCGGGCGGATGATGAAAAAGCGGTCGGCTTTGGCAGCAGTGTAATTCCAGCGGACATCGATGTGGGTAAACTTCATCCCTCGTTCCTGAGCGTCGATGAAATCCTTGGCTTCTTTGGTGCCCAGCGACTCCAGCATGTTCCGACCGTACAGGATCATGTACTTGCAGTTCTTGTAATCATACGCCACGGTGTTCCGGCGATGACCGGCCACTGAATTGTGCGCGTTATGCACGCTGTTGGAGCACGCTCCGTGATGATTGAAATAATTGGGCGACCCAAGCGCCCTTATAAACGCCTTCTGCATATCCGTGAATGCGCCGCCTCTGTCGCCCAGGACAACGCTCTCACCACCATAGGTGTCCACAATGGTCTTGAGTTTGTCCGCCACATAATCGAGGGCTTCATCCCAGGTCGCCTTTCTCCAGCGGCCTGAACCCCTCTCCCCGTCCCTGATCATCGGGTGCTGGAGCCGTTCCGAATCGTTCTCAAAGGCTTTGCCCGCGGCTCCTCGGGGACACAGGTATCTTCCACCGAGGAGATGCGGGTTTCCCCAGATCTTTCGGACCTTGTCACGCTCCACCTCTATCTCGATGGGACAGCGCACGGTGCACATACAGCAGACACTGTAGACCGTCTTCTTGTTGGTTTCAGGCATCTGATCACCCTTTCAATCTGTGTTATCTCGAAACGTGTATGGGGTTACGATTTTCGGGAGACCTCTTTGCGGTCTCCGCATTTCTGTATGTAAAGCTCCTCAGGGAGCGCTCATTTCACGAGTTGGGAACCGCTTTCCTGACGGGCAAAAGATCGGCAAAGCTTTTCAACCGGACACCGCCTGTCTCCTGAGCATCCAGAAGGGCCTTTATCTTTTTGAAATAGGGAATTCTGTACTTGATGCGCTTGAACGTCATGTATGCGGCCGCGTACATAGGCACGAACACGCAGGCGTACCCTACAAAATGTTCGGTGAACAGGAGCCGGAAGTCCACATCCGCGAATCGAAAGTCCATCCAGGCAAGCGCAAAAGGTATGGGCCAGAGGAATGCGCTCGATAAAGCGATCTGCATAAAGAACGTCTTGCCGAATGCGTCGTTGGCCAGCGTATTGGATGCCTTGTACGTGGCCTTGTCCCCTGCTTTCAGCGCGTCCACGGAAAGATTCTGGTATTGGATCGCCTCGTTGGTTTCTTTCTCAATGCGTTTCCTGTTGGCCAGGTATGCCAGGGAAATAGTGAACTCCCCGAGAATCACCGCAATGGCCGCGAGCACAAACGTGCCGATCAGAAAATCCGGAAACGCGTAGCCGGTGATCCGGTAGAACCATATCAGAAAAGGATCGATGGTCTGAAATAGCGGGTACAGCTGCATGATCGTTCACCAAAACCCTTGAGGGGGGGAGGCATCCATCGTGGCGGAAGCCTCCCTTCTGCTGTGCGTTCACACGCGATTTGTATGAGCAGGCCTAGAACGGGGGCACGATCGAGAAACCGAGAAAGCCCTTGGTCACGTAACGAAGTCCCACGTAGAGGGCCAGGACCACGAACAAACGTTTGAGCCAGATGTCGGGGATGTACTTGGACGTGCGCGGCCCCACCATGGAGCCGATGAAGATTCCTACCAGCTCGGCGCCGATCAGCGGCCAATAGACCGGTATGCCCTTGATGAACATGTAGGAGAAGATCGAAGTGATCATGCCGACCAAAACAGCCAGCGCTGAGGTCCCTGCAACGAGGAACATGGGCAGACCCGCCACGGAAGTCAGAAACGGCACGAACAAGAAACCGCCGCCTACTCCCAGGAACGATGCGAGCGCAGCAATGAGGAATCCTCCGATTACCGGGACAATGGGGCTGAAGGAGAACTCAACACCGTAAAACGTGAAAGAGATACGCGATAAGCTCCACGATTTCACTTGCACGCCCGCGGCCGCCTCATCCATTTGCGCGCCATCGGCTTTTTGGATATGGGCCTTCTCAAAGGCTGCTGCCGCGGCTTTTGCTGCTTTCTTGCCCTTCTGACCTCGCTCGGTGGTTTCGTAGAACAGGAAGCCACCGATGACGAACACGCAGATGCCAAAATATCCCAGATACGCGCTCAGATTGATTTTACCCGCAGTGAGGATGGGTATCAACACCGATCCGGACACACTGCCGATGGCCAGGCAGATGCCCAGAGGGAGAACCAGACGCCCCATTCGGTAGTAGTTGGTGCTGGAAATCAAGGCCGAAAGTCCGACCAAGTACTGGTTGCTCACCCGAATAGAGTCGGTAAGCAGCTTATTGAGTGTCGGACTGGTCTTCTTAAAGGTCTTCGCATAATCGGCCAGGCCGAATATGGTGATGTGGCCGACACCGGCCATGATTCCGCCAAACGCTCCCACCGAAGAGAAAATCCACCCGACCCACACGGCCCAAAGGAAACCGTAAAGAAGGAACGGGTGCTTTGCTCCCGGAATCCCCAAATAGCCTGGAGACGCTTTGGGGTCGATCATCCCTTTGCCTACGCCCTGGGGCGTCTTGGCAATGGCGTCGGAGAGCTTGTCCGCAAGTGCGGGGGTCGTCATCATCATGGTCGCGACGACTGCCACCAGTGCGAGCAAGCCTATGATAATCCACTTTCTTTGCTTCATACAGACCTCCTTGTTACGTATCTGATTCCCATGAGCATTCGGACAGGTACCTCAAACGCTCTCGCGCCTCCGGCTCCGCGCCTTCCCTGCGCGGCCGCACATGGGTATTTGTTCGTTCGTCGCCAGACATCGTGACCTCTCCCTGCGGGGAAACGTCCTCACCCGGCCCTCTGCACACTCAGCGTGAGTAGCTCGCGCACCCTCGCTTCAATGGTGTCCAATTCCACGGGTCTCAGCAGAACTTCCTGTTCCGCGAGGATCTCCTTGCATTCTTCGTGGAGAAAATCTGTGATGATGAGCACCCGCAGCCCGGTTTTCTTGGCTTTGAGCAACTGGCCCACCGGGGTGGTGTTCCTGCGACCCGCATCGACGTTGACGATGACCAAGTCCAGGTCCGTGGAATCGACCAACTCCAGTGCGCGCGCCCGATCGCCACAGGTGAGTACCTCGTGCCCCTCTCTTTCCAAAAAGCGCTTGAAAAGCATCCGAGAATCCGCTTCAGCATCGAGAACCAGAATGATCGCCACTGTCGTTTCCCATCCTCGTCATCTAGCGCCACCAAGCCCGCGAGGGGTTGCCATCCCTATAAGCAAAGAGCGGGCCATCCGACCAGAGATTGGGAGATCAGGAGGGAACTTGGTGATATCACGACGAATAGGCGAATGAGATCCGTCCGCTGTCCGAGACGCACAGCCAGCAGCTACCCGGGAACGCGCAATACAAACATGGCGCGCGTCAGGCGACTTCAGCTGTTTAACGATCTAACATCAGTCATTTATGTGACGCGAAGGAGAAATAGTGCAGTGCAATAAAATCATTGCATGCAGGAAAGGATGGCCCGTATCACGGGATGAGAAGATTTGCCAAGGATCCCGTCCCGGTTACGGGGCGACGGCCGTGTCATGCCCGGGGGCGGAAAGAAAGCGGGGCAGCGATTTGTACTGAGCGTCGTGTTACGTGACCGCGGCAGCTCATGACGTTTCTTGCAAAGATCACCGTACTACTCGGCGTTCTGATCCCCTCGGTCAGGACTCCGATCCGCATCATCGGCCGGATGGAGGTTTCCCGGCTTAATACCATACCGCCGCATCACCTGTTGCAGCGCTTGCCTTTCCAGCCCGCAGGCTTTGGCTGCCTTGGTCACGTTGTGGTGATTCCGAAAAAACAGGTCGGCAAGATACTCCTGATGAAAGCGCTCAAGCACCTTGGCCTTTGCCTCCTTGTAAGGGAGGTCTCTGACTGCTGATCCTACCAGGCACTCTTCCTCGGTAGCGGACACCCAGTCAATATCCTCCGCTTGAATCTCCGCGCCAGGCGAAAGGAGCACCGCTCGACTGATTACGTTCTCCAATTCTCTGACATTCCCGTCCCACCTGTGCCTCATGAAACGATGCATCAGGTTCGGAGCCACGGTCTTGGGTTTCTTGCCGTACTCTTGGCTGAATTTGGTGAGAAACTGATCCACCAGCAGTGGGATGTCCTCGGTGCGATCTCTGAGCGGGGGCATCTCGAGGGAGAGAACATTGAGCCGATAGAACAGATCTTGCCGGAAAAGGTTGTCCCGAATCTTGGCAGGCAGGTCCTGGTTGGTGGACGCGATAATACGCACATCTACTTTGATGCTCTTGTTCTGCCCGAGCGGTCGTATTTCCTTTTCCTGGAGCACGCGGAGGAGCTTGGTCTGAAGCGTGGGGGAAATGTCGCCGATTTCGTCGAGATAAATGGTCCCGCGATTCGCCTCCCAGAAAAGACCGTTCTTATCCGACGTCGCGTGAGTGAACGCCCCTTTCTTGTACCGAAAAGCTCGCTTTCAAGAATGCTTTCCGGAAGGTTCGGGCAATTCACTGCCACATATGGCCCTGTGCTTCGCGGGCTGAACCCGTGAATTGCACGTGCTGCCATATCTTTACCGGTTCCCGATTCACCTGTGAGAAGAACCGTGACGTCTGTCTTGCTGATGACGCGAATCGTCTCGAAAATCTTCTGCATCTTGGGGCTCATTCCCACCATTTCGTGGAAGTTCTCCCGTTCCCTGATGCGCTGAAGGAGCCTGAGGTTCTCTCTCACCAGTCGGCTTCGCTCCAGAGCCTTACCGAGAAGATGCGTCAGTTTGTCGTGCTCAAACGGCTTGGTGATGAAGTCGTACGCGCCGGATTTGATGGCCTGCACCGCGAGATCGATAGTCCCGTATGCGGTCATGAGCGCGACGGTCAACCCCGAATGCGTCCGCTGCACCCGTTCCAAGAATTCCATGCCGTCCATGCCGGGCATGCGTATGTCTGCCAACACCACGTCAAAGGGACCCGCTTCCAGTAGGGCCAGCGCCTGAAAAGCATTGGAAGCGGTTTCAATTTCGCAGTCCAGATCCGCGGAGAGACTCCGTTTGAGCAGTCTGAGCATGTCTTCTTCGTCGTCCACAATAAGAAGTCGCGCCTTGATGGGCTCGTTCATGATGATCCCCTGTCCGGAATTCCCTCTTGGCCTGCCCCCGCAGATAACGGCTCTTCCATGGGTAAGACCACCGTGAAGGTGCTGCCTCTCCCGGGCTCGCTCTGCACTTCGATCCTCCCGCCGTGATCCTGGATGATGCCATAACTCACCGACAGGCCCAATCCGGTTCCTTCCCCGACCGGCTTGGTGGTGAAGAAAGGATCGAAAATCTTGTGGACCAGTTCGGGCGGAATTCCGTATCCGTCGTCTGAAATTGCCACGTGGATGCAACTTTCCGCCGGATCTCTTCCTGTTTCCACGGTGATTCTACCCGTGTGGGAAATTGCCTGCTTTGCGTTCATGAGCAGATTCATGAACACCTGTTTCAATTTTTCCTCGTCAGCCACCAGCCGCGGCAGGCTCGGCTCCAGGGAGGTCTGCAACAAAATTTTCTCCACTTCGAATTGATGAGCCAGTAGCGATATCACTTCGCTCATGCACTCATTGATGTTGACGGAGGATTTCTTGGTGGGGGTGCTGCGCGCGAATTTGAGGAGATCGTCCAGGATGGTCTTGCAGTTGCGTGCGTGCTTCTCAATGGTCTTCAGGTCATCCCTCATCTGGGTGTCGAGTTGCGTCTCGCGAAGCAACAATTGCGTGTAACCGAGCACCACCCCCAAAGGATTATTGATTTCGTGCGCAAGCCCGGTCGAAATCTGACCGAGGGACGCCAACTTGTCGGCCTGTTGAAGCTGTCTTTCCAGATGCTTCCTTGCGGTGATATCCTTGGCCATACCCTCGTACCGGATGAGACGACCTTCCCCGTCCTTGCCGCCTGTGGCGCTGAGCAGGACGAACAACTCCGCACCGCTTTTGGACCGGAGTCGGCACTCCCGGTTCTGGACAAATCCGTGACAACCGATATCTTCCACGACTTCCCGAAAGTCTTGGGACGACACGAACAGACTCTCCAGTCCCTTTTTCCCGACGAGTTCATCCTTGGCGCCATAACCCAGCGCGCCCAAGCCTGCTTTGTTGATGTCCACAAAACAACCGTTGCCATCCAGGATGAAGATCATGTCCATGGAGCCTTCAAACACACGGCGATATTTACTCTCGGATCGGCTCAGCTCTTCTGTGCGATGTACGACAAGAGATTCCAGATCCCTGTTCAGGCGCATGACCTCCCGGCTGGCTTCTCGCAACGCACGCCTGTCGTCACGTACCGCGGTATGAATCTTGTGGACTCGTTGAAAGAAGAGGGTAATGGAAGCCACCACTACAAAGGTAAAAGTGTTGAACGCTCCGCTGTACGGTCGAAGTTCGATCCACACGGAGTCCATGTTGAGGAGCAACAGCATGCGCTTTGCGATGTGGCCTACGGATCTGGATACCGCGAACACTGCCAACGCGAGCGTCAGCCATAACAAATAGGTCCATATAACGTCCGCAGGCCTGGCCTTGAGCAGGCGCCGAGCGTACATCACGGACAAGAAAGACAACACCACCATCGAAGCAGACCCGATGACGTCGGTGAACCAGATGGGAGCCATGCTGAACGATTCATTCATCTGCAAGAGGCTCCTTGCTCACGACATCTTTGTACAGGGCCCGCACTCCGAGGAAAAGGCAGATCATGGCAGGGACACATACAAGGTGGTCGAGCTTGAGACAATAGTACGCGTAGTTCAACGAGTTCACCGTGAGATCAATCCGTTGAGTCCAGTCCGGATCTCCCTGAAAGACTTCACGGGGGATGCATTCCTCCACCCAATGTCCTGCCATGGCCACAAGATTCCACACGATGAACAGCAAGCAAGAAGCCTGGATCAGCCGCCACCCTTTTTGCAGAGCAAGTCGATTGAATTCCAACCAGTACGCGAGAAAGCCCATCGCAATCACCAGAAACACGTGCGCGAGCTGATGCGCGTACAGGCCCTCCGGCGCCGGATGCGACTGGAATGCCCATACCGAGGCGGGAACGAGAACTTGCCCGACAAACCCGAACGCAACCAAGAGTACGCCGCGGCACAGGCGTCCGGTTTTGCTCAAATTCTTCCTCAACAATTGTCTACACCTCAGAGAAACGCTTCTGTCCTGACGCGGGGGCGCATGCGTACGTGCCCTTGCCAGGGAAAAAAAAGGGTTCGAGTGTGTTTGCGGTCATAAGTCCGTTTCGCAGGAGTTTCTCCGGTCACGTGGAGGTCCGTTCGTCCGGCATGATTCGACTTGGCCCCTACCACGTAGGATTGTGATCCGTTTGTCCAGTATACGTCAAAAGAGGCTCCAAAAGGAATGGTCGCGTTCGACCAGACCCTGCAGCCTGATTTGGCACGCGAGGGCATGACGAGCGCCCTGGTCACTATGAACGGGGGTATGCTGCAGGTGCCTGGCGAATGAGCGTTGTCTCGGGTGTGAGGTTGGGGTGTCCTCAAATACGGTCACAAGACCCGGTACACATCCAGAGTTTGCCGTTTGCCCCTTACCGACACCGAGACAGGGCCGGACACCTGAACGGGGACTTTGAGTGATCGGTAGGTTTCTTCACTGATGAGTATATCGGAGTCCATCTCTTTGTTGAGCTCCTGAATGCGGGAAGCCATGTTCACCGTATCGCCCACCATTGCGTACGAAATCTTGTACTACTTCCTACGATTCCTGCCAGCGCGTCGCCCGTATGCACCCCGATTCCGTGAGACAAACGCTCTTGCCCCAGAACTGCTCGCTCCCAGTTGAGCGCGTCCAACCTCTGGCGCATGGACAAGGCCGCGGCAACCGCTTTGGTCGCGTGGTCCGGATCTCGAGCAGGAGCCCCAAAAACCGCCTCGATTTCATCCCCCACATACTGAAGCACGATGCCGCCGTTTTCGACAACTGCTTCACTCATGGCGCTGAAATAAGAGTTTACCGATTGCACCACTTGTTTCGGTTCGAGGCGCTCTGACATGGCCGTAAACCCCCTGAGGTCCGCGAAGAGAAGAGTCACCTCCCGAATCTCTCCGTCGGTGGAGACGTTACCCGCGAGGATCTCCGCGCCGATCTCAGGACTGGTGAAGAGATTAAACATATCTCGTATGCGCTCCCGCTCCTCGAGCCCTCGCCCCATTTCGTTGAACCGGTCCCCGAGATAGCCAATCTCATCGTTGCTCACCACCTGGGCTCGTGCTTCATAATCGCCTGCCTTCACCCGTTTGGTCAGCTCCATGATTTCCTCGATCGGTTCGGAGATATTCTTGCTGAAGAGGGATACCAACCAGAGCCCGTATAAGGCGACAAAGGCGAAGAGGATAATCGAGAAAGTCCCCAGGTTGTGCAGTACGATCAGTGGTTCCGTTTCCGCAAAAGTCGGAAATCTTCCTGCATTGATCACCAGCGCAGTTTGGAGCATGGGCAGGAAACAGATGGCGCCGTAGAGAATCATCAAGCGGGCGCGAATGCCCAGTTTCAAGGTGCCTGTCTCGTCCCTGAGGTTTCCTTGCGGAAACAGGAACGGCACCGCAATCTTGCGACACGCGTACTGCAAGAGCACGAATGCAAGGAGTGTGATCATAAAGGCATTGGTAAAACTGTAGAGGATGTACAAGCCTGTATGGGATGGCTGCAATTTCCCTTGAAGCGCCAACTTCACCGGGAATGCCACTGCCGGAACCACCCATGCAACGAGATTCATCAAGGCTGCAAGGAAGGGAAGGTTGATTACTCGGTGCCTCGCCGCGGACAAGGCTTCTTGATGCAGGTCTCCCCCGCTGCTGGATGACCTGCATTGCCCGGCCCACCGGCGCGGCCAATGCCACCAATACCAAGACCGCTGCAGGCACGAGAAGCGCGAGCAAGACCATGTTGGTCTTTGCTTCGATAAACGCCCCACCATTCCACTCTTGGGCAGGCTGAGCGTAGTGCAGCAAGAGTTGGACGACGAAAAAACCCGCGAGATTCGCTCCCACATTTACCAGGACCACGCACCAGGAAAAAGGCATGAGATGCAATTGCTTTTTCATGTAACTGTCATGATCACCAGGATCTCTGTGCGATTGGGTTCGTGACTCCTTGGGGGCGCGGGGCAAGGCATTCCGCCAAAGGCGTGGCCGCGTGGCCAATCGGTCATTTTTCTCAAGGAGAACTCTATGAAACCAGTGATTTCATGTATGCGGAAAACGCGACAAGAGCCTTTCCCCGGTGGCTCACGCGGTTCTTCGCGTCCAGACTCATTTCTGCAAAGGTGCACGAAGCCTCGTCATGGAAGAATATGGGGTCGTACCCGAATCCGCGACTGCCTCGCAGTTCATGGATGATGCGGCCTTCACATACGCCCCTAAAGACCTTCTCCTCACCATCTCGCGAGGCCAATGCCAGCACGCATACAAATCGCGCGGTGCGTCGATCGTCAGGAACCGCGGCCATTTCCTCGAGCATGCGGAGACACTTCTGCTCATCCGAGGCATCTTTCCCTCCGTAACGCGCGGAAAGTACTCCAGGACGTCCGCCCAACGCGTCCACACACAAACCCGAGTCGTCCGCGAGGGTGGGGATGCCGAAGGTTTGAGCCATGGTTCCGGCTTTTTTCAGGGCGTTCTCCTCAAAGGTTGCCCCGTCTTCCTCCACCTCCGGGGAATCGGGCATGTCGTCGAGGGAAAGGAATTTCACCGGGAGTCCCTTGAGCATGTCCTGGATTTCTTTTACCTTGCCGCGGTTTCTTGTGGCGATGAGGATGTGAGAAGGTAGTGTGTTCACGCTGCTGCCTGACCTAATGGCGGGAAAGCAATTCCACACCGGGTTTGAAGAGCACTGCGTTGCCGCCGGTTTTCCGGATCTCCGTGGTGTGAAGTGGTTCCTGAAAGGAACGCCCGTCGAGCCAAGCGCGCGTCTCATCCTTATAATGAGCAGAAAAGAAATGCGCTGAACTTCCCATGGGCGCCACCGCGAACACCTGAGGCGGGTCTGTCATATCGGCAATCTGCCGCAAAGAGACGCCGTCCAGGACATGAAACGGCCTTGCAACGGACCAACCGGCACTATTGATCGTATCCCCGGAACCTGGCATAGCCAATGGGCCCACCTGGTAGAGGGCTTCAAGGAACCTCGATCTGGCTGCAATCGGGTGCGGAAACACGGCTGTGTGGATCTCGCCCCACTTCCATTTCGCGGGGTCACCCCCCACAAGGCCCTTGCCGAGGCCCACACCTTTCCGGAAGCTATGCACCAACACTTTATCAGGATTCACGCCTGCAAGCCAGCCGTTCTCGTGCCTGACAAACGTGCTTGCCACTACTCGGGAAGCCAGAGGGAAACAGCCGGCAAATCCATCGTAAAGCTGTTCGCCCAACGGTTTCAGGAACAAGTCCTTGAGGAGAGATTGGTAAAAAAGACCGAAAATCGTGGCACCTGAGGAATTGCTGGCCATGTGAAAGTCCCATGAAGAAAGGGTCTTGATTGCCTGTTTCTTCTTCCGCGGATTTTCCGGCGCTGCCGCGAAGCGCTTTCAGGAGCACGGGAGTCAGATCCCGCGCCAGAGGGGAGAGAGTATCTGCCTGGATTTTCTGGAAGCTCTCCCTCTGATGGCTGCTGACATCCTTGATCATGTCCGTGATCCGAGAACACTTGGATTCGCGGCTCCAGTAGCAACTTACCAGATACGGATACTTTTCTGCACCGGGGCGGCCATCCGCGGCCACGGCAAACCCGCTCGCGGGATTCGTCGCGGAAGGCAGCTCGTCAAACGGCACGAACCCTCGCCAGTCATGCACTCCCGTCCATGCAGGCACGGGCAGGATGCCGTCGCTCTCGGCAGGCCGCACAGGGACAGGTACCCGGCCTCTTGAATTCCGTAATTGCCACCTTTGTCGGCCCAGACCACATTGACGCCAGGCGCTTTGAGCAGTCTCAAGGCACTCTTCACCTGTTTTCCGTCCTGTGCGCGGTTGAGACGGCACAGCGCGGGAAAGATCCCGGGACCATCCCGACCGGTCCACCTCAGGGATAGTGAGCGGCCCTGGCTGACGTCAGAAACTAAAGGACCCGTGTCCGTCAACTGAATGGTTCGCGCTTTCGTGGAACCGCCCTTGATCCGAAAACTCTCCCGTACTTCGTGGAGCTTTCTCCAGCGGTCTATTCTCCAATAACTGTGGGGAGCATCCGAATCCAGCCGCTCGATGTACAGATCCGCGCTCGTCCACTGCCGCGGACACGCAGCCCCAGTTCACGTGGTCGTTGTTTCCTACCACCGCAGCGGGCACCCCCGGAATAAAGGCTCCTGAAAGTTGGAAATTCGGGGCACTCAGACGCGCACGGTACCAGAATCCCGGCGCGGTCAATCTCTGGTACACGGAACACGCTGTCAAGGGCGATCCGCTGGCAGAGCGGGCTTGTCCCACCGCCCAGACTGATCCGCCGGTGAACCCCGGTACGCGTGGAAAACCGCGTCCGCTCAAGAGCCGAGAAAAGATAATCCCCGTGGGATTCCATCCCTTGAGATCAGCCGATACCGAGCCGTGGAAACAGGCCGGGTCCGAGGGAAACAACAACTGTGCACGGTCCTTGCCAAGTTTGGCAAAAATCCGCGTCATGAGTGGATCTATGCGACCCGCGAGCGAACTCTCCCAAGCCAAGGCAACACAAATCGACTTCACATCTTCCGCGGAGAATAACGCAGGCCGGTACTCCAGAAGCGAGAATTCCACAGGAGGTTTCGCGGCGCGGCTCACGATGTATCTGTTTACACCCTGGACAAAATGGTCCAACCACATTTGTTCCCGCTCATTGAGCACCGCGGAGTAGTCAGGATTCTTTGTGCCAGCCCTGAGGGTCCTCATGAGCATGTCGCCCTTGAGATAATCCGAGCCGAGGATCTCAGCGAGTCGTCCCTGGCCTGCTCGCCTCAAGTAATCGATTTGCCAAAGCCGATCCTGAGCCATGACGTATCCGAGGACCATTGCCAGGTCTTCTTCCCTGTCCGCGATGATTCCCGGCACACCGGTTCTGTCGCGCACCACCTTCACTTCGGCAGCCAGCCCCGGGATATTCACGACCGACTCCCCCTCGGGCAGCAGCGACACCACGAAAAAGTAGATCCAAAAGGCTCCGGCCCCTGCCAGGAGGATCAAGACTACCGGAATCACGGTAAAGATCCTCAACAGCTTGATGGGATCCATATCCATTTTCAGGACTGCTTTCGCAGATATCACCGGGTCGGACCTCCCAACAGTTTTTCCACCAACTCCATGCTCGCACCGTACGGGTCCTTTTGTCTCGCGGCGATCTCTTCCACCACACCATCCAAGGACTCCGGCCCACCCAAACGCTCCATTGCCACGTCCATAAGGCCTTCCTTGAGGAGATCGAGGAGTTGATTTTTCACTCTCGCACGCTCGATGTTTTTGAGCCTATCTTTCCCATGGGACTCCAGATGGGCTCGGTGTTCGAGGAGGGACCGATAGAGCTCGTCTACGCCTTTATCTTCGATGGCGACTGCTTCGATGATTGGCGGCGTCCAGCCGGCTGCCTCGTACCGGGCGAAAGACATCCCCAACATCATCCGCAGTTCCCGGACGGTTTTTGATGCGCCCTCCCGGTCGGCTTTGTTCACGACAAAGAGGTCGCCGATCTCCATGAGACCGGCCTTTATAGCCTGAATGTCATCGCCCATCCCGGGAATGGTCACCAGCACCGTAGTGTGAGCGTTGTGGACAATTTCGACTTCATCTTGACCGACACCTACGGTCTCGACGATAATCGTGTCCTTTCCCATCGCGTCCAGGACCACGATCGCATCAGCGGTCGAGCGCGTCAGGCCGCCGAACTTGCCGCGGGTAGCCATGGATCGGATGAAAACACCGTCGTCCAGAAAATGCTTTTGCATCCTGATCCGGTCGCCCAAGATAGCTCCACCGGTGAAAGGGCTGGTGGGGTCGACCGCCAATATGCCCACGGTCTTCCCATCCTCTCTGAACTTGGACGCGATTCTGTCGACCATGGTCGACTTACCCACTCCAGGGGATCCGGTAAAGCCGATCACATGAGCCTTGCCCGCGTGTCGGTACAACACGGCCAGCTCGGGAAATACGTCACGGTCTCCGTCGTCGATTCGACGAATCATTCGGGCAGCGGCCCTGATATCGCCTTGGATGATTTGTTCCGCCAGCAATGGTTCTTCCTTTGCAGTATGGTGGACCTCACTCGTAAATGGGGCATCTTCAAAGCCGTTTCGCGTGTCCCTCTCCATAGCGTGAGACCTTTCCTTGCAGTGACGCTCCACTATGTAAGGTGCCAGAAATTGACCTGACGAATCGAGCCCCCCGGTGTTCCCCGGGTGAAGTGTGTCCTCCGGGTCGCCGCGAATTGCAGAGGGGCTCTTGAAATAATCCGGTCAGCCGCGTTTTCCGAGCAGGTTTCTGGCTATGACAAGCCTCTGAATTTCATTGGTACCTTCGTAAATCTGGGTGATCTTCACGTCCCGGAAGTGTCTTTCCATCGGGTAATCCTTGCAGATACCCGTATCCACCGAGCACCTGAATCCCTTCTACTGCAGCGTGCATGGCCACGTCGGACGCAAAGAGCTTGGCCATGGCTGCTTCCTTCTCAAACCGGAGACCCTGATCTTCCCGCAATGCCGCGTGCCAGATCAGCAATTCGGCCGCGTCCAGTTGCGTGGCCATGTCGGCCAATTTCCACTGGATAGCCTGAAACTTGCTGATCGGCTTACCGAATTGGGTACGGGTCTTCGCGTATGCGAGGGAATCCTCCAGGACAGCCCTTCCGATTCCGAGCGCCTGTGCGGCTATGCTGATCCTCCCGCTATCCAGGGTCTCGAGCATCTGACGAAGCCCTGAGCCTGGTTCTCCGAGAATCGCCTCTTTGGGCACCCGCGCATCTTCGAAGACCAGTTCCGCGGTCCCGGACGCGTTGATGCCGAGTTTTTCTTCCACTCTGCCCACTTTGAAGCCAGGAGTCTCACGAAGGTTGCACACGAATTGGGTGATGCCCTTGTATCCTTTGGATTTGTCGGTTACTGCCGCGAACACGCAATAGTCCGCGATGTTGCCGCTGGTGATGAACTTCTTTTCGCCGTTGATCACCCAAGAATCCCCATCAAGCCGTGCAGAAGTTCTCATACCCGCGGGATCGCTCCCCGCGTCGGACTCGGTGAGCGTGTAACAGCCAATCGATCTCCCTGACGCGGAGGGTTCGAGGTATTTTTGTTTTTGTTCCTCAGTGCCAAACTTGAGCAAAGGGTAGCAATAGAGCGAATTATGAGCGGCAACAATAGTTCCGGTGCCTCCGCAGCCGCGCGATATCTCCGCGACGATCATGGCGTACGACACGTAGTCCATGCCCCCGCCGCCATATTCCACAGGCACTGCGACACCGAGTATGCCCATTTCGCCGAGCGCCTGGAGCACTTCAGGGGAGTGCGTATGTTCGCGGTCAAGTCGATCCGCTATAGGCTTAAGTTCGTTGTCTGCGAACTTCCGGGCCATATCACGGGCCATTTTCTGTTCTTCGTTGAGCAAGTGGTCCATGGTGCGCTCCTGAAAAGAATCATCAGTCCGAGCCAGCCGCGGGCTCTCAGATAAACCGGCGCGAGAAGACCGAACGGTTTATTCGTAGAAGTCGTAACCCCGAATGTCAATAGGAAATAAGGCATTAGAGGCGAGTTTTACATCGGGACTTCACAGGAAGACGGCTGCTTGGCCTGGAAAAGCCTTTCCAAAAGAAAACATCGCTCGGACAGAACTTGCACATCCCCGAGAGGATTGGCACAATGGGATCGCGAAAATTGAATGGCAGGATGTTCCTGCGATGACGGACAGAAGGACGAGAGGTTCCTGTGATTAAAATCGGTGAAGCGCAACAAAAAGTACTCGAGGAGATTCCCGTTCTCGGCAGAGAAAGAATACATATCCTGGAGGCCCTGGGTCGGGTTCCTGGCGCAGGACGTGACCGCGAAGCGAGATGTGCCGTCGGCAGATAATTCAGCCATGGACGGCTTTTGCTGCAAGCATGAGGACTTGGAAGGGGCCTCTCCGACCGCTGCGGTCAAGCTCAAGCTGATCGGGGAATCGCCTGCAGGTAGGCCGTTTCAAGGGACATTGGTCGCGGGAGAGGCCGTGCGCATCATGACCGGAGGCCTGATCCCTGCAGGAGGGGATACGGTCATCATGGCCGAAGACACGGATCGCGACGGCGATCACGTGGTCTGCCTGAAAGACCCAGGACCTGCCGCGCATATCAGGCGCCGCGGGGAAGACGTCACTGCCGGGGAGAACGTGCTTGTCGCGGGGACGATCGTGCGACCGCCTGAAGTAGGAATGCTCGCAACACTGGGCCACGCGTACGTACATGTATACCAGAGGCCGTCCGTAGCGATCCTCTCCACCGGCGACGAGCTTGTGGACCTGGATGAACCGTTTGTCGACGGCAAGGTCGTGTGTTCGAATACGTACAGTTTGGCCGCACAGGTAATGGAATGTGGGGCTGTACCCATCTCGCTCGGCATTGCCACCGATGACGAGGTGGATCAACGCGAGCGCATATCCGACGGGGTGAGGGCAGACGTCATACTCACATCAGGGGGGGTCTCGGTGGGCAAATACGACCTGGTCAAAGACACCCTCTCCAAATTAGGCATGCGTGTGAAATTCTGGAAAGTAGCCATGAAGCCGGGTAAACCGCTAGTATTCGGAACCATCGGGAACAAACCCGTGTTCGGGCTTCCTGGGAACCCGTCAGCCGCGATGATATCCTTCGAGCAATTCGTGAGGCCCGCTCTGCTTAAGATGATGGGGCACCGGGACCTGTTCAGACCTTTCATTGAGGCCACACTTGTACACGACGTTACCATCAGGTCCGACAGACTTCATCTGGTAAGATGCAGACTGTATGAAGAAGACGGTCGCATGATGGCCGCCGTGGCGGGCTCCCAGAGTTCCGGCGCGTTACGGTCAATGGTGATAGCCAATGGCCTCATGAGCCTCTCGCCTGAAAATGCACCCTTTTCTGCCGGCGACGCGGTCAAGGCTCAAATTCTTCACACCAATTTGCCGTTGAGTCCCCACTCGCCATACGAATAGCGAGCATGTACGTTTTTTGCAGGGCTTTGGTGTTCCCCGGTCTTTGACGTCCGCATCCCGACAAGTCGAAACTGGCTGCTGAGTACCCTTATCCTCAGGTCTCTGTAGTGCCTCGGATTCCTGACGTGCGAGCAAGGCCGTGACCCCGCGGATGGTGACGCGCCAATCCCTTCGCAGGACACAGGAGCACGGAAAGCCAAGTTATCCCAGACGTCACAAGTTCCGCCCTATTGGTTCGCTCGTTTCACGGGTGGCGAGAGGTCCCGTGAACGAAGATCCGCCAGCTTTGCGTCGCTCGAAGTGAACGCGACCTGCCGACCCCCAAGAAGAATCACACGGACAACACTTTTGGCACCAGTATACAGACAGGGCTTTCGGTCTTTTTGATCTTGACGCGTGAGAACGGCAAGTGTATAAGCGAGGGAATCGAAAAGTAATTGCCGCACCTTCGCCACGATCGTTTTTTCCACATTCGCATTCACGCCAGGAGACCTTCACGCGGGATTTTCACCGAACGCGAGTCTCGGCTGAGTCGGGAAAGGGACTCTCTGTACCCATGCGTATCGATCACGACGTTTGCAGGATAGCTTTGGAGAATCTCCACGACGAAGGGGTGTACGTCGTCGACAAGGAGAGACTGACCATTTACTACAGGGGCAAAGCCTCGTGCACTTCGCTTGGTCCTGGGGTCTCACACGGCACCAAAGAACTCGGACTAGGGAGCGAGCCGGAGCCTCTTGTGTCCGAAGTTCCGGGTGGCCGGTCGGGACTGCAACGTTTCTGCGGCGCGGGGTCGGGAGATCACGGCAAAGCCGCAGGTAGTGCTGAGTCGCTGAGCCTGTTGATGGAGCCTTCCCAAGTTCTCACCAGTATATCGCCGGTAAAGAATCAGGATGGTGAGACGGTAGGCGCTGTCCAAGTGTTCGAGGATCGTGGGGAGATCGAAAGAATAAGAAGGAGGCTTCGAGAACTCGAGAAGATCGTGTTACTCGATCCCCTGACCCGTGTAGGAAACCGACGGTACGCGGAGATACATTTACAGTGTTGTTTGGATGAAATGCACCGGTACGACTGGCCGTTTGGAGTGCTTTTCATAGACGTCGATCACTTCAAGAGCATAAACGACAGTTTCGGGCATGCGGCGGGCGACGACGTGCTACGCGGAACCGCTCAGACGCTTGTGTCCGGTCTCAGATCGTCCGATCTGGTATGCCGGTGGGGTGGCGAAGAGTTTGTGGTCGTGGTGAAGAATGTCAACAGAGCCCAAATCGCAGGTATCGCAGAGAAGGTAAGAAGCTTTGTCGCTCAATCATGTATCCCCACGGATTACGGGCTGCTGGGCGTCACGATTTCAGTAGGGGCCACGGTTGGCCGTTCAGACGATTCCGTGGCGTCGCTCATCGATCGAGCTGACAAGCTCATGTACGCGAGCAAGCAGGGTGGGCGCAATCGCGTTACCCTGGATGTGGACGGGACGCTGCCCGATAGCTTTGCACCTGAAGTGTAAGGTTTCCACTCGAGCACGCCCTTTTCACATACACTCTCCGAGCGGCTGTTTGGCTGACACGACCACGAGCGGAATCGAAAGCCTCCGAGATATAGTCTCTATCATCCTGTGCCAGCCACGACTCACCGCGGATTCATCTCGCGCTTTCGGCGAATCGTACACCACCATCCTGATGTCCTTGTGGCGCATGGCAAAGTCATAAAGTTTTTCGCGCATATCACCCCTGCAGATGATCAGGCTGAAAGGCACCGCGGAAAGTTCGAGCTCACGGACCAGCGGAGCCAGCCTCCCCTGGATCGACTCCCTCAGCGAAGGTGAAATCTCATCGTTGTGTGCGTTCTCGGATTTGCGCACGACCAGGAGAATGTCCATGTGCGCATCCATCCTCTTGCACAGTCCCATCGCGTAACTGAAGGCTGCTTCATCGGGGTCTCTTCCTTCGATCACCAGGAGCACGGCCCTGGATTTGCACCCGGATCGCACATACTCCTTGGCCGCATTGAAATCTCCGGCCTCAGCGAAAGCTACGGCAGCCATATGGGCCTGCACCTTGTCAAAGAGGCTCGTTTTCTCGCGGTCCCCGATTTCCTGAGGAAATTGCGTCTTTTGCCGGACCTTCGCGGATCCCGGAGATGCGTCAAGAAATTCTTGTGCGCTGTCGACGTCTCCGGCCTCCGCGAAAGTGATCGCGTTCAGCATCGCAGTGATCTTGTCCTTTGCTCTTTTCATAACGACCTCCCGGTTCTCCTGCGAATGCTGTTAACAAATTTCGTGCCAAACCGCCAAGCATGACGTGCTTGCTCACGAATATTGAGCGAATCCTCTTGATCACGGAAGAAAAAGCCCATGCAATACTCAACGAATGCAACACCCCTCACAGGCAAGAACCAAAAAACGACGTAGTATCCACAGGATAGATATTTGTTGCAACGAGAAGGACTTTGTTGCACAATGCAACAAGGCAAAAGAAGCTTCTTTGAATGACCCACAAAGGTACAGGTACCTGAAATCCGGGTCGCAGGTGACGGGTGTTGCAAAGTGCAATATGCTCGGCCAAGATAGCGTGTCGCATTTCATACCAATTCCAGCCCATTTCAGTGCCGTCCCCCGGAGTAAAGGGGCACGAGATCAGTGCTTTCTTCCTGTGCCAGCGGAACAGGGGACAATGGAACGGAAGTTGCATATAGCAACACAGATGTCAGAGTCGCGGCCCGCGATGGGGTCGTTGTGCAAAGGGACGTGTGATGCAGAGAAGTCACTTCAGTGTGAGGCAAAAGGTATTCATCGGCGTGGTGACCGTCTATCTGTTCATGGCTGCTACCATATTGGGAAGTCACTACCTGATGGAGCGCCTGGGAGGAAAGATAGCGGTGCTCGAGGACGTAGGCAAACTGGAAGAATCTGTCCTTGAAATCCGGCGATTTGAAAAGAACTTCTTCCTGTACGGCGATCCGCAGTCTCTGAAGACCGCTCTGTATCACCTTGTCCGGGCGCAGAGTTTGCTGGAAAAACACGCGAGCCTGTTCGAGGGGCTTGAGTCTAAGAAAGATACCGAAGCATTCCGGGAGAATCTTCTGGAGTACCAAAAGATGCTGACCCAGTGCTCGGACGCATCTGTCGGGGGCAAGTGTTTCTTGAGCCCTGAAACCCGCGCGGAATATGAAGGACCGATTCGAAAAAGCGGGACATCCCTTGCAGAGTTCGCCACCAGCGTAGCGCGCAAGAAGAGGGCGTCCATCAATCAAATCATGGGGACCACGGTCACGCTTCAAATTGTAGGCCTCGCGGTGGTGGGAATCGGTCTCATGGGGGTGGGGGTGTTTCTCGTGATGAAGGTTACCCGACCGCTTAAGCTGCTTGAGGAGAGCCCCACCAAGCTTGCACAAGGAAAGTTCGAGCTCATTGAGAAGCTCCCGCCGGAAAAAGAGATCCGCGACATATTTGAATCTTTCAACACGATGGCCCGACAATTGAAGAAACGAGAAGAACAATTGGTGCAATCCAAGAAGCTCGCGTCTCTGGGAACCATGGCCGCAGGCGTTGCTCATGAGATCAACAACCCTCTTTCCAATATTTCTTCCTCCTGTGAGATTCTGCTTGAAGAACTGGACGAGGCAGACCCGGAATTTCAAAGAAACGTGCTCAAGAAAGTCCTGGAACAGGTGGATAAAGCGAGGGTCATTGTCCTGAATCTTCTCGAATTTTCACGAAACAGGGCCTTCGCGAGGGAGTCTCTGAACCTCAAGGAAACCATCGAAAAAACGCTGAGCCTGTTCCGCGCACAGAAACCCCCATGCGTGCGGATCTCCACTTTTATTGACGACGATCTGACAATTTTCGCGGATCGCCAACGAATCGAGCAGGCTTTCTTGAATCTGATATCAAATGCGTGTCAGGCTATCGAAGGCGAAGGCCGGGTGAGCATACGGGCTACCGCTTCAACTGACGGCATGGTCAAGGTGAGGATCAAAGATACCGGCAAAGGGATTTCTGAAGAAGACCTTGCGAGAATTTTCGACCCTTTCTTCACTACCAAGGATGTGGGCAAAGGGACCGGCCTGGGCCTGTTCATCACCCACGACATCGTGGTTCGGCACCAGGGAAGCATTCAGGTAACAAGCACCCCCGGACAAGGGACTACTTTTTGCCTCAGCATACCTGCAGAGGAGTCTACGCAATGAACACGACCCCCAAACTTCTCATCATCGATGACGAAGAGATCGCGTTGATGAATCTTCAGCATGTCCTGAAAAAAAACGGATACGACATCGTCACTGCAGACACCGGGCCAAAGGGACTGAACCAGCTGAAGAAACGATCACTTTGACGTGGTGCTCACGGACCTCAAGATGGAAAGAGTCGACGGCATGAGGATACTCGAAGAGTGTCGGCGCAATCATCCCACGACTGAAGTGATCATGATCACAGGCTATGCCACGGTAGACTCCGCGATTGAAGCCATGAAGCAAGGGGCCTATCACTACATTGCCAAGCCGTACCGGATAGAAGCGGTGCGCAAGGTGGTGGCCGAGGCGATCGAGAAGATCAGGTTAAGAGACGAGAACGTGCAACTCAAAGAAGACTTGAAACGATTGCGGGAGGCAGGGCAGATCAAGATTATCACAAAGGATCCTCACATGTTGAAGATCCTTGATACCACCAGACAGATCGCGCCGACCGACTGTAACGTCCTGATCTCCGGAGAATCAGGCACAGGCAAGGAGTTGCTCGCACGGTTTGTCCACGAGCACAGCAAACGCAATCAAGGCCCTCTCATGGCTGTCAACTGCGGGTCTTTCAATGAAGAGCTATTGACCAACGAACTTTTTGGCCATGAAAAGGGAGCGTACACCAGCGCGGACACGGGCAAGCCCGGTCTGATCGAACTGGCAAAAGGAGGAACGCTCTTTCTGGACGAGATCACCGAAATGTCCACCAACATGCAGGCGAAGCTCTTGAGAGTCATCCAGGAGCGGCAGCTCATGCGGGTAGGTGGCACCGCTGCCATCAAGGTGGACGTTCGTGTGGTTGCCGCGACCAACCGGAATCTCCAGGAAGCGGTACAGGGACATCAGTTCCGAAAAGATCTGTATTATCGCCTGAACGTCGTGTCACTCGAGTTGCCGCCGTTGGCGTCTCGGAGAGGCGACATCCCTCTGTTGGTGCACTTCTTTCTTGAAAAGCATGCGCACCTCATGGGCCGCGACGTGCCGACGGTGTCAAAGGAGGTACTCGAAATACTCAAAGATTACGATTTTCCCGGCAATGTGAGAGAATTGGAGAATGTCGTGGAACGCGGGGTAGCCCTGGCCACAGAAGGCGTCATTGAGCCCAAGCACCTTCCTGACGACATCCGCGACCTGAATATCGTCACGTTTCGCCGCAAAGACGGAACCTGGCCGACGCTGGAAGAACAGGAAATCCTCTACATCAAGAAGGTCCTCACGGAAACGGGGGGCAACAAAAGTTCAGCGGCAGACACTCTTGGCATAGACAGGGTGTCCTTGTGGCGGAAAATCAAGCGATATGGCTTGGAATAGGACATGCGGTCACGGCCCGTGAGAGTGATGACCGGTTATTCCGTCCGACTGGATTTCGATCGATGCGCGAGCTGGCAACCCCTCCTGTACCTGAGGTGTGCCCGCAGGCGCCCGCCTTATTCCGACGTCACAAGGATGCGGTGACAACGGAAACCTCACCATGCGATGCCTCTTCCCGACCGAGGAGGTTTGTTCCGCTCACCACACCCCGATTACACGACCTCAGTTACGTAAAGACCGCTACGGCACGGGCACGGGAATACCAAACGGTCCCGGGAATGGCTGCGACACTGGTGGGACATCGGGCAAATAATTCGCGTACGGCCTCCACCACGGGCACGGAACATAGAAGGTCCGGGAAATGCGCGGGATCTGCTCGAGATTGTAAGGAGTTGGAGGCTCGGCTCCCACCGCGTTGTACGGCTCGTAAGGGTTCAACATCTGACACGACCCGGCAGAAACCATAGCGGTCGCGAGGAGGGCCACAGCCAATATCGAGAGAAACAAAATCTTTTTCATAGAGCACGCTCTCCGCTTACAGGGCTTTCGTGAAGGGAGTATAGCTAAAAAGGCGTGTTATGTCAATATGCTTTCCGTGTTATCTCATTTATTGCATTATGTGAGTGGCTTTGCGTGGAGGGAATGCCGCCAACCCTACCGATCTCCCTGAATCAGCGCACACGGGGGTCAGAGCAGAACCTTGCAATCCGGCGGGAGCTCCTCAGAAGATTCGTCTCTGAATCGAGCGGCTTCCATCAGAAGGAACTCCCCTGGGAAATCGATGCTGCGACGGGGCGGCTCAGACCATGATTGAGCGGAAAACTCACCACCGGGAAAGTCCATGCACGCGAAAAAAGCATCGATTCCTTCCCTGTTGCCCATTCTCGCGTGTACGACGTTGCGGTCGATGAGATACAACCAAGCCTGCTTTCCCTCGTTTGACCGGACATGGAGCACCATTTGTTTCGCGTTGAGAAGCAGGAAATGGACCACATCCAGGATATCGACTTGGCCAAGCGTGCCTGAGAAATGGCGCGGTTTCCCGGTTTCCTCCTTTTTCGTCACCGAAGCCTCTGCGGTCGGCTCATCCGGACACACAGCCAAGGTGGCCTGTGGGGCTGATTGAGCATGGAGGAAGTCAATAAAGCTCTGCAAGCGGCAGCGCGTCTCTTCGGAAATGTGTGTGACTTCGAACCCGCTCATGACAAATTTCTTCTGCTTCCCTCTCTTCTCAGACCAGCGGCATATTGCCTCCAAGCGCACGGGTCCTATCCCTCCTATCTCCGTGAGCGGAATGGAGAGACACATGTTTTCCCCTGCTTTTGCTTCAATTCCCGCGACGCGCAGACCGTTTTCCGAAATGTCCCGAATCAAACCGGCTGCTGAGTTGCTATAGTCGTAAACTCGCACAGGCATGGGGAGGTACACGCGAGGATAACGACGCGGGACCAGGGTGTCGGTGATGTCCCGGTACACGGCAGACCTCTCGTACAGATCGCTATGAGAGAGAGCCTTTTCATCGACCAACCTTTGGAGCAGGCGCTGATATAATTTGAGCGGAATCCTGTATTTTTCCATCAGCGCATGATCTTCCATACCTGACAGAATATTATCCAAAATGTCGGTCTTACGAATCTTGAACATGATTGATCGCTCCCCGATGGGGCATTCTCACGACCATGACCTTGAGGTCACCACGACGGAGAAAGAGGCTTTGCCTCTCTGGGCGCGGTGTGCAGGTTCCCTCGTGCAGTCCGCGCGTCGGAGATAGGCACCGCAACTTACCTGAGTCCTTTGAAAGGCTTGGAAAGGGAAATCCACGGGAAAGAACTTCTTGCAAAGAAACTCGCGCCCGTGGCCGCACCATTCCCGCATAACACCGGAACGAGCCTTCCTCGCACGATGACCGCTCGCTTCAGCGCGCATAATCTGACACAGTTTGCCTCAGCGTCTTGCGTTTTACGGGTGCGAGACTCCCACCTGTTGGCTTGAAGCGAGTGCGAGACCGCGCTCTGCGCTTTCGGCAAGCAGAAATCTGCCCAATTTCTGATCCATGCCGCGAATGTGATCCTTGATCCAATTTCCGAGCCCCAGAATCACTGAGACCAAGGTATCAGTGGTCACGCCCTGGTCCTCGCAGCTTTTCACGAACTCGTTGACCTGAGCGGTCAGTTCGTCATGGACCCGTTTGTGGTCAATATAGCCTGCGTACGAGAAATTCCTCATGTAAGCTTCTTCAGTAGCAAAGTGGTTCACCGTATAATTTGCCAAAAACTTCAAAGCGTCTTTGATGAACTCTTTGCCCTTGCCATCCCACGTCGCGTCAAGGAGTTCGTTCATCATGCGAAACAACTCCTGATGCTGACGATCAATATCCGACACATTGACATCATACTGAGGCAACCAGGGAATTAATTGATTCATTTAAAGTCCTCCGCGATAGTCTTGTGACACGTCTGCAACTCATTTCGTGGCAGGTCCTTTGTGCAGGCTCCTGAAATCCCACGTGTCCGGCTGGAACCCATCACGCTCCCATGCGCAATTAAGCATTGTCCATCGAGGGACCACGTCGTCGATTCCAGGCGCGAGGCAACGGAGCAATCTCCAGGCCCACCCCTGCCAGATTGCTTCAGTCTCGCGCGTGTGCATTCGCATGAGGACGCCGCATTACAGCGTCCTCATAGCTGTGGCCGAGGAGTATGCAGGCTCCGTGCCACTCGAGAGACATGGCAGTGCCTCTTGAGGAAAGTGGAAACGATTCGATGGATTATTGATCCGATTTCCCCCCAAGTGGGGATGCGGGCAGGCACGTCGAAGAGGCTTCAAGGGTCCTATGGACCCACGGCGCGAGAGCGCTTTCTTATTGTAACGTTATATAAGGCAGTTATTGCTATGGGTCCATTGGGCCCGAGGGTGTGAGGTTTCCGTGGTCATACGCGCACAGGCCCTGAGGCATAGACGCCACGAATTCAAAACCCGCGCCTTTTATAGCAGTCCCTATGAAAATGCATTTTTGGGGGAAGGCCCTTCTTGAAAGAAGGGCCTTCCCCCAAACCCCCATCCCCAAGAACTTCAATCACTTGCCAGCTCCCGCTGGTCGCTGGACAGGGTGCCATTTTCATGGTTCGTGGTGACCCTCCAGGTCATGGGAGTTGCCAAAAGTTCTGACCGGATAGCCAGGGCTTTCAAAAGGTGGCGGGTGGTCCCCTGAACGAAGATTCGACGGCTCTGCGTCGCTCGCAAAGAAGCGGGATCTCCCGACGCCAAAAAAGAGTCAAACAGACCAAACTTCTGGTAACCTGTATATACTCAACGTGATGGAAAATGACAGTATTCTCAGTCAGCCCTGAACATGCCGAGGGTCTTCATCTGTTTCTTGAGCGCGTCCCGCGTCATGCCGAGCATTTCAGCAGCCTCGATCCTTTTTCCTCCTGATCGCACCAGGGCTTCTTCTATGAGCGCGCGCTTGAGCTGTGAGAGTACACTATTGAACGGCATTGGCGGCGGAAAAGAGGTCGACCAGCTCCAGTCACCCACGAATTTCTTGTCTATCTGGAGACACTCGAGTCCCACGACCTTTCCTTCCGACAGAATGAGCGCCCGTTCGAGCACGTTTCGCAATTCTCTGATGTTTCCGGGCCATGGGTATCGCTGGAGAGCTGCCAGCGCGAATTCATCGATCTGGATGGGCTCTTTGATCTGCAGGTCGTTCACGAGCATGTCCAGAATTTCTCTTACGAGGAGTGGCATGTCTTCCACACGCTCTCGTAACGGAGGCACCGTTAAAGAAAACACATTGATTCGATAAAAGAGGTCGCGTCTGAAACATCCCCTCTCCACCTCTGCTTCCAGGTCTCTGTTGGTGGCTACCAGAAGTCGCGCATTCACTCTTACGAGTTCTTCTCCGCCCAGACGAGTGAAGGATCTGGTGTCGAGGAACGTGAGGAGCTTCGCTTGGAGCGGTAGCGGCATATCTCCGATTTCGTTGAGTAAGAGGCTCCCTCCCTCTGCCATTTCCAGGAGGCCCCGTTTCCTGCGGCCAGCACCGGTGTACGCGCCGCGTTCATGACCGAACAGTTCTGATTCAGCCAGTTCAGCGGGGATTGCCGCACAATTGACCGAAAAGAACGGACCTCCTGATCGCGCGGAATGATCGTGAATGTACTGAGCGAACCAGTCTTTCCCGCTCCCACTCTCCCCGAGCAACACGACCACGCAGTCCCTCTGTGCAGCCAGCAGCGCTCTCTCCACCACTTGTTTCGTAGACTTGGCTACACACGGTTGCGACGCGCTGCTGGTTCTCGATCCTGTGCCTTTTCGTTCAGTTACGTCTCGTGAAATACCGATGACCCCTATGATGTTACCCTGGCCGTCAGTGAGGGGAGTCCTGATGTCATGAAATGTGGTGCGGCTCCCGTTGACCGTTCGTGTATGTTCCTCCTCAACGCTTTCTCCCTGCAAAACACGGGCTTCCACCTCTTTGATGTGTGTCGCGTCGTTGCCGTACACACGTGTGTCGGTCTCTCCCACGAGCGTAAGAGCCGAGAGCCCCACCAGCCGTTCCATATGAGGATTCACTTGCACATATCTACCTGTGGTGTCTTTGATAAAAATGCACTCTCCCGCGGACTCGAAGATCGCTCTGAAACGCTGTTCACTTGAGCGAAGGGCTTCTTCAGCCATGAGGCGATGCTCGATTTCCCGTTCGAGTCGGGTCTTTTGTGCCACTAATTCCCGGGTCCGTTCCTGAACCAACAACTCAAGATTCTCGCGCTGTCGTGCTTCCGGCGTCACATCCTGATACGCAATAATACGGCTGCCATCCTCCAGCGATACGGTTCGAGTCGAGACCACTCTTTCATTGCCATTCTTGCAGGTGACCGGCAGCTCCCGTACGGAGACCCCGCCGTTGGTGCCCGCTGCTTCACGGCCTTCTTCCCATTCACCGTTTTCTGAAGCAAACGACTGGTCGTCGGGACAAACGAGTTTCACGAACGTCCTCAGATCCGCAACCTCTGAAGCCTGATAGCCGAAGATCGTGGTGAACGTCGCGTTCAAAAAAGCAAAGGTTCCGTCGTTCCGCACCACTGATAATGCAAACGGGGCCAATTCTGTAAGTTTTCTGAAGCGTTCTTCGCTCCGGCGTATCCGTCGTTCCGCTTCGTGTTTGTACAACGCCATTTCGATACTGCTTCGGAGCTCTCGCTCACCAAACGGCTTGACTATGTACCCGAAGGGTTCGGAACGTTTAGCCCTGTCCAAGAGTTCCTGGTGAGTGAAGGCTGTGGCATAAATCACAGGCACATCACATTGTGCGCGAATCAGCCCCGCGGTTTCTATACCGTCCAGGCTGCCTTTCAAGCTGATGTCCATCAATATGAGGTCCGGTCTCTCTTTTTGTACGCTGGCGATGGCATCCAAGCCCGTGGTCGCCACGTCGCAGACCCGGTATCCTATTTTGGTCAGAAGCCTTTGGTGCGCACGCGCCAGGATTGCGTCATCTTCCACGACAAGGATCAGCGGCTCGTTCATGATCTTACCCTCTCACGTGGGAGCCATCCTAACGAACTGTCATGTGGATTTCAATTGCAGGAGCGATGATTTCATGAATGGAGTCTTCTCTCAGGTGGGGCAGAAACTCTTTTGATGCCTGCAATGTTCCCTATGCATACGTGTTGGCGTTCGCGAATGTGTGGTCTGCCTGACATTCTGCGCATTTGTAAGACTCTCTCTTCAAGACCTGAGAGCAATGCATGCCGGTGCTGCCTCTCTTTTCGCGACCGACTGTCAGCTCTCATCCAACGCCTTGCGAACCCGTTGCAACAGGGTCTCGAATCTGAACGGCTTGGCCACGAACCCCCTGGCCCCGAGCGCGATGCATTCGTGCGTGGATGCGTCTGCCGAATAGCCGCTGGCCACCAGGACCTTGGCCTGAGGATCGACCTGGAGGATATTGATGAGACAATCCTTGCCACCGATGACGGGCATAATAAGATCCAACATTACGAGAGCGATCTGTTCCTTGTGTTCCTCGAACACCTTGAGCCCTTCTTGGCCGTTTGCCGCGGTGAGTTACCGTGTTACCCTGCCCGTTTCAGTATCCGTACACCCAGATCACGAACCATGTCCTCGTCATCGACCAGCAGTATGGTTTCCGTACCGCCCGGTGGCTTCTCCTGGAACGATGCTGATGCGCTTTCCCCATCCGAGGAGATCGCGGGCAAATACACCCGGAAGACAGTTCCCTTTCCTAGTTCACTGTAACAGACCACATGGCCTCCGTGCTGTTTCACAATCCCGTACACCATGGCCAGTCCGAGCCCTGTTCCTCTCCCCAATTCCTTTGTCGTAAAAAAGGGTTCGAAAATATGGTCCGCGGTCTTCCGATCCATTCCCCGGCCTGTATCGGACACCGTGAGCAAGACATAGTCCCCTGGTTCGGTCTCAGCCCGAAGTTTGCAGTACTCTTCGTCAAGCTTCGTGTTCTCTGTCTCTATCGTGAGAACTCCCCCGTCAGGCATCGCATCCCGGGCATTGACGGCCATGTTCATGAGGACCTGCTCCATCTGGGCAGGGTCAGCGTTGACCCTTGCAAGGTCCTCTGCAAGATTCAATCGAATGTCGATCATCTTCGGAATCGTGCGGCCCAAGAGCTTCTGCACGTGCCGAATTTGGGTGTTCAGACTCATGGGCACCGGGTTGGGCTCAACCTTTCTGCTGAAAGTGAGCAGACTGCGCACCAGTTCCGCTCCGCTCTGAGCCGCATGAAAGATCTTCTGCAGATCCGCGTGGTCAGGATCCTCTTCGGTTCTCTCTCCAAGGAGCAGTTCCGAATAGCCGAGCGTCACCTGAAGGAGATTGTTGAAGTCGTGAGCGATGCCCCCTGCCAGCGTGCCGATTGCCTCCATCTTCTGAGCCTGGAGGAGTTGCCTCTGCAGCGTGACCTCTCTGGTCACATCTCGTTTTACCGCCACGTAATTCACGATGTTGCCCGAAGCATCCTTTACCGGTGAAATGCACGCGTCTTCCTCAAATAATTCACCATCTTTCTTCCGGTTTATGAAACGTCCGCTCCAGACTTTCCCGTCCGAGATGGTCGCCCACATGCGCTGGTAGAATTTCTCGTCCTGCAGCCCGCTTTTCAGAATCCGAGGATTGTTTCCCAGCGCTTCTTCCCTTGTATATCCCGTGGTCTGTTCAAACGCGGGGTTTATGTACAGGATGGTCCCTCGGGTGTCGGTAATGACGATTGCCTCCGCAGCCTGCTCTACCGCAGTGGCCAGACGGACGCGAGCCTCATCCGATTTCCTACGCTGCGTGATGTCGACAATCACTCCCACGGTGGCTCTGTGTTTGCCGTCAGCATCCCGAATCGCTGACACGCTTGTATCCGCCCAGAGCACTTCTCCGTCCTTGCGCAAGTAACGCTTTTCCAGCCTGTACCCCTCAGTGTCCCCTCGCACGAGCGTTTCGTGCAACTGCCTGGATTTGGCGATATCATCCGGATGGCTGAGGTCGAAAAAACTGAGGTTCCGCAGTTCCTGAGGTGTATAGCCAAAAAGCTTTGACAGCGTGCCGTTTGCCGCGAGGAATCTTCCCTCTGGGTCTACCAGGTCAATGCCGACTGCCGCGTTGTTGAACGTGGCTTTGTACCGTTCTTCGCTTTCCCTGAGAGCCTCTTCGGCCCGCTTGCGAGCCGTGATGTCGCGATTGGATACGCGGCGTCCGAGGAATTCGCCTTTGTCGTTGAAAACCGGAGTGCAACAGTGAGCTATCCAGACTACCTTTCCCGAGCGATCGACAATGCGATAGTCAAAGTCGCAATTGTCAAAGGACGTTATCGCGTGGTACTCATGCTGACCCCAAACCGCCGCATCATCCGGATGGACTAGCCGACCGAGCAACATGGGATCATTGATAAATTCATCCCGCCGGTGACCGGTCACACGCTCGCACGACGGCGAGCAATACGCGAACTGCCCGTCAGGCGTAATCCAGTATTCCCAATTATACGTATAGTCGGCTACGGTGCGGTACCGTTTCTTCGTTTGCTTCCAAAGCTGCCTGGGCCCTTCGTTCCTCTGTTTGATCGCGAAAGACCAGCACCACACCGATAATGCTCCCGGAGGGGTCACGAATGGGCGCACCACTGTCAGCTATGGGATACTCCGTGCCATCGTGGCCGATGAGCAGCGTATGATTCGCGAGGCCGACTACCATGCCTTCGCTGAGGACTCGCTTAACCGGGTCGTCCACGACTTCGCGGGAGTGCTCGTTGATCACACGGAAAACCTCAGGCAGCGGCTTTCCCCTGGCTTTGTCCTCAGACCAGCCCGTGAGCCGCTCTGCCACGGGATTCATCTGCTCTACGTGGCCGTGGACATCCGTGGTGATGACCGCGTCACCAATACTGTACAAGGTGGTACGAAATTTTTCCTGAGCCTCTCGCTGGCTTCGCTCCCAACGGTAAAGGTCTCGGTACAGGTGGGCCTGGAGATATCTGTACCCGAACGCGGTTATACTCGCCGCGAGGATGACGAAGATCGCCACAAAGAGGACGACCACCCCGCCGCGGTATCGAGCTTCAGCCAGGATCTCGCTTGTATCCACCTTGGCCACCATGAACCAGGGCGAATCAGGAACAGCCCGCAGGTCAGCGAGCACTTCCACTCCTCGATAATCCTTGCCCTGGAACATTCCTCGCTTGCCCAGCACCGCCTGGACGGCGGGCAGGTCAGTCAGGGTAAGGGGTTCTCGCAACGACAAGGCAGCGTGAGGCCGGAAACGAAGATCGTTGAGGAAAAGGATTCCTTCGCCTTCCTTGCGCACCAACAGTGTTTCCGCAGTCTTACTGTGAGTAGGCCAGGACTGGATCACCGGATACAAAAGAGATTGCGCGTTGGTCCTGAGAATCAACACGGCAACGGGCCTGCCGTCATTGTCGATGATCGGCGCCACGGCATCCATGCACACGAGGCCGTTCGACCCGCGATAGAGGTGGCTCAGCATCGGAGTATGATTGGCGAGCACGCGCTCGGCAACCTGCTTTGCTTTAGGACTCAGCGGAGGTGGGTGAGAATCCGCGGACACAAGAACGCGGCATTCCGTGTCAAGGAGGAGAACGTCTGCGTAACCTTGTTCTTTCTTTTGCAGTACGAGTCTGTCGCGTACCTTCGTGCGAAGCGAGGGATTAGCCCTGTCTCGGAGCCACTCCTGGAGCCCCTGTCCGAAGAAAGGAGCCTTGGAGAACGTCGAGACGTCAGCGAGTCTCTCCTGCCGCCACTCCCGGATCTGGTTCGCTTTCAGGTTCGCGATGGTCCTGAGATCTTGATACTTTTCCTGCCGAATGCGATCAGTTTCGTACCGGTAATACGCGTACCCGCCGACCACAAGAACCGAAGCGACCGCGACGAAAATGACGATCCAAAGGCCCCCGGCTGGACGGTAAAGCACTCTCTCTGGCAAAGGATCACCCCCGTTGTCCGTTTCCCGGACTTGCCTCGCTCGCCCCTGATTCGCAATGCTCAAATCGTGGAATTTCGTTCCGGTATTCCTCGCGCGGCTCAGGTGGAGGCCTATGTCGTCGCACAGGAGCCTTCCTGTCTCAGGCCGCTCGCGGGTAAGTCAAAAGACGCCTATTTCTATTGTCGAGGATACCCGAACCGCGACAACACGTCAAACAAGTTCACTTGCCACCATTGAGCCATCGCGCGCGTGCCTGAACCATGGGAGATCTGCCACAAAGAGCGAAGGTTTTTCCATATGATTGACGCGTATTGACTCTTACAGGTGAGGGTGATATTCTAAAATCATGAGAAGTGACCGCCGAATAGGCCCGTCTGACCTGCCGCGGGGACAACACCGCACAGCCCGAGGAACCTTGCCCTTGTGACGATGTCAACCGGCCGAGAGTTTCGTCAGGTCCCGGAAAGCGCGCGTATTTCGCAAAATCGTGTTATCAGCGGAATTTTCGCAAAAAATTATTGCAGAAGCGGAACACCTGCATCATAATAAAGCGACTAACCCATCGCAATCCCGAATTCCCGGGAAAAGTAAGTCCCCAGGCAGTTTTTTGCCGTTAGATTGAAAATTCTCGAGCAAGGAGAGGAGTACCCTATGGCTGGAGACCAGTACCGAGGAAAAAGAACGGTTCGACGGGAAGAAAGTGAAAATCTTGCTGCCGACCTACGCCAAAGGTGCTGATGAAGACCGGTACCAATGGAGAAAAAATATTAACGTCGTCAACATCGGAGAGGGAAGCAACCCGGTAAAAAAATACCTCACGACCGCAGAAAGATATTGGTATTCGAAGGAATGGTTCGGGAGCGAAAAGAGAAAGAATCCCGCCTGAGAAGTGCATTGAGGAAATTTTTACTACCGAGACAATCAGATCCTTCTGAGAAACAGCTCCCCTTAAGGAAGGTGGCTTATGGCTGAGTTGCCCAAGGTTAAGTATTCCGGAAAAATTCGTGAAATCAAGATAGGTAAACCAGGATGTGAAGTGGTCGTAGGGGAGAAACGGCGTATAGTTTCTACTCCTTTGAAGGAAAATTGGCCCACGCCCCGAAACTGGCGTTGCAAGTGCTGGACATACAGCCCGAAGAATGGGCAGCAGAAGCGCTTGAGCCGTTTAAAGACGTGCTCGGTGATCCGGTCGCCTGGGCCAAGAAATGCGTGGACGTGTACAAAGCGGATGTGGTCTGCCTCTGGCTCCAGGGCGTGGACCCCAACGGGAAAAATCTCCCCGCAGAACAGGCTGCTCAGACCGCCAAAAAAGTGGCGGAGGCGATCAATGTTCCCCTGATTGTGTGGGGGGTGTCCAGCGACGAGAAAAACACGGAAGTGCTCAAGGCCGTCGCGGAAGCCTGCTCCGGGTTGAACGTCGTAATAGGTCCCGTGACCGAAGGCAATTACAAGCAGGTCGGGGCCGCTGCCATTGCATATAAGCACACCGTTGCCGCAAACACTCCTATCGACATCAACCTTGCCAAGCAGTTGAACATCCTTCTGGAAAACCTCGGCGTGCCTACTGACAGGATTCTCGTCGATCCCACGACCGGCTCTGTGGGATACGGCATGGAGTATTGCTACTCGATCATGGAGAGAATCCGTCAAGCTGCGTTGACCCAGAACGACGAAAAGCTGCAATACCCGCTCATTAACAACATCGCGGAAGAGGTCTGGAAGACCAAAGAAGCGAAACTCCCCACCAGCGAAGACCCCAAACTCGGCGAAGCATCAGTGCGCGGTATCAACCTGGAAGTCATCACCGCGATCAGCGCTTTGCAGGCAGGGAGCGACCTTCTCATCGTCAGGCATCCCAAGACTCTGGAGCATGTCCGCAAATATATCTCGGACATTATGGTGGAAACGGATCTGGAGTCTATGGCGGTGGACCTCTCTCTCGGGGCAGAAGCCCCCAAGGCCCCGGCCAAACCGGCAGCCGCAGCAGCTCCTGCCCCTGCAGCCGCGAAGCCTGCGCCCGCGGCAGCGGCCAAACCCGCACCCGCTCCGAAGGCAGCCGCGGCCCCAAAGGTAGAAGAGACTCCAAAGCCTGAACCGGCTCCGAAAGTAGCAGAGCCCCCGAAAGTTGAAAAACCCGCCGCTGTAGCCGCAAAGCCAGTGGCTGTAGAAGAGGAAGAGCTTATGGGACAGTTGACCAAGGATGATGTGCAGGGCCTCAAGGAAATGGTAGGCGTGTTCAGGGCCGTCAAGAACCTCGCTTCCGGCCTTGGAGCGCTCGTTTCAGGCCAGGTCCCCGCAGCGGCTGCCCCCGCTCCGGCTGCAGCGCCTGCAGCCAAGGCGGCAGCGGCAGTTCCTGCCCCACCCGCAAAGAAAAGAGAATTGGGACCTGCGGATTGGACGAAACACACCAGTTGTGAAGTTACCCTCGAAGGGCTGAAAAGGGCCGACGCAGAGGGTTATACCACCGCGTTCCATCGCGCGAGAGCGATGAGCGCGTGCCCTATCGGCAAAGGCGGCACCTGCTGCAAGATTTGCAACATGGGTCCCTGCCGTGTGCTTCCGCCCAAGGGCAAGACCGAAACCCCCGAAGAGAGAAAGAAACGATGCGGCGTGTGCGGCGCCACCCCGGAGACCATCGCGGCGAGAAACTTTGCCCGTATGGTCGCAGCCGGAGCAGCAGCGCATAGTGACCACGGCCGCCATGTGGCGCACACCTTCCTCCACGCGGCCAAGGGAGAACTTCCTGATTACCAGATCAAGGACATTCCGAAGCTCATCGCTGTTGCCATGGATTACGGTGTGGAAACCGAAGGCCGCGACGTCAAGGACATCGCCATCGAAGTGGGCGAGGTGGCCCTGGGCCAGTACGGCCAGCAAGACGGCGAATTACTCAACGTCAAACGTGCGCCGCTGAAGCGACAGGAAATCTGGAGAAAAGAAGGGGTCGTTCCCACGGGAATCGACCGGGGTGTCGTGGAAGTCATGCACATGACGCACATGGGCGTGAACCAGGAAATGGAGCACATCATCCGTTTGGCCACCAAATGCGCGCTCGGGGATGGGTGGGGCGGCTCCATGATCGCCACGGATCTCTCCGACATCCTCTATGGCACGCCCGTACCGATCATGGGCAAAGTGAACCTGGGTTGCCTGAAAGAAGATACGGTCAACATCATCGTGCACGGACATGAGCCGTCATTGTCGGAAATCATCGTGCAGGCGGTGCAGGACCCCGAAATGATCGCATATGCCCAGAGCAAGGGAGCCAGCGGCGGAATAAGCCTCGGCGGAATTTGCTGCACGTCCAACGAGATCCTGATGCGTCACGGCATTCCCATCGCGGGGAACTACCTCCAGCAGGAACTGGCGGTCATCACCGGCGCAGTGGAAGCAATGGTCGTAGACGTCCAGTGCATCATGCAGGGCCTCGCGGAACTGTCCAAGTGTTTCCACACCCAGATAGTGACCACCAGCCCCATCGCGAAGATGCAGGGCGCGTACAAGCACTATTCGTATGACGAGCGCTATGGCCTGGAAACGGCCAAAGCCATCGTAAGGGATGCCATCGACAACTTCCCCAATCGCGACAAGAGCAAGGTGTCCATTCCGTCCGAGCAGCAGGACATGGTCGTGGGATTCAGCCATGAGACCATCAACTACATGCTGGGCGGCATGTTCCGAGCCAGCTATAGGCCGTTGAACGACAACATCATCAACGGCAAGATCCGCGGTCTGGCAGGAATCGTCGGATGCGGCAATGCAAGAGTCAATCAGGACTACCTGCACGTGACCCTGGCCAAAGAGTTGATCAAGAACGACGTGCTCGTGCTCACCACCGGTTGTTCAGCCATAGCCCTCGGCAAGGCCGGCCTGTTGAGTCCTGAGGCAGCTTCAAAGTACGGTGGCCCGGGTCTCGCGGAAGTCTGTGAAACCGTCGGCATACCGCCATGTCTCCATATGGGCTCTTGCGTGGACAACTCCCGAATCCTCATTGCCGCCACCGCGGTGGTCAAGGACGGCGGTCTGGGCGATGACATCTCCGATGTCCCGGCAGTGGGTGTCGCACCGGAGTGGATGAGCGAGAAGGCGGTCTCCATCGGCCAGTACTTCGTCGCCTCCGGGTGCTACGTGCTCTTCGGCGGAGGCTTCCCGACGATCAACGAGGATGTGTGCACCAATTACCTGTTCAAAGACATCGAGAGCGTGTACGGCGGGAAATGGGATATGGTGGAGAAAGACCCCTATGAGATGGCCAAGAGGTGCATCGCTCACATCGACGCCAAGAGGAAAGCACTCGGCATCGACAAGGCCAGAGAGCGCGTGCTCGCGGACATGGCCATGAGGCGTGAGATAGCCCTTTAAGCCTGAGTAGCGACCTTCATCGGGAGAGGGAGCAGTTCCCTCTCCCGGATGAGCCCTAAGTTTCCACAGGAGGAAATACACAGTGTCCAAGATCATTGCAGCGAATGTTATAGCCGGCGCTCATAAGGTCTACGAAAAGGCCAGGAAAGCACATGAGATTGCCGTGAAGAAGTATGGAGAAAAGCACGAGGTCGCATTCCCCAACACCGGCTACTACCTTCCGGTCATTTACGGAATTTTGGGATTTCCCGTAAAGAATTTGGGCGATTGTGGCGTAGTCCTGGATCGCGCGGAGGAGTTGATTCCGCCTCTGGTCAGGGAAAGACACCACCTCCCGTACCTCGGACCGGTCCTGGATGCCGGTATGGCCAGTCTGTTCAATTACGAGATCATCGAAGCCATTCGTTACATTAACGAGCCTGATTTCTATATACCCGCGGAAGATCCCACCGAAGACAAGCTGTGGCTGGGCGCCGCGGACGACATCATCCTGAGAAAAAGAGGCGTCGAGTTCGTGGACGGCACCGCGCCGGGTTTCGCCGCGATAGTGGGAAGCGCTCCCACCAAGGAAATCGCAGCGGAAATGGCGCTGGAACTCCAGAAGAAGAACCTGTACGTCTTTATGGCAGCGAATCACGCGGGCACTTCATTCTCCCAGCAACTCCGTGAAGCCGGCGTGCAGGTTGGCTGGCCGACTCGACTGGTTCCCTTCGGGCCGGACATCTCGTCCGCGATCTTTGCAGTCGGTTTTGCTACCCGGGCCGCATTGAGCTTTGGCGGTATCGAGCCGGGCGACTTCCGCAAGGTGCTCATCTACAACAAGGACCGCGTGTTCGCGTTCGTGTTGGCGCTGGGCGACGTTTCCGACGAGTGGTATGCGGCCGCGGCCGGGGTTATCAACTATGGATTCCCGACCATCGCGGACACGCCCATTCCGGAGATCCTGCCCACCGGCGTGTGCACGTACGAGCACGTGGTTTCCAATATTGCGCACAAGGATATCGTGGCCAAGGCTATTGAAGTGCGCGGCCTGAAAGTCACCGTCACGGAAGTGCCTGTTCCTGTGGCTTACGGACCGGCCTTCGAGGGCGAAAGAATCCGTGGAGAAGACATCTACATGGAAGCTGGCGGCGGAAAGACTCAGGCCGTCGAGTTGACCCTCATGAAGGACATGAATGAAGTCGAAGACGGGAAGGTCGAACTTTTCGGTCCTGACCTGAAAGACATCAAACCCGGCACCCGACTGCCTCTGGGCATCCTGGTCGAAGTCGCAGGTCGTAAGATGCAGAGTGACTTCGAACCGATTCTCGAGCGCCAGATCCACCACCTGATCAACTACGCTCAGGGCCTGATGCACATCGGACAGAGGGACATCGCATGGGTGCGTATCGGCAAGGGCGCGGTCGAAAAGGGCCTGAGCCTTACTCACCTTGGTAGTATCCTCCATGCGAAGTACCATCAGGACTTCGGCTCAGTTTTGGATAAAGTGCAGGTGAAGATTTTCACCGAGGAGAAGCAGGTCAAGGAACTCCTCGCGACAGCGAAAAAGACTTACACCACGAGAGATGCCCGCGTCGAAGGTATGACCGACGAAGACGAGCCGATCTTCTATTCCTGCACGCTGTGCCAGAGCTTCGCACCGTCCCACGTGTGTGTGGTCACGCCTGAGCGGACCGGACTGTGCGGCGCGTACAACTGGCTGGACTGCAAAGCGTCCAACGAGATCAATCCGACCGGCCCGAACCAGCCGATCGAAAAAGGCACGGTCATCGATGAGCGTCTGGGCCAGTGGGAAGGCGTCAACGACTTTGTGCAGAGAGCTTCCCGCGGTAAGGTTCAGAAGTACAACGCGTACTCGATCATGGAAGATCCCATGACCTCCTGCGGTTGCTTCGAGTGCATCGCAGCAGTGCTCCCGGTGTGTAACGGCGTGATGAGCGTAGACCGCGATTATAAGGGCCCGACCCCGTGCGGTATGAAGTTCACCACCCTGGCCGGTAGCGCGGGTGGCGGAAACATCACCCCTGGCTTTGTGGGCCACAGCAAGCTGTACATCGCTTCCAAGAAGTTCGTGGCTGCTGAGGGAGGCATCCTGCGCCTGGTGTGGTTGCCCAAGGGCCTCAAAGAGATGCTGAAGGATAAGATCAACAAACTCGGTGAAGAAAGAGGCGTGTCCAACCTCGCGGACAGAATAGCCGACGAGTCCGTGGGCGTTACCGAAGATGAGATCTATCCCTTCCTTCAGGAGAAGGAGCATCCGGCAGTGAGCATGCCCTCCATCGTAGGATAAGGCAGCACAAGGCCGTTGTTTGATTATAGTCCATTATGGGGGCTCTCACTCTCCCCAGAGCCCCCTAATGCATTTATCCCTTTCTTTCAAACTAGCGATACACTCCTCGGGGTCTTGCCCGCGAGGGGGGAGGTTGTGATCTATGGCACTTTCCGGAATCCAAATCTTCAAGATGATGCCCAAAAGAAACTGCGGGGAATGTGGTGTGCCCACGTGCCTCGCCTTTGCCATGAACCTGGCCGCGGGAAAAGCCGAGCTGGATCTGTGCCCGTACGTCTCGGACGACGCCAAGGAAAAGCTGGCTTCTGCATCTGCACCGCCCATAAGGACCGTAGTCATCGGCACCGGCGATTCCGCAGTGAAAACCGGTGGAGAGACCGTTCTCTACCGTCATGAAAAAACCTTCAACAATCCCACAGCCCTCGGCTGCCTGATCTCCGCATCCGAGGACGATGCGTCGGTCGACAGCAAGCTCAACGCTTTTAAAACGCTGAGGTACGAACGGGTTGGGCTGATCCTGAAACCGGATCTGGTCGCGGTGAAGGACACCGGAGACGCAGGCCGCTTTACTCAAATCGCCAAGAAGGCCGCGGATGCGGGCGCCGCTCTGATCCTCATGAGCGACAAACCGGACACGCTCAAGGCTGCCCTGGCGGAAGTCGGCAAGAACAAGCCGCTCCTCTATGGCGCTGCCGACGGCAATGTGGATGCGTATTCCGCGCTGGCAAAAGAATTCGATTGCCCCCTCGCGATAAAGGCATCCAAAGTAGGCGATCTGGCTCGCATGAGCGCGAAGCTCACGGAAAAAGGCCACAAGGACATCGTGCTCGACTCGGGCTCACGCGATCTCCCCACGATGCTCCGTGACAACGTCATGATCCGCCGACTGGCCCTGGAAAAACTGTACCGGCCCCTTGGGTTCCCCACCATATCGTTCCCGTGTGAAATGACGTCCGACCCCATCGACGAGGCCGTCATCGCGGGGACATGCATTTCCAAGTACTCCGGCATAGTCATATTGAATGATCTGAAGGGTGAAGTGCTCTTCCCGCTGCTGCTGCAGAGGCTCAATATCTTCACTGATCCTCAGCGGCCTATGACCACCGAGCAAGGCATATACCCGATCAACAACCCCACTGAGGATTCCCCTGTGCTGATTACCAGCAATTTCTCGCTCACCTACTTCATCGTATCCGGTGAGGTCGAGGCGAGCAGAGTGCCGTCATGGCTGCTGGTGCTTAATACGGACGGTTTGTCGGTCCTCACCGCCTGGGCGGCCGGCAAGTTTGTCGCTGACCTTATCGCTCCGTTTGTGAAGAAGTCCGGGATCGAGGACAAGACAAAGGTGAGGAAAATCATCATACCGGGCGCGGCTGCGATTATCAGTGGTGATCTCGAGGAAGAACTCGCTGGATGGAAAGTGGCGATCGGACCCAGGGAAGGGGCTCACATCCCTGCGTATCTCCGCCAGAACTACGTGTCCTGAGCAATAATACGTGGCTCAACCCGTGATCGTCGGGGGATGAATTCTCCCCCGATGATCCACAATAGCAGGAACGGGCAAAAAGTCGCACATTCCGCTTTCGTCTCGACTAATGGTGTGCTAATTTAGTTTCCGGCGTTCCGCGTAGGAACGGGAGTCAAATCAGGAGGTAACTTTCGATGATAAAGGTGGTGGCTGAGAACATCAACATCATGTCGAAGTATACGGGCAATGCCATGCGGGAAAAGGATCCCAAACCAATTCAGGAATGGGCTGAGAAACTCACTGAAAGAGGAGCGGATCTTCTCGACCTGAACCTGGGGCCCGCCAGAAAAGGCGGACAAGAAATGATGCAATGGCTCGTAAAAACCGTTCAGGAAGTGACGGATCTTCCTCTGTTCCTGGACACCACCAACAACGATGCAGTAGAGGCCGGCTTGCAGGTGTACAAAGTCAAGAAAGGCCGGGCGGTGATCAACTCGATCATGGCCAAGCCTGACCGCATGGACATGCAAATGCCCCTGGTGACCAAGTACCGACTGCGATATGGTGGGCCTGATGTGGGGTCCTGACGGAATTCCCCGTGATGAAAACGAGCGGTCCGTGCTTCTGGACAGCATGATGACCAAAGCCGGGGAATGCGGGATCGGATTCGAGAGAATCTGGTTCGATCCCATCGTGGTGCCGGTGTCGTCTCAGCAGCAGGAGCTTCAGGGATGCACGACCTTCATGCAGTGGCTACCGGACCTCGCGCCCGGATGCCAGTCCACGTGCGGTCTTTCCAATGTTTCCAATGGCTCGCCTGACGAACTGAGAGACATCCTTAACCAGGTGTATCTCATCATGCTCAAGAAGTGCGGGATCACGTCGGCCATTCTCGACGGTTTTGACGACGAGATCGTCAAAATCGCCCATGACCAGGCTATGGAATTGGAGACGCTGGTGGGCCGAGTTTTTGACGGCGAAGAAATCGAACTCAGCAGTCTGGATAAACGTGAGGCTGACTATGTAAAGACCACCAAACTGTTGCTCGGTCAGTCCCTGTACTCACACTCCTGGCTTGAACTCTAATTCCTGGCGGATGGCTTCGTGCACCGTTGAGCGGAGTGCGGAACCTGTGTGAATGCCTGTTACTCGCGGGGTACGCCCTTGGAAGGACGTACCCTGTGCCCCATCCTCTGCCGCGGCTTGCTTTTCTGTGAAACCCATTGCCAAAAGTCTTGTCCGTTTGACTCTTCTTAGGTGTCGGGAGGTTTCCTTCTCTTCGCACTTGGCTCAAAGCCGTGGAATCATCGTTCAGGGGACCTTTCGCTATTTTTCAAAAGCGCAGCGACTCGGTCAGTACTTTTTCGCCACTCCGACACACGGTCACTCCGGTTCCCGGCATGCTTTGATCGGACATGGCCTGACGTTTTCCCTCAAGTTGGAGGGCAGCAAGAGAGAATCCTGTTGACAGACCGAGCCGGACTGGTATAGGCGAGGTACAGGGCAATCCTCTCTTGTCGGCTCAACGAAAAAAGTACAGGGCAGGCTTCTTGTCCTTCCACTGCACCTGGCCGGTTCTCCCGGAATGGAGTCGGCCCCGGGCCGCGTGTCGGCTGGGCGCCACACAGAGAGAAAGAACACCCTACGAAGGAGCAGCGGAATGAAAATCGTCGCTATTTTAGGGAGTCCCCGACCCAAGAGCAATAGTTCGGCCTTGGCCAGGATTATCCTGGATACCGCAGGCAAATTGGGAGCGGAAACCAGCGAGTTCGTGCTGAACAAACTCACTTTCAAGGGCTGTCAAGCCTGCGAGGCCTGCAAACTCAAACTGGACCACTGTGTGCTGAAGGACGATCTGACTGCCGTATTGGACGCAGTCAAGGAAGCAGACGCAGTCCTTCTCGCGACCCCGAACTACTTCGGCGAGGTCTCCGGTCAATTCAAGTCCTTTTTCGATCGCACCTATTCCTACTTGAACCCGGATCGCACGAGTCGCGTGGAAGCGGGAAAGAGTTCCGTGTTCATTATGGCTCAAGGACAGCCAGACTTGAACGTGTACACGGACGTCTGCGCGCGGTACGATAGTTGGCTCGTCCGACACGGGTTTGTCAAAAGGCTCTTGCTGCGAATGAATGGGCCCAGACCTGCCGATTCCCTGGGCGAGAGACCTGATCTCGTTGCCCAGGCCGAGCAGATCGGGCGGGACCTCATGGCGTGACGGTCTTCGGAATTCCGAGGCCGCTCAGGTCCAACCTAAAAGCACTTTCATCCGATCTCTCAAACAGGCTCTGCTTTGACGGCATTGCCGCATCAGCAGAGCCGCACAAGGAGGAAACGATGAGCGATCCGCTCGATCAGGTAAGGGTGGTATTCGAAAAAGCGATAGGACCGTACAACAAATGGCAGAAGATCAAGGATGAGCTCAAGGAGCCGGATGTGGGGAAAAGCAAACGCGCGAGACTGGTCGAGGAGGCTAAGGAGATCGATGCACAATGGAAGATAGCGCTTGAAGATCTCCGAAAAGTCTTGAACGAATGTCAGCTTCTTCAACCAAAAACGTGATGCGCGTTGCATTAAGTCGGGGCTAAGTGCTCAATGGCTAAAATGCGAAGACGTACTCAAGCGGTGAGGTGACCGCTCACGTCCGCCCTGTTTCAAGGTCACGGTATTTGAGAAATCAAGCACTAAGTGCCCGGTTGTGTACATCCGCCACCTTTATTGAGGGAATCCAGCAATAAGGAAGACAAAACCGCCAGGACACCAAGCCCCAAGGACCACCGATTCCCGGACGAACTGGAGCGCGCGCGGTGCTCTCGATCGGCAGCGCCGGGTGTTGGTACCTTTTCGCACGAGGCTCGGGACCTTATCATTCCCCGGTGGCTCTCCGAGAAGCTCCTATGGCGGAACAAACCACGCCAAGGGAAGCATCTGTTCTCTCTCACGTGTGTCGAGACACACGGGAGAGGTTTTTTCAAACCGGTCCATCGCGGTTCCGCAACCGACTGGACTCGACCCAGACAAGGAGGCTTGTGACGATCACTATCATAGGTGGCGGCTTGGCCGGATGCGAAGCTGCATGGCAACTGGCGCAACGGGGTGTGCCCGTTCGCTTGATTGAAATGAAGCCCCATTCTTATAGCCCGGCTCATCATTCCCCTGACCTGGCTGAGTTGGTGTGCTCCAATTCGTTGAGATCGGCTGTATTGCATTCTGCGGCAGGATTGCTCAAGCAGGAACTGCGCATCCTGGAGTCCCTCATCATAGAGACGGCCGATGCCACCGCGGTCCCCGCTGGCAAGGCTCTGGCAGTGGATCGCAATCTCTTTGCCCGTCTCATCACCCAAAGGCTTGAAGCACATCCTCTGGTGACCGTCGAGCGACGAGAACTGACGCAGATTCCGTCCCCGGACCAAGGCCCCGTGATCGTGGCCACCGGTCCGCTCACGTCAAATCCGTTGGCAGAGGAAATTTGCCGTTTGTTCGGATCGGACGGCATGTACTTTTACGACGCGATCGCCCCCATCGTGACCGCGGAAAGCCTTGACATGAACACCCTTTTTGCCGCATCCCGGTACGGAGAAGGCGAGGGAGATTATCTGAACGCAGCCATGGACGAACCCAAGTATCGTGCCTTCGTCAGTGCGATTCTCGATGCGGAAAAAGTGGATCCGTACCCTTTTGAAAAGATCCCTCATTTCGAGGGATGTTTGCCTGTGGAGGAACTCGCTCGCCGCGGCCCGGATACCCTCGCGTTTGGGCCCATGAAGCCTGTGGGGCTGGTGGACCCCAAATCAGGGAGGCGGCCCTTTGCGGTGGTGCAGCTTCGCGTGGAAAACCGGGAACGAACGTTATTCAATCTCGTGGGATTCCAGACCAAGATGACGCACCCGGCACAGGATTGCGTGTTCCGCATGATCCCCGGCTTGGAGCATGCCAGCTTTGCGCGGCTGGGCTCGATCCATAGAAACACGTATCTTGACGCGCCGCGGCTTCTCGATCGGTACTCCAGAGCCCGCATCCAGCCTCACGTCTTCTTTGCCGGCCAGATCACCGGAGTCGAGGGGTACATCGAGTCCACTGCTTCAGGCCTGGCTGTCGGGATCATGGCCGCGTTCCTTGCCGCGGGTCTCCCTGTGGAACCTCCGCCTGCGGTCACTGCGACAGGGGCCTTGTTGAAGCATACGCAGGACACCCATTCCAAGCGGTACGAACCCATGAACGTGAATTTCGGCATCATTGAGCCGCTTCCTGTGCGCACGCCCAAACACCGAAAAAAGGAAGCCCTCGCGGAGCGAAGCCTTTCAGCCATTCAGGAGTGGAAGCACGCGACCGAGGTACTCCGCGCGACAGAGAGTGCGTGATCCCACGGGTACTCATAGCTATCCGGTTTCAAACCCGTAAGCTCGTAGGGCTGGAGATCTCCAGCCTGCGTCACGTGGTGCGGTCACACGCGAATCGATCTCAGTGTCAGGATGTGGTGAGATACCGCATAGCCGGGGGATTCACGTACGCATGGCCGTTTCTGCCTGCGGTCGCGTAGGAGATTTCCCAGGAAATCTCCTCGCGGACCAGCTAAGCGAACCGTCGTGGTGATCGCATCAGTGCTTCTTCATCTTGGGCGGGGACAAAGGCAATATGTGGTCAACGATCTGGTCAAAGGCCCTCGTGGTGGGGGAGGTAGGATATTCCAGCACAAACGGCTTTCCATCATCGGACGCGGTGACCAGCCTCGGATCGAGCGGAATCCTGCCAAGAAAACGGAACCCTGTCTCTCTCGCGAGTTTTTCGCCGCCACCTGACTTAAACAGGTCATGCTCCGCACCGCACGTGGGGCACACGAATCCGCTCATGTTTTCGACGATCCCGAATATTGGCATTTCAAGGCTTTTGCAGAATCGGATGGATTTCCTCACATCCTTCACCGCAACCTTTTGAGGCGTGGTCACGATAATGGCCTGAGATCGAGGTGGCGCCATCTGGCAAATGGAAAGAGGCTCGTCGCCGGTTCCCGGAGGAGCGTCCACGATGAGAAAGTCCAGGTTTCCCCAGTCAGCTTCCCCGATGAACTGTTTGATCATCCGGTGCTTCATGGGACCGCGCCAGATCACCGCCTCATCAGCCTGATCCGCCAGGACAAACTCAATGGAAAGGACCTTGAGGTTGTCATTATACCGCACAGGGATCATGCCCCGTTCCGAGGTGCCGGAGACCACCGATCCTTCCAGTTTGAGCAATGTCGGTATGCTCGGGCCGTGAATGTCTATGTCCAGAAGCCCTACTTGACGATCCGAGGCAGCCAAGGCCGCTGCAAGGTTTACCGCGACGGTGCTCTTGCCCACTCCGCCCTTTCCGGACAGAACCATCAACGTGTTTTCGATCCGAAACAGGCTGTCGGAAACCATCAGGTCTTCCCTGAGTTGTTGCACTTCCTCCGGAGAGAGGGCGGGGGTTCTTTTTTTCTCGGTCATATCTTCCTCATGATATTCCTACGCCGTCCAGGAGTTTCTTGGCTTTGACACGGTGCACGTCCAATCCCACCTGTTTGGGTGTCATCCCGAGCGCCAGACCCAGGAGCTGCGTCAAGTAGAACGTGGGAATCTTGGGCGTGTCCTTGTTCTTGCGCGACAGGACGATTTGCCCCATGTCGAATTGCTCGAAACACGACGGACAAATGACAGACATTGCCTGAATATTGCGTTCTTGAATGAGTGCGAGTTTCGTGCTCATGATGGCGTATCCCGCGTCCGGGTCTGCGTTTGCTCCCAGAGGAGAACCACAACACAGGAATTTTCGCGAGTATTCCGTGGGCTCCACTCCGATGAGGGAAAGGAGATGGTCCATCTTCACGGGCACGTAGGATTCAGCGTCAGACAGCTCCCCAGGATACATCACTTCAGGCGGTCGAAAATAGTGGCATCCGTAGTGACACCCGACCCTGAGAGGAATGTCGCGGACGGTCTCCTTGATAATCCTCTCCACCACCGTATCCTGGTACAACACATCCAGTATGTGAGTGACCCCGATGGTTCCCCTGAATCGATGGTTGAAATCCTCGAGGATCTTGTTGACCCTGCGTTTCTTGGAATCACTCTGTTTAAGCGAAAGATTGGCTTCCTTCAACGTGTTGACGCACCCGGAACACAAGGTGAGGATATTCAATCCTGCTTCTTCCGCGAGGCAAAGGTTTCTCGCGGCAAGCGCCAACCATGAATCATAGTGCACAAGCTTCAAGCTGGTGGGCGGAGGACAACAGGAAAAGGGGAGATCAACCAACTCGATCCCCAGCCGCTCGCACACCAGCCGAGTAGCGGCCTCAAAGCCCGGATATTTTATGGGAATTGCACATCCCAGAAAGAGAGCGTATTTCATGGCAACCTTTTCACATGTAGCATCGTTTCATGTAAGGCCTCTCAGACTTCCACGATTTCGTGCAGGCCTGTCTTCTTCAGGATAGCGCGGACCTCGTCCACAGGCAGAGCCGGAAGCGGCTTCAATCCGTGATGAGCCCTCATCTCGTCCAGTTGGTGGACGATCATGGAGCGGCCCGTCTTTGCCAAAAGCTCAGTGGCCATGAGGAGCTTGCCCGGTATGTTTCCCCGCCGCGCCGCGGAATTGCGCAAAGCCACCAGCAGATCCGAGATGGGGATCTTCTGCGGACAGCGGTCCTGACACACATTGCACGTACAGCACAGCCACAATCTCTCGTCCTGAACCACCTGCTCGTGGCCCAGGTTGAGGCACTTGAGAATCGTTTCCCTCGGCCCGATCGCGGGCCCCACCTCCATGGCCGGGCATGATCCCGTGCAACGGGCGCATTGATAACATTCGTACAGGTCTTCTCTCGCAAAGAACTTCCAAAGCTTTATGACGGTCATGTGGCCTCACTCTTCTTGGTCAAGGCTTTTAAGAGCCTTTCCGCATCCTGCTCAATCTGCTTGGGAGTCAGTTTCTCGAGCCCCGCTTCTATCTCCTGAATCACGCGGGCGAACTGCGCTCCCTCTGCCGCAGACACCCAGGCAAGTCTGAGGCGATCTTTGTTGATACCGATCTTCTCCATGCGCTTCCAGAATTTTTCAACCCTTCGTGCGGTATGCTGGTTTGCGTTGTTGTAATGGCAGTCGGCCGGATGGCATCCTGAAACCAGTACCGCACCTGCTCCCTTGAGAAAGGCCCTCTCGATCCATTTCGGTGACACCCGCGCGGAACACATGGTCCGAATGATGCGCACCTGGTGAGGGTACTGCAAACGAGAGACGCCCGCAAAATCCGCGCCCGTGTACGAACACCAGTTGCACGCAAAGGCCACGATCTTCTCATGAGGATTATTGGCCAGAATGCTGTCGAGCTGACTCACGATCTGCTCTTCAGTGAAATGGTTCTGATCGATCGCACCGAATCGGCACTCAGGCACACAAGCCCCGCATCCCTGACAGGCAGCCTCGATCACCCGGTAAAACCCTTGTTCCTTGCTGCCCTCGATCGCGCGATACGGACATACTTTGGCACACAGGCCGCACGCAGCGCACTTGTCCGGATCGATGCGCGCAGTAACCGCGGGCACTTTCACTTCACCCCGGCTCATGAGGATGTTGGCGCGGGATGCAGCCGCTGATGCTTGAGTCACCGAGTCCTTGATGTCCTTTGGGCCCTCAGCCGCGCCGGCAAGGAATACTCCGCCCGTGGTGGTGTCCACCGGCCTGAGCTTGGGGTGGGCCTCCATGTAGAAGCCGTCCGTATCGGTGGAGAGGTTGAGCAGACGCTGGATTACGTCCGCATCCTGACGAGGCCGGATTCCTACGGACAAGATCACCATATCCATCCTGTACCGATACCGAGCGCCCAGCAGGGTGTTCTCACCGAGCAACGTGACATCGCCGGTATTGATGTCTTCGATGATCTCTCCGGGGATGCCTCGGACAAAGACCACGCCTTCCCGTCTTGCCCTGCGGAAAAGATCCTCAAAACCCTTTCCGAAAGCACGAATGTCAATGTAGAAGACGTAAATCTCCGTGTCTGGCCAGTGCTCTTTTATCAGGAGCGCGTCCTTGACCGTGTTCATACAGCACACATTGCTGCAATACGGGTTGCTACGTTTGCTGCGGGAACCGATACACTGGAGAAAAGCCACTTTCAAAGGGCGCCTTCGATCCGAAGGCCTGATCAGTTCCCCTGATGACGGCCCGCCCGCGTTGATGAGACGCTCGAACTCCAACGTGGTAATCACATTGGGGAAGCGACCGTATCCCAGTTCGGTGAGCGCGGTCGGATCGTACACGTCCACACCGGTGGCCACGACGATGGTGCCCACGTCGATCTCGATCGTTTGGTCCGTCTGGGAGTAATCGATGCACTTGTGCGAACATGCCTGAAAACAGCGGTCGCACGCGACAATGCCCGGATTGTTCAGGCATTGATGCATGTCTATGAGAAACGTGGAAGGAACCGACTGGGCAAAAGGAATGTAAATCGCCCTGCGGATGGAAAGGCCGGCATTGAACTCATCCGGTGCCAATTGCGGACATGCCTGGACGCAATCACCACAGGCAGTGCACTCTTTGGTGACGTAACGCGCCCTTTTGAGGATCTCGACCTTGAAATTGCCGATATGGCCCTGAACCCCCTTGACCTCGGAAAGCGTGAACAGCTCAATATTCGGATGACGTCCCACTTCACTCATCTTCGGTGCGAGGATGCATATCGAGCAATCCATGGTCGGAAAGGTCTTATCCAACTGCGCCATGCGACCGCCGATACTGCCGCTCCGTTCCACCAGATACACCTGGTATCCCGCGTCCGCCAGGTCCAGCGCTGCCTGAATGCCTGCAACTCCTCCACCGATCACCAGAGCCTTGCGGGTGACCGGCACGGTTAGCTCAAACTGCGGTTTCAGGCATGAAGCCCTGCTTACCGCCATTTGGACGAGATCCTTTGCTTTTTCGGTCGCGGCTTCTTTGTCGTGAAGATGCACCCAGGAGCAGTGCTCACGAATGTTGGCCATTTCCAGAAGATACGGGTTCAAGCCCCCGGCTTCGCACGCGGCCCGAAAAGTGGGCTCGTGGAGGCGAGGCGTGCACGAGGCAACCACCACACGGTTGAGTTTATGCTCTCGGATATCCGCCTTGATCTGCTCCTGACCGGGCTCGGAACAAGTATAGAGCGAGTCCTTTGCCAGTGCCACTCCAGGCAGGGCTCGTGCGAAGTCCGCCACGTCTACACAGTCGACCGTTCCTCCGATATTCTTCCCGCAATGACACACATAGACCCCGATCCGCAGATCGCCGGGATCAGGCTGCAGTTCCTCTTTTTCGCTTTTCTCTTTCAATTGGGCTGTTTCCTCCCGTATGCAGGGCAATTCGGCACATGCCGCTCTCAGGAATTTCCGCTTATTTGCTGGAGGAGGTCCTGTCCGTACGTATAGCCTTTGTCGAACGCGGATATGTTGAGTTCCTCGGTCCCTTTGGGAATGGAAGACAGTACCGCGTTTTTCATCGACTCGTAAGTCACCACTCCTGCAAGTGCAGTGACAGCTCCGAGCATGACAATGTTCGCGACGATTTTCTTGCCCATTTGTTCCGCGAGCCGTGTGGAAGGAACACGGTATATTGTCACTGCTTCCGGAGCTTCGCTCAAGGTGACGAGGTCCTCGTCGAGGATGAGTATGCTATTGGGTCGGATGAAGGCTCCGTATGTGGTCCATGCGCCCTGGCTCATCACCACCAGCACGGTCGGGCGGCCCACTTTGGGATAGTGGATCGGGTCTTCGGAAATGACCACGTCCGCGCTGCATGATCCTCCTCGCGCTTCAGGACCGTAACTCTGCGTGAACACCGCGTTCTTTTCTTTCAAACAGGGACGCGGCCTTTCCCAGGATGTGACCGGCCAGGACAATGCCCTGTCCTCCGAATCCGGCCATTCTGACCTCAAGTTTCTCGCTCATGCCGCCCTGCCTTTCTCCTTCCCTTTGCCTTTTGCCTGGGCTCGCGCGATGACCTTGGTCTTGTAGTTCTCCATAAAATCAGGTCGTTCCTTGTTCACAAAGGTGCCCACGAGTATTTTGCCTCTGAGGACAATTTCCGCCTCGCTGGGGTCTGCGCCGTTACGCTCCTCGGACATATCCCGGTAGTAACGCATCTCTTCCAACCCGGTGCCCAACTTGTTGGGTCTGCCGTAACCGGTAGGGCAGGGCGCGATCACTTCGATGAAGGTGAACCCCTTCTTGTCAAAGGCCTCGCCCATGGAATGAACGAGCTGTCTGGGATGAAACGTGGTCCACCGGGCCACGTAAATGGCTCCGGACGCGTGCGCGAGATGCGGCAAATTAAATCCCGGTTCTGCATTCCCCAGTGGCGTGGTGGACGTCCGTGCTTCCAACGGCGTGGTCGGTCCTGCCTGGCCACCGGTCATGCCGTAATTGAAGTTGTTTACACAGATGACCTTGAGATTGACATTGCGTCTGGCCGCGTGAATCATGTGGTTGCCGCCGATGGCAAACAGATCGCCGTCACCTGAAAAGACCGCCACCTGCAAGTCCGGCCTCGCAAGCGCAAGACCCGTAGCAAAGGGGATGCCCCGACCGTGAGTGGTATGATAGGTGTCCATGTCCAGGTATCCGGCCACACGGCCTGAGCAACCGATGCCGGAAACCACCGCAGCCTTGTCCACCGGGATGTTCTTGAGTCGCATGGCTCCGATAAAACAGGTGAGAACCACTCCCAGACCGCAACCTGGACACCAGATATGCGGAATTCTTCCCGGCTTGAGGTACTTGTCGTCAGGATGCAGACCGTGTCCCTGTTCGATCGCTCTTTCTTCAGCCTCTTTGTTGAACGGTTGTAAGTCTCTCAATCGTACTTTCATAGGTGCTCCGATAAACCGTTACTGACGCGTGGGAAGCAACATGGCGGATCATAGCTGCTGATCAAAAATATTCGCCGATCGTGTCCTCGATCTCTTCGGGTGTGTGCATGGACCCGCCCATGAGGGCCATCAAGACAACTTCCGCGTTGCCTTGGGCTGTCCGTTCCACCTCATACGCCATCTGACCGTAATTGATCTCAGGAACCACAAATGCCTTCACTCGTTTTGCCAGTTCACGGATCAGGTTGGAGGGGAACGGCCATATGGTGATGAGACGTAACAGACCGACCTTGCGCCCGTGTGCCCGCGAGTTTTCCACCGCCTGGCGAGCCACCCGAGCGGAACAGCCGTATGCAACGACCACCACTTCCGCGTCGTCCAGGCCGACCAGTTCCAACCGGATGATCTTGGCCGCGTTATTCTTGATTTTGTCGACAATATGGCGAACGTTCCGCTCCTGAACCACGTCGGTGATGACCGGGTACCCACGCTCGTCATGCGTGAGTCCGGTGACGTGCACGTGGTACCCGTCGCCGGCCACGGCCATCGGCGCAGGAAGGGGCCCCGCGCTGTCAAAAGGCAGATAATCCTTCCGCGACAGTCGGGGCTTGACGCGGTCGACGGTTTTTATGTCCTCTCGCCGAGGAATCACCACTTTTTCCGTGGTATGGCCCACGACTTCGTCAGACATCACGAAAACCGGCTGGCGATAGGTCTCGGCAAGGTTAAACGCTTCGATGGTGAGGTCAAAACACTCCTGAGGGGATTGCGGCGCCAGCGCGATGCACCCGTAGTCTCCGTGGGAACCCCAGCGGGCCTGCATCACATCCGCTTGGCCGACCAGAGTGGGCAGTCCCGTGGAGGGTCCGGCACGCTGGACATTCACCACCACACAAGGAGTCTCGGTCATCATGCCGAGGCCTATGTTTTCCATCATCAGCGAAAAACCCGGTCCTGACGTGGACGTCATCGACTTCATTCCGCCCCACGAAGCTCCCAGAATGGCAGCCATGGACGCGATTTCGTCCTCCATCTGGACGTAGACACCACCGACCTGCGGCAAACGGCGACTCATGCGCTCGGCTACTTCGGTCGCTGGGGTGATGGGATATCCCGCGAAAAAACGGCAGCCGGCAGCTAGGCCTCCTTCGGCGCAAGCCGCGTCGCCGTGAATGAAGTGCTCTCCGGTGAGAACGTCTTTTTCGGTCATACAACAGTCCTGAAGAGGTGGATTATCAACCGGGTCGGGCAATGACGGTAATCGTCTCTCGGTCAACCGGCTGTGAGCGCTGTTCAGCCCACGGTGTGGACCTCGGTGACGAGGACACAGGAGAAAAGTCCGTGTCCGCCGCGATCACTTAGCGCTTCAGCGATCTTTGGTCCTTCCGGGAGTAGCGAGTGGTGACCTTCCGGATGTCTTCCTCGGTAATTTTTTTCGGTTCCTGCAGTTCGGTAAAAACGGCGAATTCGGGACAGATGAGCGTGCAAAGACCACAGTTTACGCAATCTTCCGCGTGGAACACCAGCTCCGGTGGATGATACCCCTTGGCGTTGAACCGTTTGCTTTCCTTGAGGCAGGCATTGGGACAAAACTCGATACAGAATCCGCATCCCTTGCACCTGGCCTCAATGATCTTGACCGTGCCCACGGGTATGGAGTGGGCTTCAGCATCCAAGGGCAATCGCCAGAACTTCATCTCGTCATCTCCACCATGGCCAATTTGCAACCTTTCAAGCATAAGTCTTTTTGTTCGGAGAGTCAAACATTACTCGATTTTCTGGAATGGGTACAGAGACCCGAGTCCCAAAATCCCGGTCAGCTCGTCCAAAGCGGTGCGACTCTCGTCGACAAGATGCGGATCGACCATGTCGTTGACGTGCAAGTCGTCCCGGAAGTGGCGTTCACCCCAATTTGCCAGCGTACCTGTACAGGTCTTGGGTAAGGAACACGCCCTGATGGGTTGCTGCGCATTCTTCGTCGGTCAACACCACACGCAGCCGCAGGCATGCGGGGCCGCCACCGTTTTTCATACTCTGACGCACGTCCACATATTGTAGTGTGCTCACCGGGTTGTCGTCCGCGATGATCTTTTCGAGAAACCGCTCCGTGTGACGATTCTCCGCACATTCCGCGGGAGCGATCAGACACAGAGAACCGTTCGGGAGCGTCACGAGCTGGCTGTTGAACAAATACGTGTCTACTGCCTCGGAAACGGGCACTTCCTTCTCGTCCGCCTCGATGATCACAAGATCCTCGCCACATTGCCGCAGGAACAAGTGCTTCAATTCTTCAAGAGCGGCCTTGCTCTCGTAAAACGCGAGCGTGTGACACAAAAATACCTTTTCATTTCCTACCGCGATCACGTCGTTATGGAACACTCCTCGATCGATTGCCCCCGGATTTTGGCGGAAAAAGAGCGTGTCCTCCGGATCTAATCGATGCAGCCGAGCTATCGCGGCAGAGGCTTCTCTGGTCTGCCGCGCGGGATAGGTCGACGGGCCGCGCTCGGCAGGGTTGAGGCCTTCCCGTCCGTACACGAACACCTGGATGCCGGACTCGGAGTGCTTCCGGCAGAGTCGGGTGTGATTCGCTGCTCCCTCGTCCGCTATGGCCGATCCGCCCGGCAGCGGGTCGTGATGCGCGAAAAACCGATCTTCATTGAATATGGTTCGCAGGACGCTGCTTGTGAACGGGGCCTCTATGGATCGGTGAACCTGGCTCACCAAATTGGCTGCGGTGAAGTGAACCCGACCGTCGCTCGTGTCTGCGCTCGGAGCCACTGTGGCCGCGTTCGCTGTCCACATGCTCGACGAGCTGTAGCAAGACGCGAACAGCAAAGGCGCGTCCTTTGCCGCAGAAACCAACACCTGTTCGTCATTACCACGAAAGCCCAAGCGTCGGAGGGTGTGCAGGTCCGGCCGGTCGTGCGGCGGCAAGAGGGCCTGTGCCACACCCAAGTCCGCGAGCAGCTTCATCTTGGTGAGCCCTTCCAAAAAAGCGGCTCTCGGATTCGACCTCGTCAAACCATGACGAGTGGATGCGATGTTCCCAAAGGCCAATCCCGCGTAATTATGCGTGGGCCCGACAAGTCCGTCGAAGTTCACCTCAAAGGCTGTGGTCATTATCCCGTTATACCGATTCGCTTTCAAATTTGTCACTTGGTTGCGGCTTGAAGCTGGGGATCTCATTCGCTACGGACGACGCAAGGCCGTCTGATCACTTCGCTCATGAGACCCCCAGCCCTATAATTTCAGTTGTTTGAACGCGAATCCGTATTTGCCTGTCCTTCGGCGGAAATGAAGGCGCACGTGCTTCTCATACCAATGCGTGTCCGCACCTACAAAACAGGCGGCATGCCTCTTTCGCTGCGAACGGCACCGCCTGACTAGGCTTCAGAGGCATGCCGCCTGCCCGGGCGAGTCACTCGTTTGAAAGAGCATCGGCATCACGCAATCCCCGGCGGCAGCGTTGGCGGGGTGACCACACGCGGGGCTTCGATGGATGCCACCGGGTACGAGCAATAGTCTGTCGCGTACGAACCGCTGGGGCGGTAATTGCCGCTGGACCCCACACCCCCGAAAGGCATTTTGCCACTCGCGCCCGTGGTCTGATGGTTCCAGTTGATCACCCCCGCGCGAACCCTCAGGAAGAACTCGTCGTACAGGTCCCGGTTGTCGCTCAACAAGCCCGCAGCAAGTCCATATGCGGTATCATTGGCTTCCTGGAGCGCCTCCTCGAAATCCCGAACCCGCACGAGCTGGAGAAGCGGCCCGAACAGCTCGTCATCAGAGCGGTCCGGCACATCGGTGACATCGATAATGCCCGGGGACAGCAGAGCCGTGATGCCTCGCAACGGTCGCATCTCAACGAGCGTATGCCCCCCCTTCGCAGCCAAGTCCGCCTGTGCCGCGAGAAGCTTTTGCCCAGTCTCTTCGGAAATGACCGGACCCATGAACGGCTCCGGATCGTCCGTATAAAGACCCACGCGTATGTGGTTCGTGATCCGGATGAGTCTGTGGATAAAGTCATCGCCGGCCGGCCCCAGGGGCACGACGAGGCGTCGCGTGCAGGTACAGCGTTGCCCTGACGTAAGGAACGCAGAAAGCGCAGTGACGTACGCTGCAGCCTCCCGATCGGCCACGTCATGAACGACCAATGGATTGTTGCCCCCCATTTCCAGGGCAAGTATCGTTTCAGGACGACCTGCGAGCGCGCGGTGAATTGCTTTTCCCACCGCAGCGCTCCCGGTGAACAACACACCGTGTACACCACGATTCCGGGTCAACGCGGTTCCCGTGTGCCTGCCGCCTTGTACCATATTGACCACACCCGCGGGGATTCCCGCGGATTCCCACAGCTCCAGCATCTTCCATCCTACCAGAGCAGCCTGCCTGCTGGGTTTGAACACCACGGTGTTGCCCGCGAGCAGCGCGGGTACGATATGACCATTAGGAAGATGCCCGGGAAAGTTGAACGGTCCGAACACCACCATGACACCGTGACCTTTGAAACGCGTGAATGCTCGCTTGTCCGCTATGTCCAAGGTCACGACTCGGCAGCGGTCTGCATAAGCTGCTGACGAAACACCGATCTTTGCGATCATGAGGTCCACTTCAGCCAAGGATTCCCAGCGAGGCTTGCCCGTTTCGCGGGAAATCGCCTCGGCCAGATCAGCCCGATGGGCCCCGAGCTGTCGGCCGAAAGCCTCCAGGTACGGCATTCTATCTGGCAGGGACCGCCGCGACCACGGCCCGAACGCCTCAGTAGCCGCGTCGATTGCCGCATTGACTTCAGATTCCGTCGCGGTTCTCCCTGTCCACGTGATCTGACCTGTGGAGGGATCTCGGGAAACAAATTCCGGGCCGACCCCCTTGATCCAGTGGTTTGCGATGAAGTGGTTTTCCTCGCTCATCACGAAACCCCTTCCTGTCGGGCAGGAGAGCGAAGCGGCCCGAAGCGCAGCGTGTCGCCGACGGAAACCCCCAGCTTCTCCGCTGTCAGCCCATCGACAATAAGGCCACCCGCAGGAGTCGTTGCAACTCTCCCGATACACGCGCGAAAGTCTTTGCCGGTCTTCAGCACGATGAAATCTACCGATTCAGCAATATTTTCGACGATTTCCTCCAGGGTGGCTTTGACGCTCTCTCGCACGATGCGCACGTCCTCGAGCCTGCAACTGATCACAGGCCCGGCCTCGAAGATGTCAACCATGCCGTTAAAGGTGAAACCCTCGTCCTGGAGCATCTTGAGAGCCGGCAGGGTGTTCTTGTGCACCTTGCCGATCACCTCTTGCGCGGCACGAGGCAAAGTGGGGACGTAAATGGGGAACCGTGGCATGAGCTCCGCGATAAATCGCTTGTCCTTGGCACTCAAGTAGTCGGCTCTGGAATAGTCTATTTCAAAAAAGTGACGTCCGATTGCCTCCCAAAAAGGAGATAGTCCTTTGTCATCCAGGACGCCTCGCATTTCCGCGATGACCACGGTTTCGAATCGTTCAGGATACTCTTTCATGAAGAGGAAACGAAACAGTGACAGTAGCCGGCCGGTGCCGCGTTTACGATACGCGGGATCGAGAAACAATCCGCCGATCTCGCATGGGCCGCTATGCTCCGAGAGCAAGTGCAGGGTCGGAATTTCCTTGTGAATCTTCAACGTCTCGGATTTGTGGACCGAGGTTTCGAGCCGGTACGCATAGAACGGCTCGAATCCGCCGACTTTGGACAAAATGCAGCTCGTACCGATTACTTTGCCGGTCTGACGATCTTCCATCACAAAGATGTACAGCTCGCCCATGGGGTTATCCCACGGTTTCTGAAAACTGGTACTCGGACTGGGCAATACGGCGTGCGAGCAGGTCGCGGTCCTTGGGCAGGGACGTGAGTCCGAAACCTGCCGTCTCAGCAAGCTTGGCGAGGTCATCCAGGTCAGCCATGCGCGTGGGACGAATCACGACCATCTTCATCACTCCTTAAGCAGCATTGCCCACTTCCAACAGGGTTTTCTCCACGATCTCCATGGCTTCGTCAATGTGGTCAAAGGTAATGGCCCCTGCGGGCACGAGAAAACGAACCCTTGAAAGGTCGCTTCCGCAGTAGAACGCGATGACGCCTGCATCGAACAATGCATGAATGAATTTCTTGACCTTCACGGGATCGCCGTGAAACGGAGTAAACGCAATCATCACGCCCACGCCGTAGGGCCCGGAGACCAGGCCCGGATTTCGTTGTGCGATCTCTTGGAAACGGGTAACAAAATGCCGGTGAATTTGCGCGTTTCTGCCTTCCGGGCCGAAGAAACCCCCGTCAATCAGGCCGCGGATGATGGTCTTCCCCGTGTGGATCGCAGCCGAGCTGGAGGTGAAAGTCTGGCTCAAAAGGCCCGGCTTTGGTTCGTACTCATGAGAGAACAGTGTCGCACAGACATGGGACAGCTTCCCGATGGTCACCACGTCGACCAAGGAATCCAACTCAAAGTGCTGGAACGCGAACAACTCGGTGGTACGGCCGAATGTCTGGATTTCATCCACAACCACTGCCACGTTACGCTGTTTGAGCGTTTCCATGAGCGAGACGAAAAACTCGCGGTCACCAGGGAAAAAACCGCCTTCCCCGAGGACAAGCTCGAAGATCATCCCCGCATGCCTTCCGGGATAGCGATTCAGGTGATGTTCCAACGTGCGGCGTGCTTCACTCGTGCTTCGTTCAGGGGCAGCGGGATCGAAAAACGGCACATAATCCACGGACATGATCGAGGGCAATCCTTGCCGGTACGTGGGTCGGTCCGTTATCTGACACAAAGCCATGGAGCGTCCGGCAAAACACCCTTCAAACGCGAGCAACCGATCTGCTGGGCTGTTCTTCTGCAATATCAGCTTGAGCGTGTTTTCATTGGCCATCGCTCCGCTGGTGGAAAAGAAACAATGGGTAAGATCCGCTCCGTCCCGGTTGGCCGCGGCCACGATCATCCGTGCCAATGCAACGCTCTCCACGTGCTGCTGGAGGTTTCCCTGCATGACCGTGTCTTCAAGTGCAGCGGTCAAGGATGCGTCCACGATGGCAGGATGCGAGTGTCCCCAATGATGCACCCCGATGCCAGAAATAAAATCATATTTGACGCTTCCGTCAGCAAGTTCCACGAGAGGGCCGCTGCCGATCCCGCTGCCCAGATACGGATAAAAAAGGCTACCAGACCTGATGCTCCCGAACTCGCGGAGAAGACCGTCGTAGGTTTCTGTCCATTCAGGAATTGGCGGTCGTACGCCGGTGAGGGACCGCTGGTGCTCAGTGAGCGCCTCCAGGAGGAGATCCCGGGCGCGTCTGACCCGGGCGTCGAGGAAGAACGATCGGGCGCGTAGATCAGTCATGCGCGTGAACTCCGGGATCGCAGTCGCGATCGGTATGAAGCCGGGTTTCGTGACTTTGCCCCCGGCCTGATTTCCCACGAACCACAATCATAGTAGGCATGACGTAAGCGGCGAGGAAGAGGGACGCTCCACATGTGAGATCGTCCTGACCGTGCAGGCGAGCCGGGTCAGATTCGAGAGACACCATTCAACCGGTGCCTTCGGTGGTAATCTCTCCCGATGCGAGCTTCATGAGCATGAGAGCCGTGAGTTTTGCCCGCTCCGTGAGGCTTTGCACCCACATGTATTCGTCCGCGCTGTGCAAGTTGCCTCCCCGAGCCCCGAGACTGTCAATGGTGGGAAGTCCGGCAGCAGCAAGGATGTTCCCGTCAGATGCACCGCCGCTGGGCATCCATGTGACCGCGACACCCAACTCCGTCCCGCATTGCTTCAGACACTCAAAAAGGTGAAGAGTTTTTTGATCCAACGGCTTGGGGAGGCGCATCATCCGGCCATGTACCTGGATGGACAGACCGTCGCGTGCGTCGATCTGCGCGGTCAGAGCGTTCATCACCGATTCTACGGAATCCCGGTCGCGAGGGGTCTCCACCCTCACGTTGAATCCGCAAAGCGCGAGGTCCGGAACGATATTGAGAGGACCGCCGCCCCGCACGTTCGCCACGTTTACGATGACGCCTGATTCTCCGGCAAGCCCCGCGTTGAGCCTGACAATAAATTCTGCCATGGCATGGATCGCGTTTCGGCCTAAACTGGCTTCACGGCCTGCATGGGCTGCCTTGCCATGGAACACCGTGGAAAAATTGCCCGATCCTTTACGCGACCCCACAAAGGTCCCGTCCGGAAACGAAGGCTCGAATACCAGGCCTACGTGCTTGTTTCTCGCTGCTTCGGCAAATAGCTCGCCCGAACCGGGAGATCCCACTTCTTCATCAGGATTGATCAGCACTTCCCAGCCGAGATCCTCTGCGAACGGGCTCTTTTCAAAGGCCTCAAGGGCCTTCAACATGATCGCGAGCCCGCCTTTGGCGTCTGCCACGCCCGGCCCTCGCAAACGACCTTCATCGAGCCTCTCGCACAACTGGAACGGATGATCGACACCGTACACCGTGTCGTAATGAATGCCGAGAAATACCTGTTTGTCTGCCGACGGTCGTTTCCGTATGCGCAGGACTTTTCCCAAAGGCTCACGCACGAACCGGCCTTCGGGATTCACCACATCTTTAGGCTCGAGCGCGACGATCTGTTGCTCGCCGTCCAAGACTCGGAATGCTTCCTCCAGCAAGCCGCGCATGGTCTCAAGCCCGGGAATGTTTCGGGTCCCTGAGTTCACGTTCGACCAGCTCGTGAGCAAGTCGACCATTGGCTCTTGCTGGTCGTCCAACCACTGTATGGAGTCTAAATAACTGGTCATGCTCATAAGATTCTGTAATCGTTCAGTGCGACCCTCTGTTGCACGCGGAAAATCCCACCACAAAGTCTCTAAGACACGAAGAAGTCAAAAGCCACTTCTCTCCTTTCTTGGTGTCTTTTCCCTTACAGGTTGTTCCATGAAGTACGCTCTTTCCGGCGCTGTTACGTGAGTGGGGGGAAACATCGCACGGAAAATGCCTCCCCCTCGCAAAGCGATTCTCAGAGAATATCGTTGCAGACTCACGCGCGCCTTTTGAGCAGTTCCGGAGCGCCGTACATTGCGCTGGAGTCCAGATGCTCTTCAATGCGGAGCAACTGGTTGTACTTGGCAATGCGGTCCGTACGCGAAGCTGACCCGGTCTTGATCTGGCCGGTTCCCAGGGCCACCACCAGATCCGAAATGGTCGTGTCTTCGGTTTCACCGCTGCGATGAGATACCACCGCTGTGTAACCGGATTTCAATGCCAGACTCACGCAGTTCAACGTCTCCGTCAGCGTGCCTATCTGGTTGAGCTTGATGAGAACGGAATTGGCTGCGGAAAGGTCGATGCCCTTTTGCAGCAACTCGATGTTGGTCACAAAGATGTCGTCGCCGACAATTTGGATCCGGTCGCCCAGGCGCTCATTGAGTAATTGCCAGCCATCCCAGTCGTTTTCGTCCAGTCCGTCCTCCAAGGAAACGATTGGATACCTATCCACGAGATCCGCATAGAAATCAACCATTTCTGCGGCGCTCTTCTTGGAGTTTTCTGCGGCCAAATTGTACACGCCGTCCTCGTAGAACGAACTGGCCGCGGGGTCCATGGCTATGAACACATCTTGGCCAGGCACATAGTCAGCTGCTTCAATGGCTTGCATAATCACCTGGAGCGCTTCTTCGTTGGACTGGAGATTCGGCGCGAATCCTCCCTCGTCACCGACCGCGGTATTAAGGCCTTTGCCCTTGAGCACTTTTTTGAGCGAGTGGAACACCTCCGCGCCCATGCGCAAACCTTCCCTGAAAGACGTTGCACCCAGCGGCATGACCATGAATTCCTGAATATCCACATTGTTGTCCGCGTGCGCGCCACCGTTGAGTATGTTCATCATGGGAACAGGCAAGCGCCTCGCTCCAACCCCCCCCAAGTAGCGAAAAAAGGGCATTCTGAGCTTGGCCGCACAGGCTCTGGCCGCGGCCAGGCTGACACCAAGCATTGCGTTGGCTCCCAGATTGCCTTTGTTCTTGGTCCCGTCAAATTCGATGAGCACAGCATCGAGACCCTGCTGGTCAAACGCGTCCATTCCGATTATCTCGGGGCGGATCTTCCGCGTGACGTTTTCTACTGCTTTCAGCACCCCTTTTCCCCCGTAACGCTTGGGGTCGCCGTCTCGCAGTTCCACTGCCTCATGTTCCCCGGTGGACGCGCCCGACGGAACCGCGGCGCGGCCGATAAAGAAGCCATCCAGAAGTACGTCAACTTCAATCGTGGGATTTCCTCTGGAATCCAGAATCTCCCGAGCCTTCACGTCAGTAATCTCAAATCGCATCCGCTACCTCCTTTGCCGTGTCCACTGCCGGTTTCACATGAAAGTGCCCCGGGGGGCTATTCTACAACAAGACCGGACCAAGGGCTCGGGTTTTCTGGATCATTTCAGTGCCCACCGGCTCAACCATCGCAAAGATTTGCCGGAGACGACCGGGTAGTGCTATGATACTCAAGCGCTCTTGGGAAAAATCTTGTTCTCAGGAGCGCTTCAGTATCGATCTCTCGGAAGGTGGCATAGTAACAGCGAAGTTTCCGGCCAAATCTGGCCTTCGCCTGTACCTCGGCGAAGTCGTCTTTGGTGAGGTTCTGGAGAGGACAGGCCATCTTTTCGCGGGGAAAGTTGCATTCGAGGCTGCTGACACTTGGAAAACAAGAAAATTCTCGTCATCGGAGGAGCCGGTTACGTCGGTTCCCACTTTAGCAGATACGCGCACAAAGCAGGATATCAGGTTACGGTGTGGGACAACCTGTCCACCGGTCACCGCACCTCGCTGAAGAACGTGGATTTCGTCAACGCCGACCTGCTCAACGGAGAGTCGTTCCGGAAGCACCTTGAGGAAAACCGGTACCACACGATATTCCATTTTGCGGCCTCCTGTCTTGTGCCGGAGTCTGTCACCGATCCTGCAAAATATTACCGGAACAACGTGGTTGCCACGTTCACTATGCTGGAGGCCATGCGAGCCACCAATCATGACCGCGTGGTTTTTTCATCCAGTTGTGCCGTGTACGGGGTTCCTGACCGATTGCCGCTCACGGAAGATCATCCCAAGAATCCCATCACCCCCTATGGCCGTACCAAGCTGGCCATCGAGTGGATGCTGGAAGATTATCGCATCGCATACGGCCTCCGATGGGCAGGCCTCAGGTACTTCAACGCCGCGGGTTGTGAACCCGATGACGGACTCGGCGAAGACCACAGGCCGGAAACCCATCTCATCCCGAACGTGATCCGCTACGCGATGCACCTGGTTCCGGAACTGGTAATTTTTGGCAACGATTATCCCACTCCGGACGGCACCTGCATCAGGGACTATGTCCACGTGACGGATCTGGCAGCAGCACATGTCACGGCCATGGAGAAGCTCGACGAAATCCCAAGAATCCAACTGAATCTGGGCACCGGGGAAGGTTGCTCGAATCTGCAAGTGCTGAGAGCAGTGGAGAAGGTCGCAGGGGTAAAGCTTGATCCCACGTTCGGGCCTCGAAGAATCGGAGATCCGCCGGAACTGGTCGCGGATGCACGCGCGGCCGAAGAACTCCTTCGGTGGAAACCGATCCGGTCAGGTCTGGACGCAATAGTGGCTGACACCTGGCAATGGATGTCCCAACATCCCCGCGGGTACGAAGACAGTGAAGACGAGGATCAGAGGCCTTTGTCGGAGGAAATTCCATGGCCGTAGACGCGCAGCAGACCACCACGGTCGGGAGCTTTTGAAACGAACTGCCGGGGGGAAGGCTTTTGAAGGAAGTTTTCGCCCCCAGTAAATCCTTAAAGCGTGCAGAGAAATTTCGGCAGAAAGAGTGTTCGGGCGGAAATATGTCAAGAATATTAATCACAGGAAGCGCCGGATTCATCGGTTTCTACGTGGCTAAGGCCCTCATGGAAGCAGGTGAGACGGTAATAGGGGTAGATGATTTCAATCCGTACTACTGCCCGGCTCTGAAGAGGGCCCGCACGGAAATCCTTACCCGCGATAAGCGATTCGTGTCTCTGGAATTCGATGTCGCAGAACAACGCGCGGTAGAAGACTGTTTTCAGAAGTACGCTCCCGAAATAATCTGCCATATGGCTGCGCAGGCAGGGGTACGGGTACCTCTCTGCAAAATCCTCACGCATACCAGCGGTCAAACCTCCAGGGCTTCGTCAACCTCATTGAGCAGTCCCGTCTGTTGCCGGTGAAACGGTTCGTGTACGCGTCAAGCTCCAGCGTGTATGGCGGAAACACAAAAATGCCCTATTCCGAGGATGATCCGGTGAATACCCCTGTGAGCCTGTACGCTGCCACCAAGAGGGCTGCTGAGCTGATGGCGTATACGTACACCCACCTGTGGGGTCTCCAGACCATAGGGCTGAGGTTTTTCACCGTGTACGGGCCTTGGGGAAGACCGGACATGGCATACTGGTCCTTCCTGGAAGCCATCCAGCACACAGAGCCGATCAAGGTGTTCAACTACGGGAAGAATCGGCGGGATTTCACGTTTATTGACGACGTGGTGTCGGGCGTGATCAAGTCCTTGTTCACCGATGGACTCGACCCGTACGAAATCATCAACCTTGGAAATCATCAGCCCGTCAACGTCCTCGACTTCATCGAGACCCTGGAGAGCCTCGCGGGAATGCAGGCCATCAAGCAGATGGGACCGGCGCAACCCGGGGACGTGGAAGCCACGTACGCAGACATCGAAAAGGCGAGGCGTAAGCTGGGGTTTGAACCGAAAACCTCCATCGAGGAGGGCTTGCAACGATTTGTCGCGTGGTACGCGGATCATGCGGAACTGGCTCAAGCGGTGAGAGCCTTTCGGACGTCGCCCCAGGGCCGATGACCCTGCCGCGGTTACCGGTCACATAGTGGTTATACTGGTTCCTATGAAAATGCATTTTCGGGGGAAGGCCCTTCTTGAAAGAAGGGCCTTCCCCCGAACCCCCATCCCCAAGAACTTCAAGCACTTGCCAGCTCCCGCTGGTCGCTGGACAGGGTGCCATTTTCATGGTTCGTGTGTGACCACACAGGTCATGGGAGTTGCCACACGCTTTGTTTGTTCGATTCTTGTTTGGCGCCAGGAGGCCCCGAATCGGGTTTCCGAAACGAGTGGAATGGAAAGCGGTCAGGTCAGGCGCCAGGCAGACGGTGAAGGTCCAGGGTTCGTGACGCGTCGACATATCCTTGTTCCATCCAATCCAGTACGGCCTTCCGGGTGAACCGGAACGTGGCCGCGGGAAACCGTCCCAGCGGCCGATCAGGCTTGATGAGGAGCACGTTGCTTCCCGGGTAATCGTCGGGTTTGATCGTGAAGGACGCTTTCAGACTTATCGCGATCATATGCCGCACCCCGCTGTCATACAGGGGGCTGATAGGAAGCCATTGGCCTATCCCGCCGTCCATGTATCGCGCACCTTTTATTTCTATGGGGGAAAAGACCAACGGCAAGGACATGGACGCGGCAAGGACATTCCAGGCGTCGTCTTCCTCGAGATCCTGAAGCCTGAACCAATATGGTTGGCCCAACGGGTTTGATGGCGCGGCTGAACCGTTTACCGCAACGAACATGGGGGTGGATTGATTCAGGATTCTGTGTACATCCAGATACTTCTCCAGAAGCGGTTTGAATGCCGCGATATTGAGCAGGCCGTATTCCCGCAACACGCCCAGAGCCCCCCGGTCGGAATGGAACCGTAGCGCCGCGGACGCATATTTGAGGAGTCTGAGCACCCTGAAATCGGGAACAGGCAGCAAGAGCAGCCCCAGATCCCACGCCGCAGCGGTAAGCAGTTTGCGAAGCCTTTCATACTCCGGCTTGATGATGGTAGTGGTCGTAAGTTCCATCCATAGATCATACGCGGACCGCCAATTGCCCTGAGCGATGAGCGCGCCGTTCAATGCGCCGATGGAACTTCCGGATACCGCACCGAACGTGAGACCACGATCCAGGAAGGCCCTCCAACACCCCATTTGATACGCGCCCCGCGCTCCGCCAGCGGACAAAGCCAAGCCGAGAGCGTTGCCGGAAACCGGGTCTGAGTTTCGCGCATGCGGGACACGTCGTCTCACGCGTATCACCTCGATTCGCAGGCACCTCTTGAGGCTGTGGGCGGGTTCCCTGTACCACAGCGACGGCACAGGCCTGAGAACACGATGATAGGTCAGTTCGTTCCCGCAGCAAAGGAAAATTCCCGGGAAGGAGACGCTTGGCACATGATCGCATTTCCCTGCACGCGCCCCTTTTGGAGCGTCCTCGCTCTTGACACGATTCTCAGGACCGTTTAGAATGCGCTCCACACAAGAGGCGGCTTAGCCAAGCGGTAAGGCGACGGTCTGCAAAACCGTTATTCGGCGGTTCAATTCCGCCAGCCGCCTCCAGACTCGCCCGTGCACGCCATTTTCGGCGCGACAAGATACCCCACGCGACGATACCCAAATTCACGCTACCTTGGACCTCGCGTACCACGTCCGTGCGCGGAATGCGCAGAGATCCCTCCGGTCCACTCATACCGATTTGTAGTTTCTGCCAGGTGCTGAATCTGCCGCTCAAAAAGGCCTGGCATGGCGACCGCCGCGTCATTCATCCGCGAGCTTCCTTTTCGCCGAGCGCCATGGACGCGCGGCAACGTTGCAGATGAACGCCAACTTCCCAAGAATCAGTCGTGAACCTTCTGAATGGGGTGATTGCAGGAAGAGCCCCGGCGCACCTTTTCAGCGGATGTTCCGAGGCTCCTGGGATCGGAAAGGATTATCTTCGCGCGAGACGTGCGGTTCGTTGGCCTTTGCTATTGGTTGCCAGGGTAAAATCCCCAGAGGACGTGAGGATCTCCAATGCCTGATCTTCGGAGATGCCCGCTGCTTTTGCGAGTGAGTCGATGCGTCTCCCTGCCCGGCCTGACGAAGTCAGGGCTTTCCTTATGGTAGCAAGGACGTCGTTTTTGGGTCCCGTACCCTCTGGCTCCGGAGCGCCAGGCCCCTTTGTCGAGGCCGCGGCGGGCTGAGACTTGAGGAGTTCCACCGCCGCTTTGAGCGCGTCAACTTCTGGGTTGATGCGTCCCAATTCCTCGGCAAGGCGTGCTTCAATTTCCTTGGGAGCGGAAAGCACCTTTTCCTCCAGACCCGCAACAGACGCTTTCACCTCACCCAGACCGGTGGTCAGCGGGACCAGATCCTCTTGCAATTGCTGTGTCACGTCTCGGGAAGCGGCACTCGCTACTTGCGCGTCCAAGTGCTCGACCGCAGACTTGACCGCGGAAATTTCCAGGGTAATAGGAGACACCTCTTTGTTCAGTCGTTCTCCCAATTCCTGAGAGGTCGTATTGATTGCTGCCTCAAAGCGACCCACGGTTTCCCTCAAAGCGGCCAGCTCTTTGGTGAGGGGTGCGACTTCGCTCTGCAAACGGTCGGTCACATCTCTTGTCGCAGCTTGCTCCAAGCCTTGCCCGAGTCTGCCGACGGATTCCTGAAGGCCTTCCAACACCCCACGAACCGGGCCCACTTCTTGGTCGAGTCTGTCGGCCAGTTCAGTGGAAAGAGACCGCGTTGCCGCATCCAGACGCGCGAGCGATGATTTCAATTCCACCGAGTCTTGCGCCAGGGAGTCGATCTCTTGTTTGAGCTGTTCGGTTGAGGTCTTGCTGGCGAGCTTTTCCGAGTGAGACTGCAAGTCCCGTAACATCTTGGTCACGGATTCGAGTTCTACCCGAGCCGCTTCCACCTGAGCGCCGATCCGATCGACCGCTTCCTGTGCAGCGCGTGTTTCGATCCGTGCTGCCTGCTGGTCCACGGACTGTCGCACGGTCTCAATCTCCCCTCGCACCGAAGCTCGCTCTTGACTCAGCGCGTCAGGTACATCCTTGCTGATCATCTTTTCTGTGTGCGCCTGAGTGCGGGCAATCGCTTCCTGGAGGGTCTTGATCTTCTGGTTCACCGGTTCGAGTACCCGTGATAGGCGGTTTTCTGCGTGCAGAGCCTGGAGTCTTTCCACCTCGTACCTCAAGTCGGATACTGCCTGCCCCAGTCCTGCAACTTGGGTAAGCACCGGTTCCATTTCCCGTCGCACTGCCTTGATTACCACTCCGGCTCCCACTGCTCCCCGCCGGTCAAGCATGGAGCCGATCTGATCCCGGTATCGGCTCATGATCCAGACGACCACCACAAAAAGAAGAAATGGCCAGTCTAAAAGGCTTCCCATAAGTTTGTCGGTCAGTCCGAGCACATGCTCGATCAAATTGATCATATTGAACTCCTCACTCGGTGAATCAGGCCGGTTGAGCTACGGATTGGAGCGCGGCTTCGACGTCCGTTCCGACTCGCTCAATCCCCCCGGGGTCGGTCCCAAATGATTTACCAGAACAGTCGGCCCCGTCCAAAACATTTCTCTCAAAAAAAACCTTCAGGAAGCCAATTCTTTTGCCGAAACGTTGCCCACGAAGCGGAGGTTGTCATAATTCACTTCCGATTGCGGAAACTTGCAATAAAGTGCCAACCAAAGGGATCATGGATGGCCTGGCCGGTGGACTTGGCGGCCTCAGAAATCCTCACCCTGGAGCATGGTGGTCACTCACAAGGGCGGCGGGGTATCAATCGATCAAAGGGTTGTGCTATGAACATGTGGTCCGAGAAAACAATGCGAGTGAAATCTGGCGGCGTTCCGCAAGTTTCACGTATGCCTATGCGCCGCGGTTGGGCAATATGAAGGCCATGCATATACGTAAGCCCCTATGGTGAATCACATGACTCAACTGAAACGGAATGCGAGCAAGACCTTCCCTTCATTCGCTTTCGAACAACAAGCCGCAGAGGGAGGAGCTTTCCGGATTGCCGGAGTGGACGAAGCAGGTCGCGGACCGTTAGCCGGCCCTGTGGTGGCCGCTGCCGTGGTCTTGCCGAGGGGAGTGCCGATTCCGGGACTGAATGACTCGAAGTTGCTGAGCGCGAAAGTTCGGGAAAAACTCTTTGCGGAGATTCAGGACGTCGCCATTGCCACGGGTGTCGGCATAGTGTCGGTGGATGTCATAAATCAAATCAACATTCTGCAAGCTGCTCGGCTCGCCATGACCAGAGCAGTGGCAGGAATCGCGCCTTCTCCGGACTTCCTCTTGATCGACGGTCCCATTAAGCTGGATCTGGAGATACCGCAACGGTCCATCATCGGAGGAGACAGATTGAGCTGTTCGGTTGCTGCCGGGGCGATCCTTGCCAAGGTGACACGCGATCGCATCATGAGCGAATTGCACGAGCAATTTCCCGCGTATGGTTTTCACCGCCACAAGGGATCGGCACCAAAGAGCATCGTGAAGCCATTGCGAGAAACGGGACTTCTCCTGCGCATCGGATTCACTTCCGCGGCGTGAAAGAGCACGTACAGGAGAGTCTCGCACTGTTCAATGAGTAACTTATTCGTTGATTTTCCGGTCTTCCCCTGTTAAGATACCGCAACTTTAAGAAAAACCTCTATTTTTTCCAGTCGGACGTCCCAGGTGAGCAGACCGTGATGAGCCGGAAGAAACGACAAATGTGGTACGGGCAGGTCACGCGTGGCCTGTTGCTGGCTTTGGTTTCTCTTGGCCTGTCCCTTGTTTTCGCATACAGGTTTGTGCGAGACGTACGGAATCAAGGACGCAGACGGGAATTTTGTGCCGAAACTGAACGTGGCAGTAGAAAAGAAAGAAGTGGTGATAAAAAAGACGAATCCTAGAGACAAATTCCGCTTTTTTGCACTGAAATTGAATACCGGAAACCGGAATCTCCTCAGAAATGTCGCGCTACTTCAGGTGGAGTGGATCGCTACGGATAATCGGATCAGTAGGCCCGTGCCCTTTGCCGGCCCCATGTACGACCGCATTTCCAACGTGTTCCAGGAATCGATGATAAAGTCCATCGGTGTGAAAATCGTGGACAAATCCAACCATAACCTGTTTGCAGGAAAGAAACTCGCGGACCTTTTTTCCATACGTGTTGACCATCAGCCGGTAATCTCCGCTGAGTCGGTCAGCGAAAGAGAGCGTACCGTTCAACTGGGTGCTGGTCGCGATGTGTCGATCAATGTGGACAAGACCGCAGTAGTGTTTAATGAGAGTAATCTCAAACGTGGCGAAATTATTAACGTGGACAATCGCACCGGCAAGGAGCAGACCCTGGGAGTTGACATCCCCGAAAAGGGTTTCGTGCTCGGTCAGATTAGAAGAAAGCTCGAACAGACGAAAATTCCCAAGGAGGAGTGGCATCGGTTCACCGTGCCCGCAGAGCAAGGGATCTTCATCGTGCTGATCCCCGAACCGGATCCGGCTCTTTTGGCGCAACTCGACGGAAGAGAGATCACCATTCGCGTGTACCAGGGGAACGAGGTACGAGAAACACGGCGAATCCCGATTGAGATATCTTCGGACCTCCGCGTGCCTTCCCACGCAGGGATTTCTGCGAAGCCCGAGCCTTCCCATGTCCAGGAAACCAAAGTGCCACCCAAGCCTGTTGTCAGTGCTTCAAGAACCAGCCGCTCTGAAAACAGCTCAAGGCGATCGGAGGCTCATTCCGGATTCTGGTTGTGGGCAGTCCAGATAGCGAACTTGATCTTGCTTGTTTTTCTTGGCGTGTACACAGTATTTTTCATGCTTCCGAAGGTGCAAGTCCTTGAAGATCGCATGGCCAAGAACGAAATGTTTATTCACGGAAGCCGTGAGGCTATCCGCGAAGAGATCGACCAGATGAAGAGAGAAATCATCACTGAGTGTCAACAGGATGAGGCTCAGGAATAGGGCCGCAGTGTTGCGACCTTATGCCGGCCGCTGCCCTTCCTGCTTCCAGGAAGGCCCTGCCTTAACTCTGCGGTGTGGAAGTACAGACCAACTTAGCCCGGTTGCAGGAAGAGTCCGGTAACCGTAATTTGCATCCGCTCACCTGACCGAAAGCTTAGAAGATACCGCACGCAGCGTGCGAGAGGTTTTTCGGGATATTGACCCTGCAAACCAGGGCGGTGAACGGTTTCGCTGATATTTTAGGGGTGTACATGTTCGGACCTGTGGCCACCAAGTTTTTTCTTACCGCTGGCCGCGGTGATGCTTCAACGGAACTTAACGCGTTCGATGCCGCGCTTCTCGACGCGAAGGTGGGAGATACCAATCTGGTGAAGATGAGTAGCATCCTGCCTCCCCGGTGTCTTGAAATTGAGCCGTACGAATTGCAGAAGGGTTCTTTTGTGCCCGTGGCGTACGGCGCACTGACCTTCACTGAACCTGGCAGAGTCATCTCCGCTGCGGTAGCGGTGGGCATCCCGGAAGATCCTGCTGCTCCCGGCCTGATTATGGAATTCACGTACATCGGCCTTCCTCAGGCATGTGAGCATGCGGCCAGACAGATGGTACGAGAGGGGATGGAGTCGGTGCGGGGCGTGCGGATCCGTGAAATCAGGAGTATTTCTGCTACCCACGTCGTCCAAAGGATGGGAGCGGTTTTTGCGGCGGTGGTGCTATGTCCGTAACACATGACGAATGGTTTACCGAGAGATTCGAGGACCGGACGGGCTTTTCCGTGCGATGCACGCATAAGCTGTTCGAGGGTAAGAGCGATTTTCAAACAGTGGAAATTTTCGACACCGTGGCAGTGGGGCGCGTGCTGGTGCTTGACGGATGTTTTATGCTCACCGAAAAGGATGCGTTCGTGTACCACGAGATGATTGTGCATCCCGCGTTGTCTGTGGTGTCAGATGCCAAAAAGGTCCTGATCATAGGTGGGGGCGACGGGGGAGCGGTCACCGAAGTGGTGAAGTATCCGGGGGTTGAATCCGTGACCCTCTGCGAAATCGATCCGCTGGTGGTAAGCTCGTGCCGGGAATTCTTTCCGGAAATCGCATCCGGGCTGAACGATCCGCGCGTCAAGGTAGTGCTCGGGGACGGGGCCGCGTACGTGAGGCAATTTCAGGAGGAATTCGATGTGGTGCTCGTCGATTCTACCGATCCGGTGGGACCTGCTGCAGTCCTCTTCGAGACCTCTTTCTATGACTCGGTGAAAAGAAGCCTCAAGAAGGGCGGAGCCATGGTGTGCCAGAGTGAGAGTCCTCTTTTCATGGAGAAAAACTTCATGCTCGCAGTGAGGAATCTCGCTCAGGTATTCGGGCCGCAACGCCTGTGGCCTTATCTGGCAACCATACCTTGTTATCCTGGAGGGTTGTGGTCGTTTACTCTTTGTTCCGCTTCCCACGATCCTCTGCAGGAGGCCCCGGCCGAGTTGGCCCCGTACCTCCACAACAGGCTCCATTACTATACCGCTGAAGTGCACCGCGGGGCCTTTGCTCTGCCGGTGTTTGTGAGAAAGCTGGTGCACAAGAGTTTCCTGTGAACATGAGTTTTCAGTGCAGGGACCCTTTTACGAGAAGGGTACGTCCACGAGGTGTTCCTGCCCGAGAACTTCAAGGCAACACGGCTGTTTCTTGCCGGTTATACTCATGGACGTGCGTGGCTTCCTGCGCAATGGCGCCACGACTCGGGCTGTGTGGTTGAGTGATTCATGAAGCAATCTTTGTTTCTCGGCTGCCAGCCGGGACCGATCATTTCCGGGAGGCCCGTGATCCTGAGTTGCCCGTTGGACGTCACCTCCACGTACCGAAGGGGCGCGGCTGAAGCGCCGCAGGCGATTCGCGAAGCCTCTGATTCCATTGAGACATACTCTCCGCTCCTGGATAGCGATATGTCCGATGCGGTCTTCTGCGATGCAGGCGATATCGCGCTGCATCCGGAACAGGTCGAACCGTCTCTGGCAGAAATAGGCACGAGAGTCGCGGACGCACTTGCCCGCAATGCCCGTCCCCTGCTCATCGGAGGCGAGCACACGATTACCTTGCCCGCAGTGGAAGCCTTCAAGAAGGCGTACGGCGATTTCTACGTCATCCACCTGGACGCGCATTCCGATCTGCGGGACGAGTACGAAGGGAGCGCTGTGAATCACGCGACGGTCATCAAACGAGTCGCGGACATGATAGGGCCACACCGTCTCATCCAACTGGGAGTGCGGGCAGGTACACGTGCAGAGTTCGAGTGGATGCGCGCACACGCCACATTGATCGAGTGGGAACCTCGCGCGGTAAGACTCTTGGGAAAGATCATCGGTCGCCTGCCCATGTACCTGACCTTGGATCTGGATGTCTTGGACCCCTCGTGTTTTCCCGGAACAGGAAACCCTGAGCCGGGGGGGTGGTTTTATCAAGACCTGGAGCGGCTGTTCCGCTTCTTGAATGGCATGAATCTTCTTGCTGCAGATGTGGTCGAGCTTAACCCCGGACTGGACCCATCCCAAACCAGTACCATCACCGCGGCAAAGATTATCCGGGAACTGCTGATCATTCTCGGCGGAAATGCGCGCACATGATACGTGGCATCTCTCCGGACGTTGACACCGGCCCGCGGGACTGGTAGAAAACTACGTTCAGGGAGTGAGGCAATGCCGCGTGTGGCCCCCCCCCCTGTGAAACCTGTCGTACCATTCAAGAGGGTTTGGCATGATCGTGCCGGCCGTTCATTACAGAGTGGGAATTGCGCTGCTCGTGGCGGGCATGTGTCTGTGTCATTACCCCACGGAGGCCACTGCTCGCGATGACACCGTGGGAAAGGCTTCTGTCGCCACGTCAGCCTGTCCTGAACTGATTGATCTCATCAAGCAAGTGCGTCCCGTCGTGGTGAACATTTCCATTGAGCGCCAAGTGGTTCAAAGTAGCTCTCAGCCGCCTTCCCGCCTTTTCCGGCTGAATCAACGCTTGTACGATGAACGTCTGAGATCGGGAGAACGTCCCCCGAACGACAGTCTCGGCAGCGGCTTCTTTTGCGACACCGCAGGGCATATTGTCACCAACGGGCACGTGGTGGATGGAGCGAGCAAGATACTGGTCACCCTTTCCTCGGGCAAGGTCGTCACTGCGAAAGTCATCGCGATTCACCCCAAAGTTGATTTGGCGCTCCTGAAGATAACTCCGCCTTATCCTCTCCAAAAGGCAGCGATAGGGGATTCGTCTCATGTGGAGGTCGGCCAATGGGTGCTTGCCATGGGGAACCCGTTTGGGTTGGGCAGCACGGTCACGGTCGGAATCGTGAGCGGCAAGGGGCGCTTTCTCGGCCTCGGCCCGGATGACAACTTTATCCAGACCGACGCGTCCATCAATCCCGGCAACTCGGGAGGTCCGCTCTTCAATATGGCCGGCCAGGTCATCGGAGTGAACACGGCCATCATCGCGTCGGGAAAAGGCATCGGCTTCGCCATACCGTCCAACTATCTCACCGAAATCATAGGCCAGGCAGGTCGGCCGGCAGTCCCGACTGCACGCGGATGGGTCGGAATATATGTGGAAGACGTGGACGAGCACAAAGCCAAGCAAATGGGGCTGTCAGGTCCGAGAGGCACTCTGGTGGATGAGGTTCTCAGCGCGGCCCCTGCGTACAGCGCGGGCATTACCAAGGGTGACCTGATTCTTGATGTTGACGGAATGGCGATTCGGGATGGTCGACACCTTTCCAGGATCGTCGCGGGGGCGCGTCCTGGAGATGTGCTGCGCATGAAGATCAGACGGGGAAAGAAGACCCGCGTGGTAAACGTGGTGATCGGGAAGTCACCTGAATAGCGTTCAAGCAGCAGGCCCCTGAGATTCCTCACCTATAATCGCCGCGATCCTCTGGGTGGCTGTGGCGAGGTCATCGTTGACAACGATGTGCCGAAACATTCCTGCCCGCTTCATTTCATTCTGTGCGTTGCGAAGCCGAATACGAATCGAATCTTCAGAGTCGGTCCCCCGAGCGCGAAGCCGATGCTCCAAGACTTCCGGGCTAGGCGCGGAAATGAAGATTCCGATGGCTTCCGCGAAGTTCTGGAACACGTCGGCAGCTCCTTGTACGTCAATGTCGAGGATCATGCGCCGACCGCTCTTTATAGCTTCCTTCACCGGATCTGCCGGGGTGCCGTACAGGTTTCCATGGACTTCTTTCCACTCGAGGAATTGGTTCTCCTCGATCATTTTCCGAAACTGATCTGGACCGAGGAAGTGGTAGTGGACCCCGTCGATCTCACCGTTTCTGGCCGACCGAGTCGTACAGGACACGGAGTAGAGCATGTCCGGGAAAAGCGGTCGAATCCTCTCGATGAGCGTGGACTTACCGGCTCCGGAAGGCGCTGAAAGCACAAACAACACACCTTTTCCCATTGTCCCGCCTCGCGTTGCTGAACCGGCGTGTACCCTTGGCTCGGGAACTTCCGTCGACCGCTACTCCCCTCATGACTGTGCGCGTTACAGGGAAGTGTGCCTGAACGGGTTTCGCACTACTTCTTGGCCGCGGGCTCGGCAACCTCAGCTACGGCTGCGGCTTCTTCTGGAACTTCCTCAGCCTTCTTCGGCGCGAGGACGGTCGCGAGGGCCAACCCCGGATCCTGCGCCAGAGAAGCTCCCTTGGGCAGCTGTATTTCTCCCGCGTGAATCGAGTGGCCCAATTCCAGCCCTGAAACGTCTACCACTATGGAATCGGGAATGTCATCAGGCAGGCACAAGATGCGCAGATCCTTGGACACGGTCTGGAGGTTTCCGCCTCTTTCCAGACCTGCCGGTTTTCCCTCAAAATGTAGCGGTATGGTCACCTCAAGCGGTTCCGTCATCAAGATTTCGAGGAAGTCCAAGTGCACGAGCGATCCATCAACCGGTCGCACTTGACGTTCCTTGACCACTGCGATTCGGTTGGACGTGGTTCCATCTCCGCTCGCGATCTTAAGATCGAACAGAGCATTGGTTCCTACTTCGTCCAGTATCTTGCCGAACTCTCGCACGTTTACCGCAAGTTTGACAGGCTCACTCTTTTTTCCGTAGAGCACCGCGGGCGCGTTCCCGGTCATTCTCAGACGCCGCGCGGGGCCCTTACCGGTTTCCGCACGTGTAACCACAGGTAAACTGATCCTCTTCATTATCTCCTCCGGCACAAGCCTCCGAGAGGCTCGATCTCGTCCCCGAGCGTGTCCCCTGAAGGGGCTGTATTAGATGAATAGTTCCGAAACAGAAATCTCTCTATGTATTCTGCTAATGGCTTCTCCGAGTAGCGGAGCCACAGACTCCACCTGCAATTTCGGGCACGCGGCCACCTTGGCCTCCGTGGGTATGGTGTCCGCTATGTAGAGTCTCTTGATGGGCGAGTCGTTAATCTTGTCCACCGCGTTCCCTGAGAGCACAGGATGGGTGCAGCATGCGTAGATGTCGCGCGCCCCTGCTCTTTGAAGCGCGAGGGCTCCTTTTACAAGCGTTCCGGCAGTATCCACCATGTCGTCGAACAGAATGGCGTCTCGTCCTGTGACGTCCCCGATCACGTTCATGACCTCGGATTCATTGGGTTGGGAACGCCTCTTATCGATAATGGCCAAATTGCTCCCAAGTCGTTTCGCAAAGGCCCTGGCGCGTTCCACACCACCCGCATCCGGCGACACCACCGCACACTCGCTCGTCTGAAGATCCCCGCTGATGGCCGCGGCCATTATGGGCGCTCCATACAAATGGTCGACAGGGATGTCGAAGAAACCCTGAATTTGGCCCGCGTGCAAATCGAGCGTCAGGACCCGATCCGCTCCTGCTGCCGTGATGATGTCAGCAATGAGCTTTGCGGTAATGGGAGCTCGACTGGCTACCTTTCGGTCTTGCCGTGCATAGCCGTAGTAGGGCATCACTGCGGTCACGCGGCTTGCGGAGGCTCTTTTCAAGGCATCCACCATGACAAGAAGTTCTATGATGTTGTCATTGACCGGCTGGCACGTGGACTGAATGACAAAGACGTCCATACCTCGGACGTTTTCCCTGAATTCCACCTGAATCTCGCCATCGCTAAAAGAGCCCACCATGGCCGCTCCCAAGGGGATGCCCATATATCGGGTGATTGCTTCTGCGAGGCGGGGGTTCGAGTTGCCGGTGAAAATCTTGAGTCCTACCCTCATTGACGGTTCCTCTGATGAAAAGACGACTAACCCGTTAAACTACTAAACTTAGCGGCAGACCTTTGCGGTGTCAACCAAAATCGACCGCGAATTGCCGATTGCGTGTCCTTTCGGTGTGCCGCTGCCCGTGCTCACGCGAAGCGTCTTGCCGTCGGTTTCCACGGTAACCGCTCCGTCCTTGCCGGTCCAGAAGACTTGTGAGCCCGCGGAGAGGAGCCGGTCCACCACCTCACGCCCGGAAGATCCGCGAGCCGGTGGATAGTCGCATGAGATAATCGCCACCTTTGGTCGCACTGCCTCTACGAAGAGACGCGAGGTTGAAGTCCTGGAACCGTGATGGCCTACCTTCAATACATCCGCTGCCAGCGGCAAACCTGAGGCCACGAGTTCTGCTTCCCCCGCAGCTTCCAGGTCACCTGTGAACAGAACCGCCACTCTTCCGCATTCGATTCTGCATACTACGGTCGCGTCGTTGAGCGCATGGGGATCGGCAGCGAAACCCGGTGGGCAGGGTGGGTTGAGGAAACGAATCAGTGCCGTACCGATTCGCACCGAAGCGCGGTTTCTGTCGGCAGGGAGCACCTGTGAGCCGGTTTTCCGAGCTTCCGCGAGAATCTGCTTCACATAATCCGGGCAAGGGTCCACAGGATTCCACCACACGCGGGCAGGCAGCGCGTGAGGCACGACCGAGAGCAGACCACCCATGTGGTCCATCTGCGGATGACTGATAATGATTCCATCTATTGTCCGTTTTCCGCTCCACCAGAGAAAAGGCAGAATAATACTTGGGCCGGAGTCGAAATATTCATTTCGTAGCCCCCCGTCAATCAGGAGGCCATTGGAGCCGCGTGGCTCGACAAATGCGGCATCCGCTTTGCCCACGTTCAGGAAGGTCACCCGCATGTCTACACGGTCGGCCACCCACAGAGATGAAATCACCACGCTGGCAGCGAGACCGCCACACGCGATAGCCACGCGCTTCAACGATCCGCTGTCCGGCTTTCGGATGGTCCATATTACGGTACACACCACCGCGCTCACGCAGAGAAATTCCAGGACGGTCATGTGGCGCACTTTGAGGGTGCTATACGGCATGGCCGAGACCGCTGCAGCCAATTTGATCGTGAAATAGCTGCACACATCGGCAGGGAGAAGTACCAGCAAACCCAGACCGGAGGAGAACAGCCCGATCACACTTCCGCACAGCCCGAAAAACAGAGCCACCGTCAACAGCGAATCAGCCAGAAGGTTCGCAAACAGCGTGTACACGGGAAAAGAATGGAAGAACTGGATAACGAGGGGTGTTACTGCAAGAGTAGCGCCCAAGGACGTGATCAGTACGAAGGCTGCGCCGAAGAGTAATCTCCGGGTGAAACGAGCGACTCTGCCCGGGGGCATCCCACCGCACTGTCCCGGATCGTGAGCAAGCGCTTCTTGCATATGACGCTGCAGAGACGGAGCTACCAGCAAAATGCCTGCTACTGCCACGAAGGAAAGCTGAAAGTCCACGGCAAACAAGGAGAGCGGATACAAGAGAAGAATGAGGAAAGCAGCGACAATCAAGGAGTTGAACGAATCCCACCTGCGATCGGCCAGGATCGCCAGGCACAATACGACTCCCATGATGGTGGCCCTGACTGCCGGCGCGCTTGCTCCTACGAGCATGCAATACGTCACCATCGCAGGAATTGCCGCTGCCGCGGAAATCTTCCCCAGAGGCATCCAGAGAAAGACTGCAGGGGCCCCGCGCGTCACGATCTTGACGAGGATCAAGGTAAGTAGTGCCACTATTGCCACATGCACTCCGGAAGCAGACAGCGCGTGCACCAACCCGGAATCTGCAAACGTGGACCTCACCGTGTAACCGATCTCGCTGCGATCCCCTAGAATGATAGCTTTGAGAAAAGTCCGCACGTCTTGGGCAGTCTGCCCATCTACCCACCTCGCCAAAAAACGTCCGGAGCATTTGTCCAAGAACAACCGCATCGCTTCTCGCGTGTCATAGAGGACCGCGGAGGGATTCCACCGTGATCCCCGATGAATCAGTAGGACGCCATCAGGCTTCACCACCGACACGAGCCATACGATGCCATCGTTTCTGCAATAGGAAGCCCAATCAAATTCGCCGGGGTTGCCCAGGTTTCGGGGTTTTCTGATGCGCCCACGAAAGGCGATTCGGTCTCCTGAACACAGCGAAATGAAATCATTTCTGAGAAAGAGCCTTCCGCAACCTGGCAACGTACGATTTTCGCTCTGGTTGTATCCGGCTTTCAGGAGTAGTATACGGAAGTCTTGTGCCGTTCCCAGGGTCTTGGACACGGTAGCGTAGATCGAGCAGAAGCCGGGGGACGGCTCAAAGTCTTGTCCCAATCGCATCTCGTCCGTGGTAGTGTGGAGTCCGAGAAAAAAGAAAAAGGCCCCTGTTGCGAGCAAAAGGGTTCTTCCCGGTGCAACGAATGAACTCGCCACGGCCCCCTGATCGTCTGTTTTTCGAAAACTCGCACCCGGTCGTGGGCGTTTCACCGCGACGAACAGCAGAAAGAGTGCAGGAATCAAGGAAACAAAGGTCCAGGAGGAATCAGGTAACGTAATAAGCCTGGCAGTCAGGATGCCCGCGCACAGAAATGCTAAGGCCACCGCGCAGAAACGACCTTGCAGCATTTTCCAGCACGCGGCGGCCAGCAATCGTGGGGGCCCTTTGGAAATAAACACTTGATCATCCTGAGCCGGAGTGATAATCGAATTCAAGAGGTCTCGACGGAAACGGCCGAATACGAAGGATATGGAATGCCGACCGGCTTTCTTCATCGTCGAAAACGGGAGAATCGGTCCGAATTTCACACACATTCGGTGTGGTAACAAGCAAAAAGTGATTCCCGGAAGTGACCTGATAACGGTTTGGAAGGACTGATGGAATCCTTCGGCGCATACTTGAAGGGCTTACGCGAGGAAAAGGGCAAGACACTGGAACAAATCTCCGACAGTACCAAGATTGCAGTGTCCAATCTTGTCCTCCTGGAATCGGACAGGTACGACCTTCTTCCGCCCCGGGTATTCGTCAAAGGTTTCATACGGTCGTACATTCGCGACCTGGAAATGAACCCGGACGAGGCCTTGGCGCGGTTTGACGAGTTCGTCAAACAAGGAGAACTCCCTGATTATTCGGAAGAAGAGCATCCGGTCTTCCACCAGGAACCCGTGTCGGGGTCATTCATTCACAATCCATGGTTTACCGTGGTCCTCACTGCTGCCGGGGTAGTGTCGCTGATCATTCTCCTTACCACGGGCATAACCAGGCTCATGCCTTCCGACCACGGAGCGAAGAGCGGATTGCCGACGGTCACCACGGTGCAGCCGGTCAAGGGACGGACTCCTGTTGCCTCCAAGGAAACGAATCAGGAGTCGCTACAGACTTCGTTCGACGATCGGGGCACCAACCAAGATGGGAAGAAGATTCTTGAAATCAGGGCCGTTTCCAAAGCGTGGGTCCGCGTTGAGCCGGACAATGGTCCTCCCGAAGAGTTGATGATGGCCCCGGACGAGATCCAGATATTCACGGCCAAGTCAGGTTTCCATTTGCAGACTGGAAACGCAGGCGGATTGCGGCTGCGGTTCGATGGACGGGAGTTGCCGTCCCTCGGAAAAGTCAATCAGACCCTGTCCTTGACTCTTCCGTAGAGGTGAGCGCGCGGTCGGTCAGGCCACAGGCCTCTGCCACTGCATAACCCCTCGTGCCTCCGGCCGAGGGCTAAGTCAATTTGTTTGAGCACTCTCATGGCCGAACCACCAAAGAAGCTGCTACTCGTAATCCCGATTGGCGTTCAGGAAGACCTCCTTCCTGTCGTGAATTCCGAGGGTTGGCATACGGTAAAAGACTTGTACAAGAAAACGAGCACCTCATTCAACGTGCATTGGAACGGGAACCATGTTCTCGACCAGGATGAGATCCCGTGGAAGGTCACTCCGGACGAGATGGCCTCGCTGGTCAAATCCGAGGGACGAGTCGTAGTCCTGTCGGACGGGAAGTATGCCATTTCCGAAAACATTCCTCTGTACACGGACCGAGACGGCTCGGTGTATGTATTGGAAGACGCTGTCGAAGAACTCCTGGGCTAAGTCCGGCTCGCAAAGGGGATCTCACCGTGAAACACACGAAACCGAGATTTCGGATGGAAGCCCGACTAGGGGCGGTCAAGCGCCGCAAGAAGAGTGTGGAGATTACTGCGGGGCTTACCTCAGAGTCCAACGGATTCTTTCTGTTCAGGAAGAGGAATCCCATCGATGAACTGGAGCAGCGTAAGGCAAGTCGGCGCTCCACGCCTGATGAGCCTGGCAAGAATGCCCCGACCACGGCTGCTCCGCACAATCCCGATGACTCTTCATCAGATCCCGTGGAGTGAAGTCGCGCCAATGAAGGCCGTTGCGCAATCCGGAGTCGCTGAGACTCTTCCAAAGATGCGGAACCACATTGGCAAGTCCCTCACCTTGTCCATGAAAGAGAGGTCCCGGGGTGAAAACCATCTTATGAACAGGTTTCTCCCCTGACCTCTTTCCAGACAACTCCCAAACGATTGCGGTACCGAGGCAGGAGACCCTTTTGCGAGGTGCTGAGTAGGCAGATTGTCGCCGCGATTGTGGTTATCCGACAGGCTCCGCGGTAAAGACGATATCGGGTCGCGATCAATAGCATGAGTCAGCCATGGACAGTGGCACCCGACACGCTCATCAGCACGCGGTTCTTTTCCTTGCAGCCCTTCTCATGCCACGCAGAGATGTGGATTGGCGTGTCCGATCCGAAATTCTCGCTCAGGCACGCTCCCTCGCGCTCCACACGCGCAAGGGTATGACCGGAAGCGTGGCCGCGGTTTTGGACGCTGCAGGGCTGACGCGCGCGCCGCGCGGGTGTCCCCGATCGTCCGCTTTCGAGAGAGCCGAAAAGCTTTCTGAGACCTGGTTGAATCGAGACATATGGCCGATAGAGCAGGGGGACGTACAAGCGCCCTGCGCGTGGCTCCATGACCTCCCTCCCGTGTGGTTCGCGATGGGGAAACGCTCGCTTCTCGATCAGCCGGCCGCTGCGATCCTGAACTCGAGAAAACCGCGCCACATTGGTCCCCGTGATCCTTGGCTCTTGGCTACCAAGGCCATGGTTCGCTCTGCTCTGGAGAACCATTTTGCGGTGGTGTCAGGGTACGGGCCCCCCGCTCACACAGTGGTCAGCGAGCTGGCCAGAGGTTCTCCCACAATCATCGTCTGTGACGATGTCTTGCCGTTCATGGCTTCAGCGTCTTCACTGAGTAGATTCATGGCACAGTGGGGCGATTTGTTCGACATGGACCACACCTTGTTTGTGTCCGCGTTTCCGCCAGGCAAACGGCCATCTCGCAGTTCTCGCTACGTCGCGCGAGATCATCTCGTTACCGCGTTGGCGTCAACGATCATGGTCGCGGAGGTCCGGCCCAAAGGAAACATGGAATCGGTGCTGCGCATAGCTGCAAAACGCAAGATTCCCATCCGGCCGTCACCTTTGCATGAGGGGCAGCCATCCTTGTCGACCGGTTGCAATGTCTCGGTCTGCACTGCGGAAAAGAAGAAGAAGCCGGTCATGCTTACCGGCAGGCGTGCGACAATGGGACGAATCGAGCCAGCACAGTTTGGCTCGTATTCCGTGCGAGACGCCAGAGATTTGGCCGACCGATGTTCCTATCTCATTCATTATACCAGATCCTGCGTCGGACCTTGGCCAGGCCAGACGAATGCGGAATATAGCAGAGCGCTCATTGAGGACCGTCCCGGAGCAGCCCACACCGGGTTCGACTCGCTTCTCCGTATCCTCGAGCAGGATACGATCCGCGCTTCCCCCAGACTTGTCCGAGGAAATACTCCGGTTATCTGTTTTACCGAGTTACTCCCGAAAGATTTGCAGGAACTTACTGCATGGCGACCGGGGTTGCTGCGCTGGTCGTTCGAGCCTTACGGCATTGCCCTGAAAAAAGAGCGTCTTTTCAGCATGGGGGCACGACCTGTGATCTACGCGGTGGAAGAATTTTTCCGGGATTTGTCCGACGACTTGAAGTACCTGTTCCAGATTCACCGAACTCAAGGCACACACTGGTCGGCAGAAAGAGAATGGAGAATGAAAGGGGACTTGACCCTTTCCACCTTCACGGCCGAGGAGGTGTTCCTTATCGTTCCCCGACCGGAAGAGGCAGAAACCCTCATCAATCGATTTGGTTTGAAGGTTGGTCTGGCTCGCCTGGCACCATGGCAATCGTAAGCGCGGAGCATTGAAAGTCGCGGCATCTGGAAAGCCGTGAGCAGTCCCGTTCCGGTGCATCGGACCAGCCGCGGAGGGCCCCGCTCGACTATCCCACGTACCAAGGGGCCACCGTTCGCATCCAGTGGAGCAGGGTGAAGGCCTCAATGTGTTTTGGTCAACTAGGGGCTCGGTGAAATAAAACGCATCATACCGATTCGCTTTCTACTGTACAACTTGGCGCAGGCAGCAGGCTGGGAACCCCCTTCGCTACGGACGACGCAAGGCCGTCTCATCACTTCGCTCAGGAGATCCCCAGCCCTACGATCTTACGTGTTTATAGTGGTTGCCAAAAGTTTCTGTCCGGAATAGTTTGGGTGACGGAAGTCCATTAGCCGCGGCTGTATTGTGTCACAGTTTAGTGGGGATACCGCAAGTCTTTTTGTTGAGCTCTTTTCGATCAATGACCCAGTTGAGGGCTTGAATCATTTGATCGACCAGCTCTTGACGGGATTTTGCGTAGAAGGCGGTGAACCATTCTTCCTTCATGAGTAGCCACAAGCGCTCGATCGGATTGAGGTCTGGTGAATAGGGAGGAAGGAAAACCGGTTCAAAACGGCCCCAATTAAGGGTTTTGCTTTTGTGCCACGATGCGTTGTCCAAAATCAGGATGTTTCGCTTTCTCTGGAAGGCAACGTCCGCATTGGCGTTATCAAGAAAGATCTGAAAAATTGCCGTATTGGAACGAGGGATCATGAGGGCATAGAATTCACCGGTTCTGGGACACACCAGTCCCGATGCGCTCATGCGTATGTGGGTCCCTTGATAGGGGTGGCGGAATTTCTTCCCTTTCTTTGCCCAACGTCGGCGTGGACGAGGATCTCCCTCTATCCCGGTTTCATCCAAATACCAGAGGTCTATTTCCGGATCGCTCAGATAGGTATTGGTCTTATGCACATGAGCTTTTCTTTCTTCCTCATCCTGACCGTTGGGCCAGGGACGGGGCACCTTCAAGCGAAAATCCTGCTCGTGGAGCCACCGAGCTACGGTCCGATATCCTATCTCCTGCTCAAGCTCCTTAGTCAAATAGCCGTGAAACTTCTTTGCCGTCCAGTGATTGCGGTTGACATGCTCCGGATGCTCGAAGAGGTCTTCGTATTGTGCACTTTGTTCAGGGGTGATCTTGCGGGGCCTCCCGATACGAGAACCTTCGATGAGGCCATCAATGCCAAAATGGTTGAACTCATTCACCCAACGGGACAGTGTGCGCTGCGAGACACTGTAAAGCGCCGCCACCTGGTCATAGATGAATCCCATAAGCAATGCCTTGATCGCCATCAGACGAACATGACTACGCTTGGACACCGCAGCGCTTGCAGCAGTATCCAACTCTGCCTGTGTGCAGTTCTCTGCGTTGGGCATGTTCGGTAGACGAGCCATGCCCCCCACAAGAACACAATTCTTTATAAAGTACAAGTACAAAATGAAGAATATCGGTCAAAACTTTTGGCAACCCCTATAAACGCGAATCGGTATCAGAGTATAAACCATCCGCCGCGCGGGATTTCAGCTACCTGGGGCGAAGGGACCCCTGTCGCTGCGACCGAGCGCCCGTGGCTGGTGCGTCTGCAGTTTGGTGCATTTTGCGGTGTGCATCAGAAATCCATACCCTGATGATAGATTTCCACTTCGGGTCGTCCACGAGCGGCAGCGCCCGAGCGTACAGATCCACGGCCCTCGCGTAATCTCCTTCGGATTCGTACAGTTTGGCGAGGTATTCCATGGCCAAATAGTGGTTCGGGCTCAATTCCAGCGTTTTCTCGTAGTCTTTGATCGCGTCGCCAATCTTATTTGCCATCTCGCGGGCTATGCCTCGCTGAAAGTACACGTCCGCATTTCCGGGATTCAGTTCAATGGCTTTGGTGTACGACGCTATTGCCGCATCCCATGACCGCGAGACAAAGGACTGGTACCCTTGCCGGAGATACTCGCCTGAATTGGAAGCCCATGAGGCAGTCACGTTCACGGCAACCAGCGCAACCACTAACCAGATCGGGATGAAGAGTGCTTTCCTTGTCAACCTGATGTCTCCTGTCGTGACCATTCAATGGAAAAGAATCCACGCGTCATTCTTGGGACCCGCGTAAAGGCACAGGGCACAGAACGGAAGACGCGAGCAAACCATGTGCCTTCGCGTGAATCGCGCGGCCTGCTTCGCCTTCTGTTACGTAAGCCGTCGAGAAAACGGATTTCTCTGCAGTATCCGTGTCGCAGCAGCGAACGATCGCCTTATCTACCCTCACGCATGGTGGTCCGGCAGACATTACACCAGTCATCCTTGGGTGTCGAGCAAAGAGCAGGGCAAATCTTGCGGGGAATTCATTGCTGGGCGATCCTGCTCGCTTCCTGGTACCGAGGCTCTTTCGCGGCAAGAGACTCCCTCGGCTCGAAACGTGGCTGCGCTCCCCGTCGTGAATGAAGGGACATGCGAGAAGGCCCCTGGGCCGGCCAGAGGCCCGGCAAACGACGTGGTGCAGGCTTGGTGCTGCGGTTATCACGGAGCGATGCCGCGGCAGGAGATCCCGAATGGTTCATTTCCGGGCCAGCGGCAGCCACGGTACGAGGCTTGGCACCTCTCGCTCGACGAGGATGCCGGCTGCGCTCACGTGTTCGGACGATGCTCGCGGATTGAAATCCGAGATCATCGAGATTCAGCCCGAGGTCGATCCGGTACATGCGACCCGGATGCTTCTTGCTCGCGACGTGCACCACCACCTTCCCTTTGATTACCTCGGCAGAGCACACGCTCAAATCGGCACGACCGTTGGTCGCGCTCTGACCCACATGTCGGGGCGGTGCGGGCGAATAGGGCCGTTGCGACCCTGCAGCTCCGGCTGCGGCCGAAAACGCAGGGGGCTCTGAGTCTGCCGCGTGCGTCCCTGGCGGTCCCAGAAAGACGATGAGGCAGTCGTCCATCAGCCGCAGCCTGTACCGAGGAACCGCGGCTTTCCCGAAATCGAGCAGGATCTGCACGCCTGAATGAGAAGGCGCTACTCTCACGAAGAGAGCTCCGTTGTCCGGATTGGAAATGGTGTGATCCACATCACCCAGGCTGACGTCAGGCACCTGAATTGCGAGTAGGGACGGACCTTCGAGCCGACCGGATTGGATCGGATCCAGAGGGCCATTGGCCTTGATGATGACCCTTCTCAGATCCTCACTGATCCTTACTTCCGTAATTTTAGTCTGAGAGAATGCCCTGCTCTCGCCAGCCTGTATGCAGCACATGAGCCCGGCGAGGATGAGGAAGGCGCAAGTCTTGGTAAGTCTGCACATGGTGAACTCCCTGGCCAACCTGCTCGCGGTGGGGGCCCGCGAAAGCGCCACACGCGAAAAAAGAAGTGCAGCGGAGCCTTAGAAAGCAGTTTGGACCAGGTATGATCATATCACACTGAGATATTTTGGTCAATAACGATCGAAACCTCAAGGTGTTAAGCATATTTATTAATGTAAACAATCATGTCTATCCTTGGTGGAACGTGGAAAACCAAATCACAAAGGCACTAAGGGATGGCCGGCCGAGGAATCGTTCTCTCCGACGTTCAGCAAAGCCCCCTTATTTCCTTGCGGCATGGATGTACTTGAGGATAGTGTCCCTTGCATTATCATGTTGAACTGAGGTGACCGCCGCTGGTATCCTGAAGCGCAGCGAGGACGAGAGGGTCCTCCCGGCGGTACAAGATGAAGAGATCAGACGGCTGATTCTCGCAGGGCACGGTCTGAGGCTCGCGGTTTGTGACAGGGCGAAGACTCGTTCACGCTTGCTGTGTGCGTTTCGGTGCGACGTTCGGTGCATCTGCCAGGGAGAACTCTGGAGCAAAGAACAGGGCAGTGCTGGGGAATTAACGAGGAACGCGTGAAGAAAATTTGCATAACCACCCCCGAGTATCCCCCTGAACAATGGGGAGGGCTGGCCAGAACCGTGCAGCGCGTGTCCTCTCATGCGAGGGACATGGGGCTTGAGGTCCACGTGGCCCATCTTGCAGTAAGTACGCAGCCCATGGTTTTGCTCGACGAGAATCGGACCACGTCACACGTGGAGGGAGTATGCATCCACAGACTCGCGGTGGCCAAAGAGAGGGTGGGCTCTGGCAACAGAGATCTTTGGGAATGCCCGCACACGCTGACTTTGCAGATGATGTACCAGTCCTTGGAAATGCTCCACCGCGATGAAGATTTCGATTTGTTTCTCTCTTTCTTCCTTTATCCCGTAGGATATGTCACCGGGTTACTGGCTCGACGGATGCATGTCCCCTCTGTGCTCGCGGTGGTGGGCAATGACGTGAAAAAATACCCGTTCAGCCCGGAAAAGGTGGGGTTGTGTCGCAGTGGGCTGGAAAACGCCGATCGTCTGGTCGCTCTGAGTCATGAGCTCATGGATATGGCTCACGCGTTGACTCCTGTGGCAGAAAAAACCCGGATCATTTATAATTCAGTAGACGTGGGCGATACGCAGTGGATTGGCAGCGACAAGGAGAATGAGCTGTTTCGCATCGGTTGCGCGGGGATTTTCAAGTACGAAAAAGGCCTCCCGTATCTTCTCAAGGCCGTGGCGCGGCTGAAGGACAGCAGACCGCTGATCCTGGAACTCCGCGGAAGGCTTCGGCCGGCAGAAAAGGAAACGTACGCTCACATGGTGGAACGGACCGGTACCAGGGATTGCGTGCGATTACTCGACCCCCTGCCGCATGACGCGATGCCCGGCTGGTTGAAAACCTTGGATGTATTCGTGCTTCCCTCCGTGTCAGAAGGGTGCCCTAATGTGCTCATGGAATCACTAGCCGCGGGCGTGCCGTCCATAGCGACCATGACGGGAGCGAACCCGGAGTTGATTCACGACCGCGTGTCAGGCCTGCTGGTCCCGTGGGGTGATTCACGCGCGCTTGCCCACGCACTGGCGGAACTCATGGAAGATCCAGGCCTGGCAAAGAAGCTGGCCGCGGCGGGGCGAACCCGGATGCGCGGGTTTTCCTATGGCCGCGAGCGTCAGGCCTGGGAGAGTGTATTCAGGGAGTTGATAGACTTTTGAAAGACCCTCGTCAGAAAACGTATCCGGATGACCACTGGCTGAAATCCGAGGACCCGGAAAAGGCGCTCCAGGCCTATCTGGAGCAGCAGAACAAGGCGTACAGCCGTGTCAAGAACGCTTTTATACGGGAACTGATGGGCGATCTGAACGGAAAGCGTGTCATTGATTACGGTTGCGGGGCCGGGTTCTTCTCCGTGTATGCGGCTCAGTCAGGCGCTGCCAAAGTCGTGGGCGTGGACGCGGAAGAGTCAGCCCTCGCGACCACGCGTTATTTTGCGCAGACGCAGGGTGTGGCACATGTGTGCTCGTTCGTGCAAAGCGACCGATTCCCCGTGCGCTTCGGACGGAACGTATTTGATGTGATACTCATGAAGGACGTGATCGAGCACGTTCCCGACGACCAGGCACTCCTCTATGCGGCAGCAGAAGCGATCGTGCCCGCAGGAAAGCTCATCTTGAGCACTCAAAATGCCCTTTCCCTCAACTATCTTCTCCAAGGCACGTATCACCGCAACTGGCTTGGCGAGAAGGACTGGTACGGATGGGACCCCACGCACCTCAGGTTTTACACTCCCATGGGCCTTCACGGCAAGCTCAAGGATGCAGGCTTCAGCGCGGCAACCTGGCGATCGGTCTATCTGATACCGTACAAATTCCCCGCCATTCCCGGTTCCGGCAAGCAGTTCCTCCGCCTCGACGCGCTGAGCTGGGTCGACAGGAGATTGGGATCCATTTTTCCCTACAACCGGCTCGGCTGGAACATCATCGTGAGCGCTCTCGCTTCCCCTCTGGTGAGAGGCCGCGCCGAAGCCGGCTCCCCTGTGGTGAAACACTTGCCTCCCGAGCCCGTGCTGTTGGCCAAGGGCCTCCTTCGGACAGACCGCAAGCCGGTCAATGACGCGTCGTCATAATCTCCTGTGAACTCCCATGACCTGGATAGTCACCACGAACCATGAAAATGCCACCCTGTCCAGCGACCAGCGGGAGCTGGCAAGTGCTTAAAGTTCTTGGGGATGGGGGTTCGGGGGAAGGCCCTTCTTTCAAGAAGGGCCTTCCCCCGAAAATGCATTTCCATCGGAAAAGCACCGAGTTACTGTGACATCGCGTGCCTCATGGCCTTGCACCACCATCTAAGGCTCCCGGAGCGGAGGCCTGTCCGGGCAGGAGCCCTTTGATCACGCCTTCTGACAACGATTTGGAGAAGACCTCTCCTTCGTTTCCCAAGACGAACACCGTGTCGTGCGGACAGCGTAGGTGCAACGCCCTCTCCGGCTGCAGGTCCAGCCAGAGTCTCAGGAACACCCGATTGACTCCCGCGTGTCCCACGACCAGAATCCGGGTGAGGGCAGTCTGCGCACGGATCTCGCGGATAAAGGACCCCACACGTTGTTCCGCATCTCGGTAACTTTCTCCTCCGGGCGGCCGATCATCCCACGTGTCGCGTATGAGAAAAGGATCGGGTTTGACCTCAACCTTTGATCGTCCTTCCCAGTCTCCGCAGGCAAGCTCGGCCATTGCATCTCTGGTGACTATGGGTACGGGTATGTCTTGTGTATAAATGCGCGCGCTCGTCAGCGCGCGGCCCAAAGGACTGGAAAAGGCTCCATCAATGGCTTCAGCCTCGACAAGGCGGGCAACACCCGTAGCGATCCGAATGCCGTCCTGGGTCAGTTCGGAATCCTCGTGGCCCATGATGATACGGTTGCAGTTGAACACGGTTTCACCGTGTCGTGCCAGAACGACTTTCATGTGGATATGGTTCAGCGGGGTTCTCCTCCGCGATCGTCTAGATCATGCTTCCCGCGCACGGGAGAACAGACGATTCGCTCCCATGATTGAATTCAAATCCCGGTGATTTCGTACTGCTCCTGAAACAGATTCGGGTCGGGATTGAGTTGGATCGTCGTGTCGTACTTCTTCTGGATCGCTTCCAATTGCTCGCGTTCCTGTTCGAAGAGCAGCTTCACCACCTCAGGGTGGGCGGAAACCCTGATGGCAGACGATCTGTTGTCCGCGATGTCGCTCACGATGGCGCGAAGAATCTCATAGCATACCGTGATTTCTGATTTTACAAAGCCCTTTCCTTCGCAGTACGGACACGATTCGCACAACGTGCGCGTGAGGCTCTCCCGGGTGCGCTTGCGCGTCATCTGCACCAGGCCAAGCTCAGAGATCTTGAGGATGTTGGTCTTCTGTTTATCCTTCTTGAGGAATTCCTGCAAAGAGTTGCTCACCTTTTCTCGATCCACGGGACGGTCCATATCGATGAAATCTACGATAATGATTCCACCGATGTTTCTCAGCCGAAGCTGATACGCGATTTCCCTTGCAGCTTCCAAGTTGGTCTTGAGTATGGTCTCCTGCAGGTTACGTTTTCCGACGTATCTGCCGGTGTTGACGTCGATGGCCACCAGGGCTTCGGTAAAGTCGATGTTGATGTACCCGCCGGATTTCAGCCAGACCTTTCTCCCCAGTGCCTTATTGAGCTCCATTTCCACGCCGAATTTTTCAAAAATCGGCTCATCCCCCTCGTACAGATCCACACAAGACTTGAGCGCGGGCAGAAACATGTCCATGAACTCGACAATGCGATGAAACTGTTCCCGACAATCCACCACGAGCCGCGACACGTTCTCGGTGAACAGATCACGAACCCCTCGAAGGCACAAATCAAGGTCTTCATAAATCAACGAACACGCAGGCACAATCTTTTCCTTTTCCATAATGCGCTGCCAGGTCCCCTGGAGAAAGGTCAAGTCGTCATTCAGCTTTTCCGCGGTTTCGTGCTCGCTCACGGTGCGCACGATGATCCCGCAGGAGGGGGGCTTGATACGTGTGATAATCTCTTTCAGGCGCTGGCGTTCCGGCTCGTTTTCGATCCTTCGAGAGATTCCCACATGATCGACCGTGGGCATGAATACCAGGTGTCGTCCTGGAATAGAGATGTGAGAAGTTACCCGAGCCCCTTTACTTCCGAGCGGTTCCTTGGATATCTGCACGAGAATGTCCTCGCCTTCCTGGAGGAGTTCCTCAATGGGCGTGAACGTGTGCAACTGTTCGGCCATGTCATCGCGAATCTGCTCGTCCTGAGGTTCCGGTTCTTCGTCTTCTTCCTCCTGAGCCATGAAGTTCAAGTCGTGGACGTGGGGATGCACATCACCCACGTAAAGAAACGCGGCCCTGGGCAGGCCGATGTCCACAAAAGCGGCCTGCATTCCCGGCAAGACTTTGATGACGCGTCCCTTGTATATGTTGCCGACAATTCCCCTTTCGCCCTTGCGCTCAATGTGGATCTCCACCACTTGACCGTCTTCCACGAGGGCCAAGCGGGTTTCCCGCTCCGTGATGTTCATCACGATTTCACTGGACATAGTATTGTCCCTCGCTCCTGAGGCGTGATCAATCGAATTGTACGGAAGTCTTCACGATCCTTAGGCACTTCACCTCGTCTCTGGTCAGACCCATTACCGCAGCGAACGCATCCAGAGGGTGCACAGACCCTGCCTGGTCTGCCTTCACGGTCATGCGCAGGGTGCCTTCGGACACGGTCGCATCGATTACCAGTTGCCTGAGATCACGGGTACGACTCTTTCCCTTATGCACTTGGGTGATCTCGAAACTCGGGGCTGCGAGGAATTCTTCCACCTTCCCCGTGGTCTCCCCAACTGAACGTAAGACCGGTAATGCAATCTCGTAGGTGAACGCATGAATTCTAGCAGACACGGACGGTTCGTTCAATGCCAATTCTGTCAGTTCTATCGGTTCGATACCTTGAGGGAGCGCGTTGATAAGGTTCTGCGAGATATCTGCCACTGGATCATTGCAGTCTGCGGTATCAAACTCCAGAGTACTCGGACCTGCTTTCCACACCCAAAGCAAGGGGCGGAGAAAACCGCAGCCTCGGATGGGGATGGAATCCTTTTGAATAGTCCAGGGCTATGCCCTTTCTACGGAAGGTGCGGTGAAACACGCGGATGAGATCCTGATGCCCGAGAAATCGCATCTGCCCGCATTTCGCATAATGGAGCCGGAATCTCCGAATCGTGGCCTCTGCCGAAGGGGTTTGATCGTGCACGAGCGGCCGCATGTCCTCTATGGAAGAAACCGCAAGCCGTGGCTTTATCTCTTCCCAGTCGCACACGCCGCATCCTGCGCAGTCGCCGCTGCGGCAGTCCGGCGTATGCTGTTCTGCCCCGGCCTTTTCCCATTCTTCCCGGAGAAATTCAGGCCGCATGCCCGTATCAATAAAGGCCCACGGTAAGGGCTCGTCAAGGGGCCTTGAACTGAGGTATTGATTCGGGTCGATGCCGCATTCGTCAAAGGCCTGCATCCAGACATCGAACTTGAGCTGATCGTCCCATGCGTCGAGCCTGGCGCCTTTGCGATAGGCGCTCTCGATCACCCGAGAAAGGCGCTTGTCTCCGCGGGCGATCACTCCTTCCAGGAAAGACACGTGCGCATGATGAAACTTCACGCGTGCTCCTGTGCGCTTGAAGTAGCTGCCTATGAGCCTGGTGCGTCTGCCTATCTCGTCCATAGAAATTTGCTCAACCCACTGAAATGGCGTATGCGACTTGGGAACAAACGTGGAAATTGACGCGGTAATCTTCCCGCGGCCCGCCCATTTGGAGGCTTTGCGAATGAGCCCGACAATCCCCATGAGATCGTCGTCAGTCTCAAAGGGTAGGCCGATCATGAAGTACAGTTTCAGACCGCGCCAACCCGCGCTGAACGCCTTGGACACCGCACGTTCCAGGTCTTCTTCGGTGTTGCCCTTGTTGATGACCCGACGCAATCTGTCGGTTCCCGCCTCAGGAGCCAGAGTAAAACCGGTTTTGCGCACCTTCTTTATCTGCAAGGCCATTTCTTCCGAGAACGTGTCAGTCCTCAGCGACGGCAAGGACAGGGCTACCTTGTCCGACGCGAACTCCTCGGTCATTTTGCCGATCAGCTCGCAAATCTGTGAGTAGTCACCCGAAGAAAGGGACAGGAGCGAGACCTCCTCCCATCCACTGGAACGGAGGCTGTCACTGACCCACCGGAGAATCTGGTGGGGTTCTCTCTCTCGCACGGGCCGGTACAGCATGCCTGCCTGACAAAAACGACAGCCCCTCGTGCACCCGCGAGCAATTTCCACCCCCACTCGGTCGTGGACGATCTCACAAAAAGGGACCACCGGATGCGTGGGCATTGCTCCGTGTGCCAGGTCAGCGAGGACCCTTCGACGAACCGTCTCTCCCGGAATGTGCAAGGAAGGGACAAACACGCCGGGAATTTGTTTCCACTGTTTCAGCAGATCATCGCGGGAACCGCCGGCCTGTTTCCATCGTATCTGGGTTTCGGCCAGGTCCAGGATGGCTTCTTCGCCGTCGCCGATGACAAACGCGTCGAAAAACGGGGCCATGGGGATGGGGTTGTATGCGACCGGCCCTCCGCCGACTATCAGTGGATCCCCTGAACCGCGCTCAGCCGCGTGAAGAGGAATGCGGCTGAGTTCCAGCATCTGAATCACCGTGGTGGCGCAGAGTTCGTATTGTAGGGAAAATCCCACAAAATCCATCTGGTTCAGCGGCGTGCCGGTTTCCAGGGTCCTGAGCGGCGTGTCGTGGCGCCTCATCAATTCTTCCATGTCAGGCCATGGCGCATAGACCCGTTCTGCGTACAGATCGGAATTCTCGTTCACGACTGCATAGAGTATCTTCAGCCCCAGATGGGAGAGGCCAACCTCGTACACATCCGGAAAGGCCAGGGCCATACGGAGTTTTACCGCAGACGGGTCCTTGTGGACCGCATTGACTTCGTTTCCGATATATCGGGCGGGCTTTTGGACATGAAGCAAGAGATCTTCCTGAATGTCCCGGTGTTCTTGTGTCTCAAGGTGCAAAGGCGTTGAAGGCAAAGGTTCGCGCATGATTTATGACGTTCGACTCCTTGGGCATTACTGTTTTTTCTCGTTCAATGATATACTGAAGCGTATTGAGAATGGTGGTAATTCTCAAACGACTTCAGTATGAATCGACCAATGGGTGGTATCATACTGATATGTTTTCAAAGATGCGAAACTGTGGAATGGTACGCCGCCGCGGTCAAATTCTCATGACACAGAGTATAACATACACCTCATGACAAAGAGACAGATCATAGCCCTTTCCGCAGGGGCAATCACCGCGTTGGTTACGTTCGCGGTAGTGATGGCGTTTCTTTTTTTTGGCGGGTTCTTTGAAGCCTCCCACCGGCTGATTTTCGCGTCCATTGCGATCAGTCCGATGGCGATGTTTGCGGTGATGCTCGGTTACGCGGTGTGGTGGCTGGTTCTTTTCCTGCTGACCCTTGCGCTCCCCGGGGAAGATCCCCGGAAGGAGCCTTGAGCATTTTTTTGCGTCGGCGGATTGATTGATTGATCGGTCAATGACGGTCGCGGAGTGTGCGACAGGAGGTTACATCCAATGAACGACATGGAATCAAGCCCGCTCTATCAGATGATGCATCCGAAAAGCGTGGCCTTTTGGGGAGCTTCGAGCAATCCCACGGGTATGGGGAGCGTACAACTTTCCCAATTGCTGGATATGGGTTTTGAGGGAACGGTCTATCCTATTCATCCGAAAGAAAAAGAAATAAAAGGGCTCAAGGCCTATGCGCATGTGCGGGACGTGCCGGGCAAGGTGGATTTGGGGGTGTTCGTCCTTCCTACCACGGTGGTGCCCGAGGCCCTCGCGGAGTGCGGGGAAGCAGGCGTGAAGCGCGTAATTGTGGTTTCCGCGGGTTTTGGGGAGAAGGGGGCTGAGGGGAAGGATCTTCAACAGCGCCTGGTACAGATCGCTCGTCAGCACGGAATTACCTTTCTCGGACCCAACTGTATCGGGGTGGTCAATCCCCATTCGAAATTGAATACCACGTTTTTCCCCTATGACGCTCCCGCTGGGTTCATAGGTATGGCCTCACAGAGTGGGAGCTTCATCACCCAGATGTTCGTGCACCTGGAGAAACTTGGCGTGGGCTTCAGTCAAGGCTTCAGCGTGGGCAACGAGGCAATGATCGATATTACGGACTGCCTCGAGTACCTTGGCCACTGCCCCAATACCAAGGTGATTGCGCTCTATATCGAAGGCATCCGCCGCGGTCGAGAGTTCTTCCGGGTTGCCCGAGAGGTTTCGCGAAAGAAGCCGATTGTCGCGTATTACGTGGGAGGATCTGAATCCGGGAGCCGGGCCGCGCTTTCGCACACCGGGGTCCTGGCAGGGCCGGACCGGCTTTACGAAGGCGTGTTCAAACAAGCAGGTATCGTCCGTGCTTCATCCATCGAGGAGCTCTTTGACTTCTGCAACGTGTTGGGAAGTCAACCGCTCCCCAGGGGGAACCGAATCGCAGTGCTCACGCATTCCGGAGGTCCGGGCGCGGCCGCTGCCGATACCGCGGAAAGGACCGGGCTCAAGCTCGCGGAATTTTCCCGGTCCACGGTCGAAGCCGTGACCGAATTAGTTCCCCACACCGCGAGCGTGCGCAATCCGGTGGATCTCACGTTCAACCGGAACCCCATGGATTACACCAAGACCATACCTCGGATACTGCTGAGTGACGACCAGGTGGATGGTCTCTTTATTTACGTGCTGATGCCGTTCTTGAGGGTTGCCCAGGCCATGGAGGCCTTGGGTACCGCGGCAGATGAAGCCGCGAAGATGGCTCGAGAGTTTGTCGTCGCGAACGTGGAGGCCTTGCAAGGGCTTGCCACGGAATATGGCAAACCCGTGGTCGGCGGGTCGTTCTGTACCCGTCAGGAAATGATCAACCGCATGCTCCAGGACGCAGGCTTCCCGGTGCTCTCCTCACCGGAGCGCGCGGTCAAAGCCCTTGCTGCCCTGGTCACGTACGCACGGATGAGAAACAGGGGCGAGCAAGGCAAAGGGTAAGCGATCCATTTGGCAGGTGCGGCCACGCATTTAATGCCACTACTGGCTTGCCCTTGAGTGCTCTTGCCTTCGGACGAGATCTTTGGCAACGACCATGCCCCACCATGGTGGGGGCTTCCGCGGGCAATTGCACGTTGGTGCGGGAGAGCATTCCGCGGTATATTCGTCCTCGACTGAGCGCCTGTGTCGCACGCGTATTTCTGAGAAGTATGAGGACGGATTCCGTGGGAGACCACCGCACTGACGCCGAAGCACTGACCCCCATGATGCGCCAGTCCCACGAGCACAAAGCGCAACACCCGAACGCGATCCTCCTATTCCGCATGGGCGATTTTTACGAGATGTTCTTCGAGGACGCGAAAAGGGCTTCCCGCATACTCGACATCGCACTCACCACTCGCGACAAGAACAAAGAAGATTGCGTCCCCATGTGCGGCTTCCCCCATCATGCCGCATCAATGTATATTTCGCGGCTCCTGTCATCCGGGGAGCGGGTGGCGGTCTGCGATCAGATGGAAGACCCCAAGAAGGCAAAGGGAATCGTTCGCCGCGAAGTCACTCGCGTGCTCACACCGGGCCTCACCGAAGACCCGCGCACGATCAAGGCCGAAGAGAATCACTATGTGGTGGCAGCTGCAGCCAAAGGCAACCACATCGGTCTGGCCGCGTTCGATCTGTCTACCGGCGATCTGTTGGTCACTCAAACCGAGCAGGTATCCCTGGCCAGCGAGGAACTCCGCCGACTCGATCCCAAGGAATTACTGATTCCCGACGGATTGCCGGAACACCACGTGTTGGCCGGTTTGGCCGACGACTCTTTTTACGTCCACCCTGTGGATGACTGGATGCGAGATCCGCGCTCCGCTGTCGACGCACTCACTGAACAATATCACGTGCAAAACCTTCAGGGTTTCGGGCTTTCAGACAACTCGCCCATGACCCTGGCCGCGGGTGTGATCGTCACGTACGTGCGCCAAACCAGACCCGATGCGCCTTCCCATATCAAGCCGCCTCGGGTGTACCATCTGGGCAATTACATGGTGTTGGATCACTCCACGCTGAGAAACCTCGAAATTTTTAAGAACCTCAGAGACGGCACTACCAACGGCGCGCTGGTGCGACTTCTGGACCGGACGTGTACAAGCATGGGCGCGCGGCTCCTGCGGCAGTGGATCTCCTATCCCCTTCTGGACGTGGCTGAAATTCGCGAGCGGAGTGAAACCGTGGTCAAGCTCGTGGAAAACGTGGTGCTCAGGACCGAGCTGCGGCAAGTTCTCGGAGAAATGGCTGACCTGGAACGTATTGCAGGAAAGATATCTCTCAAGAGCGCGTTGCCGAGAGATCTGGTCGCACTCAGACACTCTGCGGAAAAGCTCCCCGATCTCATCGCATTGCTCGCGGATATCGACTCCACCATGATGGCCGGGATCCGGCAGATGGACGACCTGTCGTACGTGGCCCATGCCATCGCGTCCGTATTGGTGGACGATCCTCCCGCGGGTCTTCGTGACGGGGGAGTTGTCCGCACCGGGTACGATGAAGAGCTGGATGAGCTGCGGTCCATCAGCCGTAGCGGGAAAGAATGGATCGCAGGCATCGAGGCAGGGGAAAGAGAAAGCACCGGCATACCCAATCTGCGCGTCGGGTACAACAAGGTGTTCGGCTATTTCATCGAGGTGACCAAATCTCATCAGGGCAAAGTTCCGCAGCATTACATTCGCAAACAAACCCTGGTCAACGTGGAGCGGTACATCACGGAAGACCTGAAGGAATACGAACTCAAGGTACTCAACGCGCAAGAGCGAATCATCGAACGGGAAGACGAGATATTCAATCGACTCAGAAGCCGACTCATCGAGGTCATTCCGAGGATTCAGCACACCGCGGCTGCGATTGCAACGCTCGATGTGTTGGCGTCCTTGGCCGAGGTGGCCCATACCCGAGGATACACCCGACCTGATGTGGTGTCCGGCGACAAGATCGAAATCAAGGAGGGACGTCATCCGGTCGTGGAGACCTTTGATCTGCGGGAAGCGTTTGTCCCCAATGACGTGCTCCTGAATCGCTCGACCGATCAGATCCTCATCATCACCGGACCCAACATGGCCGGAAAATCCACGTACCTCCGCATGACCGCGCTCCTGGTCATGATGGCCCAGATGGGAGGCCTTGTGCCTGCAAGCAAAGCCACCATAGGAGTCGTGGACCGCGTTTTCACGCGCATCGGGGCCGCGGATTATCTCACCTTCGGCCAATCCACGTTCATGGTGGAAATGAACGAAACCGCAGAAATCCTTCACAACGCGACCGAGCGGTCTTTGGTGCTCCTGGACGAAGTGGGCCGAGGCACCAGCACGTTCGACGGCCTTTCCATCGCGTGGGCAGTGACGGAATATCTGCACGACCGACCCGATGGAGGACCCCGGACACTGTTCGCGACCCATTACCATGAGCTGGTGGAAATAGCCCGGTTCAAGAATCGCGTCCGAAACTACAACATTGCAGTAAAAGAGTGGGAAGACCGCGTGGTGTTCCTGCGGAAGATCCTCCCAGGCGGTTGCAGCCGCTCCTATGGCATCCAGGTGGCCCGCCTCGCGGGGATACCTGACGCGGTGATCGCCCGTGCCCGGGAAATACTGGGAAACCTGGAAAAGAAAGAACTGGATCCTCGTGGCAGCTCAAAGAGCAGCCGCAAAGCGGGCCACGGCAAGAAAATCCCCAGCGAAGTCTTTCAGCCGAGCCTTTTCGGGCATCATCGCGACGAGATCTTCGACGAATTGAAACACCTTGACATAAACGACCTCACTCCCCTCCAAGCCCTCAACCTGCTGGCCAAGTGGAAAAAACAGGCGTCGTAATCGGTTTTCGCGGACAGGTTCGCGATCTGTTCCGCGAAGCCTGTAACGGATTACTCGTTGAATTGTAAGTTATTAGTCCAATATATTGACATTTTACATTAATTATGATATTTGTGCCGTATGCTGAGGGGACGCCCGACCGCTGGGCGAACTTTTCCTCTTGTGGAGGACATTGATGCAAACGCGAAAAAGCATACGGGCTGTTGCTCTTTGCTCGATTTTGATCATGCTTCCCGCGACGTCAGCCTTCGCGCTGTGCGGCGCCGGGTCCGGCGGTGGGAACCTGGACGGATACGAAGGCCAGGTGCGGTTCTTCCAGATAATGATTGGGGATCTGCTCAAACTGCTTCCCCGAGCCATGGGGTCTTTTATCTTTCACAACCGCGAGGATTTTGAACGCGGCATCACCTTCGTCATACGCGACATTGAGAGCAATCCTCGAAAACAGAAAGACATTGAAGAGGTCCGTCGAGACGCGTACGCGCGGCTCATGAGGGATATTCCCTACTGCGTGGAAACCTTCAAGGGCGGCGAATTGAAAATGGACACCTCGCCTGGCAATTTGTCGGCAAGGTTGGGGATGATCGCGTATTCCGTCCTGCTCCAGAAAATGCCCACACTTCCTGATCTTGTGTATCAGGAGAGGCTCTGCGCCTCGTTTATAGGGGCCATCGCGGAGTCTCAAATCGACGTGTGGCTCTTTTACGACGGATACGGGGATTTTCACTCTCTGGGCGAACTGATGGAACGACTTGGGCCGGAAGGAATGCCGGAGTTCAGGCACGTACGCAACGATCAATTCGCCGGAAGAATCAAGGACGACCCGTACTATATGTTCCGCTTTCCGGACAAGTTCGACAGTAACATGATCGTGACGACCGTGGACATGAACGACATGTATAGCAACGTGGTCAACAACATTCTTGACGCGTACAACTACATTTGGAAGTGCTCGGGCATGGATCTCGCGCATCCCTCGTACGCCGCACCTCCTGGAACGGTAATAAGCAGGTCCAGTAGGCGTATGGGGGCGACGCAGGAAGCTCGCGAACGCCGACCCTCAGGGCCCGTAATGTCTTCAGGTGCTGCTCCCCTCGCTCTGGAGGAGACGACTTCGACTTCCGGCGGTCTTCCCCCTGTGGTACAGGGCGCGGCAGGCATGAATGTGCCGCTGAGGCCACTCCCACGGACGGAACCGCTTGCTCCGTTTCCGCATCGATGAGGGGGGGGGAACGCGTCCTGTCGATAAAGACCGTTCCCTCATTCCTCCTCTTACTCTTCAGCACGTGCTCCGGTTTCAAAGAATACGGACAGGCAGCGTCAGGTGTCCGAAGGCCAGTCAAGGTCCCTTCTCCTGGAGGAGGAGGGACCACGCGAGTCTTATACTGGTCGACACGAGTCTCGTCCGTTTGATTCTCCTTCGGGGTCGGGAAGTCCCTATTCTTTGCGAGCGACGCAGAGCCGTCGAATGTTAAGTTCAGGGGATCCTTCTCCACGTTTCCAAGGCACGAGCCATTCGGTCAGAAACCTTTGGCACCTGATATAACAGAAGCGCAAGAGTTCCCAAAAGGGTTGCCACTGCCAAGTCACTTGGGTGAACTCCCATGACCTGGAGTGTCACAACGAACCATGAAAATGGCACCCTGTCCAGCGACCAGCGGGAGCTGGCAAGTGCCTGAAGGTATTGGGGATGTTGGGGATGTTGGTTTGGGGGAAGGCCCTTCTTTCAAGAAGGGCCTTCCCCCAAAAATGCATCTTCATGAGAAGCGCACTGGTAATACCCGTTTCTGCGCCCACTCGTATGAGTCGTGCCGACAGCGTGCTTGAAACCGATAGAGCGAGAAGACCTCGTCAAATTCCGGGTGGACCTTGTTCTTCATGTGTCATAATATGAGATACGGCATGAGGATTTTCGCGCGCATCGTCTTGACCTCTCATGCGACCTGTGAAGTCGTGGGAACGTCTCGTGCCGACAGCGTTTTGTCCGTTTCCGCTCTGCGGTTCCTTGGCACGGACCGGCATGCGGGGACGACCTCAGGAGCACGTTTATGAGCCGAATCAAGCTGAATGACCTGGATCCATCCTTTAAACATCGTCTGGCCGCACAGCGCGGAGGTGAAGGTATCAGGCGATGTTTCGCGTGCAAGGCCTGTACTGCCGCGTGTCCGATCAAAGCCGTGGACAGCCGGTATGACCCGAGGAAGATCATACGTATGGCGCTGTTGGGCATGAAAAAGGAACTTCTGGAGAGCGAGTTCATTTGGTTTTGCTCATCGTGTTACGGCTGCCACGAGGTGTGTCCGCAGAACGTCAGCTTCACTGAGGTGATGTTCGCTATCAAGAATCTCGCCGCGGCCGAAGCGTGTGTGCCGGCAGGGCTCACCGCGCAAAAAAGCCTGCTGAAAGAGCATGGTCGACTCTACCAGATTGGTGAGTTTGAAAACGAAAAGCGCGAAAAAATGGGTTTGCCGCCGATCAAGGAACAGCCTGAAGACTACGACGCGCTGCTAGGCTAAACCGCACAGGGAATGGTTTTCATTCTCCACAAGATTTCCGGATCAATCCACGGACACGCGGCACCATGACCTCTTGTGGTCGAAGATGCCTACGGAAGGGGTGGCGCAGTCGTCCGGTCTTTCCGGGTGACGTTCCGTATGAACAGAAAATTATCGTAGTTGCCATGAGTTCTGACCGAATGGGTCGTGTGTGTGAAAGATGGGAGGGGACCTCCCGACACCTCAGAAGAATCACACGAACAAAACTCTTGGCAATCAGAACAAGGGCATTGCCCTTGAGATCCTCGGCGTCTCGCGGAATGCGGGACGGTCTTGTCCCCAAGTGAAGGATTCAACGGAGTTTCTATGGAAGCGTTGCTTTATCTTGGATGCACGGTACCGGTCAGAAACCTGAATTACGAGGCTTCAGCGCGACTTACCGCACAGCGTCTGGGCATTACTTTCCATGATCATGAAGGGTTTGGCTGCTGCGGATTTCCCCTCAAATCCGTGAACGCCCAGGATTCCCTGACCATCGCGGCCAGAAATCTCGCGCTTGCGGACAAAGAAGGCATGGAAATTTGCGCCCTGTGCAACGCGTGCGCGGGGACCTTAGCTGAAGCGGCCCATATCCTGGACACTCACCCTGAAGTCAAGGAACAAGTCAACCAGCAGCTGAAATCAGTAGGCCTGAGGTATGAGGGACCGGTACGTGTCCGCCATTACATGAGGTTACTGTGGGAGGAAGTAGGAGTGGAACGCATCCGTGAGGCGATCACCAAACCTTTGGACAGGTTGCTCCTCGCTCCCCATTATGGATGCCACTATTTGAAACCGTCGGAGCTTACGGTCGGATTTGATTCTCCGGATGTCCCGAAAACCTTGTCCGAGCTGATTGCGGTCACCGGCGCGAAGGTTGCGGATTATCCTTCTCTGAAAGAATGTTGCGGCGGCGGTGTGCTCGGATTTTCCGAGGAGATTGCCAACGCTCTGGCGCGGATCAAGCTGGAAGATGTGGCAAGGACAGGCGCCCACGCGCTCGTGCTTGTCTGCCCCTTCTGCAACGTGATGTACGAGGGCCAACAGAAAAAAATTATGAAAGCTGCCGGCCTTGACCTTAAGGTGCCGGTGGTTTATTATCCCCAAGTTTTGGGCCTAGCCTTAGGACTATCTCCCGACGAGCTTGGATTCAAGCTCAATCGTGTGAAGCCTACGGATCTTCTGAAAACCCTGGAAGGGTAGCATTTTTCTCACCGAGCGTGCGCTTCGGCTTGTTTCACCGAGAGCGGCAAGCCCTTCGTGGCTGTCGACTCTGTGCGAAAGGAGACAGTGATGGAGTTTGAAGGCTATTCGTTTCCCGATGATCTGAAATACGACAAGAATCATTTCTGGGCCCGCGTGGAGGGAGACCTTGTGGTGACCGGCGCCACGGAGTTTGTCTCGAAGCAGGCCGGTGAAATAACCTTTGTGGACCTTCCTGAAGAAGGGGACGCGCTCACGCAGGGCAAACCCTTCGGCTCCATCGAATCCGGCAAGTGGGTAGGACGAATCTATGCCGTGGTTTCCGGGGAGGTGGCTGAGATAAACTCCGAACTCGAGGACGAGCCTGAAAAACTCAATGAGGATCCGTACACCGTGGGCTGGATCTGCAAGATCAAACCTTCCAATCTGGAAGCGGACGTGGCCGGACTCATGGCTGCTGACGATTCGTTTACTCAGTTCCTTACGTCGGAGATCCAGAGGATAGAAGAACAAAAGAAGTAACGCGGTTGACCGCGCGTGAAACCACGGGGCTTGCTGAACCGACCGTCGCGAGAGCCCTGTGGGCCGGATGCGACCGAGGGAAATGCACGTGAGACCCCAACTATACCGAAAAGGAGCTACGTGCTCCTTTTCGTACGTCAGGCCACGTACCTGAGGGGTCCGCGCACTGGCGCAGTGATGTGCAGCATGGCCACCAAGGCCCAAGGCCGTCGAGTCTTCGTAGGATATGCTCAACGCTGCGGTCCTGTGAACTCCCATGACCTGGAGGGTCACAACGAACCATGAAAATGCCACCCTGTCCAGCAACCAGCGGGAGCTGGCAAGTGCTTAAAGTTCTTGGGGATGGGCCTTCCCCCGAAAATGCATTTTCCTAGGAACCGCTTGCCGCGCGGTGCTCTTGCCTGCTTTTCAGGCATTTCTCGACACACGATTGCATTTTCGCATATGTTCCGTAAAATCGAGACATCCTTGCTCAAACCTGCACTTTTTTCTCGCATCTCCGTTGACGGAGCCTCGTAATCCTGCTAGAGATTCTCTGTGGATTCCGCGAAGGGACCGCTGCTTCTTGAGCCCACGGAAGGAGCTTTTCATGGAACATATGAATTTGCTTGATATAACTATCAGGTACTTCAACGTCATCGTTTTCGTTCTGTGCGTGCTATTTGGAATGATTTCTCTTTTCGCCTCATGGATTGCCTGGCGGGAAATCCACAGGAAGCAGAAACATCATCCGGAGCGTCCTCGCTGCATACAACATCGCGGAAGATACTCTCGAACGGAGCCGCACGCCTCACGGGGATTTTGACTTTGACCCTGCCACCGTGCAAACGGTTTTCAACAGTCTTCAAGAAATTCTCAATGCCGTGTACGGCGAGATCACAGGAAAACCTGTGCCCCCGCGAGAAGAGCGTACGCACGGATCCGGGAAACTGGCCGCGGTCAGGAATCTTGGCAAGGTCTTGCACAGGAAGGAATCTCGTGAACGTATGGACATCGACCACTGCGTCCCCACCCTGATTCCTGATGAGAAAGGCCGACAACCGAGCATCTCGCATCCTTGATTGGTTCAAATCCTTGTACGCATGGTCCGGTTGGCCAAGGCCGTACGAAACGCGGTTCAGGGACCGTGGTTGACGCGGTCTTTTTCCCCACGCTCAAGGGAGATCTGCGCGGGGGTAACTCCACAGCTGTCTGAGGGCCAATCATTCCAGGCCTGGTACCTACACGCAGGTCATGAGCAAAAGCGCAATCCCCCTTTGGTGAATCGGGTCAGGTGGATTTTATAAGCGAAGAGATCCCGCAATGAGAAGACCGGCCTTTGCATGCCCACACGTACGCACATAAACCCCGCGGTTCGTGGTCGCGATTCCGTGCAACGTGCTATACTATCAACTGACCTTCCCCCGCGGGGGATGGCTTTTACCACAGAGACTGAGTCGGGAGACCATACATGGAAACAGGGACGGAAACCGTCAAGAGAGGTCACGCCCAAATGCTTAAGGGCGGGGTAATAATGGATGTGGTGACTCCGGAACATGCCCGGATCGCAGAAGAAGCCGGAGCATGCGCGGTGATGGCCCTGGAGAGAGTGCCTGCGGACATTCGCGCCCAAGGCGGCGTAGCCCGAATGAGCGATCCGGACCTTATCCTCCGCATCATGGAATCAGTTACCATTCCCGTCATGGCCAAATGTCGCATCGGGCATTTTGTGGAAGCGCAAATTCTGCAAGCCATAGGGGTGGACTATATCGACGAAAGTGAAGTGCTCACACCCGCGGATGAGCAGAACCATATTGACAAACATGACTTCACGGTGCCGTTCGTGTGCGGATGTCGCAACCTCGGGGAGGCGCTGAGGAGGCTGGGCAAGGGCGCGGCCATGATCCGTACCAAAGGCGAAGCCGGAACCGGTGACGTGGTGGAAGCGGTGCGGCACACGCGGGCTGTGCTCGGTGAAATCCGACGACTCACCGCCACAAGACCCGACCAGCTGATGGCATATGCGAAAGAGATCGGCGCGCCGTACAGAATTGGTAAGAGAAACCGCAGAGCTGGGAAGGCTGCCGGTGGTGAACTTTGCCGCGGGCGGCGTGGCAACGCCAGCTGACGCCGCGCTTATGATGCAATTGGGCGTTGATGGGGTCTTCGTGGGATCGGGAATCTTCAAGAGCGGGAATCCGTCCGCGCGAGCCAAAGCTATCGTCAAGGCGGTCACCCATTACAACGACGCGAAAATACTGGCAGAAGTGAGCAAGGACCTGGGCGAACCCATGGTAGGTATCGGCGTATCCGAACTGCCGGAAAACGCTCGGTTGGCAGGAAGAGGTTGGTGATCGCCGATGATGAAGATAGGCGTCCTGGCTCTCCAAGGAGATTTCCAGGAACACTGCGTGATGTTGAGGCGACTTGGCATCGAAGCGAGAGAAGTTCGTCTCCCACAACACCTGGAAGAGGTGGCCGGAATAATCCTGCCAGGTGGGGAGAGCACCACTATCGGTAAGCTGGCCGCAGAGTACGGCTTGCTGGATGCTCTGCGCGAGCGTGCAGGATCGTTGCCTATGTGGGGCACGTGCGGGGGACTGGTCTTCATGGCTCGCAACGTAGGGCACGACCAGCCCTTGTTGGCGGTCATGGACATCTCTGTGGAGCGGAACGCGTTCGGACGGCAAGTTGACAGTTTTGAAGAAGATCTCGAGATCCAGGGCGTCGCGGGGGGACCGTTCCACGGCATCTTCATCAGGGCGCCCGAGATCAAGGAAGTCGGCCCTGACGTGGAAGTGCTCTGCCGTCTCAAGGACGGCCGCATGGTAGCTGCGCGCCAGAACCGGTTACTGGTGACGTCGTTTCATCCGGAACTCACGAGGGACGCGCGCATACACCGGTATTTTCTCAGCATGGTGGCCGAAGCTTCCGCCCCCTGTCGACCGGAAAAATGCAGCTGTGCGGGCTAAATGGAACCCGTTCGGGTCGTATACCCACCTCACCCATGGGAGGGCCGGATGTGGTGACCAACGGGAACCGCATGAATCGGGTTTTTCAAACGGATTACCCTAGACACAGGCAATGAACCACGAAGGCACAAAGAAGAGAGAGAATAGTTTGTTTACTTCTTTGTGTCTTGGTGGCTTTGTGGTGTGATTTCCGGGTTCAACCCGGCGGAGGCCCGAATCCCTTCTACTCAGGGGCTTGATGCAGTCCTGCCAGAAGCGGCACTTCCGGACCGCGGCGTGCCGCCTGTCGCCTCAAAACGCCCAAATTGGCATTAAAACTCTTCGCGAACCAGCACCAGCTCCACACGGGGAAGCCGGTATTGCCACGCCCTCCGGGTTTCTCCAGGCTGTCTCGCGAGAGGTTCTTCTCCTCCCCGTCCGATGGCAAGCAATCGATTCGGATCAATATTGTAAGTCACTTCCAAGTACCGCGCGACCGCGTCCGCGCGCTCCTGAGATAGCCGCTGATTTTCCTCTGCATCTCCTGAGGTGCCCGTGTGGCCTCGGATCATCACTCTGAAGTTCGGATAGTGCTTGAGCAGCTCCACTGCCTGGTCCACCACCTGTTTGGCCAGGAGATCGAGTTCCGCACCGCCATGCTGAAAGATGATGGGGTCAACCTTCAAGGTGCCCACTTCCTTGAGCCTGCTCCATCCGTCACGGTCCAAAGGCGGGAACATGGGGGAACCGGCCATGCCGGGAGCCCCTGTTCCCACGGGTTTGCCCGTGTTGAATCCATGAATACCCTTGACGCACAATTCCTCCATGTACGCGCTGTACGTCAGCCTGCGCGGATCGCTGTCAGGGATGGGGTTGGTCCTAAAGTCCCCTGCATTCATCAGAATGCGCACGGTAGAATCTATGGCCGAGGCCAGTCCTTCCTCACCGTATGATCCGGGTCCTGCAATGCCGAACCACTTTTCGCAATTCTCCGTGAGATTCACCCAGCGAACTCCTTTGAGCATAGGCCCGATGGCCGCTTCAGGAAGGCCGGTTTCTTCCACCACGTGTTTGTGGAGTGCTTCCGGATGATCCGCATACCTTTTGAGCACCGTAAAATACGTGGAAAGAAGCGTTTTCACCGCATCAGGATTCTTTTCCGAGAATTTTCTGCCTACGACGAGTATGTCGACAATCAGCTTGGTCGTGTCATCCGTGCCGAGGATTTTGATGATACCCGGCTGGGCTAAGCCCGCGTGAGACATCGGGCTCCCACATGATTGCGACATCGGCCTTACCGGCAAGCAATTTGGCGAGAGCCTGGTCCGAACCTTTGGTCTCGATGCGGCAGGGGCCCGCGGGAGGAACCAGTTGCGGCACGTTGAAATGATACGCCGCGGCCTTGGCCAGATAATGGCTCGGACTGTTCGGAGTGAACGCGACCCTCACGTCGGACGCTCCTTTGAGCGCATCCAGAGACGGCACCTTGTCCTGACGCGCGAGGATGGCATCGCCCCCTTTGGATTCATCAAGCACCGCAATGATCGCGCCGGGAAAGTTCAGCGCAGCTGCATTGAGAATGTACGAGTCCAGAGTAACGACGGCGAAGTCAATCTCTCCTGAACGAAGCCGCTTCATGCGCCGTTCATAGTCCGCGTTGTCATCCTCGATGGTAAGCAGCCACCCGCGGCGACGCATCGCACTGATCATGTCCGGTGACCGTAGCGGGAAATAGCCGATCCAGCTGTCCAGGGCCAGGGTGATTCTGCCTTTGGTGTCCTTCGCGTCGCTGAATGCCTTTTGCTGGGTCTCCTGGATCCGCGGCATAAAGAACTTGATACCCAGAATCACCACCACGCCCAAGGTGAGAAGCAGTAGCGCGCCAACTATTCGCTTGTTCATGGACAACTCCGGCTATATCGCCAAAGGGACGGCAATGGTCTTTCTCGAAAAATGGGTCTCAAACCGATACTCTTTTGCATGTATCGCTCGGTGCGGGTCGTAGGCCGTGGATCTTCTTTGCCACAAACCACCCGGAGCCGTCGAATCTTCGTGCAGGAAGCCTCTCGCTACCTTTCAAAAGCACCAACCATTCGGTCGCAACTTTTGGCAACCCATATGATCACTTCGCTCGGGAAACCCCCATCCCCAAGAACCTCAGGCACTTGCCAGCTCCCGCTGGTCGCTGGACAGGGTGCCATTTTCATGGTTCGTTGTGACACTCCAGGTCATGGGAGTTCACAGGAAGAACTGCCAGCCTACTTCTCGAACGTCTTGACGTCGAAGCTTTGCGCCTCAGCCAGAACTTCTTGTAATCCTTTGCGCAGTGCCTGGGGATTGTCCGCGGTTTTGTACATCGTTTTCCCCGGCTGATTGAGCGAGTGTCGCTCATTGATGCAAAAGCCGATGGTATGAATCAGGATGGGGGAGGTGTCCAGCACCGCCTTGACTGCACTCGCGAGCGCCTGAAGGTTGTTGGCCTCACCGTCAGTGACCACGACGATATGGTATTCGCCGTACCCTAACTGACTTCGTGCCTGTTGCACCAGCATGGCATGCGCAAGATTCACCGCTCGGCCCAAAGGAGTGCCTCCACCCGCCGCGATCCCATTGACGACTTTCAGAAACTCGGCTCGGGTCTTGCCGGTAAGCGACAATCGTGAAAGAGCGTTCTCATGAAACGCGACCAATCCGACATTCGCGTCTTCAGGGATACTCTTGGCCCATTCGGTTACCGCGGTTTTTGCGACCTCTATCTTTCTTTTGCTGCCCGAGCATCTTCGCTCCATCATGCTTCCGGACCCGTCGAAAATCAGCACGTAGTTCTTGGCCAAGATATTCTCTGCTACGGTTTGTGTGCGATCGTCCTTCTTGGGGGGGGGCCAGTTGGTCCGTAGCGTGTACGGTGTTTCTTGCTTCCCAGGCTCTGATTGCCAGAACCATGCCACCCGGAACGGTTTGAGGTCCTGATTCTTCAGCGGCGCAAAGGCCTGGCCCTGGCCAAGAGACCAGGGCAGGAGAAGAAGCGTCGCCACTATCAACGCTATGCACGTTTTCATGGCTCATCTCCTGACCGACAGGTCTATTCCAGAGGGGTAAACACGGACTGTTCCGCTTCCAGTTGGATGATCCTGAAAACCACTCTCATGTTCGATCGCCACTCTTCTTTGGTCTTGGGAGGACAAGGCAGGCCCGCGCATATGCCGGTTTTGGGCTGCATGATACCCTGGCCGATGACCGTGAACTGGCTGGGATCCAGGGCAACGCCGTTGTCCTTGGCATACGCGATGATGCTGTCTCTCACGCGATTGGCACGGGTGAGGCTCAAATTCTTGGCAGCCTGCTCGATTCTCTTGAGCACCAGTTCGGGAGCGCCTTGCTTCCTCTTGACGAGAAACCCCATGGGGTCGCTGTGGCCTTCTACAATGATCACCGCTCCCCCATAGCTGGAGGCGATTTCCACGACCTTCTTGAAATCGTTCGCGTACAGATCCGCGGAGAAGTCGTTCTGATTGGGCTGGAAGAAGATCTCGAAAGAGAACAACTCTCCTTCTTGGAGCGATCCCATCGCCCGTTTGCGCTCCACGACTTTCGCCACTTCAGCGGTCTTGAATCGGGGAGACTCAACCTGCTCGACGCCCGTGAGGCCGGAGCGCAGCTTGTCGTAATGCCATTGGGCCTGGTCCAGTGGTGTTTTTCGACTCAACAGACCGATGCTCACAAAGGACGACTGGATCTCGTTGGTGAGGTTGGTAAAATTTCGTGGCCAGTTCGGATCGCCGAAGAATTGGACGTTACCCCTGAATCCGACGAACTCGCAGTCACGATAGAGCGCCTCTGTGTCTGCCGTAGCCTGAGGACTGTCGAAGAGGAGCTTGGCCGACGCGGTGATCATATTCTTGAAAGCTCCGACCTTCTTTTCCTTATCTTTGAATAGGGCCTTCAGCTGCTGATCCGCGAGCAGGAGACCGTGGACAAAGGCCTCGACCTTCTGCCGGTTCGCTTGCAAGTAATCAGCGCGCACCGCATACACATCCGCGATGATGCGGTTGGCAGTCTTGGTGGACAGCAGAATGTGAGCGCCCTTCACGGAGCCCTCGGCCCCGGTGCCTACGGTGCCGTTGGACGTGAGCATCAGGCCATCCGGGATGATCACAAAGGCCGCGTCCACGTCTTTCTGGTGGAGCGCCTGCCCCGGGGTATTTTCCGTCCCGGTGATATCTTTGGTCCAGCGGATCTTGACATCGTTCATGGTGAGGCCTGCGCTCCTGAGCACATTGCCCAGGTAATCCACATGCGGCCCGTATGCCTGCAATGCCACGGTCTTTCCCTTGAGGTCCTTTGCGGCGGTGATACCTCCTTTGACCACAAGGCAGTCCCCACCCGAGGACCAGGTCATTTGATAAATCACGATGGGCTTGGTCCTGGGGTCCTTGGAGAGGATTTCTGCAGCCATATTGACCATGCCCATGGTGCCGCGGAGGAAAGGCATGTCGCCGGCCATGAACAGTTCCACCTGCTTGTTGAAGTCGTCGATACGCACCAGCTTGAGCTTGAGACCTGCCTTGCCGAAAATGCTGTCCGGAGTGGTTTTCTCCGCATTTCCGTTCGCGAAAATGGTCGCGATGTCTCCGCCCCACGTGATGATCGGCGTTGGGATTTCAGGACGGTCTTTGAGTTTTTCGGAAGAGACGCGAATGATGTCGGTCAAAGGGCGGGAGGTCACGTACTGCTCGAGCAGCATCGGTCGATCCCACCGCGCAGACGAGCAGCAACACTACGGCCAAGAACGTTTTAAGCGGCGTCATGTTATTCCTCCCCTGATTCTCTGATTCATTTATCGCACTATAAGTGCGAATATGCAAATCAGAGATGGTTTCGAACCGAATGGCTCGCGTTTTTGAAAGAAGGTGGTGGGCCGCTGAACGAAGATCCAACGGCTCTGACACCGATTCGCTATCAAATTTATCACTTGGTGAAGGCTTCAAGACGGGGATCTCATTCGCTACGGACGACGCAAGGTGTGCAAAGCCCATCGACACCAGAAATGGTTCGTAACAAGATCTATTTTCCCGGAGTGACTTTCGTGATTGGGCCGATGGATCCCTGAGAACCCCAGAAATTCTTGGGCAAACCCACCCACGGTATGCGCTCAAGCCCCACGGAGGTGATGAACCCTGTTTCCCACGCGTTTCTGGGCGGCTTTTGCACCGAATCCTTCTCGTCCCACCAGCCCCTGATCCGGTCGGGGTTCGAGTGAAGGGTGCGAGTTCCTTCCCAGTTGATACCCGTGGGCACCAGTCCGTCGCCTGCGGTAATACGATCCACCAGAATCAGACGTGAACCGCTGCGCCTGAGGATGATCACGCTGTCGTGTCCCACAGGATGTTCCGGGTCCATTGCCCGGCTCACAAACCCATCTGGAGACACAATCGCCTGATGAAACAAGTGATTGGGCCATTTCCAGCTATACGGATACACGTACCACGCGCCCAGATCGTTTCGCGAATAGATCATGCGGACCAGTTCTCGCAAGCCGTTCCATCCGCGAAATACCGGCGCGCGGCCCTGAGAGCATTCCAGGTCCAGGAACAGAAAATTGGTATGCGGTGTGACATCCGGAACCTGACTCACGAGGCTGGCGATCAGTTGGTTCCTCACCCGTGCCGCTTCCTTCCAGTCCTCACTTAAGCCCATGTGAAACGACGCCATGATTCCGATACACACCGCGGCCACCACCGCGGCAGTTATCTTTGCCGCGCTCCGCGTCCATGCGGTCAGAACCGAAGCCAGAAGAATTGCGACGCCATAAGACCCTGCCGAATAAATCCTGCTGGACCAGTTGAAGTTGAACCACGGTGCAAACCCTGCTGGCGCCATGCCCCACTTGATCGACGCGGTTTCCGCGACCGATGGCGTGGTGCCGCCATAACCGGCCAACTGATACGGCAACATGCCAAATACCAAGATGATCGCACCAAGTGCCATCGTATAAGCAGTACACTTGTACCACAGGTCCTTGGAGGCAGGTGCCCCTTCCGAGGCAAAGCACATGGCAAGAACGATCCCTGTTCCCAGCATCACGAGGAGGCTTCCCACCCACACCCACGGCTGTGTAGGAATGTACGTAAAAGGAGCTAACAGGTAAAACGGCAAGAGCGCGGGATAGGACCAGAGCAAGTCCCACGACGGAAACAGACTGCTTTGGGCCACTGCTCCGCCTTGCAAGACGAGAAACCGGATCAAGACGACCGACGTAAAGGATCCCAGTATTCCCACGGCCAGGCGCAACCCAAAGGCCCTGCGCGACACTGCCTGCGGACCCCGCTGCCACACGGGAAATACCAGGAGTGGCACGGTAAAGAGCAGGAAGCTCGCGGCCTCGTACGTGCAAAAGGCCAGGCCGTACAAAAGCCAGGGACCCAGCAGGCCGTGCCACGAGGTCCGACCTCCTGCCCACCGCTGATACGCGAGCACACAAGCCCAGAATAAGAGCAGACTCAATCGGGAATTGTCCGTTGCCATGACGTACGTAAGCGGACTTATGGTGGGCAGGAAAAAGGCAAACAGCACCGCGGTGCTCACAAAGGCCATACGCCGCGGAAAGGCCTTCGCGAGGGTCATTCCCATGAGCAGACAACCACCCGCCGCAAGCAAGAAAGAACACAGTTGAAATGCCGGGCGATTGAACCCGAAGATCTCAAAGAGGCTGATCCAGTACACCCCTTCCACGGGCCGCAAACAATCGCGCGAAACACCACACGGATTCGGGAAAGCTGTGCCAGTAAGGCCAACTGAACACCCACCAGTCGTCGCCTTCGAACCCGATATTCCCGGACATGATCGTCAATGCAAGGCAGTACAGGCACAAGCCCACGGCCAGGAAACAAGTGATGGTTTTGCTACTCATACGACTATCTGTCATGTCTCTCCGGCAAGCGTTCAGCGTGGACACGCGGGCTGCCAGCCCGTTTCATCCCCGCGGCAAACTCTAAGGATACCAGAGCGGATTGCGGATGGGAATGCCTGGTCGTGAAAATGCTCATGCCGGTCGCACAGGATTCTCTTGACCTGACGGTCGGGTCGGTGTAAGGGAGGAAAGTTTAAGATACGCGTGCGGTGCGACGGCATTCTTCGGTCGACAAACTGTAGTGCTACTCATGTGGTAGCGCTCGACCCGAGGCATCCTTGGACAGATCAGCGTGCTCTGTTTCCGAACGCGTCCGAGAGGGCGTGCCCGGACAGTCCGGGTGAAAAAGCATGCGTGAGGAGACTGGGCGGTCTGCTTTTTCGAACCTTCACCCCGCGGGACCACAAACTTGGGTAGAGGACGTACCATGATACCTGTCTGCGAACCGGTACTCAACGGCCGGGAGATGAAATACGTTTCGGATTGCCTGGAGACCAACTGGATCTCCTCTGCCGGGAAGTACATCTCCCTTTTTGAAGAGAAATTCAGCGCCTACTGCAATGTCCCGCACGGGATCGCGTGTAGCAATTGCACCGCCGGTCTTCATATGTCCTACCTGGCTCTGGGAATAGGCCCAGGTGATGAAGTGCTCATTCCGGATTTCACCCTGATCGTGTCCGCCAATACCGTCATACTCGCGGGCGCAAAACCGGTGCTGGTCGATGTAGACCCACGCACGTGGTGCATGGATGCCACCAAAATCGAAGCCAAAATCACCCCACGAACCAAGGCTATCATGGTCGTGCACATGTACGGCCATCCGTGCGATATGGAAGCAATCTGCAAAATTGCCAAACAGCACAATTTGTTTGTCATTGAAGATTGCGCGCAAGCCCATGGCGCTGAAGTCAACGGCGGCAAAGCAGGGAGCTTCGGCGACGTATCCTGCTTCAGCTTTTATGGGAACAAGATCCTCACCACCGGTGAAGGCGGCATGGTTCTCTGTAAAGACGAGAAAATTGCGAAAAAGCTCAGGCTCCTGAGAGACCAGGGGTTCCAGGACCCGCGGTTCGTACACGAGGTCATGGGGTTCAACTATCGTATGACCAACATTCAAGCCGCTATCGGTGTGGCCCAAACGGAGATGGTGGAAGAGAAAATTGCAGAGAAAAGGCGTATCGGGGCCACGTACAACGAGCTTTTGGCGGGGAATCCTTTCTTCACGTTACCCTACGAAGAACCGTGGGCAAAAAACGTGTACTGGATGTACGGCATATTGGTGGACGAAAGCTTCGGCAACACCAGAGACGAGCTGATGAAAAAATTGAAAGCGAAGGGCGTGGATACGCGGGCGTTTTCTGCGGCATGCACCTGCAACCGGTTTTCAAGGGAACTGATGAGCGGTTTCCTGACATTTCCGGCGACTATCCGGTGTCAACGGATCTCTGGACCCGCGGGCTGTATCTCCCCTCAGGGCTGGGGCTGACGCGAGCACAGATGGAAGAGGTTGTGGAAAAACTGCGGGAATGCCGCGGATAGGCGGCCCGAAAAGGCTCGAAACACAAATTGTCTTGCACGGCTGACGCGTGCGCAAACGCGGCACGAGGGGAGGACCTTTCTCACCCTGTTCAGGCCCAAGCGATGAGGTCAGCGGGCAGGTGATACCGATTCGTGTTCACGTATCTAAGATCCTAGGGCTGTGGGGCTCCTGAGCGCAGTGATGAGACGGCTTTGCGTCGTCCCAAGCGCAGGAGAGCCGCAGCCCGCATCCTGTGCCCTGTCATGCGCGTGAAAGCGCGTTGGTACGAGGGGGCTTTTGCACGAAGGGCCGAAGGCTGGCCGGTCTGCATGCGGTCGAGCACGGCTTGATATTTATCATTCGGAGGTGATGTCGTGGAGGGAGATCCGCGGGTCTCTATAGTGCTTGCAACGTATAATGAGCGGGAGAACATTCTCGATACCATTCATAACATTTTTACCCACGTGAAAGATCCGGCAGAAGTCATCGTGGTGGACGACGATTCCCAGGACTTGACCTGGCAACTCGTGCGCGACCATCCTGATCCACGGGTCACACTCATTCACCGGGTGGATACCCGTGGCCTGGCATCCGCGTTTAACCGAGGGATCATAGAGTCCCGTGGGGAAATTGTCGGTTGGATGGACGCGGACATGTGTATGCCGCCATCCATGCTCCCGGACATGATTGACAAACTCAAGGAGTACGACATAGTGATCGGGTCGCGTTACGTGCCGGGCGGGATTGATGACCGTGCTCCCTTGAGGGTCATATCGAGCAAGTTGATAAACGGTCTGGCAGGTTTGGTCCTCGGGTTCGGCATCAAGGATTACGATAGCGGGTTCGTGGTGTTGCGGCGCTCAGTGTTTAACAAGGTCTCCATCGTGCCCACGGGCTACGGCGCGTACTTTATGGAGTTTCTTTACACGTGCCGCAAAAAAGGGCTTACTGTCTATGAAATGCCTTACGTGTTCCGCGACCGGGCAAAGGGTGTTTCGAAATCAGCACCGAGCCTGTATCGATTTCTGAGAACCGGTATGCAATACGTCATCCGCATCTTTGTGGCCAGACTGCGTAGGATCGATTAATGACGCATCAACTGGTAAAGCCGTCCTTTGACCGAAGGGACGATCGAGGCACGTTTCAGGAACTCCTGAACGGCGGGCATTGGGAGGCCCTCATTCGTGGGGCCATGAAACCCGGCGCGGTGATGGGAAACCATTATCATCGCAAGACGCTCATCTTTTTTTACCTCACGTCAGGATCCGCGCGGATCAAGACCGTGCACGTGGAAAACGGGGAGAAAGATGAGTTCGTCCTTACCGGGGGACAGGGCGTGGTACTGCGCACCCTCGAGTCCCACGGGATTCGGTTCCTTGAGGATTCCGAGTTCATTATGCTCAAGTCTCACAAGTATGATCCGGAAGACCCTGACACGTTCTCGCATCCGGTAGAGGATTGATCAAGTGGAAGCCCACGAATATCAAACGCTTTTTGAATTCGAGTCGTCGGTACTGGTGTACCGGGGGCTCCACCTGATCTTGCTGGATACGATTCGATCTTTGGGGCTCGGCCCCGACGCTCCTGTGCTCGACGCGGGATGTGGAACCGGCCAGAATCTCCTGAACATGACGCAGCAGCTCACGAGCCATGCGTACGGCTTTGACTTTTCTACGCACGTGTCGGCCTTTTGGGGGAGACGCTGCCTGCAAAAGGCATGTGTTGCGTCCATAAATGAGATACCATTCTCCGCGAATAGCTTTGAAGCCGTCATATCGGTGGATGTGCTGGAATGCGAGGAGGTTAACGAGGACGACGCGTGCAAAGAGATGTGGCGGGTTTTGCGTCCTGAAGGGTTCCTGATCCTTGTGGTTCCTGCGTACGACTGGATGATGAATCCTGAGCACCACAAGGCAGTAGGTGCGGTGCGGCGATACAACCGGTCGCGATTGGGTGATTTGCTGAAGCGTTGTCCTTTCGAGGTGCTTCGGCTGACTCACGTGTTTGGTTCCGTATTTCCTGCCGTGGCCGCGTACCGCCTTGCAGACCGCTTCTTGACCCGTGGAGCCAACGATCAGCCTCGCTCCGATTTGAAACCGCTCCATCCGGCAGTCAACCGTTTGCTCTTCACGCTGGTCAATACGGAGCGAAAGCTTCTGAGACACATGAACGTCCCGTTCGGGAGTTCGATCATGGCGGTAGCGAGGAAAATAGGAAGTAATGGAAGCTAAGGCCTGGCAACTGGGTTCACCGGGCACCATGGTGTATGGGTTCTTCGATACCCTTCGCAAGCGACTCAATCAAAAACTGGTGCGTTATCTCCTCTCCTCGGGCGTGACCGGCGAAGCCCATGTGTTGGAAGCGGGTTCCGGGCCGGCATTTGCGTCGTCCATTCTGGCCCGTGACCATAGGGTCGCGCTGAGTATTGCAGTGGATCTCGATCGCGAAGCCCTGCAGGAAGCTCGCCGTAGAGATCCCATGCTGGCTGCGGTCAACGCGGATCTCCTCCATCTTCCGTTTCGGGATGAAAGCATCGATCTGACCTGGAACAGTTCGACGTTGGAGCACATTCCTCATCCCCCTTCAGCGCTTGCGGAAATGAATCGAGTGACCAAACGGGGAGGTACCGTTTTTGTGGGAGTGCCCAACCTGTACGGGCCGTTGGGATTTCAGCGGTGGATCGCAGATACCGGGGTTGGCGTATGGATCGGTACCACGTTCAACAGGACGGAGCTGACTGCCATGCTCGCTCGCGCGGGCCTCAATCCGCTGGATCATATCTTTTATTTTTTTCGGTTCTTTGTGGGCGTGCTTGCGCAAAAGTGATCGACTGCAGGTTATGGTCAGAATTTCTTGATGAGGATCACTCCACCCACCAACATAACTGCTCCGGCTAGTCTCCAGAAGTTCACCGGGTGGGTTTCGTACCCGACGAGCCCGTAATGGTCCAGAACGAGGCCGGCAATCATCTGGCCCGCGACCATGAATCCCATCATGGCGGCAGCCCCGAGCTTGGGAGCCACGATCACGCTTACTACCACCAACACCGCGCCAAGGAAGCCTCCAGTCCATATCCACCAGGGGAGTCCCGCTGCAGTACCAAACTGCGGCCATGGGATGCGGAAGAGTGTGGCATACGTAAGCAGAGCGAGCGTGCCCACCGCGAAGGAGATCGTCGCGGCGAGCACAGGATCGCCGGTCCACTGGCGCAGTTCCACATTTACTCCCGCCTGGGTCGGCGCACAAGCTCCCGCGATCAGTGCCACCACGCAGTATAACCAATCCATATCAAGCCTCTTCCCTCGTGACAGTTATAGTGAAGCGCCTTGAAAATCGCGGCATACTGAAGACCGATTCGAGCCTTACCGTTTGGCTGGTCATGCGCACCGGCGCTTCACTATCCCGCGTGCCAAAACCCAATCATCCGCGGCAAGCTGAGCGGCGTGGCCCACCTAAAGATGGTCCCCGAGGTTGCAGCGACTCGCAATGGGGCTCACTATATGAGACGGGAAGGCCCTGTATTGGGCCTGCACATGCAGTTCAAGGACTTGGGGGCAATTTGGTCGCGGCCCGCGCGTGCGCGTCTGTGCTCTCGGGTCTCTTACGCAATCGTGTACGCGCGCAGGAGAGTCGCCACCTGTTGGTTCCCACGCTCCTCAGCTAAAGCGAGCGCGGTTTTGCCGGCAGTATTGGTCAAACTGAGGTTCGCTCCCCACGCCAGCAATACCTCCATCACATCCAGGTGACTCTTTTCGCACGCCCACATGAGGGCAGTTTTGCCATCGTGGTCCTGCGCGTCAATATCCGGCCCTGAAGCGACCACGATCTTGACCAATTCGGCCTTGCCTGACAGACACGCCCACATAAGCCCGGTGCGACCGTGAGCGTCGCGTGCATCGATGTCGATATCAGCATCCACGATCATATCGATGATGTCAGCGGCTCCTGAGAGTGACGCCCACATTAATGCCGTGCGTCCGCCTGAATCCTGGATATTTACGTCAGCCCCCTTGCGAAGAAGCGTCTTTATGGCGTCCTTGCGATTCTTGTATACCGCCCACATCAGTGCCGTGCGTCCCGCTCGGTCCCGTGAATTGACCCACAGGCCGGAATCGAGGAGCAATTCCAGTTGTCCTACCGCGTGCTCGAGACACGCCTCAATGAGCACCTCAGCGTCGCGTTCTTGTGCCTCCCTGTACCCTGCTTCGCTTTCAGAGAGTTCCCTTTCTGCGATGATAGTGGACTGAGGCACCGGGGGTATCTGCGGTTCGATCGTGGTTACCTCAGTAACCTGCTCCAAGCAGCCTGCCTGCGATAACAGCCCTGCCACGTCCGTGTGACCCTTGCCGGCAGCCCAATCTGCCGCAGACATTCCGACCTTATCACGGATACTCACATCCGCTCCTCGTGTGAGGAGCAGTGCTACCACATCAGAGCGTCCCTGGTACGCGGCTCGCATGAGGGGAGTAAGGCCGTATTTGGTCGTGACGTCGATGTTGGCTCCCCAGTCCAGAAGCTGCTCCACGATGGAGGCGCGTCCAGACGAACACGCTTTCATCAGCGCGGTCTTGCCGTCCTTGTCCACTGCCTCGATGTCCGCTCCTCGGTCCAACAGCAGGCTGACTACATCCGCATGACCTCGGTGGCAAGCTCTCATGAGCGCAGTGAGGCCATACTGGTTCCGCGCGTCCACGAACACGCCCTTGTCGAGCACTTCCTCGACCCTGCCCACCAAACCCGCACCGGCCGCGGCCAACAGTTGGTCCTTGTCCTCCGCTGCATAGGCCTCAACAAGAAATCCCTGGTCCAAAGTGAGTTCCAGCGTTTCAGTCCGCGCCTCGTCCGTGGAGTCGATCATGACTTCAATGGTTTTCTCTGCTTCCTCATTGATCGTCGCACCCCGCTGCAAGAGCAACTCGACGATTTCTTCATGAGACTCCTGAGAAGCCCAGATTACGGGATTCATGCCTGCCTTGTCCTGTGCGTCGACGTCTGCTCCGGAGTCAAGCAGCAAATTCACGACCGGGGCACGGCCTGTCCGCGCTGCCCACATCAACGCGGTCCTTCCGAACGTGTCGCGCTGGTCCACTTCCACGCCTTCGTCCAGAAGCGTCTTCATGAACGCGGTGTGGCCTTTGTCCGCGGCGACCATGAGCGCTGTCCATCCCCGTTTGTCCTGAATGTGGGGATCCGTTCCCTCCTCGAGCAGGCGACCGGCCGCTTCCAGATATCCTTTGTCCAGCGCCTTCATCAACGCTGTTCTGCCGGAGCTGTCCACGGCATTTACCTCAGCGCCTTTTTTCAGGAGGAGATTGATCATGCCGAGGTGTCCCTCGGAAGCAGCCCTCATCAGAGGGGTCCACTGGCCGACGTCGTACGCGTTGGGATTTGCCCCGTGTTCGAGTAGTCGTGCCATAATGAGGGTCAAACCTGCACGAAGCGCCAACATTAAGGCGGTCGATCCGTCACGTGCCCGCACGTCGACCTTTGCCCCGTTATCCAAAAGCATCTGCATCAATTCCATGCGGCCTTGGAATGCCGCAAGCATCAGAGAAGTATTTCCTTCGTTGTCCGCGGCATTGATGTCAGCCCTTCTATTGAGGAGCAACTTGGCGGTTCGCGGCTTGTCCGCCGCGGAGGCTGCTATCAGGGCAGTGTAACCCTTGTCGTCTTTTGCTTCGAGTTGAGCCCTTTCCTCGATAAGCAGTTTGACCATGCGGATGTGGCCGGCCGCCGCGGCCTTAATGAGCGGTGTCTCTCCTGCTTCGTCTCGTGCATTTACCTCCACACCCTTGCTCAAGAGCTGCTTCACAAGAGCGTCGTCACCCAGCAGAACAGCATCGAACAGAGCTTTGCTTTTATCTCTCGAGAATAGCAAGGCCATTTCACCAACCTGTACGCTCGTTATTTCAGTGACTTAATGCGGCCGAGGAGGGTTTGCAATCTCCTGTCCATCTCCCGGAACGAATCCATCATGAGGTCATGAATAAGCACGAGCCGATTGTGGCCTGTAGCGGCACCTTTGAGTCGGTCGTCAATCTTCTTCTGGAAGCCTCTCAGTTCGGGGTGAGAGCGCAGAAAACGATCCCGTTCCTTCAGAGCCTTTGCCTGCCGCTCACTGTTTACTTCGAACAGATGGCCCATGATGCACCTGCCACGTGTCGGAACTCTTACTTTCTCCTTATCCTCCGTGCATGACCATCCGGGACCCTGTCCCTCATGCAACCATGACAGACTTCGGACTCTCAGTTGTCGACCCCAGAGTCACCCTGATTCTGATCCAGTCCGTACTCCTTGAGCTTGTGTTGAAGCGTACGCCGTGTAATCCCGAGCACGCGAGCAGTACGGGTGCGGTTGCCATCGTTGTCTTCGACGGTCTTGATAATCAGTTCTTTCTCCATCTCTCGTATGGTCATGCCCGGTCGCAGCCCTTCACGGACCTGTCGAGAATCGTCTTCCCCCGAGGTTTCGCGGATCGCATCAGGTAGTTCGGAAAAGGGGATGAAATCATCGCGGCTCAGAATCACCGACCGTTCCACCACGTTTTCCAGTTCTCTGATGTTACCGGGCCACGCGTAACGCATCATCGCGTCCAGCGCGCGCGGATGGAACCCCTGCAGATTACGGTTGTTCTTCTCATTGTACACTTTGAGGAAGTGCTCGACGAGCAGCGGAACGTCCTCTTTGCGTTCCCTGAGAGGTGGCAATTGTATGGGTACCACGTTCAGCCGGTAAAAGAGGTCCTCTCTGAACGTTCCCTTCTTTACCTCGTCTTCGAGCGTCCGGTTGGTCGCGGTGATAATTCGGATATCAACCTTTACCGTTCGCGCGGAGCCCACGGGTTCGAATTCTCTTTCCTGTAAGACCCGAAGCAGCTTCGATTGGGTAGCAGGGGTCATCTCACCAATTTCATCCAGGAATATGGTTCCCCCATCCGCAAGCTCGAATCTTCCCGGCCGCCGTGCGATTGCGCCCGTAAACGCACCTTTCTCGTGTCCGAACAACTCACTTTCAAGAAGCGTTTCGGGCAGGGCTGCACAATTGACCTTGATGAAGCGGTTCTCGCTGCGGCTTGAGCCCTGGTGAAGCGCGTTGGCAATGAGTTCCTTGCCTGTGCCCGATTCGCCGAGAATAAGCACCGTGGCTTCAGTCGGCGCTACCTGTGCAACTCGTTCCAGGACCTCTTTCATCTTTCGCGATCTGCCAATAATGCGGGATGCGTCAAAGAGGTTCTCTATGCGTCTTTTCTGAAGAATATTCTCTTCTTTGAGTCTCCAGAACTCGAGAGTTTGTTGGACCTTGATTCTCAGTTCGTCTATGTCCAGGGGTTTGGTGAGGTAGTCGTGTGCGCCCGCATGAAGGGCCTCCACTGCGGTCTCCACCGAAGCGTATGCGGTGATGATGATGACAGGAATGCCCGGAGAGATCTTCTTGATTTCCTTGAGTGCCTCAATGCCGTCCATTTGGGACATGCGGTTGTCCATGAGGATGAGGTCAAAGAACTCCTCGGAAACCCTGGCAATGGCATTGGAGCCGTCATCAGCCTCAAGCACCTGATAACCGTCCAAGGAGAGGTTGGCTTTCAGCATTTTGCGCTGGGATGGCTCGTCATCCACGACGAGAATTTTGGCCTTGGGAACTGTCATTGAACTCCCGATCTCAGGTCGTTGTGCCCTGAGTCTGAACAAAGTCCTGTTTGAGAAAAGTCGTGCAGCAGGAAACTCTCTGAGTCATGAACTCCCAGGGAGCCTGCCAAGAACATGTGAGTCAAGTCCCCGGCTCGCGGAACTAGGTGACCGAAATGCCGTACCTTGATATAAGTCGCTCCATTAGCCCTGGGATGCGATTGGCCCTGATGCCGATTCCTCCACAGGGTGGTCGGCGTTTCGTTCGTCCGGCATCTCATACGCGTTGAGCGAGATGATAAAGCGGGTACCATTGCCCGAATCGGATTCCACTTCGATCTCGCCACCGTGTCCCTCGATGATACTCTTGACAATCGCCAGACCCAGACCGGTCCCTTTCTTCTTGGTGGAAAAGAACGGATCGAAGATTTTGTCGAGATTCTCTCGCGGTATCCCCTCTCCTGAATCTTCCACCACAATTTTGACACCGTGCTTTGCGTCCGGACCGAAGCGTACGCAAATCGACCCGCCAGTCGGCGTGGATTCCATCGCATTGATCAGGATATTGATGAACACCTGAGTCATCTGATCCGTGTCCATGAGCACGAGGGGCACGTCTTCGGTCGTTCGTTCCAGGACAAGTTGGACTCCTGCCTCCGAGGCTTCCCGGCTGACCACGCGAATGCAATGATCCAGCACGTCCTCTGGGGAACGGATGCCCAATCGCGGCTCGCGCGGTCTCGAATAGGCGAGCAACTTCGAAATGACTCGATTCAGGCGATCCACCTCGGTGAGCATAAGTTCCGTGTACCGGTAATCCTCCTCATCGAGGGAGAGCTTCTTCTGGAAATACTGAATAAAGCCGCGAATCGAATTCAAGGGGTTCCGAATTTCATGTGCCACCCCTGCTGAGAGCCTTCCGAGGGCCGCGAATTTTTCGCTGACCGTGACTTTCTGTTCGAGTTCCCTGATCACGGTCAGGTCGCGTACGATGATGACCGCTCCACGGCTGATCAGTGAATCGGGCTCTTTGAGTGAAGATATGGAAACCCCGAGGAAAGTCTTGTCCTTCCCCTCACTAGAGATCTTGAATTCCTTCTCGATGATCTGGTCCGGGTGGGAGAGCACTTGCTTGATCTCGTTCTCAAACGGCAATAATTCGCCAATGGGCTTTCCTTCGACTCCTTCCTTATTCTTGCGAAGGACCTCGAGCGCGGTCGAGTTGAACGTCGCGACCCGCAAAAATCGGTCGACGGTAATGAGTCCATTGGCCATGCTTTCCACGACGTTGCGGGTATACGTTTTCATCTCGTCAAGGGTTCTGCGCACCAAATACGCGTTTTGGACGACGAAGATGAAGTACACCCCTGCAGAACCAATGACAAAAAGCACCGCGCCCATAAATACCGCGAGCATAATGTCCTGCTGGCGAATCTGTTTGAACCGGTCCATTTTCAGGCCAAGGAAGAGGACCTGTTTGTGATCGCGGTCAAACACATCCAGCAGTTCCTGCCCGATGCGCGTATGCCGCGCGATGATTTCCGCCTGAGCGATCTGATCGGGAAAAGGAGTAAAAGGCTTCCAGATTTCGAATATGGTACGGTGATCAGGAAGGTCGCGTTTAAAGGACAGGGGTTCGCCGGTCCTGATGACCGCTTTCACGAGGTTCATTTCCTGTCCCATGAGGAGCCGCAGGCCGATTTTGGCCGGCTCACTGTGGGCAACGATGACTCCGTCGCTGTTTATGAGCCCTACCCATTCGACGTCAGGATCCTTTGCTGCCTGTTCGATCAAAAGCTGGAGATGTTCAATACCCCAGTCCCCCTCCATGAATCCTGTGCGTGTGCCGGCCTCCAGGGTCCTAATGACGGAAACTCCCTGCCGCGCGGCAAATTCTTCCATGCGCTCGTTCTGCGCGGCAATATTCCGCAAGGTGAAAATGATAACAATAGCCAAAAGGGTAACCGCTACCAGCACAATGGATAACACCGGCAGGTATCTCAGCAATTCTTTACTTCTCATCATGATCGTTCCAGATGTCTCAGGAAAACGCCCGATTAGAAACCAAGCTCCACAGGATCCGAGTCCGTGAAGGGAAGGGCCGGCGGATCTTATCAGTCATGTGCGGTCCCGCGGCTCGATCGACGTTACACCTCGTCCCAAAGTGAGACTAACCCGTGACATTGCGTTGTGGCTGCTCAGAGATGCAGCCCATTGCACTCCTATCATCTTCCTGGCTTGGGTTCAACCGCTAGTCTACGACATTTCTCATGCGAATTCCTATGAAAATGCATTTTTGGGGGAAGGCCCTTCTTGAAAGAAGGGCCTTCCCCCAAACCCCCATCCCCAAGAACTTCAGGCACTTGTCAGCTCTCGCTGGTCGCTGGACAGGGTGCCATTTTCATGGTTCGTTGTGACCCTCCAGGTCATGGGAATTCATGGGAATTATCGCCCGGCCGGAAGGAAGCGCTTTTAACAGCCGCTGGGCTACTCTTTGCATGCAGGCAAAACGCCGCGTGGCCAACGCGAGCCCACGTGATACCGGACGTCACGGAAAACGACCGAGTGAGCGTGCCATCTCGTGGCCGGATTTTCCCCGAGGCGTTTCCCTATGATCCCACCTTCTGGACCGGTTGATACTGAACCGCTTTTGAGAACGATCGTATTTTCCCACGGGCCTCAGTATAGGGATTCTCCCGCACTCAGGATGACGGAGGCCCTTTGGTACCTCGGCCCGCGCGTGGGCGAGGTGCACGATAAGCCTATCGGACAGGAAAACTGGTTGAAAACTGCGGCCAAATATGTTAAGCAACATGTGAGGAAGTGAGGAAAACATCTGGAAATACCAATATGATTTCGCGGATACTATCTTGCAGCGTTTCGCGAGCTTCCTTACCGGGGCCCTAGGCCAAAACCGGTGACGACTCAGAGGAAACTCTGGTCGACTATCCAGACGAACCACGGCGAGCGACCCATGATTGAAACGAATGCAGACTCACACGACGTGTCTTTGGTTGCAAAAGGGCGGGCGTTCCTGGAACGAGGAGACATTTCCTCTGCGGTGCAGTGTTACGGACAGGCCTATGATCCGGAAACTCTGGACGAAAGCGAAGCTCGCACCATGCTCATCGAGGCCCGCTCCCATCTCTCCAGAAAACACGTCTTGGAAGCACTCGAGTGTTTTGAAGAAGCCCTGCTTATGGGGACCGACGTTCAGCGTCGGCAGGCTTTGGACGGGATAGCCACCGTGGGCGAGATCAGAAGGCGGTTTCCCGAACTTGTCGAGGAAATCAAGAAAGGGCTCAAGACTCATTTGGGCAAACGATCGCCCGTGGCATGCGGAATAGTGCTCATCTCCGATGCAGAGAACGTGGTACTCATCGCGGACGAAGCCATGGCGAGGTTACCTGCAGTTCTGGCCAAAAGCGCGCGCATGTCCCGCCTGCCACAGCATGTGTTAGACCAGTCTCTCCCCTTTCCGACAAGGCAATGTATCCCTTTCACTGATCAAGGATGACGTGCGGTTCATCCTCGAGGTGATCGCCGTGTTGAACGCACCGGTTCGTTCAGAGGCCAACAGCGCATAGGTGATTCGCAAGTGCCCGGATGCGCCCGCCATCCGCTCCTGTGTCTCGAGACCAAAAGTGCCGGGTAGGGGCAGGGGGAGCGCGCTCCCGCACTCTGCCTCAGCATCCATATCCTCCGCGCGCTGAACGTGTCCATCACCGGAAAAGGTGGGCATCTCAGCTTCACATAGGGGCCTGCAGGGCCTGATATTCCCTTACCTCTGCAAAGCATCATGACGTCACTTTCGGTCACGTGCCAAGAAGTCAATAAGGCGAGGAGTTTGTGGAGCAGCGCAATGCTTTTCCTCACACGTGGCACGATGGTATGGGGTCCCTTGACCTTCAGCACCGCCTGCCAAGAAAAAAAGCGGCATATCAGTTTCGTAGGACTTGTCTCGTGGGCCGGAGATGGGCGTGTAGGGGGCTGAGCAGCGCGGTTCTCTCCACGATGGGACGCACAACACGCTCCTCCCATCCGTGTGGGGCTCAACGGGCTGGTCTGGGCAAAGGGCGTAAATCCACGCGCACTGCTCCCAATTTAGTACGATCACTCCCCGCGACGCGACACCGTCGCGAACACTCGTTCCGCTTTCTTGGCCTTGACGGCGGCTCGATGATTGACTAATGTGACGTCGTTCGAAAGGAGCTGCGCTTTGCGCAACGTAGTGTATGCGGGAGTTTCCTATGCGTGTTTTGGGCCTGGATATCGGCTCCAAGAGGATCGGGGTAGCGATAAGTGATGAGCTGGGTTTCACAGCCCAGGGACTGGAAACGCTCATCTGCAAGAATCCCGATGCAGACCTGGAGCAAATCGCCAGGCTAGCGGCAGAATACCACGTAAGGGAAATCGTGGTGGGAATGCCGTACAACATGAACGGAACCGAAGGGCCGCAGGCACAAAAAGTGCGAGCCCTGATGGAGCGCATCGCAGAGAGGACGCATAGGGCTGTTCAGGAATGGGATGAACGACTGTCCACCGTAGCAGCGGACCGCGCGTTGCTGGAAGCGGACATGAGTCGATCCAAGCGCCGCAAGGTGATCGACAAGATTGCCGCGGTAATTATTCTCCAGGGTTATCTGGACAGACAACGCTACAAGGAATTGTCGAACTCATGAGAGTGCCGATCTCGTCTATTTTTAAATGTATTTTTGCCGTGGTGTTGTTGGGAGCGCTGGCTGCGGGCCTTTACGTGGCTCATTCGAAGCTCCCCGCCTTGCTGAAGGACCTTCAATCTCGTGTTGCGTCAAAACCGATTACCCCTGGGCGAGACGTGATCGTGACCATTCCCAAAGGTGCGAGCCTCTCACAGGTAGGGGGAATTCTGCAGGAGCAACAGGTCGTCTCCAGCCGTCTCGTATTCAAGCTGGTTGCCTTGATACGAGGGGAACAGCGGACTATCAAGGCAGGGGACTACGCGTTGAAGACCGGGAGCGACGCGGGAGAAGTTCTCGACCAGTTGATTTCAGGCAAGACCTTGATGTTATCCTTCACGGTTCCGGAAGGCTATGACATGTTTCAGGTAGGAGCTCTTTTTGAACGGCACGGCATCTGTTCCAAGAAGGAGTTTCTCCAGTACGCGAAGGACCCGCAATTTCTTAAGGAGTTGGGGGTGGACGGGGTAAGCCTGGAAGGGTATCTGTTTCCGGATACCTACTTCTTCAGATACGCGGAAAAGAATGACGGGAAACTACTCATTCGCAGAATGGTCCAGCACTTCTTTCAGGTGTACGACAAGAATGTGCGCGCCACGGCAGACAAGTACGGCTGGACCACTTTACAAGTCGTGACCTTGGCCTCGTTGATCGAAAAGGAAGCGAAAGCTTCCGAGCATCGCTTGGTTTCCGCAGTATTTCACAACCGCTTGCGCAAGAACATGCCTCTCCAGTCCGATCCCACCGTGATTTATGGGATCAAGCCGATGGGATCCAAGATCACCAAGGCTGATCTCATGCGAAAACAACCGTACAACACCTACCAGATATCCGGTCTTCCTCCGGGTCCTATTGCCAATCCGGGCAAGGAATCCCTCATTGCAGCGGTTCAACCGGAAAAAGTGGACTATCTGTACTTTGTGGCCAAGAACGATGGGACCCATCAATTCTCTCCCAATCTGAAGGAACACAACCACTGGGTAGATTTCTACCAGCGTCAAGCACGGAGTGGCGCGCGGTAACCTGTCCCGCCCTGGCGTGACGGGTTCGGAGGGTAACGCGTGTGCAGGCAGTTATTCTGTGCGGGAGCGAGAGATCCTCAGGAAGATTTTGATCGATTCTCCCAACGTGCGCAACGTGAGAAATACCATCAGCGCGGTGACGACCACAGGCATGCCCAATGCGGTTGCTGCAAGAAGGGACTGGCCGAGACTCAAAGTCCCTGCGCGCAATCCGAGTTGAGTGAGCGCGAACATGGCTCCGACTGCCAGAAAGCAGCACACGAGGGTAGCGATTCCCAATATCCGGCAGTAGCTCACGATTTTCTGCAGTCCCTGAAACGCCGTACCTGCATCCTCTTCTCTCGCCGCGGGTTCGGCATGTGGCACAGGAGCTGTGGGCGATTTCTTGTCCTGTTTGAAGTTTATCACCTGGCTCTTTGAAGCCAAGGTCGTCTTGGCTGGCTCCTCTTTCCGTGGTTCCGGCTCTTTGGGCCTCTTGAGGTACCCAGGCGGCGTAAAACCGCATCGCGGGCATGCAGAGAACTCTTTTGCCTGAATGTTCCCACACGCGGGGCAGATATACAGGCCTATATCAACGGTTCTCTCGGCCATGGGAACGCGGTCGTCCAGTTCGGCCTGAGTGACCATTCCTGCCTGGACAAGCTTGTTGAAGACACTCTGCAAGCCCTGAGCCGAAAGCGCGTACCGGTGCATCAACGTGGCATCATCCGTCCCGGCCCGAATGTCCCTGATTAATTCCTTAGGCTTTAACTTGCGTTTTTCCATCAGGGTTCCCCGCTTTTCGGTTCTCCTCCCGCTCTGCTCGGATTCCGCGACACGCAACTGCCTCTTAGCGAATTGCGTACACGTACCCGTCATCACTCCCAAAATAGATGGTTCCATCCGCAATGCACGGGGATGAGTAAATCGGCCGACCTGTCTTGAACCTCCAGGCTTCCTGCCCATTGTTCGCGTTCAACGCATACAGCCAGCGGTCTCCACTCCCAAAGTAAATGAGGTCCTGGGCCACGGATGGGGCTGAATATACGCCGCTTCCGGTCTGAAATCGCCACCGCCCCTGTCCGGTCCGTACGTCCACTGCGTACAGGCTGCGGTCAGCGCTCCCAAAATAGACCGTGTTTGCGGTCACTGCCGGCCCGGAAGTGATCTTGTCCTCCGCTTGAAAATGCCATTTCTCTTGGCCGGTCAGAATGTCCGCGGCATAGAGATTGCCGTCTCCGCTCCCGAAATAGACCACATTCTGTGCAATGGCCGGCACCTTGGTAACCGGACCGTCGGTCTTGAATCTCCACGCTTCCTGCCCACCCGCGACATCGATCGCATACAGATGCCCGTCCATACTGCCTACAAATATCCTCCCGTACGCAGCCGACGGAGACGAGTATATCGGCCCGGCAGTTTTGAACGTCCATCTCGCGGTATGCGAAGCCAAATCCACTGCGTGAAGGAGTCCATCCAGACTTCCGAAATATACGCAGCCGAATAGTACCGAGCGGGGAAGAGTACACCGGGCCGGCTGTGGGAAAATCATAAAGCAAATCGCCATTCTCGAGGTTCAGAGCGTACAGCTTGCCGTTGAGACTGCCAAAAAACACCATTGAGCCGGTGAGGGCACACGAGGAATAGATGGCACTGCCTGTAGGAAACCTCCATTTTTCAGCCCCCGTCTCCGCGTCCAGCATGTAGAAATTGCCGTCCAGGCTACCGCAATACACCCCCAATCTTCCTACGGCAGGAGACGCAGACACCCATCCGTCGGTCTTGAATTTCCATTTCAGCTCAGTGAGTTCCTTGACAGGCTTTGTGTGGTATATGCCTGTTCGCTCCCCATTCGATCGGAACATGGCTTCGGTCCGGGCAATGGTCACCGTGCGCGAGGCCGGCCGCTCTCGGCCGACCGGTGCCTCAGCTTTCTCGGGTATGGTGGAGGGCTGCTCTGGCGCTTTTTCCGGGGCCGACGAAGGTTCGGCTTTGCCCCTCTTGAATTTGGACACGATCACCCCGCACTGCGGACATTCATCGAACTCGGAGAACTGAGGCATGCCGCATGCAGGACATCTGAAGATTACTAGGTCGACAGTCTTTTGGACCAGGGGCATCCGATCGTCTACTTCCGATTGCTTGATAATGCCTGCATCGAGAAGCTTCTGAAAGAGACTCTGAAGCCCTGTGGCAGAAAGCCCGTACTTGCTCATCAACGCGGAATCGCTCATACCACCACGGATATCGAGCAATACATTCCGCGCGTCAATTGTTACCTTCAATCCCATGTCCGCTCCGTAGAGGTCTGCAGCGTAGCCATGGTTGTCATTGCCACCAATTTGGCTGAGAACACGTGGTTCAGAGGGAACAAAGCCGATCACGGGAGGCGCTCTCTCGCCGCTCGGTCATGCGGCACACGCCTTCGCGAGCCTTTGTTGCCTCCAGCCGGTGAATGCGGCAGCACAAAAATAACGCTAACATATTCAATTGGTTATGTCAACAAAAAGGGGGCGCGTGAAGAGTCTCTCTGTGGCCTACGTCCTCAATGTCATGCGTCCCGACCGCACACGACCTTATGAAGGACTGCGTCCAGTTCGTCAAGGTTGTACGGTTTGGAAACCACCCCTTTGAATCCGTATCCTGCGAAACGCTCCATGACAGGATCATTGGCGTAGCCGCTCGACACAATAGCCCTGACGCGAGGATCGAGTTTGAGAAGTGCGCCTACCGCTTCCTTTGCCCCCATCCCGCCTGGAACGGTGAGATTCATAATGACCGCGGCAAACGGTCGTCCTTCATTTATCCCTTTGCGGTACAGGGCAATGGCCTCAATTCCATCTCGCACACTGTCCACCTCGTACCCCATGAGACTGAGCATCTCCTGGGCCACTTCCCGCACCATCGGTTCATCTTCCATGAGCAGGATTCTTCCCTTGCCCCCACGAAGCGCGCCGGCAGCATGATCGCGAGAGCTGATCTCTGTCTCGGAGGCTGGGAGATGGATGTGAAACGTGCTCCCAGAACCGACCTCGGATTCCACGTCTATCCATCCGTCGTGGCTTCTGATGATCGCGTAGGACGTAGCCAGCCCGAGACCGCTTCCTTTTTTCTTGGTCGTGAAATACGGGTCGAAAATGCGTTCAATGTGCTCCACAGGTATTCCTGCCCCACTATCGTTGATGGATATCTTGACATATCTGCCGTGGTCCAGAGATTCGGTGTCTTCAACCGGGGCAACGACGTTTTCTGCTTTGACGGAAATGATTCCGCCTTCAGGCATGGCCTGGCACGCGTTGATGATCAGATTGTTGATGACTTGGCTCATCTGTCCTTCATCAAATTCCACGGCCCACAGATCATGAGCAATGGAAAATTGAGATCCGACATTCGAGCCTCGCAGGGCGAACGCGATCGATTCTTTGAGCAGGGACGCGACCGATCCTACTCGCTTGACAGGAGCGCCTCCTTTGGCAAAGGTCAGAAGTTGGTCGGTCAGAGACTTGGCCCGTGAACAAGCCCTCTCCGCCTCAACCAGCCTTTGAAATAGGGGGTCGCCGGACGTCGCGCGAAGTTTCGCGAGATTGATATTCCCCAAGATGGCAGTGAGGCTATTGTTAAAATCGTGAGCAATCCCTCCTGCCAGTATGCCGAGCGATTCCAGTTTTTGGGCCCGGAAAGACTCTTCTTTCATGCGGTGGCTCTCGGTGGAGTCTCGTTTGAGCAACCAAAAGCCGTACAGTCGGCGTCGTTTTACGATTCCAATAAAGGTGCACTCCACGTAACCGAGACAGCCGTTGGACAATTCGGTGGGGATCTCCGCGGATCTGATACCGAAACCGCTTTTGATCCATTTGTGGTACAGGTCTTTGTTTCGGCCCTGAAAGGGGAACAATTGTTCCAGTCGGACGCCGATCAATTCTTCTACCGCTGCTGCGTGATGGATCCCTGCAAACTCGTCGTTGCCGTCCACCAGAGCGGCATCGAGTAACGCCCGGTGCGACTGTTCCTCTGGGAACTCCAAGGAAATGGGCTCGGTCAGGACAAACTCTGCGGTACCTATAGGCAGGAGATGGACCAACTTCCGATACTTCTCGTTCAGGATTGCCTGCCGCTTTTCCGCTGTCAGATCTTCCACCAGCACGAGAATCAGTCGTTGTTCCGAGACCCTGATGGCTCTCAGATGCATGCGACCCCAGATTCTGGTACCGAGAATCGTGACAACTCCTTCGAGAAATTTGGGTTTTCGATCGAGCAAAATACTGTCCAGTAAGGACTCCGCCCGAGCGGCCTCGACAGAATTGGGAAAGATGGAGACAAAAGGTTGGCCCTTGAGATCGTCATACTTGCGGGTTATTTTCATCAACGAGCGATTGGCAAACACGATCAGCCGAGAAGTGTCTACCAGGAAGGCTGGCACCGGGATCGCCTCGAGCAGTTTCCCGAAAGCCGCCTGTTCTATCCAGGTGAAATCGAAGCTGGCCGACGCCGTGAGTTCCGCTCCGAATAGGTTGTCCAGGTCGATGGTTTCTGTGGCCACATCTTTGGGGTCTAGTAAACGAATTTCTTGTGAATCTTCGACCGACTCTTCGTGCGGAGGGAGGTTTTTCTTTTCCATGTCCAGAACCCTGGTCACCGCTCGATCGTGACCCTTTATTACTCTCTTCTACGAGATCATAGCCTTTTCATAGGAAAAATGTCAACTTATGATTCAACGGATAAACTCTTTCTGTCAGTACTGCGGATCATCAGAGAAAATAAGTGCTTCGTGGAAGCAAATCCACGGTTTCCGTTGCAGGTGCGATTTTTCTGTTGGCTATTCCCCCGTGCTTGGCTATGGTGACATCCCCGAAGGGGCCACGAAAATTGCTTCGGGGAAGAATAGAGACGATGATGCCTTACGGACCTGCTGGATCTGAAAAGCGAGGAGGCGAGACCGAGGCCTCTCTCCGCGAAGAAGTGGAAAAACGGTACCTCGCGTACGCCTTGTCGACCATTGTATCACGAGCCTTGCCTGACGTGCGGGACGGGCTCAAGCCAGTGCACCGGCGCATTCTGTACGCGATGCACGGAATGCGGTTGACCGATACGGCCAGAATGAGAAAGTCCGCGGCCATCGTCGGGGAGACCATCGGAAAATTTCATCCCCACGGGGACCAGGCCGCGTACCGACGCACTGGTGAGAATGGCTCAGGACTTCAGCCTGAGATATCCGCTCATCGAAGGGTCGGGGAACTTCGGATCGTTGGACGGGGATGCGCCCGCGGCAATGCGGTATACAGAAACGCGGCTCAGCGCTGTGGCCGGGCTGCTGCTCCGCGACATCGAACAGGGCACTACCGAATTCCATCCCACGTACGACGGCATGGGAGAAGAACCTGATGTGCTTCCTGCCGCGATTCCGAACCTGCTCCTCAACGGCTCTTCAGGAATTGCCGTGGGCATGAGTTGCTCGTTTCCGCCGCACAATGTGCGGGAGGTCTTGGCGGCATGCAGAGCCGCGATCCGTGATCCAAACCTCGATACGCGCGGGCTGCTGAAATTCGTCAAAGGTCCGGATTTTCCCACCGGGGCAGAGATCGTTGAAGATGCGGCTCATCTCACGGAGATTTATTCCACCGGCCACGGAGTGGTAAAAGTTCGCGGGACCTTTGAGACCGAGACGTTGGGACGAGGCAGAACCAACCTGATTCTTACCTCAATTCCGTACTCGGTGAACAAAGCGCGATTGATCGAACGCATCGCATCGCTCATAAAAGACAAGAAGCTCAAGTACGTGCAAGATGTCAGGGATGAAAGCACCACGGACGTGCGCGTGGTCCTGGAACTGAAGGCCGGTGACGTAAAACCCGATTCGGTGATGGCCTTTCTCTACAAGCACACAGACTTGCAAATCAACTTCCCCATGAATTTCATTGCCATCACTCCTCAGGGAGTCCCGGACAGGCTTCGGCTCGACAAGATCATACGCTACTTTCTCGAATTCAGATACGAAAGGACCATCGCCAGGCTCGAACACAGGCTGGAGCTCCTGAGGAAACGGATTCACCTCCTGGAAGGGTTCCGCATCATTTTTCAGGATCTGGACCGGGCGATTGCCATCATCCGTGCCGCGCGAAGCAGGGCCGAAGCGGAAAAAGGCCTGATGAACGCTTTTAGCCTCGATTCCATTCAAGTGGAAGCCATCCTGGAAACGAGGCTCTATCGGCTGGTGGCTATGGAGATCGGCAAGATTCTTGACGAGCTGGCGGAAAAGAATAAGGAGGCCGAACAGATTTCCGAGGACTTGGCGAGCCCGGAACGCGTGTGGAAGATCGTCGACACCGAGCTGGCAGAAATTGCCAAGAAATTCGGCGACGAGAGACGCACCAGGATCGTGGATGAGAAACAGGCCCAGGCTGTGGAATACGATCCGGATGAATTCGTGGATCATGGAGATGTCACGGTGATTCTCTCCAAACAAGGATGGATTCGCCGCATCAAGAGTGAGCTGGAAGAGGTGGCTGCGTTAAAGTTTCGAGAAGGGGACGCTCTTTCCGGGTGGGTGCGGGTGAACACCGGCCGGACCGTGGCCATGTTCTCAAATCTTGGCAAGGTCTATGTACTCAGGGCTCTTGACATTCCTGCCAGCTCAGGTTTCGGTGAGCCTCTGGGCAGTTTGCTCGCGTTGGCTGACGGAGAATCCATGGTCGGGTTCATCGCGCCGAATCCCGCGGTGGTCTTACCGACGGAGCACAAGGGCTCAGGCGAGCAAGATGCTGCGGGCGAAGATCTTGATGAAGAGGTCGCGGTCCAGGTCCTCGCTTTTCGATCAAGCCCAACCGGAAGAAGAATTGCAAGACTACGGGTCTGCGCTGCCTTTGCCGTCTCGCGGTATCCTCGTGACGCAGCAAGGAAAGGGGTTCAGGTTCGAGTACGCCATACTCGAGGAACCTACCAAGCGCGCGGGGAGAAAGCTCGTCAATCTTTCCGAGGGAGATTCTGTGGTCACCGTGAAACCGGATAACGGGGAACGAGTTTTGATCGCGGCAGATTCGGGCAAAGTTCTGGTCTTTCCCCTGGAGCAGGTGCCGGTGCTCAACGGTCCGGGTCAAGGGGTCCGCATGATAGGATTGACAGGAGGATCGCAGGTGATCTCTTTGGAATTGGTAACCGAACGCGACAGCGTGAGAATTCGGTCAAAAACGCGGAAAGGAACACGTGCGGGGTATACACGAATTGCCCACGGGCAACCGAGGGACTCGCGGCAAAGCGGTCTGCACGGGAATAGAAGAAATCGAGCTGATAAAAAGCGATGAGGGACAGTTGGCATGAGCGAGTCTTACACGGTAGAAAAAATCCAGGTGCTGAAAGGACTGCGTGCAGTCAGGAAACGACCCGGCATGTACATTGGAGGAACCGGGGCAGAAGGGTTGCATCAACTCGTCTGGGAGATCTTCGATAACAGCATGGACGAAGCTCTCAATGGATTCTGCGATTGCATCGAGGTGAGGCTGCTGGAGGATGGTGGCATTTCCGTGGAAGACCAGGGCAGGGGAATTCCCGTGGAAGTACATCCGTCCACAGGAAAGAATTCGGTGGAGACAATTTTCTGCAATCTTCACGCAGGCGGAAAGTTCGATGACGACGCATACAAGGTGGCAGGCGGATTGCACGGGGTAGGGGCAGCGGTGGTAAATGCGCTGAGCGAAAGAATGGTAGTGGAGGTCAAACGCAACGGCTTTTGTCACGTGCAGGAATTTCGCCGCGGAAAGGCATCCACCCAATTGGTCAAGACCAGTCCCACCGACGGCACAGGCACCAAAGTCACCTTTTGGCCTGACAATCAAATCTTCGGGGAACGTTCACTCTCCAAAGAACTCATAAGGGACCGGCTCGAAACCAAGGCCTTTCTCATGGCCGGCCTTACGATCAGACTGGTCGATGAAAGTGAGCGGTCCACTGAAGAATTCCACTATCCGGGAGGCATTACCGATTTCCTGCAACGTCTGGCTGAAGGGCGCACCTTGATTGACGCTCAGCCGTTCCATTTTACCTGTGCCAATGGATTGCGCATGGAAGTCGCGCTGGCGTGGACCTGCGAGACTGCATTTCGGATACTCTCCTTTGTCAATTCCATCCCGACCACTGCAGGAGGCACCCATGAAATTGCCTTTCGAAACGGTATCACCCGTGCGCTGAGGACATATATCGAGAAACGCAACGGCCTTCCCAAAGGAATCAAAGGGGTTTCCGCGGAGGATGTACGAGAGGGGCTCTTGGCTGTGGTGTCCGTGTACCTTCAGGGAAACCTCGAATTTCAGGGGCAGACCAAAGAACGCCTCAACAGCAGTCAAGGCCAACAAGTAGAAGCGCCGGTGCGGAATGCTTTTGAAACGTGGCTCCATCAGAATCCCACGCAAGCCGCAGCCGTGGCCAACCGGGTCGTGCTCGCAGCCCAAGCCAGATCAGCCTCGCGAGCAGCCCGAGATGAAGTTACCCGTAAGACCCTGACCGGTCGGCTTACCTTGCCGGGAAAGTTGGCTGATTGTTCTTCACGTTTACGCGACACCACTGAATTGTTCATCGTGGAAGGCGACAGTGCGGGCGGTTCGTCCAAGCAGGCGAGGGACAGAAAATTCCAGGCGATTCTCCCCATACGGGGAAAAATCCTCAACGTGGAACAGGCGTCCGCTGACAAACTCAAGGCCAACAGAGAGATCCAGAGCCTCGTGCAGAGTATCGGGACCGGCATGGGCAAGGCATTTGAATATTCGCGGTTGCGGTACGGCAAAATCATCATCAACACGGACGCAGATGTGGACGGTCACCACATTGCCACCCTGCTGCTCACGTTTTTCTATAGGTTTCTTCCGGAACTGGTGAAAAAGGGACACGTGTACCTCGCCATGCCGCCTCTCTACCGTATCAGGATCGGATCCGGGAAGAAGTCAGCCATACGGTACGTATTCTCCGACGCGGAAAAACAGAAGCTGGTCAAGTCACAGAATGGCAAAGAGGTGGAGATCCAGCGATTCAAAGGCCTTGGCGAAATGGATGCACCAACCCTCAAGAGATACCACCATGGACCCGACCACGCGAACCATCCTGCGGGTGGGAATTGACGACGAACCCCTCACTGACGAAATTTTCGACGTGCTTATGGGAAAAGACGTGAGAAAACGGTTCCTGTTTATTAAAGGACATGCCCAGGAGGTCAGCGACCTGGACATCTGATATTGATTCGCTTTCAAACGAGCTGGGCTGCTGGGGTGGGGGCTCCTGAGCGAAGTGACGAGACGGCCTTGCGTGGCCCGTACCGAAGGAGATCCCCAGCCTGCACCGTGATACCTGCAAAAGCGAATCGGTAGGCCGCGTTCACCTATGGCCGAAACTCCGCTCTTGCGTCTCGGGGAACCCCCACAAGGCCAGTGGAGTGGCCAAGTGAGCACAGACACTGAGAGCAACCGGGGAATCCCTTTCCTGAAGGGGCATCCCCGGCATTACCGCTCAATTCCGAGTGCTGCGTTGCTTCAACGCGCCGGTGGTTTCTGAATCTCGAAACCGGCTTCCGGCTTCGTGGCCTTGACAGGTGGGTCGAGCTTGGTGTGCTGGGGCCCGGGACGCGCCGGCTGAGTCACTACGAGCAAGGCTGCGCCGAGCGCTCGCTTCACGTTGAGATTTGTCTCGCGTTCCATACCGGACTTCAACACCTCTCCCACCTGTTCAGGGTAAAGCGCGGCCATCCGGCGAAGGGCATACACCGAGGACAACCTGACGCGTATATCCGTGTCCTTGAGGGTCTGTTCCAAGACCGGGAGGTACATCAGGAGAAGAAGGTTTTATCGAGCCTATGGCGCCTACCGCGGCGCTCCGCATCTTTGAGTCCGGGTCCTTTGTCAGAGGAATGAGAGCGGGCAACGCAGCCCCTGCCTTCTCTCCGAGCCCTCTGATGATGCCTACCGCCAGCAGACGGTTATCCGGGCCTACGTCCTTGAGTGCCCTGGTCAACGAAGGAAGTATCGCGTCCACATTGGATCGGAACCGCATCAGACCCAACAAGGCTTCCTTGCGGTCCAGAGGGTCGATCGCTCCGAGGCTCTGGTTCAGCACCGGAATCGCGTACTTTCCGGACGAATCAATGGTCAGCAGAGCGTCTACCAAAAAGTGCCGCTTTTGCGGGGGAATTTGGGTGTACAAGGCTGCCATCTCCGGCAAAGCTTCTACTGCATGCTGCTTGAGACTACCCATGACCCGAATCGCATTGACAAGACGAGGATCGTCAGGTTTCTTGAGAATCTCCTTCAGGCCGGGCAGAACTTTTTGAGGACTCTCAAGCCCTACTTCGGTCACCGCGATACGCGCCGCCTTTGCTGTGGACTTCTGCTTTGCAGCCAATGCCTCAAGCAGAGTAGGGATCACCGAATCATCCCTTTTTCCGATTGAAGCTGCCGCGACCACTGCATCCATCTTGGTAACCGGATCGGGATCGTTGAGGTACTTGGTGATTGCTTGTTCTGCGGGGGCAGACCCCTTTCCCAACATTCCCAACGAGACTATGGCAGCGCGGCGCACTTCCACGTCATCATCACTCAGCCGTTCGAGCAGAACTGGGATGATTTGCGCGGATTCAGGATGAAAAAGTCCGAGAGAGGTTGCGGCATTTAGCCGAACCTTGGCAACCGGGTCTTTCAGCACTTCAATGAGAGGCGGAACCGCCCTCGCAGGCTTGTTTCAGGTACAACCCAGTTCGTAGGCCGCTTTCGCGCGCACCTCGGGATCCTTGCTTTTCAGGTCCTTAATATAATTGTCCACAGAGGACGCCAGCGCCACAACAACCGTCAGCAGAAACACGATAATCAGTGCTGTGAGTTGTCGCAGGATCTTTTTCATTTCCGCTGCTCCTTGGCGCCGAGGACTTCGGTCTTCTTCTTCTCGAGAAAATCGCGATCGATTTTCAAGAAACCCTTTTTGCCGAACAAGGCGAAACGCAACCATTGTGCGGCAAAATACAGAAGCGCCACGTCCTCGTTGCGAATTCTTTGGAGGATGTCGTCGTCTACATGGAACTTTTGGAGGAAACTGCTTTTGAAGACGAACTCTCGGAACCGGTCCGGATCATAGAGCGCCATGAGAAACATACTCTGCATCCACGCGTCTTCAATCTTTGCCTCCCACTGTTCGTGTGCGGACATGACGTCCTTCAAATCGTGATCCAGGTCGTCATAATCGTACAGCCCTTGTTCTCTCCGCCACTGTTCCACCGTCCACGATTCGGATTCGGTGAGGCCGTGGCATTGCTCCGGCGTGACAATGAACGTGAACTCCACTCCCTGCTCGGTATCGAGTGGATAAAGCCGACACGAGTACGGCCGGCTCTGGTACACGCTGCATCCCTTTTCCGTCACAAACGGACACGTCTTTGCCTCATTCTCGGCCATCTTTAGGACTACTGCAGGAAGTCCTGACTTCGGTGAGACAACGCGATGCGTGTATTGTTCCAGGAAATCCCCTGAAGAGATGTGCAGCGCTTTTCGCAGTCGGACCACGTCCAGGGGATGGAGGAAAATGGTGACGTCCCTGCAGCACGAGTTAAAGCAGTCTACGCCCGGGTGGCATTTAAAGCTGAACGCGTCGTCCCAGGTCATGATCCGGTCTTGGGACTGGCTTTCGTCGGTGAGTTTCATTCACGTTCCTTTCAGGTAGCTGAGGACGAGGCTGCCGATGCGGTTCGGACGCGCTCGATATTTCCTTTGGCCAAGGCATTGTCAGGATCGAGTTCCAGAGTCTTCATCCAGCATTCGATGGCTTTTTTCGTGTCTCCAAGCATCTCGCACGCGACTCCCCGTTGATGGTGTGCGCCTATGTAATCCGGCCGGATAGCCGTGGCTCGTTCGAAACAATGCCGAGCCATGGCATAGTCCTGATTCTTCACGAGACTGATCTGCCCCATATTGTACCAAGCCTGGACGTACAGAGGGTTGAGATCCACGCACCTTTGAAAATGAGCGATTGCGTCCTTTTCCCTTTGAAGGAACGTGTACACAATTCCCAGGTTGTAAAAAATGGCAGGGTTTCTCGGGATCCACCCGGGAAATTGCCTCGAGACGGTCTGCCGCGGACTGGTACCGTTCAGCCTCCATGTCCGAGAAGGCCCGTTGGAGCTGCACCTGTACCCGAAAAGCCGAAGGGGCGCTTTTGCCGTCCTGAATATCCCGGAGACCCTGCAGAATCAGGAGAATCTGTTGCTTGAGCTGCTCTCCGTCGGAAGTTTCCAGGCACTGTGTGAAGGCTTCTGCAGCCTTGTCAAACCGTTCCGCGCAACCCCGGGCGATTCCCAGGCGATAGGTCAGCGCAAACTTCCGGGAAGGCGGACAGACTGCCAAGGCCTTCTCATAGTACTCGGCAGCGAAAAGATACTGTTCGAGGCCGTCATAGCAAGCGGCGATTGCCTCGAGAAGCTGGCTTTGATCCTGTGAGGAATCAAGGCATCGCTTAAAGCCGTCAATGGCCTCGCTCCATTTTTCGAGGGACATGTCCTTGAACGCCAAGGTTTCTGGTGCGTTTCATCTCGTCATCGTCAGACAGCGGATTCGAGGACTTCTGGAGACAACATTTTTTGAATTTCAGTCCGCTTCCGCAGGGACACGGGTCGTTTCTACTGATGGGGTTCATGGAAGGACTCCTCGCAATTGGGAAACCACAATTTTTTAGCATAGCACGGCGTACGCATCATGACAACGAGATACGTCGCTTATTTTCGAAGAAAATTTGGCCGGCTGTTCAGAAAAAAATCTTGACAACTCATAATTATTTTGATTAGATCGGGCATTCCTGAAGTCATTTGGAGAGGTCGCCGGACCAGCCGAATGCCCACGCCGAAAATTCACTGGATGGCTTGAAAAAACACAACTGGTTGGGATGGTCAGGTTTGCTAGGAAGCGGACACGATTGCGGCCCTTTTTCAATTCCCGAGACCCATCGGGACACACAGACCGGAAAGCGGACGGGCGGACGTGCGGGTAAAGTGCTCGTGCGGTCGAATCATTTCTTTTACCTCATTCCATGCCGCCTTTGCCGCTGAGAGAGGGCTGCGACGAGTATATATAGAAAGGAGGCGCGTTCAAAGAATCAATCCAAGGACGCAACAAATCAACAGGTTCTCGTGACTCAAGAAAAAGCCTAATTTAACCAGGAGGTTGGTTGATGCCAAGTTTCGTAATTCTGGAGAAATGCGATGGATGCAAGGGTCAGGACAAGACCGCCTGCATGTACATCTGCCCTAACGATCTGATGGTTCTGGACAAAGAGAAGATGAAGGCATGGAACCGCGCTCCCGAAATGTGCTGGGAGTGCTACAACTGCGTCAAGATCTGCCCGCAGCAGGCGATTGACGTGAGAGGCTATGCGGACTTCGTTCCCATGGGCGCGTCGGTGGTACCTCTGAGGGGTTCCGAGGACATTATGTGGACGGTGAAATTCCGAAGCGGCCAGGTAAAGCGGTTCAAGTTCCCGATCCGAACCACTCAGGAAGGTTCTGCCAAGCCCGATGGTGGCTTTGGAGAGGTGACTACAGACCTGGCCAGCCAGTGCCTGTACAATGAGCCGGAAGCTTTGAGACTCAAAGAGCTGCCCACGGTAAAAAAGTAGTCCCGATCCCCTAGGAGGTAGTCAATAATGGCAAATTTCGAGACTGTAGAAGTCACCACTGATATTCTTTTGTGCGGCGGCGGTATGGCGGCCTGTGGAGCAGCCGTAGAGGCAGCCTATTGGGCCAACAAGAACGGCCTGAAAGTCACGCTGGTCGACAAGGCAGCCATGGATCGATCCGGCGCGGTCGCGATGGGCCTCTCCGCTATCAACCAATATGTGGACATCAACAGCGGCAACAATACCTGTGAGGATTACGTGCGTTACGTCCGTAACGACCTCATGGGCATCGCCCGTGAAGACTTGGTGTATGATATCGCTCGTCACGTGGACTCGTCCGTCCATCTCTTCGAGAAATGGGGACTCCCCATCTGGAAGGATGCCGAGGGCAAGTTCGTGCATGAGGGCCGTTGGCAGCTCATGATCAATGGCGAATCTTACAAGGTGATCGTGGCCGAAGCCGCGAAAAACGCTCTTACCCAGATGGGTGGCGAGTACTTCGAGCGCGTCTTTATCACGACTCCTCTTATGGACGGCGATCGCGTTGCCGGCGCGGTGGGATTCAGCACTCGTGAAGAGAAATTCTACGTGTTCAAGGCTAAAGCGGTTCTGACCGCTATGGGCGGCGCGGTTCACGTGTTCAAGCCCAGAAGCACCGGTGAAGGCCTCGGCCGTGCGTGGTATCCGCCCTGGAACTCCGGCTCCAGCCTTTATTTCAGTCTGATCGCCGGAGCGGAGCAGACTTGCCAGGAAGTCCGTTTCATCCCCGTGCGGTTCAAAGACGGATACGGACCTGTGGGTGCGTGGTTCCTCCTGTTCAAATCCCGTGCGACCAACGCATTCGGCGGCGAGTACATGGTGGAGCGCAAATCCGAGTTGGCGAAATGGGGCTCCTACGGCGCAGTGAAGCCGATCCCCGCCAACCTGCGTAACTACCTGGGCATGCTGGATGAGTTCGAAGGCTTGGGCCCGATCTATATGAGAACCGAAGAGGCCATTGCCAACATCGCAGCCAAGTACAAAGACGACCCCAAGGCTTTCAAGAAAAAGATGAAGGAACTGGAGGCCGAGGCTTGGGAAGACTTCCTCGACATGACCATCTCCCAGGCCATTCTGTGGGCCGGCACGAACACGCAGCCTGAAGAGAAATCCTCTGAGATCGCCGCGGCCGAGCCCTACTTCATCGGCTCCCACTCCGGCGCTTCCGGCGCATGGGTCAGCGGCCCGAAAGACCTGGCTCCGAAAGAGTACTTCTGGGGCTACGAGTATATGTCCACCGTAAAGGGTCTGTTCTGCGCGGGCGACGCTTCCGGCGCTTCCAGCCACAAGTTCTCCTCGGGCTCCCATGCTGAGGGTCGTGCGGCCGGCAAGTCCATGGTGCGTTTCGTGCTCGAGAACAACACCCAGCCCAATGTGGATGCAGCTCAGGTCGCAGCGCTCAAGGCGCAGATCCTGAAACCGATGGATCTTTTTGCAGAGTTCGGTGCGAAATCCAGCGATCCTAACATCAACCCCGAGTTCATGAAACCCAAAATGTTCATGTTCCGTCTGCAGAAGATCATGGACGAGTACGCCGCAGGCGTGACTTCGGGCTTCAAGACCAACAAGTTCAAACTGGAAAGAGGTCTGGAGCTTCTCAACTGGTTGAAGGAAGACTCCGACAAGTTGGCCGCTGAGGACCTGCATGAGCTGATGCGGTGCCATGAGAACATCCAGAGGATGTATCAGGCTGAGGCCCACGTCCGCACGATTCTCTTCCGCGAAGAGACCCGTTGGCCGGGGTACTGATTTCCGCAACGATTTCCCGACCCTCGACGAGGCGAACTGGAAAGTGTTCGTGAACTGCTCGTACAAGGGCGGAAATTGGGAATTCAGGAAGGTTCCTGTCCTCTCCATAGTTGACTAATTTATAGACCGACCTGCAAAGCTCCGGGCGCGCTTATTGCGGCCCGGAGTTTTCCATAGAGAAGAGTTCAAGGAACGAGGAAGCGTCCTAAGGGGGAAATATGCCCCCTTGACGGCGTTCTCAGGGAGGAAGCATGGCTGGAGAGAGGACCGTACTGGTAGTCGGGGGCGGTATTAGCGGCATTACTGCTGCGGTTGAAGCCGCGGAAGCGGGTTGCAAGGTGATCCTGGTCGAAAGGCTGCCGTATCTCGGGGGCCGCGTGGCACGGTTGCACAAGGTACTTTCCTAAGCTGTGCCCTCCAACCTGCGGCCTGGAAATCAATTTTCGCAGAATCAGGAGAAACCCCGACATCGCCGTGTATACCCTGGCCGAAGTCAAGAGAATCGACGGTCAGCCGGGTAACTACACCGCGACCATTCATCTCAATCCGAGATACGTGGAAGATCGCACCGCGACGAGCAAGTGCGTCGAAGATTGCCCTGTGGAGATCTCGAACGATTTCAATTACGGAATGGATAAGACCAAAGCCGTGTACTTGCCCTACGAGATGGCCTATCCCATGAATCTCGTGGCCGATGGGCCGGCTTTGAAAAAGGCCCAGGGAACCGCGGAATACAAGGCATTTGAGGAGTCCTGTGCGGCCAAAGGCATTCGTATCGATCTCGACGCGAAACCCGAGACCTTTGACGTGCAAGTAGACTCCGTGGTCTGGGCGACTGGTTGGCGGCCGGTACGACGCCACCAAGCTCGACAAACTCGGATTCGGCAAGTGCGCCAACGTGATTACCAACGTCATGATGGAGCGACTTGCTTCCGCGAGCGGCCCCACCAAGGGGGAGATCGTCAGACCATCTGACGGAAAGAAAGTGAACAATCTCGCCTTCGTGCAATGTGCAGGATCCCGGGACAGGAATCACCTGCCGTATTGCTCGTCCATTTGCTGCCTCGCGTCGTTGAAGCAGGCGACCTATTTGCGGGATTACAACCCGGAGGCTCAGGCTCATATATTTTACATCGACCTGAGAGCGTATGGCCGGTTTGAGGTTTTTTACGACAGAGTCAGACAGGATGAGAAGATTCTCCTCACCAAAGGCAAGATCGTCAATATTACCGAGGACCCGGTCACCAAGGACGTGATCGTGGAAGGGGAGGACATTCTCTCGGGAAAGAAGATTCGGCGGACGTTTGACATGGCCGTTCTCGCCACCGGAATGCAGCCCAACACGAGTGTGGAAAAGGTTCCCGCTCAGGGGGTAGCGTATGACGATTTCGGCTTCCTGGTTTCAGATGTGGGTGTGCACGCGGCCGGCACCACCAGGAGACCCATGGACGTCGGCACCTGCATGCAGGACTCGACCGGCGCCGCGTTGAAAGCCCTTCAGGATACGGTGGGGAGGTAAGCCCATGGATCACAAGATCGGAGTATACATCGATACAGGGTACGGGATCGGCGAAGCCCTCGATATCGCGGCGGTGTCTGCGGTGGCGACGGGTGAGTTCAAGGTCCAAGTATGCAGGGCCGAGCCGTACTGGAGCGACCCGGACAAGCTCGCCATCATTCGTAACGACATCACGGGCGAAGGACTGACCGCGGTCATTATCGTGGGCCCCTCACCGCGGGTCTTCCAGGACGTGTTCAAGTTTGACGGCGTGATCACCGAGAGGATCAATCTGCGGGAGCAGGTGATCTGGAGTCATCCGCCCAATGATGAAGACACGCAGATGTTGGCGGAAGACTACATGCGCATGGGTATCACCAAAGCCTCCAAATACGAGGATAGACCGCCGTTTTCCGAGGCAGTAGACAAGGGCATTCTGGTGATCGGTGGCGGCGTCACGGGAATGACAGCGGCTCTGGAAGCAGCCAAGGCCGGGTACCAGGTATGTCTGGTGGAAAAGGAACCGCAACTCGGTGGTTGGGCTAACAAGTTTGCCAAGGTGTTTACCGGCAAGCCTCCTTACGACCAACTGGTGGAGTCGCCGATCCAGGAGAAGATCGCCGCGGTGATGAAGAACGAGAAGATCAAGGTCTTCACGGGCCACCGCGTGTACAGCATCTCAGGCGCGCCGTGCATGTTCGACGTAGTGATCCGACCGGACGGTCCCTGGATCGAAAAGCTCGACCAGGAGCAAAACGAGTGGCTTGCAGCCAAAAGAGCCAAGGAAGGCACACCGGAAGACGAATCGGTGAAGGCTCCTGCGGCCAAGACGGAAGAGGCAGCCGAAGCAGTTGAACAAGCGCCGGAATCCCCTGATTTCCCCCACGAGAAAGTGCGCGTAGGCTCGGTGATCCTGGCAGCAGGGTGGAGACCCGAAGATCCGATGAATTGCGAGCACTTGGGATTCGGCACGTACCCGGACGTAATTACGAACATCCAGATGGAAGAGCTTGCTGCAAAAGGGAAACTCACAAGACCGTCCGATGGCAAGCCCGTGACCAGCGTCGCGTTTATCGAGCCCATGAGCCCGGAGAACAAACATCCTTTGATGTACTCTGCCGCGGTGGGTTCTTTGGTCGCGCTGAAACAGGCACGCTACGTCACGCAGTCCAGCCCTGACGCGAAGGCCTATGTGTTTTACGAGAACATGAGAACCCCCGGCCAGTTCGAGATCTTTTATCAGGCAATGCAGAACGAGCCCGGCGTGTTCCTCAGCAAAGGGGTGCCGATCAGCGTAACCGATGGCACAGGCAGTCTGAGCGTGGCAATGAAGGACACCTTGCTTGGCGAGACCCTTCGGGTCAATGTGGACCTGGTGGTGCTCTCCGCAGGGATGGTTCCGGTCACCAAGGACGCGGCAGTGGTGAATCTAAAATATCGTCAGGGCCCGTTCCTGCCGGAGAATCCGAACGGTTTCAACGATTCTCACTTCATTTGTTTCCCGTACGAGACGCAGAGGACGGGAATTTACACTGCCGGGTGCGTGCGGCAGCCGCAGGATTTCCAGAGCTGCGAATTGGACGCCACAGGAGCCGCACTCAAGGCGATTCAGTGTGTGGAGCTTACTGCGCAGGGCAAGGCAGTGCATCCCCGGGCAGGCGACGAGTCGTTCCCTGAGATTTTCGTCACACGGTGCACGCAGTGCAAGAGATGCACCGAAGAATGTCCGTTCGGCGCGTACGATGAACAACCCAACGGGACTCCGTTGCCCAATCCCACGCGCTGTTGGCGTTGCGCGATCTGCATGGGCTCCTGTCCTGAGCGTATTATCTCTTTCAGAGATCATTCAGTTGACATGATCGGGTCTATGGTCAAATCGATCGACGTCCCGGACGAATACGCTGAGAAACCGCGAGTGGTCGTTTTCATGTGTGAGAACGACGCGTTCCCTGCAGTAGACATGGCAGGTATCAACCGGAGTCAGTATAGCCCGTATGTCAGGTTCATTCCGCTCAGGTGCCTGGGCAACATCAACATGGTCTGGATCGCTGACGCACTGTCCAAGGGCATAGACGGCATCATGCTGATCGGTTGCAAATACGGTGATGATTACCAGTGCCATTTCGTCAAAGGCAGCGAGTTGGCGGAATACCGTATGGGGAAAATCAGTGAAACCCTGCAGCGTCTCGTGTTGGAACCGGAACGCATCAACGTTCAGCAACTGGCGATAGATGAGTTTGGCAAGCTGCCTGGCATAATCGACGATTTCATTGCCAAACTGGCTGAGTTCGATCCCAACCTGTACAAGGGGTTTCTAAGGAGGTTCACCGATGGCGAAAGAATTCGTTGCTGAACCGGATCTTCAGTTTACGAGAGATTTGATAGCAGCCGGTGCCGGCGATGTAAAGAAATGCTACCAATGTGCAACATGCTCGGTGGCGTGTCCTATTTCTCCGGACAACGAGCCATTCCCCCGCAAGGAGATGGTGTGGGCACAGTGGGGACTGAAGGACCGCCTCTTGAACGATCCGGATATCTGGCTGTGTCACCATTGCAACGACTGTTCCACGCAATGCCCTCGCGGTGCCAATCCTGGGGACGTCATGAAGGCCGTGCGCAAGATGGCCATCGAGGAAAATTCGTGGCCGTCTTTCCTGGGCAGCATCGTGGGGCAACCGTCACTGTTCATCCTTGCCCTGGGCATTCCGATCGCGGTGGTCTTGTTCCTCGTGTATATCAATCACGGCTTCCATTTCCCCGAGGGTGCGGTGAACTACGGCAAGTTCATCCATTACGAAGGCATTCAGGTGGTGTACACGCTTGCTTTGGTGTTCGCCGTGATCTCGCTGATCATGAGCTTGCGCAGTTATTGGACGAACCTGGAAACGCACAATCCGATTGACGTGGGCAATGCCCGCAAGGCCTTTATCCCGAGCCTGATCGAGGCGTTCAAGGAGATCCTTCCACACGAGACGTTCAAGGATTGCGAGGCCAACAACATCCGTTATGCGGCTCACCTGATGGTTTTCTATGGAATGATAGGGCTCTTTATCACCACAACCATTGTGGCGTTCAACATAGACATCCTTCATCTGGCGCCTCCCTCCCGAGGGGGCCCGGGAACAGTTCCCATTAAGATCCTGGGTAATGTGAGCGCCGCGGCATTTGTGCTTGGGCTCGGCATCATGCTGGTGCGACGTCTCACCGAACCGGAACAAGCGGGAAGCAGTTCGTACTTTGACTGGTTCTTCTTGCTCACCATCTTTGGAGCAGGCCTCACAGGGTGGCTCACGGAGGTGGTCCGGTATGCCGGGTCCGCGTCGGGCGCGTACGGGCTGTACACGATTCACCTGATGTTCGTGTTATCCGTGCTTTTGTACCTGCCTTTTTCCAAGTTCGCGCATTTGGGATACAGGACCGTTGCCATTGCATGGTCAAAATCCGCGGGGAGAAAGGTGACGTTGCCGGTCGCTCCGAACTATGTTCCGGCTGCGGTCGCAGAGGAGCAGCCCAAAGCCTAAGGAAGAGCAGGAGAACAGGCGTCGACTGACGGCCTCGTTCCTGTGATACGCACTAAAGGCGGGAGCGGGAGAATTCACAAGATTTTCCCGTCATCCGCCTTTTGTTTTGCCAAGCGGAGGGTCATACCATTTCGCTTTCCAACGAGTAAGATCGTGGGGCAGGGGATCTCCTGAGCGAAGCGATGAGACGGCCCAGCGTCGTCCGTAGCGAAGGGGATCCCGTGCCTGCAACCTGCGCCACGTCGTACAGGCAAGAGCGAATCGGTACAAGACTGCAGGACTGGGGGGCTCCTCACCGCAATGATGAGAGGCCATTGGGCCGTCCGAGGGGAAGCGAGATGGCCAGCCCGCAACACGGTCTGCCTCCAAAATAAAATCCGTACCACAGGAAGAGAATCGTAACCGTATTCCAGAAACAGGGGACTTGGAATCAGGGACGATACTTGGGGGCCACTCCCCGCCAGCGGTCGGCATGCTCAATCCGTGGTGCAGGGGGCAGTCCTTTGGGAGAGTGGGCAATTCTCAACTTGTACATGCCGGAATCGTCCAGAAACGCGGCAAAGCGGGCTGATTGCAGCCTATCTCCCCGGGTTTTCACATCAACGAGAATGTGCCTTTTCCCACGTATGAGAACGAGTTTCGACAACACCGGCCACAGGAGTGGGACCGTAAGCGCCCGGTCCGCGGGGTGGGGGTCTGCCAACAGATCGCGGCCCTGACAAAACCGGATCGGCACAGACCGCCCCGCGAGCTGATGGAGCAAGGTGGGAAGGATATCCATGTGCCCTGTCGCGGTCCGGATGCGTCGAGGCTTCACGCCGCCTCCCACCATGATAAACGGTACATGGGTCTGTACTTCCGATGCGGGTCCGGTGTGACTGCGGAAACCGTCCTCTCCCATGGATTCCCCGTGATCGCCGGTAATGATGAGGATGTTACGGTTCAGATCCAGGGACGCGATGAAATGCATCAGTTGGTCCTCCAGGAACAGCGCGGCATTCTTGTACCGATTGCTCAGCAGTTCAGGGGAGAACTCGGTCCATCCCCCCAACGACCGATCTGATCCGTCAGGTCGATGGATTCGGAAACGAGCGGGATAAACGTAGGGACAATGAGTCGACCATAGGAGGCTCACTACGAACTGAGGCTGTGGGTGAGGGGTAGTGACGATTTTGCGGATTCTCTCCAGTATCCGGGTATCCGCGTCCGGCCACTCGGAGAAGTCGCTTGTTTCCCCTTTTTCGTCGATGGCCACCTTGTCAAACGTATGGTCGTTGATGAATTCTTGAATGCGGCGAAAACCGTCGTGCGCGCCGCCGGAGAGATACGTACTGCGATACCCGGACATTCTCATGGTTTCGCACATTTGGGGAGGGATTTTGCGGTCCAGCGTCTGATTGAAGAAAATAGGGGTTCTGCCGTAAAGCAGGGAGAAGAATCCCATGTGCGTGCAGTTGGACCCTGAATAGTGTTTCTCGAGCCGTAGACCCTTTGCGCTGAACGCGTCGAGCCTCTTCATCACTCCCGGACTCACCGCGGAGCTGCGGAAGCTCTCCAACACGAGGATGATGACATTCGGCAGCGGTCGATTCCTCAGGTACAGCCGTGTCATCCACAGGGCCGACGATGGAGCCGTCCTTTCGCAAGAGCCGCTCGACGCTCCGCACAGAATCGTCCACGTCGTAAAGGAACCGATTCGCTTGGGCTTGGGCTCGGTCCAGAGAAAAACGGTCGAAGAAGCGCTGCTCGCCCGTGGCGCTCATGAGGTGTTGCGGCCAGTCCTCGGGATCCTTCAAGAGGATGCGGCAGCCCTCACCGAGGCTCAGGGCTTGGACGGGAACCTGAATCGTGCGGTTGCTGCCGTGCGTGAGGGTGCCTGTAAGAGGCAACTCCGCGTCTTCCTGGTCCTGAAGCTTCCACCCTTTGAGGTCGAGATCCGCGTCCCCGGAGTTGTGCAGGACGACACTGCCTTCCTCCCTTACACGTCCCGCGGCCGCGGGATATATCCGCAGAATCCGCACACCCGGCTCTCCGTGATCCGTGCTGCGGAGAAACGCCAGAGCTGCTCTTGTGCGATTCACTCCTGTTTCCAGCACACGCAAATACAACGGCAATGTCGCATCCATACGACGGAGCGCTGATGGTTGGCTGAAAAAGGTCAGCGCGGGAAAAAGCAGCACCACGGCCAGGGCAAACCCCATTGTGGCCAATGCCACACTTGCCGTGGATTCCATCCACGAAAAACGCCGAACCAGTCGCACCATGGCCCAGCGCACCGCGACAAACGAGCACAAACCCCATACGAGCACTGACAATGGCACCAGCGAGGCAATGTACGTGATTCCGTCCCCAACCCAGCTCCCGTAGTGCTTGCCCGTTGCAAGAGCCATGTCGTACAAAAAAAGGGGACGTGCACGTCACCGCGTGATTGCCGCTGAAGCTCATTATCAAGAGATCAACCGCCATCCAGTAGAACAGGAGGAACCACCAGATTCCCAAAACCACGAGCGCGGTCCGCCGCAGCCTCGCGACGATCAAGAGGCCAATCGGCACGAGGAGCGGCGTGAGGAGCAGCACGGACTTGGCCGTGAGGAGCCACAGAAGACACACGCGATCCCACAAGGTCAGGGGAAGACTATTCCATCCCACGATTGCTTGATGGTGGTGCCACTCGAAGAATACGGCAAACACCAGTGACGTCAGGCCTGCAAACGCCAGCACGACCAGCCATTGCGCCCCGCGTGAAAGCCCGCGGGCACGTGCAGTGCTTTGCCCATCATGTACAGAAAGATCAGTAGTCAAACCTGAGAACTCCATGAAATAGTGTCACGCACGTGGCGCGGCCCGAGCAATCCGGCCTGGGTCGGGTTCCAAAGCAGCCTCAGTCCTCACTTCTACGGGAACGACCCTTGTGCAAAAAAGTCCTCCCCATGTAAGCTTCTCTCTCATAGGCCAGAGTCGAGCAGGTTTTTCAGGGCAATTTTCCTCGCACCTGTTTCTATTTCCTTGATCATCTTTACTATTGCAGCGTTGACAGGAGTGGGCACTCCGTACTCTCGCCCTTTGTCGCAAATGTACCCGTTGAGAAAATCGATCTCAGTCAACCGACCTCGCTCCAAAGACTGGAGGCTCGACGACCGGATACGGCGGTATTTGAACCCGATGATGCGGATCAATACATGACGCCGCAGGTCGCCAAGAAGGGAGTGGCTGCCGAGAAACCGATAATAATCCAGTTTTCCCCCTCCGCCGGGTTCAACCTTGAGCTTCATGGCATGAGCAACGGCCATGGCTTCACTCATGATCTGGACAAATATGCGCCTCACCCTGCGGTCAGCAAGCAACTTCCCCAGTCTCAGACCGGCAATCACGCCCAACGAGTTGATGCAGGAATTGATAATCAGTTTCGAATACAGTTCTCCCATGATATTTGAGGAGAGCCTCGTAGGCACCACGCAGTCAAGCATTTCTTTTAAAAGCAATAACCTGCGGTCGGGCTTGTTGTCGATGTTGCCGATTACGAATTCTCCGTCGGAGGTGACTTCCAACTCGCCTGGCCCGTGCATGGTCGCGCCCCATCCTACGACGCACCCTATGACACGCTCTCTGCCGACCACCTTGGCAATCACGTCCTCACAGATCCCGTTTTGCAGAGACACTACGAATCCGTTATCGCTCAGCAGCGGGAGCACCGCGCGTGCGGCATCTGTGCAGTCTGTGGCCTTGGTGGCTAGCAACACCGTGTCGATCTTGTCAGGGAGATCCGCAATTTCCTTTACTCCCTTGACCTTCACATGCTGATCTCCTCTGACGCCACACACGTGGAGTCCGGGGTCTGTGGCAAGGTCTACGGTTTCCTGATGCTTACAGACCAGTACTACATCCCAGGCGGCTTTGGCGAGAAATGCAGCAGTGGTACCTCCAATGGCGCCTGCTCCTACGACTGCGATGCGGGGGCTCTTTTCAGCCATGGCGTTCCTCCGAGTGAACCGCACTATTCCACGTAGGAACGGGAAAAGTCAATCGTTGGGCCTTGGTCGGTGTGGCGACACTTGCTCACACCTATTCGCCTTCGAAGGAGTAATACAGGTGTGAGCCAATTCAGGTACTACTCCAGCCAGCACGCTGCGCCAGGTTGTACGGACAAAAGCGAATCCGTATCAGGGATCTCCCGCGCGCCAGGCGTTTTGCCCGAGAGGGAGATGCGAGGCCCAAAGTGAAACCATGGTCACAATCATTGGACTTACCGAGAGACTTCGTGACAATAACGATGTTATTCGGCAGCCTTTTGTGCTAGAGCCTTGAGCAGTGCCGGCGTGCCCAGACGTGACCGGCCTCTCTTGTGGGAAGTATACCCCGGGAGGAACCGGAACCACTCGCTTCTTCGAGGAGACCATCCAGGCGAGCTTGTCCAAGGCCCGACCTGATATCAGAGGAGCACACAACATGGCATACGATCCCATCGAAAAATATGTGGAGCGGGTTCAATATTCTGAGGCAGATCTCGAACTGTTTCACGAACGAGGCCACCGAATCAGACACGTGATTCGTCTCGCCAAAGCAGCTCCCCGTTATTCCATTGTCGCGGAAGTGGTTTCAGCTCGAAACTGCAATTCCGGACACTTACCAGGCCAACGCATTGTCCTGGACACTGACGGTAACCTCATCACCAAACTGTGCCCGAGTCGCATGTGCGTGTATCTGGTGTCTCAGTTGACCATACCGGTTGCTCTGATAAACGAGCGGCTAAGCGAAAACCTTTCCCCCAATGATTTCCATTTCATGAGACAAATTCGATGTCCGGACACCGGCGTGGAATGTCTCGGATATGGCGAGGTCATGCTCAAGGTCGAGGTGGTGCCGAGAGAGAATGTGACGGACAAAAGCTGACCGGATGGCTCCGGGGGCTTTATGGGATATCGCCCGGGAGCTGACGCACAATGAAAGGCTCTTGTGGTTCTGCCTGCCGCCACAGAGCATGAGTACCTGCCGGCAAAAGAAAAGGCTACGACTCTTCCGGAAGCGGCGCCTCTGTGAAACCTGGGGCTGACCGCGAAATCAAAATGTGGTAAAGGTATTTTTCTGGACGGCGTTCCCCTCCGCGGGCACTATCTCTGAAGAATCAACCAAAGGGCAGGGGCCTTTCCCGGCACGATCGGGGATCGAGGAGCGCGTCTCAAGATCCGAAGAAATTGGAGGCACGACGTATGAACTGGTCTTTTAAAATCGGTTCCGTCATGGGCATACCTGTGCGGGTTCATTTCACTTTCTTGCTCTTGCTCTTTTTCGTGTTTTTCGCGGGTCATGCACTATTGGGAACCAGCGGTCTGGCGGGAGTAATTTTCGTTATTCTCGTGTTCGCCTCGGTGGTGTTCCATGAGCTGAGCCATTCATTGGTTGCACGACACTTCGGCGTCGAGGTAATTGACATCATACTTCTCCCCATAGGCGGCATGTCCAGGATAGCCAATTCTCCGGACAAGCCTGTGCAAGAGATACTGATCGCCATTGCCGGCCCGATTGCAAGCTTTGTCCTGGCCTTTCTGCTGTGGTTCGCCGCGGACACGTTCGGCTCAGGGGTCACCATCACGGATTTGTCAGTCAAAGGCGACATTCTCGCACAACTGTGCGCGGTCAACGTAGTGCTGGGGGTCTTCAATCTTCTCCCCGCGTTTCCCATGGACGGTGGTCGGGTGCTCCGGGGGGTGCTGGCGCTGTCGCTAAGCCCGTACAAGGCTACGCGCATCGCAGCAGGCGTAGGCCAAGGGTTGTCGGTGGTCCTGTTCGTAATCGGGCTCCTTTGGATGAATCTCTTCATGATCCTCATTGCGCTGTTCGTGTACATCGGCGCAGAGGCGGAGGAGCGTCAGACGGGCATCATGGTGTCTCTGCAAGGCGCGACTGCTCAGACGGCCATGAATACGGATGTCCAAGTCCTTGCGCCGACCCGTACCGTGGGTGACGCGGCAGAGTTGTATTGTCATGGTTTTCAGACGGATTTCCCCGTGATGGACGATCGGAGACTTGTGGGGCTGGTAACGCGGGAGACCATCACCGAAGCGCTGCATCGCCGAGGGCCTTCAGTACCGGTGCAGGAGGTCATGGCCAGAGATTTTCCCACGGCCCTGGAACAGACTCCGCTCAGCGACGTGCTGGAAAAGATGCAGACCTCCGGGTACAAGGCTGTTCCGGTTCTCAAAGGGCCTGAACTCAGGGGCCTCGTCACCTTGGAGCAGATCATCCGGTACAACATGTTATGTTCGGGCTATTCATGCGAATTCCTGCAAGGGGAAAAAACGCGGGTCTAATACGATTTCGCTCACTTTTGAGTGACAGAGTTCAGAGGAGGAAGGTTTCCTGAACGCAGACTCGACGGCTCCGCGTCGCGCGCAGTGAAGGAAATTTCCCTCGGGCAAGTTTTTCGAATGTGCGCACAGCGGTATCGCAAGAGCGTGACGTAACCGCTTCTCGCACCGGAGGGCATCCATGTATCTTGTCACAGCCCAAGGGATGAGGGCTTTCGATTCTGCTGCGATTCACGAGTACCATATTCCCGGAGTGGTCCTTATGGAAAACGCGGGACGTACCACGTTCCAGATGCTGAAATCCCATATCGGTGAGGACCTGGATGGCCTGAGGGTCGCGGTGGTTGCGGGTCCCGGCAACAATGGCGGTGACGGGTACGTCATTGCACGGTACCTCATCAATCACGGGGCTGAAGTTGACACGTTTTTGCTCGCGGCCAAAGAAAAGATCAAAGGCGACGCGTTGAGCAACCTGAAGATTCTGGCAAAGATGACGGACCGAATCTATGAAATGTCAGACGAGGAATGTCTCGCGGACGCATGCGAAGCATGGCAGGAGAAGGACGTGATCGTAGACGCGATTCTGGGAACAGGGCTCAGTTCCGAGATCCGATCCCCGTATCGGGAAGCGATCGAGGAGATCAATCGAAGCCCTGCGCTGCGCCTGGCAGTGGACATCCCGTCCGGTATCGATGCAGACACGGGCAAGGTGCTCGGCATCGCGGTGAGGGCGGACATTACCGCGACGTATGGTTTCATGAAACTGGGGATGGCCTTGTACCCGGGGCTGGACTATTGCGGCGACATCGAGGTCGTGGACATATCCATTCCCAAGCAAGCCATCGATGAGAACCCGCCGGCCGCGGAATTGTACCAGGAACCGTCCTGTGTGGATTACCTCTTTTTACGGTCCGATCCGGAAGCGCACAAGGGCACCTTCGGACATCTCCTGATCGTGGGTGGATCGCCGGGAAAAACCGGCGCGCCGTCAATGGTGGCCATGGCAGCCTCACGGGTGGGTGCAGGCCTGGTGACCGTGGGGGTGCCTGCATCCCTGAATCCCATCCTTGAAGTGAAATTGACCGAGGAGATGACCGAGCCCCTCCCCGAGAATTTGGCAGGGTATCTTGGGGAAGCCGCAGCCGAACGCATCCTGGATCTTTCGCAAGGGAAACGGTGCATGGTCGTGGGACCGGGCCTTTCTACTGCTCAAGGCGTTTCGGATCTGGTCAAGAGACTTTTGACCTCCTATGAGGGCTGGATGGTGATCGACGCGGACGGCCTCAATGCCCTGGCCGACAACCCGGACGTGCTGAAGGAGGCTTCATGCCAGGCGGTGTTGACTCCGCATCCGGGTGAGATGGGACGCCTCATGGGATGCACGGCAAAGCAAGTTCAAGAAGACCGTGTGGGAATGACCCGGAAACTGGCCACTGATTATGGGGTGTGGGTGATCCTCAAGGGTGCTCGGACAATAACCGCAAGTCCGGATGGCCACATTTTCGTGAACACCACAGGCAACCCCTGGATGGCATCCGGGGGGCAGGGAGACGCGTTAAGCGGCATCCTCGGCGGTTTGCTTGTGCAGGGAATCACTGCTGAAGAGGCGCTTCCCTTTGGCGTGTACGTGCACGGACTCGCAGCGGACAACGTGGCTGGGAGAATCGGGCCTGCAGCGGTCTTGGCTACGGACGTCATCAAAGAACTCCCCGCTGCTTTGAGCGGGAACCACGAGGAAGAGCACCACCACGACCATGACCCTGGCGAAACATGTGGTGACACGTGTCATTAGACCGAACCTTAGTGCTCGATTTCTCAAATACGGTGGCATCGAAATAGTGCGGACGTCAGCGGTCGCCTCACGGCTTGGGTGCCGCTGCTGGCTCGTCCAGCAGTGGCTCAGGAAACACTGCTCGCCAGCAAACAGGGGCACCCGAGGTACGTCACCGCAAGACGGAATGGTTCGTGGTTTTGCAAGGTGGAGGGAAGCGCCTCCTGAACGAAGATTTCGAAGGCTCTGCGTCGCTCGTAGTGAAGCGGGACCTCCCGCCTTCAAAGAAGAATCACACGGACAAGAATCGTAGCAACGAGCATCACACACGGGCGAGATCGGATTCCTGACCCAATACTCACGTGAGGACAGTTCATGGAAATCATACGGTACGAGGAAGAACACAGGATTTTCAGGCAAGCTCTTCGAAAATTCTTCGAGAAAGAGGTCAACCCGTACGTGGATGAATGGGAGGAAGCGGGCATCGTTCCCAGAAGCGTGTGGAAAAAGATGGGCGACCAGGGGTTTCTCTGTATGAGTGTGCCTGAAAAATACGGGGGGCTGTCCGCGGATTTCTTGTATTCTGTCATTGGTATCGAAGAATTGGTCCGTACCCGACACGCGGGTTTGGCTGCGCCCCTTCACAGTGATGTGGTCGTCCCGTACATCACCTCATTCGCATCGGAAGAACTGAAGCACAAATACCTGCCTGGCTGCATTTCTGGGGACATCATCACCGCGATAGCCATGACCGAACCGAATGCGGGGAGTGACCTGGCGAGCATGCGCACCACCGCGGTCGAGGATGGCGATCATGTGGTCATCAACGGGCAGAAGACCTTTATCAGCAACGGAATACTCTGCGATCTCGTGGTGCTCGCGGCGCGAGATCCGAAAGCGCCCGATCCGCACCAGGCCATCGACCTGTATCTGGTGGAAGCAGGGACGCCGGGGTTCGAAAAAGGACGGAAGCTCAAGAAAATAGGATGGAACAGCCAGGACACGGCAGAGCTGTTCTTCAACGATTGTCGTATCCCCAAGGCAAATCGGCTCGGCCCCAAGGGGGGCGGGTTCCTGATGTTGATGGACAAACTCCAGCAAGAACGGCTCGTCGTCGCGATCATGGCCGTACCTGCAGCCGAGAACATGCTGGAAATGACCATACGTTATTGTCAGGAACGGACGGCATTCGGTCGGCCAATCTCCAAATTTCAGAATACTCAGTTCAAGCTCGTGGAAATGGCTACGGAAGTCAAACTGGGCCGCACGTTTCTCGACAAGCTCATCGTGGACCACATGGAAGGCAAGCACATCGTGGTCGAGGTGTCCATGGCCAAATACTGGACCACCGAGATGGCAACCAGGGTGGCTGACACATGCCTCCAGCTTCACGGCGGGTACGGTTATTGTGAAGAATATCCCATTGCCCGCGGCGTGGAGGGATATCAGGGTCTCTCAGATATTCGCGGGAACCAATGAAATCATGAAAGGCATCGCAGCAAAATTCATGGGTCTTTAGAGCCGGCTTTCGGCAGAAAGGGATGCTCCGATGAACTACGACGACAAGCCGTGGCTCGCTGCATACGATCCGGACGTCACGCCTGAGGTTTCCTTTCCTGATTGCTCCATGAATGAGATTTTTCGAGAGATTGCCAGGGAATTGCCGGACAGACCGGCCTTGCATTTCCTGGGGATTACGCTCACCTACCAAGAGCTTATGGATCACGCGAACAGGTTTGCCCAGGCACTCCTTGACTGCGGATGCACGCGTGGGGACGTGGTCGGAATCAATCTCCCCAATGTCCCTCAATATCTCATTGCCCACATCGGTGCGCTCAAGGCGGGTTGCGCTGCGTCCGGCGTGTCCCCATTGCTCACCGCTCCGGAGCTGGCGTACCAGTTGAAGGATTCCAGGGCAAAAGTCCTGGTAACACTGGACGCTACTTTCGAGGCACGTGTGGCGGCAGTGGCGGATCAGTTGCCTGATCTCAAGATGATTGTCGCGACCGGTGTGATTGACTTCCTTCCCTGGATAAAACGAACGCTCGGGAAACTGCTCAAGAAGGTCCCGACCGGCAAGGTGACGCCGCTTCCGGGAAAAGCGGTGAAGAACTTCATGGAGATTCTCTCCACCTATCCGGCTCTGGACCCGGACATCACCGTAACGCCTGATGACCGATGCCACATCATGTACACCGGCGGCACCACTGGGATCCCCAAGGGCACGATCATGACCCACCGGAACATGGTGGCCGAACTCACTATTATTGCGCCTCGCTGGCTCAAACTGGCTCGCGGTCAGCGAGGTCATTCTCTCGGGTTTTCCGTTCTTTCACATTGCGGGCCTCGCTCTGGGGCTCGGCTGCATCATGGTGGGATCGGTCCAGATTCTTGTCCCCAATCCCCGAGACACCACGCACATCGTGAAAGAGATGGCCAAGTATCAGCCCACGGTTCTGGTAAATGTGCCATCCTTGTACATGATGTTGATGGAGGAGCCAGGCTTTCGGAAACTGGATTTCTCCCGTCTGCGGTTCTGCCTCTCCGCGGCGTCGCCTTTTCCTGCAGAGTACATTACGGAACTGGAATCGATCACCGGTCCTGGAACCCTGGTGGAGGCGTACGGCATGACCGAGGTGAGCAGCCTTGCCACCTCAAACCCTGTGGAGGGGAAGAAAAAGATAGGCTCCATTGGCGTTCCGCTGCCCAATACCCGCATTAAGCTCGTGGATCTGGCAACCGGCACAGAAGAGGTGCCCATGGGGGTGGAAGGGGAAATCATCGTCTCAGGGCCACAGGTCATGCAGGGATACCTCAACAAACCCGAGGAGACCGCGATCGCACTCAGGGAACATTCCGGCGAGGTGTGGCTTCATACGGGCGACGTGGCTCGTATGGACCAGGACGGTTTTCTCACGCTGGTGGATCGTACCAAGGACATGCTTAATGTGGGGGGATTCAAGGTCTTTTCCCGAGAGGTGGAAGATAAATTCTACCAACATCCGGCAGTGGAACTCTGCGCGATTGTGGGCATGCCCAACGAAAAGCGACCCGGAACCCAGGTCGTGAAATTGGTCATTCAAGCAACCAAGACCCATAGCGACCGGGATCAAGACGCATTAAGGGCCGAACTCCTCGCTTTTGCACGAGAAAACATGGCGCCGTACAAGGTCCCGAAAATTATCGAATTCCGCACCCAATTTCCGCTCACCGCAGTGGGAAAGGTTGACAAAAAAGCGCTGAGGCAATGACCGGGCACTCGCGGTCACCAACGATCTCTGCTCTCGAACCTGTCGGACTTTCTCGCAGCTGCCAAACCTCCCGAACACATGGTTCGTGGTGGTGAAAGGCGGCAAGGGAATTTCCCGATACCCACGTAAGGATCAAAGGCACAAAACTCGTACCAACCCGCATCAGCGCGGGGGTCACCCTTCGCACAACGCTCTGAGCGTTCGCGCTGCTTTTCTCGCGTCATTGAGCGACTTCTGCCTCACATTCTTCAAATACGGGTTGGTTGCCAGAGGGCCCTGCTTGGCTGCTGCGAGAAATTCTTTTCGCATGGTTGACGCTGCTTCACGGATTTGCGGGACGCGCGGATTGTGCGCGAACCGTTTGAGATTCGCGTTGAACGCGGCCTCCAGATCGTCGAGGAGAGTTTCCGCTGAATCCAAGTCCGGTTGAGACAGTATGCCCTCTACACCCGCAATGTGGGTTTCAACGACTTCGCACAGCGACGGCTCTCGTTGCGTTCTCTCCCCTTGTCCGCGTGCGGAGGACGCACAGCCATTCCTTCTGACGTGGGCACTGGCTTGGTGACGAGAGCGGACCGTGATTCCCGTAGCTCCTTCACCTGCAGCCGAAGGTCAGCCGTGATGTGTGTCAATTCTTCGACCTGTCTGGCCATTTTATCGCAATTATTTTTGAACGTGCTCAGGTTCTGTCGGAAGATCCGGAGTTCCTTTTGGTCGACGCCAACCTGATTGCAGCCGCAGAGGCAGAGAAACACCACACCTATCAACCAGATCTTGACACGCATTTTATGGCAATTCTCCTATCTCTTTGATTTACCGGACTCTTGTACGTAGGATTTCCTCTGCAAGTCAAGCAGTTTTCTGCTTCGGGGCCAGTGCTGCCTTTCGAGCACGGGTGCGGACGAGGCAAGGTCGTGCAATGAAGCCAAGGCCCCTCACACCTTCAAAATGAGATCGCCCCGTACACCTGGCCTCATCGTCCTGGGGGTACAGCAAGATGGCGTGAGCCAAAAAACCCGTGACATCGGCGGTCTCCCGCGACTATACTGACCTGAGAGTGAGTGCTATGCCGGAAACTGAAAAACCTATCTTCTTGACCACCGAGGACCCGAGCACCGAGACCATCAACCTGAGCAGCCTCGTAAAGCGCCAGGAAACCGGTACCGGAAGTTATAGCTTCGACCAGTTGCGACCCAATCCCATCGCCAAGTTACTCGATGCGCTGCCCATGCCCGCGTTGCTCGTGGACGAAAACCAGACCGTCACCTTCGCGAACACCGCGTGCCGCGCCATGGGCCTCAACTTTGAGGAATCCGGCAGCTTTGCGTTCAACAAACTTTTTCCTAATCCCAGCGACTCGGTCAAAGCTCAGGCCCTCATACAATATGTGATCCTTAATCGGCGACAAAAAATGTGGGAAGCCACCGTAGGCATCGAAGCCAGGAGAATCTGGGGACGTATGCACTTCAGATCCTTGAGATACGAGGACAAACGCCTCATCCTCGTGTTGGTGGAAAACCTCACCCTTGAAAAGAAACAACAGATCCTCAATCAGAGACATCAGGAAGAACTGAGAAAAGCCCACGCGGAACTGGAAATTCACGTGGCCGAGCGCACCGCGGAACTGGTCCGCATGAACGAAGAACTTCAGCACGAAATCACCACCAGGCAAGAGGTGGAAAAATCTCTTCGTTCCAGCGAGCGTCGCTTTAAGGCCGTATTCGAGACTGCGCAGGATAGCATCTTCATCAAGGACGCGCGACGCAGATACACCCATGTCAATCCTGCCTTGATGAAAACCCTGGGGCTCCCCGCGGATGAAATCATCGGCAGGACCGATGAGCAAATATTCGGGGCCCGCCAAACCAGTCACCTGAGGAACGTGGAAAGCCGCGTCCTGGGTGGTCAAATCATCGAGTCCGAGTACACACTCGCCAGAGCCGATCGGACGATCACCCTGAACTGCATCAGAGTCCCCATGCGGGACGGTTCGGCTAAGGTCATGGGAATCTGTGGCATCGCCCGAGACGTCACCGAGCGCAAAGAGATCCAGATCGAATGGAGAGCCGAACCAAACGAATACCCGTCCCCTGCGATGCAAGACGCGCTCAAACAAATCAACCTGGCCGCACGCACGGACAGCATTGTGCTGCTTCTTGGGGAAAGCGGAAGCGGAAAAGACTATCTCGCACGTTTGCTCCATGACCTTTCCAACCGCGCAGGCGGCCCGTTCCTCTCGATCAACTGTGCGGCTTTGGCCCCTGAACTGGTGGAATCGGAGCTGTTCGGTCATGAAGCAGGGTCGTTCACCGGGTCCGCGGGCCGGAAACGAGGTCTGTTGGAGCTGGCAGAAGGCGGCACCCTCGTGTTGAACGAAATAGGCGAGCTGTCCCTGCCGCTCCAGGCAAAACTCCTCGCGTTCCTGGACACGCACTCCTTCATCCGCGTGGGGGGAGAAAAGAAAGTGGTGGTCAATGCCCGCTTGGTCGCGGCAACGAATCGGGATCTGGAAACCGAAGTGGAAGAGGGCAATTTTCGCGAGGATCTCTTTTATCGACTCAATGTGCTGAGCATTCGGGTACCTCCCCTCCGTGACAGGATGGACGATCTCCCCCTCCTCGTGTCAACATTGCTGAAAGCCCTGGCAGAGAAAATGGGACTCTCAGCCATTCCCCTGCTCGACTCCGACGCGCTGGAAGGGCTGTCCGCGTACAACTGGCCGGGAAACATCAGGGAATTGCGCAATGTCCTGGAAAGAGCGCTGATCCTGTGCGACCGGCGGAGAATCACCTCAGCGGATCTTGGCTTTTCACCGCGGCGTCGCGGGGAGGGCTCACCCAAGGATGAGCTCCGGTTCTCCGTAGGTCTTTCCGAGGATTTGTCCATGGACGACGCGCTGCGGGAGGCAAAGCGCTCCATCGTGCAGGAGGCCTTGCGCCGGTCTTCGGGGAGCATAAAAGAAGCGGCCTTGCTCCTGGGAATCACGCGCGCATCCATGAATCACCACATGAAGTACCTGGGCATCAGTAGATGAAAAACATACATAAGACCGATTTCTGTACATGAAAAACATACACGGGGGCAAATATCCCCCTTCAAGAAGAAGGGGGAAGGGCATGCATGACTGTTTTTCATACATGAGCGAACAGGCGAATGAGTGCTTTTCACTCTTTTCGACTGGCCTCGATAGCAGGCAACGGTCGGGCGCAGGCGTGTAAGTGGCCGAAAATACCTGTGGCCTATGTGATATGGTCTTTTTCCCTCAGATGTGGCAATAAAAATAGCCGGAAATGGCCCTACTATCTGGGTGGCTCTGAGAGCCATAATCATCGGGTCGCAATCCAAGAGGCTCTTTACATACGCCATTGACATGCTGGCATGAAACTTGCTAAACAATGAGGCACGCATCAAGGTCGAGCGGCCGCGGAGAAGCCCCGCGTCCATCTCGATCAGGCGAGGGTTCGCCCCTGGCGCCACGCGGGGATTTTCCAGTCAACCAGTTTGGTCTTCATCGCGTGTGTGTCAGGCTTACAAGGTAGTCACTGCGAAGACGAAACCACGTGTACGTTTCATTCTGATCATAGAGGAGAGGACCATGTGCCGAAAACCGAAGCATGAATCGCTTCTGGCTTTCTCCCGGCTGCAAAGGGCCGGACTGGCTCTTGGCTTACTGGTGATGTTTTTCGGGTTTGCCGGTGATGCCGCGGCCCAGAAGAGCACAGGAACCGCGACTACCCCGGGACAGTCGGGTGCTCAGCAGACTATCACCCCTTCGCTCACCCAGTTTGTGCCCGTGGGATATTCCATGGAAGGTCCCCTCACGGTCTTCTCCGCGACCACCGAGGCTATTTCGTTCTTCACGGGCAGTGAGAAAAAGCTCCTGGTTCTCGAACTCAAAGGGACACAGCGTAAGTGTCAAGGATGCGAACAACAACTCCCTGGCGTTCAAGGCGCTCGTCAAGGGAGTTACCGTATACGTGTCCCGCAGCCCGGACAAGAAGACCGTCATCGTATTCGTGATGCCGTTGGTAAAGAAGGAGAACAAAAATGTCTAGAAAGCGTGTTATGCTTCCGATTCGGGTGGCGTTGGTCGCGATCATGGCGAGCGCCGCGTGTGTGCTCCTTCCCCAGGGCTCTCTCGTCTTTGCAGGCTCGTACCAGCCTTGCCAACTCCCCGTGGTGGTGGGGACCACGGTGCGCCCCAATGTCATGATCATCCAGGACATGTCCGGCTCCATGCAGTTTGCGGCATATTACCAGGGTGTCGACGACAACGCAACGTATTGGGGCGGTTACTATACCCCATACGTCGTGTATACCAGTCTGGGATGCAGCCCGCTTTCCGGGCTGACTGCGTACCAGATGACCAGAGGATATTACGGCTCCGCAGACACAGACACCTATTACCAGTACAACGCGACAGGCAATTCCACGGGCGGATACTTCCAGGCGGTGGATTCCACTTCCACGCTGCCCAAACTCGTGCAGTTCACCGCTCCGAGCCAGGACGGCGGCAGCGGAACCTCGATCAAGTTCACCGCTGCAGGCCATGGCCTGTCAGTGGGCGACTATGCCGCGTTCTACAATCTTTCCAGTCACACGGGCATGAACGGGGACGCGTTCCTGGTTACCGCGGTCTCCGGAAACACCTTCACCGTGACCGCGCAGTGGAACGGGAATGCAGACACCATCCAGGGACAGGTGGTCAAGAGGGTGGTCAACGGCACGTCCTTCACGACGGGAGTTGACGGCACGGTGCTGAATTTCCTGCTCACGTCCCGCACCGACGCGGCCCTCAAAGCGTTCATCGGCGGCAGGTCTCACCCTGGATGACGGCACGTACTATTATCTCAAGTACCAGGGCCAGAGAAGATTCGTGATCGACGAAACGCTCGGTACCTTTGCTTACATTCGACCCGGCACCGTTGGCAACCCGGACAATTCCAGCGGCGGCGGAACCGCTATTATGGCACAATCGGTTCCACGGACTCGACGTACGGCGAAAGAGACATGTATTTGACGGTGACCAACTTTCACAAGGGCACCCTGGTTCGCACCAATCCCAAAGCGAGGAGGAACGTCACCAATAGCCCTGCCCAGGTGTACACCTTCCACCTGGACACCCGCTGCAAAGTGACCATTCGCATGTTCGCGTCTACCAATGCCGGACCATCTGGAACGGAAATTCCTATGCCGAGCCGACCTGGCAAACGTACCTTGAACCTCTATTCCGGAACGACACCTTCGGGCTACACCATAAACAACGATGCGCGCCCAACTCCAGATCCAACAACGGTGATATGCACACGGTGATCAGTACCACGCTGAATGCAGGAGACTATTGTATCGAAGCCACGAGCGCTGTTTACAATGATTATGGGACTTACTACCTGGTCGCGTATCACGAGGAGGACACCGGCTACGCGAGAGGCAGCAGACCCGCTGATCATGCTCACGCCAGCCTGCAGGTACCGACTACAACGATCAGCTCTTCCAGAGCACCGTGGGCAGGATTCTCAACGCGCAATGCCGCATCCAGCAGCCCAAGGCCAAACGGACTTGGGGTGGTGCAAAACTCCTTCAATCTCGTGCGATTCGGGTTCACGTTCTACAACGGCACTTCAGGCAACGAGGGCAAAATGCTCGTGGGCTGCGACAACACGGACCAGGACCTCTTGATCAACGCGATGTCCGGGATCGGGGGCCAGACGATCAATAGCGAAACCCTCGACTTTACCCAGTGCTTTCCGTACAACGGCACCCCCACGGGTGAGGCCCTGGAAGTGGCATACAATTATTTCAGCCAAGTCGAACCATCACTACACGGGCGTCGCATTCCGAACCCCGCGTTCTACCCCTATACTGACAAAAATCACCGACCCCTACTACGGCCCTGAAATGGACTCGAGCGGGAATGCCGCAGGCGGTGCCTTGCCGCAAGAGCTTTGTCCTGCTGATTTCAGACGGCGAATACACCGACGGCACCGACGAACCCACCGGGCCGGCACTGAAAATGCACTCGACGGATATCCGAAACACCAGCAGCGACTTCCCGCCTCACGCAAAACGTGACGGTGTATCGATTTTCGCGTTTTCCAGCAGCACCTCCGGCGCAAACTCCATGAAGGCCATATCCATGTTCGGCGCGTTTACCGACATATCCACTTGTTCCGGCACCAACCTACCCTATAACGCATCCGGCGTTCCGTCGGACAGCAAGAATTATGTCTGGCCGCGGCCCGATTGCAATCCCGAGCGGCACGTACAACACTACTTGCTGCAAAGAATGGGATGCAACCTGGACGCGCGAAGGAGAAGTGACCGACTCCCAAAAGGGTATCCCGGACACGTACCTTCGAGGCCAGCGACGGCAAGCAGTTGCAGGACTCCCTCACAAAGGTGCTTCAGCAGGTCCTTTCCGCAAACGCGTCCGCGAGTGCGGTTGCCACGGTCTCCCAGCAGCTTTCTTCGGGGGATACCATCATACGAGGGGTGTTTCAGGCCAGCAACCCCGAGGTGTTGCAGAAATTCTTGTGGTATGGCCACCTGGAAGCGTCCTGGCCCTTCCAGGACCCCAACGACTCCAGCAAGACGACCTATGAATTCGATCCGACAAACACCTGGAATGAGGGCAAAAGGTGCGAGGAAATGCCGGGTGTCGGTGCCCCGTACCAGCGAAAGACATTGCTGGGACGCGGGAGAGATACTTCAGAACCGGATTCTCACCGCCAATCCGCCGCGGAATGTGTTCACTGCCATCTCCGTGTACAACGGTGCTCATAGCAGGGACGAGTGGCAAAATGTGGCCTTCTCTGTTGCCAACCTGGTAAGTACACCCACGACAGGCAAGATCGACCCGAGCATGCTGGGCCTCAGCGGTTCCACTGCATTCGCTGACGCGACGGATCTCATCAAATGGACGCTTGGCTATTATGTGGCCAACTTGCGGCTCAGAGCGGACAAGTCTACCGACCCGCAACACAAGTTGGGAGACATCGTGTACTCGACCCCGGTAATTGGAGGCCCACCCAGCCCGGGCGCGGTTTCCCCCAATGACCCGAATATCAGTGATTTTTATAAGTATCGCAACCAAACCTTCGTTCCCTCGGGATGCAAGGACAACAGCGGCCAGACCTGTACGGATTTAAGTCAACCCGATCCACACAAACACGAAGTCCTGTATCGGGACAAAGTGGTATACGTAGGGGCCAATGACGGCATGGTTCACGCGTTTCTCATGGCGAGATGGGACGCCGCGCAGAACATTTGGGTGGACCGGCCGCTGGGCTCGCCCGTTGACCCGGGCGACACCAAGGATAGGCGGTCCGCGCTGATAGGCACGGAGCTTTGGGCGTACATCCCCAGCAATCTGCTCAAGAAGCTTCAGCTCCTGGCCGCGGAGACTTACGGCACTTCGAGTGCAGGTGGGTGCGCGCACCGCGCGATGGTGGACCTGGCGGATCAGGTGTTCGAGGTATTCATCCCACCGCCAGGAAGTGCCCCGGGGACCGCTCGGGAGTGGCGAAGCGTGCTGATCGGAGGCGAGCGCGGAGGTGGAGACACGTACTTTGCCATTGACGTGACCGACCCGTGGGATCCGAAGGTCATGTGGGATACTCGGTCCTCAAAGACCGGGTGGTAGCTCATTGGCACAAATGCGTATCAACCGTTTGGGACCATGTACGACAGTATTTGCGATTTTCCCATGAGCTGGACCCAGCCGGCATTGGGCCGTCTGAACCTCCCGGATGTCAAGTATTACGTCGGGTCTCCAAGTGCTACCGGAGATGTTACAAGCTCAGCAGCCTATGACTCATTCGGCACTGCCGTTCCGAACGACGATCTGCACAACCGGCATGTGGTGTTCGTGGGCGGCGGCCTACGACTCTTTGACAAGAGCCTGAACCCGCCGGCCAAACCTGCCACGTACACCACCGCGCAATGGGATGCGTTCCTGTTGGACCTGCTTAACCCGTCCTTTTTGGTGCTTGACATCGAGACAGGACACAACCTCTTCAAGTACATTTGGCCGAGCGTGGTCGCCAAGGGCAACGACACTGCGAGCTTTAACCCTGTGGTGTGGCCTGAAGTGGATCGCACTGTCACGATCGGCCATACGACCACCACCGTCACCACCGTGCCCTATGCCATGGACGACCCGGTGGCCATTGACATATGGAACCCTCTTACCGGCCAGCCCAGTGACGACGGGTTCACGGACCGCGTGTATATCGGGGATGTCAACGGACTCTTTTACGGGATCAAGTTCACGTCAGGCACTGCCTCCGTCCCAGGGATGCAAATAGACATCTGGCGAACCAAGCCCATTACGGATTCCGACGAACAGGCTTCAAACTTTTACCGGGGGCTTCGGCAGCCGATCACGCAAAGTCCTTCGATCAGCTTCGAGACTCCCCAAATAGGTGTTTCGCCCAATCTTCGTATCATCTATGCCGGGGGCAAGTACGAGGATGTGGTGGGTGCGACTGACGATAAGACCGACTTGAACAAAACGTCCCTGTACAACCTGCAAGATTCCGCGGCGAACCCCACGCTGACCAGCACCGCGTCCGACGTGTTCGGCACGGGCTATAAGTTTCAGATCTTGCAGCATTGCACGAGCACCAGCTTTTTGACCGGCTGCGAGTGGACAAAGAGCGGCGGCGCATCGGACTGCTGTCAGGCCGCCTGCACCAACCCCTGTTACCAATGCGTGTTTGATTTAACGCAGCCGGTGGATCCTGCCCAGCCTGCAGAGCGCTTCGTGGCGAAACCGCTGATTGCCGGCGGGCTCGTGTTCGCCACGTCGTTCCTTCCTTCAATGAGTCCCTGTGACTACACGGGAACCGGGTACCTTTACATCTTCGATTACCAGTGCAAGTTCTTCACGGTGAATTTCAACCCGCTCACCTCAGACACGAATCCGACTTCGTATAGTTTCCTCACCCCGGGCGGCGGCACCGGCAGCGTCGGCTCCGCCACCAACACCGGCGTACAACTGTCTCTGGGAGTAGGCATACCCAGTAGGCCCGTGCTGAGTTCAGACTCAAAGTACGTGATCGTGCAGATGAGCGACGGGACACTCAAGAAGATTCCGGTCAACCTGAAAACGAAACCCATTCAAGTGCAAGGATGGCAGGAGAAGTAGTACGCAGGTCTTCTCAAGGGAGAGCGATGTCATGACATGGAGACGCCCGACAAAACATGAGGATGCCGGCTTCACCCTCGTGGAACTCATGGTGGTGCTCGCGGTCACCCTGATCCTCGCCATGATGGCAGTCGTCGGATACAAGGAGGGCGTGTACCGGGAATACTCGCTCTCCCAGCAGGCACGGTCTCTGGTAAGTGCCTTGCATGTCGCTCAATGGAGGGCGCTCCAGAACAAGAGGACCGTTCTCATATCCTCCGGGACGTCCACCGATGCAGTGGGCGGGACCGATTGGTACGAGACGGTGACGTTCGTCACCCCGACGGACCACAATTTCCAGACAGGTGATATTGCTATTTTTTCAAACCTGGATGCGCATATGGGCATGAACGTGGGCAAGTACTACGTGACCGTGCTCACCTCCACTTCGTTCAAATGCGACTATTACTCGCAAGTTGCCGGCGTGGACTCCGATCCTGGCGTGGGGTCGCCCAGCCGGCCGGTGGCGATGAATTTGCGAGCCGCGTCACAATTGATCCTCGTGAAGCAGGCGTACGTGGACGCACTGGACGAGACCACAACTCCCAAGAAAAGCGAGGTCTTGAACGATCCCCAGGTACTTCATCTATAAAGATAAGCAAATGGTCGCGTGGGACGGGACAGATACGACTATTACGGTGGGTGACGTAACTTCTACATCGCCGTACTACCAGTTTATCGTCTCTTTTGACTCTCGTGGTTTTCCCACAAATCCGGCAGGTTATCATATTTCTGTGGCCGCGGCCCCTAATCCTGCCAACAGTGGTGCCGGTCTGACGGCTCAGAAATTCATCACCATTTCCCCTACAGGCAAGATAAATCCCGGTGCATCGTAGCGAAAGGATCGGCCTGGTCGGAGCATAACGAGTCATGAAAACAAATCACTCTGAGAAGGGGTTTTCTCTCATTGAACTCATGGTGGCCCTGGGAATCATGGTCGTGGGCATGGCGGCAGTGGGCGTGATGCTTCTCAGTTCGTTCCAGGAGGGGCGGCACAACCGCAATGTCCGAAACGCGGACACGGTCTTGCGCTACTTCTCGGAGCAATTCAGCGCAGGGAAACCTTGGGCCGGGGGACCCTGCCCCCGCACTGCCCACGGACGGAACTGCCGTGGTAAGAGGAAACCAGATTATTACGGACACATCCGACACCAACCCGGGCACGTACTATTGTAAGTGGACGTCCACGCCATACGGCCTAAGCAAGCTGAACCAGCTGGACCTTATGGTGGGTTGGGGCAAGAGCAGGGACACGACTTTGCAGTGTAACCGGGACACTCCGGAACAATGCCCCTATGTGATCCGGATGACGAATTTCTACTGATAAAGGCAAAGGTGGTCCTATGCGGATTTCAAGGGGTTTTACTCTCGTCGAGGCAATGGTAGGGATGGTCATCCTCGCGGTGATCGTGGCTGGAGCCCTGTCGTTTTTTGTGCTCTGGAGCGGCCGCTCGGCCGAATCTTTCCGGTATAAGGCCGCTGATGAGGTTGCGGCTACTGCTGTCAGCCTCATCACCACTGATATTCGGAAGGCAGGATTCGGAGTGGCCAATAGTCCGCAGTATGCCATTTTTGTGGTAGACAATGGATCCAACCCCGACGAACTGTATCTCAGCTACGGCGACTTCATGAATCTTCAGGGTGACATCCGTGCACCGACTTCGGATACCCTTTCGGTCCCTTACAGATCCATAAATAGCGTGTTTATGCAGAACCGGGCATTTACGGTCGGCGCGGACACCATATCATTTCAGGGACGAATTACTCTGGCCACGGCGAGCAATTTTCAACTCCTGGCCATACCCACCGTTTATGGGGCAACACACTATCCCGGCATTGGCGCGGTCATCGCCTCCGCGCCTGGCGCGGTGGACGTGGATATCAACCACACCGTCTTTGCCGCAGGTCCGATTCCCGGAACTCAGAACTGGACCTTTCCCCTGGTAAATCCCGGCAAGGACGCGGCGGGCAATCCCGTGAACCTGACAGCCGGTATGGTGGTGACGCCCGCCATTTCCTACAAGCTCATTCCCGGCACAGGCAACGGCACTGGAGCGCTGTGGCGAAATTACGGCAAGGCCGGGTCACCCTTCGGGACCGCGATCATGGGGGGAACCCCCTATGTGAATGTGACCGATTTCCAAGTTCGGGTACAATTCGCGGACGCCACTTGGGCCGACACCAATACCCAACCCGCAAATGTGAGACTCGTAGAAGCGGTGATTTCGTACCGGGTGCTGCTCAACCCCAAGACAAGTAACGACGCCTCAGGTCTCACTAACAGCTGGGGCGCCTCCGGCTGGGGCCCCGTGGTGCAACGTACGGTGAGGGTCTCGCCGCGCTCCATTACGCTGAACCAGCTGTGAGGAGGTAGGTCCATGAATACACAAAAGGGATCAGCGGTCGTCATGGTGTTGTTGATCCTCGGCATTTTAAGCCTCCTGGGGGCTGGTCTCATGGTGCAAACCCGCTATGATGTCCGGTTCAACAGGGCCCAGGGCAGCTATGCCAAAATGCTCAATCTCGCGGATGGCGCGGCCAAAGTATCGCTTTACGGCATCTCATTCCAGACCCCTGGAGCATATGCGGGGGAGGGCGCGCTCGTGGCGATAGACCCCGAGACCCCCGGAGAATGGAAAACAACCACAACCACAGGCCGGGAGCTGATAGGGCTGTGGCGATCGCAGGCCTGGTTTCTGGGGGCTAGCCGGAATCCTCAGGACATGGCAGGATGGGAGATAGGCACCGGGTACTACGGACAGTTGTGGGTAGCTCAAGGCGCGGGAAATCGGGGAGACCTCGGAACGGAAAATGCGCAGGAGACTGTGCAAGTGGCTGGCGTCAGGTTCACCAAGTGAAGGAGCTTGACGTATCGAGAGTCGGGTGACCGACCCATCTTGACGACGAGCACAAGAATGCCAGGAGCAAAAGGCTGCAGGAGAGGAGTACCGCACGGGAGTGAACCCCGCTATGCTCCACGTCTTAAAGCAGGAGCCAAGGTTTTTCTCTTTCTGGCGGAACTCTCGCCGTTGCGCTGGCGAAGGCCAAGTCGAGAGATTGCGCGAAAATCCGGATTCCGCCCTTCGCAGGCATGGCCCCGCCGAAGTGCCCTTGAGAGCCGAAAACCGCATCAAATGCAGATAGAATCGCTCTTCCCGGGAAGAGGTGAGTCCTGGTATGAAATATGGCGTCAAGCTGTACGGTCACCTGTCGGGCGATAAGGACCGTTTTGCGCGTGAACTGGCTGAAGTGCTCGACATAGACGTGGAAAACGCGTCCGTACTGATGCAAAACGTGCCTGTGGTCATCCTGCCGAGTGCGTCAAAGGCCGAAGCCGACCGTATGGCACAGGACTTGGCCGCGATCCGCGCGCTCTATCTGATCGAGCCTGAAGGTCAGGAACCAGAGCCTGAAGCGCCCCGAAAACCGCTGATCGATATCCCTCCGGAACCGCCACCCGATGCCGGTGCCAAAAAGAATCTGCGCCACGGATACATGGGGATGGGGCTGCTGCTGGGTGGGGTACTCATCGTGCTCATCGTTGGCTCGGTGGCCTTGTTTTCCCTGTTCAAGAAGATCCGCGCGGAGAATCAAGGTCTTGTGCCGCGTCCGAAGGTCGAGGAGACACATTCCCGCTCCGGTGCAGATTCTGCGACCGAGCGACCGTCAAAGCAGGAGTTACAGGAGCGAATTGATCGCCTGGAAGCGAGAAACGTGCAACTCGACTCCCTGATACGGTTGAAGGACGATGAAGTGAGAAGAGAATCGTCGAGTTTTAGCGTGGACTTCAAAGTGGTACGGCAAAGTCGGCGGGAATTGGGAGAGCTTCACAATGAACTGCGCGCGAATCGCCGCAAAATAAAAGAACTGAAGATGGCCCTCCGCAGGATGGTCCCTCCCAAGGCAGTTCGTTTCCAATAGCACATTGCAGAAATGAGTGATCAGGATTCCGGGGAACGCTGCGGCCGGCTGCTTCCGCTACGAACCGCGCAGCGCTCGGCGTGGGACGCGGGGCACATGCCAGTCAATGTTTCCTGGAGAGACGCACCTGTGCATGAAAGTCTTCACCGCGTGCGGCTCTCCGCCTTCCTCGTGGCGGTGAGGTCATGGCCACAAATATCAGTGTGGTGATTGTCCCCAATCGTGTTCTATCGCGTAATCGATGAGCTTGCCCACTCGTGCTTCGGAAATGGCCGGAACCTCAATGTCAGGGGTGGCCCGATCCGTGTGGGTGCGGTCAAAACTCGGGTTATTGGAGAAATGGAGCAGAATGGTCTGCATCTGACGCCACACCATACGCTCGATGCGGTTGCGGGGCTGCGTAAACGGCGCAGCCGCTCCTCCGAATGTAAGTCCGCCCAGCTGGAATCTGCGGCACACGTAATCGAGCGTCCACTGGTGAGTCGGCGGACTGGGGTGGGTCAGGTGGAATATCTTGTTATGATTCTCAGGGTTCTCGATGATCCGGACCGCGGCTTTTGCCACGTAATCAACGGGAATCATGTTGATGGTTCCATCAGGATCCGCGGGTACGGCAATTTCCAGGTTCATGCGATCCAACCCCGAGTCATCCCCCAGGAGTCTGTCCAACAGGTGAACTGCCTGAAAAAGGATGTACCAGCCCGAGAATGACGCGCACCTTCCTGTCTCCGAATGTCCGACGATCACCGATGGCCGCAACAGCGTCGCGTTGCCCATCCAGATCTGTTCGGCCTCCCATTTGCTTTCTTCGTACACGTTGACGAAATCACCCCTCGGATGATTCACCTCATACATCACTTCGCCCTGAATCAAGCCGCACACATAAGCCGTGCTTATCAGGTGCACCTTCATGGGATGGCGTTCCACGAGCTTCCGAAGCACTCGTGAACTACCCAGGTTGGTCCGCAACGGTTCGCCCGACTCGTCCATGTGGAGCCTCGTGGATGCGGCACTATGAAGCAAGGTGTCCACGTCTTGTAATCCGGGATACTCGCGACACCACTCATCCCATCTGTCTTCCGCGTCCAAGACCTCGCCTTTGAACCATCGGAGGCTCTCTGCACTTCTTGGAAGCCCGAGACTGCCGAGAAAGCGAATAGTATCGAGCTTGCGCGGCTCACTCCGATAGAGACACCAGACCGAATGCCCTCGCTTGAGGAGTTCTGTCAGGAGGGGTACTCACCAAGAAATCCTGTCCCTCCTGTCAAGAGCACCTTCATCGGTCTTTCCATATTTCCTCCATTGCCAAGCATGGTATAGTGGCTCACAAATAGACGTTCCTGTGATCAATTTCCCAAGAGGAAAATTCATGTTATGCCAGTAATCGGCTCGGCGCAAGCGAAATTGAACGCCCTCCTCGCAGCCCGCGACGTTTTTCGGTACCGTGTGCGCCAAAATCTGGTATAGTTACCGATTAAACTGCAATTTAAATAGAGGGGTGTGAAATGTCCTTTCACCTTCACTTGCCTTTAATTGCTTTTGTCTGGCGTGAAAACGATATTGCTTCCGCAGTAGTTGAGATGGCCCGTCAAACCGGGACCAAGGCACTGTTTGACTTGTCCGCGTCCCGCTGGGAGAATACAGCCCAAGCGCTCTTGTACGCGGATGCAGATGCGGACTCCGTGGAGCTCAAGCTTTCTCCGGAATCAATCCTGGACGATACCCTCAAGAATTTTCTCAAAGAGACCGGAATCAAGAGAATCTGGATCGAACTTCATTCTGCTGCGATGGATCAGGACGTAGACACGTTCTTACGAAGAATTGCCGCATTGTCTCCGGAAGTTCGAGCAATCCCTGTGGTCGGAGATGCAACGCTTATCAACCGGATCGTGACCCAATACCCGGGCATTAGAGAGATTGCCCTGAAAGGGAGTGAGGCAGCGGGATTCGTGAGCAGCGAAACGCTCTTCACCCTTTACGCCACGATCAGGGCCATGACCGCGAACCAGCCCAATCCGCCGGACCTTTTTGTGTGGGGGGGCATCGCAACCCCGGAAGCTGCTGGCGCATTCCTGAGCGCGGGAGCCAAAGGGATCGTCTTTGAGAGCGTTCACTGGCTCACCGATCTGGCTGGTTTGGATGACGAGCTGCAACAGCGCGTAGCCAATCTCAGACCCGATCACACCGATTTGATCGGAGTCAACCTCGACGTTCCCTGCCGTCTATTCAACAAAGGCAATTCCAAGGCAGTAAAGGAACTCAAAGAGTTCGCGGGCTCTCTGTGCGGAGGAGAAATCCGGGACGAGCAGAGACGTTTTTTTGCGCAGAGGATTCATCGTGAGTCTGTGACCCCGTTATCCGCGAAATTCGCACGAGATGAGCTTATTCCGCTCGGTGTGGAGGCCGGTTTCGCTGCATCCTTTGCCAAACGGTTCGGAGCCCGGACCGAGAACGCGGTGGCTCGCTTTGTCCGTGCGGTGGAGGATTGTCTCGCTGCCGCACCCGAGCACGCGAAGGCCTTCGCGAAGAGTGCGGTGGCAGCGGACATGGGCACTCGGTACCCTTTTATCCAGGGAGCCATGTCGTGGATAACCGATATTCCGGAGTTCGGTCGCAAGGTCGCGGATGCAGGGGGATTGCCGACGCTGGCTCTGGGCATGATGGATCCGCAGACCCTGGATGAGAAGCTGGGCCGTGTCAATGAAATCATGGGGGATCGTCCGTACGCGGTGAACGTGATTACGCTTCAGGAGAATCCTTATCGTGATGCCCAGTTAGCGTGGATTCGAGAAAAGCGGCCGCGCTTCGCGGTGATCGCGGCAGGAGAGCCTTCATTCGCGAAGCGGTTCATCGACGAGGGAATCGATCCGATTTACATAGCCCCCAGCGAAGAACTGTTGAGATTGGCCCTTGAGGCTGGCATCCGGTACGTGATCTGCGAAGGGCAAGAGGCAGGCGGTCATGTAGGCCAGCACAGCACGCTCACCATGGCTCAGATGGTCATTGACCTGAAGCAGCGGGAACCCGCGCTGTTCCGCGGATGCCGTGTCATCCTCGCAGGAGGCGTGTGCAACAGAGAGACCGCGTTCATGGCCGCCATGTTGGGAGCAGATGCGGTACAGATGGGAACCGCGTACCTTGCCACCTCGGAAATCGTGGAGACCGGAGCACTCACTGACCTGTACCGGCGCATGATTTTGGAAGCCCCTCTTGGCGGCACCACGATAACCGGCGAAGGAACCGGCTTGCGGGTCCGTTCCCTGCGCACGTCACGAATCGAGGCCATCTGCGCGCTGGAACGGGATTTCTCATCAGGATCGGAAGACGAGGCGTCGTTCCGCCGCAAAATCGAATACTTGTCTGCAGGAAGCCTGTTTGTGGCTGCCCGTGGTCTCGACAGACCGGGTGGCGCTGCGTTGGATGAGGCGAGCTGCAAAGAGCAGGGCCAGTTCATGAGTGGCGCGTGCGCAGCAGTCTTGCAACAAGTGAGCACTCTGGAGGAATTCCATCAACGGCTCGCGGAAGGAGCCTTAGCAGAAGGCTTGCCGTTCACCGGTCCTATTACGGATGTGCCCATACGAGCTGAAAGACCCATCGCGATACGGGACCGCGAGGATTCTCGTATGGATGATTTATCGCGGCGACTTGTGCGCTCTCCCGGAGGGCAGGAACGTATCGCCATTACAGGCATGAGCGTGTCCAATTCCCTGGGAAACAGCCCTGAAGAGGTCTGGGCCGTGTGCCTCGCGGGTAAAACGGGAATCGTCCCCGTACCCAAGACCCGGTGGAACCACGAGGAGTTCTTTCATCCTCGCCCACGAACTCCCGAAAAGACGTACTGTCGTGTCGGTGCGTTTCAACACATTGAGGTCACCAGGAAAGACATCGGAATTCCCCCTCAGGATTTCCGCACCATGACCGATTCCACCAAATTAACCATGTGGCTTGCCCGCAACGCGGTGGAACAATCGAGGATTCTCGATTCCGACATTCCAAGGGAGCGGATAGCAGTCCTCATTTCTCAGAATTCCGGGGAAGCGGCAGCTACGCTCCAGGATGTGATCATTCGCGGCGCGCTCGGAGACATCGTGTCTGCTGTCAAAAGGGCGGTTCCACTTACCCCTGAGACCGAAAAAGCTGTCGAAGAGGAGATCAAAGCCGGGAGGATCGTCATCGACGATACCACCCTGCTGGGACGGCTCAATTGTTCGGCTGCCGGCTTCATCTGTAACAAGTACCGGCTTCATGGGGCCGAGCTTTTCCGTGTCCGCGGCCTGTGCGACAGCCCTGGTGGCTCTGTACAGCGCATACCAGATGATTCGGAACGGCATCATCGATGCCGCGATTGTGGGCGGTGCAGAGGAGTTTCTCACGCCCATGCACTATCTCGAATTCTCCGCTCTGGGCGCGCTTGCCGGTCTCACAGGAGTTGCGCGTTCCGCGGCCGAGACCAGCCGTCCGTTTGATGCAGATCGCGACGGCATGGTGCTCGGTGAGGGCGGTGGCGTGATCGTGATCGAGCGAGAATCCGTGGCGCTCCAACGGGGAGCCGCGGTGCACGCGTACATCACGTCCATGGGCGCGAGCAATAACCACCTTGGTATGGTGGAATCCTCGAGAATCACCCAGGAAATAGCCATTAATGCTTCCTTCAAGGATGCGGGCTACGGACCTGAAGGCGTGGACTTGGTGGAATGTCACGCGACGAGCACCCGGCAAGGAGACGCGGAAGAGGTCCACGCACTGAAGAAATTCTTCAAACCGGATAAGACCACCGTGCTCACCTCTTTCAAGTCCCAAATTGGGCATACGCTGGGAGCGTCCGGAGTCAACAGTCTTATCCGAGGCATTATGGCCATGAACGCGGGGATCTTCCCGCCCACGCTGAATTACACCACGCCGGATCCGGAAATTGGTCTTGAAGGGTCAGGCCTGGTGGTTCACACCGAACCAACGCCTTGGGAACTGAAGAATGGTCGGCCCCGGCGGTTGCAAGTCAACGCGTTTGGTTTTGGTGGCTCCAATTACGTTGTGCAGGTGGAACAGGCATTGAAAAATAAAGATACGAAGGTGGTCTCTCCTCCCAGGGCTGGCGAAGTGCAGGACGAAGCAACGCAATCGGCGCCTGGACCGGATGGAATATCGTTTTTCAGGACAGAGATCGGGGGAGTGCCGCACCGAGTGGCAGTGGTGGCAGACTCGGAGAAAGATGCTCTGGCTCTGATCGATAAGTGCGAGCCGCTGGGCAACGGTAGCATCGCGCCCAAACGACGCAAGGCACTGGCGCGGCAAGGCATCCATCTGGGAGCGGAAGAAGGGGCGCCTAAACCGCTGGCTTTTGTGTACCCGGGGCAGGGCTCGCATTACGCAGGAATGAGCCACGAACTCTATCAGACATTCCCGGTAATTCGCGAATGGATGGATCGCGCGGCGGAAGTCGCGGAATTCGACCTTCTGCAGCTTATGTTCTTCAACAACGAGGAAGATCTCCAGAAGACCCGTTGGCAGCAACCGGCGTTGTTCACCATGGAATTTGCCATGGTCCAGTATCTGCTTTCCCTGGGAATCAAGCCCAGTGCCCAGGCAGGGCACAGCCTGGGCGAGTTGACTGCCTTGTGCGTGGCTGGTGTGTACTCGTTCGAGGACGGCTTCCGCATCGTGAACGAGCGTGCCATCTGCATGGACAAGGCCTGTGAGCAGAACGTGGACCCTGGAATCATGATGGCGGTCGATGCGCCTATGGATGTGATCCTGGAGAAACTGAGCCACAGGGACCATGTGTACATTACCAACTACAATTCTCCCCACCAGATAGTCCTCGGAGGAAACACCGAGGCAGTGACCGCCATAGGCGAGGAATTGAAGGCCATGGGACATCGTCGCACCAAGCTGCGCGTGAGCATGGCATTCCATTCCCCCATCATGGCGTGCATTCATGACGAACTCGAAGAGTTCATCGCGGGGATCGAATTCCACGCGCCACGTATCCCGGTAATCTCCAATACCACCATGCTCCCGTTCCCGGATGACACCACCGAGATCAAACGGATTGTCATGGCTCACCTCGAATCACCCGTGCATTGGATGGAGAACACCCGAACGCTCTGGGAAGATCACGGCGTGCGGCTTTTCGTAGAAGTGGGGCCCCGTGAAATCCTTAGTAACATGATCGCGGATATCATCGAGGAGGCTGATTGCATCCAAACGTGTCTGCCTTCGGCGGAAGCACTGATGTACAGGACCGCTCTGGCGCAACTCCACGCGTGGGGGCATCTGGTACCGAAGCGTAGACCCAACTTTGTGCTTTTCCCCTCCGCGACCAAATCGCCGGAGCCTGCACCGCCTGCAGTCCGGGCCGCAAGTCCTGTGGCGACTGCGTCTTATTCCGGGCCCCTGGAAGGGATTGTGCAACGCGAGATTAGCGCATTCGTGCTGGATAGTTTCGGTAGATTTCTCAGACCCAGCTTGCTGGCTGCCATACAGAGGGAGCACGACTCCCGGTTCTCCGAGGACGACCTCAACGCACTACTGGGACGGATGTTCGGTACCACTGCCGCTCCTGTTCCTGCCCTTCAGACTTACGCTCGTGTGCAACTCGAGCCGAATCCTGCTCCCGCGGTCACACCACAGGTAGCCCCCGAAGGACCTGCACCGGCAGCCGACGATGTGGGCGAGACCGTTATCCGCATCATCATGGAGGCCACGGGGTACGAAAGAGACGAGATCGAACCGGACATGGACCTCAGGGAGGACCTCTCCATACGTTCCAGTCGGCTTCCGGTCATCATGGATTCTCTGGAGGCACACTTCGGCATAAAGATCGAGCTGGAAGAGTTCATGGACGTGCGCACGGTGGGCGACATTGCTGAGAGGATTTCGCGCCTGACTTCCGAGAGCTCAGGAAAGAATCCCGGCCTATCTTCTCCTGCTGCCACCGGCCAGGCCGAGAAAATCCCTTCCTCTGCTCGAGATAAGGAAACACGCACGCTCAAGAGAGTGGCCTTCAGAGAAGTCCCCCTCGAAGCAGGCCGCTTCCAGCCAGTAGAGCTCAAGCCGATGGAAACGGTGGCCATTCTGTCCGCGGAAGGGGGAACAGGGCTCCGAAAGCAGGTAGGCACGGTTTTCAGACGAGACTACGGAGTGAATCTCGCTCCGCTCGCGTTTCTCGACGGTCAGGCCGATGAGGGAGACGAAGCTTTTGACCTGCGAACTGAGCAAGGTGCCCTCGCTGCGGCTCGGAAGCTTGACTCGATGGAGTCCCTGGCAGGGCTCGTGTTCATCATAGACGACGTGTTGGAACAAAAGGTAAAGACTTTCGAAGAGGTTTCCAGTCTCCTCCAGGGATTTTTCACGCTGTTAAAGACGTTTGTTGAATCCTCGTCGAGAAAATTCGCCCTGTGTCTGTACCATGGCCAGGGTTCCGAGGGTTGTGGCAGTGTACTGGCTGAGGGCGTGCTGGGGATGTTTCTTTCCGCTGCCCACGAGTTCGGGTCTGTGCAGTTCAGGTCTGTACGGTTGGACCAGGGCACCGATCTGAGAGACGCGATAAGAGGCTCCTTGGACCGCAGCCAAAAAATCCTGGAGATGAACTACCGGGACGGCTCCCCTTATACGCGACAAGGGCAGGTGGTCGCGTCTTCTTTTGTCGATTCGCCAAAACTCGCCCTGGGCCCGGAGGACGTGGTGGTGTTTTCCGGAGGAGCGTATGGTATCACCCCCGCGTTGGCGCGGAGCATCACACCTTTCGGCTGCAAGATGGTCTTTCTTGGACGCACGACTGTCGATCCTGAAGTGGATTTTCGCCTTATCCCCAATGATCCGAGTCTGGCGGTAAAAGCAGCTCAAGAGTTCGTTGCCACCAAAAAGACGCATCGCACGGATGCCGAGCGCGGGACAAGTGGCCAGCATCGTGCGAGCTTCGGAAATCCTCCGGAATATGGATGAGCTACGCTACGCGGGGATCGACGCGTCCTATATCAGTTGCGACGTGACCGACTCCCACGCTGTGTCGTCTGCTATCGACACGGTGATCAAGAAATACAAGAAAATTGACGGAGTGGTGCATGCTGCGGGCTTCCTGAAGGACAACTTCATCAAGCAGATGACCGAAAGGGACTTCTCCTCGGTGGTACACGTAAAACTGCTGGGTGCGTGGAACCTCTTTCATGCCACACACCAGAAGGGCCTGCGGTTCATGGCGTGTCTGTCGTCAGCAGCCTCGATTCAAGGCAATCCCGGGCAGACCAATTACGCTGCCGCTAATCGCATCATGGCCGCGTTGCTGGAACAGTTGAGTACCGAAGCACCCTGCGATTCGTTTCAAAGCGCTCATTCTGCCTCCCATTGAGGGCGCAGGCATGGCGGAGAATCAGGATGTCCGCGACCTCATGAAAAGAATGAACGCAGACTATGTCCACGCGGAGGAACTGGCCGGGCTGTTCTGCAGAGAACTCTTTCTCGGTCGGTCCGAGGATGTGTGGGCCATGTTCATGCGTTCGCTCCCGGATGTGAGCACGGTACTCCTGGATCAGTCAGATCAGGCGGCCAGTCCGGGCATCATTCGCGTGGGCGCGGTGGCGTTCTCCTGCAAGATTTTCCGATGATCGATTCGGTGTCGCACATCGATGTGGCCAAAGGACAACTGGACGCAGCGCGATCGTTTTCCCAGGAACGAGATCTTTGGGTAAGCGATCACAAACCGTTCAAGTTTATGAGACATCCTTTGGTGTCGGCCATCATGGCCATAGAAACCTTTATGGAAGCCTCACGGATTCTGTATCCCCATTTGACCGTCAAAGGCCTCCGGAATGCGCAGTTCCTGGACATAATCGAGTGTCCCCAAGGGTACGGACCGCTTGGCATCGATCCTCTGTAGACGAATTCCTGCTTCAGGAGCGGAAGTGATGTGTGACGTCTCGCTCAGTGCACGAGAGATGTCCCCGACCGGTCGGCCGTTGGAGAGGAAACATCCCAACTACAAAGCCCAGATCATCCTTGGTGCAAGAGGCACAGACAGTATGGATGACTTTGAGGACCTGGGCGTCACGCGCGCAGAGCTGGACAGCCGGCCCATGGATCATGCGGAAGTTTCTGGATTGTTACCAGAATCGGTACGGACCTGAACGGACGATATCGAATCCTTGACGAGCTTTACGGCACCTCCCTGGAAACGGTCCTCGGTCGGACCACGTATCGGGAGATCCATGACTTCGCGGGCTCCACAGAGAATCGCTATCAGTACTCCCCGTATATGCTGGAAGCCTTGCTCCAGGTGGTCACGTTTTACATCGTGATGAGGGACGGGAACGAGCGGCGTGAGGCCATTCCCTACGAGATCGGCGAGATGCGCTTCTTCGATCGATGCACGGACGGTCAGGTAATTACCGTGGAGGGGCGTCTCAGAAACAGGACCGATGAGGGGTTTACCTGGGATGCGCGAGCCTTTGACGAAAAGGGGCGCACCATCATGTTTGCAAGAAACATTATGATGCGCTGGCTCTTGCACCAGCCTGCATAGAATGGAGTGCCATGGGGAGGCTGCGGCTTGACAGCTCCCGAGGGAGAGTTGAGATGGCATTGCGTAGTCCCGAGGCCAGGAGCCTCCAGGGGAGATCATGCCGCGAGCTACCGGGAGAATGGGCGACTTGCTTTAACAGATGGTTCCCCATGCAATGCTCCGCGGAGGAGTCGTAGGGGTGAAGCGCTTCGTGGTGTCCGAAGGACTTGAAATCAAAGAACTGTGTCTGGACGAGGATGTGGTCCTTCTTGCATCTGCGTGTACCCGAGACCACACCGGGTTGAGCGGGTCACGAACCGAGCGCAACGCGATGCTGGCCGCCCTGTTGCTTCAGCGCTGTCATGGGGCGCGGAAAGGACTTCGGCCATCAGGACCGGCAATGAAGGGAGACGCGGAATTAATCGAAGGATTTCTCGGAAAACCGGAACTGGTGGTCGGCGGCAAGAGAGGACCCTCGGTTTCCTTCAGCCACGTGAACGGCAGCACATGGGCTGCGCTCTGCCCATCTGGCGCTTCTGTGGGAATCGACGCGACCGAACCAGGAGAATTCGTCGGTGCGTATCCGTTCTTTCGTGTGTTCCACACGGAGGAACTCGAGCTGGCCGCGATGGCTACGAGGGGTGATCGTGTTGAAGCAGCGGCCCTGCTCTGGTCGGCGAAAGAAGCCGTGGTCAAAGCGCTCGGTTGTGGGTTTCATCTCATTGCGCCTCTTGACGTGCGCATCGTTCCTACGGACGGGAAACGAGGAATGGCCAAGACCTGTGCCGATTTCTCGGAGAAGACTCAGACACGTTTTCAGACTCTTCGCGCAGGAACAGTGCGGGTGACGAGCTTCCGAGAGCCCAAGGTCTGGGTCTCTACCGCGCTAAGTTCCTGGACAACAACGGACCACCCGAACCAGCGATGATAACCGGTCCCGCCCGTGGTCCAAAGGGAACAATTACTACCAAGGCGTTGGGTGGGAGCCCCTGATTCGCGGTATGGGCCAGGCTCTGAATAGGAACGGGTTTCGAGAGGCTCTGATCGATTTGTGCTGCACAAGCGGAATGTTGAGCATTGGGGTATTTTCATGAGAGTATGGAGCGAGTAAGTGCGCGTTCTCCTTATAAACAGCAACAGGAAAGATGATCTCCTGGCAGCCCCTCCGCTGGGTCTCTGCTATGTGGCTGCTGCAGCCGAGACTGCCGGCCACGAGGTCCAGGTCCTGGATCTCTGTTTTGCCTCACGGAATGTCGGAGACAGGCTTCATCAGGTCATCGGAACTTTCCGGCCTGAACTCGTCGGAATCTCCATCCGCAACATCGACAACGTGAATATGCTCCACCCTGTTGCCTTTGTACCGGAAATCGTGGACATCGCCAGGCAGATCCGCGCGGTTACTTCGGCTCCACTCGGTACTAGGCGGCTCCGGCGCGAGCCTGCTGCCCGAGGAGGTACTCAGGTCCTTGGCCGCGGACTTCATCGTGGTTTCCGACGGCGAAGAGAGCTTTGTGAAATTGTTGGATTGCATTCGCGTGGGCGAGTCTCCGGATACCATTCCAGGCGTGGGGTTCTTGAAGGAAGGCCGCTTTCATCTCACCCCGCCTCGACTCATCTCTTTTGAGGGGCGGTCGCCGGATCTGGGGCGATGGATCGATATGAGGCCTTACCAGAGGATCGGAGGCAGCTACAACATTCAGACCAAGCGGGGGTGCCGGCAGCACTGCATTTACTGCACGTACAATCAGTCCCTTGAAGGGAATAAGGTAAGGCTGAGACCACCGAAAGAGGTAGTGGACGAAGTCGAGGAAGCCCTGTTCAAATACCGGCCCAAGACCTTTGAATTTGTAGACTCGGTTTTCAACGACTCTCTGGATCATTCAGTGGCCATCCTGGAAGAAATTATTCGCCGACCGTGGAAGGCCGATTTCACGGCCATGGGCATGCATCCGACCCATTTGGATAAGCAGTACCCTGGATCTCATGTGGAGAGCGGGTTTCCGGTCTTTCATGATCACTCCCGAGTCTGCCTCTGCGACCATGTTGAAGAACTACAAGAAGGGATTCAGTCGAGACGACGTGATCCGAGCGGCAGAGGCCATTAACAAGACTCGTTTTGCCGCGTGGTGGTTTTTCATGATCGGAGGGCCGGGCGAGACCAACGCGACTCTTCAAGAATCCCTGGATTTTGCCGTGCAGAATCTGCAAAAAAGACGTCGCGCGGTGACGAATGTGGCGCATTTCTTCATCGGAGTGCGGTTGTATCCCGGCACAGCGCTCTGGGACGTGGCTCTCTCCCAGGGCTTTCTCACTCCCGGAATCGACCCCCTGCAAACGCTCTGGTATCTTTCCGAGCACCTTGACTTGGACGAGGCTGTGGAGCAGATGACCCGCGCTGCTTCACAATGCCCGGAAGTGTATCTGGGCTTTGACGAACGGGTGCTCGTTTTTTCCAAAATTGCGGTGGGGTTACTGAAAGTGTTTGGCTTTCCTGGCCCGTACCTGGAGATACTTTCGCATTGCCAACCAATTCGGACTCACCACAGGGATACGATTCATGTACAAGCCTGCGGACATGGCGGGCATGTTACGTGAGGCCTTGAGACGCCAGGGTTACAAAGGCCGACTCGTGGGAGCCTGATCGCTCGGCACGTGTGCTGCCAGCCCGCCGATGGGCTGTTCCCAAGCAGATCGGCCGGTCGTGATGATTGGGGAGGGCCAGCGAGGGGTCCGGGTCACGGAAGTTTGAGAAATTTCTTGCGTTTTACCCCCTTGGTTGTTATAAAAAACGCTGAGGACTTTCCCTGCACTTTTGTTGTTTCTTATTGGAGGGTTTCGATGACGCTTACAAAAGCCGATATCGCGAAGAAAATCGCAGATGATTGTGGGTTCATGAAGGGTGAAGCCACTGAGATTGTAGAGAAATTACTTGACATCATCAAGTCCAAGCTCATAGCCGGAGAAGACGTCATGATATCGGGCTTTGGGAAATGGACGGTCAAGTCAAAGCATTCCCGACGAGGGAGGAACCCTCAGACCGGCGAAGAACTCATCCTGGATGCCCGTCGGGTGGTCACCTGGAAGTACTCGCCTGTGTTGAAAAAGGCGGTGAACGCTTCGATCGCCAACTCGGAATAGCAGTATGCCCCGTTCCGAAAAGGCTCGTCCTGATGGCGTTCACAGGAGCCCCACCAAGGCGGCACCATAGACCGCCTCATTACCTTTCGCCGGCTGAACACACAGAGGATACCTGGCTTGCAGCGTAAACGAGCGATCTTCCCGTCCCTGAGGGTAACCCCCGGAAGGGCATTGCACGTGAGGCGCAGGTAAGTGGTGAGGAATGGCTGATTCGACTCAAGAAACACGGGCGAAGATTCCCTTGAAAGGATTTCTCGCCGACTACAAGTCCGGCCTTCCGGACCGGGCAGTCATGCAAAAATACGGTCTTTCCGCCCGAAGCCTGATTAGCCTTATCAAGACCCTGGTGGAAAAAAAGGTTCTTGATGCCAATGACCTGGCGAGACGCAAGCAAATGACCGAGCAGGTGGAACTGGTCAAAGAACAACAGTTCCTCAAAGGCTTGTTCATCTGCCCGCATTGCGGTCATCCCCATCCGCAGCAATTCGACATCTGCCCGGCATGCGGGGCTCATCCGGCTGACTACCATCAGCCGGAACAAATCGTAGAGGACGTGACCACCACCGGTGGTCATTTTTACGTGGACGACACCACCACGGTCGTGGATCAAGATCAAGCCCCGCAAGACATGCCCGAGCCCGTTAGGCCGGCCGAAGGGAAATCCGAAGACGCTCCCGATTCCGGGACTTCCCCGGAACCGCAAGCCGAGGACGCGGACAAGACGCTGCGCTTGGAGGAACCGGGAGCTGAAACTTCGGCGGAGACAGAAGAGAAGGCTCCGGAAAAGGCAGAGGCGTTCCCGCTCCCGCAAAAAGAAAAGCCGGCAAATAAACCTGCCCAGGCTCCATCTCCCACGGAGAAGCCGAAAGACGAGCCCAAAGAAAAAGCCTCGCCCTTCAAGTCGGTCCGCGCCCTGATATCCAAGATTCGAAAAGACGTGAGAAGTCTCGCGTCATCGCCCTGGGCCTGTGCGGCAGCATAGTCGCGGGAATTACTTACCCCCCCGGGAAACTTTCCGGTTCTTTTTTTCACCCACACAGTCTATAATAGCGCTGCTTCTTCAGACATTCGCAAAATTGAGGGGATGGGATATTTCATGCGCACGTATGTGAAGGCACTGGTGGTATTGTCCTTGCTGGTCCTGGCCGTGGGGCCACTCCAGGCGCAGACCCTTCCGTGGGCCATGGGCGTGGATTCGTCGCTTCGGCTCGAACTCCTTGTGGGATCACAGAGTGTGGGAGAAGCGTCCGCTCCGGTCAATCAGCTCGATCGCTTCAAGTTCATTATGTGTCCGAGCATGCCAGTGCTTTCCGGCACCGTGGAGCTGAGCCCCGTTCCATGGGCATCCGGTCGGCTCGCGGGCTCGCTGAGCATTATGGAGCCCAGCAGGGAACTTTATTTAAGCGTTGGCGATGCGACAGGGCCCTTGTCAGGGCGCTGGAATGTCCGCCCCCACTATTCTTCATGGGAGGCGGCCGGCCTGTTCCACTTCTGGAACGCCGGGGGATATCGCTTCAGCGGCACTGCCGGTTATCGCGGAAGCTCGTGGAACTATTACGGTCAGAATAGCACGGACGCCCCTAACCGAGACGTGTTTGAGTCGCGCATACCCTTTATCGGGCTTCAAACCGCGATGAACTTTCCTTTGTGGAAGGCCCGGTTCGAGGTCCTGGGCTCTCCTTTCATGAGCCAGGTTGTGAGGAACACTCTCCGGCAAGACGCTTCCAATTCCGGCCAATTTCACTTGAAGTCGGACAGGGGCGGTATGATCGAATTCCAGATGGAAGGTACGGTGGGCCTGTGTGCAAACATCCTGTGCGGACTGTCCGCGGGTTGACCTATGAGGAACTGTACGGCCCAATCACCTGGACGAACAGCGCCGGCTCTCAGCTCCCGATGGAAGGACATTCTATTGAGACGCTGGCCTTCTTTGGTTTGAACGCCACTCTGTTGTTTTGACGTGCGGGTGCGCCAAGGCTCACCTTTCGCGATTCACCTACGCGTCTGCTGCCTCTGCTCACACAGAGTAGGGCCCTCAATTTCGTCCCATCTCTCGGGGGCAAGGGAATCTTGCCCGTCATGCCAAAAGCACGCAACTCTATCCTTCATTTACGGAAATTGGTCCTTGAATTGCGGTGATGGTTCACCACGAGGGAGAGGCCATGCACCACCAAGGCAAAAGTACCAAACACAAGGGAGATCTGGTTTTTTGACTTCTTGGTGTGTGTGGTTTGTTTTTCCGCATTCAACACAAGGTCGCACCGAACGATTGCGAAATTCCGGATCAAAGCGCTTCGACCCTTTGCCAAGTACGGTGCGAGTCCCGCGCGCTCTCCACAATAGGATCGTAGGTTGCCGTGCAAGGTGTTCGCGCATGTGGTGCGGTTTCCGAAATGTCGCGAGGGCAAAACCATATACGTATTCGACGGAACCTCACGCTCCGGAACGCACTGCCCGCGATCCAGGAGCAGCAACCCGACTATGACGCCGAAATTACACCCCAGACTATGTAGTGCGAGTCTAACCGCGTCCCTTCATGCCTTTGTTCACTCCTTCTGTGTCTTTTTAAGATCCTCCACTTGTTTCAAGAGCTGCCGCTTTCTCTGGTCCAGTTGCATTGCCTGCCTTTGGTAGTTCTGGTCAGTGATCTTTTCATCCAGTTCTCTGATGAGCAGCTGGTTCTTTGCCTGGTCACGCTGATGCTCCCGTTGGAGCGCCTGGCGTTTCTGGTTCTGCTCCTGGATCTTGTGATCCAATTCCCGCATCTCCATTTGGTGTTTCAGCTGTTGCACAGACTGTTGATATTGGAGCGTTTGGCGCTGTTCCCTGAGTTCCTCGATTTTCTTATCCAACTCCTGGAACTGCACCTGCTGGGTCTGTGCCAACTCCCGTTGCTTCTTGGCGAGTTCCTGCCGCTGGCGGTTTTGTTTGAGGATCTTCAGATCCAGATCTATCATCTCGATCTGTTTGGCAAGATCTTGAGACGACGAGTTCGACTTGAGAGGCGTACTCACAGCCGCTCCCCTGCCTTTTACATGCCTGTCCTGAGCAGGACATACATAGGGAATGGCCAAGACCAGAGCTGGAACTATAAGGGTTGCCAAGAATCGCGCGCTCAGAGTGCTCATGAATCCTCCCCTCTTCGTGTGATGTGGGTTGTTGTACACTCCCAGGCTTGCCGCGTCAACACGGGGTGCAGGAAAATAGAGCAGCGGCATTTAAGGGCCCCAAAGAGCTTGACAAAGAGAGGCAAAGGGAAATAATCCTTACTGAACCAAGAAATTCCTCACACGGGGTAGACTTCTCCATAGGTTTGATGAAGGGATTCGCCCGGCCGGTAATGTTCCGGGAGGCAAACCGACTTGTCGGAGGATTGAGCTCATGAAGTTCGAAGAACTCCTGGCGGCCAGTAAGTTTGTGGTTACCTCTGAGATCCATCTTCCCTCGCTGAAAGCTCCCGAATCGGTTTCCCTGGACAGCTTTGATGCATGGGCCTGGGTCGACCTGCTTCGCGTGAAGGTGAGTCCCCACGACCGACCGGGAAGCCAGATGGCGGCCCCGTGCCGCGCACTTACCCAGAAGGACTTCGCCCTGGAGTTCGAGGTCAAAACCCACAACATCAATCGTCTTGAAATAGCGAGAAACGTTATCGACGCGTGCAACGCGGGGGTGGACAATTTCTTGATTTTTACCCAGGACTACTGGATTTCAGGAGATTCAATTCAGGAGATGATGTACTTCCATGTGGACATGGGTAAGTTCTTTTCCGTGACCGATGCGCTCAGTCGTGGTTTTGACGTGGAAGGCCTGGGACTTCACGAAAAGAAGACAGTGTGTGTCGGTGCAGGCGTGGATCCCAGGTTCGGCGAGAACGCCCCGGACCTGCAGTTGCGCGAAATGGAGAAACTCGCGGAACACGGCGTCCGCTATTTCGTCACAAAACCAGTGTTTGATCTGGACAAGCTCTCAGGATTTATGGAGAAAATCTCTCGCCTGAACGTCCCTGTCATCGCTGAAGTCATCATGCTTCGGTCTGCGGCCGAGGCTCTTCTCTTGAATTCCATGCCGTGGTTACACGTTCCGCCGCGCCTCATAGAAGAACTGGAAAAAGCAGAACCAAATCCTGAGGCAGCACTGAAAATCACCATCGAGATCATCGAACGCCTCAAAGGTCTTTGTGCCGGAGTTCACCTGCTTCCGTACGGCGACGTCAGCCAAATCGCTCCATTAAGAGAAGCCTTGAGAAAGTAACCCTTTTCCTGCAAAACAGCCCGCGAACATGGTAATCGTTTTCCGCTCACCGGCCCGAGTGGCACGATTGTCGTCAAGATTGTACTGGTAGCCAAAAGTTTTGTCCGCTTGATTCTCCTTTGGTGTCGGGAGGTCCCGCTTCTTTGCGAGCGACGCAGAGCCGTCGAATCTTCGTTCAGGGGACTCCCTGCCACCTTTTCAACGCACGAGCCCCCATCATTTTCGGTCAGAACCTTTGGCAATTGCGTTAAGGTTACGCTACAGGCCCCTAGAAGACGTGTATCCCCTCTGGTCTGAGTGCAATGAGGACGCTTCGGCCAAGACGCAGGTCAGGCAGGGACAAGGAGTCGCGCGGAAGCAGCAAGCTAAAGCGTTCACCCGCGTCAACTCCCACTCTGATCGAGTCATTTTCCCACGACAGGCTCACAATGGTTCCTTGAAAGCAATTGCCAAGAGTCCGTGTGGATTCGTCCTCGGAAAGCATGATGGATGCGGGATCCACGGACAGGTGTGTGCCACTCCCTGCCGCCGCGGGAAGCTCCACGCGCACGCGCCCCGTGTCGAAGATCCCCTGTTCGACGATCGCTCCCCTGAAAAGGTTTTCCTGCGAGGCTGTCACAAGCCTGCCCTGAAAAATGGAAAGAACCCGATGAGCCATGGCCTGCGCCTGTAACAGATTATGCGTAGTCATGATCACGGTCTTTCCCTGGTCGTGGTTGAGTTCCCTCACGATATCCTCAGTACGCTGAATGCTCTCCCGGTCCATGTGATTTCCCGGTTCGTCCAGGAGGAACACGTCCGGGTCTAAAGCAAGCGCGCGCGCGAGGGCCAAGCGCTGACTCTCGCCGCCGGAAAGGGCCCTCGCATCACGGTGTTCAAACCCGGCCAGACCCACTCGTTCCAGTGCGGCCATGGCTCGTTGCCGACTCACCGGCTTGGCTATGCCCCGTATGCGAAGACCCCACAAGACGTTGGCAAGAACGGACGAGTGGAACAAATAGGGATTCTGGAGCAGCAATCCCACGCGGCGACGAAGTGCGAGGAGATTTTCCTGTGTGGGACTTTCGCCGCAAAAAAGGAGCGTCCCTCGATAGTTCGTCTCTACAAAGGCCAAGGCGTGGAGCAAGGTGGTTTTGCCTGCCCCGTTGGGCCCTACCAGGGCCACGATCTCTCCCGGTCCGATCGCGAGGCGGTCCACGCTGAGGACCGGCGGGCCCCCATAAGAGAACTCCATGTCCGTTACTGTATATATCGGTGTCACGACTTACTTCTCTGGAGCAAGAACAAGACTGCGTTGACTGCGAACGCGATCGCCAGCAAAAAGATCCCGAGCGCGAGCCCGAGGTCGAATTCTCCTTTGCTCGTTTCCAGTGCAATGGCCGTGGTCATGGTACGGGTGTATCCTCGGATGTTCCCACCGAGCATCATGGCGATGCCCACCTCGGAAATCACCCGACCGAACGCCACCACCACACCAGCCATCACCGCAAAACGGCCTTCCTTGACCACCATCCAGGCCTTCTGGATCGGTGTGGCTCCCAGAAGCGTGCACGTAAGGAACAGCCTGCGATCGAGACTCCGAATCGCGGATAGGGTCAGATTGACTACCGTGGGAACCGCAAGGACAAAAAGGCCCACCGAGATTCCCGTGGGAGTGTACAGAAGATCGAGGCTCCCCAGGGGCCCGCGGCGGCTGAGAAGTCCATAAAATAACAGGCCCACTACCACAGTGGGCAGGGCCATGAGCGTGTTGAGCACCACCTGTAACGCGGATTTCCCCCGGAAGTTCTTCAGTGCCAGCGCCACCCCGAAAGGCACGCCCACCACGGAAGCGAAAAAAGTGGCATAAGTCGAAACCTGGAGGGAAATGAAGGCAATTTGGAACACCTCCGCATCAAAGCTTCCGAGAAGGCGAAGAGCGTTCCATAGTGATTCGAGCAGAAATGTCACTCTACCTTCACACCTCGGGAGGCACTTTCTTCAAGAGCCACGCTGTGGGTTCGAGTTTTTTTCTCGACAGGTGCGGGGCGTCAAGCTCACCGCATCTGTGAACAGAAATCCGTATCCGCATTGAGAAAATCCAGTACTACGTCGGACGATCGTCACGATGATGAGGGGTGCCAACTGGCTGCCGGGTCGTCTTCCGACCAAAGCCAGGCCGCCTCAAGGCAGCACCACTGGACAGCCCCGACCACTTGCACCATTGCGCTAATTACAGCATTTCGTGAGCTCGGTAACGTATTCGGGTGCCACTGCTAGCTTGCGAGCAGTGTTTTCCGAAGGCACTGCCGGACGAGCCAGCAGTGGCACCCGAGAGCCGACGCCCAGTCGGTGAGGAACAGTCCCCTTTCCGTAAGACGCGGTGACCAACAGGAACCTCGTCGCTCACCACTGTCTCGATCGATGCTATCCTCAGCGATCGGAAATATGCGACCGTAATTGCGAAGACCTGCACTAAGTCAGGTAGTACCAGGCCTGACTCGGTCTTACGTATTTCTGCGCACATCGGTGGTACCGCGTAGGAGAGGCTGATGTCCCCACCCGGAAAACCAGCGCTACGTTGCGTGACCGTACGCGAAGGGTGTCACTTGGCAGCGTCGGGAAAAAAGACCTGCTTGCCGCCGAGTTTGTAATCGGCAATTATTTTCTGGCCTTCAGGCCCGGTTACAAACGCGATGAACTTCTTGGCCAAGTCGTATTTGGCGCTCGGGTGTTTTTTCGGATTGACCGCGATGACTCCATACGGGTTGAACAGCGCCTTGTCACCCTGGAAAAGTATCTTCAAATCGATCTTCTTTTCGTACGCGATGTACGTGCCGCGGTCTGCCAACGTGTACGCCTTTTTGTCAAAGGCCATCTGGAGAACTGCTCCCATACCGCGTCCTGCCTCGATGTACCAAGGGCCTTTGGGCTTGATGCCTGCTGCCTTCCAGAGCTGCTTCTCCTTTTTGTTGGTTCCAGAATCGTCTCCGCGGGAAATGAAATCCGCCTTTCCTAGAGCCAGACGCTTGAACGCGTCCACCGCGGTCTTGGCCTCCTTCAGGCCATCAGGGTCAGGTACCTGGGTCCTACGATCACGAAATCGTTGTACATGACGTCCTTCCGATCGACGCCGTACCCGTCCGCGACGAATTTGTCCTCAGCTTTGCGAGCATGCACGAAGACCACATCCACGTCCCCGTTTTCGCCGAGTTTCAGAGCCTTGCCGGTTCCTACAGCGATCACGTCCACCTTCAGGTTGTTCGCCTTTTCAAACGGGGGGAGCAGGACACGCAACAGGCCCGAATTCTCGGTGCTGGTGGTGGTGCTCATACGAAGCCGAGTTTCGGCTCGGACGGAAGAAATCATTGAAATGGTCAATACCGTGATCAACCCCAGATACATGAACCATTTTCGTCGCATGTGTTCGTCTCCTTTGTTGCATAGGATATTCGCGGCAATAGCCTACCCTGTCGTGGCGGGCGCGTCCCCGCGGAGAGGCCGTTTCTCGCATGCCTGTTCCCGATCTTCTACGTCTAGGTCTTATCGAACGATATGTCAAGAATGTCATAGCCGGCTGTGGACGCTCGCACAGAGGAGCCGTAGGTTCCGAGCCCCAGCTTTGTCTCAGGGATGCGCCACCGGTAGCCATACGGTGAATACTGTCCCGTTACTATCTGACTTGACCGAGATGGAGCCTTTGTGGTCTTCCACGATTCTCTTAGCCAGGGTCAAGCCAATTCCGGTGCCGTAATTCTTGGTAGTAAAAAAGGGGCTGAAAATCTTGTGAAGGTCTTCTGGCAAGATGGTTTTACCGAAGTTCCGGATCTTCATTTCAAAATAAGTCTCAGCTTCCAGTTCCCCAGTCTCGTGAGCCTTGCCGCTCGGGATGGAAACGCCTGTTTCGATTTGAATCAAGCCCCCCTCAGGAGAGGCCTCGATCGAGTTGGAGATCAGATTTCTCACGACCTGTTCGAAGCGGTCCTGGTCGAGAAATATCTCGCCCATTTCTTCGCCGATTTTGGCTTCCGCCTTGATGCCTTTTTCATCCATCTTGTCCTGGTACACGGTAAGGACGTTCCGGATAATCGCATTGGGATCCGATTTCTCCAGGCGTAGGCTCTCACGTTTGGTGAAATCAATCAGGCTCACCAGGATCCTTTCGAGCCGCTCGACCTCGGAAATCATGAACCGACAGTATTGTCTCTGGGAATCGATGTCCACGGGCTCACACGAGTCGAATTTCCTGTCTATTCTGCGTGCGAAGCCTCCGATAATGGCAAGCGGCTGCCGCAATTCATGCGCTACCTCCGCGGTATGATCTGCGATTGCCTTGGATTTTCCTGACTGAACAATATGTTCGTACAGGTCGTCGATGATCTTGATTTTTTCCAGGAGTTCTTCTCGGGAAGCCGTGAGTTCCCTTTCCAACCCTCTGCGGCGTGTGATGTCGCGCATCACGCCTTCGTACCTGATGGGCTCCTCAACGTGGAGCTGTAACGCCTTGCAGCGTATCCGGGCCCACTTGCGTACGCCGCTCGCATCCACCAGCCCCACTTCTTCGTCCCAGACCCCATCGGGAGCCAGCTTGAAAATCTCTTCGATTCTGTCCCGGTGCTCGGGAACCACGTGATCTCTCAGACGGGTATCCAGGATGTCACGGACGGGCGTTTCGAGAAACTTTTCTACCTGCGTGTTCGTATAGGTGAACCGTCCCTTGTTGTCCAGGATGAAAATGACATCAGGCACCTCTTCCACGAGCGTCCGGTACCGGCGCTCAGAATCCCTGAGCCATCGTTCGATACGGCTACGTTCCGCGAGTTCCCTTTGGAGACTTGCGGTGCTCTCTTGAACCTGTCGCACCAGCTCGTCGGTATGAATAATGACACGTCCTGCCAGGGGTCTGAGTATCAGGATCATGATGAGACTGCCCAGAAGTATCAGGCTGACTATCAGCGATCCGGTGGCCACGATCTGATGGTTGATCGGCGCGTACAGCTCCTGCTCATTCATCTTGACCGCGATGCCCCACGGGCACCCTTTGATGGGGCCGTATGCGATCACGTCGTTTCCGGCCTTGTGCTCCTCGGGGAGCAGTATCCCGGACTCTCTGAGGGCCGCCAACCGCATGGCTTGGCCGGAAGCGGATTGTGAGGAGACGCGGCGCAAGACAGTCCCTCGGTCGTCGTCAAAGGGAAAGATCAGGTCTACCCCTGTGTGATTGACTACCCCGAGAATGGTCTCTCCTGTCCTGCCGAGGCCGGTGATATCTTCGACAATTTGTCTGAGGCGGAAGAGTCGAAACAGCACCAGATCCGTGCCGACCCGGAGTCCTTCGCGGTCGATTATGGGAGACGCAACCACAAGATAGGGACGCCTCCCCAGGGTAATCGGACCTAACACAGTGGGCGCCCTCGAATCCTTGTCCAGTCCGGACCATATTCCTCGAGGAATTTCCAAACCTAGTTCGATTACTGCCTTGCCTTTTTGATCCAGTCGAGATAATCCCCAGATTTCGTGGGAAAGGCTGATGGCATCTGACAAGTTCGGTTGGACAGAATTGACTAATTCCTCGAGGCTGATTCGGCCCTTGTTGTACTCCTCCAGCTTTTCCCTGGCCACGGTGCGACAGGAAATTTGCTGAGAGATATCCTTGGCCCTTGCCAGGTATTCTTCCACCACTGCGGTCTTGGTGCTAAGGGCCAGGAGGAGGCTGCGCTCCTCTTCCTTCTTGATGTATTGATAAAGCGGCCATATGCTCGCGACCGCAACGATAACCCCGACGAGAAATATCCCGATCGCGGACAACCCGACGATAGATCTTCGTAAGCTTAGTGCGCGAGTTTTGTCAGCCATGGTCAGCCTTGTTCAGTCGCCCCGTGCAACTATCCGGATTGGATTCACGAGGCATTGTCACCAGGACTTCTCAGGTACTGCGGCTGGAGTGTGCCATGCGACGCTCTTGCGGTAATCCCTATTTCGTAGCGTAACTTTGTAACAGGTCCACAAGATCCCGATGCCCTTGCGACGCGGCCCACATGAGAGCCGTCCACCCGTTTCTGTCGGTGGCATGCACATTCGCGCCGTGTGCGAGGAGGATCTTTGCCGTTCTGGTATGGAATTCCGCAGAGGCAATAATGAGGGGCGTAGCGCCGTACTGGTCTTTTGCTTCCAAGTTTGCCCCATGGTCTACGAGCAGTTTGACGATTTCGCTGTATCCATTACGGCACGCACGCTCAAGAGGAGTCCAGCCGAACTCATCCTGCACATTGACATTCGCACCGTGCTCCAGAAGGAGCTCGATTATTTCACGATGGCCGCGGCGACAGGCCTTCATCAGGGCTGTGGCGCCGTACTGGTCAGTGACCTCCGTATCGGCTCCCTTGTGCAAAAGGTGCCGCACCACATCGGGGGAATCCATGGAGGACGCCCAAAGCAACGCGGTCCAGCCGGATTGGGTCCTGGCATTGACGTGCGCGCCCGTTTCGAGCAATGCCCTCACCGTTTGCCCGTGGCCTTCGGACGCGGCGAGAATCAACGCAGTGTACCCGTATTCGTCGGCAACATTGGGGTCCGCTCCTTTATCCAGGAGCGTCATGACTTTGGTCCAATTGCCCTCACCCGCGGCGCTCAGCAGTTTGTCTCTCATCATGGCCTCTCCCTGAGTGGATGCCTCATCGGCACGAATAGGAGACCCCCTTCACGCGCGCACCGGCCTGGAAGAATATCTTCCTCGGGAGCCAGACGCCTTTTTCCAGTTATCATGAGTATTCTACACGATGCCGAAGAATCCTTCATACATGTTGCGAGAATCCATCTGTTGTCAAGTCAAAAGCACGGTTTTGTGCGAAGGGATGTTTGAGTCTTGACAACTCGCGGCGTTCCAGATAGGATGCGACGCTACTCGGGTAATTTCAACTTATTGATTTTTCAGGAGGTCGATTATGACGAAAACGGATCTTGTGGCAAAAGTCGCCAAAGATGCCGGCATCTCTCAGAAGGCCGCGAGCATGGTTGTGAAAGCCGTGGTTGACGCTATTCACGACTCGTTGAAGGGAGCAGAGGGTCAGATTCGCATCCCCGATCTGGGAACCTTTAAGACATCCAAGAGGAGCGCGCGCACAGGCGTAAATCCCAGAACCGGAGAAAAGATCGAAATTCCCGAGACAGTGGTTCCCGGTTTCACCGCAGCCAAAGCTTTCAAAGACTGCGTAAAGGGCTAATAACAATCGCCAAGACACGGATGAGTCCCCTATGAACAAGTCAGATCTTATCGACGCCCTGGCCAAGGAGACAGATCTCCCGCATCGCAAGGCCGAAGAAGTGGTAAATGTCGTTTTTGACACCATGTCCAAGTCGCTTGGCGAGAATAACCGCATCGAGATTCGAGGCTTCGGCTCGTTCGAGGTGAGGGAATACGACAAGTACATGGGGCGAAATCCTAAGACCGGTGAACGAATAGCCGTGTCCGGGAAAAGACTTCCTTTTTTCAAGGCTGGCAAAGAACTCCGTGCCAGGGTCGATGAAAGCGAGAGCTAAAGAGTCAGACATGGCCACTGGCCAGATCGGGAAAGACCTCCGCCTGATCAAAGCGGGGATACGCGGCTGACGAGTCGTGCGACAAGACCCGCGGCCGATGCTTCTGACGCAGCGTTCCAGGACAGACCGAGTGTGGTCGTGTGAGCGTCCTTTTGGGTCGAATGGATGGGAAGATTCTTGTCCCCCTCCAAGAAGACAGAGAAATCTCGCGGCACGGTTGCCCGGCAGGCCAAGGGTTCTCTGTAGTGTTCGTCGGCTCAGAGAGGCATTCAGGTTTACCTGCGCCACCGGAGCAGGGGGGCACGTTGCCTGCCCAGCCATCGTTAGGACGGCTTGCAGGGAAGGACTTCACGCATGGACGATTCCGCACAATCGACCCGTCGATCGCACGGAATTTCCAGTGGCCCTTTGCGGGTACATGAACACGAGGGAGAGTTATTTGTTGCCGGGTTTGGTCTGTGGATTCCTGTGGAATCGGAACAAGAAGGACTCGACCTTATCGCGGAACTAGAAGATCAGGGTTACCGGATGTGTCACTGAAGCGCCTGCCATAACACACGGCAGTTTCTCTCCAACATTGCTTTCTCGACACAAAAGGGAGAATTCACTCGATCGCAACGCACGTCTGCCGCCGACCGTCCCAACCTCCTCATGCCAATAGCCTTTTCGGGAACACCATGTCGAACGGAAGTTCCTTCCGCCGCGAGGGACGCGTGGGCGTATCACCTCCCTGCATGAAGCCTCCCTTTGGCCTCACCCATGGTACCGCACTAAAGCTCCTCTATTTTCCCATGCGCAAGGCTTCAGGACGATTCGTGTAAAAAAGGCTGTGCTGCACAGAACCGCGCCTCCCCTTGAGAAACAGGGCCATTGCGCTGGTCCTTTCTCTCAAGGGGGGCCGGGCCGCTTGTCGACTGAACCGCGTTCAATCCTCGAACGATCTTACGAACCCGGAGTCAGTAGAATCTTCTCGCCACGCGCCTCCTCTGAGCGCCTGATCTTCCTTGAGCTTCTCGTACTGATCGAATTCTTCCTGGCACCGCACACAAAGCCTGGCAGAGGGGAAAAGCCGCAGGCGCTGTTCGGGTATGGGGTCCCCACAATCCTCGCAGGTGCCATACTCTCCGTGTTTGATTCGTTCCAGAGCTTCTTCGATCTCTTTGATCTGTTTGTGCTTGCGCATCGAGATGCGCGTGTCCAGTTCACGCGAAATCTCACCGGTAGCCAGATCGATCTCGTCTCCCTTTTCGATGGCATCAATGCTGCGCCCCACGTTCATAGAAGCAAGCTGCTCCAACAGCACTTGCTTGGGGTTGAACGGCCCAGAGCGATCAAGCGAGGGCTTTTTTGTCTCCTGAACCGGTTTCTCCTCGGGTGGAGCGGGTGGTGGAGGCGGGAGCTTGGTACACGGGAGGAGGGGTGTGAGCCGCCTCGTCGACGAGCCTGTATAGGTTTCTTGCCCTCCTCTACCTTTCTCTCGATTTGGCCTTTTTGAACCTTTCCCCGAACGCTGTTGGGGACTATGCCCAGAAAGACTGCTATTTCTTCGCGAGTCATCCACATGACGAGGCACTCCTTGCTTATGATTTCCGTCCGCGATAAATAATCACTCAAAGGTTCGCGAGCAAGAGTCTTTTGAAAAACATTTTCAATAATCCTTGAACGGGCGAAAAGCGAATTCCCTTACGCCCTTCAAGCGGGGCTCGACGAACATACTCCTCCTGTCCTCCGGTCCTTGCGCACGGCCGTGTTGCGCATTCGGTTGCGCAATGAACTTCCGGGCAGTTCATTCCCTGTGCGTGTGGTCATTCTGCATGGGAAAGACAGCGTCAAAATCACCATGCATCACTTGCTGTCTCCGGAAGGGGGGCCGCGAAAAGGCTGTACGGCCTGGACTGCAACGTGCCACTGGCCGCGCGACCCATGTGGGGGCAAGAGGATAGTCAACAATCGGTTCGCTGTCAAGCAGTTTGTGGTACAAACACGGACAAGCCGCTGGCAGGACATCCTTTGCCCGCGGACGTCATCTGATGGGACGCGGAAACACGCGGGTTCGGCATTTGTTGGGGGACATGCGCAGTCTCGCAACACAGGCGCTCCTCAATAGGTGCTCCGGTCTCTGCTGAGTGTTCGGCACGATGAAGTATCGTGAGGGCGAGGATTCGCTTCCTTGTGTAGCTTTGACGAAAATCCTCCTGAGTAATAGGGTATTAATGAGACGTATGAAAACTAAGCATGCGTAATAACATGCAAGTGTCAGCTATGTATAAAGAAAATACTTGAAATTTTGACTAAGGGTGTATAACGTTTTTCCAGGTAACTCTATTGCGGAGAATTCGGAAATGAAATCAAGCCCTATTGTCTGCACCACCATCTTGATCCTGATCTGCGCATCCTGGGCCTTTGCCCAACAGAGCCCTTCCTCCGTTTCCACGACGAGCACCTCGCCTCCCGCGGTGGGAAGCGCGTACACTGTGCCACGTCAGCCGGTAGCGCCGCCCCAGACGGCCATCCCGCGTCCCTCCGAGGCCTATCAGCCTCAGGCAATACCAGGAGAGACGCCTGCCGAAGACCCGGGAGTTCCTCATTATCCTTATCCACCCTATCCGAATCCGTTTTACGAACAGTCGCCGCAACAAAAGCCTCTCGCGGACGGCGTGAAATGGCTTCGGGGGTTGCCCTCGCACGTGGCAGACCGGTTTTCCTCCTTTATAGACACCACCTTCTTTCCCAATAAGCCGGCAACCCACGGAGGTGCGAGTTCCGCTGAGCCGCAGGCTGCTCCTCCGGCGCAGTCACTTCCGAAGCCGTTCATGCCCAAGGTGCCTCGGCTGAACCTGATGCCTTGGACACGGTGAATGAGAGTGAAGCTCCGCACAGTAAGGATTTCCGAGAGGCGCTTGTAGATGGTTGCTTCCCGCTTCTCGGGCTCACATACTATGAGCAAGAACGCGAGGATGTCTCCCGGTCCTGTGTGTACGGATTACGCAGTGCGGTCCCGGAGGGTTTGTCGCGTGGGAAATGAGCAGAGTGAGGACCGCGCGGTTTGCTCGGAAACAACGCGACCCGCCTGGGAAAAGTCACGGCTTTGCGTGCGCATGGTGGTCAAGGGGGCATCGGCCCATTAAAGAGTCATTTGAAGGATACCGTGGTCCTATGAGGGATTACGCGATAGCGAGAAGGAATATGGTTGCCCGCCAACTGGTGGCGCGAGGCATCGCGGACAAGCGAGTGCTGGCTGCGATGGAAGAAGTCCCGCGTCATCTCTTCGTGGGTGAGTCCCTCCGGTATGAAGCCTATGACGACTGTCCTTTGCCGATAGGGGAAGGCCAAACCATTAGCCAGCCCTACATGGTGGCCATCATGACGGAACTCCTTGAACTCAAAGGAGGGGAGACAATACTGGAAATCGGCACAGGGTCAGGTTACCAGGCTGCGGTGTTGAGCAGGCTTTGTCAAAGGGTGTACACCATTGAGCGGCTGGAGAGTCTGTCGCACAGGGCCAGGGAGGTGACGGCGTCGTGCGGGTACCACAATATTACCTTTATCGTCGGTGACGGGACTGAGGGATGGCCAAGTGAAGGGCCGTACGACGGCATTATCGTGACCGCGGGAGCGCCAACTGTGCCGGAGGCGCTGGTGGAGCAGCTGCAACTCTGGGGGCGGCTGGTGATACCTGTCGGGGACCGTTTTTCGCAGACTCTCAGGCGTGTGACGAGGAAGCAAGGATACACAAGTTCGGAGAACCACACAGGCTGCCGGTTCGTGGATCTGATAGGCCGTTTCGGTTGGTCTGATCCGTGAGCCAACCTTGTGTGAGCAATTGCGCGCGCCGTATGCGCAAAGGACGGAGAGAAGTCCATTTCTTCCCAATATGTAGGCAGTGAAATCCCCTGTCCCACGCGGGCCTCCATATGGCGTTACCGAGTATGTGCGCGTAACGCAGCGGCAGGTCCCCAAATCTCTGTGTATGCCTTCAATACGTTTATCGTGAGTGCGTTCGGTGTGTGTGCGGTGCACGGTTCGGCTCCGCTGACTCGCAACCTTTTCCTGGGGAAACAGTTTTGTCCGGTCTGAGATCAGCGTGGCACCCTCTGCTCAGGATAGTGGCGCTGCTTGTGCCCGTGTTCGCTCAGGTGGGGTGCATTCACCACACCGTTGGATTGCCTTTTTTCGGACAAGTGCCCACCCTTGAGCAGAAGAAGGCGATTGCAGGGACCTATCACACGGTGACCTCGGCCGAAGATCTGGCTGCCATCGCCCGGGCACATCACGTGGATGCGCAACAATTGGCCGAGGTAAACAACTTGAAGGCTCCTTACACCGTGGAACCTGGCGCGAAGATCTTCATTCCGGACGTGACCCCGGGCGAAGGCTCTGCCGGAACGGAAAAAGAATCTCCGAACCAGAGCCACGTGTCAGACTTCAAGGGCAAGCTCGCGTGGCCCGTGGATGGAACGATTGTGTCGCAATTCGGCGTTCGCGCGGGTGCGCAATACAATGGGATCGGCATTCAGGCCGCGGAAGGTACGCCGATTCATGCCGCGGCTGACGGCAGGGTAGGGCATGTGGGATCCCTCCCCGGTTACGGCAATTTGGTGTTGATCGAACATGCCGATCGCCTGGTCACGGTATACGCGCACATGAAAGACATCTCAGTGAAGGATGGGGACACCGTAAAACAGGGCGCGGCCATCGGCACGGTAGGCACCTCGGGCCGCGTGGAGGGCCCGCTACTCTATTTTGAGGTGAGATCGCGCTCCAAGCCCCGAAATCCACTCTTCTTTCTCGAACGGAAAGAATGACCGATCCACGCTGATTCGCAGACAATAAGTAGCTTACGTAACGGGCATGAGGATCTGCCTGGTCCTGGATGTGTCGGTTCTTGACATACCTGCATCCGCGTGTGCATGTATGAGACCATGACATCTCAGTGGCGTTTCCACATACAGGCCCTTGCGAATTCCAGACTGGCCGATCTGGGCATAGCCTCGCCGTTTACCATTCCCTCGGGGATCGTCACGACGGTCCCGGCTGTGCTCGCTCGCGTCGCACGAGACGTGCCGGGAATCGGATTTCTCACCACCAAGACTCTCAGCGTCGCACCGCGGCAGGGATACCGTGAGCCGATCATTCACGAATACTATCCCGGCTGCTTTGTCAATGCCGTGGGGCTTGCCAATCCCGGCGCCAAGGCGTTCCTGGCTGCCATGAGTGCCTGTTTGCCGCTGGCCGAAGGAAAACCGCTGGTGGTGTCCATCATGGGCCAGTATCCTGAGGAATTTCTCGAGTGCGCAAGAATACTCAACCCCATAGCTGATGCGTTCGAGCTCAATTTGTCGTGCCCCCACGTGAAAGGCGCGGGGCAGAGCATCGGGTCTGACCCTGACCTGGTGCGCAAGGTGGTGGCGCTTCTGAGGCAGCAGCAAGCAAAACCGGTAATCGCAAAACTCTCCCCCAATCTTCCCGATCTAGGAGGAATGGCGCGCTTGTGTGAGGACGCGGGTGCAGATGCGCTGTGCCTGATAAATACCGTGGGACCTGGTTTGGCCTCGGATGGTGAAGGCGCTCCCATCCTCACGAATGTCGTGGGAGGCGTGTCAGGAGCGGGCATCCTTCCTGTCGGCGTCAAGGCAGTGCGAGAGGCTGCCGCTGCCACAGGACTCCCCATTATTGCGGCTGGGGGAATAGGTTCCGCGGACGATGTGCGCGTGTACCACCAGGCAGGGGCATCACTCTTCTCGGTGGGCTCCGCGCTGGCAGGCATGAACACTCCGCAGATACAGGAGTTTTTCCGCGAAATGGTCCGAGACCTGGAACAGGGACCACAGGACTCTTCACGCGAGCGGGGCACTGCTTGCATGTGTCGCACCTCCTATTTCAGGACAAGGGTCGTGGAAAACAAGGGTATTGGGGACGGCCTTTTTGCGCTGACGCTTGAGAGCGGGCCTCAGTGCGATCCAGGGCGCTTTTTCTTCCTTCGGCTTCCCGGGGTGGGAGAAAAACCTTTTTCGCCCGCAGGAGACGAAAAACCTGTGTACCTGGTGCGGAAGGTGGGGCCGTTTACCTCGGCCCTCGAGACACTCCAGCCAGGCGACGGGATCTATCTGCGCGGACCGTACGGACAAGGTTTCCCCGAGCCACTTTCCGGGAGACGTCTCGTGCTCGTAGGGGGTGGAACCGGTGCGGCGCCTTTGCTCATGGCAGCAAGTTGCTGGCCGGATCGCGTGTGCCGGGCTTTCTTCGGGTTCGCAAGGGACGTAACCGACGCGTTTCGCGACGAGCTTCTTTCGCGGGTGCCACAGGCTCGCATTGCCGTGGACCCGCCGAATCGCGTGGGGGAAATACTCAGACTGTTGATCGAAGACATGGCCGCTGACCCCTCGGTCTATGAGGATTGCCAGGTATTCGTGTGCGGGCCTGCCGCGATGATGAAGCTTGCTGCCGAGGTTCTGGGGAGCACCGCGAGTCCGGACCGAATTTTTCTCGGACGCGAGGACATCATGCGCTGCGGTATAGGCGTGTGCGGCAGTTGCGGAACCGAAACAGGTCTCAGGTCCTGTGTGGATGGGCCGGTAATGGCGCTGGGACAAAAGACCGCATGTTTGCGGTGAGGTGAGAATATGGAACTTGCAACGACTATTCCGGACCCTCCCGGGTTCAGTGATTTGTCAAAGGTAGAGCAAATCCGCTATTTGCAAGCACTCTGGGACCGCATCAGCGAGAAACCCGGTGAAATTCCGGTTCCCGAATCGCACCTCGTACTCGCGGAGGAGCGGCTTGCCGATTACCGCCGTGATCCAAGCCGCGCGCAACCGGCCCGCGACATCCTGGATCGGCTTGAGAAGAACGAAAGGTGACCGGGTTTCGGTTAATTGCCGCGCCGAGCGCCGATCTTGATATCATAGGCGGGTTCGACTGGTACGAGAAGGAGCAAACCGGGCTCGGCCGACAGTTTGTGGATGAGGTGCGTTCCACGTACGATCGAATTGCTGACGGCCCGCTGAAATACCAAGACATGCGCTCAGGAATCCGGCGGGCGTTGATGCGGCGCTTTCCGTACGCGGTATACTTCGCGGTGGAAGGCGATATAGTGGTGGTGCTCGCAGTCCTTCACGTACATCGCTATCCGGCTGAATCGCAGAGACGAAAAGGATGATCGTCGTGGGCCCCTTGAAGGCCCTTACGGTGAATGAACCTTGAACAGCTGTCCATACTGCAAGACCGCGGCGAATCCGCTGCGGTTGCTCACCATGACTCGGCGCTCTCCGTATCGGTGCACCCGTTGTGGTGGCCGCTCACTACTTCGCCCCAAGCACAATACATTAGCTGCAATTCTTACCGTTTCCATTGTTGTTTCCTGCGCACTCGCAGAACCTACCTTAGGAATCCCCAAGACGATTGCCGGTTTCTTGGGACTTTACGTATGTGTCGTCGGAGGGATCATGTGGTTATTCATGCAGTTGGAGCCGATTGAGCCCCGCGTAGCGACTGAAAAGCCTCACACGGGCCTGTGGTAAGTGCGCCATTTGGCTCGGGCGGCTCAATGATACGTGGTGGCCGGAAACCCTGACCGGAGATGCACTCTTATGAATTCGCGGAACATCTCAAAACGGGCCCTTCCTCTCCTGGATCAATCCTTGAACGAAGATCCAGATAGGCCAACCGAACATGACCGCGACGAAGATGGCGCTCTTATGGCCCACGGGATTGATGGGCACAAGGCTTTGTACGGTATGCTCAAGAGCGCTGACCTTCTCCGAGGTAAGAATGTACACCACGATGCCCACGATCACGTACACCACGGTCAGGACAGTCAGGAAGCTATGCATAGTGCCACGACTCCACATACCAGAGTTTCGGAATTCCGGATTCCCGTGCCACTTTACTGCATTCCTGATGCAGGGGCAATACGGAATGGGCCGCCAAGGTCGCTCATGAGAATCACCGCGCGAGTGCGCGCTCTGCGGAAGGCAATTACACAGAAGTAAGAGGACCTTTTTCTGATGCAAACGGTATCACAGAATTGGAATGCCGAGGATTACGCGAATAACTCTTCGGCTCAGCTGGAGTGGGCGCGCGAGCTTATTGCAACACTCGCGTTGCAGGGTTCCGAATCCGTGCTTGACGTCGGATGCGGAGACGGGAAGATCACCAGTCGACTTGCATTGTCTGCACCCAACGGGAAGGTTCTTGGCATCGATCTGTCTGAAGACATGATTCGGGTCGCGTCGGAGCGTTTTCCGTCAGCGAAATATCCCAACCTGTCCTTCTTGCGCATGGACGCTGCCGCGATTCGCCTTTCCGAGAGATTCGACGTCGCGTTTTCAAACGCTGTTCTTCACTGGGTGAAAGACCATGTTGCGGTACTTCGAGGCGTACGCAACTGCCTCAAGTCCGGTGGCAAGATTCTCTTCCAAATGGGAGGCCGCGGAAACGCAGCCGACGTGTTGCTCGTCATTGAAGAGATGATACGACAGTCACGATGGCGGCGGTATTACGAAGACTTCACATCGCCCTACCACTTCTACGCACCGGAGGAATATAAGGTTTGGCTGCGGGAGGGAGGCTTTCGGCCGAAGCGGGTTGAGCTGTTGCCCAAGGATATGCGGCATCGCGGGCCAGAGGGATTTAAAGGTTGGCTGCGAACCACGTGGTTTCCCTATACGGACCGCTTGCCGGTCGAATTGCGCGATCCCTTTCTCTCAGAATTGGTTGCAGCGTATACAGAGGCGTATCCCGTAGATGCTCTCGGTAATGTACACGTGAAGATGATGCGTCTGGAAGTCGAAGCGTATGCCCTTTAGCGAAACGGGGCAACCTGTTTGGTCTCAAACGTATCGACGACCTTCTGGCATAGCTCTTTGAGACGGTCTTTGTCTCCCGCGAGTATGTGATGCGAAACCAGACACCCGCGACAGGACGCTGTCATTTCCACGATGGCCACGGACGCGGCAATTTCGTCGTCCAAAGGAAGCACCAACACCTCAACCTTGTACAGGGGATCGGAAGTCACAAGGGTTATCCCTTTGACCGACTCGAATGCGGAAGCCAGGCAGTGGTTGAGCTCGTCTTTGAGCTTGGCGTCGTGGCTATGGACCAGCAGGCTCACTCTTGCCGGAGTGAACCCAAAGTGCGACACCTCCTTCAAATCCTCTTTCAGGTCTTTGGCCGTGAACAAGCTAGATACCGGCCTTGAGTCCTTGCAAGACACCAGAACCAGGCAAAGCAACCCCAGGCCGATTGCCCATAGCGCAAGGGTCCGACGAATCATCATACTGCCCCTTCATGCCGTTTGGTGAGGCATCGAGCAACCTAGTGCGGCTCTCTCCGATGCGGCGTCACTCCACAGCCCTAAGCTCTCCTGCCACCGCTACGTTTGCGGTGAATGCCCTACCTATTCCGGAAAACGCTTCATTCCCCATGGGAATCTCTCAATAGAATTTGATCCAGTCCGTTACCGGGTCAAATGTTCCCTGCTTAGGATTCGATCTGAGGATTCGTGCCACGGGAAAGCGGTTTTGCTTGATGGTAAGCGGAGGCGTGAGCCCCCCGGTATCGAAGTCTTTTAAGGACCGGAGCGCGGCGGTAACTCCCTCGCCATTCAATTTTCCCGCAGCGTCCGCTCTCTTCAGACATTCGACAAAGATCTTCCCCGCGGTAAAGGCCACCATGTAGTTGAGGGGCCGTAGCTTCACCGCGGGATAGTGTGTGCTGGTATACGCCTTGATCGTCTTTATCGCAGGCACATCGTCCATCCACCAGGTACCGCGTAAGGGCTCACCGCGAGGAATGTGGGTCCGTCAGGCCCCAATGCGTCCACCACAGACTTGTTTGCACCCCATAGGGTGACAATGATCTGGCTCTTCAGTCCAAGATCATGGCATTGTTTGATCAAGACGGCGTTTGGTGGGCCCACCCACCCGTGGATAATGACGAAATCCGGGTTCATCTTCTTCAGTTTTTCAATTTGAGGGGTCTGGTCGCCACCTTTAAAGTCCCCGGCTACTTCGCCGACCAACTTGAGCCGCAGGTTCCTGCATACGATACGGCCGTACGGTATGGGATCCTCGCCCAAGGGCCCTTTGGAATGGAAAAAGGCCACCTTCGCGCTTTTTTTCTCGCGAGCTATGTATTTGAGGGCAACCGCGACCTGATCGCCATAGGTGGGTCCAGGCACAAACGTTGAGGCAAGGCCGCCAAACGCGAGTTTTGCGGAAAACGAGGTAGAAGTATACAAGACCTTATAACGCTTACGGAGCAACGGCTGCACAGCCAATGCCACAGGAGTGCCGGATCCGAAAACGGCCAGGGGATTGTCAGCAGACATCAGTTGCTCAAACAAACGCACGCCTACGTCAGGTTTGTACCTGATCGTCCCTCATGATGTACCGCAGCTTCTTTCCTCCGATTCCTCCCTCTTGATTGGCCATTGCTATGCAATCTTGAAGTGCCAAATCAAGGGGCACGGACGCTGCGGCTATCGATCCCGGCCCTGTCATGCCCAGGGTCGCTGCGATCGTCACCGTTTCTGCAGCCTTAGCTGCACTTGTCACCGCGAGGATGACACCCAAGACCAGGATGAGAACCGCTGCCAGACGTTTCCTGCTTTTCATGGAATCCCCCTCTTTCCCGTTACGTCGGTGTCAGCATATCAAACGCGCCTAGGTTTCACTACGCTTTTTTTCCTCGGAACGGACTTCACGTCGCAGAAGTTTTCCCACTTTGGATTTGGGCAACATATCCCTGAATTCTATGTACTGAGGTATCTTATACTGCGCGAGCTTGCCTTTGCACCATCGTGTCAATTCATAACCGGTGATACCTTTCACGTCTTTCTTGAGAACCACGTACGCCTTGATTCGTTGCCCCACCTTTTCATCCGGCAGTCCTACCACGCATGACTCGATCACCGCGGGGTGCTCCTGAAGGATCGCTTCTATTTCCGACGCGGACACACGGTATCCTTTATGCTTTATCGTGTCTGCGGTCCGGTCGACAAAGTAGATGTACCCATTTTCATCCTGCTTCACAATGTCGGATGTCCGATACCAGAGTCGCCCGTCAATCTCCACAAACGACTGCGCCGTTTCCTCCGGCTTGTTCAGATATTGCCTGACCATCTTATCCGAGGAGACGAGCAGTTCTCCCGGCTGACCGATTTCCACCGGCTTGACCCCATTGGGTTCCACCACCATGATCCGCTTGCTTGGCAAGCCCATCCCCATTGCGTGAGGCGGGTTTTCCCGGTCCGTGGGACACATGACGATGCCCCCGCACGTCTCGGTAGCGCCGTACCCTTGGACGATGCTGATGCCAAACCTCTTTTTCCAGCGTTTCGAGACTTCCACGGGAAGCACGTCGCCGCCTGAGAAACAATATTTGAGGGACGAGAGGTGGTACTGGTCGACGCGATCGTGCTCCAAAATCATGCGATAGAAGGCAGGCACGCCGATCACGCTCGTGGCCTTGTCCCGCTGAATGGAATCGCATACCGCGTCGAGATTTACCCGCGGGCTCACCAGGAGGGTGCCGCCGCCCACGATGATGGTCGACAGGCTGCACGTCTGGCCGAGGACGTGAAAGAGCGGGGCTCCGCCGTAGATGACGTCTTTATCCTTGGGAAACAGAGGATCCCGCACCGCAAGCTGTTCCTCTGCCGAAACCAGGAACAATCCATGGTTAATGGGAACTCCTTTTGGATGCTTGGTCGTTCCGCCCGTATACAGGATCTCCGCCACGTCATCTTCGCCCGTAGCAGGTTCCGGGGCGGCAGGGTGCCGCGCGGAGACCATATCGTTGATGAAGCTAATGAAATCGGCCCGCTCTACCTTGCCCCTAGGCACTTTGTCCGCAAGAAATCCGAACACCTGTTTCCAGATCGGCAATAAGTCAGTCAGATTGCTTATAATGACCCGTTCAAGGGACGTGTCGGACATGGAACGTCGCACGTAACCGTAATTCCGATCCGAACACACTACAGCCTTCGCTCCCGTGTCATTGGCAATATAATTGAGATCCTTCGGCGTGTAGATGGGGGTGATGGGAACCGCCGCAGCCCCAAGCCGCTGAATCCCGAGCCACGCGATGACGAAATGAATCGAATTGGGAATGTACATCAATATGCGGTCGCGCTCTTTGAACCCGAGAGAAGCGAGGCCGCCAGCGAATCGCTCGGCAAGACCGTGCAATTTCTTGTAAGAATAATGCGTGCCAAGGAACACGACCGCGGTTTTATTGGGGTACTTTTCCGCGGTTGCGGCAAAAGCTTTGAAGATCGTAGGGTGTTTCAGTGCTGATGTCATCGTAAGGTCCTCTGGTTACACGCCAAAATATGCTGCTTTCACTTCGGGGTTCTCCATAAGCTCAGTTCCGTGCCCTTCCATGGTCAGCATCCCGTTCTCCATGATATAGCCGTGATCGATCATTGGGAGAATAGGCCGCGCAAACTGCTCGGTAATGAGGATAGTGAGTCCCGTTTCCGTCCGGATCTTCTTGATCGCCTCGACCAGAGTCGTCTGCATGACAGGGCTAAGTCCAAGCAAAGGCTCGTCCAGCAAAAGAAGCTTTGGCTTGGCGATCAGAGCCATGCCTATGGTGAGCATCTGTTGCTCGCCGCCGCTCAGAAATCCGGCTTTACGAGTCTTGAGGCGCACAAGAGTGGGGAACAACTCGAACACGTATTCGATCCGTTCCTTGATTTCGGCCGAAGTCCTCAGATATCCGGCAATTTTGAGGTTCTCCACGAGATCCGACTCAGGAAAGATCGGGTGACGCTCGCGGCACAACACCAGGCCTCTCTTGACCCGTTCACTGGGGTGCATTTCCGTGATGTCCTCTCCGTCGAACGAGACCTTTCCATAAAGCGTGATCCGTTCCCCGCCCTTACGTTGTTCTTTGATGCGGGTATCGATGATGAGGCCGGAAATCGTGTTCATCAGCGTCGTCTTGCCTGCACTGTTGGAGCCGATGACGGCAATGATCTTGCCGTCATCAACCTTCATACTGAAATCGTTCAGCGCCAGTGCGTTCTCAAAAAAGACCATCAGATTGGATACTTCAAGCATGTTGGTCCTGGGAATGAGAAACGGAAGCGGTCCCGCTCTCCATGTGTTGTGGACACCTCAGCCCTTGTTTGACAGGCGTCAGAGCACTCCGACTGAGTCGTTTATCGAGGAAGGCGATGCCTGGCGGAACCGAAGAGGTCTCTTCGCACACCGCGCCCAACTCCTCTATTCCGTGCCGAGGTACGCTTTCTTGACCTCGTCTTGTTCCATGACTTCCGCGGGCTTGCCATCCGCGATGGGGTGGCCGTAATTCAACACCAGCACGCGATCCGCAATACGAAACAGCTCCCTCAGGCGGTGTTCGATCATGATGATGGTCTTGCCCTCGACCCTCATTTTTTCTATGACAGGAAGAATCCCGGCAAGTTCCGCGATACTGAGTCCTGAAAACAGCTCGTCCAGGATGATGAGATCCGCACGAAGTGCCAGACACTTGGCCAATTCAAGGCGTTTGAGATATCCGTGGGGAAGGCTCCCTGCGGCTTTGAAGGTTACAGAAGAGTCTCTCTCAAATCCCACTTCCTCGAGCAGATCTTTGGCCACCGCGTCTCTATCGCCGTATCGGCCTCCCGCGAGACCTCTCACCCGTGGGGAGAACAGCGGTATGATCAAGTTCTTGTACGCGGGTAACGCGCCGAACGGCTTGGCCATCTGAAACGTGCGAGCTATTCCGAGGCGAGCAATACGGTACGGCATCCATCCGGTAATATTCTTGCCTCGATACTCAACCGCTCCGACGTCAGGAGTCACGAATCCGGTGATCAAGTTCACAAGGGTGGTCTTTCCAGACCCGTTGGGCCCGATCACGCCCAATAACTCGCCTTCTCGCAATTCGAATCCCACGTCCACTACCGCGCGCACACCACCGAAGCTCTTGCTCAGATCCCGCACACGCAACAAGGGAACCTGATCGCCTGTTTTGCTGTCTTTGTCGGCCATGCCTGGCTGCCTCATTTCCATGGACGAAGACCTTTACTGGTCAACATCCACCCATCGTTCGAATTGTTGATACTTCCGCTGAGCGTAATGGAAGATTCCCTCGGGCAAAGCCACAATGAAAACCACCAGACTCAGGGCGTAAATCACGGTGCGCAATCCACCGATGCCGCGAAGCGCTTCAGAGAGAGGCACCAGAATAAAAGCGCCTATCACCGATCCGGCAAACGTGCCCATACCTCCTACCACGGCAGACGCCAAAGGCAGGATAGAGAAGTCGAGCGCAAACGCCGGCATACCCACGAACACGTACACATGGGTCATGTACGCTCCGCAAAAGGCTCCCACGCAACCTGCCACGAAAAGGGCCTGGGCCTTCATCCAGTAGATGTTTATCCCGCCGCTCATTACCGCACGATCGTTGTCCTTGATTGCCTTGAGCACGAGTCCATAGTCGGTGGTCATCAGACGTCGGAACCCGAACAGAGCGATGAGCACGGCCGCTGCAACCGCGTAGATCTCGACCCAATGATTGGTGAAGGGTGTCAGTCCTCCCAGGCCTTCAGTACCCCCTAGGAAGCCCGTGGCTTCGATGATCCGTTCCACCATGAGCGGTATCACGAGGGTTACCATGGAAAAGTACACCCCCCGCAATCGAATCACCGGTAACAGGAAGATCGTGCAGATGAAGCCACCGAGAACCGTGGCCAAGGGTATCGTCAGCCAGACCGGCATGCCCGCGTAGCGATCGAGAATGCCCGCCAAATAGCCACCAACCCCGAAAAACAACGCCTGCCCCAGCGACACCATTCCCACGGAGACAAGGAAATCCCAGCTCATGGCGAGGAGCGCGAAAATGCACGTAGAAATCAACACCTTCTGCCAATATGCGGGGAGCACCAACGGTAAGATCAGCAATGCGATCACCGGTATAGCGGGTGGCATGGTGACGTAGAGCATTTCCCGATACGAGGTCAGGGCAAAGATGTCGTCGCTGCGCGCCTTGATACCTCGATCTATTCTCTCTTTTCGTCTTTGCTTCATGGGTGGGCCAACCTAGATTCTTTCCTCGAGTTCCTTTTGTTTGCCGAACAAACCGCTGGGCTTAAAGGTCAAGATCACGAGAATAGCCACCAGCGATACAATCATCTTCCAGTGGGGACCGGATATGGTGTCAGTGATCATCTGTGCGTACCCTATGAGAAACGCGGCGACCACCACACCGGCCGTGCTGCCAAGGCCCCCCACGATGCACACTGCCATGGCATTGATCAGCACGTCGTACCCCTCATTGACCGAAATGGTCCCCCTCGGGAGAATCACGACTGCTGCCACTGCAGCAAGTCCGGACCCGAAGGCCACGCTGATACCGGCAATGCGGTCGGAGTTGATCCCCAGAGACAAGGCCGTGCGTTCATCCTGGGCTATGCCGCGAAACGCGAGCCCGAGCCTGGTATGGTGCGTGAACAAGTAAAGCCCTCCCGCGACCAAGATCCCCACGCCCACGATCCAAAGTCTCTGATAATCGACGTACGTATTTCCGATCATGACGCTTCCATCAGTGAACACAGGGAGTGTGTACTCGAATCCCGTGTAACCGAGATAACGGAACATTTCCAGGATAGCCAGCCCCACCCCAAAGGTCGCGATCACCTCGGAGATGACTTGCCCGCGCACTCTGAGAAGCACAAATCGATACAAAGCCGCTCCCAAGGCCGACGTGAGAATCACGGACGCGATGACCGCAGGGATGAAAGGGATGGAACATTGGTGCACGAGAATCCACACGGCATATCCGGCGAGGACGTAAAAAGCGCCGTACGCCAAAATTGGACACACCGCTGATTCCAAAGGTCACGCTGAATCCTAAGGCAATCAGCGCCAGGATCGTACTGTTCACAAAACCGTAGATGAGGGTCACTTCAAGCATGATAATTGCTCTCAGATCTAAGGGGTCTCCGAACGAAACCCTGTGAATGCCCAATGGGGTCTGGTTTGCGTGAGGTGCGGAAACAGACCTTTCAGCCTGAACACGGCCTGAATTCCCGCACCTGCTCTAAACCAACTGCCTCATTTGGCGGGTTTGATCCATTCGGGCAAAGTGATCTTGCCTTCAGCCAAGGCCTTCGGAAACACGATGACTCGCTTGCCGCTCTCAGTCCACTGAGACATGCATCCCGTGGCGGTCTTTGTCGGGTCGTCCCCGTAAATCGCCTGGTTACCGTCGTCGAACTTGATCCGCCCGACCACGCCCTGCCGGTCGGTTTTCTTGATCTCCGCCACGATCTTGTCAGGATCGAGCGAGTTTGCACGCTCGATCGCCTCGGCAAGAATGTATACGGAATCATAGGAAGGCGCTGGGCCGTGTCCGGCTTCCATGGGACGGCCGTATTTCTTCATATAGGCATCGTAGAATTTCTTTGCCGGCGCATATTTCTCGGTGGGAATGGCACTGCCTATTTCGAAGTTCATATTGAGGAGGCCGCCGATCTTTCCATCAAACGTCTTCCATGCGCCGGGCCCGGACATGGGAGATATGAAACCGCACATCAGGGCTCCCACTTTCATGGCCTTCCATTGCTTCAGCAAGATGCCACTCTGCGGCATGTCGAACACAGGCAGGATCACCTGTGCGCCCTTAATCCTCGCTTTGCTCAACGCCGAGGAAAAGTCCGAGGAGCCGGTAGGATACACTTCAGTTCCTACAGTTTCGAAACCCAGTTTCTTGGTGGCCACTTTGGCAGTGATCTCACCGGTGAGCCTTGCCCAAAGCACGTCCTGATTCATCACGAACAGCTTCTTGAACCCGAACTCCGAATGCAAGAATCCCAAGGTCTTCACGAGGTATCCCACGAGCTGCTTGGCGTCCAGGCACACGCGGAAACAGTATTTGTATTTCTCAGGGTCTTTTTTGATTTTATCTTCTGATTTTGGAGACATAGCTATGGTTCCCAGCAGCGGAACCTTGTATTTCGCGAGCAGCTCCATGCCCGCGAGCAGCGCTTCAGATCGGAAAGGCCCGACCAAGATGGCGTTCACCTTCTTTTCGGTGATCATCTTCTCCATGCCGAGCAAGGCTTCCGACACCGGCACACCAGGAGACGAATCTCTCAGGTCGATGGTCTCAATTTTGATAAGACGTTTCGCATCGCCGACCTTTACCCCGCCCTTGGCGTTGATCTCTCCCACGGCAAGCTCTACAGCTTTGAGTGATTCTCTCCCCTCAATCGCGGTCAAGGAAGTGGGAACTCCCACCACGATCGGCCCCTGACAAAAAACCGGGGTCGTGTGCCAGAGGGTAGCTGCAAAGACAACCATCGCAAACAAAAAGGTGATTCGTCTCATTTGGTTTCTCCTGATCCTCTCAGTAGACTATTCCGACCACAACTCTTGTGACGGTCGCCATCATAGCGGAATCCCAGAATGTCCGATGACTCGCCAACGAAGGATTCACGATGTTCCCGCAATACGCTCGCCCACCAGTGGCATCGATAGACCTTCCTATACCCGCAGCCACCTGAGGGAGGTCTCCTCCTTCTCTGCCACGCAAGGCCGCTGATTGTCTTTTTATCAGACCTCCCTCGCACACTCCACGTTAATCGGGTGCCCTCACATGGATATCAGATGAGCCGCCGGGCAATGGTCATCTTTTCTGCTTCTTTAGCCCCTTCGTAGATCTCGAGAATCTTCGCGTCGCGGTAGAACCTCTGCACGTCTGTACTCGTCGATGTACCCGTAACCTCCATGCATTTGGAGCGCTTTGTCGCAGACCCAGACCGCGGTCTCGCCTGAGTAGTATTTTGCCATGGCGTTGAGGCTCGGGTCGACTTTCCCTTGATCCACCATCCACGCGGCCTTGTACGTGGCGCACCGAGCCAGTTCAATGCGCGTGGCCATTTCGGCCAATTGAAACTGAAGCGCTTGATTGCTGATCAACGGCTTGCCAAAGGTCTTTCTTTCGCGACAGTACCCGAATTCGCGAGATCCAATGCGCCTTGTGCTACTCCCACTCCCTGGGCTGCGACCATGGTCCTTGTCGCGTCGAAGAAATGCATGAGCTGGTAGAAACCGCGGCCCTCTGTCCCGATGAGGTTATCCAGAGGCACACGTACGTCCTCAAAAACGATTTCTGCCGTGTCGCTGGCCCTGATGCCCATCTTGCCCTTGATCTTGTGGGCTTTGACTCCCGGCAAATTGCTCTCGACCAGGATCATGCTCTGGCGATGATGACGTGGCTCCGCTTCGGGATTGGTCACGCAGAGCACTGCCATGAAGTCGCAGATCGTTCCGTTGGTGATGAACATCTTGCTGCCGTTGATCACGTAGTGGTTGCCGTCTTTGACCGCGCGGTGCGGATAGCCGCGACGTCCGTGCCTGCGTCGGGTTCGGTGAACGCTCCCGCGGCGATGGTTTCTCCCCTGACCAGCGGAGGCAGGTATTTGGCTTTCTGTTCTTCCGAGCCGAAAAACAAAATGTGTTCAGATCCGAATGTGGGACTTAGTACGGCCATACCGCATCCCAGGTCGATCCTACAGAGTTGCTCGGCAATGAGCGCGAGCTCGAACCAACCATATCCTGCCCCACCGTATTGCTCAGGAATCACCGCGCCCACGAGTCCTGCCTGGCAGGCTTTTTGCCAGAGATCTCGCGGAAATTTTTCTTCGCGATCGCACTCTTGAGCAATGGGCGCTATCTCATTGACGGCAAACTTATACGCCATGTCCTGTATCATGCGCTGTTCTTGCGTCAGCTCAAAATCCATCCCAAACTCCCTTCTGGTGCCTCTTTACGGGCCACTGGCTTGTGTTCCAATGCGGTGGGCTCACGCAATATCTCATGAGCAAGGCTCTCCCTGACATGATCGGCTCCCGGCCTTTACCATCATGCCCGCTCCCGCACGCCGGTCCCTGGTACAAAACACCAATTCCCGCTACCCAGGGTCGAGCCATGAGGTCAAAACTTTTTGGAAACGGCTTCAAGTCAACTGCGTCGCGCCGAAATTTGTGCGCTACTTTCCCCGGCCGTTCGATATCACAGATTTCCGGACGGTGGAGCCGCGTAGCGTGGTATTCGGGGCAGCGAAGATGCCAGTCCGGAGCCGGTTTTCCGGCTCCGATAATTCACTTGATGATGACCCCGTCGTCCAAAGAGAGCGTCTTCTGAAACTCTTTCCAGAAAGTCTCCTCGGACTTTCGCCAATCCGAACCGAACTTCTCGTTGAACAAGGTGCCCAGATGGTCCATGGCTCGCTTCCACATCGACTGGTAGCTCAGCTTCATGACGTCTTCCAGGAACGGAACCAGAGACGAGAGTATATCTTTGGGAAAATAGGCCCGAGCCCCAAGTTCGATTGACCTCTTGAGAGCTTCGGGATTCAAAGCATGCGCGGTAAGCATTACGGCAGGTAATTCACGGAGTGTGGCGATCTTGAGGAGATCAAACCCTCGGACCCCCATTATGTCGAGTATGACCAGGTCATACGAATACGAAGCCAGCAACTCTCGAGCCTGCTCGAACGTTGTGGCCGTGTGCAGAATCACACCGGACGGGGGGAGCGCGTCTCGGATGGTGTCCAAGATGTCCTCCTCGTCGTCGACTGCCAACAACAACTTGTCTTTCCAGATTTCAGAATGGGCCATGGGAAATCCTGTTCGATTCGATGGAATCCATTCAGTTCAGTGGAAAACCTCTCCTGCTCTTTATGGTTGCACAGGACCCCCGCGAAGGTGCCCTCACCGTGCGGGATGTCGCGTCAGGCGCAAAGCGCGTCGTGCGGGTGTTGAAACCCCCAAGTCTTTCGCGGAGAGATCGATTCTCTTCGTTGACTAGTGAGTATCCAACGAAACCGAGGATTCCGTCAATACGGTAAAGCCTGCAATTCCTCCAGGGAAATCACCCCATGCTCATATGGGGTCTTGGTGCGCCCGCGGCCCTGGAAAGAAGGCAAGGGGGTTGAGGGTACGCCCCACGTTCCTGGGGGCATGAGGCCCTGCGCCCTTGAAACAAGTCCAGTGTCTCTGTTATTACTCTATGGTGTCTCTTCTGTCCACTGGTAACTGGTAACTGGTATGTCAGAACGGGCAAAAATACCCCCACGTACCGCTATGTCCTCTTTGGGAGCTGACGACATGCAAGCCAAACATCGTATTATGATTGCCGAAGACCACACGATTCTCAGGCAAGGGCTGCGTGCGCTGCTTTCTTCAGATCCTCGGTTCGAGGTCGTGGGAGAAGCCGAGGATGGACTGGATGCCATCGATTCCGTCAAACGACTCGCCCCCGATGTGGTGATCATGGACCTCTCCATGCCACGGATGAACGGTATGGGGGCCATCGCAGAAATCAAACGGATTGCTCCGGACACGAGAATACTTGTGCTCACGGTTCACAAGAATGAAGAGTACATTCTTGCGAGCTTTCAAGCCGGCTGTGATGGGTACGTACTGAAATACGCCAGTCATGATGAACTGGTTTCGGCCTTATGCACCGTATTGACAGGCCAGCCCTATCTGAGTCCCGCAATTTCCGCGGTGGTGCTGGAGGGGTACTTGGGCGTGCAAAAGACGGGGCGCATCGCATGCTCCTACGACAAACTGACCGAGAGAGAGCGCGAAGTGCTCAAGCTTATCGCCGAAGGGTACAAGAATAAACAGATTGCCGGTTTACTCAATATCAGTGTGAAGACGGTGGAGAGGCATCGTGCCAATGTCATGAAGAAACTGGATCTGCACAGCGGTCCCGCGTTGGCCACATTTGCCGTCGAACAAGGCCTTATCTGCAAAGAGTAGTGCACGGCTTTATGGTGGGCCGCGTCGTCCATCTCGTGATTTGCGGCGTTTGCAGCGCATGGCAAAGCGGCTCACCGTACCGACCGCTCGAGGCATCACACGGAATCAAATGGCCAGGAAGCCATAATACACGTCCCCATTTCCGGACCGGTGTCCAAACGGAAGGTGCCGCCGGAGAGTTCGGTTCGCTCCTTCATGCTGGCAAGGCCGAAGCCTCTGCGAGGAGAACGCGACAGGGAATCACCATCAATGCCCACGCCGTCATCTCTTATGAGCAATTCAATGCGCGTATTCCGCTTCCTCAGAGCTATATGAACTTGTTCCGCTCGGCTGTGTCTGGCCACGTTGTTCAGCGCCTCTTGGACGATGCGGAATATCACTATCTTCAGAGGCTCCGGGATTTCGTGCTCAGCGAGTCCGATCTTGCTGTCAGGCAGCATGTCGCAATAGGTGGTCTGAAACTCCCGCAAGAACCAACGAAGAGTGGCTATGAGTCCGAGGTCGTCCAACATGAAGGGCCTGAGATCCATCGCAATCCTCTGGACCTCTTCAACCGTGCCCTGGATCATGGGCACGAGCATGTCCAACGCGGAAACGTCTGCCAGACCGGGGTTGTCGCGAATTTGTTTCACAAAGCTTTCTATCTTGAACTTGATAGCAGACAGGGACTGACCGATACCATCGTGAAGCTCCTGAGCTAATCGCTTTTTCTGATCCTCTTGCGACTTGAGCAGCTGAGTAGAAAGAAACCTCAACTGACTCTCGGAGCGCGCGAGATGTTCTTCGGCCAACCGTCGCGTCATTTCCAAGGAGGCAATATTGCTCAGTAATGAGATCACGTCCTTCTCGGATTCCGAGAAAGTCCTCTTTGAGCGACTCCCGACACACAAAACCCCTATGAGGCTTTTCCGAATGCGCACAGGAATGGCCAAGCCCGTGACCAACCCCTCGCCGTAAAACGCTTTCTTGCTTTCAGCCTTGAGCATCTTAAAGTAAGTTTCCGCATCGGCCCTTCGCGTGTCTGACCCGGGGCTACCGCACCGTCTCTTCAGGAACTCCACGGGAAGCCTGTCCAATCCTGTTCGTCGAAATCCGGACTGAGTGTACAGACGCATCTTTTCAAGATTTTCTTCTGCGATGGCGATGAGCGACACATCGGTCTGGAGCAGCTCGCGACACTTGTCAACAATGAGTGTCAAGTTTTCTTCAAGTGAGTGCTCGGCTGTCATGGCCATAGCAATATGATAAAGCGCTTGAAACCTGTGGAGCTGCATCTGCAGGTCATGCTCCGCGTGCACTCTCTCGCTGATATCGAGAATGGTTCCTATGACCGCCGGTCGTCCCAGGAAATCAGTTCGGGATCCGTACACCTCTATGTACACCAATTCTCCGGAGACCTTGCTCCCTCTGAAACGGTAATTGATCGACTCCAACTCGCCGGCAATACGTCTTCTCAGGTTCTCCCTCACAATGGGCCAGTCTTCCTTGAGCACGACATCCTCGGGGCCCCGTTTACCAATCAGGTCACTGACTTCATACCCGAAGATTTCTGCCATCTTGGGGTTCGTGTAAAGAAACAGGCCATCTTGAATCAGATACACTCCCACGATAGATTTCTCCGCAATCTTCCTGAAATAGGTCTCAGAACTGCCCAGTGCTTCCTCGACTCGTTGTCGCTCCGATTCCGAACGCTCCAGATCGGTAATCCTCACCCTGGCCCGCGTCAGTTCGTCAATCAGTTCCTGCCTTGTCTTTTGGTCGTCGTCCACGAGAGCGTCCTTTGAAACACCGCTGCCTTCCACGTTGAAATGGCTATGCCACCAGCATAGCAGAGGAATGACGCGAAAGGCAATGAAGAGCATCCCTCCGTGACACTGGAGCGCATCGAAAGCAGTCCTGATTCAAGAGCGGTTCAGCAAGCGTTGACCAAAGGGCGGAGCATCGCAAGACGTTGTCGAAGAAATCGGCCCGCGGGATTGTGTGTGTGGGCGGTGATTGTCCGTGACGTCCGGCCATGTCCTTGAGCACGCAAGCTCGGAATGCACCGGCGTTTCAGCCGTTGTAGATCGTGCGGCTCGTACGAGGCGCATCACGTTGACCGCTGCACCGCGGTAACATACAGTGACAATCCGGGCGGATATTCTATACAAAATGGCCCAAAATAGCTTAAACTGCCAAAGCGTGTTGACGCCCCCCGGCGTGAGAACGTGTTGCGGCGGTGGGAGCATGGAGCCAGGCAGTTGTTCCGAAATGGTGGTCGAGGCCCAAAGTAATACGATCGTAGCCTTGATTTGGGTCACGCAATAGGCTCATAGCCCCTCTGTGTACCAGCTTCCGAAAGACTGCCAGAGCCCCTGTACAACTCCTGACCGCGCGGGTCGTTCACCAAAGTAGAGACAACATGTGGTACTAAAGGAGAAACCTATTTCCCGCGTCCTGAGACCTCAAAGTCATGATCGCTTGCATGTCAGGCCCGTCACACGCAGATTTCAGGTTGGCTGTTGACGAACATCGCCCAAAGGGACTACCTTTGACGAATCTGTCAGAGCCGTTGTGGGCAAGCCATACGATGCCAGGCAGCTTCTTCGCACAGTGCGCCAGGGTGGGGGATGAAAAATGAGGTGCTCGGGATCGACTGAACAGTATTCCATGAGTTTTCGGAGAAGCCTATGAAAGGACTTGCAGAACTCGTGACCTCCCATGAGAACTGGCTTATGCAAAGGGTTCTCCACTATGCGACAGAACGCGATTACACAAAATACACGTCGACCTTGTCAGAAGCGTGGAGAACTTCCATCTCCGGTCTTTCAGCGGTACTGCTCCAAGGGCTTCAAGCCTATGAGGACCTTCCGGAATTCAGTCCTGACGAGGATTTCGCCAAAGACCCGATCGCGTCATTCGGCATCTTGGAAGCTCGACGACATCGCTCACGAGGCGTGCCCTTGGGTATGTTTCTCAGTCTTATGAAGTATTACCGCCAGAGCTATGTCGATCTGGTCCTCGAGAGCGGCTTAGACCGAGACGCGGAAGAACAATACCGACGTTACGTCGATCGCTTTTTCGATCGTGTGGAACTGGGATTCACGGTCGAATGGGTCGAACACTCGCAGAGCCACCTTCTCGATGAGTTGCAAGCGGCCAACCGCGTGATGACCAACGAAAAGAACCGATATCTCACCAGTATTCGAAAGCTTGGCCAACCCTGTCATCTTGCTGAATGTGCAGGATGAAATTGAGAACATGAACCATGCGGCATTGCGGTTGTTTTCCGACCGGAAGGCTTCGGGCTCGCACTATTATGGGGACGCACCAAAGGGCAAACCGCTCATCTGGCTTTCTCAAGAACTGTCTGATTTGAGAGAGACACACCAGACCGAGATATCCTTTGAGAAGGATCTGGAAACCCTCGAGGGCTTGCGGCATTTAGAGGTCAAGCTCACACATATGCTCGACGTGAGTGGCAAATTCGCCGGATGCGTGGTGATGCTCACCGACAGGACTCAAGAAATGCAAGCTCAAAGAGCCTTGAAAGCATCCGAGGAACGGCTGGACCTTGCACTCCAGGGAGGAGATCTGGTCCTGTGGGACCTTGATGTGCACACCGGCAAGGTCGTCTGGAACGAAAATGCCTCTGAGATCCTGGGCAGCGTCCCGGAACAGATGGCAGTCGATCCGGGAGCCGGTAATATCCTGGTTCATCCGGAAGACCGGCTTCGGGTCTCCGAAACGTTCGATCGACACCTTCGCGGCCTGCTTCCCCGATTCGAGGCTGAATATCGCATTCAGACAGGAGTGGGAGAATGGAAGTGGGTTCTTTCCAGAGGACGAACAGCGCAATATGACAGTGAGGGAAAACCCCTCCGGATCATCGGCACGAGTCTCGACATTACTAACCGCAAAAGCGTCGAAGCTGCGCTTCAAGAAAGTGAGGCGCAAAAGGCGGCCATCCTGGACGGAATTCCCTTGAACATCGCCTTTGTAAACGAGAAACTGGAGATCCTGTGGGCCAACAAAGCCTCTGCCGATTCAGTGGCGAAATTGCCCGCGGAGATAGTAGGACGCACATGCCACGAGTGCTGGGCCAATCCTGAAGAGCCGTGTGTGGGCTGTCCTACGGTAATGGCTTTCGCGTCCGAGAAGTCAGAAAAGGGAACCATTGTTACGCCGGACGGCCGGGTCTGGGACGAAAAGGGCGAACCCGTCTTCGATGCGGACGGAAGGTTGATCGGTGTGGTCGAGATCGCACAGGACATCACCGACCAAGTACGAGCGGAACAAGAAAAAGAAAAGCTGAGGGCAGAGCTTCTGCAAGCCCAGAAGATGAAGGCGATTGGCACGTTGACAGGGGGCATAGCCCATGATTTCAACAACATGCTGACCATCGTCCTAGGCTATTCCGAGTTGCTCCTTGCGGACACGGAAGACAACGACCCCAAACGCGAGGACCTCGAGAAGATAGTGCAGACCTCTCGCAACGGAGCCGACCTCGTCCAAAGACTGCTCACCTTCAGTCGCCAAGCCGAACCTCAGCAACGCAAAATGAACCTGAACGACCGGATCAGGCAAATCCACAAGTTGTTGTCAAAGACGATACCCAAGATGATAGAGATCGATCTGGTATTGGCCGATGACCTAGCTGCGATTCATGCCGACCCGAGCCAGATGGAACAGATTGTAATGAATCTTGCCGTGAACGCGAGCGAGGCAATGCCGGATAAAGGCAAGCTTACCATCCAAACGAAGAACGTGGTCCTGGATGACGAGTTCTGCCGGATGCGGCATGGGGTCAAAGCCGGAGTGTACGTGCTCCTTCGTGTCTCGGATACCGGACGGGGGATCGACAAGGAAACGATGGACCGGATGTTCGATCCCTTCTTTACCACCAAAGGTTGGGATTCTCGAAGGGGCACCGGCCTCGGGCTTCCCATTGTCCAAGGAGTGGTGCAGCAACACGTTGGATACATCGAGTGTTTCACCGAACTTGGTAAAGGGACCACCTTTGACATTTACCTGCCTGTGATAAAGGAAACAGAAGAGCCAGCAAAAGCATCGGGAAAGCCCATACTGCCCAAGGGTACCCGAAACGATCCTCTTTGTGGATGACGAGGAGGACATCAGAGACTTGGGTAAACGATATTTGACCCGAGCGGGGTACTCCGTGCTTTTGGCGAAGGATGGATCGGAAGCCTTGGACATCTACAAGGATCGGCAAGAGGAAGTCGCTCTGATAGTGCTCGATCTTATCATGCCTGAGACGGGCGGCAGACAGTGCCTCGAACAGATTCTCCGGATGAAGCCCGGCATGAAAGTGCTCATAGCCAGCGGACGTTCCTCCGGCGGCACAAGACGAGTGGCCATGGAGATCGGCGCGAAAGGGTTTGTGCGCAAGCCGTTTGATATGAAGCAGCTTCTTCAGGCCGTTCGGGACGTGTTGGACGCGACCTGATGTGCCTCACACCTCTTCGGTCACTCTTGAGTAACCGAGCTCAGCGGCGGGAGGTTTCCTCAGCGAAATTCCGGGCCGTGATTCGACTGCACTGCGCTCCCCAAGCGGGCAAGGAAGGGCAGCACAAGGTCGATTCCCCTTGCTTTCCTCATCGAACATTGGCCCCCTCCACCCGCAGAACGTGATACCCGTGGTTTGTTCTTGACAGCGATAGTATGCATCGTTAGGCTGTACACTAGACGAGTGTGTCTTTACCACAGGGAAAAATCCTGAGCCGGGCCTGGCAACGCCGGACCTCTCACTGCATTACGCACCCATTATATCTTCCTTTACCGATCAAGAGGATTATGATCTGTGCCTCGCGGGGGCGAACACAGGTTTCCTGAAAACAAGTAACACTGTTGCCTTCACCGGCCAGTGGCTTGACTCAACGGAGCGAAACGAGAAGGTACGAGAGCTTCGAGGGCGATCGGGAAGTGCCAGATTCTCGTTCGTCACCAGCCAAGGGGAAAGGAGGACAAAGGGAATGAGCAAGTGTACAAGCCGTATGGCAAAGACCGCAGGTCATCCGCTGTGTGTGTGGGCAATGACCGTTCTACTGGTGGCCGGATTGTGTTGCGCGCCCCTGTGGGCAGCAGAATCTCCCAAGGGTGAGGCTGCTCAGCCGGAGATTTCCGGTCCCGCTATCACCAAGGCGCCTCTCCAGGAAGCGGCAGGAGACGGCGATCTCGACCAGGTGAAGGAGCTCCTGTCCAAAGGAACCGATGTGAACGGTCGCGACGTGTTGGGCACGACACCGCTCATGTTCGCCGCGAACGGGGGAAATCTCGAAGTGTGCACGCTTCTCATAGAGAAGAAGGCAGACGTGAACGCCAAAAACAAAGATGGGGTCACGGCCCTCATGTTTGCGAGCGCTGCGGGAGACTTGCCCGTGGTGAAACTCCTGTTGGAAAAAGGCGCGAACATAAACACGCCGGATAAAGATGGAAAGAACGCGCTGTCTTACGCAAAAGCCGACGGCCGCCAACACGTTGAGCAGTTCCTGGCCAGCAAGGGTGCAAAAGAACCGCCTGACATGGAAACCATGGGGTGGCGCCATCACCGCCGCTGCTACAGAGTTCCGGTTTGCGTAAGGTGGCATCATGGCCATTGCAGAGAATGGGCCTATGAAGTGAAGTGTCGCCGCCGCCACCACCACCGCCACTGGGACTGAGCTCGGAAAAGGCGAAGCCTGTCATTGCAGCGTGACCCCCGATCCGGTGACCCGCGTGCCGGAACGGGGAATCCCTGGAGTCCCTCAGGAAAGAATCCAGCCAAAATGTGCTGAAGCGCATTGAGAATCATACTCCATTTCGCTTCAGCATCAATCGCAGAAAAGTCGAGCTTTCGTATCCAGGTGGCGGTGAAACCACGTAAGGGAATCGCGAGCCGGTCGGCACATTTTCCATGACGTTCGGTATATGGACGCTCCCAGGACTTTTGACCGAATGGTTCGCGCTTTTGACGGATGTCGCAAAGTTCCCCTCAACGAATATTCGACGGCTCTGCGTAGTCCGTAGCGAAGGGCATCTCCAGACTGCAGCCTGCGTCAAGTTGTACAGGCAAGAGCGAATCGGTACCAAAAGAATCAAACGGACAACACGTGTGGCAACCGAGTATACAGAGACTGAGATCTTGACTCCTCACGGAAGCGACATGTACATGTGAAGATGACCCGCGCGTCGGCGGGGTCTCTCTGCTCTTTTACGATCTCCCCATACTGCCGCGGCCACGTCCAGGAGGAAGCGCCATGTCCGGAAAGCTGAGATCACTTACGTCAAAGGCCATATTGGTGATCGCACTTCTCTTCGTATCACCGATACTGACCGGTGACCGGACGTTGGCTCAAGACCGCGGAGCTGTTCTTAAAGAGGGGCATGGCCAGAGCGAATCTTTGAACAAGGTTGTGCCGGAGAAGGAGCGGGAAAAGGCTCAGCCTCCCCGCGCTGCTTCTTTCAAGGAGGCAGCGGAACTTGCCGGGAATGCGTTCTCACGCCATGACTTGGAACGGGTCGTCGCAAAATACCAGGAGTTCCTCAAGCGCTCAGATGCTGACCAGGGCATGGGAAACACCGGGCGAGCATTGCTGGAGCTGGGAAGGTTCAACCTGTACCTGAAAAGATACGATGAGGCTGACGCGTCCTTGGCCCAGGCTTTGAAGATGTGCACAGCCCCGGAGGACGAAACCGCCAAGGCCCGGATCTTGGCGATACAGGTAGTCCTGTACATGCAGAAGAATGACCCTGCAAAGGCGGTGGAGCTCTTGGAACAGGCTCTGCGCCTCCCTGGCAGTGCGGGCGATCCCAGGTCTCGCACCATGTGTCTCAGGTATGTGGCGAAAATCTATGAGGACTGCCAGCACTTCGATCACCGTGTGGACTGCTCGGAAAAGCGTGGGGATCAAAGCCAACCTGTAGGGGAACCGGGTGGGGAAATCAAAATCATGAACCGGATTTCCCGCCAGCTTAGGGCAAAGGGAATGCATGAAATGGCCGAGCGAGTGGGCGAGCAGTCACTTGCCACGGCAAGAGCGATGAAGGACAAGAAATGGGAGGCATCCGCGCTGGCCAATCTGGCCAACGTGTACAAAGATCGGGGCCAATACGACCGGGCCTTCGTACGCTACCTGAAAGCCTTAAAGATCTATGAGCAACTGGGAGACGCGACGCAACAGGCTTGGCTCATGAACAGTTTGGGCCGCGTGTTGGTGATAGAGGGCAATTACCAGGAGGCAAAGGATTATCATGAAAAGGCCCTGAAGATCGCTCGGAACGCCAAGGACCTGAAAGGCGAGGTGGTGAGTCTCGGCGGCCTCGGTTCCGTATATCTCGCGCAGGGGCAATACGCGCAAGCCGCGGAATGCCACGAGAAGTCCCTGGAGATTGTCCGCAAGCTAGGAGACGCGAAAGTCGAAGCGTACACCCTTGACCATCTTGGGAATGTACACCTGGCGTGGGGACAATACGCGAAGGCCTCGGATTGTTTTGAGAAATCTTTGGCTATCCGTCGTCAGATCGGACATGCAAAGGGCGAGGCAACCAGTCTCAATGAGCTTGGCCGGGTGTACCAGGCCTGGGGGCAACTTGGCAAGGCACTGAAGTACCTCGAGCAGTCCTTGGACATTCAACGAAAGATAGGGGACGTACAAGGTGAGGCAATCAGTCTCAACAAGCTTGGTGAGGTATGCCAATCGTGGGGCCAATACGATAAGGCACTGGAGTATTTCGAGAAGTCCCTTGAGATCACGCGGAAGATAGGAGATGTAAAAGCCGAGGCCGCGAGCCTTAACAACCTGGGAAGAGTATACCGTTCGTGGGGCCAATACGATAAGGCTCTGAAGTGTTTCGCGCAATCTCTTGAGATCACGCGAGGGATCGGGGATGTGAAGGGCGAGGCCGCGAGCCTTAATAACCTGGGAAGAATCCATCAGTCCTGGGGTCAATACGACAAGGCACGAGAGTGTTACGAGAAGTCCCTCGAAATCACCAGAAAAATAGGAGATGCACAAGGCGAGGTCGCGAGCCTGAGAAGCATGGGCATTGTCTCAGCCGCGCTCAAAAGGCACGAGGACGCGGCACATTACTATGAGGAAGTGTTACGCATCGAAAAGAAGCTTGGCATCTCCACGTCCCTGACGAGTGCGCTCCTGGCCCAACTTTACATGGACATGGGAGATTTGCGACGAGCTGAAGTTTTTTGTACAAGAATCGAAAAAGCCCATTCCCGCGGCAAGGTTGCTGTTGTTGAAATCCGACTTCCGTGGGGCAAAAGAGATTTACGAGAAGCTTTTGAAAAAGGCGGAAGGGGAACAGCACTGGGCAAATCTGTTCGTTTCCTACACAGGACTCGGTATGGCCATGGAAGGGCTGGGTGACTATGCCGCGGCTGCCGAGAATTATAGACGTGCCATCAAACTGACGGAAAAGGAACGAGACAGGCTTACGTCCGGCGACAAGGACACCTATTTTGACGTGAAAGTCAGGGGGCTGCGCCGGACCGCCCCCTATGAAGGGCTGGCCAGAGTTCTGGGTACTGATGAATCAACAGGAGCGGGCGTTTCGTATCTCGGAACTGGGCAAGGCCCGTGCCTTTGCCGAGGCAATTTCAAGAAAGTCCTCCAAAACGGGGTTGAACGTTCCCGTGGAAGTCGTCACCAAGAGTCGACAGCTGGCCGCTCGTGTCTCCGAGCTTGAAGCACGGCGAGAAAAGGCGGTTCAATACGGAGACAAGGAACTCCTGGAATACCTGGAGGCCCAAATCAAGCAAGTTGATGGCGAAATCCGTACATATCGAAAAACGCTGCGGGAGAAATTCCCTGTGTACGCGGCGACCAAGTATCCCACAAGAGCGCTCCCTTTGAAACAGAGTGCGATAAGAGACAATGAGTGGGTTCTCTCATACGACGCCACAGATTCAGGTCTGCTCATTTACCTCATCCACGGCAAGCACTTGATACGTGGGGTACTCAAACCGGTAAAGAAGACTTTTGTGGAAGACTTGGTGCGCAGGTTCCGGATGCCTCTGGTGCTGGAGCCGTCTGATGATTACCAGCAGCGCATGGACAAGCTCCGCTCATTTGATTTCGTGTCAGGCAGAGAGTTGGCGGACCTTCTCCTGGGTGACATACTGTCCGATCTGCCGCGCAACGTGCCGGTTATCATTGTCCCTGACGATTCCGTGGCCGATCTCCCGTTTGAAATGCTCGTCCTCAATCGCGGCGGGCGGATTGTGGAAAAGGATAATCTGCCCTGCGTTGCTGACACAGATTTCTTTGGAGATCGGAACCCCGTTTCTTATTACCAATCAGTAACCGCACTCACGCTTGCACGGACCTTCGGCAAGGATCGAATCGAGGGCAACAGACTGCTGGTAGTGGCAGACCCGGTGACGGATCCCTATGACGCGAGGATTACCCCCGAGACCGCGGCCAAATTCGCCACAGTAAAAGAAATCTCGCACACAGATAGCACCATCAGCCTCCTTGACGGGCATACAGGATTGACTCTTGACAGGCTCCCCCAAACAAAAGAACTGGCGGAACATCTGAAGAAGATGAATAGCTCGTGTGAGATGCTCATGGGCTTTGACGCGTCGAAACAGAAGTTCCTTGCAGACATGGGGCCTCGGCTGAGCGAGTTCAAGCACATCGTTTTTGCCACGCATGGTTCCTATGGAAATGCCGACCGCGGCATCACAGAACCGGTACTCTGCCTCACGCTTATTCCCAAAGGAACTGACGGCCTGCTTCGCATGAGTGAGGTGATGGGCTTGAAATTGAATGCAGACCTGGTGGCACTGACCGCGTGCCAGTCCGGCCTGGGAAAAAAGGTTCCTGGCGAAGGCATCATGGGCATGGGCCGGGCCTTTCAGTACGCAGGAGCGCGGTCTGTGCTCATGAGTTTTTGGTCGGTCGGGGCAACCGCATCCACAAAGCTCGTGGAGACCTTCTACGCCAAGCTCATGCAGGGGAAAGACAAACTGCAAGCGCTCACTCTCGCGAGGAACGAGATTCGAAAGGCCGGGTACGATCATCCCTTTTTCTGGGCGGGCCTCATATTGACGGGAGAGACTGACTGATGCCGAGACAGACCCTTGCCTGAGCAATCGATGATGTATTATACTGGAAGAGATTGAGAAGGTTCCCCATTCCTCAAGGATGAAACCTCTTTTCGGCAAGTCATTTCCGATCGCGCCGATTCAGGTAAGACTGGAAGGCAGGTGTCGTCCTTCATAGCATAAAATGGCCTTTCGGCTTGGACGCGGGATGACGCCTCTCGTACTGGTTCTGCGCACACGGGCATTACCTGTGTGAACGACGGTTGGTCTGAGACGAAACCACAAGCTCGGTTGCGAGCCTGACGAGGAGGTGACGTGGCCCCGAGGCGAGAAATTCATGGGGTGGCACCCAATCTGGTGCTCCACTTCTTACAGAGAACCTTTCCTTTCAGCGAGCTCGACACCTCCACATTGCAGACCCTTGCCAAGCAGTGCGTCATCGAGCACTACCCCAAGGGCACGGTGATCTTCAAACAGAACATTACTGATGTAGCCTACTTTCATATTATTCAAAAAGGCGGCGTCAAGTCTTACCTTTCGAGTGAAGACACCTTCGTAACCCTCAAGGACTACAGCGGCGAAGGAGAGTCTTTTGGCGCGCTTCCCATCGTGAGCGGCCAGAAAGCGGATTTTAATGTCGAGGCTGTGGAGGACACGTTTCTGTTTTCTTATTGATAAAGAGTCCTTTCTCACGGTGGTGAGAGAAAATCCCGGGTTCGGACGCTATTATCTGGAAACTTTCTCTGAAGACTTTGTGTGTGCGGTTTATTCTGAGTTGAGGTTCGAAAGAGTCAAGAGCCACAAAGAAGAATCCTGCTACCTGTTCAACTACCGTGTGCGCGACATCATCAAGCAAGTTCCGGAAATCATCGACGGCGCTACCACCGTGCGTCAAGCAGGCGCGCGTATGGCTGAATTGCACGCGGATTCGCTGCTGATAAAGGATCGGAACGAGGACATTGTGGGCCTGGTTTCCACCAAGGACTTCCGGACCAAGGTGGTCGCGGAAGGGCTGGATTACGATACCCCGGTGCAGCGGATCATGATGTCTCCTTTGCGCACCATACCCGCTCAGGCACCCTGTTTCGAGGCGATGCTCCGCATGATCCGAGAGCGAATAGACCATCTCGCAGTTGAGCATCGTCAGGTGATTGTCGGTGTGGTGAGCGCGCATGATATCTTGATCCATCAGGGTGCGTCTTTCTATTATCACTTCCGTGAGATAGGGGTTCCCCGAAGTGTTTCCGGTCTCTATTCGGTGTCTCAGAAGATTCCCATCATTGTGCGTACGCTGCTGGAAGAAGGAGCCAGAGCGGAGAATATCACCAAGGTTATCACGCTGTTCAACGACAATATCCTCCAGCGGATGCTTACCCTCCTGGTTGATGAGATGGGCTCACCTCCACTTCCGTTTTGTTGGTTGGTTTTGGGAAGCGAAGGGCGCAAAGAACAAACTTTTCATACGGATCAGGATAATGCCATCATTTACCAGGATCCGCGAAACAGTGAGGAATCCGTCGAGGCCAGAGAATACTTCAAGATTCTTGGGGCCAAGGCTGTCGAGCATTTGCAGGCATGTGGATATCCCAAATGTCAGAATAAATTCATGGCCTCCAACCCGAGGTGGTGCAAGCCCTATTCCGTCTGGAACGGGTACTTCGAGGAATGGATACTCAATCCGATCCCGCCTGAGGTACCGCTTTCCCGAATTTTCTTCGATTTCAGGCCCGCGTGGGGCGCAAACGATCTGGCTGAAAGCCTTCGGAATCACGTGACTGAACTGGCCGGGCAGCACGAGGTGTTCCTGAGGCATCTTGCAGAAGACTGTATGGCCACCGCCGCTCCGGTGTCCTTTTTCGGAGATTACCTCGTGGAGAGAGACGGCAGGCACTCCACGGAATTGGATTTGAAAACACGCGGGTTGACGCCGTTTGTCAATTTTGCTCGCCTCATGGCTTTGCGGTACGGCATACAAGAAACCGGCACTGTGGGCCGATTACAGGCTTTGAGCGAGGGAGGTATGATCTCCCAAGGATTGTTTGCCGACGCAAGGGAAGCGTATGAGTTTCAGATTCAGCTCACCCTGGCGCACCAGTTGAGAAGGATGGAAATAGGCCAGGTGCCCGACAACTCGGTCCAGCCCTCCGAGCTATCGGATCTCGAAAAGAAGACGCTGAAGGAAGCTTTTGCCGTAGTTTACCGTCTGCTTGATCTCGTGAAAAAAGAATTCTTCCCCGTTGTCGCCGCGTCTCGGTGAGAAGAGACACGCATGTTGACAGCCCATGATCGAGGAGCTTGGCATTTCACGGCGCATACAGACAATTCCGCTCCTTCCCGGAGAGTCAGCAGGAGAATTGCGATTGAGTTTATGCGGCTCATACGTTATTCTCAACAGAGTTTCGTAATCCGAAGGACTCACTTCTGAGGCTTATCGCTCCAGAACACCACTGATTGTGCCCAGGAGACACAATGGTCCAGACGAACGACCTGCATGCTGCGGACCCCAGCGCGGTCCTCGCGTTCCTCAAGTCGACACGGCCGTTCAGTGAATTGGACGAAGAAGTCCTGAAGGACTTGTGTGAGAAATTCATCATCGATTTCTATCCCAAAGGCACCTTGATCGTTCAGGAGGATGTGACCGAGGTCCCTCACCTGCATCTCATCAGCCGGGGAGGAGTGAAGGTTTACCTCACTGACGCGGATAATGTGGTCACTCTCAAAGACTTTCGTGGGGAGGGCAGCTACTTCGGAGCCCTTGCCATCATCCGTGGCGCGAGATCAAGCCTGAACGTCGAAACCGTGGAAGACACCTTTTGCTATCTCCTGCACAAGAATGTGTTCCTTGAGTTGATTCAAACGTATCCTCGCTTTGCCCATTACTACCTCAAGCGCTTTTCCGAAGAGGTAGTTACCGTGGCGTATTCCGAGCTGCGCAACCAAAAGGTGAGGCCGAGAGCCCAGGATGGGCTTTACCTTTTCACCACCCAGGTCGGTGAAGTGGTGAAGCGACGGCTCGAAGTGATGTCCGGCTCTGAGACGATCCAGAGGGCGGCAGCGAGAATGTCGGAATTGCGGATCGGATCCCTGCTGATTCAAGACCAAGCCGGGGAGATCGTCGGAATTACGACGGATAATGACCTCCGCACCAAGGTGGTCGCGAAAGGACTCAGCTTCCATACGCCGGTCGCGGAGATCATGAGCTCTCCCGTGCAGAGGATCAGGGACAACGCAGTGTGTTTTGATGCGCTGCTTCAGATGATGAACCAGCATGTGCATCACCTTGCCGTGGAGAGCGGTCAGAAGACCATTGTCGGTATCGTGACTGCGCACGACATCATGGTGCAGCAGGGCACGTCGCCCATTTCCTTGTTCAGAGAGGTCGTTGCGCAGCGCAAGATCGACGGGTTGTATTCTCTGTCTGAAAAGGTTCCGCTGGTCATACGGACGCTTGTCGAAGAAGGTGCCAAAGCCAACAACATCACCCGCATGATTGCAGTGCTCAACGATCAGATCGTGAACCGCGTGCTCATGTTGCTGGAGGAAGAACTCGGCCCTGCCCCGATGCCGTTTTGCTGGATGATGTTGGGGAGCGAAGGCCGACAGGAACAGACCTTCAAGACAGACCAGGACAACGCACTGATCTATGAGACCCCGCCCGACGATTGGGAAACGATCAAGCGGGCAAAACTCTATTTTCGGCGATTCGGCAATGTGGCCATAGAACACCTGGCAAAATGCGGGTACCCGTTGTGCAGGGGCGAGATGATGGCGTCCAATCCAAAGTGGCGTAAGCCGTACTCTACCTGGCACAACTATTTTGATCGCTGGATGAGCGCACCTGAACCTCAGGCAGTGCTTCACGCGACGATCTTTTTCGATTTCCGGGCTGGGTACGGTTCCACATTTGTGGCAGACCGGCTGAGAGACTTTCTTGCCAGGGTAGCTCCTCAGCGGAGCATCTTTCTCATGCACCTCGCAAAGGATTGCCTGGTAAATAAGCCGCCGTTGTCGTTTTTCCGCAACTTCATCGTGGAAAAAGACGGAGAGCACAAGAATCGACTGGATATCAAGACACGCGGCCTGGTTCCGTACGTGGATTTCGGCCGGCTCATGGCCTTGAGGTACGGCCTCAAAGAGACGAACACGATTGCTCGGCTGCAAGCCTTGGCAGACGGCGATTACATTCCACGGGACCTTTACGCGGAGACGATAGAAGCGTACGAATACCAGATGCAGCTCCGTTTGGTTCATCAGCTTCAGATGATGGAAGCCGGCAAGGTTCCGGACAATTACATCGATCCCGGGGAATTGTCGGACCTGGAAAAGCAGACTCTGAAGGAAGCATTTGCCGTTATCAGCCGTATTCAGGGATATATCAAGACCGAACTGCGGGTGGTAGAGTAGCGTCAGCAAGATATTGGTATGATGCCACGTTTTTATCGATTACTCCCGGTGCGACATTGAGAATGACCACCATTCTCCATGCGCCTCCCTATCACGTGTACCGTAAGCGTTCACCGCAAGGAATCAGGAACAAACCGCGAAGACAAAAAGAGCGGTGTCCTTTGACCCTTCGTTTCTTGGTGACTTTGTGGTCTGATTCTCTGTGTTCAGCAAACGGTGCCGCTACACGCTTACCGTGTACCTGCCCGGTCGTATGCCTGCAAAATGAAGCCAGCCACGCCAATGTGAGGCGTTCTCAGCGGAGGAGGCATGCCGCCGGCACTGCAGAATAGAGCCCACCTGAGTATGAAGCGACTGCTGCAATGGCTGTGGCCGGCTAAGCATCCGGGACCTGTTACGGAACCAAGAGTACTTCTCTGGATTCGACCGCAACAGACCCATTGAATCCTACGATTTCGTCTCCATGGATACTGAGCTGACAGGCCTGAATCCTCGACGGGATGAAATTGTCTCTATCGGGGCAGTGCGGATCAAGAACTTGCGCATTGTAGTGGGAGACAATTTCTTTTCGTACGTGCGTCCGGCAGGGGGGCTTCCTAAGGACAGCACTCTTGTACACCGCATCACTCCGGAGCAGCTCAAAGCCGCTCCCGATCTGGGAGAGGTGCTTCCGGAATTCATTGAATTCCTGGGTTCTTCGTTGGTGGTCGGTCATTTCATTCCGCTCGACCTGAGTTTTCTCAATCGAGCCTCGCGCAAGCTTCTAGGGGGAAAAATCAAGAATCGTTGGCTGGATACGATCAAACTCACCAGAGGATACGAGGAAACCCAGCACCATGACTTCTACGACGGGGTAAACCCTGGGGCGTCCTACGGCTTGACCCATTTGGCAGAGAAACACAATTTGCCTCTGTTTGCCAAACATGATGCCCTGGAAGATGCCCTCCAAACCGCCTACCTCTTTCTCTTTCTCGTCCGAAGGCTACGCTCTGCCGGTTTTGTGACCTTGGATGATTTTCTTCTGGCTGGCGGAACATTTCCCTATTAGCCTTTCACAATCATTCAGCGCATCCTGTGTCCTGCGTTATACCGACTCGCGCTCAAAACGCGTAAGATTGTAGGGCTGGGGATCTCCTGAGCGAGGTGATGAGACGTGAAAGCGCATGGGAACTAATCCCTCGGGAGCCCTTGGTCGCGGGGGCATCCTTGCAGATGCCATTGCCAGAGGTCTTTCTTCACGCGGAAGGTTGCCAGGAGGGAAGGTATGCTCGCGAGGGTGAGCATTGAAGCTGCGGACAGGATCAGTACATTGAGCGTCAAGTTCGCGATCAGGGCCGTCTTTAGGATGGAATAGGCTGCTACCCCGTAGTGTTTCTTGAAAAACAGGTATCTGGACCGATAGAATTCGATTCGAGCTGCAGCCTGATAGGTTTTCGCAGTGCCCCCTTGCAGATGCACCGCGCGCGCGCGCGCGGCTCGTGCACGACCTTCCAGCCAGCCCGTCTCATCCGGACTGCGAGGTCGGTCTCCTCGAGGAAAAAGAAGTAGTCCTCGTCAAAGCCGGTCAGTGCGTCAAACGCCTCCCGACGAAGGATCATCACCGCACCAATGAGCGCTTCCACTTCAGTGGGACCGGCCAGCTTGCGCGAGCGGTGGGGAAAGCGATGGGGAAAGAGCCGCTTGAGCAGGCTGCGGTTCAAGGTTTCCGTGGCCAGGGTAGGGACCGCTTCATAGGAGGTTTGCGGGCTGTTGTCCGCGTTGAGGAGCTGAGGACCGGCCACGCCGATACGAGGGTCAGAGTTCATAAGCCGTAAAAGCGTGGTTGCGCAGTCTGCATCCAACATCGCGTCCGTGTTGACCAACAGCAGGAATTTTCCGCTCGCCTCTTTGACAGCCTTGTTGTTGGCCGCGGCAAATCCGAGGTTCCTTCCCGCGTCTATCACCCTGACCTGCGGGTAGGTCCTATGCACTCGTGCCACAGAATCATCCGTCGAACCATTGTCCACCACGATTACTTCGGGCCGTTCCGGCAAGTCGGACCTGAAAATACGGTCCAGACATTCCACTAACAGACTCGCAGTGTTGCGGTTCACCACTATGAACGTCAAACCACATTCCATATAGGTTATACTTATGAAAGGTAATCTTTCAGCGCGACTGTTGGCTGAATCCGTAACATGAAACCACAAAGGCACCAAGGCACGAAGAAATCAAAAGACAAGTCACATGCTTCTTTGTGTCTTGTGGTTCGTTTCCGGGCAGTCGCGGTGAACGCTTATGGTAAGAGGAACTTCCACCTTGGCGGTTCAGGCCCCCCAGACTCAATGGTCACAGCGTCCGGAATTTCTACCCGCCTATGAGGTGCATCCCCGCCACGGCGCCGGCTGCGCCGGATCGATGGCCTCCGGGTTTGGCAGCCACCGCGAGTCTGATGATTTCCGACAGTTCTTCCCTTGAAGCGCCTCGCCGCAAGGCCGTCCTGACGTCTATCTCGTGGGGCCCGAGCAAGCAAGGTCTCAACGCTCCGCGCGCGGTCAACCTCAGTCGATTGCACGTACCCGCAGAAATGCCCGGTAATAGGGTCTATGATGCCCACGCGGCCCTTGGCCCCCTTCAGTGTGAACATGCTCGCGGGGCCGTCAAGAGGGTCTCGGTCAACGGGGATGAGTTCACCGACTTCCGCACGGATCATGTCGAGCGCCTCTGTCGCACTGAACGGATCAGGTGCCCTGAGCGACGGATCCTGACCGAATGGCATGCGCTCAATGAACCTTACATCCACGGGGCTTTCCAGGGTGAGTCTCCCGAACGCAGGCACGTCCTGCTCGTTCACACCTTTAAGAAGCACCACGTTTATTTTTACAGGCTTGAACCCGAGATCCTGGGCCAGCCGTATGCCGCTCAGCACGTCCTCCAGACGGTCGCTTCCGGTGATCGCCTTGAAAGTCTCGCGGCGTAGCGTATCGAGGCTCACGTTTAGCCGTTTCAGCCCCGCGGCCTTCAAATCCCTGGCCATGGAAGCGAGAAGCACTCCGTTCGTGGTAAGGCCCAGGTCTTCTATGCCTTGCAGGTGAGCCAGTCGTGAGAGAAAATCCAAGACGCCTCGCCGCACAAGCGGCTCGCCGCCGGTAACCCGTATCTTGCGGATTCCCATATCCCTGGCCACTCCCACGAGGGTCAGGATTTCTTCATATCTCAATATCTCATCGTGAGAAAGGAGCCTCACGCCTTCCGGCGGTCGGCAATAGACACACCTGAGGTTGCACAAATCCGTGATGGATACTCTGAGGTAATCGATCAGACGGTGGTGGGTATCAATAAGAAACTGCGACATCGTTTTTTGCCCGACCTAGTTCATAGTGAAAATAGAGTAATCACCGCGACGCCCTGACGCCAGTCCGTCGGCTGCCGGCCGAGCTTCCCCGGGGACCTTTACAATTTTGCTATCAAGTCAACTATGGAAGCCGGATCCTTTCCAAAGACCCTGATGAGCGGGACCTTTCCCACCGCTCCCTTGTCGAAGATCGCATCCGGGACCCTGCCCAACTCTTCCATCACATCCTGCACACCCCAGGCCAGCGTGCTGCCTTCTTCCTGCTGAAGATCCAACGGAGTCCGGTTGCGGTCGAACTCGGCAACCCTGTGACCCAACGACCGAATCCTGTTTACGAGCGTTTCGGAAAAGGCGATGGTCATGCACGCCCGACGTTGAGGGTCGTAATCCATGGCTGCCAGCACCAGGTGATGAATCTGACGGGATGCGCCGAAAGCGGCCATCGAGAGCGTGGCGACCGTGTTCACCAAGCGCACGATCCTGCCGGGAAAAGACGCCACATCTTGCACTGACTCCGCAAAAGGGATTGCATACGCGAGATTGGACTGCACTTCAGGAATCAGGTGACCGATCTTCAGACGTTTCAGCCTTTCCAGTGCCTTGTTAAGCTCTTCGATGACATGAGTCCTGGCGATTTCTCGCGAGATCGACGCGTAATGATTGGCCGGGCCGATGCCGCGACCGATCGGCAAGGAGAATCGAAGACCCCGGTAAAGGTATCTCTTTGCTTGATCAATGGCTTCCATCAGGGGCATACCCTGCGCCAGCAGCGTGGCTATGGCAGATGCGAGGGTGCATCCTGTGCCGTGGGTATGGCGAGTGCGGACCCGCTGGGAGGTGAATTCGTACTCCTGCGCCCCATCATGGAGAATATCCACGGGGCTACCTTCCAGGTGGCCGCCCTTTACCAGCACGTACCGAGGGCCCATCTTTTGGAGCCTCTTGGCCGCCTTTTTCATGTCTGCGAGGCCGGAAATCTTTTTGCCAGTGAGGATTTCGGCCTCGGGAATGTTAGGTGTCAGCAGGTATGCGAGCGGAAACAGATCCTTGACCATTGCGTCTCGTCCCGCATCATCGAGGAGGACCGCGCCGCTCTTGGAGCCAAGAACAGGGTCTATCACCACCTTGTCTATCCGCTGCTTCGCAATCGTTTCTGCAACCACGTTCACAATTCCTGCATTGCAGAGCATGCCCATTTTGACACAGTCCACGCCTATGTCTTCAAAGATGGCTCGCAATTGCAGAGCCACGAAGTCGGGAGAAACCGGTAAAATGCCTAGAATACCTTGGGTATTCTGCGCGGTGAGTGCGGTGACGACGCTCATCCCGTACGCCCCAAGGGAAAGAATCGTTTTCAGGTCGGCCTGGATTCCCGAGCCGCCTCCAGAGTCTGATCCAGCGATGGTAAGGACTTTGTTCATGGCACCGATAGCGAAACGTGTGAGCAAGCAGCTCACATTCGAGAAAAGTCACCAGAAGCCTCTCGCGAAACCGCCGCCATGGGCAGAATCATGCTCCGGGGCAGTCTTGGCCAAGTGACATGTTTGGATGCATACCTGTTTTACTATTACCACACTGACAGGCAGAACAGAAGGGATATAGTCGTATCCACAGGAGGCTGCGTGTGCTGCTCGGGAAGCAGCCGCGGGGTAGGGGGCCTGAAAGAGCCACTCGGCCTTCATGTGGCATCCCCTCCTCCTTCAAGGTAAATCCCAGGGCCACATCAGGCAACAGGGATCCAGGCGTTATCTCATCTCTTCGTATCGGAGTACGGTTCGGATGTCCGAAGCGAAGCCACCTGTTCCAGGAGGGGGAGAAGGTCTTGCCGTGGCGGTTCGAGGGTGCGCTGAAACACGTAACTGAAGCTTTCTTTCAATTTCTCCATGAGTTGTGTGCGAGAGGGAGCCTTTCCCAGAACCTCCTCGATACTGGTTAGGCTCACACCTTCGAGGCCGCAGGGCCTGACATAACGCGATGCGGAAAAATCACCGTCCAGATTCATGGCGAACCCAAAGCTCGTCACCCAGCGGCTCACGCGTATTCCCATGGAAACAATCTTTTTTCCGTCGACCCACAAGCCGATGTGGGCTGCCGAATCTCGGCGTCGTGTCGCGTGGAGTCCGAACTGCTGCAGGGTCGTGATGCCGACATCCTCCAATCTGGTCATGTACGCGGAGATGTTTCTTTCGGTAGGACTCAAGCGGAGCACAGGGTAACACAGCACCTGCCCGGGCCAGTGAAAAGTGATCCCGCCTCCGCGGACGGAACGCACGAGCGCGATGCCTTCGTCATCAAGGCGCTGAGGGCTCACCAGCAGGTCTTTGGGAGCGTCCGGTCCCCGATCCTTGAGCCCCACCGCGACCGTGGGTGGATGAGTGAGAAAGAACAAAAGATCCGGTATCTCACCAGCCCCAACCCTCTCTCCTGCCTTAATCATGAGAGCTTCAGCCTGAGGCAGTCCCAAGAGACCGAGGTCAGCGAATGCACATCGTCCGGTATTAATCGTCTCTTCTTGTGGTATGGCTCTTGTCATGTATCTGCTCGCCACGGTTCACCGCGAAGGACAGGGACTGAACCACCAGGCACAAAGGCAATAAAGACAAGAGAGAACAGGTCTTCGACTTCTTCGAGTCTTAGTGACTTTGTGGTCTCATTTTCCCCGTGCAACAAAGGGTCGCGCTGAACGATGACCCACCCGCGTATTCCTAGAAGGTAAGTCATCGGATTGCAAGCGGAAGATCCTTCTGTGACGACCAATCAGAGCGCTCGCTTAACAGAAGGCTCAAGAATGCACTCTTGTACGGCAAAAGAGTGTGACCCTTCCTCATTACCACAGCCACATGGTCGCGTGGAAAATAGTGATCCAAAGGAAGAAACTGGAGTCTTCTCTGCGTGAGAACCGGCAGATCTTCGATCACCGTCGCAAAGGATACACCCAGCCCCATTTCCACGTACAAAGAACTCAGCTCCACATTGGAAGACTCCATGATCACCCGAAATGGCAAACCGAGTCGTTGAAGCTGCCGTTCCACATTGAGGTGACCCACCTGAGCCGCGTTTCCTGGCGGGAGGATAAGAGGGTATTGGGAGATCTTCTCGAAGGTTACAGGTTTCTCCGCAGCCAAAAGATGCCCTGTCGGCACCATCAGCACGGTCTGCACCTCTTTCCATCGCAGCCCGACCAGATCATGCGGAATCAAGCTCTCCAGCACAAACCCAAAGTCGATATCACCGTTCTTGAGAAGGTCTGGTACCATCTTTTGCGGTCGGTCGAGAATCGTCAATTGCACCTCGGGAAACTGCAGGAGGTACTCTTGCACGTACGTGGGGAACACATGATACAGGGTCGTGAATGGGGCAGCTACTTTGAGCGTCCCGCGCTGAATGCCGTCAAGATCTTGCAGGCATTGGGTGAGCGCCTCATGTCTTTCGAGCACCTCGGCTGCGAAACGAAGAAACGCTTCGCCCGAAGGAGTGAGCAAGAGTTTCTTTCTTCCAATCCTTTCGACGAGCTGGCAGCCCAACTCTCTTTCAAGTGCCTTCACTTGCTGGCTCAACGCAGATTGGGTCCTGAAAGTGGCTTCCGCGGCTCTAGTAAAGCTGCCCAGCCGAGCTACGTGATAAAAACCTATGATATGCTGCCATTCCATTCAATTAGATCCTCTAATGACGATCATAACATTAATCAAATTGACTTATGAATATATCACTCGTATCACACAAGATGTACGCAAGAAAGTCTTTGAGAGGAGGCACACTCATGAAGGATTCCCTCAAAGAGGGGCTGGGTTTTGTGTTCGCGTTCAAGGTGCCTGAGGACAAACTCGTGCCCGCGCTCTTTCCTGAGTCCCCGGAGTTTCAACTCATGCCCAGAGTGCTGGCCACGGGATTCCTGGTCGGCCTGATCGAGTGGACGTGCATTCAGGCCGTAAACCCCCACCTGGACTGGCCGAACGAACAGACCGTGGGCATAGGAGTCGACCTGAGTCACTCAGCGGCAACTCCAGCCGGGCTCACCGTGACCGTGAACGTGCAACTCGAAAAGGTGGAAGGCCGCAAACTGCGTTTTGCCGTCGCTGCTCACGACGGGGTGGACGAGATTTCCACGGGCTTTCATGAGCGGTACGTCATAGACGCGCATCGCTTCAACGGGAAAGCCGCACAGAAGGCCACGCTGACGCGCGGAGAGTGACGATCGGCCTGCATAGCGATTCAGGACCACACGACAAAACGCCGCATCAGACCGAGAGATTATCAGTCAAACTCCACTATGATACCGATTCGCTTTCGAGTGTCCCACTTGGCGCAGGCTGGGGCCTCCCTTCGGTACGGACGACGCAAGGCCCACTCAACACTTCGCTCAGGAGATCCCCAGCCCTACGATTTACGCGTGTGAAAGCGAATCGGTATGAGAGGGTGCGCTGACGCGATCCTTTTCGCTGAAGTCCTGCATAACTCTTTTCCGCTTGACTTGTCTGAATTTATGCAAACACTGGACGTCGCGACCGATCAACCACCGAGGGTGCGTCATGTTTCCCATGGAGTTCGATCATACGCTTCTCGACGGTCTTCCTTTGCCCACCGAGGAAGACACCAAACGAGTCATCCATATCATGAGAGCCGTCATAGGCCGAAGGGTCATGCCTTATTTCCGGAAAAGCCGAGGCACAGACCCGATAACCATAGCAAGAATCAGCGAACACCTGGAGATCGTACGACTCGAAGATGAGGATAACCGCGTCCGTTGCGTTGACCTGGTCATTCGCGATGATCCGGACTGGACGGTCTTGGTCCATGAACGCGTATTCGATTATTTGGCCTTTGTCATCCCGAGTAGCCCTGAGACCCATCTGGGAGAAGGCACTCCTGAGGAACACAAGGTTCTGGCGTTCTGCGAGTTTCTCCTCCGGCATGAGGTCGAGCACATGCTGTACCCCGAGCGGACGGAGCGAGAGGTCATTCAGTCCGACGTGGTATTCGCGATGGACAAGCGATCCGATGATCCCACCTATTACCGCATGTTACGTAACGCCCTGTCCGACGAGATGAACGGCCTGAAAGGTCGGGCTTTCATAGGGCTCTTTGAACGTGTGGAACCACCGCAACCCACAGAATCCCTTCTCAGTGACTTGCTGAACGCGTATGCGTTCGTGCTGGGCGATGTCCCCCAACACTTCATTCAAAAGGTGTTTCCTGCCCTGGATACGGAACTGAAGACCAAAGTGCTGGGCGTATGCTACCGGAGAAGCCGCGACGCGTCTTATTCTCTGCTGAAAAGGACGTCATTTCTGCAGAAACTCCTCGGATTGTTCGAGCTCATCATGCTCGGTGACGAGCAGACTGCGCAAGAGGTGCTCAACGCGTTCAAAGATAATTGGGGGTTGATCTATCTTCTCCAAGAGCTGGGGCTTCCGGAAAACAGCGTGGAAAACAAGACGATGCGAGAAGCCTTTGAGCTGTTTAGAGATACGCTCAAAAAATTTTCCGAAGAAACCAAAGGCCTTTTCTCAGCAATGCCTTCGCCCCCTCCCGCCACGCGTGTGGTATCCGAGCCGGTTCCTGTCAAAGTGAAGACGCTCAAAGATCGCATAGAAGACGCGCGGAACGATCCGTTGTTTCCGACTCAGGTGTTGGAAGTCATCGACAAGAACAAGCTCAACGCGGTGGGCCACAGTGGCGCGAAATTCAGCGAACTCATCGAGACCTTGCTCGCGATTCCGTGGGGAAAGATCGAGAAGATTCCCGTGACGCCAGAGCAATTCGAGCTTGGAATTGACAGCACGCATTACGGTCTGCGCAAACCTAAGGAGGTGATTTGCGATTTCTTTTCCAATCTCATCTGGCGGTACCGGCAGTTTGACGAAGCAAAGGTGAAATCATGGCGGCGTAATGGCAGCGCGTTCCTTTTTGTCGGACCCCCAGGGGTGGGAAAGACATCGCTGGCCATTTCCATTGCCCGGAACCTGAAAATTCCTTTCCACAAGCTCTCTCTAGGGGGGATGCGGGACGAGGCGGACCTGCGGGGGCACGGGTTCACGTACGAAGGATCCAAACCCGGCGCCATTGTCCAGGGCATCATCAAAATGGGCGTGATGAACGGCATGTTTATCATGGACGAGGCGGACAAGACCGAGAAATTTGCCATAGCCACGTTGCTGGAGATCCTGGACCCGGAGCAGAACCATCTCTTTCACGACAAATACACCGAGACTACCGTGGACATTGATTTGTCCAACTGCCACTTCATTCTCACCGCGAATACGCTGGAGACCGTGCCCCCTGCCGTGATCAATCGCTGCGAAACGGTCTTCCTGGACCGGTACAGCGTGGAGGAAAAGGTGGCCATCGCGCGTGAGCACCTTATTCAACGCGTGCGAGAGAGTACCAGATCACGGAGGATAAGATCTTCTTTGATCCCAAACAGGAAGCCGAGTTGCTGAGATTTCTCATCAAGACGTACACGTACGAAGCGGGTGTACGTGAGCTGGAACGGATCATCCGTACGTTGTTCCTGCGCATATTCAGGAAGGAAATCCTCACAGGACAGGTGTCGAGAGTCCGCGTGACCCGCGAAAAGATTAAACACTACATTCAGCCGCCGACCGGGCCGAGGCAGGTCAACCGAGAGGACCGCGTGGGGGAGATGATGGCTCTTGGCGTCAACGCAGAGAGAGGTGTGGGTGCTCTGATTCCTATTCAGGCCACTCCGATCCGCGTGGGCGAAGAGGGAGAGGGCAGGCCCGGATACCTCAGCATGGTTCACGCCACAGGCAACATCCAGAGAATTATGGATGAAAGCCGCAAGGTGGCCACCACTGCGATCTTCCACTGCGCCTCATCCTTGGGGATCGACTTGGCCAAAGCATCTGCAACCATTCATTTGCATTTCATGGGGGGCTCCACTCCCAAGGACGGACCATCGGCAGGCGGCGCGATCGCGTTGGCTCTCGCGTCGGTTCTTGCGCAGCAGCAAGTACGCAGGGATGTGGCCATGACCGGTGAGATCGACACCCAGGGGCGCATCACCGGTATCGGAGCCCTGGCGGTAAAGCTGGAAAGCGCGTGTGACGCGGGCTGCAAGACCGTGATCATCCCGAGAGAAAACCTGGAGGGCGAGGAAGGCGTGGAGCGATTGTCCGACGCGCTCAAACATGAGCTTCAGACCCTTACGTACGAAACCTGGAAGGTTCGGCACAGTCCCTTCGATCACGAGCGGCATCTGCTGCAAATCATCGCGGTCGATGACATTCTGCAAGCAGCAGACATTGCGTTTATCGACCAGGAAGAGCTCAAGAAGCTCGAATCCGCGTTTGTGCCCCACGCACTGTCTGTCGCGGAGATGGTGGCCAAGGATCGGGAATCGTCCACGCCGCGACTCACGGTCCTGTACTTGAAAGATATCAAGGAGCTGGAGCCGGAAACCGCGGAAGAGTGCTTCTGGGAAAGCCGGGAATGCGTCCTTCTGGCTCCGCCTGAAGTAAAAGCAACCATCCTCGCGAGATTTCCCCGTCTGGGGACTCACGCGTGTCTCAGGGATTTTGATCCTGTACGTCAGGACTTGGGACCTATTCTCCAAGAGCTGATCGCACCTGTGCCTGAAAAGCCCTTCACGCCCGTGCGGGTATGCATGGTTGCTCCCTTTTTCTTCTTTGTGAGACAGAGGGCCGCGTTGGAGGAATATGCGCGAAATCCGGCCGTCGAGGCGCTGCAGTTGTTCGCGAACAACTATACGGCTCAGGGATTCAAGATCAAGGTATGCAAGACGTTGCTCAACCGGGTGTACAATCAGTTATCCCGATTGGATCCCACGTTGCTGGACGAGTGCCCCTTCCTCGCGAAACGAGAGGGAATTCACATAGTGGACCTCTCTTTTATTCCGGAAAAATATCGGCTCGATACGCAGCGGGGTGCCAAGATTCTGAAGGGAGCCCTGAGCAAATGGCTTACCACCATCGAGCAATACCCGGGGAGGGGCATGTCCGGACGTTGAGGAAACTCTTTGATCGATGAGGCGGGAAATCCCATGGAACGAAGACGCGTGCGCAATCACGATGATTGATACGGAATCGCTTTTGCACACATCACGCGGTGCAGGCCGGGACTATCTGCCGCGTACGATGCAAAGCCTTCTGATCACGTCGCCCGGGGATCCCCCATCCGTTCGCCTTATTCGTTTGCATTCAATTGATTATGCCGTCTTTCCAGGTCATTGTCGTGTCGACACACCGGTAGCGCGTGTGCAACATCCATCACTGCTTCGCAAAGCCTATCCAGGTATTGATCCAGGACGTGGTTGACCTGCGCAGGGTCCTGAGAGTGAGATCGCAATTCCGCGGCCATGGCCCGCAATCCGACAAGTAGTCCCCCAAGTCGATTCTGAACCTGATGTCGATCGTACCCTTGGCATGAATGCACATTCTGAGGAAAAGCGGTTCGAGGTGAGGGCTTCTGCCCTTGCAGAGCCCGCTTTACCAGCTCCACCAGCGCGTCGGCTTCGTACGGCTTCAGAAGGAATCCGAAGAGATTGCTCAGGATCGCAGGGGAAGGGGCCTCTCCGCTTATCAATATGGCTGATATGTCGGGGTTATCTCGCTCCAGCTCTTGAACCAATTCCACGCCGTTTCCATCAGGCAATTTGATGTCTGAGATCACCACTGACGGACGGTACTGCTCGACCACGTTTCTGGCTTCTGAGGCAGAAAACGCAGTCATTACGTCCAGTCCATCGATGCCCCTCTGAAGGAGTCGCGCAGTAAAATAGGCCAAGGAGGCGTTGTCATCGACCATCAAAACCGTTGTCATGAAAACGTTCCTTCTCCGGTCCTGAAGAACTCCATGCGGACAATCCCCTGTGCAAGACAAGGATCGCATTGTCCACCGTGACAGCAAGACCGAAATCCGGTGCGGCAAAGTGCCCGCGTGCTCGTCCCGCTCCTGGATAATAGCATATTTCGTGCCAGACCCGCTGTCGCAGATGGGGCGCAATGATTCCAAGAAATTGACACAACATCAGGCAGAGTGCCTTTCACGTCAGTGGAGCAGAATCATGACACAATGAGCGGAAATCGACGCCTTAGCGAGTGGACCCTGTGATATCAAGTTCTTATCGTCAAGTGTCTGCGTGGTTTTCACTCGAAAATCATGGGGAAGAGCGTTTTTTTCAATCATCCATCCCTATGGATTTCATCTGATGCGCGAATGCATGCCGCGAAATTCCCAGAAGACGCGCAGCCAGCTGCTTGCTTCCGCTTGCGCGGCGTAACGCCTCCATGACGAGCGACCGTTTCATATCTTTGGTAATGTCGTGAATGCTTTTTCCCACAGGAAAATTCACGGTGTAGGACCAGTTGTCGTGGCGTGCTTCGAGCCCGAGAGCTGACAAACTGATAGTCTTTGAGCCGGTCAGCATGAGACTCCTCTCCAGGACATTGCGCAACTCACGCACATTGCCGGGCCATTCGTACCAGGACAAGGTCTTGAGGGTTTCCGCATCGAGTTCCGGGCATTCCGGCAAGGCCATCTCCGCTGCCAGATGGGCCATGATCTCCTGAGCCAACGCGGGCAAATCTTCAGGCCTATTCCGAAGGGGTGGCACGAGAATGGAGAGCACGTTGAGTCGATAGAAAAGGTCACTCCGAAAGCGTTTTTCCGCTACCTCATTCTGCAGTTCCTTATTTGTGGCGGCAATCAAACGCGCGCTCACCGAAATCTGTGCTTCCCCACCCACGCGCGTGAACGATCTGGTGTCGAGAAAAGTAAGAAGTTTCGCCTGCATAGGCATAGACAGCTCGCCAATTTCATTGAGGAGAAGCGTGCCGCCCTCAGCCAATTCCAGTAAGCCGCGTTTTCTGCCACGCGCTCCGGTAAACGCTCCCGGCTCATGGCCGAACAGCTCCGATTCCGCGAGGTCTGGGGAGACTGCTGCGCAATTGATCGCAAAAAAAGGCCCGTTGGCTCTTCGAGACCTCTCGTGAATGTACCGGGCCAGGTAGTCCTTGCCGCTCCCGCTTTCTCCAAGAAGCAGGACAATACTGTCAGTGGCAGCTGCGCGTTTTGCCTGTCTGAAGGTTGCTTGCATCGCTTCGGATGGATAATCCGGAGAATCCGCCTCTGTGGTTCGAGTTCCTGATTTTCTCGAGTACGTCGGTCGAGCGGCCTTCCGTAGGACGGTGATTTCCTCTTCCCTCAACCGATCGCGCATGGCATTGCGCACGGCAACGAGAAGTTCGTCAGGCTCGAACGGCTTTGTCAGGTAGTCTCGTGCACCGAGACGCGTGGCTTCCACTGCAGAACGAATCGAACCGTGCGCGGTGATAATCACGTACCCGGCTTGGGGATGGACTTCAAGTAGTTCGGTCATCAAAGTGGTACCATCCGCGTCGGGGAGTTTCAGGTCTATGAGGACTACGTCCGGGTACACCGATGAGACAGCTCTGCGCGCTTCTGCCGCGTCATGAACGCCAACAACCTGATATCCTTCGCCTCTCAACAGGTGCCCCAGGTGCCTGACCAATTGAACTTCGTCGTCCACAATCAGAACCGTCCCTGCCATTTCCCGCCTCGCCTTTCCCGTGTCTGTTCACCGCCGAATCGGTGGCTTGAAGATGGAGACAAGATTGAATGTCCCGAAGAACGAGCACTTCTCGCACGCTTTCGAAAGAGACTGCTGTCCCGACCCGGCCGACCGACCTTTTACCGTCCAACAGAATTCGTTGGTCTTGCCGAGTCTCACGTCGCATGTGGGACATGGATCTGCATCGCCACTCTCAGACCGCTGAGTTTGCATGACTTCCCAACAGTCCGTCCGGGAGCCCAAAGGGAGGAATATCTCAAACTTCGTCCCCCCGGAACGCGGCGAACGAAGAGTAAGCACTCCGCCGTGGCTTTCGATGATATGTCGTGCCAAAGCCAGCCCCAGGCCGGCAGCAGAGGGCTTGGTGGTGACCAACGGTTCGAAAATGGCGCCTTCCGGCAGATGTCGAGGGAGGCCGCACCCGGAGTCACTGCCGGAAATGACCACGATTTCTCCAAAGAATTGCGGAAAGAGCGTGTGCTTCTCTTCCTCCGTGAGCACGCGCCAGCCGGTCTCGATCACCCCTCCGCTTTCACACGCATCCAGGGCGTTTCTGCACAAGATTCCTGAGCGCCCGCCCCATTGCTCGCGCGTCGGCCGAGATCCAGGCATCGGAAGATCCAGGATTCAAGCGGAGAGTCACCTTTTTCTTCCGGGCAGCGTCGTTGAGCTCTGCCACGCAATTGCGCATGAACTCCTCCAGAGGAACGCGGGCCACCGTAACCGTGCGAGTGCGCACTGACTCGCTATATCGCTCAATGATCCGTATCGCTGCTCTCGCCTCACCGATCACGAGCCCCAAGATGAACTGATCGTCAGGAGACAAAGAGCTGGATCTCTCTAAGGCTTGCAACCCGGCCAATATGCTGGCCAGGGGATTTCTCACCTCATGGGAAAGGCGTGACATGAGGTTGTCCAATCGGATCAGCCGGTCGGTTCCGCCCGAAGGCTTTTGACCGGTGCTATTCACAGAGATCTCCTCGCATATTATGACGCGTAAGCCCTGTGAATCCTGAGCGGCTGCGCGAAGAGCTACCTTCTTCCCGGTGTCTGTTGCGTGGTCCAGGAGAAATTCGTGCTCATATTCTCCCGGAGCCTGATCAAGCCATTCTCCGATTTCAGGGAGCACCTCCGAGAGATCCCGGCCGAGCGCGTCAGGGGGCAAGTTCAACAGGGAGCGTCCCGCGGGATTGACTCCCACCACGGTCACGATCCTTACCGATTACCAGCAACCCCATACTGGTGAGGCTCAACGCTGTTTGAACTTGCTCAGACACGTGAAATTCGTCTCGTTGGACCGACTTTTCGTTCATCGAATGTCCCGTGCGCGCCCGCATGGGATTCTGACGGCCCCCATGGACGCAAAGTAAGACGATTGGCTCATCAGACTGAAGGTGCCGTAACGACGTCAGCCTCTTTCTTGCCGCAGGACAAGGCGTTCGCTCACTGCATCGCCACACACTCGGGCCACAGCAAACATTATTCCAGGTGCTGACCAAACGGATGGAAGCCCCCGCGCCGACCGTTTCTCACAGAACCGGTTCATATATCAAGTTTAGTCGTGGGCCCGGAGCCGAGTCAAGCGTATAGATGGAGGGGGCGTCACAGGAGCGCGGCAAAAAAAAACCCGGCCGAGCCGGGTATAACAGGGTATGGTTGTTTTTCAAGTGATGTCTTTATCTCATAAAACAGGAAGATTGTCAATCACAAATAAAGTCACTTATTAAGAAACCCATGCAACATGCTGTTATGGATAATGATAACCACGTATCCTTATTAAGGATGCACCTGTGAACGACCCTGTTCTGAGGAACGCAGCCAAGGATCGTACGGCACGCACGGTTCCCGGAGGAACTCATGGTGCCGCGTTCCTTCGATGCCTGTCGGGTCAGCCGCGTTGGCCGCGAAGCTCACCAAGAGCTGCCAGATGGGCCTTTTCTTCTTCGGCTATGCGACGGAGTGCGTCTTTGCTGGATTCATCTTCCATCTTTCCTGCAAAGCGTAGGTACAGATCCAGGGCTTGGGCTTCGATCATCATGGACAGATCGAGCACGTCAGAAGCGCTCTCCAGCAGACTCCGATTTTTTTCAATGAGTTCTTGTCCGCTAAATCCCCCTTCCATGATAAATGCGTTGTCTTCAGGTCCGAGGATCGCAGCCGATATGCCGGAAGAGTCCAGCGTCTCAAGCATATTGGTGAGAAAACCTTTGTGCCGGTCCTCAATAGCCGCGAGTTTGTTCACGAGGCTCGCCAGCTCTTTGTCCGCGGTCATCGTGCCGATCGTGCGGTAGAAGTCGCCCAGCGCGGTTTCCATGCGGTACGCGAGTTTGATGATCTCGATCGGCGTCTCATCACCGCGCACCAGGTCAAGATTCAATTCCACCGGTCCTGTGGCGGTGATCCCGTTCCACGCATTGATTCCACCGTTGAGATTGTAGACCTCATCAAATCCGTATCCTGCAAGCATTTGCGCGGCTACGCGGCTCCTGCCGCCCACTGCGCAGTACACGATCACAGGTTTCTTCGGATCCAATTCGTCCAGCTTATCCGCGAGAGTAGGCAGAGGAATGAGTTTTGCGGCAGGGATGTGGGCCCGTTCGTATTCCGCAGGCTGGCGCACGTCGAGAAGGGTATAATTCCCTTCCTCATGTTCTTTCATATACGTCCTTGCCTTATCGGCATCGATCCCCTCCACCGGGGTAAACAATTTCTTCAGTTTCTCAAACATCGTCAACACCTCCGTGATGAAGTAACAATCTACGAATCTTCGAGGCTCCTTGGAAACAATCCGATCTATTCTCTCGTGAGTCAAGACCCAGGCCTCACACCCAGGGCTTTCCGGGGCCAGGTCGAAGAGACCTCGTACCGAGCCGGCTGCGCTGTTCCTCATGCTCGCGAACCCGAGGCGTTCCACAACCGCTTCCTATCGATTGTACCATCTCCTCGTGGGACCGGCCGCAACGAGATACAGAAGAGCGCTTTCGTCGTTCAGCGCCAATGTCCCCGCGGCTTCCCGATCGTAAAACGCGCCGATCCCGCAACATCCCAGCCGCATGGCCGTAGTCCCCAGATACAACCTCTGGCCGAGGCATCCTGCGGCCAGCATGGCATAGCGATATCCCCGCGGCCCGTAGGTTCGGTCCAACAATCCGAGATTGCTCAAAAATACGAAGTGGACCGCGCAATTCTCCAGCCAAGCCTGGTCCAGGCACACATGAGCCATATGGCTCGCCATCTCTCCGTCGAAAACCAACCGGACTGTCCGTTTCGCGGCATCGAGCAGATAAAACCCCGGTGCAAATCCCTGGACCCTGTTCGCCAAGAATCCTACGGCAACCGTATGATGGGGGGCGGGCTCCCCATGCGTGTGGCCCACATTGACCGCACACAGCATGTGGAGCAAGGAAGCGAACGACTCCGCGGCTATTTCCTGTTCGACAAAGTTCCGCATGGAGCGTCGTGTGGACACAGCCTCCGGATAGCTCATGAGCTCCGCGGACGCGTTGGCCGCGGGGATTGTTTGGGCCAATCCGGACTGCGGGCCAAGATTGTCGACCATGTCGGGTAAGGGCTTCCCAGCTTCCGCCACACGACAGGAAGCAGCGTGGATCTCGCGAATGGTCGGATAATCCGTTTCCCTCTTTGCACACCGGCTTTCTTCTGCCAGGTCGTGGCGAGGCGCTTCCAGAGAAGGCGACTCTGTTCCTGAACAGTCGTTCGCTGCCCACACAGGGACTACCGAAAGACACACCTCTCGTGCCCCATCCACGCGGAGCAGGTCGTTGATGCTCTGGTCATCGAAATCATAATGCACGAGGAAGGGAAGCCGGGCATCCTTTAAGGCCAGCCCGAGATTTTCCAGCATGTGGCCCGTGTCCAACAAGTGGTAGCGGTACGCACGGTCGCGGTATTTCCACGAGCTTCGGAAGAAAAGAGAAGTAAGGAAAAAGATCAGGCAGGGCGGATTCTCTCGCTGAATCCTGACTGCGCGGACAAGTTCGCCCAAAACCCCGCCTTGCCGCAACAAAGTCAACGCGTTGAGCCCGAGTGTATGGTGATACAGCCCGTCCTGAAGTCCTCCCACGTTCGAGACCGCAACGTACAGCTCAAAGGGATACAAAGCACCCGCGGACGCTACACTCCGAAAATAGAAATCCATTCCTCCATGCCTCGTTTTCGCGGTCACGGCATGGGTGAGATGAAGGAGCCGGGAGAGCCCTGCGCGATCGACGCGGTTTTCGGTCGTATCAATTGGGCCTTCCTGTAATAGCTCCGACAGACTCCTCGACGGTCCTTCAGGCGGCTCCGGAAGCGGCACCGTGCTCAGGCCGGTATAGGTCTTGAAGACGCTCGGCTGATTGGGCCAGTCCAGAAAATGCCCTGACATCCGGGCACGGTCGTAGCTGGTTTTCTCGTGATATTCCTTCGCGGATTGGATCATGCTTATCCTCTCTCGCTTATCTGATGTGGCTTACTTTCCGGCCGGGAGCACGGTGATGTGTCGTCCCGGAGTCTTGCCGAACGTCTCAGGCTCGTACATCAAGGATACGCGGGAACCTCTCATCCAAAACTCGCCTTCCGCGACAGCCCGCGCGAGGTACCGAATACCGGTGGGCAACGCGCCAGAACCGATTCTTGAAGACTCTCACGCCGTCGTCCCGAAACTCGACATACGTGGGGTTGAGCAAATAAAAGCGCTCAAACCACTGAGGTTCCTCGTCCGAGGATCGCTTCTTCTCAACGCCTTCGGTTTTCAGTTCCGAACTGATCGGCACCAGACCGGCGGGGACTGGGTCTTCCAGCACAAGGTATTCCAGCACACCACCCCCGCTGTGTCGGTCCCCGGGCACTTCGATTTCCAAGGTCACTTTCACCATATCCCCTACGCGTATTTCCTTCTTACCGTTGAGATTTTCCATTTGTTTGTGAAGGATAAGACCTTTCTCCAGGTCGGCAGGGTCAGTGGTCATGTCAGGGTACGTGAGGGAAACGGTATAGTTCACCGGCGCGTCCGAGTCCGATTCCAGGAGAATCCTGCCAGTGCGCAGGAGTTTTTCCATGGGAAGGGTCACGTACGCGGAGGCGTCGGAGACCTTCACCTCAATAGGCTTTTCCGCACCGCAGTCGATGCGAACCATGAAGGTCTTCTGGATCGCTCCCTGGGTTCCTTTGAAATACCCGCTCAGCGCGAGCAGGGCCCACCCCGTGTCCGCGGTGGAGTACCATTTACCGTCCGGTTTCACCGAATCCATGAGTTGAGCCGCCCATGAATCTGCTTTGGTTTTCGTCCCGGTCTGTACCGCGGCCATGAGGCACACCGCGAGTTGGCGCACAGAGGAGTCGAAATAGCTGGTGTGCGCGGAATTGAAGAGCGGGTTGAGTTGGTTGAGCATCTCGCGAATCTTTTCATCAGGCATGTATCCGATTTTCTTGGCAGCCAGCAGTAACAGCGCCTTGCTCTGATCGGTCAGAGAGGGGTAATCCTCGAAGAAGGGTGCCAGGTCGGCAGAAGAGAGCATGTCTGCTCGTGCGAGGTTGATCAGGGCAAATTCTCTTGTCCAGGCAGCGCCATGATAACGGTCGCCCTGGCCTTTCTTGAACAAACTGTTGTGCAGGTATTGCAGCGCGGCTTTCAGGCTTTTCTCAGGAACCGGATACCCCGCGTCTCGGGCCGCGGTAAGCGCGAAAGTCGCATACATGGTACCCCACCAGGAGGGTTGCTGTTCACCGGGCCAATACGCGAAACCGCCGCTGGCCACTTGCATGCCAAGGAGTCGCTCTACGCCTTTTTTCAAGAATTTGTCCACCTGATCCTCGGTGATGCCGGGAATTTTTCCCGATTGAACCAGGCCTCTGATGGCAGCCAGCGGTATCACGCCCGAACTGGTTTGTTCCACGCATCCATAGGGATAGTGAAGCATGTACTTGAGACCAGGAGTGATCCTTGTCCACTGCGCGGTACTCAGCCCAATGTGCGCGGCCAAATCCGCGGAAACGATCTCGTGCGGCTTCAGGGTTTTCAGGATGTTCGGCAGTGCAACCGGCACCTCTGCCCGTTTCGAAAAGCCACCCACAATCGCGCGGTGCACGGGCAGGTAACGGGAATGGATCGGGAAGCTTTGTTCAATGGCATCGCCGTATTTCTGAGATGCAGTGGTACACATGGCTTTGAAACGAACCATCGCACTGTCCGCTCCGCCCAGCGCTTCTGCCGTGGCGTGCAGCACCGACGCGGACCAGGGAGGAACATCCGTCTGCCAATGCGTGGGGTCAAGCTTGAGATCCTTGGAACTTTCTCCTTGCAGAATCGCTTGTCCCTTTTCCGCGGTCTTATTGTTCACTGAGATGGGAAACGTAACACGGTCACCGGGACACAGAAACCGCGGGGGTGAGGGTTCCAGGAAGAATTCTTTGGATACGACCATGTTACGCTGAGCGGATGCAAAACCCGCATCCTTGTCGCATGCCACCACATAAATGCGATACGCGGTGGTGGAATCGGGCAGCGTAAAGGTTACACTTGCCGTGCCGGACGCGTCCGTAATTACCGATGGATTGAAATAAGCCACGGGCCGAAAGTCCTTGCGGATCTTGACACTCGCGGCCATTGCTCCGAGTCCCATGCCTCCGCCTGTGAGAGGACGCGTGGTGAGTATTCTGAAGAGATCCTGGCTCACCAGGGCTGTCCGCAGATCGCCGGAAAAGACTGCGAGGGGAAGATTGAAATCCGTCAAGGATGAAAGTTCGGGGGTCTTGAATCGGGTCAGGGCCAGCACAGCTTCGTCAACCACACAAACCGCCATTTCAGCCTGGATCCCCTGTTTGCGCTCGTCCGTGATCTTGAACTTGAGCGTCTTTTTCTCAGCCGGCCGGGCTTTCAGTTCAGGGACCCCAGGTTCGATTTCCACCCCAAATTTCTTGGTGTCATTGCGCACCGTGACGTCCGTGTATCCATAGAACACCGTGGGAATATCCGTGTCCACCTGCGACGGATATACCGGATAGTCCCGTCGACCGGCCGCGGCCATGATCGACACGAACACATTAGGTTGAAATGCCTCCTTGGCAACAAACTCGTAATTCCCTTCGGTCCCGTTCACGTCGATGACGCGGTATGCGAGAACCTGGTCCTTTTCCAACGTGACCAAGCATTTGGAGACGGGTCGAGGCACGTGAAACGACACTTTGACCGGCTCATTGATCTTGAATTCTTTCTTCGAGGTGGAAAGAAGCACTTCGCTGTAGGTGCGTACCTCTTTTTCCGATCGTTGCCTGACCCATTCGTCATACTGCTCCCAACCGACCTTGAACAAAGTCTGGCTGGTGTATTTTCCGCTCTTATCCTCGAAGCTGAATGAGATGAGATAGTCGCCGAAATCGTTTAGCTGGAGATTGAAAACCGCTTCACCGTTCACTACAGGCACTTGGGAAGACAATCCCTTCATCCAGCCTTCTTCCCACAGAAAGTTCACGTTGCCTGCATCATCTCTCTTTTGCGTGTAGAAGTATCTCTTTTGCATGATGCAGGCTTCGATCGTGCCCTTGGACGCCTTCTTCCCGTCGCTTTTGACCACAGCCAGTCTCAAAGGTGCGGCATATCCGTTTTGGACCTGCTTGGGGTGTTTGGCCACACCGACCATGAAACGGGGCCTGGGCCGGTACGTGGCCACCTCGGTCGCAGGCTCTCCGTCGATATCCAAGACCGTGGCTGACACGTGTACGCCATAGATCCCGGTAAGGAGGCGCGGGTCCAAAGGAATGGTGAGGTTGAGCACTCCATTGCCGTCGGTGAGTGATTCGCCGGATTCCAGAAACATCGTGCGGGAATCCTCGTTTCCGAAGACATAGTCATCAAAGTCCTTTACTTTGTGGGTTACCGGCGTGAGCATGGCCTTCCATCGCACTTTGGCATGCTTCACCGGTCCGCCGGTGTAGTACTGGGCCTTCACGTCAGCGGAAACAAACTCGTCCGTGCGCTTGACAGATACGTACTCTTTTGCCGGGCGTTCACCCGGCTTGAGCGTGACTGTCACGAAATGGCGAGGCCGTTTGTATTCCTGCACAAGGAAAGTACGGGAGTAAGAAACCTTCTCTCCGCCCTTCTTTCCTACTTTGGCCTTGATCGTATAAGTCCCTGAGGGAAAGAAGGTCTGTACGTGAAACGTGTCGTGGCAGGTCCCGAATTCGTTCAGCTTGAATTCTTTGGTGTACACGACGTCCTGTTTCGGGTTGACAATGGACAAGGTGACCATGGCGTCTGATGGCGCAACGATCTTATGATTCTCGTACGCCCTTGCGAAGAATTTGAACTGGACCGTTTCTCCGGGACGATAGATGCCCCGTTCGGTAAAGAGATAGGCTGTCCGAGGGTGAAGCTTCTCCGTGAGCGTCTTGACTTGCTTGATCGAGAACGGCGTGAGCCGCGCGGCGTCCAGTTCCACTGCGCACGCGTCTGTGGGCAAGGCCACGACAGCCCACATCAACTTGGATAAAAGAAGAGGGTGGTCGGACGCGCCTGTGGACTCCTTACCCCGGTCGACGGCAGGGAACTTGCGGCCATCCTCAAGGAACAGCACGCCGTTCTGGTCCGTCTTTCCCACAAAGTACCTGCCGCGCGTCTGCATCGGACACCATTATTGATACGTCCTTCACCGGAAGGCCCGTGTGAATGGAGGTTACCCAGAGGAGCAGAGTCTTCGCGGAAATCTTGTAACTGATCGACAGATCCGTGATCTGGATGCCTCGCGAGGCTTCTCCCGGAAAATTGCCATCAGGGTCGGAGAAAACGGCCACCCAGACGCCACCGTTCTCCGGGGTCTTCCGAAACGAAAGGGGAAGCGAGTATCCGATGACATGCTCTTTTGCGTCCGGAGCGAAAAAGGCGTCCGCGTCTTCCGAGAATTGGCCCAGAAAGGCCGGAGCGACACTGCGGACCTTTCCCAACGCTTTGACCGCAGCGATCTGTGCTCGACCGCCCGGTTTCTCAGGGTCTTTGCTCGGCGGGGATGCTTTCCCTGTGCCGGTCCTCAGGAATTCCGGGGCCAGATACGGGGGGACTCTGAAGAGTTGGCACCGAACCTTGGAGATATTCGTTACGGTGAGAGGGAAGAGCTGTCGCCCGCGAAGCTCCACCACGGTGCGTTCCGAACGCGGGGCAATTGCCGATTTGAGGCCTGGACCCTTGAAGGAGATCTCCTTGGCTTCGAGGAAGTTGTGGTCCTCTCGCATTTTGAGAGGCGAGATGTGGAGCACGTACTCTTTCTGATACACGAAATCTCCCGTGAGGTGATACTGCGAGCCTCTCCGCCGCTTCACTCTCAAGTGGGGGACTTCCGGAGTAATCTTTATTGCCTCTGCCAGCTCGTTGTCACGCACGGACCGTGACAGGGTCACCATGACGCCCTTGTCCGTACTGGACCGATAAAAGGTCGTCCAACCCGTGACCCTGATCGGGTTCATAGACAGGAACTCATAGGTGAAATCCTTTTCGAGCAGCAGTCTTCCGGTCGCGTCGGACAAGCCTTTCTTTACGAAGATCTTTATGGACGTGGGTTCGTGTGCAACCTCGGAACCGATGATGCGGAATCGCGATGACGCCTTGTGGTCTCCATCACGCACTAAGACCTTTATCGGTAACTCGACCCCGTCCCGCGTAGCCTTGACCGACTCTGAGAGGTTGGACCGAAACACCTGCTGATTGAAGGTCATCAACACAGCCCATTGACCCTTTTCCTCCCCCTGGAAGGAATTGTCCCTGGAAGCCCAGACCGTCAGACGGTCTGCCAGACAATGCGCAGGAAGTAGTAAGAAAAGTAGCGCCAGCGACAAAATGGCACTCACTCGAACGCGAATTCCTTCCCTCATGGTCGTACTCCTTCCGGAAATAAGGCGGTAAAGGCGTCTTGAGCATCGCTCTTATGCCGATTCGCGTGCAGAAGAGTACGGCCGTAGGGCTGGAGGGCTCATGAGCGAAGTGATCGGACGGCTTTGCGTCGTCCGAAGCGAAGGAGACCCCCAGCCTGCAGCCGGCACCAAGTATACATTCACACGCGAATCGGTATGATCCCCCGCAACACGCTGATTTCCATTATCTGGCGAATCGACAACCCGGCAGCCCAAACTCTGACCTGGCGCTTTGCAGACTCCCGTGCGCCGCGGAGTGTTTCTTCAGAGTCTCTCCGGCCGGAACCCCTTCCTATATAATGCCAAAAAATAAGGATTTTTGAATCAGAATTCGTTACCCGTCCTATGAAAATGCATTTTCGGAGGAAGGCCCTTCTTGAAAGAAGGGCCTTCCCCCGAACCCTCATCCCCAAGAACTTTAAGCACTTGCCAGCTCCCGATGGTCGCTGGACAGAGTGGCATTTTCATGGTTCGTTGTGACCCTCCAGGTCGTGTGAGTTCACAGTCTTTTCATCTTACCGGGCTGAGGCGTCTCGCGATCTCAAATGAGGCAAAAGATTCAGTACCTGTTGAAATTTGGAGACTCGCACGGTAAACCAGTGGTCATGGAAAACGGGAAAGTCTCGGGCCACACGGTTGATCGGAAAACCCCTTGAGCAATTGCAGGGAGGACATCATGTCAGAGAGAGTATTCATATTCGACACCACCCTCAGGGATGGCGAGCAGTCTCCGGGAGCAACGATGAACAGGCAAGAGAAGCTCCAGTTGGCCAGGCAGCTCGAGAAACTAGGGGTAGACATTATTGAAGCGGGCTTTCCTGCCAGCTCGGAAGGAGACAAGGACGCGGTAAGCAGAATCGCCCGGGAAGTGCGTTCCACGCGCGTGGTGGGTTTGGCGCGATCCGTAGCCGAAGACATTGAAGCCGCGTGGAGCGCGGTGGAAAAGGCTGAAAAGCCCGGCATCCACACCTTCATCGCGACCAGCGACATTCACTTGAAACACAAGCTCCGCATGTCGCGGGACGAAGTCATCAATCGAGCCGGCCAAGCGGTACGCCTGGCGCATTCGCTTTCCGATTGGGTAGAATTCTCCTGCGAGGACGCAACCCGTTCCGATCCGGACTTCCTGTGCCAGGTCATTCAAACTGCGGTCAATGAAGGGGCCCGCACCATCAACATCCCGGACACGGTGGGATATGCGTACCCCGGGGAAATGGTCGCGTTTGTCAAAGCAGTGAAGGAAAAGGTTGCGGGTATTGGGGACTGCGTCATTTCCGTGCACTGTCACAACGACCTGGGACTGGCCGTGGCCAATTCCCTCGCTGCTGTCCAAGCCGGAGCTCGCCAGGTGGAGTGCACCATCAACGGCATCGGCGAAAGAGCCGGAAACGCGGCTCTGGAAGAAATCGTGATGATACTCAATACTCGAAAAGACGTATTGGGCCTTCACACGGGGATAGTCACGGACCAGATATTCCACACGAGCCGGCTGGTGACGTCCGTAACGGGCATCCCAGTGCAGCCCAACAAGGCAATTGTAGGGGCGAACGCCTTTGCCCATGAAGCGGGGATTCATCAGGACGGCGTAATCAAGGAACGCACCACGTACGAGATCATGGATCCTGCGACGGTAGGCATCGGCAAATCCGAGCTGGTACTGGGCAAGCATTCCGGGAGGCACACGTTCGGCCAAAGGATAAAGTCCCTGGGGTATGACCTCACCGATGAGGAGATCAACGTCACTTTCAAGCGCTTCAAGACCCTTGCAGATCGGAAGAAGACCATATTCGACGAAGACATCGAGTCGATCATCGCGGAAGAAGTGCTCAGGACCGCGGAAACCTACAAGTTCCTGTCGCTGACTGTCATGTCCGGTTCAGACGTGGTGCCGACTGCCACGGTCCGCATGATGGTGGAAGGCGAAGAAGTCAGTGGTGCGGAGTTGGGGAACGGCCCCGTGGACGCGACGTACAATGCCATTCTCAAGCTCACCGGAAGGAAACCGAAGCTCCTGAGGTTTTCCATCAGCGCAATAACCGGAGGGACCGACGCACTGGGAGAAAGCACCATACGGCTTGAAGAGGAAGGGAACGTCGCACTGGGAAAAGGCGCACACGAAGACATTCTCGTCGCTTCAGCAAAGGCCATGGTAAATGCCCTCAACAGGCTCGATTACCTGGTGAAGCAACCCCGGCCATCGGTGCGGCTGTGAGCAACTTGGCAGACTGAACGAGCCCAAAGGACAGAAGGCCATTCCCGTTCATGACTCTCTGTTCCTTGGGCGAGGACATCCAGTGAGAAGGGCAGTACGTGGGGAGCAACAGTAGTGCGTTTTCATGTGCGCGGTTCTCTGTGGCCCAAAGCAATGAGTTTTGTTTCGGTCGCGTCCTGGAGTTTCTCTTCCCACTCCTTCCACTGATTCCGCAAGCCGTCAAGTTGACAGGTCAATTCTCCCCATTCTGTGGTGGGTTGATAGGAATCGTCTTCGCTCACCGATTTGCCCAAAGCAAGCTGGATGTCCATTAGTTTTGCGGTAATATCACGAGCTTGTTCTTTGACCTCCCGCATTTTCCCCAGGATGGACACTTCTTCACAGGAGACCGTCATATTGGGGGAGCAGGCCCGACAGTCTTCTCCCCCCTCGGCAGCGGGAAAAGGAGTGCATCCGCACGCCTGAGCTGTCGTTTCCGATCTTTCGTCCATGGTGACACCTCCTTTGTCTCATGACCTGTACAATGTGTAATCATTGTACGCGTCCGAGTCAAAGAAGGATTGGCCGTCGGCCAGGACACGCGGTCCTCCAGGTCTTCCAGGCCAAGGAGGTAGGAATTGACCGAACGAGCGATGGTTTGCTATATAAGTACGCCGTGGACGCTCCACGACGATCCTGACGCGCGATAGGCCCTGATCCTCATTCCCGAGAGCGCTCCCGCGTCAATAGAATAGAAGGTGTCATTATAACAGTATGTTATCGGCTCAGCCATGTTTCGAGATGATACGCTGGGTCTGTCATTTCCCGTGCCGTTCAGCATGACAAGCTTTCGGCTCACCAAGACGGCGCCAGAATTTCGCTCGTTTCTGGAACAGGAGCGTTTTCTTTTTCAGCTCTGTGTCGTTTCTCGTGTCAGTAGCGGAGGCAACAAAGTCTCCGTTTTGTCGGCGTCCGGCGTCCTTTCTCTCTCAGCGGGCACAATTGCCGGCGCCGTGAATAATCCGTTTTACCGCCCAGGAATTCCATGCGTTCTGGGAAGAAAGTCCGCAGATGCGACGACAAGGAGGCCGTGTGGCTCAACCGGTAACAAAAGAATATGTCTCACTCTTCGATCCCGCGAACGTGACCATCCTTGTGGTTGAAGATAGCCCGACGCAGGCGTTGCTGCTTCAAGGAACGCTTGAACAAGCAGGGTATCAGGTGGCGGTTGCGAGGAACGGGAGAGAGGCGCTCGACTATCTCAAGGATACGCAACCCACCCTTATTCTCAGCGACGTGGTAATGCCACACATGGATGGATACGACCTTTGTCGTCATGTGAAAGACGACAAGAAACTCGAAAAAATCCCCGTGATCCTGATAACCTCCCTTTCAGATCCTGTAGACATTCTCAGAGGCCTTCAAAGCGGTGCGGACAATTTCATCACCAAGCCGTACGAGGAACCCGAACTGCTTTCGAGGATGCAATATATTTTAGCCAATCAGGAACTCCGACGTCGTTCCGCTGCAGGACTGGGAGTGGAGATTTTCTTTGCAGGACGGAAGCATTTCCTTACTGCCGAGCGTTTGCAGATCATCGATCTCCTGCTGTCATCCTTTGAAACCGCGGTAACGCATAAGCTCCGACTGGAAGAGGCAAACACGGTCCTCAAGGAGTTGAACGAAAAACTGGTCAACGAGATAGCGGAACGCAAGAAGGCTGAAAGAGAAAGAGAAAGTCTGATTGGCCAGCTCCGACAAGCTCTCGCGGAAGTGAACAAGCTCAGCGGGCTCTTGCCTATCTGCGCTTCCTGCAAGCGAATCCGCGACGACAAAGGATACTGGCAACAGATCGAGGGGTACATTCGGGATCATTCTGAAGCGGACTTCAGCCACGGCATTTGTCCGGAGTGTGCGAAGAAGCTCTATCCCGACATCAAGGTGTACGACTAACACGAGCATTCTCACATCGGTTACCTCTGACGCGTGACGGAGTTCTCGCCGAAGCCCGAGGACCCGAACAGTCAGAGGTGTCATGAAAGGTGAACTTTTGAACGGTATCGTGGAAATCTTCACTGACGGCGCGTGCAAGGGCAACCCCGGTCCTGGCGGTTGGGCCGCGCTGTTGCGCTGCAAAGGAGTAAGCAAGTCCATGAGCGGTGGTGAACCCATGACCACCAACAATCGCATGGAAATGACTGCGGCGATTAGCGCGCTTGAAGCGCTTACCAAGCCGTGCAAGGTGAAGCTGGTAACTGATTCTCAGTACCTGATGCTGGGCATCACAAAGTGGATGAAGAACTGGAAAAAGCGTGGCTGGAAGACCTCTCAGAATACGCCTGTAAAGAACTCGGACCTCTGGAGACGCCTTGAAGAAGCGGTATCCCGTCATGAAGTGGAATGGGAGTGGGTCAGGGGTCACAACAGTCATGAGGAGAACGAAACCGTCGATGCTTTGGCCAGAGCGGCAGTCAGACAGCAATCTTCAGGGGGAGCAGGCAGATCGCGGTGACAGGTTTTCTCTTCCACGTGGGAGAAGCTACTCACCTGAAGCTCATCGAGAATATGCGCCATTCTCACTGGTTCTCAGGATCGATCGACCTACCGGCCGCATCATAACCATATGTTGTCGAAGAAACGGGTCCTTAGGGCAATTTGCCCGCGAGGTCATTTTCTTGAGGGATTTCGCTTGACAAACTTGGTGTCTTTATATTAATTGGCCAATAATATCTAAATGTTATTTTGTTAGCCTTTGGTTCCTTTCTTCGGCGGAAGTAAGTGAATTCATAGTCCTACCCAGCGGGAGCCAGGGCATATTATGGCGTGAGAGCTTGCCAGCTTGGCGCCCCCTCAGATGTCATGGTTGCGGGAAACCCGGGACTTCCCGCGTCGTGGCCACTCCAGGGGGACCTGTCCCTGGCATATGGCGAAAACAAGCGCTGCTGAATTCACGCTCGGTGCGTACCCGGACACCGGGCGTTTTGTAGGAGGTTTGGAGAAATGAGAAAGAATCTCACGGTTGTGCTGGCACTGGTGGTGCTGCTCGTCGTTCCTGCCGGAGTATCGGCTCAGGGGTGGCTTGGCGGCCTGTTTGGCTCAACCGGCCCAGGCACCGCGTGCGGCGCTTCCTGCGAACCGGGTTGCCCGGGCTTGCTAAAATTTGATCTCGGGTACCTGTTCGGAGATCGAGGCGCAAAGACTGGCGTGTCATTTAACGGCAACCTCTTCGCGGATGTGAACTCAGATGACTTTCAATGGCGCGTGCAAGGTCTCCAACTCGGGGCTACGTTGCAGGCCCCGCTAAAGGACGACTTCGGGCTCCGTCTCAGAGGCACGTGGCTGATCCCCGACTCCGGGAGGGCCATAGAGGTATTCAATGAGCCTGGTACAGGGCCTACCACACTCAGGTGGTCGACCGCGATACAAAACTATACGCTTGAGGGGGCAGCGGTTTACGCCATCTGCACACCATGCCATGTGCTGGCCGGGTTCCGATTCGACTCGCTGTTCACGAATCTGAAGAACCCCGTCCACCCCGAGCTTGCGTTTTCAGTCCCGGCCGACCGAGCCGAATGGACCATTAACGAGTACATTCCCTATGTGGGCGTGGGCGTGAACTATGGGCACACGGCTCGGCTTTCCTTCATTGGCACGCCGATCCTGTGGGGTGACACGAAGTCTCGTCTGACCTTTGGAATCGCTACCCCTGTCTCACAGGAGTTTAAAGCCACTTTTCGCAACGGTTACTTTTTTGAGGCGGCTGTGGAATATGGCCTGGACTGTGGAATAGGCACCGCTTCACTGTTGGCAAAATGGACATATCTCCATGCTACAGGCTCGTGTACCGTTCACGGAAATGAGCCCGGCGCACCGAATGTGGACTTGTCCAAGGCATCCGTCGATCTGATCAGGCAGAATGCACTCTTGGCCGCCCAATTCAGCGTGCCTTTCGTAAGTCCGTGGTGAAGCAACCGGCCAAGGCTCGGGAGAATTGCGGCTATGAATTGTCCCCCAATAGGCTCCGGTACATGGGGGGAACGTTTCTGGCTTAAATTGGCGCCTGTCGTTTCAGAGGACCGACCCGGCTGACCATAAGCCGAGGGCAAAAGAGAGAGACGGAAGAATCGTCTCTGACCTCAACCTTAACCTACCAACAAACCAAATGGCCCCCAAGCGGTCTCTCTGAGCGCTGGGGGCATTTTTTTGGACTACCCGAAAGAATGGGCGGCCCCGCTTGGCCGGCACCTCCCGTGGCTGCACGGCAGATCGGACAGCTCCACGTCGCTCGCAGTGAAGCGGGACCTCCCGTCACCAACGAACAATCAAACAGACAAACCGTGAGTAACCAGTATAAACCTCAAGATCTCTCTCTCAGAACCAAGGTATACGTCCAACCCCGTAGCAGAAGCGGCGCAATAGACGCGTTCCAACAACTCAACGAAGTGCTCCCGGCCTCGCCACAACGGAAAGCTCCCGAGCCGTTTCACCAAAGCTCCGTGGAGTCGCGGGATTGATACCTCTTTCTCTTCTGTCTGTTCTTTTTCGGTAAATGCCCAGAATAGGTCGGGATCTGGGGGCAGCGGTTCCGGGGGCGAGGTCGATTCCGCTTCAGGCTCTTCAACCCGAGCGCCGGACTTTTTCCTCTTCTGCGGTGCACCGTGAACCTTCCCGAGCCCCTTCACCAGTTCGTCTCGATCCATGCCCCTCAGTTTGAATATGAGGAACGGGTCACGGTCGAATTCTTCGCCGAGAAGGTAGTATACCGCTGCGATGTGTTTGCAGGGATTGGACCAGTCGGGACAGGAACACTCGGTCTCCAAGTCTTTGAGTTTCTGAGGGAACAGTGAGATCTTTTGCTCCTTGAACACGTCCTCTATGTTGTCCGGCATGTCCCCGGCCAGGAGCTTGGCTGCAAACATCGCTTGCGCTGAAAGGGCCTTGAGAATCTTTCCCCATTCAGGCGCGGAAAGGGTTTTCACCCTTATGGTTACACCGTACGGCTTGGCCCTGGTTCCCTGAACCGCAGCGGTCACCGATCCCTTGGCTATGGCGACGGAAACCACCTGTCCTCGCCGGGCATAGGAACGACCACGGCCCAACCTCGCACCGATGTTGAAGCTTTCCAGGACGGCAATCCATCGTTTGGCCCACCAACTCTGTCCAAAGCCACCCCGTTTGGTCTGGGCTTTGATGCCTCCCTTGACTTCTCGCGGGGCCGCAGGCTTGTAATAGTTTCGGTAATACCAACGGCTCATCTCATTCCCCCAAAGCTTCCTTTCGGAGCTTCCACAGCTCTTTCAGGTCTTTGTTCGACAGCTCGGTAATCCATCCTTCGCCCGCGCCAACTACTTGCTCGGCAACCTCTTTCTTGTTTTCGATCATCTCGTCGATCTTTTCTTCAAGGGTGCCTGCACAGACGAACTTATGCACTTGCACATTCTTGGTCTGGCCTATACGGAATGCCCTGTCTGTAGCCTGGTTTTCTACTGCGGGATTCCACCAGCGGTCAAAGTGGAATACATGGTTCGCCGCGGTAAGATTGAGCCCGGTCCCGCCGGCCTTTAGCGAAAGGACAAATATCGACGGACCTGTGGCTCTGTCCTGGAATCGCTCTACCATGCGGTCACGATTCTGCCTGGTCACTCCGCCGTGCAGGAAGAGGACCTCTTTGCCGAACACTTCCTGAAAATGCTTTTGGAGCAACTTCCCCATTTCCGAGAACTGGCTAAACACGAGGGCGCGATCGCCGATCTCCCATACCTCCTCCAACATTTCGGTGAGACGTGCCAGCTTGCCGGAACGCCCGTGTATGGCCGAGTTGTCCCCGAGGAAATCCGCGGGATGGTTACAGACCTGCTTCAATTTGGAGAGTGTCGCCAGTATGAGGCCTTTCCGCCGGATACCCTCCGAGGATTTGAGGTCTTCTTCGGTGTCCTTTACCACCGCGGCGTAGAGCGATGCCTGCTCTTTGGTCAACGGACAGAACACTTTCATCTCCATCTTGTCGGGGAGGTCAGCGATGATCGATTTGTCGGTCTTGAGCCGGCGCAAGATGAATGGGCCTGTGATGCGCTTGAGGCGTTCTGCCGCCTGCGGGTCGCGCTCAGCCTGAATCGGCACGAAGAATCTTCTTTTGAACTCTGCCTGGGTACCGAGAAACCCCGGATTGAGGAATTCCATGATGGACCACAGGTCCCCTACGTTGTTTTCGACCGGAGTTCCGGTGAGAGCAATGCGATAGAGAGATGTAAGGGCTCGCGCGGCACGCCGCCTGTTGGGTCTCGGGATTCTTGATGTTCTGGGCTTCGTCAAGGATGAGGCCCGACCACTGGATGTCTTGAAACAGTTTCGCATCCCGGTTCAACAGACCATAGCTCGATACCACCACCGCATGCTTTGCCACTTCCTTTTTAAAGCCCGCGCCCTTGTTTCGCGCGACGCCGTGATGCACCATCACAGGAAGGTCAGGGGTGAACCTGGACGCCTCTTTGTGCCAGTTGTTGACCACGGTGGTGGGGCAGACAAGCAGAACCGGCTGCTTGCCGTTAGAGTTCCAATAGTGCTGGATGAGGGCCAGAGTTTGCACGGTCTTTCCCAGGCCCATGTCATCGGCAAGGCAGGCCCCCATACCCCATTGAGAAAGGAAACCGAGCCAGGAAAGCCCTCTCGTTTGGTATGGCCGGAGTTCCCCGAGAAGGCTCGATCGGGCTGGATGTCCGCGAATCCTGAGGCGTTTTTTAATTGCTTGAGCAGGGAACCAACCCATCCCGTGGCTTTCACCTTTTCCAAAGGGAGCCCTCGGGGAGCCTCTTTCACGCCTAGTGCAAGCTGGACGACATCTCCGACCGTCGCCTTGTCCGACTTCTTTTTGGACCAGAGCTCTACGGCGGCCTGAATCTGCTCCGGGCTGATCTCCACCCACTGGCCCCGTATTCTCACAAGAGGGGCTTTCAGCTTGGCCAGGGATTCCAGCTCCTGAAGCGTGATCTTTTGATCTCCGATGGCGGCTTCCCAGTCGAATTGCACGATCTCGCCAAGCGAAAGCCCGCTGCCGGCCTTCATCTTCGGACTTTTCACGTGCGCACTGAGGGATAAGCGGAGCTTCGTTCCCTTGCCGGTCCACCAGGCCGGAAGCATCACGCCGAATCCAGACTGCCTCAGCAGAAGGGCCTTTTCCAAGAGGAACTCATGAGCACCCTGCGGGTCCAGTGCGTACCCGGCAGGGCGAGCATTCTTCAGGCTGCTGAGGATCCCTTGGCATATGGTCGAGGCCTGTCCCAAAGACGTGAGCAGGTATTCAGTGATCTCGGGAGACGTCATCTTCAGACCCGCGGTCTTGGACAAACCGTGGTTCCACGCGTTCTCCACCGGTACGAGGAGGCTAAGGTCATCCCTGGGCTGAAGCAGATAGCGCACGTACCATGAATCCCTTGCGGATTTGGCGCGTCCCCTCTTGGGCGGCTCCGAAACCGGAGGATCTTCCAGACGGAAGCAGAGGCGAAGCGGGGACGACGCGGCGATCGCAATGGGCCTCGACCAATCGCGGACATTCTCCGCCAGACCGGTCAATTCACTCTTGTCGCCAGGAATGCGGTTGTCCGGAGATTTCAATGCGGAGAACCACGCGTCGTGGAGGCTCTCGAAAGAGATCGCTTTTCGGCGCTTCGTACTAGGTGGTTCTTCTCGGCTCGCGGATCGCACCAAATGATCGAGTGTGCCGGCAATAAACGCCCTCAATGGATCGATGGCGGGTACTGCAGGCGGTGCGTCCGTCGACCGGATGTTGCTGAAGGCCCGGGCCGCGGGAGGCATTCTTTTCGCCAGAAGCATCAGGGCTTCCGCATCATCTGCAAGATAGACGGGAAGCCACACGGCACGGAAATCGTCTTCACCGGCTTCTATGAACGGCAAGTATTGCTGACGAGCCACGAGCGATCCTGCCAGACGGAGGGCTTCTGACCAGAAACTCAGATCATCACCTATCACCACGCCCGGAGCGAGGACTCTCTTCCGTGAACAGGCACAGAGAAGATCGACCGCTTGACCCCATTCCATGCGGTATGTGGTAATGAGCCAGGGGCACAGCTTAGCCTTGTACCGTCCTCGGGATGTTTCTCCGATGAGCGGGCTCGAGGGGACTGCCTGTCCGCCTCTTGTAGGGAGCCACGCAGCGAGATTCTGGAAGCGCTTCTTTTCGGGCCTGAATTTCGAAAGAGCCTCGGTGAGAATGGGAATGAGGTCGTTCTCATCGGCACCGTGGTGGTACCGTTTCGCCTTGTCTTTTTCATGGCCCTGTGGGAAAGATTTCCGTTTCGTTGGCGGATTCTTGCGAAGAGAAACCTCTCCCCAGAGAGACATGCCACCTGCGTGCATGGCTGAGTGGACGATAATCATCTGATGCGGTCCTTTGTGACAGTTCCCCGTTGAGGAGTTGTACACCATGCCCTGGCGTCGGCACGCACACCCGTTGGAAGTTCTCATCTGATGCCATTGTGCGCAAAATCAAGTAAGACACCGGCTATGCCCGCTCTGGTACGAACCGCGAGCATTACTGGGCTCCGGAGGCACGGCCGCTGCCGCGAGTGCTCTCTGAATAAGCTCACACCGATATGAGACCGCCAATAAGATTGGTTGCAAGGCGGAATACCAAATCCGTGTGGTGCAGTCAAGCGTGTTCTCACGCACGAGACCAAGGAAGCGCCGCCTCCAGCCGGTGATGTCTCTGCGAGTCCGACAAGCTTTCCCAGGTGGAGATAGGGTATGTCTGTGAACAGCGACTGCTCTGTTGTTTGTTCGCCGCTCTGTATTCCGGACCGCGGTCTTACTACTCTCGTAATTATTTTGGAGGCTGTTCTTTTTACTGTCAAGGGTCGCTTTTGACCCAAAGGGATTTCTTCCGGGCACCCTCTCGATTTTTGTTTCGCACGATGGTATTTGAGTGTAGGAGAAAGGGGGCTACTCCGGTTTTTGGACAGACTCATCGGGTGCCGGCTTCTGCGAAGGCGCGGCAAAGGAAAGCGGGATGCAAACATCTCCGACCGCGTGGGGGAATTACATCCTTTCCGCACGGAGGTCATCCCTTACCGTGAGAGGCTCAACGAGATTATGGTAACGGGCTGGGATTTTTGGTGCCCCCAGTAAGAATCGAACTTACGACCTGCGGATTAGGAATCCCGAATAAAAGAGTAGGGAAATAACAATATCAACCAGTTATCCTGGACGGCCATTCCTTCAAAGCAGGGTAAAGCAGCATCGTTCACGACCGAAAGACACAAATCTGACACAGCTCGAAAAATCACCCGGCCAGGGCCTTTTTTCGGGAACCTGGCAGCATCGTTGCCTGATCCCAACCGTGTCGTGCCGTGTGCTCGAACGTGGCGCGTGGCACTCCTGGGAAGCGCAAGGACGCGTACGATCATAACGGACCTGAACCAGCGCCCCCTGCATCCCGAATGCACGATGACGGCTAGATTTTCAGCGCTCTGGACTATAAACCCCTTGTGATTTCAGTCCCTTTCGAGACCGCAAAAGCCGTGCCAAGTCGATTCAGGCCGAAAAAATGGTAACAAAATGGAAACAAGGAATCGAGGCCAA
>CAVXFM010000003.1:0-29061 GCA_963760985.1 uncultured delta proteobacterium | reverse complement strand
TCACGTTCTCGAAATGCAAGGTCTGCAACCAGAAGTTGCTCCAGCGTGTCATCCCAATACGTTGGGAATTCTAGTGACACACCTAACTTGCGGAACGTAACGCTAGTTGTTTGAGACCGGGTCGATGGGCTTTGCTTAATCCGTGGGTGATCATAAGAAAGTGGTCGTGGCCTTCCCTGGCGTGAAGGAGGTAGTCCCCACACACGCTGTGGCCGGCGGTGTCATGGGTTTCTTATCTGTCACAACCACCCTCTGCGTTTAAAGTAAAAAGAAACAGCATGCAGAATCGCAGAAATTATCATGCACACAATAGCCGCCGGATACCCCAATGCCCACTGGAGCTCCGGCATGGTCCGAAAATTCATGCCATAGATGCTTGCAATGAGAGTCGGCGGCATCAAGACCACCGCAGCAACAGAAAATATCTTGATAATGCTGTTTTGCTCGATGTTGATCATGCCGAGAATCCTGTCCAGAATGAAATTGACCCTGTTGGCAAGAAAGCTGGCATGTTCACTGAGCGAACGGATATCACGGATGAGCGTTTGGAGCCTTGACTTTGTCTCCTGACGCCACAAGCCGTCACTGGACTGGGAGAGAAAAATAAGGAGGGGGTTCATATTCAGGACACCAAACGGGCCTCTGACACCAGCTCTCCGTACTTTCCGATCTCAGTGATGGTCTCCTTGAGGTCCACGTTGGCATCTGCCAATCCCCCGTGGTTGTTCGAGGGACCTGAAAAGAACACCTGATGGGCCAGTCTGTCCAAGTCGAGAGCCGTCGCTTCGAAACCGTCTGCGAGGTCGTCGATGATCAGCTCCAGCATGCTCTCCATGAGGGCATCGCCGGATTGCGTCCGGCTGCCCCCATGGGTCAGGCGGTTGGTAAACAATCTGAAACGTCTGGAATCCACGTATCGGACCGATATCACGGCAGCTGGCGTCAGGATGAATCGAATGTCCGTAGTAGAGGGTTGATCCGACTCGAGACGGGCGAGTAAAGAGGCGGTCACGTAGATTGTGTCCTCTCTCCGGTAGAATCGGCTGCTGTCCTCTATTTCGGTGATCTCCTGACTCGTCGGGACCTCGATCCCCAGGAACGACTCGATGACTTGTTTCTTCAATCTTGGACGGCTGGAGCAGGTCGAGCCACACGGTGTCTTCGGGAAAGTCAGAGATGTCCTGTATGGAAACGGGTTTGACTCCGTCGTGAGTCTTGACATAGGCCGTGATCATGGTGTTCATTCCTCTGCGTTCGGTTCACCGCTCCGCACTGCCTGACTGTTCGCTCTGTTCGGTAACAGCGCGTGTAAACGTTCTCGAACGACTGCTTCGACGGAAGGATCTTTCCTGATCGTACCGAACGGTACCAGAAGTCCACGGGCAACACGCTCGGATCGTAGTTGATGGTCGCCGATCGAGACCAGACACTCAGCTTATACCCCTTGAGGCCGGGAATGAGTCGCATGCCCGGTCCACATCAATTCCCTGCAAGAGTGTCAGCACGTGGGGAAGATCGGCGAAAGACACGCGGAGTCTCGATTCGGCCTCGGGCATGATCGGTCACTTCTACCAAATGCGCGAGCTTGAGGAGAATCCCGATGGCCTCCTCCACTTCATTCAATACGTTAGCACATGTCATATGTCATTGCTCCTCTTTTTGAAAACACTATGTGGGAGAAGGGTGAGGGTAGCCAAAAGGTCGGAGACGAATCTCGCACGATTTGTGCCGTTCCTCAGGTCCTCAAACCAGGATTACACGTGCCCATGGGGCTCGAAGGACCGGCCCGACTACGCTCTGGAGGCATGGCCGTGCCTGCCAATGCAGCCCGCACCGGCGCACTCTGGCAAGACCCTCTATTACCATAAGTTGCAGTGTTTCGCTTTTTCCCGGTGAAGGAGTGCCATGTAGCGTTTCTATGAAAATGCATTTTCGGGGGAAGGCCCTTCTTGAAAGAAGGGCCTTCTCCCGAACCCCCATCCCCAAGAACTTTAAGCACTTGCCAGCTCCCGCTGGTCGCTGGACAGGGTGCCATTTTCATGGTTCGTGGTGACCCTCCAAGTCATGGCAGTTCACTTCACGTAGTACCCGCATCCAATGTACACGTCCTCGTGCGGTACTCGCGTGATGTAGGACCTTTTTTTCACAGGGACCTTGTGGCCCGGTCTGTTCCAGGTGTACCCGACCCAGCCCGAGCCAGTGGTCGCAGCAATTTCACCGAATTTCTCGAAAAAGCGATGGCCGTGGGTATCCCTCACCTTGGTCAAATTGATTCCGTGCAGGGACTTGTCGTAAGGGTGGGCAAGCATGACGTTTTCAAGGGACAGCGCAAAAACGTAGAGCTCCCCCTTGATGAAAGGGCCTCTAGGATTGCTGATAGCGGCTAAGGCAACTGGCCGGCCTTTGTCCTTGAACATGGCAAGGCACTTTTGTACAAGCGCTTCACATTCCGCTTCTTGCCCCGCAGCCAGAGCGACTGTATGAAAAGTCAGGAGACTGAGCCCCACAAGCAAGGCTATGATTTTCTTCATTCTCTTCCCCCTGGCTTCCTGTTCCTCTTGGCTCGCACTCCCTTTAACGGTTCTTGTCGACAAGTTCCCGAGCAACCCGCCAGGGGAAGGCTGCATCGAGGTCAAACCGTCCCGGTCCGCGTGTTTCGCGAGGTCCTGCCGACATCTGCCTCCGCGTGTGAGTCCGTCAATCGTGATGGCTGTTGAGAACATTGCATTTGTCGCGTACTCATTTCTCTAGAACACATCAACATTACTTATTTTGCCTCGGATTGCACGTAATGCGGGCCTAGTCCGCGCAGGGCACAAAACTCTATGAATTTGGGCAGTTCAAGGGCAGCAGACTTGGAATCGTAGTACAAGACCAGCGGAAAGCATATGGGGTAGGAAACGATTTCGTGTGGTTTGCGCGGACGGCATGACCGCTTCGGAATTCTCGTCCTTCTTGATGGCGATAATCTTGACCATCCCTTTGAGCTTTCCTCTTACCGCTTCGGTGTAACGGGCGTCGGCGATGGAGCCCTTCCGCTCCCACACTGCGTGCACGATGTCATGGCTGGCCTCCCTGATGGTCTCCTGACAAAAAGGATTCCCATCAAGCACCGCATCCTGAAAGAACTTCTGAGTTCCCGAAACCGCGTCGTCACGAGACACCGTCACAATAGGCTCGTCCAACCCGCTTACTTCCTTCCAATTCCGGTACTCACCGAGGAATATCTTGCGAACTTGCTCGACGGTAAGCTCGGTAACAGGATTCTTGGGATGGGTTACCAACGCGACCGCGCCCCAGCCTATGACTTGTTCGGAGAGCCGCATGCCCTGGGATTCTGCATCCGCCTTTATGTCATCGTCGAGTTTCCCCAGGGTCATGATCGCGTCCGCGGTCTTCTGCGAAAGACACTGCAGGAACGTGTAGGGTTCCGCCTCCGCGACCGCCACCTTCGCGTTCTTGTGGTCCTGCATATACACCGTGGCAAAGTCGGTTACGACAAAAAACGCATAACGCGAACCCACAAGCCTTACCACATCGGTATCCTTCGCGAGAAGTGCAGAAACCGAGATCGTGAAAGTGAGGAACACGCAGCCCCAGACCACGGCGATGGCCTTGACGCGGCTTTGCGCAAGAGGACGTCTGTTTTGATATGGTGACATGGCAAGCAACCCCCAAATGTGCAACTGTCGCAGAACCTGCCGATGCAAGTCCTTGGCTTCCCGGTCTATGCCGTAGAAAACCGTTCCGTCAGGAGTATTGCTGCCAAGCATTCAGGCATCGCTAGCAGGGGGTTAGTTTCTCATGAGAGCAACGACCTTCCTGGACTGCCCGTTTGCAATGAACGCTCCACGGAGCCCAAATCCTTGCAGCCGGATACTGTAGAGGCCTTTCCCTTGGATCTGGATCAGCGCTGGGTTCGGCCAACGATCAGGAAGGTGGAAACTGGTTGACGGAGGCGCCTACGGTGAGTTACGCTCTCGAGGGAGGCGAAGAGCCGTGTTTCCCAAACGAGAGCAAGGCCTTTGGGCCGGTCGGAGACTCGGGGCGCGTCACGAGCTATTGTTTCTCGCACGCAGAGGTGCGTCCACTGAGCGCTCACAGATCCTCTGCTCGTCAAAATGAAAATATCGCGGAATAATTGCAGTTTCCAGTATTTTTGAAAGCGCTTGCAAGCGCGAACCGGCTCACCAAGGGGAGAAGAGCACTATGCCCAGAGACATACCGGTAGGCAACGGGATGCTCCTCGTATGCTTCGACAGTTCGTATGCAATCCGGGACTTGTATTTCCCGCACGTGGGACAAGAAAACCACTTGGGTGGCGGATTTTCCCGGTTCGGGGTGTGGGTGGACGGGAAATTCTCGTGGATTGGAGAAGGTTGGACTGTCTCACTCAATTATGTCCCCGACACGCTGGTCACGGATGTGGCCCTGTACAACGCTGAGCTTGGCCTGCTCCTTGTGTGTAACGATTTAGTGGATTTTCATGAGAACGTGTTCATACGAAGTGTTTCCGTACAAAACCTCGTCGCGGCCAAGAGAGAGGTCCGCCTGTTCCTTACCAACGACTTCAGCATCTCTGGGAACAGCGTAGGAGACACTGCGGCACTGGACCCGAAGACCGGTGGAATCGTCCATTATAAGGCTGCGAGATATTTCCTTTCCAATGGGAGAACGCAGGATTCGGACGGGCTCTCTGGGTTTGCGGTAGGTCAGAAGGGCGTCGGCGGCCTGGAAGGTACATATCGTGACGCGGAAGACGGCGCGCTCTCCGGTAACCCGATTGCACAGGGCGCGGTGGATTCAGTGATCTCCTTGAGCCTGGAAGTGGAAGCCAACTCCAGTGCGAAGGCCTATTTGTGGCTCGCTGCAGGTCAAACCTGGGAAGAGGTGCGCTCCATAGACTCTGCGGTGCGAGAAAAACATCCCGAAAGCATGATAGCCCGCACATCGGATTACTGGCGGTTGTGGATTCACAAGCAAAACCCGCGTCTGGAATTACTCCCTGACAAGGTCTCGAAGCTTTATCACCGGAGTCTGCTCATTTTGAGGACTCAAATCGATTGGGCAGGGGGTATCGTTGCTGCGAACGACTCTGACGCGATCCGTTTTAATCGAGACACGTACTGGTACGTCTGGCCCAGAGACGGCGCTTTAGTGGCCAATGCGCTGGATCAGGCCGGATACTCCACTTTGTCCAAGAATTTTTACGTGTTCGTAGCGGGCCTGATCGAAAAAGGAGGATACCTCCTTCACAAATATAACCCCGATGGAACCTTGGCGTCCTCGTGGCATCCTTGGTTGGGCAACGGTCATCCTCAGTTGCCCATACAGGAGGACGAGACTGCTCTGGTTATCTGGGCGTTGTGGCACCATTTCGTTCACCATCGTGACGTGGAATTCATCAAGCCATTCTACAAACGGTTCATAAAGAGAGCAGCGGACTTTATGTGCGAATTCAGGGACAACGAGACCGGCCTTCCGGCCCCCTCCTATGACTTGTGGGAGGAGCGCCGGGGCATTCTCAGCTTTACCGTCTCAACCGTATTCGCGGGGATTACCGCTGCATCGCTCTTTTGCACGGTATTCGGCGAGACAGAAATGGCCGAGCGCTACCGCAGGGTTGCGGCGGAAATTCGCGACGCTGCGTCCACGTACCTCTGGCGAGAGGATCTACACCGGTTTTGCAGGATGATTTCTCGAAACTCAAAGGGTGAGATCGAAGTTGACGACACACGCGACTCAAGCCTTTGGGGACTTTTCGCTTTCGGTCTGTACGCTCCCCATGACCCCAAGATCGTAGCTACCATGGCCGATTTGAGAGAGACCCTGTGGGTCAAAACCCCGGTGGGCGGGATGGCGCGTTACGAAAACGACTATTACTATCGCGTAGGCAAGGAAGTGCCTGGTAATCCGTGGTTTATATGCACCCTTTGGCTGGCGGACTTTCTGGCTGAGACAGCCAAGGACGAAGCTGAGGTCCAAGGGGCTCTTGATATCATCAACTGGGTGGCCGAACACGCGCTCCCTTCCGGTGTGCTTGCCGAACAGGTAGAGCCGTTCACAGGAAGCCCCTTGTCCGTGTCTCCTCTCACGTGGAGCCACGCCACATTTGTGTCAACAACGCAACGAATCTTGAAGCGGCTGGAAAAGATCAAGGTCTGTCCCGAGTGCGGTTCCGCCTTGACTGACACGCCAAGAGAAGACTGGATTGCGAAATTGTACGCGCACGCGTGTGATTCGATTCACGGGATGTGCAGGATATAACGGTCGTTTGTGCGAAACCGCGCAAGGCCGCCTCGTCGTTTGCCATGAGCCCCCGGCAAGGCAGGGGGCTCACCATTGTCTCGGTTGCGTGCAAGGCCGCTCAGTGATATCACGCGGTCTTTCACGTCTTCGCTTGGCCACTCGCGCCATAAGCCTTGCGAAGTTCCCCCTTGAGTATTTTACCTGAACCGGTTTTGGGCAGTTCCGATACGAAGTTGACAAGCCGAGGAACTTTGAAGGGAGCCAATCGTTCGCGGCAGTATGTGATCAACTCTTGTTCGCTGAGTTCGGTTCCTGGTTTCAGCGCGACAACCACTTTGGGAATCTCACCCCATTTTTCGTCAGGGAACGCAATGACCGCACATTCCAGGACGTGAGGATGGCGGTAGATCACGTTCTCGATTTCTACCGAGGCAATATTCTCACCTCCGCTGATAATGATGTCCTTCGCGCGGTCCACGATCAATATGTACCCCTCGGTGTCCACGGTGGCCAGGTCACCGGTATAAAAATACCCGCCGCTGAATGCCTTTGACGTCTCTGAAGGGAGTTTCCAGTATCCTTTTGTCACGTTATCCCCTCGAGCGATAATCTCCCCTACCGTGGTGCCGTCCCAGGGAACATCCTTTCCCGCGGTGTCAATAACCCTGAGGTCCACTCCGATCACTTCGAGGCCGGTTCGGGTCAGGTAGTTCATCTTTGCCTCATTGGTTTCATTCGCCAATGTGTCTTTGATGCTGCCTACGGTAAGGAGAGGGCTGGTTTCCGTGAGTCCGTATCCGGACACGTACTGACAACCCAACTTCTGCATCATCCTTTCCGCATTTGCGGGAGACATGGGAGCACCACCTACCATGATCCACTGAAGGGACGAAAGATCGTATCGATCGATGTCAGGTTCGTTGAGGATGAAATTGATCATGGTGGGAACCATCATACAGCTCGTAATTCCCTCTTTCTGGATGGTCTCCAACACCACCTTGGGGTTGAACTGACGCTGCATAATATGTTTGCCCCCTTGAAAGGTGACAGACCAAGCAAAGAACGCGTCAGCCAAATGAAAGAGAGGCGCGATATGATGCCAGACCGTGGCGTCTTCCAGTTTGAAAGAAATGATCGTCGTCAGGGCATTTGCATAAATGTTGCGGTGCGTGAGGATTACTCCCTTGGGCCGACCGGTCGTACCACTGGTATAGTACAGATTGAGGATGTCGTTTTCATCTGTCGGTTCGAACTGGACCGGCTCACTGGACGCATTGGCCAGGAAATCCTCGTACGTACCGGATATCCATTCCTCCTCCGCATGGCCATCGCAGACGATATAATGTTTGACGGTTTTGCTCGCGCCGCGTACTTTTTCAATAATCGGTTTATAATCTGCATGAAACACCATCACTTCGGCTTCAGCATCGTTCAGAATGTAGATGTACTCATCGACGGAAAGGCGCGTATTCAAGGGCAGCAAAGTCCTGCCCGACTGGGCCATGCCAAAGTACATCTCCATGTACCTGTGCGTATTGTAATCCAGAATAGCCACGCGGCCTTGCGGGGAGACCCCCAAGTCACCTACCGCGTGGGTTGCCCTGTTTACTCTTTCTTGCAGCTCCCCGTAGGTGAGTCGCAGGTCCCCATCCACTATCGCAGTCTTGTGAGCATAAAGCTTAACTGCCCGCTTCAGTATCCTTACCGGTGACATAGGCACATGCATAGTTCACTCCATTGAAATAAGTTCAGTTAAAGTCCGGTTTGTGAGGGAATCACTTTATCATGAGTGTTTCCGCATCACAACGCCTATATTTTCCCTGCCGGAAGGAATCGTTTTCACGGCGGCAGGAAGGGTACCCCATTATTCGCCCGCGCCAGTACTTTCGCCCCAGACTTTTCTTTTCCGCTCTTCGGATGTCGTTGCGTTGCTTGTGGTCAGTCCTCCTGGTTCCATCCCGATCCCTGAAATGGTGAACTCCCATGACCTGGAGTGTCACAACAAACCATGAAAATGGCACCCAGTCCAGCGACCAGCGGGAGCTGGCAAGTGGCTGAAGTTCTTGGGGATGGGGGTTTGCGAGGGTGGCCAAGCCCATTCTCAGAAGCAATTGGTTTGACAAAGCCGGGAACAGGCGTGCTTTGGTCTTCCGGACATTCCGTCCGGAGGAAGGTTTCCGTAGGAGGGGCAGCTTGGAGAATCAGAAGTCATTTTTGTGAACAATTGAGGGGCGGAGGCGGCCAGATGGACCCTATGTTGTCAGGAAATAGGTCTGATGAAAAATAGTCCTTGACGGGACTAAACTAAACGTTTAGTCTAGGGCCCGTTCGCAACTCTTCACATCCCAACCCAGTTCAATAACGAGGCATCCGATGGTCAAGCAAATCTTCGTTGTCTCTGCGGTACGAACCCCAATCGGCAATTTCGGCGGCGTGTTTAAATCGATCAATGCCCGCGACCTCGTTGTCCCGGCTATCAAGGGAGCTCTTGAGCAATCCCTGTTGCCTCCGGATGCCTTGGGTAAGGTGATTCTAGGGAATACACTCGCCCCCTTAAACCCCAACATCGCGCGTGGGGCAGCCATATCCGCGGGAATTTCACCCGATATCCCCTGTTTCAGCATTCATTGTGCCTGCGCAAGTTCGATGCAAGCAATTATCAGCGGAGCGTCTGCCCTTATGATGGGTGAGGCGGAGACGGCGCTGGTAGGTGGCGTAGAATCTATGAGTAACGCGCCTTATGTCATGTCGGCCACTCGATGGGGGCAACGACTTCAGCACGCTCAGGCCACGGATCTGCTCTGGTGGGGGATGCAAGAGGATCCTATCATGGGTGGCATGGGGCAGGCTGCTGATTTTCTGGCAAGAGAGTACGGTATTTCCCGGGAAGATCAGGACGAATTAGCCGCCCTCTCTCACGCAAGGGCTTGCACTGCTGCTGCAGAAGGCCGTTTTGATGCTCAGCTCATTCCTGTCGAGGTGAAACAGCGCTCTGGTTCTACCGTCGTGATGAAGGACGAATCGCCCAGAACTGATGCGACGAAAGAGAAATTAGCCGGCCTGAGACCAGCCTTTTCTGCGGATGGCACCGTAACTGCGGGGAACGCGAGCAGTCTCAACGATGGCGCTGCGGCTATGGTACTTGCAACGGGTGAGGCCTGCGCCAAGTTCGGCCTTACTCCACTCGCGATGCTAGGGCCTTGGTCCGTAAAGGCGATCGAGCCACGTTACACAGGAGTGGCTCCGGTGCCAGCTATCAAGGAGGTACTGGGGACTGCGAATCTCCCGTTGCATGCAGTTGGTTTAATCGAAGTGAACGAAGCGTTTGCGTCTTACTATATCGCTACTGAACGTGCGCTCATGCTTGATCGGAACCTGGTGAACGTCAACGGGAGCGGAATTTCGCTCGGTCATCCTGTAGGGGCCACGGGTTGCCGTCTTACGGTGACGCTGCTTCACGAGATGATGAATCGGGACGTCCCTTGGGGCCTGGCGAGTTTGTGTGCAGGCGGTGGCATGGGGTACGCCTTGCTCCTGAGCCGGGACTTCTCGCTCAAAAGAGAGGGATGAAAGAGAAGGAAGAATCAGTCTCGCTTTTCACAACTTCTTCGCCAAATGGAGGGAAAGCATGAAGTCGACGAATCTGCTCTATCCTGCAGTGGTGGTGTTGATGATGCTGGTGGTCCTTGTAGGGGCCCCCGTGGTACGTGCGCAAGAGCCCATTGCGATCGGAACTGTCTTGGGCACGAGTGGGAAGTTCGCGTTTCTGGGCGAGCCCAGCCAAAAAGGTGTCGAGCTTGCGGTAGAGGAAATCAACGCGGCTGGAGGCATTCTGGGAAGAAAGCTCAAGGTTATCTCGTATGACGACGAAGGTAACCCGGCCAAAACGGTCAATCTCATTGATCGATTGCTCACCAAAGACAAGGTGGCAGGGGTGATTGGCGCTTCCACCTCAGGGACGATTCACGTGGTGGCAACGGCGTGCGAGAAGGCAGGAGTACCCCAATTTTATATTTCAGGGAATTCGGCAATCTGCAAAGGCAAGAAACACGTCTTCAATGCGGCCCCGCCCGATGAGCTCGATGCTGCCGGCATGGTGGACTTCCTGAAAAATAACCTGGGCGTGACCAAGATCGGCATTATTCACGACTCAAACGAGTACGGGACCCGTTCCGCAGAATCATTTGAGAAGATACTCAAAGAACGGGCGCCGGGCATAACCGTAGCAGGTGTGGAAAAGTACCAATCCACCGATCGCGACATGACCGCGCAATTGATCAATCTCAAAAATGCCGGGTCACAGTGCATAGTCATTTGGGGAGTGGGCTTTGCCCCTGCGGTCATTGTCAAGAACTGGAACCAACTCGGGCTCAAAGATAAGATCAAATTGATGAGTGGAGCGGGAGCCGGGTCACACAAAATGATCCAGGTTTTGCAGCAAGCGGGCGACGGCCTTCTTTTCAACACGGTGTTGAACTACGGTGCGCCCAATGCCAAGGAAACGGCCTTCATCAAAGCATATCAGAAGAAGTTCAACGCCATCCCACCCACGTTCGCCGCAGTGGGATACGATGGGGCCTATCTTCTTGCAGAAGCCTTGAAGAAGGCAAAGGGTGACAAAGCCAAGGTGACTGAAGCAATATACCAGCTTGATGGTTTTCAAGGTGTGCAAGGCACCTTCTCGTTCAAGGGCGGCAATTGCAATGGGCTCCAAGCGGGATGTTACGATATGGCCGTGGTAAAAGGCGGCGACTACTCCCCTGCCGACAAGGTGTACCCCAAAAAATAGGGTGACACTGACGATCCGACAGTCCCCCTGCCTCAACGGCACCTTCCGCTTGAGAGAGCGGGGGGAAGGTTCGAGAAGATTGTGGTCGGACTCTCTTTTGCCCTTTGGAAGGCGTGGGAGAGTGACCGCGATGCCGAGTCCGATGAATTTCATGGTGGTCCGGGCCTGGGCTCCATACGGGTAGCGTATGCAGGCTGCGAGGTCCTCATCTTATACCTATGCACTTTCACGTGTATGAAACGACTAAGGATGCGGGCTGCGCACCTCCTTCGCTACGGACGACGCAAAGCCGTCTGGTCACTGCGCTCAGGAGACCCACAGCTCTACGATCTTGGACACATGAACGCGAATCGGTATGAGTCCCGATGACTTCCGGTGGCGGAGAGCAATGACTGATCTGTTACAGTTTCTCGTAAGCGGGTTAACGATCGGAAGCATTTATGCTTTGGTTGCTCTGGGTTACTATCTTGTGTTTATTTCCACCCGAGTGATCAATTTTGCTCAAGGCGCGCTGGTGCAACTGGGTGGTATGGCGGCACTGTCCCTCCTTGTTTCCTGGCGGCTTTCTTATCCATCGGTCTTTCTCGTGACGTTCTTAATCATGGCCACGGTCGGGATCATATTCGATCGGCTTCTCGTCGGCCCCGCGGGACGAGGCGACGTTTTGTCAAGTATCCTCATGACCATAGGCGGATTCATCTTTTTCGAACAGGTGATCTACGTCTTCTGGACCAAAGACGAACTGTTATTTCCGGCCATATCCGGTGACAGGCCTTTTGATTTCCTTGGTATCACCGTAGTTCCGCAGGCGCTCTGGATATTGGGCATCACGTTCGTCGCACTTGCGGGTCTTTGGTTCTTCTTCAGCAGGTCGGTGTACGGCTCCGCGATGATGGCTGCAGCGGAGAAGCCGGAGGCAGCTCTGCTCATGGGCATCAATGTGCGAATGATGACTTCCCTGGCCTGGGGTCTTGCCGCAGGACTTGCCGCTGTGGCTGGCATGTTGATTGCCCCCATTACCTTTGCCGGCGGCAGCCTGTGCTCTGAAATCGGCATAAAGGGATTTGTGGCAGCTGTTTTGGGGGGCATCACCTACGCGCCGGGCGTGGTGGTGGGTGGGCTCCTGCTTGGAATCATTGAGGCCCTCACCACAGGCTACGTCTCCAGTGGCTGGAAAGATGCTATCTCATTTGCTCTCCTTATTGTGATACTGGCAATGAAGCCCCAAGGGCTCTTAGGGAGAACGCAGAAAGAAAAGGTGTAGCTGTGACCAAGCTTGGGACAAACAGAACACCGTTATGGCTCGGTGCAACGTTCATTGTCGCGATTGTGCCATTTCTGGGCATGGATGGATACACCGTGCAAATCCTGACGCTTACGGGAATCTATGCAACGGTGGCGTTGGGCTTGAATCTCGTGCTAGGAAACGCGGGCCAGATCTCTCTTGGGCAGGCAGGCTTTTTTGGTATCGGGGCATATGTGACTGCACAGCTGATGATGAACGCGGGCATTTCTTTCTTTATTGTGCTTCCCATAGGTGGGCTTTTGGCAGGTGTGGTAGGGGTAGGCTTGGGTTATCTGGCTCTCAGGTTTCAGGGGCATTACCTGGCTATGGTCACCCTCTGCTTTGGGCTTATCGTGCAGATCTTCTTCCAGCAGGCGAGTGTTTCTTACGGGTGGTGCAGCGGGGATCACAGACATACCGGGCCCGCGGGTGTTCGGCATGCTCGTGGACAATAGTCCGGCCGCGTGGTGCAAGACATTTCACCTGGCGTGGTTTCTCTTTATTGCGACAGCATGGTTGTTGAGCAATCTCTTATCCCTCCAGACGGGGCGAGCCCTCGCAGCACTGCGGGACGACCCGATTGCTGCCGAGGCTTCCGGATTGGATGTATCAAAACACAAGGTACAGGCATTTGCCATCTCCGCGGTGCTGGCCGGGCTAGCTGGAGGGGTGTACTGCGTGCATACTCACTATATCGGACCGGAAATATTCGGAGTGGGTGCGTCCCTTGAATTCCTCATCATGGTCGTGGTGGGTGGGCTGGGACGGCCCATGGGTGCAGTTGCGGGAGCTTTATTGTTGGCGGTCGCACCGGAATTCATGCGCTCGTACGAAGAGTATCGTTTGCTGTTCTTTTCCATGGTCCTCATGACAATGGTGCTAATCGCTCCAGAAGGCCTCTGGGGACTGATTACACGCTTTTGCGCACGCGTGATGAGGCGCTGGTCCAAGGAGGGAGAGAGCCCGGCATGAGACTCCTTGACGTCCAAGGTCTCTTCAAGACATTTGGAGGCATCACGGCAATTGCGGATGTCTCGTTCGAAGTTGAGCCGGGGCAAATACTGGGCGTCATCGGCCCTAATGGCGCGGGAAAGACCACTCTCTTCAATTGCATCACCGGCTTGGAATTTCCGACAAGCGGCACGGTACGTTTCGGAGGCGCGGACCTCCTGGGAATGACCACGCACCAGGTGGTCCGACAAGGGATTGCCCGCACCTTTCAAACCACTCGGCTTTTCGGGAATCTCAGTGTCCTGGAAAATGTCATGGTGGCCAGGCATATCCACTCACGGAGCAATATCTTTTCCGACCTGTTCCGATGGCCGCGGGCAAGAAGAGGTGAAGCGGCCTGCCGCGATCATGCCTTGAAATATCTGGGACTCTTTGGCCTGGACCAATTGGCTGACACAGGAGCCGACCAGTTGACTCTGTCGCAGGCCCGGCATTTGGAATTGGCGAGAGCCCTGGCAACAGAACCGAAAATGTTGCTTCTCGACGAACCGTGCGCAGGAATGGATGAGCGCGAGCGCCAAGAATTGTGTCGCCTTCTCTCCGAAATCCAAGAGCTCGGAGTGACGCTCATGCTCATAGAACATGATATCGAGGTAGTGGTGAATTTGTGCACGGAAATAGTCGTGCTTAATTTCGGCCACCTTATCGCGAAGGGTAGCGCAGAGCATATCCAACGTAACGAGGAGGTCCTTGCGGCCTATCTGGGGGATGACCTTGCTTGAGGCAGCTCAAATGCTGAGCGTACACGATCTGAGCGCGGGTTACGGTAAGATCGCCGTACTTTCGGGGATAAATCTGACCGTGAATAAAGGAGAAATGGTCGCTCTCGTCGGTACGAATGGCAGCGGTAAGAGCACGCTTTTGCGCACTATTTGCGGTCTCATACCTCCGAGGAAGGGAAAGATCTCTTTTCGGGAAGAGGACATTACTGGCTATGCGCCTGAAAAAAGAGTTCCTCTGGGAATGGCGCTGGTGCCCGAGGGCCGCGACATATTCGTGCAGCAGACGGTCCTGGCGAACCTTAAGCTTGGTGCGTATTCGAGAATGAAGTGGTTCGGATCAGCCAACTGCAAGACAGAGTTAGATTTTGTGATCTCGCTCTTTCCCCACCTGGAGCGGCGTCTCGGACGACTCGCAGCTACGCTCTCCGGTGGAGAACAGCAAATGTTGGCCATAGGAAGGGCTCTCATGAGCCGGCCGCAACTTCTCATACTTGACGAGCCCTCGACAGGGCTTGCGCCCCTGCTTGTCCGTGAAATTTTCGCGGCGCTACGGAGGCTGAACCAGGAGATGAACCTCACGACCTTGCTCGTGGAACAAAATACTCGGATGGCTCTCAGCGTGGCTGACAGGGGTTACCTGATTGCAAAGGGACGGATAGTCGGGAGTGGAGACGCAATCCCGCTGCTCGCACAGCTCGACCGGGAGGGGTTGACCTTTGGCCTCTCAACCCCTACTAATACCGATTCGCATTCACCTATCTAAGACCGTAGGACTGTGGGTCTCCTGAGCGCAGTGATGAGACGGCTTCGCGTCGTCCGTAGCCAAGGAGATCCTCAGCCCACGTCCTGTGCCCTGTGATGCACGTGAAAGCGCATTGGTATGAGGCATCGGATCAGACGACATAAAATGGAGTAATTATGGCTATAACCGGTTTTCAGGTTCAGCGCACGTGCGGCGTGAGCACCGTGACACTGGAAGTAGAGGGCACGCCGATGATTTCCCTGGCGGACTACACCTTCTTGGTGAACTCGCTGACCAGTGAAGCGAGCAGCCCGGATGTCGGCGCAGTAATGCTCGTAGGCTCTCCGGGCCAATTCCTGTCTGGCATGGATATCAAGGTCATCGGCCAGCTCGAAACGCCGGAAACCACGAGGGGCGTCACGGCCAGTGTCCAGGATCTCCTGAACCGGATGGAGAAATCTCCCGCTCCTATTATCTGTGCAGTGGACGGGAACTGTTTCGGCGGAGGATTGGAACTCGTGCTCGCGTGTCACGTAATATTCGCGACGCAGCATTCCACCTTCGCACTGCCGGAAATCAAGATCGGGACCATACCTTCGTTCGGCGGTACTCAGAGGCTGGCCCGAATTATCGGTCGAAATCGAGCCTTATGTGCGCTGCTCTCGGGAAAGACGTTTTCCGCACAGAATGCCTTCGACTGGGGGTTAGTAAGTGGCATTGTCCCCCGCGATCAACTGCGAGAAACCGCGTGGCGATTTGCAGAAGGCGTGGCTGCCCTCTCCCGACCCGCGGTGTCCGCGGTGCTGGGCGCTACTCTTTCAGGACTGGATGGATCCTTGGAAAGAGGACTGAGCCTGGAGAGCGCCGGCTCTTCGACTCTGGCAGGGGGCCCTGATATACAAGAAGGGATCAAAGCCTTTTTCGAAAAGCGGAGCCCGAAATTTCCCTCTGCCACCACGTTTTGAGGATGGCCAGCAATGACAGACAAGCAACCGGAAATTAAGCAGGCGGACAGTAGGATAAAGATCTTGGAGGCTGCTACACGATTGTTTGGCCGCAGAGGGTACCGACGCGTCCACCATCGAAAACATTACGCAAGCAGCCGGTATTTCACGTGGTGCGTTGTATTGGCACTTTAGCAGCAAATCAGAGGTCCTGGCAGCGGTGGTGGAACGTTTGCAACGGGAATATCTGGATCGCTTTATTGAAGAGACATTGAAAGCGGGATCGACCTCCGCGGAGCGGCTATGGGGTTTATTCAAGTTTACCGCGCGCTTTGCAGTGGAGAATACTGATCTTGTGCATTGTTTGAGGACCCTTTCGTTGGAGCTCTCGCCTTCCGAGAACGAGCACATGGAAGCATTCTTTCGCATTGTGGACAGACAGCGGGATTTTATCGTGAGCATTCTCGCGGAAGGACAAAAAGAAGGCGTGGTCCGCAACGACATCGATGCCATCATGTTGGCCGCCATTGTTCTGGCAATACACGACGGCATTCTGCTCCAGTGGACCGCTTTTAAGCACTTGTGGAGCGGCAAGGATCTGGCCATGGCTTTCCGGCGGGTCACACTTGACGGCATGTCTCAGACAGGACGTTTCGATCGTTCGGGGCACTCAACGAAAACCGGCAAGGCCACGTCGGATGACATGAAGGATCCGACCGAGGGGAGCAAATGGGTACACATATCGGAGTAGTGGGCGGTGGAGTCATGGGGAACGGGATCGTTCGACACTTTCTGACCAAGAATCTTCCTGTAACTCTGATAGAGGCCAATGCAGAGCTTGCCGACCATGCACAGCAAAAGGTGCGGCAAGCCTTTGAAAAGGCAGTGAAAAAAGGCAAGCTGGCCGAGGACGGATGCGCAAAATGGATGGACAGTCTCGTCACAGGTGTAGATATGTCCCTGCTGGGAGATTGCGATTTTGTCATTGAAACCGTGCCGGAAAACCTGGGACTGAAGAAGACGGTCCTTGCGTCCATTGAAAAGAAAGTATCTCCTGACGCCATCATCAGCTCAAATACCAGCGCTCTGCCTATCACCGCCCTGTCTGCGAGTCTTGCTTCGCCAGAGCGTTTTGTGGGTACTCATTTCTTCAATCCTTCCCACGTGATGCCGCTGGTGGAAGTGGTGCGAGGCGCAGATACCGTTCAGGAGACGATTACACGAGCAAGAGATCTTCTTACTCGCACAGGCAAGCATCCGATTTTGGTCAAGGACTGCCCGGGCTTCCTGGTAAATCGCATTCTGGGTTCGTACATCAACGAGGCGCTCTTGTTGCTGGAACAGGATGCAGGCATCGAGGACCTGGACAAAGCGGTGCAAGCGCTCGGGCTCCCTATGGGCCCGGTCAAGATGGGTGACATGGTCGGGTGGGACGTGATTCACGCGGCAAATCGCACTTTGGCCATCTCATATGGGGAACGGTTTGCCCTGCCTCCCTTGTTGATTCGACTGGAATCGGAGCAGCGCCTGGGAGTCAAAACGGGGAAAGGGTTCTTCGACTATCACCATGTCCCCCCCGCTCCGACTGAAGACCTGGCACCTGGCACGCGGCAACCAAGCGTGGAGACAAGCCATCGTGTGCAAGAGAGAATCACGTACTCGATCATAGCGGAAGCGCTCCGCTGTCTGGATGAGGGGGTGGCTTCCGCGGCTGACATTGATGAAGCAATGATCCTGGGCGCGAGTCTGCCCAGAGGTCCGCTCGCCTCTGTGGAGGAAATCGGACGCGGGAAAGTCCTGTCAGACCTGGAACGTCTCGGTCAAAGATATGGGATCCGTTTCTGGCCCGCTCCGGTGCTCCGCACGTGCGTGATGGCAGGTAGACCTATCGCCCGGTGAGGGTAAGGAGAGGAATTCATGGATAAGAATCTGTGTGCGGTGCTCGAGGACAATCTGTTATCTCGGGCAGACAATGTGGCAATGCTCTGGAAGGATGGCAGCAATACGTATAAGGGGATTGACGCCAAAGCTTCTGCAATTGCCCGGTCGCTTCTTGCTCAAGGGCTCCGTCCGGGCCAAAGAGTGGGAATTCATACCGCAAACGTGCCGGAGTTCGTGTACGCATATTTCGGCGTGCTCAAGGCCGGCGGTGAGGTAGTTCCCATGAACGTGATGTTGAAGCCCGATGAGCTCTCCTGGCTGGGACGGGACGCGGAACTGACGTTCGCCGTGACCCAGCCACCCTTTGCAAAAGCGCTTCAGGCGGCCCTGGGAGAAATCCCGTCGCTCAAAGAGACTTTCTGCATCTCTCCGGCACCTGATGGGGCTACGAAGTTTGACAGCCTCTTTTTGGGGTCGGATGCGCACATTTCCAGCCAGGCGGTGCCTGACGACGTGGGAGTTATCTTTTATACGTCGGGCACCACAGGCCATCCCAAGGGTGCCATGCTCACCCATGGGAATCTTTATTCCAATGCGCTGGCAACAGCCCAGGTGTACGAATACCAGGCCAATGACGTGATCGTATTCGGTATGCCTATGTTTCATTCGTCCGGCCAGACAAATGTAATGAACGCTGCCTTCAGCAAAGGCGCATGTATCGTGATGATACCGCGGTTTTCCCCGGACGCGGTTTTTGAGGCTTTTGAGATGTACCCGGTGAGTGTCTTTATAGGCGTCCCCACCATGTACCATCAGATACTGTACCATCCCAAGGCGGAAAGGTTTGCCGCGGGAAACTTGCGGGTGTGCATTGTGGGCGCAGCGGCCATGCCCGAGACCCTCTTCAGGGAAGTGTCAGAAAGGTATGGAGTCCCGATCACCGAGGGGTATGGCATTTCCGAAGGAGGGCCGGTGGTCGCTCACAATCCGATTCAGGGGACCAAAAAGATCCGGAGCGTGGGCATCCCTCTGCCGGGCATCTCGGTGCAAGTAGTCGACCCGGAGGACAAGCCTCTGCCTTCCGGTGAGGTGGGAGAGCTTGTGGTACAGGGCCCAAACGTGATGAAAGGCTATCTCAATCAGCCTGAAGCATCAATAGAAGCACTCAGAGGAGGCTGGCTTCATACGGGCGATCTGGCAAAGATCGACGAAGACGGTTACATCTTCATCGTGGATCGCAAAAAAGACATGATACTGACCGGCGGTTTTAACATATACCCGCGAGAAGTAGAGGAAGTGCTTTACACACATCCGTCGGTGAGCGAGGCAGCAGTAATCGGCCTGCCTGACGAGGAGAAAGGCGAACTCGCCACTGCGTTCGTGATTCTCAAGCAGGGCCAAACCGCAACAGAGGGAGAAATCATCTCTTTCTGCAGAGAGCGGATCGCCGTGTACAAGGCTCCGCGGAATGTGGTCTTTGTGGAAGAACTTCCAAGGAGCCCTGCCGGCAAGATACTCAAGAGGCTCCTCAAGGATCAGCACCAGGCCAGATGAAAGGGCCGAGTGGTGGGTCGCTACCATATGAATGCCAAAGGAGAGAACCGGAAGTTCGCGACCAGATCATGGGGCTTGCAGCCATTTCTGAGGATCAGCGCATGAATGTTGCCGACGTTCTTCGTCACAGTGTCAAACTCCATGCCCACAAAACCGCACTCACCTTCCCCGCAGGCGAGTTGACCTATGAAGAGTTAGGCGCTGCGTGCGGTGCGATCGGAAGCGCCTTGTACGAACTCGGCCTCCAGAGAGGGGATCGGGTCGCGATACTCGACCGAAACTCGCCTGCACTGTGTGAGGCTCTCGTCGCGGTGCCGGCATGTGGGCTTGTCGCGCTCCCTTTGAACTTTCGGCTTGCTCCGCCGGAGCTGGCGAGCATCCTTGTGGATGCCCGGGCTTCCGTGCTCATCTATTCCTCTGATTTCGGGGAGATTGTTGACGGTTTGCGGTCCGAGCTCCCGTTTCTGAGACATTTCATCTGTACCGGGCCGCGAGGGGACTCTCCTGATTTTGGCAGGCTCATTGAGCAGGCCTCAGCGCGCCTTTTGCCAGAGCCTGGGCCTGAAGAGCCAGCCCATCTGCTGTATACCAGTGGAACCACAGGGCGCCCAAAGGGCGTGCCGCTCACCCATGCCAATATTACGAGCACTCTGCGGTCTCTCCTCATTGAGTTCGGATTGCGACCGGAAGATAAGAGCCTTATGGTGGCGCCGCTCTTTCATGTGGCGGCATGTCACACGTACATGGCACTTTTGGCGCGTGGGTGCACCTCACACGTGTTACCTGCGTTCGATCCCCAGGCAACCCTCGAGGCCATTGCTGCCACCAGAGCGAGCTTCACGATCCTCGTGCCGGCCATGATCTCAGCCCTACTTAATACTCCCGGACAACAAGACGCTGAAGTTTCCTCGCTCAGACGGGTAGTGTACGCAGGGGCTCCCATGCCGCAAGAGTTGCTCCACCAAGCGGTAGAGAGGTTCGGCAACATATTCTTGCAGGTGTACGGACTCACGGAAACTTCTGCGTTGACATGCCTGAGAGCGGCAGATCATCATGATCCCTGCCTGATTGCCTCAGCCGGCCATCAGATGTTTGGCACGGAAGTCAGGGTGGTGAACGGGTTGGGTGAGCCTGCTACGGTAGGATCTGTCGGTGAGGTGGTTGCAAGGGGAGAAAACGTGATGCCAGGCTACTGGAACGCTCCTGACGAATCCCGGGCCGTATTGCGGAATGGTTGGTTTTACACTGGGGATGTGGGGTTTATGGATGGGAACGGATACATCTTTTTGCGGGATCGCAAGAAAGACATGATCGTCAGCGGCGGAGAAAACGTCTACCCCGTGGAAGTGGAAAACGTGCTCTACGAAAATCCTTTGATCCTGGAAGCAGCGGTCATTGGCGTGCCTGATGAGAAATGGGGCGAGCGGGTTCACGCGATTGTCCACCTGCGGCCAGGAGAGCCGTTGGATCCGCAAGAGATGATCAACTTCTGCCGAGGAAAGCTTGCCGCGTACAAATGCCCCAAATCCATCGAAGTATGGCCGGGTGTGCTACCCCGAACTGCGTCCGGCAAAGTGCAGAAGAATGTGCTTCGGGCAAGATATTGGCAAGGCCAAAAGCGGGGCATCAACTAATACCGGTGTGCCTCAACTCAGGAAATACTGTGCTGCTTCTCAGAGCGCGGACAGTCGAGCTGTTTGAGAAGAATGGGCGTAATCGTTCAGTGCGTCGTTTCGTTGCACCAAGAAACTCAAACGACAAAGTCACTAAGACACGAAGAAGTCCAAAAGCAGTTCTCTCTATTCTTTGTGTCTTCATGTCTTTGCGGTGAACTCCCATGGCGTGGAGGGTCACAACGAACCATGAAAGTAGCACCCTGGCCAGCGACCAGCGGGAGCTGGCCAGTGCTTGAAGTTCTTGGGGATGGGGGCTCGGGGGAAGGCCCTTCTTTCAAGAAGGGCCCTCCCCCGAAAATGCATTTTCATAAGAACGCTTACGAAGGTGCTGTCTCATTCGGTTTAGCACCACTGAAGGTGTACACAATATCTGAGATATTCCATAGGAGGCTGTGTATGGATTTCACGTTAAATGACGAACAAAAGCAAATTGTCGAAGCTGCAAGGAAATTCGCTCGCAAGGAGTTCCCGCCGGTGGCGCGGGAATGCGATCGTGAGGAGAAATTCCCCAGAGACGTGTGGGCTAAAGCCGGTGAACTCGGCTTTATGGGCATTCTCATAAGTCCCGAGTACGGTGGTCTGGGGCTCGGATGCCTGGAACACGCCATGGTCATGGAAGAGTTCTGGAGAGTGGATCCGGGGGTAGGAAACATCCTGCTGTCAATCTTCGGCGCGGAAATATTAGGCGCTTATGGTACACTCGAGCAGAAGCACAAATATCTCGAGCCCATCGCAGCGGGAAAGGCTATTATGGCCTGTGGTATTACCGAACCCAACGCAGGAAGTGATATCTTTGGCATCAAGACTCGTGCGGTGAGAGGAGCGAACGGATATGTGATAAACGGTACCAAGCAGTTCATTACGAACGGCAGCATCGCGGATTGCGTGCTCGTCTTTTGTCTTACGAACCCCGAGAGTAAGAAACCGACGGAGCGCTTTAGTTTCTTACTTGTCGAACGAGACACAAAAGGATTCACGTCCACTAAGCTCAAAGGCAAAATGGGGATTCGCGCGTCGGACACGGCAGAATTAGCTTTTGATGATGTGCACGTGCCGGTGGAGAATGTCGTGGGTGGCGCTGAAGGGGCAGGCTTCGCTCAGGTGATGCACCTCTTTAACCTCAACAGGGTGGTGGCAGCAGCTCAGGGCGTTGGTGTGGCACAGGGAGCGCTGGATAAGGCGGTGGCATACATCAAGGAAAGAACCCAGTTTGGAGCGCCTTTGGCATCCTTTCAGGGACTTCAGTTCAAAGTGGCTGAAATGGCCACGCGTGTCGAGAGCGCTCGTGCACTTTATCAAAAGGCTGCGTGGCTGGTGGATCACGGTCAGATAGATCGCAAGCTCGTTTCTATAGCAAAGCTCGTAGCGGGAGAAACCGCCGTCCGAGTCACCGACGAAGCCCTCCAACTGCACGGAGGGTACGGGTACATGGACGAATATGATGTGGAGCGGTTCTACCGAGACGCCAAGATCGTGGAAATTTACGAAGGAGCCAAGGAGATCGAAAAGATTACCATCGCCAGAGAAATCCTTGGTCGGGTGTGAACACTTCCGAATATGAGGCCAGCTTCTCTTTCGACACTGGAAAAGGAAACCGCCAACGGACGTCACAGGTGTGAGGTCCTGGGTGCTGGATGAAACCGAAGAACGCGTGCAACGCGGGAGAAGCGCGCTCGAATCGGCTATCGGGAGCTCGTGCCGATACGCTTTTTCCTGTACAACTTGGCGCAGACTGCAAGCTGGGGATCCCCTTTGGTACGGACGACGCAGAGCCGTCTCATCACTTGGCTCAGGAGATCCCCAGCCCCACTATCTTGCTCGCGTGAAAGCGAACCGGTGTCGGGAATCATCACAGCAGTGAGGGAATCTTGCCACGCGGCACATCAGCGAATCGCAAGTTAGCTGCGCTTTTCCAAATTCCCGGTGCTTTCCGCGCGGCAGCCGGACCAAGAGGCCATGAGCTTACCCCTATCTCCTGATGTCCGGTGATCCCGTCACGCGGTGACATTCTCTCCCATTCTTGCTAAAGAGTTGATGAGATCGAGGTGGCGCTTTGCAGCGCGCACACAGCGTGGTAAACTCGTGAGAAGTGAAAGAATTCCGGGAGGAGGCACGTCGTGAGAGCGGACGAAGTGGTGAGAAAAGAGCTGTTGGCATTACTGGAGGGGGGGAACGCTCATATGAGCTTCGAGGAGGCAATTGCGGATTTCCCCCTGGAGCACATCAACTCCAAGGCTCCGCACACACCGTATTCTTTTTGGCATTTTGTGGAGCACATCCGAATCGCCCAGCGGGACATACTTGAATTCATTCGCGATCCTCATCACGTCTCGCCTGCATACCCTGAAGGGTATCGACCCGGTCCGGATGAGAAGACTGACCAAAGGGGATGGCAAAAGAGCATCCATGGGGTCCTGGCTGATTTGGATGCGCTGAGAGAAATGGTCCGGGACCCGAAAACCGATTTGTTTGCGCCCATTTCTCACGCTCCCGAATACACCATCTTCCGGGAGATCGTCTTGGCTGCGGATCACAACGCGTACCACATCGCTGAAATCGCCATCCTAAGGCAGGTGATGGACATGTGGCCGGCCGGAAGACAGTACCTCACCGGCAAACCGGACTAAACGGAAGTTCTGCTGCAGAATGTCGCGAAAGCTTCCTGATTTTCGTAGAGTAGGAGCCTGTTGCGTAACCCTTTACACCTTGAAAACCGCGTCATATGACGCGTAGTTCTGAGCAGTCACCGATTCAAAGAATATAAACACCTTTCGGTCTGTATCCAAAATGGCCAATTGAAAGTTTTCGAAAGTGGTTACTGGTTTTCACAGGAGCGGATTGAGCCGCTCAAACGCAAACCGCAACCACTTTCGTTACCGAAGGCGAGGAAGATCGTCCGTCGGTCATTTCTTGCACAGCTTTTCCTTGGCCTTTTCTGCCTCTTCCTTGGTCTTGTAAGGGCCGCCTATGGTTTTCGGGGTTTTGTCCGCTGCCTCAATCACCTTGCAGACGTTTTTCGCGTCCTTAATCACGAACCAGGCTGACTTCGGGCAGAGTTTGTCTTTTGCCTTTTCAGCTGCGTCCTTGGTCTTGAAGGGACCGCCAATCGTTTTCGGAGTCTTCTCTTTGGCCTGAATTACTTTGCACACGTCCTTTACGTCCTTGATCACGAACCATGGGTCTGCAGCCAAGCACGGCGTGGTGAATACAAAGACCGCCAATACGGATAGTGCAACCAGGAATCTCATAGCCAGATACCCCCTCTCTGTGACCTTGAAACAATCTTCACTGACTGATAGCACAAACCAGCTATGACGGCAATCCTTCGTTAAGGTACGCAGAAATGAGTTCCTCTTGCTGTGACAAAGAAGGGCAAAAGGTAAGCGTTCAGTGCGAAGGCAGCAATAAGGATGGACTGGGGAGACCCTTGCGGTATGCGTTTATCGAGTTGACAAGGAAATGCAAGGCATGGCGTCCTTGCCTGATACTCGATTCTTCAACGGTCAACAGTCGAACGGTGAGGAGCTGTCCAAACCCCCGTGTCCAGTCCTGCGCTCTCCAATTCCTTCGGACACAAGCAGTAGCCCTTGAATCCGAGAGAGCATTTCCCAATCCTTGCGGCCTCGTGCCCGCTGAAACTCGACTCTCAGATGCCCACGCTCTCCGTCGGATGGGCGCACAGTGGCCTTATGCCAATGAGCTTTCAGCTGTGTGACAGGATAGAGGATACGGGCTGCGGATCTCCTTCGGACGACGCAAGGCTGTCTCATCGCTGCGCTCAGGAGACCCACAGCCCTACGATCTTAGATCAGTGAACGCGAATCGGTATGAGTTATGCATTAGCTCTGAAGAATTGCCGGCAAAGCATATGAGAGTTGACAAATAAGCCAGTCGCTCAGTATGCTAAAGCCGTGCCCTGCGTTCCCCTTGTGAGTGAAAGGAAGGTACGGATGACTACCGAGATTGCACCTGCATACGCACAACAAACCCGGGTGATGGATGATTTCTTCTACTTTTTCCTGAGGCTGCGCAAACAGCGAGTCTGCTGTATTGTCCAAATGATGAAAGAGCGCTACCCTGAGGACACCCCTGAGGAGCTGGCACGCCGGCTCATTGCCTCAAGCTCCACCCTGTCCTTCATCGGCGGAACCCTGATGCATCTCCCCGCGCTGATTCCCGGCATAGGCCAGGCACTGACACTACTGGGCGTAGTGGGAGGTGCTTCGGCTCTTACAAGAATGCACTTGTACCTGATCCTCGAAATCGCACTGGTGTACGGCAAGGATATCGAAGACGAAGCTCGCGTACCCGAAATGGCTGCAGTAGTGGCTGCTACAGGTGCGGCTGCGGCTGCCCCGTTGTTGGTGCACGCTCTGGAACTCAATCCCCTGTACGCAATACCCGCGGGTGGCCTGACAGCAACAGCGGTGACGCGCTTAATCGGAGAGCGCGCTATTAAACTGTATAGTACATCCTCCCTTGTACCCGCTGTGCCTCACGTCTGAGAATGGACAGCCCCTTGTGCGACACCGGATTGGATAAAGGGCCATCACGGCCGGTCGGATGGTGGTATGAAGGAGAAATGCCATGGAGTTCTGGATAGGACTATCGGTGGGCATGCACCTGGGCAAGAGTACTTGCTGATTACCTTGAGAAGATTGGTGCTGGTGTACGGATTGTTGAGCAAGGAAGGCGCCAAGGAATTGGACGAATTTGAGGAAACAGCGAGAGAGATAGGCGAAATCGTCGACGGGGTGGCGGAGGATTAGGGCTCACGCCACAGTGTCGCCGCGGTCCTTCTTTTCCACGTGGGCACGTACTGCCGGTGACAGCGGTCCGCTTGTGTGAGTGTGCGTGGGAACAACAAAAGTAACCGTTCAGCACTATGCCCCGGTTTAAGGGGAGATGTGGTCACCGGTGTTTCCTTGGTCATGGTGAGTCGTGCCATATCGCGTATGTATTTCGAACTCCATTGACAAGACATCGAAGATGGGATTGAGGTCTTCCCCATTATAGGGGAAGAAGCCGCAGCACGGGTATATGGTAATGCGCAAGCAGCCATCCATCTGATCCTTGAGCTTGTGGCGACAGTGCAGCGCCTCATGGCACGGTCTGTGTACCTTCCTCGCATACGATGGGGTTGAGCCAACCCACAACTCAGCGGAGTGAGGACTACGCCCCGCCGTCCAATGGCGAAAAATCTGCTTCGGTAACCAAACCCGCGAAGGAGAAACTCCTCACCGCAGGCTGTCAACCGCAGAGAGATCATGCATCCTTCAGGGCAGAAATGCCTTCCGATTTCTGGCTGACTCGATCAATACGTACCGCAACAACCTCCCAGGACCTTTCGTGTCACACGCTTCCCTGTGAACAGTCACGAAAAAAGACTTTGCAGACAGAATCATTTCGTGCGCTCATGCATCTACTAACTACAGACACCTTACGGCTTCGATTCGGAAGGACATTCGATGAACTAGGGGAGCAACATGTGAGAACAAGTGAGAAACATACTGGCTGAAAGGTCCAATGTGGCCGCCTTGGCTAATCTGGAACTGTTTTCACGATGGGCGGAAATCTTACCCCCGGACTGCAAGAGGTGTAAGCTGCAACCTACGGGAGCTGAAAGGAGCGGAATTCTGCTCTCTGTAAATGCTCAAAAATTCGGGAGAAAGCATGTCAAAATACGTGTGTGGTAACTGTGGGCTTGTGTATGATCCGGCAGAGGGAGACTCTTTTAAAGGAATGGGCCCTGGAACAAAGTTCAGAGATTTGCCGGATGATTGGGTTTGTCCAAGCTGTGGAGTGGAAAAATGGGGACCCTCACCTGAGGATTGACCAGAACCCATGACGTGAATTGGGCAAGTCCTCGGGGAACTCCGGGGGACCCAGAACTTAAGCATTCGGTGACTCGCCCTGGGAGCCTGTCGCGGAAACCCTTAGATGGTAAAATCGTGCGACGAGTATGCCCCAACGATCGGTTCCCCTTCTAGGGAAGGCTCCTCACAGTCTGACATACGGAGTTTTCGGTCGGTTCTCTTTCCGTGGCTTGGCGCGAACCGAATCCATCGTGGCACGTTGTCGGGAAAGCATTGCGTTCCGCAGCAGACTGCGAGCATCAAAGGACAATCAAAGGAGGATTCTATGGTATCTGGGCTGAACCGACAGGTTTTCACGCGGATCAGCTCAGGTCTCTACATTGTGACATCCCTTCGGGAAGGAAAGCAAACGGCCAAATAGTTAATACCATCCTGCAGGTGACTTCCGAGCCTCCTCGCGTGGCTGTGATCATCAACGGAAACAACCTGACACATCAATTCATTGCCAAAAGCAGGATTTTGGAGCGTCTGTGCTCGATTACCGCCACTCCCATGACCTTCATTGGTCTCTTCGGGTTCAAATAGGGAAAAACGAAGACAAGCTCTGCAAGGTTGAGTTGGTCCAAGGCTCTACTGGAGTGCCTTTAGTCACCGAACATGCTCTGAGTGTCCTGGAGGCGAGGGTCACGGACGAGATCGATGTGGGAACCCACACCCTTTTCGTAGGCGACGTGGTTACCGCCGAAGTCCTGCGCAGCGGAGAACCTCTCACCTATGCTTATTACCACACCCACCTGAAAGGGAGGTCCCCGAAGAAACACTTCGACCTATAATCCGGACAAATGACCGCAGCGCACATAACTCACTTCCGTACGCCGGTCCACACACGGCGTGGGCTCGCGCATCACGTGCAGCAGGTCCCAAGGGTATCTGAGACAAGGTGAAGGACCTTGATTATTTCTTGAAAAATAGGAGATCGGAGCAATTCAGATCAACTCGAGTAGAACCTGGTTGAGTTTACACCTGAAAGCGCAGGGAACAGACCGCTAAACTTCTGACCTTCTCGCGGGTGCTCGTCGGACTGCGCACGATTCAACAAGAAGATGGTTCCTGTCGGAGAATACATCCACAGAAAAACGCTTTCGCCAGGTTCGCCATCGAGGGAATGGAGACAAAGGGCGTTCCCGATTACCCCGAAATCTTCGTTGACAAGGACTGCCGGTGCTATTGCCGGGCCTGCAACAAGTACGTGATACTCAAGAAGGGTGACCGTATTCCTCCTTGCTGCGGGAAGCTCATCAAAATCATGGACTGATTCGAGGATCGGGACATGGTCTGATTGAGTGCGCAAGGCTAGCGTCCGCACAAAGTCAGGCCCTGTCCCACGACAGATGTGCTTGCGTATCATGGGCAGTAATGCGAATCGATATCATGTGTGTCAAACCATAGCATCACGACCTGATCACGGGGAACAGAAATGAGCCATCGTGGTTCAATCCCGCGTGTGGCTCAGACCTTCGGCATCGATTTTCTGGGCTCGTTTCCTCCTCCCTGACCGAGAGGTTTAGCATATTACCTTCCAAAGTAGGACCCACGCAAATGCAAGAACCACGCTGAATGTTTCAAAGTATGCCCTGAGGACGTTTTCGAACGTGATTCTGAAGGCGTGCGGGTAGCCAGACCCGGCGATTGCACCAAATGCGAAGCCTGCGTGGTGGTCTGCCCTGAGAAGGCCGTCCGGGTTGAAGAAATGTGACGTGACGACTCCGTCTGTGCTGACTGGTTGGAACCAGCTTTTTCATCGGCGTGGGCCCTCGCGGTCATCTCCCCTTTTCTTCAGTTCGAGAGCGAATTGCCGCGAACTCCTTTCAGCCACCCGGATATAATCGAGCGCCTGCCAATTGGCGAAAAACCGGGTCCTGGTTGCATGCGGTTTGTAAAGCAAAATGGTGACAAAGTCCCATGATTTGGCCTCCAGCCGGATCATCTTGAAACGCTGCTGTCCGAAACGGATTTCTCCTCGGAAGGCTCTGGCAAAACCGATCTCACCCTGGTCAAACGGCCTCAGGATATCTCCTACTATTGCCAGTTCCTTGCTGTTCAGTTGACGAGAAGCTGCCAGCTCGGGGTAATACCGACCCCCATGGCGGTAACCGCCACAACGAAGGAGGAAAGTCCCTTGCACTGAGGTGAGCGCCAGGAACAGGGCCATGACTCGGGGATCTCCGAACTTCAGACCCGGCGCTCGTTGGTCGTCTTCGGTGACGGTAGGTTGAACGACCTTCTGAATGCTCTCGCCCGACATTCCACAGTTGTAGCTGACGCGTTGGACGTCCAGAAGACGTCGATTGATGTTACGACCCAACTGCTGGAGGTACGGCAGATCCTTAAC
>CAVXFM010000002.1:0-104903 GCA_963760985.1 uncultured delta proteobacterium | reverse complement strand
TTGGAATTACAGATGTCCCCGCTGACAGCCTTACCCCCCCCACTCGCTTCTTGTCTGAATGGGCATGAAAAATGATCAAATATTGCAGCCGACGAAGACCCATGTCAGCAGTTGACTCAGGCATTGCAGCCAGAGTGCGACTCTTAGCGGACTGTCGGTCCCACCCATCTGACTGTACTGGATCGGTCTCGCTGGTCGGATAGCCTTTTCAGATGTTCAGGTTGAACCGTGATAGGGTCGAACCTGAAAAGATGTTGCGGGCTCTTTCTTCACGATTTGGCGAGTTCGAGTCGTTTCAAGCCCGGAAAAGCAGGTTCGCCACTTTCCCACACATACTGCAACACTTCAATCCCCAGTCTTCTGAGAATAGAGCCGGTCTGGGAATCGGGATTCTCAGGCACGACCAGTATCTTCCGCGGCGAGGGGTCCTCTGATGCCCCGTGGAACATGAGCTGACCTATGGCTCCGTAGATATTCGACGTGGAAAGATCGGTTTTAGCTTCAAAGAGGAACGAAAATTCTTTTGTCCTTGTCATACAGGAAAAGATCTCGGTACCGGTCATTGGCTGCCTGCAGTCCCATAGCCGTAACCGCTTCATTGAGAGCGGTGATGACGCGCCCGTGATCACAACTGCTCTGAATCATCTCTGAAGGAGTGTAGGACTTGCGCTGTCCGGAGAATTCTGGTGAGAAGGCCGGAAACGTTGCCGTCGGAGACACCTCGTCGTTAACGGGGTGCCGCTTGGATCGGGCTACCTTCCGCACAAAATCAGCGACCTGTCTGGGCAAGTTCGGAACCCCAACCTGACCGACGAGTATCCCTTCCGTGTCTTTGTCATCCCAATGAATTCGGACCATTTGGTCGGCACCGACCACGTTAAGAAGGCCCTCTTTGGTAATCCCTTTTCGTCCTCCGCCTACCTTGCCGCTGTGCACTACGTAACAACGGCCTTTGGTGTCTTTGGCAAAGACTGCGGCCACGTCGCGATTCTTTCCTTCTGTAGGCATATTAATTTCGACGACAATCGAAAGGTTTTGCAGAGTTGAAGGGTCTTGCATACCGAATATATTCCAATACCTGTTGTCCGCTTCCTCGAAACCTGCCCATAGTCCGCTTTCAGCATTCCAGTAAATGTCCACTCCCTTCTGCTGGCCACCTTTATATCCGACATCCCGGCGTAGGTGATTGGCTCCTCTCATGAGGGACTTCTTGAATGCCTCTTGGGCCAAAGCAATTTCTTCTCTACCCACGATGGGAACTAGCATGGTTTGGACACCTCCTGATGGTCATTCACGCAAGAGATGGCCTCTTGTTCAGCGCCACCCTGAAGACCTAGAGTTGATGAGAGTGCTGATGCACACGGGAGCTACAGGCCCGCGACTCTTGTCATCACTGAACGAGCCCATGCAGGAAAGCCTCTGCACAGAAAGCCTATCTGGAATTGATAACTCTCAATCATAGCAGACCGTGATCCCTTTTTCTTCAATGTTCGGGCATCGACACTTAGGGCAGCGAGGAGGGGCATCGAAACGGTATCTACCCCCGCACCGGCATTTCCGCAGAGTCTTCTCGATCGCGTCGTGGTATTCCACTTCAGATGTCGATTGTTCAGAATAATGCTCTTGGACATACTTATCGTGCTCAGCTGAGGCCACGGAGTAAGACATCCCCAGACCCTTAAGGTAGCGTAGATGGAGATCGCCCAGGTCCTCGAAACTGACTGCCTTTTCCTTTCCGCATCGGTCACAGCGGAGCAGATGGAACGAAAATCCCCCGCCATGACTGACGTCGAACTCTGCTCCGCATTTGGTACACTTGGCCGCGCAGGAGACTCCCATTTTCCCTTCCTCCGTAAGAGACCGTTCTTTCTCCGGCCTCACCGATTTTTGGTTTCACATCATTCGTTGTCAGAAATTTTCTCATCGATCTTCGGTCGGATCTGTTCCGAGACTTCCTCTTTCCACCTGATATAGGCGCTCGTGGAGCCATCAGGCTTGCGAATGACCGTGCGTGTACCGATTCTCTTTGCGTCTTGTCCGAGACACCATTCATTCGTCCCATCATCCTTGTACTGCAGGCCCATCTCTCTCAACAGATCGTTCACCATCTGCGATGAAACACTTCCCGTGAGCCCTTTGATTCCCATGGCAATGCGCAACGTGTTGCAGTTGTCCATGCCAAGTTTTTCCGTAAGTCTCTTGGCTATCTGTGAAGCGCTCCAGTAAATCGGTTCCTGGGCTCGAACAGCGATTGAGTAGTTCCAGAAGTCCTTCTTCTCAAATAGGCACTGTCCTTTCCCAGTCTCAATGTCAACTGCGTAAACGCGACCGAAGGAATCCCCGAAATAGACGGTCCACTCAGAGATGGTCGGAGTCGCCGGAATTTGTAGAATTGGCTGGGAACTTCCAAATCTCGTGACCGTTTGAAGTGTCCAGCGCATGAATGGCTTTGTCGGAACCGGCGTAACATAGCACAGAATGATCTACGGCAAAACCAGACCAGGACTTTTCTCCGGTCTGTACCGTCCAGTTCTACCTGGCCAGTTTCCAGATCTACCGAGCATAGGGTTCCGTCATGACAACCGAAAAAAACCTTTCCATCGCGCAGCAACGGGCTCGAAGCAACTAGGAGAGTGGTTTTAGACAACCATACAAGGTTGCCACTTTCCGCTTCGACAGCGTAAAGCCCTTCTTTGCCACCAAACAAAGTAAAGCGGTGGCTCTTCGATGAACCGGGATGAAGAACCTTCGTGACAGAGGATGACCGACCGTCGAACCCTAGGGATTGTTTTCCTTTCCTCCTTGGGATCTAGTCGCGTCGGGCCTTCCTGTGGTCTTTCAGAAGTTCCTCATCGGACCCGATTCGCTTTTCCAGGCTCTCGATCTCACCCAGAGTCATCAGACGTGCCATGTCCTTGCAAGTGAAGAGAAACGCTTCAGTCGCCAAGGCAAAAGTATGGTCTTTGGGGCATTGGGTTAAGACTGCGACCGAGTTACTCGGCCCAAAGATCGCTGGAGCATCCATTCCGCTAATCACCATTGTCGCGTACTGCTCAAGCATCCTGAACGTATAGATGTTCGCCTCGATATACCCCCGGTCGCGGACAAGATAACTCTCAACGCTCCCTTCTGATGAAGCTTCCTTAACGGCTGCGTGTCTCCGAACAGAGGATTCAAGCCCACTATCGCGTACTCCAACTTTGGGAGGCAAATGTCTCCGATTCAAGGATAATCCGCCACAGGGGGCCGAAACTCCAGAAGCGGCCCCGCCGAGACAAGCCCACCAGGATTCACATTGTTGTGCCAACTCGTTAGTTGACATAGATGTCCGACTCTTTGGAGACAAATGATGTCAGTATGTCCATGCCCATTCCCCTGAATAGCAAACATTTCAATCGTTCAAGAGAGACACGTAAAGACAATCGATCTTGCATTGTCCTCAATGACTTATCCTTTGAAGCGTCTCGGAATATGACTTGAACCGGTTATGAAATGTGTTCAGATACTAAGTGGGCCTTTTCAGCTTCCCGCCTAATTGCCAAGCGGACACAGCAGACCGCGAGTGCATTCTGCATCACCAACTTATCGTCTCAGGCTGCTCAGGAAGCCTGAAACGTCGATGAAAGGTACCCAAGTACTGATCCGCCCACACCTGCCAAGTGTTGGGAGCACTACCAGGCTTAATGCCGCGTTCCTCAGCATCCTTGACCGCCGCTTCCGAAGGTCTGAAGCGTTTTTCTCTGTTCCTGAATTCGTGATTGTGGGCACTGTAGGGCATATCCGCGTGCAGCACTTCATGGTACATCAGGAATTCCAGCACGAACCTGGGAACGTCAGGAGAGTTAAGAGTTCGGTTGATCACGATGGCACGCGTCCTTGTACCTGCATATGCCCCAGTAGCTTTTCAGCGGTTTCTTGGAATACCGATAGTCAGAAACTCTTGGAATTGCCATTCGGAAAGTGTCCCTTCTGGCTCGTCACTGCATCCCACACTTCGCCTAAGTCGATAACCCGGTTGCCCATGTCCGGCCATGTCATCGGTGGGCCTCAGGCACTATTCAACTCTTGTCTGGCGGACTCTTGCCCTTCGATCAGCCTGAATCTACCTCCTGCACCGCACATCCTGGCAATAATCGTTTCGCGCCGGAACTCCCCATGATATAATGGCGCGCACAGAGGATTGGCCCTGAAAAACCGCCAAAGATTCTGTTTTCCATTCCTGCGGACCGATGTTTCGGTCCCACAGTCGAGTGCGACGTTTCTTGGGGTCAATCTTTTGCTTTTCGGACGAGGTGTTCTTACGACCTCTTTACCTCTCTTGAAGGCTGAAAGAAGAATCTTGATATCGTGGACCGAGGGCTGCGGGTCAGGGATATCACCAAAATATTCCCTGAGAATCTTCTCGGCAAATCCGTCGGTAATATCTTCTGGAATGCTCTCTGTCTCTGTGATAATCTCACTGTGAAGATCATCGTATGCTTCTGCCTGACTCTCAAAAACGAGAACGTGCCGCCGTATGACATCATCCTCTAATTCCTCCTCCCAGGAAAACCAGGAATGTGGAAGGCACTCGAAATGGGTAAGCTGACCCATGCTTTATCGTTTTCCTTCATTATCTCGTAGGCTTTCCATATCAGCTCACCGGGAATAGGGACTGTAGGTCCAGCGAGGGGGGCTTGGGGCCGTCGGCTCACCCGGCGGAGGAACTTCATTGAAATAAGTATTCAGGAGACAAGGGGTCCCAAATCCCCCATGTATCCACAAACGTTACGAGATAGGCTATCTCCCCGCCCCCGGCTTTAGGGCCTCGCAAGGCTCGGCCAACCATCTGACGCAAGAGGATCTCGCTAGCCGTAGGTCGGGCAATGAACACCGTGCGTGTGCTCGGGAGCGTCGAATCCTTCGGTCAGCATCTCCACGTTCACGATCACAGGAATGCCCCTAGGATCGCGAAAGCTGTCCATCGCTTTTTGGTTCTCTTCTCGCACTCCGGCATGAATCAACGTAATCCGCTTGCACTCCATGGTCGTTGAATTCTTTGGCAAGGGTTCTCGCATGGAGTATGTTTGCTGCAAACACTATGGTTTTCCCGTACTTCGGAATGTTATCCTTGTACTGCTTGACAATGAGTTCGTTGCGATGAGCATGTTTGGCCAGAGATGTCGTAGACTCTAGGGGACTGTTCACCGAACTTTTCCAGGTGCTTGAGGTCATCCGGCCCCAAATCTTTCTCAAAGTCGATTTTCGTCTCAACGGTATCCGGTTCGGGATATGCCAGGATACCGCTATGAATAAGATCCAGCATCGGGACCTGATACAGAATCTTGCCCGCAAAGATTTCCTGTAATCTGGCCTGGTCGTCTTCATTCGTTCGCATCGGCGTTGCCGTCAGAGCCCAGAGGCTGGCGTTGTGTTCCCTCAGGCCCTCAAGGAGCGTGCGGTAGGTCGGGGCGGCTGCATGGTGAGCCTCATCCACCACAACAAACAGGCCCTTCGGTGATTGCTCTGCCATATGCGTGACGTAGCTCTCATTTTTGGCAGCTGACTGTATAGTGGCGAATACCAGGTTATCATCAGCTCCCACGGCAGAGAAACGGAAGATCCTGGGATGAGACGCGAACCAATCGCAGTTGCGTGAGTCCACTTGCAAGGGAGGCGTTACGCTCGAAAACCTTAAATGATTGCCTGAGAAGTGAATGGCGATGTGTGAGCCAGAGCACTCGCCCGCCCTTTGCGACGTGGTTCCTTAACAACCAGTTACACGCCAGCCACGTTTTCCCTCCGCCTGTGGGGACCACCATGATTCCGGCCTGACCACCATCACTTTCTTTAAGGCCCAAATAGTGGCCATCTAAGCTGTTCCATGCAGCGTCTGGTGCGGCCAGGGTTTCAGCGTCTGTGCCTGAGCTGTGACTCTTACGGTAATGGCGGGAGCTTCCAACTTGTCCTCAATGTGAGTATCTTGCATTGCCTCATCCTCTTTTTCAAAACAAACAATCGACTTGTGAGAACTTGCAGCGCGGTCCGTCTTGCCGGAACCTGGACGGCCAACGACAAGGGTAAAGCGATGATAGAGGTGGCTGGACTCCTTCATCTTCCGCAGAATTTCTTCACCCAACGATTCCGCGCTCATCGGCCTTCTCCGATCTGGGCATCATCTTGTCGCGTCCGATCCAGCCACCGGTCGATTGTCTCCTTGCGAAATCTCCAATGACGACCCACTTTCTGACCGGGAACCTTCCCCTCGCGAACGATTTTGTACAGGGTTGACCTGGGAATCCGGAGGTAAAGAGAAAGCTCTTCTAGGGTGAGGACCTCGGCTAACGGCTGATTCATGGGGTCATGCCTCTGGGTGGAACCGGCAGGCGCGGCATTCCGCCTGCCGCTCAAGAAACGGATACCAGTTATTGCTAGTTGTTGTCCAGCATTTTCAACGGGCTTGAGGAAGGTGTGGAAATTTTTTGGACGCAACGAGAGCGCCGATGGGGAGAGGCTGCCCGTGTCGCCAGCCATCACCCAAGAAATTTCTGTACCTCCTCCATTACCCGTTCCAGAACCTGAATAGATTTCACGATATCCCCCGCGATTTCCAGGCTGTGGCCTGCGCCTTCAATCACCAGCAACTCTCCTGCCGTTGCCTGACGCACATCCGCCAATCTTTCAGCATCGTAATGAGAATCAGCCGTGCCGACGACGAATAACGTCCTGTGCGTCCGCTCTTTGATCTGGGCGCACAAAGTCTCGTTCCGCAAGGTGGGGGTGAGCCAGTGAGAATAGAAGATGCGGACCGACCAGATACCGTGGGCCAAGTGGACTGTGCGAATAGGAGCAGAGGCAGCTCAAAGACGGTCACCAGAGATCGATCACGCTTCGGCATTTGGTGCCCGCGTCAAGATTGATCGCGACTCCTCCCGCCAGTCAGTTGGGAAATTCCTTTTTGAACGCTGCCCACAGCTTCACAGCCTCATCCCATAGTGAATTGGCTGCCTCCTGAGTTTCCACCTCGCCGTCGATCCGCCAGCCTGGCCCAAGAGTCTGTCCATGTCCGCTATCCGTGCCCAAGTAAACTATGTACTCCTTATCGCCGCGGTGTGCCAAGACACGAACCGCCATCTCCGCGGGCTTGCCGTTGAACTCAGGATGACTCGCATAGTCACGCCAAGCCTTTCTGATTTTCTCCATGAAATTGCTTCGTCGGGCCTGAAACGTGACCAAAACCTCTTCGGTTTCCTTGTCTAAGAGCACCAGCGTCAGACCTTCAGGTGGCACCCCATAGGCCAGATCTGTTTGGTCAAGTTCATCAGCCCTGCGCTCCTTTGTGCCCTCGCTCGAAAGGCTCCTAAGTGATCCCATCGCGTTTCATTCCTCCTTGGAGTAGTGATGATCTGATATGATTTTCCTTCGGCATCTCTGGAGGAGAAGTGTGGTTATGCATTTCCCTGTATCGGGGATGGCCTCCATGCCTACGAGCTTCCTGCACTAAACTATGGCAGTGAATCCCTGTATATCTTACCAGTCCCCTCACATGTGGCACAGTCGCAGGTGGCCCCATCCAGAATGGTTTCTCCCGTCCCACCGCAATCAGGACACGGAACGGTCATCTCTTCTATCCCTCTTTCAGAGCTGTATAGAAACGAATCCAAATCCATGAAAATCCCATTCGCGAGAAACGGGTTTTTCGAGGCTTCATCGGACAAGCCATTTTCAAAAAGAGTCACCTGCTTTGCGATATTCTCATATAGACTCCTGGCCCCATCTGGATCCTCAACGTCGCGGAAATGGACGGAGTAGAATCGGCCACAGGAATTGCGTCGGAATACGCGGACACCTCCCGATCCTACCTTGGTATCATCAAAGACCAGCTCAAAGTGATCATCGACCTGAGTCCAGTCGCCGCGCACCTCAAAGCCGTGGAGGGCAAACAGATCGACGATCACATTCTTGGCGTGACGCAAAATGCCCTCAAGTTCCCTTTGAAGGGCATCGGCTTTCTTGCCGTTATGCAATGTGCGTAGCGAACCCATTTCTCAAATCTCCATGATAAAAAAACAGGATTGGAATGCGCTCGGGAGCCGCGTTACCCGTTGCCTACCCTTCGTCAGCCACCTCGCCGGACGCCTCGTTGTTCCACAGTATCCAATCTACCATTCTTGCTTCCAGTGCTTTCTTCAAGCGATCCGCACAACACGCGGAATGACCTTCCTCGTCGGGTTCCGAAACATCATCGAGGGGTACCGGCTCGTATCCGCAATTAGAGCACTGGAAGTAGAAGTCTTGAGAAGCTAGGTTTTTGTTGAAGACCAACTCTTCACCTTGAACGCCTTCGACAGGGATGCGGAAAACATAGTCCAGTTTGCTGCCTTGACATTCCGGGCAGATGAATCTGATCATTTTCTCTTGATCCTTTCTCCATACACTTGGATTGATTTCTTCGGGAGGTTCCCCCTGTCCCAGCAACACCCACCGGACATTGCTCAAATCCATATTGCTGAGGGCGCTGATTATCAAATCGGTTCGGTTGAGATCAACGCTCTCCTCAACCTGTCCGGTCTTCGGCTGCGACTCAGGAGGGCTACCTGCGGGAATCTGAGGGGTCGCCGTGCCTACGCCTACGTTCGAGAGGCCTAGGACAACCTGAGAAACCCTTTCCTCTGGAGTTATATCGGTCTTGCTGCCAGACAAGGGAGGTCCTGAAGCGGGATTCGATGCTGCCGAATGTACAGCACCACCTTCTGCCGCACCGGAGTCCTCTGGGCCAGACTTGTGCTCGTCACCCCCAGACGGGCCAGGAAGCTCTGCACCACCGGACGTTTTCCTATCATGAGCTTTGTCCTTCTTGGCCGTTTCTTTCTTCTTCCCCGATGTCCTATGCTCCTGAGAATACTGCGGAAGCTCTTCGCCCTTGATTCTCTCTGACAGAAGCCCTTCTATGCAAGCCTTGACCTCCGTGTAGTCGGTACGCTCCAGGGTCCGCCTGCCGGAACCCCTTTTGCCCCTGCTCGCTCTGGACGCTCTTCTGCTTGATCCGGAGCGGCACCACATACCTGATGAACGCCTCGCGGCTCAATGTTTCGGTCAACCGGAACATTGGCTCCTTGTCTACAGCGATCATGGACAGACACTGGCCTGCCGCGACAAGGCTTGAGGCTGTTGTTTTACTGTACCCAAAACTTTCCATCAGAGTCTTGAGGTCCACGCCATTGGCCTTGAGCGATGCTGCCTCCACGCATTCTGCTGCCCAGTTGAACCAGCGTAAAGCGTTCTCCGAGAGCCTTTTTCCGCAGGTTGCTCCGGCTTCATCGTCAGCGTTATCACGTATAATGGCCGGAATGTGGTTCCATTTGTCAGAACCTTCTGTGCCTCGTAGATGGCAATAAGCCAAAAAGCGGCCTTCTCCCGCGATGATTTTGTACCGGTAATCACCATCTTCAGCGAGCTTCTTCAGCTCGATTGCGTTGCTGAGTCCGTAGCGCCTGATATTATTAGCCAGAAGGGCTACTTGCTCGTCGGTGTGGTAGTTGGGGTTGGCCGCGTTCCTTCTGATGACGGTCAGATCCACGAGGAGTATTTCTCCTGCAACCGTCACTCTCGGAGGAGATTCGCCTCCAGTGTCCTTGTCCTCCTGCTTCTTTTGACCTTCATGGGGTGAGGCCTGCGAATCTTTCTCTGCCATATCTTCATCCTCCTTTTCATATAAAATTGATTGTTCAGGGCGTGTGATGACCTGATCCGGCTTGAATTCTCCGTGACGTTCATGCTCTGCCCGCATGCTTGCATCTCCTCGTTTGAGGGGGGCTTCTCGAAGGCTCGGTTAATTACCCCGCCGGTCAGATCCCGTTTTTCCGAGTCAAATTATGGTTTCCCAAAAAAATATCGCCATCACAGTCATTCCTGCATTCATCAATATCCGTAGTGGGTTATAGGTTACGGTCAGGCAGTGGACACAAGATAGCCGTCATCTCCATCGTCACCAGAAACCTCTGGTTCGAGGCTGTCACCTGGTTGGGTGACGGTGGGGACGGTACTTCTTCTGTCACGTCCATGTACATTGAGCACCTCCACCACGTTGATTGCCATGCGAGCATAATATCCATATCAGTGTTTTGCGTCAATAGTCACGTAGATAGATTCGCAAAGGTGGCGACATGCAAGAATCAAGTCTATTCTGCCGCGGATGTCATGGCGTAGGCCGCGCGGATTCTCGGGTATCCCTTCAGACTCGGGAGACAGTACCCAGGCAAGGGGCTTGCTTTTCCTTTACGATTCTTCACCCGGAGGCAAGGCAAGGGGAGCGTTGGTGTTTACTACCCACGCGTGATTTTTCGCGTCATATTCTATGTTGAACGCCACGGTTTCATCCTTCTCCCATCCGAGTTCGCCAAGCAGCGCACTGACAGACAAGAGCCGATTATTCCCTGTCAGGTTGATCGGCGTGGCAGCGGCGTCAGTTTTGGCGCACGGTTTGATCCAGAAGTAGCCGCCTCGCGAGTCGTCCACAAAGAATTGCACATGATAAAAATCGTCGCCGAGTCTCTGCTTCATAAGAGCGTAAGCCTTTTGAAAGATTAGCAATCGGTTGTATTTTCCCGAGATTGACACGGATGCTTTCGTCCGCCGCGCCTTCCGTTCAACTATTCTGAGCGCCATAGTAGTTCCTTCCTTCGTGAGATTGAGGCAAATCCTATCACCTCCGCCACACTTGCGTCAAGCATATATCGCCCAATTCTGTGCCCTATTGACAACATCAATGCCAACAATTACATTACTACAGTTGACGCGACGGAGAACTTTTGAATGGACGTCAAAAAGACAATTTATTTTCCGGATGGCCGGTTCATCTGGGTTTTCGAATCCCCTGAAACCCTATTGGTCGAAGACGCCGACGGTGCTCGCCGTGAAATTCGGGTGGCCGAAGTCGAACGCGAGATGTGGGGCAAGAAGGGGACGAGGGATAAGAGGGGAAGGGGTGAAGCGAAAGCCCAGAGGAACGACTCGCGCTTCATCAGGTTGAAAGACGCGCCGCGCTATCTCGGTATGGACCCAAACCGCTTCAACGCGGAAGTGCGACCGTACCTCACCGTGATACCCATCGGAAAACAGGGCGTAGCGTTTGATCGAATTGACTTGGACGCGTGGGCAGAGCAATATAAGGGCTGCAACGGGCGTCCTGGTAAGGCCATGAAAGGAGGCAAGCCTTGGGACGCAAAAGAACACCGGGCCTCATCAAAAGGGGCGAATTCTGGCACATCCAGAAGACAATCGCCGGTAGACGAGTTCGAGAAAGCACTGGAACGGGCGACCTCGCAGAAGCGGAAAGATACCTAGCTCACCGCATGGAAGAGGTCAGGCAGGTCGAAGTGTATGGCGTCCGGCCCAAACGTTCATTCCGGGAGGCCGCAACGAGGTACCTGAAGGAAGCGACGAAGGCTAGCCTTCGCGAGGACGCACGGCAACTGATGTATCTTGACCCGTACATCGGGGATCTTCAATTGGAAGCTGTCCACATGGGGACCCTTCAAGGGTTCATCACGAATCGTACGCACCAAGGCGTCAGGAAAGAGGGAAGCCCGCCGAAGGTCATTCGGAAGCGTACGATCAATTGTGCCCTGCAAACAGTGAGGCACATCCTCAACCTGGCGGCATCCGAATGGCTTGACGAGAGAGGACAGCCTTGGCTTCCTCACGCCCCCAAGATCCGGCTACTCAGGGAGGACGACAAGAAAGATCCTTACCCCCTCTCATGGGAGGAACACAACCAGACTCTTTCCTGAGCTACCGCCGTATCTCGCCAAGGCAGCCCTTTTTGCAGTGAACACCGGTTGCAGAGATCAGGAGGTGTGCAACTTGTTGTGGGAATGGGAACAGCCAGTGCCGCAGCTAGATACCACTGTTTTTATCATTCCTGCTCGGTTCCGGGAAGAGGAGGGCAAGGGGGTCAAGAAACGACAGGATCGGCTTGTGGTTCTGAACCGAGTTGCCCGGATGGTAGTTGAGGAGATGCGCGGCGTGCATCCCACCCATGTGTTTTCACGAAAAGGGAAGACACTTTACAGCATTTATGGCACGGTCTGGAAGAATGCCAGAAAGCGGGCGGGGCTGCCTGATGTGAGGGTCCACGATTTGAAACATACGTTTGGACGGAGACTTCGTGCAGCGGGTGTGGGCTTCGAGGACAGACAGGACCTTTTGGGCCACAAGTCCAACAGGATCACAACCCATTACAGCGCACCCGAACTGGCAAATTTGATAGCGGCGGCCAATAAGGTTCTGTCCGGACGAAAGACACAAAACTGACACAATGGTCATCCTGAGAAAGAAAAAAGCCAAATTAGTGGTGGCTAACTTGGCTTAGTCTTTAGGATTTTTGGTGCCCCCAGTAGGAATCGAACCTACGACCTGCGGATTAGGAATCCGTCGCTCTATCCACTGAGCTACGGGGGCACGCGGGACAACGCCTGGGTCATCCTCAGACAGCTTCTTAGTGTAGGGAACCACCGGGGGTGAAGTCAACTGTTTTGTTTCGTGCCGAGTGACCGTTCAGTCTCGTGGGCGTGACTTTTTCGTCTGCCTATGATGCCACCACCGAACCCGCACGCGGGAAGGCCGGTGACGCATAAGTGCCTAGCCGGAGCCGACCGCGCGCGATGACTACCATACCGAGCATGCCTGAGCTTCTGGCAGGCACGCGTCACTTCCCTGCGATTGCCGTGTGACGCCCTCCAGACTGCAGGTCAGTGGCGCTCAAGGATTGCGTGTGTCCCCATGATCATCATCGAAGCTATTCTCAAGCCTTTCAAACTCGACGACGTCAAAGAGGCTCTCGAAGAGCTGGGCGTCGGCGGCTTGACCATCACGGAGGTCATGCAAGCCGCGTCGCCCAAACCTCGAGGCCGTTCGTTCGGCGATCTCCGTTCATCCGGGGATCTGGTTCCGAAGATAAAAATTAGCGTGGCTGCTCAGGCTCACCTTGCGGAAAGAATTATAGAGGCCATCCGCCTCCACGGGTCCAGCGGCAAGTTGGAAGATGGCAACATCGTCGTGGCAAGGGTTCATTCGGCCGTGCGCATACGCACCGGCGAACTCGACAGCGATGTCTTGTCTTGAAAATCGACCGGCATCGACTTCTTTCAGGACCCCTTGGGGATCTCCTCGATGTCGCACTGGTCCCGGAAGTGTTCCTGCAGGTCGTGCCTCAAAGACGCCAGAGAATCCTCATCCTCTACTTCGACCACGAGTTCCCCACTGTCAAAGCACTTGAGGCGACCGTGTGTCTCAAACACCTGTATCGCGGCTACAGGGTCTACCGTGATCCACCCTTTCATCCGTCGGAGGAGTTCTGCCCCCGCGAACTCACGTTCGATGGTAAGGTCGATTTGTCGGTGTTTTCCCTTCCATCCGATAACTGCAGGCCGCACCATCACAGGCATCACTGGGTCGTGCATGGCGGCACATCGAAACCAAATCTTTGCCCTGATCATATTTTGTCATTCCTTTCAGCGCGATACCGCTCACGAGAAGAGGAGTTCTTCTCCCAGAAACGTGTGGCGGAATCCCGTACATGATTCGGATCACACTACGAGTATGCTCCAATAATCGGTTCCACTTCTGGTACAGGCTCCTATCGGACTGACATCCTTACGTTTCGGTGGGGTCTGCCTCCGTGGCTTGGCGCGGATCGAGTCCATCGTGACACGTTGTCGGGAAAGGATTGCGTTGCGTAATTGCCTGCCAGGGTGTCGCTCACTCTATCGTCTTTCGATTGTAATATCAAGCCACAGGAAAAACCCCTTTGCAAATATCACAAAGTATGGTATAGCTTGTTTTGTTAACGACGGAATTTAACAAGGAAAAAGTCTGCCTATAACCCGATGAGAAAAGAAAAGCACATGCCCGCATCCCTTCTTCTCCTATGTCGCCGCGTTATTCCCGCTGTCCTTGGCATCTTCCTGATCTTCACCTGGGTAGCCTTACCCTCCCTGGCTGAAGCCCGGCAACCAAAGAACCCGCCGACCCACAGCAAAGCCGCCAAGCATAAGGTCGTGAAGGCCAAGGCCCACAAGGCGAAAGTATACAAGGCAAAAGCATACAAGAGAAAAGCAGACTACTCCAGAGCGCGCAAGAAGCACCTCCGGGTAAAACGCCGACCAAGTCACAAGGTCGTGCAGGCCAAGGCATTCTACTGCGTGGATCTGGGAAAGAACCAGACCTTGCTGGCGCGGAATCCGGACAAGAAATTGCCCATAGCCAGCCTCACCAAACTGGTGACCGCCCTGGTTACGCTTGACCATATGCCGCTCGATCGCAAACTGATCGTACCGGATCATATCAAAAGAGTGCCCAAATCGGTGGTAGGACTGAAACCGAGAGATACACTCACGGTCAATGAATTGCTTCATGGTCTGCTCATCAGCTCGGGAAATGACTGTGCGGAGACACTGGCATGCGCGTTTGCCGGCGGCAAGGAAAAGTTTGTCCAGGCCATGAATAAGAAGGCCAAGGCCCTTGGAGCCACCAGCACCTTCTTTTACACCCCCAGCGGTCTGGACCGGAAAGTGGCACGAGATAAAGAGGCAAAAAACGGCGGAGAGGTCGTCTCCAACTTGTCCACAGCTCGGGACATCGCCCGAATTGCGCGCGTGGCTTTTTCCAACTCCAAGATCAGACACATTTGCCGCACAAAGGCGTACGTCCTTCCCAGCGCCACCCAGAGGAAGGGGTACCTGGTCCGAAATACGAACAAGCTCTTGCGCGACAATCTGCCAGTAATCGGCGGGAAAACCGGTTACACCTCTCGAGCCGGCCATTGTCTTGCCACCGAGTTGGCTCCTGGCGGAAAGGATATTTTCCTCATCGTGGTGCTCGGGAGCCCCGACCATTTCGGAGACACCCGCCTCGTATATCGCAAGGCGCTCGAGGAGACCCGCAGGGCCGCAAGGACCGTTTCCGTAAGGACACGTGCCCCGCGCAGGATCGCTTCGCATTCCATGGGCTTCATTGGAATTCGATAGTCGGCTGTCCCACCCCAGGCTTCGCACCCATTTTCGTGAGAGCAGCCTGAGCCGCTTTTGGAGCGGCTCAGGCTGCTCTTTTGCGTGAATTCTCTGGACAACCATCTTGGAGCTATGTTAGGGGGATACATGTGAAGTTCGCTCCTTACACGGGGCGAACCTGAATTCAGGTGAGGAGTGAATGATGAAGAAACTCGCATTGCTAGTTGTTCTGGCCGTTTCGCTGGGGCTCGTTGGCGCGTATGCTACGCCTGCCTCGGCATTCCTCTTTGGTGGCGGCGGCGGCTTTTTCGGCGGCGGTGGCAACTGCTGCCCCACTTATTGCGCACCAATGTATTGTGCGCCCGTGTGTGTGCCTTATTGCGCACCCTGTTACAACTATTGCTGCCCGCCCTATCCGGTATGCAAGGCCAAAGTGCACAAGAAAGCCAAAATGAAGAAAACGAAGTAGTAGCGTGCACGCATGGAACTACTCTGCTGTCGGGGGATGCGACTTGAGATGGAGTCAGCAGGGCAACGAACGAACGTCTTACCGCGATGACCTGAGAGGTGTGCTGCTGCCTGCATCCCTTGCAGCCTCCATGTGAAGCTGTTTCGCTCAGCGGTTGGGAGAAGACGGTTTCCGAGGCCACGGTTTCGAGAGAATCATCGGCGACCAATCCTGGGCGACGGTTTCGTTAGGTTTTCTTGCAGGGGGTGCCTTTCTTGCGAGAGAGTCACCCCCTGCATTGCAGGTTTTTGATCACCCCAAGGCGAACCTCCGAGTTTTCCCGTCGCATATTATACCGCTCCACACGCGGGACTCTGATCCTTGCCGGTGCTGTCGTGTATCCATGAGTCAACTCCCAACGGTAGGGTTACCCTCCTTGGCGTCAAGCTTGTCCGCTCCTTGCTGCTCTGTGTGGTCGCTGAATTGAGACAATCAGCACCCAGCCGGACCTTACACAGGACACGCTCGTGATTACGGGCCGTGCCTGGTGCATCGCGTGCTGCGCGTACCCCTCCACACGCTCAGCGATGAACACGGTCCCACGCGGGAACCACGCACAATTTTCTTAAAGCGGTGTCGTCGTCACCACGCAAGTGCTTAAAATCAGGAGGGCCTTGGTGGGGGCTTGCGGGAATGACGCAAGAAGGGCCTGCCATTCCCTCAAGAGAACTCCGAAACGAGCCCCCCTCTTTTGGACTCTATCTAATCGATTACATTCCAGTCGGTGATCGCTCCTGGAGTAAAGCCCTCTTCCTGGGCAAGAAGGTCCAGGTACACGAGCGCCAAAGGCGCTACTTCCATGACCACCTCATGTACACGGTTCCGCAGGTCGATGCCGACGATGTATCGTTTACACGCATGGCATGCCTCAATCCGCTCGGTCTCCCTTTCCTGGGAAAAGAAGATCTCGAGACGTTCCGCGTCCTGGTTGTCACAGAACGGACACGCGGTCCTCATGAACCGCCACTCATGCGAGCACAACGAACAGGTGAGCCAGCGTTGACCCTCCTGTTCCTTCAGGACGCTCAGGCTCGGCCATGACCCGCACACGGGACAATACCCGCGGTGCCATTCGAGACCTTCGATTGCCGCTGCCATCCTTTCTGCACGCTTTTCCACGAACGGTTTGACGAGCCGACCGAGCACAAATCGTAGGATTCCGAGTTTCACGTCGATCGTGCCTGCAGTCTTTTCCAACTCCTCCTTCTTGTTGTGCAAAAGGTCTGAAACAGCCTTGGCCGGGTCGATTTTGCCATTGTCCAGGGCCAGGAGAATCGCGGCTGAGGCTTCTGCGATTTTAGGAAAGCCTTTGCGAATCGCGGGACCGATTTGCTCGGCCGCTGCCTTGAGAAGATTGGTGGGGATGCGGAACATGTCAGCGTCAGCAAGGGGGACACCCTGCTGGAACGCGTCCTTATCCACCGCGGGCAAGGCGATTACGTCGTCATCGGCCAACTCGGCCTTTATCACCGCTGTCTCGACAAGGAGATCCTTGAAGGCCTCCAGAAGACTCGTGAGGGCAGGAAGTTCTTCCTCGGTCTTGGCAACGGCTTTTTCGATCCGCTCGGTGATGAGCGCTCGCGGTGTTCGATCGGACATTCGTTCCTCCTGTTCCATAGCTCACCAGATGATGCCAGATGCGGAACCAAGGGTCAAAGCATTCTGATCACTATTCCTTGCCAACAGAGGCGAAAGCTGGCATGATGGTGTTCCTCTGCCGGTCCGGAAGGGGACCGGACCACAACCCGGCTTTGCAAAGTTTCTTTGATTCAGCTACCACGGCATTGCCTGCGGTGTCTGTGGATTGTGTGATGATGAGGAGATTCCGTTCCGCTCGGGAAGGGAAAGAGACTCATATAAGGATGAACCACGCGTAGGGAAGTCCGCCTGTGCAGGGTCCCAAGAAGGAAGCGCCATCCGGTAACCGGTTATTCGCTTGGGTGCCAGGCCAACTACGGTCGACCGCAGCCTTGACGTGCTGAAGCGACCTCGAAACACTTTGATCCGCGTAAACCTCGTCCGACGCCGTGAACGGATCGTCGGCAGCAGTATCTTCCACATCACATGTCGGGGGTCATTATGAAGTACAAGGAAGCGTTCAAAGAATCCCTGGAGAGCCCGGAGACTTTCTGGGGCAGAGCGGCAGAAGAAATCATCTGGGACCGGAAATGGGATACTGTCCTGGATAGCAGCAACCCGCCGTTCTACCGCTGGTTTAAAGGCGGCATGCTGAACACCTGCTTCAACGCGGTGGATTACCACGTGCAGCAGGGCCGGGGCGATCAGCTCGCATTGATCTACGACAGCCCGGTCACGGACACGATCAAGAAGTATACCTATGCGGAAGTCCTTGAGCGGGTCTCGAAGATAGCAGGGTTTCTCCAAGGACTCGGAGCGAACAAGGGCGACACGGTGCTGATCTACATGCCCATGGTCGCGGAAGCCGTCTTCGCGATGCTCGCGTGCGCCAGGATTGGCGTCGATCCATTCCGTGGTGTTCGGAGGATTTGCCCCTCGTGAGTTGGCAATACGCATAGAGGACGCCAAACCGGTGGTGATTCTTTCCGCTTCCTGCGGAATCGAGGTAAAGCGGGTAATCCCGTACAAACCGCTCCTGGACGAAGCCATCGAGATCTCCTCGCACAAGCCGCAAAAGCGCGTGATCCTGCAGCGGCCCATGGCCAAGGCAGAAATGAAAGAAGGGTTGGATCTCGACTGGAACGACCTGGAAGCCGCGGCAAAACCCGCGGATTGTGTGTCCGTGGCAGCCACCGATCCCCTATACATTCTGTATACGTCAGGAACCACGGGCAAGCCCAAAGGCGTGGTCAGGGATAACGGCGGCCATGCGGTGGCGCTCAAGTGGACGATGAAGCATATTTACAATATCGGCCCGGGCGAAGTGTACTGGGCAGCTTCGGACGTCGGTTGGGTCGTGGGACATTCGTACATTGTACACGCCCCCTTGTTGATGGGCGCTACCACCATCGTGTACGAGGGCAAGCCCGTGGGAACGCCCGATCCGGGCGCATTCTGGCGGGTAATTTCGGAACACAAGGTCAAGGCGCTGTTCACCGCTCCCACCGCGATTCGCGCGGTCAAGAGGGAAGATGCAGGCGGCGAATATCTCAAGAAATATGACATCTCTCAGTTCGAAATGCCTGTTTCTCGCGGGCGAACGGCTCGACCCTGACACGTATTTCTGGGGCACCAACCTGCTCCAAAAACCCGTGATCGACCATTGGTGGCAAACAGAGACAGCCTGGGCCATCTGCGGCAATTTCCGCGGTCTGGAGTATTTTCCCACTAAGCCCGGCTCAGCCACCATGCCCATGCCCGGATACGACGTAAAGATTCTCGATCCAGGAACGGGCGAGGAATTGGGACCGAATGCGAATGGAGTGATTGCGGTCAAGCTGCCGTTGCCACCTGCCAACTTCGTGACTTTGTGGCAAGACGACAAGCGATTCCAAGAATCGTACATGGATCCGTACCCGGGCTATTATCTCACCGGCGATGGCGGATACGTGGACGAGGAGGGATACGTGTTTGTGATGGGCCGTGTGGATGACGTGATCAACGTGGCCGGTCACCGGCTTTCCACAGGCGGCATGGAAGAAGTGCTTTCCCGTCATCCGGATGTGGCGGAATGCGCGGTGATCGGCGTCGCGGACGATCTCAAAGGCCAGGTTCCGATTGGGTTGTGCGTGCTCAAGGCAGGCGTGGATCGCTCGGCAGACGACATCTGCACGGAAGTCATCGGCATGGTCCGGAGCGATGTCGGCGCGGTCGCGTCGTTCAAAAAGGCCGTGGTGGTAAGCCGCCTGCCCAAGACCCGTTCGGGCAAGGTGCTCCGCGGGACCATGCGCAAGATCGCGGACGGCGAAACCTATACCATCCCCTCTACCATCGACGATCCGGTGATCCTCCAGGAGATCGAGAAATCCCTCGAGACCATCGGGTACGCGAAAAAAGTCTGAGACCTTTCCAAGAATTATGATTCATCGGGGGAGGGCCCCTTTTGAAAAAGGGTCGCCTCCCCCGAACCCCCACCCCCGTAAACTTTTTATAATGTGATCCCCTATGGGGAGCAGCGGACTCGTAGGGCATAGCCCATGACTCACTGTGAAGACGGTCCGTGCTTTCTCGAAACAGGGCCAGCCGCGACCAACGGGAGCCACCACGGGATAGGAGTTTTTGGGGACAGGGGATCGGGGGAAGGGACTTCCTGCAAAAAGTCTCTTCCCCCGGCAAGCATTGTCACTGAAATCGCGGCTACTTGCCCGCGGCAAACTTCCAGGTACAGCTTGGGGTCGTCGGTGACGAGGTAGATCACCCTCACGTCGTCAGCATTGATTGCTTCTGCTTTGGGGAAGGTTTTCTTCAGCTCCTCGACTCTTTTCTTGGCCGCGTCGAGGATCTTGTCCCGCTCTCCGAACGTCATCGCGCCCGTGGGGCAGGATTTGACACACGCGGGAATCATGTTGTTCGTTATCCGGTCAAAGCACATGGTGCACTTGGCCATGACCTTGGTCTTGGGGTTCTGCCGCGGGATATTGTACGGACATCCCTCAAGTGCGGCTTTGAAGTTCAGGCCTTTGGTCTTGGGTGTAAAGAGGACCGCACCGGTTTTCTCGTCCTGAACGATCTCTCCCTTTTCCACCTCGCCCATGCAGCCCGGAGTAAGGCAATGCCTGCACTGCTCCGAAAAGAAATACCAGTGGGCTTTGCCGTCGCCGTTGGAGCCTTCCGAGAACCTGACGATCTTGTACGTGTCCACAGACAGATCCTGGGGGTTCTCGTACAGATCCCACGTTCTTGGTGTGTGTGGCAGGTAGCTGATTCCACTGCTTGCACGCAATTTGGCAACCACGGCACACGGTGCACTTGGAGGTGTCCACAAGTATGGAATATCCTGACATGTTTTTCACCTCCCTATATCTTTGCCACGTTGACCATGAACGCCTTGGATTCAGGGATCATGGTGTTGGGGTCTCCCACGTTAGGTGTCAGGAGATTCGCGCTTTCCCCGCCGTTCTTGGGAGTAACCCAGCCGAAGCACCAGGGCATTCCGACCTGATGCACTGTGATGTCACCCACTTTGAACGGCCGGAACCTGGTGGTGACCATAGCCACACACTCAAGCTCTCCGCGGGCTGAGGAGACCTTGACCTTCTCGCCATCCTTAATGCCGCGAAGTTTGGCCAACTCCTGACTCATTTCCACGAACATCTGCGGCTGAGCCTCGATGAGCCACGGCTGCCATCGGGTCATCACACCAGTCTGCCAATGCGCGGTGACCCGGTAAGTCGACGCGACAAACGGGAAACGAGGATCGCAGGTGAGGTACTTGTCCATTTCACCGGCAAAGATCTTGATGGTCGGGTTGATGAACTGATCGGACATGAAGTTCTTCGAAACCGGACATTCCAACGGCTCGTAATGCTCGGGGAACGGTCCGTCGTTGAGTCCTGCACCGAATATGGACGCAACACCATCCGGTTTCATGATGAACGGCAACTTGGTCTTGGCCTTGTCGACCATAGGCGGCCAGCCGCCATCGGGCACGTCGCCTACCCACTTGCCGTCTTTCCACGCCAACAACGGTCGTTTGGGATTCCACGGGTTCCCTTGAAGGTCCACCGAGGCCCGGTTGTAAATCACCCGGCGATTGACCGGCCAGCACCAGGACCATTGCGAAAACAGTCCCAGCCCTGTGGGATCGTCTTTCTTGCGACGGGCCATCATGTTCCCCGCGGGGGTATAGCTGTTGCAGTAAAGCCAATTGCCCGACGAGGTGCTCCCGTCCGCCTGAAGGAACGCGAAGCTGGGGACCAGGGTCCCTTTCTTATATTCCTTCCCTTTGATGGTCACGTCTTTGAGGAAGTACCCGTTGATCTCTTTTGCCACCTTGTGGGAATCGAATTGCCCTTTCGCGTTTGTGTAATCCCACTTGAGCTTAAGGATCGGATCGGGAAACTTGCCGCCTTTCTTGTACATCGCGCGGATCTTGTCCATCAGCTCAACCATGATGTCGCCATCAGGTTTGGCATGTCCGGGAGGATTGGCAGCCTTGTACCGCCACTGGGCCCAGCGTCCGCTATTGGTGATACTTCCTTCTTTTTCTACCGAAGCTGCGCAGGGGAGCATGAACACTTCAGTCTTGATCTTTTTGGGATCCATACCCGGTCCTTTCCAGAAAGAACCGGTCTCGTTGTCGAAGATGTTCACATTGACCAGCCAGTCCAGCTTTGCCATGGCCTGGCGCACTTTGTTGGCGTTTGCGCCCGAGCATGCAGGATTCTGTCCCCATGCGAAGAATCCCTTGATCTTGCCGTTGTACATAGCGTCAAACAGGTTCAGCCAGGAACAATTCTGGCCTGCATCCAGTTTGGGCAGCCATGCGTACCCGAAGTCGTTTTCCTTTGTCGCGTTTACGCCCCAGAAAGACTTCAGAAGGCTTACCGAGTACTTGGGATAATTCTGCCACCAGTTGGCTGACATCGGGTTCGCAGACTTGGGAGTCGACTGGGCATTGTACTTTTCCAACGTGGTTTGAGACGCATGCGGCACCTTCAAATAGCCCGGAAGAATGTGAAACAGGACCGCGTGGTCCGTGGAACCCTGCACATTGGACTCGCCCCGCAGCGCATTTACGCCGCCACCGGCAATACCCATGTTGCCGAGGAGCAACTGGACAATGCTCATGGCGCGGATGTTCTGAACCCCCACCGTATGCTGGGTCCAGCCCATGGCGTACATGATGGTGCCTGCCTTGTCCTTGGCACCTGTACTCGCGTACATTTCGTACACGGTCTGCAGGTCCTTCGCGGGGGTTCCCGTAATTTCCGAAACCTTTTCCGGGGTGTATCGGGAATAATGTTTCTTCAGCAACTGGAACACACATCGGGGATTCTGAAGCGTGACGTCCTTCAGGGGGATTCCTTTGTCGTCTTTTTGAAATGCCCAGAAAGACTTGTCGTATTTTTTCCCCTTTTTGTCATACCCGGAGAATAGGCCGTCCTTGAAGTCGAACTTCTCGTTCACCAAGAAAGGAGCGTTGGTATACTCCGCGACGTATTCCTTGAAGTATTTGTCTTTGTCCAGGATGTACTTGATCATGCCGCCCAGAAAAGCGATGTCCGTTCCTGAGCGCAATGCTGTGTAAAAGTCCGCACGTGCGGAGGTCTGGGTAAAACGGGGATCCACGGAAATCAGTTTGGCGCCGTGATCCTTGGCCCTCTGGACCCACTTCATGGAGATGGGATGATTGGCGGCAGCATTGCTGCCCATCACGAGGATACAGTCACTGTTCTTCAGATCGGTCCAGTGATTGGTCATTGCGCCGCGTCCGAACGACTCTGCCAGAGCCGCAACAGTGGCGCTGTGTCATATACGGGCCTGGTGCTCGATGTACACGAGCCCCAACGCTCTCATCATTGCCTGGAGCAGCCACACCTCTTCGTTGTCCAGGGCCGCGCTTCCCACATGCGCGATGGCCTCGACCCGGTTGACCACTTCACCCTTGGCGTTTTTCTCGATGAAATTGGCGTCACGCGTGGCCTTGACTTTCTTGGCGATTTCGTTGAGAGCCCAGTCCCAGGACTTTTCCTGCCACTTGTCGCTTCCAGGCGCGCGGTACAGGACCTTTTTCAAACGGTTAGGATTGTTTGCGGTGGTCTGGTAGAGGGCCGCCCCTTTCGCGCACAACGCGCCTTCGCTGATTGGGTGATCGGGGTCTCCCTCTATGTTGATGATTTTTCCCTCTTTGGTGTCGGTGCTACAAATGAGCCCACACCCTACCGCGCAGTAGGGACAGATCGTCGTAGACTGCTTCGCGCTTTTCAACTTCTTGATCTTCAGCTCGTCTGCATAGGCCTTGGCAGGTCCCATGTCTATGCCGAGCGAGGTCAGCGCGATTCCTGCTCCTACCGCACCGGAGAACACGAGGAACTCACGGCGTGAGAAATTCATTGATTCAGTCCTCCTTCCCGTTTTCCGGCAGTGGAGCACCCCATTCCCGGAAAGCCGAAAAAATCCTTGCGTGACAGATTCGAGACACTCCTCAACTTAGTTGCGGTTGATAACAGCGATTGAGTTCGGAAGAACGATCCGGAGATTCTTCTCTTGGGCTGGCCCAGCCCCGGTCCGAACTCAAGAGAAACCGTCGTGTAAACCACTATGTTAGAGTTGGCTTGAACAGGGGTCAACCGCAGGAAGGGAGGTAGGAAATATAAGCTATGGGAAGAACAGAAGTAATAAGACAAAATATCATCGAGAGGGCATGTCAATCAAGACATAACCCTCTCAATAATTGATGCGGTTTGTAGGAAACGTGAAGAGCACCGCAGCCGAAGTCTGGTGCTTGTTTACCGCTGGCCGCGGCCCAATCCGCGATCCGCTGATTCGGTCATGGAAAGGGAGATCCGTTTGCGCGAGATGTCGACTTCCACCACCGTGACGGTGACCCTCTGCTGTACTTTCACCACCTCGTTCGGATCCTTGACGAATCGATTGGCAAGACGGCTAATGTGAACCAGTCCGTCATGATGCACACCAATGTCTACAAATGCGCCGAATTTAGTCACATTGGTCACAATCCCGGGCAGCTTCATGCCTGGAGTGAGGTCTTCAATCGCATTGACGCCTTCCGCGAATGCGAAGGCCTCGAATTTTTCGCGAGGATCCAGGCCCGGTTTTGCCAGTTCGCTCATTATGTCGTGCAAAGTCGGCAGCCCGATGGTTTCAGTGACGTATTTCCGCAAGTCGATCTTGGCGCGGCATTCCTCAGTACGCACGAGTTCAGCAACGGAGCAGCCTGCATCGCGACTCATGGCCTCGACCACGTGATAACTCTCCGGGTGAACCGCACTGGAATCCAAGGGGTGTACCCCATCCCGGATGCGTAAAAAACCTGCCGCCTGTTCAAAAGCTTTGGGACCGAGTCTTGGTACTTTGAGGATTTCTTTGCGCGAACGAAACGGTCCGTGCTCGTTGCGCCATTCCACGATATTCTTGGCCAGCGAGGGCCCGAGCCCGGAAACATAGGTGAGCAGCTCTTTACTGGCCGTATTGATCTCGACGCCCACGCGGTTCACGCAGCTCATCACCACATCGTCCAGGCTTTTCTTGAGTGCGGTCTGATCGACATCGTGTTGGTACTGTCCCACTCCGATGGACTTGGGATCTATCTTCACCAATTCCGCGAGAGGGTCCATAAGTCGACGACCGATAGAGACCGCGCCCCGTACCGTCACATCATGGTCCGCGAATTCATCGCGAGCCGCCTTGGACGCGGAATACACCGAAGCGCCACTCTCATTGACCATGACTATGGTTACGGATTGCGGAAGCCCCAGGGACTTGAGAAACGCCTCGGTTTCTCTGCCTCCCGTTCCATTCCCCACCGCGATCGCTTGGATACGGTATCGCTCGTACAGAGCCTTGACCGTCTTTGCCGCCTCATCCGCGAGCTTTGGGCTTTGAGTCGGGTACACGGTGTCGTGAAAGAGCAGCTTGCCCTGCTCATCCAGACACACCAGCTTTGCGCCGGTCCGAAAACCCGGATCCAAGGCCATCACCCGCGTGCGTCCCAGGGGAGGGGCAAGTAGGAGTTCGCGCAGGTTGTCGGAAAACACACGTATCGCTTCTTCGTCACATTTCTTCTTGGCTTCGCCGCGGACCTCCGTCTCCATCGAAGGGGCCATCAACCGCTTGTAACTATCCTCCATGGCCACGGAAACCTGTCCTGCTGCGGGGTTCGATGCCTTGACAAAACGCTTTCTCAGGAGTTCCAGGGCAGCAGCCTCCCACGGCCTGATCTGGAGCGAGACGACTCCCTGCTTTTCCACGCGGAAAATCGCAAGCAACCGGTGCCCGGGGGCGGTCGCCAGGTCTTCTTCCCAGTCAAAATAATCCCGAAACTTGGCGCCTTCTTCTTCTTTCCCGCGGACGACCTTGGAGCGAACCTTTCCCTTGTCAAAAGACAGACTTCGCATTGCAGCCCGTGCTTTCGCGTCTTCGTTGATCCATTCCGCGATGATGTCTCGCCCCCCCGCAAGGGCTTCATCTGGCGAACCCACTCCCTTTTCCGGGTCAACAAAACCGGCTGCCTCTTGTTCCACGTCAAAGGACTGCTGGGCAAAAATCTTCTCGGCAAAAGGCTCCAGGCCCTTCTCTCGCGCGATCATGGCTCTGGTACGACGCTTGGGCCGGTACGGCAGATAGATGTCTTCCAGAACCGCCATCTTGTCCGCGGCATCGATGCGCTGTGCAAGCTCTTCGGTGAGCAGGCCCCTTTCTTCGAGGGAAGCCACGATGGCGTCACGGCGCTTGTCCAAATCCGCGAGCTGTTCCAACCGATCCCGGATCGCCGCGACCACGATCTCGTCCAGGGACCCTGTGGCTTCCTTACGGTACCTGGCGATGAAAGGAACCGTGCAGCCCTCGTGCAAAAGGAGCGCTGAGGCCTTTGCCTGGTGCATCCCGATGTGGAGTTCACGGCAGATGAGATTGAGGTGGCGGTCATCCATGGTATTGCCCAAGTAAAACTATCATAAAATTAGCTGCTCCCGCTTAGATGCTAGAAACTACTTGACATATTTGCGTCAATTTGCTATAAGCAAATCTGATATTTATGCTCCGATCATGCGATGCGTGCGGAAAATGCTTCAAATCCTCCGGAGTGCACCGTGAGAATAGTGCCCATAGCTGTCCTGTCAGTCAAACGGTTTCATCCTGCGGACCCTGGTTTCTCTGAAACCGCCAAGAGATCAGCAGCGGTATATCACAGGCTGAAAAGGTCGCAAAGCCTATTCGGAGAGGCTTGCTCTACCGGAAACACCTTCTTCGGGGGACGCTGTTGGGCTTGTTGGGCGTTTCAGGTCGTTGCATCCGTCAACAGCGCTTCCGAGACAGAGAACTCCTCGGTGTCTCTTTCTCACAGGAGCCGGGAATAGGTCGAGAATAGTAAGGAGCTTGTCATGAGATTTCGCGATCACCACAGGGCGAGAGTGTGCGGCCCTGAAATAATCTTTGAAGAGCTTGAGCAGCGTATTGTCCTGGATGCGTCGGTTGACTCCACTGCGCTGGGCAATCATGCTGGCGGTCCTGACCTTTTCCACGGACTCCTGTCAGGGCTCGATCAGGCCATGTCTCCAGGCCATGAGGACGCCTCACATTCCGGGGAGGGCAATTGGGACCTGGATTACTCGTCCGAGCCGTCCGCGAAGATGGTGCAGGTGCTGGATCACCATGACCTGGCACTGGTGGACGTGGAGCTGGGAACCCCCTTACCGGGCATTCAACTGTACGCGGTGCCCACGGTGAGGGATGGTTCATTGGTCGCGGATCTTTCCGGCGCTGTCCGGATAACCGGTGACCCCACGCAGACCATGTTCATGACCATTGCGGCAGATCCGAGGCCATTGACCAGCAATGGCATAGGTTCCTTATCCTTTACGGACACCACTTCCGCTGACGTGACTGTTTCCGGGAGCGGCACTCTATGGACGTTGGAAGGCAAAGTGGACAGTATCAACGCGGTCCTGGCCACCATGCAGGCTACGATAAACACGTGCTTCAACGGTGCCGCGCAAATAGATATCACTCTCACTGACTCGGACCATTCGACCGACACTACCGACGCGCCGCTCGTGGACAGGACACTCTATGTTCCCGTAGACAGGATGCCGCATGAGCCTTTGCCCACGGTTCCCAGTCCTCAGCTCATTCCGAGCAATACGTGGTTCGCTCTCCCCGTGTCGGGTACTCGATCAGGATTCAAATGAAGTAGGCGTGGTCCTGAGGGTAGATCATGGAGTCGTGACCGTTCCGACCGACAATTGCAACATTGAAGGATTGGTGCAACCTCCTGTCACCTATTTCGGCACCGATGGCCCTGACGGACGGCCGCTTGAACAGGGGGCTCGCGTGGGGGTGAGAGGGCCGATTGCAAATCTCCAGTGCGTATTGTCGCAAGTACAATACCGCAGTTTTCCCGGGTACCACGGCGATGATCAGCTCACAGTCACGGTGAGGGATGAGTCGTTCCTCCCGAAGAATGACATCTGCGCCGGCGACAACGTGGCAGTGACTCCTATCACGGTAATCTAACTCCCCGGCCTTGAGGCTGGTTCCGTGCCTGAGCAGGGAATCAGCCTCTCCTCGCCCCTCAACGCGCATATCCCGATCTCAAGGCCACGCCCGTGGCTGCGCCCTTTGGTCACCCGAAAACAAAGTCCGTCTTGTGAGTACCAACTGGCGCGACGCGGTAGTCCAGGGTGAGGGGAGGCGAGAAGGGTGTAAAGGCGCGTGACAAGATAACACCATAATATCAGTATGATAAGAAACGTAGGCTCGACGTTGGTGCCGCCTGAACTCCAGGTTAGTGCGAAGAAGAAGTATGGAACAACATTAAAATACAATATGATAAGAGATTTAACGAGAAAGAGGTTGACATAAGTACAACTTTTTGATATAAAATAGCTGGATAGCATTCTAGAATATTTAGCTTTTACGTCTTAGTAAATAGCAGTGTGTGGAATCGGGGGCATGGGCTGCCCGGCTCCATCGTGTCGGAAACCGCCTGGCGAGGGCAGGGTGCTCTTCACAGCTTAAATTGTCCCCAGGCACAGTTTGGTTTGGTCGCGAGTAGAGATGAAGAACCGCGTGGTGGTCCTTTGCGATCCATGGCCTCCTCCAGCGAAACACGCGTGGGGTGAGGGATGAGTGCGCACGCTCTTGCGCGCTACACGCAATTCATCAGACCGCCGTGAAAGGAGGTGTGATTAGCTGGGGCAGGGAGGCTTTGATACCTCAGGCGAATTCGATCGGATAAGTGTGGCGCACGGTTCGCGATCAGGGAAACGTCGACCGTGTGGCCTGGTCAATCAATAGATGTGTTGCTTTCAGAACCAAGCTAGGTCAGAAGAAAGGATGTCCAATATGGGAAGACTCTTTGCGCATAAGACTACGGTTTGTCGCGCCGAACGGCTTTTCGAGGAATTGGAAGAACGAATTGTTCTTGACGCGTCCGTGGATGCCACGTTAAGCGGCGGTCCTGATCACATGGCAGACGCAGCGGCTCACTGGAATCTGGAATATTCGTCAGATCCCTCCGCACATATGGACCACGTACTTGACACGGCAGACCTGGTAGCCTATCCGGGAGACCTCTCGCTTTCGCCGCCGCCCGGTTTCGATTCCGCGCACATGGGGCCCATCATTCCCACCACAGCGGGTGGAGTGGCGGACCTGAGCGGCGCGGTCCGTATCTTAGGGAGCGTGACCACCGATATGACCGTAATGATCGATTACAACCCGCTCCAAGCGAGCGAGAATTCGATCAAGAGTTTGACCTTTACGACCAACGCTGACTCCGGTGTCTCGATCACCGGGCCCACTGCGGGCTCCGCAACCTCGGGGTCCACATGGCAGATCACCGGGCCTGTCGACGGCGTCAATGCAATCCTGGCCACCATGCAGGCAAACATGGACTCAAGCGCGAGCCTTCCGGGCCATTTTATGGTGAGCGTGACCGACACTGAGTATGGGGATCCCACTACTCGGGCCGATTCCGCGTTTGTCGTGCAAAACTTCTATATCCCTGTGATTGCCAGTGGCGGTGGTACTGGTCACCGCTGCCGTCAACCCGACGATTCCTACCCAGCCAGCACAGATCCTCCTTGATGGCGTGGACACAGCAGCGGCGAACCTGTTCGTAACACCCAACGACTTGGTGATCGCAGACTCAGCGACCCCGACCGTTGACGTGGGCATTCGGGTGGCTTACGGGGTCTTGTCGTCCGCCGACGCGGTTCACACAGGCGTGCAAGTAATCCAGGCTCCGCCTGCGAACGGAACCCAGACTGGCGTGGATGATGGAACCGACTGGGTCGCAGGATGGATGTACATCAGGGGCAACGTGGACCATGTCAACGACTACCTGGCTACGTTGCAGTACAACCGTCTCGATGACCACGGTTCCAAATACGGACAGACCCTGGGCGATGCCGTTGTTGATGATTACGTGACGGTCACCGTAGATGATAGAGGAACCAACGCGAATTCTCCGTGGTGGGGCAATCCCGTGAACCGAAGCACATCGGTGACGATCCCCATCCTGTATCAAACTGCCTAAGGGACATCAACATCCTTGCGGGTCCTCCGCCTCGAAGCGAACGCGGGCGAGGATCTGCAAGCATCTTCCGCAAACTCCTGTGCGGGGTTCCCCGCACAGGGGCCGCAACCAAGCTTTTGGCCCGGCGCAGGGTTTGTGTGAGGCCAGAAGCGTGTCATTGCCTGTTGCCGTCTCCAGCATTTGTGACGATTTATCCTAAGAAAATACCTACCTGTACAAAAATATGACCAAATAGGTTGACAAACAGCTCGTCATTTGGTATAAGATTACACGTAACGTATGAAATAAATCGGAGTTATCACGGAGAGGATTTGGGGGATCCTGGCGGACGCCTTAAGAATTGTTATGTCGTCACGCGGGAAGGGGGATGGGATCCTCACGAGAGTCCGAGGTGCAAGCCTTGTCGAGAGACGGGCTTGCGGACACATCCGTGAGAAACTGTGCCTTATCAACGGATAGGGGGCTCGCTCGTGCTCTTCCCGGCCATAGGGAGAGGTTTGCCCATAAACCTGGCACCAGGGTGACGCTTCCTTGTGACTGGCAGTTGAACGACGCGGAAAAGGAGGTCTCAGCTCAGAGCAATTACAGGCATCCATTTCGATACACGCGGCAAGACTGTGGAAACACGACGCAGTACGCGGTCATTGTCAAGGCCAGAGCCCGAAGCAAATCCGGTCGCTAAAAATCCGGAGATTGCTTCGTCGTTTCTCCTTGTGGAATGACGTCTGGAGGCATGCATGCCAGAGACACGCGTGTTAAGGACTGCCGCGACTTCTCAAGACAGACGAGCATGGTTCGATGTCCCATGCAGAGGGTTCCTTCCGCGCAAGCCTCGCAACGTTTCGGCCCCAGGGAAATCTTTGGCCGTGCCGAGGGCATCGCAAAACGAGCGAAGGTCATCTGCGCTGTGGAAGCCAAGTTTGGTTGCAAGAAAGGAATTTGTCATGGGTTTCTTATTTGGTAACAGGGTAGCAGTAACTGGTGGAGAGCATTTATTCGAGGAACTCGAAGAGCGTATTGTTCTGGACGCTTCGGTGGACCCGACGATCCATGACAATCCGCATAGCGGTTCCGATCCTCTTCACAACTGGAATCTGGGCTATTCGTCCGATCCTTCGATTTCCATGGATCACATTCTGGACACCGGGGATCTCGCTGCTTATCACGGCGATCTTGGTACGCCGTACCCGTCGATTACCCTCGGCGTGGTTCCTCCAACCGACGGCGCTGCGCTCGTGGATCTTTCCGGCGCTATCCGGGTCAGCGGTGCGCCGACCATCACAGTCGGCGGTTCGGACGTGGTGCCCTTGATGCACTGCGTGATAACGTACAACCCCCGGCCTCTCACCAGCAACCTCATAGACTCCCTCAATTTCTCGGAAGTTGCTGCCAGCGGCGGTGATGTCACGATTAAGGAGCCGAGCGGGACGGGCGTCCTCGCGAGATCGTGGCAAATTGACGCTCCCTATGACAGCCTCAATGCGATTCTTGCCACTATGCAGGCTAGCCTCAACGGAGGAACGGGCAACGCGGAAATTGACGTGACCCTGACCGATCCTAATCACTCGCTCGATGTCGACTCCGCGCCTCTGGTGACCCGCACGCTGTACATACCGGTTACGGCGGACCCGGCTTACGTAGCACCTTTTAGCGCGACCGACGGGCCGGTGATCACCGCTCCCTCGACCATCACCGCGGCCGGCGGAACCGGGGCAGCGGGGATCTTTGGCGGAGTGCAAATCGCCGACATGAAGGCTCAGGTGGTGGATGTGGGACTCGCAGTGTACCACGCGACCATCGGAGGGACTGGAGCGATCCCGGGAGTCCAGGTCATCCAGGACGTGCCGGGTAGTTCGGTGTCTACACCTCCCGGAGCCACGGCCGGAAACGACTGGGTCCCGTCGTGGCTGTACGTGAGAGGCAACCTGGCTGACGTCAATACGTATCTGTCAAACCTCACGTATGACCATCTGGGCACGTACGGCAATCCGGGTGACAGCGTCGCGGACGATGTCCTGGAGATCACGGTTGACGACCGGGGCACCAATGCAAACCCCTTCTGGCACGGGAGCCCGGTGAGCAGGGCCGCGGGGGCAAGCATTCCCATCTATTACTGACATCTATGAGCACATAAAAGCCCTTGGCCCGGGAATCATTGCCTGAGCAGCGGTTCCCGGGCCCTGAGCGATACACGGCATGCGGTCGAGGTGAAGACGATCTTTTCCGGCTTGACAGGCAACCCGCGCAGTAGGTGGTAATTGAAATTATGTTGATATTATCCGGAAGTGAGTCTGAGACGCTTCTCCGCGATGCGGGAAGAGAGCGCATGCCTTTGGCGATCCGAGCGCTCCGGTACATTGCTCGGCGCTGTATGGAGGTGGGAAGGCCACGTTTCCCCGTGGTCTTCCTTTGGTTTTGTGACATTTAGTTTTAGTTTTTTGATGCAAATTTAGGTTGATGAGACAAATTCAAGTGAAATTGGTTGACGTATTGAGAGGAATATGATATAACATTAGGTAATAGCTATGTAATTACATTGCTATTTCATGTGCTAGTGTCGAATTGAGATCGCGGACGCGGGTCGCAGTCGCGTCTCCGGAATGTCGCAGTCACGACTCAAGCCTCTCTCGGCCTGAAAGGAGTTTGAGATGAAATTTGCTATACGCAACAGGGTAAGGGAGTGCAAACCTATACCATTGTTTGAAGAGCTGGAAGAGCGGATCGTTTTGGACGCGTCCGTGGACTCAGACATTTCGGGCCACGCGCTCGACGCTTCACACGCAAGTCAGGCCTGGAATCTGGAGTATTCTTCAGATCCCTCGGTATCCATTACGCCGGTTCTGAACACCTCCGAGTTGGCCGGTTACAAAGCCACGCTCGATACCGTGACCTGGGTCGACCCGTTCGGCGGTACAGAGACCCACATCGTTACTGACGCAGCCCCACAAACCGTAAATCTCGGCGGGCGGTTCGTAGTCGGTCCGGATCCCACCCCAGCTGACGGGGTAGAGGTCATCATCAACGGTCCCAATCTCGTCCCACCTGACGGGTGGAGTAGCTTTGTACTGTCCCTCAGGGCTTAGCCGTGGTTACCGGAAATCCCGGCCTATACCTCACCATCAGCGGGCCCCAGGCTGACGTGAACGCCACGCTCAACTACCTCACCGGTGACCTCTCTGCAGGGTATGCAGGCACGCCGCCTGCGCTTTTCAGTGTCTTTGACCTGGAGTCCGGTGGCGACAACCCGTGGGATTCCCAGACACTCGATACCATAGTGGTGAGTCCCCCGCTAGATTGGTCCCCCGAACCGAACACCTATCCTGCTGAAGCAATCCCTGGCGGCGAGGGCACGAACACTACGGTCACCACGATCATACCCCTCCGTGAGTACTTTCACGTCTCAGATGGTGATTTCACCCCTGATAGCCTGCCGAAGGTCATTCTGTCAGTCCCGGGTGGCGGAGCGTGGTCCCAACTGAACATCGCTGCAGTGGGCGGGGCGACTGTCACCGGTGACGGCACCACGAACATTTCGATCCAGGGCACGCCTGCTCAGATCAATGGGAGCCTCGCTACCCTCAGTGGACAGTTCCCCGCGGGGTACAACGGGGGGTCGATCATCCATTACGACTATTTTGATACAGATCCCAACTTTCCCAATCCTTCCCATTCAGGCGACTTTACTGCCATCTTTGTCGACGGAGCGAACGGCATCCCGTTCATTACCGCGCCCATGACTGCAACGGTGAATCAGAACATACCCTTTGACTTCACCGGGAACAACCTGATCTCCGTGGCTGACCTGGACTGGGAAGAGGCTGCCCATGGGCTGTACTATTGCGATGTGAGCGTTGACTACGGCACTCTTACGCTCAAGGACACGTCATCTCTCAACAAGTTTGTCCACGTGAGCGACCAGGAATGGCAATTTGAGGCCTATTTGCCGTGGCTCAACCAGGCGCTGGCAAGCCTGGAATACACAGGGACCAAAGCAGGTGCGGACACGCTCCATATCTATGTGAACGATTGGGCCAACCACGGGGGCGATGGCCTGCCGTTGAACGTGCCGCCCGACGGACGGTAACCCGCCTACGACCCCCTGACCACTGCAGACCCTACGACTACACCCCACGCCATGCGGTACGCGACGGAGAATCCACGGTGAACATCAACGTGCTCATGACGAGCATTGACAATACGCCACAAATCGATATGGACCCGACTGCCACAATGATTGCAGGTGGTGGGCCGCAAGCGATTCCGACCACCCTCGTGAGCGCGAACGACGCGGACACGCTGGATGTGGCTATTCGCGCTCACCACGGAGCGCTGAGCTTGACCGCTACGCCGCCTGATGTCACGATAGTGATCGACGATTCGGGACCTCCGGGAGATTCTCTCCTGTACTTGAGAGGACCTCAGACAGAGTTGAACTACGCCCTGAATACTGACCTGCGATATGAGCCGTACTGGTACGGCGCGCCGTACGGCGATTTCACAGGAACGGATATCCTCACGGTGACGGTCATGGACAATGACACCACCCATCTGGGGAGTCGAGACCCGGTGCAGCGCACTCAAGAACAGAGAGTGATCTTGACGGTCTCTTAATAGTTTTTTGAACAGTATGCCCAGGCGCATGGAGAATGCTCGTCATTCTCCATGCGCATCAGGAGATTGTCCCAGTATTCGGCCGCGCTGATACGGTTACAGATTTGGCAAGGTCTTTGGGCCGAAGCCATTTCTCTGCGGAGTGGTCCGGACCAATCCGTCAGGCATATCCCAATGCGACTTCGGACGCATCTATTGACGCTCGTACTCCGTGCCGGAAGTTCGTCCGCTTGGCTCGCACATTATCCGAACACCATGATGTTACGTCTCTGATTTAAGCTGTGAGGGGCCTGTGGCCAAAATTACCGTCCGAATGGCAAGGCGATAGCCCTGTCTCATTCAGGCGTGCTCCCAAGGGCTGCAGGAGAGCGGCGGGACTTCGTGAGCGCACGTAGGAAAGAAACCTCACGCGTCAACGAGGCTCCCGTGTCACGACCATTTCGTGTTAGGAGTTCCTATGAAAATGCATTTTCGGGGGAAGGCCCTTCTTGAAAGAAGGGCCTTCCCCCGAACCCCCATCCCCAAGAACTTTAAGCACTTGCCAGCTCCCGCTGGTCGCTGGACAGGGTGGCATTTTCATGGTTCGTTGTGACTATCCAGGTAGGGAGTTCACGGGATCAATAGGGGATCAATACACCCGCTTCTCTTGTTCAATCCTTCGGCACCACTTCTATGGGCAGAGTCTTCTCCACTGACGGGACGAACATTTCCGAGAGACTGTGATTGCTGCGACTGTGCAGATAGATCCCGAGGTCGTCAGGTCCTGTGTACCCATTGATCGGCTTGTACGTGACCTGTTTCAGCGTGTCGTTCAAGTCGTTGAAGAAGCCGCTCAAGCGAAGCACGGGTTCGTTCCTGCCATTGTTGCCTCTGACCTCAACTCCTGGATGCGTGAGCGGGTTGGGAACGCTCAGGCCGCCGTGATTCGTGCTGAGGACCACGTCTACAAACCGAGAGCCCGGATCGTAGACCGCAATTTCAGGAATGGTCTGCGCACCGAACCCTTCCACGCGCATGGAGTCCGCATCAGTGATAATCACCGGAGGATCGTCGGGTTGAAGCGGCTGAAACATGAACGGGATTCCATTGGAATCGACGGATTGGCTCACCGAAAGGGCTGAGTGGCTGGCCTTCGGAGTTGCCAGCGAATGCTGCGGTGCTGTGTCGGCTGCAGTGCCGTGTACAGACGCGGTGGTGGAAACAGGAGCTTCCGCAGGAGACTGCGATTGAGTCAACGAGGACGCGGACTCGGCAAAGGGCCTGCTGCCCTCACCATGTGCGATGCCCCCAATTTTGTGAAGACTGGCAAACACGTCCGCGTGCGTGAACAGCGCCATACGGTCTACCAGGGCTTGTCCCATGGGGTCGCCGGCGAGCGAACAACCGTACAACTGTATCTGTCCTGCATCGCTCAACGTGCTCCCCAGGTCTTCAAAGGACGATCGCCTGGACGGAAGGCTGAACAGGTCGAACTTGTCCGATCCTATCTTCCATTGGCCTGCCTTGGCATGATCGAGCACCGCGAGATGGTCTATTTTGTGACCTGACGATTCCACCATGTCGTGCAAACGCACATTGATGGTATCCAGATTGTCTTTGGCGCCATCAAAGATCACCACGTGCGCGTGCTCGGATGCAGCCTTGCTGAGCATGCCGAGGTCGGGCAGGGCATTGGAAATCAGCACCACGTTGAAATCCTGATCAGACCCATCCGCGGTGATTGCTTGCGTGTGATGGTCAGCAGGGGCGTGATCCGCGCCCCCGCGGTGAACTGGCCATGAAAATCGTGATGGCCAAGAGGATGATCGTGCCCGGAAGCATCAACCGAAGCATCCAGCACGATGCGGGATTCGAGCTCTTCAAAGAACCTCTCGGGTCCACAGACTCTTGTACGGGCACGAAAAAACCATTTCATGGCTTGGTCCCCAGGCTAGCCTTAAACGCGGTCAACGGAGCACACCAGGCGGAGAGCATCGGTCTGGCGAGAAAGATCACGAGATGGAGGAAGCGAGGGGTGGGACGAGTGACGGTTGCCAGTTGTGCTGGCAGGCACGGCTTCAAAGTGGCGGTGTGAAACTTGGCTCGCATCATTTTGGCTACCATGGCGTGATGGATAATGCTTCGCAGCATATTGTCATGATTATAGTCATATAGGTCCAATGTGTCAAGTAACATCAAGCTAATTATGTTAATAATCAGAAGTTTAACAGTGAAATCGTGATTATACTTGACGGGGCCGGGGGGTAAAGCAGCGGAAGTGCCCAAAATCCGCTGGCAACCGCGCTGCGGTGGCACCGCAACTCGCGACCTGACTCATCAAGTCGTTTCAATGTCAATAGGCGACAAGGTCATATGATTACGGGATGTGAGTGTGTGGCTCCCTTCCGGATGCGGTGCGCGTGCGCTGGCGTGGGCGTGTTCACCGACGTGCAGTATGCTCCTGCGGCCGCGCGTCAATCACGGCTCCTGCCGAGGCGATGGAACTGCGTACCAGATCAAGCGTCTCCATGGCAGCAAGTGCGCGATTTCCGTCTACAAGCGGGCTTCCGCCCTCTTGGACCGCACGAATGAAGTCCTCAATTTCGACCCACAGAGGCTCTTCATCGGGAACGGGCACTGACTCGCTGCGAATACTGCCCATGAGACACACGCTGCCGCTCGGCTGAGGGAGCTGCTCCGCGGTGTGAACGAAGAGCGATCGGGCAAGCGTGTCGACCTCCAAGTACCGTGAGGGAGTGGTAACGGCCAGGGCGCGAACCTTCTTGGGCGAGCATTTGCCGGTCCAGCACACCGCGGTGGCTTGGTTGGCAAAGTCGATCCTGGTATGCGCCACATCGGTCTGGGAAGAAAACACCGGTCGGCCGACTGCAGACACACGGGAAACGGGCGCTCCGGCAATTTCCCGCACCAGATCGATGTCGTGTATCAGCAGGTCGTCGAGCACATCCACATCCATGCAGCGGGTGCCGTCAAAAGGCATAAGCCTCCTCGCATCGATGGAAACAATCGGTTCGGGTGCCGTATGGAGCAGATCCATGAGTTTCCGTACCGCGGGGTTGTATCGCTCCACGTGCCCCACCATGAGTACCAAGCCGGCCTTTGCCGCAATATTCACGAGTTTCGCCGCGCCCGTGACGCTGTGGGCAAGGGGTTTCTCCATCAAGACGTGAATGCCGCGGTCAAGGCAGAGCTCACCGATCTCAAGGTGGAGTGAGGTGGGGGCTGCCACGCTCACCGCGTCGACCTGATCGAGCAGCTGCTCGATAGCGGTAAACGAGGTGCAACCGTGTGCCGTGCACATGGCATCCGATCTCTGCGGATCCGGATCGTACAAGCCTACCATGCGCACTGAAGGCATTCGGGACATGATCCTCACGTGATGCCTGCCCATGGAACCTGCGCCGATGACGCCTACTGCCAAGTCTGGTGTGCGAGCTCTCATGGCCGCGAAAGATACACGCCGCGGGGCTTTTCGTCAAAGTGAAATCCGCATGACCAAAAGCTCCGGGCGGGAATCACGGCGCGTGGCACACGCGGTGAAAGTCAAAATCGTTTCTTTTCAGGCCGGTTTGTGCTTTACTGATCACCCGATCGGGTCGGGTCTTCTCAGTTTTACACCCAACCACTGAATACAGCGAGAGAACATGACTCGGCAGTGCCTGCTGTCGAGCGGAGAATAGCTCATCACACGTGCCTGGAGGTAGTGGATGTCGAGAACACTGTCGGCTGTCCTGATCCTGTTTTCGGTGCTTGCTGCGACCGCGTTTGCCGCGGAACCCATCATAATCGGCGCATACCTTCCCATGACCGGAAATGTGGCAGCCTACGGCCAGATGGCACTGGATGGCATCACCATTGCCAAGAAAATGGAACCCGAGGTGCTGGGCCGTCCCATCGACGTGAAACTGGCAGACACCAAATCCGATAAGGTTGAGTCCGCGAATGCGGTGTCCCGGCTCATCGAGAAGGACAAGGCGGTAGCCATCATCGGCGAGATGATCTCTGGGGACACGATCGCGGGCGCGGATTATGCCGAACGGCGCAAGATCCCCATGATCAGCCCCACTGCCACCAATCCCATCGTGACGCAAAACAAGAAATTCGTATTCCGCGTGTGTTTCATCGACACCGAACAGGGGCAGGTCGCGGCAAAACTGGCGCTGGGAAGGCTCAAGGCCAAGACAGCGGCACTGATTTACGACATTTCTCAAGACTATTCGGTCGGGCTCGCTGCCTTTTTCAAGAGAGAATTTGTCAAGGGTGGCGGCAAGATCGTAGGGGACGTCAAGTTCAAGAGCGGTGACCGGGATTTCACTCCTCAGTTGAGTAGCATCAAGGCGGCAAAGCCCGATCTCATCTACGCTCCCATCTATTATACGGAATGTGCGCTCATCGCCAGACAGGCCAGACAAATGGGGCTTAACGTGCCAATCCTTGCGGGTGACGGAGTGCAAGCGCCTGAACTGATCGAACTGGGCGGCACCGCTGTGGAGGGGCTCTATTTCACGACGCATTTTCACAAGGATATGGTAACGAGCCCACGTGGAAAGAAGTTCCTTGCCATGTTCGATGCGGAGCATCACAAGGAGCCGGATGCGTTCACCGCGATGGCCGCGGACGCGTACTTTGTCCTCATTGATGCGATAAGAAGAGCCGGCGCGCCCATTCCTCAAAAGATCCGGGATGCCATCGTGCAGACCAAAGATTTTGAGGGCGTGAGCGGGAAAATCACCATGAAGGAAGACGGTAACCCCATCAAAGCGATGGTGATCAATAAGGTGCAGAACAAGAAGTTCGTGTATGTCACCACGATAAACCCCTGATATCCGTTGAAGGAAGAAAGCCAATGCCCCTCCTTGCGCGTGCTGCTTCCTATGCCGACCGGGATTGCGGGCCAATTTTGCCGTCTCATTGATCGAAGCGGGCGTCAGGCGTATGAGGCTGGGATCGCCTGATTTCATGCTGGCGTAATTCCTTAGGAAAGAGAGAGGCCTTTTACGCGGTGGATTATTCTTTTGCGCTCCAGCAAGTTGTCTTCGGATTGACACTCGGTTGTTTGTACAGCCTGTTGGCCATCGGGTACAGTATGGTCTACGGGGTGCTGCGACTGATCAATTTCGCGCATGGCGATTTGTTGATGGTATCGGCCTATATCGCATTCTTCGGGGTTGTCTCGTTTCACTTGCCGTGGTTCATCTCTTTCGTGATGGCGATCGCGTTGACAGGCCTGCTGGGAATCCTCATCGATCGGGGCGTGTACCGGCCGATCAGGAAAAGCCCGAGAATTAGTGCGCTCATCACCGCGATCGGGGTGTCCTTCTTGCTGGAAAACCTTGGGCTGGTGGTGATTGGCGGCAGGCCCAAGACTTTTCCGACTCCGGCCATGTTCGACGGCGTTTTTACTCTTGGTAAGGTCCAGATTCCGGTTTTGTCGGTGTGGGTGTTTTGTGTCACCGGCCTGCTGCTCTTGGTCGTCATGCTGGTGGTCAATCGCACGCGAGTAGGCATGGCCATGCGTGCCTTGTCACGGGACATCGAGACCGTGCGACTCATGGGGATCGATGCGGACCGCGTGATTTCCTTCACGTTTCTCCTGGGCTCGACCCTGGCAGGCGTGGGTGGGATCATGTGGTGCCTGAAATACCCTGCCGTTGAGCCGTTCATGGGGGTCATCCCCGGGTTGAAAGCCTTCGTGGCCGCGGTGCTGGGCGGCATCGGAAGCGTCGTGGGCGCGGCCTTGGGCGGGATGATTCTTGGACTGGCCGAGATTCTTATCGTGGCAATTCGGCCGGAGTGGTCCGGGTACAGGGACGCGACCGCATTTGCCATATTGATTCTTATCCTTCTGACGAGACCGACAGGTATCCTGGGGCGAGGGTTGCCGGACTGAACCGTTCCGGCTCAGTTGTGGGCCGGATGAACACATTGTACTGGATTGGATGGTCTATGGAGGCGCGGAAAAAAGCCTCGACACCACATCTGCGACGCGATCGTATTCTGACCTTTGCGGCTCTGGCAGTTCTGGTGTTGTTCCTCCGTTACGCGGGAAGCAACTTCAGTGATTACTCCATCCGTATTCTCAACAACGTCGCCATCTTCATCATCCTCGCGGTCAGTTACAATCTCATCAATGGTATTACCGGACAGTTTTCGCTCCAGCCCAATGCCTTCCTCGCGGTAGGTGCATACACGTGCGCGATCCTGACCTTGTCTCCTGAGGAAAAGCTTCGATCGTTCATCATCGAACCGATGATCTGGCCGCTTGCCGAGATCCAAGTGTCGTTCCCTGTGGGGCTTGCTGCCGCTGGCCTCGTCTCTGCTTTTGTAGCGCTTCTCCTGGCCCTTCCTGTGTTTCGTGTGCGCGGCGATTATCTGGCCATTGTGACACTGGGCTTTGGCGAAGTGGTGCAGGTGATCGCGAACAATCTGGTTTCCGTAACCAACGGCCCATTGGGCCTCAAGGGACTCGCGCCGTACACGACGCTGACCTGGAGCTGGGGAGTCTGCATTTTCACCATATGTTGTACGGTTCGTCTCGTGAATTCCTCGTACGGACGGGCCATGAAGGCAGTGCGGGAAGACGAGACCGCGGCCCAGGCCATGGGTGTCAACGCGTTCTGGACCAAGACGCTCGCGTTCACGTTTGCTGCATTTTTTCAGGGTGTGGCCGGAGGTCTGCTTGCGCATCTCATTACCACCATATCTCCCACACTCTTTACGTTTCTCTTCACCTTTAACCTCTTGATTATCATCGTCGCAGGCGGTTTGGGCAGCACCACGGGCGCGATAATCGCGGCGGCGCTGTTCGCATGGGGCGGGGAAGTTCTCAGAGCCTTTGAGGAACCCATGACCATCTTCGGTTATTATCTGGAAGGCATACCGGGGATGCGCATGGTCATTTTTTCCGTGATACTGATTTTTGTCATGCTTTTCGCGCGGTCGGGGATCATGGGCCGAAAGGAATTCTCCTGGCAAGGCCTGTTCGACCTGGTGGGTTCCCTGGGACAACGCTTCAGAAGGACGAGATGACAGAGCCGCTCTTTCGCACGGAACAGTTGACGGTGTGTTTTGGAGGACTCTGCGCGCTGTCGAGCCTGGATCTGCGCATCTCTCGCGGCGAGATCGTGGGCCTCATCGGTCCCAACGGCGCGGGCAAGACCACCGCGTTCAACGCCATGACCGGTCTCGCGAACCCGACATCCGGTAAGGTAATCTTTCGCGGAAAAGATGTGACCGGGTGGAGCGCACCCAAAATCGCCCGGGCCGGCATGGCGAGAACTTTCCAGAATATACGACTCTATGGGGACCTGACGGTTCTGGAAAATGTGATGGTCGCGGGGCATGCGCTGATTCGGTACTCCTTTCTGGAAGCGATCGCAGGCGTCGGCAGATTCGCTGCTGACGAGCGAAATCTGAGGGAAAAGGCCCAGCATCTCTTGGAACTCATGGGGCTGATAGATCTGGCGGGAGAAAAGGCCGAGTCACTGCCGTACGGAAGTCAGCGCAAATTAGAGATGGCCCGAGCGCTGGCCTTGGCTCCTCATGTGCTTCTGCTCGACGAGCCGGTAGCCGGAATGAATCCCATCGAGACCATTGAGTTCGGAGAAGTCCTCCTTAAAATCCACAAGGAACTCACCTTGACCACGTGCCTCATTGAGCATGACATGGGCTTTGTGATGGATGTCTGCAACAAGATTCAGGTGCTCGACCATGGCACGCCGATAGCCTTTGGGACGCCCGAACAGATTCGTGCTGACAAGAAAGTGATCGCCGCGTACCTCGGGGTAGACTGATCCAACGGAGCAGAAACATACCATGCTGGAGATAAAGGACCTTCACGTGAGTTATGGCGGCATTCACGCGCTCAAGGGGATTTCTCTCCGCGTGAAGGAGCGGTCCATCGTCACCCTGTTGGGGGCCAACGGCGCAGGCAAGAGCACCACCGTGCGAGCCGCGTCGGGTATCGTCCCCGCAACCGCAGGTCAGATGAGTTTTGAGGGTCGTGTATTGATCGGCATGCCTGCTCATGAAATCCAAAGGCTCGGCCTCGTGCAGGTCCCTGAAGGCCGCAAGATCTTCGCGAATCTCACCGTGCGAGAAAACCTGATGATGGGAGCTTATAACAACAGGAACAGCCATGACGTGGCCCGGCTGTTGACCAGAGCATTTTCCATGTTTCCCCTGCTCGAGACGCGGCTCGACCAGCCCGGAGGCACGCTCTCCGGTGGCGAACAGCAGATGCTGGCCATTGGCAGAGCATTGATGTCCGGACCTAAGCTGCTCATGATGGATGAACCGTCACTGGGACTCGCCCCACTGGTAGTAGCCGAGGTGTTCCGGATCATCAAGCAGATCCAGTCGGAGGGGGTGACGGTGTTCCTCATCGAGCAGAACGCGAACGCAGCCCTGAAGATTGCTGACCACGCGTTCCTGCTGGAGACCGGAAAGATTGTGCTTGAGGGTTCAGGGGAGGATTTCCTGAACAACCCCCGAGTCAAGCAAGCGTATTTGGGCGAGAGCAGGAAGCTACAAGGACAAGCCTCATCGGACCCCACCCAAATAACTTGACGTGCTCCCCGCTTTTATGATTTAATGGCAAGCCTGGAAATACTCTACAAGTTGAAGGGCTGCATGATTCGTCACAACGGGAGCACAATTGTGACCGTGGCGCGTAGTGGCATTCTTGCCGTCGCGCTTACGTTGGCCGTATTCGGCCATGCCTGGGGCTTTGCGGAAGGGTTTGCCTCCGCGTTGTGCTCTTCGTCAATGCTGAAGAGCATTGAAAGCGTGACCGGCCCCCTGTTCCCCTGCGGCGGGATCGCCACCACCTTCCGGAGCGAACTAGGCACCGGTCTCGTGAACACGACGGTGGGCGGAGCGAAACTCACCGGCTCCACGTTTGGCGCAGTCGACTTGCGAGACGCGGCTTACCTGGAGACCAACACGTTTCTCGTGGATTTTTATACCAAACTGCGACTTTGGCGTGTTGCCGTACGGGCCGCGTACGTGTTTCACGAGACCAGAAGCAGAAAAGTCGATTACACCAATATCGATCTGAGCGGATATTCGGTGCGCGGCGAATTCGACGTGGTACAGAATTGCTGGCTGTCCGTGGGGCCGTCCATTGACTATTACTTTACCGATCCCTCGTTTCGAGGGTCGTTTCAGCAAACGATTCCCGGGACGATCTACACATTGGACGTGCGGGGCGACCGGCCCATTGCCCTGGGCGGGTATCTCCGGTACGTGCCGCCGGAAATCATAGGCTGGCCCTTGCATGTGGAGGCCTGGTTCCAACTTCCCTACAAAGGCGCGAAGTTGAAATCGTACGGGGGATCCCTCGTATTTCGGCCGCAGATCTACCGTTTTGATTTGTGTGCCAAGCTCCTGTACGAGAAGAGATACCTCAAGTTCGGTAAGGAACACAACTCAGACTATCATCAGTCTTTCCAAGACCCACAAAAGTGGGAACTCGACACGGAATGGGACTTTTTTGGGGTCGAGCTAGCCGCGTATTTCTAAGAGGCCGCGTCCGCTCACGGTTTTCTATCCTTATCCTGCCACCTACTTACCTCACCACAGTTGATACGACGCGAGCCGTGCTTTGCTCATTTCGGGGGAGAGCACGTGGCCGGCGATGGCTTGTGGTGCGAGGGCGAGTCCCCCGCGGGACGCGTGGTTATATCTTTGCGATATCACAGATGGGTTTGAGGAAGGGGTCTGGAGGAGGGACTTTTTCCGAGAAGTCTCTCCTCCTGCAACTGTCTTTTCTGAAGGTGCTTTGGAATTATTCCTTGGGCGGTGAATACTCGTCCGGTTGGTCTCCCAGCCAGGTGAGAAAACGGCTGAGCGCCCTGTTCAATCCTGACTGTTCCCCTCCAGCCTGCAAAAAGAGGGCGGCCTGAAGCGGATTCAATATGGTGCGAGCTGCTTGCACAAAAGCCCCTTGGTCTTTGAAATCAAAATGCGAGGTATCCATGTACGCGCCGCACATATAAAACAGATTGCCAAAGTAATGGTTTGCATCAAGCCCGTAATGAGCGAACAGCGTCAAGACCGTGGGGACGTTCAACCAGGGATGGTACACGCGAGCATCACCGATCAGGTCGATCTCGGGTTTCCCGAACGCGGCAACCGCGAACCGCATATATGAGCTCACCATGGGATCGAGCCCCATTTTCGTGGCGCCCACCCAATCCACCGCGACCAGATCTGCTCCACCGATGACGGTATGAGTCACATTCGGTTCTCCGTCCGCGAAAATGCCGAAAGGTCCGTCCGCACTGACATACGCGTCAATGAGCCCATAATCGACCGGAAAGGCTGTCAGGTATTCTATGGTGGTCTCGTAAATGTCTCGGTCGCAGTGATACTCCTTGAATTTGTTTGCCAGCGGCAATGAGCCGTAAATGTTCTTGAGCGTGAGCGTGTAGTACGCGTACGCGTGGGTCTTGTTTTTCGCGAAGGATATGCGGAAATCCGCATCTCGCCACGTGACAGGAACGTGGTGAAATCCCAGTTTCGGTCCCAGGTGACGTTCTTCGTACTCGTCCAGCGTCAGGTCGACGATCTTATAACTGCCTGATTCATTATAATGGAGGTACCTCGCCATCTCTGCGACGCTCCTCTTGTCAAAATACTCTCCGTATGTGCTTTGCGCTTCCACCACAAAGATCTTGGTGAATCCCTTGTCCCTCAGCTTGCTCACGAGATCTTCCACGAGTTCCGGATCGGTGTACGTGGTGTGATCCTCCACGTTGTACGCAAACATGAAGTTCGGTTTGATGACAATTGAGAAGTCAGCAGGGGCTTTCTTGGTGTTCTTGAACTTGGCGTCGAGGGTATCCCAGAATTTTGTTTCTTTCAGTACGCGTTCAAGGGCTTGGCCTTTGTCATCATCTTTGATAGCCGCGACCGTGACCTTTTTCCCCGAGTTGATCGCATCGCGGCGCATGATATCCATGGCCTCTTCCAGCGCGAGACATATCTCTCCTGAAGGATCTTTACCGGTAATAATACGCCGCTGAAAGACCGCAGTCGGGAATTGGTCGTTATTGACTTCAAGGAGAGGGTCCCCTTGCTGCATAAAGGGCGGGCTCGCATGCGCATCCGATTCATCGCGGGATTGCAGCTTGTTATTGACAAGGTGGCCTTTCTCCATGAGCATTTCCACGTGGATCGCCTGAGAGACAATTGCGCCAAGAAACGCATCCAACTGGTCCTTGAGCCACCGTTGGCGCTCATTGCGCAAGGAGCCAGCGTGGATTTGCACGCGAGCCACCTGAGCATCGGGCCGTACGGAGCAAATGTACCCGTAAAGCAGCGTGGGCTCTTTGATGTTCGTGATCGTTGACCTTTCGGCTTCGCCGAACGTGCCTTCGGGCATAATGGTGAAGGTGCTTTGCTGACCGGGTTTCTTGAGAATAAAGGCCCCGTCCTTGACTTTGACCGTGTGGGGCGTGATGTACACACCGAGGAATTGCCCGGATGGCAGAAGCTCTTGAAGGAGCGATTTCATTTCTGTGGATAATTTGTTGATGAGGTCGCTCGCGGTGGAGAAGGGGAGGGGGGTGGTATTGTACGGAGTTGCCTCAAAGGTGATTTTGAATTTCGCCTCCCATGGCACCAACCGCGGATCTTTGCGCCGCATCTCGGAAAACGAGGTGTCAAAGCCGCTCGTGAGTTCGAAGATGGGCCCTTCGTACCGGTATGTGCCGTCTTCTACACTCAGATACTGACCTGCGAGGGTCCTGTCTGTGATACAGAATTTCCTGTACCCTTTCTTGCTGTCACCCATCACCAGGAGCACATCTGAAAAGATTTCCCCATCGCCCCACGGGAAATCCTTGTCGTGAACACCTGAGACCATGAAAAAATCTACGGATTCCGCAGTGTCTGATCGTGTCTTGCCGGAGAGGACGAGATTCTCGTACTTGGTGTCGTAAAGAGGATTGATGAAACGAAGGTACTCGTCCCTGAGCACTCCGTACGCGAAAGACGCGAACGCCATCTTGGCCGCCATCCTCTGCCACAACGACGCATCTCCCGTGACGGTCATGGACATCAACAGAGAGGGCAGGTTTTTCATCTTAAAGCAGATCTCACCCGCGGCATACAGATCCGCGTCCGCGTCTTCACCCGCGTACACCTTGGTAAAGAGCGTGGTCATGTCGGAAATCATGTCAAACCCGGGGTCGTCTTTGATTTTCTTGTGCCCGTTCAGATAGTACGTGTGGCCATCCGACGCGGTGAAGCGAAAGGAGTAGGTCATATGTCGGATATTCTCGACTGGATCGACAGAAAACAAGTTGAACACGCCGTCTCGTATTGCGAACGGTCCGCCGAGAGGCTTAAAGGAAACGGTTCCTGCAAGATTCGCGGTGTGATTGGAGATATTGAGGAACCGGTCCAGGTCGGCAATGGAGATTTTGAGGTCGACGCTCAGGGCATCGCCTGCTTCTTTGCCCTTTGCAAGCCCGTCAGCAAAATCTGTAGCGCCGACGCAGACCCAACCTGACATGGTCTCGTCAAAATCCAAACCAAGCCCATCCAACTTGCCCATAACAGACCCCCTTTTTTCTTGGTTCACACGGTTTCTGCTTCACTTGGAATTACAAAGTAACGCGATCTCATATTGATCGCTTGTGAATGTATCCCTTGGTGCAGGCTCCAGGCTGCGGATCTCCTCCGGTACGGATGACGCAAAGCCATCCCATCACTTCGGTAAGGAGACTCCAAGCCCCACGGTCATATGCCAGGGTGCGCAAAAGCAAGTAAACGAGGCCTCGCGGCCATGCCTCCTCCGCCCCGAACGGCCAGCCTGACAGCGCTTTGGGAGCATTGCGCCTGCTTGCCGTTACTACCTGAATTGGCGCACACCAGTATTATTCGTTTGCACGCGAATCGGTCTCAGGCATGTCCTTTGATCCATCCGTGCACGATTATTCTGCAGCGTTGATTCTCTGCACCAGGACCTTTCTGCGTTCCCTGAGCCCTTCGACGACCGCATCCGCGAAGTCGTCCCAAGGAGAGTTGGCTGTGCCGTCTCCTGTGGCATGAACCGTCGCGAAAACCCGCTGAAAGAAGGCCGACGTCTCTTGGTCGCCGGATGGAGTGCGTTCCACGTGTATGCGATACTTCTTCACATCATCGGTCTCGTTGAAGAGCCTTATGGCCGCGGAGTCCAGGTTTTCGTCCAGAAGCAGCACGGCCCCTCCCCGGTACGGGTCCGGGCGCATGGTGTCCACTACCCATCCTCCGGTGTTGTACAGGTGCACGGGGCCGGTAAACTCCTCGTCAAACGACTTGTTCCGCGTGAAAGGTTTGTGCGTATGGCCGAACACAAAGGTCAAATCCGGGAAATGAGGTATTCCCAGTTCAGGATGAGCATGTTTTTCGGTGAGGATCTGGTTCTTCAGAGCGGCAGTCACGTACTCGCTCAGCCCTTTCTGCGCGGATTCGCTCAACACGGCCCTTAAATCGCTCCAGCGCTCGGTCATCCATTGATACGCGACAAAGGGAGCGATCAGGGCCCCCAAGACCGTATCCACCGCCGCGTATTTTACTTTGCTGAGCCAGTCGAAGCCTTCTTTTTCGTGCAAGAGCCTGGCGAACATGCAGATAGTTTCGGGAAGATCCTTGCACTTGTCGTAGAAATCATCGGCAGTAGCACCCACTTGCTTGGCATTTCCGAAACTGGACCAGAAGAACTCGACCCAGGAGCCGTTCTCCGCTTCGATTTCCCAGATGATCGTAGGTTTGGCACGATCGGGGAACAAGCGGGTTTTCAATGTGGTAAGCAGGTGGTACGCGGGTTCGATGTAATGGCCGTGGCTGAATACCACACACTTCTTGCCGTTGTCTGCCAAGAGGCCGAAATTGGGGTACGCAATCTGCAAGAAGGAGTCAATGGGGCAACCGCTTCGTTTCGCTATCTGGTTAAGTAGTTCTGACGGCAGGTATTCACGCTCCACGAACATGTTGGTGGTATACCAAGGTTCGTCAATACGCTGGTTCGGTGCAAGGGAGTTCAGATAGCGCACGTACTGAGTCTCTCTTGCCAGTGTCCACAGATGATGGTCGTGGTTGCCGGGAATCACGACAATTCTGCCAAACAGGTCTGCTTCGATCACGGATCGGAGAAAGTGCTGAAACGCGTGAAGCGCCTTGTTCACCGGACTCAACGCGAACTCGACGGTGTCCCCGTTGAGAATCAAGGTGGGTTTTGCCAGCCTGGTGGCCTGATCCTCTTCACGGGGGCCGCACGACTTCACGACAAACTTGAGGCAGTTGACGAGTTCGTTGAGGACCCGTGTCCAGTGCGAGAAACCGGTTTCAGGAGACGCGGTCGCCAGATCGGTGACCAGGCTCTCCTCCTGGCCGAAATGCAGATCCGAGAGACACACATACGTGAGATGTGGCATCTTCCCCTCCCTGTCACGGAGAACGTCCTTTCAAAAGGTACCCATCGCGACCCAATCCCATCCCAACAACGGGTAAAGGGATTCCTCGCCGCCCGCGTCCTCTGATACACAGTTTACAAAATTCGGGCCCGTCAGGCACACAGAAACAGGTGAGAAAGCGGGGAAAAACTCTTTCGGGGGGGGAGATGATCCCCGCCATGCGTGGTGTCGTGGGGTTCGGGAGGGGATTCTTTTTCGGAAAAGGCCTCTCCTGAACTGATATTCTCGCGTATCGCCGTCATACCGATTCGCTGTGAATTTATGACCTGGTGCAGGTTGCAGATGGGGGTCTCATTCGCCACGGACGACGCAGAGCCGTCTCATCACTTCGCTCATGAGACCTCCTGCCCAACCATCTTACTCGTTTGCACCCGAATCGACATCAGGCTTTCGCGTCGTAGTGCGAATACTGCATGGTAAAGACGCCCCTGCCCTGGGTCAGAGAGCGCAGGGATGTGGTGTAACCGAACATGGATGCGAGCGGCGCGATCGCTTTCAACACCGAGATCTTACCACGGGGAGTGACCTCTTCCAATCTGCCGTGCCTGCTATTAAGGGCAGCGATCACTTCGCCGACAAACTCATCCGGCACCACGACTTCCACGTTCATGTACGGCGCAAGGATCACAGGAGAAGCCTTTTCACACGCTTCTCGACATGCCTGGGATGTGGCCACCCGCAAACCGAGTGCGGACATGGAGAATATGTCTTCTCCGATGGCTTCCAGAGTAATCTTGACGTCATCAACCTCATTGCCGGTGAGCACTCCTGACAACATGGCTTCCCTGGCACCCTGTTCTACGGACGCGATCATTTCAGGAGAAAGCTTGTCTTCCAGGCCTGAAGCCACCTGGAAGAGAATGCCCTCACCGCGGGCAGCAGGTGCAACACCCATGGTGACCTCTCCCACATGGCGAGCCTCATGGATCTCGCGATCAAACGTCACATGCGCATGAGCACTTGACTGGATAGTCTCCTTGTACACCACTTGAGGTTTACCGGTATGCACTTGCACACTGTATTCCCGTTTCAGACGGTCGAGGATGATATCCAGATGCAGCTCTCCCATTCCTGAAATGAGCAACTGGCCCGTGTCCTCATTCTCTTGATACGTGAAGGTGGGGTCCTCGATGGCCAGTTTCTCCAGGCTGACGAGCAGCTTTTCCTGATCGGCTCTTGTCATCGGCTCGATGGCAATGGATATGACCGGCTTGTACATATCCAGCGATTCCAAGATGATAGGGTGAGATCCATCGGTCAGCGTATCACCGGTTCTGGTTTCCTTCAGACCCACAGCCAGCGCGATGCATCCGGCCGGCGTGGACTTGATTTTTTCCCGCTTGTTCGCATGCATGAGAAAGAGCCGCGCGACTCGCTCCCGTACGGATCGGGTCACGTTCAAAACCTCATGGTCGGCCTGCAGTTCACCGGAATAGACTCGGACATAGGTGGCCTTGCGGCCCTGATCCATAATGACTTTGAAGGCAAACGCGCATAACGGGGCTTTTAGCTTGGGTTCCCTGAGTTCCTGTTCTCCGGTCTCGGGGTTTACTCCATACACGGGCGGAACTTCCAGGGGGGAAGGGAGAAAATCAATGGCCGCTTCAATGACCGGCTGCACACCCTGGTTTTTCAGGGCCGATCCACAAAGAACCGGAATCAGCTTGTTCTGAATAGTTCCCGATCTCAGGCCCTGGATGATCTGTTTTTCGTCCAAATCGTCGTGTTCGAGGTAATGCTCCAGGAGTTCCTCATCCATCTCTGCTGCCGCTTCCAGCATGAACTTGCGACTCGCTTGGGCTTCCTCAAGGTATTCCGAAGGGATGTCGATGTACTGAAATTCCTCGCCCTGGCATGACTGGTCCCAGACAATGCCTCTCATGCGTATGAGGTCGATCACCCCAAGAAGATCGTCGATCCGCTTCATAGGAATTTGAATCGGGACCGGGTTCGCGCCGAGGCGTTCCCGCATCATAAGCATAACCCGCGGAAAATCGGATCCGATCCTGTCCAGCTTGTTCACAAAAGCGATTCGAGGGATGTGGTAGCGTTCAGCCTGATGCCACACGGTCTCAGTTTGAGGTTCGACCCCTCCCACCCCGCAAAGCACCGCGACGACTCCATCGAGAACCCGCAGACTGCGCTCCACTTCAATAGTAAAATCCACGTGGCCGGGCGTGTCGATGAGGTGCACGTCATAGCCCTTCCACTGAAAGGTGGTCGCCGCGGAAGTAATGGTAATGCCTCGTTCTTGTTCCTGCGGCATATAGTCCATGGTAGCGGAACCCTCGTCCACTTCCCCGATTTTGTGGATCCTTTTGGTGTAGAAAAGTATCCTTTCGGTGAGAGTGGTCTTTCCCGCGTCAATGTGGGCCATGATCCCGATATTTCTTGTCTTTGAAAGCTGGTGTGCCACGAAGTTCTCCAAGTGCTTTCCGGGGATATCAGTCCTTCACCGCGATGCCGACTCGTTGCCGTACCCGTTGCACGGCTTTTCCCCGGGGCCATGTCCGTCCGGAGAGGCGTCAGTCGAGCGTCGCCCCGAGATTCGGATACTGTATCGATTGCCCTCGGTCGGGGTAGTTCAAGATAGCGGTCGGTCGTGAAGGGAGTGACAAACCAAGCTGCGGTCTCCCCGGTGTACCGTAGTAGCATATGTTTTTCTCATCTTGTCCGGCTATTGTCAAGCAGGTTAGTCGGCCAATATGGTTTGCCTTTTCGATTGCCGCATGTTAGAGTTTCCCAGGGGTTTTATGGCATTCCCTATTCATTATCAGGCGGTGATATCATGGAAGGTCTGAGCCGTTTCTTTGAAAGCATCAATCATTTCCTGGGCGTCTCCGGACCAGGAGAACTGCTGTTTAATCCGTGGTTCATAGGCTTTTGTCTGATCATTTTCATATATGCTACATGGGTCGGCATGAAGTGACGTTTCGCTTCCAATCGGTGGCCTGATGGGTGGCGGAATCATTTATCATTATCTGTGGCCCCGAGGCGACCAATCAGGGCTCGGCGATCTGGTATGGGCCTTTGCGGCATTTGGCCTTCTTGGTCTCCTCCTTGTGTATATAGGATTCATCAGAGAGTAGGAGGCGGTTGCGTGATCCTGCGTTCGGGGAGACGTCGCACCACATTGCAGATTCCGAGGAGTTTCGGCGCACGTATCCAAAAAAAGATTGGCAGCTCAGATTCCTTTTCCCCGCGTGCGCAAAAGGAATTAAGTGAGGCGCCATGCCTCCTCCGCTCCGAACGGCTAGCCTGACTGCGCTTTGGAGGCATGGTGCCTACTTGCCAGTATACCTGAATTGGCGCACGCCGTTATAAGATCAGACCACTGGTCCGAGAAGGTGGACCGGGCTCTGAGTCGTGCGATAGTCACCATGATGGGGTCATGCAACAGCCTCCTCGCAGGCAGGAAACCGCGCAGAATGCCCTATGTGGTGGACGGAAACAATGTGATGGGGCAACCTCCCGGAACCGGCCGGGACCTGCCCCGCGCGCGCAGGCAGCTGATCCATGATCTTGCACGATTCGTCTCCGCGCACAGGGTCAAACTCAAGGTGGTATTCGACGGACAACCGGATGAACAATTCCCAGAGGGGCGTATGTTCAAAGGTGTGAAAATCCTCTATGCCCGGCCTGGTGCGGATGCGGACAGCCGCATCAAAGAACTGGTGCGGAACAGCTCGCACAAACGGGACATGATAATGGTGTCTTCGGATAAGGCGCTTGTTTCCTTTGCCGCGCGGCAAGGTTCACGGACGCTGGCCTCGCACAAGTTCCGGCAGCTACTGAGAGAAGCTCTGGAACTGGTGTCGCCGGGAGAGGCCGAGAACAATTCTCAAGTGGACGTGGACGAATGGCTTGAGTTCTTTGGCAAGAGCGAGGACACTCCGTCCTCGTCATGACAGGATGCCAACCCCCTCGAAGGTGAACTGCGATGACTCCTTCTCATGTCACACATCCAGAGTACGACAGCCTCGGCCACGAATCATCGCAGGTAGTTTGCCCATGACTTTTCTTGACGCGGACCGCCAATTGATCTCTCGCGTCAAAGGCGATGTAGCTCTGGTCCTTTCAGAGGCCGATCAATACCGTGCAGTGATGGCTTTTTCTCTCCGCTCGGGCGGCTGTTCTCCCCAGCCGTTTCGCAGCTTGAATTTCTCCGTACAGCAGGGCGACTCACGGGAAAATGTGCTCCGTAACCTTGAGGTACTGAGTGTGCACCTCAAAATTGATCCGAGCAGGATTGTGACCTGCCTCCAGGTGCATGGAGATGACGTGGCCGTACCTGGATGCGGTTCCGGAGGTCCGTCCGCAAGTGGACGCGATGATCACTGCGGTTCCCGGTGTGTATCCTGCGATCAAAACCGCTGATTGTGTGCCGATTCTCCTCATGGATCGGGTCGGCCGGGTTGCTGCAGCAGTGCATGCGGGATGGCGCGGAACGGTGAAGAGGATAACCCGAAAGGTGGTCCAGATCATGAAGGACCGCTTCAAAAGCCGTGTTCAAGACATCGTGGCGGCAGTAGGGCCGGCTATCGGGGCCTGTTGCTACGAGGTGGACGACACGGTACCTCGTTCCCTTCTGTGAGAGCGTGCCTCACGGGGAACGCTTCATCGGTAAGGTCTGGAAAAAGGGATCTGAAGGAGAAAGGCGGACTCTTGATCTTGCTGCCGCGAACCGGGCCGAATTATCGCGAGAGGGAATCCCGAGCAAGAACATCCGGGACCTCGCACTGTGCACGTGCTGTTCGCCACAACTTCTGTTTTCCCACAGGAGAGATGGAAGCCCGTCGGGACGCCATATGTCGGTCGTCGGATTCAGGGAGTAGAAGGAGTTAAGCCGGATTCAGGCATTCGGCTTCCTCAGATAGACCAAGACCTCTTGATTTCCTTTTGGGCCTTTGATCGGGCTCTTCAACTCACCAAGCACCTTGAATCCGCACTCTCTGGAAAAGGCTTTCACGCTCTCCACCGCGGCTTTTATTCTCTGAAGCTCTCTCACCACTCCCCCTTTGCCCACTTCCCCTCGGCCTACCTCGAATTGGGGCTTCACCAGGGCGATTACCCATGCTCCAGGGGGAATCAGCTTCCATAGTCCGGGCAGGACCAGCTTCAGTGAAATAAAGGACAGGTCCGCGACGGCAGCGTCTACCGGACGGGGAAGCGCCTTTCTGTCCATATGCCGAATGTTTTTCCTCTCCATCACGGCGACTCGTGGATCGTTCCGCAGCCGCCAGTCCAACTGGCCGTACCCGACATCCACCGCCACCACGCCGGCAGCGCCATGTTGGAGCAGACAATCGGTAAAGCCGCCTGTGGATGCGCCCGCGTCCAGGACCACCAGACCTTTGGGATCTATGGTGAATCCCCGGAGCGCCGCCTCCAGCTTGAGCCCGCCACGGCTCACGTACCGCAGTTCTTCTTCCACGGTGAGTTCCGCGTTCAGGGGGACTTCCCTGCCCGGTTTCTCGATTTTCTGGCCATCAACACGCACCTTGCCCGCCATGATAAGGGCGCTGGCTTTATGGCGTGAGGACACGAGCCCTTGTTCCAGCATCAGCGTGTCCAAACGGACTTTGCCGGTCTTTTGTGTCATGGTGAAGCTCGCACAGCGCTATGACCGCGCCGTGTGTGATTACCCCGAGAGGAGAAGCATTTACACAACTGGCGTGCGAGGGGATGTCATGAACCGGGCATAATGGTGAAGGGCAGCACGTCCACCATGCTGAAGCCGTAGTACAGGTAGACAGATCCACTGCCGATAAAATTTTCAGGGTCGTGGATGGTAAAGTGGTAACTATACCTTCCTTCGCGTTTCGTAAGGTTTACGGTCTCCTCGTACTGCCGTGCTCCCGGAAGCTTGATGATGAATTTGATAGGGATTTCTGCCTTTGACGCCTTGTACGAGAATCGAACCATCAGCGTAAGCCGCCCCTTGAACTCCCCCGCGCTGAATGATTTCATGTTGCCGAGGAAGTCCCACTTCTTTTCTTTTAAAATAGCCGGCCCGAACTGAAGGTCGTAGATAGACACCCGGCCTGGCATCTCCCATGAAAACTCGCCCGAGGGTTCTTTGACCGCATGCTCCTTGGGCCGAGCCTGCCCGCGGGAACTCTGTGCCGTGCCCGCCACTAGAGCGAACGCGAGTACCGACGATCCAAACTGCCCACGACCGAGTACAGAATGGGAGGGCTCCCTTTTGGCTTGCTGTCTTATCGCTCATGCGCCCCACCATTTGGGCTCAATAGGCTTGGGGGTGATTTGCGGACCCGTTGGCTGGGGTCGCCAGAGCGTAGCGTCGGATTCCGTGGGAGGCATGGGTAATCCAAGGAAACCTGGAGCCGGTCTGGGAGACTCCATTTCCTCGTCTTCATCAAAGACCATATGCATCGTGTCGCTTTCGGTTTCGGCAGTCGCGGGATAAGACGTTTGCTCGGTCTGTTTCTTGACCCGAGATCCCAGAAAACTGAAAAACCACGAGACGAAGATGATCAGGATCAGAGGCAAGAGGCTGTAGAGAATATGTTGAACTTTCTCGCCCATGAATGCTCCTCCGACGAACTCGCGTGAATTCCCGGCACCGCACTGCGCGACAGTGGGCAGTGCCCCGGATTGCGCGACCAAGGCCCATATGCCTGTGAAAAAGGGCTTATGCGTACAGTTCCTCGTACTCATACCCGCTCCGGCGAACATGTGGCCCTGGACTCATGATAGTGCCGGCACACGACTTTTTCAATCGCGTTTTGCCGAGAGCAGGCTTTTGGGTTGAAATCGGTTGGATTTATGGGCTAAAATAACGGCCTTGCCCGGAATCGTGTTTTCTCATAACCACTAGGAGGTAAGACGCAATGGCCGCTCGCATTCATAACTTTAATCCTGGCCCGGCCGCCCTGCCGGTCCAGGTCCTTGAGCAGGTGAAGGAAGAATTCCTGAATTTTCAGGGCTCCGGTATGTCAATCAGCGAGGTGAGCCACCGGTCCGCTGCGTTCGAAGGCGTGCTCAACGATGCCGTGGCGCGCATCAGACGGTTGCTGAAATTGGGAGACAATTTCAAGGTCATGTTTCTCCAGGGTGGCGCAAGCAGCCAATTCTTCATGGTCCCTATGAACCTGCTCCCCGACGGCGCGTCCGCGGATTACGTGAACACAGGCTCCTGGTCCAAGAAGGCCATCAAAGAGGCTCAAATCCTCAAGAAGAATCTCAAAGTGCTCGCGTCCAGTGAGGACCGCAATTTCAGTTATATTCCCAAAGAGATTTCCGCGACACCCGGTGCCGCGTACTTGCATTACACCTCCAACAACACCATCGAGGGGACTCAATGGGCCGGCACCCCCCGCGTTGGCTCAGTTCCGTTGGTTTCCGACATGTCGTCCGATATTCTCTGCAGACCGTTGGATACCGCGCCGTTTGGTCTCATCTACGCAGGGGCGCAGAAGAACCTTGGCCCTGCGGGGGTAACCGTGGTCATTATTCGGGACGACATGCTGGAACGAGTCCCCAAAGACATCCCGACCATGCTGCAGGACTCGACGCACGCAGGCAAGAACTCGCTGTATAACACTCCGCCGTGCGTGTCGATTTATATGGTCCAGCTGTACTCAAGTGGATCGAGGACACAGTGGGCGATCTCGCGGCCATGGAAAAGCGTAATCGCGAGAAGGCCGATTTGCTCTATGGTTTTATTGACGGAAATGACCTGTACCGTGGAACTGCCGACGCTGACAGTCGATCCATGATGAACGTCACCTTCCGTCTCGCTGATGAGAACCTGGAAAAGAAATTCATCGCGGAAGCTCTGGAAAACGGATTGGGTGGTTTGAAAGGTCACCGGTCTGTGGGCGGGTGCCGGGCCTCCATATACAACGCTTTGGACATCCAAGCGATACGCAGCCTTGTCGATTTCATGAAAGTGTTTGCCGACAAAAACGGCTGATCGTGATGGACAACCCAATTCGTACAGAGAAAGGCATGGTAGTTTGAACACTCTCGTAGTAGTGGGAACCCAATGGGGCGACGAAGGCAAAGGGAAAATTGTGGACCTGCTTACCAGCAGGGCGGACGTGGTCGTTCGTTTCCAAGGAGGCAGCAACGCGGGGCACACCTTGAAGGTCGGCGGTGAGCAGGTTATCGTTCACCTCATACCTTCCGGGATACTCCATGCCGACACGCTCAACATTATCGCCAACGGCATGGTGGTTGATCCCGGGCTGGTGCTCGAAGAAAAGGAAGCCCTGCGACGGAAAGGCTACTTCTCGAACGATCAGCAATTGATTATCTCAGACCGCGCTCATGCGATAATGCCTTACCACAAGATCATCGACCAAGGCCGGGAGGAACTGCTCGGCAACGCAAAAATCGGTACCACGGGCAGAGGTATCGGGCCGGCTTATGAGGACAAGGCATCCAGAATGGGAATCCGCATGGGAGATCTTCTCAGGCCTGACAGCCTCAGCCAGAGAGTGCGCGCTGCCCTTGACGAAAAGAACTTCATGATCGAGAAGCGCTTCCTAAAACCCAGACTCGATGCGGACGAGATCATAAACCAGTACCTCCAGTACGGCCGGGATCTCGCGCCGCACATCACGGACGCTGCGAACGTCTTGTACCAACGCATTGAGTCAGGCAGCCGTGTTCTGTTTCGAAGGCGCGCAAGGAACGCTCCTTGACATCGATCATGGGACCTATCCGTTCGTTACCTCATCCAATGTGGTGGTCGGTAATGTCTGTTGCGGCTCAGGGGTGAGTCCCACGCGGATCACCAAGATCTGGGGCGTAGTCAAGGCCTACTGCACTCGCGTCGGGGAAGGTGGATTCCCTACCGAATTGCGAGACCAGTTGGGAGACGAACTCCGTCGCATCGGAGGAGAATTCGGGGCTACCACGGGCAGACCCAGGCGGTGCGGCTGGCTTGACCTGGTGCTGGTGAATCACAGCATCCGGCTCAACGGCCTTACCGGCATTGCGTTGACCAAGATGGACGTGCTCACGGGTATCTCTCCCTTGCGGATAGCCACCGGGTATGAGCTCGACGGCAAGGTCATTGATCGTGTGCCCGCGGACATCCATGATTTTGATAAGCTCGTACCGCTGTATCGAGAAGTGAAAGGATGGGAAGAGCCTTTGGATATGTGTCGATCCTTCGAGGATCTGCCAAAAAATGCCAGAGATTATGTGGAAACCGTTGAACACCTGACCGGCGTTCCTGTGAATCTTGTTTCAGTGGGGCCGGCAAGAGAACAGAGCATTCTCCGTAAAGCCCCTTTCTGATGCCCACCTTCCTATGAAAATGCATTTTCGGGGGAAGGCCCTTCTTGAAAGAAGGGCCTTCCCCCGAACCCCCATCCCCAAGAACTTCAAGCACTTGCCAGCTCCCGCTGGTCGCTGGACAGGGTGCCATTTTCATGGTTCGTGGTGATCCTCCAGGTCATCGGGGTTCACTATAATTGCTCTGCCCGGGGCTTGCATTGTCTCGCTTCATTGGCGTTTTTCCCGACGAAATTCCCAGGGTGGAATTGGATTGTGCTGGGACCACAAGCCGATCCTGGCGTGTCTCGCCTCCTGTTCGAGCCGTTCAAGATCCCTCCGCGAGGCTGCGTACTTACGATACCACCACGCCAAGCCCGCACGGATCAGTTCGCGGTTGAGGCTCACGCGTCCTATCGAGACCCACGCAACGGTTCGACCGTACCGGTCTCGGGTCACGGGGGCAACCCGCACTGTCTTTCCGAACACCAGAGATGCGGTGAACTGCTTCGCACGACGGCCGAAATCTTGGGCCATTTCAGGACAATCCACGCCAAAAAGGCGGATCTTTTCCAGCTTGCCTTGACGCATCACCTTGATGGTATCTCCGTCGGAGATCCCGACGCATTTCCCGGACCAGGCCGCGGTCGAACGGCACGCGCTCAGACAAACGAGTATGACGATACAAACCTGAAGCGCTCCTAGTCGTTTCATAGCGTGCCAGACCGATTCCTCAATACTACACCCGGGAGCATGATAATGGACTGGCACCCATCCCATGAAAGGGCGCGCTGCACATCACCGGTTGGTAGGTGGCTCTCATGCGAGTCCATCGACTGCAAGCACTTTGAAAGTTGTGAAAATCGTGTGGACGTTGCCGCGAACCCCGGTACGACACGAGTAGGTCGGGCACCTTGGTCGCGGCCACAGACCGCTTTTCAGGGGCTCGCATGCACCACGTGCATCGACACCCCATTGTGATGAGTTCTTTGGAAAGGCCCGCGGAGCGCGGGCATCTGCAACAGCTCCTAGCAGGAGATCCGCTTTTCGAACCTTTCCCATAGCATACCCGCTATCTCGAAGCCCACATCCGCCCAATCTTGATTCGTGTGACTCAAGTATTGGGAGAGGTCATGAGTCCAGCGCGATTTGTCACCTTCCATGAAGTTCCTCAAAAAATTGCCATACAGCCCCTCGTACATGTAAGGGCTGGTCCTCTCTATTTCAGTGATGATTCGTCTGGCCTTCTCGGAATTCGTGGTCATAATTCGCACCTCCACTTGTTCAGCACGCCCGTTACCGTGACGAAGATGAACGCGACATTCTACCTATTAGATACCGATCGGTGCTCAAGGGTTGCAAAAAAAATGACCTCAATGGGCACGCAGTTAACATTTGCAAGACCAGCGGCCATTGTGCTACACTCGGTCCGCTTGGCTTGCCTCGAGTCAGTTCCCCTAACCCCAACTTTCTTGTGGCAAGCGTGGGGTTTTCCGTTCCCGCATTCAGAACGGAACCCTACTGCTTTCGAGTTCACAAGACCACATCACATAAAGGGATGGCTGGGAGGCATTCGTTACCAGGAGGTCCACGGCCTTTAAAGCCTCATGATTCCTTGGAGGTGGTCCGCCCGTCGCCCGGTTACCGGTGTGCAAGGGTGCTCAGATGAACGGAGCGCTGTAGGTTGGGACGCGGCAAGTATAATCCTCGCTTGCGTGAGGCGCTCAGAAAGGATGATGGTTTGGTCCCACGCTATACCCGTGAACAAATGGGAGGAATTTGGGCTGCTGAGAATCGCTACCGCACGTGGCTTCAAATCGAATTGGCCGTGTGCGAGGCTTGGGCAGAAAGGGGCGTCATACCTGCCGAAAGCATGGAACGTATCCGCTCCCGCGCCAATTTCGACCCTGACCGCATCGATGAAATCGAAAAGATCACCAGACATGACGTCATAGCATTTACGACCTCCGTGGCAGAATTCGTGGGTGAAGACTCACGCTTTATCCACAAGGGACTCACCTCGTACGATGTGGTCGACACCGCGTTGTCGTTGCTGCTACGCCAAGCGGGACTCCTCATCCGCAAGGGCCTGGAAGAGTTATTGGACGCGCTGAAGGCACGCGCGTTCGAGCATCGGCACACGTACATGATTGGCCGGTCACATGGGATCCATGCGGAGCCCATCACATTCGGTCTCAAGCTCGCTGTTTTCTATAGCGAGATGTCCAGGCATTTGACGCGCTGGGACGCGACGCTCGACACGATCTCAGTGGGTAAGATTTCCGGCGCGGTCGGCACGTACGCTCATCTCGATCCACAGATGGAGGAGGCTATCCTGGCCAGGTTAGGCCTCAAACCAGCCCCGATATCCACCCAGATCATTCAGCGTGATCGACATGCAGCGTATTTTTCAGCACTCGCGCTCATGGGCTCCAGTATCGAGAAGATCGCGGTGGAAATAAGGCACCTCCAGCGCTCGGAAGTGGGAGAGGTGGAGGAATTCTTTCACGCAGGCCAAAAAGGCTCGTCAGCCATGCCGCACAAGCGCAACCCCGTGCTCACCGAGAACCTCAGCGGCTTGGCACGCGTGCTACGCGGCCATGCCCTGGCAGCGATGGAAAACGTCCCGCTTTGGCATGAGAGGGACATTTCACATTCGTCCGTCGAGAGGATCATCGCTCCGGATGCCACCATTCTGGCTGATTTCATGTTGAGCCGCATGACCGAAGTCATTCGCAACATGAAGGTGTACGAAGATCGCATGGCAGAAAACCTCAAAGCCAGTCACGGCCTGTTCTTCTCTGAATCCATATTGTTGAAGCTTGTGGAGAAGGGACTTACCCGAGAAGAGGCCTACGTCTTGGTTCAGAGGAACGCGATGATTGCGTGGGAAAAACGACGCGATTTTAAAGATGTCCTCCTGGAGGACGACGCGGTGTTGCAACACCTGTCGCGGGAGGAGATCGCAGGCGCGTTCGATGTGGCCCACGCGTTGCGCTGGGTGGATGCGATATTTGACCGTGTGTTTTCATAAGAAACATCAAAGGTCTATATCTAAAACTTAATGTAAAACGGTCTTGACTTTTCGCACAAGTACCTTGTAAAGAAAAGCCTATGTTGTCGCCTGAAAAAAGATTTTCGAGGTCTCCCATGCCGCGAGTGCGCGCTTTCACAATCCTGCTGACAGCTCTTGCAATCGGCATGTTGTGGACGCAACGCGCGTGGAGCAGTGAGCCCCTGTACCCTCAGGCTCTCCTGAACTGGATGGTCGAAGGGACTTTCCACGCGATGATTGTGGACAAGTCCCAGCAGCGTCTGAGCGTGTGGCGGATCAAAGACGGCGAACCCTCGCTGGTCGAGTCGTACCGGTGTTCCACCGGCGAAAACGACGGAGACAAGTGGGTGCGCGGTGACATGAAGACCCCTGAAGGGGTGTATTTATTCTGTTCTGTCATAGATGGTCGCAGATTGCCGTCCAAATACGGCCAGTGGGCATTTACGACAGACTATCCGAATTTCGTGGACCGCCGTCGGGGAAAGAGCGGCGACGGGATTTGGCTCCACGGCCGAGACAAACCGCTGGGGGAAAGACCGGATTCCAACGGATGCGTCGTGTTGGAGAACCAGGACCTCATCAAGGCTTCACGGTTCATCAGGCTGCAAGACACGCCCCTCATAGTGGTGAAGAAGCTCGTCTTGGTGCCTCGTTCGCAGATACTGAACCAGGAACGACGCTTACGGGATTTTGTGGAGTCGTGGCGCCAATCCTGGGAGTCCCGAGACGTGGACGCGTATATGAGCCACTATTCACCGAATTTTCAAAGCTGCTGGCTGGATTTCAACGGGTGGAAAGAGAAAAGAAAAGACTCAGCCAGCGGTACAAGAAGATTCGGGTGCGACTCGGGGACGTGTATCTTTATCGGCAGAACGGACTCATTACCGCGGTATTCTCTCAAACATACAGCTCAGATGCCTTTCGGAGTTCCGGGCTGAAGGTCCTCTATATCGTTGAAGAGGGCGGAAAGTTCGCCATCTATTCCGAGGACTACCACCAGCCTGTTGACGATCCTTTTCCGGTCAGAACCCTCCTTGCCAGGGTGGGTGCTGACGCGGTGCCGGGAACAGAGCGCAATAGTGAGTTCCGCATCCGTCTCGTGTCCACGGATGAGCCAGAGCAGAACCCCAGTGGCGATATGGAGATGCCACGTCCAACCGCGCCGTCCCGGGGGGTGGTGTTGGACAGGCTCACGAGTGTTCCTGCCAAGGAAGAGTTAGAGGTCCCGCCCACGGAGGTGAGTGAGCGCATCGTGAGCGACTTGACTCCCGAGCGACTAATGGTCGCGCGCATGATGCCCTCGTACGCGCCCTCTGAGCTGCTTCCCGTGCCCAGGGCACAAGCAAGGATTTCCCCGTGCGCGCCCCAACCCCCAAAAACAGTGGCAACCGCGGAGAAAGAAACCCTTGACCGTACTGCATCGGAAACGGAAGGACTTGGGCTGACCGTGGCCCTGCATGTGCCGCAACGCGGTCCCCGGCGCAAGGAAAAGCAGCCCCCTTCTGCGCCTGCCTCAGTAATTGCCGAACCGGAGGTCTCGCACCTTCATAGCAAAAAAGAAGAAAACAAGGCGGTTCTGGAATTTCTTGATCATTGGAAGCATGCTTGGGAACAAAAGGATCTTGACAATTACGCAAAAATGTATCATCCCAAGTTCCGACAGGGGAGCATGGATTACAAGGCTTTCCTCAAGTCGAAACGAGCTTTCTTTGGCAAGTACCGAACTATTCGAGTAGAAATTGACAAAGTGGAAACGGTGAAGGAGAAGGGACGAGTTCGGGTCAAGTTCCTTCAGTCCTTCCAGGGAGATGATTACCGTGATAAAGGCTGGAAAAGCATGGTCCTGGCTAGTGGCAAAAGTGAAGGGCTCCGAATCCTCGAAGAGCAGTGGTCCTCCTCTTCGGGAGGTGCCCCCCATTCCCGCGCCAAAAGTCCGTAGCAAGGCTCGTTATTCTCTGGTGGTGATAGGCGAGACAGGCCGGAGTCGCCAGATTGAGTTGACTCCATGGAGAATTCGGGTGGCTGCGGGGGTGACGATCTGCGTAGCAGTCCTCGTGACCGTGTCTGTGGTGAAAGGCTTTTGGGGCCGTTCTGTGAACACGGACAAGATCGTTCAAGACCAGGCCTTAGAGGAAAAGGTCCGATCTCTTCAGGAAGAATTGAAGCAAAAAGAGGTGGCTCTGAGCGTGCAAGAAAAGCGCCTCAAGGAGTTGCAAGAGCCGCCCACCCTGGCAGTCGGCCAACAGACCCCGTCTTTGGACAGTGCGAGCCCGTTGGCCAAGACCGAAAAGCCCAAGGAGTCAGAAGGGCCGCTTGTTGCTCTGCAAGAATCAGGGACCCGCGAGTTCGGTGTGCCCGCTACCGCCAGGAAACCGGGAGATAGCCGCAGCGAAGTCGAGGCGGAATCCATCCCACCAAAAAGCCCCGAGCCTGAAAACACGGAATCAAAGGGTCCGATAATCAATTTCAACGCGCAGCGCGTAACCGCTATCGCGGATCGCTCCAACAGCGGGACCTTGAGTTTCCAACTGGTCAAAGATCAGCCGGATATCCGGTTTTCCGGTTATCTTTTCGTGTTCGTAGAAATGGGAGACGGGCAGGAGAGCAAAATATACGCGTACCCGAAGCGCGCACGGCTCGGAGAGGGCGACCTTCCTTCGGATTTTCGTGAGGGGGAGAGCGTTTCTTTCAAATACAATTCCAGAGTGGAGCTGCCCTACGGGGACACGCGGTCGTCCGCGACCTTGTCCAGAGTGTCGATCCTTCTGTACGGACAAGATGGACGGATAGTATTCCAGCGGGGATTTGACCGAAAAGAAGTCAAGACGCTGAGCGCGAAAAACCACGGGCCTTCTGGGGCCGGCAAGAATAGAGGAACCGAGAAAAGACGAGCCCTTTAAAAGACCCGCAGTCCCCAGGGGACAACCCGTGACGACTGTCTCTTCTCAAGCTCTGCGTGGGAACCTGTGATAAAAGACCGCGGGGCTGACCGCGTGTTGAGTAATGGCCCTGTCTGTGTATGTACGGGTTTCTCAGGCGCGGCGTTCCTAGGACCCGGGTGCACAAGCGGTTTCCCGGTGTTTGGGCCCAGGCTCTGAGGACGAAATCCTCGGAGAACAAGCGCCATTTTTCCTCACAGAGAGCCGTCGAGTCTCCGAAGATGCGATCTTATGATAGTATGAAGACTCTCGTCCGGGTCTCGGAGCGAGTTTTCCCAAGTCCGGCGGGTCCATACCATGTTTCAGAACGTCCCCAGCGCGGATATACGCACCCCCCCGTTTCCCCCCAGCTCAAGGCTGCCTGTGTACGCTCGTGGTCATTGCGAAGGATTGAGTGCCGACTTGACTTCGCGATGCATCGGTTCAAATCAGTTGCCTGTATTCTGGCCGTTTTCGTTCTCGTGGTGATGGCGTACTCACCTCTCCTTGCGAAGACCACACACAAGGTCTACTTCAAAGGCGAAGACTGTCATTTGGACGTCTATTTTATCAAGGGAGCAAGCCCCGGTCCTACGCTTTTGCTCCTTGGTGGCATCCAGGGTGACGAGCCGGGAGGGTACCTCGCTGCTGATCTTTACGCGGATGCAGCCCTGAAAAAGGGCAATCTGATCGTGGTGCCTCGTGCCAACTTTCTGTCTATCGTCAAGAACAACCGCGGCCTCCACGGAGACATGAATCGCAAATTCGCTCTCGACCCCAATCCTACAGATCGCGAAATAATGTTGGTCGGTATTATCAAGGACTTGATGAAAAGGAGCGACTTCTTCCTCAATTTGCACGACGGTTCGGGTTTTTACGCGCCCTTATGGGCGTCCTCCGCGCGCAATCCCATGCGTTTCGGTCAGTCGATCATTGCCGATGCTGCCGAGCACATGACACAGGATGGCCGCGTCATACACATCGAAAGCATGGTCAAGAAAGTCCTCATGAGCGTCAACGCTCAGATTTCCGATCCGGCTCATCATTTTCGTTTCAACAATCACATGACATTGTCCGAAAAATCACGCCACAAGGAGCAAAGGCTTTCCGCTACCTTCCACGCATTGACCAAGGTGGGCATCCCTGCTTTTGGAATAGAGACATCCAAGAACATTGCTGACTTCCGCGTGAGAGTCAGATACCAGACCATGGTGATCAACGCATTCCTGGAGGAGTTCGGCATTGTCCTGGAAACACCCAAAATCTATCTGGAAAATCCGGACCTGCGGTTTCTGGTGGTTTCGATAAACAATCGAACCCCCATCGTCGTCAAGGGGAAGGACGTACTCAAGGTGGAAAAGGGAGACATCGTACGGGTCGTCCATGTGGAAGCCAATTACCCGCGAGGTCTTACCGCTCGCTTTAAAGGGCAGACCAGCAGACTCGACGATGTGGGACATGGCGTGAAGGTCAAGGCAAATACGGTAATCGAAGTGAGAAAAGACCGGTTCCTCATGGCCGCGATCCCTGTGGAGATCAGCCAATCCCGCGCACGCGCGAGGGAGAGAGAAGATGGCGCCACGCGGGTGAATTATTTTTGTGTGCGGGTAAACGACAAGCCCCTGGTGGTGGAAACCGGAGAAAAGCTCATTGTCATGAAGGGCGACCTTCTTACTATCATGGACCCACGAACCAACCTGGACCCGGACGATGAAACTGCGATGAAAGTAGATCTACGCGGCTTCCGCGCTGAATCGTCCCCTGATCCTGACGACGACCGCGGGCATTGCATCGACACTTCTCTGGATCTCCAAGCACAGTTCGGCCGCAGTAACAACGGTGAGATAGTTTTCCCGTTGCAAGCCAAGTTACGAAACAAGGTCCTTGGGCAAAGCTTCATCGCGGTGGTTGAGCCGAAACTGGAATACCTGGTGCTCAGGAGGTCAAAAGGCCTTCCTTTTGTGGCCTATTCCGGAGACAAGCTGCAACTTCCGAGTACAGGGGATGGTGACCATCGTTGACATGAAGACCAATGCTCCCGCAACCGCTCCTCTTGTCATCAGGATGGCCGGTCAGACGCTCAGGTGGGGGCAAGCAAAGTCGGCAGCAATCGATCCCTCAAAACTTGCCGAAGCTGAAACACCTCTGGACATCACCCGCAACGGCAAGAGCATCGGCAGAATATGGCTGAAGCGCGGAGCCGCGTTTCGTCTGACAGGGGGAACCGCGCAGCCCTCGCTCCCTGTCCTGAAAGTTCGATACTGAGGCTGGACCGGGACCCAATCCGGTAGCGCCACCAAGGGATGGACCTGTTTCATCGAACACGACGACATGTCGGTCGCTCCTGAATTATGGTGACCTGCGGCCTGATTTGCGCTAACATTCGGTGAGACAGCACAAAGGCTCAGCAAGCAGCCTCATCACGGCAAACGTATCCACCCAGACCTATTGTACCCGATTGACTTACTGAGATGGCAGCAAAACTCGCCGGGTTGATCCTGTGTCAACCCACGAGGCGCTCGGCAGATGTGTGCAGGAACGGTTCTTGGAAAAGTTTCATTAGCCCCTCTCCATCATCCAAAGACCGGGAGTAGCGTGTCATGGAAAAAGTCTGGCTCAGGTCGTACGCGAGAAGTGTTCCCCAATCGGTTCGCTTCGAAAGAAATCTCTTTGTACGATGCGTTCAAGAGGACCGTCTCCAGGTTCGGAGACCGGCCGGCCCTCATGTTCCAGGAAACAGTGATTACTTACAAGGAACTCGAGCGGATGGTCTTCCGGTTCGCATCGGCCCTGGAGAGTCTTGGGGTCAAACCGGGTGACAAGGTGTCCCTGCTCTTGCCGAATCTTGTACAAACCGTGGTGGGGATCTACGGCACCCTCGCTGCCGGCGCGGTGGTGGTGATGCACAACCCCAGACTCGACGACATGCTCCTTGAGTTTCAAATGAAGGACGCGGGTTCCACGGTGCTGATTTGTCTCGACATCCTGACCCCGCGCATGATCAACGTGCGGAAACGTACACGCATCAGGAGCATCATATCCTGTCACATTCGGGATTATCTCCCGTTTGTGAAGAAGCAACTGTTTGCCCTGGTCAAGAGTCATCTGCACCTGCACACGCCAGAGGAAAAAGACGTGTGCGAGTTCACCGATCTGCTCGAAAAGCACTTGCCCAAGATGCCGCGCCCGCGAGCGAGCATGAGCGATACCGCGTTCATCCTGTACACGAGCGCCACAACCGGTAAGCCCAAAGGAGTGGAACTCTCCCACGGGAACCTTTCCTATAACGTTCAGCAGGTCAAGGCGTGGTTTCCTTCATTCAAAGACGGCCAGGAGGTGGTCGTCGGATGCCTGCCCTTTTTTCACAGCTTCGGGCTGACCTGCGCGCTCAATCTTGGGGTGTTCCACGGGTACGGTGACATCCTTGTTCCTTTGCCTGAGCCGAAGGACATCCTCGAAGCGGTGGCGAATTACAATCCTACGTACCTTCCAGGGTTGCCCAACTTCTATAACGCGGTGGTGAATGATCCCAAACTGAGCAAGTACGACCTGAAATCGCTCAAGGGGTGCTTTTCAGGAGGTTCTGCCTTGCCATTGCAGACGATCCGTTCCTTTGAGAAACTTCACGGGGTGCAGATCTGTGAGGGATACGGGTTGACGGAAAGCTCGCCGGTCACTCACATCAATCCTTTGGGCGGAAAGACCAAGGTGGGCACGATCGGATTGCCGCTGCCCGACACTGAGGCCAAGATCGTGGATGTGGAGGACTTCACTCGGGAAATCACCACACCTGACGTTCCGGGTGAGTTGTGCGTGAGAGGTCCCCAGGTGATGAAAGGATATCTCAACCTTTCCGAGAAAACCGCGGACGCGCTCAAAGATGGTTGGCTGCTCACCGGCGATATTGCGACAGTGGACAAGGATGGATATTTTACCATCGTGGATCGCAAGAAGGACATGATCAGCGCTGCTGGCCAAAGGGTATATCCCCGGGATGTGGAGGAGGTGCTCTTTTCCCATCCCAAGGTTCAGGATGCGTGCGCGATCGGGATTCCTGCCTTGGAAGGAGGCGAAATCGTGAAGGCCTTTCTGGTTCTCAAGAAAGGAGAAGCTGCTTCGAGCGAAGAGATGAGGAGCTTTTGCGCGAAGAAGCTTGATGCGCACAAAGTCCCCACGGAAATTCAGTTTATGGCCGACCTGCCGAGAAGCCCGGTGGGCAAGGTCCTGCGCAAGGAGCTGAAACGACAACATCTGGTGCAGGCTTCCTTTGCCCGGATCAGGTCCGCTACCTGAGGAGGCTGATATTGATTCGCTTTTGCCTGTACGCGTTGGCGCAGGCTGCCGGCTGGGGATCCCCTTCGGTACGGACGGCGCAGAGCCGTCTCATCACTTCGCTCAGGAGATCCCCAACCCGACGACCTTACTCGTTTGAGTGGTAGTCCGTCTGACAGATTGCAGCAACCACAGGAGGCAGCAGATTCATGAACGCCTCAGGATGGCACAAGGACGGAGAAGTAGCGCACCATCTGAGCGAATTGATTCAAAGGACCGATGCGCTCACCGCGTTACTGCTGAAGCTTGATGGACCGGGCATGTGCGCCGCAGGTGACACGGCCCAGGTGAATGCGAGCGTCCTGGCGGGTCTCGTTGCGGAAATGGTTTCTTGCGGCCGTGCAGTGGCACAGGCGGTGGGAGAGGATCGATTCTCGACCGTGCTCCAGCTTGGAGAGACCCGCCATGTGCATATGTCTTTGGTCGGTGACTCTCATGCGCTGGTGGTTGTCTTTGAGGATGACCGCGCCACAGGCCTGGTGCGTCTTCAAGCCCGGCGGACCACAGAGAGCCTCGCGGAGATTTTGCCTATGCAGCCTGCGGCCGAGAGCGACGGGGATGCCACTACCCTGCAGGCATCGATAAAACGCCGTGTGGATCCCATAGCCCGGATCTTCGGCACACATACACGCCTGGAGCGCGATTCGCATTCTCAGTAGCGTCACAGGATGCTTTTACTACGCAGTACCGGTTTCATGGAGACAGCAGGCATGGCAAGTATCAGAGAACAACTCGACCAGATGGTTCAGGTGGAAGGCATTAAGGCCGTGGTGGTGATCGGCCGCGATGGGTTTGTGATCGATGCAGCAACCGAAGGCTCTGCCATGGACGCGGAGACCCTGGGAGCGGTCATCTCCGCGAGCCTCAGCACTACAGACATGGTGGGTGCGGAACTGGGGCTGGGCAACCTGAATCGGGGCATGGTGGAATTCCGCGACTACGTACTGCTCGTGAACCAACTCGGCGTGAACGCGGTGCTGGCGGTGCTGGCAGATCCCCGGTTCATGGGAATTGCGCGCCACCATGTCAAGAAAAGGACGCCTACGCTTCTGACTGCGTTGTGATGAATGCCGCAAGGCCAACCAAAAAGAGTCTCCGGTCAGTCGACCTCGTCAAGGATCGTGCCGTCGTGTCCGATGAGTTGCATACGTATGCCGGCTTTACCAATGGCGTGCGTGGAACAACTCAGGCACGGGTCAAAGGCCCTGATGACCGCTTCCACCCTATTCAGCGCCCCCTCAGTGATCTTGTCGCCTTCGATGAAACGCTGTGCGACCTGAAGCACCCCCTTGTTCATGGCCAGGTTGTTGTTTCCCGTGGCTACAATCATGTTGGCCCAGGTCATGAGCCCCTGCTCATCTACCTTGTAATGATGAATGAGCGTGCCGCGCGGAGCTTCCACCACGCCCACGCCTTCGTAATGGTTCGGTTGGGCGAACGCACGCACGTGGCTGCTCATAATCTCCGGATCGTTGAGGAGAATCTCCATGGTTTCGATGGAATACAAAATTTCAATGAGCCGCGCATAATGATTGAAAAAGGAACTCATCACAGGCCCACGATCCAGCTTGACGAATTCCGCCCATTCCTGGTCGCTGAGAGGTGTGCCGCAGCCACGACATACATTGAGTCTCGCGGCAGGGCCCACTCGATAGATGCCGTCAGGGTACCCGGCGGGTTTGAAGTACGGTGACTTCAGATATGACCACTGTTCCACTGCCTCTCCCACGTAATCCCGATAAAGGGCAGGGTCCACACGGTCAGCTCTGATGGTGCCTTTGGAATCCACAAAGCGCAGCGTTCCGTGGACATGCTCCAGATTCCCCTCCGCGTTCACCAAGCCCATGAACATGGTGGGGAAATTCGCGAAGGTGCGGATCTCCTCCTGATGCCGGTCAAGCGATCGCTTGAACCACAATAACGTGCGTTTGGTAATGTCGTACGCTTCGGGAATCAGCGAAAGCATCATGCTGCGGTGTTCCTCGGTGAGCGGCTCGTTTACGCCTCCGGGAACCACCCACGACGGATGAATCCGTTTACCGGCAAACCCTGCGATAAGTTGCTGTCCTATCTTGCGGAGACGGATTCCGTCCCCGCGATGTCAGGATGGGATCCTATCAGACCGATGATGTTGCGCGTGTGCGGATCCGAGTCCATGCCGAGCAGTAAGTCCGGCGCGGAAAGGTGAAAGAAGCTGAGCGCATGAGACTGGATGAACTCACCGCAGTTGAGCAGCCGCCTGAGCTTGATCGCAGGTTCAGGGATGCGCACACCCAGGATTGCGTCACAGGCCTTGGCAGATGCAAGGGAGTGGCTCACCGGACAGATCCCGCAAATGCGCTCCACCAGCGACGGCATTTCATAATAGGGCCTGCCCTCACAGAACTTCTCAAAACCGCGAAACTGGGTGACGTGAAACTCCGCGTCCGTGACATTGCCGTGTTCATCAAGATTGATGGTAATTTTTCCGTGCCCTTCCACACGAGTCACCGGATCTATCACGATTTGGAGTGCCATCAGACTACCTCCCCGGATTAGGCGCCAAAGCGAGTCTTCCCGGTAAGGTCCGGGATGCGGCCTTCCAAAAGCTCGGTTATCGTAAAGAGAATCGCTTGTGTCGGCGGCGGACAGCCTGGCAAAAACACGTCCACGTCGACGAACTCGTGCACAGGACGCGCACGCTTGAGCAGATGCGGGATGCCCATCTCGGGAATCTTGGCCTGAAAGGTTGCGTTTTCCACATATCCCCGCGTGAGCACGTCCTCCACCCTGAACTGATTGCGCATGCCCGGCACGTTGGCAGTCACCGCGCAATCTCCGAAGGAGACCAGAATCTTCGTCCGTTCCCGCATGAAACGAATCTTTTCTTCCGCGTCGTCATTGCTCACCGCACCTTCTACAAGGGTGACGTCCACGTTCTCGGGGAATTCCTTGGCATCCACGAGAGGGCTGAACACCAGATCAACTTGACCCGCTATGTCGATCAAGAGTTCGTCCAGGTCCAGGAAAGACATGTGGCAGCCGGAGCAACCGTCCAACCACGCCGTCGCCATCCGTATTTTGCTCATCGCAGTTCTCCTCCGGCTTCATCGGTGACCTTCCCCGCGCATCATCTGCAGGTACGGTAAGAACTGTCTTCGCTTGGTCATCTCAGCCACGGATTTGCCTTTTTCGGACAATGCGCCGGTTGGGCAGACTTGCACGCATTTCCCGCATCCGGTGCAGGTTTCCGATGAGCCCCACGGTTGGTTCAAATCGGTGATCACGCGAGACACAATGCCGCGGCCCATGGAATCCCATGTGTGTGCGCCCTCAATTTCGTCGCACACCCGCACGCACCGCAGGCACAGGACACAACGGTTGTGATCCACGGAAAATCGGCTGTGGGACGCGTCAATAAAGTGCCGCGGATAGAGGTAATCATAATGGACGTGGGTCATGCCCAGTTCCACCGACAATGCCTGCAAATCGCAGTGACCATTGGACACACATACCGCACAGACGTGATTCCGCTCGGAAAACAGGAGTTCCAGGATCTTGCGTCGATAGTCGACCACCCGTTCGGAATGGGTGATTACTTCCATATCCTGCCTGGGCAGGGTCACGCACGCGGGGAGGAGTTTCGGCAATCCCTTGATCTCCACGATACACAGTCGGCACGCCCCCCGCTCGGACAACCCGTCGAGATGACAGAGCGTGGGAATGTTGATGCCGTTTTGCCGCGCGACCGTCAACAAGGTCTCGTCCTCCCGAGCGCTCACGTCGCGATCGTTGATGCGGAACGTCAAGACACGGGTCGGATTGACATCTGCCCTCGGCTTCTGTCCATGGTAGTGGGCGGGGCTTTTCATGGCGCCTCCTTTGCTCGGTGGTTCATGCATACTCCGGCAGGACAGGTCTTGTCGTGAATGTGTGCCTCATACTCGTCGCGAAAATAGCGAAGCGTACTGTTCACCGGATTGGGAGCAGTCTGGCCGAGTCCGCACAGACTGGTGTGCTTGACCACGTCACACAGTTCTTCCAGCAGGGCAATATCGGTGGGCTTGGCGCTACCGTCGGTGATCCTTTGCAACACATGGTAAAGCTGGGTGGTTCCCACACGGCAGGGCACGCATTTGCCACAGGATTCGCTCATGCAGAATTCCATGAAGAACTTGGCCACATCCACCATGCACGAGGTCTCGTCCATGATGATCATGCCGCCGGAACCCATGATGGAACCCACTTTCGCTAGAGACTCGTAATCCACCGGCATGTCGAGGTGTTGCTCGGGAATGCAGCCTCCGGAGGGGCCTCCGGTCTGGACGGCTTTGAACCGGCGTCCGCCGGGGATGCCACCCCCGATGTCGAACACGATGTCCCGCAGAATGGTGCCCATAGGGACTTCAATGAGCCCGGTATTGTTCACTCGCCCCGCGAGGGCAAACACCTTTGTCCCTTTGCTCTTTTCCGTACCAATGCCGGAAAACCATTTACCGCCCTTGCGGATGATCGGCGGGACGTTGGCATAGGTTTCCACGTTGTTAATCAAAGTGGGTTGGCCCCACAGCCCGAATTCAGCAGGGAAAGGCGGCCTGGGCCGTGGTCGGCCGTGTCTGCCTTCAATGGACGCGATGAGCGCAGTCTCTTCCCCGCACACGAAAGCCCCCGCGCCCAGCCTTACTTCTACCGTGAAAGAAAAGGGAGTGTTGAAAATGCTGTTCCCGAGGACCCCCATGCGTTCCGCCTGCGCCAGGGCGGTACGAACACGCTTCACTGCGAGCGGATACTCGGCACGGACGTACATGTACCCGTGATGCGCGCCGACCGCGTACGCGGCAATTGCCATGCCCTCAATGACCCGATGCGGATCGCTCTCCAGCACGCTGCGATCCATAAAAGCGCCCGGGTCGCCTTCATCTGCGTTGCAAATGACAAACTTGGTGTTGCTCACCGCCTTGGACACGGTGGTCCATTTCAGGCCAGTGGGAAATCCCGCTCCACCACGGCCCCGGAGGCCACTGGTCACGACCTCCTCGATGACCTCTGTGGGCGTCATATACCTGAGCGCGTTGTACAACGCCTCGTACCCATGCTCCGCGATGTAATCTTCGATGCGCTCCGGATCTATCCTGCCACAATTTTCCAGCACGATTTTGTGCTGGCGTTGGAAAAAGGGGACAGGCCCGAGCAATCCAGCCGGCCAATGGGAGGCCCGCCGAGAGACTCCAGGATCTCCGATACGTCCGACACCGCGACACCCTGATAAAAGGTGCCCTGCGGCTCGAGAGAAATCAGCGGACCGGCCGCACAAAGGCCGAGACACCCCACACCTTTCACCTCAACCCAGTTTTCCAGGCCGCGGCGCCCTACCTCCTTTTCCAGAGCATCCTTCACCTGACCGCTCTGACAGGAAAGGCAACCCGCTGCCACACACACGTAGATGTGATGCCGAAAGCCCTCTTGCTTTTCCTTTTCGATCTTGGCAATTCCCTGGAGGTCTTCGAGTGAGAGTGTCATGGTTTTGTCCACCTCTCTATTTTCTCGAGCACTGCCGGCGGCGTCATTCTTCCACATACCTCACCGTCAAACACCACCGCGGGTGCCAAGCCGCACGATCCCAGGCAGCGCGCGGTCAAGAGCGATATCTGACCGTCAGGGGTGGTTTCTCCAGGCGCTATTCCCACGTCCTGCTCGATGCTGTTCAGGATGGCTGAAGCGCCGCCGATGTAACACGCGGTGCCTTTGCAGACCACGCAGGTATGCTCTCCCGGGGGTTTCAGGGTGAAATAGTGGTAAAAGGTGGCCACTCCATAGACCCTGCTCAGCGGGACCCGTAGAGCGTGTGCCACATATTTCAGTGAGGCCAGGTCAAGAAACCCGAAATGCTCCTGAACGGCATGAAGGGTTTCGATGAGCGCGTCAGGCGCATTTCCGTGTACGCGCATGGTCCTGTTGACCAGTCTCCATCGACGATCCTCAGATTGTGTGGAAGATTCGCTTTGAGGCTTGGGAGGCTCTTCTAATCTTGCTTCCATGGCGTGATCCTCCTTGGTAAGCTCACGGACCCCCTGCAAGGCGTAGCCGGAGCTGCAATGTCATACCCGCGACCCTCGGATCCAGCCCCGTAGATCGCGGGATCACGCAACAACCTCCTATTTCGTGTGCTCAGCGTAGGCCGCGGGCGACTTCACCACCAGCACCGGACATTTGGCCAGTCGCAAGACATTCTCAGCCACACTTCCCAGGAGCATGTGCTTGAAACCGGTCCATCCATGCGTTCCCATAATAATGAGATCAACTTCCAGCTCGCCGGCAAGTTTGACGATTTCCTGCGGGGGGGCTCCAATCTTGCAGTGAGTGGTCACTTCGGGAACTTCGCTGGCGAATTCCTTGGCCATTTCGTCAAGATCGGTCATAACCGATTCTTGGATGTTCACTGCGAGTTCGTGAAGGTCCACGGGTACCCTGAATTCGTAAGTGGGAAACCCGGCCCAGGATTCCACCACGTGCACGATCGCGAGGCTTGCATGGAAGATCTTGGCGTAATCAGCGGCCAGACGCCGCGGAGGATCGGAATTTTCGGAAAAGTCAGTGACAAAAAAAGGATTCTTTTTGGAATCACGAGAAACGCCTCCTTTCGTTCAAAAGAACATCGCCTGCGTGAATTCACAGGCCCTACGGAAATCGAGCCACGGATTCGTACTCCTCTCTCGTATTCTCGCGGTGGTCGATCAGGTAAAGCAGAGATGCTTTGGCGCTCAGCGCTCGCTTCAGTTCCGGCATTCTTTGACGGTCGATGCCATGTATCCGGAGGTACACCCTCTTGCTGCCGGCAGAGGCCCGCGCCAAAGAGGTGAGCGAACTTGCAAGTCTGCCCTGGTAGGATCTCACGATGTCAACAATCTCCTGAATGACTCCGGAACTCTCGACCACCTCGAGCGCACACTGCACTCCTCTACTTTCGAACCCGTTTAACGTCATCAGCGCCCACAAGATATCCTGTTGGGAGATGAAACCAAGAACCTGGCTGTTTGTCCCCACCACAGGCGCTTCGTCGGTCTTGCTGAGAAGGAGAAGAGCCGCTGCTTCTTCCAAGGTGAAGTCAGGTGGCACGGTCACAGGGTTTCTTGTCATGATCCTGCCGACCGTGGGTGGGGGATGGACCGCCCCGGCATCGCCATGTTTGGGCATCAAAGCATGGGAGGAAAGGGCCTTCGAAAGGTCCGTGTCTCTGAGCACGCCGACCAGTCGCCCGCTTTTGACCACGGGCAAGAGCGTCACAAAGTACTCTTTCATGCACTCTGCTACGTGTTCCAGAGAATCGTTGACGTTAATGAAGGTTACGGGCGGTCGCATCCAGTATTTCACCAACATTTCGCCCCTCCCTTCCGTGCCGGGTCGTGCCGTGGAACAACCGCCCGGGAATCACGATGCAGTACGATTATCTCGGTGCCTTCCCCTTGGCCGCATTCGTAGCATTTGACTGACACTCTCAGATGGTCTGGCTCACCCCCGGTCTTGGACACGAAGGTCATCCCCCTGTGATGCCGGGAGCAGCAAAAAGGTGTGCTACCGACGGAGGCAGAGACTAAACCTCAGCAGGGGCCCTCACCGCCATCACCGGGCATGTGGCATTTCTGGCCACGTTTGTTGCCGTACTGCCGAGGAAGCGCTGTTTGACTCCACTCCAGCCGTGGGTACCCATCACGATCAGGTCCACGGAATGCTTCGTTGCAAATCTGACGATTTCGGCCGCGGCCTCGCCGGAGCGCAAGAACGTGTGCAACTCCTTCACATGCGGCTGGCATTTCTTGGCCTCGTGACTCATCTCTTCCTGCAGACGTTCGTCAATCTTTTGATGGAGTCTTGCCATTTCCGTTCCCAAGGCGTCCTCAAAGCCGGGGTACCCGAAGTGGCGTGCGCCAACTACGTGCAATATGAGGAGTTCGGCTCCAAATGCAACAGCGTACTCGATCGCCTTTCGCCGCGCGGGCAGCGAATTGCGGGAAAAATCAGTGCAAAAGAGGACCCTCTTCGCTGCCATCACGAATGCCTCCGCTTGCCCGGATGAAATTTTCCCGACCCACAGCCTCTTCTGTCGGTCGAACCGGACCGGAAACGAAAAGCACCCGTTACCCTATCGTCGCGGCCAAGCCCTAAGGCCGCGTCTTGGCCCACACAAGAGCCGTGCGTTCGTTCCCGGAACACCCTGCGCGCACGGTACATCTTCTTGGCAGAATTCGCAATTCATACCAGACCGATTTCTTTACGCGCTGCTATGGTGCCTCGTTTTTCGGGCAAGTGCTCCACTGGCCTCCGGTTCATACGGAACACGAGGGAGAAGACCGCGACAGCGCTCCATTCCGAGGTCGGGATGCGTAATCGTTCAGCGCGATCCTCTGCGGAACATGGAAAATCGCACCACAAAATCACTCAGACGCGAAGAGGTGAAAGACCAATTCCCCTTTTCTTTGTGCGTTGGTGATTCACTCCTCGTCCCTCGCGGTGAACCTTTACCACGATTCTCCTGCAACATCTGGTGATGTTCTCACCTTTTGGTCGATCGAGTCTGAATGCTACTGAAACTGATTGTCACACTCAATGTGTTTCAGTATATGCAAGATATCCTTACGGAGCGCTCCGGTCCAGTTCCAGCAAGGTTTCACACATCTTTTCCACGTATTCGCATGCGAGCTTGGAAGAATCCAGTATGTCCCGATAAATGGAAGACGCTTCCACGTGGCAAATCCCCGCCTCCAGACGTGCCCAGTGAGCGAGCTTGAAGTCGTTCAACCTGTTTCTCAGTTTGAGCGAATCAGCTACGATTGCCTCAAGCAGCACCTTATTCGGGGTCTTAAACGCGTCGCGGAGATTGACCAGGATATCCATAAAGGCCGCGAACAGTTCATCCAGTTCCACGTGGGCTTTGTCGCTGAATGGAATGCCGCGCCTCTCTTTGATACGGCAGCATCGGAGTATGCTCTCAAGCATGTCTCCCATGCGCTCGAGCCGGTACGGAAAACGGATTACACCCTTGAGAAGCTCTTTGTCCACATCCGCGCTTACAAGGCTTTTGGTCAGGATGTTTTCTTGCTCGTCCACTTCATTCGCCAGAGCCTCGCACCGATCCATCTGTGAAGCGGATCCGCTTACCACAGCTTTGGAAAGCAAGCGGGTCATTTCAATCAGCTTGCTCACCATGGTCAGAAGTCCTTCTTCCAGCGTAAGCGCCTTGGAGACCGGCTCCTTGTGAAGTTCTTCCATCTTGAAGGCTTCGGCGTTAAGCTTTGGGCTCAACATGCGGAATGGATTGAAGAAATATGATTTGTCCTTCATGGCGCGCACCTCCTGTATGCGTGAACGGGAATCTCGGCGTTTGCGTTACACCACTGCCCAAATTCTTGTCGGAAATGACTGCGCTTTCGCGTCATTCAGACGTTCGTCGGATTGGCGAAGAAGGCGTCAGCCATCGCGGTCGTTCCCTGTGAACGCCCGTGGCCGGTGTGGATGGCTGCCCACGTAATTGATAAGCAATTGTTGTGCCAAGTTTTCCCGCTTGGATCCGGGAAAGCCTCAACCGCTAAACCGCGTAGAGTTTTTTGTGCCCTGTCGAGCCGCGAAGCAGGACTCGACAGGGCACGTATGAGAGTGTCAGGTTATTTTACAGGGTGTAAAAGGTTGACCAGGTAACGTCTCGTCTCTGTTGCCCGCGGTGGCCCCAAGCGGAAAGCTACTGCCGGACACGCCGGAAGCGGCCCCACGTTATAAATTGAACTCCCATGACCTGGAGTGTCACAACGAACCATGAAAATGGCACCCTGTCCAGCGACCAGCGGGAGCTGGCAAGTTCTTGAAGTTCCTGGGGATGGGGGTTTGGGGGAAGGCCCTTCTTTCAAGAAGGGCCTTCCCCCAAAAATGCATTTTCATAGAAGCGAAACGGTGTGATTGGTCGCGGCGTCTCACGTACACGACCGCACACGATTCAAAGCACCTAAGAGATGCGTTCCATTTGATTTTTGCGATCCAGGATTCTGTACAGCACGGGAAGCACAAAGAGGGTGAGCAGCGTGCTTGACACCAGTCCGCCGATTACCACGGTAGCGAGCGGTTTCTGGACTTCAGCGCCCGTGCCGGTAGCCAGAGCCATGGGGATAAATCCGAAAGAAGCCACAAGCGCGGTCATCAGCACAGGTCTCAACCGGGTGACCGCTCCTTGCAGGATCGCGTCATCCGAGGGCTTGCCTTCCTCACGAAGCCTGTTGATGAAAGTGATCATCACCAGTCCGTTGAGCACCGCCACCCCGGACAGGGCAATGAAGCCCACGCCGGCCGAAATGGACAGGGGAATGTCTCTGAGCCAGAGCGCAAGCACGCCGCCAGTCAGCGCAAACGGGACCCCTGTGAAGACCAAGAGCGCAGACTTGACCGAGCCGAACGCGGCGAACAACAAGGCAAATATGAGGAAGAGCGCGACAGGGACCACGAGCTGCAACCGACACGCGGCAGAAATGAGTTGTTCAAACTCACCGCCCCACGTGGTCCAATAGCCCGGAGGCAGGGCAACCTTTTCTTGAATGGCTTTCTCAGCCTCCTGCACGAACGAGCCCATGTCGCGGCCTCTCACATTGGCCGTGACCACCACACGTCGCTTGCCGTCTTCCCTGCTGATCTGGTTGGGACCGGGAGCGACCACGAAATCCGCGACCGAACCCAGAGTGATAAACGAACGGTGCCGGACGTCTTCCGCAAACGCCACGGACATAGACTCACCCTGAGCGGTGGCGTCGCGACGGGGCAAAGGGACCGGGAGGCGTTTGATGGCCTCCACGTCTTCGCGCAGCCTTTCAGGAAGCCGTACCTTCAGGTCAAAACGGCGGTCTCCTTCGAAGACCTGCCCCGCGGTCTTGCCTGCAATGGCTATTTCGATGATTTCCTGCACGTCCGACACATTGAGCCCGTAACGCGCCATGTCTCTGCGGTTGGTCTTAATGGTGAGCACAGGCAGTCCGGTCACTTGTTCGACCTTGACCGCAGAGGCTCCACGGATCTGCTTCAACACCTCGGCGATTTCCTCGCTTTTGTCGAGGAGTACCGTCATGTCATCCCCGAAAGTCTTTACCGCGACATCACTGCGCACGCCTGCCAAGAGATGATTGAAGCGCATGCGAATCGGTTGGCTAAATTCATAGTTAATGCCGGGGATTTTACTCACCGCGCGTTCCATCTGGCGGACAAGCTCCGCTTTCGGCATTTTCGGGTCCGGCCACTGCGATCTCGGTTTGAGAACGACGACGTTTTCCGTGACGCTGGGCGGATGGGGTTCGGTCGCAATTTCGGACGTCCCGATCCGGGTGAACACCGTTTCGACTTGAGGAAAACCGTCTTTGAGCATTTTTTCCACAATGGTCTGAATCTCAATGGACTGCGCCAACCCGGTGCCGGGTATACTCATGGTATGCACCGCGACATCCCCCTCATCGAGACTGGGGATGAACTCGCTCCCCATGCGGTTGGCAAGCAACATTCCCAAAACGATCAGTACCACTGCGGTGGCGATCACCAAGGAACGATTTTGCAACGCGTGTCTCAGCAGAGGGATATAGATCTTTTTGGCCCATTGGGTCGGGAGATTTTCTTTGGGTGCAGAGCGTCCTGAGAGGAACAGGGCCACCGCAGCCGGCACGAAAGTCACGGAGAGAGTCAAGGCCGCAGCCAGGGCCATAATGACGGTCATGGCCATGGGGGTGAAGGTTTTCCCTTCCACGCCTGTCAGGGTCAAGATCGGCAAGTACACGATCATGATGATCAATTCGCCGAACAACATCGGCTTTCTCACCTCAACTGCCGCGTGCCGAATAATTTCCAGGCGTTCCGCGCTCGAGAGGAGCCGTCCCAGGCGCCGCTGCTCCCAGGCCAGACTTCGCGCGCAATTCTCCACAATGACCACGGTGCCGTCCACAATGATCCCGAAATCCAGGGCTCCGAGGCTCATCAGGTTGGCGCTCAGTTTGTTGGTCACCATTCCGGTGATGGTCATCAACATGGACAGCGGTATCACCGCGGCAGTAATGAGCGCTGCACGAATGTTCCCCAAAAAGAGGAAGAGAATCACAATCACCAGGAGCGCACCTTGCGCAAGGTTTTCCCTGACCGTGCGAATGGTCTTGTCCACCAGGCTGGTACGGCTGTACACCGTCTTGGTAAACACTCCTTGCGGGAGAGATCGGTTTATTTCCTTCAATTTGTCTGCAACTCGTTGAGACACGATGCGGCTGTTCTCCCCCATGAGCATGAATACCGTTCCCAGGACCACCTCTGCGCTGTTCTCCGTGGCCGCGCCGGTGCGAAGTTCCTTACCGAGATGCACTTCCGCGACGTCGTGCACATGAATCGGCACGCCGCGGAAATTGCCCACAATGATCTGGCGAATATCTTCAAGATCTGCCACCTGGCCAGGCGCTCTCACCAAGTACTGCTCACCGTTTCGCTCGATGTACCCGGCTCCTGCATTGGCGTTGTTGCCTGAGAGCGCGGTCATGACGTCCCGAAACGTAAGACCGTGGGCGATGAGTTTTTGTGGGTCGGGAGTCACATGAAACTGTTTCTCGTATCCGCCGATGGCATTCACCTCGGTCACGCCTTTGACGTTGCGCAATTGAGGGCGGATGATCCAGTCCTGAATGGTACGCAGGTCAGTGAGGGTGTACGGGGTCCCATCGGGCTTCTTCGCATCCGGCTTGGCTTCCACGGTCCACATGTAGATTTCGCCGAGCCCGGTAGCAATCGGTCCCATGGCCGGCTCTATGCCCGGGGGAAGCTCACTCTTCACGTTCTGAATCCGTTCGTTCACCAACTGCCGGGCAAAGTAAATGTCCGTGCCATCTTCGAAAATCACGGTGACCTGGGAAATCCCGTAATGAGAATTCGAGCGGGTCTTCACGAGCCCTGGAAGTCCCGCCAGGGCCGTTTCTATGGGGAAGGTGATCCTTTGCTCCACCTCCAACGGCGAAAACCCTTTGGCTTCCGTGCATACCTGCACCTGTACGTTGGTGATGTCCGGCACTGCGTCGATGGTAAGGTGGCCGTAACTGTACACGCCGATGGCCGCGGCTACCGCGGTGAGTATGACCACGACCCAGCGATGATCGATCGAGAATTTCAGAATGCGTTCCAGCATGATATTCCTCTGCGAGCCCTCCTCGCATGGCAGGCTTCGCTGCCGCTGCCCCATGCAGCCGTGTGGCTAAAGCCCTGGCCTGACGAGACTCACTCGTATGCGCGCGGTTGCGTCAATGGGAGTGGGAAAGGCCTCCGATTCCCAACTGTGACTTGAGCAGAAAACTGTTCCGGCCCGCGTATTGCTCGCCCGCGGACAAGCCTTTGACCACTTCCACGAACTCACCGTTACGACGCCCCAACTGGAGCGGTCGCGGCTCGAACCTGCCCTGACCGCGAACAAACACCACAGACCAATCTCCGAGCATTTGAATTGCGTCTTTGCGCACTGCGACGGGCACATCGACTTTCTTTTCTGCGAGTTTCACGGTGACGAAAAGACCGGGTCGCCAGCGTCCGTCAGGATTCGGTATCACGACCCGGGCTCACGCGGTGCGGGTTTCTTCGCCGACCAACGGGCCCACATACGAGACCACACCCGTGGCCTCCAATCCAGCAGCGTCGGATTTCACCGTTGCTTGCTGGCCGACGCGGATCATGTCCAAATCCTTGACGTACACGATGATCTCTACCCACACGGTGGAGAGATCCGCGAGCACCATGAGGTCCCGGTTCTCCGTAACCCATTCGCCGATCGCCATGTGCTTCTTGACCACGACCCCGTCAAAAGGCGCGGCAAGCTCGTATCGGTTCAGCGGCCCGCCAGGAGCGTGCGCGAGGGTTTGGATGTGTTTCTCGTCAAGTCCCAGTGCCATGAGCTTTTGGGCCGCGGCCATGGTTTCGATCTTGGCTTCTTCCACGGCTTTCTTATCGTTGAGATACGCCTGTTCAGGGGTAACATTCTTTCTCCAGAGGCTTTCCGTACGCTCAAAGACAGTGCGTGCCAGCTCTTCCCTTTTCAGAAACACCAGATACCTGCTCTTTGACTCGGCCATTTCCCGGCTTTCTATGACCGCGATCAATTCACCCTTTTTGACCGGGTCCCCGAGGTTCTTGAGGGATTCCGAGATGACTCCCGCGACACGCGGTACCACATGCGCAACCAGGTCAGCATTGAAGGAAACCTCCGCGGGCAATTCAAACACTGCTCCCACACGTTGGGGCCCCGCAGTGAGGATCTCGATTCCCGCAGCACGGGCCGCGTCGGGGCTCAGTTCCACCTGTCCGTCCACTTCCGCGTATTCCCACGTGTACGTGTTGCCTCGCCATTCTGCAGTCAAACTCACCGTAAAGGAATGCGGCTCCCCCACTTCCTTGTCCCCGCGCAAATAACCGGCTTCAGGTTGAAAGTGGAAGGGATTGACGATGCCGCCGGGCCTGCGCAACCGCATGCTGAGCTTTACCTCCGCGGGGTCCACAGGGGTCTCGTGATCGTAGCAATAGACACGGAATTGGGGCGGCACTCCCTCTTCGTAGATGGTGACTTCCAGCCGGAACTCCCCCTGATTGAGGATTTTGCCTCCGTGAGGTCCCGCGGCGGACTCGTGCGCGTGCTCTGCGTGATCGTGGTCGTCGTGTACCGCGTTTTCGTGAAGTTCAGGATGGTCCTTCGCTTGTACGGCAGCATAGGCTGTTTTCAATGGAGGCTCGTGCTTCTCCATACCGGTCAGTTCGGTTTTGTCGTGCGGTCCATGCCTATGATCGTGTCCACTGTGGCTTTCGGTGCTGACTGCCGGGGACGGGCGGTCGTGATCGTCCTTGGGTACGGATTTGTCGCCATGACTGTCGCGGTTGGCCACTGTCGGGGCGTTGGCTTTGTCCGCGTGTCCGCCGTGCGCGTGCTCCTTGGGTTGGTGGCTCCCGTGGCCGTGGCTGTCGTGGGCGTGCCCGTGATCATCGGAGGCCGAAGGCTTTTGCTCGGAAAACGTGATGAGCAACCCCAGCACTGCGCCGATGAGCAACACGACCCCGATTCCCATGTATTCTCTGCGATTCATAGGCTGAACCTCTCTCTCATACCGATTCGGTTTTGCATATATAACTGAGTGGACGCTGCAGGCTGGAGCTCTCCTGCGGTACGGACGACGCTAAGCCGTCTCATCACTTCGCTTAGGAGGCCCTCAGCCTACGGTCTTACTGGTTTGAAAGCGCATCCGGTATCGGTCTTTCACAAGTGTATTGTCGTTGCCGAAAGACTTGTCCGTCTGATTCTCCTTGGGCATCGGGAAGTCCTGCTTCACTGCGAGCGACGCGGAGCCGTCGAATCTTCGTTCAGGGGACCTCCCGCCGCCTTTCCAGGGCACGAGCCATTCGGTTGGAACTTTTAGCAACTGATATAAGCAACATTCCCCCTTGTCCGGGCAGACGCGATGTCATGCCGCGCCACTAGCCACAAGAGCGCGCGTTGCACGGTTCAAAGGGTAATTCGGAGAAAAAAAGGGGGAGTCTAAATCAGGAGAGGCATTGCACGTGGCGAGGCAGCCACTGGAGTGCAAGTCAGGTCGAAGGTCTGGCCCGCGTGGAGATCACCGCTGATTGGGTGTGCTACCAGAGATCCACTGCAAATCACAAAGGTGGAGCCAAGGGGTTCGGTACTGGGCCGTGGGCCTCGGGTCGCGTGTTCCTCGAAATGGCGCTCCACACGAAACAAGCCGAAACAACAGCAACCTGTCTTAGTGCGGAGAAGGGAATGCTCATGCGAATCAGGGTGCGCGGCAGCTTGGCCGTCGTCATGCATGCAACAGCGATTCAAGGAAGGGGAATCCGCTTGCCGCTCCAGGTGTGAATGGTTCGCACAGCAATAACGGCTCACTGCAAATCCCGAACCGGTGGCTGCTACGTAGAACACCAACGTGATATACACGGCAATCAATCGGATCCGAGGTTTATTCAGAGCAGGCATTGGGCCTTTTCACGTGAACAATGTTCTCGCCGCTTTCGGCTTCATATTCAGGACCATAGTCTTTCGTACGATCAGTGTCAAGCCGCGGCAGGAAATACCTCTACCGACGCTCCGTACACGTAGTCACTCACTCTTCACCGCGGTCCGGATCTTGATACCGTATTTCTCAATTTTCGCGAGAAGGGTCGGTCGCGACAAGCCCAGTAATCGCGCGGCCTGCGATCGATTCCCTGCAGTAATATTGAGTGCTTCCGCGACAAGAATGCCCGCGAATCTGTCCATGAGGTCCACAAAAACCTTGTCTCCGCTGCCCGACGCCAGTGCGCGGCTCACCCACTGGTGTACCGACTCCTCTTCACTATACCGGGTCCCATCCGATTCCCCCCTGTCTCCACGGATGGCGAGAGATACCTCATCAGCGCTAATGGGGGCTCCGCGGCTGAAAATAAGGGACTTTTGCACCGTGTTGGCAAGCTCACGGACATTGCCGGGCCAGAAATAGTTCTTCATGATGGACTTGGCTTCTTCCGTCAATCCGGGACAGTCATAGCGCATTTCGCCCGCGAACTTCTTGAGAAAGTAGTCAGCCAATAAAGGAATGTCGTCCGCGCGTTTCCGTAAGGGCGGAAGGGTGATGGTCACCACCTTGAGCCGATAGTACAGATCTTCACGGAATCTGCCTTCAACCAAAGCAGCCTCCAAATCGCGGTTTGTTGCTGCAATGACGCGCACATCTACAGGAATGGGAGACCTGCCTCCCAATCGCTCGATGCTCCGCTCCTGAAGCAGACGCAAGATTTTTGCCTGGATGCTGAACGGCATATCTCCAATCTCGTCGAGAAAAGCGGTGCCGCGATTCGCCTGTTCTATCTTTCCCACTTTTCGCGTGGACGCGCCGGTGAAGGCTCCTTTTTCGTACCCGAACAGCTCGCTTTCAAGCAATGTCTCGGGAATGGCCACGCAGTTGATCACCAGAAAGGGTTTTTCCGATCGCACGCTGTGGTGATAAATGGCCCTCGCCACCAATTCTTTGCCGGTCCCTGACTCTCCGCGGATCAACACCGTGGCGTCAGTGGAAGCAACCCGACCTATGGCCTTGTACACTTCCTGCATGGCCTTACTCTGGCCACACAAAGCCACCGCGGAGAAATCGTCGGGGATGGTGTCTATCTCCACACGGGCACGCATAAAGCGGCCAGCCTCAAGGGCCTTTTCGATCAAGGAGAGCATCTCAGGAATGTCGAACGGCTTGAGCACATAGTCGAAGGCCCCGAGCTTGGTCGCCTCGATAGCCGTGTCAGTGGTGCCGAACGCGGTCATGATAATGACAGGAAGCTTGGGCTCTATCTGGTGGATGGCCTGAAACGTCTGGAGTCCATCCATGCCGGGGAGGCGGACATCCATGATCACCAGGTCCGGCAGCGACTTGCGCACTGATTCGAGCCCGCTTTCGCCGGTGGCTGCCGTGCGTACGGCATGTCCTTCCAGCGTAAGAAGCTTCTCAAAACTGTTTCTCAACTGCGCGTCATCGTCAACTATGAGGACTGTGCCCAAGTCGGTTCCTCCCGTGCCGGAAGTGTAATGATAAACGCTCCGGGCTGCCCCGGTTCGGTCTTGTAGTCCAGCCAGCCGCCGTGCTCCTCGACGATCCTCGTGGCAATGCTGAGCCCGAGACCGGTTCCTTCGCCCTTGGTGCTGAAAAAAGGCTGAAACACCTTGTCTTGCACCGCTTCGGGAATTCCGGGACCTGTGTCGCTCAATCTGATTACGACCACCGGATCTCCATTATCCGAGAGGTCTGTTTCTTCTCGAATTCGGATGACGCCTCCGTCTACCATGGCCTCGCATGAGTTTACCATAAGGTTGACGATCACTTCTTTCAACTGGTCCGGGTCTGCGGAGATCCGGGGCAGGGGCTGGTCCCGCTTGACTTGGACCCTCACGTTGTAGGATTCCAAGCGGTGTCTGAGAAGTTGAATCGCCATGTCCACCGCGTCCGAGGGGCTGGACAGCCGTATGTTCAGCTTGGGCGGCCGCGCGAACTCAAGAAAATTATTCACAATGGAATCGATATGACGGATCTCTTCGGAAATGACCTCAAAGTCTTCCTTCTGGCTGGGGTCGAGTTTCAGCGTACGCTCCATGGAGAACAGCCTCATCTTCACCGAGGTCAAAGGATTCCTCACGCTGTGAGCGACTCCCGCTGCAAGCTTGCCTACAAGCGCCCACTTTTCTGCTTGCTGCAAGTGGGCCCGACTCCACTCAAGTTTGCTTTTGGTCTGTTCCACGTCTTTCATCAGGGTCTGGAACCGCACGGTCAGTGTTCTTACATCGTCTCCCGTTTCAGGCGAGGAGTTGGGATCGTCCGATCCTGTAGCCAACCGGTGGATAGGTTCCAGCACATACGTAACCAGCGTGTACCGAGGACGCTTCCAGCAAGAGGGCCCACACGAGCCCTACCATGGTCAGTTCCTTGACAAGGACTACTCGTTCCTGATTGTCTCGTCGAGCCTTTTCGAGACTTTCTTCGTGTATTTGCTGGAAATGCCGGCAGAGTTCGATTATGTCGAACAGTTTTTGCCGAACACTCTTCTGAAGCTTGAGCCCTTCATCTTGTTTTCCTTCCTCGTACAGGTGTACCACCTTGCTGCGCAACACCGCGTACCGGTCATATTGGGTATCGATCTCGTTGATGGTTCGCTTCTCCTGTGCGGAATCAGCAAAGGACCTCGCTTTCCGGAGCCATGTCTTGAACTCCTCGTGGCACTCATCCAGGTCCTTCAACCAGGCCGGGTCTTTATCCTGGAAGTAGTACGTCACGTACCCTTTCTGCATGACCAGGCTGTTTCTCAATTCCTGAGACGCAATAAGAGCAGGCAAGTCAGTGTCCACCACGGTTTCGAAAAACTTGTCCATCATGTACGTATGCCAGATGGAGACAAGGCCTCCCACGATGGTCAAGGACACGAGTCCGAACACCATGAGAAGTATCTTTGAGCGCAGGCTTATCTTCTTCAACATGATCTGTTGACTCCTGGAACATCAAAAAGTGCACACAGCAACTTTCATATACATGTGCGCGCCCACAGCTCACTGTGCGATCTTTGAGGCAACTCGGGACACGCGGGACCTCAAGTGACTCCTGCGCTTCGAGGCGCCAGCCTATCGGGTAGCGCCGTGTTGGATGAGCAGGCGAACGATCCGGTCATCATCGGGCGGCGGGCCGTCTCCGTGCCATCGAAGGCCAAGGGCCGTCCTGCCGTTTCGGTCTCGCACCGTGAGGTCTGCACCGCGTTTCAAGAGAACCTGCACCACTTTCAGCCGATTGTCCAAGACGGCTCTCATCAGGGCCGTCCTGCCGCTGGTGTCTTGAGCATTGATGGCTGCGCCGTTGTCCAACAGTGTTTCGACTATCTGCGGAGAACCGTGTTGCCCTGCATAAATGAGAGGCGTGGCGCCATATCTTTCTACGTAATTGACCTGTGCGCCCCGTTTGAGCAGCAGATCGGTCGCCTCGGTCCGGCCACCCCTTATTGCACAAAAGAGGGGTGGCGCTTGCCCGTGACAGAAATTCACTGCAGCTCCCTTGTCCAGGAGGGCCCGTATCATCCGCGCGTCCCCGTTCGCAGCAGCGTACATAAGAGGAGTCATGCCGCGGTCGTCGACCCGGTCGACATTGACCCCTGCATCCAGAAGAAGCATTGCAAGGCTTGTATTGTCATGCCGTACCAGTGTACGTGAGAAGCGGGCCTGCGCCCAACCATACCGCGAGAATCCATGCGACGATGAAACCGCAAACAAGGCCTGCCATGCCCAGTCTTTGCAAGCTCTTGATGACCGTGCGGTCGCCAATCCGCGGGGCGTTCATGTCTTGCCAGGCCAGGTCCACCCCAGGCTCGGTTTCGGTGAAGCCCGTTTCCCGCGACGCAGGCTGGGCACGTCTGTACAGCAAGAGGCCCGCAAAAGGCAACACGCCGAGCAGAACGAACGACACCACGCACAGGACTTCAGCCTGAGACTTGGCAGCCTTCGAATGGCCGAGGGCTGCCATGACCTCCAGTGCCAGACAGAAGAGAGCGGTCAAAGTCATCATCCCAAGACCGCATGCCAGGCAGTACTTGAGGCTGAGGCGTCGCCGGGCCCTGACCTCCTGGGCCATTCTCGTGCAGGACCACACCAGAAGCCATAACGCAACCACCGCGGGTATCACCACAATGAAGATCACGCGATCGCCTCCTCAGTGCGGACATGCGAAGCGCCACAGTGCCAAGGCCTCGAAATTGAGGAGATCAGGCGAAGAAAACCGATACTCTCGAGCTCCACGTCACGGGTGCCTGCGAGAGTCCTTTGTGTGGCTATTCCTCCTCATCGGATTTCAGCACCGCAAGGAACGCAGACTGAGGGATGGATACGTTACCCACCTGTTTCATTCGCTTCTTGCCTTCCTTTTGTTTTTCGAGGAGCTTTTTCTTACGGGTAATGTCTCCACCGTAGCACTTGGCTGTTACGTCTTTGCGCAGAGCAGAAACGGTTTCCCTCGCGATGATTTTGCCTCCGATCGCGCCTTGGATCGCCACCTTGAAAAGCTGCCGCGGGATCTCCTTACGGAGCCTCTCACACGAGCGGCGAGCCCGCTGGTACCGCGCGATCCCGGTGTACCAACATGGAGAGTGCGTCTACTCTCTCGCCCGCGACCAGAATATCTACCTTTGACAAGTCGGTCAGTCGGTATTCGAGAAATTCGTAATCGAATGACACGTACCCCCGGGAGATGGACTTGAGCTTGTCATAAAAGTCGAACAGTACCTCCGAGAGAGGAAGGTCGAAGACGACCTCCACGCGGGTGGAGTCGAGGAAGTTGATCTCCTTCTGAACCCCTCGGCGATCGATGCACAAACTGATCACGCTTCCCAGGGTCCTGCTCGGGCACGATAATGGACGCGCGAATAAACGGCTCCTTCGCGTAAGAGAGCGCCACCGGATCCGGATATTTCGCGGGATTGTCTATGACGACTTCGGTCCCATCCTTGAGCCCGAGCACGTACTGCACCGACGGTGCAGTCAGGATCAATGAGAGATTAAACTCCCGTTCCAACCGTTCTTGCACGATCTCCAAGTGCAGCAGCCCGAGAAAACCGCACCGAAAGCCATGTCCCAGTGCGGTGGAGTGATCTTTCTCCCAGGTCAATGACGCGTCGTTGAGTTTGAGCTTGTCCAGAGCCTCTGCAAGTTCTTGGTAGTCATCGGAGGAAATCGGATAAAATGACGAGAACACCACCGGTTTCACCAATTGGAAACCTTTGAGCGCTTCTGCGCACATGCGATCTGCCAGGGTGACTGTGTCGCCGATGCGGGTGTCGCTGACTGTCTTGATTCCCGCGATCATGTACCCCACGTCTCCGGCCTTGAGGATCTTGCGGGCCTGCCTCTGAATGAGAAAGATTCCTGTTTCTTCGACCCGGTACGTCGCTTCGTTGGACCAGAAGCGGATCGTGTCTCCAGGTTTGAGTTGTCCGTCAAAGAGCCTCAGGTGCACGATGGTACCGCGGTAAGGGTCCCAGTGCGAGTCGAAAATCAAAGCTTTGAGCGGATTCGACGCATCCCCCTTCGGCGGGGGTACGCGGTGCACAATGGCTTCGAGCACATCCTTGATGCCAATACCTTCCTTCGCGGACACTGCCACGGCCGTTTCAGGATCCAGCCCCAAGTCTTTCTTTATTTGCGCTTTGATCAGGTCAACGTCGGCCGACGGCAAGTCAATCTTGTTGATGACCGGGATGATCTCCAGGTCTTGTTCTACCGCCATGTAGAAATTGGCCAACGTCTGAGCCTGGATTCCCTGGGACGCGTCGATTACCAAGAGAGCGCCTTCGCATGAGACAAGCGCTCTGGAAACCTCGTACGAGAAATCCGCATGGCCAGGCGTGTCTATGAGGTTCAGGACATAGTCGTTTCCGTCATCCGCAGGATACGGCAATGCCACACTCTGGCTCTTGATGGTGATGCCCCGTTCGCGCTCGATGTCCATGGTATCGAGCATCTGATCTCGAAACTCATGGTCGCCCACCACCCCAGTGATCTGGAGCAGTCGATCCGCGAGTGTAGACTTTCCATGGTCAATGTGGGCGATAATGGAAAAATTCCTTATACGATCCATTCAGATCTCCCTGAAAAAATGAAAACAGGTACCAAGATTTTGTCCGAAACTGTCTGTCTCCCCTGGACTTCTCGTGTCGGAGAGTTGAGAACGAGGTCAAAAGTTCACGTCGTCACCTCTGTGAATGACGGTTCCCGAAGTCCCGCTTCCCGCGTGATTGAATCGCATCCCTGAGTTGACCGGATGCGGAGCATTGGCCGGAATGACGAGGCATTCAACCGATCATACGGACATTGACTCTGGCAACGGGTCAATTCTGCACTTCATTGAGAACCACCGTACAGACGTAGAATCACGTCACGCGGTGTCCCCACAATCTCTTGTGTTACTCCCGCCTTTTGGGTCGATTGCCCCCGAAGCGCTTGAGAGACCGCGGCGTATTCTCCATGCGTGTCAAAATACTGACCGTTCATCCTGCCATATGCACGGACGCGGGTGTGCGGCCCCACGTGCAAAAAAGTCATCAGCACGCCATCCTTGGCGCACGGGTGGTCACTTTACCACGACATGTTTCAAGGGCAGCCGGAAAATCCGGCCTTCACGGGACAGGTACTATCAGATCCTCTTTGTCTCGAACAGGTCCAAATACATCTTCCTCCGGCAAAGCGAGGGAAGTTCCTCCCACGTCCAGCAGATCGGGACCTGAAACTACCTTAGGTAACTTGCCCACATAGATGGCGCTCCTGAGGGGGGACTTGTTGTACTCCATCACCACATTGTCGCACACTGCCACGCCTGCGGGGAATCCTCCGTTAATGTACGACGCCACGCGACCCCCAAGGAGGTAACCCTTCTTGAGCGCTTTTTTGGGATCCACCAGGTACGTCCTGCGCGTGTACAAATAATTGGCTGCCAGCCACACCTTCTTGTCCTTCCAGGTGGCTACGGCCATTGCGGTGACCCGGAGCCATCCCAAAGGCAGGGTAAACACCATGACAGCCCTCTTTGACGCAAAGGACGCGGCAAGGTCGATACCCATGAGCAGACGCGTAGTGTGGTCAGCCAGGAGAAGCACGTTTCCGTCGATGGGAAAGACAGTGAACGCTGAATTCACATAATCGGGAACGGAAAAGGATTCTTCGCTCTGGTCCTTCGTCTGGGGAAGTTTTCGTATCTTAAGGCTGTCATCCCGGTGATTTCGGGTCAAGATGAGATATCTTCCCTCTGCTACCGCGAACCCAAGAATGTCCATGGGCTCGTCTTCCGGAACAATAATCGGTCCCCGTGTCCAGTGAGGCGCTACCTGAGGCGCTTCGAGCATGGTGCGAAGCGGGATCAGGTTTCCTCCCACCAGGATCGTCAACAATACCGCGAGGGGAACAGACACATTCACCGCATAATTGAGGTTTCCCGAATAGGAATCACCCTCGCCATATCGTACCTCACTGTCGTATTTCCTCCGGAGTCCCCTTTTGAGCCTCAGATACCCTACAAGCACTTCTATTGTCATGATTGCCGAAAAGAAAGACATCAGCGGCTCAAACCAATTGACCCCCCAAAAGGCCCAGATCGTGTATACGGTATAGAGAAAATACTTACTCGTGACCGTGATTCGCGTGCCCACGCCCATCACGTTGATGATCACGCCGAACACCACCACAATGAGATACAAGGCGATGTACACCGTCCCCAACAGCGGGGGAACCATGTGGTGGAAAATGGCCATCATGGCCACCACCACCATGCCCAATTGGTCACAACATAGGTCCGTAAATGCGCCCGACTGCGACGCTTTGCCCGCATGACGTGCAAACGCGCCGTCCAGCCCGTCACATAGCATGTGGCCCAAAATGAAGAGTACCGCCACGGCTGGTTGCCGCACGAAATAAATGACCACACCGGCGAGAAGAGCTATTCCTGTATACGAAATGGTATCCGGCGCCAATCCTATGCGAGTAAACGGCGGGACCGCTGCGGCAATAAGTCTTGTTCTCTGGTCAGCAAACCACAGTTGCAGTCGGCGGTCTTTTCCGAAATAATTGAGAAATTCCGGAGGTTTTCCTTTGAGGCTCCCCGGCGAGTCTTCACGAGGTTCTTGCATCGATTCAGCCATAGTGAAAATGATACGGCGCAGTCCCGGAAACGCCACGCATCGCGTCCGCAAGAGTTGCCTCATCAGGCGCAATCCTGGCTGCAGCGTTACGGTGTTCGGTGGCGGTCACCGTAAAGGCCAAGGTCGGGCTTTCCTCCGGGTACTGCAAAGGGACGTCAGAGGGAGAGCTTCGCCTTGATCGCACCCGCGACCGCCGTGATTTCGTTCTGGTCACCCGGAACAGGTTCCCACGCACAAATGGTGAGAGCGTCTCCTTCCCATCTGGGCACGAGATGCAGGTGCACATGAGGCACTACTTGATTGCCCGCTTTTCCATTGAGTTGCATCACGTTCATGCCCTGCGGCGCAACGCTCTCGTGTACCGCTTTGGCCAGTTTGCAGATCAATGAGGCGAGATGCCCGTACAGGTCTGGCTCCAGCTCAAGGATGTTATCGTAATGCTCTTTGGGGATCACCAGGAGATGCCCCTTGTTCAGAGGAGAGATGTCCATGAATGCAAGCGCTGAGTCATCTTCAAAAACCTTGATACAGGGAATTTGTCCTGCCACAATCTTGCAAAAGATACAATCGGATCTGGTCTTCATGTGTGTGTCTCCTGTCACGTGTGCTGGCATACCCACAGGCCCGGTCTTATGCCGATTCGCGTTCGCAGGTCTCTCTTCATGCAGGCTGGGGACCTCCTTCGGTACGGACGACACAGAGCCGTCGCCTCACTTCTCTCAGGAGCCCCCCAGCCTCATGGTCTTTCTCGTGTGAAGGCAAATCGGTATTACTCGGATATTCCCTCGAAGAGCACGGAGCTGAGGTACCGTTCCCCGGCAGAAGGCAACAGCGTCACAATGGTCTTCTTCCGAAACTCCGGCCTCTTGGCCAGTTTGATCGCCGCGGCAACTGCGGCTCCAGACGAAATACCGGACAGCAGGCCTTCTTTTCGCGCGAGCAAACGCGCATATTCTATGGATTCTTCACTGGAAACGAGCGCCACCTCGTCAACAAGCTCCAGGTCCAACGTCTGCGGCACAAAGCCCGCTCCTATGCCTTGAATCTTGTGAGGCCCGGGAATCGGATCTCTTCCGGCTAACGTCTGCGTAATCACCGGACTTTCTTCCGGCTCCACCGCTACGGAATGGATCTTCTGCCCCTTGGTACGTTTCGAAAAAGCGCGAAACGCCGGTGATCGTTCCCCCTGTTCCGACCCCGCTGACAAACACGTCCACTTTACCGCCAGTAGCATCCCAGATTTCAGGACCTGTGGTCAGCTCGTGAGCCAGTGGATTGGCCGGATTGGTAAACTGCTGAGGCATGAAATAGCGGTCAGGATCGGTGGCGACCAGCTCTTCAGCCCTTGCTACCGTGCCTTTCATACCTTTGGAGCCATCAGTGAGAATAAGACTGGCCCCGAACATTTTCAGGACCTTGCGCCGCTCGATGGTCATGGTGTCCGGCATGACGAGGGTGAGTCGATATCCCCTGATCGCACATACGTACGCGAGCGCAATCCCGGTATTTCCGCTGGTCGGTTCGATAATCTCGGTGGAGGGACCGATCAAGCCTTTTTCCTCTGCCACGCGGATCATTTGGACCCCGATGCGATCCTTTACCGAGTACGCGGGGTTACGGCCCTCCACTTTGGCCAACACCGTGGCGTCCTGCGGCCCGCATAGCGCATTAAGTTTTACCAGCGGAGTGTGCCCTACTGCATCCATGTTGTCAGCAAAATAACGTGTCATTCTTCCTGCCCCGTCCGCTCTGCCTCTTGAGGAAGAGGTTTTGAAAGCTCCCGCTTGACATCTTCCAGTTCTCTTTCAAGCAGGCGTACTCGTTTTTCCAATGCGTAAAAGTTATATCGCATGTCTTCCACGTCGTTTTGTTGCGCAAGGTTCCATGCGGAAGACCAGTCAGCCATAATGCTTTCCATCTTCTTTTTCGCGTCCAACCCCTGTTGCACAGCCTTGGTCAGGGTCTGCAGGAAAGGATCGGAACCGAAAAGCTCCTGAAACATCTTCTCACTGGCAGACACCCATGAGGCGTAGAAAAACTTGTGCAATTCCGCCGTTGCGTCTTTCCGAGCAAGTGTGTGGATATTCTCGAAAACCGTCTCAATTGCTTTCTTGGCCGCGGACGCAATGTGCGTCTGAAACTCGGGAATTGACTGCAGGAATTGCACCTGAGCATGGACTGCCTTACGGGTCCGTTCCTCGTAGTCCTCGCCCAGGTTCTTGGCCGGAGAAAGCAGAATTCTGCCGAATGTCTTGCCATAGCTGTCTGCCCACGCACGAAAAAGTTCGCGTTGAGAATCCTGAATCCCCGGAAGAGGCCATCCGGAAGGGGATATCAAGCCCATAATGCTGGGGGCAGGTGCTGCGGCAGGAATTCCGTGCATTGACGGAAGGTGCTCGGCAGCTTCACGCCACTGATCCAAAAGCTTTGCGGTCTCGGACGGGCCAGGGATTCCGAGCACATCCCTGACAGATTTCTCGCAAAATTTCGTCCATTTGTTCTTTATGCGGTCAACTTGTTCAGGATCCCCCAAGGACGAAGGAGCGAAGGGGAGATCCTCAGCAGCTAGCTTCATGGCTTCCTGGAGTTTTTCCGCGGCAGCGGTCGAACCGATCATGGTCGCAAAAGGTGACAAATCCACCCGTCCGGCACCGAGCTTCTGAAGACTTTCCGATGCAGAAGGAACTGCGGTATGCTTGACTGCGTCTGTCCAGGCCGAAAGGAAACGGGCAGAGAATTCGGACATGCTTTTCACGAATTCCTCCTGCATCTTGACCACGTCATCCGAGTCCATGTGGATTCCCTCCCGGCAAATTCGAGCGCGATAGTCGAGTTTGGCACAATAGCAAGGCAGCGTAAAGTGAAAAAGCAAACCCTATGCCCGCATCGCGCTCATGCGGGATAAGTGACTTTGGGACGATCTTATCGACTCGCGGGGGTGCCCCTGAACGAAGATTCGACGGCCCTGGGTCGTGCACAGCGAAGCAGGATCTCCCGCCGCGAGGTGGGCCGGATTCCGAAATACGGAGAAATCATGGGCCTGCCTTTTCCGAAACGGACGGTACCTTATGGCAACGGATCTCACCGACAATACGTGTCCCACCCTTGACCCTGTCAAGCCAGCCCGATTTTCGGCTGTGGTGAAAGTTGCAGACGGACGGTTCCACACACATATTTCGCATTGCTTCTGTTACGAAACAGAGTTTTTGTGATATCATAGAATCAAAGGGTGGACTCGGGAAGACCACACGCGAGTTCGGAAGTTTCGTGGGCATCGCGGAAGAACTGACAACCGTGACGGTATCTTCGGGGTCCAAACTGGAGTCTACTGCTGCGGAGTGGTGTTTCTTGCATGAACCCGCCGAATGACTTAGGAGACGGATTCGACAGCTTTACCGATGAGGAGGAAGAAAGCCCTGCGAGGAAGGTAAGGGCTGAGGACCTTCTGGTTGAGCTGCGCGCAGGGATGCGCACCAAGAGCTTCCTGTCGAAGTACGGTCTGAGCCTGAGCGAATTTGAGGACATGATCAGGCAACTCATTCGCACGGGTTTGTTGAGCAAGGAAGAATTCAAGGCATGGAAAAACAGACGCCCCGTCTCTGAAGCGCCTCCTCCCGCGCCTCCGCCTCCATCACGCTCACGCTCGGTTGACAACGCGCGCTCCACGACCGAGAAGGTCACCGGCAACGTGACCACATACGTGATTAATGATCCGGAAAGAAACAATTCCTGGGCCCTGCAATTGTTCTCCATAAAGAGAGAGAGCATCAGAGGCGCCAAGTTCAAGGTGAATCTTCACGGCAGGAAATATGCGTTTGTCGTGGAACATCTTCTGTTCCGCGGGCAGGTGAGTATGCTCGCGACAGAGGCTCCCAGCAAATCCGGAAATTTGGAGAAACGAGAAAACGCGATCAAATTCATCTCTCAGCATGGCTGGGCTGCGTATCTGGAGAATCGTGCATTTTCGGCCAATTTTGGCGAATCAGGCATGGCTGCAGGACACAAAGCGCGCCTGGTCCTCCTCCATTGTCGCAACAACACGTTTCTCGCAGCCTTGCATACTCCCGCTCCTGCGGTGAACCTCTACGTGGGCTCGACCCTTGACAGCATTGTAAGCCGCCTGGGGAAGAGTGTTGACACGAAAGAGCTAAAATTCTCCTAAACGTTCCCCGTTGCCCTCTCCTTCTTGCTCACCAACTGCTGATCGATGAGAGGCTCGTTCGGGTAAAAGATCTCGATGACCTCAGTGAGACCCAAGTCTTGCAGTTTTTCGAGGTATGGTTTACCCGTACAAAGATCCCAGCTCATGGCCTTGTAAAAGGACTTGGCGAGTGCGTCCACGTCCACCGTGACCCCTTTTAACGGACCTTTGGTGAGCGGTGGATCGCCATAGACTCGCGGGTGCGGCCGGAAGTCTTTTATGGGATTGAGGCCCTCGCGAATGTTGAACGCGTGCCTGAGCTGCTCAATACGTTCTCCGATGACGAGATACTCGTCGTTGGACAGGCCCCACCCGGTAACCGCGTTCATCCACTCGCACAAAGGCAGGCCTCCGCCCACCTGAGTGCCGAACAGGCACGCGCCTGCCGCGTCTACCAGCATTTTGTATGACGACCCGACCGCGATGGCGTCGCCCTTGTCGTCACAACGATATCGTTCCTTGCGCGATGAAATAAGCGGCATGGCTTTGGCTCGGCTGAACTGCTTTTCCAGGGATTGCACTTCAAGAAACTGGAGAGACGAGACCGTGTGTCGGCCGGGGGTGGGTTCGCAATGATACGTCATCCCCAGGCCTGGATCCAACTTGGCATCGTGCATGGGTACTTCCACGCCCCCACAGTGGACGGCATACTTTTCCGATCCTCGTCCGATCCGCTCTGCAGCAACCTTGACTCCGTCCGCGAGGATGTCGCCGATGCCCTCACGATGGATGATCATCCGAGTGAGTTCGGTGATCGCCTCCGCGTCTCCCCATGTGAGATTGAGTCCCCCTGTGTCGTGCGCGTCTATGATCCCTTCGGTGAAGCATTCGATGGCAAAGGCGAGAACACCCCCACAAGAAATTGAGTCAATTCCTCCTCTGTTGAGCATGTCGTTGATCCTTAATATGGCAGGGAGGTCGTCGTTCAGGAGCAGATCCCCAATCGCACAAATGGTCTCATATTCCGGCTTGTGCATTTTCTCGCGGGTACACGAATCCGTGGGCATGGTAACGGTGCCGCCGCAACGGATAGGACAGGAGTAGCAGCCGTATTTCTTCGTCTCATACCTCAATACTGCATCGCCGCTGATTTTGCGGTATCGTTCAGGAGGAAAGTCAGCGACAATGTTGCCGCTCCAGTTCTTTATGGGGCTGTCACCGTTTTCCGCACATATGGCTGTGAGCGAAGGAGTGCCATATTTCTTGAGCAACCACCTCCACAATACCGCTGGCTGCTTGAGAAAAACCGGTTTACCTGTCATGCGGCCAGCCATGGCGAGAATGCGATCACCCAGCAAGGGCTTGAGAAAACCGAAACTCTTGAGCCTCCCGCGAAAGGCTTCGGTCAGCTCAAGAACTTTGGCTTTGTCCGCCACTGGTACCTTGGCGTGTCCCATCACCACCACGGCCTTGAGATTCTTTGCGCCCATGACGCCGCCTACGCCGCCTCGCGCAGCCATTCTGCCGCGGTCGGTGGATATGCTCGCGAGGAAACTTTTGCGCTCGCCTGCAGGACCGATGCACGCGACCTGAGCGCCTTTGCCGTGGCGCCGCTTGAGTTCGGTGTCCGTGTGAATGGTGTCCAGGCCCCACAGGTCGGATGCGTCTCTGAGTGCCGCTTCGGTTTCGTCAAGAAGGAGATACACCGGTCGGTCTGCTGTGCCCGTCACGAAAAGCGCGTCTATCCGACATCTCTTCAGAAAAGGCGAAAAGTACCCACCGCAGTTTGCATCACCCCATCCTCCTGAGAGAGGGGACTTGGTCACCACGGTGAAGCGGCCGGTGAACACGGAACCGGTGTCAGTAAGAAGTCCCGTGGTAAAGCCAAGCACATTGTCAGGGCCCATCGGGTCTATACCGGGTTTGACCCGATCCCAGAGTATTTTCGCGCCGAGCCCGACTCCTCCCAGCCATTTTCGATACACGTCTTCACTCAATGTCTCGAAGTGAATCTCGCGGAGGCTCAAGTCCACCGTGCAGATCCTTCCCCAAAAGCCTTTCCCCGAACCGGCCATCTGCTTCGCTGCCATGCTGACTTCTCCTGACCTGGAGGACTTGTCGCTCGTCTACTCTCCATGGGTAAAATGTGGGACAGTCCGCTGCGGTGTGGGTGCACCCGGGACACGGCGACTATATCATGGTCGGCCAAGCAATTCATTCCACGCCCCAACGTTTCTCCCGAGGTCCTTTCAGAGAAGCAGTCCCCAAAAGATTGAGGCAGCTCGTATCACCCCGGCCCATCTATAGTGGGTCATTTCTTTGAGGCACGATCAGTGTAATCCCGTCCGCTGGGACAACCCTTAGGAGACGCGAAGTAGCAACCTGCGGTGTACCGGGAATTCGGCTTCATCCTTTGCCGCTTTCTGGCGATCACGGGAGTTATCGTGCAGAGAAGGCAGTGATATGTGATATAGTAATTCATAGTGGCTCTGTCCCCGCGGACCTGTACGCGAGAAGTGTTGCAACGCCACGCGGATAAATTCCGCCCCTGCGCGTATCGGCCTCTGCTCGGGCAATATGCAGGTTCCCTTGTCTCTACTGTCACTGCGTTTCACCCATACACACTTGGGGGTGGGCTATGACACAGCCCAGGATAAAAGCTACGGACCTGTTGAATGACGTGCGCTCGGGTATGTCGGATATTGAGCTCATGGCAAAGTACCGGCTGCCGGAAATGGCGCTCCACTACCTCCTGAGGAGGTTAACGGAATTCGGCATGATGAGCCATCTGGAGCTTTATGAGCGATCCTCGTTGTCCGAGGCTCATCTGACCAGGGCGTTCGTGGACGCGAAGCACACCGTATTGACGTGCCGCGTGTGCGGTGGCGAAATCCCGGACGGAGCCGAGACCTGCCCTTACTGCGCCCTCCTGGAGCGAAATTTCAGCGGCACTATGATACTCGATGCGGCAGACCTCGTGGCCAAAACCAGCAATGGCGGTGGGTCTCTCCGCTGTGAAAGTGAGTGGACGACGGAGTTCCGGGAACAGGAAGAACGTCCTTCTCAACCCGATGTGACATACGAGAATCTCCTGGATGTGGCAATCTCGCCGGCATCGGAACTCACTGAGAGCAGGGAAAGAGCAGATCTGTTGCGCGCGGCAAGCCAGGGAGACCGGGAATTGGTCGAAATGCTCTTAGAAATGGGGACTGACGTCAATTGCCGCAGCGCGCACTTGAACACACCCCTGATCCGATCCGCCTTCAAAGGGCATTTGCCGATCGCCCAGTTACTCATCGCACGGGGAGCTGATATTGAGGCACGCAATTGCCAGGGGCACACGCCGCTCATGGTCGCATCAAATACCGACAGCGGGGACATGGTTTCGTTGCTTCTAGCTGGAGGAGCTAATCCAAGAGTCAAGAACGCGGAGGGGTATTCTGCACTCACCATTGCGGTGAACGACAATCGCACGGAAATAGTCAAGCTCCTCTTGGCATGCGGTGCGGACGCGAATGAATTCACCAACGAGAAAGACACGCCTTTGATGCGTGCGAGTCACAAAGGGTACCTGGATATGGCGGCTCTGCTCTTGGACGCGGGCGCGGACGTGGACGCCAGGAACAAGCACGGCAATACTGCACTTATGAAGGCTTCATTCAAAGGCCATCTGGAAATCGTGAAGCTTCTCCTCAAAGCACGCGCGGATGTCAATGCGCGCAACGTGTACGGCAATACTGCCCTTATCAAAGCCGCTTTCAAAGGCAGAGAAGCCGTGGTCCGACGCCTACTGGAGGCCGGAGCGGATGCGAACGCCACGGACAATTCAGGGAACAACGCGTTCATGCGGGCCGTCAACGGCGGCCATCATGACATTGTCGATCTCTTGAGACATTTTGTGGCAGCACCCACCCACACGCGTCAGGGATAAGAATTGGTACTGGAAACGCTCGACCCGGTGGGAGCAGATTCGGGGAGTGCCGGCCGGCGTCATGCATCCATAGCGTAACCAGGCTGGCCCATGGTCAAGGAGGGGGAGCCGCACACGGGCGTTATTGTTTCCGCACAAACTGGTTTCATACCGATTCGCTTTCATTTTTATCACTTGGTTGCGGCTTCAAACTGGGGATCTCATTCGCTACGGACGACGCAAGGCCGTCTGATCACTTCGCTCATGAGACCCCCAGCCCTATAATCTCAGGTTTGAACGCGAATCCGTATCAGGTGGTGCGTTCAAGTCTTCCCTTTTTGCGACCGCACCACTATGATTTAAGAGAACTGGAGGGACTCGCTACTCCGTGGGGTCGTTCCCTCCGTGTGTGCCCTTCAAGGAGGATGGACCGTGGAGACATACTATGACCCGAATGATCTGCCGAGATTCTCGGAAATAACTCAAGACGCCCCTGAATTGGGCAAGAAGTTCTTCGACTATTATGCTTCGGTCTTTGCCGAAGGAAGCCTCACCGAACGTGAAAAGGCGCTCATCGCCCTGGCCGTGGCTCACACTATTCAGTGTCCGTACTGTGTGGACGCGTATACACAAGCGTGTCTGGAAAAAGGTTCCAACCTCGAAGAAATGACCGAAGCCCTACATGTGGCAGTGGCCATTCGCGGAGGCGCTTCACTCGTTCACGGCATTCAGATGCGGAACGTTGCACAGAAAATTTCTCTGTGAGGTGGCGTCTTGGATACGGCATCAATCAGCGCACAAGCCGGACAGGGACCTGAGGAGCCATCGGTGCTGGTGGAACCGTTTTCTCAGGCGCTGTCTCGCCATGGGCTTGTACCTCACCCGGGGGAAGACCGCTACGTTGCAGATTAACGTGGGGCTGCTCTGTAACCAGTCTTGCCGGCACTGCCATCTCGACGCGGGACCGACACGATCGGAAATCATGAGCAGGGAAACAGTGGATCACCTGGTAGATTTCGCGCGAAGAGGCTCGTTCCAGGTCATAGACATTACCGGCGGCGCACCGGAAATGAATCCCCACCTGCCGGAAATGATCGAGCGTTTCTCGGAACTCGCTTCCAGGGTGATGCTTCGGGCCAACCTCACTGCGATGAAGCGGTATGCGGATGAACGTCTGAAACACAAGCTGGCTTCAGCTCACGTGGTGGTCGTGGCATCCGTACCCTCGTTACACGCAGCGCAGTTGGAGGCGCAAAGGGGACGAGGGGTTTGGCAAGAAACACTTGACGCGCTCAAAATGCTCAACGAAATGGGGTACGGCCAGCCTGATACCGGTCTGGAACTCAATCTTGTGAGTAATCCCACCGGAGCGTTTCTCCCCGGCGCACAGGCCGCCACGGAGCGGAAATTCAGGTTGGATTTGGGCAGGAAATGGGGAATCGTTTTCAACAACCTGTATACATTTGCCAACGTTCCGTTGGGAAGGTTTCGAGAATGGCTGGTGCGGTCGGGAAACTACGGCGCATATCTTGCCAAACTCGTGTCGAGTTTCAATCCTTGTACTGTCGAAGGACTCATGTGTCGTACCTTAATTTCTGTTTCATGGGACGGATACCTGTACGATTGCGATTTTCATCTGGCAAAAGGGATTCCTTGCCGCGGGCTCAAGACCCATGTGCGCGAATGCGACGGGCCTCCTGCTCCGGGAACCCCTATTGCCACTGCGGAACATTGCTACGCATGCACGGCAGGTTCAGGTTTTACCTGAGGGGGCGCTATTTCGAGCTGAGTTTCGGCTCGGGAAGAGACTGGAGAAGCGAGAAGGGGAGGGGCGAGGATGAAGGCCGCTCCCTACTCACGCAATCCTTACTGAAAATGCCATCCCGCGGCACACCGGAGATCTCCGGAAAAAGTCAGCGCACGCTGCAAGAGTTTTTCATAAAGAATTGAGTGGTTATCGATCGAATGCACAAACGAGCAGTAATTTTGTTGTCAGGCGGAATGGATTCTTTCACCAGCGCAGCCATAGCGAAGAGCCAAGGCTATGAGATAGCTGCACTGAGTTTCCTTTACCAACAGCAACACCGCATCGAGGTAGAGGCAGCGAGACGCGTTGCCGCTGCTCTGGGAGTCACTGAACATTTGGTCCTGGAATTGCCTTTGGGACGTATCGGCGGGTCCGCTCTTACCGCGGACATCGATGTCCCCAAGGACGGGGCTCTGGAGGAGATGGGGAACACAATCCCGGTCACGTACGTGCCGGCACGCAACACGATTTTCCTTTCGTTCGCACTGGCCTGGGCAGAAGTGTTGGACGCAGAGAGCATCTTCATAGGAGTGAACGCACTGGATTATTCAGGTTATCCTGATTGCAGGCCCGAATACATCGAGGCCTTTGCTGCCATGGCCAATTTGGGGACCAAAAAGACCGTGCAAGGCGAGATGCAGATTCGTATCCACACGCCGTTGATTCACATGAGCAAGGCGGAAATCATTCGGACAGGAGTCGCTTTGGGGCTGGACTATAGCCTTACTCACTCATGCTACGATCCTGATCTCTCAGGGCGCGCGTGCGGCCGGTGCGATAGCTGCCTGCTCCGCAAGAAGGGCTTTTCAGAAGCAGGTGTGCCTGATCCAACTCTCTACGGCTCATGCCAATAGCCGATTTACTCTAGTGAGCCCCATTGCGATTCGCTACAACCTTGGGAAACGGCTTTAGGTGGGCCGCACCGCTCAGCTTGTCGCCTATGATGGGCTTTTGGCACGCGGGATAGTGAAGCGCCGGTTGGTGTGACCCACCAAACGGTAAGGCTCGGTTCGGTCTTCGGTATGCCGCGATTTTCAAGACGCTTCACTATCATAGCAAGTGTTCCTGCCCCATGGCTCGCTTGAGCGGCTTGATGAAGAGAAGTATGGCCACGCCCGCACTCGCGGCAATGGCAGCGATCATGAGGAAGAACAGCTCCTTGGGCATAGCCTCCCAGTAATGGCCCAGGAATCCTGCCGCGTAGTTTCCGAAAAACGCCGAACAGAACCAAATGCCCATCATCATGGATACGATACGGCCTGGCGCCACTTTGGTCACCAAAGAGAGCCCCACGGGCGAAAGGTACAACTCACCGAGAGTGGCAAGTAGAGTGAAGAAGAAGAGCCAATAGGCGCTTACCGGCGCACCGGAGGCAGCATAGAGCCTCGCAGCAGGAATCATCACGAGAAAACTCGATCCCAACAGGAAACATCCGATCACCATCTTGGCGACCGCGGACGGCTCCCGGTGCCTGCGTGACTGCCAGGCCCAAAGAGTCGTGATAACAGGAGTAAAGAGGAACACTAACGCGGGGTTAAGAGACTGAAACCACGACGCAGGAAATTCCCAACCGAGAATGTGTCGATTGGTCTGAGCGTCCGCCCACAGGGCGATCGTGTTTCCTTGCTGCTCGTACGCGGCCCAGAAAGCCACGCTGATAAGACACAAAGCAATAAGACCCCAGACCCTGCTCTTTTCCTGCTTGGTGAAGGGGGAAGGAACATTATCCAGGCCGGGTTTCCGTTGAGCGAGACTGTCAGGCGCAAGCCAGCGCTGTCCAAAGAGGTATATCAGCAGGCCCGTGACCATGCCGACGCCAGCCGCGCTGAAGCCGTAATGCCATCCGTACACCTCTCCGAGCGTGCCGCACACCAGTGGGGACATTATGGCTCCCAGATTAATTCCCACGTAGAAAATACTGAAAGCTCGGTCCCTGCGAGGATCTCCAGGGGCATAAAGACCGCCCACCTGCGTGGAGATGTTCGGCTTGAACGCACCATTACCCAGAATCAGGAACACCAGAGCGACAAAGAACAGGGATTGAAAGGCCATGAGAAAATGGCCTATGGCCATGAGCACCGCTCCCACGATCACGGTCCTCCGCTGTCCCCACTTACGGTCTGCGAGAATCCCTCCGAACAAAGGAGTGAGATAGACAAGCCCAGTGTACAGGCCGTATATTTGTGACGCGTCCGCTTGCGCAAACTTGAGCTGCTTGATCATGTAATACACGAGCAACGCTCTCATGCCGTAATAGGAGAACCGCTCCCACATCTCTGTGAAAAACAAGACATAAAGTCCCATCGGGTGGCCCCAGAGGCTCCTCTCATGTGATTGACTCACCCGTAGCTCCTTGCAGAAAATTACCGTATGCGCACAATGAGCGCACGCGATTGCCGGCATGTCGGTCGATCCGACACACCATACAGGACCGAGGGGAATTTTGACGTGAAAAATGCAGAGCGCGGAGAACTCTCTTATCTTGAGGTGTCTCGAATTGCATGAGCAAACAATGCGGAAGGGCTAATGCGATGAAAAGGCGTAATCATTCAGCGCGACCCTTTGCCGGA
>CAVXFM010000001.1:0-46971 GCA_963760985.1 uncultured delta proteobacterium | reverse complement strand
CATGCCGCGGGTTGCGAACTGACTTCAGGGACTGTGAACTCTCCCTCTTCAAAGCTTTCTTGTGCCTGATCATGTACACGATGCTAAACAAGTCAAAAAGGCTCCTCGACAGAGACTCGTTAGTAATCCTGGCCGTAGCAAATACCATTGCGCAATACGGGGTCAGCACGCCCAAAGGTACACGAACCCCAGACCTCCCAGGATCTATTCCAATGCCTAGACCCACAAAAACTCTGTCTATCTGACATTCCTCCTGCAGATTTCCACCTGCTTATAGCGGAAAGGTCAGACGAGGCCTTAACTAAAACAGTTAAACCGTTCTCTTATGGGTCATTTGTTTGATTTTATGGCTAAGGGACGAGACCCCGTATTCAATTTTTCCGGGTTTTCTTCATAAGGTACGCGCATTGACTCCACATACCTCGTCAGCATGTTAAACCAGGAAACAAGCAGTACAATTTCGGCGGTGTCGTCTATTCCGAATCGAGTGATCAATCGCTCAAGTGTCGCATCACTTATACTGATGTTTCTGGTAATCTCTTCAGCGGCCTTGCAGACTAGGTTTGCATCGGGATCGAGGTCCCCTACTTCTCCTTCACAGGTGAGGGCTTTGATCTCCTGTTCGGTCATGCCGAGATGCTCGGAGAATAGAACATTGTGTCTGAATTCATAGTACAGGCCGCAAATATACGATATGCGAACGTACATACATTCCCTGAGCCTGTTGTCGAACGTGCCGTGATTGAATATTTGGTCTATAAATGTGATTAGGATATTAAAGCAGCGCGGTACACGGGCAAACATTCTGAGATTATTGTCCCCTTCTAAAGGCGGCAGCTGCGATAATGTCTCAACGACATCCTTCGGCAGCTCGTCATTTTCAGGAAGGGGAATGGAAACCTTTGCGGCTCTGGGCTTCAAGCCGTATCGCTTTTGAATATCTTCGTCTTTCATAGCAGCCTCCCTTGACAGTTATTTCGTCCGGAATTATGCGCTGGTCTTCCCATCTTGAGCAGTTTGGCTCTCGCGAGGGGTGGAGGGATTGCTTCTCCGACCTCGAAAAGGTTTGCGTGGAGTGTCCCACGCGACCTAAAAGAGGCAAAACCGTCGTCTTGTCGACGGGAAGGCCTTTTGGGGCTTTCTCTGAACGTACTTCACCTTCCGTCAATCCGTCAACCATTTTTCCCGTCGCGGTCGTCACCCGAACACAGAGCGGTAGTATCCAGCCAAGGGGAAGGCCGACGCAACATGGACAAGCCACCTGTGACCGTGGCGCGAGACTTCCGGTCCTAAAATACTACCTCCTTAACCATCTCACTATCACCCATACGGGTAGATGTCCTAACTGCACTCGAATCTTAGAGTAAAAAGGCCGAGGTCTCGGCCATCTGACGACTCCGGCCTTTCTCATGTGTGTGTAGAGAGACTGTGGGAGCGGGTGGTGCTCCGCCTACTCACATACTTGCACCCAACGGCACCTACGATGACCGGATGGGGTCACGTAACACCGCCTGACCATACAGCAGATGTCGTCCACGCCTCCTGCAGAATAAACGGCAGATCCGCCCCCCTGATGCCGCCAATGTCCCCAATGTCCTCGGTGATGTCCGACGTGATGTCCGCTGATGTGTCCGCCACCGCCGTGTCCCCCAGGCGCTGCAAGCGCAACCGTGTTGAACGTGAAGGCTACGGCCGCTACGAAAAGAGTCCCCAGAATGATTGCCGTCAATTTTTTCATCGTCCCGCTCCCTTGATTTGAATTTGCGTCATGCGCCTTTAATCTATCAATTCGTTGTCCGTTTCGAAAGTACAACACGATTCCGGCAAAATGTTGAGCACACCGTGTGTTCTTGGGAACCTGAGAGCAAACCTCCGAGGATCTCTGAATACCGGCAAGACGAGTTCTTCGAAACTGAGCGTTTTCGGGTACAGCGTTTTCGAGCACATATAGACGTGATCAGTGCATCTCATGACGTGGTGACAAGGCGGGGCAGATAAAGAAATCGACTGAGAAGAATTACCGAACGGTTGCTGAACATTCCACTTGGGTCGCGTGGCTCAAGTAATCCACTGCCCGTCTCTTCGACTTCAACGGAAGTTCCACTTCTTGTGTTCTCTGGGATTTTCGACGATGTCCGTGGCTGTGTTCCTCTTCGGTAGCGTGGCTGAGTTTACCACGACCGGGGAACCTTAATCAGCTCCTGCTGGATCTGGATGATCTCCAAAAGAGCCGTCACCAGTGGCGTGCGCTCCTCTTCAGGAATGAGAGGGATTTTCAGCTTCGTGCTCGTGCCCCCTTAAAACATATTTTCACCTGGTTGTCCCGCCCTTTTTTATGGCCGCCAGAAAATAACGTATCCGACTGCCCTGACTTATTGGGAAGTTACCATTTATCGCAACGAGAAGCACACCGCATCTTACCGAAAGATCCGAGGATATCTCCCTTCTCATTGCTTTCCCTCGTGGCCGATTGACAGGAACGGGAGTCGTACGTACCCAAATGTCGAGGGTGACCCGCCGAAAGGTAGCTGAAATCGTGGTAACCTCCACGCGGAGGAGTGTGTCCCGACAGGTTGGTTAAGCGTTCAAGGGATTCGTCCTGGGGACGTGAGTCCCTGAGGGTGCCGCGGTCCCTCGGGATGCAGTGCAGGTACAATTCTCACGGACTTAACTGTGGTATTTGCCGTCTGCTCCGTAGAGAATTGGTTCACTGGTGCATGGCTGAATAATCTCCAAAGGCCCGGACCACGAGATCATCGATAGGTCCAGGGACAGGAGCCAAGACGGTCCACAGGATGCAGAGGAAAGTTCTCCAGCCTGCTCCGCATCCCCGAGCTTGACGATTTGGTGGGTGTCATAAGGACTTGGTTCGTACACGGGCGCGCAGAGTTGCTTACGAGAATCCTGGGGGGGCAGTAGGAGACCGGCGTTGTGGGGCTGTGCTTTGATTGAGAGCAGGCTCAGCCTCTTCATAATCAGGTTGACTAAAAACTCAGATATTACTTGAGATATTGACGTTAGTATGCTAGAAAGACATGGGGTCTGTAGTAGACGAAAGGACACCGCAGAAAATGTCGTTTTTTGAGCGGAACCGACCCATAGTGGATAGTTCAAGGTTGCTCTTCGAGGAACTGGAAGAGCGAGTCGTCTTGGATGCCAGCGTAGACAACGCGCTTATCGGCTTCGATCATCTTGTGAGCAGCCCACATGCCTGCTTCAATTGCCTGCACCAATCCAGCGTAAGTCCTCAGGCAGAGGTCACCGCTCCTTTTCCGCCGGAAGTAAGTGAGGCCGGCCGGGACGGCTCTGTAGGCCGCCTATATACCGACGTGGATGGCTTCTTCGGGAGCCTTTACACCGACGAGGAATTCCGTGATAAAATTGACACGGTACTGGGTGACGCTGCCGATCACTCGCGGGACGTCGCCATCGCCAGCAAGTTGCCCGAGAACCACACGGTGTATATGCTCTTCAACGCCCCAAACTTTGGACCCAATAAACTGTATTCCGCGGCCGACTTTCCTGACTGGACGCAAGAGCTCACAAAAAATCCGGCAGGCTTCCTGTTCAGCCACAATTTGCCTGCACAAGGCCAACCTGGCAACCCTCTCGTGGTGCACTTCGACCGTTTAGTCGGTCCGTTTGACGATCCGAACCTCGGCCCAGTCATCGGCTTTAATCTCTCGCTGGATGAACAACCCTCCGGTGCGGGTTGCGGCGCTGGCCAGGCTGAGTTGGCTCTTCATGCTCACTGGTCTTACAATAACTCATGGCACGATACTTACGACATCAGTTTGGTGAACGGCTTCAACTACCCAATCAGAATGGACACTCCGTATCCCGACAAAACTGATGCGTATACCCCGGAAAAACCTCCTCCTCTTGTCTCCCTCCATACCATTCAAGCCACCACCAAGCTCGGCAATAGCACCAACCCCGGCGTGTTTGGCCTTGGCAATGATCAGTGCTGCGCTTCGTGCAAGCCCCCTGTAGACTGCTGTGGAGACTCGGGAGACTTCGCGGCCGAAGCGCATCCCACCCTCAACAACGTACCACCCGTCTGCTCCGCCGGGAAGGACTATGCCCCTTGTCCTCAAATCCAGCCTCCGCTTACTGTTGGAACCCAGTGCGTCCCGCGACCCTTCTGTCAATTCGATGGATTGCACTCATGGGCCAATACGGGAGAGAATACTTTCACCGTGACTTTCGGGGTGTAAGCGACTCCCAGGATTTGAGTGTGGAAGCGATCAGAAGTACGGCTGATTGCAAAGCGTGCGGCTTCGTCGTGCCGGCAACGGCGTCGAAGGCCGTGACTCTGGCGATCTTCATAAGGGGAGGTCTCCATATCGGTCTGATCACGTGAGGCACTGGATGTGGTAACAACAGGGCTTATCTTGCTTCCGGCAGTTTGACCTCTATTGAAATCGCTCATGGAGCCGTCTCGTCGGTACAAGACCCAATCCCGTTGCTCGGCAGAAGGATTTGTAGTACACGTCACCATACAGACGAGGATGAGTGGCATGATTGCTCGTCGGTGGGGAATGCTGCCGATTCCGGCGAGCTAGGCTCCCAGCGTGTACGTCAACGGAGGCCTATCGTGAAAGATGCTACCTTTGTTACCTCGCGGACCGCTAAAGTCCGGATCGTAGCGAGCGGTCTGGAGTTCCCCGAGGGCCCGATCGCCATGGCGGACGGGTCTGTGCTTGTGACTGAGATTGCCGGCTGCAGACTCACCAGAGTCTTACCGGACGGTAAGATCGAGCACGTCGCCGAGATCCGCGGCGGCCCCAACGGTGCGGCAGTGGGGCCCGACGGAGCCGTGTATGTCTGCAACAATGGCGGTAGCTTCTCGTTCCAACGCAAGGACGATCTGCTCGTCTTTGGACTTGTGGCGCCGCCCGCCTATACCGGGGGAAGTATTGACCGGGTCGACCTCTCGACAGGCGAGGTCACCACGCTATACAGCGCCTGCGGCAATCGTCCGCTGCGCGCCCCCAACGACATTGTCTTCGACGACACGGGTGGTTTCTGGTTCACCGATCATGGAATACGCACTGAACGGTCGAGTGACTTCACCGGGGTGTTCTATGCGCAGCCTGACGGTTCAAGTATCACCGAGAAGATCTTCCCGCTAGCCAGTCCGAATGGCATCGCCCTGTCGCCTGACGGAAGTCGGCTCTATGTCGCTGAGACCCAGGTCGGCCGCATTTGGTATTGGGACCTTGATGGTCCCGGCGAGATCGCGAAGAATTCGGATGGTGAATTCCATGTGGCCAGGCTCCTTTACGGAGCCGTGGGGTATGTGCTGTTCGATTCGATGGCGGTCGATGGCGACGGCTGGGTGTGTCAGGGGACATTGATTGAGGGAGGAATCACTCAGATCGCACCGGACGGTGGGACGGTCGAGATCCTGCCTCTGAGTGACCCCATGATCACCAATATCTGCTTCGGCGGTCCCGACAACCGCACCGCGTTCATCACGTGTTCCGGCACCGGTCACTTGATTGCCGTTGACTGGCCACGACCCGGTTTGCGATTAGCTTTCCCTTGAGCGTTTCGATCGAGGGATCGCGTTCCACTTAAGTAGACCCTGCGCTAATAAAGACGAGCGTGGCGTTGTCCGAGGAGACAGAGTGGTGAAGATAACCGATTACATGATCAACGCGCTTCGCGATCAGGGCGTCAGCCACGTTTTTATCGGTCTTGGCGGCCTGAATGATAACTTCATGCCGCCTTTGACCCAAACAAAGGGCCTGAGGACAGTCGTCGCGGCCTTCGAGGGTGGCGCAGCCTATATGGCGGACGGTTATTCACGAGCTTCAGTCGGTCTTGGCGTATGTTTCGGAATCGGTGGCCCAGGCGTGCTCAATATGACTACGGCACTCGCCGCGGCAAGCACCGACCGCAGTTCAGTCCTCGCTGTCAGTGGTGAAGTCGCGCGGAGCTGGGAAGGCATGGGTGGCTTTCAGGACTCTTCCCAGGCCGGGGTCGACGATATCGACATTCTCCGGCGTGTGACGGGATTGTCGCTGTCGCTGTCGTCAGCTGCGGTTGTTCCGCGTCATCTCAGGCATGCCATAACGTACGCGTTCACAAGGCGTTCTCCAGTCCACCTGTCGGTGCCTGTCGACGTGCAGAAGGCGGAGATCCACGAAGAATGGCAGAGGATCCCGACATCGCTGTTGTCCGCGGAATTCGTCGACGAACAAGCTTTTGCCACAGCGGTTGGCCTGCTCAATAACCCGGAGACCCGAAACATTATCGTACTGGCTGGGCCTGGCATAAAGGGACACGGCGCGGACATGCTTCTCCGCTTCGCGGAGCGGTTTGATGTCCCGGTGGCAACCACGCTTTCGGGCAAAGGGGTGATGCCGGAAGACCATCCTCTGGCGCTCGGCGTATTCGGTTATGGGGGATCCCGTTGGGCTATCGATGCAATCTGCTCCGATGAGGTGGAGGTTCTGCTCGTTATCGGCTCCGGTTTGTCACAACGCGACACGATGCAATGGGATCCGAAAATGCTTCCCTCCAAGGCGCTCATTCAGGTCGACGCGGACCCGCTGCTGATCGGCCGGACGTGGACCGCGGATGTGCCGATTGTCGCTGATCCGGCTACGATGATCAAGGGTTTGGCAGATCTCCGGAACGCCTCGGAACTGGAGGCCGGTCGCAACGATCGTCTGGACTTTCTGCGCAAAATCCGTGCACTCGGTCCTCGCTGGTACAACGGCGAAGACACGGAGAGCGACGCGGAGCCCATGCATCCGGCGCGAGTCGTAAGAGAGCTTCGCTCTGCGTTCCCTGATGATGGTGTGCTCTGCGTCGATTCTGGTGCGCACCGAGCCTGGTTCGCGGAGTATTGGGACGCGCGCCACCCGGGGACCCATTTCTCTCTGACCAACCTCGGACCGATGGGCGGGGCAATTCCATTGGGCATCGGCGCAAAGATGGCACGACCCGAGCGCCCGCTCATGGTCGCGACGGGAGATGGGTGTATGCTGATGCACGGCATGGAACTGCACACAGCCGCGCGTGAAAAGGTTCCGCTCATTATCGCGCTGATGAACAACCAATCATACGGCAACATTTACTTTCGCGCTTCAAAGATGGGCCCCGGCCCGGAACATCTCACCGATATTTCGGGCATCGAATGGGTCGCTTTTGCCAAATCCATGGGGGGTGATGGAGAGCGGGTGGAACGTCCTCAAGACATCGCGGCTGCAGTCAACCGTGGTCTCCAGGCCTCGGGCCCGTACCTTTTGGATCTACATATTGACAAGACCTACCCAACGCCCGTCAGCGTCTGGCGCACACGGCAGAAGGAATGGGAGGATAACGAGTGATGGCCGAGATACCTGATCCCACCAATACGCTCACTGGCAGGGACCGCTCCTTGTTCGACCACATGGCGTCAGCGCGCGCCCACGCCGAGGGCCGCTCCCATCTCGGCGAGGTCTATGTGCGCATGTTCAACAATCCGCGCGTAGCCGAGAAAGTCGGCGCGCTGGGCGAGCATCTCAGATTCCATGGCGTGCTACCCGATGACGTCCGCGAACTGGCAATCCTGCGTTTCTCCGTCCGGCAGCAGTTTCCCTACGAGTGGTCCCATCATCAGCGTCCTGCAAGGCTGGCCGGAATCAGTCAAGAGGTGATTGACGCGGTGACAGCGGGAGAGGTGCCCAACACGCTGCCTGACGCTTCGCAAGCGACCCTTGAGGCCGTCGACGCGATCACCGCGAAGAAATCCATTCCGGCAGATGTACAGCGGCGATTCGTGGACGTCCATGGCGTGGCCGGCTTGGTCGAAGTCGTCGCGATCTGCGGCCTGTATGCGATCATGGGATACATGACCGCCGCATTCGACATCCAGATCGAGGAAGGGCTGCCAATGCCGCCGTTTTAGGTTCACATCGGTGGTGCCATCTGAAACCCAAGCGCATTCATTACGGTAACGACCGGACACGTATTGCCCTCGGATCGTGGTCAGGGACAGGCCTGTCGCTCATTCATTGTCCGTTGCCCGAAAGAGCGAGGACGTGAAAGAGCCGAACGTCGGAACTTCGGCATCGTCATTGCTGGGGACCGAAATCAATAGTAAGCATGCGAATAAGTTTCTTCAAGTACTGGAGATGCCTCTCCGAGATGTTGGTGATGCTGAAGCCCGCGTACGTGCCCTCCGGAGCTCGCTTGACCGAACGGCACACTGCCTCGAGAGCGAAAGGGTCGATGTGGACGAACTTCTCAGGAGAGATTACGAGGAACTTGATGTCTCCCACATTGGAGTCTATCCCAATGGTGCCGATATCCGTATCGCTGAGGTGACGGAGTCTTCCGACAACCGTGGGTTTCGTAGACTCGTAAATGGGAATCGGAAATGCGAGGAAGCTTCCCTCCGGCTGCTCCAACTCCTCGAGGCTCACCGCTGTCGTCTGTAAATGGAGGGATGACCGGCCAAAGACTTCTCCTCTCGTGACCGACTTAGATTCGATCAGATGCTCGAAGGCCTTTTCAAGCTCGTGATAGGGAATGTCGTATTTCACCATTATGTCTCGATCTGAGAGACCGAGTCGGATATCGCGGATCAGTTCATTCCACTTGACGATACGTTTGACAGGGGCCGGTGTCGACGTTTTCGGTGGAGCCGAAGCAGGGAGGACTTGCACCTCTTGGGGGGTCGTTTTCTCTTGCGAGCGCGATGGGGAGACCGTCGGTTGCTCCGGTTCGGCCTCGGACCAGATGTCCTCTCCAGAGAGGTCCAATCCGGAGAGCATTTCCTTGAGGTCCACGGTGGCGTCAAGCATCGGCATTCGTTCGTCAATCTCGAATTGTTTCACGACTCCCGACTTGAGCAGTTGATCGAAGAGATCCTCGAGACCTGCCGACGTGACCCGGTATTTCTCCATCAGGTCCTGATCCGTCATGCCTGAGCGAATATCGTTGACCACGTCCTTGGCCCTGATTTCCACAGGGGCCCGTGGCCTGGAGCCCTGGGGCATGCCGGATGCCACTGTCGCGGCCGTGATTCCCGGCATGCGTCCGTCGAGCTCTTCCTGCGTCATCTGACCGATGCTCACAAGCTTCTTGAATAGACTCTGTAAGCCAATAGCTTTGAGTTGGTACTTTGCCATGAGCTCGGCATCATCCATGCCGGACTGAATGTCTTTTACCGCTTCGCTGATGCTGATCTGTCGTTTTCCCATGAGTTGCTTCCTCTCAGCGCCGGCCTGGAATCGTCGCTCCCTGGGCAGGGTCCGGTCTTAGCATTCCGGTCTGCCGCGAACCCACTCACATAGGGGCAGCGCACGGGGTTTCCGTCACTTGTCCGTACAATATCACAACTCATCTTCCCGGAGTAGGGCTCAGTGCGGGAGAGTGTTTCACCCAACCCGGCAATATGACGTGGAATGCTGCACCGGGTTACCGTAATCGTTCGGCGGAATGACCGTTCCCACGGGACTGATACCGATGCGCGATCACGTAAGTTACTTTGGTCTGCTGGCGGCATGCCTCTGAAGCGCAGTCAGGCCAAGCCGTTCGTAGCGAAAGAGGTTTGCCGCCAGTGTTGCACGCTTGAAAACGCAGCGGTAGGACACGGTGCACCGTAGCTCATGTGGCCAACATTTGATTTTGTCCTTGTAGGACTTCCATGCTAGCGAGAAACCCCGAGGAGATGCCCTATGCGTGGCGAGCGCCGTGCCTTTCCCTTCGCAGCAACCTGCCCAGTGTGCCGACATCTCTGAGACTGGCCAGCCTTGCGAGCCGAGGAGTGCGGCTGACTATCTTCACTGGACATTCTCACGCCTGTTGTCCTCGATCTTCAGGTCTTCTCGGCCTACCATCAGCACGAACAAGCCGATGATCCCGCAAAGTAGAGACGCCAGAAGGATGCTGATCTTTGCAGATTGGTGAAGGTCTGCTGCCGTGAACGACAAGTCTGCGAGGAATAGAGACATGGTAAAGCCGATCCCGCAGAGAACTCCGCCGCCGTAAACGTGCTTCCAAGCGATGCCTTCAGGCAATTCCCCGAGACCGCTCCGCACGAAGAGCCAGGTCGCAGAAAAGATTCCTACCTGCTTCCCTACCAACAGCCCGAGTATGATGCCCAGTGACAAAGGACTGGATATCGTTTCGGTCAGCAATCCCCAGTCCACCACAACTCCGCAATTAGCGAGAGCAAACAAAGGCATGACCCCAAATGAAACCCAGGGATGAAGCTTCCGCTCGATTCGCTGAAGAGGCGGTTCCACGCTCTCCAAGAGCGCCTCCATCCCCTGAACCACTTCCTGATTGCCTTCATCGAGATGCAGAGTATAGTGCCTTTCTCCCCCAGGAACGAATTGCTGTAGCAGGCTAAATGCCTCCTGTACAAACCGACTCGTACGGGACTCCGATCGTGCGGGGATCGTGAAGGCGAGAAAGACTCCGGCAACGGTGGCGTGTATTCCAGAAAGGTACGTGCATACCCAGAGTGCAATTCCCAGTATCACGTAAGGCAAAGGACGCCGAAAGCCAAGAAAATTGGCGAGCAACAATGACAAGATCAACACCGCAGCAAGAATCAGGAACCGAACCTGTATCTCTCCGCCATAAAATAGAGCTATCACGACCACTGCTCCCAGGTCGTCAAAAATCGCGAGGCTCACCAGGAAGACAGCGAGGAATGCGGGCACCCTAGGTCCGAGCAAAGTCAGAGCCCCCACCACGAAGGCAATATCCGTTGCCATAGGAATTGCCCAGCCATTCGCAGCATATGTCCCATGATTAAAAAGCCCATAGACCAGTGCGGGTACCACCATGCCTCCCAAAGCCGCCACTGCAGGCAGGGCAGCGCGTCGAAATGATGAAAGCTCACCCACGATGATTTCGCGCTTGATCTCCAAGGCAACGATAAAGAAGAAAATGGTCATCAGCCCTTCATTAATCCAGAAGTGGAGAGAACGTGAGAAGCTGTGATGCCCTATGCCCAAGGTTATCTCTTTGTGAAGGAGTCCTTGATACCATGAGCCCAGAGGAGAATTGGCGAATACGAGAGCCGCCACGGTGGCAACCAACAGAGCGATGCCTCCCGATGCTTCGATCGAGCCAAATAGCTGGAAAGGTCCCACAATAGCCGTACCAAGAGACTTCCCTCTTAGGAGAAACCGCTTCTGCCAGCGAGGCTCAGACATGCTTATTCCTGACCATGGTCTCTTACCTGCAATCGGTGACCAGGCTTTCCAAGGCTCACCGTCTTCTTTAACACTGGCGAATAGCTCCACGTCACGACCTTTCGGGCATCAAGGACCAACTCCTCTCCCGTCTGAGGATTCCTTCCGCGTCGCTCTCTTTTATCCTTCACGGACCATTTGCCGAATCCTGAGACCAACACATCTTCTCCTGTGATGAGTCGCTCTTTGATAATCTCCAGGAGCCTCTCCATTATTTCTGCTGCCTCCCCCCGCATGAACCCGCCATCGTCCGCGATCTTCTCTGTTAACTGGTCGTCGACCACCAGTATTCGGGTCTTATCTTGTTCACTCATTTTCCTCACACCCTCCGTAAATCCAATTCGAGTTGAGTTCTTACCTGACTGATGAATTCACACTCCTTGGCGTACACTGGCACGGCTGAAAGACGTACAGATAGATGTCTTTGGCGGACGCACCGCTGCCCACGGCATCCAGGACCTGTTTGCTCGCGACGTGTCGTTCGCCCTTCAGGAGCGCATTCAAGTACACGGTTGCCAAATCACGCAAAGGGTTGTCATCAGCGATGAATGAGACGTGACGGCCCGCTGCCGATTGAAGATGCGTCAAACCTGCTTCCAGGGATTCATCCGTCACAAAGGTTATCTCTTTGGAAAACCTTTGTCTGAGAACCTCTTGGGTGCATTCCAGCATCACTTCCAATGCCTTGTCAGGAAGCTTCAACCCCTCGAAGAGCTGTTTGAGCCAACCCACGTAGTTCGCGAACAGGGAAGTATCGGTTTCCGAAATGGCCTCCAAAAGGTAGGTAAGATGGTGATCCTGGTCCCTTACACTGAGGTTCCACCCCCTTTGTCCATAGCGTTCCCATTTCCCGCGTTGTCGCGCATACTGGAGCTTGACCACGGCCTCACAGAGTTCCTTACGCCTCGCTTCGATTCCTGCAATAACGTCAGCATGCTCGCTTTTCATGGGGAGGGCTCCTTTCACCTGAGAGGTTCCCGAGGTCTTTAAAATTCCCTACTTTTCCAGCAACCACGTGTTGAGCGATGCGAAGCCATTCCGGGCGGACTCTATGATCTCCTCATCGTGACCCCTCTCATCCACATATCGGCCGACCTCGTCCTTGAAGGACTGCCAGAGGACCCCCACGTTCGCTCCGTTTGAAGCGAAATAGGCGTATCCCTGGAGCTCTGAAAAGCCGAAGCGTTCTCTGAGGGCCTTGGACAGTACCTGTCCTCCCAAACGAGACCCTTCAAAGGGGTAGAGAATACCAATGGCCTGCGGGACCGTCTCAAGGGCGGCAAGATCCTCGCAAGTAGGTAGCCGTCTCACCTCACCTTTGGTTGTACCAAGAAAGGCGAGGTCCTTCTCCAGATGCGGAAGCCTCTTCATCGTTTCATAATCGAATCCAAGGCCATCCTCATGAATCCTGGACTCGATTATTCTCTCGGCCGGGTCCACGAATCCATGGAGCCTCATAAGTACATTTCGGTACTCATCCATGCTTATGGTCCCGGAAACGATCGAGTGAAGAGGACCAACCTTCTCGGCTTCGTCATGAAACGGCATTATGCCCTCTCGGAGTCGCTGAAAGAAAGAGTTCATGACTTTCTCCATAAACCAAGCTCATTCCGCGTCCAGAACCTCTCTGATTACCCCAAGCACCTGCCGAATATCGTACGGCTTATGAACGAACCCCTTTGCTCCGGCCTCCAATGCCTCTTTGGTGGGACCGCTTGCAGAATATCCGCTGGCAATGATCACCTTCGCCGAGGGGTCCATACTCAAGAGTCCTTCGAGGCACTGCCTTCCGCCCATCTCGACGATGGAGTGAGGGCACCACCACATATGAGCCATCCGGCACGATTCACGTAACGTAGGTCCACGTCAGGAGCGTCGGCAATAGCCATGCCTGCAGGACTTTGGTCCATAGCCGCCTTAAGCATTGCTTGAGCTTGCTGCAGATGTTCTTGGACCTGCTCACGCTCAGCCCAACTCCTGGACAATTGACGAGTTCCGAAGCCAATTCCGACCAGTCCCCGCGCCCAAAGAATCCCATGGCCAACGCACATGGCGGTCAGCTCTGAGCGTCCCTCGCCCCATAGTGTCTCCATGGGAACTGTCTCACTGATACCGCCTCGAATGTCACCTACCTTGTACCCCTGCTGCGAATGACACCGAAGACATTCCGGTTCGGTGTTCAAAGGCCGCATCAACCACATGGCGGGTTTTCGGTCCACATTCTCTACGGAGCTGAACTCTTTATTGCCTTCCTGAAATGATTTGAGCGCTCCTGTTTCCCAGGGATCTGGGGCATTATCTGGTCGGAAAGGTTTCAGGCTCGTTATGTGCCCGCTGGTCCCGAATAGCTCCTTCTGAAGTTTGTTCACCATACTATTCATATATGCAGGATTTACGAGAGTCAGCCGGTGCCCCAAGGCTGTGGTGACATCGCGCTCCGAAACAGTCAAGAAGGGATTCGGCTTCACCTTGTCGGTAACCAACACGTAGACCCCGCCCTTCTCGGCGTTCCACTTCCGGTAAGCCACATCTTTCTGGTAGGCTTCCCGAGCACGGACTCGGGCATGTTCCCACTCCCTCGTTTTGGCCTCGTGTAGATTCCAGACGATCGAGAGAAGGAACACAGCCGTCCAAGAAGCTCCCAAAAGGAACCCGTAATAAATCACCTTATCATTCCTCGTCATGGGCCGAAAATGGGTCACGAGATAGTCCCCCATTGCGAATTACTTTCAGACACGGATCGTTTGTCGAGGCAACGGATTCCGCCCAGATGTTACCACAAGCGGGAGTTCCTCCCGCGATCCTTTTTTGACTCTGATTGGTGTTTCATAGCATTGCGCTTTCAGTTGTATGACAGGACACAGGATGCGGGCTGAGGATCTCCTTCGGTACGGACGACGCAAAGCCGTCTCATCACTGCGCTCAGGAGACCCACAGCCCCACCATCTTAGATAGGTGACCGCGAATCGCTATCAGTAGAGTGCGTTGCGGACATGGATTGCTGCGCGGATCACGGAGTGATTGCCGAAGGTTAATGGAAATGTGGTCTTCGATGTAAAATCCCCATACGACTCGGAGGATATGAAACGGCTCCAGTCTTAATTCCAGACCCTTCCCTGGAGGTCGAAGATTGTAGCCAGACGGCAAATCTCGAAGGAACCTCCGGAAGACACACTGGATCAACCCAGCCTGCTCGAAATTCATTCCCTACAGCCATTCAACCAGACTGCGCCAAAGGCTCCCAGGAAAAAGAAGGTAGGGAGATGACTACCTCGCATGCGATCATTGGGTGGGAGGTTCGTAGCCGTCATCGCCGGATTCGCCGGCAACCTCCTGGAGCTCCTTTCGATAGATGTCCACGGCAACCTCGTGTCGAGCCGTTATCTTGAGGCGCTTTTTCCACTTGGGGTCTTCTTCGAAAACTTCCAGATCCGCAGCGAACTGCATCAGCGCATCACGGTCGGGGCTGCCCAGTTTTTCCCACAGGGCCTTGTTGATGAACTCCCAGGGTTTCATCCCCGTTTTGTACGCTTCCTCGATGGCCATGGCCAAAATGTACGGATTCATGGTCATCTTAACGGATATGATTCCCTCGGGCCAGTTCTTGGATTCCGGCGATTGAGTCAAAGAGCATTCAGTCATCACGGACCTCCTCATCCTAATCGTGCTTAGTCAATCAGATGCCCATTCCCGAAAAAGAATTCAAGGAAAATGGAGGAATCGACAACCACTGGCCCTGAGGAGACCGTGTTTGACATCACGGAGGCACAGCTTTCATCTGCCCCCTATGCCGCTGATTCTCAGGTGCGCAATTGGTTTTCGTGTAATCGTAGGACCGTGTTTTCTCCTGCCCCGCGAACTCTGCAAGACAAACTGCAACTGGTCAGTAGAACCTGGGAGTCACTAGCTCAGATTTCGTGCCGTGGCCGTTTTGCGGCTGTCGGTCGGGAACTACTCTGCCATTCTCATGAAAGTGCATTTTCGGGGGAAGGCCCTTCTTGAAAGAAGGGCCTTCCCCCAAACCCCCATCCCCAAGAACTTTAAGCACTTGCCAGCTCCCGCTGGTCGCTGGACAGGGTGGCATTTGCATGGTTCGTTGTGACCCTCCAGGTCATGGGAGTTCACTGCACTTTTTGGGAATGGCCGGCATGCGGTAACGCAGCCTCGATGGCTGGATCGATGACCACAAAGCCATCCTGAACCTGAACAAGGAACCCGACGGCATCGCCCTTGTGAGGCGCGCCGCCAGTTCCTGGGAACCAGCGAACAGAAACGGAATGCCGTAACCACCCTGATCGCGAGGCCGCACCAGTTTCACATCTTGCGATTCATTCTCTGCCACGAGGATGACGGAGCGATTGCCCCCAGCCGCTTGGACATGCCGGGTTATGGCTGCGAGGACATGGTCCGATGATCGGCAAAATAAGCATCGGAGAATTTCAACAGATAATTCCCGTCCGGACAAAGGTGGTTGTACACCACGTCAAGGATCACACAGATTCCTGCTGCTGCTACCAGGCCGGACCAAAACCCGTTCGCGTCTCGAACCAGCTCAAAATTGCCTTGGGGATCAGCTGAATCCGATGCGCCTCCTTCCACCACAACCTGCACTTTTTGACAAAGAGGGGCCCAGACACGAAAATGTACCGTACCTGTGGCCTGAACTTCGGCCCCCACGGGGAGACGCCTCTGCACTTCCGTCACCATGAGGCGATCACCTTGCCGTCCACTTCTGTTTTCTCGCTGAACAGCTTTCGATAGTGGTACCCGAAGATCATCAGCGTCACCGCCTCACGCAACGACTGCCGATGGGACACCAATGCCTTGAGCAGCAGCTTCCAGTAGTAGATTTTGTTATGCCATGTGTCCAGAATGCCCATGTAAAGGATGGAATTGAGAAAAGCAGTTGTGCCCAATAGCGTTATTCTGCGCCGTTTCACTGGCCTGTAAGTCCTCAGAAACTCCAAAACCCGCGTGTAGTATGCCCTAGGGGAATAGAGGTAATTCAGAACTTCATTATATTTTTCCCTCAGGAGTTCCGGATCCATTTTGGGAATGAAATTCATGACTCCGTCACAATTATCGCCGGAGCAATCTTCGAGAAGTCGCCCCTCCTCTTTGAGTCGCTTGTAAAGGCGAGTTCCGGGCAATGCATCGAGCAAGCCGATCATTGCTCTTACCACTCCGCTGTTTTGAATGAAATCTATCTGCCGCTCGAAAATGTTCGGCGGATCGTTGTCAAAACCTATGATGAATCCGCCCATCACTTCCATGCCGTTTCGCTGTATCGTCTTGACGGCTTCCACGAGGTCCATCGAACGGTTTTGGTGCTTGCCGCATTCGGCAAGGCATTGATCCTCCGGGGTCTCCAGCCCAAGAAACACAGAGTCAAAGCCTGCTGCGGTCATCAGCTTCATGAGCTCCTCATCGTGAGCCAGGTTCACCGATGCCTCAGTGTAAAGGGCAAAAGGAAACCTTCTGGCCTTCAACCACGGTATGACTGCCCTAAGGAACGACTTGACTTTCGATTGATTCCCGATAAAATTGTCGTCTACGACAAACAGGCTTCCACGCCAACCCATGTCATACAGTATCTCGAACTCCCGTATCATCTGTTCATTCGACTTTACCCTCGGACGCCGGCCATTCAGGTTGACAATGTCGCAAAACTCACAATCGTACGGGCATCCCCTGGAATACTGCACAGACATGGAAGCGTAGAGCTTCATATTGAGAAGGTCCCATCGGGGTAGAGGAGTCAACGAGATGTCAGGCTTCTCGTCAGCGGTATAGACGCGACGTGGATTTCCCGCGGTCAAGTCCTTCAAGAACAGGGGGAGCGTTATCTCAGCTTCATTGAGGACGAGATAATCGACTTTGTCAAAGTCTTCGGGAGAACTTGTAAACAGCGGTCCGCCACCTACTATGGGCTTGCCCAAAGCTCGGCATTTGGCAACAATCTCTTGCACCGAGTCCTTTTGAACGATCATGGCACTTATGAAGACCATGTCTGCCCATTGGATGGCATCATCCGAGAGGCTTTCCACGTTCACGTCGACAAGCCTGAGCTCCCAGTCCCGGGGAAACATTGACGCTACCGTCAGCAGCCCCAGAGGCACGTGAGCCGCCTTCTTGCGGATGAACTTCATGATGTGCTTGAAACTCCAAAACGTGTTTGGGATCGACGGGTATATCAATAGTGCTTTCATGAATACGTCCCCTTGTCGGGCTGAAGGTCGCCCTCCGAGAAATCTGTTCTATGCATAGAGGATGCTCGCGTCCTGCATCCAAGAAGAAATCAGGGACTGCCGTCACGATGGGCTTACTTGTCCGGCAATCCCAAAACGATACGACCGCTTTGATAGTCCTGCATGGGCCTTCTCTCGCGGAATTGGTCCGGGGGCATGGGCATGAACAGGTGTGATACCATTGCGGTTTCACGTGTATGACAGGACACAGGATGCGGGCTGAGGATCTCCTTCGCTACGGACGACGCAAAGCCGTCTCATCACTGCGCTCAGGAGACCCACAGCCCCACCATCTTAGATTGGTGACCGCGAATCGGTATGATAAGGCGGTGCGCAAATTCAAGCAACTGGGCGGAGGTAGCTCCTGTTCACTGCGAGCGACGCGGGGCCGTCGAATCTGCGTTCAGGAAACATCACCCCGCTCGGCCAGGTTACTCGAAAGTGAGCGAAATGGATTACAAGCCCCTATTCCCTGCACTCTGGTCAGCCTCAGATTCCGCTTTGTCTCGCGCTCTTGCCTTCCAATTATCCAGCAGGGTACGTGCCAGGACGACGAAACCGCCAATTGCTGCCACTAGCCGTCTGACATAGTCAGTTTCTGAACAAATGTGTCAGGTTTCAGGCAGCTTTGTTGAAGGGTACTGCCTGGTGGATAAGGTCGTCCAACTGGTCATCGACTCTTCTAAGGGCATCATAAAGAGCCTCTGGCAATGCGGCGGGAGATTCCTTGAAAGCAGTCAATCTCCTTGATCTCTCAAGAATAACGAGGTTATTCATTTTCTTTGATGCGCGATCAAGGTCGGTCTGGTGAGAGAACTCTGTCCTCTCGTTACCCGCGGTATGGAAGTCAGTCCGTGGCGGATCGCCTTTGCAATGGTCTTGGCAGCGCACTCTGGGAGAAGTCCCCTGTTTCGGTTCCAGGGTTCTTTTCCGACAGAAACATGGAACTGCTTCTTGGAGAGGACATCCCCTTGAGCAAGCCGGCCGGTCATACCCTGGGAAGGTTCCTTGAAAGCCTCTCGGCTCCCGGAACCAACGAGGCGTTTAACGCCCTGGCTCTCCTCCGGGCAGTGAATCCCTAGGAGCCTGTCGCGAAACCCCTTACATGGTTTGAATCGTGCTACGAGTATGACCCAATAAACGGTTCCACTTTTAGGGTAGGCTCCTATCATTCTGACATACTTAGGTTTCGGTTGGCTCTATTTCCGTGGCTTGGCGCCAACCTAGTCCATCGTGGCACGTTGCCGGGAAAGCATTGCGTTCCGCAACAGCCTGCTAGCTTTGCCCACGGCTCACGCAAATGCCGTCGCGCTGAGCACCACGAGGAGAACACCCACAAGTGCTCCTCCGGCTATCGCGCCCGCACAGGTGGTCTCTTGGTTCTCCACAAAGATGCGATACCAGTGACTTCCGGGTTCTCTCAACGCGTTCCCCAGAATCCAGAAGAAGAATGCGCCCAGGAACATCGAGAAACACGTGCTGAAAGGGATCACGAACGCGAGGCCGATGCCCACCCCGGACAAGGGGAATCTGCCCTTGGTTCGCCTGTCGAGCAGATCTAACGCGACCCCTAAGGCCCCCCCTATCAGCATTGCCCATTTTGCCGTAGGATGAAGGAAGTCAAGACCTTTGGTGAGCACCTTCGCCACCGCGGCCCAGACTTGGGCGGAGGGCATGGGGAATTTCTCCGAAGTCAGGATCGACAAGTCTCCGTGGAACAGCAGATAAAAAACGGGTACGGATGCTGCCGCCCCGGCAAGAATGCCGAGCACATGTCCAGCGGCTTGATGCCGCGGTTTGCCCCCGAGCATGTACCCCGGTTTGATATCCATGAGCAGATTGCTCGCGTTTGACGCGACCTCTCCCGTAATGCCCGCGGTCATGATGTTGGTGGTGATGCATCCCGGCGTCACCACGCTGTACGTGAGCTGAGTCAGCTTGCCAAGCGCCCCCGTGGGGGTTATGGAAGTAAGACCGGTCGAGTTGACCGCGATCAGCGTGAAGAGCACAGCCAGTGGAACCGCGAGGAGCCCTGCGAAGTACCCTATCCCGAAGAATGCGTGGCCTAGTAGCGCAGTGACTCCCGCGATAAGGGGAATACCCATCACGAATACCCACATGGGCAGCTCAATGTCCCTCAGAACATCCTTCTTTCCGTCATCCCCCCAGCGCGCACCCTTAAATGCAGACAGGATCAGCCCTGGTTTTGAGAAAAAGGAGAAGAGAGAGGCCGTCGTCATCATTGCCACGCCTCCCCAGAGCGCCCACGTGGTAATGCTCCTAAATCCGGTTCCCTCAATCACTCCCTGCTGAATCATGATCGGCGCCAACAACAGGTAGTTCACGCAGGCCCCCACCAGCAAGGACAGACCCGTCTTGATACCCATCAACCCGCCTGCCGCCGCCATGACAATAGAACTGTCTAGTGAAACGGTGAGCTCCCGTAGCGGAGTCCCCATAAGTTTAGGCACATAGTATTTGTAGATGAAGCTGTCCCAATATTCAGGAATAGCGACTGATTTCAGGCCCAGAAACGCGGTGAAGGCTTCGTCGCCGAGCGCCTCGACGAACGCCGAAAATGCGGCAGAGGCGGCAAGCAACTTGGACTTGAACAATCCCTCCTCTCCTGTACTATTGTGAAGGTCATCCATGACGATCCCGGCCGCACGCCCCTCCGGGAAGGGCAATTGTTCGTCGTTGATAAAGCGCCTCTTCAGAGGGAAGGCCACAAGCACCCCAAGGATCGCCAGCGCAATGATCCAGACCATGGTTTGGTACATCGGAAGAACGCGGTGCGTGACCAGCATGTATGCAGAGATTGAGGATATCAGGGGCGCAGTCATGTACCCCGCGCTTGTGGCAATGGACTGCGTGGCGTTATTTTCCAGCAAGCTGATCTCGGAACCTAAGCCAATCCGCGACAAAACCTTGAATATGGTGAACGAGAGAATGACCGAGGTAATCCCCACGCCCAAAGTCCATCCGGTCATCATTCCCACGTACAGGTTTGTGAGGCTCATGATAAGCCCAAGGCCGATGCCGGTCACCGCGGAACGGACGGTAAGTTGAGGCATGTCTCCTTTGAAGACGTGGTCAAACCACCACTGGTCTTTCTCCTCCACGCTCATGGTACGTATCTGTTCGTTGTTGAGGTGCTGTATGGTCACTACTACTCCGCACTCAGCGTCCCCGGTTTCGCAGCAATACCCCCAGCTCGGAGGGTTCTCCAGCGACCGTGTTATCCTGAAATGTCAGTAGCTCACAACGAGCGATGGCGTGTGTGGGAAGGGAGGCCTGGGAGCGTTATCGGCTCAGGCGTTCCGCAACCTCTGGGCCCACACCCCAGGCCAAGTCTGACGGAATTTCTCTGATAAGGTCACGGCTTCGTAGCCTTTGGCGAGCCCGGAGGCTCACCGTGTTGTGGAAGTTGGCCCACGGGAGATGCATCCTGCTTTTTTCCGTTTCCTTTGAGCTTCTTTCCCGCTTCGTCCAGTATCTTCCTGCCGCCGTCCTTAAGTCTCTCTGCCGCTTCCTTAACTTTATCCTTGGCGGCTTTGGCCTTTGCGCCCGCAGCCCGAGCAGCGTCTTCGCTGTCTTGCAAAACCTTCTTTCCGCCCTCTTGGAGCTTTTGCGCGCCCGCCTGGACAGCTCGTTGTCCTTTCTTCAGCGCACCCTGGGCCCCTTCCCGCAGTTTCTTACCTTTTTCGGTCGCCTTCTTGACGTGCGCACCCTTCATGTCGCTGTTTTCGGTGGCCTTTCTTGACACTGTCCCGTCTTCCAGCGCCACGACGCTGATGGTTGAACCCGCAAGAAACACGATCATACAACCGAGTCTGATTGCCCAATGACACAGGCTTTGCGAACGCATAACCATCAAAACCCTGTCCGGGTTGTGAGCGAGATCTCAACCGTTCGATTAGGGACTCGGACAAAAGTCCGTGGCGAGGGTGAGCCGCCTCCGTCTCTATCTCTCGGTTGTCGGTCACTCAAGTTTGGTGCCGCGTGTTTGTTCATATATGAATGGTAACGTCCCGCGCTTTGAGCACGCCACCAGAAAGGAGCCGACCCGTTGCCACTCTTCCGCAGGAAGCCTGAAAGCATCAGCCCTACCCATCCGGTCTTCACCCGAGGTTGGAACCCGGGTGAGACGGAATAGCGTCGTAGAATACGAAGCCCGGTTTACGAGACGGAGCATTGAATCCTTATCCGGCCTTTTCTCCCGTCATGCTGTCGACATAAATCTTTAGGGCCCTTTCCATATGTTGACTGCGTTTCCCGCCAAGTTTCTCGACAGCTTCCACAAGTTCCGACGGCAGACGGACGGAAAGTCTGCGTGTCTGCAGAGTGGGATTTGCCTTTTTCGCAGTCATTTTTCTGCCTTGACCCTGCCGCATACCGGACAGCATTTCGGCACACTTACCAGCCACGGCAGCCGCGACGTCAAAGCCCCCCACCGTTTTGCCGATGAAGATGAGTTGACTCTTCTTGCTCGCGGAAATCGCCTCAACATGTACGTAATGCCCCTGCCCGGGTTCGGCAACCGGGAAGCACGCGACCCAACGAAACTCCGGGAACCTCCTAATTTTCTTCTGTTTCATTGCAGAAGTCAGATCAAAGTAGTCGAGCGCCTCCCAGAGACCTGCAGCCCGTAAACCCGCCTCTAAATCCTCGTGAATCTCGCTCATGTCCCGGGTGACCCATATCCCTTTGGAATTCTTCCTCTCCAAGGCTATCATGGTGCCTCCTTCCTCACTATGTCCGGAGAGACGGCGGTCAGGTAGAGACCATCTATAACTGTTCCCGATTACGCTCAGGCCTTGGCTGGCCCAAACCAGCGAGCATGTTGCCATTTGGTGTTGCCGCCTCGTCAAGTCTCTCAACATGCTCTCAAAGGTGACTCGAACTTCATGCTCGACCGTAGATCTCCGTCACGGCCCGCAGCTTCTGCTCCAATTGCGATGACAACCGGTCGGGCGTAAGCCGCCAGTGCCAGTTGTCCTCCTTCTGGGACGGTAGGTTCATACGGGCTTCTCCACCGAGACCGAGGACGTCCTGCATCGCCAGTATGGCCGTGTCTGCTACCGACATGAGAGCGAGCCTCACCATTTCCCAGTGGATGATATCAGGGGGCACATCGCGGCCCAAGTAAGAGAACAGCCTGGCCTTTTCCGCCTCAGTCGCTTCGTTTTCGAACCATCCTCGCACCGTATTGTTGTCATGTGTTCCTGTAAACACTACGCTGTTTCTCACCAAGTTGTGAGGAGCATAAGGATTCGAGGGGAGATTCTCGTCAAAGGCAAAGAGCAGAACCTTCATCCCAGGAAAATCGAACTGACGCATAAGTTCGCGCACATCCGGCGTGATGACTCCAAGATCCTCGGCAATTATGGGTAGTTGCGGAAATCGTCTAAGAATCGCAGAGAAAAAATGTGCTCCAGGTCCATCCTGCCACTGTCCGTTGAGAGCTGTCAGCTCTTCCGCCGGCACCTCCCAATATCCGGCAAATCCTCTAAAATGGTCTATTCTCAGCACGTCACATTGTTTAAGATTGTGGCCGATTCGCTCTATCCACCACGAATAGCCTTCGTTGCGGATCGCTTTCCAGTCGTAAATGGGATGTCCCCAAAGTTGACCTGTAGGGCTGAAGTAGTCAGGAGGCACTCCCGCGACAACGTAGGGTCTCTTCTCCTCGTTGAGCTTGAAAAGAGAAGGATTCGCCCACACATCAGCACTATGGAAATCGACGTACACCGGAAGATCACCAATGACATGAATGCGTCGGCCATTGCAATATTCTTTTAGCTTAAACCACTGAGCAAAAAAGGTGTACCGAATAAACTCCTCTTTCTCAATTGCATCTTTTTGGGTTCTCGCAGCCTCCTGGAGTGCCTTGGGCTGCCTATCGCGAAGGTCATCAGGCCACTCGTTCCACTTGTGTCCCGAGAACTGGCCGCTTAACGCCCTAAAAAGGGTATGATCTTGCAGCCAAGCCTTGTTTCTCTCCAAGAACTGATTGTACACATCCGATCTCGGCTTTGATCGAAACCTCTCAAATGCTTTGTCTAGTAGCGAGGACTTGTAGGAAATCACCGTGGGGAAATCGATCGTATCAGAAGGAAAATTCGGACCTTCCTCAATGTCTTTGGCCGTCAGCAATCCTTGCTCGACCAGGAGTTCCGGGCTAATCAGGAGCAAATTTCCCGCAAACGCGGAGGGGCTGTGGTATGGAGAGTAGTGCTGGGGGTTGGGTGGAGTCAAAGGAATGATCTGCCAATACCGCTGTTTGGATCTTGCCAGAAAATCGACGAATTCGTAAGCGGCAGGCCCAAGGTCACCGATTCCAAAGCGGGAGGGCAAGGACGTAATATGAAGCAGTATGCCACTGGCTCTCAATCTCATCAGGGTGTTTCTCCTATCAAGCGTGCTGCGGGAAACCTCTCAAGAATTTTTCCCACATTGGTCTTGAGTTCGCACGAGAAGGGCCCGTCTGTCAAGACGTCGCGGATATTCATGGAACCTGGGTGATCCATTCTCATGACGGATCCGTCCACGTCTCATCCCCGAAAGGCATGCATCCTTCCCGCGTCAAAGAAGTGAAAAATCTTGTGACCACAATGAGGGCAAGGTGATTGCCATGGACGCGTTCGACCGCAGTGCTTTGTGCTCCATGACTTCCGCCTGTGCAGGGCGGCATGAGCCGTCTCGGAAAAGCTCCGGGTACGCCGACTTGTCCTGCAACATACGATTCGTGAAGAACATCTTCACGCGCCTGTCTTTGGGACAAGCGAAAAGTGTACCAATGAAAGTCGTCACGCCTGCACCGGTCCTTTCCGTGAATTCTCGAAGCAATCGCACTCGCAATGGGAAGTCAACCGGGCGACGATTGTCGGAATCCACAAGGTTGAGATCCCCAAGCTCGGTACCGTGGGAGAAATCAGAAACCCCAGGAGAAGTGACTTGAAAGCGCGACTCGTGAGTGAGCTTCGCGCACGCAAACGTCTTGTCATCTTGGGGGCCCAGCGGATCTTCTTTCCCCGCTGAATGCCACGCATTCCTTCCGACGCCCCCTCCTCACCGCGTCGACCGGCTCCGGTGCAGTGCGACTGATGAAACAGGAAAAAGGGGCCTTTTCCCACATCCTTCCCCCGCGAACAGCCGAGGGACGTACGGAGCGATCAACACCAGGTCGGCCGCAAGCTTCAGCCCCGCGATAGGAGCGAAGTGGCTGAGCCTTTCACCATAAGCCCTGTTCTCTAGCTGATCATGGTCTCACGAACACACCACAAATCGACTACTGGGACGCCCGATTGAAGAGCTGCCTTGATGCGCATGTCGACATTTTGAGCGTTTCCCGGAAGAGACATAACCTTCCCGAGGCGCTTTCACGAGGTGACCGGACGCGGGCGAGGCATTTCCCATCCCGCGATAACATGGCCCCGCGGTCACGCAGGTACTTCTGGGTTCTCTCCTTCCCATTTGAAGAAGACCGCTGCCAAGGGAGGAAGAACCACGTTGATGGATTGGTATCTGCCGTGGTACTTGACAGGGAAGGTGTTGACTCCTCCGATATTGCCTTGTCCGCTACCCCCGTATTCGGTCGAGTCCCCGTTGAGGATTTCTCGCCAGAACCCTGCAAGAGGAACGCCCACGCGATAATTGTGCAGCGGTACCGGAGTGAAATTGCATGCAGCGAGGATGACGTCTTGCGGCGACCGGCCCTTGCGGAGCAGCGTGATGGCGCTGTTGTCGGAGTCGTTGCAGTCGATCCATTCAAAGCCCGAAGGAGAGACATCTGCCTCGTACAGGGCCGGCTCCCGGCGGTACATGCGGTTGAGATCCTCAACCCAACGCTGCAACCCTTTGTGCATCGGGTACTCAAGCAGAAGCCAATCAAGGGCCTCGTCGTGATTCCATTCACGCCACTGGCCAAACTCCCCACCCATGAAGATGAGCTTCTTGCCAGGCTGGGCGTACATGTAACCCAGGAGCAGCCGCATATTTGCAAACTTCTGCCAGTTGTCCCCAGGCATTTTGGCGAGTAGCGACCCCTTGCCGTGGACCACTTCGTCGTGCGAAAGGGGTAACATGAAATTCTCTTGAAATGCGTAGAGTAGCCGGAATGTGAGATGGTTATGGTGGTATCTACGAAAAAGAGGGTCTGTGCTCATGTACTTAAGCGTATCGTGCATCCAGCCCATGTCCCATTTCATACCAAAACCAAGACCGCCGACGTAAAGGGGTCTGGAAACCATGGGCCACGCTGTGGATTCCTCGGCGATGGTCTGGACGCCCGGATAGCTGCGATACACCTCTTCATTGAGTCGCCGAATGAAAGAAATGGCTTCCAGATTCTCCCTGCCGCCGTACTCATTGGGAATCCACTCGCCGTCCGCACGAGAATAATCCAGATACAGCATCGAGGCTACCGCATCGACACGAATCCCGTCCACGTGGTATACATCCAACCAAAACATCGCACTACTGATGAGGAAGCATCGCACTTCATTGCGACCGTAATTGAATATGTAGCTCTTCCAATCCGGGTGGATACCCTTACGCTCGTCGGCATGCTCGTACAGGTGCGTGCCGTCGAAATAGCCAAGCCCGTGGCCATCGGTGGTAAAATGGGACGGAACCCAGTCGATGATTACCCCAATCCCATGCTGATGCAGATAGTCCACGAGGTGCATCAGGTCTTGCGGGTTCCGTACCGGCTGGTTGGGCAGAAATAGCCCGTGGACTGGTATCCCCAGGAACCGTAGAACGGGTGCTCCGTGATAGGAAGGAACTCCACGTGCGTGAAGCCCATCTTCTGCATGTATTCCGTCAACCGCGGGGCCAATTCCCGGTAAGTGAGCGGGCGGTCCTCCTCTTCAGAAACCCTCATCCAGGAACCGAGGTGCATCTCATAGACCGCCATAGGAGCGTCCAGGCCATTGGACTGAGCCCGATTCCGCATCCAGTCTGCATCGTTCCACGTGTAATCCAGCGGCCAAACTATCGAGCCTGACTTGGGCGGTGTCTCGCTCAAAAAGGCCATCGGGTCAGCCTTGTCTATACGAAAACCCGAATAGCGAGATTCAATCCAGTACTTGTAGCACGCTCCCTTGTCCACACCAGGGACAAATCCCTCCCATATTCCTGAACTTGCCTTCGTTCGCAAGGGATGAGCATCTTTGTTCCAATCGTTGAAGTCCCCCATTACCGCCACTCGTTCCGCATTGGGGGCCCAGACGGAAAAGTAGGTTCCCCGATCTGAACCAGTGTCCATCGGATGAGCCCCCAACTTCTCATACAGACGAAAGTGGCTGCCCTCGTTGAAGAGGAATATATCGTGGTCGGTCAACAGTGTGACGCTATCATCGGAATATTTGCTGTGTTCGTGAACCGAATTATTATCGCCATACGCGTGAGACATTCTTGCAACTCCGATCCGTGAGGACAAACGACCTCACTGTACATCAGTCCGCTTCTTGACAGAGTTGGCCAATTCCCTGAAGCGGGATCTTGACCCAGCCGGGACGGTTATTGAGTTCGTATCCCAGTTCATACACAGCCTTTTCCAAGATAAACGCTTCAAGCATTATGCGAAGTTGTTCTTTTTGGGGAGGGATGAATGAAGACGAACCAGCCTTTTCAAGATAGGCTTTCAGGAAAACTGCACAAACCCATTTGTGCCAGAATTGGGTTACTGAGTCGATTTGCAGGAGCGTTTCCGGGCTCACAGTCTCCTGCTGGCCATGAGAAAAACGACTTGAGAAAACAGCATAATGGAATGACCGGATCATTCCGGCCACATCGCGCAACGGTGATTTCTTAAGCCGTCTTTCTCCAATTGAGCGAGCGGGTTCGCCCTCGAAGTCTATGATGACGAAATCATCGCCCGTATAAAGGACTTGTCCAAGGTGATAATCGCCGTGGCAGCGAATGCGGGAAGCACTGATCTTTGTCGTGTGAATTGATTCGAACAATCGAAGCACTTTAGTTTTGAGTTCCAAGACCGCGGCGGCTTCAGCTCGGACTTCCTTCGGCAGTGCATCGATCCTCTTATGCAAGAGTCGAAAAACCTCTCCAGTCAGGTTTCGCATGGACTGGTACACGGACCTCTGGTAGAGCATGGTGAACGGCTCAGGCGCAAAAGCAGAGGAATCGAGCCCGGATGCCAACAGGTTGTGGAGTTCAGCGGTCCTTGTCCCCAGCAGGCGAGCCGACTGCTCGGTACGTACCGAGGATCTGTGAAACAGCATCCGGTACCGCCTGGCTTGTCAGATCGAGTGATGACTCTTCCGGTACCACAAGACTGCCGCCCCCGCGAAGGACACGGGAAACGGTCTCCCAATACGTGTCCAAGACACTGAGGGTGTAGTTCCAGGCGTCCCCTTCATTGGGAATGAATGCCTGGAGAAGGGCGGCAGTTTGGTTAGCGCCTTTTCTGCCAACGCGGTATTCCAGGACGCCGGCGACTGGAGCGCCATGCTTGAAGCCTCGTTCGGTAAGGAATTTTGCTACTTCCAGGTCCGGGCTGGGTCCTTCTTCGAGTCGCCGATACAATTTGAGAATCAGACGTTTGCCGAAGTTGACCGAGGTGTTGCTCTGCTCGGCCCCCATTACAGATGGTTCCAGGGAGATCCCGTCGCTCTGCAGGAGAGGTTGCAAAGCCCGAGTAAAGGAGCCGGCCAGCTCCCCTACCTTCCCTTTCCAACGACGCTTGGTGCTTATCGTTCGGAGCAGGTCACCACAGAATTCTCTGTCAGCCACGGCATCGAAAAGGAACGCCTCGCCTTCCAGCGATGTCTGAATGCTCGCCAACACAGCCCAACCGTTGTCTGACGCCACGCGATGCGCCCGTTCACCGCCCGCTATGGTAAGGGGCAGAAGATAGTTCTCAGGATCGCCCTCCAAGTAAGTCACGTTGATCACCGCAATCAGAGCCTTCACGTGCGGGTCAGGAGAAAGCAGAGTGTCCACTATGGCCACGTGTTTGATCGCTCGTGCTTTTCCACGGAACCATCGAGCCTGGAGTAGGTGGCCGGATAAGACCCTTTCCAACTGGGGCCAATTCTCCGCGTGAAGTAATGAGGAGAGATCGTCCACCTCCTCCAGGACCGGCAAGTGCTCAAGGCTGCGGGGGATGGGACATTGTAAGGTTTCCTGGGGAGTGTCTTCGATGGAAAACCAGATGAAATTGTGGGGCCCAAGAGAAAGACCGTACGGACAGTCTCCAATGGGGGGAAACTCTGTTCTGCCCACCAGTTCTACAGGCGCCATGCCTTTGAAAGCGGATAGATCAAGTTCGACTGTACCTGAACGTACCGCGAGAGGTTCGCCACAATCAGGAGGCATTCGTCCTGATAACGACGCACAAAAGCCATAACCTTTCTGTTGTCCGGGTGGAGGAATTCAGTAGTCCCACGGCCAAAGGCCTTATATCGTTTGCGCAAGGCTATGAAACGTTTCATCCAGCATAGGAGTGAAGAGGGGTTTTGTAGCTGGGTTTCAACGTTTATTGACTCGTAATGGTACTCGGGATCGATGATGACCGGAAGATAGAGCTGCTGGGAGTTGGCACGGGAAAAACCCGCATTCCGGTCGGGATTCCACTGCATCGGTGTCCGAACGCCGTTTCGGTCACCGAGATAGACGTTGTTTCCCATCCCGATTTCGTCTCCATAATAGAGCACCGGAGTGCCGGGAAGCGAAAAGAGGAGACTTGTCATAAGCTCAATTTTGCGTCGATGGTTGTTCAAAAGGGGAGCGAGTCTTCGTCTGATCCCAAGATTGATGCGCATCTGCTGATCTTCAGCATAGACTCTGTACATGTAGTCTCGCTCTTCATCGGTTACCATCTCGAGGGTGAGTTCGTCGTGATTGCGAAGGAATGTTGCCCATTGGCACGAATCGGGTATAGGAGGGGTCTGTTCCAATACGTCTACGATGGGAAAGCGATCTTCCTGGCGCAAGGCGATAAACAACCGAGGCATGATGGGAAAGTGAAATGCCATGTGGCATTCGTCCCCTTCTCCAAAGTAGGCTGCGGCATCCTCGGGCCATTGATTGGCTTCCGCGAGCAACATGCGATTTCCGAACTTTGCCTCAACATGCCGGCGTAAGTCCTTGAGGAAGGCATGAGTTTCCGGGAGATTCTCGCAGTTCGTACCCTCACGTTGATAAAGATAGGGCACCGCATCCAACCGAAGTCCATCCACGCCCAGCGAGAGCCAGAAGTCAACCGCTTCAAAGACCGCCTTACGCACATGAGGACTGTCGTAGTTGAGATCCGGCTGATGCGAATAGAAGCGATGCCAAAAATAAGCTTGAGCCATCGGGTCCCATGTCCAATTGGAGGTCTCAAAATCTTGAAAAATGATGCGGACTTCCGGGTACTTTTCCGGGCTATCACTCCACACATAGAAGTCCCTCCACTTGGACCCTGGTTTGGCTCGCCGCGATTTTTGAAACCATGCATGTTGATCGGAAGTATGGTTGAGGACCAGTTCGGTTACGACCCGCAAGCCTCTGGCGTGGGCTTCCCGAACGAATATTTTGAAATCCCGTAGAGACCCGTAGGCTGAATGGACACTCTTGTAATCAGAGATGTCATAGCCGTCGTCTCTGAGAGGTGAGGCAAAAAACGGGAGCACCCATATGACGGTTACGCCAAGATCCTGAAGATAATGAAGTTTTTGGGTAAGCCCCGCGAAGTCTCCTCTGCCATCACCGTCACTGTCAAAGAAGGCACGGGGATGAACTTCATAAATGACCGCGTCCTTGAACCAGAGCGGATCGTCGGGCAGCTTCGACAGCCGTTTCTTTGCCATGAATATGACCCTTCTCACATGTAGTAGTCGAAATCTCTCTCAGTCAACAGTTTACGGCGAACACGGAAGACTTGTGCAGGAACTGCCTGTGGATCCAGCTCAACATAGTTTCGAGTCCCTTGCCACAGGTATCGTGCGTCGCTGAGTAGGTCGTGCATCTGGAAAGGCCTCTTATCGTCTATGCCCAGCGTTTCCAGAGGAAGCTCCAACCAGCCAGATTGGGTGTGGTGGGGGTCCAGGTTCACCACCACAATGACAGCGTTGGACAAATCCTCTGAACTCTTGCTGAAACAAACGATCTGGTCGTTATCCACGGGATGGAAACAGAGGTTGAAATCCTGCTGCAACGCAGGATTCTCCCGCCTGATGCGATTCACGAGGGTAATGAACGCCTTCAGGCTATCCTGCCTCGAGATGTCCCATCGTTTGATCTCATACTTCTCCGAATTGAGATACTCTTCACTGCCGAAGTCACGCGGTTGGTCGTCGCAAAGCTCGAAGGCCGGGCCGTACACTCCGTAGCTCGCTCCTAAGGTAGCTGCCAAAACCAGACGCGTCATGAAGGCTGTACGGCCACCGATTTGCAGATACTCGGGGAGAATGTCCGGTGTATTCGGCCAGAGATTCGGGCTAAAGTAGTGACACACATCGGTACGAGAGAGTTCAGTGAAATATTCTGTGATCTCATGTTTCGAGTTTCGCCATGCGAAATACGTGTATGATTGAGTGAATCCCAGTTTGGCCAGCCGATACATCACTTTGGGGCGAGTGAACGCCTCGGCCAGAAAGAATACCTCGGGATGATCCTTCTTGATTTCCCCTATGAGCCATTCCCAAAAACGAAATGGCTTCGTGTGAGGATTATCGACTCTAAAGATCTTTACACCCTGTGCTATCCAGAACAAGACGATGTCCTTCAGAGCGTCCCAAAGGCACTCCCAGTGATCCGTCTCAAAATTCAGAGGATAGATGTCCTCATACTTCTTTGGAGGATTTTCCGCGTACTGTATGGTGCCGTCAGGTCTCCATCGAAACCATTCAGGGTGCTCCTTGACAAACGGATGATCAGGAGAGCACTGGAACGCTATGTCCAAGGCTATCTCAATTCCTCGCTCTTCCGCTTTCTTGCGAAATTGCCTAAAATCCTCCAGTGTTCCCAACTGAGGATTCACTGAGGTATGTCCGCCGTGTTCCGAGCCTATTGCCCAAGGGCTTCCCACATCCCCAGGATCTGCGCTGGTCTCGTTGTTGCGTCCTTTTCGATGACTCACTCCTATCGGATGTATGGGAGGTAGGTAGATTACGTCAAATCCCATTGAAGCAATGTAGGGAAGGCGCTGTTCGCAATCCTTGAAAGAGCCGTGCAAGCCGCCGTTGTCGACACAGGAACGGGGAAACATCTCATACCACGAACTGAAACGCGCCTTTTTTCTTTCTACAATGACCGCCAGTTCTTTCTCGTACTGTGTCACGAATCTCGTATCAGGGTATTTCAGGATAAGCTGTCGAAGATCTTCGTCGAACAATCGTTCGATTTTCTCATCTTCATCCGGTGACGATTTGAGCACGGTTGCGCATTCTCTGATCCTCGCTGCATCCGAGCCCACGGCCCTGGACGCTGCTTCCTCCATGAGTTGAGCGCCGGTGAGAAGGTCTACGGATATGTCTTGCTCCGCAGCAATTTTCTTGCGGAGTCCACTGAACCAGGAGCTGTAGGCGTCGATCCAGGCCTGCAACGTGTAGAAGTATTTTCCCAATTTGCTGACGGTAAACCCCGCAGCCCATCGATCGTTGCCTATGGGACTCATGGGGATCGCCTTCCATACAAGCGAGCTCTCATGGCGATAGCGCAACACCGCAGTAACGGCGTCATGACCATCGACAAAGATATCTGCTTCTACTCGGACGGTCTCTCCTACCGACCGCTTCATCGGGAACAATCCTCCGTCAATCTCAGGGGAAACCCCTTCGATGACCACACGAAACCTTCCATCCTGTTTCACCATGACAATCCTCCGACCGCCCATTACGAGAAATCATCTTCTCATTACCGTGGCTAAAGTCCCGGGAGAACGCCTTTGCGATTCACCGCATCGTCTCCGACTGGAAAGGGTCAGGGGCAGGTTCCTTAGAAAATGTACTGTGTCTTTGAAGCATTTCCACAAGTTTCGCCAGCGCATCGACGATGGCCGCGGCTTCCTGCTCTGTAAGTTCCTTCATCCCGATCCTCAGAAAGCTAGGGACTGACGGAGGAGCATTCTCGGCCAACGTGCTGCCGGTTTCGGTAAGCTCAATAGTTATGACTCTGCGGTCCGGGCCCTGACGAGTCCTCCTCACAAGCCCTTTTTGTTCCAATCGATCAACGACTCCTGTCACCGTGCTGGGCTCGACGCAGAGTCCCTTAGCCAACCGTGAGATCGGCATGCTTCCATCCTGGCGAAGCATATGGAGACATGCCAACTGTCCTTGACTTACCCTATAGTCCCGTTGCAGCTGCTGGTTAAAGTGTTCGCCGGCTTGCACAAGCAGCCTCAGATACCTCAGGACGGCAAGTGATCGCTCGTTTCCTGTTTCTGTGTCATGGGAACAGAACATGGGTTGCTCACTTCGGCCCACCTCGATTTTCTTCGTCCAGTCGCTCATGCAACATCCTACTTTAGGCACATATGATCAGCACTCAGATCGTTTCAGTCGAAACTATCTTAAGTGAAACTGAAATGGGTGTCAAGGCCTTTTATTGCGGGGAGTGACAAACAATGCCCGGCCAAAAGAAAGAATGAGTCGTGAGGTGGGCTGTTGCGGTAGGTTCTACATCTTCCCGGGGGCGTCTTCTTCAGAGTGCCTTTTTTTTACAAGAGGTCCTCTGTTTCACCGCTTCTCACGAGCAAGGCTGTCGACGTGGAACACAAGACCTGGTTTACGTAAGCGGCTTGTCTTTCCAGGTCAGCCAGATCCGGCAAACTCAACCCCAGAAAGACCAGGTCCGCGTGCTCGCTCGTCCGACTCAGTAATCTGGAGAATGCTTCTTCCGGAGTCTCTCCGGAGACGGTAACTGGTTCGGCTTCGACCCGCACGCCCTTGAGGAGAGTTCTCAGGCTTTCCTCGGCAGCCTGTTTGCCGCTATCGCCTGCAATACGCCGTATAAGCCTGACTTTCGCACCTTCCCAAGCCGGACTACATGCGATGATGTGGGCCAGCAAGAGCATCAGTTCGCCGTTTCGGTCTCTTCCTCTCCACCAGACGTCAATGAGTTCCTTTTTTCCAAATCCCCGGTTAGCATCGTATTTGAGGAAAATAGCCGATTTCTTGAGGCTCATCATGCTCTCAACGAGCCTGAGCTGCGCCTGCCAAGCCTGGGAGCGGTTACCCCATCCCATCAAGGCCGTGTTGGGTTCCAGTCCACCCATGCCATGAACTTGCATTGAGGTCAGCTCACCCTCGTAGAGATCTCTCACGATGGCACTTTCAGCAAAGGCGTGCGTCCCGTGATCAGTAAGAAATTGTCGCAAGGCCTTACGGGATGCATCGCGGAATCCCCGAGCGGCGAGTTCCTCGACATCGCCAACAAGGAGATGTTGAAATGTTACCATGCCTCTGGCAGAGCTGAGCCAGCTTCCCACCTCAACAAGTTCGTCTCTATATTGCACGATACTGGTAAACACGATTATGTTGGGACGCCAGTTTCTTGATGTGCCATGGTCTCAGTTCCAGGCGGCTGAGAGCGAACCGGCACAAGCCGAACCACATCCCGTTTCGCACGTCACCCCATTCCTGATGCAGCGACCTCCGCTCTAGCACCACATATATCCCGTAACTGACGACTATGGAAAACACCGTGGTAGGGGCGCTGATCAGGAACATGGTTCCGTAACAGCCCACGGCTCCAAGCAGGCATATGATCCAGGGGACCTTGAACGCAGGACGAAAGCTCGGATTCCCTACCATTATCTCAAGGCCTGCAGTCAGATTGATCATCCCGTACGTGTTGAGGAAGAACATGGTAATCACCGTGGCAACCGAGTCAAGATCGCCCATCCATACTACAGAGACTGCTATTCCGGAAGTCAGGAGTATGGCGAGTCTCGGTTCTGTACGACTTCCAAGCCTCGCAGAGACAAAGCTTGGGAGTACTCCGTCAATAGAGATGGCCTCCAGAGTGCGGGGAGCAGCCAATACGCTTCCCAGGGCCGAAGAAAGCGTAGCCGACCAGACACCAAGGACTATGAGTTCCGGCCATCGGGCGATCTTCTTGATGATGAACGTGTCGGAAATGAGTTCCGTACTGTTGGCGTGGGTGCTCAGCCAAACCGCCGCAGCAACATAAATGACCGCTGCGATCCCGATGGCAGACATGGTTCCTCGAGGGATACTCTTGATAGGGTCTTTGAGATCCCCCGACATACTGACACCCACGGTAATCCCGGTTACTGCCGGAAAGAATATGGCGAAAGCCGTCCAGAAATTGACAGTCGCGTTTTCAGGCGGTAAGAGCTCTGGAGACGCAATGGTTCCCCAGCCGCCGCAGAAAAAAGAGGCCAGGGCTAAGACGAGTGCCCCCATAATTAGGAACTGGACTTTGAATGCGATGTCTGCGCCCCAGTAGGAAAGGAGGCAGAACACAAGAATCACCATCGTGGCAAGGATTCTCGTATCGATCCCTGGATAAACCTGCACAAAAGAATCAGCAAACCCGATGGTGTAGAAAGCGACAGAAATCGCTTGCGACAAATACAGAGGTATCCCTATGGCGCCGCCAATCTCCAATCCGAGCGTCCGAGATATCATGTAGTACGTGCCACCCGTTCTCACCGCCATGTTAGTGGCGATGGATGACAGGGCTAGCCCCGTACTCACCGAAATGGCGTGTGCCAGAGCCATTACCACCAGGATACCGCCCAGACCGACCTGGCCGACTACCCAACCCAAGCGCAGAAACAGAATGATTCCGATTATGGTGAGAAACGTGGGAACAAAGACGCCGGTAAAGGTTCCGAAACGCTCCTGGACGGAACCGGCGGTATTCTTTTTGCGAGAGCCATGCACTGACGAAGATCCCATGAGTTCCACATCCGCGAGCTAAGGCACGAGACAATTACTTGAGGTGAGGATGTCCAGTGCGCAATTGTCGATGGCCGTTGCTTCTGAAGCGCTCACTCTTCATCATCGTGGCAAGTCGCCGCCGTGATCTCTGAGCACGTCTTCCATGATGGTGCGGACATCGTCTCGCTCATGGTTACGCAAGTTACTCAAAAGGGCATTCAAGCGATCGCTGGCTGCTTGGAGGGCGCTGGGGCTTGGCCTGCCGGCTCCATGCATAATGACATTGCGAAGATGGCGTAGATCCTCGACTTCGCGAACCTCAAGGTCCTGCAACAACTGTCGGTCGCGCAGGGTATTGATCATACGCAGCAGGCTAAAATGCGGCGCCACTGCTTTCGCGTCGGACAGCCTCCTCAAGAAACCTTCCAGACAGCCCCAACGGGAAATAAACAACCCCACCTGCCACCCATATTTGCTGAATGCGCCTTCCTCAGATGCGTCAGCCTGAGTGCAGAGACATGATTCGCGGCAGACCAAGTCGTTGTAGAGGCTTTCCAAATCCGGGCGATCACTCAGGACTTGGTCAATGAGTTGCTCAACGATGGGCCGGTTTTCCGTATCCAGATCAAAAGCGAGGACAAAATGCTCGATCGCTTCAGGGCGATTAAGACCTGCTCTGCGGAGAAGTTCGAACAGTTGATCGGTTCTGCCCATAATGGGATATTGAGGGAGTTCTTCCCTCAATCGACGAAGTCGCGTATACAAATAAGCTGCCAGCTCAAAATGATGAGCAAATGGCCTTTTCAGGCTCTTCGCCTTATCCGCGACCGCTTTTTGCAGCCGTTCGAGAGCAATTTCGCCTGCATGTACCAAGCAATTCAGTTCGTGCAAGATATCGAGTTCAGCTTCAGATGGTTCTCCCATTACCGGCTTGTAGGCAAGATCGTGTTCCACCTCGGCCCAAGCGTGCATGAGGACTGATGCAACCTGAATTTCTATGAGAGAATCACAATAGTGAGACTGGGGAGGACTGAGAAACGCCTTCTTGAGCCTTATCCGATAGTGGGTAGCACTATATCCCTTAGATCTCGTGATGTAATCCAGACTCTTTCTTCCCTCAGCGTATGTCGTAGCCTGTGCTTCGTCAAAGTGCTCCCGAATGAACCGGTCCACTTCTCGCCGGTCTCCGGGAAAATAGAGGGCTATCCTCACACCGGCGAGATCTCTGATACTCGTAGCAAGTTCCTCGATCGACGTGTACCCCTCTTCGGGGCATCTTTGTCTAAGCTTTTTCTCGAGCCTGTTGGGCCTTTTGGCACGAAAGGTAATCATGGCCTGGATGCCCAATTCCTCCAGGCCACTCTCACATTGCTCTGCGCAAAGCCTGGCTACTTGATCGTAATAATCCCACTCACGCCTGTAACGATCGAGAAATTCAGAGACGACATCCGCATGAGACTGGCTGTTCGGTTGCAGGCCATCATCGGTGCCACAGCAGCCGTAAGCCGGCATCGTCAAAGGAAGCAAGAGTTCATCATGAGAGGAGGCAGCTGAATTCTTTACATCAGCCGATTCCCGTTGCACACGCGATGGCGGAGCGGTGCCAGCGGATTCTCGCGCGAAGGGCTCGTTTTGAGTCGGCATGTTTCCTCCTTGGCACACAAGCAATTTATAATTCACCGGCCTTCATGGCAGGAAACCAATTATCACACTTTGCCGTTTGGCGAAAGATTTCTCGAAAACCGGGTCTTAATCTCTCTTTTAAGTGTATTCTTAGGGGCCTTGCGGTTGCTTCTCGTTACCGTTTTCAGTCTCGGCTTGGCCGGGATTCTCATCGTCGTAGGCCTGCTGTTTATCAAAGGTGGGCGACTGCTGGCTCAAATGCCGCACGGCTCAGGTTTCTACCGCTTGCTTCCTGCCGGCAGTGCCCTGGCGGTATTCGGCGTAGGGGTGTTAATTACTATAAGAGCCGTGGCCTTAATCTGATGAGTGATGGTCGATTTACTCTGCTCAGGGAACTCTTCTTCCGGATGGCCCTGCAGACCAGGAAGTAGGCAAGGCCAAGGTGGTCTTACCAATGCGTTCTCAAGCGCACAATACTGGCGGCAAACCTCTTTCGCTACGAACTGCCTAGCCTGACTGCGCTTCAGAGGCATGCCGCCAGCAGCTTAAGTCACTTACGTGATCGCGCATCGGTATCAGGCGTGGGCTTCTGGTCACAATACCGGGAGACATCCTCACGGACGTCCCCCACCATGCTCTTCAACGAATAGATAGGGAGATTCACGCGAAAGATATCACCGACAACTTCGCACGCCTTCTCGTAACTTCCGTTCACCGCTCGCACCAACAATACCGTTTCCCTGACGACCGGTCCCCTTTTCTTGGAGATGCCTCACCAGGGCTTCCCTTCCCACTCTCATCACCAGCGTCAAGAGACCCATCTCTACCTCACCGATCCGCATACCCTGAGCGGGGCCGATCACGAAACCCAGTATGTCCTTTACCAAGACGTTCATTCCCTCTCTACTCGTATCCATCGCGGGTCCTCCTTCGGCAAACATCGTCTCACAAACGCCATGCAGATCGTTCGAGGACCGGACACCAATATTTGGTCATGCTCATCTACAAGATGTCATTCAGCTTTTCTCTGACAAGAAATCGCGGTACTCAATGCGCCACGTTCCTGAAGAAGAGCGTACCCCTTTGGTGGCGATGCTGTGGGAGATTATTTGGATACAGCAGGAGCAGATTCAAGAGCTGGGAGACGAGATAGCTAGGCTGAAAGGGGAGAAGCCTTAGCCTCAGATCAAAATTTCCGTATGGGAAAAAGATATCGGCAAGAAGGAGGCAAAAGCCCCCGGCTGGAAACGACTCGCCTCTGCCAAGAGAGAAAAGACCAAGCTGCCAGAAATACACCATATACATATCATCCCAAGCCTCAACGTCCCGCGGGGAGTATCAGTAACGGGTTTGAAGACTTCACCGTTAACGGTCTTCTCTTCCCGCCCTGCCACACACTTTACTGCCGTGAGCGGCGGCTGGCGACCTAAGGCAGATGCATTGTGGCCCCGCTTCCAGAGCATCTCAAGGGTCTGGGGAACCGTGAGATCGAGGAGAGAAGTAGGAAAGCAAAACGATCTTTCCTTTGTAGAATGGATCGATCTCGAGTCCCGTCGTCTGCCGAGGTCGGTGAAGGAATTGACACACGGGAAGGGAGTAGACATAATCTTGAATGTGGTCGGAGGGCTGCGTCTTGTGGCATCTCTTGAGTCGCTTTCCCCGTGGGGTCGCAAGGTTGCCTCGGCCTCCGCGGGTAATTTTCCAGTGACTTTCTCTCTCGTGGACTTCTCCCACAAAGAGGCACGCCTGAGGCGGGTGTATACACTGAAGCTCTCGTTCCGCGAATCAGGAGAAATTCTCCAGGCCCTACTCCCGGGATTCAAGGAGGGTATTTTCCTCCTCCGCCCGTGGAGCCGGCCTCCCTCGATGAGGCGGTGAGCGCCTGCCGAGCAATCATTGAAAGAAGCTCGGACAAAAAGTTCGTTATCCGCTTTGAGTAAGGACCGCGGCTCACTTGAGGATAGGGCCAGTGTTAAAGCGTCGTCCTCGCGCGATCGAGATGAGACGGCCTTGCGTCGTCCGTAGCGAAGGAAATCCGCGGCCGCATCGTGTGTTCTGTCATACACGTGAAAGGGCATCGGCATGAAGCTGAACCGGAGGGGAAGATGAGAATTTTGATTGGCGTGCTCGGAGGAAGCCTCTTGCTGCTCGTCCTCTGGGACTCTTTCGAGACAATTATTCTTCCTCGCCGCGTGACTCGCCGCGTTCGCCTTGCACGTCTTTTCTATCGGTACACGTGGCTAGCCTATTCAGCACTGGGTTTATCTCGGGTTGCGGCAAAGCGTAGAGAAGCCTACTTGAGCTTCTACGGTCCTCTCTCGCTGCTGGCGCTGGTCGGTTTGTGGGCACTTTGTCTCATGGTCGGATTCGCGTGTCTCCATTGGGCCGGAGGGTCCGGCCTCAATACCCCTGATGGTCAGCAGGGTTTTCTCACTGACCTGTATCTGAGTGGTACCACCTTCTTTACGCTGGGTTTAGGCGACATTTCTCCTCACACTGGCCTTGCGAGACTCCTTGTGGTCCTGGAAGCAGGAACGGGCTTGGCTTTTCTGGCTTTGATCATCGGGTATGTACCTCCGCTCAATCAATCCTTTTCTCGCCGCGAGGTGAGTATTTCCCTGCTGGATGCGCGGCGCAGGCTCGCCACCGACGGCAGCGGAAATGTTGCTCCGACACCGGGATACGTACGGCATGCAGGCCCTGCAGGAACTGCTCCATGAGTGGGAGCTTTGGTCCGCGGAATTCCTCGAAATTCATCTCTCTTATCCGGTGCTTGCGTATTTTCGTTCCCAGCACGACAACCAGTCCTGGCTCGCGGCTCTTACCACCATTCTTGACACCACTGCGCTCGTCGTGACGGGTGTGGAGGGAGCTTGTCAGCGTCAAGCTCAGCGGACCTTTGCCATGGCGCGACATGCAGTGGTGGACCTTGCTATCATTTTTTACACTCCGCCGATGCAGCCGGAGCGCGATAGACTCTCTGCAACGGAACTGGCCCGTGTGCGTGCCTCGTTGGTCGCGTCCGGTCTCAGGCTCAGCGAAGGAGACGATGCTGACCGAAGGCTTACAGAGCTGCGCGACATGTATGAGCCGTACATTTATTCCCTTTCCAAGTATTTTCTCATAACTCTTCCGCCTTGGATGCATGAATCCAAGCGTCAGGACAATTGGCAGATGAGCGTGTGGGAGCCCCGTTCACGCCCCTCACGCACACGTGAGACCGGGCATTTCTAGGAGCCTGTCGCGAAACTCCTTACATGGTTTGAATCGTGCTACGAGTATGCCCCAACAATCGGTTCCAGTTCTAGGGTAGGCTCCTATCAGTCTGACATACTCAGGTTTCGGTCGGTTCTGTTTCCGTGGCTTGGTAGCAACCGAGTCCATCGTGGCACGTTGTCGGGAAAGCATTGCGTTCCGCAACAGCCTGCTAGGCCCCACATAATGGAGGACGATAATGGCTCAAATGAGAAAGATGCGGAAGGTCGTGAAGAGCAAACCTACAATCGAAGGAGCAGGCGTTCACCTGCAACGGGTTTTTGGATTCAGCCATGTCCCGACGTTTGATCCATTTCTCTTGTTGGACGATTTTCGTTCGGATACGCCTGAACATTATGTGAAGGGTTTTCCCCGGCATCCACATCGTGGGATCGAGACAATCACGTACGTGATTCAAGGGGACGTCGAACACGGTGACAGCATGGGAAACCAGGGAATGATATCCGCTGGTGACATACAATGGATGACCGATGGGAACGGTATCATACACCAGGAAATGCCCCAAGGAGACCCGAATGGCCGGATGTACGGCTTCCAACTGTGGGCCAATCTCCCCAGGTCTCACAAAATGATGGACCCCCGTTATCGGGACGTGAAAAGGTAACTTCTCAATAAGTCAGGGCAGGGGGATAGGTTATTTTCTGGCGGCCATAAAAAAGGGCGCGACAAGCGGGTGAAAATATGTTTTGAGGGGGCATGGGCACGAAGCTGAAAATCCCTCACATTCCTGAAGAGGAGCGCACGCCTCTGGTGACGGCTCTTTTGGAGATCATCCAGATCCAGCAGGAGCTGATTCAGGAACTGAGAGACGAGATAGCCAGAGTAAAGGGCCACAAGCCGAGGCCCAGGATCAAACCGTCCGTCCTCGAAAAGGGGCATTCTGACGAAGCGAAGATGGAGTCGAGGGCCAAACGTCCGGGCTCTGCCAAGAGAAAGAAGACAGACAAGCTTGAGATCCATGAGAGGCATGTCCTAAAGGCCGATAATGTTCCGCAGGGGAGCAGGTTCAAAGGTTACGAGGAGTTCACCGTGCAAGGCCTCCTCGTGCAGCCACACAATACTCTCTACCTCCGAGAGCGTTGGATAGCCCCTTCAGGGGAGCAGATTATAGCCGCACTTCCGGATGAGGTCAGGAAACAGGGGCATTTTGCGGTCTCATTGCACAGCTTCATTCTTTACCAATACCACCATTGTCACGTGACTCAGCCTCTGATCTTGGAACAGCTCCGTGAAATGGGCGTCGATATATCAGCTGGACAGGTCAACAGGATCATTACTGAAGGCAAACGACCATTCCATGGGGAAAAAGAAGAGATTCTCCGGGTCGGCCTGAAAATGTCGGGCTATGTGAACGTGGATGACACCGGCGCACGTCATAAGGGCAAGAACGGCTACTGCACCCATATCGGCAATGAGATGTTCGCCTGGTTTGAGAGTACGAGTTCCAAGAGCAGGATCAACTTCTTCGAGATTCTCCGCGCGGGTACCCCGATTATGTGCTCAACGCAGCGGCACTTATCTACATGCATGCACAAAAGCTGCCCAAGGCATGCCTTGAGAAACTGATCACGGCCGGCAGAGCGGTATTTGGAGATAAGGCCGAATGGAAGGCGTTTCTTGAGTCTTTGGGCTTCATTGACCCGCGGCATATCCGTATTGCTACGGAAGGCACCCTTTTGGGCAGTATACTGGGGCACCGTTCAACTCATCCGGACCTGGTCGTTCTCAGCAACGATGCCGGCCAGTTTGATTTCTTGCTCCACGGACTGTGTTGGATACACGCAGAGCGTGCGGTCAACAAGCTCATAGGATTCAACGATGAACAGCGCAAAGCCCTTGGGTCCATACGCTCACAAATATGGGACTTTTACCGCGAACTTAAAGTGTATAGAGACAGTCCCGACACACCCACCAAGGAGAAGCTCGAGAAGCGTTTCGATGAGATCTTCAGCACCCGGACCTGTTATGCAAGACTCAACCAGGCGCTCGCCAGAATACGCGAAAATAAGCCCGAACTCTTACTGGTACTGGAGAGGCCCGACATACCCTTGCACAACAATACCAGCGAGACGGACATACGGGAATACGTGAAAAAGCGCCTCGTCAGCGGTTCTACTCGTAGCGATCTCGGACGACGCCGTCGTGATACCTTCGCGAGCCTGAAGAAAACGTGCCGAAAGCTTGGGGTGAGCTTCTGGGCTTTTCTCAACGACAGGTTATCCGGAGCCAACTGGATCTTGCCACTGGCCCAGCTCATTATCCGGCGACTCGAATCACTTGACGTACACACCCCGGTTCCACATACCCCGCCCCCTCAACAGCAGCCACTCAAATTCTGCGCTTGACCACAAACTCCGCCCGGACTTTTTGAGAGGTTACATCGTTGCCCACGGGTCTGGTCCGTCTGCCGAGATAGCCCCTGAGATGGAAGCCTTCGCTCGGATCTTCGGGATCACCTTCGTCGCTCACCGGATCAATCACCCGGACCGCAAAGCGAGGATAGAACGTACCTTTTTCTACGTGGAGCGGAATTTTCTCGCAGGTCGCACCTTCCACGATTGGGACGATCTCAATACTCAGGCCCTTGCCTGGTGCAACGAGAGAGCCAGTAGGAAGCTCAAACGCTCGCTGGGGATGAGCCCCGACGAGGTGTATCTCGTGGAAAAGCCTTATTTGAAGCCTTTGCCGTCTTACCTACCGCCGATCTACGAGACCAGCCATCGAGTCGTTGATGTGGCAGGGTAGGTGAACCTCGATACGAACCGGTACTCAGTCCCCGAGCGTCTCATCGGCAAGAAGGTGGATGTGCACAAGCATGCCGAGAAAGTGGTCGTGTTCTTTGAGCACAAGCAGGTGGCAAGCCATCCCCGTCTCATCGGCAGGCGTGAAGCCCACGCCACCCATCCGGGCCATCATGGGCCTCTTTTCCGAGAGAGAGTTTACCGTGGGCCCTCGGCAGAAGAGCAGGCGCTCATGGGGGAATCGGAGATCCTGGACCGGCATGTGGCTGAGATCAAGAAACGATCCTCCGGCCGCGGGATCGCACGGCTCCGAAGGTTACTCAGTCTCAAACGGACGTATCCGGCAGAGCCGTTTCTCGCTGCTCTGGCAAGGGCTCTTGCGTATGGCCTCTATGACCTGTCTCGGTTGGAAAAGATGATCCTGGAGCACGTAGCCGGGGATTTCTTCCATTTCCCTGAGGAGCATGACTGATGCGGCAGAAGCTCGCGGACCTCATGAAGGCGCTCAAGCTGACGGGCATGTCTCAGGTCCTGGAACAGGAGTTTGCGTGCGCTGAGCGCGAAGGGCTTGCCACGGCAGTCGTGATCGAAAGGCTCCTGCGGGAAGAGTTTCATTTTCGGCAGGAACGGTCTCTCTTGTACCGGGTGAAGCAGGGCCACATGCCCTGGCCCTGGACTCTGGCATCCTTCCCCTTCGATCGACAGCCGGGAGTGCGCAAATCTCGGATCATGGACCTGGCATCGCTGTCGTTCCTGGACCGGGCTGAGAATATGGTCTTCATTGGAGATCCCGGCACGGGCAAGACCGGACTGGCGATCGGTCTGCTCAGGGAAGCATTAGTCTCCGGTCGCCGTGGCAGATTCTTCAAGGCGCAGGATCTCCTGGACGAGCTTTACGCGTCTCTTGCTGACAGAAGCTCCCCCAGACTCTTCAAGAGGCTCGCAGGGTATGATCTGCCCCTCGTTGACGAACTGGGATACCTGACGCTCAATGCCCAGCAGAGCAATGCCTTCTTCAAACTGATGGACGAACGATACGGAAGGAAATCGACCATCATCACCACCAACCTCGATTACCCTCAGTGGTGCGCTTTGTTCGACCGCAAGCCTCTCGTGGATGCACTCCTGGACTGCCTCAATCACCACTGTACGACTATCCGCATTTCCGGCCCATCGCTCAGAACTCCTCCCCAGACCGAACCTGAACAAGGCAGCCGCCACTCTTCCAAGAACCAAAACTCCAAATCAAAACCAGTCACAAAGTAGCTGCACACCTAACGGGTCAATTCTCCAGAGCACAAATGGGTCAATCCCTCAGAGCGCCCAGGAACCGTCGGAAGACATCGTATACGGTGGAGACAAGGCACTGGGGATAGTGCCCTTTTCCAGGGTATTGGAAGCCGCTCTTGGGATCAAACTCGTCCCGGATCTCGGCTGTGGCAGGAAGGTCGGTACTTGGACCCGTCTATACCGTAGACCGACATGCTGTGCCAAGCAAATCTCGGGTCTTGGGGCCAGCGCTCGTACGCCAGCCTTACCGCATCGTTGAGTATGTCTCGAAAGATATGCCAGTGGACCTTCTTGCGCGCCTTGGAGATAGCGCTATGGTGGACGGCTTCGGCTTCGGGCCAAAGGCCACTTCGCTTGGCAGCCCGAAAGAACTCGCCCGATTTCACCTCCACTCCCTTGGCCTTTGCACTGGCAACAGTGGAGAGCAGGAAGGGGACAAGCTTTGGGAAAGTGAGTTTCCTGTTTCGAGTAAAATGCTGGGATGCCAGCTTCTTTGAGGGTTCGTTTTGTCGGGGAATAATTCCAAGAAATTCTTGCGAGAAATCGTCAAGTTGGCATGATCCTTCAAAGCATAAACTGTGCCATGATAACATCCTCCCAGGAGAGCGTAATGAAACACTTTATCGCGCGGAGAATGCTCTATGTCAACATAATCCTCTCTGCATTCGGGTGGATTAATCATGACAAAATCAACTACCTTGGCTTAAGTCACCCGTATTGCCACTGCATCCCGGTCCACGGAATGATCGCCCGAAGAAAGAATCTCATCATCAGGAAGATTTCCTTCCACATGGAGCGATCTGAGTACGCTTCGATTTCTGATGGGGAATCCCCAGGGGGAAAAATCGCTCCCCGCAGAGACAGCGATGAAGGGGAAGACGCATTGGCGTGCTTGACCACTTATCTTGAATTTGGATACGTGATGGGCTTGAACAGAGCTATCGAGAATCGGCTCGAGATTCGATCAGGCGAGCAGGGCTGGTCAGACGCTGAGACGGTCATGGCTCTCATATTGTTGAATCTGGCAGGCGGCGAAGGGATCAGTGACCTGGATATCTTGGAGGGAGATGAGGGTTTTTTGTCGGGTGCCGCGTGAGTCAGCGGGGTTCGGAAAGTCACGCCAGGAGAGACGAGCTCTGAGCAGGAGACTGCGGAAGGAGGCAAAGCGGTCGGTGCCGTCTGCTTCTTCAGCAAGCCGGTATCTGTATCATTTTCACGACCCAGGGCAGGAGAAGCTCAGGAAGGAGGGGACCTCCTTCATTCCTGTCCCCAGCGAGCATTTGCGAGCGGTGATGCAGGTGAACGGGGATTTTTTGGGCCAAGTGCAGAGGCGGTCTCCTCAGGAGGTAGCCACACTGGATCTCGATGCGACCTTGGTGGAGACAAACAAGCGAGAGGCGCTGTACTGTTACGAAGGTTACAAGGCGTATCAACCGTTGCAGGTGTACTGGGCGGAACAGGATCTCATCGTCCATACTGAGTTCCGCGACGGTAACGTCTGGGCGGGCACGGACAATCGTCGGGTGGTTCAGGAGTCCTTGGCCTTCTTGCCTGCGGGAGTCTCGAAGGTATATCTGCGCTCGGACACGACAGGATATCAGCATGACCTGATGCGGTTCTGTGCGGATCCTAACCGGGGACGTTTGGGAGTTATCGAGTTCGCCATAGGTGCCAAAGTATCAGAATCTTTCAAGCGAGCCGTGGGTGAGGTAGAGGAATCTGAATGGCACCGGTTGTATCGCAAGACTGACAAAGGCTTGAGAGATACGGGTCAAGAATATGCAGAAGTATGCTATGTCCCTGAGGAGTTGGCTCGAAGGAAAGACGGCCCCGTGTTTCGGTGCCTGGCTATTCGCGAAGTTTTGGAGCAGCCGGCATTGCCGGAGATGGAGGGGCAACTTTCCTTGCCGTTCCCGACCATGAATTTCGGCTCGGTGAAATACAAGGTGTTCGGGATTGTCACAAATCGAGACATTCCCGGAGATGAGCTGATTTGGTGGTATAGGGAGCGCTGCGGAAAATCTGAAGAGGCGCATTCGGTGATGAAGGAAGATCTTGCGGGAGGCAGGCTTCCTTCAGGGTATTTCGGGGTAAACGCAGCATGGTGGCACATCATGATCCTGGCCATGAACCTGAACTCAGCGATGAAGCGCTTGGTTCTGGGGGAAACATGGGTGGGCAAGCGCATGAAGGCGATACGGTTCTGGCTGATCAATCTGCCTGGTCGAGTGCTCAAACGTGCTCGCATGCTGCGTGTTCGACTCGTTGGGGGGCATGCGTCGAACGAAACACTCTTTGAGATGAGGAGGAAGATACTGAACCTTTGCGAATCGAGTTAGACAGCGCCGCATCCTGGGGAAATGCGGCGCAGACGGGGGGGGAAACAATGACCATGGGGGGTGGTGCGCCTGAGATGTGGCCGAACAGGAAGAACTCGGCATACGAATCAATCAGGCGTGGCACGAGAGGCGATTCGCAGGTGCGGGGGACACGATCGAGCGGGCTTTTCAGGTCCGGGGAGACCACAAACGATCTGCCGAAAAATGAGGTGGTGGATTATGGCACAAATTCCCACTTGACAAGAAAAGCTCTGGGAGTGTAGTGTAGAAAAGCTTTGGGCGGGTAGCTCAGGGGTGGAGCACTGCCTTCACACGGCAGGGGTCGTAGGTTCAAATCCTATCCCGCCTACCACTTAATTAGGTGAAATAACTTCCGGGTATGGCCATGT